>JAXGYZ010000026.1:0-9189 GCA_040772005.1 Anaerolineae bacterium | reverse complement strand
GAAGGGCACATAGCCCGTGTCGTGAGAGATGATGTTCGTGTCGCTGTTATTGAGATATGCGGCATCAATATCATGCTCACCGCGCTTTTGATAAAAGGCCGCCTCTTTATCCGTCCATAGCTCGTACTTTGTGATTATTTCGCCGCTTTCGTCTTGGGAGATATAAGTTCGCAATACCGCTTCCAACTCCTCGTCAAGGCCGCTGCCATATACCGGGATAATCTGCGCCGACGGAACGTCCGCAAAACAAAATTGCTTTTTATCATTGATCCAACAATGCAGCCAAGCCACGCCGGTATTGGAAGCTTCCACACATAAGTCCTTACATTCCCGCGCAAAGCGATCTCCTAAAACCTCGGTGATGCGATCGTTCAAGCCATCTGCATCGGCGTCAAAAGTCGGCGGATAGGTAAACACATAGGCCGCTTTTTGATTGACAAGAAGCTGGTGCCAGTTATGCGGTATCCGGAAATCAGCGTTTCGTAAGGGATTGGTCAACTGCGCCGCTTTAAGACGCAGATCGTCAAGCCCTTCCCATTTTCGGATATCGTTATCGTTGAGATAGTACGATAGCCCGGTCTTGGCCTGGTCAATAAACACCTGATGACCGTCGATATATTTTTTTATAAATTTTCTTGCCTGTTCAAGATCCATTTTATTTGAATACCTCCATTCCGCCCCGGGTTACTTCTTCAGCGCCATATCGTAAGGCGTCCATCAGGTGATTATAATCATCGATTGGCTTATTCAATGTGTGCCCGTCCCGATCGGTATCCCAAATGTAATTGCTCAATTCCATGATCGTATTGCAGCAACGGGGATGCACGAACATCCTATAGCCCTGCAAGGTCTGTATGCCGTGTCGAATACTGTCCGGGCCCTTTCGTGCCGATCGCACCCGGGGAAGTCCCGCCCGGCGGAGCTCTTCAATACTCTTCGGCTCCGCTGCGTCTGCCGTTATCTTTTCTTTTGCATAACCCATCCGAGTCAATTCCGCTGCAATTTCGGCATTGACCATGGATTTTTTGTAAAGTTCGTCAAAAATAAAAATCTCCTTGGCCTTTTGATCCAGGAGGAAAGCAATGAAAGCGCTGGGATCATTGGTATAGCCAAAGTCCAAGCCAAATAATGCTTTGATGTGGGGCCGAGACTTAATAATCTCATCCCGATCGAATTCTTTTTCCCGCCAATTATCGAATACAAGCCCTTCAGCGATCCCCCAATTCCCCATGCCCTCGATGGAGTAACGGCGGGGGAAGCGGGTTTTCATATCCGCAAATATCGCCCGGTCATCGTCGCCCAAAAATTCATTACACTGATAGGTCGTTGTCTGCGCCAGGATATCCGTGCTTTGGGCATCAAAAAACCTGGCCTTAAGCCAATGCTTATCTGACCAGGGGTTAAATGTCAATGTGATTTGCTTAAAATATCCTTCGGGCACTTCACCACGGACGGACATATCCAGTTTGTTGAAGTCGTCCTCGTTCATAATTTGAAAGGCTTCTTCGATCCACACCCAGCATAAATAGCCTTTATCAACCGTGATAGAAGTAATACTCATCGGATCATCAAGCCCGCGGAAAAGGATCTTCTGGCCCGTTGGCTTGTAGGTAAGCTCCATGGGTGATTTGCTGCACTGCCAGAGATGCGCCACGCCAAGGCGCTGCATTGCCCATTTTAATTGGGCGTAGGTGCTATCCTATGTCCGTTAAAATAGCGCCGGATCACCAGCGCATTGGCCAAGGGATATTTCATCATGTGATATATCAACCACAAAGCGGCGGTACAGCTTTTTTGAGCCGCGGCCTCCTTTTACAACACGATAACGAGAACGGCAATGCCAAAACGTAGCGTACCCCTTGCCGATGATGGCGGGGAGATTAACTCGTTCTTCAGTCTTCAAGGCTCTGTTCCCCTCAAAAATCACCGGCACCTTGAGATCAATTTGGGATTTGTCCGTAAACAGCATATACCGCTTGCCCAATAGCTCCGCTGCTTTTAGTCGCTCTTTCTCATCAGGGGCTTTGCTTATGCGACGAGCCGATGAACAACCATCGCCATCTCCTTCAACAACCACAATTTCGGCTTCGGATTCGCCACGAAGGACAGCAGTGAGATATTCAAGCACCTCTTTTGCAGTCGCAATCCGCGCGGATTCGATAGCAGCAAGACGCTTATCGATGCAAGCCGTTACCTCCGCATCATCCAAAAGCAAATATGCCCGTTTTTCTGCGTAGTTTTTGGAGTAACCAGCTAATTTTGCTGCCTCTGTAGCATTTCCTGTTTCGACATAAGCCTCGGCAAAGCGCCGCCGTTTTTCGTTCATAAGATTATCACCGCTTATCGCTTCTGAACTCTCTCATTAAAGTGTTAATGGCCACGAGATCAGGCGGCAGATGTTTTTTGTATACTTCAACCTTTTGAGGTTTCCCGTTTTTATCTGCTATAATCTTTCGCTCCTCGTAGTCATAGCCGGTCGCACGCTTAATAAGCGCTTCCCGGACTTCTTTTTCGATACCTTCTAACATTGACTTTCCATCCTTCATTCGTTTAGAATAATGGAGATAGTAACCTGCAGGAGGGACTATCTTCCGGAGGAAAGACGCTTTTCCAAAGGAAACCCGGGGGCGTTCCAGCGCCTCCGGGTACCCTAATTAATTTTTACTGCTTTTTTACTGGTCAACTCTTCCCAGCGTCGGATAATAACATCCACAAAAGCGGGATCAAGTTCTGACATGAAACATCGACGTCCAAGCTGTTCGCAAGCAATTAATGTGCTGCCACTGCCGCCGAATCCGTCAAAAACGATATTGCCAGGGCGTGTGCTATTGGCGATCAGCCGAGAAATCAGCTTCACCGGCTTCATCGTTGGGTGATCAGCGCTGATCGTTGGTTTATCCTCATCGATTACCGATGACTCAATATCTATATCATGAATGAGCTGAATAAGCTCATTTTTTGTTTTTCCTTCTAAAATGCTATCAGTGAAAACCGTATTATTTTTCCTACAAGGTCTGAAATAATGAGCAGCGCCATCCTTCCAGCCGTATAAGCAAGGTTCGTGCTTCCATTGGTAATCCTGCCGGCCGATAACGAATTGATCTTTATTCCAAATCAGACACTGCCTAATCTTCCAGCCTGTAGCTTCGCAAGCTGTTCGAAAGTTTACGCCTTCAGTTTCTGAATGCCAAATATAAAAGGCCGCGCCTGGACGCATGAAACTATCAGCAACAGAAAAAGCAGAAACAAGAAAATCTCGAAAGGCATCACTTTTCATGTTGTCGTTCTCAATCTTACCGGCAGCGCCCTCATAGTCAACATTATAAGGCGGGTCCGTAAGATACAGATCCGCTTTTGTACCATCCATCAGTCGGTCAATATCATCACGATTACAACAGTCTCCACAGATAAGACGATGCTCGCCAAGCTGAAAGATATCTCCCGGTTGCGCCACAGGTATCGGCGTTACAATCAGATCGCATTCGTTAATGCCAGAAACATCAACCGGTTCTAAAAAGAAGCCATAATCCGACATATCAATATCAATGGCTGCCAATTCCTCCGCCAAGAGATTCTCGTCCCAGTTGGCTTTCTCGGCGGTTTTATTGTCGGCAAGACGAAAGGCCCGGATTTGTTCGTCAGTCAGGTCATCGGCAACGATACAGGGGACAATACCGATCCCTAACTTCTTTGCTGCTTTAAATCTCGTATGACCGGCAACGATCACCCCGGATCCATCAATAACAAGCGGAACTTTGAATCCGAAATCTCGAATACTATTCGCGACAAGTTCAGCCGCAGCGTCGTTGCGCCGGGGATTGTTTTCATAAGGGATAAGTTCATCAATTGATTTGTTGATTATATTCATGTGATCACCTATGGAAAAACAGACTACCCTAACTAAATAAGGCCGTCTGTTTTATGGAGAATTTATCATGCTTTTCGCTAATATCATGTTAGCACAGAAAAACCGGACAAAACGGACAAATTAAAAATTGTCCTCAAAAAATCTTTCTATAGCTTTTCTTGGCGCATCTTCGCACGGTTTTTTATATATGATCATTGCAGTTTGCCGCCAAGAAAAACCATCGATATACCGCAACTGCACGATCTGGCGAATAATGCTATCATCGATAGTATCAAGCCATTGCTCTACTTCGATCTTTTGGATCATTAACCGGTCTATACGTCGATGATAGATACCGATTAGTCTGTCTAGCTTTATATTATCAATGCCGGTAATTGTAAAATTTCGTTCGCAGTATGGCCATTCATCATCGGAGCCGGTGACAATATCGGTACCAATTGGCGGATTGTCGCAGCAATTACGTATTTTGTTTTCCAGCAAAGCAATTTCCATGAGGTTTGCTCGGTACTGCTCAAGTTGATTTCTTGTCATCCATCGTTCTCCTTTCGTGTCGTGCACCAACAAATACCAACTTTTTACCGCTTGCCCTGTCTTGACAATTCCTCTATTCTAACTTCAATGCGGGGATTGCCCGGGTCCGGTTCCGGGAACTCATGGGTAAGTTTCAGCACCCATTTACGGGAATCATCGGGGAGGATATGGGCGTTTACAAGGGCGTCCAAGATGAATTTTTCTGCGAAAGCAACATTGTCCGGATCTCGGCGGCAATCCTTTTCGATCCAGTAAAACACCATTTGCACCGGGGCCAGAACCCCTCTCAACTTTGCCGCTTTGATGGCAATGCCAATCAGTGTTTGCGCATCCTGCTTGGATTTATTGCCCTTATAGCGGTTGCCCCTGCAATCTGTCGTATATTCGTTTAACCCCGGCAGCCGTCCAGGGATGACAAACATCTGTACTGCGCTTACTTTAGACTTCATAGATGTCACGCTCCTTATAGTCCCTTTTATAGTGGCTAAAGCCGTCGGGATTCTTGCCCGTCTTGCTATCTTTCCCTGAGAAATATTCATCCTCCCAGCCTTTAGATTTAAGCCATGTTGCCGGGTAAGGGATATATTGCCCATTATCTTTAGTCCAGTCCACAGACTTGATCGCTATCTTAATCGCATCTAGCATGTGCTTTAACAGGCCATCATCAGGCCTGATCATTTTCCAGATCTTTTCAGCATCGCCTTTTTTGCGTTTTTTAGGATAGGCCTGCCAAAATATGTCAAAACTCTGCTCAATCAAGGTCTTGGAGGGGCTGGCAGGTTTAGATTCACCTGCTCCGGCAGCCTTTTCAACTGCTAGGCTCTCTCTTGATTGAGTTTCATTCTCGTTAACGACACCCGGTGCTTGCACCGGATTAGGGTTAGAGGTAATAGGGTTAAGGGTACCAGTAGAAGGTAATAGGTTACCAGTAATAGGCCCGGCTTGTTCCGTGCTTTCATCGTGCTTGCATGATGCTTGTACCATACTTGCACAGTACATATCTCTAGGAGGTGGAATTGCGCTGTTTTGCTCTTTAATATGTGGGTTTTGGTGTTTCGTGAAATTTATTATTTGGATGTAGTCTTCATCATCATCCACATGATACCTAAAAATAAAACCGCTTTTATGGAGTGATGCTAGCATATTGTCAACCTCAGATATACTTACATCATCGTATCCAAGTATAATTTTTTTGATTCTCTTTGGTTTGTCTTCGAGGCGCCCCTCGCGATCGGCGATGCACCATAGGCCAATAAATAATAATCTTGTTAATGGTGTAAGATCGCCAAGATCTTCATTATCAAAAAACGATGGCTTTATACTCCTTGTCCTTGCCACAGCGCACTCCTCTCTTGCCCCCTTGACCCCTGCCGGAGAAAGGGCAAGGGGAGCAGTATATAAAAGTTATTTTATTTCCCGTCGCTCCGGCTCAACGGAAGAGATTAGGCTAATATGGTTGTGTCATCCACATTTTGGAGATTTCTAGAAATATAGTTCTTAATGCGCATAACGGCTTCGCGCCGCCACGCGCCGCCATCAGCTTCAAATAACCCAATTCTGCCACCCTGATCAATGCGATATACAAATGGAACAAGAGGCTGCTCAATTTCATGGAAAGAACGAATGGGAGCAAGCATGACAGGATTAGGCAACTCAATCGTGGCTACACGGGCAACTCCTGTTTTAGCCGTTACCGCTTGACTTGTGCCATCATCCGTCATCTGTACGCCTTCTTCCAGTTTGACGTTACTGGCAATTTGAATGACTTTATCCCAATCTCCGATGCGAGAAAAACAGGTTTGCAGTTGAATAATAAACGATTCTTGAGATATGTATTGTCCAAGAGTGATACATGGCAGATCTGCACTAGTTTTTAAATAGCGATGACGACGGTAATCAATGTCTACAGGTGAAAACACTTCAATTAAATCCGGAGTCGAAATATTAATAATCGTTTTTCCGTCTACATAAATACCATCGGGGTCATTATTGAGATAGTCGACCATGCCCGTGATCGTTTGTAAACAAATAGGATTCTGCATAGGTTCTTGAATTTCCAAAAGTTGCTTGTTGCTGTATTTCCTGCCGTTAATCGTTTCAATTTGAGGTTTGCTCTGGTTGATGATGTATTCCAATGCTTCTTTTATCATGTTTTCGTCTCCAATCTTTTTATTTTACTTGGGCCAGGGTAGCTGTTTTTGCAGTTGTCTCCTCGCCATAGATATTCATTTGTCCGGGGATTTCATCCGTAACCTCTTCGGCTACAACATTCCCGTGCTTGTCCTTGCCGATATAGACGCTGGTGGCAACCGGCACAGGGGCGGCAAGGGAAGACTTTGCCTCGACGGCGAAATCTGCGACATTGCGATCTTTGTTGGGTTTGATCGTCACTGTCAGTGTTATTTTGCGGGGTTTTTTGGGGTCTGTATTGGGGTCAAGAATATTTTCCAGTGCCCGGCTGAGTTCGTCCCCAAACCTTTCGGAAACGGCACCAGACATAAGCAAATCAAGACTTTTAATTGGTTGTGTTTTCATGTATATTTCCTCCTTCTTTATCATTTCAACTATTTCTGTTTTGGAAATAGCTTAAAACGGCACATCATCTGGCGGCGAAAACTCCTGACTAAACGCAGGCAAATCATTATTGGAAGATCGGCTCGAATCTGCGGCGCCATCTTTCGGAGAAAGAAAGCGCACATTTTCCGCAACCACTTCCGCAACCTTGCGACGGGTACCTTCCTGGTCGTCATAGGTGCGAATCTGCAAACGACCATCTACCGCCGCCAGTTTCCCCTTGGAAAGGTAGGTAGCGCAGGTTTCCGCCTGAGCCCGCCATACAACGATGGGAACAAAGTCCGTTTCTTTTTCTCCCGAAGCATTTTTAAAACCGCGATCCACCGCTAAGGTGAAGGTCGCCACGGGAACCCCACTGGAAGTGGAGCGTAGTTCCGGGTCTTTCGTCAAGCGTCCGATCAGGACGATTCTATTCAACATATGGCCTCCTTATTTAGGATACATACACCTCAGCACCGGTGAGTCGCTGGATTTCGGCCCGGTACCGTTCGGCGTTACTGTTGTTTGTGCTCAGGTGCAGCAAGTAGATTTGCCGCACCTGGCTTAAATCGTTGGCCCGGAGCATGTCCATAAGATGCTCCAGGGACATATGGCTTTTGATGATCCGGGGAGCCAACTCCGGCGGTATATATCCGGCCTCTACGCTCCGGCGCATACTTTCCATGTCGTAATTGCATTCACCCATAATGTGCGTGAGGCCCCTAAACTTGTATTTGAGATAATAGGTGTCAGTAAAATAAAGTAGTTTTTCACCCGTCTTGGTGGAAGTTACCAAAAATCCCAGCGGTTCCGGCGCATCATGCTGAACATCGAACGGTAACACCAAAAACGACCCAACCTTTATCTCCTGGAGAGATTTTACGGCCTTAATTCGGTGTCCTGTGAGCTTGTTTGCATCAATGGTTCCCTGGCTGGTATAAACATCCACCCCCATCTTGGCAAGGTCATTTGCGGCCTTACTGTGGTCTTGGTGACAATGGGTAACAAGGCAGCCCTGCAATGATGTTACCCGGTATTGTAACCCGGCCTGTATGCGATTGATCGGGATCCCGGCATCCAGCAGCAGGGCGGTATCGCCGTCGCTGATGCGGTAAGCATTGCCCGTGCTGCCGGAAGCAATGATCTGGATATCCATCAAAAGTCAGGATTGGTGCCGACACCAAATAATTCATCTGTTGCCGAGGCTGCATCGGTGGGATCGTCCTTTTTGTTGGCATCAACAATTTGGTCTGGTTCCGGGTGAAGAACTTCGCCGGTTTCGATATTGACATCTTCACCGCCGATTTCAACCTGATTTGCATTTTCGGCTATCTCGGTTTCGACGTCCGTAACAACGTCAGCCATAACTTCATATTCGTCATTGCCAATGTCGATTATTTCATCGGAAGAATATAATCCCATGATCATATCAGGACAGTTAAGACGACCAAAGAATGATGCAGCGCGGTAGCGTATCATGACCTCCGGCATGGTTTTCCATTTGCTCCCGGTTTTATCAAGCCATCCTTCTTTTTTTGCCAATTCCATAGTGATCGTGGGACCGGTGACGCGATGGCCATTATAATCGTCGGCGTAAGCGTAGCAGCTCATGTTCATTCCACTACCTTTAATTTCGTATTGCAATTCGGTTTGATATTTTTTAGAGCTGTTGATCATGGCAACGATGTATTGGCTTGACCATGCAGGGCGTCCATTGACGACGTAAAGATTTTGCATAACCATGAGGGGAGAAGTATTCAGACGTGATGCCATCTCAAGGGCAATTAGGCAGTTCCCGAGTTTCCCCTGGTAATCTTTTGGGACAATCGTTGACTGCGACAAAGCGTTAGCCATGCGCTGCGCAAGCTCAAAGGTTTTGCTATCGCCAAAGATGTTGCCGCCGGTTAGCCTGACCGGCGCAGCTGGTTTTTGTTCGCTTACCGTAATTTGATTTGTCATTATTTTTCAATCTCCATTCTTAATTTTTCATCGTTTTCGGACACTACGAGGCGGATAGTTTGGCCATCCACGTCCGTCAATTTTGTAACTGATTCAGCATTGTCAATAAATACCGGCATTGACACGCCCCAATGGTCAGAAAGCACTTTGATGATTTCTAAACCGGCATTGATCCGCGCGGCATTATTGGCGTCTCTGTATGGCACCATGCGTCCACCTTCACCGGGGACGAGGACTTCGCAATCCTCTTTGACGCCGCCGTTGATTTGGTCGATAAA
>JAXGYZ010000025.1:0-2879 GCA_040772005.1 Anaerolineae bacterium | reverse complement strand
GCGATCAGGCCATCCGTGTTCCACGGCCCAATCGGAACAAAGTCGGTTTCTGGCGAAAGGAAGGGCCACGCGGGACGCAGAGGATCGCTGGAGGTTGCGGTCGGCCCTAACCCGCAGCCTAAAAGGAGATTGCAGCCCAAGTCAGCCGCGGCCTGGCGGATCCCGCGAAAGATGGGGTTCAGGTAGCTCAACGGCCTGGCCGTCCAGTAGATTTGCCAGCCGGCCAGGACCCCAATGGTCGGACGGCTCCGATAGAAGGTCGGTGACACAAGATGCCTCATCGCTGCAAGACGCCACCGGCGCTAAGATTTATGGACCACATTCCGAGAGGATTATACTCCATAGAGCGGTTCCGGGAAACCGGCCGCGCCGCATACATCGCCGCGGCTTCGAGGACAGACCTGGCGCGCGCTACGCATCCACCTGGGCAACCACACGCAGCCTGGCGCGATCCAAAATCCGGATTTGCTGGCGTTCGACGTGGATCAGCCCAGCCAGCGCAAGTTTGCGCAACGCACGGTTAACCACGTCCGGCACGGTGCCGAGGCGCGCCGCCATCTCGGCTTGCGTGGCCCAACGCCGGCGCTGGACTGCGTCTCCCTCCGCTCCCTGCAATAACAGCCGCGCCAGGCGCACTTCCACCGAATGCAGCGACAGGTCCTCCACCATGCGCATGAGGTGCATTACACGTCCAGCCAGGTCCTTCACAACCTGCCGCGCCAACTCTGGATGTTCATCCAGCATGCTCAACAGCACCGCGCGCCGAACGATCCAGACCTGGGAGGTCTCCAACGCAGTGACCGTGGCCTGATTCGGAGCATCGGTGAAGACACTGATCGCGTTGAATGCCTCGCCGGGGCCCAGCGTTTGCAGCACCTGCTCGCGGCCATCCAGCCCGATCTTGACGACCCGCAGCCAACCGCGTTCCACCACGTGTAAGCCCTCGCATGGCTCACCTTCCAGCAGGATCACTTGCCCCGCGTCATAGACGCGACGAGTTGCGGATTGCGCCACCAAATCCAAAGCAGCCGCGTCCATGTCGGAAAAGTAGGATACGGCCTTCAATAACCTGGCCGTGTTCTGCAGGGCCTCGTCTCTATCCATGTTGCCTCACATCCGTAGCGGTACACCTGATCGCGATTATACATCCGGTTGCTGCATTCCCGACTTAAGTCGTTCCGCCGCCGGCAGGCTGGGCTTATACTCGAAACAGTGACGCCTATTGAAGTTCACCAGAGGAGAAGCATAGAATGAAAAATACCCTGTACAAAATCGCCGCGATTCTCGCCCTGGTTATCGGCGCGATGGCGGTCTTCGCCGGCGGCAGCGCCCTGCTGGGCCGGGATCCGGGCTACTATGTGATCAACTGGCTGCTGCTCTACAACTACACGGCCGGTATTCTGACGGTCCTGGTGACCACCGTCCTCATCTGGACAAAGAGCAGGCTGGCCCTGCCCGCTGCCATCGCGACCTTCGGCGTGCATGCCCTGGTCATGCTTACCCTCCAGGTGGCCTACCGCGCGGTCGTCGCGACGGACAGCATCAGGGCGATGACCATACGCCTGATTGTGTGGGCCATCATCCTGGCCCTGATGTGGGTGCAGACGCGCAAGAACGAGACTCGGGTTCAACCTCTTGCCTCGTAGTTCGAGCGCATGGTTCACGGGAGGCGTGACGATGCAACACGACCCGGCCGTCCCGGATGAAAGCCTGCGTGCGGAGATCATGGCGGCCCTGGCGGTGGACAGCCGCACCGCCCACACCGGCCTGCGCGTCGGCGTGCTGCACGGCATCGTCCACCTGGCCGGTGCAGCCGACAGCCTGGCTGAACGCGCGGCAGCCGAAACGCTGGCCGCACAGACGCCGGGCGTACGCGGAGTCGTAAATCGGATCGCGGCGCCCGGCGCTCCCAGCCCAACGCGAAAGATCGACCTGAACCTGAAGACCAGGTAACAATCTTAAGGATGCGAGGTATTCACACGTGACGAAGTTCTTGAGCAAGTGGTTTCGCAAGTTCCATCGTTGGATCGCCGTGCCGACCGCAATCGCGATCCCGGTCGCTGTCGTCATCAAGCTGTTGGGGGATCCGCAGCTCGCAGCTACCTGGGAAAGGCTGGAGCAGATCCCATCCATCCTGATGCTGGTCATGGCCATCAGCGGAGCGTACCTGCTGCTGCTGCCCTATATCGTCAAGGGGCAGCGCAAGAAGAAAACGGACGCCACTCCGAAGGGGAGACCATCAGTCGTGGCTGAATGACTTCAAATAGATGTATCCAATGTGCCGCCCGCGATCGAGGTCAAGAGCCCAGTCGGCGCGGGCGATGCGGTGATCGCGGGGACCGTCGCGGGCAAGCTGCGCGGCCTGCCGCTGGCCGAATGTGCGCGGCTGGCAACGGCATTCTCCGTCGCCGCCCTCGGTCATATCGGGTCGGGGCTGCCATCGGTCGCGGCTGTCGAGGCCGCGCAGAAACGCGTGAACTACCCGCCGTTCTCGGCCCTGCACCTGCCCCGCGCTTGACTGAGAGGCAGGTATTGAACCGCGAAGACGCTAAGAGCGCAAAGCCAAGGCTTCAGTCTTAGAGGGCGTTTGAAAAGTCCGAACCCATACTCACGCAAAGGCGCAAAGGGCGCAAAGAGCGCCAGAAACGCTTCGCCCTGTAAATTCTTAGCGTTCTTAGCGGCTTTGC
Organism: Anaerolineae bacterium; assembly: GCA_040772005.1. Lineage (GTDB taxonomy): Bacteria > Chloroflexota > Anaerolineae > CG2-30-64-16 > CG2-30-64-16 > MWBF01. Next base: position 192 of record JAXGYZ010000025.1, on the reverse strand, counting down.
GTGAGCTTTTCAAACAATTTCTTAGTATCTATCCGAGACCGGCCCCAGCGGGTTTTCGGATAGATACTTGGCGTTCCTGGTGTCTTCGCGGTTTCTTTTCGCCGCCGGACCCCAGCGTATAGGGGTCAAGAGTTCGAGGCAAGCAACTCCGCTTCGCTGAGGCCATACTCCGCCGCCAGGGCCGTCAGCCCG
>JAXGYZ010000024.1:0-3669 GCA_040772005.1 Anaerolineae bacterium | reverse complement strand
TGCCGTGCCCGTCGCCGCAGCAATCAGCCACATCGCGACCATGCCGGTAAACATGCGGATCATGGTGGCAGACAGCGCCGGGAAGCCGTTCGCCAGGCCCGGCTTGGAGAGGACCAGCCCGACCGCCTGGCAGATGGCTGAGCCGATCCCGAACAGGATGCCGCGACCATAGCCTGAGCTATGCCCTTCCCTGGGAGCCTGCGGCGACCCGCGGCCCCGCTCCAGCACGACCCAGATTACGCCGGCCAGGGCGAGCGCCATCGCTCCCAGCTCCGGCAGTGCCAGCCTCTCATGCAGGAAGACCCAGGCCAGCAACGCGCTGAAGACCGGCGCCAGCGACAGCAGCAGGACGCCGATGCGTGCGCCGACCAGTACATAGCTCTGGAACAGCATGCTGTCGCCGATGACCAGCCCGATGAACCCGGAGAGGCCCAACCAGAAGAACGGCTGCGGCCCGGCATCCCACGGAAACGGCCAGCCGTAGAGCGTCCAGTGCATCGCGCCGATGAAGAGCACGGCCATCACGAGCCGAGCGCGGTTGACGATGACCGAGCCTACACGGCGACCGCCGAACGTGAACGCGATGGATGAAAACGACCACAGTGTTGCGGTTGCGAGCGCGGCCAACTCACCGAGATACGCGGACAAATCAAGCTCCTGCAAGAGACTTGGGTGTCTAATTTGACGGCTAAATGGGGGTATGATATAAATAGCGTGTCGGCGGTCACAATGATGTGAGCGGTCAGACAACTGGGGACGTAGTGTAGTGGTTAACATGTCGGCCTGTCAAGCCGAAGATCGCGGGTTCGAACCCCGTCGTCCCCGCTGAGGGCGCAAGCCCTGAGATAACCTCACCGCATCGGTGAGGTTTTTTGTTTCCCTGCGAGTATACTGCGTTCGCGCCATGCATGAGTTACACTTGGTGCCTGAGCGGCGCTGGTATGCGCCTGGCGCGTGCCGCGCCATATTCGGGAGGGAGAGATGAGAGTATTGCGGGTCATTCAGGCAGTGGACGCACATGCCTGCGGAGAGCCGGGGCGCGTGATCGTCGGCGGCGTGCTGGATGTGCCGGGCACCACCATGTTCGACAAGATGCAGCACCTGTGGCAGCACGGTGACGGGCTGCGGAAGCTCATGCTGCGGGAGCCGCGCGGCTACCCGGCCTTGTGCTGCAACGTGATCCTGCCGCCCACAAGACCGGAGGCCGATGCAGGCTTCGTCATCATGGAACAGGTCGAGTACCCGGGCATGTCGGGCACCAACACCATCTGTGTTGCAACCGTGCTGCTCGAGACGGGCATGCTGCCCATGCATGAGCCGGTCACCGAGTTCACCCTCGAAGCTCCGGCCGGCCTCATCCGTATTCGTGCGGACTGTGAGGCCGGAAAGGTGAAACAGGTGACGTTCCGCAATGTGCCCGCCTTCGCGGCCTACCTGGACGCGCAGATCGAAGTGCCCCAGCTCGGCCGCGTCACGGTTGATGTTGCCTACGGCGGCATGTTCTATGTCATTGCAGAAGCCAGTCAGTTCGGCCTGCGCCTGACGCCCGACGAGGGCCGCGACATCGTGCGCATCAGTGAGATGGTGAAGGCGGCCGCAGCAGAGCAACTGCCTGTAACCCACCCGTCCCAGCCCGGCTTCACGGGCGTCACGATCGCCGAACTGTGCGCCCCGCCGACCCATCCGGATGCCCATGCCAAGAACGTGGTCACCGTGTCAACCGGCGCCCTGGACTGGAATAATCCCGCCACCTGGACAGGCGTCATCGATCGTTCGCCCTGCGGCACCGGCACGTGCGCCAAGATGGCGACTTTATACGCCAGGGGCGCTCTGGCGCTGCATCAGGACTTCCGGCACGAAGGCATCCTGGGGACGCTGTTCACGGGCAGGTTGATCGAGGAAACCACGGTAGGCCCGTACCGGGGCGTGGTGCCGACCATCAGCGGTGAGGCCTGGATCACTGGCCTGGCGAGCTACACGGTTGATCCCACGGACCCGTTCCCCGAGGGCTTCACGGTGGGCGACCTATGGTAGCCGCGCTGCGCGTTGGCTGAGCCGCGTTTGATGCCTCAGGGGTGAACAAACCTCGGTCGTCGCCGCACTCGAAGCGCCATCCGGAAGGGTGGCGCTTCTTGCTTAACTTGGCCGCCTCGAACGCTGGTTTGCTGCCGAAAATTAGCCTGCAGGTTCTATGCTGCCGGCATGGCGTGTGTTCGGCTCCCAGGCACCTGCAGCGGGCGCAGGACGCTCCAGATCAGCAGCGCGGCGACGATCCCGGCCGCGACCCAGGCTGCGAGCGACACCGGGGGCATGGGCGCCTGCCGAACGGCGATGCCGATCAAGGCCCAGACCGGCACCGCCAGATAGGCCACGTCGCGCCGCGTGATGGCCATCAGGCTGGCAACCACCACCGCTGCCCCCACCATGATGATCGTCCAGGTCACCGGCGCAATGCCCCAGCCATCCCAGCCTAGCACGTAGAGCACCTGCGAGGCATTCGCGATGGTTGCCACGGTGATCCAGCCCAGGTAGATGCTAAACGGCACGCGCACCGCCCAGGTCTCGGCCCGGCTGACGCGCGTCCGGCCCGTGCCCAGCCGCAGATAGATGCCGATCAGGGACCCGAGCAGGAGAAGCATACACAGCATGCTGAGGGGGAAGTTCTGGTAGTGCCATGCAAAGATCCAGGCACTGTTCCCCAGGCTCGCCAGGGCGAAGAGACCGCCAATGCGCCGCAACCGGGGATTCTCCCGCTGGGCAGGAAGCGCCTGAAAGATCGCAAAGGCGACGAGGCCGGTGTAGATGACGCCCCAGATCGAGAAGACATAGGCCGCCGGCACAAACAAGACCGGGAAGTCGGCGGTGACATCGCCGGAGCGCAGGCCGTTAAGCGGCAGGATGTTGGCCAGCGCATTGACGACCAGGGTCGCCACCAGTCCGATGACGGTGATGACCTGACGAAGGGTATCACGTTGCATGATTACACTCCCCTGCTAGATGCTGTGAGCGTTGATCTCGTCCCCCAGAGCCAGCAGCTCTGCGTTCTCCGGGATATCGCTCATATTGTGGCCGTAGTGGACGTAGCGCGCGATGCCTGCCTTGTCGATGAGCACCTGGGCCGGCATGCGACCCAGCTTGAACAGGTTCACTTCCTGACCGTAAAGCTTCAGCACGCTGGCCTTCGGGTCGGGCAGGCCGATGAACGGCAGCCCTTCCTTGGCGAAATAACCTGCAAACGCCTCTGCGTTCTCGGGCCCAACCACCACTACTTCGATGTCACGAGCTGCAAACTGGGAGTAATCTTGGCGCAACTGCGCCATATGCGCACGGCAGTACGGTCAGGCAAAGGTCCGGTTGAAGACGAGCAAGACGTTCTTCAGCCCGCGAAAGTCGGACAGGCTGACCATCTTGCCCTGGTAATCGGCCAGGCTGAAGTCGGGTGCGGTCTGGTTGAGGGATACTCGTGGCATCTCGCTGCTCCTGATCTGAACGTCGTTACATCTATGAAGACTTCGCTGCGTTCGCCAGCGACGCTGGCCGCGCTCTGGCGCCGTGTAATGGTGCCAGTCGAACCGTAACCGTTGACTGTTACAAACCAGATTTCTCCGAAAAACTGGGTATGTGGGCGTGCTAACCTTGTGTTACGGGGTAGCGCTGGACACTTACGCC
>JAXGYZ010000023.1:0-6028 GCA_040772005.1 Anaerolineae bacterium | reverse complement strand
ATCGCCTCTGGTTTTCACATTGGACTTAGTAAAGTACCTCGTCAACGGTCATTGGATGAGTAGCGTAGGGCCTTGTGCCCGTCCCAACGCCCACGAGGGGCTATGCTACGGCCCATCGAACCAGCCTTCACGGACTACTAGGGTGCGGGGGAGCCGCTGATATGGGTCACCGAAGGGTAGTCCGCGAAGTGTCGCCGCGCCGGTTCCTGTGCGCCGGTCACTGCCTGCAGCACCAACAAAAGCCGAGCTTCTTCAGGCCCCGGGTTTTCCCAGCGATGCGGCAAGCTGGCTTCGAACAACAACGAATCACCGGGCAGCAGCGTGTATGGTTCTCCATCGATCTCGTAACGCACGCAACCGGTCAGACAGCAGACGAACTCGTGCCCCGCGTGCATAACTTGTCCTGACCCCACCTCCCCGCATGGCGCCAACGTGATGAAGAACGGTTCCATCTGCTGGCCATCCAGCCGCGAGCCCAGGCCCTCGATGGTCAGGCCCGCGCCGTGTATGGCCGGTCGCCGGTTGTCACGGACATACAGAACGCGAGCAAAGGTTGTATTTTCGAAGAAGTAGCTCATCTTGACGTTGAGCGCGGTGGCAAGACGCTGCAGCGTCGCGACGCTCGGCGAGATCTCATCGCGCTCGATCAGGCTGACCGCGTTCGGAGATACGCCCGCCAGTTGGGCCAGCATTCTCTGGGTCAGCCCCCGCTCCTGACGCAGTTCGCGCAGCCTGAGCCCCAAGAAAAGCTCGCTCTCCACAGCATACCCCTCCTATCCTGGCCCCAGCATAGCAGGCCGAGATAAATCTGTCAAGTATATTGTTATAAACAACCCATCAATGACGCTCTTTTACCTATTTAGTTGTTGACACTCCGCACACAAGGTGCTATCATAATGCAACTGATTCGCATCTGCACAGCGCATGACTAAGATGTGGCACGATGAATATCCGGTCAAGATCCCGATTCGGCACGGAGAAGAGGCAGGCGATTCACGTCGTCGGGGCCTTGCGCTACGACCCGCAGGTGCTCCAGGCCGGGTTTGCGGGACGCCGGATCGCAAGTGATGGGATGACGCGAAGCATCAGAGATGTGCTGGATCGAATGCTGGCCCATCCGCGGCACTGATATGAACATGGCTCACCGGACAGCACATGGATAGGAGGGCACGCCAAACACATGAGAAACTATCTCGACTGTTATCCCTGCTTCTTGCGTCAGGCACTCGAAGCCGCCCGTATGAACGGCGCAAACGAACGGGAACAGCGCGCAATACTCGACCAGGTGATGCGGATCCTGGAAACGATAGGACTGACTGCAACGCCGCCTGAGATTGCCTACAAGGTGCATGGCGTCGTACGCGCAGCGCTGCGGGTGGGTGATCCTTACCGCACGCTGAAGGCAGAGAGCACTCGCCGGGCGCTGCGCCTGTACGAGCATCTCAGCGCGCTGGCTGCAGCCGCCAATGACCCGTTGGAAACCGCCGTACGCCTGGCAATCGTTGGAAACCTGATCGATTACGGCCCACCGAATGCGCCCCCCGACCTGGCGGCGCTGGAGGCTGCGGTCGTTGCTGCGCTCCGGCGACCGCTGGCCGTCAATCATCTCGAGGCCTTTCGCAAGCGTCTGGCGGATGCGGACCGTGTCCTCTATCTGGCCGACAACGCGGGGGAGACGGTTTTTGATCGTGTACTGATCGAGACGCTGGCCAAGCCAACGACTTACGTCGTCAAGGGTGGCCCTGTTCTCAACGATGCGTTGCGCGAGGACGCGCTGGAAGCCGGCCTGGATCGGGTTGCGGACATCATCGACAACGGCAGCAATGCCCCGGGGACGCTCCTGGACCAATGCTCGGCGACGCTGCGCGCGCAATTCGACGCGGCCAGCCTCATCGTAGCGAAAGGACAAGCCAATTACGAGACGCTCAGCGACTACCCCAGGGATATATTCTTCCTGCTCCAGGTGAAGTGCCACGTCATCGCGCAGCACGTCGGGGTGCCCGCGGGCAGTATGGTAATCATGGAGCAGGGCAGGGGAGATGCGTGAGCCATCGAGTAAGAGGAGTTTGGGCCCATGAGCACGTTCGGTGCGGTCATCCTGGCCAGCTCCCTGGCCTGTCTCGTAACGGCGTCCGGCATCTTCATCATCATGAAGTACGAGAAGTGGGGGCAGCAAAATGCAGTCTACTTCATGAGCTTTGCCGCCGGGGTGTTGATCTCCGTTTCGTTTATCCACATCATCCCGACGGCCTTTCCGATGAACGAGGACGCGCCGGTCTACCTGTTAGCCGGGTTCATGGGCATCTACCTGTTCAATCGCCTGTTAACCGGGGTGGTCTGCAACGAGCGGGAGTGCGCTGACCTATCGCTCGGCGTGATCCCCATGCTGGGTATCGGCTTTCATTCGTTAATCGACGGCATCATTTATTCCGTGACGTTCAATGTCAGCGTCTTCACCGGTGTCCTGGCGGCAATCGGCATGGTGTTGCACGAATTCCCGGAAGGGGTGGTCACCTTTCTGCTGCTACAGCGAGCGGGCTTTGGCCGGCGCCGGTCTGCTGTGTATGCGCTTCTGGCGGCGGCGCTCTCAACGCCGCTGGGGACGCTCGTTTCCTTCCCGCTCATTGCGAAAATCGACCGTTTCGCCCTGGGGATGCTGCTTTCGCTCTCTGCCGGCGCATTGGTCTATGTCGGCGCATCCCATTTACTTCCGGCGGTTGAGAAGGAGAGAAAGAAGTACACCCTGATTGCGCTGGGAACGGGCATCCTGATCGCTGTTCTAATCGTTGCCTCGAAGGGATAGAATCCATGAATCCTGAACACAAGGTCATCTTTCCCCAATATGCCAGGGGCAGGGACGGCATCGGCATCTGCGTGGGGTCAACAGTGTGGGACCATGCGCTCAGGCTCGGCATCCATATCCACAGCGAGTGTGGTGGTCGCGGGCAATGTGGAAAGTGCATCGTCAGACTCGATCGGGGCGCGGAAAGTCTGGCCGAAAAGACGCAGGCCGAACGCAATCTGCCTCTCGCGGCGGACGAGCGTCTGGCGTGCCAGGCGCAGGTCATCGCCGACGATCAGGACATCTATGTCTTTGCCAAGGCTGTGGGCGAATACACCGTGCTGACCGAGAGCACGAGGGGACAGGTCCCGCTGGACCCCTTCATCTACCGCCGCGACGACCGGGTATGGCTCGAGGGACGACCGGGTGCAAGCCTCGGCCAGTACGAAGGGGAACTTCTGGGTTTGGCCGTCGACATTGGAACAACGACGCTGGTAGCCCAATTGCTGGATGTCGAAAGCGGCGAGGTCATTGTGACCCAGGCCCGCCGAAACCCGCAGGCAAGCTATGGCAACGATGTAATCTCTCGCATCGGCTATGCGGACGAACACACGGACGGACTCGCCCGGCTCCAGAGGATTGTCGTGGAGGCCGTCAATGATATGCTGCAGGATGCCGCGGAGGACCAAGGCAGGAACCTGAGAGAGCATATCTATGAGGTCGTTGTGGTGGGCAATCCCACGATGCGCAACCTGTTCTTCGGTCGCAGTGTCCATTCGCTGGGCACAAGCCCCTACGAGCCGGAATGCAAGGAGCCGATCAATGAGACGGCACTGGCACTGGGCTTGCAGGTCCATCCGCGCGCCAATGTCTACGGCGCACCGCTCGTGGGAGGGCAGGTCGGCGCTGACTGCCTGGGCGTGATCCTCGCCTGTGACATCTATCAGGGGCAGAAGCCTTCTATGGTAGTGGATATCGGCACCAACGGCGAAGTCGCAGTCGGGACCCGGGACCGTATCGTGGCTGCCTCCAACGCCGCCGGCGGCGCCTTTGAAGGCACGGGGGTTAGCTGCGGCACCGGCGCAATCCAGGGTGCGATCAAGAACATCTGGATCGACCAAGGCCGGGTCCGCTATGAGACGATCGGGGCGAGGGCGCCCATCGGTGTCTGCGGCTCAGGGCTGATTGACCTGCTGGCCGAGATGTTGAGGGCAGGCATCATCGACCGGCGCGGGAGGCTCGCCGCACCCTATCGCTCGAACAACCAGTTTGCGATCTGCCAGAACGCGGCCAGGATCACTATATCGCAGAAAGACATCTACGAGCTGCGGCTGGCTAAGGGCGGCGCAGCTCTCAACCAGCGAGCCTTGATGCGCGAGTATGGCGTGGACCTGGCTGGCCTGGAGTGCATCTTTCTGGCCGGCGGCTTTGCCAACTACGCCAACCTGGAGAGCGCCGTAGCCATCGGCCTCCTGCCGGATGGCGAAGACAAGCTGGTCAAGAGTGGCAACGCCGCCCTGACCGGTGCCAGACAGATGCTGCTGTCGCGGCAGCGACGCGCAGACGCCGAGCGCATCGTTTCCCGGATCGAGCATGTCAAGCTGTCCGAACAGGAGGCCTTTCTCGACGAGTATGTGGAGGAACTGTATCTCAGGCGCTGGCACTAGCACGGCAAGCGGCGAGAACAGGCCGCTCTGCTCCGCCCTGTCGTCGGTTTTCCAGGACTGCAAGGATGGGCGAAGCACACCTCTGGCCGAGGAGGCTTGAAGATGTACCAGATGTATCGGGTTGACGAGACGATCTGCACGGGCTGTGGGGCCTGCATGGATGCGTGCCCCGTTGAGGCGATTCAGCTCGTGGCTGGGCGGGCGCGGATCGATGATGCGCTCTGTATCGATTGTGGCAGTTGCGCCAGGGCGTGTCCACAGGGCGCGATCCGCGCGCTCGAAGCCGCTGCGCCACCCTACGCGCTCATCCAGCCGCAGGTTAGGCCGGCCCCGATCCCTGCGGCTCCCATGGCGCTGACTGCGCCGGCGGCCACGACCCTGGCGGGCCGGCCAGAGGTGGAAGTGCTGCCAGCCGCATCACAGCGCAGCCGGTTCTGGCCGGCTGTCGGCGGCGCGTTGGTATGGGCGGCACGCGAACTGCTGCCGGAGGTGCTGGCCGCCTGGCATTCATACCGCGCAGGCGCCATCCTGCCGGCAAGTCCGCGCTCGCCAGCACCGGGCCGGGCTGCGTTACACAGGCCGCGCGGCGGCCATCACCATCGCTGGGGCCGGATTGGATAATAGCCCAGGCGCGATTTGAGAGGAGGCGCTTTCATGTACAACACAATTCTTGTGCCGCTGGACGGCTCGAAGTTCAGTGAGCGGGCGCTGCCGATGGCCGCCAGCCTTGCGGAGGCCAACCGGTCCCACATCATCCTGCTGCGCGCGGCGAGCGTCTCGGCCTTGCCAGGCACAGACTCCGGGCCCGCACAGCTTCAGGCGATTGCCGAAGACCAGGCGTACCTGGCCGCCCTGGCCGCCGGGCTGTCCGAACGGGGACTGAGCGTGGAGATTGCCGTACCCTACGGCGACGCGGCAGAGGCCATCCTCCTGGAGATCAGCCTGCGCAATGCCGACCTCGTGATCATGTGCACCCACGGTCGTTCGGGCCTGGGACGCTGGATCTACGGCTCGGTCGCGGAAAAGGTGCTGGCACAGAGCCCGGTTCCCGTTCTCCTGGTGCGGCCTTCCGGTGAGATCGCGATGCTGGGACCGGAGCCCGCACAGGCGTCCGTGTTGGTCCCGCTGGACGGCTCTCCGTTCGCTGAAGCGGCGCTGCCTCACGCCGCAACCCTCGCCAAGGCGTTCGGGAGCACTATCCTGCTGCTGCATGCGACTGAGCCACCGGTGGGAGCATACTACTATCCCGAGATAGGCCTGGTCCAGGGGGTTCTTGCGGAGGACAAGGGGGAAGCCGAGTCATACCTGAGTGCAGTGGCCGAGCGCCTGCGCAGCGACGGTCTGTCGGTGGAGACCATCCTGCGGGAAGGTTGGCCGGCCGATGTCATCGTGTACCAGGGTGCAACGCTGGAGCCGAGGCTGATCGTGATGGCGACCCACGGTCGGACCGGAGTCGTACGCCTGATCTTCGGCAGCGTGGCGCTCGAGGTGGTTCGGCGTACTTCGCTGCCCGTCCTGCTGATTCGCCCGGGCGAGCCGGCGACGGAAGCCCAGAAGTGAGAGCCTATCCGAGAATTAC
>JAXGYZ010000022.1:0-9049 GCA_040772005.1 Anaerolineae bacterium | reverse complement strand
ATGGTTAAGTCGGGAAAAGCAGCGGAAGGTGACCAGGGGTGAAAATCCCAGTACCTCGTCAACGGTCATTTGATGCGTAGCGTAGGGCCTTGTGCTCGTCCCAACGCCCACGAGGGGCTAGGCTACGGCCCATCGAACCAGCCTTGACGGACTTACTAGGGCAAGCAGGGGCAGGCTGCGCGCCAAACGGAAAAAGAAAAGAGCGCAGCCTTTAGCCGGCCGCGCTCTCGACAAGTCTTGTCTCGATTTACTCGTTACTTTTCACTCGTTTGTCGTCATTCGATCTTCGTCTGCGTATCCGTCTCCGAACCCACAGGCCCATACCAGCCGCGGTGCCGGCCGGACACGCGCAGGCGGACAATCTGACGCTTAAGGCTCATCTCGACCAGCGCGCGCTGGTCGCGACGGATGCCCTGCGCCAGCAGTTGCGCGGCACGGGCGCGGGCGGCCTCGGCGCGCTCCGCGTTAATCTCGTCCGATCGTTCAGCCGTCCGGGCCAGGATGGTGATGTGGTCGGGCCGCACTTCCATCCAGCCGCCGCTGACAGCGAAATAAAGCGGCTCGGCCCCTGCGCGATGTACGATGACCTCGCCGGGGCTGAGCACCGTCATCAGCGGGGCATGTTTGGGCAGGATGCCCAACTGCCCCTCGCTGCCCGGCGCTTGCACCTCGGTCACGTCACCGGAGAACACATTGCGGTCCTGCGCTACGAAGTCCAGGCGAATCGTAGCCATCGGAATTACCCCCTCAGTTCCTTGCCCCGCGCCACAGCGTCCTCGATGGTGCCGACCATGTAGAAGGCCTGCTCCGGCAGGTCGTCGTGCTTGCCATCCAGAATCTGCTGGAAGCCCGCGATGCTGTCGGCCAGCTTGACGTAGACGCCGGGCCGGCTCGTGAAGGCTTCCGCGACGAACATCGGCTGCGTCAGGAAGCGCTGAATCTTGCGGGCGCGTGCGACGGTCAGCCGATCCTCTTCGCTGAGTTCCTCGACGCCCAGGATGGCGATGATGTCCTGCAGGTCGCGGTAGCGTTGCAGGGTGCGCTGCACGTTGCGGGCCACGGCGTAGTGCTCCTCGCCCACGATGTTCGGGTCCAGGATGCGGCTGGTGGAGGCCAGCGGGTCCACCGCGGGGAAGAGCGCCTGCTCGGCCAGCGAACGTTCGAGGCTGATGCTGGCGTCCAGGTGCGCAAACGTGGTTGCGGGCGCCGGATCGGTGTAGTCGTCCGCGGGCACATACACGGCCTGCATCGAGGTAATCGAGCCGGTCTTGGTGGACGTGATGCGCTCCTGCAGTTCGCCCATGTCCGTGCCGAGGGTCGGCTGGTAGCCCACGGCGCTGGGCAGGCGGCCCAGCAGCGAAGACACCTCGGACCCGGCCTGCACGAACCGGAAGATGTTGTCGATGAACAACAGCACGTCGCGGCCCTGGTCGCGGAAGTATTCGGCCATCGTCACGCCAGTCAGTCCGACGCGCAGCCGCGCGCCCGGCGGCTCGTTCATCTGGCCGAACACCATGACCGTGCTGCTGATGACGCCGGAGTCGCGCATTTCATGCCACAGGTCATTGCCCTCGCGGCTGCGCTCACCCACGCCGGCGAATACCGAGTAGCCGGAGTGGAACTTGGCGATGTTGTGGATGAGTTCCTGGATGACGACCGTCTTGCCGACGCCCGCGCCGCCGAAGATGGCCGTCTTGCCGCCCTTCGTGAACGGCGCAATCAGGTCGATGACCTTGATGCCCGTCTCGAAGACCTCGGCCTCGGTGGATTGCTCGACCAGGGTCGGCGGGGCGCGGTGAATCGGGTAGTGGGCCGCCGCGTCGACAGGCTGATCGGTGTCAATGGCATTGCCCAGGACGTTGAAGATGCGGCCCAGCGTGGCCTCGCCCACCGGCACAGTGATCGGCGCGCCGGTGCCGATGACTTCCATGCCCCGGCGCAGGCCGTCCGTGCTCGACATCGCCACGGAGCGCACCCAGCCGCCGCTCAACTGGCCCTGCACCTCGCAGATCAGGCGACCGCCGCCGTCCAGCGGGATTTCCAGCGCATCGAAGATATCAGGGAGCTCATCCTGCTCGAAAGCCGCGTCCACCACAGGCCCGATCACCTGTACGATTTTACCCTTCGCACCCTGTTTTGGCATCTCTTAACTCCGCTATGTTCGGTAGCGACGTCCCAGCGGGGCGTTGCCTCATCCGGTGAAGGCTAAGCCGCCTGCTGCAGAGCAGACGACCCGCCGACGATATCAAGCAGTTCTTTTGTGATGGCTTCCTGCCGCGCCTTGTTGTAAGAGAGGGTCAGCTCGCCAATCAGCTCATTGGCCGACTCAGTTGCATTCCGCATCGCCACCATGCGAGCCGATTGCTCGCTGGCCATCGCCTCATAGACTGCCTGCAGAATCTGCAGCTCGGTCAGGCCGCGCAGGACTTCGCCCAGGATGGTCTGCGGGTCCGGCTCAAAGATGTAGTCCGCAGCCATCGGCTGCTCGGGCTCGGCCGGCTGGATGGGCAGCAGTTGGCTGATGTCGGGCTCCTGGCGGATCGTGTTGACGAACTTAGTGGAAACAATGTAGACCGCATCGAAATCCTGGTTGATGAAAGCGTCGATCAGGACCTGCGCAATCGGGGCCACATCGTTAGCGGACGGGCGATCGCTCAAGCCGGTGAACACCGCGTGCAGCGGCGGGCCATGGCGCAGCATGAAATCGCGGCCCTTCGCGCCCACCGTCACCATGCTGACCTGCTTGCCGGCGTCTTCCAGCTCGTTGGCCTGGATCATGGCTTCGCGGATGACGTTCGCATTGTAGGCGCCGGCCAGCCCGCGGTCACCCGTAATGAGCAGCAGCGCAACCTTGTTGATGGGTCGCTGTTGCAGCAGCGGCTGCTCAGGCGCGGCAGACGCACGCAGGCGCGCCAGGAAGGCCAACACTTCGCGCGACTTCTCAGCATAGGGCCGCGTCATCAGCACCTGCTGTTGGGCCTTACGCATCTTGGCCGCGGCCACCGTCTCCATCGCCTTGGTCACTTTGGAGATGTTCTTGACGCTGCGAATGCGCCGCCGGATTTCGCGTGTGCTGGGCATGCGTTACCTTCCACAGTCAACGTGGCAGCCGCAAACGTGGCCGCCCCCACGTCGCCCCTACTTCTGCGCCAGGAACATCTGGTTGAAGTCCGTAATCGCGAGCTTCAACCCCTCGGTGAGCTGGTCGTCGAGCTTCTTCTGCGATGCAATGGTCCGGCCAATGTTCGGATGGCTGGAGCTCATGTAACGCCGGAAGTTCTCCTGCCACTCGCCGATCTGGTCCAGCGGCACCTTGTCCAGGTGATTGTTGGTCACAGCATAGAAGACCATCACCTGGTCTTCGAGCGGCCACGGCTGGTATTGCGGCTGCTTGAGCACCTCGGTAATGCGCTGACCGCGGTCAAGTTGGCGCTGGGTGGCTGGATCAAGGTCGGAGCCGAACTGTGCAAACGCGGCCAGTTCACGGAACTGGGCCAGCTCGAGCTTCATACGCCCGGCCACCTGGCGCATGGCTCGCACCTGCGCCGCGCCGCCGACCCGGCTGACCGACAGGCCCGGGTTCACCGCGGGCCGGATACCGGCGTAGAACAGGTCGCTCTCCAGGAATATCTGGCCGTCGGTGATGGAGATGACGTTGGTCGGGATGTAGGCCGAAATATCGCCGGCCTGCGTCTCGATAATCGGGAGCGCGGTCAGCGAGCCGCCGCCGTATTCCGGCGCGAGGCGCGCGGCCCGTTCCAACAGGCGGCTGTGGAGGTAGAAGACATCCCCGGGATAGGCCTCACGGCCAGGGGGCCGGCGCAGCAGCAGCGAGACCTGGCGGTATGCCTGGGCGTGCTTGGACAGGTCATCGTAAATGATGAGCGCGTCCTTGCCCTGCTCCATGAACTCCTCGCCGACCGCGCAGCCCGCGTAGGGCGCAATATACTGCAACGCCGCCGGGTCAGCCGCGGTCGCGGCCACGACCACCGTATAGTCCATCGCGCCGTAACGCTCAAGGGTGGCGACGACCTGGGCGACCTGGCTCTGCCGCTGGCCGATGGCGACATAGATGCAGATGAGGTTCTGGTCCTTCTGGTTGATGATCGTATCGACCACCAGCGCCGTCTTGCCCGTCTGCCGGTCACCGATAATCAGTTCGCGCTGCCCGCGGCCGATGGGGATCATGGCATCGATGGCCTTGATGCCGGTCTGCACGGGCGTATCGACGCTCTTGCGGATGATGACATTGGGCGCGATGCGCTCAATCGGACGGAACTTATCGGATTCGATCGGGCCTTTGCCGTCAATCGGTTGGCCGACCGCGTTGATGACCCGGCCGATCATGGCTGCGCCGACGGGCACGGACACGATGCGCCCGGTCGACCGGACAACCTGTCCTTCCGAGATGCCGCTGTACTCGCCCATGATAATGACGCCCACGTTGTCGTCCTCCAGGTTGAGGACAATGCCCAGGACGCCGTTCTCGAATTCCACCAGCTCGGAGGCGCGCGCGTTGGTCAGCCCGCGGACGCGGGCGATGCCGTCACCGACCAGCAGGACGGTGCCGACATCCACCGTGCGCGTGGGCGCTTCGAAGCTGAGGATTTGTTGTTTAAGTTGTGCTACGAGGTCATCGGTACGTACAGCCATGATGTCCTTCCATCGTCAATCACCCGGTTCGTCGGATGGCATGCAACCTGCCGGGGCGCTGAAGCGCCCACTACAAACGCCACCCACGACGAACGTTATTCCTGCACCGCCACGCCAAGCGTCTGCCGCATGGCCGCCAGCCGCGCCGCCACGCTGCCGTCCATCAGTTTATCGCCCACACGCACGATCACGCCGCCCAGGATGGCCGGGTCCACATGATAGGTGTAGGCAAGGTTATCGCCATACTCCTGGACCAGCCGGGCCTCCAATGTGGCGCGTTGGTCGTCGGCCAGCGGGACGGCGGTCGTCACCATCACCGGCACGGGGCCGGCCCCGCCCTGCCGCAGCCGCTGGCGCAGCGCGGCCGTGACTTCGGGCAGCAGGCCCAGGTCGCCGCGCTGGAGCAGGACGTTGAGCAGATTGCGCACCAACGCATCGGTATCGGCAGGCAGCACGCCTGCCAGCATAGCCTGGCGGTCCTTGAAGTCAACATCGTCCGCCTGGAGGCGCGGCAAGAGCGCACGGTTGCCCTCCAGCGTGCGCGCCGCCCCTTCGAGCGAAGTCAGCCAGCGGTCGAACGCCGCCTCGAAAAAGGCGTTCGCATAGTTCTGCGCACGGTCGGCTGCGTTCATGGCTTGCCGTCACCGATTTCGGCCAGGAATTGGTCCACTAACCGGCGCTGCGTATTCGCATCGACCGCCTGGCCCAGCACGCGCTCGGTCGCCATCATAGACAGGCCGGCGATTTGACTCTGGACCTCTGCCAGGAGATGGGCACGCTCCTGGGCGGCCTCCTCGCGGGCCTTCCGGCGAATATTCTCGGCGTCACGCTGTGCCTCAGCCCGGATTTCCGCCGCCACTTCCTCACTGGCTTGCGAGGCTTTGGCGATAATCTCCTGCGCGGTGCGCTGCGCCTCGACCATCTTCTTATCGTAATCCTGTTGCGCCCGCGCCGCGGCCTCGCGCGCCGCATCCACATCCGCCAGGCTCCTGGCGATGCGTTCCTTGCGCTCGTTCAGCATTCTCAGGATGGGCTTGTACAGCAGGACGGTCAACAGCGCCGCCAACAGCGTGAAGTTGACGAGCTGAGAAATGAAGAACCCTAAGTTAATGCCGAGCTTTTCCAAATGCCCCTCCTTCGATTGAAGATCTAAGATTGCAGATTACAGATTGAAGATGGGTCCATGTCAGGCTTCAATCTTATACCTTCAACCTTCAATCGTTAGACGAATTTGATGATGAGCGCAACGACCAGCGCGTAAATCGCGATGGCTTCCGCAAAGGCCATGCCCAGGATCATGTTGGTGCGGATTTCGCCGGCGGCCTCCGGGTTGCGGCCGATGGCCTCCATGGCCTTGCTGCCCAGGATACCGATGCCGATGCCGGGGCCGATCGCGCCCAGACCAATCGCGAGAGCCGTGCCGAGAGACGTCAAGTCCATGTGAATCTCCTTCTGGTGGATAAAGGTTTAGAATCTATCCGAAAACCCGCTGGGGCCGGTCTCGGATCGACACTTAGTGATGTTGCTCCGTGCCGTGACCGACTGTGGCAGTCGAGAAGAACACCAGCGCCAGCATCATGAAGACTGCGGCCTGGATAAAGCCGACGAACACTTCGAGGCCATAGAACGGCAGCGAAGCGATGTACGGAATCAGGAAGGCCATGACGCTGAGCAGCACTTCGCCCGCAAAGATATTGCCGAATAGACGAAAGCCAAATGAGAGAATGCGGGCGAACTCCGAAATGAGTTCCAGGATGCCGACGAAGATGCCGATAGCGCCCATGAACGCGCCCTGCTTGAACCCGCTCAGGTCGAAGAACTTCTTGAAGTAGCTGGGCCCGAGGGCCTTGACGCCGAAGTACTGCACCAGGATGATGGCGATCAATCCCAGGGCCAGCGTGAAATTCAGGTCCGTGGAGGGCGCCCGGAAGAAGGGCACCACGATATACCCCGCGCCGTGACCGCCTTCCGCCTGTTCGGTCGATGGCACACTGGTCAGGATGGCCCCTTGCGTCTCGAAGCCCACCATTTTCGGGTCATGCGGGTGTTCGAGGATGCCGATGGAGCCGAAGCCGGGCAGCAGGCCCATCCAGTTGGAGAGGAGGACGAACAAGAAGATGGTCATCACGATGGGGAAGAAGCGGGCGGTCCAGTTGCCGCCGATGCCCTTCGCCAGGTTATAGACGTATTCGATGACCATTTCCATGAAGTTCTGGAAGCCCGACGGCACCAGCTCCTGGTTGCTGACCTCCGCCAGATTGCGCGGGATGCGGCGGGTGGCGGCCACAGCCATGAGGACCAGGACGAGCATGACGATCCAGGCTGTGAAGACGGCATTGGTGATGGTGAATTCGCCGACGTGGAAGATCGGCTCGGCCGCCAGCGATACGACCGGACTGGGCACCTTCAACACGGGAAAAAGCGCGTTGAAAGCAAAGAGGGCTACAACCAGCAACAGAATCGCCAGGTTACGAGGGGTGGCAAGTTTCTTCAGCACGCTGTTCAATCCTCCTGATCTGATGCAGGATTCACCCGATCAACCGGCTCGTCGGGCCGGGCCTTCTCCGCCGGCGGATGGCTCAGGGTTTCAATCGCCCGGCTGGCAATGCGCACAGCGGCCACCGTGCTCGCCAGGATGCCGACCAACGCGCCCACCAGGACGAACAAGGGCGCTGTGTCGAAGCGGCGATCCAGCCATAGCCCAAGACCCAGCGGGATCAACACGGTAAATGCGACGACCCAGCCCATCTGCAGCAGCGGACCGGCGCGCATGAGATCCTTCACAGCCGTTCCTTTTACAAACCTTGAGCGTGCGGATTATAGCAGGTAGTATCTAATGGCGCAAATTCGCCAGGCGACTATTTTAACTAAAACGTTGACAAAGGTTGCAGCCACTACTGATTCCCGCCGAGCAGGTTGCCCAGGTTGATGCCGCCGCTGGGACCGCCCCCGCCGCCCTCTGTGCGCGGCAGGTATTGCAGGACCTTGTTTGCCAGCTTCATCAGCGGCATCGTCTGCAGCCAGACGCGACCCGGCCCGCGCAGCGTCGCCAGGAACAACCCCTCGCCGCCCAGCAGGATGTTGCGGAAGCCGCGCAGCATGGTGACATCGAACTGCACGCTCGGCTGGAACATTGCGACGTGGCCGGTATCCACCTTCAACACCTGACCGGGCTGCAAGTCATACGTCACGATCTCGCCGTCGAATTCCACGAACGCATCGCCCGGCCCGGTCAACCGTTGCAGGATGAAGCCCTCACCGCCGAACAGCCCCGAACCGATCCGACTGCGGAAGTGCATGTCCAGGTCCACAGACTTCTCCGCGCACATGAACGAGTCCTTCTGCACGATGAGCTGCTCGCCCTCCGCCAGGTGCAAGTCCACGATCTTACCGGGGAACTCGGAGGCGAACGCCACGATACCGGAGCCGGCAGGCACCGAGTAATCCGTGATGAACAGCGACTCTCCGGCCACCGCACGGCGGAACATGCGACCCAGGCCGCCGCCGGTGTTGGTGTCCATGTCGACGTTGCCGCTCATCCAGCTCATGCCGCCCGATTCCGAGTAGATTTTCACGCCGGGTTCGAGCTGGATGGTCACGACCTGAAGCGTCGTGCCGTCAATCTTGTACTTGAGCGCCATAGGTAACCTCCTTGACCCACAGGACCACGGCCAGCGTGCCGATCCCAAACAGGATCGTAGCGACCACGAAAGGCGCGCGCACGCCGATGGAAGCGGCCACAGCCGCACCGATGATCGGCCCGATGGCATTTGAAGCCGAGACCGCACTGGCATCGAGGCCGAAGACCACACCCTCATGGCCCCGGGGCGCAACGTGCATCAGCAGCGCGGTCAGCGTCGAGAGCGTGCCGCCGACGGCAAAGCCCGACAACAACTGCCAGAAGATCAGCCAGCGGGCGTCCTGCACGGTCGCCTGGGGCAGATAGAGCAGCCCGGCCGCCAGCGCCGAGATGATCAGCAGCCGTCGGCGGCCCAGCCGGTCGCTCCATGCGCCGATGACCGGCGAGCCGACCGCCGCGCCGAACGCGGACGCGCTGGCGATGATGCCCGTCGTGGTGCCGACCTGCGCGCCCGCGGGCAGCAACGTCTGGACAAACAGCGGCAGGATCGGGTCCAGCGCACGCGTGCCCGCGCGCAGCAGCACCCGCGCGGCCAGCGTCGCCAACAGCGCGCCCGACGCCAGCACCAACCCCACTGCGCCCCGCGTCGAGGGCCGCCCCGTGCGCGGCACGTCCGCAGCCGGCTGAAAGTCCTCGTGCACGAACACCGTGACGAGCACGCCTGACAGGAGCAACAGCCCGCCCGTAATCAAAAAGCTGGAACGGTAGCCGAACTGGTCGCCGGCCAGCCCGCCGAGCAGCGGGCCGAGCGATACA
>JAXGYZ010000021.1:0-13058 GCA_040772005.1 Anaerolineae bacterium | reverse complement strand
TTCAGGCCCGCTTCGGCCTCGCTGAGCGCCTGCTTCAGGTCGCGATCCTCCACCCGGGCCAGCTCCTGGCCGGCGCTGACGACCTCGCCCTCGGCCACCAGGACCTCCTGCAGGCGGCCGCTGGCGCGAATGCTCAGCGCAGCTTCACGGAACGGCACGACGATAGCGGAGGCGGACACGATGTCGGCTTCGATCGGGGCAGGCGCGTCCGCCGGGAGGCCCGTCTCTGGCGCAGGTGCAGCCGGGGCCTGACAGCCGGCCAGCGCCAGCGCGAGCAGGCTCGTGATGATGATCCACATGGCACGCGAAGGGGGCTGACTGCCCCGGCGTGCCGGCCCACACGGCCCTTGTCCTGACGCCATAGTACCCTCCTCGATAGTGTCTTTCCGTGACAGGGTAGCATCGCCCCTTGTGGGCGTCCTGACGGCACAAGGCCCTATGCTACTCGAACTGGATGGCCTCGATGATGCGGATGCGGGACGCGCGCCGGGCCGGCCACAGGGCGGCCAGTTGGGAGATGACCAGCGCAATGAACAGGCTCACAACGACCCCTGAGAGGGGCAGCGTGAAGGCCAGCTTGAAGCCGGCCATGCGGTTCATGCTGCTCAACACAGTGCGGGCCATCAACACCCCGAACAGGATGCCCATGACGCCGCCGACCAGGCCCATCATGCCCGCCTCAGCCAGAATCATCCGGGCGACCTGCCGCCGGGTCATGCCCAGGCTGCGCAGCATGCCGAGCTCGCGCGTGCGCTCCACGACGTTCATGGTGAGTGTGTTGATGACACCCAGGGCGGCGACCATCATCGTGATGATGGACATAACGTCGAAGAGGCTCGTCGTCTGCGTGATGAGGCCCAGCGCGCGGGAGCGGATGGCCTCGTTGGACTCGATCGTGAGGTGCTGGCTGCGGCCGTACAGCCGGTCGATACGGTCGCGCACTGCGCGCGGGGACTGGCCGGCTTCTGCCTTCAGCATGAAGGCGCTGACGTTGTTGATGCCGAAATAGCGCCGCAGGTCCTTCCAACTGCCCTGGATCACGAGTCCCTGGTTATAGAAGTCCACGACGACGGCGATGATCTCGAAGTCACGCTCGCCCCGCCGCGTCGCCAGGCGGATGGTGTCGCCCGCTCCCAGGCCGTACTTCTCCGACAGCACGCTGGAGATGAACACGGTGTTGCCGGCGGCCAGCCGGTTGGCGAGCCGGGCCGGGTCGCCTTGCTCGCCGCTGAATACGAAGGAGGTCACGGTGCGGTAGGAGGCCGGGTCCACCGCCATCAGGGAAAGGTCCTCGCTGCCGCCGTCCGGCAGGATGCGCTTGACCTCGAGGTAGCGGATCGGCGTCACCGCGGCGACGCCGTCCACCGCAGCGAGCCGCCGCGCCAGGTCGGCGCGCATATTAAGCGACGAGTGGACGTAGATGTCGCCGCCGATGTATTTCAGAATCCAGGAGCCGATGTCGTCGCTGAACGCGGCGGTGATGGCCCGGATGCTCAGCACCATGGCGACGCCGGTCATCAGGGCCGCGACCGTCAGGGCGGTGCGCAGCCGGGCGCGCTGGACGTTGCGGCTGCCGAGCTGGCCCTCGGCGCCGTAGAGGCGGCGCATGCCCGGCCGCACCGCACGCTCCGCGATGTCGACGATGGCGGGGATCAACAGCGTGCCGCCGAGGAAGAGATTCATGACCATCATGTCGCGCATCTGTTCCTGGACCGGCGCCGGGAAGGGCGCGATGACCAGCAGCGCGACCGAGGCCACCAGGAGGATGATGCCGGCGACCCAGCCGCGCCGGACGAACCAGCCCTCGCGCACGCTGCCGCGCACGCGCAGGGCCTCCAGGGGGGAGATGCGGCCCGCCTGCCAGGCTGGGACCGCGGCCGCAATGAGGGTCACGACCACGCCGACAAGCAGGGCGGTGACGATCCCCGACGCAGGCACGCGTACGGTCCTGACTTCCTGCGCGACCACCAGCTCCATGACGCGGATGAGCCCGCGCGACAACAGGACCCCGGCCCCGAGCCCGAGCACCGCGCCGGCCACGCCGACGACGGTCGCCTCGGCCAGGATCTGGTTCAGGACCTGGCGCCGGGTCATCCCCAGCGTCCGCAGCATGCCGATCTCACGGGTGCGTTCGACGACGGTCATGGAGAAGGCGTTGTAGACGAGGAACCCGCCGACGAAGATGGCGATGGCGCTGAACATATTCAGCCCCATCTGGTAGCCGCTGAGCATCTGCGAGACGCGCTGGCCCTGGGCCGCCGGGTAGGTGACGGTATAGTCGGAGCCGAGGCGCGCCTGCAGGGCGCTGCGGAGCTGCTCCAGCGCCGGGCCGGACGCGCTCTCCGCCCGGGCCACCACGTCGATCTGGTCCAGGTCGCCCCCGCGCAGGAAGATCTCGCGTCCCGTCTCCAGGGGGATCACCCCGAACGCCCCGTTGTTGAGCTGCCCCGGCCCGTCCTTGTCCATCAGCCCGACGACGTGCAGCCGGACGGAGCCGCCCGGGGTGAGGAACGTGACCTCGTTGCCGAGGCGGATGTCCTGCTCATCGGCAAAGGATTTCACCAGCACGACGTCATATGCGCCGCGATCCGGCGACAGGAACTCGCCGGCGATGATCTTGTACTCGCGCGCGCGCGGGTCCACGAGGGGATCGACGGCGTAGAGCAGCAGGCCGCCGGCGGAGGCCCCGAGCATGCTGAGTTCTGTCTGGGCGGGGGCAGCCCCGTCGGCCAGCGAGACCTGGCCGCGCACGACGGGCACCAGTGCAGCCACGCCGCCGACCGCCGAGATGCGCTCCAGGGCCGCCTCGGGGAAGCCCTGCGTGCTGGCATCCGAGGGTGTGATGGTGAGGTGGGCCTTGCCTGAGGCCTGGCTGAAGACATCGGTGAGGGCGGCGAGGGTGCTGACGTTGGTCGCGCTGATGGCGAGGATGACGGCCACCCCGAGGACTACGCCGGAGGTGGTCAGCAGGGTGCGCAGCGGCCGGGCGCGCAGCGAACTCAGCGCCAGCGTGATGAGGCGCCGCGCATGGATGAACCGGGCCCGCAGATTCAGGGGGCTCATGGCTCGCTCTGGGCGTCCTCCATGGTCTGGATGACCACGCGCAGCCGCTGGCTCATGTCCTGCTGCGGGCTGAAGGCGATGTCATAGCGTATCACCCCGTCACGGAGCATGACGACGCGGTCGGCATAGGCGGCGGCGCGCGGGTCATGGGTGACGATGATGATGGTCTGCTGCAGCTCGTCGCGCGAGCGGCGCAGCAGCTCCATGATGGCGGTGCCGGTCTTGGAGTCGAGGTTGCCCGTCGGTTCATCGGCGAGCACGATGGCGGGTTGGGTCACCAGCGCGCGGGCGATGGCCACGCGCTGCTGCTCGCCGCCGGAGAGCTGGTCGGGCTTGTGCTGGCGGCGGTCGGCCAGGCCCACGAGCTGCACCAGGGCTTCGATGCGCTCCCGGAACCTGGCAGGATTCTGGCCGTCGATGATGAGCGGCAGGGTGATGTTCTCTTCGGCGGTCAGCGTGGGCAGCAGATTGTAGAACTGAAAGACGAAGCCGACGTTGTGCCGGCGGGCGAGGGTGGCCTGGTCATCGGTGAGGACCGACAGGCGGAGGTTGTCCAGGGTGATTTCGCCGCCGGACGGCCGGTCCAGGCCGCCCAGCAGGTGCAGGAGCGTGGACTTGCCGCTGCCGGACGGGCCCATGATGGCGACGAAATCCCCGCGCTGGACGGCAAAGTCCACCCCCGCCAGCGCGTTGACCGGCTGCTCGCCCAACCTGTATTGTTTCCGGAGCTGCGTGGCCTCGAGGATGGGCATTTGTGACTCCTAAGTGCCTGAGGGTGCAATCAGTATAACGCAGCCGTGGAGCCTGTCAAGTCGGAGATGGGGCGGGTGACAAAAGTTACTTGTTGGCGCGGGTGTAGGGCGAAGGTCACCCTGGGCGGGAGCCGCAGACAACCTTGCGCCGGACCACCGACCGGTGAGGGCGGGGCAGAGGCCGCGGCGGTGACCTTCACCCCTGCACCCTCACACCAACCCATGCTGGTGCGCGTACAGCGCGGCCTGGGTGCGGTCGCGCAGGCCCAGGCGGCTGAGGATGCTGGAGACGTGGTTCTTCACCGTGCCCTCGCTGACGACCAGCCGGTCGGCGATCTCCCGGTTCGTCGCGCCGGTGCCGATGAGGCGCAGCACCTCCAGCTCGCGCTCGGTGAGATCGACCTCCACCGGCGGCGGCGCAGCCACAGGCACCCGCTCCCCGGCCCCGTCCGCCAGCAGGCCCACGAGCTTGCCGGCCACCGAGGGCTCTAACTGGTAGATGCCGCTGTGGGCCAGCCGCACCGCAGCCGCCAGTTGGGAGGCGGGCATATCCTTCAGCAGGTAGCCGACCGCGCCCGCACGCAGCGACTTGACGATGTATTCCTCGTCGTCGAACGTCGTCAGCATGATGACCTGGCAGCCGGGCAGTTGCCGGTGGATCCGGGCCGTCGCCGCAATGCCGTCCAGCACGGGCATGCGCACGTCCATCAGGACGACGTCGGGGCGCAGCGCCAGCGCCTGCTCGACGGCTTCCTCCCCGTTGACGGCCTCGCCCACCACCCGGATGCCTTCCTGGATGTCGAGCAGCGATGCAATGCCCTCGCGCACGAGGCGCTGATCGTCGGCCACCAGCACGGTGACCGGTTCGCTCGCCGGGACCGGGCCGCTCGCACCCGTCTCGTCCGTAAATATCGGATCGCTCATGTAGCCGCCACCTGTGCCAGATGCCTGGGCACGACGACCGTGATTTCCGTGCCCGTCTGCCGGTCGCTGCTGATGCTCATCTGCCCCCTGACCATCTCCAGGCGTTCGCGCAGCCCCTGCAGGCCATACCCGCCCTGCTCCGGCGCAGCCTGTGCGTCCAGCCGGGCAGTGTCGAAGCCGATGCCGTCATCCCGCAGCCGGAGCCGGGCCTCGGTCTCCCCCAGCCGCACGTCCAGCACCGCGTGTCGGGCCTGCGCATGGCGCTGCGCGTTCGTCAGGCCCTCCTGCGCGACCCGGTACAGCACGGTCAGCACCGGCCCCGCATAGCCCGTCTCATCCCCCTCGACGCTGTACGTGATGGCGAGCGGCCCGCCCGCCATCCGGCCGACCAGGTCGGCCAGCGACTGGCGCAGCGAGAAGCGGTCGCCCGCATCCCGCAGCGTGCCGACCGACTGGCGCACGTCTTGCAGCGCGGCGCGCGCGGTCTCTTGCGCATCGCGGATGGCCCGGTCCGCCTCGGCCGGGTTGCGCCCCCGGTAGGCCTGCGCCTTCTCCAACTGGATGCTGATGGCCGTCAGGTAATGCCCCAGGCTGTCGTGGATGTCGCGCGCCAGCCGGTTGCGCTCTGCAGCGGCGGCCAGCTCCGCCACCCGCCCCGCATAGTCCTGCAATTGCCGGTGGGACTCGGCCAGTTGGTCCAGCAGGCGGCGCATCTGCTGGCGGCTGCGTTGGTCCCGGTCGATATGGCCCGCGATGACGTAGACGAAAATCAGCAGCAGGGTGAAGATGACGACCACTGTCAGTGAGTCGAGGCGCATCTCCGGCCCGCCGCCGGTGAATTCGGTGCGCAGGGCCACGAAGGCCCAGTAGGCCAGCCCGACCACCCGGCTGACGGCTGCGCCGAGCGCGAAGAAGACCGCGAACGGGACCACGACATAGAGCAGGACGCCCAACTGTGTGCAGTCGAGCATCACGACGCCCTGCACGAGCGCGATGCGGGCCAGCAGCAGGCCCAGGGCGAGTCGCCGCGGGACGGGCTGCGCATCGCGGCCCAACTCGAACCGTTCGATGAAGAGCAGTAGCGCCAATAGGCCGATCATCGCCCACTCGCGCGCAGCGGCCAGTGGGCCGGGGCACGGGGTGAGGAAGTTGGAGTAGACCACGAGCGCGCCCACGACGCCGATGTAGGCCGCCGCGAACCCCAATCTCAGCGCCCCAGGCGTGTCGGGATAGGGATTGAACCAGCGTTGGGCCCGTGCGAGCATGACCATTCCTCTGGGAAGGTGTTTAGACAGGATTCACAGGATTGACGGGACTTCCGACTCGCCCACGCTTATCATCCTGTCAATCTTGTCAATCCTGTCCAAATCAGTCAGTTATCGAAGTGAGACAGGATTCACAGGACTGACCGGATTTCCGGTGCTCAACGCCAGTATAGCACGCGCCGAAACGGCGGGGCAATATGCCGCCGGATAGAGGTCGCGGCAGCCGGTGGTCATGTCCGGTGGGCGGGATGAATAGGTCGCACGGCAGGGGGGAAGATATCCCCTGCGACACATGCGCGGGCCGCCGGCCAAGCCTATAATACTGGATATTGAGGCGTGCTGGCTGTGGGGCGGGTACCCTGCGAGGGCCAGAAGTCCCAGTGGCAATTCCGATCTGTGGAAGGGTGCGATGACACATAATGGCTGGATAGCACACGGCGGGGCCGGGCACCGGCTGCGCAGGGCGCTCAGCGTGCTGGCCGCCTGCCTCCTCCTGGCGCTGGCACCGGTCGGGCACGTCGCTGCGTATAGCGGTACGACGCTGGCCGTGACGCGCGCGGCCGGCGCAACCCTGTACGACGACACCGGCGCAGTGCTGCGCGAGCTGCCCAGCGGCGTGGCGTTCAAGGTCAGCGGGCGCACCGCTGACAGCCGCTGGTTCTACGGTGCGACGCGCGACGCCGCAGCCGGCTGGATCAGCGCGGCCGAGCTGCTCATCTTTGGCGTGAGCAAGGTGGCCGAGCGGCCGGGCTTCACCCCACCCACGCAGCCACCTACGGCGCCAGCCACAGAGAGCGCAGAGAGCGCCGAAATTTCGACCGGGGCCACCCAGCCCGCTGCAGAGACGGCCGCAGCGAGCGCAGCGGCGGCCTCCGCAACAGCCGTGGTCAGCACCGGCGCGCAGCGGCTCAACGTGCGGTCCGGCCCCGGCACGGGCTACCCGGTGGTCGGCTCGCTCGCCTCCGGCAGCCAGGTGACTGCGACGGCCCGCAACGCGAGCGGCGACTGGCTGCGCATCGCAGACGCGAACCTGCCGGCCGGGGCCGGCTGGGCCAGCGCCGCGTATCTCACGGTGCAGGGCAACGTGACAGATCTGCCCGTCGCCAGTGCACCGGCTGCTGCGGTAGCGAGCGCCCAACCTGGGCGAGCCGCCGCTCGCACAACCGGTTTGACCGGCAAGCTGGTCTTCCAGGCGCGCAGCGGCGGCGAGCTGCACATCTACGACTTCGCCCGGGGCACGCTGCGAGAGTTGACCACGGGCGCGGACCCCGCGCTCAGCCCGGATGGCCGGACGGTCGTCTTCTGGCGCGCGGACGGCGGCAGCCACAGCCTCTACCTGATCGACAGCGCCGGCGGCAACGAGCGGCGCATCCTCACGCGCAGCGAAGCGGTGCGTGCGCCTGCGTGGAGCCCCGACGGCAGCAAGATCGTGTTCAGCCACATCAGCGGCCAGCGCAAGTGTCGCGACGTCGGCTACAACATCTGCATGCCCGATGTCTTCCCCTACAACCTGATGTTCCCGCTCAAGGTGGCCGATGCGTGGGGCCTGGCGCGGGTGGACCGGGAGGGCGGCAGCTACCAGGACATCGCGGCCGTGCCCGATGCCATCTCGCCCGACTGGTCCGACCGGGGCATCCTCTACGGCGGCACGGGCATCCAGTTGACCCAGGACGGCTCCGCTGCTGACCAGAACCGCAGCCTGCTCGGGGAGTTTCACTACCAGGATCCGGCGAGCCAGCCGGGCGGTGGGCCGCCTGATGGCGGGCGCATCGTTTTTCATTCGCTGGAGAAGGACCACTGGGAAATCTTCAGCGCCAATGCAGATGGCTCGAACGTGGTGGCCCTGACCCGGCCGGAGACGACCCTGGTGGACGTGCTGCCGCACAACGTCGCACCGGACTGGAGTCCGGACGGCCGCCACATCGTGTTCCTGAGCAACCGCACCGGCCGCTGGCAGCTCTGGGTGATGGAGGCCGACGGCGCCAACCCGCGCGCGCTGCCGGTCGATGTACCGATCGAATACAACTACCAGGCCGAACAGGTCGTGAGCTGGGGCCAATAGAGGGGGACAAACCATGATGCACTTGCGTACGAAACAGCCACATCGCCGCCGGACCAGCCTCGCTCTGCTGCCAGGAGTTTCAAAGGTGCGAAGGTCCGCAGGCATTCTGAGCGGAGGGCGTCGCACGACGCCCGCAGTCGAAGAACGCCTGCACGGCCCACATCCTTCGACTGCGCCCGCCCATCCCAGGCTCTGCCTGGGCCGTGCGATCTCCGCTCAGGATGCCTTGAAGTTATATGGGGCATTGCCCGCTCTGCTGCTGGCGCTCGTGCTGCTCACGGCAGGCTGTGCGGCCATCGGGGGGCAGGCCATTGATACGGGCGCGCAGCCTGCGCAGGCTGTAGCTGCGACCCCGCTGCCCAGCCCCTCGCCGGTCGTCGTCAGCACACCGGCCGGGGTCAGCGAGCCCGCTGACACGCTCACCAGCAGCACTGCTGCGACCGGCAGTGGTGAGACGCGGCGGCTCGGCGCCGCCAGCCTGACCTACAACGGCGAAATCATGGCCGAGGCCATCGTGCCCATCGTGGCCGAGGTCGCGGGGCAGGTGCAGGAGGTAACCGTCGCGGTGGGCGACAGCGTGAAGCAGGGCGACCTGCTCGTGCGCATCGACAGCACGGTGGCGGAGGCGCAGCGCGCGCAGGCGCAGGCCGCGCTGGAGCTGGCCCAATCCCAGGTGGAGCTGGCGAAGACCCAGCCGCAGCCGTCCGACGTGGCGGCAGCGGAGGCTGCGGTCAGCGCGGCCCGCGCCGCTTACAACCGGGCACTGCAGGGCGCAACCGACGAGGAAAAGCGCATGGTCCTGGCCCAGCTCAAGCAGGCGGAGGCGGCTGTCTCGGTCTACCAGGGCCAGTATGACCGCATCGCGGGCAACCCCTACGCCGCGATGATGCCGGAGGCGTTGCAGCTCCAGCAGGCGACCCTGGCGAAGGAGGCCGCACAGGCGCAGTACGACAAGGTGCTGAAGGGCGCGACCGCGGACCAGATTGCCGCCGCCTATGCTGCACTGACCGGTGCGCAGTCGCAGCTCGCCCGGCTGAAGCGGGGCGCGGAGCCGGCCCAGATCAAGGCGGCGGAGGCCGGGGTCAAGCAGGCCGAGGCGGCCGTCTACCTGGCGCAGCTCCAGCTCGACAAGACCAGCGTCCTCGCGCCGGCGGACGGCTTCATCTACCAGCTCGATGCGGTCGAGGGCGGCATGGCCGGGCCGGGCACGGTGCTGGCGATCATCTTCTCCCACGAGTCGAAGATCGTCATCCAGGTCGAAGAGTCGCGCTACGGGGATGTCGCGGTCGGCCAGCCCGTCAGCATCCGGGTGGATGCTTATGCTGACCGCACCTTCGCCGGCGAGGTCTCGGCCATCGCGCCGACCTTCGACTACGCCAAGCGCACGGTGCAGGTCACCGTCCGGCCCACGGAAGGGGCGGCTGAACTTAAGCCCGGCATGTTTGCCACCGTGACGCTGCTGGAGCCATAAGCCCATGAAACCCTGGGAAATCTCGATCAAGCAACCGGTCTTCATCTCGATGGTCATGCTGGCGCTGATCGTCGTCGGCGTCATCGCGTACACGGGCATGCCGCTCGACTTCTTCCCCGATGTCTCGTACCCCACGATGGCGATCCTGACCATCTATCCGGGCGCGGGGCCGCGCGAGGTGGAGACCCAGGTGACCCGGCCCATCGAGGAGGCGATGGTCACGGCATCGGGCGTCGAGGAGGTCCAGTCGCGCTCCAGCGAAGGTTACTCGATCGTCATCGTGAGCTTCTCGCTGAACAAGGACGACAAGGTGGCCATCCAGGAGGTGCGCGAGAAGCTCAACAACGTGCGCAGCGAGCTGCCGGATGACATTTACGAGCCGACCATCCGGGCCTATGACCCATCGTCGCTGCCCATCCTGCGCATCTCGGTCGCGAGCGCACAGGCGAACGCCGCCGGCGCCGGCGACGTGCGGCAGGTCGTCATCGACGAGATTCTGCCCCGGCTGCAGCGGTTGGACGGCGTGGCCGATGCGGTGGTGACGGGCGGCCGGGAGCGGGAGATCCAGGTCCTGCTGGATGCCAACGCGCTGAAGGCCCGCCGGGTCGCGCCGCAGCAGGTCATCGGGACCATCCTGGCCGAGAGCTACAGCATCCCCAGCGGCAGCATCGAGCAGGCCGGCCAGAGCCTGCTGCTGCGCACGCCGGGCAACTTCAGCACGGTCGAGGATGTGGCGAACCTGCAGGTCTCGACGGCGCTGGGCGCGGTGCGGGTGGGCGACCTCGCGACCGTGCAGGATGGCTGGAAGGAGCAGGACACCTACAGCCGCCTCGACGGCCAGGAGGCCGTGATTATTTCCGTGCGCAAGCAGTCGGGTACGAACACCGTGCAGGTGGCCGAGCGCGTGAAGGCTGCGCTGGCCGAGATCGCGGCGGCGCGGCCCGACCTCAACCTGACGCCGGTGCAGGATCAGTCGGTCTTCGTCCGCCACAGCTTCGACGATGCGATGCAGGAGCTGGTCATCGGCGCCATCGCCGCATCGCTGATCGTGCTGGTCTTCTTCCGCAACCTGCGCAACACCCTGGTCACGGTCGCGGGCCTGCCCATCATCCTGCTGGGCACGTTCGCCGCGATGAACGCGCAGGGCATGACGCTCAACATCGTGTCGCTGATGGCCCTGTCGTTGTCGGTCGGCCTCATCATCGACGATGCGATCGTCGTGCGCGAGAATGTCTTCCGCCACATGGAGATGGGCAAGACCCCCCACGACGCAGCCATCGACGGCACGGCGGAGGTCGCGATGCCCGTCATCGCGATGTCGCTGACCATCGTGTCGGTCTTCCTGCCGATTGCCTTTGTCGGCGGGCTGATCGGCAAGTTCCTTAACTCCTTCGGCCTGGTGGTCAGCATTGCCGTGCTCATCTCGCTGGTGGAGGCCCTGACCTTCGCGCCGATGCTCTCCGCCTACCTGTTCAAGCAGCAGAAGCCCAAGATTGCCGTCGATGCAGAGCACGCCGGCCTGGAGGCGCACGCCTCGCTCGGCTGGCTCGAACGTTTCTACCTGCGCCTGCTGGGCTGGACGCTGCGCCACCGAATCATGACCGTCGCGCTGGGCATCGTGGTGCTCGCAGTCAGCCTCTACGGCGCGACCTTCCTCAACCAGAGCTTCCTGCCCTCGGTCGACCAGGGCGCCGTCGATATCGCGATCCTGTTGCCGCCGGGCGGTTCGCTGGCGCAGACGGATGCGGAGGCCCGCAGCCTGGAGGCCCAACTGCTCGGCATGGACGGGGTCACTTCCGTCCTGACCACGGTGGGCGGCACGGGCACGCCTGAGACAGCCACTTTCCACGTGAAGCTGGCGCAGGGCTATGCCATGGCGGACTTTATCAGCCAGGCCCGCAGCCAGTTGGCGGCTGTGCCCGGCCTGTCCATCAGCGGCGGCAGTTTCGTGTCGATGGCGAGCGGCGGCAGCTCTATCCTGGGCAAGCCGATCCAGCTTACGCTCCAGACCGTGGGCGATGACGCGGCGCTCAACGCGTTCGGCGTCGCGCTGGCGGAGCGGCTGAAGAGCGTGCCCGGCCTGGTGGACGTGGATGTCTCCTACCGGCCCGGCAAGCCGGAGGTCCTGCTGGTGGTCGACCGCCGCAAGGCCGCCGACCTCGGCATCAACATCGGTACGGTCGGCAGCACCATCCGCACGCTGGTGGAAGGCGCGGAGGTCGCCACGTTCCGGGGGGAGGGCGTCGAAGCGGATATCCGGGTGCAGCTCCAGCCCGCGGACCGCCAGCGGCTCGATCAGGTTCTGGAGCTGGAGGTGCCGACCGAGCGCGGGTTCATCCCGCTGCGCCAGATTGCGCATCTCGAGGAAGCGAGCGGCCCGACGGAGATCAACCGCATCGACCGGCAGGCGGCGGTCATTATCGGCGGCGACACCTACGGTCGGGTGCAGGATGACGTGGTGGCCGACATCAACACACTGCTCGCGCAGACGGCCCTGCCGGCGGGCGTGACGTGGGCGTTCACCGGCGAGCTGGAGCTGATGAGCCAGTCGTTCGCCTCGCTGACCACCGCCATGCTGCTGGCCGTCGTGTTCGTTTACATGGTGCTGGCCTCGCAGTTCGGCTCGTTCATCCAGCCGCTCGTCATCATGCTGGCGCTGCCGCTGGCGGCCATCGGCGGGCTGTTGTCGCTGCTGGCCTTCAACCGGCCGCTGGACATGACCGCGATGATTGGCCTGATCCTGCTGTTCGGCCTGGTGACCAAGAATTCGATCCTGCTGGTGGACCTGACCAACAAGCTGCGGCGGCAGCGGGGCATGGACATCGCGACGGCCCTGCGGACCGCCGGCCCGATCCGCCTGCGGCCGATCCTGATGACCACCCTGGCGCTGATCCTGGGGATGCTGCCGGTGGCGATCGGGCTGGGCACGGGCAGCGCCTTCCGCCAGCCGATGGCGCTCACCGTCATCGGCGGGTTGATTACCTCCACGCTCCTGACCCTGCTGCTCGTGCCGACGGCCTACAGCCTGGTGGAGGGCGGGCTGCTCCGGCTGCAACGGTCACGGGAGGCGCGCGCCGCGACGCAGGCTGCGCGCGAAGCTGCGAAGCAGCGGGCGAAGGAGGTCACGGCAGCGTAGGTTCGTAGTAGGCGCTCTAGCGCCCACTACAAACAAAACAGAAACAAGGGTATTGACTCCCGGTCGACTTTGTGCCATAGTATGTGCAGGCAGCGCGCGATGCGGCGCTGTTGGGCAGCACAGCGTGAGTTGACTGGGAGTCTTGCATCATGGACGACGCAACGACCGGGGACAGTGCACAGCCCGCCGCCGACCTCGAGATGGCCTTCATCCGGGAATACCTGCACGCGCACGTGCCGGCGCACCCGCTCACGCCGGAAGAAGAGAAGCGCCGGTGGCGCGATGCGATGGTGTATGCTTCGCTCAAGATGGAGCAAGTGACCTCGCGCGCGCACCTGATGAAGGGGCTGCACGACCGGCATGGGGGATGACAGCGTGCGGGGTG
>JAXGYZ010000020.1:0-13531 GCA_040772005.1 Anaerolineae bacterium | reverse complement strand
CGTTCCCCTCTTCACCTCTTCACCTCTTCACGGAACCGGCTCCGGCGTCGGGTCCGGGGTCATGTCGGCGATACACGCTTCGGCGACGGTCTGCATCGCGGCGGCGCCGTCCTCGGGGGTGACTTCGCCCGCCATGACTGCGGCGAACTGCGAGTCGATACCCTGCCACGCGCAAGACATTTCCAGTGCAGCCGGCACCCCGCGTGCCAGGCGAAGCTGTGCCATGATCGCGGCCTGCTGTGGGTCGCCGGTGATGGTGGGATGCTGCGCAGTGAGGACATGGCTGGGCAGGCGGCCCAGCTTCAGCAACCACTGTTCCTGCGCCTCATCCGAGGTCATCCACTCCGCGAAGCGTACCGCCGCTTCCAGCCGCGCGCCCTGCGTGTTCGTTGAGATGAACCAATAGCGGCCCGTTGCCATCGGGATGGGCAGCAGCTGCGTGCTGCTGACGCGGGGCAACAGCACCACTGCGACATCTAGCCCCAAGCCCTGGTAACGTGACAGGTTCCATGCGCCATCGATGATGTAGGCGGCCCGGCCCTGGCTGAAGAGGTTGAAGGCTCGGTCGTAATCGGCCTGCTGGGGCACGACGCCGGCAACCTTGAAGTCGCGCACGAAGGTCAGCGCCGCAACCATCTCCGCCGTGTCCAGCGCGGGCCGGTCTGCCGCGTCCAGCGGCCAGCCGCCGTGCCCGCCCAGCCAGGGGATGAGCCAGTAGGATTCAGTCAGAGGATACACCAGGCCGTAGGTCGCGCTGACCGGGTTCGTGAGCTGGCCGAGCTGCACCAGCCAGCTATCCGTGTCCACCGGGGCGGTCGCCGTGACGTACAGCGTGTTGCTGATGTAGCCGCGATTCTGCAGGAGGAGCAGGTGGCTGCCGTAGTTCTCCGGCAAGGCCCACGGCCGGCCCCGAACCGTGACGCCCGCAAGCGCGCCGGGGAGGTACTGGTCGAGGAAGGCGGTCTCGTATAGCTCTTCGACCGGGCGGACGATGCCCAGCTCGCTGAAGGGGCCGGCAAACTCACCGCGGGCGCGCACCAGGTCCGGCCCGCGGCCGGCCCGCGCCTCGTTGCGCACCTGGTTGCGCAGGTCATCGTAGCTGAAGTGGGTGCGCGTGATCGTGATGCCAGGATTGGCCTGCATGAACGCCGCAGTGAGCTCGTCGAGCAGGATGCCCGCCGCATCCCCGTCATCCTCCCAGAAGGTCAGCGTCAGAGGACCGGTCGGGGTCGGGAGATCGAGCGGCGCCAGCGTAGGCGTCGGGACCGCGGGGCCAGGCGTGGGTGCAGGCGGGCGACCTGCGCAGGCGGCCAGTATGAGCGCCAGCCCCAGGATGGCGAAGGTGACCAGCAGGCTCGCGGCGCGCAACAGGTGTTTGATGGTCCGGTGCATGGCTGCCATTATACTCCGGCTGTGCGGCAGTTGGGAAGAAACGACTATGGTATGCTACAATCGGCGCACGATAGAATGACAGGGGACAACATGAACCGACAGATTTACGATATCAGCCAGACCCTCTCCGAGCGCATCCCCGTCTGGCCGGGCGACCCCGACGTCGAGGTGGTTTCGCTGCGCGAAGCGACGCCTGAGCAGGAGGCCAGCGCGGACCCACCGTCGTTCGTTTCCCGCCTGAGCCTGAGCACGCACGCCGGAACCCATGTCGACCCACCCGCGCATTTCCTGCCCGGCGCAGCGACGGTCGATGCCATGTCGCTCGACACGCTGATCGGTCCGGCGTGGGTGGCTGCGGTTGATGGGCCGGGGCCGATTACCGCGGAGCAACTGGCGGCGGCCGGCATCCCCGCGGGCACGACGCGGCTGCTGCTGCGCACCGAGAACTCCGTGCGCAGCCATGCGACATTCGACCGCGCGTTCGTTGCCATCGACGAGGGGGCGGCCCGCTGGCTGCTGGCGCGCGGGGTGCGGCTGGTCGGCATCGACGGCCCCTCTATCGAGCCGTTTGACTCGCCCGGCCATCGTGTCCATCGCACGCTGCTGCCCGCGGGCGTCATCCTGCTGGAAGGCATCCGGCTGGCCACGGTCGCGCCCGGCCCCTACGAGCTGGTGTGCCTGCCGCTGTCCATCGAGCGGGGCGACGGCGCACCCGCGCGCGCGGTGTTGATTAGAGATTGAAGATTGAAGATTGAAGTTCACTCGTTGACCGGCGTCTTTGCACCGATTGTGACCCCGTTCCGCCCGGCGGACGGCGCGGTTGACCTGCCCTGGCTGCGGCAGCACGTCGCGTACCTGGCCGCACACGGCTGCACGGGCATCATCCCCTGCGGCACGAACGGCGAAGCTGCCTCGCTGAGCGTCGAAGAGCGGATCCAGGTGACGGAGGCGGCGCTGGCCGCGGCGCGGGAACACGGCCTGGCGGTCATCGCCGGCACGGGTGCAAGCGCGCTGACCGACGCGGTGACGCTGACCCGCCATGCCTTCGCGCAGGGCGCCGATGCCGTGCTGGTGATGCCGCCCTTCTATTTCAAGAAGCCGCCTGAGGCCGGTGTCGTCGCCTGGTTCCGCCGTCTCTGCGACGCCGCCGTGCCGCCGGGAGGTCGCGTGCTGCTCTATCACATCCCGCAGACGACCGGCGTGCCCATCAGCGACGGCGTGCTGGACGCGCTGCTCGCCAGCCACGACGAGGTCATCTATGGGCTGAAGGACTCGACCGGCGACCCGGCCCAGCTCGCGCATTTCCGGACGGCCTATCCGCAGCTGGCGTATTACGCGGGCAACGATCACCGGGTCGGGGAGGGGTGTGCAGCGGGCGGCGCGGGTTCGATTACCGCGGGCGCCAATGTGTTCCCGGACCTCGTGAAGGCGGTGCAAGAGGCCGCGTGGCGTTCGGCAGCAGCAGATACAGCAGATGCACAGGCCACGTTGAGCGAGGCGCGCCGCCTGCTCGACGCCTTCCCGCTGCAGCCGGCGACCAAGGCCGCGTTGACCGAGGTGGCCGGGCTGTCTGAGACCGCGGTGCGCCCGCCGCAGATTGAGCTGACCGCCGAACAACGCGCCGAGCTGCGCGCCCAACTGCTCGCCCGGTTACCCGGCTGGCGACCGAACAGGAGACCGACCGCATGACCCTACCCACCATGCCCAGCGCGCCTGAGTTCCTGACCTGGCAGGATGTAGACAAGCTGATCGATTACCTGCTGCCCCAGTTGCGCGGGCCGTACGACGCGATGCTGATGATTACCCGCGGCGGGCTGGTGCCCGGCGGCCTGATTGCGCAAGCGCTGGAGATGAACTATGTCCTGACGGCTGCCGTGCAGTTCCCGGAGGCGGGGCAGGCGCGCCTGGCCTGGCCCCACTTCCTCCAGTTCCCGGAAGAAAAGCTGCTGCGCGACCGGCGGGTGCTCGTCGTGGATGACATCTGGGCCAACGGCCGCACCATCACCACCGTGAAGGGACGCATTGTCGCAGCGGGCGGCAAACCGGAGGCCGCCGTGCTGCACTACAAGCCCGGCTCCAGCCTCTTCCGCAGCGGCCCCGACTACTATGCTGCCGTCACAGATCGCTTCATCGTCTACCCCTGGGAGATTCAGCGCGGCCCCGACCGGCTCGATGAGACCGTGCCGCAGATGAACTGATTGTTCGTCATTAGATTCCGTCTTACATATTTCATCGCATGTGGAACCTATCCTGCGCATGGGGCGTCATAATCCCCAGTTGCGTAAGAGGCAGTGGCAACTTGTATCGAAACACTGCCGGACATCAGAGGAGGTTCCGCATGTCTGTTCGTTCTAAGTCTCTGTTTACTTTGGTGGCGCTGTTCGTCGTTGGCGCCCTCGCGGTCATGGCCTTCGCGCTGAGTGCGCAGGCCGCGCCGGCCCAGCAGGACGCAACCGCAACCCCGACGGGTGAGGCGGAGGCCACGGCCACCGTCGTCCCGATGGAAGCGGTTACGGCCACGACCGCTACCACGGCCACCGCGCCGTTGGCCCCGGCCTTCAACGCGGCCACCTTCAACCCGGCCCGCACGATTACCGTTGTCGGCCGCGGTGAAGTCAAGGTCGCGCCGGAAATCGCGACGACCACCATCGGTGTGGATGTGCAGGCCGGTACGGTGGATGCGGCCATGGCCGAAGCCCAGGCCCGCATGGATGCCATCCTCGAAGCCCTCAGGGGCCTGGGGATTGCGGATGCCGATATCCAGACCAGCAACTTCTCGATTAACTTCGAGCGCAGCCCGGGCAGCGAGCCCATGGCGAGCGCAACCCAGTCCGAGCCGGGCGAGTTCCAGCCGGTTCCGGGGTTCTACCGGGTCAGCAACATGGTGATGGTGACGATCCGTGACCTTGAGCGGGTCAGCGAGGTGCTGGATACCGCAGTCAAGTCGGGCGCCAACAACATCTGGGGCCTGTCATTCGGGCTGGATGACACTGAGGCGCTGGAAGTTCAGGCCCGCGAGGCCGCGATTCGGAATGCGCGTGAGCGCGCCGAGTCGCTCGCGGAGCTGAACGGGGTCGTGGCCGGTGGTGTGGTTTCGATCAGCGAGATCATCGGCAGCCAGGCTATCCCGCTCTACGCGGCGGCCGAGGGCCGTGGCGGCGGCGGCACGCCGGTGCAGCCGGGTGAGGTCACGTTCAGCACGCAGATTCAGGTGGTCTACGCGATTGAGTCGAGCGCCGAATAACGATAAGCTGAGTTGATCCGGGAGGGGGGTGTCATGCCGACACCCCCCTTTCTCGTGTTTTATGGTAGAATCCTCCCGATTGGTTCCTCGTCCAACCGTGACGGAGATGGCATGGTTCCCCGATATCGTGCTCGCGCGCTGCTGCGTGCCTTGTGTGGCCTTGTTCTGCTGGCCCCGCTGCTGGGCCCGCGTATGTCCGCCGGACAGACGGTTCCGGCAAGCTGGCAGCCGCTCGACGGGCCGGGCGGCCGCATCAGTCACCTGGCCGGTGCAGCGGATGGCCGCACGCTCTATGCGGTCAGTGTGACGGGCGTCAACCGCCGGGAGGATCAGACCCAGTGGCGCGAGCGCGGCACGCCGGCCCGCGCGGATGCCCTCTACCAGAGCACTGACAGCGGCGCGACCTGGCAGCCGGTGACGAATGACCTGCCGCCCGGTCCCATCGCGGCACTGCACGTCGAGCCGGACGGCGACACTGTCTATGTGGCACTGAACATCGCGGGCGAGGGACAGGCCGCGCGCAGCGGGTTGTGGCGCAGCCGGGATCGCGGCCTGCACTGGGCGCAGGTCCGGCTGGACCGGGACGACTTGCTCATTCGTACGATCGTCCGCAGCCCAAGCGGTCCGCACTTATTCCTGGGCGCGGTGGACACCGGCCCGGAACCCCGAAGTTACGTCTACCGGCTGACTGACGGCGATGCAACCTGGCGCGCGTTCGAGGTGCTACACTCCGCAGACGGTGATGCGTTGCGGCCGGGCAGCGTCCTGGCCGAGCTCGTCGTGCATCCGGCGCAATCCGACACCCTCTGCCTCACCACGTACGGCGGCGACGTCCTTATCAGCCGCAACGCAGGGGAGTCCTGGCGGCAGGTCAGCGCGGGCGGCGAAGCCAGCGGCCCCGGACGGGTCGCCTTTGCCCCGGACGACAACGGCAGCGGGCTGCTGGTTCGGCGGCAGGGGAGCGCGGGTACAGCCCGCCTGACCCTGGAACGCAGCACCGATGGCGGGCTGACCTGGCAGTCGCTGAGTGCGAGCGGACTGCCCGCGACGGGCGAGCCGCGCAGCCTGGCCGCGCTGCCCGGCGGCGTCTATCTGCTCAACACGAGTGCGGGCACCTATCGCACGACAGACGATGGCCTGACCTGGCAACCGCTGGAAGGCGCGCTGAGCAGCGGCGGCGTGGCCGAATTCCTGTTCGGCGGGACTTCCGGCAGCGTGGTGGCGGCGACCGGATACGGCCTGTTCAGCAGCCAGGACGGCGGAGCCTTGTGGAGCCCCCTGGGCGAGGGGCTGCCGGCGAACAGCAAGATTGCGGGCCTGCTGAGCCACCGGGCGCGGCCTGACCTGCTCTACGCGATCTCAGACAACCGCGCAGCCTGGACCGCAGCCGCGCCGCCGGTCATCTGGCGCAGCCTCGACGGGGGGCGGCGCTGGCAGCCCGCGGCCGCGGGTTTGCCCGATGTGCCGCTGACGGCCTGGGCGCTCGACCCCCTTAACCCCGACCGGCTGGTCGTGGCTTCCTGGGACTATGTGGCCGTCAGCACGGACGGCGGCCTGAGCTGGCAGACGAATCGGCTGGAGTCCAGCGATCGCCAGGCCATCGCCATCGCGGCGGCGGATCCGCAGACGGTCTACCTCGGCGGGCGGCCCGCGCTGCGCAGCACCGACGGCGGGCGCACGTGGCAGCCGGTGGCTGTGCGTATGGCAGGTGAGGCCGAGCAGCCTGCGGACGTGACCGGTCTGGCAGTCGATCCTGCGGACGCGCGCCACCTGTGGGCGAGCCTCGCCACGGGCGTGTATGAAAGCCGCGATGGCGGCGAGACCTGGCAGCCGCACGGCCTCGACGGTCAACCGGTGCGTTGGCTGGCGCTGGCGATGCAGGAGGTCCAGGACGAAACGCAGGCCCCGGACTACGCGCTCTATGCGGGCATCGCGGATGGCGGGTTGCAGCGCTGGGCGCCGGACACTGCAAGCTGGCAGTCGGCCCAGGCCGGTCTGCCGGCGGGCAGCACGCTGACTGTCCTGGCCGCAGACCCCGTCACTGCGGGCCTGCTGTGGGCCGCGCGCGATGGCGGGGGCGTCTATCGCAGCGAGGACGGCGGTGCGACCTGGACACCGGTCGGGACCGGCGTGGGCGACAACCTGGGGCAGGCGTTGGCGATCAA
The DNA here is from genome assembly GCA_040772005.1 of Anaerolineae bacterium. Taxonomy (GTDB): domain Bacteria; phylum Chloroflexota; class Anaerolineae; order CG2-30-64-16; family CG2-30-64-16; genus MWBF01. The sequence continues at coordinate 6,730 of JAXGYZ010000020.1, read as the reverse complement.
CCATGCCGAGCCGGGGAGCGTGTTCCTCGGTACGGCTGCCGCAGGCGTCTGGGTGCGAAGCGCGAACATGGTGCTGGAAGAAGCGGCCCGCGCAACATCCACCAGCCCGGCGGCCACCCGCACGCTCGACGCGGCGTCTGCGGCCACGCGCAGTGCCGGGGTGGATGCGCGCATCGAGGTGGTCTGGCCGCACGCCTGGGCGCCGGTCGAGTCGGCGCAGCGGGCCAATATCGGCCTGCGGTTGTTCATGCCGCGCAGCCTGGCGCTGCCCGCGTGCGGCTGGCGGCCGCGGGTGAGCGTGTGGCGCGCGCTGGACATGGACCCTGCCGAGCCGCTCGGCCAGGCTGTCCAGCGCACCGTGGACGGCCAGCCCTTCCCCTACTGGGAATTGAACGACGTGGACATCAGCCGGGCCAATGACCCGAACCATAAGTTGTATTTCCTGGTGCGCGTAGAGGGCGTGGACACCGCGACCAGCGTCTGGGCGCATGGCGTTGACCCCCGCACGTACTTCCCGCAGCAGGACGTGCCGAGCGGTATTGCATCCGGCCGCATCACCGAGGTGGATGCGCGTATCCAGATTGTCTGGCCGCACGACGAGGCCGGCAACGAGCGGCCGGTGACGCAGGCCGGGCTGGCGAACGTCGTGGTGGCCTTCTTCAAGCACGGCACCCGGCTCTCCGTGCCCGTCGGCTGGCAGCCCGAGGCCATTGTGCTGCACGGTGCGTGGAACCAGGAGGTCGGCAAGCAACTCTCCCGCGCGCCGGCCGTCCAGGTGCGCCAGGCGGGCGCGATCACCTATCCGGTCTGGGAGTTCAACGACGTGCCCGTGGGCCGCGCTACGGACTCCCAGAACCGGCTCTATATGTGGGTCACAGCGGAAGGCGTGTTGACGTACCCGACAATCTGGGCGCACGGCGCGGACTTGCGTACGTTCTTCCCGGCCCAGGACGAGCCGGTGATGGGCTGCCTGCCGTAGAGGAGTTGGTTTTGCTAGAGTGGCCGACATGGCAGGTAGCCGCGCTGGGGATCATCCTGATCGCGGCCGCGGTGCTGCTGGTGATCTGGTGGCGGCAGCAGAGCTATCGCTGGGCGTTGGTGCTGGTGCTCTGCCTGCTCCTCGCGCCGGCGATGAGCTTCTGGTCGAGCATCGCGTTCGAGGTCGCGCCCTACCGGGCGGGCTGCGATGGCGTCTGCCCCGGCCAGCGGGGCGCGCCGGTCGCGACGCATCTGTGTGAGTCCCTCGGCTGCGAGTTCCGTCCTACGACTTTCACGCTCAACAGCCTGGTGTATCTCGTGTTGTTTCTCGCGTGGGGCGGCATCGTGCAGGCGCTCCTGCGGCGCATTATCGGTGAATCGCACCGCGTTGCGGCCGGCCGCTTCTCCCTGGGGGTGGTGCTGCTCATCGCGCCGCTTGCGCTGGCCCCCGTGTTCCTGCCCCCGCCCCAGGCCCACGTGCGCGGGGATTCGCAGCGGGTCGCCATCAACGCGCAGCGCGAGGCGTATATGTACGATGACACCGCGCCGCTGCCGGTCGTGCGCCTCGCGCTGGAAGACGTGCGGCCCCGGCTCGATGAGCAGCCCGGCCTGCGCGTCTGCCTGCGCACTTACAGCTATTTTTACCTGCCAATTGGATTCATGTATCTTGACATGACTCCCGAAGGCGTGCATAGTAACAATGGCGGCACACTCCCGCGTGATGGGTCGTGCTGGCGTTGACGAGGTTAAAGGTTGGCAAGTTGAAAGTTGCAGGTTGATCCCGTGACCCAACCTGCAACCTTCAACCTGAGAACCTGATAACCCGACTGACCGGAGGTTTCATGGAGAACCGCAATCGCACCTATTGGACGATCGGCATCGCTGTCGTGCTGCTGTTGTGCTGCTACTGTCTCGGTATGGCCGTTCTGGGCACGGTCATCTTTCGCGGCGACACGAGCGTCGAAATTGAAGATGTAGAGCCGGTGCGCGTCATCACGCGCGTTGTCACGGTCATCGTGCCGGAGCGCGTAACGCCGACCCCGGTCGAGGGCAGCCAACGTGATGCCACGCCCACCCCCGAGGCCGCCGGCACACCCTCGGCCCCGTCCGGCGTCACCGGCGAGATTGCCACCCCGGATGCGGAGGCGGCTGCGCTCTATGCCAGCGAGATGCCTGCGGCCGATCCGCGTGCCTTGACCCTGCGGCTGAAGCCGGACGTAGGCGATATCCCGCTTGTCGTCAACGCGACGCCCCCCAGCTACGAGGTCGGCGCAAAGCAGGAATTCTGGGTCTCCAACGTTGATACACAGGAGCACCGGCAGATTATCGCGGAGCTGCGTTACGTCACAGAGCATGTCGCGATGTGGGTGCAGGAGGGCGTGAACATCGACCAGGACGACCTCGAAGCCTCCGCCGACCGCTTCGAGGAACAGACCTACCCGACTAACCGCGAGTTTTTCGGCAGCGAGTGGACGCCCGGCGTCGACAATGACCCGCGGCTGCACATCCTGCACGCGCGCGACATGGGTGAGACGATCGCCGGCTACTATTCGTCTTCCGACGAGTACCCGCGGGCCGTCAACGAATATTCCAACGAACGGGAGATGTTCTACGTCGCAGCGGATGCGGGCAGCGCCCAACCGAACACATCATTCTATGATGGCCTGCTGGCCCACGAGTTCCAGCACATGATTCATTGGGCCAACGACCGCAACGAGGACTCCTGGGTCAACGAGGGCATGTCGGAGCTCGCGTTCATTCTCAACGATTTCGAATCCGGCGGCATGGATATCGCGTACAGCGAGAAGCCCGACACGCAACTGACGACCTGGGGTGACCCGTCCGTGGGCAACGCGGAGCATTACGGCGCGTCCTACCTCTTCATGACCTACTTCCTGGATCGCTTCGGCGAGGATCTGACGAAGGCAGTCGTGGCTTCCCCGAAGAACGGCATTGCCGGGTTCAACGAGGCGCTGGAGCAGGCCGGCCGTCCGGAGCGGTTCGAGGACATCTTTGCCGATTGGGTCATCGCGAACTATCTGGATGCGCCGGATGCGGATGCGGAGGGCCGCTATGGCTACAGTAGAATCGATCTCTTCGACATGAGCCCGGCGGATTCGCACCGCCGCTATCCGGTCACTGAGACCGCGGAGGTCAGCCAGTACGGGGTGGACTACATCGAGCTGCGGACCCAGGAAGGTGTGGGGCTCACGCTCAACTTCCGGGGCGTCACGGAGACGCCGTTGGTGGCCGGGGAAGTGAGCGATGGGCGCATGTGGTGGTCGAATCGCGGCGACCAGAGCAACACGACCTTGACCCGGCCGGTCGACCTGCGCAACGCGACCGCGCCGAAGCTCACCTTCCGGACGTGGTACGACATCGAAGAAGGGTGGGACTATGCCTACGTGGAGGCGTCCACGGACGGCGGCGAGACATGGCAGATCCTGGAAGGTCGGACGACCACCGACGATAATCCGGTCGGCAACGCTTATGGCGTCGGCTGGACGGGCGCGAGCGGTGAGGGCGTCGGCCCGCAGTGGATCGACGAGGAAGTGGACCTGACCCCGTACGCGGGCCAGGAGATCCTGCTCCGCTTCGAGATGGTGACGGACGACGCCGTGAACGAGCCCGGCTTCCTGCTGGACGACATCACCGTCAGTGAGATTGGTTTCCAGGATGACGGCGAATCCGGCGAGGCCGGGTGGGTGTCGGATGGCTGGCTGTTGACGGACAACACGGTCATGCAGCGCTGGCTCGTCCAGTTGCTCTCGCCCGGTCCCGACGGCGAGCTGGTGATCCAGCGGATGACGGTGGCCGCGGATGGCACCGGCCAGCTTGTCCTGGACCCGCCGGCGGAGGACAGCCAGGCGCTGCTCATCATCTCCGCGCTTGCGCCGGTGACGACCGAAGCCGCCGCGTACGAGTACACGATAGAGGAATGACGGACCGATGACAAGGTGAAGAGGTGACAAGGTGAAGAGGTGAAGCGCGGAATCGGGGCTTCTGCCGGTCTGGGCGTGTATGGGCGTAACCGACCTGACCGGCTAAAGCCTCCACTCCAAGCTCACCTTGTCACCCGGTCACCTTGTCACCCGGTCACCGTGTCACGCCGTCGCCCATGCCCAACCTCCTCTTCCTCCTCTGCCTCACGGCGCTGCTTGCGGCGCTGGCCTACGCGACCGTGCGAACCGGACAGCTCCTGCGCACCTGGACGCCTGACCGCAACCTGATGCTGAGCGGGCCGGAGAATGTGTTCCGGCTCGCGTTGATTGCCGTCTGTCTGCTGCTGGGGTTCACGCTGGGGCCGGGCAGCGCGACGCTGGGGCTGCGCAGCACGGAGCCGGTTGCGGATGTGGCCCTGGGACTGGCGTGCGGGCTGGTGCTGTCCGCGATAGTGGCTGGCGCGGGCTGGCTCATCGAGCGGGCCTGGGGCGCAGATGTCTATAACGATGTCGTGCTGTGCGCCATCCTGCCCCGCAGCCGCCGGGAGTGGGTTGGTGTGCTGCTTGCGCTGCTGCCCGCGGCCCTGCTGGAGGAGCTGCTCTTTCGGGCGCTGCCGCTGGCGGGATTGGCCTGGCTGATTGCCCCGCGCTGGCTGCTCTGGCCGTTGAGCGTGGGCTTCGGCCTGCTTCACTGGCCGCAGGGTAGTTGGGGGGTGCTCGGCGCGACCCTGGCAGGAGTTGTTTTCGGCCTGCTCTTTCTGTTCACCGGCAGCCTGTGGGTGCCGCTGGCCGCGCACTATGTTCTGAACGTCACGCAGTTGTTGTTAGCGCAAATCACGCGAGCGCAGCCACTCCGTTAACAGACCGGCGACCTCTGCCGGCCGTTCCAGCATGACCATGTGACCTGCCGCCGGGATCACGACCAGGTGTGCATCGGGGATGCGCTCGGCCATTGCCCGGCTGGACTCGACTGGCGTCATGCGGTCAGCCTCGCCGCAGAGCACCAGTGCCGGGACGTTGACCCGGTGCAGGTCGGCCAGCCGGTCGAAACGGTCGCAGGCGACGAAGTCAGCGTGGAGCACCTCAGGCGCAACCCCGCGCAGCCTCCGCACGAACAGGCGCAGCAGCTCAGGATCGATATCCGCCGCGTGTGTCCTCATGGCAAGCAGTTCGGTGGTCCGCTCGAAATCCACGGACAGGCTCGCCAGAAGCTCCGGCGCGATGCACAACTGTCCGCCTGTCGATACCAGTACCAGCCCGGCCAGTCGCGGCGCATGGCGCAGCGCATATTCCAGCGCGATCGCGCCGCCCATCGAATGACCCGCCAGGATAAACCGCGGTAGGCCCAGCGCGTCCACAAATGTGTGAACCGCCTCGGCATATGCCCCGATATCGGCCCGTGCCGGCCCATCGGCCTTGCCGTGCCCCGGTAAATCCAGGCTATAGACTACGGCCTCCGGCAGACGGCGCAGTTCGGCCGGCCAGTGCATGTGATTGCCGCCTGCGCCGTGCACGAGGACGAGCGGCGCGTGCTGGTCGGCGCCTTCGTGCCGGCGATAGTAGAGCCGCCCGCCGCCGGGCAGGGTGATGGTGGGCATGTGTAACCTCCGCACTGATTGTATCATGTGCGCGCGACGCAGGACTTCATAAGGCAATCGGAGTCGAGGCTTTGGTGTCTATCTGAAGACCCGCTCTGGCCGGTCTGACCGTGCCACGGGCTCGGTCAGACCGGCCAGAGCAATCAAGGCAATTGGAGTCGAGGCTTCAGCCGGTTAGTCTGGCTCCTGGCGTAGACGCCCAAACCGGCTGAAGCCTCGACTCCATTTCCATCTTCGCGCTATATTTGGAACTCCTATGGCGCAGCTTGTTCGTTTGTACACTGTTAGTGTAGAATACACAGCGAGACGTATTGCACACAAGGGAGGCTTGAAGTTGCGAAAACCACTCTTATGGGTGCTGGTGGCAGCAAGCGTGCTGCTGATCGTCGCCGGCGTCCTGCTGATATCCCAATCCGCACCGCCCGCGGCCGCGAATCCGTCGGCCCCACCCACTACGCAGTCGTTCCTGACCTTGGGCGGGGACGGCGTGGCGCGCATCAGCGTCCAGGACTTGCACGCGCAACTGGCGGGCGCAAATCCGCCGGTCGTATGGGAATTCCGCTCGGCCTCATCTTACGAAGCCGCGCACCTGTCCGGCTCGCGCCTGTTGACGCTGGAGGAGATTCCTGCGGCTGCGGAGGGGCTGGACAAGGCCCAGGCGATTGTGACGCTGTGTGCCTGACCGGACGAAGCGACGAGCGCCCGTGCGGCGCAAATCTTGGAGGGTCTGGGGTTCTCGAACGTGGCCGCGTTGGAAGGCGGCATTGCTGCGTGGCAGGCCGCGGGCCTGCCGCTGGTGAGTGATTGATGCAAAAAAGGAGTCGAGACTTTGGCCCGCCTGGCAGAAGTACCGTGTTGCCAGGGCTTCCGGCTAAAGTCTCGACTCCAGCGGGTCACCTCTTCACCGCTTCACCTTGTCACCCCATCATTTGGCCGTGCGGTTGCGGGCGAGTTGCGTCAGGATGAACTTGGCCGCCAGGATCGCGACCAGCGAGCCGATGAACGTCTGAATGACGTAGACACCGGCAATGGAAAGGCCCCATGTGCCGAGCAGCAACTGGCCGATCACGCCGCCGATGAAACCGACGACGATATTGCCGATCCAGCCGTAGGGCAGCGGTGTCCTAGAGATCTTCTCGACGATCGCGACGATGACAATGGTCACGAGCAACGCGCCAATCCAGCCACAGATATCCAGCATGGTGTGTCTCC
>JAXGYZ010000019.1:0-17460 GCA_040772005.1 Anaerolineae bacterium | reverse complement strand
GGGCCGACCGTCGCGCGGCACAGGCCATCCTGGTTGGATCCTTTGTCGGCCCATTTCTGGGCGTCTGGCTGTCGCTGATTGCGGTGCAGGCCGCGCGGGTCGGCATCGCGTCCACCCTGATTGCGATGACGCCCGTGATCTCGTTGCCGCTGGTGCCGCTGGTGTTCAAGGAGCGCGTCTCGTTGCGCGCGGTCCTGGGGACGCTGGTCGCCATGTCCGGGGTGGCGTTGATGATTCTGCTGTGAGTGGACGGCCTCAATAGAACCACGGAATACACAGAACACACAGCAGTCACGGTGAGGCGCAGCCTGACCCGCGAGTGCCGCCGCACCAGGGAGTGAGGCAAAGCCTCACTCACAGCATCTCGATCGTGTAATCCATCAGCTCGGCGTCCAGCCGCCACGCGGCAATGCTGTCAGCCACGCGTTCGAGCAGCCCGTGGACATAATCCGCGCTGGCCGATACCGCGGCCACGCCGATAACCATATGGCCGAGCTGATCCATGTCCTCGATCTCCGCGACCGAGACGTTGAACTCGTGCCGGATGCGCGCGATGATCGGCTTGATGATCCCGCGCTTCTCCTTCAGCGAGCCGACGCCGGGGATGTAGATTTCGAGGGTGAGTAAGCCGACGCTTGCCATGATTCTCCGGTGGCAGGTTTGAATGTTGCAGGTTGCAGGTTACGAGCTTGAAGGGCGCAACCTGGAACCTGCAACCTGTGAACTTTCAACTCTCGATATTGCAGGCGCGGCGGGCGAACTCGGCCTCGGAATCGAAGGTGAGCTCGGCCGCGGCAGCCGGCAGGTTCGGCACCCAGCGGGGCGTGAAGCTCGCTTCCTCCGGGTTTTCGGCCACGAACTGCGGCTGCCCGCGCTGCGGGTCGGTCAGGCGCATCAGATAGTAGTGCTCGGTGCGGCGCACGTGCTCGCGCTCGTTCGTCCACTCGGTCAGGGCCGCGCCCAGGTCCGCCGTGATCTCCAGGCCGCAGTAGCCCGTTTCCTCGCAGGTCTCACGCAGGGCCGCCTCCGCGTCCGTCTCGCCCGGCTCGACATGGCCCTTCGGCAGGCGTATCTCGAACACGAGGTTGCCGTTGCGCGTGACCCAGCGTTCGATCAACAGCACCTGCCCGGCGTCATCCAGCACAATCCCGCCGGCCGCACGGTATTCGCGTATTGGCAGCATACTCCCTCGATGTGTGAAGAATAGGCTTGACCGCAGACCACGCGGAAGCTCGGAGATTGATTTTTCCGCGTGGTCCGTGTATTCCGTGGTGACCTGGCCTTTGTCTTTTCGTGTGGCTAAACGCGCCGGGTCCACGCTTCAGCAGCGTACTTCTCGCGCAGCAGCTCCGCCGTCCACGCCCGCTCCTGTTCGGTCAGCTCACCGGGCACGAGATCCAGCTCCAGTGTCTCGGCCACCCCAGCGATGAGAGCCTCCATCGCTTCTTCATATCCCACCTGCCGCCCGGTGACCTGCTCGAGGGTGGTCGCGTGCTCGGCCAGCGAGCGGCGGAGCGCCTCGCGCTCGGCGGGATCGGCAAACGCCAGGCAATCTACCACACGCGCGACGTCGCCCACCAGCGGCAGCGAGCCGTGCTGCAGGACGGATTTGGCGCGGCGCGCCTGCGCGCTGCCCAGGATCTTGCGCCCGCCTGCGGTGATTTCGTATGCTGACGGAACCTCGAAGCAGGCCGCGGATACATCCGGCCCGGCCCGGTTGCTGCCGGGCGCTTCCTCCGCTGTGATGCCCAGTCGGCGCAGGCCCGCGACCAGCCCGCGACTGATGCGCAGATACGCGTCGAGCACCAGCCCGGCCATCAGCGGGTGGTCAGGCGAGGCCGCGATGCTGTATGTCAGCTCATCGGTGTGCAGGATCGCGCGGCCGCCCGTGGGCCGCCGGACGATGTCGTACCCGCGTTCTGCGCAGGCGGCCAGATCGATACCGTGGACCTGTTGGTTGCGTCCGAGCGACACGCAGGGCGGCGTCCAGCCGTAGAAGCGCAGTGTGGGCGGCGAAACACCCTCTGCGATGCCCTGGGCAATCGCCTCATCCACCGCCATGTTCTCCGCGCCGGTCGCATGTCCGTGCCGCAGGAGCCGCCATGACGATTGAAGATTGAAGATTGAAGATTGAAGATTGGGTCCGGATGCGCAATTCATCATTCGTCATTCGTAATTGCGAACGGCAGCCCGTTCACCGTCGCACGATAAGTCCTTTCGCCGTGTGTGACCTCGACGGCCGTACCCGGCTGGGCCAGCTCGCGCGGGACGACGGCCAGCGCAATCATCCGGTCGCGGTCGGGTGAGTAGGTCGCGCTGCCGACAAATCCGCCGCGGCCCGGTCCGTGCACCTGCCACGGCGCGCCGCTGTCCGGCGCGCCTGGCGGCGCGGCATCGAAGAGTAACCCGACGAGGTTACGTGTCACCTTGTCGTAGTTCGTCTGCCGCGCGATGACTTCCTGGCCCGTGTAGCAGCCCTTGCGGAAACTAATGGCAGGCAGCAGGCCCGTCTCCAGCGGCGTCACCTGGTCGCTCAGCTCGCGGCCCCAGGCCGGGATGCCTGCCTCGATGCGCAGCAGCTCGGCGGTCTCGGTTGTAAGCTGCACGGCTCCGCTGCCCAGCGCCGCCTGCACCTCCTGCTGCTGGGTCAGGTCCGTGACGACCGTCCACTCCCAGGCTTCGAGCGGCCCCCCGCGATGAATGCTGACGTCCGCGCCCGCAAGCGTGCCGTCGCGCCAGCCGTACTCCGCCATGGGGTCGAGCGCGAGCCCGGTCAGGCGGCCCAGCAGGTCGCCGGACTGCGGGCCATACAGTGCAAACTGAGCGGTCGTCCCGGTCAGGTCGGCCACCTCGACCGCGTCCTGGAAGAAGATCATGCTAGACAGATAGCGCGTGATGCGCTGCGCCTGCCCAGGCATAAGCCGTACCTGGAGTGACTCCCTGCCCGCGTAGACGAGCATGAGGGCCATGACGCGGCCCACCGGGCTGGTGAGCACGCTTGGCAGGCCCTCGCCCGCGGCCAGCTTGCGCAGATCGTTTGTTGAGAGCCGGTTCAGCAGGTCCAGTCGGTCGCGGCCCAACAGTCGTAGCCAGCCATAGCCGGTCAGCTCGCTGAACGCAGCCGCGTGCCGGGCGGCCTGCAAATCGGGCGGGATGGCCCGTTGGGTACTTTGTGTGTCAGGTCCCATCGTCACACCTCTGATGCCTTGCCCAATACGCCAGGCAGTATGTCTCAGGCGCGAGATTATATCACATTTCCAATCTGGCGCAGTGAGGCGCTTGCTGCTAGAATTCCGAACTAGATCACTCATTCAATCAGCGTCATCAGGGTCATCAGCGTTCTATTCATCGTCATCGGGAGGCCATATGCCGGATCGATTGTTGAGCGGCCAGCGCGTGCTGTTAGGGGTGACAGGCGGGATTGCTGCGTACAAGGCCGCGGACCTGTGCAGCAAGCTCGTGCAGGCCGGCGCGCAGGTGGACGTGATCCTGACCGAAGCCGCGGCCCGTTTCGTTGCGCCGCTCACGTTCAGCGCGCTCAGCGGCCGCTCTGCGCGCGTCGAGATGTGGAGCGAGCCGGGCGGCGATCCCATCCCGCATGTCCGAATGGCGGCGAACACCGACCTGGTCATCGTCGCGCCGCTGAGCGCCAACACCTTGGCGAAGCTGGCCCTGGGCCTGGCCGACAACCTGCTGACTGCGACGCTGCTGGCGACGCCTATACGGAAGAAAGAAGTAACGAGTAAAGACGAAGACGTAACGACTGAGAAGGAAGAGGGCGCGCTGTGGGTTCTGGCTCCGGCCATGGAGTCGCACATGTGGGCCAATCCGCTGACACAGGCGCACATGGCTGCGCTCGTTGCGCGAGGCGCGGTGCAGGTCGGACCGGGCAGCGGTCGGCTGGCCTCGGGCGCATCGGGCGCGGGACGCATGGCCGAGCCGCTGGAGATCATCGCGGCCGCGCAGCTCGCGCTGGCACGGCGCGGCCCGCTGGCCGGCCGGCGGGTGCTCGTGACCGCGGGCGGCACGCAGGAGCCGCTCGACCCCGTCCGTTACCTCACCAACGCGTCATCCGGCAAGATGGGCCTGGCGCTGGCCGAGGCCGCGCGTGACCTCGGGGCAGACGTCACGGTTGTCCACGCCCCGCTGGCGGTTGCCCTGCCGCCGGGCATCACCGCAGTTCCCGTGCGCAGCGCGCGTGACATGGCCGATGCGGTGCTGGCCCGCGTCGAAACAACCGATGTGCTGATCGGTGCCGCGGCCGTAGCCGACTTCCGCCCGGCGGAGGCCGCGGACCAGAAGATCAAGAAGACGCCCGGCCAGGAAGAACTGCTGGTGCGGCTGGTGCGCAACCCCGATATCCTGGCGGAGGTCGCTGCACGCCGCGACCAGACCGGCCGGCCGCGCGTCGTGGTCGGCTTTGCCGCTGAGACGCAGGACCTGCTCGCCAACGCGGCTGCGAAGCTCACTGCAAAGAAGCTCGACCTGATCGTCGCCAACGACGTGACAGAACCGGGCAGCGGGTTCGGCGCGGACGACAACCGCGTGACGCTGCTCTTTGCCGATGGCCGCCAGGAGCCCCTGCCCATCATGTCTAAAGCCAACGTAGCTGATCGCGTGCTGGCGGCCGTGTTGCCGATGCTGTAACAGGATTGATGCAACGTGCCTGACATGCTATAGTGGATGTAGGAAAACGAGAGGAGTGGCTTACCATGGCCCGCGTAAAACCACAGGAACTCTTTGACCAATTCAACCCGCAGATGCGCGCCGCACTCGAAGAGGCGCTCAACAAGCTGCTGCCCGACGCGCAGGTGGACCGGCGGATGCTCTACCTGGAGTTCCGCCTGGCCCTCAACCGCAAGTTCAAGCAGTGGGAGAACGTGCCGAACTCTACCGTAGACGCCGATTAGGATTGGAGCCGCATAAGGAGGAGATATGACAGAGCAGTTATGGTGGCAGACCGGAATCATCTACCAAATTTACCCGCGTTCGTATATGGACAGCAACGCCGACGGCGTGGGCGACCTCCCGGGCATTCGCAGCCGGCTCGACTATATCCAGAGCCTCAACGTGCAGGCTGTCTGGCTCTCGCCCATCTTTCCTTCGCCGATGCACGACTTTGGCTATGATGTCGCCGACTACTGCGGCATCCATCCGCTTTTCGGCACGATGGCCGACTTCGATGCGCTGCTGGCCGACGTACACAGCCGGGGACTCAAGCTGCTCCTCGACCTCGTGCCCAACCACACTTCGGATGAGCACCCCTGGTTTATCGAAAGCCGCAGCAGCCGCGACAACCCCAAGCGCGACTGGTACTTCTGGCGCGACCCGGCCCCGGACGGCGGCCCGCCCAACAACTGGCTGAGCACCTTCGGCGGCCCGGCGTGGACATTCGACCCGCACACGGGCCAGTACTACCTGCACCAGTTCGTCTCGCAGCAGCCGGAACTCAACTACCGCAACCCCGAGGTCCTCGCCGCGATGCTCGACAGCATGCGCTTCTGGCTCGACAAGGGCGTGGACGGCTTTCGCGTCGATGTCATCTGGATGATGATCAAAGACGAGCAACTGCGCGACGAGGCGCTGAACCCTGATTGGGACGGCTTCAATCCTTACGACCGCATCCAGCACAACTATACGCACAACCAGCCGGAGGTGCATGACCTCATTCGCGAGATGCGCAAGGTGCTGGACGCCTATGATGAGCGCATGATGGTGGGTGAAATCTACCTGCCGAACGATTCCCTGATGAAGTACTACGGCCGGGACCTCGACGAGTGCCACCTGCCGTTCAACTTCCAGTTGATCCTCGCGCCGTGGAAGGCGAGCATCGTGCGCAAGCTGGTGGACGACTATGAGGCCGTGCTGCCTGCGGGCGGGTGGCCGAATTGGGTGCTGGGCAACCACGACCAGCACCGGCTTGCCACGCGCATCGGCCCGGCTCAGGCGCGCGTCGCCAACATGCTGCTGTTAACGCTGCGCGGCACGCCGACCTGCTACTACGGCGATGAGATAGGCATGGAGGATGTCGCCATTCCCCCTCACATGATCCAGGACCCGCCGGCCGTCAAACAGCCGGAGATCGCGCACATCGTCGGCCGTGACCCGGAACGCACGCCGATGCAATGGGATGGTTCGCCCAACGCCGGTTTCGCACCCGAGGGCGTGCAGACCTGGCTGCCCGTTGCGCCGGACTACAAGACTCGCAATGTGGCTGTGCAGGATGCCGACCCGGCCTCGATGCTCAACTACTTCCGCGCATTGACCGCGCTGCGCCAGTCCGAGCCCGCGCTGATCACCGGCAGCTACCGCTCGGTGGATGCAGGCGCGGGGGATGTCTTCGCGTATGTGCGGGAGGGCGACGGTGCTGCTTTCCTGATCGTGTTGAACCTCGGCGGTCAGGCGCACGCGCTGGACCTGTCGGCCGTCGCAAAGCGGGCCGAATTGGTCCTGTCAACGACCCTGCAGCCGGCCGGCTCCCGCGACCTGGCACACCTGGCGCTCGCGGCGAACGAGGGGCTGATCCTGCGTCTGCCGGCCTGAAGACTAAACCGATTCCAGAGTAAGTACCGCGGCCAGAACTGAGACAGGATTGACGGGATCACTCCTGTAAGTCCTGTCAATCCTGTCCAGAATCGCCTCTGTTTTTCATATTGGACTGAGTATAGATGTGCCAGCATGAATAACACCCTGACCGCAGTGCCCGGCATCAAAGTCGGGCACGCGACCGACCCTGCCGGCTTGACCGGCTGCACAGTGGTGCTCTGTGAGGGTGGGGCTGTCGGCGGCGTGGACCAGCGCGGGGGTGCGCCGGGCACGCGCGAGACGGACCTGCTCCGGCCCATGCACCTCGTCCAGCGCGTCCATGCGGTTATGCTGGCGGGCGGCAGCGCATTCGGGCTGGCGGCTGCGGACGGCGCGATGCGCTATCTTGACGAGCGCCGGATCGGCTACGCATCCGGTCCGGTACGCGTCCCGATCGTGCCCGCCGCGATCCTGTTCGACCTCGCCATCGGCAGCAGCCAGGCGCGGCCGGATGCAGAGATGGGCTACCGCGCGTGCCAGGCGGCGAGCCCCGCGCCCGTCCAGCAGGGCAACATCGGGGCTGGGACGGGCTGCACCGCGGGCAAGGTGCTCGGCGCGCGGCTGGCAACCAAGACGGGCATCGGCAGCGCCGCGTTCGACCTGGGCCGCGGGCTGGTCGTCGCCGCCCTGATCGCGGTCAACCCCTTCGGGGATGTGGTCGACGCGCAGGGCCGGATCCTCGCAGGCACCCGTCACCGCCGCGGCGGGTTTGCCGATACGCTGGGACTACTCAAGAGCCTGACGGGGCAGATCGCGCTGCGCGTGGCCGGCGCGACGGTCATCGGGGTCGTCGCGACGAACGCCCGGCTGAATCGTGAGCAGGTGGGCAAGGTTGCACAGATGGCGCAGGACGGCATCGCCCGCACCATCCGCCCTGCGCACACCCTGTTCGACGGGGACACGCTCTTTGCGCTGGCGACGGGCGGCGTGCGGGCCAGCCCGCTGCTCGTCGGCGCATACGCCGCGGAGGCCGTGGCGCAGGCCGTCATGGCGGGTGCGCAGCAGGCAGCGGCGGCGGGTGGCTTGCCTGCGGGCGCCGACGTCCTGGCGCAGGTGCGGCTGGCCGAATAGCCGTGGGCAATTTATCGGCGATCACTTGCATGAAGTGGAGTGGAGCATCCTCAGATGCGGAACGGCTCCCGCGACCGGCGGACGGCTGTCTGCATTTGAGAATGCAGACTTCTCTTCGTAAACAGATTCTCAGTCAAGCGGTGACGGATGGCAGAAAAGATCCTTCTCGTTGATGATGAACCGACGCTGCTCGAAACGCTGGCCTTCAACCTGCGGTCGAGCGGCTATGACGTTGTGACGGCCGCGGACGGGGTGACCGCGCTGGACGTCGCCCGTGCGGAGGCGCCCCAACTGGTCATCCTCGACCTCATGCTGCCGGAACTGGATGGCCTGACCGTCTGCCGCAGCCTGCGGCAGGTGTCAGACATACCCATCCTCGTGCTCACTGCGCGGACGGGCGAGCTGGACAAGATTGTCGGGCTGGAGAGCGGCGCAGACGACTACATGACCAAGCCCTTCAGCCTGGGGGAGCTGCAGGCGCGCATCCGCGCGCTGCTGCGCCGGGCGGGCTCGCGCCAGTCGAGCGATGAGATACGTTCCGGCGACCTGCTGTTGAACCTGGTCAGCCGCCGCGCCCACCTGGGCGAGCGCGAGCTGGTGTTGAGCCCCAAGGAGTTCAGCCTGTTGGCGGAGCTGATGCGCCATCAGGGAGCGGTCCTGTCGCGCGACCTGCTGTTGACGCGCGTTTGGGGCTATGACTTCTACGGCGACGCGCGCACCGTCGATGTGCATGTGCGCTGGCTGCGCGAGAAGATCGAAGAGAACCCATCGCAGCCCGCGCGCATCTCCACCGTGCGCGGGATCGGCTATCGGTTCGAGGGGTGATGACCAGGAAGCGGTGATAACGCGTTATGAATGACCTGACCGTCTTGTTTCTCGGGCTCTTCCTTGTTGCGACGATCTTCGCCGGAGCCTTTCATCTGCGTAACCGGCGGCTGCAAGAACGCATGCAACGCGCGTACGCGGAGCGGGCCGAGGCCCTGGCGCGCCAGGGAGAGCTGGAGCTCCAGGCGGCGCGCAGCCGGCAGTATCTCGTTGCGCTGGGAGAGGCAACCGGCGATGCCCAATTGATGCTCGACGGCAACCGCAATATCGTGTGGGCCAACCAGGCCGCCTGGGATATGTTCAACGACGGGCAGCCGGCGCTTGACCACACTTTCATCACCTTGGTGCGCGATTATGAACTGAACCAGGCCGTAGCGGATGCGGTCTCGGGGCAACGCTCGATGGTGCGTCAGGCGGCAGTGGGTGCGCGCTCGCTGCGCATTTACGCGTGTCCCATCATGGAGTATGACGGCGCGGCCGTGACCATCGAGGACGTGACCGAGCTACAGCGGTTAGGCCGCGCGCGGCGCGATTTCGTCGCCAACATCTCGCACGAGCTGCGCACGCCGCTCGCCAATATCGACCTGGCCGCGCAGACGCTGCGCCAGGCCAACGCAAGCCCTGCGTTAACCCGCCGGATGCTGGACCAGATTCAGGTGCAGGTGCAGACGCTCAGCCAGTTGAGCCAGGAGATGATGGAACTGGCCCAGATTGAGTCGGGCCAGGTGTTGCTCAAGCTTGTGCCGACCCCGTTGGAGCCAGTCGTCCGCCGCAGCGTGACGCACCTCCTGCCCCAGGCCGCAGTCAAGAAGCAACACCTCAGCCTGGTCGTGCCGAGTGACCTGGTGGCCCTGGTGGACGAACAGCAGATTGGCCGGGTCATTTCCAACCTTGTGCACAACGCGGTCAAGTTCACGCCCGACGGCGGTATCATCAGCGTCGAGGCGGCCATACAGGACGATGACATCCGCGTATGCGTGTCAGACACGGGGCCGGGCATTCCGAGGGATGAGCAGGGTCGTATCTTCGAGCGGTTTTACAAGGCCGACCGCGCGCGCACCAAGGGCGGCACGGGTCTCGGCCTGGCAATCGCGCGTCACATCATCGAGGGTCACGGCGGGCGTATCTGGCTCGAAAGCCAGCCCGGCCAGGGGGCGACCTTTTGTTTTACGGTGCCAAGAGCATGACTGCATACGAACAGTGGATCAGACAACATCTGCCCGATCTGACCGGCCGCCGCGTCATTGTCACCGGCGCAAACAGTGGGCTCGGCTTCGAGGCCAGCAAGCTCTTGGCCGCGCAGGGCGCGGAGGTCACGCTGGCGGTGCGCAACCTGGCAAAGGGGATCACTGCCGCACAGTCCGTCCGCGCGGCGGTGCCTGCGGCGCGGCTGGAAGTCCGGCTGCTCGACCTTGCTGACCTGGCATCGGTTCGCGAGTTTGCGTCGGCATTCTGCGCCACCCACGACCGGCTCGATGTCCTGCTCAACAACGCAGGTCTGATGGCGATTCCGCGGCGCGAAACGCGGGATGGTTTCGAAATGCAGTTTGGCGTCAATCACCTCGGCCATTTCGCGCTGACGGGATTGTTGCTGCCGATGCTGCTCGCGAACCCGGCCGCGCGCATCGTCACGGTCAGCAGCGGGATCCATGTCGCGGGCAATATCAACTTTGCCGACCTGCACGCCAAACGAGGCTATAGCAACTGGCGCGCCTATGCGCAGTCGAAGCTGGCCAACCTGTTATTCGCGTATGAGTTGCAGCGACGGTTGGAGCGTGCGGGCAGTCCGGTCGTGAGCGTTGCGGCCCATCCCGGCTACGCGGCGACGAATCTGCAAGAAGTCGGGCCCGCAATGACCGGCTCCCGCAGCGGACAGGCCTTGATGCGGGCCGCCAACCGCGTAATGGCTCAGTCCGCCGCGATGGGCGCGCTGCCGCTGGTCTGCGCCGCGGCCTGCGCGGACGTCCAGGGCGGCGACTACTACGGCCCCGGTGGCCTAATGGGCCTGCGCGGTTTGCCTGCCAGAGCGCGCTCCAGCGCACGCTCATATGATCCTGAACTCGCGGCGCAGCTCTGGACGGTGTCCGAGGAGCTTACCTGCGTGGCCTACGACCTGGCCTGATCGGGTAAGTGTAGCGTGCGCGCACCGGCACCGGCGCGGGCGCTGGCTCGAACCCCAGGCCCTTGAGCGCGCGGGCCAAAGTCCCCTCGCTCACACGCCGCTCATCGTAGGACACGCTGACCTCTCCCTGAGGGGTTACATCCCAGCCGAGGGCACCGCGCACGCGCGATAGCAGTTCCACGATTTCTACGTCGATACGTCCCACTTCGACCGCTCTCTGCGCACTGAATCTCGCGAGTTTCATCTTCCTACCTCCACAATACAGCTCTCCCTGCGAATTGCCGCCAGTGTAACATCCTGAGTCGGCTGCGTCCTTGGCCTCACCTGTCATCCAGCTTAAGCCGCCCTTATTAACAAACCTTTACCAGATCTTCGCGGCCGCTTAACCCGACCTTGATGATCGGTTAAGCCACCTCTGGCATCCTGAACTGCGTATGCAAAGCAAAAGTATCTATAGGAGAGATGCATCCATGCGCTTCAAGTTCTTTCTCGTCTTGATGGTCGTTGCACTGCTGACGGTTGCCTGCGGCCCGCAGGCAACACCGGCGCCGACCCCGGTTCCTGCTGCCGCTGCTGAACCGACCGCTACGCCGGCTGAACCCACCGCCGCACCGGCTGAACCCACTGCCGCGCCGGCTGAACCGACCGCCGCACCCGCGGAGATGGGGGGCCTGCCCGAGGTCAATCCCCTCGATGTGACTGGCGACATCGTCACGGCCGGCTCCTCCACGGTGTTCCCGTTGAGCGAGGCGGTTGCCGAACGGTTCCGTGATGAAGGCTATGGCGGCAATATCACGATTGACTCGATTGGTTCGGGCGCAGGGTTCGAACGCTTCTGCAACACCGGGGAGACCGATATCGCGAATGCGAGCCGTGCCATCAAGGACTCCGAGGTGGAGAACTGCGCCAAGATCGAGCGCACGCCCATCGAGTTCCGGGTTGCAACCGATGCACTGGCGATTGTGGTGAACCCGGAAAATGATTGGTTGAGCGAGGGCGTGACGCTGGAAGAGCTGGCAAAGCTCTTCTCGCAGGACGCAACCAACTGGAGCGATGTGAATCCCGCGTGGCCGAGCGAGCCGATCAAGCGGTTCAGCCCTGGCACCGACAGCGGTACGTTCGACTACTTTGTCGAGGCCGTCATGGACGAAGCATTCGAGAACGGCGAGGAAGCCCTCCTGGCCGCAGGCAACCTGCAACTGTCAGAGGATGACAATGTCCTCGTGCAGGGGGTCGAGGGCGACAAGTACGCCATCGGTTACTTCGGCTTCGCCTACTTCGTGGAGAACGAGGGCAAGCTGCTGGACGTGAAGGTCGAGAGCGTCGAGCCCACCGCCGCGACCGTGGATGCAGGGGAGTACCCGCTGGCTCGCCCGCTGTTCATCTACTCGGATGCAAACATCATGGCTGAGAAGCCCCAGGTGGCGGCCTTCATCAACTTCTACCTGACGAATGCGAGCGAACTGGCGACCGAGGTTGGCTACTTCCCGGCCCCAGCCGATGCGATGGAAGCCTCGATGCAGGCGCTCCTGGACGCGACGAAGTAAAAACCGATCAGGTTTTCGCTCTGGCACGGTCAGAAACCGGCCAGAGCGACGCTATTGACGAATCGAGTACTGATTGTACCTGATCCCGCCTCCGTCTGCGATGCAGCCTGCATCGCAGGCGGAAGCAGGGACAGAGAGAAGCTTATGCAAGGTGAGATGGTTAAGTCCCGCATAGCAGCCGCTCCGGCCGAAGCGCCGGTGGACTTGCGGTTGAAACGGCGCCCCGGTGAGATGCTCATCCAGGGGTTCTTGCTGTTCTGTGGCGCGGTCTCGATCCTGACGACGCTGGGCATCGTGGTCGTCCTGTTCGAAGAAGCCATGATCTTCTTCCGCGACCCTCAGGTCAGCCTCGTCGAGTTCTTCACCACCACGGCCTGGCAGCCCAAGATCGGGCAGTTCGGTATCTTCCCGCTGCTGCTCGCCACGTTGTTGACCAGCACGATCGGGATGCTGGTGGCGCTGCCGCTGGGCCTGGCGATTGCGATCTATCTAAGCGAGTATGCGACCCCGCGCGCGCGGAAAGTGCTCAAGCCCGTCCTGGAATTGTTGGCCGGTGTGCCGACGGTCGTATACGGTTATTTCGCGCTCAACTTTGTGACGCCGATCCTGCGTAACGTGCTGGGCAAGGACCTGGTAGACCTGTTCAATATGGCGTCCGCCGGGCTGGTCATCGGCATCCTGATTCTGCCGCTCGTCGCGTCGATGAGCGAGGATGCGTTGAGCAGCGTGCCGCGCAGCCTGCGTGAGGCCGCCTACGGCCTGGGCGCGACCCGGCTGGAGACCGCCGTCAACATCGTGGTGCCCGCGGCGTTGTCGGGCCTGGGCGCGGCGTTCATCGTGGCGATCTCGCGTGCGGTGGGTGAGACCATGGTGGTTGCCATCGCGGCCGGTTCGGGCCCGCGCAATTTCGCGAATTGGGGCGAGGCGCTCAAGGGGCTGGCGGTGTTCAACCCGTTCAAGGCAGGCGAGACCATGACCGGCCATATCGTGCGCATCTCGGGCGGCGACCTGAGCTACGAGTCGATTGACTACACCAGCATCTTCGCCATCGCGCTGATGCTGTTCGTGATTACGCTGGCATTGAACATCTTCAGCCAGTGGATCGTGCGGCGCTACCGCATGAAGTATTAGGCGGCTGCAGGTACGGATGATGATGAATTCCAGGCTCGAAGACGGAACCGGCCAGGACTACCCGGAGGGCCGGCAGTTGCAGTCCTTTGTGACCGGGCGGCAGCGGATGGCGCATCTCTGGCAAGTCCTGTTTCTCGCCGCGACGGTGGTGGGGATCATCGCGCTGTTTGCGCTGTTGTATAACGTTATCAATGACTCGTTCGGTTATGTGGCCTATCGCAACCGGGTCGAGCCGGTCGCGCTGGTCGAGGAGTTTTATGCGGCTCACGGCCGGCCCGCGCCGGAGGGCGCAGTGCAGGGGGGTGAAGTGAACTTTGCCCTTTTGCCCGCTGCTGACCAGGTGGCGGTGCTGAAGTCCAGACTGTCGGCGGGCCGCATTCGCGCGTTGGAGGCGCAGCAGCCATTGGCCGGGCGCACCGCGGATGAACTGGCCGAGCTGTTGACTGCTGAAGTGGTCCGGCCGGAGATTGCGCAGACATGGACGCTGGTCGAATCGCTGTTCAGCCGGGCCGAGATTGCCGCCGCGGTCGAGAGCATCCCCAACGCGACGCTCGATTTCCGTAGCTGGGTGACGGCGGACTTCCTGGGCTCGCCCCAGTCGTCGAAGCCGGAGCTGGCCGGCGTGCGCACCGCGATTTTCGGTTCCCTGTGGGTTGTGTTGATTGCCGCCTTGTTTGCCGTGCCGCTTGGCGTCGGCGCGGCCATCTACCTGGAAGAGTACGGCTCGCACAGCAAGCTGGCGCAGATCATCGAGACGAACATCAACAATCTGGCGGGCGTGCCCTCCATCATCTACGGCATGTTGGGCCTGGCTGTGTTCGTGCGCGTGCTGGAGGCTTTGACCTCGGGGCGGGCTTTCGGCGTGGTGGACGCCACCACCGCAAACGGGCGCACGGTGCTCTCCGCCGGGCTGACGCTGGCCCTGCTGATTCTGCCGCTGATCATCATCAATGCGCGCGAAGCGATTCGCGCGGTGCCGCATTCGCTGCGTGAGGCCGGCTACGGCCTGGGCGCGACGCGCTGGCAGACGATCAGGGATCATGTGCTGCCGAATGCTATTCCGGGCATCCTGACGGGTGTCATTCTGGCGGTCTCCCGCGCGTTGGGCGAGACGGCCCCCTTGATAGTCGTCGGTGCATCTACGTTCATTGTGGTCGACCCAGACGGCCCCTTTGCGAAGTTCACCACCCTGCCGATCCAGATTTACCAGTGGACCTCGCGGCCGCAGCCGGAGTTCCAACATCTCGCCGCGGCAGCTATCCTGGTGCTGCTCGTGCTGCTGCTGATGATGAATGCCACGGCCATCTTCTTGCGTAACAAGTATGTGCGGAGTTATTGAGCATGATTGCTGAAATCGTTTCACCTTTTGCCGGTCCGGTTGCCCATACGGCGACGCATACCGGAGCGCAGTACGCGCTGCGCGTGGCAGACCTGGACGTCTATTACGGCAAGTTCCAGGCGGTGCGCAGCGTGGGCCTCAACATCCAAGCGCGGCGCATCACGGCGCTGATCGGGCCTTCGGGCTGTGGCAAGAGCACGGTCCTGCGGTGCTTCAATCGCATGAACGACCTGATTCCATCTGCGCGCGTCGCGGGCACGGTCGAGTTTCGCGGCAAGAACCTCTATGCCGCCGACGTGGATGCCGTGGAGGTGCGGCGCCGCATCGGCATGGTGTTCCAGAAGCCCAATCCCTTCCCGAAAAGCATCTATGAAAATGTTGCCTGGGGCGCGAAGATCAACGGCTTCCGGGGCAACATGGATGAACTCGTCGAAGGATCGCTGCGGGCCGCTGCGCTGTGGGACGACGTGAAGGACAAGCTCAAGCAGAGCGGCTATTCCCTCTCCGGCGGCCAGCAGCAGCGTCTCTGCATCGCCCGCGCGATTGCCACCCGGCCCGACATCATTCTGATGGATGAGCCGTGTTCCGCGCTCGACCCGATCGCCACGCTCAAGATCGAGGACCTGATGCGCGAGCTGGCGCAGCAATACACCATCGTCATCGTGACCCACAACATGCAGCAGGCTGCGCGCGTCTCCGACTTCACGGCGTTCTTCAACATGGGCGAAGATCGCGCCGGTTATCTCGTGGAGTATGGCCCGACGAGCGAGCTCTTCACCAACCCGAAGGACAAGCTGACCGAGGATTACATCACGGGCCGGTTCGGATGAGATGTGGCGTAGTGGAGGCACGAGGATGGCGCTGATTCGGACACATTTAGATCGTGAACTGGTCAAGCTCAACGAGAGCGTACTCGACATGGGCGGACGGGCGATGCAGGCGTTCGCTGCAAGCCTGAAGGCGTTCTGTAACGATGACCAGGACGGAGCCAATCAGGTCATTGCGGGAGACCTGACGATCAACGACCTGCGCTTCCGCATCGAGCGACAGTGCTACGCGCTGCTGGCAATGGAACAGCCCGTGGCGGGCGATATGCGCAGCATCGTCGCCGCGTTGACCATCTCCAACGAGCTGGAGCGCATCGGGGATCATGGCAAGCGCATTGCGCATTTCTGCCGCCGCCTGGCGCACGAGCCGCGGCCGATCCCGCTGACCGATATCTCCGAAATGGGGGAGCTGGCGCGGGAGATGGTGGACCGGGCACTCAATGCCTATGCCCGCCGCGACCTGGCGCTGGCGAAGAACGTCTGCCTGGCCGATGATCAGGTGGATGCACGCTATAAGCAGCTCTTCAACGTCACCCTGAGCTACATGCTGGAGAACCCGCGCGCCATCGGTCCCGGCACCTACCTGATTCAGGTCGGCCATGAGATCGAGCGGGTGGCCGATCGCGGCACCAACATTGCAGAACGCGCCATCTATGCCATGACCGGAGAACTGCTCGAACTCAACCTGTGATTCAGCCCCAGAACGTGATATAAATCACATAATGTCTTAGCTCTTTGTGATATTCTGTGCAAAGTGACCGGCGAATGCCGCGTCGATTGCATCACAAGGAGCTGATTTTATGGCAGCGTTGATAACCGGTTTTCGCGAGACCCTCGAAGCCGCGGTGTTGATAGCCGTGCTGCTGGTGGCGGTGCGAAGGTTAGACCATGCGCATCTGGCGCAACTGGCGTGGTATGGATTGGGAACGGGGATGGTGTTCGGGGTTTCGGTCGCGACCGGACTGGCCGCAGTCAATGCCGGGGTAGAGGGGCAGGCCCTCGTCACCCTGCAACTGGTGAGCGGCGGACTGGCACTGTTGGCAACCACAGTCCTGGTATTGTGGATGCGGCGTCGCGGCGGGAAGACTGCCGTGTCTGCGGATGATGCGACGGAAGCGCCGGGTGCGTGGCTGATGGTCGCCGCCGCCTTCCTTGCCGGCCTGCCGCAGAGCCTGGAACTGGCCGTGCGGCTGGCAAACTCGGGGCCGCAGGTCGGGCCTGCGGGCATGGCGCTGGCCGCAGCGGGCGTGGCGGCTGCGATTGCCCTGGCGGGCGTGCTGTATGTGGGCCTCATGCGCTGCCATCCGGGTCGCTTCTTCCGGGTTACCCCTCGCCGTGAGCTGGCCCCGGTCGCGCAGGAAGCCAACGACCGCGGATAGACCGTTCGCGATGTGTCTGGCGTGTTGCAACATGCCAGACATGTCGCGTTGGTCAGTGTCAAATCTCTTGTCTTCTCGACCCTGGTGCGCTATAATGCTCCCGTGCATTGGGGTGGCATTGAACTTCCTCGCTTCGCTCTTTTCACTCACCCCGGCGCCTCGGAGCACACATGAAAGCACTGGTCATCTACGACTCCACGTACGGGAACACTGAGAAGGTTGCCCAAGCCATTGCCGATGGCATTGGCCGGGACGCGCGCGTTCTGCACGTCAAACAAGCGACGGCCGCGGATGTGCAGGGAACGGACCTGCTTGTGCTCGGCTCGCCCACGGTCGCGTTCAACGCGCTGCCGCCCGTGCGGGCCTGGCTGGACGGCCTGCCCGCACAGGCGCTCGTGGGCAAGCGGGTAGCCGCCTTCGATACCCGCATGCACCTGCCTCGCTGGGTCTTTTTCGCGCGCTGGGCTGCGCCGCTGCTGGCTCGCCGGCTCCGCAAGTTGGGCGGTCAACTGGTCGGCCAACCGGATGGCTTCTTTGTGGTAGACCGGGAAGGCCCCTTGGCCGATGGTGAGCTGGCTCGCGCGCAGGCCTGGGGCGCGGAAGTCGGCAGAGTTGTGGGCGGCTAAGGGCCCGT
>JAXGYZ010000018.1:0-21717 GCA_040772005.1 Anaerolineae bacterium | reverse complement strand
GGGGCTGAGAGCCCTGGGGCTGAAAGCCCTGGGGCCGGGGCTTCCGTGCGCATGGAAGGCGGGCCAGGGTGTTGAACCTGGGGCAGTGTCTCGTCGGCGTGCAGGCCGGGCAGGAGGGGTGAAGCAGAGGCGTCCAGCGGGAGCGGCAACTGTGCGACACTCCCCGCGGCAGAGGCTTCCGTCAGGGAGAGGCCGCACATGCCGCAGAACCGGTAGGTGAGGGGATTGACAAAGGCGCAATTGGGGCATGGGCTGCCCAATTGCGCGCCGCATTGCCCGCAGAATCTCATCCCGGCGTGGCTCTCGAAGCCACAGTTGGGACACTTCATCGGGTATACTGTCTCCCCCTGGGTGCCGCATGGCGCGGCCCGCGCAGGTACTGGCAGTTGAAACCGCTGCCACCGTGTTGCTGCGCAGCAACACGGTGGCAGCGACTCTAGCCGCCGGACACCTTACTGCAATGCGTCCAGGGCCCGGTGGAAACGTTCCGCCAGGGCCTGGGCAATGACGACGGCCATCTCCGCATCTTCTTTGAGGGTACCGATGAAGTCCCAGCGCGTCAGTGCCAGGCATTCGGTCGGTTCAGTGGCGATCACGGTGGCGGTGCGCGCCCCGTCGTACAGCAGCGCCAGTTCACCAAAGAAATCGGTCGGGCCGAATGTATTGACCAGGACTTCTGATCCGTCGCTGCGGTGGCGCATGGCCTTCGCCTGACCTGTGACGACCAAGAAGAAGCCTTCGCCACCCTGGCCCTGGGCAACGATGGATTGGCCCGCCGCGTATTCGCGTTCGACGCAGCGCACGGCTAGCTTGCGGAGCTGGCGGTCGTTCAAACCGTGGAACAGCGGGACACGCTGCAGAAATCGGATCGTTTCGGTTGCTTGAGCCATGGAATCCTCCTTAAGGTCAGGCGAGTTCGCCGATGAATGCCTCATACGGTTCGAGAATGAAATTAGACAGGTCTCGCAGCGGCTGGGTCCGGGCGGCCAGGATAGGACGCACCGCGGTGACGGCCAGGTCGAAGCGCAGACGCTGCGGCCGGTCGGAGAAGTTCAACACGACCAGGCAAGTCTGGCCCGCGCGGCCCGCCGAATCCGTATCGAGCTGGCGCAGGAATGCCAGGTAGTCCGGCGCTTCTTCGTGCAGAGGCACGTAGCGCCCGGCGATGAGGGCCGGCGTGTCCCGGCGCACTCGCAGCATCCGCCGATAGAAGTTGAGCAGCGAATCAGGGTTCTCACGCTGCTCGGCCACGTTGACGCCCTGCGCATAGTTCGGATTGACGGGCAGCCATGTCTCCACGCCGGGTGGGCTGAAGCCTGCGTTGGCCGCGTTTTCCCATTGGTGCGGGGTGCGGACGGCATCGCGCGTGATCTCCGCGGCCCGCGCGAGCGCAGCCTCCGGCGTCGCGCCGAGCTCATCGCGCACGGCATAGTAAGCCCGCACGCCCCACAGGTCGCGGAACTGCGCGATGTCGGTGAGGCGGTAGTCCGTCATGCCGATTTCTTCGCCGTTGTACAGGAAGGGCGTGCCCCACAGCGTCAGCAGCAGCGCCAGGTGCAGCCGGGCCAGCGCATCATCGTGAACCCCGTCGCCGTAGCGGCTCTTGACCCGCGGTGAATCATGGTTGCCGAGCGTGTTGCAGGGCCACAGGTCGGGCGAGATGGCGGCCAGCTCGGCCAGCCGTTCCGCCTGGTTGGCACGGATGCTCGCGGGTGTCAGCCGCCGGGGCCGCATCAATGGGAAGTTGAACACGAGGTGCAGCTCGTTATCGCCGTCTCCATGATAGCTGGTGTCTTCGCTCTCGCCAATCAGGACCCGATCCCCATCGTACTCGTCCAGGATGCCTCGCAACTCCTGCATCAGCTCGTGGACGCCGGGCTGGTCCACCTGGTGTTTGATCAGAGCCTGCCATTCGGCCAGGAACTCTCCGGCCTCGAGTGGGCCGGCCGGCACTTCGCGCGCCGCGGTCAGTTCGATCAGGGTCTTTGTCGCGGTGTGGTCGGGCAGGTCGGGCCGCTCGTAGATGGTGCCGATGGCGTCCAGCCGGAAGCCGTCCACGCCCATGTCCAGCCAGAACCGCACGGCATCCCACATGGCCTGCTTGACCTCCGGGTTGCGCCAGTTGAGGTCAGGCTGCTCCCTCAGGAAGTAATGATAGTAGTACTGGCCGGTGCGCTGGTCATACTCCCACGCGGAGCCGCCGAAGGCCGATTCCCAGTTGTTCGGCGGCCCCCCATCGCGACCATCGCGCCAGATGTACCAATCGCGCTTGGGGTTCTCACGGGTCGTCTGGGACTCGAGGAACCAGCGGTGCTGGTCCGATGTATGGTTGAGCACCAGGTCGAGGATGACGCGGATGTTGCGACGGTGCGCCTCCGCCAGGAAAGTGCGGAATTCGTCCAGCGTGCCGTACTCCGGCGCGACATCGGTGTAGTCCGCGATGTCATAGCCGCAATCGGCCTGGGGCGAGGGGAAGTGGGGTGACAGCCAGATGGCGTCGATCCCCAGGTCGTGCAGGTAGTCCAGCCGTGCCGTGATGCCGCGAAAGTCACCGATGCCGTCGCCGTTGCCATCGGCGAAGCTGCGCGGGTAAATCTGATAAAAGACCGCCTGCTGCCACCACTTGAGTCCGGTCACGCCGATCCTCCCAGGAGCAGCGCGAGCGCGGGAATCGCCAGCCCAACGCCGAACGTCCAGGCGAACAGCCGCCATGACCGCGGCTTGCCGTGGTGCTTGCGGTGATACTCGCCCGACGCGATGATGAAGCCGACGACCAGCACGGCAGCCACTATCACGATAATGTTGCCCCACAGCAACGCCACGGCCGCGTCAGTCGAAAACCGCGCATAGATGGCGAAAAAGAGCTCGCGCACGAAGTAGATGTCTGCGATGAGCAGGGCGATGCTCGCCAGCCACAGGATCAGCGTCACCGCCCGATTGACGAGTGTGTTCGCTTGTGTCACAACTGTCCTCCAGCCTACACGACGGACCTGCCGTCCTTTGATCCAAGCGCAGATGCGCTTCTGCCCTTTTCTACGCAGCGTACAGGCGCGTGTTGCACGGCTGGAGGATATCGGGCGCCCTAACTGGAGACATCCTGGACCAAGCCTCGCAGAGCCGAGGTTTGACTCCGGTGGCCTGACCCAGGATGCCCACTGAGTGACTTACACGCCTCGCAGCTTCAGTTCTTCCGCCCGGTGACACGCGACGAAGTGATCGTGCTTCAGCTCGCGGAAGGCCGGCGTCTCCTGTTTGCAGCGGTCGACCGCGTAGCGGCAGCGCGGATGGAAGTAGCAGCCGGGCGGCGGGTTGGACGGGTCGGCCACGTCGCCCTGCATGATGATGCGCTCCGACTGGTACTTCGGATCCGCCTTCGGCACGGCCGACATCAGGGCCTCGGTGTACGGGTGCAGCGGCGCCATGTAGAGTTCCTCTGCATCCGCCATCTCGGCCATCTTGCCGACGTACATGACCGCCACGCGGTTCGAGATGTGCTGCACCACGCTCAGGTCGTGTGCGACGAAGATATAGGCCAGGTTGAAGTCCCGCTGCAGGTCCTGGAGCAGGTTCAGCGTCTGGGCCTGAATCGAGACATCGAGCGCGGACACCGGCTCGTCGCAGATGACCAGCCGCGGGTTGAGCGACAGCGCGCGGGCGATGCCGATGCGCTGGCGCTGGCCGCCGGAGAACTCGTGCGGGTAGCGGCGCAGATGGTCGGGCCGCAGGCCGACGCGCGTGAGCAGGTTGACGATGATGGCCTCGCTGCGCTCCTGCTGGTACTGGCCGTGGATGACCATCGGCTCGGCGATGATGTCGCCGACGGTCATGCGCGGGTTCAGCGAGTTGATGGGATCCTGGAAGATCATCGCAATCTCCCGCCGGATCAGCTTCATCTGGCCGTGATCCATCTCCGCCAGGTCGACCTGCACCTCTTCCTCGCCGCCCTTGGCCAGTAGCTTGCTTCTCCAGAGCACCTGCCCGCCGGTCGGCTCGTACAGGCGGAGGATGGTGCGGCCCGCAGTGGTCTTGCCGCAGCCGCTCTCGCCCACCAGGCCGAGCGTCTCGCCCTCGCGCACGTAGAAGCTGACATCGTCGACCGCCTTCACGTACCCCACGACCTTGCGCAAAAAGCCCTTGTGGATGGGGAAGAACTTCTTGAGGCCTTTGACCTCTAGCAGGTGGTTATCCGACCCGACCGCCGGACTCGACTGGATCGTGCGTGCATCCATGCTCACACCTCCTCGTACAGCAGGCAGCTGACCCACTGGTCGCCTACGACTGGATGCCATGTCGGCACGATCTTATCGCACTTGCCGGGCATGAACGATGGGCAGCGCGGATGGAAGACGCAGCCGGTCGGCAGGTTGAACGGGTCGGGCACCATGCCCTCGATGGAGGCCAGCCGCGCGCTGGTCTTGCGGCCGACCTTCGGGATCGATTGGAGCAGCGCCTTGGTGTACGGGTGCTTGGGTTGGTAGAACAGGTCGACCGTCGAGGCCCGTTCCACTTGCTTGCCCATGTACATCACGACGATTTCCTTTGCCATCTCTGCGATGACGCCCAGGTTGTGCGTGATGAACATAATGGCCATGTTCTCTTCCTGCTGCATCTCGCGCATGATGTCCAGGATTTGCGCTTCGATGGAGACGTCGAGTGCCGTCGTCGGCTCATCGGCGATCAGCATGTCCGGCCCGCAGGAGAGCGCAATGGCGATCATCACGCGCTGGCGCTGGCCGCCGGAGAGCTGATGCGGGTAGCTGTCCACCCGCTGCTGCGGCTTGGGGATGCCGACGCGGCGCAGCATGTCGATGGCATACTCGCGCGCTTCCTGCTTGGTGATGTTCTTGTGCGCCTGGATGGTCTCAGCCAACTGGTCACCCACCTTGCGGAACGGGGTCAGGTTATGGAGCGAGATGGCTTCGTTGATGTGGACGCCGGCCGTGTATACCGGCGTCAGCGAGCTCATCGGCTCCTGGAAGATCATGCCGATTTCGCCGCCGCGAATCTCGCGGATGGTCTGCCCGTCGGGATCGAGCTTGCTGATGTTGACGACATCGGTCTGGGTGGAGCCTTTGGCCCGGCGGTGATAGATGACCTGCCCGTTCGCAATGCGGCCGGGTTTGGGGACCATCTGCAGGATGGCGCGGGCCGTGATCGACTTGCCGCACCCGCTCTCACCGATGACGCCCAGCGTCTCCCCGCGGTTGATGTTGAACGACACGCCATCGACCGCCTTGACGATACCTGCACGGACATCGAACTCGACGCGGAGGTCCTGGATTTCGATCAACACATCGCTCTTGGTCTGGTTCATGTTAGTCGCCTCCTACCGTCCGCCGTACGGGTCGAGCGCATCGCGCAGGCCGTCGCCCAACATGTTGTAGGCCAGGATGACGAGCAACAGGAAGGGGATAGTCAACAGCAGCCACGGGTAGAACCGGATGGCGCTGACGTTGCCGGCTTCCTGCAGGAGGACGCCCCAGCTTGTCAGCGGGGGGCGCAGACCGAGCCCCAGCCAGCTCAAGGCCGTTTCGGCCAGGATCATGCCGGGAATCGACAGCGTGGCGATGACGATGACGTGGCTCATGGTGCCCGGCAGGAGGTGCTGAAGCATCAGCCGTGAATCCTCCGCGCCGAAGCTCTTGGCTGCCAGGACGTATTCACGCTCGCGCAGCGACAGGATCAGGCCGCGCACCTGCCGTGCCAGGCCACCCCAGCGCACGAATGCCAGGATGACCGTGAGCATGAAGTACACCAGGATAGGCGACCAGAACTTGGGAATGGCCGCGGCCAGCGCCATGAACAGCGGAATATCCGGGAAGGCGGCCAGGAACTCCGTAACACGCTGGATGATGACATCCACTGTGCCGCCGTAGTAGCCGGAGATGGCGCCCAATACGCTGCCCAGGACCAGGGTCAGGAACTGGCCGATGAGACCGATCATCAGGGACAGACGCCCGCCGTAGATGATGCGCGAGAAATAGTCGCGGCCCAGCGAATCGGTGCCCATGATGAACACCGAGGCCTTCGGGTCATCCGAGGTGGTGCCGAACAGGTGGATGTTCATCGGGATCAACCCGAGCAGCTTGTAAGGATCGCCCTTGACGAAGAGTCGCACGGGATACTTCCGCGTGGTATCGTCCACGTAGAAGCGCGTGCGGGTCTTGGTGTCCACCTTGCGTTCCAGGCCATAGACGAAGGGCGCCTGCCATTTGCCCTCGGAATCCACGAACCGGATGGCCTGCGGTTTGGCCGCGGTGTATTCCGAGGAGCGTTCGAGCGCGTAAGGGGAGATGAACTCGGGTATCACCACCATCGTGAAGTACATCACGATGAGGATGATGCCGCCGACGATGGCCAGCTTGTTCTTCTTGAACTTCCACCACACCAGGCTCCAATAGCTCTGGCTGACGGGTTTCTTTTGGGCCTGCTTGGTGGGTGCAACCGCTGTCGTAGCCATTTGCGTCCTCCTCTATTCCAGCCGGATGCGGGGGTCGACCCACGCCAGCATCAAGTCAGCCAGCAGGTTGCCGATGAGCAACAGCAGCGTGAAGAACACGAGGCAGGTGCCGGCCATGTACATGTCCAGCTTGCGCAGTGACTCCACGAAGAGCGGGCCGATGGTGGGCAGGTTCAACACGATGGAGACCAGCGCATTGCCGACGAAGATGCTGGGAATGGCCTCGGACCCGAGGATGACGATCAGCGGGTTGATGGCCATGCGCACTGCATGCTTCCAGGTCACAGTGCTGTTCTTCAGGCCGCGAGCGCGGGCTGCTTCGATGAAGGGTTGGCCGAGCGTCTCGAGCAGGTTGCCGCGCATGATGCGGATGAGGCCGCCCGTGCCGGTTACTGCGCTGACCAGGGCGGGGATCCAGAGATGCTTGAGGAGATCAACGACCCGGGCGAAGCTCCACGGCGCATCCACGAACTCTTTGGAGAAGAGCCCTGTGGCTTCCTGGCCCAGCACGACCACGGCGAAATACAAGATAATGAGCGCCAGCAGGAAGCCGGGCATGCCCAGGCCGATGAAGCTGATGACCGAGATGATCTGGTCGCCCACCGAGTATTGTCTGACCGCCGAATAGACGCCTAGAGGTATTGCCAGGGCCCAGGTGAGAATCAGCGTGGCGATGGAAAGAATGACCGTGAACAGGAGGCGTTCGCCCAGCAGGTCCTTGACCGGTCGCTCATATTCGAACGACTCGCCGAAGTCGCCCCTCACGAAGTTGGTGACCCAACCGGTATACTGCTCGATGAAGGGCTTATCCAGGCCATACCGCACACGGTACTGGTCGATGCGCGCCTCAGCGCTGCGGTCGCCACGGGAGCGCAGCTGTTCTATTTTCTGGGTGAGAAAGTCTCCGGGGGGCAACTTGATGATCACGAAGCTGACGAAGGACACCAGCACAACCATGATCAGCGCGTAGCCAAGTCGCCGGACGATGAAGCTCAACATGAACGCCTCCTTGGCCTGAGACTGTTTCTCCGAACGCAGCGCGGGGTTAAGCCGGATGATTTGGGGTAAGCTGGCTTTGCGATTGCGCTGCGTATCTGGCTCAGTGCAAGTGACGGCAGGATGGAGTACGGGGTCGGCCGCAACGCGGTGTAGACCGCGCCCGTGCACCATTGCCTGCCGTAAGGTTGTGTCAACCCGGTTGGTGGCGTGGCGGGCGGACCTAGCCGCCCGCCACAGTAAGGATTGCGTTCAACGCAGCCCGGGGAATGGCTCCCAGGCTGCCGACCTGTGGAGCCAGGGTGCCTCTGTCGTTGCAGGTGACACCCTGGCTCACAAGCGCCGGTTTACTTGTCCATCCACCACTGCGAGGCGATCGTGTTGCCGGGGGTCGATGGGGCCCACGGGCCGACGACGCCGTAGTTCGGGATGTTGCGCATGTAGTTCTTCACGACGACAGGCATGGCCTGGTCGCCGGAGATGCCGATGATGAACGGGCCTTCGTCGATGTTGATCTGGATGGCTTCCCAGACCAGTTCGTTGCGCTTCTGCTCGTCGGGCTCGTTCACACCCTGCTCGTAGAGCGCCTGCAGGCGCTGGGCCGGGCTGCCGTCCTCGGGCTTCACACCGCAGTCGTACGGGATGGCCGGATCGGGCACGCAGGTGTCCTTGCCCTTGGCATACCACTTGCCTTCCAGCGGCATGTAGTAGCGGTTGACGATGGGGAACAGCCAGTCCGGGTAGGTCCAGATGTCCAACTCGGAGACATGGGCCGCGCGCAGCATGAAGTAACCGCTGTTGTTGCGGATGTCCAGGTCGGGCTGGCCCTGCAGGTTCTTGACGTCGACCTGGATGCCCAGGTTGGTCTCCCACTGCTTCTCAGCTTCGGCTGCCGCGTCGGTCTGCACCTTGAGGCTGCCGCCCCAGTCCGAGATGTCCAGCGTCAGGACGAACGGTTCGCCGCTGGGCAGCGTGCGGAAGCCGTCCGCGCCCTTGGCCATGCCCATCTCATCCAGCATCGCGTTGGCTGCATCGGCGTCGAAGTCGATGTAGGAATTGGCCCAGGCCTGGTAGACTTCCTGGCCCTTGTCACCGGCGAAGTGCGGCGACTGCGGGCTCAGGGTGGCCTGCTTGGCCTCGCCGATGCCGTTCCAGGCGACGTCGATCATGCGGGTGCGGTCGATGCCGAGGGACAGGGCCTGGCGGAAGCGCTTGTCGCGCAGCACATTGCGGATCTCGGTGGCCTTCTCGGGCGTGTCATTCTCGTAGTTCTTGCCGCCCTCAACGTACCAGGAGTTCACGTAGTAGCCGGGCCAGGCGCCCGCGCCGTTCATCCAGCCGTCCAGCAGCTTGTAGTTGCCGGCCTCGGCGTTTTCGAGCAACAAGGGGATGTCGTTCGGGTTGCCGATGACACGGAACGCGGTGTCGTACTTGCCCTGGGTGACGTTCAGCAGGCGGACCTGCTCGTCGGACACGATCTCGACGTCAATGGCGTCGATGTAGGGCAACTGATTGCCTTCGGTGTCCACGCGCCAGAAATAGGCGTTGCGGCCGAAGGTGTAGCGGGTGCCATCTTCCGACACTGCGGTGTTGCACCAGGCGAAGAGGCAGGGGTAGCCCGCGGTCTGCCACCACTTGTCAGCCGCTTCCATGTCTTCCCAGGCAGCGCCGTCGGTGTATTCGGGATGGAACTGCTTGAGGTAGTGGGCCGGCTTCATCATGGTCTTGGCGAATTCCCAGGACCCCTGCGCCATGTAGTTAGCGCTGACGCCCAGGGACTTGTCGGCACTCCAGACGACGGTGTAGTCATCCGGGAAGGTGATGTCGATGAGGCTGCCATCGGTGTTGCGCAGGTACGCAGGCGCCTGGTAGAGCTTCTGGTCGGGGTTCTTGATCAGGTCTTCCCACCAGAACTTCCAGTCCGCCGTGGTGTAGGGCTCGCCGTCGGACCACTTGAGGCCTTCGCGCAGGTGCATCGTGAAGGTGTGGCCGTCCTCGGAGAACTCGTAGCTCTCGACGAGGGCGACTTCGTAGCCGGTCAGGTCGGCCTTCCACTTGATCGGCGCGTCCACTGCGAAGTAGAGCAGGACGTTGCCGGCCTCGGGCCACCAGCTGGCGGTGTAGAGGGTGCCGCCGTACTTGCCGACGGACTCGACCGGGGTGGTCACGAGCGGGTTGACGGGCAGGCGCTGGTCCACGGGGGGCAGCGTGCCGGCCGCGACCTGCTCGGCCAATTCAGGGGCTTCCTTGAAGGCGCCCGCTGCCGCAGGCTCTTCGGCTGCCGGTTCTTCTGCGGCAGGTTCTTCCGCAGCAGGTTCCTCAGCCGCAGGTTCTTCGGCCGCAGGTTCTTCGGCCGCAGGTTCTTCGGCTGCGGGCGCTTCGGCTGCCGGTGCCACAGGCTCCGGCGTGGGCGTGGCGCGGCCGCCACAGGCACTCACCACCATGGTGAACACGATCAACAGTGCCAGGATCAGTTGCAACTTACGCATTGGGGCATTCCTCCTGATGTCAATATGAAACGCATCTTTGAGTCTGGACAACGGAACAGTGTGTGGCTGTCGCTGCCACCTCCTTTCGCCCAATCGCCTGGTCAGTTACATTGTGAGCGAGTTGCGCACATTCGTGCAACTACGCTGTAATAATATCAACGGTTGCTTCCGCCGTCAAGCTGGATAGTATTGACGTTAAACGAGTTATTAAATCGGTTTTTATCCGGTTTCCTGGACTATGCCAGTGAACAGATCGTACATTGCGCCGGTAATCTGCAAGCGTCCTTCTGCCTGGGCCGTGGCGAGGATCGGCTCGGCGGCAGCAAGTTGACGGACCATCCGGGCTACATTGACTCGCACTGCATTTTCTGCCACTGCCCCTGGCATCGCCTGGGCGATTTCCACCGCCGGCAGGATGGCATCGACCACACGCGCAATTGCTCCTGCAGGAGATCCACCGCTGATAGCTGCTTGCACGGCCCCGCAGCCGGTGTGACCGAGGACGACGACGAGACTGACGCCCAGGTGCTCCACCGCGTATTCCAGGCTGCCCAGCACGGCGTCATCCACGATGTTGCCGGCGACACGGACGACAAACAGGCTGCCCAGGCCCTGATCGAAGAGGATTTCTGGGGGAACGCGTGAATCCGCACAGCCGAGGATCGCGGCGAAAGGGCGCTGGCCCGCCGCGAGTTCGCGGCGGCGCGCAGGCGTCCGGTCGGGATGGGTCGGTTGACCGGCGACATAGCGTCGATTGCCGGCCATCAGCCGGACCCAGGGCGAACCGCCTTCCTCATCTGCCACGCTGCACATGCTTCCTTTCAGGGAGATTATAACACAACATGGTTCGCAACTATGCGGTCATTTTTGGCAATTCCAGTATCTGCTGCTCAGGCTTCAGTACACCCAGACAGGCCCGGATTCCGACCTGGCGCCCGAGGTCAGGCGGCGCGGCGAACTCAGCGGGTGTCCCTGCGCGTCGACATCGACCACGTAGATGTCGTAGTAGTTGTTCGCGTTGCGCACCGAGAAAGCAATCTGTGTGCGATCGGGTGACCATCTCGGCACGCGCGAGTCGAGCACCGTGCCCAGAGCGACCGCCGTGGGCGCGACCGACAGGTCGCACGTGGCAGGCATGACGTAGATGCCATACTTGCTGCCGCTGCCGCGGTTAGAAATATAGACGATCCATTGGCCGTCCGGCGACCAGGACGGGCTTTCGTTGTGCCAGTTGCCGCCCGCTGCCAGCGGGCAGACCCCCGACCCATCGACGTTCATGCGATAGATGTTCCAGGCATCGTATGACGCCGTCCGGTCCATCATCGCGAAGGCGATATAGCGACCGTCCGGCGACCAGGCCGGTGAGGTGGTGCCGCAGGCACGGTATCCGTTGGGAACCGAGCCTGATCGCACAAGCGGGACTGTCGCCATGCCATCCAGGATGAGGATATCGTGTCGCGGCGCGGAGGTCATGGGGATATTGCAGATGTTCTGCGGGTTGAGCGTCAGCCGGCGATTGGACGAAACCACCACTCGCCCACCGTCCGGCGACCAGTCTGCACCGGAGATATTCCGCATATCCATCGTGATCGCGCGGGTCTGACCGGTGCCCAGCGCCAGGCTGAAAGCTTCCCGTTCGGTCCGTCCCGGATCTGCCGGGTCGCCCTGGGTATAGAGCAGCTCGCCGGTCACGGGCGACCAGGCGTAGGGGAATTCATCCCGTCCGGTGGCGTAGAGTTGCCGCTGCCCGGACCCATCGGCGTTCATGATCCAGATATCCCAGTTGCCGGACTGGTTACTGTGATAGGCAATCTGGAACTGCGGGACGGGAGTGGGGGGAGAAGTGTCCACCGGCAGGATAAACCGTGGGTCTACGTCATCGCTGCCTTCGACGACCCAGCCCAGCATTCCGGTCTCGGTGCGCACCTTCCACCACCAGCGGCCGTCGGCGCAGGCGGGGCCTTCTGTGATGACCATCCGTGTGCCGGGCTGGAGGCGGTCGATTTGGGTGGCCGTGTAGCCCGGTGACTGATGCATCAAGAGCGGGTCACTCTGTGTGGCTACATAGGCCGTATCACCAAGTGCCACCAACTGCGTGAGCGCGCCCGGACAGTCTGACACAATGGGAATGTCCGTCGGCCGCGGTGAAGTGGGCACAGGCGTATCGGTTGGAGGCACGGGGGTGTCGGTCGGCGCCGGCGTGTCGGACGGCACGATGACTGTAGGAATGAGAACTGTGGGTATCACGACGGGTACAGGGGTGTCGGTATCCGCGGGCAGCACGGTCGCGGGGGGCGTCGGCAGCTCTGCCTGCGCGACCTCGGGCCCTGGCCCGCCGGTCAGGGCCAGCCAGGCAAGGCCACTGACTGCAAGCAGCCCCACCGCAACGAGCACGACGACGAGCCATGCCGGCAGGCCGCGGCGCGGTTGGGGGATGGCCTGTGTCGGGACATAGGTGGCGGAAGCCCAGGCGGCCCGCGCGGCCTGGGTTGCCGCGCCAGGCTGCACCACCGATGTCATGGTTGCGCCCTGCCCCAGCAGGGCATCCCGGAAGGCCAGCGCGCCCGGCAGGCGCTCCGCGGACTGCTTGGCCAGTGCGGTCAGCAGTACGGCATCCAGCCAGGGCGGCACGTGCGGGTTATGGCGGCTGGGCGGGATTGGCGCTTCATGGCGGATGCGATAGACGTTATCCGCCTGCGCACCCGGCGTCTCACGCTGCTCAAAAGCCAGGTAGGGTTGGCCCGCGAGCGCACGGTAGAGCACCGCGCCGAGGGCATACACATCTATGCGGGGATCATCGCGCACGCCGTCCGCCTGTTCCGGCGACATATACGGCAGGGTCCCGGCCACAAATCCGACCGGCGTCTGCCACGTGCGCGTCATCTCCAGGCCCGAGACATGGGCGATACCGAAATCGGCGACCTTGGCATGGCCGGCCTTGTCGAGCAGAATGTTGGCGGGCTTGAGGTCGCAGTGAACCACGCCGTGGTGATGCGCGTAGGCCAGTCCCTCGGCCACCTCGACGCCGAGCCGCGTCGCCTGATCCACGGAGAGCACGGTCTTGGCCTGCAACACGCTCTCCAGCGAGCCGCCGCGCATGTATTCCATGGCGATGTAGAAGTTGTCGTGCTCGCTGAAAACATTGTGGGTGCGCACGATGCAGTCATGCGCCAGCTTCATCGTGGCCTTGGCCTCAGCGAGAAAGCGCTTGAGCATCGCCTCGTCGCCGATCAGCGCGGGGATTAACTCTTTAACCGCCACCTCCTCGTGCAGGAGGGTGTCTTCTGCCAGGTAGACGTAACCGAAGCCGCCCCGGCCGAGCTGTCGGACGATGCGATATTGCCCGTTTGCCAGGGAATCGTTGGGTTGGAGGGGCATCTTTCATCCTCCTGCGGACCGTCGAACCTGCACATTGAGGGCCAGGATATTTTACTCAGGTTGGCACAAAGTATAGCATGCCCCTGGATGACAATCAAGCAAGACGCGACGGCGGCGCCTTCCAGCACTCGCTGTCATACACCTTGCTGAAGCCGAGGGCCTGGTAAAAAAGCTGGTCCGAGCCCACGTAAGCGACAGTAGCTCCCAACTGCGCACAACGCCGGATGCCCTCCAGCACGGCTGCCTTGCCGAGGCCCAGCCGACGATAATTCGGATCGGTGGCGACCGGCTCGACGTAGGCGAAGCGCCCCGCCGGCTCATAGAACATGCCACAGAAGGCGACGAAGTCCCCGTTCGGTGCGACGGCCGCGATCTTCAGGTCACGCCGCGCCTTGGGCGTGTCGAACATCCGCCGGCGGTCGTCCAGGTCTTCCGCGGTCATCGGCGGCTCGCCCTCGTGGTTGAAGCCGCGCCACAGCGCACGGTGTACCTTTGCCCAGTCGCATTCCTCAGCAAGATTGGTCAGCCGGAAACCGGCAGGCAGCATGATGGCGGGAAACGGGGCGGGAATGTCGAAGCGGTAGAGCGGCCGCATCCCGCCCGGGTCCTTCTCGTATCCGCGCGCCTGCACCAGCGCGAGGAAGTCGGGGTTGTTGTCGTTGACGTACGCGCACAAATGCTTCCGCCCGTCCTCAGCCGAGCTGCCGGTCAGGTTGCGCTCGGCGTAATCGAGCATCTCCGCGGCGAGGAAACAGTAAGCCGGGTGGAACTGGAAGAACGCCTCGCCCCAGCGCCACTCGCAATGGACCACGGCGACGATCTCCCCGGCGTCTTCCCAGATGCCGATTTTCTCGAGGGTGGCGCGGTCAAGCTGCCCGTGGAAGTGCATGTATTCCCAGGCCGGTTCGATCCAGTTGCCGTCCAGGTTGCCCGGCTGATGGTGCGCGATGAGGAAGTCGCCAACTCGTCCGTAGTCATCGGCGTGGTTGTAGAGACGGAACTTGATGGTCATCTTGGGCTCCCGCTTGTCAACTGTGGGGAATGGTCTTAGGATACCCCAAATCATGGCCTGATACAACTGGCGGAATATCTTTGGGGGGGATGCCTGATGAAGCCACACTACATCGCAGCCTACGACACGGAGATGCACGACACGCGGCGGTTCGGTCCCGGGGTGCCCACCTGTCTGGAGGCGTGCCGGCGGATCGTGGCGGTGCACCGGCGTTACCGGATGCCGGCCACCTTCTTCATCGTCGGCAGGACGCTTGAGGCCAACCCTGACGAGTTCCGCGAACTGCTGGACGACCCGCTGTTCGAGGTCGCTTCGCACACCTACTCGCACGGGATGTTCCGCGATCATCCGATCTGCGGGCCGGCCGCGTCTCTGGCTGAGATCGAAGTGGAGATTCGCCGCGGCAAGGAGGTCGTTGAGGAAGTGTTCGGGCGACCGTGCCTGGGCCTGCGCACGGGCTGCGGGTTCACCGATGGGCTGCGGGGCGCACCGGAGATCCTGGGACTCATCGCCGATGCGGGCTACCGCTATGTCAGCAGCCGGCTGTGGGGGCCGGACTTCTCGCTGCCCATTCCGCTCTACCCGCCCTTCACCTACTCGGAAGATGGCTTTCCCGGGCTGCGCGAATTCCCCGGTCACGGCTGGCACGAGAACCTGCTCAAGGGCAACAACCGCATCTTCGGCCAGCCGCCCGCGCGTGTCCTCCTGTTCCCCCCACTCATGCCCGAGGCTATCCCCGATCGCTGCATCGAGACTCCCGAAGAGGAGTTCGCAATCAACCGCATCTTCCTGGATCGCGCGCTGGCGGACAATCTACCCTACGTCAGCCTGGTCTGGCACCCGTGGAGCCTGATGCTGTTCGATCCCGCGATGCGGATGCTGGAGCTGACCTTCGAGTACGTGCAGAACCGCGGGCTGCAATCCACGACGTTCGCCCGCCTGGACGAGGAGCTGTCTGCGGCAACGTTTGCGAATGTATGATACTTGTAATATTATTGCCCTGATCATGTAACCCGTGCTTGTGCCAGCCGACGGGTCTACGACAGGTTCCGATGGCAGATCCGAGCTGTACTGAGAGGGGAGTGAATACCATGAAGGCAGTCGTATATAAGGCGCCTTTTCGCGTGGCCGTTGAGACGGTCACCGAGCCCAAGACGCAGCACCCCAATGATGTCATCGTCAAAGTGACATCCACCGCCATCTGTGGTTCTGACCTGCATATGTACGAGGGCCGCACGGCTGCGCAGCCGGGCATCGTATTCGGCCACGAGAACATGGGCATCATCGAGGAAGTCGGCAGCGGCGTGTCTGGCCTGCGGGTGGGCGATCGCGTGGTGATGCCTTTCAACGTGGCGTGCGGGTTTTGCAGGAATTGCCAGGCGGGGTATACGGGATTCTGCCTGAGCGTGAATCCCGGCTTTGCGGGCGGCGCGTACGGCTATGTGGCGATGGGCCCATATATGGGCGGTCAGGCCGAATACCTGCGCGTGCCCTACGCGGATTTCAACTGCCTGAAACTGCCGGCCGGCACCGAATACGAGAGCGATTTCATCCTGCTTGCCGACATCTTCCCGACCGGTTATCACGGCTGTGAACTGGCCGATGTGCGGCCCGGTGAGACGGTCGCCGTCTACGGCGCGGGACCGGTGGGCTTGATGGCCGCGTATTCGGCCCTGTTGCGCGGCGCATCGCAGGTCTTCGTGGTGGATCGTGTCCCTGAGCGGCTGGCGAAGGCGCAGGAGATCGGCGCGATCCCTATCAACTTCGATGTGGCAGACCCGGTCGAGCAGATCAAGGCGCAGACCGGGGGGTTGGGCACGGATAAGGGCGTGGACGCGGTGGGCTATCAGGCGGTGACAAAGGAGGGGTCTAGCGAGCAACCGGCGCTGGTGCTCAACGCGCTCATCCAGACGGTGCGCGCGACCGGTGCGCTGGGCATCCCCGGCCTCTATGTGCCGGCTGATCCCGGCGGGGTCGATGCGCAGGCGAAGCAGGGCAACCTCAGCATCGCATTCGGCAAGCTCTTCGAGAAGGGCCTGCGCCTGGGCACCGGGCAGTGCAATGTCAAGCGCTACAACGCGCAGTTGCGCGATCTCATCATTGCCGGCCGCGCGAAACCCAGCTTCGTGGTCTCACACGAGCTGCCGCTGGCAGATGCGCCTATGGCATACGAAAAGTTCGACAAGCGCATCGACGGGTACACGAAGGTCGTGCTGCACCCCTGAGTTGATGCAGAACTCGAATTTGTTCTGGCCGGTCGGCTCAAGCGTTGGGCACGGCCGGCCAGTTCCTGTCAGCCGGTCGGGTCCTTGATGGCCCCGCGGTCGGTCAGGGGGATGGTATCGCCCGCGCGGCCGGGTGCGGCGGCAGCGCGCGTGATGGTCACTGCGCAGACCTTGTAATCGGGTATCTTCGCGCGGCGGTCGAGCCGGTTGTCGGTCAGGACGTTGGCCGCAGCCTCGGCAAAGTGGAACGGGATGAAGAGGGTGCCCTCGGGCGAGCGACCGGTGACCAGCAGCCGGGCCGTGATAGCCCCGCGGCGGCTGGCGACCTCAACCCAGTCGCCGGTCTCCAGCCCCAGGCGCGCAGCATCGTGGGGGTGCAGTTCGACGGTGCATTCGGGCCAGGCTGCATCTAGCGCGGAGACACGGGTCATCGTGCCGCCGTGCCAGTGATAGAGCACGCGGCCAGTGCTGAGTATGAAGGGGTAGTCGGCGTCCGGCAGCTCGCTCTCGGTCTCGTAGGGGACGGGCCAGAGCTTGCCGCGGCCGCTCGGAAATGTTTCGGCAAAGAGATATGGCGTGCCGGGGTGCTCGGCCGCGGGGCAGGGCCAGTGGACGCCGCCTTCTGCCGCCAGTCGCGCGTACGTGATGCCGCCGAAGTCGGGCGTGACGCGGCGCATTTCCTCCCAGATTTCGTCCGGGCCGGCATACGACCATCCGGCCGGCAGCGCGGCCGCCCCCTCGCGGATGGGACCGCCACCACTTGCCGCTGCCCGATGGGTGTCCGGCGCTCCCGCCGCCATCTGCCGGAGGGTGCGGCGGGCCAGGTCGGCAATGATGTCCCAGTCCGGCCGCGCCTTCCCAGGGGCAGCGACCGCCCGGCGCACGAGCTGGACGCGGCGATCCGAGTTGGTGAAGGTGCCATCCTTCTCGGCGAAGCTGGCCGCGGGCAGGACGACATCCGCATAGACGTTCGTCTCATTGAAGAAGATGTCCTGGGCGACGAAGAACTCGAGCTGCTCCAGCGCGTGCTGCGCGTGGTGCAGGTTGGGCTCGCTCATCAGCGGGTTCTCGCCCATCACGTACCAGCCCCGGACGCGGCCGGTCAGGATGCCGTCCACCATTTCGGTGACGGTCAGGCCAGGCGCGGCGGGCAGGGGCACGCCCCACGCAGTCTCGAACTTGCCCCGCACGGCGGGATCGACCACCGGCTGATAAGCTGTGTAGACGTTCGGCAGCCCGCCGGAGTCGGAGCAGCCCTGGACGTTGTTCTGTCCGCGCAGCGGGTTCAGCCCGGTCCCCGGCCGCCCGACGTGCCCGCAGAGCAGCGCCAGGTTGGTCAGCGTGAGGGTGTTGGTCGTGCCGTGCGTGCTCTGGCTGATGCCCATGCCCCAGTAGATGGCTGCCGCGCCCGCCGACGCGTAGATGCGCGCGGCTGTAAGAATATCTGCCGCCGGCACGCCGGTAAGTTCCGCGGCCCACTCCGGGGTCTTGTCGGCCAGGCTCGTCCGGTATTCGTCGAAGCCCTCGGTGCGCGCCGCGACGAACTCCCGGTTGTAGAGCCCCTCGGCCACGATGACGTGCGCCAGCGCGTTGAACAGCGCGGTGTCAGTCCCCGGCCGGTGCCGCAGCCATAGCTCTGCAAAGTGCGTCATCTCGGTCTGCCGCGGGTCCACGACGATGAGCCGTGCGCCGTTCCGCTGCACCGCCTGCTTGAGGAACGTGGCGATGACCGGGTGGGTCTCGGCCGTGTTCGAGCCGACGACCATGAAGCACTCCAGCCCGGCCATCTCCGCGATGGAATTGCTCATCGCGCTCGACCCGATAGCCAGTTGCAGCCCCGCCACGCTGCCTGCATGGCACAGCCGCGCGCAGTGATCGACGTTGTTGGTGCCGATCAGCGCGCGGATGTATTTCTGGAGCAGGTAGTTGTCCTCGTTGGTGGCCTTGGCGCACGCATTGGCCGTGATGCTGTCCGGCCCGTAGCGCCGGCGCAGGTCCAGCAGGCGGCTCGCGACGAGTTCCAGCGCCTCATCCCACGTCACCGCCCGCCAGTCGTTGGGGCCGCGTGCGGCTGTGCGGTGGCCCGGCGTCTGCGGGTCGCGGCGGACCAGCGGCCGTGTCAGTCGGGTGGGATGGTGGACGAAGTCCGCGCCGAAGCGTCCCTTGACGCACAGCCGGCCGTAGTTTGGCGCGGCATCGAAGGGTGCATCGACGCGGAAGATACGTTCGTCCTTGATGTTAAGCAGCACCTGGCAGCCCACGCCGCAGTAGGGGCAGGTGGATCGCACGATTCGGTCAGGCTTCATGGCTTGCGCTCCCCATCGGCCCCGACCTCGAGGTCGGCCTCGACCTTGCCCTTCAGCGCGCCGGTCGGGCAGACGCCCACGCAATTCCCGCAGAAGACGCATGTCGTGTCGGGCATGGGTGCGTCGAAGGCCGTCGTGACGTGGCTGGTGATGCCGCGGCCGCCCCAGGTCAGCGCAAAGGTGTTCTGCACATCGTCCGCGCAGACCTGGATGCAGCGCCAGCACATGATGCACTGGCTGTAATCGCGCACGTAGAATGGATTATCGACCTTGACCGCAAAGGTGCGGCGCACGCCGCCGTCGTAGTGGGCGGGGTTCGCGCCGTACTTCTCCATGTAACGTTGG
Source organism: Anaerolineae bacterium (assembly GCA_040772005.1). Lineage (GTDB taxonomy): Bacteria > Chloroflexota > Anaerolineae > CG2-30-64-16 > CG2-30-64-16 > MWBF01. The sequence continues at coordinate 2,506 of JAXGYZ010000018.1, read as the reverse complement.
ACGTCCGGCGCATCGTGCAGGTCGACGGTCGATGCCAGCAGTTCCAGGATCACGCGGCGGGCCGTGTTGACGCGTTCGGTCTCGGTGTTGACGACCATGCCCGGGGCCACCGGCGCGACGCAGGCCGGCAGCAGCGTCCGTGCGCCGACCACCTCCACCGAGCAGAGCCGGCACACCCCGTTGGCAGTCAACTCGGGGTGGTAGCACAGCGTGGGAATCTCCACACCGGCCAGGCGGGCGGCAGCCAGGATGGTCGTGCCGGCGGGCACGCGGACGGTCTGCCCGTTGAGGGTCAGGGCCACCAATTCAGCGGCGGTTGTTTCCGGCATGCGCGTTCCTTTCACGGGCTGAAGAGCTCCGGCCAGTGCTGGTAGGCGTTCAGGGCCGCCATCGGCGCGGCCTGGCCCAGGCCGCAGATGCTCGTGTCGGCCATCACGCCCGCCAGCTCGACCAGGTCCGCGGCGTCCGTGGGCCGTGCCTCGCCCCGCGCCACGCGGGCCAGCAGTTCCGCCTGGCGCTGCGTGCCCATCTGGCAGGGATAACATTTGCCGCAGCTTTCGTGCGCAAAGAAGCTGCCGATGCGCGCGAGGACCAGCCGCAGGTCGGAGGTGTCATCGAGCACAATGACCGTCCCCGCGCCGATCGTGCCGCCGACCTTCCGGTAATCTTCGAAGGTGAGTGGGGTGTCCAGGTGTTCCGGCGTCAGGAAGGAGCCTGCCGCGCCGCCGGTCAGGATGGCCTGGATGCTGCGGCCCGGGTGCAGCCCGCCCGCGAGATCGAAGATGAGGTGGCGCAGCGGGACGCCGAAGGGCACCTCATAGACGCCGGGCCGCATGACGGCCCCGCTCACCGCGAAGAGCTTCGTACCCGCGGAATCCGGCGTGCCCAACGCGTTGTACCAGCGCGCGCCGTGCATGATGATCGGCGCCACCTTCGCCAGGGTCTCCACGTTGTTGATGACCGTCGGCCGGCCCCACAGCCCGGCATCGGTGGGGAAGGGCGGCCGCAGCCGGGGGAAGCCGCGCTTGCCCTCGATGCTCTCCATCAGCGCGGTCTCTTCGCCGCAGACGTACGCGCCCGCGCCCCGGCGCACCTCGATGCTGCACGCGAAGTTGCCTCCGCGCGACTCGCCGCACAGGTAGCCGGCCTCGTCCAGCCGCCGCACCGCGTGGGTGAAACGCTCGTAGCCCAGCCGGTACTCCCCGCGGACGTAGACGAACGCCTGTTCAGCCCCCACAGCATAGCAGGCGAGCAGCAGGCCCTCGAGGACACGGTACGGGTCGCCCTCCATCAGCACACGGTCCTTGAACGCGCCCGGCTCGCTCTCATCTGCATTGCAGATGACATAGCGCGGGCCGGGGTTGGCCGCCGCGAACTGCCACTTCAGTCCGGTGGCAAAAGCCGCACCCCCGCGGCCGACCAGCTTGCTGGCCCTGACCTCGCGGATCACATCGTCGGGTGACATTTCGCGCAGCGCTTTGCGGAGCGCAGCCATGCCGCCCTGGGCCAGGTAATCTTCCAGGCTGGTGGGGTCCACGATGCCGACGTTGGCGAGCGCAATCTTGACCAGGCCGCCGATCCTCGCGCGTGATGCGTCGGGTTGGCTGCCGTCGAGTCCATCCAGCAGCGTGGCATCAGCGGGCGCACGGCGCCGGTGGTTGACCAACGCGGCGGGCGCACGGTCGCACAGGCCGAGACAGCGGACCGGCTCCACCGTGTAGCGGCCATCGGGCGTGGTCTGCCCGGGCCGGATGCCCAGCCCGTGCGCCAGCCCGGCGAGCAGATCATCCGCCCCCGCCAGCATACACGGTCCATCCTGGCAGACGCGTATGATCTCATGGCCGACCGGGTGCGTGTGGAACATGTCGTAGAACTCGGTGACGCCGTACACATCGGCCAGCGGCACACGGAGTGCATGCGCGATGCGCGCCAGCGCCGCCGCGGGCAGCCAGCCATCGTAAATCGCCTGCGCGTCGTGCAGGGCTTCGAGCAGGACGGTGCGGCCGCGCAGCCCATACTCGGCCAGAATCTGCTCCAGCGCCGCCGCCTGGGGATTGCTGCCGCCATACACGGCCCAGCGTTCGTGCGCCCAGGCATGCAGCGCGGGCAGGTCGCCGCCGAACGCGGGCAGGAGCCGGACCACATACTTCTGCTGCCAGTTGAGGTCGTGGAGGGCTGCGCCGCTGAACTGCGCCTGGTCCTTAAGCCGGGTAAGCTCGAACAGGTCGTAGTCCGTTACGAGCTGCCGCCGCGGCTCGATAGCGGTGGCGTCGAGTCCCGGCTTCGCGGCCGCCAGGCCCGCGTCCACCCATCGGTCGGAGCGGATGCTGCCGTCCGCACTGGCGGCCTCGTCAGCAAACACCACCAGCCAGAACAGGCCGGCCGGGTCGATGGCGCCGGCCGCCAGATCGGCTTCCAGGCGCTCTAGTTGTGTGTGAAGGTCGGGGTGCATGGTGACCATATCGTAGCTTAGGGTACGGAGGCTGTCAAGGTGTGTGATGCCACG
>JAXGYZ010000017.1:0-24329 GCA_040772005.1 Anaerolineae bacterium | reverse complement strand
CTTACGCCGAACCTTGTTTTACAAACCAGCGCGACGATGTATAATTTCATTATACTGGATATTTCACCAAAGTAAAGTATTCACACTATGAATGACCTTACGGCAACACAAGCGATCCTGGATTGGACCGCGATCTATATGCGGCAGTCGATGAACGGCTTCTTTCGCCTCGCGCGTAACTCGGGACTGTCATGGGCCCAGATGGCGATTCTGATGCATCTTTACTACCGGGGCCCGCACGAGGTCATGGCGTGCGGCGAGCTCCTGCAGCTATCGCCCGCGGGTGCGAGCCAAATGATTGCGCGGCTGGTGCAACAGGGGCTGGTGGAACGCAGTGAGGCGCCCGCTGACCGCCGCGTGCGCCTGGTGCAGCTAGCTGAGGCGGGGCGGCAGTTGGTGGATGAGAGCATCCAGGCACAGCAAGCGTGGCTGAACCCGCTGCTGGCTGCGCTCACCGATGAGCAGCGCGCCACGGTCACCCAGGCGCTGCGTACGCTGACCGCGCAGGCGGCCCGCCTAGATGCATCCTGATTTTCTTGGGAAAGGCAGGGAGTGGGGCACTTCTATATCCGGCCGGGGTTGGTCTGACCGGCGGACAATGTTATGCTGCCTTCACGCGGCAGACGGCCGGCTCGCCGGGCAGATCATCGTCGAGGAAAACTGGAACCGTAGAACGTCGATGTCGCCGCATGCCGGTTGTATGAACGCTGCGGGTTCGTGCTTGGCGGCTTCGACAGCGCCCTGTACCGCGCGGTATCATGCCCGGGACACGTGAGAGCGCCCTGTTCTAGCACCTGCTGTTGGGAAGGAGCCCAGAGACCCCATGCGCAGTACCAACGCTATGCGACTGCCCATAGAACCCTACGTTGACCAGACTGAACGCCTTCCGTGCAGCGGCCGGCATATCCTCGCACATTTCGATGAGGACGCCATTGTCGTCTACCAGGCATTCCGGCCAGCCATCGGCCGCTGGGCTGCGGAGCACGGTCGCTTTGGCGGCGAGTTCAGCCTGGCACGGATGAGTTGGATCAAGACCAGCTTTTTGTGGATGATGTACCGCTCGGGATGGGCTACTAAGCCGGGGCAAGAGGTCGTCCTGGCGGTCTGGCTCAGGCGCGCAGGGTTTGAGGCGATCCTGGCGGAAGCCGTCTCCTCAACCTTCGATTCGGTGTGCTATGGAGATCAAGCAGCCTGGTCAGCCGCGGTGGCGCGCTCGACGGTCCGCCTGCAGTGGGATCCGGATCGCACACCGAAAGGCGAAGCGCTGGGCCGGCGGGCCATCCAGTTGGGGCTGCGCGGCCAGACGCTGGCCCACTACGCCACCAAGTGGATTATGCACATCGAGGACATCACTGGTTTCGTGCACGAGCAGGCGGCGCTGATCAGCTCGCCCGAGGGCAGTCGGGAACTCCTGACGCCGCACGCAGCCGTCTATCGGCCCGCCAGTGAACAAACGGTCACCCGCCTGGGTCTCTCGCCCACGGCCCGCCCTTTCGAGGAAAACTGAATAATGCGCCAGACAGCAAACATTCCCACTCCGCCTGTTGGCGCTGGGCTACGCAGTCACGCTACCCGCGGATGGCCACAGTAGCTACAGTAAAGATGCGGCGCGGTTAAACGTGGCATGGAACCGCAAGCTGAGCGCAACGGGCGCCATGGTTAAGCCGGCCAGCCAGATTGTGCTCGATCGCCCTGCGTAACCTTCAAACCGAGCGGGAACCCATGGGAACCGCCGGAGAAACGATCAGGAATTCCAACCATATGACACTTTTCCGTCGAATGCGCGGCTGCCTGTGGAGTCTGCTGGGATTCAGTGCGCTCGGGGCGCTGCTGCTCGCTCTGTTTTGGGTCCGAACGGGCCGGTCCGACGGGACGATCACATCAGCGGGCGAGCGTCGCACTTACCTGCTCCATGTACCCGCCGGCTACGACCCGGCCACGCCGGTTCCCCTCGTCATCAGCATCCACGGCTTCGCCGAGTGGCCCGCGCACCTGGCTGACATCAGCCGCTGGAACGAGCTGGCCGACCGGCACGGTTTCATAGTGGCCTATCCGGCAGGAACCGGCTTCCCCCGCCGCTGGCGGGCCAACGGCGCAACACCTGCGGACGACATGCAGGATGTCACGTTCATCGCGGACCTGATCGACCAACTGGCCGCGCGCTACAGCGTCGATCCGGAACGCATCTATGTCAACGGCTTCTCCAATGGCGGCGGGATGACCTACCTGCTGGCGTGCCGGCTCGCTGACCGTATCGCAGCCGCGGGGAGCGTCGCCGGCGCGTATGCCTATCCGGAGGACGCGTGCCAGCCCGCGCGGGCCGTGCCCTTCATCGCCTTCCACGGAACGGCTGATCCCATCGTGCCCTACATGGGTGGCCCAACCCGGTACTTCAGCCTCCCTGTCGTGCCGGACTGGATCGCCGGTTGGGCCAGTCGCAACGGGTGCAGTCCGACCCCGGAGCCACTGCCCGCCAGCGGCCCGGTGAACGGCGTCCGTTACTCCGGCTGTCGGGATGGCGCGGAGGTTGTCTTCTACACCATTGAGGGCGGCGGCCATGCCTGGCCGGGCAGCACCCCCCTGCCGAGATTCATCGTTGGGCATACCCCGGAGGAGCCCAATGCGACTGAGGTGATGTGGGCGTTTTTCAGCCAGCACAGGCTGGCGCGCTAGGCGAGGGCCGCTGTCGCGACCCTCGGATGGCATGATGAAGGCCCGCGGAGGTATGCGTGGAAGGGGGCCGCGACCAGCGAGGTAAGCCGCCTAGATGGGTCCAACAGGACAAAGATAGCCGCTGGCGGAACGATCAACTCAATGCCAGGTAGCGATACCATCCTGCCCAGTCTTCACGAGCGGCCTCATACTTCTCGCGCAGCGTCTCATGCAGCCGGGCATTCTCCAGGGCCATGGCGCCCAAATCGGCCACTGCCTCGACCATAGCAATCTCCTCAGAGGTGAAACGGTGCGGTTGGGCGGAGTATACGCGGAGCACGCCCACGATGCGATCCCGCAGTCGCAGTGGAACCGCCAGCACCGATCTGATCCCCTCCCGCGCAGCCTCTTCCGGATATTGATAGCCGGGTTCGGCACCGACATCATACAGGATGACGTGGGTATTCTCGGTCAGCACGCGATTGTCGATGGGGCTGTCCGCGACCCGCACCTCACCCTTGTTCAGATAGGCCTGGCTCAACCCCTCAGCGGCCGCCAGATGCAGCCGACGGCGCCGCGGTCCGAGGAGCCGCACCGAGCCGGCCTTGAAGGACAGTTCCTGAATCAGACTCTGAAGCAAATTGCGCAGCACCTGCTCCACCTCGAGGGTCGAATTTACCTGCCGGGCAATGTTGCGGAAGGCGGCGTAGAGGCTGGCGTCGGCGATGGCGCGTGCGGCCAGGTTGGCCGCGCCAGCCAGAAAGGCCCGCTCCGCGGCCGAAAACTCCGTGACCTCGGCGGTGTATACCCGGAGCACCCCCACAATCCTTTCCCCAAGGCGCAGCGGCACTGCCAACGCCGAACGAATCCCCTCGCGAGCGGCAGCCTCCGGATATTGCAGCCCCGGGTCGGTCGTCACATCGCGCAACGCAACCGTCCGCCCCGCGAGCACCTCCTGATCCAGCATGCTCTGTGCAAGTTGGACAAATCCTTTGTCCAGGTACTCCTGGCTCAGGCCGTAGGCCGAGCTGTGCCCCTATCAACACGCCGAGGGCGGTCGGCACCGCAATATCGGGGACGATATAACCTCGGCCGTAGTAGATCACCGCACTCGTGGCCGCCGTCACACCGATCATAAAGTTGCTGGTCGCAATGGCGGCCTTGATGGGTAAGCCCATCACCAGGCTCATGATAGGCACTTTGACAATGCCGCCGCCAATGCCCAACAAACCAGAGATGTTGCCAGCAATGAAGCTGGCGAGCAGACCGAGCGGCAAGCGACGCACCCCATACACAACTTCCCCGCCGGACAATGGATCAATGAAGCTGGTGTCGAGCAAACCCGTCGGCTTGCTGCGGCTTTCATCGCGCGGCAGGCCCCGCATGCTGAAAACCACGTAGATGAGAACCAGACCGAAGATACCGTAGAGGTAGCGCTGCGAAATCAGCACCGCGGTGATGCCTCCGGCCAAAGCCCCCAAAGTCGTAGCGATCTCCAGAACCATGCCCAGGCGCGTGTGAGTCATGCCATGCCCGACATAGACGGCGCCCGCCGCTGACGACGTGGCGATTACGCTGATGATGCTCGCGCCGATCGCCGTCTTGATCGGGATGCCAAAGAGCATGGTCAATAGCGGGATGATCAACACCCCGCCGCCAATACCCAGCATGCTGCCTAACAGGCCGACCAGGCCGGCAACCAGGAAAATCAAAAGGAGTGTAAGCACCTGAGGAGTATCCCACTGAAACATCTGAGTGTCAACACTTCCGCTCCCCGTATCAGGGCGAAATCATGTTGCACTCGTGCCTTCTGCCTGGCAGTTGAAACTGCGGCTACCACTGCAAAACCGACCTGCGTCGGTTAGTTTCCAGTCTGCGAAGGCAGACTTCGCAACGGTAGCCGCAACTTCAGTTGCCGGGTGGGTTCACCTGATGCACTCTGAAACCGCCCTGGCCCCGTATTGAGCCGGCCTACCGCTCCCAACAGTGCAAGGCTAGTCGAAGGATGCCGTGCTTCGGCTACGCCGATGCCGGACGCGGCCGCTCCTTCGACTGCGCCCAGCCCGCACAGCGGGCCGCCCTCCGCTCAGGGTGCTTCCTTGCTGCCCCCGCCATGAAACGCACCCGAAATGTCGCACCCCTATTGACAAACGCTCCGCGGTCTGCTATGATCGGAAAGGATACCGGAAACGATTCCGGAAACGATCCGACCGGTTTCTGTCAGCAGGCGGAGCCTTCCCCATGGCACGGACCAAGAACGTCACCATCCAGGATGTCGCACGCGCGGCCGGCGTGGGCGTTACGACGGTTTCGCGCGTGCTGAACGACAAGGATGATGTATCGCCCGAGACGTACCAGAGGGTGCGCGAGGTCATCGCCGAGTTGGGCTACACATCCAGTCTGGCGGCCCGCAGCCTGCGCAGCCACCGCACCGGCGTCATCGGGCTCATCATGCCCGAGTTGGAAGACTCCTTCTGCATCCAGGTCATCAAGGGCATCAACCAGGCCATCATCGCCCTCGACTATGATCTGTTGGCCTACACCAGCGGCAGCAGCAAGCGGCCATCCAAGGCCGAGCGCGAACAGCACTACGTCTCCCTGCTCAATGGCACCATCACGGATGGTGTCATCCTCGTGACCCCCGCGGCAACCCGCTTCGCCACGACCGCACCGGTCGTGGCCGTCGATCCGAACCATGACTGCGCCGGCTGCATATCGGTCATCGCTGCGAATCATGCCGGCGCCGTGTCCGCCATGGAATACCTCATCAGCCTCGGACACACGCGCATCGGCTTCATCACAGGCCGGGCCGACCTGTTGAGCGGCGAGCAGCGCCTGGCCGGCTATCGGACGGCGTTGGAGCAGGCGGGCCTGCCGCTGGACCCGAACCTCATTGCGACAGGCGATTTCACGCGTGCAGCCGGTTATGAGTGTACGAAGCGACTCCTGTCGCTGGCGCAGCCGCCCACTGCGATCTTTGCGGCGAACGACCAATCGGCCTTCGGAGCCATCGACGCCGCGCGCGCGCGCGGCCGGCGCGTGCCCGATGACCTCTCCGTGATCGGGTTTGACAACATCCCCGAGGCCACCTACTCCAACCCGCCCCTCACCACGGTCGACCAGTTCATCGACCGCATGGGCTATGCCGCGACCGAGCTGTTAGTCCGACTGATTCGCGGGCAGCCGTCTGCGGAGAGTGTCTGCGAAATGCCCACCGAACTAGTGATACGCAATTCTTGCCGGCCCGTGACCAACCACAGAGGCTGAAGGGAGGTGACGCGCACACATCTATCTGCTCTTGCCATTCTGTCTACCTACCATCAAAGAGGAACTGGAGGTCAAGATGAAGAAGCTACTGCCCTTGCTGGCGGCCCTTGTGCTGCTGACCGCCTGTGTCGCACCTGGAACGATGCCGCAGGCGCCCGTCGAAGTCGTCGTCACGGCGACGCCGGAGCCGGTGGTGAGGGAAGAGGCGCCCGCAGTCCTGGGCGTCCTCCCCCGCAGCGAGACGCTGATCGTGGATATCCTGACAGGACGCGTCGGCTCCCCCGGTAATTTCAACGATTGGGTTGGCTGGAAGTGGCGGGATCGCGGCACGCAGCCGCTCGCCAATGAGCCGCTATGGTCGGTCGACTTTGCCACAGGCGAGATCATCAACGGGCTCGCCGCGGGCGACCCGATCTACAACGAGGACTTCACCCGCCTGGAGATCCCACTTCGCGAGGGCGTCGCGTGGGATGACGGCACGCCGTTCACAGCAGCCGATGTTGTCTTCACGGTCGAGACGCTCATCAAGTATGAGGGCTTCAACGCTCACCCGCTCTTCGTCGACAATGTCGCATCCGTCTCCGCGCCCGACGACTACACGGTCGTGTTCGAGTTGACCAAGCCGAACTCGCGGTTCCACACCACGTTCCTCGATCGCTGGGGCTGCACCTGGATCATGCCGAAGCATATCTTCGAAGGCGTGGAGGATCCGGTCACTTTCGAGTTCAACCCCTTCGTCGGCACCGGCCCCTACAAGCTCCATAGCTACGACGAAGCCGGGTTCTGGACCATCTGGGAGAAGCGGGCGGACTGGGACAAGAGCCCGACGGGCATCATGTACGGCGAGCCGAAGCCCAAGTACATCGTCATGCAGTACTTCGCCAATGAAGGCGCCAAGATCCTCGCTCAACTGACCCACCAGGCCGACGTGATCAACGTTTCGTCGGATGGGCTCAAGGCCGTGCTGGCGCAGTCCGACACGTCGCGGGCCTATCAACCGGCCTATCCCTGGGTCGTGAACAACGACCCGGCCATCACCGGGATTGCCTTCAATGTCACGGTGCCGCCCTACGACAACCGCGAAGTCCGCTGGGCGCTCGTCCTGGCGATTGACATCGCCGAGTACCTTGGCATGGCGGTGGATGGCAGCGGGGCCATGAGCCCGGTTCACATCCCATCGCTCGGTTCCTACCCCGAGAATTTCATCAAACCGATGGAACCGTGGTTGTCCGAGTTCACGCTAGACCTGGGCAACGGCGAGACCTTCCAGCCCTACGATCCGGATGCGCCCATGCGTGTAGTCGAATACGCCAAGGGCCGGGGCTATGTCTTCCCCGAGGACCAGGAATACATCGATAAGGCCTTCGGCCTGGGGTGGTACAAGTATGCGCCTGACGTAGCCGAAAAGCTGCTCGTGAAGAACGGCTTCTCAAAGAATGCGGAAGGCAAGTGGCTTCTGCCGGACGGCACGCCCTGGAAGATCGAAATCCTGACCGACACCGACCTGACCACCGACATGGGATCGCGCAACGCGGTCGCAGCGGCCCAGCAGTGGCAGGAATTCGGTATCGATGCGCAACCCTATCCCACCGAATCGCGCGCTGATCTGTATAATACCGGCAACTTCCAGCTCTCGAGCGACTGGCCCGCCCAGGAACCCTGGGGCGCAGGGCCAGACCTCTATCGCGTGCTCGATCACTGGAACTCGGCGTACATCCGCCCGATTGGCCAGGTGCCCGCGGGGCACCCCGGTCGCTGGTCAAGCCCGGAGATGGACGCTGTGATCCAGAAACTGCGTGAGACCGATCCTGCTGATACCGAAGCCGTAGTGGCTGTCGGCATCGAGGGGCTCAAGATCGCAGTGACGGAGATGCCCGGCATCCCGACGTTCGGTTACATCGGATTCGTTGCCTGGGATCAACAGTACTGGACCAACTGGCCCGGCAGCGAAAACGCCTATACCCAGCCCTATACACACTGGGGGCCCTTCAAGTACATGACACCCTTCCTGGAACCGACCGGGAGATAGGACGCTGAGGTAGTAGCGCGGTGTGGTGAGTGTTCGGCCCAGCACACCGCGCTGCAGCAGCCAAGGACACAACATCATGCCGCCCTTCCCCCGCTCCTGTCGTACAGGAGCGGGGGACCACAGGGGGTGAGGTCAACATGCCGTTTATCAAACGCTACCTGATTCCACGGCTCGTGCAGTATGTCCTGGTTATCTTCGTGGGGATCACGGCCGTGTTCTTTATTCCCCGTCTCCTGCCCAACGACCCCGTTGTCAGGACGATTGCGGAACTGCAGGCGCGCGGCTCGAGCCTGGATCCAGGTTCGATAGACCAGATCGTCGCAGACCTGACGGAAATGTACGGCCTCGAGGGTTCGATGCTCGAGCAGTACGGCGCATTCTGGCGGCGATTCTTCCGCTTCGACTTCGGGGTGTCATTCTTCCAGTTCCCCACGCCGGTGAGTAAGCTGATCGGCGCAGCCCTGCCATGGACGACGGGTCTGTTGCTGGTGACCACATTCATCTCGTGGACCGCCGGCAACATCGTGGGCGGGCTGGCCGGATACTACTCACGCCGACGCTGGTCGCGCGCCTTCGACACCGTCGCCATGATCATTCGGCCGTTGCCCTACTACATTTTTGCCTTTGCCCTACTCCTGCTGCTGGCCTATTTCATCCGGTGGTTTCCGGTCTCCGGCGGCGCCGGCATCGGGCGCCGGGCCGCGCTCGACTGGCCGTTCATTAAGGACGTGCTCTGGCATTCAGCGCTCCCCGCGCTGTCGCTCACGATCCTCGGCGGCGCGATCTGGTTCCAGACCATGAAACTCATCGTGCAAAATGTCAATGCCGAGGATTTCGTGCAATACGCCAAGCTCGGCGGCGTCACGGAAAACCGGATCGTGTCGAAGTACGTCATCCGGAATGCCATGCTGCCGCAGATTACCGCCCTGGCGCTGGCCCTCGGCCAGATTTTCAGCGGGGCCTTGATCACCGAGATCGTTTTCTCTTACCCCGGGCTCGGCGGGCTGCTCTACAACGCCATCGTCACCGGCGACTATAACCTGATTATGGGCATCACCGCGCTGTCGATTGTGGCCATTACAACCGCGATCCTCATCCTCGATCTGATCTATCCGCTCGTGGATCCCAGGGTGAGGCACCTATAGGGAGAACAGTCGCGTGAAAATACTTCGAGACCTCTTCAGGGACTACAGATTCGCTGTCAGCTTCTGCGTCCTCTGCGCGCTGCTCATCTTCGCGTGTCTCTCATTTGTCTCGCCTTATGACCCGGGCAAGTGGGGCGCGGTACCCAGGGACCTGCGGCCCTCCAGCACCCACCTGCTGGGGACCGATTCCAACGGGCAGGACATCTTCTGGAATGCGACATTTGCCGTGCGCAACTCGCTGATTATCGCAGTGATTGCGGGCATCGTGTCGCGCGTCTTCGCCGTCCTCGTCGGGATGATCGCCGGCTACAAGGGCGGGGCCACGGACAGGGTGCTGATGTTTTTCAGCGATACGCTGCTGGTGATACCCCTGTTCCTGATCATCGTCTTGATGGCGATGCTTGTCCGCACCAACTTGAATCTCGCCACTCTGGGGTTGCTGCTGGCGACATTCGGCTGGGCCTGGGATGCCCGCGTGATCCGCTCGCAGATCCTGAGCCTCCGAGAGCGGGAATTCACGCAGACCGCAATTCTCTCCGGCACGGGTACGTTGAAGCTCGTCCTCAAGGAGTACATGCCCTTTGCGACGCCGCTGATATTCTCCACCCTGATCAACAATATGGCCTGGGCGATCGGGCTGGAGATCACGCTTGCAATTCTCGGCCTGGTGAACGTATTCGTGCCGACGCTCGGCACCATGCTCTACTGGGCCATCAGCTTCCATGCGATCCTGCTGGGCCGCTGGTATTGGGTGCTGACGCCGGTCATCCTGTCCGTCCTCCTTTTCATCGCCCTGTACTGGCTCTCGGTCAGCATCAGCGAGTATCTGGATCCCAGGACCCGCATCCAACGCGTCGGGGCGAATTGAGGCCACCATGAACAACACCATCCTGCGCACCGATAAGCTCAAGGCCTTCTATCTCCTCGACGTCTACGGATCCCAGAAGGTCGTCAAGGCGGTCAACGAGGTCGACCTGGATATCCGGGAGGACGAGGTCTACGGGATCGCGGGCGAGAGCGGCTGCGGCAAGACGACGCTGCTGAAAGCGCTGGCCGGTTCGATCGAGCCGCCCTTGCGGCTGGTCGGCGGTCGCATCCTCTACAACATGAGCGGCGTCGAAGTCGATGTCGCCACGCTGGACGACGAGGAGAAGCGCCGGCTGCGCTGGGAGTTCGTCTCCTACGTGCCCCAGGGCTCAATGAGCGTCCTCAACCCTGTGCTCAAGCTCAAAGACACTTACCGGGACTTCATCGAAAGCCACACGGAGCGCCGCTTGCACGAGCAGGCCTTCCAGATGGCGCGGGAACACATCGCCGAGCTGGGGCTGCCGGCGAACATCCTGGACAGCTACCCGCACCAGCTCTCCGGCGGGATGCGCCAGCGGGTGACCATCGCGCTGGCTGCGCTGCTCAAGCCGCGGCTCATCATCGCGGATGAGCCGACCACGGCGCTGGATGTGGTCGTACAGCGCGGCGTAGTGCAGCTACTCAAGGACATCCAGCGGAAGCTCGAGAACACTATCGTCATCGTGACGCACGATATGGGCGTGCAGGCGAACATCGCGGACCGGGTGGGCATCATGTATGCGGGCAGGATGGTCGAGGAGGCGCCCACCCGCACCATCTACGGTGCGCCTTTCCATCCATACACCCAGTACCTCATCAACTCGCTGCCGCGGTTCGGCGACAAGGCCATGCGCGTGGGTGTGCCCGGCGCGCCGCCTTCGCTGGCGAACCTCCCCAGCGGCTGCCCCTTCCACCCGCGCTGTCCGCACGCCTGGGAGCGCTGTGTGGCAGAGATGCCGCCCCACCGCTTCGTCGCCCTCGACCACAAAGTTGCCTGCTGGCTGGCCGGAGAATAAGCGCGATGGAAAAACTCCTTGAGGTCAAGAACCTGACCAAGATGTTCTCCATGGGGAGCCTGATATCCAGGGTCCGCATCACAGCCGTCGACAACGTATCTTTCTATATCAAGCCGGCGGAGATCTTTGCGCTGGCCGGCGAAAGCGGGTGCGGGAAGACGACGACCGCTCGGATGATCCTGGGATTCGAGGAGCCTACGTCAGGCACGATCATCCACAAGGGCCGGTCGAGCACCGCCAACGAGAAAGTGTGGTTCACGCAGGGCATCCAGGCCATCTTCCAGAATCCCTTCGGGACCTTCAACCCGCTGCGGACGGTGGACAGTTACTTCCTCGAGACGGTCGAAAACTACAAGCTGGCGCAGGGCCGGTCGGAGGCCATCGCAGTCATCGACCGCAAGCTGAAATCGGTCGGCCTGTCCTACGAGGAGTTCGCCGGCAAATATCCCAGCGAATTCTCCGGCGGGCAGCTCCAGCGCATCTCGACGGCCCGCGCCCTGCTGACCGACCCCACCCTCCTGATTGCGGATGAGCCGGTCTCGATGGTCGACGCTTCGCTGCGCATGTCGATCGTGAACCTGTTCAAGCAGCTCAGGGACGACCTGGGCGTGAGCGTGCTCTACATCACCCACGACCTGGCAACGGCCTACTACGTCTGCGACCGCATCGCCGTGATGTTCCGGGGCAACATCGTCGAAATGGGAACGGTCGAACAGGTCCTGATGGAACCGAAGCACCCGTACACCAAGCTGCTGCGCGAGTCCATCCCCGAGGCCGATCCCGAGCAGCAGTGGACCGGCACGGTCAGGCTGGCTGACGTCGACCGCGAGGAGTATCTCAAGCAGGGCTGCCGGTTTGCGGGGCGCTGCCCGCTGGTCATGGACGTCTGCCGCCGCGAGGTGCCGGCGGACCTGGACGTTGACGGCGTGCTGGTGAAGTGCCACCTGTATGCGTGACGGGTCGAAGATTGCTGATTGAAGATTGAAGATTTGTGGACGGGCCACTATGGCGGCTTCGCCTACCGCAGATCCTGGCGCGGCACCGCGACGTAGAACTGCCGCAGGAACCTCACCAGCCAACCGACCACGAACAGCATGTAGCCGCCGAACAGCCACCAGAAGGCATCGCCCAGGGTACCGCTGCCGGTAAGGTTCGCCTCGATGGTCAGTTGCGTGATGCCGAGCAGCAGGACGAGGGTCGCGGCGGCGAGCCATTCCATATGACGTCCCATCACGTCCAGGGTGGCCACCCGGCGCTCAGGCGCCAGCCAGTAGTCTTTGTTGGGCAGGTTGATATGTGCAGCCGGGATCCGGCTCACCAACCAGATGATGCCCAAAGAGAGCAGCCCCGTGCCAATGATCATGGCAAGGGTCGTCCAGTAGAACTCGGTCCTGGACGACCAGCCATCGGCAAAGCCTTGCCCGTCAAAGTGCGTGGCGACGCGCTCTGGCAACTGCGGCCCGAAGTGGCCCAGTTGCAGGAGTCCCAACATCATCAGCAGCCAGACGCAGAGACGTGACACCCGCATAGACAAACCCCGATCAGGCTCCTCCGCCGCGGCTCAGTGCCCGTGCGCCACAGCGATGGCCGCGGCCAGATTGTCCCATGATGTATCGCCGGGCACAGTGCAGTCCGCGGCCAGGATGAAGCGGTCCGGCGCATCCGCGAGGACTGCCTGCGCCGCGCGGCGGACTTCCGCAGGCGTGCCCGTCGCCAGGAGGCCCTTGCGTTCCAGCCCGCCCATGAACGGCCGGCCAAACAGCGCGGCCGCCTCCCTGGGCGTCATATGCCGGTCGCCCACCTCCAGGCTGCAATTGACGACATGCCCCGGATAATCGACGAAGGGAGCCAGGTCGTCATAGGAGCCTTCGTAGTCGCAGATGTGCAGGATATTGAAGCGGCACGAAGCCATCTCATCCCAGACGGCCAGATCGGTCGGCTTGACCAGCTTCTCGAACAGGTCCGTGCCCCCGAAGCGGAAGGCCTCGCCACCCTGCGTAGACGCATAGAAGCCGTCCACTCCCGCACGCTTGCACGCGCGCACGAGGGTCAGCACGTTCTCCGTGCTGATCTCGAGGCCCTTGACGGCCTCCGCCGGGTGCTCGCGCAGGTGCTTGTGCAGCACGTCCGCGCCTGCCAGGTGCCGCGCCCACATGAAGGGCGAATAGAGGGTCAGGAGGACCAGCGCATCGCGGCCCGCGGCCTCCACCAGCCCGCGCACGACGTTCACGGTCGGCGCGAAGTCCTCCTCGGTCAGCCGCGGGGCCCGCGCCCAATCTGCGGGCGAGGCGAGGGGATAGGTGCTCATCCCCTGCTCGTATTGAATCTTGACGAAGTCCATGCCCGTGTGACGGAAGAACTGGAGGTGGCGGTCAATAGCGGCCTGGCCCGTGTGATACTCCGGCCCGAAGTGCAGGAAGAAGGCAGCCGGGGTGTAGCCGGCAGGTGCCCGGCCTTCGATCACGTTCAGCATCAGCTCACGCTTGTTCAAGGTATAGCTCCTCTCGGCCCGCAGTCCGGCGGGCGATGCAGTTTGTCCGCAGTATACCGCAGCCCGGCGGATGACGTCTACTGCGGGCAGGCGCGGGCGATTGTGGGTTGAAGGTTGGAAGGTAGAAGGTTGCACGGGTGGCTTACGCCGGACCCGGCTCCACGCGGCCCAGGTCGCCCTCGATCACGACGCGATAGGTCCGTACCGGTTCGCTGGCCGGGCCGTCCAGCACCGCACCGGTGAGGACATCGAACCGCGACGCGTGCCACGGGCAGATGATGTGCTGCCCATCGAGCTGTCCCTCGCTGAGCGGCCCGTCGGCATGAGTGCACGCATCCTGCACCGCGTAGAAGTGGCCGGCGACGTTGCAAACGGCCACGGCCTGTCCCGCGACCTCGACCCGCCTGACCTGTCCCGGCTGCAGGTCGGCGACGCGGAACTGGTCCGGCCCGACATCGACCGCGCGTGCGGCCCGCGCGGCGACACCGAACAGGCCTTCCAGCGAGACATCCGGCTGCTCGCGACGATAGACGGGAACCCGCACGGTCACGCGGCCGTCGCGCACCGTGACCGGATAAGTGGGGAGGGCCGTCGAGCGGTCCAGCAGCATCTGGCCGGTCGGCAGGTCGTACTGGTAGCCATGCCAGGGACAGGTCAGCGTGTTGCCCGCCAGTTCGCCGGTACAGACCGGTCCACCGCGATGCAGGCAGCTATTCTGCAGCGCATACCACTGTCCGTTGCGGCGGAACACGCCGATGGACAGGCCCTCAGCGGCCACGATCTTGCGCGCCCCTTCAGGGATCTCATCGACCGTGCCGACGTAGATCTCGCTAAGTTCGACCGAACGCGCGATGCCCAGGCTCTTCTCGTAAATCTCCAACGCAAGGTCGTGTACGGGCTCCTCGGTGATGTCCTCGGCCGGTTGGTAAGACTCCGGCTCGCGGCCCTCGCCGTACGGCCGCGAGAGAAGCTCGAGCAGCACCATGAGCAGGGCGTGCCACGCAGCCAGGCTGCGCGTCTCGAGGTCGGGGTCTTGGTCGTGCAGCTCCGCGGCCAGCGCGGCGGCCACCTGCCCGCCCACGAAGCCGATCATGCCCAGGACGTAACGCTCCGGGATGTAGATCTTGGAATCCGCGCCGAGCGCGGTATGCGCGCGGCCCACATAGTCCACGAAACGCGCGTAATCCTCGTCGTACTGGCCGGACGCGGTGCGCCGCCAGAAGCTGACCTGGTGCTGCATGCGGAGCTCCAGGTAGTCCTGGTCCAGCGTGCCGTCGGCCTTGAGGAAATGCTTGCGGGTGGCCGGAAAGCTGAGCAACTGCGCATAAAACTCACCCACGATGCGGGGGATGTGCTTTTCGATGATGAGACGGGTCCCGCGGATGGTTTCGGCATGTGCGTCCGTGAAGCCGATGAAATCGGCCATGAAGCGAAAATAGCGGCCCGCGTCCGCCGCACCGCGCTTGAAGCGTTCCTGGGTGGATAGTTCGGACATGGCGAGGATATCTCCAATCCGGTATGGCAACTTGGCTGGACAAATTTGACGTATATCACAACGCGGAGCGGAACGACGTGGGTAAGCTCACGTTTGCGCGGTTTTTTGGAGCAGCGGCACAACCGCTAGCCGGGAGATCGTGCCCGATCTGCCGTGATACTGAGCGTCAGCAGACGATAGCCCTCCCGGAGAAATGAATCCGTCCCCACGGCTTGCCACAGGACAGGCTCCTGCCCGGCCCGTTCCGCCAGACAGCGCCCCCCAGCCCAGGGCCTGGAGCGAGAGGTTCCGGGAGCCCTTCCGATGGTTCCACACAGCGGCTGTTGATCGGCAATCTGAACGAGTTGCGAAACGAAATCGTCGACCCTGATGGCGTATGCGGAGGCTGGCGTCTGCGTGGGCGTGGCGCTCGCGGTTGGTGTGGGCGAAGGTATGGCGCTGGCCCTCGGTGTTGGCGTCGGGGTGCGTACGGTGACCACTCGCAACCTCAACGTGCCTCCGCAGCCCGCCAGCAGCAAGACCACGAGCAAGCTGAGGCTGGCCCAACGCAGTCTGTTCTGCATCATCGCCTCCCCTGGGGAAAAGTGGGGTCAGGTTCCTGTCATGGATGGCAGGAACCTGACCCCACGCAGTGCCAGTGGGCACCGGATGGTTACAGTCGACGCCCGTGCCAGGGGTCAGGCAATCATCCTTCGCTCAGGGCCAGAGGCTCGTCCACGACAATCGTCAGGCGATACTCCTGTGTTGCTCCGCCGGTCCTGACGACGCGCAAGACATACGTGGTAGTCTGCATCGGACATACCTCAACCGTGCCCTGGCCCGTAACTCCTTGATTGTTGAGGTAGACCTCCTGGGCGTTCGTGACTGACCAGTGGAGCGTCGTACACTCGCCGGCTTGCAGGCGAGTGCGAGCTGCCCAGAAGGAATCGGGTGCAGCAGACCGGGCAAAGACAAGAGGCAGATAAAGTGAACCAGGCTGACGAACGGCGAGCCAGTTCAGCACCCGCGCCATCACGACCTGGCGATCAGCCGCGCTGTTGATTGCTTCGAACCCAAAGGCGAGGAAGACAGCCCTGTACTTGCCAGCATCTACGCGCACGCCTGCCGTACCCGAGCCGACATTGCCGGCGGGCGCGGCAGCGGCGTCGGTCTCAGGCGCAGCCAGGGCCTGCGAACTGCCCGGCGCATCCGCCTCCGGGCGGAACGGTTCGGCCAGCATGGCGCTGACCCCGGCCTGGTAGGTGAAGAGGACCTCCGCCAGTGTGATGGGATCCACCTCATCCAGGGAATACTGGTTGTTGGCGCCGTCGCCACCTGAGATGTTCAACGCCAGCCCGTTGCCGATCGGATCGCCGGCCGCACCGGCCAGGGCATACAGCCCTGTATGTTCCTGCCTGAAGGTGACGTGCAGATAGTCGTTAAGGAAGGTTCGACTGCCATACCACGAATACTGGAGGGCCTGCGCAATGTTCTGGCCGGTGATGAACAATCCGCCGCCCGCATCCAGGTATGACTTCAGCGCACTGATGCTGGCCGAACCGTATTCGGTGACGTAACCCCAATAGGGGACGGCCCAGATGACCACGCCGTGCGTGTATTGGTTCAGGATTGCGCTGGTCGGTTCGCCACGCGTTGCGGTATCCCAGGTATCATAACGGTAGCCCAACGCATCCAGGGCCGCTGTGTAGTAAGGCCGGAACCAGGCGGTGTCAGCAGGGGTGTTGTTGCCGCCGGCATCTGCCACGAAGAGGAGCGGGGCGGTCTTGGCGAACCGAGGCAACACCGTGAAGGAACCCTGGCCTGGGTAGCGATACCGGTTGCCGGTCGCATCCGTGGCGATGACAAGATACGTCACCCGGCTGCCTTCCGCCAACGGCGCGTGGTTGGCGCTCCACACACCGTCACCTGCCGAGTCGTCCCCATGCGTACCGTCGTCGTACATCGGCAGTTCCATGAGCATATCAGGTTGGGCAGCGCGTTCCACCCGCACGACCGCATGAGCGCCGGCCACGGCGGCCTCATCCGCTGCCCATGCGCGGAACGTGATGACGTCGTCGCTGTCCGGGTTGGGCCGCGGCTGATGTTCGATGGCCGACACATAAGGCGGCGGGTTGATATCGTCCCGCCCGCCAGGGCTGCCATACCAGATATCCGGGTTGCTGCTGCGCTCCGATGTCCAGGCTAGGCCGATGCGACCCGACGCGAGCGCGACTGCTGCCGGCGCAGAGTCTGGCCCGACGAAGCACGTGAAACGCTGTTCAGGCGGCCAGGTGGCGCCACCGTCTAAGCTGGTGCGATACCAGATATCGCCCTCCCTCTCATAGACCAGCCACAGGTCCTGGCCGGCCGCCGCGAGGCCGGGCCTGGCGCACCCCCAATCGGTGATCTGGCGTTCTTCCGACCAGGTGGCGCCGCCGTCAGCGCTGCTGCGCTGTCGTAACCCATTGTATGTCTGCCAGACTACCATAACCCGGCCATCGGGCATCGCTGCGGCGGCAGGCGCATAGTTCTCGTAGTCGGAGCTGAGCTTGGTATCGGCTGACCAGGTGACGCCGTTGTTCGCGCTGGTCTTATACCAGATGGAGTAGTATTCAGCACGACTGGATTGCCACACGACCCATAGCTTGCCATCGGCTGCCTGGAAGACCACTGGATCATAGTCGCCGGCACCGTGAGTGGTGAGTGGTTTCTCCGCCAGCCAGGAGTTGCCGCCATTGGCACTCGTCCGGTACCAGATATCGCCATCCCGGTCATACGCCAGCCACAAGGTTCCGTCTGTTGCGCGCGCCAGGCTGGGATTGTAGCTGCAGCAGCCGGCGGCGATTTGCTTTTCAGCCTCCCACGTCGCGCCGCCATCCGTGCTCGCACGTGACCACAACTGCCCTTTGCGCACGAACACGCTCAGCAGGTTGCCAGCGGCCGTCTCCACCAGCGCGGGCGTCGTATCATCTGCTAGATCCGTCGTCACCTGTGTCACGCCTGCCGCAACGGAGAACGGCCAGTGATAGGTCCAGGCCCCCTCGGGATCCTCAGCCCGCACGCGCCAGTAGTGCATGCCAAGAGTTGTGAAGCTGTGGGTATAGCTCGTGCCGACCACCATCTTATCAATGAGCCTTGGGGAGTCGAAGGTCGCCACGGTATCGATTTGGATGCGGTAGTTCTGCGCACCGAGCACGCTGATCCAGGAGAAACCGATGTCACCCGTCTGGACTGTTTGGGCGTACTCAGGCATCAATTGTGCAGGCCGCGCTGGCCTGCCTGCAAGCCAGGCCACTGCGCGCTCCATCGTCGCGGCACGATAGGCTGCGCTGTTGATGCCCTCGAAGCCAAATGCGAGGTAGACCACCCGGTAGGTACCGGTATCGACGCGTACTGCCGCATTCGCTTGCGGGGGCGGCGCTGGTGTGACCGTAGGTGGAAGAGGTGTTGCCGGCACAGCAGTCGGCTCGCTGGTTGCAGGCAACGCAGACCTGTCAGGCGAGACTGCTGAGCGATTAGTGTCCTGAAGACTGGGTGGCGGCATCTCGGCAGGCCTCAGTGGTTCAGCCAGCATCCCAGTGCCGCTCGGCTGATACGTGAAGATGACCTGAGCTGGGGAAACCGGGCTAATCACGTCCTTTGAATACTGGTTGTTCGCGCCGTCACCGCCCGAGATGTTGAAGGACAGCCCATGGCCGATGGGATCGCCGGACGTGCCAACCAGGTCGTACAGCCCGGAATCATCTTGCCGGTAGGTCGCGTGCAGATAATCATGGAGAAAGTCGGTGCCATCGTACCCGGAAAGATAACGGGCGATGTTCTGCCCGGTGATGAGCAGTTTGCCTCCATTGTTCAGATAAGCTTGCAATGCGGCGCGCGCAGTACTATCCCAAGTCACATAGCCGTCGCTCGGCACGCTCCAGATGACTATGCCCTCTGCATACTGGTCCAAGATCGCGCCGCCTGGCACGGAGCGCAATCCCGTATCCCAGATATCGTATTTATAGCCCTGGGCATCCAGGGCATCAGTGTAATAGGATCGGAAGCCCTCGGTATCATAGCCGCCGGCGTCCGGCACGAACAGGATGTCGGCGGTCTTGATGTGCGGCGGTAGCACCGTGAAGGAACCCCAGCCCGGATGGCAGTAGCGGTTGCCATCCGTATCCGTGGCACAGGCGCTGTATGTTACCTGGCTGAGGGCGGGCAGCGGCTCGTGCTGGATGCTCCATTCGCCATCGCCAGCCACCGTATCGCCGTGCATGCCATCGTCGAACATCGGCAGGTCCGGCTGCGCGACGCCGTCCAGCGTCCAGAGCAGGCTGACGTTCGCCACGCCGGTCTCGTCCAAAGCGAAGGCAGAAAACGTGATGACATCATCGCTGTCCGGGTTACCTTGCGGCCGGTGCGCGATCCATTCGACGTAGGGAGGCGGATTTGGGTCCTCGCTGCCGAACCAGATGTCCCAGTTGCTGCTACGAAAAGAGTGCCAGACGAGACGCAACGTGCCGTCTGTCAACACCCCTAACGCTGGCGCGCCGTCGCCGGCTACGAAGCGCGTGAATTGGGTCGCCGCGGACCAGTTGAGACCTTGATTCGCGCTGGTGCGGTACCATACATCGCCCTCCAGCTCATACGCCAGCCACAGATTCCCACCGGCCGCGGCCAGGCTGGAAGTATGACCCCGCGTCACGATCTGTCTTTCGGACGACCAGGTGATGCCGTCGGTGCTGGTGCGCTGCCAGAGCGTATCCCATCGGCTCCACACTACCACCATGCGGCCATCGGGGGCCTGTGTCATGGTCGGTGAATGGTCTTCCTCACCGCTCGTAGTGAGCCGGGCATCGGCAGACCAGGTAACGCCGCCGTCCGGGCTGGTCTTGTACCAGAGGTCCAGATTACCAGTGCGACGGGATTGCCACACGACCCACAACTTGCCATCGGTTGCGGTGTACACGGTTGGATTGGACTCGCGGTCTGAATCAGTTGCGTCGGTCGCGAACTTGCTTTCGGCCGACCAGGTGACGCCACCATCGGAACTGGTGCGATACCAGATTTCGTTCTTGATCAGAAGCTCGATGCCTCCCGACGGATCTGGAATCTCGATGAGTTTCTCGACGTCATAGGCCAGCCACAAGGTCACACCGACGCGGGCCAGACTGTAGTTGTAGACACAACAGCCCGTGATCTGCCTCTCATCCGTCCAGGTCGCACCGCCGTCCATGCTGCTGCGCGACCACAGACCACCATAACGTGCGAACACGGTCAACAGGTTGCCGTCGGCCGTCTGCACCAGGGCAGGCCGCTCATCGTTCGCAGGGTCGGTCGTCACCTGGACCGGCGGCGACCCGGGAGGTATCAGAACGCTCGTCGAGGCCGCCTCGTCGGGCGCGCCGGTCTGGGCCATTGCGTCGTGCGCCGTAGTCAGACCGCCGACGGCAATCAGCAAGGTCATCAGGACGACGGCCATACACTGTACAAAAGCTCGGGGTTTCATAGCTTCCTCCGTGGTGCATTCTCAACTGCCTGACACCCATGTGCCACGCTCATCGCTAGTGTAGCAGTTCACTATTTCAGCCGTATCGCGGCCCTGTCACAATCTCGCAACAGCGTGTAACAGTTTCGAAACATGGCGGCCATCACCCGCTGCGCGCGATGTGACGGCAGAAGAGAAGATGGAGGATCGGTTGCAGGGCGCGCGGGAAATCAGTGAGCGATGAACCAGGAGTCGCTTCCGTGTTCCGTGTACGACCACCGGCCGCCGGTCAGCCAGATGCGGCCATCTACGAGGCGCGCAGCCGCGGCCTGCGCCCTGGGCTGCGGGAGTTGGCCGGCCAGAAGCCACCGGTCTGCCGCGGGATCGTAGCATTCGATCTCCGGAACAAACGAGCCATCGATCCAGCAGCAATCCCAGTCACGCGCGCCGGCCAGGACTAACACCTGACCGTCGGAGAGCAGCACAAGGAAATGCGAATAGCGCGGCTGCCGCATGGACGCTGCTGCGGTCCAGGTATGCGATGCGGGGTCGTAAATCTCCACGCTGGGGGAGAGCTTGTTCAACGGCATATCGTCCAGCGTCATGCCGCCGGCCACCAGCACACGGCCGTCCTGGAGCCTTACCGACTCGGCCCACAGGCGCGGCGCGACCATCGGCCCGGTGACAGCCCAGGCGTTCGCCTGCGGGTCGTAAAGGAGGGCATCGCCCACAACGCCATACTGGTTGGTCTGGCCGCCGGCTACCAGCACCTGGCCGTCCGCCAGCAGTTGCGCAGTATGGGTCGCGCGGACATCGGGCAGCGACCGTACTTGGCTCCAGGAGTTGGTTGGTGGATCAAAGATCTCGACCTGATCGGTGAAACGACCGCTGCCGGTGTTGCCCCCCACCGCCAGGACACGACCATCCGCCAGCACCGTGGCGGTGTGATTGACGCCATGCGAGGACTGCGGCGGAATCACCGTCCATGTATCTGTGGCAGGGTCGTAGACCTCGGCATCCTCAAGCCACTGCCACGGGAGGGCATAGCCGCCGATCACCAGCACGCGGCCATCCGGCAGCAGCGTTGCGCTGTGGGCGTGGCGCGGCCTGTGCAGCGACGCAACCTGGAGGGTTCGACCGGTGGTGGGGTCGAAGATGTCCGCATCAGCGAGGAAATCATTCACGGCCCGGCTGCCGCCGACCAACAGGACCCGGCCATCAGCCAGACGCGTCGCCGTGTGCCACATGCGCGGCACCCGGAGGTCGGGACCACGCGTGATGGTAACGAACCGTCCAGGCTGTGTGGCACTGGGTGTGGGTGTAGCTGTCGACGCAGGGGTCGCCGTCGGGGTGGGTGTCCTCGTGGGCGTCCGGCTCGGCGTCGAGGTCGGCCTGACGCTGGCCGTCGGGGTCACACTCGGGGTGCGCGTGGCGGACGGCGAAGGGGTGGGTGTCGTTGTGGGCGAGACGCTCGCCGCGGCCGTAGCTGTGGCGCTCGGCGTCGGGCCAGGTGTCTCGGTTGGCGTGGCGGTTTCTGTGAGAGCATGACTTGCGCCAAATGGTAGACTCCCCGGCAGCGCAGGTGTTGGCGTCGTGATGATGACTCCGGTAGTCGCGACGCTCGCCATCGGGCTGACCGGCGATAGCGGCGTGACAACCGGTGCTGCGGGAGGATCAGATGGGACGGGAGTGGACACACTGCTGGCAGGCGCGGCGGAAGGGGTGGAAGTAGCACTTGCGATAGACACCGATGCTGCAGCAAACAGGGTGCGCGAGATCGTGGGGACCGACCCCGGCATCGCCACGGCAACCGCTGACCGTGTCGGCCGAGTGACCACGATGACGCTCCCCGGGTCCATGACCAGCACGGTGGAGCGGGCCCGCCGTGCCATCGTGGGCGTCGCGTCGCGCAGGTTCACCACCTGCATCCGCAATGTGCCGCCACAACCGGCCAACAGCAAGCCGACCAGCAACATGAGCAAAATCCCGTGCACTCTGCGCTCCATTGGGCCCCCTTGACGATCCTGGCGAAAATCCGCTCGTGACGCGAGGCCTGACTTACGATGGGCCTGTTGGAAGCCGCAGCGCAAACACACTCCCGCATCCACTCCGGCTGCGTATCGCAACCGTGCCCCCATGCCGCTCGACCACCGCCTTAACTAACGCAAGCCCCAATCCACTGCCCCCGATCCCGCGGGCCTCCTGTCCACGATAGAGCTCCTCGAAGATATGGGGCAGCTCGTCTTCCGGCACGCCCAATCCAGTGTCAGCGACCTCCACGACTACCGCCGCGCCATCCTCCGACGCCCGCATCTCAATGGTGTCGCCGGGGCGGGTAAACTTGAGCGCGTTGTCCAGCAGATTGTAGACGGCCAGGAAGATCAAATCCCGATCGCCGGGCACCGACGGCAGGGGCCACGGCGCTCGGGGCACGTTCAGCGTGATGCGGCGCTCGTCCGAGGCAGGCAGCGTCTGGGCCAGCTCCACGATTTCCTCCAACATTGGGCCGATCTCGATCATGGCGCGTTCCAGCGGCCGGGCTTCCAGATCGGCCAGCTTGCGCAGATCGGCCGCCAACCGGCCCAGCCGCTCCACCTGCGCGACCACGCCATCGACCATTTCGACCTGCGCGGGCTTCAGCGGCGCGGAACGCAAATCCGCCAGCCCGATCCTGATGGCCGTCAGTGGATTCTTCAGCTCATGGTCCAACCGTTGTACGAACCGGCGATGCGCCTCTGCGGCTCCAGTGCGTTCTTCCTCCACCGCGCGCCGCAGCTCGCGCTGGGCAACTTCCCAGACTACCAACAAACTGACGGCCACCAGTGAGATCAGCAACCCCAAGAACAGAAAGGCGTTACCCAGGTCCACCTCGGACCGCAAGACCGGATCGTATCCCCAACTCCCGCTTTGGAGCAGCAAGGCCAAACCGAAGCCCGCGACTGCAGGAAGCAGTGCCGTTAGCCAGCCCAGCCAACGCCTCATCGGGCCGTCTCCACCTGTCCGACAAATAAGTAACCCTGCCCGGGGACCGTCTCGATGTAGCACGGGGCACAGGCATCATCGTGCAACTGCTTTCGCAGCTCGGCGATGCGCATATCCACGACCCGCGTGCCCACCGGGTAATCCCAACCCCAAACCGCATCCAGCAACCTTTCGCGGCTCAACAGCTCGCCGGGGTGGGTCATCAGGTAGTCGAGTAAAGCCACCGCGCGCGGCGTCAGCGTGATTTCCTGTCCCGCGCACGTCACCTTGCGGGCAGCCCGATCGAGGAGAAACGGGGGGAAGGCGAGCCGCTGCGTGGCAGCCAGGGGCGGCGCGCCGGGTCGGGCGCGCCGCAGCACGGCACGCATGCGCGCAACCAGTTCCTGGGGATCGAAGGGCTTGTTCAGGTAATCGTCGGCCCCCTCTTCCAACGCCATCGCCCGTTCCGTGGCCTCGCCTACCTGCGTGAGCATGATGATGGGAACCCAATTACCGCCAGCGCGCAGCCGCCGGCAGACCTCCCGCCCGTCCAGCCGGGGCATCAATACATCGAGAACCAGAAGATCGGGGGCAACACTTGCCGCGCGCAGCAGCGCGACTTCACCATCACCGGCCACATCCACGGCAAATCCGGCCCGTTCGAGGAACGGAGCCAGTTTGGATGTGATCGCTTCCTCATCATCCACCAACAAGACCCGGGGGTTCTTTTCCATCACGGGTCACCTCCTGTGAGTTGGCAGGCCGACATGCAGCCCACGCGCCGGTGACGATTAAGCGAACGGGGTCCATGGGGAGGCGGGCCACCATGGAGCTCACCCGCAAATATAAGATTTGTTCAAGTGGAGACACCAAGAGGTTGCGGCGCGGGTACGATGGTCAAACACGCAGCCCAATAAGTATAGCAGAGCACAAACTGCCTGGCAAAGGAACGGGTTTCTGGTGTCTCCCGTGGCA
>JAXGYZ010000016.1:0-68694 GCA_040772005.1 Anaerolineae bacterium | reverse complement strand
CTCTCCGCGGTCCCTGGTTTCGTTACCCCGGCCAGGAGCGGATCGCCGCTACCCTGACCCGCCGAGGAGGCAACCGATGCGCACCGTCCCCGACACCCTGACCCACGAGCGTGTGGCGATCTTCGCCGACTACCGCAGCACGCTC
Source organism: Anaerolineae bacterium (assembly GCA_040772005.1). GTDB lineage: Bacteria > Chloroflexota > Anaerolineae > CG2-30-64-16 > CG2-30-64-16 > MWBF01. The sequence continues at coordinate 68,549 of JAXGYZ010000016.1, read as the reverse complement.
GACGCCCTGCGCCGCGCCGGCCGCCAGATCGATCTGGCGGCGCTGCGCGACTACCTCGCCGAAGGCCGGCACCTGATCGAGGCCTTCCTCTACATCGGCATCCACCCGCTGCCCGAACAGGCCCAGGCGGATCGCGCCATCGTCGAGCGCCTGCGCCAACACGGCTTCCTCATCCGCACGAAGCCGGCGCAACTGCTGCCCACCGGCCAGGTCCACTGCGCCTTCGACCTCGAACTCGCCCTGGACGTCCAGGAGTTCGCCGCCCGCACCCGGCCCGACATCGTCGTGCTCGTGACCGGCAGCGGCGACTTTGCCCCCCTGGCCCAGCGCCTGCGCCTGCAGGGTATCCGGGTGGAGGTCGCTTCGGCGCCCGCCGGCGTCGCGCCGGCGCTGCAGGCCATGGCTAACGGCTTCATCGATCTCACCCAGATCGGCGCCGCAGTCGATAACCTGCCCGTGCCTGAGCCGCCGCTCGCCGCCGAGGTCCCGCTCCCCGAACCCGATGACTTCGAACTCGAGGAAGCCGCACCCGTGCCGGCCTGACCCGCCGCGGTCCGGCGCCGGACGGCTCACCGCAGTCGGCCCCGCGCCGGGCCGCTCACCCAACAGGAGGACCTCCATGGCTACCGCCATCATCAACGGCCGCCGGGTGCAGGTGCCCCCGGTTGCCTCGATCGAGGACATCCGCAAGGCGGGCGGACTGGCTGACGGCCGCTCCGTCATCCGCCGGGCCCGCGAAGGCAACTTCGTCGTCCGCCCGGGTGAGGAAGTTGCCGTCAACGACGGCGACGTCTTCGTCGACGCCCCGCCCCGCATCAAGGGCGCCTGAACCGTCCGGCGCCCTGCCGCCGCTCTCCCCCTCCCTGCCAGGGAGGGGGTTGGGGGTCGGTCACAATCAACAGGAGCTCACCGATGGCGCTCGAATGGCTCAAACAACGGTTGGCCCAATCCGGCAGCGACCGGCGCAATGACCGCGTCGACGCCGAAGCCCTGATGATTGCCGAGCGCTTCAGCCGGCCGCCGTACCAGGGCATCGTCTACGACGAGGAGCACCGGGACTGGCTCGTCATCCCCCATTACACCCTGCCCGACCGCTTTCAGGACCGGCACTGCGACCTGCTGATCGTGTTCCCCGAGACCTATCCGGAAACGCCGCCCATCGGCTTCTACGTCAACAAGCGCCTGCCGCTGCGCAACGGCCAGTTCGACCCGCACGCCACCGGCCGCGCCTATTACGGCGCGCCCGACCTGACCGACCAGGGCTGGCACTGGTACTGCGTCCACATGAACATGCAGGCCGCCGGCGCCTGGCAGCCCCAGGCCGACCATCGCCGCCCCGATAACCTGTGGACCTACCTGAACATGGTCCGCGAGGTGCTCACCAACGACTTCTGACCGCCTCTCCCCCTCTCCTGAGACCTCGGCCTCAGGAGAGGGGGCAGGGGGTGAGGTCCCTGCCCACCAAGGAGCCCGCCATGAACTACACCCTCTCCCTGACCCGTGCGGCTGCCGAGACGCTCCATGCCCACCTGCTGAGCGACCGCAGCCGCGAGCAAATGGCCGTTACGCTGTGCGGCGTCAACCGCCTGCACCACGAGCTGCGCCTGCTGGTGCGCGACGTGATCCTCCTGCCCGCAGACGCCTTCCGCCGCCAGTCGGCCGCCCACCTGGAACTCAAGCCCGAGGTGCAGGCCTTCATCCACGCCCGCGCCCACCGCCACGGCCTGATCGAGGTGGATTGGCACAGCCATCCCGGATCCGGCCCGACGCTCAGCTTCTCGAGCACCGATGACCATTACGAGGCGGCGCAGGCCGCCTACCTCGCCGCACGGATGCACGGCGTGCCCTACGGCTCCGTCGTCGTCAACGACGACGCGGTGGACGCCCGGCTGTGGCTGACCGACCGTGCCAAACCGGCCGCGTCGCCGGGGCAGCCGGCCGCGCAGCCCCTGCAGGCCCTCCTGCTGGGCGACCTGGCCCGCCGCATCCCCGTGACTGCCGGGCGGCTGCACCGGGCCCACGCGGCCTTCATCTCCCCCATCTTCGACCGCCAGGTGCGCGCGTTCGGCGCGGATGTGCAGCGGCGGCTCGCCGGCCTGCGAATCGGCGTCATCGGCGTTGGCGGCCTGGGCAGCGCGCTGGTGGCCCACCTGGCCCGGCTGGGTGTCGCGCACTGGGTGCTCGTCGACCCCGACGTCGTCGAGCTGACCAACCTCAATCGCCTCGTCGGCGCCTCGGCCGCCGATGCCCGGCGAGCGCGGCCCAAGGTCTACGTCGCCCGCAGCACCATCCGCCAGGCCGCGTCCAGGGCCACCGTCCGCGCCCTCAAGACGGACGTCTTCGACCCCCTCGCGCAGCGCGCCCTCAAGGCGTGCGACCTGCTGATCGTCGCCACCGACAACCACAGCAGCCGCATGGCCGCCAACCGGCTGGCCGTCCAGTACCTCATCCCGCTCGTCCACGTCGGCTTCAACGTCAGCGTGGACCTCACCCCCCCGCCCCCCCTCTCCTCACAGGAGAGGGCGGAGCAGTCCGTCACCGATGTCAGCGGTGAGTTCGCCATCCCCGACCTGGGGCGCTGGTGCCTGCAATGCGCCGGCATCGTCGATCCTCAGGCGGCCGGGTGGGAGCTCGCGCCGGCAGGTCAGCGCGCGATCCTGCACCAGCGCGGCTACGTGGCCGACACCCCGGCCCCGGCCGTCGGCCATCTCGACGGGGTGGTGGCTGCCCTGGCCGCCGCCGAGATCCACAACCTGGTCGCGGCCTTCAAGCCGCAGCACCGCTACCTGACCTACGATGCGCTGCGCGGGGAACTGGTCGCCCTGTCTGTCGGCGGCGCGGCGCACAAGGTCGCGACCCCGGCTGCCTGTCCCGTGTGCTCGCCCGATGCCGGTGTGCTGGGCCTGGGCGACCTGGAGCCGCTGCCGGATTACCGCCGGGCGTCTCAGGCGCAACTGCCCGCGCCGTCGTCGATCAGCGCGCCGGCCCCGACACACGCGCCGGCCGGCCCGAGCCCATCCGGCCCGGCGGCCCCTCCGCCGGCTGCCCCCGCCCCGAGTTCCGCGAGCGAGCTTGTCGAGGTCCGCGCGGCCCGCGTCCGCCGCCTGCACGAGGCGCTCGTGGAGACGGAGTTCGACTGGCGAGAGTGAGGCTCCGGACCGCCGGGCCGACCGGGACGCGCGCCCCGGTCAGCCCGGTGTGCGGCCATCATTTCAGGGTCACATCGACATCGACCCGAATAGCTTGCTGGGTCCCGTCGATCCACTTGCCCTCGGCATCCCGCTGGGAGATCACATACTCCAGGGGCCAGCCGTGTGACAGGCACGCCATGACCAGCCCGGTCGTCATCTGCTTATTGCCGCCCGTCATATCGGAGACGAGCTGCTCTGCGCCCAGGTTGATGTCGACTGCCCTGGCAGAGACCGTATAGACCCTGTCGACGGCTGTCAGGGTCTCCTGGGCGGTGTCGGCTTTCAGTATGACCGGGTGCAGCCTCACATCGTAGCCCAACTCGGCCACGCGCGCCTGCAGGCGGTCGAAGGCCTGTGCCTGTTGGACTTCGGGCGTCAGAAGGACCCAGCAGTGGCGCAGGCGGGGCTCCTCCGCCCGCACGTGATGATAGCGGATGGCAAACAGGGGCAAATCCAGGTTGCCGAGGCTCAACAACCAGATCAGTCCCGTGCCCGGCGGCGCCGCATCCTCGCGCATGAGGACGCTGACGCCGATCGGTTTGCGGCTGTTGGCGATGTCATGCCGGTACGCGAGATAAGCCAGCGCGACGAGCACTGCCAAAGTCAGCACGACCCCCAGCAGGCCCTGCCAGGAGAACGATGCTGCGTCATAGGCGAGGCTGAAGACGAAGTTGGAGAAAACGCCTAAGGCGACGGCCCCGAGGATGAAGGTCACGATGAGCCACAGCGATTCTCCGCTGCCCATGGTGAGCAGGATGCGGGAGAAGCGGGTCAGGGCAGAGCGTTGGCTCATGGTTGCCATTCCTTTCCGGTGCGGCGCGCCGTGCGTGCCTGATCGCGTACGGCCTGCAGATTGATGATCTCAGCGATCTCATAGTTCGGGAACAGCGAATCGCCGGAGGGCCGTAGCCGAATCACCGGCGGAAAATAGCCCATCCGGCCGTGCAGCTCGGCCAACAGCGTCACCGCGATGACGTTGAGCGCCGGCGGGTTGACCAGGATCGCCGCCGTCTGCCACTCGACGGGCGACAGACCGATGCTGTCCACCAGGTCGGCGACCTGGGGTGCGAACGGGGCCTCGACATCGAACTGCGTCTCCACATCGATCACGCAACCGACCGGCTGGCCGGTCAGCGCCTCGATCCGGGCCAGGTGGTCCGCGGTGAGTGGGTGAGTGAAGTTGAGCAGGATCATGTTGGCATTATCCCGTGGTTAGCTGGGCGCGCCGCGTTTGGGATTGAATTCGAGCCAGATCAGGCCGTCGTCGGGCGAACTGACTTTGGCAGGCAGATCGCCCGACAGTGCAATATCGGTCAGCCAGTGGGAGGTATCAGGGTGAGCTGGATACGCCCCCCCTCACTGCGCTCCTTGACCCACGCACGGATCGTCGAGCCTGCGGGGAATCGCCGGCGAAGTTCAGGGCCATCAGGGACCTGAGGGCGAATCGCTCCTTTCCACAGCACGGCCTCCTCGCCGCCGATATCCACGATGATGCGTGCCGACTCGGCGCGCACGACCCTGCCCTCCAGATACATGCCTGGTACGACTTCGGAGGCCGACGCCGGCTGGCTGAGCTCAGGAGCCGGCCTGGTCGGCGCGGCTGTCGGGTGCGGTGCCGTAGCCGCTGCCGGTGGCAACTGGACGCCCGGCGCTTGTGGTGCGGCGGGTGGTGGGGGCGCCTGGTGCGCAGGCGTCGGCGGCTGCACGGGCTGACCGGCCAGGACGGCCAGCGGGTCGGGCAGGACGGGACGCTCTCTGTACTCGTTGACCTTGTTCGCCCCATGCTCGATTTCCATGTAGCGGGTCGCATCCAACCACTCGCGGGTACCCTCGTGCCATTCGAGCATCGCCAGTAGCATCTGGATCCGTTCGACGTCGGCCAGGTGGGCTGCCTGCGGCGCGATCTGCTGGTCCACAAGCAGATACCGTTCGAAGGCAGCAATGTAGCTGTCTGGAGATGCCTGTTGAGCAGCTTCTTCCCAACCGTTTTCAGCGAACAGCCGCTCGTAACGCTGCCTTCGCTGTGTGAGGTGCAACTCGGGTACGATTGCCACAGAACCCATCCCCAACGGCTTCCCCATGCCGATCTTGTGCCGGTAGACTCGGTCCGGTTGGCCCGGCAACTGCAAGACCCAAAGCAGCGCACCCAGTTCCTCCGGACGCAGGTTCTCAAATCGAATGTCGAATTCGAACTGCACCCCTGCTTTCAACGGCATGATGCGTGTGAGTTGACTCTCGTGTTGACGTTCCTTCGCAGTCGCCTCGATATCCGGCGTGCTGCCTCGATGCCAGTACAACTTGTGCCCGCGAATCTGAGTGCGGTCCGGTGAGGTGCCATAATGCGCCAACTGGCTCTTGTCATCCGGATCGTGGCCGAGGCTCCTATCCTGCACGAGGTAGTGTTGAAAGGTGGTGGGCTTCGGGGAACCAAGCGTATGTGGCGCTATCGGCTCTTGGCTCAGCCAGACGCCTTCACGGTGGCTTACATAGGCGGCATCGCTGACCGCAACCCGCCCGGCGCGGCCGGCAGGCAGGCCGTCAGCCGGGTTGCTGCGCGGCCCGGCGCCGATTTCCTCAACCCATCCAAAGATTGCGTCTGCCAGGTCGGGCTGAGGGGCGTTGGTTAGCTCCTCCGGCACGAAATCTGATGGGCGCGCAGCCCGATCACCGCCGAACAGCCGGGCGGGAATACGGAAGTTGGGCGAATGTCCGAAATATGCGACCTCGTTGCCCTGCACGACATAGAAAACGGGCCGCAGGTGACCGAGGCAACCTTTGTCCTTGCTCCAGGCCGCAAGCTCTTCCTTCTGAAAGGGGGTCAAGCCGTCCAGGTAGTCCTGAACAGCCTCCGCGCGTATCTTGAGGCGCTTGGCTTTGGGGTCAACATCCAGCACCAATGCATGATTCTTTCGCGGCGACAACTGCTTCGCTTTGCCTGTCTCCAGCATGTTCCCGGAGCAGACCAGGGTGCCTTGATACGGATAGCCGGCCCTGTGATCGCCGATCTGCGTGACGGCGGTATAACGCCCTTTCTGCCCGGTCTGCACAGCTGCTGAGAATGAGACCACGTGAATTTGCGGTCGGTAGTTCGCGGAGTTGAGCCGGATTAAGCTCGGGATTGCCCGATCGGGAATCTGGCGTTCCTTGACCTTAAGATAGCTGGATCGCTCCGGCCAACCCATTGCCGCGGGCTTCAGCGCCGGCTGTACATACCACTCGTCGTCTTTCTGAATCAGATAGCCGGCCTGCACATTCGCGCCGAACCGTCCGAGTACATCCTGGTAAGGATTGCGGAGCGGATCGTCGTTGCCTGCCGCCACCGCTCGAAAAGTAAAGGACGGTTCCCGGCCGACCCAGCGCATCCGACCGTAACCTGCAATCTCTACCAGCATACGCAGCATCCCGCGCAGCGACGATCCCGGAATTGTGGGTACGGGTTGGCCTTCTATTAGCATCTCTGAAGTGCCGAAGAAGGGTGACCGGATCTCCTTCTCCTTGACGGTCAGTTTGTCGGGTCCCTTCTCGCCTTGTTCTTCGAACACCTGGCGCGTCATCATTCCGCGCACGTAGGTGGGTGAGCAGGTCTCAAGCTGGCACACGATGCGCCCACTCAGCGTGCCTTCAGCGGATGCGTTATGGCTCGGCAGGGGGGTACGGGCCAGGGCCAGGCGATGTGGCAATGGCACGAAATTGTACGGCGCACGGGCTGCCACTGTGCGATCCCGCCGCGGCCGAGAAGGATTCGTATGCTTCATGCGGCCCTCCACGTCTGCAAATCCACCAACCGGCTCAGATCTACATATGCCTGACTGTGGTCATCATAGCTCACGTAGTGCCGCACCACCAGGCAGGCGCGTTCGGGATTGGTCAAGTCCAGGGGTACAGCGTGTCGTTGGCCTTGCTCGCCTTCGACAAGCAGGGTGAAGCCGGCTGCAGGGCGACTTTCAGCAACCACGCCCCACAGTAAGTGATCTTCCTCGTAGGCATCCTGTGGGGCTTGCCTGCCATCCTCGATCAGGCGTCCGGCGAAGCCATCCTCGGTCCGCCAGACCAGGAGCTCACCGGCTTCGCCGAAGATGCGCGCCTGCTGGATCGTCGGCCCGCGCAGCTCGACGGCTATGGCGGGATACTGCGCCTGGGAGTCGAACACATCGCTCGACAAGGCCAGTTGGCCGTCCTCCATCCGCTTGCCCCAAATCACGCCATCATCCGCGTGAACCAGCAGCCAGGGCATCCCTTCTGTCATGCGCTGCCCCAGCCAGCCTCGTGCATCCTTGAGAAATTCGGCGCCCGGTTGCACGGGCGTCCAGCGTGCGTCGCTCATTTCGCCTCCTTGCGCCGATCATCAGGCATGCGATAGGCCCACAGCGCATCCACGTAGTCCTGCAATTCGATGGGCGTGGCACTCAAACCGGTTTCGGTTTGCTTGAGCTCCCAGGTAGTGTGATCCTTGCCTTCCTGCAGAATCAGTTTGGCGCACCGACCGGCCAACCGGCCGCGGCCGACGCTGCTCTCGCCGCCCAAAGCCAGATCCCCCGTCCAGAGGTCCTTGACTACCAACAGCAGCAGGCCGATCTGTGCTTTGCGCAGGTCTTGAGGATCGGTGACACGCTGGCGCAGCGCCAGCACCATCTTGACATGCGCGTCTGCGCCGCCGATCGCGGGCTCCTGGCTGAAGAGCGCCTGGGGATAAGCGCCGCCCGTGAAGCGATCCAACTTGACGCGGTTCTGCACCAGCGCACGCGTGCCCTGCAGCTCACTCTCGCGCACGATCAAGCGGCTGCCGGACGGCGCGTCCGTGTGCTGCCTGATTCGCCGGCCAAATGTCTCGTCTATCAGGTAGTTGGCCTGCTCCGCATCTTGCGGCCAGATGGTATTGGCAATCCGGTGGGCGCGTGCGCGGATTGCGCCTGCGAGGCTGGTCCCTGAGAGGATCGGCGCCTCGGCCTCGCCGCGCTGTGAGCGCAGGTGAATCATGTCCGGCTCGCCCGGTGCGCCTGCGCCGGAGCGGATCAGGAGCGAACCTGGCACGGCAAAGTCTGCGTCGATCGTGAAGGCAGCACGGCGATCTTCTGCCGGGAGCGTCTGGCTTTTCAGATCGAGCAGCGCCATGATGTCGTTGCCCGTTTTGCCCCCTGCAGGATCATCTTCCAGCCAGCCGATCAGGCCTTCCGGTGTCTTCACATCATAGCGTCGCACGTGCCATTCAGTGATCCTGCACTGGCCGAACCCGCGCCGCTTGCGTTGACCCAGGCCGATCTCACCCTCCTGCAACCCGCGCAGCGCAATGGCCAGCGCGCCCAGAAGGTCCTTGTTTTTGTCCGTAAGCAGTAGTTCGAAGCCAAGTCTGAAAGCCGTGCCGGCCTGCAGCAGCTCAATGTCGTACTTCTTGCCATCCTCAGCAGTGCGCGTGGTCGGGTCAATCGCGACGCCATCGCGCAGTTCTACGGCGACGGGAGTGAAAACCCCAGGCATCGCAAGCCGGTTATCGGCTGGGCAGCTCAAGGCATCATCTACCATGAGCCAGCTCTGATGGCTGAACTTGTCTTCGATTCTGCCGAACAATCGCTCGCTAAGGGCCTCACCCTTCGCGCCGTGGCCGCCGGCATATTCGCGCAGGTACGCCCGTAAGGCACCGGCAACCGATGCGCCGGTCAGCAGCGCCAGGCTGCGGTCACGCGGGTCGCGCGCCAGGGTCATGTCCGTCAGCGTCATGTCCGTCAGCGTTGCTGCATCACCGTTGCCGAAATGGGCGGGTGTCTCCAGGACCAGCAGGCCTGATATCAACACCCGTTCGCTGACATTACGTCCAGCACGCTCGTTCATCGGCTCTCCTCCCGGCGCTGATTTTCTTTGGTTGCCTTCCGCATGACACCGTCAATCAGCCGCGCCGTGTAGATCACTCGCTGCTCATCGGTGAGCACGGCTCGCTCGCCAGCGACTACCGGTAGTGGTTCGCTGTGAGTCAACTGCACGTCTATGTCGCCTTGTGTGGCTCGCTCGCGTATCCATTGCAGCAGGTTAGTGTTATTGTGTGAACGCAGCCTTGCTCGCTCAAAGTCGTGTTTCTGAGCGGCTTTGAGGTCATCCAGTAATCCTGTGATCGGCGCCAGGTTCTTGGCGTATTGCGCCTGTTGAGCGGCCCGCCGAACACGCGACAACTGTGCGTTGCTGGGGGTCCCGCTGAACTCCATCTTGTTGACCAGGCTCATCAGCTCGCGTTCCAGCAGCAGCTCAAGCCGTCGATTTGCCATCTGCCGGGCCAGTGCCTTGCTGCTTTCCGACAGCTCCTCTGCCGGGAGCGCGGTCCGTTCTGCTTTCCGGCCTTGCAGAACCGCCACGCGTTGTGCGTTGACAGCAAAGCGACCGAACCCTTCAGCCCGGCGTTCGCCGATTCCGTGATGGACCAGCGCCTGCAGCTTAGTCAAGTCGAGCCCCGCGGTGTCGTAGACGAACACGCTGCCGGCCTGAATCGCCCAACCTTGCGGCAGGGGCAGCGACCACTTTCGGTTGTATCCGCCTATCGGGCGGAGCCGCTGATACGAGCGGTCCAGGTGCAGCGTACCAGGCGAGAGCTTCAGGGCTGCTTCCAGTGCTGCGGTCAGTTCGCCGTTGACTTGGCCGCCTGCGCTGCGCACCAGCGTGTCGCTGAGGAGCGTGATGACGACTTGGTCACCGGTTAATCTGTCATCGGTCGCTGTTTCGTCTGGGGCCTCGACCTCTTCCCAGTTGCCCTTAACCTGCACATCGACGATCGCGGCCCGACCATAGCCGGCCAGGTGCGCGCCGCCTAAGGTCACCTCACCGGGCATCACCAGCGTTTCCACGATGGCCGCGTCAGCATCTTCTTGTACCAGCACGACGCCGGCCAGCACCTCACCGGCTGCCAGCGCATCGTAGCGATAGACCGCGTTCCCCTCCCCGCGCCGGTCCACCTCCACCAGGCCGATATGCACACTGCTAAGCATGTCCGGGGTGTAGAGCACAGGATACCGGTCCAGGCTGCAGAACGCGCTCGGGACCGATTTGGGGAGCTGCAGTTGACGTGTGTTTTTCACTGCAAAGTCGAAAATCTCGGGGCTGTCTGCCCCTGCGCGGTCTTTTTCCGCCTGCCACGATAGCGGAGTGGGCACAAGCCTGGTGCTCTTCAGCCAGGGATAGGCGTGCAGGAAACAGGTCGCCCCTGTGAAGAAGAGGCGCCGCGCTTCTGCATCGGCGGCAATATCGACGGTGGGGTTCAAGCGCCGGTAGCGCTCAATGAACACCCCGCGCAGTGCGCTGCCCGGCACGAAAGGCAGGCCGATAGCGCTGTTTTCCTCGCCGCTTTGCACCTGGGTGACCAACACCGGTTCGATGAGTTGAATGCGGTAAGTAATCGCCTTCATGCGGTCACCGCCTTTCGGAAAAGTGCGAAGTGGGTCTCGGTGACCTCGCGGCCTTTTGCGTCAAGCAGTTCAGCCCTGATCTTGCCGCGGCCGCGGTTGCGGCCCGTGCCTGCTCGCCTCAGGGCCTTCACGCAGGCGGCCAACAGCGCACGCTCGTCGTCGCTCGGCGGTTGTTGAAAGTTCAACTCAGCTTCGAAGGGCGTTCCACGTAGGATGACGCGCATGGTGCGCAGCGTGTTCTCCAGGGGTGCGCCCGTCACGGCATCCATCGCAGTCTGCCTGCGCAGCGCAGTGAGGCTTTCCAGAACCTCGGCTCGCGTGATGTGCCCGGCAACGATATCCTGCGCAATGCGGCTGCGCAAGTCCGCTGGTAGCTGTGCCGGCCCCACGCGCAGATTAGCTTCGCCTGCCAGCGCGCCGCCGCGTGTGCCAAACAGCCGTGCGGCTGCGGCGGCCCAGCGCGCTCCCTGCTCAGGTCTGGCCGCGCTCACGGCGAAGACGATATCGGTGCACTCTGCGCCGAGCAGGCCTTTCAACGTTCGACCGGCCAGGTAGGGCATCCCTGTGGGATCGTGCTGCACTTCGGCATCCACGACCCCGGCGACGCCGTCACCTCGGCCGAAGGTTGCGTCGCTCAACAGGTCAAGTCGCAAGCGATATGCCTCCATCACGCCAACTCTCCTTCCAGGCGCACGTAGTAATCCAGCGCCTCGACTGCATCGAAGTAACCGCAACGTTTGTCAACGCCGTCCCAGCCGGTCTCGGCCAGCGCAGCAGCGCCCAGCGTATTGGGCAAGGGCCTTCCAGCCAGGAACAGCTTCACGGCATCCGGGCCGCTGCGCAAGGCGTCGCGCAGTGCCTTGACCTTGTTGCGTTGGCTGCGCCAGTCTTTGTCCTCCTGGAAAGCCAGTGTTGTCTCGCGGAAGGCCTCCCATGAGCGCCAATCGTCTTCAGTCGTATGAAGCGCCACCGGCCGCATCAGCAGACTGCCATCCGGCACACTGTACTCACGCTTGCGGATTTCATCCAATGGCAGGACCAGTCCGCTGACAGCGAAGTGCCAGTCGAGCGCAGTGACAGTCGGGGGAAGGTCCGGCTTCGAGAGCTCTTTGACGCGCCCTTTTGCTGACCCGCACAGTTCTTCCGCCAACTCGTAGGCCCGTGCAAACGGGTAGTGAGACTTGACCACGGCCACGCCTGCCCGCGCGGCCGCCGGCTTGCCGTCGGCCAGGCTCTGTGCCGCAAACTCACCGATGTATCTGGCCGCGATGCTGAGGCCGATGCGCCCTTCACTGACGAAGGTCACATCATCGCCGCCAAAGACGATGGGGCGGAAGGGAAGCAGTTCACGTGTCGGATCTTCTCGATCTCGAGGCACGGGTACCTTGCCGCGAATCGTTAGCTGGCCGTTTTCTTTCCGTTCCTGGTTGGCGGGGTCCAGCAGCATCCCGACCGTGCGATTTAGAGCCGTTCGGGCGACGTCCTTCACCCTCTCGGAAAACGCATGCTGCGCCTTTGCGTACTTTTCGTTGTCCGCGGGCGCAGTGAAAGTCTTGCCGTGATCCTCGATGCGATGGCCCATGCCGTTACCATCGGTGTGGATCAGGGCCATGTAGCTGGCCTCCCCGCGCTCGCCTAACTGGTTGAAATCGGAAAGGAACCCGAACCCGGCCAGGCGGATGCCTTGCAGGTGACGCCGCAGGCGAGCCTCGCCATCCTCTGCCGCATCCTGTTTGGCGCGGGCCTCGGCTGAGATCCAGCGCCGGTCGCGCCGGTCCACGGCCGGGGCGCCGGTGTAGACGCAGGCCGCGGTGACACCCAGTCCAAGCAGCGGCGCCGAAGGGGGCGGCGTGCGCTTGCGCTGTGCCGCGGCCGTGCGCAGGTTACTCAATTCAACCCTGAGCGATTGCTGCATCGGGTCGAATGGTTGCTGCGTCACGATGATTCGCAGCCCGGGCGCATGCTGCAGCACCTTGAAGCTCAGTTCACGAGCGAACTTCTTGGCATCCTCCGCGTGAGCGAACAGGATGACGGCGTTTCCACCGCCGGCGTAAATGACCTGGGCGGCCCAGGCGCCGCCGAGCGTCGGGGGATCAATCTGCCACCCGTCGGGCACCGCTGCCGCACGCCGGGCATTATGTGGTTCGGGCAGCGCCGCCAGAACCCATTCGTGCGTGGCCTGTTGCACCAGCTCCGATGCGCCGATGATTTGTTTCAGTTCGTTGCTGCCGAAGATGTAATCCTGAATTCGGGTTGCTTCGATGAGCAGTAGCGTGTTTTGTGCCATACGGTCTCCTTACTGCTGGTTGGCTTTGCTGAACCATGCTCCGATGTGCGTGGACAATGTCTCCAGGTGCTCTCGACCGAAGACCTCAATCTTGCCCTCTGCATCCCACTCATGGACGACTTCCGCTTTCAAAGTATCTGGTCTTGCTACACAGGATACCAGCGCCACACGCGCTTCGTCACCGCCCACCTGTCGCGCTCGCATATAAGCTTCGAAGAGATGTTTCTTAGCTTCGCTACGGTCGCCAGCCGCCGGATTGTCCGTTGTGCGCTCCATGCCTTCGGTGGCGATGCAGGAGAATAGGAACAACTGATGCCCTCTTAGCGCGACTACGTCCAGTTCAAAAGAGGGCGGCGCATCTTTCTCAGATCTGGCGTTGGGGTCCTGTTTGAGATGTAGCCCCTTTGTCCAGTGCTTGAGATTCTGCCGCTGGCAAGCTGGAAACAGGGACCAGAGCGTCCACTCCTCCAACCACTGGCCGCGCAAGAAGAAATCGCATTGCCGCAGCGTTGGGCGACCAAACAAGGCAGCCACCTGTGCTGCAGTAGGTTGAGCTGTACCACCAACAACAGCAAGTTGCGCGATGAAGGGTTGCAACTCCTCGTACTTATCTTTAGTCGGAACGATTTCTTCTGACCGGAGCGCGCTCAACCATCGCCGCCACTCCCGAAAGCCGGCTGCTGTACTGTGAATCTGAGCGATGCTCTGAACTATCTCTTTGAGCCGTGGCGTCTGAGTTGGCTCAGGTTTGCTCGTGTCGGGGGCGAGTCCATGGAGTTCCCAAACGTCCTGCAGCGTCGGTTCAACGGCAAGCGCAACCGATGGCCGTTGCGTAGGTTGTGCTTGGACAGAGATGATCATGCGGAGACTATGTGCATCCAGGTAGCTGAATATGCCTTCGGGATACTTACCCTGGATCCGATCATAGACGTGCACCGCCATCTCTTTGGTGCCGCCGGTATAGTTAAGGCCAAGCTGCCGGCCGCCAATCCTTGCCTTTTCCTTTTCGAGGATCGCCCCTAGCGCGCTTTCGATCTCAAATCCGCCCACTTCGGGGATTGTATAAGCCTGCACATGAGCTTGGCTCATCACTTGCTGTAGTTTCGTCTTCAGGCGTTGCGCGACTGCCACCGTACCCTGCGTCGCCAGCAGGAAAATGTCTGCGTCCTGCTTTGCCATCAGCTGCGCCGCCACGTAGTTCGGAAGCGGATTTCCGCCAACCAGCAGGAACAGTACTTCGGTTCGGTAGCGCTCGAACTTGGCGAGTTGAGAGGCATCGGGTGTCATGCTTTTTCCTTGTCTGTCAGCGGCAGATGCTCCAGCCCACACAGGCGGCACAGCTCGTCCCAGGGCAGGCAGCGCATCCCGGCGGGGTCGGGAGGCGCCGCGGGTGCACGGCTCAACGGCGTCCAGTGGGCCTGATAGTCCGCCAGGTTGGCCCGCACCAGCCTGACTGCGGCCTCGGCAATGGCCCGGGTGGCGCCAAGGTACATGTGAATTGCCTGGTTGCGCAGGTCGGTCAGTGTTTCGCCGCTCAGACCGGCGCCGCGAGCGTAATCCTGGAGGATCGGCGCTTCGGCCGCCGGGCGCAGGCCGAAGACCGCCCGATTGATGCCGCGGCCGGTTTCGATCTTGAGGAAGGGCGCCGAACGCTGTCCGCTCTGGTGGGCATTCGGCCAGGCCTGCTGCAAGGCCCAGCGCATCAGGTCAGTGCCCTGGTGGTCGAGGAGCGCCGCGTAGATGGCGACCTTCTGGCCCGCCGGGTTGAGTGCCGCCGGGTGCCCGAGGTATCGGCGTCCGTCCCCATCCCAGATATCCACCCAACCCCGGCGCCAGATACGCAGCCAACGCGCCTTCAGCAGCAGTTCGTCCAGCCCGGCCGCGCGCAGGAGGGCCGAGCGGTGATCCTCGTTGGCGCCGACAAGACGCTCGATGCGGGCGACCTCATCGTGCGCATAAGCCGACAGGCGCGCATCGGAGTCGAAGATCGAGTCAGGCGCGGTGCGCAGCCGCGCGTGCTGCTGCAGTAGCTGTTCTGCCGCCGTCTGCGGCGCCAGGGTCGGGCTGACGCCGGGCCAGATGCCGCTCAATAGCTCAACCGCGGCGGGCGGGACAAATGTTGGCAATTCATGGTGGAGTTCGGTCAACAGGCGGCCGGCGCGGCCATAATCGCCGTCGTCCCAGGCCTCATAGAAGCGCACCACCGCCAGCAGCCGCTTCGCGGCCGGACTATGCTCTTGAGCGATGATTTCGGTCAGCGTCTCGGCGGCTGCGCGGAAGTGATAGCCCTCAACCATCCGCTGCACCCGCTCCCAATCCCGCAGGCGAAATGCATCGTAAGGGTTAGTGAGGGTGCCGATGCGGCAATGGAAGCCGAAAGGCCGGCGGTACGTCTCATCGTAGTCGTCGAAATCTACATAGGAGATGGGCAGGTCTGCATAGGCTGCGAAGAGGAAGGCTCCCGCATCCATGCTCTTCTTCGCGCCGGTGATGTCTACGATCACCGGCTTGCCGGCCCGGCGATCATCCAACACGTGCTTGCTCAACGCCTGAAAGACAGCGTCAGGACGATCGGGGACCGCGTGGATCTCCAGGTCGGGCTGCCAGGGCAGCTGTGGGGCCAACCATTGCCTGATCCAACCGGCCAATTCCTCGCCGCGCACTTGACCGGGTTCGTTGCCATACCATTGGTTGAGGATCAGCACGACACGCCGGGGCTGAAAGACACTGATCGTCTGCAGCAACGGTTCCGGGGAGTGGCCAACCAGCAACACCAGGGTGTGACAGGCAGGATAGCTGAGCGCGTGGCGCACGACATCAGCATGATAGAGCTCCTCGGGCAGGAGCTTGGCGATGTACCAGGCGATCCTTTCAGGAGTCGTGGCGTCAGCGGTGGGCTGCCGTCTCGCCCAATACTCTCTCGTGATGCAGCGCAACTCATCCACAGCCCGGCCAGGAGCCCGGACCATCCACCAGCGCTGCGTTGCGTCTGCTGTCACGATGCTTGTCCTCAAAGCACCCGTCTGCCAGAGCGGTTGGCTAACTGCTGGGCATCCGGCGCGATGATGCTGGTTAGGTGTCAGAAGAATGTCAGGAGGCTACACGTGAGTGGCGTATCATAAGTACAGAAGTGCAATACGCCGGTCGGTCGTGAACGATTGGCATGGAAAGATGCCGTGGAGTAAGTATACATCCCCGACCGGCACGATGCAAATCACAATTCCGTCCGAACACCCCTTTCTTCTTCTGGCAAGTCTCTTTTCGTTACCTATTTTGAAGCACCGCGCCGCGTAAGCGCGGGGGCGCCTGTGGGGCGTAGGTCCGCTTCCCTCCTTGTTTTGAGTCCCGTGTACCGGCCGTGCCATGAGGTGCGGCGGCCGCGGCATGTCAAAAAAGGAGGAAGCCATGCTGAGCCCCAAGCTGCCGTCACGCTCCGCTGCGGCCGCGAGCGAATGGACTGCTGCGCTGCTGCGCAAGCACCTGGTAGCACTCTGCCGTCGCCTGCTCGGCGCTGCCGGCAACTGGACCACCGATGCCCGTCTGCTGCGGGCCTTGACCGAGATCGTCCACCTGGGATTGCAGCCAACCATGCAGGCCGCCTTGCGCGGTCGGCTTGACGCTGATGAGGCGGTGAGTGACCTGGCCACGCGTTTCGCGTTTCAGCAACTGATGACCGAGGGGCGGCCCTGCGAGGCACTGGACCCACTTTCGCAGGCTTTGATCCGACGCACGCTGACTCGCCTGTACGCGCAGGCCGATGCGCTGGAGCGCAGCTTCGGCGAGAACCCGCTGGACGAGGATCAGGGGCTGCTGGTGAGCTTGTGCCGCAGCGTAGCCGGCTACGTGCCGCACAAACCGCTGGGCGGCCACATTGCCTGGAAGCTGGCGCATTACGAGGGCGCGGTCAGCCGGGCGTCGCGCCAGATCGAGAACCTGGTGCGCACACCGGCGGTGACCGAAGACTTCGTGGCCTTCCTGCTGGCCGCCGAGTTGCCCGAGGAGATCCGGCTGCGCTGCGAGGAAACCGGCGGCACTGACGGCGTCCCAGCCTTCAAGGCCCGCCTCGCGCTGATGGCGCGGGGCGGCGGCCGGAGCGGCCTGGACCCCGTGGCGACGATCCGCTTCTTCGCCCTGCCGGCGACGGTGGCGTTCGTCAAACGGTTTGCCGCGACGGTGCAGCCGGCCCGCACTCTCTACGCCGAAGAGGAGTACGCAGGTCTGGCCTGGGCGGGCAAGCGGGCCCTGCCGCGTGAGCACCGCCAGGGTTACCTCGAGGCCGCACTCTGGCAGCTCGAACGCCAGCAGCAGGCCAGGAGCGGAACACTGCTTCTGGATCCAGATGTACGCGACGAATCGGCGGACCCGTCGAAGATCGATCCGGCTTCGCAAGACCGCCTGGCCGCAGCCCTGCGCAGCCGCACCTTCGAACGCTGGGTCGTGGAAACGGCCCTGGAGCACCGGCCTGTCGACCCGTTCTGGCGGGCGGCTGAGCTGCTCCACGTGCGCCGGCTGACTCATGCGGAGATCCTCCGTGCAGGTCTGGCCGACGCCGCCACCCTGGAGGCCGTTGCCGCTCGTCTGGCCGAGCTGGCCGCGAACGACGACCTCTGGCAGAGCTGGCTGGAGGCGACGCTCACTGTCTGACATCCGGCCCGGCCAGCCTGACGGGGCCCTGCGCCCCGTCAGGCCCAACCTTTTTCTTGAGGCGACTATGCCGAACCACCCCGACTTCTACACCGATCTGCTGCGCCGGCGCTTCATGGGCCGGCCGCCTCTGACGCTGGCAGAACGCACGGAGCTCGATCTCCACCTGCTGGTCTGCTCCCAGTGCAACTACGACTATGCAGCCCTCCTGGTCACCCAGGCGCCCGACCGGACTGCGCACTACCTGGAGCAGTTCACCGCTGCACTGGATGCCGACACGGTAACCCCCTACCTTCGCGATCTTGCGCGCGCGCGACGTGCGGGCCGGCCCCTCACCGGTTTCCAGGAGTGCATCTGGCAGTTCGTCTGCCGCAACCCCGAGGCCTTGGGCAACTACCGGCTGATCGAGGCCAGCCTGGCCTGGATGTCCGAGCATTGAGCCCGCGCGACGGGGCCGGGCAAAGTAGAAGGGCGTGCGCATCGGCAGGTGCGCACGCCCTTCTACACGAATGGCCCGGCTCAGCGCGGCCGGACCTGCCGGCCGATGAGTCCCTTGGCGTTCTGCTCCACGCTGCAGGTCACGGGCATCCCCACATAAGGGATGAAGTTCCCTGCCAGGTCGCTGACGTGGATGAAGATGCGCGGGCCGCCGTTATCGACGAAGCCGAAGCCACGGTCGGGCTTCCAGTCGCTGACGACGCCCGTCGCAACCTCCACCAACGGCAGTCCCATGGCGTTGCACATGGGGCAGAGGTAGCGCACCGTGTTCCAGCCCGGATTGGTGCCGGCCAGCACCATGTGCACGCCGGGATGCCGGCTGCAGCGAGGGGTCTGGACCCGCGCGGGCGGTTGAGCAGGCCGCAGCTGCGACTGCGGCTGGGGCGGGCGCTGGTAGTCGATGCGGATCTGGCGCATGGGAGTCCTCCTCGGTTTTGTGGTCTGCCGGCGGGGCGCATTTGCGAAGGCGCTTCAGCCGGCCGTGTGCTTCCGGTTGGGGTAACGAAACAGGCGACCTCACCCCCGCCCCCTCTCCTGGGAGGAGAGGGGTATTTCCCCCTTCCCTCGCAGGGAGAGGGCCGGGGGTAGGTTCCGCTTTTCGTTACCTCGACCGGAAGCACATCATCTGTGGAGGTTGCACGTATGACACTGGCGCTGGACCAAGAGCACGAGGTGCCGCAGGCATTGATCCAGGCACTCTTCCGCTACCCGGTGGCGCTGCAGACCGCGTTGGACGCGGCCGGCGTGGCCCCGCACGAGCTGGCGATGTGGGCCCGGCGGACCGGCAACGCACCGGCCATCGAGAAGCTGGCCGGCTGGCTGTCCGTCGGGCAGCAGCCCGGCTACTATAAGCCCATCCTGGAAGTGGCTGCTGGCCACCTGCGCGCGGGCGAGTTGTTGGACGCGCTGCCCGTGTTCCGCTGGGCCTTCTACCAGTGGCAGGACGTGCCTGCCGAGGCGCCGACCCGCCGCAGGGATGGCCTGAAGTTGCTGGCCCTGTGGGGTGAGTGCCTCTACCGGTTGGGGCAGCCGGCCGGAGCCCAGGACAAATGGCTGGCGGCACTCGCACTCGTCACAGATGCCGGGATGCTCGGCCGGCTGGCGCAGGTCATCGAGCGCACCGGTGCAGGCGCGGAGTACGAAGCCGTGCTGGCAGCCGCGCGCAACCACGGGACGCCGGGCGCCGAAGCGCTTTGCGTGCGCCGGCAGCGGCTGAACGAGCTCCCGCCGTGGGAGGAAGATCCTCGACCCACCCTGGACGCCGCACCGCCGGTCGATGCGCCCGGTGTCGCTGTGTTGGCCGATGTCGCCAATCTGGAACTCGTGTGCGGCGACCAGTTCGGCTATGGCCGGCGCCCCGACTATGGCCGGCTGCTGGCCGCAGCCGAGCGGCTGGGTCCGGTGCGCGTCAAGGTGGCCTTCGTGCCCGATTTGCCCGACACACTGCCGGTGCGCGAGCACCTGGCCCGGGTCGGCTTCAGCGTGGAGCTGCAGCGGCCCAAGCGCAGCCACGGTCGTATCGCGGCCAACGTCGATGCAGTGCTGGGCGCGGCGGCCGCGCGCTGGGCCGGCGAGCCGGGCGTTGGCCGGGTAGAACTGTGGACCGGCGACGGCGACTTCCTGCCGGTGCGCGCCTTGCTCCGGCAGACCTGGCCGCATGTGACGGTCGCTTTCCGCAGCTTCCCGGTTGGCACGGCGGCCGAGATGCAGCGGTTGGGCACGGATTGGATGCCCATCGGTCCAGGCTACCTGCTGGCCTGACCTCGCGCCGGCTGCCTCCTTTCGTTACCCTGGTCAGCAACCGCAACTGCTCTTGTCAGTGCAAGGAGGTCACCCATGCAACCGAATGCTGCCCGGCTGCTCGCCGAGAAGGTCCTGCGGGAGGTATTCCGCATCGCGCAAGCCTACGGCAAGGAGCACCCGTTCCGCTTCGAAGACCTGCTCAACGACCTCGCAGTGATGCTGGAACATGACGCGCTCCAGCTTGTGTCGCTCAAGTTCCATCGTCCCGACGCCACCCGCACCGTACTGGCCGAGTACAACTACGCGCTGCATGCCGGTGCGCCGCAGTTCCACCTGGACCACGCGCAGGGCATCGGCATCGTGCCGTTGAGCCCGCCCTTCGACATGGTGCTCGTGGTGCAGCGCGATATGCTCGGCGGGGTCTACACCGGCCGCCTGCGCCTGAACTGGGGCGGCGCACCACAGTACACGCGGCAGGCCGGGTTCGAACATCAGGACGGCAACACGGCCGTGCGCACGGGCGGCCGCGCCAGCAAGCAGGTCTTCATGGACGACAGCCTGCGCCGGCCCGGGCAGGTGAAGTTCTTCGCCGCCGCCCGCCAGTACGGCTTCATTACCGGGGCCGACGGCGTCGAGGTCTTCTTCCACGCCACCAACGCCAGCGGCTTCCAGCCCTACACCGGCCAACGGGTGACGTTCCTGCCGCTGGTGACGCCGCGGGGCATCCAGGCGCAGGATGTGCGGCCGGCGTGACCTCATCCCCTGCCCTCTCTCCTGAGACAGGACCGCCGTCTCAGGAGAGAGGCGATGGAGGAATCGATGGATCGGCTCAACTATTACTCCGACGGGGCGATTGACATCCTGGGCCGAGCCAGCGGCATCGCCGTGGTAGTCCGCGATGATCGCGGACGTATCCTGGACACGGCCGGCCGGCGGCTGGCGGGCATGACCAACAACGAGGCTGAGTACGAGGCCCTGATCCTGGCGATCGAGCTGGCCCTGGCGCGCGGCGAGCCTTCCGCCGCGCTGACCTTCCTGGTGGACAGCCAGATCGTGGTCGGGCAGGTCGCCGGCGCATTCGCGGTGCGCGACCCGCGGCTGGCGGCGCGACACGCCCGCGTCATGCGCCTGCTGGCGCAGCTGCCCGACGCCACCCTGGCGTTTGTGCCGCGCACGCGCAACCGGTTAGCCGATGCCCTGGCGCAGGAGGCGCTGCATGGACGCTGAATCCAGTTTGTTCGAGGCCATCTGCGACGGCGCCAACCTGCATCAGGCCTGGTTGCGCGTCTGGGGCGGCCGCACGACGGCTAACCGCCAGGCGGGCGCCGGTGTGGACGGCGTCACGATTGCCGATTGGGCGGCCGATTGGACTGTCCGACTCCGCGCCCTGCAGGCCGACCTGCTGGCCGGCCTGTACTGCCCCAGCCCGCTGCTCTGGTTTACGATCCCGCGGGCCGATGGCGGCAGCCCGCGGCGGCTGGGCATCCCGACCATCAGCGATCGGGTGGCACAGCGTGCGGCCAAGAACATCCTGGAGCCGCTCTGGGAGGCGCAGTTTCTGTCGTGCAGCCACGGCTTCCGGCCGGAGCGTTCGGTGTTCACCGCGGTGGCGCATGTGCTGTGGCACGAGGCGCGCGGCCTGCGCTGGGTGGTCGATGCCGACATCGCAGCTTGCTTCGATTCGTTGGAACATACGCGGCTCCTCGATGAGGTCGTGCGCCTGGGCGACAGCCGAGTGGCGGATCTGGTCGCCGCCTGGCTGGAAGCCGGCACGGCGACGCCGGAGGTGGGCGTCGCACAGGGCGCGCCGCTGTCACCATTGCTCGCCAACGTCTATCTGCACCCCTTCGACGTCGCGATGGTGAGGGCAGGGCATGCGCTCGTGCGCTACGCCGATGACTTTGTGGTGCTGTGCGCTACGCGCCAGGCCGCGCAGGTGGCCCTGGATGACGCCGCAGACGTGCTGGCCGGCCTGGGCCTGAGCCTTAACCGAGAGAAGACGCGCCTGGTGCCCTTCGGGCCAGACTTCTCCTTTCTGGGCGCACAGTTCGACTGACCTGCCCTCACCCCCTCGCGGCCAAAGGCCGCCCTCCTCTCCCGCCCTGCGGGGCAGGCGAGGGGAGCAAGGTTTAGGAGGTTGACATGACGCAACTGATTGTGGACACGCAGGGCGCGCGGCTGCGCAAGAACGGCGAGCGGCTGGAGGTCGAACTCGAGGGCCAGACGCTTCAGAGCCTGCCGATGGGCGGGCTGCGCCAGGTCATCCTCATGGGCCAGGGCGTGAGCGCCAGCACGCCGCTGCTGTATCACCTGGCGCGCAATGGCGTGGACGTGGTGTACCAGAGCCAGGGCGGCCGGTTCGCCTTCCGGCTGGCCGGGCCGCTCGCCCGCCACAGCGCGTTGCGCGTGCACCAGGTGCAGGCGATGACCGATCCCCGGCGCGCGGTGGCCCTGGCGCGCGCGGTGGTCATCGGGAAGCTGCACAACCAGGCGGCGGCCCTGGCTCGTTACGGCGAGCGTGCCGGCGAGCGCGGCCGGTGGGCCATCCGCACGCTGCATGACCAGGCGGTGCGTGCGACCGCGGCGGCCGATGTGGACAGCCTGCGCGGTTACGAAGGCAGCGGCGCGGCGGCCTACTTCGCGGCCTGGCCGGCCCTTTTCGATGCGCAACTCTGGCGGTTTCGCGGCCGGGTCTATCACCCGCCGACCGACCCCGTCAACGCCATGTTGAGCTTCGGCTACGCGCTGCTGCTCAACGACATCATTGCTGCGGTCTACCGCATCGGCCTGGACCCGGCGATCGGGTTCTTTCACGTAGTGGACTATGGCCGGCCGTCGCTGGCGCTGGACCTGGAGGAGGAGTTCCGGCCCGTAATCGTCGACTCGCTGGTGCTCAGCCTGGTGCGCCAGGGGTTGCTGCAGCCGGGCGACTTTCGCGCCCGGGAGGAGGGCGGCCCTGCGGTGCTGCTGACGGATGACGCGCGGCGCTTCCTGATTGCGCGTTACGAGGAACGCCTGGCGGTCAAGGTGCGGCACCCGGCCTCGGACCAGCAGTTGACCTACCGCCAGTGCATCGAGCGGCAGGTCGAGCACATGGCGCGCTGCATTGCGGGGCGCGACGCCGAGTATCAGCCGCTGGTGGTAGGGTGACCCGCCCTCACCCCCTCGCGGCCAAAGGCCGCCCTCCTCTCCCTCCCTGCAAGGGCGGGAGAGGGGAGCTAAGAATCTATCCGAATACTCGTAGCCTAGGGCCTTGTGCCCGTCAGGACGCCCACAAGGGGCTATACTACCCCTTTTTCGGATAGACAGTAAGTACAACCACGGTAATGTTGTCGGATCACGGCGCTCCTTCGACTGCGCAGGGCGCGCGCCCTGCTCCGCTCAGGATGCGCCTTTTAAGCGCCGGCAGGCATCCTGAGCGGAGGCCCGGTAGGGCCGGAGTCGAAGGAAGCCTGCGGCATCATTCACTCATTCTGTAGTTGTACTTAAACTGCTTCCAGGGTGGAATCCACAGCCGAGACCTTCGAGGTCTCGTGCCAACCTTCGGTTGGCCTGACCTCGAAGGTCCGTTGTGTAGTTTCCACTGTAGAAGCGGCTTAGGGTCTGTAAAAGTATTACTTCCTGCTCTGGCCGGTCTCCGACCGTGCCAGCGGCGGAACTTATTCTTTTACGAGCCCTTAGCGTCCCCTTCTCTGGCAGGAAGGGGCTTGGGAGTAAGTGCTGACAAGCGATGGAGGTTTGTCATGTTCGTCGTCGTCGCTTACGATATCCCGGACAACCGCCGGCGCACGAAGGTGATGAAGCTGCTGGAAGGGTATGGCCGGCACGTGCAGGAGAGCGTGTTCGAGTGCGACCTGGAGGCGAAGGATTATCGGCAGATGAGCCGGCGGTTGCAGGGGCTGTTGAATCTGCGCGCGGACAACGTGCGTTTCTATCACCTGTGCGCGCCGGATATCGGCCGCATCGAGACGTTTGGCGTGGGGCAGGGCGTCCACCTGCGCAAGGCGTTTACGATCGTCTGACCGGCCCCCGCTTCAGGCTCAGGCGCCCAATACTTCGACGATGCGATCGACCCGGAAGGAGCGCTCGTCGCCCCGCAGCTCGCAGTAGGCCACCACGTAGAGCCGGTCCCAGCGTTTTTCCAGCCGCCGCGGTT
This sequence comes from Anaerolineae bacterium, assembly GCA_040772005.1. Classification (GTDB taxonomy): domain Bacteria; phylum Chloroflexota; class Anaerolineae; order CG2-30-64-16; family CG2-30-64-16; genus MWBF01. Next base: position 44,645 of record JAXGYZ010000016.1, on the reverse strand, counting down.
GGATGCGGCGCTGGGTCACCGAACCCGCAGTGTCGGCATACAGGATGGTCAGTGATGTACCCGCCGCGACGGCGGTGTTGAGAAGGCCGGGGATATCCGCCGGGGCAGGCGATTGCAGCCGTGACTCTGTCGCAGCGGGCCCGGCCGGCTGCCGCGCGGCATCCAGTTCCGTCGCAGCCGGATCCAGCTGCCCGACGAGCAGGGCTGCATTGGAGGCGACCAGACGTGCGACCGCGGCCTGCCCGGCCGGGGGCAGCGCGGCCAGCAGGTGGGCCTCCAGCGCGGCCAGGTCCAGGTCCGCCAGGCCGGGCACGCGGGCGCGCAGCCGGCCATAGAGACCCACGAGGACCGCCAGGGGGACCAGCGGCAGCCGGCGGTGCAGGAGCGGCGGCAGCAACGGCGGGAGTGAGTTGTCCGGCCCCGGCGTCGCGGGGCTCAGCACGTACCCGCTGCGGCGGAGGTAGCGTATGAGCGGGGCTGCGGCAGGCTGGGGGACGAAGGCCCACTGGCCGGAGGCGCCCGACGCGGTGGCCGCGCGAAACGGCTCCCGTTCCTGCAGTCCCGGCATGCGGGTGGCCGTCAGCGGGCGCAGGCGGTAGCCCGGCTCGTAGCGGATGACGGTTAGTTCCTCCTCCCAGCGGTCGAGTTGCGCGCTCACCGGGCCGGAGAGGGGGCGGCCGGCGCCGTGGGCCAGCAGGAAGCGGACGTCGGCCAGGTCGTAGCCGTGCGTCAGGGCCCGCTCCAGGCTCGCGCGGGTCACGCGGTAGATGGCCGGCGGGCCGAGGGTGAGCAGGTCGGCGAGGTGCATGGCGTCGAAGGTGGCGGCGGGAGGTGCGGCGAGGGGGATGGTCAGCCGCAGGTCCGCGCTGATTTCCCAGGCGGCAGGTTCCGGCTCGGCTTCGGCGGGCGGCTCAGGCTCCGGGGCGTCGGCGGCCGGCCGATGGCGTGCTGTGGGGTCGCCGGGTGAGGTTTGGTGCAGCCATGCCGCGCCTTCAGCGGTCAACGCCAGCCACCGCTCGGCGTGTGTGCCTTCGAGGGTCAGGATCGCCAGGCGGGGCAGGAGTTCGGTCAGCAAGAAGACCGCCAGCAGCTCGGCCTGGCGGGCTACAGCCTCGCGCACCCGGGGCAGATTGCGCGCGATGCCGTAATTCACCGTCTCTGCCTGGACGGCCAGGTCGGCCAGCAGGTCGGCCAGCGCGACCCCGGAGTCCACCGGCAGCGCCCGAAGGTTGGCGACAAGCTGCCCGGTCAGCGTCTGCCAGAAGCGGGCGGAGCGGCGGCGGTCGGGCGGGCGCGGCAGCCAGGCGCAGGCGACCTCGGGCCGGTCCAGCCAGATCTGGCGGAGGGCGGCCACCTGCTCGCCGGCGGGCGCGGCCAGCCAATCGTAGGCGGTGCGCGTGAGGCGCAGGCGGCCGTCGACCAGGCCGATCAGGCCGCCGGCGCCGAGCGAGCGGAACAGCCAGCTGCTCACGGGCACGTCGGACTCGGCCAGCACGCGGGGCACAGGCGGCTCGGAGACGACGGCCCGCAGCACGCGCCAGCTGGTGCGGTGCAGACCGCCGCCGGGCAGGGGCGTAAGCTCGTCGCGTTCAACCAGCGCCAGGCAGCGGGCAAGGTCGTGCAGGGTCGCCAGGGCGGGCGGCGGGTAAGCGGGCAGGGTCATGGGGCAACCTCCGGCAGGCGCGTGATGGAGCTGCACAAGCTGATCGAATGCTCACAGGAGGTAACGAAAGCGGCTTGGTGGCGGCTTCGGCGGCGGAAGAGGGGTGCAACCTTAAAAAACCGCACCAATGATTTTGGGCTTTCTGAAAGTGGATTTCTGGCCCAAAATGGTGTATACTGGGTGCGTCGGAGGCCCGATAATGCCAGCGAACCACTTCGCAAATGCATTGCAAGCGCACATGAAGTGGGAAAGCAAAACGGCTCCACCAAGAGGCTGCCCACCTGTGAGGGTATTGAGACTCTTGCACTATGTTGTGAAAGTAATGTTTAGATGCGCCACCAAGAGGCTGCCCACCTGTGAGGGTATTGAGACCTCCTCCGACACTCACTACCAACAACGATGCCCACCAAGAGGCTGCCCACCTGTGAGGGTATTGAGACTTGAAAACATCCTTGCATGAAGCCGCGAGCCGAAGCCACCAAGAGGCTGCCCACCTGTGAGGGTATTGAGACTAAAGGTGTCCCTTTGGTCTACCACAAACGGAACGGCCACCAAGAGGCTGCCCACCTGTGAGGGTATTGAGACGATGTCAACCTGCTTGCCAGCAAGGTTGAATTCCTCCACCAAGAGGCTGCCCACCTGTGAGGGTATTGAGACTTTCTGAACAGCTTCGTGGATAGGACACATAACCTCCACCAAGAGGCTGCCCACCTGTGAGGGTATTGAGATAGAGTTAAGAGGTTTAAGTTCCAGTGCCTTCGATCGCCCACCAAGAGGCTGCCCACCTGTGAGGGTATTGAGTGTTGCCCGCTGCCGAAGATTGCAACCTACTGACCACCCACCAAGAGGCTGCCCACCTGTGAGGGTATTGAGACGGGAGCAGGCCTGGGTCGCACAGCGCGCGTCCACCAAGAGGCTGCCCACCTGTGAGGGTATTGAGACGATGATTTCGTCCTGACCAGCCGCTTGTAGAGCCACCAAGAGGCTGCCCACCTGTGAGGGTATTGAGACACATTGACGATGATTGCTACCACGAACCACCAAGAGGCTGCCCACCTGTGAGGGTATTGAGACGTACCGGGCGCCGCCCGCCCACCAAGAGACCATTGCCATCCCACCAAGAGGCTGCCCACCTGTGAGGGTATTGAGACTGCCATCTTGTCGAAGTCGCCAACCTTGGACGCGCCACCAAGAGGCTGCCCACCTGTGAGGGTATTGAGACTCGCGGGTGCGGGCGTGCGGGTTGCGGCAAGCGAGGTTTTTTCAGCCACCAAGAGGCTGCCCACCTGTGAGGGTATTGAGACCAATGTATTCTGGCCTTCGGCCAGGAAGAAACCACCAAGAGGCTGCCCACCTGTGAGGGTATTGAGACTGTTCGGTGAGGCCAGGGCCCACCAAGAGGCTGCCCACCTGTGAGGGTATTGAGACACGTAGGCTCCAGTGAAAACCAGCTCGACCACCACCAAGAGGCTGCCCACCTGTGAGGGTATTGAGACAACGGGCCACGGTGTTCGTGGCACTGCCACATTGCCCACCAAGAGGCTGCCCACCTGTGAGGGTATTGAGACTGTGGTCTCCGGCTCAGCCATCGGCCGGGCACATGGCCACCAAGAGGCTGCCCACCTGTGAGGGTATTGAGACGGTAGGCCGTTGCACAGCATCACCGTGCACTTTGCTAACCACCAAGAGGCTGCCCACCTGTGAGGGTATTGAGACTGGCTTGAGCAGGCTGCCCGTGAGTCAACCTGTCAACCACCAAGAGGCTGCCCACCTGTGAGGGTATTGAGACGGTCACTTGAGCGTGCCTCAATGACAGTGCCGAACCACCAAGAGGCTGCCCACCTGTGAGGGTATTGAGACATTGAGACGCCTGCCGGCAACGGCCTGAGTAGCCACCAAGAGGCTGCCCACCTGTGAGGGTATTGAGACTTTGCCCATTGCCCCACCAAGAGGCTGACCTGTGAGGGTTGAGCCTTCAGAGCGACTCCTCCAATGTTGGGAGAGCCACCAAGAGGCTGCCCACCTGTGAGGGTATTGAGACTAGAAGCCCATCATCGTGTTCGAAGTCGATATCCCCACCAAGAGGCTGCCCACCTGTGAGGGTATTGAGACCTAGAACTTGCTCACGACTAATGTGACTCAACGTCACCACCAAGAGGCTGCCCACCTGTGAGGGTATTGAGACATCCCGATCATACCCAGGAGCCACCCTGCGATGACCACCAAGAGGCTGCCCACCTGTGAGGGTATTGATTGAGACTCGGCCCGCCCACCAAACGACCTCCACCTGGTCATGAGACCATTAAGGTCTGGTCCTTCCCACCAAGAGGCTGCCCACCTGTGAGGGTATTGAGACCAACTGCTACACTTCGATCTTGCCGTGCACTGTCCCACCAAGAGGCTGCCCACCTGTGAGGGTATTGAGACGAACGATACTGAGTTTTTCTCCACCAAGAGGCTGCCCACCTGTGAGGGTATTGGATCGTTTGAAGGAATGCTCCCACCAAGAGGCTGCCCACCTGTGAGGGTATTGAGACAAAGCCATGTTCATTCTTGAGGTGTAGAGGCCCCACCAAGAGGCTGCCCACCTGTGAGGGTATTGAGACTGTTTCTCTGAAGAAACCCCTGTCTCCTTTTCTAACCCACCAAGAGGCTGCCCACCTGTGAGGGTATTGAGACCAATTCCTTGTTGCTAGCACTCGGCCGTCTCCTTTTCTAACCACCAAGAGGCTGCCCACCTGTGAGGGTATTGAGACGAATATGCTTCCTGGCACCCTATATCGGCCCCACCAAGAGGCTGCCCACCTGTGAGGGTATTGAGCCTCGGCGTGCCGTCAACCATGACGAACCACCAAGAGGCTGCCCACCTGTGAGGGTATTGAGACCGCCTTGCCGTCAACCATGACGAAGTCATGAGTTCCGACCACCAAGAGGCTGCCCACCTGTGAGGGTATTGAGACAAGGTAGACGTCAGGCTAGGGCCAGAGAGAGCTTCCACCAAGAGGCTGCCCACCTGTGAGGGTATTGAGACCGGTGCGGTCGTGGCAGGAGGGGTGGTCGGGACCACCAAGAGGCTGCCCACCTGTGAGGGTATTGAGACTTCTTCTAGAGCGACTCACTGTCTCTCATGTTCCCTCCACCAAGAGGCTGCCCACCTGTGAGGGTATTGAGACTCGAGCTGGACCATCATCGTGTTCGGCTTCGGATCCCCACCAAGAGGCTGCCCACCTGTGAGGGTATTGAGACATCGTGGCAACCTTCGCCCTTGAGCATGACGAACTCCGTCCACCAAGAGGCTGCCCACCTGTGAGGGTATTGAGACATAAACGTTCCCGTTACTCTGACGCCGTCCACCAAGAGGCTGCCCACCTGTGAGGGTATTGAGACTCTGTGCCGTCCACAGCGATCTTGACCTGGACCTTCCCACCAAGAGGCTGCCCACCTGTGAGGGTATTGAGACGACCATGATTCACTTGATAAGCCTTGATTAGCACGATCGTGATGCGGCTGCCCGCCCGAGGGAACAGCGAAATCCGCTATCAAGGTCATCCTTCCATCAGGCGCATCATGGTCCTGCCCACCTGTGAGGGTATTGAGACGACCATGATTCACTTGATAAGCCTTGATTAGCCGGACCACCAGACGGCTGGCAGCCTCAGGCGGTCGCAATCCGCTATCAAATTTATCCTTGTATCAGGCGATTCATGGTCAAACAAGAGGCTGCCCATCCCTGGCAAGCAGTCAGTCAGACCTCGAACCTCTCCGGCTTTCGACAGCCGGAGAGGTTATGCTAGAATAGCCCGCAGAGACGCTTATTGAGCGAATCCCGCCTGTGAGGGGATTGCGAGAAGACTATGTCCCTGGAAAAGCTCCCGATTACGCGCTTGCGGTTTGACCTGACCGCACTCAACGAAACGGACGTGCCGACCTATAAGGGCGACATGCTGCGCATGGCGCTCCTCTGGTGGCTCAGTGAATACTGGTGCGTTCAGCCGCAGCGGTGTCGCAACGGGTGTGAGCAACCCCACGCCTGTCTCTTCGGCCAGCTCATCGAGCCCCGTATGAAACCCGCCTGGCCCCTCCCCATGCAACGGCTGATCGGTGACACTCCGCCCCCCGCTTATGCCCTGTGGGATGACCAGGACCGCCGCCGGCTCTACCCGGTCGGCGCGCCCTGGCACTTCGAGCTGACCCTCGCAGGAGACTTAGCCCTGCACCAGGTTCCGGCCATCGTCGCCGCGGCCCAGCAAGGCGCAGACCGGGGCATGGGGCGCATCCGGCTGCGCAGCCGCTTGCAGCAAGTCACTGCGCTGCTTCCCGCGGGTGAACAACTGCTGGCGGCCGAACAGCCTTCCGCGAGTGGGACGACGTTAACCTGGAAAAACCTTCGCCTGGCCGACATCGAATTCGACCTGGCTGGCGGCGAGCGGCTGGTTGCGACCCTATCGGGGCCGGTGCGCGCCATCAGCCTGCGGTTTCTCAGCCCGGTCAAGATCAAGGAACAGGGCCGGTGGGTGGAACAGCCGGAGTTCGGCGCGCTGATGCGTGCCCTGGTGCGGCGGCTGCGGATACTGAGCCTGGTGCACGGCGCCGGTGAGTGGCCGCACGAGGCCTATGGCCCGCTGCTGGACCTGGCCGACACGGTGCGGCTCGAACACGACGAAACCCGTCGGATGGGCTTCAGCCGGTACTCCCAGCGTTCAGGAGAGCAGGATGTCGAGGGCTTCGTCGGGCAAGCCTGGTACGGCGGCAGCGATTTGCGCCCGTTGCTGCCCGTCCTGTGGTTGGGTCAGTGGTTGCACATCGGCAAGGCTTACGTCGTCGGCAGTGGTCGGTATGAGCTCGCCCTGATGGGCTGACAGACGGCTCGACTTTATGGGACGTATCCGGCACCGCTACCCCGACCTGGCCGGCCAATACACCTGGTGGCTCCAGTGGGCGCAGGCGCGCGAGCGCAACATCGGCTGGCGCATCGACTACTTCTTTGCGGCGGCGGAGGTGCTGCCGCGCGTGACGGACGCGTTCATCTGGCCGCACGTGCGCGGGAGCGACCACTGCCCGGTCGGGATTCGGCTGGAGGTCACGTAACGTACCGCGTCTGGCGGACCACCAGGAGATGTCACAGCGAGAAGTAGAGGCGACGACGATCCAGCGCCAGCCCGATCCAGCTCAGTGTCCCCACCAGCAGCAGCGTCTGTAGCGCCACCAGCCATGTCGTCGCATTCACATACCACCACGCCGCCTGCGGCAGGGCAAACAGCCCGATGAGGACCCCGTGCAGTAGGTAGAGCAGCAGCGCGTTGCGACCCCAGGCGTTGAGCACCGGCAGGCCGCGACCGACGTGCGTCACCAGCCAGGTAACCCCCAAGAAGGTGAGGCCGCTCAAACCCAGGCTCAGCATTACGTAGCTGCTCGAGGCGCGATCCTTGCTCATCGGAAACAGAATCGCGAGCGCCAGCCCGGTAACAGCCACCGCCAGGGCGACCCAGGGAACAAGACGCCGCTGGGCCGTGTCATGGTATAGGTCAGCCATGCAGGTGGCGAGCATCAGCATCGCAGCCCAGCTCAAGGCGCCCCACGGACCGTTGTGCGGAGCGGACCGCACCAGTTCCAGCCACGAATGGTCCAGGAGCGCCTGGTAGCCGGCCAGGAGCAGCAGCGCGATCAGTGCTCTGGGTGCTGGCGCCAGGCGGATGAACACCAGTGTAATCAGTCCAGCCGCGCCCAGAGCCTGCAACAATCCCCAGTTGACGCTGCTCGGGTAAACGCCCAACAGATCGCCCGCCAGTGTGAGGACAGACCCAAGCCCCACAAGGGCCAGGTTGCGAGAGACGAAGTGCACGTAGGTGCTCCACGCGCCATCGCGCGCCAGCCTCCGCCGGAACGATAGGCCGAAGGTGAGGCCCATGGCGAACACGAACAGCGGCGCAATCAGGTCGATCACGGTGTAGCCAATGTCATCCGCGTGCTTGAGCCACGCGGGGACGGTCTCAGTCCCGGCAAGGTAGTTGGCCAATACCATGAGCAAGATAGCGAAGCCCCGAAACTGATCAATGGCTTCGTTGCGGTCGGGCGCCTGGGGCGGCGTGACTGTCATCCCGATCTCACATGTCGCCTACTTGCCGCGCAGCTTGGCAGGCTTGACGACTCCCAGTTGGAACGCAATACCGATGGCTGCCAAGACGATGAAGACGACAGCCTGGATGGTGCCGCTGAAGCTCAGCAGCTCACCGCCCAGTGCCGACAGCGTCCCCGCGCCGGAGAGCGCGGAGAGGATCACCAGCGCCAGATCAAAGAACTTTACGGCCAGGTAGACGCCGAACAGGCCACCGGCGATAAAAACGACCCAGTGGACCGCGCTGCTCAATTGGGTCAGGCTGCCAACCAAGGCGGACAAAACGTAGCCGCCGGCCAGAAAGCCCACGATTGCAGCGATCAGGTTGGGCGCAGCCTGTGAAAGCAGCGCCCCCACCAGGCCAAGCCCGATGCCCACCAGGATGTGGATCAGCGAGCTCGAACCGGGCAACAGTCTCTGGCCGATATTGAAGTGCAAGCGTTCGGGCTCTCCCAGCAAGCTCAATGGAATCCTCACCTCGGTCAGCGCCTGCGTGCTGGTTACTTTGATCGAATCGGCCGATATCCGCTGCCCTCGTTCCGAAACCTGAAGATTACCGCCTTTCATGTTGATCGCGATCTTGGGCATTTCGGCAAAGGACCGATCAGCGCGGTGACCCATCAACATGATGGTCGCCCCAGCGCCCCCCTGGACATCGAGCGCGAAGCCGATAACCAGGTCGTTCCCCTCCACCCGCACCCGCCTGGGGATGCCGATCGCAGACGATCCAGCCGCCGGTTCGTTGTCGACTGCTCCGCTTCCGCTCGGTAAAACGAGGGCTTCAGGAGACGCGGTACTGAGAACCGTGTCCTGTGGCGCGTCGAACAGCTCGTTGGCACGCATGAAAGACTCCAGGTAGGGCGCGGCGGCCTGATACTGCGTCTTGTGTCGCTTGAGTGCTTCCAACTTGGTGCTGACCTCTTCAGCCTCCAGCGGCAGCACTACCCACCGCCCTGCTTCGTCGAACTGCGCGGGAGGCTCGTGCGGCGCATCGAACAGCAGCCCGCGCGGCTGTGGCCACTCACCGTAGTGGGTTAGGTACATGTAGACTGCCGGGTCCACCTGATTGTCCAGATCCCACAGTGCAGTTCGGAGAAACAGATAGAGCGCAGCGTGGTCGGGGTTCTTGTCCGCAGGGTGCGAAACGAAGACCTTAGTAGGCTTGAAGTCTACCAGGATCGCAACGATCTCGGCGAGGACGGATTCCCCTTTGTATGTGGCGTCCGGCGTCCGGGCGAACCAGTAGGGGACCTGGTTCTGTTCGGAAAACATGCTGCGAAACGCCTCGCGATCCTCGCCCCAGCGGTTCAGCCACATCTCCAGGGTGCCGAAGTCCGGATAGCCGAGGAAGGTCTCTCTGGAAATATCCAGGCCGAGTTCGCGACCGGCGCGCAGCGCTTCAAGGGCGCGCGTCTGACCGGCATAGACGGCTGAGCTGGCATCCAGGGTGAAGGCCTTGCTGAAGAAGAGGAACGCAAACTCGTTGTTGTCCCCGTTGGTCAGGAAGACGACCTGCACGGGCAAGCCCCTGGCAAGTGCCTGCTGGATCAGACCGCCGGTGGCGAGAATCTCATCGTCCGGGTGCGGGGCCAGGACGAGTATCCGGTCGTCATCCGCCAGCGTGAGCACAGGTCGATCAGGCGGGCTGGTCGGTGCCGCGGGATCATAGAGGAAATTCGGGCTGGCCCCAGGCACTTCGTTGGCGCAGCCTGCGGCGCTGAGAGCCAACATCAGCAGAAGCAGCGCAGCGAACCAGCGAGTCAGTGATCGAGACTGGCGGTTGTAAAGGCTCGGCTGGACCATCATGCCGTTGCTCCTTGCGCCTGGGATGAGGCGCCCTCACGATGGCGACGTTCCCGCCAGAGTTGAAAACCGATCCCCGCCAGCGCAAGGATGGCGTAGACCTGGAAGCGATGGGCCTCATCAATTCCCAGTGGTTCGATCAGATTGTCGGTCAGGATCCCGGCTCCGACCAGGGCCGAGAGGACAATCGTTCCGGTGGCTCGATTGTTCAACACCCAAACCGCGCCTGCAATGCCGCCTGCTCCAAGCAAAGCCAGCACCAGCCACTCCGGCGCCGGATTGAGCAGCGGCCCCAGTGTCTGGATGATCGTGAGGCCTGTTGCCAGAAAGCCACCGACAGCCAGGACGACGGTGCCGTAGCGCCGCTGCAGCAGGAGCGCCAGAACAGCGGCTAGGAGAGCGCCGGCCAGGCTCACGCTCGCCCGGATCGCGTCGGTGTCACGATAGAGTGCCACGGCCAGCACCTTGCCGACCGTCTCGAGCACTGCGAGCGCAAACCAGATCCACGGCAGCTTGCGCCCGAAGAAGAGAGCGCCGATTGCGCCGCCGTACTGCACTACCAAGAGCCCGATGATCGCAACGAGCGCCAGGATCCCGGTCACAACCGGCATAGTATGCCCCCTCAGACAATTGCGGCCAGCGTCAGCCGGCCAAGAGGGCCAGCTCCTCGGAAGCCTTGCCCGGGGAGCTGGCTGACTCGACACGAGTTATCCGCGGCCGAAAGGCACGGTCAACTCCTGACGGGCGGAACCGGCAGACTCGGAATCCACCCGCAGCTCATAGACTTGCGTGGTGCCTTCCTCGCTGACAGCCACGCAGTCCTGGTAAGGGGATTGCACGTCTGGGCCGGCGATCAGTATGCCGTTGCGGCTGAGCCAGACTGCGGCAAGTCCTTGCCCTGAGATCTGCCACTCCAGCACTATGCAGTTGGCGCCTGCGCTGAGCTGCGGCGGATTGGCCGTGAAACTATTGATACGCGGTGGCTGGGGCGCCGGCACGGCGGTCGGCGGCGTGAAGCCGGGCCGGACCAGCAACGACCGCTGGCTCTTGATGAAGCCGCCTGGCCCCCAGGCCTGCAGTTCATAATTCTTCTGACCCGCGCCGGGCGGGCAATCGTTGAACGACCCTGCGACCGGCGCATAGTCCCAGAGTGGGAAGCCGTCGCGCACCAATGCCACGCGGTTGACCGCACCGTCTACGCGCCATTGGAAGGACACGCACTGCCCCGGGTCGACATCGAACTCAGGCGATGAGGAGAACTGAGCAATGACGGGGGCGCCCGCCACCGCGTTGACGTTAATCTGGATCTGGCGGAGGTCCACTGAAGCATCCGCTCGCTCGATGCGGAGCTCATATACGGTCGTGTTGGCGGGGCATACCTGCTTGCTGCTCTGCCCGGCCACGCCAGAGCCCTGGAACGGCTGGCCCTGGGGGTAGAAGTACACGGCCCGGACGCCGGTCACATTCCAGTTGAAGTTCACGCACTCGCCGGCGTTGATGTTCGTGCGATCAGCACCGAAGGAGATGCCAGGTGCTGGCGTCTGCGTCGGGGGCGGCGGCGGCGTAGGCGGCGCGGGCAGTCGAATGCCGACCCAGATGCGCTCGCCGAACGGCCGTCCGCCGGCGTTGGCCATCTGCCAGAAGCCCTGATAAGTCCCTGGGGCTTGCGGTGCAACCAGGTTGACACTCAGGTCGATGGTCTGGCCTGGGGCCACCGTCTTGCCGATCCTGAAGTTGCTGCCGCCCATCTTGGCCGCAGGCGTGTTGCCCGAGCGATAGGTGAGCGAGAAGTCGGCCGACCAGTTGCAAGTGCCAGCGTTGCGTACGCGCCAGCTCTTCGTGAACGTCTGGCCGGGCTGGAGGACCGGCGGCGCAGTCATGTTCTTGTCGTCCAGGTTCAGGTCGGCGACCCAGGCCATGCCGTCGATGCAGGGCACGGGCGTAGGCGGCGCCAGAGGCGTGGGGATCGGCGTAGGCGTGGGGGCCTCGGGCGCGGGGATCACGACCTCTGCCGGCAACTGCAAGTAAGTTTCGATGAGATGGCCGGTCGTGCCATCGCTCACCATCTCCGCCAGGATGCGATTGATTTCCGGCAGCAGCGTCGAACCCTTGCGCACCGCAATGGCGAACATCTGCGGGTCGAGCCCGTAGCCCACCAGCTTGCCCTTGCCTTGTCGCACGAAGGTTTCCGCCGGTCGCCGATCCATGACGACCAAATCAACATGCCCGGAATCCAGGTCATCCACTGCTTGATCCGGGCTGACATAGGACAGCAGGTTGCCGGCCGGCATCTGCCCGGTCTGGACCAGGGTGCTCAGGAGCCAGCTTTCGTAGGCCGAGCCCCGCTGCACGCCAACCCGCCGGGACTGAAGGTCCGTCAGCGACCGAACGATCGGGATAGACGAGTCCGGTGCTGCCAGTATGCCATCCTCGCCCACGAAGTAGGGAGTGCTGAAGTCCACCCGCGCTGCGCGCTCAGGCGTGATGTCGATTGCGGCGATGGCTACGTCCACCTGCTTCAGTTGGAGGGCATCCAGCAGGCCCTCGAACGTGAAGTCGTTGATGTCAGTACGCGTACCCAGCCGCCGGGCGACCTCCGTGATGAGCGCCACATCAAAGCCCGCAGGCCGGTACTGGTCATTGTAGGTCGAGTAGGGTGGGTTGTCCAGGGAGCTGCCGACCAGCAGCAGGCCCTCGGCCCTGGCCTTGGCAAGGCCGTCATCCGGCGCGCTCTCCGGCGCCAGGCCCGTCGGCGTGGGCGCTACAGGCTGCTCGGTCGCCGGCTGGCTGGTCGGCGCAACGGGCTGCGCTGTGGGCTGAATCACGGGCGCCGTCGGTGCGGGCGTGACGGTGGGCGCTGCGGTGCATGCGGCGAGCAGCAGCCCCGCAACCAGGAGCACCGGTATCTTGCTGAATCGAGTGTTCATGCTTACGTTTGTTTCCCTTTCCGTGGAATCAGTATGGTAGGCCGCACTGCCCCAAGTTCCCAGATGTGGACAAAGGCCCCAGGAACCCGTTGGGTCTGACAGGTGGCCCGTCCTGTGCAGAAACCTGAAGGACGCGTTCGAGAATAATGGCCGGCTCCTCCCACCGCTTGCGAGGGGATGGCAGAGGTGAACCCGGGTGGGTATCGTGTTGAGAAGTGGTGCTCTCCATCATGTACTCCTGCAGAGATATCTTCTTGGGTTGCTGTTTGCCGGGCAGGGGCTGCAAGTGTAGCAGCCCCTGCCCGGCGCACGTCATGCGCGGATGCGCCGCCAGATGACGCCCGCGACAGCCAGTGCTGCGGCAAGCAACGTGAGCAGCCAGGGCCACACCATCTGGGCAGGCACCGCCTCGAATCCCCTCAACCTTACAGCGTTCGGGGCCGCGTAGAACACGCTGACAGGCTCGTGCAGCGTGGTCGCACCGCTGAAGTCTACGTCCTCCAGCCAGTACCAGTAAGTGGCGCCGGCTGTGATCGTAGTATCCTCGTAGGTGTAGAAGAAGCCCTGCGAACTGCCCGGCGCCTTCGACGGTATGGTAGCCAGCAGGTCGGCTGCGGTTGGCGTCTGGGGCGTCGCCGTGCGGTACAGGTTGAACCCCGCGTTCTCCAGCTCCGATACGGTCTCCCACGCCACCAGCGCGCCATCGGTTGCAGTTTCGGCGGTGAAGTTGGCCAGCGTGACGGCCAGGGGCTGATTGCTGTTGATGAAGGTGCAGGTGACGGTTTCGCCCGGATCCAGGTTGATGGTCGCCGTGCGCGTGTTCACGTCGCCGACCGACGCAGTGCCGGTGGTGACATCGTCCACACAGCTGATGTTGCGCAGCTGGAAGGCATTGCCCGGCTGGTCCTCCGTCACGGTGTAAGTGCCCGGCGTCACGTTCAGGAAGGCCTTCTGTTCGCCGTGACTCAGCGAAAAGCTGTTGGGGGCAGCGATGGTGTCGGTGAAACTGAAAACGTTGGCGTTGATCGGTGTCACCTGCTTGATGATGTTAATCGTACCCAGCTTTTGATTGGTGAAGGTGCAGGTGATGTTGTCGCCCGGCGCAGCAGTGAACGCGGCGTAGGGGAAGGCGCCCGACCAGGCGTCGCCGGTGACGCCCACACAGGTGATGTCCTTCAACGTCCAACCCTGCGGCCACGGCCCCTCGTAGATCTTGTACTCCCCAGCCGCCAGGTTGCTGAACGTCTGCTGCTCCGTGCCGCCCGATGTCGTCAGGCTGAAGTTCGGTATCGGCGACACAGCGACATCCGCGCCGAAGTCGAACGTGGCGTCGCCGCCTTCCGTCTGTTTGACGATGGTCAGGTTGAAGGTGTCCACTTCCACCGCGCCGATATCATCGGCCGCGCCCTGTGGCCGGGCGATGCCCCGCTGATCGACCGTCAACGTCGTGTCGCCGGCGTTGATGACGGGCGAACCAAATTGCGGCAAGTGCGTCTGCGTCGGGCCGCCGTTGTCCGCCAGCGCGCCAAGGGCCGGGTCCTGATTGAGAATGGTGCCCGGGCCGGTGAGGCTGGCGGCGCAGTTGCCCGGCGTTTCGACCAGGTTATGGCCGCCGTCAGTGAAAGTGGGCGGGCCGCCAGCGCCAGAGTTGATGTTACAGTCTGCTGCGCCACCGGCGCTATTGGCGAGGATGCTATTGCGCACCGTAATTGTAGATGTGTTTGATACCATTACGAGGGCGCCGCCCAAAGTCCCGTTCGTGTTGTTGACCAGCGTACTGCTGTCGATGGTCACCGTGCCCACCGCATAGATGGCGCCGCCTGCTGTCCCGGCACTATTGCCGCTGATGGTGCTGTTTTGCACGGTCAGGATGCAGGAGGGTCCATTGCAGTTCGCTATGCCACCACCGAACACAGCCGCATTGCCAGTGATGGTGCTGTTGGTGACGGTCAGGCTCCCCAGTTGGGTAGCAGTTATGCCGCCGCCGGCGTCTCCGCCACTATTCCTATTGCCGCCGGTGATCGTGATCTGGTTGATCGTCACCTGGCCGAAGTTCTTTGTGAAGGGTCGGACGCCGGCCGTGCCCTGCCCGTTCACGGTTCTGCCATTGCCCTCGATCACCAGGCTCACCCCGGAAGTGTTGTTGTTGATGGTGGTCGTGCTGGCCGTCAGGTTGATGTCGGCGGTCAACTGGATGGTGAAGACGCACGGACCCGGGTTCACAGCATTGTAGGCTGCAATCGCGGCGTTGAGTTCGGCCTCCGTCCCAACGGAGGTCACACCGCCGCAGGAAGCGGCGGCCGGCTGCGCCGGGCTGGCCAGCGCCAGGATGACGGCCAGCGCCAGCGCGGCAAGGACGAGCCACACGGCTCGTGAGGACATGGGTCGGAACGGGAGAGTGGACATGTTTTCCTCCTGAAAGCTGCGATCCCTCTGCTAACGATGCGTGGGCGTGCGCCTGCGGCCCGCCCTGGGCGACCACACAGGGTCGCCCCTAATCCAACAAGAACACCAGGAACGTCGCCTCGCCGGTCGCCGCGCGGCGGCCCGCAACGAGAATACCCGACATCGCCCCGCCGTCCCCCAGGTTGAAGACGCGCAGCTCGGTGACCGCAGGATCGTCGAAGGCGGCGGCCAGCGCGGCGCGCCCCGCCCGGGCGTCCTGCACCACATCCAGGATCATCGGGGCCGAGTTACGGGCGTCCACATCCGTGATGCCGCGCAGCTCGGCCACGATGTCGGGCTTGGCGCCCGCCTTGCGCGCGTAGACTTCCTTCCAAGGCCCCATCCAGGCATCCTCGCCCCAGCGTTCCCACAGCTCGCCGACGAAATATCTGTACGCTGCGAGCGCCGCCTTGCTCAGCTCATCTCCGGCACTCATCTGCATGTAGAACACGGCGCTGCCGAACCCGGCCTGGCTCGGCGCGCCGTAGGCGGCCTCGAGGTTCGTCACGTAGTCTGGCTTGGGTGCGCCAGGTTTCGGTGGCTTTATGGTTGCCATTTCGTTATTCCTTTCTTGGTTAGTGATAGCCGGCCTGGGCAGCCCGTTGCAGGCTGCCGCGACGCACAGGATCACTAACAGGTTGAGCAGGATTGAAGATTTCATGCGCGCAGCTGCCTCAACTCCTGGCGCCAGGCCTGCACCACCGGGTCGGCGTCCATCGGCCGGCCGCGCAGCAGCAGGCGGAACTTGCGCTTGGCCAGGTTGCACTGCGCCGTGAAGATCTCACGCGCGGTCTTGTCCCCGGCCGGCGGCTCGCATTTGCCCTCGATCTGCTCGTATTCGTCGGCCGTAACGGAGGGCGTCCCTACTTCGTCACGCAGGTGCTCGACCATGACACCGCGTTCCCAGCGACCGCTGCGCCGCAGGCCGAGCAGGATGATCAGGTAGGCAAGGCCGTTGGCGACGAGGAGCGCGAGCACGTTCGCCAGCCAGCTGAGCCAGAAAGGCATATTCGCAAGATCGCTTCCAATAGAGTTCATAACCGCGGGCGGCATGGTCAGCCTGCCGATCGTATTGGCCGTCAGGGCTGTGATCACGGTGCCCAACCCGTTCCATGCCATGTGCGACAGCGCGGCCAGCACGTAGCCGGCAATCGGCAGGATGAGCTTGCGCAGCCAGTTTCTTTGGATGAGCGCGAAGCCGATGAACGTGCCCGTGAGGCCGGTGTAGATGGCGTGGCCGTTGAGGCCGGCAAGGACGTAGCGCGACCCGATCTGAAATGCCCATGCGACCGTCCCGTTCTCATCGAAGCTCCGCACGATATAGACCGACGACTCCAACCAGATGAACCCCAGGCCGATCAGCGCGCCGTAGATGAGGCCGTCGCGCGGGCCGTCGAACTCGTCGCGCAGCAGCAGCACGAAGACCAGCAGACCGAGCCCCTTGGCCGCCTCTTCCACGAACGGCGCGCTGAGGATCGCGCCAAACAGTCCCGGCAGTGCCTCTTTGAGCCCAGTGTTGATATCCGCAGAGATCGCGGTGGCGATCAGCCCGCCCCAGGCGAAGGCCAGGGCGTAGAACAGCCACGGCTCTGGCTCCCGCCGGTCCAGCCAGCGCAGGACCAGCACCGGAATCGCGGTGATGGCGCCGGTGACGGCCAGCGCGGTGGCGAAGACGCGCAGATGCTGCGGATTGGCTGCGCTGAAGAACGGCATCAGGCTCCGCAGGCTGTAGATGATCAGCGCGGCCAGCGCGACACCCAGCAGCCAGCCGATCACCGGCTTGCGCAGGGGCGAGCCGTAGCTGGACAGCGCCAGGTCGCTGGGACGAAGCGTGTCGGTGTTCTCTTTCATTATCCGGCTCCGGTTACGATGTTGGCGATAGCGGGCACGAGCGCGCGACTGGCATTGCTCTCGGCCGCGTTGCTCCATATCACGATCGTCACATCTTTGTCCGGGATGTAGCCGCCGTCGCTCTGGAAGCCCAGCGTCTGGCCGCCGTGACCCAGCACGCCATTGTTGTTGGTCATGCCGTGCGCGTAGGTCACGCCTGGGCCAAGACGATTGGCGCTGGTCGGCGCGGGTGTTTCCATCAGCTTCAGCGTCTCCGGCTGCTTGAACAGCTTCCCGATAAACAGGGCCTTCATGAACGTGGCGAATTCGTCGGGCGTCGACACGACCGCGCCGGCCGACCAGCCCTGGCTGGCGTTCCATTCGCTCGTGGTGAAGTCGAAAGGCGATTTGTAGTACGCCTGGGGCAGCGCGCCCGCCTCCGGCTGGCCCGCCTGTAGGTAGGTCTGCTCCAGGCCGAGCGGTTCGAAGATCCGCTCCTTCAGGTTCTCTTCGTATGTCTTGCCGCTGGCCTTCTCGATGATGAGGCCGAGCAGCATGTAGCCGGTGTTGCTGTAGTTCCATTGCCCTTCCGCGCCCGGCTCGAAGTCGCTGAGGCCGGAATCGGCGACCAGCTTGACCAGCTCTTCCGGTGTGAAGGCACGGGTGAGCATGGCTTTGTCCGTGGCGCCGTCCGCGATGGACCCGCCACTCGTCGGCACGTCGAAGTAGTCCTTCATGCCGGTGGTATGCGTGAGCATCATCTCGATGGTCATCTTGTCGCCGTTCGTCAGCTTCGCCGCCAGGTCCGGCAGCCATTTGCTCAGCGGATCGGAGATGGAAAGTACCCCTTCCTCCTGAAGTTGGAAGAGGATGGCGGAGGTCATCAGCTTCGTGTTGCTGCCGATCTGATAGGGGGAATCGGCCGGGAGCGGCTGGCAGGTGGTCACATCGGCGACCCCAATGGATTTAAGATAGCGTCCCTGGGGCGTGGTGACCAGCATTACTGCGCCCGGACCCGGTCGCCGGTCCTCCTTCACGAGACCCACCAGCACCTCGTCCAGGCTGGCGCTGAGCTTCGGGTCCAGCGTGTCCTCGAGCGTGTTGAGCGCCAGCGCCTGCTCACCGCACAGGTCAACGACCGTGGGGGGCGCAGCATCGAAGAGCAGCGTGCTGCCTTCCGTTTTCAGAAGGAAGAACAGGCTGCCCTCGGTGATCTCAAACTGCGCCACATCTCCCAGCATCGCGATGAACTGCTCGCCGCGTGAATCGCCCGGGCACGCCGCCAGGGTTGTCGGGCCGATTTCGATACTGATATTGCCGCCGTCGAGGGTGTACTTGCCCCCAGCGCGGTTGCAGTCCGCCTTGATTTCAACCGCGCCGTCGTCGTGAAAAGTCACCAGGTAGCTGGCGGGCGTCTCGATCTCGCCCTGCTTGGTAGCGGTGGCAAAGTAGCTCCATTTCCACGGCTGAGCCTGCAAGCCGCTCGCCAGGGCGCGCGCGCGGGCGACTTCGGCCGGGTCGACGGTTGGGGAAGGCGGTTCTTCGCCGGCGGCAGTCTCGGCCGCAGGATCAAGCCGCATGACGCCGGCGTCGGCCAACAGGTCAATGAACAGGGCGCCGTCTGCGAAGAAGTACCTGGCCGCGCTGCCGAGCAGGGTAACGAACTGCTCGCCCCGCGAGCCGGACGGGCAGGCGGCCAGCGTCATCGGACCCGGCTTGATGGTGAGGGCGCCGGCATCAGCAGTGTAGTCCGCGAACGCATTGTTGCAGTCGGCCACGATCGCCGCCGTCCCGTCGGCCTGGAACGTCAGCAGATAGTTGGCGGGCTGTTCGACCTTGAACTGCTCGGCCGCGCCGGTGAACGATGTCCACTGCCACGGGTTGGCGGTGAGCGTCGCAGCAGCGGGCTCGACTGCGGACGAAGCCGCAGGCGCGCTGGCCGCGGCCGGCGCCGTCGGCGCTTCTGTCGGTACTGCGGTTGGCGCAGGCGGAACGCACGCCGCCAGCAACAGCGAGGCGGTCATCATGATCAGTCCAAGATATCTCTTCATCCGAAAGTTTCCTGTTTCATGTCGTGTTGTCTTGATCTCCGGTTTCGACTCCGACTACCAATCGACAAGCGCAGGGAGGCGGCCGCCTCCCTGCGCGGCCTAAAACGCTCTTATTGTCCGTCCGTGTCTGCCACCGGCGTCATCAGGATGTTCACCGGAGCATCTTCCGACGGGTAGGCAAACACGTAGGATTGGCCGTCGGTCTGGAGCACGGTGACCTGTCCCAGCGCCGCCACGAACTTCTCACCCAGACCGTCATCCGCGCACAGGGCCAGGGTGGCCGCGCCGGGGGTGATGGTGATCGCGCCCGCGCTGCCCAGGACGTACTCGGCGTTGACCTGGTTGCAGTCGGCCTTGATGGTCAGGGCGCCATCCGCCGCGAAGGTGAGGGTGTAGCTCACTGGGTTTGTGGGATTGACCTGGGCCAACTCGCCATCTTCCCCTCGGACCTGCAGGGTTATGAGTTGCAGGGTTGTGCCAGGCAGGCGCTCGGCAAACAGGCGGGCGGCTTCCTCGCCCAGGGCCACTATGGCAGCCTCCAGCACCACATCCCGGCCCTCCTGCTTGGCCTGTTCGTTCTCCAGGGTGATGGGCACGCGCGAATCCAGGGTCACGCCCTTGGCCTCCAGGTTCAGCTCGTCGGTGCCGGCGAAGAAGGTGCGGCCCTTGGTGAAGTGGAACACGAAGTCCCCAGGCATGGCGGCCTGCTCCAGGTAGCCGCCGGCCCCTTCGGTGCCATGCTCGCCAACGACGATGGCCCGTCCCTGGCGCTGCAGGAACTGGGGCAGATACTCCGCAGCGCTGGCCGAGCCTTCGCCCACCAGCACCGCCACCGCGCCGTTGAAGGTCAGCTCCGGCCGCGGCGAGCTCAGGGTGCGATCGGTGGCGAATTCCTTCACCAGGTCGCCCACCTTTTCGTCGTAGGTGTAGTTGTCGATCCAGTGGCCTTGCGCCGGATCGTCGGCGGTGAAGAAGTAGGAGGCCAGGGTGTACATCAGATCGGTGGCGCCGCCGCCGTTGTGGCGCATGTCGATGATGAGGCCGGTCGCGCCCTGGGCCTTTTCCATGAGCTTCTCCCAGATCGCAATCTTGTAGAGTGGGTCATGGAACGACTTCCACTGCACGTACCAAGAGCCGCCATCCAGTTGCTTGAAGCTGATGTCGGCATCGTCCACGGCCGGCTTGGGCGCCTCGACAAAGGCGTCCTCCACAGCCGTCAACGTGGCGCTCAACACATCGCTGGCCTCCGGCTGGCGGTATTCGATGGTGGTCTCGGCGCCGGCGGGGAAGGCCAGGGCTTTTTTCGTCTGTTGCAGGCGGATGACCTCAGGGTTGCCCGCGGTTTCCGCGAACGGCAACGTGGCGATGCGGTCGCCGATGGCCACGCCGTCCACGCTCACGATCTCCGTGCCGACCTGCCAGCCGGCCTGCGCGCCCGGCCCTTCTGGGTCGAGGTGGGTCACCGCCACCGTGCCGTCCCTGAGTTCTTTGACCTCCGCGCCCAGCCCGCCGCCAAAAGCCTGCTGGATCGGTTCCGCTGCTGCCACCTTGTACTCGAGCGTACCGCCGCTCAAGTAGACGTGAGCATCCCTGATGGAGAGCGCCAGGTCGTGCATGGCGGCATAGTAGGCGGCAAAGTCGCCCGCCTTATCGGCTGCCTCCACCCGAGGCAGGTACTCTTCCCGGATCTCTTCCCAGTCCAGGCCGCGCAGCTCGGTATAGGAGTAGCGCACCGCCAGCAGGTCGATCAGGGAAGTGAAGCTCTCCAGGATGCCCTGGTCAGAGAAGTTGGGCGACGCATAGGCCGCAGCCTCCAGGATGTTCAGGGTCGCTTCCCGGCTGCGATCGAACGTAACCTGGCCGTCCTCGCCCAGGGTGGCCAGGGTCCAGCCGGCCGGCAAGCCCACGGCCGGGTCGTCGGCGGTGAAGTAGATGCCGTCCTCGCCGGCCGCGCTGGGGAAGCCCTGGGCATCGTCGGGCGCATAGACCAGGAAGGCGCCCTGGCGGATGTCGCCGGTCTGGGGATCGCTCAGGTAGGAAGTAAACCCTGCTTGCTCGATCTGCTCCAGGTAGGAGTCGCCCACGAGATTGGTGCCCAGGGCGGCGGCGAAGACCTGGACGCCAGTGTCCTCTTCGCCGTCGTTGTCCAGGTCGACGCTGGCGCCAGAGGGCTGCACCGGCAGATTTACCTGATAGGCGGTGGGCGCCGGGGCCAGGGGGCGAGTCAGGAAACCCATGATTTGGCCGCTGCGGGGCACCCACTCGGTGTAGTTGCGCTGGATATCTCGGGAGACATCCTTCAGCATGGCCACCGGCTCCAGATAGTGGGTCGCCACGGCCGCGGCGGTGTACTTCCACTCGCCGGTCACCACCGCCGGACCGCCCTCGTCGTTGGCAATGTCGGCCGGAGACAGCGGCGCGCCGGCCATAGCCCCTTCACCGTCGTCGGCCATGACCTCGGCATCGGCGGCGGCAAAGGCCAGGGTGCCGCCATCGGCCATCAGGTCGATGTAGAGCATGCCATCTTTGAAGAAGTACTTGGCCGCACCGCCCAGCAGCGTCACGAACTGCTCGCTGCGCGAATCGGACGGGCAGGCAGCCAGCGTCATCGGGCCTGGCTTGATGATCAGGCTGCTGTCATCCGCAGTGTAGTCTGCAAACGCCCTGTTGCAGTCGGCAACGATGTTGATCCTGCCATCCTTGTTGAACGCAATCAGGTAACTCAGCGCCGGATCCACGTCGAACTGGTCCACCGGGCTGGTGAAGGAGACCCACTGCCAGGGATTGGCGGTCAGCGAATCCTGGGCAGGCGCTGCGGCGGGCGCAGCCGTTGAACCTTCGGTCGGCGCCACGGCAGCCCGCGAGAGCTCCATCGCCTGGGCCGGAGCGGCAAAGGCCGCGGCCAACAAAGCAATGACGGTCAGAACCAACAAGATATTACCCTTCATCCGTATACTCCCTGTTCGTTGTGTTATTCGGCAGCGTCCACAGCGGACGGCGTGCATTGAGGCAACTCAGGTCAAGCTCCGCCTCAGGATCGAGCACAAAGGACGTTGCGAGCTGCCCGGGGCAGTTAGTGGCTTTAGTCCACACCACACGCTCCTGCTGCGGCACGATGGCGCGCGAGCTGTTTGCCAGCTCGCGCGCGGCATCCCATATGTCATCGTTGGGATCCGGCTGGAGGCTTCCTGACCAACGCTCCATCACCTTGCCGGCGCAGCGGCAGGATGCGCCACCAACACCAGTCGATGCGTGTTCGTGTACCACGGATAGCACGTGATGAGGGTCAGGCGCTCGTCACCGAACTGGCCCAGCCAGGCCGCGTTTGCGGCACGCTGGGCCTTCGTCGCCCACAGGTCCGGGAGGATCACGCGCTCGGTCACGGTATATGTCAGCTTCCTTCTGCCAATGGACACCGTGAGCGTGTCACCGACCTTGACCTTGTGCAGGTTTCGGAACACGCCGCTGCCAAGGGACGCGTTATGTCCTGACATGACCGCATTGCCGGGGTGGCCTGGCATGGCTGATGTCTGATACCAGCCGACTGCGTTCTCCGCCGTTTCCCAGTCCAGCTTCCCGCTGTGCCACTCGTACCCCACGGGCACGACCGCGGAGGCGAGGCCGATGACCGGGATTGCCAACTCCGTGGGACCGGAGATCAGCACATCTCCCGGCCCCTCATGCGCGGCGCGGGCGGCAGGGTTGGGGTGCGAGACCAGGAGCAGCGCGGCCAGCAGCAGCCCGAGCAACAGCGGTCGCACTTTCACGCTGTTTTGGCTGCGCGTTGTCGTACGCGGCCGACCGTCACGATTCCCGCGCTCAACCCCGCCAATGCCACGACGACGATGCCGGCAGGCGGCAGCAGCGCGCCGGTGGCAGGCGGCTGCTGCACTGGCGCCGGCTCCGAGGGAAACACGAGCATGTTTTGCTGATCGCCCTCGGCCTCGTCGCGGCTGACGGTGCCGTAGGAAACGACGAACCGCTGCGCGGCCTGGCTGACGTTGGTGATCGCCAACGTACCAGTGCCGTAGAATGAGCCCTTCTCGGGGGCGACGTTCACGAAACCGGTGACGACGGCCTCCAGGCTGCCATCGGCCAGCTTGTCCGCCATATGCGGCACGCCTGCCACGACATCGGCCGGCTGCACGCCGCTGTTGGCGTAGGCAATGATCTCATCGGCCAGGGTGTAATCCTGGCCGTTCAGGCGAGTGCCATCGGACAGGAACCAGATGGCCTTTTCCACATCAAAGGGGTTCGAATCGATATACCCGTTTGCCAGGCCGTAGATGGCGGCGTTGCGGAGCGGGTCTGCGGCCAGTTCAATCGGTTTCAGCTCGGCGCCGGGGAACGGCAGCCCGTAGTTCAGACAGAACCCGTGCACCTCGATCTCGGTCGTTGCGCCGGGCGGCAAGGTGACGATGTGCGGGCCGACGGCGATGGCGGTGCTGTTCTCCTGGGCCAGGGCTGGCAGCGGCAGGATGGACAGCAGCAGCGCAAGCAAGATGGTCAGCGGAGCTGCAGTGCGTCGCACAGATGGGCGAATGGCTGTTATTGTTAGCATGGTGCTATCTCCTTCTCGAAGCTGTAGACTTGTATCTGCAGAACGGCTACGCTGGCACAATCCCACGCACTATCAAGGCCACGACCCAGCCCACCAGGCCGATGGCGATGGCAGCCACCAGCGCGCCGCCGAAGCGCTTCACCCGCAGGCCGGGCACGAGGCTGCCGCTGATCATGAGGACGACCGCCGCGATGACTAAGTTGATGATGGCGGCCAGAATCCCGGTGCCGATGGAGATGCCGAGAACCCCGAGCAGCCAGGCGATGATGCCGGAAACCACGGCGATGATGATGGCGGCGACAAAAGCCGCGCCGAAGCCGCTGACCTCCAGGCCGAGGCCGAGCTTGCCGACGATCCAGATCACGAGGCCCGAGAACAGGGCTCCGAGCAGGATTCCGATAAAAGCGCTGACGATGTTCATGTTTCCCCCTAGTAGTCCGTCAAGCATGATTTGAATTGGTGATCCAAGGTGAGTATACTTGTCAGAGTGCCAGCGAGAACCACTGACAAGGACACGAACCGTGGATCAGCCAACGACGCACAAGAAGTACCATGTCACCCTCACCGACGACGAGCGCAGCATGCTCCGGGACCTGCTGTCGGCGGGCAAGGCCCCGGCCCGGACCCTGACGCATGCGCGTATCTTGCTCAAAGCCGATGAGAGCGACAGTGGCCCGGCCTGGAGCGACGAAGCCATCCGTCAGGCGCTTGATATCGGTCTCTCTACGGTTGCACGCGTACGCCAACGCTTTGTCGAGGAGGGCTTGGAGGCCGCCCTGGAGCGGCACAAACCCCGTCGCGACTACAGCCACCTGGTCGATGGCGAGTGCGAAGCCCATCTGGTAGCCTTGGCTTGCAGTGCGCCGCCGATGGGCCACCAACGCTGGACGCTGCGCCTGCTGGCCGACCAGCTGGTTGCGTGAGTACATCGATAACATCTCGCACGAAACCGTGCGCCAGGTGCTCAAAAAACGAACTTAAACCTTGGGTAAAGAAGGAGTGGTGCATTCCACCCCAAGCCAATGCCGAATTCGTGCACCACATGGAAGATGTGCTGGATCTGTATACGCGGCCTTTCGAGGCGCGTTACCGCTGGTGTGCTTTGACGAGACCAGCAAGCAACTGATCGGCGAAACGCGCCGTCCGTTACCAGCCGAGCGTCAACCCGAGCGCTACGACTACGAACATGCGCAACGGGGTGGCGAACCTGTTCATGTTCTTCGCCCCTTGCACAACTGGCGCCACGTTAAGCCGACTGAACACCGCACCAAGCAGGACTGGGCCTACTGCATGCGCGACCTCGTCGATGTCCACTTCCCAGACGCCGTCCGGATTCGGCTGGTTGAGGATAACCTCAACACCCATGATCCGGCCGCATTGTACGAGGTCTTCGAGCCTGCCGAAGCCAAGCGCATCTTGGATCGGCTGGAGTTCCATTACACGCCCAAGCATGGCAGCTGGCTCAACATGGCTGAGATCGAACTCAGCGTCTTGAGTGGTCGTGCCTGGATCAGCGCATTCCCAACCTGCTCCGCCTCCAACAAGAGGTGGCGGCCTGGAAGCCGACCGTAATGCTGCCGCCGCAACCGTCAACTGGCGTTTCACGACGGCTGATGCTCGCATTAAGCTCAAGCGACTTTACCCGTCAATTGAGCCTTGACAAGGTACTAGATGAAATGCGTAAGTCCTCAGGACCTCTTGATGGGCCCGATCCGGCTGGCAACGGAGAGGCGGGTCGGGCAGTCCAGGTGTGTGCAGCCTTCCGAAATGACCGTCACTCAGCGCGCGGCGCAAAGGTCAGCGTGCCGCCATCGGCGAACAGGTCGATGAACAACTGGCCATCCTGGAAGAAGTAGCGCGCGGCACTGCCCAGGTAGGTGACGAACTGCTCGCCGCGCGACTCACCCGGGCACAGGGCCAGCGTCGCGGGACCTATCTGCAGGCTCAAACTGCCACTGTCGTCCGGCGTATAGCTGCCGTTGGCCCGGTTGCAGTCGGCCACGATGGCTATCGTGCCATCCATGTTGAAGGTGAGTTGGTAGTTCTCCGGCGTGGCCACCTCGAATTGCTCGACGGCGCCCGCGAACGACACCCAGTGCCAGGGGTGTGCCCGCAGCAGCGTCAAGTCCTCGGTGGGCAGCGGCGCCAGTTCGGCCGTCTCCGGCGCTGCGAACAGCAGCCGGCCGCCCAGACCATGCTCATCCACATAGAAGAAGGCCAGTTGGCCGTACACGTACCCCCAGCTGCCGACGGTCCCCAGGGCTGCGAAATAAGCTGCTTCCTGGTTGGAGATGGCGTCCGGGCACATCATTTTGGTGGATGCCACCGGGCCAAAGGTCACGACGAACGGGTTAACGTCCCCCAGCGCAGCGCTGGCGTTGTAGTTGTTGCAGCCGCCTGAGCCGCTGACGCCGAACGGGTCATTCTAGAACACCACGGTGATCTCGGTGTCCGCCACCACCGGCTGGTCGTAGTTGAGCTCGACCAGGGTCCAGGTGGTCCTGGCGAGATCTGCAGCGGTAACCTTCTCCAGCGTCTCTCCCTCGCGTGCGATCTCGGCCAAACGGCCGTCCTGCAGGGCATAGGTCTTCAGTGTTCTATGGCTGCCGCAACAGGCGGCATCGCCAGGCCCCTGCATGATGACTTCCAGCGTCACCTGTCCGTCTACGATGGCCGCTGATTTGACTCCGATACGGTCTTCGATGCGTACTGCACCGGCGTCGACCGGCTGGCCGTCACGATTGAGCTGCGCCGCAATGTAGCTAAAGGCGCCCGTACCGCCGCCCCGCTCGATCAGGATCACGATGGCATCCTCAACCCCATCGCCATCCAGGTCGCCGTAGCGTTCCGAACCGGCGCCGTAGTCTACGGTGGGTCGGGCGGAATCGCCCGCAACGAACGGCTGGCCCTTGTACAAGCCATCGGTCAGGGTGATCGGTTCGTCGTAGATGCCGCTGTAGGTCGCGTTCTTCAGCGTTTGCACAGAGATGCGATCGCCTCCGACCGGAGCTGGCTCGGCCACGGATGTTGGCGCCTCGGCAACTGGCGTCGCGGCTATCGCAAGGCTCGGTGCCTGGGTGGCCACCGGTGGCGCCACGCAAGCTGCCAACAGGAGCGAAGCTGCCGTCGCGACTATGTGCGACTTGAACTTCATGAGGTTGGGATGCAATTCAACACCTCTTTCAGTTGACTGGCCAGGGCGGCGCGATGGATGGCAAGATCCGCCCCCCAAGCCAAAGCCTGTGCTGCTTGATGCGATGTCACGGTCATGACCACACACTGAACTCCCGGGCAATTCACTTCAACCCAACTCAACAACTCCTCTATCTCCTCCTCGGCCACCGTGGCATCGATCAAAAGGAAATCAGGTTGCACTGCCGACAGCACGCGCGTTGCCGACAGAGCACCCGGAGGTATCGCGACCACCTCCAGTTCTTCGCACGATGCCAGAACTGAGGCTGTTGCTCTCTGAACCAGACCGGGTGCGGACACGAGCACCGCGCGCTTGCGTGACAATTCGAGCTCCCTTGCCAGGAAAGAGTCAGACCATTGGGCTGCGGCGGTTTGTCTTCAGATGACTTGTGTCATCCTCTGCGATATGGCGATCAAGTAAGTTATTGATTAGCACAGTATCTGAGCAACGTAACGAAATCGTAACGAGTTACAGCCAACCAGCCACGATTCGGTCATCGGCACGATCAAGCGCGTCGATCAGATGCTTCTGGAGTTCCACTGGCACGTCCGTGCGGGGATCTTCAGCGAAGACGAGCGGTGCATGTTCGGCGCCGGTCGATTTCTCCCCACTGAAGGGGTTGACCGCAACCTCGTATGCGTGTTTGGCCGCGATGCTCTCGCGGCGTCGCCAGGACCGCGCGGACCGGTCGTACTCCACTTGGCTGGTGGAGCCATATGCCTTGATCAGCTCATAGATATGGGTCACCTTATTGAAGCGGCGCATCAGCGCCACGGCGGTCGCGGCGCGCTCCCCTTGCGAGAGTGCAGACAGGCCGCGAAGCCGTATCAGCCGGCGCTGCTCCTCCGACGTCACCTCAGCCAGGATGGCGAACATCCGCTCGTCCAAGACGAAATCCGCGCGGTCGCGCCCGACCTGCTCCATGACGTCCAGGACATCTGCCGGCATCTCAGGCCCAGATTCGACTGGCCCCCGCTCGGTAAGCGGCCGCATCTGGCTCTCATTGAGTGCCATCATCAGATAATAACAATCGTTGGTCCACGTGCGACGGGCGCGGATGGCGCGACCGCGCAATTGCTGCCACGCGGCCACATCGCGGGTGGCCGTGGCGTCAATCAGCACGTTTGGTGAGATCACGTTCCAGCCGGTACGCGCCCAGCTCGATACCACCACGACGTTGATGGGTAGCGAGTCGGCATCCACGATCCGGGAGGTAAGATCGTACATCAGCAACTTGCGGTTGCCAGCCGGCATGGGGACGACGAAGAACTTCTGCCGAGCGCCGCTCACCTGCTCCAACTCGGCTACCTTCGCCTCCCGGAAGTAACGTGCGATGATGGCATAGTCGAAGAAGGTGCCCACCAGGTCGGCGAAGTGGCTGTTGCGCAGGTCCAGCCGTGACAACAGGCGCTCGCCTGCCGGGCCGAGTGCCAGCCTGCGGATGTGCGCCCGCATCGGCCGCAGCACGCGCAGGCTGAAGTCACGGGGCCGTGCGGCGTGCACCTTGCCCAGCGCGGGGATGTAGCCGGCGATCAACCCCGCCCAGCGCGCTCGCAAGCGCTCGTGCGTATCGGCGGACAGTTCCAGACCTTGCGCCACCAGGTCGAGCATCGCCCTCGCGATCTCGCCCTGCATCAGCTCTTCTTCCACAAAACGGGCGATGCGCGGCGGCAGCGGGTCCACCTCGTCGTAAGGCAGATATTGCTCGCCCGATAGCACGGCATAGGGCGTGAAGCGCTCGTCGCCCAGCAGTTGGGCGTATAACCCACCTAACCCCTCATAGCCGGGCACCGCGACTCCCTGACCGGCGATGCCCTGCTTCCACTGGATGCGGCGGGCGTTGTCAAAGATGATGATGCCGTCTACCGGCCGCGTCGCCCGTTCCGCCTCGATGACAGCTTTAATCGTCTCTACACGACCCTCGCCCACCCGCCAGTACCAATCGCTCAACCCTTCATACAGGCCGACGATCGTGCCGGCCAGGTGGTCCTTGACAACTTCGCGCCGAGCGACCTGGTTGGTCGCGGCAGCGTGTGCCCGACGCAGGGCTTCGACATCGAGGCTGTCGGTGTAGCCAGGATGGCGGAGGCGCCCCAGCGTTGAATGCAGGTAGATGAGCTCCGCCAAATCCGCACGGATTTCGTTGAGCTCAACCACCAGCTGCCGAAACGCCTCCTCATCCGCACCCGCCTCCCGCACCAGGTCAACATCGGTCCACTGCTTCGCAACCTGCACGATCATTACAAGCTTCGTCTCTGTCAGTTGCAACCCACCACCCGACTCCCACTCCTTGAGCCGTTTCGGCAGGGCGGATGTCCAGTCTTTGCGACCCTGGTACATGTTGAGGAACTCGCGGCCAATGGCGATGCGTTCCTCCATGGGAATACCGGCAAACCAACTTCGCAGGTGAGCTACCCCTACCAGGGCTAAGAAGTCGATCATGTGCGCCTTGTAGCGGTCGAGCAGCTCCCGGATGCGGCGCTCCCGGGCGGAGTAGGCGTAGGGCGCCCCCAGTTCCGCAAAAGGTGCCACGAAGCCAGCACCGATGAGCTCGTCTATGGGGATGCTGTAGACCAGTTGCAGGCCCAGTTTGGCGAAGCGCGAACGGTAGGTCTCAGCGGTGCCGGTGAAACCGATGACTCCCCGGAGGCTTCCGTCGTGCAACCATTCGAGCATCAGCCGGATGACATCGGAGGAAACACTATTCAGATCTTCGGCGACCTTGTGCACCTCGTCCAGGATGACGTGCTGGACGTTGGCGCCTTGCAGGAACATCTCGATTGAATCCACATCGAAGCCGCCCTTGCCGATGCCCGATCCGGACTGGGCGAGCGCCGTATAGGTCATCAGGATCACGGCTGGATGACTTCCGGTGCGAACCTGGAAACGCTCCAGTTGGCCGGGCGTGCCGGAGCGGACTGCATCCGTGAGTCCCACAAAGCCTGCCTTCTCAAGCCCTTCGTAGCGTTCCGATCCAACCAGCGCGTGCAGACTAAAGGCATCGATATCCATGCCCATATAGATACGGTGCGTGCGTACGTAGCATGGCGGATCGTCGTGGACCATCAACACATGGTCGGAGGCCACCAGATCCTTGAGATGCCGCTGCACCGCGTTTCTGGCTACACCCATGACATCAAGGGCGTTGGCCCGCTGCACGATGGATTCGAGATCAGCAGGTTCGATGTTCTCCTCGAGGGCCCGAACAACAAGGTCGCGGACAAGCCTGTCGCGCCCGCGCCGGGCAAGGACCAGGGTCAGCGGAACGACGCCCGGCGCCGGTGCGTGCATCTGCGTCATGGCGCGGTGCAGCGAAGCCAGGTTGCGTATGGCAGCCTGCACCAGCGGCTCCTTGTGCTCATCGAGTGCAGAGCGCAAGATGGAGAGCGTCCGCCCGTGGTAGGCGCCCAATCGGTAGTAGGCGTGGCGCTGGCGCGCCGCATCCTCCTCGGCCACGGCCGCGGCGAACTCCACCTGCTCGAGCTCGATGAGTGCCTGCGCCTCCCAGTATTTCCGCCGCGCGGCATTGTCCGCGATGAGCTGGACGGGCGCCTCCTGGGTCTCACCGCCGGCCGTTTCCTCGATCTGGCCTGCTTCGTCTGCATCCTCGTCCCGGATGAACTCGGCTGCTTCCAAAGCCCTGGCGCTCTCCAGCTCACTCGCCGCTGCCAGGTATTCGAGGAGCTCCTGTTCTTCCACTGCTCGATGCTGCTGTTCTGCCATGCTATATCCCGCGCCCTTTCGAGCCATCCTCGATCAACGGTTGCTTGCCGGCCTTGACCAACGCGACGTTGACGCGGGCGATCAGCTCGCGCGGGGCGAACGGCTTGACGATGTAGTCGTCGGCGCCCCGACCAGGCCCTGGATGACGTCTGCCTGAGTCCCCTTGGCGGTCAGCATGAGCACGATGGGCGCTGGGTCGCACTCGGCCTTAATCTGAGCGGTCGCAGTCGGGCCATCCATCTTCGGCATCAACCATCTCGCACCACTTCGTCCAGGTCCACTGGCTCCGACTTGAGCTGGAGCCGGCCGGATTCGATGCGCGATATGTCCAGCAGGTCATTCACCAGTGCCACCAGGCGGTCAGTGTTTCTGAGAGACACACCCAGAAATTCTGCCACCTCATCGTCAATCTCGCCCGCGTCCCAGTCCAATACCATCTGGGTGAAGCCTTTGATCGCCGTCAGTGGGGTGCGCAGTTCGTGCGAGACCAGCGACACGAATTCGGTCTTCATGCGATCCACTTCGCGCTCGTGCGTAACATCCCGGAAAACGAAGAGCCGGCCCAGGAACTCGCCATCATCACGGATGGGGGTGGAGTAGTGGAGGAGTTCCCGCGCCTGCGGCCACTTCTGCACGACCAGCCGGGAGAGATCATGTTCGGTATCGGCGCTGGCCGCAACCGATGCCCCATAGAGCACTTCGGCGTCATCAAAGACCTGGTCGTAGAGCGTGCGCACATCGGCCAGGCGTTGACCGATGCCCCGCTCTGCGGGCACACCGAAAAGCTCCACGAAGCGCCGGTTGACGTTCAGGATTTCCTGGTACGGCGAAACCAGCACGAGGGCCTCGGCCACGCCTTCGGTAATGGCCCGGATACGTGCCTGGCTCTCGCGTTCTGCCTGGAGAGAGATCCGGAGGCGCTGGTTGCTCCTCTCCAGCCGGTCCGCGACAACCGCAATCACAATGGACACGATGAGAAAGATCATGAAGCGCAGCCAGTCCTCCGCGCCGATGGCCATGCCTGTCGGCGGCGAAGTGAGGAAGGCAATGTTCGCAAGCGTACCCGCGAGCGTCGTGAGGAGCGCCGGCTTCAGACCCCCCGCCACGCGCTGATCAGCACTGCGAGATAAAAGAGCGCAAAGATGCCGCGGCCGAATGCGGGCAGAAAAACGAAGCACAGCAGCGCGGTAAGCAGGATCGCTGCCACTGCGACGCTGTATCCCCGCAGCGACTCGAAAGCCCGCGTTCCCAGGCGGGACGGCGGCAGGAAAAACGCCCGCAGCGGCCGCCAGGCCAGCCACGCGAGGACAAACCGGTAATGTTGCCGAATACGTACGCGCTGATGGGCGCCGAGATGAGCGCTGCGCTGACGCCCACCAACAATCCAGACCACAGCACCGTCCCGAGGCGCTCGAACGCGCCGCGCGACACGGCATACCCCGCTGCCCAGCCAATGAATGCCGCGGTCAGCGCGAAGGCCAACGCCGTCTGGCTGCCCAGCAGCAGGCCCCAGGCGACATTCGTCAGCGCGCCCACTGCTGCGCCTGCGAGCGGGCCAAGCAGGGCGCCCGCCAGGACCGTCCCCACCGAGTCCAGGTAGAGAGGCCAGTCCAGCACATCCCGGACCAGGTGGCCCAGCGCGATGTTGAACGCGACGGCGGCAAGGACCAGCGCGGCCGATCGCGTCAAGTGCACCGTTCCGCTCCTGGAGTTTGCCATCTTGCGATCTATCTCCCGATCAGTCAGCATTACGCGTTATCGGGCTGTTCCGAGCAGTGCCTGGGGCCGATATAGCCGTTGCACTGATCCAGCGTCTCGGCCAGGCTGACGAATCGCTTCCTGTTTCCCATATCCTGAGTATGGGCTGTCGCCCGGATGTGGGCGATTGCGGCAATCTATGCTATATTCCTGCCGAAGAGAAGATATAGCAGGGCTATGTAACGAAATCGTAACGCGACTCGTAACGCGACTCGAGGACGTCAATGTCGCACAGTGAACCGGCATCTCGCCTGCACCTCTACCTCCTGGGGCCTCCGCGCGCGATCCTGAACGGTAAGCGGGTCACGGGCTTTCGGTCTTCCAAGGCACAGGCATTACTCTGTTTTCTCGCGGCTACCGGCAGCAGCCAGCGTCGCGCCACCCTGACAGCGCTGCTCTGGGGCGACGCGGATGAGCGGCAGGCCAGCGCCAGCCTGCGGAATGTTCTGTCCAACCTGCGCGCGCTGGTCGGAGACCACCTCATAGTCACGCGCGAGACCGTTGCCACGGACCGGGAAACGCTTTGGTCGGACGTGGCGCAGTTCGATGCCCTGCTCAGGCGCACCGGGGATCCTGGGACGGATATCCTTCAAATGGAAGCTGCGGTCTCGCTGTATGGCAGCGACTTCCTGGAAGGTTTCCATGTGCCGGATGCGCCGCAGTTTGAGCAGTGGGCGACCATCGAGCGGGAGCGATTGCGGCAGGCTGTGCTTAACAGCCTACTGACATTGGCCGACTGGCATTCGGGACAGGAGGATTTCGCCTCCGGCCTCGAGGACTTAACGCGGCTCCTGTCTATCGATCCGGCCAATGAGGCAGGCCACCGGCAGAAGATGACCCTGCTGGCGCGTCTGGGCCAGCGCAGCGCGGCGCTCCAGCAGTACGATGCCTGCCGCCGCATCCTGGCCGAGGAACTGGGCGTCGAACCTTCGCCCGAGACCACAGCGGTGCATGAGCTGATCCTCGCCGGCGCGCTGGCAGCGCCGGCGCAAACGAGGCGCGAGGCTCCGCGCGGTGAGACGCCGGCGCCCGCCTCCCCTCCCCCGCCGAAGCCCCCGAGCCTTGATCAGCGCGATATGCCGGAAAGGACCGCCTTCCACGGCCGCCGGGAGGACCTGGCGCAACTGGTAAAGTGGGTTGTCACAGAGGGCGTCAGACTGGTGGCGATCTCGGGCATGGGCGGCATCGGCAAAACGACGCTGGCCGTCGAGCTGGTCGAGCACCTTGGACCTGGCTCCTTCGAACGCGTCATCTGGCGCTCGCTCGTGAACGCGCCGCCCCTAGAACTGGTCCTTAATGCATGGCTGCAGACTATGGCCGGGCAGAGCCTGGACCGGCCACCGGAAAGCATTGGCCAAAAGCTATCCCTGCTCTTCGAGGAACTCCAACGTCAGCGGTGCCTCCTGATCCTGGATAACCTGGAAAGCATCATCGCGCCCGGTGAACAGGCCGGTCGGTTTCGTGCCGGATATGAAGAGTACGGCCGCCTGATTGACCGCGTAGGCCGGACGCGGCACCGGAGCTGCCTCCTGTTGACAACCCGCGACCTGCCGAAGGGAATCCGGACCCTGGAGGAGGATTCGCCACGCGTAAGGATCCTGCCTCTGGAGGGACTACCGCCCGCGCCGGCTGTCAGGCTCTTGCGCGATCGCGGAGTCAGCGCCCCGGATGCCGCGCTGGAGACCCTTGCCGAGCACTACTCAGGCAACCCGCTGGCATTGAAACTCGTCGCCGATACAGTGCGCGACCTGTTCGGCAACGACGTCGACGCGTTCCTCGGCGGCGAAGCGCCAGTTTTCGACGACATCCGCAGCGTGTTGGATGAGCAATACGGCCGGTTGAGCGAGTGGGGCCGGGAGATCCTGACCTGGCTCGCCATCGAGCGGAGCCCCGTCACCATACAGGCGCTATGGGAGAACCTGGCCCGCCCGCCGAGGCGCTCACAATTTCTGGAGGCGGTCCGCTCATTGCAGAACAGTTCCCTGGTGGAAGTCATCGCCGGTGACACCGGCAACAACGGTGCGCGGCTGACACTGCAGAATGTCGTCTTGGAGTACCTGACCGAACGGCTCGTGGGGACACTCAACAGTGAGATCGAAAGCGGACACCCGGCCTGGCTGCATCGCTTCGCTCTGGTCAAGGCACAGTGTCGGGAGCACGTTCAGGCGAGCCAGCGTCGCGTGCTGCTCGAACCGGTTGCCCGCTCGCTGGTCGCGTCTCGGGGGCGGCACGACACAGTCACGCACCTGCACGATCTGCTGGTCCACCTGCGCGAGCAGGCTGCGCATGCGCCTGGGTATGCGGCTGCGAACCTTCTGCACTTGCTCCTGCACCTCGAGGTTAACCTGGCAGGCTGGGACTTCTCGCGCCTGGCGATTCGCCAGGCGGACCTGCGCACCGATCGCCTGGCAGGCGTCGACCTTCGTGGAACTGACTTGCGTGAGTGCGCGTTTTCGGAGACCTTCGGCCTGGTCAAGGCGCTCGCCTTCAGCCCCGATGGCCGCTATCTCGCGGCCGGGGAATCCGAGGGCAGCGTGTTCCTCTGGCAGTTGGCCGGTTGGCAACCCTACCTCGTCCTGAAGGCTCACAGACAATCGGTAAGCTCCGTGGTATTCTCGCCCGATGGCGCTGTGCTGGCGAGCGGGGGCTTCGATGGCCGGGTCTGCCTCTGGAGTGTTGCGAGCGGTGCCCTGCTAGCAGAATCGCACCCCCATACAGACACCGTAGGAGGCATCACCCTGGGTCCGGGCGGCGCGCTCGTCGCCAGCGGCGGTGCTGACCACCAGATCGTCCTCTGGGATTGGCGCTCGGGCGAGACGCGCCGCCTGCAGGAGAGGGCGGCGGTCAACGGCGTGGCTTTCAGCCCCGACGGCGGATTGCTGGCCAGCGCCAGGGATGATAAGGAAATCGGCATCTGGGACTGGCGTAGCGGGACGCTGGTCGGGACATTGCGCGGCCAGACAGATAAAGTTCGGTCTGTCGCCTTCCACCCGAGCGGTACGCTCGTTGCGACCGGGGGTGAGGACAAGCGGATCTGCCTGTGGCAACTCGACCATTCCCAGGCGGCCCGCACACTGGACGGGCATGCCGGTTGGGTCTGGGCGTTGGCGTTCAGCCCTGATGGAGGGAGCTTGGCGAGTGCCAGCACCGATCGGACAATCCGCCTATGGGATGTCGCAACCGGTCAGATTCGGCGCACCCTGATCGGCCACGCCGGATGGGCTGACGCAGTAGCCTATGGGCCCGATGGGATGACGGTAGCCAGCGGGGGATACGATCAGACCATCCGGTTGTGGGCGGCGGATAGCGGAGTCGCCTTGCACACGTTCCGCAGTTACCAACGCCGCATTGATCGGGTGAGCTTCAGCCCGGACGGGACGTTGCTGGTGAGCAGCAGCCTCAATGGACCGCTGCAACTGTGGGACGTCCGCAGCCAGTGCCATCTGCACAAACTTACCGGTCATCGCGGGGCCATCCGCGCGTTGGCCATCAGCAGTGACAACGGCTCGATCGCCGGCGGCTCCGATGACCACCATGTGTATGTTTGGGACGTCAAGACCGGTGAATTGAGACAGGTCCTGGTCGGGCACACGGATCTCGTGCGCTACATCGCGTTCAGCCCGGATGGTCAGTACGTGTTCAGTAGCAGCTATGACGCAACGCTGCGCATTTGGGACCCGGCGACGGGCCAGGTCCGTCATGTCATACCGGGAGCGAACGCGAAGATCCAAATCGCGCATTGGTTGACCCCGGATGGACTCCTCCTGGCCTACGGCAGCAACGACGGCAGGGTCAGGTTATCGAATCTCAACACGGGAGACATCCTGGAGCACCTGCCGGTCGCCGAGGAGATACCGGTGGTCGTAGTGTTCAGCCCGCAGGGTCAGTTGCTGGCTTGCGGAACGGACAGCGGCGCGCTCTGGATCTGGCAGATGTCTGAGACGTCCACTTCCGGTCACATTCGGCTGCGTTTTCGCGTCCAACCCGCGGCATTGGCAATCTGGCGGATTTGCTTCAGCCCTGATGGGCAGCACCTGGCAATCTGCTACGACGGTGGAACCATTCGCGTACTCGACACGACAACCGGTGAGAGCGTCTACGCACTCTCCAATACAGGGGGCGCCTTCAACCTGGCTTTCGGCGGCACAGGTAAATATCTGGCCGCTGCTGGCGCCGGCAACACCATCCTGATTTTCGACACCTCCACTGGTGAAACGCTGCGGACGTTGCGGGGCCACCTTGCCGAGGTGACCTCCTTGGATGCGCCGGCCGACATGGACCTGCTCGCCAGCAGTAGCGCAGACGGCAGCGTGCGGTTGTGGAGTCTGGAAAGCGGCGAATGCCTCGCAACCCTCGTGGCGGACGGTCCATACGCGGGCATGCAGATTTGCGGCGCTACAGGGATCACGGCTGCACAGCGCGCAGCTTTGATCGCATTGGGCGCGCTGGAGGACTGACCTCGGACATTCAGACATAGATGCCGGCAAAGATCATCCCCACGTCCGCGGGAGCGACCATTGCCCCGTCGGGATACAATTTGAGGCCATGGAGCGTAAGCCGCATGACACCGACCATGTAGTGAGCCATTTCCATGCGATAAGGCGCCTATGGGGTTGGGGGATCGGTTGCGCTGCGAAACAGCCGGTGAACCTGTAAGCCATTTGGCGCGCCGAGGAAGAGATTAGGGACGAGGTTTCGACCGCCATTGGAGAGCTTCGCCACCGATACCAAAGTGCTCCAGGAACTCGAGCAAGCCGTCGATATCGAGAAAACTCGCAGCCTGGCCGCTCTGCACGTGCTCGATGCGGCCCCGCCAGCGCGGCTCCCCAGCCGACAACTCGCGCCAGAAGCGCACGGCGAAGGGTGTGTGGCAGGGAGCGTACACAGCTTCTCGAACCAGCCGCATCCATCCAGAATGCGCTTGACGAGTTGTTGTATAATAAAAGTTGGCCTCGCTGCCCGATAGGCCATCTCCGCGCCTGCTTCGCACGACGGGCGGAAGCCGTTGGCTGTATGTTGCCACAGTAGGAGGCTTTCCACGGTATCCCCGTTCTTTGGGCTCTGCCGCACCGCTCTGTTCGTCCTCTGCATCGTCGTGCTCCTCGCCGCGGACGACGCCCGCTCCATTGCCTTCGACAACCCGTTCAAGTACGTCAATGACCGGGCGGTGAAGGTGCAGGCGCTGGTCAAGGTGGGCGGGACGTGGCAGCCGGTGCACGATTGGACCGGCTATCGAGGCCAGGCGTTCTGCCGGGACATGCGGGCGGAATGGATCGAGGAACTGCTGATCGTGCTCACCAACAGCAACTGGCAGGACCCGAACCACGTGCTCCACGCCTACCAACCCATGCAACTGGTCGCCACCAATGTCGGCTGTTGGCGCTGGTCTGGCACAGCGAAACTGGTCGAGACGTTGTGGCATTCTTACACGCTGACCACCGAGGCCGACGTAATCTTCGAACTGTCCCGCGCCTCCGGCGTTCCCGAAAAGGGTCTGAACATCGAGGATTACGACGTCCTGAGCGGTACAGCCGTCGCCCGGATCACGACGACCCCGGGGACAATCTGTGAGTACGTGGGAAGACCGGTGACCGTTTCGCTGAAATGGAACGACGGCAATCTGACCGTGCACAACCTGCCGACCGACGACGGGACCGACCGCCTCTACATCGGGCCCGGCGGTGAGTTTCGACGCCACCTACGATGTCATCTGTCAAGGGGGAACGATTACGAAGGAGTGGTGGAGTGCGATGTGGTTCGCCACCAACTGGACGGAACAGGTGTTCGTGAGCAATGATGGGCTGACCATGGACGGGTCCACCGTACTGACCGACGACAGCCAGCTCCGCAAGACTTCCGAGTGGCACTTCACCGCGGAGCGCGAGCCATGAGGACGGCGGCGCACGTAGTGCGGGTTCCCTGCATGCGTGCGCCGTCGGGCTGCTCAGGACGATGGAGGAGCGCCAAACCCGCCCGCCACCCGTTCAGCGCTGTTCTCACCCGCGGACGGGCGCGGCGGTCATGCCCTTGAGCACCAACGGCAGGTAAACCCTGCGCGCGCCCGGAGTGCGCGTGACGGTGGCGGTCGGCGTCAGGGTCGCGGTGCGCGTGGGCGTGGGCTCGGACGCCGCGGCGCTGCCCCAGGCCGGATGCCCTGCGTCCTCCGCGGGCAGCCGGACATCGCAATGACCTTCACGGACAAATCCGGGTGCTTGGCGTGGGGCGGCCATGACGCGAATGGGACGCATCTGCTTCGGCAGATGCGTCCCAATGAACACTTTGGCCTATCCGACCGTGCCCCAGCGAGTTTTCGGATAGACAGTTACGGCAACTGAACTGCCACAGAGCGTCCAGCCAAACCCGCTACACTAGCTCGCCTGCGGCGCCAGGCGGAAAGACTCACCGGACGCGTTCGTCCGGACTTCGTACTGCTGCCCGCCCGCCTCGAAGACGATGCGCCAGCCCGGCGTCACGGCCGCCAGGCAGGACTCAGCCGGCCCGCCCAGCCCGAAGCACGAATCCGTCCACTCGACCCGCTCGGCCTCGACGAGGCGCAGGTCCGCAGCCGCGACGCCGGTTTCGGTAGCCAGCCACTCGAGTGCCTGGTTTGCGAAGTCGGGCTGCTCGCCGCCCGCGGGGGCAGAGACCGGAGTCTCGGCACTCCCGGGCACAGCCGCCGGGGGCGGCACGCACGCGACTGCCAACACGGCCACCAGGGCCGCGACCACGATAAACATAGACCGATACATCTATTCACCTCACCTTTTCGATAGATTCACTTCTGACGTAACACGCCTCACATCGGACGTCTGGCAGGGCGCATACGTTCCATTCGGGGCGGCGTAGCACCGGCCGCGTGCGTAGGGGCGAGGTCTCCTCGCCCGCACATAATGACGGCGGGTGCGCAGGGCGAGGCGACCTCGCCCCTACGATTCCTTCGGGATCACCGTGACCGCTGCTTGAGCGGTTGGCCATGTGAATCACCCTCCTTGCAGCAGGTGTTGGACCAACCACTCGGCCGCGTCGCGCTCCATGTCCGGCGTGACGACGTGCGCCGCAGGATAGATGCGCAGCCGCAACTGCTCGGGGTACGTGCGGTAATACGGTTCAAGGTCGCGGTAGCAGCGCACGGCGTAGAGCTTGGGCTGGTCCGTGTCGAAGTCACAGTTCATCATGAGCAGGGCCCGGGGCGCAGCGCCGCGCAGCCGCTCCGCCGGGTCGATCGACCGGATGAAGGCCGTGTGCCCCGCGGTCTGCGCCTCGACCTGGCGCAGGGCCGCGGCCCACCCCTCATCGGAGAAGGCGCACTCGTCCAGCAGATCCAGCCAGCGCTCGGTAAAGGTCGGGATGCCGATCATCGGAACCGCGGCGCGCAGTTCGGGGATGTCGGCGAAGGCGAGATAGCTGGCGTATCCGCCCATCGAGGGGCCGGTCACGCCGCAGTTGGCTGTGTCCGCACGCGGGTCGTCCGCCAGGGCATCGATGAGCGTGCGGATGTCCAGCGCGCACTGGTGGATGACCTGCAAGAAGGTCACGCCGGTGTCCAAGCCGGTCTCCGGTGGGTAGATGCCCCCCTCCGCGGGCTCGTGCGCGTGATCGAGCCGCGGCGCGTACCTCGCGCCGTGCAGGAGAGGGTCGAAGCTGACGACGTAGAACCCCAGCCGCGCAAGCCGGTAACCCAGGCTCAGTCCGCTCTCCTTCGTCCCGGTGTAGCCCGGCACGAAGAAGACCACCGGTCGCGGGCCGGGGTCCTCCGGAATCAGCGTGAGGATCGGGATGCCGGCGACCTGCCGGGTTTCGAGGGTGATAGGCATGTGGTGTACTCCTTCCTCACCCCGTGCGGCCTGCGGGCCGCCCACCCCTCTCCTGAAACCGCTCAGGAGAGGGGGCTAGGGGGTGAGGCCCTCTCTCCGCCACTGCAAACAGCGCCAGCCCGGCCAGCGAGAGCCCACCGGCCACCCGGAACGTGGCCGCGGGCCCGGCGAGGGCGTAGAGCGACGCGCCGACCAGCGCGCCGGTCGCCGCGGCCAGCCCGAACTGGGCCGCGTTCATGGTGGCGAGCGCGCTCGCGCCCAGCCCGCGCGGCGCGAGCTGGCTCGCGTAGACGACCGCCGCGATCCACATGGCGGAGAACGACAGTCCGTGGAGCAGCTGGGCCGCAACCGCCCACGCCGGGTCCGCAATGAACGAGTACGCGAGGCCGCGCGCCGCGAACGCGGCCAGCGCGACCATCAGCAGGCCCGCAGGCCTGAGCCGCCGCAGCAGCCGCTGGCCGAACGCATAGACCGGCAGCTCGCTCACCCCGGCCGCGGCGATCGACAGGCCGTACAGCGCGGCGCTCGCGCCCAGCCCGGTCATGAAGATGACGAGGTAATTCTGGTAGATGGCGAGGCTGACGCCTGCAAGGAAGACCGCGCCGAGGAACGCCAGCCAGCGCGGGTTCGCGGCCAGGCCGCGCAGCGCGGAGAGGTAGTGCTGGCGGGCCAGTCGCGGGGGCGCCGGCAGCCGGAGCACGACCAGTCCGGTCAACGCCATCAGGAGGGCGAACGCGACGAACGCCGCACGGATCCCGAGCCGGTCGGCCAGCGCGCCGGCCGCGACCGCGGTGACGCCGTAGCTGATCGCGCCCCAGATGCGCAGCCGGCCGTACTCGTCGCGGCGGTCGCCCAGGATGTCGAGCGAGGCGTTGTCCGCCAGCGGCATGATCGGCGCATTGAAGAACGCATAGGCCAGCACACAGAGGGCCAGCAGCCCGAAGGTGTCCGCCTGGGTCAGCGCGAGCGCGGGCAGCGCGGCGCCGAAGACGGTCAGCGGCAGCAGCCGGCGGTGCAGCCCGAACGCATCGGCCACCGACCCCCACAGCGGCGCGGCCACCAGCACCGTCAGCGGCGGCACCGCGGCCAGCACGCCGATCTGCCCGGTGGTCATCCCGGCCTGCTGGAAATACAGGTTGAGGAACGGAAACAGCGTCCCCATCGCCGCGAAGTAGGTGAAGTAAAATAGAGAAGCCAGTACGCGCACAACCTGCTCCGATCACATCAGAATAGCTGCGGAGTTCCGCATCCTCAGATGCGGAACGGCCCCATGATCGGCGCCACAGTTTGCATCTGAGGATGCAAACTCCTCCATCTTACAACCCCCGCGCCATGCCGACCTCGACGCCGTACCACTTGCCGTCGCGCTCGAAGCCGAGGCGGCGGTAGAACCCCTCGGGGCCGTCGTCGCCCGGGTCGC
The DNA here is from genome assembly GCA_040772005.1 of Anaerolineae bacterium. Classification (GTDB taxonomy): domain Bacteria; phylum Chloroflexota; class Anaerolineae; order CG2-30-64-16; family CG2-30-64-16; genus MWBF01. The sequence continues at coordinate 3,342 of JAXGYZ010000016.1, read as the reverse complement.
AGCTCACGGCCAGCTGCGTGACGCCCTCGCCGCGCAGCCGGTCCATCAGCAGCTCGAGCGCACGCCGGCCATACCCCTTGCCCTGGTACGGCCCGCCGATCATCAGCCGCCAGATGAAGTGGAACACCGGCTGGTCGTCTGCGGGCTTAGTGTCGTCCTCCGGCCCGATGTAGAGCATCAGGAAGCCGACCGGCGTCTCGTCCGCATAGATGGCGCGGAACCAGGCGTAGGGCGAGAAGTGGGCCTCCGCGATGGAGACGGCGTTGGGCGCGACATGCTCCCGCTGCGTGTCGGACAGCGTGTCGCTGAGCTTGATGACGGGAAACAGGGTCTCGGCCGTGACCTCGCGCAGGGAGACGACGGCATCGGGCGTGAGTTCGGGCGTGTCTGTCATGGTGGCTCCTCGCTGTGTGTCTGGCGACGATTGTAGCATAGGGGGCCGCGCATGGAAATCTGCCCGCCTTCTGCTATAATGCCCGCCATGCATACCATACTGATTACTCAAGCGGAATCCGCAATGACCGAGGCGGAGCGGGCCGAGATCGCCCGGCTCGCGCCCGGTGCGAAGGTCGTCATCACCGGCGACCGCGACGAAATGCTGGCCGTGCTGCCCGAGGCCGACATCATCACCGGCCACGTGTCGCCGGCCCTGCTCCGGGAGGCGCCGAACCTGCGCTGGTACCAGCAGTGGGGCGCGGGGGCCGACTGGCTCAGCCGCCACCCCGAGCTGGAGGCGCGCGACTTCACCCTCACGAACGCGTCCGGCGTCCACGCGATCAACATCAGCGAGCACATCTTCGCGTTCCTGCTGGCGTTTGCGCGCGATCTGCCCCGGGCGTTCGATGCGCAGGCGGCCGGCGAGTGGCGGCGGCAGGGCGATGCGGTGTTCGAGCTGGCGGGCAAGACGATGCTCCTGGTCGGCGTGGGTGCGATCGGCCGGCACACCGCGCACCTGGCCGCGGCGTTCGGCATGCGCGTGTGGGGCATCCGCCGGAATCCCGGCCGCGCGGTGGAGGGGGTCGAGCGCATGGGCGACATGGCCCGGCTGCACGATTGGCTGCCCGAGGCCGACTTCGTGGTGCTGACCGCGCCGCTGACGCCCGAGACGCGCCACATGTTCGACGAGGCCGCGCTCCGCCGCATGAAGCCCACCGCGTACCTGGTCAACATCGGCCGCGGCGGGACGGTGGACGAGGCCGCGCTGGTCCGCGGGCTGCAGGAGGGGTGGCTGGCCGGCGCGGGGCTGGACGTCTTCGAGCAGGAGCCGCTGCCCGCAGACTCGCCCCTGTGGACCCTGCCCAACGTCATCATCACCGCCCACTACTCCGGCGCGACCCCGGAATACCACCACCGCGCGATGGGCATCTTCCTCGACAACCTCCGGCGGTACGTGCAGGGGGAGGAGCTGCGGAACGTGGTGGATAAGGGGTTGGGGTATTGACGGCGGTTGCAGGTTTAAGGTTGAAGGTTGAAAATTCAAGATTGGCGTGTCATCGGTAGGGGCGAGGCCGGCAATCCCGAATCGTCGTGAACGGACAAACGTGCCCTGATATCCTGACGGTCGGGTGCGGCATATCGTCCGTGCCGGCCTCGCCCTGGCGTCCCATGCGAGACCACCCACCCACGTCGCGGACACGATGTGTCGTATGGCACGCGAGGGACGCCGTGTCGCGCGCATCCTACCGCGGCGCGATCACCATGGGCAACCCGTTGGCGGGGGCGAGGACGCCACGCATGACCCAGCGGGGGGTGTAGCCGGCGACCAGGCGGGGGGCGAAGCGGCGGGCCAGCACGGCCAGCAGGAGATGCATCTCCAGCAGCGAGAAGTTGTTGCCGAGGCAGATGCGCTGGCCCGCGGCAAAGGGATGGTACGCATAGGGATGCTGCGCGGCCTCGCGGTCGGCGGTCCAGCGGTCGGGGTCGAACGCGAGCGGGTCCTCCCAGAACGCGGGATGGCGGTGGGTGAAGTACGGCGAAAGCATGACCGCGGTGCCCGCGGGGATGGGGTAGCCGGCCAGCGTATCGTCCTTAACGGCATCCCGGACATAGAACGGCGCGGGCGGGTAGAGGCGCAGGACCTCCTTGACCACCTGGAGCGTGTACGGCAGCCGCGGCAGGTCCTCGAGCGTGGGGTCGCGGTCGCCCAGGACCGCGTCGAGCTCGGCGTGCAGCCGGTCCGCGGCCGCAGGGTTGGCCGCCAGCGCATACCAGGCCGCGGCCAGCGTCCGGGCGGTGGTCTCGTGCCCCGCGAAGAACATGGTGATCGACTCGTCGCGCAGGAGGCTCGCGGACATGGGCGCGCCGGTCTCCTCGTCGCGCGCCTGCATCAGCCGGGTCAGGAGGTCATCGGGCCACTCGCTCTCGGGCAGGCTGCGGCGGCGGGCGATGACGCCGTCGATGTAGGCGTGCACCTTCTGCCGCGCGACGCGGTACGTCCGGTTGGCGCGCGTCGGGGCCCACAGCGGCAGGGGCACGCTCGCCTGCCGGTCGGTGACGAAGCTGATCATCGTCTCGACCGCGTCCTTCATATCGATGATCGCGTCGTCGGTCTCGGTGCTGAAGAGCGCACGAAGGATGATCCTGGCCGTGACCAGCGTCATCTCGTGGCCCACCTCGACCGGCTCGCCGCTGCGGGCCAGGCCCTCCCAGCGGTCCAGCAGGCGCGCGCCATCGGCCAGCATGATGCCCGCATAGGCCTGCACCCCGCGCGGGGTGAAGAAGGGCGACATGAGCTTGCGCTGGCGCCGCCAGAACTCGCCCGTGCTCGCGACGAGCCCGTCTCCGAGGATGAAGCGGCGTACGGAGTCGTAGCTGCCGGCCTTGTCATAGGCCTGCCGCTGCGTGACGTTCACATGGCGCACCGCGTCCGGGTGCAGCGCGAAGACCAGCGTGCGCGGTCCCAGGCGCAGCCGGAAGGTGTCGCCATACGCCTGCCATAGGCTGCCGACATAGCCCAGGAAGCCCTCGCGGCGCAGGCCGGCCAGCGCGGCGAGCGTGCCGGGGCCGGGCAGCGATGTGCTCTCAGTGACCTGCATTGCCAACCGTTCCATCCTCTCACGATATCCCGCTCAGCGGCGCCGAGCGGTGTAGTTGCAGCGTTGTCATGCCCTCTCGCGACATGATAGCACGCTTGTGCGGGATTGTCTACGCGCGAAAGCGCTCGATTCGCGCACGGGAGGGGGCGGGGGAATAGAACGCTGATGGACGCTGAAGGTCGTGATAGACGCTGATGGGCCGGCTGCGCTTTGCAGCCGCAACGCGGGGCTGGGGTCGAGGCCTCAGCCGACCGGCGAGTACCTCGCCCCGGACTCCACGCGGGAGAACTTGCCGGCCGCAAGGCGC
>JAXGYZ010000015.1:0-105123 GCA_040772005.1 Anaerolineae bacterium | reverse complement strand
TAAGGACGTGGATGGCGACGGCTTCCGCGAGCGGCCCGACGGCACGGCGCTGGACTTGATCGTCTCGGTCTACCAAGGTGACACCCAGTCCATCGAGGCCATGAACCTCATCAAGCAGACCTGGGAAGCCGTCGGCCTCAAGACCGTCGTTGCGCCGGATGAATGGAGCGTCTTTGAGCAGCGCGTCATGGCCGGCGAGGTCATGATGCGTGCATGGGGCAGCGCGGCGGCCTGGGGCCTTGTCTCCGCGTCACCCGTCTGGGCGCCGGTCGAAGGCGTGAGCTACTGCATGGGCGGCGCGCGTATCGGCCAGTACTACCAGACCGGCGGCAAGGAAGGCATTGCCCCGCGTCCCGGCTCCATGTTGGAGAGGCTGCAGCAGCGCTACTCCGAGGTCATCGCCACGAATGACCCGGAGGAACGCACGGCGAAGCTGCTCGAGGCGTATAAGGTGCACATCGAGGACGGCCCGCTGTACATCGGCACCATCGGTGACCACCCGAGCGCGCTCGTCGTCAACAAAAACCTGAAGAACGTGCCTGAGAACGGCCTGGTCGCCTCCTGGGACCTGGGCTTCCCCGGCACCGCCGATCCTGAGCAGTTCTACTTCGCTCAGTAAGACCTGGAACGTGGAGTGAAGCATCCTCGGATGCGGAACGGCCCCTTGCATGGGCGTGCCCGTCCGCATCTGAGGATGTGGACTCCACCGGAAACAAGGAGGTCTCGTGCTAAGTTACATATTCCGGCGGATCCTGATCGCTATACCGACGCTGTTCATGGTCGCCATCGTCGGCTATATCAGCATGGAGCTGCCCGCAGGCGACTATGTCACCCGCTATGTGGCCCAGCTCGAGGCCTCCGGCCAGTCGGGCGCGCGCGAACGCGGGGCCACGCTCCGTAAGCTCTACCAACTGGACGACCCCAGCCACGTTCGCTTCGTCAGGTGGCTGGGCCGCTTCGTGCGGGGCGATTTCGGCGATTCCATGATCTACCAGCGCCCGGTCAGTGAACTGATCGGCCAGCGGCTGCCGCTCACCCTCGCGCTGACCATCCCGGCCTTTCTCCTATCGTGGGCAATCGGAGTGTGGCTCGGCGTCTATTCGGCCACGCACCAGTATGCCATCAGCGATAATGCACTGACCGTCCTGGCCTTCCTGGGATTGGGACTGCCGGGGTTCCTGATCGCGCTGATCCTGCTGGTACTGACATGGCAGGCGACCGGGAATGCCTACATCGGCCTGTTCTCGCCCGAGTTCTCGACGGCGCCCTGGTCGCTGGCCAAGGTATGGGACCTCGTCAAGCACCTGTGGATCCCCGTCTTCACCGTCGTCTTCGGCGGCACGGCCTGGGTCGTGCGCGTGATGCGTGCCAACCTGCTGGATGAGTTGCGCGTCAACTACGTGCAGGCCACGCGTGCGAAGGGCGTGCCCGAGCGCACGGTCATCTGGAAGCACGCAGTACGCAACGCGTTCCACCCCCTGATGATGTCCTTGGGCGGCGTGCTGGCCTGGCTTATCAGCGGCACCGCCATCGTCGAGCAGGTCATCGGCCTTCCTACGCTCGGCCCGTTGTTCATCCAGGCGACACTCGAACAGGATATTTACCTGTCGGGCACGATCCTGATCCTGCTGGCCTTCTTGCTGGTCGTCGGCAACCTGCTGGCGGATATCGGGCTGGCCTGGCTCGACCCGCGGATTCGGTACGATTGAGCGCCGGGAATAGGGAGGCAAACATTCCATGACTGCAATTACCGACGTCAAGAACCTGCCCGGTGGCTCCACAGGCAGCGGCGTCCTCTCGCCTGACGAGCGGCGAGCCATGATGTCCGTGGGCCAGCTCATGTGGCTGCGCTTCCGGCGCAACAGGCTGGCGATGTTCGGCCTGGTGATGCTCATCATCATGTACACGCTAACGCTTTTCGCCGATTTCGCCGCGCCCTACACAGTGGACCAGACGCACACCCGGTTCGTGGGCGCTCCGCCGCACGGCGTGCACTTCCGCGATGGGCAAGGCAATTTCATGCTGGCCCCGGTCGTGTACGGGCTCGAATCGGAGGTAAACCCGGAAACCTTCCGCAAGACGTTCACTGAGGATCCTACCGTCACCTATCCGGTCCGCTTCTTCGCCAGCGGCACGCCCTACAAGATGTTCGGCCTGTTCCCCACCGACAAGCATCTGTTCACCGTGGAGGAACCCGGGAAGATATTCATCCTGGGCACAGACAGCACGGGCCGCGACCTGTTCTCACGCATTCTGTACGGGGCGCGCGTTTCGCTGACCGTGGGCCTGGTCGGTGTCCTGTTGAGCCTGCTGATCGGCGCGTTTCTGGGCGTTGTCAGCGGCTACTTCGGCGGCGTGGTCGACAACCTGATCCAGCGTGCGATCGAGGTGATTTCCTCGATTCCGCAAATTCCCCTGTGGCTGGCGCTTGCCGCAGCGGTCCCGCCCAACTGGTCGCCCGTCAAGGTCTATTTCGGCATTGCCGTCGTGCTCTCGTTCGTTTCGTGGGGCGGCCTTGCGCGGCAGGTGCGAGGCATTGTGCTCGGCCTGCGCGATTCGGATTTCGTCATCGCCGCACGCTACACCAACTGCAACACCTTCCGGATTCTGTCGCGCCACCTGCTGCCGAACACCCTGAGCCACGTGCTCGTGATTGCGACCACGGCCATCCCCGGCATGATCCTGGGCGAGACCTCGCTCAGCTTCCTTGGCCTGGGCATCCGCCCGCCGATGACGAGCTGGGGCGTGCTGCTCAACGAAGCACAGAAGGTCCGGGTGCTGCTGCAGCAGCCCTGGCTGCTGGCCCCGGCACTTTTCGTGCTGCTCACGATCGTATCATTCAACTTCGTGGGCGATGGCCTGCGCGACGCCGCCGACCCATTCGCGGGAGAATAGCGATGCCCAACGACATCCTGCTCGAAGTCCAAAACCTCAAGGTGCAGTTCCCCACCGAGCGCGGCATCGTCCGCGCGGTGGACGGCGTCACCTTCGACCTCAAGCGCGGGCGCACGATGGGCGTCGTCGGCGAGAGCGGCTGCGGCAAGTCGATCACGAGCCTGGCCGTCATGCGACTCCTGCAAAAGCCGGGCCGCATCGTGGACGGGAAGATTCTCTATCACGCACGGCAATCCGGGTCCGGCGATAGCACCACGGACGAGATCGTCGATATCACCTCACTCCACGCCGATAGCGCGAAGATGCGCAGCATCCGGGGCGGCCACATCGCCATGGTGTTCCAGGAGCCGATGACCTCGCTCGACCCGGTCTACACCGTCGGCAACCAGATGGTCGAGGGCATCAGCATGCACCGCAACGTCAGTCCCGCCGAGGCGCGCGCCATCGCCCTGGACATGCTGGATCGTGTGAACATGCCCGATCCCAAGCGCGTGATCGATGCCTACCCGCACCAGCTCTCCGGCGGCATGCGCCAGCGCGCGATGATTGCCAGTGCGCTCTCCTGCCGGCCCAGCTTGCTGATCGCGGATGAGCCGACCACCGCGCTCGACGTGACCACCGAAGCGCAGATCCTCGAGCTGCTGCGCGACCTCCAGCGCGACTTCGGCATGGCGATTATGTATATCACCCATAACCTGGGCGTCGTGGCCGAAATGGTGGAAGAAGCCATCGTCATGTACCTCGGCAAGGTGGTGGAACAGGCCCCGGTTGTGGAACTCTTCTACCAGCCGAAGCACCCCTACCTGCAGGCGCTCCTGCGCTCGATTCCGAAGCTGGGACGCAAGAGCAGCGCCAAGCTGCAGGCAATCAGCGGCATGGTGCCCAGCCCCTTCGCCATCCCGCCCGGCTGCTCGTTCCATCCTCGCTGCCCGGACTTCATGCCCGGTGTGTGTAACGTAGCCGAACCTGATGTGGTGGACGTGGGCGGCGGCCACCTGGTCAAGTGTCACTTGTACGGGCAACCTAAAACCCTCGAGACGGCAGGGGCATCCCCGATGCGCGCAACCTCGGGGGTCCCTGCGGGAGGTGTGCGATGATAGACAATCGCACGGTCACACCCACCAACCATGATGCGACGCCGCCCATTCTCGAGGTGTCCAACCTCAAGAAGCACTACCCGATCACCAAGGGTTGGCGGCGCAAACTGATGGGCTACACCAAGGCCGTCGACGATATCAGCTTCATAGTGCCTGCGGGCAAGACGGTCGGGCTGGTCGGCGAGAGCGGCTGCGGCAAGACGACCACGGGCCACTGCATCATGCGCGGCATCGACCCGACGGCCGGGAAGATCCTGTTCGACGACAAGCAGCTCGGACAGGTGGACCTCGCGAGCGCTACGCCGGAGACGCTGCGCCAGGTGCGGCTGCACATCCAGATGGTGTTTCAGGACCCCAGCTCATCGCTGAATCCCCGCATGACCCTGCTGCAGACGGTCAGCGAGCCACTGATTGTCAACGGCGTGGCGCGAGGCAAAGAAGCAGAGGACCAGGTAGCGCAGTTGCTGCGGCTGGTCGGCCTGCTGCCTGAGCATATGCACCGCTTCCCGCACGCGTTCAGCGGCGGCCAGCGCCAGCGCATCGCGGTCGCCCGCGCACTGGCCCTGCGGCCGCAGCTCATCATCGCGGATGAACCGGTGTCTGCGCTGGATGTGTCGATCCAGGCACAGACGCTCAATCTGCTGCAGGAGCTCCAGGAGCAGTTCAACCTCTCGTACCTGTTCATCTCCCACGACCTGAGCGTTGTCGAGCACATCAGCGACCGCGTGGCCGTGATGTATGTGGGTAAGCTTGTCGAAGTAGCGGACACCGAGGAGCTGTTCCACAATCCGAAGCACCCTTATACGGAAGCCCTGTTGTCGAGCGTGCCGAACCCGGACCCGCTGGCGCCGAAGAAACGCATCGTGCTGACGGGCGAGGTGCCGAGCCCCAGCAACCCACCGTCGGGCTGCTACTTTCACCCCCGCTGCCGTTACGCGCAGGACATCTGCGCGCACGAGGCGCCGCCGTTGGTCAGTGTCACGCCCGGCCACCAGGCCGCCTGTCATTTCGCAGACCAACTGTCGCTGACGGGCGTCGCGACGGTGAAGATATAGATTAAGCTGTGAGGAGTTCGCATCCTCAGATGCGAAGCGGTTCAGCCAGGAACACGACCGTCCGCATCTGAGGATGCGGACTTCGCTTGTTTTAGAGAGAAAGGACTCATCCATGCCAGTCAAAATCACCATGATCGGAGCCGGTTCCATCGGCTTCACCCGCCGGCTCATGCGCGACATCGTCGCCGTGCCTGAGCTGGCCGATACCGTCTTCGCGTTCACCGACATCTCCGAGCGCAACCTCGAGATGGTGACGCAGCTCTGCCGCCGCGACCTGGAGGCCAACAAACTGCCCGCGCGCATCGAGGCGACGCTGGACCGCCGCGCGGCCATCGAAGGCGCCGACTACGTGGTCAGCATGATCCGCCAGGGCGGGCTCGAGGCTTTCCAGACCGATATCGATATCCCGCTGAAGTACGGCGTCGACCAGTGCGTCGGCGACACCATCTGCGCGGGCGGCATCATGTACGCGCAGCGCGAGATCCCCGCCCTGCTGGACTTCTGCAAGGACATCCGCGAGGTTGCGCAGCGGGACGCCATCTTCCTGAACTACTCGAACCCGATGGCGATGAACACCTGGGCCTGCAATAAATACGGCGGCGTCCAGACCATCGGCCTGTGTCACGGCGTGCAGGGCGCGCACTGGCAGATTACCGACTGTGTGAACCGCTGGGCGAAGGCGCAGGGCCTCGTGCCCCAGGACTACGAGATGCACCGCCGCGAGGTGGATGTCATCGCCGCGGGCCTCAACCACCAGACGTGGTTCATCAAGGTCAACTGGCGCGGCATCGACATGGTACCGAAGATGCTCGAGATGTTCGAGTCGCATCCCGAGTACAGCCGGACCGAGAAGGTTCGCATCGACGTGCTGCGCCGGATCGGGTATTACAGCACCGAGTCGAACGGCCACCTGAGCGAGTACCTGCCCTGGTATCGGAAGCGGACGGACGAAATCATGCAGTGGATCGACCTGTCGTCGTGGATCAACGGCGAAACGGGCGGCTATCTGCGCGTCTGCACGGAGGGGCGCAACTGGTTCGAGACGGACTTCCCGCGCTGGATGCAAGAACCCCCGCTGGACCTGGCGGCCTACAAGCGTAGCGAGGAACACGGCTCTTACATCATCGAGGGGCTGGAGACCGGCCGGACCTATCGCGGGCACTTCAACGTGCAGAATCGGGGCCACATCCCCAACCTGCCGGATGGCTGCGTCATCGAGATTCCCGGCTACGTGGACCGCACCGGCATCCACATGCCGGTGGTCGGCAACCTGCCGCTCGCCCCGGCGGTCACGTGCGCCGCGTCAGCGCGGGTGCAGGAGCTGGGCATGGAGGCCGCAGTCCACGGCGACGTGACCCTGCTCAAGCAGGCGATGCTGCACGACCCGCTCGTCGGCGCGGTCTGCAACCCAGAGGAAGTCTGGCAGATGACCGACGAGATGCTCGTGGCCCAGGCCCGGTGGCTCCCGCAGTATGCGTCGGAGATCCCCGCCGCGCAGGCCCGGCTGGCGCAGGCGGAGCGCAACGGCACGCGCGTCAAGCTGATCGAGACGCGCGGCGCGGCCCGCCTGCACACTAAGACGGTCGAGGAAATGGCTGCCGACCGCGCCGCCGCGATGGCGAACGCGGATGCAGCAGACAAGGGGAAGATGACGAAGGAATAACAACCTTCACCCCTGTTTACACCTTCGCTGCGGACACGGATGAGCCTTTGGCTCATCCGTGTCCGCAGCCTCGTTATCCCGTTTGACAATCCTCCCTGTCCCATGCTACCTTACCCCTGTTACGGATAACACACACCCACTACGCCTCGCAGCCAACGGAGCCGCCCATGCCTGACATCCACGCCACCTACACCGACCGCTACCACGCGTACATGGGCCTCGCGCCCAAACGCATCCCTCACTGGGAACACTGGTCCTGTCCTGACGCCGAGACCTACCTGACCGGCATCGACTACTACGATCACCCCCGCCTCTGCCGCCAGAGGCTGGCGGAGCTCTACCCGCAGCTCGATCTCCCCATCCCCGACAGCGACGACCCCAAACCGCGCCCGGGGCTGGACCTGGACGGGCAGAGCTCCGAAATGGACGACGACGGGCGGCACCGGGTCCGCTGGGGCGATGGCGATACCTGGCACTGGGACTGGGGTCACAACTTCCCCACGGCGGAGAACGTCTTCGCATTCTCACCGCTGGCGCACGCCGACTTCACCAACGTTCCGGTCGTCGAATCGCGCGATTACTCGGACGAGGAAAAGCTGTACCGGGAATACCGGCAGCACTACCCCGCCGAGTGGGGCGACCGCGCGCCCGCGGGCTCCACGTCATCCGTGGGCTTCTATAATACGATGTTCATGTGGCCGCTGCTGACGTTCGGGTGGGAGCTGTTCCTGCAGACCTGCCTCGATCCCCGCTTTGCCCGGCTGATGGACGAGTTTGCGGAGATCAACCGCCGCGTGTTCCGCACCTTTGCCCGCCTGCCGGTCAACTTCATCATCTGCCACGATGACATCGTGACCTCGCGCGGGCCGACTTGCTCGCCCCGCTGGATGCACAAGTACATCTTCCCGCGCTATGAGGAGTTCTGGGGCATCGTCAAGGCGGCGGGCAAGGAGGTCATCTTCATGGCCGACGGCTGCATGGACGCGTATGCCGACGACGTCATGGCCTGCGGCGCGCGCGGCATCATCACCGAGCCGTACACGGACTACCGCGCCATTGCGAAGCGGCACAAGGACTGCTTTCTGGCCGGCGAGGGCGACAACCGGGTGCTCATGCGCAACGACCCGGACGAAATCGCCGCGATGGTCAGGCACATGGTCGGCACCGCGCAGATGACCGGCGGCTACATGATGTGCATCGGCAACCACATCCCTTGGAACGTCCCGCCGCGCGCGATCAAGCAGTACCTGGACCTGTCCGCGGAGCTGGCGGTGCGCAACGATTGAAGATTGAAGATTACAGATTGAAGATTGCCGACGTGGGAATCGACTCCGAATGCGCATGGCCGAATCTACAATCTTCAATCTGGAATCCTTGGAGGCAACATGACCAACAACCTCACTCTCTGGTACCGGCAGCCCGCGCAGGCGTGGGTGGAAGCTCTGCCCCTGGGCAATGGGCGGCTCGGCGCAATGGTGTTCGGCGGCGTGACGGACGAGCGCGTGCAGCTTAACGAGGATACGCTCTGGTCGGGCGCGCCGCGCGACTGGAACAACCCGCGTGCGCGTGACCTGCTGCCCGTCATCCGCGGGCTGATCTTCGAGGGCAAGTACGCGGAGGCGGACAAGATCGCCCAGCAGATGCAGGGCCCCTTCACCCAGTCGTACGAGCCCCTGGCCGACCTGCGCCTGCACTTCGATGCCGCAGGTTCCGTGACGGACTACCGCCGCGACCTCAACCTCGACACGGCCATCGCGACCACCACCTACACCGTTGCTGACACGACCTACCGCCGCGAGGCGCTGGTCAGCGCGCCGGACCAGGTCATTGCGGTGCGCCTGACGTGCAGTGCGGCGGGCGGACTGACCTTCCGCGTGTCGCTCGACAGCCCCCTGCGCTACACCGTCACGGCAGCGGGCGACGCGCGCCTGTGTCTCACCGGCAAGGGGCCCATCCAGACGCGGCCGAACTACCTGCGGTCCGAGGACCCGGTCCTCTATGACCCACAGGGCGAGGGCATGGACTTCGCCGTGTATCTCCACGTCCTCACCGAGGGCGGAGCCATAGCTTACTCTGATGGCGCGCTGTACGTGACGAACGCATCGGCAGCCACCCTCTATGTGAGCGCGGGAACCAGCTTCAATGGGTTCGACCGTTCGCCCGGCTTCGACGGCGCGGACCCGCACAGTCGCGCGCTGGAGCCGCTTGAAGCCGCAATCAGGAACGACTACACCGCCATCCGGGCCGCGCACGTGGCCGACCACCAGGCGCTCTTCCGCCGGGTGACACTCGACCTGGGTGATACCGCGACCGCGGCCCTACCCACCGACGAGCGGCTGCGCGCGTATCGCCCCGGCACGGACCCCGGCATCGAGACGCTCCTCTTCCAGTATGGCCGCTACCTGCTCATCGCCAGCTCCCGCCCCGGCACGCAGCCCGCCAACCTGCAGGGCATCTGGAACCAGGAGGTCCGCCCGCCCTGGAGCTCGAACTACACGACCAACATCAACACCGAGATGAACTACTGGCCCGCGGAGACTGCCAACTTGGCCGAATGTCACCAGCCGCTGCTCGACTTCATCGGTGAGCTCGCCGTCAACGGAGCGCGCACCGCCGCGATCAACTACGGATGCCGCGGCTGGGTCGCCCACCACAACGCCGATCTGTGGCGGCAGACCGGCAACGTCGGCGAACTCCACGGCAACCCTGTCTGGGCTAACTGGCCGATGGCCGGCGCGTGGCTGTGCCAGCACCTCTGGGAGCACTACGCGTTCGGCGGCGACGCGGCCTACCTGGCGGAGCACGCGTACCCGCTGATGAAGTCTGCGGCGGAGTTCTGCCTGGATTGGCTCATCGATGCGCCGGCCAGCTTCCCGCCCGGCACCGAGCCGCGCGTCGGGCCGAATGGCCGGCCCTTCCTTGTCACTGCACCCGGCGTCTCGCCGGAAATCGACTTCATCACGCCGGAGGGCGAGCGGGCCGCGGTCAGCGCCGCGCCGACGATGGATATCGCCATCATCCGGGACCTGTTCACCAACTGCATCGCCGCGTCGGAGGTCCTGGATACAGACGCCGATCTCCGGCAGATGCTCATCGCCGCGCGCGAACGGCTCTACCCTTACGAGATCGGCAGCCGGGGGCAGCTCAAGGAATGGCCCCATGACCTGCCCGAATCCGAAGTGCATCACCGGCACGTCTCCCACCTCTTCGGCGTGTACCCCGGCAACCAGATCACGCCCGAAGGCACGCCGGAGCTGGCCGCCGCCGTCCGCCGCTCGCTGGAGCTGCGCGGGGACGAATCGACCGGCTGGTCGATGGGCTGGAAGATACTGCTGTGGGCGCGGCTGCTCGACGGCGACCACGCATACAGCCTCATCCGCTACCTGCTGACCCTGGTCGAGACCACGGAGACGCAGATGCACCGGGGCGGCGGGGTGTACCCGAATCTGTTCGACGCGCACCCGCCCTTCCAGATCGACGGCAACTTCGCCTATACGGCCGCGGTCGCAGAGATGCTGCTGCAGAGCCACCGGGGCGGACTGGACCTGCTGCCGGCCCTGCCCGCGGTCTGGCCTCAGGGTCAGATTACGGGGCTGCGGGCGCGCGGCGGCTTCGAGGTGGACCTGAGCTGGGACGAAGGCCGGCTGGTCGAGGCCGTCATCCGCTCCCGCCTGGGCAACCCGTGCCGGGTGAGCGCGGCGGTCCCGCTGGAGGCGTCGGTCGACGGCGTGCTGATCGGCCTGTATGCCGCAGGCCCACATGCGGAGTTCGCGACCGAGCCCGGCGGCGTGTATGTGGTCAGGCCCGCGCTGCGCTCGGCGTTGCCTGAGTCGTGAAGACGACCTCACCCCCCGGCCCCCTCTCCGGAAGTGCGGCTTTGTGCACTTCCGGAGAGGGGGAGACAGGCAGGCACCTCCCATGTCCCAAAAACAGCACCTTCTGCTGCCCGAAAAACGTAAGTAAGCATCTCCCCCTCTCCTGAGCAACACGTACTTCTGTTGCTCAGGAGAGGGGGTCGGGGGTGAGGTCCTTAAGGCCAACCCCCGAAGGAAATGCCCCATGCACACCATCGAATACACCAATCCTGCCCTCACCTGGGACGAGGCGCTGCCGCTGGGCAACGGCATCCTGGGCGCGCTCGTCTGGGGCGACGGCACGCCGCTCAACATCTCGCTCGACCGGACGGACCTGTGGGACTTGCGCGTGCCGCCGGAGTTCGAGGATGCCAGCTTCTCTTACGCGCAGCTCCGACACTGGCGCAGCGAGGGCGACATGAGCGCCATCAGTCGCATCTACGATGGCGCGTATGCCCGGCCTTACCCGACCAAGATCCCGGCCGGCCGCCTCGAGCTGACGGTCCGCGGCAGCCGCTTTGAGCAGGCCACGCTGCGCGTCGCGGATGCCACTGCGACCGTCCATCTCGGCGGGACCACCGCCCAAGTGTTCGTGGACGCGGGCCGTCCGGTCGGCATGATCGCGCTCCACGGTGCGCCGCGCGTCGAGCTCAAGCTCATCGCGCCGGCATTCGGCGGCGGCCGCGAGCAGGAAAACAACTCGCTCGAAGGCGGGCTGCTCTCGCAGCTCGGCTATCCCGCGCCCGATGAGAGCGGCGGAGAAACAGGGCGCGCGTTCGTGCAGCAGGGCAGCCAGGGGTTCCGCTTCGCCGTATACGTGGCGTGGCGTGCTGCCAGCCACGGCGCAATGCTGCCGTGGCTGGCGGCCTGGACCGTCGCGTCCTCCTACGAGGGCGAGGACGTGCTGGCCTTGGCGAAGGAGCGCGTCGACGCGGCGCTGGCAGCGGGCTGGGACGCACTCTACGCGGAGCACGCCGCCTGGTGGGATGCCTACTGGGCGCAGTCGGGCGTGAGGTTGCCGAACGCGACGCTGGAACGCCAGTGGTATCTGGAGCAGTATAAGTTCGGCTCGGCCAGCCGCCGCGGATCGCCGCCCATCACCCTCCAGGGGCCGTGGACGGCCGACACCGGCCGCCTCCCGCCGTGGAAGGGCGACTACCACCATGATCTCAACACCCAGCTCTCTTACTGGCCTTGCTACAGCGGCAACCACCTCGAGGAAGGGCTGAGCTATCTCGACTGGCTGTGGGAGACCAGACGCGACTGCCTCGCGTGGACGCGGCGCTGGTATGATCTGCCCGGCCTGAACGTGCCCGGCGTGGCCGATCTACACAACGCGCCAATGGGCGGGTGGGTGCAGTATTCCTTCTCATCCACGACAGCCGCGTGGCTCGCGCATCACTTCTACCTCCACTGGCGGTACAGCGGGGACCGCGAATTCCTGCGCGAGCGCGCCTATCCGTATTTGAGGGACGTCGCGACGTTCATCGAGGCCGTCTCTCAGGAGCGCGACCGCGACGGCAAGCGCAAGCTGTCTCTATCCTCGACACCCGAGATCAACGATAACCGGTTCGAGGCGTGGTTCAGCACGCTCACGAACTATGACCTGGCGCTGATCCGCTGGCTGCTGGCCGCGAGCGCGGAACTGGCCGACGAACTGGAGTTGGATGCAGAGGCCGCAGGGTGGCGGAGCGTGCTGGCCGAGTTCCCGGAGCTGGCAACCGGCGATGACGGGCGGCTGCTCGCAGCCGTGGACTACCCGCTCCCCAAATCGCACCGCCACTTCTCGCACCTGATGGCGATTCACCCGCTCGGCCTGACAAAATGGGAGGACGGCGAGGCTGCACAGCGCACGATTCGTGCGGCACTGGCCGAGCTGGACCGCCTGGGCCCGGACCTGTGGTGCGGGTACAGCTACGCCTGGCTGGGCAGCCTGGCCGCACGAGCACGCGAGGGCGAGCGCGCCGAACGCGCGCTGGAGATTTTCAGCACGGCCTTCTGCCTGCGCAACAGCTTCCACTGCAACGGCGACCAGACCGGCCAGGGTTACTCGAAGTTCACCTACCGGCCCTTCACGCTCGAAGGCAACTTCGCGGCTGCGGCCGCCATCCAGGAGATGCTGCTGCAGAGCTATAGCGGCAGCCTGCACATTTTCCCGGCCGTCCCCGCTGCGTGGCAGGATGTCGCGTTCGACACCTTACGGGCAGAGGGCGCGTTCCTGGTCTCGGCCCGCCGCGAAGGCGGCCGGACGACCTGGGTGCGCATCACTGCCGAGCGCGGCGGCGCCTGCCGGCTGGCCTCCCCCTTCGACGGCACGGAGCGGGTGCTCAAACTGGCCGCCGGCGAGACCATCGAACTCAGAGCCTGACAGCCCCACCCGAGGAGTTCACATCCTCATATGTGAACTCCTCACCTCTTCTCCTGTTCACCTGTTCACCTCTTCACCCTGTCATCGTATCCCCGCTCACAGTCCCGCGCGTGCGACCGGCATATGATCATTTCTGGTCGCCATGGGTGGCCGCGCGGCGGCGCGCCCTTCCCGCTGCCTGACTGGAGATCGGAGTCCTTATGCCGCGTCCCCTGCGTGATTCGCTCTACATTTACGGCTTTCACGACCCCGGCGGCGAGCAGCACATGCTCGATCTTGGCGTGCCGGGCTGGGTGTTGGTCACCGAAGCTATCGGGTTCAACCCGACCGACCAGAGCGGCGCTGACTATCGCCGCTTCTCCGACCGTGACCTCGGCGTGATCGTCCGGCTGAACGCGGGCTACAATCCTACAGGCACACTGCCGCCCAGCCAGTTCTACGCCAACTTTGCCCGCCGCTGCGCCAACTTCGTCCGCGCATCGACCGGCGCCCACATCTGGATTATCGGCAACGAGCCCAACCACCCCATCGAATGGCCCGGCTCGGACTGGGACTGGAATCTCCCCTGGCCGCAGCCCAAGAGTCCCGACCGCCGCGGGGAGGAAATCACCCCCGCGCGCTACGCCGATGCTTACCGGCGGGCACGGGCCGCGATCAAGGCTGTGCCCGGGCACGAGAACGACCAGGTGCTGGTGGCCGGCCCCGCGCCCTGGAACATCCTGCTCACCTACCCCGGCAACCCGAACGGCGACTGGGTGCTCTACCTGCGCGATACCCTTGCTGCCATCGGCGGCTCGGAGGGCGCACGCAACCTCGACGGCATCAGCCTGCACGCCTACACCCACGGCAGCGCGGCCGACCTGATCCGGTCCGAAGAAAAGATGGGCGACGCGCGCTTCGCCAACCGCCGCTTCCACTTCCGCGTGTACCAGGACTTCATGGCGGTCGTCCCGGAGTCTATGCGCCACCTGCCCGTCTATATCACGGAGTCCAACCAGGGCGACCAGGCATGGGCGAACCGCAACACCGGCTGGGTCCGCGCCGCCTACGGCGAAATCGACGCCTGGAACCGGGCGAACAGGGAGAAGATCCGTGCGCTGCTGCTCTACCGCTGGCCCCAGGTGGCAGGCGACCGGTGGGGCATCGACGGCAAGGCGGCGGTCATCGAGGATTTCCGGCAGGCGCTCGCTGCGCGCTACCAGTGGGCCGTCGAGGAGGACGCCAACGCGATCCTGGAGCGCAAGGTCAGCGAGCTGGAGCAGGCCGCGGCAGCCCTGCAGCCCGCTATCGCGGCGCTGGCAGCACCTGTGGCCGCGGCAGCCCGGCTCCGCCTGGAGGCGGCGACGCTTGCGACGGAGGCATCAGGCTTGCAGCCCCCCGCGCTCCGTGCGCAGTATGACGCGTTGGCCGCCCAGGTCAAGCAGTTGGAGGACGCACTCGGCGGCCTGCCGGAGGAACCAGGCGAACGGGTTCCCGAACCAAACATGATCGACAAGGTCGGCCAGCTGCCCACCGGCACGGCACCGCCCTATGGTCTGCGCAGTCTCGCTGCAATTCGGCGCATCGTCGTCCACCACACGGCCACACGCGACGATGTCACACCGGAGCGGCTGGCCGAAGCGCAGGTGGGCCAGGGCCGGCCCGGCATCACCTACCACTATCTCATCACCGGCGATGGGACCATCTACGCGACGCAAGCGCTGGATGTCGTTCCGGCACAGACGGGCAAGACCGGCATCAACCAGGAGAGCATCGGCATCGCGCTGGCAGGGAACTTCACCACGGCAGCGCCGCAGGCAGCGCAGCTTGCTGCGGCCGCCAACCTAATCGCCTGGCTGCTCAGCCGGTTCAGCCTCACAACGACTGAGGTCGTGGGCCGTCGCGAGCTGGAAAACATCGCTTCGCCGGGCGCGCAGTGGCAGCAGGGGGCGGCTTTTAAGACGACGCTGCTCGTCCAGGTGCAGGCCATCGTCGACGCATACCAGGATCCCGACGTCGTCATCGCTCAGTTACAGGCGCGCGTGCGCGAGCTGGAGACGCAGAACCGCGAACTCGCCGCGCAGGCCGGGCAGATCCCCGGCCTGGAGGCGCGTATCCGCCAGTTGGAGGATGCGAACGCAGAGCAGGCGGCAGAGATCAAACGGCTGCGCGACCAGTTGGCCGCAGGAACGCCGGGCCGCGTGGCGAAACCGGCCATCGTGGACCTGGTGGACAAGCTGCCCAAACATCCGACATTGCCGCCCTACGAGCCTCGCAGCCGCCCGATCTCCATGATCGTCATCCACCACACCGACACGACCAAGACGACGACGGTGCAGAGCATCGCGCAATATCACGTCTACGGCGAGCGCCGCGACGCCAACGGTAACCTCATCAAGGCGCAATGGCCGGGCGTCGGCTATCACTTCCTGGTTGGAGCGGACGGCGTCATCTACCAGGGGCAGCGCGAATCGACCCGCTCCTACCACGTCGGCGGCGACCCCAACGACTACAGCGTCGCCATCAGCCTCATCGGCCGGATGATGACGAAGGACTACGACGGAACCACCCGCGCGCCCGAGGACCAGGTCCCGACGCCTGCGCAGCTTCGCAGCGCGGCGCACCTCGCCGCGTGGCTGATGCAGGAGTACAAGGTTCCGCTGGAGCGTGTGATGGGGCATCGCGATGTGTGGCCCAAGTCCACCGTCTGCCCCGGCGAACACTGGAAGACCGGGCGACAGTGGTACGCCGACCTTGTCGAGGAGATCCAGGCCGTCCAGCAGGGGCGACCGGCCGCGGGCAGCCTGGAGCACTACCTCCTGTTCTGGGACCGGGGCGGCAGCAACTGGGCACAAGCCGACTGGCGGAACGCGCAGGCCTACCTGGAGCACTTCCGCACGACCGCCGGCTTCTCCGTGGACGATGCGCTTCTCGCCCGCCATGTGACCATCGTCGGCGGCGACGCGGGCGTGACGGGCGAAGACGAGGCGCGGTTGGCCGCGGCGGGGGTGGATGTACACCGGCTGGCAGGCACGGACGAAGCCGACACGCGGCGCCTGCTCAACCAGCTCGTCGCGCAGAACACGCCCTGGCCGGGCGCGCCTGCGCGCCCGCGCAGCGCGGTGGCCGGGCTCAGTCCGCGCATGGCGGCCGTGCAGGTCTTCATGGACGAGTTTCCCGTCCCCGATGAATGGACCATGCCGGATGACTGGCAGCCCCCGGCGCATGTGCCGGAGCCGGATCATGCACCGGGTCCCGAAAAGGTGATCGTCCCGCTGCCCGCTGCGCAGCCACCCGCGCCGGCCGAAGAGAACCCCCCGACGCCGGATGGAGCTTCTGGCGCCGATGAGGCCGGGAAGGAGGCATAGCCGCATGAACAAGCTCGGTTTCTATGTCGAAAACACGACGGTCCCCTTCCTGCGTGACGCGCTGCGCCAGGTCAAGCCGCCGGTCATGCTCATCCATGCGGGCGACCGCACGCTGCTCCAGCAGATACGGTCGGAGCTGTCGCCCGACACCTTCGTCATCGGCCGGCTCTTCGCCAGCCTGGCCGAGCAGACGGCCTGGCTGACCGGCGCCGACCCCGAAGGTGCAGGCACCGCCTTCGCCGACCGCATCATCAACTACGACTTCCAGCTTGCCCAGCAGCGGGGGAGCAACAATCGGTTGCTCATCGACGCCTGGATGAGCCTCAACGAACCGGTACGTGGCCCCGCTTCCTTCTTCGACCGGCAGCCGGACGCCGAGACGCAGGCTCGTTATGCGGCGCTGGACCGGTTCCAGGTGGCGTTTCTGAAACAAATGCGGAATGCGGGCCTGGAGGCAGTCGCGTTCAACTTTGCGGCGGGCAACTTCACTGCGCGTGAGGATATCGTCCGGTGGTTTCCCCGCACGCTGGAGGCCTACACCTACCTGGCCCTGCACGAGTACGGTTGGCCGACGATGATGCCGCGCACGGGTACCGAAACAGCCTGCCTCTACTACCGCCCGCTGATGGAAGGCATCCGCGCTCAGTACGGCGACCACCACAAGCTCATCATCACCGAGGCCGGGCTGGCGCGCATGTACAAGCACGCCACCGACCCGGCCGGCGATGTCGGCTGGCTCTATCGCGGGGAAACGATCTCCGAGCAGCAGTACTGGGAGTCGCTCCAATGGTACAATGCCGAGATGGTGCACGATGATTACGTCATGGGCTGCTGCCTGTACCAGGTCGGGCACGCCGGCCTGTGGGAGACCTTCCGCCATCTCGGGGTGGACAATGAACAGCGGCCCATCCTGCTCATGAACAAGATCGAGACCCTGCGCACCGCGCCGACGCCCACACCTACACCGACGCCGACCCCCACGCCAACGCCCGACAGGCAGGCTGAACTGTTGGCGCGCGTCCTTGCGGTCCGGCAGGCGATGACCCCGGCCGCAGGCCAGGTGGATGCCTTCACCGTTGCGCTGGCCGAGGCACATGCTGCACTGGACGGTCTGGCCGGCGCGACAGCCGGCGCGCCGGGAGAGCAGGAGGTCCAGGCCCTCCTCGCGCGGCTGCAGCAGGTCGCGGACACGCTGGACCGGCTGCCGGGCGACACGCCGCTCGACATGCCCGCACTGCGCATGCAGGTGACCGAGCTACGCGCGGCGGCCGAACAACTCCGGAATCGCGCCATAGCGTTGAGTGCATTCGAGGTCCGGCGGCAAGAAGCGGCACGCCAGGCCCTGGCGTTGGACGGACAGGCCGCCGGCACCCGCAACGTCGGCCAGCAGGCCGGCGCGCTGGCAGCCCAGGCCGCCGCGCTCGCAGCAGAACTGGGGCCGCAGACGCCGCCTATCACGCCTGCGGGCCAGCCACCGCTGCGCGACGTGCGCACGACCCTGCCCGTCGCGGCCGGCAGCGTCGTCCCGCAGCGCTCGCTATCGGCCATCCGCCGCATCATCGTGCATCACACGGTCACCCGCGACGACGTGACGCCTGAGCGCCTCGCGACCGCGCAGATTGCGCAGGGACAGGCGGGCATCACCTACCACTTCCTTGTGAGCGGCGATGGCACGATCTACTGGACTCAACCGCTGGAGGCGGCCATCGAGCAGACCCTCGTCAACCAGGTCAACGCGGACGGCATCGGCATTGCGCTGGCCGGGAACTTCCAGACGGCCGCGCCCTCAGCGAAGCAGCTTGATGCGGCAGCCGCGCTGAGTGCCTGGCTGCTCGGCTGGCTGGGGCTGCCGGTCAACGCGATCTTCGGTCGCAACGAAGTGGACGCGCGGGTCGCCTCGCCCGGTGCGCAGTGGTCACAGGGCATCCGTTTCCGCGACACGCTCATCGCGGCCGTGTCCGCGATCCTGTCGAGGGCGCAATAGAGCAAGGCCGATCGGAAATAGAACGCTGATACGCGCTGATACGTATGATGGATCATGATAGGATATTAGATCATGAAAATCAGTATTATCAGCGTTCATCAGCGTTCTATTTCGCCACACCCTTTCCGGGCTTCCCGCGATTTGACACATCGCTACGACCGTGTATAATGCCGCCAACGTAACGGAGAGTACACGAAACATGCATCAGCAATCGCTGTCCAAGTGCACCAAGTCCAAGAAGCCTTCCCTGGCCTGCAGGGACGGCCGCTTGTGCATGCGCTAGACAGCTAACGCAACCCAGCACAGCAGCCCTGTCAGGCCCCAGATGCCTGGCAGGGCTTTTTCGTTAATGCATCATGCGCCGGCAGGGTCTCCGACCGAGCCGGCCCAAAAGTGAGTCACGAGGAATCGCATGTTCCACAACTTGAAGCGCGCTAAGAAGCAGTTGACCAGCTTGCCAGACTGGAGGTCTGGATAGGCCGCTAGCGCGCACCCTGTGCCCGCCAAGCCCCTTCCGAGCCAGTCTGGCCGGAGGGGCTTTTCTATTTCATTCACTGATTGGAGGAAAATACCATGACGCTCGAAGTGCTCTGCCCGGAATGTGAAGGCCCCGTGGAGTTGCGCGACCCGCTGCAAGGCGAGATCGTGCCCTGCCCGTCGTGCGGCGCGGACCTGGAAGTCGTGAGCCTCGACCCGCTGCGGCTCGAGCTGGCGCCGGAGGAAGAGGAGGACTGGGGCGAATGAACGCAACCGTTGCCGCTCTGCCCACGGTCGCCGTGATTGTGTCCCGCATCCGCGTGGAAGAGAAGCTGCTGCTGCAGGCATTGGAGGCGAACGGCGCGCATGTCGAGGTCGTGAACGACGACAGCCTCGTGCTGCCCCTTCCCGCCGATAGCGCAATGCCCTTCCCCATCCGGGCCGATGTCGTGCTCGAACGCTCGGTCAGCGCGGCGCGCGGGCTCTATGCGCTGCGCCTGCTCGAGCTGGCAGGCACCCCGACGGTCAACCGCTATGCCACTGCCGCGACCTGCTGGGACAAGCTGCTGACCACTGCCGCGCTCGCCGCCGCAGATGTACCCCAACCGCACACGCGCGTGGCCTTTACCCCGGAATCTGCATTGGCCGCTATCGAGGAACTGGGCTATCCCGCCGTGCTCAAGCCGATCGTGGGCTCGTGGGGCCGCTTGCTTGCGCGCGTGAATGACCGCGACGCCGCCGAAGCCATCCTGGAGCACAAGGATGTCCTCGGCTCCTACCTCCACAGCATCTACTACATCCAGGAGTACATCGCCAAGCCCGGCCGCGATATCCGCGCCTTCGTCATCGGTGATGAGACCATCTGCGCTATCTACCGGGACTCGGCCCACTGGATCACCAACACGGCGCGCGGGGGCGCGGCGAGCAACTGCCCGGTCACCCCGGAGCTGGACAGTCTGTGCCGGATGGCTGCCCAAGCGGTCGGCGGCGGGGTGCTGGCGATCGACGTGCTCGAGGATCCCGAGCGCGGCCTGCTGGTCAACGAGGTCAACCACACGATGGAATTCCGCAACAGCATCGCCACGACCGGGGTAGACATCCCCGGCCGCGTGGCACAGTACGTGCTGCGTGTCGCGCGGGGCCTCACCCCCCAACCTGGTCTCCCGATGCCAAATCAGGAGAACGGGAGCTTGCTGGGGGTGCAACGATGACGCCCGCCCCCAGCATGTCGCAAACTCCCCCCGCTCCTGATGCTGGGCGAGCCGAAGGCTCGCACGTCAGGAAAGGGGGGCAGGGGGGTGAGGTCACCGCCTCCATCGCCGGCGGCTCGGGCTACGGCGGCGGCGAGCTGCTCCGCCTGCTGACCGGCCACCCCTGCGTGACGGTGGGCCAGGTGACCTCAGAGTCGCACGCCGGCGATTATGTCCACAGCCTCCACCCGAACCTGCGACCCGTAGGACGGCGGCAGGCCATCCGCTTCACGTCGCTCAGCGAGCTGGCCCCCTGCGATGTCCTCTTTCTCGCCCTCCCGCACGGCGAGGCTCAGCGCCGCATCGAGTACTTCGCCGCCCTGGCCCCGATCATCGTCGACCTCTCCGCCGACTTCCGCATATCCGACCCTGACGACTACGAACGCACCTACGGCCATCCGCACGCGGCTCCGGACTGGCTGCCGCGCTTCGCCTACGGGCTGCCGGAGGCCAACCGGGACGCCATCCGGGCGAGCCGCCACGTCAGCGGCGTCGGGTGCAACGCGACCGCGGCCAACCTGGCGCTGCTGCCGCTCGTGCGCGCGGGGCTGCTGCGGACCGACTGGCCCATTGTCGTGGACGTGAAGGCGGGGTCATCGGAGGGCGGCGCGTCGGCCAGCGCGGCCTCGCACCACCCGGAGCGCGCGGGCGCAGTGCGCTCGTTCGCGCCGACCGGCCACCGCCACGAGGCGGAGGTGCGCCGCGTGCTGGGACGCGAGGATGTTTACCTGTCGGTCACTTCCATCGAACTGGTGCGCGGGGTGCTGGCAACGGCCCACGCCTGGGTCGAGCCGGGCGTGGGGGAAAAGGACCTGTGGCGCGCGTACCGGGCTGCTTATGGCGCAGAGCCGTTCGTCCGCACCGTCCACGAGCGCGGGGGCATCTACCGCCACCCGGAGCCTAAGCTATTGGCCGGCACCAACCTGGCCGATGTCGGCTGGGAGCTGGACGGGGCGACAGGTCGCCTCGTGGCATTGGCCGCGCTGGACAACCTGGGCAAGGGCGCAGCCGGCAGCGCCGTCCAGTGCATGAACCTCATGCTGGGCTGGGATGAGCCCCTGGGACTCGAAGCATGCGGCCTGCACCCGGTCTGACGATTCGCCACGAATCACACGAATGAGACGAATCGGCACGCAGTCAACGGAGAAAATACGGATCAATTTGGGAAACTCGTCCGCTTCGCGAAATTCGTAGCAAAAAGGAGCCATCATGGACCCAATCGTAATCAAAGTCGGCGGCGCAGCAGGCGTCGCGCTCGAACCGGTCATCGAGGACCTCGCATCGCTCGTGCGGGAGGGCTGGCCCGTCGTCCTCGTACACGGCACTTCCGCCGCAGCCGACGCGCTTGCCGTCCGCGTGGGCCTGCCCGTTCGCCACATCACCTCACCGTCCGGCCACGTCAGCCGCTACACCGACCCGGCCATGCTTGAGGTCTATGCGGCGGCCGCGGCAGGCGACGTCAATACCTCCCTCGTCGCAGACCTCCAGCGGGCGGGCTGCAACGCGCTCGGATTGGCAGGCGTGGATGGCCGGCTGCTCGTCGCGCGGCGCAAGGACGCGGTCCGGGCGGTCGAAGCAGGCCGCCAGCGCATCATCCGCGATGACTTCACCGGTCAGCTCGAAAGCGCCAACGGGGACCTGCTTCGCTTGCTGCTGGCGGCAAGCTACACGCCGGTCATTGCGCCGCTGGCCCTCAGCCTGAACGGTGAACGGCTGAACGTGGACGGCGATCGCGCGGCCGCGCTGGTCGCCGGTGCACTCGGCGCGTCCACGCTGGTCATCCTGAGCAACGTGCCGGGCCTGCTGGCCGACTATCCCGACGAGAGCAGCCTGATCTCCCACATCGACCCGGCCCACCTGCCGATGGTGGAAGGCCTGGCGCAGGGGCGCATGAAGAAGAAGCTGCTGGCCGCACGCGAGGCGCTCGCAACAGGCGTGCCCACAGTGATTCTCGCTGACTCGCGCCGCCCTGCGCCCATCCGTGCTGCGCTCGCCGGCCGCGGGACGGTCATCGGGGAGGGATTGCAGATTGAAGATTACAGATTGCAGATTAGGCATCTAGAATTGCAGGAACACCGGTTACAGGTTGAAAGTGTGCAGGTTGCAGGTTAGCACCGGGCATCCTGCTCTGGCCGGTCATGCCCAAAATGCTAGCTGACTGGGCCAATACTGAAAGGACAAGATCCATGACGATCCAAACCGCACAACCACAATCTCCAATCTTCAATCTTCAATCTGAAATCGTGCGTTCAGAGGCGGCGCACACCTCCGGCGTTTACCCGAAGAGGCCGCTGG
Source organism: Anaerolineae bacterium (assembly GCA_040772005.1). Taxonomy (GTDB): domain Bacteria; phylum Chloroflexota; class Anaerolineae; order CG2-30-64-16; family CG2-30-64-16; genus MWBF01. Next base: position 82,838 of record JAXGYZ010000015.1, on the reverse strand, counting down.
CGATCGTGCGCGGGGAGGGGGCGCGGCTGTGGGATGACGAGGGCCGCGCATACATCGACTGCGTGGGCGGCCAGGGCGCGGCCAACCTCGGCCACGCGCACCCGGCGGTCGTCGCCGCGTTGAGCGAGCAGGCCGCCCGGCTCATCTCCTGCCCGGAGATCTTCTACAACGACCGCCGCGCCGAGCTGCTGACCCGGCTGGCAGAGGTCGCGCCGGATGGGCTGAATCGCGCATTTCTCTGCAACTCCGGCACGGAGGCCGTCGAGGCCGCGCTCAAGTTCGCGCGGCTGGCAACGGGCCGCACCGGTGCCGTGGCGGCCATGCGGGGCTTCCACGGCCGCACGATGGGTGCGCTCTCGGCCACGTGGCACCGCGACTATCGCACGCCGTTCGAGCCGCTCGTCCCCGGCTTCACCCATGTGCCGTACAACGACGTGGAGGCCCTGGAACAGGCTGTGACCGGCGACACCGCGGCGGTCCTGCTGGAACCGGTTCAGGGCGAGGGCGGCGTCCACCCGGCCGCGCCGGGGTATCTCGCCGCAGCCGCGGAGCTCTGCCAGGAACGGGGCGCGCTGCTCATCCTGGACGAGGTGCAGACCGGCTTCGGGCGCACGGGGCGGCTCTTTGCGTGCGAGCACGACGGCGTCACACCCGACCTGCTGGCCGTGGCGAAGTCGATGGCCGGCGGTATCCCCATGGGCGCCTGCCTGATCGGGCCGCGCGTGGGCAGGCTGGCCCCGCTCAGCCACGGCAGCACGTTCGGCGGCAACCCGCTCGCGTGCGCGGCAGCCATCGCCACGCTCGATGTGCTGGCCCGGCCCGACCCGCTCAGCGGCGAGACGCTGCCTCAGCGCGCGGCCCGGCTCGGCGCATGGCTGGTGGACGCAATTCGCAGCCTGGACGCCCCGTCCGTGCGCGAGGTGCGCGGCCGCGGCCTGCTCGTCGGCGTGGAGCTGCGCAGCAAGGTCACGCCCGTGCTCCAGCAGCTCCAGGCGCGCGGCGTCCTCGCGCTGCCCGCCGGCATGACCGTGCTGCGCCTGTTGCCGCCGCTGGTCATCACCGAAGACGAACTCGCCCGCGTCGTCGACGCGCTGCGCGAGGTGTTATAGGTCGCCACGAATTACACGAATGCGACGAATCGGGCGAATTGAATAATGGGATCAATTCGTGTCCATTCGACCAATTCGTGTCATTCGTGGCAAGAAAGGCAGTTTCCATGTCCCTACAGGATTACGCCATCATCGACTCGACCCTCCGCGAGGGTGAGCAGTTCATCAATGCGCAGTTCACGACCGAGCAGAAGATGCGCATCGCGGCCGCGCTGGACGAGTTCGGCGTGGAATACCTGGAACTCACCTCGCCCCAGGCCTCGCCGGGCAGCCTGGCCGACCTGCGCATGATCGCCCGCATGGGGCTGCGCGCCCGCATATTAACCCACATCCGCTGCCACCGGGACGATGCACAGGTTGCGCTGGAGGCCGGCGTGCACGGCGTGGATGTGGTCATCGGCACTTCGTCGCGCCTCCGCCAGTTCAGCCACGGCAAGAGCATCGATGAGATCATCGAGACGGCAGCGGATGTGCTGCCGTGGATCCGCAGCCAGTGTCCCGCCATCGAGCTGCGCTTCAGCACGGAGGACTCGTTCCGTAGCGAGGAAGCGGAGCTGCTGCGCGTCTACCTGGCCGTGGACCGGCTCGGCGTCGTCAACCGCCTGGGCATCGCAGACACCGTGGGCATCGCGTCGCCGTCGCAGGTGTCCCGGCTGGTCGGCACGCTGCGCCGGCTGACGCACTGCGACATCGAATTTCACGGACACAACGACTCCGGCTGCGCGATTGCCAATGCGTTTGCGGCACTGGAAGCAGGCGCGACGCACATCGATACGACCGTCCTGGGCATCGGGGAACGCAACGGCATCACGCCGCTCGGCGGGTTCGTCGCGCGCATGTACACCCACGACCGGGTCACCACGCAGCGCAAGTACCGGCTGGACCACCTGCGCCGGCTCGACATGATGGTGGGCGAGATGGTGAACGTGGATATTCCCTTCAACAATTATGTGACGGGCTTCAGCGCATTCACCCACAAGGCCGGCATCCACGCCAAGGCCATCCTCAATGCACCGGAGACCTACGAAGCGCTCGACCCGCACGATTTCGGCCTGACGCGCTACATCTCGATTGCGCACCGGCTGACCGGCTGGAATGCGGTCCGCGCGCGCGCCGACCAATTGGGCCTGGCCCTCTCCGACGCGCACGTGAAGGCGCTGACCCAGCACATCAAGGTCCTGGCCGACGAGCACGCACTGACGCTGGACGACGTGGACAACCTGCTCCGCAACTGGGGCAACGGACGGACGGGGTGAACAGGTGAAGAGGGGAACAGGAGAAGAGGGGAACAATGGGCGCAACATTCGTACAGAAATCTCTCGCCCGAGCGGCGGGGTTGGCGGCAGTCGAAATCGGCCAGATTGTCGACGTGCAGCCGGACATCATCCTGAGCCACGATAACACCGCGGCGATTGCCCGGTTGTTCGCCAAGCTGGACCGCAGCCAGGTTCGGAACCCCGACCGGCTGGCGATCACGCTGGACCATGCGGTGCCCGCACCGACCGCGGAACACGCGGCCAACCATGCGGAGACGCGGCGGTTCGTGGCGGAACAGGGCATCACCCACTTCTTCGAGGTGGGTCGCGGCATCTGTCACCAGGTGCTGAGCGAGGAGGCGCTCGTGCTGCCCGGCCAGCTCATCCTCGGTGCGGACAGCCACACGACGCACTTCGGCTGGCTCGGTGCGTGTGGCGCGGGCATCGGCCGCAGCGAGGTCGCGGCGCTCTGGGCGACCGGCGAACTGTGGCTGCGCGTGCCGGAGACGATTCGCGTGGACCTGACCGGTGCGCTCCGTCCCGGCGTGACGGCGAAGGACCTGAGCCTGTGGCTGCTCAAGCTGCTGGGGCCGGAGGCGGGCATCTACCGGGCGCTGGAGTTCGGCGGGCAGGGGCTACGCACCCTAAGCCTGGAGAGCCGCATGGTCATCCCAAACATGATGGCCGAAGCCGGCGCAAAGAGCGCGTATCTGGAGCCGGATGAGGCGGTGTTCGACTGGCTGGCAGAGCGTCGCGCGGCCCGGACGGGCGAGTCCCGCGACGCCTGCCGCGCAGAGATCGCGGCGGGTGCGCTCTATCCCGACGTCGACGCGACGTACCTGGCGCGCTACACGCTGGACCTGTCCGCGCTGGAGCCTGCTATCTCCCGCCCGCACAACCCGGCGGATGTCGTGCCGCTCTCGGAGGTTGCCGGCACGCGCGTCGACCAGGCGTTCATCGGCACCTGCACGAACGGCCGGCTGGAAGACCTCGCTGCAGCCGCAGCCGTGCTGCGCGGGCCGGACGGGCAGGTGCGCCGCGTCGCACCGGGCACACGCCTGCTGGTGATCCCCGCATCGAGCGAGGTGCTGCAGGCGGCTCTGGAAGCCGGCTACATCGCCACCTTCCTCGCCGCCGGCGCGATGCTCGGCACGCCCGGCTGCGGCCCGTGCATGGGCAACCACCTGGGCATCCCGGCGAACGGCGAGACGGTCATCAGCACGGCCAACCGCAACTTCCGCGGCCGCATGGGCAACCCCGAGGCGTCCATCTACCTCGCCAGCCCGGCGGTCGTTGCGGCGAGCGCGGTCCTGGGACGGATCGCGACGATTCAAGATTGCAGATTTAAGATTGAAGATTCAGAGTGGAGCCCGAGTGGTGATTCCTCTGAGGCTGAGAGTGGTCAGAATTGTGATGCATACTCTCCTGTTGCCTGGCGCACTGTGTCAAGTCTGCCATCTGCAGCCACCAACCCTCAACCTGCTAATCAAAATCTCGCGCCCGTGAACAATCTTCAATCTTCAATCTTCAATCGTCAATCGTCCATCGCCGGCCGTGCCTGGTGCTACGGCAACGACGTCAACACCGACGTCATCTTCCCCGGCAAGTACACCTACACGGTCAAGGACGAGGCCGAGATGGCCCGGCACGTGCTGGAGGACCTGGACCCGACGTTCGCGGCAGACGTGCAGCCGGGCGACGTGATTGTTGCGGGCCGCAACTGGGGCTGCGGCTCCAGCCGCGAGCAGGCTGCGACGAGCTTGCGCGTTGCAGGCGTGCGTGTTATAATTGCGCAATCTTTCGCACGTATCTTCTTCCGTAACGCCGTCAACAACGGCCTCCTCCCCGTCGTCTGCCCGGAGGCGGTTGCGGCTATCCGACCCGGAGAGCCTGTCACCGTCTTCCTGGATCGCTGCATCGTACGCTGTGCAGCCGGCGAGTTCCCATTCCCGCCCCTCTCGCCTTCGGTCGCGGCCATCCTGGATGCCGCCGGGCTGCTCCCCATGTTGCGTGGATCGGAGCTGCCATGACGACCGTCTGCCTCATCCCCGGCGATGGCGTCGGCCAGGAGGTCATCCCTGCCGCCGCGCAGGTACTCGCGACCGCGTGCCCCGGCCTGACCTTTGTCGAGGCGGAGGCGGGCTGGGCCTGCTTCGAGCGCCACGGCACCGCCCTGCCCGAGGCCACATTGCAGGCCGTCGCCGCCTCCGATGCCGTGCTGTTCGGCGCCACGCAATCACCCATCACCGGCGGCACACACACCAGTACGAGTAAGTATCCTGAGCGGGACGCCGCCTGCAACAAGCATCCTGAGCGGAGCGGCGGATCTCTTTCCGCCGCGCAGTCGAAGGATGCGGCCCAGCGACATCAGACGGCTGTTCCAGTCTACCGCAGCCCCATCCTCGCGCTGCGCCGCCAGCTCGACCTCTACGCCAACCTGCGCCCGGCTCACAACCTCCTGCCGGACAGCCGAGCCATCGACCTGCTCATCGTCCGCGAGAACACAGAGGGACTGTACAGCGGCCGCGAACACCGCGACGGAGACACGGCCATTGCCGAGCGGGTCATCACCCGCCGTGCCAGCGAGCGCATCATGCACGTCGCGTGCGAGCAGGCGCGGCTCCGCCGCGAGCATCCCCGCGTCACCATCGTCCACAAGGCCAACGTCCTCAAGGTCAGCGACGGGCTGTTTCGTGAAGCGTGCCTGGCCGTTGCGGCCGGCCATCCCGATATCGAGGTCGACGAGATGCTGGTCGATGCCGCCGCAATGTGGCTGGCGAAGGAGCCAGGCCGCTTCGACGTGCTCGTCACCACCAACCTGTTCGGCGACATCCTGTCCGACCTTGCCGCCGGGCTGATCGGCGGGCTGGGGCTCGCGCCGTCAGCCAATGTCGGCGACGGTCGGATCGGCGTCTTCGAGCCGGTGCATGGCAGCGCCCCCGACATCGCGGGCCGGGGCATCGCGAACCCGCTCGGCGCAATCCTCAGCGGAGCCATGTTGCTCCAACATATCGGCCAACCGGCTGCCGCAGCCAACGTGCGGCGCGCCGTGGCTGAGACGATCAACGATGGGGTCACGACGCCCGACCTCCGCGGCCGCGCCACGACCGCCGAAGTCACCGCCGCCGTGTGTGCGCGCATCCGGTGAACGACGAGGGTGGCGGCCTCACCACCTAACCCCCTCTCCTGACCTGCGGGTGTTGGGGGGTGAGGTCAACCTCCCTCCCATCCCGATCAACGCCGATCTCGCCGGACACCTGCCGTCCCTCTGAATTCGTAATTCGGAATTCGCAATTCGTTCAGCGAGGTTCACCATGTCCACCGACATCAGCGAAACCACTGCCAGCGGTCTGGCGCTCCTGCGCCGGCTGCTCGAGATCCGCTCGCCTTCCGGCCAGGAGATGCCCGCCGTCAACTTCCTGGTCAAGTGGCTGGCAGAGCACGGCTTCTCTGCCCACCGCGACAGCGCAGGCAACGCCATCGGCGTGCTGGAAGCGCCGGGCGCGACCGGCCCGAAGCGCGAACTGCTCTTGCTCGGCCACATCGACACCGTGCCCGGCTTCCCGAAGGTCTGCGAGCGCGAGGGCAGCCTGTACGGCCGCGGCGCAGTGGATGCCAAAGGTCCGTTGGCCGCTTTCGCGACGGCCGCCGCGCTGATCGGTCCGCGGCCGGGCTGGCGGCTCGTCGTCGCAGGCGCGGTCGAGGAGGAGAGCGCCAGCTCACGCGGCGCGCGCCATCTGACCGGCCGGCGCAAGCCCGACCTCGTGGTCATCGGCGAGCCGACCGGCTGGCAGCGCATCGCGCTCGGCTACAAGGGCCGCCTGCTGGCCGACGTCGAGTTCCAGCGTCTCATGTCGCATACTGCCGGCCCCGCGCAGAGCGCGCCCGAGATGGCCTTTGCCTACTGGCGCCGCGTGCAGGAGCTCATCGAGGAGCTGAATACGGGCAACGACCGGACATGGGAACAGGTGCAGGCTTCGCTGCGCAGATTCCAGTCGGGCGACGACGGCCTGCTCGAAACCGCCGACCTCCGCCTGGGCTTCCGCCTCCCACCGGGCATCGCGCCGGACATGCTCAAACGCCTGCTCGTCAGCGTGGACGGCCAGGGCATCTTCCGCTTCAGCGGCGAAGAACAGGCCTACCGCGCCGAAAAGAACACGCCACTCGTGCGCGCATTTCTGGCTGCCGTGCGCGAGCGGGCCGGTGAGCCGGGCTTTTTGCTCAAGACGGGCACCTCCGATATGAACGTGGTCGCACGCGCGTGGGACTGCCCGATGCTGGCCTATGGCCCCGGCGACAGCAGCCTGGATCACACGCCGGAGGAGCATGTCGAGATCGACGAGTGGCTGCAGGGCGTCGCCGTGCTCGCCGGTGCGCTGGACCAGTTGTTGGTCCCGTGACGCCATGCCGGGCGAACACGCCGGTCCCATCGTAACGTAGGGGCGGACCTAGGCCAGCTGCGCTGGCACGTCCGCCCCTACACCCACCAGACCACATCACCTGTTCACCTGCTCTTCTGTTCATCTCTTCACCTTGTCATCCCGCCCGCCCTGGCATAGAATCAGAGGAGATAACCAATGACAGGGAGGGACTCATGCGCATCCGCGCGCAGAAAGCGCTTACGTTTGACGATGTTCTGCTGACGCCCCGGCGCTCCACGATCGCCTCGCGCCGCGACGTCGACACCTCGGGCCGCCTGACGCCGGGCATCCGTCTCCGCGCGCCGGTCATCAGCGCAAACATGGACACGGTGACCGAGGCCGCGATGGCGATTGCAATGGCACGCGCCGGTGGTATCGGCATCATTCACCGTTTCATGACCGCCGACCAGCAGGCGCAGCAGGTCGCGCACGTGAAGCGGTCGCAGGGCTTCGTCGTCGCCCATCCCTATGCCGTCGAGCCAGATGCAACCATCGCGCAGGCGGCCGAGCTGATGCAGCGCTGCGAGGTGGGCGGGCTGGTTGTGCTCGGGCCGGAAGGCCGCTTCGAGGGCCTCGTGACCCACCGCGATGTGCTGCTCGCGCCGGCTACTGCCGTGCATGTGCGCGAGGTGATGACACCCGTCGAAAAGGTCATTCATGTTGGGCCGGACGTGACGCGCGACGAGGCCCGCCGCGTACTGTACGAGCACCGGCTGGAGAAGCTGCCCATCCTCGATGAGGCAGGCGGGCTGGCTGGACTGATCACAACGCAAGACCTGATGAAGGTGCAGCAGTACCCCGACGCCACGCTCGATGAGCACGGACGGCTGCGCGTCGGCGGCGCGATCGGCGTCGGGACCGGTGAGGTGGCGCGTGCCGCAGCCCTGCTGGAAGCGGGTGCGGACGTGATCGTGCTGGACATCGCGCACGGGCACGCGGATCACTGCATTGCCGTGGTCCGGCGGCTCCGCCGTGAGTTTCCCGCTGCGCAGATCATCGCGGGCAACGTCGCGACGCGCGAGGGTGCGCGCGACCTGGCGGAGGCGGGCGCGGACGCCATCAAAGTGGGCATCGGCCCCGGCTCCATCTGCACGACGCGTATCGTCACCGGCTTCGGCGTCCCCCAGCTCACGGCCATCATGGACAGCGTGCAGGGGGTGGCCGACACGGGCCGCGACCTCCCCATCATTGCAGACGGCGGCATCCGGGTGTCAGGGGACCTCGTCAAGGCACTGGCGGCGGGCGCGGACACGGTCATGATCGGCAGCCTGTTCGCCGGCTGCGAGGAGGCGCCCGGCGCGCCGGTCATCCGCAACGGACAGAAATTCAAGGTCGTGCGGGGGATGGCCTCGCTGGGCGCGGCGATGGGCCGGCAACAGGCGGAGCGCGGGAACGGCGACGAGAGTGCGGAGAGCCAACAGGATTGGGACAAGGTTGTGCCGGAAGGCGTTGAGGCCGTGGTGCCCTACCGGGGGCACGTGCGGGAGATCCTCTACCAGTTGGTCGGCGGGCTGCGCTCCGGCATGAGCTATGCGGGCGCGCGGACGCTGGACGAGCTCCACGAGAACGCCGAGTTCATGGAGATTACACCGGCGGGTATCCGCGAGAGCGGCTCCCACGACGTGAGCCGGTTGTAGGGGCGGTGGCCGGCCACGGTAGGACCTGGTCAACGCACAAGCACGCCCTGATATCCTGACCGCACCATGCGGCGAACCGTCCGGGCCGGCCTCGCCCACGCGTGCCATACGACGAAACACGCCCCGAGGCGGACACGGTACGTCGTCTGGGGGCAAGGGCGAAGTAAACCTCGAAGGACTGGCGTCCACGACGGAGTGCCGGGCAATGGACCGGTGTGAGCATGGAAAGAGCCATTGCGGTTTCCTTCGCCCCTACAGACCACAAACGATAGTGCGCAGGAGACGCTCAGAGGCCCGCAAGATCTCGTCGATCTGCGGGCCTCTTTGCAAGGAGAGAGGAACTCGAGAGTGCGTTCGGTTGTTCAGGTTACGGAATCAACACCTGGTCGATCACGTGGATGACACCGTTGCTGGCTTCGATGTCTGTGGCGATGATCTGCGCATCGGCCACGCCGTTCGGGTTCTTCAGGTAGGCGTTACCGTCCATCACGTACGGGAACAGGAAGGCCTTGCTGGCCGTGCGGATGCGGGAACTGCTCAGCACGTCCGCAGCATACCGCTTGCCGGGGGCCACATGGTACAGCACGACGGCTTTCAAGGTCTCGGCATCCAGGGCTTCAACCAGGTCCATGCCGGTCTTGCCCTCGCCCAGCAGCGCGCCCGCCAGGTTGTCGAACGCCATGTTCGTGGGGGCGAACACGGTCACCTGGCCCCGGTTGCTGTTCAGCGGCTCGACCAGGCCCGCCTTGCTCACTGCGGCGACCAGGGTCGAGAAGTTGGGGTCGCTGACGGCGATTCCAACGATCGTCGGGCGCATAGCATCGGACTTGGGGGCGGCAGCCGCAAAGCCTGCGGAGCCGATGACCATCCCAACGACCAGCATCAGTACGACAGACAGCCTCTTAAACATTGTACACCCTCCGTGAATTCATATTGCCTGTTCCGTGTTTGTCTAATGTTCAACTGTGTCGCATTATGCTGGTGAATAGCATCCTTGTATGTGGGCGCGCTTCCCGTCTGTGATTCACGGCGGCGCAGCGCCGTTCTCCACGGCCTGGGCCATCAGCTCCTCCAATGCGGTGGCTTGCCGGTCGGCCCACTCTGCATCCTCCAGCCGGCCTGCCAACGTATAGAGCTGCGACAGCCGGTGGTAGGCCTCCAGGTCATCGATCGTGCGCTCCAGCATCGCGAGCCGGGGCACGAACAGGCCCGGCATCGAAAACTGCCGGTAGATCATATCGTAGGGCAGGAAGACGATACGGGGTCGCATGACGGTTTCGAGCGCGGCGATGGCTTCGCTATGCCGGTCTTGCAGGGTAAGTAGCGCGGCGCGCAGTAGCGCCAGCCGGGCGGCGCTGTCCGGGCTTTCGTCGCCTTCGAGGGCTGCCGCCACTTCCAGCGCGTAACGGCCCTCGCGCAACTGGCCCAGTGCGATATGCGCCTCTGCCCGGTCGATCCAGATGAGGGCCGAGCGCCTGCTCGTGGGCACGCCCTGCAGCAGGGCGAGGGCCTGCACGCTCTGCCCGGCGTCCAGCAGGCCGCGCGCCTCCTGATGGACCGTGCCGATGCTGCCGCTCGGCTGGAGCAGTTCGGCAGCCTGGGACCGGCACAGGGGATTCTGGAGGCAAGCGATCGTGTCACCTGCACGCGGGTTGCGCGTAAGCGCATCGCTGAAGGCGAGCCGCGCCTCCTCCCGACGGCCCTGGCGGGCATAGGAATCTCCCAGCAGGAGCACAGACAGGGGCCAGCCCTCCCAGCGCGGCGCGGCCGCCTCGTACAGCCGCTGCGCCTCGCCCTCATTGCCCGCGAGCTGATACAGCATCCCCGCATTGAGCAGATCGGGCACCCAGGAGTCCTGTACGGTGAACAGTTCTTCGTAGGCGGTGAGCGCGACGTTGAGCGCGACGGGATCACCCGGCCCGGCCCGCGGGGCGGCACGCACGCCGTAGACGTAGGCGCGCTGGCGCAGGTAATGGATGTTGCTGGGATCGGCCCGCACCGCGGCTTCGAGCCAGATGGTCGTCGCCATCCACTGACCGTTGCCCGCTGCGCGAATCGCCAGGCCCAGCGCGCGCCGCGCCGTGTAGTCGCGCACAAAGAGCGGCGGGAGCGCAAGCACGGCTACAAGCGCCAGCGCGATAGCTGCCCGGCGTTGCCAGCGCGGACTGGCGCCCGCCTGCACCTGGCCCGCCGCGTGCATGGCAAGGCCGGCGAGCATGACAACCACCAGCGCAATGCTTGGCAGCCAGCTAGTCAGGTCGAAGAGCGAGTGGACGAGGAATCCGGCCAGCGCGGCGCATGTGGCGACAAGGAGGGGGTTGGGGCCTGATCGGTCGTGCAGCCGCGACGGGGATTGAGCGGTATACCCGCCATCCGGGTCCGCGTACGTGACCGGCTGAAGCCTCGACTCCAATCCGCGCCATCCCCATGACCGCAGGCACACGACGAGGCCTGTGCCGATCAGCCACGCGAGGGCCAGACCGCCGACCAAGCCGGCCTGGGCGAGGGTGTCGAGGAGAAGGTTGTGGGCGTGGTTCGGCGTATACGAGTTGGCACGCTGGAAAGGCACCGTGTCCATGTACTGCCGGGTGAACGTCAGCGGGCCGGTGCCGGTCAAGGGCCGGGACATGAAGCTGTCCCAGGCGACCTGCCAGAGGATGCCGCGGCCTGCCGTAAAGCCGCCGGCATTGCCCGTGTACTCCGACGTGGAGGCGCGCGTGTTCAGTGCGGCGAGGACCAGGAAAACGGCCAGGTAGGCCCCGAGCGTGAGCCAGATGCTGCGGGTCGTTGCCAGCCAGGCGCGCCAGGCGTGCCGGTGCGGCAGCCCGTGGGGCGCGAGCAGGGGGAGCAGGACCACGCCGATCGCCGCGAGGGAGGCCACCCAGCCCGCGCGCGATTGGGTGTAGAAGAGTACGACCGTGGCGGCGAGCAGATAGGCGCGCCAGAGGAAACGGGCCTCACCCCGTGCGGCCAGAGGGCGCGCGGGGTGAGGCCCCGCCAGCCGCAGGATGGCGAACGGGAGCGCGAGGTTGATCAGGCCGGCCAGGAGGTTCGGGTGGTCGGCCACGCCGTAGATCTGCGGCTGGATCAGGAACTTCGGGTAGATGGACACGCTGAGGAGCAGCCAGCGGGCATACTGGAAGGCCAGGTAGCCGAGCGCCTCGACCAGGAACAGGCCCACAACCGCCAGCAGGACATCGATGAAGACTTCAGGCCGCCAGCCGGCCAGCAGGAGGTCGCAAAAGAGGAAGTAGAACAGGACGAGCGCCGCCACGGTTACCACTGCATCCAGGCTGGTGCGCGGGTCGGTCGAGGCGAGGACAGCCATGGCCAGCGCGGCGAGATAGGCGACGAGCGGGAGGTTCAGCGGCGTGACCATCAGCCCTCGCCGCCGGATGGCGCGATAGCCCCACCAGCCCGCGAGGAGGATGAGCACTCCAACCTGCGTGACGAGGCTGACCGCCGGCAGGCTCTTGAAGAAGCCGATGGCGGTGTAGATGAAGAGCGGCAACGCGAGCGCAAGCACGCGGGCGGCATGGCGGCCGCGCGGGGAGAGATGGTTCCACGGGAAGCGGTGGGCAGGGGTCAGCAACAGGGCACATCCTCAGTGGGGGCGAGCACTCTTTCCCGGCTGCCACTATAGCCACAGACGCAGCGCTTTCAAAGTGCTGGACTACAACGTGGGGATAGCATAGAACGCTGATAAATGCTGATGTGACTGATTCTCCCTGATCTTTCTTGTTTCGAAAAGCGATGAAGATCAGCGCAAATCGGGCCAAGCTTCGCTTGGCCCATCAGCGTTATCAGCGTTCTATTATGCCTTCCCCAGCAGCTCGCGGCGGATGCGGCCCCAGCTCAGGCTGTCGCTCGACAGAAGCGTGTCCGCACGGAAGAAGCGGGCAGAGAGCAGGACAAGGCCGTATGCGGTGACGAGCAGCAGGATGATGCCGACGACCGGCTGCCACAGCGGGACGACGGTCGCGGCCATGCGCGTGACCATGGACGTGGGCGCGGTCAGCGGGAAGAGACTCAGGACGGTCGCGACCGTGCCGTTTGGCTCCTGCATGAACACCGAGTTGAACCAGAGCGGCACCAACAGCGGCAGCAGGATTGCGAACGTAAACTGCGAGCCCTCCCGCATGGTGGGCGCGAGCGCACCCAGCGCACCCAGCATCGCCGCGTAGATGAGATAGCCCAGCAGGAAGTAGGCGACGGCCCAGAAGAGCAGGCTCAGCGGCAAGGGCTGGCCGGCCAGCATACTGGTGATCGCAAGGCCGCTGCCCAACAGCAGCACGCCGCCGCCGATCCAAATGCCCATCTGGACCAGGGCCACGAGACCCAACCCGAGCACCTTACCGAGCATCAGTTCGCGCGGCCGCAGACTCATCAGCAAGACCTCCGCGGTGCGGTTTTCCTTCTCCTTCGCCACGCTTTGCAGCATGTACCCCGCGCTCATCGTAATGACAAAGAAGAGCACGAACATCACCACGAACGAGATGCCGAAGCCGGAGAAACCGCCGCCCGAACGGACGTCCGGCGAAAGCGCCTCGGCCTCCAGCGAGCCCAACGGATCCATCACCAGGCGGGCCAGCCGGTCATCGCCGGTCAGGTTGTAGTTGACCAGGTATTCGATCGTGCGGCCCGGCCCGATGCCCGCCATAGGCGCGGTCTGGTCTGCGACGACCGTCACCTTGCCATCCTGCATTAAGCCGGGCGGCAGCACGTAGTACTGGGAAATCTCGCCTGCGGCCAGCGCGGCCAGGGCCGCGTCTTCATCTGGGAACGCCTGCACGCTGTCCGCAGGCAAGCCGGGCGGGAACTGGCGGATGAGGCCGGCCTGGTCCACATAGCCGATGGTCTGCACTCCCGCCTGCATGATCGAGGGGAGCGCGGAGGGATTGTCGATGGCCGTCTCTGCCATCAGCGTCGGCAGCAGGCTGAAGCCCATGATCATGACCGGAAAAATCAGCGTCATGAACCAGAACGACGGCTTGCCGATGGTTGTCAGGATCTCGTGTTTGATGACCAGCAGGATGTTACGCATTTCGCCCCCCAGGGACCCCTGCGCCCCGCGCAGTGACGATGCTCACGAGCCGGCGGATGTCGATGTTCTGCCCGTATTGCAGCATGCCGACGCGAAAGACCTTCGCCGCGGCCCAGACGCTGAACGCGGCAGTGAGCACGACACCCAGCCACCCGACGATCAACTGCCAGGCAGGGATGGTCGTCGTGGCCCAGCGCATCGCGACCGTCAAGAACGCGGTGGTCGGGATGAGGGTCAGAGCTACCATCAACGGGCTGTTCGGGTTGGTGAAGACCAGTATCAGGAAGAAAACCGGCGCCATAAAAACGAGATTGACAATGCCGGAGATCTGCTGGCTCTGCTGCAAGTCGGTGAAGACGCTGCCGATCGTAATCATCAGCCCCGCGACCAGCGCGTAGGTCGGCAGGAAGTAGAGCAGCATGACGCCGGCCAGTGCCCACGGGATCGCGAGGTCCCCGAGGAAGTCAGTGAAGCGCGATGCAACCACAGCCGCAACGAGCAGCGTCAGCACCCAGAAGCCGATCTGCGTCAGGGCAACGGCCATCAGGCCGAGCGCCTTGCCTGCGATGAGCTGCACCGGCGAGACCGACGTGAACATGATCTCGACGGTCCGGTTCTCCTTCTCGGTGCTGACAGCCTGCAGCAGATAGCCGCCGGAACCCATGACGATGAACACGAAGAACATGCCCAGGACGAGGGCAAAGATGAATTCCACCGGGCCGCCGCCCTCGACGGGCTGGCCGTCCTTAACCATCCGGGCCTCGAAGTCGATTCCGCGCAGCAGTTGGACCCGCACATCGTCCGGCTCACTCTGCACGAGCGAGGCGCGCAGGAGACGCGTGAACAAGGAGTTTACTTCGGAGGAAGGCGCATCCTCCCAATACTGCACCTGTACGCGGCGGTTCGTGTCATAGTCTTGCGGGACGGTGTAGTAGGCCTGGATCTCGCCCGCCGCGAGCGCGGCGCGCGCGGCCTCGGCATCGGCGAAAGTGCGTACCTCGACGTCATCGTCGTCAGCATACGCCTGTCGGGGCGGGAGCGACGCATACGCGCCGGCCAGGTCCACGAAGCCGACCGGCCGGGGATCGGTCCGGTCGCTGCGCTCGCCCAGCAGGATGCTGATGCCCATCACGCCGAGAATGAGCAGCGGCACACCGAGCGTCGCCAGGACGAACGACCGGCGCTTGACCATGCGCGCGTACTCGTTCCTGGCAATGAGCCATACGTTACGCATAGGAAGCCTCCCGGGTCACAGCTGGGCCGGCGCCAGCCGGCACGCCCTGCACGACCGTCACGAAGATATCGTCGAGCGAAGGTTCGGCCAGTTCGAAGCGCTCCACTTTAAGGTCGTCCCGCGCGGCCAGGGCGCGGAAGATTTCTTGCGGGCCAACCCCGGGCGCCAGCGCCAGGTGCCACGAGCCATTCTCGCGCCGCGCCTCGAGCACGCCCTGGAGGCGACTGAAGTCGCCCTGACCCTGCACGAGGACCGCGTTGGCGGCGAAGTCGCGTTTGATCTGGCTCACTTCGCCGTAGAGCACCGAACGGCCGTGATCGATGAGCACGATGCGGTTACACAGCGCCTCCACCTGGTACATCTGGTGCGTGGACATGATGATCGTGCGGCCCGCGGTGCGCTGCTCCTCGATGACATCCTTGACGAGGCGCGTGTTGACCGGGTCCAGCCCGGAGAAGGGTTCGTCCACGATGATGAGATCGGGCTGGTGCACGAGGGTCGCGATGATCTGCGCCTTCTGCTGCATGCCCTTGCTGAGATCCTGCACCTTCTTGTGGCGATGGTCGTAGAGGTCGAACCGCTTCAGCCAGTCGGCCAGCCGGCGCCGCGCCTCGGCCTCGTCCAGGCCCTTGAGGGTCGCCAGGTAGACGAGCGTCGGCTCCAGTTTGAGGTCCATGTACAGGCCGCGCTCTTCAGGCAGGTAGCCGATGCGGTGCTTCTTGGCCTCATCGAGCCGCCCGCCGAACACCTTGGCTTCCCCGGCATCGGGCCGGAAGATGTCCAGCATCATGCGGATAGTCGTTGTCTTGCCCGCGCCGTTCGGCCCAAGCAGGCCGAAGATTTCGCCGGGATAGACCTCGAATGAGACGCCGTCCACCGCCCGCACAGGGCCGAAGCTCTTGCGGAGGCCTGACAACGCGACAGTGGGTTGGTTCATGACTCTCTCCAGGGTGACGTGCCGGGCGTGGCCCGGCGATAATTGAAATGCGGGTGCATCAAAAAACTCCGCACGGCCATATTATACTACGCAACTTGTCCGCTGCCGGTCGCGCAGCGAGACAAGCGGCTGACATTTGGCTGATAGTTCGGAGCGGAGGGAGGACGCGGGGCCATCAACGAATGCCGCCCTGCTTACAGCGAATGCGCCTGCGGGCGCGCTCGAATACACGAAGGGCGCGTGGCGGCCTGGGGATTCGGGTATTCGGCGGGCGAGTTCGAGGCGCTCGCGCTGCACCTGACGCGGCGGAGCTGAAGCGACAACCCTGGAGGACCCGGCGACCGAGGTCGCGGCCACCACTGCTAAGTCGGCCTCCGCCGACTATCGCAGTGCTTGAAGAAGCCTGCGCAGGCAGGCTTCACAACCGTAGCCGCGACCTCGGTCGCCGGGTTACCCCCTACTACGAAACTCTGCGAGTCTACATCACCACGCGTACGCTTCGGGGGCCTCCGCGCCTGTGCGGAGCTGGCGGCCATGGTTGATGGGGAAGATTTCATCCAGCCGCTTCAACGCATCAGCGTCCAGCTTGAGCGCGGCCGCGCGGTCCACCCCGTCCAGGTGGCCGAGCGTGCGCACACCGACGATGGCCGACGCGATCGCGGTCTGGTGCAACACCCACGCCGTCGCGACGACGCTCTCGGTCTCGCCCAGTTCACGGCAAAGCTGCGAGAACTGGCTGAGTTGCTCGTTCTGGCTCACGCTGATGCCGTACTCCCGCTCGACCGAATTGGTGCGCGAGCCGGGCTCGGACTGCGCCTTGCCCGTCAGCAGCCCGCCGGCCAGCGGCATGTAGGGAATCACGCCGATGCCGAACTCGCGCGCGGCAGGCAGGACTTCAAGTTCCGGATAACGGCAGAGCAGGTTGTACATCGACTGCTCGGACACGATGCCGAGGTGCCCGCGCTGCTGTGCGATGCTCTGGTACTTCGCCAGCCCCCAACCGGGGAAATTGCTGGTACCGATGTAGAGCACGTCGCCCCGGCTGGTGAGCCGCTCGAACGGCGCCCAGAACTCCTCGCCTGTGATACGGCGGTCGATGTGATGCACCTGGTACAGGTCGATGTGGTCGGTCTGGAGCCGGCGCAGCGAGTCCGCCGCGTGGCGATAGACCCGGTACGAGGACAGCCCGCGCGCCTCGTTCGGCCAGTCGTCGCCCGACATCTGGCCGTAGACCTTCGTCGCCAGCACGATCTTGTCGCGGCGGCCGCCGCCCTGGGCGAGCCACCGGCCGATGATTTCCTCCGTGCGCCCCTGCCCGCCGTAAACGTTGGCCGTATCGAAGAAGTTGATGCCCAACTCCAACGCCCGATCCATGATACGAAACGCGTCTTCCTCGCTCGTCACCCGCCCGAAGTGCATCGTGCCGAGGCAGATGCGGCTGACCTTGAGATTGGACCGACCCAGATAGGTATATTCCATGACGATACGCTCCTTATTGTCGGAATTTGAACATTATGCGAAAATGTACCTCAACAAACGGCTGACCGATTGGCAGACTGAAACATCCTGATGGAGGAAGTGAGGCCCGCCTGTGACACAGACACCTGATTCGAGTCATCTACCCTGGCACACCCTTACCGCGGACCAGACCATGCAGCGGCTCCAAGTGGACCCTGCGCAAGGCCTGACAACCGCCGAGGCCGAGCAGCGTCACGCCCGCTTCGGCCCCAACGAGCTGATCGACCGCGGCATCAAGAGCCCCTGGCTGATCCTGCTGGACCAGTTCAAGGAGACGATGGTCATCGTCCTCATTATTGCCGCTATTATCTCCGGCTTTCTGGGTGAGGTCAAGGACACCATCGCGATCCTGGTCATCGTCGTGCTCAACGCGATCCTCGGATTCACGCAGGAGTACCGGGCCGAGCAGGCGATGGCGGCGCTCAAGAAGATGGCAGCTCCGCGCGTAAAGGTGCGCCGCGACGGCCGCGTCGAGCAGATGGAGGCGCACAGGCTCGTGCCGGGCGATGTCGTCGTCCTGGAGGCGGGCGACGCCATCCCCGCGGACGCGCGGCTCGTCGAGGCGGCCAATCTGCGCGTGCAGGAGGCGTCGCTGACCGGCGAATCGACGGCCGTGGACAAGGTCGCGGATTCGCTGGCCGAGACCAACTCCCCCATCGGCGACCGGCACAACATGGTCTACATGGGCACCGCGGTCACGATGGGCCGCGGCGCGGCGGTCGTCGTCGACACGGGGATGCGCACCGAGCTGGGGAACATCGCGGAGATGATCCAGAGCGTCGAGAGCGGGCCGACGCCGCTCCAACGGCGCATGGCGAAGATGGGCGGCTCGCTCGCGATCGTGGCCCTCGTGCTCGTGTTCATCGTGGTCGGGCTGGGGCTGCTGCGCGGGGAAGACTTCGGGGAGCTGATCCTGACCGGCGTCGCGATGGCGGTCGCAGTCGTGCCCGAGGGGCTGCCCGCAGTCGTGACCATCGCGCTGGCCCTGGGCGCACAGCGGATGCTCAAGCGCCGCGCGCTCATCCGCAAGCTGCCGGCCGTCGAGACGCTCGGCTCGGTCACGGTCATCTGCTCCGACAAGACCGGCACGCTGACCGAGAACCGCATGACCGTCGTGGTCCTCGACGCGGCCGAGCAGCGGACCACCATGGAAGAATTCATGCGCGGCCGGCAGCCGACACTGCGGGCGAGCGACCCACCGCAGGATCCCCCGGCAGCGACGCTGGCGCTCGTCCTGGCCGGCAGCGCCATGTGCAACGATGCCGTCATCCAGGCCGACAAGGAGGCCGCAGGCGACTTCTCCACGGTGGGCGACCCGACCGAGGCCGCGCTTGTGGTCTCCGCCGCGCGCTACGGGCTGTGGAAGAACGAGCTGGACCAGACCTTCCCGCGCGTCGCAGAGGTGCCCTTTACCTCCGAGCGCAAGCTGATGACCACGGTACACAAGGTGCCCATCCACACGGACAGCCTCGTAATCAACCCCTACATCCGGCAGATGCTCGAATCCGAAAACCTACCCTACATCGCGGTGACCAAGGGCGCGGTTGACCAACTGCTCGACATCAGCGACCGCGTATGGGCCAACGACCACTTCGAACCGCTCACCGACGAGTGGCGCGAGCGCATCCGGGACGCGAATGAAGGGCTGGCGAAGGAGGGATTGCGCGTCCTGGGCGTGGCACTGCGACCGCTGAGGGAGCTCCTTCCGCAGCCGCCGAACGCGGATGCCGCCAGCCCCTATGAGCAGCAACTGGCAATCGTCGGCATGGTCGGCATGATCGACCCGCCGCGCGCCGAAGTCAAGGACGCGGTCCACACGGCAAAGTCGGCGGGCATCCGGCCGGTGATGATCACCGGCGACCATCCGCTGACCGCGCTGCGGATTGCACAGGACCTGGGGATCGTGGGCGACGGAAGCCCGTCGCCAGACGACGGCGGCGACAAGAAGGAAGAAGCAAGAGGGAAGAAGGAAGAAGGGCACGCGCACGACCGGGCGGTCCCTGACCGGGTGCTGACAGGACAAGAGCTGGCGCAGATGAGCGACGATGACCTGTATAAGGTCGTCGAGGATGTATCCGTCTTCGCCCGCGTCGCGCCGGAGCACAAGCTGCGCATCGTGGCCGCGCTGCAACGGCGCGGCGAGATTGCCGCGATGACCGGCGACGGGGTCAACGATGCGCCCGCGCTGCGCAAGGCCGACATCGGCGTGGCGATGGGCATCACGGGCACGGACGTTTCCAAGGAGGCGTCCGACATGGTCATCCTCGATGACAACTTTGCCAGCATCGTCGCGGCGGTCGAGGAAGGCCGGACCATCTATGACAACGTGCGCAAGTTCATCCGCTACACGCTGACCAGCAACGCGGGAGAGATCGTCGTCATGCTGGCGGCGCCGTTCGTGGGGATGCCGATCCCGCTGACCGCGCTGCAAATCCTGTGGGTCAACCTGGTGACCGACGGGCTGCCCGGCCTGGCGTTGGGCGTGGAGCCGGCGGAGCGAAGCGTCATGCACCGGCCGCCCTATCCGCCCAACCAGAGCGTCTTTGCCCGCGGCATGGCGCCGGCCATCCTGTTCATCGGCCTGCTGATGGGCGCGGTGTCGCTGGGAGTCGGCTACTGGGCCTGGAGCCAGGGCAACCCTGCGTGGGTGACGATGGTCTTCATGACGCTGACCCTGTCGCAGATGGGCAATGCGCTGGCGATTCGCTCCGAGCGCGACTCGCTGTTCAGCATCGGGTTGTTGTCGAACAAAGCGATGTTAGGCGCCGTGCTCTTGACGTTCGTGCTCCAGCTCGCGGTCACGTACGTGCCGTTCCTGCAGCCGATCTTCCGGACGCAGGCGCTGACCGCGGGCGAGCTGGCGATCAGCCTCGGCGCGAGCACCGTGGTGTTCATCGCCAGCGAAATCTGGAAAGCCTTCCTGCGGCGACGAAGCTGACCTCACCCCCTCTCCCGCACTGCGGTGCGGGAGAGGAGGCCATCCTCTCAGAGCTCCTGCCGGCGGAACAGGGCCACGGCCAGGACTATAAACACGGCTGCTGCCGTGAGCGCCACGTACAACGCCAGCAGCGGGGTGGGCTGACCCAGCATCAGCGCGCCGGCGACCCCCAGCCCTCCCCCGCCGTTGACCGAGACTGCGAGCGTCCACGGGAAGGCATTGGCCAGCGCGGGCTGCCACTGCGCCAGTTGCGGCGCAAGGAAATTCTGGCTGAACAGGAACGCGAGCGGGATGCCGATGACCGGCGCGGGATGATCGAACAGCACGCCCAGCAAGACGGTCAGGGTCAGGTAAAACAGGATATTGGCGAAGTGGATGCCGAGCGCGGCCAGATAACCGGGCAACGGCAGCCACTGGCCGTTGATCAGGCCCGTGATGAAGTAGGCGATAACCCCCTGCGCCAGCACCATGGTCACCGCGATGCCCAGGCTGTTGGCGACGAGCTTCGCCACGATGAACGCCATCCGTGACACCGGCTTCGATAGGACCCACGCAGCCGTCCCCGACCGCTTTTCGCCAATGATCGCGTCCTGCATGACGATGGTGACGCCGATCGGCCCGGCCAATCCCATGAAGACGTTGAAGACCATAATCGCGTCGGAAGGCGGCGCGTTGCCGCGCATCCCAAGCGAGGCGAACAGGTAGATCAGGTTGACCGCCGAAGCCCAGATCAGGATTTGCGACAGCCAGGTGCGCGTGCCGAACCAGGCGCCCAACTCGGCCCGCAGCAGGTTGCGCAGGCCCCGCGACCATCCGCTGCCCGTCTCCAGGATCATGGCGCTGTTGCCGGTGCTGGGGTTACTGCTTGCCATCATGTCCTCCCCCTTCGACAAGCCGGAGGAAAACATCCTCCAGGTCGTTCGCTTTTATGCGATAGTCCGTTACGATCATCCGATCATCCTGCGCCAGGAGACGGAACAGATTTGCCTCGGCCGCGGCCGGGTCGCTGACGCTGACGGTCCACTTGAGTGCGCCGTTCGCATGGTCCTGCTGGATGCCAGTCACCCAGGGCTGGGCCATGAGATGGCTGTAGGTGCTATCTGCCTGACCTCTCAGCCGGACCTCGTAGGCAACAGCGCCCTGATGCGTCGAGAGCAACTCCCCGATCGGCCCGGCAGCGATGAGTTCCCCGCGGTTGAGAATGGCAACTGCATCGCTCACGCGCTGCACGTCGTCCAGGATATGGGTGCAGTAGAAGATCGTCGTGTGTCGGCGCAGCCGCTCCATCACCGCCAGCACATCGTGGCGGCCCATCGGGTCCAGCGAAGCGGCGGGCTCGTCCAGGATGAGGAGGTCAGGATAGTTGACCTGCGCCTGGGCGATGCCGAGCCGCTGTCGCTCGCCGCCGGAGAAGCCCTTCGTCGGCCGGTCGGCCTTCTCTTCCAGGCCCACCAGCGCCAGCGTCTCCGCGACGCGGCGGTCGACTTCGCTCTGCGGCCCGCGGAAGAAGAAGTGTGCGGTGTAATCGAGGATCTCGCGCGCGGTCATGTGATCATAGAAGCGCGGTTCCTGCGGCAGATAGCCGATCCGTGCCCGAATTGCAACCGAGTCGCGGACCGCATCCAGCCCAAAGACGGAGGCCGAGCCGGCCGTCGGATAGATAAGGCCCAACAACAGCTTGATCGTGGTTGTCTTGCCAGCCCCGTTGGGGCCGAGAAAGCCGAAAATCGAGTGCTCCGGCACCTGCAGATTCAGGTCTTTGAGAGCATGAACCTGCTTGTAGGTCTTGCTCAATCCGTGGGTGGCGATAACCCATCCATCGTCATTCATCGCGACCTCCTCCCTTCCGAGCAGCCTCCAAACGCCCGCGCCGGGCGCATATGCCTACTCTCAGTACGCACCTTGCACCGGAGGGTCGCGTCAGGGTCTGGCGGGTACGCTCAGAGCGGGCACTCGCCGGTCCGCATCCTTCAACTGCGTTCGCTAGGCAGCAACGCCCTCCGCTCAGGATACCGGGCCCCGCCTTGCATCAGACCCTCGCCGGCCATGCTATACCACAACATTCCCGCTTAATGTTCCTATGGATATGTGACGAGCGAGCGCACACGCAACGCTCGCAGGAGGAAGCATGGCCGAGGAATCAATCATCATCATCGGCGCAGGCGTAGCGGGCCTTGCGGCAGGCCGCTACGGCCTCTCACGGTGATCGGCTTCCTGGAGACACGCCATCCAGGCATCACGCGCGACATAGAAGCCGTGGACGTCGCGACGCCGCTGACGACCGAGCGCTACACGGGCAACTACCGCGGGTCAATCCAGGGGTGGATGGTGAGCGGCGAGATGGCGCAGCAGGGCCTCGAACACGCCGTGCCCGGACTGGAGAATTTCTACATGATCGGTCAGTGGGTGGAGGGCGGTGGACTGCCCGGCGTGGCACCCGCGGGACGCCGAATCATCCAGATTCTGTGTCACAAGGATGGCCAGCGCTTCACCACCAGCGTGCCGGAGTAGGAACGTAGGCTCACGCAAAGGCGCAAAGAACACAAAGTGAGGTCAAGACCGGCACTGCTTTGCGTCACTTGGCGTCTTTGCGTGAGTCATTTTGCCGCCGGGCCGGCAAAGCCAGGTCAGCTCAGCAGCGCCCGGAGTTGCGCGGCGAAAGCTGCGCCGGACTCGTCTTTGGTGCTGATCTCCACAGCCTCCCGTCGCTGCGCACCCAGGCCGAGTTCGACTGCCCGCACAACCGGATCCTGCTCGAACATCCGGCTCCGGCTCACTTCTGCGGTGGTTCCGAAGTGGCCCAGGATGGCACCCCCCACCGCATCCAGCGATACAGCGAGACGCCCGCGCGCTCCGTTTCGCAGCTACCTAAGGGCTCGTAAAAGAACAAGTTCCGCCGCTGGCACGGTTGGAGACCGGCCAGAGCAGGAAGTAATACTTTTACAGGCCCTACGTGCGCAGCAACCCGGTGGCCGTGACTTCAGTCGCCAGGCATCCTCTCAAAGAGTCTCCAAAGCCGGGCCACGGTTATGGCGCAGGGGTAAGGGTGGGTGTCGGCGCGGTCTTGGTGCTGCCGGCCGCGGGATCGAGGGTTGGGTGCGGCAGGGAGACTACCGGCGTGGCAGTCGGCGTGGGAGTCGATGTCGCGGTCGCGGTGGCCGTCGGCGTGAGAGTGGGAGTCTCGCTCTCTGCACCTCCAAGCCCCGGCGTGGCGGTCATGCGCGGTGCAGGACGCTCACCGCCCGTCACGTGGACAAAATGGACAATTTCGTCGCCATCACCGCCGCTGGCGATGCGGAAGTCCGTGCCCGCGCGCTGGCCGCCGGCCTGGCGATTAGCAAAGTGCGCGTCCGTGAGGACGAAGCTCGCCCGCTGCCATGCGCCGGTGTCCGTCTTGCGGACCGACGGTGCGGCCTGGCCCGGAGTGAGATCGCCGTCATACTCCAGCGTCCACGAATCCAGCCCACGGTCGAGGTAGGTGACTGTCACGGTGACCGGCCCGTTCACCTCGTAGAGATAGGCATCATCGATATCGAAGGCCATGTAGGGATTGCCGGTCGCTTCGTCGGTGCGGCGGGTGTAGCGGCCCTCCGGGGCATCGCCCACTCGCCAGAGGGGCACGGTTCGCCCGCCCGGTGCGGCGTGATCCTGGTAGAGCCAGAACTCGAAGTTGCCATACTGGGGATACCAATCGTATTCGGTCTCGCGCAGCGCCGCCCACACGCCCGGCGTATCGTCGATGCTGCGGCCCAGGTAGTCGCGGGCGAACAGGATCATGTCCCGGCGCACGGGATCTGCGATCTGGTTGTCATCGAGCAGGATGAAGTCGGGGTGCTTGGAGAGGCCGTTGTACAGCCGCCAGAGGGTGGCCTGTGGGCCGGTGTGGCCGCCCCACTCGGTGCCTTCCCAGCCGAGGCTGACGCGGCCCTGCCAGGCATACAACGGATCATATTGGCCGCAGCGGTAGTTGGCAGCGGTGGGGTCATCAAAGATGAGCCCGCCGCCGCCATCGGGGGTCAGGCCGCTGTGCTGGAGGCCGACGCCGCGCGCTGCGGCATAGTCCGTCAGCGTTCGGCGCTCGCAAGGACTCAGGTAACGCGGGGCAAACTCCAGAAGAAGGGGCGTCCGGCTGAATGCGGCGACGTACTGGTCGATGACCCATTGTCCATACGCGACCCAGGCCTGACTGGTCAACCCTGCGGCCAGCAGACAGGGGTCATGGACTTCCTCGGCGGGCTGCGTTTCGCCGAACAGGCCAACGCCGATTTCGATGAACGCAAGGCGCTCGTCGCCGTCGAAGGCCGCGGCGAAAGCGGCGATAAAGCGGGCGTATTCCTCGCGAAAGACAGGATCCAGATAGTTGGGAATGGTTTCCCCTGCGCAGGTGACGGCTGCAGAGGACTGCCGCGCAACGACCCAGCCCGGCACGCCGATGCCGCCGGTGCTCAGGCTGTCATGAGGATCGATACCGACGCCGTCGCGCTTGCCAAGCCGCCAGTCCGCTGCGAGGTAGTTGTCCAGCCAGGCCCAGTCATACCTGCCCTGGGCGGGATTCAGCAGCTTCCACTGCACAGTGACATGCCCGCCATCCAGGGGGTACGTCCGGGGGTCCCGGTGCTGCCAGTCGTAGAAGCCGTAGATCCCCGGGGGCACACTCGAAGCCGGAGCGGGAGGCGCTGCATAGCTTGCGACCGCGGCCGTACAGAGGACCATGAACAGAAACAGTCCCAGGCCGCGTCGCATTGAGTGGTCTCCCGATGGTTACACAGACCTAAATAAGCACAAACATGATACAAGACTTTGGTACTGACGTCAACTGCGGTTGTGCAGGTTCGCGAGGCGCGCCGGGTCGAGCGTGCGCGCATGGCGGCGCATGTCGCGCCACGGGTCACCAACGCGCGCCAGACGATCAGGCAATGTGCGCAGCGTGTAGGAGTCCGAACGCAACGCAGGGTCTTCCAGCTCTTCCCAAGCCAGCGGCGTGGCCACCGGTGCGCCGGGCCGCGCCCGAACCGCATAGGGTGCGACTGCAGTGCCGGCGTACGCATTCCGCAGATAGTCCAGGAACACGCGGCCCTCACGTTCGTCCTTGCGCATCTCCACGGTCAAGGTATCAGAATGCCGCCGGGCCAGCAACACGGCCAGGTCACGGGCAAAGTAGCGGACCGTATCGAACTCTGCGATCCGATTCAGCGGCGTCACCACGTGCAGCCCGCGCGAGCCGGTCGTCATGACGAACGGGCGCAGGCCGAGCTCGGTCAGGAGATCGCGCAGCAGCCAGGCGGCCTGGCGTGCCGCCTCGAACTCCCCCGGCGGATCCAGGTCGAAGATGAGCTTATCCGGATAGTACAGCCGATCGGCCCGGCTCAGCCAGGGATGGAAGGTGATGGTGTTCTGGTTAACAAGATAGACCAGCGTCGCAGCGTCGCTGCAGATGACCTGCTCTTGAATCTCGCCCGTCTCCAGCACCTCGATGCGCGCCCGATCGATCCAATCCGGGAAGTAATCGGGCACTTCCTTCTGGTAGAAGCCGTGCCCCGCGATGCCGCCCGGATAGCGCTGCAGCGAAAGCGGCCGGCCCTTGAGATAGCGCAGCAATGTGGGCGCGACCTGCCGGTAGTACTCGATGAGCTCGCCCTTCGTGACGGCCTCTACCCCGCCCTGTGCGGGGAAGAGCAGCTTGTCCAGGCTGGAGACGGCAATGCTCCGCCGCCCCACCTTGATGCTGGTCTCGCTGGGCATATCTCCTCCACTCTCCTGTGCATCTGACAACCGATCCATAATCTTCAATCTTCAATCTGTAATCTTCAATCCGCCCGCCGTCTGTCATCTTCCCTCCTCATACTGTATCCGCAATGAGCGCGACATTTGTGCATTTGCGAAAGATATGCTACCATATATTGAGTGCATGCATTTCCTGGTGCACACATCCCCCCTTTCCCCAACGGAGGCTCTGGATGCCACCCAAAATCGCGAGATTCTTCGTGATCGTCGGCATACTGGCGCTGTTGTTGGCAAGCGGCTGGGCTACCGCTGGCGCAGCCGGACCTGACACAGTAGATGAACTCAACCTGGCGATCGACCGCCAGGTCCCTGGTTTCGGGGGCGCGTTCGTCGAGAACGACACGCTCAACGTATTTCTGACCAACCTGGAAAGCCGGCCCGCAGTGGAACGCGCGCTGGCCGCCGCGTTCGGCGCAGAAGGGCTGCCGGCCCGCGGCATCCAGGTGCGACAAGGGCAGTACGGTTTTGCACAACTGAAGGCCTGGCAGGATAAGGCCGGGGCGGTATTCGACCTGCCCGGCGTCGTCTTCACGGATGTGGACGAAACGCTGAACCGTGTAGCCATCGGTGTCGAGGACAAGGCGGCTGGGGCAGCCGTCATCCAGGCGCTAATGCGGCTGCAGATTCCGCTGAAAGCCGTGGAAATCGTGGAAACGCCGCCCGTGCTCCAACTGGCGACGCTGCGTGATCGGGTGCGGCCCTTGCAGGGCGGATTGCAGATCAACTTCCCCGGCTATCTTTGCACTTACGGCTTCAATGCCACGCGTGGGGCCGTCGCCGGCTTCGTCACCAACTCGCACTGCACGACGAAGCAGGGCGGCGTGGAGAGCACGCAGTACTGGCAGCCCACGCAGGCAGTCGACTCCACCGTCATCGGCGTCGAGACCGCCGACCCCACCTACAGCAAGGCCAAGTGCCCGCGCACCATCAAGGGCAAGGTGTGCCGCTACAGCGACAGCGCATTCGTCAGGCTCAACACGACGGACTTCACGCTGGGAGCGATTGCGAAGACGACCGGGGCAAACAATGGCTCGCTCGAGATCACCGGCAGCTTTAGCATCTCCGGCACAGGCACGCACAAAGTGGGCGACACGGTCAACAAGGTTGGCCGCACGAGCGGCTGGTCTCAGGGGAAGGTCACCCGCACCTGTGTCGACACGGGCGTCTCCGGCAGCAACATCGTCCAACTCTGCCAGAGTTGGGTATCGGCCACGGTGATGAGCGGCGACAGCGGCTCACCGGTCTTCAGCGGGACCGGCAGCGTGGCCCTGCAGGGGATCCTGTGGGGCGGCAGCTCCGACAACAAGACGTTCATCTTCAGCCCCATAGCGAACATCATCCGGGGCGATGAACTGGGCGCCCTGACGGTGAAGTAGAACCTCACCCCCCTGCCCCCTCTCCTGGACTGCGGTCCCGGAGAGGGGGGGTTTTTTGTACGACCACGATGATGCTGTCGGATGACGCCGCTCACGAACCTGACCCCCGGCCCCCTAAGGCCGCCTCCCCCTCTCCTGAACTGGGGCGAGCGTGGGCGAACCGCAGGTTCGCACGCTCGCACGTTCAGGAGAGGGGGCCGGGGGGTGAGGACAGCCGTTCGCATCCGGCGCTATCTAAGTGGTTGTACTTAGATGCGCTCGGGTCTGTCATTTGTGGGCCAAGCTACTATGATTGCCGGAGAATCCGCTTATACTCGCACTGTTATTGAGCACGATTTGTCAACAGGGAGGATTCAGCAATGGCAACGGTCCGCACCACGCCCGACACGCTCACCGACGACCTGGTACAGTCCTATCGCAACCAGGGCTTTGTGAAGGTCCCCGGGGTGATATCGCGCGAGGAAGCTGAGGAGTATCGCCGCGCCGCAGTCGACCTGCAGAAGTCGATGCAGTCACTCCATCAGGGCCCCATCTTCACCCAGCTCGTGAATGCCTGGGTGGAGAGCGAGACGATGAAGCAGTTGACGCTGCACCCGAACGTCGCGGGCATCGCGGAACGGCTGGCAGGCATTCCGCTGCGCATCTGGCACGATCACCTGCTCATCAAACAGCCGCACAACAAGGCCCCGACGGAGTATCACCAGGATTTCCCATACTGGCCGCACGGCAATACGCGGCACACGCTGTCAGCGTGGATCGCGCTGGTGGATGTGCCGGTGGAGCGCGGGTGCATGACCTTCATTCCGGGCACGCACAAGCGCGGCGACCTGCGGCCGCAAAACCTGGCCGACCACGACGACCTGATGGAGCTCTGGCCTGAGCTGGTCTACAGCCCCCGCGTGACGCTGCCGCTGCGCGCAGGCGACTGCACGTTCCACAACGGCCTGTGCGCCCACATGGCGAACTCGAACGATACGGACGAGGCGCGGGTCGCCCACATCATCATCTACATGGATGCGGACACGACGTACACCGGCGCAAAGCATGTTGTGACGGATCCGCTTGGCCTGCGGGAAGGTCAGCGTCTCGGCGACAGCGACAGGTTCCCCGCAGTCGGCAGGGAGCGTTAGCCCGGGGCTGATGGGACGCTGATGACGCAGATGTAACTGATTTACCAGATCAATTATAAGAGCAGTCAAATCAGTCTAATCAGCGTCATCAGCGTTCTATGATCCAGTCATATCTGCGTCATCAGCGTTCTGTCATTTCGCCGCTGGCCGGACGGCTTGCGGCGCCGATCCAGATCGGCCGCAAGCTGCCGCTCATCGGCGCGGGCCAGCCAGCGCAGCCGGTAGACATCGGTCAGCGGGTTGACCACGTCGAATAGCACCTCCGGATTAACCGCGGCCAGCAGGGCGCGCGACCGTTCCGTGTCGGGCGCGAACGTGGTCAACAGGAGGGATGGTCCCCACCCCTGCGCATGCAGCGCGGAGGCCCGGCCGATGGCCTTCTGATAGGCCCGCGCGGCAGACGGCCTCGCCATCCCGGGATGCGCCCCC
Source organism: Anaerolineae bacterium (assembly GCA_040772005.1). Taxonomy (GTDB): domain Bacteria; phylum Chloroflexota; class Anaerolineae; order CG2-30-64-16; family CG2-30-64-16; genus MWBF01. The sequence continues at coordinate 54,025 of JAXGYZ010000015.1, read as the reverse complement.
TGCTCCGTGCCGCGACAGGTAATATAGAAACTGATGCCCTGGCGGTTGGTGGCGATCAGATCCACCTCAACGCCGGCATCGGCGAAGAACTGCTTGCCGATATCGACAGTGAACCCCGCAGACTGCAACGCCGCGCGACAAGTGCGCGTGAACTCGGCGTCATCGCGGCGCCGCTTCTGGGCGGCATGCGCTGTGCTGCGAGAGTTGTCCGGCCAGCGGGTGACAGTCTGATAGCGTCTCATAGCACTCTCCCTTATGTCTTGTACGATTATAGGCTGGAACATTAGTTCTGTCAAGTGTGTTGCTGCGGGCAACCGCGGAAGACGCGGAGCACGCGGAAGATAGGTGGATATTTGGTAGGAGGGCTGCGATCCAATTGCTGCAAATCGGTTGACGCATGGAGCGGCCACGCGTATCATTAGGCTGGTGCACCGGGAGGCGAGACACACACTTGTGGAGGCAGACAACCGTGGTGGAGCATGTCATTGTGTATCGCGAGGCGGGAGGCTTCGCGGGGTGGCCGGCCAATTACGGCATCTGGTCGTGGCGGGGCGCGGGTGGCCGCGATGAGATCGTCGTCGGCTTTGTCGCGGGCAGGCTCAAGGTCCCGGCGACCGGCCATGCGTGTGACCACGCGCACCCGTTCGTGACGTTGCACGCGCGCAGCCGGGACGGCGGGCTGACCTGGGATGTCGCGCCGATGCCGGTGGCCTCGCCGGGCGGACGCGCGCTATCGGCTGACGAGCACGTCGAGCCGGCGCTGCGCGCGGGGACCGCGCTGGCCGCGGGGCAGCCGGCCCGGCCGGAGCCCTGCCCCGGGGTGGATTTCACCCAGCCGGACTTCGCGCTGCTCTGCGGCCGCACGGGACTTGAGGCCGGCGCCGTCTCCTGGTTCTACACCTCGCACGACCGCTGCCACTCCTGGCAGGGCCCATACACGCTGGGGGACTTCGAGCTGCCGGGCATCGCGGCCCGCACGGACTGCCTCGTCCTCGGACCGCGCGACGCGCTGCTCTGCCTGACTGCGGCCAAGACGGACGGCCGGGAGGGCCGACCCTTCTGCGTGCGCACGACGGACGGCGGGCAGTCCTGGCGCTTCATCTCGTGGATCGGGCTGGAGCCGGAGGGGTTCGCCATCATGCCGTCGAGCGTGCGCATCGCGCGGCCGGGGATGCCCGGCGTCTCCCGGATCGTGACGGCCATCCGCTGTCGCGGGCGGGAGCCTGGTGGCGCGGAGCGGATGTGGATCGACCTGTACGCGTCGGATGATGCAGGCGAGTCGTGGCAGCACATGGGGCGGCCGGTGGCCCACACGGGCAGCTGGGGCAATCCGCCCGCGCTGATTGCTGTGGCGGGCCAGCCGACGGGCCTGTGTCTTACGTACGGGTACCGCAATGCGCCCTATGGCATCCGCGCCCGCCTGAGCGAGGACGGCGGCGCGACCTGGGGTGAGGAGCGCGTGCTGCGCGCGGACGGGGGCAACCGTGACCTCGGCTATCCTCGCACGGTGCAGCGCAGCGACGGGCGTTTCGTGACGGTGTACTACTTCAATGATGCGCCGGATGGCGAGCGGTATATCGCCGCGACGATCTGGGACTGAGCGGGGATGCGAGTCTCACGCAAAGACGCAAAGAACGCCAAGTAGGGGCGAGGCCGGCACGCAGGGGCCGCTGTGGACTCACGAACACGCCCTGATATCCTGACCGTCGGGTGCAGCATATCGTCGGTGCCGGCCTCGCCCTTGCGCTGATGACGATTTAGCCTGCACATGATGCGCGTTGGGTGCGTCCTATGGGACGCGTGGGCGAAGGAAACCCTCAGCGCTATCTGTTCGACAACGTCGTGCCGGGCATCCATCGTGAGTGCAGGTACCACGGGCCGCGGCGGTTTCCTTCGCCCCTGCAACGCCCTACCTACACCAGCGTCACCTCGAGCCCCTGGTCGTCGATCACCATGTTCATGCTCGCACGGCAGTGCGCCGGGTCGCGCACGTAGGCCAGGTAGTCGGCCAGCTCGCCCGCGCAGTTGACCGAGTTGTGTGCCAGCACGAGCGCGCCGGGCCGCAGCGCGTGTTCCGCGGCCTGCAGGAGCTGGAGGTAGATGGACTTGTGGTCGCGGTTCGGGTCGTTGGCATCCAGGTAGAGCAGGTCGATCGGCCCGTCCGCTCGGGGATCGTACGCCTCGAGCCAGGGCAGGCCGTCGACGCCGAGGATGGCCGCCGGGAAGTCTTCGTCCCCGTTGCGGAACTGCTCGACGTTGCGCCGTGCGCGGTCGGCCTCGTCCGGCACGATCTCGATGCCGGTGAGACGCCGGGCGCGATAAGCGGCGCCGGGGCCGATGGCTGCGCCGGCGTTGGAGATGTAGGTGAAGCCGCAGAAGACCCCGACCGCCACCATCACCTGCGGCTGCGCAATCGCGTTGATGGCGTACAGCAGCCGCTGCATGCGCGGGGTGATGGCCGTCCAGGGGATGTCCATCCGCTCTGCGACTGCCGCACGGTGCGCCAGCAGCTTCGCGCGGTCATAATTCGTGTGGGGCAGGATGCCCGCCTGCGCCAGCGCGGCCAAGCCGCCCTCGACCACTTCGATCTCGGCCGCGAGCGGCTCCAGCGTCCGGTAGGGATCGGCAAAGACCATCTTGTGAGTGCGCCCGTCGGGCGCCTCGTAAGTCAGGGACACGGTGGCTCCTCAGGGTTGCGGTGCGTAGTCGGTCGATACGAGCACGGTACTGACGACCTTCGCTGCAAGGGGGCCATCGACCTCGCTGGCCGCCCGGCCCGTCACCCACTCGGGATCGGCCCGAAAGCCCTCCCACGCGGCCTCCTTTGCTGCCACATCCGGAAACGCCATCAAGTACACCAGGTCGCCGGTCTCCGGCGTCGCGGGTTGCGGCGTCCAAAAGCCGATAACCTGCATTCCGCGCCGCGCAAAGATACCCATCGTCAACGTGCGGAAACGGTTGTGCAGCGCCTCGATCTTGCCGGGGTGCGCCCAGTAGGTGCGCAGTTCGTAGATCATGTGATTTCCTCCTCCTGAAAGTGACGAACGTGCCCAGTATAACAGATGCAGCGCACAAAGTATTCATTCAGGCAGGGCGGTTTCAGAGTGCATCAGGTGAGCCTGCCAGGCAGAAGGCACGAGTGCAACATGATTTCGCCCTGTTCATTCAGGCAAGGCCCTTGCATTTGCAGGCCGGGCGTCTTATACTTGTACATAGCCAGTCCGACTGTTGCACGGGCGGCCGCGAGGGCCGACAGGCATGAAGGAGGTTGCGTCATGCAGTATGATCTGGTCTTTGAAGGGGGCGGGGCAAAGGGATTCGCTTTCGTCGGCGCGCTGCAGGCCTTCGAAGAGGCGGGGCACACGGCGGGCCGGGTGCTCGGCACATCCGCGGGCGCCATTACCGCCACCCTGCTGGCCGCGGGCTATGAGACCACGGATGTGCAGACCGCGCTGGAGGAACGCGCGGCAGATGGCCGGGCCATCTTCGCGACGTTCCTCGGCCAGCCGGGCAAATTCAGCGACCTGGAAATAAACGACGGCGCACTACGGAAGCTGCTGGCCGGGATCGATATCCCCGGCATCCCCGAGCGCATTGAGCGCACCATCGACGAGCGCATCATCCGCGGGATGGCCAAGAGCCCCCGGCTGTGTCACCTGCTGGCGTTCTTCGAGCGCGGCGGGTGGTATGGTGCAGACGCGTTCCTGGACTGGATGCGCCGGGCCCTGAATACGGGCACGCACAACGGCCAACCGCGGCAATACGCGGGGTTGACATTAGCAAAGTTCCAGGAGCAGACCGGCAGCGAGCTGACGCTGATCGCCGCGGATACGACCGATGCGCGCAAGCTGGTCTTGAATCACCGCACCGCGCCGGGCGTGCCGGTCGAGTGGGCCGCGCGCATGTCGATGAGCGTGCCGCTGCTCTGGGAGGAAGTCGTCTGGCAGGCGGACTGGGGCCCGTACCGCGGCCGTGACCTGACGGGCCATTCGGTCGTGGATGGGGGGCTGTTGAGCAACTTCCCCATCGAGCTGCTCGTCTCCACCGACGCGGCGGTGCAGAAGGTCATGGGCGAGAAGCCGAACGACAAGGTCATCGGCTTTCTGATCGACGAGACGGTCGACGTGCCCGGCGCACCGGCGCTGCCCGGCTCGGCCCTATTCCACAGTGGGTTCTCGGAATTCGCCACCGTGCGCCGGATCCAGGGGTTGGTCGAAACGGCGACGCGCGCAGCCGATCGGGGCGCGATCGAGGAGTTCGGCCATCTGGTCGTCCATCTGCCGGCCAAGGGGTTCGGCACAACCGAGTTCGACATGTTGCCTGAACGCCGCGCGGCGATCATTGAGGCGGGCAAGCAGGCGGCTGAGGCCTATCTGCGGCAGATCAGCTCACGCAGCGTCGAGCAGGCACCCACCGACATGGACCTGGCTAACCGGCGGGCGCGCAAGATCCTGGACGAGTAAATGGCTGCAGGGAGGAGTCCGCATTCTCAAATGCGGACTCCTCCCTGCAGCAACACCCCCGGCTTGACGCCCCGCCCACTTAAGCGATAATAACCCCGCAAGCCCGTAAATCGATATAATCGATCAGCTCACACAAGGACTCACCCCATCATGACCATCACCCCTATCCGGCCCAAATGGGCCGGCACGATGACCGACCGCGAGCGCTTCGTGCGCCAGATGCACTATGCGCCCGTCGACCGCTGCTTCAATATGGAGTTCGGCTACTGGGACGACAATTTCGAGGTGTGGCCGATCTTCAAGGACAACGGCATCACCAACAACCGCGAGGCCGATATCTTCTTCAACTTCGACCGTATCGAAGCCATCGGCGGGCGGGTCTGGCTCCACCCGACCTTCCCGGAGACGGTCGTCGAGGAGCGCGAGACCACGAACATCCTGATGAACGCAGATGGCCTGCTGGCCGAGGTGCCGAAGGACGGCCACGACACCATCCCGCACTACATTAAGGCGACCGTGCGCACGCCTGAGGACTGGGCGCAGGTCAAGGAGGAACGGTTCCGCCGCGACGACCCGGCCCGCAAGGTGGACCTGGCACAGCTCAAGGCGCGGCATCCGGAGAGCCGCGACTATCCCCTCGGCGTGTCGTGCGGCTCGATGATCGGCAAGGTGCGCGACATGCTGACCTTCGAGGGACTGGCCTATGCGACCTATGATTATCCCGAGATGGTCGAGGACATGGTCGAGACGTGCTGCGTGATGGTCGAGGACTTCCTCGACCAGGTGCTCGGCCACTTCGACTTCGATTACGCCTCGGGCTGGGAGGACATCTGCTACAAGGCCGGCCCCATCGTCTCCACGCGCTTCTTCAAGAACGTCGTCATGCCGCGCTACAAGCGCATCAACCAGCGGCTCAAGGCGCACGGCATCGACATCTGGTACACCGACTGCGACGGCAATGTGCGGCCCATCATGCCCTACTTCCTTGAAGGCGGCATCAACTGCCTCTTCCCGTACGAAGTCAACAGCTGCGTGCATCCCGCGGAGCTGCTCGGCCAGTACGGCAAGGAGCTGCGCATCATGGGCGGCGTGGACAAGATGGCGCTGGGCGCAGGTCGCGAGGCCATCAAGGCGTACCTGGACTCGCTGGTCCCGCTCGTGGAGCGTGGGGGCTACATCCCGTTCTGCGACCACCGCTGCCCGCCCAACGTGGACCCGGATGATTATGTCTATTACTTGGACCTGAAGGAGCAAATGTTCGGCCTGCAATAAGCGCTGTTTATGACCCTTCTCGGCTGCGGCGCCGCCGCAGCCGAGAAGGGTCACATGAATCGAGGAAACCCCATGCAACCCCGCGATGTCATGCTCGAAACCCTCCATCACCGCCAGCCGCCGGTGACGCCCTACGACCTCAGCTTCGAGGGCGATGTGGCGGAACGGCTGGACGCGCACTACGGCAGCCCGGCCTGGCGCGACCGGCTCGTGCCCTTCATGGTACGGGCACAGGCTGTCGATACGGACCTGAAGGAACCGATCGACGATGTTTACGTGCGCGACGGCTACGGCGGCATCTGGCGGCAGGACCGCCGGCCGTGGCATCTCGAAAAGCCGCCGCTTGACAAGCCGTCGTTCGAGGGCTACGCCTTCCCTGCCCCGGAGGTCTTCCTCCGTCCGGACTGGCGCGAGCGGTCGCGCCAGGTCATTGCGGAGACGCCCGACTCCTTCCATCTCGCAGAGTTGGGCTGGGGCCTCTTCGAGCGGAGCTGGAACCTGCGCGGGTTCGAGAACCTGCTGACGGACGTCGTGACCGACCCGGACTTCGTCGAAGAGGCGATGGATCGCCTGACGGAGCTGTACCTGGCGTTCGTGGAGTACACCGCGGACCTGCCCATCGATGGCATCCTGTTTGGGGACGACTGGGGCGACCAGCGCGGGGTCATCATCGGGCCGAAGCGCTGGCGCAAGTTCCTCAAGCCGCGCTGGGCGAAGATCTACGAGGCCGTCCACCGCCACGGCCTGTATGCGTTCGCGCACTCCTGCGGCTCGGTCGCAGACATCCTGCCCGACATCATCGAGATCGGGCTGGACGTGCTGGAGAGCGTGCAGCCGGAGGCCGCGGGGATGAACCCGTACGATCTCAAGCACAAGTACGGCGCCAACATTACCTTCTTCGGCTGCCTGGGCAGCCAGAGCACCATTCCCTTCGGCACGCCGGAGAGCATCCAGGCGGAGGTGCGGCGGCTGCGCCGGGAGGTGGGGCGGGACGGCGGCTACATCCTTGCGCCGGCCAAGTCGCTCCAGCCGGAGACGCCGACGGAGAACGCCGCGGCCGTGTTCGAGGCGTTCGTGGAAGAGAACCCGGGATGACGGGTCGAACCGCGAAGGCGCCAAGGACGCTAAGGACTCATTCGTAATCTTCGATTTTCAATCTTTAGTCTTCAATCCGTGCGCTTCCGCGCCAGCACGACCAGGCGCAGGCTGTCCAGCGTGAGCGGGCTGCCATCGAGCCCGCCGAACACGCCCTCCACCTGCAGGCCGGCCGCCTCATGCAGGCGGCACAGCTCGGTGGGCGTGTAGATGCGGATGGACTGGCTGTAGGTCCGCCGCGCGCCATCGGGCTCGATGAGCGTGATGGCGACGGTCAACCGGCTCGTCCGCAGGTCAAACGCCTGCTCCTGCAGCACGAGTGTGCCGTCCGCCAGCCGGTCCACTGCGGCAGGCACGAAGTGGCGCAGGATCGCGTCCCGGCTGACCGTCTCAAGCAGGAAGAGGCCGCCCGGTTTGAGCGCACCTGCCACCGCGTGCAGCACGGCCAGGTCCTCTGCCTCCGACTCAAGGTAGCCGAAGGTGTTGAAGATGTTGATGGCCGCGTCAAACTCGGAAACGAAGGGAATGCGCCGCATGTCGCCGTGCACCCAGCGCACCCGCACACGGCTCGCGCGTGCAGCAGCCCGCGCCCGGCGGAGCAATACCGGGCTCAGGTCCAGCCCCGTCACCCGGTAGCCCAGCGCGGCCAGGGGCACGGCATGGCGGCCCTGCCCGCAGGCCAGATCCAGCAGGGTCGCATCCTCCGGCAGGCCCGCGGCGCGCAGCAGGGACAGCATCCCTGCCAGTTCCCACTGCGTCCGTTCAGGAAACAGGTAGGCTGCGTGGATGCGCAGATAGTCCTCGCCGAAGAAGGTTGTATACCACGGCTCAGTGGGCATGTTCTGGTCGGTAAACGTTGGCACCGCATCCCTCCTATAGCGCTATCCTACCACCAAATCTCGCTTCAGAAAACTCTATTAAGATTTGCAGGTATAAACTCCCACAACTTATTAGACTGAGCGGAACTTCTAGCCGCATCATTCGTCTATAACATAGCAGGGCTGAATGTTCAGCCACCACGGGCGATCTCATCGATCGAAGGAGGCATGAGATGAGACGTTTGTATATCTGGCTTTCGGTCTTGGTGCTGGCGGCATTGCTGTTCCTGGCAGCGGCACCGGCCCCCGCTTCGGCTGCGCCCGCAGCCACCGCAGGAGGACCCGGCTGTCAGCAGCTCTACACCATCAGGTGGGGCGATACGTTGTATCGCATCGCGGTCCGTTTCCACACGACTGTCTGGGCGCTTGCGCGCCTGAACGGCATCCCGAACCCGAACTATATCGTAGCCGGCCGGACGATCTGTGTCGTTCCGGAAGAAGAAGTGCCTTTCGGCTTCCTATACCAGGTGCGTTGGGGCGACACGCTTTACTCGATCGCGCGGCGCTACGGTTGGAGCTACACCTATCTGGCGGCAATCAACCACCTGGCGGACCCGAACCGCATCATCGCAGGCCAGATGTTGCTGATCCCGTACCATTGATAAACGGCTTCGCTTAAGGTATAAGAAGGCCTGGGGGTGCGCACATCCCCGGGCCTTCTTATTGGGGTGAACAGGATGGCAATCGGCACGTTGAACGAGAAGCCGCTGCATGCGGCCCTCAAGGAATGGTACGCCTGGCCGGACGACCGGTTCGAGGTCGCGGTGGATGGCTACGTGATCGATATCGTGCGCGGTGACCTGCTGATCGAGATCCAGACGCGCGGGCTGGTGGCGCTCAAGCGCAAGCTGGCGCGGCTGGTCGAGGGGCATGTCGTGCACCTGATCTATCCGGTTGCGGCGGAAAAGTGGATCGTGCGCGTGGACGAGAATGGTGCGCTCCTGGGCCGGCGCAAGTCGCCGCTGCGCGGCTCGGTCATGCAGGTCGCGCGCGAGCTGGTCAGCTTTCCCCGGCTGCTGGCCGACCCGCACTTCACGCTGGAGGTGGTGCTCATCCGCGAGGAAGAGGTGCGGCGCCACGATACTACGCGCGCGCGCAACTGGCGACGCAAGGGCTGGACAACGGTTGAGCGGCGACTGCTGGAGGTCGTTGACACTTGCATCTTGCGCACACCGAAGGACCTTGCGGCGCTCCTACCTGCTGAGCTGCCGGAACCTTTCACCGCGCGCGAGTTGGCTGCTGCGACGGGGCAGCCCCTCTGGCTCGCCCAGAAGCTGACCTACTGCCTCCGCGAGACCGGCGTCCTCGTCGAGACCGGCAGGCGCGGCCGCAGCCGCCTCCTCTGTCGTTCAGGTTCGTAGTCATCGCGGGTGCGCCCCGTCAATCTACAATCTTCAATCTGTAATCTTCAATCAACTTGTCAAATCCCCCCATTTATCGTATCGTTCCACCGTCGCGTGTATTTGCATGATTGAATAGAATAAGGAGCGCAACATGGATTACCGACCTTTGGGACGCACGGGCGTCATGGTGTCGCCGCTGTGCCTGGGCGCGATGAACTTCGGCGGGCCGACCGAAGAAGCCGAATCTATCGCCATGATCAACCGGGCGCTGGACGCGGGCATCAACTTCATCGACACGGCGAACGTCTACAACGGGGGCGAGAGTGAGCGCATCGTGGGCCGCGCGCTCAAGGAGAACGGCCGCCGCGACCAGATCGTGCTGGCCACGAAGGTGCACGGCAGCATGGGTCCCGGCCCGAACGAGCAGGGCGACTCGCGCTACCACATCATTCGGGCGTGCGAGGATTCGCTCCGCCGCCTGCAGACCGACCGCATCGACCTCTACCAGTTGCACCGCCCGCCGATGAAGTTCCCCCAGGATGAGACGCTGCGCGCGTTCGATGACCTGGTGCGCGCGGGCAAGGTGCTCTACATCGGCTGCTCGACCCACCCGGCCTGGATGGTCATGGAAGCCCTCGCGACCAGCGAGCGGCTCGGCCTGAACCGCTACATCAGCGAGCAGCCGCCCTACAACCTGCTCGACCGGCGCATCGAGAACGAGCTGGTCCCGCTGGCGCAGAAGTACGGCATGGCCCTCATCCCCTGGTCGCCGCTGGCCGGCGGGGTGCTGGCGAACCGCTATCCGCCCGGCAGCAAGATTCCGGAGGATTCGCGCGCGGCCCGCAGCGACCTGTTCCGCGAGCGCGTCTCGACGCGCGGCCGCGAGGTCGCAGCCGAGGTCGCGCGCATGGCGCAGGAACGCGGCATGACCGGCGCGCAGCTCGCGCTGCTCTGGTGCAAGGACCAGCCGGGCATCACCGCGCCCATCTTCGGCCCGAAGACGATGGCCCACATGGACGAGTTCCTGCCGGTCCTGGAGATGAACCTGGCAGACGCCGACCGCGCACTGTTCGATGCGCTGGTCCACCCGGGGAATGCGGTTGCGGACTTCCACAACAGCAACGAGTGGATGAAGGCGCGAATTACAGGATAATCACCCGGCCTGCACCGCGCCTTTTGAAGGGGTCTTGGAGAACTCCCCTCTCCCACACCGCAGTGTGGGAGAGGGGCAGGGGGTGAGGGCCACGGGGTGAGGGCCGCCTGTTCAGGCCACGAACAGCGGCTTGTATGCCGCGCTCCGCTCGGCCAATTGTGCTTCCTCTGCGGGCGTGAGCGGCGTGACCTGCGGTGCGACATCGCACATCTGCCACAGCAGCTCCGCGTGGCTGGGCGACACCGCCGCGGTGACCCCGCGCGACAGGGTGAACCGCATTCCCCACAGCGCATCCTCCGGCGTGTCCACCGGCTCGTACCAGCATTTCGGCCACTTCTTCTCCGCGCCTGCGGGCCACGGCTGCCGCGCCAGCGTCTTCAGCGCGAGGATGCCAAGACCCTGCTCCTGCGCCCGCTGCACGACGCCAGGGCCGAAGTTGCCCGCATGCCACATGACCCAGTTGATCGGGTAGAGGATGGTGTCGAACTGGAAGCGGTCCAGCAGCGCGAGCGCGGCCTGCTCGCCATGCGCGGAGAAGCCGATGTGCTTGATGACGCCCCGCTCGCGCGCGTCAAGGAACGCCTCCAGCGCGCCGCCCGGCCCCAGGATGGCCTCCACGTCATCCATCGTCGTGACCGCGTGGAACTGGTAGAGGTCGAAGTGGTCCGTCCGCATCTTCTCCAGCGACTGCTTGAGCTCCGCCTCCGCGCCTGCGCGGGTACGCTGCTGCGTCTTGCACGCAAGGAACACATCCTTGCGGTAAGGCTCCAGCGCAGGGCCAAGCCTGTCCTCGGCGTTGCCGTAGGAGGGGGCCACGTCAAAGTAGTTGATGCCGCGTTCGATGGCCTGGCGCACGAGCTTGGCCGAGGATTCGGCGGTCTCGTTCATCACGACGATGCCGCCGAAGCCGACGATCGACAGCTTGCGGCCGGTCTTGCCCAGGGTTCGTTGTTCCATGCTAGACTCCTCTTCTTTGGGGATGGGTGCGCACGCGGCCAGCGCCGCGGTAGCCGCGGCAGCCGCGGACGCGGCCAGAAACTGCCTGCGGTCGAGTCGTTTGGATGTCATAGGTTCCTCCGATCTGGGAATACACGCGGCCATCACGAATACCCGAATCGCTCACGAATACGCGAATATCCCCGCGGCGATACGCGCTATTCGTGTATTCGTTCCCCGCGCCGCAGCGCCATTCGCTTATCCGCGATGGCCGCGTCCCCAATACGAAACGCGCCTACAGCGCGCAATACCGCTCGATGTGCCGGCCGATGACGGCCAGGCTGCCCTCCCAGAACGCCCGGTCGCGGATGTCGATGCCGAACCGCGCGGCCAGGTCCGCAGCCGTGCCCTCGCCGGTCGAGGCCAGCAGGTTCACGTAATCCGGCACGAACGCCGCCCCGCGCTGCTGGTAGATGGCATACAGGCCCGTGCCGAACAGCAGGCCGAATGCATACGGGTAGTTGTAGAAGGATAGCTCCGCACGGTAATAGTGCGGCTTCCAGGTCCACATGTACGGGTGCAGATAGTCCCCGTCCAGCCCGTCGCCGTAGGTGGCCTGCTGCGCCCGCTTCATGATATCGCACAGGTCGTCCGCGGACAGCTCGGCTTCCGCGCGGCGCTCGAAAACTTCCCGCTCGAACAGATAGCGGGAGAAGATATCCACGATGACCTGCGTGTCGCCGATGAGGATGGTCTCGAGGATGGCCAGCTCCTCCGCAGGATCGGTCGTCGCGCGGAGCACCGCGTCCATGACGATGGTCTCGCACATGATGGAGGCGGTTTCGGCCAGCGTCATGGGCGTGTCGCTCTGCAGATAGGTCTTGCCCGCGGCGTAGAGGCATTCGTTGTGGAATGCGTGGCCGAGTTCGTGCGCGATGGTCGAGACCTGGTCGAGCGTGCCGTCGAAGTTGCAGAGCACCCGCGATTCCTTGACCGCGTCCACGCCCATGCAGAAGGCACCCCCGCGCTTGCCGTCGCGCTGCTCCGCATCGATCCAGCGGCCGTCGAACGCGCGCCGCGCCAGCCCTTCGAGCAGGGGCGAGAAGCCGGCGAAGTTCGCCAGGATGAAGTCGCGCGCCTCGCTGAAGGTATACACCTTGCGGCTCGCCTCGCCTGCGCCGCCGGCCGGCGCGAAGACGTCCCACCAGGCCAGCCGCTCCTTGCCCAGGCGTTGCGCCTTCGCGCGGAAGTACCGGCGGAAGGTGGGGAACGCGGCCTCCATTGCGCCGAGCATGGCCTCCAGCGTCGCGCGGTCGATGCGCGAGCTGTCCAGCGCGCTGTGCAGCGCATCGGACCGGCCGCGGCGCTGGTTGAGCGTGTTCGCGGTCCCCTTGACCCCGTTGAGGCAGGCGGCCAGCGGCTCGCGCACGGAGGCCAGCGCGGCCAGCTCCACTTCATACGCGCGGCGGCGCACGCTCTCGTCGGAATGCGAGTGCAGGTTAATGAGCGCGGGCAGCGGCAGGCGCTTCGTCTCGCCTTCCAGCTCGAAGTCCACGGAGAGCTGCGACGTGACGGTACCCTGCAGCTTGCTCCACGCATGGCTGCCGCTGACGTTGAGCGCCGCGGCCAGCGATTCCTCGGCCTCGCTCATCAGGTACTTGCTCTGCTCGGCGGTCTCCCGCAGGATAAAGGCATGGCCGGCCGCGGTCGGGTTGGCCGCGATGGCTTCTTCGAGGACCGGACCGAGTTGTCCGATCCAGGCCTGCAGCCGCGTGGTCAGGTTTTGCAAGCGGACGGATAGTGTGTCAAACTCAGAGAGACGTTTGCGGGCCAGCGCGTCGCGCGAGTCGGTCGACACGAACCCGTAGATGTACGAGCGCACCGTGCCCGCCAGCTCGTTGACCGCGTTGAGCCGATCGACGACCTCGCCCAACAGCGGGCCGATGGCCGCGCTCCCTGCGTCCGGGCCGGACGCGGCCACCCGACCGGCGAAGAGCGCTTCCAGTTCATCGAGCTGTGCGGTCACTTGGGCAACCGCAGCCAGAAATTCGGGTGCTTCGAGCCCGGGGTAGACGTTCGAGAGGTCCCAACGAGGTATGATGTCCGTCATGTAGTTTCTCCACGCATATCGAATGTGCCGGATGGTACTGGCATTATACCATGAGGAGCCATGATGAAAGCCATTATCCTGCGCCGCCCGCGCCGCCTGGAACTGACCGACATCCCGCTGCCGCGGCTGACCGAGGAAAACCACGTCCTCGTCAAGGTCGCCGCCTGCGGCATCTGCGGCAGCGACCTGCGCTACTACGCCGGGGAGAACCCGTGGGCTCTGCACACGCTGGGCCGTCACATCCCCAACCCACCGGATATGATCCTCGGCCACGAGTTCGCGGGCACGGTCGTGGAAGTCAACGCCGCGGCCCACGAGCACCTGCTGGGGCAGCGGGTCGGCGTCCAGGCCTTTCGCACCTGCGGTCGCTGCGCCCTCTGCCTGAGCGGGCACGAGAACCTGTGCCGCGAGACGCTGCACATCGGCCACGCCCAGGGCTGGCACGATATGCCGTTCTACCCCGGCGGCTATGCAGAGTATTGCCTGGCCTGGGCTGACCTGCTGCACCCGATGGCTCCGCACGTCTCCTTCGAGGCGGAGGCCATGCGCGACATCCTGGGCGTCGGAGTGCATGCCGTGGGCCGGGCCGGGCTCCCGCCTGGCAGCACGGTACTGTGCATCGGCGGCGGTCCCGCCGGCCTCTGCATCGCGCAGGTGGCGCGGGCGCGGGGCGCGAGCCACGTGCTGGTCTCCGACCCTTGCGCACTCGCCCGCCAGGTTGTCGGCCGGCATGCCGGGCTGACCGCGATAGACCCGGCGCGCGAGCGGCTGGCCGACGCGCTGCGCCGCATCACCGGGCAGGCCGAGTGCCACGCGGTCTTCGACACCGTCGGCAGCGCGGATACCTTCGCCGAGGCGCTGCCCCTGCTGTCGCCGGCCGGAACGTACGTGAACCTCGCCGTGCAGGACCTGTCCGTGCCGCTCAACTTCGAAGCCGTCGGCTCGGAGCGGCGCATCACCACATCCTCCAATGCCTTCTATCGCGACGAGCGGGAGGCACATCGCCTCATCGAGTCGGGCGCGGTGGATGTCGCCTCGATGATTACCCACCGCCTGCCGCTGGAGCGCTACGCGGAGGCGTTCGACCTCCTGATGGCCCCCTCGCGCGAGGCGTACAAGGTTGTGTTCCACATGGATGAGCCGGCATGACAACAGCATCCCTGCCCGCCGCCGATGAAGTCGCAGACAACGAGGCTGCATACAATGCGTTCGTCGAACGGCACTATCGCCGCAACTTCGTCGCCAACGCCCTGGACCTCGGGCTGTTCATGGCCGCGCTGAACCTGGTGTCGCTGGCGACCATCACCCCCCTGCTCATCAGCCGGCTGACGGATTCGAAGATCATCATCGGCCTGCTGCCCGCGCTGGTGAACGTCGGCTACCTGCTGCCCCAGCTCCTGACGGCCAATTACACCGAGGGGCTGCGCCGCAAGCTGCCCTTCGCGGCTGCATGCGGCCTGGCCGAGCGCCTGCCCTACCCGCTCATTGGGCTGGCAGTGTGGTTCCTGGCCCTGCCTGCGCCCGCGCTGGCACTCCCGCTCATCCTCTCGCTGCGCGGGGCCGCGGCGGTGGCCGGCGGGCTGAGCACGCCCGCGTGGTACGACCTTATCGCCAAGGTCATCCCGGTGCGCCGCCGCGGCTTCTATTCGAGCGTGGGCAACGGGCTGGGTGCGGTGCTGGGCGTGGCGGGCGCGGCCCTGGCCGGGTGGATCCTCGGCCGCTGGCCCTATCCGCAGAACTTCGCCATCTGCTTCTTTGCCGCCTTCGTGCTGATGGTGGTCTCCCTGGCCTCGTTCTTCCTCAACCGCGAGCCTGACAGCCCGGCGGTCAAGCAGCGCGCGCCGCTCAGCGTCTATCTCCGCCAGTTGCCGCAGGTGCTCCGCCGCGACCGCAACTACCTGCATTATCTCGTCAGCCGGTCGACGATGCTTCTCGGCGGCATGGGGGCCGGGTTCTACATGGTCTACGGGGTGGAGCAGTTCGGGCTGGCCGAGCGCCACGCGGGCACGCTCACCGCGCTGCTCGTCGGCAGCCAGGCGCTCGCGGGGCTGGCCTGGGGCCACCTGGGCGACCGCGCGGGCCATAAGGTCGTCCTGGTGGGCGAGGCCATCTTTGTGGCGCTGGCCGCGGGCTGTGCGCTTCTGGCCCCGTCCGCCGCCTGGCTGGGCCTGACCTTCATCCTGGTGGGCATCGCCAGCGCGGCAGCCAGCGTGTCGGCCATGAACATCATCCTGGAGTTCTGCCGCCCGGAAGACCGGCCTACATACATCGGCCTGACCAACACGCTGCTGGCGCCCTTTGTCGCGCTTGGCCCGGTGCTCGGCGGCGTGCTGGCGACCTGGCTGGGCTACCGGCCCATGTTCGCGGCGGCCATCGTCGTCGCGCTGACCGGCGGCCTGCTCATGCGCACCTGGGTACGCGAGCCGCGACGCGGCGATAACAGCGAACCGCAGCCTGCCTAAGACTCACAAGACGTCAAAGAAGCCTAAACCACGCCGTCAGGCCGCGCATTACGCCTGGCGGCGCGCTGTTTTGGCGCGCAAGTCGAATTTGCCTATTGACATCTGTCCGAACCTGTCGTATGATTCCGATAACATTACCGGTAATGTTATCGGGCGTTGCCGTGATGTTCGTCCATCGTCGAATCGCCGCCCCAATCATCTTCAGGAACAGAGAGGTGACCCATGAAGAAGACGTATCAAGTTGTTGCCCTGCTGCTGCTCGTGTCCATGCTGATCATGAGCTGCACGACCGCCCCGACAAGCGCACCGGCGGCCCAGGCACCGGCTGCGGAAGCGCCGGCCGAGGCCGAGGCACCGGCCGCCGCCGAAGCCCCCAAGTCCGGCATCACCCTGACCTACATGGCGAGCCAGGGCTGGATCCAGGACGCCGAGCTGGAGCTCGCCAAGAAGTTCGAGGCCGAGACCGGCATCCATGTTGACTACCAGATCATCCCCGCGGACCAGTATTTCAGCGTCCTCAAGACCAAGCTGAACTCCGGTGAAGCCACCGATATCTTCGGCGGACAAAGCGGCAAGACCGACCTGCAGGTTCAGTATGATGTCGAGAAGAACGCGGTCGATCTGACCGGCGAAGAATGGACCAGCCGCCAGGACCCGCTGTCGCTCGACATGGTGAGCCTGAACGGCAAGGTATACGGCATCGAAATCTGGGATACGATTGCCTCCAACTACTTCATCGTCAACTACAACAAGACCGTCTTCGAAGAGAACGGGCTGAGCGTGCCGAAGACCTACGCGGAGTTCAAGGACATCTGCGTGAAGCTGATGGATGCGGGCATCCAACCCGTCTACGAGCCCGTGGCGGATGGCTGGCATCACGTGCTCTGGTTCCCGATGATCGGGCCGCGCTTCGAGGAAGCGAACCCCGGTCTGGCAGACAAGCTGAACAAGAACGAGGTCAAGTTCGCGGAAGTGCCCATCATGGTCGACGCCATGACGCAGTTGAACGAGCTGTACACGCTCGGCTGCTTCGGCGAGAACACGCTTTCGGACTCCGGCTCTGATACGCCCGCCAAGATGGCCGCCGGCGAGTTTGCGATGACGCTGGCAACCCTCACGCAGCCCGTGCAGACCGCGGCCGATTACCCTGATTTCAAGCCCGAGAACTGGGGCTTCTTCCCGATCCCCCTGGCTGACAACATCCTGGCTCCGGCGCATCCGGCCGGTCCCAGCAAGTTCATCTACTCCGGCTCGCCGCATATCGCTGAGGCAAAGCAGTACTTCGCCTTCCTCGCCGATCCGGAGAACCTGCAATACCTGCTGGACAACACCCCGGAGTTCGCGGCCCTGAACTTCTCCGGGCTGACCGCGAAGTGGACGCCTGAGCAGCAGGCATTCCTGGACACCTATGAAGCCAAGTCCATCGTCTACCAGGACGCGGTCAATTACGTCAACCCGCAGTGGATGGACATGGGCAAGGACATAGTCGCCATGTTCACCGGCGCGATGACGCCGGAGGATGTGCTCAAGAGCATCGACCAGCGCCGCGCCGACATGGCGATGGCCGCGAAGGACCCGGCCTGGGCACAGTAAGGGCCCGCGGGGCTGGACGTAGGACGGGTTGTCAACCCGTCCGGCAGGGTTGGACGTAGGCCGGGTTGTCAACCCGTCCGGCGGGGCTGGACGTAGGCCGGGTTGTCAACCCGTCCGGCAGGGTTGGACGTAGGCCGGGTTGTCAACCCGTCCTACACAGAGTCAGAATGCCGGATGTAGCCGGTTAGGCCGGCTGTGTGCACACACATCCCCAGGCGTGCGAGCAAGCCTACCGGCTAAAGCCTCGACTCCAGTCTTCGCCCTGGACCCGATGTCTGGATGTCCTGACGCAGAATGAACCAAGGGAGCCAGCATGAGAAACAAGGCTTATCCGTTTTACTTCGCCGGCGGCGCGCTGGTGCTTTACCTGCTGTTTTTCGTGCTGCCCAGCCTCATGGGCTTCTACTACGCGTTCACCGACTGGAACAGCTACTCCCCCGAGGTGAATTTCGTCGGGCTCGACAACTTCAGGCTCATCTTCAGCCAGGGATCCGGCCAAAACTACCTGCACTTCATCCAGAACACCGTCATCTTCACCGTGGCAACCATCTTCCTGAAGACCGTGATTGCCCTGGGGCTGGCCCTGCTCCTGACCAACGGCATCAGCGCGCTCGCGCACTTCCACCGGGTGGTGATGTACCTGCCCGCGGTGCTGCCCATGCTCGTGGTCAGCCTCGTGTTCAGGTCCATCCTCAACCCTGCGACCGGGCTGCTCAACACCTTCCTGCGCAGCGTGGGCCTCGATTTCCTGGCGCAGCGCTGGCTGGTCGATGTGGATTGGGCGCTGCCGTCGGTCATCGGCGTGGACACCTGGCGCGGGGTGGGCTACATCATGGTCATCCTCATTGCCGGCATCCAGTCGATCCCGCGGGACTATTACGAGGCCGCGGCCATCGACGGAGCCAGCGGGTTTGGCGCCTTCTGGCGCATCACCCTGCCCCTGCTGATGCCCGTGCTGACTGTCACCACGGTGCTGAACCTGCTGTATGGGCTCAAGGTGTTCGATATCGTGTTCGTGCTGACGAACGGCGGACCCGGCCGCGCGACGGATGTCGTCTACACGGTCATCTTCGATGAATTCTCAAAGGGACGCTACGGCGTCGCCACCACGCTGTCGACGCTGCTGTTCATCATCATGATCGTGCTGGGCTATTTTGTCATCCGGCTCATGCACCGGGATGCTATGGAGTAAATGCGATGGCCGCCAAGCAAGCTCGCTCCCTCGTCAATAACCTCGTGGCTGCCCTCGTCAGCCTGGTCATGTTCATCCCAGTCTACCTGGTCTTTGTCAACGCGTTGAAGACCAAGGCCGAGGCCAGCTCGATGGGCATCGGTCTGCCGTCGTCGCTGAACTGGTCCAACTTTGCGACCGTCATCGAACGCGGCAAGCTGGTGACCGCCTTTGGCAACAGCGTGCTCTATGCCGTCACCGCGACGCTGATCGGCACCACGCTGGCAGCGCTGGCGGCCTACGTGCTCTCGCGCAACCGGACGCGACTGAACCGCGCCGTCTACTTCTTCATAATCATGGGCATCGCGATGCCGACGAACTTCGTGACCCTGATGAAGGTGATGCAGGTCACGCATCTCATCAACACGCAGTTCGGCATCATCCTGCTCTACGCATCGTCGTCCATCCCGTTCAGCGTCTTCCTGATTTATGCGTTCATCGAGACGCTCCCGCGCGAGCTGGACGAGGCCGCGATCGTCGACGGGTGCAGCCCGCCGCGCCTGTTCTTCTCGGTCATCTACCCGCTGCTGACGCCCGTGCTGGTCACGGCAGGGGTGCTGAACCTGCTGGGCATCTGGAACGAATTCCTGCTGCCGCTCTACTATCTCAACCGCAGCACCTACTGGCCCATGACGCTGGCCGTGTATAACTTCTTCGGCCAGTTCCAGCAGGACTGGAGCCTCGTCTCCGCAGACATCGTGCTCACGATCCTGCCGGTCATCATCATCTACCTGTTTGCGCAACGCTTCATCCTGTCGGGTATGACGGCAGGCTCGGTCAAGGGATAAGCGCGATGACGGCAACCCTCTGGAAGTCGAACTGGGCCGAGTCGCGGCAGCACTACCTGGACTGGTGGGCGCGCAAGGGCCTGGTGATCAGCATGTGGGAGCACCTGCCGAAGGACGGCGCGCCGCACGAGGCGGTAGACGCGCCGCCGCCGGCCCGCGACTGGACGCAGCATTGGTTCGACCCCGATTGGCGCGCCGACCACCTGCACTACAAACTCTCGCGCAGCTCGTTCCGCGCGGACATCCTGCCCGTCGCCAACACCCATCTTGGGCCGGGCTCGCTGGCCGCCATCCTCGGCTCGGAGCTGGAGGGCGGGGAGGACACCATCTGGATCCACCCGCAGGCGGAGCGCGACCGGGGCATCGTGTTCGACGAGCACAACCGCTGGTGGCAACTCCATCTCCACCTCATCCGGGCCTGCAAGCGGCGGTCGCAGGGGCGCTACTTCGTGGGCTGCCCCGACCTCATCGAGGGGCTGGACACGCTGGCATCGCTGCGGGGCACGCAGCGCGTGCTGCTGGACATGGTGGACCGGCCGGACGAGCTGGCGCAGGAAGTGCAGGCGGTCAACGACATCTGGTTCGCGGTGTTCGACCGCATCTACGACGAAATCAACATCGACGGCGAGATGGCCTTCTGCTACTTCTCCATCTGGGGGCCGGGCCGCATCGCCAAGCTGCAGAGCGACATCTCCGGCATGTTCGGCGTGCGGCCCTTCCGCCGCTTCGTGCTGCCGTTCATCCGCGAGCAGTGCCAACGGCTCGACTACTCGCTATACCACCTGGACGGCGTCGCCGCGGTCCGCCATCTCGACGCGCTCTTAGAGATCGAGGAACTGGACGCGATCCAGTGGACGCCCGGCGTGGGCGAGCCGCAGGGCGGCGATCCGCGCTGGTACGATCTGTACCGGCGCATCCTCGCCGCGGGCAAATCCATCATGCCGTGCTGGGTGGAAGTGGATGAACTCGCTCCCCTGCTCGACGCGGTCGGACCCGAGGGCGTGAACGTTCTGATGCACTTTACGTCGGAGCGCGATATCGATGCTGCGCTGGCGATTGCCGAGCGGTACCGTTAGGGTCGCTGCATCAGACCCTCACCCCGTGCGGCCTTAGGCCGCCCGCCCCTCTCCCACACTGCAGTGTGGGAGAGGGTATCGAAGACAATGGAATGCGAGAACATTTATGCCTGTCCTGACCTACCAGCTTCGCGACGACGGCCTGTATCTGCACACCGACCGGGGCTTGCTGATGGCGCTGACGCCCTACACGGCCCGCGCGGTGCGCGTGCGCTGCACGCTGCGCGACACATTCAGCACGCGCGAGAGCCTGATGGTGACGGCGCGGCCCGCGGCCATCCCGTTCACCGTCGCGGAGACGCCGGAGCGGCTGGTATTTGCAACGGATGAACTGGTCATCGAGATCGACCGGCAAACCGCGGCGTTCACCTACCGCGACCGGGCGGGCCGGCTGCTGACCCGGGAGCCAGCGCGCGGGGGCAAGACCCTGCTGCCGGTGGACGTGGTCGTGTCGCAGTTCGACGCGTCGGTGGATGCGGAGCACGGCGCGAGCGTGGACGGCGTGCGCAGCCATGCGCGCGCTGTGCGCCAGGTCGTGGACCGACAGGCGTACCAGACCAAGCTGGAGTTCGAGTGGGCCGCCGGCGAGGCACTGTACGGCCTGGGCTCGCACGAAGAAGGCATGTTCAACCTGCGCGGGCAGCACCAGTACCTCTACCAGCAGAACATGAAGGCGGTCGTGCCGGTGCTCGTCTCGACCCGCGGGTACGGTGTGCTGCTTGACAGCTACTCGCTGATGACGTTCCACGATGATGCGTTCGGCTCCTATCTATGGAGCGAGATGGCCGACGAACTGGACTACTATTTCATGTACGGCCCGGAGTTCGACCACCTCGTGCGCGAGCTGCGCGGGCTGACGGGCGCGGCGCCTATGCTGCCGAAGTGGGCCTTCGGCTATGTGCAGTCGAAGGAACGTTATGTCACCCAGGAGGAGCTGCTCGATGTCGTCCGCGAATACCGGTCACGCAACCTCCCGTTGGATTGCATCGTGCTCGACTGGAAGTCGTGGCCCGGCGACCTGTGGGGGCAGAAGTCGCTGGACCCGCAGCGCTTCCCCGATCCCGACGGGCTGACCGCCGCGCTGCACGACCTGCACGCGCACCTGATGGTCTCGATCTGGCCCATCATGGCGCGCGGGGGCGACAACTGGCGGGAGATGCTGGAGCGCGGCTACCTGCTGGGCAACCAGGCGACCTACAACGCGTTCGACCCGGCGGCGCGCGCCTGCTACTGGGACCAGGCCAACCGCGGGCTGTTTAGCCACGGGGTCGATGCGTGGTGGTGCGACTGCACCGAGCCGTTCGAGGCGGACTGGAACGGCGCGGTCAAGCCGGAGCCGGAGGTGCGGCTGCGGATCAACACGGGCGAGGCGAAACGCTATCTCGACCCGGCGTACATCAACGCCTACTCGCTGCTCCACTCGCAGGGCATCTACGAGGGCCAGCGCCAGGGCAACCCGGAAAAGCGCGTCGTGAACCTGACCCGCTCGGCCTACATGGGCCAGCACCGCTATGCGACCGTCACCTGGTCCGGCGACATCGCGGCCAACTGGGAGACCCTGCGGCGGCAGATTGCGGACGGGCTGAACTTCTGCGCGACCGGCTCGCCCTATTGGACACTGGATATCGGCGCGTTCTTCGTGCAGCGCAAGCCCGACCTGTGGTTCTGGAACGGCGACTATGATGCGGGCGTGGAGGACCTGGGCTACTGCGAGCTGTACGTGCGGTGGTTCCAGTACGGCGCGTTCCTGCCGATGTTCCGCTCGCATGGCACGGACACCCCGCGCGAGGTGTGGCGGTTCGGTGAACCGGGCGAGCCGGTATATGACGCCCTGGTCAAGGCGCTTGACCTGCGTTACCGGCTGCTGCCGTACATCTACTCGCTGGCAGGCTGGGTGACGCAGCATGACTACACGATGTTGCGCGGGCTGCCGTTCGATTTCCGCGACGATCCCGCAACCTACGATATCGCGGACCAATTCATGTTCGGTCCGGCGTTCCTCGTCAACCCGGTGACGGAGCCGATGGTCTATGCTGCGAAGTCGCGGCCATTGGCCGGCGTCACACGAGCACGGCCGGTCTACCTGCCCGCAGGCGACCTGTCCGCAGGCGGCGACTGGTACGACTTCGCGACCGACCGGCGCTTCACCGGCGGGCAGACCGTGCTGGCCGATGCCCCGCTGGACACGCTGCCGCTGTACGTGCGGGCCGGCTCGATCATACCGATGGGACCGTCACGCCAGCACGTGAACGACCTGCCTGACGCGGCGGTGGAACTGCACATCTATGGGGGCCGGAACGGCAGCTTCTTGCTATACGAAGACGAGGGCGACGGGTACGGCTACGAGCAAGGTGCGTTTGCTACGATCCTCATCGAGTGGGATGACCGAGCGCGACGACTGAGCCTGGGGCCGCGTGAGGGTGCGTATCCGGGGATGCACGAGACGCGGACATTCACAGTCGTACTGCACGGCGAACAGCAGGCCAGGCCTGAGCCCAAGCCTGTCACCTATGACGGCCGGCCGTCGAACATAACATTCTGAAAGGTCCTGAGCCTGGGGCGAAAGAAGGACAACCAGCGTGGCGAAGCGTTCCAAGAAGATGACCATCGTCGATATCGCAGCCGCCAGCGGTGTCTCGGTCTCGACCGTCTCCCGCATCCTGAACGACAAGCCGGACGTGGCCGAGGAAACGCGGCAGCGCGTCCTGCAGGTCATCGCGCAGCACCGCTTCGCGCCGCAGAGCGCGTGGCAGCAAATCAAGGCGGGCCGCAGCCGGGTCATCACGTTGCACTATCCCCAGGACTTCAACCAGCCGTCGCACGACATCATCACGGGCGCGGCGGTCGGCTGCCAGGAGGCCGGCTACACGCTCAACCTGATCGCCGCGCCGCTCAGCGACGCCGAACTGCTCGCGCTGTATGACCGCGGGCACGCGGACGGCGTCATCCTGATGGAGATCCTCACGCACGATCCGCGCGTCGACCTGCTGCGCGGTCACGGGCTGCCGTTCGTGATGATCGGGCGTTGCCAGGATCTGGACGGGCTAAGCTATGTCGATCTCGACATCCATACCGGTGTCGCACAGACCGTCGAGCACTTGTATTGCCTGGGCCACCGGCAGATCGGGCTGGTGACGCTCACGCCGGTACGGTCGGGCAAGGAATACGCATACGCTACCTGGGCGGTCCAAGGGTATGAGGCAGCCTGCCGCCGCCATGGACTGTCCGTGCTCTGGCACTCGTCGGACTCGGACGCAGATGTCGAAGCCAGTGTACTCGCCTGGCTGACACAACATCCGGAAGTGACTGCGCTCGTGACACCCCAGGAGGCCGAGGCCGCCGGCCTGCTGCGGGCGGTGCAGGCGCGCGGGCTGCGCATCCCGCAGGACATCTCTTTGGTCGGCGTGATGCCCGATGCGATGGCCAAACTGGTGTCCCCGCCCGTCACCACCATCAGCTTCCCCTCGCGCGAGATGGGCGCACGCGCGGCCCGCATCCTTGTGGAGCTGCTCGCGGGCAGTCCTACCTCCCCTGCCCAGGTTCTGCTGCGCCCCGAAATCTGCGTGCGCGGCAGCAGCGGACCGGTCGGGGCCGCCTAACGAGGCCAAAGGCGGAGAAGCGCAGATGAACGGGCGGGGCATTGAGCCCCGCCCGTTGTGCATCCGCTAGGCCGCAGCCTACTCTGTCAACTCCAGCAAGTTGGTCTCCTGCACCGGCTCTCCGGCGTCAAGGGGCACGCGCCAGGTCTTGATCTCGTGCGGGCCGAAGCTGGCCGCGAAGGTGCGCGCGGCGGGCGGCAGGTTCAGGCTGATGGTCGCCTCGGTTGCGACGCCTGCGGTCTCATAGGCCCGCAACACCAGGTCGCGGGCATCGTCCTCTGCGGGCTTCACCACGGTCAGGTCGATGTTCGGCCGGTCAACCGAGGCGAACGACGCGCTCAACGGCAGCGTGCCGTCGGGCCGGTACGTGGTGATGAGCCCGATCGCCCGCTGATTCAGCTCCGCCGCGCGGCGCACCGTGCCCGCCTCGCGCCAGGACCCGGTGTGCGGCAGCAGCGTATACGTGAAGCGCTGGATGCCCTGGTCCATGAAGCTGTAATGGCCGTCCGGATCGGGCACGACGGGCAGGTGGTTGGCATAGACCGGGCTGCGCAGGACCGTCAGGCCGATGTCGTTGCCCCTCACGTCGCCGCTGTACTTGCCGTCGTTGAGCACGCTCAGGCCGTACGGCTGGCCGCTGTCCGGCGAGACGCCGGAGAGATCGACCCAGCCCTGGACGGGGTCTTCGTCGCCGTTGGCGGCGCGCTGAATCGAGCCGTAGGCTACTTCGACGGAGAGCTGCGCCTCCGCCAGCCGCGCGGGGAACCGCAGCTTGAGCATCTGGTAGCGCCCGCGCCAGTCCACCGTCACGTGCACGTCGATCTGGTCCAGCGCCTCGTACAGCGTGAACTCCTGGGTCAACAGACACCGTTCCCCGCCGTTCGATGGCATGAAGTCGCTGACCACCCGCAGCACCGACTTGACCGGCCCCTGCTCGACCACGGCCACGCTGCGCGGGCGGAACGCGCCCACTTCCCGGTCGAACTTGAAGACACCGTGGCTCCAGGTGTCGGACGGGTCGTCGATGACCGCCGCGCGGGCGGCCGGGCCGTCGAACACTTCCACACCCGCAGCCTTGTCGCGCAGGCTGGCGATGCAGCCGGTCGCCGGGTCGATCTCCAGCCGGAAGCGCGCGTTCTCAAGGACGTTCTGCACGACCTCTGCGGGCGCGGTCACCGCGGCCGCGGGCGCGAACGATGCCTGCGAGGCCAGGAAGTAGATGCGATAGCCGAGCGGCGGCAGGTCGGCCACGAAACTCAGCTTCGAGCGGAAGTTGACGGTTGCGGCGGACTGAACGGCCTGCGCCGCAACCGCTTGCCCCGCGTCGTCGGTCAGCAGGTCGTGCGGCTGCGAGCCGCCCAGCAGCCCGCCGCATTCCAGCTCGACCGGCAGCCGCGCGGGCCACGCGTGCGGGTTGAAGACGACGATCGGCTTCACACCCTCGCGGACCGGGATGCGAATGTTCCAGGCCAGCGACTGCACGGCGAAGTTCAGGTTGCGCCGCGCGATGCTCAGCGCCTCGCCAAGCTCGTTGCGCGCGTCCTCGTACGCGGGCTCGATGGCCGTGCCCGCCATCGTGTCGTGGAACTGGTTGAAGAGCACGTTCTTCCACGCGAGCGCGATGTTGGAGGGGTACGGCTGGCCCGTCACGCGTTCGGCCACCGCAGACCACTTCTCCGCGGCCAGCAGCAGGTTCTCCGTCTGCCGGTTCCAGCGCTTGATGCCCGAATGCGCGGCATAGCAGCCGCTGGCATGGTGCTGAAGCTCCTCGCTGACCAGGGGCAGCGCCCACGACCGCGCAGCCGCGGAGTCCAGCAGGCGTTCCGGGCCGTCGAGCACGAGCGTGGGGAAATCCGGGTCGGCGGCCAGGCGTTGGATGAACTCGAGGCTCTCGACCGTGGGGCCGCCGCCGTGGTTACCGACGCCGTAGAAGCACAGGCCGGTGTCCACCGGGTCGTGCAGGGCCGCCGCAGCGTGGCGGATGTGGTCGGAGATATCCGGCCGCCAGCTCGCGTAGCTCTCCACGATGCGAAAGACGAGCACGCGCGAGCCGTCAGGCGCCTCCCACCAGAAGAGCGGACCGGGCAAGTCCTTTTCGTGGGGGCCGGGGCGCATGAAGATGTAGGAGTCCAGGCCGCTCTTGGTGAGAATCTGCGGCAGGTTGGCGCTATGGCCGAAACTGTCCGGGTTGTAGCCAACCCGCGCCATCCGGCCGAGCTTGTCACGGAAGTAGCGCTGACTGTACAAGCCTTGGCGCACGAACGACTCACCGGCCGGGATGTTGCAGTCCGGCTCGATCCACCAGCCGCCGACCGGCTGCCAGCGGCCCTCGGCCACCCGCTGCCGGATCTCCGCAAACATCGCGGGGTCGTTCTGCTCGACCCATTCGTAGAACGCGGCCGAGCTGGCCGTGAAGACGAAGTCGGGGAACTCCTGCATCCGGTCCAGGGCCGAGCGGAAGGTCGCCTTGACCTCCTGGAACCCCTCGTCCCAGCACCACAGCCAGACGGGGTCGATGTGCGCGTTGCCGACCATGATCAGTGTTTTGTCTTTGGGAGCCATGGATTAACCTTTCAGACCCGGAATCGGGCGGCCCGGATACGGGCCAGTGTGATGGTTTCATAGGGATGCTCATCCCCCCGTTCGTAGAGACAGCAGATGGCGCCGTCAGGTGCCAGGGCCAGGTCCGAGTAGGCAGCGGGCCCGCGATGGAGCGTCCACGCCACAGGCCAGGTGCGGCAGCCGTCGCGGCTGAGGCGGACGGTGAGGTTCTCGCGCATCACCGAGGCCGGGTTGGAGAAGAGCACCCCGCCGTCCGGCAGGCTCAGCAGACCGGCCTGGCAGACCGGCTCGACAAGCGCGTCGTCCCACGCCACCGCGGACCAGGTCTCGCCGCCGTCGACGCTGCGCGCGACCGCGCGGCGGTGCTTCCCGTGATAGCTCCGCATGTTCAGATAGACCGTGCCGTCGGCCAGCTCCGCAGCCTGGCACTCGTTCAGGTAGCCGGGAAGCACCCCGCCGATGCGCCAGGACGCGCCTCCATCGTCGCTGAGGATCACGTGCGCGCCGTAGTGTGACCCGCCGGGATCAGGCACGCCGGCGGCGAAGTCGCACGGAATCAGCAGGCGGCCCGTGCGAAGCTGGATGCCGTGACCTGGTCCGGTCGCATACCAGGTCCACTCCGGGCGCTTGACCTGCGCGGTGATATCCACCGGCTGCGACCAGCTCGCGCCTTCGTCGTCGCTGTACAGGAGCCGGACGCCGCGCGGCGCGGCCCCCGCCAGGATCAGGTCTTCGCCGCCCGTCGCCCGATTCCAGTTGAGCGGCAGCCAGATGCGGCCCGTCGTGCGGTCTTGCACCGGGCAGGGGTTGCCGAGCACGTCCGCTCCGGCATCCGCGATGATGCGCATGGCGTCCCAGGTCGCGCCGCCGTCGTCGCTGCAGCGCAGCGCGATGTCGATATCGCCGGTGTCGGCGCGGCTGTGCCGCCGCGCCTCGCAGAAAGCCAGCAACCTGCCCCCTGCCGTTGCGAGCAGCGCAGGGATGCGGTAACTGTGATAGCCGTCCGTGCCGGCGCTGAAGAGAACCTGCTGCTCCATGCAAACCGTCCTCGCCTGCCAGTACCTCACTACCCTGCTACAGAGAGTAATACGTAGCGTAGGGCCCTATGCCAGTCCCAGCGCCCACCTAGGCCATCTCGGAACAAGATCCGGTGGGTCTACCAACCACCGCGGCGCATCAAGGAACGGGGTTCTCCTGCCGGCCCACTACGGGCGCCGGAGTGGCAGACCTGCGATGACGCGAGATCACCCCGCCCACCGCGATCCAAAAGGCAAGCGCGATGATGAGACTGGCGGCAAACCCGATGCCTCCACCGAGAAAGAAGCCCGTGAGGCACCATTCGCCGCAGTAGGTGTTCGAGGCTTCTATGATCGCGCCGACGATGGCGCCCACCACCGTTGCGCCAAGTACTACGGCAACTGTAAGCACCAGCAGGGCCAACGTGAGTGCGGTCTTCACAGCTGCACCTCCTCATACCATCAGCAGGCGGCACACTGCCTAGCCCACAAGAGTGCCCAGGAGAAGGCTCATCCGCGCACAGGCAAGTCAAGCAGCAGCGGGTGGAAATCCTCGCTGTACGGTCCACTCATTGTCGCGCCGCAACAGGGGCGCGGCAACAGCCACCGCGCGGCGCGACGCCCGCGACCGCCGCGAGCTATAACCGGCGGCGCCAGGTTGCAGGTCACCGCTGAGCCTGTGCGCCGGCGAACTTGCGCCAACGCTCCAAGACCCCACGAGGGACTATACTACCCTACTGTAGCGCGTCATGCGAATTGTAACAAACTGGTGGCAGACTATTTGTGAGGTCCGGCGCAAAGGAGCGACCGGTTACCAGCCTCAGGGCATCGGATGTATTGGCAGCGGGAGAATGTAGCGTACTGATCGGGGAATAGGGAACGGGTCAGGTGTAGGAGCGACGTGAGATGGCGTTGGCTCAGGATACGGGGCCGCATTCGCGGGGGCGGATGCGGCCCTGTATTGTATAGCACAGCAGATGCTATGCGGCCTCGTCGGTCTGCCAACGGTAGGCCACCACGACGGTCTTCTTCTCGAATCCCTCGCCCACGTACAGCCGGATGGCTGCCTCGTTATTGGCCGACACGCTGAGATAGACCGGGCGCAGACCTGCGTCGGCCGCCACCTTGAGGGCCTGGCGGATCAGCAGGCGGCCCAGGCCCCGGCCGCGATAAGCCGGATGCACCGTGACGCCGCCGATGGCCGCCGCTCCCGGCTCATCGTCGCGCTCGACGCTGACCGTCCCCACAGGCCGGCCGTCCACCCACAGGAGCAGCAAGCCATCGGGCAGGCCGTAAGGCCCCACGATATCACGCACCAGGCGCTCGGGCGTGGCATCCGCGCGCTGCGGCTGGCCGGCAAAGCTGATGTTCAGGAGGTCGCAGAAGGTCGCGAGGGCCTCCTGGTCGGACTCGTGCACGTACTGCAACCCATAGCCCTCAGGCAGCTCGACGTCTTGCACCGGCCCGCCGGGGTGCTCCAGCACGAACGCGTACCGCTCCACGCGCAGCCCCAGGTCCTCCCAGATGGCCCGCACTTCAACCAGTTGTTCCGGGATGAAGCCGAAGGCGTAGTCCAGGCCCACCATGTGCGGCCTGAGCGCGTCCAGCAGCGCGGCGTATGCCGCGCGGGACGGCTCGTGCGCGTGCAGGATCATGAAGCGGGCAATGCGCATGCTAACGTAGCCGGACGTGCGCAGCAGGCACGCCGCGCCCGCGATGGTGTCGTCGCCGCCCTCCCCCGCCAACATCAGGTAGGCAGGATATTCAGCCGTCGGAACGAAGTCCGCCTGGGGCAGAAACGATTCGTCATGCTCGGCCCCGTGTGCGCGACAATAGGCCACGAACGCCGCCGCGTTGTCGTGGTTTACAGTTATGATCCGCCAGTTTGCCATACAGTACAGTATGCCACAGGTCGTATGAGGATTCCATCTTTAGAAACGCAAAAGACGGGTATGCACCCGTCCGACTCTATGGTCAGGACGCCACGCCGAGCAATGCGGCGGCCTCGCAGAGGTCGGGAAGGTCATGGCCTTCAGTATATTGCCCGTAGATGGCGGCCAGGGTGCGCCGGGCGTCTGCAAGCTCAGGCTCATGGTCTGAATCCAGGCGGTCATGCAGCCGCACCAGGCTCATCGCAGCCCGTAACTGCCAGGCCAGGGCACCCTGCTCCTGCCCAAGCGCTATCGCGTGGCGAAAACAGACGAGCGCGTCCTCGGCCGCGGCCAGGCCATCGCGCTCGAGCAGCAACTCACCCTGCAGGCGACGCAGCTCGGCTTCATAAAGCCGGCCACATCGCATTCGGGACGGCCCCAGCATACTGTCGATGGCACCCTGGCCGATCGTCAGGAGACGACTGCGTTCAGTCTGTGCTATGGCCCCGGCTGCCGGCGCGCGCCGGCGCAGCGCGGTGAGGCAGCTATCCGCGACCATCGTAGCGAAGAAGTCGGTCTCGATGGCCACGTTGCCGTGCTGCCAGCCCACGCCCCACATGTGCTCGATGCCAGCGAGGTGCTCCCCGCGACCAAACTGTACCCGGCCGCGCAGGACCTCTGAATACACGGCCCACATGATGAGACCATGTTTCTGGGACAACCGGTAGCACTCCTCGGTCAGTTCGGCTGCGCCGGGCTCATCATGCCGGAGGCAGTAGAGGAGACCCGCGCCCAGCGCCATGGCCCCTGCCTGGCCGAGAGCCGCACCGGTCACGCGCGCTGAAGCCAGCGCTTGCCCGCTGCGCGCCAGCGCCTGCTCCGGATAGCCCAGCAGCCACAGGTTGCGCGCCGATATCGCAAGCCCGACGACCTCGACATCCAGGCCGATCAAGCCGCGCAACTTGGCCCGCTGCTCCGGCGTCAACCAGGCGCGGACCTGCGCAAACCCGGTCTCGGACAGTTGCAGGTTGCCGAGGTAATGATGGTTGGCGCCGAAGTAGAAATGGGCGAGGCCAATAAAGGGCTCGGCGCCCGTTGCCTTCGCCGCCTCCTGCAAGCGCTCTAACGCGGCCAGCGAATCCTCGAATCTCCCCATGGTGAAGCAGTGTTCCAGTTCAGTCGCGAGAATCACCAATTGGGGCTGCCCCTGTGCCTGTCCGCCCCACGCGGCCCGCGCGCGCGCCACCGTATCGAGGACCTTCGTACTGCTGAGCCCTTCCAGGTTGCGTTCAGGACCCAGCCGGGCCACCACCAACAACCGGCCAATCTCCGCCCGCTCCTCCGATGGCGGCGCAGCTTCCAGCAACGCCAACCCGTGTTCGTACCGCAGCAGAGCTTCCCGAAAAGCATTCAATCGCATAGCTTCGCGACCGGCATCGAGCAGCGCACGAGCGGCCTGCAGCGGCAGTCCAGCTATCTCGTAATGCCAGGCCAGCCGGGCGCCGAGGCGCTCGCGCGCGGCGACGTCGCCCGCAACCTGGCGCTCCAGGCTGTCTGCGACGCCACCGTGCAGCCGCGCGCACTCGACCGGGTCCAGTTGGTCAGAGAGGTACTTTTGGAAGAGATGGTGCGTGAAACGATAGATTGACTGCCGCCCATCACCCAGGTTCTGCAAGCCCTCCGGTCGCACCAGGTGATGCTGTCGGGCCAGGCTGCCGCTCAGGGTGGCGAGCAGCTCGTCGGCGGGGATGCCGGTCAGCTTTGCCACCACCTCGGCGGAGAAGTCATCCCCCTGCACGCTGGCCGCGGACAGAATCCGGCGGCTGGCATCGGGCAGGCGCCCGATACGCTCGGCAATGGCGGCTTCCACCCGTGCGGGCAGGACATGCCAGTCGAGCGGCTCGCGTGCTAGCCAGCGTCCGGCCTCATCCCGGAACAGGTCCCCGCGCGCTTGCAGGTTGCGCAACACCTCCACCGTAAACAGCGCATGGCCGCCCGTCTGCGCATACAGCGCGTCGCGAAAGCGCGCGCCCAGCCGGTTGGGCTCGGTGTCCACATAGGCTTCCACGAAGGCCCGGCCATCCGCCCGCTCCAACTCCACCAGTATCTCACCGTTGAGGCGCTGCAGTTCGTTAACGACGGCTGCCATCGGATGGCGGTCGATCTGGCCGGACTGGGGGTTGCGGCGGCCCAGCGCAACGATGTTCGAGCGATACGCACCCAGGACGAGCAATCGGCAGTCGTTTAGTTCGCGGCCGAGACGCAGGAGGAAGGCCGCGCTGGCCTCATCCACCCAGTGCAGGTCGTCCAAGAGGAGCAGCAGCGGCCGCTCGCGGGTGATGGCAGCGAGAGTAGACATGAGCTGATCGAACAGCACGCCCTGCGGGCTTGCGTAAACCGCCGGTTGTTTTGCGAATTCACCCAACCAGATCGGTGCAGACCTGGGTGCCAACTGGGCTCTGCGGGCAATCGAGGCCACAGGCAGCAGCATGTTGACCAGGTTGCGCCCGTGTTCATCGAGTGCAGAGAGCACGAGACCGGTGGCCTGGCGCAGGCGCTCCGTCTGTTCACCGCCCTGCAATCGCCACGCGGCGTGATTGGAGAGGTCGCCGAAGAGCGCCTCGGCAAGGCGGCGTAGGGGCGCGAAGGGGTCTTGTTCGCCGCCGGGGCTACAGCGTGCGCCTGCCACCAGCAACTCGGGATGCTCTGCCATGGCCGCGGCGGCAAAGGCCTCCAACAGCATCGTCTTGCCGCTGCCCGCTTCACCGCTGATGAAGGCCAGGGAGGTCTGGCCTGCCCACGCAGCGGCGAGATAGTTGTTGAGTCGATCCAGTTCCTGTGCGCGTGCAACAAGCTGCGGTCGCGCGAGGGCCGGCCGGACAACTGCGGCCGGAGCGAGTTCTGGCACTGGCTGCCTGGCGGAAGCACGATCCTGGGCAGAAAGCTCGCCTGACAGAATGGCAGCGTGGAGTGCCTGGGTGCTGGCGGCAGGTTGGACGCCGAGTTCGGCCTGTAGTACACGGCTGCAGATGTCATACTGGCGCAGCGCTTCGTCGCGGCGTCCGGTCAAGGCAAGCGCGCGCATATAACTGCGGTGAGCCTCCTCCAGCCAGGGTTCCATCTGGAGCTGCAGGCGGGCGGCCGCCACGGCCCGCATGTAATCGCCTCGGCGCTCGAAGGCGGCGGTCTGTTCGTCGAGGATGTCCAGCGCCAACCGGTGGTAATACTCCTGCTTGTTTAGCAGCCAGGCCTGGAAGACCTCGCTGTCCGGCACAGCAAAACCGGCGAGCAGGTCGCTGCAGAGTTCAGCCGGCAGCACCTCCTGTTGGCGCGCGGGTGAGCGCGCGATAGCCTCCAGCTCTGCCACATCCAGCGTGTAAGGGCTGTGGGTGTTGAATTGCACGTCGGTGGGAGTCACGAACAGGAAGGGAGGTGTTGCCGGATCGGGTGACCGCTGATCGCCCAGCACTCGCCGCAAACAAGAGAGCGCCTGTCGCAGGCTGGCGCGGGCGATGGTGTCGGGCCGGTCGGGCCAAAGCAATCCGGCCAGGGTTTCACGACGGTGCGGCCGGTCCGCCTCCGTCATGAGATAGGCCAGCAGCGCTCGGCCCTTATCGGACTGGAAACCGTAGACCGTCTCGCCGTCCAGCTCGACGCGGAAACCGCCCATCAAGTGTACCGTTAGCTGTGGCATGCTCCTGCTCCGATTGGGCCTGACATGAAGATTATACCAACTTCCGTCTTCATTGCCAAGCCACTTTCGAAAGATCACGAAGAGATGTTTACGATTTACTGACGGAAGCATCACGCTGAAACCGTATACATACCGGTGGATTGCTGAGGCAACCCATGCAGCTGTTTGCCAGGGAGATTGACATGGGGACAGCCGGCCATTTGAACGACGCAGGCAGGAAGCGACGGCCTTACCGCTGCTTCCTGTTTCGCTGTTGGCTGGAAGAAGGCGCTGAGACGGGAAGCGAACCGGGCTGGCGCTTCACCGTGCAACAGGCCGGTCCCAACACAGCCCGCCATTGCTTTGCGTGTCTGTCTGATGCCGTCGCCTACGTGGAGACCCAACTCTCATCTTGCACGGACCTATCCCGCGACCCACCGCTGATTCTTTGCCGTCCACTTTCTGCACCGCAAAAGAGAAACCCAACCGAAGGAGCTTGACACCATGTTTACTCGCAAGGTCCCGCTTGTCGCCGCCTTCCTGTGCGGCATCCTCCTCCTCATGGCCGGTGTGGCGCCCGCATGGGCCCAATCGGAAACGCCCACTTCTCCTGATGCTGAACCGGCAGCGGCGCCGGAGGCGGCGCCTGAGGCTGTGCCTTCAGCGATTGACGAAGCGCCCTCGCAGTACATCAGCTACCAGGGCACGCTGCGGGACAGCAGCGGCAACCCGGACAACGGTACGCACGCGATGAGTGTTGCCATCTATGACAACGCGGCGGCCAGCGGCACCGCACTGTTCACCCAGTCGTTCACCGGGGTACAGGTGCGCAACGGCCACTTCAGCCTGCTGTTCAGCAGTGTCGGTCCCGCTGTGTTCAGCGGCAAGGATCGCTTCCTGCAACTGACCGTCGATGGCACCGCGCTGACGCCGACGCAGCGGCTGGCGCCTGTGCCCTACGCGGTGTCATCCAACTACGCCAACTCGCTGGCCGCGCCGGATGGCGACCCGCTCGCACCGATCTCAGTGAACAACGATGGGAACGTTACCGTCGCCAATCCGTACACGCTGAACTTCGGCTCCAGCACACGGCAGATGGTTAACCTGTGGGGCACAACTTACGGCATCGGCGTGCAGGGCTACACACAGTATTTCCGCTCGGACCGTGACTTTGCGTGGTACATGGACGGCGTACACAGCGACACGCGCTCCGATCCGGGCACGGGCGGTACGGTCGCCATGCTGTTGAATGACTCCGGCAACCTGGGCATCGGCACCGCCAGCCCCGATCGCCGCGTGACCGTCCAGGCGGCCAACACGAACGGCGAATGGCTGAGCTTCAGGGACAGCGCAGGCACGACCCAGTGGCACATCAACTCCAAGGGCAGCACCGGTCTAAACATCGCAGAAAGCGGGGTAGCCGATGG
This sequence comes from Anaerolineae bacterium, assembly GCA_040772005.1. Classification (GTDB taxonomy): domain Bacteria; phylum Chloroflexota; class Anaerolineae; order CG2-30-64-16; family CG2-30-64-16; genus MWBF01. The sequence continues at coordinate 19,477 of JAXGYZ010000015.1, read as the reverse complement.
CCGCCTGTTTATCAAGGACGGCGGCAACGTCGGCATCGGCACGACGAATCCCCAGGCCAAGCTCGACGTGAGGGGCGATGTATGGGTGAATGGCCACAAGCCCGTTGTCTTCAAGACCTACTATGCCACCGATCACTGCTACTGGCACGTTTGGGGTGACTTCTCCGCCACGACCTGGTCGTGCGGCATCGTGAGCTTCACGGTCAAAGGCGATATCAACGAAAGGGACAAGCAGTATCCGTTGATGCAGGCGGCGGCCTATGTCGCCGACGGCACCTGGCATTTCCGCGTGGAGGCCAGCGATAGCTGCGGAGAAGACTGGCAATTCACCGTGATGTGTATCGACAACAACCTGGTCTCGTGGAGCGGCGACAAACCAACCGGCTGGTAAGGGGCCCTTCGGAGCAACCGATAGACCTAAAAGGAGGGTTCTATGAAGTCTCTCAGGTTATTCGGGGGGCTGGCCGCGTTTGTATTGCTGGCCGTGCTGGCCCTTGCGCCGCCCGTGGCGGCGGATTCCACGACCGGCGGCATCGCCTCGATCAGCGCCAGCCTGGATGAAACCTCGGCCGGCATGAGCGGCGTGGCCGGCGACCGCATCAGTACAGGGGCGGGAGTTACGGTCGATCCTGCGGCCTTCCCCGCGGCACGCCTCTCCAGCACCGATATCTCGGGCATGCGCATCGGCTGGGATCTGGCTGCCGACACGAATCAGATCGGCAAGCCGGGCGTCGATAACGGCATCGTACACGCGCTCGCGACTGCGGCCGACGGCACGGTGTATGCCGGCGGCAGCTTCACCTCTGCCGGCGGCAACACCGCCATCCAGTACATCGGCAAGTGGCGCCGCAACACCGGTTGGGCCAGCCTCGGCACGTTCACCGCAGGCACGGTGCGCGCCATCGCCGTCGGTCCGGACGGCAAGGTGTATGCCGGCGGCGACTTCAGCGACGTGAAAGTATGGGGCGGCAGCGCGTGGTCCTCACTGGGCGGATCGCCGTTCAGCGGCGGCTCGGTGCGCGCGCTGGCCGTCAGTGGTAGCGTCGTCTACGCGGGCGGCGACTTCACCGCGCCTGCGGCCGGGCTGGCCCGCTACAGCGACGGAAGCTGGTCCGCGGTCGGCGGCGGCCTCTACAACGGCAACGCGGATGCCTACGCGCTGCTGTTCGTGGGCAGCGACCTGTACGTCGGCGGGGCGTTCCTCAACGTCGGCGCGTCTGACGGCCTGCCTGCGGCCAATCTGGCCCGCTGGGACGGCGCCGAATGGCACACCGTGGGCTCCGCCCCGCCCCTGAGCGCGCAGCAGTACGTCGATGCGCTCGCGTCCAGCGAGGGCAACCTGTATGTGGCGAACCGCTACGTCGCTTCCGGCGGCTTTGAGTTCTACCAGGTGACGCGTCCGGCAGGCGCCGCGACGTGGAACCAGTTGGCCGCCAGCGCCAACTGCAACGACATCGCGAACGACTGCGACCGCGTCTATGCCATCTCGGCCAGCCAAAACAACATCTTCATCGGCGGCACCTTCACCAACGGCAACGCCACCTTCGCCCCTGCGCTGACCGCCACCACGAGCAGCATGGCCTGGTGGAATCGCAAGGCCAACACCTGGTCGGCGATGGACGGCGGCGTGACCGCGCCGGTCAGCGGCGTCATCCCCGGTTGGATGCAGGGGGTGCGTGCGCTGGTCATGGATCGGTCCAGCCTGTATGCGGGCGGCGAATTCATGACCGCCAGGGGTTCGACGGTGCCTGCCGCGCGCATCTCGCGCTGGAGCCAGACCATCGCAGACCTGGCGCTCTACGGCACGGTCAACCCCACCGGCACGGTCTACGTGGGCGACCAGATTGCGTACAACCTGACCATCGAGAACTTAGGATACGCGACCGCGACGGGCACGTCGCTCTACGCCACGCTGCCTGCAGGCGTCACGTTCGTGTCAGCTACCAGCCCGTGCACGCACAGCTCGGGCCTCGTGACCTGCAACATCGGCACCCTCAACCTCGCGGCCAGCACGACCAAAACCATCACCGTCCGGGTGCCGACGACGGCCACCGGCGGCACGGTCTACGACTTCAGCGCCAACGTCAAGGCCAACCAGTATGACCCGACGCTGGTCAGCGCCTTCTTCGGCAACAGCCAGATCGCGTACTCGCACACGGCGCAGGAGAAGGCGGTCCTGACCCTGGCAATGACCGGCCCGGACACGGCGGCAGGCAACGCAGTGCTGACCTACAACATGACCATCGTCAACACCGGCCCGTCGATCGCGCACGGCGCCTCCCTCGTCGACACGCTGCCCGCGGGGGCCGTGTTCACCGAGGCCAGCAGCGGCTGTACCTACAGTTCGTCCACCGGAAAGGTGACGTGCAGCCTGGGCGACATGGCTGTCGGCGCAAGCGAAACGCGCACCGTGAGCTACATGACCGGCGGATGCACGACCGGCGCGCTGGTCAACAACGCGACCGCGACCTCGCCGCAGACGCAGACTGCGCCGACGGCTCAGAAATCCACCACCATCTCCGCGTTCACCGGCCTGGCGATCAACAAGTCGGACGGCCTGACCATCGCCGGCCTCAACGAGTTCCTGACCTACAAGATCAAGACCTGGGCCTGCGGTGCGAGCGTGACCAACGTGGTCATGACCGACCCGCTGCCTGCGAGCCTGACCTGGGATACGACAACCACGACCGCGGGCACCTGCTCGCAGGCCAGCGGCAGCGTGACGTGCAACGTGGGCACCCTGGCAAGCGGCGGCGCGGTCGATGTGAGCATCAAGGCCAGGACCACCGTCGAGGAGATGCTGAGCAACACGGCGACGGCGAGCGGCGACAGCGTGAGCAGCGTGAGTGCGACGGACGACGACACGCAAGTCGGCGACTTCGCGGACCTGACCCTGGCGCTGACCGCGCCTGCAGACGTGACTGCGGGCGTGGCCTTCAGCTATACGTTCGCTGTCACCAACAACGGGCCTTCATCTGTGACCGATGCATCGGTGGCAGGGGACCTGCCCGACGGCATCTACTACAACTCCGCAACGGGCGCAACCTGCGCGCTGGATACGGGATCGCTGAACATCTCCGCGAACCTGACCTGTAGCCTGGGTGCGCTGGCGGTCGATGAAACCAAGTCGTTTACGTTGAGCGCGACCGCGGTGCAGCCCGTGCAGGGCGCAGACGTCGCCTACACGGCAAACGCGACGGTCGACAGCGCGAAGGACCACGACACGGCTGCCGCGAACACGGATGACGCAGACGCCACCGCGAGCGCGGGCACGCTGGCGACGCAGACGCTGGACGGCGTGGAGGTCAGCGCCTACGTCTTCGAGGCCGCCGGCGGCAACAAGCGCGCGTACGGCGTTGCGCTCGATGACCACTTCTACCTGGCCGGGCTGAACGACTCGGTCCTCTTTGCAGCCTCCGGCGCGACGAGCCTGGCGGGCGGCGGCAAGCTCAACTACAAGAAGGGCGACGTGCCCGTATACGAGGGCGACTTCAGCAGCACGAAGACCGCGGCCTGGAAGCTCATGCTCGACCCAGCCGGCGAGGCGAAGGTACCCGACGTGGCAGGCTTCGAGATCACCACGCCGGAGAACAGCACGCTGACCGAAGTCGATCTACCCAACGGCAAGGTGAAGGGCACGACCGACGAGCTAAAGCTGGACCCGCCGAATTTCGAGAAGGAAGTGAGCGCAGACTTCGAGCTGGATTCCAGCACGACCAAGCCGAACAAGCCTTCGTACGGCGGCAAGGTCAACGAGGCGTTCCAGCTCGACGCGGGCATCTTCAAGCTCGATATCCCGACCGACGCGCCCATCAGCGACACGGGCATCAACTCGACCAGCAATGTGGACCTGGTCATGCCCGTGTACTTCGGCAGCGGCGAGGTGACCGGCTCCTCTGCGGGCCTGCGCCACTGGCCGGGGCTGGAAGATGCGTCCATGACGGTCGGCGGCGCACCCGGCGCGGGCTTCGACGTGCCCGACCTGAAGTTCGACACCGCGGAGAACTTCAAGGTTAAGGGCGGTACAGGCCAGCTCGTCAGCGCGGGCGGCAAGTACGAGGCGGTCATCACCTCGGCGAAGCTGGAAGTCGACCTGCCGGCCAACCCGGATAAGGAAATCAAGAAGCCGGCTGAGCAGGGCGGCACGCTCGATACCGTCTACCTGAGCCCAAAGATGAAGGACGACGGCACGCCGGAGACCCTGCCGGACGGGTCCATCGACTCCGATATCACCAGCTCGGCACTGCCCGAGTTCCACCTGGACGTGGCGAAGGGCGATCTCAAGGTCGTCTCGGCCATGCTCAAGAAGGACGGCGTCTCGGTCAGCCTGGCGGACTACAAGATGCCGCCGGAACTCGGCGAGCGTAACAAGGTCACCCCTGACGTCAAGGTGAAGCCGAAGAAGGACATCCCCCAGGCCGAGATGAAGGTCAATACGGATGAAACCTTCGACGTGGCCGACATGGACGTCAAAGACGGCGAGAAGCTGAGGGTCAAGGAGGCAAAGGCGAAGGTCGTCCAGCAGGCCGACGGCTTCAAGCTGGACGTCACCAGCGGCAAGGTCCAGGTCACGGTGCTGGAGCAGAACGACAAGCTCACCGACCTGGGCAGCGCGACCGTCGACAAGGACGGCAAGCTGGACGGCAAACTGGCGAACGATGAACTCACCATCAAGGTGGCTTCGGCGGACCTGACCATGAAGGGCCTGAGCAAGGACCACTCATTGACGAGTGCGAAAGGCCTTGAATCCGATGCAGGGAAGTGGAAGCTGCCCGACGAGCTGGGCGGCCAGGAGAAGGACTTCACCCCGACCGATAAGATCAAGATCGATCATCGGGGCCTGAAGATCAACGAGGACAAGGAAGTCGACTTCCCAGCAGGCAATCTCGACGACAACGGTCATCCCTTTGAAGAGGGCAAGGCCAAGCTCAAGGAGGCGGACGACCGCACCTACAAGCTGGAGATCAAGAACAAGATTCAAATCGACATCCCCGGCTCGCAGGGCAAGAAGACCGGCACAACCGAGAAGCCGGACGCCGAACTGACGCTCGACAGCCAGAAGAAGATCACCGGCAAGGTCAAGGACATGGAGCTGATCGTCTCCGGTCTGACCCTGAAGGACACGGAATGGAAGGTCGAGAAGGGCCAGGTCTTCTCCGATAAGGCCGAGATGAAACAGATCGAAGACTTCGGGGGCGAAAAGGCGCAGCTCGGCCAGATGGCCGTCCTGGACAAGGGCGCCGGGCTGGTGCTGGGTGAGGAAGCGGGCGCGGCCGCGCTCGCCGGCCTGTCGCCCGATGCAATCGAAGAGGTGGCAGACATCAACGTCACGTTGCCGTCGCTCGAATACCTCGGCTTCAGCATGTTCAACGTCGAGGGCTCCATCCATGCGACCGATCGCTATGCGGCGGACGGTGAGTACTGCATGGACGACGAGGGCGAATCGACCGATGCGTGCGACGGCGTGAAAGACAGCTACGCCATCCACGCGCTGGCCTCGCTGGGGCTCGAAGACATGATGGGCGGCGGCGGCGGGGATGACGGCGGCGGCGAAGGCGGCGGCTCGGGTGGCGGGTCAAGCGACGGCTCGGGCGGCGGCTCCGGTGAGTCTGGCGGGGGCAGCGCGCCCTGTTCCAGCATCTCGGTCGAGATCGACCTGGTGCTGGGCGAGCATCAGGCCACGATGGTCAGCATCAAGCCGACCGATGGCCGGATCATCGCCTCGACCCTGGCCGTGGCGGCGAACCCCGATGCCACAGACACCGCAGACCTCGAGCTGCGCGCCATCGCGGCCCAGTTGATGCTCTCGTGCTCGGTGCCGCTCGGCCAGTCCGGGCTGCAAATCAGCGAGTTCAGCGGCGGGTTCGAGATGGACAAGGACCTCGACCTGCTGCGCATCAATGTGGGCGCGAACATCGAGACGGTGATGGCGATTCCGCCGCCCATCGATGCGGCGGTTGCGGAGGGTGCCGTCACGGCGACGATCGAGGTCAAGCCCAACCGCTACTTCAGGGTCGAGGGCGAGGTGACGGTCATCGGCTTCATCCAGATGGCGGAAGGCTATGCCCAGGTGGACTTCACCGAATACGGCATGCCCAACGGCGTCGAGGCCGAGGTCACACTGCGCTACCCGATCTTCATGGAGGGCACGGTCGGCTTCCATGTCTGGACGGACTGGGACCCGCTGAACGACGGCGCGCCGGAGTTCGACGATTTCCACTTCACCGGCTGGGCCGGCGTCAAGATCGGCCTGTCCAAGGGCCTGATCTGGGAAGGGTGCGCGCTGGGCATCTGCATCTCCATTCCGCCGTGGGACCTCTGGCTAGCTGAAGTCAGCGCGGAGATCGGCGAGTTCTGCGCCGAGGGCGGGGGCAGCGTGTGGGGCTTCAAGTGCGAAATCTCGATCCTGAGCGGCCTGTGGTCCGGCGGCATGTACGTCGACGCGGACGGGAACATCGACTTCGGTGACGTCGACGAGTATGTGCTGTATGACAACGAGGAGGTGACGGCCGCGTTCCTCGCCTGGCGGGAGGTCCAGGCGGGCAAGCTGGCGGGCAGCGCATCTCTCGCGGCACGCGAGAAATTCAAGGGTTTCGCGTTCGCGCCCGACGACATCTCGTATACCTATAACATCGCGGCGCCGTCGGACCTCGCGTTCATGCTGACCCGCACGGGCGTCGAACCGACCATGACGCTCGAAGACCCGGCCGGCAACACGATCGACCCGTACACGCCGGACACGAACCCGAAAGTTGCATATGACGAGGCGACGAGCGAGACCTTGGACGAGGACAGCAACACGGTCACGACGACGCAGGTGACTTACATCGTCGCTGACGCAACGCCGGGCAATTGGCAGGTCCATCTGCACGGCGACACGGAGAGTTCCGACTACATCTTCACCGTGCTCGGCGCGGGCCTCGCGCCGTCGCTCAGCAACGTGCAGGTCACCGACAACGGCGACGCCACGGCCGCTGTGAGCTGGCAACTGACCGCTGCCGCGGCGCCGGTCGTCAACATCTACGCGACGCTGGGGCCGACCGAGACCGAGATTGCCAGCCCCGCGAACCCGGCGGAGAAGATGACGCTGCCGGTGTTCGGCGGCGAGCGCCTGCTCCAGGTGACCGACTCCAAGATCGACGGGACGATCAACACCCGGACCATTGACCTGAGCGGGCTGGAGAACGGCGAGTACTACATCCATGTCGAGGCCGACGACGCACAGGACCCGCCGCAGCACCAGTACTGGCTAGACGGCGACGGGAACGAAGCGAAGCTGACGGTGAACCGGCCGCTGCCGGCGGCATGGACCACGGCGAACATCCGCGTGACGCCCGAGTACATGGGGCTCCACGTCGCGTTCGACCCGCTGGCCCACCCGGACATCGACAGGCACATCGTGCGCTTCAGCGATGCGCCGGCCGGCGAGACGCCCACCTACACGCGCCTGGTCACGACCACGACCAACTTCGCGAACAGCGAAGACTGGCTCGTGCCGGGCCAGACCTACTACATCGCGGTCGCCGCGTACGAAGGCGACACCGGCCACGTTGATGGGGCGACCGGCGAGTTCGTCGGCGCGACCCTCATCTGGTCGGACGAGGTCACGGGCGTACCGTTGGGCGCCAGCTTCGAACTGGTGGCCGCGGAGCCTGCGATCACGGTGGTCGGCGGCGGCGACTCCGCGCTGGCCTACTTCCAGGTGATCAACACCGGCGACGTCACGCCGAACGTGGGCCTCTACGTGGCGGATGCACCGGAAGGCATCGACGTCAATCTGATCCACCGGTTTGTCCTGGCGACGCCGAGCGGCGCGGTCGGCTCGGTTGAGCTCTCCGCGACCGACACGCTGCGCGGCGGCACGTACCCGGTGACCATCGCAGGCTCGGCGGGCGGCACCACCCGCACGCTGGAGCTGCTGGTCACGGTGGAAGAGCCGCGCTTCGAGCTGGCAGCCACCCCGGCTGCGCTCACGATGGCAACAGGTGAGTCGGTCCAGGTGCGGATCGCGGCTACGCGGCTGTTCGGTGAGATGGACCCGATCAACCTCGATGTCAGCGCGCCGCGCGGCCTGGGCTGGAGCATCGACGATGACCGGCTGGAGGGCAGCGACAGCGCCACATTGACGTTGAGCGACACCTTCATGTTGACTGGCGGCGACTACACGCTGCACGTACTCGGCCGCGACGGCGAGCACGAGTTCGATCTGCCGCTCGCGCTGGAGCTCGCCAAGCCGAAGTTCACGCTGGCCGCGGTCCCGCTCAACTGGCGGGTCGCGCCGGATGAACAGGTCGCCATGCGGCTGGATGTCGGCGCCGACTACGGCTGGGACACCCCGGTCACACTCTCGGTCAATCCGGACTACCTGCCCTACGGCATCGCCGGCGGACTGGCAGCCACGACGAGCGGCACGCCGGCGACCTCGCTGACCGTGACCGCGCCGGCCACCGTCTACCTGAAGGTGGCTGCGGCAGCGGATGCGGCTGAGGACCTCTACGTGCTCCACGTGGACGCGACATCGGGCGACCAGACCGCGGTTGTCGAGCCCCGGCTGTGGGTGCGGACGGCCTGCGACGTGGCCGACCTCTCGGTGACGGTCGAGGATCAGCCCGACCCGGTGCAGACCGGCCAGGATCTCACTTACGACCTGACGGTGGCAAACAACGGCCCTTGCCCCGCAAGCGGCAGAACACTGACCTTCGCGCTGCCTGCGGGCGCAGTGTGGAAGTCCGGCACGGGCTGCACGGCCAGCGGCAGCACGGTCACATGCAATGTGGGTGCTCTAAACGCCGGTGCGACGACCGGCGTGAGTGCGGTCATCACCGCCCCTGCCGCCGGTACAGGTAGCCTGAACACGACCTTCACCCTGAATGACATCACGGCGGACTGGGAGCCGGGCAACGACACCGCCGCGGCGGACACGCTGCTCAACAGCGCGCCGGTCATCGGCACGCTGGCGCTCATGCCGGGCGCGGTCGAAGGCCAGGACCTCTATGCCGAGGCTCCATTCACCGACGCGGACGGCAACGACCCGTTCGTCTGCACCGTGGACTATGGCGATGGGGCGCAACCGGGCAGCATCGTCAGCGATGCCAGCGGCAGCCGCTGCGTCGGCCCGATACATGCCTACGCGGACAACGGCGACTACGACGTCACGGTCACCGTGACGGACAGCCATGCCGCGGCCGGCGTCAAGACCGAGAGCAAGACTGTGGCGAACGCTCCGCCCGTCGTCGGCGCGCTGGACATCAGCCTGCGGCCCTCGATCGAGAACCAGGCCGTCGTCATCTCCGCTAACTTCACCGATGCGGGGGCCGATGACGCAGCCTGGACCTGCACCGTCGACTTCGGTGATGGCATCAGCGCGGCAGGCGTGGTGACCAACGGCACCTGCCGCGCCAACACGCACACCTACACGGACAACGGCGCGTTCGACGTGACGATCTCCGTGATCGACAAGGACGGCGGCACGGGCACCCGCACGTCGTCCATGGTGGTCAACAACGTTGCGCCATCGCTCACCAGCGTCGCCAATGACGGGCCGGTGACCGAGGGCGGGACCGCGACGGTCACGGCGACCGCCAGTGATGTGGCCGGCGCCGAGGACCCGCTCGAATACTGGTTCGACTGCAAGGACGATGGCTTCTGGGAGATTGGCCCGCAGAGCGGCAGCGCTGCCGCGTGTGCGTACCAGGACAACGGCACGTTCGAAACACAGGTACGCGTGGGCGACGGTGACGGCGGCTGGGCCTTCGGCTCCACCACCGTAGTCGTGACCAACGCAACGCCTGTCGTGGCGGCCATCGAGACGACCCCTGCCTCCCCGCTGGAGGGCGGCGGCAAGGTCTACGCCAGCGCCACCTTCACCGATGCCGGCGTGCTGGACTTCCCGCGCACGAGCCTGCTGGATGCCCAGGCGGATGACGAGGACCTGCCCCCCGCGGCGGCGACCTGCACCGTGGACTACGGCGACGGAACCATCCAGACGCGGCCCATTGTGGGCGGCAACTCCTGCTACGGCCTGGGGCATACCTACCACTTGGGCGGCGACTACACCATCACCATCACTGTCGCAGACAAGGACGGCGCGGCAGGGTCAGCGACCCTGTCCTACACGGTCCTCAATGTGCCGCCGGACATTGACACGCCGGTTGTCACACCGAATGCATCCAATGAAGGCGACCCCATCGTGGTCACCGCAGCCTTCACTGACCCGGACCCGGAGGATGCCTTCGGCTGCGCGATCGACTACGGCGACGGCACACTGCCCGCGCTCGGCGTCGTGGAGGGTACGCCTGAGACAGGCTACATCTGCACAGGCACGCCACGCGCCTACGCGGACAACGGCGAGTTCACCGTGACCGTCACGGTGACAGACAGCTACGACATGAGCGACAGCGCATCAACAACGCATGGCGTCTCCAACGTCGCTCCGACGGTGGGAGTCCCGGCCATCTCGCCTGAGCCTTCGGCTGAGGGCAGCTCAGTGACGCTCAACGCGACCATCAGCGACCCTGGCACGGGCGACACCTTCGCCTGTGTCATCAACTGGGGCGACGAGAGCACCACGACCGCGGGCGAAGTGACCGGCACAGCGGCGACGGGCCATACGTGCAGCGGTGTCCATGTGTACGCTGACAACGCCGCGGCCGGCTACGGGGTGAGCGTCACCGTGACCGACGATGACGGCGGCGAAGGCAGCAATTCGAGCACGCACGGCGTGACCAACGTCGCGCCGGCAGTAGAAGCGCCGGTCGTGGTGACCGAGCCGTCCGACGAGGGCAACGAGGTTGCGGCCAGTGCCCGCTTCACCGATCCGGGCGTGGAGGACACCTTCACCTGTGCGATCGACTGGGGCGACGAGAACGCCGTGACGGCCGGCGAAGTGACCGGCACGCCGGAGACGGGCCATACGTGCAGCGCAGTGCATGTGTATGCCGACAACGCGACGCCGCCTGAGGCCGGTTATGATGTCACCGTGACCGTAACCGACAAGGATGGTAACCCAGGCAGCGCGGCGGTAACGCATGTCGTGGACAATGTCAGGCCGGACGTGGACGCGGGCGCGGATGCGTCCGTCGACGAAGGCAGCCCGTTCGTACAGAGCGGCTCCTTCACCGATCCGGGCGCGGACACCTGGGCCGCGACAGCGGACTACGGCGACGGGTCCGGCGTGCAAGCGCTGACCCTGAATGCAGACAAGACCTTCAGCCTCGGCCACACCTACGCAGACAACGGGGCCTACACCGCGACCGTCACCGTCACCGACGACGATACCGGTGTTGGTAAGGATACAGTAGTTGTCACCGTGCTGAACGTGAAGCCAACGGTGAATGCCGGTGCAGATGCCACCATCAACGAGGGCGGCACCTTCAGCAGCGGCGGCTCGTTCACCGACCCGGGCGCGGACACCTGGACGGCGACAGTGGACTACGGCGACGGGTCCGGCACACAGCCGTTGGCACTGACCGACAAGACCTTCAGCCTCAACCACGACTACCGGGACAGCGGCTCCTATACCGTGACCGTCACCGTCACCGACGATGACGGAGGCATTGGCACGGACACCGCGGTCGTTACTGTGCTGAACGTTGCGCCTGTGGCGACCATCGATAAGACCACGCAGACGCAACAGTATAGCGACTCCATCGCACCGGTGACGATCACGGCCACCGATATGCAGGCGGACCCGCTGGCGCTGACGACGCAGTGGAAGCTCGACGACGGAGCCTTCCAGGTTGGCCTGCCCGGCGACCTCCTCAAGTCCGCCGACGGTAGTTGCACACCGCTGGCGCCATACTCCCATACCTGCACATGGACGCTTTCGAGCGTGCTCGACGTGCCGGCGGGGACATACACCATCGAGGCGACCGTGTACGACGGCGACGGCGGCACGGCGCAGGTCGCCACCGTGGTCATCGTCGTTGCCGAGGGCGTGGACTTCGTGTACACCGACGCCAACCCGTCCTCGGTGAAGGTGGCGACCGACGGCGGCGTGAGCGGCGCCTTCACGCTGGTGGTTCAGGTGAAGGAAGAACTGCCCGACGCCGGGCTGGAGCCGCTGCCTGGCGACATCAACCTCGCGGCGGTCAGCATGGCCCTGCTGCCGGTGGGGCCGGGCGGCGCGCCGACGGGAACCTGTACACGGACGCTGACCGCGGGCAACGGCTACGAAGGCTATGTCACGCTGTCCTGCACCTACACCGGCGCGGCGGTGAATACCTACGTGGTTGCCATCACCGTGGATGACGGCTACTACGCAGGCTACACCGAGGAGGGCCTGATCGTCTACGACCCGAGCCTGGGCTTCGCGGCCGGCGGCGGCTGGTTCTACTGGCCCAACACGGCCAACCCGGCGACGGGCTATCCCGGTGACAAGACGAACTTCGGCTTCACCATGAAGTATGGCAAGAAGGGCACGAACGTTCAGGGCAACCTGCTTCTGATCCGCCACCTGCCCGACGAGCAAATCTACCGGGTGAAGAGCAACGCGCTGTACGGGCTGGCGCTCGGCTCCGACACGACGATCCCGATGGGCTGGGCGAGCTTCAGCGGCAAGGCCACGTACCAGGAACCCGGCTGGCCGGAGCCCATCGGCAACTACGAGTTCACCGTGTATGCGGAGGACCGCGACGAGCCGGGCACGGGCATCGACCGCTTCTGGATGGAGGTCAAAGACAAGGACCGGACCATCGTGCCGATCATGTCGCTGCCGCGCGAGGCCATCGCAAACACAGTCGCGATCGGCGGCGGCAACGTCAGCATCCCGCATGGCGCGGCCAAGAAGGCGGCAGCCGTGGGCGCGTTCACCGCAACCACCTCAGATGGCGTAGTGCGCCTGCAGTGGGAGACGCTGAGCGAACCGATGTTGGAGAGCTTCAACCTCTATCGCTCGGCGACCGGCGAGGATGGATGGGTGCTCTGCAACGCGGAACCCATTGCATCCCTGGCGGATGAGACGCTGGGGCCCAGCCGATACGAGTGGATCGACGGCGGGGCGGACCCAAGCAGTGCCGGATGGTATCAGTTGGAGGCTGTGGATGTGGACGGAACCGCAGCGCCGGTCGCGCGGACGCAGTTCCAGCCGGCGGGCGATGGGGTGAAATCCTATCTGCCACTGATCTGCCGGTAAGCTGATGTGCCGGTGAGACCGGCCACCTGACAAGGACCTGGCAGCCCGCCTCACGTTGTGGGGCGAACTGCCAGGTCTTTGCGCTTCATGCCACCGCGGAAACCGGATGACGACCTCAGCTCATATGATGGCCACTGCGGTACTGAGCCCGTCCAACGCAAGGTGACCATCCTGCCAGGCGGCGGTGAAGCGCTGCTCGCCGTCATCGTAGTCGAGCCGGCCATCGGCCCCGGCATAGACCTCCAGCCGGACGATCGGGCCGATCCGGTTGTCTGTGTAGAGCCGGTCCTCACCGTACGGGATGATGCTCCCCGCCCTGACATAGATGGGCATGGTGCGCAGGTCGACCGAGCGCTCGATCCATTCTCCGTGCGAGTGAACCGGCTGCCGGGTCCAGTAGTCGATCCAGGTCCCGGCCGGCAGATACAGCACGCGGGTCGTGCTCTCCACCAGCGGGCGCAGCACCGGCGCGACGAGCAGCGCATCGCCAAACAGATATTGGTCCTGAATGTGCCAGTTGTTCCGGTCGTCGGGGTACTCGAGAACCAGAGCGCGCACCATCGGCTTGCCGCTGGCCGAGCACTTGCGCGCCTGGTCGTAGATATATGGCAGGAGCCGGTAGCGCAGGTGGTCATACATGCGGAAGATGTCGCAGGCCTCGTCGCCGAAGCTCCACGGCTCGCGCGAGTTCTCGTTGCCCGCGCCATGGCAGCGGGCATGGCTGCTGAACAGGCCAAACTGCGCCCAGCGCACGTACAGCTCCGCAGTGGGCCGGCCGATGAACCCGCCGATGTCGTGAGAGAAGAACGGGATGCCCGACAGGCCGATGGAGAGCGCGGCCCGCAGCGTGCCGGCCAGCCCGCCGAAGCTGCACTGGCTGTCGCCGCCCCAGTGGACCGGGTAGCGCTGGCTGCCTGCCGTCCCGCTGCGCGCCCAGACGATCCACTCGCCGCTGACCTCGTGGATGGCCTGCGCGAGCGCGGCGTTGTAGACCAGCGAGTAGAGGTTGTGGAAGTGCTTGCCGTCGATGCTATGGTAGACCGCGTCCTCGGGGATGCCCTCGCCGAAATCGGTCTTGATCGCAGCCGCGCCCATGCGAATCAGGGCCTTGATCTGGTCCGTGTACCAGGCCGCGGCTTGGGGATTCGAGAAGTCGACTACGCAGTCGTCGACCCAGCTGCCCCGGGCCTCGGGCGGATGGCGGAACACCCCGCCGTCCGGGCCTTTGGCGAAGTAGCCTTTCGCCAGACCCTCGCAATAGTTCTCGTTGTTCTCCCGGGGCGGCACGAAGTTGTACTGCCACAGGCTGATGCGGAAGCCCTGCTCGCGCAGCCGGCGCATATGGCCCACGGGATCGGCGAAGCGGTCCTCGGAGAAGCGCAGGTTGGCATTCCAGTCCTGGTCGAACCAGGACGTGTCCAGGTGAAGCAGGTCGGCAGGGATACTGTATCTGCGCAGGTCGGCGGCGACCTGGTCGACTACGTCCCATGACATGTAGCTGTTGCGGCTCATCCACAGGCCAAAGCTCCACACGGGCGGGGTGGGCGCGAAGCCGGTCAGCGTGGCGTAGCGGTGGAGGATCTGCGCAGGCGATGGACCGTAGATGACGAAGTAGTCCATGCCCTCATCCTCGACGGCAAAACCAGCGCTGAAGGCTTCGAGCGTGCCGAGCTCCCACTCGGTGCGCGCGCTGCTGTTGAGGAACAGGCCGTACCCGCGCGTGGAGAAGAAGAACGGTATATTAATGTAGGTGCGCCGGTTGCTGGTACCGATGGCATCCTTGTTCCAAAAATCGACCACGCGGCCCGTGCGCGGCACGTGGTCGAAGCGCTCACCCAGGCCGAACAGCTCCTCCTGGCCGTCCAGTGCGAAGGTCTCGAAGCAGCCGGTCCGCCCGTCCGCGCGCGCGATGGCGATGTCGAAGATGTCGGCAGTGAAGAGGTCGGAGCGCTTCTGCTGCCAGAAGATGCGGCCCTGTCGGTCGTTGGCCCACAGGCGGAGCGGCTCACGGTCGATGTGCAGCTCGATGGCGCGGCTGTGCGCAATCCAGCCGTCCGCCGCTTGTTCGAGGGTGACGGTCACGGCGGGGTCCGCGCTGCCGACCAGCATGCGGCTCTCCGGCGGCGGGAAGGCGGGCGGCTCCGCATCGTACGTCCCGAAGCGCACGCGGAAGATCTCATCGGACCAGAAGGTGACCTCGATCTCGGCGCTGCCCGGCGGGACATCGGCCGGGTGCATCTGGTGCATCGTGGTTTCATGCGTCCAGGTGGTGGCGTTGAGGTAGGTGCGCGTTTCGCAAGCGAGACGCAGCCGCGGGCCATCTGCTGTGACGGACCGAACGGACCAGAAGCGTTCGAAGGGCACATTTTCGCCCCACTTGAAGAAGTCGGGGCCCCGAACGGGCCGGCCGGCTGCCGGGCCGCCGCGCGCGGCCGAACTCTGCGGGTAGACGTCGCTGGAGATTGCTGTCATGGGGGTCTCCTTATGATCGGAAGCGGACAGAAGCGAGCCGCCCAACTCACCATGCGCCGACATTGTACGCCCGTTCAGAATGGCAAGCCAAATGAACGCGCCACCGATGGTGAAAAACCTGCATACATGAACCTACCTGTTCATCTCGCATGACCTGGGGGTCGTCCAGCACATCAGCACCCGTGTGGCCGTGATGTACGTCGGCCGCCTGGTGGAGCTGTCCGATACCCATGCGCTGTTCGCACAACCGCGCCACCCCTATACCGAGGCCCTGCTCTCCGCCTCGCCCAAGCCCCATCCCAAGTACCGGGGCAAGACGCGCATCCTGAGCGGGGAGGTCCTGGACCCCTCGCGGGCGACCCAGGGCTGCTATTTCTATGCACGCTGCGCATATCACACGGATCGCTGTGCGGAAGAACACCCGCCGCTCCGCAATGTCGGAACCGAAACCGAGCCGCACCTGACAGCCTGCCATTACGCCGAATCCCTGACTCTGTCGGGAATCTAGCAACCCCGGAACAAAAGGAAGAATGCCAATGCCCACTTCTCGCCAGCGTTTCATCGACACCCTGGAGTTCAAGCCGGTGGCCCCCCGCTGGATCCGGCCCAGCTATGGCTGGCAGGAGACCCACGACCTGTGGCGCACGCAGGGCTGGGACGGCCGCCCGCTGGAGGATGTCTTCGGCCTGGACCGCCTGGTGCGCGTGGACCCGTATTACGGGCCGGCACCCGAGTTCACCTACGAGGTGATCGAGGAAGACGAGCGCACCATCACTTACATCAACTACGAAGGCATCCTGATGCGGGAGTTTAGGGAGCACCGCGACGCGAGCATGCCGCAGTTCATCAAGTTCCCGGTCGAGAACGCGGCGGATTTCGAGAAGCTGCGCCGCGAACGACTGGGACTGAACCTGGCCGACCGCTTTCCGGCCACATGGCACGCGCGCATCAAGGCGGGCGGAGTGCGCGGGCGGGTCAGCGAGGACCTGCTCGACAGCGACGTGAAAGCGGCACACGGTGCCGAAGCGGATGGCGCTGTGGCCGACGAAGCGCCGCGGCAGTGCTGGGCCGACCGGTGGGGCGGCTTCTTCGGGTCCATGCGCAACATGATGGGCGTCGAGAACCTGTGCCGCGCGTTCTACGACCAGCCGAAACTGGTCGAGCAGATGATGGAAGAGCGCGCAGATGCCATGATCATGATCACCGAGGAAGTGCTCAAGCACACCGAGTTCGATGTCTTCTGGTTCTGGGAGGACATGGCCTACAAGACCGGTCCGCTCGTCGGCCCGAAGATGTTCCGCAAGTTCGCGTTCAAGCACTACCGCCGCGTGTGCGACTGGATGCACAGCCACGGCATCCGGCACATCGGGCTGGACAGCGACGGCAACATCGAGCTGCTGCTGCCCATCTGGGTCGAGGCGGGCATCGACCACATCTGGCCCTTCGAGGTGCAGGCGGGGATGGATGTCAACCAGGTGCGGGCGAAGTATGGCCGCGACCTGGCGATGCTCGGCGGCATCGACAAGCGCGCGGTGGCGGAGGGCGGCGACGCGATGCGCCGCGAGGTCGAGCGGGTCATGCCGGTAGTCGAGGATGGCGGGTATATTCCGGAGCTCGATCACAGCGCGCCGCCCGATATTTCGTGGCCGGACTACTGCGCTTATGTAGAGTATCTCAAGTTCCGGCTGGGCCGGGGGTAGTGGCCCAGGCAACCCCGCAGTGGGCTCGCCTCTGGGGCCTCCTGCGGGGCGCTACCAATTGTCGTCCTGTCTACCAGCAATTACAGAAGTCCCTTGTCCTGCAGCGTTTGTTGCGTCTCCTTCAGGAATTCATCCAGCGATACCGCGCGTTGCCCTTCGGGTGAGAAGTCGTGCTGATCGGGCATCTCCGGCGGATGACGGTGCCATGATCCGCCATCGCAGTCACGACCGAGAATCCGGGTGCGGTTGAACACCACCGTATAGCTGATGATAGACTTGCGAGTGTTGATATAGACCTGGACAAAGCAGTCGGTATCGATATGCAGCCGCAGCTTGATGGCATCACCGGTCTTGTCTACAGTTTCGACAAATCGCACAAAGGCCCAATTGGCGGCTGTTCGCTGAATATCGCGCTCGACGGCGCTCGTGTTCACTCCTCACCTCGCAGGGCGGCGAGCTGGTGCTCCATTGTTCGGACGCCATCTACGGCCAGATCCCAGTCCTGGTGGTCATTCTCCACCTCAAAGGAGTAGCCATGAGCCTTGACAGTCTCTGACGCTTCGAACTCCTCAAGGGTCATACCGTATTTCTCGCGCATGAGGCGATCGGTCAACTGGTAGCGCGCCAGCCGCCGGCGCAACTCCTGTTCGGCAAGTCGCATGACCTGTTGCCGGGGGGTGCCGCCGGGCTCCAGCGCATTCAGAATGCCGACCAATCGATTGGAGAACTCAACCTGTAACATCTGTACACCTCCATGGCTCAGGACCATTTTACCGTAGGACGTGTGCCGGCGCAATATGCTGGCCGAACCCGCCAGACCGCGTCCAGCCCGCACCGCGGGCCGGCCCTCGTGCAAGCGCAGCTTGCCCAGGGTGCTCCCTTACCGTCCCCAACGTGAAACGCGCCGCGCCCACCGCGCGGTTTGCTACCTCGCCTCCCCCTGCGTTACAATATCGCGGCATCACCACCAACCATTCCATCCATGCACGTCGAGGTGCCATGCCTGCCCCTGAGTCCATCATCGCGCTGGTCGAGCTCTTCGAGCGCAACCTTGACGAGTACCGCAGCCCGCAGTTCAGCGAGACCGCGGTCCGCCACCAGTTCATCGACCCATTGTTCGAGGCCCTCGGCTGGGACGTCAACAACCGGCAGGGCTACGCGGAGCAGTACAAAGAGGTCATCCACGAGGATAAGGTCCGGGTGGGCAGCGCGACGAAGGCCCCGGACTACGCCTTCCGGCTCGGCCGGGAGCGCAAGTTCTTCGTCGAGGCCAAGAAGCCGTCGGTGGACATCGCGCACGACATCGAGCCGGCCTACCAGTTGCGCCGCTATGCCTGGAGCGCCAAGCTGCCCCTCTCCGTCCTGACCGACTTCGAGCAGCTCTCCGTCTACGAATGCCGCAGCCGCCCCGCGCTGACCGACTCGGCCGGCACGGGCCGCATCCTCCTGTTCAACTTCCGCGAATACGTGACCCGCTGGGACGAGCTGGCCGGCATCTTCGCCAAGCCCGCGGTGTGGCAGGGCGCGCTCGACAAGTATGCCGAGGCGAAGACGGGCAAGCGCGGCACTGCACCGGTGGACGACGAGTTCCTGGCCGAAATCGAGCGCTGGCGCGAGCTGCTCGCGCGCAATCTCGTCCTGCGCAACCCGGCGCTGCGCGGGCGGGACATCAACTGGGCCGTCCAGCAGACCATCGACCGCATCGTCTTCCTGCGCATCTGCGAGGCGCGCGACCTGGAGACGTTCGAGCAGCTGCGCAGCCTGCTCAACGGCGGCCAGACCTACGCCCGGCTGCAGGAGCTGTTCCGCCGGGCCGACATGCGCTATAACTCCGGCCTGTTCCACTTCGAGCCTGAGCGCGACCGCGCGGAAGCCCCCGACACCCTCACCCCCGGCCTGACCATCGACGACCGGGTGCTCAAGGACATCATCGAGAACCTCTATTACCCCAAGAGCCCCTACGAGTTCTCGGTGCTGCCCGCGGACATCCTCGGCCACGTCTACGAGCGGTTCCTCGGCAAGGTCATCCGCCTGACGCCGGGCCGGGTGGTCAAGATCGAGGAAAAACCCGAGGTGCGCAAGGCGGGCGGCGTCTTCTACACGCCCACCTACATCGTGGACACTATCGTGGCGCAGACCCTCGGCCCGCTGCTGGATGGCAAGGCGCCCGGCC
>JAXGYZ010000014.1:0-126851 GCA_040772005.1 Anaerolineae bacterium | reverse complement strand
TGCCAGATAGCATCCGGGCTGGTGGCTGGGTCGGCCCATACGTTGGGCAAGACCGGCGACGTCGATGAAGGGCATGGCAGTGAGCGGGGGCCGCTCCTTCGACTCGTGGCTGCCCGCTGGCCAGGTTGAGCCGTTCACCCGCTCAGGATGCTGCGTTAAGGTGGGGCTGTCCGTTGGCCAGGGTTGAGCCGGCCACCCCCTCAGGATGCGGCATTGAGGTGTGGGTGTTCCCCGGAGCAGGTGGGGACGGTGCTATCTGGCAACTTTGCGAGATAGACCTTGCCCGCCACCTGCTGGGTCGTCGCTCGTAAGCACTCCATGCCCCGTGCCCCACGCGGAGTCCCGCATCCTCAGATGCCGAGCAGCTGCATAGCTCCATCTGCGGTGCTAGCCTCCGGTGCGTCAAGGGCGGAGATGCGCCCATGCCTGACCCGGCCCAAGCGCCGCAGCGCCAAGCGCCCACTACGAACCCACCGGCCTTCCCCCAGCCGCGTTCTCACCCCTCGCCCGCACCGCAGTGTGGGCGAGGCGTGAGGGCCCGTTGCAGCCGTTGCAACACCCCGCGCCGTTGCAACAATCCGTCACTTTGCATCCCACGTGGCAGCCGCCCACGCCTGGCGTTGCACGATGTGCCACACTGTTGCAACGCCCCCACGCCTGCCCCTGCAACACATCGCGCGCCATGCCACGCCCCATCGCACACTTTGCAACGCCCTCCCGCCCCCTGCAACGCGTTACACCCCGTTGCAACACCCCACCCCAGCCCTCAACTTTCAACCTTCGAACCTTAAAACGTCAATCGGTCCCGTCAACCGCAAATCTTCAATCTGCAATCTTCAATCTGTCGTACGCGAGCTCGACCTCGAGATTTGTCATTTCTCGCACAAGCGTGCTATCATGCGCCAACTGGCGCGCAGCGACGCGCGCCTGGCCCTCCCTGAGCCGCGCCAGCGCAGCCGCATGCGCCGGCCCGTTCGGGTCACGCCACAGCTCGGGATGATCCCGCAGCAGCCCCCGGAACACCGGCTCCCACACCCGCCGCGTACCCGGACTCGCCGCCTTACGAAGGACAGCGTCTATGACACCCACCACCTCGGCCATCGCCACCATCCTTGCCTTCATGAGCATCACCATGATTATCAAGGTCGTCCTCATGGCCATCATGAGAATCCAAAAAATCAAGGTGGTACTTCCGGCCGTTGCGCATCTCCCAGCCCATTTTGTGCTACATTTTCCTCCTTGCCCCGACTTAGCTCCTACGGGCCGAGCCCGCCCACGCTGCCACGCCTCGCCTCATCGCACAAAAGTTCTGCCCGGCTTTGGTTTCGGAGGAAGCGGCGCGCCGGCCAGGCCATGGCCCGGGCACGGCTATCTGGGGAATTCCCCAGATGGCGCGGGCGGTGTCGCGGGGGCGGGAACTGGCGGCGATGCGTGTGGCTCACCTGCCTGACCGCGATTTTGGCGGCTTGTGGCATCAGGTGACGTCTGGTACAATCGTGCGCACCCGGATCGTGATCATGGTTGCGAGCGTGCCGCGCGGGCGCGATGCCGCGGGCGGACCGGCGCAGGAGGAGGAATTTCGACGCAGAAGCAGCAGTTGGCCCATGGCGCGGGCTGGTCCCGGCGTGGGAGGTGGCCCCGTCCGACCGGCGCGGCGAGCGAGCCGGCCGGATCCTGCCCGCACAGCGCGCGGCAGCGGAGTGTATACAGGCAGAAAGCGAGAGCATACCCATGAAGCGCAATGTATTGTCGGTCATCGCAGTGCTGGTGCTGCTCGGCCTGGCGGTGTTGGCGCCGGCCGCGCCGTCATTCGCGGACGCAGGCACCGAGCGGGTGCTGGTGGAGTTTGCCCCGGGCCGCGCGGCAGCCGTGCGGGGTGCACTGGAAGGCGCGGGCGGCCAGGTGCACTACCAGTTCGACGATCTCAGAACCCTGGCCGTGACCCTGCCCGCAGCCGCGCTGGATGGCATCGCGCACAACCCCAATGTCCTCTCCATCGAGCCGGACGCGCCGCGCTACCTGATGGCCCAGGAGATCCCGTGGGGCATCACGGCTGTTCAGGCGCCGGCGGTGCAGGCTGCCGGCTTCACCGGGGCCGGCACGAAGGTGTGCATCATTGACTCGGGCCTCTACACCGGCCATGAGGACCTGTCCGGCGTGTCAGCGACCGGCTACGGCGCCGACTGGAGCAGGGATGCCTGCGGGCATGGCACCCACGTGGCCGGCACGATCGCGGCCGCGAACAACGCTGCCGGCGTGGTGGGCGTCGCCCCCAGCGTCTCGTTCTACATCGTCAAGGTCTTCGGCGATGACTGCGGCTGGGCCTACGCCTCCACCCTGGTCGACGCCACCAACCGCTGCGTGGCCGGGGGGGCCAAGATCATCAGCATGAGCCTGGGCGGCAGCAAGTCCTTGCGCACGGAGCGGACGCAGTTCAGCAATCTGTACAGCCAGGGCATCCTGTCGATTGCAGCCGCGGGCAACGACGGCACCACGGCCTACAGCTATCCCGCCTCGTACGACACGGTGGTCTCGGTGGCCGCCATCGACAGCCTGAAGAATGTGGCCGACTTCTCCCAGCAGAACAGCCAGGTGGAACTGGCCGCGCCGGGCGTGAGCGTCCTGAGCACCGTACCATGGCTGGCCACCACCACCCTGACGGTGGACGGCACCACCTACCAGGGCCAGCAGATCGAGAACGCCGCGTACGGTACGGCCACAGGCGCGCTGGTGAACGGCGGGCTGTGTGACAGTACCGGCGCCTGGGACGGCAAGGTCGTCCTGTGCGAGCGCGGTATAATCAGCTTCTACGACAAGGTCATGAACGTCCAGAACAGCGGCGGGGCGGCAGCCGTCATCTACAACAATGTGCCGGGCAGCTTCCTCGGGACCCTGGGCGATGGCTATACTTCCTCGATCCCGGCCATCAGCCTGAGCCAGGAGGATGGGCAGTACCTGGTGGACAACAAGCTCGGAGCCTCCGGTACGGTGACCAGCTCGATCGTCAAGCCGGGCAGCGGCTACGAAGCCTGGGACGGCACGTCGATGGCTACGCCGCACGTCTCGGGTGTAGCGGCACTGCTGTGGAGCTCGAATCCGGGGCTGACCAACGTCGAGATCCGGAATGCGATGGCGGCCACCGCGCAAGATCTGGGCACGACGGGCCGCGATGTGGCTTACGGCTATGGCCTGGTGCAGGCCAAGGCGGCCCTGGACTCCCTGGGCGGCGTGATTCCTAACCAGTCGCCGATCGCCGATTTCACCGTCGTTACATCCGACCTCACGGCCACGTTCACGGACGAAAGTGACGACCCGGATGGGACTGTCACAGCCTGGAGCTGGAACTTCGGTGACGGGGCCGCCTCAACGGCGCAGAGCCCTTCGCACACCTATGCTGCGGATGGCACGTACACCGTCAGCCTGACCGTGACCGACAATGACGGCGCGACAGGCACGGTCAGCAAGTCTGTGACGGTCAGCAGTGGGGGCACCGGCGAGATCGTCATGTTCGTGGCTGACATCGCCATGACGGGCCAGAAGGCCGGCGCCAACCGGCTGGCCACGGCCGTGGTCACCATCAAGGACACGACCGGCGCGCTAGTGGCCGGCGCGACGGTTTCCGGCGCCTGGAGCGGCGCTTATACGGGCGCCGTCAGCGGCATCACCGGCGCCGACGGCACGGTGAGTTTCCAATCCGGCAAGGTGCGGTCCGCAGGCACCTTCACCTTCACGGTGAATAATGTGACCAAGAGCGGCTACAGGTACGACGCCGGGTTGAACGTGGAGACCAGCGATAGCATCACGGTCAACTAACGATCCGACAGGACCGCTCCGGCCGCGTGCGGCCATAGCCCTACGATCCTCCGGGCGATGCGCGGGGTCTATCCGGGAGAACTTCCAGATAGACCCCGCCTCCCGAGAGGCCGCTGCTGCACGCACAACCTCCCCTACCCTGCACACACGCTATCCGGGAGAACTCCCGGATACCGCCGGTGCAGGGGATGCTGCCGGGAACGCGCGGCCCGCGCTTACGGTGCGCCCTCGATCAGCTCGAAGGTGAACTCACCCCGCCGCGCGGAGTTGCCCGAGACCACGCCGCAGGCATTCACCCCGCGCACCACGTAGAAGTGGTTCTCCAGGCTGGCCGCCGCACCGTAATCCGGGTAGCTTGTCAGCGCAGTGATGACCGGCGCCACCCCGCCCGGGTTATCCGGGTCGAAGTAGGGATTCGTAGACACCCACACCTGGTACTGAACATCCGCGGGCTCGGCATCCCACGAGACGATGACGTCGTCGCCGCTGCGGGCCACGCGGACGACCGGCGCGACCGGCGCGGCCGCGCTGCAGCCATGCCAGAAGCCCCCCTGCAGCGCGAGGTCGGGGCCGGTCAGGGGGCCGGCCGCGGGCTGGCCGCCGGTGGCATCGAGCGCGAAGCCTGTGGCGGTGGCGTGCGCCCCGCCCGCGCCAACCACCGCCCGTTCCAGGGTGTAGCCGGTGGCGGCCGGCAGGGCAGGGGCCGGCTCCGCGTCGAGCGCCGGGCTGAGCTCGTGCGCCGGGTCGCCGTCTGTGGCGTTGTCTGGCTCGCCCTGGGCCCACGCGTCGCCGGCAGCCAGCGCCGTCAGCAGCAGGCCGGCCGCGAGCGCGGTGCGTAACGCCTGGAGTTTCATCGCCCGCCTCCTGCCAGCCGGCGCTGCCCGGCGACCACGGCCACGACGCTGATGCCGCCCAACAGCAGCCAGCCTGCAGGCAGGCCCGTCTGCGCCGGGGCTGCCTGTCGTTCCAGCGCTGCCAGCCGCGCCTCGAGCGCCGCATTCTGCGCCTGCAAGGTGCGAATCTCGGCCTGCTGGGCTGCCAGCCGGCTCTCCTGCTCCTGCACCACCCCGTACAGCCCCTGGATTGCGGCCAGCGCGACGCCATCGGCATCCAGGCTGTTGATGGTCGTATCGTTCTCGCCTACCTCAAACGCAGCTGCGAAGTCCTGCGCCATCGGCCCGATGTGGCGGATCGTCGCCGGCTGCGTCTTGTAGTTCCAGGTCTGGACCGGGATGGCGGCCAGGCGGTCGAGGATCAGTCGCCCGTCGGCCGGTGCGAAGTTCTCCTTAGCGTTGCGATCGCTGTAGGAATTCCAGCCCGAGCCCCCGGTCGTGATGTACACCCCGCTTGTCACAATGCCCGAGAAATCGGTTGCGGTCGCGAAATAGAAGCCGCCCGTGGCGCGCACATTGAAGGAATTGGGCACGCCGGCCGGGCCCCAGGCCCACGGATCGAAGTCGAAGTCGTTGGAGTCTGCCCAGACGAAGACGCCGGGCTGGGAGGTCTTGGCGCGGTAGCCGGCCGCGAAGCTATAGTCGGCGCCGGCGGTGTTGCTACTGCCCCCGGCGACGGTGGCGTACTGTCCGCCGGCGGTGTTGCCAGAGCCTCCGGCGACGGTGGCATACTGTCCGCTGGCGCCGTTGAGGAATCCCCCGCCGACGGTGGACTGCGACCCGCTTGCAGTGTTCCACGCACCCCCGCCGACAGTGGCACTCGCACCGCCGGCGGTGTTGGTGGTTCCCCCGCCCACGGTGGCAGCCACCCCGCTTGCGGTGTTAGCGATCCCCCCGCCGACTGCACCATAGTCTTCGGAAACACGATTCCAGCAGGGTTCGGCTCCGTTGCGGCACGTTGCATCCGGCCGCCCCCCACCGGCAATAGTGGCGCCATAGGTCGCGCTGCCACCGCCGCCGTCGAGAACCTGGTTAGCGCTGGAGCCGCCGACCAGGTTGGGCGCGAAGCCCCCCGTACCGGTGTCTGTCGCCGGCGCGATGCGCAGGCCGCGCTGGCCGTTCACCTTCAGTTCCAGCGCCTGGTTGTCGGCGGTGCCCAGGAAGTGCGTGCCCGGCGTAGTGCCCGCGTTGCCCGTCAGGGACCACCCGGTGTCGTCCGTCTCGCACGTCACCGTGCCGTCGGCGTTGACCGCCCGGATCGAGGAGCCCGCGGCGCACGTGCCGCCGACGCGGCGCTGCATGTAGTTCGTGTCCGCCGCAAAGGTCGTGCCGGCCAGCGTCAGCCCGCTGCCCGCGCTGTAAATGGTGTCGTTGTCGGTGCCATCCGCGAAGCCGGCCGGGATCCCCTGCAGGCCCGACCACGGAGCCTTCGTGGCATAGGTCGCGTGCGGCACCGCGGTCAGCGCGTGCCGCGGGCTGAGCACGCTGTGCGCGCCCGTGCTCGCCCCTGCTCGTACGGCTACTTCCAGCCAGCGCGCCTGCCCGTCGAACGCAGCCGCGCCGAAGTCGAGCTCGACCGTGAAGATGCCATTGGTCACGGGCACGTCTTCCAGCGTCACGGCCGCGCCGACCTGGCTGCCGCCGCTCGCGGCGTTGTAGAGGATGCACTGGAAATCGTAGGGTCCATTGGCGGGCGCACCGCTCGCCTGCAGGCTGCCCTGGTAGGTGAACGCGGCCGTCAGGGCCGCCTCTGGAGCGGCCTCCTGGCCCAGCGCCACGCCGGATGTGAACAACAAGACGATCAGGACGACGAGGGAAAGGCTGGGGATGCGGCAGGCTGACATGAGACACTCCTTCCACTGAGGGACATGCTTGGGAGGATAGTATCAGTCCAGCGTTGCAGAATCGTGACAGAACCGTCTGTGGATCTCGGACGAGACAATCCTCCGGTTCGAACTCCGCCACTAGATTATACCACAACCGCGCTGGGCGAAGGACCTTGCGCTGCCAGTCACCAGGAATTCCAAATGTAGGCGGCAAGGCATCCTGAGCGGAGGCCGCCGCTCGCGGCGGGTGTAGTCGAAGGATGTAGGCCGTGCCGGCGTTCTTCGACTACGTGCGTTGCTCCGCAACGCCCTCCGCTCAGAATGCCCGCACTCTCGCGTACATTTGGAATGGCTGGCCAGTCACAGGGAGACTGCATCCGTCAGTACTGTCCGATACGACCGCGCGACCGGCTGCCTATCTGGTAGAATTACCAGACAGACAACCGGTGCTCTCTGCGACGCGCAGGCCGGCCGGTTTCGCCAGGATGCATCGCTGCCGGACGAGCTCCACTGCAGGCGCGGATGTTTGGATTGGCTTATGAAATGGAGGAACTCACCATGAGAAGAATCACTGTGCTCGAACACATCTCCCTGGATGGCGTCATCCAGGCCCCGGGCGGACCGGAGGAAGATACCAGCGGCGGCTTTGCGCTTGGCGGGTGGATCGCGCCCTACGCCGACGCAGTCCTTGGGAGGCTTCTGAGACGGCAGATGAACATGCCGTTCGACCTGCTGCTCGGGCGCAAGACGTTCGACATCTGGGCGCCCTACTGGCCGCAGCATGCGGGCGCCTGGCCGGGCGTCATGGCGGCGACCAAGTACGTCGCTTCGAATACGCTGACATCTCACGAGTGGCAGCCGTCCGTCTTCCTGAGCGGCGATATCGCGGAGAAAATCACCCGGCTCAAGCAACAGCCGGGAGCGGATCTGCACGTCTGGGGCAGCGGCGATCTCATCCAAACGCTCCTCAGGCATGACCTGGTCGATGCGTTCTGGTTGATGATCTATCCCCTCACGCTGGGCAGCGGCAAGCGGCTGTTTGCCGGCGGCACGATCCCCGCAGCGTTCAAGGTGACGGAAGGCGAGGTCACCCCGAGCGGCGTCATCGTCGTGAACTACGAGCGCGCACAGTTCTCCGAAGCTGGATGAGGAGGAGCTGAGATATGCACATCGAACGCCAGAAGCCGCTCACGGCACGGGTCGGACTGTTCTGCGTCGGGCACCATACCTACTGGGCGCAGTACCCCGGGCTGCGCGAGGAGCTGCTGGGGTATCACGAGGTGATCCGGCGGCGGATCGAGGGCTACGGGGTGGAGGTCACCGACTTCGGGATGGCGGATGACGCGGAGTCGGCCTATGCGCTGGCCGGCCGGCTGAAGGCGGGCAACTTCGACCTGGTCTTCTGCGACATGGCGACCTATGCGACGAGCGCAACTTGGGGCGTCATGGTGGCCGAGGTCACCGCGCCGGTCGTGCTGATCGCGCTGCAGTCCAGCCGCCGGCTCGACTTCGACCACTACACCACCCACCTCCAGCTCGCCAACGACCAGGTCTGCGCGCTGCCGGAGTTCTGCCACGTCAGCCAGCGCATGGGCCGGCCCGTGCCGCCGATGGTCCTCGGCTCGCTGTACGACGACCCGGCCGCGGAGGCGGACCTCCGCGACTGGTGCCGCATCGCCCGGGTGCTGCACGACCTGCGCGGCGCGCGCATCGGCCAGATGGGCCACACGCTCGAGGCCATGCTCGACATGCACAGCGACCACACGATGTTCACCCGCTTCTTCGGGCTGCACATCGTGCAGACCGAGCCGGACGAGGTACTGCGGGAGTACCGGGGGGCCGGCGCAGAGGAGGTCGCCGCGAAGCGCCGAGCCATCGAGGAATTCTTCGATACGCCCGACCCCGCCACCGACCCCCACACGCTGCGCCTGACGGAGGAGGACCTGGCGATGGCGGCGCGGACCGCGGTCGCGCTGGACCGCTTCATCGCGGCCCGCCGGCTGGACGGGCTGGCCTATTACTACGAGGCGGAGCCCGAGTCGGAGATGCGCCGGGTGGTGAGCAACTTCATCGTGGGCAACTCGCTCCTGTCCGCCGCCGGCTTTCCGATGTGCGGCGAGAACGACCTGAAGACGTGCGTGGCCATGCTGATCATGGACCGGCTGGAGATCGGCGGCAGCTTTGCCGAGTTCCACCCGGTGAACTTCGAGGAGAACATCATCTACGTGGGGCACGACGGGCCGCACCATCTCAACATCTGCGAGGGGAGGCCGCGGCTGCGCAGCCTGCGGCAGTACCACGGCAAGCCGGGCTCAGGCGCATCGGTGGAGTTCACCATCCGGCACGGCCCGCTCACCCTGCTGAGCGTCGGCCAGACGCACGACGGCCGCTTCAAGTTCATCATCGGCGAGGGCGAGTCCGTGCCCGGCCCCATCCCGCCGACGGGAAACACCAACACCCCCGGCCGCTTCCACCCGGACCCGCTGACCTTCCTGCGCGCCTGGTGCAACGCGGGCCCGACGCACCACTTCGCCCTGGGCATCGGGCACCACGCGGAGACGATCCGGCGGCTGGGGGAGACCCTGGGGATCGAATCGGTGGTTGTGGGTGGGAGAGAGAGGTAAGCGGGAAATGGGGACGCGGCCATCGCGAATACCCGAATGCGCTGGCGCCCGCCACGAATACGCGAATCGTCTGCGCCGCGGCGGCGGTATTCGCTTATTCGCTTCCGGCGCCGCAGCGCTATTCGCTTACCCGCGATGGCCGCGCCACCGATTCGAAACGCGCCCCAACCGCCCGAATTGGTCTTTGCGGTTCAATCCGCCCCGGCCTGCAGCAGCGCCAGCACGTTCTCCGGCGGGACGTCGTCCTGGATGTTGTGAACGGCCCCCAGGACATAGCCGCCGTCGCAGCCCATGACCTCGCGCATGTGGCGGACGCCTGCGGCGACCTCGTCCGGCGTGCCGTGCGGGAGCAGCGACTGGGTATCGATCCCGCCCCAGAAGGCCATGCGCCCGCGGAAGCGCGCGCGGAGCGTCTCCGGGTCCATGCCGGCCGCGGCGACCTGCATGGGGTTGAGCACATCGACGCCGATCTCGATGTAGTCCTCCACCAGGGCCGCGATGCTGCCGCACGCATGGACGTGGACGAACGCATCGGTGTGGCGGCGCACCGTCTCGACGTAGCGGCGGTGGAACGGCTTGACCATCCGGCGGTAGAGCGCGGGACTGAGCAGCGGGCCGCGCTGCGTGCCCATGTCGTCCGCGATGACCACCACATCCAGGTAACGGCCGGCCGCCCGGAGGAAGGCCGCCTGCCGCCGGTACTGGACGTCCGCGACGCGTTCGAGGAGCGCCAGCGCGAAGGCGGGGTCGGCCAGCAGGTCCTCGAGGAACTGCTGCATCCCGCGCAGGAGCCACGCGCGGTCGAAGATGACCGTGTCGTTCGAGCTCCCGCAGATGGCGTAATCCGTGCCCGCACGGAGGTCCGCGGCCAGCTCCGCCAGGCCCGCGTAGCGCGACGGGTCCTCAACATCGGGCCAGCCATACCGGTCGAGGTCATCGATGGTCGCCTCCGCCAGGGGATGCACGACCGGATCGTACTGGCCTCCGCCCGGCGGCCGGCGATAGGTGACGCCCCACTCGTCCACCAGCGTGAAGTCGTCGAGCACGCGGGCCCCGCCCGTCGCAGGGGGCCGGGCATAAATCCCGCGCGTGTCCGCCGGCAGCGGGGCCAGCACCGCCTCGTCCATCTGCACGGTGTTGAACACCCGGCTCAGCAGGCGGACGGGCGTGGCGATGCCGAGGTGGCGGGTGAAAGCCGCGTACGCGCCCGCGCACATCGTGCTGTTCTGCGTCCCGCCCAGGTCGATGGGCGGCCGGTCGACTTCCTGGTGGGCCAGCGCGCGGCGGACACGCTCGCGGGAGGTCAGGGGCTTAATAGAACGCTGATGACGCTGATTAGACTGATGTGACTGATCTATCATTTTTGGTCCCTCCTGAGGGATAGAAAATGAAAAACAAGAAAATCAGCGTCAATCAGGGCCAACCGAAGGTTGGCACATCAGCGTCATCAGCGTTCTGTTCCCGTCAGTTCCGCAGGCTGTGGATCGGCGCGGGGATGCGGCCGCCGAAGCGGATGAGGCGGGAGGACTTGCCTGCGCTGCGGACGGGCATGACGACGCTCTCCCCGAACAGCCCGCCGAAGCTGACCAGCTCGCCCGCCTCCCGACCCGGCACGGGGATGAGCCGCACCGCGGTCGTCTTGCCGTTGACCATGCCGATGACCATCTCGTCCGCGATGATGGCCGCGATGGTCTCCGGGTCCACCGAGCCGGGAATCGGGATCATGTCCAGCCCGACCGAGCAGACGCTGGTCATGGCCTCCAGCTTCTCCAGCGTCAGGCTGCCGCTGCGCGCCGCGGCCGCTAGCTCCGCGTCCTCCGACACGGGGATGAACGCACCGCTCAGGCCGCCGACACTACCCGAGGCGAACGCGCCGCCCTTCTTGACCGCGTCGTTGAGCAGCGCGAGGATCGCGGTGGAGCCGGGCGCGCCGATCTCGTCCACGCCGAGGATGCGCAGGATCTCGCCCACGCTATCGCCTACATCGGGCGTCGGCGCGAGCGAGAGGTCCACGATGCCGAACGGCACGCCGAGGAGGGCTGCGACGCGCTGGCCGATGAGCTCGCCGCTGCGTGTCACGCGGAACGCGGTCCGCTTGATCTCGTCTGCAAGGTGGTGGAGGCCTAACTCAGATTTGCGTTCCGCGATGAGCCGCTCCAGCGCCCGCGCGACCACGCCCGGCCCGCTGACGCCGACGTTGATGACGGCCTCCGGCTGGCCGACGCCGTGGATCGCACCCGCCATGAAGGGGTTGTCTTCCGGCTGGTTGGTGAAGACGACGAGCTTGGCCGCGGCGAACCCGCCCCGGTCTGCGCTCTGCCAGCCGAGGTCGTGGACGACCTGGCCCATCACCCGCACCGCATCCATGTTGACGCCAGAGCGCGTGGAGCCGACGTTGACCGACGCGCACACCTTCTGCGTGCTGACGAGCGTCTGCGGGATCGCGGCGATGAGCTCCACGTCGCCGCCGCCGAGGCCGCTCTCCACGTTGGCTGAGAAGCCGCCGACGAAGTCCACGCCCACCTCGGCCGCGGCTTCGTCGAGCGCGTGGCCGAGCGCGGCAAAGCCGTCCCGGTCGAACCCTGCGCCGACGTGCGCGATGGGAGTGACCGCGAGGCGCTTGTTGATCACAGGCAGGCCGTACTCGTCGCTCACGGCCTGGCACGCGGCGACGAGCCGCTCCGCGTGGCGGCGCACCTTGTCGCGGATGGCAGTGCAGGTGGTGTCCACGTTACCCGTGTGGCAGTCCAGCAGGTCCAGCCCGAGCGTGACCGCACGCACGTCGAGGTGCTGTTCCTGGATCATGGTGACCGTGCGGAGGATCTGTTCAGTGCGGATCATGCGTCCACCTCGTTCGTCGCGCGGAAGATGGCCTCGTGCTGGAGCACTGCGCTCAGCCCCGCCTGCTCCCCGAACGCCTTCAGCCGGCGGCGCAGGTCGTCCAGGTCGCCGCAGCGGCTGACATCCACCAGGAGCATCATGATATAGTCGCCCCCGAAGACCGTCGTGGACAGGTCGAGGATGTTGAGCCCGTTGGCTGAGCAGAAGGCCGAGACGGCCGCAACGAACCCCACCCGGTCCGGCCCGCGGGCGGTCAGGAGATAGCTCGAGCCGCCGGCCTCCTGCGCCGCGTCTGCGGCCAGCGCGGCGGGATCGGCCTGGCGGACAATGACCTCCAGCCGCGGTGCGCCCCGACCGTACGGACTGGCGTGGCTGGCAGCCTGGATGGCCTGCTCGATGGCGTCGCCGGTCACACCGGCCGGGAAGCGGGCGAGCAGCAGCATGGTGAAGTAGCCGCAGAGGACACTCTGCCGCGAGTCTGCGATGTCGCCGCCCAGCGCGCTGAGCGCGCCCGCGACCTCCGCAATGATGCCGATGCGATCGCGCGACATGACGGCGATAACGTAAGTCTGGGGTGAATCGGGCATGGGCATACGTTCCTTCAGGAGGGATGGGGTTGATTTTATCATCGCGGGGGCGATTGGGCCAACAAAATGCCCCAGCGGAGCGGCCGCTCCGCCGGGGCACCCTTACGCTAGGACGTCACGCGTTATTGGTAGCCGAAGAACGCCGCATGGAAGCCGAGGCCGGGCTTGATCGTGACCGGCAGGTAGAACTCGGTCGTGATGGGAACCAGATCGGACAGCGGCGGCACATCCGTCTCGGGGGCCACCAGGTAGGAGCCCGGCCGCACGCACGCGTAGAAGTTACCGTTAGCGTTGGTAGTGGTCACGCGCGTGGCCAGGTGACCAAGCGGCTGGATGTAGACGGTCACGTCCGAGAGGCCCGGCTCACCGGCATCCTGCACGCCGTCGGCATTGACATCGAGCCAGACGCGGCCGCTGACCGCACCGCGCGTGGGCGGGCAGACGAGATTGTAGCCGAAGTCGGCGTCGAGATACGCCTGCAGGTGGACGACGGTGATCGGGCCAAGCGGGTTACCGGCGGTCGTCAGCGACAGGCCGGCCACCTCACCATTGTCGTCGGTGACCTGCACGAAGTACTCGCCCGGCACGACGTTCTCGAACAGGTATGCGCCATCAGGCCCGGTGGTGGTGTTTGCGATGATCGCAACCGGCACGCCGCCAGTGGCTGACCAAAGGGCAACGGTGACGTTGGGGATGCCAGGCTCGTCTGCATCATGAGCGCCGTTGGTGTTGGTATCGAAGAAGACCAGGTCGCCGATGCTCGCCCGCGCAGGCTCCAGGCCGAAGTTGGCGACCTGGTCGTCCGCGCCGAGCGCGAAGCATACCTTGGTGGGGCTCGTGGGCACGTAGCCCGCGGGCGTCAGCATCTCGACGCAATAGTTGCCGGGATCCTGCAGGCCAAAGTCATACCAGCCGGCCTCCGGGGTGGACAGGGCCGTCGCGACCTCGACGCCGTCGCGCGTCAGGATCAGCTTGACACCCGCCACGCCGGTGCTGGTATCTACAGGATGCTCACGCCAACCATCCGCGTTGGCATCCAGGAACGTCCAGCCGTAGATCTGGGCCTGGGGCCTGCCGATCCAGGTCTTGGTAACGATCTGAGAGCAGACCGACACCTGGGCATTATGGGGCAGGAAACAGGCCTGGATCTGGTCAGTTCCGGGTCCGCCCGTGCCGGTGTAGGTGAAGCTGACCTGCCCGCCGGCGTCCGTGGTGCAGTCAGCGTTGACGGAGCACATCCCGCTTGCCCCGGCGTTAGGCCCGGCCAGGACGCTGAAGGTGACCTGGGTCCCCTGGACGGGTTGCCCCCGGTCATCCTGGACCTTCGCAGTGACCGTATGAGCCGTGCCGACCGGATTGGTTGCCTCGGTGGGCGACAGCAGGATGCCCTCGTTGACCACCGCCTGGGCGGAGGCGAGGAACAGGCCGGCGAAGAAGATGTTGTCATCGGTCGACGGATTGAGGGTATCAACCTGGATGGATACGTCGCCGGTCTGCACGAACGGCTTGAGATCGTACAGTTCGTCATCATAACGATAGGGAGGACTGCCCTGCGTGCCGGAATAGGGGTCTGGCGGATTGGCGATGCTGTCATCAAGGCCACCTACGGTCAGGAGCGTACCGTTTGGACCCATGTACCCGGCATCGTCCTGGCCGCCGGCCGACGAAGTCAGGCGCTGCCCGTTCACGTCGATCAGGCTGTATTGGCCGGCATTGGCGCTGGACTGGTAGCCGTACGAAATGCCCAGCGACAGGATGAGCATCAGGTTCGGATCGGCCAGATCGAGCGGCTCGGCGAGGCCGATGGCAAAGGTGTCACCGCCGGTGTTCTGGGCGCCAAACATCAGGACGATCGTGTTGTTGGTCGCCTGGTTAGGATCGTCGAAGACCACTGCGAGGATCTCACCATCGATGACGCCGGTGTTGGCTTCCGTGACCAGAAAATCTACCCGGCCGGCGGGGGCTGCATCGATTTTAGGCTTGACCAGCGCCGTGACATCGCTCCAATGGTTGTAGGAGGAGATTGCACTGGGGATGACGCTGTCCCAGTTGACGCCGGCGCCGTCGATCTGGATGGCGCCATCGGCAATCGTTCCGCCGCTAAAGATGGTGGCGGCAGCCAGATAGGCGCTTTTGACCGTCGCGCCTGCCGGCTTTTCGACCTGGATGATGCCTCCGTTCGGATCATTGGATCCCAGGCCGTCGACCGACCAGCTGACACGTCCCGTGAAGGTTACTGCGGGAAGGATTGCATCGGGCGCATCGGGCGCCAAGGCCTGTGCAGCCGCGAGGCCGGAGCCCATTTCACCTGGCTGCGGGGGTTGCGGGGCAGCCGCTGCCATGGAGGGCAGAGAAAACAACAGGCATAACACGAAGAACAAATACGAAATGCGTTTCGTTGCCATGGTCGCTGAACCTCCCTGATCGGCAAAAACTGACTTGGCGGATATGCAGTTGTGCGATGCCGAGATGTGGCCCGACTTCACCTCCTCGCTACGGTCGTAAATGAAAGCGCTGCAAAGCTTCACCCTCCTCCCGGGACGATAGTGAACTCGAACAGCCCGGTGTGCGGAGAGACGTCTCCCAGCTTGCCGGCGCCATCCACTGCGGCCACGCCGTAGAACCACACCTCCGGCGGAGTGCCGAATACACCGTCATCCGGATAGGTCAACCCAGCGGCGGTGTCGTAGACCGGCGTTGCGGCAGTGACCGCGAAGTAGGGATCAGCCATTCGGTAGACATTGTAGTGGCCCACGGTGACGGAGTCACCGGCGCGGGTGGTGCTGACCAGGGCCCAATCCAGGATGACATCCGGGTCCGCGGCACTGATGGTGAGGCTGGCCGGCGCAGCAGGCAGGCCGGAGAACTGGTTACCCAGCGCGAGCACCGCCACTGCGGTGTCATAGGGCAGGCCATTCCAGCTCCCGTCGGGCGACTGGCTGCCCAGCAGCCAGCCCTCGGCCGCAGTCCGGTCGAACGCGGTCGAGCCTGCGCGGTCCAGGGCGTAGAAGGCGAGCGCGGTCTCGTAGACCGTGCCGGCAGGGCTGCCCCAGCCGCCGTCGCCGTTCTGGTTGGCTGCCAGCCAGGCGAGCCCGTTTGCCAGCGCCGTGCGCACATCATAGTACAGGCTGTAGTCCAGCAGGGTCAGCACCGTCTCGGCTGTGAGTCCAACGTAGCTGGCGTCCGCGGCAATTGCCAGGCCCCAGCCGCCGTCCGCTCTCTGCGCGGCCTGCAGGTAGCTCAGCGGCAGCCGCAGCGCGTCGGTGTCGAAGCCGTTGGCGATGTAGCTGACGGCCAACCCATACGTCGTGTTTGCAGCCACGCCGTCCACCCGGATGTAGTAGACGCCCGCAGCCGTGCTGAGCCCGCCCAGCGTAGCCGGCCCGGTCAGGTTGTAATAGGGATCGGCAAGGGTCGGCGGCGCACCCGCCTTGATGCGGACCTGGATCTGGCCGGCCAGGGGACTGAAGATGACGCGCACGGTAGTCACGCCGGCGGGCAGGGTGTAGTGGAAGCTGTCGGTTGCGCCTGCTGCGACCGTCTCGTCACCGACGAAGAGGCCGCCGGGCAGTCCCGCCGCGTAGAGAGCGTCCAGGGCCAGCGTGGTGTCGGGCACCGCAGAGGCATAACCCGCGGCCGCGCCCCACCCGCCCTCCGGCTGGTTGGGGATGCCCGTGCCGGTCCAGTTGCCGTTCTGGGCCGCAAGCAGGGCGGTGATGGCCGCGCTCACGTCCTGGCCGCCGCGCGCCAGGGCGACCGCACGCCGCGCCTGGTAGTCGATGGCCACGGGGGTCGCGCTCGTCAGGACGGCCAGTCCTGCCTCATATGCACCGCCCGCTGACCCCTGGCTGCGGAGCGCCCGGACGGCGAACGCGGTATCGCGCAGCCCGCTGCCGGCCGGGTCACCCCAGCCGCCGCCCGGGTTGGCGTGGGCGTTCAACCAGGCGACGCCGCCGGCCACTGCACTGTACGCGTCCATGAGCGGCGCAGCGGCCGCGGGTGGGACTGCCGGAGGCAGCACCATCCCCGTGATCAGGAGCGCCACGCACACAGCGACACAACCAGGCAGTGATCTTCTCATGGTATTACCCCCGATCATCTGCAGACTGCTACTGTCCCTGGTTTTGCTCACGAAGCTGCTTGACTTTCTCGTCGAGCTTATTGATCAGATCCGCCCCGGGAATCGCCAGGTGCAAGTCCAAATCAGTGGACGCGAGCGCCTCAACGAAAGCACTGGCACCGTCATCTGCGGAGGTCGCAAGCTCGAACCTGGCATCGTAAGACGCACGCGATTCCGGCGACAGAATTGCGCGTACGGCCAATGCAATCCGGTTTCGATACCAGTCCTGTTCCGCTCCTATGCCTTCCTGGTACAGCAACTCGGCTGCGGACTCCCCGTAGTACTCATCCAGCAAGGCAATCGCCGGGAGCAACATTTCCTGGGTTCTCTGCTCATTGCTGGTGTTGGGGTCCTCGTTGAAGACTAAGCTCTTGATCAGCAGGAGCGCCCCCTCCGGCTGCCGAGCACTCGCCACAGCCTTCATGAGCCGGAGCGCCTCTGCAGTGATGACATTTGGCCGGCCCGGCAAGATGGCAGCGAGGCGCGCGCTGTCACCCTGCAACAGGCCAGCCGCATCTGGTCCTGACTTGGCTGGTGGCGTTACCATCTGATCGGCGCTCCTGACGTCTCCGGATAATGCCATCACAACTGTGGCCGCAAGCAGCGACAACAGGGATACTATCATAATGGTTTTGAGTACCGTGGCCCGATTACTCATTGCTGTGAACCTCCTGTCCGGCTCGTCTTCGCAGCCGATATCTCAGGGCAAGTCGGCATTGTCATTGGCAGAACTCGATCCGTTGTTATCCCAGTATCCTACCATATCGTTCTGATCTCCATCACCATTCGTGTCCTGGCCCAGCATCGCTTCGCTAACATCGTCGTTCTGGTCACCATCGCCGTTGGCATCCAGGTTCCACAGGGCCTCCGTAACCTGCCGCTTAATCATCTGATAGTCAACGCGCCAGTTCAATGGATCCGAGACGACGTACCAATTGCCGTTTAGTTCAAACCTGGCGAACTCCTGGAACCACAGCCGGCTGCGATAGGTTGCGCCAACGTTTCCCCCCTCCAACAGGTTCGAGCGCGAGGGTGTATCAACACTAGTGATAACCCCAGAGCCATAAGGATTGTTGTTCTCATCTCCCGTGCCGGCATCATCATTGCCCTCTGCCTGATTCGCCGGGTAATCATCCGTGAAATCTACGCACGGCAAGGCCAACGGAGGATTCTGCGCGGTGGTTTCAGCCCGAATGGCGATTCTCCGTGTCATATCCCATTTGTGGTCGGCTCCTCCCGAAAGAGGGTCACCACACGAGTTGGTGCCACCGGGGGGAGGGGCTGTATTCGCGCCGGAAAGGTCGGGCCGGTCCGCGCTGGTGGTAATGCTGGCCGGAACAATCGTCGCCGTGCAGTTGAACGCCGACGAAAGTCTGGTTCCTACGCGTAGCCCTTCTGTGGAAATCATCGCTGTTACGACCGGTGGCGCGACGCCGCCTGCCAGGTTAGCCCAAACCACCCAAGCCTTAGCGGTCCGGGCATCCTGGTTGGCTATCTTGATCTTGACGGTAATCTCCGCGGCCGCTGTCCTCGATACTGTGGCAGAGAGCGGATTGCCAGCGTCTTCCGTGGCATTCTCCCAGTCCACCTTCGCGCGCACTTCGGCCGTGTTCGGGTTGACCGTAGCCTTCAGGGTCATCGAGCCGGTGCCTTTGGGCGAAACGAAGTGCTTCATAGCCGGCGTTCCGCCCGCAACAGCAGCGATTGTCTCCGCGCCTTCGGCAGTAACGTCAGTGACTTCCGCAACGAAGAGCTTCTTGCCTGGGCTCGTAGTAGTTCCGTTCGAGTTCGCAACTGCGACTTTGACTTCCGGCTCACCCGTCACGGTGCCGGAAAACTTCGTTGTCTGCGCATCCGCGGGGTTGAAGGCGCCGTCGCCGCTGCCGTATTTGGTCCACTGGAAGGTCGCGCCCGGCGGCAACCTGGGAACACCTTTTGCGTTCAGCGTGATGGAATCGCCACCCTTGAAGGCGACTGCGTCATCCGGCGTCTCCACCTCCGCGCCGAAGATCGTGAAGTTGCGCGTCGCGCCCGTGCCCCAGCCGGCATAGAAGGTGTAGTCTCCGGGCCCGTACTGGTAGTGCGGCCGGAAGCTCTCGTTTACGACCTTGGAACCGTCGTCGCAGTAGCTCACTGTGTAGTCCACGTCGAAGCGCGGCGGCTGGGGATGCAGGAGGCCGCTCCAGAAACCGGGATATGGGAAGTAGTCTCCCTCCGCAGGGTACGTGATGTTCGCCGTGATGCTGCACACATCCCGGAAAATCGTGGCGAAGATCAGATTCCACGGCGCGACCCAGATGTCGACGGTCGCGCCACCGCTCTGGCCGCCTGCGATAATATAGCCGGCCGCGCCGGTCGCGGGCTCCATGTCGATGTAGCCGGTCCCCTGCCACTGGTAGTAGGTGATGCCCGTGCGCGGGATGGTGACGTGATGGCCCTGTGCCAGCGCGTTATTGATCGCGTTCACCACCGAACTCGGCTGCGCCATGCCCGGGCAGTCCGCCGCGATGCTGGTCTGGATGCGGCAGATGGGGATGCCCTGGTCGCTGGATAGCTCCAGGATCTTGATCGTGGAGACCGCCTCCTCGCCGTAGCTGTCCTCGAAGATGCGGTTCTCCGAGATCGATCCGTCCGCACCCGCCAGCACCATGAACGCCTTCTCTTCGCTGGTGTCGCCGGCCGCGGAGAACGGGCCGATGATCTTGCGGTCGGCGTCCACGATCAGGCCGCGCCACTCCCAGTCCACGGGCGTACCGTAGCTCGTCCAAACCGTGATCACATTCTCGACGATCGCCTCGGAGACCGAGGTGGTGAACGCCATCTGCATGGTCTCGGCAATCGTCCGGTCGGCCTGATCCACCCGATCCAGGTAGGCCATGGCCGTGCGGTAGAGCTTCTCGCCCGTGATGCCATCCGTGTCCGGCAGCGCGCCGTCGGTCGCGGGCACGAAGATACCCATGCCGACCCGGTAAGTATCGATGCCGATGCCCTGGTACGCGCCGGCCGTGATGTTGTTGTAGACCGCGGGGACCTCGTTGCTGTCGCCGGAGGGGGGCAGGAAGTGCATGTCGGAATAATGGCTGATGCCTGCGGCGATGCTCCCGCCGGTCGCGACGGCAGCGCCATCCACGCGCAGCACCGGCTTCAGATGGATCAGGTTGGGCGGCGTCAGATACAGGTCGCCGTAGGAGGCGATGGTCGCCTCGTCGGCCGGGGTGGCGGGGATGTACGAGATGGTGACTCGCCGGCTGGCGATCGTGGGCAGGTTAACGGTGTGGTCGAGCAGCGTGTAGCCGTAGTTGTCCTCGATTACAAAGCGGATGCGGTGCCGCGCGCTGGCAGGAATCTCGGCGTACTCCGCATCCTTGCTGAGCACAATGAAGGGCGGCGAGGCCGGAAGGAGCTCCAGCGTATCAGGCACAACCGAGCGCGCACGGAACGCATCGTCCGGATAGGCCAGGTCGGGCCGGTTGGTCGCCATCCATGCCTCGATCTGCTGCAGGTAGAGCTCGACCGGGCTGGGCTCGTGCATCGTCGTGATGTAACTGTCGATGAACGCTTCCGCATTGAAGCCCATCGCGGCAGGGATGTCCACCGCGGGAGCGTAGTCATAGGCCTTGAGGCTGGGATCCAGCGGCACCCACATCTTGCCAGTGTCATCGTTCGCAATGCCGCGGTAGTTGCCATACGGGACATAGGCGGCGACCCATACGTGGTTGAACGCGATGGCGACGATATTGCCATAACCATCCCCATAGGCCGTCGCCTGCATGCCCGCGGTCGCGAGCAGGCTGGCTGCGGTCGCAGCGTCGTCCACCCCCAGCCAGTTCATCACCTGGCCGGCGGGCAGGTATACCTCGCCGGCGATGTAGCGCGCGGGAATGTTGGACGCACGCAGCAGCGCTATCAACAGCGACGCCTGGTCATAGTCGTTCCCACTGCCCACCAGCAGCGTCTCACGCGATCCTTTGCGCGAACCCAGGTAGGCCTCGAAATCGACATGGTCGCGGACATAGCGGTAGATCAGAAGTGGAGAATGACCGAGGCTCGCTGCGAGATCCATAACCTCGTCCGTAAGCTGGACGTCGATGGTGGGGTCCAGGTCGGCCTGGGTGGGG
Source organism: Anaerolineae bacterium (assembly GCA_040772005.1). Taxonomy (GTDB): domain Bacteria; phylum Chloroflexota; class Anaerolineae; order CG2-30-64-16; family CG2-30-64-16; genus MWBF01. Next base: position 106,029 of record JAXGYZ010000014.1, on the reverse strand, counting down.
GGGCTGGCGGGGACCGCAGCAATGCCAGCGGAGGCGAGCGACAGGGTGCTAAGGTCAAGCACCGGCGCGACCTGCTTTCGCTTCTGTCGCGGCAGCGGCTGGTCTGCGGGTGGCTCGCGGGCCGGGGGCCGGTCGGCCGCAAGCAGGTCACGGGTCGCCGCCAACGCGGCAGCCAGCTCGGCGCCCCGCGCGGTCTCGATCGTATCGAGCCCAGCCATCAGGCGAGAGAACTGCGCCGCGTGCATGTCTGCGGTCGCGGCCTGACGGGCCAGGATGACATCGGGCAGGCCCGCCACGGCCAACCGTTGCGCGATTGCCGCTTGCTCCTGCCGGACCGCGGGGTCCAGGGCGATCAGCGCCTGTTTTTCAGCGGCCAGTGCAGCCCGCTGCTCTGCGTCGGGGCCGGCATCCCCGATCTCCGCCAACATGGCCTGCAGCGTCGCAAGACGGCCAGCAAACTCACGCTGGGCGTTCTGCGCAGTGACCGGTTGGGGGTCCTCACTGTGTCCCAATGCGCGGGCGGCTGGCGGGGCAATCACCAGGGCCAGGCAGAGCGCCAATGCCAGGAAACGCTCGAAGTTCCATCTCGAGCTGTTCAGAAGAGCACGCATGGCCGTCTCCTCCCAACCGGTATATGAAGTTGACGCACGGGAAAGCCGGCCGCCTGCATGGCCAGGTCGAGGACTGGTGGGTACGCACCAGAGGTAGTGCAGGTGCCGGTCCAAGATGACAACATATTATCGCGCCTGGATTTCGCCAGCGAATATGATGCCGATCATAGACAGACGCCGCTGACCGCAGCCGTCTCGCGCCGGACGGCCGTGCGGGTGTAGTTGCCCGTGCGACGCGGTGTCTGTTATGATGTGGTCCAAATATCGACGCAGAAAAGACAGCGCATGGCAGGAGAGGGCATGACGAAGGCGAAGTTTGCGGCGTGGATCACGCGGGACCGGAAGGTCGTGCTGGACAAGGGGAAGTTCCTCACCGTCGAGCAGCACAGGGTCGAGCTGCCCGACGGCCGGGTCATCGACGACTGGCAGTGGGTCATCACCCCTGATTACGTCAACATCGTGGCCGTGACCGGCGATGGTCGCTACCTGTGCTTCCGCCAGACGAAGTATGCGGTCGACGGCCCGACGCTCGCCCTGGTCGGCGGGTACATGGAGCGGGGCGAGGAGCCGCTGGCCGCGGCGCAGCGGGAGCTGCGCGAGGAGACGGGCTACGAGGCGGCGGACTGGACCCCCCTGGGCGAGTACGCGGTCGACGCGAACCGCGGAGTGGGCCGGGCACACTTCTATCTGGCGACCGGCGCGGCCCGCGTGGCCGATCCCATCGTGGATGACCTGGAGGAACAGGAACTGCTTCACCTCACCCGCGGCGAGCTCGAGGCCGCGCTGCGCGGGGGCGAGTTCAAGGTCCTGCCGTGGGCCGCGGCGGTCGCGTTGGCGCTGGCGCGAAGCATGATTGAAGATTGAAGATTGAGGATTGAAGATTGCCGGTGCCGGATGGGTGATGCCGAACACACAGTGTGGCCGGCAGGACGAATCTTGAATCTGCAATCTTCAATCTTCAATCGTCGAAGGAGCATTCGATGCACATCACCATCCCCTACGGCGACGAGACGATCGGGTTCGAAGTGCCGGCGGAATGCCCGACGGCGGTGCTGGCGCCGCGACCGGTGCAGGGCGTGGCGGACCCGCGCGGGGAGATCCGGCGGGCGCTCGATGCACCGGTGGGCGCACGGCCGCTGCGCGAGGCGGTGCGTGGCGCGCGGTCGGTCGCCATCCTGGCCGACGACCTGACGCGGCAGACGCCGTGTGAACTCATCATCCCCGCGCTGCTGGACGAGCTGAACGCGGCCGGGGTGCGCGACGAACAGTGCACCGTCATCATCGCACTGGGCACGCACCGGCCTATGACTGAGGCGGAGATCCGCCGGCACTACGGCCCGGAGGTGACGGGCCGCGTGCGCGTGATCAACAGCCCGTGGCAGGACCGGGAGCAGATGGTCGACCTGGGTGTGACGCCGAACGGCACGCCGGTCAGCATCGCACGGCCCGTGCTCGACGCGGATTTCGTCATCGGGCTGGGCTCGATCGTCCCACACCACATCCCCGGCTTCTCGGCAGGCGCGAAGATCGTCCAGCCCGGCGTCTCGGGCGCCGAGACGACCGGCGCGACCCACCTGTTCAGCGTGCGCTCGCGGCGCTCATATCTGGGCATCGCGGACAACCCCGTGCGCGCGGAGATGGAGCTCATCGCGGAACAGGCAGGACTGCACGTGATCTTCAACGTCGTGCTCAACGCGGAGGCGCAGCTCGTGCGGGGGTTCTACGGCGACCCGCGCACAGCGCACCGCGCGGGCGTGGCGGTCGCGCGGGAGGTGTACGGCGTGCCGCTGCCGGGCCAGGCAGACATCGTCATCGCGGGCTCGCACCCGTGCGACATCGAGTTCTGGCAGGCGCACAAGTCGCTCTACCCCGCGGACCTCGCCGTGCGCGCGGGCGGCACGGTCATCGTCGTGACGCCCTCCCCCGAGGGCGTGTCGGTCAGCCATCACGAGATGCTCAACTTCACCGCGCTGCCGGCGGAGCGCATCGACGCGGCCATCAGCGACGGGACGATCACCAACGTGGTGTCGGGCGCGGTTGCGCTGGCGTGGGCCAAGATGCGCGAGCGGGCCAGCATCTCGCTGGTGAGCGGCGGCATCCGCGCGGAGGATGCGCGGGCGCTGGGGTTCACGCCGTATTCGTCGGTGGAGGATGCGCTGGCCGCGGCGCTGCGCGTGCACGGCGCAGGCGCAGCGGTCAACGTGCTGCCGTATGCGCCGGATACGCTGCCGCTGGCTCGGTGAGGGCGCGTCCGGAACACGAAGCCGCAGAGGAGCGCGAAGGCTACGAAGCACGGAGACCGCGATGCGCATCCGGAGTCGAGGCTGCAGCCGGTGAGGCTGACTGTGTGATTACACACCCAAACCGGCTAAAGCCTCGACTCCACTGACACGCCGGGACCAGGTGGGGCAGTTTGCGGCATGGTGCCGTGTGTGCTATTCTTTGCGCCCTGGGTGCTGGTCACCGTCGATCGCCGCCGCTACTAATGTAGCGGCGGCTGCGCGTCTGCGGCTATCGCCTTCACCAGCCACTTCAGCGATTCCACATGCCGAAAGGACTACTGCTTTCGATGCCTGCTCAACCCAACCCGTTTCAGATTGCTCAACAGCAACTCGACGAGGCTGCAGCGCTCCTGGGCTTGGCCCCTGCACTCCACGCGTTCCTGCGCGAGCCGATGCAGGAGGTCGCGTTCACCCTGCCCGTGCTGATGGATGATGGCGGCTACGAGGTCTTCCAGGGCTTCCGCATCCAATATAACACCGCGCGCGGACCGGCCAAAGGCGGCATCCGCTTTCACGCCAACGAGACGGTCGACACCGTGCGCGCGCTGGCCGCGTGGATGACGTGGAAGACATCGCTCGTGGATATTCCGCTGGGCGGCGGCAAGGGCGGCGTCGTGTGCGACCCGCGCAGCCTTTCCGCGTCGGAACTGGAACGGCTCAGCCGCGGGTACATGCGCAAGATCGCGCACTTCGTCGGGCCGGAAGAGGATGTGCCTGCGCCGGATGTCTACACCAACCCGCAAATCATGGCCTGGATGATGGACGAGTACGAGGTCATCACCGGCCGCCACCAGCCGGGCGTCATTACGGGCAAGCCGGTGCACCTGTTCGGCTCACAGGGGCGGAGCGATGCCACCGCGCGCGGGGGCATGTACACCGTGCGGGAGGCCGCGCAGGCGCTCGGCCTCAACTTCGAGGGCGCGGCAGTGGCAATCCAGGGGTATGGCAACGCCGGGCAATATGCGCACAAGCTGGGCGCCGAACTGCTGGGCCTGAAGACGGTCGCCATCAGCGACTCGCGCGGGGGCATCTACAATCCGCACGGCATCGATTACGCGGCGGCCTCCGAATGGAAGCAGCGCACGGGCAGCCTGGCCGGATTCCAGGACGCAGACGCGCTGACGAATGCAGAGCTGCTCGAGCTGCCCGTCACCATCCTCTTTCCATCCGCGCTCGAAGCCGTCATCACCGCGGAGAACGCGCCGCGCATCCAGGCGAAGGTCATCGCGGAGCTGGCGAACGGCCCGACGACCCCGGAGGCCGACGAGATTCTCCACGCCAAGGGCGCGTTCGTCATCCCCGACTTCCTCTGCAACGCGGGCGGCGTGACGGTCAGCTACTTCGAACAGGTGCAGAACGCGTACAACTTCTACTGGCCGCTGGCCGACGTACACGCGCGGCTGGATGCTGCCATGACCAAGGCATTCCACGAGGTGCACCGGATGGCGCAGAGCCGCCAGGTCCACAACCGGCTGGCCGCGTATCTCGTCGCGGTCGCGCGCGTGGCGGAGGCCGTTGTGACGCGGGGCTGGGTGAGGTAGGCATTTCCGCCACATGGTAGGGCGCGAAGGAAACCGCCGCGGGCCGTGCGGTGCCCACGCGCGTCGATAGCCCGGCTCCTCGTTGTGGACAAGCTGCCGTTGAGGGTTTACTTCGCCCTGCCGACCATACGAGACGCGGTCGACCATCGTGGGTACGCGGTCTCGTATGGCAGGCAAGGGCGAGGCCGGCACCAACGGTAAGATGCATCCCACCGTCAGGATATCAGGGCACGTCTGTCCGTCCACGCCGGTTCGGGATTGCCGGCCTCGCCCCTACAGATGTGCGGCCGACTCCTGATCCAGATACAGCCGCACGTCCGTGTGCATGCGCAGCGCGGATGCGGGGCACGCGGGAGTGATGGGGCCGGCCAGCGTGCAGCGCACGGCCTCCGCCTTCCGGCGGTCGGGCACGACGCAGGAGACCGCTCGCGCGGCGAGGATAGCGGGTATGGTCAGCGAGAGCGCGCGGGTGGGCACGTCGGCCATCGTCGGGAAGTGTCCCTCCCCGACCTGCTGGCGGCGGCACGCCTCGTCCAGCGCGACGATGTGGACACGCGCGGGCGTCTCGAAGTCCGCGGGCGGGTCGTTGAAGGCCAGGTGACCGTTCTCCCCGATGCCGATACACGCGACGTCGACCGGCGCCTCGTCGAGCAGCGCGGCGTAGCGTGCGCACTCCGCAGCCGGGTCCGCGGCATCGCCCGCCAGCAGGTGCACCTGGCCAAAGGGCAGGTGGTCGAACACGCGCTCCCGCAGATAGCGCCTGAAGCTGGCCGGGTGGCGGTCATCCATGCCCAGGTACTCGTCCAGATGGAAGGCGGTGACGCGCGGCCACACCATATCGGGCTGCATGCGGAGCGCGGCCAGGAACTCGTACTGCGATGCGCCGGTCGCGAGGATCAGGCGCGCTGCGCCCCGTGTGGCGATGGCCTCCCGCAGGCGCTCTGCGACGAAGGCCGCGGCGGCCGCGCCCAGGCTGGCTTTGTCCTCATAGACCTCGACCTGACCCCACGGATAACTCGACTTGTTGATCGGGTTTGGTGCAGGCATCTGTTTTCCTCCTTTGTCCCGCTCATGGCTCAGGTATCCCAAATGCTGCCGGGGTCGAGGCTTTAGCCGGTGGGCAGCAAATCGGGAATTCCTGGCTCAGAGTTCAGATATGCTGTAGGACGGGTTGGCAACCCGTCCCACGATGGTGTTCTCGTCGTATCTTACCACATGCCGTCCGTGACTGCCGCAACCTTAAGCGTCGCTGCATGCGCGGCCCAAATGTAACAAACGCTACGGTACTTACCTCAAAACTCTATACAATCCTTATACAAGATAGCGTTATATGGATTAGCAAGTGAGGAGCGGCAAGATGCGGTGGTCATGGAAGATCGGTGAGTTTGCGGGGATCGGCGTGTACATGCACGCCACGTTCCTGCTGTTGATTGCGTTCGTGCTGTTCGGGAACATGCTGGCCGGCGGCGGGCTGTTGGCCGGGCTCACCAGCGTGGCATTCATCATCCTGTTGTTCGCGAGCGTGGTGGCGCACGAGTACGGCCACGCGCTGACCGCGCGGCGGTATGGCATCAAGACGCGCGATATTACCCTGCTGCCCATTGGCGGCGTCGCCCGGCTGGAGCGCATGCCCGACAAACCCATCGAGGAGCTGTGGGTCGCGCTGGCAGGCCCGGCGGTAAACGTAGTGATCGCGGCCGCGCTCGTACCGGTCGTCCTGATTGCGCAGGGCTTCGAAGGGCTGCAGAACTTCAGCCTGACCCAGGGGTCGGTGCTCCAGCGGCTGCTGGTGACCAACCTGATCCTGGTCGGGTTCAACCTGCTGCCCGCGTTCCCGATGGACGGCGGCCGGGTGCTGCGAGCGCTGCTGGCGACGCGGCTGGAGTACACCCGTGCCACCCAGATTGCTGCGTCGGTGGGCCAGGCGTTTGCGTTCCTGCTGGGTCTGTTTGGCCTGTTCGGCAACCCGCTGCTGGTCTTCACCGCGCTGTTCGTGTGGATCGGTGCGGCACAGGAATCCAGCATGACGCAGATGAAGAGCGCGCTGGACGGGATCCCGGTCAGCCGGGCGATGCTGACCGATTTCCGGGCGCTGTCGCCCGACGACACGCTGGCCCGCGCGGCGGATCTCATCATCGCCGGGACGCAGCAGGACTTCCCGGTCGTAGACAGCTTCGGCGTGCAGGGCGTCCTGACCCGCAACGACCTGATTGCCGCGCTGCGCCAGCGGGGGCAGGAAGCGCGGGTACGCGATGTGATGCGCCGCGACTTTGCGGCCGCGGATTCGTCCGAGATGCTGGAGAGCGTCTCGCGCCGGCTCCAGGAGTGCCAGTGCCACACGCTGCCCGTCACGCACGATGGCCGGCTCGTCGGGCTGGTGACGATGGACAACATCGGCGAGTTCCTGATGATCCAGTCGGCGCTAAAGAAGGCAGCAGGGCCGGCGGTCGGTGCGTAGGCAGACGTAGCCTAGCCCCTCATGTCTTCGTTACAAACCCGGTTTCTCGGCGAAGCGCAGCTTCGCACAGAACCCGGGTTTGTAGGCTTGCTGACCTTGGGTTACGGGGTAGCGCCGAACACTTACCCCGTCATTTGGGTTATCCGTTCGCGGCAATGTGTACTATAATGGCTCCATCCCCAATCCACCACCATGGAAGGAGCCATGATGAGCCAACCCCAGGTGCAGTTCTCCGTCTTTACGAAACCGTGGAAGCAGCTTCCGCTGAGCGAGTTGAGCCGGATGGTCAAGGGCTGGGGGTTCGATGGCATCGAGCTGCCCGTCCGCCCCGGTTACCAGGTGCTCCCCGAGAACGTGCAGCGCGACCTGCCGCAGGCGGCGCGGCAGCTTGCGAGCGAGGGCGTGCGCATCTTCAGCATTGCCGGGCCGACTGACGAGCCCACGATCGCAGCCTGTGCCGAGGCGGGCGTTCCTATCATCCGCATCATGGTCGGCGTCGGGCCTGAGGGCTATCTCGCGACCATCGACAGGGTGCAGCGCGAGTTCGATGCGCTCCTGCCGCTGCTCGAGCGTTACGGCGTGACCGTCGGCGTGCAGAACCACAGCGGGCCGATGGTCGCCAACGCGATGGGGCTGCGCAACCTCGTCGGCAAGTACGATCCGCGCTGCTTTGCGGCCATTTGGGACGCGGGGCACGAGGCGCTCGTCGGCGAGCCGCCGGAGCAGGCGCTCGACATCATCTGGTCGCACCTGGCGATGGTCAACCTCAAGAATGCGGTCTGGCGGCGCACCAACCCGGACGCCCCGGTGGCCGAGTGGCAGCACTACTGGCTGCGCGGGCCGGACGGGCTGGCCTCCTGGCCGCGCGTCGCCGCGGAGCTGCAGCGGCGGCAATACGCCGGCGTCGTCTGCCTGACCGCGGAATACACCGACGAGGCGCGGGTGGAAGAGTTCATCGGACAAGACCTTGTGTTCGCGCGCGGGCTGTTCGGAAGGACAAACGAGTAAGGAGTAACGAGTAAACGGCGTCGATGACCACTCTTTACTCGTTACTCCTTACTCGTTACTCTTTACTCATTCCTCGTCAGGAGCACCTACCATGCGCATAGCAATGATCGGCGCGGGGGTCATGGCGAACATGGTCCACTATCCCTCGCTCGCCTCCTTCCCCGACGTCGAGTTCGCGGGCATCTGCGACATCCGGCCCGACCGGCTGCACGCGACCGCGGACAAGTACGCGATTCCCGCGGAGCGGCGCTACACCGATTATCGGCAGATGGTCACGGAGGTTGCGCCGGACGCGGTCTACATCATCGGGCAGCCGGAGGTCATGTATCACCTGGCGGTCTGGTGTCTCCAGCAGGGGCAAAACGTCTACTTCGAGAAGCCGCTGGGCATCACGCTGCACCAGGCGCGCAACCTGGCGTACCTGGCGGAGAAACACGGCTGCATCACCCAGGTCAGCTTCCAGCGTCGGACGTGCCCGATGGTCGTCCAGCTCCACGCGCAGTGTCTCGCGCGCGGGCCCATCACGCATGCCGTCTGCCGGTTCTACAAGCACCTGCCCGTGCCCCATCTCGACACGCGCGACCACATGATGGACGACGGGGTGCACGCGATCGACACGCTGCGCTGGCTGTGCGGCGGCGAGGTCGTCCGGGTCGAGGGCACGACGAAACGGGTGATGACGCCCGACATCAACTTCATTGCGGCCACGCTCCACTTCGACAACGGCAGCCTCGGCGTGATGCTCAACAGCTGGACGAGCGGCCGGCGCATCTTCGCGGTGGAGATGCACGCGCCGGGCATCGCGGTGGAGGCGGAGCACGAGGGTCGCGGCGTCGTCTATGCGGACGGCGACACGCAGGGTGTGGTCTACGACACCCGCTCGGTCGCCCGCAGCGACGAGTTTTATGTCTACGGCGGCTTCCAGGCGAAGAACCGGGAGTTCATCGACTGCGTGCAGGCGGGCACGCTGCCCGCGTCGCACTTCGGGGATGCGATCAAGACGATGGAAGTGGCCGAGCGGATATTGGCGCAGGGCCTATCGGCGGAGTAAGGAAATTCTGTAGGGGCGAGGCCGGCCACGGCGAGACGTGGTTAACCAACTCACCTGCCCTGATAACCTGACGATGGGGCGCGATGTGCGGTTGTGGCCGGCCTCGCCCTCGCCGGCCAAACGAGATGTCGCTCCTGCGCTGCGGGTATCATCTGCCGTATGGCAGGCGAGGGCGAGGGAAACCCTCATCGGTGTGCCGTCTGCCACGATGTGCCGGGCAATCCACCCGCGTGTGCAGGGCAGGCCCCCGCACGGTTTCCCTCGCCCCTACAGTTGGGTGCGGGGGGTCTCGAGGACGACCTTAGAGGCAAGGAGGATTCTCATGAACTCGCGCGAACGCGTCACACTCGCACTCAATCACCGCGAACCCGACCGCGTGCCGCTGGACCTCGGCGCGACCGCGGTCACCGGCATGCACGTCAGCTCGGTCTACGCGCTGCGGCAGGCGCTCCGGCTCGACCCGCCGGGCACGCCGGTCAAGGTCGTGGAGCCGTACCAGATGCTCGGCGAGATCCAGCCGGACCTGCTCGACGCAGTCGGCGGCGACATCGTGGGGCTCGGCGGGACCAAGACCTTCTTCGGCTTCCGCAACGAGGGCTGGAAGCCGTGGACCTTCTTCGACGGGACGCCGGTGTTGGTGCCCGAAGCGTTCAACACGGAACCCGAGCCGGACGGCTCGATCCTGATGTACCCGGAGGGCGACAAGTCCGTGCCGCCGAGCGGCCACCTCCCCGCGGGCGGCTTCTACTTCGATGCAATCGTGCGCCAGCCGCCCATCGACGATGCGACGCTGAACGTCGAGGACAACCTGGAGGAGTTCGGCCCGGTCTCGGATGCGGACCTGGCGTACTTCGCGGCCGAGTGCGACCGGCTGTACGACGGGACGGACAAGGCCATCATCGCCAACTTCGGCGGGACGAGCTTTGGCGACATTGCGATGGTGCCCGCGACGCAGCTCAAGCGCCCGAAGGGCATCCGCGACGTCGCCGAGTGGTACATGAGCACGGTCACCCGCCGCGACTACGTCTATCGCATCTTCGAGCGGCAGTGCGAGATCGGGCTGGCGAACCTCCAGAAGCTCCACGGCGTCGTGGGCGAGCGCGTCGCGGCGGTGTTCGTCACCGGCACCGACTTCGGCCAGCAGACCGGTCCTTTCATCTCCCGCCGCGCGTACCGGGACCTGTTCATGCCGTTCCACCGGGCCATCAACGACTGGGTGCACGCGCATACGACCTGGAAGACGTACATCCACTCGTGCGGCTCGGTCGTCGCCCTGCTGCCCGACTTCATCGAAGCGGGGTTCGACATCCTCAACCCGGTGCAGTGCTCGGCCGCGGGGATGGACCCCGCAACGCTCAAGGCGCGCTTCGGCGACCGGATCACGTTCTGGGGCGGCGGCGTGGACACGCAGCACACGCTCCCCTTCGGCACGCCGGGCGAGGTGGCCGCGGAGGTGGCGGAGCGCATCCGGATCTTCGGGCCCGGCGGCGGGTTCGTCTTCAACACGATCCACAACGTGCAGGCGCGCGTGCCGGTCGGGAACCTGCTGGCGATGTACGGTGCCCTAAGAGAGTACGCGAAGTATCCGGTGGGGGGTGAAGAGAAACGAGTAATGAGTAATGAGTAACGAGTAAGGAGTAATCGAGACGAAGAACGGATAACCTTACTGGTTACTCGTTACTCGTTCCTTATTACTCATGATGCAAAGGAGGCCATCTTGGAAAGGCGTGCTTGTGGCAACACCGGCCTGACGCTGCCGGTGCTGGGGGTCGGGGTGTGGTCGTTCGGCGGGGGCGAAGGCGATTACTGGGGCAGCCAGGATGACCGAGATGCCGCGGCGGTCGTGGACCGGGCGCTGGCGCTCGGCGCGAACTACTTCGACACCGCGGAGATGTACAACTACGGCCGCAGCGAGGCGGCGCTGGGCCGGGTGCTGGCCGGCCGCAGGGAGCAGGCGCTCGTCGGCTCGAAGCTGATGCCGGCCAGCGCGACGTCGCCGGAAGCGGTGCGGGAGCACTGCGAGGCGACGCTTGCCCGGCTCCAGATGGACACCGTCGACATCTACATGGTGCACTGGCCGCTGCCTCCCGAGGCCGTCGCGCCCACGTTTGATATGCTGATGCGCCTGCAAGACGAAGGCAAGATCCGGCACATCGGCGTGAGCAACTTCGGCGTGCGGCAGATGACCGAGGCGCTCGCGCTGGGCGTGACGCTGGCGGTCAACCAATTGCCCTACAGCCTGCTGGCGCGCGGCATCGAGCGGGAGATCCTGCCCTTCTGCGCGGCCCACGGCATCGGTGTCATCGGCTACATGCCGCTGATGCAGGGGCTGCTGACCGGCAAGTATCGCACCGCGGACGAGATGCCGCCGGGGCTGACGCGCTCGCGGCACTTCCGGCCCGACCGGCCCGAATCGCGGCACGGCGAGCCGGGCGCGGAGACAGAGACCTTTGCCGCGGTCGACGGGCTGCGGGAGATTGCGTCACGCGAGGGCGTGCCGATGGCGCAGCTCGCACTGGCGTGGGCGGCGGCCAACCAGGCCATCACCTGCGTGCTCGCCGGCGCGCGGAACGTCAGGCAGCTCGAGGAGAACGCGGCAGGCGTGACACGCCAGTTGACGCCAAAGGTCATCACAGAGATGAACGCGCTGTCCAAGCCGATCATGGCAAAACTGGGTACCAACGTGGACCTGTGGCAGCCCGTCGAACGCAGCCGGACGCATTAGGACCGGACTGAACCACGGAAAACGCGGAGTAAACGGGCAGACCAGGAGCACCTAACCATGATGTAGGGGCGAGGTAACCTCGCCCCTACGCCCCTTCCGTGTGCTCCGCGTGTTCCGCGGTTACTTCTCATCAGGAGACACCAGGATGCAGAGACACAATCTCGACCAGGGGTGGGAGTTCAGCGAGCTGACCGGCTTCGCGGCGATGTTCAACCCGCACGCCTGGCAGCCGGTCACGCTGCCGCATGACGCCATGATCTCCAAGCCGCGCGATCCCAGCAATCCATCGGCGGCGGCGGGCGGCTACTTCCCCGGCGGGGTCGCGAGCTACCGCAAGAGGCTGTTCGTGCCGGAGGACTGGCGCGGGCAGAGCGTGCAGCTCGAGTTCGAGGGCGTCTACATGCACGCCGAGGTCACGGTCAACAAGCGGCTCGTGCAGCGCCAGCCCTACGGTTATTCCAGCTTCATCGTGGATATCACCCCGTATCTCATCTACGGACAGGAAAACACGATCGGCGTCGTCGCCAACAACACCGCGCAGCCCAACTGCCGCTGGTACACGGGCACGGGCATCTACCGCCACGTTTGGCTGCGCATAGGCGGGGGCATCCATATCCGGCCGTGGGACGTTTTCGTCACGACGCCGGTGGTCGATCCCGCTGCCTCTGTCGTCCAGGTGACGACCGAACTGGCGGGCGTCTCCAGCCTGTCCGGGGCCGTCCTGCGCACCACCGTGCTGGACGCGGCGGGCAACGCGGTCGCCCAGGCCGAGACCGCGGCGCGGACGCCCGTCCTCCAGCAGACGCTGCTGGTGCGCGACGCGCGGCTGTGGTCGCTCAATGCGCCGTACCTGTACACGCTGCGCAGCGAGGTCCTGGTGGACGGCGCGGTGGTGGACACGGAGGAAACCTCCTTCGGCATCCGGTCGATTGCGGTGGATGCCGAGCACGGCTTCCGGCTGAACGGCGAGCCGCTGAAGCTCAAGGGCGGCTGCATCCACCACGACCACGGGCCGCTCGGCGCGGCCTCGTACGACCGGGCGGAAGAGCGCAAGGTCGAGCTGCTCAAGTCGGCCGGGTACAGCGCCATCCGCACCGCGCACAACCCGCCTGCTCCCGCGCTGCTCGACGCGTGCGACCGCCTGGGCATGCTGGTCATTGACGAATCGTTCGACGCGTGGACCTCGGGCAAGGTCACGAACGACTACCACCTCTACTTCCACGAGTGGTGGCAGGCGGATCTCGCGGCAATGGTCAAGCGCGACCGCAACCACCCGTCGGTCATCATGTGGTCCATTGGCAACGAAATCTTCGAGGCACTCGGCGATCCGGTCGGGGCCGAGTGGTCCGCGCGGCAGGCCGACTTCGTGCGCAGCCTCGACAACACCCGCTTCGTCACCTCCGGGGTGATGTTCAACTTCCTGGAGGATATCGAGCGCGGGGATGTCGGCGGCTCGTTCAAGCTCAAGCCGGTCGCGGCCGACCCGCAGCAGGACAGCTGGGGCCGGCAGACGGCCGCCTTCGCCGCGCCGCTCGACGTGGTGGGCTACAACTACATGGTGCAGCGCTATGCCGTGGACCGGACGCGCTTCCCCAGCCGGGTCATCGCGGGGACCGAGACGTGGGGCCACCGGATGTATGCCTTCTGGAAGGAGACGGAGCGGCTACCCAACGTCATCGGCGATTTCGTGTGGACTGCACAGGACTACATCGGCGAGGCGGGCGGCGGCGCGGTGAGCTTCGACGGCCAAGCCCGCTTCGGCGCACCGTACCCATATCACCTGTACGGCTGCGGCGACTTCGACATCTGCGGGTTCAAGCGGGTGCAGTCGTACTACCGCGACCTGCTGTGGGGCGAGCGCACCGAGCCTTTCATCGCAGTGCTCGACCCGCAGCACTACGGCAAGCCGGTCGCATTCACGCCGTGGGGCTGGGAGCCGGTCGTCGACAACTGGACCTATCCAGGCTGGGAAGGCAAGCCCACGCGGGTGGATGTCTACGCAGTGGATGACGAGGTCGAGCTGTTCGTCAACGGGGTCTTTGCAGGTCGCAAGCCGACCGGCGCGGCCAGCGAGAACAAGGCCAGCTTCGACGTGACCTATGAGCCGGGCGTGGTCGAGGCGGTGGGTTACACCGGCGACCGGGAGACGGGGCGGTTCCGCCTCGCGACCACGGGCAATCCCGCCGCGCTGCACGTCGAGGCTGACCGGCCCGCGATTGCATCCGGCCGCGGCGACCTTGCGTATGTTGCCATCACGGTGGTGGATGGCGATGGCGCAACCGTCAAGCACCACGACATGCCGGTCACGGTGGAGGTGACGGGCGCGGGTGAGCTGCTCGCCATCGGCACGGGCGACCCGCTGAGCGAGGAACCGTACGTGGGCGACCGGCGCACCACCTTCCAGGGCCGCCTGCTCGCCATCGTGCGCAGCGGGGCGGAGGCGGGCACGATCACGGTCACCGCGCGGGCGGCTGGGCTGCCGCCGGCCAGTATCGAACTGCAGGTGCACTAGACTTACTATGTAGGACGGGTTGGCAACCCGTCCTACCACATTTTGGTAGGAGCAAGAACATGCCTGCTACACCACACACTGTCATCCCGTTGTGGCCCGATGGCCCGGCGGGTTCGGAAGGCTGGGACCAGCCGGAAGAGGAGCTTGAGCCTCACCCCGGGATGCTGGGCGTCCGCAACGTGACGCAGCCCAGCCTGCTCGTCTACCCGGCAACACAACCGAATGGGGCGGCGGTCATCGTCGCGCCGGGCGGCGCATGGCACTTCCTCGCCATCGACCACGAGGGCTACCAGGTGGCCGAGTGGCTCGCCGCGCGCGGCATCACCGCCTTCATCCTCAAGTACCGGCTCATCCAGACCGGCGCGGACATGGCGAAACAGGTCGGTGCGTTCATGGCGAGCGTCGAGTCGAGGAAGGCCGGGCTGCGCGCCATCGAGCCGCTGACGCTGGCCGACGGGCAGCAGGCCATCCGCATCGTGCGGCAGCGCGCGACGGAATGGGACGTGGATCCCGGCAAGATCGGCTTCATGGGGTTCTCGGCCGGCGGCGGCGTGACGACGCAGGTCGCGACCAACTACGCGCCGGACTGCCGGCCCGACTTCGCCGCGCCCATCTATCCCGCGGTCTTCGAGGACGTGGTGGCGCCCGCGGATGCCCCGCCGCTCTTCCTGCTGTGCGCAGCCGCGGACCGGATGGCCGTCAACGCGAACATGATCCTGTATCGCGCCTGGGAAGCCGTGCAGCGGCCCGTGGAGATGCACATCTACGCGCACGGCGACCATGGGTTCGGCATGCGCCAGCTCGGCCTGCCCTCCGACACCTGGATCGAGCGGTTCGCGGACTGGATGAAGGGCTTGGGGATGGTGTAGGGGCGAAGCAGGACACGATGGGCGGTGGTCGATCCACCGTGACGCCCTGACACTCTGATCATGGTGTGCGTCCCAACGTTGTGTCCTGCTTCGCCCTTGCCGTGCACGCTGGGGCGAAGGAAACCCTCAACGGTAATGCTGTAGACAAGAGTATTCCGGGCGATGTACCAATGTGCGCGGGGTAAGTGTCGCCGGGGTTTCCTTCGCCCCTACATTCCTATCCGTGCAATGCGTAATCCACCAGCTCATCCAGCCCGCAGGTCGCCAGGCCGATCACGTGGTCTGCGCCGCCGTAGTAGACGTACACCGTGCCATCGACGACCGGGTTGGCGTTCGAGAAGACCACGTTAGGCACGTCCCCGCGCAGCTCCCAGATCTCCTCCGGCCAGAAGATGGGATCCTTCGGACGGCGCACGACCTTCGTGGGGTCGTCCAGGTCCAGCAAAATGACGCCGAGCCGGTAGACGTGCTCGGGGTTGTACGCATGGTTGATGACCAGCCAGCCGTGCGGCGTCTCGATGGGCAGCCCGTTAGAGCCGACGCTCTCGTTGTCCCACCAGTTGTCCGGCCGCGGGCCGTAGATGGGCGCCATCCACGCCTCGGGCCACGATACCAGGTCCTCGGACTGCGCCAGCCAGACGTGCGGGCGGCGGCGGTGGAAGGCAATGAACCGCCCGCCGATCTTGCGCGGGAACAGCAGGTGGTCCTTGTTGTCCTCGCCCACGCGGATGGGGCCGATGCGTTCCCAGGTGATGAGGTTCGTGCTCCGCGCGATCATCGGCAGGACGCCGCCGCCGGCATGGGTCGGCTCGCCCGTCCCGCGCCACTCGCGGCCATAGGCCGTGTAGGTCATGTAGAAGACGCCGTCGATCTCGGTCACGCGCGGGTCCTCGACCCCGCGTGAGTCCGAGCCGTCGAGCGGGCCGAGCACCGGCTCGCGCAGCCGGTTCCAGTGCAGGCCGTCCGCGCTGACGGCATAGCCGATGCGGCTGACCCAGTCCATACCCTGCGCGCGATAGTGCATGTGGAACAGGCCATTGTGGTGGATGACGGCCGGGTTGAAGACGTTGTAGCACTCCCAGGGCGAGGTGGGGTCGGGGAGCATCAGCGGGCTGGCAGGGTGACGGGTCAGTTTCACGGGAGCCTCCTTCGGAAGTCCAACGCCTGTACGCGCGCCAGCGTATCACGCACATGGCACGGTGTCAAAGGCACCAACTTGCGTAAGTGTCCAGCGCCACCTCGTAACATAAGGCCTCGTACCTGCCAGC
Source organism: Anaerolineae bacterium (assembly GCA_040772005.1). Lineage (GTDB taxonomy): Bacteria > Chloroflexota > Anaerolineae > CG2-30-64-16 > CG2-30-64-16 > MWBF01. The sequence goes on along the minus strand of JAXGYZ010000014.1, from coordinate 89,704 downwards.
GGGGCCACAAACCCGGTTTCTCGGCAAAGCTGCGCTTCGCACAGAAACCGGGTTTGTAACCGTGAACAGCTACCAACTTGCGCACGGGCCTGCGAGCGGTGTAACATGCCGATGTCACCCGTCACACATGGAGGCAACAGCATGGAACCGGGACGCAAAGTTGTAGATGATCTGCTGCGCGGCAGGCGCGCGGAGCGCGTGGCGCTGATGGACGGCCCCTGGACCGACGCGATTTTCCAATGGGTCAAGCAGGGCTATCCCACTCGCATCGAGCACAAGGAGGCCGGCGACTCACGCTGGCGGCCTGAGGACGGCCAGTGGGAGGAGGTCACCGAGCCCGGCGATTATGTCGAGCCGGTTCCGGCGTGGCAACACTTCGGCTACGACATGGTCGGCGCCGGCGGCTGGTTCGATGTCCACCCGCTGCGCGACTACGAAGAGCTGCTCGAGGAAACCGACGAGTGGACGGTCAAGCGCAATGGGTCGGGCGCAGCGCTCAAGTACTGGAAGCACCACATGGGCACGCCCGAGCACATCGACTTCCTGATGACGTCGCGGGAAATCTGGGAGCGCGACTACAGGCCCCACCTGCTCACCTTCGATGTCGAGCGATTCAGCGACCTGAACAAGACGCGGCGCAACGTCGCTGAGGCGCACGAAGCCGGCGCGTGGGCGCATTACGGCCACCTGTTCATCTGGGAAGGGATGCGGCAGAGCATGGGCGACGTGACCATGTACTCGAGCCTCATCACCGACCCGGGCTGGGTCCACGATTTCAACCGGGTCTACACCGACTTCCACCAGCAGTACTACCGCTACCTGTTCGAGCATGTCGGCCTGCCCGACGGCATCTGGATGTATGAGGACCTGGGCTACAAGAACGGGCTGTTTGCGTCCCCGAAGCTGCTGGGCGAGCTCATCTTCCCCTACTTCAAGGAGATGGTGGACTTCTTCCACGGCTACGATCTGCCGGTCGTCCTGCACTCCTGCGGCAGCACGGCGAAGGCGCTGCCGCTGATCGTGGAGGCGGGCTTCGATGCGCTCAACCCGATGGAGCGCAAGGCGCTGGACAACGAGCCGTTCGTGTTTGCGGAGAAGTACGGGGATAAGCTGGCGTTCGTCGGCGGGTTCGACATCCGCATCTGGGAGACGAACGATCGCGACCTGGTCGAACGAGAGGTGCGGCACTACATCAACGGGATGAAGGATCGGGGAGCCCGCCTCGTGTTCGCGTCGGACCATTCGATCCCGCCGACAGTACATTACGACACATACCGCTACGCGCTGGATGTGTACCGCGAGTGCATGTTCTACTAACAGGGTATCTGAAAAGCTGTGGAGTGGAGCGTCCTCAGACGCGGAACGGGCCTCGTGAAGGCGTCCCGCCCGTCCGCATTTGAGAATGCGGACTCCGCCTTCAAATCGCCACCAAGGGGCGCGGTCCCGATCACGGAGGACGCGAAGGGGCCGGTGCAGTGTGCGTGTCACACAGCACCGGCCCCACAGGTTTCGGACGGTTACTCAGTCCTTGATAACCGTCGTGTTCCCGCCGCCGCGGCCTGCGCCGGAGATCGCCACGATCACCAGCACGACCAGCAGGACGGCGACCAGCCAGCCCCACCACGGGATGTTGACGAAGAAGTTGTTGTTCGTCGTAGTCGTCGTGGGCGCCGGAGCGGCATCGCCCGTGCCTTCCTGGGCCGGCGGTGCAGCCTGCACATCCACATCCACATCGACCGTGCCGGTCGTTTCCTGGGCCGGCGGGGCAATCAGCGCCTTGGCGGGCGCGGCCGCGATGGGAGCCAGCTCAACTTCGGCAGCCGGCTGCGCGGCCGCGGCGCCGGCCAGGACACCAAAAAGCACTGCTGTAATTGCCAAAACACCAAACAAACGCATATGTCCTCCACTCTCGATACAAAGTCGTGTCGCTACAGTCATTACTGTGCACGGGCGGCATTGTGGCAGAGAGAGCAGTACAGGAACGTGAGGCGGGTTCCAATCTAAGACGGCCTTAAGGTGGGGGTAAATAAAGGGGGGCGACTTTCGTCGCCCCTCTTGCGGATCGTAGAAACGCCTAACTGCTCAACCGGCCTTGCCGTTGGTGCCGTTCGTCCCGTTCGCCGCAGCCGCCAGCGCAATGTTGCGATCCTTCAGCGCCTTCTTCCGGTCCTCCGTGTCGAGGATCCGCTTGCGCAGCCGGATGTTCTTGGGGGTGACCTCGACCAGCTCGTCCTGGCTGATATACTCGATCGCGTCGTCCAGCGACATGACGATCGGCGCATCCAGGTGGACCAGCTCATCGCCCGTCGAAGAACGGTGATTGGTCAGGTGCTTCTTCTTAGTCACGCTGAGCGTCAGGTCCTCGTCGCGCGCCGCGCGGCCCACGATCATCCCCTCGTAGATCTCGGTGCCCGGCGTGATGAACAGCTTGCCCCGCTCTTGCGCATTGAACATCGCGTAGGCCGTGGCGACGCCGTTCTCCCAGGCCACCAGCGAGCCGTAATTGCGCTGGCGGATGGGACCGACGTGTGGCTCATAGCCGTGGAAGAGCGAATGGACGATGCCGGTCCCGCGCGTCGCGGTCAGGAACGCCTGCCGGAAGCCCAACATGCCGCGCGTCGGCGCGAGGTAGGTGTAGTAGACCGTGCCGTTGTCTGCCTGGTGCATGTCGAGCATCTGCGCCTTGCGCTGGCCGAGCATCTCCGCCACCACGCCCGTGTAGTCGGACGGGACTTCGATGTGCACCTCTTCCATCGGCTCCAGCGTCTCGCCGGTGTCGGGGTCCTCGCGCAGGATGACCTCCGGCGCGCTGACCTGGAACTCGTAGCCTTCGCGGCGCATCGTCTCGATGAGGATGGTCAGGTGCAGCTCGCCCCGGCCGCTGACCAGGTAGGTATCCGCCGCGTTGGTCGGCTCCACGCGCAGCGCGACATTCCGCTCCAGTTCCCGATCCAGCCGCTCCTTGAGCTTACGGCTGGTGGACCACTGGGCCTCGCGACCGGAGAAGGGCGAGGTGTTGACGCCGAAGGTCATGCGCACGGTGGGCGGCTCGACCACGATGGGCGGCAGCGGCCGCGGGTCGTTCGGGTCGGTCAGCGTCTCACCGATGTTGACGTCGGGGATGCCCGTCAACGCAACAATCTCGCCTGCCATGACTTCATCGACCTCGATGCGGTTCAGGCCCTCATGAACGAAAACCTGGTTGACCTTCTCCTGGTGCAGCTCGCCCTCGCGGTCAAAGCGCGCGAGGAGCTGCCCGCGGCGGAGCGTGCCCGCAGAGAGCCGGCCCAGGACAATCTTGCCCTTGTAGTCGTCATAGCTCAGGTTGGTCACGAGCATCTGGCTCGGCTGGTCGGCCTCGGCCTGCGGGCCGGGCAGGGTGTTCAGAATGGCCTCGAAGAGCGGCTGAAGATGGTTCTCCAGCGGGTCGGGCACGAGGCCCGCGCGGCCATCGGTCGCGACCGCGTAGATGACCGGAAAGTCGGCCTGCTCGTCGGTCGCGCCCAGCTCGATGAAGAGATCGAAGGTGGCATTGACCACCCAGCCGGGCCGCGCATTGGGCCGGTCCACCTTGTTGACGACCACGATGGCCTTGTGGCCCAGTTCCAGCGCCTTCCGCAGCACAAAACGCGTCTGCGGCATGGGGCCTTCAACTGCATCGACCAGGAGCAGCACGCCGTCCACCATGTTCAGCACGCGCTCGACCTCGCCGCCAAAATCCGCATGGCCGGGCGTATCCACGATGTTGATCTTGACCCCGCCATAACGGACGGCGGTGTTCTTCGCCAGGATCGTGATGCCGCGCTCACGCTCCAGGTCGTTGGAATCCATCACGCGCTCCGGCACTTGCTGGTTGTCGCGGAACACCTTCGACTGGCGGAGCATAGCATCGACCAGTGTGGTCTTGCCGTGGTCGACGTGCGCGATGATGGCGATATTGCGGAGGTCCGTGCGTCTGTTCATGCTTGCTGCCTATCTGGCCGGCTCGTGCAGTTTGGACAAAAAAACCGCGGCCTTCTGCCGCGGCTGTCACAGCCAACCTACTCATATTGTACACATAACGGTTGAAAAATCAAATTGAAGCCGGAACAACTCACGGGTTGTGCCTTAAGCCTGGCCCGGTCGTAGAATGGTTAGCAGGAGTCTGAACGGGCCGCGCACTTGGCTCAGATGTGCGGCGGTGATATCATCGCGGGACGTCCGATGGAGCGTCGCGAGTGGGAGCAGGCGAAAGCAAATGGATGGGACAGCACATGAGCACCAGGCAGTCGAGGCGCTGGCAGCCGCCGTAACCGACGAGATTTTTGTCGCACTCGGCGCGGCGCGCGACGGCGCACTCCGCCGATACTCCGGCGGCATCGTCGCGCGGCCCGTACGCCGGCTGGCGACTCTCGCGGTGGCGTTCGACCGCCGCGTAGGTAAAGAGGGGGCTGCGGCCGGCTGCCAATGGCTGCTGTCGCACTTCGTCGCACGGGTGGACGCCATAGATCAGGGCCATATTCCGCCGGCGGGACCGGTGCTCATCGCCGCCAGCCACCCCGGCGCGTATGACAGCTTTGCGCTGGTGGCGAGCCTGCCGCGGCCGGACATCAAAGTCCTCAGCAGCGAAGTGAAAGTGTTCCACTATCTGCCCCACGTGGCCGCGCACCTGATTCAAACGGACCGGGATCCATACAAGCGGCTTGCGGCCGTCCGCGCAGGCATCCGCCATCTGCAAGCGGGCGGCTGCCTCGTCACGTTCGCCAGCGGCTTCCTGGATCCCGACCCGCTCGCCTACCCTGAAGCGATGGAAGAGGCGCGGGCCGCGCTGGCAAACTGGTCGCCCAGCCTCGAGCTGCTGCTGCGGAAGGCCCCGGAGACGCGGCTCGTTCCCGCGATCGTGGGCGGGGTGGTCGCTCCGCAGTGGGCGCGCCATCCCCTTGTCCGCTACCGGCGCCGGCCGCACGACCGCCGCAAGCTGGCCGAGTTCCTGCAGGTCATCTACCAGCTCGTGCGGCCCGGCCGCCTGAAGCTGGCCCCGCGCATCGTCTTCGGTGAGGCCGTGCCTGCCAGCGAGTTGCTCGCGGGCGAGCCGGAGTGCATGGCCGGCATCCGCGCGCACGCAGCCGCGACGCTGGACAGGTTCCTGACAGGGTGACAAGGTGACAGGGTGAAGAGGTGACGCCGGGTTGGGGGCCGAACCTTCTTTCCGCCATGCCGGAGGCAGACTCCACTTTAGTCCAGAGGACATCTCGCTCATAACCAAACCGGCTGAAGCCTCGACTCCAACATCACCTTGTCACCCCGTCACCCCGTCACTCCAGCGCGCTGCGCAGCGACTCCTCGATATCCGGGCTGACGTTGGTGTGATAGAGCTGGCCCCGGTAGGGGCGGAGCGCGGCGACGACTGCGGTTTCGTCGCCTTTGCCCAGCACAAATAACGCGGAGGAATCCGGCTGCATCGCGGCCTTGACCTCTTCGACGAATGTGCGGTCGATATTCTGCTCCAGCGACTTGCCGACGATCGCGCCGCCGGCCGCGCCAAGGGCGATGCCTGCCGGCGGGAACAGGAACATGAGCAGCCCGCCCAGCACGCCGCCGATGGCCGCGCCCTTCCACGTGGCATCGCTCGGCCGGCCGCGCGTAGTCACGTTACCCTCCGCATCCTTCACGATCAGCGCGGCATCCATGATGTCGACCAGGCCGCGTCGCTCGAGGTCGCTCATCGCCGCCCAGACTTCCGCAGCATCGTCCTGCCGGTCAAACGTAATTACCATCAGCGAAGACATAGTATCCTCCCTCATCAAACTTCGGATCGGTGCGTTTATCTGCTCGCATTTCGATCTCTCTGGCGGTCGCGCCCACCGACACCCGCTTATCGCAGCACGAGCGGCAGGTAGAGACGCGGGCGGGATGTCGCAGTTGCGGACGCAGTGGGCGTCGGGCTGGCATGGGGGTCGGGCGTGTAGGTGATGGTCGGCGTATAGGTCACGGTCGAGGTTGCGGACGCGGTGGGCGTAGCCGTGGATGTGAGGGTTGCGGTCCGCGTGGGCGCCGCGGTGGGTGTCACCGTCGCCGTCGGCGTTGCACCGTCCGTGCAGGCAATGATGCTGACATCGTCGATGAAGAAGTTCGTCGGATTCGTTGCATCGGTCGTGACCCAGAAACGCAGCTCCGCCTCCTGGCCGGCGTACGCGCTCAGGTCCGCAGTCGCCAGGTTCCAGTACCAGTCGTAGGAACTCTTATCGTTGATGGTCGTCGTAGTGATGATCGTCGTGCCGTCCGGCTGGTAAAGCTGCGCCCGCAGATAGTCAAACGGCGCGCCCGGGTGTTCCTCGGTCATGAGCGACCACCAGAACTGCATCGTGATGCTGCTCGTGCCAGGAGGCAGGCTGACATCCTGGCTGATCCACTCGCTGACATCGTTGAGCGCGCCGAGCCAGACGCCCAGCTTGCCGCTGTGCGGCCACGTGGGATCCACCATCTCGAACAGCCCGTGCTGTTCCCAGCCCGCGCCACCCCCCTCGAACCCGCCATCTCGGATCAGTTCCTGGCACGTACCCTGCGCTATGCTGGGCGGGCCGGGGTCCGCGGCTCTTGACGCGCGGGGCGTGGCTCGTATTGGCAGAAAACTAATGCTGGCAAGCAAAAGAGAGATAAGGAGATGCCGGATAGCAAACTGCATGGGACTACTCCTCGAACTCAGCCAAAAAACTCTCCGCGCGCAAGTAGTCAAAGGCCTGCAACTGTCAGCTACTCGGGAGTCCGATCGCCTGCAACTCATCTGGCATATCGGGCCTCATTCTAGTCGAATTCCGGGCGCGGCGCAACCCTCGTCGGCGGCCGGCACTTCTGGAGCGACTTGCGCCCCTTACCCAGGCATGATATGAAGCTAACACAATACACCCAAGCTCACACACCAGAGGAGGGAGACCATGAATGAGAAGAGCATTGAGTTATTGAACCGGGCGGTGGGCGATGAGCTCGCGGCAGTACATCAGTACATGTACTTCCACTTTCACCTGGATGACCAGGGGGTACGACCTGCTGTCCGGCCTGTTCAAACGGACCGCCATCCAGGAGATGGGCCATGTTGAGTTGCTGGCCGAGCGCATCCTCTTCCTGAAGGGAGATGCGGTCATGAAGGCTGCTGGCGATGTCGCGCCGGTGCAGGATGTAGCCGCGATGCTCGAGATGGCGCGCAAGATGGAAGAGGGCAGCGCGCGCGACTCCAATCTGTGGGCCAATGAGTGCTCGGCCAACGCAGACTCCGTCCCGAAGAAGGTCTTCGAGCAGTTGGTGGCCGAAGAGGAGGCGCACTACGACCAATTCGACAATGAATTGGACAAGGTGGAGAAGTACGGCGAGCGCTACCTGGCCCTGCAGTCTATCGAACGCAGCAAGGGACTGGCAGCAGGGAGCCCGGTTGGAGATTAACGCCCGCATGACGGGTTGCCGCCTGGCGGCTGCTCATCCCACCAGCAAGTGAGCAGCCGCCAAGGGACAGCCGCGATCCCTTATACATGGTGCGTCGGCTGTTGTATCAGCCGTCTCAGGATCAGTATCGCCCCACATGCCACCATCCCACCCAGAGTGATCCCCAGGACCGGCGCCAGGCCAGCCGAAGCGTCAACTGATATTGAATCCGAGAAAACTGGGCCGACCCCAGTACCATATGCGCACGCGCACATCAGCGGCGCGTCAGGCCAGGATGATCAACCCGGTCGGTATCGCATCGACGAGTCGCCGGGCATAAGAGAGCGGCAGGCTGGCTCAGGAATGCACACCCCCTTGATGCCCAACTGAGATCTCATCCTTCAACCACCACATCGCTCACCCAACGTCGCGTTCCTGATGGAGTGTAGCTCTGCAGAAAAATATCGTACTGGTTGTTACGAGGCCCCTGCCACGCAATGTAGAGATTGCCCTCTATGTCAGCGACCAAGGCTGGGCCGCGCGCGGCATAATCCAAAGTTGCCCATTGGCTAGTTGCATTGATCCTGACAGAGTCACCCCACAGCTTTGCTCCATCGCGATCCAGCTTCTGGCCATAGATATCATTCGCTTGCTCGTCTGCCCACACCGCATATATGAACTGGGCAGCGCTGGTGATCTCGGGATATAGCTGATTTGTATCAGGGATCCCGCTGTCGATGCGTTTGTCGGCTGGCCACAACCGCTGACCGGTGTTCGGGTCCAATCTTTGGGCGTAGATATCCCAGTTTCCGCTTCGTTGGTCGGCCCAGATTACGAATACATCTCCTGATGGAGTCACAGTCACACGAGCGTTGCCTTGAGCTGCCGTGCCGCTATCACCATTAACCTGCACGGGGCTTAACCAACGTGACGCGCCCTTGCTGTCAAGGGAGAAGGCGAAAATGTTGCTATCCCCTGCTGTCGACCCGCGTTGCCATACAACGAAACTGTCACCATTCGCTGCCACTGAAATGTCAGGCCAGTAGACGTGTGCAAATACGAGGCCTGTGATTCTGCGAGTCCATCCCCCAGTTCCCATCTTACTGACTCTAATCTCGCTGCATGATGATGAGTTGTTGCAACTATCCCAACGAACCTTCCAGGTCACGTACCAGCCATTGGCTTCGTCCACGCCAATCCTGGGTGTCTTTCCATTATTAGGCCAGTCATGGATTGCCAAGTCCGTGGACCACGATCTGCTTCCATCATGCTGCAAACTCTGAGCAAATACCTGACCTTCATAGGTTCCGTCAACCCAGACAACCCGGCTTTCGCCTACTCCATTAGTAACGATTGAGGGATATCTCTCATTTCCGCTATTATCATCTGCGCTGACCCAAACATCACCTGTCCATAGCCTAGTTCCGAGAGCGCTAAAGCGCTGTGCAAAGACATCGTCGTAATAAGGCGCGCCGTAGCGATTGTCATACCAGGTAATGATCACTCCCTCCTGTGTGGCTGGAGCGAGATCCGGCCAGTGCGACTCAGCTTTATCTGGTGGCAGAACTGAAGTCGGAATCAATGTCGGTGTCTTCGTCGGTGTCTTCGTCGGCGTTGACGTTCGAGTGGGGGTCGGTGTCGGCTGCATGATGATGAGGGGCAGTTTGATACGCTTGAGCGCCAACGGGCTGCCAGTTGGGGTAGGCGTACGGGTTGGGCTTGGTGAGAATACTGGGCTGACAGACGGACTTGCGGTCGGTGTGGCCGTCCGGGTTGGCGTGACCATCGAACCGCCATTTACGTCGAGCGCCACATCATCAATCGTGAAGCCCAGATCGGTGACGCTGCCGTTGCTGTAGAACCGAAACCCGATCCAGACCTGGGCCTCACCCAGTCGCCCAGCCAGGTTCAACGTCCCCCGGTGATAACCGGCCCCATCCGCGCCACTGGTCCAGTCACCGCAGTAGCGTCCGCCGGCGAACTCCGCGCCGTTCACGGAACTCCCAACGAAGAGGTAGTCCCAGGGACAGCCTTCCGCGCCAGCCGTGCGGCCATAAACATGAAAGGTCAGGACGGCGCTCGTAGCGCTGCGCAAATCGAAGGGGCCGTAGATCGCCCACGTGTTGGCATTGTCAGGATAGTTGGCTGAGCAGCTCAAGAGGCTGCCCTGCGCGCCGCCACCGACCGACCAGCCGGCATAACTGCCAGTGTGCGGGTGACAGTCGCGTTTACCCCAGAGGAACTCGCCGCCGTCCGCGCCGCTTTCGTCCGAAAGCTGCCAACCAACGGCCGGCCAAGCGCCCTCGAAATCCTGGGGCATGCCGGCCGGCGCCGATTCCTGAACGCCCTTCAGCTCCGCCGTGGAAGACAAGAATTCGTTCATACGACCCGCAAACACCGGCTGAGCCGAACCCACATCGGGTGTTTTGGCTGGCTGATCCTGTTGCGTTGCGGGCATGGCGCCCACCCAGGGAACGGTGAGGTCCAGCATGATGAAGAGAAGGCAGCTGACTAGCGCAGTAAGGCGATGGGTTGGCATCGAAATCTCCTGGCGACAGGTCGCCATCTCAATGCAGCAGCGCTAATGCGCAGCGCTCCATGATTTCGGCATTCAACGGGACTTCTCGCCCGCAAGTAAGACAGTCTCTCCGACCGCACAGTCCTCGCCAGGCGTGAATCTCACCCAATCATAATAGCCGTGGATGGGTTGGCCGGGATACGAAAACGGACCGGCCCAGGCCGCTCCTTCGTCAGTGACGGGCCACATGTTCATCATGATCCGATGGGGCGTGTCGTTCTCGTTGGGCGTGGGATCACCCGGCGAGTTGGCCACATGGCGCAGTTCACTCCCATCTGCATACCACCAGATCCCTTGTGAAGTCCACTTGAAGCCGTAGATGTGGAAGCCCTCCGCGGCGTCAAAGCCCAAGTCATGCAATGCCTCATGGCCCACATCGCCGTTAGCATAGAAGTTGGTTTGCACCTTGGTGGTGTCCTTGCCCAGGATCTCAATATCTATCTCATTGTGGACTGCCGTGTATCCGGGCGGCACGTCATACGGGCTCTTGCCGTAGGTGAAGAATGAGGTCACTACGCCGCTGTTAGGCGCAGCCTGTAAGCGCGCCTCATAGCAACCATAGCCGTAGAAGCCATCCGTCCTGTATTCGCCGCTGGCGTAGGGATACCCAGAGCATCCTCCAGGACACTGCTGATCATCAAGCCTGATTTCCACCTCACAGTCGGTGCTGTTGTGCGTGATGTGATCGGCGCGCCAGCCACAATTGAAGATATCTCCGTTTCCCCAGCCATCGGCCTTGTTCCAACGATCCTGTTCATAGGTACACATGTTATCGTGAAACCCTGGACTTGGCTGCCATCCAGACACCAGCCCGAAGTCGAGTTCGCCAGTCTGGTTCGAGTTTACCCCGGAGCCATCCGACCGGACGCCACGGACCACGTAGAAGTAGTTGATGTCAGGATCACCGACGCCGCCGGCCAGCGTACAGGTGATGGCGTCATCGGACATGGTGCAGCCATCCGGCGGCAGGCCGCTGGCGACCAGGGTGGCAGGCGGCGCAACCAACTCGAAGTAAGGGCTGGTGTGGCGCCAGATTTCGTAGCTGGTGTATGCGCTGGTGTGCGCCCAGGTCAATTCAACGGCATCTCCCTGGGCACTGATCGTCACTGGTGGGCCGATCATTCCACCGGTCCACTGGGCTATATTAAAGGATACCTTGTCGCCAGCAGTAATGAAGGCGCCCCCGGCGTAAAGAGACCCATCCGGACCAACTTCCAAAGCAGAGACCTCGCGGTCCGTCCCACTGCCCAGAGGATGCCATTCGACACCATCCCAGCGGGCGATGTAGTTGGTTGCGATCGCGCCTGCTGTAGTGAAGTCCCCTCCAGCGTAGAGCGAGCCGTCCGGCCCAAACGCCAGGGCCCTGACCGTTGGGTAGTCTTGTCCGTCTATTCCGCTGCCCAGAGGATGCCACTGGGAACCATTCCAGCGGGCGATGTGATTAACTGCAACTCCACCGGCTGTGCTGAACTGGCCGCCAGCATAGAGCGAGCCATCGGGACCAAATACCAGGGCTTCAACGTAGCCGTTCATCCCATCGTCCAAGGGATGCCACTGCGAACCATCCCAACGGGCGATGTGATTGGCTGCAACCCCACCGGCTGTAGTAAACCGACCACCAGCAAAGAGCGAACCATCGGAGCCAGACACCAGGGCTTTCACCCAGTTGTTCATGCCATCGCCCAGAGCATACCACTGCGTGCCATCCCAACGGGCGATGCAGTTAGCCTCAACCCCGCCGGCTGTAGGGAACCAACCCCCGGCAGTAAGAGAACCGTCAGGGCTGAATGCCAGGGCCGCAACCCACCCGCTAGACTGACTCATCCCACTGCCCAGGGGATGCCACTGGGAACCATCCCAACGCACGATGCGGTTGGCCGCCACCCCACCCGCAGCGGTGAAGTACCCCCCGGCATAGAGCGAGCCATCGGGGCCAGGCGCTAAAACGTTGACCCAGTGGTTCATCCCATCGCCCATCGGACGCCACTGCACGCCGTCCCAGCGGGCGATATAGTCCGCTGCCACATCTCCTGCTGTAGTGAAATCGCCCCCGGCGTAAAGCAAGCCGTCGGAGCCAAATGCCAGGGCTTTGACCTGATAGTCCATCCCGCTGCCCAGCGCATGCCACTGCGCACCGTCCCAGCGGGCGATACAGACGGCCTCAACCCCGCCGGCTCTGGAGAATTCGCCGCCGACATAGAGCGAACCGGCCGGGTCAAATGCCAGGGCCCTGACCACTGGGTAGTCTGGTCTTTCTATCCCGCTATCCAGGGGATACCACTGGGAACCATCCCAGCGGGCGATGTGATTAGCCACAACTTCACCGGCTGTACTGAACCCGCCGCCAGCATAGAGCGAGCCATCCGGCCCAAACGCCAGCGCGTAAACCACTCCGCTCATCCCGCTGCTGATCATTCCGCTGCTGAGTGGATGCCACTGAACGCCATCCCAACGGGCAACGGAGTTCGCTTCGATATCTCCGGCGCTGCTAAAGTTCCCCCCTGCGTAGAGCGAACCATCCGGTCCAAATGTCAAGGCGTAAACTGGACCGCTCATCCCCCCACCCACCGTATGCCACTGAACACCGTCCCAGCGGGCGACATGCCAGGCCGGGGCGTTACCGACCTTGTAAAACGTCCCTCCGACATAGAGCGAACCATCCGGCCCAAACGCAAGGGCGCTGACGGTTCCATCCAAACCTGGTTGATAAAACCCCACCAGCCAATGCTCATCACCGGGCGTAGCTAGCTCGCTAGCCAGGCCAGTGCGCGGAGCGGTTCCATTTTGAATGGGGCTCCCGTCGGGTACCGCAGGCCGGTCACTAGTATCAGCGCCCAGATGTTGCGCCCGGTCCGGCGGCAGAATTTCGCTTAAGGAATTCTGTCCGGCCAAGAAGACAGCTCGTTTGGAGCCTGCCGCCGCGGGCGCAATCCCGACTGCCTGGGACGACGGCAAAATCAGTGTGCATACAAGAGCAACGATCAGGATGACACCGAACCTGACGCTAGCCTCCTGATGTCTCACAATGCTCTTGCGTCTTTCCATTTCCAAGTAAGGCATTACCTCTCTCCGTAATTTTCTGCCAGGCTCATTTCACGACCAACGGCAAGTAAAGCGCGCTGAGCGCAGTCCCCCTGGCAATCTCAAGTGTTTGACGGCTCTGGTTGTAATAGCTGACGACGGGATGCTTACCATCGAAGAGCGCGAGTGACACATCCACGCGCCCACCCGGATCAACGATCGGATCCAATTGCCATCCAGCAGCGTTCTTCTGCGCATAATAAATCGCCCGAGGGCCTTGCCCATACGGCCACCAATAAAAAGCAATGTATGGCCGACCCGAGCTACTCACTGCCAGGGAAGGACTGCTCCCGCCAAGCGAGCCACCCCAGGCCACATCCTTCGTGTGCCAGCCAGAGGCATCCCGGTAGGTGTACTCTAGAATTGATTCGGGCGCCTGCATATAATGGCTGATGTGTGGATTGCCGGCGGTATCGAGCGCCAGTGAGGTGTTGTACCCGACATTGCCCAAAGTATATGGCGTTTCCAGATGCCAGCCTGACGCATCCTTACGGGCGAACTTAAGGTCGGCCTTCCCCGCAGAGGCATCACGGTAACTAATCTGGGGATACCCACTTGCATCCAATACCAAAGAGCTGTACATGCCGCACTTCCCCGAATCATCAACGGTCTCAATCTGCCAGCCCGAAACGCCTTTTGCGGCATACTTCAGCTCACCCGCGGTGTAACTGGTAGATCTGTAGTAGCTTATGTGAGGTCGCGCGCTGACATCCAGGGCCAACGCAACATACCCGCCATCCGCCCCTGTTCCTGTAGACACCGTCTCAATATGCCACCCTGAAGAGCCCTTGTGGGCATACTTGACAGCCTCATTGGTCTTATCGTGGTAGCTCATATGTGGCCTTCCATCGGAATCCAAAACCAACGAGGTAGTTTGACCTATCTCAATGGGATCCGATGTAACAAACTCCCTGTGCCAGCCTGATGCGTCTTGCCAGGCGTACTTGAGGCGTTTGTTTGTCTTATCATAATAGCTCACGTGGGCGAATCCATCGCGACTCAGAGCCAGGGAACTACCAATCCCGACATCCGCAGTATCATCAACTGACAATATCTCCCAGATTAGCCCGCTTGCATATGCTTCTACCTCCTTTTCTACTACATCCAAGCCTCGGCCGGTATCCATCTGCCGCACAGTCAGCGCCACGGCAGATGAAGAAGGGGCACTGATTGCGGAAAACGTTAGCAACATCACTCCAACGAGCAGAAACACAAGCTGAGCCCTCATGATGAATCCTCCTGCTGAAAGAGATAGACGGATCCGGAGATAAGATCTTGCGAAAAAGCGCTGCCGGTCAAGAGCGCCCGAGACAGGCCGCTTTGCACGCGCATCTCCCTGCGCGCCAAACCTTCTTTGACACCCCCGCCCCAACCCGCTATAATGCCACCCGTAAACCGCAACAGACCGACTCATACGCCCGATTGTAACCCGGCTGCTGTCCTCTCGATCTACAAAAAACCTGCAATCTTTCTATCGGACGCGCAGCCGGGACAGGGAGACAGACTGTGCCTCCTGAAGATACCGCCGTCACCGAGGCCTTTGCCGCCGCCCTTCTGGCTGCGCTCCGCAGCTATCGCACCGACAGCGAACTTGCAACCATCCCTGCGTTCGGCGAGCTGCACCTCGTGCGCGCGCAGATGCACTGCCAGCCCGCACAGGGCGCGGCCACCGCGGTCCGCAGCGTGTTGGATCGGGGGCTGGAACGACTGGCGCAATCCGACAGCCTGGGCGCTGATGTGCTGACCCACCGCTTCATCCACGGCCAGACGGCGGCCGCGATCGGCCACGCGCTGGACTACTCCGAGAGCTCCATCTTCACCAGACAGCGTCAAGCCGTTCACAGCCTGGCCCGCATCATCCTGCAGGCCGAGCATGAAGCTTGCCAGCGCACAGCGGCTGGCCAGACGCAGCGTCTCGTGTTGAACAGCCTGCCGCCACCCACGTTCACCCAGCTTTTCGGGGTAGATGCTGCGCTGGCCCGGCTGCACGGCTTTCTGACGGACCCGAACCGCCATTGGCTGGTCGCTCTGGAGGGGATGGGCGGGGTCGGCAAGACGGCGCTGGCTCGCCGGGCAGCCGAGGACCTGGTCTGCCAGGGCCGCTTCGAGGCGGTAGCCTGGATCACGGCGCAGCAGCATGCCTTCGTCGGGGGGTATCTGCGCGACCTGGAGCAGCCTGCGCTGACCCACGCCGCGCTGCTGGATGAGCTGGCCCGGGGCCTGGGCCTGGACGCGAATCTGGGCCTACCGGAGCACGAGCAGGTGCAATGGCTGCGCGGCGTTCTGGCAGACCGTCCAACGCTGATCGTGGTGGACAACCTGGAGACCGCAGCCGATATCTGGGCCGTGACCGCGATGCTAACCGCCTTGACACGGCCTGCAAAGGTCCTGCTGACCACCCGCCAACGCGTCGGTACGCACGATCAGGTCACCTCCCTGCCGCTGTATGAGCTGCCGCCGGCCGACGCGCTGGCCTTCGTCCGCCATCACGGCCAGGAGCGCAACGTTCCCGCCCTGTGCGATGCGACCGAAGCCGACCTGCTGCGCATCGTGGCGGTCACCGGCGGCAACCCCCTCGCCATTAAGCTTGTGGCTGGCCAGGCCCACGCGCTGCCGCTGGCGCAGGTGCTGGACGATCTGGCCGCGGCCCGGCCCGATACCCATGACTTCTTCCACTTTCTTTTCCGCTATGCCTGGGAGCGCCTGTCCGACCCGGCGCGCCACCTGCTGCTGCATATGCCACTGCTGGACCCGCGCAACGCGACGTGGGAAGACCTCGCACACGTGAGCGGAGTGGCGCTCAACGGCTATTTCCGCAACGCGCTGGAGGAGCTGGTGGCCGCGTCGCTGCTCCATGCGGGATGGTCCCAGGGTCGCCTCATCTACAGCATTCACCGCCTCACCGAGTACTTCCTCCTATCCGACCTCATCGGCCTGGCACCGTTGGCAGCCGGACCTGACCACGGCGAGGCGCCATGACCACCCCCGAGGTGCGTGCCGAGTTCCTAGCTGGCGTTGAGCGCGCCACGGCTTACTGGGCAGCCTATTATAGGCGGGAGCACGCTGCGGCGCCCCAGGCGCTGGCCCAAGCCCACGGTCATGCCTTGCGCGCCCTGGCATGGCACGTAACCTGCGTGGATTCGGTGGATATCGCGGTCGAGCTGGTCGCGGCGATGCAAGACACCCTGATGTACCAGGGCCAGTGGTGCGAGTGGGAGGCTTTGCTGCGCCAGCTATTGGCCAAAGCGGACGTGGCGGCGAACCAGGAATATCAGGTGATGCTCCGCGGCGCCATCAGCTCGATTTGTTACAGGACTGGGCGGATCGAGGAGAGCACCACACTCGCCACGCAGCTCTATCACGAGGCGACTTCCAGCGGGCAGCCGCTCCGCCAGGCTGGCGCTGCCCTCGGTCTGGCCGAAGCGTACCTCAGCGCGGGCGCGGCCGACCGGGCGTTGGTGTACGCCGAAGAGGTCACGACCCTGGGAGCAGCACACAACCAGCCGCGATTTGAGGCGGATGGGCTGATTGATGCAGCGCGCGCGTTGATAGACCTGGGCGACCTGGCCGAGGCCGAACGCCGCTTGCTGCGTGCTGTCGAAATCACCGCATCCGCCGACCTGACCCCCTTCCTCGCCAAGGCACGGCTCTTCCTGGGCCATGTCGCGCGCCATCGCCAACACTGGCAGGCGGCGCTGGCGCACTATGAGACCGCGTTGGCGTTGGTCACCGGGTATGGCGATAAGGTCGGCCGCGCCACCATCCAATCAGCCCAGGCGCTGGCACTGGCAGCCGTAGGCCGACGGGAGGAGGCGATCAGCCTGCTCGAGGACGCCGTGCGCGTATTGAGACACCACGGCAACGTGCCTGCGGAACAGGTTGCGCTCCAGCGCCTGGCCGAACTGCGTTCTCCCCGCGCCAGCACCCAGGATAGCGGGGATGTAGAGAAGGAACACACCCCATGCATCCAGCCACCCCCCTCACCCGACGCGCGTTCCTGCACGCCTCAGCCGCTGGCGCGCTGACCGCGCTGCTGGCCGGCTGCGCGCCGCTACCCCGGTTGGCGCCCGCCCCAACGTCCCGACCGCGCGTCCTCCGCATCAACATGCCACTGAACCGCGGAGACGTGGGCGCCGCGGCCGATCCAGGCTGCTCTGGCGCCTACCACAGCTACTTCATCAATAGCCTGATGTTCAGCGCCCTTGTCGCACTGGATGAGAAGCTGCGGCCCGTGCCTGACATCGCCGCGTCGTGGCAGCCCAATGCCGATGGCGCGGTCTGGCAGTTCAACCTGCGGCCCGATGTCACCTGGACCGACGGCGTCCCGGTCACCGCGCACGATTTCGAATGGGCCGTGAAGCGCAACCTGGCGCCTGATCTCTACTGCGGCGGCCAGTACTGGCAGTTGGTGGACCTCAAGGGCGCGCGCGCATTTTACACCGGCGAGACAAAGGACGCGGCCACGGTCGGCATCCGCGCCGTGGACGACTTCACGCTGGAAGTGGCGCTGGAATATCCCTCGGCCTACTTCATCAACCTGGCAACGCTGCCCAGCTTCACGGCGCTGCCCCGTCACGTCATTGAGAAGACAGGCGATCAGGACTGGATCCAGGTGCAGCAACTGGTGAGCAACGGCCCCTTCCGCCTCACGGAGTGGGTCACCGAGCAGCGGATGGTATTCGAGCCGAACCCGCGCTATCACGGCGGCGCACCCGATGTGGACCGGCTGGAAGTCAACATGATGCGCCAGGAGAGCACCGCGCTGGCTGCGTATGAGGCAGGGGAGCTGGACATGGTGGAAGTCCCGCCGGCCGAGCTGGCCCGGGTCAAAGCAGATGCGCGCCTAAGCCCTGAAGTGTGCTCCAATCCTGAGCTGACCACCATGCACCTGCGCCTCAGCGTTCAACTCAAGCCATTCGACGACGTGCGCGTGCGTCACGCGTTTGCCCTGGCTATTGACCGCGAGACGTTATGCAACAAGGTGCTGCAGGGAATCGGCCAACCCGCCTATCAGTTCCTTCCTCCCAACATGCTCGGCCACGACGGCCAGGTTGGCCGTGAACTGGCGTTCAACCCGACGCAGGCGCGGGAGCTGCTGGCTTCCGCCGGCTATCCCGGCGGCCGGAATATGCCGCTAATCTACTGGCAGTACGAACAGAACGAGACCTACCAGACGCTGTTCGAGGCGCTCCAGGCGATGCTCCGGGAGAATCTCGGCGTCCGCACCGAGCTTGCGCCCACCGAGGCCGGGGCTCGTGCTGCCTGGCGCGCCCAACGTCCTCTGCGACCTCACTTCTATCGCCAACTCTGGGGCGCCGACTACCCGGACCCACACAACTTCATGGCGATCCTCTACACCACCCCGCCGCCCCAGGCGGAAATCTGGAATACCACGCCGGAGCTGGTCTACAGCAACAAGGCCTTCGATGATCTGGTGTGGCAGGCCGCAAAAGAGATGCATCCCGCGCGCCGAATTGAGCTGTATCAACAGTGCGAGCGCATCTTGCTGCTCGATGATCCGGCCATCATCCCGCTGTACTATGCGCTGCGACACCGGCTAGTCAAACTCCCTGTGCAAGGACTCATCATCAATGGCATGGGCGCGCCGGGCCTGAGACAGGTGCGCATCGCGGCCTAAGCATGCTCACCTACATCTCCCGTCGCGTCCTGCAATCCCTTCTCACCCTCTGGGTCATCTCGCTGGTCACGTTCGGCATTGCCAGGGCAACGCCGGGCGGGCCGTTCGGGCTGGATGATCCAGACCAGGCGGCCCGCGTGCCGCAGGAGATGCGCGACCACTACCGCCGGCTCTACGGACTCGATCAGCCGGTCCCAACGCAGTATCTGCACTGGCTGGGCGGGATCGTCCGGGGTGATTTCGGCGTTTCGTATACCTACCGCAACGAGCGCGTGCGGCAGGTCATCGCGCGCACCTGGCCGGCCACGATGCAGCTCGGCCTCGCAGCCATGTCACTGGCGCTGGGACTGGGAATTCCGTTGGGGCTCGCCGCGGCAACTCACCGCAGAAGCGCGGCCGATCATCTCGTCCGTGCCATCGCAGCGCTGGGCGCAGCGACGCCGGTCTATGTGGTGGCGACGCTGTGTGTAGTTCTCTTCTCGGTGAAGCTGCAGTTCCTGCCGCTAACCGGGTGGGGATCTCTCAGCCGGGTCATCCTCCCGGCTTGTGTGCTGTCCCTGGGTCCGTTAGCCACGGTGATCCGCTTCACCCGCGCCGGCACGCTGGAAGTGTTGCAGGCTGATTTCGTACGGACCGCTCGCGCCAAAGGCCTGCATCCATACCAGGTGCTCGGCCGCCACGTCCTCAAGAACGCGCTCCTGCCAGTCCTCACGCTGGCTGGCCCCCTGATCGCTCACCTTCTGACCGGTTCGTTTTTCGTGGAGACAATCTTCAATGTACCAGGCCTCGGTGCGACCTTCGTCCACGCGGCCGCAGATCGCGATTATCCGCTGATCATGGCCGGCGCGCTTCTTTCGGGCAGTCTGATCATCGGACTCAACCTGCTGGTCGATCTGGCTTATGGCATGATGGACCCGCGTATTCGGCTGGGCGTTGGCGGCTGAAAGAGACCGATCAGACCTTATGCAGAAACCGCATGCCCCCGTTGATCGAGGAGTAAATCCAGCATGGGACGCTCGCGAGGGATCATCACAAGATTGTGTCGCGACAAGGCCGCGCTGGTGGCGCTGGCTTATCTCACCGTGCTCGTCGTGATCGCCATCCTTGCGCCCGTACTGGCGCCGTACGATCCTCTGCATACTGATTTCGATCACGTGCGCGAACCCCCAAACAGCCAGCACTGGCTTGGGACCGACAAGCAAGGCCGCGATATTCTCAGCCGCCTCATGTTCGGTGCGCGGATCTCGCTCGCGGTCGGCTTTTTGAGCCAGGTGCCGGTGTTGCTGATCGGCGCCTCGGTTGGAATCTGTGCGGGCTATTACGGCAGGCACACCGACGCGATCCTGATGCGAATCGTCGATGTCTTCTATGCTTTCCCGGCCATGCTGTTCCTGATCACACTCATGTCGGTGATCGGCCGCAGCTTCGGCAACATCCTTCTGGCGTTAGGCCTCACTGCCTGGACAGGGGTCGCCCGATTGGTGCGCGGTCAGGTGTTGCAGATCAAGCAGGAGGGATTCGTGATTGCAGCGCAGTCCATCGGCGCTTCGGACCGGGATATTCTGCTGCGCCACATCATGCAACACCTGACCGGCCCCTTGTTGGTGGCCGTCTCCATGGGGATCCCAGGCGCAATGCTGGCTGAAGCTGGTTTGAGCTTTCTTGGTTTGGGCTTGTTGCCGCCAGCGCCGAGTTGGGGGCTTATGCTCAGCGATGGCTTTGCAGCATTGCGCAGCGCACCGCATATCGCGCTCTACCCCGGGCTAGCCATCGGAGTGACGATGCTGGCGCTGTTCATGCTGGGCGACGCCGTGCGAGACGCGGTCGATCCTCTCACGGCCGGGTAATAGCGCCCCGCGACAAGTAGCATCCCGCACGACGCTGTGCGAATCTGCGCAAGGGAACGTTCCCCACTGAAACAGCGGCCTATTCGTGGCAGACTCCGTACAAAGTCTATACTAAGGAGCGAAAGCCATGAGACAAAGACTGGACACGCGTACGGATTCAACCGCCGCGGCGCTGCCAGCGCAAGTCGCGGGCCAGGGCCTGCGCGCGATCTTCCTGCTGGCGGCCATCGCCGCGCTCCTGCTGGCGAGCGTACTGTCCGCCAACGCTGCCCCTGCCTTTCCGGGGAACATCCCGCTGCCGAACGGCTGGGCGCCGGAAGGCATCGCGACCGGCCGCGGGACCGACTTCTACGTCGGCTCGCTCGCAAATGGCGGCATCTACAAGGGCGACCTGCGTACCGGCACAGGCGCTGTCCTCGTCGAGGGTGTGGCGGGCCGCTCTATCGTCGGCATCAAGGTCGACGCGCGAACCAACTACATCTTCGCCTCGGGCCATGCCAGCGGCAAGGCATTCATCTTCAACGGTTCAACCGGCGCGCTGCTCGCTGAGTATCAGTTGACGACCAAGACCCCATCGTTCATCAACGATGTCGTCGTGACACGAAATGCTGCCTACTTCACCAACTCGAACCAGCCGGAGCTCTACCGGCTCCCGCTGGGACCGGGCGGCAGCCTGCCTGCGCCGGGTAACGTGGAAGTGATTCCGCTCGGCGGCGACTATGTGCAAGTGGCGGGCTTCAACGCCAACGGCATCGATGCGACGGCCAACGGCAAGCTGCTCGTCATCGTGCAGAGCGCAACCGGCTATCTGTTTACGGTGGATCCGATGACCGGTATTGCGGACCGCCTCGAGGTCACCGGCGGCGACCATGATGGGCTCGTGCCCAACGGCGATGGCATCCTCCTGGCCGGCAAGACCCTGTACGTCGTGCAGAACCGGCTCAACAAGATCGCGGTCATCGACCTGCATGTGGCCTCCAACAGCGGCATGGTCACGCGCTACATCACCGATCCTGACTTCCGCGTGCCGACCACCATCGCCCAGTTCGGGACATGGCTCTATGCGGTAAACGCGCGCTTCGGCACGCCGGTCACCCCGACCACGGACTATGATATCGTGAAGGTCGGCAAGTAAGCTGCTGTAGGGACCGGCCGCGCACACCCTGGCAGCAATAGGCCGGTCATGGGACCCCACCCAGTGCATGGGTCCCATGCCCAGGGCGGTTTCATAGTGCGCCAGGTGAACCCGCCTGGCAACTGAAGTTGCGGCTACCCTTGCGAAGTCTGCCTACGCAGACTGGAACTAACCGGCGTAGGCCGGTTTCGTAGGGGTAGCCGCAGTTTCAACTGCCAGGTGGAAGGCCCGATTGCAACATGACTTCGCCCTGTCCCATGCCCGGCTTGTCTTTGGCGAAACGCGTATCTCGGTTACAATGGAACGCGTTCGCATACTTCGCACTGGGAACAAGCTTCGTGACTAGTTCTGCTATACCTGTGAGCAGGCGGCCCGCGCACGGGTCACCTGCTGGATCGTCGAGCAGCACGGCAATCATCTGGCGGGCGCTGGGTTATCTCCGGCCTTACTGGCGTCTGACCGCAGGCTCCTATCTTACACTGCTCGCCATCGCCGGGCTGGCGATTGCCATCCCGCAGTTCATCCGCTGGATCATCGACCGCGGCATCGGCGGCCAGGACACCGGCCTGCTGGCGCGCGCAGTAGCCGGGCTGCTGGGCCTGACCCTGCTGCGCGGGGTGCTGGTCTACTTCCAGGGCCGCTGGACGGAAACTGCGTCGCAGAGCGTGGCCTACGACCTGCGCAACGCGCTCCACGCCAAGCTGGCGGGCCTCTCCTTCTCCTTCCATGACCGCTCCGAGACCGGCCAGTTGCTCTCGCGGGCCATCCAGGATGTCGAGCGGATCCGCTTCCTGACGGGTCGCGCCATCCTCCGGCTCGCGGAGGGGGGCGTGCTGGCGCTGGGCACGGCGATTATGCTGGTCTGGATGAATCCCGGACTCGCGGCGCTGGCACTGCTGACGGTGCCACTGCTCGGTTACCGGGCATTCGTCTTCGGCAAGCAGATGCGCCCGCTCTCACTCACCATCCAGCAGCAGCTCGCCACGCTGACCACGCGGCTGGAGCAGAATCTGCGCGGCGCGCGGGTCGTGCGGGCCTTCGCACAGGAACCGGCGGAGATTGCCCGGTTCGACCAGGAGAACGAGAAGTGGTTCGATCTGTCCGCCCGGCAGGCGCGGCTGCAGGCAGCCAACGAACCGCTGCTCAACCTGATTGCGAACTTCGGCACCGTGGTCATCATCGGGTTCGGCGGCTGGCTGGCCATCCAGGGGCGGCTGACGCTGGGCGAGCTGGTGGCCTTCTCGACCTACGTGGGCCAGCTCATCCAACCGATCCGCCGGGTGGGGAACATCATCCCGGTGCTCGCGATGGCCGCAGCGGCCGGCGAACGCATCTTCGAAATCCTCGATGCCGAGTCCGAGATTCGCGAGGCCCCGGACGCGGTGCCGCTGCCTGCGGTGCAAGGGCACGTGCGCTTCGAAAACGTCTCGTTTGCGTATTTCCGCCGCCACAAGGTCCTGTCCGATGTGAGCTTCGAGGCGCGGCCCGGCCAGGTTATTGCGCTGCTCGGCGCAACCGGCTCCGGCAAGTCCACGATCATCAACCTCATCCCCCGCTTCTACGATCCGACCGAGGGACGCATCACCATCGACGGCCATGACATTCGCCGGGTGACGCTCAACTCGCTGCGCGACCAGGTCGGCATCGTGCTGCAGGAGACCTTGCTGTTCGCCGCGCCGATTCGGGAAAATATCGCATTCGGCCGGCCGGACGCGACTGACGCGGAAATCATCGCAGCGGCGCGCGCGGCCCAGGCGCACGCGTTCATCATGGCAACCGCAGACGGCTACGACACTCACGTGGGTGAGCGCGGCATCACGCTCTCCGGCGGGCAAAAGCAGCGCGTCGCCATTGCCCGCGCGCTGCTCAAGGACCCGCGTATTCTCATTCTCGATGACGCCACGGCCAGCGTGGACACCGAGACCGAGCATCTCATCCAGCAGGCGCTCGCGCGGCTGATGGAAGGGCGGACATCGTTCGTCATCGCGCAGCGCCTCAGCACGCTGCGCCGGGCGGACCTGATTCTCGTGCTCGAACGGGGCCGTATCGCGGCGCGCGGCACGCACGAGGAACTGCTGCGCACGTCCGGCTTGTACGCGGAGGTCTACCACCGGCAATTGCGGCCCGAGGCAGCCGTCTCGGAGAACCCCGTCCTGACGGAGGGCATGGAATCCTAGCCGCATGACCTCGGCAGAGCAGCAGGTGGTCTGTAGGGAGAGAGTGCCCCTATGAGACAGCCAATTACCCTGGCAGTCATCAAGACGTTTGCGAAAGCTATCTTGCTCACCGCTGTCATCGGGGCCATCATCGCAGCGATCGGTTATGCCAACAAATGGAATTCGTCGCTCGCATACAGCAATGCGTTCTTCATTGCGGGTTCTCTGATGATCATTGCGGGAGCATCTGCCCGCTATGCCGCCGGTCAGCAGACGGGCGCCTTCCGGTCGCTCGGCTCAGAGAGCTTTCGCGACATGAGCAGCAGCGAACGCGCCGACTTCATCGTTAGCTTGAGCAGTTCGCTGAGCACGGTCATATTGGGCATACTGACAGGGATACTGCTGATCGTTATCTCTGCGGTTGCAGCTAGAATCAGATAATCACGCAGTATCAAGGAAATCAAGGTGACTTTCTCTATCGGTTCATCCAGCCCCGGCATGGGGCCCGGGGGCGCGCTGGAGCGGTTCGGCCAGCCGCTGGAGCGCCGCGGGTTCGACCGGCGCATCCTCGTCCGGCTGCTCGCTTATCTGCGCCCGCACGCGCGCCGCATGAGCCTTGCGCTCATACTCATGCTGGTCGCCTCCGGCCTCGCGCTGGCCGCGCCCTATCTGGTCAAGGTCGCCATCGACCAGGACATTACTGCAGGCGACCTGCCGGGTCTGACTCGCACGACTGCGCTGCTGGCCGGCGTCTTCCTGGCCCAGTATGCGACCTCCTCGGCCCAGCAGTACCTGCTGTCGTGGGTGGGCCAGCGCGTGCTGTCCGGCCTGCGCGGAGACCTGTTCCGCCACCTGCAAGAGCTGCATCTGGGTTATCACGACACGCACATCGTCGGCGTCACCATCTCGCGCGTCATCAGCGATGTCGGCGTCATCAACGACCTGCTATCGCAGGGCCTCGTCACACTGATCGGAGACACCGTGGTGCTGTTCGGCATCATCGGCGTCATGCTGTCGATGAGCCCGCGGCTGGCGCTGCTGGCCTTCGCCGTGCTGCCCTTGATGCTGCTCGCTACCCTGCTGTTCACGCGGCGGGCGCAGATCGCCTTTCGCAACACGCGGGCGCGCGTGGCCGCAGTGGTCGGCGACCTGGCCGAGAACATCATGGCAATGCGTGTAATCCAGGCGTTTGCCCAGGAAAATGCGTCCTATGAGCGTTTCGAGGAAGTCAACCGGGCCAACCGCGACGCGCACATCGACGCGATGTCGCTCTCCTTCGTATTCCTGCCAACCGTGGAGTTCCTGGGGATGCTCGCAACCGCGGTGGTCTTGTGGTTCGGCGGCAAGGCCGTGGCCGCAAACGAGCTGACCCTCGGCGTGGTGGTCGCGTTCCTGGCCTATGTCTCGCGCTTCTTCCAGCCCATCCAGGAACTCAGCCAACTCTACACGACGGTCCAGTCTGCAATGGCCGGCGGCGAACGCGTGCTGGAGTTGCTGGACACGGAGCCTGCGGTGGCCGACCGGCCCGACGCGATCGAGATGCCGCCCATCGCAGGCCGCATCGAGTTGCGCGATGTGTCTTTCGCCTACCTGGAAGACCAGACCGTGCTACACGACGTCAACCTGACGGTCGAGCCGGGCCAGACGGTCGCGCTCGTCGGACCGACTGGCGGCGGCAAGACGTCGATTGCCAGCCTCATCGCACGCTTTTTCGATGTCCAGACCGGCGCGGTGTTGATCGACGGGCTGGACGTGCGCGAGGTGCAGCAGCGCTCGCTGCGCCGCCAGATGGGGCTGGTGCCGCAGGACCCGTTCCTGTTCTCCGGAACGCTTGGCGACAACATCCGCTTCGGCCGCGTCGACGCGGCGGAGGCGGAGGTCATCGCGGCCGCGCAACTCGCGAACGCGCACGAGTTCATCAGCGCACTGCCGGATGGCTATGCGACCGTCATCCAGGAGGGCGGCAGCAATCTCTCCGTGGGCCAGCGCCAGCTCATCTGCATCGCGCGTGCGGTGCTGGCCGACCCGCGTATCCTCATCCTCGACGAGGCGACCGCCAGCGTGGACACCATCACTGAGGCGCTGATCCAGGACGCGCTGAAGCGACTGCTGGAGGGCCGCACCGCAGTCATCATTGCGCACCGCCTCAGCACCGTGCGCGACGCGGACCTGATTTGCGTGGTGCAGGGCGGGCAGATCGTGGAACGCGGCGCACACGATGCCCTGCTGGCCGCGGGCGGCCTGTACCGCGAGCTGTACGAGCGGCAGTTCGTGGAAGAACGCACCCCTCAGCAAGCCAAAGTCACGTCGTAAGCAGCCGCTCGATCACCCACTGAATCAACCAGACCGCCACCGGCAGAAGCAGCGCCGCGGCCACTCCGCGCGGCGTCCCAGGCTGCCACGGCCAGGTCGGGCTCGTGAGAATGGCCTGGCGCTCAGCCCGCAGGGCGGTCAGGGCATCGTTCAAGGCGCTGGCATCGCCCAAGTCCCCGCCCCCGGTTTGCCCATAGAGCAGCCCGCGCACGTACTGCAAGACCGCCGCATTCTCCGCCAGGGCCCGGTCCTTCGCATCTACCAGGAGATTGTGCGCGCCGACGAGGGGCCAAAGGAAGGACACCAGCGCGAAAACTGGGAATAGCACGCCGAAAGCGATGCCCGCGGCATCGGTGATCAGGCCCGGCACGGTCGCATACCACCCGTAGGGCAGCAGCAGCAACCCGACAGCAGTGAGGGCACTTACGCGCGAGAAGTGAAACAGCGGCTGCACCTGGTCAATATCGATGCGCGTATGCTCCATGTAGATGTGACCGATCAGGCGGAGTTGATGATAGGTGTGATAGAACAGTGCGCCGAAGACGAACCATGTCAGCACCAGCCACGCCTCGATGAAGTAGTGCTGGCCATCCGTCCAGACAAATGTCCGGAACGCCTGCGGCAGGGCAAGCCGCTCCAACGCCACCGCTGCCGCCCCAACAGCAGCACCGACCACGCTGCACAGGAACGTCTTGTCCGCGGGTAGGGTCGTCAGCCGGTAGTGCAGCTCCTCATAGCCCACGTCATCACATTCCAGCAGGGTACGCATGCGTTGGAGGGCACGCTCGGCCCGCGCGTCGAGCAGATGTAGGAATGCGACCGTATAGACCGGCCCCAGCGCCAGGATGATGTGGAAAGGGTAGATGCTGCCCAGCCCGTGACCCGTATGGAGCCAGTCATTCAGAGCAAAGAGCGCGATGGCGAGCAGCCCTGCCGCCGCGTATAGGAGCGACGCAGGCCCCCGGACGCGACCGACGCGCTCTGTCAGCCGGTCCAGCCAACTCGGCGGATAGGGCCGGATGTCCACCTGGACGGCGGGAGTTGCGGTGCGCATCTGCTCCATCCTGCACGCAGACGACTTGGTGGAATTACTTGCGCGTCTATCGTACCATAATTGCACCAATACGCAAGCCGCCTTCGCCTGCGGGCTACAATTGCTGGTGTGAAGCCGGGCCATCTCTCTACGCTCGTTGCGTCATGTTGCAACTATGACGGGCTTAAGTGTATAATCTGCACAACGATTTTGCTAACTGAGGATATGCGTCGGACGAGTCGATGTCCGCTTACGGGTATGGTCGAGTGGGACGAGGGACGAGGCGATATGGTTGAGATTATCCGCTCGCGCAAGAAAATGTCGCGCAAGGTTTTTCTGCGGCTGGGCGGCGCACTGCTCGGCAGCGCGGCCCTGGCTGCCTGCACGCCCCGGCGCATGGGGCTGGGCCCGCACGGCAGCAGCATCGTGCAGATGGTGTACCAGGATTGGCAGAGCGAGTACTTCTCCGGCATGGCGCAACAGATGCTGGAGCAGTTCCACGAGACGCACCCCGACATTCACGTCTTCTACACGCGCGATCCCGATAACCTCTACGAAGAGATGGTGGACGACTTCGCGGCGCAAACGCCGCCCGATGTCTTTCAGGGCTGCTGCGAGTACTTCCCCATCTGGGCGCAGAAGGGCTACCTGCTGGACTTGGGCCCGTATATCGAGGCAGACCTGGACAGGAGTACGCTGGAAGACTGGGATCCGGCCCACTACAAAGCCCTGTCCACTGCGGACGGCCAGCAGTTTGGCCTGCCCAAATATCAGGGCACGCTGGCCCTGTACTACAACAAAGACCTGTTCGACCGTTACGGCGTTTCCCATCCGGACGACCAGTGGACCCACGGCGACTACTACCTGGCGATGCGCCGCTTCATCGTGGATCGGGCACGCATCGGCGAAAACGTAGTGTGGGGCAGCATGCTGAATGTGGCCTGGGATCGCATCCAGGTCCACGTCAACGCATGGGGCGGTCACCTGGTGGACCCATCCGACCCAACGCGCAGCCTCATGGACCAGCCTGAGGCGCTGGCCGCGATGCAGTGGATCCGCGACCGCATGTGGGGCGACAAGGTGATGGCAACCCGGCTGGATGTGCAGGGCGACTCCACGCGCGATGCTTTCATCCGCGGCAAGGTCGCCATGGTCGAAGAAGGCTCCTGGGCACTGAAGGATATCCTGGAGAAAGCCGACTTCCGCATCGGCGTCACCACGCTGCCATCGGGGCCGGGGGCCAAGGTCACCCTCTCGACTACCGACGCCTATGCGATCTACAGAGAAACCCGCTATCCCGAGGCGGCCTGGGATTTGATCAAGTTCCTGACGAGTGCGGAATACTGCCAGGCCATGGCGCGAACTCAACTCTTGCAGCCCGCGCGCGCCTCGCTGGTCAACACGTGGCTGCAATACGTGCAGCAGGCCTATCCTGAGCAGACCCGCAACATGACCCTGGCCGCGTTTACTGAGCCGCGCATCTACAACTACTCGGTCATACCAGAGATTTTCGCGAACATGGACGCCGCCCGGCAACTGACCCTGCCTGCGTTCGAACAAATCTTCACGTTCGGGCGTGCACCGGTTGGTTCCATGCATGATGTCTCGGCGCGCGTGCAGGCTGCTCACCGGCCGGCGCAATCAGGGAAGGACAAGTCTAGTGATAGCTGAGGTTGAGACTCGCCGCGAGCTACGCCCCGCGATGAGGCGTCGCGTCAACCAGCGACAACAGTGGCGCACGCGGCTGATTGCGGGGATGACGATCCTGACGCTCCTGGCTCTGGGCGGGCTGGCAACTGCGGCCTACCTCTTTTATCGCGACGCGGCTTCGGACCTGGTGGTCGAGAACGACCGGCAGGTGGCCTTCCTGTCCGCCGTGCGCCTCAAGGACGAAATGTTGAAGTTCACCGCGGAACTGGATGCCGTGGCGCGCTCACGCGATTTCCTTACCCGTGACCCTGAGATCCAGGGCCGCGCGTTATCCAATGCTGCCAACCGGCTCAAGATCTTCGATGGCGGAGCCGTGTTCATGGACTCCTTTGGCCGCGTGCTGATGACCGAGCCTCCACGCAGCGAGTTTGTCGGCAACGATTGGTCTGACCGGGACTTCTTCCGCAGCCAGTTGCAGGTGTCCGGCCCCTTTTTCTCCAACGCCACGACCGTAGGCCCCAACGAACCGGCGGTCATCGTGGTCAGTGTTCCCGTCCTGGGCGAGAATTCGGAGCTGGTCGGCGTGCTGGCAGGCATGTTCCGTCTGGGCGAGCCGCGGGTCAGCTCGTTCTATGCAGCCATCGTCCGCCTGCGCATCGGCGGCAGCGGCAACACCTACGTGGTGGATGGCAACGGCAAAATCCTGTACGACTCTGGCTACACGCGCATCGGCCAGTCCATGAATATGTCGCGCTATGCGCAGGCCGACCTCCCCGGCACTGCGGAACACACGCGGGATGAAGAAAACAACGACATCATCGAGGCCTATGCCGGCGTGCCTGGTACGGACTGGGTGCTGATTACCGAAGACGACTGGGCCATCGCCACAGACTCCTTCCGGCGCAATTTCTCAGTTCTGGTCGTGCTTCTGGCCCTGGGAATGCTCCTGCCAACTTTCGGCGTGGCCCTCCTACTGCGCGGGCAGCGTGCCGAGATCACCGCCCAGGACCAGGCCGAGCAGGAAGCCCGCATCATGCGCCAGATACGCCAGCGCATCATCCCGCGCCACCTGCCTCTGTTACCTGGCTGGGACACTGCGGTCTACTACCAACCGACCAGCTTCGTCGGCGGAAACTTCTATGACTGCCGGTTGCTGCCCAACGGGGACCTGATGCTCTTTATTGGTGATGTGGCCGAGCGCGGGGTCCCGGCAGCGCACGTCCTCGCCACTGCGCGTGCCGCGCTGCGCAGTTCAGCCTGCCAGATACTGATGCCTGCAAGTGCGTTGGAACACGCCAACAAGCTGCTCGCGCCCGAGTTGGGGCCGGATTCCGCAGTGGCCTGCCTCTATGCCAGCTTGCATCCGCCGACCGGCAGCTTCCGATACGCCAACGCAGGATTCTCTTCGCCGCTGCTCATTCGCGAAGGCGTGACATTCGAACTCCAGGGCAAGGACAGTCCCCTGGGCATGAGCCTCGACGTGGACTTCCACGAGCAGGAAGTCATCCTGCAGCCGGGAGACTGCGTTGCCTTCTACAGCGAGAGCCTGATCGAGGCACACAAGCCGGGAGGCGCAGTTTTCGGCCTGGAGCGCCTGAAAGTGGTGCTGGCGAGCAGCCAGCCTCAGGCCGGCGCGCTAACCAATAACGTACGAGAGGAGTTGCTCGCCTTCGTTGGTGACGAGTGGCAGCAGGAGGACGATGTGACGCTCTTCGTCCTGGAGCATAAGCTCACCGATGAGCCATCGACCCCGCCTGCATCCGCCCGGGATGAGGCCAATACACCCTTCTCCGCAGATACGGAGATCGACCTTTAGGGATGTGAAGCGACCATGAATGCAGGCAAGACCAAGAAGGTGGATATCCTGGAACGGCTCAGCCGGATAGTGACGCTGGCGGTGTTCGTAGTCGCAGTGGTTGCCTCCGTCGTCGCGCCGATCATCGCGCTCTCCTGGAGCCACCAGCCTTTCCCCGGCTTCCTCGTCGACCAGACCCTCGTCGTCAACGACACCCGGGGCGACGGCTGGACGGGCCGCGAGAAGGGGATGCAATTCCGCGAGCGCCTGGTGCGCGTGGATGGCTTACAGGTCAATACTTCGCAGGAGTTCCAGGCCGTGCTGGCGGAGCGAAAGGTTGGCGACAGCATCCCGATTTTCGTCCGGCGCTATGACCAATCCGCCCGTCTGTATCCGGATGTCCGGCTGATGGAGTTCCCCCGGCGGGATATGGTGCGGCTCTTCTGGCTGCCGTACCTGTTAGGGCTGGCATACATGGCCATCGGCCTGTGGATTTACCGGGTGCGCGGCATGACGCGGCCTGGCCGCTCGCTGGCCTTCTTCTGTTTCAGCACCGCGCTCGTCATGGTGTTCTACTTCGACATCTTCACCACGCACAACGCCACCCTGCTCTGGTCGGCCGCAGTCGCCGGCATCGGCGGCGCGCTCATCAGCCTGGCGCTGCGCTTCCCGGACGAGCTGCGCACCGTCACCCGCAACACCTGGCTGCTGATGGTGCCTTACCTGGTCTCCATTGTGTTCGCCATCTGGAATGCGCGGGCGCTGCTCAACCGGGTCGATCCTTATGCCTACCTCGATGCGCGCAACGCCACCTTCCGCTATGCAGCCGGAGGCGCGCTCTTCTTTCTGGCGATGGTCGTGTTCCGCGCGCTGGCCGGGCGCACCCAGATTGTGCGGGTACAGGCGCGCATCGTGCTCCTCGCGAGCATCATCGCCTTCACCCCGCTGATGATCTGGATCCTGGCCGCGGTGTTCGGCGTCTTCCTGCGCTTTGACCCGCTGCTCTACATGCCCTCGCTCGTCATCTTCCCGCTCGGCGTGGCAATCGCCATCTTCCGCTATCGCCTGCTGGAGATGGACGCGATCGTGAACCGCACGATCCTGTGGGGCACGCTGACCGCCATCCTGGCCGGCGTAATGAGCGTGACCGTCTCGCTCCTGCAGAAGTTCTTCATCGCGGTGACCGGCGAGGAGAGCGACGTCGCCGTGGTTCTGACATCGCTCATCCTGGTGTCGGCCTTCACGCCGGTGAAGTCGCTCCTGCAATCGTTCGTCGACCGGCGGTTCAAGGAAGCGCCGGATACGACGAAGCCGCTACGCGCGTACGGTGAGGAAGTGCGGGCTTATCTGCAGATGAGGGACACGGAGCAAATCGTGATGCGGCTGCTCGAAGAGGCGGCGCGCAGCCTCGGCGCGGCGTCGGGCGCGGTGAACCTGACGACAGACGGTCGCGTGCGGACGGTGTGCACCTACGGGGTCTGGCGCGGGGATGCGCTGGCCGCGGCGCCGCTGGATCACGGGGGACGACAGTACGGGCTGCTGCTGCTCGGCCCGCGCCGCGACGGCGAGACGTACACCGCGGCGGAATTTGCTGCCCTGCAGCAGGTGGCACAGACCGTCGCCCATGCGCTCCATCATGCGGAATCCGCCGATGACCGGCCTGCGGCCCTGGCGCCCGCGCGCTCGTAGTGGCGCGGCATGCTGTCTCCGCACTCATGCATGTCATGCCAACATGTAGCGGCGAAGAAAACCACGGCGACAGCCGCCATCCGCTTACTGGCAGGTAGCCCGACGACCCACCGTGCATAGCGTTCCCGTTAAGGGTTTTCTTCGCCCATGCCTCCCATATGGCACGTGGTGTGTGTATAGGAGTGCGTAGTCTTGTATGGCACGCAGGGGCGAGGCCAGCCTCGATTGCATGCCTCACGGTGCGGTCAGGATATCAGGACGTGATTGTGGGTCCACTCCGTCCCCTCGTGGCCGGCCTCGCCCCTACTTATCACATCCCTCACTGCCGCCTGAGCGAGGCCTTCGAGCGTGTCTCCTGCAGCTCGACGCGCGGCGCGCGCTGCTCCAACACTGCGCACGAGATTTCGACGACCTCCTCCATCTCGTAAGGCGTGTGGACGCCGACGCAGACCATGTCGATCGGGCGGAGCGTCGCCCAGGAGAAGGCCAGCCCGACCAGGGGCGGCAGCCGGCCCGCAGCCAGCGGCTTGATGGTGATCACCGGCTTCTGCGCGTTCCAGATCATCCGCTGCACCCAGTCGATCTCGATCTGCATCAGGAACCCGGCGGCATTGTAAATCTGGATATAGGTCGCAACATCCAGGCCGGTGTTGTCTGCGTAGATGGGCGTTTCCGGCATGTGCGTGGAGAGCCCGGTAATCATGCCGCGCTCGCGAATCAGGGCCAGGTACGGCTCAATGCCCGCAAGCGACCGCGTCCGCCGGTTCACGAACGCATCAGTGGTCGCCTGGTGCGGCATGCAGATGTCCACGCCGATGGCCGCGTACTGGTCCAGGATGGCCGCAGCTTCACCTAACTGCGCAGGCGTGACCTCGCCCCCTCCTGCCGTGGGCAGCGTCGGGATAGCGATCTGGATGACCTTGCGGCCCGCCCGCTGCTGCGCGTCCTCGACGGCCTCCTGAATCTTCGCATCCGGCCGCACGCCGTAGAACGTATCGACGCCGTGCGCCATGGCCGTCACCAGGATATCGCTGATGCGCCGGGCATCCACCGTTTCCACGATGAAGCGGTCCATGGCCTTGCTCGTGTGCGAGTAGCCGAGCAGCCAGTTCGTGCCGATCATCAGCCGCGAGACCGACAGGTTTTCGATGTTGGTGCGTGGGAACATGGTGTAAATCCTCGGTCCAAAATGGGGGAAGGAGTAACCAGAAACGAGTAACGAGTAAGAGTACGGGCGCTATTACTCGTTACTGGTTACTCGTTACTCATTACGAGAACGGCCACGCGCCGAGCAGCCGCAGCTGCGGCTCGACGCCCTGCGCCTGCAGCGCGGCGCGCGTCTCCTCGGGCGAGCGGCGGCGGCCCGGCCATGCGGGATCGTTCGCCACGCGCACGGCCAGCCGCGCGACAGCGGCTGCTGCGTTACGAATCGCCTTGACATCCACCTTGTCCAGCGTGTCAGCCGCCGTATGGCCCCACCCGCGCGGGCCGCTGCCGCCGGTCGCAATGAAGGCCGACGGCACGCCCTCCAGCGTGAACGGGAACTGGTCGGAGAACGGCACGAGCGCCTCGGTGACGCTGTAGTCCGCGCCCATCGCGTGCCCCAGCCGGCGAAAGACCGGCGTCAGCTCGCCGCAGTTTTGCAGGTAGAGCCCCAGCGGCCCGGACGTGCCCACGCAGTCCAGGTTGAAGATGAAGCGCAGGTCGTCCAGCTCCGCGCGGTGGCTCGCCGCATAGGCGTAGCTGCCGACCATGCCAAGCTCCTCTGCGCCATAGGCGACAAACCGCACGGTCCCGCCGAGCGCACCTGGCTGAGCCGCGAGCGCACGTGCGACTTCCAAAGCCGCGACGATGCCCGAAGCGTTGTCGATTGCGCCCTGCGCGATGTCGTGGCCGTCCAGGTGACCGCACACCAGCACCCGCGGGGCGCTGCTGTCCCCGCCCGGCAGGTCGCCCACGACGTTCCACGACACATCCCGCCGCGGCCGGTTGGTCATGCGTAGACGCAGCGTGACCGGGCCGCGGCTCAGCCAGCGCGCCAGCTCCAGCCCGGTCTCGTAGGCCAGCCCCGCGCCCGGCAGGAGCGTATCGAACGGCCCGTCCGGGTCAGAGTGCAAGCTGCCGGTGGCGGCCAGCATGCCCGGTTCGCCATCGTAGAACAGGAACGCGGCCGCGCCGGCCTGCTGCGCGCGGATGTACTTTTCGAGGCGGTGCGCCGGACGCTGGCCGGGCGGCGCACCCGCGCGCACCAGGACAATCTTGCCATTGACAGCGTCCCCGGCTGCGGCGAGGTCCGGGTCGAGTCCGTAGCCCAGGTCGAGCGCCTCGGCCTCGATGTCGCACGCGGGCGCGGGCGGCAGCGCGATGCATGGCAGGCCGCGCACGGCCGGTGCGAGCATCGTGAGGTCGCTTTCGCCGCGCTCCCACCCGATGATGGGGAATTCCTCCAGGCGAACACCCGTCAGGCCCGCGGCGCGCCACTGCTGCGCTACGAATTCGGCCGCGCCGCGATAGTTCTCGCTGCCGGCAAAACGGCCCCCATAGTCCACGCACAGCGTCTCGAGGAGCCGGGCTGCCGTGTCGCCGGCCCAGATATCGCCGCAGAGCGCGCGGTCCAGCGCCAGCAGCGTACCGGCGGTCGTGCTGCTGTCCGAGAGTGATGAGTTGGATTCCATTACTTATGCACCTGTGTTTGTGGGTCCAGGGCGTCACGCAGCCCGTCGCCGAGCAAATTGAAGCCCAGGACGGTGATCATGATGGCGATGCCGGGGAAGAATACCATGTGCGGGCTGGTCTGCAGGAACGGGATGGCATCGCTGATCATCGCGCCCCATTCCGGCGTGGGCGGCTGCGCACCGAGGCCGAGAAAGCCGAGCGCGGCGGCAAAGAGAATGGCGCCGCCGACGCC
Organism: Anaerolineae bacterium; assembly: GCA_040772005.1. GTDB lineage: Bacteria > Chloroflexota > Anaerolineae > CG2-30-64-16 > CG2-30-64-16 > MWBF01. The sequence goes on along the minus strand of JAXGYZ010000014.1, from coordinate 54,486 downwards.
GAGCGTCGCCTGCACGATCAACGGCGACAGGCTGTTGGGCAGGATGTGGCGGAACATGATGCGATTGTCCTTGACGCCGACGGATTCAGCCGCTTGTACGAAGTCGCGCTCGCGCAGCGACAGCACCATCGAGCGCGTGACGCGCGCATAGCCCGGAATGCCGACCACCGCGACCGCAATCATTGTGTTGGTCAGCCCCGGCCCGCGCACGGCCACAATCGAAATGGCGAGCAGGATGCCGGGGAAGGCCAGCAGCACGTCCATGATGCGCATGATGACGGTGTCGATCCCGCGGCCGAAATAACCCGCCGCGAGGCCCAGGAGGACGCCCGCCGTCCCCGACAAAAATACAACCACCACCCCGACCGTTAGTGAAATGCGCGTGCCGTGGATGATGCGGCGGAACAGGTCGCGGCCGAGGCGGTCGGTGCCGAAGGGGTGCTCAGCAGACGGCGGCTTGCGCGACATGCGCAGGTTCGAGTCCGTGCTTGCATCGTACGGGTCAATGATCGGGGCCAGCACCGCGGTGAGGACGATCAGCGTCACCACGGCCAGGCCGACGCGGCCGTTCCAGCTGGCGAGCAGGCGGCGCCAGGCATCCTGGAACAGCCCGCGCGAGCGCCGGGCGGTGATGTTCATGCCAGGTGAGAGGAGGGTCTGAGTGTCAGCAGTCATAGCAGCCTCGGCCACAAGAGCTTACTGGTACCGGATACGCGGGTCGAGGTAGGCATACGAGATGTCCACCAGCAGATTGACGACCACGTAGATGGTCGCGCTGACCAGCACCGCGCCCTGGACGATCGGGTAGTCCCGGCTCAGGATCGCCCGATAGGTCCACAGACCCATGCCGGGCCAGGAGAAGATGGTCTCGGTGAGCAACGCGCCGCCAAGCAGGCCGCCCAACTGCAAGCCGATGACGGTCACGATGGGCAGCAGGGCGTTCTTGAGTGCGTGGCCGATGATGACGCGGTTCTCGCGCAGGCCTTTGGCGCGCGCGGTGCGCACGTAGTCCTGGCGCAGCACCTCCAACATGCTCGACCGGGTGAGCCGCGCGAGGATGGGCATGATGCTCGTGCTCAACACGGACGCGGGCAGGATCAGGTGCCAGAGCGCGTTGAGGAACACCTTGCGGTCGCCCATCAATGCAGTGTCGATGAGCATGAAACCGGTGCGCCGGACAACATCCAGGTCAGCATCCAGGCGTGCACTCGGCGGGAAGATGCGCCGGTTGACGGCGAGCGCATAGATGAGGATCAAAGCCAGCCAGTAAATCGGCATGGAGACGCCGAGCAGCGCGCCGAACATCGCGGTGACGTCGATCCACGAGTCGCGGCGCACGGCGGATAGGATGCCGATGGAGACGCCGACGATAACGCCGATGAACATGGCGACGACGACGATCTCGATGGTTGCAGGCAGCCGCTGCTTAAGCTCCCGCATCACCGGGGTGCGATTGAAGATGGATTCACCCAGGTCCCCGCGCAGCACACGGCCCATCCACTCGAAGTACTGTTCCGGGATGGAGCGATTGAAGCCCATCTGCTCACGCAGGCGCTCGATGTCCTCCAGCCGCGCGCGCTCACCCAGCATCACGGTGACCGGGTCGCCGGGGATCAGCCGGATCAGCGCAAAGACGAGGATGGACACCCCGATCAGCACTGGAATCAGGGCCAGCAGGCGGCGGATGATGTACTGCAGCACGAGCAATCTCCCATGAATTTGCGGGGTTTTCGGGCCGCAAAGCGGCCCGAAAACCCCATATTCAGGGCTCCCCTCTCCCACGCCGCGGCGTGGGAGAGGGGGCAGGGGGTGAGGGTCGAACGTGGTGGATGAGAAAACCTACCGGCTTACTTCGCGATCCACAGGTTCTCATACCACGAGCGGAAGACCACAGGCACGTAGCCCTTGACCTCCGCGCGGAACACTGCCGGGTTCAGTGTCCAGGCAACGGGGATGCGTGCCGCGTCGTCATGGATCAACTGCTCGGCTTCCTGGTAGATAGCCTCGCGCTTCGCGAGATCGGGTTCGGTGCGGCCCTGAAGGATCAACTCGGCCACCTTGTCGTTGGCGTAGCAGTCCTCCACCTTCGGCTCGCCGATGGGATGATAGAAGTGCCAGCCCAGGTAGTTATCCGGGTCGCCGTTGTCGGAGCCCCAGCCGAGCATCCACATCGGGAACTTGCCGTTGTTGCGGTCATCCAGGTACGCGCCCCAGTCCTTGGTCTGCAGGTTGACCTTGATTCCCACCTTCGCCAGGTCGGCCGCGATGGCCTCACCGATGGCCTTGGAGTCGGGGAAGTAGCCGCGAATGACCGGGATATACCAGAAGTCGGTCTCGAAGCCGTCGGGCAGGCCCGCAGCCGCCAGGAGTTCCTTGGCCTTCTCCGGGTCATACTCGTACTGCTTGACGTTCGGGTTGTGGCCCAGGATGGCCGGCGGCTGGAACGATTGCGCCGGCATGGCCCACTCACCGTAGAACGGCTCGATCAGCGCGGCCCAGTCCACTGCGTGGGCAATGGCCTGGCGCACCTCCAGCTTGTCGAACGGCGCTGTGCACTGCTGGAACGCGATATAGCCGGTGCTCAACGAGGGCAGCGGATAAATCTTGATGTTGGGATCTTCAGATGCGGCCGCCAGATCGGTCTGTGCGAGGTCCGCTTGATGGATCGTGCCGGCCTGTAGCTCTGCAAAGCGGGCCGAGTTGTCGGGGATGGAGCGGAAGATGATCTTCGCAAGGCGCGGCGGGCCGCCCCACCAGTCGTTGTTGCGTTCGAGGGTGATGTGATCGTCGGGGATCCACTCCACGAACTTGAAGGGACCGGTGCCGACAATCGTGCCAGCCGGGGTGCCGTACTTGTCCCCCTGTGCCATGATTTCCGCCGGGTCCACCATGCCGAAGACGCCGGTCAGCGAGAGCTTGGCGAGCATGACGGCAGAGGGTTGCATCAGCTTGATCTTGACGGTGTACTCGTCGACCACTTCCACCGATTCGATGCCAGATTCCGTGCCGAACTCCGAGTCGTAGTACTCGAACGCGCGGCCGAAGCGATACTCGTTGTCGGGGTTCTTCCAGCGGTCGATGTTCCAGGCCACAACCTCGGCGTTGAACGGGTTGCCGTTGTGGAACGTGACGCCCTGGCGCAAGTAGAAGGTCCAGGTCTGGCTGTCTTCGGTCTCCCACCGTTCAGCCAGCCAGGGGATCGGCTTGGTGCTCGTGCCTTCCAGGCGGATGAGCGGCTCGTTGACTTCCTGAATGACACGCCAGGATTCGCCGTCGGTCGCGGGGCCAACGTCGAGGATGACCGAATCACCGCCGCGGCCGACGATGAAGGTGCCGCTCAATTGCTCGGGTGCGGGGGTCACCTCGGGCGCGACCTCGACCTCGCGCTCGATGACTTTCTCGACGATCTGGGTCTCGACGACCTTGACTTCCTTCTCGACTTCGACAACGACGGTCTCCTTGACGACCTGCGGGGCAGCCGGGGCAGCCGGAACTGCGCAGGCGCCGAGCAGCATCGTGAGGATGACCAAGAGGGACAGGACAGGCCACCAACGTTTCATCAGCTTCCTCCTTATGGAACAAAACGGCAAGCAAGCGGAACGAGCGCAATCCAGCGCGTCAACCGATGGTGGTATGGTTCGATCACCCCCTTTCAGCCGAACGATCTCACGGAGCCGGCCAAGTCAAGCCAGGGGCTCATATCAGGTTGTCGCAGACCGGCGGGCGGCAAAGAAGCGGTGCCGGTCAGGGTTGAGGTAGGCGTATTATGACGGATGAAATTGGGCGTGTCAAGCCGTCACGCGGCCATCGCGAATAATCGAATGCGCCAACGGGCGCGAATCGAATACACGAATCGCGTACATCGCGGCGTCCATATTCGCGTATTCGTGAGCCGATTCGCGTATTCGCGATGGCCGCGTTCCCCAACCCCTCAATCATTGCTCACGTATGCGTACCCGCCATGTCTCGCGCGGGTGCTCGGGCAGGCGCACGTCCACGCCGGACGGCACCTCGATCTCCGCGACCGGCTCCGCGCCGCGGCGGTCGAGGTTCACGCGGATAGGGCCGCGCGGGGTCGGGATCGTGCCGCGCGCCCACTGCAAGCCCCGCGAACCGCTGCCCAGGGCAGGGTTGAACGCCACGGAGACAAAGCCAGGACTGACCGGCCGCACGCCCAGCACCTCCGTGTGCAGCCAGACGGCAGGCCCGGCAGACCAGCCGTGGCACAGCGAAGTCTCGTAGCCCCCGTAACGGGCGTGCTCCGCACCGACCATCGAGACCGCGTGCGGATCCGGGCTGCCCAGCCACGCCGGATCGAACGCCTCCCACAGGGTGCTGTGGCCTCCGCGCAGCGCAGCACCCCAGTGCCGGCGGATGTAATCGAGGCCCCACTGCACCTGGTCCACGCGGCCCGCGGCGTCCAGGTCGGCGTAGCGGTGCCAGTAGGTCATGGTCGCAGGCGAGTCAGCCGCGAGCGTGCGCCGGAACAGAGCGACTGCCTCGTCCGATGTCAGGATGCCGCTGCGAATCGCCATCGCGTTGACGTGATGTGATGTTCCAAAGGTAGCCGTCGCGGGATCGGCCCACCACGCGCGACGCCCCGCCTCGCGCAGCCGGGCCTGCAAGCGGCGATAGGAGTCGCCGTTCCGCCCGATGGCATCGAGCAGTCCTGCACCCAGGCCCAACGCCTGCATCGCCAGCAGATGGCAGAAGACCCGGCGCTCACCCTCCGGCAGGGGCGACCAGTCCACGAAGTCCCAGCCGTCGCGCAGCCGCCACAGGCCATCCTCGTCGACGCTGCGACTGATATGATCGAGCGTCGCGCGAATCTCGCCCGCCAGCTCCCAGATGAGCCCTGTATCGCCGGTGTAGCGCAGATAGTCTGCCAGGCCCACGAGCCACCACATTGTGTAGGACGGGATGCCGTTGATATCGTGGCTGTCGCCCCTGCCCCCGCGCCAGATGGCGGCCAATCCGGGGTAGCGCGACTGCTCCACGGGCCGGGCCGGCGCAGGGCCCACCTCAGCCAGCACAGCCAGCGTGTGCCGCACCAGCCTGCTGGCATCGCCGCTACCGCCGGATGAATCGCCCAGAACGTGATACGCCGCGAGTGCCTCGGTGTAGAGGTCGCCCATCCACGGCAACTGGTCGCGCTTGACGCCGTCCCACACCTCGTTCTGCATGCACAGGTGCAGTGTGCTTGCGGACAGCTCCCAGATGGCATCGAGCACGGGATCGCTGCACGCGAAGCTGCCCGCGATTTCCGCGTCGTAGCGGATGTGCTGCACCTCGACCGGCTCCAGGGTGACGGCCTCGCCGCCGGAGCTGAGCGCCATCACCTTGACGTAGCGGAAGCCGGTCGGCGCGGTGACGAACGCCTCCCAGTCGCGCAACGCCACGATGTCGGTCACGCGACGCGCGTAACGCTGCACCTCGCCCAACGACTCGCCCGTGGTGATCGCGATGAGCGCCGGCCCGCCCCCGCGCACCTGCACGCACACGCGGCCGAAGGTCTCGCGGCCCACGTCGAAAACGATATGCGGCATACGCGCTTCGAAGAGGTCGAGCCAGGCGTTGTTGATCTGCGAGTGCGCCTCGCGCGTGCGATACCACTCCAGTCGCGGGCGCTGGGGGGAAAGTGCAGGGGCGGCCGCTGCGTAGGGCCGCACCGGACGCAGGATCGTGCGGCCCTCGGCGTCCACGCCCGCTGCGCCGCCCGCGGTGGTCAACCCCTGATAGCTCGCAGCCATACGCAGGAGCCGCTCCGTGCGCAACGTCTGCCAGCCCTGGCTCAACCGGCAGAAGTCATCCGGTGCATTGCACGGCATGCCCCACGGTTCGGCCCACACGCCGTCGAAGGCCCACGCCGCGCGCCACGCCAGACTTTGCCCGCTCGTCCAGCCGTCCGGCGGGTTCGCAGCCATCTCCCAGGTGGCATCCGTTGCCACGCGGCGCAACTGGCCCGGCTCCTCCCAATCCAGGCACGCCAGCAGGAAGGGCTGGTTGTCGGCGGACCGGACCGGCTCGCCGGTCGCAAAGGATGGACGGTCCGCCGCGGGCGGCGGGCCTGGCTCGGCCACGATGCTGAGGGTGTGCTCGCCCGGTGTCAACGCCATGCCGATGCGCAGCATGGCGCGCCACGAAGGCATGGCACTTTCAGGTACCGTCACCTCCCCGCGATCCAGCCAGACGCGGCACGGCCCGCTGGCTGACAGATAGAGGATGGCAAGCGCCTGGCGGCCGGCGGTGAAACGCTGGCGGAGGACGAGGCGCTGCACGGGCGTACCGTCCGGCGCAGACTGGCCCCACGGCCACCAGATGCGCCGCGGCAGGGGGGGAGCGGGTTCAGACATGGGTTGATCCCTCTGGAATGCAGATTACCGCTGCATGCTGGCGAAAAGTACTATGGTTGCTCGAAACAAGTACGCTACAGGAGACCTTCGTTCTGGCCGGTCTCGGCTGTGGCTTCGCCACAGCACACCGAGCCAGGGGGCACGGTCAGAGACCGGCCCCAACAATTCTAGATAAGTACGCTACAGGAGATCGGCATGCTCATATACGCGCCTACGCTCGAAACCACGCACACCTACCCGACCATCGGGGAGGCCGAGGCGAAATTCTTCCGCGAGAACGGCTACCTGGTCGTCCACAATGCACTGTCCCCCGCCGAGGTCGAGGAGCTGCGCGGCGATGCCGTGCGCATCTGCCGCGGCGACGCAGGCGAGGTGCGCGGGGTCACGCCCGCGCTGCCCGGCGAGACCGACGACGACGTGATGCAGCGTTATCTCTGCATCCATTTCCCGCATAAGCTGTCCGACGTCATGTACAACTACCTGGCCCACCCGGTCATCGTGGATGTGCTGACCCACGTCATCGGGCCGGACGTCAAGTGCATGCAGTCGATGTTGTTCATCAAGGCGGCGGGCAAGCCGGGCCAGGCCTGGCACCAGGATGAGGACTTCATCCCCACCCGTGACCGCACGCTGACCGGCGCCTGGATCGCCATGGACCGGGCCACGACCGAGAACGGCTGCCTCTGGGTTATCCCCGGCTCGCACAAGGCGGGCATCCTGTGGGAGATGGACAACACCTACGACGCGCGCTTCGATTGCACAAAGGAGTCGAAGGGCTTCCCCTATCAGGATGAGGACGCGGTGCCGGTCGAGGTCGAGGCCGGGGCCATCGTCTTTTTCAACGGCTACCTGCTGCACCGCTCGCTGCCCAACAACGCCGAGACGGGCTACCGCCGGTCGCTGGTCAACCACTACATGAGCGCGTCGTCGCTCCTGCCCTGGCACCCGCCGCAGCAGGGTGAGGGGATGGCCGTGACCGACTACCGCGACATCGTGCTGGTCGCGGGCCGCGATCCGTATGCGTACAAGGGCATCACGGACCTGGCCGTCCCGCACGTACGGCCGACCCGCAACGGCGGCTGCGCGAACCCGGCACTGAACCTCAAGGTGATGGAGTAGTCCGGGCAGCAGCCGGAGACGACGTCGACGCGCGCACGACTAGCTCGGTCGGCAATTCTACCACGGGTTCGGGCAAAGGCTGGCCTGAGACCAACGCCAGCACCATCTGCACAGCCCGTCCGCCCATCGCCGCCAGCGGTTGGCGGACGGTTGTCATCCGGGGGTAGGCCTGCCGCGCCTCCAGCCGGTCATCGAACCCCATGACCGACAACTGGCCCGGCACATGCAACCCGGTCGCACGCGCCGCCTCATACACGCCCAGCGCCTCCAGATCGTTCGATGCAAAGATGGCCGTCGGCCGCGGGTCTAAGCGGAGCAGCGCCTCCGCCGCTTGCCGGCCCGATTCCTGCGTCCAATCGCCATACTGCACATAGCGCGCATCCGGTGCAAGCCCCGCCTCAAGCAGCGCGGCACGGTAACCCTCCAGGCGCTCGGCGGAACAACCATAGCCCATATCGCCCGTGATGAAACCGATGCACCGGTGGCCCAGGCCGAGCAGGTACTGCGTGGCCACTGCACCGCCGGCACGGTTGGCTGACCGGACAGCCGGCAGCGGCGTATCGAGCATCCGGTGGTCGACCAGGACACAAGGAAAGCGCTTCTGCGCGATAGTTGCGATGTAGTGATCGGCTGCGCGCGGGAGGACCAGGAGCAGGCCATCCACCGAGCCACCGAGCAGCGTCGCGACCTGGGCAATCTCACGTGCGTCGCTCGTACCGGTCAGGTGCAAGATGAGGCGGCTGCCCTGCGCCTCTGCCTCCATGACCGCGCCCTGAAGAATCTCAGAGTAATAGGTATCGAGCAGATTCGCCAGCACCACGCCCAGCATACCTGTACGCCCGCTGGCCAGCCCGCGCGCCGGCACATGGGGCACGTAGCCCGCGGCGTGGGCTGCCTGCAAAACGCGCTCGCGCGTGTCTGCGCTGACGCCGGGCCGGTTGTTCAGGACGCGCGACACCGTCATCATGGACACGCCCGCGCGCGCAGCCACGTCGGCCAGCAGGATACGGCGGTTGGACTGCATGCTGATCTCCAGACAATCGGATGTTAGCGCTAACAGTGTAGCGGGATGAGACATGCTTGTCAAGCTCAGGAAATTGGCTTTCTGCCTGGCAGTTGCGTTTCGTCGGTTACGTTGCGAAGGCAGACTTCGCAACGGCCAGCGCGGATAAACGAATGCGCTGGCGCGCCACGAATACGCGAATCGTGTGCGCCGCGGCGGGATATTCGTGTATCCGTGCCCAGCGCCGCAGCGCCATTCGCGTATGCGCGATGGCCGCGTTCGCCCCCAGTATGAAACGCGCCCAATTGGCTTTTGCCGCTTGACAGCCGAATGGCTCTCTATTACACTATCGTTAGCGCTAACGAATCAAGCATGTATCTGTGAAAGGAGCTGCCACCCGTCGACCGTGCCCCTGTCAACCGCCCACATTCGCTATCATTACATGAGGAGGTAGATACAGTGAGTCCGCAGATTACCCGTCGTCAGCTCTTACGGGGCGCCGGAACATTGACGGCCGGCGCCGTCGCCGCAGCGTGTGCCGCGCCCGCGGCCCCCACCGCCCCCCAGGTCGTCAAGGAAACCGTCGTCGTCGAAAAAGAGGTCGAGAAAGAGGTCGTGCAGACCCAGGTCGTCGAGAAGACGGTCGAAGTGCAGGTGACCGCCGCACCCGCCACCGGCCCGACGAATGCCCTCGGCGTGACCCTGCCGGCGGATGCCCTGCCCCTCGAAGAGCAGTACATCCTGGCTGCCGTCGGCCAGACCGGCGGCGGCTTCGGCCACATCATGGAGTCGCTCTACAACCGCGCCTTCGAGCACGCGGGCGGCTACGAGACCCTCACCACCCTCAACATTGACCTGGAAACCGTGCCGGTCGCATGCGAAAGCTGGACCGTGTCGGATGATGGCTTAAACTGGGACTTCGTCCTACGCAAGGACCTGGTCTTCAGCGATGGCAAACCGGTCACCGCGAACGACTGGGTGTATACGCTCCAGCGCTCGCTCAGCAACCAGTATGACTTCGGCTGGTTCTACTTCGACATCAAGAACGCGGCGAAGGTCTACAGCAAGGAACTCCCGCCCGAGGAACTGGGTGTCACGGCCGTCGATGACTTCACGCTGCGCATCACCACCGAAGTGCCAACGCCCTATCTGCCCGGCATCGGCACCTGGTATGGCGTCGCGCCGCAGCACGCGTACGAGGAGTTCGGTGACAACTGGGCGCTGGACCCGGCCAAGTTCGTCTCCTCCGGGCCGTTCAAGCTCACGCAGTTCGAGCGCGGGGTGCAGCACAAGTGGGAGCTGAACACCGAGTACAAGGGCATCCGCCGGCCCTATGTCACTGAGATTCGCGAGCAAAAGCTGGCCCCCGGCCTCGCCGCCTACATCGCAGGCGACACAAAGTACATCCGCATCAACATGGACAGCCCGAGCGGCGAGGTGGCGCAGGTCAACAGCAACCCGGTGCTGCGCGCCGAGTCGCATCCGCAGCCGTCCTCGTTCACCGACTACATCGGGTTCAACACACTGGGCAACTTCCCAGAGCTGGCGAACCCCGACGTGCGGATGGCGCTCTCAAAGGCCATCGACAAAGAGACGCTCATCGCCCAGATCTACCAGGGCTTCGGCAACCCGGCCTGGGGCATCCTGCCCATGGGCTTCCCCAACTACATCGGCGACCAGCTCAAGGAGCTGGAGCCGAATAAGTATGACCCTGAGGCGGCCAAGGCGCTGCTCGCAGGCGCGGGCTTCCCCAACGGCCAGGGCTTCCCGAAGTTCGAGATGTACATCCGCCAGCCAACCGACAAGATGAACCTGCTGGCGCAGGCACTCCAGGCCATGTGGCAGGAGAACCTGGGCATCACCGTCGAGCTGCGGCCGTCGGACTTCCAGTCGTTCACTGCGGCCGCGTTCACCGACCGCACTGCACCCATCTACTACGTCAGCTACTCGCTGGACTACTACGATCCGGCGACCTTCCTCAACGTCTTCCGGGATGGCGGCCGCCACCCGACCGACACGAAGGCGTGGACCGAGGCCTATAACACCGCGAATGCGACGCTGGACGCGGCCAAGCGGTTCGAGTTGATGCAGCAGTCGGAGAAGGACCTGGTGAACAGCACCGCGTTCTACTTCCTGGTCAGCCCGTTCGCCATCGACCTCTGGCCCTGCAATCTGAAGGGCGAGACACTCGTCCCGAACAAGGACGGCTTTGCCTTCTACGGCGGCGGCGGCGTGGGCTGCCCGCACGCGTACGAGGGCATGTACTGGGCGCAGTCGGACTGCCGCGCCGGGCTGTAATCTACTCTGTCTGGGCACTCTCTCCCCCTCTCCTGCACCTTCGTGCAGGAGAGGGGGCCAGGGGGGTGAGGTCAAATGCTCTCCTATATCCTCCGCCGCATGTTCGGCATCATCGTGATGCTAATACTGCTGTCGATGTTCACCTTCGCGCTCTCGCGGTCGGTGCCCGGTGGACCGTGGATGCAGAACGCGGACATCCCCCTGCCGCCGGAGCAGGTCGAGGCGTTCAAGGCCAAGTACGGCATGGACAAGCCGCTCTGGCAGCAGTACCTGGTGTGGCTGGGCAACGCGGCCCGGCTCGACTTCGGTCGCCCCTTTACCGCGCCGGAGCTGTCAGTCACGCAGATGATCGGCAAGGTGCTGCCGTACAGCGCGCTGGTAGGCGGGCTGGCTGCGCTGCTAGCGGTAACGCTGGGCATCATCCTGGGGATGATCGCGGCCGCGCGGCAGAACAGCCTGCTGGACAACATCATCACGGGCTACTCGGTGTTCATCGCCACCATTCCATCCTTCGTCATGGCCTACATCCTGGCCTATGTGTTTGCGGCACGGCTGCGGCTGCTGCCCGCAGGGGGCTGGGGCGATGCGCGCCATCTCATCCTGCCGGTCGTCGCCTATGCGCTGCCCGCGACGGGCGGCGTCGCGCGCTGGACGCGGCAGTGCCTGGCCGAGGCGATGTCGGCCGATTACGTCCGCACAGCCTATGCCAAGGGGTTGCGCCAGTCGAGCGTAATGAGCCGTCACGTGCTCCGCAACGCGCTGATCCCGATGGTCACAAACTTCCTGCCGTTGTTTCCCGGCATGATGACCGGCTCCATTTTCATCGAGTTCGTCTTCGGCCTGCCGGGCCTGGGCACCTATTTCGTGATGTCCAGCACCAATCGCGACTACCCGCTGGTCCTCGGCATCACCATGTTCTGGGCCGTCCTGATTTCGCTGACGTACCTGTTGACCGACATCCTGTATGGCATCATTGACCCGCGCGTGCGCGTCCAGGAGGGCCGATGACCGTCGAAGCCATCCGCAAGCCACCCCCGCTGCCCGAAGCGGCCGCGACGGAACCGGTCCAATACGCGGGCTTCTGGGCCGGCGCATGGCGGCGCTTCCGGCGCAACCGGCTGGCGTTGTTTGGGCTTGCCTTCGCGATATTGGTGATTTTCGCAGCCGTCGCGGCGCCGGTCCTGACGCCCTACGAATATGCCAAGCCGGATTTCGGCGCGACGAAACAAGCCCCCACCCTGGACCATCCGATGGGAACGGACCGGTTGGGCCGCGACATGCTCACGCGCATCATGTACGGTGCGCGGGCCATGCTGCTCGTCGGCCTGCTGACCCAGCTCGCGGGCCTGATCATCGGCGTCCCGCTGGGCATCATTGCGGGGTACGCCGGCGGCATCTTCGACTGGCTGGTCACGCGGCTCATCGACCTGTTCTCCGCGCTGCCGTGGTACCTGATCGTCCTGTTCATGGTCATGGTGCTCTCACCGAGCCTCCAGAACCTGATCCTCGCGCTGACCATCACGGCCTGGGTCGGTTCCGCGCGCATCGTGCGGGGCATGAGCTTCTCGATCCGCGAGCAGGACTACATCGAAGCGTCGCGCGCACTGGGCATCCCGACCTGGCGCATCCTCGCCAACCACGTCCTGCCCCAGGTCGCGCCGCTCCTGCTGTGGAGTTTTGCGGCGGGCATCCCGGTCGCCGTGTTCGCAGAGGCCAGCATGAGCTTCATCGGCATGGGCGTGCGGCCGCCGCAGCCAAGCTGGGGCCAGATGCTCAACGAGGCCGCAGCCGACTGGCAATCGATTCCGCACCTGTTCGTCTTTCCGTCCATGATGATCACGCTGTCGGTGCTGGCGTTCCAGGGGCTGGCCGACGGGCTGCGAGAGGCGCTGGATGTCAATGTCAATGTGTAGTAGGTGGGGTGTATGACACTGGAACGCAGGTCCGAGACGCAAACCGCTCGCGGGCCACTGCTGGATGTGCAGAATCTTGAGGTCGCCTTTTTCACGAAGGACGGCGTCGTAGCCGCGGTCAACGGCATCTCGTACCGGCTGGACCACGGCGATACTCTCGGCATCGTCGGCGAAAGCGGCTGCGGGAAGAGCGTCAGCAGCCTCGCGCTGCTCCGGCTGATTCCGGAGCCGCCCGCGCGCATCCTGGGCGGCCAGGCGCTCTTCGACGGCGGAACGGGCGCCCCTCGCGACCTGCTGAAGATGACGCCGGAAGAACTGCGCGGGGTGCGCGGCAGCCAGATTGCCGTCATCTTCCAGGACCCGATGACGTCGCTCAACCCGGTGATGACCATCGGCAACCAGATTGCGGAGGCGGTGCAGGTTAACCTGGGGCAAAACGCGCGTGCGGCGCGCAAGCGCGCGGTGGAGGTGCTCTCGTACGTCGGCATCCCCCGCGCAGCCGAACGGCTCGATGATTACCCGCACCAGTTCTCCGGCGGGATGCGCCAGCGCGTCATGATTGCGATCGCGATCTCCTGCCAGCCCCGGCTGCTCATCGCGGACGAGCCGACGACCGCACTCGATGTGACCATCCAGGCGCAGATCGTGGAACTGGTGAAGCGGCTCCAGGCCGAGATGGGCATGGCGGTCATCTGGATCACGCATGACCTGGGCGTCATTGCGCGGCTGGCCCGTCGGGTCAACGTGATGTATGCCGGGTCCATCGTCGAGATGGCACCCATTCGCGAGATCTTCCGTGCGCCGTGCCACCCGTACACGCTCGGCCTGCTCAACTCCGTGCCGCGGCCGAACCTGCCGCGCGATGCGGAGCTGGCCTACATCGACGGCGCACCGCCGGACATGGTGCGCCTGCCATCCGGCTGCCCCTTCCACCCGCGCTGCGCGTACCGCCGCGAGCGGTGTCTCAGCGAGAAGCCGCCCCTGCTGCCTGTGGATGCGGAACACAGCGCGGCCTGCTGGTACTGGGAGGAAGTACGGGCCGCCTCCGCCCGCGCGACGACTCAGCAAGGCCCTGCAACATGACGCCAGCACAGATCGACCGCCCGGCGCTGCTCAGTGTCCGGAACCTGAAGAAGTACTTCCCGGTCAAACGCGGGCTGTTGCAGCGCACCGTCGGTTACGTCAAAGCCGTAGACGATGTCTCGTTCGACATTTACGAGGGCGAGACGCTCGGCCTCGTAGGCGAGAGCGGCTGCGGCAAGACCACCACGGGGCGAACTATCCTGCAGCTCCAACCCGCCACCGCGGGCACCGTCCTGTTAGAAGACCAGGAGTTGACCCGGCTGCGCGGGGAGGCACTGCGCCGCATCCGGCCCAAGATGCAAATCATCTTCCAGAATCCGTACTCGTCGCTCAACCCGCGCATGACCATCGGTCGCGCGCTGATCGAGCCGATGACGGTGCATGGCATCGCGCGGGGCAAGGCCGCGGAGGCACGCGCGTCGGAACTAATGAGCCTGGTGGGGCTGAATCCCTACTTCGTCAACCGCTTCCCCAGCGAGTTCTCCGGCGGCCAGCGCCAGCGCATCGGCATCGCGCGCGCGTTGAGCCTGAACCCGAAGTTCATCGTATGCGACGAGCCGATTTCATCGCTGGATGTCTCGATCCAGTCGCAGATCGTCAACCTGCTCAAGCGGCTGCAACGCGATCTGAAGTTGACCTATCTGTTCATCTCACACGACCTGTCGATGGTGCGCTTCGTGTGCGACCGCACCGCGGTGATGTACCTGGGCAAGATCGTCGAACTGGGCGAGAGCGACGCGGTCAACGCGCGGCCGCTGCACCCCTATACCCAGGCCCTGCTGTCTGCTGCGCCCGTGCCCGACCCGGACCTCGAAGCGACGCGCGAGCGCATCGTGCTGGAGGGGGATGTGCCCAGCCCGGTCAACCCGCCCGCGGGCTGCCGCTTCTCCACCCGCTGCCCGCGGGTGATGGAAATCTGCCGCGAAATAGAGCCGCCGCTCGAGGAAGTAGAACCGGGCCGCCAGGTCGCGTGCCACCTGTACTATACTCAGTCCAATGTGACAACCAGAGGCGATTCTGGACAGGATTGACAGGATTCACAGGAGGATTCACAGGAGTAATCCCGCCAAACCTGTCAATCCTGTCTCAGTTCTGACCGCGGTGCTCACTCTAAGATCGGTTTAGACGCCAAGGACAACCAAGCGCCCATGCCCACTGAGACCTATCCCATCAGCTACTGGAGCGCGCCCCCGACCGAACCGGCGCGCTACCTTGAGGCCGACGCGTGCGGCTTCACCGTCGTGCCAGTGCCCGCGGAGACACCGGAGGCCGGACGGCTCGCACTCGACCTGTGCGCGGAGAACGACATGCAGGGCATCGTCCTCGACCCGCGCATCCACCGCGACCTGCCCCGGCAGACCGGTTGGGAGCAGGTCGTCGCAGCGGTCGTCCGCGATTATGCCGCGCACCCGGCCCTCTTCGGCTATTACCTGACCGACGAGCCGAGCCTGAGTCACTTCGACGCGCTTGCCCAGCTCACGGCTGCGTTCCGCGCGGCCGACCCGCATCACGCCGCGTTCATCAACCTGTTTCCGAACTATGCGTCGCCGGACCAGCTCGGCACGGTGGACTACGCCCAGCACGTCCGCGCATACCTCCAGACGGTCAGGCCGCCTTTTCTCTCCTACGATCACTACTCGTTGATGGAGTGGGGCGACCGGCCCGGCTATTTCGCCAACCTGGAGACCATCCGGGCGGAGGCGCTGCGAGCGGGCGTGCCCTTCTGGAACATCATCCTCGCCACGCCGCACTTCGACTACCGCGACCCGTCCCCGGCAGACCTGCGCTGGCAGGTCAACACGACCCTGGCCTACGGCGGCAAGGGTCTGGCCTACTTTACCTACTGGACGCCGGATGTGGAGAACTTCCGCGACGGCATCATCGGGCTGGACGGCCGGCCCACACCGAAGTATGACGTGGTGGCGCGACTCAACCGGGAGCTACGCGGGGTGGGCCGGCACATGCTCGGCCTGACCTCGACTGCGGTGCACCACTGGCCGGATGCCCCGGCAGGTACAACCGTGCAGCCGCCCGACGGCCTGGTGGCCGGGGTGGACGGTGGGGAGTACGTCATCGGGGAGTTCCGCGACGCGGCGGGGCTGCCATGGCTCTACCTGGCGAACCGCGACCGGGCACGGTCGGCGCGCGTCACGCTGCGGCTGCGCACCTCACACACCGAGGTCAGCGAAGTCGCACGCAGCACCGGCGAGCTGCGCTCCGTCGCGCTCGACCAGGGCGCGGAGGCCGTCCGACGGTATGCCGACGGGCTGGTCGTCCACTTCTGGCTCGGCCCGGCGGAAGGAAAGCTGATGCGGCTGGGCTGACGCGACTCAGGAACGCGGCACTGCGCACCTTGTCAACCGGCGGAGTCCGCATTCTCAAATGCGGACGGATCCGTAAGCAGAGCGGGCCGTTCCGCATCTGAGGATGCGGACTCCTCAGCGATTCAAATCAACTATAAGCCGGTCTGCGTCAATCAAGGCCAAGCGGAGCTTGGCACAGCAGCGTCATCAGCGCTCAACTCTCACGCTGCATACAGCAGCCATCCCGCGGCCGCGCCGAGCGCGAGGACGAGGAGCACCGGCACGCGCTTACTCAGCGCGAGGGCCAGCGCGCCCGCGGTGATGGCTGCCCCGCGCCAGTCTGCGACGGTCGAGCTGAACAGCGTCAGCGCGACGCCGATGATGAGCCCAACGACGCCGAGCGACAACCCGCGTGTGAAGTTGCGGACCGCGGGCCGGTCCTCTACACGGCGGTGGAGCGCGACGACGCCGAGAATGAGCACCGTCGGCAGCGTGATCGCCAGCAGCGACAGCGCCGCGCCCAGCCAGCCGCCCGACAGATAGCCCAGGCTGATGGTCCACAGCCCGTTCGGCCCCGGGCTCAGGTTGCCGACGGCGAGCGCCTGCACGAAATCGGCCTCGGTTGCCCAACCGTGGGCGAGCAGGTCCTCGTGCAGAAACGGTAGATTGCCGAACCCCCCTGTCGAAAAGAGCGACCCCTTGAGGAAGAACCAGAAATACAGGATCCAATTCATGGCGCGCGCCTTTGCTGCGCCTGCGCCAGCCGGCCCAGCACTAACACGCCTGCCGCGCCCCCGAGTCCCAACGCCAGCAGCGGCGAGGCGTGCGCAATGACCAACAGCAGCAGCGCAGCGATGATGATAACCACATGCGCGATGACGCTGGCGCGGCCTTCCTTGCGCGCCGCGCGCAGCAGGGGCCAGGCCATCTGAAGGCCCAGCGCAATGCTCAACCCGATAGTTGCAGGAACGACGCCCTGCATGGCTGCGGCGACGACCGGCTGCTCACGCACCGCGGCCAGCCCTGCGGTCATCAGGACCGTCACCAGCGCGCTGGGCAGCAGCAGCCCGGCCAGAGCGATGAGGATCCCCGGCCAGCCGCGCAGCTTGTAGCCGATGAGGACCGTCAGCTTGATCAGATTGATGCCCGGCGAGATCTGGACGAGCGCCCACGCGCGGGTGAACTCCTCCTCCGACAGCCAGCCTCGCCGGCGGCAGGCTTCATGGATGAGGTAGAGTGTGGACGCGCCGCCCCCGAACGATTGGAGCCCGATGCCGGACCAGACTCTGAGCAGCTCGCCCAGCCCGGCATAAGCGAACTCTTCGGGACGGGTAAAGCGGCCAGGAGCTGCGTCCGTCTGCGATTCGGCCATGAATGAGGCTTCCTTCTTTGCGCATTGTTGGTCCCATGCTAACATACGCGGCATTTGCTGCCAAAGGATTGCGAGATACCGCATGGCCTCACTCACCCGCAAACGCCAGTTCCTCGCCGGGGTGCGCGATGAAGCGCCGATCCTCCTGGGGGTCGCGCCCTTCGGCCTGATCTTCGGCGCGCTGGCGATCAGCGCGGGGATGCCGCCCGCGCTGGCCCAGGCAACATCGGCCATCATCTTCGCAGGGTCCGCGCAGTTCATCACCGCGCAGCTTGTGGGCGCGGGTGCGTCCGGCCTGGTCATCCTGATGGTCGTCTTCGTGGTCAACCTGCGCCACGCGCTCTACAGTGCATCAGTCGCACCTTACGTCAAGCATCTGGGACCCGCATGGAAGCTCGTGCTGGCCTACCTGCTGACCGACGAAGCCTATGCAGTCGTCATTACCCACTATCAGCGCGCCGCAAGTGAGCCGGAGTCGCCCGACCGCCGCCACTGGTATTTCCTGGGCGCAGGGCTGACTCTCTGGGCGTCGTGGCAGGTCAGCACACTCGTCGGGCTGTTCATCGGCGCGCGGCTGCCGGAGAGCTGGCCGACCGGATTCTTCCTGCCGCTGACGTTCATCGCGCTGGTCGTGCCCGCGCTGCGAGACCGGCCGAGCGTGGTTGCGGCAGCCGTTGCAGGGTTCGTTGGGCTGGCGACTACCGGTTTTCCGCTCAAGACGGGGCTGCTGCTCGCTGCGCTGGCAGGCATCGCGGCGGGCATGTGGGCTGAGCGCCGCGCAGAGAGCCGGGCCGCAAGGAGGCCAGCATGACGCTGTGGCTGACCATCGTCCTGGCGGGGCTCATTACCTTTGGCATCCGGCTGTCGTTCATCTTCCTGTGGGGCCGGGTGGCCGTGCCGGAGTGGTTCCAGCGCGCGCTGCGCTACGTGCCGCCCGCGGTGCTGACGGCCATCATCTTCCCCGAACTGGCGACGTGGCAGGATCGGCTCAACCTGTCGCCCGCGAACCCGCAACTCTGGGCCGGTCTCGCGGCCGCGCTGGTCGCCTGGCGCACGCGCAGCGTGCTCCTGACGCTGGCCGCGGGGATGGTAGCGCTGCTGGGCCTGCAACTGGTGAGCAGATGAAGAGGAGAACGGGTGAACAGGTGAACAGGTGAGCGGGTGAGCAGGTGAACAGGCGATGTTGGAGTCGAGGCTTTAGCCGGTTAGGTTGTGTACGGCTATACTCAGTCCAATGTAAGAACCAGAGACGATTCTGGACAGGATTGACAGGATTTACAGGAGTAATCCCGTCAATCCTGTCTCAGTTCTGAGCGCGGTACTCACTCTGGAATCGGTTTAGTCACTGCGTAACCGGCTGAAGCCTCGACGCCAACGCATTTCGAAAGCAGGCCTGCCGCAGGTAACCCCTACATCACCCCGTCACCTGCTCACCTGTTCACCTGCTCACCCCGTCATCGCGTCATCAGTTCGGGCAGCGGCCGGACCCTTGCCGTCCCTGCTCCGCAATCGGCTTGCCCGCAAAGAGGGAGTCTACCTCCGCCATGAGCGCGGTGCGACTACGGACGACGAGCACCTGCGCGCCGCCGGACATGACGGTGTTTGCGAGGGCGCGAGTGCTGAAGACCACGCCGTGCACCTGGCCGGCATCCAACTGGCTGCCCAGCCGCGCAAAGCGGATGACATCGAGCAGGCTCAGGTCGGTTGTGAAGGTCTTGGAGAGCGCCTGCCAGAGCTGCGGAATCTTGGGGATGGCGTCGATTTGCAGCGCGCGCTCGCGGATGGCCCAGATGAGCTGCTGCTGCCGCGAGGCGCGCGAGAAGTCGTTCGACGCGTAGCGGAACGTAGCGAATTTCTTCGCAGCGGCTCCATCCAGGAAATTTTTCCCTGCAGGCAGATTAAAGTGGTTATACCCGCCGCGGCCGTTGGGCGTCAGCTCATTTAGCGGGCAATCCAGCGTCACGGTTACGCCGCCGAGCGCATCTACCAGCTCCACCAGCCCCTCCTGCCGGATGCGCACATAGTGGGTCGTACGGACGCCCAGTGTGTTATTGAGGATCTCGCTGACGAGCGCGGGGCCCCCGCCGTTCGGCTTGCGCCCTTCCCCGATGTAGTCGGCCTGGTTGATGCGACCGTTGCCATAGCCGGGGATATTGACCCACAGGTCACGCGGCACCGAGATGACGCCGACCTGGGGCCTGCCGCCGGGGACATCTTTCTGATAATCGATCGCGACCACCATGATCGTGTCGGTGCGCCAGGACTTGTCGCCGGGCCGCGGATCGGCGCCAAGGACCAGGATGTTCTCGGTATTGCTGCGCGCAGTGCGGACAGGCGCAGCCGTGGGCGTGGCAGTCGCCTGCTCCGTCGGAGTAGTATCCTGCAGCACAGGCCGATCTGCCCCTGTCGCAGCGGCGGGCACGCTGGCCGCCAGCCACAACGCGAGCACGACGAACATGGCCGGCACAAACCACCGGCGCGCCGTTCGCGCCGGTTCGGACACACGAGCAAGCTGGCAAAGCGCAAAGCGGATACCCTGCACGACGACCTCCCTCAGAGGAGCAGCGATGAGCAACAGGTATACCATACCGCATTTCGCGCGCGAGGGCAAACGAGCCGCCTCCTGTTCCGTCAGGCTCAGATGACCGGATAGCCATTCGCGCCGATATCGCCCTTGACCAGATACGTCGGATTGCCCGGCCCCTGCCGCACATCGTTGGACAGGCGGCTGTACATGGTGGCGATATAGCGGCGCATGTCGTGATCGGCAACACTGCTGGCATCTATGCCCGCGGGCAGGTCCACGTGGTCCATCTCGATGCTGCCATCGATCTTTACCAGGTTGAGCAGCCCGGAATGAATGTACTGGGGGGTGACCAGACCGGGACCCGCGTTGGCCGGCAGTTGCGGTGCAAAGTCGTTCTTATAGACCCAGCGAAATGTCCTGGCCTTCAGGATGTCATTGTACTTGTTGGCAAAATCCAGATCGCCCACGCGCGGTGCACCAAAAGTATACACGCCGTCGACGTTCACGCTGCCGACCTTCTGCAGCCGGAACGCGCAGAGCGTCGCCAATGCGCCGCCGAGACTGTGCCCTGTCAGAAACACCCGCTGATTGTTTGTGCGGGTCGCGCGCACGCGATTGCGTACGCTCTGATAGATAGTGCTCAGCGCCGCATAGAAGCCGCGATGCACGTGCATCTTGCCCCAGCTATCGGGGGCCCGCATCATGAGGTGGTGGAGGTTGGTCAGCCAGTCACGCACGGCCTGGGCCCCTTCCGTACCACGGAACACGACGAGGATCAGCTTGGAGTTGCTGAGGACCGCGGCCTCAGTATCGTAGGGGAAGCTATCCGGCGGAGAGTCCGCGTAGATGCGCACCTCAAAGGGGTCTGTCTGGCTTAGCTTGGTGAAGTACCGCTCGAAGCGTTCCTCAAAAGCCTCGCCCGCCTTGCCCGGCGGCTTATCGTGGTAGATGTATTGGCTGGCAATGGCGAGCAGATAGGCCGAACTCTTGGAGTGTCCGACGTAATCCTGGCTGAAGTAACGATAGATGGTCACATACGCCTCCTGATATCCGCACTACAACTCAGCAGCATTTTGTGGCAGGATTGTACCAGTAAAGTGCCATACCACCAACTCGCGCGACTCCGGGGCGAGCAGTTGACAGCCCGCACGTGGCCCGCTATGATGACGGACCGTGACAGCCTCACGATCCGGAGACACCCCACGGCCATGAACAGCAAAGAACGTGTACATGCGGCGCTCGCCCGTCAGCCGGTCGATCGGGTGCCGGTCTTCATGTGGTTCCACCCGGACACCGCCGCGCGGCTGGCGCGCCTCCTGGAGATCGACCCGGCCGACGTGGGCGAGGCGCTCGGCAACGACGTGCAGCAGACCTGGGTCAACAACAACTATGCCATGGAGGGCATCGTCCACCCGGCGGACGGCGAGGGCCACACCGACGCGTGGGGCATCGGCTGGGTCCGCCAGCACGGATTCAACCAGATTGCGCGCTTCCCCCTGAGCGGGGCGAGTCGCGACGAGGTGCTCGCCTACCGCTTTCCATATGGCGAGGTCGATGCGCTGCTGGCGAACATGGCACCTGTTGTCAAGCGGAGCCGTGATAGCTTCATCGGCTGCGATGTCTCACCGTGCGCCTTCGAAATGTACTGGCGGCTCCGCGGGATGGAGGACGCCATGCTGGACATCGCCGCGGACCCGATCCTGGCCGCGACGATGTTCGAACGGTGCGCGGATTTCGCGGTCCGACTGGCCGAAGCTGCCTGCACGCGCCTGCCCCTGGATTGGTTGTGGACCGGCGATGACGTGGCTGGACAACAAGGCATGTTGCTCAGCCCGCGCGCATGGCGGACCCTGGTCAAACCTGCGCTGGCGCGTGTCTTTGCGGTGGGCAAGGCGCACGGGCTGCCGGTGGCATACCACTGCTGCGGCGGGCTGCGGCCCATCATCGGCGACCTGATCGAAATCGGCATGGACGTGCTCAACCCGGTGCAGGGCAACTGTCCCGGCATGGATCCTCTATCGCTGAAGGCGGAGTTCGGCAGTCACCTGGCCTTCATGGGCGGGGTGGACACGCAGGACCTGCTGCCCAATGGGACCGTGGCCGAGGTGCGCCGCGCAACGCGGCGCCTGCTGGATGGCATGACGGCTGCCACAGGCAGCTGGGCCACAGGCAGCTGGGCCACAGGCAGCTGGGCCACAGGTGGGGGCGGGAGCGGGGGCTACATCCTCGCAGCGTCGCACACGATTCCGCCGGAGACGCCCGACGCGAACATATTCGCATTGTACGACGAGGCGGGCATCACCCGCGAGGAAATCTTCGACCGCGCGGCGATGCTGCGCGCCCGCGCAACCCTTCGTTCGTAGCAGCACTTTAGTGCCACCCCCTCTCAAGGAGCATCCCATGACACCGCGTGACGAATTCATCGCTGCCCTGGAGCGCCGCGCTCCCACGCCCGGCCAACGCGTGCCTCATTTCGAGCTGGTCTTCTACCTTACGATGGAGGCCTTCGGCAAGGTCCACCCGACGCACCGCGCGTACAGCCAGTGGGACCAGATGGAGGAAAAGGAACGCGCACTGCACCGCAATGAGATGGCCGACATCTATATCCAGACCGCGGAACGTTACGAACACAACGCCATCTTCATCCATCCCAACCCCGGCCGCGAGGACGAGGTCTTTCGCCTGATCGAACTGATTCGCGAGAAATCGGGCGACCGCTACTTCATCATGAAACACGGCGACGCGACGTTCAGCGTGCCGGGCGGGGATCACATGCAGGCGTTCGCCTATCGCCTCGTCGACGAGCCGGAGAAGGTCCACGCAGAGGCTGCCGCCATGGTCGACCGGGCGCTCGCCGCAGCAGAACGGTTACGCGCTCACTCAGATCGCCTCGGCCGCGCGGGCGGGCTGGACGGCTTTGCGCTCTGCGCGGACTACTGCTTCAACACCGGCCCGTTCCTCAGCCCGCGGCGCTTTGCCGAGTTCGTGACGCCGTACCTCGCGCGACTGACGAAGGGCTACCGGGACCTGGGGTTCTACGTGATCAAGCACACCGACGGCAACATCATGCCCATCATCGATCAGCTCGTGAGTACCCAACCCCACGCGCTGCACTCGATTGACCCGCAAGCCGGGGTGGATATTGCGGAGGTCAAGCGCCGTTACGGCGATCAGATCTGCCTGATCGGCAATGTGAACTGTGGAATGCTGGACACGGGAACCGATGAGGAAGTCATCGCGTCGGCCCGCTATGCCCTCCAGAGCGGGATGCCCGGCGGGGGCTACATCTTCTCAACGAGCAACTGCATTTATACCGGCATGCGGCTGGCGCGCTATGAGCTGATGCTCGATATCTGGCGCAAAGAGGGGGTGTACCGCTAGGAACCCCGCGTTTCTCGGCAGGCTCAGCATCATCCGCGACTGCGCGCCTACCCTTTCCCCCAGGACACATGCTATACTGGTTGCGTGGACGCAGGGCGCTGAAGCGCCGACTACAAACCCTCATAGAAAGCGAGACGAGCATGGACATCGGAAACTGGCAAGCGGCAGATGTGCGGGCCAACGGCCTGAAAATGCACTACTACCGGACGGGCGGTCGCGGGCCGGTCATCGTGTTGTTCCACGGCATCACGGACAACGGGCTGTGCTGGGCGCCGCTGGCACGCGCACTCGAAGCCGAGTACGATGTGGTGATGCCCGACGCGCGCGGGCATGGGCTGTCAGATGACGGCAATGATTACACGCCGGAGAGCCACGCTGCCGATGCCGCAGCCTTCATCGCGGCGCTGGGATTGGAGCGACCGGTCATCGGCGGGCACTCGATGGGCGGACTGACCGCCACTCTGGTGGCCGCGCGCCACCCCGATCTGGCGCGGGCCGTCATCCTGGAAGACCCGGCCTGGTCGCGGCCCGAGACGGCCGAAGCACGGCAGGCCCGACCGGCCTTCGCTGCGGAGTGGCGGCGCAAGCTGGCCCTCCAGCAGGCGCAGTCACCCGAAGAAATGCTGGCCCAGGGGCGCCGCGATAACCCGGGCTGGTCCATGGCCGAATGGGAGCCGTGGGTCATGGCAAAGCAGCAGGTGCGTCTCTCGGTGCTCAACTACGTCGACGGCTCCCGTCCCGCCTGGCAGGACGTAGTCGCAGGCATCACCATCCCCGGCCTGCTCATCACAGGCGACCCGGAGAAGGGCGTTATCATCACCCCGGAGTGGGCCGCAGAAGCTACGGCCATCTGGCCGGCCCTCGAGGTCGTGCAGATCCCCCGCACGGGGCACAGCATCCGCCGAGAGGGCTTTGACGCATACGTCAAGGCCGTGAAGGCGTTCCTGGAGAAAACTTGCTAGAAAACCCGGTTTCTTCGAGAAACCGGGTTTCTGAGCGCACCAAGAGACTTGTGAGAAAACGGGTTCCTGGAGTTACCTCCCATGTCCTACACCGAGACCCTGGACCCCAAGCGGCACCGCGACGCGCAGATGGCCGCGCTCCAACGGCTGGCGACCGTGCCGGACCCCGCTGCGCGGCCCGCGCTGCGCGAGCTGTACGCGTACTACGCGCACGACGGGCCGAAGCGCGACGCCGGCGCATATATGCGGCGCAAGATCGTCGATGCGCTCCGGCCCATCGCGGTGGGCGAGGACGCGAACCTGCTCGCGACTGCGTGCGAGACATACGAACGGCTCCCGCCGGCCTTCACGGAGGAAGCCGGGCTGCTGCGCGGGGGCGCGCTGCTGGCGCTGGCGGAGGTGGACGGCGTACTGGCCGAGTTCCACGCGGCGCGCCTGCTGACCGACCCGCACACCGACCGCATGTCGGGCGAGCCTGCGGTGACAGCCGCCCGCGTGCTGAGCAACCAAAGCGCGTGGCTGCCGCTCTATCTCGTTGCCGGATACGGTGACATGACCCTCACCGCAGTCCGGCCATCCCGCCGCAGTCCACGCGCGCCGCGCGAGGCTCCGGTGGTGGACCAGCCGTCCATCGCACCGCCTGAAGTCGTCGCGGAGTGTCTGCGCGGCCTCGTTACGTTGCCGCTGTCGCTCGTGCCTGGGCTGCTCAGGCTGCACGGGCAGAGCCGGGACCCCGTCATCCGCATCGGCCTGTTCGACCTGCTCATCAGCCACCGGAGCGGCCCGCTGGAGATGGATTACCTGGCCCGCTCGCTGGCCGAACTGGAGGACATCGACGCGTACCGCTACCTGGTCATGGCGCTGGCCGCCGCGCGGCACACCGGCCTGGCGGAGCTACTGAGTGATGCGCACCGGCTGGAGACCCGCCGCGACCGGCTGGCCGTCCTGGTCGAGGCGGACCAGGTGTTCCACTTTCTGAGAGCTGCCGGCTAACCCAATGTTAGTCCGGGTCGCCTGGAAGCAAATGGAGTCGAGGCGTCAGCCGGTTAGGTCGGCTGTGTGCGTACACGCCCAAACCGGCTGACGCCTCGATTCCGATCTCCTGCATAGCATGCCATGCCCGGCATAGCTGGTCCAGTGTTCAGACCGCTGGCAATCACACCACACATCAGGTATAATACCCTCACCCTCAACCGAAGGAGCGACGATGCTCATCCGGACCTCATTCCAAACCCTCGAACACGACGTTGATCTGTGTGTGGTCGGCGGTGGACTGGCGGGGCTGTGCGCAGCCGTCGCCGCAGCACGCCACGGCGCACGGGTCCTGCTCATGCAGGACCGGCCGGTCCTCGGCGGCAATGCCTCGTCGGAGATCCGCATGTGGGTCTGCGGCGCGCACGGCACAGACAACAAGGAGACCGGCATCCTCGAAGAGTTGATGCTGGACAACTGCTACCGCAATCCCACGCTCAAGTATCCCATCTGGGATACGGTGCTCTACGAGAAGGCGCGCTCGCAGCCCAACCTGACCCTCCTGCTCAATTGCACCTGCCACAGCGGCACGACCGAAGGCGCGGCTATCGCCGCAGTCACGGGCTGGCAGCTCACCACGCAGACGTTCCACCGGGTGCGCGCTCGCTTCTTCGCGGACTGCTCCGGAGACTCGGTGCTGCGCGTCAGCGGCGCAGCGCATCGCTGGGGCCGGGAGAGCCGGGCGGAGTTCGGGGAAGCCTACGCGCCGGAGACCGCGGACCCGCAGACGATGGGGAGCTCGCTCCTCATCCAACTGCGCGAAGTGGACACGCACGAGCCGTTCATCCCACCCACCTGGGCATACAAGTACCACGACGGCGACCTGCCAAACCGCGACCTCATGCCCGAGGGCAACAACTTCTGGTGGATCGAGATCGGCGGGACCGGCGACACCATCGCCCAGACCGAAGTACACCGCGACGAGCTGCTCAAGATCGCGTACGGCGTATGGGACTACATCAAGAACCATCCGGACGGCCGCGGCCATCGCTGGGAACTGGAGTGGATCGGCAACCTGCCGGGCAAGCGCGAGAGCGCGCGCTACGTCGGTGACCACATCCTGACGCAAGGCGACATCGAGGCCGAGGGCCGGTTTGAGGATATGGTCGCGTACGGCGGCTGGACGATGGACGACCACCACCCTGCGGCCATCCACTGGCCCGGCCCGCCCACCATCTGGCACCCCGCGCCGTCGCCCTACGGCATCCCGTACCGCTGCCTGTACTCCGCCAACATTGAGAACCTCTTCTTCGCAGGGCGCAACATCTCCGTTACGCACATGGCGCTGAGTTCGACGCGCGTCATGGGCACGTGCGCGCTGCTGGGCCAGGCTGTGGGTACGGCCGCTGCGCTGGCCGTCGCGCACGGGTGCAGCCCGCGCGCCATCTACCGCCACCACATCGCCGAGCTGCAGGCGCAGCTCATGGACGATGACTGCTACCTGCCGTGGCACCGGCGGCCCATCCCGGCCATCAGCGGGACCGCGCGGCTGACCGCCAGCATGGGCGATCCTGAGCCGCTGCGCAGCGGCATCGACCGGTCACTGGGAGGCGAGGACAACGGCTGGTGGGGCGCGGCAGGCGCGTGGGTCGAATACCGTTTCCCCGCGACGGTTAAATTACAGCAAGCCCGCTTCACGTTCGACAGCGACCTGGCCGCGCTGAAGCGAATGCCGTGCAGCTATCCCGCGCAAGCCCAACGCGAGCGCATCCCGCCGCAGATGACGCGCGCTTTCGAGCTACAGGTACAAGACACCGCGGGCGCATGGCGCACGATCCACCGCACCGAAGACAACCATCAACGCCTGGTCAAAATACCCCTCTCAGTAACAACCTCAGCGGTCCGGTTTGTGCCCCTGGCCGGCTGGGGCGGCGAACGAATGCATGTGTACGGATTCGACGTAGGATGAAAGCGAGGATAGGATGGAGCGCATCGGCCACAAGATGCTCCTGGCTTCGATCCGGGCTGTACGCGAGGAGATGTTGCGCGAAGCAACCGCCCTGGCCGAAGAGGACTTCACCATGCCGGCCGCAAAGGAGCGGTGGGCGGAAATCCAGCGATTGCTCTTGCGTTTCGGTGACCACATGCGGGAGCATGCCAACCAGATCGAAGGGACGCGCGCCGCCCTGCAGCGTCCTCCCACCGATATCCAGCGCATGCTGCAAGAGGCGGAACTGGCGTGGGGCAAGCTGCTTGCTGCGCTGGTCGACCTGACCGACGAGGACTGCCGGCAGGCGCCGGCCGACGATGGGTGGTCCATCGAGGAAATCCTGCAACACATCCTGCTCACCGAGCGGCGCTCTCTCGAAGCCATACGCATTGCAAGGAGGAAATAACTGGCAACAACAATTCCCGTTCTAATCAATTCCGTAAGTTAAACGTTTTAGTGCAACTTTTGGGGCTTGACAGCGTCCGGTATATGGGCTTATAGTAAATCGCAAGTGTATAATTTGTACACTACTGAGCGGTCACGCCGAAGTCTCATCGGAAGCACCTGCATCACCCAGCCAGCTATGCAGGACCGCTACGGTTGTGGTTGCCGGTCAGCCTTTCCGGGGATTTGCGCTCATGTCATTGCCCCGCGTCTCGTGCGTCATGCCGACGCGCAACCGCCGCCGCTTCGTGGGTCAGGCTCTTTGGTACTTTCTCCGCCAGGACTACCAACCGCGGGAGTTGATTGTCCTGGATGACGGAGAGGACCCGGTCGAAGACCTGATCCCGGCGAGCGACACGGTGCGCTATATCCGGTTGGAGCGCCGCCGCCCGTTCGGTGATACGCTCAACCTGGCGTGCGAACTGAGCCAGGGCGAGTTGATTGCGCACTGGTACGACGATGACTGGCAGGCGCCCGACCGGCTCAGTCGCCAGGTCGCTGCGCTCCAACAGGCAAGCGCAGACCTCTGCGGCGCGCCGGACTTGCTCTACTACCGCTTGAACGCGGGCGAGGCCTGGCACTACCGCCCCAACCACGGCTCGCGCTGGCTGGCGGGTGGGACGCTGCTTTATCGCCGGGATGCCTGGGCTGCCCACCCCTTCCCTGCGCAAGATACGCCCCACGCCGCGGGCTTCAGCACCCTCTTTCCGTCTGACCGCATCGCGCAGCTTCACGACCCGGCCTTCTACATCGGCGTATTGCACACCGACAACGCCGCGCCGCGCAGCCTGACGGCTGCGGGCTGGCTGCGCCGCCCGCTTGACGAAGTTGCGAACCGGCTCAACGGCGATGGTGCATTTTACGTCAACCTGCGCCAGGGCAAGCGCGGGGCTGCCCCGCGACCTGCGACACAGACCGGCGAGCTGACGGTCGTCGCCCCGTTCATGGTTTACGACGGCTACGGCAGCCTGGCCGAGTACCTGGTCCTGGGGCTGGCGCGTGCAGGCGTGCCCGTCCACATTGCACCGCTCGGCCTAGACCCCCAGGGACTCTCGCCGGAGCTCATCGCGCTGTCGCACCAGCCGGCTTCCCCGGCCGGCGGGCCGGTCCTCTGTTTCTCGTGGCTTCGAGAGGACATCGAGCGCCACCTGTCCACTCCTGACCTCTTCATCAACACGATGTGGGAGACCAGCGAGCTGCCGCGCACATGGCCCGCCTGGCTGAACCGCAGCCGCGCAGTCATCGTGCCCACGCGCTTCGTGGCCGACACTTGCCGCCGCAGCGGCGTGAGCGTCCCCATTGCGGTCATTCCGGAGGGCATCGATCCGGCGGTCTACCACTGGGAGGAGCGGCCCGAGCGCGCGGGACTGACCACGCTCATGGTCGGACCTTATGCGCTGCGCAAGCACACCGCGGAGGGCATCGCCGCGTGGAAGCTGGCGTTCGCCGGCGACCCGGATGCGCGGCTCATCATCAAGTCGCGCTTTCACTACCGGAATTACATGCCGGATGACCCGCGCATCTTGTTCCTGGACGACAACGAGCCGACGCGCGGCATCGCCCACTGGTATCGCGAAGCCGACGTGCTGTTGGCGTTAGGCAACGAGGGCTTCGGCCTGCCGCTGGTCGAGGGCATGGCGACCGGCCTGCCTGTCATCGCGCTCAACTCCGAAGGGCAGGCGGACGTCTGCGCGGAGGCGGGCGACTGCGTACTGGCCGTCGAGCCGGCCCGCTTCCAGCCGTACGACGTCGCGCCGCATGAGGGTGCCGGTGTGATCGGCGTGCCGGATGTGGCGGAAGTCGCGGAGCGGCTGCGCTGGGTGGCCGAGCACCGGGACGAGGCGCGTGCCCTGGGCCGGGCTGCGTCGGATTGGGCGACCGAGCACCGCAACATCTGGGATAAGGCCCCCGCCGTTGCGGATGTCCTGGAGGCGCACCTGCGCCCCCCGCGACCGCTGCGCCGGACGGATACCTTCTGGACGCCGAGCTGGGGCCGCGCGTGCGGGGTGGCGGAGTACACGGCTGACCTGCTGGCCCACGTCGACACCCGGCGGCTGCCGCTCAAGGTCACAGCTAGCCCGCCAGACCTGCGCAGCACCCGGCTGCTCCACATCCAGCACGAGGACAGCCTCTTCAGCGACAGCGAGCTGGCCCGTGCAGTCGTGCAGGCGCGCGGCGCGCGGGTGCCGGTCATCGTGACCGAACATTCGGTGCGCAGCCAGCCCCGCTCGTGGGAGCAGGAGGCGTCAGCGCTGGTCAGCCTGACTCGCCGCGGCGCAGAGATGCTCAAGGCACGCTGGCCTCGGCAGCGGGTGGAGCACATCCCCTATGGCTG
The DNA here is from genome assembly GCA_040772005.1 of Anaerolineae bacterium. Lineage (GTDB taxonomy): Bacteria > Chloroflexota > Anaerolineae > CG2-30-64-16 > CG2-30-64-16 > MWBF01. The sequence continues at coordinate 24,431 of JAXGYZ010000014.1, read as the reverse complement.
CCACACCTGGTTCCCTCCACGCAAGCGGAGACGAGGAGGAGCCGGCGCACCGGCCGTCATCGGCGCGTTCGGCTTCCTGGAAGCCTACAAGGGCTTCTGGAAGCTGCTCGACGCGCTGCGCACGCTGCAAGGCAGCGGAGAGGAGGTCGAGCTGCTGCTGTTCAGCCATGCGAAGTCTGCACACAACGAAACCACGTGGGAGCAGGCCGCGGCCGGGCTGCCGGTGCGGCGGGTGCGCGAGTACCTGCCCGCGGAGGAAATCTGCCGGCGGCTGGCGGCGGAGGCCGATATCCTCGTATTCTGGTACGACGATATACCCTATGCGTCGGCCAGCGGTGCGGTGCATGTGGGTCTGGCATCGGGAGTGCCGGTGCTCACTTCGGCCACCCGCTGGTTTGAGGAGCTGGCCGGAGCCACATACCAGCCATCCGACCTCGTCCAGGGCATCCGGCGCCTGCTGGACGACACCAAGCTGCGCGATGAGACCACATCCACAGCCCGCGCATACTGCCATGCGAACAGTTGTCGACGGTCAGCCGAGCGCCATCTGGCGCTCTGGGAATCGCTGCGGTAACCAGCCGCCGTAGGGGCCGACCTACGGTAGGCCTTTGTGGATCAATCAGGAGGATAGAACATGCCAGGTCCGTACACTTACCCGGGTGTCTACATCGAGGAAGTTCCCAGCGGCGTGCGCACGATCACGGGCGTCAGCACGTCCAACACGGCCTTCGTGGATGTCTTTCTCCGCGGGCCGGTCAATCTGCCCGTCCGGATCACCAGCTTCGCCGACTTCGAGCGCATCTTCGGGGGCGTCAATCCGGCTAGTGAGGCCAGCTACGCCATCCAGCAGTACTACCTGAACGGCGGCCAGATCGCCTGGGTGGTGCGCGTGGCTACCAGTGCGGCCCTGGCGTCCAGCGTCGACCTGAACGGCGGCTACGGAGGCGGCGCGGTCCTGACGGTCGAAGCGGCCAACCCCGGCGCCTGGGGCGACAACCTCCAGGTGGCTGTCACCGACGCGGGCAGCGGGCGGTATAACCTGTTCGTGCGCGAAATCAGGGACCTGGGCGGCGGCAAGGTGCAGGTGTTGGCGACAGAGACCTACCGCAACCTCAGTACGACCACGACCGATGTCCGCTACGGGGTCTCGGTGGTCAACGCGGACTCACAACTCGTCCATCTCACCGAGGCGGGCCTGGGCGGGCTGCCCACGCTCGCGACGCCAACCAGCAGCGGCGGCGCGCCAGACAGCGCGTGGCAGGACCTGACGGGCGGCGCGGACAGCGGCGTGCCCGATGCCAACCTGCTCTCTGGCACGGCCACCGCCCCGAAGGCAGGCCTGTACGCGCTGGACGACATCGCGCCCGACATCTTCAACCTGCTCTGTCTGCCGGCTGCAGCCAACCTGGATACGGGCGGCTTTACGAGCCTGATGACGAACGCGCTGGCCTACTGCGAAGAGAAGCGCGCCTTCCTCATCGTGGACATCCCCGAAGCCACCGACCAGCAGGCCGAGATGATCACGTGGATGACGGCCAACGACGGGCTGCGCTCGAAGAATGCGGCGGTCTATTTCCCACGTGTCCTGATTCCGGACGTAGTGAACGGCAACCGCCCGCGCAACGTGCCAGTCAGCGGCACGTTGGCTGGCGTCTACGCGCGGACGGACTCGACCCGCGGCATCTGGAAGGCGCCCGCGGGCACGGAGGCGGTGCTGCGCAACGTCACGCTCCCCGTGCAGCTCACCGACCTGGAGAACGGCGCACTGAACCCGATCGGCATCAACGTGCTGCGCACCTTCCCGGTCATCGGGCCGGTCGCTTGGGGCGCGCGCACGCTCGACGGCGCGGACCAGAAGGCCAGCGAGTGGAAATACATCCCGGTCCGGCGCATGGCGCTGTACATCGAAGAGAGCCTGTACCAGGGGCTGAAGTGGGTGGTGTTCGAGCCAAACGACGAGCCGCTGTGGTCGCAGATCCGGCTCAACGTGGGCGCGTTCATGCAGGGCTTGTTCCGGCAGGGCGCGTTCCAGGGCGTGACCCCGCGCGAGGCGTACTTCGTCAAGTGCGATAAGGACACCACGACCCAGGCCGACATCAACCTCGGCATCGTCAACATCCTCGTCGGCTTCGCGCCGCTGAAGCCTGCCGAGTTCGTCATCGTCAAGATTCAGCAGATGGCGGGCCAGATCGTGGCCTAGTCGACCCAGGCAAAAGGAGGCAGTCATGGCCCAGTTTAGCGTCAACGCCCAGCGTTTCGATCCCTATAAGAACTTCAAATTCCGCGTCAAGTGGGATGGCCGCTACGTGGCAGGGGTGAGCAAGGTCGGCGCACTCAAGCGCACCACCGAAGTTGTCGAGCACCGAGAAGGCGGCGATCCGAGCTCCGGCCGCAAGTCGCCGGGCCGCACGAAGTACGAGGCCATCACACTGGAGCGCGGGGTCACCCACGATACGGAATTCGAGAAGTGGGCGAACAAGGTGTGGAACTTCGGCTCGGGCCTGGGGGCCGAGGTCTCACTCAAGGACTTCCGCAAGGACGTCATCATCGAAGTCTATAACGAGGCCGGCCAGTTGGTGCTCGCCTATAAGGTGTACCGCTGCTGGGTGTCGGAGTTCCAAGCCCTGCCTGACCTGGACGCCAACGCCAACGCGGTGGCAATCCAGACCATCAAGCTGGAGAACGAGGGCTGGGAACGCGACTACGAGGTGGCCGAGCCGACCGAGCCGTCGTTCACTGAACCGGCATAAGCGCCGTGCGCGGCCTCAGCACAACCGAGCTGCTGGATGCCTGGGCGCAAGGGTATGCGCAGCCGCCGCCCCGCCGCGCACTCGTGCTCCTGAGTTCAGCCTGCCCGGAGTTCGAGCCGGACGCGCTCGCCCGGCTGACCGTCGGGCAACGCGACAGCCTGCTGCTCACGCTGCACGAGTGGACCTTCGGGCCCAACGTGACCGGCGTAGTACGGTGTCCCCAGTGCGCGGAAGAGGTGGAGCTGGCGTTCGATGTGGCGGATGTCCGTGTGGGCGGGGCTGCGCCGTTGGATGGCAGCCCATCCACGCACACGGTGGCTGTAGATGGGTATGAGGTCGTGTTCCGTGCACCGGACAGCACCGACCTGCTGGCCCTGGCCGCTAACGGGGCTGCGACCCGCGAGGCGCTGCTGGCGCGCTGTCTCGTCTCGGTGACAGCCCTCGACCCGCCGGACCTGGCGCCGGAGGCCGAAGCACAGACTGCGGCGCCGTTGCGCGAAGCGCTACAGGCCGCCATCGCAGAAGCGGTGGATGCCGCGCTGGAAGTCGTGGACCCGCAGGCCGAGATCGAACTGAGCCTGGTCTGCCCGGCCTGCGGCCACCAATGGCAGGCGCTCTTCGACATCGAAGCGTTCTTCTGGAACGAGCTGACCACCTGGGCGCACCATCTGCTGCGCCAGGTGCATGTGCTGGCGTCAGCCTATGGCTGGCGCGAGGCGGATATCCTGGCCCTGCCCGCGTGGCGGCGGCAGTATTACCTGGAAATGGCCGGTGGATGATGCATTATCTGGAAAGCCTGCTTGCGCGTGCAACCGGCGCACCGGAGACGGGGCGTCTGGTGATGCCGCGGCCGGTGTCGCTGTTCGAGCCGGTGTCCGGCGCTACACTGGAGCCCCCTTTGGCCGGTGATGTTGGCGGCGCGGGCGCAGATGCCTACGACCAGCCCGATTCGAACCTGCCGGCACCGCCGATCGCCGGATCGGCCCCCGTCCCGGTTCGGGAAGCCTATGACCTGCCTGACCGGCTGACTCCCAGAGTTCGGCCGCATCCTTCGACTGATGATACTTCGTCATCAGTGTTGAGTGGCAAGCCCGCTCAGGATGCTCCGACGGGTGATGATTCGCTGCCCACGTTGAGCCGTACACCCGCTCAGGATGCTTCGAGAGGCATGAGTCCGCCGCCTGGCGTGAGGCGCGCGGCAGCGTCGAATGTACAGGGACCGCCAGTCACCAGAGCGGCGCCTGTCCGCGGCGTGGACGTCCATGATCAGACTGACCAGCCAGAGCCTCGATTCCCCCCTCAGCCCGGCGCCGCACATGGATTTGCCGCGGGCCGCACTGAAGCCGAGAACGTCGATGGAGTCGAGGTTTCGACCGGTAGGCGTGCCCGCACGCCTAGTGCTATGGACGCCTACACCCAGCCTGACCGGCTAAAGCCTCCACTCCGAGCCCAACCTGACACTGCGTCCGTACTTGCCGCGGGCCGCGCTGAAGGTGCGGACGTCAGCGGAGCCGACGGTTCGGCCACCCTGGGCATGGATGCCTACTCCGAACCTGACCGGCTGAAGCCTCGATTCCAGTCTGAACGTGACTCCGGGCCTGAGGCTGCCAGGGGCCGCGCCGCGCACCCGCACCCACCGGTCACACCTGTCGCGGCGGGCCAGCGCACGGCACCGACCGCAGCCGCATCATCGCCGGTCGCGTCGCCGGAAGCACCGCCCATCGTCCGGGTCACGATTGGCCGGGTCGAGGTGCGCGCAGTGCTGCCGCCGCCGGTCGAGCCGCCCCGGTCTCAGCGCCTTGCGCCGCCTGCACCGGGGCCGTCGCTCTCTCTGGATGACTATCTGAAGCAGGGTCGGGGGGGAGCCTGATGAGCAACAATCTGGCGATTGCCACTGTCACGGCCGGGTTTGCAGAGCTGCTGCTGCCTGCTCTGCGCCGCGCGATTACAGACGCGCGGGTCACGACCCGGCGGCCCGATACGCCCACCGGCCTGACCCCGGAGGCGCGGGTCAATCTGTATCTGTACAACGTCGTGCCTAACACCGCGTGGCGCAACGCGGACCTGCCGCTGCGCCGCGCAGACGGCGGGCTGGCGCAGCGTGCCCAGGCCGGGCTGGACCTGCACTATCTCCTGACCTTCTACGGCGATGAGTCCCAGCTCCAGCCGCAGCGGTTGCTGGCAGCCGCGATCGGCGCATTGGAGCTGCGCCCGATGCTCTCGCGCGACCTGATCCGCACGCTCGTCCGCAACGCGCAGGACCCGACCGACACCTATAACTTCCTGGTCGGCTCCAACCTGGCAGATCAGGTTGAGGTGGTGCGTTTCGCGCCCCTGAGCCTCAACCTGGAGGAGCTCTCGAAGCTCTGGTCGGTCTTCTTCCAGACGAGCTACTCCCTCTCGGTGGCATACCAGGCGTCGGTCGTGCTGGTCGAGCCGGATGAAGGCACGCCACAGCCGGCGCTGCCCGTGCGCGACTACAACGTCTACGCCGTGCCGTTCCGCCGCGCGCTCATCGAGCAGGTCGCAGCAGCCGAGGGCGCGGGCCGGCCCATCGTGCGGAGCAGCCGGCTGCTCATCCGCGGGACGCAGTTGCGCGGGGACATCACGCGCGTCAGTATCAGCCGGCTGGAGGTCACCCCGCGACCGGAGGACATCACCGACCGGCAGATCGCGATCGCCCTGCCCGCGCTGCGAGCCGACGCGCTGCGCGCGGGCGTGCAGGTCCTCCAGGTGTTGCACAACCTCGCCATGGGCACGCCGCCCGTCGAGCATCGCGGGTTCGAGTCGGATGCGGCCGCGTTCGTGCTGCACCCGACCATCACCGGGCTGGAGTTCTCCGCACCGAACCTGACCGTCCTGACCGACCCCGTCGCAGCCACCGGCCAGCGCACCGTCCTGCTCCTGAACGAGCTGAACCCCGCGCCGGGCACGCGTCCGCACAGCCACAGTCTCAATCCTGCGAGCGCCGCGGGCAACTCCATCGTGTTTACCCAGGCCAACAGCGATCCCGCGCTGGCAGAGCTAGGGCTGGCGAATCCATCGCTGGCCTGGGGCGTGCTGTCGGCTCCGCTGGCAGGATTCGCAGGCCTGACCAACAGCCCGGCCCACCTTCTCGCGACGCTGGCTGGCGAGGGTCCTCACGACGTGACCATCAGCGGCGCACCCGCCAACCTTGACGCGGCACGCGCCGCGCTGGAAGCGGGCCTGCACGCCGCGCACACCAGTGCGGCATTCACAGGGGCGCGCGTCCTGCGGCTGGGCGACCGGCTGTTCGTGCTGGCCGGCGACCTGGCCGGCACGGCGAGTTTCGATGCCGCAGGCAGCGACCCGGCCGTGGATGAACTGGGCCTGCGTAGCGGAGGGCCCGCGTGGGGCGCGCTATCCGCGGATCTGGCCGGTTTCGGCGGCGTCAGCCAGGACCCCGCGCGGCTGCGGGCGAGCATCGGCAGCGACGATCCGCACGAGGTCGTCATTCAGGGTGCGCCCGCGACGCTCGACGCGGCCCGCGCCGCGCTGGAGACCGGCCTGCGCGCCGCGCACGTGACGCCGGCCTTCACACAGGCGCGCGTCGCGCGGCTGGACGACCGGCTGCTTGTCGTGCCGGGGCCGGGCGTCCACTTTGTGCTCAGCGGCGTCGCGCCCGGCGATTACCTGGCGCGCGTGCAGGTTGATGGCGCGGAAAGCCCGCTCATCGCAGACGGCGCGGGCCTCTACACCCGCCCGAGGGTGACGGTATGATGAAGTCAAAGGTGACAAAGTCACCCGTGATGCTGGATGTCATCGTAAACGCGGACGAACGTACAACGCCGCACCGGTCCGTAGAGGATTGGGCGCAGGCCAACCAGCGCTATCTGGCCGCGGCGCTGGCAGACGTCCGCGCCGCGCTGGAACGCTACGTGGGGAACCAGGAAAGCGATCCGCCGGAAGATCTGGCAGCCCTGGCCGCGGAGATGCCGGTCCCGCCCGCGCTGGACACGCTGGCAGGAACGTTCGGCTTGTCAGCCTTCGAGCGCAGCGTGCTCCTGCTCTGCGCGGGCGTCGAACTGGACAGCCGCTACGCGCCGCTGTGTGCCGCCGTACAGCAGGACCCGGCGCGCACGTATGCCACGTTCAGCCTGGCGCTCGCGGCGCTGGACGGCGCTCACTGGAGCGCGCTATCCGCCAGCAGCCCGCTGCGCCATTGGCGGCTCATCGAAGTCGGCCCAGGCAACGCGCTGACCACCAGTCCGCTGCGCATCGATGAGCGCGTGCTCCATTACCTGTTGGGCGTGCAAAGCATGCGGAGCATGCTTTGCCCAGATGAGCGGCTGGCCGGCTTCGTGCGGCCCGCGGACAACCTCGAGCCGGAGAGCCTCGCGGCCTCGCAGCGCATCCTGGCCGAGCAGATCGTCGCGGCCTGGACGCAGGGCGCGGCCGGGAGCCGCCTGCCTGTCATCCAGCTCTGCGGCGAGGACGCGGCGGGCCAATTGGCGGTCGCGCTGGCCGCGTGCCAGCGGCTAGGGCTGGCGCTCCACGTGCTCCCCGCGCTGGTGCTGCCGGCAGAGCCGCGCGAGCACGAAGCGCTGGCCCGGCTGTGGACGCGTGAAGCGGCCCTGAGCCATAGCGCGCTGCTGCTCGACTGCGCCGAGCTGGAGCTCACCGACGCGCCGCGCGAGGCGGCCATTGGCCGCTTCATCGAGGCCGCGAGCAGCCCCCTGTTCATCGCGGGCCGCGAACGCCGTTCGGCCCCGTACCGCACGATGCTGACGCTCGAAGTGCGCCAGCCATCGACGCCCGAACAGCGCGACCTATGGGAGCGCGGGCTGGGCGACGCGGCAGTCGGACTGAACGGCAGCCTGGACACACTGGTCGGGCACTTCAGCCTGCAGGGCCCGGCCATCCGCGCCGCGTGCCTGCAGGCGCTCAGCCGGGCAGCGAGCCAGCCGCACCTGAGGCACGGCCCCGCCGAGATGGAGACTGCGCTGTGGGAAGCCTGCCGCGTGCAGGCGCGGCCCCGGCTGGCGAACCTGGCCCAGCACATCGTGCCCGCCGCGGCCTGGGATGACCTGGTGCTGCCGGAGACCCAGCGGCAGATCCTGCGCGAGATTGCAGTCCATGTGCGCCAGCGGGTCAAAGTGCACGAGACATGGGGCTTTGCGGCCAAGAGCACCCGCGGGCTGGGCATCAGCGTCCTGTTCGCGGGCGCAAGCGGCACGGGTAAGACGATGGCCGCGGAGGTGCTGGCGAACGAGCTCAACCTGGACCTGTTCCGCATCGACCTGAGCCAGGTCGTCAGCAAGTACATCGGGGAGACGGAGAAGAACCTGCGCCGGGTGTTCGATGCTGCAGAGGGCGGCGGCGCAATCCTGCTGTTCGACGAGGCCGACGCGCTGTTCGGGAAGCGCAGCGAGGTCAGGGACAGCCATGATCGCTATGCGAACATCGAGGTGAGCTACCTTCTGCAACGCATGGAGAGCTACCGCGGACTGGCGATCCTGACGACGAACATGCGCGATGCGCTCGACCCGGCCTTCCTGCGGCGCATCCGCTTCGTCGTGCAGTTCCCGTTCCCCGATGCGGCGCAGCGCGCGGAGATCTGGCGCCGCGTCTTCCCCGCAGACACGCCCACCGACGGGCTGGACGTGGCCCGGCTGGCCCGGCTGAACATCGCGGGCGGCAACATCCGCAACATCGCCATCTATGCCGCGTTCCTGGCCGCGGATGCGCACGAGCCGGTGCGCATGAGCCACCTGCTGCGCGCGGCGCGTGTTGAATATGCGAAACTCGAACGCCCGCTGACCGAAGCCGAGATCGGCGGGTGGGGGTAGATACGATGACGCAACCGCAGGCCATCGAGCTGCACATCGAGGAGCTGGTCCTGCACGGCTTCGAGTTGGGGCAGCGCCGCGCCATTGGCCAGGCCATCGAAGAGGCCCTGGCCCAACTCCTGACGGAGCGCGGCCTGCCACCGGGCTGGGCGGAGGGTGTACAGATCCACCGGCTCGACGCGGGGCAGTTCCAGGTCATGCCGTCGGCGCAGCCCGCGACCATCGGCAGCCAGGTCGCGCAGGCGCTATACGACGGGGCAGCGGCGACAGGTGCTATAAGCAGCCTGGGGGAGGCACGTGATGACTAACACGGCCCATACACGGGTACACGTGGCCACACGCGCACCCGTTGCAACCGGCCCCGACACGCTGGCTGTCCGGCCGCAGCTTGTGGATGCGTTTGCATCCCCGGACACGGCTGCCTCGCTGACCGAGCCGCGGCCGCTGGCGGCGGAGCGCATGATAGGGTTCCCCGCCTCCCCGGGCGCGCGGCCGTTCGGAGGCGCATCGCATACCCGCCCGGCGGGTATCCAGGCCAAATTGAGCGTCAGCCAGCCCGGCGACCCCTTCGAGCAGGAGGCCGACCGGGTGAGCGAGACCATCCTGCGGATGGCGGAGCCGGCCATCCAGCGGCAGGATTGCCCGACGTGCGACGATGAGCGGGAGAACGAACTGATCCAGCGGCAGGTCGCAGCGCCCGTTGCGAGCCAAGCGACCTCCGCGCTGAGCGCCGTGCCGCAGGGCGGCGGAGAGGCGCTCCCTGGACCGGTGCGCGACTTCTTCGGCTCACGTTTCAGCGCGGCGGGCGGCAGCGTTCACGACTTCAGCCGGGTTCGCATTCACACCGGCCCGCAGGCCGATGCCGCCGCAGATGCAATCCACGCCCGCGCCTACACGCTCGGCCACGACATCGTCTTTGCCGCGGGCGAGTACGCGCCGCATACAGAAGCGGGCCGCCGGCTGTTGGCGCACGAGCTGACCCACGTCATCCAGCAGCGTCCGGACGTGCTCCAGCGCGACCCGCCCGGCTCGTCCGGCTCATCCGGGCCGTCGGTCAGTATGCCGAGCATGACCAGCCTGCTCTTCCGCTACGGCGACCTGCGCTTGCAGGCGAACCTGCCGACGGAGGTCGTCGCGACGCTGCCGGTGGAGCTGCGCAACGTCGGCACGCTGACCTTCTCGATGACTGCGGACATCCCGAACAACTTTTCGCTGGCGATCACGCTCGACACGGAGCCGGACATTCGCATCCGCACGCAGGTCGGCTACAACCGGGAGACGGGGAACATGACGGTGGGGCTGGTGGTCCAGTCCACGCGCAAGACCTGCACGATCCCGAACGCGACCGAAGTGCAGGAGCGGCTACAGGCCGCGGGCCAGCGGGCCACCACTGCACTCCAGAACTTCCTGAACCCGCCCGCGCCCACGCCGTTGGCGCCGGGCGAATCGGGCCCGGTCCTGCCGCCGGAAATCGACCGGGCAGTCGAGCTGGGCGCGGCCATCGGTGACCTGTATAGCAAGGCGAAGGCCGCGGGCGCAGGCGAGCGGTGCATCGTGCAACCGGTGTGGTCGATCGATTTCGGTGCGCGCATCCCGGTGAATCCACCGAACAGCGGGCCGGATATCTTCGGCCCCAGCGAGCGAGAGCGCGCGCCGCAGCCCTATTTCGGGCTGGGCTTCACTTATCATTTCTAGAGGTCCGACGGAGTAACAGGCTTATGGGTACATTATCGAGTACACCACGACTCTTGAAGGGGGCGATTGTCGGCATCGACATTCTCAACCCGCTGGCGAGTATCATCATCTTCCAATACAACCCGGACACGATGACGCGCACGCTGACGCCGCAGACCGCGGGCGGCCAGGGTGCGGACCGGTCCGAAGCGCTGCGGCTGAAGGGCGCGCCGCAGGAAGCGATTACGCTCAGCGTGGAGATCGACGCGACGGACCAGCTTGCGGACGGCAACCCGATTGCGGGCACGATGGGCATCTACCCGCAACTGGCCGCGCTCGAAATGCTCGTCTATCCCAAGAGCGCGCTCGTCATCGCCAACACGATCCTGCTCGCCGCGGGGACCATCGAAATCATCCCGCCTGCCGCGCCGCTGACGCTCTTCATCTGGGGCCCGCAGCGCATCCTGCCCGTCCGCCTGACGACCTTCAGCATCACCGAGGAAGCGTATGACCCGCTGCTGAACCCCATCCGGGCGCGCGTGCAGTTGGGAATGCGGGTGCTCAGCTACAACGACCTGCCCGTGACGCACCCCGGCTACAGCCTGTTCCTGGCGCACCAGATCACGAAGGAAGTCATGGCCGTGGTCGGCAGCGCGGGCAACGTGGCGGGCGGCATCAGCGGGTCATTCAGCGCCAGCGCCAGCATCGGAGGTTGAGCATGTTCGAGCATACCAGCCGCTATTACAACATCGAGACGGCAACGTTAACGCTGACCGACGGCCGCGTCGTGGCATACAAGCGCCGCCGCTTTCTGCCCCAGGCCGAGAGCCTGCAGGTGCTGGCGGAGGTGACGGTCAACCAGGGCGACCGGCTCGACCTCATCACCGCGCGCACGCTGGGCGACCCGGAGCAGTACTGGCGCATCTGCGACGCGAACGAAGCCATGAATCCGCCGGACCTGACAGACGAGCCGGGCGAAGTCCTGCGCGTGCCGGTCCCGCAGGCGTAGAGCGATCGCTCGCTGTGGCACGGTTTCCGACCGTGCCACAGCACGAAGAACGATATCGAGGGCCTTATGCTCTTAGGTTCCTATCTCACGCTGTTGATCGGGCCGACCGTCGCGGTGCCCGCGCCGCCGTCGCTGCTGGAGTCGCTCCAGCGGATCGAGGTCACGCACGACGACTCCGGGCAGTCGGGCTTCCAGATCGTGTTCAGCGTGGGCCGCTCCGGGCCGACCGACCTGCTCGACTTCGCGCTGGTCTCCAACCCGCTGCTCAAGGTGTTCAATCGGGTCATCATGGTCGTCACGATGAACGCGATCCCGACCGTGCTGATGGACGGCATCATCACCCACCTGGAGCTCAACCCGAGCGCGGAGCCGGGGCAATCTACCCTGACGCTGATGGGCAAGGATGTGAGCGTGATGATGGACCTGCAGGATCACCCGGTCGAGCACCCGGCGCAGCCGGAGCTGGTCATCGCGCTCAAGCTCATCGCGACCTATGCGCAGTACGGGCTGATCCCGATGGTCATCCCGCCGCCGAGCGTGGACATCCCGCTGCCCATCCAGCGCATCCCGCGGCAGCAGGGTACGGACCTCGAGTTCCTGCGCGAGATGGCCGAGCGGTACGGCTATGTCTTTTACGTCAAGCCCGGCCCCGCGCCGTTCATCAACACGGCGTACTGGGGCCCGCCCCCGCGCATCGGTATCCCGCAACGCGCGCTGTCAGTCGCGCTCGGCGGCACGACCAACGTCAACCGGATCAGCTTCCGCAACAACGCGCTCGGCGTGGGGACGGTCGAGGGCCAGGTGCAGGACAGCCTGACCAACCAGAAGGTGCCCGTCAAGACGTTTGCCAGCCTGCGCCCGCCGCTGGCCGCATTCCCGGCCCTCTTGATGAACCAGCCGAACGTCCCGCTGCGCCAGTTCCGCGCGTCCGGCCTGAACGTCGCGCAGGCCTATGCCCGCGCGCAGGGACAGACCGATGCGTTCAGCGAGGCGGTCGTGGCGGAGGGCGAGCTGGACACAATGCGCTACGGCGGCATCCTGGACGCACGGAGCATCGTCGGGCTGCGCGGCGCGGGCTACAGCTACGACGGGCTGTGGTATGTCAAGCGCGTCAAGCACCGGATCGAACGCGAGAACTATCTCCAGGACTTCACGCTGACGCGCGAGGGCCTGGGGTCGACCGTGCCGGTGGTTATACCATGACGGACGAGTAACGAGTAAAGAGTAATAAGTAACGGATATAAGCGAGGGAGCGCATGCCTGGACGAACCTACTACGGGAAGTACCGGGGAAAAGTCGAGAACAACATCGACCCGCTGCAGCAGGGCCGGGTGCAAATATCGTGCCCCGCAGTGCTGGGCGACGGCAGCCTGAGCTGGGCGATGCCCTGCGTGCCGTACGCGGGATCGGGCGTCGGCTTCTTCGCGATCCCGCCCACCGGCGCCAACATCTGGGTGGAGTTCGAAGGCGGCGACCCGGACTACCCCATCTGGAGCGGCTGCTTCTGGGGCGTCGGCGAGGCGCCGGTGATGCCCGCGCTGCCGCAGACGAAAATCTGGAAGACCGATGCCATCACGCTGAAGCTGGACGACCTGCCCGGCATCGGCGGAGTCACGCTGGAGGTCAACCCGCCCGCGGTCGCGATGCCGCTCAAGCTGGTGCTGAACGTCAGCGGGATCGAGATGACTGTCGGTGCGGCCAGCGTCAAGCTGACGCCTGCCAGCGTCTCGATCAACAACGGCGCGCTGGAAATCATCTAGGCCGGTTGAAAGTTACAGGTTGAAAGTTGAACATTACCGGCAACCTGCAACATTCAACTTTCCAACCTGCAACCGCATCAAGAGGGGTGCTATGCCCGGTTTTCTGGTTCACATAGGTGCGACGGTGCTGTGCATGCACGGCGGACAGGCCATGCCGACGACGCCGAACCCGCGCGTGCTGGTCGGCGGACAGCCCGTCGCCACCATCAGCGCGCCGTACACCGTAGCCGGCTGCGCGTTCGTGCCGCCCTCGGGCAACGGCCCGTGCGTGACCGCGCAATGGGTCGTCGGCGCGACGCGCGTGCTGGCCGGCGGCGTGCCCGTCGTGGTCCAGTCGAGCCAGGCCATCTGTACGCCGACCGGCACGCCGCTGCAGATTATCGTGACCCAGGTTCGCGTAAAGGGCATGTAGGACGGGTTGACAACCCGTCCCACTACGCAGTGCGCGTGAGGGGCATGTAGGACGGGTTGACAACCCGTCCTACAACGCAGGTTCGCGTGAGGGGCATGTGGGACGGGTTGACAACCCGTCCTACAACGCAGGTTCGCGTAAAGGGCATGTGGGACGGGTTGACAACCCGTCCTACAACGCAGTGCGCGTGAGAGGGATGTAAAGCATGCAAACGATTCGCCCGGTGCAAATCGACTACCCGTTCCGCTACGACAGCAGCGGCCGGACCGCCACGACCGGCAGCGATGAGCACATCCGTGACCTCATCGAGCAGGTGCTGTTCACCATCCCCGGCGAGCGCGTCAACCGGCCCACGTTCGGCACGAACCTGATGCAGTTAGTCTTTGCGCCGAACAGCCCGGAGCTGGCCGCGACCACACAGTTTCTCGTCCAAGGCGCGCTGCAAGAGTGGCTGGGCGAGCTCATCCAGGTGGAGGCCGTGCAGGTGACAAGCGAGGATGCCACGCTGGCCGTCGTCGTCCAGTACCGCATCCGCCGCACGCAGCAGCGCCAGACGGCGACCTTCACGCGGGAGGTGTGACGTGGCAACACAATACCGCTGCCTCGACAATGGCCGCCGCGCCCTGGTGCGCGACACGCTGGTGGACGGCAACCCGGTCGTCAACGGCATCGACGCGCTGGAGGTGCTGGACCACGAGGAGCCGGATCTCGCCCTGCGCCAGCGGACGCTCGTCGTCCTCTTCTTCCACGCCATCCCCGAGCTGGACCGCACGCGCGTCCGGGTCGAAGGCGGGGTGCGCATCAAGCCGGTGAACGTGGACTGGGCCGTGCGCGCGGACAAGCTGGCGGCCGGCCAGGTCAATCCGCCGGTGCAGGCCTACATCGATGCGTTAGGTGCAGCCATCGGCAAGGATCGCATGCTCATCGTACGCACCGACGTGCGCGGCGACTTCTCGACCTACCGCCTCGTCATCGAGCGGCGCACGACCGACGTGCCGCCCTTCGACCCGCTGCTCTCGGCCATCGACTTCTCGTTCAAGGTCGAGTGTCACAGCGAGTTCGACTGCCAGCCGGTGAACGAGTGCCCGCCGGCCACGCGGACCGCGCCGGTGATCGACTATCTTGCGCGGGACTATGCTTCCTTCCGCCGCCTGATGCTGGATCGACTCTCCGTAACCATGCCCGGCTGGCAGGAGCGCAACCCCGCGGATGTGGGCGTCGCGATTGTCGAAACGCTCGCCTATGCCGCCGACCACCTGAGCTACTACCAGGATGCGGTCGCCACGGAAGCCTATCTGGGCACCGCGCGGCGCCGCACGTCCATCCGGCGGCACGCCCGGCTGCTCGACTACCCCATGCACGACGGCGCGAATGCGCGCGCGTGGGTGGCCCTCGAGGTCGAACCCGGCTCCAACGCGGACGGGGAAACGCTGGCCGGGCCGGACGCCGACCCCGACAGCGGCCACCCCGGCGCAACGCTGCTCACGCAGATTCCGTCACCGCGCGGGTCGCTGGCCCTGACCAGCCAGGAATTCACGCAGGCGGTGGCGGAGGGTGCGCTCGTTTTCGAGACGCTGCACGATGTAACGCTCCATGCGAGCCGCAACGAACTCTATTTCCACACCTGGGGCGACGACCGCTGCTGTCTGCCGAAGGCCGCGACGCGCGCGACGCTTCTGCGCCAGGGCCGGGATGCGCGCGTGGCTGACGGCGAGCTGCGGGCTGGCGACGTGCTCATCTTCGAGGAAGTGCGCGGAGCCGATACCGGCCAGACCGCAGACCTCGACCCGACCCACCGCCACGCGGTGCGGCTCACCGAGGTCACGTTCGGCACGGACCCGCTGAATCCGGCTGACCCTACGACGCCGCTCGAAATCATCGAGATAGCGTGGGACTCGGCGGACGCGCTGCCCTTCCCGCTCTGCCTGTGGACGGTCGAGGATGCCACCGGCGCCCGAGTGCCGGTGACGGCCGCGCGGGGCAACGTGGTGCTGGCAGACCACGGCCAGACGATTGCCGGGGAGGCGCTGGCACCGCTCGCGCTGGGCCAGACCTACCGCCCGCAGCTCGAATTCGGCCCGCTGACCCGGCAAGGCCGGGCGCGAGATGCCTCCGGCGACTTGCTGCTGGATGCGCAGGGCGAGCCTGCGGTCGTCAACCTGAACGGCCCGGCAGCCACGGCCGCGGCCTGGGAGATGCGCGATGTCCTGCCTGCAGTCTTCCTGCTCGACCCGAACGGCGATGCCTGGCGGCCCCAGCCCGACCTGCTGGCGAGCGACCGCTTTGCGCGGGACTTCGTGGCCGAGGCGGAAGATGACGGCCGGGCGAAGCTGCGCTTCGGTGACGGCATCTCCGGCGCACAGCCCATCGGCGGGCTGACAGCCACCTACCGCGTCGGCAACGGTCGCACAGGCAATATCGGTGCAGAGAGCCTTGCGCATGTGATCAACGGCCCTGCGGGCATCACCAACGCGCGCAACCCCTTGCCCGCGACCGGCGGCGAAGACCCCGAATCCGCGGACCAGGTACGGCTGTACGCGCCGCAGGCCTTCCGCACGCAGGAACGCGCGGTGACCGAAGCGGACTACGCCGCGATGGCCGAGCGCCACGCGGAGGTGCAGCGGGCGACTGCCACCCGTCGCTGGACGGGGAGCTGGTACACCATGTTCGTGACGGTGGACCGCCGCGGGGTGCGGGCCGGCGAGCCGGCGCGCAGCAGCGACGAGGCCTTCGGCGTCGAGATCGGCAACTTCCTCCAGCGCTACCGGCTGGCGGGCCACGATCTCGAAATCGACATGCCCATCTACATCTCGCTCGACATCGCCATGACCGTGTGTGTTGCGCCAGGCTACGTGCAGGCCAATGTCCGCCAGGCACTGAACCGGTTGTTCAGCAGCACGAACCTGCCGGACGGGACGCGCGGGTTTTTCCACCCGGACAACTTTACGTTCGGCCAACCCGTCTACCTCAGCCAGCTCGTCGCCGCGGCGATGCAGGTGCCGGGCGTCTCGTGGATCGACGTGGATGACGCCCCGCCCAAGCCCAACCGCTTCCAGCGGTGGGGCCAGCCCAGCCAGGGCGAGCTCGCCGCGGGCTACATCCCGATGGGCTGGCTGGAGATCGCGCGGCTGGATAACGACCCGAACCGGCCCGAGAACGGCAAGATCGAGTTCATCATGCAGGGTGGCCTATGAACGAGTATACGACCCAGGACGCGTGCGGTTGCTGCGAGGGCGAGGCCCTCGCGCCGGTGCTCTACAACCGGCCCGGCCTGTCGAGCCTTGCGTACCGCATCCGCACCTACGGCGACGCGCTGGAAGCGATGCGCAGCACGCTGGCCCGCCCGTATCTTAACGTGCTCACGGGCCGGCTGGACGCAGAGGGCCGCCGCGAAGCCGAGCGGATCGAACTGGCCCAGGGGCTGACCACGCGTGCGGACGATGATCCTGCGCAGGCGCTCCTCGACGCATGGGCCGTCGCAGTGGATGTACTGACCTTCTACCAGGAGCGCATCGCGAACGAAGGCTACCTG
Organism: Anaerolineae bacterium; assembly: GCA_040772005.1. Classification (GTDB taxonomy): domain Bacteria; phylum Chloroflexota; class Anaerolineae; order CG2-30-64-16; family CG2-30-64-16; genus MWBF01. Next base: position 7,484 of record JAXGYZ010000014.1, on the reverse strand, counting down.
CGTACGGCGAGGGAGCGGCGCTCCATCCTGGAGCTGGCGCGCGCCATCGGCTACGAGCTCAGCCCCGCACTGGCGGCGAGCACGCACCTGGCATTCACCGTCGAGACCGCGCCCGGCGCACCGAACGAAGCCGTTGTAGACGCGGGGACGCGCGTGATGAGCATCCCCGGCCAGGACGAGCTGCCGCAGACCTTCGAGACCTCTGAGGCCATCACCGCGCGGGCCGCATGGAACGCGCTGCGACCGCGGCTGAGCGTGCCTAACGCGCCCGCTCACGGCATGGACACGCTCTACTTCCGCGGCATCGACATGCGGCTGGACGCGGGCGACGCCGTCCTGATCGTCGGCGACGAGCGGCTGAACGATCCCGCGCCGAAGGATGACAACCACTGGGACTTCCGCATCCTCCAATCCGTCACCCGCGTGACGACGCCCGACCCGGCGAACAGCTACACGATGGTCAAGGTCAAGCCGCTGGGCGAAGTCGCGCCGCGGCTGATGCACCCGGCCGCACAGCGCCCCCGCGCCTACGTCTTCCGGGCGCGCGCCGCGCTGTTCGGCCACAATGCCCCGGACTGGCGGCCGCTCGCCCAGACGACCAAGCTGGGCTACCTGACGGGCGACGCTGCGAAGAACTGCGCAGCAGATCCGTCGAACTGCGGCACAGACTGGCCGGAGTTCCACATCAAGAATCCGGCGGGCAAGGCCATCGACCTCGACCGCACCTACCCGAAGGTGCTGCCGGGGAGCTGGCTCGTCCTGCAGATGTCCCATTATGTCGAGCTCTATCAGGTCAAGAGCGTCACGACCGAGTCACGCAGCGATTACCTGCTGACGGGCCAGGTGACGCGCGCCGCGCTGGACACCGACCTGGGCCTGACCTCGTTCGGGCTGCGCGAGACGACCGTCTTCATCGAGCCTGAGGAACTGGTGCTGGCCGAGAAGCCGGTACCGGATCCGCTGTACGACCACGAGATTATCATCGACGGCACGTATCCCGACCTCGCCCGCGGCCAGCCGCTCGCCCTTAGCGGCCAGCGGCAGCGGGTCAAGGTCCTGGTCGACGGCCTGACGCTGGCGCTGGACGTGCCTGACGGAACCGGCGCGACCACGCGGACGCTGAAGCCCGGCGACACGCTGCAGATGCTGGCTCCGCCCGCATTCGGCAGCGAGACTCTGCTGCCCGCCGAACTCGTAATCCGGCTCACTGCGCTCACCGACAGCATCGCCTGGCGGTTGATCGACCGCGACGGCGCGACCGGCACGCTCACCGCAAACGGCAGCCAGGTGGCCCTCGCGCCTGCGGAGGAAGACGATGAAGTTGTCCAGGAAGTAGTTGTGATCGACGACAGCGCGCTCGCAGTGAGCGTCGATCGCGATGACACGGTTCTCCTGGCCGAGGACCCGCTGACCGCCTGCTACGACCGGGCCACGGTCACGCTCAACGCCAACACGGTCCCCGCGACGCACGGCCAAACGGTCGCCAACGAGGTGCTCGGCAGCGGCGATGCAGGCAAGGCCAACCAGCGGTTCTGGCTCAAGAAGCCGCCGCTGACCTATGTCTCCGCGGCGACTGCGACGGGTGCGCTCAGCACGCTCAGCGTGCGCATCAACGAGGTGCAGTGGCAGGAGCTTCCTTCGCTGTACGGGCTGACGCCGCAGGACCAGGCCTACACGGTGCGCATCGAGGACGACGGCGAGACCGCCGTGGTCTTTGGTGACGGCATCCAGGGTGCGCGACCGCCGAGCGGCTTCGAAAACATCGTTGCCACCTACCGCACCGGCGCAGGGCCCGAGGGCGAGGTCAACGCGGGCCAGTTGAGCCTGCTCCAGACGCGGCCCCTGGGCATCCGCGGTGTGATCAATCCGGTCGCTGCGACCGGGGCCGCGCCCGCGGAGGAGATGGAGGATGCGCGGGAGAATGCGCCCAACACCGTGCTCACGCTGGACCGCATCGTGTCGCTGCGCGATTACGAGGACTTCACCCGCAGCTTCCGCGGCATCGGCAAGGCGCGCGCCGACCGCCTCTGGACCGGCCAGGACTTCCTGATTCACGTCACGGCTGCCACCGCGAGCGGCGACCCGCTGGCGCCGGGCGACGTCTACGACAATCTCATCGATGCCATCAACGCCGCGCGCGACCCGCTGGAGCGGCTCGTCGTGTCCGGCTACACGCCCGTCACCTTCAGCCTCGAGGCCAGCGTCCTCATCGACACCCCGCGCTACCTGGCGGAGGAGGTGCTGGCGGATGTACGCGCCCGGCTCGAAGAGACCTTCGCCTTCGATGCGCGTGACTTCGGGCAGCCGGTCACGCTGGCCGAGGTCGTGACGGCCATCCAGCAGGTCACGGGCGTCATCGCAGTGGACATGATCAGCCTGACGCGCAACGCGACTGCGGTGCCTGCCGCGAGCGCCGCGGCCACCGCAGACACTGCCGCTGTCGTGCAGGTCGCCGGTCGCGGGGCGGTGAAGAAGGCAGCCAGCAAGAGCAATCAGCGCGGCGTCAAGGGCCTCACGGCGCGCGGCGCAGAGCGGGGCGCAACGCTTGCTGTCAATGCCGGTCGTGCCGGTCGCGGCGTCACGGTGACCCTGCAGCGCGAGAAGGCGCGGGGGGTCAAGGGCGGCCGCGTTCAGTCCGGCGGCAAGCAGATCATCGTACCGACCCCACACAAGCGCGGCGCACTGACGGGCCGCGCCGCCGCGGGTGCGGAGCCGCCCGCAGTCCTGCCCGCCAAGCGCGCCGCCTTCGACACCGAGACGCGCAGCATTGTCCTCGCCGAGTTGCTGCTGCTCAACCCGGCCGGGGTAGTGCTCCAGGAGATGACCGCATGAGCCCGACATCCGAAGACCGGCTGTACAATCTGCTGCCCGCCATCTACCGCATCCGCGATGCGGAACAGGGCCAGCCCTTGCGCGTGCTCATGGGCGTCCTGGAGCAGGAGCTGCTGCTCGTGGAGCAGGACATCGACCAGTTGTACGACAACTGGTTCATCGAGACCTGCGCAGAGTGGCTCGTCCCGTACATCGGCGATCTATTGGGCGTGCGCAACCTGCGCGGGGCCGATGCAGAGAACACCTTCAGCCAGCGCGCCTTTGTCGCCAACGCGCTGGCCTACCGGCGGCGCAAGGGCACGGCGGTCGTGCTGGAGCGACTGGCCCGCGACATTACCGGCTGGCCCGCAGTGGCCGTCGAGTTTTTCGAGCGGTTGGGCTGGACGCAATACATGAAGCACATCCGGCCCGGCCGCGGCGGCACCGCCTCCATCCGCGGCGCGTCCGAGCTCGAACTGGTGGACGGCCCGTTCGACCTCACCAGCCATACGGTGGATGTGCGCCACATCGACGGGCAGGGCCGCGCGGACTTTCACCGGGGCGACTACAACATTCCCAACCTGGGGCTGTTCCTCTGGCGGCTGTCCGCCTATCGCATCCCGGACGGCGCCGCGTGCGCGCTCGGCGACGGCAAGTACACCTTCCACCCGCTCGGCTATGACCAGCCGCTGTTCAACCCCAGCCAGACCAGCCAGCCTTTCTCCGGCGGCCTGACCGAGCTCAACGTGCCGGGTGAACTGCGCCGGCGCCCGCTGTACGATGAACTGGTCGCGCGCCGCGCTGCGCTGACCGCCGGCAAGACGCCCGCCGCACGCTACTTCGGCGACCGGCCGGTGCTGACCGTCGCGGCAGACGGGCTGGACCTGGAGCCGGAGGAAATCACCGTCTGCGACCTGACCGACTGGCGCGGGCCGACAGCCGAAACCTTCCAACGGGCCGTGGATGAGTCGGACTACACGACGGTGGTCGCAGTGGATCCGGTGCTGGGTCGGCTGCTGTGGCTGGATGATGACGTGCCGGACGCGCTCCAGGTCAGCTACACCTACGGTGCACCGGGTGACCTGGGCGGCGGGCCGTATGACAGGCGGCAGGCCGCGGCATGGGGCAGCCAGGGGGCCGCTTCGAGCGACCTGGACGCCGACACCGTAGCCAACCCGTACTTGCTGGAGCAGCACATCCATGTGCCCGGCGAGGCACCGACCCTGGCAGATGCGCTTCAGACATGGGCCGACGCGGGCTTCCCGTCATGTGTCATCGAGTTCGGGGACAACGCCACCCATGCGCTGCCCGCCGAGATCACGCTCGGCGGCGACCGGCTGGTCATCCAGGCGGCGAACGGCCAGCGGCCCGCGCTCACGGTGGATGCGGCCGGGCTGACCATCAGCGGCGGCAGCGAACACGCACGGCTCACGCTCAACGGGCTGCTCATCGGCGGCGACATCCAGGTGACCGCGGAGCTTGCCAGCCTGGAGATCGTCCACTGTACGCTCGTCCGCCTCCCCGGACAGGGCGAGGCGCGGCTCGACGTGGCCGGGCCGAACGCGAAGCTCGATCTGATCCTCGACCGCACCATCGCCGGCGCGCTGCGCGTGCCCGCAACGCTCTCCAGCGTAACGCTGCGCGACACCATCATGGACGCGGCGACCGCACTGGCCGCAAGCGACGATGCGGCACAGCCCGGCCCGCCCGCGCTGTTGGAACGCGCGACGCTGCTCGGCCGGGTTCACGTCACCGAGCTGACCCTCGCGTCCGAGTGCATCTTCGAAGACATTGTGCAGGCGGACCGGCGTCAGGCCGGCTGCGTGCGCTACAGCTTCGTGCGTGACGGCAGCCAGACCCCGCGGCGCTTCCGCTGCCAGCCGGACCGGGCAATCGACCAGCGCGAGACCGAGCTGCGTCGCCAGCTCACGGCGGTCGAACGTTCTGCCCTGCTGTCGAGCATCCGCCCGGCCTTCACCAGCCGGGACTATGCGCATCCCGGCTACGGACAGTTGAGCGTCCAGTGCTGCACGGAAATCCGCACCGGCGCGGAAGACGGCAGCGAGATGGGCGCCTATCATTTCCTGCAGACGCCCTTACGCGAGGCAGACCTGCGGGCCGCGCTGACAGAGTACCTGCGCACGAGTATCGAAGCGGGGCTGTTCTTTGTTAACTAGCCATCAGGAGGTCAGGTTATGAAGGGTGATTTCAGCCGCGACAGTTTCGTCCCTCAGCATCACTATCGCGGCGTGCTTATGCAGCAGGGCCGCGTCCAGGTGGACGCCGACTGGAACGAGCAGCAGGCCATCCAGCAACACCTCGACGAGACGACGACGCGGGACGTGGTGGGCCTCTGCGGCGTGCCCGAAGATACGCTGGATGGCTTCAAGCTCTCCGCCAACGATAAGGGGCTGGATATCGGCATCGGGCGTATCTATGTGGACGGTATCCTCTGCGAGAACGCGTGGCCGGCCACCTATAGCACGCAGCCGCACCGGCTCGGCCCGCCCGCGCCCTCGGTCAAGACCGACCTGGACCAACTGAAGGCCCTGTCGCTGGTGGGCCTGGTGCCCAAGGCCGACCTGGATGCGCTCACCAAAGAACAGCTTGCCGGGCTGCCCGACCGCCTGGCGCTGGCCTACCTGGACGTCTGGGAGCGCACCATCACCGCGCTGGACGATGCCCACATCCGCGAAAAGGCGCTCAACGGGCCGGACACGGCAACGCGCAAGCAAGTCATCTGGCAGGTGCGGCTGCTGCCGTTCCCCCAGCCGAAAGGCAAGCTGGACCCCACCAAGCAGCAGGCCCTCGTCGACATGCTGCTCAAGATTGCCGCGTCCATCGGCCAGCCGCCCGCCAAAGGCGTGCCCACCGTCAAAGATCTCCTGGCTGAACTGGGTGCGCCGCACGGCTGCCGGGGCGAGTGGCCGGGCTGGCCGGAATTGGTCGCCGGCAGCACAGGCAGCATGATGGCAAAGGCTCAACCGCCCTCCGGCGACGAGAACAACCCCTGCCTGGTGCCCGCGGGGGGCGGCTTCCGGCGGCTGGAAAACCAGCTCTACCGGGTCGAAATCCACAACGGCGGCACGGTCGAGGACAAGAAGCCGATTGTCGTCACGTTCAAGTGGAGCCGGGAGAACGGCTCGGTTGCAGTGCGGTGGATCGGACAGAGCGGGGCGCAGAACGAAATCCTGGAAATCGAAGGCCCGAACCCCGACACCGTGCTCGGCTTTGCACCGGGCCAGTGGGTGGAGCTGACCGACGACCGCCGGGAGCTGGAAGGACTGCCCGGCGTACTCGTGCGGTTGGGCGCGCCCGATGGCGCGCGGCTGACCGTGGACACGACCGCGCTGCCAGCCAACACGGAAGTACCGAAGCTGACCGAGTTTCCCAACAACGCCAAAATCCGGCGGTGGGACACGGACCAGTTGGCCGATACAGCGAACCCGGTCCGTGCCCTGAGCATCGACAAGCCCATCGAGCTGGAAGACGGCGTGCAGGTTCAGTTCAAGCCGGGCACGTACCGCACCGGCGATTACTGGCTCATCCCTGCGCGCACGACCGGCGGCCAAATCGAATGGCCGGGCCGCCAGGACGACGAAATCTACTGGCCGCCCTATCCCGCCGGCGTGGATGCCTCCTTCGAGCCGGCGGCAGGCATCGAGCATCACTACTGCCCGCTGGCCGTCATCGCCGCGGAGCATGCGGGCAAGCTCCATGTGATCGATGACTGCCGCAACATCTTCCCGCCCCTGACCGGCCTCATCGACATGTACTACGCGGGCGGCGACGGGCAGATTGCGCGGGCCGACCCATCAGGCGTCGGGCTGTTCCTGCCGCTGGACCTGCCCCTGCGGGTGCAGGTGCTCGGCTCGACCGACCCGGTCGAAGGGGCGGAGATTCGGTTTCGCGCGTTGAACGGCGGCGACCTGAAGGCCAAACGTGCGGACCTCAGCGCCACGCCGCCCGCGCAGGCCGCGGACATCATTCTGACCACCGGCCCGGATGGCGTAGCCGAATGCTTCTGGAAGCTGTTCGACGGCGACGCGACCCAGCGCGTGCGGGCCAGCCTGGTGAGCGTGCCCGGCGACAAGCGGCTCATCCCGCGGTCCATCGTGTTCAACGCCCAGTTGGGCAAGGCCTCGGAGATTGCCTACTACCCGAACGCGGGCTGCACCAACCTCGCGTCTGCGCACACCGTCGAGGACGCCCTGGACCGGCTGGCGACGCTGGCACACCTCGCTTATATCGGCGGCGCAGGGCAGGTCGGCCTGCTGCTGCCCAACCAAGGCGACACACACATTGCGCTGGCACGGCCCATCCAGGTGCAGGTCGTCAGCTCATGCGGCCCGCTGGAGGGCGTGGAAGTCACCTTCACGGCTACGAAGGGCGGACAGTTAGCCGAAAAGCTTCCTTTCCCATCTCCAGCGCCTGAGACGCTGACTGTGACGACCCAGGCAAATGGCATAGCCTCCTGCTTCTGGCGCATCAGCACGAGCGCCCAGGCCGGCACGCAGTTCGTCACTGCCAGGCTCACCGACGTTCCGCGCGGGTACACCCCCACGGAACCGCAAGCTGTCGAGTTCAATGCCAGCCTGATTGTGGTCAGCGAAGGCAGCGGCGGGGGCTGCTGCGTGTCCGTTGCGCCGGAGCAGATGAGTGAGGTTATCCAG
>JAXGYZ010000013.1:0-128874 GCA_040772005.1 Anaerolineae bacterium | reverse complement strand
ACTAGATCCGCATCACCGCGCCCTCGCTGCCGGACGTGACCATCGCGGCATACCGCTTGAGCCAGCCGGTCAGCTCGCGGCGGACGGGCTGCCAGACCGCCCGGCGCTGCGCCAGCTCCGCGTCGCTGACCTCCAGGTGCATCGACCGCGCTCGGATGTCGATGTCGATGATGTCGCCGTCCTGCACCAGGCCGATGGGGCCGCCCGCGGCGGCCTCGGGCGAGACATGGCCGATGCTGGAGCCACGCGTTGCGCCGCTGAACCGGCCGTCGGTGATAAGCGCGACGGATGACCCCAGGCCCATGCCCATGATGTTCGACGTGGGCGCCAGCATCTCCTGCATCCCCGGCCCACCCTTCGGCCCCTCGTAGCGGATGACCACCACGTCGCCGGCCTTCACGCGGCCGCCGAGGATGCCTGCGTTCGCCTCGTCGTGCGAGTCGAAGACCACCGCGGGCCCGCGATGGTGCATCATCTCGGGCAGGATGCCCGCGGTCTTGACGACCGCGCCCTCGGGCGCGAGGTTGCCGAACAGGATCGCCAGCCCGCCGCGCTCGCTGTACGGGTTGTCCAGCGCGCGGATACATCCGCGGTCCTGGCTCTCTGCGCCCGCCACGTTCTCGTAAAGCGTCTTGCCGGTCACGGTCATCGCCTCACCGTGGAGGATGCCGGGTCGCTTGAAGAGCTCCCATAGGATGGCCGACACTCCGCCCGCGCGATCCACGTCCTCGATGTGGTAGTTGGACGACGGCGACACCTTGCAGATGTTGGGCACGCGCTCGGCCACCTCGTTGAGCCGGGCCAGCGGATAATCCACGCCCGCCTCCTGCGCCAGCGCCAGCGTGTGCAGGACCGTGTTGGTCGAGCCACCCATCGCCATATCCAGCGCGAACGCGTTGTCGATGGCCTCCGGCGTCACGATGTCGCGCGGGCACAAGTTCATCTCGACAAGCCGCAGGAGTTGGGTTGCCGCGCGCCGCGCCAGCTCCTCGCGGCGCGGATCGACGGCCAGGATCGTGCCGTTGCCCGGCAGCGCGAGCCCCAGCGCCTCGCACAGACAGTTCATCGAATTGGCAGTGAACATGCCGGAGCAGGAGCCGCACGTGGGGCAAGCAGCCGTCTCCAACTCGTCCAGCTCTGCGACCGTGATCTTGCCGCTACGATAGGCCCCAACGCCCTCAAAGACGTTCATCAGGTCTACGACGCGGCCCGCCGCGGTTTCGCCCGCCTTCATCGGCCCGCCACTGACGAAAATGGTCGGCACGTTCAGGCGCATCGTCGCCATCAGCATCCCCGGCACAATCTTATCGCAGTTGGGGATGCAGATCATGCCATCGAACCAGTGCGCCGCGATCATCGTTTCCACCGCGTCCGCGATGAGCTCCCGGCTGGCGAGACTATACTTCATCCCGATATGGCCCATCGCGATGCCGTCATCGACGCCGATGGTGTTGAACATGAAGGGCACGCCGCCCGCTGCGCGCACCGCCGCGCGCACGACCTCCCCGAACTCCTTCAGGTGGACGTGGCCCGGAATGATGTCGGTGTATGAATTGGCGATAGCAATGAACGGCTTGTTCCAGTCGTCCTCGCTCTGGATGACGCCGGTGGCGCGCAACAATGACCGATGGGGCGCACGCTCGAACCCCTTCTTGACCATGTCGGATCGCATGTGTGTAAAATCCTCTCACGAAGAGATGAGTAAGGGGTAAAGAGTAACGAGTAACGAGTAAAACTTGCTTGAGTCTTACTCATTACTCTTTACTCGTTACTATTTACTGATTACTCGTCACTCGTTCCTTATTCCGTCAACGACCGCATCACCCATGGCCCGCGTGTCCAGCAGCGTGCCGCCGGGCGTCATGATGTCGCGGCAGCGATAGCCTGCGGCCAGCACCGCATCGACCGCGGCCTCCACCGCGCTCGCCTCCTCGGACAAGCCCAGCGACCAGCGCAGCAGCAGCGCACAACTCAGGATGGTTGCCAGGGGGTTCGCGATGCCCTGCCCTGCGATATCCGGCGCGCTGCCGTGGATCGGTTCGTACAGCCCCATCCGGCGTCCACTGTCGCTGCCTGCGTCGCCCAGGGACGCAGACGGCAGCATGCCCATGCTCCCGGCAAGCATCGACGCCTCATCGGAGAGGATGTCGCCGAACATATTCTCCGTGGCAATCACGTCGAAGTCCGCCGGCCGGCGAATGAGGTACATCGCGCAGGCATCCACCAGGACATCCTCGAGCTGCACATCGGGATAGTCCGCAGCGACCTCGTGCGCAACTGTGCGCCAGAGGCGGGACGAAGCGAGCACGTTCGCCTTGTCCACCGATGTCACCTTGCCGCGCCGGCCGCGTGCCAGCTCGAACGCCATGCGCATCAGGCGGCTGATTTCGGTCTCGGTGTAGCGCAGCGTGTCCACTGCCTCGCGGTCCGGCGCGCTGCCCGACTGGCCCTGCGGCTTCCCGAAATACAGCCCCCCCGTCAGCTCGCGCAGGATGAGCATATCGACCCCGCCCACGACCTCCGGCTTGAGCGTCGATGCGCCGGCGAGCGCCCCATACACCTTGACCGGCCGCAGGTTGGCATACAGCCCGAGCGCGGCGCGGATGCCGAGCAAGCCCTGCTCCGGCCGGACGGCCGCGTGCGGGTCGCTCCACTTCGGTCCGCCCACCGCGCCGAGCAGCACGGCATCACTGGCCTGGCAGGCCGCAACCGTCGCATCGGGCAGGGGGCTGCCCGTTTCGTCGATGGCAATGCCGCCGATCAGTGCGTCAGTAAACTCGAAGGTATGACCGTAGCGGTCCGCAACTCGGCGCAAGACCTTGACGCCTTCGGCCACGACCTCCGGTCCGATGCCGTCGCCGCCGAGCAGCGTAATTCGTGCGTGCATAACGATCCTTTCAGAAACCCGTTTTCGTGCGAAACTATCGTTGCGGAACGCAACGCCTTCGCCTGAGAAAACGGGTTTCTCCTGAGCTTCGCGTTCTTCGTGTCTTCGCGGTGACAGGTTTTACGTATCCGTCAGCAGTGCGTACTCCATGCTGTCGGCCAGGGCCTGCCAGGAGGAGTCGATGATATTCGTCGAGCTGCCGACCGTGCTCCAACTGGAATGGGTGTTGCGGGTGTCGATGATGACGCGGGTGGTCGCGCCGGTGGCCGCGTTGCTGTCCAGGATGCGCACCTTGTAGTCGGCCAGTTGGACATCGGCCAGATGCGGGTAGTGGGGCAACAGCGCCTTGCGCAAGGCCCGGTCCAGCGCGTTGACCGGGCCGTTGCCCTCCGCCGCGGTGTGCATGACCTCACTACCTACCCTGACCTTGACGCTCGCCTCCGCCAACAGGCCGCGGCCCTGGCGGTGCTCCACGACGACCATGAAGTCGATCAACTCGAAGGGCGGGCGATAGGTGGGCCGCAGCCGGTGAAGCATCAGCATCACCGACGCCTCCGCGCCTTCGAAGTAGAAGCCGCGGCTCTCCAGTTCCTTGACCTGCGCAAGAACCTGCTTCACCTCCTCCTTGCTGGCGTCCATCCCGAATTCCTGCGCCTTGTAGAGGAGGTTGCCCCGGCCCGACAGCTCGCTCACCAGCACGCGCTTCTCGTTGCCCACGAGCGCCGGGTCGATGTGCTGATAGCTCTGTTCCACCTTCATCACGGCCGCGACGTGGATGCCGCCCTTGTGCGCAAACGCACTCGCCCCAACATAAGGCTGGTGGGTGTCGTGGCTCACGTTGGCCGTCTCCGCGACGAAACGCGAGAGTTCCGTCAGTCGTCGCAGTTCATCATCTGCCAGGCAGCGATAGTCCAGTTTGAGCTGAAGATTGGCGATGGTCGCGCACAGGTCGCAGTTGCCCACCCGCTCACCGATACCGTTGACTGTACCCTGCACCTGCGTCGCGCCCCCGCGCACCCCGGCCAGCGCGTTGGCGACCGCGACCCCGCCGTCGTTGTGCGTGTGGATGCCGAGCGCAGCGAGCGGAATCCCCTGCGCCGCCGCCGCCTCGTGAAGGTGACGCCGCGTCTCCGCGGTGACTTCCTCGACCTCCCAGGGCAGCGCGCCGCCGTTCGTGTCGCACAGGACGATATACTCCGCCCCGGCAGCCTGGGCTGCGCGGACACAGGCCAGCGCGTACTCCCGGTTCGCCTTGAACCCGTCGAAGTAGTGCTCGGCGTCATAGAAGACACGGCGGCCATACCCCTGAAGATAGGCCACCGTGTCACCGATCATCGCCAGGTTCTCGTCCAGCGTCGTCTCGAGGACGTGCGTGACGTGCAGGTCCGAGCTCTTGCCGACGAGGGTCACAACTGGCGTAGCTGCGTCCAGCAACATGGCGACCTGTGGATCTGCCTCGCATGTCAGGCCTGCACGCCGCGTCGAGCCGAACGCCGCAATCTGCGCCTGCCGCAGCGGGATCGCCTGCATCCGCCGGAAGAAATCGGCATCCTTCGCGTTCGAGCCGGGCCAGCCGCCCTCGATGAAGGGGATGCCGATATCGTCCAGCCGCTGAGCGATCTTGACCTTGTCCTCGAGGGAGAATGAGATACCTTCAGCCTGCGCGCCGTCGCGGAGCGTGGTATCGTAGATGTAGATACGATCGAGCATCAGCGAGCAACCCCCATCCGTGAAGCGAGTTTACGATCGCGCAGCCTCATACTGCTCGATCGCGGGCACATGGCCCAACAGGTAACCCAGCTCGTCGACGCCCTGCAGCAGGCAGGTGCGCGCGAACGGGTCGATCTGAAAGTCGAAGGCGGTCCCGTCGGGCAGCGTGACCGTCTGCGCGGCCAGGTCCACGCGGTACTCGCCATCCGGCTGCGCGGCAGCGAGCGCGAACAGCCGCGCGTGCGTCGCGGCGTCCACCACGATGGGCAGCAAGCCGTTCTTGAGCGAGTTATTGCGGAAGATGTCAGCAAACGAAGTGCTGATAACTGCGCGGAAGCCGTAACCCAGCAGCGCCCAGGGCGCGTGCTCACGCGAGCTGCCGCAGCCGAAATTATCGCCGGCCAGCAGCAGCGCTGCGCCCCGGCTCTGGGGCCGGTTCAGGATGAAGTCGGGCCGCGGCCGGCCGTCAGCATCGTAACGCCAATCCGCGAACAGGTTAGCGCCCAGGCCGGCCTTGTCCGTCGTCTTGAGGAAGCGCGCCGGGATAATCTGGTCGGTGTCCACGTTCTCCGCGGGCAGCAGCACAACCCGGCTGGTAAAGGGGATGAATGGTTCCACAGTATGCCTCACATGAGCGAACGGACGTCGGTCAGGACGCCGGTCACGGCGGCGGCAGCAGCGGTCAGCGGGCTGGCCAGGAAGGTGCGACCGCCCGGGCCCTGGCGCCCCTCGAAGTTGCGATTGCTCGTGCTGACAGCATACTGGCCGGGTTCGAGCTGGTCACCGTTCATCGCGATGCACATGCTGCACCCGGGCTCGCGCCACTCGCAGCCTGCCGCGCGGAAGACCTCGTCCAGCCGCTCAGCTTCGGCCTCCGCCTTGACCTGCTGCGAGCCGGGCACGACGAGCGCACGCACGCCCTCGGCCACGCGCCGCCCGCGCAGCACATCCGCGGCCTGCCGCAGGTCCGAGAGGCGGCCGTTGGTGCAACTGCCGATGAACACGACATCTACCGGCTGCCCCTGCAGCGCCTGGCCCGGCTGCAGGCCCATGTAGGCCAGCGCCTTCTCCAGGGCGCGGCGTTGAGACGGGTCGCGCGCCTCGGACGGATCGGGCACGCGGCCCGTGATCGGCGCGGCCATCCCCGGATTCGTGCCATATGTGACCATTGGTTCGAGCGCGGAAGCATCCAGCGTGACCGAACGATCGAACGTTGCGCCCTCGTCACTCGGGAGTCGCCGCCAGGCCGCCAACGCCGCGTCCCACGCCGCGCCCTTCGGCGCAAATGGCCGGCCCGCCAGATATTCGAAGGTGGTGTCGTCCGGCGCGACCAGCCCGGCGCGTGCGCCGCCCTCGATGCTCATGTTGCACACCGTCATCCGCCCTTCCATCGACAGGCTGCGGATGGCCGAGCCGGTGTACTCGAACACATGGCCCGTGCCGCCGCCGATGCCGATCCGGCTGATGAGCGCGAGAATGATGTCCTTCGGTCCCACACCGGGACGGAGTTGGCCGTCCACCCGCACCTCGAAGGTCTTGGGCTTGTGCTGGAGGAGGCATTGGGTCGCCAGGACATGACCGACCTCGCTCGTGCCGATGCCGAACGCGAGGCTGCCGAACGCGCCGTGCGTGGCCGTGTGGCTGTCGCCGCAGACGATGGTCATGCCCGGCTGCGTCCGGCCCAGCTCCGGCCCGATGACATGCACGATACCCTGCCGGCCCGTGGCGGGGCTGTACAGGGGCACATCAAATTCCTGGCAGTTGGTCGCCAGTTGCGCGACCTGCTTCGCGGCCAGCGCATCCATGATGGGCAGGCTGCGGTCGTAGGTCGGGATGCTGTGATCCACGGTCGCCAGCGTCTTGTCCGGCCGGCGCACTTTCAGCCCCCGCTCACGGAGCGTCTGGAACGCCTGCGGCGACGTGACTTCGTGGACAAGATGCAGGTCGATGTACAGGACTGCCGGGCTGCCCGGCTCCTGAGTCACGACATGCGCGTCCCAGATTTTATCCAACAGTGTCTTTGGCATTGTCGCACCTTTGAATGGAACGCTGATTGGACTGATCCAACTGATGAACCTGCTCAGGCTCTCGCCGAAAGTGAAATGTATCAGATCAAATCAGTCCAATCTGCGTCATCCGTGTCCTATTCGCCTCGGCGTACAGTCAGCATCTTGTTGAGCGCGCTCATGTAGGCCTTCGCGCTGGCGACGATGATGTCGGTGTCCGCGCCGTGGCCGCTGTACGTGCGCGCCCGCGGGCCGGTCTGCGGATTGAGCGCTTCCTCGCCGTGGCCGTTGGTCCCCGCGGCGGTCGGCTCGATGCGGATGGTCACCTCGCCCACCGCGTCGATGCCCTCCGTTACGGCCTGGATGCTGAACTCTGTGAGCACGTTGGGCACCTGCACGATACGGTTGATCGCCCGGTACACGGAATCCACCGGCCCCGTGCCGATGGCCGCGTCCTCCCGCGTCACGCCGTCCGGCCCGCGCAGCCGCACAGTGGCCGTGGGCCGCAGCCCGCTGCCCGACGACACCTGTACGTGCTGGAGCCGCCACAACTCAACCGGCTGGTAGACCTCGTCGTTGATGATCGCCTCGATATCGGGGTCGCTGACGATCTTCTTCTTGTCGCACAGTTCCTTGAACCGCTCGAACACCCGGTTGAGATCCTCGGCTGACAGCTCATAGCCCAGCTCCGCGACCTTCGTCTGGAAGGCATGGCGGCCGCTGTGCTTGCCCAACACCAGCCGGCTCTCGTTGATGCCGATGGTCTCGGGCCGCATGATCTCGTAGGTGAGCGGGTTCTTGAGCATCCCATCCTGGTGGATGCCGGCCTCGTGCGCAAAGGCGTTCGCGCCGACGATGGCCTTGTTCGGCTGCACCGGTATGCCTGTGTACGCACTGACCAGGCGGCTGATGCGCGCAATCTGCGTCGTGTCGATATTCGTGTGCACCCCGTAGACTGTGGGGCGGGTGTGCAATGCCATCACGATTTCTTCGAGCGAAGTGTTGCCGGCCCGCTCGCCGATGCCGTTCATCGTGACTTCCGCCTGCCGGGCGCCGTTCTGGATCGCGGCCAGGGTGTTCGCAGTGGCGAGGCCCAGATCATTATGACAATGAGCAGAGATAATGACATCCTGCGCGCCCGGCACGTGCTCGCGGATGCCGGCGATAAGCGCACCGAACTCCTGCGGCGTCGTATAGCCCACGGTATCAGGGATATTGAGCGTGGTCGCGCCGGCCTTGATGGCCACTTCGAGTACCTGGTACAGAAACTCAGGATCGGAGCGTCCGCCGTCCTCCGGTGAGAACTCGATATCCTCGCACAGGCTGCGGGCGTAGGCCACCATTTCGCTCACCCGGCGCACACACTCCTCGCGGCTGATGCGCAGCTTATGCTCGAGGTGGATGTCGGAGGTCGCAAGGAAGGTGTGGATGCGCGGCTTGCGCGCCGGCCTGACCGCGTCCCAGGCCCGGTCGATATCGGCCTTGTTGGCACGCGCCAGCCCGGCGATGATGGGCGCGCCGTCGCCCTGCCCGATCTCGACCGCGATGCGGCGGACCGCCTCGTAGTCGCCCGGCGACGCGATAGGGAAGCCCGCTTCGATGACGTCCACGCCCAGCCGGACCAACTGGCGCGCGATTTCCAGCTTCTCGTCGATGTTCAGCGTTGCGCCCGGCGACTGCTCGCCGTCGCGCAACGTCGTGTCAAAAATGCGAACAACGTCTGTCATAAGCCACCTCGAAACTGAACGCTGATGCCGTGCCAACCTTCGGTTGGCCCTGATGATCATGATTTACGCTGATCCTTTCTCATATCCACTTCATAAATAATCAGTGCAAATCAGCGTCGTATCAGCGTCATCTGCGTTCCATTAAGCTCCGCCGGCGCCCGGCTTGACCTCTTTCGGGTTCAGCCACGGCATCATGCGGCGCAGGTTGCGGCCCACCTCTTCCACCTGGCTGGTCATCTCATCTTCCCGGGTCTTGTTGAAGACCGGACGGCCCGCTGCATTTTCGTCCATCCACTCCTCCGCATACGCCCCGCTCTGGATCTCCGCCAGGATTTCCTTCATTTCCGCGCGCACATGGTCATCGACGATGCGCGGGCCCGACCGGTAGTCCCCATGCTCCGCAGTGTCGCTGACCGAATACCGCATGTACGAGAGGCCACCCTGGTAGATCAGGTCGACAATGAGCTTCATCTCATGGATGCACTCGAAGTACGCGATTTCCGGCTGGTAGCCCGCCGCGACCAGGGTCTCGAACCCGGCCTTCATCAGGTTGGACACGCCGCCGCACAGGACGGCCTGCTCACCGAACAGGTCGGTCTCGGTCTCTTCGGCAAAGGTGGTTTCCAGCACCCCCGCGCGGCCCGCGCCGAGCGCCTTCGCGTACGCCAGCGCGTTGGCCTTCGCCTGTCCGGTCGCATCCTGGTACACGGCCAGCAAGGCCGGCACACCTTGCCCCGCCACATAAGTTTCCCGCACGCGATGGCCGGGCCCTTTCGGCGCAATCATGGACACATCTACATCGGGCGGCGGCACAATCTGGCCGAAGCGAATGTTAAAACCGTGCGCGAACATCAGCGTCTTGCCGGCCTGCAGCGCGGGCGCGATTTCCTCGCGATAGAGCTTGCCCTGACCGACATCCGGCGTCAGAATCATGATGACATCGGCCGCGCGCGCCGCATCGGCAACCGTCATGGGGGTGAGACCCGCTGCCTCGACCTTGCTCCAGGACTTGCTGCCCGGATAAAGTCCCACGATGACATGGACGCCCGACTCGTGGAGGTTGAGCGCGTGGGCGTGGCCCTGGCTGCCGAACCCGATGATGGCTACGGTCTTGCCTGCCAACCGGGCCAGGTCCGCGTCGCTGTCGTAATAGATGTTTGCCATTGAGTGAGTTCTCCTTCATACACCTGTGAATATACAAAGAGAGACGTCATGCCGGATGGCTCCGGCACAACGTCTCTACATGCCGAGACTGCGCACCAGACGCGCATCGTCGTCAAAGTGATAACCGTTGCTCGCTGCACCCGCAGGCATAGCCTCTTGTTCATGCCCGTTGCCGGTTTCGTCCGGCGCGAGGCCGGTGAAGTGGCCGGAGCCGCGCACCATTGCCACCAGGCCAGTGCGCACCATCTCAATGATGCCGTAGGGCTGGAGCATCTCGACCACGGAGTCGATCTTGGCTTCCGGCCCGGTGACTTCGATGATCATAGAGTCGAGGCAAACATCCACAACTTTGGCGCGGTAGATGTCCATCAACTGCACAATCTCGAAGCGCGTCTGCTGGTTGATGCGCACTTTGATGAGCGCGAGATCCCGCATCACCGCAGGCTGCCGGGTGACATCCTGCACGTCCACCACGTTGACCAGCTTGAACAGGTTGGCCTGGACCAGGTTGGCGTCGGTCTTGTTGGCATCGACGACGATCGTCATGCGCGACATTTCCGGCGTGTCCGTGTGGCCGACGGTCAGGCTTTCGATGTTGAAGCCGCGGCGGCGGAACAGGCTGGCGACGCGCGTCAGGACGCCCGGCTTATTCTCCACCAGCGCGACCAGCACATGCGGCGCGCGATGCCCCTCGGTGGTTCGATCTATGTATGGCATAAGTCCCCCCTCTACCGATTACAGATTGAGGATTGAAGATTGAAGATTCGGGCCTAGCTTTGCACGGGCGTCTCAAATCTTCAATCTGTAATCTTCAATCTTCAATCGTCAATAGCCCGCCGCGATGCGCTCGGCGGCCGGGCGGCGGTACATATCGTTCAGCGCCTTGCCCGGCGCCACCATCGGATAGACGTTGACCTCTTCCTCGACCACGAAGTCCATCAAGACCGGGCCGGGCACGGAGCGTGCTTCCGTGATGAGATCGTCCACATCACACGCACGCGTGGCGCGCATCCCGGTAATGCCATAGGCATCGGCCAGCTTGAGCAGATCCGGAGCCTTGATGGACACCTCGGAGTAACGCTTGCCGTGAATCAGCTCCTGCCACTGGCGCACCATACCCAGGTAGCCATTGCGCATGACCGCAATCTTGACGGGCAATTCTTCCTGCATGATCGTCGCCAGTTCGGGCAACGCCATCTGGAACCCGCCGTCGCCCACGACCACCCACACTTCCTCGTCGCGGCGGGCGAACTGCGCGCCGATGGCCGCCGGGATGCCGTAACCCATCGCGCCCAGGCCGCCGGAGGTGAGCAACTGGTTGGCACGTTCATGCCGGTAGTACTGGGCCACCCACATCTGGTGCTGGCCCACATCGGTCACCATCAGCGCAGGCGCGCCGCGCGTCGCGCGGTGGATCGCATCGATGACGAAGGGCACGTGCGGCGCACCGTCACAGGCCGTGCCCGACAGGATATCGCGCGCCGTGGTGTCATTCCGCCACGCCTCGATCTGGCTGAACCAGGCCGACCGGTCGCGCGGCTCTACCAGCGGCAGAAGCTGCGCCAACACCTGCTTCACGTCGCCCACGATGCCCAGGTCTGCCGTGACGTTCTTGCCGATTTCAGCGGGGTCGATATCGACATGAATCACGTCCGCGTGCTGGGCATAGGTTGCCAGATTGCCCGTCACCCGGTCGTCGAACCGCATGCCCAGGGCAATGAGCAGGTCTGCGTTCTGAATGGCCTCGTTGACGAACGCCTCACCGTGCATGCCCATCATGCGCAGGTTCAGCGGATGTGATTCAGGGATGCTGCCGATGCCAAGAAGGGTGGTAGAGATGGGGATCTGGCCCCGTTCGGCCAGGGTGCGCAACTCATCGTGTGCCCCGGCGAGGATGATGCCGTGGCCGGCCAGGATGACCGGGCGCTGCGCGGTATTGATGTAGGCAGCGGCGCGCCGGATTTGTTCGTCGCGACCCCGACCGTGTGGCCGGTAGCCGGGCAGGCGCAGCCGGATGGCATCATAGTCGAACTCGGTAGACTTGAACTGGACGTCCTTGCAGATATCCACCAGCACGGGGCCGGGCCGGCCCGAACGGGCGATGTGGAAGGCTTCCTTCATTACCGCGGGAAGCTCGTCCACATCCGTCACGAGGTAATTATGCTTGGTGACGGGAAGGGTCACGCCGGTCACGTCCGTCTCCTGGAACGCATCGGTGCCGACGAGATGCGAGGCGACCTGGCCGGTGATGGCGACGACAGGGATCGAATCCATCATCGCGCCCGCCAGGCCGGTGACGAGGTTCGTGGCGCCGGGGCCCGACGTCGCCATGCAGACGCCGACCCCACCCGAGGCCCGCGCGAAGCCATCGGCTGCAAACGCGGCGTTCTCCTCGTGGCGCACCAGGACGTGATGGACGGGATAGTCCAACAACGCATCGTAGGCGGGCATGATGGCGCCGCCAGGATAACCGAAGACGACACTGACGCCCTCACGCATCAGGCTCTCCCAGATGATTTGCGCACCTGTCCGTTGCATGTTACCTCCGAGGAATGGGTATGGTACCAGCGACAGCGTGGAGTTGCGCGATTCACGCATTCAACCAGGCTGCATTGTGACGTTGCGTTCTTTGCGTCTTTGCGTGAGCATGACATTCGGCGGGGCACGGGGCGTTGTGCCGGGGTGCTATCATAGCGGGATGGATGGCAGAAAAAAGGGCCTCCCGCTTGGGAGGCCCTGTTCAGGGTTCAGACTCTACGTTGACTCTGTGTCCGGCTGGTTCAGGGCCTCCCAAGCGGTGTTAGCTCCTTGACAACAAGGAGCTTGCTAATAAGAACCAGGACCAGGCCGGAGGGTGTCACCATCTGTTTGACTCGCTCTCTTTTTGAGTGTCAGGACTCTAACATAGGTTACACGGCTTGTCAAACCACGGAAAGGGGGTAACAGTCCAGCGTTACCTCGTAACATAAGGTCAGCACGCCGAGAAACCGGGTTTGTAATGGTGAACAGTTAGCAAAGGGGCAGGGCGGTTTCAGAGTGCATCAGGTGAACCCACCCGGCAACTGAAGTTGCGGCTACCGTTGCGAAGTCTGCCTTCGCAGACTGGAAACTAACCGACGCAGGTCGGTTTTGCAGTGGTAGCCGCAGTTTCAACTGCCAGGCAGAAGGCACGAGTGCAACATGATTTCGCCCTGGCAAAGGGGGGCTAGGGTGGGGCATAGGCTGAGATTGTGGTAGAATGTGGCAACCATCATCCTCTATTCCACGAGAAGCATCATGGACTACACCTACACCGATATCGCCCAGATGATCGACCATTCGCTGCTCAATCCCACGCTGACCGCGGTGGAGTTAGAGCAGGGCATCCACATCGCCCGCACGTATGAGGTCGCCAGCGTCTGCATCATGCCCTACTTCTTGCGCCGCTGCGCGGAGCTGCTGGCCGGCAGCACTGTCGTGCCCAGCACGACCATCGGCTTCCCGCACGGCGGGCACGCCACCGCGGTCAAGGTCGCAGAGGCACGGCAAGCCCTCGCTGACGGCGGCATCGAGTTGGACATGGTCGTGAACATCAGTGCGGTCCTGAGCGGTCGCTGGGACTACGTCCGCGCCGATATTGCGGCGGTCACGGATGTCACCCATGCGGCGGGCGGCAAGGTCAAGGTCATCTTCGAAAACTGCTATCTGAACGACGATCAGAAGATTCGCCTGTGCGAAATCTGCGGTGACTTGCGGGTCGATTGGGTCAAGACCTCGACCGGCTATGGCAGCGGCGGCGCGACGGATGCCGACCTCCGGCTGATGCGCGCCCATGCGCCTGCGCACGTGCAGGTCAAGGCCGCGGGCGGCGTACGCACGCTCGACCGCGGCCTCGAAGTGCGCGCGTTGGGCGTCACCCGGTTCGGTGCGACGCAGACGGTCGCGATATTGGAGGAATGCAAGCGCAGGCTCGCCGCATCATAACGTCCTTGAATGCGGAGTGCGCATCCTCAGATGCGCAGACCTGGTACTTTCATCAGCGAAAGGAACCCCATCATGGCCTATCTCCCCGCAGCGGAGCGGTACGACACGATGCAGTATCGGCGGACGGGGCGCAGCGGCCTGCTGCTGCCCGCCATTTCCCTCGGCCTGTGGCACAATTTCGGCGGCGTGGACACACTGGAGAACGCCCGCGCGATGATTCGCCGGGCCTTCGACCTCGGCATCACCCACTTCGACCTGGCGAACAACTATGGCCCGCCGCCCGGCTCGGCAGAAGAGAACTTCGGCAGGATCCTCAGCCAAGATCTGGCCGCCTATCGGGATGAACTGATCATCTCATCGAAGGCGGGCTACCGCATGTGGCCGGGGCCGTACGGCGAGTGGGGCTCACGCAAGTATCTCATCGCCAGCCTCGACCAGAGCCTCAAGCGCATGGGGCTGGCCTACGTCGATATCTTCTACAGCCACCGGCCCGATCCGAACACCCCGCTCGAAGAAACCATGCTGGCGCTCGACTATGCCGTGCGGAGCGGCCGCGCGCTCTACGCGGGCATCTCGTCCTACAACCCGGAGCAGACCCGTCGCGCCGCAGCCATCCTGCGCGACCTGGGCACGCCCTGCCTCATCCACCAGCCCGTGTACAGCATGTTCAACCGGTGGATCGAGCCCGAGCTGCTCGACGTGCTGGCCGCCGAAGGCATCGGGTGCATCGTGTTTTCGCCGCTCGCCCAGGGCCTGTTGACCGGCAGGTACCTCCAGGGGATTCCGGCGGATTCACGTGCTGCCAAGCCCCACGGCTTCCTGAAGCCCGAGCAGCTCACCGACGACAAGCTGGCGAAGGTGCGCCGGCTCAACGAGATTGCGCAGGCGCGCGGCCAATCGCTGACGCAGCTCGCACTGGCATGGGTGCTGCGGCACGCGGGCATGACCTCCGCGCTTATCGGCGCGAGCAAGGTCAGCCAGATCGAGGAGTGCGTCGCCTCCCTCGCGAACCTCGCATTCAGCGCAGACGAACTGGCACAGATTGACGCGATCCTGGTATAGTCGGCAGGCGCAGTCATGAGAGATCCATCAGCTGCCCTCCCCCGCATCCGGGTCAGCGAGAACGGGCGCTACCTCGTCACTGAGACGGGCGCGCCCTTTTTCTGGCTGGCCGACACCGCGTGGGAGCTGTTCCACCGGCTACGGCGGGAGGAAGCCGCGCTCTACTTCGCCGACCGGGCCGCGAAGCGCTTCACGGTGATCCAGGCCGTCGTGCTGGCCGAGTTCGCCGGGCTGACCGAGCCGAACGCGTACGGCGACCTGCCCCTCGATGACCTCGATCCGCGACGGCCCAACGCGGCCTACTTCCGGCTCGTGGACGACTACATCGACCTGGCCGCGGCCCACGGCCTTTACATCGGCCTGCTGCCGACCTGGGGCGACAAGGTGACGCCCATCTGGGGCACCGGGCCGTGCATCTTCGAAGCGAAGACCGCGCGCGACTATGGCCGCTGGTTGGGCGAACGATACCGCGACCGCACCAACGTCCTCTGGGTGCTGGGCGGCGACCGGCCTGCCGAGCACAACGACACGGACTATCGCCCGGTCTGGCACAGCATGGCCGAGGGGATTCGCGCGGGCACGGGCGGCCCCGCTCTGATGACCTATCATCCGATGGGCGGTCATTCGTCCGCGGAGTGGCTGCACGATGCACCCTGGCTCGACGTGAACATGATGCAGTCCGGTCACGGCAACGGCCGCGACGCACCCGCGTGGGACATGCTTGCGGCGGACTACGCGCGGACACCGGTCAAGCCCGTGCTCGACGGCGAGCCGAACTACGAGGACCACCCTGTCAATCCGTGGCCTGCGTGGGACCCGGCCAACGGCTACTTCCGCGACCACGACGTCCGCAAGCAGCTCTACCGCTCGGTCTTTGCGGGCGGCTGCGGCGTGACCTACGGCCATCATGCCGTCTGGCAGTTCGGCGGCACGCGCTACCCGCTCATCAACCGCGCGGACCGGAGCTGGCTCGAAGCCCTTGACCGGCCCGGCGCGGCGCAAGTGGCGCATCTGCGCAACCTGGTGCTCTCCCGCCCGTATCTATCACGGGTGCCGGACCAATCGTTGCTCCTGTCGCCGGCGGGCGAGCGGGGCGACCATGTTCGGGCCACGCGCGATGCGGAAGGCAGCTACGCGCTGGTGTACCTGCCCCGGCCCCTGCCAGTCACGGTGGACTTGAGCAAACTCAACGGCCCCGAGGTCATCGCCTGGTGGTACGACCCGATCTCAGGGCAAACGCACCATGCGGGCACATATCCGGCAGGGGCAGGCGTCACGTTCTCGCCGCCCGGCCACCGGCCCGACTGGGTGCTGGTGCTGGATGAGGCCGCGCGGGGGTTCGGCCCGCCGGGCAGATAGATATCTTTTGCATCCTTGCATGCGCCTTCAGGAGGTCAGCCATGTTGCCACGGGTCATCGTGCACAATGCGGTCAGCGCGGATGGACGTATCGACTGGTTCATGCCCGATGTCGGCCTGTTCTATGAGCTGGCCGGCCGCTGGCGCGAAGACTGCACTCTGTCAGGCAGCGATACGCTCCTCATGGCGGAGGAAGAAATCGCGCCGGAAGGGGAGGATGCATGCGAGCCGCCAGCCATTGCAGAGGACGACCCGCGTGCGATCCTGGCCGTGCCGGACAGCCGCGGGCGCATCCGCACCTGGCATCACTGGCTGCAGTTGCCCTACTGGAAGGGTGCAGTGGTACTCGTCTCCCGCTCGACGCCGAAGGAATACCTGGAATACCTCAACCGCCGCCACATCGACGCCATCGTCGCAGGCGATGACCACGTGGATTACCGCATTGCGCTCGAAGAACTGAACGACCGCTACGACGTGAAAGTTGTACGCGTGGACAGCGGCGGCACGCTCAACGGTCACCTGCTCCGCGCGGGGCTGGTAGACGAGGTCAGCCTGCTCATCCATCCGGCGCTGGTCGGCGGCGTCTCGCCGCGCTCCGCCTTCCGCGCGCCCGATCTGGCGGGGCCGGATGGGGTCACGCCGCTCAAGCTGCTGGCGGCGGAGGAGGTGCGCGACGGCATCGTGTGGCTCCGCTACGAGGTCGTCCGGTGACGCGCAGCTACGATTACGCGCACCGCGCCGGAGTCCACAAAATCACATGGGTGGAATTCGGGG
This sequence comes from Anaerolineae bacterium, assembly GCA_040772005.1. Classification (GTDB taxonomy): domain Bacteria; phylum Chloroflexota; class Anaerolineae; order CG2-30-64-16; family CG2-30-64-16; genus MWBF01. Next base: position 112,223 of record JAXGYZ010000013.1, on the reverse strand, counting down.
AGTTGGCCGCCGCGCTGGCCGAGCGCATCGCCGCCCATACGCCGGACATCATCGTCGGCATTGCGCGGGCCGGATTGTTCCCCGCGACTGCGGTCGCGTGCAGCCTGCGGCGGGAGCTTTACCCGGTCCGCATAACGCGTCGCGTGGATGATCGGGTCACGTTCGACCATCCGGTCTGGCGTGTGGACGTGCCTGCCGGGGTCGCGGGGCAGCGGGTCGTGGTCGTGGACGAGATGGTCGACAGCGGGGAGACGTTGGCCCTGGTAGCCGGCAGGGTGCGCGAGCGCGGGGCCGCGCACGTCATCACCGCCAGCCTCGTCGCCCATTCGTGGGCCGCTCCCCCGCCCGACCTGGCCGCGCTGGTGACAGATGCATTCGTCATCTACCCGTGGGATGCGCAGGTGTATATGGACGGCGTATGGTGCCGCCATCCAGAGATCGTGGAGGGCTTACGGCTGCAGGGGCTGGCATAGCAGCATCAACTCTGCTTCCGACCGCACGTTCACGCCGCCAGCGCAGCCTGCCTGGTCGTCAGTATGTCTGCCGCAGACAATCGACGCACCTGCGCAGGGGCCAGCGTCAGCAATGCGCGCGTCGAGCCATCCGGGTTGACGAACTCAACTTCGTAAGCCAACGATGGCGCGTTGTAGAGCTCTACCACCGCGCCTACATCACCTGCCAGCACCCTATGCTCTGGGAAGTTCGTCACCGCAACTACCGTCTCGAGTAGATTCAGTTTATCATCCATATCCGTTTACCCCTTGCGTGCCGCCGGCTCGATCGTCACCAATTCGGCCTCCTCGCGGCTTGGCCGGATGATCCAGACGCTTGTCACCTGCCGCGCCGGTCCGTGCGGCCCCTGCAATGCTGCCGTAATAACATACTTGCGGCCAAATGACGGGGGCTGCCCCGGTTCGGCAGGCTGGACAAGATGCTGTTCGCGGATATCCCGCTCCAGCCGGCTCCAGTCGTCGGCCGAATATCCCATCTGCGCAAAGAACGCGGCTTTGTATCGCCCCGTGTCATGCTCGAAGCTCAGGACGTAGTCCCGAAGTTTCCGCGGGTCAATCACGGCATTCGCTGCGTTTGGCAACAAATCAGGCATGTTGGGATTATAGCATAACGCCTCAACGGCCGATAGATACTGGCATTCCGTTTCCATCAACAAGCTGGCGGCGATTTGACATGCATGATATCCTACAGCCATGAGCAAAGTGCAGTTACTGGACCTGACACAGGCGCAGTTGAACGACCTTCTAGCAGGTTGGGAGGAGCCGGCGTACCGCGCGCGGCAGGTGTGGGAGTGGGTCTACCGCAAGCTGGCGGATGACCCGGCGCAGATGACGAACGTGCCCACTGCGTTGCGCGACCGGCTGGCTGCGGAGACGCGCATCGACCCGCTGGAAGTCGTCTACGAGCAGCGGTCGGCCGACCGGCACACGACGAAATGGCTGTTCCGCCTGCCCGATGGATTGACCATCGAGACGGTGTTAATGCGTTATGACCAGCGACGGACGGTGTGCATCAGCACGCAGGCGGGCTGTGCAATGGGGTGCGTATTCTGCGCAACCGGGCAGGCCGGGCTGGCGCGCAACCTGACGGCCGGCGAGATTGTCGCGCAGGTGCTGTATGCTGCGCGCTACCTGGCGCGCGGTGCGAAGCACAATCGCCCGGATGAGACCGCTGAAAAGGTTAACCCCCTACCGCCGGCATCGGCCGGCCGGCCAACCTCGCCCGCCGCGGCCCTCAGTTCGTTCATGTCGCTCGGCTCATTGGGGGTCAGTTCGCCCGAGTTCCCCGAAGAAGACCGCCGTCAGCCCGCACCCGCGGATGAAACCCGACTAACGAATATCGTCGTGATGGGCATGGGCGAACCGCTGGCGAACTACGACCGGACGTGGCGGGCGCTTCGCACCATCACGGACCCGCAGGCGTTCGGCCTCGGCGCGCGGCACATCACTGTGTCCACCGTCGGCCTGCCCCAGGGCATCCGCCGGATGGCGGAGGAGGATCTTCAGGTCAACCTGGCGGTCAGCCTCCATGCGCCGAACGATGCGCTCCGCTCGCAACTGCTACCTGTGAACCACCGCTACCCGATTCGTGAGTTGATGGCTGCGATCCGCGATTACATTTCGCAGACCAACCGCCGCGTCACGTTCGAATATGCGCTGATGAGCGGCATCAATGACCTGCCGGAGTTGGCCCGCGAGCTGGCTGCGCTGCTCAGGCCGCTGCGCAGTCCGACCGGCGGGGTGATGTGCCATGTTAACCTCATCCCGCTCAACCCGGTGGCCGAGTCACCTTACCAGCCCTCCACGCCGGAGGCGGCCGCTGAGTTCCAGGCCATCCTCGAACGCAGCGGCATTCCTGCCACCGTCCGTATGCGCCGGGGCATCGACATCGACGCCGGCTGCGGGCAGTTGCGCCGGAGGATTGAAAAATAGAACGCTGATCAACGCTGATGCAACTGATACACGCTGATAGTTCTGTTTCGTAATCATCTCAAAACTATCAGCGTCCATCATGACCATCAGCGTTGATCAGCGTTCTATTCCTCACTCCCCACGCGCACTATTTGTTCCAGGATGAGCCTGTCGACGCCGTCTGGCAACGTCAACCGCGCCCCTGTCCCTGGATCGTAGAACCCCACGGCGATGCGGTACTCGCCCGCCGCGGCATCGGCCGGCACGTTGACCGTGTGTGTATCGGCCAGGTACTCACCGGCCAGCCAGCCGGGCGTCGGGTAGGCGCCCATGCCCGGCTCGCTGTCGCCGTAGCCGCGAATCTCCCCCCCGCCGGCCAGCAGGTGCACGAATACGCTGTAGGGCCGCTCGGTCGCAGCCAGCGCCTGCCAGTGGAGGGTCAGGTCAAAGTTGCCACCGGGTGCGACATCCTGCGCGGGGAGGTCATATCCGGCCAGCCGCACGACGTCACCGAACTGCACATCCGCCGGAAACTGCGGCTGCGGCGCGGCCATCTCGTGCGCCCGGCCGAGAACCGTGACCTGTACGAGCGTGACGTGGTCAGCGCCGTCAGCGGTCATCAGCCGCGCGCCGTCCGCGGCCCTGAACAGCCCGGCAATCAGCGGATAGCGGCCATCCTCCAGCGTAGCGGGCGCGCGGAAGAACGCCTGCGTGCGGATGAGCGTGCCGGGGGTCCATGCGCTTGTCGGATAGGCGGCACCGGGCGGAGCCTCCCAATTAGCCGCGAGACTGCCATCGCGGCCGAGCAGTTGCACGAACGCGGTATAGTCCGCCGACGGCTGGCCTGGCGCGAACCAGAATAGGCTGACCTTGCGCGTCTCGCCCGGCACGACCGGTCCGGCATCCAGCGAGTAACCGAGGAAGCGCAGGCCGTCTCCGAGTTCAACATTGGTCCGCGTTGCGATGGGCAGGCGTTCGGGGCCGAGCGGCCGGTCAGCGGGCAGCACTTCGAGATCATACAGGCGGGCCGCAGTGCCCAGCGACACGCCATCCGCTCCGAACGCATCCAGCGGGCGATCGGATTCCTTCGGGCGCACACTCAACTCGACGTGATAGCGGCCCGGCGGCGTGCCCGCCGGGATCAGCAGCCCCAGCCGATCAACGCTGGCCCCCGCGCCGCCGGATGGCTCATAGTCGTGCTGCGCCCAGAGCTGGCCCAGATCATCCGTCAGCCGGACGCTCACCGCAAGACCGTTGCGTGGAGCCTCCCCGCCCCAGGTCAGCGCGAGCGGCGTCACCGCGTTGGCCGCGGGCACCGGCTGTGTGCTGGCTGCGACAGCGGTCAGGTCCAGTGAACCTGCGCCAGGCACGACGAAGCGCGCCCACGGCCCGCCCGCCGCGGACAGCTCGGTCGTCTCCCCAGCATCCACAGCCCACGCGCTGAGGCGCGTGCCGGGACCGTACCATGCGTTGGCGAACGGAAGGGCGCGGTCTGCCAGGTGCGCCTCGATCTGCGTTTCCAGGATGGCGCCCAGCGCCAGGTGTGCAGGGAACCAGACGCGACCGCGCGCCAGTGCGTCATTCAGGCTGGCGGCCACCACGTCGCCCCACTCGGCTGCGGGGCTGAGGATCGCGTTGGGCGCATTGCCGCCCGATAGGTGCGCGGTGTAGCTGCGCCAGTAGCCCACTTGCCAGGGATAGACGGAGAACACCGTGTCGCCGGGCAGCCCCTGCTCGACGGTGCGCGCGATGAGCGGGCGATAGTCGTCGTCCGCATAGCGCGGGACATTGTAGAAGCCCCACAGGCTTGCGCCAACCACTGCGCCGACCAGCCCCAGCGTCACGAAGCCGGCGCGGCGCCAGCGCACCAGCAGAGTTTCGAGCGCGGCCGCAGCCAGCAGCACGAACGCCGGCAGCGCCAGCAGCAGCAGCCGCTCGCCCCGCTCCGGGAAGAAGGGATAGCGCAGCCCGATCAGCCAGCCGAGCAGAAGCGCAGTCCCCAGGACGGTGAGCAGGAGCGCGACAGGCGACGGGGCGCCATTGCCCGGATGGAGGCGAGGCTTCAGAGTCTCTATCAAAACCTCTGCTGGGGCCGGTCTCCGACCGTGCCCCCCGACTCGGTCAGGAGACCGGCCGGAGCGTGGAAGGGTTTCGTTAGGCGCTCTTAGCCGGTTACTTTCCAAGCGCACGAAACGCAGCGCCAGCCCGACGCCGAGCGGCAAGAGCAACAGCAGCGCGTACGGCCACAACGATGCAAGCGGCCCTTCGAGGTGCCCGGCGATGAACGCGGCGAGATGGCGCGCGAGGTAGGCGAGCAGACCAAGCGGTCGATCTGCGTCTGCGACGACCTTCTGACTGACGTAGAGCACCAGCCGCGGTGCAGCATAGATGACCCACGGCAGATAGAGCAGCGCAACAAGCCCCTGCGCGGTCAGCCAGCGCAACAACACGCGCCTGTCCTTCCGCCAGCGCCAAACCGCATAGAGCGTCAGGGAAATGGGCAGGAAGACGGCATAGTATTGGGTGTAGAGCGCGAGCGTGGTCAGGAGAATGTAGGCTGCATAGGCGCGCAGGTCCTTCACCTGCGTCCCCACTTCGTGAGGACCCCGCTCAGGATGACCGGGGATTGAACTACCGAATACCTGCCATGCAGCCGCCAGGATGCTCGCGCTCCACAGCGCGACCAGCCCGTACATGCGGACTTCCTGGCTGTAGTAAATGTGCAACGGGTGAATAGCGAGCAGGAACGCGGCGAGGTAGGCGGCGCGGATGCCGAACATGCGGCGGCCGGCTGCGTAGATAACCGGCACCGCCACTGTCCCTGCCAACACGGAAAACAGCCGGAATGCAACCGGCTCCCAGCCCAGCACCGCGGTCCAGAGGGAGACGAGCGCGTAGTAAAGCGGCGGGTGGATGTCCTGTGCGGTGAGCGCAGCCATCTGGCCGAACGAGTGGGTGGCGAACCAGACGGAATAACCTTCATCCCACCAGAGCGGCTGGAAGTCGAGCCTTGCAGCCCGCAGCAGGAGGGCCAGCCCGGTCAGCAGGAGGAGGGGCCAGGGGAAGCCGCATCCTTCAGCGCCTGTCCACCTGCGCCGAGCACCCTGAGCGGAGTTCCGGCCGTCTTTTTGCCCGGAACGCAGTCGAAGGAGCGGGCGTGCCACTTTCGGAGGAGTTCCGCCGTCGGTTTGGCGGAAGGCAGTCGAAGGATGCGGTTCCCTCTGTAGTGGGCTTACATCCTTCGACTGGCGGCGACTCGCAATCATGGTCGAGCCGGCCACCCGCTCAGGATGCCCGGCCACTGCAAGCGGACCTGCCCGCGTAATCACATTCTACTGTCCCATACAAACTGGCAGGTTAGCGTTTCTGCCAGCTCATGATGACGTCGTGCGTGCGGTCCAGCACGGTGCCGGTGATGGCATCCGACACTTCCGCGCCGGAAGCATCGACCACGACCGCGCGGAAGCCTCCGGCCGTGCGCGGCAGCTCGACCTTCGCGTTATAGAGAAATTCCGCAGTCGCGTAGCCGGAATAGGCGCGCTCCCAGAACCCACCAAAGGGCATGATGCGCTCTCCCGAAGGTGCAGTTACCTTGAGCGAGTAGCCGCTGATGGGTTGGCCCGCGGTCGGCCCCAGGCGGCCCCAGAACGTCACCCAGTCAAAGTTGGTATCGTCTGCATTGCGGTATTCTGACCCCGCCTGGCCGAACTGGTTGTTGGCAGCCGGCTGCGGCTGGGGTTGAGGTTGGGGCTGCGGCTGCGGTCGGGCGGTGGGCCGCGCCACCGGCCGTGCAGTCGGACGCGGGGTGGGCGGCGCAGGGATGTTCGCGGCCACCTGCACTGTCTCTGCCGCGGTGGCCGTGACGAGGCTGCCGTAGACCCAACCCTTCCGGCCATCGAAGTCGAACTCCCACCAGTCGCCCGCCGCGTTCTTGCCGGTGATGGCGCGCGTCTCGCCGCGGGTGAGCCGCCCAATAGCCGCGTAGTTCGTGCCCGGCCCGGCCCGGACGTTCATGGTCTGGCTATTCACGGTGAACTGCGCGACCGCGGGGGCTTCGGTCGGCGTCGGTTCTTCCGTCGGCGCTTCGGTTGGCTTGTCCTCGATGATCGGTGTCGGCGAGGTTATCTCAACAGGCGCGGCGGTCGGCGTCGGTTCGAGCGTCGGTTTTTCGGTTGTCGGGGTGAAGGTGGGCCGCAAGGTCTTGCTCGGCACCGGCGTGCCCAATGGCAAGCGGCTGACCCGGCTGGAGACACAGGCGCTCGCTACGGCGAGGACCAGTACCAGCGCCGTCAGTACCAGGATGCGTGAACGCATAGTTGATTCTTCCTCCTGTGATGTTGGGCGTCGAGGACACGGATGGGGCCACAGATTCGGAGTTTCGTTCCTGCTCTTCTATGCAACCTCTGTGCTCTCTGTGGCTGAATACAGTACCGGGTCAACCGAAACGGACGCGGCCCGCTTGATTGGCTCTATCGTGCCAGCCAGTAAGCGATGTAGACGACGAGGTTCCGGTAGGAATCGCCTTTGGTTGTGAACTGAGTGACCGGCGATACACGGAAGCCGCCCGGCCGGGCCAGGTAAATCTCCCAATCGGCCTCGCCGGCCCGGATCATCTCGAACTTAAGATTGGTTTCGAGGTTGCCTTCGCTGATGGCGGTCCGCTCGAACTCGCGGTCACCGAAGGATTGCTCGTTGTCGCTCACATCCACGCCGTTACGCGAGACCTTCAGAATGTAGCCCGGCAGCGGCTTCTGGTTGTCCGGCGGCCCCTCATACACCTTGACGTAGATCGTCATGATACCGTTGTCGCGCTGAATCGGGAATTCCGGGCCGCGCGCAATATCGAACGGCGGCGCAGGCGTGGGCGCGGGTGTGCTCGTTGGCTGCGGCGGCGGGATGGGCGTCGGCGGCGGCGGGATGGGCGTTGGCGCCGGGGTGACGACTGTCACCTGCTCTACCGCACCCATCTCCGTGACAAGCTCCGCGAATACCCATACGGGCTGGTTCGCCACGCAGCAGACATTGATCCACGTGCCGTCCGGCGTCTTGCCCAGGACCATCAGTTGGTCCCCGCGCTTGACCTGCCCGACGCGCTCGAAGGTCGTTCCCGGCCCGCGGCGGGCATTCAGGGTGTCCGTGTTGACGATCACGTACGGCGTCGGCTGCGGCCGCGGGCCGCTCTCGCGTGTGGGCCGGTTCGTCTCCACATCGCCCGTGGGCTGCGGCGTCGCCTGCAGCGGCTCCGGCGTCGGGCTGGGCGCGGGCGTGTCGGTCGCGTAGAGCAGCAGCTCCGTGCTGCCGGCGCTGAAGGCGCCCTCCTGGGGCGTGCCGTCAACGACCGGGGCGCTGCCCGGCGCGGGCGCCTGCGCCACTACGCCGGGCGGCAGCGTACCGCGCACGATGATGCCGCTGGTGGCGAGCGGCGTCAGCGCACCCGGCAGCGGCGTAAAGGTCGGCCGCGGCGTCTTGGTCGGGGTGGGCGCGCTGACACCGGCCCGGCCTACCAACGCCTGTCCGACAGAACAGCCGAGGCTGACGGCGGCCAGCAGCAGCACCAGGCCCAGGACCTTGAGCAGCGAGCGCCGGTAGAGCGCCGCCTTAGCGACGGATGCACTCATGGCAGGCTCGTGAAAACCACGTAGTACCACTTCGAGTTGGCAGTATTCGCGTAGACCCGAACGGGGGCTGACAGCGAAACGCCGGCGGAGTCCGCGGCGATAATCTCCCAGAAACCTTCATCCATCGATACGCCGATGGAGTTGCTGTCCCATTTCACGTTCGTCTTCAGGCACAATAAGCCCTTGCGCGGGGCCGGACAATCCAGCGCGGGATTGACCGGCTTGCCATCATCAGGATACTGGAGGACCAGCCAATTCCAGCCCGTCACCGAGCCTTCGCTCAGCCACTCTTGCCCGGTCGCCAGCTTGCGCACCTTGAGCTTGTAGTTCCACAACGGCGTCGCGCCGTTGTAGATCACCGCATCCACACGGAAGTAATTCTGGCCGTGGGGATACTCCTGGACCGCACCCTCCTGCCGGAAGGGCCAGGCGTAGGTCGGCGTCGGCGCAGGCGTGAATGTCGGCGGCGGCGGAATCGGCGTCGCCGGTGCAGGTGGGATGTTCATGACCTCGGCCACGGCCCAGATAGGCCCGCTCACATCGACCACCGAGTCCGCAATCCACACATCCGCACCGTTGACGCAACAGACCTTCCACCAGTCACCCGCCCGGTTGCGCCCCACCACCGTGATTTCCGTGCCCGCATCGAGCCGTGCAACCACGGGATAGTACACGCTCGGTCCCTGGCGCACGCTGGACTTATCCGTGACGACCTTCACCGTGACCGGCGGCAGCGGGGTGCCTGTGACAGTGGGGGTGGCCGTCGGGGGACCGGGCGTCGGTGAAGGCGGCGGCGTCCAGGTGGGCGGGCCGGGCGTCTCAGTTGGCGGCGGAACCGGCGTCGCGGTCACGATGACCACCACCACGGTCTGCACGCCGGAAGCGCCCTCCGGCGGCACAGGCACGAAAATCGGACCCTGCTCACCGGACACGATGACCTGCGGCGTCGGCAGTTCCTCGGTCGGCAGGACTACACCCGGAAAGCGCGTGACATCCAGCGTTGGCGTTGCCACCTGCAGCCCGCCCTGCTGCGTCCAGGTCGGCCGCGGGGTGCGCGTCGGCGTAGCCGCCGGAGACGTGCGGCGAGCAACGAACTGCGAGGCAGAACAGGCCAACGAGCCTAACGCCAACAGAAATATGACTCCCAAGAGCACCACGAAGGTGCGCTTGCGCATTGCTTGGATTCCTCTCGTTCAACTCACGCCGCCACACGCAGACGTCTGTCCTGCAACCACCTTAAACAACGGCACGGGCGGCACGTTCGTTCCAGTATATCACACTTGCCAAGAGAGGACGAATTTTTTCTTCGTTCACCATCGGTCGCATTTGATGCATCTGCTGCGCGAAATATGATCTATATCAGTTACAATGAGTCGCATTTGATGCATCATCCTCGTGAAGCACAGAACAAGATTGCACCTACTTCCACGAGGCCACCGGCATATGACCGAACTGCTGACTACCAGGCAAGTGCAAGCGCTGCTCCATGTAGACCGGACCACCATCTATCGCATGGTGGAAAGCGGCGAGCTGCCCGCGCTGCGCGTGGGCAAGCAATGGCGGTTTGCGCGCGCCCAGGTTGAATTGTGGTTACAGGCACGACAGGCCTCTGGATTCCAGGCAGATCTCTCGGGGTCGAACGCCGGGGCAACCCCATCTGCCAACCTGTACCTGGCAGCCGCCACCCCCGCGGCAGAGATAGCTGCGCCGTCAGGCCGCAGCGACCTGCGCGAGCTCCTGGCAATGTCCAGCACCCAGTACATCCAGGACGCGTTTGCCGATGTCCTCGGCGTCATGATCGTCATCACCGACATGGACGGCCAGCCGGTTACGCGCATCAGCAACCCCTCGCCCTTCTTTCGCGCCCTGACGGCCAGGAACGCAGGCGCAGTCAGCCAGTGCGTGGTCACGTGGCAACAACTCGCCAACGAGCCCGCACTGGATCCGAAGTGGGCGCTCAACGAGATGGGGCTGCTGTGCACGCGCGCGCTCATCCGCGTGGGCAGCGAGCTGCAGGGCATGGTCATGTTGGGCGGCCTGGCCCCGGAGGACTGGCCGCCGCCCGCAGAGCAGATCGCCGCACTGGCCCGCCAGTTCGGTGCGGAGCCGCCCGTGGTCGCAGCACAGGTGCATGCCGTTCACCGGCTCGATGAGGCCGGCATGGCGAAGGCGCTGCGCTCGGTCCAGCGCCTTGCTGATGCGTTTGCGCACTTGGTTGAAGACCGCCGTAAGACCTACAAGTAGAAGCGAGTGAAAAATGGCCTTCAGCTTCGTCCAGATTACCGACCACCATCTCCAGGAATCGGAAACCGGTACGGTACGCGGCTTCGCCACCTGGGCATCCTACCGCGCCGTCCTGCGCCACATCGCGCAGCATGTCGCCCGCCATATCGACTTCATCGTCTCGATGGGCGACCTCGTAGACCCTGCGCCTGACTCGGCCTACCGGGCCGTGCTCCGTGCACTGCACGCGAACCCGACGGGAGCCGTCCCCCCCGGCCCGTTTCGGGTGAACGCCGAAGGGTTGAGGGACATGCCGATGTACTTCATGCCCGGCAACCACGATGATTTGTCCGCCATGCTGCGCGTGCTCTTTCCGGGCAGCAATGACATGGAGCGCATGAACGTACGCTTCGAACATCAGGGCATCCGCTTCGTCTGCATCGACTGGGGCCGCGACCCCTATGCCCTGTCCACGCCGGAGATGTTCGAGTTTCTCGAAGAGAGCCTGGCCGACGGCATGCCCGCAGTCATCCTGACGCACCACCCCGTTGCCGAAGTAGATGCGGCCTGGCTGGACCAGTTCCTGGCGCGCGATACGGATCACTTCTGGGATATCGTGCGCGGCAAAAACGTGCTCGGCGTGCTCGCCGGCCATGTGCATATGTCTACCGAGAAGCTGGTTGGGAATATCCCGGTCTACACGCTGCGTTCGACCGGGTTCCAGTTTGCGCGGCAGGACCAACCCGCCACGCTGTTGCAGCCGCCGCATTATCGCCTCGTGACTGTCCATGACGGCGTGCTGACGAGTCGACTGTATGAGGTAACGCTGTAAGCCGGTGGATGCCGGTTCAATCTGGCAGCAATAAGAGGTTCATATATGAAGCAACTCCTGGTTCTGGGCGCCGGCACTGCCGGCACGATGGTCGTCAACAAATTGCGCCCACTGCTCGACGCCGACGAGTGGAAGATCACGATCGTCGATCAGCACGAGACGCACTACTACCAGCCGGGCTTCCTGTTCATCCCCTTCGGGATGTACAGCAAGAGCGATGTGGTCAAGCCAAAGCGCGATTTCATCCCCCCTGGCGTCGAACTGATTATGTCGCCGATTGAGGTCATCGAGCCGGAGCACAATCGCGTCAGGCTGACGAAGGATGGCCGCTATCTCAACTACGATTTCCTGGTCATCGCGACCGGTGCGCAGACGCGGCCGGAGCAGACGCCCGGCCTCCAGGAGCACGAGTGGTATAAGTCCATCTACGACTTCTATACTGTCGAGGGTGCGTTGGCACTGGCCCGTCATCTGCGCACGTGGCAAGGCGGCCGCCTGGTCGTCAATGTCGTCGAGAATCCGATCAAATGTCCGGTCGCGCCGCTCGAGTTCATCATGCTGGCCGACTGGTTCTTCCACGAGCAGGGCATCCGCGACCGGGTCGAGCTGGTCTACGCGACGCCACTGCCGGGCGCGTTCACCAAGCCGATCGCGGCCAAACACCTCGGAGACATCCTGGACCAAAAGGGCGTCAAGGTTGAGCCGGAGTTCATGGTCATGGAGGTCAACCCCGACGCGAAGAAGATCATCTCCTACGATGAACGCGAGGTGGAGTACGACCTGTTGGTGACCGTACCATTAAACATGGGCGACGAACTGATCGCGCGATCGGGCATGGGCGACGAGCTCAACTATATCCCGGTGGATCGGCACACCTTCCTCTCGCCCAAATATGCCAACATCTTTGTGTTGGGCGATGCCGCGGGCATCCCGACCTCGAAGGCGGGCAGCGTCGCACACTTCGCTGTCGACTGCTTCGCAGAGAACTTCGAGCGCTACATAGATGGGCTGGAGATGCTGCCTACGTTCGACGGGCACGCCAACTGCTTCATCGAGTCCGGCTTCGGCAAGGGCCTGCTGATCGACTTCAACTACGATGTCGAGCCGCTGCCCGGACGCTACCCCCTGCCGGGCGTCGGGCCGTTCACGCTGCTGCAGGAATCCGAGATGAACCACTGGGGCAAGATGATGTTCCGGTGGATGTACTGGAACATCCTGCTCAAGGGCCAGCAACTGCCCCTGCCGGCGCGCATGAGCATGTCGGGCAAGTGGCGGCAGTAGGAGGGCGCACATGGACCAGCCAACCGGGATTGCCGTCACGGACCCGACAGTCGCAGAACTTCACCAGAAGCTCGACCTGCTGACCACTCAGGTACTTTACCTGACCGAGCAGGCACAGCGCGCCGAACGCGCCGGCCAGGAACGCGCCGAGCTGATGCACGACGCCATGCCCATCGTCAACGATGTGTTTCGCATCTCCGTCGAGCAACTCGAGGAGGTGCAGGAATACGTGGACCTGGCTGACCTGCTGCGCCTGGTAAAACGTCTGCTGCGCAATGGGCGCAACATCGAGAAGATGCTCGACCAACTCGAGAGCATCATGGACCTGGTGCAGACCGTGGGCCCGCTGTCCGATGAGGCATTCGGCAAGGCCGTGGACTTGCTCCAGCAGGCCGAGCACAAGGGCTACTTCCGCTTCGCGCAGGGCGGCGCGCGCATCGTAGACAACGTTATGACCTCGTTCACCGAAGAAGACGTAAACCGCCTGGGCGATAACGTGGTGTTGATACTCAACACAGTCAAGGACATGACCCAGCCCGAAATCCTGGGCTTCGTCCGCACCTTGATGGCCCAGGCCGAGGTGGAGGTAGCGAAACCGGTCAACACATCGCTGCCCGCGCTGCTCGGCCAGATGCGTGACCCGGATGTGCGCCGCGGCCTCACGCTGACCATGCGCGTGCTCAAGCTCGTCGGCGCACAGGCAAAGTAAACCCGAGGCAAAGTAGACACCCGTTTTCGTGCCAGGCTTCGCCTGGCCGAAGAAAACGGGTGTCGAACAACACTAATATGGAGAAACAACTATGGCAACCCGCACAATCGCAGGCAAGACCGTCCAGGTCAACGACGAAGGCTTCATGACCAACCCCGCCGAGTGGACACGCGAGATGGCCCCCGAACTCGCGCAGGAAGAAGGCATCGCGGAACTCACGGCCGCGCACTGGAAGGTGATCGACTTCTGCCGGGAGAGCGCCAAGAACCTGGGCGGCAAATCGCCCACGCTGCGCCAGATCACGACCGGCACCGGCGTCTCCACCAAGGACCTGTTCGCCCTGTTCCCCAAGGGCCCGGCCAAGAAGGTCGCAAAGGTCTCCGGCCTCGGCAAGCCCGAAGGCTGCGTCTGATTCTAACCCGTCCCTGCCGTGGCCGATCGTGCTGCGGCCGGTCTCTGACCGAGCCGCAGCCTGCCGAGCCACGGCAGCACCCGGTCTCACCACCCATTAGAGAGGCATTCTGATGACTGACGAAACTCGTAAGGTTGCATTCATCTGCTCCAAGGGCACACTCGACATGGCCTATCCCGCCCTGGTCATGGGCTGGGCTGCACTGGGCAACGGCATTGACGTGACGATCTTCTTCACCTTCTGGGGCATGGACATCATCAACAAGAACCGCATCGACCATCTGGAGCTTGCGCCGGTTGCCAACACCAGCATGAAGATGAGCATGATGGGCGTGGACACCGGCAACCTGGGCATCCCCAACCTGATGGGCGTGCTGCCCGGCATGACCGCCTTTGCCACGAGCCTGATGCGCAAGAAGATTGCGGAGGTCGGCGCGCCGCCGGTGCGCGAGTACCTGCAAATGCTCGTGGACGGCGGAGCCAAACTGTACGCGTGCAAGATGTCGGTAGACATGATGGGCCTGGAGAAGGAAGACTTCGTGGACGGTGTCATCGACATCGTCACGGCCAGCGACTTCATGGACATGACCGACGGCGCACAGATCATCTTCATCTGAGTTCTGCCGCGGCCGTCAACGAGTTCGTTGACGGCCGCTTGTGGTATCATTCCCCGCATGACAACACCCGACACCGCGCCCGCCAGGTATCACGTCCTGGCAAAGCCTACCGGCGCCATCTGCAACCTGGACTGCAAGTACTGCTTCTTCCTGTCCAAGGAGCTGCTCTATCCGGGCAGCCGCTTCCGCATGGCCGACGACCTGCTGGTCTCGTACATCCGGCAGCTATTGGAGACGCAGAAGACCTCGCCTGAGGTCAACATCGCGTGGCAAGGCGGCGAGCCGACGTTAATGGGGCTGGACTTCTTCCGCCGCGTCGTCGAGCTGGCTGCGCAGTATCGCCAGCCCGGCCAGCGCATCCTGCACTCCATCCAAACCAACGGCACCCGGCTCGACGACGAATGGGCCGCCTTCTTTCGGCAACACAACTTCCTCGTCGGCCTGAGCGTGGACGGACCGCAGCCGTTCCACGACGCCTACCGCGTGGACAAGGGTGGGCAGGGCACGTTCACGCGGGTCATGCAGGGCTGGGAAGCGCTGCGCCGCCGCGCAGTGGACGTGAACATCCTTTGCACGGTCCATGCAGCCAATGCCGATCACCCGCTGGAGGTCTACCGGTTCTTCCGCGACGAGCTGCGAGCCGAGTTCATCCAGTTCATCCCGATTGTGGAGCGCACGACGCCGGAGACGCTGCCGCTGGCCGAACAGGGTTGGACAATAGGCCACGGAGAGCGTCCCCTCTACGTGCAGCACGGCGACCTGGTGACGACGCGGTCGGTCAGGCCGGAGCAGTACGGACGCTTCCTGACCGCGATCTTCGATGAGTGGGTGCGCCGCGACGTGGGCCGCGTGTATGTGCAGGCCTTCGACGTCGCGCTGGGGTGCTGGCTGGGGCAGTATACCCTCTGCATCCACTCGCCGACGTGCGGCAACGCGCTCGCGCTAGAGCACAACGGCGACCTGTATGCGTGCGATCACTTCGTCGAGCCCGCCTACCGCCTGGGCAACATCCTCGAAACGCCGATGATCGAGCTTGTCGCGTCCCCTCAACAACGCAAGTTCGGCCTGGACAAGCTGACGACCCTGCCCCAATACTGCCTGGCCTGTGATGTGCGCTTTGCCTGTCACGGCGGCTGCCCGAAGGACCGCTTCCTGCTGACGCCCGACGGCGATCCCGGGCTGCACTATCTGTGCGCTGGCTACAAGGCCTTCTTCCACCACATCGCCGAGGCCATGAACTTCATGGCGGAGGAGCTGCGCCACAACCGCGCGCCCGCCGGGGTGATGGCCTACATGGCGCGCAAGGATGCCGCGCTGCGCCAGGCCTGCGCGAAGGCGGGCCGCAACGATCCCTGCCCGTGCGGCAGCGGGAAGAAGTACAAGCAGTGTCACGGACGGTGACGGGGTGACGAGGGGAACAGAGGAGCAGGGGAAGAGGGGAGCAGGTGAGTTGCCTCACCCCCTGGCCTCCTCTCCTTAAGTGCGTGCGAGCCGGCGCTCACACGCACTTAAGGAGAGGGAGAACGTCGCCAAAAACAGTGAACCGTCTCCCCCTCTCCTGCGCCACGGTTGGGCGCAGGAGAGGGGGTCGGGGGGTGAGGTCATCCGTCATTTATCGCGTGTGTTCGAGGATCCAGTCGCTGACCGTACCCAGGAAGCCCGGCGCAAATTCCGGCGCCAGCGCCGCATACTCGCTGGGGCTGCCTGTCTCAGCCAGTTGGAACAGGTGGTTGGCGCCCGGGATGACCACGATCTCGTAGTCCTCGTTGCCCCCGCGCTGTAGCGCCGCCTCGATGGCCTGCCGATTGGATTCAGCCGGCACCTGCAAGTCGTATTCGCCAAGCACGGCCAGCACGGGCTGCTTCATCTTTTCGAGTGCCGGAGCCGGGTCGTAGCCCAGGAAGAACTTCATCCAGCCGCTCTGGACGGCGGCCATCTGTACATCGACCATCTGCTGCACCCAGGCATCCAGGTCACCGACGGCCTGCTTCTGCTCATCTGTGAATGCCGCAGCAGCGTCCTCATACGTCTGGCGCAGCTCCGCCTCGACTGCGTCCCAGCCCTCGCCGGTGAGCGCGGCGCCGATCATCCGCTCCTGCAGAGCCGTCTGTTTGGCAATGTCCGCCGCGCTCGCGCCGCCGGCCTCGGCAATGGCCTGGCCCTGCTCGACGATGAGCTTGTCGCCCGACAGCCCCGGCCCGGCCATCAGCACGACAAACGCGATGTCGTCCGGCGCAGTTGCCAGCCCTGCGACGCCGCCCGTCGCCACGATGGGCGCAATGATGCCGCCCTCGCTGTGACCGAGCAGGCCGATCTTGTCTGCCGCAATCTCGGGCCGTCCCTTGAGATACGCTGCTGCCGCAGCCACGTCGCCCGCGAAAGTCTCGCTGGTTTCGTCCATGCTGCCGCCGCCGCTGCCCCCGACGCCGCGGTCATCGTACCGCAGGACCGCGATGCCCTGCCGCGTCAGGTGATCGGCCAGCACGCCGAAGACCTTGAAGCCGAAGACTTCCTCATCGCGCGTGGATGCGCCGCTGCCGGTAATCAGCACGACCGCCGGGAACGGGCCTTCGCCCTCCGGCAGCGTCAGCGTACCGGCAAGGGTAATGTCACCGCTCTGGAACTCGACTTCCTCCGCGGTGTAGGGCAGCGCTTCCGCTGCGGCCCCGACGCGCGCCAATTCGAACGTCCCCTCGTACCCCGCCTGCGCAAAGGTTCCGGTGATGGTGTCGCCTGCCAGGGTCCCGTCGAAGACCGCAGTCCGCAGGGCCGGCAGCACCTCGACATGCAGCTTGCCGTCCTCGAATGTTATCACGTCCAGCGGGATGCCGTTGGCATTCTGCTGTGGGAAGTCGACCGTCCCCTTCAGCCCAGCGCCATCCGCCTCGAACGCCATGCGCGTGATGAGTTCCTGGCCGGCCACCTCCGTCCGGCCTTCCCAGTTGCCGATCACGCCCTCACCCCCTGTGCCCGTCTCGGCTGCCGCCGTGGGCTCTTCCGCCGCCGCAGGCTCTTCCACGGCGGTGGGCTCTGCGATCGCCGTGGGCTGTTCAACTGCCTCGGTCGGCGCAGCGGGCGCCGGCGTCGCAGGCACACACGCTTGCACCAGCGCCAGTAGCACTACCATCCCAGCCACCAGGGTGGCCCTACGCATAACACCAATTGTCATTCTAACTCCTTCCGATATCCGCGGATTGGAGTCGAGGCTTGAGCCGGTTAGCCCGGCTCAAGCCTCGACTCCGCTCACGCGGCCATTGCCAGAGACCCGATTATACCTCACGTCGGGGAAATCCTGCCTGCCTGCGCCTGGACGCCTGTCTGACAAGGACACGACAAGCTGACGGTCGGCCTCAGTGAGCATACCGCAATATGCATCTATACGGCTCGGGTGCGTTTCACGTTGGGGGCGCGGCCATCGCGGATAAACGAATGCGCTGGCGCGCCACGAATACGCGAATCGTGTGCGCCGCGGCGGGATATTCGTGTATCCGTGCCCGGCGCCGCAGCGCCATTCGCGTATGCGCGCTGGCCGCGTTCGCCCCCAGTATGAAACGCGCCCATACGGCTCGAAGCGCTGGCAGTTTCGTGAAACCGGGTGCTATAATGGGTCCACCATCACCGCACGCGAGAGGTCACCATGCCAGAACTCGAACATGCCGTTGGCTGCCAGTGCTGCCTGGGCGAAGGCCCCCTGTGGCACTTAGCGGAGCAGACGGTCTACTGGGTGGACATCGAAGGCAGCCGCGTCCACCGGCTGAATCCTGCAACGATGCAGCACGAAACCTTCGACACTGATGTCGCGATCACGGCGCTTGGGCTGCGGCAGGGCGGCGGATTCGTGGTCGCCACCGCCGCCGGCCTGGGGACGTGGCAGCCCGGGGCCACGCAGGTCGTCATCACGCACAATGTCGAGCCGGACCTGCCCGACAACCGCTTCAACGACGGCGCGGTGGACCCAGGCGGACGCTTCTGGGCCGGCACCATGTACGCCGGCCCGGGCGAGTCCATCTTCCAGGGCGCTTTCTACCGACTGGACCCCGATGGCCGTGTCCACACGATGCGCCGGGAGGTGGGCGTGTCGAACGGCCTCGGCTGGAGCCCCGACCGCAAGACGATGTACTATACCGACTCGCCCCGCCACGTCATCTACGCGTACGACTATGATGCGGCGACGGGCGCACTTGCCAACGAGCGGGTGTTCGCGCAAGTCCCCGAAGAAGACGGTTTCCCCGACGGACTGGCAGTGGACAGCGAAGGCTTCGTCTGGAGTGCCCGCTGGGAGGGGTGGCGGATCGTCCGCCACGACCCGACCGGCCGCGTGGAGCGCGAGGTGCGTCTCCCTGTCGCCGCGGTGACGAGCTGCGCGTTCGGCGGCCCTGACCTGACCGATCTGTACATCACCTCCGCCTGGATCCCGCTGGACGATGCGCGGCGCCGCGAGCAGCCTCTCGCGGGCGACCTCTTTCGCCTCCACGTCGACGTGCCCGGCCTGCCGGTGTACGAGTTCGGCGGATGACGGTGTTACACGGTGACAAGGTGACACGGTGACAGGGTGACACGGTGAAGAGGTGAACGGGTGAAGAGGTGAGGAGTTCGCATCCTCAGATGCGAACGGCCCTATG
This sequence comes from Anaerolineae bacterium, assembly GCA_040772005.1. Taxonomy (GTDB): domain Bacteria; phylum Chloroflexota; class Anaerolineae; order CG2-30-64-16; family CG2-30-64-16; genus MWBF01. Next base: position 93,487 of record JAXGYZ010000013.1, on the reverse strand, counting down.
GCGTTGCAGACCCGATAATGGAGTCGAGGCTTCAGCCGGTTTGGCAGTGGACCAGCGTTTACTGTGTTTCCGGCTAAAGCCTCGACTCCAACTCACCCTGTCACCCTGTCACCCTGTCACCGTGTCACCACGCGCGCGAGTCCGGCACGGGCAGCCAGCAGCCTTCCTCTGCGATGGACTGCTGGCTGACCAGACCGGGCAGGGTCATGTCGAGCGCTTCGTGGATGCCCGCCAGTTGTGACGGCTGGCCGTCCAGCGCGCGGACGAAGTCCAATGCCACGAAGAAGTCGCCACCGCCGTGGCCCGCGCGTGCAGCAGTCGCTTCGTAGCGACGCCAGTCGTCCGGCAGGAACTCACCGGCCAGGTCATCGAGCGTCTGCCATTCGTCCTTGTGCGGGCTGTGCGACCGGAGCCACACCCGATCCCGCTCACCTGCGGCCCGCGCCGACTCAAAGCAGCCCTCCGACCCCTGGAGCTGGTAGTTGGTCATCGCGTGCGGCCGCTCCGACAGCATGTCGACGCGCACCTTCGCCAGCCCGCCGCTGCGCAGCTTGCACAGCATCACGCACGAATCCTCGTTCTCGTACGCATCCCCGCGGGGGTCGCGGTAGTGATGGCCCGACCCCGCGCAGCACACGGCTTCCACCCGGTCGCCTGCCAACCAGGCCAGAATCGGGCCCAGGCTGTGCGTCCCATATGTCACCCCGTTGATGCCCGTCTGCCACCGGCGCCGCCACGGTGTGAGTTCGTTCAGTTCCTTCAGTTCGTGGATGTACTCGCCCTCCGCGTAGTACAGCACGCCGAACAGTCCGCGCTCCACCAGTGCCTTGACAATCTGCACCGGGCGACCGTAGATATAGTTCTCGGCCATCCAGTAATCGGCCCGGCTGGCGCGCCACGCCGCGACCAGCGCCCGGCACTCCTCGACAGACACCCCTGCGGGCACTTCGGATAACACGTGCAGCCCCGCGTCGAGCGCAGCCACGGCCTGCGGCACGTGCAGCGGCATAGGCGTTGCCAGCAGCACCGCGTCCAGGCCGCCCCGCGCCAGCATCTCCCCGTAATCGGTGTACAGCCCGACCTGCCCGAGCTGCGCGGCCGCGGCAGCGAGGCGGTCTGCGTTTGTGTCGCACAGTGCGTGAATGCGCAGGCGTCCCGTTGCCTCCCATGCAGTGCGCAGCGGGAGCCCGCGCGCCGCGCCCACGACGCCGACGTGAATGATGTTGGTGCTGCTCATCGCGACTGCTCCGGGCCCGGCCAGATCTCCGGCGTGTACGGCCAGCCGAGCTGCGCGCAGACGGCCTGCCAGCGCGCGGGCATGTCCTGCTGGTAGAGGAACGGCACGAATCCCATGCGCAGGTAGACGGTAATGGCCGGCAGGCGGAAGTCGTCCGTCTTCAGGTAGATGCGGTGATAGCCCGCACTCAGCAGGCGGCGAACAACGGCCGCGCAGACGGCCCGGCCCAGCCCGCGATGCGCGTGCCGGGCATCGCCCGCCACCCACCCTAGTTCCCCGCCGAAGGGATGCAGCGGCGACGCATGGTGCTCAGCCATCGCGGTTGCCACAAGCGCAGCCGTAGGCACGTGCTCAACTACGAACAGACCGTCCGGCAGCACAAACTCCAGTTCGGCGGTGAGATGTGCGGCATCCCACTGCGTGAACCCCGCGCCGTGCATCAGCGCCACGTACGCATCTGCATCGGACGGCCTGAAGTTGCGCAGCAGATACTCAACAGGCAGCGCGGCCTCCGGCGCCGCCCGGCCCGCCGGCCAGAGCATATGTAACTGATCCATCTCCCATCCTTTACTATGTAGAGCCAGCGGGTAGGTGGCTTACTGTTGCCCAACCGCACTGCTCCTTCACCTCTTCACCCCGTCACCTCTTCACCTTGTCACGTCCCATTCCCCACGCGCAGCACGCGCGGCTCGCCCAGTTCCGCAGGCCAGTCCAGCACGGTTGGGATGCCCGGCAGCACGTCGAAGAAATTGTCGGGCAGCGCGGTCTCGCCGTCCAGGTCCAGGCAGACGCGCCACGCGAAGACATCGCTCTCGAAGATGGCCTGCCCGCCCTCGCGGCGCACGCGCACCTCGGCCTGCGGCCACTTCATCTCCTTGAAGTACGGCAGGAACAGGACATCGCGGCTGACCTCGCGCCCATCCTGCCGCAGCAGCGCGTATGCAGCGTGAGTTTCCGCGCCGAGCGCGTGCAATTCGGCAAGCGGCCGCCGGGCAATCACCTGTGCCTGGTTCGCGCCGACATCCACCGGCACCGTCGTGTCCTCCATCCGGCTGCCGTCGAGTGCAAAGAGGCCGCAGCGCAGCTCGCCGCGCCAGGAACCGCCCTCGTTGACGACCGAGAAGACGATGTCCTCTCCCTCGACACCGATGGCGACGCTGACCGGCTGAAATGCGCGGCGGACCGGGTAGAACGCGGGCGTCCGCCGGCCGTAGTAGTCCACGACCGTCCAACTGCGCGTCGTCGGCCAGCAGTCGTTGTACATCCAGAAGATCGCCGACGCGGTAGAGAACATGCGGCGGCGGAAGTTGCGGATGTACTCGCTCAGGCCGCTGCCCTGCACCACGCCCGCCCAGTAGACGTATTCGGCCACGGTCATGTCATGCCGTGACCGGCCGAGCCATTGTTCGAGCATCACGTCGGGGTGCGGCCGCGCGCCGCCCCAGTAGGCGACCGAGTTGTCGTGATGCTCCCAGGCCAGGGTCAACGGTGCGCCTGCGCGGGCAGGATCGAGCGGCGTGTCGCCGGTCGTGCCGGGCGGGAGACAGGCGAGTGTCGTCGGCAGCGCGTTGGGACCGAGGATGCCGCCCTCGTTCGGGAAACGGCACGCCATCTGCCGGTACTTGCGGAAGTCCGTGTCGGCAAAACCGACGCTCCACGGGTGCTGGTCGCCCACATCATCGCGGTTGGGCTCCGCGTGGTCGGGCGAGAAGGGCGAGCTGGGCTGATAGTAGCGTGTGCCGTCCTCCTGCTTGAGGATGACGGGGATGACCATGTGGAACAGGGCATAGTCTGGATAGGCCACACCCTTGTCGTAGCCCCAGTTATACGCGCCCCATTCCATCTCGTTGTTGCCGCACCAGACCGCCAGGCTCGGATGGCTCGCCAGCCGGCGCACCTGGTAGGTGGCCTCGTCCTTAATGTCCGCGAGAAACGCCGGGTCGTGGACCGGATACTTGGCGCACGCGAAGATGAACTCCTGCCAGACGAGCACGCCGCGCTCGTCGCACAGATCGTAGAACGCGTCGCGCTCGTACAGCCCACCGCCCCAGATGCGCAGCAGGTTGCAGTTCGCTTCCAGCGCCCGGTCCACGAGGAGCGCATACTTCTCCCGGCCCGCACGCGCGGGAACGATGTCTGCGGGCACGAAGTTGCCGCCCTTGCAGAAGATGGGCTTGTTATTCACGGTGATAATGAAGTAGCGTCCGCCCTCCGGGTGCGGCGACTGGTCGACCTCGATGCGCCGGAATCCAACGCGGCGCTCAGCCGCGCCGATCTTCACGTCGCCCACAGTCAGCGTGGCGCGGACCGTGTACAACGGCTGCCCGCCATGTTTGACCGGCCACCACAGCGCCGGCTGCGGCACGCGCACCTGCGCCTCGACAGGGTGCAAGCCAGGCTCGAACGTTACGTCAACCTCCCTCTCCTGTGGGCCGGTCGGCCCCTCGACCGTGACGTGCAGCCGCCCTGCCTGGGCCTCGTCCGCCAGCCCCTCCACAAAGACGCGCGCAGTCACCGTGCCCTCATCCAAGTCGGGCATGACCTCCGCCAGCGCGACGAGGGTCTCCAGCCGCGCGGCTGAGGCAATCTCCAGCCGCGCGCCGCCGGTGATCCCCACGTTGAGCAGCCGCGGCGACCAGTCCCAGCCGAACGATGATTGCACCGTGCGGTGCCAGTTGCGCTTGGTCCAGGTGGAGTCCGGGTTCATGCCGTAGCCCTGGCCCGGACGGTCGGCGGATGCGAATAACCCCGCCTCCACTTGGACGAGCACACGGTTCACACCGGGCCGCAGCCTGCCGGTCACTTCGATGCGGCAGGGATAGAACGCGTTCGCATGTGTACCGACCAGTTCGCCGTTAAGGTACACCGCCGCATGGAGCTCCAAGCCTTCCAGCACCAGCCACGCGCGCTGGCCCGGTTCGAGCGGTGGGGCATCGAACGTGCGCAGGTAGCTCCACTTCGCCTCCTCCACCCAGCGACACGCGAGGCTGTTGAGCCCCAGCGCCGGCTCAGCGATGAGCCCGGCCGCCACCAGGTCAAGGTGTACCTCACCCGGCACCTGCGCAGGAATCGAGCGCGAGAGGTCCGGCTCGTCCACCAGCAGTCGCGGAAGCTGATCCCCGCGCTGCCCGTCTGTCCAACGTAGCTGCCAGGCTCCGTTCAAGTCGATGTGCATCGTTGTTCTCCTCGAGAAACTGGCCGGGTGGTTCGAAACCGCTGCCACCGTTACAAAGCCGGCCTTCGCCGGCTGCCCCGTGTCAGTCTGCGCGGGCAGAGTTCGCTACCTGTAGCCGTGACTTCAGTCGCCGGGCGTCTCTACCCTCTGTCCGGTAGATCATACATCGCGGCCATGTACGGGTAATCGGGGTCATATTGCGTAAGGGTCTGCGGATGCGCTACCTGCCCGATAGGCCGACGGTTCAGCCCGGCCGCGCCGGTCGCCCCATCCCCGATATCCGCGCGCATGGCGTCCGCCAGGGCCTCCAGCGCGGCGACCACGTCAGGCAGTTCGGCGGCCACATCGCGCGTCTCGGCCCGGTCATCCACCAGGTTGTACAGCTCCCTGACCGCGCCGTTGTCCCGCCAGACATGGAGCTTCCACGGCCCGCGACGGACCGCGTGCAGGCGATCGCCCATGTAGTAGAAGAAGGTCTCGCGCGGCCCGCTGCCGGCCGGCGTTCGGAGGAGCCCCCTCATGTCCAGCCCGTCGATGATCCGGTCGGTTGGCGCAGCCGTGCCGGCCAGCGCGGCGAAGGTGGGCAGGAAGTCGAGCGAGGTGACGATCTCCGCGGTTGTGCTCCCCGCAGGCACGACGCCGGGCCACCACAGGATGCACGGCACGCGCAGCCCGCCCTCCCACGTGGTGAACTTGCCCCCGCGCAGCGGCGCGTTGCTGCCCCCACGATCCCCGCGCGAGCCATTATCCGAGGTGAAGACGACGAGCGTGTTCCTGTCCAACCCCAGCCGCCGCAGCTCATGCAGCAGCACGCCGGTGCTCCAGTCGATGCACTCGACCGCCGCGCCGTACGGCCCGTTGATGGCGGTCTTGAGGAAGCGCCACGGCGGATAGTGCGGCAGATGGACGTGCATATGCGCGAGGTAGAGGAAGAATGGCGTGTCGCGGTGCGCGCGGATAAAGCGCACGCTCTCTTCGACATAGCGCGAGGTCAACGAGGCCTGGTCGGGCTGCTCCTCGATAACCTCCTCGTTGCGCAGGAGCGGCAGGGGCGGCATGGGCCGGAAGAGGTTGCTGGCCTGGATGCCCATGTCGTTGCTGTAGGGCAGGCCATAGTAGCCGTCGAACCCGTGGCGCGTGGGCAGGAACTCCGGCTGGTCGCCGCAGTGCCACTTGCCGACCATGTACGTGGCATAGCCCTGACCCCGCAGCAGGTCCGCAATGGTGACCTCGTTCGGGTGCAGCCCGACGCCCTGACCCGGGAAGAGGACGTGCTGCCCCTCGAACCTGTCGAACCCGATGCGCCGCGGATAACAGCCGGTGAGCATGGCCCCGCGCGACGGCGAGCAGAGAGAGGACGCCATGTAAAAGTCGGTGCAGCGCAGCCCTTCGGCCGCCATGCGGTCCAGATAGGGTGTCCGGTTGACCTCCGAGCCGTAGCAGCCGAGGTCGCCGTAACCCAGGTCGTCGCAGTTGATAAGGATGATGTTGGGCCGGTCGAGCGGGTCGCGCATGACGCCTCCTTGGGAGAGATGGATGGTGCCAGTATGCGCCCGGCACACACCGCTGTCTATGATGCGCGTGCAGTTTGCACACGCCGCGTCACCAGTTAGAATGATGTCTCCGGAGGTAACCCAATGACCGATCTGCGCCTGCTCCCGAAGGTCGAGCTGCACCTGCACCTCGACTGTTGTCTCAGCTATGACCTGATCCGGCGGCTCGATCCGAGCGTGACGCCCGAACGCTTCCGCCAGGATTTCGTCGCGCCGCCCAAGTGCCGTGACCTGGCCGAGTATCTGCGCACGCCGCCGAACCATGTCGCGCTGTTGCAAACGGAGGAGGCGCTGCGTCTCGCGGTGGCGGACTTGTTCGCCCAGTTGGCCGCGGACAACGTCATCTATGCGGAGATTCGCTTTGCGCCGCTGCTGCACACCCGGCGCGGTCTCAGTACCCAGCAGGTCGTGGCCGCTGTCGCGGGTGCGGTCGCACGCAACAGCACCGCAACCGGCATCGGCGCCCGGGTGATCCTCTGCACGCTGCGCCATTTCACCGAGGCGGAGAGCCTGGAGACCGTGCGGCTGGCCGCGGCCTTCCGCGATACGCACGTCGCGGCCTTCGATATCGCGGGCGACGAGGCGGGCTATCCGCTGGCCGCGCACCTGGCCGCGTTCGAGTTCGCGGCCCGCGAGGGCATTCCCTACACCGTGCACGGCGGCGAGGCGCGCGGCCCGGAGAGCATGTGGGAACTGATCCGCCACTTTCGGCCCGCTCGCTTCGGCCACGGCGTGCGCAGCATCGAGGACCCCGCGCTCGTCGCTCATCTGCGCGAGGCGGGCATCCATCTGGAGGTGTGCCCCAGTTGCAACGTGCAGATCGGGATCGCGCCCGACTATGCCGGCCACCCGGTGGACCGGCTCTACCGGGCCGGCGTGTCGCTCGGTATCAACACCGACACCCGCACCATCTCGGATATCACGCTCACGCAGGAATACGAGCGGCTGGCCGCGACCTTCGGCTGGACCGCCGTCGATTTTCGCCAGGCCAACCTCAACGCGGCCCGCGCCGCCTTCCTCTCCGATATCGACCGCGACCGGCTTGCCAGGCGCCTGCTGGTCGGTTATGCCGAAGTCACAACCGCCGAATAGCACGCTGATAAACGCTGATTGAACTGATTACTCTGGAAATTCGCCGACAACTTCATCTATCATATAGATCAGTCCGATCAGCGTCATCAGCGTGCTATTCATTCGTCCGCCGTCCACTTGTAACCCAGCATGCAGAAACTCTGCGCGCAAGGAGTATGGTAATCGTACCATACAAATACACCAAAGGGGAGGAGCATTGTGCTGACCGTAGAACAGAAACGAACCTGGCAGGAAAAGGGTTATCTCATCGTGCGCGGCCTGTTCTCGCCCGAGGAGGTGGCTTTCTATCGCGAGCATTTCATGGATCTTAATGCGCAGGGCGCACAGGCCAGCCGGACCGTTGCCGAGCCGAAGCCGGGTGATCCTCTGCTCAAGTACCCGCGCATGATCCACATGCACCGCTGGGATCAGGCCAGCCTGGACTGGATGCTCGACAAGCGCATCCGTGACGCGATGGTGGACCTCGTCGGCAGGGAACCCTATGCCGTGCAAACGATGTTCTATTTCAAGCCCGCGGGCGCGCGCGGCCAGGCGCTCCACCAGGACAACTACTACCTGCGCGTCCAGCCGGGGACCTGCATCGCTGCGTGGATGGCGGTGGACCGGTGCGACGAGGATAACGGCTGCCTCCAGCTCGTGCCGGGCAGCCACAACTGGCCGCTGCTCTGCACGGTCAAGGCCAACACCCAGGAGAGCTTCACCGATGTGACCGTGCCGATTCCGGAAGGCACGCCCGTCGAGGCCGCGGTCATGGAGCCGGGCGACGTGCTCTTCTTCAACGGGTCAGTGGTCCACGGCTCACTGCCCAACCGCACGACCGACCGCTTCCGCCGCTCGCTCATCGGCCATTACATTGAGGGTGACGCGCAGCAGGTCGGCATGTGGTATCACCCCGCGCTCAAGATGGACGGCACGCCGGTCGAGCTGGACGCCAGCCCGAAGGGGATGAAGTGCGGCACCTGGGTCGATGAAGGCGGCGTGGAGCACATCGAGCTCACCGGCTTCGAGATGGTAGAGAAAGTCAGCGAATAGGAAGCCGGCTCGTAGAGACGTGCCGGCGGCACGTCTCTACGAATCTTCAGCCGCGCGCACCCGCTGAATCTCCGTCTCCAGAATCCGCCGCGCAATCGCCACGCTGCACGCATACGTCGCATCCATCCCGAAATAGCTCAGGCTCTTGCTCAGCAGGCTCTGCCGACGGCTGTACGGCGTATCCGACGCGTAGTGCAGCACGCCGATGTCATACGGCGCGTTGATGAACAGGTTGACGATCTCGTTGACCGGGTAGCGCTGCGGATAGATATCCTCATAGATGGCGCTCAGGTAAGGCCCCGCTTCCATCTCCAAATCGGTGTACCCCTCCCGGTAGAACACGCTCATGAACTCCCTGTTCTGCAGGAATGTCCCGCGCACTGTCACGGCCTTCTGGTTATCGAACACCGTGCCGTAGCGCAGATAAGGCGCGACATGCTGCGAGAGGAACGTATTCTTGAACAGGAATGTGTTGCGCGAGTGCTCGTCATAGACAACGTTGGGGATCATCACATCGCCCACCCGGCCGTTGAGCGATGCGGCCTTGCCCATCACATACACGCCGGCCAGGTCGGTCGTGCTCGTCGCGACCTGCGACAAAAGATGATAGGCTGCAAAGCCGAGCGGGTAGTCCACGTTGACGATCAGCGCCTTGCTCTTGCGCAGCAGTTCCAGCCCCGGAACCGCCAGCCGGGGGTCGAGCCGGGCCGGATCCAGCTCGCGCAGCTCGATGACCTGCGCCCCGATGTCCAGCGCGTGAGGTTCGTCGAAGCGATGGATGCCGGCTGCACGCTCCGCCTGGACCCACTCGCGCTGCAAATCATCACGGTTGCGCAGGTACGCGCGCTGCGCATAATAGAAGAAGTTCGCCTTCACGCCCGCCGCAGCCAGGTCATCGGCTGTCGCGGCCGAACTGGTCCGGCCTGCGCTCAGCGCGGCCCATTCCTCCAGCAGGTTCTCCGGGTTCACATCCTGCACGAAGGCGAGGATTTCCTCCTGATGCTTTAGCGCCTGGCCCGAGAGCAGGTTCGGCAGGCTGTGCGGATTGCTGGAAACAAAGTATGTGGGCCGGAATTCGACGTACGTCTCGTCCGCCGCGCGCACCAGGTCATCCCACCAGTTCTCAACGGCCTTGCGGTAATCATTGAATCCGCTCGCGAGGGAATTGAGCCGGATATCGAGGGGCCGGGAGGCGATCGCCCGGATTTTGTCGTCCCAGCTTGCAGCCCAGACCATTTGCAGCCGCTCGAGATCCTCGGCCTCGATGCCGAGCGCGTCGCGCAGCGCATCGCGTGCCCTGCTCGCTGTGACCTTACCCACGGCCAGATCATGGCCGAGCTGCGTTGCCGCCAGCCGTCGATGCAGCTTGTTCCACTCGATCTGGTAGGCCGTCAGACAGGGAATCAGGTCATCGATGTCCGACACGCTGGAGACGAACGCGGCCAGCGTCTCCTCACCGTCGAACAACATGCGTCTCCGCCGGGCCGGGGCGTCCACGCGCTGCCACTGCCCCAGGTCGCGCAGCCCGCCCCGCATGAAGACCTCTTCCGATTGCCCCATCACCACCCGCCTGACTTCGTTCATCACCCGCGGCAGCCGCATCGCCGCATAGATGAACGCGCCCGCGTCGAACTCCGCCGACTCCGCCTTCAGATGGAGGCTGGAGCCCATGCCCTCATGGGTCTCTTCGAGCGACCGGATGCGGATGTCGCCGGAACTGCGCAACAGGGAGTAGTAGGTGCGGATGTATAGCTCAATGCCTTCGCCGGTGGTCTCAGGAACAGTCCGAATCATGGGCCACTCCTCCTGCAAGCGTGTCAATCAGTACGGTCAGGATGGAGTGGAAACTTGCATCGTTGAGGATTGCCACCCGCTTGACCATCAGACTTTCATTCGCAGTGAAAACCTTCAAGGGGCGGGCGAAGCTGGTGGCATGCAGCTTGCCTGACTGCATTGCTTCGCTCGTGAGTTTGATGGCAAGAGGGTCACTGTAGGGGTTGCTCGTAATCTGACATAATAGCCAGTCGCTTTGACCGGCACTGGCAAGCACGACAGCGGGTCGCAGCTTGTTCCCAGATAGATCGGAGAACGGAAATGGTATTACAACGATGGAAGCTGGTCCAGGTGTGACCACGCTGCGTCCTCCTCGGGACGATCCCAATCGCGCGCCAATGCCGCCTCGCTCAACAAGGTTGCGTTCAAACCGGACTCAGTGGGCTCCTCATCGAGGATCGTGATGATGACGCGGCGAAATCGGGGCAATCTCACGGCCTTCGGAATGCGAAGCCGCCCATGCTTGTCCGTGATGCCTTCAATAGACTGTAACATGCTCGGGGTTCCCCCTTGACTTGCAATTCAAGTCTAGCACAGCTCAGGCTTGGCCGCAAGCTTTTTCGGTTAGCAGGCGCGCGAAGGGCCGTCCTCAGGACGGTTTACGCACTTGCCGGTTGCAGGTACGTAGCAGCCTGGACGGCCCTTCATACTCCTTGAAAGCCTACTTCGATTCCTTCGCGGAGAGGAACCGGGTGACCTTCGTCTTGCACTCCGGGCAAACGCCCTGCACCATCTTGCGGCCATTCGGGGTTTCCTTGACATCGCCGCCCTTGATTTGCCGCTTGGTGCGGCACTTAACACAATATCCTTCGAAATCCATGTTCATCGCTCCTTTGTGGTGTCCAGACACACCGACTTGGTATGTACGCTTAGCATGCTGCCAACTGCCATGTGTGTTCTGCGTGTCAGCTTACAAATAGCCACATTCCCCAGGCCAAAACAGGCGTGTACAGCCCCGATAGAGCCGGTACACGCCTGTCTCAAGCCCCGAAGCGGAGCCTCTGGGGTGCGTTTCACGTTGGGGGCGCGGCCATCGCGCATACGCGAATGGCGCTGCGGCGCTGGGCACGGATACACGAATATCCCGCCGCGGCGCACACGATTCGCGTATTCGTGGCGCGCCAGCGCATTCGTTTATCCGCGATGGCCGCGCCCCCAACGTGAAACGCACCCGCGCCTCTGTGCGCTCCTGCGCTACTTCACGCCGACAGTCATGTCATAGTAGACCGTCACGGGAGTGCCCGCCGGAATACCGACACAGACGGTGTAATCCTGTGTCGCGTGCAACGGCAGCATGGCGAAAGACCCGCCCACCTCCATGCGCTTCAGCGGGATCCCGTCCGCACCGACCGCAGAGAAGCTCGCCGCATTGCCTGATGATCCCACCGTGACGGTCATGACCTGCCCCGCCCTCGCACGCAGAATGTAGCACTGCCGCTCCACGCCCGTCACGCTGCCCCGCACCGAGGCCGATGTGCCGCCAGGTGCAAACTGGATGCGGATGGGCGCCGCGTCGCTCCGTCGCGGCGGAATAGAGACGGTCAGATCATAGGGAACCGTGCCCGCAGCCGTCGCGACGCAGATCAGGTAGTCGCCGGTCACGGGCAGCGTCACAGTCCAGATGCGGTCTTCGTTCTCCAGGCGCTTGAGCGGCGTGTTGTTGCGCACAGATGTGATAAGGAAGTTGGCCGCCTGGCCTGCCGAGGCGACTGTGACGGTCATGTGCTGGCCGGCCTGCGCTGCCACCAGATAGCAGGACCGGTTGGGGAAAGTGACGGTGCCTCTGACAGTGGCGCTGACCCCGCCGCGCGGGAAGGTGATGCGCACCGGGTTGGTCGGCGTGCCGCTTCCCCGGGCCGGCACGCGCAGCCGCTGGCCGATGTAGATACGATTAGGGTTGGCGATGCCGTTGAGCTGCGCCAACACCGCGACCGTCGTGTTATACCGCCGCGCGATCGATGCCAGGGTGTCGCCTGCCCGCACCGTGTAAACGATCGTGCCGGCCTGTTCCTGCACCTTAATACTGGCACCCGGCAGCGTCCCCGCAGCAGCCTGCTGCGCCGAAACCCCTGCCATCGGCAGCACGTTGAACAGCATCGCGAGCAGCAGCCCCACATACAATGCCCGCATGCCGAACCCTGCAACAGTCATCTTCTCTCTCGTCTGCTTCATGTTCTCCATCCCCTTGTCTCCCGGTTTTCCATTCACTACGATGGGTGCAGCAGCCGCCCAAGCGAACCACTGCAATCCCTTGCACTGGCCCTTCCGTCATAACGCTGGGCCGTCCCGATTTGTTTCACCGGGGCCCGCCACTGTGCTCCGCCGCAACCTGGGCGGAGCAGTGGCTTTGCCGCTGCGTGGTCGAAGGTTGCCGGCCTCCCTCAACGTTGCTTCTTCCCCGCTTTCAACAGTTCCACCATCTCCGCGATCCGTGCGCTGCGCACCTCAGGTCGCCGCGCCCCCTCGATCCACCTGAGATACCCTTTCCGATAGAAAGTCGCCAGCCCCGCAAAAAAAGACCTGGCCTCAGGCTCGGCATCAAGCGCAGCAACGATATCTCCTGCCAGCGCATCAGCCTGCGGCCCTTCCGGCCCCAGGATCACCTCGACCTCCGCGCCGGCCTCCAACCCCGTGTCCCTGAGCCACGCCGGGCCCAGTGCGAGAACGTGCCCGTTCCCCTCGCTGCCCAGCGGCCCGCGCACTGCATGCCCGCCGACCGAACCCCTGACATGGTGCCGCGGCTTCTCGCCCCACGCCTCGTCCGGATCGAATGGGACCGGGATGAAGTGGCGGCTCCCGTCCCGGAGGACCGTTGCTTTGAACCGTTGTGTCATCATGTGCTCCTCAAGCCCTACGCATCATCAACCACCAATATACACCCATCATGCTACCATCGTACAATACCTACGCAAAGCAGCGGACAGGGTTGCACATTCCACCACAGGCATAGCTGGGCGGGCGCAACGCCACTTGCGGCGCTTCCGTCGCTCGACTATAATGCAGAGCAGAACACGCCAACCAAGTTGTTCGGAGGCTCCCATGGACGCACCGGTTACTCTGGAGAAGACCCTCCTCGCCCAGGTCCCGACCTGGCCGCCCGAGGCCGGTGTCAACCTGAAAGACCCGGCGCTCTACTTCAACCGCGAGTTAAGCTGGCTCGAGTTCAACCGCCGCGTCCTCGAAGAAGCCCAAGATGCGCGCCATCCCCTGCTCGAGCGCGTCAAGTTTCTCGCCATCTTCAGTTCCAACCTGGACGAGTTCTTCATGATTCGCGTCTCCGGGCTGAAGGATCAGATCGACGCAGGCGTCACCTCCACTCCGCCGGATGGCCTGTTACCCACCGAACAACTGACCGCGATCCGCACGCAGGTCCTGCCCATGATGCGCGAGCAGCGGCACTACTTCTACACCGACATCATTCCGCAGCTCACCGCGGCCGACATCCACCTCCTGCGCTACGACCAGCTCACCCTCGAAGAGCAGGACCGGATGCGCGAGTACTTCCGTTCGGATGTGCTGCCCGTGCTCACACCGCTCGCGTTCGATCCGGGCCGGCCTTTCCCGCACATCTCCAACCTCAGCCTCAACCTGGCCTGCTGGGTCAACGGACCGAGCGGGCAGCATTTCGCGCGCGTCAAAGTGCCCACCTCCCTGCCCCGGCTCGTGCCGGTCGTCGATGGCACGCGCTTTGTCTGGCTGGAAGATGTCATCGCTGCGAACCTCGGCATCCTCTTCCCCGGCCACGAAATCGAGCAGGCCTACAGCTTCCAGGTCATCCGCGATGCGGATATGGAAATCCAGGAAGACGAGGCGCCGGACCTGCTCGAAACCATCGAACAGGGGCTGCGCCAGCGCCATTTCGGGCCGGTTGTCCGCCTGGTTGTGGATGAGGCCATGCCCGAGGAGATGGTGACGCTGCTCATGGAGAACATCGACGTTGACCCGAGCGACGTCTACCCGCTCCAGCCGCCCCTTGGCATGTCCAGCTTGTGGGCTGTCGCGAACCTCAACCGGCCTGAACTCAGAGACCCGCCCTTCGTGCCGTCGGTGCCCCCTCAACTGCGCGATGTCAAGACCACGGATGAGCTGTTCGCCGTAATCCGGAAGGGCGATATCCTGCTGCACCACCCGTACGACTCCTTCAAGCCGGTGCTGGATTTCGTCAACGCCGCAGCCACCGACCCCGACGTGCTCGCCATCAAGCAGACGCTCTACCGGGTGGGGCGGAATGCACCAGTCGTCCGCTCGCTGCTGGAGGCCCAGCGCAACGGCAAACAGGTCGCCGTGCTTGTCGAGCTGAAGGCGCGCTTCGACGAAGAGAGCAATATCGGCTGGGCCCGCGCGCTCGAAGCGCAGGGGGTCCACGTGGTCTACGGACTGGTGGGGCTGAAGACACACAGCAAGGTCACGCTCGTCGTGCGCCGCGAGGCAGGCGGTCTGCGCCGCTACCTGCACCTGGCAACGGGCAACTACAACGCGGTCACCGCGGGCATCTACACCGACCTCGGCCTGCTGACGTGCGACCCGGAGATGGGTGCGGACGCAACCGAGATGTTCAACACGCTGACCGGCTATTCCACGCAGCAGTTCTACCGCAGCCTGCTCGTCGCGCCCGGCAGCATGCGCGAGCGCATCACCGCGTTGATCGAGCGCGAGACGGAGCACGCGCTGGAGGGCCGGCCCGCCCGCCTCATCTTCAAGATGAACTCGCTGGTGGATGAACGCCTGATTCGCGCCCTCTACCGCGCATCGCAGGCCGGCGTGGACGTGGACCTCATCGTGCGCGGCATCTGCTGTCTCCGGCCCGGCGTGCCCTGCGTCAGCGACAATATCCGCGTCATCAGCATCGTTGGCCGCTTCCTCGAACACAGCCGCATTTACTACTTCGAGAACGGCGGTGAGCCGGAGGTCTACCTGGGCAGCGCGGACCTGATGCCGCGCAACCTCGACCGGCGGGTGGAGGTCATCTTCCCAGTCAAGGACCCGGCCATCGGCAGCTATATCCGCCACACCCTGCTCGAAGTCGAGCTGCACAACAACATCCGGGCACGCGTGCTCCAGCCCGACGGTCGCTACATCCGCCGAAAGCCCCGCGAGGGCGAGCCCACTATCGATAGCCAGGCCTGGCAGTTGGCCCACCCATGCCTGGGCGGACAGGGCGCACCGTTCGTTTCGACCGACGACGCGGGACCAACGACGAACGATTGAGACGCCGCCAGAGCATTGCTACCGACAGGAGGCTGCACATGCCGCCAACCTACGTACTCATTGCGCAGGCCCGTGATGTGCTGGCCGAGCTATTCTCAGATACGGACGACGCCCGCCTGCTTGCGAAGGACGCCGGCCTCAAACTGATCCGCATCACGGCCAGTGACCAGCCGCAGATGCATTGGGATAACATCCTGGAAGAAGCGCAGAAGGCAGGTCGCGTGCTGGCCGTCCTCGACCGCGCGCTCAAGGACTACCCGGCGCACGCCGATCTCAAGGACGTGCGCAAACAGTGGGCCGCGCAAGAAACCCCGGGCTATCAGATCGACGTGCAGTGCGCGGACATCACAACCTTCCCCTGTGATGTGCTCGCGCTGAAATATGCGCAGGCCTTCTACCGCACCGACGAGTTAGTTGCTTCCCGCCTGCGGGAGGACTATGCCAGCACGGTCACACCGCGGCCGGGGAAATTTGAGTTACTCGCGACTGAGGGCAAGATTGCGGCGCAGTATGCCCTGTTCCTGGGGGTGGAGCCGCTCTATCGGCTGGACTATGGCGGCATTCGCCGCTTCGCACGGGACGTCCTGGGCACGTTGGCCGATGCCCTGCCTTCCGCGCGCCACGTCATCATGACCATTCACGGCACCGGCTTCGGCCTGGACGAAACTGAGGCGTTTCTCGCCCAAATCGGCGGGCTGACGGATGCGTTCCGGGCCGGTGACGTACCCCCCGCGCTCGAACGCGTGACCATCGTGGAGCGCAACCCGCAGCGGGCGCAACGGTTGATGCAGGTGCTCAATGAGCATCTGCACGAGACAACCCGGGCCCATCCAAACCTCGCAGACCCGCAGACACTTTCGGAGCGCGTCCATGCGGCAGGCAGCCAGTCCAACGCCAAACCGCACATCTTCGTCGCGATCCCGTCCACCCCCGAGATGATCAATCTCTTCGGCATGGGCATCCAGGGGCCGGTACAGGCTGCGGGTTACCTGTGCGAAATGCTGGATATGAGCACCCTGGAGCGCGATGTCCTCGAGCGCGCCCGGAACCGGATCGAGACCGCCGCCCTGGTCATCGCGGACTTCTCGAAGGTCAGCCCGGGAGCCTATCTTGGCATCGGCTATGCCTGGGGCTGCGGCCGTCCCACGCTGCTGATCATGAAAGAGGGGGCCAAGGTCAAGGTTGATCTGCCCGATCAACCCTGCCTCACATATGCCAGCGGCATGGACCTGCAGAAGAAACTCGAAGCTGACCTGGGCAAATACTTGGGCGCATGACGAGTCATCCGTCCAGGCCATGCAGATGACTCTGGCTGACAGAACCAATTGCACTGATCAAATCACGCGACCAGTCTGATCAGGGCCAATCGAAGTTTGGCACGTCATCAGCGTTGTTCTAGCATCTCCCACGCGCGGCCAACGTCACCCGCGCGCCTGCCCGTCCAGCGCGGCGAGAAACGCCTCCCGCGTGACCGGCTTCTGCAGGAACGCGTTCGCGCCCAACCCGAGCGCCAGCGACTGCTGCGGCAGCACCGTGCAGATGATGATGGCCGTCTGGCTCGTGACAGGTTGCTCGCGCAGCCGGGCCAGCATCTCCCACCCGTCCAGGTCCGGCATCATCACGTCCAGGATGATGATATCCGGCTCCAGTTCTTCCGCCAGCCGCAGCGCCCCGGCAGGCTCGCGCATGGCCGTCACTGCGTAGCGCGTGCCCACGGCATAGCGGGCAAAGAGCTGCAGCGTATCCGCGTTATCATCCACGACCAGCACGCGTACCTGCTCCAGCACTGGCAGCGCCAGTCTGGCCCGGAACCCATCTGCGCCCGCCGCTGCGGTCAACTCTCCACCGGCCACCTCCATGAGCTGCCGCGCCACCTCCAGGCTGGCGCGTTCCTCATCAGACAAAGGCCCCGACCCCTGCGTCCGCGCCACGGCAATATCCACCGCGATGATTTCGTCCGCCATCTCGCCGGCCAGTTGGATGGCCCCGCCCGCCGCCCGCGGAATGGCGACGCCCAGCACGTTGAGCAGCGCATAGCGCAGCGCCGCCTGCGGCACCGGTGCCGTCCTGAGCGTCGGGGAGGTGTCCGGGGGCAGACCGGCCAGACGCACATCCCACTGCCGCGCCAAAGGCAAGGCCAGCTCCAGGGTCGTGCGGAGCACGGCTTCCAGTTCGCCCGGCTTCTCCGGGGGCAGGTCGTGCAGCCAGGCCGGCGCGTTCGCCGCTTCCAACTGCACTGCGGGCAAGGGTTGGCTTGTGAGGTCATGTGCCAGCCACAGATGTTGGGCCAGCACCTCGAGGGCCGCGCGCTGCTCGCGGCGCAACTGGCGGCCGCTGATGCCAAGCTGATCGGCCACTACATCCCGGTCGAAGCCCCGGATGTAGCGGTAGAACAACGCATCGTAGATGCGCCAGCCGCGCGACTGCGGCGGGTCATCCGCGGCCGGCCTGAGCGCCTCGATTGCATCCATCAGGATACGTTGGAGCGTCGCAGCCGCATCGAAGTCATCGGCGATGCCGAAGGCGACAGCCAGCGGGCTCCGCCGCAGCTCGTCCGGATCGTAAAGGTGGTTGAGCGCGCTGCGCACGTGGCTTACAAAGGTATCGAAGGCTGAGTCTGTCATGCTTGCGTGTCCGCCGTCATTTTACACGCTCGCGGCCTCTTGCCCAAGCGGACACGGTCCGGACACGGTCCGGCACGGTGCGGCCATTTTTCGGCCACTTCTCGGCCAGAAATCAATAGTAAGATGCAGCATATCTGCTATAATGCCGTCACCAAACTTGCCAGAATGGGACCTGATTCTTGATCCGGAGCGCCCACATCTCCGGAGTGGCAACGTCGGCACATGGTCTCGGCACCCGAAGGCGCGCACAGCCGCACCCTCGCTCCATTCCCGCCATGGCTGACAGCATTCACGGGCTGCTGAGCTCCGGCAGCCTCAACCTGAAGTCGTGCTCAGTTCGAAGAATGGAAAGCGAGGTTGTGTATGGCAACCATCACTACCCCGGTTAAGGCAAACCTGGCGGCGCTCACCAAACCCCGCAGCCTGCGCGGCACATGGCGGCAGATTCGTCACGGCTGGCAGCTTTACCTGCTGCTGCTGCTGCCCGTCGCCTGGCTACTCATCTTCATGTACTATCCCATGTACGGCGCCCAGATCGCGTTCCGCGATTTCCTGCCTGGCAAGTCCATTACCGGCAGCGAGTGGATCGGCCTCGAAAACTTTACGCGCTTCTTCGACTCGCCGATGTTCATACGCCTGATGAAGAACACGCTCTGGCTGTCGTTCTACTCATTGGTCGTCGGCTTCCCGATTCCCATCATCCTGGCGCTGAGCCTGAACCAGTTGCAGACCGGCTTCTTCAAGCGCACCGTCCAGATGGTGAGCTACGCACCCTACTTCATCTCCACCGTGGTCATGGTCGGCCTGCTGCTGAACTTCCTCGATCTGCGCCGCGGCCCGGTCAACCTGCTTCTCATGCAGTTGGGGCTGGACCCCGTGCAGTTCATGGGCAGCGCGGAACTCTTCCCGTCGGTATACGTCTGGTCGGGCGTCTGGCAGAATACCGGCTTCGCCACCATCATCTACCTGGCCGCCCTGACGACCGTGGACCCGTCGCTGCATGAAGCCGCGGTTGTGGATGGCGCAAACCGCCTGCAGCGCATGTGGCACATCGACATCCCGGCCATCACGCCGGTCATCGTCACGGTGTTCATTCTCAACATGGGGCAGCTGCTCAACGTCGGGTTCGAGAAGACCTACCTGATGCAGAACCAGCTCAACCTCGCCACGTCCGAGGTCATCAGCACCTACGTTTACAAGACGGGCCTGGCGGGCGGCATCGCGAACTTCTCCTATGCCGCGGCCATCGGCCTGTTCAACTCGCTCATCGGCCTGGTGCTGCTGGTCTCGGCCAACTGGACCGCCAACCGACTGACGAACAAGGGCCTGTTCTAGTTAGGGACGTTTACGGGTAAAGACGTTCCGGCAGAACGTCTTTACCCTAGAGACGTTTCGCGGGAACGTTTCTACGTTACGAGGTAACAGCTATGACAACTGAGACCGACGTCTACCACGCTAATACTCGCATTCGCGAAACCGGTATTGACCGGGCGTTCACCATCATCAACTACACGCTGCTCACACTGTTCCTGCTGGTCATCCTGTACCCGTTGATCTATGTGGTGAGCGCGTCGTTCAGCGATGGCGCGGCGGTCATCGCCGGCAGGGTGTGGCTGTGGCCGGTCAACCCGTCGCTGTTTGCGTATGAGAAGGTCTTCTCCTACCCACTGATCTGGTCGGGCTACGGCAACTCCCTCTTCTACGCGGTGGTCGGCACGCTGGTGAATGTGACCATGACCCTCATCGCTGCGTATCCCCTGTCGCGCCGCGATCTGTGGGGCAAGAATGTCATCCTGGGCCTGTTCCTGTTCACCATGTTCTTCAACGGCGGCCTGATCCCCACCTACCTGCTCGTCAGGGACCTCGGAATGCGCAACACGCGCTGGGCGCTCATTATCCCGCAGGCGCTCTCGGTCTGGAACCTGCTGATCGCGATCACCTTCCTGCGCTCCTCGATTCCGCAGGAGCTGCTGGAGGCGTCGCAGCTCGACGGATGCAGCGACCTCCAGTACTTCTTCCGGGTGCTGCTGCCGCTGTCCACGCCGCTCATCGCGGTGATGTCGCTCTTCTACGCCATCGGGCACTGGAACCAGTTCTTCGCCGCCCTGCTCTACCTGACCGACAAGGACCTCTTCCCGCTGCAAATCATCCTGCGGAACATCCTGATATCGAGCCAGGTGGACATGGCGATGATCGAAGACATCAAGGTCATGGCCGCGCGCGAGGCCCTGCGCGAGCTGCTCAAATACGCGCTGATCGTCGTTGCATCCGTGCCGGTGCTCATCATCTATCCCTTCGTGCAGAAGTACTTCGTGAAGGGCATCATGCTGGGCTCGGTCAAGGGATAGCACAACTTACCCAATCCGTTCAGGAGGAAAACCCAATGTCCAAGCGTCGACTGTTCTTGCTGTTGAGCATCTTTGCCATCGTCGCGATGCTCGTGTCGGCCTGCGGCCCGGCCGCGCCCGCCGCGCCCGCGGCTGCGCCGGAAGCCGCTGCACCGGCGGCTGAGGCTGAAGCTGAAACCGAGGCTGCCGAACCCGCCGCCGAGCCCGCAGCGTCGGCCAGCGCGGCCAACGTGAACCTGGCCGGCGTCTTCCCCGTCGCCAAAGAAAAGATCGACATGACGGTCTTCATGTGCCCCAGCACGGCGGTGAGCGACTACGAAGACAACGAGTACACCCGCTGGCTTGAGGAACAGACCAACATCCACCTGATCATGAACCTCCCGCCCGTGGCTGACGCACAGAACGCGATGAACCTGATGCTGGCTAGCGGCGACCTGCCGGAAATCATCATCGGCTGCAACATCCGGCTGGACCAGATGCAGATTCTGGCCGAGCAGGGCATCGTGCTGCCGCTCAACGACTACATCGAAGAGTACGGCGTCGAGACCAAGAAGATGTTCGAGACGAACCCGGCGATCAAGGACCTCATCACCTTGCTCGACGGCAAGATCTACGGCATGCCGCACTACAACGACTGCTACCACTGCTCGATGTCGCAGAAGTTCTGGCTCTACCAGCCGTGGCTGGACAAGCTCGGCCTCGAGATCCCGACCACGACCGATGAACTGGAGCAAGTGCTCCTGGCCTTCAAGACGCAGGACCCGAACGGCAACGGCCAGGCGGATGAAATTCCGATGTCCGGAACGAAGCTGCAGAACGGTGGCTGGCACTCGACCATCGACCAGTTCATCATGAACTCCTTCGTCTACAACGACTACGTGACCGGCAATGGCGCGCGCCAGTTGATCCTGGACAACGGCACGGTCAAGGCGGCCTTCACCGAGCCCGGTTGGAAAGAGGGCCTGAAGTACCTGGCGAAGCTGTACGCCCAGGGGTTGATCGACCCGCAGGCGTTCACCAACGACAGCGCGCAGATTCAGCAACTCGGTGAATCGGAAACACCGGTCATGGGCGCGGTCGGCGCGGGCTGGTACGGCGTCTTCACGCAGAACGGCGGCCCCAGCGGTCGCTGGAAGGAGTACACGCCCATCGCCCCGCTCAAGGGACCGAGCGGCATGCAGCAGACCCCGCGCACCATCTACCAGCCGACTGGCGGCCAGGCGAACTTCGTCATCACGCGGGTCGCCAAGAACCCCGAGGCTGCCTTCCGCCTACTCGACCTGGCCTACGGTTTCGAGTCCACCACCAACTCTGTGTTCGGCGTCGAGGGTGAGGACTGGGAGCGCTCGAAGCCCGGCACGGAGTCCATCTCCGGCGGCGAGGCGCTGTACACCGTGCTCAAGACCTGGGGCGGCGATCCGCAGAACCGCCACTGGAGCCAGACGATCCCGACCTTCCGCACGAACGACTACCGCAATGCGCAGGCGTACAACCCCGATGACCCGCTCGAGCGCTGGCTGTACGACTGGACCAAGAACCTGATGGAGCCCTACGGCACCACCGACAAGGCTGTTCCTCCGCTTGTGTTCACCGCGGACCAGTCGAAGATGTACGGTGAGCTCAATACGACCGTCTTCAACGCCGCGGACGAGTGGTTCGCCAACTTCGTCACCGGCAAAGCCGATGTCGATAAGGACTGGGACACCTACATCCAGAATCTCAACGACTCCGGCCTGGACGACTTCCTGAAGATCTACCAGGACGCGTACGACGCGAAGTACAAGTAGTAGATTGACCCCAGGAGTGCGCATCCGCAGATGCGCACTCCTCTGCGATCGGCAGGGGCTGCCGGCGACTGCCGGCAGCCCCTGCTTCTGTTAAATGCCGCCGTACGCTATACTCCTGCCAGACGGAAGACCCTCGAAGGTCTTTTTGCATCCGGCGGAGGCCCCTATGTGGCAGGTCACACGGTCCGGGTCGCGCTCGCAGCTCGATTCTGCGGACACGGCCAACGACCTCATGCAATCCACGGCGCGCAATATCCTGCTCCTCAGCAGCATCTTCCTGCTCGTCATCGCCATCGTGCTATCGGGCAACAGCGAAAGCAGCATGATGATGCGCATGTTCGCGTCGATGCTTGTCCTCGTCGTCACCAGCCTGGCGGCCTACCGGCTGCTCGCGCAGCATTACGCCCTGGCGCAACTCGTCTGGCAGGGCGGCCTGGCCGCCGCGCTGGCGCTGGCGATGTTCCTGTTGGACCAGCCGCACGTCGCCTTGACGTTCGCGCTGCTGCCCCTGGTCGCAATGGTGACGGTGGGCTGGGCCGGCGCGCTGGTGAGCGAATTGGTCGTGCTCGCGGTGGCCTGGTGGGCGACCTCCGCGATGTTCAGCGCCCCCCTGCCCCAGGCTCTGGCGCTGGCCATCCCGATTGCCGGCGCGTTCACCGGACTGCTGGGCCGCGCGGTCGTGGAGCCGCTGCTGACGGTCACGGAATGGTCGCTGTCGGGCTTCGAACAGGCCAACCTCCACCTGGAGGAGGCGCGCGAGCAGCGGCTGGAACTGACCCTGGCGCGCGAGGACCTGCTCAAGGCCAACCGGGAGCTGGCGCGGCTGTCGGACCGGCTGAAGGCTCTTCAGCGTATTGCGGAGGAAGCGCGGCAGGCAAAGGCGGAGTTCGTCGCCAACGTCAGCCATGAACTGCGGACGCCGCTCAACATGATTATCGGCTTCACCGACATCATCGCCCGCTCGCCCCAGGTCTACGGCGGGCGGCTGCCCCCGTCTCTACTCACCGACATCGCGGCCGTGCGCCGCAACAGTCAGCACCTCGCGGACCTCGTGAACGACGTGCTCGACCTGAGCCAAGTCGAGGCAGGCCGCATGGCGCTCAACCGGGAATGGACCGCACTGGCCGATACCGTCGAGGCGGCGACAGCTGCCGTGAAGGCGCTCTTTGATTCTAAGGGCCTCTACCTGCGCGCAGACGTGGAGCCGAGCCTGCCGCAGGTCTTCTGCGACGAGACGCGCATCCGCGAGGTGCTCATCAACCTGCTGAGCAACGCGGGCCGGTTCACCGAGCGCGGCGGGGTCAGCATTGAGTGCAAGCGCGTGGATAGCGAGATCGTCATCAGCGTCGCGGACACCGGCCCCGGCATCGCTGCAAAGGATCAGGCGCGCATCTTCGCACCATTTCAGCAGGTCGACGGCACAGTGCGGCGGCGCTACGGCGGCAGCGGGCTGGGCCTCACCATCAGCAAACAGTTCGTGGAGATGCACGGGGGCCGCATGTGGCTGGAGAGCCCGCTGGAGCCGGCTGGAGATGGCGCAGGCGGCCAAGGCACGCGCATCAGCTTCGCGCTACCGGTCGAGCTGCCCCTGCCCGACGATGTGACGCTGGGCGTGCGCCGCGCGCTCACGCCGGATGACGAGGTGGGCTTTCTGGCGCGCACGCGGCCGTCGCGGCTGCCGCCCCCGAAGCTGACGCCCCGGCTGGTCGTGCTGGAGAAGGAAGAAACGCTTCAACGCCTGCTGACACGCTATCTGCCGGACGTGGAATGCACGGTGGTGCGCAGCATCGAGGCTGCGATGGAGGAGCTGAACCGCTCTCCTGCGCAGGCGCTCGTCGTCAACGCGTCGCCGCTCGAAGCGATCCCGCCGAGCGCGCTGACCGCCCTGCCCTATGGCACGCCCGCGGTGAGTTGTTGGGTGCCCGGCGAGGATGAGGCTGCGCGGCGGCTCGGCGTGGTGCGCTATCTCGTCAAGCCGTTGACCTCTGCCCGGCTGCTAAGCGAGCTGACTGCGCTGGGCGAGGACATCAAGACCGTGCTGATTGTGGACGATGAGCCGGACGAGCTGCACCTGTTCGCGCGGATGCTGGAGGCCGACGCGCGGGGTTATCGGCTCCTGCAGGTCACAAACGGCCAGCGCGCGCTCGCGATGCTGCGCAGCCGCCGACCCGACGTGATGCTGCTCGACCTGGTGATGGCCGGGGTGGATGGCTTCCAGGTGCTGGAGGAAAAGGGCCGCGACCCGCTGATTCGCGACATCCCGGTCATCGTCATCTCCTCGCGCGACCCGACGGGCGACCCGGTCATCAGCAACACGCTGACCGTCACGCACGGCCTGGGTTTCTCCGTGCGCAACCTGCTCGCCAGTATCCAGGCCATCAGCACGATCCTCGTGCCTTCCGCGCCGGGGACCGAGGACATAGAACGCTGATGACGGTGATCCGGCTAATTCTTACTCGTTACTGATTACTCGTTTCTATGTCATCAGCGTCCTATCAATACCTCCCATACGTGCGTGCGGTCTCGACCATCGCACGAAGGTTCGCGTCGGGCGTGTCGCGGCCGCACTGGTCGCCCGTCGAGAGGATGAAGCGCCCGCCCGCAGCCGCATCGTCGATGGCGCGGCGGCTCGCTGCGACCACGTCTTCCACCGTGCCGTGGAGCATCGTGCGGGTAGTGTGCAGGTTACCCTTGAGTACGATTTTATTCCCGAACCGCTGCTTCAGCTCCGCCAGGTCGCAGTCGCCCATCGGCGGCACCTCCAGCGGATCGATGACCGTGAGCTTCGTCTCCTCCACAGCCATCTGCACCAGCCGCGCCTCCGGCCCGCACGAGTGGACGTGCGTGGGCAGGCCCATATCGTAGGCCAGCTCGGTCGTCCGCACGAGGACGGGCAGCGAGAGTTCGCGGAAGATGCGCGGTGACTGGAACACCAGCGAGCCTGACCCGCCGCAGAAGATGAAGTCCGGTTTGTCGTCCAGCGCGGCGATCATCGCCATGCGCTGTTCGACTTTGCGAATCATCTCGTCGCGGTAGTGATGCCATTTCGCCGGATTGTCGTAGTACTCGTAGATGTCCTCGGGCCGGCCCAGCATGGCGGTCGTGCCGCCGCTCCACATGCCGACGACGCCATGGTCGCCCAGCTCCTGCTTCGCCAGCTTCCACAGCGCCAGCCCCGTCGGCCACTCCTGCACGCCGGTGATGTCCTCCCAATCCTTCGGCTCCGGTCCCAGGCCAACCTGTGCGGGTCGGATGTTGC
The DNA here is from genome assembly GCA_040772005.1 of Anaerolineae bacterium. GTDB lineage: Bacteria > Chloroflexota > Anaerolineae > CG2-30-64-16 > CG2-30-64-16 > MWBF01. Next base: position 68,339 of record JAXGYZ010000013.1, on the reverse strand, counting down.
TGGCCGGTGGATTGTCCGCCGTGTGAACCGCGACGACGCGGCTCCACTGGCCGGTGGCCGGGCAGTAGTCCTGCGTCACGAAGCTGCCGTCCTCCCGGCGCAGCACGATCTTCTGCTCCCAGGCCGGACCATTGTCTCCGAACAGGTCGCCAAAGTCGTACAATTCCCAGCCGCCGTCGAGGTCGAAGTACTTGACCGCGTCGATGTGCGCCTTCCAGAGCGGCGGGTCCTTGTAGACGTAGATGTCCCAGAACGGCTTACCCGTCAACCGGCAGGGCACCATGTTGGAGATGTCGGGGCAGACGGGCACGCAGTCGGGCACTTCGCCCCGCAGCACCGCGAGCAGCCGCTCGCGCTTCGTCACAGACATCAAGACTCCTAAACAGGTAATACACTAGAAACCCGTTTTCTGAGGTGAAGCGGAGCTTCACACGAAAACGGGTTTCTGATAATCCCTGGAAGGCTACGCCTCCGCGGGGTGCAGGCGGGCGAGGCGCTCGGCGTGCCCGATGCGTCCTGTCTCGCGCAGCCGCGCCAGGTACGCGGGCAGCACGCCCCGCGTGTGCAGCGGGCCGCCTTCGCGCAACACGGTCAGCATCGGGTCCACGTTCGTGCGTGCAGTGAGCATCATCTCGGACTGCCAGTCCATCAGGTGGCCCATCGCCAGCGCGACCAGGTCCGGCCGCTCGCGGCTCAGGTCGTGCTGCTCATGTGGGTCTTCCGACAGGTTGAACAGCATCACCGGCTCCAGATCCTTGTACCCGTCGTGATACGTGCGCATGCACAGCCAGGACGCGCCCTCGTGTTCGAAGCGCACGGTCCGCTGGCACGACCACGCGGCCTGGCTGACCACGAGAAAGTCTCGGCCCGTCTCGCTGCCCGCACGGAACGCCTCGGTGAAGGGTCGCGCGTCCCAGTTGTCGGGCACCTGCCCGCCGAGCAGTTCCACGAGGGTCGCGGCCCAGTCGAAGTGATAGTGCAATGCACGATCCACGCGCGGGACGTTCTGCAGGCCCCACGCCTCGGCCACGCGGGCCGGCGGGCGCACGATCAACGGCACGCGCGACGTGATGTGGTCTGCGGTCTGATGGTCGCCCCAGACGTTGAGTTCGCCCTGGTTCTCGCCATGATCCGAGCTGACGATGATGAGCGTGTCGTTCAGCACCCCGGCCTCGGCCAGCGCATCCAACAGGTAACCCACATGCGTGTCGGCGTAGCGGATGCCCGTGTCATAGCCGTCGATCCACCGGCGCACCGCGTCCATCGAATCGAGCTGCTCCGGCAGGCGCGGATACTTCCGCAGCAGGTTCGCCAGCCACTCGGGCGATGGCACGGTGTCATGTGGCTCCTGCGCGGAGTGCGGGCCGAAGCCGTCCCAGCACCGCTGGCGCATCTCCTCGGTCAGCCACGCAGGCAGCGGGTCATGCTCGAACGGGTTGCCGAACTCCGGCGGCGTCCGGTACGGCGTGTGCGGGTCCCAGTAGTTGACGTGCAGGAACCAGTCGTCCGAGGCCGCGTTGCGCTTGAGCCATTCCAGCGCGGCCGGGGTCACATCGTCCGCCAGCTCCAGGCCGCCGAAGCTCGTGTTGTAGATTTCGCGCCAGCCCGCATGCCACCACCAGGCGGAGTGCCGCTCCCCGAAGGGACTGACGCTGACCGGGTAGAGGCCCGCAGCGCGCAACTGGGTGATCCACCCGGTCCGCCACATCTCGTCGCGGAAACCGCGGTCGCGGCCCTCGTGCAGCAGGTCCGCAGCCACGCCGCCGTGATTGATGGCTCCGTTGTGATAGCCGAAGCGGCCCGTATAGAGCGCGGCGCGCGAGGGCAGGCACGGCGCGTCAGAGACGTAGCAGTTCTCGAAGCGCACGCCCTCCGCCGCGATGCGGTCCAGGTTGGGGCTGGTGTTCCGGTGGTAGCCGTAGCAGCCCAGGTGGTCGGGCCGCAGCGTATCGATATCGATGTAGAGGATGCGCGTCATGGGGTCTCCTTGACGATCAGTACGCCGAACGGCAGCAGCGTGACCTGCTGAGTCACCGCTGCGCCGGTCAGCAGGTCCGTACCCGGCGCGAGAGCAGCCATCTCGACCGGCTCATCTGCGTGGTTCAAATAGAACCGGTAGCATTGTCCATCGCGCACCCGGCAGGTCACTTCAACACTGGCGGGCAGCTCAGAGATGACCGGCACGTTCGACTCACCCAGCACGCCGCGCAGGAAGCTATCCAACCCGGTGTCGTCGAGCACCGTTCCCACGTAATAACAGCGGCCCGCTCCGACCTCGTGGCGTGCAGCCGCGGGTTGCCCGGCGTAGTAGTGATTGTCGTACCAGAGCGCGGCCTCGGCTCCATCTTCCAGTGCCAGCACATCCGCGAGGCCGTGGCTGCGGTAGCGCGTGCCGCCGGCATCCCGCACGTGCATCGCCAGCCCCGGCACGTTCGAGAACGCATCGTACTCCTCGATGTGACAGCCGGCCAGCTTGCGCAGCAAGCCCGGCAACAGCTCATCCACGATCGCGCCCTCGACCTCCTTGACGCCGCTGCGCGGGCCGAGGATGAGCGTCCCGCCGCCTGCGATGTACGCCTCCAGCAGGCGCGCCGTCTCGCGCGGGCAGACGTGCAGGCTTGGCGCAATGAGCACCCTGTACCGGCCCAGATCCGCGTCGATGCGCACTGCATCGGCTGTCACGCCGAGCCGCGCGAGCGCCCGGTCCCACCCGGATGCCATCTCGATGTAGCCGAACCCATCGCCCGTGTTCGGCTGCGTCTCCAGCGCCCACAAGCTGTGATAATCATACAGCAGGGCGACCGGGCTTTCGACCGTGCTGCCGTCCAATTCCGGCGAGAGCGCGGCGAACTCCTGCCCGAGCTGCTGGGCCTCGTGGTAGCGCCGCTGGGGGATGCCGTGATGGTAGAGGACGCCGTGCCAGTATTGCTCGCGGCCCCAGCGGCAAGAACGCCAGCGGAAGAAGCTGATCATGTCCGCGCCGCGCGCCACTGCCTGATAGGCCCAGAGGCGCATCTGGCCCGCTTGCGGCGTGGCCGGGTAGCTGCCCCAGCCGCCCGCGCCCGACCCCTGCTCCATCACCCACACATTCTGCTGCTTCAGCCCGCGCATCAGGTCATGCGGCAGCGGCTGCGGCGGGAGGTTCGTGCCGTTCATCGCGAACGGGTAGTTGTCCCAGGAGACGATGTCCAGCTCGGCGGCGAGGTCGTAATACTCGATGTGCGGGAACAGGCCCATCAGGTTGTGCGTGATGGGACGGCCGGGCGAGTTGCGCCGGATAATCTCCGCCTGCTCGCGATGGAATGCCACCTGCACATCCGACGAGAAGCGGTAGAAATCGAGCACCAGGCCGGGGTTCTGGCCGTCGTTCGCGGTCCGGTCCGCGGTGTCGCGGGGGATGGGAATTTCCTCGAAGCTGTTATAGTCCTGGCTCCAGAAGAAGGTGCCCCAGGCCGCGTTGAGTGCGGCGATATCGTCATGGAATCGGGCCCGCAGCCAAGCCTGAAACGCGCGGCCGCAGTTGCTGCAATAGCACCGGGCCGTGTCGTGACAGCCGAACTCGTTGTCGGTCTGCCAGGCGACGACGTGGGGATTGTCGCCGAGCGCCTCAGTGATCCGCTCAACGATGCGCCGCGCATACTGCAGGTAGCCCGGATGGTTCTTGCACGCGTCCTGCCGCTGGCCGAACTCCTTGACCTGGCCGTTGCTCTTGACCTGGTGAATGTCCTCATACCTGGCGTGTAACCAAGCAGGGTAAGTCGGCGTGGGCGTGCAGAGGATCGTCTCGATGCCGTAGCGCCCCAGCAAATTAATCGCATCCTCCAGCCAGCCGAACTCGAAATGGCCCGGCTCAGGCTCCATGCGATGCCAGGCAAACTCGCCCATGCGGACGCGCGTGATACCCGCCTCGGCCATCAGCCGTGCGTCCACCTCCCACCGCTCCCGCGGCCAGTGCTCGGGGTAGTAAGCGACTCCTAAGAGCATTCTCCCTCCAAACTATGATGTCATGGCGGCCGGATCACCATCGGCGGTCGGTCGCGCGAGGCACGATGTCGCACGTCTCCTGATACCAGGTGAGCAGCCGCTCCCGCAGGCTCTCCAAAACGGGTCCGTAGACCGCATCACCGGCCACGTTGTGCAGCTCCTGCGGGTCGTGCGCCAGATCGTATAGCTCGTCCGGTTCGTACAGCCGGTGTACGTACTTGTACCGGTCCGTCCGGCACATGGTGGCTTTTCCGTGATAGGGCGCTTCATCGGTAGCCTGCAACCTGAGCCGGGGCGAGTAGAGGCCGCGCGAATCCTGATCGCTCTCCAGCTCCATGGCTTGTCGTTCGCCGTGCAAGCGCCCGCCCTCGCAGAAGACGGCATCCCGGTGTTCTGCCGTCTCCCCTCGCAGCAGCGGTGTGAGGCTCCGGCCAAAGTGCGTATACTCCGGCACGATGCCCGCCAGGTCGTACACGGTTGCAGGGAAATCGATAAGCTCCACGAGCGCGTCCCGGATTCCGGCCTGGACAGCCAGATCCCGCGGCGGCTTGACCACAAACGGCACATGCGTCAGGCACTCCTCGAAGGTATTCTGGGTCTTTTCCACCAGCCCGTAATCACCGGTGAAGTCGCCGTGGTCCGCAAAGAGGAAGAAGGCCGTATCGTCGTACACCCCGCGCTCAGCCAGCGCGTCGAGCACCAGGCCGGCCTGCGCATCCACCCGGCTGCACATGCCGTAGTAAGCCGCTCGCAGTTCGCGCCAACGTTCCTCGGTCCACCCTGTCAAGCCTTGCCCCGCCGCGATGCCGGGCAGAATCGCGGGCTTGCCGTGCCAACCCGATGGAGCAGGCGCGCGCGGGGGCAGGGCGGGCCGGTCGATGCGGCTGTACCACGGTTCTTCGACTGCATACGGTGGGTGAGGATAGGTGAGGGAGAGGAAGATGCAGAAGGGCTGCTGCCCGTCGTAGTGGCGCAGGAACTCGACCGCGCCCAGCACGTTGGCCCAATCGCTGTCATGGTAGTGGTCGTAGCCGTCCGTGTGGGGCAACTTGCCGACGTAGAACGAGTAGAAGCTGTCCGAACCGGGCGCGCCGCGCCACTCCGCCGCGCGATCCACCTGCCACATCGGCGCAGAGTCGGCGCGGTAGCGCACATCACACACCGCGTCGAGCGGCTGCCCGCCCGGTATGAGGTCATTCTTGCCGCCCCACCAGACGAAGTAGCCGTGTTCCTTAAGCACCTGCAGCAGGTTCGGTTCCCCACATTCCGTGTGCAGCATATGGTGCATAGTGCGGTGCCCGCGCACGTGGGGATACCAGCCTGTCATGAAGGAGCAGCGGCTGGGCGTGCAGACCGGGTTCTGGCAGAACGCATTGCGGAACGACACTCCATCCTCGCTAACCAGTTGGTCGAGCACCGGGGTGGATGCCGCCGGGTTGCCGAGATGCCCCATCACGTCGCCGCGCCACTGGTCGGGATTGAAGATGACGATATTCGGGGGAGAAGCCATCATTGCTCCTGTGCGACAGAGCGTGCGTCAGTACATCTCCGCTGCATCGCGCGGCAGCGCGCGGACGTGCCGCAGATGGGCGCTGACACGGGCGTCGTCGCCATATGGATATTCGAAGCCGAAGTGCGTCGCTACACCGGTCGCCACGCGGCGGAACAGGTCACCCATAGCCAGCAGTGCGTCCCAGGTGTGGTCGTAGTCTGCGCCGGCATAGGTGCGCAGCAGCAGCTCCCACAGCTCAGGTTCGAGATACTGCTCGAGGTACTTGCCATACTTGCCGGGGCTGGCCTGGAACTCGGTCTGCACGCCGACATGCCAGGCCAGCATCTTCATCAGTTGGGTACGCACATATTCATCGAGCATCTGCTTGGCGTAGACGATCTCCTGCCGCCACAGCCCCTTCGCCGCGTATGGCGACACCCACCAGAACTCGTTGCAGCAATCACCGAACTGCTTGGCTGTCGGCGGCTTGGGCAGGTAGTCGCGGTCGCTGGCGGGCGGGAAGGGCGGGAGAATACCATCTTTGTCCAGCAGCACGATGGTCTGGCTGTCTTCCTCTAGTTCTGCCAGCCGGCTCACCGGGAAGAAGCTCAGGTCGATGCGGTTGCCGTCCGCGAACTGCATCAGATAGGCGAATCCCGGCGCATCGACAGGCGGCGGATCCTCCATCTCGTCCGGCAGTTGCAGGATCATCAGCTCACCGAAGCGCGCAATCCATGCCAGGTTGTGGCGGAACGGCTCCACATCAGTGACCACATAAACGATGTCGTAGTCCTGGAAGAAATCACGCGGGGCGTTGGGGTTGGCCCGCGAGCCGTTCATGATGACCGCGCGGATGCGTTCGTCGTCCCGCGCAGTAGCAAGGATCAGGTCGAACATCTGTTGTTCAGTGCGCATGGAGCTCCTGGCTATTCCTCTAACGAAGCATGCGATGAGCTTCCTCAAGGTGCGGCTTCATACAAGACCTTTCCTTCGCAATTGGCCCAGTAGATCACTGTTCCCGGCACGTGACCGCGGCGACGAGCTTCGTCTTCGGAAAACACCAGCACATCCACGCCGGTTCCGACTGACCCGATCGCGCGACGTAATCGCAGGCTTTCCGCGTATTTGTCCGGCTTTCCCGGCAATATCACCATAAGGTCAAGGTCGGAATCAGGAGATGCAGCTCCGCGCGCGTAAGAGCCGAACAGGATGACGCGGCTAGGCTCCGACACCTGTAGGATACGCTTGACGGCCTGTTGAATCGCGTGTTGAGTTAGCATGTGCAGGTCCTCACTCTAGCCCCAAGTATAGGTCCTCGCGCACCTTGCGTCAAACTTCCCAACGCCCTCCAGCTTCCAGTTTCCGGCTTCCGCTCGCCCGCTCCGTTTGACACAATCCCCTCGTCGTAATATCCTATCCCAGCGATTGTGACACAGATTACACCCCTTCCCCGGAGGAACCCTCATGGCTGACAGCTATCACGGCAAAATCCTGCACGTTGACCTGAACGAACCGCGCTGGTGGGTCGAGGAGCTGCCGCCGCTGGTTTACCGCAAGTACCTCGGCGGGAGCGCGTTGGCGAGCTACTTCCTGCTGCGCGACCTGACGCCGGGCATCGACCCGCTCGGTCCCGACAACCTGCTGATGTTTATGACAAGCGTCATCAACGGCCTGCCGCTCTCCGGCGCAAACCGTTACACCGCCGCGGGCAAGTCCCCGCTGACCGGCGGATTCGGTGAAGCTGAAGCGGGCGGTTACTGGGGGCCGGAGTTGAAGCGCAGCGGGTTCGACGGCATCATCCTGCACGGCCGGGCGGCGCGACCGACCTATCTGTTCGTCCACGACGGCGTCTGCGAGTTTCGCGATGCCGGCCGCTACTGGGGCAAATACTCCGAAGAGGTCCAGGACGGCTTGGAGGCAGAGCTGGGCGACCGCGCCATCTGCGTCCTGCAGACGGGCATCTCCGGCGAGAACCGCGTGCGCTATGCGGCCATCACGAACCAACTGCGCCACTATCATGGCCGCGCGGGCCTGGGCGCGGTGATGGGGAGCAAGAACGTGCGCGCGATCGTGACGCGCGGCCGTGAACGCATCGGGCCGACGGATAAGGCCGCCGCGCAGGATGTCCTGCGGCGCTTCCGCGAGGTCTACGACCACGAGCACGACGGAATGCACCTGCACGGCACCGCGGGCGGGCTCGAAGATCTGGATGCGGACGGCATCCTGCCGACGCGGAACTTCCGCGATGGCTCATTCGAGCATGCCCGCGCCATCACGGGCAAGACCATGTCGGACACGATCCTGACCGACCGCGGGACGTGCTACGCGTGCGCAGTCGCGTGCAAGCGCGAGGTGGCCGTGCCGGAGCGCGGTGTGGAGCCCCGGTTCGGCGGCATGGAGTACGAAATCATCGGCGCGCTCGGCTCGCTCATCGGCGTCGGCGACCTCGGTGCAGTCGCGGAGATGTCGCAGTGGGTCAACCGCTACGTGGTCGATGGCATCTCGTGCGGCGTCAGCATCGCGTTCGCGATGGAATGCTACGAGAACGGCATCCTCACCCGCGACGACCTCGACGGGCTGGACCTGCGCTGGGGCAACGCGGACGCCGCCATCGAGATGATCCACAAGATCTGCCGTCGGGACGGCATCGGCAGCGTGCTGGCGGAGGGGGTCAAGCGTGCGGCTGAGCAGATTGGCCGCGGGGCTGAGCGGTACGCGATGCACGTCAAGGGGCAGGAACTGCCCATGCACGAGCCACGCGGCAAAGTCGGCGTGGGCCTGGCCTACGCCGTCTCCCCGACGGGTGCAGACCACATGGAGGCCGATCACGATCCCACGTTCGAGTCGCTGGGGATTGCAGAGACCGGCTGGGAGCCCCTCGGCCTGCTCGAGCCGGTGGACCGCTTCGACCTCGGCCCAGACAAGGTGCGCGCGTTCAAGTATGCGCAGACTACATTCAACCTGTACAACAGCGTTGGCATGTGCGACTTTGTCGGCGTGCCGATCAACGCGCTGCGGTTTGAGATGCTGCGCGACTACATCAACGGCGCAACCGGCTGGGACATGAGCCTGTTCGAAATGATGAAGGTGGGCGAGCGCGCCAACACGATGTACCGGCTGTTCAACCTGCGCGAGGGGTTCACCGCTGCTGACGACACGCTGCCCGACCGCCTGTTCGAGGGCCTGAACAACGGCCACCTCGAGGGCCGGTCGATAGATCGGGAGGAGTTCCGCCGCGCGCTCCAGCTTTACTACGGCATGTCCGGGTGGGACGGCACGGGCGTGCCGACCGCTGCGAACCTGGCCGAACTGGGGCTGACGTGGGCAGCGCAGCCCGCTGTGCAAGCTGAGGCGGCCGCATGACCGACATGCTCGTCAAGCTGTACGATCTCAAGAACGACTGGAGCTTCGTCGAACAGCAGGCCGCGCTCGGCATCACCATCCGCAAGCCGATCGGGCCGGAGCACAACGGCGTGCTGGCGTGGATTCGCAAGACGTTCGACGACGGTTGGGCCGCGGAGACGGCCTGCGCGCTGGCGAACCGGCCCATGACGTGCTTCATTGCGGTGAAGGACCGCGGGGAGGCCGGGCAGCAAATGATCGGATTCGCGTGCTATGATGCGACGGGCCTGGGGATGTTCGGGCCGACCGGCGTCGAAGAGGCCGAACGCGGGCAGGGTACGGGCAAGGCTCTCCTGCTCGCGTGCCTGCTGGACATGCGGCTGAAGGGCTACGCGTACTGCGCCATCGGCTGGGCCGGGCCGAAGGACTTCTACCGCAAGGCGGTCGGCGCGGTGGAGATCCCCGATTCGGAGCCGGGATACTATCGCGGGATGATGAAGCTGGACTGAGGGAAGCGATTAACCACGGAAGACGCGGAGCATACGGAAGAAACCGGTGATTCTGGTTCCGTGTGCTCCGCGTCTTTCGTGGTTACTTCCCGTTCGGATCAGCCTTCGACCACCACCACCGAATCGACCTCATCCGGCGCGTAAGCGGGACCGTGAATTGCCAGCTCGTTCCGGTATGATTGTATCTTCAACGGCGTGCGGGCAGGGTCGGCCAGGAGGTATACGGAGCTGGCGGGACCATCAAAGGGCAGTTGCAAGTGTCCGCCGGCCGGCCAGTCGAAGACATGCACATAAGTCTTGCGGCCAGCGCGAGTGGACCGCGCCCAGGTCAAGCCCTGCACCGGTCCGGCACGCGTCCCATAGACACTCTCGCCGTTGACGGCCAGCCACGCCCCCATCTCCCGCAGACGCTCCACGCTGGGCTGCGGAATGATCCCTTCCGCAGTCGGTCCCACGTTCAGCAGGTAGTTGCCGCCCTTGCTGGCGATATCCACCAGCTTGTGCAGCAGGTCCTCGGTGGACTTCCAGTTATGGTCGTCGGTCTTGTAGCCCCACGTATCGTTGATGGTCGCGGGAGTCTCCCAGTCGGCGTCCACCAGCGCACCAGGGATGGCGTTGTCGCGCGCCGACGCATAGTCGCCCAGCGCGTTGCCCAGCCGGCCGCAGACCAGCGTGTCGGGTTGGGTGCCATGCACGGTTTCCAATAGTCCTCGGCTCTGCTCCGCGGTGATGCCCTTCGGCGTATCGAACCAGATGAGCGCAATCGGTCCGTAGTTGGTCAGCAGCTCGCGCACCTGCGGCTTGACGTAGTCCTCGATGTAGCCCGCAAAATCCTTCTTGCTCTCATCGTAGTCCCAATCGTTGCCGTCCCCGTCCGGGTGATGCCAGTCCTGCGTCTGCGAGTAGTAGAAGCCGAAGCGGAGGCCCTGCCGCGCACACTCGGCGGCCAACTCGGCCATCGGGTCGCGGCCGAAGGGCGTCGCATCCACGATGTTGTAGCGCGTCAGCGCGGTTTTATACATGCAGAAGCCGTCGTGGTGTTTGGCCGTGATGACGAAGTACTTCTGCCCCGCGGCCTTCGCCAGCGACACCCACTCGCGCGCGTCGAACTTGACCGGGTTGAACTGCGCAGCCAGCGGCTCATACTCGGCCACGGGGATGCGCGCCCGGTGCATGATCCACTCCCCGATGCCGGGCACGGCCTGGCCCTGCCACTGGCCCGCGGGGATGGCGTACAGGCCCCAGTGAATGAACAACCCGAAGCGCGCCGCGCGCCACCAGTCCAACCGGGGATCGCTGCGCGCGTCCGCGCGCTGGGTGCGGTCCTGTGCAAATGCCTGTGGGTCCATAGGTCCTCCGAAATAGAAGTTTACTCGTTACTTGTTACTCGTTACTGATTCCAAACGAGTAACGAGTAATGCGTCATTCTTCCAGCCACTGCGCGAGAAAGGCCAGCAGCCGCTCCGTGTTGGCGCGGCCGACGGCTGCGGACGCGTGGGTGCGCGGGTCGATGCCGACCAGACCATAGCAGGGATGCCCCTTGTACTCGTCGCCCATGTAATTAATCCGCTCATCCGGCCCGCCGATGTCGTTCTGCGGCCCGTCCAGCAGGCGTTCCATGTGAACGAGGTTCGGGTGCAGGTAGAGCATGTACGAGGTCTCCTGCTTGGCCGCGTGATCACCTTCGACGCCGGGCGCCTGCACCTCGATCAGCGAAAGCACGCGCATCTTGCCGCCCGTCGCCTTGTAGCGATCCACGGCACGCTGCTGGTACTCCGGATGATTCGGATAGTGGCCGGACAACAGGATAGCCTGGCGATAGCCGTCGCGCTCGAACGCGTGCAGCAACTCGCTCATCAGTTGTATCATTGGCTTGCTGCTGACCATGAACGAGCTGGGCCAGTCGGTGTGGCCGCCGCCCGAGCCCAGAAAAAGGGGCGGATAGACGACGCCACCGTGCTGCTGCGCCAGGCCGACAAGCTGCTCGTGCGCCTTGAGTGCATCCAACCCGACGACGTTGTGATAGCCGTGCCACTCGATGGAGCCGCACGGCACATAAATCGCGGGCCGCCGCGCCTGCGCCGCCTCGATCTGCTCCGGCGTCATGCGTTCCAGCCGGACCTCTGCGGTCAGTTTGTTCGAGTAGATGCCCATATTTCTCTCTCTGCGTCCGCCGCGTCTTTGCGGTTCACCGCTTAATCCCGGGGGGCACGGTCAGAGACCGGCCCCAGCGGGCAGTCCGCCGGGTCTTCGCGGTTCACCGCTTGTTCTCTGCGCGCAGCAGCCAGTCCTGCACTTCCAGGCGGTGCGTGTGCGGGTGTTCGTAGGCCAGGTCGAGGATCAGGCTCAACAGCGGCTCGCCGGTCGTCCGCAGGGGCGCGGCCAACTCCGCATCGCGCAACCCGGCCACCAGTGCGTACACGGCCTGGGAGGTCTGCCGGAAGTCCGCCAGCACGACATCGGCCGGTTGGGCCTGGCTCAGTGCGGCCACCTGCTCGTTGATGCGCGCCAGCGCAGCCGGCCAGTCCTCCCCCGGCCGCATGAGCAGCGCCGCGCGCTGGCCGCAACGCTCCGCCTCGACGATGTGCAGCAGCCGCCGGTGCCAAAAGGTAATGTGGGCGAGGATGTTCTTGACAGACCACGACCCGATGACACCGGGCGCCGCCAGATGAGCGGGTTTGAGGCGGCCAAGCAACGCCCGCATGTGGCGCTGCTCGGCCTCGACCAGCGCGAGCAGTTCGGCCTGGCGGAGTGACTCCATGGCCCCCAGAAGGTCTCTACCCTGCCAGCATCCGCTTCATCGCCGCGATGTGCGCGGGGGTGCTGCCACAGCACGCGCCGATATAACTCACGCCCAGTGCTTTCATCTTGGCTGCGTACTCGGCCATGACCTCAGGGGTGCCGTCGTAGTGAATCTGCTTGTCCACATACTTGGGCAGGCCGGCGTTCGACTGCGCCATCAGAAAGACCCCATCCGGCTTCACTGCGGCCATCTCTGAGATGACGCGCTCGATCTCGTCCGGCCCATTGCCGCAGTTCGCGCCGATCACGCGCACGCCCAGATCGTGCAGTGCGCTGAGAGCCTGCACAGGTTTGACGCCCATCATCGTGCGGAAGCGGGTATCAAAGGTCATGGTCGCGGCAATCGGCAGGTCAGAGACGGATCGAATGCCCTCGACTGCTGCCTGGACCTCATCAAGCGCACTCATGGTCTCAATGAGGAAGAAGTCCACCCCGCCCTCGGCCAGCGCGGCGGCCTGCTCCGCGAACGCGGCGCGGGCTCCCTCCGGCGTCAGCGTGCCCAGCGGCTCCATGATTTCACCGGTCGGCCCCATCGAACCGGCGACCAGCACCTCGTGGTCCGCCGCATCGGCCACCTCGCGCGCCAGCCGCGCGCCTGCGACGTTATACTCATGCACGTGCGACTCCAGGTTTTCACGCGCCAGGCGGTAGCTTGTCCCGCCGAAAGTGTTCGTGGTGATGATCTGTGAGCCGGCATCGACATAGCCCTGGTAGATGCCCTTGACTGCGTCGGGACGCGCGACATTCCAGGCTTCGGGCGCACCGCCGGTCGTCAACCCGGCAGCCTGCAGCATGGTCCCCATCGCGCCGTCGCCAATCACCACGGTGTGCGCCCGGATAAAATCGGTCAGTCTGTCCACACTTCCTCTTTTTCGGCTATGCCTGCCGAACGGTCTGCTATTGTGCCTGCATCACGGCCTTTGCGGTCACGACCGCTTCTGCCGCATCCTTGCAATAATGGTCCGCGCCGATATCTTCTGCAAAGGCGCTGTTGAGCGGCGCGCCGCCGACCAGCACCTTGACCCGTTCGCGCAACCCTTCTTCCTTGAGCCGCTCAATGACGTTAAGCATGTAGGGCATGGTCGTGGTCAGCAGCGCGGACATGCCGAGGATATCGGCATTGTGCTCCCGGATGGCCGCAATGAACTTATCCGCGTCCACGTTGATGCCGAGATTGTGCACCTCAAAGCCTGCGCCCTCCCACATCATGCCGACGAGGTTCTTGCCGATGTCATGGATGTCGCCCTTGACCGTGCCGATGACGGCAATGCCAATCTTGGGCGCGCCGGTCTCCGTCAAGAGCGGGCGCAGGATTTCCATCGCGGCCTTCATCGCGTTGGCCGCACGCAGCACCTCCGGCACCCAGAGGATGCCTGCACCGAAGTCCCGGCCCACGACGTCCATGGCGGCCACGAGGCCGTAATTCAGTACATTGACCGGCGATTCGCCCCACGCGAGCGCCTTGCGCGTCGCCTCGACCACTTCCTCCTTGAGCCCGTCGTACAGGTCATCCTGCATGTTCGTGTAATGCTCTTGCAGTTCGGGCGATAGGTTGGCAAACTCAGACATGACACCTTCCTGACAACAAGGGATCTCTACAACACCATCTTAAACGTGCGCTGGCTCGGTTGTGCAACCTGCGGTTGCCGAGACCGACCAGAGCAGATTCCGGATAGAATATCTATGCAGCGCCGTCCAGGATGGCCCGGATGCGAGCCAGTTGTTCCTCGTCGTTGGCAAGGAGCGCCTCGACCTGGCTGCGCAGCGTGATCGGCCCCAGCTCCGCATGAACCGCGGGCCGCGCCCGGGCCACAGGCGCCAGGCTTTCCAGGAAGTCGAGCGTGGAAGTGCGCAACGACGTGAACGTCTCGATCAGGATGGGAACCGGCGTGTCGGGGTCATAGTCGCCCGTGATGCGCCCGATGGCTGTGACGTAGGGATTCTCCTGCAGGGTGATGCGCACCAGACGGGCACGATAGGGCGGCTCGACCGCGCACAAATGGCTGATGATTTCGCTCACCGACCACTGATCGGGCGCGGGCCGCGTGCGCAGGATGTGCGGCGACACATCCGCGGTCAGATCCCGCAGCGTGCGCGGGGTCTGCCGCAGGAGCGCCAGGACATCCGGCCAGGCTGCCGTCGTGGCTTGGGTCATCGCTCCTACCCTCCTTCTGTGCTTACTACCTGTCGCCGCCGGCTGCGTGCTTTGACGATGTCAGAGACGCCGCGGGCCCGCCGCCGTGCAGTCGCAGCTTCAAGTATCTCCGCCAGGTGCGGGAAGCTGTCAACCGAATGCGGCAGCGGCATGGCTTCCACGAAGGCATCCTGGAAGCGCGGTTCGAGCGCAATGCCGATGTACTTCGTCCAGCGCGCCAACCGCCGCGCATCTTCGCGCTCGTTCTTGTTGAGCAGCGCGATTCGCGCGCCATCGCCCGCGGAGTTACCGACGGTGGTGACGCGGGCCAGGTCGCAGTCGGGAATCATGCCGAGCACCATCGCGTGCCTTGAGTCGATGTAGCTGCCGAACGCGCCGGCCAGCATAACGCGATCCACCCGGTCCACGCCCATGCGATCCATCAGCAGCCGGGCGCCCGAGTAGAGCGCGGCTTTGCCGAGCTGGATGTTGCGCACGTCCTCGCTTGTGATGACGACCGGCCGGCCCGTGCTCGTCTCGTGCGGCCAGGCCAGCACGTATTCGGCCTTCGCACCCTGCCAGCTCAGCCGCGGGGACTCGATTTCCGGCGCAAACCGGCCGTCGGGCGTCAGCATGCCCGCCATGAATAGCTCGGCCACAGCCTCGATGATGCCCGAACCACAGATGCCCGCAGCCAGGATCGGGGCGTCACCGGGTCGCGGCCTGCGCTTGCGGCGGGGCGCATCGAACGACGCGACGTCCGGCTCGGCATCCTCGACATGCGCGCCCTCATCGCGGGCCGGATCGTGCCCAAATGGGTCGGCGCTCTCGCCGCTCGTCCACTGGTCGTTCCACTCGTCGCGGCCGATAACCTTGAAGCGCGCCTCCAGCGTCTCCGGGTCGATGCGCACGCGCTCGATGGCGCCCGGCGCCGCGCGCATACCGTGGCGAATCTGCGCGCCCTCGAACGCGGGACCGGTCGGGCTGGACGCGGAGAAAAGCTGTTTGGAATTGCCCAAGAGCAGTTCTCCGTTGGTGCCGACGTCCACGATGAGCCAGACTTCGTTCTCCGGCGCTTTGTCGGGCTCTTCGGCCAGGATGACGCCCACGTTGTCCGCACCGACATGCCCGGCCTCGACAGGGAGCACATGCGCCCGCGCGCCTGGCGCGAGGCGCAATCCGAGCTCCCGCGCCTTTACGTCCACGGCATCACTGATCGCCGGCGCGAAGGGCGATTGGCCCAGCTCGCGCGGCGGGATGTTGAGCAGGATGTGATGCATGACGCTGTTGCCGACCAGTACAATATCAGTGATCGCGGTCACCGGTATGTCGGCCTCGGCCGCGGCCTGCCGCGCAAGCTCATTCAGCGCGGCGATAATCGCGTCGTGCAGCGTTGCCAGTCCCTCGGCCCCGTTCAGGTCGCAATAGCTGACCCGGCTCATCAGGTCCTCGCCATAGGCCACCTGCGGGTTCATCTGGCTCACCGTTGCGAGCACCTCGCCGGTTCGCAGGTCGCACAGGTGCATTGCAACGCTCGTCGTGCCGATGTCTACGGCCAGGCCGTAAGCCTCCTCAGCATAGCCTGGCTGCACGCGCACGGCCTCGCGGCCCTGCCAGACCGTGACCGTCACTTTCCAGTCGCCCTTGCGCACGACGCGCTGCAGGTCGTTCAGCAGGATAGGGTCGAGATGCACGCCGGGCAGATCAAAACGCTCGGCCAGCTCATTGGCGATGCGGTCCCAATCGCCAAGCTGATGTTCCAGCGTCGGCTCCTCGATCTCGACATAGTACAGGCGGATGGGCGGGTCAATCTCGATGGCGCGCACGGTGGCAGCCTTACGCACCACCTGCTTGCGTGCCTGGCTTTCTTCGGGCACGAAGATCATCAGGTCGCCGTGCACTTCGCAGGAGCAGGATAATCGCCGCCCCGGCAGGGCGGGATGTTTGTCGAAGTAACGCGTCTCCCGACCATCGGGCGGGGAGAGATGGTCCGCGGCCGAATCTATACCGTGCTTGGAAAAGTGCCCCTCCTGGACCATGACCTGGCACTTGCCGCACGTCTGGCGGCCGCTGCAGATGGACTCGATTTCGACGCCGAGCGCGCGCGCCGCGTCCAGCAGGTTCGTGCCGTCCGCGACTTCACCCTGGCGGCCGGAAGGCTGGAACACAACACGATGAGTTTTGGCTGAATTGAAAGACATGGCGACTCACTGGCAAAGGTGATTCAATGACGGCGCGATTGTACGTCAAAAGAGGCTGCAAGGCAAACGGGTTGCAAGCTACGGCTTCACTTGTTAACCTTCATCAAGCTGGGGGCTACCAGGTTTATGGTTACAGGTTCGCTGAACAGAGTTATAATATGCCTGTCACCTCAAGGAGGGAGCGAGCATATGAAGATAGGCGACTTAATTCAATGTGCGGACTTGCCCTGCGCCGACGTCAACCACGAATGTTATGTTATTCCGAACGTCGATGTGCAGCCGGAGCATGTGTCCATCGTGCTCATCTCCGAGGCTGCACCGCAGAACCCTGCGGACGACTACTACGCGCCGGGCAACCCGTTGTTCGGCCAGACGACCGTCCAGGCCTTCCGCGATGCCGGGGCGGATGTGAGCTCGATGGAGGACATCCTCGACCTGGGCGTGTACCTGACCACTGCCATCAAGTGCGGCAAGACGGGCTACGGCATCAGCACCGCAACCATCCGGCAGTGCTCGCACCTGCTGGAACAGGAGCTCGCGCCCTTCCGGCACGTCAAGGCCTGGCTGCTGATGGGCGATGTGGCGATCAAGGCGGTCAATGCGATCGCTGCGCGCACGGGCGAGCCGCGGGTCATCCCGGCGGGATCCACGTACAAGATTCGCGGGGGGACGTACACCTTCCGGGGCGGCCGGGCTTTTCCTTCCTATCTGCAGGCCGGGCCAAGCTTCTTCATCGAGAAGAGCAAGCGCCAGATGATTGCACAGGACATCGCGGCCGCGCTCGCGCTGAGGTAGTTACAGGTTGGAAGGTTGCAGGTTGAAGGTTGTTCCGTTGAACAGCACATCCTCGAAACCTGCAACCTGCTAACCTGCAACCGTTTATCTGTGACCTCTGTGGCTACTCCGTGAACAAGTGGTTGGTCCACGCGCGGCGGCCCATATCATCCTCGATTTCGAAATAGGCATAGCGCCACTCGTCCGGCACGTCGAACGCGGCGGCGGTCAGACGGCGGCCGTCGAAGCTGCCGACCCGCTGGCCGTGGCTGTTCGGGCCAACCAGCCGAGCGAACTGCACGGGCGAGGTCTCGATGCTGACGCGGCGACCATTGTAGGCGATGTTGTGGATGACCGGCCCGCAGGACGAGTAGAAGTGGCCTGCGCGCAGCGCAGACAGGATGGCTGCGGGGGTGCGCTCGGCCGCGGCAACCATGACCCATCCGCCGTTCCAGCCGGGATGCTCGGCGCGGATGTGCGCGTCGTCCACCGCCAGACCGATGATGCTATTGTTGCGCTCCAGCAGGGTCGTCCAGTAGACCCCGCCATCTCCTTTGCCGTTCAGCCAGCGGCAAACATGATTGTAGACCTCCACGCCGTCGAAGTGGTGGCGCCGCGCGTCGTCAAGCGTATTCGCGCACCAATGCGGATGCGCCAGGATAAGCAGCGCGCCCTGTGCGCGCGCCGCGGCCATCGCTGGCACGAGTCCCTCCTCCTGCCGGAGGCCCGTCACCCGGCCCAGGACCGCGACATGGTACATCGCGCCTGTCTGGTCGGTGCCGTGCAGTTCCACGCCGTCGAGCCAGAGCAGCGGATAGGCGGCCGTGTCGCGCGCCGTGTCGGACAGCACCCAGTGGTCGGTGCGGAACAGGAAGTCGTAGCCGGCGCCCGCGTACAGCGTAGCGAGCGCGGGGAAGTCAAGGCCGCCATCGGAGGCGGTGCTGTGGATGTGAGTGTTGCCCTTGAGCCAGCCCGTGGCGGGCGGATAACGGAATTGTCGCATGCTGTATCATCCTGAAAACGATTTTATGCGGGTGTTCGACTACCCTAGCAGAGACGCCATAATCGCGCAAATCACTGCCTTCAACTATAGTATGGCAGGCCCACACCTTCGGCCCATGATGACCCCGGTGGGGGGAGATGCGTCCTTGCTCCCAAATCGTGGCGGCGGTATACTGCCCGTACCATGAACGACCTGGATTCTGACACCGACCCGCAAGCCGAACGAGTTCTGGTTGGGCTGCTGCGCGACGCGCCGGAGTGGCGGCGCATCGAAATCATGTGCGGTATGATCGAGACGCTCCAGCAGTTGGTCTTCAGCGGTGTACGCCAACGGCATCCTCATGCCAGCGAGAGCGAGGTGCGACGCCTGGTGGCCGATATCCTGCTGGGATCAGAGGTGGCTGAGAAAGTGTATGGTGCGCACGTCCCCGGAGGCGCGCCATGACGCTTTCGGAACCGCTGGCGGTCACTTTCACGGTGATCGATGTGCTCGATGCGCTGGGCATCCCTTACCTGCTGGGGGGGTCGTTCGCCAGCTCGGCACAGGGCGCAGCCCGGGCTACGCTCGACGCGGATCTCGTCGCCGATCTGCGGCCGGAGCACGTGGCGCCCTTCGTCGCTGCTTTGCGCGATGCGTTTTACCTCGATCCTGATACGGTACGGTCGGCGGTGCTCAATCGGGGGAGCTTCAACCTGATCCATCTGCAGACGATGTTCAAGGTGGATGTCTTTGTCCCTAAAGGGCGCCCATTTGATCAGGCACAGTTTGAGCGCCGTCGGGCTACTCAGCTCTCCGTCGATCCGCCGCGCACTGCATACCTCTCCAGCCCGGAGGATACGGTGCTCGCAAAGCTGGTATGGTACCGCTTGGGCGATGAGGTATCGGACCGCCAGTGGCGCGATATCCTGAGCGTCTTGCGCGTGCAGGCAGGCCGGCTCGACTTGCCCTACCTGCGCCGATGGGCTGAGGCATTGGCCGTCAGCGATCTGCTAGCGCGTGCCCTCGAGCAGACCGCATGAGCTATACGCTCAAATCCGAGTGCGATTTGCACCGACTTAGTGCCTGCACTATAATGCCCTCTGGCTGTGCTCAGTAGTCACGACGTTGTCGAGCCGCCGCACTATTCCTCAGGAGTAAATCGCTCATGCAGACTATCCTTCGCTCTCAGACGGGCGTCGAAGCCATCATCAGCCCGGACCATCCCTTTACCGTCATCGGTGAGCGTATCAATCCGACCGGCCGTAAGGCGCTCGCCGCGGAGATGCTGGCGGGCAATTTCGAGCGCGTGAAGGCGGACGCCCGCGCGCAGGTTGAGGCCGGAGCGACCGTCCTGGATGTCAACGCAGGGCTGGGCGTCGCGAATGCACACGACCTCGAACCCGAAGTCATGGTCAAGGCGGTCCAGGCCGTCCAAGAAGTGGTTGACGTCCCGCTATGCATCGACTCGTCGGTCGTGCCCGCGCTGATTGCCGGGCTGAAGGCCGCGGGCGGCCGGCCGCTCATCAACTCCGTCACGGGCGAAGACGAGCGGATGGAGAAGGTGCTGCCGCTGGTAGCGGAATACAAGTGCGCGGTCATCGCCATCTCCAACGACGAGTCAGGCATCAGCACGGACCCGAAGGTGCGCTTCGAGGTCGCCAAGCGGATCGTGCAGCGCGCCGAGTCCTACGGCATCGCGCGCGAAGACATCCTGATCGACCCGCTTGTTATGCCCGCGGGCGCAGTCCCCGGCGCTGGCAAGGCCGTGCTGGACCTGGTGCGCTGGATTGCGGAGGAACTGGGCTGCAACACGGTCTGCGGCGCGAGCAACATCTCCTTCGGCCTGCCCGACCGCGAGGCCATCAACGCCAATTTCGTCGCCATGCTGATTGCCGCCGGCATGACGAGCGCCATCACCAACCCGCTCAAGCTGGAGCTCAAGAAGTCCATCATGGCCGCGGACATGCTGATGGGCCACGATGAGGACTGCATGCGCTGGCTGCGGTATCAGCGGAAGCTGGCGCGCGAAGCCGCGGCGGCCGCAGGCGGCGACGCACCGGCGGACGATCGCGCGGCCCGGCGAGCGCGGCGCGAGGCATAAAGGCCAATGATGTTGAGGAACCCGTTTTCGTGTGAAGCTGCGCTTCACCCTAGAAAACGGGTTCCTAACGTGAGAAGGAAAGCCCATGAATCCCATCATTCTGAACCTCGGCCCGTTTCAGGTCACCTGGTACGGCCTGCTGATCGTGACCGGCGCGGTCATCGCGGCCTGGATTGCGACGAAAGAGGCGTCGCGCCGGGGCGAAGACCCGGAGCACGTCTGGAACGTGCTGACATGGTGCCTCATCTTCGGCATCATCGGCGCGCGGCTCTACCACGTATTCTCCACGCCGACCGGCAACTTCGCAGGGTGGTCCTACTATCGGGAGAACCCGATCGAGATCATCAAGTTCTGGGACGGGGGCTTTCGCGGGCTGGGCATCTTCGGCGGGGTGTTGGGGGGAGTCCTTGCCATCGTCCTCTACACCTGGCGCGCCAAGCTGAACCTGCTGCGCTGGCTGGACATCCCCGCACCGGGCCTCCTGGTTGCACAGGCCATCGGCCGGCTGGGCAACCGGGTCAACCAGGAACTTTACGGCCCGCCGACCGATGCCGCGTGGGCCTTCCACATCAATCCGAACTTTCCGTGCCAGGAACCGGCCGGCTCACCGATGGCCTGCGGTATCCCGGAGCGGCTGACCGAGGACGCGCAGCAGTGGTATGCGACAAACGGCTTCCACCCGACCTTCTTCTATGAGATGATCTGGAACATCATCGGCGCGGGGCTGCTGCTGTTCATCGGCCGGCGCTTCAAGGGCTGGCTGCGCGACGGCGACATCTTCCTGATGTACCTCATCTGGTACCCGGTCGGGCGCATCTGGGTCGAAATGTTCCGGCCCGACGCGTGGGTCATGGGCAGGCTCGCGACGGCCCAATGGGTCAGCATCATCGGCATCCTCATCGGCGTGGCCGGGCTCATCATCAATCACCTGCGCCCGCGGCCCGCCCCGGCCGCGGTCACGGCGGAGCACGTGCCGCCAGCCGAACCGCCGCAGGCAGAATAAGACGACCGACGCCAGAGAGCATGTAGGGCAGAAGCAGACAACAGAAGCTTCTGCCCTTTTTCGTTGAGGGCATGGGCGACGAGGCACATAGATTGCGGACATAGGAGGCAGTATGGCTAACACAGCGACTCCAGCCGAACGCCGCGAGAGCGGTGCGGCATATGCCGTCGCCGTCTCGCGGTTGCTGGTCCCTACACCCGGCTTGCGCAGCGCGCAGCCCCGCACGGCCACAGCAGATGTCGACGCCCTGCTGGGGCAATCCGACGCGCTCCGCGCCGCCGCGGAGACCGGCCTGATGACCGGCGACCCGCTGGAGACCGCGGCCGCGGAGGTGCAGCTCCTGGCCGGCGCCGCGCTCGACCTGCTCGTCGCAGAACGCCTGGCGGGACCGGGCCCTGGATCACGCAGCCTCGCCACGGAAGAGCGGACGCTCGACGCGCCGCCGCTTGCGTCGCTCAACGAACTGGCCGAGCTGCGCGCCATGATCGAAGCGCCGCAGGCATACCTGGTCGGTGCAGCGGCCGTCCAGGCCGCGCAGATGCGCGTCCGGCCGCGGTCCCGGACGCGCGCGTTGTCCGGCCTGGCGACGGAGTTGCCGCCCGCGGTCCATGCCGCGCTGGAGGCCATCAGCGACAATGCTGTCACCGCGGGTAGCGCCATTGTACAGGGCATGTTCCTTATCGACTTCAGCACGCTGCGTACTGCGCTGGGCATGGTGGGCAGCGACCTGACGAAGGAACTCGCCGCAGACCTGGTCCGGGTCGGCAGCCGTGCGCTCGATTTCGTCCTCATCGCCAACGAGAAGATCCTTGCGCTGACCGGACTGAACGCGCTGGCCGAAGCACAGAAGGCGGCACAGAAGGCGCTGGGCGGCTGGCTGGACCAGTTGCAGAGCGGTGCGGTATTCGCGAAGGTGGCAGGTCGGGTGCTGGGCACGCGGGCCATCGAGGCGGAAATCGGCGGCTGGTTGACCGCGTACCAGGGATCGGATGACGCGCTTAACGCCGCCCGCGACCAGATCGGCCAGTTGGCCGGGCAGTATGCGGCGAAGGCGCGCGTGGTCCAGAAGGTCAACGCCGGGCTGAGCCTCGTCAAGCTCGCGCCGCCGGTGCATACGCCGGTCGGCAGCGCGGCGCTGGCGGTCGTCTACCTCGGTCTGCTGGCATATACGCTCGGCTCGGCCTACGACCACGTCGACTCCGACCGGATCGGCCTGCTGGACCGCGTAGAAGGCGTGCGCGGGGTGATGCAGCGCGCGCTGGTGCAGGCTGGCCCGGGGCCGTCAACGAATACCCTGTAGCCATCAACGAATTGGGGCAACGAATGAACCGCACGGCCGTACGGTTCATTCGTTATTTGAATTCGTTGACGACCGATACCCCCCCCATGGGGGATGGGTATTTTCCCTACAGACCTTGCCCCGCTTTTGCAGTATCCTGCCCGCAGATTCAAGAAGAAAGGGTGCCAGCACATGGACGACCGAACCAAAGCGGGGGTGATCCGGCGGTTGCAGAGTGTGGAAGGGCACGTGCGCGGCATCCAGCGCATGGTGGAGGACGAAAAATACTGCATCGATGTCATCAAACAGATCGGCGCGGTACAGGCTGCGCTCGGCAAGGTGCAGGAAATCGTGCTGGACCAACACCTGCATTCCTGCGTGACCACCGCCATCCGTGGCGATGACGCCGAGCGTCGAGAGGCCGTCATCGACGAAATTCTCGGCGTTTTCAGCATCACCAACAAGGCATAAGGCCACCTTTTCCAAAGGAGAAAGATCATGTCCGTCACTGTCACGCTCAGCGTCCCGAACATTTCATGCAACCACTGCGTGATGACCATCCAGCGCGAGACCGCAGACCTGCCCGGCGTCGAACAGGTGCAGGCCGATGCTGCAACCCGGACCGCAACTTTCGTGCTGGAGAATGATGCCGTGCTGCCGCGCGTCAAGGAAACCCTGGTCGAAATCGGGTATCCCGCGGCGAACTAAAAATCTCTCCGAGAATTGCTGGGGCACGAAGGCGGACCGCGGGTTCGCCTTCGTGCGTTAGACACAGGGCTATGAAATGGCTGAAACCAAACAAATCACGCTCCCGATCACCGGGATGACGTGCGCCAACTGCTCCGCGACCATCGAGCGCAACCTGAAGAAGATGCCCGGTGTAGCGGATGTGGCGGTGAATTACGCAACGGAGAAGGCAACGGTCGCCTACGATCCGGGCCAGACCGGCGAGGATGCCATGCGCTCCCTCATCGGGGACCTGGGATATGGCGTCGCGACCGCGAAGCTGGAGCTGCCCATCAGCGGCATGACGTGCGCCAACTGCGCCGCGACCATCGAGCGCAACCTCAAGAAGATGCCGGGAGTCGTCCACGCCAGCGTCAACTACGCGACCGAACGCGCGACGGTGGACTTCATCCCGACGCTGGTCAACTACAACGACCTCAAGCAGAAGATCGTGGACGTAGGCTACGGCGTCATCGAGCGCCAGGCCGGCATCCAACCGGCGGATGCAGAGGCTCAGGTGCGCGAGGCGGAGATCGCCCAACAGCGGCGGATGCTGCGGGTGGGCGTCATCCTGACGCTGCCGGTATTCCTGCTCGGCATGGCGAACATGCTGGGGCTGCTCCCGCACGCGCCGTGGCTCAATTGGGCGATGTTTGCGCTGGCGACGCCCGTACAGTTCTATGTCGGCGGTCAGTATTACACCGGCGCGTACAAGGCGCTCAAGAACGGCAGCGCCAACATGGATGTCCTGATTGCGCTGGGTTCCTCCGCAGCCTACTTTTACAGTGTGGCGGTGCTGCTCTCCCCTGGCCTGGGACACGTGGTCTACTTCGAGACCTCGGCCCTCATCATCACGCTCATCAAGGTCGGCAAGTATCTGGAGGCAGTCGCGAAGGGCCGCACGAGTGCGGCCATCAAGGCGCTCATGGGCCTGCAGCCGCGCACCGCGCGCGTGCTGCGCAGCGGCATCGAACAGGATGTGCCCGTGGAGGACGTGCATCCCGGCGACACCGTCATCGTCCGGCCCGGCGAGAAGCTGCCGGTAGACGGCCTGGTGCTCGACGGGCGCTCGGCGGTGGACGAATCCATGCTGACCGGCGAAAGCCTGCCCGTGGACAAGCGACCCGGCGCCCCCGTCATCGGCGCCACGGTCAATAAGTCGGGCCTGCTGCACGTGCAGGCCACGAAGGTCGGCGCGGAGAGCGCGCTGGCGCAGATCATCCGCCTCGTCGAAGAGGCGCAAGGCTCGAAGGCCCCCATCCAGGCGCTCGCGGACCGCGTGTCCGGCGTGTTCGTGCCTATCGTGATTGCCATTGCGCTGCTCACGTTCCTGGGCTGGTACTTCGTTGCACGCGGCGGGTTCACCGCCGCGATGGTCAACATGGTCGCCGTGCTGGTGATCGCGTGTCCCTGTGCGCTGGGGCTGGCGACACCGACTGCCATCATGGTCGGCACGGGCCGGGGTGCGCAGAACGGCATCCTCTTCCGCAGCTCAGAGGCGCTGGAGCGCGCCGAGCAGCTGCAGGTCGTTGTGCTGGACAAAACAGGCACGATTACGCGCGGGCAGCCCGCGCTGACGGACGTGGTGACGACGGAGGGCGGACAGCAGGCAGTCGATGACCTCTTGCGGCTGGCCGCGAGCGCGGAGCGTGGCTCGGAGCACCCGCTGGCCGAGGCGATCATCCAGGCTGCGCGGGGCAAGGGGCTGGCGCTGGCTGCGCCGGAGGCGTTCGAGGCCATTGCAGGCCAGGGCATCCGGGCACAGGTGGCGGGTCATCAGGTCGTAGTGGGCACGAACCGCCTGTTGCAGAACGAGGGCGTACAAGGTTCCGGGCAGGACATCGTCGCCCGGCTGCAGGGCGAAGGCAAGACCGCCGTGACCGTGGCGGTCGACGGCGTGGTTGTGGGTGTGATCGGCATCGCGGACACCGTCAAACCGGGTGCAGCCGATGCCATCGCGGAGCTGAAGCGGCGGGGGCTGGCCGTGGTCATGCTGACCGGCGACAACCGGCGCACGGCGGCTGCTATCGCAGAGCAGGTCGGCATTGAGCACGTCCTGGCCGAGGTGTTGCCCGGCGACAAGGCCGCGCAAGTTAAACGGTTGCAGGAACAGGGGCTGGCGGCGCTCAACACGGATGGCGCGGCGGGCCGTCGCAGCGTGGTGGCGATGGTGGGTGACGGCATCAACGATGCACCCGCACTCGCGCAGGCGGATGTGGGCATCGCCATCGGCACAGGCACGGATGTCGCGATGGAGACGGCAGGGGTGACGCTGATGAGCGGCGAACTGGCCGGCGTCAGCCGGGCCATCGCGCTCAGCCGGAGCGTGATGCGCACGATCAAGCAGAACCTGTTCTGGGCGTTCTTCTACAACGTGGCGCTGATCCCGGTTGCTGCGGCTGGGCTGCTGCACGATGCACCCTGGCTGGCCGCGGCTGCGATGGCTTTCTCGTCCATCTTCGTCGTGACCAACTCGCTGCGGCTGCGCGGGGCGCGGCTGTAAAGAAAGGGCCTTACTGCGGGGTGCTCGGCGCCTCGGGCGAGGCCAGCCCGCTGCGAATAGCGAACAGCGCCGCCTGCGTGCGACTGGTGAGGTTCAGTTTGCTGAGGATGCTCGCAACGTGATTCTTCGCGGTCTTCTCGGTAATGCCCAGCGTGCGTCCGATTTCTTTGTTCGAGTAGCCGCGTGCGATCAGCCGCAGCACGTCCGTCTCGCGCTCGGTGAGCACTTCCGGGCTGCCGGGAACGTTGACCTCGCGCACCAGGCGCGCCATCGCCTTCGGGGAAAGCTGGACCTGTCCTTCGGCGGCCGCCTTGATGGCCCGGCAGAGTTCGTCGCACGCGACATCCTTGAGCAGGTAGCCGATGGCTCCTGCGCGCACGGCATCACTGACAGAGCCATCTTCCAGCACGCTCGTCAGCGCGACAACCTGCGTGTCGGGTAATTGACCCCGGATAGCGCCCGTCGCCGCAATGCCGTCCATCACCGGCATCAGCAGGTCCATGAGTACGACGTCGGGATGCAGTGCGTGGGCCAGTTGGACGGCTTCTGCGCCATTGCAGGCTTCACCCACGACCGAGATCTCGGGGTCGAGCGCGAGATACATGCGCAAGCCCTGGCGCACCATGCCGTGGTCGTCAGCAATCAAGACGCTGATAGGCATTGCCCGACGCTCCGCTCTGTGAAGGGGATAATGTTGTGATACAGTACACATCAATCTTATCACAACAATGGACTTCAGACAAAAATACAATTTCGTTGCTAAATTCATACGTGACTGGGTGCGTTTCACGTTGGGGGCGCGGCCATCGCGGATAAACGAATGCGCTGGCGCGCCACGAATACGCGAATCGTGTGCGCCGCGGCGGGATATTCGTGTATCCGTGCCCAGCGCCGCAGCGCCATTCGCGTATGCGCGCTGGCCGCGTTCGCCCCCAGTATGAAACGCGCCCTACGTGACTTTTGTCGTTGACACATCGCCCCTTCGATGCTATACTGCGGGCGTCATTTACAGAAGCATCGATCAGGCCAGCCCCCTGGCGATGCACCACTCGGAGGCATAATGGCTGAGAGTTCCACGATCCTGCGCGGCGCGGTCACGACCAACAAGGCCAACAGCAAAGTCAAGTTCATTGTCGGCGGGGTCGTCATCGTTGCGCTGATCGCGTACCTGATCATCTCCTCGATTTCCAGTGCCGGGGCGTACTACCGCGAGGTGGGCGAAGTCGTCGCCCAGCAGGCGACCTTGATCGACAAGAACCTCCGGGTCAGCGGCAACATCGTGACCGAAAGCATCACCTATGATGCGGCCACGCTCGACCTCAACTTCAAGATTTCGGACCCGACCGATGCCAGCAAACAACTGGCGATCCACTTCCACGGCGTGCAGCCTGACCAGATCACCCGTGAGGGGTCCAGCGCCATCGTCGAAGGCACGCTTGGGCCCAACGGCGTCGTCGAGGCCAACAACCTCCTGTTGAAGTGCCCGTCGCGCTATGAAGAGGATTACGAAGAGATCAAGGTCGAGGCCATCAAGTAAGTATCTGTCCGGAAATTCGCTCCGGACGGTCTCGGATCGATTCTAAGTTAGCGCAGCCTCTCAGCCCGTGATATCATATCCGGCAAGCAGTAACAACGGTCGCCCGCCAGCAGGCGTCGCAACGATGTGGCGGGTGGCCGTTTTTGGTTCGGACTATCCCTAGAAAGCGACAGCCCGCCTGTGATGATGACTAGAACGCCCCGTATCCTCCTGGCCTGCACGCTGCTGGCTGCCCTGCTGGCATTGCCAGTCCTGGCACAGCCAGCATGGGCCCAGGAGACCTCTGACGCATCTGCGCCGCCCCAACCGCTGGCAGGCGCGGCCAGCTACGCCGAGAACTGCGCGCCGTGTCACGGCACGACCGGCCAGGGCGATGGGCCTTCGGCCTCTGGGCTCAGCGTCCCGCCTGCCAGGCTAGGCGATGTCCAGCTTGCCGCGAGCAAGTCACTGGCCGAGTGGTTCGACATCACCAAGAACGGCAACATGCAGCGCATGATGCCGCCGTGGAAGGAGCGCCTGACCGACCAGGAAATCTGGGATACGGTGGCCTATGCCTGGACCTTGCATACCAGCGCCGGCGAGGTGGAACTGGGCCGGCAGGTCTACGAGGCTAACTGTGCCTCCTGTCACGGCCCGGACGGCCGGGGCGCGGCCTCGGTTGCCGGCGTGCCGGACCTGACCGACTTTGCGGCCACATCGAGTGTGGCGCAGGCGACCTGGGCGCAGGCCATCGCCGCGGGCAAGGGCGAGATGCCCGGCTTTGCCGACAAGCTGAGCGCCGAGGAGCAGGCCGCGGTCCTGGAGTACACGCGCGGGCTGTCGTTCGGCGGGCCGCTGTTCCGCGGGCCGCTGGCGAAGGGCCCGGGCGTCATTACCGGTACTGTAACCAACGAGACGACCGGCGAGCCACTGGCCGGATTGACCGTCGAACTGGGCGTCTTCGACACCACCTCCCTGTTGGGCCAGCAGACCGCGGTCAGCGACGCCAACGGCGTGTACAGTTTCACGGAGCTAGACACGGACCCGGGCCTGGCCTACGTGGTGCGCACCGACTACCCGGCGGGCGTGCCGTACAACACAGACTTTGTGAGCTTCGGTGAGGGCGAGACAGCCAAGGAGCTGTCGCTGGCGGTCTACGAAACGACGGCCGAGGCGGCCAGCCTGCGCACCGACCGGGTGCATTACATCGTCGAATTCGAAAGCGGGCAGGCGCTCGTCGCGGAGCTACTGCTGTTCAGCCTGGACGGCAACCGCACATACATCGGCGACGGCAACGCGGTGTTGCGCATCTCCTTGCCTGCGGGCGCACAGAACGTCGAAATCGACGGCGATGATGGCTCGGGTCGCTTCGAGCTGACTGGTGAGGGCTTTGTGGACAGGCTCCCGCTGCGCCCCGGTACGAACGTGCGCCAGCTGCTCTTCCGTTACAGCCTGCCCTACACTAGCGGCCAGTTTGACCTCGTGCATACCCTGGCGTATCCTGCGACGAACGTCAATGCCCTCATCAGCGACGTGGGCCAACAGGTGAGCAGTCCCCAACTTGCGAACCAGGGCGTGCGTGCGACCGAGAACGGCGGCTATCACAACCTGTTGGGGCAGAATCTCGCCGCGGGCCAGCAGGTTCTCATTCGCATGACGAATCTGCCGACGGCCGGCGGCGTCGCGGCCGCGGGCACGACCGGCAGCGGCGGGCTGAACTCCTGGCTGCTCGCTGCGCTGATTGGGCTGGCCGCGGGGGGCGCGCTCGCGTTGATCCTGCTGCCCATCGTGCGCGGGCGGTCAGCCGGCACGGGTGCTGCGGTAGCGGCCGCCGACGCGACGCAGGCTGACCTGGTCGATGCGCTGGCTCGGCTGGACCTGGCCTACGAGGCAGGTGAACTGAATGAGACCGCGTACCGGGACCAACGGCTGCGGCTCAAGGCGCAACTGAGCGACCTGCTGCGCCGCGAAGGCGGCGCATGAGCGACGGCAGGAAGCTGAACGATGCCGTAGGCGTCGTTCCCAGCGATAGCGGCGCAGCCGAAATCGCCAGCGATAGCGGCGCAGCCGGTGTCGCCATGATCGAGGTCCGCAATCTCACGAAGGCCTTCGGCAGCAAGTATGCGCTGCGCGGGGTCAATTTGCGCGTCATGCCGGGCGAATCGCTCGTCCTGTTCGGGCCAAACGGCGCGGGCAAGAGCACGCTCGTACGGATATTATCGAGCCTGAGCCGGCCCTCCAGCGGGACGGTCCGCATCGGCGGGCTGGACCTGGCGCAACATGCCGACGGCATCCGGCGCTATCTGGGCGTCGTGTCCCACGCGCCGCTGCTCTACGACAGCCTGACCGCGGAGGAGAACCTCCGCTTCTTTGCCGGTCTGTACAACCTGAAGAGGCCGGAGCCGCGTATCAAGGCCCTGCTCGAACGGGTCGGGCTGTATGCGCGGCGCGGGGACCTGGTGCGCACCTTCTCGCGCGGCATGGTGCAGCGGCTGGCAATTGCGCGGGCGCTGCTGCACGACCCGGAAGTGCTGCTGCTGGACGAGCCGGACACCGGGCTGGACCCGCAGGCGGCGGAGATGCTCCACGGTTTGCTGAGCGAGCTGAGCGGCCGCGGGGCTGACGGGGCCGGTTCCGTACAGCCCGGCGTCGAGCGCGCCCGCACGATCGTGACGGTCACGCACAGCCTGGAGCGCGGGCTGTCCATTGCCGACCGGGCGGTCATCCTGGCAAACGGCCGCGTAGTGTTCGAGACCGCAGCGCATGACCTCGACGCGCCAGCCTTCCGCCGCCTCTATGATCAGTATGTCGGTGGTCGCAACGCTGCCAATGGCGGGCTATCAGGAGTCAGCTTGACATGAACTTCTGGAAAGCTGCCGGCGCGATCATCTGGAAGGACATCCGGGCGGAACTGCGCACGAAGGACATCCTCAGCAGCGTATTTGTCTTTGCGCTGCTGGCCGTCATCGTCTTCAACTTTGCCTATGACCTGCGCGTGCCGTCGATGAAGATGGTGGTGCCCGGCATCATCTGGGTCGCCATCAGCTTCGCGGGCACGCTGGGGCTGAACCGGGCGTTCGTCATCGAACAGGACAAGGGCAGCCTCGCCGGCCTGTTGCTGGCGCCGGTGGACCGGGCGGCCATCTACTTCGGCAAGATGCTGGCGAACCTGATCTTCATCCTGGTGGTGGAGATCGTGCTGCTGCCCCTGGTGATGATCTTTTTCAACCTGTCGCTCATCACCGGCCCACACCTGCTCGTGTTGTTCCTGGGCACCTATGGCTTTGCTGCGGTCGGCACGGTCTTTTCTGCGATGGCCGTGAACACGCGGGCGCGCGAGGTGCTGCTGCCGGTGCTGCTGTTCCCTGTGCTGCTGCCCGTGCTGGTCGCGGGCGTCAAGATGACCGGCGGTCTGGTGGACGGAATGGCATTGAGCGAGCTGGGGAACTGGCTGCAACTGGTCGCCCTCTACGACATTGGCTTCACGGTTGTGGCGTACCTTACTTTCGGCTTCGTAGTTGAAGAGTAGAATCAACGTATATTCCCCGGAGGCTTGAGATATGGAGCGATCCAGTCGCTGGCTGGTTATACTTACGGCCCTGGGCGGGCTGGCCGTCCTGACCGCCGCTCTGTTTGCCCTGTGGCTGGCGCCAAACGCGGTGGGGCTGACGCCTAACGAAACAGCCGCGCAGCGCATCATCTACTTTCATGTGCCCGCCGCCTGGTTGAGCATGCTGGCGTTCGGCGTGACCATGGTCGCCAGCATCGGCTACCTGGCCTCGAACAAACGCAACTGGGACAGCCTGGCCGTCTCGTCCGCCGAGCTGGGGCTGGTGTTCACGTTGGCCGCAACCGCCAGCGGCTCGATCTGGGCCAAGCCCGCGTGGAACGTCTGGTGGACCTGGGACCCGCGGCTGACGACCTACACGATCATGTTCCTGCTGTTCGTCGCCTACTTCATGCTGCGCAGCGCCATGGAGGACCCAGCACGGCGGGCGCGCTTTTCGTCGGTCTATGCCATCTTCGCCTTTCTCAGCGTGCCGATCACGTTCATGTCGATTCGCTGGTGGCGCACGATTCACCCCGTGTTGATTGACCCGAATGAGGGGTTTGGCCTGTCGTCCGGCATGCTAACCGCGTTCTTCATCAGCCTGGCCGCGTTCACCCTGCTCTACGTGGTCCTGCTGATTCACCGTTACCGGCTGGAACAGACGAAGGAAGAGGTGGAACTGCTCAAGGAGCAGTTGGGATACTAGCGAGGGAGTTGAGACCATGGCTTTTATGGTAGCAGCATATCTGATCATCTGGCTGGCAGCGTTCGTCTTCATCTTCAGCATGATGCAGCGCCAGCGGAGCATCCAGCAGGAAATCGCGGCCCTGCGCGAGCTGGCGCGGGAGCGCGAGGAACAACGGTAATGGCATGGCAAAGTAGGAGACTCGTATGACGGTTTCAAGCCGTTGGGTGACATTCTCGCACGCGCTGGCGTTCGTCATCGGGTTCAGCCTGGTCTTCGTCACGCTCGGCGCATCGGTCGCGTTCTTCGGCTATGCGATCAACGCTTACTTGCCCACGTTCGTGAAGATCGGCGGCGCGGTGCTGATCCTCTTCGGCCTGCAGGTGGCGGGCGTGCTCGGCTGGCTGGCGGACCGCATCCGCGCGGCGGGCGGCGAGAACAACCCGCTGGGCCGTGCCTACATCTGGGCTGTAGATGGCCTGGGCCGGCTAATGTACACTGAGGGCCGCGTGCAGGCGCACGTAGATCGCCGCTGGGGGTATCTCTCCTCCGCGCTGATGGGGGTCTTCTTCTCCGCGGGCTGGATTCCCTGCGTCGGGCCGGTGCTGGCTGCGATCTACTTCCTGGCAAGCGACACGCAGACCGTCGGGCAGGGCGCGCTGCTGCTGCTGGTCTACTCCGCCGGGCTGGGCATCCCGTTCCTCTTGACAGGGCTTGCATTCAGCAGCATGACGGGCGTGCTGCGCCGGCTGAACCGGCGGCTGGGCCTCGTCTCCAAGATCACCGGCCTCTTTCTGATTGTGGTCGGCATCCTCCTGTTCAACGACCGTCTGTCGCTGATTGCCAACTTCTTTGTCGCACGGTTCGGCACGGGGCTTGCCAGCGTCGAGTTGGGCGGCGTATCATCCGCGGTCAGCCTGCCTATTGCGTTCCTGGGCGGCCTGCTCTCGTTCCTGTCGCCGTGTGTCCTGCCGCTGATTCCAGCCTACATCGGCTACCTGAGCGGCGCGGCGGTCGCGACCGGCGTAGCTGCGCCGGCTGTTGCTCCTGGCGAACCGGCTGCCGGGTCCGCCTCGGATGGGAAGCTCGCAGTCTGAGATGACGCAGAACACCCCTGCCCAGCCTGCACCTGCAGGCAGGTTCGCGAGCGCAATCGACCGGTTGGCCGCCTGGCTCGCGCGCCACTGGCTGGCCGTGTTCAACGTGCTGGTGGCCCTGTTCGTCGGCCTGCCCTTCCTGGCGCCCGTGCTCAAAGAGGCAGGCGCGACCGGCCCGGCCAATCTGATTTATGCGGCCTACGCGCCGACCTGTCACCAATTGCCGGAGCGGTCGTTCTTCCTGTTTGGCCGCGAGTTCGTCTACGATGTCCATGATTTGGAGGCAGTCGGCGCGCTGCCGGAGGGACTCAACGTCTTGCAGCGCCAGGCTCTACGCTGGCAGGGAACCGTCGAGACAGGGTTCAAAGTGGCGCTCTGCCAGCGTGACATCGCCATCTACGGGACCATCCTGATCGGTGGGCTGCTGTTCGGCGCGCTACGGGGGCGGCTCAAGGGCCGCGACGGAAAGTTGCCCAAGCTGCCGCTGTGGCTGTACGGCGTGCTGCTGCTGCCGATTCTGATCGACGGCGGCACCCAACTGCTCGGCCTGCGCGAGAGCGACTGGTTCCTGCGCCTGCTGACCGGCGGCATCTTCGGTTCAGCGACAGTGTGGCTGGCCTATCCGTATGTCGAGGAAGCTATGGCCGACGTGGCACGCATGGCGGACAATAATATGCAGGCAACGGATAACACGCCTGTAGCAAACAAGACATACCCTCAAACTGGACAAAATCGTCCGCCTGCGGTATAAATAAAGACTGTACGTTATATTCCTGGAGGCTATCGGTGCCAAATCTGAAGAAGAATCCATCTGCTTTGAAGGCGCTGCGCCGGGACGCGCGCAAGGCGGCCT
This sequence comes from Anaerolineae bacterium, assembly GCA_040772005.1. GTDB lineage: Bacteria > Chloroflexota > Anaerolineae > CG2-30-64-16 > CG2-30-64-16 > MWBF01. Next base: position 34,806 of record JAXGYZ010000013.1, on the reverse strand, counting down.
ATCGCGGCCGCGTTCGCACGTCGACGCGCACTTTTGTGAAAAAGGCGCGATCGGTCATCGCGTCCGGTAAGCTGGCGGGCGCCGATGAGGCTCTGCAGAACGCCATCCGCGCGCTCGACAAGGCGGCGGAAAAGGGCATTATCCACAAGAACGCGGCCGCGCGGCGCAAGTCGCGGCTGATGAAGGCCCTGCATCGCGCGCAAGAAACGCTATCGGCGTAATCATTCGGCCGTACCGCAGGGTTCACTTCCCGGCGGGATGACTGCCATATTACGGAACCACCAGTCGGCGCGTCAGCGCCGATTTTGGTTTAAACGAATTGGCCCCACCCCCCTCTCCTGAACCGGGCAGCTTGGGTCCAGGAGACGGGGTCGGGGGTGAGGCAGGCTACACTTCCTCGACCTCCAATGCCAGCGCCTCCGCCAGGTCATCGTCCACAGGGGCCAGGGTCGGTTCCACAAGCGCTGCCACGATGAGCTTATAGCCCACCCCGCGCTGCGTGACGAGCACCCGAGGCCGCGTTGGATTCACCTCGATCTTCTCGCGCAGCCACCGGATATGGACATCCAGGGTGCGCGTGTCGCCCAGGTAATGCGTCTCCCAGATCTCCTTCATCAGGTCCTCGCGCGAGATGACCTGGTTGGGATGCTCCATAAAAATCGCGAGCAGACGGCACTGTTTGGGCGTGAGATGGGTTTTGCCCTGGGGACTGACAACAATGCGTGTGGTCAAATCCAGCTCTACGTCGCCGGCCCGCAAGAGGTGGGGCGTGGCGGCCTCGAGCAGCCTGCGGATGGTATCGCGCAGCTTGCGGGCAGTAAAGGGATGGACCAGGCGCTCCTGCACCTCAAGATGGTGGCCCTCCCCGCGATCCAGGATGGCAAGGAGGCGCGCCTGAGGCAGGCGGCGAGCGAGCGTGCGGCAGAGGCGGTCGCCGGAGAAGTGGCTGTTAGCCGTACTGATAATCACGAGGTTGGGGTGGAGTTCGCGGGCTATCTGCAGGCCTGCGATTTGTGTACGAGCGAAGGCGACGGCCACGCCCTCCTGTTGCAACCCCTGCCAGACCTTGTCATGGTTCGGGTCCGCCCGACCGATGTACAAAATCTGGACCGGTTTGGAGTTTGGACTGCGCCCCATTCGCCACCTCCTCCGCTTCCGACACCCCGCAGCTTCAGATTATAGCGCATGGCAAAACAAAAGGCAATAGGGTTGCACTTTGCTGGCCCGCGTGATAGAATCGCTTTTGTGCCTTCCCTGATACCGAATGACGTAGCGGCCATCTCCCGGACCGTTGTCGTAATTCCAACTTACAACGAAGCCGCCAACCTGCCCAGCCTGGTCGCCGAGTTGCGCGCGCTGGCCGTGCCGGAACTGCATCTGCTGATTGTGGATGACAACTCCCCTGATGGCACGGGCCGCCTCGCCGACGAACTGGCCTGCCGGTTCCCTGGCGAGATTCGCGTCTGCCATCGACCGGGCAAGCAGGGGCTGGGCCGGGCTTACCTGGCCGGGTTCGAGGCTGCGCTCGCCATGTCGGCGGACGCCATCGTCCAGATGGACGCCGACTTCTCCCACCCGCCTGACAAGATCCCTGAGATGCTGGCCCTGCTGGCAAAATGCGACGTGGTGATAGGCTCGCGCTACGTGCCCGGCGGGCAACTAGACGAACGCTGGAGTTGGTGGCGCCGCTTCCTGAGCTGGTGGGCCAACGAGGTGTGGGCCCGCCGCATCTTGCACATCCAAACGCGCGATATCACGGCTGGCTTCAAGTGCTGGCGCCGCGCGACGCTGCTCGGCATCGGCCTGGACCGCGTGCAGTCCAACGGCTACGCCTTTCAGGTCGAGATGACCTACCTGACCGAACGCCTCGGTTTCAAGGTCATCGAGATCCCCATCTACTTCGAAGACCGCCGCATCGGCAAATCGAAGATGAGCGTGCCCGTCAAGCTGCAAGGGGCGGTGGATGTCCTCCGCATCTGGTGGCGGCACCGCCGCGCCACCCGCAGCAACCTGCCCGCGAGCAGCCACGAGTCAAAGTGACCCGACCGCCCATGACCACCCGGCGTACCGACGCTCTTGTTGTGCTGGCCCTGCTGCTGCTGCCGCTCCTATGGTTCGCACCGCAGGTCTTCGGCAATGCCACCCTCCTGCCGGCAGACAACCTGTACCAGTTCCCGCCGTGGGAGCCTTACGCAACGCAGCTCGGCGCGGGCGTCCCGCACAATCCGCTCATCAGCGACCTGATCCTCGAAAACTACCAGTGGAAGTCGTACATCCTGGAGTCGCTCCGCACGGGCGACATCGGCGGCCTGCTGTGGAGCCCCCGGCTCTTTGCCGGCGCGCCGTTCCTGGCCGCGGGCCAGCACTCCGCCATGTACCCGCTAAGCATCCTGTTCTACATCCTGCCGCTGTGGCGGGCCTACGGCGTCTTCACCTGGCTCCAGCTCGGCATCGCGGCCGCGGCCATGTACATCTTCATGCGGGTGTTGCGGCTGCGCCCGCTGCCCGCGGTGGTCAGCGCGGTCGCCTACGCGTTCTCTGGCTTCTTCATCGTCAGCGTCAACTTCACGATGGTCATTGCCGCGGCGGCCTGGCTGCCGTTGATCCTGGCGATGATCGAGATCGTCGTCCGCAAGCAAGAGGAGAAGGGTCCAGCATCCTTCTCGCCCGTCCCCTACATCGTGGCGGGCAGCCTCTTCCTCGCACTCGCCAGCCTCGCCGGGCACGTCGAAATCACCTACTACACGCTGATGGTCAGCGCATACTATGCGTTGTGGCGTCTGATCGTGTTGTGGCGGCGGGTACGTACACCCCTACCCTCGCTGCGGCTGGCCCTCTGGCTGCTGGTAATGGTTGCGTTCGGCCTGGCATTGAGCGGCGTGCAACTGCTCCCGCTCTACGAGCTTGTCTCGCAGTCCTTTCGCGAAGGCTCGGCCAGCCTCCAACAGGTGCGCGATTGGGCCTGGCCCAGCCAGCAGGTCTTGACCTTCTTCCTGCCCGACTTCTTCGGCAACCCGACCCACCACACCTGGTTCGACATCTGGCAGCGCACATGGGCGCCCGTCACGCAGAACGCTCTCGGCGAGCCGCTGAGCACCATCGACTGGGGCGTCAAGAACTACGTCGAAGGCGGCAACTATCTGGGCATCGTCACCTGGCTGCTGGCAGCGGTCGCGGTGGTGGCTGCAGCCGTACAAGGAAGAAGCAAGAAGCAAGCAGGAAAGGCGGGGGCCCCGGCAGACGGTGATACGCGTTCATCTTCCATCCTCCTTCTTCAATCTTCCTTCGTCCGTCCGTCCTCCGTGCTGCTCTTTGCCCTGCTTGCAGTCCTCTCTCTGCTCTTCGCCTTCGGCACGCCGCTCTACGCCATCCTGTATTACGGCTTGCCCGGCTACAGCCAGTTGCACTCCGCGTTCCGATGGGTGTTCCCGTACACACTCAGCATGGCCGCGCTGGCGGGGTTCGGGCTGCACGCGATAATGGCTGGAAGCTGGATGGGCGCAGCTACACTGCGCACGGAAGCTGGTGAAAGGTCTCGCGGGTCGGCCACCCCCAATCCGCTGCGGGTGTTCATCACTCTGCTCGCGGGATTCGCCATTGCGGCGGGGATCGGGGCGTTGCTCGTCGTGCTGGCAAGCGTGGTCGTGCCCGGCCCGTTTGTCGCGCTGGCCGACCGGCTGATGATGTGGGGCTTCTGGGCCGACCGGATCCAGGCGCGCGGCTTTGCCGACGGTGTGATGGCGTGGAGCTATTGGGCGCTGGGGCTGGCCCGCTTCGGCGCGATGGCATTGTTGGCCGGACTGGCGCTGTGGTGGGCACGACCTTCGACTCCGGGCGGCGCTGCGCGACGCACGCCCGCTCAGGATGCCGGGGACGCCATCAACACGGAGCATCCTGAGCGGAGTGGCGGAGCAGTCTCCGCCAGGCAGCCGAAGGATGCTTTGAAGCATGAGCTACGGTGGGCCGCGCTGCCTCTCCTGCTCATCCTCGACCTCTGGCTCGTAGGGCACAGCTTCAACCCTGCCACCGACCCCAGGCTGCTCAGCTTCACGCCGCCCGTCATCGAGTGGCTGCAGGCACAGCAGGACCCCGCGCAGCCCTGGCGGCTGACCAGCTTTAATGCGCCCGATGACAAGACGCTGTGGGCCAACTCCGTGATGGCCTACGGGCTGGAGGATATCCGGGGCTACGACTCCATTATCCTGCGGCAATATGCGCAGTACATGGAGCGCATCCAGCCGCAGTATGACCTGCTCTACAACCGCATCGGCCCCATCTACACCCAGGTTGACGGCCAGGCGAACTATCCCGCACTCGACAGCCGCCTGCTCGACCTGCTCGGCGTCCGCTATGTGGTGACATCGAGCGCGATCCCGAATGCGGGCTACCGGCAGGTCTATGACGGCGAGGTGGCCGTCTACGAGAACGGGGACGCGCTGCCGCGCGTGTTCATCGTGCCGGAGGCGGTCGCGGCCGCGGATCCTGCTGCGGCGCTGGACCGGCTGGAAACGGTCGACCCCGGCCAGACGGTTGTCATCGAGCCGGCGACTGCGGGTGAGTTGGCGCTCGCGACGCTGCCCGCGGCCTCGTCGCCCGAGGTGCGCGAGGCGCGCATCAGCCAGCGGGGGGGCCGCGAAGTCTTTGTAGACGTGAACATCAGCGACCGTGGGTGGCTGGTCTTCACGGACAGCTATTTTGAAGGCTGGAAAGCGTACCTCCGGCCGTTCGGGGTCGAGGGCGAAGGCGTGGACGCGGCGGGTAATCCGGTCGAGCAGCAGATGGCGCTCTACCGCGCGGACGGCGCGTTCCGGGCAGTCTATCTGCCGGAGGCCGGGCAGTGGACCGTGCGCTTCGTCTACTCCCCCCGCAGCGTGCTGCTCGGGCTCTACACCACCTTCCTGGCCGGCATCACTCTGCTCATGCTGGCGGGTTGGTGGGCCTGGGGCCGCTTCTACAAGGGCGAGGGCAGCGAGGTCGGCACGGTCGCGAAGAACAGCGCGGTCCAGATGGCGATGTCGCTGTTGAGCCGGGCCATCGACTTCGCCTTTGCCATGCTGCGGCTGCGGGTGCTCAGCCCGGTCGGTGAGGGCGGCTACGTCTTCGCCATCACCTTCTACGGGCTGTTCGAAATCCTGACCCGCTTCGGCCTGGGCACGCTGGTCACGCGCGATGTCGCGCTGGACAAGAGCCGGGCACGCAGCTACCTCTACAACGTCATTGCGCTGCGCAGCGGGCTGTGGCTCGCCAGCCTGCCGCTGATGGCGCTCGTCGCGCTGTTCTACCGGGTGGTGCTGAACCAGCTCACGACCGCGGAAATCCAGGCAATTGCCGTCTTCGCCGGGGCATTGTTCTTCGCCAACATTGCGGACGCCATCAGTGCGGTGTTCAACGCGTTCGAGAAAATGGAGTATCCCGCGGCCACGTCGACCGCCACCGCGGTCGGCAAGGTGGCGCTCGGCGCACTCGTGATCCTGCCGCCGCTCGACATGGGCTTCGTCGGCCTGGCCTGGGTGTCGCTCGTGATGAACGTCGTGCAGGTCATCTGGCTGGGCGCGCTGCTGCGCAGCAAAGTGCTGCCGCCAGAGAGTGGCACGGTCGGAGACCGGCCACAGCACGAGACAGGCTCTGGCCGGTCTCGCCTGGGGCTGAGCTGGCAGAGCCAGCGGCACATGCTGGCCCAATCCGGCCCGCTGATGATCAACCATCTGCTTGCGACGGTCTTTTGGCGCATCAGCCAGCTCGTGTTGCGCGGCGCGCCGGCGACCGGCCTGGCCGCAGTGGGCATCTTCTCCGCGGGCGTGAAGTATCTCGACGGGCTCAACGTCATCCCCAGCTATTTCACGTTGGCGATCTTCCCGCTGATGAGTCGCTATGCACACGCGGGCGCGGACACGCTGGTACGCGCGTACCGGCTGGCGCTCCAGTTGTTGTTCATCGTCAGCCTCCCACTGGCCGTGCTGTTCACGTTTGCCGCCACACCGCTCATCCAGATTCTCGGTGGCGCGGCCTACCTGCCCGACGCCGCCATCGCGCTGCGCATCATGATCTGGTCCATCCCCATCGGCTTCATCAACTCAGTCACCCAGTACGTGCTGATTGCCGTCAACCAGCAGCGCTATCTTACGAAGGCCTTCCTGATCGGCGTAGGCTTCACCGCCACGGCCAACCTGCTCCTGGTGCCGCGCTTCGGCTATGTCGCGGCCGCGGCCCTGCAGATCCCCGCGGAGCTGTCGCTCTTCATCCCCTTCGCCTGGGCAGTGCATCGTTATGTCGCCCCCCTGCCCTGGCTGAACCTGCTCTACCGTCCCATCGCAGCGACTGCGCTGAACGTGCTCGTCGTGTGGGGGTTGGACCGGCTCGGCGTGCCGCTCGTGGCTGGCCTGCCGGCCGGACTTGGCGTCTATATCGCAGTGCTCATCCTGTTGCGTGCGTTCAGCGGGCCGGAGTACGGCGTGTTGCGCGGCTACCTGCAGCGAAAACCGGCCATCCAGGAGCCCCAGGCATAGCGCCGCTTGCAGTTCAGGCTGCTCACACTTCCTCACCTCATGGACATCCTCCCGCAGGCGCCCGCAACCTGCGGCCGTAGCTGGGCGTAGTGCAAAACAAGATCAGCCACCAAAGGAGGTCCTGGATGAGGCACCGCTGGCTTAACTACCTGATGGTTGGAGCTCTGTTCGGCGTTTTCGACTTCTTCTACCTGCACGTCCTCGGCAAGTTCCCTGCCAGACAAGTCTTCGGCGACAGCCCAACCGGACAGGCTGCCCGATTCATCGTGATGTTTCTGCTGTTGAATCTCGGCATCTGGCTCGTCGTCGTGATTCCGGTCGTCCTGCACGAAACCAGGGTTTCGAGGTCGAAACTGCGGTCCGCGGTCGCCGGACTTGCCGTATGGTGCACGGGCATCCTGACTTACTACCTCACCAATGCGGCACAGCTTGCCGTGGGGGTGCCGGGGCGGGAGGAGTTGAGCTTCGCCAGCTACGGATCCCCATACTTCTGGCAGAACTGGGGCAACATCTTTCGGAGCGATATCCTGGGTGGCATCATGGAATACATGGCCATTGCCATAGTCGGTGGCGCGTTGGTCGGATTTGTGACAAGCGCCATCTACATTCGGTCTTATCCCCAGGGACTCCGCATGGAAAGGACTTCTCTGCATTGACAGGAATCACGCACAGTCTTAGAATCACCGTGTAAACGTGGGATAAGCAAAACGCGCCCGTTGTTCAGGGGAGGTTGCCATGCGAATCGGGATCATCACGAGCGGCGGCGATGCGCCGGGCATGAATGCGGCCATTCGGGCCATTACGCGCTGCGCCATCGATAAGGGGATGGAGGTCATCGGCATTCACGAAGGCTGGCAAGGCGTCGTGGATGGCGGCGAGCAGTTCCAGCCACTCACCTGGCGCGACGTCGGCGGCATCCTGCAATTGGGCGGTACCATCCTGGGTACAGCCCGCTCGGAGGTGTTCCGCAGCAAGGAGGGCCGTCGCAAGGCTGCGGGCAATCTGGTCAACGCAGGCATTGAAGCCATGGCCGTCATCGGGGGCGATGGATCACTCACGGGCGGGTTGCTGCTCTACCAGGAATGGGAGGAGCATCTTCAGGCCCTGGCCGCGGCAGGCGTCATTCCGCCGGAGAAGGCCGCAAACCCCACGCCATTGCGCATCGTGGGGCTTCCCGGTTCCATCGACAACGACCAGTATGGCACAGACATGGCGATCGGTGCAGACACAGCCCTGAACACCGTCGTCGAGGCGGTCGATAAGCTCAAATCCACGGCCGGCGCGCACCAGCGTGCGTTCGTGGTCGAGGTGATGGGCCGGCGCAGCGGCTACCTTGCGCTCATGGGCGCGGTCGCGAGCGGCTCTGACTGGGTCCTCATCCCCGAAGAGGAGATGGACGCGCGCTGGCACTATAAGATGATCGAGGCGCTGGGCCGCGGGCGCGCCGCAGGCCGACGCCAGGATGTCATCCTCCTGGCCGAGGGTGCACGCCACTCCGATGGCCTGCCTATCAAGGCCGAAACCATCACCGAGATCGTCAAGACGCGCGCCGGCGTAGATGCACGCGTGACCGTCCTGGGCCACGTGCAGCGCGGCGGCTCGCCCAGCGCGTTCGACCGTATCCTGGCGTCGCGGCTCGGCCAGGCCGCGGTCGAGTACCTGGCAGGACCGGATCCCACGCCGGTCATGGTCGGGTTGGTCCACAACCAGCCGGCCGCCACCCCACTGACAGAGATGGTTGCCAAGAGCCAGGCCATCAACGTCGAGATGGATCAGGGCCATTTCCAGGCGGCGCTGGAGCTGCGCGGCCGCAGCTTTCTCGATTCGTTCGAAATGTTCAAGACGCTGGCCCGCGCCGAACCCAAGCAAGCCCTGGCGGGCAAGGGCCGCATCCTGCTGCTCACGGGCGGGCCGGATGCCCCGGGCATGAACGCCATCCTGCGCACCGCCTTGCGCATGGCGCGCAACGTCGGCCAGGATGTCGTCGGCGCGCGCTACGGATTCGGCGGCCTGGCGCGCGGCGACATCTGGGATCTGAACTGGATGACGGTTCACGGCTGGATCAACCGGGGCGGGAGCGAGTTGGGCGCAGTGCGCCATGAGCTCACCGAAGAAGAGATCGCGCAGATGGCCGAGCAAATCAAGGCGTGGGACATCCGCGGCATGATCGCGGTCGGCGGCCTGAGCACCTACCTGCAGGCCCAGAAGATCATGGCCGCGCGCGAGCAGTACCGCGCGCTGCGCATCCCCATGATCCTCGTGCCCGCGACCATCGACAACAATCTGCCCGGCACCGAAATCACCATCGGCGCGGACACCGCGCTCAACAACATCGTCGACGCCATCGACAAGATCAAGTACACCGCGGGCGCCGCACATCGCGCCTTCATCGTAGAGGTGATGGGCCGGCAGTGCGGATATCTGGCACTGGCCGCGGGGCTGGCGACCGGGGCCGAGATGGAGCTGCTCAACGAGGACGGCATCACGCTGGACTCGCTGCGGCACGACATCGAGACCCTGCGCCAGGGCTTTGCCCAGGGCAAGAAACTCGGCATCGTGATCATCTCGGAGGGCGCGTCGCCCCATTATGACACGGAATTCGTGCGTCGCATCATGGAGGCGGAATCGGACGGCCAGTTCGAAGTGCGCCAGACTATCCTGGGGCATCTCCAACGCGGGGGTGCGCCGACCGCGTTCGACCGGGTGCAAGGCAGCCGGTTGGGGGCCCATGCCGCGCGGCAAATCATGCAGGACATCGAATCCGGCAACACCGATATCAACGTCATCGGCATCGAGCGTCGCGGCGTAGCCATCACGCCCTACAAAGAAGCGATGACCGAGATGGACTGGATCTGCGGCCGGCCCAAGGAACAGAGCTTTATGAACTGGCGCAATCTGGTGGACACGCTCGCCAAGCCGGATCCGGTCGCGTAGCGCCGCAACGGATCGATAAGCAGATGGGGCCTGTGTTGCACACAGGCCCCATTTGTTTTGTGAGTGCGCACCGCCGGTGTGGCGCAAGACTGCGTCTACGCCAGCACCGCGACCTCAGCCAGCAGCCGGTCGATCTGCTCGGCGCTGTGCGTCGCAAAGATGGCGACGCGCAGCGCACCGCCCGCGGGTGTGCTGGAATAGCGCGTGACATGGGCGACGCAGATATCTCGCTCGAACAACTCCGCCTGCATGCGCGCCAGGTCCAGGCCGGGCCGCGCCCGCAGGCAGATGATCGGCGAGGGGCTCTCTTCCAGCGTCCAGCCCAAGGCACGGAAACCGGCGCGCGCCCGGGCCACGTTCGCCCATAGCGCGGTGCGGCGCTCCGGGTGCGCAGCGACGAAATCCAGCGCCCAGGCCGACGCCGCCGCCGCGGGAATCGGCGGGGGACTGCTCGCGCTGAGCGCAACAGCGCTCCGCCCGACCTGCGCGATGAAGGCCGCATCACCTGCAACCAGGCCGCCGTGGCCCCCCAGTGCCTTGCTGAACGTATGCGCGGTGAAGACCCGCACGCCAGCCGAAGCCGCTGTTGCCTGCGTGTATTCGACCGTCCCGCGCCCCTGCGTCCCGATGACGCCGGTGGCGTGTGCATCATCCAGGCATAGCAGCGCGCCTTCATACGCGGTCAGCACCCGCACGTAGTCCGCCGCAGGCGCGATCTCGCCGGAGATGGGGAAGATGCCATCAGTCAGGACCAGTGGCCGCTCGCGCGGGGCCAGGTGTGTTCGGAGTTGCACCGCCAGGTCAGCCGGATCGAGATGACGGAACAAGTGTGATGGCACACGCGCTGTGGCGATCGCATCACGCACGCTGAAATGAGCCGCCTCATCGACAAAGATGCGCTCGTACTCGCCCATCAGCGCCTGCAGCAGCGCAACGCTCCCCAGATACGCTGAGACGTAGTAGGTGGCAGCCTCAGTGCCGAAGAAACGCGCAGCCGCAGCCTCGACAGCACGGTAAACCGGATGCTCGCCGTAGCCGCCGCGCGACGTCGAGGTGGTCAGTCCGTAGCGCTGCAGGGCCTCCACCGCCGCGGCAACCAGCCCGGGATGGCCGGGCAACCCCAGGTAGCTACAGCCTGAGAAGTAGTCGCGCCAGCGGCCGTCGATGAGCGTACGCGCTGCGGGCGGGCTTTCCATCAGGTGGTCGGTCATATGAAGCGCCTGGCTCCGACAAAAGTCTCCCGCAGATGCTCGACAGCCTGCACATTGTCCTGGCGCACCCCGTTGCGTGAGCGCGACGAGTGGATGATGTGCCAGCCGCCCAGGCTCAGCGCGACGTGCGTGATGCTGCGCTTCTCGCCCAACTCACCGAAGAAGAGCAGGTCGCCCGGCTCGAACGACTCCGCAACGGGCCGGCCCGCATCGAACTGCATGTCGGCGTCGCGCGGCAGCGTCACCCCGGCCAGCCGGTGCAAGAGCTGCAAGAAGCCGGAGCAGTCGATGCCCAGCGCGGAGCACCCGCCCCACAGGTAGGGCACGCCGATAAAGCGCACGGCGTCGGCCAGCAACTGCCGCCGCCGCGTGTCCGTGTCGTGCGGCAGCGTGCTGAACGCGCGCACATCCGCCGCGGGGATCCACCCGGCATCATCACCCGCGAGCACCACGTGAACCCACGCGGCGTCGATGGCATCCACCGCGACCGCGGTGCCGCCCATGATGCGGCTGACCAGAGGCGCGGAGCCGTGCGGTTCGGCGTGCAGCAGGCTGACGGGTGCGCTGACGAGATGGCTGAATGCACAGCCGTGCGCGGGCACAAGATACGGCGCATAGGCCCAGCCCAGATAGCCATCCGACTGGCGCACGAACGCCCACCGGCCCTCGGTCATCAGGATTTCGAGCAGCCAGCCGTTGAGCAACTGGCTGACCTGCTCCGCGAGAAATGAGGGTTTGGCGTACAATCCGGTCAGGTTCGTGCCGACTGCGGCAGCCTGCGGCTGCGCAGCCCGCAGCACCCGTACGCCTGCCGGCTCGAAGTGGACGGTAGAAAAGCGCGCAGTCAGCCCGGCCAGCAGTGCGACCAGGGTTGTGTCGTCCAGCACTGCACCGGCCAGTGCGCAGCGTCCATCGTCAAGCGCCGCGGCCTCGACCTGGCAATAATGTGTCCGTGTATCACTGAATGGGCGGCTCAGATCGACCAGCGCCCGCCTGATGTCATCCAACATGATTGTTACCTCGCTTTTGAACCGCGCCAAATTGAACCGCGAAGACGCAAAGGACGCGAAGACTTTCTTTATCTCATATTGTCTTTGCGCTCTTCGCGTCTTCGCGGTTCATTCCGGCAGTATCTCCCCGAACACGCGCAGCATGTTGCCATAGCATATGAGCTCCACCTGGCGTTCGGTGAAGCCGCCCGCGGACAAGGCCTCCGCGACGCGCGGGTAGTCCTGCGCCCCGGTCAGGCCGGTCGGTATGGCGCCGATACCGTCCAGGTCTCCCCCCAGGCCGAGACACGCCTCACCGCCGATGTCCACCGCGTGCCGTGCCTGGCGCACGATGGCATCCAGCCCAGGCAGCGGGATGGCGGCCACGCGCGGCCCCACCTCCGTCCGGTACTTCTGCTGTTCAGCGGGGTCCATGTCCTTCATGGGGGCCATGAGGTCATTCCACGCGGCCAGGTAGTCCGCGTCCAGGAAGTCGGGCGCGAAGTTGAGGCCCATGACCCCGCCGCGGTCCGCCAGCGTCCGGATCTGCGCGTCCGTCAGGTTGCGCGGGCTGGCGCTCACGGTGCGGCAGTTCGAGTGGGAGGCCACGAATGGCCGGCGCGTCAGCCCGACAATCTCCTCGAAGGCCGCGTCCGAAGCGTGCGAGACATCCACCATCACGCGGAGTTCCTCGGCCAGGAGAATCAGCTTGCGCCCCTCGTCGCTCAAGCCCCCGCCGCCGCCGAACACAGTGCCGGAGAAGTGGTTGTCATCCCACGCCGGAATGACGAGCCGCACGCCCAGATCGCTGAACTCCCGCAGCTCCTCCGCGTCCGCCAGCGGGTCTGCCCCTTCCATGCCGATCAAGGCACCGAGGGTCGGCGCACTGCCGAGGGTCGGCGCATCGACCGCGCACGCAGCGCGCAGGTCGGCGGCGGTGCGGATCAGGTGCAGCCGGCCTGCCGAGGCCGCAGCCCAGCCGTGGATGGTGGCGATAGCCTTGCGCGCCAGCAGGCGAACGTCACGCTCGCCGTGATAACGCTGTGAAGCAAAGACCGCAAAGAGCTGGACGCAGTGGCCGCCCGCCTCCAGCCGGGGCAGGTCGACGTGGGAGCGCGTGCCCTCCGGCCGCATATCGCCGTCGACAAAGTCGAACGGGCCGTCGTAGCTGTGCATGACCGCATCGCAATGAGCATCGAAGAATCGCATGGGTGTACCTCTTATGCTGTCGTTCGGTCCCGCAGCGTCACGCCGGTGCCCGGTTCAGTGGGCACGTGGATGCCGCCCCGTTCATCATAGTGTAAACCCACGAAGGGATCGTTGGCAATCAGCAGCGGGCCGTCCAGATCGAGCCAGTCGGCCAGCCCTGCGAGGTGCGCCATCGCGGTCACGCCGAGCGAAGTCTCGACCATGCAGCCGAGCATCACCTGCAAGCCGAGTGCCTGCGCACGGCGCAGCATCGCCAGCCCCGGCCCCAACCCGCCCGCCTTCATCAGCTTGAGGTTGATAGCGCGGACGCCTGCCGCAGCCAGCGCCTCCACGTCCGCCAGGGTCTGGCATGACTCGTCCGCCACAACCGGGATGGCCGTACGCGCTTGCACATACCCCAGTCCCGCAATGTCATCCTTCGCGACGGGCTGCTCGATGAGCTCGAGGTCGAACTGCGCCAGCCGGTCGACCAGGGCCACCGCCTCGTCGCGCTGCCAGCCTGCGTTGGCATCCAGCCGGAGCCGCGCATCGGGTCGCGCGGCGCGCACCGCGGCCAGCCGGGCAAAGTCATCATCCGAGCCGAGCTTGATCTTGAGCGCGGCGAAGCGGCTGGATTCGACCGCCAGACGGCCCATCTCTGCCGGTTCGGCAATGGCGATGGTGAAGCAGGTTGCGAGGGGAGGCGGCTGCGGCACACCCAGCAACTGCCAGAGCGGGAGCCCGATCTGCCTCGCCAGCCGGTCGTGCAGCGCGAGGTCCAGCGCACAGCGCGCGGGCGCAGGCCCGTCACTTCCGACCCACGCGGGAATGTCCTCGAACCGTTCCGGCAGGGGATCATCGCGCGCGGCTACCGCTGTCCAATACGCGGTCATCGCCTCGTCGGAGACACCGTAATAGGGCGGGATCGCGGCCTCGCCCCAGCCCTCGACCCCCGCGTCGTCGGTCAGCCGGAGCCAGAAGACGCGCCGCGTGTCGCTGACACCGTAGGAGAGGCGGAATGGGTTGCGCAGTTGCAGGGTAAGCGGCTGCCAGTTCAGACGCATGGTTGCTCCGTGTGAATGATGGCGGCGGTCCCGGGTTGTGACTTCGCCGTAAACGGCTGCATTGTGGCCCAGAGAGGCCGCCCTGTCAAACTGCGCGTTATTCGTGCTTCGCGTCCTCCGTCACCTTCGCCAGGGCGGTTTCAGAGTGCATCAGGTGAACCCACCCGGCAACTGAAGTTGCGGCTACCGTTGCGAAGTCTGCCTTCGCAGACTGGAAACTAACCGACGCAGGTCGGTTTTGCAGTGGTAGCCGCAGTTTCAACTGCCAGGCAGAAGGCACGAGTGCAACATGATTTCGCCCTGCACCTTCGCCCCTTCGTGTTCCAAACCACGCCCGTTCGTGGTACACTGCGGCCATCCAGAGAGGGGAGTGTCACAATGGCGGAAACCGAAAACCAACGCATCCTCGCCTACCTGCGCGAGCACCAGGATGAGATGGTCGCGCATCTGCAACAGCTTGTTGAATTGGAGTCGCCCACCAGCGACAAGGCGGCCATCGATCGGCTCGGCGCGGTGCTGGCCGAGCAACTCCGCACGATAGGGGCCGCAGTTGACGTTCAGACACAGGCGAGCGCGGGCAACCATCTCCGCGCCCGGTGGGGCGCAGGCCAGGCGTCAGGCGACGGCCTGCTCCTGCTGACGCACATGGACACGGTCTGGGACACAGGCACGATCGCGCAACGTCCGGTCCGCGTAGAAGGCGGCCGCCTCTACGGACCGGGCGCGTTCGACATGAAGGGCGGCATCGTCAACGCCGTCTGGGCGATCCGTAGCCTGCGGGAGCTGGGCCTGATGCCGGAGCGCCGCATCACCCTGCTCGTCACCTCCGACGAGGAGACCGGCAGCCGCACCTCGCGGCCGTTGATCGAAGAGGAAGCGAAGCAGCATCGGGCAGTCTACGTGCTCGAACCGGCGCACCCCCCGCGTGGGTCGCTTAAGACCTGGCGCAAGGGGGTGGGCGATTTCGAGGTCATCGTGACGGGCAAGGCCGCCCACGCCGGCGCGGCGCACGACGAAGGCGTCAACGCCATCGAGGAACTGGCCTACCAGATCATCAGCATCCAGGCGCTGACGGATTACGCGGTCGGCACGACGGTCAACGTGGGTGTCGTGAGCGGCGGCACGCGCAGCAACGTGGTGCCCGCGCAGGCCCAGGCCCACGTGGATGTGCGGGTGATGAACGCGGCGGAAGCGGACCGCGTCTACACCTACATGCACCATCTGACCCCGCGGCTGACGGGCACGACCATCGAGGTACGCGGGGGCATGAACCGGCCCCCGATGGTGCGCACGCCGCAGACGGTCGCGCTGTTCGCCATTGCGCAAGCGATCGCACTGGAGATCGGCTTGTCGGTGGACGAGACCGGGACGGGCGGCGGCTCGGACGGCAACTTTACGTCCGCGCTGGGCGTGCCGACGCTGGACGGGCTGGGCGTCGACGGCGATGGGAGCCATGCCCAGCACGAGCATGTCATCGTCGCGTCCCTGCCCGAGCGCGCCGCGCTGCTGGCAGGCCTGCTGCGTGCGCGGCAGGCGTCGGCATAACAGGCCCGGATTGGCTCACGCAAAGGCGCAAAGACACGGCGAAGAACTGGACGTTACGGCAGATAAAAATCCTTAGCGTTCTTGGCGTCTTTGCGTGAGACAATCCGCTCTACATTTGACAGCAAGGGGTAGATATCATGGACGAATTGTTCAACCGGCTGGACGCCCATATCACCGCACACATGGACGCCTGGATCGCGGAGCTGTCGGACCTGTGCGCGCTGCCCAGTGTGGCCGCGCAGGGCGAAGGCATGGCCGAGTGCGCGGCGTTCGTGGCCGACATGCTGCGGCGCCGCGGCTTCGAGGCGGAGATCATGCCGACGGACGGTCATCCGGTCGTCTACGCAGAACGCGGCGGCCGCAGCGACAAGACCCTCATCTTCTATAATCACTACGACGTCCAGCCCGCGGAGCCGCTGGAGCTGTGGACCTCCCCGGCCTTCCAGCCCACGGTGCGCGACGGCGCGCTGTATGCGCGCGGGGTCAGCGACGACAAGGGCCACCTGTTCAGCCGTATCGCTGCGCTGGATGCACTGCTCGCGGCGACGGGCGACCTGCCCTGCCGCGTCAAGTTCCTGGTCGAGGGCGAGGAGGAGATCGGCAGCATCCACCTGCCTGAATTCGTCGCCGCGCACAAGGACCGGCTTGCCTCCGACGCCTGCATCTGGGAGTTCGGCGGCGTGGACGCGAACGATGTGCCGCTCCAGTACTGCGGGATGCGCGGCATCTGCTACGTCGAGCTGCGCGTCAAGACGGCTGCACAGGATGCCCACTCCGGCACGGGCGGGTCCATCTTCCCAAATGCGGCCTGGCGGCTGACCTGGGCGCTCAACAGCCTCAAGGGGCGGGACGAGCGCATCCGTATTCCCGGCTACTACGACAATGTGGTGCCGCCGACCCCGCGCGACCTGGAGCTGCTGGCTGCCGCGCCGGACACCGCGGAGGACTACCTCCGGCGTTATGAACTGCCCGGCTTCCTGCGCAGCATGACAGGCGGGCTTGAGCTGAAGGTGGCAGAGGTGTTCGAGCCGACCTGCACCATCTGCGGGCTGACCGCCGGCTACCAGGGGCCGGGGACCAAGACCGTGCTCCCCGCGGAGGCGAGCGCGAAGGTCGATTTCCGGCTGGTGCCGAACCAGACCCCCGAAGAGGTGCTGGCAAAGCTGCGCAGCCACCTGGACGCGGAGGGCTTCAGTGATGTGCAGGTGACGCTGATGGGCGGCGAGGCGCCGGGCCGCGTGGACCCGGACGATCCCTTCATCCACCTGACGGTCGAGGCGGCACGCGGGGTCTTCGCCCACGACATGGTGGTCGTGCCCATGATCGGTGGATCGGGCCCAAACCATGCCTTCATCGAGCACCTGCACGTGCCCATTGCGACGGTCGGCTTCGGGCACCCCGGCAGTCGCGTCCACGCACCGGATGAGAACATCCGGCTTGACCTGTTCGAGAAGGGCATCCGCCACACCGCCCGGATCCTGGCGCTGTTCGGGGCACAGTGAGCGTAATTATGTCCAGGACGGTTTCAGAGTACATCAGGTGAACCCACCCGGCAACTGAAGTTGCGGCTACCGTTGCGAAGTCTGCCTTCGCAGACTGGAAACTAACCGACGCAGGTCGGTTTTGCAGTGGTAGCCGCAGTTTCAACTGCCAGGCAGAAGGCACGAGTGCAACATGATTTCGCCCTGAATTATGTCGAGCATAAGTTGATTTTTCGAAACACTTGTGCTAAAATAGGGCTTATCTCAGCAGAAATCGGGGCAGTGTATCGTGGCGTCACCCTATAACTTACCATTGACCGAAGCGCAGAGCGCCGTGGCAACGCTCCCGCCGGATCGCCGCGCCTTCCTGGAGGGACCGGCAGGGACGGGCAAGACGCGCGCGGGCGTCGCGCGCGTCCGCCACCTGCTGCAATCCGGCGTGCCCGGCGACCAGATCCTGGTGATCCTGCCCCAGCGTACGCTGGCCGGCCCGTACACGGAGATGCTGCGCCACCCCTCCACCCCCGCAGGCGGCGAGGTCACAGTGTTGACGATGGGCGGCCTCGCGCAGCGCATGACCGAGCTATTCTGGCCCCTGGTCTCGTTCGCGGCAGGCTTCGGCCGTCCCGACCGTCCGCCGGTCTTCCTGACACTCGAAACCGCGCAGTACTTCATGGCGCGGATCGTGCGCCCGCTGCTGGATGAAGGCTACTTCGACTCGATCACAGTCAACCGCAACCGCCTCTACAGCCAGATTCTCGATAACCTGGCGAAGGCGGCATCGGTCGGCTATGACTACACCGAAATCGGCGCACGGCTGAAGGCCGCGTGGGTGGGTGAGTCGAGCCAGTTGCGCGTCTACGATGAGGCCCAGGAGTGCGCCAACCGCTTCCGGCAATACTGCCTGGCGCACAACCTCCTGGACTTCTCGCTCCAGATCGAGGTCTTCACACGCCATCTGTGGCCGCTGGCCAAGTGCCGCGACTATCTGCAGGGCCGCTACCGCCATCTCGTCATCGACAACACGGAGGAGGACACGCCCGTCAGCCACGACACGCTGCTTGAATGGCTGCCCGCAGCCCGCTCCGCCCTGGTCATCTACGATACGGGCGCCGGGTATCGCCGCTTCCTGGCCGCGGACCCAACCAGCGCGTACCGGCTGAAGGACGCGTGCGAGGAGCACATCGCGTTCACCGAGTCGTTCGTCATGTCGCCCGATGTCGCAGACCTGAGCGAACGGCTGCGCCGCGTGCTGCGCGTGCGGCCAGGGGAGGCTGCGCCCCCGCCGCAGGAGCTGAGCCTCACCCCCCCGCCCCCCTCTCCTGACGCAGCGTCAGGAGAGGGGGAGGCTAAGGATCGAACGGTGGGATCTCCCCCCTCTCCCGAAACCGCAGTTTCGGGAGAGGGGGGCGGGGGGGTGAGGCCCGCCCTCCCCGCGCTCGACTATGCCCCTCACCGCTTCCACCCGCAGATGCTTGACTGGGTTGCGGAGCGCATCGCGGGGCTGGTGAACGACGAGGGCGTGCCGCCGGGCGAGATCGCGGTGCTCAGCCCGTTTATGACCGGCGGGCTGCGCTTCTCGCTGGAGACCCGGCTCGCAGCCTACGGCGTGCCGGTGCGCTCGCACCGCCCGTCGCGCGCGCTGGCGGAAGAACCGGCGACCCTGGCCCTGCTGACGCTGGCGCAGCTCTGCCATCCACACTGGCGCACGCAGCCGACCCGGCACGACGTGGCGCACGCGCTGATGCTGTCCGTCAACGACATGGACCTGGTGCGCGCGCAACTGCTGGCCGAGATCGCGTACCGGGCGCAGGACGGCGAGGCCGACCTCAACGGGTTCGACGAGATCGAGCCGGAGATGCAGGAACGGCTCACCTTCCTGCTCGGCGGACGGTACGAGGGGCTGCGCACCTGGCTGAGTGCGAACGCAAAGCTCCAGGCCGCGGCCAGCCGCGCCCCGGTGCGCGATGCACGCGATCGCAAGGCGGCCAAACGGCGCACCGCGGAGCTGGACCACTTCCTCTCGCGATTGTTCGGTGAGCTGCTGTCGCAGCCCGGCTATGCGTTCCACGGCAGCTTCGACGCGGGCGAAATCACCGCCAACGTCATCGAGTCGGCGCGCAAGTTCCGCCAGGTGATGCAACTGGCGGAGGGCGAGCCGGCCGGTGGACGTCCGGCCGCGCGCACCGCGAGCCAGCCGCAGGCCCTGGTTCCCGCTGCCAGCGGAAGCACTAGCGCGGTCGAGCAGTTCATTCCGGCAGACCTGGGCCGGGAGTGGGTCGAGCTCGTGCAGGACGGCGTGGTCGCGGCGCAGTACATCCGCAGTTGGCAGCGCCAGCCGGAGGACGCGGTGCTGGTCGCACCGGCCTACACCTTTCTGATGAGCAACCGGCCGGTCGATCACCAGTTCTGGCTCGACGTGGGCAGCAGCGGCTGGTGGGAGCGATTGTACCAGCCGCTCACCCAGCCCTACGTGCTGAGCCGCCGCTGGCAGGCGGCCGCGCAGTGGACGGATGCAGACGAGTACGCTGCACGGCAGGAGGCGCTGTCTGCCCTTGTGATTGGCCTGACGCGGCGCTGCCGGGTGCAGATCCACCTGGGCCGGTCGCAGATGGGCGCGACGGGCGTCGAGCAGCGCGGCGCGCTCCTGCGCGCGATCCAGCAAGTGCTGAGAAACCGGTAGATGATGTTCACACCCCGACCCAAGCAGGCCGAAGTCCTGGCCTATACCGGCGGCAAGATGGGCGTGTCCGCGGTGCCGGGCAGCGGCAAGACGCAGGTGCTCTCCGCGCTGGCAGCCAGGCTGGTCGCGGAAACGAGCCTGGCCGATGACCAGGAAATCCTGATCGTGACGCTCGTCAACTCAGCCGTTGACAACTTCGCGCTGCGAGTAGGCCAATTCGTCAAAGAACTCGGCTTGCTCGATGTCGGCTACCGCGTGCGCACGCTGCACGGGCTGGCATACGACATCGTGCGCGAGCGGCCCGGGCTGGTCGGCCTGGCCGAAGATTTCGCCATCGTGGACGAACGGGAGGCGAGCCAGATTCTGCGCGACGCGGTCGAGGCCTGGGTCAGCGCAAACCCCGACAGCCTGACGCGGTGGCTCGACCCGGCCATCGACGAGCGGAAGGCCGACTGGGTGCGCCGCGACCACTGGCCGCGCCTCGTGACCGACATTGCGCTGGCCTTCATCGGCATGGCGAAGGACCTTCAGATTACGCCCGACATGGCGCTGGACATCCTGGCGGAAATCGAGGATGACGTGCCCCTGCTGGACATGGGCTTCGCCATCTACGCCGACTATCAACGCAGCCTCAACTATCGCGGCGCGGTGGACTACGACGACCTGATCCGCCTGGCGCTCAGCGCGCTCCAACTGGACGGGGACTACCTCCAGCGGCTCCGCTTCCGCTGGCCGTACATCCTGGAGGACGAGGCGCAGGACTCCAGCCGGTTGCAGGAGGAAATCCTGCGCCTGCTCGCCGGCCCGAACGGCAACTGGGTGCGCGTCGGTGACCCGAACCAAGCCATCTATGAGACGTTCACCACCGCCAGCCCGCGCTACCTGCGCGACTTCCTGGCCGCAGAAGATGTGACCGCGCGCGAGCTGCCCAACTCTGGCCGCTCGACCACCAGCATCATGGCCCTGGCAAACTACCTCGTCGAGTGGAGCCGGACCGAACACCCCATCGACGCTCTCCGTGATGCGCTCGCGCCGACGCGCATTGAGCCGACGCCGCCCGGCGACCCGCAGCCCAACCCGCCGGATGCGCCCGAGGCCATCCATCTGGTCAGTCGAAAACTGACGCCCGACGAGGAAATCGAGGCCGTGGTCAGGTCAATCGTGCAGTGGCTGCCGGAACACATGGACCAGACCGTCGCGGTGTTGTCCCCGATTACAGACCGCGGCGAAAAGGTGGCGGATGCGCTGCGCGCCCGCAAGACCGAGGTCATCGAGATGCTCAAGAGCACGCGCTCGACCCGTGACACCGCAGGCGCGCTCGGCAACATCATCAATTACCTGGCCGACCCGGCCTCCCCGGCCAAGCTGGCGCGGGCCTACGAGGTGTGGCGGCGGGCAGACCGGGAGGACCCGGACTTACGGGTGCGACTGGATGCGGCGACCCGCGCGCTGCGCAAGGTGCGCGAGGTGGAGGCGTTCGTCTGGCCCCGGCCCGACCCGGAGGCGCTCGACGCGGTGCCGCTGGCCGAGGGCGACGGCGACCTCAACCTGCGCGAACACCTGGCGGAGTTCCGCGTATTCGTCCGGCGGTGGCAGGCCGCGACCACGCTGCCCATCGACCAGCTCCTGCTGACCGTGGGACAGGACATCTTCGAGCGGCCCGCGGACCTCGCGCTGACATACAAGCTGGCCGCCGTGCTGCGCCAGTCCGCAGCCAGCCATCCGCACTGGCGGCTGCCGGAACTGACGCAGGAACTGGCCGTCATCGCGCGCAACGAGCGCAAGTTCCTGGGGCTGGCCGACGAGGACACCGGCTTCGATCCGCAGGCCCACCGGGGCAAGGTGGTGGTCGCCACAGCACACAAGGCGAAGGGCCTCGAATGGGACCGCGTCTACCTGCTGTCGGCCAACAACTACGATTTCCCCTCGGCCATGCCGGGCGACAGCTTCATCTCCGAGCGATGGTTCGTCCGTGACCGGCTCAACCTGGAAGCCGAGACGCTGGCCCAACTCGCCGCCGCTGTCGAGGGCCAGCCGCCGCCCCCGGAGGGCGAGGCAACCGAACAGGCGCGGCTCGATTACGCGGCCGAGCGGCTGCGGCTGCTGTATGTGGGCATCACTCGCGCACGGCGCGACCTGATCGTGACGTGGAACACGGGCCGTTCGGCGACGCACCGTGCGCAGCCCGCCGTGCCGTTCATTGCGTTGCAGACCTGGTGGCAATCCCGACGTTCCCAGGAGACAGCCTGACCATGAGCATCCTTCCACCTGAGTTCCAGTTCAGCCAGGCCAGCCTCCAGGATTATGTGGAGTGCAAGCGGCGCTTTCTGTTGCGATACATCTACCAGCTCGCGTGGCCCGCGGTCGAGGCGGAGCCGATCGACGAATATGAGGCGCACGTGGCTGCGGGCGAGGCCTTCCACCGGCTCATCCACCAGCACCAGCTCGGCCTGCCCGTGGAGCGGCTCACCGCGCTGGCCGGCGGCATCGACGACGAGGCCGCGGACGCGGGCGATGAACGCCGCCTGCTGACCTGGTGGCAGAACTACCTCGCTGCCGGCCCAACCGACCTGCCGCCGGCGCGCCATCCGGAAATCACGCTCTCCGTGCCCGCGGGCGAGTACCGCATCGTGGCAAAGTATGACCTCATCGCAGTGCAGCCAGGCCAGCAAGCGGTCATCGTGGACTGGAAGACCGGTCAACACCGGCCCAAGCAGGCACGGCTCAACGCGCGGCTCCAGACGCGCGTGTACCGCTACGTTCTCGCGACCGCGGGCGCGCACCTCAACGGCGACCAGCCGCTGCTGCCCGGCCAGATTACCATGCTGTACTGGTTCGCCAACCATCCCGGCCAGCCGGAGCGGCTGCCGTACAGCGACGAGCAGTACCGCGCAGACGGCCGCTACCTGCTCAACCTGGTCAACGAGATTGCGACGGCGGCCACCGCAGACGGCGATGACGAGGCCGCGTTCCCCAAGACGGACGATGTCCGGCGCTGCCGCTTCTGCCCGTACCGTTCGCTCTGCGACCGCGGGGCGGAGGCAGGCGACATGACCGAGCAGACCCCGGAGGATGTCGAGCCGGAGCCGGAGCGCGACTGGCTGAACCAGATCGACTTCGAGCAGATCGGGGAGATTGCCTTTTGACCCGTCCCTGGCTGCTGCCCGCGCCGGTCAGCGTGCCGGAGGCGCTGCGTGAGGCCGCCGGCGGGCATCCGCTCGTCGCGGAGACGCTCGTCCGCCGCGGGTTCGCAGACGTGGCCGCGGCCCGTGCCTTCCTCGACCCCGCCGCCTACGCCCCTGCCCCTTACAGCGAACTGCCGGGCATGGCCCGCGCAGTTACGCGGCTGGGCCGCGCGGTCCGCGGCCGCGAACCCATCTGCGTCTGGGGCGACTTCGATGTGGACGGGCAGACGGCCACCGCGCTGCTCGTCTCATGTCTGCGGGACCTCGGCGCGGATGTCACCTACCACGTGCCGAACCGCGAGGCCGAGGGTCACGGCATCAGCCTCCCTGCGCTGGACCGGGTCATCGACGCGGGCGCGCGGCTGATCCTGACGTGCGACACCGGCATTGCGGCCCATGAGGCGGTGAATCACGCGCGCAGCCGCCGCGTGGACATGATCATCACCGACCACCACGACCTGCCCACCACGCTGCCGGATGCCGTCGCGGTCATCAGCCCGAAATTGACGACGCCCCACGCTGACACTCCCCACCCCCTGTACGACCTGCCGGGCGTGGGCGTCGCATACAAGCTGGCCGAAGGGCTGTATGACTGGGCGCGACGGTCGGATGACGCGGCGCGGCTGCTGGACCTCGTCGCGCTCGGCATCGTGGCCGACCTCGCGGTGCAGCGCGGGGACACGCGCTATCTGCTGCAACGCGGGTTGGCCGCGCTCCGCCGGACGCAGCGGCTCGGCCTGCAGGTGTTGATGGAGACCGCGGAGCTGGACCCGGCCCACCTCTCGGAGGAGCACATCGGCTTCGTCATCGGGCCCCGGCTGAACGCGGCGGGCCGGCTGGCGGACGCGACGCCCTGTGTCGAGCTGCTGACCCTCGGTGAGGGCGGCCCGCGCACCACCGACCGGCTGCGCCAGGACCTCACGCGCGCGCGCATCATCGCAGCCGACCTCCAGACGCTCAACGCCCGGCGCAAGCTGGAATGCGATGCCGTGGAGCGCGCGGCCGAGGCCCAGATTCAGCGCGACCCGGCCCTGCTCGACGCGCCTGCCCTCGTACTGGAGAGCCCGCACTGGCCGCCCGGCGTCATCGGCATCGTCGCCAGCCGGCTGGTCGAGGCCTACGGCAAGCCGGCCATCCTCATCGCGACGCCCGCAGGCGGGCTGGGCCGCGCTTCCGCCCGCTCGGTCGAGGGACTGCACATCACCGAGGCGATTGCCACGCAGGCCCACCTGCTCACCGGTTACGGCGGGCATCCGATGGCTGCGGGCTTCACCATCCCCCCGGAGCACATCGGTGACTTCCGGCGGGGTTTTCTGCGCGCCGTGGAAGCGCGCCGGCAGGACCAGCGCGACGCGGGCCTGCTCATCGACGGCCGCCTGCCGCTGGCCGACCTATCGCTAGACCTGGCAGACGACCTGGCCCGCCTCGCGCCCTTCGGGCCGGGCAATCCCCCCCTGGTGCTCGTTGCAGAACGGCTGCGGGTCAAGGCGGACCGGCAGGTGGGCCGCAACGATGAACACCGGGTGCTGCTCGTCACGGACGAGGCGGGCAATGAACGCTCCGTCGTGTGGTGGGACGGCGGCGATGAGACAGCGCCGGAGGGCCTGTTCGACCTGGCGTACGTGGCCCGGTCCAGCACCTATCGCGGCCAGCGCGACGTGCAGGTAGAGCTAACCGCGGTCCGGCCCAGCGCGGGCGCGGAACCCGTTGTAGTGCGCGCTGGCCTGCCCTTCGAAATCACGGACTACCGGTCGGCAGCCGCGCCCCAGACGGTGCTGGCCGAACTGCTGGCTTCTGGCAGCGCGGCCGTCTGGTGTGAGGGCGGCACAGGCGCTATCGTGGGGCAGGACCGCCAGGCCCTGACACCCGCAGCCGACCTCATCGTCTGGACTGCACCGCCCGGCCCGGCGGAGCTGCGCGCGGCTGTCGCGCGCGTCCAGCCGGCGCACGTTTACCTCGTGGGCCAAGACCCGCACGTCGACCAGCCGGAGGCGTTCCTGCGCCGCCTGGCGGGGCTGGTCAGGCACGTCGTCAACGCGCGTGCGGGCCGGACGACGCCGGCTGCGCTGGCTGCGGCGACCGCGCAGACCGAGACCGCGGTGCGGCTTGGGCTGGAGTGGCTGGCTGCCGCGGGCCAACTGGCTGCCAGCGCGAATGGCCCCGACCTGCTCCTCGCAGCCGGCAGCGGCTGGCTGGCTGCCGATGCCACGCGCGCGGCGATCGGCAGCCGGCTGTCCGCCGCACTCGCGGAGTCCGCCGCCTACCGCGTACACTTCCGCCGCGCCCCGGCAGAGAGCCTGTTCCGCTGATAACATCCAAAATGTGACAAAGCTCCCCGCTCCGCTTATACTCACTCATAACAAGTCAAACGCGGCATGAGCATCCCAACCAACCCACCCCGAGGAGCAACCGTCATGGCCGAGATGACCACCCACGAACGCATGCAGCGCATGTACGCGCACCAGGAAGCTGACCGCGTGCCCGTCACCGACGACCCGTGGAAATCTACGATCGAACGCTGGCATCGCGAAGGGATGCCGGAGGGCGTCCGCTTCGACGACTACTTCGGGCTGGACAAGTTTGCGACGATCGCGGTCGATAACAGCCCACAGTACCCCGAGCAAGTGCTCGAAGAAACGCCTGAGTACCGCATCCATACGAGCCGCTTCGGGACGACCATGCGCGACTGGACCCATGCCGGCGGCGTGCCGGAGTTCCTGGCGCACACCATCGTCGATCCGGACTCGTGGGCCGCAGCAAAGGCGCGCATGGCACCGAGCCGCGACCGCATCCCGTGGGCCCACCTCGAACAGAACTACAAGCGCTGGCGCGAGGAAGGTTACTGGCTGCGCGCGCTGCTCTGGTTCGGGTTCGACGTCACCCATTCGTGGGTTGTCGGCACCGAACGCGTGCTCATCGCGCTGGCCGAGCAGCCGGAATGGCTGGTGGATATGTTCAACCACTTCCTCGATGTCAACCTGGCCCTGCTCGACATGGTGTGGGACGCGGGCTACCGCTTCGACGAGGCGATGTGGTATGACGATATGGGCTACAAGGGCACGCAGTTTTTCTCCCTGCGCATGTACCGCAACCTGCTCAAGCCGGTCCACGCCCGCGCAATCGAGTGGGCGCACAAGAAGGGCATCAAGGCGCGGCTGCACTCCTGCGGCAACATCAACCGCTTCGTGCCGGAGCTGATCGACATCGGGCTGGACATGCTCAACCCGCTCGAGGTCAAGGCGGGCATGGACCCGGTGGCGCTCAAGGCGCAGTACGGCGACCGGCTGGCATTCCACGGCGGACTGAACGCTGTGCTTTACACCGAGCCGGAGAAGCTGTGGGAGGAAATGCGCCGCGTCGTTCCGGTGATGAAGCAGAACGGCGGCTACCTCATCAGCTCCGACCACTCCGTGCCGGACTCGGTGAGCCTGGAGACGTTCGGGCAGTGGGTCGCGCTGGCGAAGGAACTGGGACGATACGATTGAAGATTGAAGATTACAGATTTTCGCTTCGCTCCTGAAATCTTCAATCTTCAATCTGTAATCTTCAATCGGTAACCCATTGGGGAACTTGAGCATCTGATGGATGGAGAGCGATGATATGCACATCGAACGACAGACCGCGGTGACCGATGAACTGGTGGAGGCCTTTCGGCGGCTGATGCCGCAGTTGTCATCCTCCAACCCAGCGCCGTCGCGCGCGGAGCTGGGCGAGATGATCGAGTCGCCGGCCGTTACGCTGCTTGTAGCGCGCGATGACGGGGGAGAGATCGTCGGCAGCCTGACGCTCGCCATGTTCCGTATCCCGACCGGCCGCCGCGCCTGGATCGAAGATGTGGTTGTAGATACTACACAGCGCGGCCGGGGCATCGGCGAAGCGCTGACCCGTGAGGCGCTCGCCATTGCGAAGGCGGCAGGCGCGACGACAGTCGACCTGACCTCTCGGCCCTCGCGCGAGGCCGCCAACCGGCTCTACCAGCGGGTGGGGTTCGAAAAACGCGAAACCAACGTATATCGCTATAAGCTGTGAGGCATTGATGAAGTCAGAATACGTAATCGAAGTCAGCGACGCCACTTTTCAGGCGGAGGTGATCAA
This sequence comes from Anaerolineae bacterium, assembly GCA_040772005.1. Classification (GTDB taxonomy): domain Bacteria; phylum Chloroflexota; class Anaerolineae; order CG2-30-64-16; family CG2-30-64-16; genus MWBF01. Next base: position 7,925 of record JAXGYZ010000013.1, on the reverse strand, counting down.
CCGCTCCCGGCAGACGCCGGTCGTCGTGGACTTTTGGGCTCCCTGGTGTGGGCCGTGTCGCATGTTGGGGCCGGTCCTTGAGAAGCTGGCGAACGAGTATGCGGGCGGGTTTATCCTCGCCAAGATCAACACGGATGAAAACCAGCGCGTTGCGGGCCAGTTCGGCATCCAGGGCATCCCCGCGGTCAAGGCCTTCAAGGACGGCAAGCTGGTGGCCGAGTTCGTCGGCGCGCAGCCAGAACCGCGCGTCCGCGAGTTCCTCGCGAAGTTCGCGGTGAAGGGCGGCAGCCAGGCGGGCGCGGGCGACGCACCCGATGCCGAGACGCTGCTGGCCGCAGGCAAGTACGCGGAAGCCGAAGAAGTGCTGCGCAAGGCCGGCGCGGGCAACGGCAGCCTGCCGGCGCTCAACCTGTCGCTGGCAAAGGCGCTGCTCGCCCAGGGCAAGGCTCAGGAGGCCGGGCAGTTGCTCGACAAGCTGACGGACGGCCCGGAGGCAGGGCCGGCGGAAGCCCTGAAGCCGCTGGTGGGCTTGCTGCTCACCGCCACGTCAGGGGCGAACGGGTTCGGTGAAATCGAAGGGTTATACCAGAGGGCGGGCCAGGCGATTGCCCACGGGGAGATGCGCGCGGCGATGGATGCCTTGATCGATGTCCTGCGCCGCGACAAGCGCTACCGCAACGGCGAGCCGCGCCAGGTCATGCTCGCGCTCTTCGCGCTGCTCGGTGACGAATCGCCGCTGGTACGCGAGTACCGGACGAAGCTGGCAATGGTTCTGTTTTGACGAGTAATGAGTAACCAGTAAGGAGTAATAAGTAATCGATTTCCTGGTTACTCGTTACTCATTACTCGTTACCTATTCCTGACCACCACGCCTTGCGGGGTGTGAGTTCTCTACAGGTTCTGCAGCCACCCGAAATAGGTAATCGCGCCGAGCGAGATGTTGTAAACCGCGTGCGTGAGCATGGCCGTTGTCGTGTTCGTGCGCATCCGCAGCAGGCCCAGCACCAGCCCCACCCCGAACACTGCAACAGTCGAAAAGCTGATGCCGTACTGGCTGTGCAGCAGCGCGAAGAGCAGCGTCGTGAGCACCAGCCCGAAGCGCGGCTGCAGCGCGCCGCGGAACACGCTTTCCTCGCCCAGCGCGGCGGCCAGCCCCAACGTCAGGACGCCCCAAACCGAGGTCGTCAATGGGCCAATCAGGATCTCCGTCAGCTTGTCAACTTCCGCGCTCGTGCCTAGGCTGAGGCGACTCGCCAGCGCCTCCAATAGCAGGACCAGCGGCACCATCAGCACCCCGGCGCCGAGCCCCAGGAGCACCTGTGACAATGACGGCTTGACGATGCCGAGGCGATTGAGCGCGCCGCGAAAGGTGCGATGGGCCAGCCAGCCGACGCCGATGACCGACATCACCAGGAAGGCGATGTTCTGCGCCCACAGAGCCGCTACGGAGGTTGCTCCCACGCCCGTCTCGGCGGTGGTAGTCTCCAGCATGCCGGCCAGGTTGTCGATGCCGATGCCCAGGGTGACCAGCAGGTTGACGAGCACCAGGGCCGCCATCGACAGGGCGACAGCGTGCACAGGATGCGCCGGGTCGATGTTCGAGACGCGCGCGGCCAACCGTCGCGCGGGTCGCGTTAACATGAACAGCCCCAGCAGTGACGGCAGCCACATGCCCAGCGCCATGCGGGGCAGCGCCTCCGGCGTCAGCCCTGCCGCGGCCAACGATTCGACATAGTCAGGCCGCCCGCCCGCCAGCAGACCGATGCCCTGAAACAACAGCCCCATCAGGAGCAGCGCGCCATAGACCAGCGCGAGGATGCCATAGGCGATCAGCTTCAGCAGGCGCTCCGCCTGAACTTCTCCCTCGACGCGCTTGCGCTGCGACAGGTTTGCCAGCCACAGCGCCAGGATCAGGGGCGACAACATCAAGATCGTGAATAAGAGCTCCACGCCATCACCTTCCTTGGCATACTCGGGCAGGCGCGCAGCCTGCCCTCACATTATCAGGGGTTCAGGTCCATCAACTCGCCCGTCACCGCGTAAACGAGCCGCTCACAGACGTTGGTGGCGCGGTCGCCCACGCGCTCCAGTTCATGCGCCACCTGAATCTGGTAGGTGCTGGCATTGATTGCGCGCGGGTCTTCCAACATATAGCTCAGGGAGATATTGAACAGTTGCTTGTAATGCGCGTCAATCTGGTCATCCACCAGGCAGATGGCCCGCGCTTCCGCGACATCCCGGCCGGCCAGCGCAGCCAGCGTGCGATCCAGCATGGTCAACACCATCTCCGTCATGCGCAAGATGCCGCTGAACGGAATGGGCCGTGGGTCTGCAGTCGTGCGCAGCGCGATGCGCGCTATCTTCTTGCCGTGGTCACCGATGCGCTCGAACTCATTGGCAACGACCAGCGCGGCCACAATCGTCCGCAAATCCACCGCGACCGGCTGCTCCATCGCCAACAGTTCGTAACACTGTTGCTCGACACGATAGCGCAGATCGTTGATGGGCTTATCGGCATCGATGACCTGCTGGGCCAGGCCGGTGTCATTATCCACAAAAGCTCGCACGCCAAGCTCGACGCCCTGCCGCGCGCGGCTGCCCAGGTCCATCATCTGCTCGCCTAACTGCGCGAGAGCCTGATCGAAATGGCTGCGAATTCCAGGAGTCATATGCTTCCTCTCTGGCCCATCTCATCCGTACCGGCCGGTCACATAGTCTTCCGTGCGCTTGTCCTGCGGCTTGGTGAAAATGGTGCGGGTGTCGCCTACCTCGATGACCGTGCCGGAGCGCCGGTCGGCGGTCAGCATCATCATCGCCGTCACGTCGGACACGCGCGCGGCCTGCTGCATGTTGTGGGTGACAATGACAATCGTGTACTCCGACACAACCTTCCGCATCAGATCCTCGATGCGCAGCGTGCTGATGGGGTCCAGGGCCGAGGCCGGTTCGTCCATCAGGATCACTTCGGGCTTGACGGCAATGACCCGCGCCAGGCAGAGCCGCTGTTGCTCGCCAAGCGAAAGTCCCAGCGCATCGCGGCGGAGCTTGTCCTTGACTTCATCCCAGACATCCGCCGCACGCAGGCTCGCCTCGACGATATCGTCCAGGCGACCGTTCCGATCCAGGCCGAGCACGCGCGGGCCGAAGGCGACATTGTCATAGACCGACTGCGGGAAGGGATTAGGCCGCTGGAACACCATGCCCACGCGGCGGCGCAGGTCCACCACATCGGTGCCAGGGGCGTAGATGTCCTGCGCGTCGAGCCAGACCTGTCCTTCCACGCGCGTGCCGCGGATGGTGTCGTTCATCCGGTTGAGGCAGCGGAGAAACGTGGATTTGCCGCAGCCCGACGGCCCGATGAGCGCGGTAATCTTGTGCTCCGGGATGGCCAGGTGCAGGTCGGTCAGCGCCCGCTTCTCACCATAATAGAAGTTCAGGCCCTCGACCCGAATCTTAGCCTGCTCGATCTCGCTCATCCGAATCGCCCCGTGATGTAATCTTCAGTGCGCTTGTCGCGCGGGGTCGTGAACAGCCTGCGGCCGGACTGATACTCCACCAGCTCGCCCATCAAGAAGAACGCAGCATGATCGGCCACGCGCGCCGCCTGCTGGACGCTGTGCGGCACGATGATGATCGTATAGTGCTGCTTCAGTTCGTACAGCGACTCCTCCACCTTGCCGGTCGAGATGGGGTCGAGGCCCGAGGTCGGCTCGTCGAGCAGCAGAACCTCCGGTTCCAGCGCGAGGCTGCGGGCAATGCACAGCCGCTGCTGCTGGCCGCCGGACAGCGATGTGGAGGGTTGGTCCAACCTGTCCTTAACCTCATCCCACAGGGCAGCCTGTGTCAGGCAGCGCACCACGATTTCTTCGCTGCGCGCATGGTCGCGAATCCCTGCCAGCCGCGGCCCGTACAGGATGTTCTCGCGAATCGTGCCCGGCAACGGCAGCGGCAGCGCAAACACCATGCCGACCCGCCGGCGCAGCTCCGGCACGGAGATGCCGGCGCCGTAGATGTTCTGGCCGTCGAGCAGAATCTGGCCGGACATGCGTGTGTTGTCCAGCAGGTCGTTCAGCCGATTGACCAGCCGCAGCAGCGTGGATTTGCCGCTGCCCGCCGGACCGAGAAAAACGGTCACGGCATGGGCCGGCACGTCCAGCGTGACGCTGTTCAGGACTTGGGCGCCCTCGTAAAAATACGAAACCTGATCGAAGCGAACCTTGGTATCAGCCATTCCGCCTGCTTCCTCTGGCATATTGTACCATAATCGCGCGGCGCGCATGGCGCTGCGCGAGCGGCGCCGCGGCTACCACTGCCGCTTGCGCCGGTAATAGCTCCGGATGAGCGTCGCCACCAGATTGAGCGACAGCACCAGGATGAGCAGCACGAGCGCGGTGCCGTACTGGACTTCCTCCGGCATGCCTGGCACCTGGGTGCTGATAACGTACAGGTGATACGGCAGGGCCATCGTCTGGTCCAGGGGCGACTGAGGCAGGCGCGGCAGATAGAACGCTGCAACCGTAAACAGGATGGGCGCAGTCTCGCCCGCGGCGCGCAGCAGCCCCAGGATGACGCCAGTGATGATGCCCGGCAGCGCCTGCGGCAACACGATATTGCGGATACCCTGCCAGCGCGTGCCGCCCAGGCTGGCGCTGACCGTGCGGAACTCCACCGGTACGGCGCGCAGCGCCTCCTCTGCCGTGCTGATGATGACGGGCAGCGTCATAATCGCCAGGGTCAGCGCGCCCGCGACGATGGACGTGCCGAATTGCAGGAACAAGACGAACATGCCCAGCCCGAACAGGCCATAGACCACCGATGGAATGCCGGCCAGGTTGACGATCGCGAGACGGATGGCGCGTGTCAGCCAGTTATCGCGTGCGTACTCCGCCAGGTAGATCGCACCGCCGACACCGATGGGGATGGCAACGATGGCCGTGCCGAGTGTGAGCAGCAGGGTGCCGACAATCGCAGGGAAAATGCCGCCCGCCTTCATGCCATCACGGGGCATGGCGGTCAGGAACTCCCAGTTCAGCGCACCGATACCGCGCACGACGATAGCCGCCACCACGAAGAGGATGGGCACGACAACCACCAGGGAGGCCAGCACCAGCAGCCCAAACCCGATCCGCTGGATCATATATCGCCGGGCAGTGTTGGCATTCGCCGGTCTGAAAGTGGCAGTTTGAAACACGAGAGAACGGCCAGCCATCAGCGCAAACCTCCCCGCCGCCGCTTCTGGAAGATGGCGGACGCGGCGGCCAGATTGATCAGAAACGTGATGACGAACAGGGCAATGCCGACGCCGAACAGCGCGTGGTAGTGTGTGCTGCCGCGGGCCACCTCGCCCATCTCCGCCGCGATCGTAGCCGTCATCGTGCGCACGGGCCGGATGAGCGAGTCCAGCGTCAACGGCATGCGGGCCGCGTTACCGGTCACCATCATCACAGCCATCGTCTCCCCGATGGCGCGCCCCATGCCGAGCATGACGGCGGTCAGGATGCCCGAACGCGCGGCCGGCACGACAACCCGCCAGATGGTTTGCCATTGCGTTGCGCCCATCGCCAGGCTCGCATCGCGGTAGCTCTTCGGCACCGCATCCAACGCATCTTCCGCCACACTGATGACCGTGGGCAGCGCCATGTAAGCGAGCAGCAGCGCGCCGGTGAAGGCGGTCAGACCGGTTGGCGCACCGAGCACCTCACGGATCAACGGCGCGACGAGCGTCATGCCGAAGAAGCCGAGCACCACTGACGGAATGCCGGCCAGCACCTCGATCATGGGCTTGAGGACTTCGCGGGCCCAGGGCGGCGCGACCTCGCGCACAAACACCGCAGTCGCCACGCCGAGCGGCAGGGCAATCACGATGGCGGTGAACGTGACGAGGAGAGATCCGAGGACCAGTGGCAGCGTGCCGAATTTATCGAAGGTGGGATACCATGCCGTGCTCAGGAGATTATCCAGCGGCACCGTCAGGAAAAAGGGAACGCCCTCGCGCAGCAGGAACAGGAAGATCAGCAGCACGAAGCCGATGGTGGAAAGCCCGGCAATCCGGACGAGGGCTTCTACCGTGAACTCGCTCCAGCGGCGCGTGACACGGGTGGCTGATGGTTGGCCGGCGGTCAATGTCTTGCTCCTATTTCTGCAGTGGGACGAAGCCCAGGGTCACAACCGTGGCCTGTCCCTCATTCAGAATGTAATCCAGGTAGGCTTTTAGCTGGCCTTGTGGCTCGCCTGCGGTGTACATATAGAGCGGCCGGGCAATGGGGTAAGTGCCGTTGTTGACCGTATCGACGGAAGGCAGCACATAGGGCCCGGCGGCATCACGCGCAACAGCGAGCATCTTCTGGTCCGGCGTGACGTAGCCCAGCCCATCGTAGCCGATGGCGTTAGGGTTGTGGCGTATCTCCGCGCTGATGCCCTCCGATGACGGCATCAGCAGCGTATCCGGGGAAAAGAGCAGGTCGCTCTCCTCGCCGAGCCGGATGACGTTTTCGAGGAAGTAGACGTAGGTGCCGGAGTTCGACTCGCGCGAGAGCAGCACGATGGGACGATCCTCGCCGCCCACCTCGCGCCAGTTGGTGATCTTGCCGATGTAGATGTCGGAGAGCTGCTGCAGGGTGAGCTGCTGGACGGGATTCGCGGGGTTGACGACCACGGCGATGGCATCTTGCGCAACTACATGCTCCACAGGGTGGATGCCGTTGGCTTCCGCCTCGGCGCGCTCCTCCGCTTTCATCTCACGCGAGGCATTCGCCAAGTCGGCAGTGCCGTTGATGATGGCAGCAATGCCTGTTCCGGAGCCGCCCCCCGTCACCGAGATGCGCACCTCCGGGTGAAGCCCCATGTACTCTTCAGCCCAAGCCAGCGCCAGATTTACCAGCGTGTCGGAGCCCTTGTTCTGGATGGCTGAGGCCGCTCCGGGTTCCGGGCCTGCGGCCACCTGACGGCTGCCACAGCCTGTAACCATCAACAGCAAAAGACCGGCCACAAGCAGGCCGGCCCCATAGACATGACGTGACATGCGTCCTCCGGCGGTCGTCATTCGAACGACACATTGTGCACAGTATAACGGACGCCGGGTTAAGACTTAGTTATGCGTGCGTTAAGAAAACTTCACAAAATAGTTAAGAGACCATAACAAAGCAACGCACCACGGAGCCTGGCGGAGAACGCCTCTACTGGTCCCAACCGAACTCGCTGTAGGTCAGCCCGGCCTGCCAACAAGCCAGTGCGTGCCGGATGTAAGGGATGACATTCTCTGGCAGGACAGTCAACGTACACCAGCGCAGATCATCGCATTTGTCCGGTTCGCCGTTAACGATTTCCCCCGCCCACGAACGCACGTGGCAGAAGAAGTCCACGCGCTCGTCGTCCGAGCGCCGGTGCATCACATGGACAACGGCCAGGTCCGCAGGAGTCAGGCTGACGCCCAGTTCCTCGGCTGCCTCACGTATTGCACTCGCGGTGACCGTCTCGCCGGCCTCGACGTGGCCCGCGGGCACGCTGTACTCTCCGTCGTGCCAGCCCGTCTGGTAGCGACGAGAGAGCAGCACCCTGTCGTCCATCCGGAAGAACAGGTGGACCGCCACGGGAAAGCGCTGGCGCATGGGGCGGTTATCTCCCCTCAGCCTTTACTCCTCCAGCCGCCGCCGGAGGTCGTCATACTGCTCCGGCGTGATCTCCCCGGCCGCCAGCCGGCGGCGGAGCGTCTCCAACGGCGGCTCGGGAGTTGGACGCTGCAATGTCGTTGCGCGTCCGGACTGGAAGAGCCGGATGACGAGGAAGGCCAGCAGCATGAACAGCGCCACGAGCGCGGCGATGATCAACATGATGATAAGCACTTCAAAGAACCCCAAGCGCATCATGTTTACCCTTCTCTCGAAGACAACCTTCGCATCCTTGGGACCTGTAAAGGTATCACTTCC
>JAXGYZ010000012.1:0-136491 GCA_040772005.1 Anaerolineae bacterium | reverse complement strand
GGATAAGCACGTTTCAGGCAAGCATCTCGAAGTGACACTCCAGGAGGGCCAGTTCTACGTGATCGACATGAGCCGCAACGGTACATTCATCAACAATGCAGCCTTACGCCCTAACAAGCCAAAGCACATCGCAGGTGTAGTCAATCTACGGCTGGGCGACCAAACCATCATCGAAGTGGACACCGGAGACTGACCCTCACACTGCGCTATCCAGCAAGCGACGATAAACCGCCAGCGGATCACCCGCGAAGGGCGTGTGGTGCAGCAGCACGGCACGCCCTTCGTCGATTTCGATGTGGCCTGTCGCCAGGTCGCTGACCTGCCGGCCATCGGGCAGCACACAGGTCGGGCTGCCGTTCACCCTCAGGTCATGCCAGCCGCGGCGGCTGTCGGCAATCACCGTCCCCTTGTAGCGGCCAGCATCCCAATCCGCCTCGAATCGGTGCAGGTCCAGCGGCGTTTCCCGTGCGACCCCCTGCGCGATGGCCAGCAACTCACCCCGCAGGGCGATATTGCGGCTCTCCGCAAAGAAGGCATACCGCAGCGCCCAGCTCATCGCCATGCCCGCCTCTGCGCTCTGCGCCTGCGCGCAGGCCAGCGCCTCGAACGCCGGCCACATCGTAGCCGGCCACTCCCACGCGGGGCGGCTCCACCTCTGGACGGGCAGCTCCGGCTCCATCTGCCGGAACAGGTCGAGCTCCAACTCGATGACGGGCCGGCTCGGCCCGCGGCCGTTGATGTATTCGAGCGAGAGCGCGCGCCAGACAATCGCAGCGCGGCCTGCATACTCCGGCCACACCCGGCGCAGCCGGTGGGCCGCCAGATAGGCAAAGGGACATTCGATGCTGGAATAAATCTCGATCATGCGGCTATAATACCGCCAGACCAGCCGAGCATCCGTAAGATGCATTGCCCCTGCCTGGGGACTTGCGGCAAGTGAGCCATGCTCGCGGCGCCGTCCAGGAGTGAACATGCAAACGACCACCTTGATTCGTAATGGCACGCTGATCCTGCCCGACGGCGAGCGGCAAGGCGATATCCTGCTGGCCGGCGAGCGCATCGCGGCCATCGGTCCATCGCTGGCGGCTGAGGGCGCAGACTCGGTCATCGACGCGGCGGGGTGCATCGTCCTGCCGGGGCTGGTGGACCCACACACGCACATTCAGCTCGACACGGGCCTCTACCGGACGCCGGACGACTGGGCCATCGGCACGCGCACCGCGGCCTGCGGCGGCGTGACCACGGTCATCGACTTTGCGACCCAACTCTCGAGCCAGGATATGCACGCAGCGCTGGCTGCGCGGCAGGCAGAAATCGGCGGCCGGGCGCAGACCGACTACGGCCTGCACATGATGCTGACCGAGCTGCCGGAGGACGAAGCCACCCTGGATCGCTGGATGGCCGACCTGCTGGCCGCGGGCATCAACTCGATCAAGGTCTACACGACCTACCGGCCCAACTACTATCAGGATGACGCGGCGCTGCTGCGCGCCCTGGCTGCCGCCGCGCGGCACGATGTCGTCGTGATGGTCCACTGCGAGAATCGACGCGCTCGTCGCCGCCGCGGCCCGGTCGCTCGTGGCTGCGGGCAAGACCGGGCTGGCGTATCATGGGCAGGCGCGGCCCGCGCTGGCCGAGGTCGAGGCCGCGCACCGGATGCTCTTCCTGGCGCGCGCCGCTGGGCGACCTGGTGGCTGTATGTCGTCCACTGCTCCGCAGGCGGCACGGTGGACGAGGTGACGCGCGCCGCCGCGCAGGGACAACGCGCCATCGCGGAGACGACGGTGCAGTATCTCACGCTGGATGAGAGCGTCTACAATAGAGAACACCCGGAGTGGGGCATCATGCAGCCGCCCTTGCGCGCCGCGGAGGAACGGGAGCGGCTCTGGACGCAGCTCGTGGCCGGTGAGATCGCGACCATCGGCACCGACCACTGCGACTACACCATCGGGCAGAAGCGCGAGCACCCGGAGTTCACCAAGACCCCCGGCGGCATCCCCGGGCTGGAGACGCTGCTGCCGCTGCTCGCCACACACGGGGTGGCCGCGGGACGGCTCACCTGGACGCGGCTGGCCGCGCTGACCAGCGCGAACCCGGCCCGCATCTTCGGGCTGGCAGCGAAGGGCCGGCTGGCCGCCGGGCTGGATGCCGACGTAGTCATCTACGACCCGCGGCCGGAGACGATCATCCGCGCCGACCGGCTGCACAACCTGGCCGGTTACACGCCCTACGAGGATCGGCGCGTGCAAGGCGCGGTGCGCGATGTGTTCGTGCGCGGCCGCCGCCTCGTGGCCGCAGGCGAGTTCATGCCTGCCCCGGGCTGGGGCCGCTTCGTGCATCTTGACCTGGGGGCGCAAGCATCCTGAGCGGGTCCACGACGCCAGCGCGGGCACGGCGCAAGACCAGTCGAAGGATGCGCCGCTGATGAGGATTCGAGAATCTGCGGGCGCGAACGACACCGGCGCTATGGTATAATGGCCGAGTAAAGGGCTCAGGAGGATGCTGCAATGGAGCTGAACAACCTCGTGCGGGTGGCGCGTGGGGCCGCGCCGGCAGATGTCGTACTGCGCAACGCGAAGCTGGTCAATGTCTATTCCGGCGAGATTTACACAACCGATGTGGCCGTTTGCGGGGCACGAATCGCAGGCATCGGGCCAGGCTACCAGGGCAAGGAGGAAATCGACCTGAAAGGCAGCTACCTCGCGCCGGGCCTGATCGATGCGCACGTCCACATCGAAAGCGCCATGGTCAGCGTGCGCCAGTTTGCCGCTGCCGTCGTCCCGCGCGGCGTCACCGCAGTCGTCGCGGACCCCCACGAAATCACCAATGTCCTCGGCCTGGATGGCATCCGCTATATGTTCGACCAGGCCAAATATGGCCGGCTCAGCATGTACATCATGGTGCCCTCGTGCGTGCCCGCGACCCACATGGCGAGCGCCGGCGCGTACCTTGAAGCGAAGGATATCGCATCGCTGCAGGGCGACCCGTGGGTACTCGGCCTGGGCGAGATGATGAATTACTACGGCGTCGTCAACGAAGACCAGGGCGTCATGGACAAGATCGAGGCGTTCAAGACGCGTGTCCTGGACGGCCACGCGCCCGGCCTGACCGGCCCCAGCCTCAGCGCCTACGTCGCAGCCGGCATCGGGTCGGACCACGAATGCACGACCGTCGATGAAGCGCTGGAGAAGCTGCGCCTGGGCATGTATATTCTCATGCGCGAGGCCACCAACGCCCACGACCTGCACAACCTGCTGCCGCTGCTGACGCCCGACAACGCGCGGCGGGTCTGCTTCTGCACGGATGACCGGCACCCGGGCGACCTGCTGGACCAGGGCAGCGTGGATTACCTGGTGCGCAGCGCCATCCAGGGCGGCGTGGACCTCGTCACTGCCATCCGCATGGCAACCCTCAACACCGCAGAATGGTTCCGCATGTACGACCGCGGCGGCATCCGCCCCGGCAACCGCGCCGACATGATCGTGTTCGATGACCCGCAGCAGTTCGACGTCCGTCTCGTCATCCGCGGCGGGCAGATTGCTGCAGAGAACGGCAAAATCGTGCCGCTGGATGTGCCGGAGCGCCCATCTTACCTGCGCGGCTCGATGAACATCAACTGGCACACCGTCAACTTCACGATTCCGGCGGAGGGCCGCCGCGCGCACGTCATCGGCGTCGTGCCGGACCAGCTCATCACCGAGAAACGCATCCTGGAGATTCCGTGCGTGTCCGATGTCGCGGTGCCGGATGCGCAGCAGGACATCATCAAGATGGCCGTCATCGAGCGGCACATGGCGAGCGGCCGGGTAGGCAAGGGGTTCGTGCAGGGCCTGGGGCTGCGCCGCGGGGCTATCGCCTCCACCATCGCGCACGACCATCACAACCTGGTCGTCGCGGGCGTGGACAACATTTCGCTCACGACGGCGGCCGCGGCCGTCGCGGACATGGGCGGCGGGCTGGCCGTGGCCGACGGCATCCGCATCCTGGGCCGGCTGCCGCTGCCCGTGGCAGGGCTGATGTCGAACCGGCCCATCACCGAAGTCCGCCGCCACCTGGACGAGGTCATCGGCGCGGCGCGCAGCCTCGGCTCGGAGCTGCACGACCCCTTCATGACGCTCAGCTTCCTTGCGCTGGAGGTTATCCCGCACCTGAAGCTGACGGACCAGGGATTGGTGGACGTGGACAAATTCGAGTTCGTGCCCCTGTGGGTGGATTAGGGTTGTCAGGCCGCACCTTGACAACATAACACACCTGTTGATTTGCGCCGCGCGGTACACCTGCGTTAAAATACGGCATACTCACCGCAGCGTATATAGTTTTTCCCCAATTCCGTCAGTCTATCTGTCTCTACTCAGTTGGTCATACTCTAGGAGGAGATACTCATGCGCAAACAGCTATGGAACATCTTGGCCGTGTTGGTCTTGCTTTCGCTGGCGTTGGCGGCATGCAGCCCCGCAGCCCCCGCCCAGCCTGCCGCGCCCACAACTGCGCCGGCAGCCGAAGCCGAGCCGACCGCAGCTCCGGCAGCCGAAGCCGAAGGGAGCGACTTCAAGGTCGCGTTCGTCTACGTGGCCCCCATCGGTGACCTGGGCTGGACCTGGGCGCAGGACCAGGGGCGCCTGGCCGTCGAGCAGGAGTTGGGCGTCGAGACCGCCTACATCGAGAACGTGCCCGAAGGCCCGGATGCGGAGCGCGTCATCCGCGATTTCGCGCAGAAGGGCTACGACCTGATCTTCACGACTTCGTTTGGCTTCATGGACCCGACGATCACCGTCGCGAAGGAATTCCCTGAGACCTGGTTCGTCCACATCTCCGGCTACAAGACGGCGGAGAACGTCTCCACGGTCTTCGGCGGCATCGAGGAAGCGCGCTACCTGAGCGGCCTCGTCGCCGGCAAGATGACCAAGACGAACATCATCGGCTACGTGGCCGCGTTCCCCATCCCGGAAGTCATCCGCGGCATCAATGGCTTCACCCAGGGCGTGCGTGAGGTCAACCCGGACGCGGAAGTGCGCGTCGTCTGGACGCAGACCTGGTTCGACCCGGTCAAGGAGAAGGAAGCCGCTGACGCGCTGCTCGACCAGAATGCCGACATCATCGCGCAGCACCAGGACACCACCGAGCCCCAGAAGGCGGCGCAGGAGCGCGGCCTCATGTCCATCGGCTACGACTCGGACATGGCGCAGTTCGTGGGCGACTCCGTCCTGACCAGCCCCATCTGGAACTGGGGCCCGAAGTACATCGAGATCACGAAGGCCGTCATGGACGGCACCTATGCCACCGAGTCATACTACGGCCAGTTGAAGGACGAGCCCGACATCTTCGACCTGGCGCCGCTCAGCGCGCAGGTGCCTGACGACGTCAAGGCGCTCGTCGAGGAACGCAAGGCTGCGCTGGAAGATGGCACGTTCGCCGTCTTCTGTGGCCCGCTCAAGTCGGCCTCCGGCGTGGAACTGCTGGGCGCAGGCAAGTGCATGAATCTCGGTGAAAAGCTCAGCATGGACTATTTCATCGAGGGTGTGAAGGGCGAGGCGCCGAGCGAGGGCAAGGCGCTGGAAGGCGAAGCTGCGCCCGCAGGCGCGGCCGCACCGGCCGCCGCGGCTGCTGAAACGAAGGAAATCAAGGCCGCGTTCATCTACGTCGGCCCCGTCGGCGACCTGGGCTGGAGCTATGCCCATGACCAGGGCCGCCTGAAGATGGCCGAGGAACTGGGCATCGAGACCGCCATCAGCGAGGCCGTGCCCGAAGGGCCCGACGCCGAGCGCGTCATCCGCGATTACGCGCAGAAGGGCTACAACGTCATCGTGGCGACGTCCTTCGGCTACATGGACTCGGTGATGAACGTCGCGAAGGATTACCCGGACGTGACCTTCCTCCATGCGACGGGCTATCAGACCGCGGACAATGTGGGCATCTACGATGGCCGCGGCTACCAGGGCTGGTACCTGGCCGGCATCGTCGCAGGCAAGATGACTAAGACGAACAGCCTCGGCTACGTTGCGCCGTACGCGATCCCCGAAGTCATCCGCAATATGAACGCGTTCGCGCTGGGCGCGCGCTCGGTCAACCCCGAAGCGACCGTCACGCCCATCTGGATTAACGCGTGGTTCGACGTGCAGAAGGAACGCGATGCGGCCCAGGCCCTGCTCGACGCGGGCGCGGACGTCATCGCGCGCGAGTCGGACTCGGTGGAGCCGGACAAGCTGGCCGAGCAGGAAGGCGTCTACGCGATCGGCTACAATGCCGTGTCCGCGGACGTGGCCCCCAACGCCGTGCTGACCGCACCCATCTGGGACTGGAGCGTGTACTACACCCAGGCCATGAAGGAGATCGCGGCCGGCACCTGGAAACCGACCCCGGTCTGGTGGGGTATGCAGGAAGGCCTGCTGTCGCTGGCGCCGTACGGCGACATGGTGCCTGAGGATGTGCGGGCGCTTGTTGAGCAGGAGAAGGCCCGCATCATCTCCGGCGAGTTCGACGTCTTTGTCGGGCCGCTCAAGGACAACACCGGCGCAGAGCGCGTGGCCGCGGGCGTCACGATGACCGACGAAGAGAAGCTGGCCTTCAACTGGCTGGTCGAAGGCGTCAAGGGCAGCGTCCCCGCGCAATAAGTCACTTGGTTGAAGAAACCGGGTTTCTGAGGTAAAGCGAAGCTTCACACGAAACCCGGTTTCTCTAAATGAGGAGCCCCCCGTGGCCGAAAATCCGCCCGCCGTCGAAATGCGCGGCATCGTCAAACGCTTCCCCGGCGTGCTGGCAAATGACCAGGTAGACCTGCGCGTGGCGGCCGGTGAAATCCATGCCTTGCTCGGCGAAAATGGTGCGGGCAAGAGCACCCTGATGAACATCCTGGCCGGGTTATACCGGGCCGATGAAGGGCAAATCCTCATACACGGCAAGCCCGTCACCTTCCGCTCCCCGCGCGACGCCATTGCCCACGGCATCGGCATGGTGCACCAGCACTTTATGCTGGTCGAGTCGCAGACCGTTGCGGAAAACATCATCCTCGGATTGGATGAGCCGCGTTTCTGGCTCGATATGGCGGGTGTGGCGCAGAAAATCGCGGCGATGGCCGAGCGTTACGGCCTGGCCGTCGACCCGAACGCGCAAATCTGGCAGCTCTCCGTCGGTGAGCAGCAGCGCGTCGAAATCCTGAAGGCGCTTTATCACGGCGCTGACATCCTCATCCTCGATGAACCAACCGCCGTCCTAACCCCGCAGGAGGCCGAACAACTCTACGAAACGGTCCGCCACCTGGCCGCCGAGGGCAAGGCCGTCATCTTCATCACCCATAAGCTGAGCGAAGTCTTCAACGCGGCGCACCGCGTCACCGTCCTGCGCGGGGGCCGCGTCGTCGGGTCGCTTGCGCCGAGTGAAACCAACGATGCGGAGCTCGCGCGCATGATGGTCGGCCGCGAGGTGCTGTTTACCACGGACAAGGCGTGCTGCCCGCCAGGCGATGTGGTGCTGGAGGTGCAGGGCCTCAACGCGCTGAACGACAAGGGCCTGCCTGCGCTGCGCGACCTGGCGCTGGAGATTCGCGCCAGCGAAATCCTGGGCATCGCGGGCGTCGCAGGCAACGGGCAGCGCGAACTGGCAGAGATCGTGACGGGGCTGCGCAAGGCGCGCAGCGGCAGCATCCGGCTGCACGGCGCGGCTGTCACCAACAACTCTCCGCGGCGCATGATCGAGGGCGGCGTCAGCCACGTACCGGAAGACCGGCTGGGCATGGGGCTGGTCGGCAACCTGTCGATCACCGACAACACCATCCTGAAGGACTACCGGCAGGCGCCGCTGGCGCGCGGGGCCTTCCTCAGCCGGCCGGCCATCAGCGCGTACGTGCGCGACCTTATTCAGCGATTCGGCATCAGCGCGCCGAGCGCGAACACTCCCGTGCGCCTGCTCTCCGGCGGCAACCTCCAGCGCGTCATCCTGGCCCGCGAAATCACCGCGGGCGCCGGACACGGCAACGGCTCGGGCAAGCGCGCGCCCCTGCTCGTGGCCGTCCACCCGACACGCGGGCTGGATGTCGGCGCAACCGAGTCGGTACGCAAGCTGTTGATCGATCAGCGCAACGCCGGGGCAGCCATCCTGCTGATTTCCGAGGACCTGGACGAGCTGCTCGCGGTCAGCGACAGGATTGCCGTGATGCACGATGGCCGGCTGATGGGCACGGTCGCCGCTGAGAATGCCGATATCGGCCACATCGGGTTGATGATGGCGGGGAAGGGAATGGTAGGGAAGGACGCATGATCCTACGAATTGAGAAGCGGCTCGAACGCTCCCGCGCGGCCGCGTTCGCGGTCCCGATCCTCTCGCTGATCCTGGCGCTGGTGCTCGGCGGCATCCTCCTGGCGCTG
Organism: Anaerolineae bacterium; assembly: GCA_040772005.1. Lineage (GTDB taxonomy): Bacteria > Chloroflexota > Anaerolineae > CG2-30-64-16 > CG2-30-64-16 > MWBF01. The sequence continues at coordinate 128,131 of JAXGYZ010000012.1, read as the reverse complement.
GCCGGGGCCAACCCGTTCGAGACCTACCGGGCCATGCTCGTCGGCGCATTCGGCACGCGCTACGCGGTCTCCGAGACCCTCGTCAAGGCCATCCCGCTGATGCTGACCGGCCTGGGCGTGTCCATCGCGTTCCGCATGTTGTTCTGGAACATCGGCGCGGAGGGGCAGCTCGCGATGGGCGCGTTCGCGGCCGCGGGCACGGCCCTGTTCATTGTGCCCAACGTGCCCCCGGGGCTGGCGCTGCCCCTGGTGATCGTGGCAGGGTTCATCGCAGGCGCGGCGTGGGGCGTCATCCCTGCGCTGCTCAAGGCCTGGGTGGGCGTCAACGAGATCATCACGACGCTGATGATGAACTACATCGCCATCCTATGGATCGAGCACCTGTTTTACGGCCCCTGGAAGGACCCGCAGGGCTACGGCTTCCCCGGCACAGCCGAATTCCCCGAGGTGGCCTGGCTGCCGCGCCTCGCCAATACACGCGTGCACCTGGGCCTGCTCATTGCCATCGTCGCCGCGGTGTTCATCTGGCTCGTCCTGTCGCGCACCAAGTGGGGCTATGAGATTCGCGTCATCGGCGAGAATCCGACTGCGGCCAAATACGCGGGCATCAGCACTGCGCGCAACATCATCCTGGTGATGCTCCTGTCGGCCGGGCTGGCCGGGCTGGCCGGCATGGCGGAGGTTGCGGGCATCTCGCACCGCCTGCAGAAGGGCGTGACGGTGGGCTACGGCTACACCGCCATCATCGTCGCATGGCTGGCGAAGCTCAACCCCTGGGCCGTGCTGGTGGTCGCGATCCTGCTGGCAGGGCTGCTCGTCGGCGGCGACCAGATTCAGATTACGATGGGCCTGCCCGCGTCGGTGGCGCTCGTGCTGCAGGGTATCATCCTGTTCCTCGTGCTCGGCGGCGAAATCCTGACGCAATACCGCATTCGCTTCATCCGCACTCGCTCTGACCGGTCGCCGACCGGACCAGGGCCACGGGAGGCTCAACTCAGTTGAGCATGACCGGCCCCAGCGAGACTGACCTGACAATGAAGGCATCTTGAAAGCGCAGACATGGACTTAGCACTGATTACTTCCATCCTGGCGGTCACCATCCGCGCCGGAACCTCGCTTGTCTTTGCGACCATCGGTGAAATCTACACCGAACGGTCGGGCGTGCTCAACCTGGGGCTGGAAGGCACGATGCTGATGGGCGCGGTCAGCGGCTTCGCGGCCGCGTATCACACCGAGAGCCTCTGGTGGGGCGTGATCGCGGCGATGGTCGTCGGCGGGCTGATGGCCCTCATCCACGCCGTGCTGACCGTCTCGCTGCGCGCCGACCAGACCGTGTCAGGCCTCGCGCTCACCATCTTCGGCACCGGGCTGTCCAGCTTCCTGGGTCAGCGCCTGGGGCCGGCGGGCAAGCCGCTCGTCGGATTGGTCGGCCCCCGCTTCGAGCGGCTGCCCATCCCCGGGCTGAGCGACCTGCCGGTGGTGGGCCGCGCGCTGTTCCAGCAGGATTTGCTCGTCTACATCATGTTCCTGTTCGTGCCGCTGGCCGCGCTCTACCTCTACCGCACACGGCCCGGCCTGCACTTGCGCGCAGTAGGCGAGAGCCCGCAGACCGCGGATGCGAAGGGCATCGACGTCTACCGCACGCGCTACCTCTACACGGTTATCGGCGGGATGCTGGTGGGGCTGGGCGGCGCGCACTTGAGCCTGAGCTACACGCCCGGCTGGACCGAGAACCTGACCGGCGGCCGCGGCTGGATTGCCGTCGCGCTGGTCATCTTCGCCACCTGGGACCCGGGCCGCGCAGTGCTCGGCGCACTGGTCTTCGGCGGCATCAACGCCATCCAGTTCCGCATGCAGGCCGCGGGCACGACCATCCCCGCCGCGTTCCTGGGGATGCTGCCCTACGCGTTCACCATCTTCGTCCTCGTGATGATTACCTGGCTGGAGTCTGTGCGCAAACGGGTGGGTGCGCCGGCAGCGCTCGGCCTGCCGTATGTCAGGGGGGAGCGGAAGAGCTAGACGGCCCTCTACAGCTTCACTATGACTTCTATCATACCCTCACGCCTCATTAAGTGCTATCTTACTTTAGCTTGACAGGTCCTATATCAGCCAGTACCGGATCCGGCCCCGTCGGGTCCGGTTTTACGCGCATCCGGGGCATGCCCCGCCCGCTGCGGACCGCTGCGGTTCAGTCCCCTGCGTCGAGCAGGGAGCCTCTCCACGTGCGATCCCACATTCGTAGGACTTATCGCAACGTGAACGACCGAACCACCTTTCACACCGTTCGGAGGACAAAAAATGCCTGAACGCCAAATCGTGACGATTGACGGCAATGAAGCAGCCGCATACGTCGCGCACAAGACCAACGAGGTCATCGCGATCTACCCTATTACGCCCTCCAGCAACATGGGCGAATGGGCGGACGCCTGGAGCGCCCAGGGTCACAAGAACATCTGGGGCACAGTGCCGCTGGTTGTGGAAATGCAGTCGGAAGGTGGCGCCGCCGGCGCAGTCCACGGCGCGTTGCAGACCGGCTCGCTGACGACCACGTTCACCGCTTCGCAGGGCCTCCTGCTGATGATCCCGAACATGTTCAAGATCGCCGGCGAGTTGACCTCGACGGTGTTCCATGTTTCGGCCCGCGCGGTCGCCACCCATGCACTGTCCATCTATGGCGATCACAGCGATGTGATGGCCTGCCGCTCGACCGGCTGGGCGATGCTCTGCTCCAACAGCGTGCAGGAAGTCATGGACCTGGCGCTCATCGCGCAGGCGTCCACCCTCCAGGCGCGCGTGCCCTTCGTCCACTTCTTCGACGGCTTCCGCACCAGCCACGAACTGAACAAGATCGAGGAGCTGGCCGACGAGGACATCCGGGCGATGATCGACGATGAACTGGTCATGGCCCACCGCGCCCGCGGCCTCACCCCGGAGCGGCCGGTCATCCGCGGCACCGCGCAGAACCCCGACGTCTTCTTCCAGACGCGCGAGGCCAGCAACCCGTACTACCTGGCCGTACCCGGCATCGTCCAGGCGCAGATGGACAAGTTCGCGAGCATCGTGGGCCGGTCATATCACCTGTTCGACTACTACGGTGCGCCGGATGCCGAGCGCGTCATCATCCTGATGGGCTCCGCTGCCGAGACGGCCCAGGCCACGGTGGATCACCTGATGGCGCAGGGAGAGAAGGTCGGCCTGCTCAAGGTACGGCTCTATCGCCCCTTCAGCATCGAGCACTTCCTGGCCGCCCTGCCTCCGACCGTCAAGATCGTGGCGACGCTCGACCGGACGAAGGAACCCGGCGCGGCCGGCGAACCGCTGTACCAGGACGTGGCAACCGCCATCGTCGAGTCCGGCGCAACCTTCCGCGTCGTCGGTGGCCGCTACGGCCTCGCCAGCAAGGAATTCACCCCGGCGATGTGCAAGGCCGTGTTCGACAATCTGGCCCAGGCGACGCCCAAGAACCACTTCACCGTGGGCATCGTGGACGACGTCACGCACACCAGCCTGGATGTCGATCCGAACTTCAGCATCGAGCCGGCCAACATGGTACGCGCGCTGTTCTACGGCCTGGGTGCGGATGGCACCGTGGGCGCGAACCACAACTCGATTCGCATCATCGGGACCGAGACGCCCAACAGCGCGCAGGGCTTCTTCGTGTACGACTCCAAGAAGTCCGGCTCGACCACCACGTCGCACCTGCGCTTCGGGCCGCAAGAGATCCACGCACCCTACCTGATCCAGTCCGCCAACTTCATCGCCATCCATCAGTGGGTCTTCGTGGAGCGCTACAACGTGCTGCCGATGGCCGAGCAGAATGCCGTGTTCCTCCTCAACAGCCCCTACGGGCCGGATGAGGTCTGGGATCAGCTCCCCCGCTCGATGCAACAGCAGATCATCGACAAGAACCTGCGCTTCTTCGTCATCGACGCGTACAAGGTCGCCAAGGACACCGGCATGGGCGTGCGCATCAACACCATCATGCAAACCGCCTTCTTTGCCATTTCCGGCGTCCTGCCCCGCGATGAGGCCATCGACAAGATCAAGGAATCCATCCGCAAAACGTATGGCCGCCGCGGTGAAGCCGTCGTGCAGCAGAACTTCGCGGCCGTGGATCACACGCTGTCGCACCTGTACGAGGTGCATTACCCGCGCCAGGTCACGAGCAAGATCGAGATGCCGCCCATCGTCAACGAGAACGCGCCGGAGTTCGTCAAGAACGTGACCGCGCCGATCATGGCGGGCCTGGGCGAGCTGCTGCCCTCCTCCATGCTGCCGGCGGACGGCACCTGGCCGACCGCGACGACGCAGTGGGAGAAGCGCAACATCGCGCTGGAAATCCCCGTCTGGGACCCGAGCATCTGCATCCAGTGCGGCAAGTGCGCGTTTGTCTGCCCGCACGCGGCCATCCGCACGAAGGTCTATCCATCGGAGACGCTGGCCGGCGCGCCGGAAACCTACAAGGCGGTTGACTATAAGAGCCGCGACCTCCCCGGCATGAAGTACACCGTCCAGGTGGCACCGGAAGACTGCACGGGCTGTGGGCTGTGCGTCGAGGCCTGCCCGGCCAAGAACAAGAGCGAGCCGCGGCTCAAGGCCATCAACATGGCCCCGCAGCCGCCCATCCGCTTCACGGAGCGCGACAACTTCGCGTTCTTCCTGGACCTGCCCGAGCTGGACCGCACGCTGCTGACGCCCAACAATGTCAAGAACTCGCAGCTCCTCCAGCCGCTCTTCGAGTTTTCGGGTGCCTGCTCCGGCTGCGGCGAGACACCTTACGTCAAACTGCTGAGCCAGTTGTTCGGTGACCGGGCCGTCGTCGCCAACGCGACGGGCTGCTCCTCCATCTACGGCGGCAACCTGCCGACGACCCCGTGGAGCGTCAACAAGGACGGCCGCGGGCCGGCCTGGTCCAACAGCCTGTTCGAGGACAACGCAGAATTCGGCCTGGGCTTCCGGCTGACCCTCGACAAGCAGAGCGAATTCGCCGCCGAGCTGGTACACAACCATCGGGATGTACTGGGCGACGAATTGGCGGACGCGCTGCTGAATGCCGACCAGTCCACCGAGCGCGGCATCGTGGACCAACGGGCCCGCGTAGCCGCCGTGAAGGAACGCCTGGTGAACGTGGGCGAGCCCTGGGCGCAGCAGCTCGGCACGCTGGCGGACGCGCTGGTCAAGCGGTCCGTCTGGATCGTGGGCGGCGACGGGTGGGCCTATGACATCGGTTACGGCGGGCTGGACCATGTCCTCGCCTCGGGCCGCAAGGTCAACGTCCTGGTGCTGGACACGCAGGTGTACTCGAACACCGGCGGCCAGTCCTCCAAGGCCACCCCGCGCGCAGCCGTCGCCCGCTTCGCAGCCGCCGGCAAACCGCTGCCCAAGAAGGACCTCGGGGCGATCGCCATGAGCTACGGCTCCATCTACGTGGCACAGATCGCCATGGGCGCGAACGATGCACAAACTGTACGCGCCTTCCTGGAGGCCGAGGCTTACCCCGGCCCCAGCCTGATCATCGCCTACAGCCACTGCATCGCGCACGGCATCAACATGACCAAGGGCCTGAACCAGCAGAAGCTGGCGGTGGATAGTGGCGCATGGCCGCTCTATCGCTTCAACCCGCTGCTGGCGGAACAGGGTCAGAACCCCTTGACGCTCGACTCGAAGGCACCGAAGATTCCGCTCAAGGACTACATCTACAACGAAACGCGCTACAGCGCCCTGGCCCGCTCCGATGAAGAGCGTGCCGAGATGCTGCTGAAGCTGGCGCAGGCGGATGTAGAGAAGCGCTGGAAGCAGTACGAGCAGTTGGCCGGCATCGCGTCGACGCCTGAGAAGTGACCTGCAAACGATGGCGATGGCAGGCTGCTTAGCGGCCTGCCATCGCACTTCGTCCTGATAGGAGATATCCCATGACTGACCTGACCACGACTTACATGGGTCTGACCCTGAAGAATCCCATCGTGCCCTCGGCATCGCCGCTCTCGAAGTCGATTGGCGGCATCGCGCGCATGGCCCAAAGCGGCGCCGCCGCAGTAACGCTGTACTCGCTGTTCGAGGAGCAGATCGACATCGAGGCCCTGGCGCAGCATCACTTCCTGGAGCAAGGCTCCTACAGCTACGCCGAAGCCCTGACCTACTTCCCCAAGTCTATCGAGTACTACCGCGGGCCGGAGGAATACCTGGACCTCATCCGTCAGGCGAAGGCTGAGGTGGACATCCCGATCATCGCCAGCCTGAACGGCGTCACCCCCGGCGGTTGGATCGAGTATGCACACATGATGGAACAGGCGGGCGCCGACGCCATCGAGTGCAACGTCTATCTCATCCCGACGCGGCTGGATCAGGACGCGACCGCGATCGAGAACGTCTACCTGGATATTCTTCAGGCGGTCAAAGCCGCGGTCAAGGTGCCGGTTGCGATGAAGCTCAGCCCCTTCTTCAGCTCGTTGCCCAACATGGCCTACCGGTTGGACCGGGCGGGCGCGGATGGCCTCGTGCTGTTCAACCGCTTCTATCAGCCGGATCTGGACCTGGAAGAACTCACCGTCGTGCCCAACCTCGTGTTGAGCCGGTCCGCTGAGATGCGGCTGCCGCTGCGCTGGATCGCCATCCTGTACGGCCACATCAACGCGTCGATGGCGCTGACCACCGGCATCCACACGCCGGAAGATGTCGTCAAGGCCGTCATGGCCGGGGCAGACATTGCGAATGTTGCGTCGGTGCTGCTGGAACAGGGCGTGGATAAAATCACAGACCTGGTGGCCGGCCTCCAGCAGTGGATGGAGCTGCACGAGTACGAGTCAGTGAACCAGATGAAGGGCGCACTGAGCCAGCGCGCGTGCCCCGAACCGGCGGCCTTCGAGCGCGCCAACTACATGAAGGTCCTGGGCAGCTGGCACTAAGCGCCTGACAAGACAGGTGCTATCAGGGCGAGGTGACCTCGCCTCTACGAGCTATCTTCCCTCGTCCATAAGTCCCCGAAGCCTCATGCCAGCAGGCTTCGGGGACTTATGCCAACCGGCCCCACAGGACGTTCATCACCCTTCAGCGTATTCCGTGTATGCCGTGGTTACACTACGCGCCCTCTATCTGGCGCACCGCCTCTTCCGGCGAGACATGCGTATAAATCACCGACATGAGGCCCGGCAGGTACTTCTCCATCATCAGGCAGTTGGTATACACCACCGGCCGGATGAGATCGGGTACGACTGCCACGTTGGTGACATCGATGCTGGTCTTGAAACGCACCTCGCCATCCGAGAAGTCCATCTCGAAGTTGCCCAGCGCCATCGCATAGTTCGCCCGCGTGATGAATTCCGCCACGGCCAGGCGGCTTTCCTCCGGAATGGCGAGCGGCGCCACGGAGTAGAATAATACCTGCTCGAGGTCTTTCGTCACCCGCACCTGCGCATAGCAGTTCCACTTACCATTCTGGCCCTGAAAGGGCAGGCGCAGCAGCGGGCGGTCAGGCAGCTTCTCGAAGGCCCATTCGTCTTCCCGGAAGAACGCCATCAGGCGCTCCAGCACGCGCGTCGGGTCACGCTGGATGCTGTGGTCGGCGGGCCGCGCCTGTCCGGCAGCCTGAGAGCGTACGGGCTGCATCGAAATAACCGTCGCTCCCATTTCGCCCATCACATCATACAGGCCCTCCAACGCGGACCGCACCGCCTCAAACCGAGGGTCGAATTCATCGCGTGCCCGGCGCGTGATGCTCGCCTGCTCTCCTGCACCGTTCGTGAGCACCAGCATCGTCGCAGCCTCGCCGTCCGGCTGTTCACCGCCGTTCGTGGGGCTCACAGACAGCACATCGGCGATGATGCACTGTTCGAACAACGCATCCGTTTGCTCCAGGCTCAGGCTGCACGCATAGACTTCCTCGTTGCCAACCAGGTCGATGGCCTTGATGACCGCCGAGCCATTGCCGCGGACCGTGATGCGCTTGCCGCCCCAGGCCCCGCGCAAATCATCCAGGACGAGCACTGCATTGCGCCAGGTGCTGCGCTCACCCAGGAATGTCTCCGTCAGATTCTCCACTTTGCGCTCCTCTACACCATCCATTTTCGATCGCAGTCTATCAACAACCGCGCTGGGATTAGGTGAGCCACATTCCGGCAGACCTTAAGGGTAGCTTTGCACACAACGGGCAGCGGAGGTGTGCTATAATGCAGCCCTGCATGACTCTAGAGCCGGAAACCGATCAAGAGATTGACCCCATGACCAGATTCGATTATGTGCGCGCAACCAGCATTGCGCACGCCCAGGCGCTGCTGGCTGAACCGGACGTGCGCAGCCGCGTGCTCGCCGGCGGCACGGACCTTCTGCTGCTCCTGCGCGAGGGCCAGACCCCGTGTGACCGCGTCGTGGACATCACCCAGATTGCGGAGCTGCACCGGATTCACTGCCAGGACGGCTGTGTCAGCATCGGCGCGGCAGCCACCTTCAGCGAGGTCATCGCGTCGGACGTTGTCAACGCAACCGCGCCATTGCTCGTCGCAGCGTGCCGGACTGTCGGCGCGCCGCAGATTCGCAACATGGGCACGCTCGGCGGCAACGTCGCCAACGCAGCCGCATGCGCGGATTCGCTGCCCGCGCTGGTGTGCCTCGATGCCGTTGCCCACGCACAGACCGCGGACGGCGAGCGACACTGGCCCGTCAGCGAGTTCATCACCCGCCCCAACCGCACACAGTTGCCGCCGGATGCGCTGTTGACCGCGCTGAGCTACCGCGTGCCTCCGCCGGACAGCCGCAGCGTGTTCCTCAAGCTGGGACGGCGCAACGCACTCGCCATCTCGCGGCTGACCGTCGCAGCGTTGGGCCGTGTCGTCGCTGGCCGCATTGCGGAGACGCGCGTCGTGCCCGGCTCCGCGACGCCGCAGATTCACCGCTTCGCAGAGACCGAACGCGCGCTGCTGGGCCGGGAGCCGACCGCCGCGCTGTGCACGGAGGCGGGAGAGGTGGCCGTGGGGGAGATGAGCGGTATAACCGGCCGACGGTGGTCCAGCGAATACAAAGAACCCGCGCTGGCCGCGCTCGTGACACGCGCGCTGCTCCAAGTCTTCGATCTGGCGAAGCAGGAGGCAGGAGAGGTGCCATGAACATCACATTCACGCTGAACGGGCAGACGGTCAGTGCGGACGCGCCCGCGGACATGACGCTGCTCCACTTCCTGCGCGACGTCCTGGGGCTGACAGGCACAAAGGAAGGGTGCAGTGTGGGCGAGTGCGGCGCATGTTCGGTGTTGCTCGACGGCCGGCTGGTCAACTCCTGCCTGGTGCTGGCCCCGCAGACCGATGGTCGGCAGGTCGTGACCATCGAGGGGATTCGCGGGCCGGATGGCGGGCCGAGCGACCTGCAGCAGGCGTTCATCGACTATGGCGCGGTGCAGTGCGGCTACTGCATCCCGGGGATGGTGCTGGCGGGCGAGGCACTGCTGGCGCAGACGCTCACCCCCACCCGCGCGGACATCCGCGAGGCTATCGCTGGCAACCTGTGCCGCTGCACCGGGTACCAGCAGATTGTGGATGCCATCGAGGCGACGGCGGCGGAACGGTTGAAGGTTGGAAGGTTGAATGTTGCAAGTTGACGACGATTTCAACAAACAGACCGGAGTGCCGTCAACATGCAACCTGTAACTTTCCAACCTGCAACCGTAACAAGGGGGACAGGGTGACCGACACACGGTATATCGGCAAGCCCGCGGCGCGGGTGGACGCGCTGGAAAAGGTGCTGGGCACCGCGCAGTACGCGGGTGACCTGCACCCGCCGGGCATGTTGCATGCACGCTGCCTGCGCAGCACGCTGCCGCACGCGCGCATCGTCCGGCTGGACGTCGCACCCGCGCTGCAAGTGCCCGGCGTGCGCGCCGCAATTACCGGCGCGGATTTCGTCGATCACGGCCGGTTCGGCTTCCCCGTGGCCGATATGTACATGCTGGCCCATGAGCGCGTGCGCTATGTGGGCGACGCGATTGCCGCGGTCGCGGCGGAGAGCGAAGAGGCGCTGGCCGCAGGGCTGGCCGCGATTATCTGCGAGCTGGAGCCGCTGCCCGCTGTCTTCGACCCGGAGGCTGCGCTGGATCCCGCTGCGCCGCTCGTCGGAGAACAGCCGTGGGAGGCTAAGACCGAGCCGCGCGGCAACCTGCTCGCCACCGACATCGTGCGCCTGGGCGACCCCGATGCGCTGCTCGCTGCGTGTGACGTGGTGCTGGACGAACACTTCAGCACCGCGCATCAGGAACACGCCTACCTGGAAACGGAGGCTGCGCTGGCCGAGCCCTGGCCCGACGGGACAGGTGTCACGGTGCATTCCTCCAACCAGAGCCCGTTTATCAACCGCGACACCCTGTGCCGGACGCTCGGCCTCGACCCGCAGCACGTCCGCGTGATTCAGCCGCCCGTCGGCGGCGCATTCGGCGGCAAGGACGACCTGCTCTATCAGACCTCCGGCCAGGTGGCGAAACTCGCCCTGCTGACCGGCCGGCCTGTCCGCATGACGTTCTCGCGCGAAGAATCCATGATTGCGTCGTACAAGCGCAATCCCATGCGCGTCCACATCCGCCTGGGCGCAGACCCGCACGGCACGCTGGTCGCCGGCAAGATCGATCTGCTGGTGGACAGCGGCGCGTATGCCGCCATCACGCCCTTCGTGGCCTGGCGCGGCACCATTCACGCGATGGGTCCGTACCGCTACCGCGCGTGCCATGTGGACACGCGCGTCGCATACACCAACAACGGCTACACCGGCGCGTTCCGCGGGTTCGGCAACACGGAGGTCACGACCTGCATCGAGCAGGCGATGGACGACCTGGCCGCCCGACTCCACATGGACCCGATCGACCTGCGCCTCGCCAACTGCCTGCGGCCCGGCGACGAGACGGTCCACGGCCAGCCGCTCGGTGACGATGTGGCCCTGGTCGAATGCCTGCAACAGGTGCGTCACGACTCGGACTGGGATCGTAAGCGCCGCGAGTGGCTCGGTCAGGAGACCGGCCACAACCAACTCCGTGCTGTGGCCGGTCCCCGACCGAGCCACAGCCTACCGAGCCACGGCGTCCGCCGCGGTATCGGCGTCGCCTGCTTCTTTCACGGTCTCTCCCTCGGCGCGGAGGGCGAAGATCAGGCCGTCAGCACGCTGGCGGTCAACGACGACAACACCCTGACGCTGACCTCCGGCCTGACGGACTACGGCAACGGGTCGCGCACGGTGTTCACGCTGATTGCCGCGGAGGTCCTCGGCGTGCAGCCGGGGCGCATCCACATGCTCCGCCCGGATACGGCCACTGCGGTTGCCAGCGGGCCGACAGTCGCGTCACGCGCTACGGTGGTCGGCGGCAACGCGACGCGGGTTGCCGCCGAGCGGCTGGCAAGCGTCCTCACCGTCGCGGCGGCCGACCTGCTCCATTGCAGCCCGGCGCAGGTGCTCCGCGACGGGGAGCAGTACATCGGACCGGATGAGGAGCCGGTGCGCTTCGAGGCGGTCACCGCACATGCACGCGAGCTGGGACTGGCGCTGGCGGTGCGCGGCGAATGGCACGCGCCCGAAAACCACTGGGACTTCGCGACAGGCCGCGGCAAGCCCTACTTCGCCTATCACTTCGGCGCGCAGGTCGCGGAGGTGACGGTTGACATGGGGACCGGCAAGGTGGATGTGACTGGCATCTGGGCCAGCCACAACACGGGCACGGTCCTGTTTCCCCAGGGCATCCTCGGCCAGCTCTACGGCGGCATCACCCAGGGGCTGGGCTACGCGCTGATGGAGCGCGTGGACTACGACCGGGGCTACATCCAGGGCACGAACTTCGACGCCTACCTGATTCCGACCGCGCTCGACGTGCCCGACATCGTAGGCCGGTTTGTCCAGAAGCCGTTTGCGGCCGGGCCGTTCGGCGCCAAGAACATCGGGGAGCCGGGCATGGTGCCGACCGCGGCCGCCATCCTCAACGCTATCTTCCATGCGACGGGCCGGCGGGTGTATGACCTGCCGGCCAACCTCGAACGCGTGCTGCTCGGCCACGACCTGCGCCAGCCAGGATCGGACCGCGCGTGCAAATTGGGCCTGCGCGCATAGCAACCACGGAAGACGCGGAGTACACGGAAGCCGATATTGATTGCTCTTTCCGCGTACTCCGCGTTTTCCGCGGTGAATGCTCCCAGCGACTTGCGTCCGCAAGGCTTCGTTGTATAATACTGGTTGTCAGACATCTTACATCCTCCAACAAGAGCAAAAACCATGCCAGCCGCATCCGAGGTTCGCATCCGGGCCGATGGCCGTCCGCTGTACGCGCAGACCAGCCAGGCGTTGCGTCGCTTGATCGAGAACGGGGCCTACACGCTGGGCGACCGGCTGCCATCCGAACCCGCGCTGGCCCAACAGCTCGGCATTTCGCGGCCCACGCTGCGCGAGGCGCTGCGCCTGCTGGAGGACGAGGGCATGATCGTCCGGCGGCATGGCGTCGGCACATTCGTGACTGCACCCCGCCCGCGCATCGACGCCGGACTGGAACTATTGGAGAGCATCGAACGGATGGCCGAGCGCGCCGGACTGCAGACGGAGATGGGCGCGCTCGCCTACCGCGAGTTTCCCGCGCCTGCGCAGATGGCCGCGCGCCTGGGCGTAGCCGAAGGCGCGGTTATCACCGATGTGACGCGGGTCATGCTCGCCGACGGGCGGGGCATCGCCTTCCTGACGGACGTGCTGCCGCAGGATTACCTGCGCGGGGATGAGCTGGGCGCGGCGTTCCAGGGGTCCGTGCTGGATCATCTGCTGGCGCGCGGCTGGCCCGCGCTGTCACATTCGCGCACCGAGCTGTCAGCGTGCGCGGCCGAAGCGCCCGTTGCAAAGGAACTGCACATCAAGAGCGGCGAGCCGCTGCTCAAGCTGGAGGCGCAGCTCTTCGCATCCGATGGGCGGGTCGTGGACTACTCGACCAGCTACTTCGTGCCCGGTTTCTTTCGCTTTCACGTCGTCCGCCGGATCGGCTGATGAGAATGGGGAGGCACACATGGTAGGTAGAACACAAGCAGCCGCGGTTGCCGCGCAAGTGGCCGCGCAGGGGGAGGCCATCACCGGCTTCCTGCGCGACATCTGCGCCATCCCTTCCGTGGAGTCCCAGATCGGGCCGGTCGGGGAACGCATCCAGGCCGAGATGCGCCGGCTCGGCTATGACGAGGTGCGCTTCGACCGGATGGGCAACACCCTCGGGCGCATCGGGAACGGACCCAGGGTCATCGTCTTCGATTCGCACATCGACACCGTGGGGATCGGTGACCCGGCCCAGTGGGCGTGGGATCCCTTTCAGGGCAAGATCGAAGACGGCTGTCTCTACGCGCGCGGGGCCTGTGACGAGAAAGGCAGCACGCCCGGCATGGTCTACGGCCTGGCGATTGCCCGCGACCTGGGCCTGCTGGACGGGTACACGGCGTACTACTTCGGCAACATGGAAGAATGGTGTGATGGGATTGCCCCCAATGCGTTCGTGGAGGTGGATCCCGGCGTCCGTCCGGACTTCGTGGTCATCGGTGAGCCGACGAAGATGAACGTCTATCGCGGTCACAAGGGCCGGCTGGAGATGCGCGTCGTGGCGAAAGGCCGCTCGGCCCACGCCGCGTCGAACCACCTGGGCGACAACGCCATCTACAAGCTGCTGCCGGTCATCGCGGGCATCCGCGACCTGGAGCCGCAGTTGGGCGATCATCCCTTCCTCGGCCACGGCAAGATCACGGTCAGCGATATGCGCGTGCAGACGCCCTCCATCAATGCCGTGCCGGACGAGGCCGTCATCTACATCGACCGGCGCATGACCTTCGGGGAAGCCAAGGAGCAGGTGCTCGCCCAGGTCGCCGCGCTCATCCCTGAGGACCAGCGGGACAACATCACGCTGGAGGAACTGTTCTACGACGAGCCGTCCTACACCGGCTTCGTCTTTCCGGTGGACAAATACTTCCCGGCCTGGGCGCTGGACGAGGCGCACCCGCTCGTGCTGGCGGGTCAGACGGCGCGCCAATTGACCGGCCTGCCCGATGCACCGAGCGGCAAGTGGAACTTCTCCACGAACGGCATCTACTGGATGGGCAAGGCGGGCATTCCGGCCATCGGCTTCGGACCAGGCGACGAGGAGACCGCGCACACCGTCCGCGACTGCGTGCCGCTGGCCGATGTGGTCAAGGCGGCGGAGTTCTATGCGCTCCTGCCCGCGCTGATACCATGACGCCAAAGGATTGCCGATCGAGCATCATCTCCAATCTGCAATCTGCAATCTTCAATCTGTAATCCCGGAGGAAACCTTCATGCAGACGTATCTTCGTGGCCGCGATTTCATCAGCGACCTCGACTTCAGCAAGGACGAGGTCGAGACCGTCCTGGACGTAGCGATGGAGCTCAAGCGGGCGCGCGCGATGGGTGTGCCACACGCCTACCTGCGCGACAAGGTGCTGGCGATGCTCTTCTTCTTCACCAGCACGCGCACCCGCGGCTCCTTCGAGGCGGGCATGGCGCAGCTCGGCGGGCACGCCGCGTTCATCGACTCGGAGACGACACAGATTTCCCACGGCGACACCGCAAAGGAAATCGGTGAAATCTTCGGCCGCTACTTCGACGGCATCGCCATCCGCCAGTGCGACTGGCAGTTCGGCAATCGCTACATCAACGAGGTCGCCCAGGCCAGCCGCGTGCCGGTCCTCAACATGCAGTGCGACGTCTATCACCCCTTCCAGTGTCTCGCGGACCTCCTCACGATCATCGAGAAGAAGGGCCGCGACCTGCGCCGCAAGAAGGTCGTCGTCTCCTGGGCCTATGCAGCCTCGTACAGCAAGCCCATCTCGGTCCCGCAGTCGCTTATCCTGCAATTGACGCGGTTCGGCTGCGACGTGGTGCTGGCCCATCCGCCGGAGTTCAAGCTGATGCCGGACATCATGGACCAGGCGCGCGACAATGCCCGCAAGTACCGGGTCGGCTTCGACGTGGTACACGACATGGACGAGGCGTTCCGCGATGCGGATGTCGTCTACCCGAAGTCGTGGGGGCCCCTGCTGACCACGACCGCCAAGGAAGAGGGCAAGGCGCTCATCGACAAGTATCGCAGCTGGATCACGGACCAGCGTCGCATGGACCTGACCGCGGAAGACTCCATCTACATGCACTGCCTGCCCGCGGACCGCGGCCTCGAAGTGACTGACGAGGTCATCGACGGCCCGCACTCCGTCGTCTACGACGAAGCCGAGAACCGCCTGCATGTCCAGAAGGCGGTCATGGCGTTGACGATGTCGTGATGATGGAGAAACCGGGTTTCTAAGACACCACAGGAGCATACCCAATGTCCACCCCCCGTAAAGTCGCGGTCGTTGCCATTGGCGGCAATTCACTGATTAAAGACGCCCGTCACGTGCGCGTCGAAGACCAGTACGAAGCAGCGAAGGAGACGACGCAGCACATTGCCGATATGATCGAGGCAGGCTGGGAGGTTGCCATCGGCCACGGCAACGGGCCGCAGGTTGGTTTCATCCTGCGCCGCTCTGAGATCGCGGCCAGAGTCGAGGGCATGCATGAGGTCCCGTTGGATGTGTGCGGCGCAGACAGCCAGGGCGCGATCGGCTACGCGCTCCAGCAGAACCTCCAGAACATCCTGTTCCAGCGCGGCATCAAGAAGAACGTCGCAACGATCATCACGCAGGTGCTGGTGGATCGCAACGATCCGGCCTTCCAGAACCCGACCAAGCCCATCGGCGGATTCATGGATGAAGTCGAAGCCCTGCGCCGGCGGGATGAGATGGGCTGGAGCGTGGTGGAGGATGCGGGCCGGGGCTGGCGCCGCGTGGTGGCCTCCCCGCTGCCCCAGGAGATTGTCGAGCTGGACACGATTAAGGCGATCGTCAACGCGGGCATCATTGCGATCACTGTCGGCGGCGGCGGGATCCCGGTCATCGACAAGGGCAACGGCGATTACATCGGCATCGCCGCGGTCATCGACAAGGACTTTGCTTCGAGCCTGCTCGCCCGTGCGATCCAGGCCGACCTGTTCCTCATCTCGACTGCGGTGGAGAAGGTCGCGCTGAACTTTGGCAAGCCCGACCAGCAGTGGCTGGACCAACTGACGCTGAGCGAGGCGCAACGCTACCTGGCCGAGGGCACGCACTTCGCTAAAGGCTCGATGGGGCCGAAGATCCAGGCCATCATCTGGTACCTGGAAGCAGGCGGCAAGCACGCCATCATCACCAATCCGGAGAACATCGGCCGCGCGCTGCGCGGGGAGACGGGCACGCACATTGTGCGGGACGAGGAATGAGTAATGAGTAACGAGTAAATTTACTCATTACTCGTTACTCATTACTGGTTACTCTTTATGCAAAACCGCAGGAGCCAGTCTTGGACCACGTCAAGTCGCTCCGATGCCTCATCTGCGGGCGGACGTATGCGCCGGACGAGGTGGAGTATGTCTGTCCGCAGCACGGTAACGAGGGCATCCTCGATGTCGAGTACGACTACGGACTGATCGCCCGGCGTCTCAGCCCCGACCGGCTGGCCCGTGACCCCGACCCGACCATCTGGCGCTACCGGCCGCTCCTGCCCATCCGGGCCGGCAGCCCCGTCCCGCCGCTGACCGTGGGCGGCACGCCCCTGTACCGCGCCGACCGGCTGGCCGAGGGGTTGGGGCTGCGCCATGTCTGGGTGAAGGACGACGGGCGGCTGCCGACCGCGTCGTTTAAGGATCGGGCGAGCGCCATCGCGGTCGTCAAGGGACGCGAGCGCGGCGCGGAGGTCATCACCACGGCCAGCACCGGCAATGCCGCAGCGGCCCTGGCCGGCCTGTGCGCCAGCGTGGGCCAGCGCAACGTCATCTTCGTCCCGCAAAGCGCGCCGCCGGCCAAGATTGCACAGTTGCTCGTCTACGGCAGCACCGTGCTGCTCGTTCGCGGGACGTATGACGACGCTTTCGAGCTGTGCCTGAAGGCGGCGCAGGCGTTCGGCTGGTACAACCGCAACACGGGCTACAACCCCTACATGAGCGAGGGCAAGAAGACCGCCGGCTTCGAAATCTGTGAGCAGCTGGGCTGGAACGCGCCCGACCGCATTTTCGTACCCGTGGGCGACGGCTGCATCATCGGCGGCATCCACAAGGGGCTGAAGGACCTCCTTGCGCTCGGCTGGATCGACCGGATGCCCAGGCTGATGGGCGTCCAGGCGGCAGGCTCCGCCGCACTGTACGACGCGTGGCGCAGCGGCACGGCTGCACTGGACATGCAGCCCATCGCCGCGCAGACGGTCGCGGACAGCATCTCCGCGGGCCTGCCGCGCGATCGCATCAAGGCGCTCGCCGCGGTGCGGGAGACGGACGGCGCGTACGTCAGGGTGACGGACGAGCAAATCCTCGCGGCCATTCCAGTGTTGGCGCAGGCGACCGGCGTCTTTGCGGAGCCGGCCGCGGCGGCTGCGTATGCGGGGCTGGCGCAGGCCGTCACGGATGGCCTGGTTGAGCCGGACGAGCGCATCGTCGTGCTCTGCACTGGCAGCGGACTGAAGGATGTGGCGTCCGCGCGGCGGTCGGTCGGGGAACCGCTCGTCGTGGACGCGAACCTGCCCGCGGTGGAGCAGGCACTGAAACAGGATTCGAGGCTATAGCCGCTATGGATGCGTGTGAGTGCAGGGCGTGTAACCGGCTGAAGCCTCGACTCCCAGTCGCTTCTGTCCGCAGATGAAACGTTTTCCAAGACGCGGGGCCTGGTTGCGCGGGCTGGCGTGGGCCGCGGCCCTGCTGACGGCAGCCTGGATTCTGAGCATGACACTCGTGGAGCGCGGACAACCGGGCAGCATCAACCTGGTGCCGTTCAGCCGCAAGCTGCCTGCGCTGGCGTGCCTGCTCGGCGGGTGCGAGTTCCGCAGCGAACGCAATTCCGCAGCCGCGTTCCTGTTCGTGGATTTTCTGGGCAACATCGCGGTGTTCGTGCCGCTCGGCGCGGCGCTGGCTGTTGCCATGTTCCCGCCGCGGGTGCGCGGGCAACGCAAGCGGCACTTCGGCGTCCGCTGGTGGGGCCGGGTGACGCTGATGGGTTTCCTGTTCAGCCTGAGCATCGAGGTGACCCAGCTTTTCCTGGCATCACGCGCCACCGATATCGACGATGTGATTCTGAACACGCTGGGCACGCTCCTGGGGGCTGCCATTCCCGTATTACTCGTTTCTCATTTCTCGTTAGCGAGGAGCACATGATTGATCTGACCGTCCACCCCGATCGTCTCGCCCGCGCCGTGCAGCGCGCACGCGAGCGTAACATCATCATCCCGACCTTCGCCCAGATGCGGAATCCGGCGCTGATTCCCGACCGCATCAAGGCGGAGCTGCGCAGCATCGGCCTGTGGGATGTCAACCCGCGCAACCTCTTCCGCATCACGTGGAAGAACGAGCCGGTCGCGCACGGCGGCGGCTTCGGTCCGGTGAACTACCTGGAACTGCCCAAGGCGCTGACCGGCATAGACGCGCGCATGCTGGTGCTCGTGGGCAAGTGGTTCCCCACCGGCGCGCACAAGGTCGGCGCGGCGTTCGGCTGCCTCGTCCCGCGGCTGGTCACGGGGCAGTTCGACCCGACGACGCAGAAGGCCGTCTGGCCCTCCACCGGCAACTACTGCCGCGGGGGCGCGTACGATTCCGAGTTACTCGGCTGCGAGTCTGTCGCCATCCTGCCGGAAGGCATGAGCCGCGAACGGTTCGAATGGCTGTCGAATATCGCGGGCGAGGTCATTGCGACGCCGGGCAGCGAGAGCAACGTCAAGGAAATCTTCGACAAGTGCTGGGAATTGCGGCGGTCGGGCGAGGATCTCGTCATCTTCAACCAGTTCGACGAGTTCGGCAACCACCTGTGGCACTACGATATCACGGGGCACGCGATGGAAGAGGCGTTGCAGGCCGCGCTCGGCCCCGACGACACGCTGGCCGGGTCCGTGTTCACGACCGGCTCCGCGGGCACCATCGGCGCGGGCGACTACCTGAAGAAGCTGTTCCCGCAGAGCAAGCTGGCCGCGAGCGAGGCGCTCCAATGTCCGACGCTGCTGCTTAATGGGTTCGGCAGCCATCGCATCGAGGGCATCGGCGACAAGCACGTGCCGTGGATTCACAACCTCAGGAACACCGATATGATCATGGCGATCGACGATGAGGCGCCGATCCAACTCATCCGCCTGTTCAACGAGCCCGAAGGCCGGAAGTACCTGGCACAGATGGGCGTCGCGCCTGAGTTGATCGCCCAACTCGACCTGGTGGGCATCTCCGGCGCGGCGAACATCCTCTCGGCCATTAAGATGGCGAAGTGGTACGAGTGGGGCGAGGGCGATGTCGTGCTGACGGTTCTGACGGACTCGATGGAGCTGTATACAAGCCGCCTGGACGAGCTGACCGCGGAACGCGGAGAATACACGCCGCGCGATGCCGCGGTGAGCTATCACCAATACCTGATGGGCGCGACGACCGACACGATGGAGGAACTTTCCTATCCGGCGCGCAAACGGGTGCACAACCTGAAGTACTACACCTGGGTCGAGCAGCAGGGCAAGACCTACGCCGAGATCCAGGCGCAGTGGTACCAGCGCGATTACTGGACGGGCGTGCAGGGCCAGGCGGACGCAATCGACGCGCTCATCGAGGAGTTCAACGCGAACGTGGGATTGGTGTAGGCCGCACCAGAAACCCGTTTTCTGGCAGAAAACGGGTTTCTCGACTGTTTCTGGCAGAAACCCGGTTTCTCGGTTAAAATGAATCCAGTCTTACCGAGAGGTGCATCCAATGGCGGAGAGCAACTTTACCCTGACCGTGCCGGACGGCCGGCAGTTGTATGGCCGTGTGTGGTCACCCGCCCGGCCCAAGGCTGTTATCGCCTTGATCCATGGCCTGGGCGAACACAGCGGCCGCTATTCCCACGTCGCCGCAGAATTCAACCACTCGGGATATGCGGTGTTGGCGTGTGACTTGCCGGGACACGGCAAGACCGCGGGACCGCGCGGGGTGACCCCGCCGTTCGACCAGTTGAGCGAGAGCTGTGCCGGGCTCCTGGCAGAGGCCGAGCAACGCTATCCCGGTAAGCCCCGTTTTCTCTACGGTCACAGCCTCGGGGGCGCCATCGTGCTGGACCACACCATGCGCCGGAAGCCACAGATTGCGGGCGTTATCTCCACCAGCCCGGCACTGCGGCTGGGGGGCAACCCGCAACGCGCCAAGGTCGCGTTCGGCAAGCTGGTCGGCCGGCTCATGCCCAACATCGTCATGGCGAACGGTCTCGAACGGTCGGCACTGTCGCGCGACCCCCAGGTCGTCGCGGCGTACGCGGCCGATCCGCTGGTTCATGACAGGGTCTCCGCGCGGCTTGGCATCGGCGGCATCGAGACCGGCGCATGGCTGCTCGCGCACGCAGCCGAATTCCCGCAGGTGCCGCTGCTGCTGGTCCACGGCACTGCCGACCGCATCACCTCCGCCGCCGGAACCGAAGAGTTTGCCAGCCACCTCAAAGGTGACGTCACGCTCAAACTTTGGCCGGGCCTGTACCACGAGACGCACAACGAGCCGGAAAAGACCGACGTGCTGTGCTACAACATCGCCTGGCTGGACGCACATCTAAAATAGAACGCTGATGAAACGGATTTGCATGATGTCTTTATAGATCGAAATAATCAGTTCAATCAGCGTCATCAGCGTCCTATTAGATCGTTGGAGTTTCCACAATGTCCGATATCTTGCGGCCACAACCGTTTGGCCTGTTGCTCAGACGTATCCTGAAGGAATACGAGACGACGCAGTCCATTTTCGGGACTCACCGCTCCTTCTTCCACACGCCAAAGCCCGGCGCGCCCTATGTGACGCGCGACCTGTACGGCAAGCTGCTGCTCACCCCCATCGGCCCGTCCGCCGGGCCGCACACCCAGCTCAGCCAGAACATCGTCACCGCGTGGCTCTGCGGCGGGCGATTCATCGAGTTGAAGACGGTGCAGATTCTCGACGAGCTGGAGATTCCGCGGCCCTGCATCGACATGACCGACGAGGGGTATAACGTCGAGTGGTCGCAGGAACTCAAGCTCGAGGAGTCGGCGCAGGAGTACATCAACGCGTGGGCGTTCGTCCACATCCTGCCGCGACTGCTGGGCTGGGAGCACGCACCCCACGGCGCCATCTTCGACATGAGCATCGGGTACAACCTGGAGGGCATCCAGAGCCCGCGCATGACCGCGTTCATGGACGCGCTGGCGGATGCATCCGGCCCGCTCGCAGAGATCAGAGACACGCTCCGCCGCGACTTCCCGCAGTTCGCGGACATCGACATCCCCGGCCGCATCACCAACAGCGTCACGCTGTCCACGATGCACGGGTGCCCGCCGGATGAGATCGAACGCATCGCGCGCTACCTGATGACCGAGCGCGGGCTGCACACCATCGTAAAGCTGAATCCGACGCTGCTGGGCAAAGAGCAGGTGCTCGACATCCTGCACCGCAGCCTGGGCTTCACCGAGATCCACATCCCGGACAGCGTGTTCGAGCACGACCTGAAGTACCCGAAGGCGCTGGAGTTGATTCGCACGCTGCAGGATGTGGGACGCACACGCGGGGTGACGTTCGGCGTCAAGCTGAGCAATACGCTGGCAATGCACAACCACAAGGGGTGGATGCCCGGCGACGAGATGTACATGTCGGGCCGCGCGCTCTATCCGGTCACCATGAACCTGTTTGCGAAGCTGGCGCACGAGTTCGACGGCAATTTGCAGGTGTCCTACTCCGCGGGCGCGGATGCGCTGAACGTCGCGACCATCCTGTCGTGCGGCGCGCTGCCCATCACCGCGTGCTCGGACCTGCTCAAGCCGGGCGGCTATGCGCGGCTCGGCCAGTGGCTGGAGCATCTCGAAACCGCGATGAACGCGGCCGGCGCGGCCAGCCCGGCTGAGTTCAGCCGGGACAAGCTGGCGAACCTGACCGCGGCCGCGGCGGACGCGCTGGCCGATCACCGGTACAAGAAGGAGGCCTTCCCCTATGGCCTGCCGAAGGTCAACGACGGGCTGGGCTTCTTCGACTGCGTGGTCGCGCCCTGCATCGCCCACTGCGCCGTCTGCCAGGACGTACCGGAGTACGCGTGGGCCATCAGCGAGGGCAACTACGACCAGGCCCTCGAAGTCATCCTGGCACGCAACCCGCTGCCCGGCGTGACGGGCTACGTCTGCAACCACCTCTGCCAGACCCGCTGCACCCGCAACGACTACGAGCAGACCATCGCCATCCGTGCGCTCAAGCGCTACGCGGAGGAACACGGCCAGGTTGCGCCGCTCATCCCTGCAACACCGACCGGCAAGCGCGTCGCGGTCATCGGCAGCGGGCCGTCGGGCTTCTCCGCCGCATTCTACCTGGCGCTCAACGGCGTCAAGGTGCACATGTACGAGGCGCGCGACGTCATCGGCGGCATGATGCGGCTCGTGCCGGTCTTCCGCCTGCCGTGGGAGATCATCCAGCGCGACGTGGACCGCATCCTCGACCTGGGCGTCGAGCTGGAGCTGAACCGGCGCATCGCCAATCGGCCTGAATCCCTGCTGTCTGAAGGCTACGATGCCGTGTACGTGGCGACCGGATTCGAGCGCGATACGCCGCTGGACATCCCCGGCATCGCGGGGCCAGGCGTCCACGCCGCGCTCACGCTGCTCGACCGCGCGCGCCGCGGGGAGCGGGTGGACCTGGGCCGCAGGGCACTGGTCATCGGCGGCGGCGACACGGCGATGGACGCCGTGCGCACGTCCCGCCGGCTAACCGGCAACCCCGCGACCATCGTCTATCGCCGCACGCGCGCGGAGATGCCCGCCAGCCCTGAGGAGCTGGAAGGCGCGCTGGAAGAAGGCAACATCCTCGAAGAACTCGTGTCGCCGGTCAGCGTGGTGCGCAAGGACGGCCAGGTCACGGGCCTCCAGTGCGTCCGCAACGCGCTGGGCGAGCCGGGGCCGGATGGCCGGCGCCGCCCCGTGCCCATCCGCGGCAGCGACTTCATCATCCCCTGCGACGCGGTCATCGTCGCGGTCGGCCAGAGCCCGGATGTCAGCTTCCTCGACGGCAGCGTGGTGACGCTGTGCGACGAAGGCGGCATCGGCATCGACCCGGCCAGCGGCCAGACTGCCGCGGCGGGCATCTATGCGGGCGGCGACGTGGCTCTGGGCGGGCCCGAGAGCATCATCGCGGCCTGTGCGGACGGGCGCCGCGCAGCCGAAGCCATCTGCCGCCAGTTCGGTTTGAACTTTGCCCAGCCGCCCGCGCACATGCCGAAGCTATCCGAGGCTGACATCCTGGCGAACAAGAAGATGCGCGTGCGCAAGCTGCCCCAGCAACAGCCGCCCATGCTGCCCATCACGCTGCGCGACAACTTCGATCTCATCGAGCTAACCTTCACCGAAGAGCAGGCCCGCGCGGAAGGCGCGCGCTGTCTCCAGTGCACGAGCTACTGCGACAAGTGCGTCGAGGTGTGTCCCAACCGGGCGAACTGGACGTTCCACATCGACCCGGTGCGCTGGCAGGTGCCGACACTGGCGGTCCAGGACGGCAGGCTGATCGTCGCGGGCAGCGAATCCTTCGAGGTCGTGCAAGACCGGCAGATCCTGAACGTGAACGACTTCTGCAACGCGTGCGGCGACTGCACCATCTTCTGCGTGCACGAGGGGCAGCCCTGGTTCGATAAGCCGCGGCTCTTCCTGAACGAGCCGGACTTCCTGCTGGCCGACCACAACGCCTACCGCATCATCGGAGACACGGTCTACCGGCGGCACGAGGGCCGCGCGGCGCAGCTCACCCGGCAGAACGGCCACCTGCTGTACGAGGACGAGGCCGTGCAGGTCACGCTGGCGCGCGACTTCCAGGTGCGCGAGATGCGGCTGAAGCAGCCGTTTGCGGGCGCGCACTCGCTGCGCGACGCGGCGGAGATGCTCGTCGTACTGGACGGCGTGAGCGCATCGCTGCCGGGATTGGTGATATAGGAAGGTAGAAACCCGTTTTCTCCGGCCAGGCTTCGCCTGGCCGGAGAAAACGGGTTTCTACGAGGGGAGTTTATGCTCATCACAAACGCGACCATCTTCACCCTGGGTGAGGCGAACCGGCGGATCGACAACGGCGCGATTCGCACCGAGGGCGCGCTCATCCGCGAGGTCGGCGTGTCAGCGGAGCTGACCCCGAGGCCGGGCGAGGAAACGCTGGACGCCCGCGGCAAGCTCGTCCTGCCCGGCTTCCTCTGCGGCCACACCCACTTCTACGGTGCGTTGGCGCGCGGCATGGCAATCCCCGGCGCGCCCGCGACCAACTTCGTCGAGATCCTCGAACGCCTGTGGTGGAAGCTCGACCGGGCGCTGCTGGGGGACGACATCCGCTACTCCGCGCTCATCTGCCTGGTGGACGCGGTACGCCACGGCTGCACGACGCTGATCGACCACCATGCCAGCCCCAACGCCATCGACGGCAGCCTGGACATCATCGCGGATGCCGTGTTGGAGACGGGGCTGCGCGCCAGCCTGTGCTACGAGGTCACGGACCGCAACGGGCCGGACGGCGCGCGCGCGGGTATCGCAGAGAACGTCCGCTTCATCAAACGCTGCCGGCGCGAGCGCAACCCGCAGCTCGGCGCGTCCTTCGGACTGCACGCCGCGCTGACCCTCTCCGACGAGACGCTGGAGGCCAGCGTGGCCGCGGCACAGGGCCTCGACACCGGCTTCCACATCCACGTCGCGGAGGGCATCGCTGACCAGGAGGAGAGCCTGCGCAAATACGGCGTGCGGGTGGTCGACCGGCTCAACCGCTTCGGCATCCTCGGCCCGCAGACCATCGCGGTCCACTGCGTCCACCTGGATGCGTACGAGAAGGACATCCTGCGCGAGACCGGGACGTTTGTCACCCACCAGCCGCGCTCGAACATGAACAACGCGGTCGGGCTGCCGGACGTGCCGGGGCTGCTGGCGCGAGGGGTGCCGGTCGCGCTGGGCAACGACGGCTTCTCGAACAACATGCTGGCCGAGATGAAGACGGCCTACCTGGCGCACAAGCACAACACGGGTGACCCGCGCACGCTGCCGGGCGACGTGGTGCTGCAGATGGCCTACCCGACCAACGCGCGGCTGGCCGGCCAGTTCTTCCCGCAGCCGGTCGGCGTCATCGAGCCGGGCGCGAACGCCGACCTTGTCTTCCTGGACTACGCGCCGCCGACCCCGCTGACGCCGGGCAATCTGCCCTGGCATCTCATCTTCGGCGCAGACGGCACGCACATCACGCACACCATCGCATCGGGCAAGGTCCTGATGCAGGATCGCCGGTTGACGACGCTGGACGAGGCGGCCATCATGGCGCAGGCCCGCGAGCACGCGGCCGCGGTCTGGCGCAGAATCGGGTAGTGTACCCGCGGCTACGGCACTGTCAGCAGGGACAGGGTAAGTTGGGTAGGCAGATAGCTTGCCTGACAGAAAGGAGTTCAACATGAAAGAACCTACTTTCTCCTGGGTCCAGGCGTATGAACAGGGCACGTTGACGACGATGCAGATGGAAAGCTTGCAGGCGATGGTCGACAGCGGTGAAGCCGATAGCCTGCTGGATGCAGCCCAACGGCTGGACTTCGAGACGACGCACCAGGCCGGGGGTGAGCCCGGCCCGCAGGCTTACTGATATTCGGGTCGCATCTGGGGTGTGCTGAGGCTGCGCCACACCACACCCCAGACATCGGCTACATCCACGGAGCACGCATGTGGCATAGCTATCACGCGCCGGGGAGCGTCGACGAGGCGCTGGCGCTCCTCGCGCGCTACGGCGACGCCTCCCGCGTCATCGCGGGCGGCACCGACCTCATCCTCGAACTGGAGCGCGGCGTCCGCACGCAGGGTGTGCTGGTAGACATCTCCCGGATTGCTGCGCTGGACACCATCCATAGCGGCCCCGACACCCTCACGCTCGGCGCGCTCGCGTCTCACAACAGAGTCGTCGCCACACCGGATGCCGTCGCGCGCGCCTTGCCGCTGGCGCGGGCGTGCTGGCTCGTCGGCGCGCCGCAGATTCGCAACCGGGGCACGGTCGCAGGTAACCTGGTGACGGCCAGCCCGGCGAATGACACGATCACGCCGCTCTGGGCGATGGACGCAACCGTGACGCTGGCGAGCCAGGCGCGCGGGGAGCGCACCCTGCCGTTCGATGCCTTCTTCCAGGGCGTGCGGCGCACCGCGCTCCAGCCGGACGAGCTGCTCGCACGCATCGACGTACCCGCGCTCAAGCCCACGGAGCGCGGGACCTTCCTCAAGCTCGGGCTGCGGCAGGCACAGGCCATCAGCATCGTCAACGCCGCAGTGATCGTGGACTTCGCCGGCGCGAGCGTGCGCCGCGCCCGGATTGCGCTGGGTGCGGTCGCGCCGACCATCCTGCGCGCCGCGGAAGCGGAAGCCTATCTCGCCGGCCGGGAGCTGCACACGGAGACCATCAATCGGACCGCGGAGCTGGCCGCCGCGGCCGCGCGCCCCATCTCGGATATCCGCGGGAGCGCAGAGTACCGCCGCGACATGGTGCGCGTGCTGGTGAGCCGTGCACTGCAGCAACTGGCCGATGGGACGGAACGCGCCGGCTGGCCGGAGCAGCCCGTCCTTCTGCGCACCGCCCCACCCCATGCACAGCCACCGCGGCCTTACAACCTCCAACCTGTAACCTTCAACCTGAACGGCCGCCCGGTCACGCTGCCCCACGCGCACGGCAAGACCCTGCTGCGCGCGCTGCGCGAGGACGCGGGGCTGACCGGCACGAAGGAAGGCTGCGCAGAGGGCGAGTGCGGCGCGTGCACCGTCTGGCTGGACGGCGTTGCGGTGATGAGCTGCCTGGTGCCCGCGGAACGCGCGGCCGGCTGCGAGGTGGTCACGGTCGAGGGCTTGGCGCCGGAAGGCACGCTGCACCCGCTCCAACAGGCGTTTGTGGATGCGGGCGCGGTGCAGTGCGGCTATTGCACGCCCGGCCTGATTATGTCCGCAGGGATGCTGCTGGCAGAAGTCGCGCATCCGACGCCCGGCCAGGTCAAGGAAGCACTGACCGGCAACCTGTGCCGCTGCACCGGCTATTACAAAATCCTTGAAGCAGTGGACCGGGCCGCGGCGCAGAACTAACCACGGAAGAAGCGGAGTGCGCGGAAACCAAAACTTATCTTGACTTCCGCGTGCTCCGCGTCTTCCGTGGTTCGCTAAGTTTTCTACGGTGCTGTTTATGAACCAATCCTCCATCGGTCAGAGCATCCCGCGCAGCGACGCGGCCGGCAAGGTCACGGGCCGCACGCTCTATCCGGGCGATATCAGCCGGCCCGATATGCTCCACATGGCGACATTGTTCGCGGGCCGGCCGCACGCCCGCGTCGTCAGCCTGGACGTCACGGCTGCGGCAACCGCGCCGGGCGTCGTCGCGATATTTACCGCCGCGGATGTGCCGGTCAACGAGTACGGCCTGCAAATCAAGGACCAACCGGTGCTATGCGGGCCCGGGTCGGGCAAGGCCGGCGCGGACATCGTGCGCTTCGTCGGCGACCAGGTCGCGCTCGTCGTCGCAGAGACGGAGGCGCAGGCGCGCGCCGCGCTCAAGCTCATCCGCGTCGAATGGGAGGACCTGCCCCTGCTGCTGGAACCGGAGGAGGCCATGCAGCCCGGCGCGCCGCAGCTTCATCCACACTGCGCCGACAACATCGCGTACAGCTACCGCATCCGCAAGGGCGACCTGGACGCGGGATTCCGCGCGGCGGATGTCGTAGTCGAGGATGTCTACCAGACGCCGGTGCAGGAGCACGCCTATCTCCAGCCGGAGGCGGGCGTGGCATACTTCGATGAGGCCGGCCGCGTCACCGTGGAGGTCGCGGGCCAGTGGACGCATGCGGACCGCGAGGCGATTGCCCATGCGCTCGACCTGCCGGTCGATCAGGTCCGCGTCATCTACCCGGCCATCGGCGGTGCGTTCGGGGGCCGCGAGGATATGTCGGTCCAGATCACGCTGGCGCTGGCCGTTTGGCGGCTGGCGCAGCGCGGCATCCACCGACCTGTCAAGACCATCTGGACGCGCGAAGAGTCCATCATCGGCCACGGCAAGCGCCACGCGATGACGATTTACACCCGCTGGGGCGCGCGCCGCGACGGCACGCTGACCGCGGCGGAGGTGCGCGTGGTCGCGGACGGCGGCGCGTATATGTACACCAGCAACAAGGTGCTGGGCAACACGACGCTCACCTGCACGGGCCCGTACGAGATCCCGCACGTTGCGGTGGACACCTGCGCCGTTTACACAAACAATGTGCCGGGGGCGGCGTTCCGCGGGTTCGGCGGACCGCAGGGCCACTTTGCCGCGGAGAGCCAGATGGACCGGCTGGCCGAAGCGCTCGGCATGGACCCGGTCGAGCTGCGCCTGCGCAACGTGCTCACGGACGAGAAGCTACTATCGACCGGCACGCCCATCCCGGGCGGCGTCGGGCTGACCGAGACGATCATCGCCGCGGCGACCGCGGTCGGCTGGACGCAGGACCCTGCCGGCCGCTGGCACCGGCCCACGCGGATAGCCACAGAGAGCACAGAGGTCACTGAGGTCTTGAGAGACGATAGTGGGAGCCTCAACCCGCAAAGCAGACCGTTCTCACAACCTCAAATGATCTCTGAGCCCTCTGCGACCTCTGTGGCTAATATCCGGCGCGGGATCGGCTTCGCGGCGGGGTTCAAGAACGTGGGCTTCAGCTTCGGCTACCAGGAGAACTCGTACGCGCGCGTGGAGCTGCGCGGGGGCACCGAGATCGAGGAGGCCACCCTCTTCATCGCGGGCGCGGACGTGGGCCAGGGGCATCACACCGTCATGGCCCAGGCCGCGGCGGAGACGCTCGGCATCCCGTTCGAGCGCATGCGCACGATCACGTCCGACACGGCGCGCATGGGCGACTCGGGCAGCGCGTCGGCCTCGCGGCTGACCTACATGGCGGGCAACGCCGTGCGCGGCGCGGCAGAGGCCGCGCTGGCAAAGTGGTGCAACGAGGACCGGCCCGCGGTAGCGGAGTACGTCTATCTCGCGCCCAAGACGACCCGGCTGGACCACGACACCGGCCAGGGCCAGCCGAACTTCGCCTACGGCTATGTGGCGCAGGCGTGCCAGGTCGCGGTGGACATGGACACCGGCGAGGTGCGTGTGGAGCGGTTCATCAGCGCGGACGACGTGGGCCGGGCGCTCAACCCGCAGCAGGTGACGGGGCAGATCGAAGGCGCGGTGGTGCAGGCGCTCGGCTACACGCTCATGGAGGACTGGCGGACGCGCGACGGGCAGGTGCTCACCAATCGGCTCAGCACCTATCTGATTCCGACCGTGCTGGATGTGCCCGCCCGTCTCGACTCGATTATCGTCGAAGTGCCGGACCCGAACGGGCCGTGGGGTGCGCGCGGCATGGCCGAGATGCCCTACCTGCCGGTCGCGGCGGCCGTCGCCGCGGCCGTTTACGACGCCACGCGCGTACGCTTTACGGAGTTCCCGCTGACGCCCGAACGCGTGTGGCGGGGATTGCATGAACGGTCGAAATAAGGAGGAAATCGTGATCGAAGAACTTGTCCGTCGTAACCGCAGTTATCGCCGCTTCCGTGAATCCGAACCTGTCACGCTCGACACCTTGCGCGAGCTGGTGGACCTGGCGCGCCTGTCAGGGTCCGCGCGCAACGGCCAGCCCTTGCGCTACGTCCTCTGCTGCGACCGGGACACGAACGCGGCCATCTACCCCTGTCTCGCCTGGGCAGGGTATCTCACCGATTGGCCCGGCCCCGACGAAGGGGAGCGGCCCAGTGCATATGTGGTCGTCCTGGCAGAGAAGGGCCACGGTCAGGCCGCGGCAGTGGATGAGGGCTTGGCCCTACAGAACCTGCTGCTCGGCGCGGTGGAGCGCGGGCTGGGCGGCTGCATCCTCGGCTCGGTCGAGCGCGGCAAGGTGCGCACCATCCTGGGCATCCCGGAGAACTACGACATCCTCCATGTCGTTGCGCTCGGCGTGCCCGCGGAGACCGTCGTGCTGGACGAGGTCGGACCCGATGGCGACATCAAGTACTGGCGCGATGCACAGAGCATCCACCATGTCCCGAAACGGCGGCTGGCCGACATCATCGTGGGAGAGCACAGCTAGACAATACAGGCGAAACGACGTGCCTGTACTGCTTCGAGGTCGACATCCATGAATACGCCTGAGTTCTGGGAGCGGCTGGACGAGCTGGTGCGCATCAGCACGGTCGTGATCGACCGGCCGGCAGGCAGCCGTCACCCGCGCTATCCGGAGTTCGTCTACCCGCTCGACTACGGCTACCTCGCGGGCACGCGCGCGGCCGATGGCGATGGCATCGACGTCTGGCGCGGCAGCCTGACGACGGAGGACGACATGCGCGTGACCGCGATCGTGGTCAACGTTGACCTGGTCAAGCGCGACACGGAGCTCAAGCTCCTGCTGAACTGCACGCCCGACGAAGCCTGCCGGATCCTGGCAACGCACAATGTCGGGCGCCAGTCGGCCATCCTCATCGCGAGGCCCACTTGAACGGCGGCCACGTCGAAGCACCCCGCGCGCCGCGCAGCCTGTGGGTGCTCGCGGGCACGCTGGGCGTTGCGCTGGGGCTGCGGCTCTGGGCCATCACGTTCGGCCTGCCCTACCTCGAACACCCGGATGAACCCTTCTGGATCTTCGCGGTCCTGAAGATGGTCAAGACCGGCGACCCGAACCCGCACGACTTCATCTACCCGTCGCTCTACTACTACATCAATGCGGCCATCTATCTGGCCTACTACGGGGTGGGCCGGCTGCTGGGCGCGTTCGGCAGCCTGGCCGACCTGGCCGAGCCAGTCCTGCTGATCGGCGGCTCCGGCAAGCTGGCGTTGGCTGGCCTGCTGCTGGGCGGGCGGCTCTTCTCGGTCGCGGCGGGCTGCGGGACGGTTGCGCTGACCTTCTTCATCGCGCAGCGGCTGACCGGACGCCTCTCCGCCGCGACGTTCGCCGCGCTCCTCGCGGCCGTCTCGCCCGTCCTGGTCACGCATGATCGTTTCATGGCCCCGGATGGGCCGATGACGCTCTTCACAACCCTGACCGTGGCCGGCGCGTGGCTCATCTACGAGCGCGGCCGCTGGCGCGATTATGTCCTGTCAGGCGTGGCGCTGGGCCTGGCTGTCGGCATGAAATACAATACGGCGCCCTTCGCTCTGGCCATCGTCCTGGCTCACTTCCTGCGTAAGGGTCGCTGGGGGCTGCGGGACTGGCGCTGGGTTGCAGCCGGCGCGATCTCCGTGCTCACCTTCCTGCTCACCACCCCGTATGCCCTCTTCGATACGCAGGCTTTCCTCGACGGCGCGCTGATCGATGTGCGCCATTACACGGGCGGCCACGCCGGTGTGACGGGCGGCTCGCTGGCCTGGTATGTGACCTATTTCTGGCAGACCGACGGGCCGGTGCTGGCGCTGGCCGCCGCGGGCGCGCTGTGGGGTGTCTATCGCCGGCAGCGGGGCGTCATCATGGTTGCTGCGACCGCGCTCGCCTACCTCCTGTTCATCGGCGCGTTCACCGTGCACTTCGAGCGGACCGCCGTGCCGCTTGCGCCGCTGTTGGCGCTGCTCGCAGCCGCGCTCGTCGCCGCGCTGACGCCGACCGGAGAGCATCCCTGGACTCACGCTGCGCCGCCAGTGGGGTTGAGCCGCCTGCCCGCTCAGGGTGATTCGGGCGCCAGACGCACGCAGTGGGCTGCGGTCGCGGCGCTGGTTGTCGTCATCCTCGCCGTGCCCCTCGTCGGGACGGTGCGCGAGGCGCTCCGCCTGACGACCCCCGACGGTCTGGACATCGCGCGCACATGGATCGATGCGAATCTGCCGCCGGGCGCGCGCATCGGCGTCGAGTCATACTCCCCCTGGATCGACCCACAGAAATTCTCGATTCAGGGCTTCTACAAGCTCAACGACCATCCGCCGGAATGGTATGTAGCCGAGGGTTATGACTATCTCGTCTTCAGCCAGCGCATGTTCCGGCGATTCTACGCCGACCCGGTCAACACGGCCGCGGCCCTGGCGCAGTACGAGGCCTTATTCAGCGCGTTCGAGCCGGTTATGGTGTTCACCGATGGCGGCTACGAGGTGCGCATACACGGAGTGCCCTGATGTCTGACCCATTGCCTGAGTTCCTTTCCCGCCGCTCACCGGTCTACGGACGCCGCGGCATGGTTGCGGCGTCGCAGCCGCTCGCCGTGGCAGCCGGGCTGGAAGTGCTGGCCGCAGGCGGCAACGCGGCGGATGCGGCGGTCGCCACCGCGGCCGCGCTCAACGTCACCGAACCGACCTCCACCGGCATCGGCGGCGACTGCTTCGCGCTCTTCTACGATGCACAGACCGGCCACATCAGCGCGCTCAATGGGTCGGGCCGCGCGCCCGCGGGCCTGACGCTCGAACGGCTGGCGGCAGAAGGTTTCAATCACGAGCTGCCGCCTTACCACGCGCACACCGTCACCGTGCCCGGCGCCTGTGCGGGCTGGTGTGACCTGGTCGAGCGGCACGGGCGCCTGCCCCTCGCCCGCATCCTTGCGCCGGCCATCCGGCTGGCGGAGGAAGGGTTTCCTGTCGCGCCGCTCACGGCGTACTTCTGGCAGCGGGGCGCGGAGCGGCAGTTGCGCACCGCGCCGGGCGGGCTGGAGCTGACGCTGGACGGCCGCGGGCCGCGCGCGGGCGAACTCTTCCGCAACCCGGGCCTGGCCCGCACGCTGCGCGCCGTCGCGGAGGGCGGCAAGCGCGCCTATTACGAGGGCCCGATTGCGGAGGCCATCGCCGCAGTGCTCCAGGCCGCGGGCGGCTGCATGACCGTGGAGGACCTGGCTGCGCACACGAGCACGTGGGAGCAGCCCATCAGCACCACGTATCGCGGCCTGCGCATCTGGGAGTGTCCGCCCAACGGGCAGGGACTGGCCGCGCTGCTGGCCCTCAATATCCTCGAAGGGTACGACCTGGCTGCGCTCGACCCCCTCGCGCCGGAACGCCTCCACCTGACCATCGAGGCCATGCGGCTGGCCTTTGCCGATGCACGCTGGTATGTGGCCGACCCGGCCTTCAGCCCCGCACCGCTGGCTGCCCTGCTCGCCAAGTCCTATGCGGAGACGCGGCGCAAGCTGATCGACCCGCGGCGGGCGACCATCGATCAGCAGCATGGCACGCCGGTCGCAGGATCGGATACCGTCTACTTCTGCGCCGTGGACGGCGACGGCAACGCCTGCTCATTCATCAACAGCAACTACATGGGGTTCGGCACGGGCATCGTCCCCGCGGGCTGGGGCTTCACGCTGCAGAACCGAGGCCATAACTTCAGCCTGGACGCACGCCATCCCAACGCGCTGGCGCCGCGCAAGCGCCCCTATCACACCATCATCCCGGCGATGGCGACGCGTGAGGCCGACGGCAGTCTGTACGCCGCGCTCGGCGTGATGGGCGGGTTCATGCAGCCGCAGGGCCACATGCAGGTCGTGGTGGGGCTGGCGGAGGACGGCCTGAACCCGCAGGCCGCGCTCGACCGGCCGCGCTTCTGCATCACCGACGGCGCCGCGGGCGGGCACGTCGTACTGGAGGAAGGCATCCCGCTCGCGACGCTCGACCGGCTCGCGGCCATGGGTCACCGGGTGTCCCTGGTGACAGGCTACGACCGCGCCACCTTCGGTCGCGGGCAGATTATCCGGCGCGACCCCGCAACCGGCGTCCTCTGCGCAGGCAGCGACCCGCGCGCGGACGGCTGCGCGATGTGCCTGTAGCCGCAATGCGCGATCTGCTGCCGCCGCCGTTCCTGGACCGGATGGCCGCGCTGTTGGGCGGGCCGGAGAGCGCCGAGTACCGCGCGTTCGCCGCCAGCTACGACCGGCCCCCTGTCGCAGGGCTGCGTGCCAACACGCTGAAGGTGTCGGCGGCGGAGCTGGCCGCGCGGCTGCCGTTTGCGCTGGCACCCGTGCCGTGGTCAGCGGATGCGTTCGTCTTGCAAGACACCGACGAATCACCCGCGGGACGGCCGGGCAAGCACCCGTATCACGCTGCGGGGCTGTACTACCTGCAGGAACCGTCCGCGCTGGCGCCGGTCGAACTGCTCGACCCGCAGCCCGGCGAGCGCGTGCTGGACCTCTCGGCTGCGCCCGGCGGCAAGGCAACGCACATTGCGGCCCGCCTGCAGCGCGCGGGGCTATTGGTCGCCAACGAGATACACAGCCGCCGCGCCTGGGACCTGGCCGAGAACCTCGAACGCTGCGGCGTGCGCAACGCGGCCATCACCAACGAGACGCCGGAGCGCCTGGCGGAGCGGTTCGGGGCCTGGTTCGATGCGGTGCTGGTGGATGCGCCCTGTTCCGGCGAGGGGATGCTGCGCAAAAGCGCGACTGCGCGGCAGGAATGGGCGCCGGATCTGGTGGCGGGCTGCGCGACGCGGCAGGCGGGCATCCTCGCACACGCTGCGCGGCTCGTGCGGCCGGGCGGGCGGCTGGTCTACTCCACCTGCACCTTTGCACCCGAAGAAAACGAGGTCACGGTCGCCCATTTCCTGAACGCGCACCCCGACTTCGACCTGCCTGAGTCACCGCGCCGGCCGGGATTCGAGCCGGGGCGGCCCGATTGGCTGCCCGCAGGCGAGCACGATGCGCGGCTGGCCCATGCCGTGCGCCTCTGGCCGCACCGGATCGACGGGGAGGGGCACTTCGCGGCGCGGCTGGTGCGCCGGGCAGACGCAGAGCGGGAAGCCGCGCCGCGCCCCGGCCGCGTGGAGCGTCTGCCGAAGGCGATGGAGGCCGCATACCGGGCTTTCGTCGCAGAGGCGCTGGCAGAGTCACCGGCCGATACCGTTGCGCTCACGGGCTCCTACCTGTACGCACCCTCGCCCGGCCTGCCCGACCTGGCCGGACTGCGCTTCCTGCATGGGGGCTGGTGGCTGGGTGCATTCAAGAAGGACCGGTTCGAGCCGTCCCATGCGCTGGCGCTCGGCCTGGACGCCCGGCAGGCTCGTCGCGTGGCCGATTTCCCGGCGGACGGGCCGGAGGTGATGGGCTATCTGCGCGGGGAGACGCTGGAAAGCGCGGGCGAGAACGGCTGGACGCTGGTAACGGTCGATGGCTACCCGCTCGGCTGGGGCAAGCGGGTGGATGGCCGACTCAAAAGCCATTACCCCAAAGGGCTGAGGCGGGTAGGATGAGCGATCCGAGGAACCACGTGGTATTGGTGCGCGGGGCAGGCGACCTTGCCAGCGGCGTCGCCACGCGGCTGCACCGCGCGGGATTCGACGTGGTGATGACCGAACTGCCTGAGCCGCTGATGGTGCGCCGCGCCGTCTGCTTCGGTGAGGCGGTCTGGGAAGGCGCGGTTACGGTCGAGGACATCACCGCGATACGCGTCGCAAACCTGACCGCGGCCTACGGTCCCCTGGCTGCCCGGCAGATCCCCGTCCTGGTGGACCCGGCGGGCCTCTGCCGCACCGAGCTTGCGCCGGGCATCGTGGTGGACGCCATCATGGCAAAGCGCAACACCGGCACAACCATCACCGATGCACCGCTCGTCGTGGCGCTGGGCCCGGGCTTCACCGCAGGCGTCGACTGCCATGCGGTCATCGAGACGCAACGGGGTCACTGGTTGGGCCGGGTGTACTGGCAGGGCGCCGCGCTGCCCGACACGGGCGTGCCCGGCGAGATCGGCGGAGAGGCCGCGCGGCGCATCCTGCGCGCGCCGGTCGGGGGTATCTTCACCGGACAGGCTGCCATCGGCGATTTCGTTCAGTCCGGGCAGCCGCTCGGCACTGTGGATGGGACGCCGCTCGCAGCGACCTGCGACGGCATTTTGCGCGGGCTCATCGGGTCGGGCATTTACGTCGCCGCCGGGATGAAGATCGGGGATGTGGACCCGCGCGCCGAGCGGAGCCACTGCTTCACCGTCTCCGACAAGTCACTGGCAGTCGGCGGTGGCGTGCTCGAAGCCATTCTCACCTACTTCCCGCGGCAGGCCTGACATGCTGCTCCACGAAGCCCTCCGCATTCGCCCCAAAGACATCGTCGCCCTGACGGGCGGGGGCGGCAAGACGACGCTCATGTTCCGGCTGGCCGATGAGCTGGTCGCGGCGGGGCGCTCCGTCGTCACCACCATGACCACGCACATCTTCGTCGGCCAGATGGCCCGCGCGCCGGGCCGCCTCGTGCTCAGCGGCGAGGGCGCGCTGCTGGCACAGTTGCCCGCCGCGCTGGCCGAACACCACCATGTCCTTATCGCAGGGGCCACTATCGTCGAGCAGGACAAAGTCGCGGGCATCCCGCCGGACCTCATCGCACGCGTTGCCGCCCTTCACGCAGTTGACGTCGTGATCGTGGAGGCCGACGGCTCGCGACGGCTGCCGTTCAAGGCTCCCGCCGCGCACGAGCCGGTCGTGCCGCCCGCCGCGACCCTCGTCGTGCCGGTCGTCGGGCTGAGTGTCATCGGCCGGCCGCTGACCCCCGTGCATGTCCACCGGCCCGAGATTGTGGCCGCGCTCACCGGTGCGGCGGTGGGCGATGCCGTGACGCCGGAGATGGTTGCCGCCGTGCTGTCACATCCCGAGGGTGGCGCGAAAGGCGTGCCTCCCTCGGCGCGGCTCGTGCCCTTCCTCAATCAGGCGGACGATGAACCGCGGCGGGAAGTTGCGCGTGAGATTGCCCGGCGATTGCTCAGCCATCCACATGCGGATGGACATCCGTCCATTGACTCCGTCGTCGTCGGCGCGGCGCGGACGGACGTGCCCGCGCACGAGGTCTGGGGGCGAGTGACCGCCGTCGTGCTGGCTGCAGGCGGGGCGCGGCGCTTCGGTGCGCTGAAGCAGGTGCAGCCGTGGCGCGGCCGGCCCCTCGTTGCGCACGTTACAGCGCAGGCTCTCGCCTGCCCCGATATCGACCGGGTAATCGTCGTTGTGGGCGCGGAGGCCGATCGGGTTCAGGCCGCGCTGCTGGAAAGCCTGCCCGGGGCCGCGTTGGATATCGTGATGATCCGCGATTGGGCGCTAGGCCAGAGCCGGAGCGTGCGCGCCGGCCTGGAGGCCGCAACCGCGACGTCCGGCGGCCAGCCCTCTGCGGTCGTGTTCCTGCTCGCTGACCAGCCGGGCATCACGCCGGAATTGCTCTCCACCCTCGTGACACGCCACCGGACCACGCTGGCGCCGGTCGTTGCCCCGCGCCATGCCGGGCGACGCGGCAACCCTGTCCTCTTCGACCGCGCCACCTGGTCGGAGTTCGCCCGGTTGAGCGGCGACATCGGCGCGCGGCCCATCATCGAAGCACATCGGGATAGCATCGCGTGGGTGGACTGGCCGACGCCGGAAGTGCTGCAAGACATCGACACGCCCGAGGATTATCGCGGGTGAGGACTACGAAACGCGAAGGCCGCGGCGTACAGCCTGCACCTGACCCCCAGGCTGCCTGGGTCGCGGTCTACGACGTGCTGTACGGCGCAAAGTCGGCCGACCCCGTGGCGGCAGCGACCAATGCCGCGTTCCTCGCCGCCCAGATCACTTACCTGCGCGGCCATCTGCCCCCGCCGCCCGGCCGCGTGCTGGACGCGGGCTGCGGCACGGGGCGGCACCTCCTGCCACTCGCGCAGATGGGCTATCGCATGGCGGGCGTGGATCTGTCGCAGGCCATGCTTCTGGCTGCGCAGCAGACGTTGATCGAGGCCGGCATGGTCGCGCAGCTCGTACGCGCTGACCTGTGCAGCTTGCCGTTTGCCGCCTGCTTCGATGCGGCGCTGTGCCTGGAATCGCCCCTGGCCTATCTGCACGAGGATGCGGCCCTATCGGCCGCGCTGCACAGCCTGCACCGCGGCCTCAAGCCCGGCGCCCGGCTCATCGTGGATGTCTTTGATTATGTCGCCACGCTGGGGGAGGAACCGTTGCCCCCGACGGTGACGCGCTTCGCGACACCGTGGGGCAGCGTCGAGGTGAGCGAGGCGCACCGCTATGATGCGCGGGGCCGCATCTGGCACATGGCGCAGGCATTTCAGGTGGAACGAGCAGGCCGCGTGGAGCAGTTCGACATCGAGCACGCGCTGCGCATCCGGCCGGCCGCGGGGTACGTCGCCGCGCTGGAGGCAGCCGGGTTCACGGTCGAGGAGCTGCTGCCCGCCTATCCCGACATGCCCACGGCGCTATCGGACGAACGGCGCGTCATCATCG
This sequence comes from Anaerolineae bacterium, assembly GCA_040772005.1. Classification (GTDB taxonomy): domain Bacteria; phylum Chloroflexota; class Anaerolineae; order CG2-30-64-16; family CG2-30-64-16; genus MWBF01. Next base: position 89,954 of record JAXGYZ010000012.1, on the reverse strand, counting down.
TGGCGTCAAGGCCACGGATGGGCGACCCTGCGGGTCGCACCGGATAAACGGATAAACCCGTACATGAGCGGCACTCAGCAAACAACATGAAAATCGGCCGGTGGTCCTCACCCCCCGTCCCCCTCTCCTGACGTGCGAGCGCGCATGTCAGGAGAGGGGGAGCCAGAGGGGGTGAGGTGCGCCATCCGTTGTCGCGCCAACCCCCACAACGCGGCCAGGCCCACCACGAGGCCGAGCACCTGCGCCAGCCGCAGCCCCCCCAGGATAGTCGCGCTCTCCGCGCGGAACGGCTCCAGCAGCCAGCGGCTCAGCCCGTAGCCGAGCAGCGCGACCAGCGCGACTGCACCGGGCCGCGCGCCGCCGCGCAGCGCGTTCGCAGCCACTGCGGCCACGACCAACGCAGCCACCGCCTCGTATATTTGGCTCGGATGACGGCGCACGCCCCACAGGTCCACCGACCAGGGCAGGTCCGCCGGCGCGCCGGGGAACCGCCCGGCCAGCAGCGCGCCGACGCCCGCGATGGCGATGCCCGTGAGGATGCCCGGCGCGACCGCATCGAGCACGCGCACCACAGGCAGCTTGTGGCGGTAGACATACCAGGCCGCGACGAGCAGCCCCGCCAGCAGCCCCGGCCAGAGCACGAACGCCTGCGTATTGAAGCCGAAGATTTCGAGGAGCTGGCCGCGGTAGCTGGACCAGTAGGCCGCCACATGACCCGCGCGCGCGGCGACCACGCCCGCGAGAAAGCCGTAGAGTCCCAGGTTGTAGATATGGTCGCCGTCCACCCTCTGCCGCTGCGCGCCCCACGCGCCGACGGCGAGCGCGGCCCACCCTGCCAGCAGGAGCGCCAGCGGGTAGGTCTGGATGGCGAGCGGCCCGATTTGCAGTATGGGCAGCATCAGGGATACACGCTTTCTAGCGCCTGCGCGAGCGTTGCTTCGGTCAATGCGCCGGATTGGATGCGCCGGATGACGCCGGTGCGGTCGATGAAGAAGGTCGTGGGCAGGCTGCGCACGTTGTATGCGCGGCTGACCTGCCCGCGCTCATCCAGCGGCATGATGAACGTCAGGCCCAGGTCTACGACAAAGCTGCGCACTCGCTCGGCATCCTCCGCCTGATTCACGCCCACAATCGCCACCTGGCCCTGCAGCCGTTCGCTGGCGGCCTGTAGTTCGGGCAGCTCCGCACGGCACGGCGGGCACCACGTGGCCCAGAAGTTGAGCACCACCGGCTGCCCGCGCAGCGCGGCCAGCGTCACCGGCTCGCCTGTGACGCCGGTCAGCGTAAAGTCGGGCGCGGGGTGGCCGATCGCAGGTGCAGGCGGCAGCCCGCCTGCGCCTGCCGTCGCGATCCCGCCGACCGGCAGCCGGTTGGCCCAGATCCAGGCTGCGCCCACCAGGGCCAGCAGCACGAGCAGGGTATTCCAACGTATACGTGACATCACTGTGTTTCCTTCGTCTCATTCTTCCGCGTGGTCAGTGTATTCCGTGGTTACATCTGCGTACAACCACAGAGATTGCGCCGGAGGCGAACGGCTGTCCTCACCCCCCGGCCCCCTCTCCTGAACCGCAGTTCAGGAGAGGGGGAGGCGACCGCAGGGCGCCGGGGGTGAGGTTCCCGGGCGGCGTCAGCCGACAGCATCATCGTAGTTGTATTCACAGCAGGTCTACCGGGTCTACATCGAGCCGCCAGCCGGGAGGCACGGCCACCTGGCGCAAGAGCGCTGCGGGGTCCGGGCTGCGGACGACAATCTGCCAGCGGTATTCGCTCCGCTCGCGCGCAAAGAAACACGGCGCGGGGCCGATCAGGTCGGTGTCGGCCAGCTCCCCGCGCTTGATGGCCGCCTGCAGCTCGGTCGCCAGCCGGCCAGCCTCCGCCTCGGCCTTTGCGCGCTGGCCGTGGTAGTACACCAGCCGCGCCAGCCGGCGAATGGGCGGATACCCCTGTTCGCGGCGGAAGGCCATCTCCTGCCGATAGAAGCTCTCGTAATCGTGGTTGCTGGCCGCGACGATAGCATAGTGCTCCGGCTCGTAGGTCTGCACCACGACCTCGCCGCCCAACTCGCTGCGCCCGGCGCGGCCCGCCACCTGCGTGAGCAGTTGAAAGGTGCGCTCCGCCGCGCGGAAGTCAGGCAGAAACAGCCCGGTGTCCGCTGCGACGACGCCCACGAGCGTCACCAGGGGCAGGTCCAGTCCCTTCGCGATCATCTGTGTGCCGATCAGGATATCGGCCTGGTGCGCGACGAACTTGGCGAGGATGGCATCGTGGCTACCCTTCGCGCCGGTCACGTCACGGTCCCAGCGCAGCGTGCGCGCCTGGGGAAACTCCAGGTGGATGGCCTCTTCCACGCGCTCCGTGCCGACGCCGAAGTAGCGGATGCGCCTGCCCCCACATTCCGGGCAGACGGCCGGCTGCGGATAGCGCCGGTTGCAGTGATGGCAAATGAGCATCTGCCCTTCGCCGTGATAGGTCAGCGGGATGCTGCAGCGGATGCACGTCTCGACGTGCCCGCAGTCGCGACAGAGCACGTGCGAGGCGCTGCCGCGGCGGTTCAGGTAGAGGATGGCCTGCTGGCCCGCATTGAGGATATGGCGCAGCCCGGTGGACAGCACGCGGCTGAACATGCTGCGGTTGCCCGCGCGCAGTTCCTGGCGCATGTCCACGACACGCACGGGCGGCAGCTCCCCGCGGATGCGCTCGGGCAGCGTGAGCAGCGTAATCTCTGAGCGGCGCGCAGCATAGTAGGTCTCCAGCGCGGGCGTCGCGCTGCCCAGGATGACCGCCGCGCCGCTGAGCCGACCCAGCTCCAGCGCGACCGACCGGGCATGGTAGCGCGGGGTGCGCTCCTGCTTATAGGAGGGCTCGTGCTCCTCGTCCACGACGATCAGGCCGGGCCGCACGAAGGGCAGAAACAGCGCGGAGCGGGAGCCGACGACGACCTGGGCCGCGGGATGGTTCGTCTGCACGCGGCGCCAGACATCGAACCGCTCGCCCTCGCCCAGCTCGCTGTGCCAGATCGTCACCTTGCCGGGGAAGCGCGCGGCGAAACGGCGGATGGTCTGCGGCGTCAACGCAATCTCGGGGACGAGCACGATGGCCTGCTTGCCCCGCTGGAGCGTCTCGGCCAGCGCGCGCAGGTAGATCTCCGTCTTACCTGAGCCGGTCACGCCGTAGAGCAGCGTGGCGCGCTGCTCGTCCTGCCGGATCTCGCCGGCAATCTGCTCCCACACGGCCTGCTGATCGTCGGTGAGCGTGAGCGCCTGGTCGAGCTGGATATCGTAGCCCGCCATCGGGTCGCGCCAGACCATTTCCTCCGCAATGGAGACCAGGCCCGCCGCCTCCAGGTCGCGCAGGGTGTCCAGCGTGGCGCCGGTATTCGCATACACCCACCCGATCCACGCGGGGCCGTCGTGGCGGACCAGCGCCTCCAGCACCGCACGCTGCTTCTGCCCCCCGCGCAGCTCGACCAGGGTATCCGTGAGGTCGTCCGGCGGCAGGGCCAGCGTCACCTGCGCGGCCGACCCGCTGCCGGTGATCGTCACCCACCCGCGCTTCTGGAGTTCACGCACGGGGCCGGGCGTGCAACCGACAGCCGTACACAGCTCTCCGAGCGACAGGCCGGCGGGGGCCGCGGCGACTTGCGCGAGCGCATCCGCCTGCTTTGAGCTGCGGCCCAATGACGGCAGCACGCGCGGCAGCTCGCCGGGCGGCACGAGCAGCCGCACCTGCCGGTCGGTCTTGGCGCGCGGCGGGGGCGCGGGGAACGCGACCTCGCGCGTCACCAGGCCGAGTGCAATCAGCGGCTCCAGGTCGTCCCGCTGCGTGACGCGCTTCAGCCCCGCGCTGATTTCCGCCCATTCGCCTGGCGCAGCCGTGATGCGATCCAGCAGCGCCTGCTGGTTGGCCGGCAGGCCGGAGGGTGCGGCCGCGCGCGTGCGGGCGAAGACGTTGCGCCCGCGCTGGGCCAGGCCCACGGGCAGCATCAGCCGCAGGGCTTCGATCAGAGGGGCCAGGTAGGTTTCGCTGATCCACGCGGCCAGCGCAAGCTGGACCGGTGTCAGTACGGGCTGCGCCCAGACGAGAGAGATGATCTCGCGCGTCTTGAAGTCGGGCGCCGCATCGAAGAGCCGCAGCACGACGGCCTGCAACCGGCGGCCGCGAAACGTGACCCAGACGAGGTGGCCCGGCTCGATACGCCCGATGAGCCGGTCGGGGACCTCGTAGGTGAACGTGCGCAGCAGGGGGTCGTCCTCCGCACCGGGCGCGGTCAGTCGCGCGCCGAGCGGGGTGTTGACGCAGACATCAGCGTATAGCATGAAGGCTCACCCGCAGCTCGCTACCGACATACGGCTGCGGCCAGGTAGCCGACGGTATAGGTGCCGGGCATGCGGTTGCCGGTCACGTCGCCGGAGTTGGTGTAATGGAGGACGTGCGCGGCGGTCGCGCCCAACTGCTGTGCTGCCCGGAGAGCCACCACGAGACCACAGGCCCCGCACGCCTGCACCTGCTCGTGGATCAGGGCGGCGGTCAGGCCGGCCACATCGAGGGCGTGCACCAGGTCCACGAGCTTGCGGTCGGTGCGCACCACGTCGGCATAGTTGTCGAGGTGGCTGAGATCGGTCGAAACGACGATGAGCGTGCCTGGCTCCCACAGCGCGGCCAGCGTGCATGCCAGCCGGTCCAGCCGCTCGACTGCCCCGCGCGTCCCGATGTAATCGCCCAGCATCACCGGCACAAGCTGGAAACGGCCGAGCGCCACCTGGAGAAAGGGGAGCTCGATTTCCAGCGCATGTTCTTCATCGCGGCGCACCGGTGTCAGCTCGACCTGCTGGCCCAAGCGTTCGATGAACGCACGATCCAGGGGTACGTCGCCCAGGGGTGTCCGATAAGCATCTTCGACTGGAACCATGAATGAGCCCACGGCGCTGCCCCAGATGGGCCGGTGCAGCGGGCCGAGCAGAATAACACGCCGGATAGCCGCCCCGCGCACCTGCGCGAAAGCATGCCCGGCCGTCGGGCCGGAGTACGCGTAGCCCGCGTGAGGACTCACGAGAACCAGCAACTCACCCGGCAGCTCCGCGCGAGACGCCTGGGCCAGGTAATCCTCGACAGTGCGGCGCAGGACCGGCGCGCTGCCGGGATACCATGTGCCCGCAATGGCCGACGGCCGGACGGTGAGCTTCTCACCAAGCGCCATGGCCTACCTCCAGATTTCCCAGAGCGTGTTTGAAAGGATACGGAGTGGAGCGTCCTCAGATGCGGAACGGCGGCTCGCCCGTCCGCATTTGAGAATGCGGACTCCGCTCTTGAAACAGGCTCTTAACGTGCCAGGACCTGGCGCGCGTAATCGGCGCGCTCGCCGGCATCCTCAGATTGCAGGAATCGTTCCATCAGCGGCTTGGCCTCGGCCAGCCGGTCAGTCTCCACATAGCCCGCAGCCAGGAAGAACTGCACGTCCGGATTATCCGGCATCAGCGCGTAGGCACGCTCCAGCAGCGTCACGCCCTGCACGTACTGGTCCTCCTGGAGCTGCATCAGCCCCAGGTTGGCAAGGCTGATGGCATCCTGCGGGTCGGCGGCCACGGCCTGCTCGAAGAGCTGCCGCGCCGTGTCGCGCTCGCCTGCTGACAGGGCATCGTATGCCTGCGTGCGCAACGTCGCGGCATTGCCCTGCCAGCGCGCGTTGCCGAGCTGCCAGCCGCCAAAGAGCAGCGCCGCCGCCGCCAACACCGCCACCAGCCGCACACTCTTGCGCTGCCGGTCGGCCACATGGCCCTGCGCGCCGGCCGCTTCCCAGCGCCACTCGACCGCAAAGCGCGGGGCCAACAACAGGCCCAGTCCGAACCCCATGATCAGGCCGCCCAGGTGTGCGATATTGTTGATGCCGGGCACGGTGAAGCCGAAGACGAGGTTGATGGCGATCAGCACGCCGAGATTCCCCAGCCGCTGGCTGCCCAGCTTGCCGAACAGCTCGCGATTCCTCAGGAAGAAGGCAGCCTCCGCACCGATGAGGCCGAACACTGCGCCCGATGCGCCGGCAGACAGGACCGAGTCGCCCAGCCAGTAGTAGCCGATGTTGCCGGCCAGCCCGGCCAGGAGATAGATGACCGTGAACCAGACGGAGCCGTACATGGCTTCGACCTCGCGGCCCACGCTGAACAAGGCCCACCCGTTGAACAGGATGTGTTGCAGCCCGATGTGGAGGAACATGGCAGCCACCAGCCGCCAGAGCTCGCCCACGGCCACCAGCGGGTTGACCTGGGCCCCCAGCCGGCGGAGCGTCTCCTGGTTCTGCGAGCCGCCCAACGCCAGTTCGGCCACGAACATGAGGCCGATGAGCACGAGGAAGACGTAGACCACGCGCGGCTTCTGGAGGGGCAGGCGCACGCTGACATGCCGCTGCTCCGCAGCAGGCGCAACGTCGTCAGGCTGGGGTGCGTTCACAGCCCCACCGGCTGCCAGTCCACCCGGCTCTTCTCTGCTTCGATGATCGCCATCACCTTATCGACCGTGTCATCCAGCGCGCACTCGCAGTTGATGACGCGGTACTTGAACTCGTTCGCGCGCGCCAGCTCCGCGCGGGCCATTTCCAGGCGACGCTGCAACTGGGCTTCGTCCTCCGTGCGGCGGCGGCGCAGGCGCTCGACCAGCGCTTCCTCTGACTCCGCCGTGAGGAAAATGGTCACAGCCTGGGGCACCAGCGCACGCACGGTGGCCGCGCCCTGCACATCCACTCGTATGATCACATCCTGTCCGCTCGCCAGCGCTGCCCGGATGCCGGCCTTGGGGATGCCCTTGTACTGCTCATACACCAGGGCATACTCCAGCAGTTCCCCCTGCTCGATCATTTCCTTAAAGGCCATTTCCGTGACGAAGTGGTAGTCTACCCCATCGCGTTCGTTCGCGCGACGGTGCCGCGTGGTAGCCGTGACCACGAAGTGACAGGAGAAGCCCCGGTCCTTCATGCGCTGGATAGTCGCGTCCTTGCCGACGCCGGAAGGGCCGGAGATGACGACCAGCAAGGGCCGGGGTTCGTGCAGAGAAGCGTACCAGTCGGCCCGGTGCGCCTGCGACGCCTGAACATCGATGGGGTCTGTTTGGCTCATAACCCTCTCAGCCTGGAAGAGAACGCTTATTACACGACCAGAAATGCCAGAAGTAGCTGGAGTCGAGGCTTTAGCCGGTCAGGCCGCCTCTATGCGTACACAACCTGACCGGTTAAAGCCTCGATTCCAACCTTCGCCATCGCACTGCACTTCGAATTCCTGACCATAAGGCCGGATGCTTGTCTCCGGTTTCGCTTTCGCGTATAATCGTGCCAGTATCATCTGACGAGGGGAAGCATGCCGATCTACGAATATACGTGTCACGACTGCCGCCGCCGCGTCAGCCTGCTATGGCGTTCGTTCGAAGATGCCCAGACCCGCACGCCGGTTTGCCCGCGCTGCGGCGGCCATCAGCTCACGCGCCTCGTTTCGCGCGTCGCGGTCCTCCGCTCTGAGGATAGCCGCCTCGATGACCTGGCCGACCCGTCGAGCATGGGCGACCTGGACGAAAACGACCCCAAGTCCCTGGCCCGCTTCATGCGCAAGATGGCGAATGAAACCGGCGAGGATCTGGGGGCCGAGTTCGAGGAAGTCGTCGGACGGCTGGAGGCCGGCGAAGACCCCGAGGACATCGAGAAGTCCATGCCCGACCTTGCCGCGCCCGGTGACTCGCCTGGCACCGACGCGTTTGGCGGCGGCGACGACTTCGGGGTCATGTAGCGACGGCTGTCCAAAGTAATAGTGGTTCAAACCTGGACGAACTGCTCCACATTCAATACGAAGACCACAGCCCCGCCCACGCTTACCTCAATCGGCTCGGCCATCTCCAGGCCGGGGCCTTCCAGTGTGGGCAGCGGCGAAACCCACTGCGTCCGCCGGCGACAGGCCTGCCGCAGGATATCGATCGCCTGCGCCACCTTCTGATCCTCGGTGCCCAGAAAGATGGTGCTGTTGCCCTCACGCAGGAAACCGCCGGTGGTGCTGATGACCGTAGCCCGGAACCCTGACTTGGTCAGTCGGTCGAGCACATCGCGTGAATCATCGCTGCTCACAATAGCCATGATTAGCTTCATAGAGATCCTCCTGACCCTGGGTGTGTATTGTTTTGGAAGAACGACCGTTCAGTCCCCGGCTGCGAACCAGCCTGCGGCCAGCAAGCCGGCCACTCGCTCACGGATGAATGCCTGACAGAGCTCGCTCGGTTGCAGGGCGTCCACGACCAACCATCGTGACGGCTCAGCCGCAGCCAACGCCAGATAGCCCCTTCGCACAGCCTCGTGGAAGGCCAGCTCCTCACGCTCCATGCGGTTCCATTCGGCGGCGCCCCCGCCACGCTTGCGGCGCAACCCTTCCAGCACCGGCAGGTCCAGGCAGACAGTCAGATGGGGGCGCACCGAGCCAATCGCAAAGTCCGTAATCTGCCGCAGCACAGCCAGGTCCAGCCCACGGCCGTAGCCCTGGTAGGCTAATGTCGAATCCGCAAAGCGGTCGCAAAGCACCACGCCGCCCCGTGCCAGGTGCGGCTGGATGACCTCACCGACGAGCTGCGCGCGGGCGGCAGAGAACAGCAGAATCTCCGTCTGTGCGCGCATCTCCGTGTGCGTCGGTTCGAGCAGCACGGCTCGCACGGCATCACCGATGCGCGTGCCGCCCGGCTCGCGCGTCGTCAGCACATCGCAACCCTGCCGGCGGAGCCAGGCGGCGAGCAAGGGCATCTGCGTCGTCTTGCCGCCGCCCTCCGGCCCCTCGAACGTGATGAACAGGCCCATCAACTAGCCTGGAAAGATACGCACCCGGCGCCGCGGTTCGTTGCCGTAACTGTGCGACACAAGATTCGCGGCCCGCGCCATCTCGTGCTGCATCCGCCGGACATCCGCCCCGGCGGGCCGCAGTTCCTCCGAATTCGACCCTCCGAGCACACGGCGAATGGCTTCCTGCGTCTCGGCCACGGCCTGCTCCACCGGATCCTCCATCACAACCGGCAGGCCGAACACATCACCCAGGAACGACTCGACCTGGTTGATGGTGTTGGCGCGCAGCACATACACCGGAATCCGGCGCCGCTCCGCATCCGAAATGGGCTGCGGGTGCTTACGATAGTAGTTCTTCAGCGTGACAACCGCATTGGCCTGCTCCAGGCTGTCCACCAGCGCGATCGGCACGCCGAGGTTCTGCGCGGCCTGAATCAGCCGCCCCCGGCCCACCCCATAGGGATAGACCCGCAGGGTTTGCGGCTGCTGGCGCGCGGGTTGCGGCGCTTCATCCGGCATTGTCTGATACTGCGGCTGGCTGCCGCGCGCAGGCGCGCCGCGCTCCACATCGTTGATGCGGCCATTGCTGCGCTTCTCGAAAGGTAGGCGATTCATGCCCGGCCCGGCGCCCATCGCGCGCGGTTCAGGCAATGGCGCAGGCGCCTTCTCGATGCGCACCTGGCCGCTCTCGTCGCGGAAACGAATCTCCGGCTGCAACGACCGGCCCCGCAGGATAGCGTCCACGGCCGCGGCCACGCTGTGGTGGACGGCCATCCGCTGGCGATCCTGCAACTCGATCAGCACGTCGAACGTAGGCGGCGCGCGGCGCTCCAGCACGGACTTCTGCGTGCCGCGGCGGCGGGCTTCCTCGTCGCTCAACGTGACGCTCTCGATGCCGCCCACCAGGTCCGACAGGGTCGGGTTGATCAGCAGGTTCTCCAGGCTGTTGCCGTGAGCCGTGCCCACCAACTGCACGCCGCGCTCTGCGATGGTGCGGGCCGCTGCGGCTTCCTGCTCGCGACCGATCTCGTCGATGACGATAATCTGCGGCATATGGTTCTCGACGGCCTCGATCATCACCTCATGTTGCAGCTCCGGCGCAGCCACCTGCATGCGCCGAGCCCGGCCGATGGCCGGATGCGGGATGTCGCCATCGCCGCCGATTTCGTTGGACGTATCCACGACGACGACGCGCGCCTTCTCGCTCAGGATGCGGGCGGCCTCGCGCAGCAGAGTCGTCTTGCCGACGCCCGGCCGGCCCAGCAGCAGGATGCTCTGGCCGGACTTGACGATATCCTCGATGATATCGATTACGCCGTACACCGCACGGCCGACCCGGCAGGTCAGGCCGATGATGCGGCCCTGCCGGTTGCGGATGCACGAAATACGGTGCAGCGTGCGCTCGATGCCGGCCCGGTTGTCGCCGGTGAACATGCCGATGCGCTCGATGACGAACTTCAGGTCATCCTCGCTGACCTCACGCTGGCTCAACACCAGCTCACGGTCCACAAAGCGGGCCTCCGGCAGCCTGCCCAGGTCCATGATGACTTCCAGCAGACTATCGCCCTGATTGGACTCCCGTAACGCTTGTTCGACGGGTGGCGGCAAGACCTGTAACAGGGCATCCAGGTCATCCGTAATTCTTCGTTGTTGCATACGTTCTGAGTACAACCTCTTGCCTGCCGTCTGGACAGGCTGCTGAACAATCTGGCCGCTTTACGATCGGCCCACCTGGCTGCGCACCGGCAGCTCCTGGCGCACCTCGCGGCCCACCGCGGCCACTGCCGCAGGTTGACGTACCATGACTACAGTGTGTTTGACGAAGCGTACCCGCTCCATGAAAGGCGCAAAGCCAAAGCCGGTCAATGCGCCGCGCAGCCCGCTCTCATACTCGCGCACGGTCGTATACACCGGCACAGTGCGCCGCGGCCGCCGCCGCAAGTCGATCTGGCGCAGGCCCTGTTCGACGAGCGACCGCAGTTCACGCGGCGAAACCTCGTTCGCACCCCACAGGCGGAGCCAGTGACCGGCCCGCCCGATGTGTACCTGCACGGCCGCGCGTACCTCGCCCGCCGGTTCCCACACGGTGCCGCGCCAGCTATCCGGTTCCCACCACGACAGCGGGGGGGAGCCGACCTCGCCGGTCAAGGCGCCCTCGGCCTGCTGCACCAGCCGTGGCGTACTGCGGGTATAGAGCCGCTGCAACGCCCAGCTATCCTGCGGCGTCTGCGGGCGGAACCCCACTAAGGCCCCGCCGGCCGAGGGCGCCGCGGCCAGCCGATAGATGGTCTCCCGCGTGTACGGACTGAAGGTCGCATCCCGCAGGCATTGCTGTTCGGCACACCCGTCCGGCGTGCTGGCGTAGATGCGCTGCAACCCGTGGCCGGCCGCGGCACGCTGACAGTAGGCCAGCAGCTTGCTCCAGATGACAGCGCCGTCTGTGTCGCACACCGCCAGGTCATCCCCCGACCGCGCCGCCCCAGCCTCGTCATCGACTGCGGCCACGACCGGTGCAAGATGCAACAGGTCCGCTTCAGGCCGCGCGGCCCGCTTCATCAACTGGACGAAGCCGGTCAGCCGCCGGCCATTGACCCTCTCGTCCAGGATGAAAGAGGCCACGCCCGCTCCCGCCCACGGCCACGGTGCAGTCAGCGCAGTCCACAGCGGTTGGTGCGGATGGGCCAGCATGTGCTCCATTGCCAGCGACATTCCGTCACGTTGCAGCCGGCGCACCAACCCGATGTCGTTCAGACCGAACGGGCGAATCACCGTCAATCTACTCCTGACCAGTTGTCCGGCATTTTACACCGGTTCAGGGGCATTGGCAAGTGATTCTGTTTACAGGGCTGCCACAACGCCCGGCCAAACCCTGCATGCACGCTTAAAAACAGAAGCCCCCAGCGGAGAGCCGGGGGCCGGATTGGCGCTCAGTAACCCCTTAGACCGGGGTCACCTTAACTGCCTGCGGGCCTTTGGGCGTATCTTCAATGACAAAGCTCACCCGCTCTCCAGCGTCCAGGTTGCGGAAGCCTTCGCCAAGGATGTTGGAGTAGTGGACGAATACGTCCTTGTCTCCGCCATCCGGCGAGATGAATCCATAACCTTTGCTCCGGCTAAACCACTTAACCACACCCGTGCTCTCCATTGGTAGTGCCTCCTGCATATAGTCCTATGATCGCCAACGTCTGGCCGGGCACTGGAATAGTCTTGCGGACATACAGCGTCCGCACGACGCCGGACATAACACAAAACCACCGGGCTAGACTGCAGCACCGGTGGCTGGTGACTGTCCTACTCCCTGGTCATTGTTGCAACGATCACAACGAATAGGATTTTACCATGTGAGGGGGTCTGTGTCAAATACGTGAGACAGCCGGTCAGTTGGGCAGCAGCGTGCCGCTCGGCCCGTACTGGGCCTGCTCCGGCCAGCCTTTGCTGCCGGCCATCCAGGTCAGCAGTGCATTCTCCCGGTTGAGCAGGGTGCGCGCCCGGCTCAGGATCGCGCCGAGCGACCGGCTCACCAGTAATTCCTGCTTCTCACGGTTGTCAATCTGCATGGTGATCGCCGCCAGATAGCCGACTTGTTGAGGCAGGTCGGGCATCTGGTCGACCTTGATCTCGAGACCTGCCGCCTCCGCAATGAGCTTGATGTAAAGGGCCACCCGCTCGCGCACGCTGTCTGCCAGCGCGTCCACTGCGTCCGCATCCTCCTGCTCTTCGAGGGGCAGCGTCTCCACTTCCCCGCGCAGGTAAGGCTGATCGTGAATCAGCCGGCGAATGCGAAACCGCTCCACCCCGACCGTGATGATGTTCAGCGTGCCGTTGGGCAGGTGCGTGCTTTCGATGATGCGCGCCAGCGTGCCGATATTGTACGGCTCCGCATCCGCGCCGACTTCCTCGCCCTGCTTGATGAGCACGACGCCGAACGGCAGCTCATCTGCCAGGCACCGCCGGATCATCAGGCGATAACGATCCTCGAAGATGTGCAGCGGCAGCACCTGGCCGGGAAACAGCACGGTGTTGAGCGGAAACAGGGCCAGTTCGGTTGTTTCGGTTGCTTCGTCCATGGGGCTAACCTCCGGTTACCTCGTTCCACCTGCCTGGCTGCCCACCAGTCATGCTCGTCCGTACAGCGGAAGGGCCGCGCCGCTGAGGGCGGCGGCTTCGTCGCTGCATAGAAAACGCACGGTCGCGGCGATTTGTTCCGGGCGCACCCACTTGCTCCGGTCGGCATCCGGCATGGCGGCCCGGTTATCCGGCGTATCCACGGTGCTCAGCAACAGCGTATTCGCGGTGACACCGTGGGCGCGCACCTCAGCCGCAAGCGACTGGGTGAGGGCCAGCACGGCGGCCTTGCTCGCCGCATATGCACCGCTCTTGGCCTGGCCTGCCGCGGCCGCGCGGGCGCTGAAGGTGATGATGCGCCCCCAGCCGCGCGCGGTCATGTGGGGCAGAACGGCCCGGCAGGCATTGAAGGCCGTCTGCACGTTCACACGCCACAGGAAGTCCAGCGTCGCTCCGTCGGTCTCGGCCACGGTTGCGCCGCCGCGCCACGCGCCCGCCACGGCCACTAAGATGTCGAGCCTGCCGAATCGGGCCACGCCGCGCGCAACGGTAGCCTGCACTGCTGCGTCGTCGGTCAGGTCCACGGGCAGCGCCAGCCACCGCTCCGCGGGGATGCCGTGCTCCGCGGCCAGCGCCGCGACCTCAGCCTCATCGCGCGCACTCGCCAGCACGGTAGCGCCCGCGTCGGCCAGCGCCTTGACGACAGCCGGCCCTACGCCGCCCGTGGCCCCGGTGACCCAGGCAACCTTGCCCGCCAACATGCCATGCTCCATCTTCATCGCCTCTGCTGCGTATCATACACGGTTTCGGCCCCTTAAACAATACGGGAGCAACGCCAGTACGCTGCTCCCGTAAACGGACTAAGAGTCTATCCGAAAAACCGCTGGGGCCGGTCTCGGCTGTGGTGAAGCCACAGCACATCGTGCCCCTGGCTCGGTTGTGCAACCTCCGGTTGCCGAGACCGGCCAGAGCAATTCTCGGATAGACACTAAGCTAAAACCTTACTCGATGCTGCCGGCAGCCATGCGCAGGCCGCGCACATCCCGCAGCTCGATCTTCCGGTAGCCGAGCTCAACCAGCCCGTCATCCTTGAAGCTGCGCAGGATGGCGCTGATGGTCTCGCGGTACGTGCCCAACATGTCCGCGAGCGCCTGGTGGCTCGTGCCGCGAATGGCCTTCCCGCCGTTCGCCAGCTCCAGCAGGAGGCTCGCCAGCCGCTCCGGCAGCCGCTTGTAGGCGACTTCTTCCATGCGGTTCTCGACCTGGGCCAGCCGCTGCCCCACGGTCTGCAGCAGGCCCCAGCTCAACACCGGGTAGCGCAGCGCGAGAGTCTGCGCCTGCGGCTGCGGCACCATCCACAGCACACAATCGGTCAAGGCCACGGCCTTCACACACGGATCCGCCGCGCCCAGCAGCGCGCCTTCACCGAACATCGAACCCGGGCCCAACGTGGCAATTGCCAGCCGCCGCCCGTTGGGACCTTCACGAATCAACTGCACCCGGCCCTTCATCAGGGTAAAGAGATTTCGCGCCAGCACATCCGGTTCCGCGACAGTTTGCCCTGCGCGGATCGACTGCGCCGTGATTGCTTGCTTGAATTCGGGATCATCTTCGCGGAGCTCGATTAAGATCTCCGGTACCGAACGCTGCTTCCCTCGATGCACCATCAGAACACCTCCCCTTTGCACGCCGTACTACCACCGGTCTGTGATTCTCACTCCAATTACTCTCAAGAGTATAAGTGAAAATCAGCCATATGTCAATAGTTTGTCAAAGCTGTTAATTAATTCTTAATCTTCCCTTCAGGTTGCCGCACTCGATGCTGTAAGGCCGGCTATGGCTTGGCGGTTTTCATATCATCCAACAAAGCGGCCACATATTCCACGGCGGTTCGGGCGTTTTCGCCCAGGAAGACGCCCGGAATCTCCTGGCGCAATGCAGGCTGTACGTTGAAGGCGCGGCCGCCAAAGGCGAACAACGGCCGCGGCTCCGGCAGGCTCTGCAGCGCAGCCGCAAGCTCGCCGACACCGCGCACGGTTTCAACGGTGGTGGCAGAAATAATGACGATGGCCGGGCGCAGACGTTCCATCTCTTCGACAAACTGCAACACCGGCACGTTTTGGCCCAGATACAGCGTGCGCACGCCGCGGCGGCGCAGCAGCAGGTAGATCAGGAGCAAGCCCAACTCATGCCAATCATCCGGTGCGCATCCCAGAACCACCAGGGGGCCGGTCGTGTTCCGCGGCGCGGCGTTGATGATGGCGTCGATCTTGCGGCGCAGATAGTTGCTGGCAAAGTGCTCGACCGCAGTGCTCAGTTCGCCACGGTGCCAGCGGTCGCCGATCTGCACCATCGCCGGACCGATGAGATGCTCGGTCACGGCCTCGAGGCCATACACGGCGAAGGCCTCTTCCAGGAGCCGGTCGGCCCGCACTTCCTCGAAATCCACCAGCGCAGCCAGCAGCGCATCCCGCGCGGCAGTGAGGCCCTGGCGGCTCTCCAGGCGCCGCTCGCCCGCTGCCGCAAGAGGCTGGTCGTCCAACCGGCGATGCTTGTGCAGGGCAATCGCCTGGCTGATGGTAAGCCCTTCGGCTACGCGCGCCTTGAGCCAACGCAGCACATTGATATCCTGGGCCGAGTAGAGCCGGTAACCGCTGTCGGTGCGGCCGGGCGCCAGCGCGCCATAGCGGCGCTCCCAGGCACGCAAGGTTGCCGCGGGCAGACCGGTCGCTTCTACCACTGCCTTGATGTTGTACACAGGCTGAGTGTCTGTCTCGCCTGCCAGCTCGTTCGGATTCATGTTCACTTCTGGCGCTCTCCCGCTGCTATTTCAGTACGATGCTACTATAGCACAGAAGTAAACAGATGTCAATAGTTTGTTTATAGTTTGTCAGAATGAATCTAGGGGCTATGGTCGAGACGCTCAGTAAAGCGTCTCGACTCAGGGGCTAGACGAGGTTGAGTTCCTGTGCGAGCTCCCGGGCGCTGCCCGCAATGTAGGTGCCGGCAAAGCGACTCCGCAATTCCGGATGGACATTGAACGCGCGGCCACCGAAGATCAGGCGGGGCCGCGGCTCCGGCAGGCCGCGCACCAGTTCGTACACCTCCCCCAGCGCGTGCGCGCTTTCGCGCGTGCTGGCCGAGAGGCAGACGAGCGCGGGACGCAGCCGAACGATCTCCTGTCCCAGGTGTTCCGCAGGCACGTTCTGGCCGAGATAGATGACCCGCCACCCCAGCCGGCGCAGCACCAGGCTGACGAGCAGGATGCCCACATCATGCCATTCGGACGGGCCGGAGCCGGTCATCGCCAGTGGCCCGGTGGCGGGCTGGGCGTAAGCGTGGAACAGGGCCGTCAGTCGGCGGCGCAGGATCGCCGTGGCGAAGTGCTCCTGCACGATGCTCGCCTCGCCCTGGTGCCACATCTCACCGATTTCCACCAGTACGGGCGCGATGATGTCCTCTGCCACCGCTTCCACCGGATACAGCGCGAAGGCTTCGTTCAGGATAGCTTCCACCCGCGCCTCCTGAAACGCCAGCAGCGCCTCAACCATTTCCTCGCCGATGGCTTCGGCGCTGCGCGCGCCCGCGGGCGGGAGCAACGCGGGGTCTGGTCCGGTGCGGGTGAGCTTGCGTTCGGGCTCTTCGCCGGCCTGGTGCCGCAGTTCCAGCAACGCCACAGCCCGACTGATGGAGACGCCGGTGTCCACCTGAGTTTTCAGCCAGCGCAGGATGGCAATATCGCGCTCCGAGTAGAGCCGGTAGCCGCCGTCGCTGCGGCCGGGCGACAGGACCCCGTAACGCCGCTCCCAGGCGCGCAGCGTGGCCGGCGGGATGCCCGTCTCCTGCACGACCGTCTTGATGGTGTAGACAGGCGCATCGTCATACGAACTCAAGCGCGCTTCCTCAGTCATAGCCACCTCGCCTCACGCTACCGTCAGTTCCGCCAGGGCGTCCGCGATGCGTTCTGCAGCCGTCAACAACTCCGGCGCCTGGTCAAATACGGCCAGTCCGCCCTGGTCTGCTGCGACCGCGTCCGGCGTATACGGCAGGCTGCCCAGCACAGGCAGGCCGTCCGCATGCGCCCGGATGAAGGCTTCATCTTCCGCATGGCGCGTCTTGTTCGCCACCAGGTACACCCGGTGGATGCCGATCTCCGCGGCCAACCCGCGAATCTGCTCTGCCGTGCCCAGGCTGCGCAGGCCCGGCTCCACGACAATCACGAACGCGTCCACCGAGCCGGCTGTGCCCCGGCCCAGGTGCTCGACGCCCGCTTCCATGTCCAGGATGAGCGTCTGGTTCTTGCGCAGCAGCAGGTGCGTGACCAGGGCCTTGAGGAGTGCATTTTCGGGACATAGACAACCGGTGCCGCCCCCGCGCACTGTACCCAGGCGCAGAAGTCGCACGCCCCGATGATGGATGCTGAAGCTCTCCGGGATATCGTCCACCTTCGGGTTGAGCTTGAACCAGCCGCCGACCGTGCCGGGTTGCGCGCCGGTGCGCTCGTAGATCAACGCTTCCATCTCCGCAATGGGCTTGAGTTCGGCATCCAACGCCGCACTTAGCCCGAAGGCCATCCCCAGGTTCCCCGCAGGGTCCGCATCGATGGCAATGACATCATGGCCCCGCCGGGCATAGACGTACGAGAGCAGCGCGGTCAACGTCGTCTTGCCGACGCCGCCTTTTCCGGTAATGGCAATCTTTGGCATGATATGTCCTCGTCCTGGTCAGCGATAATAATCAAGTCGTCTGTTACACGAGCCATTGTATAGCTATTGTCGAATGTTGGCAATTTCGGCCAGCAACGTGAAGGTTGCGCCGAGCTTGTCTGTTGACAAAGCTATCACAAAACCTTGCCACAGACAGGGACCTTAAATACCATTTGCGACATTTGCCGTTTGCGAAAGACACCGGACCGGAGTAGACTGTACATGACGCCCCAGTTTGACTGCTCGAGGAACCCACGTCTATGGCACGGAACAACCAACCTGAATTTGCCGTGATCGGTCTCGGCCGCTTCGGCAGCAGCCTCGCGCTGACCCTGGCCGGCCGCGGTTACACCGTCGTCGGCATCGATCGCGACCGCGCCCTGGTACAGGAGTTTGCCGATGAGCTGACGCAGACGGTATCCCTGGATGCTACCGATGAGGATGCGCTGCGCGCCATCGACATTGCCGCATTCGATACGGTCGTGGTCGCCATCGGCGCGGACTTCGAGAGCAACCTGATGGCAACCGTGGCGCTGAAAAGCCTGGGCGTGCGCCATGTCGTGTGCAAGGCATTGAGCGAACGCCAGCAGGCCATCCTGCTCAAGGTCGGCGCAGACCGCGTCGTCCTGCCCGAATATGAGGCCGGGCAGCGGCTCGCCTACAGCCTGACCATGCCCTTACTGCTCGACCAACTGGTGCTGGATGCGAATCACGCCATCACCGAACTCCGCACGCCCGGCTCGTTTGTGGGCCGGAGCCTGCGCCAGGTCGACCTGCGCGGCCGGTTTGCGATCACCCTGCTCGCTATCAAGCGGCAGGAGGAATTTCTGATATCGCCATCCGCGGACGTGATTATGCAGGAGGAAGACTTGCTCGTCGTGATTGGCTCCAACGCGAACCTTGACCGGCTGACCAGGATCTCATAGGGGCCCCCTCCATCATGGAACGCGCGCGGACCGCCCGCAAACTGCGGCGTCGCCGTATCCCGACCGCCGTCCGGCTGGTAGGCGGGCTGGGGGTGCTGATCCTGCTCGGCACGCTCCTGTTTCTGCTGCCGGGGGTTGCCACGCGGCCGCTGGCAGGCAACGAGGCCCTTTTCACCGCAACCTCCGCGCTGGCTGTGACAGGACTCTCGATCATTGTGCCGGCGCAGGACCTCAGCTTCGCGGGCCAGGTGATCCTGCTGCTGCTCATCCAGGTCGGCGGCGTCGGCTTCATGTCCGCGGCAGTGGTCATCCTGCGGCTGCTGGGCCGGAGAATCTCGCTGGCCGACCGGCTGGCACTGCGCGACTCGCTGGGTCTGCTGGAGCCGCGTGCCATCCTGAACATTGCGGGCCGGGTCTTTCTGACTTCGCTGGCGATTCAGGTGACCGGCGCGGCGCTCCTGTGGCTGAGCTGGCGGCAGATGTTGGGCGATGGCCGCGCGCTCTTCTATGCCATCTTCCACGCGACATCCGCCTTCTGCAACGCAGGGTTCGAGCTGTTCACGGGCACGCCCGGCCATACCGGCGGCATTCCCACAGATCCGTTCACCCTCGGCGTCTTCTCGGGGTTGATCATCTTCGGCGGGCTGGGCATCCCTGTGCTCTCGGACCTGTTCTGGCAGCGGGGCAAGCTCACCCTGCACACGAAGATCACATTCGCAGTCTATGCGGCATTGATCGGAGCGGGGTGGCTGGGCATCCTGCTGGCCGAGTCCAGGTTGAGCGGCACAATGGCGCACATGACCGGGTTCGAGCGCATCAGCATGTCGCTGTTCCAGTCGATCTCAGCACGCACTGCGGGGTTTGCAGCTCTGGCAACCTTCGAGCAGTTGACGCCGGCCAGTCAATGGCTCATCATGGCGCTCATGCTGATCGGTTCCGCACCGGCATCCATGGGCGGGGGCATCACGACCGGCACATTCGCCGTTCTGACACTCTCGCTCTGGGCGTATGCTCAGGGCCAGCCGGTCGCGCAGATTGGGGGCCGGTCCATCGGGACGGAGACCGTCCGCCGCGCCGGCGCCGTGCTGACCGTCTCCCTGTTTGTGGTCGGCATCGCAACCTGGCTGATCCTGGTGACGCACCATGCCACGCTCGATACCGCGCTGTTCGAGGTGGTCTCAGCGTTTGCTACTACCGGCCTGTCGCTGGCCTTCACGGACCAGCTCAACCTCTTCGGCCAGCTCGTCATCATCTTCGTGATGTTCTGGGGACGGCTGGGCGCGCTGACGCTGGTTGCCGCGCTGGCACAGACCGCCCCGCCTCAGCCCGTCGCCTACCCCGAAGCCCAGGTGCTCATCGGCTGACCGCTGCGCAGTCAGCCGTCCTGCCTGACCCAGCCGATCTCGCCCAGGACGCGGTCTACCTCCGCCATGGGGAGCGAATCGCCCTCGAACAGGCGCACACCCTCGATGAAGGCGTCCAGCCCGCCCTCGTAGTTCAGGGCGAGCCCGATGATGTTCTGCACGTCGAGCAGCGCTGAATCGCTGCGGCTCACCCCGACCCGGATTTCCTCAGGCAGGTCATTGACGATCGCATCCCGATTCTGCCGGTCGAGGACCGTTGGACAGCGCAACAGCGCCTTTGCCAGGGTCATCTTCGCCGCGGCGGTCATGCGCGCGGCCTCGACCGTCTGGCTGTGCATGACGATCTCCACCGTGCCGGCCAGGCGTTGCACCTGCTCATCCGACGTCGTGTTGATGCGGGCGCTGCCGATGAGATCCTCTTCCTGATACAGCTCGATGCGCACATCGATCTGGCCGGTGACGGTGGGCGTAAGGGAGAAATAGAACGTCGGTGAGTCGTGGCCCTGGTAGAGCCGGAAGGCGCGCGAGGACTCGTCGTTCATCGTGCAGTACGCCGAGGAGACCTCGAGGCGCAGCCGCACGAACGGTTGTCCTGCCGGCCAGAACACCTGCGCATCGCCGGAGCGCATGACGGGCATATCGGCCTCGCTCAGCCGCGGAGAGGCCAACTGGCGGACGGCAACGGCAATCGTGAACGGGCGGCCCACCACCACGCGCTCCGGCACGGCCGCATCCAGTCGCAGGGTTGTTACTGCGGCAACCCCCGCGGAGAAAGAAGATTGCGGGGCGGATGGCCCGGTAGTTTCCGGCTCCGCTTCCCTCGGAATGGCCGCTGGAGGAGCCGCCGCCTGGGGAGCAGGCTCAGGCCTGGCCCCCGGTTTGGCGCTGCGGTAGACCTGGTGACGCTCGCGCCACCACCGCTCGAATTCGCTCTGCAGGATCAACAACTGGAACGAGCCGGCACGTTCCTGCTGGGCCACGGCCAGCAGGCTGCCCACCTGCTCCTCCGTCACCGTGCGGAGCACCGCGCGCCACCAGGCGACACGATCCGAGCCGCCGGCCAGCAGGCTGTCATCCAGCTCGATGCCGGCGGCCTGGGCGATGCGCGGCCCATCGGCCGCCGCGGGGAACAACTCGGCCAGCAGGTCCGCCAGCCGGCGCACGATATCCTCGAACGTCATCGTGTCTCTCCCTCTTCCTTGCCGACGTACAGGCCGGCGGCCTTCAACCCCTCGATGATAACATTGACATGCACCCCTTCGCCGCAAAAGCGGCGATCGCCGCTCGACAGACCTTTTAACATGCCATGCGCCTGATGCATCCCGATGACCCGCCAATTCACATCAAAGATGGGCGCTCCTCCGGCCCCGGGCTGCTTGATATTGTGCAGGGGGTTCTCCGTGTCATATTGCAGCCTGGCCTTATCGACATCGACCACTGCCCGATTCAGCAGCTCCAGTTGCTTCGGGCCGCCGCCGGGATGATGGATCAGGCTGAGCCGATCGTTCACCTGCGGGGTGGCCGGCTCCAGCGACAGATACCCCATGCGCTCGGTCGGCTTACCGGCCACCCGCACCGCCGTCCAGATTTGATCCTGACTGGTCGCGAAACCTTCCTCCGGTACAAGGCGGAGTTCCTCGGGAGTCGTCACCAGTTCGCCCATAGTGCGCTGGAAGTTACAGCGGACGATGGCCGCGCGCGCCTCGTCCGCCGTGCGGATGTTGAATCCAGCCGTGATCAGCAGATCACCGCGTACGAGAAAACCCGTGCCGCTGATCCCATTGGGCACTTGCAGTTGGATGAGCACCACCGCCTGGGCGCGGCTCAGGCCTTCCTGCAGGAAACTGATATGCTGCGGCCAGGCGGGCGGCAGGTTTCGCACGGGCGCCGCGGGCTCCTCCCTTGGCGCAGGCGCCTCTGATGAGCGCGTCCGGGCGGCGCGAGCCATCTGCTGCTCGGCCAGCGCCACCTTCAGCCACGGATTCTCCGGCTGGTCCAACAACGCAGCTTCGAGCAGGTTGGGGACGCGGCCGCGCCGCGCGGCAGCCGTCAGGATGTTGTGCCAGTTGAGCGAAGGCAGCTCACGGAACTCGATGCCGACGGGGTTCAGCCGCGCCGCGGCCACCAGCTCGCCCGACGCCTCGATGGTAGGGTAGAAGGCCGCGAGCACGCTGGCGAGGATCGCGAGCCGCGGGTCCAACGCGCTCACGCCGCCGTCGCCCGTGCCCGTGCCCGTGCCGATGCCGCCGACGACCAGATCGGCGGGGCGGCCGGCTGGCCCGGTCGATAACACGACGGCCGTTACCTCGGTTGCCCAGCCGCGCAACTGGCCCGCGACGCTGCCCGGCGCATCGCGCGCCAGTTGCTCGACAAAATCGAGGATCGGCACGTTGCCGGTCCGGTTTTGGGCGGCCAGCTCCCGCGATATCTGCCACAGGTGCGGCAATACGCTGAACAAGCCGCGCGCATCCGGGGAGGGTGCCATATCGGGCGGCAGGAGGCGCCGGTAGGTGCGCTGGAGATCGTCCGGCGCAGCCTGGATGCCCGCCAGAACTGTCAGCAGCCGCAGGCCCATCTCCTCCTGCGCGAGGTCGAACCCGAACACGCGCAGAATGACCCGATCGAGGTTCTGCATCGGAAGCGAACCCTGGTCCCGCGCGCGCACGGCGGCCACCAGTTCCTCCAGCCCGTTGAAGAACTGGAGACTGGCGCGGACAATGGCCGTGATGTCGTCGCGGTCAGCCGCGCTGCGGTCGATGGCAGCGCGGATGCCCTCGCGCAGCTCATCCACGACTGCGTTGCGGCGCTGCTCGCTGCTCATGCTGGGGCAGGCCGTAAGCGCATCCACGATCTCCCGCTGTTTGGCGACGTCCATGTCACCATCCCCTTCTGATAAAAGCCTGGCCGAACAACTCGTAGCCTAGGGCCTTGTGCCGGTCAGAACGCCCACAAAGGGCTACACTACCCTTCATCCGAATGAAGCGATCACCCGGTCTACTTCGGCCATCGGCAGCGAGTCGCCCTCGTAGCTGCGCACCGTCTCGATCAGTTCCTGCAGCCCGCCCGCGTAGACCAGCGCAGTGCTGACGATGCTGTTCACATCCAGGCGCGGGGCGCTGTCCCGCTCGACGTTATTCCTGATATCGGCGCGCTGTTCTTCCACAACGGTATCGCGGCCCTGGCGTCCCTGCAGCGTCGGGCAGCCGAGCAGCGCATCGACAAGCTGCCGCTTCTGCTGCGGCGTCAACTGGTAGATGCGCGGGCCGGCGGGGGCCGGCACGACAGGCGCTGCAGCCACCTCTTGCTGCCAGGCGAGATAGTCCTGCTGAATTGCCTGCAAGGTCGCCTGCAGTTCTGCATTCAGGGGAAACTCACCGCGCGCCTGCTGCACCAGCGCTTCCACGCAGTTCTGCTTGTGGGCCTCGGTGATGATGGCATCCCAGAAGATCTGCGCGCTGCCACTGAGAGGAATGCGCGTCAAGTCCAGTCCGGCATCCTTCGCCACAATGCGAGCCTGTGCTTCGGTGTCATAGAGATTCGCGAGGACCTGGACCAACCGGCTGAGCGATGCGTGCCACGTCATGATGCGACCTCCTCAAGAGCCGTCCGTTAACATTCCAGCTTTTCTCAACCCTTCGATGACCCGATTGATGTGGATGCCCTGGTTGGCATACACCGGTTTGCCGGTCGTCACGCCGGTCAGCCAGTCGCCGGCATGATGCAATGCGACCACGCGCCACTTCACATCGAACACCGGGGAGCCCGACGAACCTTCGGCAGTGTCGGTCAGGTACTGGACGCGCCGCTCACTCGCCTCGACCACCGTGTTGTGCGACAGGGCAATCTGCTTGCGTCCGCCGCCGGGATGCTGGATGACGATGACCTCATCCTTCTCCTTCGGCATGGCCTCCGCTTCCAGCTTGAAGATGGGCAGCGTGCCCCACTTCGCCGCAGGGTCGCCCTTCACCTTGACTGCGGTCCAGTCGTCGCCGCCTTGTTCATCCAGGGACGAGGTGGCGAACCCGTTGGGCGCGTCCGGGTCCAGGTCATAGCGGGTCGGCGTCAGTTCCGCACCCAACTCGTCCGTCTGGTAATTGAACTCGACATATGCAGCGCGCGCCGTCGCCGCGTCGGGCAGGACATGATGGTTGGTGATTAGGATGTTGCCATCGATGAGGAAGCCGCTGCCCGTTCCCGGCTTGTCCTCGCCCGGCTTGAGCGGCAGCACTACCCGACACACGGAACGAGAGACCCTCATGCCGCGCTCCAGGAACCCGATGGGGCGGAAGGTGCTGGCCGCGCCGATAATCTTCTCGAGCCGGCCCCCCGTCTTCAAGCGCGCCAGGTCATCCGCAGGCAGCGAAGGGGTCGGGATGGCGGTCAGTTCGCCTGCCGCAGCCAGCTTGATCTGCTCTTCGTTGGGGTAATCCTGCAGCACGCGCTGCGCCAACGCCTTGACCAGGCCCTGATTGTTGGCCTCATTCAGGACGTTCTCCCACGAGATTTGGGCGGCCTCATTCCAACCAATACGTCCGACATTGAGCCCCGCGTCCCTCGCGACCAGCCTGATGTCCTTCACGTCCCAATAGAGACCGGTCAGGGCCTCGCGCAGGACCATGTGGGCCTGGCGGTTGAGTTCCCTAGGCATCGGTGACCTCCTTGCCCTCCGCGCTCACGCAGCCTGCGCGATCTCTGCACCGGTCACGTCGCGAATCCAATCCAGGCAGAGGTCCACCCGCACGTAGATGCCGCCGTCGCCGCACTCGCGGAACCCGCCCCGCGCGCCGCGGGACGTCGCACCCAGCAGGTAGAACTCGCCGTCATTCTGGATATAGAGCGGCCCGCCGCTGTCGCCCTTGCACGAATCCAGCATCAGCCCCGCATGGCCGGCAACGATCTCCCGGCCCGGCAGGCAGCCGTAGCGCTTTGCCTCGCCCAACTGCCCGCAGTCGAACGTCTTGACGGGCACATCCACCCGGCGCTTGATGCCGTAGCCGAACCGGCCATCCGGGTCAATCGTCCCGAAGCCGACAAGCGTCACGTCCTTGATGCCGTCCAACTGGGCGGCGCTGGCAACCGGGCGCGGTGGAGTAGCTGCGTTATGCTTGAGGACCAGGACACGCAGGTCGAGTTCGGGGTGGACGAATTCCTCTGCGATGGGGATGATCTCAGCGTTGTCCGGCTTCGTCACATCGGTGCCGCGGAGGTAGACGCGCGTCAGGCCCTGGCAGTGTTCCGCCGTCACGACCACGTTGGGCGCGATGAGCGTGCCCGAGCAGTAGTAGCCGCGGTCGTCGCCGAGCGCGCAGCAGTCGGGGAAGTCCTGCGTTTCCGCCCCGCCGACGATCTCCCGGCCAGGCCGCGTGGGCGGCTCAACCTGGGGGCGGTGTTCCGCCGTCATTTCGCCTACCTCGACCGACAGCCGCCCCAGAGCATCCCTGATCTCCTGCACCTGGGGAGCCAGGTCTGGCCCGACCTGCTTCTTCAGGTCGTCCAACTGCTTGATCACCGAGCCGAAATCTGCCATGAGCGCACCCTCCTATCTTGCCGGAATGCATCCAACGGTCGGGTCTCACTTTGGGGTGTCAATGCCAGCGGACGCCTGCAATTGACACCCCGAAACGGAACCCGATCCACATAGCAGCCATTATATGAGAAAGCCGGCCAGGACGCAAGACCTGTGAGCCGCAAGCACACTGTTTGCTATAGCTATGTACGTAAGTTGTTACAACATGGGTCAGGGCCGCCGCCGCGGCCACACTTCCGGGTTGACCAGGTGCGGCGGGCACTCATCTCGCAACACCATCAGGACCTGCTCGATGCAGCCCATCGTCATGCGATAGATGCCCTCGTTCGTGAACGAGGCGGAATGCGGCGACAGGATGATGTTGTCCAATGTCAGGAAGGGATGGCCCGCGGGCAGCGGCTCGGTGATGAAGACATCCACCGCCGCGCCGGCCAATCGCCCCGTGCGCAGTGCGGCCGCCAGCGCGTATTCGTCGACAACCGGCCCGCGCGCCGTGTTGATGAGATACGCGGCCGGCTTCATCCGGCCCAGCTCACGCTCCCCGATCAGGCCGCGCGTCTCCGCAGAGAGCGGGCAGTGCAGCGAGAGCACGTCCACCAGCGGGAGGAGTGCGTCGAGCGAATCCACGGACTCGATGCCCAGCTCCCGGCTGCGCTGCGGGTTGACATAGGGGTCATACGAGATGACCCGCATGCCGAGGGCCTGCGCGCAGATGGTCGCCACGCGGCTGCCGATGCGCCCGATGCCGACGAGCCCGATGGTCTTGCCTGCAAGATCCATCCCGCGCAGCACAGGTCGCCGTGCCCAGCCCGGCTCGCGCGCGATGCGATCACCGGGGAAAGTGTTGTGGGCCAGCGCAATCAACCAGCCGATGGTGTTTTCGACCACAGGCAGCGTAGGGCCGTCGGGCGTGTTGACCACCAGGATATCCCGCGCAGACGCGGCGGCCACGTCGATGTTATCGACCCCGATGCCCGGCCGCCCGATGACGCGCGCCCGCGTGACACGGTCCAGCACGTCCGGGGTGAACTTGTACTGCACGTTCGTAACGATGCCATCCGCCTCCGGCAGCGCGTCCTGCCAGGGATCGGTAGGTCGCAGCGGGCCGATGACTTCCGCGCCGTTGTACAGCAGGGTGGTCGCCTCATCGGGCATGTCATAGTAGAGCAGCAGCACTTTCTTCATGCAGACCTCGATAATATCAATTATGAATTGAGAATTATGAATTACGAACAGGGCGAGCTTAACCAGCGAGCGCATTACGCGCGTCGCGAACGCCGCCCACCGCCGCCGCGGAGAGGAGGCGCAGGTCTGCGCTGATGACCAGGAACTGGTAGCCGTTGCGGCCCCACCTCACTGCCTGTTCGATGTTGCCGGTGTCGATGCCGGGAATCTTCCCCGTGTTGCGGCAAGCATCCAGCACCCGTTCGAGCGCCCGCGCGTGCTCCTCGCGATGGGGGGCCTCCCGCGGCGGGAAACCGAGCGACAGTGAGAGATCCGCGGGGCCGACCATGCACCCGTCTACGCCGGGCACCGACAGGATCGCCTCGGCGTTGTTGACGGCCTCGACCGTCTCGATCTGCACCGCAACGAAGACCTGCTCGTTGATCCATTCAGGGTAGTCGTCGCCGTAGACGAGACAGCGGCCCGTGCCATAGGAACGCGTGCCGACCGGCGGGAAGCGGCAGGCATCCGCCGCAGCCTGTGCATCCTCGCGCGTGTTGACCAGCGGCACGATGATGCCCAACGCGCCCGCGTCGAGCAGCCGGCCGATGCGATGGAAGCGATTGGACGAGACGCGCGCCATCGGCGTGGATGGCCCGCTACTGACCGCAGACAGGCCGTCGATGACCGAGTCCTCGCCCCAGGAGCCGTGCTGGGTGTCGAGGTAGAGGAAGTCCGCGCCGCAGCGCCCCATGAACTCCGCAACGACGAGCGAAGGCAGCTTCAGCGAGTAACCGACGACCGGCTCCCCGGCCAGCATCTTCTGTTTGGCGACGTTAATCTTCATGTGTTTGACTCCAGGATGGGAAATTCCGCAATGCGCAGATTGGTGCAGCCGTACGGGATCAGCGTAAGCGGTTCAAGAGGTTCGCCCGACGTGACCGGCCCCGCAGGCAGCTCGCCGGCGGAGCCGTTCACCATCTCCCACGCGGGCAGGCGGCGGCCATGCGCCGTCGCGATGACCGGCGCGCCCTCCGGCGAGAACGGCTGCGCGCCCATCGGCTGCTCGATGAACGCGATCTGACTGTCGGGCGCCAGTGCATAGTTCCACGGCGTCGTGGGATACACCTCCCAGTCCGCGTGGGGGAGCTCGCGGTAGGGCTTTTCTGCATGCACGCGGCGCCAGTCCTCCCCGATGCGCAGCGCGTAGACCAGCGGCCCGCGCTCGACCGCGACGGATCCGCGCGGCCGCGCCACCAGGGCGGGACGCATCGGCAGATGCAGCACAACTTCCGTCGTGCCGGCCCATTCGCGTTCGACCCGGTGGAAGCTGCCCGGCTGCGCAGAGGTCGCTGCCTCGCCTGCCACGCATACCTCCGCGCCCTGCGCCCAGGCCGGGATGCGTAAGTGCAGCGGAAAACGCACCGGTGCGGCGGCTGTCACGCGGAAGCGCAGCGTCTCGCGGAACGGATAGTCCGTGTCCAGCTCGACGGTCACCGCCTGCCCCTGCACGGTCGTATCGACCCGGCTCGGCGCATACGCGACCGCGGCAAGCCCGCGGTCCTGCGTTGCCATCCACAGGTGCGCGGCGAACTTCGGCCAGCCCTGGCTGAGGTTGGCCGTGCAGCAGCCGTAGTTCGGCTCCACGCCGAAGATGTTCGACTCCGGGCCGTTGGTGTTCCACGTCCGGTCGGGCCGGATGCTGCACTCGACCTGGTTGACCTGCTGGTCGTACTGGTGCGCCCACATATCGGGCGAGAAGGTCGCAGGCAGCGCGTTGAAGACGATCCTTTCCAGCCGGTCACCGAAGGCCGGATCGCCCAGGAGCGCCAGGAGATGCTCCAACGAGTAGGCGTATTCGACGACCGCGCACAGCTCCGTGCCCTGGGTGGGGCTCAACCCGGCCAGGCACTCGTCGCCCGAAAAAACACCCGTCACCATGCCGTGATGGCGGTCCAATTTGGCGATGATGTCATAGGCCGCGACGCGGTCGCGCTCCTCACCGCTGAGCCGCCACCAGAGCGCCGGACCTTTCGGGGCCATCCCATTGTTGACGACGTGACCCGCGAAGTTCCAACGCCCACGCTCGGTCGGCTCCGTCACGGGCCAGCGCGCGAAGAAAGCGGGCCAGTCGAACCCCTGCGCGTGCAGCTTGACGGCCAGGTCATACAGCCACGGCTCGCCCGTCCGCTCGTAGAGCCAGTAAATGCCGATGAGCGCCTCGAACCAGCGGAACTGGCCCCAGTTGAAGAGCGGCGCGCGGTCGATCACCCGGTCGATGCAGCGCAAGGCCCGCTCCAGCGCGACGGTCGCCCGCGGGTCGCCGGTCGCATCGGCATACTGCACCAGCACCTTGAGCGCCAGCAGTTGCGCCCACAGGTCGTAGCTGGGCTGAACGGCCTGCCCGGCGCCCGCGACCATCTGCCGCGGTCCCAGCCACCCATCCGCGGCCTGATGTTCGATGATATAGCCGACGTAACGGTGCGCCTTGTCCTTGAGCACCGGGTCATCCAGGAGAAACGCCAGCGGCACGAGGCCGTCCAGCCAGTACGGGGCGCGCTCCCAGCTTTCGGTGTCGCCGCCGAACCAGCCGCTGCGCTGGATATCGGGCCAAAACTCGTCCAGATGGCCGCTGATGCCGTCGGCCTGGATGCGCAACTGGCGGGCCAGCCAGCCCGCGGGCCGGATCGTGCCCAGGGGCAGGGGCGCGAAATGTGGTGTCTGAAGCATGGGGGATCTCCTTCATGGAGCATGAACCGATGGGGAATAGTGTAGCATGAAGCGGGCCGCGGCCCAAGCGCAACGCGCAGCAGAAACCCGTTTTCTGGCAGAAAACGGGTTTCTGGAGTACATTACGCCCATGATGCTGGTTACACCTGCCGCTTATCTTGCCCTCCAACCCCTGTTTGCCGACATGCAGAACCACCTGCCCATCGTCGCCGCGCTGCGCGGGGACATCGAGGCAGACGTCTATGCGGACGACCCCGCCCGCCCGCGTGTCGCGCTGGTCGACGTGCGCCACTGTCGCCTGTATTTAGCAGGCCAAGCCGGCGACCGGACGGTGGATACATGCGCGCACCTGCTCACGGAGGTCATTTATCCATCCGCCCTGGCGGGCGGTGTGCCGGTGTTCTCGCTCTGCGTCGCGCCAGGCGGATGGGAGGCGCACATGAACGCACTGCTGGGGGGCCGGTCCTTCCAGCGCACGGAACGGCAGTATTACGAGTTCGACACGGCACAGCCGCCGCGCGATGCGTCCGTGCCAGCCGGTTATGGGCTACGCGAGGCAGACGCCGCGCTGCTGGCGGAAGCGGGCCTGGCCGATCTCGATGCGCTGCGGGAAGAGATGACCTCCGAGCGCGCGTCGGTGGAGGAGTTCCTGGCGCGCAGCTTCGGCGTCTGTCCCGTGACCGCAGATGCGCTCGTCGGGTGGTGCCTGTCGGAGTACAACACCGGCGATCGCTGCGAGGTGGGCATTGCGACGCTGCCGCCGCACCAGGGAAAGGGTCTGGCGACGGCGACGGGCAGCGCCTTCATCCAGCAGGCGCTGGCGCGCGGCATCACCCGCGTCGGCTGGCACTGTTATGCCATGAATCGCCCTTCCTGGGCGACTGCGCTGAAGATTGGCTTCACGAAAGTAGAGGACTATCCCGCGTACCTGGTCTGGTGTACGGACGAAAACGCAGCATAAAATAGTGGTAGCAGCGCATGTCAGCTTCGCAATAATAAACAGCGGGATTTTCTGGTAAGCAACAATACAGGGGGGAACCGACCTTATGAATCGGGAGGAATTGCTGGCCGGCTGGGTGCGCGAGGAGCAACAGCCCTTCGCAGGCTGGGATTTCGCCTATCTCGACGGGCGGATGATCGAGGATGAGACGCCGTGGGATTACATGGCGCGCGCAGCGGCATTGATGGACGGTTCAGCAATCGCGATCGACCTGGACACGGGCGGCGGGGAACGCCTGCTGGGGCTGCGGCCCCACTGGCCGCCGCGCCTCCTTGCGACCGAGGAGTATCCGCCGAACCTCGCCCTTGCCCGCCAGCGGCTCGAACCGCTGGGCGTGCAGGTCATCCCGGTCCACCTGACCGACGACGACCCCATGCCGTTTGCAGACGGCGCGTTCGACCTGATCCTCAACCGCCACGCGGCGTTCAACCCGGCGGAGGTCGCTCGCTGCCTCGCCCCGCGCGGCACGTTCCTCACGC
This sequence comes from Anaerolineae bacterium, assembly GCA_040772005.1. Lineage (GTDB taxonomy): Bacteria > Chloroflexota > Anaerolineae > CG2-30-64-16 > CG2-30-64-16 > MWBF01. The sequence continues at coordinate 59,196 of JAXGYZ010000012.1, read as the reverse complement.
AACAGGTACACGGGTTATACGCGTGGGACCTGATTGCCGCGTTCGATGCAAGGCCGGAATGGCCCGACGCGACGCCGGCCAAGTACGTGCCGCGCTTGCAGGCCGCGGGACTGACCATCACGGACGTGCAGGAATGGCAGGGGCGGCTGCGTTTCACGGATGTCGGCGCGCTGGTCTACTACCTGAAGGCCGTCCCGTGGACCGTGCCCGGCTTCAGCGTCTCAACGCACCAACGTTATCTGATCGCGCTCCAGGAACGGCTGGAAGCCGAGGGCGAGCTGTGCTTCGTCGCGTGGAAGTATCTGATCGAGGCGCAGAATGGCTCACGCTAAGACGCAACGAGCGCCAAGAGTTCCTTCCGGCGATATCTTTGCGTGCTTGGCGGCTTTGCGTGAGCTTCAACTGCGCCGCTCCCAGATCTGGTAGTTGCCCAGCGTCACAGTCGAACGGTAGTACGCGCGGATGTAGTCGTCCAGGAAGTTGACGCCGGTGCTGTCGGCGCTGGTGTTTGGCTCATTCGAGTCCCAGATCCGGTATGTCACGATCCAGCGCACATCCTTCGCCTGGAGCTCGCGGGCAATCTCCTGCTGGACCGGCAGGGTATTCGCCAGACCAGGGTGCAGCTCAGTGTATTTCGTCGCGGGACGCCGCCCGGCCAGGAAATAGAACAGCACATCGTTGGCGAAGATTTCGTCGTGCCGGTGCGTGCCGACGTAGATATACTCGTTCAGCCCGGCGCGGCGCTGCAAGTACAACACGGCCTGTTCCTGGTCCTGGGTGAGCAGGATGCAACCGGCGCGGGGCACCTGTGAGTAACAGCCAGTGGGCGTGTTCTGCGCGTACCGGTCGAGCATCTCGGTGAAGTGCAGGACGTAAGGGTTCAACAGGAGCAGGAAGGCCAGCCCGGCCAGGCCCACCGGCAGCACCCCTGACCGCCACCGGCGCGCCGGCAGCCTGTACAACAGCGCGGTCGCCAGTACGGCGGCCACGATTGCGGTCGGCAGCGCGTGCAGCTCGTGATAGCGCGACGTCGCCTTGACGACCAGCCCCAGTCCTGCGCCGACCATTGCCAGGTACAGGGCGGCGTGCGGCACGCGCTGTCCAGCCCCCTCATCCCGCCGCAGTAACCCATATGCCGCGACGATCAGCGCCGCAACATAGGTCAGGATGGGCACATAGAGGCGCACCCAGTCCTCCCGCTGCGGGCCGGACAGGTTCACGAAATCGGGGATGAGAGCCGGCACCGGCAGATAGCGCGCCGCGCGGAAGGTCGTTGCCGGAAATACGATCAGGTCCTGCCACAGCGTGCCGAATCCCGCCTTGACGGCCAGGTAGGCGTACAACGGCAGCGCGATGACCACTGTGGCCGCCACGAGCACCGCCTCCGCCCGCACCAACGCGGCCAGCCGCCCACGCCAGGCGACCCCATCTGCGCTCACCCGGCGCAGCTCGTAAGCCGCCACGCCCAACGCGGCGCCGATGCCCACGTACCCGCCGAAATCCAGCCGCAGCAGCGCCGTCAGGCCCACCGCCGCCCCTGCCAGCGCCAGCCACAACCGGGGCCGCGAGCCGTCCGCGAAGTACCGCTGCAACAGCAGCACGACGAGCAGGATGGCCGCGGTCGCGGGGAATGCCGGGTACGAGTAGAAGCGGATGGTGCCGAGCCAGAGTGTGACGAAGGCCCAGGGAATCAGCGCAGCCCAACGCCCGGTCAGGCGCCGCGCCAGGACGTACACCTCCAGCGTAAGCAGGCAGCGCAGCGCGATATCGAGATAGCGCGCCACGAGCATGTTCGGCCCGGCCAGCTCAAACACACCCGCGAGAAGATAGAAGTAGCCCGGGGAGTAGAGTGTCCAGAAGTCCCGATAGGGCAGTTCACCGAGGGTGATCCGCTCCGCGTTCAGCAGAATCAGGCCTTCATCGTAGAAGTTTGCGCCCGACTTGAGCTGCAACGTGAGGAACCAGAAGCCAAACACAAATAGCGCGGCCAGGACGAGTCCGGTCAAGAGGGAAGGCAACCGGCGCCCGGTGCGGCTGTCTGCCAGGGGGGCCTGGGTCATACGAGAGCGTCCAAATATGATGCCATGAAGCAGAATGAAGTCGAGGCTCTAGATACCCAACAAAACCGTGCGCTGGCCGGTTAGTCTGGCTCCCTTATCAGGCAGCCTCAGACGTAGGAGATTGGCTTGGCTTTCTCGCGCCGATAGAGCCAGATGAACAGCACCAGGAGCACCAGTATTATCACCTCGACAGCCACGTTACCGCCTGTGGGCAACCCAGCCCGCAAGCTTTGACCGAGGATGATAGTGTTAGACACGAGCAGGACAGCCAACTCGATTACCGTGAACAGGGAGAAGTATCGAAGCAACCTTCCCTGCTGTACACCTGTACGATAAAAGTGTTCCGCAACGACGATCAGCATCAGCAGCACGATTCCCAGAATGACCACGCCAAAGCGGTCAGCCGCATTGCTCTGCATTCTGAGACTGAATTCCTGCTCTGGATCTGCGTTCAGGAGTGCAATCCCAAACATGCCCGAGATCGCTTGGCGGATCAAGAGTGCACCCAGAGCACCTAGAGCGATAGAGACGACCCATAACAGGTAGGCCAGAACATATTTCGGAACTTGCCGCATCATGCCTCGATTTTATGCCGACTCATGCCACTTCCAGCTTGATGCCTTGCAGTTGGAGCGACTCGGCAAAGTGACAGCTTGCCAGATTGGTCCCCACCTGCTTGAGCTGCGGGGCCTGTTCCCTGCAAATATCCTGTGCATACTTACAGCGCGGCAAGAACACACAGCCTTTGGGCAGGTTTGCCAGGTCCGGCGGCTCGCCGGGCGTGACATTCCGCTTGCCGCGGTGCCGCTGCGCGGTGCGGGGGACGGCAGCCAGCAACACCTCGGTATACGGGTGGCGCGGGTTCTCGAGCAACTCCGTCTTCGGTCCCAGCTCGACCAGCTTGCCCGCATACATCACTGCGATGCGGTCGCTGATGTAGCGCACGACGCTCATCGCGTGGGAAATGAACAGGTAGGTAAGCTGGTACTTCTGTTGCAGGTCCATCAGCAGGTTGAGCACCTGGGCCTGGATGGACACATCGAGGGCGGAGACCGGCTCGTCGGCCACGATCACCTTCGGCTGCAACACCAGGGCGCGTGCGATGCCGATGCGCTGGCGCTGACCGCCGCTGAAGCTGTGGGGATAGCGCTGGAGATGTTCCACGCGCAACCCCACCTGCAGGATGGTTTCCGTGACCCGCTCTTCGAGTTCCTTCCCCTTGGCGAGGTTGTTCACCAGGAGCGGCTCGCCCACCGTCTGCAGGACGTTCATGCGCGGGTTGAGCGACGAGTAGGGGTCCTGGAAGATGGTCTGCGCCTTGCGCCGGAACTTCTTGAGGTCGTCGCCCTCCAGCTCGGTCACGGAGACCCTGCCGCTCTCGTCGTTCAGGTAGACCTTGCCGCCGGTCGGCTCGTACAGCCGGGTGATGCAGCGGCCGAGCGTCGTCTTGCCCGAGCCGCTCTCGCCGACGATGCCCAGCGTCTCACCGGCCTGCACCTGCAGGTTGACGCCATCCACCGCTTTCACGGTCACAAGCTCGCGCTTGACGAACCCCCGGTGAGAGGAGAAGTATTTCTTGAGGTCCTGGACCTCTAGCAATGGCGGTTGTGGTTGGTTGACCATGCGGTTCATGCCTCTAGTACAACACGCAGCGCACCAAGTGTCCCGGCGCGACTTCTTTCAAGGGCGGCAACGCCGCATCGCAGATCCCCGGCTTGCGCCGCTCGCAGCGCGAGAAGAAGGGGCAGCCCGGCACATGGGCGAACGGGCTGGGCAGCGTACCGCTGATGGGCACGAGCCGCTCCAGCTTGCCCTCCATAGTCGGAATCGAGCGCCAGAGTGCCAGCGTATACGGATGCAGCGGATTATCGAAGATTTCGTCAGTGCTGGCGTGCTCCATGACCAGGCCCAGGTACATGACCATAATCTCATCGGACATCTCACCGACCACGGCCAGGTCATGGCTGATGTACATCAGCGCCATGTTGAACTCAGCCTGCAGGTCGTTGATGAGGTCCAGGATCTGCGCCGCGATGGTCACATCCAGGGCAGTCGTCGGCTCGTCGCCGATCAACATGCTCGGGCCGCAGATGAGCGCCATCGCGATCATGGCCCGCTGGCGCATGCCGCCGCTGAACTGGTGCGGGTAGGCGTCCACCAATTGGTTCGCCCGGGCGATGCCCACACGCTGCAACATCTCGATGGTGCGCTCACGCGCTTCCTTCTTCGAAATCTTCGGGTCGTGGATGACGAGGTTCTCCATAATCTGGCTGCCGATGGTGTGCACGGGACTGAATGACGTCATCGGCTCCTGGAAAATCATCCCGATCTCGCGGCCCCGGATGCTGCGCATCTTCGGCCCGTTGCGATCCAGCTTGAGGGTGTCGACGATCTCTTCGCTGTAGCTGCCGTTGCTGCCTTCGTGCAGGTGCAGCAGGATCTTGCCGTCCACCTCGCGACCGGGCGGGCTGGGCACGAGGCGCAGGATCGAGTGCGCCGTCACCGACTTGCCGCAGCCGCTCTCGCCGATCACGCCGAGGGACTTGCCCTTGTACAGCTTGAAGCTCACGCCATCGACGGCCTTGACCGTGCCTTCGTGGAGGAAGAAGTAGGTCTTGAGGTTATCTACTTCCAGGAACAGGTTGGCTGTGTCTGTCATACGATTCCCCCTCTAGCGCGCGTACGGATCGGCCGCATCGCGCAGGCCGTCGCCGACGAAGTTGAACAACAACACGGTGGCGATCACGAAGAGCGCGGGGATCATGAGCCAGGTCTGCTGTGCGACTGCCGTGAGGTTCTGCGCGTCCTGCAGCAGCGTGCCCCAGCTCACCGCGGGCGGCTGGATGCCGACGCCGATGAAGCTCAGGGCCGTCTCGCTCAGAATCATGCCCGGGATGTTGAAGGTAATCGACACAATCAGGTGGCTGGTGAAACCGGGCAACAGGTGGCGCGTGATGATGCGCCAGGCGCTGGCGCCCGCGCCGCGCGCGGCCAACGTATAATCCTCCTCACGCAGGGCCAGCATCTTGCCGCGCACGACGCGGGCCAGGCCGGTCCAGCCGAGGATGGACAGAATGATCGTAATCGCGAAGTACAACTTAAGTGTGGGCCAGTCGCGCGGGAGCGCGGCGGAGAGGGTCATCCACAGGGGCAGGCCCGGGATCGCCATCAGGAAGTCGATCACGCGCTGGATGATGTCGTCCACTACACCGCCGAAGTAGCCGGAGATGCCGCCCAGGAGCACCCCCAGGACAAAGCTGATGAACACGCCCACCAGGCCGATGGACAGGGAGATGCGCGCGCCGTGGAGCGTCCGCGTGAACACATCGCGCGCCAGCCGGTCCGACCCGAAGAGCAGGACCCGGCCTTCTTCGACGCCAAACAGATGCACGTTCGTGCGGATGAAGCCGAGCAGCTTGTACGGCTCGCCCCGGACGAAGAACTTGAGCGGGATCACCTTCGTCTCATCCGGCTTATACAGGTACTTGAACGTTTCCTTGTCGAGCTCGCGCACCGTGTCGAACACATACGGGCCGAAGCCGCCGCCATCGGGTTTGATCCAGTGAATCGGCGTCGGCGGCGCGCTCTGATAACCCTCGAAGCGCGTGTCCGGCGTGTAGGGCGAGAAGAACTCCGCGAAGATCGCCAGGATATACAGGATGACGAGCAGGAAGATGGAGACCACGGCAGCCTTGTGGCGCGAAAAACGCCACCGGATCAACTGCCACTGGCTCGCGTAATAATAACGCTCATCCTTCGCCGCCTGTCCTGGCTCGAGGATCGTCTCCGGAGGTACATCTGGAGTCTGTGGGACTGCGATGGGTGTCTGGGTGCTCACTTTTCGGCCCTCCCGAAACGAATACGGGGATCTACCAGGATCAGCAGCAGGTCACCGACCAGCGCGCCGATGACCGTCAGAGCGCTCAGGATCAGCACGATGCTGCCGGCCAGGTACATATCTTGCGCCAGGGTCGCCCGCAGCAGCACGGGGCCGGTCGTCTGCAGGCTCAGGACGATGTCGATCAGGACCGAGCCGGAGACCAGCCCTGGCAGCGTCCAGCTCATCGTGCTGAGCAGCGGGTTGATCGCCAGCCGCACAGGGTACTTGAGCAGGAGCTTCCACTCGGACAGGCCCTTGGACCGCGCCGCAATCACGTACTGCTTGTTGAGTTCATCCAGCAAATTGTTGCGCACCACGCGGATAGTCGCCGCGGTGTTGCCCAAACCGACCAGGATGAGCGGCAGCCAGATGTGCTTGAGCAGGTCGATGAACTTGGCAAAGCTCCAGGGCGCCTCCAGGTACTCTCTGGAGTAGAGACCTAACATGGAGAACCCGAACTCCGCAAAAAGCACCCAGGCAAGAATGAGCGCCAATAGGAACCCCGGCGTTGCCGCACCTATAAATCCCAGAATCGTAAAGACGTAATCCAGGAAAGAGTACTGGTGGGTCGCCGAATAGATGCCGATGGGAATCGCGATGGCCCACGAGAGCAGCAGCGCCGAGAGCGAAATCGCAATGGTCATGGGGACCCGCTCGGCCAGGATCTCGTTGACAGGCTTGTTCCACTGCATCGAGAAGCCCCAGTTGCCGCGCATGACGATGCCTTCCACCCAACGCCAGTAACGCACCGGCATGGGCTTGTCCAGGCCGTACTGCGCAATGAGCCGCGCGGCCTCATCTTCCGAAACCTGCACGCCCGACATCTCCAACTGGGTGATGCGTGTGCTGACCCAATCGCCCGGCGGCAGCTCGATCAGAAAAAAGGCCACCATGGACATCAGGACCAGGATGGGAATCAGCATCAGGATGCGGCGTATGATATAGATTATCACTGTGTTGCCTCCGCCGTCGTCTACCGGCACGTGGGTAGACGGTGTGTCGGGTTCGTAGTAAGCGCTCTGGCGCTTTGCTACGATCGCTCGGTATTCTGCGACCCCCACCCCTGGCCCCGCCCCCGCAAGCGGGGGCGGGGAAGTTCTGTCTTCCGGGGGTTATGGGCCGCCACGCGGCCCATAACCCCCGGCAAGTGAAACTTGCGCCCCTCTCCCACACCATATGTGGGAGAGGGGTAGGGGTGAGGGGCTGATAGAATCAGCTTACGGGCTGATAGAATCAGCTTACGGCTTGAAGAACATCTGCGGGCCGGTGAAGTTGTAGCCGATGGCGTAGCCGCCCTGGGGCACGTTGCCCATCTTGGTGTTGACGATCATCGGGTACTTCACGCCCTCGACGTAGTTGATGTACGGCAGGTTGTCGCGCGTCCACTTGAGACCTGCCTCGACCAACGCATTGTATTCGTCAGTGCCAGGGACGGCCGACCAGCGATCCGCGTCGATCTGGATGGCTTCCTTGATCCAGTCCGGCGGTTCTACGCCTTCGTTGCCGTTGGAGGTCCGCCAGACTTCCCACTGGCGGCCGGCGCGGTTGATGTTGCCCAGCGTGATGTCGCCGGCCCAGCCGACGTCGTGGCTCCACATCACGGTCGCCTGAATCTGGTTGGCGTTCCAGCGCTCGCCGTGCAGGGTGGAGTCAATGGCCTTGACCGTCACCTTCAGGCCGATGGCCTTGAGGTACTGCGCAGTCAGGTCGGCCACGGGGGCCAGATCAGGCGCCTGCTGGCCGTTTTCGAGCAGGATTTCGATGACCTTGCCGCTCGGATACTTGCGGAAGCCATCGGCATCCTTCTCGGTCAGCCCCATCTCGTCGAGTAAGGCATTGGCCTTGTCGACGTCGAACGTCGAGAACTCCTCGCCGATCGTCTGCAGCGGGAAGCTCGCGTAGCCGTAGTAGACGCTGTCGATTAGCTCCTGCCGGTTGATCGCAAGGCTGACAGCCTGGCGGAAGCGGATGTCCGACACAACCGACTGCCAATCGGGATCGTCGAAGGTCTGGTTGAGACGCAGGCCGGAGGAATCCACGTGCATGTCCAGCAGTACGACCTGGAAGCCCGCCTTGGCCTCGTTTTCCTTGTAGAGCGGGATCTTCACCAGGGCCGTGCTCTCGCGCAGGAAGTCCACCTCGCCGGCCAACACCTTCATGTTGACCATTTCCACGTTCTCGACCTGCTGGGAGACGATGCGGTCGATGTACGGGAGCTGCTGGCCCTCGGTGTCAACCTTGAAGTAGTAGGGGTTGCGCTCGAAGGTGAGCAGGCTGGCATTGTCGGACGGCACGCCGACGAACGCATTCATGGCCGGGTAGTTGACGCAGCGCGGGTTGGTCATGTCCCAGTTCTGGCAGCGCTTCTGCGCAAAGACCTGCCACCACTCGTCGGTCAGGTTCAGGCGCTCGTACTCCGCCTTGAAGGCATCGGAGTTGATGTCGGCATAGTCCGCATGCCATTGCTTGAGGTAGTGCGACGGGTTAATCAGGTCCGTGTAGCCCACCCAGCCTTCGATGGCCAGCGCGCGCAGGAACCCACCGTACGGCTTGGTGAAGTGAACCTTGAAGGTGTAGTCATCCACAACCTCAAGGGTCATCGGCTCTTCGTCGGCCTTGAAGCCGTTGCGGAACTTGGCCGGGAAGATCGGGTTGATCTTCTCGTTGAGCAGGATGTTCTCGTAGGTGAAGCGGACGTCCTCGGTCGTGACCGGCTCGCCGTCGGACCATTTCAGGCCCTTGCGAAGCACGAAGGTGAAGTCCTTGTTGTCGTTCTCGACCGTAAATTCCTTGACGACCGCGCCGACGATGCCCTGATCACCGATCTTGGGGGCCATGACCAGCGGCTCGTCCAGCATCACGAAGATGTCGGGCGACCAGTTCGCCACAGCGTGCGCGGAGCGGAGGGTGCCGCCGTAGACGCCGGGCTCCCAGTTGGGCAGGTTCTCTTCGGTAAGGTACGTGCCGGGGCCGACAACCATCGGCTCTTCGGGCAGGCGCTCATCCACAGGGGGCAGCTCGCCGGCTGCAACCTTGGCGGCCAGGACAGGGGATTCCTTGTACTTGCCCCCGGCTGCCGCCGCGGGTTCTTCCGCCGCAGGCTCTTCCGCAGCCGGTTCTTCAGCCGCAGGCGCTTCGGCAGCAGGGGCTTCAGCGGCAGGTTCCTCGGCGGCCGGGGCCGGCGCCGGGGCAGGCGTGGCTGCACCGCCGCAGGCGGACAGAACCATCGCCAGGATCAACAAGATCGGCCATAGGGATTTCTTGAACATGTCTCCTTTTTCTCCTTCGAAAGTAGGCGATGTTTGGTGGACGGCTGGCACCTCGCCAGAGTGGTCATGATGGGTAGCTTAGGGCCTTGTGCCCGTCCGGGCGCCCACAAGGGGCTACGCTACCGTTGGCAAAATCAGTGCGGCGCACTACCAGCATCCACCCAGTTTCGGGGTCCCTAGGTCAGGTGCTCGATTCGATTGTCGTGTACCACCTCCCTCCTGGTATTTGCTGGCATGGCGGTCGTAGAGGATCTCCGGCGTGGCAGAGCTTCCGCCAGTGCAGTCATAGCTGCTTTATCCGCAACGAAATTGAGATGCTAACTCAGCGACCGAAGTACGGGCGTCGCGGCGAATAGATGCAGATGACACAGATATCGAGCCGTTGGCGGAGAGATGCGGTTGGCAGAACAGCTCAGAGTAGCGTACAGGGCGCCGCCAAAAGATGTTGACGCGTATCATAACCTATTTTAGACAGTAGTCAAGTCGCGAAATTCACGGGAAAGATTCAGGGCGGACCTCAGCGGCTATGCGAACGAGCGCGGCTCAACTCCGGGAGCGTGAGCATCCTGAGCGGAGTCCCGCCGCTGTTTGGCGGGACGCAGTCGAAGGATGCGGCGCCTTGGGGGCAGACCCGCACCCTTCGACTGGTGACACTTCGTCAGGTGCAGCGAGCCGCTCACCCGCTCAGGGTGCTGGCGGGCTACGGCTTGAAGAAGAACTGCTCGCCGCTGTAGTCCGCGCCGATGGCCTGACCGGAGATCGGCACATTCCCCAGCTTCTTGCTGGAGATCATGGCGTAGTTGACCTTCTCGGCAACCGGCATGATCCACACATTGTCGAACAGAATCTTGCGGATGCCCTCGTAGGCCTCTACATCTTCCGGAGAGTAAGGCACTGACTGGTTGCGGATGTCGGCCAGCCGCCACAGTTCCTTCACCTCGGCCGGCGGCTCCTCGCCCTCCGCGCCGCTGGTGTTGCGCCAGGTCATCCACAGTGGAGCAACCAGGTTGCCCAGCGTATAGTCGGTCCAGGTGCCATCGGCCCACATCGGCTGGACATCCCAGATGGTCGTCATCTGCAACTCGTTCGCCGCCTGGCGCGTGCCCCACAGCGAGGAATCGAGCTGCTTGACCTGCACATCGAGGCCCAGGTTGGTCTTCAACTGCGTCCCAACCAGCTCGGCCACCTGCCCGATATCGGGCGCGTGCGCGCCGTGCTCGTACAGGATGGTGAAGACGTTGCCGTCCGGCCCGAGCCGCAGCCCCTCGGCGTTCTTGGTCATGCCCATCTCGTCCAGCAGTGCGTTCGCCTTATCGACGTCGTACTCGCTCGGCACGAGGGTCGGCATCTGGGCATAGCCAAAGTAGACCGTGTCGATGATCTCCTGGCGGTTGATGCCGTGGGTGACTGCCTGGCGGAAGCGCACGTCGTTGACGACCTGGCGCCAGGTATCGTTGGCGTAGGTCATATTGAAGAAGATGGCCGTAGGATCGACATGGTTGTCCATCAACGTGATGTTGATGCCGGCCTTTTCCTCATTCTCCTTGTACAGCGGAAGCTTATTCAGGCCCGTGCTCTCGCGTACGAAGTCAACTTCGCCGTTGAACACCTTCAAGGTCAGCATTTCAACGTCGTTGACCTGCTGCGAGCGCAGGTAGTCGATGTAGGGCAACTGCTGGCCGGTGTTGTCCACCTTCCAGTAGTAGGGATTGCGCTCGAAGGTGAGCAGGTTGGACTGGCCGGTCGGGGTGGTGTTGACCCAGGCGAACAGCACCGGGAAGTTGGCGCAGCGCGGGTTGGTCAGGTCCCAGTTGGTGCAGTTCTTGTCCGCAAAGACCTGCCACCACTCGTCCTTCAGGTTCAGTCTCTCGTACTCGGTCTTGAACGCGTCGCTCGTGACATCAGCATACTTCACATGCCACTGCTTCAGCACATGCGAGGGCCGCAGCATGTCGGTGTAGCCCTGCCAGCCCTTGACGCTGATCTCACGCAGCAGCCCACCGTAGGGCTCGTTGAAGCTGAGCTTCCAGGTGTAGTCGTCGAGGATGTCCAGCTTGGCAATCTCGCCGTCCGCACGGCCGCCATCGCGGAACTTGGCCGGGTAGATGGGCGTGATCTTCTCATCGCCGTAGACGTCTTCGAGGACGAAGCGGACATCTTCGGTCGTGACCGGGGTGCCGTCGGACCACTTGAGGCCCTTGCGCAGCGTGAAGGTGAATTCCTTGTTCTCGTTCTCGACCTTGTATTCCTTCACGATACACGGCATCAGACCGTCCAACCCGATGCCAGGCGCGCACAGCAGGTTGTCGTTGTCCATGATGAAGATGTCGGGGTTCCAGTTGGCGACGGCGTGCGCGAAGTTGAGCGTCCCGCCGTAGACGCCGGGCTGCCAGTCGGGCAGGTCCTTCTCCAGGATGAGGGTGCCGGGGCCGACCACGAAGGGCTCTTCGGGCAGGCGCTCTTCGATGGGCGGCAGCGTGCCCGCAGCGACCTTCTCGGCCAGCATGGGGGATTCTTTGTACTGGCCGGTGGCCGCAGGCATTTCAGCCGCGGGTTCCTCCGCAGCAGGTTCTTCTGCTGCGGGCTCTTCGGCGGCGGGCTCTTCCGCGGCGGGGGCTTCCGCGGCAGGTTCCTCAGCCGGGGCCTCAGCCACGGGCGCTGGGGCCGGTGCTGGCGTGGCCGCTCCGCCACAAGCAGACAGGAGCAGGCTCAGAATCAGCAGCATCGGGAACACGAACTTACGAAACATGGATAGTCCTCCTCGTTGGGGTGCTCTTCGAGAGCGATTGCGGCAGCAATTGAACATGAAAGCTTCGTAGTGAAAAGAGATAAACCTCCTCTCGGCACGCATGACTAAACGAAGCAGACTTTTTTTGTTGCAAGACACGCCGGAGTTGCGAGTGAGTGTAGTCAGTCACGGCTGCGTGCCGGTCCACCCGTGACACCACCGTGCGCACATCAGGTGACATATTGTCGAATCGTCTGCGAGGCAGTATAGGGCCGAACAGATTATACGGTTGTTTTGTCCTAATCGTCAAGTGTGCTGCGTAAGCCGCAAAACGATTCAAAACGTGCATCCGGTACGGAACTATGTTATACTTCGCATCACAATCGTCTCGGTTTCGCTCTCCCCCTGGCCGGACGCTGCCCATGCGACGGAATCGCTAGACGAAATCATATGAGCGCGCCTGTCCTTGACAGGCCCCACCCGCAGCGGATGAGTCCCTTGGCTGAAGAACCCATTATTATCTGCGACAACCTGATGAAAATCTACAAGGTTGCCAACCTCGAAGTCGTCGCGCTCCAGGGGTTGGACCTGGTTGTGCCGCGGGGTGAACTGCTCGGCGTCGTCGGCGCCAGCGGCAGCGGCAAGTCCACCCTGATGAACATCCTGGGCGGGCTGGACCGCCCCTCGGCCGGCCGCGTCTGGGTGAACAACCAGAACCTCCTCAAGTTCTCCAACAGCGCGCTGCTCAACTATCGCCGCACGCAGGTCGGCTTTGTCTGGCAGCAGTCCGCGCGCAACCTGATCCCGTTTCTCAACGCGCAGGAGAACGTGGAGATGCCCCTGACGCTCGTCGGGGAGGCGCCGCGCACCAAGCGCAAGCGGGCGCGGGAGCTGCTGGCCGCGGTCGGCCTGGCGGAGCGGATGCACCACCGCGTGGGACAGCTCTCCGGCGGCGAGCAGCAGCGCGTCGCCATCGCGGTTGCGCTGGTCCACAACCCCATTCTGCTGTTGGCCGACGAACCGACCGGCGAAGTGGACTCCGCGACCGCGCTCACCATCTACCAGACCTTCCGTGACCTCAACACCACGTACGGCCTGACGACCCTGATCGTCAGCCACGACCCGACCATTGCGCGCCACGTGGACCGGGTCGTCGCCATCCGCGACGGCCGGCTGTCCAGCGAGACCATGCGTCAGGAGCCGACCGCGGAGGACCTGTACGGGCCGCGGCCCACCCACGACACGGAGCCGCCCCCGCCGGTGTTCGAGGAGCTGGTCGTGCTGGATTCGGCGGGCCGGCTGCAGGTCCCGAAGGAATACCTGCAACGGTTCAACATCAAGGGCCGCGCGCGGCTGGAGATGACGGACGAGGGCGTGCTGATCCTGCCGGTCGAGCAGAAGGAGGATGCGGCGGAGGCTGCACCGGAGCCCGCAGCCCTGATCCCGGAAGCCACAGCCCACGGCCTGCGCAGCCGCCTGGGCAGCAGCATCGAGCGCATGAGGAGGAAACGGTAATGCAGACTCAGCTTCGCATCGGCATGATCGGCGTCAGCGGCCGCGGAGGCCTGTGGCGCCACTGGCACCAGCCCGCGGGCCGCTCGGTGATCGCCGGCGGCGCGGACATCAGCGCGGACGCGCTGGAGCAGTTCCGCACGGAACACGGCGGCCAGCCGTTCGTGACACACGATTACCGCGAGCTGCTGGCCCGGCCCGACATCGACGCCATCGCGGTGACGTCGCCCGACTACTGCCACGAAGAACACGCGGTGGCCGCGCTACAGGCGGGCAAGCACGTCTTCTGCGAGAAGCCGCTCGCCATCACCATCGAGGGCTGCGATCACATTTTGCAGACCTGGCGCGCGTCGGGCCGCCGGCTGATGGTCGGCTTCAACATGCGCTACATGAACATCTTCCGCGTGATGAAGGAAATCGTGGAGTCGGGCGCCATCGGGGAGATGAAGGCCGTCTGGGTGCGCCATTTCGTCGGCTTCGGCAGCGACTTCTACTATCACGACTGGCACGCAACGCGCGCCAACGGGACATCGCTGCTGCTGCAGAAGGGCTCGCACGATATCGACATGATCCACTGGATCACGGGGGCCTACACCACGCGCACCGCGGCGTTCGGCAGCCTGGACTTCTTCGGCGGCGACCGGCCCAACGACCTGACCTGCCCCGTCTGCCCCGACCGCGACACATGCACCGAGGTCTCCCATGCCCCCCGCCGCAACCAGTGCGCGTTCCGGCAGGAAGTGGATGTGGAGGACAACCAGGTAATGATCATGGAGCTGGAGGGGGGCATCAAGGCGTCGTACCTGCAATGCCACTTCACGCCCGACTACCACCGCAATTATGCGTTCATCGGCACGCAGGGGCGCATCGAGAACTCCGAGCCGGAGATGAAGGTGTGGCTCAAGACGCGCAAATCACGCACCTGGCGCGACCTGGCCGACCGCACGTATGACATCAAGCCCGCAGAGGGCGGCCATGGCGGGGCGGACCCGGTCATCTGCCGCGACTTCGTGGAGATGGTGCTGGACGGGAAGGAGCCGCTCGCGCCGCCGCTCGCGGGGCGGATGAGCGTGGCCGCGGGCGTCTGCGCCGCGCACTCGCTGCGCAACGGCGGCGCGCCGGTCAATGTGCCCCCCGTAGCAGGCTTCTGGCCGCGGGCCGATTGAAGATTGAAGATTACAGATTGAAGATTAAGAAACGCTTATTCAACAATCTTCAATCTTCAATCTGTAATCTTCAATTCGTCTCACCCCTGGCCGCCGCGCAGGCCGAGCGCCTGGCGGAAGAACCGCCGGTAAAGCGCGGAGCCGATGATCCCCAGCTCCAGCAGGATCATGATCAGTGCAAAGGCCATTGCCATATCGGTGATCTGCGCGCGGGCAATGATGGGAATCAGCGGCGGCCGGACAATCTCCTGCGCGCCCGTGATGCGGAAGAAGGGCGCGAAGAAGCGTGAGACCTGGCTGCCGATCAGCGCGCCCGCGGCCGCGCCGTAGGCCGTCAGGAACAGGTACTCCATTAACACCTGGCCGAGAATCTGGCGGCGCTGCAAGCCGATGGCATAGAGGATCGTGAACCGGTACAGCCGCTCGCTCAACGAAGCATAGGTGTTGATCAGCAACCCTGAGAAGGCCATCACCGCCGAGGCCATGAACCCGATGGAGAGCGTGCCGAACACGCCCACCCGCTCGGTCTTGCCCCGCTCCGCAGCAATCAGCCCGACCGTATCGCGACCGCCGACCGGCTCGATGCCCATCCCATCGCGTACGATGCGCAGCACCTCCGCCCCATCGCCATCCGGCTTCAGCTTCAACCAGATGCTCTCCGGCACAGGCATCCCATAGGTGTAGGACAGGTACTCCAGGTTGCCGATCGCCGTCGGATACTCCTCATACACCGTCGGGAAATAGGTGTACGACCCGACGATGGTGAACACGGCCTCCATGCTCGTAGTGGATTCCAGCGAGATGGCAATCCGCAACTGGTCGCCCACCTGCAGGTCGCCGGCTTCGAGCACGGCTTCCGGCACAAGAATCGCGTCCTGTTGCTGCGCCAGCAGGTTCATGAGCCCGCCCATCGGCTCATCTGCAAAGTCGCGGCGGAACCACGCCACCTTGGGGAAGGTCAGCCGGTCTACCGCGAGGAAGCGCCCCCGCATCTGCCGCCCGCCCGTGAACGAGACGCGCGCCGGGAAGTTACCTACTGCCGTGCCCGTCTGCACTCCCGGCAGCTTCAAGTATTCCTCGATAGGCAGGAACACCGGCTCCTGGGATGAGCCGGAACTGCCCTCCGAGATCAGCATGGGCTGGAACGCCACATCCGCGCCCACCTGGTAATACATCCGATCTTCCAGCCACTTGTCCAGGCTGCCCGCCAGGGAGAAGGTGTAGACACCCAGCGCCAGACAGACGATGATGAGCAGCAGCGGATTGATGTAGGCCTGGCTCTGCCGGCCAAGCTGCTGGAGGGCCAGGTGCGGCGTCACCCAGGGCACAATGCTCGCCAGCCGGTCCATCAGGCGCAGAATCAGCGGGAACAGCCGCATCGCCAGCAGCGCGGCCACGAGCGTGAACAGCGCAGGCAGCAGAATCAGCAGCGGGTCCTGGTACAGGTCGCTGGGCCGGTCCTTGACAAGCATGGCGAGCGAGCCCTGCTGCGAAAGGAGGCGATAGCCGTAGGCTGCGGGCAGGATCAGCAGCAGGTCGAGGTAGTAACGATACCAGAACGGCGTCTTCATCGGCCGGGCCTGCTCGCGTTCTTCCTCGACGTTGCTCTGCCGCGCCGCGCCCGATGCAGCCGCCAATCGCGTCACCAGCACCACGCCCATCGTCGCGAGCAGCAGCGTCAAATTCAGGCCTTCCAGCGAGACGGGCAGCGGCTCGCGCGGGACGAACGTCAGGAAGGATGAGGCATTGCCCATGAAGCGTGCGATGAGCACGCCCGCGGCCAGGCCCAATGGCACGCCGGCGACGAACAACAGCACCTGCTCCACCAACGTGATGCTGAGCACGCTCGGCACATTCATACCGCGGCTCACGAGGATGGCGGTCTCGCGACGCTGCCAGCGAGCGATGATCGAAGAGGTCAGGAACAGGAAGTAGAGCAGGAACGCCAGCGCGGGAATGTTGAAGCCGAGCAGCAGGATCGTCAGCGTGCTGCTGCGATTCACGAATTGCTCCAGCGGCTTGATGGGCGAGACGTCGATGCGGATGCCGGGCAGGATGCGCTCCAGGGCGACGCGGCTCGTCGTCAGACCTTCCAAATACTGCCGCGCGTGGCCCGGCTGAATCCGCATCTCATCCAGGCGCACGTGCCAGGAGGCGAAGCGCGTCCCGGAGGCGATGCGCGGCTGGATGCGGTCGATGAAGTCCTGCCGGCGCACCAGCAGCCCGTCGCTCAAGGACAACTCGGGGTCGGTGAACCAGAAGGGTTCGTCGGGGTCGATGGGCGTCCAGATGCCCGCGACCCGGATGGGGATGCGCGTCGGATCGGGGAAATGGCTGACCGAATAACGATCCCCGACATTCGCGCCGGCCTTCGATGCATAGTGGTCGGGCAACCAGACATCCAGGACATCGCCTGAACGCTCGCCGGTGAACGGCTCCCCCTCGATGGTGATGTGATCCGCCACGTTCTCAAAGTGTACCAGGCTGACGCTGCCCATATTGTTGCGCGCGCCGGTCTCCTCCGTCGCCGGATGGAGCATCATGGCGCCGCTCTCGACCTCGACGCCCACATACAGCGGCGGCAGGCCGATCTCCCGCTCCAGCGTCGCGGCGACGCGCGGGGCCAGGCTCTCCGTCGTCTCCAGCGACAGCGGAATCTCGGACGAGGGGAGGAAGTAGACGCGCATCAGGAACGGGGGCCGCCCGGTCTGCTGCACGAAGCGCACCAGTTCCTGCGAAAGCACCGAACGGTCAACCGCCTGCGCGAAGAAGCCGGCGCTGCTCACCAGGCCGATCGCCAGTGCGATCGAGGCCAGCGCGAGCAGGGTCAATCCCGGGCGATAGAGCAGCCGCTTGAAAGCGAGTGCGACGAGACCGGCGAAGAGGAAGACCGGTCGGAGGAAGCGATTGGAGGATGTGTTGCGCGATGCCATGGGCTTGCCTTTACCGCGGCGGGTGCACGCTCAAATACTGCTTGAGGATTTCGAATGTATCACCCAGAATCTCGTATGACTGCCAGCCGGGAGATGCGGCAGCCGCAAATATCGCAGCGCCCTTCACATAGTCGTCCTGCTGAAGCTGCGCATCATACCAGGCAAGCTGCTCGATATAGTTGCCCGGCGTGTCCGACCCCATGCCCAGCTCATTCCAGTAGCCGCCGAAGTCCATCCAGCCGTAGCCGGGCGGACCGGGCCGGTTGGTGACGAGTCCGTCGATGCCCACCTCGGTCAGCAGCAGGGGCAGCATCAGGCCGTTCGGCTCCAGGTAGTTACGGTAGACCTTGCGGTAGCGCAACGTCAGCCAGCCCTCCTGCGCCGGGTCCTGGCCCCAGCCGAGCGGGTCCTGCGGCGTGCCGAACTGCATGGTCGGCGCAGAATACTCGTGCAGGCCGAGATAGCCGTTATGCTCCCGTGCGGCCTCGATGGCCGGGCGGAACTGCGGCCACCATTCCAGCGGCGGCATGCCCGTCCCGAAGTTGCCGACGACCGAGCGCACCCCGGCCGCGGCTAACAGGCGCGTGCGGTGCGCCTCGAACTCCGCCAGGCGGGCCATCTGGTCGGGGTCCGAGGGGGTCGGCTCGTTGTACGATTCCCACGCGTCGAAGGTCGCCATGCGCCGGGCCTCGGTCGCAATCGGCAGGAGCTGGTCCGCAAAGGCCTGCGCGACAGCCTTGGGATCGGTCAACGAGCCCAGGTCGATTTGCGGCAGGTCGATGCGGCCCACGAGGATCGCGTCCGGCCCGTTGTGCTTGATCTCGAGCGCGAAGTTCGAGTCGTACTCCATCGTCTTGACCAGCGCGATGTTGCCTGTGCGCAGCAAGTCGAAGATGCGCGGGTCGTTGCGCGTCACGAACAGGCCCAGCTTGGTCGGCGGGCCAGGCGGGAACGGGCTGGCCGTCGGCGTGGGCGTGTTGGTCGGCAGCGGGGACGGCGAGGGCGTAGCTGTCAGGGTCGCCGTGCCGGTGGCCGTCGCAGTCGTCGCAAGGGTCGGCGTGGTCGTCGCCGTGGCCGTCGCCGTGGGCGTCAGGGTGCCGGTCGGCTGCAGGGGCGACAGCGCGACGCGCGGAGTGCGCGTCGGCGTAGGCGTCGCGGGCGGCGTGCGGGAGCCGCAACTCGCGGCAAGAGCCGCCGCGCTCGCCCCGCCCAGGAGCTTCAAGAAGGCGCGTCGGTTCATGGCTCAGCCCTCCACCCCCTCGTCCTTCGGCAGAATGACGATTGGGACACCTTGCGGCTGCCACTCGGTGAACCAGCGCGCGTCTTCCGGCGTGAGCCGGATGCAGCCGCGCGACGCGGGATATGCGCCGAGCGCGCCCATATCCTCGTACACCTTCTCGCCATCCACCACCCGGTAGGGCGCGCCATGTATCAGGATCGTCCCCGCATCCTCAAACAAATACCAGCCTTCGTCCGCGTAGACACCGAAGGAATTGAATGTGCCCCAGTATTCGCCCACCAGCCCATACCAGGCCAGCGTGCGATAGCCGCGCGATTCGTCGCCCGTGCTGACGGGCATGACGCGCAGCGGCTCGTCGGGCTGCCACACGAACATCTGCTGGCTCGCCAGGTCCACCACGATGAAGCGGCGGTCCGGGTCCATGCCGTAGCTCGCCACGACCTCAACCAACCAGCCGGGCAGCGTGTCGGCAGCGTCCGGCGGCGGAGTCGCAATCGGGGTGGCCGTGGGTAAGGGCGTTGCGGTCGGGAAGACGATCGCCAGGTCCACGGCCGCGGGCACGGGCGTCGCGGTCACCGGGCGGGGCGTGCGCGTCGGGGTCGCGGTGGCTTCAACGTCAGTGCGGAGAGCAAACAGGCCGCGATAGAGCGGCGCGGCCAGGCCGCCCCACGCGGCCCACACCGTACCGGCCAACAGGATCATGATCAGCAGGGCTAATGCCAGCACCAACGACGTGCGCCGCGAGGCGCGCGAGAGGGTGGGTCGTTTCAAGGTAGTATCCGTAACAAGTGAGATAGGAGCCGGGCCATCACTTCAGGTTGATGCGCTCGAAGGCTTGCAGCGCGGCTTCGAGCTCCTCCTGGCGGACGGCCACGGTCAGGTCTCCGCGAGTGCGCTCCAGCACGCCGCGCAGCACGTCGGTCGAGCGGCGCAGCCCGCCGGTCAGGGCATCGGGGAAGTCCATGGTGACCAGGTGACTGTAGACGTCGTCCATCATGCTGAGAAAAGGTTCGGCCTCGGCGCAGCGGCCCCGCCGCACCAGGTCCAGCACGAAGCGGCGCAGCTCGTTAGCCGCCTCCGCCAGCCCGTTGAGATAGGCCGCCGCGGGCACGTGCAGGTCGGCGGGCGACGGAATCTCCCCATCGCGCACGAAGGCGTACAGCAGATGGGCCTCGACGACTTCCTTCAGCGCATCCTGGGTGTAGCCCGCTTCATACATATCATGGTAGTTGACCAGGTCTGCGGACATGACCACGGCCGCGTTGCGCGCAGTCGCAAGCAGTTGTTCCGCCTCGTCCCATTCGTGCCGGTGAATCGCGCGGATGCTCAACGCACAATAGCGGATGAGCTCGCGGCTGCGATTCAACGTCGCATCGCGCACCTGGTTCTTGGCCGACAATTCGGCCCGGATCTCTTCGATTATCTGGCTGAGTTCGGACAAGCCATGCTCCTCAGGGGCAGCTTTCATTATGTATCCCCGATTATACCCGCGCGCGGCGCGTTAACCAAATATGCCGCGCTGCGGGGGCTTCAGATGCGGAACCCCTACACCGTTACAAACCCGGCTTGTCGGCGAAGCTGCGCTTCGCACAGAAACCGGGTTTGTGGGCGTGCCTTACAGGGTGCTTTTGGTCGATAGGCAGCAAATGTGATATGATAATGCGCGGTCCTCGGTCCGGACGGCGACTCTACGCATCTGCGCTGCGCCCTTCGGCCCTGGCAGACTCCCGTGCAGCGGGGTTAATGAGGTTTGTTATCCCATGTCACTTCCGTCTGAATTACTGAACCAGATCGGTGTCGTACTGGAATTGGTCGTGGCGTTCTTCACCGCGACACTGATCGCGTTCTGGATCGGTTTTGCCGTCTGGACGTTCCGCGATATCCGCTCGCGCACCCGCGATATCTTCGCCTGGCTGCTGGCCGTCATCCTGGTGCTGGCCCTCGGCCCGCTCGGCCTCTTGTTGTATCTGCTCCTGCGGCCCAAGGACACGCTGGCTGCGGTGTATGACCGGCAGTTGGAAGAGGAGGCGCTGCTGCGCGAGATTACCGAGCGCCGCGCCTGCCCGAACTGCCAGACCGTCACCGAGCCGGAATGGCTGATCTGCCCGCAGTGCCGCACCGAGCTGCGCCACACCTGCACCGCGTGCGGCAAACCGCTCGAGCTCAACTGGATTGCGTGCCCCTACTGCACCACCCCGGTTGCCGAGCCGCAGTACGTGGACGAGAGCCGCTTCCGGCAGCCGGTCGTCGCAGAGCAGCCTGTGGCTGCACGCGAGCCGGCCGCACAACCCGAGCCGGTGACCGCGCCCGCCACCATCACCGAGTGATTTGTTGTATAGGTTCGGAGTTCCCCGTCGGGGAACTCCGAACCTATACATTGATTAGTCCGGCAACCCTTTCTCGGCCCGGCACTCGCGGATGGCATCCACCACCGCATCCAGGTCCTCGCGCGTCAGGTTCGAAGCAGACGGCAGGTACAGCCCCCGCCGGCACAGGTCCTCCGCCACGGGATAGCGCTCGCCCCGGTATTGGTCGAAGTAAATCGGCTGGCAGTGCATCGGGATGAAGAACGTGCGCGTCTCGATACCGCGCCGCGCGAGGCTGTGGCGCAGCTCATCGCGCGTCAGCCCGAATTCCGGTTCCAGCAGGATGCCGTACATCCAGAAGACGTTGCGCGCCCATTCGGCCTCCGGCGGGGTCACGATGCCCGGAATCTGCCGCAACTGCTGCGTGTAGTATGCCGCGTTCGCCCGCCGCATCTCCACAAAGCGTTCGAGCTGCTCCGTCTGCGCCAGCCCGATGGCGGCCTGCAGGTTGGTCATGCGGTAGTTGTAGCCCACGAACTTGTGCCAGAAGTGGCGCTCGGTGCTGAATGCATGGTCGCGGAGGTTCCACGCCAGCCGTGCCACGTCCTCCCGATTGGTCGTCACCATGCCGCCTTCGCCCGTGGTGATAATCTTGTTGCCGTAGAAGCTGAAGCTGGCCGCGCCGCCCAGGCTGCCGACCGGCCGCCCCCGATACTGCGCACCGTGCGCCTCCGCAGCATCCTCCAGCACGAACAGCCCATACTTGTCGGCCAGCGCGTTGAGCGGGTCCATGTCCACCGGATGACCATAGGTGTGCACGAGCGTGATGGCCTTCGTGCGCGGGGTGATCTTCGCCTCGACCTGCGCCACGTCCATGTTCCAGGTCTGCGGCTCGCTGTCCACCAGCACCGGCCGCGCGCCGAGATAGGTTACTGCATTGGCCGTCGCAATCATGGTGAACGTGGGAATGATGACCTCGTCGCCCGGCTCCAGCCCCAGGGTTGCCAGCGCGAGGTGCAGCGCCACTGTGCCGTTCGCGCACGCGATGCCGTAGCGCGTGCCCACCTTCTCCGCGAACAGCGCCTCGAAGCGCCGGATATAGCTGCCCGCGGAGGAGATCCAGTTGGTCTCTACCGCGTCGGTGATGTATTTCAGTTCGTTGCCGCTCAGGGTCGGCTCGCACACGGGGATGATGGGCCGGCGCGGCTTGACGCCGAACTGCGGGATAGGGTTGACCGCCGCCTGCAGCACAGGTTCCGGGCCGGGGATGATTTCGGCCAGGTCGCCCAGTTCGTCGAAGGTCAGGTTGCGGGGTTGCAACATACGATACTCCTACTTTCAAACTCGAATCATGTACGCGTAGCGGCCAGCCGCAGGATCGTCGTGACGTACTTCCGGCCGCGGCGAATGTAGTCGCGGAAGCTCGCGCCGGTCTTGGATTCGCCGCTCAGGCGCGCGCCGCAGGTGTAAGGGACCTCGACGACGCGGTAGCCGAGCCGCTGGCCGCGCACCAGGAAGTCGATGCAGTACTCGCCGTAGTCCCCGCGCAGGGTCAGGCGGTCGAACACGATGCGACGAGCCATCACGAACCCGCTCGTGTAGTCGCGCACGCCGCGGCCCAGGAGCAGCGCGGCAGCCAGGTTGATCGTCACCGAGAAGGCACGCGCCATGAAGCTGTGGCCCACGTCGCGACCGCCGGGCACGTAGCGCGAGCCGACCGCGATATCTGCGCCCGCGTTCAGCCGCGCCAACAACTGCGGAATAACCCCCGCGGGCATCGCCAGGTCGACATCCATCCAGGACACGGCATCCGTGCGCGCCGCCTGGATGCCGGCCCGGATGGCCGAGGTCAGGCCGCGCTCGGTCTTGCGGTGCAGCAGTCGGACGCGCGGGTCACGCGCAGCGATCTCGGCAACCACCTGCCACGTGCCGTCGGGCGAGTCGTCATCGACCACCAGGACCTCAACCGGCGTGTGGACATGATGCAGGATGTCCGAGATGAGCACGGGCACGTTCTCCCGCTCGTTGTACGTCGGCAGAATGACCGTCAGTGTGAGAGAGTCCTGTGACATCGATTATCTCGTCCGCTGCGCAAGGCACAGCAACGACAGGCCGAACGGCAGGTTGCGCCGGGCCAGCCAACGGGCTTCCAGCATCAGGGCAGCCAGTAACAGGCGGTTGATCGGGGCGGGCATGGGCCGCATGTCGTCCGAGCCAAGCCCGGTGGTCCGTCCCAGCAGCCGCGCCGCAATTGCAGGCACGAACAGCAGGGTATTGGCATAGCTCACCCGAATGATGCTGAACCCTGCCTCCTGCAACAGGGCCGTCAACTCACGGCGCCGAAAGCGCCGCGCGCCGCCCCAGAAGATATCGTGCGGCCCGTACAGCCACGGGTGTGCAGGCACGCGGATGACCAGACGGCCCCCTGCCCGCAGCACGCGCCGCATCTCGCCGAGCGCCTGGCCGGGCACGACCGACCGCTGCTCCAGCACATCCAGCGCCAGCACCCAGTCGAACAGTCCGTCTGCGAAGGGAAGCTGCCCGGCATCTGCGCGCACCAGACGGCGGTCGAAGGTTGCTATCGCGTCGGGTGGGAAGTACAGGTCTGCGCCGACGCCCCAGGCGCCCGCGGGCAGCTCGGCCAGCTCCTGCCCCGGCCCACAGCCGATATCCAGCACGCGGCCCTGCACGCCGTCTGTAAAGGCCCACGTATTTGCGCGCATCCCCGCATGCCACCAGTGTGTGGGGCTCCGCGCCATCAGCAGGTCCCGAAAATCGTCACTCAATCCGCAGTGTCCCGATGATGACGTGGTCCTCGCCGTCCGCCGTCACCCCGCGCCGGCCTCCCTGGGCCGGGTCATACACGCCGATCTCGATCTGATACTCGCCCGGCGGCGCATCCGCCGGAAGCTGCCACTGGTACTCGTCCAGCACCAGGTCGCCCGCCGCCCAGGTCGGCATCGCCGCGCTGCCCTGGCCGGGCCGCGCATCCTGCCCCGCCCAGAGAATGCTCCCGTCCGCGCGGGCGGGGCCGAGCAGGTGCGTGAACACGGTCCAGTCCGTGGTGACGGGTGCATCGGCGCGCCACCAAAGCTGGAGATACACCATCTGGCCGGGCTGATAGCTGGTCCGGTCGGTATCATAGCCCACCAGCGCAAAACCGGGCCAACTGGCGGCAGCCGCATCCACCGGATAGCGCGGCCCGCGCGCGGGCGGCTGGCCGCCGTCCAGCCGGTACGCGCGGGCATAGACCTGGCCCGCGCGATCGAGGAACTGGCGCACCTCGCGGCGGCCGGGATACAGCTCATCGAGCAGACGCCAGCCGCGGAAATCCTCGTACTCGATGATGATGTAGGTCGCAGCCCCCATGCCCTGGTCCGGTGCGACAAAGGCGTGTCGCCCGTCGAAGTGGCGCACGGGCCGGCCCTCGCGCCACGCGAAGCCGAGCGTCGTGTCGCTGGCCGGGCGGGGGCTCACGTACACGCGCTCCTCCGGCGGCAGGCCGAGCACATACTGGCCGATCTCCCAGAGTCCCTGGTCATAGGCATAATAGAGGACGGCGCTGCGGCCCCAGGTGCCGAAGTAGGCAGTCGCGCTGTAGACCAGGCTGCCCACGACGATGGCCGCGACGACCACCGCCCGGCCCGCGCGGCGCAGACGGTCCATGTCGGCGGCGATTTGCTCCGCGGGCACGCCGCTCCTCTGCAGCCGCGGGGGCACGGCCGCGGGCGCGGTCACCGGGTGGCTGCCCGCGCGGCCGAGGATGACGGCCAGACCCAGCCCGGAGGCGAACGCGACGAGCGGCGCCAGGCCCACGGCGCGGCGGAAGTGCGGCGCATAGTCGCTGAACACCGTGGGCACGAGCATCACGGCGAAGGCCAGCCACCACATCGCGCCGGTCAGTCGCCGGCCGCGCCAGGCCAACACCACGACGCCGATCATGAAGGGGATGCTCATCAGCACGTCGAGGACCGGCAGGCCCGATACATTGCTGCGTGAGTCTGCATCGCCGCGCACGCTGAACATGCCGAGCGCGGCGATGAAGTTGCGCAAGGGGCTGCCGGTGGCGGTCTCAGCGGCTGCGCCGGGCGCGACTGCAATCTGGCTGCTGCGCAAGAGCAACTGGTCGGGGTGCCGGATAAAATTGATGCCGAGCGGCGCGAAGACGATCAGTGCAACTGCAGCTGCCAGAAGGAGCCCGCGGAAGATGGACTTGAGGGAGAGGGCAGGAGAGGGCGAAGAGGGCCGCTCCTTCGACTCCGCCCGTCCATTCCGGGCTGCGCCTGGAATGGACGACCTCCGCTCAGGATGCTCGGGTCCCACAGCACGAACGAGCGCGACGACGCCCAGGAGCGCGGCCAGCACCGGCAGCAGCCGCCCCGCGGGATACGTATACGCGCCGAGGCCCGCGGTCAGCCCGAAGCCGATCCATGCCCACCGGCTGCCGGTGCGCACCGCACGGACAAAGGCCCACAACAGCAGGACGAGGAACAGCGGCACGAGGATCGGCTCGATGCCCATGCGGCTGAACGTGATGTGCCACCGCTGAATCGCCAGCGCCAGCGCGGCCAGCAGCGGCAGCGCGGGCGGCAGCTGGCGGTTCAGCCGCACCCACTCCCGCGCGAGCAGATAAAGCGCGGGCACGGTGACGGTGCCGACCGCCGCGCCGACCCCGCGCATGACCTCCGGCGCGGCGCCGAACAGCCGGAACGCGATGGTCGTCAGGTAGATGAACATCGGCTCGACGCCGAAGTTGCCGGTGAAGAATACGGGACGGTAGCCGGGCTGCGTCAACACCCGCCAGGCTTCCAGCGCCTCATACGCCTCATCGTAATGGAACCCGGGCGGGATCGCGTCGAGCTGCCAGTAGCGCAGGAACGCCGCGAGCGCCGTGACCAGGGCCAACACGACCGGCGCCAACCAGCGCGACATGGGCCGGAAGAGAGAATCAGGCATAGGCCATGTGTTACTGCGTCTGTCCGAACGGCTGACCGCTGGCGACCCGCGTAGCCAACGCCTGCGCCACTTGCTCGACCGTGCCGGTGATGCGCTGTACCGGCGTGCCGTCCGCGGCGAGCCCGGCCGCGGTCTGCTCGTCAACGGCATCCGTCCCGGCAAGGATCGTCACCATGCCCGCGGCCGCAGCCTCCTCCGCACTGAAGCCGAAGGTGGGCCGGAAGGCCAGGATAAACTCCTGGGCCAGCACGAGATTGGCCTGGGTCGCCGGCTGGCCGGCCGGCCCCAACAGGAGATAGTGGCCGAGCAGCTTGCCCGCAGGCGGCACGAACAGGTCCACCTCGACCGAGTTCCGGCCATCCAACGTCAGCAGGTCGGAGGTGACGCCCGCGCCGTCCACCGCGACCCGGTACGCGCCGGCCGGCAGCTCGCTGAAGTGGAAGGTTTCATCCGACGCGACCGCCTGGGATGCCACGGCTGTCTCGCCGCGCGTGAGGGTCACGGTGCGGCCGACGCCGTTGCGCACGCGGCCGTGGATGACGCTCTCGGCCAGGATCACGGTCAGCTCGAGCTGGACCTGGTTGCGCCCGTCCAGGTGGACCGGCGCGGAGCGCAGGCCGGCGCCCACCACTTCGAGCACGTAATCTCCCGCGGCCAGCTCCACGAAGCGGAAGGTCTCGTCGCTGCCGATGACCTGCTCGGCCACGGTGCGTTCGCCTTCCAGCAGCCGCGC
Source organism: Anaerolineae bacterium (assembly GCA_040772005.1). Taxonomy (GTDB): domain Bacteria; phylum Chloroflexota; class Anaerolineae; order CG2-30-64-16; family CG2-30-64-16; genus MWBF01. Next base: position 32,413 of record JAXGYZ010000012.1, on the reverse strand, counting down.
GGTGCGTCCTGTGCCGTTGTAAATCGTGCCGTAGATGACGCTGTCGTGATAGATGGTCAGCGGGGCCTGGACCTTGACGAAGGTGATGCTGAACGAATGGTGGAACAGGGTGTTGCCGGGCGCCTCATCGGGATGGCCGGTGTGCATGCCTGTCACACGATCCGAGGGCAGCTCTAACCCCGGCAGGCCGAGTGCCTCCGCGGCACACACCTGCCACTTCCACATCGGGAAGTTGGTGCCCGGTTCGTTCGCGGGCTTGTCCACGGTCACAAGCTGCTCACCGCCATCCCACGTTACGCGGGCACGCGCACCGTAGACGCGGCCGCCGTTCGGGTTGCTGCCGTCGCCGATGGCCGGGTCGAGGATATCCATGTAAATATGGTGGTTGCCGCCATTTTCCTCCGGCGTGAGGTGGTGAACGCGGACAACCTGCCAGTACCAGCCGCCCGGCGCGACCGCGACCGGCTTGATCTCGACGCCATAGGCTTGCGCGTCGTTGATGACCTCGCGGGGAGCGGACGACATGGCAGCACGTTCAGGCAGCGGCGTGCTCATGTTGCGCCGGCCGAAGAACCGCCCGAGGCGTACGGAAAGGCTCATGAGTTCACCCCCTCGACAAAGAGCTGCGCCAGGCCCGCCGCAACCGTGTACCCGTCGCCGGACAACCGGCTGACCTGGCAGCCCGCAGCCCGCAGCGTGACTTCGACATCCGGCGGCACGTTGTCGCCCACAATGGTCACGCGGCCCGCGTTGGCCGCGTCGGTGGCGCTGTAGCCGGCGCTGATGCTGCCGGCTGCCCGCGCGGCGTGTTGCGACACCAGGGCCAGCAGCATCCGCGCCTCGGCATGGCCCGCGGCGCCAGGCTCCGGCGGCGGGGCCAACAGCAGGTAATGGCCGAGCAGCCTGACCGGCGCGGGCGGCAGCACGACATCGCGTGTGACCAGCGCATCCTCGTCCAGCACGATGCCCGTGAGCAGCGGTTCCCCTTCGCTGAGCGCCAGCGCATAGACTCCGCCGGGCAGTTCCGCAAAGCGGAAGGCCCCGGTCAGGTCGGTCTGTACGCGCGCGACCTCGCGGCCCGCGGCCAGCAGGCGCACCCAAACGCCGGAAACGGGCGCGCCTGCGGCATCCCGGACCCGGCCCTGCAGAATGCCGCGCGGACCGGGCAGCGGCCAAAGCACGTCCGCCACCTCCTGGCGCTCGCCGTCGAGCAGGAAGGCGGCCACCTGCCCCAGGCCCACCGCCTCCAGCAGATAGCTCCCAGCCGGCAGCTTGACGAACCGGTAGAAGCCCGCGGCATCCGTGCGGGCCTGCGCGACGAGGATACCATCGCGCCGGAGAGTCATCAGCACATCCGCCTGGGGCCGCCCTGCACCGTCGGCCACCCGCCCGCGCACGATGCTGCGCTGGCCCTGGCTCAGGTCGAGTGCGGCCAGCTTCAGCTCGTTCTCGCCGTTCAGCACCAGGTCGGGCAGCGCCATCCCGCCAACCTCCAGCCGGTAGCTGCCTGCGGGTAGGCTATCGATGGCGAAGTTGCCGCTGGGATCGAGCGGCGCCTGCCGCGTCCAGCCCCAGGGCGCGTAGAGCACTGCCACCAGGCCATCCGGCGCGGGTGCGCCTGCATCGACGACATGACCCGACAGGCGGCTGCGCATGGGGAAGAGCAGCTTGAACAGCGCGCCCGGCTCCAGCACGATCCCCGCGGCAATCTCACCGATGCCGGCCAGGGACAGGCGATAGGTCCCCGCGGGCAGGTTGGGAAAGACGAAGCCGCCGTCAGCGGCCAGCCGCGTCGTGCGCACGGTGTCATCCGCCGCAGTGAGCGTCAGCAGCGCGTCCGTCGCGCCGCCTGCCACCATGCCGTCCACCTGCGCGGGCGCGCCGACCGCCTGGAGCCGGAAGTTGACCTCGTAAGTAATGGCCTGACCTTCGCGGCCCGGGACTCTGGCCGTTTCCAGGTCTGCCGCAAGGTCGCTCGGCCAGTCACCCTGGATCACCTGCACGTTGAACGTGCCGGGGCTGTGCACGAATTCGTAGGAGCCTGCGGGCTTGAACGGGTCGCGGCCGGTCGTCGTGGTCGGGAAGTCCGTGCCCGGCGCTGCGCCGCTCCAGGCCATGCGCAGCTTGACCCCGTTAAGCGGCGCGCCGCTGGCATCCGTGACGGTGCCGTAGAAGATGCGCCGGCCCGCGGTCTCGTCCTCGGGCAGCAGCCGCTTCTGCACAACGCCGTAGCGGTACTGCCCGGCGACACCAGCCGTCAGGCGCAGATTCTTCGTCTGCCAGCCGTCCAGCGCGATGCCCGCGACCGTGATGCCCGGAATATCGAGCTGATAAGAGCCCAGCGGCAAGGCTTCGAACCGAAACGCACCGTCTCCAGTGGTGACCATTTCCCCGACCTGCACGCCGTTGCGGGCCAGCCTGACGCGAACATTCGCCTGCGGGGTGCCCGCGGCGCTCTGCACGCTGCCCGTGAGGATGCTGTTCTGCCCGCCGCTGAGACGGAGGGTGACGGACGGCAGCGTGCCGCCCGGGATCTCCTCGACTGCGCTGACCCCGCGGCGCACGATGCCCCAGGGCGCAATCGAGATGTCGTAGACGCCCACGGCCAGGCCGTCGATGCGGAATGCGCCGTCCGGCCCGGTGACCGCGCTCTTGATCTCGCGGTCTGCCTGGAACAGCCTGACGGTAAGGTCCGGCAGGCCTGCGTCGGTGTCTGCGCGGAGTACACGGCCTGCGACCACGGCCCGGTTGACCGGGTCGGGCAGCACATCGGGCAGAGCCTTCAGCCGCGCGACGACGGGCAGCTCGCCCGCCAGGTCGAAATCACCGTTCCACCAATCCGTGTACCAGGAGTTGCTTTCCCACGTGGGTGCAAGGAAGCCCATCCGATAGTTGGCGATGAGCCAGTGGCACATCGAGAAGTAGCTGTCCGAGCAGCGCATCCCATAAATCTCGCGCGTGCCCTGCATGAACTCCGCAATCTCGGCCACCCATCGGGCGTGCGTGTTCGGATCGACGCGCGGATAGCGGCGGTCTTCCTTCCAGCCGACGACCGGTCCGCCCTCGGTGCTGATGATGGGCACGGCATGACCCAGGGCCTGCTGGATCATTTGATCCATCAGATGGAAGGCGAGGAAGCAGGTCGCGTCATCCTCCAGCGTGTCGCCGGGGTTCTTGTCCGACTGCCGCCACTCGTTAATCTGCTCGCGCGGCCGGCCCTCCCAGGCCCACTGGCCCAGCCGGTCATATTCCTCCTGGCTGACGGGCTGGCCCTCCTGGTTCACCGGGTCATAGGGGTAATCCAGCGGGTGGTTGATCGTGTAGTTGTGGATGGCGACCCATGCGCCGTTGTCGAACAGGTCAGCGCGGCCCCGCTTGACAACTTCCGCGACCGGGTTGACCCGGCTGCCCACGCCCATCGCGGGCAGCGCAGGCAGGCCGCCCAACGCAATCACCTTATCGGCGTCGATGATGAAGTTGTCGATCACCACATCGAGCCAGTTGGACGGCATCTTGCCGCCCTTCCATTCGATGGGCAGGTCCGGCTCGTTGTTGGTCTCGAAATAGCGCACACCCGCTGCGACCATCCGGCGGATGGTATCCTCCTCGCGGCCCCCGATGTAGCCAGGGTTGGGCTCGATGCGGTAGAGACGGACGACCGGCATGATGTCCGCAGCGAGCAGGCGCTGGCACAGCTCGAACGACGACCCGCCGCCATCATCCAGCACCTTCACCCATTTGATCTTCATGGCCTGCAGCTCGGAGATCCAGAAGTCGAGCGCCCCGCCGCCGGGATGGTAGACCGACGCGGACCAGTGAACGCCGCGCCGGTTATCGTTTTTCGGACGAGGGAAATCTGCTAGTCGCATCAGGACCTCCAGAGATCACAGGAACCGGCCGCAGCCATGCATGGCAGCCGGACAATGTTGGCATTATATCACAGGGTAACTGGTAGACAGGTAAAGGCAGACCGGCTCCGTTTGCACTTCTGCCGCCGATGTGTTTTCATGGGCGGGCAACCCACCACGAGGCCAGCCATGCTCCACTGCCCGCGCACCGTCGCCTTCGTCTTCATCGTCTTGTGGCTCATGCTGCCAGCACAGCCGCCCGCGGCCGCGCAGGCCGCCTGCGCCGGAGCCATCCCGATCGCCGAGGCGCGTGCCCGGCCGCTCGACACGGATGTGACCGTCGTGGGCACGGTGAGCGTGCCCACCGGGGTATTTACTGACGGTCAGTCGTTCGCCCTGCAGGATGCCGGCGGCGGGATTTATGTCTATGCCGGCCGCGGGGTGGGCCAGGCGCTGGCCGCAGGCGATACGCTCTGCGTCAGCGGACGGCTCGCAGAGCACCACGGGCTGCGTGAGATTGTGCCGGGCAACCCCGCCCAGGTCATCCGGCTCGGCGCGGGCGCTCCCCCTGCCCCCCAGGTCGTGCAGCCGGGCCAGGTGGGCGAGGCCACGGAAGGCCGGCTCGTGCAGCTCAGCGGGCCGGTTTCGCGCCTGAGCGAACGGCGCTTCCGCGTCGGCGGCACGCTCATCTACCTCACCGAGCGGCTGGGGCTGTCCATCGCGGGCCTACAGAACGGCTGCCCGGCCACCGTCAGCGGGTTGAGCGCGGACTACGACGGCGCGCAGGTCTGGCCGCGCAGCCAGGCGGACATTCGCCCCGGCGCGTGCAGCGTCGCGGCCAGTCCTGCGGTGACGATTGCCCAGCTACAGGGCGCAACCACGGCCACGCCCTATGATGCAGAGACGAACTTCGGGCGGCTCACCGGCTGCGTGACCGGCGTGACGGCGGACGGCTTCTTCCTGCAGGATCCCGCGGCGGATGCAGACCCGGCAACCTCGGACGGCATCTTCGTCTTCCGCTACACATCCTGGCAGAACCCGCGCGGCCTGGCGCCGGGCATGCTGGTCGAGTTGCTCGACTTCCGCGTGCAGGAGTTCTACGGCCAGACGGAGATCGTCGGCCTGTCTGACGACACGACCGCCTCATACCGGACGACGGGCCGCTGCCCGCTGCCCGCGCCCGGCCCGATTCCCCCGCCGGGCGACCTGACGCTCGATCCGACCGTAAACTACGAACGGTTCGAGGGGATGCGGGTCAGCCTGAGTTTCGACGGTTCGGTCATCGGGCCGACACACCGCTATGCCTCCCGCTATCCGACGGGCGACCCCGAGATTGTCCTGCTGGACCGCAGCAGCCCGTACTATGGCCGGCGCGTATTCACGGAGTCCGCCGCGCTTGAGCAGGCGCCCCTGCTGCCGGAAGGCCGGGGCAGCATTGCCCTGTCGGGTGGGCTGGGCGTGGACCTGCCCCTGGCCGGCACATTGGATCAGATTACCGCGACGGATCTGACGGGCATCCTGGCCTTCCAGTTTGGCCGGTACGTCCTGCTGGTCGATGACCCTACGCGGCTCAAGGTGACGGACCTGCCCGATCCCGCGGCTGCGGAGCGCGCCATCGGGCCTGACGAATTCGCCATCTGCTCGTTCAATGTGCTGGACCTGTTCGACGCAGTAGACGACGGCGACGGCGACGTGGGCGACTGGTCGCCGGCCAGTCTGGCCGAGTTTCGGGTGCGACTGGCAAAGCGGGCGGCAGCCATCCGGCAGAACCTGCAAGGCTGCACGGTTGTAGGGCTGCAGGAGGTCGAGGGGAAGGACGCAGTGTGGGCTGCGCTGGCGGCGGCCATCGGGCCGCTCTATCGTTATGACTACTACGAGAGTGCGGACTTCCGCGACATCACCGTGGGCCTGCTCTACGATGCCGGGCGCGTCGAGCTGCGGCGGAGCGCATCAGCGCAAACCTGCACGCCGACCGACTACGGTGTGGATTACACAGCCGCCCGCGGGCCGCGCGCAACCGCGAATCCCTGCGACGCGGACACCTACCCGCTGTTCGACCGGCCGCCCTACGTGGCCGACCTGGTCGTGCGCAACGCACGCGGCGACCGGGCGCTCGAAGTGCGCGTCATCGTCAATCACTTCAAGTCCAAGCGCGGGGACGAGGCGGATAATGCACCGCGCCGCGTCATGCAGGCGGCATTCGTGGCCGGGCTGCTCCGCGCGGCGGATGCGGGACCGAACGCGGTTGCGCTGGGCGATTTCAACGACCTGCTGGCATCTGACACGCTGGCGCAGTTTGGGGATGAAGTCAACCTCTTTGCACGTTATGTCCCGCCGGCGAATCGCTACACCTACATCTATGACGGCCGTGCCGAGGTGCTGGATCACTTCGTTGCCACGACCGGCCTCGACGCCTACTATCTTGCGGGCGGGCCGGTACACATCAATGCGGACTTTCCGGAGAAGCCGACGCCTGATACAACAAGTCTGCGCAGCTCCGACCACGACCCGCTGTTCGTGCGGTTTGCCTTCCGGCGGACCGGGGTGAGCGACGCGCTGGTGGGGGCTGTGAGCGGCGCGGTGGGGAGCTTCTGGTCGCCAGACTGACGCCGAACTGGTGCGCGGCGGTCCAATTCGCTGCGGGTTGCGCTTAGAGTCTATCCGAGAATTGCTCTGGCCGGTCTCGGCTGTGGCTTCGCCACAGCACACCGAGCCAGGGGGCACGGTCGGAGACCGGCCCCAGCGGTTTTTCGGATAGATTCTTAATGGTTCTACAGCCAGCGCTTGCGCCTGAAGTAAATGATCAACCCGGCAGTGACGACGATCATCAGCAGGATGGCGAAGCCGTGGCCAAGCCGCCATTGCAGTTCGGGCATATGCACGAAGTTCATACCGTAGATGCCGGCGATCAGGCTGGCCGCCATCAATATTATTGATGCAATTGTTAATATTTTGACGACCTGGTTCAAATTATTGGATTGCAGCGACAGATAGCTGTCGAGGGCGCTGGAGAGCAGGTCGCGGTAGGTGTCAATGTTGTCGGTGACGCGCACCAGGTGGTCGTAGATATCCTGCAGATAGGCGAGATCGGCCGAGCGGAAGATGGGCAGTTCGCGGCGCAGGAGCACATTCAGCACATCGCGTTCCGGCGCGACCACGCGGCGCAGGCTCAACAGGTCCCGCTTCAGCCCGAATATCGTCTGGATGGACTCTTCCTCGTAATGCACGAAGATGGCATCCTCCAGATCCTCCACCCGGTCCGCCACCCGATCCATCAGCGGGAAATAGTCATCCACGATTGAATCGAGCAATGCATGCACGAGCGCAGCCACGTTGTTGCCCAGGGGACTGCTGGGAGCCTGCCAGCGCGCCAGCGTTTCCCTGACATGACGAATATCGCCCTGATGGACCGTGACCAGATAGTTGGCCCCGATAAAAAGGTTGATGGCCTCGGTGATAATACGATCTTCCGCCGGATCGAACGCAGCCTCATAGAAGACGACGAAGTAGTAACCCCACGCAGTCGCAAACTCAGCAGACGGGTCATCCGGTCCCAGGTCGGCCTCGACATCCGGCACACTCTCTTCCAGGTACTCCGGCAACGGGTAGGCATCCACCTTCGGGCGCTCGTGCGAGCGGGTGGCATCTTCGATGGCAAGGGGATGGAAGCCGAACTCCTCCGCCAGCAGCGCCACATCTGCATCCGTGGGGTTCTGGATGTCCAGCCACACGATGGTGTTGGGTGCGGCCAGCAGGTCGCTGATATCGGTCAGCGGCAGGTTGTGCTTGAACGACCGGCCCTTGAGCACAATTAGCGTGTGCACGCGCGCCTCCAGATGGCAAAGATGATCCTTCCGCGTAATCCGTGTGTTCCGTGGTTGTGGCTAAATCTCGGGCGCCGGCTCAGGCGGCAGCATGCCGAACGCCTGCTGCACCTCCACGACGGCATGGTCGACCCACTGTGCCAACGACCATTCGGGCGCGGCAATCCACTGGAGTCGCGCATCGCGCGGGGGCAGCAGGAAAACCGTGGCCGGGCTGGCGCTGATGGCCGCAAAGATCTCATCCGTCACTTCGCCGTCCATGCCGCCGGGCGTCACAATATCCGCGGGGCCGAGGATCAGCGAAACGGACGCCAATGCGGTCGCAGGCACGGCGGGCGGCGTGCCGTCGCCCAACGCGGCCAACATCTCCACCTGCGCCGCGGCATTCAGGCCGACCGGCCAGATGACCAGGTCGGGCAGCGCGCGGCGCAGCCCGGCGACCAGGGCCGCACCTGCCACACCGTTCGCGCCATCCACAACTGCGACAGCATGCTGCGGCTCTCCCGTCGCGGCAGACATCGGCGCCGCGGCAGGCTGCGCGACACCTTCCCCTTCAACCGTCAGGGAAGCAGCGGCCGGCAGCAGGGCGGGCAGGTCCTCCCGCCGGTAACGGAGAGGCGCACCCGCTGTAACGAGCGGCGCAATGGGCTCCACTGCGGGCGGTGGGACCGGCGATTGCGCGCCAGCCGGTGCAGCAGGCATGACATTCGCAGCGACGACCGGCGGCCTGTACGCACGCTGGCGCTCCGCCTCAGCCGCGTCGCGCGTCAGGAGTCGCTCGTCTCCCCGCAAGACCAGCGCATGTGAGGCCGCCCACACCAGGGCGATCACCGCGCCCGCAATCGCGCCGGCCAGCGCGCCCAGCACGCCACCAACGGTGGTCACGTCATCGAGATTCAGGCCCAGGAAGACGCCGAACCCGAGCGAGAACACGAGCACGGCTGCGCCGATCAGCACCACGGCGAACAGGTAGACGCGACGAATGCCCGCTGCACGCTCATTGTGGCCGCCGGGCGTGTTGAGCCGCGCACGCACGTGCAGCGGCCACCAGTGCCCCCACCAGCCGGGCGCACCGACCAGCACCAGCGCAGTCGCGAGCGCGAAGCGCCCCCGCCAGACCGCATCGAGTTCGACATTACCGGCCTGCCGTGCCAACGCCATCTGCAAAACGAGCCGCGCCACCTCGGTCAAGCCGAGCCAGAACGCGGCCAGCGCCAGCGCCGTAATCGTGTAGCGCACGACCCGCCGGATGCGGGCCGTGCGCGGGCTTTCGCCGCCGCGTGCCCGATCCCCCTGGATGCCGCTGCTGAAGGTGAGCCAGAGGACCAGCATGGGCGGGAAATACGCAAGGGCATAGCCCCACCACTGGCCTGCGCGCTGGCCGAGGATGAGCAGAATCACGTCATGGATGAGGTAGCCGAGCGCCAGAAGCGTGACGAGCGCTCCGGCCAGCAGCGCAGCGTAGCGCAGCAGCACGCGGCTGAGCGCATTCATCTCCGGCGCCGGATGGGTCGCCGCGCTGCGGGTCGACCACCGCCAGGCCATGGCGGCCAGCGGCACGCCCACCACCAGCGCAGCGACCGCACCGGCCATCGGCACGCGCCACGGCGCGTCCGGTGCGAGCGGCTGGATGCCCAGGGCGATGACCGAACGGATGAATTCGCCCATGCCGCCCACGCTGAGCGCCAGCCCGCCGAGCGCGGCGAGATAGGTGTAGGCCCGCCGCCAGCCCACGGCCGGCCCCTGCTCGCGGCCCACGTCATCGTCGCGCAGCGTCTCGTAGCGCAGATAGCCCCAGACCAGCAGACTCAGGAGCGCGGCCACGGCCTGCGCAACGGGCCAGCCGGGCTGCGCCTCGTCGGGGCCTAACCCCAGCCCTGCGAAGAGCTGCAGGGCCGCGCCGCGCAACATCAGCACCGCGAACGCCACTCCCGCGGCCAGCAGCAGCAGTTGGCCCATGTACAGGGTCGCCTTGCGCGCAGGCTGCCCGCGTTCGGCCGCGCCTGCCAGCGTCAGCGGCCGCGCGTCGCGATTCGCCATGCCCCAGGCGATGCCGAAGGCAATCACCCCGACAAGCGCCAACCCCAGCCAGGGAATGCTCCCCATCAATGCCGCTGGCACATCGGCCAGGGCAATTCCGCCGGTCCAGCCCCCGGCAATGCTGCGCACGGCCAGCAACAGCCCGGCCAGGAAAAGCAGCAGCCCGGCAAAGGCTACCGCATAAAGTGAGTGCCGAACAGTCATGGGTATGACTCCCGTCTCTTAGTTATGGCTTCTGTAGGATGAGCACGGAGGATAGTGTACGCCAAAATGGTGCATGCGGCAACCGCGCAGAGGAAAGGGACAGGCCAGCGTAGGACGGGTTGGCAACCCGTCCTACCGGCCAGCGCCAGCCGCCACGCGCCGGAGGACAGCATACCCCTGTAGGACGGGTTGGCAACCCGTCCTACCGGCCAGCGCCAGCCGCCGCGCGCCGGAGGACAGCATACCCCTGCGGGACGGGTTGGCAACCCGTCCTGCTACTTCCAACGCGTCAGGATGGTCTCCCGCTGGAACAGGGTCACGCCCAGGTACAGCAGGCCTGCATCGAGCACCAGAACGATCAACGAGCTCAGCCAGAAGGTTGTGGCGCTGAGCATGATGAAGCCGGCCATCACGCCGATGAACAGTACCATGAGCGGCAGGATGATGAGGCTGCCGAGCTGCTCGGCGGCGCGCGGGTCCGAGGTGCGGCTGCTGACGATGATGCCCACGTTCACGGCCATCACGGTCAGGAGCGGCGACAACACGAACATCGCGATCAGCCACATGGGATTCACGAACACGCTGAACACCCGGTCGCTGACCGCAAAGAGCCGGGCAAAGACCAGGAAGAGTGCATAGCTGAACCACGTCATCACGATGCCCGGCAGCGCTGCGGCCAGCCCCTTGCCGAGCAGCAGTTGCGCCGTCGAGACGGGCGTCGCCAGCAGCGGCTCCAGCGAGCGCATGATCTTCTCACCCACGATGCTGTATGCCGCAATCGTGACGGGCACCATCAACGGCATCATGAGGAACAGGATCATGAAGTTGCTCGCCATCGCGGCCTGGAGCGCCTCACGGCCGTCCATGCCCGTGAAGAGCGTGTTCTGCAACATGCGGCTCAACTCTTCGAGGTCGCGCGAGTCCACCGGCGCACGGCTCATGATGAACAGCATGACGACGGGTATCAACACCATCAGCAGCGGCACGCCGATGACTACTGAGAACACCAGCTTGTTGCGCCGGATATCGGCCCATTCCTTCAGGATAATCGTGCGTACCGCCTTCATGCTGCACCTCGCGCCCCGCTCGCACCGTTGTGGATCAGACTCAGGTAGACATCCTCCAGCGAGTGCTTGACCTCGTTGACAAACTGCACCTCCGCGCCCTGCCCCACCAGGGTGCGCACGATGGCCGGGTTCTGTGCGGGCGGGTCAGCCAGGCTGATGACGAGACGATCCGCGCGTTCCGGGTCATCTGCAGACGCGGGCAGCGGCTCCACGTGCTGCACATCGGGCAGCCCGGCCACCACGCCCGCCCACTGCTGCAACGCACCGGGGTCCGCGGGCGGGGCGAGGTGCACCACCGTCTGGCGGCCAAACAACTGCCGCCGCAGCGCGTCCGGCGTATCCACCGCGATGAGACGCTGCTTGAACACGCCAATGCGATCACACAACCGCTCGGCCTCATCCAGGTTGTGCGTGCAGAGGAAGATGGTGCGGCCCTGCCCGCGCAGGGTCTCGATGAAGTCACGCACCGTCTTGGCCGCCTCCGGGTCGAGCGCAGCCGTCGGTTCATCGAGGAACACGACCGGGGGCTCGTGCAGCAGGGCGCGGGCAATCGCGAGCTTCTGCTTCATGCCCTTCGAGAATGTGCCCGCTTCGGTATCGCGGCGATCCCACAGGTCCAGCAGCCGCAGATACTTCTCGACCTGACCGCGCACATCCTTGACGCCGTACAACTCCGCAAAGACGCTGAGGTTGTATTGTGCGCTCAACCGCTCATACAGGCCGGGCGACTCGGTGAGGATGCCGACCTGCTGCCGGATCTGCCGGTCGGCCTGGCCCACTGCCTGCCCGTTGACCCAGGCGCGGCCCGCGCTGGGACCGATCAGGCAGGTGAGCAGGCGGACGGTGGTCGTCTTGCCCGCGCCGTTAGGGCCCAGGAAGCCGAACACCTCTCCTTCGGCCACCTGGAGGTCCAGCCCGTCCACTGCCTTGATCGTGCGGCCATCCGCCTGGAAATGCTTGCTCAATGCTTCGGTGCGAATCATGGTTGCCCCTTCAACAGCCCCTCCAGCGCAGCCAGATTGGTCCGCGCTGTCAGGTCGTGACTCAACGGCGTGACCGATACAAGGCGGTCACGTGCAAAAACCGAGATGTCCGAGTCTGGCTCCAGCGTGTCCCAATGAATAAGGACGCGATAATTCAGCGTGCGCAGCGGCCCTACCCCGAAACGCTGTTCCGGCGCAAGCGACTGGTAGTAGGGCTGCTTCGACTGGCGCGTGATGCGCCATGGCGTCTCTGCGGTGGCCTCACCGGGGACATCTACTTTAAGTACGTCCACGTCGAAAGGAAGTTGCGCACCAAGCATGGCGCGTGCGAACAGGCGGGTGAAGTGCGCCGGGGCGGTCCAGTCGAGTGCGTGCGCGTAGCCGAAGTGGTACGCCGCATCCGTCTCGAAGGATACGGCCAGCCCGGGGATGCCCAGCTCCGCGGCCATCAGCGCCGCGCCGACGGTGCCGGAGGAGGTCACGGTGGTGCCGAGGTTCTCGCCGTGATTGATGCCGGAGACCACGAGCGCGGGCCGCCGCTGAACGATTGCCAGGACCCCAAACAGTACTGCCTGCGCCGGTGATGCCGTGATGGTATAGACCTGCACGTCCTGGCAGGTGAGCGTGAGGCGGCTTGCCTCCAATTGTGCGTCGCCGCTGAGCGCGGGCATGGCCCGGCCCATGCCGGTCTGTTGTTCGGCGGGTGCAACGATCAGCAGCTCGCCCAGGTCGCAGAGCGCCTCCGCCGCGGCGTGCAGGCCGGGCGACTGGATGCCGTCGTCGTTGGTCAGCAGGAGCAACGGGCGCTCGCCGGACAACTCAACAGGGCGCATGGTTTGACTCTGGCATATCTTTTCTCATTCCAGAAAACAATAGGCAATACTGGTTGACCGTAGTCAGGTTTCCTATACGGGCAACTGCTCCGTTCGTGCCGACGAAGCACAGCCACGATGATTCTGGCGGATCAAGTCATCGACCATTCTTCGACTCCGGCCCCTCCTGGCGGGGCCTCCGCTCAGGATGCCGGCATGCCCCGGTGGTCAGGCGCATCCTGAGCGGAGATGGGCGCAGCCCGGTACAGTCGAAGGAGCATCAGACTCCGTCATCCGACGAATTCAGCATGCTTAGACCTCAACTGATCCAGGCATCCAGATATTGACATATATTTTCTCATATCAAAAACATAACATGCAATACTGGTTGACTGTGGTCAATTTTACCGTAGAGGCAGGCGCCCGGCCCACCCCTATCTCTGCCACTCGCGGCTCAACAGGCCGTACAGGTACATATCGTAGCGCCGGCCATCCCGCTGCATGAACTCACGGTAGACGCCTTCCCGCCGGAAGCCGAGCCTTTCGTATAGTACGACGGCGCGGGCGTTGTATTCGAACACGGTGAGCTGGAGCCGGTGTAGGTTCAGCTCCCGGAAGGCGTAGTCCAACACAAGGCGCAGCGCTTCGGTGCCGTATCCCTGGCCCCAGTTGGCCCGCTCGCCGATCATGATGCTCAGCCAGCCCGTGCCATGGGGCCATAACACATCCTCGATGCTGACCATGCCGAGCAGTGCGTCGTCTTCCAGGCGCCGGATGCCAAAGACGAAGGTGCGCGGGTTCTTCTTCACGTCGTCCAGCCAGCGGCTCACATCGTCTTCGCTGCGCGGGCGCGCAGCCTCAGCATCGAAGTGGCGCAGTATCCCCAAGTCGTTGTGCCAGCCGGAAATGATGGGCGTGTCGTTGTAGGTCAGTGCAGTCAGCCGCACGCGCGGCCCCTGCCAGAGGTTCGCGGAGAGCGGATTATCGGGAGAGGTCATGTCACGGTTCCATTGCCCAATGGCCTCACCCCCTCGACTGCCCCTCTCCTGACCTGGGCGAACCTTCGGTTCGCCCAGGTCAGGAGAGGGGGATGGGGGGTGAGGTCAATCGCCAAACCGCCGCCGCAGCAGACTCGCGACGGCGAAGAGGACGAGCAGTACGACGGTGCCTATCGTTACCCACCTGGCTGCGGCGCGCAGCGGCGTATCTTCGAAACGCAGCAGGATATACCCCTGGCCCTGCGGCACGGGCACGACGACGCGTGCCAGCGGCCCATCTTCGCGCGCCACGGGAATCCGCTCGACCGGGCGGCCGTCCTTGCCATCCAGCAGCCACGCGGTCCAACCCGGATACCAGAACCGGTTGAAGGTAATGGAGCGGTCCGTCTCATTCGTGTAGAAAAAGACCTGCTCGTGCGCGGTGCCCATGTCCTCCGAGTTGACGGCCAGCGACTCGTTCTGCGGTACCTGGCTGTAATCCACGCGCGTGGTGACCTCGGCGCCCTGCACCCACAGGTCGGCCATATCGGACCACATGGGCCGGCGCGCCGGGTCCACCCAGGCCGTCACGCCGGTCATCTCGTCGCTCGTGCGCTGAAACCGCATCAGCGCGGCCATCGACACCGGGCCCTGCTCGCGGGTCGGCTCGCGCACCTCGACCTTCAGGTACGGCGCGCTGCTCGCCATCAGGAGGACGGCCAATACAAGCGCCAGCGAGAACTGCGCGCCCGTTGCTGCAACTCTGTTCGCTGGCTTGTCCGGGGCGCGATCCGCCACCAGCACGCCCGGCAGGATGCTCAGAGGGAGGATGGCCAGCATGAGATAGCGCCAGGGGAACTGTGCGTAGGGCACAATCGGCACATACTGCCACGCGAGAAGCGAGATATCGAGCGTCAGGAAGACGCTCGCCACCGCCCAGAGCGCCCAAAACACGACCTCATGGAGCCTGTGAGGCCCGGCAGGAACGCTGCTATCACGAATTCGGCCTATGGTCTCCCCCGACGCAGGCTGTGCGATGGATAGTCGCCTGGCCTTGAGCCACCGGACGACAGTCCACCCCACCGCAATGACCGACAGCAACGTCGCGGCCAGCCCCAATTGAAAGCTCAAGCCGCCCTGCGCGGCCTCGACAGGGCCCGGCTGGCTGATGCCGAAGCCCCACGAGGGGTCGAACAACTGGTGGAAGTAGACGAAGTGCTGCGTGGGGTCGTAATACTCCCCGAACCACTGCGTCCGGTTGATGTAGGCCTGCTCGACAATGGCGGGGCCGAAGAACGCGGCGCTCAGTCCCAGGCCGAGCAGCCCCGCCAGCGCGGGCGGCACCGCGCCCCTGACCAGCGCGACGAGCCGCCCGCGCAGCGCCGGGCCTGCACCCTGCGCCCGTTCAAGCAGGAGGAACAGGATGTAGACGGCCAGCGGCGGCGTGAACACCAGCGCGACGAGATTGCTCGTCCACATGATCGCAGCAAAGGCCAGCGCCGCGCCGCACACCGATGCAAAACGCGGGCGGAGGACCGCGGCCCGGAAGCCCCAGAGCGCCAACGGCAGGAAGGCCAGCGCCACGGCCTCAGCCATCGCCGCGCGGACGTAGACATCGACCAGGTGATACGGAATGACCATGTAGGCCACACCCGCCACCAGCCCCGCGCGCTTGCCCAGCCACGAGCGCACGAACCCGTACATCGCCAGCCCGGACCCGACGATCGAAAGCGCCAGCACCGCCTTGACGCTGGCCTCATAGCCCAGGCCCAGTAACTGATGGATTACCACGCCGATGAAGGTCGCCAGCGGGCCATAGACAATGAAGAACGGGTAGCCGTAGCCGAAGGTCCAATCGGGCGACCAGCGCGGGAACCAGATGCCCTCTGCGGCGGACTTCGCATATTGGAAGATGAAATAGACGTCGTGCCGCGCATCGTGCGCGCCCCAGAAGTAGCCGGGCTGGAGCAGCGGCGAGATGGCGATGACGCCAAAGACGAGCAACAGCGCGAGATAAGTGCTCTCGCGCCGGAACAAATGGGCTTTCATGACATTTGGCCGTTCAAAGGGGATTCCTGCCAGATGTGCAAGTGCGATCACGGAATACGCGGACCGCGCGGAAGCATCGTTTTCATCCAGACGCATCCACTATAGACGAGGTTATTGACTAAGTCAAAGGCTCGACGTAGTATCAACTCGTCGACCGCTTTGAGGGTGATGTTTCTGGAATCTGATAGAAAAGCTCACGCAAAGGCGCAAAGAACAGCTATCTGCTTGGCGCTCTTTGCGTCTTTGCGTGAGAGAGTCCAATCTTTCCAGGCGTGGAGGACGTGATGAGGCAACCGATCGCTGTGCTGTGGACCGATGACGCGCTGCTGGCCGTCAACAAGCCCGCGGGCCTGCCGACCCTGCCCGACGGCTGGCAGCCGGACGCACCCTACCTGGTGGGGCTGTTGCAAGCAGAGCACGGCCGGCTATGGGTGGTGCACCGGCTGGACCGCGGGACGAGCGGCGTCATCGTGCTTGCCCGCAGCGCGGATACCCACCGCAACCTGGATCGCCAGTTCGCGACGCATGGCATCAGCAAGGTCTATCACGCGCTGGCGGCAGGCGTGCCCGCCTGGGATGAGCAGACGATTCGCCTACCCCTCGTCGCGAACGGCGACCGCAAGCACCGGACGCTCGTGGACCCGCGGCGAGGCAAGCCTGCCGTCACGCACTGCCGCGTGCTGGAACGGTTCGCGGGTTGCGCGCTGGTGGAGGCCCGGCCTGAGACCGGCCGCACGCACCAGATCCGTGCGCACCTGGCCGCGCTGGGCCATCCGCTGCTGGCCGACCCGCTCTACACCCGCGCGACCATCGTCCTGCCCGCCTTCGAGCCCCCGCTGATCGAGCGACCCGCGCTCCACGCGGCCAGCCTGACCGTCACCCACCCGGTCAGCGGTCAGGCGTTGACCCTGACCGCCCCGTACCCGGCGGATTTCAGCGAGGCGCTGCGCCGCCTGCGCTCAGCGGGTAGCAAAGAATAGCACGCAGATGACGCAGATTAGACTGAGCTTCATGATTCATTTTGTACTACGGTAATCTCGACCAGTCCTATCAGCGTTCATCTGCGTAACGTTCTGCAATTGCCTTATGCGAGCTCGCGCAGGCACGCGAGGCAGTAATCCACCTCCTCGCGCGTGTTGTAGTGGGCCAGGCCCGCGCGGACCACGCCGCCGCTCTCCTCCAGCCCGAGCCGCTCGGTGACGGCCACCGCGTAGAAGTTGCCCGACCAGACGTAGACCCCGCGCCGCGCCAGGTGCTCCGCCACTTCATCCGGGTGATGCCCGGCCAGCCGGAATGCCGCGGTCGGCGTGCGCCGGTCGAACGCGCCGAAGTCGCGGATGCCGTAGAAGCTGAGCCCGGGGATCGCCAGCAGTCCGGCCACGAAGTGCTCGAACAGCCCGCGCTCATACGCCTGGACAGCCGTCATGGCCTGCTTGAGCGCCCGCCGGCGGCCCGTGTAACGGGTAAAGTCGCCGCTGACGTGCGCGGCACAGGCCTCGCCCAGTTCCGCCAGGTATTCCACCGTAGCCAGTACGCCCGCCTGCGCCTCATGGGCCTGCGTGCCCGTCTCGAATTTGTCGGGCGGCCGGTTGCCCGCGGGCCGCACCTTGTACGCGCGCAACTGCTCCAGCAGCTCGTAGCGGCCCCAGACGACGCCGCTGTGCGGGCCGAAGAACTTGTACGGCGAGCAGACCAGATAGTCGCAGCCGAGCGCCTGCACATCCACCGGGCCGTGCGGCACGTAATGGACCGCGTCCACCCACAGCCGCGCGCCCACCGAGTGGACCATCTCCGCGATGCGCGCAATCGGGTTGATGGTGCCGACCGCGTTCGAGGCGTAGCCGACGGCCACGACCTTCGTCCGCGGGCTGAGCAGCGCGGCCAGGTCATCCAGCCGCAGCGTGCAGTCCGCCGGGTCGAAGTCGGCCTCCCGGACGACGATGCCCTGCTCGGCCAGCGCGAGCCAGGGCGCGCGGTTGGCGTCGTGGTCGAGCCGCGTGACGATGATCTCGTCTCCCGGTTTGAGGTCGCGGGCGATGGCGCGGCTGAACGCGAAGGTCAGCGTGGTCGTGTTCGCACCGAACGTGATTTCATGCGGGTCCGCCGCGTTGAGCAGGTCGGCCATGGCTGCGTGTGCAGCCGCCAGGAGCGCATCGCTCTCGCGGCTCGTGCGGAACGCGCCGCCGTGGTTCGCGTTCATGTGGACAAGATAGCTGCTCATCGCATCGATGACGCGCTGCGGCACCTGCGTCCCGCCGGGCCCATCGAAGTAGACGGCGGGCCGGCCGCCGTCCATCAACGCCAGCGCAGGAAACTGGCTGCGGACAAAGGAAAGATCCAGGGAAGTCATAGTTTGCTCCGGAACGTGAGATGACCGGGGCATGATACCGCTATTGCATGTACACCGGCAAACGGGGAGACTGCTATCTATGCTATAATGTTCCTGGTAACTACAGATAGCTCACTCGACAAGGATTCTTCCCCTTATGGCAACACAGGTACGCCTGTTCATCAGCGCAGGCCCGCACGAGGATCCGGCGCGGGAACTGCTGGGCCGCGCGCTGGCCGAGCTGCCGGTCAACGTGGGCTGGATCATCAAGCGCACGCCCGATGTGGATTCCGTCGCGGAGTGCCACCTCTTTGTCGTCGTCATGGGGCCGGACATCAGCGCGCCGGTCGGCCTGGAAGTCTGGTGGGCGCGGCGCACCGAGAAACCCATCTTCGGCTATGCCGGCGCGGCCAACCGCACGCCCGCAGGCCAGGTGTTCCTGCAGGAGAACGTGGTGCTCGACTGGACGCGGTTTGCCGACCTGCCCGCGCTGCGCCGGGCCTTCCTGCTGGACATCAGCCGCTTCCTGCTGGCCCACGGCGAGCGCTACGGGCTGACCGTGGTCGAGGGCGAGACGCTGCGCGGGTATCTGAACATGCTGGAGAGAAGCGGCGCGGAGGGCCAGCCGCGGCCCGGCCCGGAGACGCCCCTGACGAAGGCCACCGGTGCGGGCGGCGGCGGCGTCATCCTCGCGCCCGGCAAGGACGATGTGCGCGGCGCCCGCCTGATCGGAGACGACGAGCTATGAGCCAACCCATCGACCCGCGCATCGGGCTGGACGAGGCCGCGCGCGGCCAGGCGCTGCTGCGCGCCGGGAAAGACCGGGCCGCGCTGGACGCCTTCGAGCGCGCCGCATGGCTCGCGCCCGACGAGCCGCGCATCCTGTGGGCGCTTGCCAACACCCTCTGGCGCGTCGGACGCAAGGAGGATGCCGTGCCCGTCTACGAGCGCGTCATCGAGCTGCTGCCGCTGGAACCGGCGCCGCGCTGCAACCTGGCCGAGCTGCTGGCCGTGCTGGGCCGGGTCAACGAGGCCCGCGTGCAGATCGCCGCAGCGTTCGGCGTTGCGCCGGAGGACCCGCACATCCACCTGGCCGAGGCCGTCGTGCGGCTGGCACAGCGCCGGCCAGCCGCGGCTGAAGAGGCCGCGCGCGCGGCTGTCGCCAGCGGCCTGCTGCCCAAGTTCGCCTATCTCGACCTTGCGGATGCGCTGCTGGCGCAGGGGAAATCGGCCGCGGCGCTGGAAGCCTACCGCACCGCGGCCCGTCACTGCGCGCCGGAGGACCTCCTGACCATGCGGCAAGACCTGGCCTGGCTGGCGACGGTCTACGGGGACCTGCCGCAGCCGGCCTATCAGCAGGCGGTGGCATTATTTGCCCCGGCCCGCAACACGGCAGCCTGATCCCTGCGATGCGCGATACTACTCAACCGGCCGTCACCCCCAACCCGCCGAATGAGCGACGGGAATGCTCCGAAACTGATTCAGGAAGCATCCTGAGCGGAACGCAACCGCCCACTTCAGCGGGCGGCGAAGTGCAGTCGAAGGGTGCCCGCAGCGTCCGTCGCCCATCGTCGATGGTGTGGCTCGTGCTGCTCCTGACGTTGCCGGCAGTGCTGCCGCTGCTGGCGCCGGGCTACTTCTACAAGGCGCACGACGCGCGGCACAGCGTGTTCTACCTCATCGAGTTCGATCAGGCCTTCCGCGCAGGCGCGTGGTGGCCGGTCTGGGGACCGGACCATGCAATCGGGTTCGGATATCCGCTCTGGCTCATCTATGCACCGTTGGCCTACTTCATCGGTGAGGCGTTTCATCTGCTGGGACTGGGCTTCACCGCAGCCATCAAGGCGACCTGGGCGGTCGGTTTTCTCCTGGGCGGCCTGGGCATGTACCGGCTGGCACGGCGCTGGTGGGGCGAGTCCGCAGGGCTGATTGCCAGCATTGCGTTCACCTACGCGCCCTATCACCTCGTACAGATTTACGTGCGCGCCGCGCTGGCCGAGTTCATGGCCCTGGCCGTCGTGCCGTGGACGCTGCTCGCGCTCGTGAACGCGTGGGAGCGGCCCGGCCCGCGGCGCGCCGCACTCGCGGCGCTGGGCGTGGCTGCGCTGCTGATCAGCCACACGGTGTCGGTGCTGTCGTTTGTGCCGCTGCTCGCCGGGTTCATGCTGGTCCTGCTCGTCCGCAGCCTGTTGGCCCGGCGCGGTCAGCCCGGCCGCGCTGTCCTGGCCGGACTACAGCGCCCCCTGGGCTGGACGCTCGCGGGCGGCATCCTCGGCGGGCTCCTGGCGAGCATCTTCCTGCTGCCCCTGGTGTTGGAGCGCCATTACATCAACGAAGCGCAGTGGGTCGGCGCGTATTACAGCTACGAGCAGCATTTCGTCTATCCCCTCCAGTTCCTCGATCCCGGCTGGGGTTTCGGCTATTCCGTGCCGGGGCCGGGCGACGGCATGAGCTTTCAACTGGGGCTGGTGGTGATCGTGGCTGCGGCCGTCGGCGTGGCAGCCGCGCTGGACGCGCGGCCCGGCCAGCTCGCGCGCCGCGGGGAAGCGGTGTTCCTGGTGCTCGCGACCGCCATTGCGCTGTTTGTGATGACGCCGGCCGCGGCCTTCATCTGGGACAACCTCTCTATCATCAAGATGGTGCAGTTTCCCTGGCGGCTGCTTGCGGTGACCGTGTTCACGCTGGCGCTGCTGGCCGGCGCGGGCGTGCACTGGCTGGAGCAGCGGCAGACGGTCCCTGCGCGGCGCATCAGCCCCTATGTCTATGGGCTGGCGGCCCTCCTGATTGTCGCCAGCCTGCCCTACACCGTGCCGCAGCTCGTCCCGATTCGCCCGCAGGACGAGCAGCCCGTCGCGGTGCTCGAGTTCGAGCTGGACTATCCCGACATGCGCGGGATGACGAGCTGGTCGGAACGCATGGCGCTGGACGAAGATTCGCCCCTCATCGCCCAGTATCTCGCGGGCGAGCCGCTGCGCCGCGCCGCGGTGATCGGAGGCGCGGCGGAGATTGTGTCGCAGGAGGCAGGCCCGCTCTCCGCGTCTGCCGTGGTGCGCGCAGCAGGTCCCGCGCGGCTGCGCTTCTACACCTACTATTTCCCCGGCTGGCAGGCGTGGGTGGACGGCCAGCCGGTCCCGATTGCTCCCGACCCACCGAACGGGCTGATCGGCGTGGACGTGCCCGCCGGCGAACACACGGTCGAGGTCCGGTTCGGACCAACGCCCGTCCGCCGGACGGCCGCGCTGATATCACTGGCCGCACTGGCCGGGGTGGTGATGCTTCTGCTGCTGCCTTTGCGAGATTTGCCGAAACCGAGAGATGATGGTACTCTCTAACCAGATATGAGCCGCCCCGACGTTCCTCGCACTCATTATGGCCGCGACCGCGTCTGTGCTCAGTGTGGCACGCGCGTGGCTCAGAAAGCGGAAACTTGCTTCTTCTGCGGCGCAGCGCTCGACAGCGCACCCAGACGGCAGCTTCGCGTTCCCTGGGCCGACCTGTTTCTGTTCGCCGCCATCGCCGGCGTGCTGATCTTGTGGTGGGTGCGGGGCCTCGAAGTTCCTGAAGACTTGCTGGCCAGCCAAGCGCGCAACCAGTCGGTCGCGCTTGCCCCGCAAACGACGCCGGCTGCGGAGTTACTGGCGCTGGTGGCAGAAGACCTGCCGACAGCCACGCCCACGCTGCCGCCGACCGTCACCCCTGTGCCGACCCTGACATCTGCGCCGACCACGCCCACCGCCACGCCTGCGCCGCCGACGCGCTACAAAGTCGAGCGCGGGGATACGGTCATTGCGATCGCGCAGAAGTTCGGCTCAACGGTCAAGGACATCATTCAGACCAATGAGCTCTCCGCAGATGGCCGGTTGTCAGTGGGCCAGGAGTTGATCATCCCTGTGGCAGGCCCGATGGGCGGCGGCGCGACTGCGACGCCCACGCCTGAGAGCAGCGCGTATATGTACGTGGTTAAGGCGGGCGACACCATCAGCGCGATTGCCACGCGCTACGGCTCCCGCGTGGACTGGATACTCGAGGCCAACAAGATGAGCGCGACGGACGTGCTGCGCATCGGCCAGGCGCTTCTCGTCCCGCGCAGCAACGAGACGCCGACGCCAGCGCCGACCTCCGTCATGCCCGCCGTCACGATGACGCCCACGCCGGAGCCGGTCCTGGATGAACCGGTCCCCCTCAGCCCCGGCAACGGGAGCGTCGTCGCAAGTGAGGGCGACCTCCTCCTGAGTTGGACCTCCGTCGGCATCCTGGAGGCGGACCAGTATTACGTCGTCACGCTCAAGGCGGGGGACGAGGATGCACCGACTGCCGTATATTGGACCAAATCTACGACCTGGCGGCTCCCGACCGAGTATCGCGGAACGTCCCGTGCGGGCGTCGATTTCACCTGGCGTGTGCAGGTGCGGCATGGCAGCCCGGAAGCGCCGGGCCAGACAGCCAGCCCCCCCAGCGAGCAATTCCGCTTCACCTGGCAGTAGCGTACACCCCGTACAGGTTCAGATTGCCCTCATGTCCGTCAGCGTGATAGGTTGCCACAACTTGTAAACCCGCGTCCGCCGCCAACCGGTGCAACTCCGCCTCGTCAATGAACGCACAGTAGCGGTGTCCGGCCGCGCCTGCACCCCAGGCCACCAGGTAGTCCCCCGCCTCGACATCATCCGCGCGGAGTCCCACGGTCTCCCAGGGCAGCACCCGCCGGCGCAGCCGCGCGGAAGTCATAAATTGCCACGTAGACACGATCAGGCGGCCGCCCGGCGCGAGCAGCGTCGCGGCCTCCGCCAGAATACGGCGGCGGACGGC
The DNA here is from genome assembly GCA_040772005.1 of Anaerolineae bacterium. Lineage (GTDB taxonomy): Bacteria > Chloroflexota > Anaerolineae > CG2-30-64-16 > CG2-30-64-16 > MWBF01. Next base: position 9,474 of record JAXGYZ010000012.1, on the reverse strand, counting down.
TGCGGTCGGGATGTGATGGAGCACGGCCAGGCATACGATCGCATCCGCAGAGCCGCCCGCGGCTGCCGGCCACGCGGGGTTGAGCAAGTCAGCCTGCACGAAGCGCGCGGTGACGCCATCCAGCCCGGCGGCCATCTGCTGCGCTTCGGCCAGGAGCCCGGCGCTGCCGTCCAACCCCACGTAATGCCCGCGCCAGCCCTGCCCCGCAAGGTAGGCCAGGAACCGCCCGTTGCCGCAGCCCAAATCCAGGACGTTGGCAGCCCCGGCCAGATAGGGTAAAATAAGATCGTAGCCGGGGGGCCAGCTCTGCCGCGTGCGCGCAAAATCCCCGGCAAATCTTGTATAGAAGGCCCGGTTCAGTTCGAGCAGGGCCGCATAGACTTCGGGTTTCATGGCTGAACAACATCTACCGAACGAGAAAACAGAGCGCACCTGGCAGCCGCGCGGGCGTGACTTCGACGCGCAGCAATATCGTGGGACGCTGCTGGCGATCTTCGAGGCCGTGCGCCGGGCCGACACCTGGGACCGGGACAGCCTGCTGCGGATCTTAGCACAGCACCCGCGCGAGGGCAAAGGGGCAACGCCCATCGCCGGCGACGGCGGATTCTTCTCCAAGATCGAGCTGGTCACCGCGTACCAGCAGTTGACCGCGGCGGGCGAGCTGCCGTTCGAGCGCGGCGTCTTGCGCCGGTTGCAGATGAAGCCGGTGCGCACGGCCTCGGGCGTCGCGCCGGTGACGGTGCTGACCGAACCCGCGGGCTGTCCGGGCCGGTGCATCTTCTGTCCGGACATCGCCGGGATGCCCAAGAGCTATCTGCCGAACGAGCCGGGCGCGCGCCGCGCGGCGCAGTGCGGCTTCGACCCGTATCTCCAGGTGCGCACGCGGCTGCAAACCTTCGAAGCGATGGGTCACACCGCGGAGAAAGTGGAGCTGCTGATTCTCGGCGGCACGTGGAGCACCTACTCGAAGAACTACCGCCAGTGGTTCATCCGCCGCTGCCTCGACGCGATGAATGAGCAGGCGCATCCTTCGACTGACGAAGATGTGTACACTACCGTGAGCCGCACACCCGCTCAGGATGCTTCGACCGACGAGGACTTGTACACCACGTTGAGCCGCACACCGGCTCAGGATGCTTCGACTGGCGAGGCCACGCAGGCAGAGCATCCTGAGCGGAGGCCGCATCCTGGCGGTCGCTATGCGACCGCGATGCGGACGCAGTCGAAGGATGCGGGCGAGGTAGACGGCAACTGGGACACGCTGATCGCGGCGCAGGCGCGCAACGAGACCGCTGCCCACCGCAACGTCGGCCTCGTCATCGAGACGCGGCCCGACTGGGTCACCGCGGCGGAGATTCAACACCTGCGGCGGCTGGGTGTGACAAAAGTGCAGTTGGGCGTGCAGAGCCTGGACGAGCGCATCCTCAGCCTGAACCAGCGCGGGCATGACCTTGAAGCTGCGCGCCGGGCCGTCCGGCTGCTGCGCGCCGCGGGGTTCAAGCTGCTGCTCCACTGGATGCCCAACCTCCACGGCGCGACGCCGGAATCGGACCGCGCGGACTTCGCCCGCCTCTGGTCTGACCCGGCGCTGCGACCCGATGAGTTGAAGATTTACCCCTGCTCCATCATCGAAGGCACTGAACTCTACGACCTGTGGCGGCGGGGCGAATATCGCCCCTACACCGATCCCGAACTGATCGCGCTTGTGGCTGAATGCAAGGCCACCATCCCCCCCTACTGCCGGGTGAACCGGGTGTTCCGCGACATCCCGGCGGACGATATCGTTGCAGGCAGCAAGACGTCCAACCTGCGCCAGGTCGTCCAGGACTACATGGCTGCGCACGGGCTGACCTGCGGCTGCGTGCGCTGCCGCGAGGTGCGCCACGGCGAGGTCGAGGGCGGCGATCTGCGCCTGACCGTCCACGCCTACGAGACGGACACCTCCCAGGAGCAGTTTCTCTCCTACGAGACGCCGGGTGGGCGGCTGGCCGGTTTCTTAAGGTTGTCCCTGCCGATCGCTGACGCGCCACGGGCAGAGGTGCGCGCAGTATGGGATGCGCTGCCGGAGATCGCGGGCGCGGCGATGATTCGTGAGGTCCACGTCTATGGGCCGGCGCTCGGCATCGGCTCGGCCAGCGCAGGCGAGGCGCAGCACCTGGGGCTGGGCCGCCGGCTCATCGCAGAGGCGCAGGCGCGCGCCCGCGCCGCGGGCTTCGACCGGCTCGCCGTCATCTCCGCCATCGGGACGCGCGGGTATTATGAGAAGCTGGGCTTTGCGCGCGCAGGAACGTATATGGTTGCAGGTTGAAGGTTGAAGGTTGGACATATACCGCAATGAAGGGATAAAGGAATCGAACATGCCAGCAGATAACGTGCACCTTTTCACGCCGCTCACCCTGCGCGGGGTCACCATGCGCAACCGCGTGTGGATTTCGCCCATGTGCCAGTATTCGGTGTTCAACCAGGACGGCGTTGCGACCGACTGGCACCTCGTCCACCTGGGCAGCCGGGCCGTCGGCGGCGCAGGGTTGGTCGTGGTCGAGGCCACGGCGGTGGAAGGCCGGGGGCGCATCAGCGCGGAGGACCTGGGCCTGTGGAACGACCGGCAGGGCGAGGCGCTGGCCCGCGTGGCGCACTTCCTGGCCGAGCACGGCGCGACGCCCGCCATCCAGATTGCGCACGCGGGCCGCAAGGCCGGCGTGGCCGGGGCCATCGCGCCCAGCCCCATCCCCTTCTCCGAGCAGACGCCCACCCCGCAGGAGATGAGCCAGGCCGATATCGAGGATGTCATCCGCGCCTTCGCGGGAGCAGCAGGCCGCGCATATGAGGCCGGGTTCCAGGTGGTCGAGATTCACGCCGCGCACGGCTATCTGCTGCACCAGTTCCTCTCGCCCATCAGCAACCAACGGACCGACAGCTACGGCGGCAGCTTCGCCCACCGCACGCGGTTGCTGCTGGCAGTCACGGAGGCGGTGCGCAGGGTCTGGCCGGAACGCTTGCCGCTGTTCGTGCGCATCAGCGCGACAGACTGGGTGCCGGACGGCTGGGATGTGGACCAGAGCGTGACCCTGGCCTGCTTGCTGCGGGAGCGGGGCGTGGACCTGATCGACGTCTCGTCCGGCGGCACATCGCCTGCGCAGCAGATCAAGCTCGGCCCCGGCTACCAGGTCCCCTTTGCCGCGCGCATCCGCCGCGAGGCGGGCAGCCCGACGGGCGCAGTCGGGCTCATCACGGAGCCGCACCAGGCAGATGCCATCGTGCAGGAAGGACATGCGGACGCGGTGCTCATTGGGCGGCAGTCGTTGCGTGACCCCTATTGGCCGCTGCGCGCGGCGCGCACGCTGGACTACACAACGGAGGTCCCGTTCCAGTATCAGCGCGGTTGGTAGTTTGTAAGTCGGCTTGCGGCTGCAAAACGACTTTGTGATGTCAAGTGCCTGTGCTATACTCGTACAGATGCACTCTACTGTTTGTTTTTTGCAGGAACCTTCTGGAGGAAGAACATGAAGGCGTCAGAGTTCTTGGCCGGCCTCATCACCGGCGCGGTGGTCGGCAGCGTGTTGGGGCTGCTGGCTGCTCCGAAGTCCGGCGACGAACTACAGAGCATGGTTCGGGCACGCGCCGACCTCGTGATGGAAGAGGGCCGGCGGGCGGCCGCGGAGCGCCGCGCCGAGCTTGAAGCGCAGTTCGCCCACTCAAAGCAGATTCCACTGAATTCCTGAGCTCTCTGGCGTGTCCGTGTCCGGGCGCATAGCCAGGTTCAGGGCGCTGACTCAGGCGCGAGGAAACGATGCTCAGCACTAAGCTGCAAGCGGCTCAAGCGCGCATCCGGGCGCAGTGGTATCCCCACTTCACCTGGCAGCTCAACGAGTCAGCGCCCTGGGCGCCGCTCGCCCGGCCCCTGGCCGAGGCAACCGTGGCGCTGCTCAGCACGTGCGGCTTCTACCGTTTTGACCAGCATATACCCTTCGACGCCTGGAACCCCCTCGGGGATCCGGCGTTCCGCGAGATCCACATCGACACGCCGGTGGACCGGCTGCGCATCGCCCATGCACACTACGAGCATGAACATGCTGAGATGGACATCAACGTCGTGATGCCCATCCTGCATTTCCAGCAGCTCGCCGCACAGGGCGTCATCGGCCGCCTTTACCCATGGATCTATAGCTTTATGGGCTACGTGCCGGAGCCGCAGGCCCTGATTACCGAGATTGCGCCGCAGGTTGCGCGCCGGCTGGCCGCCGATGGCGTCCATGCTGCCTTTCTGACGCCGTGTTGACCCATCTGCCAGCAGTCCGTCGGACTGCTTGCGCGTGCACTGGAGGAACACGGCATCGCAACGATCTGTGTCGTGATGAACCGCGATATCGTCGCGGCCGTCAAGCCGCCGCGGGCCTTGTACGTCCACTTCCCTTACGGCGCGCCGCTGGGGCCGGCAGTCGAGCGGGACGTCCAGCGGGCGGTGATCCGCAACGCACTCGACGTCCTGGTCAGCGCCACCGTTCCCGGCACCATTGTCGAGTCGGATGTGGAGTGGCCGGACTGATGCTTGCGCGAGCAGATACAGGAGGATAATCCATGCGTATCAGCATCGAATTCTGCATTTCTTGAAACTACACACCCAGGGCCGCCAGTCTGGCGGAGGCGCTCTTTACGCTGCTCAAGCCGCTCATGGGGCGGCCGCATCCCATTGAGGCCGTGACGCTGATTCCGTCCAGCAATGGACGCTTCGAAGTCATGCTGAATGATGAACTCATCTACTCGAAGGCAGCAACGGGCAAGCACACGACCAACGAATTCATCATTTCGGAGGTGCGCAAGCGGCTCGCGTAGGCAGCAGCGCACCTCGGCAAGGCAGATCGCACGGGTATGATCGACCTTTCACTGCTCATTACCATCGGAGTCATCTTCGTCATTACGTTGATCGGCGCATACCTGCGCTCCACGCGCAAGGACCGGTGTCTGAAGTCGTGGGAAGGCTTCCACGTGACGCTGGAGCGCACGAACAACAAGCTCATTTGGGGTGTGCTCAAGGTCGAGCCAACGGGACTGGAACTCGCATATATCGACTCGATCCAGGACGACCGGCATATCGAGTCAAGCTATCTGCTTTATGGCAGCGAGTACGGCGAAATTCAGGCCATCTATCGCTATCCGGAGAAACTGTCCGAGTGGGGCACGCGGCGGCGAACGCGCGACATCGCACGCTCTTTCCATCCGGGGCCGCTGCGCCGGCTGGGCCGGTCGGGCCGGAACTTCCTGAGCACCGCGACCGACTCGTTGAACGAGGTGCTGGGGATTGTCCTGGGACGAGTGCAGAAGTCCGCCAGCCGCTACCTGGTGGATGGCGGCGCCTCGCTCAAGACCATGATGGGATCGAAGGTGCTGGGGCAGGTGGGGACGGTGTTCGACCCGCTCCTGGAACACTACATCGGCCATCGCGTGGTGATCGAACTGGTGGAGGGCGACGAGATACACGAGCACGTCGGCATCTTCAAGGAGTATTCCGGCGACTTCATCGAAGTTCTGGATGTGCAGTACCCGCATCCGCAAACCATCGCCATGACGCCGGAAATGACTCTGGAGACGAACAGCCTGGTGCTGCTCGCGGAAAAGAACGTCGTCCGGGTGCTCAACCGTGACGCCCGCCCGATCCTGGTAGTTTCGCTCCAGTTGGGCGAGCGCGAGCAGTTGATCAACGCGGTCGTAGACAGCGGGGAGACCATCGAACTGAATGTCAACGAGGCAGACTACGACCAAGTGAAGGTGAAAGTGCAGGTGGTCCGCGAGCTGGACATGATCCTGCCGCGCACGCGCTGTGTGGTGCGCCACCGGGCAGAGAATGTCAAGAAGGAAGAGCTATCGCGCGTCGTCCTCGACTTTGTCTTTGATGTGGGCCGGCTGGTCGAGCCGGACCGGCGCCGCGAGCACGCCGAGGCACTGTTGCGCCAGGACATCCGCCGCAATCCGCGCGATGCGCTGGCCGCGGCTAACCTGGGCTTCCTGCTGATCCAAAAGGACGAGTTGGTGGAAGCGGAGAAGTGGCTCCGTCATGCACTCAGCATGGAATACTCGTTGCCTGATGGGGGCCGGCGCGTCCGCATGGAGCTGCGCGAAATCGAGCGCCGCCACTTTGCGCTCAATCCGCAGTTAGGTGCGGTGCGCGTGAAGACTGTGCAGACACAGAGCAGTGAAGACGCAGGTGTGGGTATCTGACATGACCGGAAACGGAGGTCCCAACATGGCTAATGCGGTTTGTTGTGTATGTCATACGCCGATCGACGGGCCGGCCCGCACGCTGGGCGGCCGCACATTTTGTGAACGGCACTACGGCAGCCTTGCGCACAACCGGCGAGGCATGTGGGGCGCAACTCTCGCCCTGATTGCCGGGCTGGTGCTATTCGTACTGGCCGTGCAGTATCTGGCCCGCGCGGTGCCCGTGGGGCTGAGCGGCGCCGGACTGCTCATCGTCAACCTTATCGTCGCGCTGGCCCCTGCCATCATCTGGCTCGTGGTGTTCTACCTGCAAGACCGCGTGGAGCCGGAGCCGAAGAGCTACATCCTCCTGGTCTTCATCGGCGGTGCATTGCTGGCAAGCGCCATCGGGCAACCCCTGATTCGGGATGTCTTCCGCGTCAATGAGTGGGCCAGCGGCAACCTCGCACTGCGCCTGGTGGGCGGCATCTTCATCATCGGCGCCATCCAGGAATTCCTGAAGTACGCGGCCGTGCGCTACACCATCTTCAACAGCGCGGAATATGATGAACGCATCGACGGCATCATCTACGGCGCGGCCGCGGGGCTGGGCTACGCAACCATGCTGAACCTCGACTATGTGCTGGCGAACGGCGGGGTCGACCTGGGGGCGGGCGTCGTGCGCGTCGCGGTGACTGCGCTTGCGCACGCCAGTTTTGCGGGCGTCACGGGCTACTTCCTGGGCCGCGCCAAGTTCGAGAACCGCGGTCCGCTGTGGCTGCCGCTCGGCGTGTTCATCGCAGCCCTGCTGAACGGCATCGTGACGGCCATCATCGGTGAAATTACCCGCTCCGGCCTGCGGACGACCCCGCTCAACGGGTTGATTGGTGCGGCAGCAGTCGCAGTCCTGACGTTCGGTGTGTTGTTTGCCATCCTGCAGCGCAGCAACCGCACCGTTCCTACCACCGTCGCATAAGGAGGCGCACGATGACTGCTACAGCTATACGACCCTTCCGCCGCCTGCTGCGGGATGAAGAACCTGAATGGCTGGTCTGGGCACTCGTCGCCGGCATGATCATCATCGGGCTGCTGGTCCGCACGATCTTCGTGGCGCGCACGGTACAGGCAACCGAGGGCAACCTGTCCGTCGCCTACCCCGCCGACTGGGTCGCCATGACCACCGACAATCCGCACGATGTGCTGGCCCGCTCTGAACCCATGATGTCGAATCCGTTCCCGGCCAACGTGCGCATCACGCAGATGCCCGCGACCGAGGTCAGCACGACTGCGGACTCGCTGGACGATTTCGCGCTCAAGTGGAGCGATCGGCAAACCGGCGAACTGGAAGGCTTTCGCGTGCTCAGCATCGAGCCGGTGCGCGTGCAGGACAGGGATGCGGCCCAGATCAACTATGCCTATATCGCGGAGCCGTTGCTCGGCGGTCCGGGGGCCATGCCCATCGTGGCACGCGGGCAGGATGTCCTGATCCGGCAGGACGCGACGTTGACCGTCGTCCGGTTTGTTGCAGATGCGGACGCGTTTGCTGGCCTGGCCGCCACCTGGCAGCGCATCCTCGGTTCGCTCAAGATACAGTAGGGAGGAGAGACGCGATGAGAGCCAAAACGCATATCACGCTGGCAGCCACCCTGCTGCTATCGCTGGTCTTCGGCCTGGTGGGCAGCACCCGGCCCGCGCAGGCCCTCGACAGGACCGTCCGGCAGCAGGTCCTGCGTGCATCGGTCAAGCTGATGACGCAGTTCGACGGCAACCAGCAGGCCGGCAGCCTCTGTTCCGGTTCGATGCTCAACCAGGAAGGGTACATTCTCACCAACTACCACTGCGTCGGCTACCTGACCGATGGCCGGCGCGACCGGGAGTTGGAAGCCATGGGGCTGCGGCCCGGTGACCTGTTCAACGAACAGGGCATCTCCGTCGTCGCCATCACCGACGACCCGCGCCAGCTCCCCAAGCCAACGTATGTTGCCCAGGTACTGGCCGGCGACTCGACGCTCGACCTGGCTGTACTGAAAATCGTTGCGTACTACAACAGCCGCCAGAAGCTGCCGAGCAGCCTGCCCGTCGTGGCCTTTGACCTGGCCGATTCGGATGCAGTGGAGACACTGGACGAGGTCTTTGTCATCGGCTATCCCGGCATCGCAGGCAACAGCGTCACTGCGACGGAGGGCAAGATCTCCGGCTTCCTGGATGAGGATGAGGATGGCAGCTTCGACTGGTTCAAGACGGATGTGCTGGTCAACCAGGGGAACAGCGGCGGCTCCGCGCTGAACGCCGACGGCGAACTGATCGGCATCCCCACGGCGCGGCTGCAGGACCAGGCCGGCAATGTCATCTATCTCATCCGCCCGCTGAATATCGCGGTGCCCTACATCCAGCAGGCGCTCAAGGCCGGCGGTGCAGCGCCGGCCATTGCCACGCCGCGCACTCAACCGGCCCAGCCCGCACAGCCTGCACAGACGACGGGCAGCGCCAGCTTCGGAGTGCTGACCTTCGGAACGGGCTTCGATGAAGACCGGGGCGTGACAGGCACGGCCGCGCAATTCGGCTCCGGCATCACGGAAGTCCACGCGGGCCTGCCCTACGAGAACCTGCGCAACGGGACGAACTGGGGCTACGCGTGGCTGCTCGACGGGCAGAATATCGCCGGGCAGGACAGCCTGAAGTGGGAGCACGGCCAGTCCGGCATCCTCGACCTGTACCTCTCGGGCGAGAATGGGCTGCCCGACGGCCAGTATGACCTGCAGGTCTTCCTGCGCGGGGCGCTCGTGCAGGAGGGGGGCTTCACCGTGGGCCGGCAGTCACGGGGGCCGCTCCAGCCTTCGAAGCCCACTCCCGTGCAGGATGAAGGGGTGGTCGTGTCGGGAACGGTCATCGACCACAACACCAAGCGGCCCATCCAGGGGGCCATCGTCGTGTTCCTGCGTCCCGGCGTGACGGTGGCCGACTTCGACCGCGACCAGAGCGAAGGCAAGACGGACAGCATCATCACCTACGGGCTGGCGGATGCGAGCGGCCTGTTCACCACTTACACCCCGCTGCCGCGCGGCGAGGTCTACGGTGCGATCGTCGGGGCGAAAGGCTACCAGCGCATCGCAGAGGATGAGGCGCTCGAAATCCGCGCGGACGATCCGGACCTGCTCGAGCTCGACCCGTTGGAGTTGGAACGCGCGCGCTAAGGGCCTAACCACACCTGTTATTGTAGGGGCGAGGTGACCTCGCCCCTACAAGTATCGTTAGGCATTCTAAACGCTAGAGAGGGGG
>JAXGYZ010000011.1:0-209910 GCA_040772005.1 Anaerolineae bacterium | reverse complement strand
AGGTGGCGGCAGGCAACCTGGCCGCAGCCCAGGCCGACCGGCAGGCGGCCGAGGGTGCAGTGACGGCGGCGCGCGGCGATGTCGCAGCCGCGCAGGCCAGCCTCAACAGTGCGCAGGCCAGCCTCAACAAGCTGCTGGCCGGCGCCACTCAGTTCGAGGTTCAGATTGCCGAGAAGGAGATCGAGCGGGCCAGGAACGAGTTGTACGCGCTGCAGAAGCAGCGCGATGCGACCGGCAATTTCCTGGAGGGCCAGTTGGGCGCGGCCGAGCAGCTCGTCACCATTGCCGAAATCCGGCTGCAGCAGTTGCGGGCGGGGGCCGGCGCCGAGGACATCGCGGCTGCCCGGGCCCAGGTCGCCCTGGCCCAGGCCGGCGTGCAGACGGCGGCCGGTCGGCTGGCCCAGGCTGAGGCGCAGGCGCTGCGTGCCGCGGCAAATGTCAGCATTGCCGAGGCGCAGGTGGCCCAAGCGCAGGCGAAGGTCGACAGCACGACGGCCCAGGTGGCGCAGGCACAGGCCCAGCTCGAACTCCTGCAGGCCGGCGCCCGGCCGGAGGACCTGGCCGTGGCCGAGGCGGCCGTGGCCCAGGCCGAGGCGGCCGTGACTGCGGCCCGCAACGCGCTTGAAGACGCGGTGTTGGCTGCCCCCTTTGCCGGCACGGTCGGCGCCGTGCTGGTCGAGGCGGGCGAGCTCGTCACCCCGCAGACGACCGTCATCCGCCTGGGCGACCTCAGTCGCCTGCGCGTCAGGACCGAGGACCTTGGTGAGGGCGACGTGAACCTGGTGCGCGTCGGCCAGCCGGTGCGCGTGAGCATCGACGCCCTGCCGGAGCTGGAGTTCCAGGGGACCGTCGCGAGCATCGCGCCGTTCGCCAGCGAGCGCCTGGGCGACAAGGTGTATGACGTCCTCATCGACCTCGACCTGCCGGCGGATTCCGGCCTGCGCTGGGGGATGGGCACCTTCGTCGAAATTCAGATGAAATAGCACGACTATTCGTTGCGTCCGGGCCGTAGCCTGGCCCCTTGTGGGCGTGCGGACGGGCACAAGGCCCTGGACTACAAAGCGTTCCGGCGGGAGATCCACATGCCTCGCTACGTCGTCGATCTTTCCAGTCGTACTGCGCTGCAGTCCGCGCTCTCCGGCGGCAAAGGCGCGGGGCTGGCCTGGCTGACCCGGCAGGGCGCCAACGTACCCGCCGGCTTCGTCATCACGACCGCCGCATTCCGGGACTTCCTCGCCGCCGCCGGTGAGCCGGACCCTTCCGCCTCCGGCGCGCTGCGCACGACGGTCGAGACCGCCGAGCTGCCGCCCCCCATCGCCCGGGCCATCCTGCAGGCCTATCGGAGCCTCGGCGGGCCGGTGGCCGTCCGCTCCTCTGCGACGGGCGAGGACGCGCGCACCGCCTCCTATGCGGGCCAGTACAGCACCGTGCTCCACGTGGAAGGCGAGGCAGCCTTGCTGGCCGCAGTCCGCACCTGCTGGGCATCCCTGTTTGCGCACAGCGCGGCCGCCTACCTGCCCCGGCAGGAGGCCCTGCCCGACAGCGACCGCAGCGCACCGGCGATGGCAGTCGTCGTGCAGCGCATGGTGGCCGCCACCGCCGCCGGCGTGGCCTTCAGCGTGGACCCGGTCTCAGGCGAGTTTTGCACGATCATCGAGGCCGTCCACGGCCTGGGCGACACCCTCGTGAGCGGCAGGGCAGCGGCAGACCGCTACGTGATCGATGCGCAGGGCGTGCTGGCGGAATGCGCACCGAGCACCGCGGGAGCACCCGTGCTGGCCGAGGCGGACATCCTGCGCCTGGCGCACATCGTGCGCGACCTGGACTCGCGCGCCGGCGGCCCGCGGGACATCGAGTGGGCTTATGATGGGGCTTTTCATATCCTCCAGTGCCGCCCGATCACGTCGCTGGCCGGCCGGCACGTCTACTCCAGCCGCCTGACATCCGATATGGCGCCCGGCCTGGTCAAGCCGATGGTCTATAGCACCAACACCCACGCCATCGCGCGCGAGGTCTTCGGCAAGCTGTTTACCGAGCTCATCGGGCCCAACACCTACGACTTCACCCGCCTGACGCCGCTCATCTGCTCGCGCGTCTACGCCGATATGACCCTGATGGGCGAACTGCTGGGCCGCGTCGGCCTGCCCCCCAATTTCATGGAAATGATGTTGCGCTCCGAGCGCGCCGAGCGGGAGCGCAAGATGCACATGGACCTGCCTGCGATGCTTGCGATGGGCCGCATGGCCCGATTGGCCTTCCGCCACGGCCGGCTGCCGCCCCAACAGGCTGCGCTGCTGGCCCAGCAGCAAGCCCGGCTGGAGCCCTATCGCGGCCAGGATTGGACGCCGACGCCGCTGGCCGACCTGCTGGACTCGCTCGACACGCTGGTGGCCTGCCGCAACAGCACCTTCTGGCTCTTCTTTGTCAGCATGATGGGCCTGGCGGTGCGCAACGCGCTGCTGCGCCGCTGGGTCGAGCGGCGGGTCAAAGATGTTGCGTTCAATGACCTCATTCGCGGCCTGACCGGCCTGCGGAGCCTGGAGCCCGTCCGTGAGATCGGCAGGCTGGCGGAGCTTGCCCGCCAGCTCCCGCCGGAAGCCAGGCGCGACCTCGGCCTGATGCACCGGGCCGAACACCAGGCGCGCCTCGCCGGCTCGCCTGCAGGACAGGCGCTGCCGGCCGAGATTGCTGCGTTCCTCGCGCGCTTCGGCTACCTGAGCAGCAACGGCTCGGACTTCAGCGAAAGCACCTGGGCCGAAAACCCGGAGGTCATCTGGCGCGCGGTCAGCCGGGCCGCCGAGAACCCGGATGCCGCCGCACCCGCTGTGGCCGCTGCGGCCCGCGCCGCCGCGCGCGAGCGCGTGCGCGCCCAGCTCAGCCCCGTCCCGCGGCTGGTGTTCGAGCGCTTGCTGGCATCCGTCACCGCGGCCATCGATCTGCGTGAGGCCGTCAGCCTGCTGATGTCGGAATATTCCTTCCAGCTCCGGCGGCTGTTTCTCGCCATCGGTGACCGGCTGACCGCCCGCGGCGACCTGGCCACGCGCGAGGACCTGTTCTACCTGGCGTACGCTGAGATGACCGCGCTGGCGCGCGGCGAGCTGCCGGCTCAGTCTGCGCGTGACCGGATTGCCGAGCGCCGGGCCAGGCTGGAGGCGGACGCGCAGGTCACCCCGCCCAGCGTCATCTCGGGCGACCTGGATTTGGCCCGCGCGACTATACCATCGGCAGAAGATGGCGCCTGCCTGACCGGCATTGCGGGCAGCGCCGGCACAGTGCAAGGCCGGGCGCGCATCGTGCATGATCCGGCGGCTGCGCCGGCCTGCTTGGGACGTGAGGACATCCTGGTAGTACCCTACAGCGATGTCGGCTGGACCCCGCTCTTCTCCAGCATCGGCGGGATCGTCGCCGAGACGGGCGGGCAGCTCTCGCACGCGGCTATCGTCGCGCGCGAATACGGCCTGCCTGCCGTCGTGGGCGTCAAGAACGCTACCCGGCTCATCCGGGAAGGGCAGCCGGTCAGCGTGGATGGCAACCAGGGCCGCGTCTATCTCGACCGGCAACCCGCCTGAACGGAGGTACTGCATGGATACCGTTATCGCCGGCCTCGCCATGATCGTGGGCTACCTGCTCGGCTCGATCTCCTTCGCGCGCGTCATCGGGCACTTTGTGGCGCCGGGCGCCGACCTGACGGAGGACACCCTCATCTCGTCCACCGATGCGGAGCGGCCGCTGCGTCTGCACGCCGTGAGCGCCAGCACGCTGGGCAACCGCACCGGCCCGTGGGCGGGCGCCAGCGCGGGCATCCTGGATGTCTTGAAGGTGCTGCTGCCGACCCTCGCCTTCCGCTTCTGGGCTGATCCGGCGCAGCCGTACTACCTGCTCACCGCGGTGGCCGGGATGGTGGGGCACATCTGGCCGGTTTATTACCGGTTCCACGGCGGCCGCGGCCTGTCCGCCGCCTACGCGGGATTCCTGGCCGTGGACCCGCTCGGCGCACTCGTCACCTGGCTCGCCGGCACGCTCCTGGGGCTGCTGGTCATCCGTGACGGGATGGTCACCTTTATCGGCTGGATGTGGCTGATGATCCCCTGGCTGTGGTTCCGCACACAAGACTGGCGTTTCGCCGTCTTCGCCCTGGCGATCAACCTGCTCTTCATGGTCGCCATGATCCCAGAGATCAAGACTTACCTGCGCTATCGCCAGGAGGGAATTGCCCTGAGCTTCGAGGAGGGCCTGCAAACCACGCACATGGGCAAGGGGCTGTACAAGATGGCCGTCCGCCTCGGCGCGCTGAAGGAGAAGCCCGGCGCGCAGGGCTGAGCACAGCCGCCGCGCTGCCTGCCGGCGGACGACCTCGTTTGTCGCAGGTGCACTGGCAGCCTACCCGGTTTCACCCAGTTTGACCGCCTCGAACACCCGCATCCTGAACGCAAACATAACCAGCGCCGCCAGCGCGAGCACGAACATCGCGGCAAACAGCGCATAGATTGTATAGAGCGCGGGCCAGGGCAGGATGATGCGGAAGGGCACCGTGCGGGCCTCGACCGTCGCGCCGACCTGCAGAAACGGGATGTATAACCGGCTCGCAGTCACACCCAGGAGCGTGCCGGCGGCCCCGCCGGTGCCGAGCAACACCAGCATTTCCCAGCCTAACAGCGTGGCAATCTGCTGTTTGCCCAGCCCGATGGCGGCGAGCACACCCAGTTCGATGTAGCGGCGGCGCAGCGAGAAGATGATGTGCAGGAAGAACCCCAGCACGGTGAGCAAGGCCGCCGCCGCAAAGCCGACCGACAACACGCCGAACAGCCCCTGGCGCTCGGGCCGCGCCTGCTCCGACTCGATCAACTCCTCGGTGTGGTCCGCCCGTTCGAGGGTGACGCCCAGCCGCTCCACGCCGGCGAGCACCTGCACAGGGTGGGTCCCCGGCTCCAGCTTCATCCAGACACGATAGGGCAGCTGGAAGCCCGCCATATCCCAGATATAGTCCAGGTTACCGACGAACAGCGATCCCGCCCGGTCATCCTCCGGATCCGGATACCAGCCGGGCCAGAGACGGAAGGTTCCGGCCACCCGGAACGGAATGCTTGCGTGGCCGTCCTCCAGGGTGACGATCACCTGCACGCGGTCACCGATCCTGAGCGCCTGCTCCTGCATGACGGATTCGGGCAGCAGTAGACTATCGCTGGACCCGGCGAGGGTGTTCATCAGCGCGCCGAGCGACTGGTCCGCAAAGTCGCGGCGCCAGAACGTCACCCGGCTGAAACCGACCCGCTCCACGCCGATCAGTTGGCCGGTCACGTTCCTGCCGCTGAACCGGACGGTAGCCCGGTATGACCCGACGTGCGTGACGTCTGCCACACCGTCGAGCGCCGCATAGTTGGACATCGAACCGGACGTATTCGGCGCCAGTGCCGGCTGGGCTGCCTGGCCCCCGCGCGAACTCTCCGCAAGCTGCTCGAAGCCGGCAGAAGGCGACGTCCCTTCCATCTCCACGATTGTCAGGTCGCTGCCCACGCGATAGCGCACCCGGTCGAGCATGTTCTGGTCGAGCGTTGCGGCGAGTGAGGCGGTAAAGGTCGCCAGGGCCAGCGTCAGGACCAGCAGCAGGAGCGGGGTCGCGTAGAACCCGGGTGTACGCGCCAGTTGCCGGGTAGCCAGGACGAGGGACACGCCGGGCATGGGGCTCAGCAGCCAGGCCAGGCCGCGCAGCAGTATGGGCATCAGCCGCAGCAGGAGCAGAGCGACTGCAATCATGGCAAAAGCCGGAACCAGGAACAGCAGCGGGTTGCCGAAGGCGTCCTCGCTGACCGTAGCCAGGGCCGCGGGCAGGGCGACGGTGCCCTGCCCGCGGAGCAGGTAGGTGCCGTATGCCGCAGGGATGAGTAAGAGGACGTCGAGCCAGGCGCGCTGCCACCAGGGCGCGGCCAGGCTGCGGGCGCGCTGCTGCTTGTAGGTGATGATGGTGTGGCGCGCGGCGCCGAAGACCGGCAGCACGATGACGAGGACCGCCAGGAGCACGGCAATAGCGCCGATGCGGAGCGCGGCCGGCGTGACTTCGACCGGAATGCCGGTGGGGTTATCGAACGCCAGGAAGCTGCGCGTCAGGCCCATCAGCCGGGCCACGTTGATGCCGAGCAGTAGCCCGGTCGCAGCGGCCAGCCCCGCCAGGAGCAAGGCCTCCACGGCTGCAACGCCGACGACCTGCCAGGCGCTGGCCCCGCGGCTGCGCAGCACCGCCATTTCGTTGCGCCGGTTATCCACCATCAACCCGGCCACGA
This sequence comes from Anaerolineae bacterium, assembly GCA_040772005.1. Classification (GTDB taxonomy): domain Bacteria; phylum Chloroflexota; class Anaerolineae; order CG2-30-64-16; family CG2-30-64-16; genus MWBF01. The sequence goes on along the minus strand of JAXGYZ010000011.1, from coordinate 203,632 downwards.
GGGTCAGGAAGGCGAACAGCAGCAGCAGCAGGGGCGTGCTGAACGCCAGCAGTTGCACGGTGAGCTGGCGGCTCTTCTGCTGATATTGGTTGAGGGAGCGTTCGGGTGAGGCTTCGAGCCGGGTGCCGGGCAGCAGCGTCGCAGTGTGGGTCTGGACGCGTGCCATGCGCTCCAACAAGGGAGTGACCGTATCGGATCGCACCGGGGCATCGTCGAAGTGCATGTACCACTGGGCCACCGCCGTGTCGCCCACGAGCGTAGGGGTCACGAACGCGGCGAAGTTCCGCTCCGTCGTCAGCAGCACGGAATCGAACACATAGGGATCGGTAAACCAGTAGGCCTCGTTCCGGTCGTTCGGCGCCCAGATGCCGGTGATCACCGCCAGCATCTGACCACGGAAGCCCGCAACCTTGTTCGCGTAGACGACATACCGCTCGCCCACCTGCAGCCCCAGCTCGTTGGCTGCGCTCTGGCTCACCAGGACCTCGACCGGATCGCCCGGCCCCGCCATCTCCTGCGGCCAGCGCCCATCCAGCGTGACGTGCTCCGGCAGGTCGCTCAGGTGGCCGAGCGACAGGTACGTCAGAGCCTGCTGCCCGGCATCGTAGGTGGCCGTACGGCTGGAATCGCCGCCCGTGGTGGGGAAGACCGGAAAACTGTCTGTGCTGAAGTAGCGCACATACAGCCGCCGCGGCAGGCCCAGGACGCCCGGCACCTCGTCCGTCATGTAGCGGTCCGCCGGCTCCAGATGCATCCACATATCCGCACCCGGATCCACGTTCCCGCGCGCGACGAAGCGGAACAGGAAGGCGAACGCGGGCTTGCGCCAGCCTGCGCTCCGCCCGATTTCGGTCGTGAGCACCTGGTGATACACTGCGTCGGTATACAACGGCACGCCCAGCGTGAAGGCCACGATGACGGTCAGGCCGAACGCGGCGGCCAGAGCCAGCCCGCGGCCGGACCACAACCGGCGGACCGCGACGCTGAAGACGGCCAAGAATGCGGCAAGGGAGTCAAGCATGAAGCACAATGCCCTAACTGGCTGACCCAGTGTGATATATTGCGCTTATTATAGATGCACCAGGGCCGGTATGGTAATCCCCGGCACACATGCTCATTCACAAGGCAAGGAGCACAAGCATGCAGACATCACAGTACGAACTGTACGTCTCGACGCAGGGGCATGACCGCTGGTCGGGCAAGCTGGCCGAGCCGAACGCAGAGCGGACGGACGGACCCTTTGCGACGCCGGAGAAGGCGCGCGACGTGATTCGCGCGGCCCGGCGGCAGGGTGAACTGGCCGGACCGGTGACGGTATGGCTGCGCGGGGGGCGCTACCCGCTCACCGCACCGCTCACGTTCACGCCCGACGATGCCTGGCCCGTGACCTACGCGGCCTACGCCGGCGAGCAGCCGGTTCTCGACGGGGCACGGCGCATCACCGGCTGGCGCACGGCGCAGGTCAACGATCGCACGGCCTGGGTGGTTGACCTGCCCGATGTAGCTGCAGGAAAGTGGCACTTTCGGTCACTCTTCGTCAACGGCGACCGCCGCAGCCGGCCGCGCCTGCCCAAGATTACGGAGGGCAGCGATGGCCGCGACGACTTCTACCGCATGGCCGCGGTCCCGAACATCAAGTTCGATGCGTCCTCGACCGTGGACCTGTTCGACGGGTACGACCGCTTCACTGCGGAACCGGGGCAGTTCGCGCCGTGGCGTAACCTGGCGGACATCGAGGTCGTCGTCGCGCACTATTGGATCGAGGAACGCATGCCCGTCGCCACGTTCGACCCGGCCACCCGGGAGGTCGTCTCGACGCGCTACAGCATGTTCGCGCTGAAGGATGACTTCCGCGCGCGCTACGCCAAGTATTACGTGGATAACGTCTTCGAGGCGCTGACCGAGCCAGGCGAGTGGTACCTGGACCGGGCCGCAGGCCGGCTGTACTACCTGCCTCTGGCGGGGGAAACGCCGGACGCAACCGAGGTTTACGCGCCGGTGACGGACCAACTGCTGGTCCTGACGGGCGATGCAGGGAACCACCAGTACGTCGAGCACCTGCGTTTCGAGGGCCTGACCTTCGAGCATACAGACTGGCGCGAGCTGGATGTGCCGGTCGAGCCGGACACCGGGATGCCGGTCACGCGCAAATATGCAGCCTCACCGCAAGCCGCCAGTCACGTACCCGGCGCGCTCAGCCTGACCGCCGCACGCTACTGCACAATAGAGGACTGCACCATCCGCCACGCCGGCTATTACGGCATCGAGCTGGCCGGCGGGTGCAGCGGCATCCGGATCATCGGCAACGATATCAGCGACCTGGGAGCGGGCGGGGTGAAGGTCAACGGCGCGGACGCGCTCGGGCCGGTTGCGCTGCGGACGGGCCACAACCGCATCACCGACAACCACATCCACGACGGGGGCCGCGTCTATCACAGCGGCATCGGCGTGTTCCTCAAACATGCCTTCGGCAACCTCGTCAGCCACAACGACATTCACGACTTCTACTACAGCGGTATTTCCTGCGGCTGGGTCTGGGGCTTCACGGCGAACATCTCCGCTGACAACCGCTTCGAGGCGAATCACATCCACCACCTCGGCAAGGCCTGGCTGAGCGACATGGGCGGCATTTACACGCTGGGAGTCCAGCCGGGCACGGTGATTCAGGGCAACTGGATTCACGATGTGGAAAAGGCCAATTACGGGGGCTGGGCCGTCTACCTGGACGAGGGCAGCTCGCACATCGTCGTCGAGGCCAACCTGTGCTACCGCACGACCAGCCAGCCGTTCCACATGCACTATGGCCGCGAGGCGACGGTGCGCAACAACATCTTTGCGTTCGGCGGGGAGGGCCAGATTGCGCTGGGCCGGTCGGGGGACCATCTCTCGTTCACGTTCGAGCGCAACATCGTCCTCACCGACGGCCAGCCCATCTTCATCGGCGGCTACGGCTGCGACTTCTCCCGCCGTGACATCATCAGTGACCTGAACCTGTTCTGGGACCTCGCGGGCGAGCCGCTACTGACCGGGCCGCGGCAGAGCGGGCGCACACAGCCCGTACCCGGGCTGAGCCTGGCGGAGTGGCAGGCGAAAGGGAACGACCTGCACTCGCTCGTCGCAGACCCGCTGTTCAGGGATGTGACCGCGTGCGATTTCACGCTCGCGCTGGATTCCCCCGCGTACGCGCTGGGCTTCCGGCCCGTCGATGTGTCCGGTGCGGGGCCGCGGGCGAAGGGAGAGCGGCTGTAGCCAAACCTGACGTTCCCGAAAGCGAGGCTTCAGCCAGCCAAGTTCGTAGTCGGCGCTTTAGCGCCCCGGGTCCGAGCGAGCGCTAAAGCGCCGACTACGAATCCAAAGGCAGCGAGTTGGGTCACGCCCGTTGGAAGCTCTCCACGTATTCGAGCGACTGGTGCCGGAAGTACGTGTTATACAGCACCGCATAGTGCCCGCCCGCAGCCATCAGCGCGTCGTGGCTGCCTTCCTCGATGATCTCGCCGTGATCCATCACGATGATGCGGTCGGCGGCCTTCACCGTCGACAGCCGGTGCGCAATGACGATGGCCGTGCGATCGTGCATCAGCGTGTCCAGCCCCTCCTGGATCTGCGTCTCGGTGAAGGGGTCCACGCTGGCCGTCGCCTCGTCCAGGATGAAGATGGCCGGGTCCTTGAGCACCACGCGCGCCAGCACCACGAGCTGTCGCTGGCCCATCGACAGGCTGGCTCCCCGTTCGCCCACGTCGGTGTCCAGCCCCTTCGGCAGGTCCGCCACCCACTCGCCGCCCGCCACCTGCGCAGCCGCCCGCTCGACCTCCACATCGCTCGCCTCGGGCCGCGCATAGCGGATATTGTCAGCCACCGTGCCGGAGAAGAGGAACGGCTCCTGCGGCACCGTGCCGATCTGCCGCCGGTAGCTCTGCAGGTCCAGCCGGCGAATGTCGCGGCCATCCACCAGCAGCTCCCCTTCCTGGAACTCGTAGAAGCGCGCCACCAGCCGGGCGACGCTGCTCTTGCCTGCGCCCGTATGCCCGACCAGCGCCACCGTCTCGCGCGGGCGAATCTCCAGGTTGAAGCCCGGCAGCACGATCTCGCCGCCCCGCTGCTCTTCGACCGCCGGCGTGTACGTGAATCGCACGTTGCGGAACGTGATGCGCCCGTCCAGCCGGTCCACCGGCTCCGCGCCCGTCTGGACCACCTTCGGCTCCGCATCGATCAGCGCAAACACCCGCTCGGCTGCGGCCAACCCGTCCTGGAACTGGCTCCAAAACGAGCTGATGTTGGTCAGCGGCCACCAGTAGAAGCCCACCGCCTGCATAAACAGATACCAGTCGCCCGGCGACACGCCGGTCGCGCCGAGCGTCGCCAGCCCGCCCATGTAAATCAGCAGGGCCGCACCCACGCCGGATGACGCATTCAGCAGCGGGAAGATGGTGTTCAGCGTCAGCCCCCGGCGCAGCCCGACGCCGTAGGCCTGGCGGTTGTTGGTGACGAAGTCATCGTAGATGGCGCGCTCCTGGCGGAAGCTCTTCGCCACCACGATGCCGCTGACCGACTCCTGGATCTGCGCGTTGATCTTCGCGGTGACCCGGCGCGACCGCTGCGTCACGATGCGCGCGATGCGCCGGAAGCTCAGCGCAATCAGCGCGGCGAAGGGCGCCATTGCCAGCAGCAGCAGCGTCAGCGTCACGTTGATGCGCACCAGCCACACCGTCAGGAACACGACCAGGAGCACCTGGCTGAACAGGTTCGTCGTCAGCGTGACCACCTCGGCCAGGTCCTGCGTGTCCGACGTGATGCGGCTGACGATCTTGCCGGAGGGATGCTCGTCATAGAACGACAGGTCGTGGCGGATGGTCGCCGCGAACACATCCTCGCGAATCTTCAGCACGACGTCGCCCACCACCCGCGCCGAGAACCACTGCTGGATGAAGTTGAAGGTCCAGGCCGCCATGCCCAGGAGCAGCACGCCGCCGGCCACCAGCAGCATCGCGCGCGTGGACTGGTTGCGCGCGACCATGTCGATGCCGCGCGCAACCAGGATGGGGCCGCCTGTGCCCGCCAGCGAGTTGGCCGCGATGGCCACGGCGACCAGCACCATGCGCTTCCAGTGCGGCTTGAAGTAAGCCAGCACGCGCCGGAGCAGTTCGCGGTCGCCGTAGTTGCGGTCATATGCCTCGGTGTCGAGGCCGTCCAGGATAAAGCCCATGTGCTCCTACCCGCAGCGTGAGAAGATGCGGCAGTAATCCGGCGAGCGGGCCAGCAGCTCCTCGTGCGTGCCCTGGTCCACCAGCTCCCCGCGGCGCAGCACCAGGATGCGGTCGGCCCAGCGAATCTGGCTCAGCCGGTGCGTAATCAGGAACGTCGTGCGCTGGCTGCTGATGTGGCGCATCGCGCGCTGAATCTGGTCCTCGGTCGCGCTGTCGATGGCGCTCGTGCTGTCATCGAGGATCAGGATGCGCGGGTCGGTGAGGAACGCGCGCGCAATCGCGAGCCGCTGCCGCTGCCCGCCGGAGAGCGTGACGCCCCGCTCGCCGATCTCCGTCGCGTAGCCGTCGCGGAACTCGCTGATGAAGTCGTGCGCCTGTGCGGCTTGCGCAGCAGCCCGGATGTCGTCCTCCGTCGCGGCCGGCGCGCCGAACGCGATGTTCTCCCGCACTGTGCGCGAGAAAAGAAACGGGTCCTGCTCGATGGCCGAGATCTGCGAGCGCAGCGATTCCAGGCTCCAGTCGCGCACATCCACCCCGTCCACCAACACCCGGCCGCCGTCCGCGTCGAAGATGCGGTTGATGAGCCGGGTCAGCGTCGTCTTGCCGGAGCCGGTCTGCCCGACGATCGCGATGGTCTCGCCGGGCCGCGCGACGAAGCTGATATCCCGCAGCACGCCGGCACCGTTATAGCCGAAGCTGACGTTCTCGAACGCGACCTCGCCCCGGATCGGCTGCGTCACGCCCTGCGGATTCTCGTCCAGCTCCGTCTCCGTGTTGATGGTCTCGAGGATGCGCCGCGCGCTCGCGATACCGAGTTGCACGAGGTTGAAGGTGAAAATCGAGATGAAGGTCGGGAAGCGCAGCGTGCCGACCAGCCCCAGGAAAGTGACAGCCTGGCCGAGCGTGATGCCGCCCGCGCGCCAGAGCAGCAGCCCGTGGAGCAGTGCGCCGGCCCATGCCAGCGTGAAGGCCAGTTGCGGCCAGTACAACGCCTGGATTTCGCCCTGCCGCACGTACAGGTCGCGCACCTTGCGCGCGTTGCCCGTGAACTTCCACCACTCGTAGTGCTCCTGCACGTTGGCCTTGACAACCTCCACACCCGAGATGGCCTCGGTCAGCCCGGCGTTCAACTGGCCGAACTGCTCCCGGATGTTGAAGCTCACCGGCTTGAGCCGCCGGTTGTAGTCCCAGACCGTGATGGCCAGCAGGACGAGGAAGATGGCCGGCACGAGCAGCAGCTCGCCCTTCATCCGGCCGATCAGGACGATGGGAATCACCACGGCCATCGACGAGTCGAGGATCAGCATCAGGCCCGGGCTGAACATGACGTTCAACATGCGCACGTCGTTGGTCGCGCGCGCCATGATGTCGCCGATGCGCTGGCTGTTGTGGAACGACTGGCTCTTGCCAAGCAGGCTGCTGTACAGCTCGTCGCGCGCGTCGCGTTCGATGCGCTGCGCGATGAACTCGACCGAGTAGTTGCGCGCCAGCCCGGTCAGCCCCTGCACCAGCGCAATCCCCAGCACCGTCACCGCAATCGCCAGCAGCGCGCTCCGCGGCCAGGCGGGCGATGTGATGAGGTCGAACGCGCGGCCGATCTGAAACTGGACCTGGCTGTAGGCGTAGTTGTTGAGGATCGCAGCCGCGAGCGCGGCCAGCGGGAAGAACGGATAGCGCGCCAGGTGCGACAGGATCCAGCGCACCGGGCCCTTCCGGTTGTAGCGATGCTCGTGATCGAGCCTGAACTCTCGCTTGGACATGCGGGGGATTATACCACGGTTCCAGTGTCAAGAGTTCAAGCGGAGGCACCCTGAGCGGAGGGCGACGAGCTTTTCCGTCGCCCGCAGTCGAAGGGCGCCGGAGCGGGCACGCGCAGGGGGCCGCATCCTTCGACTAGCGGTATGCCGTCAAGAACGTTGCCCTGTCCACCCGCTCAGGATGCTTGCGTCCTTGTACACCTCCATGCTGGTGTTCCGGATGCTCAGCGTCTTCCGTGGTATAATCGCCTCATGCGCGTATCCGTCATCAGCACCGTCCTCAACGAGGGCGAATCCATCCGCCGGCTGCTCGATTCGCTGGCCGGCCAGACGCGGCCCCCCGACGAGGTCGTCATCGTGGACGGCGGCTCGCGCGACCGGACCGTCGCGATCCTGGAGGAGTACACGGCCCGGCTGCCCCTGCGCGTGCTCAGCGCGCCGGGCGCGAACATCTCGGCGGGGCGCAACGTCGCCATCCATGCCGCGACGGGCCACGTCATCGCCAGCGTGGACGCCGGCGTGCGCATCGAACCGGACTGGCTGGCACACCTCGTCGCGCCGTTCGACCCCGCCGGTCCCCAAGCACAGGCGGTTGCAGGCTTCTTCCTGCCCGATGTCGCGACGCCGTTCGAGATGGCGATGGGCGCGACCGTGCTGCCGACGCTCGAAGAGATCGACCCGGCGACGTTCCTTCCGTCCAGCCGGTCGGTGGCCTTCACCAAGGCCGCGTGGGCGGAGGCGGGCGGCTACCCGGAGTGGCTCGACTACTGCGAGGACCTCGTGTTCGACTTCCGCGTGGCTGAGGTGACGGAGGGGTTCGGCTGGGCGCCCGCCGCGCTCGTCCACTTCCGGCCGCGCGGGTCGCTGCGCTCATTCTTCCGGCAGTACTACCGCTATGCGCGGGGCGACGGCAAGGCCGACCTCTGGCGCAAGCGCCACGCGATTCGCTATGGCACCTATCTCGTGGGCCTGCCCGGCCTGCTGGCGCTGGCAGCCCGCCACAACCCGCTGTGGCTGCTCGCGCTGCTCGGCGGGGTCATCGCCTACTGCCGCACGCCGTATCGCCGCCTGCGTGCCTACCTGCCGCAAATGACCCCCGGCCAGCGCCTCTACGCCGCACTGCTCGTCCCCGTCATCCGTGGCGTGGGCGATGTCGCGAAGATGCTGGGGTATCCCGTGGGCTGGCTCTGGCGGCTGAGGAACTGGTCAAGACGCGAGATCCACTGGCGCGCAGGATAACAAACCCGTTTTCTGCGAGAAAACGGGTTTGTTGCTACCGCCATCGCTCGAACCCCTCCTGCTCCACCTGCACGACCTCTTGACCCTCCAGCTTATACCGCCGCACGGGCCGCACTTCGAGGCGCAGCCCGGACTCCGCCGCCCAACTCGCGAGCGCGTGCAGCTCCGCCAGCCCCAGGCGCATCGCCTCCCCCTCCTCCGGCCCGAAGCGATATGCCAGCAGGTAGGGGTTGTCGTCCTTCAGGTAGGCCAGGATCGGCTCGACCGCCCGCGCAATGGCCTGCGGGTCGCGCTCGACGTGCAACCGCTGGAGCGGCGCAACCGCGTCCAGGTGCAGGTTCTGCCGGAAGATCTTCAGCAGCACCGGCCGGTGCAGGAACTTCGCCAGGGCCGGCCCGTGCCGGATCGCCAGGGCCTCGGGGATGGCGACCGGAGCGCCCGTGCCGTCACAGGCGAATGTCTCCAGGCTGAGCCGTTCGTCCGTGATGACCGGCCCGTGCGACACCTCCTCCGGCGGCAGGAGCGCCCTGACCGCCGCAACGACCTCCGCGGCGTAGGATTCCAGATACGCCTTGCCGCCCGGCGCATCGGGCCGCGCGGCGGGCAGGGGCCGGCCCACGGTCATGCCCATGCGCGGCCGCTTGCCGTGTAGCACCGCGGCCAGCGCGCCGTACATCCCGCTGAACCCGATGGGCAGCACCGGCGCGCCCGACTTCTGGCTCAGCCACGCCACGCCCGTCTGCCCGCGCATCGCGCCCGCCTCCCAGTGGCCGCCCTCCGGGAAAATGCCGAGGATGCCGCCCTGCCGGAGCACGTCCAGCCCCGCCGTCAGCGCGGCCCGGTCGTAGCTCCCCCGGCGGACAGGGATGAAGCCGTAGAAGCGCATGATGAGGTCGCTGGAGCGCTCGTGCGGCACGTCCACCGAGCCGATCAACTCGACCTGCCAGGGTGTCAACACGACCATCAGTACCGCTTCCATGACGGCCACGTGGTTGCCGACGACAATCAGCGGGCCGCGGCGCGGGAAGTTCTCGCGGCCCGCGATGTGGACGCGCGCGCCCAGCCGCAGCAGGACGCGGCCCAGGCCGCGCGCCAGCGTCCGCTGGACGCGGCGCCGGGGGTAATGGATGGCAGAAGCCGGGTCAGGCATCGGTCTCGCTCTCGGAATACAGGTGCCAGCGAAGGCATCCTGAGCGGAGGGCGTTGCTCCGCAACGCACGCAGTCGAAGGATGCAGGCCCGACTCACGGGAGCGCCCCTTCGACTGCGTGCGTCTCAGCCAGGCTTCGCCTGTCCCGACGCCCTCCGCTCAGGGTGCTCCAGGAACGTGCCTCTTTATCGCTGGAATCTTGGCGTTTTGTGCATAACGTTTTAGAATCAACGCAGCACTCCCGGAGGCATTATCCTATGGAATTACTCAAAGACCGAATCCGGCGCGAGGCCGTCAACCTGGGCCACGGCATCCTCAAGGTCGACAGCTTCATCAACCACCAGGTCGACCCGGCGCTCATGCTGGCCGTCGGCGGCGCACTCGCCGCCCGCTTCGCCCACCTCGGCGCGAACAAGATCGTGACCGCCGAGATCAGCGGCATCGCCCCCGCACTGACCACCGGCCTCGCGCTCGGCATCCCGGTCGTCTATGCGCGCAAGACCAAGCCCGTGACGATGCACCCGAACACCATGCGCGAGTCCGCGCCGTCACATACGAAGGGCGTGATGACCGAATTGATGATCTCACCGGAGTTCCTGGGGCCGCGGGATCATGTCCTCGTCATCGACGACTTCCTCGCGCGCGGGGAGACCATCCGCGCGCTGGTCAACCTGGTGCAGCGCTCGGGCGCGCAACTGGTGGCCATCGGCGCGGTGATCGAGAAGCGCTTCGAGGGCGGCCGCGGCCTGCTCGCCGACCTGGACGTGCCCATCGAGACGCTGGCCGTCATCACCAGCATGGACAACGGCCGCATTACGTTGGAAGACTGAAGTGCGAAACCCCCAGAAACCCGTTTTCTTTAAGAAAACGGGTTTCTTTACCGAAGGGTTTCCAGAGAAAGACACACCATGTCCCACGACACCATCGCCATCCTGGACTACGGGTCGCAGACCGCCCAACTGATTGCCCGCCGCGTGCGCGAGCTGCACGTCTACTGCGAGCTGATCCCCTGGGACCGCGCGGCCGCGCGCTGCGCCGAGCTACAGCCGAAGGGCTACATCCTGTCGGGCGGGCCGAACAGCGTCTACGACGCGGGCGCGCCGCGCCTGCCGGAGTCCGTGCTGGCCGCCGGCGTGCCGGTCCTCGGCATCTGCTACGGGATGCAGCTCCTGGCCCTCAACCTGGGCGGCCGGGTGGACCCCGCCGCGCGCCGCGAGTACGGCCACGCGACGCTGACCGTAGTGGATGAAACCGCGCCCCTTTTTCAGGGGTTGCCCGGCGAGCTGGCCGTCTGGATGAGCCACGGCGACCACGTCGTGGACCTGCCGCCGACGTTCGCGCCGCTGGCCGTCACCACATCCTCCGTCGCCGCGATGGGCGATGTCAGCCGGGGCATCTACGGCGTCCAGTTCCACCCGGAGGTGCAGCACACGCCCCAGGGCAAGGAGCTGCTCGGCAACTTTGTGCTGGACATCTGCGGCTGCCGGCCCGACTGGACGCCCGCGAACTTCATCCAGGAGACCGTCGCGGCCATCCAGCACGAAGTCGCGGACGGCAGCGTCATCTGCGGGCTGAGCGGCGGCGTGGATTCCGCCGTCGCCGCCACGCTGGTCCATCGCGCAGTGGGCGACCGGCTGACGTGCGTCTTCGTGGACCACGGGCTGCTGCGCCAGGGCGAGGCCGCGCAGGTCGTCGAGACGTTCCAGCATCACCAGGGGATGCGGCTGCTGGCCGTCAACGCGGCGGAGGAATTCCTGTCGGACCTCGCCGACGTGACCGACCCGGAGCTCAAGCGCAAGCGCATCGGCGCGCGCTTCGTGCGCACGTTCGAGGCCGCGGAAGAGCAGGCTGTGGCCGCGAGCGCCGGCCCTGCCGACGGCGGCGCCGCCGCCGCCCTCTTCCTCGCGCAGGGCACGCTCTACCCGGATGTCATCGAGTCGGCCAGCCGCACGGAACAGGGCACTGCACGCACCATCAAGACGCACCACAACGTCGGCGGCCTGCCCGAGGACATGCAATTCCGGCTCATCGAGCCGCTGCGCAGCCTGTTCAAGGACGAGGTGCGTCTGGTCGGCCAGGCGCTTGGCCTGCCCGAGGAGATCGTCTGGCGCCATCCCTTCCCCGGTCCCGGCCTTGCCATCCGCATCGTCGGCGAGGTGAGCTGGGAGCGGCTGGAGACGCTGCGCGCGGCAGACGCCATCTTCCTCGAAGAACTGCGCGGCGCGGGGCTGTATCGCGCGGTCTCGCAGGCGTTTGCCGTGCTGCTGCCGGTCCGGTCGGTCGGCGTCATGGGCGACGGCCGCACCTATGCCGACACCATCGCGCTGCGCGCCGTGACGACGGACGACTTCATGACCGCCGACTGGGCGCGGCTGCCGTACGAGCTGCTCGCCCGCATCAGCAACCGGATCGTCAACGAAGTGTCCGGCGTCAACCGGGTCGTTTACGATGTGAGCTCCAAGCCGCCCGCGACCATCGAGTGGGAGTGATCGGCGGCGGGCTGACCATGCGCAAGCTCCTCCTCATCCTGCTCGTCCTCGCGGTCATCGCGGCCGCGCTGCTTGCCATGCCTTATCTGCGCTACCGGCAGAGCGCCGGGGTCGTCCCCGCGTGGGTGCGCTTCGGCGGGCTGGAGGTCAACGGCGCGACGCAGGCCGAGGTCGCGGCGGCCTTGCAGCGCGGGCTGGATGAGCCGGTCGCAGCCTGGTACGGCGACAAGCGCGTGCTCCTGCGGCCGGTGCGCGTCGGCTTCCGGGTGGACGTGTACGGCATGCTGGCCGAGGCCGCGACCTACGACACCGGGGACCGGCTGCTGCGCTATCTCGTCGAGCTCTCCCTGGAGCGGCCCATCCGGACGGACAACGTCGCGCTGCGCTACACACTGGACGAGGCCGCGCTGGACGCATGGCTGGACGAGGTGGCTGCGGAGCACGACCGGCCGCCCGGCATGCCGGAGCCGCTGCTGGAGTCCCTGACGCTGGCCCCCGGCAAGCCCGGCACCGCGCTGGACCGGGCCGCGGCGCGCGACCTCATCGTCGCGGCGCTGGCGAACCCCGCCGACCGGACAGTCTACCTGCCCATCGCGGAATCCCCCGCCCCGCCGATGGATGTCAAGGCGCTCGGCGGGCTGCTCGAAGAGATTCTGGAAGAGTTCCCCGGCATCGGCAGCGTCTATCTCCACTTTCTGCCGACGGGCGAAGAGATCGCCATCAACGCGGATGTTGCGTACGCGGGCACCAGCACCCTCAAGATTCCCATCCTGACGCAGCTCTACCGCAAGCTGAATGCGCCGCCGGGCATCGAGACGACCAAGATCATGACCGAGACGATGATGCACAGCGGCAACTTCACGGCCAACCTGATGCTCGGCATCATCGGCGACGATGACTGGAACGCAGGCGTGCGGGTGATGAACGAGTCGTTCAAGGCGCTGGGCATGCCGAACACCTTCATGGCGACGCCCTACGACCGCCAGTTGGCCGTCGCGCCGCATATCGTCACGGAGGCCAACAGCCGCACCGACATCAACACGCAGCCCGACCCCTACATGCAGACGACCCCGCGCGACATCGGCTCCGCGCTGCAAATGCTCGTCGCGTGCAGCGAGGGCGGGGGCACGCTGATTGCCGCATACGGCGACGCTATCACCCAGGCCGAGTGCCGGCAGGCGCTCGATTTCATGGCCTTAAATGAGATGACGGAGCTGTTGGTGGGCGGGCTGCCGCCGGGGACGAAGGCGGTGCACAAGCACGGGTACGTGCCGGACACGCACGGGGATGTGGCGGCCATCTGGAGCCCCGCAGGGCCGTACGTCCTGGCCGTGTTCCTGTACCGGCCCACCTGGCTGGAGTGGCACTACTCCAACCCGACCATGCAGACGCTGGCGCGCGGATCGTGGAACTTCTTCAGCACGCAGTATGAGGGCCTCTCAGAGGCACGCCTCTCAGAGGCACGCCTGCCCGCAGCGGGGCCGGCCGCGGACGCGCAAACGGGCTTGCAGGATCAGGCGCCTGACCCTGCAAGCCCGGAAACCCTGCCGGGTGGGCCGGAGTTATTCGGTCTTCGGCTCGACGACATCCTCGACCGCATCCGCAGCGGCCTCGGTGACATCCGCGACGGTCTCAGCGACGGTCTCGGTGACGTGCGCGGCGGCCTCCGCCACCTGCTCCCCGGCGTGCTCGATCGTTGACGGCGCATCGGGCGTGACGTCGAGCTTCTCGACCAGCTTGCCCAGTTCGCGGTTCAGCACCTCGAGGCCGGAAAGGATGCCCTTGCGGATCTCCTCGATCACATCCGCGTCGCGCACTTCCTCGACCACCTTCTCGGCCTTGACGCGCAGCGCCTTCGCTTCTTCGCTCTCTGCGGCTTTGTCCAGCGTCGTGCTCAGCTCCTGGCTGAACTTCTCGACCCCGCGCGTGAGCTCGGCCTGCAACTTGCGGCGTTCCTCGCTCTCCCACACGGCCTTGGCTGCGTTCGCAACCTGCTGGCCCAGCTTGCCCAACTCGTCGGCAATGTTGCGATCGACCTTCGGTTCCTCAGACATGCGTTCCTCCCTGGATTTGCCATCCTGACGTGCCGGACGCGGCTGCGCCGGTTGTGTTCTTATCCTGCTATACGCACATCGAGTGGGAAAGGTTGCAGGCCGCCCAGGACTTCCTGCTTCATCCTTTGGCGTTTTGCCCGTTCCGGTGTATCATAGAGCGCACGTTGAGCCGGACCGTGGGAGTTCGGCTTCATTGTGTGAGCTTGCCTGTTGCGGACTGAGGGGAGGTTCCGTTGCTTAAGATTGCACCGTCCATCCTGGCCGCCGATTTCGCGAGCCTGGGCACAGCCGTGCGGGCTGCCGAGACCGGGGGGGCCGATTACATCCACGTTGACGTCATGGACGGGCACTTCGTCCCCAACATCACCATTGGGCCGCCGGTCGTCGCAGCGCTCCGCAAAGTGACCCGGCTGCCGCTGGACGTACACCTGATGATCGAGGCCCCCGAGCGTTATCTGGCGGACTTTGCGCGCGCCGGCGCGGGCATCCTGACGGTCCACGTCGAGACCTGCCCCCACCTGCACCGCACCGTCCAGCAGATTCGCGAGCTGGGCGTGCGCCCCGGCGTCACGCTCAATCCCGCCACCAGCCTGGAGACGCTGCGCGAGATCCTGCCCTACGTGAGCCAGGTGTTGGTGATGACGGTCAATCCGGGCTTCGGCGGCCAGCGGTACATTCCCACCATGACGGCCAAGATTGCCCGGCTCGCGGCCATGATTCGCGACACGGGCCGCGAGATCGATATCGAGGTGGACGGCGGCATCGATCGCACCACGATCGCGGAGGTCGCCGCAGCGGGCGCGAATGTATTCGTGGCAGGCACGGCCATCTTCGGCCACCCGGACGGCGTCAAAGAGGGGATCGCCGCGCTGCGCGCGGCCGCCGTCTGACACACAAGGCTCATTAAAAGCAAACAGCCGGCGTGGGTCAACGTGGTTCGCAGAGCGAACCCAAGGTTGAAACGCCGGCCGCATGCTCGGTGCGTAGGAGCGAATCAGTCAGCCTTCTGCATCGTCTTGATGCACTTGGCACAGACGTACACGCGCTGCTCCCGGCCGTTCACCGACAGACGCATGCGCTGCACATTTGGATTCCAGCGGCGCTTGGTATGGCGCATGGAGTGGCTGACGTTGTGTCCAAACTGTGGCCCCTTGCCGCAGACTTCACACTTAGCCATCGGACGATCTCCCTCGTGAATGCTCTGAGTCAGACAAGTTATGACCGAGCCACACGGGGGCCCGGCCACAGTAACGTCTATCATACCACATGGCTGCGCTGATTGCAAAAGCGCTGCTCTGTGTTTTTGCACCGGCAGCGGTTTGCCAGGAGGAGTCCGCATTCTCAAATGCGGACGGGCGCCCCGCATCTGAGGATGCGGCGCTCCACATCCCTCCACATGGTTACCCAAGGACGCGCCTCTTTTCGCAGGCGGGCAGAAAGGAGACGGCATGACGGACGACAGGAAGCAAGGTCGAATCGAGATTTCCCCCCAGGCCATCGCGACCATTGCGGGCGATGCCGTGTTACGCTGTTATGGGGTGGTCGGCATGGCCAGCAAGAACCTGCTCGACGGAATCGCCGATCGCTTCCAGCCGGAACGCTGGGGCCGCGGCGTCGATGTACAGGTGCGCGACGGGCAAATCGTCGTGGACCTGTATGTCGTCGTGCAGTATGGCACGCGCATCTCCGAAGTGGCGCACGGGGTCAAGCACGGCGTCAAGTATGCCCTGGAGCAGGCCCTCGGCATCCCGGTGGCCGAAGTGAACGTGCATGTCCAGGGCTTGCGCATGTTGAGCGATAATGCATAGTTACTATACTTTCAGCCGAGGAGTAGTACGTTGACGGCAACAGACATCCCCGGGGCGAGCAATCAGCCTCCACGGGAGACAGCCCACCCTGGCCCGGCACAGGCCGCGGAACCCATCCTGACGATTGACGGGGTACGCTGGCGCGACCTGCTGAATGCCGGCCTGACCTGGCTGGAGCGCCACCACGAGATTGTCAACGCACTGAATGTGTTCCCCGTGCCGGATGGCGACACCGGCACGAACATGCTCCTGACGATGAAGTCAGCGTGCCGCGAAATCACCGATGAACAGGTGCGCGCGGTCGGCACGGTCGCGAAGGCCGCGGCGCATGGTGCCCTGATGGGCGCGCGCGGCAACTCCGGCGTCATCCTCTCGCAGATCCTGCGCGGCATCTCGCGCAGCCTGGATGACCAGACCTCGCTCAGCGGCCGCACCTTTGCGGAAGCGCTGGCCGAGGGCAGCCGCATCGCCTATCGCGGCGTCAACCGCCCTGTCGAAGGCACCATCCTGACGGTCGTGCGCGAGGCCGCGGCCGCGGCGGAAAGCGCTGCGCAACTGGAGGACGACCTGCGCTTCGTCCTGGCGCGCACGGTGCGCGCCGCCGATGAAGCCGTCGCCAACACGCCCAAACTGCTGCCCGTGCTCGCCCAGGCGGGCAAGGTGGACAGCGGCGGCAAGGGCCTGTTCTTCATCCTGGAAGGCATCCAGCGCGGGCTGCTGGGCGAAATGGCGGAGGCCCCCCAGGCTGCCGCAGAGGCTGCCGGTGCAGAGGGAGCGCGTATCGGGGCAGCCGCGGCCCCACGGCCGGCGAAGGGCCAGCGCGAGCTGCCCAAGCTGGTCTACGGGTTCGACGTGCAGTTCCTCGTCGAGGGCAAAGGCCCGCTCGATGTCGCCGCAATTCGCGAGCACATCACCGCCATGGGCGATTGCCCCCTCGTCGAAGGGGACGAGCAACTCGTCAAGGTCCACGTCCATGTGCCCGACCCCGGCATCGCACTCACGTACGCAGTCAGCCTCGGCTTCGTGACCGACGTCGTGGTCGAGAACATGGACGACATGTCCATTCCGGAGATGCCCGCGGGCTATGACCCGCTGCCCCCGCGCTTCGAGACAGCCCTGGACACCCTTCAGGTTGAGCCGTCACCGGCTGTCGCAGCGGAGGAAACCTTCACCGGCCCCATCGAAGGTCCGGGGATCGTTGTCGTCGCGCCCGGCGACGGGCTGTCTCAGGTCTTCCGCAGCATGGGCGCGCACGTGGTCATCTCCGGCGGACAGACGATGAATCCGAGCACGCAAGACCTGCTGGAAGGCGTACGCAAGCTGCCGGTGGCGGAGATCATCATCCTGCCGAACAACGGCAACATCGTGATGGCCGCCGGGCAGGCCCAGGCGCTCGCGGCCCAGGAGGGCAAGAATGCCGTCGTCGTGCCCAGCAAGAGCGTGCCCCAGGGCATCAGCGCGCTCCTGTCGCTCAACCCGCACGCCAGCCTCGACACCAACGTGCGCGCCATGCAGGCCGCGCTCAAGAGCGTCGAGACCGGCGAGGTGACGGTGGCCGTGCAGGACGCCGCCTTCGACGGCATCCAGGTGCATGCGGGAGACGTCATCGGCCTGCTGAACGATACGCTGACCACCACCGGCCCCGATGCCGCCAGCGTTGCCGCGACCCTGCTCGAACAAATGCACGCGGCCGACCTGGAGGTTATCACGCTCTACTACGGCGCGCCCGTGACCGAGGGCGATGCGCTGGCGTTACAGGAAGTCCTGCGTGACCGATATCCGGACCAGGAAATCGAGGTCGTTGCAGGCGGACAGCCGTTCTATCATTACATCATTTCGGCGGAGTAATCGTGGCACAGGTCAAGATTGTTACGGACAGCAGCGCCTATCTGCCAGACGCGGCCCTGATTGCCGAGTACGGCATCGAAGTCATCCCGCTGATAGTGCGGGCCGGCTCCCAGGTCTACCCGGAACGGGTGAATCAAACCGACGAGACGCTGCTGCGCCGCATGGCGCAGGACCCCAAGAGCGTCACGGTCGACGCGCCCGCGCTCAGCCAGGCGCAGGCCCTCTTCACCCGGCTGGGCCAGGTGACAGACAGCGTGGTCTGCATCCACGGCTCCAGCGCGCTCCACGACACCGGCGAAATCGTGCGCCGCGCCTCGACCGGCTTCATGGGCCGCCAGCGCATCATCGTGCTGGACACGCTGACTACGTCCATCGGCCTGGGCCTCATCGTGGAGGCCGCGGCGAAGGCGGCCGCGGCCGGCGCATCGCAGGTTGAGGTCGTCAAGATCGTGCGCGGCATGATTCCGCATATGTATGCGCTGTTCTTCTCCGACAGCCTGGAATACCTCGAAGCGTGGGGGCGGCTCGGCTCCGCGCAGACGGTGCTCGGCACCATGCTCGACCTGAAGCCCCTGGCGATGATGGAAGACGGCGACTTCGTGCCTATCGAAAAGGTGCGCAACTACAGCCGTGCAGTGGACAAGCTCCACGACTTTATCATCGAATTCTCCCGCATTGACCAACTGTACCTGGTGCAACACGGGTTTGAGGCGGAAGCGGCGCAACTGCTCGAACGCCTGGAGCTGACCTTCCCGCGCCGCGAGTTCCCCGTGATCGGCTATTCACCGTCGCTGGCCGTCCATATTGGCCCGCGGGCGCTGGGTGTCATGGTGTACGAAGGCGCGCGGTGACGGTGAGGGATAGATGGATAGCGCGATTTCTCGTCTGTTAAAAATCCTGGCCCTGGAGAAGAAGCAGGGCTATCGCAACAAAGCGGTCATTGGCGGACTGGACAAGTTCGTCAGCCGGTGGGAGTCGGATGCCCGCGCCGAAGCGGGCGACTCCACGGCCATCAACCAGATTATTGCCCTGCTGCTCGGCTACCCGGCAATTGATGACCCCGCCGCGCGCGAGCGCATCCTGGAGCAGGTCATCCGCCGCGCGCACGAGATCACGAGCGGCGCGACCGGCACGCCTGAGCCTGCGCCCATCGCGGACACCCGCCCGCCGGCTGAACGCGCCGAGCCCGGCGGCCCGCCTGCACCCCCTGCGGAGAGCGCCAGCGCGGCGCCCCGTCCGGGCGAGCCGTTCGTGCCCTCCCTCAGCAAGCCCGCATCCCCTGCGCCGCGGGCTGAGCCCGCCCGCGTGCCCAGCGACATACAGCCGCCCGCCGCCGTGCCGCCGGTCAGCCTGCCCCTGCGCGACACCGAGCCGCGGCGCCGCGAACCAGCGCGTGCCCCGGCTGCCGCACCGGGCCTGGGCCTGGATGCCCCCGTCACGCGCCTGCCCGGCGTCGGCCCCAGCTTTGCGCAGAAGCTGGCCAAGCTGGGCGTCGAGACCGTGCGCGACCTGCTCTATCTGCTGCCCCATCGTTATGACGACTACAGCAAGCTGCAAACCATCAACCGGCTGAAGTGGGGCGAAGAAGTCACCGTCATCGGCACGGTCTGGAGCATCAAGAGCCGGCCCATCGGGGATGACCGCAAGATGGTCACCGCCGTCGTGGGCGACGGGACCGGCGAAATGCAGATGACGTGGTTCAACCCGTTCATCGAGAAGCAGCTCCACACGGGTTACGCGTATGCGTTCAGCGGCAAGGTGGACAGCTACCGCGGGGTGATGACCATGCGCCACCCCAACTTCGAACCGCTCGACCGCAACCAGCTCAACACGGGCCGCCTCGTGCCCATCTACCCGCTGACCGAGGGCCTGTCAAACAACTGGCTGCTCAAGCTGATGCGCAGCGCCATCAACACCTGGGCCGAAGAGACAGTCGACTTCCTGCCCGACGAAGTGCGCCGCGCGGCGGGCCTGCTGCCGCTCGCGCAGGCGCTGACCCAGATTCACTTCCCTGACAGCCAGGCGCAGCTCGCGGCCGCGCACCAACGCCTGAGCTTCGACGAGTTCTTCATCCTCCAGCTCGGCGTCCTGGCCGCGCGGCAGCGGTTCCAGGGTCAGGCGGGCCGCGCACTCCAGACGGACGAGGCGCTGCTGGCCCCCTTCCTCACGTCCCTGCCCTTCAGCCTGACCGCGGCGCAGCGCCGCGCACTGGATGGCATCCTGGCAGACCTCGCCCAGACGCGGCCCATGAGCCGGATGCTGCAGGGCGACGTCGGCTCAGGCAAAACCGCGGTCGCCGCGGCCGCGCTGTGGGCCGCAGTCGCCAACGGCGCACAGGGCGCGATCATGGCCCCGACCGAAATCCTCGCGGAGCAGCACGCGCGCTCCTTTGGCCGCATGTTCGAGGGGCTGATCCACCCCACGCTCGGCCGGCCCATCCGGGTCGTCACGCTGACGGGCAGCCTGCGCGCGGCCGAACGCACGGAGGCGCTGGCTGCGCTGGCCGCGGGCGACGCGGACATCGCGGTCGGCACGCACGCGCTCGTGCAGGAAGGCGTCGAGTTCCGCGACCTCGCAGTGGCCGTGGTGGATGAACAGCACCGCTTCGGCGTGGAGCAGCGCGCCGCGCTGCGGCAAAAGGGGTCCCAGTCGCTGGGCCACCAGCCGCACATGCTCGTCATGAGCGCGACGCCCATCCCCCGCTCGCTGGCCCTCACCATCTACGGCGACCTGGACATCTCCGTCATCGACGAGATGCCCGCGGGGCGCACGCCCATCAAGACCAAGTGGCTGACGACCGCGCAGCGCGAGCGCGCCTACGACTTCATCCGCCGCCAGGCGCAGACCGGCCGGCAGGCGTTCATCGTCTACCCGCTCGTCGAGGAATCGGAAACCACCGATGCCAAGGCCGCGGTCGATGAACACGCCCGGCTGCAGCAGACCGTCTTCTCCGAGCTGCGCGTCGGGCTGCTCCACGGGCGGCTGAAGGGCGAGGAAAAGGACGCGGTGATGCGCGCGTTCAGCGCGGGCGAGCTGGATGTGCTCGTCGCGACCTCCGTGGTCGAGGTCGGCATCGACGTGCCCAACGCCACCGTCATCCTCATCGAGGGCGCGGAGCGTTTCGGCCTGGCCCAACTGCACCAGTTCCGCGGCCGCGTGGGCCGCGGCCCGCACGCCTCCTACTGCATCCTCATCTCGGATGTGGAACAGGGGGACGGCGTGCGCCGTCTCCAGGCTCTGGAGACCAACAACGACGGCTTTGCCCTGGCCCAGATCGACCTGGACCTGCGCGGGCCGGGCGACTTCTTTGGCACGCGGCAGAGCGGCCTGCCGCCGCTGCGCACCGCGCAGTTGAGCGACATGCGGACGCTCGAGCTGGCCCGTGTGGCGGCGCAGGCGATGTTTGCAGCCGACCCGGACCTGTCCCTGCCGCAGCACCGCGACCTGGCGGCCCAGGTGGCCGCGTTCTGGCGCGGCGCGGGCGACGTCAGTTGAGAACACAACCGTGCCACTACACAAGGTAGGCTGTGGCCGATCTCCGACCGTGCCACAGCATGTGGAGCAATACTAATGCGAGCGCTGTATCCCGGCACCTTTGACCCGATCCATAACGGGCACATCGACATTGCGACACGGGCCGCCGGCCTGTTCGATGAGCTGGTCATCGGCATCTACGACAGCCCGCCCAAGACGCTGACGTTCGAAACCGCGCAGCGCATCGCCCTGGCGCACGAGTGCCTCGCCCATTTGCCCAACGTGCGGGTCATGCCCTATCATGGCTTGACCGTCACCTTTGCACGTGAGATCGGCGCTTCCGTCCTGGTGCGCGGGCTGCGGGCTATCTCGGACTTCGAGTTCGAGTTCCAGATGGCGCTGACCAACAAGAAGCTCGACCCCGGGCTCGAAGTCATCTGCCTGATGACCAGCCTGGAATACGCCTACCTCAGCTCGTCCATTCTCAAGGAAGTGGCACTGCTGGGCGGCGATGTGCAACACCTGGCGCCACCGCCCATTCGGGCTGCGCTGCACGCACGCTTTGCGGGCCTTCATCCGGATGCGACCGCCTCCGTGCCCATCCGGACCTCGCGCGACTGACGATAGGGGTGATTTGAACATGCAAGCACTGATAGATGAGCTCGAGGAACTCGTACAGACAGCCAACAAGATGCCCCTCGGCGGCAAGCTCCTGATGGATGAGGGTGCGCTGCGCCAGATCATCAAGAACATGCGCGCGGCCATGCCCGACGAACTCCGCGTCGGCCAGCGCATCTCCGGCGAGCGCGACCGCATCCTCGCGGAGGCGCGTGCCCAGGCGCGGCACATCGTCGAGGAAGCCCAGGCCCAGTCCAACGCCCGCCTGGACGAGCAAAGCATCATCCAGACGGCCCGCCAGCGCGCCCGCGAGATTCAGCAGGAAGCGGAAAAAGCTGCGGACAGCCTCCGGGCCGAAGCCGACCAGTACGTCATCAACCAGTTCGCCGCGCTGGAAGCCCGCCTGGTGCGGGTGCTGCGGGAAGTGCAGGCCGGCCAGCGCGCGCTGAGCCAGGCCGGCGAGCCCGGCCCGGACCGCGACAGCGCCGCGCGCACTTCTTGACATTGCACCCCCTCTCACCTATAATAGTCGCTTGGCGCTTGGTCGCCGGGCTTCACGCGCCGTGTGCAGGCTCGTACCCGGACGGCTGATGCTGCGCCCTGTTGGATGGAACAGGCTGTAATGAACGATTTGCGCTTCAATGTCGCACAACTGCTCAGGGATGCCGTCGGGTCATCGCGCAAGGCTGAGATAGCTGTCAACCTGCACGAACTCGCGCCGGAACTGAGCGGCGGTGACCGCAGCCATGAGCTGCGCGGTCCGGTGCGCTTGATGAACACCAACGCCGGCATCCTGGTCCAGGGACAGCTCGCCGGCAAAGCGACCCTGGCCTGCGCGCGCTGCCTGGAGCCGGTCACGGTGCCGCTGGCGTTCGAAATCGAGGAGTTGTTTCTCCCGACCATCGACCTCCTGACGGGCCGCACCATTGCACCGGAAGAGGAAGACCAGGCGCTGTGGATTGACGAGCATCACATTCTGGACCTGACCGAAGTGGTCCGCCAGAATGCGCTGCTGGCCGCACCGCTGAACGCAGTGTGCCGCGAGACCTGCCGCGGGCTGTGTCCCACCTGCGGCCAAAACCTGAACGAAGGGCCGTGTGGCTGCGAGCCGGAACCGGATCCCCGATGGGGCCCGCTGACGGACCTTCTCAAACAACGTGAAAACGATCGTGCAGACGATCAGAACGCATAAGGAGTATAACCAGTGCCACCTCAGCCAAAACGTAAGCTTTCTAAGGGCCGCCGCGACCGCCGCCGCGCCCACGATGCCCTGCCCGCCACCCACGTCGTGCGCTGCCCGCAGTGCGGCGCGATGCGGCTCCCGCATCATGCCTGCCCGGATTGCGGCACCTACAAGGGCGAGACCGTCTTCGAAGTGGAGTCGGAAAAGAAGAGCTCCTGACGTCCCGTGGCGCGCCGGCCCCGCATGGGGGCCAGCCAAGCCACCGGCAGCACACACCAGCCATCGTACCGGCAGCAGGGGGGACCTGGGTCTGACCCATGTCCCCTCTCTTGTCTGAATTAACACACTCCATCGAAAGTAGGCCCTATCAGACCCATGAGCTGTGACATTGCCTACCTCTTCCCCGGCCAGGGGTCCCAGGTCGCCGGCATGGGCCGTGCCCTGGCGGACGCCTATCCCGTCGCGCGCGAGACCTACGCCGAAGCGGACGCCATCCTCGGGTTCCCGCTGTCCGAATTATGCTTCGAGGGTCCGGCAGAGACGCTGACCGAGACCATCAACGCGCAGCCTGCCATCCTGACCACCAGCATCGCCGCCTGGCGCGCCCTGCACGCCGCCCGGCCCGGCCTGCCCGCGCCCTGCTGCGTCGCGGGTCACAGCCTGGGTGAGTACAGCGCATTGGTCGCCGCGGGCGCGCTCGCCTTTGCAGACGCGGTTCGGCTGACCCGCACGCGTGGGGAGCTCATGGCCGCGGCCGGCCGCGCGCATCCCGGCGGCATGGCCGCGATCCTCAAGCTGGATGACGAGCAGGTTGCCGCGCTGTGCGAACAAGCCAGCCGCGAGAGCGGCGACAGCGTCCAGGTTGCCAACTACAACGCGCCCGGCCAGGTCGTCATTTCGGGCGGACCCGCAGGCGTCGCCGCGGCGGTCGAGCTGGCCCGCGCGGCCGGTGCGCGACCCCGGCCCCTTGCCGTCAGCATTGCCGCCCATTCCGCGCTCATGGCGCCCGCAGCAGCCGCCTTTGCCGAAGCCGTCGCCGCGACCCCGTTCCGTGAGCCGGCCGTGCCCATCATCGGCAACATCCAGGCCCGGCCCCTCCAAACCGTCGCGGCCATCCGGGAAGAACTGGTCGGCCAACTGACGGCATCGGTGCGCTGGACCGCCTCCATCCAGGCGATGGCCGCGCTGGGCGTCACGCGCTTCGTGGAGGTCGGCCCCGGCGACGTGCTGACCGGCCTGATGAAGCGCATCCTGCCCGATGCGACCACGGCCAACGTGCGCACGCCGGAGGATCTTGCGGCGCTGTAGCCGTTTGCAGTAGGCGCATCAGCGCCAAAACACGTAGCGGCGCTAAAGCGCCCACTACGAGCCTGAGGAGCACACCACGCTATGCTACAGGACAAGGTTGCCATTGTCACCGGGGCCTCACGGGGCATCGGCGCCGCGATTGCGGCGGAACTGGCGAGCCAGGGCGCGCACGTCGTCGTCAACCACCGCGCCAGCGCGGCGCAGGCCGCGGCCGTCGTCGCCGGCCTGACCGAGCGCGGCAGCCAGGCGGTCGCGGTGCAGGCCGACGTCAGCCGCCTGGCCGATGCGCAGGCGCTCATCAAAGCGACGGTGGACCGCTTTGGCCGGGTCGATATCCTCGTCAACAACGCGGGCACCACCCGTGACATGCTGCTCATGCTGATGAGCGAAGATGACTGGGATACCGTATTGGCGGCGAACCTCAAAAGCGCGTACAATTGCAGCAAGGCCGTGCTGCGCACCATGTTCAAGCAGCGCTATGGCCGCATCATCAACATCACGTCGGTCGTCGCAATGGCCGGCCAGGCAGGCCAGACCAATTACGCCGCCTCGAAGGCCGGGCTGATCGGCTTCACGAAGTCGCTGGCGAAAGAAATCGGCCCGCGCGGCATCACCGTCAACGCCGTCGCGCCCGGCTTCGTGCCGACCGCGCTGACCAACGTGCTGACCGAAGAGCAGCGGCAGGCGGCCATCAGCATGACGCCGCTGGGCCGGTTCGCCCAGCCGGAAGAGATTGCCTACGCCGTGGCGTTTCTCGCCAGCGACCGGGCGGCCTTCATCACCGGCCAGGTGCTCAGCGTGGACGGCGGGCTGGTGATGCAGTAACCTGGTTGAAGAGGTGATAGAATGGACGAAGTACAGGGCAAGGTCACGATTGCACCGCTGGTGCTGACGACCATCGTCAAACAGACGACCCTGGATCAGCACGGGGTGCGCCGACTGGCGCCGATTCCCCCGCGCATGCGCAGCCTGCGCGCCGGCGCGGCGGTCGAGGATGGCATCGCCGTCATGGTAGGCGAGGAAGGCGTGCAGGTGGAAGTCCACGTCGTAGCCGACAACGACAGCAACATGCTCAAGTTGGGCTCGACGCTCCAGACCGAGATCACCCGCGCCCTCGAAGAGATGGTTGGGATGCCGGTCGCGACGGTCGACGTCTATATTGATGACGTGGTCATGCCCGTCGCCAATAGCGCCAACGCTTCCTGAAATACAAAGGCAGGGTTCTTTCGTGCAGATTCGACGGCAGGGACGCATCTCCGCCCTCCAGGTCCTTTACGAACTCGATACGACAAACCATCAGGCCGGTGACGCGCTGGCTCACCGGCTGACGGACGATCCGCTGCCGCCGGAGGGCGCAGCCTTCGCGCGCCAGTTGGTCAGCGGCATCGTGCGCCACCGGGAAGGGCTGGACGCGCTCATCCACAAATATGCTCCGGCGTGGCCGGTGCAGCAGATCGCCGTCATCGACCGCAACATCCTGCGCATCGCCATCTACGAACTCAGCGGGGCCACCGGCACGCCGCCCAAAGTTGCCATCAACGAAGCCGTCGACCTCGCCAAGCTGTTCGGCAGCGACAACAGCTCGCGCTTCGTCAACGGCGTGCTCGGCGCAGCCGTGGGCGGGGGTGAGCGCATCGAGTTGCATGCCACGCCCGATGCTGCGCAGGCCGGCGCGCCTGACAAGGAATGAGATGTGGACATCCTCGGAATTGGGCCGCTTGAACTGATCGTCATCCTGATCGTCGCGCTGGCGGTGTTCGGGCCGGATCGCCTGCCGCAGATTGGCTCGAAGCTGGGCCGCGCGATGAAGGACATGCGCCGCGCAACGCGCGAGTTCTCGCGCGAGATCGACCAGGCGCGCGCCGCCATCGAGGCCCCGGCCAAGGAAATCACTGAACCCTTCCAGGAGGCCGGCACATCGCTCAAGGATGTCGCAACCGCGGCCCAGGCTTTCCGCAACCCCGGCCAGGCCCTGCGCCAGTCGGTCGTGCGCGAGCTCAAGGCCGCCGAGACAGGCGAAGATCCGGCGGCTGCGGCAGCGGCCACAGCCGCAAGCGCTGCACCGGCAGAAAGCACGCCATCTCCTGTGCCGGCAGCCACCGAAGCGCCCGCTGCAGAGCCGGAAAACCGGATCCTGCCGCCCGGCTCGCCCAGCGCGAGCGCGGAGCCTGCCGCCGCGGCTGAAACACCCGCGGCAACGGACGTCACACCCCCTACCGAGCCGCAGCAGCCGGCCCCAGGCGCGGAGGCCTGACCCATGTCGTTTACCGGCGTTTTTGGCTTCGTCATTCTCATCATCATCGCCATCGCCCTGCTCGGCCCCAGCAAGCTGCCGCGCGGCATCGAACAGCTCTGGCTGATGCTCACCAACTTCCGGCGCTCCCAGGCCGAGCAAGAGCCGTTGACCCTCGATGCCGCGCGCGGCATGTGGGCGGCCAGCGAAAGCCCGCTGTACGACCTGGTGCAGATCATGTACGGCGCGGTCGAGCACCTGTTGGAGCTGCGCAAGCGCATCTTCGTGGTCATGGGGACCATGCTGCTCGGCGCGATTGCCACAGCCTTCTTTGTGGACGCCATCCTGCGCTTCCTGCAGGCGCCCGCCGGCAACGCGCTCTTCATCTTCCTGCGCCCCACCGACATGATCTGGGTGCGCATGGAAATCATCTTCAGCGCTGCGCTGGTGCTGGCCCTGCCGGTGATGCTCTACCAGGTTCTGATGTTCATCCGGCCCGCGCTGGAGAACCCGCAGGAAATCGCGGTGTTCAAGATGGTGGCAATCATCGGCGCACCGCTGGTGCTGCTCTTCTTCATCGGCGGGATTATCTTTGCCTACTACGTCCTGCTGCCGGTGATGCTGCCCTTCCTGTTGGGCACCGGCGGCTCGATTGCGCAGCCCAGTTGGGACATCCGGCCCTATTACTCCTTCGTCCTGGCCGTCCTCCTGTGGATCGGGGCCGCCTTCGAGACGCCGCTGGTGATGGCGATGCTCGCGCGGCTGGGCCTCGTCTCACCCAAGACGATGATGAAGCAATGGCGCTATGCCATTGCGGGCGTAGCATTCGTCGCCGCGGCCATCACCCCGACGGTCGACCCGGTCAACATGGCGCTGGTGATGGTGCCGCTGCTCGGCCTCTATTTCCTGGGCGTGCTCTTCGCACGCGCAGTCTACCGGCCGCGACCGTCGATGGCGACGAGCGATAGCAGCACCTAAACCACCCGATAACGCAGCATAGATGCTAACGGAGCGATCAATGGCGAAGCAACGTATCCTGATTATGGGCGCCGCGGGGCGTGACTTTCACAACTTCAACACCCTGTTCCGTGAGAATGAGGACTACGAAGTCGTAGCCTTCACGGCAACCCAGATCCCCAACATCGAGGGACGGCGCTACCCGGCAGAGCTGGCCGGGCGGCTCTACCCGGAGGGGATTGCGATCCACCCGGAGAGCGAGCTGGTACACCTCATCCGCAGCTTGCGGGTGGACCAGGTAATCTTCGCGTACTCGGATGTCAACAACCAATATGTCATGACCAAAGCGGCTACGGTCATCGCCGCGGGCGCAGACTTCCGGCTCATCGGGCCGCAGCAGACCATGCTCCCGTCCAGCAAGCCGGTCGTCGCGGTGTGTGCGGTGCGCACCGGCAGCGGCAAGTCGCAGACGACCCGCTACGTGGCCCATGCCCTGCAGCAGATGGGCAAGAAGGTCGTGGCCGTGCGCCACCCGATGCCCTACGGCGACCTCGTCGCGCAGCGCGTGCAGCGGTTCGCAACCTATGCCGACCTGGACGCGCACGACTGCACCATCGAGGAGCGCGAGGAATACGAGCCGCACATCGACCGGGGCGTCATCGTCTACGCGGGCGTGGATTATGAGGCCATCCTGCGCCAGGCCGAACAGGAGGCCGACGTGGTGCTGTGGGACGGCGGCAACAACGACCTGCCCTTCTACAAGCCCGACCTGCACATCGTCGTCGCAGACCCGCACCGCGCGGGCCACGAGCTGACCTACTGGCCCGGCGCCGCAAACTTCCGCATGGCCGATGTCATCGTCATCAACAAGGTGGACACCGCGGACCTGGCCCACGTCACCGCGGTGCGCGAGAGCGCCGCGCAGGTCAACCCGGACGCAGTCGTCATCGAGGCCGCGTCGCCCATCTTCCTGCCCGATGCTGCGGCCATCCGCGGCCGGCGCGTGCTGGTCATCGAAGACGGCCCCACGCTGACGCACGGCGAGATGAAGTACGGCGCGGGCATCGTCGCGGCCCGGCGCTTCGGCGCCGCGGAGATTATCGACCCGCGGCCCTACACCGTCGGCACCATCACCGAGACGTTCGAAAAATATCCCGACATCGGCACGCTGCTGCCCGCAATGGGCTACGGCGGCCAGCAGATCAAGGACCTCGAAGAGACCATCCGCCGCGTGCCGTGTGACCTGGTCATCTCGGCCACGCCCATCGACCTGACGCGCGTTGCGACCATCTATCATCCGGTCCAACGCGTGAGCTACGAACTCCAGGTCATCGGCCAACCCGCGCTCGAAGACGTGCTGCGGCAGCGGCTGGGCTAAGCGCGGCCAACCCGGCCCCGAAGCTCTGCAACGGGCGCCGGTTTGACCAGACGGAGGCACAGCGTCGTGCCTCCGCCTTTCTGTTGGTACACAACGCTGTGGAGTCGAGGCTTCAGCCGGTCAAGCAGTGAACGCTAAAGCAATCCCAGACCGGCTCAAGCCTCGACTCCAGGCCCCTTCCCCTGCTGGCGCAGACCAGTCGAGAGTGCTAGAATCTGCCGTACGGCACCAAGCTGACAAGCGAGAGGGAATGATGACCGCTCAGACCGAAACGAGTCATGACCTGCTGGACAGCATTGCCGCACTTACACCCGCCGACCAGGCGCTCGTGCGCGAGTACGTAGCCTATCTACGCTGGCGCAGCGAACACCTCGCGCCGGGCGAGCACGACGCAGGTCGCCCCTGGTGTTACAATTTCCTCGAAAACTTCGCCCAGGCCGATGTGCGCGCATCCAAGGTGTCCAAGGGCATGGAAGTCAAGCTGGCCGAGGCTGTAGTCGGCGGCGAGCGCCGGCCCGCGCTCTGGCAGCACCCGCCCGTTAACGGCGAGGCCCAGATCGAGTATCACGTGCCGGTGCCCGCGGGCCTCAAGGACCTGCGGCTACGCGCGGCCATCGGGATTCGCGACGGCGGCCAGGGCGATGACCGGCTGGTCGCGTTTCGAGTGCGCGTGGACGGCTGGCAGGTGTGGAGCCGGGCCGTCTACCCGCGCACCTGGCAGCCCTTTGAGGTCAAGCTGCCCTTCCAGGCGGGCAACGTCCTCCGCCTGACGCTGGCAACCGACGGCCTGGGCGAGCATTCCTGGGCCTGGGCCGTGTGGGCCGACCCGGAACTGACCGGGGAGCTGGCCGAGTAGTAACTCAGCCGCCTGGCGATTGAAAGCGGCCAGATGAGGAGGTCAGGATGGAACACCCGCTGGTCCAGTTGGCCCGTGCGGCGATCGAGGCCTACGTACGCCACGGGCGGCACCTGCGCCCGACAGAGGCGCCCGCAGCCGTGACCGGCGAGCCTGCCGGCGCGTTCGTGACGCTGCACACCCGCAGCACCGGCGAGCTGCGCGGCTGCATCGGCACCATCACAGCGACCGAGGACACGCTGGCGCAGGAGGTCATCAACAACGCCATCTCCGCGGCCACGCGCGACCCGCGCTTTCCGCCGGTCAAGGCCGGCGAGCTGGCCGACCTGGTGATCGACGTCAGCGTGCTTCACCCGCCGGAGCGCATCTCATCCGAGGCCGAGCTGGACCCCCGGCAGTACGGCGTTATCGTCCAGCATGGCTGGCGCCGCGGGCTGCTGCTGCCCGACATCGAAGGCATCGACGACGTCGCGACCCAGGTGCGTTACGCGCGCATGAAGGCAGGCCTGGACCCGCACGAGCCGGTCGACCTGTACCGGTTCAAGGTCGAGAAGTATGAGTGATCAGGGTTATGGTGTGGCGTGCCGCAGCGAAGCTGCGGCACGCCACACCATAACAAAGAAACTATGGAGGCATCATGGCATACGCATTGTTGCGCCAGCCCGGCGCAC
Organism: Anaerolineae bacterium; assembly: GCA_040772005.1. Lineage (GTDB taxonomy): Bacteria > Chloroflexota > Anaerolineae > CG2-30-64-16 > CG2-30-64-16 > MWBF01. Next base: position 173,406 of record JAXGYZ010000011.1, on the reverse strand, counting down.
CGGTCGGCCGCGTGGGACACCGCGGGGCCAAGGGCCACGCACCGGAGAATACCTTCGCCTCGTTCAACCGGGGTTATGAGATCGGGGTGCAGGCGGTCGAGACGGACGTCCACCTGAGCAAGGACGGTGAGCTGATCGTCATGCACGATCACACGGTGGACCGCACGACGAACGGCCACGGCTTCATCAAGGACCTGACCCTGGCCGAGCTTAAGCAGCTCGACGCGGGCTCGTGGTTCGACCCTCAGTTTGCGGGCGAGCAGGTGCCGACGCTGCGCGAGCTGCTCGCCTGGGCCGTGGACCGCGTGCCGGTCGCCATCGAGATCAAGAACGGCCCCATCTACTATCCGGGCATTGCGGGCAAGGTCATCGACCTGCTGCGCGAGTTCGCCATGCTCGACAAGGCCATCGTCATCAGCTTCGACCACCTCGTGCTGCGCGAGGCGAAGCTCATCGAGCCGCAGGTCGTCACCGGCATCCTGTACGTCGGCGGCCTCGTGGACCCGGTGTCCGCCGCGCGGCTGGCCGGCGCAGCCTCCCTCAACCCGCACTGGGCGTATATTACGCCCGCGATGATCGAGGAAGCGCATGCCGCGGGCATCGCGGTCAGCGCGTGGAATCCCAATGACCTGCCGACCATCCGCATGTTGGCTCACATGGGCGTGGACAGCATCGGCTCCGACTTCCCGGATCTGTTCGAGCAAATCTGAGCACCGATACAGGCCGAGGAGTCCGCATTCTCAAATGCAGACTCTTCGGCTGTTCCGCTTGATCCGTTTGTTCCGTGGTTGCATCTAGAAGGCGCTCTGGCGTGCGGCCAGGATGCGATGGCTGCCGATGTGCTCGGGTGTGACGCCCAGCGCGGCCAACTGCGCACCCGCCTCAGACGTCTCATTCGGCAAGACCCAGTTCAGCCTCGGCTCGATACCATCCCACCGGACGTGCAGCCAGTAATCACCGCCCTCATTCTCTGCCTCGCCGCCCAACAGCAGCGTCTCCATCACCATGCCCGCCCGCGTCGGGCCGTCGTGCATCGCAGGGAAGTAGACGTCCTCGATCAAGCGCCGGAGCGCATCGTGGTCTGCGAGACCGTCTGTCCGCAGTCTGAAAACCACCAGGTAGTCAGCCATCGTCATTACTCCTCAGGCGAAATCCATTAGTATTATACTATTACATCGCAATAAATGCACAAACGTCACATAAACAAAACGGGGTTCTGACAGAACCCCGTTTTGTCGGCAGATTACTGGGCTTCGCCCGCCCCGTTCCCGCTCATATGGAAGGTCAGGCCCGTCTCCCCCACATCCACCGCAACGTGCGCGCCCTTGCCCGGCGCCTCGTTGAGCAGCCAGTCGGCCAGTGGCTCGCGCAGGTTCTTCTGGATGATCCGGCGCAGGGGCCGCGCGCCCCACTCCGGGTGATCGTTCTGCGCCAGCATCCAGTCCACCGCCGGCTCGCTGATTTCCAGCGTCACCCCCTGCGCGTCGAGCATCTTCTTCTCCGTCTTGAGCAGCAGATGGAGAATCTTGCGCAACTGGTCCGGCGTCAGCGGCAGGAACATGACGATCTCGTCGATGCGGTTGAGGAACTCCGGTCGCATGGTGGAACGCACGACCTCCATCACCTGCTCGCGCATCTCGTCCGTCATCACAGGCTTGTCCAGGTAGATGGACCCCATGTTGCTGGTCATCAGGATGACCGTCTCGCTGAAGCTCGTCGTCCGGCCCTGTGCATCAGTCAGGCGGCCTTCCTCCATGATCTGCAACAGCACATCGAGCACGCGCGGGTGGGCCTTCTCCACCTCGTCGAACAGCACGACCGTGTGCGGCCGCTGGCGCACCTTCTCGGTGAGCTGACCGCCCCCCTCATAGCCCACGTAGCCGGGCGGCGCGCCGATCAGCCGGTTGACCGTGTGATCCTGCTGGTACTCGGTCATGTCGAGCACGACCATCGCGTCTTCCGAGCCGAACATGAACTCGGCGAGCGCCTTAGCCAGCTCGGTCTTGCCGACACCGGTCGGCCCCAGGAACAGGAAGGAGCCGATGGGCCGCTTCGGGTCCTTCAGCCCCACCCGCGCAATCTTGACTGCCCGGCTCACCGACAGCACGGCATCGTCCTGCCCGATGATGCGCTGGTGCAGTGCGTCGACCATGTGCGCATAGCGCGCCCGCTCGTCCACGCCCAGCTTGGAGACCGGGATGTCGGTCATCACGCTGACCGCGACGGCTACATCGTCCGCATCGAGCACCGAATCGCCCGGAACTGCCGGAGTCCCGCCTGCGGACTGCGCGGCCAGTTTGAGCAGCGCGCCCGCGCGGTGCAGCACGGCCAGGGCAGACGCGGGCAGCGGCGTGCCTGCGACGTAACGCTTCGCCATGTTCGCGGCTGCGGGCAGCGCACCATCCACAATCTGAACCGCGTAATCATGCTCCAGCCGCGGCTTGTGGACTCCGAGAATGGCGACGGTCTCATCGACCGTGGGCTCCGCCACGCGCAGCCGGTGACTGTTTTCGCGCACGGTGCTGTCGCCGGCCAGCCGTTCATTCCAGGCCGGGTCGGTCGTGCTCGCCAGGACTACCGGCCGGAGATTGAGGAACGCGCGCTGCACCGCGCGTGTGGCCTTCGGAAATTCCGCGTTGGCCGTCGGCCCGTTGAAGAAGCGTTCGATGTTCGGGATGAACAGGATGCCGTCGCGCGCCTGGCTCATGGCCGTCTCGACGGCTTTCTCCGCATCGGTCAGCAGCGCGTGCTCGGACACCGTCACGAGGTTCGCCAGGCCGGCCGGACCCTTCCCCTCCGCCATCAGCAGCGCCAGGCCTTGCACGAGCGAGCGGCGGCCCACGCCTGCATCTCCCACGAGGATGACGTGGCGGTGGTTCGCCAGCGCCAGCAACCCCAGCAGGTCCTGCATCAGGTCCTCGCGCACGTAGACCGGCGCGCCCTCGCCGCCCTTCGCCTGCGCGACCTGGTCCTGGCCCGACACGCGTTTGTTCTGCGCCGATGTGGTCAGCCGGCTCGCCAGCGTCTCGCGGGAGATGCCGTAGCGCCGCAGGATGGCGGCCGTGCCGACCCCGCGCTCCGCCAGCCCGCCCAGCGCATGTTCCGACCCGATTTGCATCTCCCCGCTGGCCTCTGCGATGCTGCGCGCCTCGTCGAGGACGATAACCATCTCGGTGGACATGCGCACGGGCTGGCCGCTCTCGTCGTTGAAGGTAAAATCGGCATTCAGGCCGGGCACGGCCTTCGCCAGCGCCTCCGCGGACGCGGCCAGCTCTTCCAGCCGGAAGCCGCGCTCGATGCCCAGGGCTGCCAGCAGGCGGTTGGCCGCCGTGCCTGCCTCCTGGGTGAAGGTCAGCAGCAGCAGCGCGGGGGTCAACATCGGCCGGTTGAGCTTGCGCATGCGCGCGGCCGCCGCATTCAAGGCTTTCGTCAGTTCGGGTGATGGGATGTTGGGGTTCAGCGTGCCCATGCGTTCCTTGTCCCTGTTTGGAATGACGCTTCAGTATACCCTACAGCCGACTTTCAGCCAAAGATATGACATCTGTCAGCGGAGTCGAATCCGCCGTTACATGCAGAGTTACTGGATATATTCCGGCGATTTGCCGTCGCGCCCTCTGCGATTTACAATGGGCCAACATCAGGTGCGCACACCCTGCGCACCTGACGCGTTGCACTCATGTTGTGGGAGTTGATATGACAGACGAGAAACGATTCGGGATCGAGCAATTCGGTGAAGAGGTCAAGCGCGTGCTGGTGGTCGCCGCGCACCCGGATGACCTGGAGACAGCCGCAGGCGGCACCATCGGCCTGTTTATCGCTCGGGGCGTGCAGGTCGCCCTGCTGCTGGGCACGGACGGGGACATCGGCACGCACGATCCCGCCTTTACGCGCGACACGCTCGCGGAGGTGCGCCGCCAGGAGACGCTGGATGCCGCGCGCGTGCTCGGCCTGGATGAGGTCTTCTTCCTCGGCCTGCCCGACGGCGAGCTGGTGGCCGATCTGGCCCTGCGCGCGGCCATCGCCAACATCTACCGCCGCTGGCAGCCGGACACCGTCTTCACGTTCGACCCCTACTGGTCCGGCCAGGCCCACCCCGACCACACCGCGGCCGGTCGCGCGGCGGTCGAGGCCTACATGCCGTCCAAAATGGAGCTCTACCACCCCGAGCAACTCGAGGATGGCGTCAAGGTGGCCGATGTCAAGCGGTTCTTCTTCTTCGGCGGCAGCAACCGCGAGGGTGAGATTACGGTGGACATCTCGCCCGCGTGGCAGAAGAAGCTGGATGCGACGCGCTGCCATGTCAGCCAGTTCGGCCAGAAGGAAGAGGCGCTGAAGTGGCTCGAGGAATGGAACCGCGAGACCGGCAAGTGCTGCGGGCTGGAGTTTGCCGAGTCGTTCCACGCCATGCGCGTGTGGTGAAGGCTGGAAGCTGGATGCTGGAAGCTGCGCGCTGTGCTTTGATGCGGCTTCCCCCTCTCCTGCGCGCAGGAGAGGGGGTCGGGGGGTGAGGTCATGGAAGACGGCTTTGTGCTGACGACCGAGGCACGGGCGCTGTGGTTCTCGCGTTTCGACTGGGGCAGCCCGCCGCTGCGCGCGGCCCGGCTGGACTACCTGCTGGACCGGGCGGCGGATGCCGGATTCAACATCATCTTCTTCCAGGTGCGCGCGACCGGTGACGCCTACTATGCGCCCGGCCTCGAACCGTGGGCCTACCGGCTGACCGGCACGACCGCCGCTTCCCTCGGCCGCGACCCTGCGTGGGATCCGCTGGCACATGCCATCCGCGCGGCACACAGCCGCGGGCTGGAACTCCACGCTTATGTCAATGTCTATTCCGTCTGGGAGTGCGGCCGCGGCCAGCCGCCCCACACCTCGCCCGAACACCCCTTTTGGTCGCTGGGCGGCGACGGGAGCTGGCGCGTCCACGCGAAGCGATCGAGCGGACCGCGGCCCATGTCGGAGTCGGCCAGCGGCGAAGTGCCCTGCCACGAGTACGTCTGGGGCAGCCCCGGCGTCAAGCGGGTCAACGCGCACAACCTGGCCGTCATCCAGGACATCGTGACCCGTTACCCGGTCGATGGCATCCACCTCGACCGCGTGCGCTACCCGGGCCGCCAGTACTCGCAAGATCCGGAATCGCTCGTGCGCTGGCAGGCCGCCAACCCATCTGTGACACGCGAGGACTGGCAGCGCGGCCAGATCACCGCCTGGGTCGGCCAGGTGCGCGCCATGATGCGCAGCATCCGGCCCGCGGCCCGGCTGAGCGCGGCGGTCTGGTTCACGTACAAGAAGACGCCTGCGATGAACTTCCCCACCTCGCAGGGCTACCACGACTATTACCAGGATTCGCACCGCTGGTTGACCGAGGGGTCGCTCGACGTCCTGGTCCCGATGATCTACGGGCCGACGTTCGACGGCGATATCAACAAGTGGCGCGCGTGTGCGGACAGCCATGCGGGGCTCAAAGATCAGGGACAGGTGTGGCTGGGGGTCGGCGGGAGCGTCGTGCCGTTTGAGGGAATCATGGATCGCATCGACTACGCCCGCGGCATCGGCACGCAGGGGGTGGCGGTCTTCTCTGCCGGCGGGCTGGAGCAGCGCGGGTACTGGGACCGTCTCAAGACGGGCCCCTTCCGCCAGCTTGCGATTGTGCCCTGAAGTGCGTACTCCGAAGCGGAGTCCGCATTCTCAAATGCGGATGGTGCTAATGATGCCGTTCGGCATCCGGGTCCTCTTGCAGCAGCTCGACGGCGTGGGGCAGCACCGGCAGGATCGTCAGCAGGTTCTCCACCGCGCCCTTCGGGCTGCCGGGGAGATTAACAATCAGCGTGCGGCCCCGGATGCCCGCGACGCCCCGGCTCAACATGGCGTGGGGCGTCACGCGCAGGCTCTCCGCCCGCATCGCCTCCGCCAGCCCCGGCGTCAGCCGCTCCACGACAGCCAGCGTCGCCTCCGGCGTCACATCGCGCGGCGCGACGCCCGTCCCGCCGGTCGTCAGGATCAGCTCCAACCCCAGCTCATCGGCCCACCGCCGCAACGTTGCCGCAATTTCGCCGCGCGCGTCCGGCACAATGGCCGTCTGCGCGACGACTGCACCGGCCAGCCGCTCGCTCACCGCGCGCGCCAAAGCCGGCCCGCTGAGGTCCTCGCGGTCCCCGCGGGCGCTGCGATCACTGACGGTCAGGATGCCGACGCGCACAGTACGAGATTGAAGATTACAGATTGAAGATTGAAAATTGCAGATCGGAGCTTCCGCCCGAGGGAAACTACCAATCTGCAATCTTCAATTTGCAATCTGTAATCGTTAACGCTTCGTGTACTGCGGGGCCTTGCGGGCGCGCTTGAGGCCGAACTTCTTGCGTTCCTTCGCGCGCGCATCGCGGGCGAGGAAGCCGTTCTTCTTCAGCACGGAGCGCAGATTTTCATCCGCGACGCACAGCGCGCGGGCGATGCCCATCGCCGCTGCATACGCCTGGCCCGTGAGCCCGCCGCCGGCCACCTGGATGCTGATGTTGTAGCTATCCGCGGTTTCCGTCATCTGCAACGGGCGGGTGATCGCCAGCACATCGGTCTCGCGCGGGAAGTACTCGGCCATCTGCCGCTCGTTGACCAAGATGGTGCCGGTGCCGGGATACAGCCGCACGCGTGCGGTGCTGGTCTTGCGGCGCCCAACTGCCTCATAATACCTGGCTGACATCTATACCTTCTCCTTACGCAAGCGGGAATGGCTTCGGCTGCTGCGCCTGGTGCGGATGTTCCGGCCCGGCGTAGACCTTGAGCTTCTTGATCAGTTGGCGGCGCTGGCGGTTGCGGTTGAGCATGCCCAGCACCGCGGCCTGAATGACCCGCTCCGGGTGATTCTTGAGTTGATCGCGCAGGCTGATCTCGGCCAACCCGCTCGGATAGCCGGAGAAGCGATAGTACATCTTATCGTCCAGCTTGCCGCCCGTCACGCTGATCTTGTCAGCATTCACCACAATCACGAAGTCGCCGCAGTCCATGCCCGGCGTGTAAATCGGCTTGTGCTTGCCCTTCAAAACAGACGCAATTTGGGTCGCCAGACGGCCCAGGTTCTGGCCCGCGGCATCCACCACGAACCACTCGCGGCTCTTTTCGGCGTCCCTGGCTGTTGCGGAATAGGTCCTCATGTGTTACTCCTGTTAGCGACGAAGGACAAAGGACGGAGGACGAAGGCGAGTTCCACACCCGTCCGTTCGCCGGTCATCCAGCACTCGTCATTCGTCATCGTTCGTCATTCGTCGTTGTAATTCGTCTCGTCTGTGTAATGCACCTTGACCAGGCACAACCCGCAGGCAGGGGCGGGTGGAGCGGCGAGCGCCCGCTGGCGCGCGGCCAGCACTTCAGCCAGCCGTTCGACCGGCCAGCGACCCTGACCCACATACAGCAGCGACCCGACCAGCGCCCGCACCATCCCCCTGAGGAAGGCGTTGCCGCTCACCTCGAAGATGAGCCGCCCGCCCTCCTGCCGCCAGGCGGCGCGGAAGATGCGCCGGACCGTTGTTTCGCCTGGCTGCATTGCCTGACCAAAGCTGGCGAAGTCGTGCTCGCCCACCAGCAGGGCCGCAGCCGCCTGCATCCGGTCAAGGTCCAGTGGCGCAGTCACCAGGTGGGCATAGCGCCGCTCCAGGGGCGACCGCAACGGTTGGTTCAGCACCGTGTACGCATAGTCGCGCTGCACCGCACTGAACCGGGCATGCCAGTGCTCCGCAGCCGGGGCCAGGTCCAGAAGGACCACATCCGGCGGGAGGACGGCATTGAGCGCCCGCAGCAGGTCCGGCACGGGATGGCGCCACGCCACCCGAAACCCGATCACCTGGCCCGTCGCGTGGACCCCGGCGTCGGTGCGGCCGGAGCCGATGACGCGCGGCCCCGGTTCAGCGGGGCTGTCCGTCACCTGGCGCAAGGCGGCTTCGAGAACCCCCTGCACCGTGCGCCCGTCCGCCTGCAACTGGAAGCCGAGGAAGTCGGTCCCATCGTAGGCCACAGTGGCACGCATGGGCCGGCGCGCCGGCCTCTCGCCCGCTGCCTGCATGTCCATCTCTGCCTGTGAAAGTGCTTGTGTTCAGCAGACCCGGTCTCGATTGGAGGCCGGGTCCCTATCCGGCTTTACTTCCGGCCGCGGGCCGCCTTCGTGTCGGCGGCCGGCGCTTCCGCGCCAGCGCCCTTCTCGACCAGTTCGAGGACCACGATCTCCGCACCGTCACCGACCCGCGGGCCGATCTTGACCATGCGGGTGTAGCCGCCCGGCCGCTCGGTAAAGCGGGGGGCAATCTCGTTGAACAGGCGCTTCGTGACTTCCGGATCGGTCAGCACTTTGGCCGCCAGACGATGAGCATGAACCTGGTTGCCGCCCTCGGCCAACGAGTTCTTGGCGATTGTAATCAGGTGCTCGGCATCGCCGCGCATGAAGCGGGCCTTCGCCTCGGTCGTGCTGATGCGGTCATGCCGGAACAGCTCGGTGATGAGGCCGCGCAGCAACGCGCTGCGCTGACTTGTATTGCGGCCCAGTTTTCGTCCTGCAACCCGATGTTTCATCGAATAACTCCCACAGTTTTGCTTACAGCTCTTCGTCTAGCTCGCCCTCGTCATCCACTTCGCCGGTGGCGGTGGGTTCGTACGAGATCGCAGACAGATAGCCCTTAAGGTCAAGACGCTGGACCAGCTCATTCAGAGACTTGCGACCGAAGTTGCGAATGGCAAGAATCTCCTCCTCGCCCTTCTCCAGCTTCTCCAATACCTCACCAACCTTGGTGATGCCGGCGCGCTTCAGGCAGTTGTACGCCCGCACCGAGAGCTCCAGGTCCTCGATAGGCACATCGAAGATCCGGCTCGGCACAGTATGGCTTTCACCGGCGACTTGTTCCGCCGGCAGGACATCCGCGCCCGCCACCAGCGTGAGATGGCGCACCAACAGGCGGGCGGACTCACGCAGCGCCGCTTCCGGTGTGGTGGTGCCGTCGGTCCAGATTTCCAGCACCAACCGGTCATAGTTGGTCTGCTGGCCGATGCGCGCCCGCGACACGGTGTAGTTTACCTTGCGGACCGGCGTATAAATCGCATCCACCGGAATCTCGCCCAGCGGCAGCTTCCCGCGCTCCTCAGCCGGAGAGTAACCCCGGCCGCGGCTGACGGTCAGCTCCAGGTCCAGGTCCACATCGGGCGCGTCCGCGGTCAGCAGGAGCAGCTCCGGATTGATGACCTCGACCTCGGGCGGGCAGACCAGGTCGCCTGCCGTGACCGGGCCTTCGCTGCGCACGTCCACGTGCAACCGCACCGGCTCATCGATTTCAGACTTCAACCGCAACTGTTTGATATTCAGGAGCAACGCGGTCGTGTCCTCCCGAACATTCGGAATTGGCGAGAATTCGTGATGCACGCCGCTGAGACGCACCGAGGTGACTGCGGCGCCGGGCAGCGATGAAAGCAGCACCCGTCGCAGGGCATTGCCCAGCGTGATGCCATAACCGCTTTCCATCGGCCCGATCACGAACCGCCCATAGTTGCGCGCACTGGCTTCACGCTCAATCTTGGGCAGCACAAAACTAAGCAAAGTTGCACCCTCCTAGCCGCTGGAAACTGGAAGCTGGAAGCTAGAAGCTGGCGTCCTGGACCAGGGAGCGGCCCAATCTGCCATCTTCCATCTTCATTCTTCCATCCGTCTTACCGGCTGTAGTACTCGACGATCAACTGCTCGTTCATCGGCAGGTCAACCGACTGGCGGTCCGGCTGGTTGAGCACGCGGCCGCTCATGCGAGCCTCGTCGAACTGCAACCATTCCGGCATCGTGCGCTGCCCCATCCGGTCCGCAAGGGCCTTGAAATAGCCATTGCTCCGGCTGGTGGGGCGCACCTCGATCACATCACCGATCTCGACGAGATAGGAAGGCACATTATGGTTATGCCCATTGACCATGAAATGGCCGTGGCGCACTAACTGGCGCGCTTGCGGGCGCGAGTCGGCCAGGCCCATGCGATACACAACGTTGTCCAGGCGGCGCTCAAGCAGGACGAGGAGCGTGACGCCCGTCTGTCCCTTCACGCGCAACGCGCTGCGGAAATAGCGCCGGAACTGGCGTTCCTGCACCCCGTAGATGCGGCGAGCCTTTTGCTTCTCGCGCAACTGCATGGCGAAATCGGATTCCTTGTGCCTGAACGAGCCCTTCTTGCCGTGCATACCCGGCGCATAGTTGCGCTTCTCAACAGCGCACTTCGGCGAATAGCAGCGGTCGCCCTTCAAGTACAGCTTCATGCCCTCACGGCGGCAGAGCCTGCACACCGGATCTGTATTACGTGCCAACTTTTCCTCCACTAGAAAATAACTGTTCGGAGTCCCGTCTCAGCGGGGTCGAGAGGTTTACAGCTTGGCGACTTTCATCCCTCTCCCCAAAGACGATTCCAGATTGAAGATTGAAGACTAGAGATGACAGAATGGTGATCGATCGGTCTGGAGCCAATCTGTAATCTGGGCGAAGCTCTGCTTCGCACATCTGCAATCTGCAATCGTGCTACACGCGCCGCTTCTTCGGCGGGCGGCAGCCGTTATGCGGGATGGGCGTGATGTCCGTAATGGACCGCACGCGCAGCCCCGCGGCCTGCAACGAACGAATCGCCGACTCGCGGCCGGGGCCAGGCCCCTTCAGAAAGACATCGGCCTCGCGCATGCCCAGGTCCATGGCCTGCTTGGCCGCCTGCGCCGCCGCCAACTGCGCGGCATAGGGCGTGCTCTTGCGCGAACCCTTGAAACCCGCCGCCCCGGTGCTCGTCCAGGTCAACGTATTGCCCTGCGGATCCGTCACAGTAACAATCGTGTTGTTGAACGTGGACTGAATATGCACCTGGCCCTGCGGCACCTGCTTCTTCTCACGGCGCGGACCGGCACGCCGCGCTCGGCGCCCCGCTGCGGGGCTAGTTGCTGTCGGTCTAGGCATTCTGTAGCTCCAACTCCCTATTACTTCCGGGCGCGCTTCTTGCCGGGCACCGTCTTGCGCGCGCCGCGCTTCGTGCGGGCGTTCGTCCGGGTACGCTGGCCGTGCGCCGGCAGATTGCGGCGATGCCGCAGGCCGCGGTAGCTGCCGATTTCCTGCAGGCGCTTGATGTTCATGTTGACCTCACGCCGCAGGTCGCCTTCCACCTTGTAGTTTCGCTCGATGACATCGCGCAGCCGCGCGATCTGAGCCTCGTCCAGATCCTTGATCCGCAGGTCCGGGCTGATGCCCGTCATCTGCAGAATCTCCTTGCTTGACGTCGGCCCAATGCCGAAGATATAAGTCAGGCCGATTTCCGCCCGCTTATCCCGCGGCAGGTCTACACCAGCAATACGAGCCATGCGCTCCTCCCAAAAACCTGATTAACCCTGGCGCTGCTTGTGCTTCGGGTTCGTGCAGATGACCCGCACCACCCCGTCGCGCCGCACGATCTTGCACTTAGCGCAGATGCGCTTGACAGAAGGTCGAACTTTCATGTGATCACTCCTACACCGGTCCACCCCCGGCCCAACCGCCGGGGCTGCCGGTCATAAAACCGTCAGAACTTCCGGTTCACCTTCGGTGACGGCAATCGTATGCTCGAAGTGTGCCGAGCGTTGGCCGTCTGCCGTTACTACCACCCAACCGTCGGCCAGCACACGCGTGCGCCAGGTGCCGACGTTGACCATCGGCTCCAGCGCCATCGTGAGCCCCGGGCGCAGCTTCGGCCCCCGGCCTGCGCCGGACGGCACGAAGTTGAGCACCTGCGGCTCCTCGTGCATGCGCCGCCCTACCCCATGTCCCGTGTACTCGCGCACCACCGAGAAGTTGTGTTGCGTCACATGGTTCTCGATTGCCCGCGAGACGTCGGACAGGAAGTGACCGGGCCGCGCCTGCGCGATCCCTGCCCACAGGCTCCCCTCGGTCGCGGCAAGCAGCCGCTGGCTCTCCTCATCGATCTGGCCCACCGGGTAGGTCCAGGCCGAATCGCCCACCCACCCCTTGTAGATGGCGCCCACGTCGATGCTGATGATGTCGCCCGGCTCCAGCCAGCGCTGCTGGCTCGGGATGCCGTGGACCACTTCCTCGTTGATGGAGGCGCAGATGGTGGCCGGGAAATCGTTCCGCCCCGTGTGCGGATAGCCCAGGAACGCCGGTATGGCATCGTGGCCGCGGATGATTGCCTCAGCCTTCGCATCCAGTTCAGCCGTCGTGACCCCGGGCCGGACCATCTCGCGCAGCGCATCATGCACCCGCGCCACGATCCGCCCCGCCTCACGCATCAGCGCAATCTCATTGCGCGACTTAAGGACCACCACCTAATGCACCTGGGCGCTCGCCGCCGCATTCACTGCCGCCCGCAAATCGGCCTGCACCACCTCGACCGGCCGGTCGCCGCTGAGCGGAACCAGCAAACGGTGCGCATAGTAGTAGCCGATCAACGGCGCCGTCTGCTTGTAATACACAAACAGCCGGTTGCGGACCGTCTCGGGATCGTCGTCTGCGCGGCGATACAGCTCGCCGCCACACTTGTCGCACTTGCCTTCGACCTGCGACGGCGACGAATCTATATTATACATCGCCTGGCACTCACGGCAAACTCGACGGCCTGCCAATCGCGCAATCACCGCTTCGTCGGCCACTTCGAGCAGCGGGGCCACGCCGATGCGCTGCCCCCGGCTCTGGAGTGCCTGGTCGAGCGCGTCCGCCTGCGCCAGGGTGCGCGGGAAGCCATCCAGGATGACCCCGCGGGCGCAGTCCGGCCGGCCCAGGCGGTCCATCACCATATTGATCGTCACATCGTCGGGGACCAGCCCCCCGGCGTCCATGTACTGCTTCGCCAGCAGGCCGAGCGGCGTCTGGTCCTTCAGGTTCTCGCGGAAGATATCCCCGGAAGAAACCTGCGGCAGACCCAACGCCTCCGACAGCAGCCGGGCCTGCGTGCCCTTACCGGCACCCGGCGCCCCTAACATGACGATATACAAGGGTTGCCCGACGTTCATGTTTCCGATCCTCTATTTCCGGATGAAGCCTTCGTAGTGCCGCATCAAGAGCTGCGCTTCGAGCTGCTTCATGGTGTCGAGCACCACGCCGACCACGATCAGCAGGCCCGTGCTGGAAACCAGCAGCGTGCTGGAAGTTGCGGCCGCGCCCGGATTGGCAACGCCGAAAACCAGGTGCACCAGCCACGGCAGGATCGCCACGAACCCCAGGAACAACGCGCCGACCAGCGTGATGCGCGACAGGACCCGGTTCAGATAGCGCTCCGTATTGATGCCCGGCCGGATGCCCGGAATGAACCCACCCTGGCGCTGCAGCGTCTCCGAGAGATTCTGCTGGCGGAAGATCACGTCCGTATAGAAGTACGTGAACGCCACAACCAGGACAAAGTACATGATCCAGTACGGCGCATTGTCCCAGCTAAAGAAGTTATACACGCCGGTCGCGATATTGCGCACGACCGTGCTCGGCGAGTTCAACAGATAGCTGGCAATCGTCCCCGGGAACACCAGCATACTGCTGGCAAAGATCAGCGGGATCATGCCGGCGGAGTTGACCCGCAGCGGCACATGCGTGCTCTGCCCGCCGACCACCATGAGCCGGTTGCCGCGCATGGCCCGCACCCGCTTGCCATACTGCACCGGAATCCGGCGCTGGCCTTCCTGCACGACCACGATGATGGCGACCGTAAAGACCGTCACCAGCAGGAACGCGATCAACTGCAAGACGCCGCCCTGCACCAGGGTCGAGCGGATATTGGCCGGCAGACCGGCAATGATGCCGCCGAAGATGATGATGGAAACGCCGTTGCCGATACCCTGTTCGGTAATCAACTGGCCGAGCCACATCGCCAGCATCGTGCCTGCGGTCAGCGAGGCCAGGATGACAATCGTCTGCAGCGGATACGTGCGCAACCCGAACTCGCTCAACACCGCACCGGCCGTCGTCGCGCCGGGATTTGCCAGCAGCGAAGACTGGCCGAACCCCTGCAGCAGCGCCAACGGAATCGTCAGGATGTTGGTGTACTGGTTCAGCTTCGTGCGGCCCGCCTCACCCTCTTTCTGCAGTTCTTGCAGTTGGGGGATGATGGGAACCAACAACTGCACGATAATGGAGGCGGTGATGTACGGGTACACCCCCATCGCCATGACCGAGAAGTTGCTCAGTGCGCCGCCTGACAACAGGTTGAGCAGGCCCAATAACTGGTTCTGCTGAAAAATCGTCGCCAGGGCCTCACGATTCACGCCGGGCACCGGGATGTGCGACGCCAGCCGGTAGATGACCAGGATCCCCAGGGTAATCAACAGCTTACGGCGCAGGTCGGGCAGCCGAAACGCATTGCGGACGGCTTCAATCATAGTGCTCTCCCTTGTGAACGGAAGACGGCAGACCGCTGATGGGGGACGCAACGAGGGACGAAGGACTGCTGATATTCAGCCGCCGTTCGTCCATCGCTCGTCGTCCGTCATGCGTCATGCTTCGTGTGTCAGCTCTTCGACGGAGCCGCCGGCCGCCAGGATCTTCTCCCGCGCGGAGGTCGAGAACTTGTGGGCCTTGACAGTCAGGGCCACACCGAGCTCACCGTCACCGAGCACCTTGACCGGCCGCGCCGCGGACTTGATCAGCCCCATCGCCATCATCAGTTCGGGCGTCACTTCCGTGCCCGCCTCGAAGATGCTCAGCCGTTCCAGGTTGACCGGCGCATACTCCACCCGCCAGCGGTTCTTGAACCCGGCCAGATGCGGCAGCCGGCGCACGAGGGGCAACTGACCGCCCTCGAAGTACGGGCGCTTCGTCCCGCCGGAGCGTGAGTTCTGGCCCTTCGTGCCACGGCCGCCCGTCTTGCCGCGGCCCGCGGAAATACCGCGGCCCGCGCGCGTCGAGTCTTTTCGTGAACCGGGAGCCGGTTGCAAATCATGCTGCTTCATGCGTCCACTTCCTCTACGGTGACCAGGTGGCGCACCTTATGGATCATGCCGCGCACCACAGGGGTGTCGTCATGTTCCACGGTCTGCCCCAGCTTGCGCAGGCCCAATCGCCGTACGGTTTCCTTCTGATCTTTCTTGACACCGATCGAGCTGGTCGAGTAGGTGACGTGCAGCTTCTTATTGCTCGCCATCTTTCCCTCCACGCAGCCAGTACGGGGTCAACGCCTCGACGGGCCGGTTGCGCCGCTTGGCCTCTTCCTCCGGGTCCTTGAGTTCACCCAGAGCCTTGAAGGTGGCGGCCACGACGTTCAGCATATTGGCGCTGCCCTGCGACTTGGTCAGGATGTCGCGGATGCCTGCGGCCTCGAGGACCGCACGCACGCCGCCGCCCGCGATGACGCCGGTGCCGGGCGACGCCGGCCGCAGCAACACGCGCGCCGCGCTGAAGTCACCCGTCACGATGTGCGGGATCGTCGTCCCGGCCGTGGGAACCCGGCGCATGCTGCCCCGCGCGCGCTCGGACGCCTTACGGACGGCCTCGGGCACCTCGCGCGCCTTGCCGACGCCGAACCCGACCTGCCCATGATTATCACCGACGACCACCACTGCCCGGAAGGCAAACCGGCGGCCGCCCTTAAGCACCTTGGATGTACGGGCAACATGCACCACGCGCTCGTCGAGCTGATCGCGCTCTTCTTCGCGCTCGCGCGGCCGGCGCGGCTGCCGATCACGGCCCTGGCCCTGGCCTTGACCCTGGCCCTGCCGATCACGGTTCTGCCCGCCCGGTCCACCCGTGCCTTGCCCTTGCCCTCTTCTCTCTTTGCCTGGCATCAGACCTCCAACTAGCTAGAACTCTAGCCCGCCCTCGCGAGCGCCATCGGCCAGCGCCTTGATGCGGCCGTGGTACGGGTAACCGCCGCGATCGAAGACAACCTTCTTGAGGCCCTGTGCCAGGGCCCGTTGAGCCACCAACTGGCCCACCCGCGCGGCCTGCTGCGACTTGTTCAACCCGTCCAACTGCTCGCGCAGGTCCGGATCAATCGTGGATGCCGAGGCCAGCGTATGCCCGCGCTCGTCATCAATCACCTGCGCATAGATATGCTGCAGGCTGCGGAACACATTCAGACGGGGGCGCTCTGCCGTGCCCTGCACATGGCGGCGAATCCGCTCATGGCGGCGCTGGCGAGCGACTTGACTCGATTTTTCGGCCATTGACCTTCTCCGAGCTAACTCTACTTCTTACCCTTACCGCCAACTTTACCGCTCTTGCCCGCCTTCTGGCGCACAACCTCGCCCTGATAGCGGATGCCCTTGCCCTTGTAGGGCTCCGGCACGCGGAGTTCGCGGATCTGAGCGGCCATCTGGCCCACAGCTTGTTTATCGATACCGCTGACCGTAATGACACGGCCAGACTTATCGACCTCAAAGGCAATGCCGGGCGGCGGCATGAACTCGACCGGATGCGAGTAGCCGACGATGACGACCAGGTTCTTGCCCATCAGGCCGGCCCGGTAGCCGACGCCTTCCACCTCAAGCACCCGGCTGAACCCACTGTTGACGCCGGTCACCATATTGTTCAGCAGGGCCCGGGTCAATCCGTGGAGTGCCTTGTGGGTCTTGGCATCGCTCGGCCGGTTCACGACCACTTCGCTGTCGGCCACTTCGATGCCCATCTCCTGGGGTAACTGCTGCTGCAACTGGCCCTTCGGCCCCTTCACAGTCACCAGGTTGGACTCGCCCACCGTAATGCTCACGCCCTTCGGCAGCGAGACCGGTAGTTTACCAATACGCGACACTGTCCTGCCTCCTACCACACGTAGCAGAGCACTTCGCCGCCCAGACCCAGCCGACGCGCTTTCTGGTCGGACATGATCCCCTGCGGCGTGCTCAGAATGGCAATGCCCAGCCCGCTGAGGACCCACGGGATCTCCGAGCGTTTCA
Organism: Anaerolineae bacterium; assembly: GCA_040772005.1. GTDB lineage: Bacteria > Chloroflexota > Anaerolineae > CG2-30-64-16 > CG2-30-64-16 > MWBF01. Next base: position 156,552 of record JAXGYZ010000011.1, on the reverse strand, counting down.
CGTAGACGCGGCGGCCCGGCCGGCTCACCCGCTTCATCCCGGTGACAATCGACTTACGGTCGCGGTCGTACTTCAGCACCACCCGCAGTTGCGGTTGAGGGGTGTCCTTCGTAACCTCGAAGTCCTTGATGAAGCCCTCATCCTTCAGGATGCGCGCCACCGCCACCTTGACCTTCGAGCCCGGCACGACGATTTGTTTATGCCGCACCAGCATGCCGTTGCGAATTCGCGCCAGCATATCGGCGATCGGATCGTTGACCATTACTTACTCCTTCAAACGGATCACCTGGGATTCGAGTCGGCCGCGATTGGCAGCTGATGGCCCAATCCAGGATTCCGGCCCCTCGGCGGGGCATTCCCTCACGGGTCTGCTCAGCCCTCGACGGGTGAGCCTTTACCAGCTCGACTTGACGACCCCGGGCAGATTGCCCCGCAACGCCTGATCACGGAAGCAAATGCGGCAGAGATCAAACCGGCGCATATAGCCCCGCGGCCGGCCGCAGATACTGCAGCGGTTGCGCACACGCACCGCATACTTGCGGCGCTGTTCGCGGATCGGCATACATGTTTTCGCCACAGATTCCTCCTACTTGCTGAACGGCATGCCCATCAGTTGCAGCAACCGGCGGCCTTCTTCGTCCGTCTGCGCCGTCGTCACGATGGTGATGGCCATCCCGCGCACCTTATCAATCTTGTCGTACTGGATCTCCGGGAACAGCAGTTGTTCGCGCAGCCCCAGGCTGTAATTGCCGTGACCATCAAAGGAGTCCGGCGAAATGCCGCGGAAGTCACGCAGGCGCGGCAGCGCGATATTGATCAGCCGGTCCAGGAAACTCCACATCCGCTCGCTGCGCAGCGTCACCGTCACGCCGATCGTGTTGCCCTCGCGCAGCTTGAACGCCGCCACCGACTTCTTCGCCTTCGTGAAGACCGGCTTCTGGCCGGCGATGGTCTGCAAGTCACCGGCCGCCGCATCCAACGCCTTCGCGTTTTGCAGCGCCTCGCCCATGCCGATGTTGAGTACGACCTTCACGATCCGCGGCACCTGCATGATGTTCGCGTAACCGAACTCTTTTTCCAGCGCAGGCACCACTTCAGTGCGGTAGCGCTCCAACAATCTAGGTATTGCCATCTCAACTTACTCCTGTCCGTGTACAGGGCGGCTTGGCTGCCCTGAGCGGAGCGATGCCTGCCAGGCTGACCGGGCGCCAGGGCGCCGGCCCGGCCCTTTACGCATCAATCGTTTCGCCACACTGCTTGCACAGGCGGGCCCGCGTGCCGTCTGCGAAAGTCTGATGTCCCACGCGCGTGGCCTTGCCGCACTTCGGGCAGACGAGCATGACGTTCGAAATGTGAATCGGCGCTTCGCGCTCGATGATGCCGAACTGGGTATTGACATTGCCGGTGCGGCGCTGGTGCTTCTTGATCAGGTTGACGCCTGCCACCACGACGCGATCCGCCTCGACCTTGCGCTCGCCCGCCTTGCGACCCTTGCCCCACTTGGCCCGGATCACGCGCTGCACCTCGCCCTCGCTGCCGCGGTCGTCACCGGAAATGACCACCACCTTATCGCCCTTTTTGATGTTCATCCTTGCTCCACTCCAGAAATCGGGTTTCTGCGAGAAACCCGATTTCTCACAGCACTTCCGGCGCGAGTGACACGATGCGCATGTAGCCGCGGTCGCGCAGCTCACGGGCCACCGGCCCGAAGATACGCGTGCCGCGCGGCGCCCGCATCTGGTCGATAATCACGGCGGCATTGTCGTCGAAACGAATGGCCGAGCCGTCCGCCCGCTTGTGCGGATAGGTCGTGCGCACGACGACCGCGCGCACCACATCGCCCTCTTTCACCGCGCCGTTCGGTGCAGCCTGCTTGACCGTGGCGATAATCACATCCCCGAGATGCGCATAACGCCGCATGGAGCCGCCCAACACCCGAATGCACAGGAGTTCCTTGGCCCCGGTGTTATCTGCAACCTTAAGTCGGCTTTCCTGCTGAATCATCGCCTCAACCCTCCGCGAGCTGCTGGTCCGCCTGCAGCGGAGTGGTGTCAATCTGGGCCGCGCGCTTCAGGATCGCCTCGACCCGGAAGTGCTTGTCCTTGCTGTAAGGCCGCGACTCAACAATCCGCACCTCATCGCCCATCTGGCAGGCGTTGTCCTCATCGTGCGCCTTATAGCGCTTGCTGAGCCGGATCACCTTGCCATACAGGGGGTGCCGGCGCGTGCGGTGCACGACGACAACCACGGTCTTATCCATCTTGTTGCTGACGACATGGCCGATCAAACGCTTACGCTGTGCTTCCATCGTTATTCTCCCTCGGCAGTCGCCAACTCGCGCTCGCGCAAGATGCCGCGCAGGCGGGCAATCTCGCGGCGCACTTCGCTCAGCCGCGCGGTGTTCTTCAACTGGCCCGTGGCATACTGAAAACGCAGGTTGAACATCTCGTGATGGGCCTCGTCCAGCCGCCGCGCGATCTCATTCTGCGACAGATTCCGAATCTCACTGGCGCGCATCAGGCCACCTCCCCCAGCTCACGCCGCACGAACTGCGTGGGGATGGGCAACTTATGAGACGCCAACCGCATCGCGGCGCGCGCCTCTTCTTCGGACACGCCGGCCACCTCGAACAGAATCAGGCCCGGCCGTACGACCGCCGCCCAGTATTCCACCGCACCCTTACCGCCACCCATGCGGGTCTCGGCAGGCCGCTTGGTCACGGGATGATCCGGGAACACCCGGATCCACAGCTTGCCGCCGCGGCGCAGGTAACGGACGATGGCGCGGCGGGCGGCCTCGATCTGGCGGCTGTCCAACCACGCCGGACCGAGCGCCTGCAAGCCGAACTCACCGAAGTTGACTTCGTTGCCCCGGCTCGCCAGGCCCCGACGGCGCCCGCGATGCTGCTTGCGATACTTGACGCGTTTCGGCATCAACATACGAATACTCCTTCAAATCGAAGCTGGCAGATGGGCGCAGGGCGGCTGCCCCGGCACCATCCGGCAACTTCAATCCTCAATCAGTCGCGCCGGGCAACCGCTCGCCCTTGTAGATCCACACCTTGATGCCGATGCGGCCATAGGTGGTCAGCGCTTCTTCCTTGGCATAATCGAGCTCGGCCCGCAGCGTATGCCGCGGCACCCGGCCCTCGCGCACCGTCTCGACACGGGCCATCTCGGACCCGGCCAGCCGGCCGCCACAGCGGATCATGCAGCCATCCGCGCCGGACTTGAGCGCCCGCAGCACGGCCTGTTTCATGGCCCGCTTGTGCGAGATACGCCGGCCCAACTGGTCCGCAATGCTCAGCGCAACCAGGCGGGCGTCCAGTTCAGGATGCTCGATTTCCGCGATATCCAGCTTCACGCGCTTGTTGGTCGCCTGCTGCAAGTCGTTGCGCAGCGCGTTGACCGTGGCGCCCTTGCGTCCGATGATCACACCGGGCTTGGCCGAATGCACCGTAACGCGCACCTGATTGGGCGGGAAACGCTCGACCTCGACCTTCGAGATTTGCGCATCCGGCAGGCTCGTCATGACCATCTGCCGAATCTGGCGGTCTTCGGCTACGAGGTCGGTGTATTCCTTGCCCTCGGCGTACCAGCGAGAACGATGGTTTTCAACCGTGCCCAGGCGAAAGCCAATGGGATGTACTTTTCGGCCCAATGCAGCCTCCTCAACAATCTGCGCTTACGCGCCCCGTTCTTCCAAAACCACGGTAATGTGCGACGAACGCCGGATGATCGGCTTGAACCGCCCGCGGGCGCCAAACCGCCGCCAGCGCCGCAGCGGCGCACCATCCGCGCTGATCTGCGCAATGAACATGTCTTCGCGCGCCAGCCCCATATTCTCTTCGGCATTCGCCAGCGCCGACGCAATCGTCTTCGCAACCGGCTCGGCCGCGGACTGGGTCATATAACGCAGGACTGCCAGCGCGCGCTCGGCCTGCATACCGCGCACTTGATCGATGACCCAACGGGTCTTCTGCGGGGAAATCCCCACGTACTTGGTAACCGCCCGAACTTCCATCATCTCACCTCGCGGACTTCTTCTCGCTGCGCACATGGCCGCGGAAGAACCGGGTCGGCGCGAACTCACCCAGTCGGTGCCCCACCATGTTCTCAGCGATATAGATGGGGACGTGGCGGCGACCGTCGTGAATTGCGATCGTGTGGCCGACCATCTGCGGGAAGACCGTCGAGGCGCGCGACCAGGTCTTGATGACCGCCTTCTTGCCGGTGCGGTTCATCCCCTCAACCTTCTTCAGAAGCTTGGCCTGTACGAACGGGCCTTTCTTAAGTGATCGTGACATCCGTCATTCCCCCATTACTTCTTGCCGCGGCGGCGGACGATGAACTTCTGCGTGCGTTTGTTCTGGCGCGTCTTGAGGCCCCGAGCCGGCTTGCCCCACGGGGTCTTCGGCCCCGGCATGCCGATGGGCGAGCGCCCTTCACCACCACCATGCGGATGCGAATTCGGATCCATCGCCACACCGCGCACGGTCGGCCGAATGCCCAGCCAGCGCTTGCGGCCCGCCTTGCCCAAGTTGATGTTGGCGTGGTCGGTATTGCCGACCTGCCCGATGGTCGCCAGGCATTCCATGCGCACGCGGCGCACTTCACCGCTCGGCAGACGCACCTGGGCGTAATCGCCTTCCTTGGCCATCAACTGCGCACCCACACCGGCTGAGCGCGCCATCTGGCCGCCCTTGCCCGGTTCCAGCTCGATATTGTGAATCACGGTGCCCAGCGGGATATTGCGCAGCGGCAGCGTATTGCCCACCCGCACCTCGGCCTCCGCGCCCGACATCACCTGGCTGCCCACCTTGAGGCCCACCGGCGCAATGATGTAGCGCTTCTCGCCATCGGCGTACGTCAGCAGCGCGATGCGCGACGAGCGATTCGGATCGTATTCGATCGAGGTCACGCGCGCCGGAATCCCGTGCTTGTTGCGGCGGAAGTCGATCACCCGGTACATGCGCTTGTGGCCGCCGCCCTGGTGGCGCACGGTGACGCGCCCGGTATTATTGCGGCCCGCCGGCTCGCGCAGCGGCCGCAGCAGCGACCGTTCCGGCGTCGTGCGCGTGATCTCTTCGAACGTCGAGACGCTCATGCCGCGCCGCCCCGGCGACGTGGGCTTATAGACCTTGATTGCCATGCCCTAACTCCTAAATCGGCAAACTGACCGGCTTGGCGACCGGCGCAGGCGATACTGTTGCCGTTCTAGCCGCCTGCCTTACGATTGCAGATTGATGATTGCAGATTGAGGATTGAGGGCCTTACAGGCCCACCGTGAATCTTCAATCTGCAATCTTCAATCGCTCATACGCCCTCGAAGAACTGAATCGTGTTCCCCGGGGCCAGCGTGACGATGGCTTTCTTATAGCCCGGCTTCTTGGTGACGATCAAGCGACCGTAGCGGCCCTTCTTCGGCGGGATGTTGATAATGTTGACTTCCATCACCGTCACGTTGAAGGCCGTCTCCACCGCATCCTTCACCTGCATCTTGTTCGCGCGGCGGTCCACCTCGAAGCTGTACTGCTGGTTTTGTTCGGCCTGCAGCCCGCTCTTTTCCGTGACCAACGGCCGCCTGAGTACATCGTAGACGTGCATGTGTTATCCTCCGCTCAGCCCAGGATATCCTGGATGACATCCAGCGCATCCTGCGGGATGATCACGTAGTCATAGTTCAGCAAATCGCGGATGTTCAGGTAACTGGCCCGCAGCAGCTTCACGCCCGACAGATTGTTGGCCGACCGCTCGACGTTGTCATTCGCCTCGGCCAGCAGGATCAGGGCGCTGGAATCCACCGTCAGGCCCTGCAGTACATCGCGCATGAGCCGGGTCTTCGGCTCCGCCAGCGCCAGCTCGTCCAGGACCAGCACCTTGTCGTCTGCCACCTTGACGGACAGGGCCGAGCACAGCGCGGCCCGGCGCATCTTGCGCGGCATGGCCTGCTCATACGAGCGCGGCGTGGGCCCGAAGATGATGCCGCCGCCCCGCCACTGCGCGGCCCGGGTCGAACCCTGGCGCGCCCGACCGGTGCCCTTCTGCTTCCACGGCTTGCGGCCACCGCCCGCCACTTCGCTCCGACCCTTGACCTTGTGCGTACCCAGACGCGCATTTGCCAGTTGGCGGACCAGGGCCTGATGCATCAATGGTTTGTTCACCGGCGCAGCAAAGATGGTGTCGCTGAGTTCAACCTGCCCCACCTCTTCGCCGGCCATGTTCTTGATTGGCACTAACATCGTCACTACCCCTGTTTCCGCGCCTCGGTGATCAACACCAGGCCACCCCGCGCTCCCGGCACAGCGCCGCGAACGGCGAGCATGTTCCGCTCAGGGTCCACCAGCTCGACCCGCAAATTCGCCACCGTGACCGGCGCCGCGCCCATGTGTCCGGCCATGCGCTTCCCTTTGTAGATGCGCCCGGGCGTCGTGCCGGAGCTGCTGGCGCCAGGCGCCCGCAGGCGGTCCGACTGGCCGTGCGTGCGCGGGCCGCCGCGGAAGCCATGCCGCTTCACGCCGCCCTGAAAACCCCGGCCCTTGGAAACGCCCTTGACATCCACCCGCTCACCCGCGGCGAAGACATCCGCCTCGAGCTTCTGCCCCACGGTGTAATTCTCGACGTCGCGCAGCCGCAGCTCGCGCAAAGTGCGCAGCAGCGGCAGGCCGCTGCCGGCCGCACCGGCCTCTTTACGACGGCGCAGATGGCCGATCTCACCCTTGGTCAGGCGCTTCGGCTTGACCTCTTCGAAACCCAACTGAATGGCGGTGTAGCCGTCCTGTGCGGCGGTCTTGATCTGCGTGACATAGCAGGGACCGGCTTGGATAACCGTCACCGGCACGACAATGCCGTTTGCGGTGAGCAACTGGGTCATGCCCACCTTGCGGCCCAGGATACCCTTCATGTGTCCTCCCAGGGACTGCCGTGACCGCCGAGGAAGGCGGCCGCATCATCCCGAATGAGGTTTCAGGTTTGCAGGTTATAAGTTGCAGGTTCTGAAGCCTTGTGAACCTTCAACCTTCCAACCATCCAACCTTCCAACCTAAAGCTTGATCTCGATGTCCACGCCCGCGGGCAGGTCGAGCTTCGTCAGATTTTCGATTGTCTTGGGCCCGGGTTCGAGCACGTCGATCAGGCGCTTGTGCGTTCGAATCTCGAACTGCTCGCGGCTGTCCTTGTCGATAAAGGGCGAGCGGTTCACCGTGAACTTCTCGATGCGCGTCGGCAGGGGCACAGGGCCAACGACGTTGGCGCCGGTCCGCTCGGCTGCATCGACGATTCTGCGCACGGAGTCATCGAGTACCCGATGATCGAACGCCTTGAGCCGGATGCGAATGCGATTTTTTGCCATCATGCCTCCAGGCATAGGTCTACAAGACCGTAACAAACCGGGTCTCTTTAGGAAACCCGGTTTGTGGGTTTGTTTATTCGATAATCTTGGTGATGACGCCGGCGCCGACCGTGCGGCCACCCTCGCGGATCGCAAAGTGCGACCCCACTTCCAGCGCCACCGGCACGATCAGCGTCACGATCAGGTTCACGTTGTCGCCCGGCATGACCATCTCCACCCCCGCCGGCAACTCGCTCTCCCCCGTCACGTCCATCGTCCGAATGTAGAACTGCGGCCGATACCCCTGGAAGAACGGCGTGTGCCGCCCCCCCTCTTCCTTCTTCAGAATGTACACTTCCGACTGGAACTTCGTGTGCGGCGTGATCGACTTCGGCGCCGCCAACACCTGCCCCCGCTCCACGTCTTCCCGCTCGATGCCCCGCAGCAGACAGCCGACATTGTCCCCCGCCAGCCCTTCCTGCAGAATCTTGCGGAACATCTCCACGCCCGTCACCACCGTGGCGCGCGTTTCCTTCAGCCCCACGATCTCGATCGTCTCCCCAACCTTCACCTTGCCCCGCTCGATGCGCCCCGTCACCACCGTCCCCCGCCCCTTGATGCCAAACACATCTTCCACCGGCATCAGGAACGGCTTCTCCGTCTCGCGCACCGGCGTCGGAATGTACTCGTCCACCACCCGCATCAACTCGCGGATCGACGCATACTCCGGCGCCTCATAGTCCTTCGACGTCGACTCCAGCGCCTGCAGCGCACTCCCCCGCACGATCGGCATGTCGTCCCCAGGGAAGTTGTAGCTCGACAACAACTCGCGCAGCTCCAACTCCACCAGCTCCAACAGCTCCTCGTCCTCCATCATGTCTACCTTGTTCAGGTACACTACCATCGCCGGCACTTCCACCTGCCGCGCCAACAGCACGTGCTCCCGCGTCTGCGGCATCGGCCCTTCCGGCGCCGCCACCACCAGGATCGCCCCGTCCATCTGCGCCGCCCCCGTGATCATGTTCTTGATGTAGTCGGCGTGCCCCGGACAGTCCACGTGCGCATAGTGCCGCTTCTCCGTCTGGTACTCCACGTGCGCAATCGCAATCGTGATCCCGCGCGCTTTCTCTTCCGGCGCATTGTCGATCGAGTCGAAGGCCCGAAAGTTCGCCCAGCCCTTCAACGCCAAGACCTTCGTGATCGCGGCCGTCAGCGTCGTCTTGCCATGGTCAATGTGCCCGATCGTCCCAATGTTCACATGCGGCTTCGTCCGCTGAAAGACTTCCTTCCCCATGATGACTTGCGCTCCTTCTCCAGTGTACCCGCCCGGCCTGGTCTCCGGGACAGCGGTGAATAGGCTATTTTTTGTGCAAAACAACTGCCTCGCCAATAGATGCGCTGACGAGGCAGTAAAACTTTTCTGCCGCCGAGGGTATCCGTGTATGACAACCCGGACCTATCGGTGGCTCAATCTTCCGCTCTTCGTCGGCACCCCGGTTGGTGAAGAGGCACCTCAATGCTCTGCCGAGTCTATCACGCAGCGATGCGTCGTTCCAATCGGCGGCAACCTTATTATTGTATCTAAAACGAACCTTTATGCAAATTCGGGCTGCGCGCTACTCAGATACCGGGTTTCTGTGCGAAGCACAGCTTCACCGTGAAACCCGGTATCTGCCAGAAGCCCCATCAGCCGGCCGGGGTATAGCCCAGAATCTGCCGCGCCCGATCCGCCGGCACGACTTCGTAGCGGTCGAATTCCATCGTGAAGCTGGCGCGGCCCTGGGTCGCGGAGCGCAGCGATGTGGCGTAACCCACCATCTCAGCCAGCGGCACCGTGCCCTTGACGGCCTGCATCCCAACCGAGTGCAGTTCCAGGCCGGCCACCTGGCCGCGCCGCGCCACCAGGTCTCCGATGACGTCGCCCACGGACTGCTCCGGCGCGACGATCTCGATCTTCATCACCGGTTCGAGCAGCACAGGGCCGGCTTTCTCCGCGCCCTCCCGCAGCGCCATCGACCCGGCAATCTTGAAGGCCAACTCGGAGCTATCGACTTCATGGTAGGACCCACCGACCAGCGTCGCCTTGATATCGACCATCGGATTGCCGCCCAGCACGCCGTTATCCATCGACTCCCGGATGCCCTGGCTGACCGCGGGGATGAACTCCTTGGGAATCGCGCCGCCCACGACCTTGTCCACGAATTCGAAGCCCTTGCCTCGTTCCTGGGGCTCCAGCTCCAGGATGACGTGGGCATACTGGCCGCGGCCGCCCGTCTGGCGGACGAACCGCTGCTCGATCTGCGTCTTGCGGGTGATGGTCTCGCGGTACGCCACCTGATGGCGGCCCACGTTCGCCTGCACCCCGAACTCGCGCAGCATCCGGTCCACCAGCACCTCCAGATGCAGCTCGCCCATCCCGCTCAACACGGTCTGGCCGGTCTGCTCATCCACGCGCACCCGGAAGGTGGGGTCCTCTTCGGCCAGCCGCTGCAGCGAGTTGGCGAGCTTATCCTGGTCGGCTTTGGTCTTCGGCTCGACTGCGATGGAGATGACCGGTTCGGGGAACTCGATGGCCTCCAACACGACCGGCTTGCCGGGATCGCACAGCGTCTCGCCGGTGAAGGTCTGCTTGACGCCCAGGATCGCGCCGATATCGCCCGCGCGAATCTCGGTGATGTCCTCGCGCTTCTCCGCATAGACCTGCACCAGGCGACCAATGCGTTCCTTCCGGTCGCGGCTGCTGTTCTGCACCGTCGTGCCGGTCTGTAGGGAACCTGAGTACACGCGCACGTAAGCCATCCGGCCCATGTACGGATCCGTCTGGATCTTGAACACCAGTGCAGCCAGCGGCGCGCGGGTATCGGTCGGGCGTTCTTCCTCCGCGCCGGAATTCGGGTTTGTACCGATGACCGCAGGGATGTCGAGCGGCGACGGGAGATAAGCCACCACCGCGTCGAGCAGCAACTGGACGCCCTTAGTCCGCAGCGACGTGCCGCACAGGACCGGCACGAGCTTGCCCGCGATGGTCGCCTTGCGCAGGGCCGCTGTCAGCTCATCCTCGGAGAACGACTCGCCTTCGAGGTACTTGAGCGTCAGCGCATCGTCCGTCTCGGCAATCTTCTCGACCAGTTGCTCACGCAGCTCGGCAGCCCGCTCGACCAGCTCCGGCGGAACCGGAATCTCCTCCGGCGTGGCGCCCAGCGCATCGGGAAACGTCCAGGCCCGGCCGGTCATCAGGTCCACCATGCCGATGAAGCTGTCTTCCACGCCGATGGGCAGTTGGATGGGCAGCGGGTTGGCGCCGAGCCGGTCACGGATCATGTCGATGGTGCGCCAGAAATTGGCGCCGACCCGATCCATCTTGTTGACGAAGCAGATGCGCGGAACGCCGTAGCGATTGGCCTGCCGCCAGACGGTCTCCGACTGGGGCTCGACGCCCGCCACGGCATCGAACACGACCACGCCGCCATCGAGCACGCGCAGGCTGCGCTGCACCTCGGCGGTAAAGTCGATGTGGCCCGGCGTGTCGATGATGTTGATCTGATAGCCGCGCCACGCGCTGGTAATCGCCGCGGATTGAATCGTGATGCCGCGCTCGCGTTCCTGAACCATCCAGTCGGTGACGGTCGTGCCCTCATCGACATTGCCCATGCGGTAGGTCTTGCCGGTGTAATAGAGGATGCGTTCCGTCGTGGTGGTCTTGCCCGCGTCGATATGCGCGATGATGCCGATGTTCCGCAGTCGCTGGAGGCGCTCTTCTTCGGTTACAGGTATAGGCTGTGTAGTCATTGGCGCACTGCGCTCCTGAGCGCTCTGGGCTGCTCGGCAAGCCGGCGCATACCCGGATAAAAAGCGACAGAAACCCGGCATCCGTCTGTGAGCCGGATGCCGGGTTCAAAAACCTCAGTTTCAGGTCTGCTGGCCTGAGCCGACCAGGTCAATCAACAGATGGCTTAACTCGTTCTGAGCCTACGGGTGCTGCCGTCAGCAGTTACCAGCGGTAATGGGCAAAAGCGCGGTTGGCTTCCGCCATCTTGTGCGTATCTTCGCGCTTCTTGACGGTGTTGCCCTGGTTGTTGTAAGCGTCGAACAGCTCACCGGACAGCTTATCCACCATGCTCTTACCGGGCCGCTTGCGCGCCGTCTGAATCAGCCAGCGCAGCGCCAGCGCCAGGCGCCGGTCTTCGCGGATTTCCATCGGGACCTGGTAAGTCGCGCCGCCGACGCGCCGTGGCCGCACCTCGATCAGGGGCGTCGCGTTGCGGATGGCCTGCTCCAGCGCCTCGATGCCGGCCTTCTTGGTCCGGCCTTCGAGGGTCTCGATGGCGCCATACACGATGGCTTCCGCAGTGGACTTCTTGCCGCTCAACATGATCTTGTTGATCAGGTGGGCGACCAGCATATTGCCATAGCGCGCGTCCGGCAGGACCTCACGCTTCTCTGGGCGATTACGTCGAGACATTCCTGACTCCGCTCTCCTTTACTTCTTGGCGCCCTTGGCTGGCGCGCCCTTCCCGGCCTTCGGCACCTTGGCGCCGTATTTGGAGCGGCCGCGACGGCGGGCATCTACGCCCGTGGTATCCAGCGCACCGCGCACAATATGATAGCGGACGCCCGGCAGGTCCTTCACGCGGCCACCGCGCACCAGGACGACCGAGTGCTCCTGCAGCGTATGACCCTCACCCGGGATGTACGCCGTCACTTCGAGGCCATTCGAGAGGCGGACACGGGCGATCTTGCGCAGCGCCGAGTTCGGTTTCTTGGGGGTCATCGTGCGCACCTGGGTGCACACGCCGCGCTTGAAAGGATTGCCCTTCTGCGTGCGGCTCGAACGGCCCTTGAGCACGTTCTGCGTGAACTGGAGCGCAGGCGCATGTTCTTTCTTCGCAACCGGCTTGCGGCCCTTGCGAACAAGCTGATTGATGGTCGGCAAAATATCCTCCAGAGACTACGTACGAACTATCTGCTTAACCCTCATCAGAAGGGCAAAAGACAAGTATATCGTGAACGGACCCACGACCTGCTATATTATCACAAGCACCGACTTGGGTCAAATATATGGGGTAGAGACCCGCAACTCCAAATGTAGATCCCCAGGCAGAGCCGTTCCGGCGGAACGGCTCTGCCGCGGCACTCTCAACCAAACGCCAGCCCAGGCAGGCCCGCGCCGTCGCCGTAGTCGCCCTCGCTGCCGTCGCCGCTATCATCGTTGACCATCAGGTCTTCGTCCAGCAGGTCAACGCCTTCGATCGACTCCATGCCCGCCAGGGCTTCCAGCCCGGCCATGCTGCCCAGGCTTTCGATACCGTCGAGTTCCAGGTCGCTGTCAAACTCGTCGGTGTAGATGCTGTCCTGTGCCTGCTTGGCCGCTTCGAGCGCCCTGCGGCGTGTCTCGAAGCCCGTGCCCACCGGAATCAGCTTGCCGATGATCACGTTCTCCTTCAACCCGCGCAGCGTGTCCTTCGCGCCGCGCACCGCCGCATCCGTCAGCACCCGCGTCGTCTCCTGGAAGGAGGCCGCCGCCAGGAAGCTGTCTGTGTTCAGCGAGGCCTTGGTCACCCCCAACAGCACCGGCTCCCCGCGGGCCGGCTCGCCGCCCTGGGCCACGGTCGCGTCGTTGACTTCCTCGAACTCGAAGCGGTCCACCAGCTCGCCGATCAGCATGTCGGTGTCCCCGCTGCGCAGCACGCGCACCCGGCGCAGCAACTGGCGGATGATCACCTCGATGTGCTTGTCGTGGATCGACACGCCCTGCGAGCGGTACACCCGCTGCACCTCGTCCAGCAGGTACATCTGCGCCGCCTCGCGGCCCTGGATGCGCAGCACCTCGCGCGGGTTCTTCGAGCCCTCGGTGAGCTGCTCGCCCACCTCGACCCGGTCGCCCTTGTCCTTGCGCAGCCGCGCGCTCGCCGGGATGTCGGTCACCCACTCTTCCACGTCCTCGCGGCGGATGACCGCCTTGTAGGCCGTGTTGCCGACGGTGGCCTCTTCGTCTTCCGGCTCGATGTAGATGTTGCCGTCCATCGCCGCCAGGATGACGTCGTCGGTTGCAGGTGTGCGAAGCTGCGCTTCGCCCAGGTTAGAAGGTTGCAGGTCGTTGGACGACGAACCTTCAACCTGTGAACCTGCAACCTGTAACCGTCGCGCAATCGGCGTGGTCGCCTGGACGCGGTCCTCGCTGCGCACGAGCATCTCGTAGCCCGCGGGCACCATGTGCGTCTTGCGGCGCAGCCGGGAGTTCGTGACCTTCAGCTTGCGGACGTCGTCTTCCCAGTAGACGTCCACCACGCCGCCGATCTCGCTGATGACGGCCTCGCCCTTCGGCGTACGCGCCTCGAACAGCTCCTCGACGCGCGGCAGGCCCTGCGTGATGTCCTCCGCGCCTGCGACGCCGCCGGTATGGAACGTGCGCAGCGTGAGCTGCGTGCCCGGCTCGCCGATCGACTGGGCTGCGATGATGCCCACCGCCTCGCCCATCTTCGCCATGCCCCCGCGGGCCAGGTCCGAACCGTAGCACAGCTTGCACAGCCCAAAGCGGTTCTCGCACGTCAACGGCGTGCGCACGAAGACCTTCTCGACCTTCGCCCGCTCCAGCGCGGCCACGGCCATCTCGTCGATGACCTGGTCCCGCTCGATCAGCACCTCGCCGGTCGCGGGGTCCGCGATCGGGGCGGCGGCCATGCGGCCGATGATGCGCTCAGACAACTTCTCGCCGGTCCCCTTCGCGCCCTCCGCCGTAAACCAGATGCCCGCCTGCGTGCCGCAGTCGTCCGACGTGATGATGACGTCCTGTGCCACGTCGACCAGGCGCCGCGTCAGGTAGCCCGCATCCGCCGTGCGCAGCGCGGTGTCGGCCAGGCCCTTCCGCGCGCCGTGCGTGCTCAGGAAGTACTCCAGCGCGGTCAGCCCCTCGCGGAAGTTCGAGCGGATCGGCAGCGCGATGATGCGCCCCGACGGGTCCGCCATCAGCCCGCGCATGCCCGCCAGCTGGCGGATCGGCTGGATGCCGCCCTTGGTCGCGCCCGAGGTCGCCATCGCGCCCAGCCCGGTCAGCGGGTTGAGCAGGTCCTTGACGGCCTGGGTGATCTCGTCGGTGGCCCGCGTCCACAGCTCGACCACCTTGTTGTACTGCTCTTCCTCGGTGATCAGGCCGCGGCGGTACTGCCGCTCGGTCTCTTCGACCCGGTTGGCGGCCTCGTCCAGCACCGTCTGCTTGGAGTCCGGCACGCTGATGTCGCTGACCGCGATGGTCATGCCCGAGACGGTCGCATAGGTGAACCCGAGCCGCTTGATCTCGTCCACGACGTCCGCGGTGACCGTCGAGCCCATCAGCTCGTAGCACACGCCGACGAAGTCGCTCAGCTTCTTCTTGTCCATGACCTGGTTGGCGAACTGCAGCGGCTTGGGCAATGCCATGTTGAACAGCACCCGCCCCACCGTCGTCTGGAGCAGCCCGGTCTGCGGTGTCTTGTCCGGCCGCACGTGATGCGCCAGCAGCCGCGCGCGCAACGCCTCCAGGGTTGCAGGTTCGAAGGTTGCAAGTTGCAGGTTGTGCGAACCTGCGGTTCGCCCAGAACCTTCAACTTTCGAACCTTCCACCTTCAACAGGGCGCGCACCACGTCCCCCGCCGTCCGCAGCCCCAGCCCCAGCAGCCGGTCGCGCAATTCGAGGTCCGTGGCTGAATAGGACGCTGATTGGACTGATGGAACTGATTGAACTGTTTCTTTTTGATCAGTTAAAGCATTATCCGTATCAGTTTGATCAGTCTCATCAGTTAAATCAGCGTCCCGTTCCTCCTCCAACGTCCACAGCTGCTCGACGGTCACCTCGTCCGCCCAGTCGGTGAAGCGGATGGTGATCGGCGCGCGCAGGTCGACGACGCCCAGGTCGTACGCCAGCTTGACCTCATCCGGGTCGACGAAGTGCTTGCCCGCACCCTTGCCGGCCGGATCCTCGACGGTCATGTAGTAGCAGCCCAGCACCATGTCCTTCGACGGGCCGACAATCGGCTCGCCCGACGACGGTTTCAGCAGGTTCGCGCTCGACAGCATCAGGTCCTTGGCCTCGCGCACCGCCTCGTCCGAGAGCGGCACGTGGACGGCCATCTGGTCGCCGTCGAAGTCGGCATTGAACGCCGCGCACACGAGCGGGTGGATCTGGATCGCGCTGCCGTCGATGAGCACGACCTCGAACGCCTGGATGCCCAGCCGGTGCAGCGTGGGCGCCCGGTTGAGCAGCACGGGCCGCTCGCGGGTGACCTCTTCCAGGACGTCCCACACTTCGGGGCTCTCCCGATCGACCAGCCGCTTGGCGCTCTTAATGTTGTGCGCGAAATTGTATTCGACCAGCCGGCGCATCACGAATGGCTTGAACAGCTCGAGCGCCATCTTCTTGGGCAGCCCGCACTGGTTCAGTTTGAGTTCCGGCCCGATGACGATGACCGAGCGACCCGAATAATCGACGCGCTTGCCCAGCAGGTTGCGGCGGAAGCGGCCCTGCTTGCCCTTGAGCAGGTCCGACAGGCTCTTGAGCTTGCGCTTGCCGCTCCGGCTGACCGCGCGGCCCCGCCGGCCGTTGTCGATCAGGCTGTCCACGGCCTCCTGCAGCATGCGCTTCTCGTTGCGCACGATGACGTCCGGCGCGCCCAGCTCCAGCAGCCGCTTGAGCCGGTTGTTGCGGTTGATCACCCGCCGGTACAGGTCGTTGAGGTCGCTCGTCGCAAAGCGCCCGCCGTCCAGCTGCACCATCGGCCGCAGCTCCGGCGGCAGCACAGGCAGCAGGGTCAGGATCATCCACTCCGGCCGGTTGCCGCTCTTGCGGAATGACTCCGCCACCCGCAGCCGCTTGGCCGCCTTCTTCTTGCGCTGCTTCGACGCGGTGGTCGCGATCTCGGTGCGCAGTTCCTTGACCATGGGGTCCAGGTCGATCTTCGCGACCAGCTCGCGGATGGCCTCCGCGCCCATGCCCGCGCGGAAGACGTTGCCCCACTTGTCGGCCAGGTCGCGGTACTGGCTCTCGGTGAGCAGCTCGCGCTCGCGCAGGTCTTTGAGCTCCTGCAGCGAGTCGCCCAACGCGGCCTGCATCTGAATCTTCTGCGTCTCGACCGCTTGCCGCTGTTCCTCGACGGCCTGCTCGGCCTCGCGGCGGATCAGGTCGCGCCGCGCCGCGGCCAGGCTGCGCACGCCTTCCTGCTCGCGGTTGATGCTCTCTTCGATGTCGCTCAGCCGGCGCTGGACCGCGTCGTTGAGCGCATCCAGGTGCTCGCGCGTGACGGTGACGCCCGCGGCGACGAGCGGCAGCTCGGCCGGGAGCCACGCCAGCGTGAACGTCTCCGGTGCGGCCTTGCCCTGGACCTTTTCCATGGCGGTCTGCACCGTCGCGCCCAGGCCGATGACCTCGCTCGTCTCCGCGGTCAGCCGCTCGGACAGGCCCGCCAGTTGCACCTGCTCCTGGCTGTCCACCTCGGCCAGCTGACCGCTGCGGGCGGCCTCGGCCTGGTCGAGCTGCGCCTGGATCTCGCCTTCCAGCCGCGCGATCTTCATGTTGAGCTCGCGCTCCGCCCGCGTAATGGTGCGGTTGCGCGCATCTTCGTCCACGTGCGTGATGACGTACTGCGCGAAATAGAGGATGCGCTCCAGGTTGCGCGGGCTGATGTTCAGCAGCAGCCCCAGCCGGCTCGGCACGCCCTTGACGTACCAGATGTGGCTCACGGGGCTCGCCAGCTTGATGTGCCCCATGCGCTCCCGCCGCACCCGGCTGTGCGCCACCTCGACCCCGCACTTATCGCAAATGATGCCCTTGTACCGCGTGCGCTTGTACTTCCCGCACTGGCACTCCCAGTCCTTCGTCGGCCCGAAGATACGCTCGCAGAACAGCCCGTCCCGCTCCGGCCGCAACGTCCGGTAGTTGATCGTCTCCGGCTTGGTCACCTCGCCGTGCGACCACTCCAGGATTTGCTCGGGTGAGGCCAGCGAAATACGGATGGCGTCAAATTCGTTAACTTCCACAGTCTTCTCCCCTTCGATTGAAGATTGCAGATTGAAAATTGAAGATTTGGTCTGCGATTTTGCGCGCAACCTGTAATCTTCAATCTTCAATCTTCAATCTAAATCAGTCCATCCCCTTGCTCATCGGACCCGGCAGGCTCAGGCTGAAGCCCAGGTTGGGCAGCTTCTCTTCGGTGTCCTCGCGACCGAACTGGATGACCTCTTCCTTCGCATCCACGACTTCGACCGCCAGGCCCAACGATTGCAGCTCTTTCACCAGGACCCGGAAGCTCTCCGGCACGCCGGGCGACTCGATGGTCTCACCCTTGACGATGGCCTCATACGTCTTGACGCGGCCCGTCACATCATCCGATTTCACGGTCAGCATTTCCTGGAGGCTGTGCGCCGCGCCGTAGGCTTCCAGCGCCCACACCTCCATCTCCCCGAAGCGCTGACCACCGAACTGCGCCTTGCCGCCCAGCGGTTGCTGCGTGACGAGGCTGTACGGCCCGGTCGAGCGGGCGTGTACCTTGTCCTCGACGAGGTGGTGCAGCTTCATCATGTGGATGATGCCCACCGTGACCGTCGAATCGAAGGCCGTGCCCGTCTTGCCATCGTAGAGGACCGTTTTGCCCCACGTCGGCAGCGGCTGGCGCGCCTCCCGGCTCACGCGCAGCGCCTCCTCGACCACTTCCTGGTCGGTCAGGAGGGAGATGCGCTCCATCTCGGCGTACATGGCCTCGCGCTCTTCGGGGGTTTCCGGCAGCTCCTCGTACTCCACCACATCCGTTGATTCACCTTCGGCAGGCTGGACCGGCTGGAGCCGCGTCGAACGCATCCGTTCGCGCTCCACCCACTTCAGCCACTCCCGCAGACACACGATCCGCGCCATCTCGTCTGCGGCTTCCCGCTGCTCGACCGGCCGGTCATCCTCCGCAAAGGAGAGCAGGACGGACGGGTCATAGTTCTGCGGTTCCTCACGCAGCCACTCACGAAGCATCGCGCGGCGCGCATAGCCGGTGTCGCGATATACCCGCTCCGGGTCATAGCCGCGCTCGCCCAGCCACTCGGCCAGGTACATTGCGCGTACTTCATCGTCGTCCTGGAAGTCGTCCGAGCCCAGGGCTTGGCCAGCGACCATCCCTTCCTGCTGCGCAAGCCAATCCCACGCACGGCGCGTGGCCTTCTCCCACGCCCGGTCAGCCAGCCAGGCCCGCGCCAGCTCGGCCTCGATTTCACCTTCAGTTGCGCCGTCAAAGACCGGCGTCTCCGCGCGGAAGCCCAGGCGATCCGCGGCCCAGCCCAGGTGCGTCTCCAGCACCTGCCCGATGTTCATGCGGGCGGGCACACCCAGCGGGTTCAGGATGATGTCCACGGAGGTGCCGTCGGGCAGGAAGGGCATATCCTCGACCGGCACGATCCGGGAGATGACGCCCTTGTTGCCGTGGCGGCCCGCCATCTTATCGCCTTCCATAATCTTGCGGCGCTGTGCGACGCTGACGCGCACCATGCGCTCCACCCCTGCGGGCAGGTCGCGATGCTCGTCGCGGCTGAACTCCTTGATGTCCACGACCTTGCCGTACTCGCCGTGCGGCAGGCGCAGGCTCGAATCCTTGACCTCGCGCGCCTTCTCGCCGAAGATGGCCCGCAGCAGCTTCTCTTCCGGGCTGAGCTCAGTTTCGCCCTTGGGCGTAATCTTGCCCACCAGGATGTCGCCGGGCGCCACCACCGCGCCGATGCGCACGATGCCGTACTCATCCAGGTCCTTCAGCGCATCCTCGCCCACGTTGGGGATGTCCCGCGTGATTTCTTCCGGGCCCAGCTTCGTGTCGCGCGCCTCGACTTCGTGCTTCTCGATGTGGATGGACGTGAACTTGTCCTCCTGCACGAGCCGCTCGCTGATGAGGATGGCATCTTCGTAGTTGCCGCCCTCCCAGCTCAGGAAGGCCACCAGCACGTTCTGGCCCAGCGCCATCTCGCCCATCTCGGTGGATGAGGAATCCGCCAGCACCTGGCCCTTCTCGACCCGGTCGCCCTTCTGGACGACGGGCCGCTGGTCGATGCAGGTGCTCTGGTTGGACCGCTGGTACTTGCGCAGCCGGTAGACCCGGTGCGTGCCATCGTCTTCCAGCACGATCACTTCGTCGCTGGCGGCCTTGATGACCTCGCCCGGCAGCGACGCGACGGCCACCTGGCCGGAGTCCACCGCGGCCTGCCGCTCGATGCCCGTGCCCACGATGGGCGAATCAGGGCGCAACAGCGGCACAGCCTGGCGCTGCATGTTGGAGCCCATCAACGCGCGGTTGGCGTCGTCGTGCTCCAGGAAGGGGATGAGCGCCGCCGACACCGACACGATCTGCTTGGGCGACACATCCATGTACTCGATATGATCCGGCACCTCGAACAGGAACCGCTGCTGGCGGCGGATGGAGACGCGCGATTCCGTGAAGTGGCCCTCGGCATCCACAGCCGCATTGGCCTGCGCAATCGCGTAGCGGTCTTCCTCATCCGCCGAGAGGAACACGATATCCTGGGTGAGCCGCGGCAGAACGCGCACTTCGGGCAGCGTATCGGCCAGCTTCGCAATCTCGGCGGCCAACGCCGCGTCGATGCGCGTGCCCGGCGCGGCGACAACCGTGCCGTCAGGCAGGGTGATGCGCTCGCGCAGAATATGCCCTTCCAGCGCCTCCGGCTTGTTGGAAACCCGGTTCTGCACCTTGCGGTACGGGGTCTCGATGAAGCCAAACTCGTTGATCTTACCATAGCTCGCCAGCGAGCCGATCAGGCCGATATTCGGGCCTTCCGGCGTCTCGATGGGGCAGATCCGGCCATAGTGCGAGTTGTGCACATCGCGCACGTCGAAGCCCGCGCGCTCGCGGCGAAGGCCGCCGGGGCCCAGGGCGCTGAGACGGCGCTTGTGCGTCAGCTCGGCCAGCGGGTTCGTCTGATCCATGAACTGCGAGAGCTGCGAGCCGCCGAAGAATTCGCGGATGGCCGCAACAACCGGCCGGATGTTGATGAGCGAGAGCGGCGTGGTCTGCTCAGAATCGCGAATGGACATGCGCTCGCGCACGACGCGCTCCATGCGCAGGAGGCCCACGCGGAGCTGGTTCTGGATCAGCTCGCCCACGGTCTTGACGCGGCGGTTGCCCAGGTGGTCGATATCGTCCTCGCCCTCGATGCCGTTGTTGATCTGGATCATGCGGCGCAGCACCGCGGCCAGGTCTTCGTTCGTCAGCGTGCGATGGCTCAGCGGCACGCCCAGTTCCAGGCGGCGGTTCAGCTTGTAGCGGCCCACCTTGCCCAGGTCGTACCGCCGCGGCGCGAAGATCAGGTTTTGCATGAAGTTGCGCGCGTTATCCAGGGTCGGCGGATCGCCGGGGCGCAGCTTCTTATAAAACTCGAGCAGTGCCGCATCGACGCCCTTCGCAGAATCGCCCCGGTTGGCAATGCGCGTCGGGTCGCGTTCGAGCGTGGTCGCTACGTAGGCATGCTCAGGATTGTTATCAACTTCGGAGAATAGCTCGAGGATCTCCTCATCGGATCCATAGCCGATGGCGCGCAGCAGCACGGTGACGGGCAGCTTGCGCTTGCGATCCACCTTAACCGAGATGATGTCACGCTTCGAGGTTTCGAATTCCAACCAGGCGCCGCGGTTAGGGATGAGCTTGGCATAGCACAGCCGCCGGTCGGTGACGCGATCTTCTTCCACCGTGAAATACACGCCGGGCGAGCGAATCAACTGGCTGACGACCACGCGCTCGGCCCCATTAATAATGAAGGTACCGTTCTCCGTCATCAAGGGAAAATCGCCCATGAAGACGCTCTGCTTGCTCAGCTCGCCCGTCTCACGGTTGACCAGCCGCACGCGCACCCACAGGGGCGCGGCAAACGTCATGTCCCGATCCCGGCATTCGGGCTCGGAATACTTGGGTTCACCGAACCAGAACCCATCGACCTCGGCCTCTTCCTCCTTGGTCTTGGGCGGCTCCTTGATCGGCGTCGAGCCAAAGTGGAGCTCCAGGTTCTTGTTGAAGCTGACGATGGGGGAGATCTCCTCGAAGAGCTCCTGCAAACCCTCAGATTGGAACCAGCGGAACGAGTCCAACTGCACCTCAATCAGACGCGGCAGTTCGTAGACGTCGCGGATGCGAGCGTACGACTTACGCGGGGCAGTGCTGCCACCATTCCAGAGATGCGTCATGAAGCGTTCACTCCTTTTAGAAAGCAAAAACGCCAAGTCACCGTGACTTGGTTCATTCTCGATCGCCGAGAGCGAAGGGGGTTATAGCCACTTTTTAGCAAGTTATCAGAGTGCTGGCCCGCAGACAGCAATCGCTAATACTATCACCGAACATCTCGCTTGTCAAGTAGTCAATTTTCGTATTTCCAAAACTCATGCGCCGGTCATCACCGGGCTTTCACTCACCCCAGCAGCTCTTTACAAATCCCAACCTTAAAGTTGCGATAACTTGGGATAACTCGTCCCCCAAAAGCTTGCATATGCGCGCGACTTCCTTTACAATGCATACGTGGTAAATAGTGGATATTTTTGGAGATTACACCCAAATTCGTGTATCCATAGCCCGTCAAACCCATAGTTGGAGTCGCTGAGCATGTTTCGCGGTGAATACGAGCACACGATTGACGATAAAGGCCGCCTGATGATCCCGATCAAGTTCCGGGATGAACTCGGCACGGCTATCGTCATCGGCCGCGGCACGCTCGGCCAGATTAACATCTATCCAAAGGCCACCTTCGAAGCCATGGAACAGCAGGTCGAGGCGCAGGCCGGCAACGCCGCGTATTTCGCCACCCTGCTCATGGCCGCGGCGAACGAAACCGAGCTGGACAGGCAGGGCCGCGTCATCGTTCCGCCCGTCCTCCGCCGCCATGCCAAACTGGGGACCGAGGCCATCGTCATCGGCAACCGGGACCACATCGAAATCTGGAACCCGGATGAATGGCTCCAGACCTACGGGCGGCTGGTGGACGAGTACCGGCAGCAGCACGACGACCTCGCCAGGCTGCGTGAGCTTGGCGTGCGCATGTAGCCCGCGGCGCCATGGACAGCCCTGCCGGCCATGTCCCCGTGCTCCTGGAGGAGACGCTGCGTGGCCTGGCGCTGGTGCCCGGCGCAGCGGCCATCGACTGCACGCTCGGCGGTGCAGGCCATGCCGCCGCCATCCTGGCCGCCACCGCACCCGATGGCCGGCTGCTCGGGCTGGATGCAGACCCGGCTGCCATCGCACGAGGCCGTGAACGGCTGGCGCAGTATGGCGCGCGGGTGATCCTCCGCCAGACGAGCTTTCGCCATCTGGGGGAGGCAGCAGGAGCGGCCGGCTTCACAGGGGTGCAGGCCATCCTGCTCGACCTGGGCATCTCATCCTATCAGTTGGCCGAGGGGGAGCGCGGCTTCAGCTTCCTGACCGCCGGCCCGCTGGATATGCGGATGGACCCGCAGGCAGAGCTGACTGCGGGCGAGATCGTTAACAACTGGCCGCAAGAGGAACTGGCCGATCTGATCTTCCAGTACGGCGAAGAGCCGCGGTCGCGCCGGATTGCCCGGGCCATCGCTGCGGCCCGCCCGCTGCACACCACGCAAGAGCTGGCGGACGTGGTCAGCCGGGCGATGGGAGGCCAGCGAGGTCATCGCCTCCACCCGGCCACGCGCACCTTTCAGGCGCTGCGCATTGCGGTCAATGACGAGCTGGGCGCGCTCGCAGCCGTGCTGCCCCAGGCAGTCGCGTTGTTAGCGCCCGGCGGCCGGCTGGCCGTCATTGCGTTTCACTCGCTGGAAGACCGGATTGTCAAGCGCTTCATCCAGCGTGAGACGCGCGATTGTATTTGTGACCTCGATGAGGAAGGGTCGCGGCCGGCGCGGCTGGCCCGTACGGTGTGTACCTGTGGACATCGCGCCACACTGCACGCCGTCACCCGCAAGCCCGTTCAGCCGGACGAGGGGGAAGTAGCCGGTAACCCCCGCAGCCGTAGTGCGAAGTTACGTATAGCAGAGCGAGTTACGAGTGGATGAGGAGAGCTTATGTTGCAGCGTATTACCACCCCACCCCCCGCCCCAGGACGGCTGGCCGGCTGGCGACGCGGCCTGCTGACCGGCGCAAGCTCCGCTTTGTTGCGCTACATCTTAATCATCGCCGTCCTCTGTGCTGTCGGCTGTCTCTACTTCTTCCAGATGAGCCGCCTCTCTGACCTGCACCGCGATATCGTCAACCTGGGCGTGCAGGCTGAGGTCCTCGAACAGAGCAATATCGAGTTGACGCGCCAATGGGCGCGCTGGAACACCCCCAGCTACATCGAGGAACAGGCTGAGGCAGCCGGCTATGTCGTGCCCACCGTGGTCATCCGCGTGGCACCGCAAACCGCCTCCGGCGCAGCGCTGACAGCCAGCGCGCCGGCCCACTAGGAGCGCCCGCTCATGGCAAGGCGCCAGACCTGGCAACGGTTTGATGACGAGGAGGCTCCGCCCGATAGCGCGGACCCTGCCCGCCAGAGTGCCGCGCGCCCGACCGCCGACGACAAGCGCATGCTGACGGTGCGGCTGCGCTTTCTCGTCCTGCTGTTCGCCCTGTTCGGCCTCGTCGTCATCACCCAACTGATTCTCTCCCAGGTCGTCGGCATGGCCATGGGCTCTGAGCGCAAAGAAGTGGAGACGCGCGACGATTCGCGCGGGCGCATCATCGACAGGAATGGCCTGCTCCTGGCGATGGACGACTTCGCCTGGGAAATCTACGCCGACCCGGACCGCTTCCGCAGCATGAAGACCGACCCGGCCAACCTGCCCCGCTACGCGGCCATTCTGGGCGTGCCCCCCGAGTCGGTCACCAACGCAGTGCAAGCGAAGGGCAGCATCGCGGTCATCGCCAAAAACGTCAGTGTGGAGCAGTGCAACACGGCCGACCTTGACAAAGGCCTGCCCGAATGGATCTGGTGCGACGGCAAACGCCAGCGCGTCTACCTCCACGGTGCGCTGGCCGCGCATGTGCTGGGGTTCGTGGATCGCGACCAGGAGGGCCGCGCCGGCATCGAAGCCTATTACAATGACTGGCTGCGCACGAGCAACGCCTGGCCCGCGGCGCGCCTGCCGGGCGCGGCCCAGCCGCTCCCCGAGCAGTGGAGCACCTATCTGCCCTCGCCGGGCGGCCGCGACCTCGTCCTGCACGTGGACGCCGCGCTGCAGTATATGGTCGAGAAGCGGCTGACCGAGGCCCTGGTCAAGTATAAGGCGAAAGATGGCGTCATCATCGTCATGCAGCCGCACACCGGCGCGATCCTGGCGATGGCGAGCTGGCCGACCTACGACCCGAATCGCTACGCGGAATTCACCAACGGCGAATGGGCGAACGCGGCCATCAGCCAGGCCTATGAGCCCGGCTCGGTCTTCAAGCCGATCACCTTCGCCGCCGGCCTGGATGCGGATAAACTGTCGTCCGAGGAGCTGTTCGAGGACACCGGCACCCTGATCCTCGACAACGAGAAAATCGAGAACGCGGAGAAGAAGTCCTACGGCATCGTCACTGCGCGCCAGGCGTTGGCCAGCTCCATCAACGTTGTCACCGCCAACATCTGCCTGCGGATGGGCTCGGAGACCTTCTACCGCTACCTGCGCCAGTTTCGTTTCGGGCAGTACACCGAAATCGACGCCGGGCCGGAGAACCCCGGCATCGTCAAGTGGGTGGGCACTAAATTCTGGAGCCGGTTCGACCAGGCCGCCAACTCGTTCGGCCAGGGCCTGAGCGCGACCCCGCTGCAGATGACCAACGCCATCGCCGCAATTGCAAACGGCGGAACCGTCATGCAGCCGCAACTCGTCCAGAGTCTCGTGCACAACGGCAGAGTCTACAACGTCCCGCCGCGCACGCTTGGCCGGGCCATCAAGCCGGAGACCGCCCGCAAGTTGACCGAGATGATGGTCTTCACCGTCGAGAGCTATGCGGCCGGCCCGAACCTGGTGCCGGGCTTCCGGGTGGCCGGCAAGACCGGCACCGCCCAGATTCCCGAAGAGGGCGGCTACAACGATGAACTGACCATCACGAGCTTCGTGGGTTTCTTCCCCGCGGCAGACCCGCAGCTCGTGGTGCTCATCAAACTCTCAGAGCCGAAGACCTCGCGCTGGGCCGAGCAGGTGGCCCTGCCGGTGTTCGGCCAGGTGGCGCAGGATGCGATCAACGTCCTGAAGCTCCAGCCCGACGACCGGATGCCGTGACGGGCAAGGAAACACGATGATTTCACTGGACCAATTCTGGCGGGCACTCACAGGCACCGAGCCCGCCGCCCTGGAGCCGGAAGCAGCGCAGCCCTTCAGCAGCGTCGTGATTGACTCACGCGCAGCAGAGCCGGGCAGCCTGTTCATCGCGCTGCGGGGAGAACATACGGACGGCCACCTCTATCTGGGCGATGCCTTCACGCGCGGGGCGCTGGCTGCCCTGGCCGAGCCACACGCGCGCGAGCTGTATCCCCAGGCGCGCTTCGTCACGCCCGACGGCACGGTCAGCGGGGAGGCCGGTCCGTGGGTGTTCATCGTGCCGGACAGCCTCGCGGGGCTCCAGGCCGCCGCACATGCCTGGCGCGTGCAGATGCCCGCCGATGCGGTCGCCATCACCGGCAGCGTCGGCAAGACCACCACGAAAGAGATCGTCGCCAACGTGCTCGCGCAGCGGTATGTGACGCTCCGCAGCCAGGGCAACCTTAACAATGAAATCGGCCTGCCGCTCACCCTGCTCCAGCTTGGGCCGGAGCACCAGCGCGTGGTCCTCGAGATGGGCATGTACACGCTGGGCGAAATCGCCCGCCTGTGTACGCTGGCGCAGCCGCGCATCGGCGTAGTGACGAACGTCGGGCCGACGCACGCCGAGCGCCTGGGCAGCATCGAACGCATTGCGGCGGCCAAGTCCGAGCTGCCGCAGGCCCTCCCCCCGGGCGATGAAGGCGGGGTCGCCATCCTGAACGCGGATGACCCGCTCGTGCTGGCGATGTCCGGCCTGACACGGGCGCGCGTCTTCACCTACGGGCTGAACCCGGAGAGCCACCTGTGGGCCGACGAAATCAGCAGCCAGGGCCTGGACGGGCTGCGCTTCCGATTCCACTACGGGGATGAGGTGCTGCACGTCAAACTGCCCATGCTGGGCCGCCACAGCGTCCACACCGCATTGCGAGCCGCAGCGGTCGGACTGGCCGATGGGCTGAGCTGGACCGAAATCGTCGAGGGCCTGCAAGATGTGCGCGGGCAATTGCGGCTGGTCGTGGCGCGCGGGCTGCGCGACACCACGCTCATCGATGATACGTACAATGCCAGCCCGGACTCGATGCTGGCCGCACTGAACCTGCTCGAAGAGATCGCCAACACATCCCACCGGGCGATTGCCGTGTTGGGCGATATGTATGAGCTGGGCGCGTACGAGGAGGCCGGTCACCGGCGGGTCGGTGGCCGTGCAGCCCAGGTCGTCAGCAAGCTCGTGACAGTCGGCCCGCGCGCCCGGCTGATCGCGGAAGAGGCGCTGGCTATCGGGATGCGCCCTGCGGATGTGCATCCGGTCGAGAACAACCAGGACGCCATCGCCGTCCTCCAGGGCCTCATCCGGGAAGGTGATGTGATTCTGGTCAAGGGCTCACGCGCCGGCGGCATGGAGAAGATCGTCGACGCACTGGCGCGACCCCGCATCTCAGGAGCGGAATCCGCATGATCGAACAAGCACCGATGCCGTTCGCACTTGCCCTGGCTACCGTCTCGTTCCTGCTGTCGGTGATCTGGGGTCAGCCTTTGATTAACCTGCTGCGACGGAAGGGCGTGGGCAAGCGTATCCGCATCGAAGGGCCCAACAGCCACCAGACCAAGATGGGCACGCCCACGATGGGCGGGGTGCTGTTCCTGGTCCCCGTGTTCCTGATTACGGTCGTGCTGAACCTGGCAAACTTTCTAAGCGGCGTCGAGTGGGGCAAGGCCATCCTGCGCATCTTCAACTTTGCGGAGGGCAGCCCGCTCATCGGCAAGTCGATGCTCCTGCCGCTGCTGACCCTGCTGTCGTTCGCAGTGCTCGGTGCGCGCGACGACTGGAAGGGCATCACCGGTCGCCGCGACGACGCGCAGGGGTTCATCGCGCGGGTGAAGGCCTCCTACCAGACGATTCTGGCGCTGGTCGCGAGCCTGGGCATCTACTTCTTTCTGGACATTCACAGCGTGGCTCTCCCTGGCATTGCCCAGCGGTTCGACCTGGGATTGATCTACATCCCGATCGCAACGTTCGTCATCGTCGCCATGACGAACGCAGTTAACCTGACGGACGGCCTGGACGGGCTGGCCGGCTCGACGGTCGCCGTGGCCTTTGCCGCGTACGGCATCATCGCCAACCTGCAGGGGCAGTACCCGCTCAGCTCGTTCTGCTTCACGATGGTCGGCGCGCTGTTCGCGTTTCTCTGGTACAACTCGCACCCGGCACAGCTGTTCATGGGCGACACGGGCGCGCTGGCGCTCGGCGCGACGCTGGCCGTCGTCGCGCTGATGACCGGCCAATGGCTGCTCCTGCCCATCGTCGGGATCGTATTTGTCGCGACCGCCGCGTCGGATGTCCTGCAGGTCAGCTACTTCAAGTGGACCAAGAAACGCACAGGCGTGGGCAAGCGCATCTTCAAGATGGCCCCGCTCCATCACCATTTCGAGCTGCTGGGCTGGTCGGAGACGCACATTGTCTGGCGTTTCTTCCTGATTTCGATTCTGGCAGGCATGACGGGCATTGCGCTCGCGCTGCTGTAGTCAGTAGCATAGCCCCTTGTGGGCGTTCTGGCGGGCACAGGGCCCGATGCTACAAGTCATTCTTTGCGACGAACGAGAACGCAGGGCGAAAGGAAAGGATCGTGTACGGAACGCTGCCAGGGGAAAGGACCATCCAGTTTCGGGCCGTGCTGCCTCCCGTGCATCGTGCGCCTGCTGCGCCACGCGGGTCTGCCGGCGCGCTGACGCTGGCGGGCTTCATCCTGCGGGCCATGCGGCCCTTGCAGGCTGACCTGGATGCGGCGCTTGAGCGAGATGACCATTCCACCGCAGTACGACTGGTCTATCGGGCGCTCCTGCCGATTGCCAAAGCCTTCGCCACCCTTATGGGCCGTCCATGGGGCAAGGGCCAGGCGCGCGTGCACGCGCTTCTGGTCGAGCTGGAGCCGCTGCCCCTGGCCGTCGAGCCGGACGGCACGCTGATCGAGCAGGGTGCAGCCGTTACCGTACACTATCGTCACTGGCTGCTTCCGGCCGCAGACGCAGCCCGGTGGACCGAATCGATGAGCCGGGAGTTTCAGAGCCGCTGGCCGGATACGCCATTTATCGCAGGGTGAAGGTTCGTAGTAGGCGCCGAGTAGGGGCGAGGTGACCTCGCCCCTACCACCAACAGGGGGAATCTCTTGAGCATCGGTCGTCGCAGCAATGGACAAGGCTACACCGGCCTGCGGGTCGTCATCCTCGGGATGGCGCGGCAGGGCACGGCGCTGGCCCGCTTCCTGCTGCGCCGGGATGCGCACGTGACGTTGAGCGACCTGCGGACCGAGGCTCAGCTTGCAGAGACCTGCCGCGACCTGGAGCAGTTCGCGGCCACGACCGGCGGTCGCGTGCGCTTCGTCCTGGGCGAGCACCCGTTCGACCTGCTCACGGGGGCCGACCTGCTCTGCCTGAGCGGCGGCGTCTCACCAGCCATTCCGGTCGTGCAGGAGGCCGTGCGCCGCGGCATCGCGTTGAGCAACGACGGCGCGCTGACCCTGCGCCACTGCCCCGCCCCGGTCATCGGCATCACCGGCTCCGCGGGCAAGACGACGACCACCACGCTGACCGGCCTGATGCTGCGGGCCGCGGGCCTGACGACGCACGTAGGCGGCAACATCGGCACGCCGCTGATTGACCGGCTGGACGAGATCGGCGCGGGCGACAAGGTCGTGATGGAGCTGTCCAGCTTCCAGCTCGAGCTGTTCGACCGCAGCCCGGCGGTGGCCGCAATCCTGAACATCACGCCCAATCACCTGGACCGCCACCCGTCCATGGCGCACTATGCCGCAGCCAAAGCCAACATCCTGCGCTTCCAGGAGCGCGGCGACACCTGCGTCCTGGGTGCGGATGACGCCTACACCGGCGCCTGGCTGCGCAGCGGGCGCTGCGAGATTCCCGCGGGCGAAGGCCAGGCGGAGGTCTATTTCCCGCTCCAGGCCGCGCGCCTGGGCTTCAGCCTGACCGGTGAGCTGGAGGCGGGCGCATTCCTGGCGGGCACCGGCGCGGCCGAGCGTCTCGTCTGGCGCAGGCCGGGGCTGGACGACGCGACGGTCTGCCGGGTCAGCGATGTGCGCCTGCGCGGGCGGCACAACCTGGCCAACATCCTCGCGGCCTGCTGCCTCGCGGGCGCCGCGGGTGCGGGCGTCGAAGCCATGGCCGCCGTTGCGACGACCTTCGGCGGCGTCGCCCACCGGCTGGAGATTGTCCGCCAGCGCGACGGCATCACCTGGGTGAACGACTCCATCGCCACCGCGCCGGAGCGCACCGTCGCCGCGCTGCACTCGTTCAGCGAGCCGCTTGTCCTCCTCCTGGGGGGCCGCGACAAACACTTGCCGTGGCAGACGGTCGCGGCGGAAATCCACGCGCGGGATGCTGCCGGCCAGCCGCGCGTGCGCGCGGCCGTGTTATTCGGGGAAGCCGCCGGGCTGATCGAGGCCGCGCTCGCTGACTATGTGCGGTCCAGCGGCGCATCGCCTGTGCCGGTCCTGGCCCAGGCTGACTTGCCGGCCGCGGTGGCCGCGGCGCAGCGCGTGGCCCGGCCCGGCGATGTGGTGCTGCTCGCGCCGGGCGGCACGAGCTTCGATGCTTATGTCGATTTCGCAGCGCGGGGCGAACACTTCCGCGCCCTGGTGGAGGCTCTGCCATGAGTGCTGAACTGACCGGCCGGACGGGCGAAACCACGCGGCGACGCCGCGGCAGCACGGCGCAGGCCGCCACCTCGTCCGTCGACATTCAACTCATCGCCATCATTGCGACCTTCCTGCTGTTAGGTTTGGTCATGGTGCTCAGCGCCAGCTATATGTTCGGCGGCACATACTACTTCGTCCGCCAGGCGCTCTGGGTGGCGCTCGGTGTAGTCGTCTGCGCCATCATGACGTTCATCCCGTATCGTTTCTGGCAGCAGATGGCGCTGCCCTTCATGGCGCTCAACATCGCCCTGCTGATCGTCGTCCTGTTCGTCGGAGATGAAACCTTCGGCGCCGGTCGCACGCTCTTCGGCGGCCGGTTCCAGCCGAGCGAGCTGGCGAAACTGGCGGTCGTCATCTACGTGGCAGCCTGGGTCGCAGCGCATAGCAAGCGGATGGACAGCCTGACCGACGGCATGTTGCCGTTCCTGATCATCATGGGGCTGGTTGCCGGCCTGATCGTCGCGGAAAAGAGCTTCAGCGTCACGATCATTGTGCTCGCCATCGGCCTGACCATCTTCTTCGTCGGCGGCGGCCATCCGGGCCAGCTCTTCCTGCTCCTGCTGGTGGGCACGCCCTTCATGCTGTTCGCCATGTACAAGGCGGGCTATGCCTGGGATCGTATCACGGGCTGGTACAACGTCTGGTTCAACCCGAGCGAAGCGCCGGACCAGTTGCTCCGGCTGACCTGGATGTTGCGCGAAGGCCGCGGCAGCGTGGCCGACCCATCTATCTGGCAAGCCAAGGCATCCGTGCCCGGCCTGTGGAGCGACTACCTGTTCGCCAATATCGGCGCCGACCTGCCCATCATCGGGACGTTCCTGGTCGTCGCACTGTACGCTGCGTTCGGCTACCGGGCGCTCGGCGTGGCGCTCAATGCGCCGGACCGGTTCGGCAGCCTGACGGCCATCGGCGTGACTGCCTGGATCATCATCCAGGCCGCCATTCACATCGGCACATCGCTCACGCTGATTCCCGCGACCGGCCAGCCGCTGCCCTTTATGAGCTATGGCGGCTCATCTCTGTTGTCGTCTATGGCCGCGGCCGGCCTGTTGCTCAGCATCTCGCGCGCCGCGACCGAAAAGAAGGCCACTTATGCGCATTTTGCTATCGGGTGGGGGGACTGGCGGCCACGTCTACCCCGTCCTCGCCGTGGTGAGCGCGCTGCAAGCCGGACCAAAGCCCGCGGGGAGGGTTCCTCCCGCCGCAGCAGTCCCGGCCGCAAGCAGCCCGGCCGCACGGTCACAGGACGCGGCAGAACCAGCGCCACGCGCCGCAACGCAGCCAGCACCTCCCGCGCCCGCACCGCGCGGCGCTAACACGACAAGCGGCCACGCGTTCCGCTATGTCGGCGAAGCCGGCGGCGTCGAGGAGGCGCTCGCCGGCCGCGCGGGCCTGCCGTTCAGTGCGATTGCGACGGGCCAGGTGCGCGGCCGGGCCGTGTGGACGGCTGCGGCCAACCTGGCGCGCATGATGCGAGGTACGCAGCAGTGCCGCCGTATCATCCGTGAATTCCGACCCGACGTGGTCTTCATGACCGGCGGCTATGTCGCGGCGCCAGTGGCCTGGGCCGCCGCAACCAGTCGCGCGCCGCTGCTCATCTACCTGCCTGACCTGACGCCGGGACGCGCCATCGCGCTGACCAGCCGGTTCGCGCAGAAGGTCGCCGTGTCGTTTCCGGAGGTCGCCCGGTACTTTCCGGGCAAGGCCGTGGTGACAGGCTATCCTGTCCGGCCCGAGCTGCTGGCGGCGGAGAAACCCGCGGCGCGGCAGGCCCTGGGCCTCCATCCTGACTTGCCGGTGCTGCTGGTGTTCGGCGGAAGCCGGGGCGCGCGCAGCATCAACCGGGCCGTGACAGCCGCGCTGCCGGCGCTGCTGCCACATTGCCAGGTGGTGCATGTGAGCGGCCAGTTGGACTGGCCGGAGGTCGAACACGCAACGCAGGGCCTGGCAGGCACGCTGTTGCCCGGCCTGTTCGCCCGCTACCACCCCTATCCTTACCTGCACGAGGAAATGGTGCAGGCCCTGGCCGCTGCCGACCTCGTGGTCGCCCGCGCCGGGGCGTCCGTGCTGGGAGAATTCCCGGCCCGCGGCCTGCCGAGCATCCTGGTGCCCTACCCGTACGCAGGGCAGCACCAGGACGCCAATGCCGCATATCTGGCCGATCACGGTGCGGCAATCGTGATCGTGGACTCCGACTTGTCAGCTCGCCTGGCGCCGACGATCCTCGAGTTGCTGGACGCTCCAGGCGAGCTGCAAGGCATGTCACAAGCCGCGGCCCGGCTTGCACAGCCGGAAGCCGCGTATAATATCGCGCACGTACTGGCGGAACTGGCAGGTAAATAGCCATGTCATCGCTCATCATCCTGGCGACCGTGATGGCGCTCTTCGGCGTGCTGGGCTATCAGCGCGGCACGAAGTCCATGCTGTTCACCGCGGGCTTCCTCCTGCTGGGCCTGCTGGCGCTCAGCCGGGCCGCCGGACTGATCGCAACGCTGGTCAACGGCATGAACTTCGCGGTGCGCTTCGTCTTCGCGGGTGGACTGCAAGCCCTGGCCGCGGACGACCGCACCGCGGCACTGGATGCGGCGTTCGAGCGGGTCGGCAGCGTGACCCCGCTCATCCGCGTCAGCGACACCGGCCTCGCCAGCGGCCCCGGCATGATCCTGGTCCTGATCCTGCTGGTCGCGGCTGCGTTCCTGTTGGGCATGCTGAAAATCCTGCGCTCGCGGCAGTCGGTGCTCGGCCTGTTTCTGGGCCTGGGCATCGGCTACGTGCTGACTGCGTTCCTGATTCGCGTCCTGCTGCCGGATACGCCGCTGCAACTGGCGCTGCCCGCGGCGCTGTTCGGCGCGAGCTTCGCGGTGCCCGCTACGGCCGTCTTGCCCGCAGGACCGTCGATCATCAACCAGCTCTCGGCACGCATCCTGTCCGGCCTGAATGCGATGGCCGACCAGGGCACGCTGGCGCTGCTCTTCGCGGCTATCATCGCGCTGTTCGTGCTGCTGGCGACCCGGCTGGGCAACCGCAGCGAGAGACGAGGGTAAGGCGATGGGTTATCTCGAGATCGCCTTCATTGCAGTCTGGATCATGTTCGCGGTCATCGGCGTGATTCGCGGCTACCCGCGCGAGCTGGGCGTCACAGCCATGCTGCTCATCGCCCTGTTCGTCACCGAGTTCATCGAGGAGCGTTACCAGACGCGCGTCAACCAGGTGCTTGCCTATTTCGCCGGGCCTGACGCCGCGGCCCAGTTGACCGCGCGCGTGCTGATTTACTGCGGCTTCCTGATCGTCATCGCGTATATTGCATACGAGGGCGACACGCTCATGTATCGCGGCAAGCGCGGCAAGGTCGCCCTCGACCTCGGCAGCGGCATACTCAACGGTTACTTGTTCGTCGGCAGCCTGTGGTATTATCTGCATTCAGCCAATTACCCGATCCTGGGCCGCAGCGGGGAGTTCTCGCTGCTGCACCAGACGATCATCCGGTTTCTACCGCCCGCCGTGTTCACGTGGCAATACCTGATTGTGCTGGTTATTCTGTTGATTCTGGCACGGTTCTGGAGATAAGCGCAACGATGTCCGACGCCAACCCGCCCGCCCACCCGCACGCCGGGCCCACCGACGCCCCGGCCTGGGTCGCGCGCCTGAACAGCGCGGCTGAGACGCGGGCCGGCTTCCACATTCACCTGGTCGGCATCGGCGGGACGGGCCTGTCCGCGATCGCCGGATTCCTGTTGCAGCGCGGGTTCACGGTGTCCGGCTCGGACCAGCGGCCCAATGAGGCGACCGATGAACTGGCCGGCCGCGGCGTCGCCGTGTATCGCGGCCACCGGGCCGAACATGTCGCGGGCGCAAACCTGGTGCTCGTCTCGTCTGCTGTGCCGGAAGACAACCCCGAGATTGTCGCCGCGCGTGAGGCGGGCATCCCGATTGTCAAGCGGTCGGACTTCCTCGGCCCGCTCATCGAGGGTCATCACGGCATCGGCGTCGCGGGCAGCCACGGCAAGACCACGACGACCAGCATGGTTGCGATTGTGCTGCTGCGCGCGGGCATGGACCCCAGCTTCATCGTCGGCGGGCGGATTGCCGTCGGACCGGCGGAGGGCGCGCTGATGTCCGCAACCGTTGCGGCCCGCGCCGGTGAGGGCCCCTTCGTCATCGAGGCGGACGAGTATGACGGCATGTTCCTGGGGCTGCGGCTGGAAATCGGCATCGTCACCAACGTGGACTGGGATCACGTCGATTGCTATCCCACCCCGGCGAGCTTTGCCGCGGCGTTCCGCCAGTACGCGGCCCAGCTCCCGGCACACGGCCTGCTTATCGTGTGCGCAGACGATGCGGGCGCGCTGGCGTTGCGCGACGCCGTCCAGCCGGGCGTCGCCGTCGAGACCTACGGCTTGTCGGACGGCGCCGACTGGCAGGCGCGCGACCTCGCGCCGAACGAGCGCGGCGGGTTCGATGCCGAAGTGTGGCACGCAGACGCACCGGTGGCCCATCTGAGCCTGTCTGTGCCGGGCCGCCATAACGTGCGCAATGCGCTCGCGGCGCTGGCCGCGGCGCACTGGCACCGCATCCCGCCGGCCCGCGCAGCCATCATGCTGCGCGACTTCCGGGGCGCGGGCCGGCGCTTCGAGCTGGTGGGCGAGGCGGACGGCGTGACGGTCATCGACGACTACGCCCATCACCCGACCGAAGTCGCCGCAACCCTGTCTGCCGCGCGGCTGCGCTATGCGACGCGGCGCATCTGGGCCGTGTTCCAGCCGCATACGTACAGCCGGACGAAGGCCCTGCTGCACGACTATGCGCACAGCTTCGACGATGCAGACCGGGTGCTGTTCCTCGACATCTACCCGGCACGCGAGAAAATCGACCTGGGAATGCACAGCCGCCTCCTGCTGGAGACCGTCGAGCACGCGGGCGCGGCTTATGCCGGCGGCATCGACGCCGCGGTCGAGGCCCTGCTGGCCGAGGTCGAGCCGGACGATATCGTCATCACCATGAGCGCGGGCGACGGCAACCTGGTCGGCCAGATGTTGCTCGACCGGCTGCGCGCGCGGGAGGGACAGGGGTGAGCGCGCTGGCAGCCGCGGCGGAACGGCTGGGCGTCGAGCTGCGCCGCGGGGAGCCGCTGGCCCGCCACACGACCTTCCGCATCGGCGGCCCGGCGGACTGGTACGCCGTCGCGACGACGACCGCACAACTGGCTGCGCTGGCCGACGCGGGCCTGACAGATGGCCTGCCCGTGACAGTCCTGGGCGGCGGCAGCAACATCCTGGTGGCGGATGCCGGGATTCGCGGGCTGGTGATCGTCAACCAGACGCGCAATTATGGCGTGCAGGAAGACAATCCGCACTGTCTGGTTGCCGATTCCGGCGTGCTGCTGGCCGGACTGGCGCGCTGGGCCATCCGCAACGGCCTGAGCGGCCTGGAATGGGCCGTCAGCGTGCCCGGCACGGTCGGCGGCGCGGTCATCGGCAACGCGGGGGCGCACGGCAGCGACATCGCGGCAAACCTGGCGTGGGCGGAGGTGCACTATCCCGGCCAGGGGACGGAGCGGCTGACCTGTGAGACGCTGGCGTACACCTATCGCAGCAGCCTGCTCAAGCGGCAACTGGCCGGAAGCGATGCTCATGCGCCCGCGCCGGTGGTGCTGTCCGCCGTATTCAACCTGGCGGCGGGCGACACCGCGGAGATGACCGCCCGTGCGGACGGCTACCTGGCCCGGCGGCGTGCCAGCCAGCCGGTCGAGCCGAGCGCCGGCAGCATCTTCCGCAACCCGCCCGGCGATTACGCGGGGCGGCTGGTCGAGTCCGTGGGGCTGAAGGGCCAGGTCATCGGCGGCGCACAGATTTCGCCCCGCCATGCGAACTTTATCATCAACACCGGCAGCGCAACCGCAGGGGATGTCGTGGCCCTGATGAACGTGATGCGCCGCCGGGTCTACGAAGCCGGCGGGCACGAGCTCGTGCCCGAAATCCTGTTCCTCGGCGCCTGGGCCAGCCGGCCGCCACTGGAAACGTTGTAAGGGAGCGAGTGCGACGGCTCACGCAAAGCCGCCAAGGACGCAAAGAGACATAGAAAGGCTTTGCGGCCTTTGCGCCTCTGCGTGAGACAAAAAATCACACGAGCAGCGCCTTTATGCGCTTCGTAATATGCAGGGCTTACAAATGGTAATCCCTGGAAAAGATTGCTATGAAATCCAAGATCCGTGTAGGGCTGATTTTCGGGGGACGCTCCGGGGAGCATGAGGTGTCCCTCGCTTCAGCGCGCTCGGTCATCGCAGTGCTCGACCCGGAGAAATACGAGGTGGTGCAGATCGGCATCACCCACGACGGCCGGTGGCTGACCCAGGGCAACCCGCTGGCGCAACTGACCGCCGGCCGGGCCGCTCTGCTGGGTGAGGGAGCACCTACCGCCCCCGCTTCGACTGATGCTCATGCCGGCGCGGGCCGCGAGCTGGTCCCCGGCGCGACGGGCGCCGCGTTCCCGCCGCTGGATGTCATCTTCCCGATCCTGCACGGGCCTTACGGCGAAGATGGCACGGTGCAGGGCCTGCTGGAGCTGACAGGCGTCGCCTATGTCGGCTGCGGCGTGCTCGCCAGCAGCGTCGGCATGGACAAGATCGTGAGCAAGCAGCTCTTTCAGGCGCACGGCATCCCGATCGTGCCCTACTGCACGGTCAAGCGCCGGGACTGGGAGACGCGGCCCGATGCCGTGATTGCGGACGTCGAGGCGCAGCTGCCCTACCCGTTGTTCGTCAAGCCGGCCAACCTGGGGTCGAGCATCGGCATCAGCCGGGCCGCGGACCGCGAAGGGCTGCGCCGCAGCCTGGCCGAGGCCGCGCGCTATGACCGCAAGCTGCTCATCGAGGCCGCGGTCGCCAACCCGCGGGAGATCGAGTGCAGCGTGCTGGGCAACGATGACCCGCTCGCGTCCGTGGCCGGCGAGATTGTGCCCAGCAATGAATTCTATGACTACGCAGCCAAGTATCTCGACGGCCAATCCGGGCTGCTGATTCCCGCGCCCCTGCCTGCGGAGACCGCCGCACAGGTGCGCAGCCTGGCCGTGCAGGCTTTCCTGGCCCTGGATGCTGCGGGCATGGCCCGCGTCGACTTCCTGCTGGAACGCGACACCGGCAGGCTGTATCTCAACGAGGTGAACACGATTCCCGGCTTCACGAGCATCAGCATGTATCCGAAGCTCTGGGAGGCCAGCGGTATCTCGTATGCGCAGCTGGTGGACCGGCTGATTGAGCTGGCCCTGGAGCGTCACGCCGACAAGGCGCGTTCGCTCACCCGGTACGAAGACGCGATGTAGACGGCCAAAGTGGCGGCCAAGATGGCGAAGAAGAAGAGCAAGGCGTCCTCGAGCGCCGCATCCAGCGCCCAGACGGCCCGGCCAGCGCAACCAAGCTGGCGGAAGCCGCCGCCGCGCTCGCGACGCCAGATGCACAACCAGAAGGCGAACAGCCGCCGGCTCACTGCCCAGGTGACGCGGCCCGCGGGGCCGCGCCCGCTCCTGCGCATCGCCGCCCGGCCAGACGCGGCGCGGCAGGCCGGCGCGGAGGCCGCGGCCCCGCGCGACTGGCGCCGGCTCTTGCGTACGATCCTGCGCCAGGGCCTGGTGCTCGTCCTGCTCGGCGCCGCGATTTATGGCCTGGTGGAGTTCTTTCAGCTTCCGGCGCTGGCGGTCACGTCCAGTGCTGCACAGATCGGCGGCGCGCACCGGCTGACCCCGCGGGCCATCTACGATGCCAGCGGCGTCGAAGGGCGGAACATCTTCCTGATCCGGCAGTCCGAGGTCGAGGCCAATTTGCGCGAGCTGCCGGGCATCGCCAGCGCGGATGTCCATCTGCGGCTGCCCAACCAGATACTGATTGACGTGAAGGAGCTGCGGCCGCTGGTCGCCTGGCAGGCCGGCGCCGAAACGGTCTGGCTTGCGGCGGATGGCGCCGTCGTGCCCCAGGTCGGCGCCGCGCCGCCGTTGACCCTGGTGGATGCGACGAATACCTCGCTCGCGGGGAGCGATGCGTGGCGCCACAAGGTGCTGGCGCATCTGGCCGAGCTGCAGGACAGCCACCCCGAGCTCACGACGTTCGGCTACGGCGACCCGCAAGGGCTCTACTACCAGTCTGCGGAGGGGTGGGAGGTCTGGCTGGGCGACACCGGGCCGATGGGCCACAAAGTGACGGTGGCCGCGGGCGCCAGCGCCCAGGTCAGCCAGTCCCGCACCCAGGTCAAAGTGATCGATCTGCGCTTCAGCGACGAACGCGCCTTGTGGTGGTGAGCGATGCAGTGGGGGAACCGTGAGTGAGTTGATCTGTGCTCTCGATGTCGGCACAACGAAAGTGTGTGCCCTTATCGGCAAACTCGATGACAACAACGCGCTGCGTGTCATCGGTGTGGGCCGGGTGCCGGCACGCGGCCTGCGCCGCGGGGTGGTCGTCAACACCGTCGAGGCGACAGCCTGCATCGGCCAGGCAATCGACGCAGCCGAAGCCGCAGCCGGTGTACCGCTCGAGACAGCCTACGTCGGCATCTCCGGAGCCCACATCGGCGCAATCGGCAGCAAAGGCGTCACCATCCTGGGCCGGAACGGGCGCAAGATCACGCCGGAGGACTGCCAGCGCGCGCTGGACCAGGCCCGCGATATTGCGCTGCCACACAATCGCGATATCATCAACGCAGTTGCGCGCAGCTACACTGTCGATGATAATCAGGACGTCCAGAATCCGGTGGGCATGTTCGCCTACCGGCTGGAAGTGGATGCCAGCCTCATCACCGGCGCGACATCCGCCATCACCAACCTGACGAACTGCGTCACGGAGAACGGCGTCGAAATCGAGGACCTGGTGCTCCAGCCGCTGGCCTCCGCGGAAGCCGTGCTGACCAACGACGAACGGCAGGCGGGCGTCGCCGTGGTGGACATCGGCGGCGGCACAACTGACATGGCCATCTTTCTCGAATCGGCCGCCTGGCACACCCACGTGCTGGACGTGGGCGGCGACCATTTCGTGCGCGACGTGGCCGCCGGCCTGCGGATGCCTTATGACAAGGCGGAAGCGCTCATCCGGCAGTTCGGCCATGCCCTGCCCCAACTCGTCCCGCCCGATGCCGAGGTGCGGGGCCCGGCCTTTGGCGAAGGCGGCTCACAGGTGATTCAGCGCCGCTCGCTGGCCGATATCATCTATTTCCGGGCCGAAGAGGTGCTGGACCTCATCGTGGATGAGATTAAACGCAGCGGCTATGACGGGCTTCTGCCCGCCGGCGTGGTCCTGACAGGCGGGGTGGCCCAGCTCGACGGCATCGGTGAGATGGCCCACGACCGGCTGACCTGGCCCGTGCGCATTGGCCGGCCCAACGGCATCGGCGGGGCCGTCGTTGACTTGAGCAGCCCGGAATATGCTACGGCAGTCGGGTTGCTCCTCTGGGGACTGCGCCGCGACAGCCAGCCGCGCGTGGCAGCTCCGCCGGGCGGTGCGCCGCCCTGGCAGCGCCTATTCGATTACCTGAAGCGCATTTTGCCGATCCCGGCACCCTAACGATGTACATAAGGTTCCCGCAGGGACCACCCTAGATTGTAGAAGGAGCGTCAGATGAACCCGAAAGGACAACAACCGGCCTTTGTTGAGAATCCGGCCCAGATTAAAGTGCTCGGTGTGGGCGGCGGTGGTTCCAACGCGGTCAACCGCATGATCGAACAGGGGATCCGTGGTGTGGAGTTCATCGCAATCAACACGGATGCCCAGGCCCTGATGCTGGCGAACGCACCTCAGCGTCTCCGCATCGGCGATAAGCTCACCAAAGGACTGGGCGCGGGCGGCAATCCCGAGATCGGTGACAAGGCCGCGCAGGAGTCCAGCGAGGAAATCAAGGCCCTGATGAAGGGCACCGACATGGTGTTCGTGACCTGCGGCATGGGCGGCGGCACAGGCACGGGCGCTGCGCCGGTCATTGCCAAGCTCGCTAAGGATTCGGGCGCGCTGACGATCGGGGTCGTCACGAAGCCGTTTACCTTCGAAGGCGCACGCCGGCGGCGGCTGGCCGACGACGGCATCAAACGGCTCAAGGACAGCGTGGATACGCTCATCGTCATCCCGAACGACCGGCTGCTGCAGGTGGTGGACAAGAAAGCCAGCATCCAGCAGGCGTTCCTGGTAGCCGACGATGTCCTGCGCCAGGGCATCCAGGGCATCTCGGAACTCATCACCATTCCGGGCCTCATCAACCTGGACTTCGCGGACGTGCGGACGGTGATGAGCGAAGGCGGCTCGGCCCTGATGGCCATCGGCCAGGCCAGCGGCGACAACCGGGCGCAGCAGGCGGCAGAGCAGGCCATCCACAGCGCGCTGCTCGACGTGAGCATCGAGGGCGCCGGCGGCATCCTGTTCAACGTCACCGGCGGGCCGGACCTGAGCCTGTACGAGGTCAACGAGGCCGCGGAGATCATCCGCCGCACGGCCGACCCGGATGCCAACATCATCTTCGGTGCCGTCATTGACCCGAACGTCAAGGACAGCATCCGCATCACCGTCATCGCGACCGGCTTCGATATGGCGCGCGAGCAGCAGGCGCCCATCACCGACGAAGGCCACGGCGCGACGACGACCCTGCCGTTCCCAAAGCGGGAGTATCAGCGCGACGACCTGGATATCCCGGCCTTCCTGCGCCGGTCGCGCCAGAGCTAGACCGCCGCTGACTGCGAACCGGCCCTGTGCGGCGGGAGTGACCATCCCGTCACACAGGGCCGGTCGTTTTTCTGCCTCCAGCCCATCCCTCAGAACTCAACCTTAAAATTATGCCAAAAAGGGCCGGTCCGCTTATACTCCCGCTCTCATGTGTGGTATACTCGACTGGTCAATACAATATCTTGTATCGAACTGGACTTGACATACTACTGGTTGTGGCGCGGCTCACGAGCATCCTTCACACGCTAGGAAGCAACTCGATCATGGCCGCTGACTGCTAGAGCCCACCGGGTATGCAGAGAGGCGTCTGATCGAACCCCAGACCGTCCTCCGCCATCCCCATATATGGCTGCGCTCGCCAGTGCAACGCGATGCAGAGTGGAAAGGTGATACGATGCAGTGTCCATACTGTGGTCAGGCGGACTCCCGCGTGGTCGATACCCGCGCAACCGGTGATAGCATCCGGCGCCGCCGCGAATGCCAGACCTGCCGCAAACGCTTCACAACCTACGAGCAGATCTCGGAGGCGCTGCTGATCGTGAAGCGCGATGGCCGGCGCGAGCCCTTCGACCGGCACAAGCTGCTCCAGGGCGTGCGCATCGCCTGCGCCAAGCGGCCGATCGCCATGACCGAGATTGAGCGCATCGTCAGCCAGATCGAGGAGCATCTGTTCAGCCTGGGGCGTGCCGAAGTGAGCAGCGACACCATCGGCCAGTTGGTCCTGGAGAAACTCAAAGAACTGGATTCGCTGGCCTATATCCGCTTTGCCATCGTGTATATGGCGATGGAAGACGTGGAAACGCTGCAAGGCGAGATTCAGCGGCTGCTCTCCGAGCCCAAGTAAGTCCTTCCCGACCACCGGTTACGTGCAGTCATCTGTGCCAGTGACTCTGCGAATGATGATTTTGCGCCGCGTTTCGTGGCGCTGAAGATAGCCTTGAGATGAGAGGAGTGAGGGATGAAACCCCAGGATACAGCTCGGCCTTTCGTGCCGGCACTGACGCCGCCCAGCCACTTGGAGCTCTCAGAAAACAGCCGGCAGGTACTGCGTAAGCGGTATCTGCGCCGCGGACTGGACGGCCAACCCGCGGAGACCATCGAAGGGATGTTCCGGCGGGTCGCCAGGGCTGTCGCGGAACCCGATGCGGCCCACGGGTACGATATCGAGAGCACGGAAGACAGCTTTTATGCGCTGTTGACCGACCTGCGTTTCTTCCCTAACTCCCCGACCTTCACCGGCGCAGGCACGCCCTTGGGCCAGCTTGCTGCTTGCTTCGTCATCCCGATTGCGGACGATATGGGCCGCGAGTCTGCCGGCATCTTCCAGACACTGCGCGACGCGGCGCTCATCCAGCAGACCGGCGGCGGCAACGGCTTCTCGTTCTCCAGCCTGCGCCCCAAGGGTGACTCCGTCGCATCCAGCGCGGGCGTTGCCACCGGGCCGGTCGGCTTCCTGCGCGTGTACGACACGGCCTTCGGTGAGGTCGCCCAGGGCGGCACCCGCCGCGGGGCCAACATGGCCGTGCTGCGCGTCGACCACCCGGACATCGAAGAATTCATCACCTGCAAGGCGCAGGAAGGGCAGATCACCAACTTCAACATCTCCGTCGGCATCACCGACGCATTCATGCAGGCCGTCGAGGCCGACGCCGATTTCGATCTCGTCAATCCGCGCGACGGCAAGACCTGGCGCACCGTGCGGGCGCGCGAGCTGTTCGAGAAGATCGTCACCTATGCGCACCACAACGGCGAGCCGGGCGCGCTGTTCCTGGATGCAGCCAACCGCACGAACCCCGTGCCCCATCTCTATGTGCTAGAAGCTACAAACCCCTGCGGTGAGCAATTTTTAGGTCCTTACGAAAATTGTTGTCTAGGTTCCGTGAATCTAGCACAACACATCAGCAACGACGGCCAGGTGGATTGGGAAAAGCTGCGCGAGAGCACCGTCGTCGCCACCCGCTTCCTGGATAACGTGGTCGACGCGAACAAATATGTGCCGGCGGTCCCTGCGCTGCGTGAGGCCGCGCTGCGCGCCCGGCGCATCGGCCTCGGCATCATGGGGCTGGGCGACCTGATGTACGAGCTGGGCGTGCGCTACGGCTCGGAGGAAGGCCAGGAGTTCGCCGCGCAGGTCATGGAGTTCGTTCGCTATCACTGCATGTTGACCAGCATCGAGCTGGCCCAGGAGCGCGGGCCGTTCCTGGCGATCAAAGGCAGCATTTACGATCCGGAGAACCTGCGCTGGCAGCCGCCCCAGCCCATCACGCCCTATCAACGTGACTGGGGCCGCCCGGCAGTGGACTGGAACTGCGTGGTCGAGGGCATCAAGCAACACGGCATCCGCAACGCCGCGCAGACCACCGTCGCTCCCACCGGCACCATCGGGACTGTCGCCGGCTGCGAGGGCTACGGCTGCGAGCCGGTCTTTGCCCTGGCCTATACGCGGACCGTCAAGGACGGCACGCGCGACCTCAAGCTGACCTACACCAGCCCGCTGTTCGAGGCCGCGCTGGAGCGCGCAGGGCTGGACAAGGCCACGCGCGAACGCATCAGCGAAGAGGTCAGCGCGGTCGGCAGTTGCCAGGACATCACCGACGTGCCTGAGGCCCTCCGGCATGTCTTTGTCGTATCCCAGGACATCACCGCGGAAGAGCACGTCCGCATGCAGGCCGCCATCCAGGCTTTCGTGGACAATTCCATCAGCAAGACCATCAACTTCCCGTCCACTGCCACCGTGGAGGATGTGGCGCAGGCCTACATGCTCGGCTGGCACCTCGGCTGCAAGGGGCTGACGGTCTACGTCACCGGCAGCCGGCAGGAGGTGGTACTGGAGACGAAGGCGACTGCCGAGTCGAAGGGGACAGGCGAGCCAGAGAAAGCGAGCGAAGCTCTGCCCTCGGCTCAGCCCACAGGCAGCGAGGTCGCAGCCAAGTACCCGCTGATGAAGCGCCGCCCGCGGCCCACCACCCTGCACGGCATGACCTACCGTAAGGAGACCCCGCTGGGCACCGCCTTCGTGACCGTGAACATCAACGGCGGCAACCGGCCGTTCGAGGTCTTCATGAACGTGGGCAAGGCCGGCAGCGATGTGGCCGCGGTCTCCGAGGCGCTCGGACGGCTCATCTCGCTCATCCTGCGCCTGCCCTCGCCGCTGGACGAGAACCAGCGCCTGCAGGAAGTCATCGACCAGCTCGCCGGCATCGGCGGCGGCCGGTCGCTCGGCTTCGGCGCCAACCGGGTGCGCTCGCTGCCGGATGCCGTGGCGCAGGTCCTCCGCGAGCATCTCAACAGCCATTTCCCGGCCGAGGCTCAGACCGTCGAAGATGATGCCGAGCCCTATGTCGAGCAGCTTGCCCTGCCCATCGCTGACCGCCCGATCGGTGACCTGTGCCCCGATTGCGGCCAGGCGACGTTCATCCCGACCGAGGGCTGCCGCAAATGCTACGCCTGCGGCTACAGCGAGTGCTGAGTACGCCTGACAAAACCGTTGGTGTAGGGGCGAGGTGACCTCGCCCCTACAATTACTGCTAGGCGTTCTGATTTGCATGCCATGCCGGCTAAAGCCTCGACTCTACCTCTCCGGGCGCCACTTCTGGACTCCACCTGCAACTTCGCTGACTTTACCCAGGAACAGATTCCGTTTACAATGCGTCCCATGTGTGTATTGAGCAAGAATCGAGTATGGAGGTGAATATGAACCGTTTGATCGCCCGACTTCTGTTGATCGCAGTGCTGTGTACCGCTCTTGCGGGAGCCGCACCCCGCCCCGCCGCCGCACAGGCCTCCGAAGGCTGGCAGGCCGAGTT
Source organism: Anaerolineae bacterium (assembly GCA_040772005.1). Lineage (GTDB taxonomy): Bacteria > Chloroflexota > Anaerolineae > CG2-30-64-16 > CG2-30-64-16 > MWBF01. The sequence continues at coordinate 111,789 of JAXGYZ010000011.1, read as the reverse complement.
CTATGCCAACCCGCACCTGATCGGCGCGCCCGCTCTCACCCGCATCGACGGCCTGATCGACTTCCAGTGGGGCACCGGTACGCCGGACCCCAGCATGACCGGCGACGCTTTTTCGGCGCGCTGGACCCGCTACATGGACCTGACCGCGGGCACGTACACCTTCTATGCGGCCACCGATGACGGTGTGCGCGTCTTCGTGGATGACCGGCTGCTCATCGACGCGTGGCGCCCCCGCTCGGTCACAACCGACCGGGCGACTATGACGCTCGCCGCCGGTCGCCATGCCTTCCGGGTGGAATACTTCGATGCGGGCGGCGCGGCAGCCGCGCGCTTCTGGTGGGAGCAGGCAGCCAGTCCCCCACCGGCGCCGACCCCCCAGCCCACGCCCACGGGCAGCCAGAGCTACATCGTCCGCACCGGTGACACCCTGGCCCGCATCGCCGCACGCTTCGGCGTGACAATCGCGACGATCATGGCCGCGAACCCATCGATCACCAACCCGGATCGCATCCGCGTCGGCCAGCGGCTTGTCATCCCGGCCCCGGGCACGCAGCCGCCCACGACCACCTACAGCCAGGTGCGCGTCTATCTCATCAGCGAGGGCACGGGCAATGTCGGCTGCGGGGATGAGGTCGTCGGAGTGCGCCGCAACATCACGCCCACCACCGCGCCGCTGACTGCGGCGCTGAACCAGTTGTTCTCGCTCAAGACACGCGACTACGGCCAATCCGGCCTGTACAACCCGCTGTACCAGTCGAACCTGGCGATCCAGGAAATCACCCGCAACGGCACAAGCTGGACCGTCAAGCTGACGGGCACGCTGCTGCTCGGCGGCGTGTGCGACAACCCGCGCGTCGAGGCCCAGTTGCGCCAGACCGCGCTCCAGTTCGATACCGTCAAGCAGGTTGCGTTCCTGATCAACGGCGTCCCGCTCGAACAACTGCTGTCCGGCCGCTGAGAATTAGGAATTACGAATGAGGAATTATGAGTGCGGCCATCCGCGCCCACTGTAATCCTAATTCGTAATTCCTAATTTCTAATTACTCATTATTCGTCACTCAGGAGCCCGCCATGCTCACCACCGCCGCTCGCGCCTACCCGCTCATCATCCCCGGCTACACCGGCTCCCGGCCCGGCATCCAGATCGGCACCCAGTTGCCCGCCAACGCATCGGCGGAAGATATGCAGTTTGCACGCCAGTTGGGCATCGAATGGGTCATGACGGCGGTCCCGGCCGCGGATGCCTCGGTCGAGAACTACCGTGCCGTCGTGCGCCGCTTCGCAGACGGCGGGCTGAAGGTCTACCGGCTGGCCAACCACGCGGTCCACAACATGGAAGCCGTCACGCTCAACCTGCCGGATCGCGACGCCAAGATCGCCGAGTACCTGGCCTACATCCGCATGTTGGGCGCGGCCGGCATCCACTACGCCACCTACGCGCACATGGCCAATGGCATCTGGAGCACCGAGCCGGAGCCGGTGCGCGGCGGCGCAAACGGCCGCGCCTTCCGGCTGGAGCAGGCCCGCACGGGCCGGTGGATCGACCGGTCGTGGGACCTGCCGCTGACGCACGGCCGCGAATACACCGCAGACGAGCTGTGGGAAAACTACGCGTACTTCATCCGGCAGGTCGTGCCGGTCGCGGAGGAAACGGGCGTGTACATCGGCATCCACCCGGATGACCCGCCGGTCTACCCGCTCGGCGGCATCCCGCGCTGCATCTTCGGCAACTTCGACGGCTACCGTCGCGCGCTGGAGCTTGCCGACAGCCCGAACGTCGGCGTCTGTCTCTGCCTGGGCTGCTGGCTGGAGGGCGGCCCCGCGATGGGCAGGAGCGCGGTCGAAGCCATCCGCTACTTCGGCAGCCAGCGCAAACTATTCAAGGTCCACTTCCGCAACGTGACGGCCCCCATGCCCGAAGGCTTCGTGGAGACTTTCCTGGATGATGGCTACGCGGATATGCTCGAAATCATGGCCGCGCTGCAAGAAGTGGGGTTCAATGGAGCCATCATTTCCGACCACCTGCAGCAGGTCGTCGGCGGGCGTTACGCCGCAGAAGCATATGCCGTCGGCTACATGCGCGGGCTGGTGCAGGCGGTCGAAACGCGCGGGTAAGCTCACGCAAAGACGCAAAGAACGCCAAGGTTACTCGTTACTGATTACTCGTTACTCGTTACTGATTCCGCATTCCCCGCGCCTTCGCGGCTCAAACACAGGAGGTTGACGTGAGCGGATTCAAGCAATCATTCGCATGGTGGAGCTTTGCCCGCGAGGTGCGCGACGCGGCAGGATTCCTGCGCGAGGCGCGTGCGATCGGCTACCAGGGCGTCGAACTGCTGCCGCACGAACTGTGGGATGCCGCGCGCAGCGCAGGCCTGACCATCGTCACGGAGGGTGCGGGCCAAATCGAGCGCGGGCTGAACCGCCGCGAGCATCATGCAGATATCGAGGAGGAGCTCAAACGCAAGCTCGACCTGGCCGTACGCTACGGCGTCCCCAACCTCATCGTCTTCTCCGGCAACCGCGCGGGGCTGACTGACGAGGCCGGCGCGCTCGTCACGGCGGAGGGCTTGGGCCGGCTCGCGCCGCTCGCGGAGGCCGCGGGCGTCACGCTGGTCCTCGAACTGCTCAACTCGAAAGTGGACCACATCGACTACCAGTGCGATCACAGCGCATGGGGCGTGCTCGTGACGACCCTGGTCAACTCCCCGTCGGTCAAGCTGCTCTACGACATCTACCACATGCAAATCATGGAAGGCGACATCATCCGCACCATCCGGCAGATTGCGCCGCACATCGGCCATGTCCATACTGCGGGCAACCCGGGCCGCCGCGACCTGGACGACACTCAGGAGCTGTGCTACCCGCCCATCATGGCCGCGCTTGCAGAGACGGGTTACGCCGGGTTCGTCGGCCAGGAGTTCATCCCGAAGGGCGACGGTCTGGCCGCGCTGCGCAGCGCGTTCCAGCTTTGTAATGCCTGAGCCAGCTCGATGGAGAAGATTCGCTGGGCGCCCAAGATTACGCAGGCCAGAATCTGGCAGCTTTATCAAAATGACGCCCGCGGCACCGTCGATGAAGGGTTAGTGGAGGATGTCGGTTTCTCCTTGTGGTTACGCTGCCAGGCCATCCTCATGGTCAGTCATCACGAAGTCGAATGCCCGCGCTGCCACCAGGTGTTCAGCCTGGGCAACTGGTCGGCCACCGAGCCGGACCCGGTTACCTGCCCGACGCCCGATTGCGGCTGGCAGACACCGCGCCAGGACTATCATCTGTCATGGCGTCATCGGGACCTCATTGGAAGCAACGCCTTGCCCGCGTTCCAGGCATACGTTGACGCCTACCCGCGCGCACGTTCACCGCAAGCGCGGATGGTCTGCATCGACCAACTGATACATGCCTTCCACTGGGACTTGAAGCAGAATCTGCCGAACCGATCGGTCGGTAACAACCTGATTGAGGGCAGCCACGAGAGCGTGCTTGAGCTGCTCGATAGTCTGAATTCAGGCCAACCATCAGACGCCAAGCGTCGCTGGCGCGAGACCGTGGAGACGATGGTACAGCGACGACGCAACGTCAAGTCGTAAGCTTTCTGTACATCCCTTACCCATCACAGGAGTTCTCATGCCACTCACCTTCGATTTCCCGCTCGACAAGCTCCAGACCTACCAGGGCATCAATCCGCGACCGGCAGATTTCGACGCCTACTGGGACGCCGCGCTGGCGGAGATGCACGCGCTCGACCCGCAAGTGGAACTCGTGCCTGCGGAGTTCCAGGCGCCGGGCGCCGAATGCTTCCACCTGTACTTCACCGGCGTCGGCGGCGCGCGCGTGCACGCCAAGCTCCTGCGGCCCAGGCACACCGCATCTGCTGCCCCGGCGGTCGTGATGTTCCACGGCTACAGCGGGCACTCCGGCGACTGGTTCGATAAGCTCGGCTATGTCGGCGCGGGCTACACCGTGGCTGCGCTGGACTGCCGCGGGCAGGGCGGCCTGTCTGAGGACAACAGCGACGTGGTCGGCAACACGCACCGCGGCCACATCATCCGCGGGCTGGCCGATGCGCTGGCCGGCCGGCCTGACAAGCTGCTGTTCCGTCAGATTTTCCTCGACACCGCAGAACTGGCGCGCATCGTCATGGACATGCCGGGCGTGGATGCGACGCGCGTCGGCGCGACCGGCGGCAGCCAGGGCGGCGCACTCACGGTCGCGTGCATGGCGCTGGAGCCGCGCATCAAGCGCGCCGCGCCCATCTTCCCCTTCCTCAGCGATTACCTGCGCGTCTGGCAGATGGACCTGGCGAAGGACGCCTATGAGGAGTTGCGCACCTTCTTCCGCCTCTTCGACCCGCGCCACGAGCAGGAAGCGGCCGTCTTCGAGCAGCTCGGCTACGTGGATATCCAGCACCTCGCCCCGCGCATCCGCTCGGAGGTGCTCTGGCCGATTGGGCTGATGGACCAGATTTGCCCGCCGTCCAGCCAGTTCGCGGCCTACAACAAAATCACCTCGCCCAAGCGCATGGCCATCTACCCGGACTTCGGCCACGAGGGCCTGCCCGGCGTGAATGACATCGTGTTCCAATTCCTGATGGGGCTGTAGTTTTGGGGAACGCGGAGTGGGCATCTGAGGATGCCCACTCCGCATATCGCTCTCTGGCAGCCGACCGGCTGCTAATGGCCCGGTCAGCCGCAAGCATCATCGGGCGCGCGCAGCCGCTCCACCTCCGGGTCCACCGCGAACCAGTGCCCGTTGAACAGGCCGTACGTCGCCCCGCTGGACAACACCCCACCCTCCGCCGGCACCCACCGCAGTCCCTTGCGTACCAGAGTCACATCACCGCGGTAGACGGCACCGTCGCGCGCCGCGCGGTCGTTGCCGTAATCGGGATCATAGCGAAAGAACGCTTCCACGCGCACGACGACCCGCGCAAGCCCAGGCATGAGCACGCGCGTGCTCACACGCTGCGGCGCCAGGTCTTGCGTGTACGTGCGCGCCAGGTAGCGGCGGACGGCCAGGGATGGCCCGGCCCACACGAACAGGATGACGCCGATGGCGGCGAGTACGCTTATCCACATCAGCCAGTGCCTGCGCCACTTCGTTTTCGCTTTGGGCTCAACGCTCATCTACACCAGGCTCCGCCAGAAGAAAGGTCCGGGGTCAGAGAAATGATCATAGCAGATTCTGAAAGCGGGGGCAAACCACTTGACTTTTTCTCAACTTCGGTTAAGCTTGTCCTTAGCTTGGGTTAAGCTTGTTCGTTCTCATAAAAAATGTTTCGCTTGTGCGTAGACGGCTGTCCTGACGGGGCGCAGCGACCTCCGCCATCTGACAGGGCAAATTCACTCGCGCGTGCTGAATCGGAAGAGTGCCAATGCGACAGATCTTCGGTCCCAGCGCAAACGTCATTGCTCGGGCTTCGATTGTGGGTGGGCTGCTGCTGGTTGTTGTCCTCGTGGCAACCGGCTTTGCGTACATCCGCTCGCCTTATAACACCGAGCAGCGCGTCCACGTGGAGCAGCCGGTGCAGTTCGCTCACCGCACCCACGTCGGCAACGTCGGCCTCGATTGCCGCTACTGTCACACCGCAGTCGAGGAATCCCGCTTTGCGGGCATCCCCCCCATCGCCACCTGCATGAACTGCCATTCGCAGTTGCACGTCACCGCGGCCATCCTGGAACCTATCCGCGAAGCCTACCGGACAGGCCAGTCGGTGCAGTGGGTGCGCGTCCACAACCTGGCCGACTTTGCGTACTTCGACCACAGCGCCCACCTGGCGAAAGGCGTCGGCTGCACCACCTGTCACGGCCCGGTCCAGGATATGGCCCTCACCTGGCAGGAAAGCACCCTGTTGATGAACTGGTGCCTCGACTGCCACCGCGCACCGGAGAAGTACCTCCGGCCGCGCGCAGAGGTCTTCAACGTGAACTGGGTGCCGCCGGCCAACCAGCTTGAGCTCGGGCGACAGCTTGTCGTCGAGTATCAGGTGAACGCAAGAACTGACTGCTCGACCTGCCATCGATAGAGCCATCCGAGGGGAAGAGATTCATATGGGATTGAGCGACACGAGCACAGCGACAGAGCATGCACCCCAGGGATTGAGCGCGGTCCGCGCCCGGCTGGCCCAGGCCCGCGGCAAGACCTACTGGCGCAGCCTGGAGGAACTGGCCGATACTGCGGAGTTCAAGCAGCTCCTGCACCAGGAGTACCCGCGCGAGGCTGCGGTCTGGGATGGCTCCATCAGCCGCCGCCGGTTCCTGCAACTGATCGGCGCATCACTGGCCCTGGCGGGCGTCTCGGGCTGCATGCCCCGCAGCGCCAACGAGAAAATCGTGCCCTACGTACGCCAGCCCGAAGGTGTCACGCCGGGCGTGGCCCGCTACTTCGCGACGGCTGCGCTGATGGGCGGCTATGCGCTCGGCGTGCTGGCGGAGAGCCATGAGGGCCGGCCCACCAAGCTGGAAGGCAACCCGGCACACCCGGCCAGCCTCGGCGCAACCAATGCGTTCGCCCAGGCCCTCATCCTCCAGATGTACGACCCGGATCGTTCGCAGGCGGTGCTCAACGCGGGCCGCGAGTCCTCGTGGCAGCAGTTCACGACGGCCATCAGCGGCACGCTGGGCAGCCTGGCCCCGGGCGGGCTGCGCATCCTGACGGGCGCGGTGACTTCTCCCACCCTGGCCGCCCAATTGACCGACCTGCTGGGCCGCTACGGCGGCGCACGCTGGCACCGTTACGAGCCGGTCGGTGATGACAACAGCATCGAAGGCACGCGGCTGGCGCTGGGCGAGCCGCTGCACACCTATTACGACTTCAGCGCCGCGTCGGTCATCGTCTCGCTGGATGCCAACTTCCTGTACGACGACCCCGCCTCCGTCCGCTATCAGCGCCAGTTCACCGACGGGCGCCGCGTCGAGGACGGGCGGACCGACATGAACCGCCTGTACGTCGTGGAGAGCGACTCGACCATCACCGGCGCGCTGGCAGACCATCGCTGGGCGCTCCCGCCGAGCGACATTCAGGCGTTTGCGCAGGCGTTGGCCGCCGCGCTGGGCGTTGCAGGCGCCGGTGCAGCCGAAAGCATGGTGCCGGCGGCCGCAGTCGAGGCCATCGCGCGTGACCTGCAGGCGAACGGCGCACGCACGGTCATCGTGCCCGGCCGCGGCCAACCGCCGGCCGTCCATGCGCTGGCGCACGCCATGAACGCAGCCTTGGGCAACATCGGCACCACGGTCTTTATGACCGAGCCGGTAGATGCCGCCGTCGCTAACGGCGCCGGGACCCTGGCCGAGCTGGTCAGCGACCTGAACGCGGGCAGCGTGGGCCTGCTCGTCATCCTCGGCGGCAACCCGGTCTATGACGCGCCGGTCGATCTGGCCTTCGCAGACGCGCTGGCAAAGGCCGGGACGAGCATCCACCTCGGCCTGTACGCCGACGAAACCGCCCAGCGCTGCACCTGGCACATCCCGGAGGCGCACAGCCTGGAAGCCTGGAGCGACGCACGGGCCTTCGACGGTACGGTCACGCTCATCCAGCCGCTCATCCAGCCGCTGTATGACGGCAAATCGGCGCATGAGCTGCTTGCCGTCCTGCTCGGCGCACCGGACAGCGCGGGCTACGACCTGGTGCGCACGTACTGGCAGGCGGAGCTGCCCGGCGATTTCGAAACGGCCTGGGCGACGGCTCTGCACGATGGCGTGGTGGCCGACACCGCGCTGCCGGTCGTCAGCCCGACCGTCGCGGCGGGCGATTGGCTGACCTCGGCGCCCGTAGCCGCGGCTGGCCTGCACGCAGTCTTCGCGCCCGACCCAAGCGCATGGGATGGCCGCTATGCCAACAACGGCTGGCTGCAGGAGCTTCCCAGACCGCTGACAAAGCTGACGTGGGATAATGTCGCGCTGTTCAGCCCGGCCACTGCGGAGCGGCTGGGTCTGGCGAACGGCGACGTCGTCAACCTCACCCTCAACGGACGGTCGGTGCGCGGTCCGGCCTGGGTCATGCCCGGCCATGCCGACGATACCGTCACGCTGCCCCTGGGCTATGGCCGGCAGACCGCCGGCCGCGTCGGCAGCGGCGTCGGGTTCAACGCCTACGCGCTGCGCACGTCCGATGCGCCGTGGTTCACCGTGGGGCTGGAGGTTGCCAAGACCGGCGAACGCGTCAAGCTGGCGACCACCCAGCTCCACTACAACATGGAAGGCCGCGACCTCGTCCAGACGGCGACCATCGACGAGTTCCGCGCCGACCCGGAGCTGATCCACGAGCGCATCCACCACCCCGAAGCCTCCATCTACCCGGAGTGGAAGTATGAGGGCCATGCCTGGGGCATGTCCATCGACCTGAACGCGTGCGTGGGCTGCAACGCCTGCGTCGTCGCCTGCGTCGCGGAGAACAACATCCCGGTCGTCGGCAAGGAGCAGGTCCTCGTGCAGCGCGAGATGCACTGGCTGCGGATCGACACCTACTTCGAGGGCGACCCGGCCGAGCTCAATCCGGTGTTCCAGCCGATGATGTGCCAGCAGTGCGAAAATGCGCCCTGCGAGCCGGTTTGCCCGGTCGGCGCAACCGTCCACAGCAGCGAAGGGCTGAACGACATGGTGTACAACCGCTGTGTGGGCACGCGCTACTGCGCCAACAACTGCCCGTACAAGGTGCGCCGGTTCAACTTCCTCCAGTTTGCCGATTGGGACACCGAGAGCCTGAAGCCCTTGCGCAACCCGGATGTGACCGTGCGCCAGCGCGGGGTCATGGAGAAGTGCACCTTCTGCGTCCAGCGCATCGAGGAGGCGCGCAGCGCCGCCATCCGCGAGGGGCGCGAGATTCGCGATGGCGACGTGATGACCGCGTGCCAGCAGGCCTGCCCGACGCGCGCCATCACCTTCGGTGACATCAACGACCCGAACGCGGCCGTCACGCAGCGCAAGGGCCAGCCCCAGGACTACGGCGTGCTGACCTTCCTGAACACCAAGCCGCGCACGACCTATATGGCCCGCTTCAACAACCCGAATCCTGAGATTCAAGCGAGCAGCGCATGATACATGAGCAGCCTATCCGCAAGGAACTGATCAGGCCGCCGATGGATCGGGCGGACCTCGTGCCGGTCATCGAGCCCGGCCAAACCTTCGAGTCGGTCAACGAGCAGATCGGCTCCGTCGTCCTGCGCCGCGGCTTCCAACGCGGCTGGCTGCTGGGGTTAGCCATCGCCTTCCTGTTGTTGATGGTGTTCCTCGGCGCGGTCACCTGGCTCTTCATTCGCGGCGTCGGCATCTGGGGCATCAACATCCCGGTGGGCTGGGGCTTCGCCATCATCAACCTGGTGTGGTGGATCGGTATCGGCCACGCGGGCACGCTCATCTCGGCCATCCTGCTCCTGCTGCGCCAGCAGTGGCGCACGTCCATCAACCGCTTTGCCGAGGCCATGACGCTGTTCGCAGTCGCCTGCGCGGCGCTGTTCCCCATCCTGCACCTGGGCCGGCCCCAGTACTTCTACTGGCTGGTGCCCTACCCGAACACGCTGGATTACTGGCCGCAGTTCCGCAGCCCGCTGATGTGGGACTTCTTCGCCATCGCCACCTACGGCCTGGTCTCGCTCCTGTTCTGGTTCGTCGGCCTCATCCCCGACATGGCGACGCTGCGCGACCGCGCCAAGAGCACCTTCACCCGCGTGACCTTCGGCATCCTGTCGATGGGTTGGCGCGGCTCCGCGGTCCACTGGAAGCGCTATCAGGACCTGTACTACCTCCTGGCCGCGCTGGCCACGCCGCTCGTCGTGTCCGTCCACAGCATCGTGAGCTTCGACTTCGCCGTGAGCGTGATTCCCGGGTGGCACGCGACCGTCTTCCCGCCCTACTTCGTGGCGGGCGCAATTTACGCGGGGTTTGCGATGGTGCTGCTCATCGCCATCCCGCTGCGCAAGTACTATCACATGGAGAACTTCATCACCGACCGACATCTGCGCAATATGGCGATCGTGATGTTGACCTCCGGGCTGGTCGTGGCCTACGGCTACGCGATGGAGCTGTTCACCGCCTGGTACAGCGGCAACGAGTACGAAGGCTTCATGATGCTCAACCGGATCACCGGGCCTTACGGCTGGATATTCGCCCTGATGATTACCTGCAATGTCATCATTCCGCAGCTTCTCTGGTTCAAGCGGTTCCGCACAAATCCGCTCTGGCTGTGGGGCATTTCACTCGTCATCAGCTTCGGCATGTGGTTCGAGCGTTTCGTCATCGTCGTCACCAGCCTGCACCGCGACTTCCTGCCCTCTTCCTGGGCGATGTACACGCCGACCATCTGGGACTACGCCACGTTCATCGGTACGCTGGGGCTGTTTGGCACGCTGATATTCCTGTTCATCCGCTTCCTGCCGTTCATCTCGATGGCTGAGACGCGCGAGCTGGTGCATCAGACAGGAGGGAAGGTCGAATGACGGAGCATGTGGCCCACGATCTGGCGCATGAGGTGGCCGAGGCCGCGGTGCGGCCCTACGGCCTCGTGGCCGAGTTCGTGGACGAACACGCGATTCTGGAGGCCGCGCGCCGCGCCTACGCCGAAGGGTACCGCCGATTGGACGCCTACACCCCCATTCCGGTGGAAGGCCTATCGGAGGTAGTCGGCTTCCGCAAGAGCCGCATCCCGCTGCTCATGCTGCTGGGCGGCATCGCCGGGCTGGTCGGCGGTTTCGCGCTCCAATACTGGGTGCACGTCATCAACTACCCGATCAACATCGGCGGCAAGCCGCTCAACAGCGTGCCCATGTGGGTGCCCGTCACCTTCGAGACGACCGTCTTGCTGGCGGCGTTGACGGGCGTGCTGGCGATGATCGTGCTCAACGGCCTGCCTGCGCCCTACCACCCGTTGTTCAACGTGGCCGAATTCGCCCGCGCCAGCCAGGATCGCTTCTTCCTGGCGATCGAGGCGACCGACCCGCGCTTCGACATGACCCAGACTCGCCGGTTCCTGGAGAACCTGGCCCCGGCCAGCGTGCACGAGGTGCTGCCGTGAAACGATTCCAGATGACAGATTGCAGATTTCCGAAATCTTCAATCCTGCTCCTGGTTGCGCTTGTGGCGCTGACGGGCTGCCAGGCGATGGCCGACCAGCCGCGTTATGACCCGCTGGAGCCCAGCGCGTTCTTTGCCGACGGGCAGTCGGCGCGGCCGCAGGTCGAAGGGTCAGTCGCACAGGGCCAACTGCGCACCAGCGACGTGCGCGATACGGGCCAGTTCAACGGCGCGCCGGCAGCCGAGTTCCCGTTCGAGCTGACCACGGACCTGCTGGAGCGCGGCCGCCAGGAGTACGACATCTACTGCACGCCCTGTCACGGCTACACCGGCGCGGGCGACGGCATGGTCGTGCAGCGCGGGTTCCCTGCGCCACAGACCTTCCACCAGGACCGCCTGCGCACCGCGGCGCCCGGCTACTTCTTCCAGGTCATCACCAACGGCTTTGGCCGGATGCAGCCGTACGCCAGCCAGATCCCCGATGTAGATGACCGCTGGGCCATCGCCGCCTACGTGCGGGCCTTGCAACTCAGCCAGGCGGCGCCTGCCGACGCCCTGCCGGCGGAGGACCTGCAGCAACTCGGAGGGGCGACCCAATGATGACACCACAAGGCATCTTCCGCCGCATGATGCCCGCCGCACTCGTGGTCGGCGCGGTGGGGCTGATCGCGACGCTGGCAGGCGCGTTCCTGGGCATCCCCGGCGCCTACCCGGCCTACCTGTACGCGTTCGTCTTCTGGACGGGCATGGGCATCGGCAGCCTGCTCCTGGCGCTGCTGCAACATCTCACCCGCTCCGGCTGGGGCGCACCCATCCAGCGGTTCGTGGAGGCAGGCGCGCGCACCCTGCCGCTGATGCTCGTGCTCTTCATCCCCATCATCTTAGGCATGAAGACGCTGTACTCATGGGCAGACCCGGCGCACGTCATCGGTGACCCCGTCCTGGAGCACAAGCAGCCGTATCTCAACGTGCCCTTCTTCATCATCCGCACGGTCATCTACTTTGCGGTGTGGACGTTCTTCGCGTATCGGACGGGCGCCCTCTCGCTCAAGCTCGACGAGACGGGCGACGTGAACATCGCGGGCACGCTGCGGGGCATAGGCGCGGGCGGACTGCTGGCCGTGACGCTCACTGCGAGCTTTGCCGCGTTCGACTGGGTGATGTCGCTGGAGCCGCACTGGATGTCCAGCATTTTCGGGCTGATGGTCACGATGGGCATGATGCTGGGCGCCTTTGCGCTGTCAGTGGCCCTGGCAGCCTGGGCGTCGGACTGGCCGCCGCTCGACGCAGCGGTCTCACCCCGGCGCTTCAATGACCTGGGCAGCCTGATGCTGGCCTTCGTCATGATCTGGGCCTATCTGTCCTTCTCCCAATACCTGCTCATCTGGGGCGCGAATATCACCGAAGAGGTGCCGTGGTACCTGGCGCGCATGGCCGGCGGCTGGAAGTACATCGCCATCGCCATCCTGGTGCTTCACTTTGCGCTGCCGTTCGTCCTGCTCATCTTCCGCGATGTCAAGCGCAACCGCCGGCTGCTGGCAGCCATCGCTGCCTTCCTGGTGCTGATGCGCGGCCTCGACACTTTCTGGCTGATCGTCCCGTCGTTGGGCACAGCCGGCGTCGGTGCAGTCTGGCCCCACCTGACCGCGCTGCTCGGCATCGGGGGCTTATGGACAGCCTTCTTCGTCTGGAACCTGGCGCGGGCGCCGCTGCTGCCTGCGGGCCTGCCTGCACCCATGCAGGACAACACTGTGGCTTCCGAACCACATCACAACAGGATTGTGCGGCATGAGCGATAAGCCTGATTCGACCGATCCGCAGCGTGAGCCCCGCGGGCGACACCAGCCATCCGGTTACTTCCGCGGCCCCGCGCCTGAACGCAAGCTCACCGAGGAGGAAGCGCGCGACCGGGGCGTCAGTGACCCGGAAACTGCCGAACGGCTCGGCGCGGACCGGCTCGCGGCAGAACAGCCTGCACCCGAACAACGCGCCCTCGAAGAACAGGCCGCCGGTCAGCAGGTTGCGCAGGCGGCGCCGCCTGGGGTGGCGCAGCCCCACGAACGCGGGGAAATCCACCGCAGCCAGCACGACGTGGACGCGGTGCGCGATGACTCGCACGCCCAGGCCATCCCCCACGGCGCGCCCTCCGGCACGACCGAGGCGCAGCATGAAACGTCCGATGTGGGACTGAACATCCTGGTTGCGGCCGGGGCCATTGTCGGCGGGTTGATCATCATCGCGCTCATTGCGGTCAGCCTGCTCACCAACGTCTTTTCCAGCTCGCCGGAGACGCAGTCGCAGGGCGGCTCGCCCATCGCAACCGCGGCCCCGCCCGCCGCAGTCGAGATGCGCGTCAACCCGGTAAGTGCGCTCGACCGCTACCAGACGGCGGCACAGGCGACGCTCAACAGCTATGGTTGGGTGGATGAAGCGGCGGGCGTGGCCCGCATCCCCATCACCCGCGCCATGACGCTGGTTACGGAGGGCCTGCTGCCGGCGGTCGGCCAGGACTGAACCACAAGCCCAACGCCTGATAGCAGTTAAACCAACATACAAGGGGACAGCAGGGGCATATATTAGGGACCATTATCACAGAAGGGTTAAGGGTTAATGGTTATGTTCGACACAAAGCGACAGGCATCCCACCAGGGCCGATCGACGGGCAACCACCGGGTCGGCTTTGTTATACTGCTAGCCCTGCTGATATCGCTGCTCACAATGCCGGCCGGCACAGTGTATGCGCAGGATGATTCGCACACAGATCACACTTCCGACGAAGCTGTGCTCAACCAGGTGTCGTTCGATCAGAACCTGGACAGCCAGATGCCGCTGGAAGTTCCCATGATCGACGAGCAAGGGCGGCGCGTGACGCTCGGCCAGTACCTGGGCCAGAAGCCCGCCATCCTGGTGTTCACCTATTACAACTGCCCCAACCTCTGCCCCATCATCCTGCACGGGCTGAGCGAATCGCTGCGCACCATGCAGGTCGAGGTGGGCAAGGAGTTCGACGTGGTGGTCGCCAGCATCGACCCGCGCGAGACGCCGGAGCAGTCCACCGCGGCCAAAGCCGCCATTATCGCCAGCTATGGCCGCTGGGGCTCGCAGGACGGCTGGCACTTCCTGACTGCACCGGAAGACTCAATCGTGCGGCTGGCAGACACCGCCGGCTTCCATTATGTCTACGATCCCAAGTCCGACCAGTATGCTCATCCTGCAGGCATCCTGGTCATGACCCCGGGCGGCCGGATCTCAAAGTATCTCTACGGGCTGGAGTTTTCCCCGCGCGACCTGAAGCTCGCGCTGGTGGATGCCTCCGCCGGCAAGATCGGCAGTGCGGTGGATCAGCTTCTCTTGCGCTGCTTCCATTATGACCCGACGCGCGGCAAGTACACCGTCGCCATCCGGGAGATCCTCAAGTATGCCGCCCTGCTGACGATGTTCGGGCTCGGTGCGATGGTGCTGGTGCTGGCACGTTCAAAACCGCGCCAGTCGGAGCCGCCGGTTTTGCCGGTCGAGGAGCAGGTTGATGACCAGAAGGAGAGCCAGTCGTGAATACCCAGTGGACGCTTGACCAGGCAACCGCCCATGCGGGCCGCGTAGATACGCTCTTTCTGTTCCTGGTGGCCGTCAGCGCGCTGGTCATCATCGGTATCACCACCGTGGTGTTCTTCTTCGTCATGAAGTACCGCCGCGGCAAAGACGCCGATCGCACCAACCCGATCGAGACGCACCACAAGCTGGAACTGACATGGACGATTGTCCCGTTGATCGCCTTCCTGGGCGTGTTCTTATGGGCCGGCAGCCTCTTCTTCCAGATGTACGACGTGCCGTCCGATGCCATGGAGATTTACGTCATCGGCAAGCAGTGGATGTGGAAATTCCAACATCCGGATACGGGCCAGATCGAGGTCAACGACCTGCACGTGCCCGTCAATCGGCCCATCAAGCTCACCATGACCTCCGAGGATGTGATCCACAGCATGTACGTCCCTGCATTCCGCATCAAGACGGATGTGCTGCCGGGGCGCTACACGACCGTCTGGTTTGAGGCGACGGAGACGGGCAACTATCACCTGTTCTGCGCCGAATACTGCGGCACGGAGCACTCAGGCATGACCGGCCAGGTGATCGTGATGCCGGAAGAAGAGTACCTCGCCTGGGCCAGCGGAGGGGGCGCCACAGGTGGGCAGCCTGTCTCTGCTGCACAGGCCGGCGAGCAATTGTTCAACCGGACCGGCTGCGTCGCGTGTCACAAGCTCGACGGCACGGCCGCCATCGGCCCGGCGCTCGCCGGCATCTTCGGACAAGAAGCCAAGCTGGTGAGTGGTGAAACCGTCACCCGTGACGAGGCGTATCTGCGGAAGTCCATCCTCGAACCGGCCACCCAGGTGGTCGAAGGTTACCAGCCGGTAATGCCGCCGTATCAGGGGCAGTTGACCGAAGACCAGGTGTTACAGATCATCGCCTACATCAAGGAGTTGGGCGCAGAACAAGGGGGTGCTCAATGAGCGTTACGACTGTCCCGCCGCGCGGCACAACCGGGCCAGTTCCGAAAAACTACGCGAACGTCAATTACAGCATCAAGTCCTGGCTGCTGACGACCGATCACAAGCGCGTCGGCATCCTGTACCTGATCTCGGTGACGTTCCTGTTCTTCCTGGGCGGTCTCGCGGCCGGGCTCGTGCGGGCGGAGCTGGTCACGCCGGCGGGCGACCTGGTCGCCGCCGAGACCTACAACAAGCTCTTCACGATGCACGGGGTCTTGATGATCTTCTTCTTCCTGATTCCCGTCATCCCCGCGACGCTCGGCAACTTCCTGATGCCGCTGATGATCGGCGCGCGTGACCTGGCCTTTCCGCGCCTGAACCTGGCAAGCTGGTATGTTTACATGACCGGCGCGGCTATCACGCTCTTCGCCATCTTCACCGGCGGCGTGGACACGGGCTGGACGTTCTACACGCCGTTCAGCAGCGTCTATTCCAACACCGCGGTCATTGCGACTGCCATCGGCGTGCTGATTGTGGGCTTCTCGTCCATCTTCACGGGCATCAACTTCATCGTCACGGTCCACAAGATGCGGGCGCCCGGCCTGACCTGGTTCCGCCTGCCGCTGTTCGTGTGGGCCATGTATGCCACCAGCCTCATCATCGTGCTGGGCACGCCGGTGGTTGCCATCACGCTCATCCTGGTCGCCGTCGAGCGCATCCTGGGAGTCGGCATCTTCAACCCGGCGGTCGGCGGCGACCCGCTGCTGTTCCAGCATCTCTTCTGGTTCTATTCGCACCCGGCCGTGTATATCATGATCCTGCCCGGCATGGGCATCATCAGCGAGTTGATTACCTGCTTCTCGCGCAAGCGCATCTTCGGCTACAAGTACGTGGCGCTGTCGAGCCTGGCGATCGCGGCCTACGGCTTCCTGGTCTGGGGTCACCACATGTTCGTCTCCGGCCAGTCGATCTATGCCAGCCTGGTGTTTTCGCTCCTGAGCTTCATGGTTGCGGTGCCCTCGGCCATCAAGGTCTTCAACTGGACGGCTACGCTTTACAAAGGCTCCATCTGGCTGTCCACACCGATGCTCTATGCGCTCGGCTTCCTGGGCCTGTTCCTGGTCGGCGGGCTGACCGGGCTGTTCCTGGCGTCGCTGGCGATTGACGTCCACGTGCACGACACCTACTTCATCGTAGCTCACTTCCACTACATCATGGTCGGCGCGGTCGTGCTCGCGTTCCTGGGCGGCATTCACTTCTGGTGGCCGAAGATCACAGGCCGGATGTATTCGGAGAAGTGGGGCCGGCTGGGCGCGATCATCATCTTCCTGGGCTTCAACCTGACCTTCTTCCCGCAGTTCATCGTCGGCTACCTGGGCATGCCGCGGCGGTATCACGCCTATGCGCCCGAGTTCCAGTTCTGGAACATCCTCTCCACGATGGGCTCCGTTGTGCTGGCGTTCGGCTACTTCCTGCCGTTGATTTACCTGCTGGCCTCGCTGCGCACGGGCAAGCGTGCCCCGGCAAACCCCTGGGGCGCGACCGGCCTGGAATGGCAGGTCCCGTCGCCGCCGCCTACCTATAACTTCCGCGAGACGCCGGTCGTGACCGGCCCGCCCTACAACTACTCTGCGGTCGCCGCGGAGGAGGCTTATCGCGAGGCCAGGAAGCAGGAGGGCCAGCGTGAGTGACGTATCGCAAATCGCAGCCGAGGCGCGGCCGGTCGTTGCGCACCATTTCGATGACGTAGAACAGCAGCACGAGGCCAACACCCTCGGGATGTGGGTCTTCCTGACGACCGAGGTGTTGTTCTTTGGCGGCACGTTCCTCGGCTACCTGGTATTCCGCTCGCTGTACACCCACGCGTTCGGAGAGGCCAGCCGCCACCTGAACGTGCCGCTGGGCACGGCCAACACCGCGCTCCTGCTGTGCAGCAGCCTCGCGATGGTGCTCGCCGTCTACTTCGTACGTCAGGACCGCAAGCCGAGTGCCGTCATGCTGCTGCTGCTCACCGCGGCGCTCGGCACGGCCTTCCTGGGCATCAAGGCCGTCGAGTGGATCGTCGATTGGAATGAAGGGCTGGTGCCCGGTCTCAACTGGCTGGTCACGGGGCCGAACGCGAACCAGGAAGAACTGTTCTTCGTCCTGTACTTCACGATGACGGGGCTGCACGCCATCCACATGATCATCGGTATCGGCGTGGTGGTCCTGGCGGCGCTGTGGCTGCTGCGCAAACGACATGTCGCGCAGATGTTCACCAACATCGAGATGATCGGGCTGTACTGGCACTTCGTAGACATCGTGTGGGTGTTCCTGTTCCCACTGCTCTACCTGATCAACCTGCACGGCTGAGGGCGACATGATGAACCTGGATGCTGAACTGCGAACCTACCTGCTGATTTTCGTCGCGCTGCTGGTACTGGTCGGCGTCACGGTCGGCGTGGCACTGATCGACCTCGGCCCGTTCGGCCCCATCGTGGCGCTGCTCATCGCGGGCCTCAAGGCCGGGCTGATCATGGTCTACTTCATGCATCTGCGCAAGACCACAAAGGTCGCCTGGGTCTTCACCGCGCTGGGGCTGATGTGGCTGTTCATCATGCTGGGCCTGACGATGGCCGACTACCTGACACGCAGCTGATAGCACAGGCGGAAAATTGCCTCTTGCGCAGCGCACAGGAACGTGCTATAGTGCAAACATGAAGACACGCCATGCGGTCCAGGTCCTCTGCCTTGCCGGGCTCCTCGCTGAGAGGAGAGAGTTCCGCCTGGGCAGCCGCCAGCACTTGACCGCATAGTTGCCATTAAATAGTGCATTGCCGGTCGAAGGCCTCCCCAGGTGGGAGGCCTTTTTGATTGCCATGCGCACGCGAAAGGAGAGATTCACATGGGGCTCGCACAGTAACCACCAGCACATCGGACCAGGCGGCGGCGCCGCAGCAGGGATCACGCGCCGTGTACGACCACATCGCGATCGAGGAGAAGTGGCGCACACGCTGGGCCGCTGACGCTCTGTATCGCACGCCGTCGCCGGGACCGGACCGGCCGAAGTACTATTGCCTGGATTTCTTCCCCTATCCTTCAGGGTACGGGTTGAGCGTCGGGCACGGCCGCAACTACGTGCCCAGCGATGTCATCGCGCGCTACCACCGGATGCAGGGCCGCGCGGTGCTGCATCCGATGGGCTGGGATGCGTTCGGCCTGCCCGCCGAAAACGAAGCCATCAAGCGCGGGGTCCACCCGCGCGAGACCACCACGCGCTACGCGGCGAACTACCGCCGCCAGATGACCCTGATGGGCTGCTCGTACGACTGGGAACGGGAGATCAACTCGAGCACGCCCGACTTCTACCGCTGGACGCAGTGGTTCTTCCTGCTGCTGTACCGCCGCGGGCTGGCCTACCGCGCGGTAGGCCGCCAGTGGTGGTGCCCCGGCTGCCAGACCGTCCTGGCCAACGAGCAGGTCGATGCCGGCGGCGCCTGCTGGCGCGGGCATACCGGCGTCTACAAGCGCGACATGGAGCAGTGGTACTTCCGCATCACAGCTTATGCCGAGCAACTGCTGGACGACCTGGCGACGCTGGACTGGCCGGAGCACATCGTTGCGATGCAGCGCAACTGGATCGGGCGCAGCGAGGGCGTCGAGTTCAGCATGCCCATCCACGATGCCGCGGGCGCGAGCGCGGGGCTACCCATCGACGTCTTCACGACCCGGCCGGACACCCTCCCGGGCGTGACGTTCGTCGCCATCGCGCCGGAGCATCCCCTGGTCGAGCAGGTCATCGGCTGCGAGGCCGTCCCCGTCGAGCAGCGTGCCGCGGTGGCCGCGTACCGCGAGCAAGCCGTCCGGCGCAGCGATATCGACCGCATGCAAGGCGACCGGACGCGGGCGGGCGCATTCACGGGCCTGTCCGCGGTCAACCCGCTGAACGACGAACGCGTCCCGGTGTACGTGGCCGACTACGTGCTGATGGCCTATGGCAGCGGGGCCATCATGGGCGTGCCCGGGCACGATCAGCGCGACTACGAGTTTGCAACCCGCCACGGCATCCCGGTCAGGGTCGTCGTCGCGCCGATGGTCGGTGAGCCTGTGGCACAGGCGGCCTACACCGGCGCGGGCGTGATGGTCGCTGCCGGGGAGTGGACCGGGCTGGCCTCCGAGGAGGCAGCCGCGCGCATCACGGCCTGGCTGACCGGCCGCAACATCGGGCGCGCCAGCGTCCAGTACCGGATGCGCGACTGGCTGATCTCGCGGCAGCGTTACTGGGGCGCGCCGATCCCGATCGTCTACTGCGATCGCTGCGGCACGCTGCCTGTGCCTGAGGCCGAGCTGCCGGTGCTGCTGCCGGCCATCGAACGCTGGCTGCCGGGGGATGACGGCCGCTCGCCGCTGGCGGGGCTGCCGTCGTTTGTCGAAACGCGCTGTCCGCAGTGCGGCGGGCCCGCGCGCCGCGAGACCGACACGATGGACGGCTTTGCCTGCTCAAGCTGGTACTTCCTGCGCTTCGTCAGCCCGGATTACGCCGACGGCCCCTTTGACCCCGCGGCGCTCGCGCAGTGGGGCCATCCGGACATCTACGTCGGCGGCGCGGAGCACGCGGTGATGCACCTGCTGTACGCCCGCTTCTGGACAAAGGTAATGGCGGACGCCGGTATCGTGCCGTTCCGTGAGCCGTTCCCGGTGCTGCGCAGCCAGGGCACGATGCACGCCCGCGACCCGCAAAACGGCGACATACGGCGCATGTCCAAGTCAACGGGCAACGTAGTGACGCCCGACAGCGTGGCCGAGTCGCACGGTGCAGATGCGCTGCGCGTGTACCTGCTGTTCATGGCCCCTTTCGAAAACAACACCGTCTGGGAGCCGGACGGCATCAACGGCGCGCGCCGCTTCCTGGAGCGCACGTGGCGGCTGGTGAACGAGGTTGCCGGCGCCCGCGCGGCGGCTGACACGGCCCACTCACCCGCCGCGGCGGAGAAAGAACTGACCCGCGCCGTCCGCCGGGCGGTGCGCGAGGTGACTGAAGATATCGAGACACTGGCATTCAATACCGCCGTGGCTGCGCTGATGAAGTGCCTGAACACGATGAGCGAGCATCGCTCGGCCCGCGGCGTCACTCCAGCGCTGAGCCGGGCCGTGCGCGACTTCGTACTGGTGCTGGCGCCTTTCGCGCCCCATATCGCCGAAGAGCTGTGGGAACGGCTGGGCGAGCCGTACAGCATCCACACCCGGCAGTGGCCCGCTCACGACGAACCGGCCAGCGCTGGCGAGGAGGGCGTCACACTGGTCATCCAGGTAGACGGCCGGGTGCGCGACCGGCTGGTGCTGGCAGCCGGGGCCGCTGAGGATGAAGCCCGGGCGCGGGCCCTGTTCAGCCCCGCGGTGCAGCGCGCGCTGCGCGGAAACACGGTGGCGCGCGTCATCTACGTGCCGGGCCGCCTGCTCAACATTGTGACAGGGTAGTCCACAGTGCCAAGTGCAACGGCTGGCTGGAGTCGAGGCTTTAGCCGGATGGGTCGTGTACGCATACGGGCGACCTGACCGGCTAAAGCCTCGACTCCAGCTACATTGGGAAATCGTGCCCCTCGATTTGACACATCGACCAGGGGAGCCTACACTTGCGAATAAGTGGCATTTGCAACAAGTGGAGGTTCCCCGCATGTCTCCTCAATCTGAGTTGCGCGATACCTTGCGCGGGTCAGGCCGGCGGCTGACCGACCAGCGTCGCCTGCTCCTGGAGCTGCTCCAGGAGCACGGCGGCCATCTGGACGCGCGCGAGCTCTATCGCCTCGCGCAGGAGCGGGATCCCCGGCTGAACCTCTCCACGGTCTATCGCACTCTGGGCCTGCTCCGCGACCTCGACCTCGTGGACGAGCAACACCTGGGCGAAGATCACCACCATTATGAACTCAAAGCGCCTGCCACGCACTACCATCTCGTCTGCCGGAACTGCGGTTCGGTCGTCGAGTTCACCAGCCCCCTGATCGAGCAACTGAAGGAGGCCGTAGGCCGCGAGCTGGACTACACGATTGCCGATGCGCAGGTGGACCTGCTGGGCACCTGCGCGAACTGTCGCGTGACCGTCCAGCCGCCGCCGGCTGCACCGGAGGCCCGGCGTAAGACCGGCCCGCGCTCCCGCGTCGTCAACATCCTCCGCCGCTCCCTGCGCCCTGGGGATGCCGTGGCGGCTGCGCAGCCGGACGCCGTCAATCCGGCTGAGTCGCTCGCCCTGCGCGCGCTGCCGACCGGCAGCTCCGCCCGCGTCGCCGCGCTGACGGGCGGGCATGAGTTGATGGCGCGGCTGGCAGCACTGGGCCTGACGCCGGGCACGCGCCTGGAAGTGGCACAGAACCCGAGTAACGGGCCGGTCATCGTCCTCGTGCGCGATACGCGGCTGGTGCTGGGCCGCGGCGAGGCCGCCCATGTCCTGGTCATTCCCGAAAAGGCAGATCATGGCGCACAAGGTGGTTGAGCCAGTCCCCCTCACAGTCGCATTGGTCGGCCAGCCCAACGTGGGCAAGTCGATCATCTTCAACATGCTCACGGGGCTATCGCAGCACGTCGCCAACTGGCCCGGCAAGACCAGCGAGCAACGCATCGGCGAGTATCGTCAGAACGGGACGCGGCTGCGCGTGGTGGACCTGCCAGGCATCTACAGCCTCACGGCCAACTCAGAAGAAGAACGCATCGCGCGGGACTACATCATCTGCCAGCGGCCGGATGTCGTGGCCGTAGTGGTCGACGCCGCGGCGCTCGAACGAAACCTCTATCTGCTGGCCGAGCTGCTGCATCTGCCGATTCCCATTGTGGTGGGCCTCAACCTGATGGACGTTGCCGCGCAGGAAGGACTGCAAGTGGAGCCGCACGTACTGGAGGCGGCGCTGGGCGTGCCGGTAGTCCCCATGGTGGCAACCCGCAACCAGGGAGTACGTGAGCTGATAGAAGCCGCGGCCCATACGGCACGCCAACCCGCCAGCTTGTCCCCGCGGCGACCGGAGATTCGCACGGACCACGCGGCTGTGCTGGCGGAGGTGAGCCGGCTCATTACCGGGCACGTACCCGCGCCCTATCCCGAACACTGGGTGGCGCTGAAACTGCTGGAAGGCGATGCCGAAATCACCGCGCTGATGCGGCCGCGGCTGGGCGACGGGTGGACGACCCTGCACGCCCTACTGATGCGGCACGAAGACGCCGTGCTGGCAGTCGCGAGCGGCCGCTACGAGTGGATCGGGCGGATGGTGCGCGCGGCAGTCACGCGGCCGCGGCCGGGGCG
Organism: Anaerolineae bacterium; assembly: GCA_040772005.1. Lineage (GTDB taxonomy): Bacteria > Chloroflexota > Anaerolineae > CG2-30-64-16 > CG2-30-64-16 > MWBF01. The sequence continues at coordinate 89,032 of JAXGYZ010000011.1, read as the reverse complement.
GGTGTCCCTCACCAGCCGCATCGACCGGTTGGCGACACACCCGGTCGTGGGATTGGTGATCCTGGCTGCGGTGCTGGGGCTGACGTTCTGGCTGACCTATGCCATCGGCACGCCGCTCCAGGCGTTCCTGGATACACACCTGGTGCAGGCGGGTGCGGCGTGGGCGCGTGCCGCGCTGGCCGGCGCACCGGGTTGGGTCGGCAGCCTCGTAGCCGACGGGATCATCGCGGGGGTCGGGCTGGTGCTGACGTTCCTGCCCATCCTGCTGATTTTCTTCGCGGCGCTGGGGCTGCTGGAAGACGTGGGCTATATCGCGCGCGCGGCCTACGTCACCGACCGCTTCATGCACTTCATGGGCCTGCACGGCAAGAGCTTCCTGCCCCTGTTTCTCGGCTTCGGCTGCAATGTGCCCGCCGTCATGGCGGCCCGCACCATCGACTCCACGAAGGCGCGGCTGTTGACGATTCTCCTGGCCCCCTTCGTGCCCTGCCCCGCGCGCATGAGCGTGGTGGCGATCCTGACGCCGATCTTCTTTGCTGCGCACGCACCCTGGGTGGCGCTGGCCTTGATGGCGCTGGCCGTCGTGATCATGGCGTTGGTGGGCCTGTTGCTGCACGAGCTGCTGCTGGGCGGCGAGCACATCGCCTTCATCATGGAACTGCCGCTGTATCACCCGCCCGATGCGCGCGCGATTCTCCGCTCCATCTACGAACGGCTGGTTGACTTCCTGCGCGTGGCCGGCAGCATCATCCTGGTGGTCTCTGTGGTGCTATGGGCGCTGCTCAACCTGCCGACGGGACAGGTGGAAACGAGCTACCTCGCCGCGTTTGGCCGGCTGCTCGAACCGGTCGGCGCGTGGATGGGCCTGAGCTGGCAGTTGATGGTCGCGCTGGTGACGAGCTTCGTCCGCAAGGAAAACGTCATCGCCACACTGGGAGTCCTGTATGGCGCCGGGCAAGCCGGAGAAGGACTCGCGGAGACGCTGACCGGCATCGTGACGCCGGCCGCGGCACTGGCGTTCATGGCCGTGCAGATGCTGTTCGTGCCGTGCGTCGCGACGGTGGCCGCGATCCGGCAGGAGACGCGCAATTGGGGCTGGACGGCCCTCAGCATCGCGGTGCCGCTGGTCATTTCGCTGGCGTTGGGCACGGTCATCTATCACATCGCACGGTGGCTGCTGTCGTTCTGATAGCCTTGCCGCTTCGGGCCGCTGTCACAATAGCCCCAGATGCCTAAAATTCATATATCGGCCCCGAGCGATTTCCCTCGTTTTGCAACTGTGCACGCCCACAACCCCGGTTTCTCCGAGAAATCGGGGTTGTGGGCGTGCTGATCTTGGGCTGCGAGGTAGCGCTGAGCACTTACCTCATTTTCTGGTTTTGACACAAATAGCACAATATGGTACCCTCTATGTGGTCCTCCTTACATTCAGACCACTATCTCCAACCCACCACCCTCAATGGAGAGAAAGGCAAACATGAAAAGAACACTTCTGGTCCTCCTCGCTCTGGTGGTCGTCTTGACCACCCTCGTGGCCTGCGCGGGCACTCCTGGCCCCGCCGGCCCTGCCGGCCCGCAAGGTCCTGCCGGTCCCGCAGGCCCTGCTGGCCCCGCCGGTCCTGCCGGTCCTGCCGGTCCCGCTGGCCCCGCCGGTCCCGCTGGCGAAGCCGGCGTGACGATGGTCGCCGACACGAAGACCCCGCCTGAAACCTGCGCGATCTGCCACAAGGACGCTGGTGAAAAGCACCAGGCGTCCTACGATGAGTTGTACCAGGACGGCGTGATCAAGGTCACGGATGTGGCCTATGCCTTCACGTCCGCACCCGATACGACCACCATCACCTTCAAGATGACGAAGAACGGCCAACCGTTCGACCCGAAGCAGGCTGACAACATCAGCATCTACTTCGTGCCCTACGCGGACGGCAAGTTCCAGTTCGACCCGCCGGCAGAGCGTTTGGCCCTCAAGGGTAACCTGACCTGGGACGGCGCCGGCAACGTGACAAGCACGCTGGTCGAGAAGGAAGCAGGCGCCGAGGATTTCGTTGACTACACCGACATCAGCGGCGTCAACGGCCTCATCGTCATCTACGGCCGCGACGAAACCGTCCGGCGGATTCCGGGCACGCGCGTCGACCAGAACAGGTTCCCGTTCGCAGCCGTGCTCGAGACCGGCGCGGGCGTCGACTATGTTTCGCCGGCCAACAACGATGGCTGCGAGCTGTGCCACACGCAGCCCTATCTCAAGCACAGCTACATCTACGGGCAGGTCGATAATGACTCGGCCACCGACTTCTATACCTGCAAGGCCTGCCACCTGGATAACGGCACCGGCGAGCACTTCGAATGGCAGCTCCTGGTTGAGGATCCGCCGCTGGCTGCGCAGTTCCTGGCCGGCGAAGTCGAGCTGACCGAAGAGCAGCACCAGCAGTTCGCGTACAACCCGTCCGTCATGAACGACGTGCACATGTCGCATGCCATGGAATTCCCGTATCCGCAATCCATGGCGAACTGCGTCACCTGCCATGCAGGCAAACTCGACGCTGTGTTGACGGATGCCACCTTCAACATCACGACCTGCCGTAGCTGCCACCCCATGACGGGCGCGAAGGCTGAGGCCGCCGAGGGCGAAGACCCGGCTTACGACACGACCGGCCTGGCGCTGAAGACCCTCCTGACCGGCCCGCACGCCAACATGGACCTGGCGACAACTGACTGCTCGACCTGCCACGGCGAAGGCAAGATGGCACCCGCCTGGAGCGTGGCCCACACCGGCTACGACACCACGATCTACACCGCAGACGGCATCCGCTATTCCGACGCCATCTCGGTCACCATCGAGAGCGCGATGCTGGACGGCGATACGTTGAGCGTGAAGTTCAGCGCAGCGGAATCACCGGACATCGAAGGCGTGGACGCCGCCGACATCGTGCCGAGCGTGCTGGTAGGCCTGTACGGCTGGAACACGAAGGACTTCGTGGTCGGCGCGCACGAGCGGCTGTTCGATGACAATGGCGACGGCACGATCGACAGCAAGGACATGCGCACCCTCGAATTCGAGGTCGGCGCCGAGCATCCGCGCATGAAGACAGTCTCCGCGGAGGGCGGCCAGTGGGAAATCACCGCGGACCTGTCGCCCTGGAAGGACCTCATCGCGAATGGCACCGTGAAGCGCGTGGAAGTGGGTGTGCTCCCGGCCCTCGTGGTCGATGAGCAGGAACTCGCCATCGACGCGACCACCAGGACATTCGACCTGGCCGCGAACGCGTTCGACGACAAGTACTTCAAGCCTATCGCGGACATCGAAAAGTGCCAGAACTGCCATGCCGCGCTCGCCACGAACTTCCACAGCCCGGATTACGGCGGCAGTGTGACTGCCTGCCGGATGTGCCATGTCACCAAGTCGGGCGGCTCACACCTGGAGATGCAGTCGCGGTCGCTGGATTCCTATGCGCACGCGATCCACTCCGGTCAGGCCTTCGACATCAGCGACATCGACTTCGGCGACCCGGTGCAGGCCATGCACTATGAGCACCACATCGCGTTCCCGTATCCGACGCACGCCAACACGAACTGCGAATCCTGCCACTTCCCGGGCACCTACGAGGTACCGGATCAGGGCAAGTCGCTGCCGGGGCTGCTGTCGGCATCCGACGACAACGAGACGCTGGACCGGGACATCGAGAGCGTTCCGTCCTACGTCACCGGGCCGGCCACCCGCGCCTGCGGCGGCTGCCACCGGGCTGAGTTGATCAAGGAAGACAGTGCCGGCGGGTTCGCCATGCTGAAAGAGCACATGGACATGGGCGGCTACTTCGTCGAGGCTGGCGAAGCGCCACTGGAAACCCTCCAATCGGTGTTCGACGAGGTCATGCCGCTGTTCAAGTAAACAGCATCGGTTGTAGAGACGTTCCGACGGAGCGTCTCTACAACAACTGGCGATAAAGAAGGAGGGTCCCCATGGGGGGCCCTCCTTTTTGTGTTGCGGTTCAGTCGCGATCCGGCTATCGTGCGACCGTCATCCACATCGCACAGCAAAGCTGCCAACTGTCTCCAGGGTTACGTCGCCCCGTGCGGGCCCAGAAAGCGCGCGCCATTGAAGTGAATCAGGTGCGATGGCGCATCCGCTACCCACACCTCGGTTTCCCAAGCGATTTCGCCAAGATAGCGGCCCATAGTGACCCGGTTAGGAAAGGCAGTCACATAGACGAGTCCCGCGGTCGAGCCGGCAAATAACTTGGCGAGCTCGACGTGCCGTTTGCCATCGACCGGCCCGTGGCTGGTGACCGATTCAACCAACAGCAGCCAGTTTTTCGCGGTGTAGTGCAGCACCACATCGGGCATCTTGCCGTGTGTATCCACCTCGACACCCAGACCGGCCAACAGGACGGCGTCGAAGTAACCCCATTTGTCGCTCGTGTCGCCGACATAGACCAGCACGCTACCCGGCGCGAAGCGCGGGGCGAAGTCCTCGATGATTGCCCGGATCAATTCGCTATGCTCTCCCGGGCTGAGAGTGATCCGCTGACCGGCTGCAATCTCAACCGGGACGCGGCTCTGTACGCGTTCCCTGGCATACTTGGCTACCAATGTCTCACGTCGAGCCAGATAGGCAGCGAGGTTATCATGCCATGCCGGAGTGCCGAAGGTACGCAGCAGAGCTAACGCGGCAGGTTCGATCTGATAAACCGCCTTCGGGCTATTCACCGGACGGTCGGGCTTGTCCGGGTTGTAGAGGGCCACGCCAGCGTCGCAAAACTGGTGCATGGACTGGCGGCGGAATGTCTCGCGGGTGTTGGGCGCGTATTCCTTGCCGTAGTGCTCCCGTGCCCAATCCATAATCGGGGTGATGCCCACAAGCGGATTTCCCGCGTCGGCCCATGCTTTGCCCGGCGTGAGGTTCAGGAGGGCCAGCAGACACAGGGCGGAACGCTCGTTCTGCTGTGCACGAGGCAGGCCCAAGGAAACGATGATTTGCTGTGCAGCCCCAATGTAGTCATTCTGGTCGGTCATACGATCAGGGTTCCTAGCTGGGCGTCGATCTGGTCTTGCGTGAGCATTTCTTGCTGCATGGCCCACTCGCCAACCCGGAACAAGGCATCACGGCTCGGGTACTTCATCAGCCTGAGGTCAGTAGCATTGACCTGTGTGTGGCCGTTGAAGCGCCGGAAATGCTCATCTACGGCGGTCGTGTTCAAAAACACGGCCAGCCCACGGGCCAGCAGTTCGGGCAAACCGTGTTTGTTCTCGTGAAACAAGTTAATATGGTTCTCAAAACCCAAAACGGAATGACCGCCAAATGCGGCCGGATCGACCACGCTGGCTACTATGCGGCGCTTTTCCTCTTTCGACGAGAAGCGGCGGACCACACAATAAAACCCGTTCGGGTAAAGCCACTTTTCCGTCTCGTCGTTGCGCATGATCGCGTTCGGCTTCCTCGAGCCTGGCGCGGGCCACACCATCCCGGTCATGCGCAAGTGTCCGGGATAGATTAGGGGGACGGCGCCAGCCTCAGGCATGTCGCGCAGGTGCGCTTTCAAGCGGAAATCGACTATCGGCCCGGTCGACACCTCAATACCGATATCATTCAACGAGCAGCGCACGGCGGTTGACAGTTCGATGGCACTTTTCTCAGTCGTGGTGGGGACATGGATGAACCGCTCGGGATCATCCGGAAACACAATCCGGTCAAACGGATGTTCATGGGTCACAAGGTCAAAGAAAGTGTCATCGGTTGAAATCGAAACCGTCACCTTCCCCTGTTGAGCGTCACGCTCCAAGCGAATGATCATATTCTCCTGCAAGACCTCATCATCCTTAAAAGCCTTGCTGCGCGATTCAAACAGGTGCATGTGTCTGATGGCCGCCCGCTCAAGGATGAAGTCGCGGAACGGGCGGTAGTATGGACCATTGCAGAAACTGCGCGGAATAATGGCCACGATCTGCCCGCCGGGCGTGGCCACGGCCACAGCCAGCGCCACAAAGGCAGAATACAAATTCACCGTCTCAATGCCGATACGGCGCAGAGCCAACCGATGGGATGAATCACTATTGATCTTCTTATAAGGTGGATTTAGAATTGCGTGCGTATAGCCTTCCAAGGATCTCGCAAACAGATTGCCGGACAGAGATTCAGCCGCAGCATGAATGAAATCTTCTTGGTAGATACTGCCGGAAAAATCGCTCCTATAGCTATACCTATCCAGCGTTTGCGATAAGGGCGCAATCAAATCGTGATCCAGCTCAAAAGCCTCCACTTCAACGCGCTGAAAGTGAAAACCGCCATCCCGCCATCTATCCAAGAAAGCTGCCGATAACGAACCGATCCCGGCTCCTGCGTCCAAAAGGCGACAAAGACCGCTTCCATCCGGGAACAGCCCGGCCATAAACGCAGCAGTTCTTTCGGGCGTAAAGAACTGACCGAGCCGCGATTTTTTCCTGGCGTCGGTGCTTTTTGAGATTTGCAGTCTCTTCTGTTCGACCGCTGATAGCAACCGAGTATCTCCTTCTTGATGCCCAAACGACTCATTTCCCCGTGCTGTGCAAATCAAACATAGCACGAGGCATTCGAACATGCAACCGACTTTCGACCAGAGGGGGTTTACTCCACGCGCCGCAGCGTAACACAGAACCGCGTCCCCACTTTCAGCCCTGATACCAATCCTCCAAACTCAGACCTTGAAAGGAAAGATAGTCATTGCGATTGAATGTCACCAGTGTCAAGCCATTCGTGACCGCAATGGCTGCGATCTGTCCATCGGCAAATGGTGGCAGCTTGCCAATCCTTGCCAGTTGGGCCCGCTGCTCCGCATGCCAGGACGCCGCTCGCTGGTCATACGCCAGGATCGGAAGCGCACGACCAACCACATCTTTGAGATAAGCCTCGATTGCTGTGCGCTTGGATGATGGCGGCAGCCGATTGCAGCCGTACCATAACTCGTGCCAGACCACAGCGGCGATCGCGATCTCGGTCTGATGCTCCCGTAAGTGATTCAGCACCTCCTGGTTGGGGACAGGTCGCAGTGGTTCAGAAATAACATTCGTGTCGAGGAGGTACTGCAGTGTCACCAGTTCATCTCCCGTCCGGGCGATGTATCCCGCACACCATCGAAAACATCTGGTTCGATGCCCTCCTTAGCCAGGTCTATCTTCTTGCGGAACGCGTCATAAGCACTTGTGAAGGTCACGGTACCCGCGCTGAGCCTCTCGAATTCCTCCACAGAGATCAAAATCGCCACCGGCCGGCCGCGCCGCGTCACCTCAACCCGCGAGACGTGTCGGAGGTCTTGGACAATCTCAGCAAAACGATTGCGCGCTTCGGCTATTGAATATCTGGGCATCATAGGAGCCTCCAAATGGCTATCTTAATAGCCATCTTACACCTTCTGCGTTTCGGTGTCAACCGCGCTCGTCTCCCCAATCCCCAGTTTTGACACACCAACGACCGTTTGTGAGCGCGCTACTCCACCCGCCGCGGCCGGTACTGGATCGCCTCCGCGATGTGCGCCGGCTGGATGCGCTCTGCACCCGCCAGGTCCGCGATGGTGCGCGATAGCTTAAGAATCCGGTGATACGCCCGCGCACTCAGGTTCATCTGCCGCATCGCCGCGCCGAGCAACTGCTTTCCAGCCTCGTCCACCTGGCAGAAGTCCCGCACCTCGGTCGGGCCCATGTCGGCATTACAGGTCAGGCCGGCCAGGGGCCGCGCCCCTGATCGTGCTCCCGATTTTCCCTTCTCGCCCGCGTGTTGAGCGAAGCGAGCCGTCTGGCGGCCCCGTGCCTCTTCCACCCTGGCCCGAATCACGGCCGATGGCTCCCCGCGGCGTTCATCCGACAACTTCTGGAACGGCACGCGCGGCACCTCGACGTGAATGTCGATGCGGTCGAGCAACGGGCCGGACAGCCGCTTCTGGTACTTGCTGACCAAACCCGGGCTGCACGTGCAGGTGTGCTCCGGATCACCCGCGTAACCACACGGACATGGATTCATCGCGCCCACCAACATAAAATTCGCCGGGAAGGTCAGGCTGCCCTGGGCCCGGCTGATCGTCACCACCTTGTCCTCTAGTGGCTGCCTTAGCACCTCCAGCGTATGCGACGAGAACTCTGGCATCTCGTCCAGGAACAACACCCCCCGGTGCGCCAGGCTGATCTCTCCCGGCCGCGGCCACTGCCCCCCACCGACCAGCCCAGCGTGCGAGATGGTGTGGTGCGGCGCGCGGAAAGGCCGGTGGCGGATGAGCGGCGCATCGCTCGCCACCGTGTGCAGCATGTCGGCCACCGAGTAGATACGCGTCACGTCCAGCGCCTCCGCCAGCGTCAACCGCGGCAGAATCGAGGGCATCGAGCGCGCGAGCAGCGTCTTGCCCGCGCCGGGCGAGCCGGTCATGAGACAGTTATGGCCCCCAGCAGCCGCCACCTCCAGCGCGCGCTTGACGTGCTCCTGACCCTTGATGTCCGAAAAGTCGCAGGCGTACGGCGGTGGGTCTGCATCCAGGTCGAAGGTCGTCCGGTACGGCTCGATGGGGTGGTAGTTGCGGAAGTGCGCGGCCAGCCGGCCCAGGGTGTCCACCGGGTAGACGTCGATGCCCTGCACCAGCGCGGCCTCCGGCGCATCGGCCTGCGGCACGAACACCGACTTGTAGCCCAGCTCCTGCGCCAGGTGGGCCATCGGCAGCAGGCCGTTGACATGGCGCAGCGAGCCGTCCAGCGACAGCTCGCCCAAGAACAGGCAGCCGTCCAGGTCGGGCGGAATCTGCTCGGCCAGCATGAGCAGCGCGACCGCGATGGGCAGGTCGTAGGCGGGGCCCTCCTTGCGCAGGTCGGCGGGCGCGAGATTGACCGTCACCCGGCCGCGCGGGTAATACAGGCCGGAGTTGACGATGGCCGCGCGCACGCGTTCGGTGGACTCCTTGACCGCGGCGTCGGGCAGGCCGACGAGCGTGACCGAGGGCAGGGACTTGGGGTTGAGGTCGGCCTCCACCTCGACGATGGCGCCGTCGAGGCCGATCAGCGCGCAACTGTGGACTTTGGCAAGCACGGCAGGATCTCCTGGCAAGGATGAGGGGAGAGTAGGAGCGCTCCCGCGAGAAGCCGACACATAATAACTTGATTCCGCTCCGAGCGCAAAAAACTCCTCTCAGCGCGCCCGCGTGTGAACCTCACCCGCCTCGGCCTGCCCAGCCGGGCAAATGATCTTGCATACTGCCCTTGCGCGATATGACAGATGTCATGGTCACGTATTGCGACTGATGATATGAATTGCTGGAATATGTTCCATTTTTCACGCAGTCTATAAACGAGGCGGTTCCCCTGCCTTATCTTGGTGCGGTGCGGCTCCAAGCGCACCGTATCTTTCTTTCAGGACTGGAAAACCATTCATGAACGATGATCTCACAACCCTCGACATGGCTCCTCTGGATCAGATTCTCGAGGAGTACGCCGGACAAAAGGGCGCCGTTATCCCCATCTTGCAGCGCGCTCAAGAGGCCTACGGTTATCTGCCCAAAGAAGTCCTTATGGAGATATCCCGGCGCACGGGCATACCGGTCAGCCGGCTCATGGGTGTTGCGACGTTCTACGCGCAATTCCGCCTGAACCGCCGGGGCAAGCACCTGATTCGCGTGTGCGATGGCACGGCGTGCCATGTGCGCGGTGCGTCCAAGTGCATCGAGGCCGTGGAAAACGAGCTTCACGTACCTGCGGGCAGCACTTCGCCGGACTACGAGTACACCATGGAAATCGTCTACTGTCTCGGTTCCTGTGGGCTGGCCCCCGTCGCAGTAGTGGACGACAAGGTCTATGGCCGGTTAACGCCTAACAGCCTGGTGGAACAATTACAAACCCTGGAGTGATCCACATGCCCAAGCTGAAATCGCTGGATGACCTGAAGCGCGTGCGCGAGGAGGCCCAGCAGTCCCTCAAAACACGGCTGGACACCGGCACCACCATCATCGTGGGGATGGGGACGTGCGGCATCGCGGCCGGTGCGCGCGAGACGATGCACGCCATCCTCGAAGAACTGCACCGGAGGGACATCAGCGCGCACGTCACTACCGTCGGCTGTATCGGCCAGTGCGTCAAAGAGCCCTTGGTGGATATCGAGCAGGCAGGCCAGCCGCGCATCACCTATGCCAATGTCAAGCCAGACATGGTGCCGGAACTCATCGAGTCGCACCTTGTCAAAGGACAGCCGGTGGCCCGCTGGGTCATCGGCCGCCTGGAACAGTCGTGAGTGGGGAGGACACGATGGGACCCGATACTTCGATCGAAGCCGTGCTCAAGCGGGCGATCCAACTGGAAATCGATGCGGCCACGCTGTACACAAACGCCGCGGCGGCCGTGCAAGATGATGCCGTGCGCGCCCGGCTGCAGGAACTGGCCGCCCAGGAGCGCAGCCACCAGGCCAAGCTGGAAGACATCCTGGCCGGCAACGTGCGCTGGGCCATTCGCCGCGCCAAGGCCGAGCCGGTCACCGACCTGCGCCTGAGCGACCACCTGGTGGCCGGCACACTGGACCCGCAGGCCGATTACCAGGACGTGCTGCTGTTCGCGGCCCGCAAGGAAAAGACGGCGCACGACTTCTATCAGGCCATGGCCGAGCTGGTCGAAGATAAGCTGACCCGCAGCGTCTTTGAGCTGCTGGCGGCGGAAGAACTGCGGCACAAGTACGTGCTGGAAAAAACCTACGAGGAAGTGGTGTACAAGGACTTCTAAGATGGATAGAGCCAATCCGATTACAGGCGGTTCGGGCGCGGCAGACCGGCATTACCGGGCCGACGTCCTGATCTGCGGCGGCACCGGCTGTCATGCCTCCAACTCGCAGGCTGTCACCCAGGCCATGCAGGCGGAGGTGGCAGCGCGCGGGCTGGCAGGCGAGGTACGGGTCGTGCAGACCGGCTGCCGGGGCTTCTGCTCCATGGGGCCGATCATGATGGTCTACCCGGAAGGCATCCTCTACTGCCAGGTGCAGCCGGGCGACGTGCCGGAGATCGTGGAAGAAACCCTGCTCAAGGGCCGCCAGGTGGCGCGGCTGGCCTACGCCGAGCCGCAGCAGCACCAGGCGCTGCCCTTCTACCATGACATCCCGTTCTACGGCAAGCAGCGGCGCATTGCCCTGCGCAATTGCGGGCTGATCAATCCGGAGAGCATCGACGAGTACATTGCACGCGACGGCTATGCTGCGCTCGGCCAGGTGCTGACCGGCATGACGCCGGAGGACGTGCTGCGCGAAATGAAGGACTCGGGGCTGCGGGGCCGCGGCGGCGCGGGCTTCCTGACCGGCCTCAAGTGGGAGTTCGCCCGGCGCAGCCAGAACTACCCCAAGTACGTCATCTGCAATGCGGACGAGGGCGACCCCGGCGCATTCATGGACCGCTCGATCCTCGAAGGCGACCCGCACAGCGTCATGGAAGGCATGGCGATTGCGGGCTATGCGATGGGTGCGCACGAGGGCTACATCTACTGCCGGGCCGAGTATCCGCTGGCGATTGCTCGGCTCAAGACCGCCATCGCGCAGGCGGAAGCGTACGGCGTGCTGGGCGAGAACATCCTGGGCTCCGGCTTCAGCTTCCATCTGCACGTCAAAGAGGGCGCGGGCGCGTTCGTCTGCGGTGAGGAGACCGCGCTGATCGCCTCGATCGAAGGCCAGCGCGGGGAGCCGCGGCCGCGGCCGCCGTTCCCGGCGGTGGCAGGGCTGTGGCGCAAGCCATCGAACGTCAACAACGTCAAGAGCTACGCCATGGCGCCCCAGATCCTGCTGCACGGGGCGGCCTGGTTCAAGGCCATCGGCCCGGAGAAGTCACCGGGCACGGCCATCTTCGCGCTGACGGGCAAGATCAACAACACGGGCCTGATCGAAGTGCCGATGGGCATCTCGCTGGGCGAGATCATCTTCGATGTGGGCGGCGGCATTCCCAAGGGCAAGCCGTTCAAGGCGGTGCAGACCGGCGGGCCGTTGGGCGGCTGTCTGCCAGCCGCCGCGCTCAACACGCCGGTGGACTTCGACTCGCTGACCGCCGCGGGCGCCACGATGGGCTCGGGCGGCATGATCGTGGTCGACGACGACACCTGCATGGTGGAGTTCGCCAAGTACTTCCTGGAGTTCGCCACTGCGGAGTCGTGCGGCAAGTGCGTGCCCTGCCGCGTCGGCGGCATGCGTCTGCTGGAGACGCTCACGCGCATCACTGAGGGCCGGGGCCGGCCCGAGGATATCGACACGATCAAGTACCTCGCCCAGAACATGCGTGAGGCCAGCCTGTGCTCGCTGGGCCAGCTCACGCCCGGCCCGGTCATGTCGGCCCTACGCTTCTTCGGCGAGGAGTTCATCCAACACATCGAAGACCACACCTGCGTGGCGGGCCAGTGCAAGGCCCTGGTGCGGGCCAAGTGCATCAACGCCTGTCCGGCGGGCGTCGAGAGCCCGGCCTACCTGGCGCTGGTGGCGCAGGGTCGCTACGCCGAAGGTTTGGCGATCCACCGCGAACGCAACCCCTTCGCGTCCATCTGCGGCCGCGTCTGCCCTGCGTTCTGCGAGCAGCGCTGTCGCCGGGGCGAGATCGACGAGGCCATCAGCATCCGCAGCGTCAAGCGCTTCATGGCCGACCACGAGTACACGACCCCCTGGACGCCGCCACGCACGGAGCGCGCCAAGCCGCTCAAGGTCGGCGTGGTGGGCGCAGGTCCGGGCGGGCTGACGGCCGCGCTGCGGCTGGCCCAGCGAGGCTACCAGGTCACGGTGTTCGAGAAGCTGCCCATCCCCGGCGGCATGATGGCGGTGGGCATCCCTGAGTACCGCCTGCCGACCGACCAGTTGATGGCCGAGGTGGCGCACATCGAGCGCGCAGGCGTCGAGCTGCGCTACAACCAGGCACTGGGCCGCGACTTCACGCTGGATGAGCTGTTTGCGCGCGAAGGCTGCCATGCCGTGGTGCTGGCCATCGGCGCGCACCGCAGCCGCAAGCTGGGCGTGCCGGGCGAGGAGCAGGCCGGCGTGCTGCCCGGCACCGACTTCCTGCGGGCGGTCGGGCTGGTCAACCGCGGGGGCGGGGCCGGCTACGCCCTGCCCGATATGCAGGGGAAGCGAGTAGCGGTCGTCGGCGGCGGCAACGTGGCGCTGGATGCGGCCCGCACGGCCTGGCGGCTGGGGGCGCAGGAAGTGCACGTCATCTACCGCCGCACGCGGGCCGACATGCCGGCATATACGGAAGAGGTGGCGGCAGCGGACCAGGAGGGCATCCAGTTCCACTACCTGGTCAACCCGGTCGCCATCGTGGGCGACGGGCAGGTGACCGGCGTGGTGCTGCAGCGCCAGCGGCTGGGCGAGTTTGACAGCGGCGGGCGGCGGCGGCCGGTACCGATCGAAGGCGACACCTTCACGCTGCCGGTGGACGTGGTGATCCCGGCCATCGGTCAGACAACGGACACCTCGTGGATGCAGCAGGCGGGCGTCGAGGCGACGCGGTCCAGCACGTTCGTGGTCGGCCCGGCCTACAATACCTCGCGCGGCGGAGTGTTCGCCTGCGGCGATGCAGTGAGCGGCCCAGCGACAGTGATCGAGGCGGTAGCCCAGGGCAACCTGGTGGCGGTGGCGGTGGACCACTGGCTTAAGACGGGCGCGTATGAGAAGCCGGTCTACACGACGCCGCGGCCCGACATCGCCAACCTGCACAATCTGGACGAGTACGCCAATGCGCGGCGGCCGCACATGTCGGAGCTGGCCCTGGCAGAGCGGACGGCGAGCTTCCGCGAGGTGGAGTTGGGGCTGGATGAGCAGGCAGCGCGCGAGGAAGCCCGGCGCTGCCTGCGCTGCGACTTGGAATGGCTCGACTACATGAAGATCCCGCGGCCCGTGGCTGATGACGCCACGCGCGCGGCCGTAACAGCCTGAAAGGAGACAGCTTCCAAGCGATGGCAATCGTCAACCTTACCATCAACGGACAGAGAGTCCAGAGTCAGCCAGGGAAGACGGTACTTGAAGCCGCGCAGGCTGCGGGCATCGACATTCCGACGCTGTGTCACCATCCGGCCGTGGAGTCGTGGGGCGGCTGTCGCATGTGCCTGGTCGAGATCGAGAAGCAGCGCGGGCTCCAACCCGCGTGTACCTTCCCGGTCAGCGACGAGATGGTCGTCTCCACCGAGAGCCCGCGCGTCATTGCAGCACGCAAATTCGTGCTCGAACTGCTCTTCTCGGAGCGCGTGCACTACTGCATGTTCTGCGCGATGAGCGGCAACGAGGAGACGACCCAGTGCGAGCTGCAAGCACTGGCCTATCGTTACGGCCTGACGAACTGGCGCTACGAGCCGGACACGAACCGCCCCTGGCCGGTCGACGCGTCGCGCAAGTACTTCTTCATGGATCACTCCCGCTGCATCCTGTGTCGCCGCTGCATCCGCGCGTGCGAGGAAGTCGCTGCGAACCACACGCTGGCCGTGCGCGAACGCGGCGCGAAGACCATGATCATCGCGGACGCAGACTTGCCCCTGGGCGAGTCGACCTGCGTATCGTGCGGCACCTGCCTGCAGGTCTGCCCGACCGGCGCCCTGATTGACCGCCGCAGCGCCTACATGGGCGGAACCGGCGAGTTGCAGCACAAGCAGACCACGTGCATGGCGTGCCCGGTCGGCTGCCCGGTCGATGCGGTCTACCGCTCGAACCAACTGCTCCGCATCGAGAGCATCTTCGATGCCCCGAACGGCGGACTGCTGTGTGTCAACGGCCGGTTTGAGCCGGCGGAGCCCAAGCCGAAACGCGTGACGAGCCCGATGGTCAAACGGGACGGCACATGGACCGCAGTGAGCTGGACCGAGGCGATCGACTACGTGGCAGGCCAGCTGCGCGCCGCAGGCAGCGTAGCCGGGCTGGCCTCCCCGCGCGCGACGATCGAGTCGCTGGGCGTGTTCAAGCACCTGCTGGCCGACGTGCTCGGCAGCGACCAGATCGCGCTGCTGTATGGCGCGGCCCCGCAGGACGTAGGGCCGAAGGCGAGCCTGCAAGCCGTAGCAGACGCGGACTGCATCGTGCTGATCGGCGGCAACCCGCTGGAGGGCCAGAAGGTTGCCGGTTACAAGGTCAAGCGCGCGGTCGATCTTGGCGCCACGCTGACCATCGTCAGCACGGGCGGTGAGCCCAATGCGCTGGACCCGTGGGCGCAGCAGCACCTCACCCTCGCCGAGCTCAACCAGGTCGCGGATATCGTCGCCGCAGCCGCGCGGCCCGTCGTGCTCTACGGTGCAGAATTGGCCCCGGAGGTCTACGCATTCCTGCGAACGCTGCCCGAAAAGACGCACTATCTGCCGCTTGTCAGCGGCACGAACAGCGTCGGCGCCGCGCAGATTGGGCTGAAGACGCGACCGGTCGCGGGTCATGCGCTGTATGTCCTGGCCGCCGACGAGCTCCGAGACGGCCATGCGCTGCCGAAAGCTGCGTTCACGGTCGTACAGGCCGCATACTGGACCCCGACCGTCGAGCAAGCAGACGTCGTGCTGCCCGCGTTGGATTGGACCGAACAGCAGGGGCATGTGGTGAATATGGAAGGCATCAGCCAGGCCGTCCAGCCGTTCCTGCAGGCCCCGGCGGGCGTGCAGGCGGACGTGATGACCCTGGGCGCGCTGGCAACCCGGCTGCGGGCAGCCTGAGCGGCGAAGCCAAGAAAGGAGCAGGCCCAAATGGCTGAACACGAACAGGGGAACGGAAACGGCAGCAAGCCCACAGTCGCCAGCGACTGGCTGACCGGCTGCGCGGGCTGCCATATGTCCCTCCTGGATATCGACGAGCGCATCGTAGACATTATCGAGGCTGCGACGCTCTGGTCAACCCCGGTGACTGACCTGAAACATCCCCCTGAGGAGGGTGTCACAGTCGGCATCCTGGAGGGGGGCATCAACAACTCTGCGACCGAGGCCGTCGCCAAAATGATGCGCGCGCGATCCAAGATTCTGGTAGCGCTGGGCGATTGCGCAGTCTTCGGCGGCGTGCCTGCGATGCGCAACACCTGCGGCATCCAGGAAGCGCTATGTCGCGCCTATGTAGAGAGCGAGAGCACAGTGGATGGACAGATTCCTGACCATCCTGACATCGCCGTCATGCAAGAGACGCGGCCCGTGGACGCAGTCGTACCGGTGGACATCTACCTCCCCGGCTGCGCGCCGAGCGCGGACGCAATCTTCCACGTCTTGTCGGAACTGGCGAACGGCCGGATGCCCGAGGTCAAGGGCAAATTCCTGGACTGGCACTGAGAGGGCATATGGCACAGAAAATCATGATCGAGCCGGTCACCCGTATCGAAGGGCATGCCAAGGTCGGCGTGTACCTGGACGACCAGGGCCAGGTGGAGAAGGCTGTCTTTCACGTCAACGAGTTCCGCGGATTCGAAAAGTTCTGCGAAGGACGCTTGTTCTTCGAGATGCCGCTCATCACCGAGCGCATTTGCGGCATCTGCCCGGTCAGCCATCACCTGGCGAGCGCGAAGGCGTGTGACGCCATCGTGGGCGCGCAGGTGCCGCGGCCTGCGCAACTGCTGCGCGAGCTGATGCACATGGGGCAGATTATCCAGTCCCACTCGATGCACATCTTCGAGCTGGGCGGCCCGGATTTGCTGCTGGGGTTCGACTGCGACCCGAAAGTGCGCAACGTGGTCGGCCTGTACAACGCGAATCCTGAGCTCACCGTCAAGGCCATCGGTCTGCGCAAGTACGGCCAGGACATCATCGCACGGCTGGGCGGACGCCGCGTCCACCCGAACTTCGCAGTGCCGGGCGGCGTCAACCAGACGCTCAGCCTGACTAACCGCGATGCACTGCTGGGCGGCATCGACGGCGTCATCGCGGATATCCAGATCGGCCTCAGCGTCATCAAGGGTTGGATGGCCGCAAACCTGGAGGACCTGAACAAGTTCGGCGTGTTCGCGACGAACTACCTGGGCATGGTCGATGAGAACAACGCCCTGCAACTCTACGACGGCGATATCCGTATCGTGGACAAGCAGCGGCAGTTCATCAACCGCTTCGACGGCCATGACTACCTCGACTACATCGGGGAACGCGTGGAGCCGTGGACTTACCTGAAGTTCCCGTACTACAAAGCGCTTGGCTGGCCGGATGGCGTATACCGCGTCGGTCCGCTGGGCCGGCTGAACGCGGCGGAGCGGATGGCGACCCCGCTCGCGCAGGCCGAATACGAGGTCTTCCAGCAGGTGCGCGACGGGCAGGTCGTCGAAGGGACGCTATACTATCACTACGCGCGCCTGATCGAGGACCTGTACGCGGCGGAGCGCGTGAAGGAAATCCTGCTCGACCCGGATGTGCTCAGCACCGACATCCAGGACCACCGGCCCGTGACGAACGCCGAGGGCGTCGGCGTCATCGAGGCCCCGCGCGGGACCCTGTGGCACCACTACTGGGTGGACGAGAACGGCCGGCTCGAAAAGGTGAACCTGATCGTTGCGACGGGCAATAACAACTGGGCGATGAGCAAAGCCGTGGACTCGGTGGCGAAGACCTACGTGGACGGCAAGAACGTCACCGAGGGGCAGCTCAACCGCATCGAGGCCGCGATCCGCGCGTATGACCCGTGTCTGTCCTGCTCCACGCACGCGCTGGGGCAGATGCCGCTGGAAGTCGTCGTTTACGACGCGAGCGGCGACGAAGTTAACCGGGTGATGCGCGAATAGGCATTTGACTGAGGATGGCTGTAGCCGGTTTCGGCAACCAAAGGTTGCACAACCGAGCCACAGCTTGAGCGGTCAACGTCACGCACAGAGCAGATAAACGGATGCTGTCGGGGCGCCCTGCGGTCGCCCCGACGCTTGTTATATGGCGGCGACCCGCAGTTGTCCGCACACATGGGTAGGCATATGCGCGTACTGATCATCGGATATGGCAACCCCAGCCGCCAGGACGATGGCGTGGGACTGGCAGTCGTGAATGGACTGCGCGCGGCCGCGGGCCAACCGCTGCTTGAAGAAGGCGACGATGGGTTCAACGACCTGGGTGGGTCCCTCGATACGCTGTTCCTCCAGCAGCTCAGCCCGGAGCTGGCCGAGACGCTGATCGACTACGATCACGTTTGCCTGGTGGATGCACACTTCGGCCTGTACCCTGAGCTGGTCCACGTGACTCCGCTGGACCCGGAGAACGCCCCCGCCATCGTCTCCCACCACTTCAAGCCTGGCACCTTGCTGGCGCTGGCAGGCGAACTCTACGGCCGCGCGCCGACCGCGGAGCTGATCTCTGTGCGCGGGTTCGCGTTCGACTTCACCACCGAGATCAGTCCGGCGACCGCGGAGGGTGTCCGGCAGGTAGTTGAGGAACTGTGGGGCAGATTCGGGGTGTAGACCGGCCGGCAGTACAACCCTTAAGCCTTGCCGTCTGACGGATCAGCAGATCCGCGGCAACTGCTCGCCGCTCAACAAGTCCACGATGCGCTGGCCGCCGATGCGCGAGCGCATGACGACCTTGCGGGGGTGCTCCGCGACCACCTCTCCGATGACCGCGGCCTCGCGGCCCAGCGGATGGCCCCGCAGCGCGGCCAGCACCGCGTCCGCATCCTCCCGCGCAACGATAGCAAGACACTTCCCCTCGTTCGCCACGTAGAGTGGGTCCAGCCCGAGGATCTCGCACGCGCCGCGTACTGCGTCACCGACCGGAATGGCTGCTTCCACCAGCCGGATCCCCACCTGCGCGGCCTGCGCAATTTCATTGAGCGCGCTTGCGACGCCCCCGCGGGTCGGGTCGCGCAGCACGTGAACGCTGTCTCCGCCGGCCCTGAGCACTTCAGCCACCAGCCCGTGCAGAGGCGCAGAATCACTCACCAGCTCCGTCTCGAACGCCAGTCCCTCGCGCACCGACATGATCGCCATGCCGTGATCCGCGATGCGCCCGCTGACGAGCACCACGTCACCCGGCTGCGCGCGCAGCGGCGAGATGTGCACGCCCGCGGGAATCAGGCCGATGCCGGTCGTGTTGATGTAGATGCCGTCTCCCTTGCCTCGGTCCACGACCTTCGTGTCGCCGGTCGCAACCGGCACACCCACGGCCTGCGCTGCGGCCGCCAGCGCAGTGACGATGCGCCACAACTCATCCATCGGCAGCCCCTCCTCGAGGATGAACCCGACGGAGAGCGCGGCCGGCTGCGCGCCGCACATCGCGAGGTCGTTCACCGTCCCGTGCACGGCAAGCGACCCGATGTCGCCGCCGGGGAAAAACCGCGGGCTGACCACGAAGGAATCGGTGGAGAAGGCCAGCCTCAACCCGCTGGCCCCCTCTCCCACCGGAGTAGGAAAGCGGGGCAGGGGGGTGAGGTCCACCACCGCCCCATCATGCAGCGCGGCCTGCCCTCCGCGGCCGAACGCGGGCACAAACATGCGCTCGATCAGCATCTGCGTGAGGCGACCGCCGCCCCCGTGCGCCAGGGTGACGGTAGGATACTCGCTGAGCGGGATGGGACATTGCAGATTGAAGATTGAAGATTGAAGATTCACGGCTGGGCAGACCTATACGTATAGTAGGCGGCGCAGGCCCCTTCGCTGGACACCATGGGCGCGCCGAGCGGATGTTCGGGCGTGCAGAGCGTGCCGAAGGCCGGGCAGTCGTGCGGCTTGCGATGGCCCTTCAGAATCTCGCCCGCAATGCAAACCGAAGACTCCGGCGCGGTGATATCCGCGACCCCGAACCGGCGCTCCGCGTCGAAATCGGCCAGCTCCGCGCGGAGCCGGTAGCCGCTGGCGGGAATCAGCCCGATGCCGCGCCACTGGCGGTCCGTGACCTCGAAGACCTTGCCGATGAGTTCCTGCGCGGCACGGTTGCCGTCACGGGTGACCGCGCGGGCATACTGGTTCTGCACGTCGTAGCGGCCCGCCTCCAGCGCCTGCACCGTCATGTAGATGCCCTGCAGCAGGTCCAGCGGCTCGAAACCGGTCACAACGATCGGCACGCAGTAGCGCGCGGCAATCGGCTCATACTCGCGATAGCCCATGACCGTGCAGACGTGACCCGCCGCGAGGAAGCCCTGCACCCGGTTTCCGTGCTCACCTTCGGCAGCCCCGGCGCTCAGAATTGCCTCCATCGCGGGCGGCACGAGCACATGCGAACAAAGGATCGAAAAGTTAGCCAGCCCCAGTTGCCGCGCCTGCCAGACGGCTATCGCGTTGCCGGGCGCGGTGGTCTCGAAGCCGACCGCGAAAAAGACGACCTGCCGGTCGGGGTGCTTCTGCGCGAGCATGAGTGCGTCGAGCGGCGAGTAGACCATGCGCACGTCGCCGCCCTGTGCCTTGACGCTGAGCAGGTCGGTCGTGGAGCCGGGCACGCGCAGCATGTCCCCGAAGGATGTGAAGATGACCTCGGGCCGCTGCGCGATGGCGATGGCGCGGTCGATCAGTTCCAGTGGAGTGACGCAGACCGGGCAGCCCGGCCCGTGGACAAGCGTCAGCGCATCGGGCAGCAACTGGTCGATGCCGGACCGGATCAGCGTGTGCGTCTGCCCGCCGCAAATCTCCATGATCGTCCAGGGGCGCGTCGTCGCGCGGCGAATCGCTTGCACGAACTTGCGTGCATCCGTCTCGCGGCGGTACTCATCCATGTAGCGCATCAGACAGCCTCGTCCAGCTCGCCCATCTGCCGCAGCAGTTCGAAGACTTCCTGCGCCTCCTCCGCGTCGAGGGTGTTCAACGCAAATCCCGCATGCACGATCACGTAATCACCGACTGCGGCCTCCGGCACATAGGCAAGACAGACCTCCTTGGCGACCCCGCCGAAGCTCACACGGCCCATCGGCATCCCCGGCAGACCGGGGGTTATCTCAAGTATCTTCCCGGGCACACCCAGGCACATATTCCCACTCCATAAGTTGAGCCGCAGGGTCCAGCGAACGCAGAGGCTTGCTACGCCTCTGCGCTTTCTGCAGCTAAATCCAATCTGGCGGCAGCGACCGCGAGCTGCCCGAGGCTGATGCAGCCATCGTTCGGCGGCGTCTGCCGGTGCAGCAGCACCTCGCAGCCCGCATCCGCCAGCGCGGCGCACGCGCGTTCGGTCAGCAGCCGGTTCTGGAAACAGCCCCCCGTCAGCGCGACGCGCCGCTCCCCGGTCGCACGCACCACGTCCGCGATTGCGGCGACCAGCCCGTTGTGGAACCGTGCAGACATGCGGCCCACCGGCTCGCCTGCCGCCACGTCCGTCAGCAACGCCTCCACAGCCGGCCCCCAATCCAGCAGCCGAGCGTCACCTGTCCCGGTGACGAGGGCCAACGGATACGCGGCCGCTTCATCCGAGTCCGCGGCGAACTCCAGCGCCATCGCGGCCTGCCCTTCGAACGACACCTGTTGGCGCAAGCCCACGAGTGCAGCAACACCGTCGAATAAGCGCCCCATGCTGGTGGTCAGCGGTGCGTTGACCCCGCGCGCGAGCATCTGCCGGAACACGCGGCGCTCGCCCGCACTGAATGCACGGACTGGCACCAGGTCCATCTCGAAGGCCGCGTCGCCGTACAACTCGTACAGCAGCGCGAGCGCGACCCGTCGCGGCTCATACACCGCGGCATCACCCCCCGGCAGCCGGAACGGGCGGAGGCGCGCGACGCGCGTGTAGCCCGCCGCGTCACCAAGCAGGAACTCCCCGCCCCAGATCGTGCCGTCGGGACCATACCCGGTGCCGTCCCATGTCACACCCAACGCACGGTCCGCGACATGGTTCTCGGCCAGACAGGCGGCCAGGTGCGCGTGGTGGTGCTGGACGGCAATGCGCGGCACATCACGCCAGCTCGTATCCGATGCCGCCGCAGCCTCGCGCGCCCAGCGCGTCGACTGGTAATCCGGGTGCATGTCATGTGCGATCGCGACCGGCGCGACCTCGTACAGCCGCAGGAAGTCCGCGATGACCCGCTCGAACGCGGCCAGTGCCTCCGGCGTCTCGAGATCGCCGATGTGCTGGCTGATAAACACCTGCCGGCCCACGCTCAGCGCGACCGTGTTCTTCAGGTGCGCGCCGACAGCCAGGATGGCCGGCGCAGGCGCGGGCAGCAGCACGGGCAGCGGCGCATAGCCCCGCGCGCGGCGCAGCAGCCGCGGCGTGCCGTCCACGATCCACGCCACGCTGTCATCCACGTGCCGGGTGATGGGCCGGTCGTGGACCAGGAAGCCATCTGCGATGCCGCCCAGCCGGTCCAGCGCCTCCGCCTCATCGGTGCAGATGGGCTCGTCTGTCAGGTTGCCGCTCGTCGCCACGACCGGGAAACCCACCTCGTCCAGCAGCAGACGGTGCAGCGGCGTGTACGGCAGCATCACGCCCAGCGATGGGTTGCCCGGCGCGACGGCCTCGGCCACCCCCGCGGCGCCGGTCTTGCGCAGCAGGACGATGGGCGCTTCAGCGGACGTCAGCAGCGTCTCAGCAGCAGGCGGCGTCTCGCAATGCTCTCGCACCCAGGCGAGGGTCGGAGCCATGACTGCGAACGGCTTGTCGCCCCGGCGCTTCAGCTCACGCAGCCGGCCCGTTGCACGAGCATCCTGCGCGTCGGCCATCAGATGAAAGCCGCCCAGCCCCTTGACCGCGACAATCTGCCCCGCGGCCAACGCCTCTGCCGCGCTGCGCCGCGCGGCATCCCCGCGTGCGGTCGTGCGATACGCACCGTCCTGGGCGGGTGGACGGCTCAACGCACCCGACAAGACGACGCCAGTCGAAGGATCACTGCCCTTCGCACGCTCGATCCACGCCAGTTGCGGCCCACAGATGGGGCACGCATTGGGCTGCGCGTGAAACCGGCGGTTGACAGGGTCATCGTACTCCGCCCGACACGCAGGGCACAACGTGAAGCGGCGCATCGTCGTGTTGGGCCGGTCGTAGGGCAGCGCCTCGATGATGCTGAAGCGGGGGCCACAGTTGGTGCAGTTCGTAAACGGGTAACGATGGCGGCGGTTGGCCGGGTCGGCCACCTCTGCGAGGCACTCCGGGCAGGCAGCCACATCGGGCAGCACGAGCGCGGTCTTGGCCCCACCCTGGTCACTGTGACGAATCTCGAACCGGGAATAGCCCGCAGGCGCCAGCCACGCGTGGTCCAGGGCCTGCACGATTGCGCGTGGGGGCACCTCATGCGGCAGCCGCGCCAGAAACGTTTCGAGCACCGGGGCCGCGCCCTCGACCTCGATGAACACGCCCCGTGTGTCGTTAATGACCCAACCGGCCAGCCCCAGCTCCGTTGCAAGCCGGTAGACGAAGGGCCGGAAGCCGACCCCCTGCACTGCACCGTGGATTTCGACGCGCAAACGCATACGGTTGCTGGTTTCAGATTGCAGGGTTACAGGTTGCTCGTTCACTCCGTCCAATGAGCCTGTGTCCTCTGAACTTTCAACTTTCAACCTGCAACTTCGTACGCGCGAGCCACGCCACCCACGCGTCCAGGCCGTCGCCGTTGCGGCAGGAAACGACAAACAGCGGCGCATCGGGGTTGACCATGTCCAGTCCGCGGCGGAAATACGCCACGTCGAAGTCGAAGTACGCGATAAGGTCCGCCTTGTTGAGCAGCACCGCGTCCGCGGCCGCGAACATGCCAGGGTACTTGTACGGCTTGTCATGCCCTTCCGGCACGCTGGCGACGACGACTGCGGCCTGCGCGCCCAGGTCGAACTCTGCGGGGCAGACGAGATTGCCGACGTTCTCGATGAACAGCAGAGAGGTCATATCCAGAGGCAGCCGCGGCAGCGCGGCACGCACCATCGGCGCGTCCAGGTGACAGTTGCCGCCGGTGTTGATCTGGACTGCGGGGATGCCGCTCGCAAGCAGGGTATCCGTGTCGATGCTCGACGCGAGGTCGCCCTCGATGACCGCGGGGCGCAGGTCAGCCGGCAAGCGCGGCGCAGTCGCCAGGATAAGGCTGGTCTTGCCTGCGCCCGGGGAGGCCATGATATTGATGGCGAGAATGCCGTGGCTATCAAAAAAGGCGCGGTTCTCGACCGCGACCTCATCGTTCGCGCTCAAAATGCGCTTGGCGATGTCGATTTTCACTCTGTCTGTCCTTGCCCGTCCGCCTCGATGCTCTCGACGCGCAACTCGCGGCCGCCGGTCACGCGCAGCCGCGCAGCTCCACAGGCCGGGCAGGCCGGCGGCAGCGGTGGGCGGACCGTAAAGGTATGGCTGCACGCCGCGCAGGTCAGGATCGCGGGCCGCCGCTCGAAGGTCAGGCTGGCCCCTTCAGCAGCGGTGCCCTTGCTCAACAGGTCGAAGTAGAACTGCACCGAGTCGTCCACGATACTGCTCAGGTCACCGACGACGAGATGGACGGCTGTCACGCGGGCGAGGTGCGCATCCCGCGCCGCGGCCAGCGCAATGTCGAGGATGCCCTGGGTAATGGATAACTCGTGCAAAAACGGCTCCAAAAGATAATCTGACACACAAGTATAACATGCAACCGGCCGTTTCCCAACTTGGCTGGGAGATATCGCAGGGCGAAATCATGTTGCACTCGTGCCTTCTGCCTGGCAGTTGAAACTGCGGCTACCACTGCAAAACCGACCTGCGTCGGTTAGTTTCCAGTCTGCGAAGGCAGACTTCGCAACGGTAGCCGCAACTTCAGTTGCCGGGTGGGTTCACCTGATGCACTCTGAAACCGCCCTGGAGATATCGGTGTTCAGCGCTGCCTCGTGCCATCAGGTCTCGTGGCCGTCAGCAGACCCACAAATCCGGTTTCCGTGCGAAGCTATGCTTCGCACGGAAACCGGATTTGTAACGCGTCGCGTTCGTCGGGCCGCTGACCGGCATAGCCTCCGCGCTGCTGCGGGAGCCGCGCATTGAGACGCGCAACGCGCGCGTGGTCTGAATCGGCGGCGGCCCGTGGCCCATTGGCGGCCGCGAGTTCAACCTGTCCAATGATATCCATGCAGCGAACGTCATCTTCAAGTCGCTGGATATACGAAACGTTCGACGTGCGCTTCCTGCTGGAGGAGATGTTCGTCAAGATTGCACGCTTCGCGCGCCAGCCAGCCTGAGACCGCGATCAGGGAATCTCGATCGGCGGCCCCACCACCTCCATGCCGTAGGCGCGCCACAGCGCGGGCTCTGGCACGGGCATCTTGTTCTCCGGCGTCACCAGCCGGAAGAAGGCCTCCATCTGGCCCGCGGGCGAAAAGGTTACCAGCAGCCGCCCCACCGCGTCGCCCACATGGGCCGGCGCGTGGGGCACGCGGCGCGGAGCAAACACCGAGTCGCCCGGACGCAGGCGGAACTGCTCCCCGCCGACCTCGACGATGAACTCACCCTCGAGCACATAGAACCATTCATCCTGCGCGTAGTGCAGATGGCGGGCGGGGCCGCCCTGCGCATGGAAGGTATTCTCCAGCACGAACAGGCCCTGCTCGCCCTGTCCGGCAACCTTGAACGCCATCGTGCTGACGCCCAGGCCCCAGCGCTGGCCGTAGATGTCCTGGCCCGCGGGGACGAACGCTGCGGCGGAAGTGATCGTCACGGTCGCACCTCCTGGGGGTGCGGGCGAGGTTACCTCGCCCCTACCAGCTGCTCTGGCCGCACCGGCAGGTCCGGCACGTACTCGTAGGCCGGGTCGACCTTTTGCTTGCGCAGGATGGCGATGATACCCTGCCATGTCTCGACCAGCCCGACCGGGCAGTGCGGCAGGTCCGGCTTGATGGCCTGGTGCAGCTTGCCTAGGTTGTAGCACGGCACGGCCGCGTACATATGATGCTCGGTGTGGAAGTTCATGTGCCAGTAGACGAAGCGCAGGAACGGGTTCAGGATGATGGTCCGGCAGCACAGCCGGTAGTCGGGCACATTGTCCTGCAGCCCCACGTGCTGCGTATTGTTGCAAAGATAGAGCAGCCAACCGCCGTAGAATGGCGCTAACGTGATCAGCACCGGCAGCATGTACCAGCCCAACAGCAGCGAGACGACAGTCAGCAGCAGATGGC
Source organism: Anaerolineae bacterium (assembly GCA_040772005.1). GTDB lineage: Bacteria > Chloroflexota > Anaerolineae > CG2-30-64-16 > CG2-30-64-16 > MWBF01. Next base: position 63,131 of record JAXGYZ010000011.1, on the reverse strand, counting down.
CGACCAGCAGGATGCGCGCCCAGTTGAACAGCCGGCTGCGAGCTTCAACCGCGGTTTCGGGGAACAGGGCGTGCTCCCATTCGCCTTCGAGTTTGCCCAGACTCAAGCGGATGACGCCCTTCCAGCGGCCCACGAAGCCCCACGGGTTGACGATTGCGCTCTTGAGAAAACTCGTCAGAGTCAGCTCGACCGGCAGGACGACTTCGAGGTCATCCGGCGGGTGCAGCGTGTACTTGTGGTGCTCCTGGTGACTCGCCCAAAACAGCACCGGGTTGAACTGGCCGAGGAAGCTGATGATGTAGAGGAAGGCCGTGTTCAGCGATTTGGTCTTGAACACCGACGCGTGACACAGCTCGTGGAACCCGTTGAGCAGGAAGGCGTAGAACGTGCCGTGGACAAACAAGAGCAACAGCGTCACCGGCAGGGGCAGGTGCTCTGCGGCATACCACGCGGCCGCGCCCGTGAGCAAGAGCAGCCCGAGGTGGCCCAACGTCTGTGCGAAGCCCTTGAGGTTGCTCCGCTGGTTCAGCCGGGCGAGCGTCTGCCGGTCCACCGGCGAGCGATACCAGGCAATCTTCGACTTCTTCGCTTCAGCATCCATATATCTGCCCTCCGCACCCAGGTCTGGTCTGACAGGCAAGCATACAATCAGCAAAAAATTACGGGACAAGCATAGTCCAAACGTGCGCCCATGTCAAGGCAATGCGGCCACACCAGGAACTCCTAATGTGCCTGGGGTCGAGGCTCCAGCCGGATTGGGCGTAGACGCACACAGGCAACCTAACCGGCTGAAGCCTCGATTCCAACCTTCAAATCGCGCTACACCAGGAACTCCGGCTGTGCAGCGCTCAGTATTCCTGGCAGTCGAAACTAGGCATTCACGGATAACCGGAGTATACTGACCGGGCAAAAAGGTTTTTCCACCATTTCCCTCAGGAGGCAGAATCATGGAGCTCAAGCGGGTAGCCGTGGATGGCTACACTGACACCCCTCTCGTCCCCGGTTCGGAGTGGCACGTGCACGACCCCTATCGTCCGCAACCGCCGGTGGTGACGCCGGGTGACGCGGGCGGACCGCCATCGGATGCAACCGTGCTGTTCGACGGCACCGACGCCTCGGGCTGGGTCAGCGCAAAGACGGGCGAGGCCGCGGGCTGGAAGGTCGAGAACGGCTACATGGAGGTGGTACGCGGTGCGGGCAGCATCCGCACGCGCGCTCACTTCAGCGATTGCCAGTTGCACCTCGAATTTGCCACCCCCACCGAGATCGTCGGCCAGGGCCAGGGCCGCGGCAATAGCGGCGTCTTCTTCCTGGGCCTGTACGAGGTGCAGTTGCTCGACAACTACGACAACTACACCTATGCCGACGGCACCTGCGGGGCCGTCTATGGCCAGTTCCCGCCCCTGGCAAACGCCTGCCGCCGCCCCGGCGAGTGGCAGACCTACGACATCGTCTTCCTTGCGCCCCGCTGGGATGCCGAGGGCAAGCTCGTCCAGCCCGCACGGTTGACGGTCTTCCTGAATAACGTGCTGGTGCAGCACGACCAGGCCGCCCAGGGCCCGACCAACCACAAGATCGTGGCGAACTACAACACGCCGCATCCGCCGGAGGGTCCGCTGGAGTTGCAAGATCACGGCAATCCGATCCGCTTCCGCAACATCTGGATGCGCTCTCTGTAACGCCCTGACCTTATTCGTGCTCAGGCAGTAAAATCCTCTTCAGGGGGTATGATGGGTGGTTGAGCCGCCCATCATACCCCCTGAAACATTCAAAAAGCCCTTGCAGATGGATTGCATCTCACGGTCTCCCGATTTGTATGACGATAGAATGATGCTTGCGACTTGACGCCGGGCCGGGGGCATTTTATACTCCCCTCCTGCGCCAGCCCCAGGCTGCGGCGTGCAAGCGTACTATCCTGACATCACCGTGATGGGAGAGGGAACTGTGAGCCTATCAGAACTACAGATGGAACTGTATCGCCGCAACGGCTTCGTCAACGGCGGCCCGGTGTTGGATGATGAGACCGTCGAGGTGCTGCGCGCGGAGACGCTGCGGGTGATCGACGACCGGAACAACCCCCAGGTGCAGCAGCCCGTGCTCCTGCGCAACCTGACCAACGATGACAACCGGCCGATCTGGCAGATCGTGAACATCTACGAGGCCAGCCCGGCCTTCCGCCAGTTGATTACGAACCCACGGATCGCGGAGATGGCCGCCCAACTGACCGGTGCGCGCGAGCTGCGCATCTGGCACGACCAGATTCAGTACAAGCCCCAGGCTCACGGCGGCCGGCTCCACTGGCACCAGGACTCGCCGGCCTGGCCCACCTTGCAGCCCAAGACCGCGCAGATTACCGCGTGGGTCGCGCTGGATGATGCGGACCTGGACAACGGCTGCATGTACATGGTCCCCGGCTCGCACCGGTGGGGCGACCGCGACGCCTTCCTGCGCTCCGTGCCTGACGGCGCACCCCTCCCCGACGAGTTCGAGGGCCATCCGGTGTACGTGGTCACGACGCCGGTGAAGAAAGGGCACGTCCACTTCCACCACTCGCTGACCTGGCACGGTTCCGGCTCGAACACGAGCAATCGCCCGCGCCGCGCCATTGCGCTGCACTTCATGACCGAGGAAACCGTCTACGACACCAGCGGCAACCATCCGATGAAGCCGTTCATCACGGTGTCCGACGGCGCGCCGGTCGTGGGCGACCACTTCCCGCTCATCTGGTCGGCGGGGCGGTAGGTAGCACTCGCAGCGCCTGATTGAACCTTTAGGGGCGGCCGCAAGGGCCGCCCGCTTTCTTCTTCGGCACAAGGCTCAAAGCTACAAGTTCTTCGCGTGGGCCCTGCCAGCCAACCTGCCACCCTGCACCCTACCGCCGAACCAGCGGCAGGAACGCCTGCTCGTCGCAGACGACCGTGCGGGCCACGCGCACTGGCGCCGATTCCTGCCACACACTGATGAAGCGATGGTTGGGCCGCGCGCCCGGCTCCCCGGCGGGCTGTTCGGCGCGCACCCGCACGCGGAAGCGATAGGTCCGGTCCACGCACGAACCCCCGATGGACAACACCGCACTGCCCACCGGCTGATTGCTCAGCCACGGCTGCCAGGTCGCCGCCGCACCCGCGGCAACCTCCACCTCGAAATACAGGCGATAGTTGCCGCCCGGAATCGCCGCGATGTCGGGGCCGAGGCTGCCCGCCCACGCGACCGAGATCGTATCGCGCGCGGGCTGGAGCTGAGTAAGTTGTGCCGTCGGCGCGCGCACCAGCTTCATCGCATCTGCGAAGCCGTGGTTGCCGTGATGGTAAAACGGGCTGTACAGCCGCACGAACACGGTCATGGCGTCGCTCTGCGCGGTGGCGGCGGTGACAAGGTTCACCCAGCGCGCGATATAGTGAGGCCGCCGGTCCTCCACCCAGCCGACCGTCGCCGCGCGCGTATCGGTCCCGCCCGTCGCGTCCAGCCCGGCCAGCTTGGACAGATAATACCCGGCCGGGCAGTCGTTCGGCATGGCGCTGCCCCCACACAGGCTGACCATCCACGCGCTGAGACTGTAGGCCGTGCCCGGCGTCACTGCGACGCGCTGATAGACGGCCGCATCGAAAGGCGGCGCCAGGTCGCTGCCGCCGGGCGGATAGGCCAGCATGATGAGGCTGTCGTGGCCCTCCAGCTTCTCCCAGCGCAGGTCAGCCGGGTCGCAACTGCCGCCGCGGGCCCAGAGCTGCGTGCTGTTGATGTGGGGCGAACCGTTAAGCACCGCCGCGGTCCAGCCGTTCGGCACCATGCCGTTGATGCCCGGCTGCGCATGATTCCCCTGCCCGCACTCGAAGCCGGGGTTGACCAGCACCGGCGCGCCTGGCTCCGCCGGTGCCGTACCCTGCGCGTGCGCAGGCAATGCGGGCAGCAGCGTGAGCGCTGCCAGGACCAGACCGAACGGCAGCATTCTCGTCATAACAAGCATCCTTGCGTCTCCCTTGATAGAATCCCAAAGAAACCTTTATTTGATCTAAACATGACTCCTGTATGCTGCGCCATGTAATAGCGGATTTACATGCATTTCAGGAGCAACCCATGCACAGGATCTTATCCAGAATAATCCCGGTCGCGCTCACCGCCGCACTGCTGGCAGCCTGCGGCAGCTCGACCGCTCCCAGTGCCACAACCGGCGCGCAAGCGCAACCTGCCGCGACAGCGACAACCCTCCAAGCGACCCAGGCCGGCACAGTCGCCGGCAGTGCGACGGCAGCCACACCGGCAGTATCCGCCGCCACCGCAGCCGCAGAAAAAGAGGCTGCCCGGCCCGCTGCCACTGAGACGACCGCGCAGACCGGTAATGCGACGCGCATCACGCTGGACGGCAGCGCCATCACGGTTGACGGCAAAGGCGCGAGCGTGGACGGCAGCCGGGTCACGATCACCGCGGCGGGCACTTACGAATTCAGCGGCTCGCTCACAGAGGGGCAAATCATCGTTGATACTGGGGATGAGGAGACCGTCACCCTCATCCTGAACGGCATCGACATCAGTAACTCGACCGGCGCGCCGCTCTACATTGCGGATGCCGAAGATGTTACCATCGTCCTGGCCGGCGGCAGCACGAACCGCGTTGTGGACGGCGCGACCTACGTCTTCGCGAGCCCGGACGAGGACGAGCCGAACGCCGCGCTCTTCAGCAAGGCGGACCTGACCATCGGCGGCAGCGGCGCGCTGGTCGTCGCAGGGCACTACAACGATGGCATCGCGTCGAAGGACGGCCTGACCATCACAGGCGGCACGATTACCGTCGAGGCCGTCGATGACGGCATCCGCGGCAAGGACTACCTGGTGGTCGAGGGCGGCACGCTCACCGTCACCGCGGGCGGCGACGGGCTGAAAGCGGACAACGAGGAGGACCCAGCCCTGGGCTACATCGCCATCGAGAACGGCACTTTCAACGTCACTGCGGGCGGCGACGCCATCACGGGCGAGACCGATGTGTTGATCCTGGCCGGCGACTTCACCCTCAAGTCGGGCGGCGGCAGCAGCGCCCGTCTCGACGAAACCGTGTCGGCCAAGGCCATCAAGGCAGGCGCGAACGTGGACATCGACAGCGGGACCTTCGCCATCGACGCGGCCGACGACGGAATCCACTCGAACACGAATATCGCCATCAACGGCGGCAACTTCACCATCGCAACGGGCGACGATGGCGTCCATGCGGATACCAACCTGACCATCAACGGCGGTACGCTGGACATCACCCGCTCCTACGAGGGCATCGAGAGCGCGGTCATCACGCTGAACGACGGCAGCATTCACCTCGTCTCTGCGGACGACGGCATCAATGTGGCGGGCGACAACGACGGCATGATGGGCGGCCGGCCGGGCCAGGACACCTTCGGCGGTGCGGCAAGCGGCCAGACACTCAATATCAACGGGGGGTATGTGTATGTGGATGCGGGCGGCGACGGCCTGGATGTCAACGGGGTGCTCAACATGACGGATGGCCTGGTCATCGTCAACGGCCCGACCGAGCAGATGAACGGTGCGCTGGATCACAGCGGCTTCACGATCAGCGGCGGCTTCATCGTGGCGGTGGGCAGCGCGGGCATGGCGCAGACCGCGGATGCCGCATCCACGCAGAACGCGCTGTTGCTCAACTTCAACACCACGCTGCCCGCAGGCACGCTCATCAACATCCGCAGCAGCGACGGGCAGGACGTGCTGACCTTCGAGACGGCCAAGGCGATTCAGTCGATTGCCTTCTCGTCGCCCGAACTGAAAACGGGTACGACCTACGAGGTCTCCTACGGCGGGCAGGCCACGGGGGAGGTGACGGACGGGCTGTATCAGGGCGGGACCTACTCCGGCGGGACAGCCTACACGACCTTCACAGTGTCGGGTGTCGTGACGGGGGTGGGCAATGTGCGCAGCTTCGGGGGCCGCGGCCGGCGACCGTAGGCGTCAAGGTAAGGTAGGACGGGTTGGCAACCCGTCCTGCAAGACCTCTTGCAAAGCAGTGCGCCGCACCTGGGAGACGCGGCGCACTTGCGCGTCCTATTTCAGCGTCAGTTCGATGACCGGCACCGGGGTGTCCGGCTGCTTGACCGGAATCGTCAGCACCAGCGCGGACTTGTCCAGTCCGAAGTGCGTCAACTGCCACTCCGGGATGGCATTCATCAGCACCTCGCTCCCATCGTGCAGGAAGCGCGCAAACTTCACCTTGTCGCCCATGCCCTCGAACAGCAGGTAGCGGAACGGCCACGCGTAGATGTGCAGGTAGAGCTTGTTGCCCTTCTGCGTCAGGCGGCAGTCCGGCGGCGCAGTGAACTCGCTCTGCGTGCAGCCGTAGATGGCCTCGCCGTGGAACTTCATCCAGTCGCCGTAGATCTTCAGTGCGTCGAGCGCCCGGCTATCCCACGTGCCCAGCGGGGTCGGCCCTACGTTCATCAGCAGGTTGCCGCCCGTTGCGACCGTGTTGACCAACATGCGCACCAACTGCCCTGCATCCTTCCAGGTCGCCTCGTCGCGGTGATAGCCCCAGGAGCCGCTGAACGTCTGGCACGCTTCCCAGACGACCGGCTCACCGTCCACCCGCACCCACGCGGCCGGCTGATATTGCTCCGGCGTGTAGATGTCCGCCGAGCCGGGCAGGTCGAGCCGGTCATCCAACAGGATCTTGGGTTGCAGCTCGCGAATCATCGCGACCAGCTTCTCGCTCTCCCAATCGTCGCGGCCCTTGCCGGGCATGCCCTTGTACTCACGGCCGGGATATGAGAAGTCGCACCACAAGACATCGACCTGCCCGTAGTTCGTGAGCAGCTCGCGCACCTGGTTGCGCATGTACTCGGCGTACTTGCGGACGTCGCGGCTCTTGTTCATTTCGAGCGCGTCGGGGTGGTTGCGCAGCGGATGGACGCCGTCGATGGGGAACTCGGGGTGATGCCAGTCGATCAGTGAGTAGTAGAAGCCGATGCGGAAGCCCTGCTTGCGGAACGCTTCCACGAACGGGCGCAGGATTTCCTTGCCATACGGCGTGTTCGTGACCTTGTAGTCCGTATACTGGCTGTCCCACAGGCAGAAGCCCTCGTGGTGCTTCGTCGTCAGCACGACGTAGCGCATCCCGGCATCCCAGGCCGTCCGCGCCCACTTCTCGGGGTCGAACATGTGGGGGTCGAAGTTCTCGAAATACTTCTCGTACGCCTCATTGGGAATCTCCTCGTGATGGCGCACCCACTCGTGCCGCGCAGGCAGCGCGTACAGGCCCCAGTGGATGAACATCCCGAAGCGATCGTGGACGAACCACGATGTGTCACCGGCGGTCGGTTTGGGGTGATACATGATGCGTTGCTCCCTTGTGAAGATATGTGTCCTGGCGGTCTTTGCGTCTTGGCGTGAGCTATAGTTCACGCCAAGACGCAAAGACCGCCAAGCCTGTCTTACTAAGCGATTTCCTCAACGGCCATTTCGAGCGCGGGCGCGGGCTTGACCTGCGCGTAGAACACGAACAATACGCCGATGGCGACGACGCACAACAGGGCTGCGACCGCGAAGGGCAGGCCGGTTGCCACGCTCATCAGCGCGCCGCCGGCAATCGAACCGGTCATAAATGCCACGTTCCATGAGACGTGCAACAGGCCGAACACGCGGCCATGCTCGTCGCGCGCCACGCCGTCCGACACGAGCAGGAAGAGCAAGGCTGCAATCGACCAGGCCGCCGCGCTGCCCAGGATGCCGAACACGAAGATGCCCCACAGGCGGTCGGAGAAGAAGGCCAGACCCAGCCCCGCGACCATCAGCGCAGCGAACCCGATGACGTTCGGCCAGCGGTGGCCGTACCGGTCGGCCAGCCGCCCCGTCAGCAGTTGCGCCAGCGAGGCACAGACCAGGCTGGCCGCGGTGTAGATGGCGACGGTGGTCTTGTTGCCCGCCAGATTGTTGATGAGCAGCGGAATCAACACGAGCGACATGCCGTAGTAGATGGTCGGCAGGAAGCGCAGATACACCAGCAGCCGGACGACGGGCCGCCGGAACATGCCGAACAGGTTGCCGCGCGGCCGGCTGCCCTTGCGATCACCCGCCAGCACCGGCAGCAGCCACAGCGCCAGCAGCCCCGCCACCACCAGCAGCGCCAACCCAGTCAGCCCGTAGACGGAGAACCCGGCTGTGTCCAGCACGCGGCCCGCGACGGGGTTGCCCGCCGCACCGCCCGCCGTGCCGCTGAGCGCGTAGAGTGCGGACAGCACGCCCAGGCGCCGCGGGTCGGCCACGCGCGTCAGGTAGCTGGAGCCGCCGAGCGTAATCAATCCCATGCCCATGCCGGACAGGAACCACAACAGGGCAATCGCCGGCGGGAACCGGACCTGGAACACGAGGCTGGCAACCGCCATCGTGAAGACCCCGGCGATCAGCAGGCCGCGGCTGCCGAGCCGGTCGCTGAGCAGCCCGCCCAGGAACCCGGACAGCATCCCCGACACCTGGCCGGCCGAGACCATCGTCGCAACCGCGACCGCGGTGTAAGCCAGCCGCTCGTTCAGGTAGATGGCAAAGAAGGACCCCTGTGACAGCGTCCAGGCGCCGGTCAGGAACTGCACCAGGAGCAGGGGGATGACCGGCCAGCTCTCATCCCGCGTGAAATCGGCCCACCGAGCGCGCAGCGTCTCCATTACATCCGCCTCCAATCCCCAGTCTACTTCAGATTGCCCTGTTCGTGAAAAATCGACCGGGCGTTTGAAACGATTTATCGACTTGACCGAATTGAGGAACTGCGGCTCGCGCCGTTATAATGTCCCCAACACCGCAGGCGAAATAGGAGTCGAGGCTTTAGCCGGTTTGGTTGACGGCTCCTGTACACGCCCAAGCCGGCTGAAGCCTCGACTCCGACAATAAGGAACTCACCTATGAACAAACCACGCGCGCGCGACCTGGGCATCCCGTTCGACGGGACGCCGGGCGCACACAATGCCATCACCGACGTTGCGGGCGTCACAGTCGGCCACACCACGCTGATTTCCCATTTCCCGCGGGGACATGCGGCCCTGGTTATCAGCGGAGGCCCCACCACGGTGCGGACCGGGGTCACGGCCATCCTGCCGCGCGGCAGCAACTCCGAGCCGGTCTTCGGCGCGTGGCACACGCTCAACGGCTGCGGCGAGATGACCGGCACGACATGGCTGGCGGAGTCCGGCATACTGGCCGGCCCGGTCATGCTGACCAACACGATGAGTGTCGGTGTCGTGGCGGATGCAGTGGCCGATTGGTGGTACGGCGTGCCGCGGCCCGCGTTCGTGCTGCCGGTCGTCGCGGAAACTTACGATGGCTTCCTGAACGACATCTCCGGACGGCACGTCCGGGAGCAGCACGCGCTGGCTGCGCTCGCGGCCGCGGCCTCCGGCCCGGTCGCGGAGGGCAACGTCGGCGGCGGGACGGGCATGATCTGTCACGGATTCAAGGGCGGCATCGGCACGGCCTCGCGCCTGCTTGCAGACGAGGATGGCGGCTACACGCTCGGCGTGCTCGTGCAGGCGAACCACGGATCCCGCGAGCAGCTCACCATCGCGGGCGCGCCGGTCGGCGCAGAAATCACCGATCTGCTGCCGGCGGAGCCGCCCGCGTCCGATATGCCGTCCAGCTCGATCATCGCGGTGGTCGCGACCGACTGCCCGCTCCTGCCCCACCAGCTCCGCCGGCTGGCGCAGCGCGTCAGCCTGGGCATCGGCCGCGTCGGAGGCCTGGGGGAAAACAGCTCCGGCGATATCTTCATCGCGTTCTCGACGGCCCCGCTGGGGGCGGAGTCTGCGGGGGGCGTGCGGCAGGTCGGGATGCTGGCGAACAACCGGATGAACGCGCTCTTCGCCGCGACCGTCCAGGCAACCGAGGAGGCCATCGTCAATGCGCTGGTCGCGGCCGAGGATATGACCGGGCAGCAGGGCCGCACGGTCTACGCGCTGCCGGCCGACCGGCTGCAAGCCGTGCTGCGCAAATACGGTCGCCTCGTGACAGGGACGGCCCGCTAATGCACGCAGACACCTGGCGGCAGGTCGGCCCCGTCCTGCTCTCGATCCTCATCATCCTGGCGGTCGCAGTGCTGCGTAACCATTCCCGCGTGCTGGCCGGCATCCTGGGGACGATGCCCATCAATGTAGCGCTGGCGCTGTGGATCGTCTACAGCGGCGCGAACGGCGAGAAGTCCAGCATCCGGCAGTACACCGATACGCTGCCGTTCGGCATTCTCGGCACAGTGGCGTTCATCCTCGCCGTATGGCTGGCCGCCCGCGCCGGGTGGAAGCTGCTGCCCATGCTGGCGGTCGGTTATGTCACCTGGGGTGTGACGCTCGCACTGATCTTCGCCCTGAAGCAATGGCTGAGATTCTAAGCGCAACCACGGAACAAACGGATCACGCGGAAAAGGGGATTTCACATTGAGCCCTTTCCGCGTGGTCTGTGTATTCCGTGGTGACTATGTCACTGCCAGCGCCAGCAGCGGGATCTCCATCTCCTGCCGCGTCAGGCCGCCGTGATGGCCGTAGAACCGCTGCTCGAAACGGTCCTTCTCATACCACCACACCGCCTCCCCGTGATAGGGCAGGATGACCAGGTTGCCGAGCCGCGCCAGCAGCACATCTGACGCCGGCCGGTTGCCGAAGTAGCCCGCCTCCACCAGGTCAGCCGTAGCCGCGACCTGTGCGATGCCGGCCAGCCGTTCCGCGAAGAACGCGTGCGCCTCGTCCAGCCGAGCATCCTCCACATACAGGAAATAGTCGCGCACCGAACCGGCCGGGTCCCGCGGCTTGCCCTTGCCATCCTTTACCAGGTAGCGCTCGTAGCCCCGGAACCGGCTAGCGAGGTTGATGTAGGTGCTCGTGGCCGGGTCCGTCTCCATCATGCCGTGGTCTGCGGTCAACAGCACCAGCGTATCCTGCTGCGGCGCGAGCGGCGCCAGGAAGTGCCGTTCCAGCGCGGTCAGAAACAGGTCAATCTCCGCGGCCACATGCGGCGAGTTGGGCCCGTACTCGTGGGCCAGCCCGTCGATCCGGTCATAGTACAGGAGGAAATACGTCGGGCTCTCCACCCGTGCCAGGGCCTGCCGCGCGTTGACGAGCGCCTCCGTCAGCGCACGATAGCCGGTCATCTGCGCGCCCGCCATCAGGGCATCGGTATACGTGGATTGCAGATACTCGCGGTGCTGGAAGATAGTCGTGCGGACGCCGAGCGCAACGAGGTCCTGGTAGAGCGTGTGCGTGGGGAGGATGCGTTTGGGATCGACCTTCGCCTTGCGCAACTGCTCGCGATCCTTGGTGCCCGCGTACGAGTAGAGCAGCGGGACCACCACTGCGTCGACGACCGGCTCATAATATTGCCATTCGTAGACACCGTGCTGGCCCACTTCCTGCCCGGTGTGCAGAGTGGTGATGTGCGCCGCGGTCGTGGAAGGGAACTGCGAGGTGAACTTCGTCACCCGGCCATGCTTCAGGAAGCGCTGCAAGGCGGGGTAGTGCGCCGCGTACTGCTCCGCGAAGCGCCAGCCGAACCCGTCCACGACGAGCAGGATCACCGTGCCATAGGGTGTCGTGCGGTCGGGCAGCGCATCCGGGGCGAGCGGGATGGGCGGCTGTCCGGTCAACAAGCCGGCAATGCTCCCAGGAATCGCGGAGAAGCAGTGCCCATCGTAGGCCGGCGGGATGAAGCGGGGATCGAGCTGGAACATGACATCCTTGTCGAAGACTGGAGTCGAGGCTTCAGCCGGTTAGTCTGGCTGCATGCGTACACCGCCAAACCGGCTGAAGCCTCGACTCCACCTATACTCAGAAGATATTCTGCTGGACGTTGAACGCGCGGCAGATGGTACGCATTTCATCATCCGACAGGCCCTCGGCCTGCTCGCCGTTGACCAGGTTCAGGTACTCGTACCTGGCGCCGGTTTCTGCATACTCGATGCGGTCGGAGGCGCGCTTCACGGACTGGTCCGAGCGGGCCATCACACCGTGCTTGGCCCACAGCACCACCCGATGTGTACGCAATTTCTCGACCGTTGCCGCCATCAGCTCCGGCGAGCCCGGCAGCCGAAACGGAATCACGCCGATGCCTTCAGGCAGGTTGATGATCGTCTCCGGCTGCCAACGGAGCAGCCGCCGGTTGAGGTAGGTCCCATCCAGATAGCGCGGGATGTGGCTCAGGTAGGTGAGGTGCGGCGGCTGCGCGTGGATGACGGCATGGAAATTCGTGCCGGTCAGCGCGACCTGGTCGCGGTGTACCGAGAGGTGCGAGTTGAACTCGCTGGTCAGCCGGGCATACAGCCGCCGCTGCGAGGTGTACAGCCTGCCGGTGACACCGCCCTCGTCCACGATGACGCAGCCCAGGTTGGCCGCCGGGTCGTGGATAATCTCGCGCAGTCGCCGGCCCGACCCGCTGACCAGGAACGCCCGGCCTGCCAGCTCGGGCACGGGTTCCGGCAAGACAAGCGTCTCGACATTCGGGAAGGCGCGCCGAGGGTCCAGCGGCCAGCCCACATACACCGAGATGTTGCCCGCGGCCGCCTCGGTCGCGTCGATCTCAGACATGCGCTGCCCGGCCTCGCCCATCAGGTTCAGCAACTCACTCAGTTCGGGATAAGGGGTATCGATTGCCACGATGTCGTTCCTTCCACGTCTTGCTGTGGTCCTCGTTGTGGCTCGGTTGTGTAACCGAAGACTACACAACTGAGCTACCGGACGTGCTTACTTCAACCCCAACTGCTGCTGCCGGTACAACTCATCCGGCCGGGTATGGATGCGGCTGACATCGTGCGCGGTCATGAAGCGCGGCCCGCCCGCAGCAAAGGTGCCGAGCAGGATACGCGCGGTCTTGACGGCCATCGCGGTGACATCGAGCACCTGCTGGGGGGTCTTGCCCAGCACGATCAGGCCGTGGTTCTGAATCAGGATGACCTTCGGGCGCTCGCCCCATTCCTCGATGTAGCGCTGGATGCGCGCCCATACCTCGCGCGCCAGCGGGACGCCGGGATCCGTGTAAGGCACCAGTACGGGCGCGGGGCCGCAGAGCACAATCTCATCCGGGAAGAGCCGTCCGGCATACGCCTGCTCGAAGCCCGCAGAACAGGTGATCATATTTACAGCACTGGCGTGGGTGTGCCCGACGAAGTTGACATCCGGCAGGCTCAGCGCCAGCGCGTGCAGCAGCGTCTCGACGGAGGGATGCCTCGTCGCAGCGGGGTCCACCCGCGCCGCGGTCAGGCCTTCCTTGACCTGCTGATCCGTCAGGTTGGGCTGATCCATCAGCGTCTTCACCCGCTCGAACGAGCAGCGCACGAAGCCATCGGCTGTAATGGTGCGCAGCTCAGTGCCGCTGGCCTTGACCCAGAACGTCTCGGCATCGGCCCGCGCTGAGGTGTTGCCCTCACCCAGGATAACGTAGTCGTTCTCGGGGCGGCCCAGGGTGTTTGACAAGGCCACCAGTTGCGAAAGAGTGTCGTGATTCATCATGTGTCCTTCGATTGAATTTAGAATCTATCCGAAAACCGCTGGGGCCGGTCTAGGCTGTGGCTTCGCCACAGCACACCGTGCCACAGCCGGGTACAGTCAGCATCAGTCGGGCGGGCGCGCATCCCATTCCTGCTGGGCAAATGTCAACGCCTCTTCCGCAGTGAGCTGGCCGTCGAGCACGCCGAGCACCGCCATATAGAAGATCTGGAGCACGTCCTCGTATTCGGCCAGCTCAGCCGACACAAGGACCACATCCTCGACGGCCGCACGCGCGGTGGCTGCGGCCTCGCGGCCCACCAGCCGCTCGTAGGCCTCCGAATTGATGACCGACTGCCGCGGCGGTATCATGCGCGAGGTTGCTTCACGCGATAGATAGGAGAGCCACTGCCAGCAGGCTTCGGTGTTGGGCGAATCCGCGGAGATGAAGTAGCCCTCCGCAAACGCCATCGTGACCGACACATCGCCGCGCGGCAGCGGCGCCATGCCCCACTTCATCGGCCACTCGATGTTCCAGGTCAACCCGCCGCGGTCCTGGAACCAGCCAATCCACGTGCCCACCTGGTTCTCCATGATGCCGCGGTAGACCGCGCGATTGTCGCTGCCGAAGGTGTCCCGGATCTGCTCCTGGGTCGGCGCGACGTTGTAATCGTTGATCAGCCGGACATACCATTCCAGGGCTTCGATCGTCGCCGGGTCATCCAACGTCACCCGCGTGGGGTTCTGCAGGTCATCCAGGATGCGACCGCCCTTGCTGTAGAGGAACATCAGGGCATCGGGCATGTCCGTGACCGGCGGGCTGGCATAGCCGAAGACGTTGTTCTGCGGGTCACGGATGGCCATCGTCGCGGCGAGAAAGTCATCGACCGTCCAGCCGGGGATGGGATGTGCCACGCCGTAGCGGTCGAACAATTCCTGGTTATAGTACATGACCGCGGGGTTGAAGCCCGCGGGGATGGCCCACAGCTTGTTCTCGGTGGTGAAGATGTCCAGAATCCCTGGCACGAAGTCGCTCTTGTCGAAGTCCTCGTTCTGGTCCAGGAAGGGGTTGAGGTTGACGATCCTCTCGTTGTCGACCAGGCCCACGATGTCGTAGGATTCATCGACAAAGCAATCGGCAGCCGAATCCGTGGTCGATAGCTTGACCGTGATGTGCGGGAATTTCTCTTTGAAGCCGGTCAGTGCGTTCTCGAAATACTGCTGATCCCTGTCAGGGTGGCGGAAGGTGATTTCGACCGGTTCAGGCGGCGGCTCGGAGCGGCCGCAGCCCGCTAAAGGGACGAGTAGCAGGTAGAGCGCGAGACCGATGAGCAGGCCGCGCGCCGGGCGAGGGCAGGTGACAGGATGGGGCATCTTGTATACTCCTGGGAGACTTACATACGCGTGACCTGTATCTTACCCAACTTCGCGTGAAATGGGAAGTAGAGACGTTCCTGGAATTCGGACCATAGCCGCCAGCGCAGGCACCCTGAGCGGAGGGCCGGCCCGCTTTGTGGCCGGCCCACAGTCGAAGGGCGCCGGAGCGGCCCGGCGTAGGGGCTGCATCCTTCGACTAGCGCTATCTCGTCACCAACGCTGAGCCGTCCACCCGCTCAGGATGCTTGCACGTCGGTACATTTGAGATTACTGATGGACGTTCTGGCAGCCGGTCCCTGTTACAGCTTGCGCAGCTTGGCGAACCCGGCCAGCAAGGTCTTGGTGCCCTTGCCCGCGAACGCCACCGTGACTTCTTCATCATCCGCGGTCGGCTCGGACTTGATGACGATGCCCTGCCCGAACAGGCCGTGGTCGACGCGGTCGCCGGGCTTGAACTGGAGGGGACGTTCCGCGCGCGCCGGGGATTTCCCAGGCGAACGGGACGCCAGGCTGCCGGCGGCGCGGGCCGGCGGCTCGCTCGCGCGGCCGGCGCCGCGCAGTGCGGACCGCGATCGCTGGCCCCACGGCCCATCGTTACTGCCACGCGCCAAATTGCGCCCGCCGAACGCGCCGCCATACCCGGCGCGCTCGGACAGCCCGCCATTGCCGTAGCCGCCCGCGCGGTCGCTTGCGGCCCGGCCATTAGCCGCATCGTTGCGCACGCCCTGCACTTTCACCACATCCTTCAGGAAGCGCGACGGCTCGTTCACCTCGCTGCGGCCGTATAACATGCGGCGGAATGCACGCAGCAGATACAGCCGGTCCTTCGCGCGGGTCACGGCGACATACATAAGCCGCCGCTCCTCCTCCATCTGGTCCGGGTCTTCCATGCTCCGGCTGTGGGGGAAGATGTTCTCCTCCAGCCCGACGATGAAGACGACCGGGAACTCCAACCCCTTCGCCGTGTGGATGGTCAGCAGCGTGACCCGGTCCTCCGGTTCGGCCAGGTCATCCTGGTCCGACACGAGCGCGACTTCCTCCAGGAAGGCGGTCAGCCGGAGGTCGGGCGGGAAGTCGTCGTAGTGCGCGGCCACGCTGCGAAGTTCCTGCACGTTCGCCCAGCGGTCCTCACCTTCCTCGGTGCCATCGCGCAGCCATGTCGTGTAGCTGGATTCCTCGGTGATGCGGTCGAGCAGCTCCGCGACGGTCAGGCCGTCCTTCACGGCCAGCCAAAGTGCCAGCATCTTGTAGAACGCCGTCAGGGACTTAACCGCGGCCGCGCCGAACGGGTGCTGTGGAGCCTGCGTGTGGCGCGCGCTGAACTCGTCGTCGAGCACGGGGCTGTGCAAGTCTCCGGCCAGCAGCGCCAGCCCGCCCACCATCGACACGCCCAGCTCCGCGCTCCACGCCGCGAGGTTGGACACGGTTTTGTCGCCGATGCTGCGGGGGGGCACGTTGATGATGCGGCCCAGGCTGATGTTGTCTGCCGGGTTGTGTACCAGCCGCAGATAGGCCAGCGCGTCCTTGATCTCCCGCCGCTGGTAGAACCGCACCCCGCCGACCAGCCGGTAGGGGATGCCCCGCGCGATGAAAGCGTCTTCCAGCGAGCGCGACTGTGCGTTGGTGCGATACATCACCGCGCAGTCACCCAGCGTGGCCTGGTGCCCGCGCACCAACCGCTGGATCGTGCTGACGACAAACGCGGCTTCGTCCGCCTCATCATACGCCTCGTGCGAGGTGATTTCGAGGCCCTGCCCGCGGTCGGTGCGCAGTTTCTTGGGGGTGCGGTGCTGGTTGCGCGCGATGACCGCGTTTGCGACATCGAGGATGGTCTGCGTCGAGCGGTAGTTCTGCTCCAGCAGCACGACCTTCGCCTCGGGGAAGTCCTCCCGGAAGCGCATTACGTTCCGGTAGTCCGCACCGCGGAACATGTAGATAGAGTTATGAACCACAATGCCACCAGCAACATAGTTCCGATAATTCGGCACCGACAGGTCATAGACGAGCCCATCGTAGTGCCGGTGATTCACTGCAACAACTTCGTCTTCCGTCACTTTCCCATTCACGTCAAGCACCGGCAAGATTGCGCCGGGAACCAGGTTGCCGATGGGCATGAATTCAAACGTCTCGTCGGTCAGTTTTGCTCGCTTCCAGATCCGGGCGTCAGGGATAGCAGCAGTGAGTTCATCCAGGGTAAGCAGCATTGCATCGTAATCGCCGTGCGTGCGTCGGGCCTGCCAGTAGATTTCCTTGTGAGGTCGCGTCGGCAACACCTGCTCAACCTGCTGACGATACGGCTCATCCGAGCTACAAATAGACAACTCGTGTAGATGCCATGGATCGAATGGTCTGTGCCAGCGACCGCCGCCATACTTAACGTTACTGGCGCCGAACATGTTAAGCGAGATGGTCTTGCGCAAGGACGCACCCCGAATAGTAGTTTGAGGCACGTGATGCGGGTGCGCGAGGCTGAGTCCCAGATCATTCACCAGTCTGGCTGCACAACCAGCAGTATCAAGTTCTGAGTACAGGCGCTGGATATGCTCGTTCGTCATAGACACTCGTCGCCCATCGGCATAGAAACATGCCGTCGGCAATCCGTATTTGGCTGCGTAGTAGGACTCCCAGTAGGTTGCCTCCCCTGCATCTCCACAGGCGCGGAGCAACCAAATCGCGTCACCGCGTTCCTGGCGCAAACGTTCAGTAAAGCCAGGATATTTCTTGTCACCGTTCGAGCGAATCGCCCCCGTCTGGCCGATGCGATATCCAAGCCTGCGGGAATACATCAAGTATACGTAACGGTATCGATCGTTGTTAGGGTCGAACCTGGCGAAAACGCAATGCTCAGGCGTCGCAGTTAGTTGCCGCCCATACGCAGTACATACCGTGACCACGTCGCCAGCATAATGGTGGCTTGGACAGGCGTCCACTGTACCGACTGCTCGACTGCCGTGTCCTGCAGCCGCGAGTACTCTGTCGCCGACGCGCACTTGCTCGACGGTGACCGGACCAGTAGGCGTTAGAATCTCAGTTCCAGCGACCAGACACTGATCCTCATCACCGACCGCGAAGAGATTGCGCGACGCAGCGGCAAGCCGGCAGACAAGGTCATACTGCGCCGTATTCGTGTCCTGGAACTCGTCGACCAGCAGGTACTCGTAGCGATCCTGGTAACGCTTCAGCACCTCCGGCTGCTCGCGGAACAGCCACGCGACCCGACACAGCAGGTCATCGAAGTCCAGCCCGCCATTCGCGGCCAGGATTTCCTCATAGCGCGCGTACACCCGCCGCGCAATCTCGGCCCAGTAGGTCGTCGCCTCGAACTGCTGGGGGCGAATCAACTCGTTCTTGGCCTTCGAGATAGCGCTCCGCATGGCCTCGGGCTTGTAGAGCTTCTCGTCCAGCTTCAGGTCGCGCAGCGCCTGCTTGACTGCGGTGAGCTGCTCGCCGTCATCGTAGATGACGAAGTTGGGATTGAGGCCCGCGGCCGGCGCGTCCGCGCGCAGGATGCGCGCGCAGATGCTGTGGAACGTGCCGATGGTCAGCCCGCGCCAGCCCGTGCTGACGGGCACGGCCTGGCCCACCAGCTTGTTGATGCGCTCGCGCATCTCACCCGCAGCTTTGTTCGTGAAGGTCACGGCCATGATCGAACGCGGGTGCGCGTTGGCGTGACGCAACAGATAAGCCACGCGGTGCGCCAGCACGCGCGTCTTGCCCGACCCGGGCCCGGCCAGCACCAGCACCGGTCCCTTGACCGTGGTGACAGCTTCTCTCTGGGCCGGGTTCAGCCCGGCCAGCAATTCATCATGCATCATCGTGTTCTCTACCCACCGTCGTCTCACGGGCGCAGCAGCGACCCCCGTTGAGCTTCTCGCACACCTCTATCACATCGCCGGGCACGCGCACGCCCGCGTCGTGCAGCATGTCGCGCGCCAGGCGCAGCGGCAGCCCCATGATGCCCGCATAGCACCCCGTCCACGCGGCGACCGGCGAGAACCACGGATGCTGGATAGCATACGCGCCGGCCTTGTCCAGCGGGTCGCCGCTGGCGACATAGCGGCTGATTTCCGCGTCGCTGTATGCGCGCATGGTCACATCGCTGACGGAGAGGCGCGCATCGCGCACGCCGTCCTGCGCCAGGCAGACTGCGGTGTAAACCTGGTGCGTCCGCCCGCGCAGCCGGGTGAGCATCGCGACCGCCTCGTCCGCGTCTGCGGGCTTGCCCAGCAGCAGGCCGTCCAGCACGACCAGCGTGTCTGCGGCCAGCACCAGTGCCCCGGGGCGACGCTGCGCTACCGCCGCGGCCTTGGCCTGGCACAGGCGGCAGACCAGCGCATCCGGGCGCTCACCCGCAAGCGGCGTCTCATCAACATCCGCCACATCGACAGTAAACGCGAGGCCCAACGCGGCCAACAACTGTGATCGCCGCGGCGACTGCGAGGCCAGGATCAACGGTCGTTCCAAGCAGCACTCCCCGAACGAGATTCTGACCGATTGTACCTTTAGCGGAGCGAAAGACCAAGAAGTGACCCAACCAACCTCCCGACGTTGCAGATTGGGGGCGCGGCCATCGCGAATACGCGAATCCCCTACGAATACTCGAATCTTCCGGCCGCACCGCATGTCATTCGCGTATTCGTGGCGCGCAAGCACATTCGTGTATTCGCGATGGCCGCGTTGGCTCCCAAAATGAACCCCACCGCCAACCAACCTCCCGACCAGGGCGGTTTCAGAGTGCATCAGGTGAACCCACCCGGCAACTGAAGTTGCGGCTACCGTTGCGAAGTCTGCCTTCGCAGACTGGAAACTAACCGACGCAGGTCGGTTTTGCAGTGGTAGCCGCAGTTTCAACTGCCAGGCAGAAGGCACGAGTGCAACATGATTTCGCCCTGCCTCCCGACGTTGCCATCTATCCCAAAAACCGGTATACTTGGGCCGTACGCCAGACCACCGGCGTGCAGATCGTCATTACTCGTTACTCATTACTGGTTACTCGTTACCGGTTACTCGTTTCTCATCTGTCTTTCGTCCGCCCAGGAGGGGCTGTCATGGCACAACCGGTCTCACGCGTCGGCATCGTCGGCTGTGGTTTGATGGGCTCCGGCATCGCTGAAGTCTGCGCGAAAGCGGGCTACACCGTCATCGTGCGCGAGGTCAGCCGCGAGTTGCTCGAAGGCGGGCTGGCGCGCATCAACGGCTCGCTGGACAAGGCCGTCGCCAAGGGCAAGCTCTCTGCCGCAAACCGCGACGCGGCCCGCGCCCGCATCATCGGCGCCACGGATTTTTCGGCCTTCGCGGATTGCGACCTGGTGGTGGAGGCGGTGGCCGAGAACCTGGAGCTCAAGCGCCGGGTCTTCGCGGAGCTGGACGCGGTCACGCCGTCGCACGCCATTCTCGCCAGCAATACTTCGTCGCTCGCCATCACCGATATGGCCGCGGCGACGAAACGGCCTGCGCAAGTCCTGGGCCTCCATTTCATGCAGCCGGTGCCGGTCATGCCGCTGCTCGAAATGGTGCGCACGTTCTTGACGAGCGAGGAGACCTTCCAGACGGCGAAGGCGTTTGGCGAGAGCCTGGGCAAGACGATCGTCGTCAGCAAGGACGCGCCCGGCTTCATCGTCAACCTGCTGCTGATTCCGTACCTCCTGCACGCGATCGACGCGCTGGGGCAGGGCGTCGCGACGAAGGAGGACTTCGACACCGCGATCAAGCTGGGCCTGAATCACCCGATGGGGCCGTTCACCCTGCTGGATTATATCGGCCTCGACACCACGCTGTTCATCGCGGATGCGGTCTTCAACGAGACGAAGGATGTTCGCTTCGCTGCTCCGCCCCTGCTGCGGCGGATGGTGAGCGCCGGCTACCTGGGCCGCAAGAGCGGTCGCGGGTTCTACGATTATTCGAATCAATAGGAGAGATGAGACATGGGGACGATTGAGAAGAAGGTGTTTGGCCGGACAGGCCACCTCAGCACGCGCGTCATCTTCGGCGCGGCTGCGTTCGGCAACGTCACGCAGGCCGAGGCGGACCAGACCATCGACCTGCTGATGCAGTACGGGATCAACCACTTCGACACCGCGGCCAGCTATGGCAAGTCCGAAGTGCTGCTTGGCCCGTGGGTCAAGCACAACCGCGACAAGATTTTCCTGGCCACCAAGACCGGCGAGCGCACCTACCAGAAGGCGAAGGAGGAAATCCATCGCTCGCTCGAACGGCTGCAAACCGACCATGTGGACCTTCTCCAGTTGCACTACCTGGTGAACCCGCAGGAGTGGGAGGTTGCCATGGGGCCGGGCGGCGCGCTCGAGGCCGCGGTCGAGGCGAAGGCGCAGGGGCTGGTTCGCTTCATTGGCGTCACGGGCCACGACCTGGTCGTGCCCAAGATGCACATGAAGAGCCTGGAGCGCTATGACTTCGACTCCGTGCTCTTGCCCTACAACTTCCCGCTGGTGCAGAACCCGGAATACGCGGCCAGCTTCGAGGCATTGGTCGCGCTCTGCCACGAGCGGAACGTGCCGGTGCAGACGATCAAGGGCGTCACCCGCCGGCCGTGGGGTGAACAGGAACGCGTGCGCGCAACCTGGTATCAACCGCTGGAGAAGCAGGAGGACCTGGACAAGGCAGTGTGGTGGGTGCTGGGCCGGCCCGATGTCTTCCTGAATACGGTCGGCGATATCCACGTGCTGCCGCGCGTGTTGGATGCGGCAACCCGCTTCCAGCACCGGCCATCCGACGAGGAGATGCAGGCGCTGGTGGCGCAGGCTGAGATGGCGCCGCTGTTTGTATAAATCGCTCATGCCCCTTTGCGGGCCTGGTTTCACCAGGCCCGCAAAGGGGCATTGATATTCATTCCTCGCAGAACGCCAGCCCCGTGCCTACCCGGCTGAAGCCCGCGCGCTGATACACCCGGCTCGCCGCGTCATCGGCAGCCGTCAGAAAAGCCGTGCGAACCCCCTCATCGAACAACTGGCGGGCCATCGCTGCGGTGACCGCGCCCGCAACACCCTGTCGCCGGTGTTCCGGCAGCGTCGCGATGCCCACCAACTCGCTGAAGCCATCCAGCGGCACCATGTACGCGCCGACGCCGACGGGCGCACCGTCCAACAGGGCCAGGTAGTACCCGCTGCCCAGCCGCAGCCGGCGGCGCAGATCCGCGATGCGCTCAGCGTTCACATCGCGGCCGTCCCCGCCGAACCCGCGGCTGCTCACGGTGATCTGCGCCGCGAGGTATGTCTCAGGCGAGTCCGCCGTCAGCCGCAGAATCTCCAGGCCCTGCGGCCCGGCCACGTCACGCCAGGTCTCCCGCGTGCAAACGAGCAGCGGGGTCTCGCTCTCCAGCGGCACACCCAGGCCCTCCAGCAGGTCGCGCAGCCGCGGCGTGTACTCGTGGATGAACTCGAACCGCATCATCCGGCCCTGCTTCGCGAACGCCACGCGCAGCCGCGCCAGGTCGTCGCGGGTCAGTACTTCGACCGGTGCATCCGGGATGGCGTAGTTGAAGAAACGGAAGGTGTCAGTCGGGTGAATGTAGAGTTGAAAGGGCGAGCAGACGACCGTGTTGCGTGTGTGCGCGGAGGCCTTGCGCTGGTAGGACTGGAGTTCGGCAATCGTTGCCATGCTGGGTTCCTT
The DNA here is from genome assembly GCA_040772005.1 of Anaerolineae bacterium. Taxonomy (GTDB): domain Bacteria; phylum Chloroflexota; class Anaerolineae; order CG2-30-64-16; family CG2-30-64-16; genus MWBF01. Next base: position 40,686 of record JAXGYZ010000011.1, on the reverse strand, counting down.
CCCGTGAATAGACCTTCGAGGTCGGGCGACAAAGTCGCCCGACCTCGAAGGTCTATTGTATGCCTATGCGGCCAGTTCCACCTCGGTGTAGGTCTCCTCGCGGCCCGGATACGTCCGGTCCTCCAGGTCGGCCAGGTACTTCTCGACCTCCATCGCCGCGGCCACGCCCTGCCCTGCCGAGGTGGCCGCCTGCTTGAAGCGATGATCCTGGATTTCGCCCGCCGCGAAGATGCCCGGCACGCTCGTGCGCATCAGCTTGTCCGTGATGAGATACCCTTCCTCGTCCATCTCCAGCTTGTCCAGGAACAACTGATTGTTGGGCAGGTGGCCGATATAGACGAACACGCCGTCCGTCGGCGTATCATGGGTCTCGCCGGTCACCAGGTCGCGCAGCGTGACCGACTCGACCTTGTTCTGGCCGTTGATGCTAGTCACAACCGTGTTCCACACAAACTCGATCTTGGGATTCTCTTTGGCGCGGCGCTGCAGCGTCGCGCCCGCGCGCAACTGGTCGCGGCGGTGGACGATCCGCACGCGCGACGCAAACTTGGTCAGGAACAGCGCCTCCTGCAGCGCGCTGTCGCCGCCGCCGATGACCATGACGTCCTTGTTGCGGAAGAAGAAGCCGTCGCAGGTCGCGCAATAGCTCACTCCGCGGCCGGTCAGCGGCTCCTCGCCCGGCACGCCCAATCGCCGGGGCGATGCACCGGTCGCGACGACGAGGCCCTTCGTCTTGAACTCCTGGCCGCCCGCGGTCTTGACCGTAAAGGGCGGGCCGTTCACATCGATTTCGGTCACGTAGTCGATCAGCACTTCGGTGTCGAAGCGCTCGGCCTGCCGCTGCATCCGCTCGACCAGTTCCGGCCCCTGGATGGACTCAAACCCGGGGAAATTCTCGACCTCGGTCGTCAGCGCGATCTGCCCGCCCAGGTCGTTGCCGGTGATGAGCAGGGGGCGCAGGTTGGCGCGCGCAGTGTAAATCGCGGCGCTCCAGCCGGCCGGCCCGCTGCCGACGACGATGACATTCTCGATTTCGGGCCGCGGCCCGCGCTCGATGGGCTGGGTTTCCTCGCCGGCGGCAGCGCCGCCGGCTTCTTCGCTGCCGGTGCTGCCCAGGTTAAAGCTCAATCCGTCCAACATGATAATGCCTCCCATGTTTATGCCACCCGCATCTTATGCCACCCGCATCTGAGGATGCGGACTCCACTATGTTGCAAAGCCACCCGCATCTTATGCCACCCGCATCTGAGGATGCGGACTCCACTATGTTGCAAAGTCTCAGAACTCGCCCGCCTGGTACAGGATCGCGGACGCGGCCACGATGCCTGCCGTCTCCGCCCGCAAGATGCGCGGCCCCAGGCTGACCGGTTGAATCCCATAACGCCGGGCCAGGGCAATCTCGGTTTCCGCAAAGCCGCCCTCAGGCCCCACAAACAATTGGATGCGCACCTCGCCGGCCAAGTTACACGCGGCCAGGGCCGTGCTCAGCCGCACCTCCTGCTCGCCCTCCCAGGGAATCAGCCGCAAGGCAGACGCGTCCGCCGGTTCATCGCCCGGTTGCACCGCCCGGCTGAAGAACTGCGCGGGCAGCAGCTCCGGCAGGTATGTGCGGCCGCTCTGCTCCGCGGCCTCCTGGATGATGCGCTGCCAGCGCTCACGCTTGTCCTCCACCGCGTCCAGGTCGTCCACGACGTTGCGCTCGCACACCAGCGGCACGAACCGGCTGATGCCGACCTCGACGCCCTTCTGCAGGGCCCAGCCGAACCGCTCGCCCTTGAGCGCGGCCTGGTACAGCGTGATGTGGACGGCCGGCTCGCGCGGAGCCTGCCAGCGCCGCGTCATCTTAAAACGCGCGCTGCGCTCATCCAGCGCGACGAGCATGGCCTCGCCTGCGCCCCCCTGCCCGTCGAGCAGCATCACCGTCTCGCCCAGGCGCAGCCGCAGCACCCGCCGCACCTGGTGGGCCTGCTCGCCCGTCAGCACGACCGGTTGCTGCGTGAAATCGGCGGGGGAGACGAAAAACCGGTGCATGGTGCTCCCGGCTGAGATTCAAATCTCAGCCTGCTACACAAAGTCTGCCGAGGCAGACTGGTTCAATCCAGGTAACCGGCCTTGGCCGGTTTCACATATCAGCCTGCGATTTGTAACCGCAGGCCGTCGCCATCGCCAACCCAGCTTCCACCGCCAGCCAGAACAACTGCTCGCGGATCGTGGGCCGCTTTACCCAGTCGCGGTGATCCCACTCCGCGCCGCTAACGTCGTCGCCGCCGTAGAGCATCTGGCCGAACTGCACGCCCCGGAACTGCGCGACCGCGAAGAAAGCCGCGGCCTCCATCTCGACGGTCAGGCAGCCTTCCGCGCGGCGCAATGCCACCTTGTCGGGCGTTTCACGGTAGAAGCCGTCGGTCGTCCACGTCTTGCCCTTCACATATGGCACGCCGTGCGCCTGCAAGACCTGCTCGATGGCCGCAACGGCCGCAGGGCCGGCCGCCACCTCGCGGCCCGGCGGCAGATAATGGTACGAGGTCCCCTCGTCGCGGACTGCGCTGACCGGGATGACGACATGACCCACCGCAATCTCGCGGTCCAGCACGCCCGCGCCGCCGCAGGCCACGAACCGCCGCGAGCCGCACGCAATCATCTCTTCGACCAGCCCGGCGGCCAGCGCCGCGCCGACCGCCGAATGAAACACGGCGATACGCTGAGGCTCAGCGCCCGGCTGTCCGTCCACAATCATCTCATAGAGGTGGTGCGGCCCCATCTCGCTGCGCAGCGTATGGATGCGCCGCAGCCGCTTCTCACGCACGAGCTTGCGGATGACCTCACCGAAGAAGCAGACAACGCACACCTCCGGCACCGAATTGAGCTTCGCAGGACGCCGCGGCTCGATGACCCCGCGCGGCGACGGGTCAAACTCGAGTATGGGATACGCCTGCTTCATGCTACCTCGCTCAGGCGACCACCAGCACCACCCAGTCGCCCTGGCCGAAGCGCTGCCGGACGGTCAGGCCTTGCTCCGCCAGGAATGTGACCAGCTCCGGCTCGCGTTCTTCGATGATGCCGGCGAGGATCATTTGCCCGCCCGCCGCGCGATAGGTGTGCAGGCCCTGCTCGATCAAGACCCGGATGACATGAGGCAGGATGTTGACGAGAATGACATCCCAGACCGGCGGCGCGGCGCCCAGCGGCAGCCAGAACGGGTCACCCCCGCCCGGCCCCTCGGACTGCACGACATGGATCGGGATGGGCAGGTCATTCAGCGCGGCATTTTCCTGCGTTGCGGTGACTGCGATGGGGTCGATGTCGAACGCGTCCACGCGGCCTGCGCCGAGCCGCGCCGCTGCGATGCTGAGGATGCCGGAGCCGCAACCCGCATCTAACACGCGCATGCCGGGTCGCACCAGGGCGGGCATCAAGCGCAAACACAACTGTGTGCTGGGGTGCAGCCCCGTGCCGAACGCCATGCCGGGGTCGAGTACGATCGGCAGCTCACCCGCGGCAGGCTGCACGCTGTCCCGCTCCCATTCGGGGATGATGAGGAAGCGGCCCACGTGCAGCGGGCGATAGCTGGCCTTCCACGCGTTGGCCCAATCCTCCTCGGCCAGCGGGCGGATGTGCGGCTCGCTCAACGGGTAGATGCGCCCCAGGAACCACAGCCCCTCTTCGATCTGGCGCTGGCGGTCTGCCGCGTCGGGCTCGCCCGCGGAGAGATAGGTGCGCACGGTCACGAAGGGTCGGTGATCGTCGCCGACCGGATCGAATCCGCCGACCTCGGTGACCGCGCCGCCCTGGCCGTCCGGTCGGCTGTTCAGCCGGTTAAACAGCTCGCTGACGGCCTCTGCGGCCTCCCCGTCGGCCCGCACGCTGATCTCGATCCACTGCACGTGAAAGCTCCTTTACTGGTTACTCATTACTCATTACATAAACGAGTAACGAGTAATGAGTAAATAGTAAACTACTGCCCAAACGCATCCCCCACCGCGTCGATCAGCTTCTCGAACAGGCTGCGGTTGTCCTTGCCCAACGACTCCAGCCCCAGCGACTCGCCCAGCTCCTTGAGCAGCTTGCGCTGTTTGTCGTTGAGCTTCTCCGGCACGACCACGCGCACGACCACCAGTTGATCCCCGCGACGGCTGCTGCGCAGGATCGGGACGCCCTTCCCGCGCAGGCGGAAGACCTCGCCGTGTTGCGTGCCCGCAGGGATGGTCAGCTTCGATGTCCCTTCCAGCGTCGGCACATCCAGCTCCGTGCCCAGCGTCGCCTGCACGATGTTGACGGGCAGCTCCAGCAGGATGTCGTTCTCCTGCCGCTGGAACAGCGGGTGCGGCGTGACATGCAGCACGACGAACAGGTTGCCCATCGGCCCGCCGCGCTCGCCCGGCTCGCCCTCGCCTGCCAGCCGGATGCGCATCCCATCATCCACGCCCGCGGGAATGCTCACGGCCAGCTTGCGCGTGACCTGGACGCGGCGCTGCCCGCGGCAGTTGGTGCACGGGGTCGTCGCGATCTCCCGTTCACCGTTGCAGCGCGGGCAGGTGCTCACGCTGACGAACTGGCCCAGGATGGTCTGCTGCGCGCGGCGCACTTCGCCCGTGCCGTTGCACTGCGGGCAGCGGATGGGCTTGGTGCCCGGCTCCGCGCCGGAACCCTGGCACACGGGACAGACTTCCTGCCGCGGGATCTCGACTTCCTTCTCCGCGCCGAAGACGGCCTCCTGGAAGGTGATCTCCAGGTCATAGCGCAGGTCTGCGCCGCGCGCCGGGCCGCGGGCTGCGCCGCGCATCCCGCCCATGCCGCCGAAGAATTCCTCGAAGATGTCGCCGAAGCCGGGAAATCCGCCGTAACCCGCGCCGCCCGGCCCGCCCGCGCCGAAGCCGCCCTGCGTCGCGGCATGGCCGTAGCGGTCATAGGCCGCGCGCTTATCCGCGTCGCTCAGGACCTCGTACGCTTCGTTGATTTCCTTGAAGCGTTCCTCGGCATCATCCGACTTGTTGACGTCAGGATGATACTGCCGCGCGAGGCGCCGGTACGCGCTCTTGATGGCGTTCTCGTCCGCGTCACGCCCGACGCCGAGAACCTCGTAATAATCACGCTTGCTCATTGACTGTCACGGTCTTCCCAACTGATGATCCAGACACACAACCCCGCCAACCCGATGGTGGCGGCGATGAGCGCGGCCCACTGTCCCGGCTGGAAGCCGACGTGGCGCGCCGCAAAGTAAAGAATCACGACCATGCCGACCGCCAGTGCCAGCCAGGACACCAGGTTCGGATGCTCGTCCCATAGCCTACGCAGTTGTGTCATACTGCAACTCCGAAAGACCTTCTAAACCGATTCCGCCATGAAACCCGCACAGCTTGCTTGACAGGATTCACAGGATTATCAGGATTGCAGCGGTCCGCGCCGCGCATTGCGCAAATCCTGTCAATCCTGTGAATCCTGTCTCAACGTCACGTATAAATACTTACAAGAACAGCTCGTAGATGATTTCATCCACCTCGCGGCCGTCGATATGCGCCTGCGCGGTCAGCCGGCCGCACGTACGGAACCCCAGCCGCTCATAAAACGCCTGCGCGCCCGCATTATCGGCGCGCACCATGATCACGAACTTGCGATAGCCCATCTGCCGCGCCGCGACGCATGTGTGCGCCATGAGCCCCTGCCCGAGGCCCCGGCCGCGCACGGGCGCCGCGACGTAGGTTCCCAGGCCGGCGACGTGATCCAGCGCGCCCGTGTAATCCGCGTAAGGCTCCATCACCTGGAACCCCGCGATCACCCGCCCCAGCCGGGCGACGGTCAGCCGGCTGCGCGGGGGCAGGCTACGGATGAACCGGCGCTCCTGGGCCGGTGTGAACGTGCGGTCGATGACCGTCTGGCCGCCCTCGCGTACGATGCTGTTGAGCACTGCGGCCACGCCCTCGGCGTCCTCGTCCGTCGCGGCAGCATATTCCGGCGGCGACAGCGGCGCGGCCAGGCCTGCCCAGCCTGCCAGCACGGCCAGATCCGTCTCCGCATACGTGCCATTGGTGCTGATGACCAGATCGGCCTGCCGGGCCATCGCGGCGGGCGGCATCTGGTTCGCCAGCCGCCGCCGCACCTCCGCCTCAGACATGCCCCGGCTGGCCTTGAGCCGCGCCACCTGCGACCGGTAACTGCATTGTGTCACCCATACCACATCGCACAGCGCGCGGCTGAGCCCGGCCTCAAGCAGCTTGATGGCCTCGATGACGAAGACCGGCGCATCTGAGGCTGCCAGCCGGCCCTTGATGGCCTCGTGTACTGCCGGATGGACGATACTCTCCAGGCGTGCCAGCGCTGTGGAATCGGCAAAGACCCGCTGGCCCAGCCGCGACCGGTCAATCTGTCCCTCAGCCGTCAGCATATCGCGGCCAAACGCGGCCACGACCGGCTCGAAGGCCGGACCGCCGGGCAGCATGACCTCGCGGCTGATGCGGTCGGCGTCCACCCCGTCCGCGCCCAATGAGACGAGCGTATCCAGCACACGGCTCTTGCCCGTCCCGATGCCGCCCGTCAGCCCGATCACCTGCCGCGGCAAGACCACCCCCTATTTGAGCGGCAGGTAGATCACCTGCCCGGCCCATTCATTCTCGCGGCTGCACAGGCAGAACACCAGGAGTTCATCAATCGCTTCGCCTTCCCGCAGACTCTCTCTGACCGCCAACACACCCGCCATCGGCAGCCCAGCCCTGATCCTGGCATACGCCAGACCGATCAGTGTGTTGGCGTCGTGAGTCAGGATGACTCTGCCTTGCGAAGCCGCCCACTCCAGAACCGCCTCATCCCTGGCTTGTCTGAGTCCAACATCCTGCACCCGTTCTATGTCGATATCGGGTTGCAGGCGTAGCAGGCCCGACACGATGTCGTTGTTGAAATTCTCGTCAGCCAGCAGCCGAATCACGTTGTGCCTTCTCTAGTTCAGCCTTCCGAGCCAACAAGCGCGCGCGAATATCCTTTGGCGGAAACTCGCGCTCGATTATCGCCTGAAGCGCATCAGCTTCCTGTTCACGCTGCGCCAGATATGCGTCAACCTCCACCCGGTTATGCAGATAGTAGCTGAAAACACCATAGACATCAGCCAGGTCCAGCGTCGGGAATCTTGCCGCAATACTTTCGGCTGAAAGACCTCGACGATAAGCCGCAATGACTGTATCCAGCGTAACACGCGTATCCCCCACACGCAGCACACCATCTGCATCCACCCTGATCGGCGTTCGTAGTGCAATATCCATAATTCCCTCCCAACCCTACGCCATTTCCGCCCACTCGCTCATCAGCCGGTGCAGCTCGGCGTCCAGCTCGCTGTAGGTCACGCCCAGGCTGTGGACGCGTGCAACATCGCCCGCGAGGCTGGCCGCCTCGAGCTGCGTGCTGAGCGTGTTCAGCCGTGCCTCCATTTCATGGATCTGCGCCTCGACCGCGGCGGCGGCCTCCGCACGCTTCTCCGCGGCCTTGCGTTGGCGGCGCTCCTCGCGCGCCCGCTCGCGGTCCGCTTCGGTCGGCCCCGTCTTCTCAGGCGCGTCTTCCGGTGCAATATCCGGCTGCAACACAATGGCGCGCTGGCGTAAGTACTCCTCATAGTTGCCCTGGTAGGCCAGCATCTCATTGCCGTCCACGCGCCACACCTGGGTCGCGAGCCCCTGCACGAGCCAGCGGTCGTGCGTCACGAGCAGCACCGTGCCGGGGAAGTCCTTCAGCACGGCCTCCAGGATCTCCTGCGTATCCAGGTCGAGGTGATTCGTCGGCTCGTCCAGCAGCAGGAAGTTCGCGCCGTGCAGGGTCAGCCGCGCGAGCGCAACGCGACTGCGCTGGCCGCCGCTCAACGTGCCGATGGTGCGGAAGACATCCTCCCCGATGAACAGGTACTGGCCCAGGAAGCTGCGCGCCTGCGTCAACGGCAGGTTGCGGATCTCCAGGATGGCATCCAGCACCGTCTCGTCGGGGTCCAGCCCGGCCTGCGCCTGGGCCAGGTAGCCCGGCTCCACGCTCGCGCCGAGCCGGATGCGCCCCTTGAGCGCCGGAATCTCGCCCAGCACCGTCTTGAGGAAGGTCGTCTTGCCGGCCCCATTCGGCCCGATCAGCGCGACGCGGTCGCCCCGGCGCACTTCGACATCGGGACAGTAGAACAGCGGCCGGTCGTAGCCGACCGCCAGGTCTTTGGTCGCCAGCACCAGGTCGCCGGAGCGAATCTGCGTCGTCAGCCCCAGCCGGATTTGCCGCTGGTCCTGTGGCCGTTCCAGCGCTTCGTCGCGCAGGAACCGCTCCAGCCGGGTGCGGCGGCCCTGGGCCTCCTTTGTCCGCTGACCCGCAAGGTTACGCTTGATGAAGTCCTCGGTCTTGGCGACAAACTCCTGCTGGGACTCCCATTCCTTGCGCTGGCGGTCCAGCCGCATCTCCTTCTGCAGCCGAAAGGCGGAATAGTTGCCGCGATAGGCTTCCAGCCGGCCGAAATTCATGTCCCAGATGCGGTTGGCGACCTTGTCCAGGAAGTAGCGGTCATGGGCCACGACCACCAGCCCGCCCTTCCAACGCAGCAGCGTGTCCTCCAGCCACTCGACCGCTTCGAGGTCCAGGTGGTTCGTCGGCTCGTCCAGCAGCAGCAGGTCCGGCTCGCTGAGCAGGAGCTGGGCCAGCAGCGCGCGCGTGCGCTCGCCGCCGCTCAGATGTGCGAGCGGCTTGTCGTGCTCGTCCTCGTTGAAGCCCAGCCCGCCCAACACCTGGCGGATGCGCGTCTCGTAGTCGTAGCCGCCGGCCACCTCGAACGCGGTCTGGGCCTGGCCGTAGGCTTCCAACAGGGCCGGGTAATCCTCGCTTTCGCGCGCGGCTGCTGCGGCCAGCTCGTGCTCCATGTCTGCCAGCCGCGCGCCCTGCGCTATCAACGGCGCAAAGACCTCGAGCATGACCTCGTGGATGGTCTGGTCGCCCGCGGGCGGCGGGTCCTGCGGCAGGTAGCCGACCGTCAACCCGCGCTTGCGCGCGATATCGCCCGCGGTCGCAGATTCGTCGCCCGCGAGGATGCGCAGCAGGGTGGTCTTGCCCGCGCCGTTGGCGCCCACAAAGCCGATGCGGTCGCCGGCCTCGACCCGCAGGTCGATGCCCACGAACACATCCAGCGCGCCGAAGGCCTTGCTCAGACCGTTCGCAATCAGCAGAGACATGGCACCCTTTTACTCCACATACCCCTTATTATATCCAATAACCGCCAGGATACGAAGAATGCGTGCGGCAGTGGGCGCGTTTCACGGTGGGGGCAGCAAGAAAGCGCCCTGAGCGGAGGGCGGCCCGCTGTGCGGGCCGGACGCAGTCGAAGGGGCGGCCGCATCAGGCATCAACGCAGCCGAAACACGGCATCCTTCGACTAGCCTTGCGCTGTTGGGAGCGGTAGGCCGTGCACCCGCTCAGGATGCTTCCACACGCTCACGTTTGGAATTCCTGGTGGCGGCACTTTAGCCAATTGCAACATCATCGTTTATAATCTCTCCATTAACTTGCTTGAGAATCGGCTATGTCTACGGAAGTGCTCGCCTGCGAGCTATCCGGCGTCGGGCGAGTGACGCTCCGGCTCCGTCCCACGGCCATCAACCTCCTCGTCGGCGACGCGGAGCCGAGCTATTCGTTCGACCTGGCGGGGCGGCTGATCGGCGCGTACGTAGGCGGCCTGAACTACCGGCGCAGCCTGGACAATCGGGTCCTCGCCAAGTGGAGCGGGCCCGACGGGACGCGGCAGCGGCGCTGGTTGGCAGCGGACGAAGCGGCGCGCTTCCTGACAGTCGTCTATGACCTGGCAGACCGGGCTGCGCGTGCCATCGGCGATCCGAGGCTGGCCGTGCTGCAGGGCTGGGACAGCGCCGCGCTGGCCGCAGATGCGGAGCGGTTTGCAGCGGTCTATCGCCCGGTGAGCATCCTGCCGCCTGACCAATATCTGGCGCTGGTGCTCCAGGCCACGGAAGGCTGTTCGCACAACCGCTGCACCTTCTGTGACTTCTACCGGGATCGGCCGTTTCGCATCAAGAGCGCCGATGAGCTGCGGGCGCACATCAGGGCCGTGCGCGCGTTCTTCGGCCCGGCCATCGTGCTGCGCAAGTCGCTCTTTCTGGCCGATGCGAACGCGCTGGTGGCGCCGATGGCCCGGCTGCGCGCCTGGCTGGATGTCATCGATGCGGAAGGTGTGTTGCCGCGGGCTGGCGGCTTCCCGCAGGGAAGCATATACTCGTTCATTGACGCGTTCGATGTCCACCGCAAGAGCCTGGCGGACTGGCAGGAGCTCGCCGGTCGGGGGCTGCGCCGGGTCTACATCGGCATGGAGACCGGCGACGATGCGCTGCTGCGGTTTCTGCGCAAGCCGGGCACGGCCGCCGACGTCATCGAGGCAGTCCGCCTGATCAAACAGGCGGGGATCGCGGCCAGTGTGATCATCATGACCGGCATTGGCGGCGAGACCGGCGCGGCGGCACACGAGAGCGCAACCATTGCCGCGCTCAAGGCCATGCCGCTGACCGCGGGCGACATCGTGTACTTCTCGCCGTTCGTGGACTCGCCCGGCTCGGAGTACGGTGCGCTGGCCGCAGCCGCAGGCATCCGGCCGCTGACACCGGCGGAGATGGCCGCGCAGGAGATGCGCATCCGCACAGCCCTGCGGCCCGAGGGCATCTCTCAGGATGGGATCCCGCTGCCGCAATACGCTAAATACGACATTCGCGAGTTCGTCTACTAATTCAGGAGGCTTTGCATGACATTACCTCGTTCTGGCATCCGACTCCGCCTGATCGGCCTGGCCGTGATGCTCCTGGCCCTGGGACTGGCTATCAGCGCGTGTACTGCGCCCTCAGTCACGCCGACCGCTGTACCTGATGCCACCGCGCCCGAGGCCACGGCCCCGGCCACAGCGGCGCCTGCCGCGGGAGGTGCGGGCGGCGCCGTGCCGGTGGGCGTGGATGCCGACGGCAACTTCTACCGGGGCAGCCCTGACGCGCCGGTCAAGCTGGTGGAGTTCTCCGAATTCCAGTGCCCCTTCTGCGCGCGGCACTTCGAGCAGACCGAGCCGTCGCTGAGGGAAACCTACATTGCGACCGGCCAGGTCCAGCATACGTTCCGCCACTTCCCGCTGGACAGCATTCACCCGAATGCCACGCCGGCTGCGAAGGCGACCTACTGTGCCGGCCAGCAGGATCCGCAGTTCTTCTGGGATATGCACGACTGGTTGTTCGCCAACCAGGCGACGTGGTCGGAAGCCTCCGATGCACCTGCGCAGTTCCGTGCGCAGGCTATTGCACTGGGCGTCGATGGCGCGCAATATGATACCTGCCTGACCGACGCCGCGACCCAGGCACACATCGAAGCCGACCTGAACGAAGGGATGGTCCGCGGGGTGCAGGGCACGCCGGCGTTCTTCGTCAACGACTTCTTTATCAGCGGCGCGTATCCGTTCAGCGAGTTCGAGGACAAGATCGAGCGCGCGAAGCGCGGTGAGAAGCCTGCGCCGACTCCGACCCCCCTACCCCAGGGCGTCGAGTTCTACTACGTGGACCCGAATCGCCCCGGCTTCACCTATGACGGCAGCCCGACCATCGGTTCTGCGGAAGCGCCGGTCCTGATGATTGCCTTTGAAGACTTCAAGAGCGCGGACGCGGCCACGTATGTGCTGGATGTCGAGCCGGCGCTGAAGAGCAAGTTCATCGACACGAACCAGTTGCGTGTGATGTTCATGTTCTACCCGTCCGATGCGCCCAAAGCCGCTGCGGCAGCTTACTGCGCGGGCCAGCAAGGGAAATTCTGGGAGTTCCGCACGGCGCTCTATGAGAACCAGGCGGACTGGACCGAGGGCGACGATGCGGCTATGACCGGCTATGCCGGTGACCTGGGACTGGACGAGGCGCAGTTTGCGAGCTGCCTGGCAGACCCGGCCACGCTGAACGCTGTTTCCTACAGCTACGAGTTCGCACAGCAGCAGATCGGCGTGCCATTCGCGCCGTCGTTCCTGCTGCTCAAGCTGGCCGCCGACGGTACGGTCGAGAACGGCCGCGGCATCGAGGGCACCCTATCACTGGCAGACTTCGAGAAGGCGATCCAGGACATCCAGTTGCCGCCGACGCCCGTGCCCACGCAGCCGCCGCCCGTCTCACAGTCGCAACTGGCGAGCCTGGAGGTCGGTGTGGACGCCGAGGGCAACTTCTACCGCGGCGACCCGAATGCGCCGATCCGGCTGGTGGACTTCTCGGACTTCCAGTGACCGTTCTGCGCCCGTCATGCTTTGCAGACGGAGCCGCTTCTGTATGAAGCGTACGGTATCACTGGTCAGGTCGTCCACGTCTTCCGCCACTTCCCGCTGGACATTCACCCGAATGCGCCCGCAGCGCACAAGGCCGCGTACTGCGCCGGTCAGCAGGACCCGAAGTTCTTCTGGGATATGCATGACTGGCTGTTCCCGAACCAGCAGGGCTGGCAATCCGCCAGCGCCACGGCCGCAGCCGAGCAATTCCGCACGCAGGCCCTCGCCATCGGCGCTGACGCCAGTGCGTATGACGCGTGCCTGACCGCCGCGCAGACCGAGGCTGCGATCCAGAAGGACCTGCAGGCGGGTGCGGAACTGGGCGTGCGCGGCACGCCGGCCTTCTTCATCGAGAAGCTGGGTGCGGACGGCGAGGTGGCCGAGACGCGCCCGCTCTCCGGCGCGCTGCCCTTCGAGCAGTTCAGCCAGGCAATCGACGGCCTGTTAGATTAGTGGTAGGGGCCGGCCTGCGTGCCGACCCTTGCAGGCCCGTTCACCGTTACAAACCCGGCTTCTGTGCGAAGCTGCGCTTCGCACAGAAGCCGGGTTTGTGGGTCTGCCTGTGGGCCGGCCCCTACGTATTGTCCCAATTATCCGTCGCGCTCAGAGGTCTTGCCCGCCGCCTCACACTCCGGGCAGCGCCGCGGATCGGTCAGTTCGAGCACGTGCTCCGTGCAGACCGCGTAGACGCTGACGCGATCCAGCACCGCCAGCCGCTTCTCCACGGACGCCTCCAGCGCGAGGTGCTTGCAGGTCGTGGTGCGCAGGATGCCCGGCACGGGACAGGTGTCGCACAGCGCGCGGCGCCAGGGCCGCCGGTTCTCGCGGTTGCGCTCGATCAGGCGGCACCTCTCGATCTCGCGGCCCCGGTGATAGTCCCCGAAGAAATACGGGCAGTCAACAGGTTTCGGCATCAGCAACACATCCTTTGCTCTCCAGTCAATCCTATATCAATACCAGCGCAATCCCCAACAGCGCCACCCCCGCACCCACCAGCTCATTGATCTGCGGCACCTGGTTAAGCAACAACGCACCGAGCAGCACCCCGCCCGTGACCTCCTGCGTCGCGACCAGATTGACCACCGTCGCGTGCGTCCGTCGCAGCGCGGCATTGTACAGCGTGTGGCCCGTGCCCAATGGAATGAACGCCGCGCCGAGCAGCGCCAGCAGCGAGCGCGGATTATACCCCGCCGGCGTAAAGCTGAGGACGGCCACAGGCAGCGCCCACAGTGCGGCCAGGCTGTAGACTGTACCTGCATATGTGAAAAGCCCGTACCGCTCCCGCTGCGAACGTCCCGCGACAGAGTACAGCCCGTATGTCACCGCAGACACCAGCGCCAGCCCATCCCCCAGCAGCATGCGCCCGTCAAAGCGCGGCTCGAAGCCGGCCAGAATCGCAATCCCCGCGACAGTCACCAGCACGCCCAAACATTTGCGCCACGCGATATGCTCGTGCAGGAACCATACGGAGAACAATGTCACGAAGATGGGCGCGGTATAGACGATCGCCAGCGAGTGCGCGATGGTGGTGTAATTAAGCGAGGCGATGTAACTGATGAAGTGGACCGCGGTAATCAGGCCGAACAGGGCAAAGCGGGGCAGGTCAGCCCGCCGCGGCAGCAGAGGTTGACCGTTGAGCCGGGCCAGCAGCCAGACGAGCACCGCTGCGCACGCCAGGCGGCCCACCGTAATCTCGAACGGGCTGAGCGGCGCGGCCCAGAGCACCAAGACCGGACTCGTCGAGAAGGCCAGGACCGCGATCAACACCAGCCCAACCCCGGTCCGGCTGCGCGCGGCATCTGACGCTATCTCGACGGCGGAGGCCATCGGCTCAATACGGCCCTGAAAGGACTCCGGGCAGGTAGGCCAGGACCATCGACAGGACGATGACCAGTGAGATAATGATAAACACGACCATGCGCCAATCGCGGCGCGGGGCGGCTTTCTTGCGTGCCATACTGTACCATCCTCTAAAAAACAGTGAATCGGGGCGTGTGCCAGCCCCCGATCCTGCCACATTATAGCTGCTGTGCAGGGCCTTTGTCAAACGCTTTTGGTATGTAGCAAGCACAATGCGACATGCGCGCCAGTTGCACTGTCTGCATTTATGGTTTAGTATGCCAGATGTATTGGCAGGCCCGACCGCGAGGATCGCGGGAGTCGAGTGTAAGGAGTCAATCGTATGTTCAGACGCAAAGGTGAAGGCAGTTCAGAGAGTTCGGAACCCAATCCAGAGGAACTGGACCTCGGCCCGTTGACCGAGGGAAAAAGCCCGGTCGTTGAGCCTGATGCAAGCTTTGAACCAGTTGAACGTGCCGTCGAGCAGGGCACAGCCGCCGTCGAGTCCGCTGCCGGGTCCGTCATTGGGACCATCGACAGGGCCATTAACGAAGCCAAACCTGTTGAGCCGGCCGTTCCGGGCAAGAAGCGCTACTACAGCCCCAGTGAGGTGCGGCGCAAGAAGGGCTGCATTGGGTGTGGCGGGATGGTGCTTGTGATTCCGCTGTTGCTGTCAGTGGCGGGCTTCGCTGTCGCGCTGTTCTAGGCTACGCAGCCGCACTGCGATACGAACTGTGTAGCATATTGGCAAAGGAGTTGTCTATGAGCCACGGCTCACCGTTGCGGATGAAAATGGGTAGAATAGAGTGCCGCCCCGGTGAGAAGTCGGATGGTTGGTTTGGTGCCACGAGCCCGTCAGGAGTTTGACATGAGTGCCTGCAGGCACCGTTGACTGTTGCCCCCCGCCAGGGGAGAGCACGCAAGGGAGAATCTTCGTTCATCAGGCACTCCGCTGGGGCGAGCGCAAGCAGCGGAGGTGAGTCATGCAAGTGGTCTACGAGCGTTGTTGCGGGATCGACGTCCACAAGCAGACCGTAGTGGCCTGTGTGATCGTGCCGGGGCCAGACGGTCAGCCGCTCAAGGAAACCCGCACCTTTGCGACGATGACGGTGCATCTGGAGGCTTTAGCGGATTGGTTGGCCGGTCTGGGTGTCAGCCATGTGGCGATGGAGAGCACGGGGGTGTACTGGAAGCCCGTATACAACCTGCTGGATGACCGGTTCGCCATCCTGGTGGTCAACGCCGAACGCATCAAAGCGTTGGCGGGGCGTAAGACGGACGTGCAGGACGCCGAATGGATCGCCGACCTCTTGCGGCATGGCTTGCTCAAAGGCAGCTTCATCCCCTCGGAGGTTTTGCGAGAACTGCGGGATCTGACCCGCTATCGCACGAAGTTGGGGGATGAACGCAAGAGCGAAGTCAATCGGGTGCAGAAGGTACTGGAAGACGCCAACATCAAGTTGGCGAGTGTCGCCAGCGATGTGATGGGGGTGAGTGGCCGCGCCATCCTGGCCGAGTTAGTCGAGGGCCAAACGGACGCCGCCACGTTGGCCGCCTTAGCCAAAGGGCGGTTGCGCGACAAGCAGGACTTGCTCGTGAAGGCGTTGAGCGGGCGCGTGCGGCCACATCATCGCTTTATGTTGGCGCAGCATCTGAGTCACATCGACTTTCTCGACGAGGCGATGGCGCAACTGGACCAGCAGATTGCGGAGCAGATGCGCCCTTTTGCGGCGGCCTTAGCGACGTGGGATGCCTTGCCGGGCATTAACCAGCGCATTGCCGAGATCATCGTCGCCGAGATTGGTGCGGATCTGGCGCCTTTCGAAGATGCCGACCACCTGGCTTCCTGGGCCGGTATGTGTCCGGGCAACCACGAGAGTGCAGGCAAACGCAAGAGTGGCCGCACGCGCAAAGGCAGTCCGTGGCTGCGGCGGGCACTGATTGAAGCGGCCCACGGCGCAGCCCACACCAAGCACAAGTACTTCCAGGCGCTCTATCGCCGCCTGGCAGCCCGGCGAGGCACACAACGGGCAGCGGTCGCCGTCGGGCACAGTTTACTGGTCACAGGTTATCACCTGATTACTCGGCAGACGGCCTATGAAGACCTGGGTGGCAACTACTTCGATGAGCGGGACCGTGAGGCGGTGAAACGCCGAGCCGTGCGCCGTCTCGAGAAGCTCGGCTATCGGGTCGAACTGGCGCCGTGCGCTGCCCCGGCCGGGTAACGGGACATTTTCAAGGGAGACACACCATGCTGGATATCTGTGGCTGGATTGGCGCGTTGCTCGTGACCATTGTCATCGTCGCGATCGTCGAGAAGATCTCTAGGACACCGCTGCCCTACGGCTGGATCGGCAATATCGTCGTCGGTTTCATCGGCGGCGTGATCGGCCAGTTGCTGCTCGGCACATGGGGCCTTTCCATTGCCGGTGTCTACGTCATTCAGACGTTCATCGGCTCGCTGGTCGCGATCCTGGCGGCCAAGTTCATCCTGACGCAACTCGCCCGCAACCGCACGGCCAAATGATGGGGTGACAAGGTGAAGCGGTGAAGAGGTGACCCGCTGGAGTCGAGACTTTAGCCGGAAGCCCTGGCAACACGGTACTTCTGCCAGGCGGGCCAAAGTCTCGACTCCTTTTTTGCATCAATCACTCACCAGCGGCAGGCCCGCGGCCTGCCACGCAGCAATGCCGCCTTCCAACGCGGCCACGTTCGAGAACCCCAGACCCTCCAAGATTTGCGCCGCACGGGCGCTCGTCGCTTCGTCCGGTCAGGCACACAGCGTCACAATCGCCTGGGCCTTGTCCAGCCCCTCCGCAGCCGCAGGAATCTCCTCCAGCGTCAACAGGCGCGAGCCGGACAGGTGCGCGGCTTCGTAAGATGAGGCCGAGCGGAATTCCCATACGACCGGCGGATTTGCGCCCGCCAGTTGCGCGTGCAAGTCCTGGACGCTGATGCGCGCCACGCCGTCCCCGCCCAAGGTCAGGAACGACTGCGTAGTGGGTGGGGCCGACGGATTCGCGGCCGCGGGCGGTGCGGATTGGGATATCAGCAGGACGCCGGCGACGATCAGCAGCACGCTTGCTGCCACCAGCACCCATAAGAGTGGTTTTCGCAACTTCAAGCCTCCCTTGTGTGCAATACGTCTCGCTGTGTATTCTACACTAACAGTGTACAAACGAACAAGCTGCGCCATAGGAGTTCCAAATATAGCGCGAAGATGGAAATGGAGTCGAGGCTTCAGCCGGTTTGGGCGTCTACGCCAGGAGCCAGACTAACCGGCTGAAGCCTCGACTCCAATTGCCTTGATTGCTCTGGCCGGTCTGACCGAGCCCGTGGCACGGTCAGACCGGCCAGAGCGGGTCTTCAGATAGACACCAAAGCCTCGACTCCGATTGCCTTATGAAGTCCTGCGTCGCGCGCACATGATACAATCAGTGCGGAGGTTACACATGCCCACCATCACCCTGCCCGGCGGCGGGCGGCTCTACTATCGCCGGCACGAAGGCGCCGACCAGCACGCGCCGCTCGTCCTCGTGCACGGCGCAGGCGGCAATCACATGCACTGGCCGGCCGAACTGCGCCGTCTGCCGGAGGCCGTAGTCTATAGCCTGGATTTACCGGGGCACGGCAAGGCCGATGGGCCGGCACGGGCCGATATCGGGGCATATGCCGAGGCGGTTCACACATTTGTGGACGCGCTGGGCCTACCGCGGTTTATCCTGGCGGGTCATTCGATGGGCGGCGCGATCGCGCTGGAATATGCGCTGCGCCATGCGCCGCGACTGGCCGGGCTGGTACTGGTATCGACAGGCGGACAGTTGTGCATCGCGCCGGAGCTTCTGGCGAGCCTGTCCGTGGATTTCGAGCGGACCACCGAACTGCTTGCCATGAGGACACACGCGGCGGATATCGATCCTGAGCTGCTGCGCCTGTTCGTGCGGAGGCTGCGCGGGGTTGCGCCTGAGGTGCTCCACGCTGACTTCGTCGCCTGCGACCGTTTCGACCGGCTGGCCGACCTGCACCGGGTCAACGTCCCGGCACTGGTGCTCTGCGGCGAGGCTGACCGCATGACGCCAGTCGAGTCCAGCCGGGCAATGGCCGAGCGCATCCCCGATGCACACCTGGTCGTGATCCCGGCGGCAGGTCACATGGTCATGCTGGAACGGCCGGCAGAGGTCGCCGGTCTGTTAACGGAGTGGCTGCGCTCGCGTGATTTGCGCTAACAACAACTGCGTGACGTTCAGAACATAGTGCGCGGCCAGCGGCACCCACAGGCTGCCGGTGAACAGAAAGAGCAGGCCGAAAACAACTCCTGCCAGGGTCGCGCCGAGCACCCCCCAACTACCCTGCGGCCAGTGAAGCAGGCCGAAGCCCACGCTCAACGGCCAGAGCAGCCAGCGCGGGGCAATCAGCCAGGCCAATCCCGCCAGCGGCAGCGCCCGAAAGAGCAGCTCCTCCAGCAGGGCCGCGGGCAGCAGCGCAAGCAGCACACCAACCCACTCCCGGCGGCTGCGGGGCAGGATGGCGCACAGCACGACATCGTTATAGACATCTGCGCCCCAGGCCCGCTCGATGAGCCAGCCCGCGCCAGCCACTATCGCGGACAGCACCAGCCCGCACGCCAGTCCCAGGGCCACATCCGCAACCGGCTCCGTGCTGCGCAGCCCCAGCGTCGCGCTGCCCGGCCCCAGCGTGAACCCCAGCAGCAGACAGACGGCAATCAACGCGAGCCGGAACACATTCTCCGGCCCGCTCAGCATCAGGTTGCGGTCAGGCGTCCAGGTGCGCAGGAGCTGTCCGGTTCGCACGGTCGCGTAGGCCAGCGCCGCAAGCAGCGCCGTGAGGCAGAGGAGGAAGAGGAGGTTGGGCATGGGCGACGGCGTGACACGGTGACCGGGTGACAAGGTGACCGGGTGACAAGGTGAGCTTGGAGTGGAGGCTTTAGCCGGTCAGGTCGGTTACGCCCATACACGCCCAGACCGGCAGAAGCCCCGATTCCGCGCTTCACCTCTTCACCTTGTCACCTCTTCACCTTGTCATCGGTCCGTCATTCCTCTATCGTGTACTCGTACGCGGCGGCTTCGGTCGTCACCGGCGCAAGCGCGGAGATGATGAGCAGCGCCTGGCTGTCCTCCGCCGGCGGGTCCAGGACAAGCTGGCCGGTGCCATCCGCGGCCACCGTCATCCGCTGGATCACCAGCTCGCCGTCGGGACCGGGCGAGAGCAACTGGACGAGCCAGCGCTGCATGACCGTGTTGTCCGTCAACAGCCAGCCATCCGACACCCACCCGGCCTCGCCGGATTCGCCGTCATCCTGGAAACCAATCTCACTGACGGTGATGTCGTCCAGCAGGAAGCCGGGCTCGTTCACGGCGTCGTCCGTCACCATCTCGAAGCGGAGCAGGATCTCCTGGCCCGCGTACGGGGTCAGGTCCACTTCCTCGTCGATCCACTGCGGGCCGACGCCCTCACCGCTCGCGCCCGTCCAGCCGACGCCATAAGCGTTGCCGACCGGATTATCGTCGGTGGTCGTCCGACCTTCCAGGATCTGCCATGTCTCGCCGCCGTCCGTGGACGCCTCCACGTAGGCATAGTCCCACCCTTCTTCGATGTCGTACCACGTCCGGAAGGTGAGCTTCGGCGCGGTCGCGTTGCGCAGGTCGACCGGCCGGGTCAAGGTCGTGTTGCTCTGGTCGCCGCGATTCGACCACCACATGCGCCCATCGCTCACTTCCCCGGCCACCAACGGCGTCTCCGTGACGCCCCGGAAGTTGAGCGTGAGCCCCACACCTTCCTGGGTCCGCAGCTCGATGTAGTCCACCCCGTACTGGCTGACCTCCGCGGTCTCAGTGACCGGATAGCGGCGGTGCGAATCCGCCGGGCTCATGTCGAAGAGATCGATTCTACTGTAGCCATAGCGGCCCTCCGCATCCGCATCCGGCGCATCCAGATAGTTCGCGATGACCCAATCGGCAAAGATGTCCTCGAACCGCTCCGGACGGCCGGCCTGCTCCAGCGCCTCGTTGAACCCGGCAATGCCGTTCTTCGGGGAAGCCACGACTGCCTTCGTCAGATCCTCGCCGAAGCGATCCAGGAAGTAGGTCATGAAGAGGTAGGACGCGCCGTAATGCTCCGCGTTGCCCACGGACGGGTCACCCCAGGTCGTCAGTTGCGTGTCGGGCTTCTCGCTGTACGCGATATCCATGCCGCCGGATTCGAAATCGTTGAGAATGAACGCGAGCTCCGACATGCCCTCGTTGACCCAGGAGTCCTCGTTGCGGTCGTTGGCCCAATGAATCATGTGCTGGAACTCGTGGGCCAGCAGGCCATCATAGAATGATGTGTTCGGTTGGGCGCTGCCCGCATCCGCTGCGACGTAGAACATCTCCCGTTCGTTGGAATATTCGTTGACGGCCCGCGGGTACTCGTCGGAAGACGAATAGTAGCCGGCGATCGTCTCACCCATGTCGCGCGCGTGCAGGATGTGCAGCCGCGGGTCATTGTCGACGCCGGGCGTCCACTCGCTGCCGAAAAACTCGCGGTTAGTCGGGTAGGTCTGTTCCTCGAAGCGGTCGGCGGAGGCTTCGAGGTCGTCCTGGTCGATGTTCACGCCCTCCTGCACCCACATCGCGACATGCTCTGTGACGTAACGCAGCTCCGCGATAATCTGCCGGTGCTCCTGTGTATCAACGTTGGAGACCCAGAATTCCTGCTTTGCGCCGACCTCGTAGCTGGGGGGCGTCGCGTTGACGACAAGCGGGATATCGCCTACGTCCGGCTTCAGCCGCAGGGTCAAGGCACGCGGATCGGCCGCAGGCATCTCGCTGGCATAGAGCGCAGCCGCCTCCGCATCCGGGGTGGCAATCTCGCCGGTGACGCCGGACGGGGCCGAGGGTGTGCCGGCGGCCTCGGGGGTGGGCGTGGCATCACGTTGGCTGCCCTCGACCGGGGTCGGCGTTACGCGCTCCGGCACGATGACCGTGACAACGCGCGTGATGACGCGCACCGGCTCTACATCTTCAATTTCGACGCTCGTGTCGCCGCGAAAGATGACCGTGCCCAGAACGGCCATACCGAGACAGTAGCAGCACAACAGCAGCACGACAGCGATGCCGATCGTCCAATAGGTGCGATTGCGGTTCTCCATGAAACCTCCGGTCAGTCGGGTTATCAGGTTCTCAGGTTGAAGGTTGCAGGTTGGGTCACGGGATCAACCTGCAACTTTCAACTTGCCAACCTTTAACCTCGTCAACGCCAGCACGACCCATCACGCGGGAGTGTGCCGCCATTGTTACTATGCACGCCTTCGGGAGTCATGTCAAGATACATGAATCCAATTGGCAGGTAAAAATAGCTGTAAGTGCGCAGGCAGACGCGCAGGCCGGGCTGCTCATCGAGCCGGGGCCGCACGTCTTCCAGCGCGAGGCGCACGACCGGCAGCGGCGCGGTGTCATCGTACATATACGCCTCGCGCTGCGCGTTGATGGCGACCCGCTGCGAATCCCCGCGCACGTGGGCCTGGGGCGGGGGCAGGAACACGGGGGCCAGCGCAAGCGGCGCGATGAGCAGCACCACCCCCAGGGAGAAGCGGCCGGCCGCAACGCGGTGCGATTCACCGATAATGCGCCGCAGGAGCGCCTGCACGATGCCGCCCCACGCGAGAAACAACACGAGATACACCAGGCTGTTGAGCGTGAAAGTCGTAGGACGGAACTCGCAGCCGAGGGACTCACACAGATGCGTCGCGACCGGCGCGCCCCGCTGGCCGGGGCAGACGCCATCGCAGCCCGCCCGGTAGGGCGCGACCTCGAACGCGATGCTCGACCAGAAGCTCATCGCCGGCGCGAGGAGCAGGCAGAGCACCAGCACCAACGCCCAGCGATAGCTCTGCTGCCGCCACCAGATCACCAGCAGCACCGCGGCCGCGATCAGGATGATCCCCAGCGCGGCTACCTGCCATGTCGGCCACTCTAGCAAAACCAACTCCTCTACGGCAGGCAGCCCATCACCGGCTCGTCCTGGGCCGGGAAGAACGTACGCAAGTCCGCGCCGTGCGCCCAGATTGTCGGGTACGTCAACACGCCTTCCGCTGTGACCCACATATAGAGCCGGTTCTGGGAGTCCGTAGCGCGGCCCACGGGCACGTCGTTGAACTCCCAGACCGGATAGGTGATCGCGCCCGCCTGGCGCACCTGGACGGCCGGCGCGCGGGAGAGTTGCTTGCCGACCTCCTGGTTCCACGCACCGTGCAGCACAATGGCCTCGGGCTGCCAGCCGACGGGCACGGAGAGCCGGGTGCCGTGCTTGAAGAAGGCCACCACGACGTTCGCCAGCCCGGCCTGCGTCACCGGCCGCTCGTTGCCGGCCTCGTCGTGCGGCCAGACAATCTGGATACGCGCATCCACCTCGGTGATGCGGCCGGATGCAATACCGCTCGGCACGTCCTGCTGCGGGAAGTACGTGCGGGGGTCAACGCCATGCGCCCAGACGCTGGTCGCGGTGTCCACGCCCTCTACGCGCACCAGGAAATACAACTTATGGTTCGGGTCATTGGCCCGGCTGATGTCCACGTCGTTCAATTCCCAGTAGGGGAAGGGCTGGCCGTCCACGGTGCGCTGGACAGCCTGGCCGAGCGGCTCGGCAGGGTCCATGTCCAGCGCGCGCCACACGCTCACCCGCGGCCGCCAGCCGCACGCGGGCAGCGCCAGGCTGCGCGGCATGAACAACCGCAGGCCGATATTGGCCCGCTGCGCCGACTCGACCGGCGCCCAGGCGTGCGGCCAGACCACCTCGATGCGCGCATCCACCCCGGCACTGCGCGTGGCCGCAGACGCCGCGTCGAGCGTGCGGGTGGCCGCCGGGCTGGTGGATGTTGCGCGGGCCGCTTCTTCCAGCACCATGTTCGCGCTTCGCACCCAGACGCCTGCGGCAGCCGTACCGAGGAACACGCTCCCCGGCTCGGCATGGTTGATCGCCAACGCCTGCCCCAGGTTGTCGCCCACGCCGGTCCCGACCGGTGTCCAGGTCGCACCGCCGTCCTCGCTGCGATAGACGCCCCCGCCATCGCGCGCGGCCCACAGCAGGCCCGCAGTGACGGGGTCTGCGGCCAGGACAGTCAGCGTGCTGCCCGCCGGCAGACCGGCCTGGGCCGACTGCCAGCTTGCAGTGTCCGGCGCCCAGCGCTGCAACCCGCCATCCGCGATGCCCGCATAGAGCGCGTAGTCCGGGGCCTGCGTTTCGTCCTGGACCTCCTGCATCGCCAGCGCCAGCCAACGCACCGGTTGACCGTCGAGGCCGTGCGGCTGCCAGGTCTCGCCGCCATCGCGGCTTTCATACACGCCCGTGGCGAGGCTCGCCCACAGGTGGCGCGCGTCCGCAGGATCGACTGCCAGACCGGTCACGTCCGCAGGCTGCTCGGCCTCACCTGCCATACGCACAGCCACCGGCTGCCACGTGCGCCCGCCGTCGGTGCTGCGCAGCGCGGGCCGCCCGCCGAGGTAGACCGTCTGCGGATCCGCCGCCGCGATGGCGATGGCCTGGCGATCGCTGGACTCCAGCCGATTCGTCTGCCAGCTCAGGCCGCCGTCCGTGCTGACGGCCACATAGTCCCAGGAAGCCACGACCAGCCGGTCGGGGTTAAGGGGGTCGAGCGCCCAGGCCGTCAGCGGCACATCGGGCAAACCCGCGGCCGCGGGCTGCCAGCGCCGCCCCCCGTCGAGGCTGCGCCAGATGACCGGCGGCGCGGCTGCGGTCCAGGCTGCGCGGTTGTCTGAGATCGCGTAGAGCAGGTCAGGCCGCGCCCGGTGGCTCAGCAGGCCCGCAATCTTGCTGTTCGCCGGCAGCCCCTCGCCCAGGGGGCTCCACAAGGCTCCGCCGTCCTGGCTGCTGAACAGGCCGTATCCGGTCGCCGCCACCACGCTGCCGGAAGTCCCGCCGAACAGGAATTCGGCCACGCCGCCGCTGCTCAGCGCGCCTTCCAGCGGTTGCCAGGTCAGGCCATCGTCTGTCGTGCGATAGGTGCCCGCACTCGTGTTGAGCAGATAGACGCCGCCGGGCAGCGCGGCCAGGCTGCGCGGCTCGCCCGTCGCGGGCAGTCCGCTCGCACTCAGCGACTGCCAGGTCAGCCCGCCATCGGTGCTGCGTTCCAGGGTCAGGCGGGCTGTACCCGCGCTCCCCTGCCGCCGAACCAGCAGCCCGCTGCCGTTGTCGTCCGGGGCAAAGGCGACCCGTCCGGGGCCGCTGGCTTCGCCGCCCGCGCTGACCTGCCGCCAGGACTCCCCTGCGTTGCGGCTGATAAGGACGTCGCCGCCGTACGTGGTGAGGCAGAGGGTGTCGGATTGCGCCGGATGCACGACGAGCTCGGCCAGGACGCTGCCCGGCCGCAACGCATCACCGTCTGCGGAGTGTAGCACCTCGAACGCGCGCCAGGTTGCATCGCCGTCAGTCAGCCGGTAGACGTAACTTCGGGGTTCCGGGCCGGTGTCCACCGCGCCCAGGAATAAGTGCGGACCGCTTGGGCTGCGGACGATCGTACGAATGAGCAAGTCGTCCCGGTCCAGCCGGACCTGCGCCCAGTGCAGGCCGCGATCCCGGCTGCGCCACAACCCGCTGCGCGCGGCCTGTCCCTCGCCCGCGATGTTCAGTGCCACATAGACAGTGTCGCCGTCCGGCTCGACGTGCAGTGCCGCGATGGGACCGGGCGGCAGGTCATTCGTCACCGGCTGCCAGGTCGCGCCGCTGTCAGTGCTCTGGTAGAGGGCATCCGCGCGGGCCGGCGTGCCGCGCTCGCGCCACTGGGTCTGATCCTCCCGGCGGTTGACGCCCGTCACACTGACCGCATAGAGCGTGCGGCCATCCGCTGCACCGGCCAGGTGACTGATGCGGCCGCCCGGCCCGTCGAGCGGCTGCCAGCTTGCCGGAACCGTCTGTCCGGCGGACATACGCGGGCCCAGCAGCGGGGCCAGCAGAACAAGGCCACACAAGGCACGCAGCAGCGCGCGAGCACGATATCGGGGAACCATGCCATCTCCGTCACGGTTGGACGAGGAACCAATCGGGAGGATTCTACCATAAAACACGAGAAAGGGGGGTGTCGGCATGACACCCCCCTCCCGGATCAACTCAGCTTATCGTTATTCGGCGCTCGACTCAATCGCGTAGACCACCTGAATCTGCGTGCTGAACGTGACCTCACCCGGCTGCACCGGCGTGCCGCCGCCGCCACGGCCCTCGGCCGCCGCGTAGAGCGGGATAGCCTGGCTGCCGATGATCTCGCTGATCGAAACCACACCACCGGCCACGACCCCGTTCAGCTCCGCGAGCGACTCGGCGCGCTCACGCGCATTCCGAATCGCGGCCTCGCGGGCCTGAACTTCCAGCGCCTCAGTGTCATCCAGCCCGAATGACAGGCCCCAGATGTTGTTGGCGCCCGACTTGACTGCGGTATCCAGCACCTCGCTGACCCGCTCAAGGTCACGGATCGTCACCATCACCATGTTGCTGACCCGGTAGAACCCCGGAACCGGCTGGAACTCGCCCGGCTCGGACTGGGTTGCGCTCGCCATGGGCTCGCTGCCCGGGCTGCGCTCGAAGTTAATCGAGAAGTTGCTGGTCTGGATATCGGCATCCGCAATCCCCAGGCCCCTGAGGGCTTCGAGGATGGCATCCATGCGGGCCTGGGCTTCGGCCATGGCCGCATCCACCGTACCGGCCTGCACATCCACACCGATGGTGGTCGTCGCGATTTCCGGCGCGACCTTGACTTCACCGCGGCCGACAACGGTAATCGTGCGGGCCGGGTTGAAGGTGGCCGCGTTGAAGGCCGGGGCCAACGGCGCGGTGGCCGTGGTAGCGGTCGTGGCCGTAACCGCTTCCATCGGGACGACGGTGGCCGTGGCCTCCGCCTCACCCGTCGGGGTTGCGGTTGCGTCCTGCTGGGCCGGCGCGGCCTGCGCACTCAGCGCGAAGGCCATGACCGCGAGGGCGCCAACGACGAACAGCGCCACCAAAGTAAACAGAGACTTAGAACGAACAGACATGCGGAACCTCCTCTGATGTCCGGCAGTGTTTCGATACAAGTTGCCACTGCCTCTTACGCAACTGGGGATTATGACGCCCCATGCGCAGGATAGGTTCCACATGCGATGAAATATGTAAGACGGAATCTAATGACGAACAATCAGTTCATCTGCGGCACGGTCTCATCGAGCCGGTCGGGGCCGCGCTGAATCTCCCAGGGGTAGACGATGAAGCGATCTGTGACGGCAGCATAGTAGTCGGGGCCGCTGCGGAAGAGGCTGGAGCCGGGCTTGTAGTGCAGCACGGCGGCCTCCGGTTTGCCGCCCGCTGCGACAATGCGTCCCTTCACGGTGGTGATGGTGCGGCCGTTGGCCCAGATGTCATCCACGACGAGCACCCGCCGGTCGCGCAGCAGCTTTTCTTCCGGGAACTGGAGGAAGTGGGGCCAGGCCAGGCGCGCCTGCCCCGCCTCCGGGAACTGCACGGCAGCCGTCAGGACATAGTTCATCTCCAGCGCTTGCGCAATCAGGCCGCCGGGCACCAGCCCGCCGCGGGTAATCATCAGCATCGCGTCGTACGGCCCGCGCAACTGGGGCAGCAGGTAATCGATCAGCTTGTCTACATCCTGCCAGGTCAGGAACTCAGGCGCGCTGGGCATGGTGGGTAGGGTCATGCGGTCGGTCTCCTGTTCGGTCGCCAGCCGGGTAACCGGGCGAGCAGTTGGGCGCGCAGCTCGGCGCGTTGTTCGGCGGTCAGCTCAATCTGCGGCGGGCGCACCGCGGTCTCAGACAGCCCGGCCACCTCGGTCAACGCGGCCTTGGTCGCCGGCTGCAGCGGGAAGGCGTCGAGCAGGCGGCGCGCCTCGCTCAACGTGGCCTGTGCATCTGCTGTATCTGCTGCTGCCGAACGCCACGCGGCCTCTTGCACCGCCTTCACGAGGTCCGGGAACACATTGGCGCCCGCGGTAATCGAACCCGCGCCGCCCGCTGCACACCCCTCCCCGACCCGGTGATCGTTGCCCGCGTAATACGCCAGCTGCGGATAGGCCGTCCGGAAATGCGCGAGCTGGGCCGGGTCGCCGGTCGAGTCCTTCAGCCCATAGATGACCTCGTCGTGGCTGGCGAGCAGCGCGTCCAGCACGCCGTCGCTGATGGGCACGCCGGTCGTCTGCGGGATGTGATAGAGCAGCACGCGACCTCCCGGCGGCACGGCGGCGTCGCAGAGACGGCGGAACCAGGCGACGACACCGGCCTCAGGCGGCTTCTTGAAATAGAAGGGCGGCATCACCAGCACGGCATCGGCGCCCTGCGCGAAGGCATGGCGGGTCAGCGTCACCGCGTCGGTCAGCGCGCTTGCACCCGTGCCGGCGATGACCGCCAGGCCGTGTTCCCGCGCCGCGGCCAGCGCCGCCTCCGTCACCTGGATCCGCTCTTCGACGCTCAGCGA
The DNA here is from genome assembly GCA_040772005.1 of Anaerolineae bacterium. Classification (GTDB taxonomy): domain Bacteria; phylum Chloroflexota; class Anaerolineae; order CG2-30-64-16; family CG2-30-64-16; genus MWBF01. Next base: position 13,094 of record JAXGYZ010000011.1, on the reverse strand, counting down.
GGCAGCTTCGCCGTTCGTGCCGCAGGGGATGATGCCCGTGCAGCCGTGTGCGGCCAGGTACGCGACGTGCTGCCGCAGCCAGGGCAGGTCAACCGCGCCGTCCGCCGGGCGGAACGGGGTCACAATCGGTGCAAAGACGCCGGTCAACGAGTGAACTTCAATCTTCAATCTTCAATCTCTAATCAACACCGCGCGCGCGGGTGCGCCGTCGCCCCGCTCGATGGACAGCGGCAGGCACACCAGCTCGTAGGGGCCGGGCGCGACCGTGGCCAGCCGGATGCCTTCCAGCAGGATGACGCCCGCGGGCAGCAGCGTGCGATGGACACGATGGCCGGGCGAGTCAAACGGCTCGATAGAGGGGCCGTCGATGCCGACCAGCCGCACCCCGCGCGCCAGCAGCCAGCGGGCCGCCCCCTCGTCGATGGCAACGAACGCGCGGTCGAATGTCGCATGGCTGCGCACGGAGTTCTCGGTGCGCAGCAGCAGCCGCGTCGTGCCCGCGGGGATGCCGGCCGCCGCCAGTTGCTCCGCGGTAATCGGCCCCGGCCCATCAACCGCAGCCACCCACGCCGGACCGATCAGCGTGTCGAGCGACATGGCATCGACCGTCGCTGCGCCGGGCAGGAAATGCGCGGGTGGGTCGACATGGGTTCCGGCGTGCGTGCTCAGGCTCAGGCGGGAAACGAACGACGGTGGGTCCGCGCTGGCCTCCTGCTCAGGCGTCGCTTCGCGCAGCGAAACCACCTCGACGTCGGGGTCGCCCGGCCAGACGGGGATGCGCTCGGAGAGGGTCTGGCTGATATCGTAAATCTGTCGGTTCATGTTGTCCCCTGTCATTCTATCGTGCGCCGATTGTAGCATACCATAGTCGTTTCTTCCCAACTGCCGCACAGCCGGAGTATAATGGCAGCCATGCACCGGACCATCAAACACCTGTTGCGCGCCGCGAGCCTGCTGGTCACCTTCGCCATCCTGGGGCTGGCGCTCATACTGGCCGCCTGCGCAGGTCGCCCGCCTGCACCCACGCCTGGCCCCGCGGTCCCGACGCCTACGCTGGCGCCGCTCGATCTCCCGACCCCGACCGGTCCTCTGACGCTGACCTTCTGGGAGGATGACGGGGATGCGGCGGGCATCCTGCTCGACGAGCTCACTGCGGCGTTCATGCAGGCCAATCCTGGCATCACGATCACGCGCACCCACTTCAGCTACGATGACCTGCGCAACCAGGTGCGCAACGAGGCGCGGGCCGGCCGCGGGCCGGACCTGGTGCGCGCCCGCGGTGAGTTTGCCGGCCCCTTCAGCGAGCTGGGCATCGTCCGCCCGGTCGAAGAGCTATACGAGACCGCCTTCCTCGACCAGTACCTCCCCGGCGCGCTTGCGGGCGTCACGGTTCGGGGCCGGCCGTGGGCCTTGCCGGAGAACTACGGCAGCCACCTGCTCCTCCTGCAGAATCGCGGCTACATCAGCAACACGCTGTACGTCACGGCGACCGCCCCGGTGGACACGGATAGCTGGCTGGTGCAGCTCGGCCAGCTCACGAACCCGGTCAGCGCGACCTACGGCCTGGTGTATCCTCTGACTGAATCCTACTGGCTCATCCCCTGGCTGGGCGGGCACGGCGGCTGGCCGCTGGACGCGGCAGACCGGCCCGCGCTGGACACGGCGGAGATGGTTGCGGCGCTGACCTTCGTGCGCGACTTCAAGGTTGCCGGCGTCGTGCCCCAGCAGGCCGATTACGACCGAGCCTTCAACCTCTTCAGCCAGGGCCGGGCCGCCTACATCATCGATGGCGCATGGAACCTGTCACGTTACCAGGGCTTGGGGCTAGATGTCGCAGTGGTGCTGTTGCCCCGCGTCAGCAGCACGCAGCTGCTGCCCATCCCGATGGCAACGGGCCGCTATTGGTTCATCTCAACGAACACGCAGGGCGCGCGGCTGGAAGCGGCGGTACGCTTCGCGGAGTGGATGACCTCGGATGAGGCGCAGGAACAGTGGTTGCTGAAGCTGGGCCGCCTGCCCAGCCATGTCCTCACTGCGCAGCATCCCACCATCACCGGCGACCCACAGCAGGCCGCGATCATGGCACAGCTTCGCCTGGCACGCGGGGTGCCGGCTGCACTGGAAATGTCTTGTGCGTGGCAGGGTATCGACTCGCAGTTCGCCGCAGTCATGGCGGGCGAAATCACCTCCGAGGACGGCGCCGCCGCGATGCAGACCGTCGCCGAAGCGTGCATCGCCGACATGACCCCGGACCCCACGCCGGTGCCGGTTCCGTGAAGAGGTGAAGAGGTGAAGAGGGGAACAGGTGAAGAAGTGAGGAGCTTGCATCCTCAGATGCAAGCAGGCCCCGGTAATGAAGCGGATGTGGAGTGGAGGCTTCAGCCGGTTTGGCTGTGGGTTCGCGTTCACGGTGTAACCGGCTAAAGCCTCCACTCCACATCACCCTGTCACCTGTTCACCTGTTCACCTTGTCACCCCTTCACCACGTAATCTCCCGGACATACTGCTCGGCCAGGGCCTGCATCCGGTCCACGCACTCCTCGACCGTGCCGCCGCCGGTCCAGATGCACTCGACGCCGAGCGCCATCGGCTCCCACAGGGCGGCCATGTAGGGGGTGGCCGGCAGGGGCTTGCCGTTGCCGGCCTGCGCAGCCATGACCGCGGACACGGGCAGCCGCGCCATATTCGGATGGGCCAGCGCGGCCTGATTCGTCGGCGCCAGGGTATTCGTCTGCGCCAGGTAGAGCTGCGCCTCGGCGCTGGTGTAGTACTGCATCACGTTGAGCGCAGTCTCGGCCGCACCCCGGTCCGCGGCGTTCTGCGTCAGCATCAGCGTCCTGGCGCTGACAAACGGCATCGCGGGCCGGCCGGACGGGCTGAACACCGGTAGCGGCGCCATGCCATAGTTCATGCCCGCCGCGTCCAGGTCTCCGAAGTACCAGGGGCCATTGACGGTGATGGCGGCGTAGCCCCCGCGAAACAGCGCATCCGCGATGTCATAATCGATCTCGGCCGGCATGATGGCCTTGAGCGCCTCAATGAAATGGCCCGCGGCATAGCCGCCTTCACTCCGGAACGTAGTGGCGCCCGCCTCATCCACGACCGTCACGCCCGCAGCCTGCCACCAGGGGGCCGAGAAATAGGCGTCGTTCTTCGCACTGTAGACGAACAGATAGTCGTTCTTATCCCACACGCTCGCCATGCTGAGCAAGTCATCGGTGGTCTTGGGCAGCTCAGCCTCGCTGATGAGGGCCTTGTTGTAGAGCATGACCAGCGATTCCACGGACTCCGGATACCCGTAGATTTGACCGCCATAGGTGACGGCATCCACCGCGGTCGGCATATAGCCAGCCGCGAACTCCGTGGCATCGATCCACGCGTTCAAGGGGATGATGTTGTCCGCCTCGGCCAACCGGCCAATATAGTCGCTCATCCAGACGAAGATATCCGGCCCTTCGCCGGCGGGCACTGCGGCCGTCAACGCATTGTTCATGTCGGTCTTGTTGACCAGGTCGACGGTGACGTTGGGGCAGACGGTCATGTACTGTGCGAAGACGCTCTCCACCGCCGCGAAGGCCGCCTCCGGCCAGCCGTGCCAGACTGTGATCGTCTGCGTGCCCGCAGGGCAGGCCCAGCTTGTCGGGCCGGGCGCACCCAACTCCGGCGGCGCGAGCGTGGGCGTCACCGTCGGCTCCGGCGTCGTGGTCGGGACTGGGGTCTCGGTCGGCGGGACGGGCATGACGGTCGGCGTGGGAATGGCCGTGGGGGTGGCGCGCGCCCGGCTGCCACAGCCGGTCAGCATGAGGCCACAGACAAGCGGTCCGAGGACCAGCAATAATCGCAGCCACGACTTCTTCATGCGCTTCCTCCCGATGAGGCGACCGGGGCGACCGCCAGATGGCACGCACCCCGTGCCGCAGGTTGGCTGATTCTAGCATGGGGACGCGATATCAGCCAACACCGTGGGTGCGTTTCACGTTGGGGGCGCGGCCAGCGCGGATAAACGAATGCGCTGGCGCGCCACGAATACGCGAAGCGTGTGCGCCGCGGCGGGATATTCGTGTATCCGTGCCCAGCGCCGCAGCGCCATTCGCGTATGCGCGCTGGCCGCGTTCGCCCCCAGTATGAAACGCGCCCCAATACCGTGCCATGCTTGCCAAACCCGTGCGGGGATGATAAAATCCATCTAGTCTGCTGGGGGAGCAGTCAAGCGATTATGCACATCTATCGGGCCGACCTGCGTGACCTCGCCGCGTGCCTTGCCCTCGATGGCTCCTACGAGACAGATTATGTCTGGCAGGTGACCCAACAGCAGGACGCGGATCAGGTGGTCACGCGCTTTCAGACCGTGCGCCTACCGCGGGCCATGCACGTCCAGTATCCAGGCTGGAGCGAGGCGCTCCTGGCCCACCAGCAGCGCGGGGACCTCATCCTGGTGGCCGCAGAGGTAGGTGACGTGCGGGGCTATCTTGACCAGGAGACGCAGCCGGACCAGGGCATTGCCTGGCTGCATCATCTGGTCGTGGCGCCCAGCTACCGGAGGCAGGGCATGGGCACGGCGCTGCTGGCCCGCGGCATTCAGCATGGCCGCCAGCATGGGCTGACCCACATGATGACCGTGGTGCAGAGCAAGAATTACCCGGCCATCCAGTTCCTGACCAAGCAGGGCTTCCGATTTTGCGGTTACAATGAACGTTTTTATCGAAACCGGGATATCGGCCTATATTTCGTGCGCGGATTGTGAGCTATGGTTGAGTCGGCGGGCTTGACGTGGCCCGTGATCCTGTCATTTAGCAACCTCATATTTTCTTCCGCGATCGTCATCACGGCCTTTGCGCTGCTCGGCTACACCGTCACCCGCAACTATCGCAGCGAGGTCATCCGGACGTTCAGTGTCCTCCTGGTCTGCGTACTGGTGGTGTCGGGCGCCGATATTATCATTCCCCGCGTGGAATCGTTCCCGGCTGTGTTAGTCTGGTTGCGCGTCCAGTGGATCGGCATTGCACTCGTCCCGGCCGGCTATCTGCACTTTTCCGATGCCGTGTTGCGCACGACGCGCCACTTTTCGGCCCGCCGTCGCCTGGTCGTCGTGGCAAGCTATGTGTTCAGCCTGATCCTGGTTGTCGTCGCGCTGTTCACGGATGCCCTGGTCTACAATGGCGACTTCAGCCCGCCGGTCACCCATCTGCGCGCAGGACCGCTGTTCCCGCTCTTCGTCGCCTATTTCTTCGGCACCGCGACGTACGGCGCATGGAACGTCATCCGGGCACGCCGGCGCTGCCTGACGCCCACATCGCGCCGGCGCATGGCCTACCTGATCGGCGCGTTCGCGGCACCGGGCCTGGGCGTTTTTCCGTACCTGCTGACCTCCGGCCTGGTCGAGCGGCTGAACCCTGTCCTGATTCTACTGCTCAACATGGCAGCGAACCTGGCCGTCGGCACCATGCTGGTCGTCATGGCCTACGCGGTCACTTACCTGGGCGTGCTCTCGTCCGACCGGATCATCAAGCACGACCTGATTCACTACCTGCTGCGCGGGCCGCTGGTGGGCATCGTGGTCATCGTCGTCATGCTCGTCATCCCGCGCGTGGAGCTGATCCTGGGCCTGCCGCGCGACACCGCGCTGATTTTCGCCGTGGTCGGCGTCATTGTCCTCGGGCAGCTCATCGTCAACGCCGCAAAACCGTGGATCGACCGGCTGCTCTACCCGGAGGACCGCGAGGAAATTGCGTGGATTCAGACGCTGGACCGCCGCCTGCTGACGAGCAGTGACCTGCGGCAGTTTCTCGTCAACCTCCTGATCGGCCTGTGCGAGCTGCTGCGCGTGCGCGATGGGTTCGTGCTGATGCAGACGAACGAGGGTTTGCGGGTCGAGGCAGCGGTCGGTGACCCGGAGCGTGCGCAGCGGTATGCGAACAGCCCGGCAGCCGAAGAAGTCTGGACGCGCTTCGCCAACGAGCCGCCCGACGAGCCGGGCCAGATGCCGTCGTTCCGGTCAGACACGGGCTACTGGTTTGCGCCGCTGCGCAGCCAGGATGGCGAGAAAATGCTGGGCCTGCTGGCAGTCGCGGCGCGTACGCCTACAGTCGAAATGGTGGACGAGGAGAGCGTCGAGGTCGAATTGATGCTCGTGCGCGCCGCCGCGGCAGTGGCCGACCGGCACGTGCAGGAGGGCGTTTTCGCCACGCTGCAGAGCATCCTGCCGGACCTGGAACGCATCCAGGAGTGGCGCAGCGCGGTGCGCTATGCGCCGCCGCTGCCCGTGCCGCCCACGGCCGGAGCAGAGCCACCTTCCGACGCGGCACAGGCGCTCTTCCAGCATACGTGGCAGCAGTGGGTCAAGGATGCCCTGAGCCATTACTGGGGCGGGCCCAAGCTGACCGAAAGCCCGCTGCTGGAACTTAAGATTGTGCGCCAGCGCCTGAAAGCGAACGACGGCAACCTGACGCGCGCGCTGCGCGCAACCTTGCAGGAAGCCATCGAGCGCCAGCGGCCTGCCGGTGAACGCAAACTCACGTCTTCGGAATGGTTGGTGTACAATATACTGGATATGCGTTTCGTGCAGGGATTGCGCGTGCTGGATATTGCGCGGCGCCTGGCCCTCAGCGAATCGGATTTATACCGCAAACAACGCGTCGCCGTGACGGCCGTCGCGAAGACATTGGCAGAGATGGAACGGACGCTGAATGCGGAGGACCTCGCTGCGCCGGGGGGCAACGGGACGAATGGGCAGATACGAAATGAATCTAAGGTGGACCGCGAAGCCTAACACAGCGCAACGCGACCTGAGTATGCGGGGCACGCGGCCTGTAATCGCGTGATGAAACACCTGAAGGAGCCAAGATGGAAGATGGTTTTTGGGCGGCACTGTTGCGTGAGGTAGAGGAAGAAGTTGACCTGCCTGTGCCGGTAAGTGATCCGGATGACCTGACCGGGCCTGCGGGTTTGGCCGCGAGCAGTGGCTTGCGCCGCTGGCCGAGCACGGCCGGCGCGGACAGCGAGGCGGATTGGCAACGAGCTGAGGCGTTGCTGGCGAGCGGAGAAACGACTGAAGTAAAGGTCTCCGGGTTCAACCGGGGCGGCTTGCTCGCGGATTTCGGGTTGTTGCAGGGCTTCATCCCGGCATCCCACCTGCTCGCGCCCATCCCCGGCCAGTCAGTCGAGCAGCGCGCCGCGGCCCTGGCAGCCCGCATCGGCGACAAACTGACCGTGCGTGTGGCCGAAATCGACCGGGACCGCTGTCGCCTGATCCTGTCGGAGCGACTGGCACGGGCGCAGGATGAGACCGAGGACCTGCTGGCCAGCCTGCAACCGGGCCAGAGTCGCCAGGGCATCGTGACCAGCCTCTGCCCGTTCGGCGCGTTCGTGGACCTGGGCGGCTTCGAAGGGCTGATCCATATCTCAGAACTCTCCTGGGGCCGCGTGGGTTCGCCCGGCGAGGTCGTGCAGCCCGGCGAGAAGCTGGAGCTGCTGGTGCTGGAAGTCAACCCGGAGGCGCAGAAGGTGGCGCTCAGCCTCAAGCGGCTGCGCCCCGATCCGTGGCGCGGTGTGGATGAGCGGTATCATGTGGGCCAGGTCGTCGAAGGAGTCGTGACCAACGTGGTGAACTTCGGTGCCTTTGCCCGGCTGGAGGAGGGGCTGGAGGGACTGATTCACGTCTCCGAGCTGGCGGAAGGCAGCTTCATGCACCCGCGCAACGTCATCCGCGAGGGCGACCACGTCCGGGCGCGCGTCCTGCTCGTCGATGGCGCCAAGCGGCGCATTGCGCTGACGCTCCGCGCGGCCGATCCGAACCGGCAGCGGCCCGACAGCCCCGCACCGCAACCCTAGACCCGACCATGCGCCTCACCCGAGACGAGCTCCTCGGCATGGTCATCGCGGGCCTGGGCCTGCTCGCGCTCCTCCTGCTGTTGCCGGGCGGGAGCGGTGAGCCGGGCCTGTTGCGCGTGGCCCTCGGCTGGGGTGCAGTGGTCCTCGTACCGGCGGCAGTGCTGGGGGGCGTCCTCATCGTTTTCGCCGGGCGTTTCGGCTGGCAGGTACGCTGGGCCGCGATTGCCGGACTGGAGCTGCTCTTCCTGGCCGTGCTCGCGCTGTCGCACACGGGCAGTTCGCTGGAAGCAGCACGGACCGGCGCAGGCGGCGGCATCATCGGCTGGGCCATCAGCCTGTTCGCGTCCAGCGTGGGCGGCGTAACCGGCGCGCGCGTCCTGCTGACCCTCCTGGCGCTCGCGGGCCTCGGCCTCCTGTGGCTGACCGTGCCGCCGGCCTGGACCCGGCCCATCGAACAGTTTGTGAGTGCACGCGCCGAGCAGACTGCGGCACAACACCCTGGCGCAACCGTCACGACCGCCATTGCGGGGCTGTGGCAGCGGCTGCAATCCGCCGCCTTGAGCCTGTTGGGCAGGCGCGGCCCTGCGTTGCAGCCAGAAATCCCCAGCTCCGCAGGCGCGCCGCGCACCGCACAGAGCCCCGGTGCAGGGCGGGCCAGCCGGCGCAAAGCAGCGGCCCCTGCACCCGAACCGCCGCCGGCCAAACCGGCCGGTCGGGGCCGCAGCCAGGCCCGCCCCCCACGGCCCACCGCGCGACCGGCCTGGCTCCCGCCGTTTGAGCTGCTGACCGCCGACCCCGCGGCCAGCGCAGCCAACAGCGCGGACGCACGGCAGCGCGCGCAACTGCTCAAGCAGACGTTGGCCGAGTTCGGCGTGCCCGTCGAGGTGGTGAGCATCAAGGAAGGCCCGACCGTCACCCAGTTCGGGCTGGAGCCGGGCGAGATTGTGCGCGAGTTGCGTAACGGCGAGGTCGTACGGCGCCGCGTGCCCGTATCCAGCATCCTGCGGCTCAATAATGACCTGGCGCTGGCGCTGGCGGCTGCGTCGCTGCGCATCGAGGCGCCTGTGCCCGGCCAGCCCTACGTCGGCATCGAAGCACCCAACCCCGTCAAGTCGATGGTCAGCCTGCGGAGTGTCCTCGAATCCAGGGAGTTCATCCGGCTCAACGCGCCGCTGGCTGTGGCGCTGGGCCGCGACGTCGCGGGCGACCCCATCGTGGCGGACCTGGTCCGTATGCCCCACCTGCTCATCGCGGGCGCCACCGGCTCCGGTAAATCGGTGTGCATCAATGCCCTGATTTGCAGCCTGCTGATGAGCAACGGGCCGGAGAGCGTCCAACTGCTGATGATCGACCCGAAGATGGTCGAGTTGCCCGCGTATAACGGCATCCCGCACCTGCTCGGCTCCGTCATCACCGACCCGGCTGAGGCGACGGGTGCGCTGGCGTGGCTGCTGGCGCAGATGGACGAGCGGTATCGCCTTTTCGCCAACCGCGGCGCGCGCAATATCGTCGAGTACAACCGCAAGTTCGCGCGCGGCAAGGATCATAAGCCCCTGCCCTATCTCGTGCTGGTCATCGACGAGCTGGCCGACCTGATGATGACCGCGGCCGAGGACATCGAGCGGCAGGTCTGCCGCCTCGCGCAGATGGCCCGCGCAACGGGCATCCACCTCGTGCTGGCGACGCAGCGACCCAGCGTAGACGTCATCACCGGGCTCATCAAGGCGAACTTCCCCTCGCGCATCGCGTTCGCCGTCACCTCGCAGATCGACAGCCGGGTCATCCTGGACACGCCGGGCGCGGAGAAGCTGCTCGGCCGGGGCGACATGCTCTACATGGCCCCCGATTCGGCCAAGCTCCAGCGCATCCAGGGCTGCTATGTCTCGGATCGGGAGATCGATGCGCTCACCGCATTCTGGCGCGCGGCCGCGCCCGCAACGGCAGACGACCCGGAGGTAGAGGCGGCGGCCCAATCACTGCTTGCGCCGTGGGCCGGCTTCCTCGGCGGCCAGGACAAGGGCCATGACGAACTGATGGATCAGGCGCTCCGGCTGCTGGCAAACAAGCGCTTCATCTCCACGTCGGTGCTCCAACGCCAGTTGCGCATCGGCTTCCCGCGCGCGGCCCGCCTGATGGATCAGTTGGAGGCAGAAGGCTACGTCGCCAGTGGCGAAGGCGGCGGCCGCTCGCGCGAGGTGCTGTATCAGGGCGACGACGCACAGCCCACCGCCGACGAAGCTTTCATGTAAAGTGAGGAGGATTGCATCTGAGGGCGGTTTCAGAGTGCATCAAGTGAACCCACCCGGCAACTGAAGTTGCGGCTACCGTTGCGAAGTCTGCCTTCGCAGACTGGAAACTAACCGACGCAGGTCGGTTTTGCAGTGGTAGCCGCAGTTTCAACTGCCAGGCAGAAGGCACGAGTGCAACATGATTTCGCCCTGATTGCATCTGAGGATGCAATCCTCCTCACGATGTCTGCCGGTACACTACCTAACCGGCTGAAGCCTCGACTCCAGCATCACCTTGTCACCTCTTCACCTGTTCACCCCGTCACGTCTCCGCCACCCACTGCTGCAAGAGCGGCACCGCCGCCTCCGCTGCGCGCGCCCGGTGGCTGACGCGATTCTTCACCTCCGCGTCGAGCTGGGCCATCGTTGCGCCGTGTTGGGGCATATAGAACACCGGGTCATAGCCGAAACCGTTGTCGCCGACCGGCCCGAACGCGATGACGCCCTCGCACGCACCGTCCGCAGTCTCCACGAGACCGCCCGCCGCAGCAGGCCGGGCCAGCGCCACCGTGCAGCAGAAGCGCGCGGTCCGCTCCGCCCAGGGCACGGCCGCCAGCGCGGCCAGCAGCTTGCGATAGCGGTCCGCATCGCTCGCGCCCGGCCCGGCATAGCGCGCCGAGTAGACGCCGGGAGCCCCGCCCAGCGCATCCACCACCAGGCCGGAATCGTCGGCCCACGTCCACAGCCCGCTCAAATCGGCATAGAACCGCGCCTTGAGAATAGCATTCTCCGCAAAGGTGGCGCCCGTCTCCTCCACATCGACGGTGATGCCCTCCGCGTCGAGATACGTCACCTCCAGCGGCAGATCCGCCAGCAGCGCGCGATACTCGCGCACCTTGCCCTGGTTATGCGTTGCGACCAATAGCTTGCGTGTCATCTTTCCTCATCTGCTTACATTTAGCCATCCGGCTTTTGCCACGAATGGCCCTAGATGCTATCATAGGCCCACTTACCCAAGCAAGCGGAGGAAGCCATGGGCACGCATCACCCCTTGCGCATTTTCGCAGGGTCAGCTAATCGCCCGCTCGCCGAGGCTGTTGCGCAGATTCTGAATACCCCGTTGGGCCGCTGCACCACCACGCACCTCAAGGACAGTGAGACACACGTGATGATCGATGAGGTGGTGCGGGATCAGGATGTCTTCATCATCCAGCCCTGCTCGCGGCCGGTGAACGACAACCTCATGGAGCTGTTGCTCTATGTCGATGCGTTCCGCCGCGCCTCCGCCCATGAAATCACCGCGGTGGTGCCCTACTATCCCTACGGCCGCCAGGAGCGCATGGCCCGCGGCCGCGAGGCCATCAGCGCCAAAGTGGTTGCTAACATGCTGGAAACACTCGGCGTCGCGCGCGTGGTCTATTTCGACGTCCATGCCGCCGCAACCCAGGCCTTCTTCGACGTGCCGGTGGACCCGCTCAGCGCGCTGACCTCGCTGGCGGACTACTTCAAGAAGCCGGAGTTTGCCGAGGCCGCGATCGTCTCGCCGGATGTGGGCCGCGCCAAGTTCGCCAGCCGCTATGCCGAATATCTGGGCCTGCCCCTGGTGCTGATGCACAAACGGCGGGAGAGCTTCGAGCGCACGAAGGTTTCGCATGTCGTCGGTGACATCAAAGGGAAGATTCCCATCATCATCGATGACGTCATTGCGGGCGGCAGCGTGCTCGACGAGGTCAATGAGCTGGTCGCCGCGGGCGCGCGGCCGGAGATTTACCTGGCGATCACCCACGGTGTACTGCTTGACAGCGCGCTGGCCCGGCTCGAAAACCCCAATATCAAGAAGCTGGTCATCTCGGACACCATTTGCCAGCCGGACTACATCCGGAATCACCCCAAGATCGAGATTTGTTCGGTGGCAGACCTGCTGGCCCAGGTCATCTGGCGTATCCACGTCGGTTCATCCATCGGCGACCTGATCGAGAAAGCAAGAGGGTAGTCGTTCGTGAATTTGTATAATTGGCTGCTGGCCTATATCGGACCGATTCTCGGCGTCTTGTCGGTGCTCCTCCTGGCCGCGCTGGCAGGCGTGGTCTGGCTTTACCGGCGGCTACAGCACCTTGAGCAGGGCTACCGGCTGCTCACCGCGGGGGCTGATGGCGGCAACCTGGAAGAAGTGTTGCACAGCCACATGGCCGAACTGCGCGGCGCGGTGGCGTGTGTCGAAGAGACGGATGCGCTGGCCCGCCGTCTGGAACACGCCGGCCGCTCCCATATCCAGCGGGTCGGCTTCCTGCGCTTCAACCCCTTCCGGGAGACGGGCGGCGACCAAAGCTTCGCGCTCGCGCTGGCCGACCTGGAAGGCAATGGCGTCGTGTTGAGCAGCCTGCACAGCCGGGATGTCACCCGCGTCTACGGCAAGGCACTCGCCGGCTGGGAGTCGGCCTACCCGCTCACGACCGAGGAACAGCAGGCGATCGACAGGGCGAAGGAGAACGGGCACAGCCTTTCGTAGTGGGTGCTTCCGCGCCCCATCCAGCAGACCCATGGCGCTCAGGCGCCTAATACTAACCCTGAGCAGGGAGACTTCTTAGATGTTATTCAGACGCGAAGCCCGGCCTGCGCCGGATCAGATTGAAGTGGTGATTGGCCCCCGCGCGACGTTCGAGGGCAAGCTGCGTTGTGACGGCAGCATCCGCCTCGACGGCGCGGTGGAAGGCGGCGAAATCGAGACGCTGGGCAACGTGCTGATTACGGAGAGCGCCCGCGTGATGGCCGACATTCGGGCCAGGACCGTGTCCGTGGCCGGCGCTTACAAGGGAACCATCACGGCGGACCGGGTGGAGCTGCTGGAGGGCGGGCGCCTGTGGGGCGTGGTCAATGTCGCCTCATTCCTGCTCGATGAAGGGGCGCACTTCGACGGCCAGTTGGTCATGCGCCAGACCGCCGAGGAGGAACCGCTGCTGCCCGAACGGCCCGCGCCGGGAGAACAGATCCCGGTGGCAGACGAATAGGCATCGGCACAGAAAAGCTATAGGGGCG
>JAXGYZ010000010.1:0-239567 GCA_040772005.1 Anaerolineae bacterium | reverse complement strand
CATAGCCGGATGGCTGCGGCAGCGGAATTGCAAAATTCACGGGCACAGCAGGGTCCCACAGGTGTATAATGATGACATTGCCTGTACTGATTGCGCCGCGACCAGGAGGTTCTGATGGTACCGACCAACCGGCCTATCACCTCACGCGAGTACAAGCTCCTGCTCAACACCGAACGCTTCCGCGACCGCACCGGCGGCGCGCGACTGTTCTGGCAGGTGCTCACCTTCCTCGTCGAGAACCAGGGCAACGGCGTCATTCCTGATCAGAGCGACCCCGACAAGGACGCGGAGAAGCGCCGCACGACCTGGTACCTCGACACCCCCGGCTACGAGCTGCAACGCGCCAACGTCACCCTGCGCGTGCGGGAGGAACAGGACGCCAAAAAACGCTTCAAGGTGACGCTCAAGTTCCGCGCGCCGGACCGGTACACTGCCGCGGGCTGCGATGTGCGCTGCAAGAAAGAGGTTAAGGACGACGACCTGAAGTTTGAAGAGGACATCGTGCCGCCATTTGTCAGCAAGTTCGCGTACTCGGTGTCATTCAAGACCGATAACCCGCCGCAGTTCGAGACGATGGCCGACGCGGTGGCGCTCTTCCCCGGATTGGCAGCCTATGACATCCATGAGAAGACACCCCTCGCAGTCGTCAACGGCTTCCGGGCGCACGAAGTCATGCACTACATCGGCAAACTGACGCTCGACCGGATGCCGAAGGCGCGCAGTCTCGAGCTGCCAGAGTTCGTGGTGAAAGCTGCGCTCAGCCACTGGTATCTGCGGCCCGACGAAAACGATTATCCCCTGGTAACCGAATTCTCCTTCAGCTACGATGCCAACGCAGCAGGCGGCGAGGACCGCCTCGAAAAATTCCCGCCCACCGTGGTCGCGGGCGCCAACCGGCTCTTCCGCGATGTGCAGAACCAGGCCGGCTGGCTGGCCCAGTTCGGCTCAACCAAGACTGCGTATGTGTTTGAAGTCCTGTAGACACCCAGACCGGGCAGTTCCGCCGCGAAGGAGGTCCAGAAGCACATGCCAAACAAACTGGGGTTCTATCTGCACAGTTTCGAGATTGGCGAACACAAGGGCGACCTGTTCCGGGCGATCCAGGATGTAAGGCCGCCGACCCTGCTCGTCCACGCATGGGACCAGGTGGACCAGCTCCGCCGCCTCGCACCCGACTCCTTCATCATCGGCCGGATGGACTACTTCGGCCGGGATCGCCGCCCGGTCAAAGACCTCATCACCCCCTGGCTGGACAGCGACGACCCGGAGGCCCGCGGCCGCGAGTTCGCGGAGCACATCCTGACCGACAACTTCGAGATGGCGCAGCGCAAGGAGGACGGCCGCCTCCTCATCGATGCGTGGATGAGCCTGAACGAACCCGTGCCGGGCCCGCGCTCGCGGCAGTTCGCAGAGAGGCCCGACGAGGTCAGCCGGCGGCTGCGCGCGTACGATGCCTTCCAGGTCGGGTTCCGCAACAAGCTCACCGAGCGCGGCATCGAGGCTGTAGCCTTCAACTTCGGCGCAGGCAACTTCGGCATGGCCGACGATTACTGGCAGTTCTTCCGCCGCACCCTGGAAAGCTACACCTACCTGGGCTTCCACGAATACGGCTGGCCTGCGCTGTCCACGACGGTCGACCCGGAGGCCGCCTCCAGCGCGGGCACGTACCAGCCCATCGTGGCCGAACTGAGCCGGCGTTCAGGCCACAACTACCAGGCCATCCTGACCGAAGCCGGGCTGACGATGATGTACAAGCACCCGGATTACGAGGACAAGGGGTGGCTCCACCTGCCGCCCGCGGACCGGCCCATCAAGGCCGTCACGCAGGAGGACTACTGGCGATCGCTGGCCTGGCTGAACACGACCCTCAATCGCGACCCGATGACGCTCGGCGCGTGCCTGTTCGAGGTCGGCCATCACGGGGATTGGGAGAGCTTCCGGCACTTTGGGCAGGACAACAGCGGGCAGCGCATCTGGCTGGTCGACAGCATCCGCCAGCTTGCACAGGCAGAACGCAGCGCCCGTACTCCGGGCGTGCTCACGCAGGCGCCGCGGCCTGTGCATACGCTGCGCGGGCGCGTGATGGACGCACGCGGGGCCGGCGTCGACGGCGCATTCATCAGGCTGACGGCGGATGCTGAAACGCTGGGCGCGGACCCGCGGGCCGTGACTCACAATCGCGGCGCGGTGAGCTGGACGCGCAGCATCACAGGGTACAGCGGCAACCTGTGGAACTGCTGGCAAAAGTACATTGGACCGGACGTGGCCGGCATCACGTGGGAGGAATTCCGCGCAGAAGCGGATGACTACAACCCGACGCTGCGGCAGACCGACGGCCGGCTGGAGGCCGACCGCACCTACCATCTGCCCGAGAACCGCGTATACCCCGACGCGCGCAGCGCCGCGCCCGGCATCACCTGGGACCGGCCCATCCGCGACTTCAGCGGGCGGCTCTATCGCTGCTGGCGGCGCTGCGTGCAGGGCAAGGTGGTCGGCCTGACATGGGAGCAGTTCCAGCGCCAGGCGCCCTATCACAACCCCAGCCTGGCGGCGGGCGACCAGCGGCTACACGCGGGCACCGAATACCTGCTGCCGCGCAACACCGGCCAGGACGAATACACCCGCGTGACCTACAGCACCGGCGGGGGATGGTTCGAATTTCCGGGCCTGCCCCACGGCAGCTACCATGTAACGGTCTCAGCAGACGGCTTCGCCAGGCTGGAGCAGACGATCGAGGCGGCGAATAGCCACGAACTCACCCTCATCCTCGAAGCCATGCCCCGGGTTCGTGCGGCAGACGACCCGTTCGTGCGCGCGGAAGGCACCCACTTCGTGGTCGGCGGGCGGTCGTTCAAGTTCATCGGCGTCAACCTGCGAGCGCTGGCGCATTATGGCACCCCGCAGATGCGGGACGCGCGGGCGCACGAGCAGCTCGCCGCGGCGCGGGACATGGGCGTGCGCGTCGTGCGCATCTTCCTGCCCCATCGCGACCTGTCGCCCGCGGAGGCGGAGGCCCGGCTGGCAGGTCTCCTGGACCTGCTGAAGCGCAACTTCCCGGAGATGTACCTGATCGTGGCGCTGACCAACCTGTACGGCGACGTCGGGTTCGACGTGCCGGGCGACCTGGGCTTCTACAACCTGCGGCCGGGGGATCGCGACCCCGCCATCCTCAACCTCGATTGGTTCAGCGAAGGATACAAGCAGCACTACCTGCCGTTCGTGCAGCGGATCGTCCGCCGGTTCCGCGACGAACCGGCCATCATGGCGTGGAATATCGGCAACGAGCTCAAGGCGGAGGGTGCGCCGGACCTGCTCATCCGGCTCAAGCACGCGGTTGCACGGGTGATTCGCCGGCTGGACCCAAACCACCTGATTACCACCGGCATGATCAGCACCCGGCACGCGCATATGGGCAGCGACCTTGCGAAACGGCGGCAGTTGTACACGAACCCCGATATCGACTTCATCACGAACCACGCGTACCACATCGACGGCAACGACAAGCCGAGCCCGGAGGATGACAGCGACCTGCTGCGCGACATCCCCAAGCCGCTGCTCATCGAGGAAAGCGGCTTCGAGTCACACGAGGACCGCACCGCGCTGTACGTAGCCGAGATGGACCGGCTCTTCGCACGGGGCGCGTCGGGCTACATGCCGTGGGGCTTCATGGCCGGCGGGGACAACGGCGATGGAGACAAGAAACTGGGCCTGGACCCTATCTGGCACAGCGCAGACTGGGACAGCCTGAACCGCGTGTTCCGCGCGCGCGCCGAACAACTCGCGGCCGAAGCCATCGACATCCCGCCGGCGACGGGCGATTTTGCTGTGGGCCAGATGGTGTTTGCGGCGGAGGGCGCGCGGCTGCGCCGGCCTGCGGGGCTGGACGGCGGCATCGTCCACACCATGCCGGTGCGCACGCGCGTGACCGTGCAGGGCCCAGCCGAGCGGCGGGATGGCCTGCGCTGGTGGCCCGTGCGGGTCACGCTCGATGATGGCCGAATGGAAGACGGCTGGATTGCGCAGACCGCGCCGAGCGGTGCGGTGCTGTTGAGCGCAGTGTAGAGCCGGTGACCTCACCCCCCCGGCCCCCTCTCCTGAGCGTGCGAGCTTCGCTCGCCAAAGCGCAGGAGAGGGGGTGGTTTATCCACGGGCGGCGAGCAGGCTGTCGCGCAGGCCGGTGAGCAGGGCGCGCAGATCGGCGGTCTCCGCCGCACTCAACACCGACCACGGTCCGTAGAAGTAGGCATCCGTGGCCCGCTCAGCCTCCTCACGGACGGCGCGGCCTCCCTCGGTCAGGGCGATGCCTCCCTCATCCACCGTCACCCAACCGCGACGCGCGAGCTCATCCACAGCCGCAGCGTAGTCCTCCCGCACGTAGCCCCGGTGCGCCAGCTTCACGGCCAACTCATCGACCGTGCGGGCTGCCCCGCGCCAGAGCAGGGTGAAGGCTTCCCAGGCCGGACCGCTGATCCCATAGGGCCGCCAGGCTGCCAGGTGGGAATCATCGCGGTACGCGGCCAGGTCGCTGAGATGCTGGTCGAGCCGTTCCATCACGGGCGCGGTGCGACCCGGGTCCAGCCGGCGCTCGATGCGCAGCGACCACCGGGCCGGTGGTTCGGGCGCAGCCAGGCTCGCCTCGACCAGCCGCCGGAGCAGACCGGCCAGGCGCAGGAGGTCGGCTTCCGGCAAGGGTTGCAGGGGGGCCATCGCCGCGTAGGCCGCCTCGATGAGATGGCGCACACTTGCACGACCTGCTGGAGTCATGCGATATTCGCCTGCGTCCCCGGGCGTCAACAAGCCCAGGTGCGCGCCCTGCGCCAGTGCAGCTTCGAGCCGGGCCGGCGATGTGTACGCAGAGCGCACATTGAGAATGGCAGCGGAAACGGGGTCAGGCTCGAAGATGCGTGCAGCCATCAGCCAGCCGTACCACTGGCCGGCTGGAATGCCCAACTCCTCTGCCGCGTGGTTGATGGCAGGCCCATAGTGCGCAGTCAGTGCCTCCAGCGCGTCCCAGGCCAGGGGCCACAGGTCAAGGTTGTTCATGCTCCATCCTCCAGTGCAACCTGCGCAAGATAGATAGCCGTCTTGTCCTCGTGGGATGAGTAGTAGCTGACCCACAGCCGACCCTCATGCCAGCCCAGCCCGGCGTAGCTCGTGTCGCCACCGGAGGGCAGGGTCAGGCACTCGGCCAGCGTGTTCGCGGCTGGATCGAGCCAGGCGAGCGCGGTGCGCGGGCGGCCATCGTAAAGGCGCACTGCGGCAAGCCAACGGCCGTCGGGCAGGCGCAGCATGTGTGGGCCGCCGATCCGCACGCCGAGGTCCTGCCACCGCCACACGGTATAGGGCGGTTCCGCGACGCCCAGCAAGCCGCTGTACGGGTCGCCATCGCGGCGCAGCAGGCAGCGGGCAGTGTCATCCTCGAAGACGAGCGTTGCCTCATTGGGGAAGCCCGCGTCGAATAGAGACGGCACGCGCGTCTCGAAGCGCCGGCCGTCGTCGCTGTGATAGAGCCGGACGGACTGCTCACCGCGCGTCGCGTAGGCCACACTGTAGGCCACTCCCGCGTGCCAGGTGATGCGCCAGAGCCAGAAATCGGGGTCACCGATGGGGTGGGATGCGCTCCAGGTGCGGCTGTCGCGCGAGAACCAGGCGAGCGTCTGGTGGGCATGTTGGGAGGTGTCATGCAACGCGGCCGCGGCGTTGAGCATCAGCTCGCCGGTCGGGGTGACGCTCAGCTTCGCATCGCGCAGGTCGGCATCAGCGGAGGCGAGCAGCGCGGCCGGCTCCCACGTCGTAGCGTCAACCGACGTAAGAACCCGGAGCGCACCGTCCGGCGAGACGTGGGCCGCACCCTCCCGGAACGCGCAGAACCAGCGGCCCTGATGGCGCACCAGGTCCGTGAAGGCATTGTGGGGCGCGCGGTCCCAGATGCGGTGGACGGCGATGAGGCGCATGGCGAGATCGACTCCTTTGTCCTCCCCGCCTCAGGACTTCTCCTCGTACAGGGACATCCCCTCCAGGAGGCTGTGCTGCAGAAGGACCAGCACGACCAGCGGCGGAAGGACGGAAATGACCGTGCCGGCCATGACGTAGTGCCATTCGACCGCCGCGTCAGTCGCCACAAGCGCCTTCAGGCCAATCTGCACGACGCGGGTGGCGTCGGAGTTGGCGATGATGAGCGGCCACAGGTACTGGTTCCACATGTAGATGAACTCGACCAGGAAGAGGGCCGCAATATTGGTGCGCGAAAGCGGGATGACGATCGACCAGAGGAAGTGCAACGGGCCCGCACCGTCGATGCGCGCGGCATCGGCCAGGCTCGGCGGAATGGTCTGGTAGAGCTGCCGGAAGAGCAGCGTGCCGGTCGCGCTGGCGAGGAACGGGATGGTCAGCCCGGCGTAGGTGTCGACCCAGCCCATCTGGTCCAGCAGTTCGAACGTGGGCACGATGCGCACGGGCACGGGCAGCATGT
This sequence comes from Anaerolineae bacterium, assembly GCA_040772005.1. Classification (GTDB taxonomy): domain Bacteria; phylum Chloroflexota; class Anaerolineae; order CG2-30-64-16; family CG2-30-64-16; genus MWBF01. The sequence continues at coordinate 233,095 of JAXGYZ010000010.1, read as the reverse complement.
GGGTCAGCAGAATCAGGATGAAGACGGCGCCCCGCCCCGGGAACTGGAAGTAGACGAAGGCAAAGCCGGCCAGGATGCTCAGGATAATCTTCCCAACCGCAACCCCAACCGAGATAATCGTGGTGTTGAGCAGCAGCCGGTCCATGTTGATGACGTCCCAGACATAGCGGCTGTTATCTGCCAGGGAGCTGCCGGGCAGGAAGCGGGGCGGGAACTGGTAGTACTGCGCAGGCACCTGGGTGGCGAGCAGGACCGCATACAGCATCGGGAACATGGTCAGCAGCACGGCGATAATCATCACCGCGTGCGAGACGCCCGGCGACAAGATGCGCTTGCGGATGGCATCCCACGACCACCGCGACGGGTGGTGGCTGCCGGACGGGAGCTGCGCGCTGCGAGTGATGGCTGGGCTGCTCATTGGTAGAACACCTTGCTGCCCGCATAGCGGAACTGTAGTGTGGTCAGCACCGCGACCATAATCAACAGCAGCACCGACTGGGCGGAGGCGTAGCCCGTGTTCAGCCCGATAAACCCGTCGCGGTAGAGTTTGAACACCAGCAGGTCGGTCGCGCGGCCCGGCCCGCCCGACGTCGTGATATGTACGAGGCCGAACCCCTCGAAGAAAGCGTACAGCGTGTTCATCACAAATAGGAAGAAGGTCGTGGGCGAGAGCAGCGGGAAGGCAATGCGCCAGAAGCGGCGCCACGAGCTCGCGCCATCCACCTCTGCGGCCTCCAGCAGCTCGGTGGGCAGGCCCCGCAGCCCGGCGAGGAAGAAGATGATGTTGTAGCCCAGCATCTTCCACGTCGCGGCGACCGCGATGAAGATCAGCGCGTGGTCGGCGGAGGTACGGAAGTTGAAGCCGATGCCGGTCAGGCTGCGCAGCAGGTGGCTGGCCAGGCCGAAGCTGGGCTCCAGCATGAGGGCCCAGATCAGGCCGGCGATGGACGGCGAGAGCGCGTAGGGCCAGATGAGCAGCGTGCGATAGAACGCGAATCCGCGCAGCCGCTGATTGGCCACCACCGCGACCAGGAGGCTCACTGCCAGCCCGGCGAACACGACGATCACCGAGAACTTACCCGTCACGACGATCGAGTTCAGGTAGTCGGCATCAGCGAAGAGCCGGGTAAAGTTCTGCAGGCCGACGAAGATCCGGCGGTCGCCCAGCGCGCTCACGCGGTACAGGCTGAGCTGGATGCTCTGGGCCGCGGGAATCACGAAGAAGACGAGGACGACGAGGACGCTCGGCGCCAGCAGCAGGTAGGGCAGGATGCGGTTGGGAAAGCGTGTTTGCATATGAGTCCAGTAGCAGGGTACAGCACAATTTGGACAGCAATGCACCCTGAGCGGAGCAGCGCATCGGCGCTGCGCAGTCGCAGGGGGCGGCCCTCGGCGTGGCATCCTTCGACTAGCCGCTCATCGTCAACCACCCTGAGCCGTCCACCCGCTCAGGATGCTTCGTCGCGTGGATGACCAGCTACACAAGCACTCTGAGTGGAAGGCGTCGAACAACGGAAGAGGCACCAGCCCTTCCGCTGCCCTCCACTCAGAGTGCGGTCCATGTCAGGCTATTGTTGCGGGTGCATCTGGGCGTAGTCGCCGAGCACCTGGTTTGATTCGGTCTCCGCCTTGGTCAGGGCTTCCTTCGGGTCAACGAAGTTGACCACAGCCTCTTCGATGGCCGCGCCGGTGATGTCGCGAATCTGGACGAAGTCACCCAGGATGACGCCGGTAGCTGCCGGGGTATCCTTGCCGCTGAGGATCTGGTTGAATGCAGTTGCGTGATTCGGCTCGGTCTCGAACCAGCCTTCTTCCTTCAGCATGTCGTATGCGGTCAGGCTGGTGGGGAAATAGCCGGTCTCCTTGTGCCACTTAACGGACTGCTCAGGGTCGAAGGTGTACTTCAGGAACTCCCAGGCGACCTTCTGCTGGGCGTCGGTTGCACCCTTCATGATCCAGTTGCAGCCGCCGCCGATGACGCTGTTGCCGACGCCGTCGAACCCGTCCAGGCGCGGCAGGTAGGCCGTGCCGACCTTGAAGCCGGCAGCCTTGATGATGCCGCCCAAGCTGGAGGTGCTCTGGAAGAGCATGGCAAACTGGCCGGCCAGGAAAGGATCGTTGGCGCTGTACTCGCGACCGCCGTAGATGAGCACGCCTTCCTTCGCCATGCGCTGCCACTCAGTCAGGAGCGCAATGCCGAAGTCGCTGTTGAACAGGACCTTGGTGGCGAGCGCGGCCCGGCCGTTATCGTTGTCTGCGTAGAGCTGGTCGTGCAGGGCGAACTCCTGCTCGAAGATCCACGCAGGCCAGCCCATGGAGAACCCGCCCTGCGCGACGCCCGCGTCCATGATCTTCTTGCTGTATTCCTCGACCTGCGCCCAGGAAGCCGGGGGCACCTCGGGGTCGAGCCCCGCGGCCTCGAACATATCCTTGTTGTAGTAGAGCATGGCGGTCGAGCTGTTGAACGGCATGCAGGAGAGCTTGCCCTCGACCGAGTAGTACTTCATGATGGGCTGGACGACCTCATCCCACTTCACCTCGCCCTGGTCGAGCGTGTAGACGGGGATGACGGCATCGGAGTCAAGCATGGTGCGGGTGCCGACCTCGTAGACCTGCACGATGGTGGGCGGGCTGCCGGTCTTGTACGCAGCGAGAGCCTTGGTGAGGGTCTCGGCGTAGCTGCCGATGAGCTGCGGCTCGACCTTCATGTCGGGGTGCAGCGCGTTGAAGGACTCGGCCAGCTCGTTGATGACCTTCTCGCGGCTGCCGCTCATCGCGTGCCAGAAGGTGATGGTGGTGACTTCGCCGGCCGGCGCGGCCGCCTCAGCAGGCGCCGCTTCCTCGGCGGGGGCCGCTTCCTCCGCAGGTGCAGCTTCCTGTGCAGGTGCGGCTTGTTCAGCCGGCGCTTGGGTGGGGGCTGCCGGTGCGACACATGCGCTAACCAGCATGGTCAGCACGGCAAACAGGGCGAACAGCGACCAAGTCGTGTGTCTGCGGGACATCCTACTTCTCCTTTGAATTGGGGATGACATCGCCGATAGCTGTGACCGTGAGCGTAGTCCGGCCACAGCCATTGTGGCTCTATGATACAGCAAGGTGTGCGAGACGGCAAGACAGCAACGATTGAAGGGCGCGTTTTATACTGGGGGCGAACGCGGCCATCGCGCATACGCGAATGGCGCTGCGGCGCTGGGCACGGATACACGAATATCCCGCCGCGGCGCCCACGATTCGCGTATTCGTGGCGCGCCAGCGCATTCGTTTATCCGCGATGGCCGCGCCCCCAACGTGAAACGCACCCACGATTGAAGATTGCAGATGACTGGTTGAACGTCGCGGCACGCCGTCAGACGGGGGGAAATGCCGACCGAGTCCAACTCGTCCAACATTTCCCCGTCGCCGCGCAACCGCGCCTGCTGCCAGCGGCTACTCGCCCGGAATCAGGGCCTGATAGTCGGCTACCGTTCCACGATCGAAGCAGCATTCGATGATTTGCCGGCCCAACGGCGCCAGGTCCGTCTGGCGATAATCGCCCAGGTGGGTGTGGAAGTAGTCGTACAGGATTTCGGCGCCGCAATCGTAGGCGGTTTCACCCACTTCGGGCTGTAGATCGACCTGCAGCAGATACTGAGGGATCATGCGTCCTTCGACATGCAGTTGGTGGGGGGTCTGGCCCAGGAGCGAGCAGCGCGCCGGCACGAGTTGATCGGGCCTGAACTTGGCACTGCCGCGCCGAGCCAGGTATTCACGAGCAATCCATTGGGGCATGAAGCCCGTGCGCCAGACTCCTACGTGCTGATTGGGGCACAAGATGTGACGCGTGCGGGGATAGGCCACAAATTGATCGAGCAACAGGTTGGCCTGGGTCACCCGGCGACCGGTCGCGAACGGCCAATAGGAACCGACCCCTTCCGTCTCCATCCGGGCGTCGGCGACAATGCTTGGGTTGTCATGCCCGCGCGGCGGCACCAGGCGCCACAGCCAGGCCAGGGCCGGCGGCAATACGTGAAAGAGCCCCAGGATGCCGTACGTGGGGTACTCCCTCGTACAGGGCGGTGTTCGTACGCCGAGGCTGCGAATGTCTACCGGCACCGAACCGTGAATGACCCCGGGATAGCTGATACGGGGTATGATCACGCGCGGATTAGGGCACCGCTTGCCCGGCGCGTCTTCGATGTGTTCCCAGATGAGGGCTCTTCCCCCGGGCACCGTATCGATGTTGAGAAACAGGAGCGGCGCGTCTGGCTGCGCCGTGAGCTTCTCCAGTTGCACATCCGTCCCATAGTGGGTAATGTGGTTGACGCGCACAAACCAGCCGTCCTCGGCATCCCGCACCTGCAGCTTACCATTAGTTCCTGGTTGGCCTGACAGGCAGAGCGCAATATCGTCCGTGACGGGATGGAGGGCGCAACTGCGGGGGATCTCCAGATAGCGTTTTTCGCCGGTGAGCAGGTTTTCGCCCAGTAGCAGGCGGCCATCCGGTTCGCGATGGGCCTGCTCGAGCATCTCGCTCTTGCCGCCTCCGCTCGCGCCCTCGTGCATGATGGTTACGGTATTATCGTAGGGGGTTACGACCTGTACTGTGGAACAGTGCGCGGCCACCCAACCCTCGCGTTCACCCAGGGCGATCAGGATGCCGTAGACCCCTTTCTTCGCACTCGGCCCAGGATAGAGATTGAAGGAGAACATCTCGTGCAGGCTCGGGCGGCGATAGTGGACCACCACCTGTTTCCCATCAAAGTGTGTGTGGCGGAATGGCGGCGCGACAAAGACCACGGCCTGCGGTGCATAGTCGTCAGGGAGCTCATCATAGCGAATGATGCCCTGCAGCATGGCCAACCCCAGGGCAAAGAACCCCGCGTTGGCGGGAGCCAGCACCACGGCGTCTATGCCCATATCGGCCTGGCCGGCTGAGAACCCAAAGACCAGTAGCTCCTGGGTCTTCAGCCAGTCGAAGACCTCCGTGCGCAGTGACGCAAAGGGATATCCGAACCGGTGTACGAACGTCTCCTTATCGGTCGGCAGGTCGTCACCGATGACCATACAGTCCGGGTCTCTGCGCCGCATGTAGGGTTCGTCATAGTTAGCCACAATGCCGTTGCGCACGCGTGCCACAGTGGCATCCGCCATGCGGCCCTTGCCCGGGATATCATACGCGACTTCGTAGCGGGCGTCTGCGCGTTTGGCGCCGCACGCCAGCTCCGCCAATTCGTCAACTGAACTGGCAACCACCACCCTGGGGCAATGTGTCAGGATATCGGCAATCTCGGGAGGCAGATTGAACCTGGTCCAATCCATGGGTTTTTACTCCTTGGCGCATAGCGTTCCAGCAATGAGCGCGGATGATCGACCAAACGTGGGCACCTCAGCAACGCACCAGCGGCGCAGAGGCCGTAGCCAGGGCCTCGCGCGGCGTCACGCAGGGCATCCTACTTCTTCTTTGAATTGGGGATGATGTTTACCATGACTGCCGGCCGTGGGCGTGCAGGGGCCGGAGGTGTAGTGGCTTGTGGCCTATGATACAGCAAGGCGTGCGAGACGGCAAGACAGAGACGATTGAAGATGGAAGATGGAAGATTAGGCGTTGAAGGTTGTAAGGTTGAAAGTTGCGGCGGGCGGTCAGGCGTTGTGGAGGGTTTGCTTGAGAACCTGGTCTACAGCACGCATGGGCAGCGAATCGCCTTCGAAGGAACGCACGGCGGCGATGAGGGCATTCAATCCACCCTCGTAGTTAAGCGAGGCCTCGATGATATTCTGCACATCCAGCAGCTGCTGATCGCTCCGGCTGAGTGCAAAGCGGACCGGTTCAGGCAGACTGGCGACGATGACATTCCGACTCTGCCGGTTTTGCACGGACGGACAGCGCAAGAGCGCCTTCGCCAGCGTCAGGTCCGGGGAGGCGAGGGGCAGGGCGGAGACAACCATCCTGACCGCACCGGAGGGCTGCTTGGCGAGGGCCTGCGTGTGAACACGCGCGCTGCCGAGCCAATCCTTGACCTCGAAGACCTTGACGATGATGCTGATCTCGCCGGGCTGCCGCGGGGTCAGATGCCAGAGGAAGACGGGCGAGTCCTGGCCGAACCAGAGCGTGAAGGTCGCGCTTTCGTCGTCGGCGATGTCGCATTCGGGCGCGCTGACGTCAATGCGCAGCCGGACCCACGGCCGCGTCCGCCGGGCGCGCACCCAGAACGGCGCGCTGCCCGTGCGGCTCAGGTCCGCGTCGAACAGGACGGGGGAGCCGGGGTTACGGATCGACACCGCCAGGTCGAACGAGCGGCCTGCGACCACCTTCTCGGGCACGCCCACGTCGAGCCGGAGCTGGGCCCGCGCGTCGGATGGGGCTAGTGCAGAGGAAGGCCGGGCGGGGGTGGGCATAGACGGGGAGGATACGGGCGGCAGGTAAGACGGCGGCTTCGGGCGATTCTTAAAAGGGGCATTCCGCGTTGCCCACGAAGGTGAGGGCGGGGGGTAATCGGTGGCGCGGCGTTCGGACAGGGCACGGAGCCCCGCGTGGGCGGGGTAGTCCCGCCGGGCGGCCGCCAGGAGCGCATCCACCTTGCCCGCGGCCACAGCCTGTTTCAGGATCTCGAGCCAGCGATGGAGCGCCGGATCGGACAAGTTAACCTGCGCGGTGTCGATACCGGCGCTGTCCAACAGCCGCCGGGTAGCTTGCGGGGTGGGATACAGCTCGGAGAATACCCCGGCTGCACTGCGCACGAACTCGTTGTAATCGCTCATCGCGAACGTCCTTCAGGAGTTCACGGAGACGCACCGCGACGGTGTCTGTCGCCGCGGGAGTCGGCTGGTTGCCTGCCCAGGCGCTGCAATTTGCAGCGTTGCAACACTTTCAGGCAGTGGCCGCGCCTGCGAGCGGCGCCATGAACTAACCTACTTATAGTACAGGTATATGCCGTTGTCAATGCTCGATATCGCGTGTTTTTCCGGAACCGATATGGGAAGGGGTGCGCGGGATGAAGCGCGAAGGTACCCGACCAACGGTCCTCGGACAGCATAGTCAAAGCCGACCACCAGGTGTTGATGGGCTGACGGTGTGTCATGTATGACCTTCTGGTGGTGGGCCAGAATCTTGCAACGATCATTTACGAAAGACAAATGGCAAATACGTCTTCCGCAGCTGATTCTCCAGCGAAATGGCATCATCGAAGAAGCCATCACTTCCGCGATCAACGTACAATGTCATTGCTCCTTCTCCATCCCACCCACGATAAGCGACAAAATGCGTGTCACCTGCGCCAACCCGAAGGTTATCATGGACGAACCACTCTACCCCCGTTGGCGAAGCTCGCAGGACCGATAGGTCATATTCGCCACCGCTCGCCATGGCGTTGCTGTAAGACAAGAGGCCGGACGCAGTCTGTGCCGATACGGTCACACGCCTGCCGGCATCGATCTCTGCTCTGACAATCTCCAGTTCATAGCTGACGCTTCCATCATCCAGCGCCAGCGAGAAGGTAGGGCTTCCAGTTGCACTGGGTTGGTATGTCACGGCTGTACCGTCTGCTGCAATCGTAACCCGATCCTGGGTCGATGGTCGCAGCAGAATGCCGTCTACCTGAGCTGCGTAGCCCGGCCCAAACTGACTCAGGGTCACTTCACCTGGCCGGGCAATGGTTTCTCCCTGAAGAAGAATGGTATAGCCGTCGTTCACAGGTAGCTGATAGATCGGTTCCTGCTCTACTCCCAGACCGCCGTCGATGAAACTGCCGTACGCTTGTGGCATTTCGTCAATGAATTGCGCCCCGTTGTAACCCAGCCGGCGTCCTTGAGCATCCGCAATCAGCACGTGTCCCGGGCCGCTCAGCCAGACTTCCTGCATCGATAGGTTGTCGGGTGCAGCCATCTGGAGGGAGCCATCACACCAGGGACAGACAGGCTGTGCAGCGTATTGAGAAATTGGGACGATTCCAAGAGACTGTGTATTTGCATCACCCGACCAGGTCATCGACCCGAGGTCATAGCTCCATGTCTGTTTCGCGGTGTCAATGATCACATAGCGAGTGAGGTCGTCCGGATGGTTGTTGTCGTAGACGCGCACCCAGGACACACTGCTGCCCCGATCTTCGATAGCAAATGGTGTAACAACGTGTCCTCCCTTACCCTCTTCCCGCAGGAACAACGTAGCTGGGTCCGAAGCCCCACCCTGGATAGCCGTCCGCAGTAGATCAAGGATCACGGACGGCGGATTCTGCCGTATCTGCTCCTTGTAAGCCTTAACAGGTTCGGTCAACTGCTCTACGAAGTAGTATGCAATATGGCGCCGAGCATCGCTCAGGGCGAGTTCATGTGGCGTGTGTGCAGTCAAGTTGAACTGCGCTGGTACATCGAGACCCTTGAAAAAACGCAGGCTGGTGGACGCCATACCATCGCAATGCCCAGCATTCATACTGAGACTGGCTTGTACGTGCCATAAGTTGGCTTGTGGTTTGATCCAGCAGATATCTCCGGTCATTACACAAACCTTGTCCTGCCCGAACATGGTGATGAGGTCGATTCGTCGATAATCGTAGGCAGAGATCGGAAAGCTTCCCCAACCACTATCTGAATTAGAAAACTTGTAGCCCTCTGGATTCGGGCAGAAGCCCAAAGTCGCACTTGCCCCGAATCCCGTGAAATCCTGACCAGAAAGATCTGCTGATACAGTGACCTTTAGATTACCCGGGCAGAACGCATGGCCGCTCCTTGACGGCGTGATCGTGTAGGCTCCCGCAGCCACCCCTGACAAGGTATAGTGGCCGTTGACATCGGTCGTAGTCACATAGCTACCCCCGGCTGAGATTGTGACACCGGGAATGCCTGCCCCGTTAGTATCTTTGACCTGGCCAGCGACCGAGAACGCGATCGGCGCCGGCTGCCACCGGGGCTGTTCATCATAGCCACTGCTCACCTGGCGCCGTCCACTCCCATCGTACCCGACCACGTAAACGCCGTAGATATCGGGCCAGGGGCTGCCGTTATCATACCAGCGCGAGTAGGCGATCTTGTCGCCCAAGGACGACCAGCTCATGAACGCCGCGCTGTCCGATGTGAGAGTGACATGCCCTGTGTTGTTGCTGTTCATGCGCCGCAGGTAAGGTATGCCATAGGTGATGTACCGATTATCAGGCGAATAGGTGGGAAAGTCAGAGTCCAGGTTCGCCAACAGGGACGTGCCTCCGCTGGAAGGATAGTACTTCCTGATCCTACCATCAGCGTAGATTAAGTGGGTCGAGTCGCTGCTCCAGTCGGGCTGAAACCATAGATCGATGGCACGCTGCACAGCTCCCGGCGCCACAACAACGTTCGCCATACCATGGCTCAAAGCGATCCATTGTCCATTTGGCGACCAGCGCAGGCGCGGATGAGAAAAGAGGTCAAAGCCCACCCCATAGTTCTCGATATCGCCCGATACGTATGCGAAAGTACCGCCAGTTGTCACCGTTGCGATCCTGACGTATGGATAGGTCGCCATCTCACGCAAGAAGGCTATCCTGTCACCTCGCCAGTCGATGACCCAACGGGAAGCCCCGATGTTTGTGGTCAACCTGCGCTGCCCGGTGCCCGCTACGCCGATGAGATAGATGTCGCACAATACGTTGTATTCGTCAGTCAAATAGGTATAGGCAAATTGCTGTCCATCAGGAGACCACGCAAAGGCATAGATTCGCCCGCCCGAGTTGGTGACGCGTCGCAGCCCCGATCCATCCTCCCGCACCGTCCAGATTTCGCCATCCCGTAAGAAAGCCAGCAGTCGCAGGGCTTGAGCCGACTGGGAGGAGAGCGGCGGCGGCGCCTGCTCTATCGATGCGACCCTGGCCGACCCGATGCAGCCGGAAGCCGTCCAGGTGCAGCGATACCGGTCGGTCCGGTCTTCGAGGAATTCAACCCACTCCACGCCCACCTGACCGCCCTGTTCAGCCAACAGCCCCGGCGCATGCGCGCCTCCGGGCGCGTTGGAGACTTGTTCAGCCTGAACCCAGCGTCCATCTGAGCGCCACCGGTGATAGATCTGGTCGGAGCCTGACACGTCGTCCTGCCACACGACGTGAATGGCCGTATCTGATACGTGGAGAGCAGGATGCATGGAGGAACTGGTGTTTTGGGATAGATTTTCGACTTCGAGGACCACGTCATCCTTCGCTCTCACGTAATACACTTCGGGCGGACCATCGACAAAGACCTCCGCCACGAAATGAAGAGAGCCATCAGCGCCCACGGTCACGGCCGAAGGCGTCCACGTATCCTCGAATAATCCCGGAAACAGGGGCCCTGTCTGAGATGCGGCGTCCATGTCGCCATCGGCCCCACCAGACAGCTCCGTCTCCGGGGCGCCAGGCGGTGGATCGTCGATCCATGACGGTGATTGCGCGAGAGTGGCCCGGTTTGACTGAACGGCCGGCAGGACCGGTTGCAGCAGAGGTGCGAACAACGTCAGGAGGAGAAATGCCACCACGGCATTGTGGCTCAAATACATCATAGCAGGACCTCCACATGTTGACCTTGAGGCGCAGAGATGATGCCTGCGGTGCAGGCGGCTGTGCTACTCCCGCTCGAACGCCTGGCCGGTGAAGCGCAGCGTGCGGCCGTTCTCGGTTACCGTCCGCACCACGTGATCCGGCGCGCCGGCCGGTATCTCGGCTTCGATCTCCAACGTCACCGTCACATTGGCTCCCATCAGGGCAACCAGGTGACTGATCACTTCGTCGGCGATGCGGCTCGCATCGCGTCCCACGCGCGTGGGGTCCAGGGTCACGGTGCCATGGTAGCGCCTCGGCTGTCGGTGCAGGGGTTCGAGTTCCCTCGGGGACGGCGCATCGACGCCCGGCTCGCCGGCCTGCGCAGGCGCGTCCGTCGTGCCTCCCGCGACGGCAGCCTGCGGCTCCGGACCGACGGGGGCACGCGCCGCCTCCAGCGCCTTGCGGTCGGCCTCCAGTTGGCGACCAGCGACGTCCGGTTTCACCAGCAATCCCGGGGACAGCGCATCTACCGTGACGTGCTGCCCGCCCTGCAAGCCACGGTACCGCCCCGTGGTCTCATCCCAACTGTCGGCCCACGCGAACGTCTCCTGCTCCCAGGTCAACAGCGCCAGCCCGCCGCGCACCGCGTCGGCCAGGACAGAGGGTTCCTTCAGCCGGGGCAGGTAGGCGTAGCGCGCAAAGTCTTCGGCCAACTGCCGTACCGATACGTGGTCCCCGCGCCAGAGCGGGACCTTGTCCATCCACATACGGAGCATGGTGCCCGCGAGCGTGCCGGCCAGCAGGTCATCGTTCCTCAGCTTCTTGCTCGCGCGCACGGCCAGCGCATCTGAACCGGTCAGGCGCAAGGCCTGCCAGGTCACGGGCGCCTGCGGCGTGTCCTGCCCGGGCACGAGCAGCCACTGGTACGTCTCCGGCAGCCGGGCGGTGACCGTGCTGTCCGCCGCGGCACGCTGCGTCTCCGCCTGTTTCACCTGGAGCGGCGCCAGGTCGAGCTGCACCTTCTCGCCCAGGATGGAATCCCAGGCGAGATACTTGCGCGTGGCCTCGTCGAGGTCCTGCAGTCGCGTCTTGTCGGCGGCAAGGAAAACGAGGGTATTGCGGTAGAGCCGCGGGGTGTTGCCCCGGGTTTCGAGGATCTGCCTGGCCGCGACCACCGCGCGGTTGCCTTCCTCCTTACTGTACGGATACTCCGTGCTGAGCACGACGAGCCGCGCGTCCATATCGTCGGGCACATCCTGCCCGCTGTGCGGCATGGGGTGGATGCGCAGGAAATCGCCCTTGCGCTCGAGATCCCGGCGTAGCCGCCCTTCCAGCTCGTGCACGACCTTGTCGGGCTCGCGCTTGAGCTGTTCGGCGCGGTCCTCGGCCAGCTTGGTGACCGTCGGCTGGGTGGAATACCAGTAGCGCGTGCCGTCCTGGTACAGGTAGGTCGCGGCGCCTGCGAGCCGCCGGAGCGCGTCGCCGAACACCGCAGGCGACTCCCCGGGCATCACGCAGCCCAGCTTGACGCGGCGGTCCTCGACGCCCCGGTGCGCGGCCTGCGCGGTGGGCGCGGAGCCGAGGTAGATGGTCCGCGCGACGCGGCGGCTCGCCGCATACTTGCCCAGCGTGCCGGGCAGGTCGGCATCCATCTGCAGCGGCAGCGAGCTCGGCCCGTCCACATCCTTCTCGATCACCGGCACCCAGTTGTCAGACAGATAGCGCGTCAGCTCGAACTGCACGCGCGGGTCGTCGATCGCGATGTTGCACGGCAGGATCAACGGGTTGCGGTCGCCCTTCTCCCAGAGGCTGTGGATTACTGCGGCCATCAGCCGCAGGACCCCGCGCGTCCGCTGGAACTTGACCAGCGTCGACCAGTCCGTGTACAGCCGGTCGAAAATTTCGGGGTGGATGGGATACGCCGCGCGGATGCGCTTCTCGTAATCCGCATCGCGGCACTCCGGTGGGAACTCCTGCTGCTGCGTCCGGTACAGGTCGGCGAACGCGCGCGCGACCACGTCCCGGTCCCGGTACTGCGCCTGGTCGGTCAGCGGCTCGAACAGCCGCCGCCGGACGATCTCGAAGCCTTCTTCCGCGCTGGCCGGCCGCCACGAGGATTCCACGCGGCCGACCACGTTGCGCAGCCGGTCGAGCGCCTCCCGGCCGCGCTGGCCGCCCACCTCCGAGTCGTCCGCCTGGGTATGCGGGGAGCCCGTCGTATCCGACGCGGGCAGGCTGATGACCAGCAGGCAGTTCTGGGCCAGCTTGGCCGACTCAGTCAGCACCTGGGCGAAGGTGAACTGCGTCTCGAAGCTGCCGCCGGGTAGGTCGCTCTGCTCGTGGAGCTGGCGCGCGTAGGCCACCCACTCGTCGATCAGGACGAGGCACGGCCCGTACTGCACGAACAGCTCGCGCAGCACGTCGCCCGGGCTGGTCGCGCGCTCATCATCCGCGGCCACGCGCTCATACGCTGCGCGGCCGCCGAGCTGCCACGCCAGCTCGCCCCACAGCGTCCGCACCACCGTGCCGTCACGCTTGACCTGGGGATTGCCGGGCGAAATCTTATTGCCCACCAGCACGACCCGGCGCACCGCAGGCAGGGTGCTCGCACCGGCCTCCTGCATGACCGGCTCGACCCCGGCCAGCTCACGGGGCGCGACGCCGGAGAAGAGGTGATAGAGCGCCAGCATGGAGTGCGTCTTGCCGCCGCCGAAGTTCGTCTGGAGCTGCACGACCGGGTCGCCGCCCCTGCCCGCGAGCCGGCGCACCGCGCCGACCAGCATCCGGCGCAGGCTCTCGGTCAGGTAGGTGCGGCGGTAGAACTCGCCCGGGTCCCGATATTCGTCCGTCCCTTCGCCGAGGTGCACCTGCCACAGATCAGCCGCAAACTCGGCCTGCTGGTAGCGCCCGCTCGCCACATCGCGATGGGGCGTCACGATCTCGCGCCACGGCTTCAGCCCGCCCGTCGCGGCGCTCTCGATGGCCGTGCCCACACTCCGGCGCTTCTCGCTGCGCACCTGCTCATCGAACCGCAGGCGCAGCAGCTCCATCTTCATCCGCTCGATTTCGTCCGCCTGGGTCGCAGAAATGGCGGTGAGCAGCCGGCCGGCCGAGTCAAGCGCCCGGTATGCGTCGTCGGTGGTGAAGGTCTCCTGGTGGGCCCACTTATTGCGCACCTCGCGCAGCTCGCTGACCAGACTCCGTTCGGCGTGGCCCAGGGTATCCCGGAAGACGACGTTCCACTGGTCCCACATCATGCGCAGCAGGACGGCCGCGTCCATCTGCGGCAGGTCTTCGCCGTCGCGCCAGGACAGGTCATTGGGCCAGCTCGCGGTGACAGTCGTCACCCAGTAGCGGCCGTGGCGGTTCTCCAGCTCGCGCTCGACGAAGGGGCGCAGCCCGTCTTTCAGGAGGTCCAGCGCCTTGCCGACGCGGTCGTAGTTGGTGATTGCCATGTTTGCTCCTTAGCACTGGGGCAGGCGAAGAGCCTTTTGGACAGGATTGACAGGATGAACAGGATTACCGACTGCTCTTTGACAGGATTGACAGGATGAACAAGATTGGTGAAGTCTAATCCTGTCAATCCTGTTCATCCTGTCCAAACAACGTCTCCTGCTCCACCCGCGGTCGCGCGCCCTGGCGCGCCAGCCGGGTGACCTCCGGCCAGCTCTGCACCAGGCCGTTGTACGACAGCGCCTCGGCGGCGCGCTTCTTGCGCTCGCACACCGTGTACAGCCGGTACGCCAGCTCGCGGGCGGTCTCGGCCTGCGTGCCTAACTGGCCGGCGAGCGCGGCCGCGGCAGGCTCACCGCCCGCCTCCAGCACCCGGACCAGGTGATGCACGGCCTCCCACGCGGTCAGCCGCCGGTCCTTCGCGGGATCCCAGCCGGCGGGCAGCTCGTTCGGCCGCAGCAGCCGCACCTTGCCGTGGCTCGCGGCCACGATCCCCGCGTCGACCATGCCGCCGACGCTCGTGTTCTTGGCCTTGGACAGCGTCTCCGCCACGCCGTACTCGCCCGCGCTGAACCCGTTCTGCTCGAACCACGCCAGCGCCCACCGGCTGTCCGCATCGAAGTCGCCCTCCTGCTCGGCCAGCGCCTCGTCGAGCGTTTGGTTGATCAGCGCCAGCGCCTCGCGCACGGTCAGCGGCTTGCCGGCTGCGTCGAGCACCTTCGAATAGCGGGTGTAGACGGCCATGCCCGGGCCGATGGCGGCCTGGGCCAGGTCCACCGGCGCGATGTTGCCGCGCTGGAGGTGGGCCAGCGCGACGGGCAGCTCGGCCTTGAGCGCGGCGACGAACTCGCGGCGCGTGGCCGCCGGGGCGTTGGGGTCGCGCTTGCGGCAGACGAGAACGATGCTGGAGGCGAGCGCGTTGGTGCCGATGCCGATGGAGCGAACGCCACGTTCGGTACGGATCGGCCATGTACCGGTAACCGTAAATCCGGCTCGGATCACTGCTGCCAAGAAGGTGTCCCAACCGGTGCTTGCAGTGCCCTCAGAATCATCGTTCTCGGACTGCTTAAAGGCATAATAGATGGTAACGGGAAAGCCAGGATGCGATTGCTCGGCGAGCCGATGCATGGCCTGGTCATGCCGCCAAAAAAAGGCCTCAGCCTTCTGCTTGCTGCCGTGCCGATAAGGGCGTTGCAACTCAGTTCCTCGGCCTTGGGAGTTGCCAGCGTTGGAAGAGATCGGGGAAAACCGGCTGCCTAATGCGCGTCGCAACCAGACATAGAAGAAGTCGGAGAGGTCGGCGTAGCCGATATTGTCGTAGTAAGGGGGTCGGTCGAAACCACATTTGCCGAAAGAGAGAGTTTGGGCGTCGAGCCGGTTTGCGTACGTGTACCTCACAGCCATGCCCAACTGCGCAAGCGTTTCGACTTTGACCTGTCCAGTTCGAATAAGTTATGTCGCCAGCCGCAGATGCGAATACGTTTGTTTCCGCGAAATCCCATGCCATTGGGAGCGCCTGACGAGAACGTAGTCTTCACTTGGTCTCGTGTTGGGCTCCACAGAACGAGCGAGCTGTTGTAATCCGTAGCCTTGTCAATCGTCAAGCCTAAATACACCGCGACCGCATCCGCATAAGCGGCCGCACCGCGCCCCCCGGCGTCCAACCCCTGCCCGTCATCTGCCATGCCGGCTGCGACCGCGTCCTGCCTGACGCGCTCCCGCGCCTCGCCCACCAGGTCGGAGAAGGTCGTCAACGCGACGAGCTGGCGCGGGGTGAAAAGGTCCCCGTAGGTGTCCAGACCGTAATTAGACACGTTGACGCGGCATTTGCCCTCAAGGGTAACATCGGGCTTCCAGTTCGGCTGCACCTCGCGAGCTAGATTCTCCATAGCCTTTGTTGCTGGCAGGTACACCCTTCCGCGATCGCCTTCGGCCACGATAGCCATCAGGCGCGCGCCCATTCTTCCGGCCTGGCCTTCAGCACGGATGTAGTCATAGGTGACAGGAGTTCCCGACATCAAGCACTTGAAGGCGGCGCGCTTGCCGGCAGAGGTCCCGTTCTTTGCCGCCTCAGGGTCCTTCGGCTTCCCCACCTTCACGGTGAAGCGGTAGGAAGCAGAAGGTAGCAAATAGGAAGTAGGCGCAGGGCCAGTCGCGCCATTTTCTATTTCCTGCTTCCTATTTTCGATCGCCGGCTCGACATACGCTTCCTTGCCCGGCTTCGTGGACAGCATGAACGTCGATGCCAGCGGCACGTCCACGTCGCTGAACGCCGGGTTGGGGCTCTTGACCGTCCGCGCCCAGAGCCAGGCGATGACCGTCAGCTTCCGTCCCACGTACGGCTTGAGGTCGGGCCGCTCACGAGCCATGTCCGCCGTTATGTCGATCTTGGGATAGAGGTACCCGATGCGCTTCTCCGCCTCATCACGCATCCACTTCCCGTAATAGCGCACGTCCTCTGCCAGCCCCTGCGCACCCTTCCACAAACCGGAGTGAACCGCACTGACAGGATTCACAGGATTGACAGGATTATCGTTAGCTCTTCGTGAATCCGGTGAATCCTGTAAATCCTGTCCAAAAAGCCCCTTCCGACTCTCCGGATTCACGGGCGCGCAGCCCGCAAACTTCGGCGGGATCTCGATCATGGCCTTGTTGATGAGCACGGCCACGGGGTTCAGGTCGCTGGCGTAGGCCTCCAGCCCGAGCCGCTGCGCTTCGAGGGGCAGCGAGCCGCCCCCGGCGAACGGGTCGTGGAACGCGGGCAGCTTGTTGCGGTCGAACAGCTCCTTGGCGCGCGGGTGGTCGGCGTTCTGCGCACACGCGCGGCGCCAGCTCTGCCAGATCTCATCGCGCGCCCGCTGCAGCACCTTTTCGTCGGTCGTGTTCTCCCACAGCACCAGGTCCTTGATGATGTCGAACAGCCGGTCGCGCTCCTGTTCCGCGAGGACGTCGGTGAACTGCGGCTCCGGGCCGGGCTCCGGCAGCTTGTCCAGGCCGGCGGCGCGTGCCCGTTCCAGGTCTGCCCGGCGCTCGTCCCACGCCTTCTTGCGCGCCCGATAGACCCGGTCCGCCTTGCGCCGCTTCTCGGGGTCCGACAGCAGGACGTCGAGGTACTCCGACGGGTCGTCGACCATCTGGCTGAAGATGACGGCGCGCGCTGCGGCGAGCGGCCGCCGCGCCCACCAGAGGTGGAGGGTGGACGGGTGGCCGTGGCGGATGGATTTCTCCCGCGCGGACGCGGTGTTGATGGCATCGAGGGGGAGGGCGACTTCGATGAGTTTTTTGCGATAGGTCATCATATTCCCTGGTTCTCGACGTGCTTAGACTTGCTCATCGGAGGACTGACTGGGCGTGGGGGGATCTGCAGGATGGACGTTGATCTGAGTAACCAGCCGCTTCAGCTCACGCCAGCATCTGTCGAATGAATCGGCGCGGCGCGCAGCCGCCAAGTCGAATACTGCAGCAAGCGCCGGTTGATCAAGGGTCTCAACATAGTGCTGGTTGCCAGCCATACGTTCAGTCAACCACTCTTTGGCGCCCTGCACGTCTTCGGGTTGAGGCGGGGGCTCCAGGTCATCTTGTAAGCCCCTGCGGCCGCGCAGGGATTCGGCGGCCGCCAAGAACCATGCCTCGAACTCATGTTTCGCCAACACGACCGAGATAGGTAGATTGCCACGCGCTTCGCGTGCCCGCTTGAGCAGGCTGGGTCCCAATAGCGCAGGGCAGTCGTCATCACTGTCCAGCAGGATAAAGATAGCACCGTCGTCCCCAGCCTTGCGTGCGGCTAGTTCAACAGCCCGCTCCAACTCTCCAGCCTGAAGGAGCTTGCTCTTGCTGATCCGAATTGGTTGCTCGACACGGACTGTAAGGGTTGAATCAAGGGCGTTTACCAGGCGACGCAGCAAGATAGGCACCGCTTGCACTTCACCATGCCCCTCGACGATACAGGCAAGCCGCATCATGCCTCTCCCTTGTCAAAAAGTTGGAGTTGTCGGCCAGTTAGCTCTCTGGCAGCAGGGTCTGGAGCCAACTGATTGAGACGCAATAACTCGCCCGCTGTGTACAAACGGTCGCGCAGAGCCGACTTCCCAGCCTCATCCAAGGAACCGATCATCGTCGTACCTGCATCGGCGACCACGGCCAGGATGGCATCAATATCCAATTGCGGATTGTCCAAGAGATCAGGGCTGTGGCTAGTCACCAGGACTTGCGTGCTGCGGCTGGCATCACGCAGGCTGTCAATCAACACGCCCGCCGCTGCCGGATGCAAAGCCAATTCAGGCTCTTCGATTCCAACTAACGGCACGTAGGGGCCGGTACCATTGCCATCTCCTGATTGCAGCAAGGCAACCAGAATGCCTAGGGCGCGCAATGTTCCATCGGACATGTTGGCGGCCAGAAACCGCCAAGGGAACTCAGAACCCGCAACATCTTGTCCGAACTCCAACGTTTCCTTCGGGCCGAGCACCCGATGCTCAACCCGGCGTATTCCCGGGACGATCTTGCCGAGATATTCCTCGATGCGTTGCTTGATCGCGGGATTGACAGCCTCCAACTGCGCTAACACGCTGGCAAGATTACTGCCGTCTCGCGCTAACAGGCGACCGGAGTCAGGAGACTGCAGGTCACGGATGCGATCCGGATTCAAGCTATAGAAACCCATGTTGGAGAACGCGTCGTATACAGGACGGAATTCAGGAAGCCCTGAGACATTGACCAGATACAGCCGATCCGCAGAGACCGCTGGTGCGGTCGTAATGCTGCTGGTGACAAGCTTACCATTCTCGACACGGAAGTGACGTTCGCCCAAATCTCGAAAGAAACACTCTTCTTGTTGGACTTCATACCCTCCGCCTCGTTGTGAGCCAATACGAAAAGCATAATGACCGCGCTCCCCATCTCGCAGGATGAAATCCAGCCGCATCCCAAAATGCGTGGGATGGCCACCCGATCTGCGGCGCACGTCATTGATCCCTCCGCGATCGCGAAGCGCGTGGTCCAGCGACGTCCGTAACGCATCTGCCACGAAGCGCAGAGCATCCAGGAAATTGCTCTTGCCGGCGCCGTTGGGGCCAACCAGGAAGGTCAATGGTCCAAGCTGGACATCGCAGGCCGCGATGCTTTTGTAGTTCTTTAGCACAACTCGTCGCAGAAAAGTTGAGTCTTTCATGCTATCGGTTCCTTCTCACCTTCCCCCATCTCGCGTCAAATGTAGTTGGCGAGCAGCGTAATGGGGTCCAGGCCGCAGATGAATGGACGTTGTGCTTATTCTACCACACGCCATCAGGTGCGTCGCAGAGGTGCGCTGTTTTATCCAGGATCGGCTGCCCGCGCGAGCAGCTCGCCAAAGTCGTAGTTCACGCTCGTGACCCCGAAGTCCGGCTCGCGGCGGAAGGGCTCGCGCAGGTAGCGCACGCGGTGGCCGCCGTCGGGCAGGAACTCGACCATCGCCAGGATGTAGTCCTCGGGCTTGTTGAGCGAGTAGAGTATCTCGTTCTTGGTCACGCTCAGCGTCTCGGCGCCGCTGGCGCGGCCCTTGACCTCGATGAAGCGCAGCTTCCCGGTCCCCGGCACGCGGCTCTCGATGTCGTAGCCGAGCTGCTCGTACTCCCGATCCACCGGCTCGAAGCCGAGCCCAGCCTCGACTGCCATGACGATCGCGCGGGCGTGCGCGGCCGCGGCCTGCGTGTCGGCGGTCGCTGTTGGCCGAACGGGGCGGCCTGACAGCGCGGCCAGCAGCCCGGCCGGCACGATGAGCACCCCGCCCAACACCACCGGCGGCAGCGGCGAGATGCGCGCCTCGAGCTTGAGTTCCTCCAGCCGCCGCTCCAGCCGCACCTGCAGGGCATCCGCCCGCTTGCGCGCCTCGCCCGAGTTCAGCCGCGCGTTCGGCTTGCCGGCCTGCTCCTGCAGCTTGAGCTGCTCCGCCCGGTGATCCCAGTAGGAAATCTCCTTGACAAGCCGGTCCTTGACTGCGGCCTCGGTCTTGCGGATCAGCGCCAGCTTCGCATCGCGCACCTCGGCCAGGTGCTCCGGCACGACGTGCGCGACCGCATACCCCTGCGCCTGTGCCTCCAGCTCGCGGCTGATCCACGCGCACTCGGGCCGCTCCAGGATGGCTTCGACGCCCGGCTCGTCCTCGCGCAGCGGACGGTAGTCCAGGTAGGGGGCGTAGTGAACATGCCGCGGCGCGGCGTGCGCGTCGAGCTCGACATAGAGGACCCGCTGCGAGATGACCCGCCGGTCTCCGCTGCGCGCCAGGCTCGCGTCCTGGAGCGCATGTTCCAGGTAGAACAGCACGCGCGGTTCGGTCCCTGCATCGTGCTCGTCCACGAGCACCGCGCCGCGCTTGAGCAGGTCGCGATGCCGTTCGAGCGTCAGGTCGATGACCGCATCGAGCAGCGGGTGGCCAGGGCAGACGAACGCGGCCGGCGCCTGGCCCGGCGGGGAGAGCAGTTCCTTCTCGAATGCGATCCGCTCGTAGCGCGGCAGCACCGGCTCACGCAGGCCCAGCACCCGGTCGCGGTTCCGGATGGGCGGCGGCACATGGGTCACCTCGTAGCGCCGCGGCTCGCGCTGGCGGGCCGTCCCGCCCAGCCGCTTGAAAGCCTCGAGGAAGAACGCCTCGATGTAATGGGGCTGGAGCCGCCGCGCCTCGGCCCGCTCCATCTCCTCGCGAATCCGGTAGACCCGGGTCGCGTCCATCGCGTCGTGCGCCAGCGCGCGTTCCTCGAGCAGGTTCTGCAACTGCGTGTGATCGAGCGCGTGCTCCAGTGCCGTCGTGAGCCGCGCCCGCACCTCCGGCTGGTCGCCGTAGCGGATGGCCTCGATAAGCAGCTCCCGCAGCGGCTTGCCCTCGAACTGCAGCTTGCCCAGGACATCGAAGACCTGGCCGCCCAGCGCCTGGCGCGCCTGCTCCAGCTTCTCGAGCAGCCGGCAATAGACATCGCCCTCGCGCGTCTCGTCCGCGACGAGGTTCCACAGGTGGCAGACCTCGGTCTGGCCGATGCGGTGGATGCGACCAAACCGCTGCTCGAGCCGGTTGGGGTTCCACGGCAGGTCGTAGTTGACCATCAGGTGGCCGCGCTGGAGGTTGATGCCCTCGCCCGCCGCGTCGGTGGCCAGGAGCACCTGGGTCTGCGGGTCGTGCCGGAAGGATTCCTGCGCGGCAATCCGTTCCTCGCGGCCCAGCCCGCCATGGATCACGACCACCGCTTCCGGCCGGCCAAGCAATGTCCTGATGCGGTTCTCGAGGTAGTTGAGCGTGTCGCGATGCTCGGTGAACACCACCAGCTTCTGACGGGGAGAGGAAACGGGAGAAACGACAGGATTGACAGGATTGACAGGATTCACCGGATTTAGCCTGTCGCCATCCTGTAAATCCTGTGAATCCTGTCCGGATTCGTACGTCGCGCGGTGTTCTGCCAACCGGTTGGCGATCGCGGCGGGGGTGAAGATCTCGGCCAGCAGGCTGGCGAGCTCGCGCCACTTCGTGTCGGCGCCGCTGCGCCGCACGGCGAGCGCGAGCCCTTCCAGCCGCTGGAGGGTTCCGATCTCTGCCTGCAGCTCGGCGATAGACCGTGCAGCGGTCGCCTGGTCGAGGATGGCCTCCTCGGCCTCGGCGACCTCGTTGTCCGGCGCCTCTTCCAGGTCCTCGACGTCGTCGGAGTCCAGGACAGGGGCCAGCGCGGCGGGAGAGACCTCCAGGCTGCCGCGCTGCAATAGCTGGAGCTCGCGCAGCTTGCTCTCCAGGCGCTCGCGACGCCGGCGCAACGACTGGTAGATGGCTTCGGGCGACGACGCCAGCCGCCGCTGCAGGATCGTCAGCGCAAAGCCGATGGTGTTGGTTCGCTTCTCATTCTGCAGCGCCTCCGCGCGGTTGAACTCCTCGCGCACGTAGCCGGTCACATCCTTGTAAAGCTGCGCCTCCGCAGAAGAGAGCTTGTACGGCACGGTATAGGCAATGCGTTCGGGGAACAGCGGCGTGCCGTCGAACTTGAGCAGGCTCTCCTTATCCATCCGGCGCATCAGGTCCGACACATCTGTCGTGTGCACGCCGTCGCGGAACCGCCCCTCGAACCGGTCGCCGTCGAGCAAGGCCATGAAGAGCTGGAAATCCTCTTCCTTGCCGTTGTGCGGGGTCGCGGTCATCAGGAGGAAGTGACGGGTCAGGGTGGAAAGGAGCTGTCCGAGCCGGTAACGCTTCGTGTACTTGATCTCGCCGCCGAAGATGGTCGCGGACAGCTTGTGGGCCTCGTCGCAGACGATCAGGTCCCACGTGCCGTCGGGCGCCTGCAGCTTCTGCTGGACCGTCTCGTCCCGGCTGAGCTTGTCCAGCCGCGCGATCGCCAGGTCGGTCTCGAGGAACCAGTTGCCGGTGCGCGCGGCCTCCAGCTTGTCATTCGTCAGGATCTCGAAGGGGAGATGGAAACGGTGGTACAGCTCATCCTGCCACTGCTCGGCCAGGCTGCCCGGGCAGACCACCAGGCAGCGCTGCAAGTCCCCGCGCGCGATGAACTCCTTCATCAGCAGCCCGGCCATGATCGTCTTGCCCGCACCCGGGTCGTCGGCCAGGAGGAAGCGCAGCGGCTGACGCGGGAGCATGCTCTCGTAGACCGCGGTAATCTGGTGGGGCAGGGGCATCACGTCCGAGGTGTGGACGGCGAGGACCGGATCAAAGAGATGGGCCAGCCGGATGCGCTGGGCTTCCGAGACAAGCCTGAACAGCGCGCCGTCGCCGTCGAAGCTCCACGGACGGCCCTGCTCGACGACCTCAAGCCCGCTTTCGTCGTGGCGGTAAAGCAGCTCATTCGCCACCCTGCCGGTCGCGGTCTTATACGTCAGTTCCAATGCATCGGACCCGAACCACTGCACGCTGACGACGCGCACCAGCGCATCAGGCAGGATGCCGCGCAGCGTGACATTCGGCTGAATCTGTTCGAGTCGACTCATGAGCACAGGCTCCGTCGGGCATGGGATGACCAACATGATCGGCCTGGAGAGGGCGGGAGGCAAATAAGAGAGCCGTCCACGGCCTGTTCCGAGGGCGGCCCACTTGCACTGTGTAACCCTTGTCAGAGCGCCCCTTGCTATGGCCTTGTCTCACACCGGTGGTGGCGCGAGAGTTTGCTACCTGCGCAGTGTAGCACAAGTTGTGTAGAATGCCAACCTGGAATACCCAGCTACGGCTGGGGCGGCGGACCGCTCCCCGGCGGGATGGTCTCGCCATCCGGCACGGCGCGGATGTCGGCGCAGGAGAGGTATGGTACGACGTCGCCCCAGGCATAGCCTGCCGCCTCGAACGTCGGGATGTCGCGGACCCAACGCTTCTTGCCGTCCTCCAGCAGATAGATGTGTGGGCTGACCGGGCACTTCAGCAGGATGGGGTCCGCACGCTCGTAGACAAGGGCCTGGATGCTCTCGGGGAGGCCGGCCACGTCGGCGGCCTGACCCCGGAACAGGATGGGCGGGAGCAGCAGGCCGGCAACCGCCCAGACCAGGTACAGCACAATACCCACCGAAAACGCCCGGTGCAGCGCCGCCAGCCAGCGAGACCGTCCCGCATGCACCTGCCCGATCAGCAGGACGGCCAGGATGGCGATATTGACCAGGTCCCAGCCGATGAACAGCAGCCGGTTGGGGGTCAGGCGGCCGTTTGCCGTGCGGTAGAGAATCGCGGCCAGGGCGTAGAGACTCACCAGCAGGGCCAATGCAGCCAGCGCCAGCACCCCGCGGCGCAGCCAGGCCTGGCTGCGCTCGCTGAGTTCGCCAGCAGTTACAGGCGTCGCGCCCACCAACAGGGCCACCACGGCGAAAAGCATGGCGTTGAAGATGAGCAGCACGTCGCGGTTCTCGAACGGCTCGCGCCAATTGAAGGGAATGAACGCAAGGTAGACGAGCAGCACGCCCACCGTCAGCGGCAGCAGCAGACGCATGAGCAGCGCCACCAGCTTGCTCAGGCCCTCGTCGAAGGACTGGCCGGCCGGCGCCGCGCGGGAATCGTAGACCAGCGCGACGGCCACAAGCGCGATCAGCCCGCCGCCGCCCGCGCTGAAGAGGCGCATGACCCACTCCGGCGGCGCGATGCCCAAAGCCCCGAACAGTCCAAACGTAATGCCGGTGAACAGCCCGCCTGCAATCGCCAGCAGGCCGGCCACCACGGCCGCCTCGAGCGACTTGACCAGGAAGGCAAATCGGTTGCCCGCATCATCTCCCCGTGCCAGCGCAACCAGACCCACTGCGGCCCAGGCCAACATCGCGAGGTGCAGAGCCATCAGGCCCAGGTACTGCTCCTGGAACAGCCGCGGCCAGATGCCGCGAAAGAGCAGCAGCGCATAGGCCGTGCCCGCGGCCAGTCCGAGGCTCACAGCGAGCAGCCGCCGCCAGCGGCCGCCGGCCAGGGGACCGCCGCCGGCCAAAGTCAGGAAGAGCGCGATCGCGACCGCGGTGATGGGCGCAGCCAGCAGCAGGATGACCGGCAAGATGTTATGCAGCTCTCCGGTCAGTGGATTGGCGATCTGGATGCGGAAGCGCTCGACGTCGGACAGGAGCCAGAGCAGCAGACCGTTCAGGATGCCGAGCGGCAGCGCCCAGGCCCAGGCAACGACCCGACCTTTGACCCGCGCGGCGGCACTGCTCAGCCGGTAGTGCCAGGCGGCCAGGAGCAGGTTGTCGGGGGCGCGGGTATAGTCGGCCTCCACCGCCTCCGCGAAGGCGACCTCGTCGCCGGCCTTGACTGCCGTGCGGTACGCCTGCTCCAGCCCCTCTGGGTCGCTGGCCAGGTCTGTGATTGTCGGCTGATAGGACATGAGCGAATCTCCTGACTGAGTCCGCTTCGGTGCAGGAATCTGGTAATGGTGCCAACCGGGCGGGCCGGGCAGAGTCTGATACCGGGAAGCCCCGTCATGCGAGGGACGTCTCCGGTGGTTCCAGGTAAAACAGGTCATCCGTGTCATTATAGGCCAACATCTCAGCGTAGCGACCCCACTGGATGGCGATTTCGACCTGGCGTTCTGCCTGCTCCTGCGAAAACTCCAGCTCGAGTGCGGTTTGCACAACGCCACGCGACAGTTGTTGGCTCTGCGATGCCCTGAGGAGAGACAGGATCCAGCGGATCAGCGGCACCCGGCGCAGCCGGGCCGCGAAGATGGCTTTGCGGCCCAAGATGCTCGCTTCTGCGAAGGTCTCCCCCAGCGGCGTCAGGGTGATGTCGCCGGCAGCTACCGTGGCGAAGCCCAGCAGCTCGGCTGCCTCAATGAGGGACAGCAGATGACTGGCGTCCACCTTCAGATCGCCGGTCAGACGATAGATGTCAGCACGGTCGCCTGGCAGCTCGCCCAGTCGCTCCAGCAAGCCTGCCAGGTCGCTGATATCCACCTCCGGCAGGGCACGGGTACGGCCGGGTTCGCCTGGCGCGGTGCCCAACTCCACACTTTCGGCCTCGGTCTGGCCGGCCAGAATACCGTAGACCCGATCGATGGTCGCCAGGAAGGCGGCGCTCTTGCGATCGCGCGGGTGAGGGAGATCAACCTTGACCTCGGCCACCACCCGGCCCGGACCCTTGTCCATCACCACGATGCGGTCAGCCATGAAGACCGCCTCTTCGATGTTGTGAGTGACCATGAGGATGGCCTGGGTGGGGAGGGTGCCGCCGGTCCACAGCTCCAGCAGTTCCCCGCGCAGCGACTCGGCGCTGAGCACGTCCAGAGCCGAGAACGGTTCATCCAGGCACAGGAGTTCGGGCTCCACCGCCATCGCACGTGCGAAGCCGACCTTCTGCCGCATGCCGCCGGAGAGCTCGCGCGGATAGGCGGTCTCGAAGCCGTCCAGGCCCACCCGATCGAGCAGGTCTACTGCGCGCGGGCCACGCTCGGCCACGGGCGCGCCCCGTGCCTTGAGCGCCACTTCCACGTTCTCCTGCACGGTGAGCCAGGGGAAGAGCGCAAAGGTCTGGAAGACGATGGCCGCATGGGGGTTGACGCCTTGTAGGAGCTGGCCCCGATAGAGGACCTGCCCATCGGTGGGCATCTGCAAGCCGGCGATGATGCGCAGCAGAGTGCTCTTGCCGCAGCCCGATGGGCCCAGCAGCGCCATGTATTCGCCCGCGCTCAACGCCAGGTTCACTTTCTCCACGGCCATGAAACGCCGCTCCCCGCGGCCGTAAGCCTGGCTGACCCCTCGCAGTTCCAGCAGTTTGCCGTTCTCTGTACTCATAGCCTACTCCATGCGGAAGCGATCTTCAGCGAGCCGGTAGAGACGCCGCCAAAACGTCCGGTTGATCACGACCACCGCCAGCACCATGCTCACGGTAGCCGCCAGCAGCAGGGCATAGTCTCCTTGGGCTGTGGCGCGGGCGATCAGGCTGCCGACGCCGGTCGCATAATAGCTCTGGCCGGCGTAGGAAATGTGCTCGGCGACGATGCTGGCGTTCCACGCGCCGCCGCTGGCCGTGATCGCGCCGGTGACGATGTACGGAGAGAGCGCCGGCAGGATCAACGTGCGCCAGCGCTCCCAGGGGCTCAGGCCCAGCAGCGATGCCGTGTACTTGAGGTCCTGCGGGATGGCGGCCGCGCCGGCGATGACGTTGAACAGCAGGTACCACTGGGTGCCCATCAGCATCAACAGCACCGCCGCGATGCCCAACCCGCCCGGCACGGCCAACAACGCCAGCAGCACCACAGGGAAGAGCGCGGTGGCCGGCACCGAGGCGGTGACCTGCACCACCGGCTGAAGCCAACGCGCCAGTCGCTCGTTGGTGCCGATCGCCACGCCCACGGGGATCGTCCAGGCCAGGGCGATGACCAACGCTGCGATCACTCGCAGCAGCGTGGCCAGCAAGCCGATACCGATCCAGCCCCACTCGGCCAGCGGGACTTGCAACAGCATCCCAGCGGCACGATAAGCGCCGTACAGCAACCCAGCCACCAACACGGCCATCACCACATAGCGCGACCAGGCGGGCCGTCCCTCGTCGGGCTGTGCCATGCCCAGCGGCGACAGGCGGCGGTTCAGCCAGGCATCAAGCCGCTCGACCAGCGGCCGCCACAGCCGCGCGGCCGCCCGCCCTAACAGATGGGAGTTGTGCAGCAGGTCATGGAACCACGAGGTGGGCGGATTGTCGCCCTCCACCATTTCCAGCTTGAACCGCTCCGACCAGGCGATCAACGGCCGCCACACGAACTGATCCAACGCCACAATCACCAGCACCAACGTGGCGATCCCCAGCAGGATGGCCTGCCGGTTGCCCTGGCTGGCAGCCTCGCTGAGGTACGCGCCCAGGCCTGGCAGGCGAAAGTCGCGCCGGCCCACAGTGAAGATCTCGGCGGCCATCAGGAAGAACCAGCCGCCGGCCCAGCTCATCATGCTGTTCCAGATCAGGCTGTTGGCACTGAAAGGCAATTCCAGCGTCTTCAAGCGCAGCCAGCGATTGAAGCGAAAGATGCCGCTGGCCTCTCTCAGTTCGACCGGAATCGTGGTGAGGGATTGGTACCAGGCAAAAGTCAGGTTCCACGCCTGGCTGGTGAAGATCAGGACGACCGACGCCACCTCGGCCGCGATCACCTCCGGCAGCACCGCGCTCAGGCTCAACAGCACCACGGGCAGGAACGAAAGGATCGGCACGCTCTGCAGCACATCCAGCAACGGCATCAGCACTGTCTCAGCCCGGCGATTATAGGCCGCTATGTAGCCGTAGACCAGCGTGAAAACAAAGCTGAGAACATACGCGGCCAACATCCGGCCTGTGGAGAGCAGCGCGTAAACCGGCAAGGCAGACGGCGCCAGGGAGATGTCCGGCCCCTCCACCACTGCGGGCGCGCGCATTGCCAGACGCGTCCCCAGGTAAATGAGCACCGCCACCGCCAGGATGACGATTGCGTCGGCCCGGCCAAATCGGCGTTGGGCGAACTGTTCGCTGCGGAAAAGGTGTTCTGAATGCGACATCGGCGCTTGTCCTGTGCAGTTCTCTGCCCCTGACCGACACTGGCGCCCAAGGAGGCCAGATCAGTATGCATTAATGGCTGCAGACGCCGCGCGACCTCCAGGTTCTCGCGGACGGTCAGCTCCCCGTAGGCGTGCGGCGTCTCCGGTGATGGGGTACGGTAAGTATCGACCGTGGGACAGCTCCCCGTAGGCGTGCGGCGTCTCCACCAGGTAGCCCACCGCGGCCCAGGGCTCCCGACTGCCCGGCCGAACTCGCGCGCCCAACACGACGGCGCTTCCCGTTGTGGGCCGGATCATCCCCAGCAACATCCGGATGGTTGTCGTCTTGCCCGCGCCATTCAGCCCAGAAAAGCGTAGACCTCGCCCTCGGCCACCCGCAGAGAAAGATGGTCCACCGCGCGCACATCGCCATAGCGCTTTCCGAGGTCTTCCGTCTGGATTACCAGGTTCAGCATCGCCTCATGCGAACCCTCAGGCCGTCCGATAGGCCAGCGCCAGCAGCACCTTGACAAGGATGATGCCCAGGATGCCGGCCAGCAACAACCAGCCATCCAGCGGAACGATGCGGAACCGGAAAACACCCTGCAGGCCGAGCAGCAGCGCCAACGCACCGAGCAGGTAGCCTGCGATGGTGACAGGATGGGTCCACAGGTTGCGGACGGCGGCCTGCCCGATGCCGCGCGCACAGAGGGCCATCCCAAGGACCAGGACCACGAGATAGGTGACCCGGCTGGCGGCGATGGCGGTGAGGAAAGATGTGCTCATATGAATGCTCCTTGCAATAGAATCACCCTCTATTACGCTGCTGCCGGCCCGAAGGTCGCGCCGGGCGCCACAAACGCGCCGGCCTCTGGCCACGAACAACCAGCCTGCACCGCTGTCGAGGGTGCGTTTCACGTTGGGGGCGCGGCCATCGCGGATAAACGAATGCGCTGGCGCGCCACGAATACGCCAATCGTGTGCGCCGCGGCGGGATATTCGTGTATCCGTGCCCAGCGCCGCAGCGCCATTCGCGTATGCGCGCTGGCCGCGTTCGCCCCCAGTATGAAACGCGCCCCGCTGTCGAACAAGGATTGACTCGCATCTTCTTTAAGAGTATGATGGTCACGACATCCGAATTCTGCCCTGCCTTCCTGCGCTGCCACGCAAACTTGCGAAGGGGGCAGCTCCGTGTCCGATCGGACCTATGCAGACGAGCAACCCGCTGTACACGCGCGCGTATCGCATGTTAACCTGCCGCCTTGCCCGCCTATGAGATTACCTATCACGCCCCACATGCGCGAGGAAGCTGACCGCCGCAAGAAGATGATGCGGCGATTGTGGGCTGGAGAGCCGCTGGAGCGCATCCCGCTGCTCATCCGCACCAGCCGTCGCAGCCCCTATTCCATGCGCGAGCAGATGCAAGATGCTGACATTCAGCTTGAAGTGGCGCTCGACGCCGCGCTCACAACCTGGGAGTTGGTGCCATCCTCGGATGCCTTGCCCGGCATGCGCCCGGATGTGGGCTGCTCGTGCCTGGCCTCGGCCTACGGCGCCGAGTACTACTGGGGCGACAGTCCCGACCAGACACCGGGGATCAAGGAAACGATCATTACCGACCTCGAAGCGCAGGTGGATGCTCTTCCCCACCCCGACCCATGGACGGACGGCTGGCTGCCGGAGGGGTTGCGGCGCATTGCAATGTTCTCTGAAGCTGGCGAGGGGTTTATCCCTGTCTCCCTCCTCGATGCCGCGGGCGGGCTCAATGTGGCGGCCGATCTGCTCGGCATGACCGAAACCCTGCTGGCGATCAAAGTCGCCCCGGCGGCAATGCACAAACTGCTGGATAACATCCAGGACCTGTTCGCACGCACGATTCGCGCGGGCATCCAAGCCGCAGGCGGTGAAGAATTCATCGCCACCACCGACTTCCCGGATACGTGGTTTCCGGAGGGCTACAAGGGCCATACCTCCGATGACGTGGCTGCCAGCTTCGGGCCAGCCACTTACGCCGAGTTTTCGGCCCCCTATCACGCACGCATCTTCGAAGAGTTTGGGCGCGGCGGCCTGCACAACTGCGGGCCCAATCCGTGCCATGCGGCCTACGTCGAGCACCCCTGCTCGCCGCGCTCGCTCGACCTGGCGGACACTTACAGCCACCGAGATCTGCCGAAGATGAAGGTCTCGCTCAGGAAGAAGGCCTTCATCCTGCTGAGCTGGGACGGCAAGCCCGAACCCGTGGCCTGGTACCGCGAAATCATGGAACTCATGACACCCGATGTAATCGTGGTGCCGATGCTACACGTGGCGCCGGAGCAGGACCCTGAAGAGGTCTGCCGGCGCTTGCGCCCTATCGCCGAAGAATACGCCCGGCGCATGGACTGGGGCTGGGCCAACTGAAATAGGCGAAAAAGACAGTCCGATCAGCCCTGAAGCGCCGGTTCCTTTCAAGCTCACTGAAGCCTGCCGCTACATCCTGAACTGGCAGCGGGCCGACTGATGCTTCGTAAGCCGCCAGCAGCCTGCAATGTCGGGAATGCCAGATACCGAACCGACGCGTTTGGCGGTCCTGGCCTGTGGCAGTAAAATATCACCGGCAACTACATTGTCCCCTCGTTCAATGGAGAAAGGAGCACTCGCATGAGCAGAAGCATGTCCAGGCGCAAGTTCCTGGCAGGATCCGGCGGCCTCCTGTCCACCGGACTGCTCGCAGCCTGCGCGGGCCAGCAGCCTGCGCCGGCCGCCCCGACTTCGGCCCCGCCACCTGCCGCCGCCACGGCGGCCCCGACCGCCACGACTGCACCCGCTGCAACTGCCGCACCGGTGTCCAAGTACAACGAAGCGCCGATGCTGGCCGAACTGGTGAAGGCCGGTCAACTCCCGCCCGTGGATGAACGGCTCCCGGAGGAGCCGTGGGTTATCCAGCCGCTCGAAAGCGTGGGACAATACGGCGGCAAGCTGTCCAGCATCGTCGCCGACCCGACCGGCGACTTGATGGAAATCGAGGGCGCGCTGGGCCGTGCGGTGGCCGGGCGCACCTTCGACCAGCAACACATCGTCCCGGTCGTCGTCAAGGAGTGGCAACTCTCGGATGACTACCTGGAGCTTCGAATTGTCATGCGCAAAGGCGTCAAGTGGTCCGACGGCCAGCCGCTGACCACCGCGGATGTCATGTTCTGGTACGAGGACATATTCCTGAATACCGACCTCACGCCGACTGTCGACCAGAAGTGGGCGCCGGGCGGCACCCCGATGACCTTCACGGCGGAGGATGATTTCACGTTCACCATCAAGTTCGCCATCCCGTACCCGGCCATCCTCGACTTCCTGCCCAACCTGGCTCCGTGGTCACCAAAGCACTACCTGTCCCAGTGGCACAAGACGCACAACCCGGATGCCGACGCGAAGGCCAAGGAAGAGAAGTACGAGACCTGGATCCAGGCGTTCCAATTCCACAGCCAGGGGGCGCAACTGCAGCAGGACAAGGCGCTGCCGACACTGGCCCCGTGGAAATACGACAGCCAGGACACGATGGGCAACCGCATCTACGTCCGCAACCCGTACTACTGGGCCGTGGACAGCGCGGGCAACCAGCTGCCCTACACCGATGAAATCGAGCGCACGGTCGTCGAGAACCGCGAGGTGCTCACGGCCAAGGTGCTGGCCGGCGAAGGCACGCACCATAGCTGGTTCCTGACCCTCGCCAACTACCCGCTTTACAAGGAAAATGAGCAGAAGGGCAATTACACGACCAACCTGCACCCGGACCTGCGCGCATCCGAATGCGGCTTCTGCTTCAACTACACCCACAACGACGAGGTGCTGCGCACGCTGTTCCAGGACCTGCGCTGGCGGCAGGCCATGTCGCACGCGCTCAACCGCGACGAAATCAACGAACTGCGCTTCGCCGGCCTGGGCGTGCCGCGCCAGCCCATCATGCACCCCGGCGCGAGCTTCTGGCAGGACGGGCTGGACCAGATGTACATCGAGTACAACCCCGAGGAAGCGGGCAAGCTGCTCGACGACATCGGCCTCCCGTGGGACGCAGCCAAGAAGTTCCGGCTCCGGCCGGACGGGCAGCCGCTGGCGCTGACGATGGAAGTGGATGCCGGCCGCGCGGACCTGACCGAGGTCTGCAACATGATCGCGACCTACTGGGAGCGGGTCGGCATCAACCTGACCGTCAAGACCCAGGACCAGCAGTTCTTCATGCAGCGCATGCGCGCCAACGAGCACGACATCGGCGTGTGGGCCATCGGCGGGTCGTCTGAGGTGTACTCGCGGCAGAACGAGCCCATCCGCTATCGCCCGCCGTGGCACTGGACCAACACGCCGCTGGGCGGCCCGCTGTGGCGGCAGTGGCTGGACACGAAGGGCGCCGAGGGGATGGAGCCGCCGGATGTCATCAAGGAGCTGTGGGAGACGAGCGAAGCCTGGCGGCAGACGCCGAACGGCACGGACGAGTACCGCGCGCTGGGGCTGAAGATGCTCCAGCTCAACGCGGAGGGGCTCTGGTGCATCGGCACGGTCGGCCTGGTGCCGCGCGTCGGGATCGTCAAGAACACGGTCCATAACTCACCGACCAAAGACCAGATCCTGAGCATCGAGTACGACATGTGGCGCAACTACCTCATAGATCACTGGTGGATCGAGAGCTAAAGCCCGACCACGGAAAACACAGACCACACGGAAGGATGACTTGGCCCTTTGGAGGGCACGTGTGGTCACACTGTACCGGCAGAGACGTCCTGGTGGGACGTCTCTGCCATCATCGCATGTCCGTCATAGGTCCGCGCAATGCTTAAGTTTGTCCTCAAACGCCTGCTGCTCTTTATCCCGACAGTGCTGGCGATTTCCATCGTGACCTTTGTCCTGATCCAGCTCCCGCCGGGTGACTACATCTCGGTGTATGCGACCCAACTGGAGAACTCGGGGCAGGAGGCCAGCGAGCAGCTCTTGTCTGCGCTGCGGCAGCGGTACGGGCTCGACCAGCCCATCTACCTGCAGTACTTCAAGTGGATGGGCAACATCATCTTCCGCGGGGACTTCGGCCACTCGATGCAGTGGAACCGCCCGGTTGGCGACCTCATCTGGGAGCGCATCGGGTGGACCTTTGCCATCTCCATCGCGACGCTCATCTTCACGTGGATTGTTGCATTCCCCATTGGAGTCTATTCCGCGACGCACCAGTACTCCATCCCGGACTACCTGTTCAGCTTCATCGGCTTCGTCGGCCAGGGCATTCCGGACTTCCTGCTGGCGCTCGTCCTGATGTGGGTCGGCTACTCCACCTTCGGGCTGGAGGTGGGCGGGCTCTTTTCCGAAGCCTACCGCAACGCGGCGTGGAGCTGGGACAAGTTCGTCGACCTGCTGAAGCACCTGTGGGTGCCGGTCATCGTGCTGGGCATCTCGGGGACGGCCGCGCTCATCCGCACGATGCGCGCCAACCTGCTGGACGAGCTGCGCAAGCCGTATGTCGTGACCGCGCGCGCGAAGGGGATGAAGGAGTGGCAGCTCATCTGGAAGTACCCGGTGCGCGTCGCGCTGAACCCGTTCGTCTCCAGCATGGCGTACGTGCTGCCGGGGCTCGTCTCCGGTACGACCATCATCTCGGTCGTGCTGAGCCTGCCGACGACGGGGCCGATGCAGATCCGGTCGCTGATGAGCCAGGATATGTACCTGGCCGGCAGCTTCTTCCTGTTGCTGAGCTCGCTGACCGTGCTCGGCACGCTCATCTCCGACCTGCTGCTGGCGTGGGTTGACCCGCGCATCCGAATCGAATAAAAGCGGAGCCGCCCATGAGCATCCCGACCCCATCGCAGCCGGCCCCCGCCGTCATCCCCGGCCAGCCGCAGGCCCGCAGAGACCTGCAGGGCGAGCGGCTCTACACCGCGTCCCAATGGCGGCTGATGTGGTGGCGCTTTCAGCAGCACAAGCTGGCCGTCGCCAGCGTCGTCATCCTGATACTCGCCTACCTGATCGCCCTGTTCTGCGAGTTCGTCGCGCCGCACGACCCCAACCGCTTCAACCCGCGCTGGGTGCTGGCGCCGCCCATGACCCTCCACTTCGTCGACGCGCAGGGGCAGTTCCACCCGCGGCCGTTCGTCTATGGCTACAAGTCCAGCCGGAACCCCGAGACGCTGGCGATGGTCGTCGTGCCCGACGAGACGCTCGTCTACCCCGTCAAGTTCTTCGTGCAGGGCGACCCGTATGAGATGTGGGGGCGCTTCGAAATGGACCGGCACCTGGTCGGCATCGAACCCGAAGAGACCGGCAGCGACCAGATGCTGTTCCTGCTCGGGGCGGACGAGATGGGCCGCGACCTGCTCTCGCGCATCGTCTACGGCGCGCGCATCTCGCTGTCCATCGGCCTGATGGGCGTGTTCCTGTCGCTCATCCTCGGCATCATCCTGGGCGGCATCTCCGGCTATGTCGGCGGCATGGTGGACGTGATCATCCAGCGGATCATCGAGTTTCTCCGCTCGCTGCCGGCCATCCCGCTCTGGCTGACGCTCGGCGCGGCGCTACCGCCGAGCTGGCCGCCGCTGCGCATCTACTTCGGCATCACGATCATCCTCTCGCTGATCGGATGGACCGGGCTGGCGCGCGTCGTGCGCGGGCGGTTCATGGCGCTGCGCGAGGAGGACTTCATCCTTGCGGCGCGGCTGGCGAATGCGCCGCGCATGCGCATCATCCTGCGCCACATGGTGCCGTCGTTCACCAGCCATCTCATCGCGAGCCTGACGCTGTCCATTCCGGCCATGATCCTGAGCGAGACCTCGCTGAGCTTCCTGGGGCTGGGGCTGCAGCCGCCGATCGTGAGCTGGGGCGTGCTGCTGCAGGGCGCGCAGAACCTGCGCGCGGTGGTGCTGGCGCCGTGGCTGCTGCTGCCGGGGCTGTTCGTCGTCATCGTCGTGCTGGCGTTCAATTTTGCGGGCGACGGGCTGCGCGATGCGGCCGACCCATACGCGATTTAGGGGCCGGATTTGTAGGGGCGGGGTCACCCCGCCCAGACGTCCATCTGAACGGCCGGATGCGTAGGGGCGGGGTCACCCCGCCCAGACGTCCATCTGAACGGCCGGTGTGCGGGCGGGGCGACCCCGCCCCTACAGAGGATCTATTTTTCAAGAACGTACCCAGGGACACAACATCATGCCTGATAAACCCAACATCCTGTACATCTTTGCGGACCAGATGCGGGCGACGGCCATGGGGTGCATGCCCGAGCCGCTGCGCGAGCCGGTGTATACGCCGAACCTGGACCGCCTGGCCGGCGAGGGCACGCTGTTCACCCACGCGTATGCGAACTCGCCCGTGTGCACGCCGAGCCGTGCGACCCTGCTGACCGGCAAGTACGCGCTGAGCTGCCGCTGCATCGTCAACGACCTGCGGCTGCCCGAGGACGAGCGCAGCATCGCCCATGCGCTCAACGACGCGGGGTATCGCTGCGGCTACGTCGGCAAGTGGCACCTCGACGGCATCTCGCGCCACATGTTCACCCCGCCGGGCCGCCGCCGCCACGGGTTCGATGCGTACTGGGCCGCATACAACTGCAACCACAACTACTTCGACCCGAAGTGGTACGAGGACGACAACCCCGTGCTCCAGCGCAAGGCGGGGTACGATGCGGACATCCAGACGGACCAGGCCATCGGCTTCCTCGAACGTTTCCGCGACGAGCCGTTCTGCCTGTTCCTGTCGTGGGGCCCGCCGCACGACCCGTACCGCACGGTCCCGCAGGAGTTCCTGGACATGTACCCGACCGACCGGGTCGCGCTGCGGCCCAACATGGAGGGCGCGGACCCCGAGGCGCTGGCCGGCTACTATGCGCACGTCACCGCGCTGGACCGCAACGTGGGCCGGCTGATGGACGCGCTGGAACGGCTCGGGCTGGCCGAGAACACCATCGTTGTCTTCTCCTCCGACCACGGTGACATGCTGTGGGCACATGGCCGGCGCAACAAGCAGCAGCCGCACGACGAGAGCATCCACATCCCGCTCATCGCGCGCTGGCCGGGCCACCTGCCCGCCGGCGAGACAAACGACCTGCTCATCGGCGTGGTGGACCATGCACCGACGCTGCTCGGGCTGGCGGGCGTGCCCGTGCCGGCGGAGATGAACGGCCGCGACCTGAGCGGCTTCATGACGGATGGGGCTGCGGCGGAGGGTGACCGGCCGTCCTCCGTGCTCATCGGCGAGTATGTCTCGTTCGACCAGGCGCAAATCTGGCAGCCGTGGCGCGGGGTGCGCACCGAGCGGTACACCTATGCGCGCTGGCTGCAAGGGGGCGGCGTGCTGTTCGACAATGCCGCGGACCCCTACCAGATGCACAACCTGTTCCACGAGCCGGAACATGCGGCCACGCGCCAGGCGCTCGAGGCCGAGCTGCAGGGCTGGCTGAGCCGCGTGGGCGACGACTTCAAGCGCGGGGAGGAGCACCTGCGCGACCTCGGCCAGGGGGAGGAATGGCTCATCCGGCAGGAGCACTTCTACGGCTTCGGAACACGGAACTTCTGATGGCGGGACGGGCATTGACGGGCCAGACACTGACACAGCAGGGCGCGATGCACGAAGACATGCTCATCGACATCCGGGACCTGAAGACCTACTTCTTCCTGCGCGAAGGAACCGTACGGGCCGTGGACGGCGCGACCTTCTCCATCCGCCGCGGCAAGACGCTCGGCGTCGTCGGCGAGAGCGGCTGCGGCAAGAGCGTGACCGCGCAGTCGATCATGCAGATCGTGCCCAAGCCGGGGCGGATCGTCAGCGGCGAGATCACGCTGCGCTATGGCGGCGCGAGCGAGCCGGTGAAGATCACAGACCTCGCGCCGGAGGATCCGCAGATGCGCAGCATCCGGGGCTCGGTCATCAGCCTCATCTTCCAGGAGCCGATGACCTCCTTCAGCCCGGTCCACACCATCGGCAACCAGCTCACGGAGACCATCCAGCTCCACCAGAACGTCAGCCCCGCGGTCGCGAAGGCGACGGTGATGGACATGATGCGCTACGTCGGCATTGCCAACCCCGAGCGCAACTACGCGGCCTACCCGCACCAGCTCAGCGGCGGGATGCGGCAGCGCGCGATGATCGCCATGGCGCTGATGCTGCGGCCCAGCCTGCTCATCGCGGACGAGCCGACGACCGCGCTGGATGTGACCACGGAGGCGCAGATCCTCCGGCTGATGCGGCGGCTGCAGAACGAGCTCGGCATGGCGATCATGTTCATCACGCATGACCTGGGCGTCATCGCGGAGATGGCGGATGAGGTGGTCGTCATGTACCTCGGACGGGTGATGGAGTATGCGGACGTGGACACCATCTTCCACGACCCGAAGCACCCGTATCTGCGCGCGCTGCTGCGCTCCATACCGCGCATCGGCGCACGCGCGACGCGGCGGCTCGCGGCCATTGAGGGCATGGTGCCCAACCCGCTGAACGTGCCGCCGGGGTGTCCCTTCCACCCGCGCTGCCCGGAGGCCATCGAAGGGCTGTGCGACACGGTGCTCCCCGCGGACACGCAGCTCGGCGGCAGGCACATGGTCGCGTGCCACCTCTACGAGCGGAGGGGCGCAGCATGATCCCGACACATCAGGATGCCGCACTCCACCCGAACCCAGATCAGGAGGGCCTGCTGCTGCGCGTCACCGGGCTGCAGAAGCACTTCCCCATCCTGAAGGGCTTCATGCGGCGGGAGGCCGGCCGCGTGCGCGCGGTGGACGGCGTGGACTTCTACATCCGGGACGGCGAGACGTTCGGGCTGGTCGGGGAGAGCGGCTGCGGCAAGACCACGACCGGCCGCTGCGTGCTGCGCGCGATCGAGCCGACCGCGGGCGAGATCCGGTTCAAGGACCCGGAGCTGGGGTGGGTGGACGTCCGGACGCTGGACGACCGGAAGCTCGAAGTCTTCCGGCGGCACACGCAGATGATCTTCCAGGACCCCTACTCGTCGCTCAACCCGCGCATGACGCTGCTCGACCTGATCGGCGAGCCGCTCATCAACAACGGCATCCGCGGGCAGGAGCGCACCGACCGGGTCGCGCGGCTGCTCGAGATGGTGGGGCTGCGGCCCGAGTACATCAACCGCTACCCGCATGCGTTCTCCGGCGGCCAGCGCCAGCGCATCGGCATCGCCCGCGCGCTCGCGCTCAACCCCCGGCTGGTCGTCTGCGACGAGCCGGTGTCCGCGCTCGACGTCTCCATCCAGGCGCAGACGCTCAACCTGCTCCAGGACCTGCAGGAGCAGTTCGGCCTGACCTACCTGTTCGTCGCGCACCAGCTCAACGTCGTGGAGCACATCTGCAACCGGGTGGCCGTCATGTACGTCGGCAAGCTGGTCGAGATGAGCGAGACCGAGGAGCTGTTCCACCAGCCGCTCCACCCGTACACCGAGGCGCTGATGGGCGCGGTGCCCCGGCCGGACCCGCGGCTGAGGGCGGAGCGGACGGTGCTGGAGGGCGAGGTGGCGAATCCGGCCAACCCGCCGTCCGGCTGCTACTTCCACCCGCGCTGCCGGTACGCGGTCGAGCGGTGCAAGGTCGAGGAGCCGGCGCTGCGTGCGCTCAGGCCGGAGCATTACGTCAAGTGTCACCGCGCGGAGGAACTGACCCTGCGCGGGGTGGAGACTCTATCCCGATGACCCAACCCAACATCGTCTTCGTCTTTGCGGACCAGTGGCGCGGGCAGGCGACGGGGTATGCGGGCGATCCGAACGTCCAGACCCCGCACATCGACCGGCTGGCCGGCGAGAGCCTGAACCTGGCCAACACCATCTCCACCTGCCCGGTCTGCACGCCGTACCGCGGCAGCCTGCTCACCGGGCAGTACCCGCTGACGCACGGCCTGTTCGTCAACGACGTGCCGCTCGACCCCCATGCGGTGACGATGGGCAAGCTGTTCGCCGCGGCCGGCTACGACACGGCCTACATCGGCAAGTGGCACGTCGACGGCCACGGCCGCACGGCCTACATCCCGCCGGAGCGCCGCCAGGGGTTCCAGTTCTGGCGCACGCTGGAATGCACCCACCACTACAACCACTCCGCCTATTATGCATCCGACCCCGCCGGCGCCGATTCGGACGTGCCCGAGTTCTGGGAAGGGTACGACGCCATCGCGCAGACGCGCGAGGCGCAGCGCTACATCCGGGAGCACGACCGGAGCAAGCCCTTCCTGCTCGTGCTGTCGTGGGGACCGCCCCACAACCCGTACGGCACCGCGCCCGAGGCCTTCCGTAAGCTGTACCCGGCGGAGAAGATCCGGCTGCGGCCCAACGTGCCGCTGCCGCTCTCCATGTTCGTGCCGCACGCGCTGGCGGGCTACTACGCGCACTGCACCGCGCTCGACGCGTGCCTGGGTGACCTGCTGGCGACGCTCGACGAGACGGGACTCGCGGACGACACGCTCTTCGTGTTCACCTCGGACCATGGCGACGCGGTGGGCTGCCAGGGGCACGGCAACAAGCAGGCGCCGTGGGAGGAATCCATCCTCGTGCCCATGCTGCTCCGCTACCCCGCGCGCTACGGCCGGCAGCCGCGCACTCTGGACGCGGTCATCGGCACGCCCGACCTCCTGCCCACGCTGCTCGGCCTTGCGGACCTGCCTGTTCCGCCGTCGGTCGAGGGACTGGACTTCACGGCTTACCTCGACGGCGGGCCGGACCCGTCGGACGGGGCCGCGCTGATTGCCTGCTACCACCCCATCGCGGACTGGTGGCACGGGCTGGGCGGGCGGGAGTACCGGGGGCTGCGCACCGCGCGGCACACCTACGTGCGGTCGCTCGACGGGCCGTGGCTGCTGTTCGACAACCAGGCCGACCCGTACCAGCTCGACAACCTGGTCGACAAGCCCGAGCATGCGGCCCTCGTACGCGAGCTGGACGACCGGCTCCAGCGCAAGCTGGACAGCCAGGGCGATGCGTTCCTGCCCGGCGTCGAGCTGTGCCGCCGCCGGGGCTATCCGCTGGACCGGATGGAGACGGTGCCGATCCCGCCGAGCACGCTGCCGTGGCACCCCTGAACGTCGTCCTGATCGAGGCCGACCAGCTCAGCGCGCGCTGGCTGGGCTGCTACGGCAACGGGGCTGCACACACCCCGCACATCGACGCGCTGGCCGCGGACGGGGTGCGGTTCGAGCACTGCTACGCCAACCTGCCCGTCTGCATGCCGAGCCGCGCATCCACCATGACCGGCCGCAGCGCGCAGCACCACGGCGTCTTCTTCAACGGCTGGGAGCTGGGCCTAGACCTGCCGACCTACCCGCAGGTGCTCCGGGCCGCGGGCGTGCAGACGTTCGGCACCGGCAAATTCCACCTCGAAAACCACTTCCGCAGCGCGCACAACGATGTCCTGAAGTACGGGTTCGACCGGGCGGAGACCACCGAGGACATCCGGGCCGGCGAATGGCTGGATTGGGTCGCGGCCGAGCACCCGGAGAACTACGAGCGGGCGCTGGCGACCGTGTGGGACCAGCCGCACCTGGTGCAGTACGGGCCGGCGCGCGTGGACCTGACCCCCGCGCTGGCCGCTGCGCGGGCGGCGTATCCCATCCGCCCCGCTGCGTTCCTGTCCTACCCATCCGTCGTGCCGGAGGAGGCCTGCCAGACGCGCTGGATTGCCGACCGGGCCATCCATTATGTCGAGCAGCGCGACCGGAGCCGGCCCTTCTTCCTCAAGGTCTCGTTCGTGGACCCGCACGACCCGTACGACCCGCCCGCGCGGTTCCTCGACCTCATCGACCCGGCAGCCATCCTGCCGCCGCGCGCGTCGGATGACCCGGCGCTGCTCGCGCTCCTGCCCCGCTTCCGGCGGGTGGCGTTTGCGCGGCGCGCCGCGGACGTTTCGCCGGACGAATGGCGCACCGTCCGGCGCTACTACCTCGCATCGCTGGCCTTCATCGACGAGCAGGTCGGCCGCATCCGCGCCGCGCTGGCCCGCGAGGGCCTCACGCAGGACACTGCCGTCATCTTTACCGCGGACCACGGCGATATGCTGGGCGACTACGGGCTGCCGACCAAGGGGCCCTGGCACTTCGATGCGTGCATGCGCGTCCCGCTGCTGGTCGCGGGGCCAGGCGTGCGTTCGGCCGCGGTCGAGACGCGCACCGTCACCAACCTCGACCTCTTCCCCACGATCACCGAGCTGGCGGGCGCGGTGCACGACACCCCGCTCGAAGGGCGGAGCCTGGTCCCGCTCTGCCGG
This sequence comes from Anaerolineae bacterium, assembly GCA_040772005.1. Taxonomy (GTDB): domain Bacteria; phylum Chloroflexota; class Anaerolineae; order CG2-30-64-16; family CG2-30-64-16; genus MWBF01. Next base: position 192,075 of record JAXGYZ010000010.1, on the reverse strand, counting down.
GGCGACGGCACACTCGACCGGCCCGACGCCGCGCTCGTAGAGACCTACGGCAGCTACCGCACGCTCGGCCCGCACGTGCAGGCGGCCACGGTCGTCACCCCGCACGCGCGGCTGACCCGGTTCGGCGACGGGGGCGGGATGTTGTTCGATCTCCGGCGCGACCCGCAGGAGCATACGAACCTCTACGGCCATCCGGAGGCCGCGCCGCTCCAGGCCGCGCTCACCGACCTGCTGCTCGACCTGGTGATGCGGCAGTACCAGCCGCTGCCCAACCGCAACCGGCAGATGTGGGTTGGCGGGATGCAGGGGCCGGCGTGATCGCGGGCGGCGGGTGGACCGGAACCGGGCGGGGACAGTGTGTGGGCGGGGATACCCCGCCCCTACCCTTATTGTGTGCTCCGCCGCCGTACGCTGTACCCCGCCAGCGCGGCCAGCCCGCTGGCCAGCAGCACCAGCGTGCCCGGCTCGGGGATCTCGGCTGGCGGCGGCGCGGGCGGCGCGGGGCGCACCGGCGTCTCCAGGCAGTGCCACGTCTGGCCGTAGTTGTAGGACTTGTATAGCATCGAATTGTTGTGATAGCGGCCCACGATGGTGGGCGTGCAGTTCGTCCCCACGCAGTCATCCAGCGCAACCAGCGGAATAATCGGCTGCGAGAGCGGCTGCCAGGTCGCGCCCGCATCCCGAGACACCGCGAAGCCGTACTGTCCGCCGTGAATCCACAGCGTGTGATCCGTCGGGTAGCGCGGGGAGAGCACGAAGTCCTGCAGCGGCCGCCAGTTCTCCTCCCACTCGCCGATCGGGATATACTCCCAGGTCACACCCCCGTCGACCGACCGATGGAGCTTCATTTCCGAGTTGACGTAGATCGTGTGATCCTGGGCATAGGCCGGCGAAAAGGCAATCTTGTTGACGTGGTACGCGCCGCCCCAGGCCAGGCCGGTGTTGCTCTCGTGCCAGGTTACGCCGCCGTCGGTGGAGCGGTAGATGCCGTCGTTGGCCTTGTAGCCGCCGGGCGAGATGAAGAGGGTCTGATCCTGCTCGTACAGCGGGGAGACGGCCAGCGCGTAGACCTTGCCGCTGTATAACTGCCGCCAGGTGACGCCCTCGTCCATCGAGACGAAGACGCCTTCGCGCTGGGGGTCGTAGCCGCCGGGACGCCCCGCATGCAGGCGCACAAACCATGTGCCACCGGCGGTGATGACAGCGTTGCTGTCAGACGTAGTAGCGCCGGGCAAGGCCAGAGCGCGCCAGGTCTGGCCCCCGTCGTGCGACACCACGGCCCCGGCATCCACCAGGGCCAGGATGGTCTGGTCTGTGCCAAATGCAGGGGAGAACGCCACGTGGAATATCCAGGGGTCGGTCAGGATCGGCTCCCAGGTCAAGCCACCATTCCGGCTGCGCCAGACCTTTCCATGGCGCTCCGTCGCATTCCGTACGCGCATGACTACAGTGTGATCCTGGATGAAAGTGGGTGAAACGACGAATTCCAGGAAACCCGAAAGCACCCGACAGGCTGGAGCGTCAGATTGTGCAGCACTCAAGGGCGGATTAATGGTGAGAGCTAACCAAAAGACGCCACATCCTAATGCACAACGATAGAATGCAAGCTTCATTGGCTGCCTCCTGGGGTGATGCAATCGTAGCCCGGACAGGCACAACTCAAACACGATATGTCTCGCCAAACGACGCCCAATTGAGTCAAGGTACCGTGTGCAGGCGGAGCTACCGGCGTGGGCATAAGCAAGTTGCTGGCCGTGTGGTCGGCCCCATCACTGCGGTGCGTGCTATACCACGCCACACTATTGATCCAAGCGCAGCAAGGCTGCGCGGTCGGAGGTCATGCGCGACGATATTCCCAATGATAACGCCGCCTCGTTCAGCGGTATATGATGCAGGCCAGGTTGGTGCGCCTCGGACCTCACACAGGGCGGTTTCAGAGTGCATCAGGTGAACCCACCCGGCAACTGAAGTTGCGGCTACCGTTGCGAAGTCTGCCTTCGCAGACTGGAAACTAACCGACGCAGGTCGGTTTTGCAGTGGTAGCCGCAGTTTCAACTGCCAGGCAGAAGGCACGAGTGCAACATGATTTCGCCTCGGACCTCACACAATCGCTATTGACGGAGACCTGGATCCATGCTATAAATAGATGGATTGTGACTTCCGGAACATACTCGATCAGCACCGCCCAGTGGTGGGCGCGGGTTGCTCCGGGCCTGCGCTCCGGGGAGCCTGGACCGGAGCACGCGCCGATCGAACATCTGCACGCGTCGCGCCTGGCACTCCAATGGAGGAGGTGTCCATGTCCCGTCTTGCTTGCAGTAGCACCGATGTGCCTAAGGCCATTCCGTGACGAGTCGCCCAACGCGGCCGGCACCTGGCCCTGTCCGCCGACTGACAACGGCGTCTACCGGCCGACCAACGCGCTGTCCGGCTTCGACGGGCTGGCGGCCAATGGTGTCTGGAAGCTGAAGGTCCAGGACCAAGTCTATTACCACGGCGGCAACCTATATACCTGGGGGCTGGACGTCTGCGCGGCGCAACCGGCCAGCATCGTGGGCACGGAGCTCGGCCTGGTGCAGTACGCCTACGATGGCCAGGCGGTGGGCGTCGCGCCGACCCAGGGCCGCCCGACCCTGATCCGCGCCTACAGCGAGGTCACACCCACCGTCGCCTATGCGGACACCGTCGCCGCGTACGACGCCTATGGTCGGCCCACCGCGGTCACCGACCCCAACAATCACACCACCACGACGGCCTATCACGCGTTCTACGGCTATGCCCAGAGCGTGACCAACGCGCTGAACCAGACCAGCAGCACGGTCGTGGATCCCGGCTGGGGCGCGCCGACCAGCGTCACCGACGCTAACGGTCGCGTCACCACGGCGCAGTACGACGCATTTGGCCGGCTGGTCAAGGTCTGGCTACCGACCGAGCCGACCAGCGGCCCCGCGAGCCAGGAGTTCGTCTACGCGGCCGACCAGCGGCCGGCGTGGATCAAGACTCGCCAGTTGCAGGATACCGCGACCAGCAGCTACCTGGCAGGCTGGGGCTACTTCGACGGGTTCGGCCGCAGCCTGCAAAGCCAGGCCCCGTTGGCGAACGGCAACCGCAGCGTCACCTCCACCGGCTACAACACGGTCGGCCAAACGGCCTACCGCAGCGCGGCCTACGAGTTGGCCGGCGCGGCCGGCAGCGGCTATGTTGCGCCGACCTGGACCAGCCTGGCACATTACACCTATACGACTTACGACGAGCTGGGCCGCGCGCTGCGCCAGGAGACGCGCAGCGGTGGAACCCCACTCTGGGCCACGCACGCCACCTACGATGTTTGGACCGCGTCCAGCTACGATGCCAACGACCACCGGCGGGACGCCGTCACCGATGCCTTCGGCCAGACGACCCAGGTGCTGGAATACAACAGCGACGGCACATACACCACCCACTACGCTTACGACCTGGCCGGCCGGCTGACCGGCGTCACCGACGCGGCCAACAACGTCACCGCCATCGGCTACGACCTGTTGGGCCGCAAGACTGCTATGACCGACCCGGACATGGGCAGTTGGCAGTACGGCTACGATAACGCCGGCAACCTCACCTCGCAGCGCGACGGCGCGAGCCGCTGGCTCTACCTGGAATATGACGCGCTGAATCGGCTGATCCGCAAGCGCCAGGACAGCCCGACCGGCACGATCCTGGCGGAATGGCAGTATGACGCGACCGGGCAACTCGGCCTGCCGTCCAAGAGCCTGGCCTACAGCAGCCAGGGCACAACCGAGGTCTCCACCGTGGCTTATGATGCCCTCAACCGGCCCTTGCAGCAGCAATACACCGTGCCGGGCGGGGGCGGGGGCGTCTTCCGCTGCGACACCACCTACACCCCCCTGGGCCAGCGCGCGACGCTGCGTTACCCCGGCGGCAATGCGGGCCAGCCAGGGGAAATCGTCACCTTCGGTTATAATGCCGTGGGCCAGCTCGCCAGCGTAACAAGCGACGACGGCACGCCATACGTCGCCAGCACGGCCTACGATGCGCAGGGCCGGGTGACCGAGCAGCGGCTCGATACCGGGGCCAACGGCTTCACGCGCCAGTCTACCTACAACGCCAGCACGCTGCGGCTGGACACGCTCCAGGCGGGCAAAGCCACGCCGTTCGAGGAGTTGCAGAGGTTGAGCTACACCTATGACCTGGCGGGCAACGTGCAGACGCTGACCGACGCAACCAACAGCGGCCTGGTGCAGACCTTCGGCTATGACTGGCTGGATCGGCTGACCAGCGCAGCGACGACTGCAATCGGCATCAGCCAGTACAGCCATACCTATGCCTACAACGCCATCGGCAATCTGACGAGCTACAACGGCAACGCGTACACCTACGGCAGCCAGCCGCACGCGGTCACCAGCGCCTTCGGCAACAGCTACGGCTACGACGCGGTCGGCAACCAGACCAGCCGCATCATCGCCGGGTCAACGTACACCCAGACCTTCGACTACGACAACCGGCTGGTGGGCGTGGCCGGCGGCAGCATCAGCGCCAGCTTTGTGTATGATGCCGAGGGCCAGCGGGTCAAGGGCACGGTCGGCGGCGTGACGACCGTCTACATCGCGGGGCTGTACGAGTGGCAGAACGGCGCGGTGACCCAGTTCTACGAGGGCGGCGCGCTCCGCAGGTCAGGTTACGCCACGGACAACGGCGTATTCTATGTGGTGAGCGATCACTTGCGCTCCACCAGCGTGCTGGTCAACCGAGACGGTACGGTGAAGGACCGCAACTACTACTACCCCTACGGCGGCAACCGCGGCGGCAGTGCGTTCAGCGGCGTGACGACGAAACGTTTCACCGGCCAGTACCACGAGCCGGGGCTGCCCGGCGGGGAGGGGCTGAGCTACTACAACGCCAGGTGGTACGATGCGCAGGTGGGCATGTTCATCAGTGCGGACACCCTTGTGCCGAGTCCACTGGCGCCGCAGACGTTGAATCGGTACGCGTATGTTGCCGGGAATCCGCTGCGTTATGTGGATCCGACAGGCCACAGCTTTGCCAATCCTGACCGGGACCCACGCGTGGTACCGCCGATTCCCTTCCGGCCCTACAGCACCTACTTGCCTTTGATCGCCTACGCCCGTTATGTGCCCCCGGCTGCTCCTGGGCCACAGGCTACGAGCGTGGGGCAACAATCCGGCATGCCAATGCCAAAGGCCGGGCCAGACTATTCACCGAGGGTGTCATTCTTCCAGGCTATGTTTATTGTGGCCTGTTGGTTTTCTGAACGCTGCGGTGAGGAGCTTACATTCGGTCCGGACGCGTCGTTGACCCAAGATGTACGGTATGATCCCGCCGTAGCACAATTTCGTCAAGAGTGGGAGGCAGCTGGGTACGCAGTCCCATTTTCGCGTCCACACTATGCCGATCAACGGGAGGGGCCGATTCTGCCAAGGATAGTGGCGGGCGCATGGATCTTTCTCCGAGAAAATACTCAATTAGTGTTCTCAGCTTACGGCTCCGGGTCCAGGGAGCCGGAGGGTGGGATTGACGCGGTCGGGGGAGTGCTAGGCTCTTTTGACAGCATTAGTGTTACAGATGCCGGAAATAGATTTGTCAAGTTCACTGTAATGAATGTCATGGGATGGTCCTCAGCTACGCGATTTTTTGGCACAAACGTATCCGTTTCCCATGATCGAGCCCAGTCCGCTCCGGGTCCAGGTGGCAACCTTACGCAGTATTTTTACTGGTATGAGCAAGGGCCCCCGCTCCCCTGATGTTTTGTTGTTGCGAGTAAGTGTCAATGTGGTATAGGTGAACGGTGCAAAATCTGACCGGCCTACTGGGAGCGGAGAGACCATGAGATACAAGCACTTATCAATAGTTATCAAATGTGTAGTGCTGACTCTGATTTTCAGTAGCTGCGGCGCTGCATCAACGAGACCGGAGAGTTCCTTCCGTGACACGGATTTGGTCGGCACGTGGACAGCGGCTTATCCGGGAGGGGGCATTGATCGCCTGATTATCGCTGCCGACGGGACTTTCCGGCAGGTCTATCAAGATGGCGCTCAGAAGAACTATATCTTCGAGTCACCCAGATCTTCATGGTGGACTGAGCGCCTGTCCACCGGCTTGCTACGGCTTCACCTCAAAGGTGCCCGGTACTATCTGGATGGTACGCGCGTCGCCGAGAGAAATGGACGTGGTTGGTGTTCCTCTACCGAAGTAGATTGTCGAAGAGATCGGGAACCATATCCGTTCTATGATCCCTTCGCTCATGCGACAGTGTACATGATGGACGAACTCGTGCTCGAAATTCGCCAAACAAGTCGCGGTGACTTAATCCTCCATCACCTTTGGTCGAGCAGCGATCGCGGGTTCGCGCTTATTGGGGGTGAAAGCGAGATCTATCGGCGAGTTGTGGAATCTGAACAATAGTTGATTGCGGGCGTGTTATCTGGCATGTCGGATTCCTTTAGGTGTATTACTAACCTGCAGGTACGGCAGCCAGCCGCACGCGGTCACCGCCGCGTTCGGCAACAGCTACGGCTGCGATGCGGTGGGCAACCAGACCAGCCGCCTCGTCGCGGGGTCAACGTACACCCAGACCTTCGACTACGACAACCGCCTGACGGCGGTGGCCGGCGGCAGCGTCAGCGCCAGCTTCGTCTACGACGCCGCGGGTAATCGGGCGAAGGGAACCCTGGCCGGCATCAAGACGTGAAGCGGGGTGGTTTGACAACCATGCCAGACAATAGCACGAGGACGCCGAGAATCCATCGGATAGGAGCACTCATCCTGTTCATCTTGGTTTGGATAGCCAGTGCCTGCACATCTGGAGACCTCGCCCCACAACGGCCATTTACCACCGAAGCCATGCCGATGGATGCTACGCTGTTCCCACCGGGCTGGCGCAATCGATCTATTGGTCAAACAGCCGACTCCCATGGTGCCATCGAACACGTGTTACGCGACATGGCAGGCTATGGCACAGTGGTGCATGAGATCTATCGCTACGAACGGGTGCCAGCGGCGCAACATGAATATCAGCGCCAACTCGAGGTGTTCTACACCGCGCCACGATTTCTCAAGCCATGGCTGCCCAGACCTGACGGCGCAACTCGATTCTGCTGACGAAGCCTACGTGGCATGTGCCGGCTACATTGCGCCACAGGTGAAAGATGCGCAGCGTTGTGGCATGCTAGCGCGCTATGGCGAGTTTGTGGTGCGCTTCTCAGCTGAAATCGCACCATCGGCCGCGCCGGCGCTGGATGAAGTCGCGTTGGTCGAGTTGCTGGTCAAGCTCGACGAGCGCTGGGCAGTGGCCCCGGCAGCACCGATCCCTGGGCCGGAGTGAGGCTATGATGTCCCCGTCACCCCACGGCACAATTCGTCCCCGCTAGCGCGATGCACTTGAGAAAGGATTGGACGAATGAATGTAAATCAACAGTTTATTTTGTACAGAACCGTCCTTGGTCTTGCTGTTTTATCTTGCCTCGTAGCGAGTTGTTATAGACAAGTAACTCCTGCGACAGATCAATCTACACCTGAAGCTACATTGAGAGCCATGTATCGCGCCCTTGAACAATCGGATGCCGAGTTACTGGCAAGCCTGATTGATCCTAATGATCCCACCCGCAATGGAATGCCAGAGGTGTTGCGGCGAATGAAATCTATTGGAGTGACGTATGAACTAGTCAACTTGGAGGTCTTTGTAACTAGCAATGACGGCACTACCGCGCTTATGTCAGCAAGCGAACACGCAAGACTGCGTCAAGGAGACGAAGTCCTGAGTGATACAGAGGGCGCGCCGAACTTCACTTTGAGGAAGGTCGACGGCAAGTGGTATCTGGTTGGATTAGGGCAGTGGCCCTCCCCGGGGTTCATCCAACCCTGAGTAGCTCGCCCTGCGTTAGGTGTAACTAACCTTCTTGTCCTAAATGAACTGTGTTGAGTGCCGTCAGGCAGTGGCCGCGTGGGTTGTAATGTGCTGAAGCTCGCCAGCCGCACGATCTACGATGGCTGGACCACGGCGAGCTACGATGCCAACGACCACCGGCGGGACGCCGTCACCGATGCCTTCGGCCAGACGATCCAGGTGCTCGAGTACAACAGCGACGGCACATACACGACGAACTACGCCTACGACCTGGCCGGCCGGCTGACCGGCGTCACCGATGCGGCCAACAACATCACGACCATCGGCTACGACCTGTTAGGCCGCAAGACTGCTATGACCGACCCGGACATGGGCGGTTGGCAGTATGGTTACGACGCGGCGGGCAACCTGACCGCCCAGCGCGACGGCATGCAGTGTTGGCTCTACCTGGAATATGATGCGCTGAATCGGCTGATCCGCAAGCGCCAGGACAGCCCGACCGGCACGATCCTGGCGGAATGGCAGTATGACGCGACCGGGCAACTCGGCCTGCCGTCCAAGAGCCTGGCCTACAGCAGCCAGGGCACAACCGAGGTCTCCACCGTGGCTTATGATGCCCTCAACCGGCCCTTGCAGCAGCAATACACCGTGCCGGGCGGGGGCGGGGGCGTCTTCCGCTGCGACACCACCTACACCCCCCTGGGCCAGCGCGCGACGCTGCGTTACCCCGGCGGCAATGCGGGCCAGCCAGGGGAAATCGTCACCTTCGGTTATAATGCCGTGGGCCAGCTCGCCAGCGTAACAAGCGACGACGGCACGCCATACGTCGCCAGCACGGCCTACGATGCGCAGGGCCGGGTGACCGAGCAGCGGCTCGATACCGGGGCCAACGGCTTCACGCGCCAGTCTACCTACAACGCCAGCACGCTGCGGCTGGACACGCTCCAGGCGGGCAAAGCCACGCCGTTCGAGGAGTTGCAGAGGTTGAGCTACACCTATGACCTGGCGGGCAACGTGCAGACGCTGACCGACGCAACCAACAGCGGCCTGGTGCAGACCTTCGGCTATGACTGGCTGGATCGGCTGACCAGCGCAGCGACGACTGCAATCGGCATCAGCCAGTACAGCCATACCTATGCCTACAACGCCATCGGCAATCTGACGAGCTACAACGGCAACGCGTACACCTACGGCAGCCAGCCGCACGCGGTCACCAGCGCCTTCGGCAACAGCTACGGCTACGACGCGGTCGGCAACCAGACCAGCCGCATCATCGCCGGGTCAACGTACACCCAGACCTTCGACTACGACAACCGGCTGGTGGGCGTGGCCGGCGCCAGTGTCAGCGCCAGCTTCGTGTACGACGCCGACGGTAATCGCGTCATGGGAACTGTTGCGGGCGTGACCACCGTCTACATCGCGGGGCTGTACGAGTGGCAGGGCGGCGCGGTGACCAAATACTACGAGGGTGGGGCCATCCGGCGGATGGGCTACGCGAGTGACAACGGCGTATTCTATGTAGTGAGCGATCACCTGCGTTCGACCAACGTGCTGGTCAACCAGGACGGCACGGTCAACAGCCGGAGTTACTACTATCCCTACGGCGGGAACCGGGGCGGCAGCGCCTTCAGCGGCATCACGACGAAGCGCTTCACCGGGCAGTATCACGAGCAGGGGCTGCCCGGCGGCGAGGGGCTGAGCTACTACAACGCCCGGTGGTACGACAGCCAGATCGCCGTGTTCATCAGCGCGGATACCCTCGTGCCCAGCCCGGGAAATCCTCAAACGTTCAACAGGTATGCGTATGTAGATAGGAATCCATTACGCTACCTAGATCCCACAGGTCACTACGAGTGTCAGAACGCAGATTGCAATGCAATTAGATTCACGCCAGGAGGTTATGTTTACTTTAACCCTAATTACTCTCCGCTTTTCCATCTTATATCGATCATCCAGCGGGGACATGACAGTGCCAGGAGACGGATGAACGCTGTTCTCAATGACACTTACGAGTTGAACGCAACAGGCAAAACGCAAATAGACCGCTTCATTGGTTTCACAGTAGGAGGAAACTTTCGCCATCTCGGCGGTGAGAAGGGCGATCGAGGTTTCCGGGCAGAACTGGGCGATGAGCATTGGTATCACGAGGTCTGGGGATCAAACACACGAGAGGCGCAAAGTCGGCAGGTAGGTCATTTGTTGAGTGCCATCACTATGGGGCTGAGAAGAAGTCCAGGCGCATTGATTATTGGACACGAGCAGACTGGGGATCAGCACCTGATTCAGCAGATAGAAAAGGCCGCAGCTACCTACTACAACACGGGGGTTTTTGCGTTCCAGATAGCAGCGATTTACGCTACGAATACCAACATTACGGATACCGACATGGCGAAAATGGATGAACTACTTGAGCCTCTACTTGGCCAAGTTCCCTTCACGCCAACAGCCGACCGGCCAGGCAATAGCCTAGAAGACCTGCGTTTGAGTACTCTCGGTTATGTCCTTGGAACACAGATCTTGTTCGGCATCCTGAGTAGCAATCGCGATCTGGCGAATTGGCTCGTTTTCAATGTATCGGAGGGCTACTAAGTATGAACTCTGAGAGACCCCCGTCGCCGGCTCCGGTTAGCCTTGCGCACGCGGTGCGACATGGAACTCGACTAGGCTGCATGGCAACCTTATATGGATCGGGCGTCCTTGTGGCTCTGCTCTGGGCAGGCACGATCTGGAGTTATGCGCTCCTAGCGTACAGGGACAATTACAGGTTGTCTTTATGGAATGGGTTGGTGGAAGGGGTCGTGTACGGAATGATGTGGTTGCTCGCCACTGGTCCACTTTTCCTGGTGGCTGGAACAATCAATGCCTTGCTGCAGTGGATTGTCCTGAGGCTACTAAGGGCACCGAGGGCGGTGAGCCTGGCGGTCGGCACTGCCATGGGGATCTGTGTCGGCCTGGTATTGATGGAGATATCACTACGGTTCAACCCCTTTGGATATCGTCGCGGACTACTATCCATGCACCAAGGCGATCTTCAGGAATTGGCTGTTATTCTCACCGTGGCTGCTGGCATCGGCATATGGCATGGGTGGCAAATGGCGCGCTATGTGTCAGGCCCAACGCAAGCAGGAGGGGTATAAGCTAGCAGATTGCTGGCCAGGATAGAGTCTCGTGTGGCTTGGGTTGACAAGTGCGGATTCTATCTTTCCTGGTTCACTCGTTAGCCTAAGTTGCCAGGTCCGGTCTGAAGTCTGAGGAACTGAGTGACCACCATCTATATCGCGGGGCTGTACGAATGGCAGAACGGCGCCGTGACCAAATACTACGAGGGTGGGGCCATCCGGCGCACGGGCTACGCGAGTGACAACAGCGTCTTCTACGTGGTGAGCGATCACCTGCGTTCGACCAGCGTGCTGGTCAACCGAGACGGCACGGTCAAGGACCGGAACTACTACTATCCCTACGGCGGCAATCGCGGGGGCAGCGCCTTCAGCGGCGTGACGACGAAACGTTTCACCGGGCAGTACCACGAGCAGGGGCTGCCCGGCGGCGAGGGGCTGAGCTACATCCACATCCGCAAGGTCCTGTCCCACAGGTCGGTGATTGCGCCGGTGTGCGGAGGGCAGATTGCCACCGGGCGTGCAGAGCGACCTGCTCGGCCGGCTGGCACTGGTGGGCAAGCAGGCTTGCACATACAGAATTGCTCCGTTTGACACAAGCACAATTTCTGCGTACACTGGACATCAGTTGGGCTTTGCGCCCGCCTCAGCCTGTGCCCGGTGCTGAGGGCGTCCGGATCACATCCCTCCCCTGACGTTATCACATTTGACGTTATCTCTCATCCGGAGTTGCGCGATGTCGCGTCGTCCCTGGTCCACGGTTGCCCGTTATCTGCTCGTCGGAGTGTTGGTGCTGGAAGCGAGCCTGTTCCCCGCCAGCGGCCTGGCCGTGCGGCCTGTTTCGGCTGCAGCGGCGGCCAGCCTCACTGAGCCTGAGGCGCCCACGGCGTCCCCGGATCCCACACTCAACTCTACGTTCGACTCACCGCTGCCGCCGCCGGTGGCGACGCCGCAGATTGCGCCCCTGACGTTGGCCCTGCAGGTCACGCCCAACTGGGTCGAGCCGGGAGATGTGCTGACCGTCACCGTCACGGCCGCGGCCGGCGCGGCAAGCGATCTGACCGCGCTGGTCATCCAGGATACGCTGCCCGACGGCCTGCTTTACGTCACCGACAGCGCGCGGGGCTTCGAGTCCACGGCCAGCGAGAACGCGTTGACCTGGCAAGTGCCGAAGTTGACCGCGGGCACCATCATCACGGGCAGCTTTCAGGCGCGCGTGCAGGGATTAGCCCTCGGCGCGACAGTGACCCATACGGTCACCGCCACGACCGCCCAGCCGCCCGCGGCAGCGAGCAGCACGGCCGTGGTCGAAATCGTGTCACCCGGCAACAATGACGTTGAGGTAGCGCCAAGGCAGGCGGGCTGGCTACGTTCGACCGATGATCGCGTGTTGCTGCGCGTGCCAGCGCAGCTTACCGCAGCCACCCGCTTCAGTTACCGGGCGCGGCCGGACGTGCCCAATCCGCCGGAGGGACTGGCTTACGCGTTCACGGTGGACGCAGCCGCCGCAGATGGTTCCGTCGCCCAACGCCTGACCGCCCCGGTGCAGCTTAAGGTGCACTACCCGCGTACGGCGCGCGGCACCCCCCAGTTACTCCACTATAACGAGACCGCTGGGACCTGGCAACCCCTCGATGTCCCAACTGCGGCGAGCACTGCCGAAATCCAGGCCGCAGTGGACTACGGCGGGACCTTTGCGGTGGCCGTGACCAGCAGCACCCCCGATACCATCACCCCGCAGCTCTCCCAGGTGCGCGGCGCGCAGGCAGCCCTGTACAGCCGGGCAATCAACTACCAGTATGACCTGACCCTGCCGCCGGGCCGCGGCGGGCTAACACCTTACCTGGCGTTGCGCTATCAAAGCCCGGACCACCGCCGCATGACCGGCTACTACAGCGTGGTTGGGCATGGCTGGCAACTGGCCGGCGCGGACGCCGTCTATACCGACGGCCAGGAACGCTTTGCCACCCTGGTGCTGCGCGGGCAGAGCTATAGCCTGGTCTTCATCGAAGGCAGCAATGGCGTGTGGGTGGCGAAGGAAGACCCCTTCCTCAAAATCACGCATACCGTAAACGTTAACTGCTGTGACTGGGACGCCAATAGCTGGGCCTGGTCAGAGTGGTGGGTCACGACGCGCGACGGGCTGCGTTACCATTACTATGGCAAGGTGGGCAAAGATGCGGCCAACCAGTGGAGCGCGCTCTATCCCATGGCGACCCAGTGGGGCTGCAGCCCGCGCTATACCTCCTATCGCGATCACCTGGGCGTGACGGTGCCGTTAGTGGCAGTCCAAGACCCGCAGGGCAACCAGATCACCTACACCTGGGCCACCTCCGGTTGGGCGCAGTATAACGAAGTGCAAAACCACGAGTGCGTGCCGGATCAAAACGTCGTCGCAGGTCTGTACATCCGGGAAATCCACCTGCAAAGCATCAGCTACAACGGCGGTCGCACGCGCATCCAGCTCGCCTATGCCGGCGACCGGCTGAGCCGGCCGGCCAACTGGCAAAGCGCCGACACCTATCACCACTGGACCGCTGACCGGCTGGCGACGATCACCGTCCAGGCCCAGCCTACCGCCGGCGACTGGCGCGAGGTGCGGCATTATGACCTGTCGCATAGCCAGCCAGGCAGCACAGTGCAGGGACCGGATGCCTTGCTCAACCTGGACAGCATCACCGAATGGGGCGGTATTGCCGGTTTGTCAGCCAGCTTCACCTACGACAACCCAGGGTCGGCCTATACCGCTTACGGCTACCTCACCAGCGCGCAGAATGCATTCGGCGGCAAAGTAACATTCGAGGCCGCCGAACTGTACCCGCAGACGCAATACCAGGACCACTGGACGCGCAAAATCATCACCGCGCGCACGGAAATTGACCGGGTGACGAACCAACAGGCCATCTGGCGCTACAACAGTTCCGGCTGGCTTGATGACGCGGGCGGCTTCGCCCGGGTATGGGTCACGCAGCCGGACAACCGGCAAACACTGCACGTCTATAATCAGACGCCGTGCTATGCGAATGCCTCCACCCCGCGCATCGTGTCCTGTCCCCTGGCCGGGCGCGAACAGCGCACGTATCTCTGCACCGGTTACGACGGCACAACCTGCCAGCAGGAATGGACGCGCCAGGAGACCGACTGGCAGGCCGACGCCGCCAGCCTGCCGTTCGGCACGGGGCTGGACGCCTGGAACAAGCCCTACTTCGTGCGGGTCAGCGCGGAGCGCCAGTACGAGTTGAGCTTCGCCATGCGCCGCACCGATTACACCTACGACCCGGCCCGCCAGGGCAACGTGCAGTACGGCAACCTGACCGGCAGCCAGGAGTACGCGGGGGCGGGAACCGGTTGGGCGAGCGCGCCGGTACGCGCCAGCGCGACCTGGTACTATCCCAACCCCACGCAATGGATCGTGGACCGGCCCGGCAAGACGCTGACTTACAGCGGCGCAGAAGCCACACTGCTGGCCGAGCGCCGCTACCGGTATGACAATCAGGCGCACACGACGCCGCCAACTCAGGGTCGGCTAACGCACCTCGAAACGCTGGGCGTGCTCAACGGCAGTCTCACAGGCGCGACCCACACCGAGAGCTACGGCTACGACGGCTATGGCAACCTCGCCAGCGTGCAGGACGCCAGCGGCAACACCACGACCACCGAGTACGACCGCTGGTTCGGCACGTTCCCGGTCTGCGCGCGCAAGGTCCTGGACCCCACGACGAACCACACGACCAAACTCTTCTATCATGGCGTGCCGGGGGGCGTGGCCGGCGGGTGCAATGCCGCAGACGGGACATTGGCGTTCAGCGCGGCGCGCTTCGGCCTGCCGGAGCGCATGGTGGACCCCAACAACGTCGCGACGCAGTATACGTACGACGACCTGGGGCGGCTCACGGCCGTCAGCCTGCCGCTGGAGACGGGCGCGGCTACGCAGCGCTACACCTATCGGGGCGTGGGCGGGGTGGGGCCGGATCAGCCATTCTGGGTGCATGTCGAGCAGCGCGACGAGAGCGCGGGCGACGGCTATCACCACACCTACACCTTCTACGACGGCTTCGGCCGGGTGCTGCAACCGAAAACGGAGGCCGACGGCGGCCAGCACGTCGAGACGACGACCGCCTATACCTGGTTCGATGCGGCCGAACACACGAGCGTGCCCGTGTTCGTGGCGGGCGACCTGGCGGCCGGCGCGCCGGCCTACCGCAGTCCGGGCAATTGGAGCGGCCTGCCGCACAGCCTGTTCGCTTACGATGCCCAGGGCCGGCTCAGCCAAGCCACCCTGCCCGACGGCACTTTCACGCAAAACGCTTACCGGGTGGAGTATAACGCCCTCGATCCCGACTTCAATCTTTCGCGGCCGGCGGTCTATGCGATTGACGCCAACCGTCATTTCGTGCGCCGGGCCTATGATGCCTTCGGCAACCTGGCGGTGACTTCTGAGAGCGATGGCACGTGGCCGGTGGGTGCGCCGAACCCGACCTGGGGCGTGAAGGACGACACGCGCTACACCTATGATGCGCTGGGCCGGCTGACCGCCACCCAGGACGCCGCGGGCAACCAGACGACCATCGGCTATGACGCGTTCGGCCGCAAAAGCACGTTGAGCGACCCGGACATGGGCGCATGGAGCTACGGCTACGATGCGGCCGGCAACCTGACCCGCCAAACCGATGCGCGCGGCAAGAAACTGTGCTACGCCTACGACGGGCTGAACCGGCTGACCACGGTGCAGGAAGATACGGACGTGGTCCACGACTGCCAGGGGACGTTGACCGGGCGGGCGACGCACAGCTACGACGCCTACGACGGCAGCAGCCAGTTTGGGGTGGGCCGGCGCACGAGCCTGACCAACAGCGCCGGCAGCGTGAGCTGGGTCTACGACCGCTACGGTCGGGTGACGCAGGAAACGCGCAGCGTCTACGGCATCGGCGGCGGCACGTTCGTGACCGGGTACGGCTACAACGCGGCGGACCGGATGACAAGCGTGACCTATCCCGATGGCGAAGCGGTGACCACGACTTACACCGCCGCCCTGCTGCCCAACAGCCTGAGCAGCAGCCTGGACCCTTACGTCAGCAGCTCGGTCTACGACGCGGCGGGCCAGCTCGACCTGCGCGTGTTCCGGCCCAACGGCTTACAGACCGACTATGTCTACTATGCCTGGCACGTCCTGTCGGGCGGACGGCTGAATCAGATCCGCAGCGGGATCGGCAGCGGCGGCGCCGGGTTGCAGAATCTAACCTATGCCTACGACCTGGCCGGCAACGTCACCCGCATCCGCGACGACCACAACAGCGGCCAGCGGCAGTGCTTCGTCTATGATGCGCTCAACCGCCTGAAGCAGGCGCACATCGGGGATGCCAACTGCGTGGCGCTCAGTGCGCCGCTCGGCAACGGGTTCTATGAGGCGCGAACCTACGACTACAGCGCCGACGGCAATCTCGAGAGTCAGACCGCGCTCGGCAGCTACACTTACAACGCGGCCGCCAGCGGCTGCAACCTCGGCACGCCGGCCACGAAGCCACACGCCGTGCAGCAAGCCGGGAGCTACACGTACAGCTACGACTGCAACGGCAACCAGACCGGCCGCGCGGTGGGCGGGGTCGGCATCACCCTGACCTACGACGCGGAGAACCGGCTGACGGGGGTCAGCGGCAGCGTTACGGCGGGCTATGCCTACGACGGCGACGGCCAGCGGGTCAAGGCGACGCTCGGCAGCGGCGACGCCGCGGTGGTGACGGCGTATGCGGGCCGCCTCTGGGAGCAGACCACGCGTTACCAGGAAACGTACGACGACGGCCTGGCGCAGGGCTGGACCGCGACCAGCGGCACATGGACAGTCACGGGCGGCCGCTACCAGCAGAGCAGCCTATCGAGCAACACCAACAGCTATCGGGCGCTGGCGCAGAACGGGCCGCTCTACTATCGCTGGGTCGCGACCTATACCAGCGGGACGAGCGCCGGGCTGTACCTCATGGCGTCGGCCGGGACGGGGGCAGAGCGCGGCAACAGCTATCGCATCTGGCAGGATGCGACACACGTGCGGCTCTACGAGAACGTCAACGATGCGGCCACGGAGCGGGCCAGCTTCCCGGCGGCGAACGCGGCCGGCCAGACGCACAGCTACGGGGTGCTCTATGACCTGGCGACGGGCCGGCTGACCGTGCTGCGCGATGGCGTGCCGTTGGGCAGTTGGACCGATGCCACACCCTTGACGAGCGGCGCGTATCTGTCCTTGCGCACGGACAGCGCCAGCGTGCAGTTCGATGACCTGGCGGTGTCGGACTACGTCAAGTACTACGAACTGGGCGGGACGCGCGTCGCCCTGCGCAACGCGGGCGGGGTGAGCTACTTGCTCGGTGACCACCTGGGTTCGACCAACGTGACGGCAAGCGCCGCCGGGACGCGCACCGGGGAGTTGCTGTATGGGCCGTGGGGTGCGACGCGCTACACGAGCGGGACGACGCCGACGAGTTACCGCTACACCGGCCAGCGCGAGGAGGCCGCAGTCGGGCTGCACTTCTACGGCGCACGCTGGTACGACCCGGCCATCGGCCGCTTCATCCAGCCCGACACCCTCGTGCCCGACCCGGCCAACCCGCAGAGCCTCAACCGTTATACGTACGGATTAGACAACCCTGTCAAGTATACCGATCCAACGGGACATTTTTCCGAGGAGGAGCTACTTAGCACATATGGCGCGTTCATAGGGCCGAAGCAGCTGCACAGTATGCGTGACCGGCCGGAGACTGCGTACTGGTACTATCTCTTGCGAGCTGCGGAACTGGGCGACACGATGAAGTTCTGGGGCGTCGAGCAGGGGAACGTCACCGGCCAGATAGTTACGCAAGATGGCAAGCTATGGATTGCGGGTTCTGACGGTGGGAAATACAGCATCGGTTGGGAGGGCATCGGTGGCACCGGTAGCGGGATCAGCACACAAGCGTCACAGCTTACCAAGGCAAATGGTGTTGCTCTCCACACTGAGAACCAACTGCGTCGATACGTGAATGGGCCACGCGCAACGCTTTCCCCAGACTACGAGGAATTGAGCGTTGGCGGTTATTGGGGAGTCGGCTTCCATGTGTCGGTCAAACGGGATCGCTATCAAGACTGGCGTCTAGGGATCAATGGGGGACTGGGCATTGGCAAGTTCGGCGTCAGCCTCGAAGCAGGCTATTTGACGCAGGATACACCGCCTGATCCAGGTCAGCTTTCTCAGGCCCTTGACGGATGGGGCGTCGGGGCACAGGCCGGCGCTTGGTTGGGTGGCGCAGTTTCCGCCGTAAACAGTGGCCCTTTACCTGTGCAGGCCGGTTTCTCAACCCCCGGAGCAGCCCTAACAGTGAGTTATACCTGGCTCTTGGGCGGAGGCAACTAGAATGTTGTCCGCAAGAGACGCAGTTATTTTTCTGACGGTCTTCCTGGTGCCAGGCTCACTGATCCTGATCTTTGCTCGCAAAATGGTGGAGTATAACAGGCGCTCGTATCCTCGCATCTATGGGCGAGTAAGCAGTGTATTGGCGCTGACCATGTTCTATCTAGGTGGGCTAATGTGGCTTGTCGCTGGAATCTTCTACCTGGCCGACCGATATCGATAATCAGGAGGGTCGTCAGAAAGAAGTAAGGCGCGATAGATTCGGGGAGCGGTTCCTGCCACTCGACTGTAACCCGGATAACGTCATATTACGATCTGTGGTAGTGGAATAAAGGGTGCCTGCTGGAGGATAGGGCCACTGCTGGAGAGCAGTCCGAGTGCTGGCCAGGAGGGTACTGGCGCGGCAGGGGTACATGGCCTACGGCAAGGCGCGAGCGAGCGTGGGGGTGTGGCCGACGACCTACCGCTACACCGGTCAGCGCGAGGAGACGGGTATTGGGCTGTATTACTATGGCGCGCGCTGGTATGATCCGCTGGTCGGCCGCTTCCTCCAGCCCGACACGCTCGTGCCCGACCCAGGTAACCCGCAGAGCCTCAACCGCTACGCGTATGCGCTGAACTCACCTCTGAGGTATACTGACCCCACCGGCCACGCCTGGCGCGACATGAGCGACGGGGCGGGGCCTAATGGCACCGGCTCCTGGGCCGGGGCGCTGGCCTCAGCAGCCCGCACGAATCAGGAGTATTCGACGGTCAGGGCATTGTTGGTGACGGTGGCCTCGGTCGCTGCCGAGCCGATTGACTGGGGCGTGACGCTCCATCAATGTGTCACCGAAGGATGTAACCCGGCGTTGGCCGCATTGGGTCTGTTGCCGTTCATACCTGGATCAGTGGCAACGCACCTCGATGACATCTCGGAAGCCGTACGCATAACAGACCGTTTGGGCGGAGTGGGTAAAGGATATGAGCGATTTAGGAGTATAGGCGCTGAAGTCCTCCCGGATGTCCTACAAGCATTCGGAGATGCGGGGCGTAAGATGGTGACTGACATCCCTGCGGAGTTTGCAGGCAGACGAGTGACAACACTAGGGCAGTTGAGTGACACCGCAACGGCCGGGGGGCTAGGAGAGCGAATCCTGAACATACCAAATTGGAGCCTGTCAAGAAACTTCGAGTGGCTTGTTTCATCGGCTCAGAATGGGGATATATTTTACTTGGCGTCTCAGGTCAACGAGAAGACCCTTTTGAGTAGAGAGTTTGGGATAAGTGTGCATGCAAGAGAACTCGACACTCTGCTCAAGATGGGGTATCGCCGGGTAGGTGATTACTTGGTGCCTGGATGGTGAGCCTATGAACGATGATGATTTTCTGGATCATGCACAGGCGGAGCTTGAGTTCCTTAGAAGTCAGACTGTAGGTCAATACCGTGCCCTTCAGCTTCCCAGTGCGGTTGACATGCGGCTCATCACTCTGTCTAAGCTATTCAAGGAGGCGACACGAGCGCAGCGGGAGGTGCTAGTCTCTGCGCTAGATGAGCCATCAGCCGCCATTCTACTTGTGTTCGTGGAGCGCATGGCGATGCTGGCAGCGCGTCAGGATTCAGCCGAGTTCCTTCTCGCTGGCATACTCGCGCTGCTAATGATTAACCACCACCTTGATATGTATTCCCTTTTGATGGTATTGTCGCTACCATATAGAAGTGCCGTGAAGATGAGACTAAATCCTCAGCAGTTTTTCATCGATGTATTGGAATATTCTATCGACCAGTCTATTTCAGATCTCATAAAGAGTTATCTGCGGCGCGCTCCTGAAGATCAGTCCATCGAGGCTATGGGCTACAGAGAATTCCTTGGGCCAAAGGGTGTTATCTACTGGTTTGGGACAGAGCCACTTCCAGTCGGGCTCCTTTAGGGAGGTAATGAAGATAAGCTCCGCACATCTCAGTTCAGCGGTTGCCAGCAGTGGCGGGGAGCGCCTGCGCTACTGGCACTACGGCGCCATCCGCAGCGGCAGCCTCAGCACACCCTATCGCTACACCGGCCAGCGCCAGGCCGCGACCGGGTTGTACTTCTACGGCGCGCGGTGGTACGACCCGGCCATCGGACGGTTCATCCAGCCGGATACCCTCGTGCCCGACCCGGCCAACCCACAGAGCCTCAACCGTTACGCGTTCCAGCGAAAATTGCAATTTGACAGGCCCCGGTATCCATGATATAAGGCACACGCTCAACACTGCCCAACAACGAGGTTGCACCGTTCTTGCCCGCTAATGGCAAGAGGCTGCAACCTCGTTTTGTGTTCACCGCTCAATGCAGAGGCTGTCCTTGCGTACCCGCGCACGGACAGCCTTTTGCGTTCCATCGACTGCACCCGGCGGCCCTCATAGCGCCGGCGCTGCGGCGGCAACCGAGAGGATCTATGTACATTCCTGATCCCAGCTTGCTGGAACCCACCCTCTACGATCCAACCCGCGAGCACGCGGCCTGCGGCGTCGGGTTCGTGGCCGACATCCAGGGGCGGCGCTCGAACGGCATCCTGCGCGACGCGCTGACCGTGCTCGTCAACCTGCGCCACCGCGGCGCGTGCGGCTGCGAGCCCAACACGGGCGACGGCGCGGGCGTGCTCTTCCAGACGCCCCATGCCTTCCTCCGGGCCGTTTGCGCGGAGCAGGGCATCGACCTGCCTGCGGCGGGCGCGTATGGCGCCGGCATGCTCTACCTGCCGCGCGATCCCGAGCAGCGCCGCGCGTGTGAAGTCCGCGTCGAGGAAACCGTCCGGGAGTTCGGCCAGGTCGTGCTCGGCTGGCGGACCGTGCCGACGGATGACCGGTCGCTCGGCGCGACGGCCGTCTCGGGCGAGCCCGTCGTCCGGCAGCTCTTCGTCGGCCGCGGCGCGGGGCTGCCCGGCGACGAGATGGCCTTCGAGCGCAAGCTCTACGTCATCCGGCAGGTGGCGGAGCACACCATCCGCAACTCGACGCTGCCCGGCCGGGAGAGCTTCTACATCCCCAGCCTGTCGCACAGGACCATCGTCTATAAAGGGATGCTCACCTCGCAGCAGCTCCAGGAGTTCTACCCCGAGCTGCTCGACCCCCGGATGGAGACGGCGCTCGCGATGGTGCATTCACGGTTCAGCACCAACACCTTTCCGAGCTGGGCCCGCTCGCAGCCGTTCCGCTACATGCTGCACAACGGCGAGATCAACACCATCCGCGGCAACCTGAACTGGATGAATGCGCGGCAGAAGATGCTCGTCTCGGAGTTGTTCGGGGATGACCTGCCCCGGCTGCTGCCCATCATCGACCCGGACGGCAGCGACTCGGCCATGTTCGACAACGTGCTGGAGCTGCTGCTCCTCGGGGGCCGGTCGATTGCGCACGCGGTGATGATGATGGTGCCGGAGCCGTGGGAGAAGGCAGACCCCGCCGAGGTCAGCGAGGCACGGCGCGCGTTCTATGAGTACCACAGCTGCCTGATGGAGCCGTGGGACGGACCGGCGTCGATCCTCTTCTCGGACGGCGTCACGGTCGGCGCACTCCTGGACCGGAACGGCCTACGGCCCTCACGCTACTACGTCACGCGGGACGACCGGGTCATCCTTGCGTCGGAGGTCGGCGTGCTCGACATCGCACCCGAGGACGTGGTGCTCAAGGGCCGGCTCCAGCCGGGCAGGATGCTGCTGGTCGACACGGCCCGCCGCCGGCTGCTGTTGGACAATGACATCAAGGAAGAAGTCGCGGCCGCCCAGCCGTATCGCCGCTGGCTGGACGAGCAGATGGTGACACTCTCGGAGCTGCCCCCGGCTACGGACGCGGTGCGAGCAGAACGGGCCAGCCTGCTGCAATTACAGCAAGCCTTCGGCTACACCTTCGAGGACCTGAACACCATCCTCGGGCCGATGGGCCGGGACGGAGTGGAGCCCATCGGGTCGATGGGCAACGACACCCCGCTGGCAGTGCTGTCGCAGAAGCCGCAGCTGCTCTACAACTACTTCCACCAGCTCTTTGCCCAGGTCACCAACCCGCCCATCGACGCGCTGCGCGAGGAGATCGTCATCGGCACCGGCGTGGCGCTGGGCTCGGAGCGCAACCTGCTCAAGCCGGAGCCGGAGAGCTGCCGGGCGCTTAAGCTGCCCAAGCCGATCCTGACCGATGCGCAACTGGCGCGGCTGCGGCAGGTGGACCTGCCCGGATTGAAAGCGGTGACGCTGTCCACTCTGTTCGCGCCCAGCCGGCGCACCGTCGCAGCGCAGCCCATGGCGGTGCAGGCCGCGGTCCGCGGCAGCGCGTCAGACCTCCAGCCGACCGCGGCGGCAAGGGCGCCGTGGAGCGGCGCGCCGCTGTTCGTCGCGGGCGAGACCGCACCCGTGGAGCCCGGCAATGGCAACGGGCATGGGATAGAGGATGTCCTCCCCGCCGCAGCGGCTCCACAGCAGCCGGCGTCACCCCTCGAGGCCGCGCTGGATGCGCTGTGCGCGGCGGCAGACCGGGCGATCATCCAGGGCGCGAACATCCTGATTCTCTCCGACCGCGGGGTGGACCCCGAACATGCGCCGATCCCCGCGCTGCTGGCGCTGGCGGGCGTACACCATCACCTCGTGCGGCAGGGCACGCGCACGCAGGTCGGGCTGGTCGTGGAGTCGGGCGAGCCGCGCGAGATCCATCACTACGCGCTGCTCATCGGCTACGGCGCGGGCGCCATCAACCCGTATCTCGCGCTGGAGACGCTGGCCGACATGACCCGCCAGGGCCTGCTGACCGGCGTCACCGCGGAAGAGGCCCAGGACCATTACCTCAAGGCGGTGGTCAAGGGCATCGTCAAGGTGATGTCGAAGATGGGCATCTGCACCATCGACGGCTACCGCGGCGCGCAGATCTTCGAGGCGCTGGGGCTGGCGCAGGAGGTCGTGGACCGCTACTTCACCGGCACGTCATCGCGCGTCGGCGGCGCGGGCATCGACGTCATCGGCGAGGAGACGCTGCGGCGCCACCGCACGGCCTTCCCCCCGCGCGGCGCCGGAGCCGGGATCCTGGACACGGGAGGGCAGTACCAGTGGCGGGCCGACGGCGAGCACCACAACTTCAACCCGCTGTCCGTCTACAAGCTCCAGCAGGCCTGCCGCACGGGGAACTACGCGACCTATAAGGAGTATGCCGCGACGATCAACGACCAGACGCAGACGCCGGTCGTGCTGC
Organism: Anaerolineae bacterium; assembly: GCA_040772005.1. Classification (GTDB taxonomy): domain Bacteria; phylum Chloroflexota; class Anaerolineae; order CG2-30-64-16; family CG2-30-64-16; genus MWBF01. The sequence goes on along the minus strand of JAXGYZ010000010.1, from coordinate 168,526 downwards.
GCCATCTGCTCGACTTCGTCGATGCGGCCGAACCGGTGCCGCTCGACGAGGTGGAATCCGTCGGGGAGATCTGCAGGCGGTTCAAGACCGGTGCGATGTCCTACGGCTCCATCAGCCCGGAGGCGCACGAGGCGCTGGCGATCGCCATGAACCGGATCGGCGGCAAGAGCAACTCCGGGGAGGGCGGCGAAGACCCCGCGCGCTACGTGGCGGGACCCAACGGCGACCTGCGCTCCAGCGCCATCAAGCAGGTAGCGTCGGCGCGCTTCGGCGTCACCAGCTATTACCTCAACAACGCGCAGGAGATCCAGATCAAGATCGCGCAGGGTGCGAAGCCCGGCGAGGGCGGGCAGCTGCCCGGCCGGAAGGTCTACCCGTGGATCGCGCGGGTGCGGCTCTCGACGCCCGGCGTGGGGCTCATCTCACCCCCGCCCCACCACGACATCTACTCGATCGAGGACCTGGCCGAGCTCATCTACGACCTGAAGAACGCCAACCCGCGGGCGCGCATCAGCGTCAAGCTGGTGTCGGAGGTTGGCGTGGGCACCATCGCGGCCGGCGTCGCGAAGGGCCATGCGGACGTCATCCTCGTGTCGGGCTTCGACGGCGGCACGGGTGCATCGCCGCAGACCGGCATCAAGCATGCGGGGCTGCCGTGGGAGCTGGCCGTCGCGGAGACGCACCAGACGCTGCTGGTCAACAACCTGCGCAGCCGGGTGCGGCTGGAGACGGACGGCCAGCTCAAGACCGGGCGGGACGTGGTCATTGCAGCGCTCCTGGGCGCAGAGGAGTTCGGGTTCGCGACCGCGCCGCTGGTCGCGCTCGGCTGCACCATGATGCGGGTGTGCCACCTGGACACCTGCCCGGTCGGCGTGGCGACGCAGAACCCGGAGCTGCGCAAGAACTTCCGCGGTGACCCGGCCTACGTGGTCAACTTCATGCACTTCGTCGCGACCGAGGTGCGCGAGCTCATGGCGCGGCTCGGCTTCCGCCGGTTCGACGAGCTCATCGGCCGGACCGACCGGCTGGCCCCGCGGCCCGGGCTGGAACACTGGAAGGCCCAGACCGTCGATTTTGCCCGCATCCTGGCCCAGCCCAAGGTGCCGGATTCCGTCGGGCACTACTACCAGGTCCCGCAGAACCACGAGATCGAGGAGACGCTGGACGCGCGCGTGCTCGTGCCGCTCTGCCGGCCCGCGCTCGACCGGGGCGAACCGGTCGAGGCTACCCTGCCGATCGGCAATGCCAACCGCGTGACCGGCACGCTGCTCGGCAGCGAGGTCACGCAACGATACGGCGCAGACGGCCTGCCCGACGACACCATCCGGCTGCACTTCCAGGGGTCGGCGGGGCAGAGCTTCGGCGCATTCCTGCCGCGCGGCATCACGCTGGACCTCGAAGGGGACGCCAACGATTACGTGGGCAAGGGCCTCTCGGGCGGCAAGATCGTGGTCCGGGTTCCGGCAGGAACTGCGTTCCCGGCGGAACACAACATCATCATCGGCAACGTCGCGTTCTACGGCGCGACGAGCGGCGAGGCCTACATCGGCGGGATGGCAGGCGAGCGCTTCTGCGTGCGCAACAGCGGCGTCCATGCGGTCGTGGAGGCCATCGGCGACCACGGCTGCGAGTACATGACGGGCGGCCGGGTCGTGGTGCTGGGCCGGACGGGGCGCAACTTCGGCGCGGGCATGTCGGGCGGCATCGCGTACGTGCTGGACGAGGCCGGGCTTAACGGCGCGGGCGACTTTGCGGCCCGCTGCAACCGTGACATGGTGGACCTGGAGCGCATGGAGCCGGCAGAGGCAGAGGAAGTAAGGCGCATGATCGAGCGCCACGTGGCCGCGACCGGGAGCGCACGCGGGCGGAACGTGCTGGCGCGCTGGGATGCGCTGGCGCCGCAGTTCGTCAAGGTGATGCCGCGCGACTACAAGCGGATGCTGGCCGCGATGCAGGACGTGCGCCGCGCCGGGCTGAGCGGCGAGGCCGCAATCATGGCTGCGTTCGAGCTCAACAAGGCCGACGCGGCGCGGGTGTCGGGGAATTAGGGGGGCGGGTTTACCGGAGGTAACATATGAGCAAGCCAACCGGATTCATGGAATATAGCCGCGAGCTGGGGCCGGACCGGCTGCCCAGCGTGCGGACGCTGGACTATCTTGAGATGCACCTGGCGCTGCCGGAGGAGAAGCTGCGCACGCAGGCCGCCCGCTGCATGAGCTGCGGCATCCCCTTCTGCCACACCGGCACGCTGCTGAGCGGCATGGCGTCCGGCTGCCCCGTCAACAACCTGATCCCCGAGTGGAACAGCCTGGTGTACCGGGGGCTCTGGGAGGAGGCGCTGAAGCGGCTGCTGCGCACCAACAACTTCCCCGAGTTCACCGGTCGCGTGTGTCCCGCGCCGTGCGAGGGCTCGTGCACCCTCTCACTCCATGAGGAGGCAGTGACCGTCAAACAGATCGAGCACGCCATCATCGAGCGCGGCTTTGCCGAGGGCTGGATCCGGCCGCAGCCGCCCAGCCAGCGCACGGGAAAGCGCGTGGCGGTCGTCGGCTCCGGGCCGTCCGGCCTGGCGTGCGCGGACCAGCTCAACCGGGCCGGCCACGAGGTGACCGTGTTCGAGCGCGCCGACCGCATCGGCGGGCTCCTGATGTACGGCATCCCCAACATGAAGCTCGACAAGGACGTCGTCCGCCGGCGGGTCGAGCTGATGGCCGCGGAGGGCGTGGAGTTCGTCACGAACACCGAGGTCGGCAAGACGGTGGCGGCTGCGGAGCTGCGCGAGGCATACGACGCCATCGTACTCTGCGCCGGGGCGACGCGGCCGCGCGACCTGCCCGTCGAGGGGCGGGAGCTCCAGGGCATCCACTTCGCGGTGGACTTCCTGCGCGCGGACACCCGCAGCCTGCTGGGCGAAGCGGCGGCGGGGAGCGAACCGTGGATCTCGGCGCGGCACAAGAACGTCGTGGTCATCGGCGGCGGCGACACCGGCACCGACTGCGTGGGCACGTCCGTGCGCCACGGCTGCGCCGGCATCGTGCAGCTCGAGATCATGAACCGGCCGGCAGATGTGCGGCCCGCGGACAACCCCTGGCCCGAATGGCCGCGCACCTTCCGCACGGATTACGGGCAGGAGGAAGCGATCGACACGTTCGGCCAGGACCCGCGCGAATTCGCCATCACCACGAAGCGGTTCGTGGGCGACGCGGGCGGCCACGTACGCGAGGTGCACACCGTGCGCGTGCAGTGGGAGCAGGTGAACGGCCGGCCGAGCCCTCGGGAGATTCCGGGCACGGAGCAGAGGTGGCCTGCACAGCTCGTCCTGCTGGCGATGGGCTTCCTGGGGCCGGAGAGCACGCTGGTGGAGCAATTCCAGCTTGACCAGGATGCGCGGTCGAATGTGCGGGCCGAGTACGGGAAGTTTACCACGAGCGTGCCGGGCGTGTTCGCCGCGGGCGACATGCGCCGCGGGCAGAGCCTCGTCGTGTGGGCGATCAACGAGGGCCGCGGCGCGGCGCGCGAGGTGGACCGGTTCCTGATGGGAGCGACGCAGTTGCCGTAGAAGAAGTCGTGAGGGCAGCCGCGCCCATTACTCTCGGGCGTAGCGGAGCGTTACGCCCAGGATGTATCTCGCAGCCAGCACCGTGCCGCGCAGCGTGCCGCTGACCTTGGAGCGGCCCGCGCGGCGACGGTGGTAGCTTACCGGCACTTCGACGATCCGCGCGCCGCGGCGGGCCGCCTTGACGAGCATCTCTGCCGGCCAGCCATATGTCATTTCCTGCATATCCAGGGTGGACAGCAGGTCGGTCCGGATGGCGCGGAACGGCCCCAGGTCGCTGAGCTTCAGGCCGTACAGACGATTCATCAGCCGGGCGGTGAGCCAGTTGCCAAAGCGCTGCTGCGGCGGCATGGCGCCCGGTGCGATGTGGCCGAGCCAGCGCGACCCGAGGCACAGGTCCGCGCGCTCCTCCAACACAGGCGCCAGCACCACGGGTAGTTCATCGGGCAGGAAGCTGAAATCGCCATCCAGAAACGCCACGACCTCGCTTCCCAGATCGAGGGCAGCCCGGAATCCCGCAGCGCAGGCATAACCGTAACCCCGACGCGGCTCATCTACGACCAGCGCGCCCGCAACCGCGGCCTCGGCAGCCGTGGCATCGGTCGAGCCGTTGTCGACGACAATCACCCGGGCGTCGACGACGCGTGTCACTTCCTCGACCAACAGGCGGATGTTGCCTGCTTCGTTCAGGGCAGGGATTACCACCGCGCAGGGCCGAACTGGCATCAGGAGATCGGGCATGGGGTGAGGCATGAGATGCTCAGGCGTGAGTCTATACCTCGCTGCAGCGGAGCTCCTGGGGCCCCGCGAGCTGCGCGAGGAAGGCACGGGTGCGTGGCGCGACTTCCGGTGGGGCGCCCGACAACTCGCGGCCCAATCGCACCAGGTCGGCAGCTTCGTCCACATCGAACCAGGTCGGCAACAGTGCGACGCGCAGTCCTTCCTGGGCAGCCAGAGCCAGGGTATCAGCCAGCACGGTCGGGGTGCTCATCCGCACTGCGCGCAACAGCCGCGGCACGGGCTGCCTGACGCCGATCAGGTAGTAGCCGCCATCGTCGCTCGGCCCCAGGACGACCTCCGCGCCGTCGCGCAGCGCGGCAAACGCCTGCACCAGGTAGGCCGGCGGCAGAGTTGGGCCGTCGCTGTTCATGATGACGGCTCGTGCGTAGCCCCCGCGCAGACAACCTGTCAACGCGTTGTCGAGCCGTTCGCCCAACCCCACGCCTTCCTGCAACACCAGCCCGAAGTCCGGCGCCAACGCTCTGAAGTAGGCCTGTGCCTCCGCCGGCAGATACGCCACCAGATGATCTACCCCCGGAATGCGGCGAACGAGATCGAGCGTATCTGCCAGGAAGCACTCGTACAGGGCAGCAGCCGCGGCCGCGGACAGCGACGGAGTGAGCCGCGTCTTGGTCTGGCCCGGCGTCGGCTGCTTAGCAATCACCAGGAGCGCATCGAAGCTGCTCACACCACCACCGTCGTGCAGACGTTGCTGCTCCGCATCAGGTCTTTGGCCGGTGCAGCACGCCAGTCAAGATTGATCTCTTCCCCGCGCACCCAGGGGCAGTAATCGTCGTGGCAGTCCAGCCGGCCATTCAGTGCGCGCCGCGAGGCGCAACCGCCGCGACAGCGGCAATCCGACGCGCTGGACGGCACAAGACGCGCAGCCTGAAACGCTGGAAGATCAAACACGCCTGTCTCCAGCTCTCCCAGGTCAGCGATGGTGGGCGGTGCGACGCCATCCACCGGCCAATACACGCACGGAATCACCTGGCCGCGCGGGTTGAATCGGATGCTGCGGTGTCCGCAAGGTGAAACGACGTCCCCCAGCCCCATGGCCGCCCGCACCACCGGTTCGCTGCACGACACGACCATCCCTGCGCCAAAGAGCCGGCGATATCCCTCCCAGAACTCGTCATATGCCAGGCGGTACGCATCCGTCTTCACAGCCTGATACGCGTTCACCCGCAGGTTGGTCTGGTTGCGCCGCGCCAGCGTGACAAGCTGATCCATCTGAGCGTAGTTGGTGCGCATCATGGTCGCCAGGATGGAAACCTCGACGCCCAGCTTATGGCACCGTTCGATGGCGCGATGCACCAGAGCCCAGTTGCCCGCGCCGCGAAGAGTATCCTGCTCGGCCTCCGTTGCAAAGTCGATCGAGACCTCGACATCATGGAACGCCCGCAGCACGTCATCCGGCATCACAGTCAGGCTGTAGCCATTGGATGCGATGCTGAGCTTCACCCCGCGGTTGGCCAGATACTCGACAATCGCGTCGAACTGGGGATGCAAGGCGTTCTCACCGGTGCCCATGCCCAGAGAATCCACCGGAATGGCTTCGCATAGCTGCCTGATCTGGGCCAGGCTGATGCGATTCACCTGTGCCGTGTCGCGGTAGCAGTGCGCACAGTTCAGATTGCAGTCATTGGTCAGGCCGATGCCGACAGAGTAACCCATATGGTATCAGCGCCACCCTCGCAGTATGAAGTAGGTGATGGCCGCCAGAAAGCGTCCCTCACTGAGCTGCTGCTGCAACTCGCGGGTCCAGTGGGCGTACTCATCCAGCGTGATAGCGTCGTCTGCACGCGCCCGCTCCGCCGCGCGAAACAGGGAACCGGTCAGGGCCGCGGTTTCACTCCTGGCAATGGTGGTAACGGGCACGATGGTCACGTCGCGCAGGCGGGCATCCAACGCGTGGTCCAGCAGACGACGTCCACTCCAGTTGTCGCCGCTGTGATGGTCGCAACGCCAGTGCAGCACACGCCGCGTCAGCTCACGGTTGGGGTGCGTCACGACGATCGTCTCCCAGTCCCAGTCCATCAGGACGACCCGGCCACCCGGCTTGACGACACGCGCCATCTCAACAACAACACTCACTGGGTCTTTCACATGAAGAAGGAGCCGCGCACCAAATGCGGCGTCGAATGTCTCATCCCTGGATGGCAGCGCTTCACCGGCGCTCACCTCGAACCGAACGCCTGCCTGCGCTCCGGCCAGCTTTCGCGCGGCCGCGATCATGTCGGGCGCAACATCCACTCCCACCATCTCACCACCGGGGAGCAGGCCCGTCGCCACCAGCCTGCAGAGGACGCCGCTGCCGCATCCCACCTCCAGCACCCGCTCGCCGGGCCGGGGAGCCAGCACATCGCGCAGCGCCAAGTTGACCTGGACCTGGTCGGGCCGGGTGGCACTCTCCTCCAGGAACGCGGCCATGCGGGCCGCGTCCTCAACACTGACTCCGGAAGGATTAGACCAGGGGTCGTTGTGCGCTTGCATGAATCTGCGCCTCGCTTACAGGCTCCACAACACGCCACATCCTGCACAGGCAGGATGTGGGTCGACGCTCAACAGGCGCTCCCGAAACATGCCATAGGCGGTTTCGTTCCAGATGTCGGCAAACGGCCGCTCGAACAGGTTGCCGAGGATCAGGCTCTCGTAGTTGGACGTTGAGAAAGGCGAGATGCAGCATGGCAGGCAGTTGCCGTTGGCCGTGACGTAGGCGGTCGTCCAGGGACGCATGCAGGCGCGCCACGGTGCATCTCCAGCCGACCGCTTTGCGGCCAGGCTGCCCCGCAGATCGCGGCCGCCGGACGCGTGGAAGGCGATGCCCAGTTGGGCGCTGAGCGCCTCACATTCTGCGACGATCGCCTCCTGCTGGCCCAGGGCCGAGTCGAAGATCGCCAGATCCTGCCGAGCCATCCCGTACTGCTGGCCGGCATCCTGTGCGAAGAAGACCATACGCTGCAAGTAGACCTCGGGGACACCCAGATCCGCCGCCATCCGCACCAGCTCGGGCAGCTCTGCGATGTTTTCGCGCGTTGCCACACACCAGATTGATATCTGCGGTGTCGATAGCCCCAAGCGAACTTTAGTCTGCACCAGGCCGCCAAGCCCAGCCACCACTTTATCCAGCAAGTCGGCGCCGCGGATGCGAGCATACGTCTCGCGCCGCGCGCCATCGATGGAACAGCGATACTGGTCCAGCCCGCTGCGGGCCAGGGCCTCCTGCCAGGCCGGCGTCAGGAGCGTGCCGTTGGAGTTGAATAACACCTCAACTCCACGGTCTTTGAGATACGCGATCATCGCCGGCAGTTCACGATTGAGCAGCGGCTCGCCGATGCCGTGCAGGGCGCAGCGCTGCATCGCAGGGAATTGGTCCGCTATCGCACGGAACTCGGCAAAGGTAAGCGTCTTGAGGGGTTCACGGGTGAAGTAAGTGCGCGGGCACGTCTCGCAGCGCAGGTTGCAGCGGTTCGTGACCTCGACGAACACCATCCGCGGCATTGCACCCATGCGCGCGCCGCGCACGGCGCCGTCGGGCAAGCGGTAAGCATCCGGCAGGAAGGCCTGCTCTGGCATCTCCGACAGGTCCTGCCGGGGCAACGCACGATCAAATAACCGGATCGGTTCACTCATCTTGATAGCACCGGATTGGCAAAATCAGATCGACGGCTGGCTCCGCGCAGCGGGCAGTACGCCCCCAGAGATGGATACAAGTGTATCACAGAGTCTGCGCAGTCAGATATTACGAACGTGTTAACAACGAGTGTCATGGCCGCAACACGAGCTCCAGCAACGTTCCTGCCTGGAGGATCTCAAGGGTACCGCCTGCTGGGCCTACGACCGGGGCCACCCGGTCGGCCGGTTGATCGGGATCGCCCCAGGGTTTGACCAGGGCGACAAGCGCGCAGCGCCTGCGGCCGACTTCGAGCACCAGCGTTTCGAGCCGCACCGTCTCTCCGGTCCGCCACATCGAGCTGGGATACCAGGCTGTGGTCGCCACTGGATCGGTGTACTCACCCACCACCGCCCCATCCTCCCGTGTAAAAAAGAACGCCACCTCGTAGCCATCGCGCAGCGCCCGCAGAGGCCGCCAATAGGTAATGACTGTGGCGGGGGGTTGCCCCGTCGTCACCACATTGTGAACATCGAACTGATAGCCGACCAGTTCCAGCACATCGCCAAACCGATAGTACACTCGCTCGGCTTCCGTCGGGACGGGCTGGCGGGCAAAGGATAGGAACGCCTCGGTCTCCAACTGCTCCCATCCCGGCGGCAGGCCACGTCGCAGCAGAAGATACCCGTCCTGCGCTCGCCAGACACCAAACCCACCGACATCGAGCAAATTGTGGACCTCGGTCCTTAGTTCCGGGACATCCAGAGGGTAAGTCTGGCTGGTCACATCCAGGAATATGAACTCCGCGTCGTTGACCGCGGGAAACAGGTACGCTTTGCGCCGGAGCGCGATGTGTGGATAGAGATTCGCCTGGGCCGATACGGCGGCGTCAGGCGGGATCAACGCAATGAACTCAGCAGCCAGGCGATGGTGCGCGGTTAGCTGCGGCCACTGAAAGCTGCGACCGAGCGGCGTCAAGCCGAGCTGCCAGTGATGGATTAGGCTGATTGCCAGCACAGCGCCGCTCAATATAACGACTGCCGACCGGCGCGGCATAAGGCCCCCCCGCTCAACCCGGTCGGCCAGGAATGCGACGCCATAAACCGCCGAGACGATGATGAAGGGGATCAGCGAGGCCGAATAGTGCGCGCCTTCCGAATAAGTCCAGCTCCACTGGCTGAAGATGTTCAGCGCCAGCACCGGGGCCGCCAATAGCAATACCTGGGGACTGAAGAGCGAAAGGAAGCCGCCCGTCGCCAGCAGCCCGCCAAGGTAGGCCCGAATCTCGGGTCGCCAGAGCCAGCTCACCACCAGGCCCGGCTGCACCAAGGCTGCATCTAGCGTCTCACGCAGATTCGGGCCGAACACGGCAGCGCGCGCAAGGAACGGTGACTGTGCCAGGCCGCTGAAGTGCGGCATGATCAGCCGGGTTGCCACGATGAACCAGGCCAACCCCATCGCTGCGGTCAAAGCGCCGAGCCGCCGCTCACCTCGCCAGAGGAAAACATAGAGCCCCGTCATGAAGACCAGCGCCGAAATCTCCTCCTTCGCAGCCAGCGCCAAGAGAATAGCAATTACGAAAGCGCCGCGCCGGCTGGTTTCGAGGCAATAGAAGGCCAGGAGCAACAGGCTGGCCGTCAGCGCGACGGGATGGAAATCCGAGAGCACCGCGCCGTTGAGCGCCGGCGCCAGGAGGTAAGCGCACGCGAATACCACGCCTGCATACTCGCTGCCCAGCCGCCGCCGCGCCAGGCCAAACGCCGGCAGCGCGCCCAGGCCAACGAAGAGCGCCTGCAAGACCAGGAGCGCAGCCGGATCGCGCCAGACAAGCAGAAGCAGGGAGATCGGGATCAACACCAGCTCGACATGGTAGCCCAACAGATGGTCGGTGCGGCTGAACTGGTCGAGCGGCAGGTCAATCCGGACACCCTCATAGGTCGAGAACTCCATGATCCGGCCGTGCAAGGTATTCCACGCGGCCTGGGTCATGTAGCCCAGGTCCATTGCACTGGAGCGGAACATCGCATGGCGCATCACCGCGGACCAGGCGAAGAACGCAATCCAGAGGGCGGTCAATAGACAGACCAGGAGCACGGCCGGTGACAGGGCGCGGCGCGCTGCCCCAACCAGGGGAGCCTGCGGCCTCGCGCCTGAATCAGCTACACTCAACCTTGCATCTCCTGGCCCGGCGAGGCAAATCGGCAACCAGCCAGAACGATGGTGCGGGAGTCACGGACTCGCTACCGGTGCAGGTCGAAGACCAGCACATATGGCTCCGAGATCGGATCAGGCCGATTCGCGGCCTGCGCAAATACCTTGACGAAGAAGAGGTATTCAGCATCCAGGTCAGAGAACTGGAGGTCATAAGGATTAGCGCTGACCAGGGGACGGCTCCAGGCAATCGACCAGTGGTCCTTCACCCAGCCGCCGGCCGCAGGCAGCGCATCCTGGCCGCCCTGAGGAATGGTTTCCGAGTGCATATAGGCCACACCGCCCTGACCATCCACATAAGCCGTGTGACACGCCACGTTGCAGGCCGGGGCCGGCCCGCCTGCAAGAGCGGGAATGGTCCAGTGGACCGTGAGACGGTTGAACGTCGTATCTGCGGCTCCGGTGGGTGACTCCCCAGCCCATCGGGCCAACAAGAAGAGCGTGTCCTCCGTATAGACAGCGCGCAGTTCCACCTCCCATGCTGCGTGTCCCTCCAGTGTATCTTCATCTCTCCCCAACGCGACACGCAGAGGGCGCGCGCACCTCCACGCCGCGTCCGTGGCGCTGTCCAACTGCGGTGGATTGCCAACGCGGCGAGCTTCGAGGACGCCGGCCGTATCGGCCAACACAGCCGGCTCACCGGCGCCCTGGCGCGCGGGCGTGAGCGGGGCGGGAGATGCGGGCGCAGCCGGCAGCGGCACACATCCCCCCGCCCACAGCGAGACGAGCAGCAGGCTCGCGGCCAGACGCGCGCCGCACATTCCCGACAGCCTCATGGCGTCGGGTACTGCCGGATTTCCACGTTGCTGGTGTTGCAGGCGTGATCGACGGCAAAGAAGTACCATGTCTGCGGCCCAGTCGCCCAATCTGGAAGTTGGAACTGCCCTGCGTATTGCCCACTACCGGCCGCCGGCAGCACGAACGCCATGCCCAAGGTCGGATTGAGTGCAAAGAGCTGATCCTCAGCCAGATCAGAGGCACCCTGCGGGTCGGCCGCGGTCATGCGCAGGCTCACGCTCCCGGCGCCCGACCCTGCGGCCGCCGATGCAGCGGAGACCGCCGGCGCCTGACCACCGGCGTTGGCCCCAGGCAGCGCGATCGCGGCATCGGCCGCTGCGCCAGGCGTTATATTCACATGCACTTCATGGTAGACCAACCCGGCCGCGTACGCCTTGACCTGAAGGGCGGGCACTGCGGCTACGTTGGTGATGGTCGCGCGGCCACTGGCATCCGTGAGCGCGGCAGTCGGGTTGCGTGCGGTCAGCACGGTCACAAAGGCGTTGGGCATGGGCTGGCCCGCCCGATTGGTCACGCGCACGCGGACCGTGCCCGTCAGGCCTGCGTCGCGTACGGCCTGGGAAGCCCAGGGCAGAGCCTCGATCCTCGAAAGCCGCGCCATGGCGCTGGCGTTCTGATACGCCGCCCCATAATTGTCATGTCCCAATGCCTGGTTGGCCTGGTCCACGATTTGCTGAACCGCGGCCAGCGCCTGCTGCAAATCAGCCTGGACGGTTGACCGGGCAATCTCGGCCAGGGCCTGGTTGCCCTGCGCCAATGCCTGCTGACCGAGGCCAACTGCTTCGCCAGCGTAGCCCTTCAAAATGCTCAGCCGGCCTGCATCATCCTGGGCCTGTCGGGCCGGCAGGTCCTTGGTGAAATCGGACTTCACCTTCAGGTCGTTGACCGAGGCCCAGAACGCAGTCAGCACACCGGTGGGGTACTCAGGCGGCGGAATCGGTGTGGGCTGGGATGCCGCGCGAGCAACGGCCGTCGCAGTCGGCGCAGCTGCGGCCGCGGTCGGTGCTTCCGTGGGCATGGGTTCCGGTGTCGGCGGCGGCAGGCTGCGGAGCCAGGCATAAATCTGCTGAATTTCGATGTCGCTGACCTCTTCGGCGGTAAAGTCAGGCATTCGGCCTGCCCCGGTGCGCACCTGCAACAGAACGGCGTCATAGGTCAGGCCGGTGCCCGCCAATGCCGGTCCGCGATCGCCCTCGGCGTTATCGCCATGACAGTCAATGCATTCCTGACGCAGCCAGACCTGGCGACCTGCCTCAGCATCAATCTGGACCGCAGTGGGTTCGACCGTCGGCACAGGCGACTCGGTAGGTGCAATCGTCAGGGTAGCCGTAGGAGCGGGCGTCTCAGTCGGGGCAATTGTCGGTGATGGCGTGAGGCTTGGCGGCATGGCCGGAGTCGCGGTTGCGGACACAAAGGTCGGTGCGGGGGTAGGTTCCGCGGCCGGCGTCGCTGCCGGGCTACACGCCGCCAACAACACGCTCACACCGAGCAGACATCCGATTATCAAGGGTTGCTTCATGGCTTGTCTCTCCACTCTGTCTCATGCTAATCGATGTATGCTACAATCACATTCAAACATTACATATCTATTACGTTACGTTGAGATTGTCAAGCTCGTAAGAAGTTGGTTAGATTTGCCGCGTACGCTCATGATTAGTATACCAAACCAAGAGTGGGGGGTGGGGTTGAGCGAGACAACCATTCTGGTCGTAGAAGATGAACCCAGCATCAGCGAGGTCCTCACGCTATACCTGAGGCGCGCCGGCTACAAGGTCATAGCGGTGCCCGACGGCGAGGCCGCCCTGAACGCCCTGGCGGTTCAACTCCCTGCACTGGTCGTGCTCGACCTGATGCTGCCGAAAGTCGACGGCTACGAGATCACTCGCTGGTTACGCACGCGCGGCGATACACCCATCATCATGCTGACGGCGCGGCGCGAGGAAGCCGACCGGATCGCAGGCCTGGAAATGGGTGCGGATGACTATGTCGTCAAGCCATTCAGCCCGCAAGAATTGGTAAGTCGGGTCCGAGCGGTACTGCGGCGGACGAAGGGGACCGGTCCGCGCGATGAAAACCCACTCATCTTCGCAGGCCTGCACATCGACCCGGGGACGCGTCTCGTACTGGCGAACGGAAGCGAATGCAGCCTGACTGCCAAGGAGTTCGACCTGCTTTATCTCCTGGCCCGCCATCCGCGCCAGGTGTTCACACGCGACCAACTCCTGGATCGCGTCTGGGGCCTGACGGAATACATCGATCCCAGCACTGTCACCGTACACATCCGCCGCCTGCGGGAGAAGATCGAGAATGATCCCGCTAACCCGCACCATATCAAGACCGTGTGGGGGGTCGGCTACCGGTTTGAGCCATAGGATGTACAGCCATGACCTCACGCTCCCAAACCGCACGCACCGACACTTCACCGCCTTTGCGCTTCCTTGGCGGCGTACTGGCCGTCCTGCTGACCGCACTGGCGTTGTTCTATGTCATCATGCGGCCACCCTTCGGCGATCTGCGTGCCATGGCGACCTTTCTGGCAATCACTGCCACCCTGTCTGCAATCGCCGGCTATGTCGCCTATCGCAGCGGCTGGCTTGCGCGTTCCCCCAGGCTGAGTTGGAGCCTGTTGGGCATCTATGCGCTCTCCAATGTCCTGACGTTCGTTAACGTGTGGGTGACGGCCCGGCTGATGTTCGCGAGCCAGCACGATCTGCTGCTTGCCACCGTGCTTCTGGTCTTCGCAGGCGGCATTGCCATCACGCTGGGCTACTTCCTGTCGACCGGGCTGACTGACCGCATCCGGGCACTGTGTCTGGCGGCGGAGAACCTGGCAGCCGGGCGACTGGGCACACGCGTGCCGGTGACTGGCAGCGATGAGATGGCCGAGTTAGGCCACGCGTTCAACGCCATGTCGGAGCAACTTGCCACGGCGGCAGAAAAGCAGCGGGAACTCGAGACGCTGCGGCACGATCTCATCGCCTGGGCCGGACATGACTTGCGGACACCCCTGGCTTCCATACGCGCCATCATCGAGGCCCTGGCCGATGGTGTCGTGGAAGATCAGGCTGAACAGGAACGTTACCTGCACACAGCACAACGCGATATCCGTGCGCTGTCGCAGCTCATCGACGACCTTTTCGAACTGGCGCAACTGGACGCAGGAGGGCTCAAACTGGAACGCTGGCCCAACTCCGTTAGCGATCTGATCTCCGACAGCCTGGAGAGCTTCTCCACTCTTGCAAGCAAACAGAACGTGACGCTGCAGGGCAGTGCAGGACCGGGCGTCGATCCCACGCTGATGGACAGCGGCAAGATCGGCCGGGTGCTGGCGAACCTGATCAGCAACGCACTCCGGCACACGCCTGCCGGTGGCACCGTCGAAGTCAACGCGTGGCTCGAAGGAACGGAGGTCCGGGTCTCGGTGGCTGACACCGGCACAGGTATCGACCCGGCGGACCTGCCGCGCATATTCGAGCGCTTCTATCGGGGAGATAAATCGCGCAGCCGTGCTTCAGGCGGTGCAGGGCTGGGTCTGGCGATTGCCAAGGGCATTATTGAGGCGCATGGTGGTCGAATTTGGGCCGAGAGCAGACCGGAAGGGGGTACCAGGATCACGTTTGTTCTCCCAAAGTAACATCGCGCTATGTGGCATTTCGATGAGGTTGTAAGAGCGCGGCCGCAGAAATATGCCGACCATGCACTCACTGTATGGGAACGACGCAGTTGCCGTACGGTTCAATGATCTCCCAGCACTGCCTGCACGTCGGCCTGGGCCAGGAAGGCCTCGCGCAGGTCCGCGTGACCCGCGTCGAAATGGGCGAGGATGAAGTCCACGGCTTCGCGCGCACGGCGACGCAGAGCGGCGGCCTGCGCGGGATCCGGTTCCAGCCGGCTCAGGGCGAGCAGGATGCGCCAGGAGATGCGTCGCAAGCCGGTGCCCTCTGCGACGGCCCGCGCTTCGGTGAAGCAACCAACCGCTGCCCCCTGCTGCCCCATGCTGAGGTGGGCCTGGCCCTGCAGGTACAGCGCCTCCGGCAGGAGCGCGGCCATGCCGTAGCCACGCAAGCGGGCGATCAGGTCGCCGGTCACGGCGAGCGCGCAGGCGGAACGTCGCTCGTGCAGGGCGAGTTCGGCCTCGGCCAGCAGGACGGGCACGTGCAGGACGGCCCAGGACTCCCGGTAGGGATTCTCACGCCCCTCTCGGATGCTGGCCCGGGCGCCGGCCAGGTCGCCATTGCGCATCTGCAGGCGCGCCAGCACACCCATGCCCTGCTGCGCCGTGGACAGATGCTTACGAGCAAACTCCAGCCCCTTCCGTACCAGGGGCCCGGCTGAATCCAGTGCACCGAGTTCGATGCAGACCTGGGCCAGCTTGAACCGGGTATAGGTCTGAGACGCAAGGAAACCGGCCCGCTCGCCCAGGCGTATGCACTCCTCCATCGTCGCAATCGCCCGGCTGAACTCCCCGCGCTCGGCAAATACATCGCCGATAGTCCACCGGCTGTACGACTGACCCCACAGGTTGCCGATTGAGCCGCTGATCCGGAAGGCTTCTTCGGAGTTGGCAAGCGCCCGGTCAAAGTCACCTGCGTAGACCTCGGCGATACACGAACCACCCAGGCTATCGGCGAGCATGGGCGCGTTCCCAAGCTCGCGCCACAAGTCGCCGGCCTCCCGGAGCGCGGCCCGGGCCTGGCCGATCCTCCCGCTGTACAGGTAGATGAAGCCCCCCAGGTCGTTGAGCGATTGGGCCGTTTGCTCGCGCAGCCGATGGCGCCGCGCCAGCGCGAGGGACCTCTCTCCACAGTCGATCGCATCCTGCAGCCGGTTCGAAAAGAAATGGGCGAGCGAAAGACTCCACAGAATTTTCGCCTCGGCGGCCGGGTCACCGAGCGCGCCTGCCAGGTTAAGCGCGCGTTCGCCCAACTCACGCGCACGCGCCGCATCGTGGACTGCGGTGGGGACGGACAGGATGGTGACACGCGCTATCAGGGACGCCAACTCCACAGCACGATTGCCGCGTTGAAGGGCCAACCTCGCCAATTCTTCATAGGTCTCTAATGCCCGGTCAAAGGATGAGTCAAGCTCCAACAGGCGACCCAGCCGGGAGTAGAGGAAGCACAGGTCTTCATCGCTCGTATCGATCTGCTGCGCCAGGCGAACGGCCTCACCGTAGTGGTTGATTGCCTCTGCGTTCGCGTGGACGCGGGCGGCAGCCTCGCCGGCCTGCCGCAGGTATGACACGGCCTGCTCGATAGCGCCGGCTTCCCGGAAGTGGCGCGCGAGGTGGACGGCAGCTTCGGTCCGGCCCTCGTATAGCGCTTCGATGGCACTGCCGGTCGCTCGGTGTTGATGGACACGTTCCACCGGATCGAGGGTGCCGTAGAGATACTTCTGGAACAAATTGTGGTTGAACTGATAGCGGGAGAGACGCCTGTCGCCAAGTTGCTCGACGCCGCTTGCCCGCACCAGGTTGTGGCCCTTGGCGAGGTCTACGCTCAACATCTTTATCACCGCCTCAGTGTCGATTCCTGCGAGCAGGGCGAGCACCTCTGCGGTGAATTCCTCTCCTTCCACGCTGGCGGTGACAAGCAGCTCCCGCAGGGGAGGCTCCAGATGGCCGATCCGGTTGGCGATCACACCCTCCACGCGGCCCGGAATCGCATCCCATGTGATGGTCGGGCTGGCAACCCACCGCCCTACTTCATCCAGATACACATCCCCGCGCTTCTGCATTTCCCGCAGCAGCTCGGTCGCAAACAGGGGATGCCCCCGGGTGCCCTGAGTCATCTGCGCCCTAAAGTCCTCGCCCAGGAGGTTGGGCTGGGTGTCGAGCAGGTCATCCACAAACCGGCGCGCCTGAGGGGTATCCTGGTGCAGGTCCAGCGAGATGTCGCCAAACATCCTCCTGAACTCATTCAGCACTCTCCTGAGCGGGTGCTCCTGACCCTCCCTGTCCCAGCGAACCTCTTCGGGCCGGTAAGCGCCAAGGATCAACACACGGTTGTGGGTCAATCGCCGTCCGAGGTGAAAGAGCAGGTTGATCGAGGAGGCATCTGCCCAATGCAGGTCATCCAGGAGCAACAACAGCGGTGCTCGTGCGGACAGCGCGGCAAGAAAATCGCCGTACTCCTCAAAGATGTGCTCCTGATTGAGACCGGCATCCTGTACGCGGCCCACGAGGTCCTGCAGCTGCCGGGCGAGCCCCGGAGCGACCCCCCCGTGCGCTGCCGCACGCTCGAGCAAGGCCTGGGAAGGCACGAAGGTATCGAGGAGGTGACAGCCGGCTCCGACCAGCGCCTCAATCGAGGATGGCAGCAGGTTCCACAGGCGCAGAGCATGCTCGCGGGCGATGGTGCCGGCCGCCCATTTGCCTTCGATGTCCGCCGAGAGCATGCGGAGAATCTCCCGGAAGGGCAGGTAAGGATCGCCGGCCCCCGTATAAGTGGTACAGATCCCATTTGCGACGACCAGGTCAGGATACCTTGCCTGTGCCCGGCGTGCGAAATGGGCCAGCAGGCTGGTCTTCCCCCATCCTGCCTCGGCGCCTGCGAAGATCACCTTGCCTTGCCCGGCGAGACTCGTCGCCAATGACTCTGCAAGCTGAGACAACTGGTTCTCCCGGCCGACAAATGGTTCTTTGGACGCAACCCCGTCCGTATATCCCTCATGAAGAAAAGCCGGGCGGTGAGGTTCCATCTGCAGGTGACGGACCGGAGAGGGACGCGGCGGTCTGAGAGTGTCCTCCTGCACAGACCGGTAAAGCGCCTGGGTTTGTCCGGAAGGCTCCACCCCGAGCTCTTCCTGCAGGATCCGCCGGCACGATTCGTACTGGGCCAGAGCTGCGCCGCGCTCCCCATCGTAAGCCAACAGCCGGATCAGGTCCTGGTGCGCTGCTTCACGCCAGGGCTCCAGGTTCAACAGCTTCCGGGTGAACTCGATCGCCGTGCCGTACTGACCCTGTCGGGCATACTGCGCGGCAGCGACATGCATCAACTGGAGGACCAGCTCACGGAAGTGAGCCCGCTGGCCGAGAGACCACAACTCGAATTCCGGCGCGTCACGGACAAAGAAGCCTTCCAGGAAATCGCCCTGATAGAGGGCTATCGCCTGCTCCAACTGGCTCAGCAGCGCAGAAGGTATCCTATCGACCTCTTTGGCCCGGTTGGCAGCCGCCTGTAATACGACAACATCGATGAGGTAGGGGAGATCATGATTGAAGGCCACGCTCTGCCTGCCGATGATGAGGTGCGGACCCATCTGCTGGCGAATCTGCTGCAGCGCCTTACGCAGGTTCATGAGCGCGCCGCTCTCGGGCATGTCGCCCCAGAGCAGCCCGGCCAGCGCTGGCCGGGCGTGAGGCCGACCCGTCAGGGCCAGATAGCAGAGAAGAGCCCGAGCCTTGACGGATACCAACGTGGTAACCGGTTGACCATCACACGCAACGGACAGGCCACCCAGACAAGCCAAATGCAACCCAATCCGTTCCACATCACCCTCGCAAGACACGTTCAAAGCACGATAAATTCACGATCACTTGCTAAATAGTATACCACTATAAGGTGGAATAGAGAACAAGTATGAAAGGAAGGACAGCGATGAAAGGGAAGAACGTGTTGATGGCCCTGCTCCTGGCTTGTGCAGTGCTGCTTGGCGGCAACCGAGCGAATGCGGGGCCGATGAGAGCCGAAGAGCCGAGCACCTCGGTACTGGTGACGGGCATGGCAAGCGGCTCAGGCAGCACCATCGGGCCGGCTGGTGCGCTGTATGTCACCGAGGGTGCGGCCGGTCGGGTGCTGCGGGTTGATCCGAAGACCGGTGACGTCTCGGTATACGCCAGCGGGCTGCCGAACTCGATCATCCACATCGGTGGGGCGATGGATATTGCGTTCATGGGCTCGACTGCCTACGTATTGGTTACCGTCGTAGGCGCCGAACTCGGCGGCGACCCGGACGACATCGTCGGCATCTACCGGGTAGACGGGCCGGACACATTCACCGTCATCGCAGACCTGGGCGCATACTCCATGAACCACCTGCCCGGTTACCCCGTTGACCTGCAGACCGGAGTCCAGTATGCCCTTGAGACCTACCGCGGTGGATTCCTGGTCACCGACGGGCACCACAATCGCGTATTATCCGTCACGCTTGACGGCGAGATCAGCGAGGTGATTCGGTTCGGGAACAATGTGCCCACGGGGCTGGCGATCCACGGCAACACCGTGTATATGGCCGAAGCCGGCGCCGTGCCGCACTTGCCGGAGGATGGGCGAATCATCTCGTTCGGCACGTCGTCACCGGACACCACCGTGGTGGCGGCGGGCGCACCGCTGCTGGTCGATGTGAAGTTCGGTCGCGGCCGCGACCTCTTCGGCCTTGCGCAGGGCACTTACGGGGGCGGAGGCGCGGGCGCTCCGGCGCTGCCGAACACCGGCAGCCTGGTGCGGGTCAACAGCAGCGGCACGTTCGATATCGTCGCAGACGAACTGAACCAACCGACCTCGCTCGAGATCATCGGCGACACCGCCTACGTCGTGACGCTGGGCGGCGAAATCTGGCAGATCGACGGCATATCGGGTCCGCCTTACGGCAGATAGGACCTGGCGCGGGCGGCAGTCCGCCGTCACCTGCTCCAGTGCGGCAGAAACGCATAAGGCCGGGGAGACTGCTGCGCAGGTACACGCAGTGGTCTCCCCGGCCTTGTCATTGACGAGCCGGAACGATCCGAGGAGTGATCAGCGCTAGGCAGCCAGGGCCGCCAACTCCCTCAGCGCCTCGGTCGCCACCTCGAAGCTCTGCAGGACGCGGTTGCGGCTGCGGACGAGACGCGTGCGCATAAAGCCGTACTCGTCCGAGGCCGGGTTCATGTGGGCCAGCTTGCGCGCGTCATCCATCAGCGGGAATACCGGATGGTACATGGCCGGGTCATGGTCGGTGTCCTCGCAGCGGCTGTAGTTGATAGGGATCAGCGCGCGCTCCACCTGGAGGATCAGCCGGTTCGCACCCTCTGCGCGCTCCGAGGGGATAGCGGGCAGCGCGGCATCGGCTGCTTCGGCCGCCGCCTTCAGTTCGGCCAGCGCCTGCTGCACCGGCCCCAGATCGAACCGGTCGCCGGACTCCTGCTGGATGTCGGTCAGGGCCGCGATGAACTCGTCCGCCACCGCGGCATGACGATAGGGCAGGATCGTGCTCTGGATGATCCGCAGGATGGCAAGGGCATAGATCTTCGTATCCTGCGCCAGCACGCCCGCATCGGCCCACTCCAGCGTGTCATACTCCGTATGCCACCACCAGCCCATGCCCGAACCGCCCACGTTGAAGCGCTGCTCCTTGGGCAGGTTGCCCATCAGCATGAACATGGCGGGCAGGCCCGCGCCGTGGAACGAGTAGTCGCCCGCGCGCGGCGGGCGCTCGCGACCGGCCTGCGTCCCGGTGACATCGCGAATACAGCCCTCGACGATGTGCCAGTTCTCGGCCATCGCGCTGACCTCGTCGTAGACTGTCGCGCCCTTGACCCCGGGCGAATCGATGTCCATGTAGCCAACGCAGTTGCGGCGCAGGTCGTTGTAGAAGTTGTCGCAGTACCACGTCGAGCCGGAGTAGCGGCCATAGGAATGGCCGACCCACCAGCCAACCTTGACTCCCCGCTTCAACTGGTCGCGGTGCGCATGGAGGATCCGGGCCAGCTCGAGCATGGCCGCGCTGCCCGTCGCGTTATCGGTTACGCCCACGTACCAGGCATCCAGGTGACCGCCGACGAGGAAGTAATCCCCTGTCTCCTCCGCCGCGGGAATCGTTGCGACGGGCAGCTTCAGCTTGCGCCAGCCCGTCTCGGTCTGCGCCAGCAAGCGCACCTTCACCGGTCCCTGTTCGCACAGGCTCCGCAGATACAGCCCGCTCTCGTTGTTGACCGAGATAGAGGGGATCGAGGGGATGCGCGAGGCCGATTCGGGCGTGGGCGCACCCCACACCGTCGTGGCAATCATCTCGTGGATGGCATCTTCCGGCGAGGGCCAGTAGTGGATGTGCGCGATCGCGCCGGCCTTCATGGCATCGTACACGCCGTCCGGCCCGCCGCGCGGGGACAGCACGATCTTGCCGCGCACATCGTAGCCCTCATACTGGTTGTCGAGCGCCTGGAACCCGATGCCGGCCACGCTGCTGGGCACGAAGACGAGCTCGCCCTCCAATCCCTGGGGCGGCGTGTTGGCGCCGAACGCACGCGTCTTAGCGCGAATCTCGCGCTGCTCCGGCGCCAAGATGCGCAGGGTCGCGCGGATCGGAAAGCTCAGGTAGCCTTCGAACTCGTGGACCTCATAGGAGATGCCATACTCGGCCAGCTTCGCGGCCAGCCAATCCACGGCCTCGTATTCGCCCTCGGTCGCGGAGGTGCGGTCAACCTGTGACAGGTACTCCACGCTGCGCCAGAGCTCAGCCGAATCGACAGACTGCAGGACGCTCTCTTCGAGCGATGTCAGGTTGGTCATGTGCGATGTCTCCTAGCGCGCCCAGGTCTCCCGCCACACGCGCAGCGGGTTCAGACCCACGACCTTTGCAATGTCCTCGTCGCTGTAGCCGTGTGCCACCAGCCAGCGCACGACGTTCGGGAAGACCTCAGCGGGATTCTCCAGGCCCTTGACGTAGGGCACTTCCTCCACCTGGACGCGCTTCCGGGTCGCGCCGATGGAGAGCGCCGCGGCAAAGGCATGGTGCAGGCCGACGTGGTCACCGAACAGCGTGTCGGGGCCGAAGCAGACATGGTCGATGCCGCACAGGTTCGCGACGTACTCGAAGTGCTCCATGTAGGATTCGATGGAGTGCAGCGGGTGCCGCTGGGTCAACGTGGTGTGCGGCGCGGCCTCGATGCCGATCACCCCGCCTTTCTCCGCACAGGCCTTGAGCACGTAGTCCGGCTTGAGGCGGTTGGAATCCCACAGGGCCCGCGCGCCGACGTGCGTAATCATGGTGGGCTTCTCGCTGGCCTCGATGACATCGGCCGCAGTCCGGTCGCCGCAGTGGGAGGTGTCGATCGTCATGCCCAGCTGATTCATGCGTCGCACGACCTGGCGACCGAACTGGGTCAGGCCGCCGTCATTGGCCTCGCGCAGGCCGGAGCCCAGGCCGTTCGACTCGGAGTAGGTGATGCCCATGATGCGCACGCCGAGACCGTAGAGCACGTCCACGCGGTCCACTTCGTTTTCGACCGGCGTCGCGGACTCGATACACGACACCAGCGCGATCTTGCCCTCGGGCTTGGCCCGCTCGAGGTCTGCGAGGGTCTCAGCCTTGATGATCATGTCCTGGTGCGCAAAATCGCTGTAACGGATGCCCAGGTCATGGATGATATCGGTCCACTTCCAGCCGGACTTCGAGGTAATCATGGCGGTGCCGTCCATGAAATTCTCGACGACGATGTCGATGCCCGACACTGCGAGGCCCTCGTAGCCGGTCCAGTTGCGGCCGGTGCGGTTATAGTCGAAGATTTGCGTCACATCATCCGGGGTGACGAACGTATGATCGTGCACCGAGACGACCAGATTCTGTGCCAGGAGGGCCTGCACGCGCGCCTCCTGCTCCTCGGTCACAGGGACGGTGTACGCTTCAACACGGCCAATCTGCTTGGCGAGCTTGAAGGGTTGGTAATCTGTCCCGGGCTCGAGATACTGGAAGGACTGGTAACCGTTGTAATTCTTGTGCTTCACGGAGGACCTCCTCAGGGCCTATAGATTATGGTCGGCCAGAAAACGCCGGACCGTCTGTTCCCACAGTTCGACTTCCTCGATTTGCGGCGAATGGCCGCTGTTCTCGAAGATGGCCAGCTCGGCATTGGGGTACAGGCGCTGCATCTCCTCCGCGGCCGCGACCGGGATAATCCAGTCGTGCCGGCCGTGCGTGATGAGCACCGGCACGGTGACCTCGTGCAGCCGGGGCTTGATATCCCAGCCCGGCAGGTTGTGGCTGAAGGCATAGTTGTGCGTGGCATGATGCCACGGGATGGTGTGCAGCCGCTCGGCGTCCTTCACCGGGTCCCAGTTGACGTTATAGAGCGGCTGGATCTCGGCGAAGCAGTCGCGCATGTCGTCGTCCGACAGACACTGGCCGTCCATAATGCGCCGGAACTTGGAATAGTCGAGCTTGTCGCGCGTGCGCGGGCTGGAGAGCGCCTGCGCCTCCGCCTCCTTGTCATGGCTGTGGTCCGCGCCGGTATCGCGCAGCAGCACGGCCACCACGCTCTCAGGATACGCCAGCGCGTATTCCTGGGACAGGTAGCCGCCGTAGGAGCCGCCTGCCACGATCACCTTGCCCAGGCCGAGCAACTGGCGCAACGCCTCAGCGTCCTCCACCCACTGCCGGTGGGTGAAAGGCGGGTTGAGGCCCGACTGCCCGCTTCCTCGCTGATCCTGCACGACCACCTTGTACCGGTCGGCCAGCCGGCCCCAGGAAGCCAGGGGCTCCCGATGGCTGCCCATGCCGGGCGCGCCGTGGAAGGTCAGGATGGCCTGGCGGTTTTCTGCGCCGAGGACCTCATAGTAATGCCGGTTGCCGCTAATCTCTGCCCACATGGGAACTCTCCGCATAGTTTTCCAGCAGCAGCACCATCGACTTCTCGAAGTCCAGGATGCCCTGCACCGTGCAGTATTCGTCGCTCGAATGTTGGCGCGAGCCATGGCCCAGGCCGCCCGTCACATAAGGAATGCCCAGCACACGCTCGAAGATCCAGTACGGCGCGGAGCCGGGATTCAGGGGTTGGACCTGCACGCGGTGGCCGAGCTGCTCGTACGCACGGAGCATGGCCTGCACCACCGGCTCCTCCAGGGCCACCTTGGACCAGGGATACTTGTTGTAGACCGTCATCTCGATATCGCTGAACCCGTGGCGGTCCAGGTGATTGCGGATGGCCGCGACCGTTTGGTCGGGGTCCATCTCCGGCACCATGCGCACGTCCATCTTAACCGTGGCCTCGTGGGGCAGCAGGGTCTTGGTCTCCGGACCGGTGTACCCGCCCCATATACCGTCGATGTTAAGGGTCGGCTGGGAGAACAGCTTCTCCCACACGGGCAGCCCCTCGCCAGGCCATTTGAAGCGGGCCACATCGTAGGCATCCAGGAATGCGGCCTCGTCGAAGAGGTCGGCATTCTGCGCCATCAGTTCGCGCTCGGATTGCGGAATCTCCAGCGCGCCGTCGCCCAGCCCCTCCACCAGGATCCGGTCATCCGGCCCTACCATAGTTGCCAGGGCCTGCACGAGCCGCCAGACCGGGTTGTGCACCCAGGCAGCGAAGGAGCCATGAATCCCCCGCGAGCGGGGGCCGCCCCAGTCGCCGCCCCTGGCCTTCAGCTCGAAGTAGAGGATCCCCTTCGTGCCCAGGGTCAGGAAGGTCTGCAGCGCCTCGTCCTGCTCAAAGAAGGGGAAGATGGCCGCTTCAGCATCCCGGAAGAGCTCGAGATGGGCCGGTACAAACTTGTTGAACTGGCGGGAGCCCATTTCCTCCTCGCCCTCGATGATGAAGATGAGATTGACGGGCAGCTTGCCGCGCACAGCCTTGTAGCCGCGCAGGGCCTGGAAGAAAGCAGCGGTCGGGCCCTTCGTATTGACCGCGCCGCGGGCGACGATGGACGGCCCATATTTCGGTAGGTCCACAATCTCCGCAGCGAAGGGCGGCACCGACCAATCCGGCTCCTCCGCAGGCATCACGTCGTACATGGTGTAATACAGGAGGGTGTGCGGTGCGCCCTCGTCCAGCCGGCCGTAGACGAGCGGATGGCCCGCTGTTTGGATGACGCGCGCCTCGCCGCCCAGATCCGCGATCATCTGCCGCGTCAGCTCCGCAGTCTGCGCGATGCCCTCTCCGGTGTAGCTGATGGAAGGCTGGCGCAGGTATGCGCGCACTGCCTCCACGTCCTCCTGGTGGTGCGCTTCGAGATAGCGCATGATGTCTTCTGGCATGTTTTGCTCTGGCATGACTCGCTCTCAGTCCAGTTCTATGATGACGGACTCGATATCGCGCGGGAATGAGGTCAGGCGTTCGGGACCATCGGGCGTCACGAGAACCGTGTCGGAAATACGATAGCCGCCCTGCCCCGGACAGTAGATGCCCGGCTCACAGGAAACGACCATGCCCGGCTGCAGGATGGTGTGGTCGCCATCCTCCACCCACGGCGGCTCATGGTTCTGGATGCCGATGCCGTGGCCCAGCCGGTGCATGATGTACTCGCCCATGCCGGACGCGCGGATGGCGTCCAGGCACCGGCGGTTAGCATCCGAGCAGCGTGCGCCGGGAGCGAGCGCCTGGAATCCAATCTCCTGGGCGTTGCGGGCTGCCTCGAAACGCTCGCGCTGCAGGGCGGTCGGCTCGCCGATGAAGAACGTGCGCTCGCTTTCCGCGAAGTAGCCACCCACCGCACAACCCACGCTGAGAATCAGGTTATCGCCCGGCCCCGGCCGCCGGGACGAAGGCAGGCCGTGCGGGAAGGCCGAGCGCGGGCCGGAGTTAACCAGCGCGCCGGCCAGCATCGACACCACCACCAGATCGCCCATTTCAGCCTGCATCTTGTCGATGACCAGGTTGGACATGTGGCGCTCGAGGTCGGCCTCCGAAGGATTGGCCCCGGACTGCATAAGCTTGACGCCCTCGTGCACCATGTAGTCGGAGTAGAATGCCGCCTTGCGGTGGAGCTCGATCTCCTCGGGGTCTTTGATCAGGCGCATGTCGCCGACGATGTCGGCCTGCACCCACTCCGCGCCCGGCATCTCGCGGCCCAGCCGGGCATAGCCGGAGACGCTCAGCCCGCCCTCGAAGCCAAGCGCTGCCTTGCCGAAGCCGCGCGCCGCGAGGCGCTGGCACATCCAGTCAACGGGATGGACCACGCCGGGATATTCGAAATAAACCTCCACATCCGGCGTCCAGCCGCCCTCATGGACGTAATTCTCCTCCAGCTTGGGTATAAAGAGGACCGGGTCGCCCGCGCGCGGCACGAAGAGCACGATGGGCCGCTCGGTGGGCGTGAAGAAGAAGCCGACCAGGTAATAAATCTGGTGATGGTTGAAGACCACCAGGCCATCCAGGTTCCGCTCGGCGAGCGCAGCCTGCAAGGCCGCAACCTTCCGCCGGTAAAAGCTTTCGGTCAGACGCATGATATCTGTTCCTTTCGACTGCCTTTCGATTCAGAGTACGCCCTATGACCGGCGTTTGAGATGCGGGTTGGCAATCTCGTTCAGCACGGTGCCCACAAAGGTCGTTGCAATGACAAGCAGGGCGATTGCGAGGCTGGGGAAAAAGGCAAACCACCAGGCCGTTGCGAACGCGCCGCTGACCTGGGCGTTCTGCAGGATCTTGCCCCACGACCACTGCAGCGGGTCTCCGAGGCCCAGGAAGCTCAGGCCGGCCTCGGAGAGGATGGCACGGGAGATGGTCAGCAGCATATTGACCACCAGGATCGGCACGGCGCTGGGCAGGATGTGCTGGCGCAGGAGGCGCCCCGTCTTGCAGCCGACGGACACCGCGGCCTCCACAAAGGGCTGGCCGGTCGTAGAGAGCGTGACGCCGCGCACTACGCGCGCGGTCTGCGGCCAGGACACCAGGCCGATAACCAGGGCCGTGTTGCCCAGGGAAGGCCCCAACACCGCCGCCATGAGGATCATCAGGGGCAACATGGGCAGGCTCAGAAAGACATCGGTCAAGCCGGTCAGGACCGCGTCCACCTTGCCCTTGTAGAACCCGCCAATCAGGCCAATGGGCACACCGATCAGCAGGGCGAGGACGGAGGCCAGCACGCCAATGATGATGGTCACGCGCGCGCCCCAGACCACCTCGCCGTAAATGCTGAGGCCCAGGTCGTCCGTGCCGAACCAGTGCGCGGCAGAGGGCGGCTGCAGAATGTCGCCTGCGGTGCCGTACCCCTTGGGAAACGGCGCCAGCAGCGGCGCAAACACGGCCACCAGGATAATAGCCACCAGGATCACCGTACCGGTAATCGCCAGCGGGTTGCGGAAAAAGGCAGCGAGATCGCGCGCCCAAGGTGAGACGCCGCGCTGTGCGCGCTTTTCCGGCGCAATAGTGAGAGTGGGAGCGGGCATATTAGTGGACATAGGACTACTGGATGCGAATGCGCGGGTCAAGCACGCTGTAGACCAAATCGGTGAGTATGTTGGCAACGATCACCGTGACGGCCAATAAGATGAAGGCGCCCTGCAGCACCGGATAATCGAGCTGCGTGACCGCTTCATAGATGAGCCGGCCGAGGCCCGGATAGGCATACACCGTCTCGGTCAACACGGCGCCGCCCACCAGGTAACCCAGTTGCAGCCCCATCATGGTGATGGTCGGGAGAACGGCATGTTTCAGCGCGTGGCGGTAGATGGTCGTCTGCTCGGAGAGGCCCTTGGAGCGCGCTGTGCGTACGAAATCCTCCTGCAGCGTGTCCACCATGCTCGTGCGCATGAAAAGGACATACTGGGCCAGGTTGATGACCACCAGGGTCGCCAGGGGCAGCGCAAGGTGGCGCAGCACGCTGATGACCAGCTCACGCCCTTCCACGCCGATATCCTTAATGCCGCCGATCGGGAAGAGCCGCCAGCGGTAGCCCAGGAAATAGAGCAGGGCCAGGGCCAGCCAGGGGATGAACACCGACGTCCCGATAATTGCCAGGGCATTGATGACCCGGTCGAGCGGCCGTCCCTGATGCGTGGCAGCCACGACGCCCAGGGGGATGCCGAGCAGCACCGTAATCACGAAAGAGAGTCCTGTGAGCAGCAACGTCCACGGCAGCCGACTCATGATGATTTCGGACACGGGCAGCAGCGAGCGGAACGAGGTGCCCAGATTGCCCTGCAAAAGTTGCTTCAGATAAATGAAATACTGGATGTGCAGCGGCTTATCCAAGCCGAAATCGCGCAGGATGCTCTGGCGCAGCTCCTCGGTCATGTGAGGGTCGGCCATCACATCCGCCGGGTTGCCCGGCATCAGGCGCAGAATCAGGAAAGTCACCGTGACCGAGACAAGCAGGGTCAGCGCGCCGCGCAAGAGGCGCTTGATAAGATACTGAGACATGCCTTCTCAACTCCGGCCTGCGGCCGGCAGCCGTGACTGCGCGGCGGAACAGGCTGGCACATAGAGACATGGGCGGCCAGGATTGGCCGCCCATGTCCCTCTCCGCTGAGGAACTTCGTTTTACTGCTATCCCGGTCACTGCGGATCGGGACAGCAGGATACTCCAGGCAGGAACTTACTGAACCTGGTAGACACCCACCAGGGACCAGGGATCCACAAAGCCGCGCAGGTCGCTGGGGAAGACTTTCCAGCCCGCGAACTTCTTGGAGACCGGCAGGTTGTAGTTCTCGACCCACAGCGTGATCACGGGCATCGCGTCATGCAGGTATTCCTGGACGGTGTACAACTTTTCCTTCATGACCGCCGGGTCCATGGCGCCCTGGGCCTCCTTGATCATGCGATCCAGCTCGGGATCGTTGATGCCGGAGTAGTTGATGCCGCCCTGCTGCCAGGTGTCGGAGAGGAAGATGAGGCCAAGGTAGTCGGCCGGCTCATCCATAACGCCCCACTTGCCGCCGTAGATGTCGAAGTTCAGGGCCTTGGCTTCGGCCAGGTAGGTGTTGCGCTCCATGCCCTTCAGGTTCAGCTTGACGCCGATCTGCGCCCAGTCATCCGCCAGCATCTTGACCGTCTTGGCCATGGGATCGAAGGCCTGGTCGTAGATGATGGTGAATTCGAGCTTGCCGTTCGGCCCTGCGCGCACGCCGCCTTCATCTACATAGCCGGCTTCTTCAAGCTTCGCCTTGGCCGCTTCCAGGTCAAAGGCCCAATCCTCGACATTCGGGTTGTGGTAGTCGCCCAGCACCGGTGACACCGGTACGGCGATCTTCTGGCCGTTACCCTGCAACACAATGTTCAGGATGGCATCCTTGTTCGTCGCCATCGCCAGGGCCTGGCGCACGGCCTTGTCCTGCAATGCGGGTGCATTCGGGCTCTGCGTGTTGAAGGTGATATGGCCATAACCAAGCGAAGCCGTCTTGAGGACCTCGATATTGGGATCCTGGGCCAGGTCAGCCGCGGCCGCAGGCGGAACCGGGTTAGCGATGGCATCGATCTCGCCGCTCTTCAGGGCCAGCACCATCGTGTTCATGTCGGGGTAGATGCGGAACTGAATCTTGTCCAGGTAGGGCTTGCCCTCGGGCGCCAGCCAGGTTTCGCCCTGGGGCTCCAGCTCCCAGTACTGCCCGCGCTCGTAGTTCGTCAGCTTGAAGGGGCCTGCACCCACCGGATTCTCGTTGGTGAAGGTCTTGTTCTCACCCGCCTGTGACCAGACGTGCTCGGGCACGACCTTCAGCCAGTAGCCCACCGAGGTCGCGAAGACGGCGCTGGGATTGTTCAGGTTGAAGACGACCGTCTCGTCATCCGGCGTCTCGATCGACGCAACATCCGCCAGCATGGTCGCGTTGAAGCCGATGGTTTCCTTGAGGGTCACCTCAGCCGTGTACTTGACATCTTTGGATGTCACGGGCGTGCCATCATCCCACGTCAGACCGGACTGGAGCTTGTAGGTGATGGTCTTGCCATCTTCGCTCGTCGTCCACTCCTTCGCCAGGTAGCCGACCTTCTGCCCGGCCTCGTTGTAGGTCAGCAAGGACGGGTAGAGCAGGTCAAGGATCCAGCTCGAAGTGATGCTGTTCGACGCCAGGACGTTCAGGCTGTCGGGATCAGTCAGCGAACCGATGCGCAGGGTGCCGCCGAACTTGCTGGCAGCCGGAGCAGCAGCCGGCTCGGTAGCGACGGGGGCTTCCGCGGCCGCGGGGGCAGCGGGCGCGGCGGGCGCAGCCGGCTGCACCGGCGCACACGCGCCGGCAAGAACGGCAACGATCAGCCCCAAAACAACGATTTTCAGAGTAAGCTTTTGCATGACCCTTCTCCTAACCAGGGATGACTATGGATAACACTTTAGCCGGAAGTATAGTCTAGCACGCTCCTCCGCGATTGTGCAAATCGTTCTAATCCTGTGCCTTCATCCACACCCGGTCATCTGGCGGTTTGCACATTGGAAGGAACTATACTATCATCGTTGCCGTAAGTCACGGCAACGCCGCCCGGATCAGTCTCCCGGCGCCTGTTGTTGCCGACCTCTCCCCGCCGGTGTTGACTGCCGGCTGCATCGCGGGCCAATGCGGCCCGCCGTCCCATCATACAAGAATGATAGTGGACCTTCAGCGCCAGAAGGCTCTCCGGGCTTTCATCAGCGCTGTTTTGCGTTAACCTATCGGCCGATTCCTGTCCGCAGCAAATGGAGGAGATCAATGCGATTGTGCTACCTGGGCGGTGAAGACCGCCGCGCCTTTCTCCAGGCCCGCGCCTTTCCCGGCACCGAAGTCGGCAACATCGACCGCCAGGATGGCCCAAAGACCATCGAATCGATGTATGAAGAGTACCTCTACATTCCGGTCATGATCGAAAGCGTACTCCAGGCAGAGCGTGAGGGCTACCAGGGCGTCATCACCGGCTGCGCGGGGGACCCGGGCCTGGATGCCGCGCGCGAGCTGGTGCGCATCCCCGTGACCGGCCCCGGCGAGTCGGGCATGCTGCTTGCCAGCCTGCTCGGCTACCGCTATTCCGTCATCACTATCCTGGACAGCGTGGTGCGCTCGACCTATGAACTGGCACACCGGGTCGGCGCGAGCCAAAAGCTCGCCAGCGTACGTTCGATCGGCGTCCCCGTGGAAGTCGTACGCAAGGGCGAGGAATCGACTTATGCCGCCACCCGCGCAGCCGCGCTGGCAGCCATCGAGCAGGACCGGGCCGACGTCATCACCATGGGCTGCGCCAGCCTGTCCTTCTACGCCGAGCGCCTCCAGGCGGACCTGAAGATTCCGGTCGTCAATCCGCTGGTGGCCGCCCTGAAGATGGCCGAGTTGCTCGTCAGTCAGAATCTGACCTACAGCCCGCTTTCCTATCCGACGCCGCCCAAGATTGCGGCAGGCATCGAAGCCGGGCCGTGTTGTGCCTGAACATGAACAGCAGACAAGGAGATTCTCAGAAACCATGAGCCAGATGCCGAATCGCCACGCCGGGTCTGCGGCTGAGCAGGCCATGTTGGCCGCTGCGTCGCTGGACTATGGCTGGCCGCTGATCGAGTACTTCACCACCCTGGTGCGCGAATCGGGCAGCGAGGACGAGCGCAAAGCGTTCGACTACCTGCGGGTGCAGCTCGATGCCCTGGGCGTGCCGTATCACTATTACCAGCCGGAGCTCTACCTGTCGGTGCCGATTGCGGCGCACGTCGAGTTGGAGGGGCGCAGCTTCCATGCTAAAGCGCAGGCCTTCTCGGCCAACACGCCCCCCCTGGGACTGACCGGCGAACTCATCTACGTGCCGGCCGATTCGCCGGACGACGTGCAGACCTTTACCGACGTGGGCTACGGGCCTGGCCGCTACGATGTGCGCGGCAAAATCGTGTTGAGCGACGGCCTGGCAAATCCCGAATGTTGCCTTGATTTCGAGCAGCGCGGGGCCCTCGCGCAGGTGTACATCAATCCCGGCCAGGCGAGCCATTGGGGCATCGCGACGACGGTCTGGGGCATGCCCGACCTGGACTCGATGGGACGCATCCCGAATACGCCGGTGCTGGCCATCAACCGCCCCGACGGCGAGGCACTGAAGGCGCGGGCAGCCGAGGGCCGCACCGAAGTCACCGTCCATTCGCTCTCGGACCAACGCTGGAAGCATGTGCCCCTCATTGTGGCAGAGATCCCCGGCAGCGAAGAGCCGGAGAAGTTCGTCCTGGCCCACGGGCATCTCGATTCCTGGGGCGTGGGCGGCGGCGACAACGCAGTCGGCAACGCAGCCGTGCTGGAACTGGCCCGCGTGTTCTGGCAGCACCGGCAGCACCTGCGGCGCAGCGTGCGCCTCGCCTGGTGGCCCGGCCATTCGACCGGCCGGTACGCCGGCTCGACCTGGTACGCCGACACCTTCGCGCTGGACCTGGCCGAAAACTGCATCGCGCAGGTCAACATCGACTCACCGGGCTGCCGCGGCGCGACGGCGTACACGCATATCTCGTGGATGCCGGAGACGGAAGCCTTCTGCCAGGCGGCCATTCATGATGCGACCGGGCTGCCCTCGGATGGCGAACGCCCACACCGAGCCGGCGACTACTCCTTCAACAATATCGGCATCAGCTCATTCTTCATGCTGCTTTCGAGCAAGCCGCCGGAGGCGGTAACCGCTGAAGGCCTGTATGACGTGGGCGGCTGCGGCGGCAACGTCGAGTGGCACACCGAGGCCGACGACATCCTCGTCGCAGACCGCGAGATCCTGCTGCGCGATATCAAGGTTTACATCACCAGCCTGGGCCGGGTGATCAATGCAGACGTCTATCCGTTCGACTTCCGGGCTGTGGCCCGCGAGTTTGCGGCCACACTGGAGAGCTACCAGCAGGCCGCAGGCGAACGCTTCGATTTCGCGGCAGCGCAGGCCGAGGTGGAGGGCCTGACCGCTGACCTGGAAAGCTTCTATGCTGCCGCCAAGGCGGCTGCCGATTCGGGCGACCGGGCGGCATGTGCGCGGTACAACGACGCGATCCTGCGCCTGGCGCGCATCCTGGTGCCCATCAACTCCGGGCGGGAAGGCCGCTTCCGCCATGACCCGGCCGCGCCGATTCGTCCCCTGCCAGACCTGGCGCCGGCGCTTCGACTGCCGGGCCTGTCGGCGGACACAAACCTGAGCCACTTCACCATCGCGTCGCTCGTGCGCGGGCAGAACCGAGTTATCGACGCCATCCGCCAGGCGCGGCGCGAGGTGAGGCTGGCACAGATGGCCTGAGCATAGCGAGCGCAGGCGGCAAGAGAGGAGGTGAGCCCCCGAGTTTGGGCCCAACTAAAATGAGTCAGTCAACACGGCCCGTTGCGGGCCAACCATGCTCAATCTGGAGGAGACAACCATGAGAAGCGCTAAACTCTTCAATCTGTTGATCGTCTTCGTCATGCTGGCAGGCATGCTTGCTGCCTGCGCCGCCCCCACAGCAGCCCCTGCGCCTGCTCAGGAAGCAGCGCCCGTCGAGGAGGCCGCACCAGCGCAGGAAGCCGCACCAACCGAGGCAGCCGCTGAACCGGCGGCAGCGGCGCCGGCGGCCGATACCGGAGCGCGCCGCATCCGCACACTCTATCTCGTCACCCAGGACCAGGGCTCCGATCCCAAGGAATACGAGATTGCCCGCTTCACTGCCGAGTCCCTCAAGGCCCTGGGGCTCGATGTCGAGTTGAATGCCATGCCGTGGGAACAGGTCTCGGACCTCGTGTGGTACCAGCGCGACAAATGGGACTTCACCGTCTGGCAGATGGTCGGCCGGCCCGAGCGTTCGGATCCTGACGAGCTGGTCTACAATCTGTATCACTCCTCTACCGCTGAGACGGGCTACAACTTCGTGGGCTATCTGAACCCCGAGTATGACAAGCTCGTCGAGGCCCAACGGTCGGAAATCGACCCGGCCAAGCGCGTCGAGTTGGTCAAGCAGGCGCAGCAGATGCTGGCAATGGAACGGCCCTACGATTTCTATGTCCACCAGTACATGGACTACGTATTCAACAAAGAGGTCTGGGATCCGGCCACGATCGTGGAACAGGCCGGCATCGGCGCGAAGAACTTCTGGACCATGATCGGCGCGACGCCTGTCGGGGAGCAGAAGGACATGGTGCTGGTGAGCGGTCCCATTGTGACGGCCATCAACCCGCTCTACATTAGCGGCGGCACCGACTCGTGGGTCTACGAGCTGGTCTGGGACCGCCTCATGCGCATCGGTCCGGATGGCCTGGCGCAGCCCTGGGCCGCTGAGAAGGTCGAATGGGTGGACGGCCAGACGGTGGATGTCACGCTGCGCCAGGGCATGAAGTGGCATGACGGCCAGCCGGTGACGGTAGATGACGTCATCTTCTCGTTCCAGGCGCCGATGGGCGAAGAAGCGCCCATGTACAAGCCGTTCGTCTCACGAATTGAGAGCATCGAGGCCACCGGCGAGAACACCGTGCGTTTCACTCTGAAGGAAGCGTACGTGCCCTTCGAGACGGCCTCCCTGGCAAAGATCAACCTGATCCCCAAGCACATCTGGGAACCGGTTATCAAGGACCTCGAAACCAAGCCCGAAAACGCCGAGAAGTTCCAGGAGGAAGTGCCGATCGGTTCCGGCCCGTTCAAGTTCGTGGCCTGGAAGTCATCAGAAGAGATCGTGCTGGAGGCCAATCCTGAGCACTTCTCCCCACCCAAGATGAACCGCTGGGTGCTGCGCTTCGTGGCCAACCCCGAAGCGGTACTGGGCATGATGCATTCCGGCGAGCTTAACTTCATCAGCTTCTTTGGCGGCGATCCCGAGCTGCTGGCCCAGGAAGTCGCCAACGATCCGAAGCTGCAGATGGTGTCCACGATCGAGTTGGGCTCGCGCTTCCTGGCGCACAACCTGCGGCGTGCGCCGTTCGACGATGTGTACTTCCGGCAGGCGTTGGCGCTGGTCATCGATAAGGAAGAGATGATCAACGGCATCCTCAAGGGCCGGGGCGTGCTCTCCAAGAGCATCATCTCCCCCAGCCTGGCAGCCTGGTACGATGACACCGTGGAAGCCTGGTCACCGGACATCGAGAAGGCCAAGGCCCTGCTGACAGAGCACGGCTACGAGTGGGACGCAGACGGACGCCTGCTATACCCGGCGGGCAAGACTGAAACGCTGGGCAGCGAATAGCGGTCCCGGCAAACGTGAGATGGTTGGGGTCCGCTTCGGCTGAGGCGGGCCCCGACCGACTACCCGGGCGTGCTCCGGGGAGGGCACTCGCATGAGACACTGGCGTACAGTCCGCGTGATTGCAGCCCGACTGGGCGAACGCCTGCTGGTGCTGCTGATCATCGCGACCATCCTATTCTTCATGTTCCGGCTGATGCCGGGCAACCCGCTGGTTGCCTACATCAGTCCGACCTTCACCGAAGAGCAACAACAGCTGTTGATGGAGCAGTTCGGTCTCGATAAGCCACTCGGTACGCAGTACTTCATCTACATGGGCAACTTGCTGCAGGGCGAGCTGGGCGACTCCTTCTTTTACAAGAAGCCGGTGGCCGAGGTGATGCTCGAACTCCTGCCCAACACCCTCATGCTTTCGACCATCCCGCTTGTACTGGCATACGTGATCGGAGTCGTCGGCGGCGGATTGATGGCCTGGCGGCGGGGCAGCCGGTTCGAGACTGCCGGCATCCTCTACACGCTGATTAGTCGATCCGCACCGGAGTTCTGGGTTGGGATGATCCTGCTGACCCTGTTCGCCTTCAACCTCAAATGGCTGCCGGCCTCCGGTGCTACCAGTCCGGGCGTCATCTATGCGAGCTTCTGGGACCAACTGACCAGCCTCGACTTCTGGCGCCACCTGATCCTGCCCGGCCTGACCCTGATGTTCTACCTGCAGGGCCTGCCCATGTTGCTCATGCGCAGCAATATGCTGGATGTCATGCAGGAAGATTTCGTTACGCTGGCGCGCATGAAGGGGATCAGTGAGTGGAAGATCATGTTGCGACACGCCGCGCGCAATGCACTCTTGCCCGTCGTAACGGCCATGGCGATGGGTATCGGCTTCACGATGGGCGGCGACGTGGTTGTCGAGACCATATTCAGTTGGCCCGGCCTGGGCCGGATGCTGGTGCGCGCGGTCTCCGCGCGCGACTATCCGGTGGCGCAGGGTGCGTTTCTCACTCTGGCCGCGGTCATGGTATTCCTCAACCTGCTGGCGGACCTGCTGTACTACTGGCTTGACCCGCGCGTGGGCAGGTCAAAGGAGATGTCGGTATGACGGCAGATACCGTTTCGCTGAACAGCGATGCTGCCGACGAGGTATTCCAGGACGAAGGCGCGACCCTGGAGAAGGCGCCGACCTCTTGGGCGGCACTCGGCCGTGCCATGCGCAGCGACCGTTTTGCCCTGGCCGGTCTCGTCATCTACGCATTTTTCCTGCTGATCGCCATCATCGCGCCCCTGGTTGCCCCCTTCGACCCTCAGGAGGTCGTCAAGGAGGGCACGAAGTGGCTCAGCAACCAGCCGCCCTCGCCGCGGTTCCTGCTGGGCACGACCAACATGGGCCGCGACATCTTCTCACAACTGGTGTTCGGCACGCGACCGGCGCTCCTGGTAGGGTTCTCGGCCGCGCTGATGGTCGCCGCCATCGGCACCATCGTCGGCCTGGTGGCCGGCTATTTCGGCGGCGTGACGGACAGCCTGCTGATGCGCCTGGCTGACGTCGCCTTCAGCATCCCCTTTCTGCCCTTCGTCATTGTCCTGGCCGCTTTCCTCAAGCCAAGCCTGTGGAACATTGTGCTGGCAATGGCGCTGCTCTTCTGGTGCAACACGGCCCGCGTCATTCGCTCGCAGGTGATGGTAGTCAAGGAGCGCGACTTCGTGGAGGCGGCGCGCGTTGCAGGCGCCAGCCCGTGGCGCATCCTATTTGTCTATGTGGCGCCGAATGTGCTCCCGCTCTCGTTTCTCTACGGCTCACTGGCGATGGGCTGGGCCATCCTGACCGAAGCGAGCGTCAGCTTCCTGGGCTTCAGCGACCCCGACATTTTGAGCTGGGGTTACATGCTGCAGGACGCTTACCAGGCGCAAGCCATGTCGCGCGGGGCGTGGGCCTGGATCATTCCGCCCGGCATATGCATCATGCTCATGGTAATGGCCGGATTCTTCATTGGTCGGGGCACAGAAGAGATGCTCTTCCCGCGACTGAGGGAGGAGTAGTATGGAGAACTTGCTGGAACTGCGCGGACTCACAGCTTCGTACCAGACGCCCCACGGACCCGGCACCGCCGTAGACGGAGCCAGCTTCATCGTCAGACCGGGCCGCAGCCTGGGTCTCATCGGTGAAAGCGGCTGCGGAAAGACCAGCGTGGGCCGCGCAATCATGCGCGTGATGCCGCGGAACATGCGCATCGATAACGGGCAAATCCTTTTCGAGGGGCAAGACCTGGTCAGCTTGCCCGAACCAGTGATGCGCGAGCTGCGCTGGCGGCGCATTGCCATGATTCCGCAGTCCTCCATGCACTCGCTGGACCCGGTGTACCGCCTGGAAGACCAGTTCCTCGAGGTGTTGTGCGAACGGGGCGGCCTGAGCAAAGCCGCAGCGCGGATCAGAGCCCGCGAGTTGTTCGGGTTGGTCGGGCTGGACGCCGGACGCCTGCGTCACTACCCGCACGAGTTCAGCGGCGGAATGAAACAGCGCGCCGTCATTGCGATGGCCCTGGCCCTGCAACCGAAGCTCGTCATCGCAGATGAACCGGTGACAGCCCTCGATGTGATTGTGCAGGAGCAGGTGCTGGAGGTCATCCGTGATCTCCAGGCGCGGCTCGGCATCTCGGTCATCATGATCACGCACGACATGTCGGTAGTGGCACAGACATGCCACGATGTTGTCGTGATGTATGCGGGCAACGTGGTCGAGAGCGGGCCGGTCAACATCATCTTCCGGCACCCCGCGCATCCCTACACGATGGGGCTGGCGCGGGCATTCCCGAACCTCCTGCAGCCGCGACCCCTGGTCGCGATCGAGGGACATCCGCCGGGCATCCTGCACGCCCCACCGGGATGCAAGTTTGCCCCACGTTGTCCCTTCGCGCTGGACATCTGCCGCGCCGAAGCGCCGCGATATCTCCCATTGGATCCCGGGCATCGGGTCGCGTGTCATCGAATGCAGGATGCGCAGATCATGCGAGCCCAGGCTGAGGAGGCCGAGACATGGCAGAAAATGAGCGTCTAGCCTCAAACGGCGCGGCGGTCGTCGAATTGCATCAGGTTCACAAGCACTACCCTCTGCGCCGGGGGGTGTTGGGCGCCTTCGGCGGAGCGTCCGAACTGGCCGTGCGTGCCGTGGATGGTGTCTCGCTCCATGTGAACCGGGGCGAGGCGCTGGGGCTGGCCGGGGAGAGTGGATGCGGCAAGACAACTACCGGCAAGCTGCTCTTGCGGCTCACACGGCCGACCAGCGGTGAGGTGCTGTTCCAGGGGCAGAACGTGAACGGACTGAACGCGCCCGCGCAAAAAACATTCCGGCGGCAAGCACAGTTGATGTTCCAAAACCCCTACGAAGCGCTCAACCCGCGCTTCACCATCGAACGCGCCGTGTTGGAGCCGCTCATCATCCACGGCATGGGTGCGGGCGAGCAGGCGCAGGAGATGGTGATCAAGGCGCTGGAAGCGGTCAATTTGCGGCCCGCGCGCACCTTCTTGCGCAAGTATCCGCACCAGATGAGCGGCGGCCAACTGCAGCGCGTGGTGCTGGCGCGAGCTCTGGTACTCAATCCAGTCTTCCTCGTGGCCGACGAGCCCGTCTCCATGCTCGACGTATCTGTGCGGGCCAGCGTGCTCAACCTGATGAAGCGGCTGGCGACGGACCTCTCCCTGGCCGTGGTCTACATCTCGCACGACCTGTCCCTGATTCAGTACATGTGCCAGCGCACCGCCATCATGTACCTGGGCCGGGTCGTGGAGATGGGGCCAACGCAGGCGGTCATCAGCAGCCCGTTGCATCCCTACACGCAAGCCCTGATTGCAGCAGTGCCCGTGCCGGATCCTGACGTGCGACGCCAGGAGCCCCGCATACGCGACGTCGTTCCTTCAGCGGCCCATATCCCGCCGGGCTGCCGGTTCCATCCGCGCTGCCCGCGCGCGATGCCGCAGTGCGCGCAAGAGGCGCCCCCGACGATCGAACCAGTTCCCGGACATCTGACCGAATGCTGGCTCTACGTCTGAAAGGTCATACGGCATGGATTTCTTTGAGGTGATACAGGCGCGCCGCAGCGTGCGCAAGTACCGGCCCGACCCGGTCGATACGAAGCTGATCGATCAGGTACTCCAGGCTGGCATCATGGCGCCCAGCGCGGGCAACCGCCAGCCATGGGAATTCATCGTCGTCGAGCGCGATGCAGCCCTCAAACAGGCCATCATGCAGACGACCTACCGGGGGAATTCATGGGCCGGCGGCGCCCACCAGGACTGGCTGGTCCAGGCCCCGGTGTTAATCGTGGTCTGCGCGGATGTGCAGCGCAGCATGAGCCGCTATGGGTGGCAGCATTCTCAGAAGCTCATCGTCGAGGACATCGCGGCGGCCGTGGAAAACATGCTGCTGGCCGCCACGGCGCTAGGCCTGGCAAGCTGTTGGGTCGGCGGCTTCGACCCGGTGGCGCTCAGCACCGCGCTCCAACTGCCGGAGATGTTGGCCCCACTGGCCATCCTGCCGCTGGGCTATGCGGCGCAACCCGCCACTGCGCCCGCAAAACGCAACCTGGCCGAGGTGGTGAGGGCGCGGCTGTAGACACAAGCTGGGACCGCGCTCGAACTGTGCCGTGTGCGGTCCCAGCTCTTGATCTTCCCGAGCGTCGCTACCTACTCGTACCGCAGCGCCTTGATAATCTCCATCTGCGCCGCCTGACGGGCCGGGAAGAGCGCGGCCAGCACGCCGAAGAGCAGGCCCGCCGCGATGGCGGCCAGCACGCTTGCCAGCGGGAATGAGTAGTTCATCCTGAAGACACCGCTGGCCCCCAGGCCTGCGACCATCAGGTAGCTCAGATAGAGCCCGCCCAGCAATCCGAAGGCGGTGCCGATGGCGGCGAGCAACAGCGCTTCAGCGACGATCATCCGGCGCACCTGGCCGCGCGCGGCACCGATGGCCCGCAACATGCCGATCTCGCGCGTGCGCTCGATCACGCCAATCGCCAGGGTATTGAGGATGGCGATGAGCGACGGCACCGAGAGCAGGGCCAGCAGCACATAGACCCCCGCAAACATCGCATCGAATTGCTTACCGAACTCGGACAGGTATTCGCGCGTGGCCACAAAACGGAACTGGGGATAGTCCTCCACGATGGTTTTCAAACGCGACTCCGCCTCCGCCACGTCCGCGCCCTGCGCCAGGTTGACCTGCACGAAGATATCCTCGACCTTGTTGAAGTCCTCGCGCATCATGGCCTGCGAGATATACGCGGTGTTGATCTTCATGTTCAGCACATCACTGCCGATTGCCACGACGTGATAGTCCAGTTGCCCTTGAGGGGTTGACAGGGTCACAGTATCGCCGGCCTTGACGCCCGCCTGGACCGCCAGGATGCCGTTGACGATAATCGACCGTCCTGCAGACAGCGCCGCGTAGGCCTGCTCCGGATCACCTTCGGTGAAGTCCATCCCCGAGACCTCGCGAAACGTCGGCGGGTCGATGCCCAACACGGAGAACTCCACCGTGCCAGTGCCCCGTGCCCCGCTCGTCGGGAATTCGGACCGGGCGTAGCGCAGTGTGCTGACCGTCCCGACACCGGGCACCGATCGAATCTTGTCGGCCAGGATGGTGGTCGCGCCAACGTTGCCCTCCCAGATGCTCACCGAAGGGGGGATAAGCATGTAGTCGCTGCCCATCGTCTTGCGGAACATGCCCATCAGGCTGCCGTTGAGGCTCCACATCAGTCCGCCAGCGCCGACCACAATCGCCAGGCCAATCATGGTCGCACTCGCAGTGATGGCCGAACGCGTGGGCTGGCGCGTGATGTTGCCCTGCGCCAGCTCGCCCGTCCCGTCGCGCGCGATTGCCAGCGCAACCAGGCCGCTGAGCACACCAGCCAGCGGCCTGACCAGGGCCGGACCAACCAGGATCAGGCCGACCAGGATGAATAGCCCGCCCAGCGCCACCAGCGCAAAGACGCGCGACAGCAGCCCGACCAGTGCAAACGCGATCATGAGAGCGCCCACGATCGTGGCGATCCGGCTGATGCGCTGTGACTTGTCGCCCGCCATGGGCCGCAGGACTTCCAGCGGCGTCACGCGGCTGGCCGTCAGCGCAGGGATGAGGCCGGCTACGAGGGTCACGCCCACACCGAGCACAATCGAGGTGACCACGAGTGCAGGCTGGATCACGGGCAGGCCCATACGAATGCTGAGGAACTGCTGGGCGATGGTGCCCGCGCCCTGCATGATGACGGCGCCCAACAGGTAGCCGAGCACCAGGCCCAGCGCCGTGCCGACCAGCCCCTGCACCAGACCCTCGCTCATGATCAGACCGACGATGGTGCCGCGGCTGGCGCCGATCGCACGCAGCATACCGATGTCATGACGGCGCTCGGCCACGATGGTCCGAAAGGTATTGAAGATAATGAACGCGCCCATGAACAGCGTGAGGAAGCCCAGGACGTTGAACGCAGCCTGGGCCATCCCAATGGACGCAAAGAGTTCCGAGCCGCTCATCAGGGCATTGATGCTGTAGCCGCTGCCAAGCTGCGCCTGGATCTGGTCGATGATGACCTGGCGCTGGGCCTCATCCGTGGTGGCGAGGTTCGCCTCGATGACGTTGAGCTGGCCCTGCATGGTGAGCAGCTTCTGCGCCTGCTCCAGCGGAATCAGCACCTCTTCGCCGCCGGCCAGCGCCACACCGGGACGCAGGCCCACGATTTCGAGCCTCACCACTCCCTCCGTCGTCGGCATGCGCAGCGTGTCACCGAGCTGCAACCCCAACTGGTCGGCCAGACTCCGGCGGATGACCGCGCGGTTGCCGTCGCCCTCCTTGAGGAAGCGGCCTTCTGAGGTCGTATAGTCGTGCAACAAGGGGCCGGCCACTGGATCGATCCCCACCAGTGTCAGGCTGGGCACGGCTGCATCGCGGCCATAGAAGTTCGGCGGCAGGTTGACGGGTCGCGAGATGGAGCCGGCCACTGCGCGCAGCCCATCCACCGCGGCGACCTTGTCCAGCATACGCGCGGAGAAAGCCTCGCCCGTCTTGCTCGTGACCGTCACATCCGCCTGGCCGGAGAGGGCGAGGAGGTTCTGCTGAAAGCTCTCCATCATCGTCGGCAGGACGGTGCCCATGCCGAAGATGACCATGACACCGATGACGATTGCCAGGGTCGTCAGAAAGGACCGCAGCTTGCGGCCCCAAAGGTAACGGGCGGCCAGCGACAATTGGAAGCCCATTGATAGTTCCTTTCGAGATTGGGGCTCCACACAGGGAGCCCCCTACAGCTCAAAACCCCTATCGGGATGCGATACTGACTTTCGCCGTCATGTTCCAGCGCAAGCGCGGGTCCTGGCGGTCGAGAACAATGCGAACAGCATAGACGATGTCCCCCTGGCGGCTCTCGCCATAGGGCTCGATCGACGCGACGCGGCCGGTCAGCTCAAGGTCGGGCAGCGCGTCGAAGGTTACGGTGACCGGCGCGTCCAGGCTGACCTCGGCCACGTTCAGCTCCGTGAGGTCGGTGGTCTCCACCTGCCAGGCGGAGGCGTCCGCCAGCAGCAGGACGGGCGCGCCGGGCGCAACGTAGCCGCCGGGGACGAGATCGAGCTTCATCACAGTGCCCGCAAAGGGCGCTACCAAGCTGGCGTTCTTGAGTTGTGCCTCGACCACCGTGCGGCCCGCCACCGCAGCCTCCAGGTTGGCCCGCAACACAGCGGCCTCATCCGCCGAAGGCTCCAGCGCAGCCAGTTGCGCCTTGGTGCTCTCGACCGCGGCCAGCGCAGCCTGAATCTGCACCGCGTCCGGCACGAGACGATCCAGTGCGGCCTGCGCCGCGTCCACCTGCGCAGCAGCCGCCGCGAGTTCCTGCGCGGTGGGATGACTGGCTGCCGCGTCATACGCAGCCAGGGCCGCGTTGTAATTGTTGGTGGCCTGCTGCAACGTGACGCTCTGCGGGAGCATGCCCACGTCGGGGCTGTCCTTGACCCGGTCGTACGCGGCCTGCGCCTGGTCGAGCGCAGCCTTCGCGTTGGCCGCCTGCGCCTTAAGTTGGGCCAGCAGGCCGGCGTCCGGTCCGGCACGGACCTGCGCGTAATTGGCCTGCGCTGCTGCCAGCGCCGCACGGGCTGCGGCCAGGTCTGCTGAGGCCGGCCCTGCGGCCAGCTTATCGTAGGTCGCCTGCGTCGCTGCCAGGTTCTGTTCTGCGGCCGCCCGCGCCGGCTCCGTCGGGCCGCGGCCCTGCTCATCCAGCCGCGCCTGTGCGGCCTTCACACTGGCCTCGGCCTGGGCCAGTTGCGCCTCCAGCAGAGTTATGTCGAGTTGAGCCAGCGCCTGCCCCGCTTCGACCTGCTCCCCTTCGGTGATGCGCACATCGCGCACGATGCCGCCGCTGCTGAAACTGAGCGCCACATCGCGGAGCGGGACGATGCGCCCGCCCGCGACGATGCGGCCGCCAACCGGTGCGCGGCTGGCAG
This sequence comes from Anaerolineae bacterium, assembly GCA_040772005.1. Taxonomy (GTDB): domain Bacteria; phylum Chloroflexota; class Anaerolineae; order CG2-30-64-16; family CG2-30-64-16; genus MWBF01. The sequence continues at coordinate 125,358 of JAXGYZ010000010.1, read as the reverse complement.
AGGTCACAGGCGCAGCCGTCGGCGTGGGCTTCTCCGGCACGATTTGCGTGCGGCATCCGGCCAGTATAAGCGCCACCAACAGCACACATGGGATACGCAAACGAACACTCGTCATGGCATCTCCCCCCGCAGCTAAGCGGCAACCCGCGCCGGCTCGCCCGCGCCGGTACGCTCGGCACCGAGTGCGGTCTCATTGACGACCGTGCCATCTTTCAGAAAGATGATGCGATCCGCGTGTGCAGCAATGCGCGGGTCATGCGTCACCATGAGCACCGCATGGCCCCACTCCTTCGCCACCTGCCTTAGCAGACCGGCGATTTCGTCCGCTGCGCGCGAATCCAGGTTGCCGGTCGGCTCATCGGCCAGCACCAACATCGGGTCGGTGAGCAGGGCCCGCGCGATGGCGACGCGCTGCTGCTGGCCCGCGGAGAGTTCGTCGGGCCGGTTGTGCAGCCGCTCACCCAGGCCCACCCGCTGCAGCCACTCGGTCGCCTTCTGCTTGGCCTGCGCGCGATTCTTGCCATCCAGCAGCAGGGGCAGCGCGGCGTTATCGACGGCATCGAGGATCGGGATAAGGTTGAAGAACTGGAAGATGAACCCGATCTTCCGGCGGCGCATCTGGGCCAGCGCGTTGTCCGACAGGCTCGAGAGCGACTTCCCGTCGATCATCACACTGCCCTCCGTGGGCCGGTCGAGCCCGCCGAGCAGGTGCAGCAGCGTCGACTTACCGCAGCCGCTGGGGCCCATCACTGCGACCAGCTCGCCCGCGTCCACGGAAATGTTGACATGGTCGAGGGCGACAACCGTCGTCTGACCCTGGCCGTAGGTCTTGGTCAAGTTTACGGTCTGAACGAGTGGCATACTTCCTCCTGGTGCTACTAACTACCATCGTACTAGTGACTATCATCCGGCGGCTTGCGCGGACGCCCGCGCGGCCGGGCTTCAGGCTCCGGCAGCGGCTGGCGCTGGATTTCATCGAGCCGGGCCTCGGCCATATCCAGCCAGCGCAGGTCTGCTTCCAGGTGCATCGCAGCCTTCTCAAGCTGGAGCACTCGTGCCAATTCCAGCCGCGGATCGACACGCGCCCGCTGTTCTGTCAGCGCGTGCAGAGCGCGGTAGAGCGCGGTGCGCTGCGTGTTAAGCACGCGATACGGATCGGCCGCCTGCGAGACCAGCGCGACCATCAGCTTCAGAAAGAAGGCATCGCGCTGGTGCTCAGGCGGCGTGCCGCAGCCGAACCAGACCTCCAGTTCGGCCAAACCGGCGTTGGTGATGGCATAGACCCGCTTCTCCGGCCCGGCATCCTGCTCCACTGCCTGCTCGACGACCAAGCCGCCCTTTTCGAGCCGCGCCAGCGTCGTGTAGACCTGGGCCGGCTTGACATCCCAGTTTTCCTCGCCTGCCATCGCCTCGAACGCCGCGCGCAACTCATAACCGTGGCGCGGTCGTTGGGCCAGCAGGCCGAGAATCGCATGGCGGACGGTCAATCGACACCTCTTAGTGGGTTCGTCGCTGTGTTAGCGTACTTTCTGTGGGAGCGAGAGTAATTATGCTACGAGTTACTAGATTTGTCAAGCAGGCATAAAGCATCCTGAGCGGGTGGACGGCACAACTCCGCCGGCAGCATTACGCCAGTCGAAGGATGCCGTGCTTCGGCTGCGCCGATGCCGCAAGGGGCCGCCCCTTCGACTACGGGTGTCGCTGCGCGACACACCTCCGCTCAGGGCGCTCCTTGCTGCCCCATCCCGCAGTGCTCGTAGCTACCCTTTGATGCCAGTCATCGCGATGCCCTCGATGAACAGGCGCTGGGCGAGGAAGAAGACGAGGACCACCGGCAGCACCACCACCAGCGATGCCGCCATCAGGTAGCTCCATCGGACCTGGAAGCTGCCGCGGAAGAAGTTGAGGCCCAGGGTGAGGGTATAGCGGGACTGGTCCTGCAGGAAGATCAGCGGCTGCAGGAAGTCGTTCCAACTGGCCTGGAAGGTGAAGATAACCACCGTCGCCAGCGCAGGCGTGGAAATGGGCAGAATGACGTGGAGAAGGATCTGGAGAGTGTTTGCGCCGTCGATGTGCGCGGCGTCTTCCAGCTCGGGCGGCAAGGTGAGGAAGAACTGGCGCAGCAGGAAGATGTAGAACGCGTTGCCGAAGAATGCAGGCACGATGAGCGGCAGGAAGGTGTCGATCCAGCCGAGCTGGTTGAACAGCGCAAACAGCGGCACCATCGTCACCGGGTAGGGCAGCATCAGCGTGGAGAGCAAGAGCGCAAAGAAAAACCCCTTGCCGGGGGCGGAGAGCCGGGCGAAGCCATAGGCCACGATCGTGCACGAGAGCAGATGCCCGACGATCGCGCCCACGCTGATAATGAGGGTATTGAGCGCATAGCGGCCGAACGGCAGATAGGTCAGCGCCTCCGGGTAGTTGGCCCAGCGCGGCGGGTTGGGAATCCACACCGGCGGGGTGGCGAGCACCTGCCATTCCGGCTTGAGAGAAGACGAGAGCATCCAGAACAGGGGCAGCAGGAAGACCAGTGCAGCCAGGCACAACAGCAGGTAGACCACGGCCCGGCGCGTGCGCAGCGCCGCGCGCGCCGAACCGCGACGGTTTGTGCCGTCCGGCCCATGCGTCATCGGTACACCACCACGCAGGCCAGGATCCGTAGCATAGGGCCTTGTGCCAGTTCTCCCGCGCACAAGGGCTCAACACGCCCACAAGGGGCTAAGCTACGTTCGTCAAGAGCAGCGTGTGGGAGTGCTAGTCCCGCTTCCCCTCGTAGTAGACCCAAAAGTTACCACTCCTGAACAGCGCCAGCGTCAGCACGAGGATAATGGCAAACAGCACCCAGGCCAGTGCGCTGGCATAACCCATGCGAAAGAACTGGAACGCCTGCCGGTAGATGTAAAGGACGTAGAAGAGTGTTGCGTCCAGTGGGCCGCCGTTGGTCGCCACGAACGCAGAGGTGAACGTTTGGAACGTACTGATGACGCTCAGAATCAAGGCGAACAGGATGGTCGGGGTAATCATCGGCAGCGTGACACGCCAGAACCTGGCGCGCGTGCCTGCGCCATCGATGGCGGCTGCCTCATACAGCTCCGGCGGCACGCCTTGCAGCCCGGCGAGATAGATCACCATCGCGCGGCCCCAGCCCCAGAAGGTCATCAGGAGCAGGGAGGGCAGCGCCCACTGCGGGTCGATCAGCCAGCGCGGCCCCACTATGCCGAACGCGGCCAGCAGGGTGTTGAGCAGACCGCCCTGCGGGTTGAAGATCCACATCCAGAGCACGACGTAGGCAACGCCGGCCAGCACCGATGGCAGGTAGAAGATCGTGCGGAAGACGCCCACGCCCCGCACCTTCTGGTTGACCAGCAGCGCGAGGCTGAGCCCGCCGATCATCTCCATCGGCACATAGACCAGCGTGTAGATGCTCGTGACCTTCAGCGCCTGCAGGAAGAGGGGATCGCACGCCATCCGGGCATAGTTGTCGAGGCCGGCCCACTGTGGCGCGCCGAAGAGGTCCCAACGCGTGAAGCCCAGGTATAAGGCAATCGCCATCGGCAGGAGGGTGAACGCGAGAAACCCGACCAGCCACGGGGAGATGGTCAGGTAGAAGGCGATGGCGTTGCGACGACTGGAACGCATGGATGCCCGAAGCCGGAAGCTGGAAACTGGAAGCGTGTGCTGTGGCCGGTCTCGGCAACCGAAGGTTGCCGAGACCGGCCACAGCACATCCGAGTACGGTGCTACTGACCCAACTGCTCGTCGAGCGCAGCCTGGGCCTCTGCGGCCGCGGTTTGCAGCACGGCGGCGATGTCCGCCGTGGGATCGATGAGCACGGTCTCGAGCGCCTTGCGCAGGGCCGGGTCGGCCGTCTGGCCCCAGTAGGAAGTAGCGACATATGCGCGCGGGGCCAGATGCGACAACTCGGAAATCCAGACGCCTTCGATGGGATCCTGGCTCAGGCCCGAGGAATCCGCGACGGCCTTGACTGCGGGCAGCGCCCAGTCCTTCCAGACCTCAGCGCCCTCTGCACCCGTGTAGAACTTCAGGAAGCGCCAGGCGGCTTCGGGGTGCTCCGTATCAGCGGCGATGCCGAACCCGCCCCAGAACAGCACGTTGGCCCGCGCTGCGCCCGCCGGCGGCCCGACCACGCCCAGGTCGATGTTGGGGTTGGTCTTGTAACCGGACTGGGGCCAGCGCCCGAAAAGGCGCATGGCGGCCTTGCCCTGATCGAACTCCGTATTGCCCCCGCCGAACATCGCGAGATCGGCAGGCGGCGGGGCCACCTTATGGACGTTGTAAAGGTCGGCATAGAACTTCAGTGCAGCCTGCACCTCGGGCGAATCCATGTAGCCGACGAACTGCTTGCCGTCCTCGCTCACCAGTCGGCCGCCCGCGGCCGCCACCCAGTACTCGAACCCGGAGGTCCAGGTCGCCGGCAGTTGCAGGCCCCAGATATCGGGCGTCCCATCGCCGTCCGTGTCCTGCGTCAGCGCCTGGGCCGCCGCCAGCATATCGTCCCAGGTCCAGCCATCCTGTGGGTACGCAACGCCGAACTGGTCGAACAGCTTCTTGTTGAAGTAGACGCCGACGGGCGAGTAGTCCTTCGGCATGAGGTACTGCTGGCCGTTCCACCGGCCCGGGTCGAGCAGGCCGGGCAGGTAGATACTGGTATCGAGGCCATCCTGGCCTGCGATGTAACTATCCAACGACAAGAACGCGCCCTTCTCCACGAACATGGGCACCGCATCATCGCCGATCTGCATGATGTCCGGCGGACGTTTGGCGGCAATCTGGGTCAAGAGGCGGGTGTAATAATCGTTGCCTGCGACCGCTTCGAGTTGTACCAGGATATCGGGATTAGCCTGCTCAAACCGGCTGATGATTTCCTGGTGCGGCGTCAGGCCTTCGCCGCTGTCGCCGGTGCCGACGCGGAGGATTATCTTCGCACCTTCTGCGCCTACTGCAGGCGCGGCGGCAGGCTCCGCCGGCGCGGCGGGGACCGGTGCACAACCGGCCAGCAGGGCGAGAACTGCCAGCAGACTGAGCAGTGACCAGAACATAGGTTTTCTCATGGTGCTTACTCCTTGCGGGTGAAGTCAGACAGACCTCATTGTACACCGGTTAGCCGCGCAGCCACAAAGTGAGCCAGATAGCAGACCCGTCGCCAGATTGGCTGCCACCTTGCACCTGGTTGTGCAGATAAGCCACCCGATCGTGTGTCTGCGCGGCAAGTAATTGGTGCGCTCAGTCACATCGCTGCAGATGGCTTTGCGCGAACCGCAGCGGCGGCGTACACTGTAGTAAGATCCCGGCTTGTGGACATGGTAGGCACGCGATGAATTCCCTGCTTCCCTATCTCGCAGAACATTGGGCCCGGCACCGACTGACCGGCGCACGACGACCGATGCTCGCAGGACTCAAACTGACCCATCGGTGCAACCTGCGCTGCCGCACCTGCCCGTTCTGGCGCCGGCCGCGCGGCGACCTGTCATTTGGCGCAATGCAGACTGCGCTGGGCGAGCTGTATCATGCGGGCTGTCGGATCCTGGTGCTGGAGGGCGGTGAGCCGTTTCTCTGGCGCGACGGGAAGCGAGGGCTCGAAGATGTCATCGCGGCCGCGCGTGGGTGTGGCTTCATGCGCGTGGGTGTGACGACCAACGGCACGTTTCCGCTTGCGACCAGCGCCGATATCGTATGGGTCAGCCTGGACGGGCTACAGGCCAGCCACGAGGCGAACCGGGGACCTGTCTGGGACACGGTGATGGCAAATTTGACGGCCAGCACGCACCCACGACACTTCGCGCAGGTCACCATCACGCGCGAGAACTGGCGCGAGGTGCCGGAGTTGGTCCGTTTTCTGGCCGGTCGCGTGGCCGGCGTGACCATCCAGTTCTTCTACCCCTTCGCGGAGAGCGAGGATCTTTGGCTGCCGTGGGCGGAGCGGCGCCAAGTGCTGCAGGAGCTGATCGCACTGAAGGCCGCAGGATACCCGGTAATCAACTCCTACCGAGTGCTCCGGGCGCTCGCAGACAATTCCTGGCGCTGCCACGACTGGCTGATTGCGGATGCGGAGCCGGGGGAAGATGACGCTTCTCCGGCAGTCATCCACTATGGCTGCTATCTCAAAGGCCGTGCAGAGATCGACTGCCGCCGCTGCGGCTTCTCAGCCCATGCCGAACTCTCCCTGGCGTATGACCTGTGTCCAGGCGCACTGCTCACCGGACAGCGGGTCTTCAACCTGCTATCCCCTACTCGCTGATCGCAGCCAGGAAGTGGCGGATGGCCTGCAGCGCGGCCTGAGCAGGCGGCGACACGGGCACAAACGCCAGGTCGAACCCGTGCTCGGTCTGCGGTAGCTCGAGATAGGAGACGGCCGCGCCTGCAACCTGGAGTCGCTGATGCAGCAGGCGCGTGGCTTTCACGGGCACCAGCATATCCTGGTCGCCCTGGATGAGCAGGGTGGGCGGTACATCTGGCCGCACATGGGTCTCCACCGTCGCGAGGGCAAACATCTCCGGCACTTCATCCGGTCCCCCGCCCAGCAGGTCGCGCAGCAGGCCGTTCACACGGCGCCACTGCGCCAGGTTCCAGCGCTTCTTCTCGGCCAGGGAGGCCGCGGGCCCGGGTGGCACGAGCGGATCGGAGTCGGTCAGCGGATCATAGGCCAAACCCGGCCGGGGATGGGCCGAATCGATCATCCCGGGATTGTGTTCCAGCATGAGGCCCGCGTGGACCGGTGCGCTGAGCGTGAAGACACCTGCCACTGCAAGGTCGCGGCCGGCCAGCTCTGGAGCGCGCAGGTCAGGCCGGTCCATTGTGTAAGCCGCCAGCAGCGCAATGTGCCCACCTGCAGACGTGCCGCTGAGGACGATGTGCCGGGGGTCCACGCCAAGCTCCGCAGCGTGGTCCTGCAGCCAGGCGACCGCGGCCTGCGCATCCGCAACCATGCCGCGCAGGTCGGTCTCGGGGCACATCCGGTAGGCCAGATCCAGCAGCACGTGGCCCTCTGCGACGATGGGGCGGAACAGGCCGTCCGTCATCTGCCCTTTGTCGCCCAGATACCACGCGCTCCCGTGCAGATACACGACGCCAACTCCGGATCGGGCAACCCCCTGCGCCGGCAACCACAAGTCGGCATAGATCGGACGGGGCCCTCCACCGGCGGGCAGCGGACAGACAGTGGTGTGGATGACGATATCGCGCGTGACCTGCGGCGGGGCCGCGGGCCATGCAGGCCGCGGGATGCCGTAGGGCGCGGCGACCTGCCCCACGCGAGCCATGTACTGCCCGGAGGCAGCCAGGCCCAGCAGTCCACCCGCTGCCACCAGGGGCCGGCGGCTGTTCCAGCCGAGCGCAGCCGCGATGAGTCCGCAGAGCGCCCAAACGGGCGCCAGCGCACCGGGCAGCACCCGGACGAGGAGCAGCATCACGTTGAGCCACCCACGCAGCCGGACGAAGTGCAGGGTGCCGAACACGAGGGATACCGACGCCAAAAACGAAGCCAGGATGCTCAAATCATCACCTTCCGTATGCGGCCAAAGTGCGCTCGCGGGCCAGCGCATGATCGACGATCGGCGCAGGATAGTCGCGGCCGATCACTACACCGAGCTCAGCCTGCAGCGCAGGCGACATGCCCTCCGGCTCGTGGATGTACTTCGCCGGCACCGGCGTCAGCTCCGGCACCCAACGGCGGACGTATGCGCCGTCGGGGTCGAACCGAGCCCCTTGCAGCGCAGGGTTGAAGATGCGGAAGTAGGGCGCGGCATCGGTGCCCACGCCCGCAGTCCACTGCCAGCCGCCGTTGTTCGCCGCTGGGTCGCCGTCCACGAGATGCTGCATGAAGAAGCGCTCGCCCCAGCGCCAGTCGATGAGCAGGTCCTTGACGAGAAATGACGCCACGATCATCCGCGCCCGGTTGTGCATCCAGCCGGTCGCGGCAAGCTGACGCATGGCCGCATCGACCACCGGGAAGCCCGTACGGCCGGCGCACCACGCGGCAAACTCAGCCTCATCGTTGCGCCAGGGGATCGCGCGATACTGCTCGCGAAACGCCTGCTCCAGCACGTGCGGGAAATGGTAGAGGATCGCCATGTAGAACTCGCGCCAGATGAGCTCGCTGTACCAGGTCTCCGCGCCCTTGCGCGCGCCGGGGTCCGCCGGGGTATCCATGGCACGCCGCGCGGCCACGGCTGCCCGGCGCGCTGAGACCATACCGAAGCGCAGATAGGGCGAGAGCTGCGAGGTGCCCTCGAGGTCCATCCGGTTCCGCGCGGCGTCGTAGCGGCCGATGGCCGCGTCGCTGCCGTCTGCAAATGCGGCCAACCGCCGCAGCCCCTCCGCCTCGCCGGACACGAAGAGCGCAGCGCCGGGCGGCGCAGGTTCGACCGGGCCCGGCAGACCCAACAGGTTGTCGGGCAGCGCGGGCAGCCGGTCGGGCGGCGACCAGAGCTGGGCGGCCACTGCCGGCGGGAGGGCCCGCCACGCACGGCTGTAGGGGGTGAAGACCGTGTAGGGCGTGGCATCGGCTTTCACGACAGCATCCGCCGGCCAGACGGTGACGCCTGGAGCGAGGCGCAAGGGCAGCGCGGCGGCAATGGCGGCATCGCGGCGCCGGCCATAGGGCCACGGGTCAGCCTCGGCATGGATGACCGCCGCGCCGGTCTCCACAACCAGCCGAGACAACTCCTCCGCCGGCGCGCCCCGGCGCACGATGAGCCGGCTGCCGCGGGCGCGCAGATCCGCATCGAGCGCAGCCAGCCCACCCAACATGAAGGCCACCCGGCGCGGGCTGACGTCGGATGCGGTCAGCAAGGCCGGGTCGAGTATGAAGACCGGCACGACGGTATCGCACGTCTCCAACGCGGCGCGCAGCGCATCGTTGTCGTGCAGTCGCTGGTCCCGCCGGACCCACCAGATGGCCGTTGTCATTGCGTCTCCCTTTGAGGCAAAGCACAACCACGGAATACACGGAGCAGACGGAAGGATGATACTGCCCTGTGGGGGGCACGGTCATCCGATGAATGCAGTAGGCGCGGTCCTTGCGGCCGCCCGCCGAGGGCAGGTGCAAGACCTGCCCCTACTTATCATGTGGTTATGCCCCTGGGGCTGTCAGCCGCCATTGCGCGCGGGCAGCCACTTGAGCAGCGGCAGCGCGAGGAGCGGCGCGGCCGCTGCGAACGCAAACGCGGTGCGCAGGCCCCACATATCACCCACCCACCCCACCAGCAGCACGACAATCGAACGGAAGACGAAGCTCAGCGCCATGTAGATGCCGTTCGCCAGCGTGCGGTTGTTCGGGAAGCTCTCCTGCACCAGCGCCATGATGATCGGGGTGATGGAAAGCGAGGTCACGCCCAGCAGGATGAGCAGCGGAAAGCGCAGCCACCCCCCCGTCGCCAGGAAAACGAACATCAGCACGGAGGCGGGGAAGATGGCGAAGAAGATCATCAGCCGCCGGCCGAAGCGGTCGCTCAGCGTGCCGCCGAAGAACGCGCCCACGACACCGGCCAACTGCAACACTGACAGCGATGCGCTCGCCAGCCAGAAGCTGTCGCCGGAGTCATACAGCATCGCAGGCAGGTAGGTGACCAATGCCGCGCTCATGATGACATGGGCGATCATCAAACCGAGCAGCGAGGGCAGCAGCCGGCCCTTGCCGGCCAGCTCCTCGCGCAGCGAGGCGCCCCCGCGGGCGAGGCTGGCCGCGCTGCGGCGGTCAGCCGGCAGCGCAAAGAAGAGCACGGCCGAGGTGAGCAGCCCGCCGAGCATCAGCCACGGCATCTGCGCCTGTCCCGCAAGCGGGATGAACGCACCGATGACCAGCGGGCCGATGAACCGCCCGGACTCGCCGCCGACCATCCACAGGCTCATGCCGAGGCCGAGCTTCTTGCCGGATACGTTGCCCGTCATGACTGGCCCGACCGCATGGAGGCACGCGGAACTGAGACCGGCGACGGTGAGCAGCACAGCCAGTGCCAGATAGCCCTGCGCGACACCGAGCAGGCTCATCGCGAGCGCCGTGACCGCGGGCGCGAGGATGACGAAATAGCGCGCGCCGAGCCGGTCCGCTGCGCCGCCGATGACCGGCTGGAGCAGCGAAGCCTCCTGCATGAACACCGACAGCAGGCCGGCCTGCGTATTCGTCAGCCCCATCGTCTGTCGGAAGATGATCAGCAAGGGCGCGAGAAAAGCCGTGTAGCTGTCGTGGATGCCGTGGCTGACAGCGATGGTGCCAACCCGCCCTGCCTCGAACCGGGCCGACTCGTCTGGTGTGGCGGTCGCCTCAACTGCGCCGGCAGCTCCCGGCGTCAGGTCGCGCGTGATAGCCATGTTCTTTCCTCCGGCGCGTGTTATGGTGCGACAGGATAGCATGAGCGCGCCGGAGGGTCAACTTCACCCAGACTTTTCGCAGGGCGAAGTCATGTTGCAATCGGGCCTTCCACCTGGCAGTTGAAACTGCGGCTACCCCTACGAAACCGGCCTACGCCGGTTAGTTCCAGTCTGCGTAGGCAGACTTCGCAAGGGTAGCCGCAACTTCAGTTGCCAGGCGGGTTCACCTGGCGCACTATGAAACCGCCCCAGACTTTTCGGTGCGTGTTACGCTGGAGTAGAAATCAGGTTGAGATCCCAAGAAGAAACCGGGGTGAGCCTTCCCGCGATGGCCCTGTGAGTTGGTCATGGGACCTCCTTTACCTCGCGCCGGTGTGCATGAGGTAGACGACCAGCCCGATCTGGAGCGTGTCGTGCAGGTAGTGCGAGATGACCAGCGGCCAGACTCGTCCGAATCGCAGGTAGACGACCGCCAGGATCAGGCCGCTGAGCGCCGTGTTCGCCATCCCGGCCGGCCCCTGATAGAGATGCGCCAGGCCAAACAACGCCGCTGAGATCAGGACGCCCAGGATAACCAAGGTCAGGCCGAGGCCGCCCAGCACATCCTGCCACCACCGTGCCTGTCTCAGGTTCAGGTCGCCCAAACGCTCGCCGCAAATCCAGCGAAGCAGGAAGAGCAGCCAGACGAGCGCGAGGCCGGCGATCACGCAGGTGTAAAAGAGGATGCCGTCGAGGCCATAGGGCTCCGTCCGATTGAGGTCCGTCACGATCGTCATCGCATAAATGGGCGTAACGCCGAGCACGATCGCAAGCGCGTGTGACCAGCCTGTGCGCTGCCAGGGCCTCGAGGTAAGTTCGGAAGATGCCATCACAACCAGCCTCCCCTAACTCAAGCTATGCTCCCTGGCTAACAGGGTATAACAAGAACTCCCCAGCGGCATCGGCCAGTTGGGGAGTTGCGGGATTGGACGGATGGCTAATGCATCAGGGGCGGCGTTTCTCGGCGATTCCACCGCTTCTAGCGATACAAGGTAAAGTCGAACTCCCCCACCGCCTGCGAGGCCCCAACCATCTGGCCGGCTGCATTCAGGCTGACCACGCGATAGGTGTAATTCAGCGCAGGGTTGCCCGCGCCAGCGCTGTGTGTCCATTCCAATGGCACACTGCCGGCCGGCACTGTGCCCAACCGTACCGATGCACCATCCCCAGGTACGAAGTAGGGCGCCAGGCTGCTCCACACCTCGTACGCCTCTACCGCCGCCTGTGCTGGCTGCCATGTCAGCCGCGTCAGGGCAGGCTCGTCAGCAATGCTCACCAAAGGCTGCGGCGGCACCACCACATCCACCTCCCACACATCCAGCGCGTGCCATTGGACCAGACTATCCGGGGAGACTGGCGCGAAGTTGCGTGCGCGCGCCTGTGCTGTCGCTGCCGTCCCGTTCACCGTGAAGCTCAGGACATCTCCTTCCGCCGCACCTTCATCGGCCAGCGTATCGAGGTTGTCTCCGTAACACGGCATGATGGGTGCGATATTCCCTGACGTCGTCACCATCCGCTCACCGCACTGCGTTCCCTGCGCGTCGAAAACTGCCACGCAGGACCCCGCCGGTATGGGCACCCCAGCAAACGAGCACTGGCTGCTGTAGAGGTCCATCCAGGTGTTCGTTGGTGTCACACCGCTATCCTGTGCTCCACTGGGGCAGACCGTCAAGAGCGCGATCAGCAGCCCGACGCTTGCGATAAGGCGCGCCCTCCTTGACGTGGTGCGCTGTTTCATCCGCCCTCCTCTCGCTATCGATCTCCTTGCGTCGCATCCACGCCCGCGCGGCCGGCGTCCGCCTCCGGCGTGGATGCGCCCAGTGGCTGCCGCAGGATCAGGGGTAGATAGGTCCGCTCGAACAGTGCGGCAACGGGCTCGGAGGGGACCATGTCAACTGGTAAAGCTACGCCGGCCTGCTGCACGACCAGCGGCAAATACGTCCGCTCGGCCGGCTGCCCTGTATCTGGCGTCTGCTGCAGACCCGGGCCGCCCGTCCACACGCCGAGGCCGATCGCTTGCTCGCCGACGAACAGCCGGATTTCATCGCCCTGCTTCGCGCCCTCGTCCGTCGCGGTGTCCGCCAGGTCCCCGTAGCAGGCCAGCGGTCCGTATTGTCCCGCAACCACGACCACCGTCGCCCCGCAGACCGTTCCCTGTGGATCGACAGCATGGATCACTGTGTCCACCGGCAACGGTGCACCATCCCGGTCGAGGGCTGCGCCGGAAAAGTCCGTCCAGGTCGAGGTCGGCCTGACGCCTGCCGCGCGCTCCGCCGCGCGGACCGGCGCCAGCCGCTTGGCCTGCCGCAGTTGTTCCTCGCGCGTTGCGCCGCAGCCCTGCGGCAACGAGTCGACTCCCGCTGTCTCGACACCTGTCTCCCCACTGGGGTAGACCAACGTCAGTGCTCTGGTGACGTAGACCCAGTAGCCCAGGCCGGGCTTCATGATCTGCAGCGTGTTGGCCTCCGGCGGCAAGCTTGGGTAGAAGGACTGAGCCCCGCCGTCGAAGCCCTGCACGACGGTATACGATCCGGCGATGCTCTGCAGCGCCTCCGTGATCGGCAGCGAGACCGCCGGCAGATAGCTCACGAGGTTCCAGCCCTGCGCCAACGCCAGCGGGTGGTCTTCAGCCAGCCGCAGCCCGCTCACCCGCAGCGTGGCCACGGCAGCCGGATCCTCCTCCCACCCGGGTACCGGCGCCTGCAGCGTCGTACGGATCCAGTACCCGTGCTCCGCATCCACGGTCTGCAACGTTCTGAAGCCCACGGGCAACTGTGGATAGTACGACAGCGCGCCCTGGTCATAGCTCAATACCGACAGGTACTTGTCGGCCAGCGGCCGCATCACCGTCGCCACGTCCTGCACCGATGGCGCGACCGGGAACGATATCAGGTTCCACATGTCGTAGAGGGGCCGGTCAAACACTGAGACCGTGCGGGTCACGCCGTCCGGTTGTGCGCAGAGCGTCATGCGCTCGCCGGCCGCACCCGCGTTCGGCGACACCGTGATATCGTAGTCGCCGGGGTGATCCACGGGCCAGTCGAGTGTCACGGTTACGGCATGGTTGGGCGCGATGGGTTGCGCGGTCAGCGCCGAACCGATGGGCTGTACACCCGACAAGAACATCACTGACAGCCCTGCCGGCAGCTCAGTTGTGCCGGTATTGGTGATCGCTGCAGTCAGCGTGAGTGAGAAAGGTGAACTGGCAGTCGGCTCGGTCAAGACGAGAGCGGCCGCCAGGCGAGCATCAGTACAGGCGACATCCACCGCATAGGGTCCAACGGTCGTAAGGTTGTTGGCCACATCCATGGCTGCCACGAAGACCGTATAGGTGCCGCGCTGCGAGGCCGTGAGATCGTACCACCAGCGCTGACCGTCGCGGGCTGCAGCATGCACCGACCGTGTGCCGTCAGGAGCCTGGATTTGCAGCACGACGTTGGTCGCCGGACCGCCGTCGGTCACAGTGCCGCTGATAATCGTCATAGACTCGCCCAGCCCTATGGCTGCCGCGTGCTCTGTCACGGTCAGAACTGGCGCGACGTTATCCAGCCAAACATCGAATATGAGGGGCGTCTCCGTCCGGTTGCCCACCGCATCCTCGGCGTGGATTCGCAGAGTCTGCTGCTCGTAATCCACGTGGTCGGGCTCGGGCATCTGATAGGTCCAGCGTCCGGCCAGCGCAGCGGCGTCACGGGCGGACAGGGTCAGTTGGCCGCGGCGGTAGTTGCCGGCGTTAGCCGCCGGTCGGGTGTCGCAGATGGTCAGCGTCCAGGCGCCGCTGCTCTCTTCGCCCGCGAACGCCAGCAGCGGGCTTGATGGCCGCACCGACCGGTCGAAGTAGGGCGGCTGCGGGTCGTGATCCCCCCGACTTTCGCCGACTGCGGTCGCGTTGGCGTCGGTTAGGAGCACGTCGTAGTCAGCATAAGCTCCACCTGTGCTGTCGAGCACCCGCACAGTCGTGCCGGACGGTGACAGGAGATCGACTTGCAGCTCATCCCGGCTGGAATGTTCGGCAGTGAAGCCAAGAGAGACCGTGCCCACAGTGAAACTGTCCGCTACGGTGAGGGTACGGACGACACAACCTTCTGCAATCGCGACCGGGGCCGCCGGAGCGTCGTCAACAAGTGCGTTGCCCGGCCGGGTGACGGGCTGAAGGTTCGCGTTGCTGCAGTTCTCACTCGCATCACAGACTTCAACCCGGCCGAGGCCGCGGGTATCGGATACGTCCCCATACAACCGCAGCGCGCCGCCCGTCACGCCGCCATGGGCGACGCCGGTCGCGGCCACATCAACGGTGACGTTGGGCGGCTGGGCATCAACCACGAACGGCAGCGGTGCGCTCCATGGAGATGCCTGCCCGAAGCTGTCTTCGGCCTGCAGGCTGACCTGGAGCACATCGTCATGGTTCCCTGTCACGATCCAGGGGCAGCTCCACTGGCCGTCGCCGGGGGATGTGGACGAACAACTCGCTGCGGCTGCACCGCCGACAGCCAGCCGGACCGCAGCGATGCCCGCCTCATCGAAGGCGTAGCCAGCCATCTGGGTTTCACCTGGTGCGACGAGGTAGGCCGGGCGGGTCATGCCGAAGAATTGCGGCGGCGTATAATCGACCGGGTGGTGTGCCCAGAGCCACTCGATGGGCTTGGCGGTTCCTGCGGGGTGCGCAGCGTCGTGGACTTCGATGGCCAGGACCGCGCAATCCTCACTGCTGACGCCTGCGTTCACCGTCGCGCTGAAGGTCACGCTGCGCTCGTCGCCGGGCGGGATATCCCCGACAGTAACGGCCGCGGGGCCGTTCAATTCCAAGTCGTAGTGGGCGGCCAGGCCCGCCGTGATGCCAGCCGCCGTGTCAGTGCCGAGGTTGCGCACCCGCAGCGTGTAGTTGATCGTGCTGCCGGCGCTCACGGGCGCCCCGGCTCCGAGCCCTAACCGGATCGGCATATCTGCGGGCGGCGCGCTGCCCACCAGCAGGCTAGATTCCAGGCCCACCAGGCCGTCCTGCAGGAAGCGGTAGCTGGCGGCTGCCGGATCGGCGGTCAGTTGCCACTGGAGGTCCGTGTCGCCGTACCACGTGCCTGACCCGGTGCTGCCGTTGGGGCACATCCCTGCGCCGACTTGATTCCAATGATAGCGCTGCGTCAGGCTGAAGGTCAGAGCATCAGCGACGGCGCCGGCAAGGCTGGCCATGCTGCGGCTGCTGTTCACCGGATTCGTGCCAGGCAGCGCAGCCCACAGGTATAGGGCATCCTCCTCGCTTGCCAGCGCAAGTAGGTCGAGTGGGGACGTCGAGGGATTCACGATGCCGAGCATGGCAAACGGCAGGTATAGGTCGGTGACGAGCTGCGTTTCGCCGCCCGTATTCACGGCGCCGAAGCGGTATTGGTTAGCGTTCAGCGCAACGCCTGCCCCCCACGCGCTGCCATCCCAGGTCAGCAGCAGGGCTTCAGCGCCATTGCGCACCCAGGCCAGGCGATCAGCGGCCATCCCGTCAGGCAACATGATGTGGCTTTGCCCGGCCGTCGCGGGGTAGGGATCAAACACGCTGGTCGAACCGTTCCCTGGGATCGTATCGAGATAGATGAAGAGGTCGCCTGCGCTATCCCAGTTGGCGCCGGTCCAGCTCAGGCGGAGGGCCTCCGTGTTCCAGGAGGCGCGGAGCGCCTGTTCGACGCCGAGCAGCGTGCAGGCTGAACTGCCGAAGGGCACCGCGGCCATCAGTTCGTCGAGCCAGACATAGTCGGGCGTTAGCGGGCCGTCCGCGAACGCCACGAAGGTCTGTGTGCGTCCCTGGTCGTAGATGTCCAGGCTGGTCAGGTGCGCTACGACCTTCTGGCCTTCGCCAGGGGCGGCCGAGGAGGTGAGTTCGTCGGATGGCAGGAAGGCCTCGTCCGTGTTTGCTACCAGTGTATCCGTAACCTGGCTGGTCCAGCGCAGGTCATAGCCCGACACGCCGCTGCCATCCCGCGCAGGGGTCCATGCCAACGTCAGGCCGGCGGCCGGGTCGATCGTGCCGCCTGCCGGAACCGGGGAGGTCCCACTGGTGGCAGTCATGGCAACTGCTGCCGGGGGCAGGATGTCCACCGTAACAGTGCTGCTGGTTTCGGTCACGTGGCCGCCGATATCGGTAGCCCGCACGCGTACGGTGAGGGTGTCGCCGTCAGGTCGATCACCCTCATCCAGCGTCCACGAGGCATTCCATAGGCCGTCAGTCACCAGCGGCGGCGTCGCGTCGACCGGCAAACCATCTGGCTGTTTCAGGACGGCCATGTTCCACTGCGTGCAGGCCGCCAGCGCACAGCCGTCCACGCGCCACTCCACCTTCACGACGCCGGCTGTGTCTGCCATCGTGCCGGCCAGGTCGAGCGTACGTGGCTCGTGATAGCGCGCGCCGGTGATGAGCACGGGGTCAACCGTGACGTGGGGTGGCGCGGAGTCTACGATGAACGTGAACGCGGTGTTGCTGCTGGCGCCGTCCTGGTTGGTGACAGTGGCGGTCAGGGTGTGCGGGCCGTCGCCGGTTGGCGTCCAGTCCTTGCTCCAAACGCTCTTGCTCGCCGCCCCCGGCACCCAGGTGTACGAGAGGAGGTTGCTGCCGTCAAGCTCCACGACCAGGCTCTTCAGGGTCGACACGAACGCCTCTGCCTCGCCGGCCACCTTCAGCGTCGCATCTGCCATTGCCGCGCTGTCGACCACGCCGGCCGGGCTCGTGAACATCGCATAGACGTTCTCTTCGCCTTCCGCCGCGGCGATTGCGCGCATCCAATCGGGCACCACGCCGGCCTCGTCCGCCACCATCGGCAGCGTGGCGGCCGGGCTGGCGGCAGCTGCGGCCGCAGCGAGTTCCGCCGTGGCGCAGTTCCCCGCGCTGTCACAGGCAGCGGCATCCGATGCGACGATGATAGGGTTGACCAGGCGCAGCCCAGTGTCGTTGGATGACAGGAAGGAAAGCGCCTGTTCCGCACCGACGGTTGCCCCCTTGGCGACGGCAATATCCAGCGCCGTGCCGGGCGTCTGTATCGTGGAAACCCACTGTGGCGAGGTAGGATCGGTCACGTTGACCACGTGCAGGCCCCAACTGCCGTCGGCCACATAGGCCCAGACCTGGCCCGGTGCGGTGCTTGGTGCCGCTCCGACGGACACTCCGCGCGCTTCGCCGGACGTATCGTATATCTTCACCGGCGTCGGGCTTGCCGGATCGGTAACATCGACGATGATGAGTCCCGGCGAACCGTCAGCAATATACGCGTAGGTGTGGCTGTCAGCTCCCTGATGGATAGCGACGTCGTAGGCCATACCGTCGGTGTAGTAGAAGCTGCCACCCGTCTTTGGCGCGGCGGGATGGGCCGGGTCGTTGATATCCACGATGCGCAGCGCGCTCTTGCCGGTCCCGACCTTGCTATCGGCCAGGTAGGCGTGGCTGCCGTTTACTGCAATGCTGACAGCGTTGCCGGGCGTGTCGTAGTATCCGACCACCTGCATCGCGTTGATGTCGGTGATGTCAACCACCTGCAGACCCATCGAGCCGGCCGCGACGAAGGCATACTTCTGGGAACCGCCCGGCCAGTCGACGACAGCTACGTCATTGGCTTCACCGGAGACGGCCAGAATGACGGGCGCGTGCGGTGCTGATGGTTCAGAGACGTCTATGGCCTGCAGCCCTTCGCTGCCTGCCGCTACGAATGCGTACCGCATGCCCGGCTCCGGTGTCGGCGTGGGGTCGGGCGTTGGCGTCGGCTGTGGTCCCGCATCCCCGACTTCGATCAGAATCGGGCCCTTCGCGTTGTTGTATTCGGCGGCCGACCATTCTTCGATGCTGCACGCGCTGTCTGCCATCGCGAAGGTGCTGTACCAGCCGGCGGTCGGGATCGTTTCCGCCAGCTCTACGAGCGCGGTCGCACCGGCAGCCAGCTCAGGCACCGTCTTGGCGACGTCGGGCGCTGGGTTGCAGTTGGGCTGTGGCGATTTGTTTCGGAAGATACCGACCTGCGAGACGGCGCTCCGGGCCGAGCCGGCGTTGCGAACCTGAGCCACGTAGTGAACTGTATCGCCCGCCTCTGGTTTGTCCGGGTAACTGCTCAGGCTGTCAATCACCAGATCGGGCAGCAGCGGATCGCCGACAAAGGCCTTCAGCGGACCATAGCGGTTGTTGTTCAGGTTGCGGTCCTGGTCCACCAGATCGCACGCCGTGTCGAGGACGGCATAGGCCCACTTCTCGCCGGGTGCTGCCCAGGCGGGTGCAGGCATCGTCAGGACGGTGGATGCACCGGCAGCGAGCGCGGGGACTGCTACCGGCGTGAAGTCCCAGGTCGTCTCGCCGCAGAGCTCGGGATACTCGGACGAGCTAATGCCCAGTTGGACCGCCGGGCTGGAGCCGTCGCCGCGATTGCTGACGCGCACTGTGTAGGTGACGGGTTGGCGGGCGTGGATACTCACACTGCCGCCGCTAGCGGCGACTGTCATGCTCTCGATGGCCAGATCGGGCCGCAGCGCGGCGATAGTGATCGGGCCGTAACCGTTGTTTGCGTTGTTCCACTCAGTACCGGTGCAGCGGTAGTTTTCGAACAGGTAGATTTCGTGGCCCGACACCCAGGTCGGATCGAACGCAGCGCCGGGCACCCGGATGTTAAGCGTCGTGCTGGCGCCGGCAGCCAACGCCGGCACTGTAGTCCAGCCGCCCGCGGGGTCGTTGGTGATACAGGCCTGGAAGGGCTCGTCCACAAACACGCCGAAGGCCGATTCCGCGGGAACGACCGCATCGCCAAGGTTCTGGATCGTCACTCCGAGCGAGACGCCCTCGCCCGCGGAGATGCCCGCCGGCTCGTAGGTGACGTCTTGGATTGCGAGGTCGGGGAGCGCGCTGGCGACATTCACCCAGGTGTAGCCGGCGTTGTTTTCGTTGTTGCTTTGAAATGCGTCGTCGTTAAGTTCCGGCAGAGTGCACTTCCAGTCTGCGACGGCGACGACGAACTTCTCGCCGGTCGCGGCCCAGCCGCGGTCGAACACCACCTGGACATCGCGGTACTCGCCGGGCGATATCGCGCCAACCGTGACCTTGTCGTCGTAGGCGGTGTCGCCGCAAGTCGGCCACTCAGTCCCCTGCGAGTAGATCGCGAGCTCCGTTGCCGCGCTGGTTGCCACTCCCGTATTCTCTACCCGCACCGTATGCGTGATCGGTGAGAGGGCGTAGACCGGCGATGGGTCCGAGGTGACTGAAGTCACCTTGAGATCGGGCCGCTGGTTGTTGTCGGGATAGAATACGATCGGCCCGTAGACGTTGTTCGACTCCGTCATCTCGTCCACGGTGCAGTCGCTGTCGGCCACCAGGTACACCAGGTGTTGCGATTGGTCCGCCAGCGCGCCGCCGATGCCGAGCTCGACCGATCCCATCGGCGGCAGGCTGGCGATCTCCGCCTCAGCATAGGGTGTATCCGCGCACGTCGGCACGTGGCCGGGATCAATGTAGAGGCCCAGCTTCGAGGCCCATGCGATCGCGTTGGCGTCGCCGGGGGCATACACGATGTTCTCGACAAACAGGTCGAAGAAGATCGGTTGGCCGGCTGCAGGATCAATCGGCATCCAGTCAACACTGGTGATCTTCAGGTCGGGCTTCACGGTATCGGTCAGCACCAGTGTCACCGGCCCGGCCGTGTTGTTCTCCTCGTTCGGTTCCGTCACCGCGCAACCGTAGTCTACGGCCGCGTAGAGCTCGTGCGGGGTGTCCTGGAAGATCTGGGTGAAGGTGTAGTTTGCGATCTCGCCGATGTCGAGCGAGGCCAGGGGTTGGCCCCAATCGGGCATCACGACCTGGATGTCACAGTCGGTCGGCGGGACGTCCTTGTAGAGGCCGACGCCGGGCTGCAGCGGCCCGTGGAACGGATCCGTGCCCTGGTTCTGCACCGCAATGACGATGTCCACCGCCTGGCCGACCGCCGGCGCATCGCTGGCCACCCTGAAGTCCACGATCGCCAGCTCGGGATAGGTCTCCGGCCCAACCTCGACGGTGTAGGGGCCGGCCGCGTTGTTGGCTTTGTCTTCATCCAGGATGCAGCCGTAGTCCAGGTAGACGGAAGCCTTGTGCGCGCCCTCGGTGGCAAATGACGTTGTGAGGGTGAAGGTCTGTGTGGCGCCTGCGGCCAGCGGCGGCACCTCGGCCACGCGGTCGCCGACATCGGGGCTGCCAGCAAAGGGACAGCCGACCGGCGTGCGGTCGAGGTACAACCCCACCCACGACTTGGACGGCGCGTCACCGGTGCCCGCGTTTCGGACGGTGATGGTGTACTGCACCGGCTGCCCGACCGATGTCTGCTCAGGCGTGAACGTCACGCTGTCAATGACCAGGTCGAGCGTCTTCGGCGGTCCGACGGTGATCGGCCACGGCCCGAAGATGTTGTCATCCTCATCGCTCTCGTCTGAGTTGCAGTAGGCGTCAGCGTAGGCGTAGATGCTGTGCGCCCCCTGCTCGTCCGCGGTGAAGCCGTAGGAGAACAATGTCAAATCGACGGAAGCGCCGGGCTCAAGCTGAGGGATCTCAATCCCGCTGAATTCCTCGGTGTTACCGCACGCCACCGGTACAACGTCCTTGAAGAGCTTCAGGAAGCTCTTCATCTTGTGTGTGGAGTTGCCCTCGTTCACCAGGTGCACGGTGTAGTAGATGTTCTCGTTGGAGGCCGGGCTGGCCGGGTCCGCCGTGATGCTGGTGATCCTGAGGTCTGGCTTACGGGCCTCCGCAACGGTGAAGGCGAGCGGACCGGCAGTGTTGTCAGTTTCATCGCTCTCGGTAACGCTGCACGCGTAGTCAACGAAGGCGCGGGCCGTGTGAGCGCCTGCCGTGCTGAAGGGCACCGCCCACGTGACGGTGTAGGTCTGCCCGGCTGCCAGGACGGGGATGTATGCCGAGCGGATGTCATACTGCCCGCACGTGGGCTGGTTGGCGTAGTCGAAGTAGAGGCCGGCGTAGGTGATCGAATCGGTATTCGCCGTTCCCTCGTTCTTGATAACCAGCGTGAAGGGGACATCCTCTGCTGCGGCCGGCGTCAGCGTGCCCGCGTTGAAGCTGGCAATCGTGAGATTCGACAGCAGCGCCGGCAGCACGTCCAGCGCCACCTCCGCGGCGTTGTCGGTCTCGTCTGTTTCGATGAGATCGTCGTCCGGGTCGGCAAGGACGGAGACCGTGTGGGCGCCCGCCGTGCTGAACTGTAGGCCGGGGAAGACGAGCTCCGCCGTCTGGCCGTAATCCATCGCAGGCACCTGCTTGGCGGCCTGCACCGCGCCATCGGTGTAAATCTCCAGCCAGGTGGCCTCCGCGGGCATGTCGCCGTTGCTCAGCACGGTGACCGTGGCGGTGACATACTGCTGAGCGTGGATATCGGTGGCGGGTGTCAACGTCAGCGCCGTTACTTTCAGATTGGGCGCCAGGACGGTGAGCGTCCCGGTGTAGACGTTGTCGGTCTCGTCGCCCTCTTCTTCCTGGCTGAAGAAATCGGCAAAGGCCCAGACATCCTGCGCGCCGGGCATGTCAATGCGGACACGCGGCACGTCAACCTGCGTGGTCATGCCCGGCGTCAGCGGCGCGACATCGGCTTGCCACGCCTCTGCCGGGTCGGGATCGCTGGGCAGTGTGCCGGTGTAGATGCCCAGCACTGTGCCGAGAGAGCTACGATCGCCTTCGTTGGTGATGTCCACCGTCAGGGTGAAGTATTCGCCTGCGATGACGTCAACGCCATCCTTGGGGCTCAACCCTGTCACCCTGAGGTCTGCCAAGCGGGGCGGGCCGACGACGACATTGAGGGCATACTGGTTGTTGGACTCGCGGTCTTGATATTCCTCAAGATGGCATGTGTAATCCGCAAAGGCCCACACGTTGTAGGTCTTCGGCGTGGTGAAGCCGGCGGTGTTCACCACAACATCCACCGTCCCGCCCGCGGGAATCGGCGGGATGGTGTCGAAACCGAACGCGCCGACCGCGTTGCAGGCCATGGGCGGCCCGACGGGATCAGCGAACAGCGCGAGGCTGGCCGCGGGGCTCGCGGCCGGGCCGTCATTCCGGACGTGGACCGTGTAGGTGATGGCCTCACGGGCAGGGATATCTAGGGTTGCTCCCTGAACGTCAATGCCCGTCACAAACAGGTCTGGCAGCGGCGGCCACTCGGCCGTGAACGCCACGGGGCCAAACGCGTTGTTCTCTTCACCGGTCAGGGTGTCGTTTTTCTCGGCGACCTGGTTGCCGATGTCCGCGTAGGCGAAAAGCTGGTGGTTGCCCACGCTCGTTACTGCCGCCCCGGGGATCACGACGGTGGCAGTGTGCGAGGCGCCGGGGCCGAGAGCGGGCGCCATGGTGGTGTTCTTCCAGGCCGGGTCGCCGGGTCCGGTCGGCTGGTGGTCCACATAGATGCCTAGTGTGGAGACCTGGGTGATGGTCATCGCGCCCTGGTTCTGCACGGTGACGCTGACCGAGAAGTCCTGGCCTGTATAGACCGGCGATGTGACCAACGCCAGGTCCGTGACGACGAGGTCGGACCGGCGTTCGGGCAGCACGGTGAAGGCCAGTTGCTTGAGGTTGTTGGCTTCGTTCGGCTCAACCACGGAGCAGCCGTAGTCCGCCAGCGCGTAGGCGATGTGGGCGGCCTCCTCCCCGGTCAGGTCGGGGAGGCCGGCATGCGTCACCGTGAAGGTGTAACTGGCGCCGACGGCCAGGTAGGGGACGTTGACCCCGAGATCGGGGATGCCGGCGTTGGGGCAGGCCGGGAATGGGTCGGGATCCAGGTAGACCCCCGACAGCGTGGGCGGCGCGGCCACTTCCCCGCCGTTGTGCAGGGTGACGGTAAAGGTGACCGGCTCGCCCGCGTACGGCTGCGCCGGGCTGGCAATGGCGAGCGTATCCAGGATCAGGTCGGGCTGCTGTTCGGTGACGAGGATCTGGATCGTGGCGTCGTTGTTGCTGTCGTTATCCTCCACGACATCGCACTGGAAGTCGGCGTAGGCCACAATCTGGTGGTAGCCCAACGTCGAGTAGGAGCCGGGCGCGTTCAGCGGCACATCGGCCTCGGCCCCGGGGGCCAGCGCCGGCAGGGCGGTCGTGTCAACCCAGTCCGGGTCGTCGCACGGGTCGGGCGGGGCGTCGATGAACAGGCCTAGCAGCCCGGCCGCCGGGCTGGCGCCGGGGCCGCTGTTGCGCAGGCGAACGGTGTAGGTGATCGGCTGACCCACCCCCGGGTTCTGCGGGTTGGGCATGATGCTCTCGATCACCAGGTCGGGCCGGGGCACGTGGAAGGAGACCGGCCCGGCCGTATTGTTGGTCTCGTTGGTCTCCGTGACCGTATCCGAATAGTCCGCATACGCAGTCACCGAATGGTCCGCCCAGTTCGTCACGTTCAGGGACTTCGTGACGGTGGTCGCCGCGCCCGCGGCCAGAGAGGCGACGTCCACCGGCGGATACGCGATGCTGTCCACCGAGAACTGCACCTTGAACGAGCCGGCAGCGGCTGAGCCGAGGTTGGCGACTTCCGCCGTCATCGTGAAAGGCTGATTCACCGCAGGCGGCACTGCGACGGACAAAGCATTGATCTTCAGGTCGGGCCCGACGACCTCATACGAGGCCGGGCCGCTGATGTTGTTCGTTTCATCCAGCTCGGTGATCTTGCACTCCCAGTCCACATACGCGCCGATGGTGTGCGGGCCGACCGCCGGCACCGACAGGGTCGCCGTCCGCTCCTCCGAGATGGCGCCCGGCGCCAGCCCGGAGGAGAACTGGAGGACCCGCGTGATCTCGCCGATCAAGCCGCAGCCGCCGGGCGTCGGCATGCGGTCGCGGTAGAGCGCGACCTCGGGATAGACGCCCGCCGGAACCGCCCCGGTGCCCTGGTTCTTGATGCGGACCTTCACGGTCATCTCGGTGTCGGTGAACGGTACCGTGGTGGGCACGATCAAGCTGTGGATGACCAGGTCGGGATATGGGATCGCCGTCGGCGTGAAGGTTGCGGTAGGTGTGGCCGTCTCCGTCGGGGTCGGCGTTATCGTCGGTGTCTGCGTCGCCGTCGGCGTGTGGGTGGCGGTAGGGGTGGCCGTCGCTGTGGCGGTCGCCGTCGCCGTCGGAGTGGCGGTGAGGGTCTGCGTCGGAGTCGGTGTGATGCCGCTGACGGTGACGTAAACCGGGCCGAGGTCGTTGTTGGTCTCGTCCGATTCGACGGTCCAGTCCTGCGCGTCCACCCGCGCGTACAGCGGGTGATCGCCTGAGAGCGCCCAGCCCGGATGCGAGATGACATAGGACTCGGTTGCGCCGGCAGCCAACTCATAGGTGACGTGTTGGTCGTCCCAGCAGGCGCCCCAACCGCTCCACGGGCATTCGCCGACGTAGGTGTAGAAGGCCGCCTCCATGCCGCCGGCCATCGCCGGGCCGTTGTTCCTGATCGTCACCGTGATCGCGATGGGTTCGTTGGCTTCGGGCGTGCCCGGCTCGGCAACGATGCTCACCACTTCGAGGTCCACATCGTCGCTGACGGTCACTACGAACGGGTCGCCGAGATTGTTGGTGTAGTCCTCCTCGACCGGGCTTCCGTCCCCGCAATTCATGTTGACCCAGGGATAAAAGGTGTATACGCCCTCGGTCAGGCCTTCGAAGATGTCGAACGTGACCGTAGCCGCGTCACCGGCCGCCAGGGGCGGGACCTCTGTGCCGGCCCAGTTGCTGTCATCGCGGCAGCCGGCCGGCGGGATGTCCAGGTACAGGCCGACGTCCGAGGCGTCCGCGCCGCCGGGGCCATCGTTGCGCACGGTGACGCTCATGGTGAACGGTTCGCCTGCGGGGATGATGCCGGCCGGCGCGGTGCTGGCCTCAACCCGCAGGTCAGGGTAAGCCTGGTCGCCCGCCACCGTGAAGCTGACGCCGGGATCAGCGGT
The DNA here is from genome assembly GCA_040772005.1 of Anaerolineae bacterium. GTDB lineage: Bacteria > Chloroflexota > Anaerolineae > CG2-30-64-16 > CG2-30-64-16 > MWBF01. Next base: position 100,095 of record JAXGYZ010000010.1, on the reverse strand, counting down.
GGTGTTGTTGCTCTCGTTGCCCTCGGTGATCTGGCAGCCGTCATCGGCGCGAGCGAAGGCCGCGTAGGTTCCTGCTGCCAGGCCCAGCGTTTCCACCAGCGTGACCGTGTAGAAAGCGCCGGCCGCCAGCGCAGGGATGTCGGCGGTTAGCCGAGGCGTGTCGGGGCAAGCGGCCGGCGCTGCGCCCAGGTACAGGCCGAGGGAGGTCGCGGCGACCGCGTCGCCCTGGCTCTGCACCGTCACCTGGTAGCCAAAGGTCTGCCCGGGCCGGGGCGAGGCCGGGAGGATGGTCAGGTTGGTCACGGCGAGATCGGGGTCGTAGTCTTGATCGGCAACCGTGAAGCCGGTGGCGGGCGGCAGGTTGTTGCTCTCGTCCGTCTCCGTCAACTCGCAGGCGCTGTCCACCTGCGCCCAGAGCTGGTGCGCCCCGGCCGTGGTGAGACCAGGGTGCTGCCGCGAGAAGGTATACGAGTTGCCCGCGCCCAGCGAGAGCACCTCCGTGCCTTCCCAGGCCCCCGCGCCGGCATCGCAGAGCGCCGGCGGAGTGGCCGGGTCGAGGTAGAGGTCCACCAGGAAGTGGCCGGCCGTGCTGCCGGTGTTGCGCACCGTCACCGTCACGGCGAACGGCTGGTTCCGCTTCGGGCTCGGCGGGTCAATCGTCAGGCTTTCGATTTGCAGGTCGCGCACGGGGTCCACAAGGCTGCGCTCGCTCAGCCAGATCTGGTCGACGGTGGCGATGTAGTCGCCCTCGATGCCGAACGCACCCCGGCTGCCGTCGGCCGACAACCCACCGCCGCGCCCTAGGCCGGCGCCGCGGTCAAACTGCCCCCCGCCGGACTGCAACGAGAGCCGTTCCAGCGTGCCGGTCTCGCGGTCATAGACGTAGACATCCTCGACGGCATTGGTATCCCCGGCGACGAAATTGTCCGCATGGGACAGGAAGGCGACGAAACGGCCGTCCGGCGAGATCGAAGGCCGGTGTGAAGGGCCGCTGCCTGCGCCGTTCGGGCCGGCCACCAGCCATGTCGCGCCACTCGCGCGGTCGTGGATGAAAACGTCCTGGAAGCCATTGGTGTCGCGCGCGTCAAGGTTGGTGGCATACGAGTCGAACGCGGCCCAACGCCCCTGGTCCGACAGGCTGACGAACCAGGAACCATCGTCCCCCTTGACGCCGCCGGATGACACGGACACTAGCTCGATGGCATCTGTTGCAGCATCCCTATCCCATACGAACACATCCCAACCGCCGGTGTCTTCCGGCGTCAGGCTGGCCCACGAGAAGAAGCCCACGTAGCGGCCATCGGGCGAGATGCTGGGGTAGCTCTGGCTGTCGGTGATGCCGAGGCTCTCGTTGGTCATGATCTTTGTGGTGACACCGGCAACGGTGTCGCGCAGATACGCATCAGCGATCTCCCGCTCGCTCAGGCTGGAAGACTCGAATGCGACGTACCGCCCATCCGCTGAAACGGCCGACTGGTAGGACGTGGAGCCGAAGAAGCCCTCTGCCTGGCGCTCGTCGTCGTGGATGGACACCCGTTCGATGCTGCCGCTGTCCGTGCAGTGGTACAAGAAGACGTCGGGGAGCCCATTGGTGTCCTCACCTGCCGGCAGCAAGTTGGTCGCGTCGCTGGTGAACGCGACATGGCAACCGTCCGCCGAGATGCTGGGGTTGGACGAGCTGCCGTCGGCCTCGGTCGTGCCATCCGGGGCCAGCGATATCCTTGTGGTCGTATTCAGCAACGTGTCACGTATGAAGATATCAGTGAAGCCGTTGGCGTCGCCGGCCACCAAGTCGCTTGCCGCGGACTCAAAGGCCACAAATCGTCCATCGGCCGAGACGGCGCCCGGCCTGGAGGTATCGTTGCCCTCTCCGCCGCCCAGGGCTGCCGACACCAGCGTCGTGGTGACCGCGTCCGGCTGTGCAGATGTTGCATGCAACATCCCTATGCTGCGCGATGTCGAGGGCCGCACTGCCCCAGGCTGACGCTCCGGCGGTGCGGTCTGCCCTGATTTGTCGTCATCCGTGTTCGGCGGATTGCTACGTGCGCCGGTCTGCGCCAGTCGCATGGGGAGCCAGGGCTGCGGCGGGAGCGCGAGCGCGGGCTTGCTCGGCTCCGCTAAGCGCACGGGGAGCCACGGCCTTGGCGTTGCCACCGGCAGTAGCGCCAGCAGCGGCTTGCCACCGGTGCCCCGAACGCCCGTCTTCGCCGGTGGAGTCGGGGTTGTGATGACGGGTTGGCCGGCCGGGCCAGGCAGTGGGGTCGGGACGACGGTCTGCCCTTCCGTGTCAGGTGCGCGGATTGTGGCCTGCGGCAGGCCGGCACCGGGAGCCGTGGGCGCGCCCTGGGCGTTCACCGTTCCCGCTGTAAATGGGTAAAGGGCCAGATCGATGCCGCGGGCTGACGTGATCGAAGTGAGGCTGCCGATGAGCCTGGGGCTGGCCGGCGTGGAGATATCGATGATCTGCAAGCCGCCTGCGCCGTCGGCAACGTAGGCCAGGGTCCCGCTCACAGTCGCGCTGTTGGCCAGCCCGGCGGTGTCGTACGCTCCCACCTCGCTTTGCGTCACGAAATATGGGAGCGTGCAGTCAGCCGTCAGGGTATTTAGCCGGTTATCGCTGCCGAAGAGCGATGCATACCACGGCGCGTCGAAGCTCTCGCTCCTGCTGATAACGCCGACGCCGCAGGGCGATCTGAAGCTCTCCTCTCTCAGGTTGAAGTCCTGGGCAGTGGTGATGTATTTGATGGAGCCGGTGCTCTGCAGGGTGCGCGTGAGCGCCAGACGTGGAGCCAGCGAGTCCACGCTGCCCTCCCAGACGCCTAGCTGCGGCCAGCTATCGTGTCCGGCCTCGTCCTGGCCGCGCAGATCGAGCCGGTAGGCACCTTCCAGCCCTGCCGGGACGCCGGCGGTCCAGCTTGTCTCCATCACCCCTGGGCCGCTCGCGGCCAGTTCAGCCGGTCGGAATCCCTCCGTCGCCAACGCGGCCACTTCGACGGCCAGCAGCGGCCGCGGCCATATGCGCACCTCATCGAGCCGGCCGCGGAAGTAACGCGCCGTCGACCCGGCTGTCACGGTCACATCCAGCTTGCCGAAAGCGTCAAGGCTCGTGCTGCCCGGCGTCGCAGCCACTGATACCGTGCTGACACCTGCCGCCTGAGCGGCCAACCCTTCGGCCGGGGCAATCGCCCGCACTGCGACATCGGATGCGCCGCAGAAGCGCCGCGGCGCGGTCACGATGCGGTAGGTGCGGCCAACCACCGGCACACCAGACCAGACTCGTTCGCTGTTGACCCATACCTCGTAACCGGCTGCGTTGAAGCGCTCCGGGGTGAAGGTCAGCTCCGCCAGATTCGCGCAGGCTGCAGCTCCTGCCGCAGCCGCGGCCCCGGTTGTGACACCGCGGCCGACATCAAACCGGCGCATCGGCGCAGGCAGCTTGCCCGCCAGGCCATTCGACTGATATGCCGGTTCGCCGTCTACGTAGATGGTGTACGTCGTCCCGTCAAAGGTCGCGGCTACGTGGTTCCACCTGTTCTCTGTCAGCAACGGGCCCGTGGTGATGCTCTGGACGCTCGCCCCGTCGCCAAAGCCGGCCACGAGCTGCGTTCGATTAGTCACTTCCAGGAAGGGATACTGGCCTGTGAGGTTGCCGTACGCCGCGCTGCTGAAAATCGGATAGTTGCCCGTGTCCTCCGGGCTGGCGTAGATCCAGGCCGCCTGAGTGAACCTGCCGTGGCTCAGGTCCAGCCCCAGGTTCTCGGGGATGGCGACGTAGTCTTCGGTACCATCCAGCGCCAGGGACTGGCTGCCGAGTTGGCCGGCGGCAGCCTTCGCGCCCGCGTTGTCAGTGTATAACCGCCCATTGTGTCCCGCCCCTGAGCTGTCCTTGAGAGAACCGGACCCGGCCAGCGGTCGGTCCTCGAAGGACAGCGTCAGCACTGCGCCGCTGCCGCGCACCAGGCCCGCGACCTCGTATGCCTCCAGGCCGCGCTTGAAGATGCGCACGTCGTTCAGCCAGCCGCGGAACGGCGACCAGTAGGGGCTCACATTGGAACGCCGGTCGGAGCCGATCCATATGGAGGTGTTGGCGTCGATCTGGTTCAGGTCTTGCGACATCGAGGCATAGGCGGCGGCAGCACCATCAATGAAAACCCGCAGCACTTTATCGGCCCGGACCAACGCCAGGTGGTGCCACCCATTCGGCGCAAGCTGGCCGGCGTCGGCAATGATATGGCTGGTCACACCGCCGTTCAGCGTGAGATCCATCATCAGGTGCGTGCTGCCGACCAACCTGAGCGAGAAATCATCGCCCGAGTCATTGCTCCAGTGGAGCAGGTCCTTGTTCGTGTTGTGCCCGTCTGGTTTCACCCAGAAGGTTATCGTGAAGTCACCGGTGCCGAAATCGAAATCGGCAGAATCGGGGATTTCAACCGCGTCATCGGCGCCATCCAAATACGGACCGCTGCCCAGGTGGCCCTGCTGGCCGGTGGCGGGACACCGGCCGCCGGTGCATCTGCCGTCGTGGCCGCGGCCGGAACGATCAACAAAGGTGATGGTATCGTTGGCGACTTCCGTGTCAGACAACGGCAGGAACGCGATCTGGTCCGGCAGCGATTCGCTGAAGAATGGCGAGCCGGGGAAGGTGGCGACGAATCCCACTTCTGCCTGGCTAATGCCCGCCACCTCGGCCTGCGTACCGCAGAGGGCCGCATCGGCGGTGAACGCCATCCCGTACTCACCGACGGACCAACTGCCCACTTCGCTCCGACAGACCCGGGCAGTGCCGGTCACGCCGCCGGCCCCTGCACCCGTGACGCTGACCTGACAGGCCGCACCGCGGTGTGTCAGGCCGCGCCACCGCAGCGTCTGCGTCGCAGTGATGAGCTCGCCGGGCGCAATGGAGAAGAGCTGCAGCCCGTTGCAGCCGATGGCTACGCCCACCTGGTCGCCAGCGGGTCCGTCGGACCCGCCGCCATCGGGCGTCGTCCAGGTCACTTCCAGGTCAACGGGCTGCTCGGTCAGGCTGCCGCTGAGTGTGGTGTCGCCCTTCATGAGCGTGCCGGCTGCAGCGTTGAGCGCCGCGCCGGATGCTGAGGATGCGACTGCTCTTGTGTTTCCTGCACCCGATAGGCTGTTCTCATCCAGCACGTTCAGCATCATGCCCGGTGGGGTCGCATCCACCACCAGGCTGCTCTCGAACGTCGTGCGATGGGCCGCGCGCTGCTCGTCCGTCAACTGCGTTTGGCTGGCGATTCCATCCTCGGCCTCGACGCGCAGCGTGAACGGGCCGCTGGGATCGCTCTCGGTGAAGACGTAATCCACCGACCAGGCGTTGCCTGCCACGGCTGCATATTGGGTCCCCAGGCCGGCCGCACCCCCGTTCTCGTCGAGCAGCGTCACGCCGACGGTGTTCGCGACCACCCCGCTGCCCGCCGACCCATCCCCCAGCGCGGGGTCGGCTACTGTGCCGGACAGGCTGACAATCCATGCGTTGGCCCGGTCGGGGTGTGGCTGGGCATCGAAGCGCGTCCCATCCGCCGGCCCGGTGATGGTGGGCGGCGTGTTGTCCACGTAGACGGTGATCCCGACCGATTGGGCCCCGTTGTTCGCCCGGTCGACAGCCCGTACCTTGAGAACGTAGCGGCCTTCACCGCCGGGCTCGAAGTAGGGGCACCAGGCGCCGTCGTGGGGAAACGGGTTCGAACTCGTGCATGGGTCTACGGGCGCCCAATTGCCCGGTGTGCAATCGCCGGCGCTGCGACAGCTCCCAAGCTCGACCGATGCGATCCCCGACGTCGCATCGCTGGCGGCTGCCAGAAGCTGCATGCCTTCTGCCGGCAGATAGGTCTCAGGCGAGGCCACGGCGCATTCAGGGACATCGCCGTCCACGGTGATATTGTTGCTCTGCCGCTCCTCGATCCAGCTCATCTGATCCGCGAACAGCCGCTCGATCTCGTCCTCGCGCAGCCCGCGGTTATGGAGCGTCACCTCGTCAATGCGGCCGCGGAAGGGATTGCTATACTCCCGGTCTGCGCCTGCCGGTATGCTGAAGCCACCGATGTGGAACGGCCAGCCCGCCTCGGTGCAGGCCTGCGCACCATTCAGTCCGGAAAGGCGGGCCTGCTCCGTGCCGTTCACATACAGCACCAGCCGCTCGCCGTCGAAGCTCACCATGACGTGGTTCCAGTGATCTTTGACCAGCGCAACCTGGCTGGTGACCCGGCGCACGACGTCGGTGCAGCCCGCGTCGAACTCTGCCACGGGGATGAGGGTGTTTGGCATGAGATACAGCCGGTAGTTCGCGTGCAGGGTGGGCTGCGGGCCGATCTCTCCGCCCACCTCCGAGGCACTGCGGACGATGATCTCCTGCGGCGCATCGGGATTGACATACGTAGGCAGCACCCACGCGCCGATGGTGAAGTGGCCTGTCTGCAACGCCGCGCCATCCGGCACCAGGATCGCGTCGTCCGCTCCATCGAACAATGCGGCCAGGCTCAACTGGCCCTTGATGCCTTCGCCGGCGGTCGGGCAGTGCGTGCCGGTACAAACGCCATCGTTCGCGTTGTCCATAGACGTAGCGGCGTTGTCGGCAAACTGCGTCGCGCCGTACGGCTCGTCGAGGCGCAGGTGCAGAACGGGAGCCGCATGGTAAACGTCAAGAACTTCGGCCGCGCTGAGGCCGCGCACGTAGACGCGCACGGCATCAATCCGCCCGCCGAAGAACTTCTGGCTGCCGTCCGCATGGCTGCCGATGGCCGTAAGCGCAGCGGCGTCCCCCGTACATGCCTTCAGCACGCCCGGCGCGTCCGCCGTGGCCACCTGCTGTCCGTTGCGGTACAGGCGGAGCTGCGCCCCGTCGTAGACGCCCGCCAGATGCATCCAGGTGTTCAGCGGCACGGCCTCAGCGAATTCGACCTTTTGGAGTGCGCTTGCCGCGCCGTCGGTGATCCACGCGGCGAACATCGGATACTGGCCGGCGCCATCGTCATTCAGCGCCAGCGTGAACCCGCAGTCGGCGCTTTCCTCGGACGAAAAAACGGTCGCGCGGGCAGGCGTGGCCTCGGTGCGATAGACCCAGGCAGAGACGGTGGTCGTCTTCAGATCTCCGAAGTCGGAGATGACGAGGTGATCCTGCTCCGTGGTCTTGAACAGGGCAGCCCGCGCGTCGCGGCCGCCCACTCCGGCGGTGGGGCAGGTGTCGCCGCTGCAGGCGCCATCATGGCTGCCCGTGCTGACGTCCGCGAAGGAGGTCGCGCCCGGCGCGTCGTCCAGCTCAAGGGTCAGGGCAGTGTTCGTGCCCAGGAAAATCTGGCGCACTTCGTCCGCGTCCAGCACGGCGCGGTAGATCAGTAGCTCGTCCAGCGCGCCGCGGAAGGGCAGCGAGTCCTTGCCGTAACTGTAATTCAGCACGCCAGTGACGTTCGCGGCATCGGGCATGGTGAGACAGGGCATATTCGCGAGACACGGAGCGGTGTATCCGCCGTGACCGGGCGTGGCCGGGTCGGTGAACCGGAACCAGTCGCCGGTGATGAAATCGTCGTCACCGTTCCGCGCCGTGCCGCACGTTGTCCCCTCATCATCCTCCCAGATTTGCCAGTAGGTTTCGTCCGTGAACGGGCAGACGGCGTTGATGGCGTAGGTGTTGTCGCTTTTGACCGAGACGCTGAACACCTCCTGGCCGGTGCACGCGATGCACAGCTCTGCGTCCCCGCTGTCGTGTTCATCCCAAACGTTGAACGAATGGAAGTTCACCGCGCCCGCGTCGGTGGTGCGGCCGATCTCGAACCGGCGGACCGCAGCGGGCGTCTTGATCGCGCCCGTCTCGGGATCTTTGAACGTCGTCTGATCGGAGGCGACCAGCTCGCCGTTGAGGTACACCCGCACCTCGCCGCCGCCGTAGCTCAACGCCAGGTGGTTCCAGGCGTTGTCGGTCAATCCGATCGCCGGGCTGGTATAGTAGCCGGCCCAGCCATCAGGGGTCGCAAAGCCGAAGCGGATGGTGTTCGCGCCGCCGCGGACGACCATGCGCTGGAGGGAGACATAGGCGTCCCCCGTCCCGCTGTTCAGGCCCAGGATGCCCTCCGGCTGCCACCAGCCGCAGTTCTGGCCATTCCACTCAAAGTCGCCGCAGTAGGCCGCGTCCGTGCGGCCGGTCTCCGGTTTCAGCCAGAGGGCGATGGTGAAGTGCCCCTCGCTCAGATCGAGGCTCGGGTCTTCGGCGATGGCCACGTGCCGGTTCCGTCCATCGAACTCCAGGCCCTGCCCCTGCACGCCCATGCCCGAGTTCGGGCACTGGGCGCTATCACATGCCCCCTGATTCCCAAAGGCCGACGCATCACTCCACTGCGCGCCGGTCGAGGTGGTAGTCGGGTTCTCAAAGGTCAGAGCCAACACCGGCTGCCGGAAGATCTGGCGCGCCTGGTGCGCAGAGAGCGCGATGTCGTAAAGACGTACATCGTCGATCGTGCCGGAGAAGAACGCGGCCCCGCTGAACGCGTTCTGGCCGATTCGTACGCTGCCCTGGCTGGGGCGCGGCAGCCCCGTTGCCGTGCCGCTGGCAACCGGTTCGCCGTCCACGTAGAGTTGCTGGCGCAACGCCTCGCCGCCGAGGGTATGCACCACGTGGTGCCATCCGCCGTCGGCATAGCTCGTTCCTGTGCTGCAAATTGTCTCCGCCACGCCGTCCCGGCGCACTGCGCCGCAGACCTGGCCGTTGCTCAGGTATAGGTCGGCGCCATCATCCCCCATTGCGGCAAACAGCGCGCCGCCGGTCTGGTCAGTCTTGAACCATAACGAGACCGCATACGCAGTCTCGCTGGCATCGGCCGGGGATGACAGGTAGCTGGCGCCGTCCAGCGCTAACGCGTTGCCATAGGGGCCGCCCGTGACGGACGCGCACGTGCCGGTGCCAGGTGCGAAGCACACGGCATCGTTCGGCGGGAAACTGCCGGACCGATCCGCCGTCACCGGATCATCCATGGGCAGCCACAGCTTGGCGCCTTCGGCCAGCACGCTCCAATCCGAGACCAGCGCACTGGCCGCCAGCGTCGCGCTGTAGACTCCTGAAGCCGCGCTCGCGCTGACCCCCAGCTCGCCCTCCAACGTCTGCGCCTCCGTGGGTTGCAGGACAAAACTGACCGGCGCGAGCGCGTCGGGCGCGTCTGCAGCGGGGAATTGGTTGCCGAGCAAGCCTTGCATGTACCGGTTGAGCAACTCGTTGGTGAGCGTCGCTGTGTAGTGAAGGGTAGACCCGGGTCGGATTACGCCGTCGCTTGGCTCGTAGCCTCCCGCCTCGGTTGCTTCCCGGAGTTGCGATGCCAGCGACAGAACCCTGGCATTCGACCAGACGTTGGGGTTGAAGCCGTAGAGCTGCTCGTCCCGGTCGAGCAGGCCGTCATCGTCGGTGTCCACCTTTTCCGGGTCCGAAGTGACCCAGGTGCTTTCCTGCTGGCCCTCTGCGTTAATGCGATACACGTAGCGCCAGCCGCCCACCCATTCGATCCGGTCATCGTCGAGGTCCTCGTCGCTCTTGTCCTGGTGATAGACCTCCTGCCCATCCCACAGCCCATCGCCATCGGTGTCCTTGCGGGTGGGATCGGTGTTGAGCCGTATCTCATCGTAGTCGTTGAGGCCGTCGCCGTCGGTGTCAGTCAGCGTAGCGGAAGCTCCGAACTGCAACTCACGGGGGTCAATCAGACCGTCGCCGTCGGTGTCCTGGTACGCGTCGTTGGGGTCAATGCTAGCGGCCAATCCGTCACCATCCGCGTCCGGCATCGTGACCCGGCCGATGCTGTAGTCCTGGCCCCAACTGCGACCGTAGAATTCGTCCAACGTCGCCGGCAGGATATCGAAGACCAGGGTATTGGTCATCGGATAGTGGATCGTGTCCTTGTCGTCGTCCACCACGCAGACGCCGAGATAGCAGTTCTGGACCGGGATGTTGTAGCCCTCCGCCAGATAGACCAGCAAATGCCGGTTGATCCCGGCTGCTGGCAGTGACAGTGCGATGGGCGGCACCTCCTCATGGATGTAGACATCGCCGGGCAGTTCCGGGTCGGTCACATCGATCCAATCCTCCTCTTCGGCGCCGCGCTGCAGGTCTTCGTGGATGTCTGCCTCGGCGTCCTGCATCTGATAGTCGAAGGTCGAGGTGCGCAGGTTTTTCCCGAATTGCCAGTAGTAACCGCCGCCGACGTTGCCCGGCCGCCCCATCATCGTGAGGGTATTGGTCACGACCACGCCGACGTCGAGGAGATTGCCCGTCGTCAGCCCGCGCTCAGGGTCATGTAGGTGGTTGGCGTTTAGTTCGTCAAACTGCAGCCGGTCCTCGGCTCCCATGTCGATGATTTCGTTGCCCGCATAGATGAACCAGGCCAGGAAAGTGGAGACCAATCCCTGGATTCCCCCGCACAACCAGTCCCCCGCATCATTGTAGGGATTGGTATCACCCTCTTGCTCCTCATCCCAGCCGAAAACAGCACAGAGCGCGCCAATTAATCCGTCGATGATGCCGATGATCCCGGTGATGATGCCTCCCACGATCGGAATCAGCGAGATCACAAACATGATGACCAGCACGATTGTCTGCGCGATGGTTCTCGCCACCAGGTTACCCATCTGCTGATATGTGAGGTCCATGAGCGCGGCCTGGACCGCGAAGACCGCCCAGGTGATGAGCCCCGACACGATCGCGCCGGCGAGCGCAAGCTTGTTCGCAGTGGACTGAAACGTCTTGCCCAGAAAATGTGCCATCTGGGTAAGCTTGGATACTTGAGTCACGGCGCCGCTTACTGTCGTGGCAGCCGTGGCAGCAGTGCTGGCGGCTTTGACCCACTTGGCGATCCCGTCGATCACCCCCTTGATTTGCAGGACCATCGCAATCGCGGAGACTGACCAGCCTACGGCTGCCAACGCGTTGTCCGCGGTCGCAGCCGCAGCGATGCAGGCCCCGATGGCCAGAAGCCCGGCCACGAGCACGATAGCCGTCCCCACCGTCGTGCCATAGCCGCCTCGTTGCGTGGATGCGTTGACGAACAGGCCCTTGAGATCGGTCACACACCCTACCCAACTGTCCTTGATGCCTTTGAAGCCCTTGCCCTGGGTCTGAAAGAGCCACTTGGTCGCAGCAGATGATTGCGAGCTCGCTCCGGCTGCGATCGCCGTCGTCGTCTGGCCGGCTGCGGCCGCAATAACGGTTGCGGCTGCAGCTACATTGCTTGCTACCTCCCCGATGAAGTCCCCGGTGAATGACATGATGATGCCGAAGACGTTGTTGAACATCCCGAAGGCCGCTGCTGCAATTGCGGCGTCCGTGTCAAGGCTGCCTTCAACGGAGTAGGGTACTACCACATCGAACTGCGGCCCGTCGTTAGCTGAGCCGGTCTGTACCAGCCCAGTGACACCCGCTGCGATGGTGAAATACAAGCTCCGCGCACCAAGCATCTGGCCGATGACGGCATATTCGTCATCGCGCAGCGGGTTGATTTCCTCGGGCAGGTTTCTGAACGCGGCCGTGAACTGGGCTTCCAGCTTATCCCAGAACAGCGCGGTCGGGTACCGTTCCCAGCCGATGACCTGCCGGTCCGGCCCCAGTTCCTCGTTGTAGCGATAGGGCGCCCACGACAACTGCGCCAGGGTGATTGATGTGTGGCCGTCGAAGTCCAGCGTCACCACGTCGTTGACCACGCCTGCGACGTCCGTCAGGTCGAGGCCGATCGAGGTCTCTTCGCGCGCGAATAACAGGGTCGGGGTGATGGGGGTATAGCTTTCGAACGCCTCTGCCAGGATGGCGCGGGCGTCCTGGCTGGCGACCTGCCCGACGTAGTCTTCGTGAAGGTACTCGAAGCTGCGGACCTGCAGCGCGTCCTTCGGGATGCCCCAGCGTTTTTCATCGCCATCCGGCACGCTGCCTTCTGCGTCCAGCCGCTGCTCAATGGTGCTGTCCGCGCCGTTGCGCGGGTTGATGCCAATGTCCAGTTGGCCGTTGGCATCCCCGTCGCGGCCCGACACGAACGAAGCCAACAGGCCGCGCGCCACCTGCCACAGCCGGTCATCTGCATTGCGATCGTTGTCGGTGGCAGGATCCTCCCAGACGATTGCGAAGTCCATCCCCAGGTCCTGGCGTACCATGAGCCCAGTCAGGTACCAGGAGTCGTCGTACGTCTGCACAACGCGCGGGATATCCTCGGTGCGGTGTTCGCTGCACCATTGCGTGCGTTCCGTTGTGTACTGGGCCTCGTAACCCTCGGCCGGCTCCTGGGCCGCCTCCGATGGTGTAAAGCCTGTGATGTCGCATTCGTCGGTCAGCATCTGCACCAGCCACACCACCCGCACCTGCTGCGCCGCAGCCCACGTCATGTCCCGGTCGCTGTCCGTCTCGTAATACAAGCGCGCCTGGAAGGCGACGTTCGCGCCGCCGGTTGGGTCGGTGACGACGTTGAGCGGTGCATAGACCAGCAACGTGCCTGCTGCATCCTTCTCGCGGACGGAGATGCCGTACGGGGATAGAGGCTCGATGTCCACCATCTTATCGTCATACGCGCCGTTGGTGATGTTGCCGAGCGGCTCACAGGCCATCTCGCCGCCACCTGAGATCTGGATCACGTGCTCGCCGTCGGCCAGCGCGGTGACGCGTCCCAGGGCTGCATCCAGTGTGAATGCGCTTCCGTCCGAGACTGTCAGGTCGGTCGCCAGCAGGGGCTCGCCGATCGGTGGGCACGCGCCGTCATAGAAATTGATGTTGTAAGAGCCGGTCGTCTCTGCGAAAGCAAAGGCGATATCGGTGCGCTCTGCGTTGTCCGCGTTCTGCGCCAACTGAATGGTCGCCGAAATGGGGTTGCTCGCGACCACCTCGATCTGCGGCTGCGTCAGCGGCAGCGGCACCTCGCCTGAAGGCAGAGTGAGCTCCAGCATCGGGACCAGGCGTACGTCGCCGTCGTCCAGCCGCGGGTCAAATTGAGCCTGGCCCGGCCGCGCTTCAGAAAACGTGGCGCCCTTGACGTGCTGAATCTGCCCGTCCTGGTCCGTGCTCGGCCAGTCCATGACGTTCATGGCATAGGTGAGGTGCTGGGCATCCTTCGTACGCAACTGGAAATCTACCAGGACCGGTTTTTTGTCCCCGAGGTTATTGACGGTGAGTTGGAACGGCCTGTCGTGGTCAAAGGGCAGTGGGTTATCTGGGTCGTAGGCCAACCCGTTGTTCCCGAGGCTGCTGCGCTGGGTCAGGTCCATAGCATCGGGCACGCCATCAGCATCATCGTCGGAGTCAAAGGGATCGGGCAGTCCGTCTGCATCAGCATCGCACTCAACCACTGCACCGGGGTCGAACTCCGGCTGTTCACCAACCAGCACAGCACACTCAACGCCGTCGCTCGTGCCGTCGCCGTTGGTGTCCGGGCTGGCCGGATCGAGATACCACCGGCGCCCGGCCGCGTCCGTGAATCCGAACACCTCGACGTTATCCCAGATCCCATCGTTGTCGCTATCCTGGGTCCACAAGCTGATCTTCAAGCGCGCTTCAACACCGTCATCCAGGCCATCGCCATCTGAGTCTGCCTTCAGCGGGTCGCTGCCTACCGCGCTCTCTATGGCATCGGTCAGGCCGTCACCGTCGGTGTCGAGGGTGGAGGCAGGGGTATCATCGAGCAGGGGGGCCGCGGCGGGCCAGTGTGCGCCAATCGTCTCAGTCGGTGGGGTCGTTTCCAGCGCGGCCATCGGATCCTGGTGAGGTTCCCAGGCACCCAGGAGCTCTTCCTGCATCGCGGTGTCGGTCGTCTGGTCTGCGCCGAGGCCGGGCTGCGCAGATTCCTCGATGGTCGCCTGCTGCTCAAAGAAGGCGAGGACCTGCTGCGCCTGGAGAAGCGGGATGATGACCATCGAGACAATGACGATCGCGACTACGACCCGATAGGTGCGGGGTGACCGACGCGCCACCACGATGATTGCTCCGCAAGCGCCCAACAGGGCTAGCAGGAGGGCCTGCTGCGGAAGCGCCTTGCCTGAGTTGCTGCTCAACCACTTCACCAGGCCGGCTCTGGTCGGTGTCGCGCCCGTCGCAATCGACTCGGTATGGGGAAAGACGAACGTAATGACGACTTCCATCTCGGTGCGCTGATTCTTGTCATCGGGCGGATAAACAAGGTGCATGCGAAGGCGCTGCGGCAGGCTGCGCCCGTCGGGACGGTTGTCGTCGAGGATGATCTCGCCTTCGCCGGTGGTGTTGCGATAGGTGCTGGAGGTGTCTAGATAGATGCCCGACGGCAGCTCACCCTGCTCGCGCAGGTACTGCTGCAGTTGATCCCGCGTATAGCGGGCGAAGGCCGGCCCGTCGAACTCGAACTGAAAACTGGAAGCTGGAACCTGGAAGCTGGTTGGCCGATGCTGCGAATCGGTTTCTGGTTCCCGGCTTCCAGCATCCAGCTCGGAGCTTCCACCCGCACGCACGTTCTTGATGCCGGCCAGGTATGAGAGGAAGTCGCGGTTGGGTGCGAAGCCGCCGGTGAAGTCCTCCACTTTCTGCCAGGAGCTGCCGGCCTGGCGCATCCACCCCTGCTGTCCCTCGATGCGGATCTCGGCGGCGGTCTCGGGGCTTGCCACGCTGCCGCCGTTCGTCCACAAGCGCATTTCGAGTGTGCGCGCCGCCAGGTCAACGCTGCCTTCCAGGTGTAGCGCGTTGCGCGTGCTGCTGCGCCCGACACTGCTCAACGCAGGGGCTGGCCGGGTAGTCTGCACCAGGTCGCTGGCGAACTGGTAGGCGCCCACCTCAAGCGCCGCCTCCCAGGCGCGGCGGACCGCCTGCTCAGGCGAGACTGGTGCCTCAGCATCTGCGGCGACCGGCACGGCCGTGCAGCCGATCACGACCAGGGTCAGCAGCAAGCCCAGGGCGTGCGCGCGGGTCTGGCGGGTGAGGTGCATTTTTCTATTCTCCCCGGAATGACGCTTCCCTCAGCACGATCTGTTCGAGCTGTTTCAGCGTGAGTGAATGGGTTTCTTGTCCTTGAAGCACTACGGCCTGATTCTGTTCGGAGTCCAGGCCGATTAGCAGCAGCTTGGGGTTCTTGAGCAACAGCGGAAGGATGTGGCTTTCCTTGGAAGTGACCAGGTCAAAGATCAGTGCATCCGGTGTGTGCTCGGCCAGCAAGCGGGAGGCCTCTGCCCACGCGGCAGCTCGCACCACGAGCAGGCCGGGACTCCGAGCGAGGCTTTCGGCCACCAGCGACAGCAGCAAAGAACTGCCATAGAGAAGCAATTTTCGTGGCATTGTACAAGTTATAGTAGCCAAAGGCGGCGCGGTTGGATACTCTGCGCGGGGGTAAAAAAAGGATAGTCGCGCGGGTGGGGCGACTATCCTGAGGGATAGCTCAAGGGGAGAAGCGGGCCGGAATCCTTCCCCGTGCCGCAGCGTCTCTCTGTTCCTGGCGTTATTGTGGCAGTAGGCCGGTCCGCAGGGCATAGGTCACGGCCTGTTCGCGGCTCTTCAGATGCAGGCGGGCAAGGATTTCGCCCATATGATACTTGATCGTGTTCTCGCTGAGGTGGAGTGCAGCACCGACTTCTTTGTATGTCAGTCCGCTGGCGACCAGCTCCAGGATCTCGCGCTGGCGTGGCGTCAGATCGGTCGTAGGCGGCTCCTCAGGGCGGGTTGTAGTCGCATGTTCGTCGAGCTCGACCGCCTGGTGCGCGAACTCCGCCAGCAAGCTGGCGGACAACTCGCGCGATAGGGGCGCCTCTCCCCGTTCCAGCCCAGCCAGGCAGTCGAACAACTGCGCCGCCTCCAGGTTCTTGAGCAGGTAGCCGCTGGCCCCGCTCTTGATCGCCTCAAAGAGGTCTGCATCGTGGGCTGAGGTGGTCAGTATCACGATTTTAATGTCCGGCAGCTCAGCGTGAATCTGCCGCGTGGCACATAGTCCGTCGCAGCGGGGCATGCGGATGTCCATCAGGATCACGTCCGGGCGGAGGGAGCGGGCGAGTTGCAGGGCTTGCAGGCCATCGCGCGCGGCGCCCACCACTGTGTAACTTCCCGCCTGGAGCAGATTGTTTAAGCCATCGAGAAACAGGCCATGGTCGTCAACCAGGAGGATCCTCATTGCGTGCTCCTTACCTCAAGGCTTGTAAGCGGCACACGGATTTCGACTTGTGTGCCTTCCCCGGGACCGGATTGAACGGTGAGTTGGCCTCCGATCCGCTCGGCGCGTTGGCGCATGACCTGCAGACCAAAGTGCTTGCCGGTGGGATCCAGCAGCCTGGGATCGAACCCCGCACCGCTATCCGTGATCGTGAGACTCAGCCAACCGGTCGCTGCCCCTAGCCGTATGCCGACGCGGTCTGGCGCGCCAGCATGTTTGCGTACGTTTTCCAGTGCCTCCTGGACGATGCGCAAGAGCTGTACACCCTTGGCCGGCGACAAACTGGCCGGATCGCAGACCACTTCCGCCTCGCCGACGACATCGAGGGTGATCGCCAGACCAGTCTGTGACTCGAACCGGGCTACGGCCTGGTGCAGTGCGCTGCAAAAACCTTGGGATGGCAGGCTAACGTCTAGCAGGTTCCCGATCAGTTCACGCACATGGTCCTGCATCTCACGGGAGGCCTCGGTCAGGCTGAGCAGGCTATTCTGGACCGCTTCATCCTGGCCCTCCCGCAGATAGACTTGGGCCGTTTGCGCTTGCAGGCTGAGGAACGCGAGGGTCTGCGAAACGCCGTCGTGCAGTTCATGGGCCAGTTGCTCGCGCTCCTGCAGGACAGCGCGTGCCCACTGATGTTCCAGGATTTGCACCTGCGCCCGGCGCTGCTCGGTCACATCGTTCAGCAGGAGCAGATAACCAGTGATGAGCCCGCGATGATTACGGAGCCGGGATAGGTCCAGTGCGTAATGCCGGGCTTCAGGTTCCATTCCCAGGCTGATTTCGGCCGGTCCAGATTTCGTGGCAGTAAGGCGCATATGCAAGTCAGGGTAGGCCGGCAGTAGTTCCTGCAGTGTTTTTCCGCGCGCTTGCCTGGATGGGACACCGAGAGCGTTTTCGGCCGCGGCATTGAGACTCAGGACTCGCCAGCAGGTGTCCAGCACGATCATCCCACTCCGCATCTGCTCGATCGCGGCCCGCCGCGCTGCCGGCAGTGGGTCAAAGATGCGGAAGCCAAATAGCGCAATGCCGTAGATTCCGAACGGAATCGCGACGGCGAGAACAAAGGTTTCAGGCCGCGCACCTGTGTTCCCGGCAGAAAGATTCAATAGGTACAGTGCTCGGCTCATGACTTGCCCAAGCACCATCAACGCCACTGGCCAGCGGTGCTCGGGCGAGCGTATAAAGAGCCAGATAAACACACTTATGTTGACCAGGACTAGTCCCAGGCCATAACTGGTCAAGGTCCAGGCGCCAATGTTCCACAACGGCGGGAAGAGGCCGTCGGGTCCAGGATCAAGCCACATAAGGTGGTGAAGATCGTTGGTCAGGATCAGGAACAGAGCCAGAAGCGGCGGAACGGATAAGAGGAGCAGATTGCGCCGGGTCAACCAGTAGCCGAGTGATGCGTACTCCAGCGCGAAGCAAGTCATGGCGCTAAGGGCCGGCACCGACCATACTGCCTGAAATCTGATCCACGCGAATTTTGTCGAGGCAGCGACGGCCGCGACCTCGGCGACGATGCCTGCCAGCCACAGCACCGCAAACAGGCAGGCGATGGCAAAAGATCGCGCGGCCGGCACGCGGCGATGTTGCCAACCGAACAGGCCCAAAAGGGCCATGAAGATGGCGACAATGAGCGGCGGCCAAACATCCGGTGTGTATGCGTAAACTTCAGTCATCGATTGCCCTGGGCTTCGGGCGGCCGGTGTAAGTGCCTGCTTACCTGCTTGCCACTTCCGTGTCTGTCATTGAGGTCGCGTCCCTGAGCCCGTCTGCAAGGCTACCGACTTGAGCTGACCCAGCAAGCGACCACACGCTGTGAGGAAGTTGCAGCCAGCTTTCTTGCCAGAGGGGCGAAGGTGGTGTGCCAAGTTCGGGCCTCGGTTCAGCAGACTCACTGCTCAATTCGTTGCAAGCATTGTACTGCTAATGATCTGGCTCGGCAAACAACCTGGCGTCGCAGCGCTTCAGGGCGGTTTCAGAGTGCATCAGGTGAACCCACCCGGCAACTGAAGTTGCGGCTACCGTTGCGAAGTCTGCCTTCGCAGACTGGAAACTAACCGACGCAGGTCGGTTTTGCAGTGGTAGCCGCAGTTTCAACTGCCAGGCAGAAGGCACGAGTGCAACATGATTTCGCCCTGGCAGCGCTTTTTTCCCTATTGACAAGCACTGCAAAGCGTGGTAGAGTAATGCTTACTTACAACCAGTTAGTAAGTAACGCCTTATCCCCTCACTTCGGCCATCGCTGGCCGGGCCATCGGCGACTGGGCGGATGCCGGCCTGGTCCTGGGAGGCAACGCGCGTGGCTCAGATTCGAGAAACCGCTACTGCCCGCATCATGCGCGAGATCAACCGCGCCGCCGTACTGGACTTCATTCGCCGCCACAGCCCCGTCGCACGCTCCGAGATTGCCGAACAACTCCATGTCAGCCTGCCGACCGCCATGCGCGTGGTCGAGGACTTGCTCGGGGAAGAACTGGTGCGCTACTGCGGCAGCAGCCCCTCTACCGGCGGACGCCCCCGCCCCCTCATCGAATACAACGGCTCAGCCCATGCCGTCATCGGCATCGACCTGGGCGGCTCACACACCTTCGGCACGGTGGCCGATCTCTTCGGCAAGGTCCAGTGCGAACTGGATGTCGCACGCCAAAACGGGGATGCCCAGGCCAACCTCCAGAGCCTGTTCGAAGTGATCCAGCAGCTCTTGGATGCCCCGCGTCCAACCGGCCAGCGGGTGCGGGGCATCGGCATTGGCGTGCCGGGCTTCACGCTCAGCCCGGAAGGCATCGTCACCTGGGTGCCCAGCCTGGGCTGGCGCAATCTGCCCCTGAAGGCAATCCTCCACGAACGTTTTGGCCTCCCTGTCTTTGTCGAGAACGACGTGAACCTGGCTGCGCTCGGTGAGTGGGGCTTCGGCGCGGGCCGCGAGGTGCGCGACCTGGTCTGCATCAACATCGGCACGGGCATCGGCGCAGGCGTCATCATCGACGGCGCGCTGCACCGGGGTTATCGCCAGTCCGCCGGCGAGATCGGCTACATCCTACCCGGCCTCAACTACCTGAACTGCCCGGTGACCAAGTACGGTGCGCTCGAAAGCCAGGCTTCGGGCCTCGGCATCGCGCGACGGGGGATGCAAGCACTGGCCGACCTGGGCCGGCCAGTGACCGGCGACCTGAGTGCGGAAGATGTCTTCAGCGCGGCACGCAGCGGGGAAGACTGGGCTGCCGCCGTCGTCGCGGAGACAGTCGACTATCTCGCCCTCGCGATCGCCAACGTCACAGCGATATTCGATCCCGAGGTTATCATCCTCGGCGGCGGCGTGGCCGGTTCAGCGGATCTCCTCATTGATCCCATCCGCAGCCGCATCCGAGGGTGCACGCCGTTCGATCCCGCGCTGGTGGCGTCGCCCCTCGGCCAGCGCGCGGCTGTGATGGGCGCCATCATGCTCGTGCTGACCGGCACCACCGAGTCGTTGGTGTTGCGCCGGCTGCGCTAAACCGGTCAACCATCTATCATCCTACTTCAAGGACAGCGAAGACCCTGAAAGGAGAACCCCCATGGCACGGCACATCAGCCGACGAGACTTCCTGCGGCTCTCCGCCGCAACGGCAAGTGGCGCACTCCTGGCAGCCTGCCAGCCTGCGCCCGCTCCCTCTGCTCCGGCCCCTGCGGAAGGGGCCGCCGAACAACCGGCTGCTGCCCCGGCCGCCGCTGAAACGGTGACGCTCCGCCTGGCTGAGGGCAGTTGGGTTGGCCCGGAAGGCCTGAAGTTCTGGACCGACCACATCATCCCGAAGTTCGAGGAGGAGAACCCCGGCATCAAGGTCACGTACGAAGATGCCGAGGGCGCAGACTACGTCGATAAGCTCTTCACGATGGCCGTTGCAGGCGAAGCGCCGGATGCCTTCTTCATCTGGTGGAGCGGCGGGCTGATGGAGAAAGACCAACTGCTTCAACTCGACGAGTACTTCGACAAGGATTACATGGCCGACTTCTTCCCCGGCAACATCGCGGGGCAGGTGCTCGATGGCAAGCTGTACGGCATCCCCAAGTACATCTCCACGGTCTGCCTGGGCTACAACAAAGACATCCTCGACGAGGCCGGCGTCGCCGTGCCCGATGGCACGTGGACCTGGGACGAGTACCTCGATGCCTGCCGCAAGTGCACCAAGCGCGCCGCCGACGGCAAAATCACGCAATGGGGCACCTACATCGGCCACGACTACCTCGCCCACTACGTCTGGATGAACCACGGTGAGTGGATGGATGCCGACCTGTTCGGCACCAAGCCGCTCTTCCGCGAGCCGCCTGCGCTGGAGGGCCTCAAGTTCAACTGGGATATGGTCTACGGCGAGGACCCGGTAGCCCCGCGGCCGGGCGAGATCGCCGACTTCGGCTGGCACAATGTCCTGACCACCGGCAAGGTGGCATTCATGGAGTCGCATAGCTGGATGGTGACGAACTACATCGCAGAGAATAACTTCAACTGGGGCTTCACCGACCTGGTCAACGGGCCGGACGGCACCAAGTCGGGCCTGACCTTCACCAACGGCTATTCCATCTACAAGGGCACCAAGCATGTACCCGAGTCTGTGCAACTGGTCAAGTTCCTGACCGGCAACTGGGCCTCCACCGAGATGTGCACCGGCATCCTGGGCCTCCAGCCTGCCCGCCGCAGCCTGACCTCGGTGTGGGACACCCAGTCCATGGGTGCGAAGGAAGGCTACGACGTCTCGGCCTTCTCCCGGGTCATGGAAGTGGCCCGGCTCGTGCCCGAGTTCAAGGATCAGCAGAAGATCGCGGAAATCTGGACCCCCATCTGGGAGCAGGTCTGGGTCACCGGTGACCTGGGAATCGAAGAAGGCGTCAACCTGGCCGCGGACCGGATCACCGAGTACTACGAGTCGGCAGGCATCGCCTGAGCCGGCCATGGTTTGTAGTGGGCGCTTCAGCGCCCACTACAAACACTTGCATGAGCGCCATGACCCCACTGACCCACCGCGAGCGCCTGCTGGCGACCCTGCAGGATGGCCGGGCCGACCGGCCGCCCCTCCTGGGCGGCTGGGTGTTGGGCGACGCGCAGCACCAGGCGCTCGCAGGGTGTACGCCCGACGAATACTGGCGCGACCCTGCACGCTGGGCCATCGAAGCCCACCGGCGACTCGGCGTGGACGCGATGATCGCGCTGCACGTCCCGCGCGAGCCGGGCGACTATCGCGGCGGGCTGACGCACGAGGCGTTCGAGGCGTACAAGGCACGCTATCCCACGATCGAGCACGTTCTGGCGTATGCGCAGGCGCAGCCGGCCGCCGCGGAGGCTGCCGCCGAGTTCGATGCCGAAGGCTGGCGCGTGGAGTTCCGCGAGCATGTCCTGTCGATGCAGGTGCAGATGGGCGAGCTGATCTATCTGCCGACCCTCTGGGAGGTCGTCCACCCGCGCTTCGAGTGGTATCCCGAGTTCGGCTACGAGAACTACTTGCTGTTCATGCACCTGTATCGGGAGGAAGCGGACCGCTTCTTCGCCAGCCTGGCGGCCGTCACGCGGCGCAAGGCCGAGATGGCCGTGCAGGTGTACCGCGAGCTGGACCTGGTGCCGGTGACGCTCATCGGCACGGACATCTGCGGCGGGGGTGGACCCATCGCCTCGCCCAGGCTGCTCGATGAGGTCTACTTCCCGCACGTGCGCTACTCCCTCGAGCCCCTGGTCGAGGCCGGCATCCGCACGGTCTGGCACAGCGACGGCGACTTCCGGCCGATCATCCCACACCTGTTGGCCTGCGGCGTGGACGGCTTCCAGGGCTTCCAGGAGGAATACGGCGTGGACATCGCCGCGCTCGGTCGCTTGCGCACGCGCGCGGGCCGGTCGCCGATCCTGTGGGCCGGGCCGTCGGTCACGACCACGCTGCCGTTCGGCACAGTGGCCGATGTGAAGTGCGACGTCGAACGCATCATCGACACCCTGGCGGATCGCTGTCCGCTGTTCATCCTGCCGGCCAATAACATCCTGCCGGACTGCCCGGTGGAGAACATCACCGCCCTGTACGGGCACGCGGCCCAATATGGGGTCGCGTGTCGATCCCGGGGACCGGATGGAGGGTCATCATGACGATCAGCCACGTCAAGGGGGACGCGGGGCGCAAGCAAGTCGAGCCCGGCCAGGCCCAAACAGGATGGGCCGGGCGGCTGCGTCTGCCGCCGCTCAACGAACGCAAGCGCGAGGCCATCATCGCGTACATCCTCATCTCCCCCTGGGTGATCGGCTTCGTCGCGTTCCTGCTGGGTCCGATGCTGTGGTCGCTCGGCCTGAGCTTCTTCGACAGCGACATGCTCACGTCGAAGTTCGTCGGGCTGCGCAACTACGCGACGTTGTTCTCCACCGACACGACGCGCTCGCTCTTCTGGACCTCGCTCTACAATACGACCTACTATGTCCTATTGAGCATTCCGCTGACGATGGCCGCAGGGTTCTTCCTCGCAATGCTGCTCAACCAGAAGATCCGGGGCGTCGGCTTCTACCGGATCATCTACTACCTGCCGTCGGTCATCCCCGCGATTGCGGTGTCGCTGCTTTGGCTCTGGCTGTTCAACCCAGAGTTCGGCCTGCTCAACTGGTTCCTGTCCTGGTTCGGCATCGACAAGCTGCGCTGGCTGACCGACCCGCAGCTCGCCAAGCCTTCGCTCGTGTTGATGAGCCTCTGGGGCGCGGGCGGCAACATGCTCATCTTCCTGGCCGGCCTGCAGGGCATCCCCACGGAACTTTACGAGGCCGCGACCATCGACGGCACCAGCCCGGCGGGCCGCTTCCGCCATATCACCCTGCCGATGGTCAGCCCGACGCTCTTCTTCGTCCTGGTCACGAACATCATCGGCGCGTTCCAGGCCTTCACCAGCGTCTACGTGATGACCGGCGGCGGACCGGCCAACTCGACCCTGATGTACGTTCTTTACCTCTATAACCTGGCGTTCCGGCAGTATCGGATGGGCCTCGGCAGCGCGCTGGCCTGGATCTACTTCATCATCATCCTGCTGATGACCCTCATTATCTTCCGCTCATCGGCCGCCTGGGTCTACTACGAAACCGAGATCGGCGGGAGGCGCAAATGACCACCCAAGCCACCACACCGACCGATGCAGACCGCAGCCTTTGGGGCCGGCTGACAGGCGCCATTACCGGCAGCAAGCGGCGGACGGAACAGGTTCAGCACCTGGGCATTCACGCGCTCCTGATCCTGGGTGCCATCGTCGTGATGATCCCGCTGGCCTGGATGGTCTCCACGTCGCTCAAGGCGCCGAACCAGGTCAAGGTCTTTCCGCCCATCTGGATCCCCAACCCGTTCGTGTGGGAGAACTACGTGCGGGCCGTCACCATCTATCCCGTGCCGTTCTACATCTTCATCTGGAACACCTTCTTCTACAGCGCAATGGTCACCATCGGCACGATTCTTTCGAACATGACCGTGGCGTACGCCTTCGCGCGGCTCCGCTTCCCGTTCAGCCGGGTGCTCTTCATGATCGTACTGGCGACCATGATGCTGCCGAGCCAGGTGACAATGATCCCGCTGTTCATTTTGTTCTCGAAGCTCGGCTGGGTTAACACCTACAAGCCGCTCATCGTTCCCGCGTTCTTCGGGTGGGCATACTTCGTCTTCCTGCTGCGCCAGTTCTACACGACCATCCCGCGCGAGCTGGACGACGCGGCGCGCATCGACGGCTGCGGCATCGTGGGGATCTTCTTCCGCATCATCCTGCCGCTTGCCAAGCCGGCCATCGGCATCACGGCCATCTTCGCGTTCAGCTGGACCTGGAACGACTTCATGGGGCCGCTCATCTACCTCAACAAGCTGGAGTCGTACCCGCTCGCGATTGCGCTGTCATACCTGCGCGGCGCATACCGCGTGCTCTGGTCCGAGTTGATGGTCGTCTCCATGATCGCCATGCTACCGCCCATCTTCCTCTTCTTCATCGCCCAGCGGTACTATATCCAGGGCATCGTGATTACGGGCGTGAAGGGATGAGACGATTGAAGATTGAAGATTACAGATTGGGGCAGCCGATTGCAGGGTGACGTCGCCAAGGAAAGAAACCTGCAAGAAAAAGAGAAATCTTCAATCTTCAATCTGTAATCAGTCAAACACAACACAGGAGCAGAAACTCACATGAAGTCCCCCAAAATCACCATGATCGGCGTCGGCAGCCACGCATTCGGCCTGATGACTGTGCGCGACCTGATGGAGCGCCCTGAGCTGCGCGGGGCCAAGCTCGCGCTCGTCGACATCGCGCCGGAGAAAATCCGCCGGATGACGCGTCTCGTGGACCGGTTGAACCAGTCCTACGGCGCAGATTTCGAGGTCACCGCGACCACGGAGCGCACCGAGGCGCTGCCCGGCTCCGACATCGTCATCACCGCGATCGAGCGCAAGCACTACGAGATGTGGCAGCTCGACATCGAGATCCCGCGCAAGCACGGCTGCGGCGACCTGTACGGCGAGAACGGCGGGCCCGGCGGCATGTTCCACACCATGCGCCAGGTGCCGCCTATCCTGGCGATCGCGCACGACATCGAGAAGCTGTGCCCTGACGCATGGCTGGTGAACTACAGCAACCCGGAGAGCCGGCTGTGTCTGGCCGTCAGCAAGTATACCAACGTGAAGAACGTGGGCGTGTGCCTGGGCGCATACATCACGCAGAACACCCTCGCCCGCAAGTTCCTGGGCTGCCAGCAGAAGGACATCGACATCAAGGTCTCCGGCATCAACCACTGCCACTGGGTGATGGACGTGCGCGATGCCAAGACTGGCGAGGACCTCTATCCCGAAGTCCGCCGCTGCGTCGACACGCTTGACCCGGACTGGGAGCCGCTCTCGCAGGAGTGCCTGCGCCGGTTCGGCTACTGGCCGGGGCCGGGCGACACCCACGTGGGCGAATACCTGGGCTGGGGCGCGATGTTCCACAAGCCGGGCTACACCGACTGGATCTTCCGCGGGGCGGACGCCGACCGGCAGCGCGACGAGAAATACGAGCGCCTCGCGGCGGGCAGCGGGCCGCTCGACCCGGCGGAGATGCACGACCTGCTCATCGAAGGCGGGCTCAAGTGGCAGACCGCGGACATCGTGTCCGGCCTGTTGACCAACAACAATGCATACGTGCTGTCGCTGAACCTGCCGAACGACGGGTTCGTCAGCAACCTTAAGCCGGGCGGCATCGTCGAAATCCCGGCCATCATCGGCGCGGACCGCATATACGGCCTGCAGATGGGGCCGCTCCCGCCCGCGATTGCCGCGGTGATGGAGCTGCAGCTCTACATCATGGACCTGGTCGTCGACGCTGCAGCCACCGGCAACCGGCAGACCGCGCTCGAAGCGCTGATGGTCGACCCGAACGTGCCGAACCCGCGCGCGGCCCAGAAAATTCTGGACGAGATGCTCGTCGCGCAGGCCGAGCTGCTCCCGCAGTTCGCATAGAAGGACAGAGGTTTGCCACAGAGGACACAGAGCTTACTCGTTACTCTTTACTCGTTACTCGTTACTGATTTCGATAATGAGTAATGAGTAACGAGTAAGCCCCTGTTTGCCGTGTCCGCTCTGTGGCTGGAACGGAGTACCGTGACCCAACTACCCCCCACCCTCCCGCCCATCCGGACCCGGCGCGAGCCGCTCATCTCGGCGGACGAGTCCGCGCGCATCCACGAGCTGGCGCTGTCCATCCTGGCCGACATTGGGATGCAGATCCACCATGACCTGGCGCGCGAACGCCTGGTGGCCGCGGGCTTCCGGGTGAACGGCGAGCGCGTCTTCTTCGACGCGCCCGTCGTCGAGTCTTACGTGGACGAGATGCGCCGGCACATCGCGGCTCGGCCGCGCGCGCCCGAGCCGGCCGATGACGGACAGCTCAGCCTGAGCATCAGCTCGTACTCGCTGTGGGTGCAGGACCTCAAGACCGGCGAGGTCGTGCCGTACACGACCGACCGCCTCATCGAGATGACGAAGCTGGTGGACACCCTCACGGATGACCGGGTATACGGCGTCCCGCCGGGCATCCCCATCGACGTGCACCCGGACCTGCACCCGCTGGCGCAGTATCGCATCGCGGCGCTTAACTCGCGGCAGGGCGCATCGCCCGTCGACCCCACATCCGCAGCCACGGTCAACCACCTGTTCGACATGGCCGAAGTGATGGGCAGCCCCATCGACGGCCTGCCGGTCTACCTGCCGTCGCCGCTGCGGCTCGGCGGCGAATCGCTCGATGTCGTGCTCGCCTGTCTCGACCGGCTGGCGCACATCTCGGTCAGCAGCATGCCGTCCACCGGCGCAAACGCGCCGCTCCACCCGTTCGGCGCGCTGGCGCTCGCGGCCGCAGAGCTGATGGGCGGGCTGGTCACGCTGCGCCTGCTCACCGGCAAGCCGGTCACGTTCCACGTCGACATCTTCCCCTTCGACCTGCGCGCCGGCAGCCAGGTCTTCGGCTCGCCGGAGAATCTGCGCTACCAGATGCTCTGCGCCGATTTCAACCGCTTCTACGGCTGGCCCGCGGGCCGGGGACCGGGCAACACGCATGTAATGTCGAAGACGCCGGACAGCCAGGCCGCCGCGGACAAGGCTGCGATCATGGCCTGGGGCGCATCCCTCGGCCAGCGGCACTTCGGCGCGGCAGGGACCCTGAGCCTGGACGAAATCTTCAGCGCGGAACAACTGCTGGTCGATATCGAAATCAGGGATTGGTTGCAGGCTGCGATCCAGGGGCCGTGGCTGGGCGAAGAGGTGGTAGACGATTGGCTGGCGGAGATCCGGGCCGGCGTCGCGCGCAGCTTCGTCGGGCTGGACAGCACACTGGACCATTACCGGACCCAGACCTGGTATCCCCGCCGGTTCGAGCGCGGGGCCATCGGCCGCTGGATGAGCACAGGCCGCCCCGAGCTCTCCGACCGGCTACGCGACGAGGCGCGGCGGCGCATCGCCTATCACGAATTCGAGCTCGAAGCAGACCGGCGCCGCGAGATCGAGCGCATCTACGCGGCCGCCGAGCGCGCGGTCGAGTGACAATCTCAATGCAGCTCACGCAAAGACGCCAAGGACGCAAAGCTTATTATGATCCTCCAAGCTCTCAATCCACAGCAGATCCGTAAAATCCACGATGCGTCGCTGGAGATCCTGCGCACGGTCGGCGTGCGCATTCCCCACGCCGAGATGCGGCGGCGATTCCGCGCGGCGGGCGCGGAGGTGGATGAGACGCACGAGGTCGTGCTGATCCCCGAGCGGCTCGTCCACGAGGCCCTGGCGAGCTGCGGCAAGACGTTCACCATCTATGGCCGCGACCGGTTGCGCGTGGCCCGCTTCGGCCAGGGCACGCGCAACTACAACTCCACCGGCGGGCAGGCGCTCTGGCTGGCCGACAACGGCACGGAGCGGCGCTATGCCAGCCTGGAGGATGTGGCAACCGCGGCGCGGCTGGCCGACGGACTGCCGCACATCAACATCGCCGGCGCGATGGCTGAGCCGCACGAGATACCCACCGGTTACCGCGTTGTGGAGGTCGCGGCTGCGCTGCTCAGCCACACGACCAAGCCCCTCCACTTCTTCTTCCACAACCGCGCGACCACCCGGTACGTGCTCGAGCTCTTTGCGGCGGTCGTGGGCAGCGAGGCAGACGCCGCGGCCTATCCTCTCGCCTACCCCTTCCTGGAGCCCATCAGCCCGCTCAAGTTCCCCTATGAAGGCATCGAGGTGCTGTTCGAGACCGCGCGCCTCTCGCTGCCCGTCCCCATCGGGCCGATGGCGCAGGTCGGCGCGACCGCGCCCGGCACGCTGGCCGGCACGCTGGCGCAGGAGAACGCGGAGATTCTCGCCGGCATCTGCGTTACCCAGCTCGTCAAGCCGGGACTGGCCGTCTGCTACGGCGGCATCCCCCATGCGTTCGATATGCGCACCAGCCAGATCATCTTCGGCGGGCCCGAGCAGTCATTGATGGCGGTCGCGATGGCGCAGATGGGCAAGCACTACGGGCTGCCGGTTTATGTCAACGTGGGGCTGACCGACAGCAAGATTCCCGATGCGCAGGCCGGGATGGAGGCGGGCGTCTCGCTGATGTGCGGCGCGCTGGCCGGCGCGGACATCTTCGGTCACCTGGGCATCTGCGGCGCGGACCAGGGCGCGTCGCTCGCCATGCTGGTCATGCAGCACGAGCTAATCGGCTACGTCGAGCGGGTGTTGCGCGGTTTCGAGGTGGACGACGAGACCCTGGGGCTCGATGTCATCCGGTCGGTGGGGCGGGACAGCACGTTCCTGGCTGAGGAGCACACCGTCCGGCACTTCCGTAAGGAGCTGTGGTTCCCGCGGCTGCTCGACCGCCAGTTCTGGTCGCCGTGGGTCGAGGCAGGCGCGGAGACGCTGCTCGACCGCTGCATCGCGCGGAAGGACAAGCTGCTGCGCGAGCATGAGCCGGTCCCGCTGGATGTGGACACGCGGCGCGAGGTGGACAGGATCGTGGCCGCCGCGCGGCGGGAGTTGGGGTGACACATCGCCGGTGAGCCGGCGAGTGGAACGGTGTGCTGTGGCTTCGCCACAGCCGAGAACGGATGCAACATGCGAGAGGCCAGCCATGAAACCCTGGTATAGTGCGATCGGCGCGACCCTCCTGGCCCTGACGCTACTGCTGGGCAGCGGCTTGGCAGCCAGTGCGCAAGCTCTGCCTGATCCAGCGCCAGACACACCGGCCACCCAGCCGTTCAGCCAGGGCTGGGCGACGCAGGTCAGCGCCGGCGGAGCACACACCTGCGCGGTGACGCTGACCGGCGGCGTCCAGTGTTGGGGGAGAAACACTGTAGGTCAACTGGGCGATGGCACGACCAGGGCGCGCGGCGCGCCGGTCGCTGTGCTGGGCTTGTCGGAAAGGGTAGGCATGGTCAGTGTCGGCGGCGGTCATTCCTGCGCGGTGACCGCCAGCGGCGGCGTCCAGTGCTGGGGCGCCAACGGGAATGGCCAACTGGGGGATGGCACGACCAGTGCCCGGTTGGCCCCTGTGGCGGTGGTCGGTCTCAGCCACGGCGTGCAGGCGCTCAGTGCTGGGAGCAACCATACTTGTGCGCTCCTGGATAATGGTGGCGTCCAGTGCTGGGGCGCCAACGGCTATGGCCAATTAGGCGATGGCACGACCACGGCGCACTTGACGCCGGGGGACGTGGTCGGGTTGACCAGCGGGGTGCAGGCGCTCGTCGCGGGATACGACCATACCTGCGCCATTGATGGCGCGGGCGGCGTCCAGTGTTGGGGCAACAACGACCACGGCCAACTCGGCGACGACACCATCACGCGGCGCTTGATGCCGGTAGCTGTGGTCGGGTTGGCCAGCGGGATGCAAGCCCTCGCCGCGGGATACGACCATACCTGCGCCATTGACGGCGCGGGCGGCGCCAAGTGCTGGGGGGGTGGCTCAAGCGGCGAGTTGGGGAATGGCGTCTTCGTCGAGCGGCAACGGACGCCCGTAGACGTGGTTGATCTGGCCCCAGGCGTGACGGCGCTCAGTGCTGGTGGCGCCCACACCTGTGCGGTCACGGCCAGCGGCGGAGCCAAATGCTGGGGCCGAAACATGGACGGGCAAGTTGGCGTGGACAGCCCGGCCAGCTTTATCTGGCGGCCGACCGACGTGGTGGGGTTGCCGATCGGGGTCACCGGAATTGCTGCGGGTTACCTGCACACCTGTGCGACGCTCGCCAGTGGTGAGGCTAAGTGCTGGGGCTGGAACGGGGATGCCCAGTTGGGTGACGGTACGACCAGCACGCGCCGATCGCCGGTAGCTGTATGGCGCCTGGATTACGACTGCACTAGCGTGACCGAGATCCCGCCGTCCGAATGCCAGGCGCTCGTCACCCTTTTCCGGACCACCAACGGGCCGCTCTGGCAGGCGCACACGGATTGGCTGCGCACCGCGACGCCGTGCAGCTGGCAGGGCGTGGCGTGTGAGGGTGGCCACGTCAGCCAACTCGACCTGCCGGCTAACAACCTGGTCGACGCGCTGCCGGCCGCGCTGGGTGACCTCCCCGGCCTGCAACGCCTGGACCTGAGCGCCAACCAGCTCACCGGCCCCGTGCCCGTAACGCTGGGCCAGCTGACCGCGCTGCAACACCTGGACCTGAGCGCCAACCAGCTCAGCGGCGCGCTGCCGGAGACGTTGGGCAACCTCCAGGCACTGCAGCAGCTCGACCTGCACAGCAACGCGTTCCACAGCCCACTGCCGGCCAGCCTGGGCAATCTCAGCGCCCTGCACTACCTGGACCTGAGCCATAACTACCTGAGTGATTTCTTGTTCACGCAATTGCAGAAGCTAGTGGCCCTGCAACATCTCGACCTCAGTCATAACCAGCTGTCTGGTCCCCTGGCATACTCTACCTGGCCCGACGCCCAGCTGCCCGCGTTGCGGTATCTCGACCTGAGCGCCAACCAGTTCTCCGATGACGTACCGTGGTGGCCGCACCTGACCGCCTTGCAGCACATCGATCTCAGTCAGAATGCCTTCTTCGGGCCGCTGCCATGGCAGTTGGACCAGCTGGTCAACCTGCGCTACGTGGCCCTGCACTCGAACCACCTCTCCGGTCCCATCTGGTCCGGCTGGAGCCAGATCGGGGCGCACGTGCCCTACACGCCGACCGGCGCCATCCCGCCGCCGGGCATCTACCTCGACTTCTCCGGCAACCACCTCTGGGGGCCCCTCCCGGCCGAACTGGGCCAGAACCCGGCCATCATGGGCCTGCAACTCTCCGGCAACCAGCTCAGCGGAGCGGTGCCGACGGCCCTCACCGACCGCGCATTCTACCGGCTGGATCTGAACTATAATCTGCTGACCTCGCCCGACCCGAACTGGCCGGACCGCCGCACCCAGACCCGCCCGCCCACGGATCTGCGGGCCACGGTCGACGCGGGCGTCATCACCCTGTCCTGGACGCCACCCACCTACATCAGCTACAACAGCGACTATGAAATCAGTTATGCGCCGACGCCGACTGGCCCCTTCACGGTCGCCGGCTATCCTGGGGATGCGCGGCGAGTTGACTATCGGCTGCCGGATCTGGCGGCCGAGGCCACCTATTACTTCCGGCTGCGGACGATTTCCTACCCCCAGTCCTACTATGAGCATGGCACGGGCTGGGATGCCGTCTTCAAGCACGCCTACTTCCAGCCGAACACCCTGTGGAGCGACTACACGCCGGTCGTATGTGTCAACTGTGATCCGCTGCTGCAACGCCTCTGGCTGCCGCTGATCGGGAGCGCCGGTGGTTGACGCCGGGCCAGCCCCTCACGTCACCGCCCTGGCGGTCGCTCAAAGAGGTTCTGGCGGATTACCGGGCGATAGTTGGAGCATGGCACAGCCATCAGCTGGGGGATCAGGCTGCGACCCGGCAACGCGGCGCGTGGATAGAGTCAGGCTATGACCACCCCCGCTGCCACTCGTCGATCAGCGCGGCGACGTTGCGGCGGATCAGCGGCGAGTCCTCCCGCACATTGTCTACCGGCGACAGGATGAAGCGGCCCCCGGGAGCGAGGGTGTCCAGCCCCCGTCGCACCTCTGAGCGCACCTCTGCCTCATCCCCCTGTTCGACGGTCAGGTGGCCGTTGACCCCGCCCCACAGGCACACGCGGTCGCCAATCCGTTGCTTCGTGCGTGACAGGTCCCATTCGCGCGGGTCAACCCCGACGATGGCATCTACCCCGGTCTCCGCAATGAGATCCAGCAGGGGCATCGCCTTCGCCGTGATGAGGTAACCTAGCTGCGCGCCGTGATCGTGCGCGAGCCGCGTCCGCAGCGAGGATCGGCTGGATGAACCTGCGACGGCCGCAGGCGTCCAGAAATCAGTGTTCTCGTACCACGCCTTGATGTACAGATCGATGCCCGCGGCGAGCATCACCCGCATGCGCCCGGTTCCAGGTCGCGATGATATCCAGCATCTCCCGCCAGGAAGTCGGGCTGGTCATACGTGACATACACCATCCGCTCCAGCCCGTAGACCCAGCCGATCAGATCCGCACCGACACCCCAACCGCCCGTGACCAGCAGGTCATGCCGCCGCGCGAGCGTCAGGAGCGACTCTGCCTCTCCGCGGAACGCCGCGACATCCGGGCGGTTCGGCTCTACCAGCAGGTGGCGGCGCGGGCAAAGTCTTCCGGCCCGTTGACCGGGAAGCGCCGCGCCCGAGACGTGATGTAATCATCCAGGAAGGGCACGTGGTCGCCCCAGCGCCAGTCGTCCGTCTGGCGGACCTCCACGCGCAGCGTGCCGGCCGGCGTCCGGTACTCCTTGAACAGGATGGCCGTTTCTTCATCGACAGGCGTCTCGCGCCACTCCACGATCTCCACCGCCGGATCATGGCGCACAGGCAGGCCGTGCAGGTTGTAGTGATCGTTCACCACGACGGGCGGACGGCCCGGCAATTGCACGCAGGTGTCCAGGCCCAGCTCGATCTGGCGCAGGACAAATTCCTCGTAGGAACTGCAGGTTGACTTGAGCCCGTTGTAGAGCATGAAGCTGCACGGCGTGTGGTCGACGGGGCGGCCGTCGAGCGCGGCAAGCATGCGCTCGCGCGATGAGAGGATCGGAGAAGATTTCTGCATGGGATTCCTCGGCGTGTGGTTGGAGTGCTGTGGCTATTATGCGGTAAGTAGAGCTGCTGGGCAAGCCTGCCTGAGAGCCCGGTTATTGCGGCATATAATCCTGAAAGTCACAATGCTGAATGTCCGAAATCGCGTCAACCGTTGACATGGCCTCACAGGTGTGATAGCATCAGGACAACGCGGACTGTGTATCGGCCTATCTGGGATGTTGCGATGATGGACTCCGGCTATGGTGCTGCAATGATCCTGCCACTGGACGGCGAGTGGGATTTCGCCCTCAGCGATGACCCCGCGTGGAGCACCATCTGCGTGCCGGGCTGCTGGGAGGCACACGGATTCAGCAAGACGATCGATGGGCCGGCACGCTACCGCCGGAGCGTCACGGTTCCCTCAGACTGGGCCGGGCGGCCCGTTTTCCTCGAATTCGATGCGGTCAGCTACGCGTGCCGCGTCACCCTCAACGGCATCCCGGTCGGCGAGCACCTGGGTCTATGGACCCCCTTCAGCCTGGACGTGACCGCGGCCGCGCGGCCCGGTGTGGAGAACATGCTGGAGCTGGAGGTCTGGAAGCCCGGCAACCGCTATCCCATGCGCAGCAGCCTGGCCGGCTTCCTGCCCGATGTTGCCACCACCTTCGGCGGCATCTGGCAGTCGTGCCGCCTGACCAGCTACACGCACGCCTTTCGTGACCTGGTGCTGGACGCCGAGCCGGGTACGGGGCGGCTCCGCATCAGCGGTAGACTACTTGCGTGGCAAAGCGACCTTGCTGGGACAATCGAGATCACGGTCGAGCAAGCCGGGCAGACCGTGACGCGCGTTAGCGTGCCCGCGGCCGCAGATAGCGCGCTCGACGTCGCGCTGGACATCCCCGATTTCGTACACTGGTCGCCCGAACAGCCCACCTTATATAATGTAGTATTTACCTGGCAGCAGGCCGGCGCCGTGGTCGCCGCGGCGCAGCGGCGCATCGGCTTCCGGCAGTTGGCCGCAGACGGCAACCGAACCCTGCTCAACGGGCAGCCGGTCTGCCTGCGCGGCGCGCTGTCATGGGGCTGGGACCCGGACGTGATTGCGCCGTACTACACGCGGGACAAGGCGCGGCAGGAGTTTCGCATTCTGCGCGCGATGGGCTTCAACCTGGTCAAGCTCTGCCTCTTCCTGCCCAACCAGGCCTACTTCGACACGGCTGACGAAGAGGGGATGCTCCTGTGGGTCGAATTCCCAATGTGGCTGCCGGAGGTCACGGAGGCGCTGTGCGCCCAGGCGCCCGGCGAGTACGCGGATTACGTCCGGCTCACGCGGCGCCACCCCTCGGTCGTGCTGTACACGCTCGGCTGCGAGATGGACCGGTCGGTGGGGTCCGTGCTGCTCGGCACGCTCAACCAGGTCGTGCGGGATAGCGTCAGCCACGTGCTCATCTGCGACAACAGCGGGTCGGGCGAGTCCTACGGCGGGCTGGACTTCGACTTCGCAGACTTCACCGACTACCACCCCTACTACGACCTGCACTACTTCGAGCCCCTGCTGGACAACTGGCGCCGCGACTGGAAGCTGCCGCGGCCGTGGATCTTTGGGGAGTTCAACGACCAGGACGGCTTCCGCGACCTCGCTGAGTTGGCTGCTGCGGCGGGCGGGCACAAGCCCTGGTGGATGACCGAGGACCTGCCCGTTGCGACGTGGCGGCCCGAGGCGCGGGCCATCGTCGAGGCCGAGGCGCGGCTGGCGCCGGTCCTGGCTGACTGGGAACCGCGCGAGCTGGTAGCGATAGCCAACCGCCAGGCCCTCGTGACCCGCAAGTACACGCTGGAAGCAGTGCGCCGCCGCGCGGGCATGGGCGGCTATGTGGTCACCGGGCTGCGCGACACGCCCATCGCAACCTCCGGCGTGTTGGACGACCTGGGTCGCCCGAAATGGGACCCCGCCGAGTTCCGCACGTTCAACGCAGACACGGTCCTCTGCCTGGAAGTGGGTCGGCGGCGGCGCTGGACGCACGGCGGCGACCGGCCGCGCCCCATCGACTCGCACAACTGGTGGGCGAGCGAGACCGCGCGCTGGGACCTCGTCCTGGCGGGCAGCCTCGCCCTAGCGGACGGCCACGCCCGCCACCACACCGGCGCGTCCGTCTCAGGCGACACCGTGCTCACCTGGCGGCTCGCGCGCGCCCGCGGTGAGGTATTGTGCGAGCATGAAGTGACGCTCCTCGGACCGCTGGCAACGGGCGATCCGCAAGCCCTGGCCGCGCTGGAGTGCCCCTTGCCGGCTGCCGATGCACCTGAACGGCTGACCCTCTCCGCAGAACTGCGCCGCGCGACGGGCGACCACGCCCTCGTCGCGCAGAACCGGTGGCCGGTCTGGGTCTATCCCTGGCCCGGCGAGCTGGACGGCATCGCGCTCTACGACCCCGCCTACCTCATCGATGAACAGGCCGACCGCCTGAGCCTGGGCACGCGCGTCGACAAGTTGCGCGGCAGGAAACGGCCCCGTGTGGCGCTCGCGACGCTCTGGGACGCCGAGGTGCAGCGTTATGTGGAGCGCGGCGGGCGCGTGTTGTACTGGCAGCAGGGGGCCGGCCCCCTGCCCGCACGCCGCGGCCCGTTCTGGCGCGAGGCAGTCAAGCTTTTCCCCGCCCACCCGGTCTGGGACGTCTTCCCGGTGGACGGCTATGCAGATCTGCAATTCTTCGGCCTTGCAACGGACGTGATGTTCGAGCCCGATCGTCTGGCCCAGGCACTCAGCCCTGCGCATGTCAGAGAGATCCGGCCCGTGCTGCGCCGGCTCGACGCGCGCAGCTTCGAGATGCACGATTATCTCGTGGAGGTGGAACTCGGCGCGGGCCGCGCCCTGTTGAGCACGCTGCGCTTCAGCGGCGGCGCAGGAAACCAGCCGTCCGGCTTCCGCCGCAATGTGAGCGGCTATGCCCTGCTGTCAATTCTGTTGCGCTATCTGGATGGAACCTTGACCGATACGGGAAGGAGGTGATGCCCCGGCGGCGGTGATGCCCGCACGACCGGATCGTACCAAGCTCGCAGTCTTTGCCAGCCTGCCTGCTTTCTTAGCACACCAGAAAGGAAGGAAGCGATGAAGAAGTCAGCCCTCTATCTGTTGGCCTTGCTGATGATCGCCAGCCTGGCACTCGCCGCGTGCGTCGCGCCGACGACGCAGGCGCCCCCTGCTGCGGCCGAACAACCGACTGCTGTACCCCCTGCCGAAGAGCCCGCGGCCACCGAACCGCCGACCGAGGAAGCGACTCCCACCGCCGAGCTGCCAGTGCCTGCGCCGGCTACCCCCACGCTTGAGCCGACCGTCCCGCCCACGCCGACCCGCGCACCCGTTGACACGGCCAAGTGCCCGGACGGCGCGTACTATGTCGGCGTCCATGACTGGTCGAGCGCGGATCGCCAGGAATACTGGGACCAGGTCATCGCGGCTTTCAACGACGCGCACGACTGTATCAAGGCCGAGACCGTGAAGCTGCCCGAGGATCGCGCGGTGCGGCTCAACGAGCTGTCTGCCGGCACTGCACCGGACCTGGTCGGCTTCGACTCGTCGGACCTGCCGCGCGTCGCCATGCTCGGCTACCTGGCGGACCTGACGCCCATCATGGCGAACGACCCGGAGTTCAACCCGGACGAAGCCTTCTTCGAATCCGTGTGGAAGACCGGGTTCGTGGATGGCAAGCCGGTCGCGATCGCCAAGGACTACAGCGTCAGCGCGTTCTATGCCAACACCGGCCTGCTGGAGAAGGCCGGCATCGAGGTCCCGGAAGAGGGATGGACCTACGATGAATACCTCGACATCGCGCAGCAGCTCACACTGGACGAGAATGGCAACAACGCTGCCAGCCCCGACTTTGACCCGACGAAGGTAGTGCAGTGGGGCGCGAGCTCGCCCTTCTGGGGCGGTGATACCGGCTGGTGGCGCGGGTTCCAATCGTTCCTCTACTCCTGGGGCGCGCACACCATCAGCGATGACGGCATGACGACCACGGGTTACCTGAACAGCGACGCAGCCCTCGCAGCCTGGGAGTGGTACCGCGACTTCATCCACGAATACCACGTCGCGCCGACCGCCAACTACCTCAATGCCAGCGGCATGACCAACGACAAGCTCTTCTCGCAGGGCAAGCTGGCCATCTCCGGCTCGTACTGGGGCCCCTGGTACCAGGATGTGTTCAACGCCTCGCCCGACCTGCAGTGGCAGGCCATCCCGCTGCCCACCGGCCCCGGCGGGCACGAGGCCGCCATCATGTGGATGGGCTGGGGCATCAACAGCAAGTCGGAGAACCCCGATGCGGCCTGGCAGTTGCTGAAGTGGCTCACGACTGCACCGGGGCAACGCGTGTTTGCGCTGAAGGCCCTGACCGGCGACAAAGCGACTGCGGCCGAGCTGCAACAGGAGAAGGACCCATACTGGAGCGTGTTCCTGGCCGAGGTGCAGTACCAGGGCCGGCTGGATGATGGAACGACGCCCTTCTACACCACCTGCGTAGATATCCCGGCGAGCAAGCTGCTCGCGCGGCTGTTCGGCGATGATGGCCCGAGCCTGGACATCAAGGCCGAGCTGGACAAGCTGGCCGCCGACGCGGACAAGTGCCTGGCGGAATCGAAGATCGAATAACGACGAGGAGCGAGCATCCTCACATGCGGGATGGTTCCAGCGGTGCCCGCATCTGAGGATGCGGACCCCGCAATTTGAGGAGTGCGCATCCTCAGATGCGCACGGTTGCGGAGCCCGCAGTTTGAGGATGTGCACTCCGCAGTTGGGGATACGGAGAGCAGAAAGGAGGGGCATCGTGTGCGCAGCACGTACCAGGCGCAAGGGCAGCATCTCCAGCCGGCGCGAGACCCTGGAATTCTACCTGTTCATCTCACCCTGGCTGATCGGCCTGGCCGTCTTCCTGGTCTACCCCCTCCTCAGCTCCCTCTACTACTCCTTCACGCGCTACGAGATCGGGGGCCGGCCTTTTTGGATCGGGCTGGAGAACTACGTGCGCATGTTCTCGGACCCCCAATACCTGCGGGCCATCCGCACCACGTTCGTCTTTGCGCTGGTGAGCGTGCCCGGCATCAGCGTTGTGGCGCTGGGGCTGGCGCTCATCCTCGCGCAAAAGCTCAAGGCCATCAACGTCTTCCGGTCCATCTACTTCATGCCCAGCGTCATGCCGATGGTCGCCATCTCGCTGACCTGGTTCTATGTCCTCCGGCCCGACACCGGGCCGCTGGCCGGACTGCTGGCCCTGGTGGGCATCGAGTCCCCGCGCTGGCTGGGGGATGTCCGGTGGGCCTTGCCCGCGCTCATCCTCATCAACATCTGGTTCAACTTCGGCGCGCAGATGGTCATCTATCTCGCGGGCATCAAGGGCATCCCCCAGGAGCTCTATGAGGTCGCGCAGATCGACGGCGCAGGCCAGTGGGCCAAGTTCCGCCACGTGACCCTCCCGATGCTGAGCCCGACCGTCTT
This sequence comes from Anaerolineae bacterium, assembly GCA_040772005.1. Lineage (GTDB taxonomy): Bacteria > Chloroflexota > Anaerolineae > CG2-30-64-16 > CG2-30-64-16 > MWBF01. Next base: position 61,913 of record JAXGYZ010000010.1, on the reverse strand, counting down.
CCTCAATCTCGTCCTGGGCATCATCGGCGCAATGCAGGTGTTCGACATCCCCTACGTGATGACGCGCGGCGGGCCGAACGACTCCACGCGCACCTACATGCTCCACCTGTACAACCGCGGCTGGGTCGAAATCCAGATGGGGTCCGCCTCCGCGATGGGCTGGATCCTCTTCCTCATCATCATGGCGATCACGCTGCTGGTCGTCCGCTCCAGCCAGGCCTGGGTGTATTACGAAGGAGAGCGCAGATGAGAACCTCGCCCTCCATTCGCCGCAGCCGCGACCTGCGGGGCTTTCTCAGCTACCTGGCCCTGTCCGTCATGGCGCTCGTCATGCTGCTGCCGCTCTTGTGGCTGCTGAACGGCAGCCTGCAGCCCGGGTGGCAGATCGACGCCGACCCGGTCATCTGGCTGCCGCGCCACTGGAACACCACGCCCGCCGGGAACACCGGCCGTGCGCTGCTCCTGTGGCGCGCCCCGCTCGGAGACGGCCAGAAGACAGAGGTCATCCAGATCGGCGTGCGGCGCTACACCGCCATCGTGGAGCTGGAGAAGCTGGCAGCGGTCGCATCGGTGCCGAGAGATGAGCTGACGGATGCTGTGCCCGGCGACCTGGACGCTATCACGGTCAATCTGCGCGAGCAGCGTACACCCGGAGGCGCAACTGAGCAGGTCGTGGCCCTGGCGCGCGACCCGGCTGAGGCCAATAACCTGCTGGTCGCGCGGCTGGATGACCTGCGGCCCGCGCTGTCGCAGTACCCGCTCGACCTGGCCAACCGCGGCCCGCGCGAGAAGGTCCAGGTGGCCGGACACGAACTCGACGGCCGGCGGCTGGCCGATGGACGACTGGCGCTGGCCATCGGGCCGGAGAGCGAGTTGTGGGTCGTGGGACCGCCCACGATCGCGCAGGATGCCCGCCTCATCCAGGCCGACCGGCTGGGCGAGAGGGAGTTCGTCCCGTTGGGCGGGACGGAACTCGCCATGTATCAGGTGGAGGGCGAAGACCCGGACTTCCGCGCGGCCAACATCGTGCAGGAGAACTGGCAGCCCCTCGTCCCACAGAGCATCGTTGCGGAGCACGGCATCAATGCGAAGATCGCGCAGCTCGGCACAGAGCGGACCGTCCGGCAGTTCAACGGCATCAACATCAACATGCGCCAGTACACCCCGCCCGATGGCAGCGCGCCCTTCGAGGTTGCGGTGCTCATCCCCGGCTCGGACGAGGCGCTGGTGCTGCCCGCATCCAAGATGCAGGCACTCACTGCGGGCCCCATCGCGGACCTGATCGAGCCGGGCAGCGTCAACCGCGGAGCCATCACCTACCGCGTCAAGGAGGACTTCGTCACCGCGGCGGGCGAGACCGTGCCGATGGCGCTCGTGGGCGACATCCAGGAGATGGCGCTGATCGTGCCCGCGGACAAGGTCACCGCGGCGTACGATGTACGGCCGGATATGCTGGAACGTTCGGTTCGCTTCCGGCTCAACTTCGACGGCTACCGCCGGGTCATCAACCTGAAATTATCGGGCGTGCCGTTCTGGCGCTTCTTCCTCAACTCGGGCTTCCTGGTCGTGATGAACACCCTCGGCCACCTCATTTCGTGCGTACTGGTGGCCTACGGCTTTGCACGGCTGCGCGCGCCGGGCAAGGACGTGCTGTTCCTGGTGCTACTGGGCACAATGATGGTGCCGTACACCATCATCACCCTGCCCACCTACATCATCTTCCGGGACCTGGGGCTGCTCGGCACGATGGTGCCCCTGTGGGTGCGCTCGTTCTTCGGCAACGCGTTCCTCATCTTCGTGCTGCGCCAGTTCTTCATGACCATCCCGCTCGACCTGGATGAGGCCGCGACGCTCGACGGCGCGGGCCGCCTGCAGATCCTGACACGGGTGATCCTGCCGCTGAGCCGGCCCGCGCTCGCAACCATCGCTATCTTCACCTTCTGGTGGACCTGGAACAGCTTCCTCGACCCGCTGATTTACGTCTCGCGGCAGCAACACTACACCATCACGCTGGCGATGAACACCTTCAACCAGCAGTATGCCCGCTCCGCCGGCTACTACGACCGCATCCTGGCCGGTTCGGTGCTCACGCTGCTGCCGATGGTCATCATCTTCGTCCTGGCCCAGCGCCAGTTCATCGAGGGCATCCAGATGCAGGGGCTCAAGCAGTAACAGGGAGGCATCACCCATGCAGATCGGCCAATCAACCCTTGCGGACCTGGCACGGCTGCGCACGGACGTGCGCCGAGAGCGCATCTCGAGCTACGACCGCGCCGGGGGCAACTACGACTGGTGGGTCATCCCGCCCGGCGAGACCATGACCATCGCAGACATCGAGGGCGCGGGCTGCGTCAAGCACATCTGGATGACCATGTGGTGCCAGGCAGACGCGTTCCCGCGGCAGCTCGTGCTGCGCGCCCGGTGGGACGGCGAGGCGTCGCCGAGCATCGAGACGCCCATCGGGGACTTCTTCGGGCTGGGCCACGGCCTCATCAGGAATTTCTGGTCGCTGCCCCTGCAGATGAGCCCGCAGGATGGCCGCGGATTCAACTGCTGGTTCCCCATGCCCTTCGCCACGGCCGCGCGCTTCGCCGTCACGAACGACAGTCCGGCCCCCGCGAACCTCTACTTCTACATCGACTACGAACGGTATCCCGCGCTCGATCCCGGCTACGGCCGGTTCCACGCGCAGTGGCGGCGGGAGAACCCGACGACCGGCTGGGGCGACGACAGTCTCCGCTTCGCGGATCACCAGGACATCCTCGAACAGGTCTGGCACACGCCCAACCTCGACGCGCAGGGCAACTATGTCATCCTGGAGGCGGCGGGCAAGGGGCACTATGCCGGCTGCCACCTCGATGTGGACTGCTTCGCGCCGTCCAAGAACGACTGGTGGGGCGAGGGCGACGACATGATCCTCGTTGACGGCGAGCCGCTGCCCCGGCTCTACGGGACCGGCAGCGAGGACTACTTCAACACCGCGTTCTGCCCGACGCAGGAGTTCTGCACGCCCTATCACGGCCTGATCCTGAACTCAGGCACACCCGAATGGCCGTGGCAAGGCAAGAACTCGGTCTACCGCTACCATATCGAGGACCCGATCTACTTCGAGAAGTCCATCCGGGTGACGATCGAGCACGGCGAGGCCAACTGCCTGAGCCACGACTATTCATCCACAGCCTACTGGTACCAGGAGGAGCCGCACATGCCGTTCCCCGAGATGCTGCCGGTAGCCGAACGGTTGCCGCGCCCGTGAGCGGACCACTTCGCTGGGTACTGAAGAGAGGAGGCATGAAGGGGTCGAGACCAAGCTGAACCAGTCGCAGCCACTGCTTTTTTCGACGGATAACAGCTTTCTCACCAAAGGAGGACCTGAGATGTCTGCAAAGCGTACTTTCTTATCGAGACGCGAGTTTCTGAGGGTGGCAGGCTCGGCCGCGTTCGCAGCGTCAGCCGGGAGCCTGCTGGCAGGCTGCGTGCCGCCCCCGGCCGGTACGACTGCACCGGCCGAGGCCACGACCGCGCCCGCGGCCGCTCCGACGTCCAAGAACGTTGTCCTGGCAATCCAGGCTTTCGCACACGATGCGCTCAAGCCCGTCATCGCAGAATGGGAACAGCAGACCGGCATGACGGTGACCCTGGAGAGCGGCCCGACGACCGGCCAGGAGATGATGACCAAGTATTCGCCGGCCTTCCAGTCCAAGACCAGCCCGGTGGACGTGGTCAGCGTCGATGATGTCTCCGGCCCGGCCTTTGCGCGCGCCGGCTGGCTGATCCCGCTGGACGATGTCATCCCGGCCGAGACCTGGCAGGACTTCCCTGAGAGCTTCCTGCCCCCGGTGGACCAGGATCCCTTCCACAGCTACGAAGGCAAGCGCTACCGCGTGCCGCACGAGTTCGCGGTCGGCTACTTCTGGCACCGCAAGGATTGGTTCGACGAGAAGGGCGTCACTGTGCCCACGACCTGGGACGAGTTCGTCCAGATCGGCAAGGAGTTCACGCAGGACCCGGTGTGGGGTACTACCGAAGGGATGCTCAAGCCGGGGCTGCCGTTCGTCTACCTGGCCTACCTGACGGTCCAGGCCGGCGGCGACATCTTCAAGTTCGATGAGGCCACGGCCACGGCGTTCCAGTACTGCTATGACCTGATTCACACGCACAAGATCATGTCCGAGAGCGTGCTGAACCAGGACTACACCCAGCAAAACGACCTCTACATGAAGGACCGCGTCGCCATGATGCGCCAGTGGCCCTACTTCTGGAGCGTGGTGCGCGATAACAAGGAGTGGTACCAGGAGGGCCGCGCCGATATCCAGCTCCCGCCGGCCGGGCCAGCCGGACCCAAGTCGTGGTGGGGCGGCTGGGGCTTCAGCGTGCCCACCTATGCGCCGAATCTCGATGCGGCCAAGGACCTCATCGCGTGGGTCACCAACGCAAAGAACGCACCGATCCTGGCCCAGGGGCAGAGCTGGTTCGTCATGCCGCGTCCGTCCATCCTGGCCGTGATGACTGAGGGCCTGCCCGTGTACATGAAGCTGTACTCGGACAATAACTGCCTGGTCCCACGGCCCTACAACCCGCGGCAGGCAGAGGCAGAGGTGGTCGTGGACGACGTCGGGCAGCTCTTCCTGACCAAGCAGATGTCGCTGGCCGACGCCATGAAGATGGGCCAGGAGCGCATCGCCGCCCTGGGTTGAGGTGAACATGGATCGCCGAGCACCAGCTCGGCGGTCCATGTGACTCGAGGAGTTCTGCATCTGAGGATGCGGAACTCCTCCTGCACACTGTCGGAGCAAGTGGTCAAGCTATATCAGCCCGAACTCCAACTCAAGATAAGGAATATCTCCATGGCTGCAACCGGTTCACCCGTGACGGAGGCGAACGCCCCGGTACAGCGGAGCACGCGTGGCCCGTCCCCGCGTGCCAGCGCACTGGCGCGGCGGGCCTACCTGTCGGCCTTGCTGCTCTTGCTGCCGGCCGTCGGGCTGCGCCTGTTCACCGTGTTCTACCCCATCGTCCAGACCTTCAGATTGAGCCTGACCAACTACAACCCGGCCTTCCCCCCGCTGGAGTACATCGGCATCCGCAACTTCGCGCGCATCACGCAGGATGTCGGGGTGCGCAGCAGCATCAGCTTCACGATCATCTTCGTGCTGGTTTCCACCTTGCTGCAGCTCGCGCTCGGCCTGCTGGTCGCTTCGCTGCTCAACAACGAGTTCCGCGGGCGGCCGCTCGTGCGTGCCATCAACCTGATTCCCTGGGCCATCCCGATGGTCGTCGCGGCGCTCGGGTTCCGGTGGATGTTCGACCAGGAGTACGGCATTATCAACGACCTCATCTCGCGAGTGACCGGCGTCTCCATCCCCTGGCTGACCCAGTTCTGGAGCGCACGCGCAGCCGTCATCGCCACCAATGTCTGGAAGAGCACGCCCTTCCTCGCGCTGGTCTTCCTTGCGGCCCTGCAGGGCGTGCCCGCGGACCTCTACGAGGCCGCCCGCGTCGACGGCGCCAACCCGCTCCAGATGTTCGGGCGCATCACCTTCCCGCTCATCCTGCCCCAGGCGACCACGATGGGGCTCTTCATGCTCGTCTGGCAGTTGGCATCCTTCGACCTCATCTACGCGATGACAGGCGGTGGGCCGGGCTTCGCCACGCAGGTGCTGGCCTACAATATCTACCAGGCTGCGTTCGGCGGGCTCAACTTCGGCTACGCGTCGGCCATCAGCCTGGTGCTCTTCGCGCTGGTCATCATCATGGGCGGTCTGGGAATCCTCCTCTACCGCCGCGTCGAAGTGTCGTACTGAGGAGGAGCGAACCATGTCGCACCCACAGACGCTCACGCACAGGCTGGCGCAGGTTCGCTGGGAATACTGGCTGACGCGGGCACTCGTCTACCTCGGCGTTGCCATCTTCCTGTTCATCGTACTGCTGCCGTTCTACTGGATCTTCATGTCGTCCGTTACACCCAAGTACCTGATGTTCTCCATTCCCCCGCGCTACTTCCCGCAGGAGATCATCTTTGATAATTATGTCAATATGACGCGCAACATCCCGTTTTACCGCTACCTCGGCAACTCGCTCATCTTTGCGATCGGCTCCAGCGCCCTGTCGGTAGTCTTCTCGTTCCTGGCCGCCTACGCGCTGGCGCGCGTCCGGTTTCCCGGCAGCAACGTGGTCTTTATGCTCTTCATCGTCACGATTGCCGTGCCCCAGATCGGCACCATCGTGCCCCTGTTCGAGATGTACAACCAGTTCGGCCTGGTCAACAAGCACTTCGGCCTGATCCTGCTCATGGGCAGCCTGATGACGCCCTTCACCGTCTGGATCATGGTGCCTTTCGTGCAGCAGGTCCCGGCAGAGATCGAGGAAGCCGCCAGCATCGACGGCGCACGGCTGCTGGGCGTGCTGTGGCACGTGGTCATTCCGGTGCTGACCCCGGCCCTGGCGACCATGTTCATCATCAACTTCATCATCTCGTGGAACGAGCTGCTCTACCCGCTGGTCTTCGCGACGAACACCGTCACCAAGACACTCAGCGTCGGGCTGGTCGAGATGGCCGTGGACCCGTCCATGGGCGCGGGCCGGCCCTGGGACCTGATGAGCGCGCTGAGCGTGACCATGATGATACCGGTGCTGCTGCTCGTGCTCTTCTTCCAGCGCATGATCATCAGCGGGCTCACGCGCGGCGCGGTGAAGTAAGGGGGAGGATGAGCCATGCCCGAGGTCATCGAAATCGGCGTGCCCATCGAGGAGATCGCCGCGCGGCAAGAGCGCGTGGCCCGCGCCAAACGCTTCGAGGAGCCGGACCGCGTGCCCGTGTGGCCGGCCATCAACTACCGCTACCTGCTGCCGGCCATCGGCGTCCGGTTCCGGGATTACTACGCCGACCCGGAGACCATGCTGCGGTCGCAGATTCTCGGCCAGAAGTGGCTGATGGAGCACGTCAGAACCGATCAGTACACGATCACCGGCGCGTGGACGGGCGCGTGGACCGACTTCCAGAACACGACCGAGGCATCAGGGCTGGGCTGCGAGGTCACCTTCCCCGACGACGACATCCCGTGGGTCGGGCCCGGCTGGGTCAAGACCGAGGCGGACCTGCGGCGGCTGGAGCAGATCGACGTGACGCGGCAGGGCCTGAATGGCCGGCAGGTGGCCTACCGCCGCGCGATGATGGCCGTGGCCGACAAGTACCCCGTCCGCTTCCAGGGCGGGCCGGTCTTCTACCCCGGCGCAAACCCGGCGCTGACCCACACCTCGCACGGGCCGTTCGGCGTGGCCGCGGACCTGATGGGCCAGACGGAGATGTTCGCGGCGGTCGTCGAGCGGCCGGAGTTTGCGCGCGATCTGATGCACATCGTGACGGACAAGATCATCGCGTGGCTCGACTTCTGCTGGGCCGAGATGCAGATCCCCCATCGCGATTTCGCATGGACGGACGACGTGGCCGCCTACCTGTCGCCCCGCATCTATCGCGAGATGGTGCTGCCGCACGAGCGGCGGCTGCGCGACCACTTCAGCGGCTGGGCCAGCCTGCACATGTGCGGCCAGACCAACCACCTGCTGCGCATCTTCGCGGATGACCTGGGCATCCACGAACTGCAGGGCTTCGGCTGGCAGGTGGACCTGGACCTGATCGGCGAGGTGATGGGCGGCCGTGTGGTATTATTGGGCAACGTCAGCCCGCTGACCATCGCGCAAGGCACCCCTGCCCAGGTCAAGGCCGAGACGCGACGGGTTCTCGAAAAGCTGGCCCCCTATCGCGGCCTCATCATCCAGGACGGCAACAACATCGCGCCCGGCTCGCCGGTGGAGAACATCAACGCGATGACCGAGGCGGCGGAGGAATACGCGCGGGAACACCGATGAAAAGCTGGTTTGTAGTAGGCGCTTCAGCGCCAGGTTGCAGACGGGGCGCTGAAGCGCCTACTACAAACCGTTTGAGTTGAGGTCGCATCCATGAACAAAGCCTGTCACGCGACACTCGTCAGCCACACGCACTGGGACCGCGCCTGGTACGTGACCTTCCAGGAATACCGCATCCGGCTGGTGCGGCTGGTCGACCGCCTGCTGGACCTGCTGGACGCACGGCCCGATTACCGGGTCTACATGCTCGACGGGCAGATGGCCGTGCTGGAGGACTACCTGGAGGTCCGGCCACAGCGCGCGGGCGAGTTACAGGCGCACTGCCGGGCGGGGCGCATTCAGGTCGGGCCGTGGTACGTGCTGGCCGACGAGTTCCTGGTCAGCCCGGAGGCCCTCATCCGCAACCTGATGGTGGGACACCGCATGGGGGCCGCTGCGAGCGGCGCCGACTACGGCGGCGTCGAAAAGATCGGCTACGTGCCGGACGGCTTCGGGCACATCGCGCAACTGCCCCAGATTCTGCGCGGCTTCGGCATCGACAACGCCTTCTTCTGGCGCGGCCTGGGCAATGAGGGAGAACGCCTCGGCACGGAGTTCGTGTGGCGCGCGCCGGATGGCTCGACCGTGACGACCGTCTGGATGCCGTGGGGCTATCACAACGTGTCGAACATCGGCTATCCCATCCACTGGGGCGACACCTCGCAGATGGAATTCAGCGCGGACCTGGCCCAGGAGCAGATCCGCCACGCGCTCGACCAGCTCAAGTCCATGGCGAATACCCCTGCCCTGCTGCTGATGAACGGCATCGACCATGCGGAGGCCGAGCCGCGCATTCCCGACATCATCGCCCGCGCCAACGCCGAGAACGACGATGTGGAAATCAGCCACGGCACGCTGGCCGAGCACCTCGCGCGAGTCCGCGCGGCGCAGGCGGCGCTGCCCGCGTTCGAGGGCGAGTTCCGCTGGGGCCGATACTCCGAGATATTGCAGGGCGTGTATGCCGCGCGCATCCACCTCAAGCAGATCAACCACCGGGTCGAGTCCCTCCTTGAACGCTACGCTGAGCCGTTGGCAGCGTATGCCTGGCTGGCAGGCGCAGATGTGCCTGCGGGCACGCAGGACCTCCTGTGGACCGCCTGGCGCTGGCTGCTGAAGAATCACCCGCACGATGACATCTACGGCAGCGGCATCGACCTCGTCCACGAGGAAATGCTGTTCCGGTTCAGCCAGGCGGAGCAGATCGGCAACTTCCTCGTACGCGACAGCCTGCGCCAGTTGGCCCGGCAGGTGGACCTCACCGCTCAGTCCGGGACGCCCGTGCTCGTGTTCAATCCCCTGGGCTGGGCGCGCCGGGAGACCGCGGTGGGCGATATCGACTTCGATTTCGATGACCCGACCGCCGGCGACTTCCAACTCGTGGATGGCGAAGGCCGGGTCGTACCGCACCAGATCCGCGCGGACGAGCCGGTATTCTGGATGGAAACCCTCAAGCCGAACCGCAAGCGCCGCGTGCGCGTGGCCTTCCCCGCAGAGGCGCCCGCGTGCGGCTACCGCGCTTACTATGCGCAACCGCGACAGGCGAGTGCACACGGACCGGCATCTACCTGGCGCGTGGGGGAGCGCGGGGCCGAGAACGACACCCTGGCCTTCGAGATTGCGGCGGACGGCGGGCTGGACGTGATGGATAAAACCACCGGCCAGTTCTACCGCAACCTCGGTCACCTCAGCGATGTCGATGACGCGGGCGACGAGTACTCGTACTGCCCTTGCCCGAACAGCGAAACCATCACTACGGCAGGGCTGCCCGCCGAGATAAGTGTGATTGCCAGCGGACCGGTGCAGGCGACATTCCGCATCGCGTGGACGCTCCACGTGCCTGCAGGACTGACGGACGACCGGCAACGCCGCGCGGCCGAGCGCGTGCCGATGTCCATCACGTCCGAGGTCACGCTCTACCGCGACCGGCCCGGCCTCCACATCCGCACGGAGGTCGAGAACCGCGCCCGCGACCACATGCTCAGCGTCCTGTTCCCCACTGGCCTGCTGGCCACGCATGCCGCAGTGGACGAGGCCTTCGCGGTCATGGAGCGCGACCTGGACCTGCCCGATGCGGCAGGCTGGGTGGAGGACCCGACCGCGCTGATGCACCAGCGCGCGTTCACCGACGTGAGCGCAGACGGCCGCGGGCTGATGGTGCTGAACCGCGGCCTACCCGCGGTGGAGGTCACACGCGAAGCGGGAGCCGCGCGGATTGCGCTCACCCTGCTGCGGAGCGTCGGCTGGCTGAGCCGCGATGACCTGGCAACGCGCCGCGTCGCGGCCGGGCCACTCGTGCCGACGCCCGGCGCGCAGTGCCTCGGCGCATACACTTACGAATATGCCGTCGTGCCGCACGCGGGCGACTGGCGGACGGCGTACCCGGCCGCACACAACTACGGCGCGCCGCTGCTCGTGGCGCGGGCCGACACGCATGAGGGGCTGGAACTGCGGGAGATGAACATCACGCGCGACGACCCGACGCAGGTCAAGGCGATCCCATGGCCGCGCAGCGGACCGCTGCCCGGCACGTTCAGCTTCCTCACCATCGAGCCGATGACGCTCATACTGAGCGCGGTCCGCCGCACGGAGGACGGGCAGGGGCTGGTGGTGCGCTTCTACAATGCGGAACGCGCGCCGGTGACCGCGACCGTCACATCGGGCCTGCCGCTGGCGTCTGCGCGGCGGCTAAACCTCAACGAAGAACCGGGAGAACCACTTGACGTGGTTGACGGTCGCCGGGTCGTGCTGCAGGTACGTGGGGCCGAAGTCGTGACGTGCGAGCTGCGGCCTGTCCAGTTCCAAGCAAACTGACTAATTGACGCGCCTGCGCTGCGATGCTATCATGCGGCATCCTCACCTGCCCCGAGATAGCTGAACAGATGCGCCATCTGCTCGACGGCCACAATCGAAGCGGCAGCCGGCTCGACCTCGCCATCGTCGGCTGCGGTGACGTCGCGGGCTACACCGCCGGGTTTGCCCGGCTGAACCGCGGTATCCGGCTGATCGCGTGCTGCGACATCTCCGCCGAGCGCGCCGCGCAGTTCGCCCGGCGCTTCCACATCGCGCGGGCCTGCACCGACTACGCGGAGCTTCTCTCCGGTGGGGCACGCCCCGACGCGCTCTACCTGGCCGTGCCCCACCACCTGCACCGGCCGATGGTCGAGGCCGCGCTCGCGGCCGGCATCCCCGTCCTGGTTGAGAAGCCCCTGGCGCTGACGCCCGGCGAGGGGCGGCAGATGGTCGCCGCGGCGGAGAGTGCAGGGATCAAGCTGGGCGTCAACTACCAGTACCGGTACGACGCGGGCTGCTATGCCCTGGCCCGCGCCGTCCAGGCCGACGCACTCGGGGAGGTCCGCTATGCGCGCTGCCACCTCCCCTGGCACCGTGAGGCGAGCTACTTCGGCGCGTCAGGCTGGCACGCGCGGCTCGCCACCGCGGGCGGCGGTACGCTCATCACCCAGGGGAGCCACCTGCTCGACGTGGCGCTGTGGGCGCTCGGCGATCGGCCTGTCCGCGCGATGGGTTGCACGGCTCGCCGGGCCTTCCCGGATGTGGAGGTCGAGGACGTGGCGCAGGGCATCGTGGAGATGGCCGGCGGCGCGCTCGTCGAGGTGTGCAGCTCCATGGCCGTCCACGCGGAGCAGGCGGTAAGCATCGACATCTACGGCGCGCACGGCTCGGCGCACTACAGCGACCGGCCGTGGCCGCGCGTGCGCTTCCGCGGGGTACGCCCGCCCCCATTCCGCGTGGCCGGGGGCCGGCTGCACGCGCTCCAACGCAGCCTGGAAGGCTTCCGCGCGTGGCTGGTGGAGGACCGGCCTTACCTGACACCCGCGACGGAGGCCCTGCCCGTCCTGGCCGCGGTGGACGCGATCTACCGGTCCAGCCGCACGGGCTGCCGCGAGGAGATTGACCTGTGACCGACACCACACCCGACACTGCAAGGAATGATCCGCGCGCCGCGACGCCCGCAACCGAACGGCTGCCGCTCTGGCGCAAACTGGGATATGGCCTGGGCGACATCTACGGCGGCGGGTCGCTCGTCGTCGTCAGCTTCTACTATCTCATCTTTCTGACCGACGTCGTCCGGCTGTCGCCCGCGCTGGCCGGCACAGTCATCCTCATCAGCAAGGTGTACGACGCGATCACCGACCCGCTGGAGGGAGTACTGTCCGACCGGACGCGCACGCGGCTGGGGCGGCGGCGGCCCTACCTGCTGGGCGGCATCCCGCTCATCTTCCTGTCGTTCTTCGGCCTGTTCTACCCGGTCAATCTTGACTCGGAGGCGGCGCGCTTCGCGTTCGTGGTCGCGACCTACCTGTTCTTCTCCACGGTGGTCAGCCTCGTCATGCTGAACTACAACGCGCTGCAGGCCGAAATCACGCTGGACTACAATGAACGCACCTCCCTCAGTTCGATCCGGATCGCGTTCTCCACGCTCTCGTCGATCCTGGCCGCGCTCCTGCCGCTCGAAATCGTCAAGGGGTTCGCCGATGTCCGCCAGGGCTGGATCGTCATGGGGCTGGTCTTCGGGGTAATCTTCGCGCTGCCCTTCATCGCAACCGTCGCATCCGTGCGCGAGCGGCGGGAGTTCCAAAAGCCGCCCGCACGTCTCGACCTGAAGGCGACGTTGCTGCGGCCGTTCCGCATCCGCACGTTCGTGCACGCGCTCCTCATGTACCTGTTTGCGTTCGTGGCGATGGATGCAGTGAGCAGCATCGTCGTCTATTTCATGAAGTACTATCTGAACCGGGGCGACGAGGCCAACTACGTCGCGGGCACGCTGCTCATCTTCCAGGTGCTCTCGCTGCCGATCTATGTCGCGCTCAGCCGCCGCACCAGCAAGCGGCTCGGCTTCATGGCCGGCGGGCTGCTGTGGATCGCGGTGATGTTCGTCAGCTTCCTCATCACCCCGACGAGTCCTTGGCTCCTGGTCTACATCTTTGCTGCGCTGGTCGGCCTGGGCACGGGCGGCATCGTCGTGATGATCTATGCCATCTTCCCTGATATCCCGGATGTCGATGAGCTCCAGTCGGGGCAGCGCCGCGAGGGCAGCTTCGGCGCGCTCATCTCGCTGTCGCGCAAGCTGAGCTCCGCGCTGGCCATCTTCGCGGTCGCCAACGTCCTGGGCTGGGCGGGCTACATCCGGCCGGTCGAACAGGTTGTCAACGGCGCGACGCAACTGGTCGACCAGCCGCAGTCGTCGGAGTTCGTGCTGGTGCTGCGCCTCATCTTCGCGTTCCTGCCGGTCGTGCTCGTGGCCTGCGCCGTCTTCTTCGCCAGCCGTTACCCGCTGAACGGAGCGGCCCACGGCCGGTTGAATGGGCTGCTCGCGCGGCGCCGCCGCGGTGAGCCGGAGACACCAGAGACCCAGGCGGAAGCGGCCGCGCTCGAACGGCTGCTCATCGGGCGGGAGACAGCATGACGGTCCACGCCTCGCCCGGCTACCGCATTCGCGCGGCGACCCCGCCGCCGCCCGGCTACCCGGTGGAGGCCATGCCCGATGACTTTGCTGCAGAACCGGACGATATGACCTTCGAACAGCGCCGGGCCGAGTTCCTCGCCCACTGCCTCGCCAATCCGGCGGCGGAGAACACCAAGAGCGTGTGGCATGAGCTGGCCCGGCTCGCGACCGGCGGAGCCATCCACGAAGGCGCCATCGCAGCGACGCTCGACTTCATCGACGCCCGAAATGACTGCGCGGATTTCGCGCTCCACGGCGTCCTGCGGCTTCTGTACCAGTTCGCCGGTCATCCGGGGCTGACCCCCGCGCTGCTCGACCGGTGTCGGCGGACAGTGTTCGACTTCAAATACTGGCCCAATGAACCAGGCATCGACTCGCTCTGTACCTGGACCGAGAACCATCACATCCTGTACGCCAGCGCCGCGTATCTTGCAGGCCAGCTTGCACCCGACGCGGTGTTCACCAACTCCGGGCACACCGGAGACCAGAAGATGGCCCTGAACCGGCCGCGCATCCTCCGCTGGCTCGACCTGCGCTTCCGCACCGGCTTCTCCGAGTGGCTCTCCAACGTCTATTATGATGAAGACCTGGCAGCCCTGCTCTCCCTGGTTGATTTCTGCGGGGATGCGGAAATCGCGGCGCGCGCGGCGATGGTGCTCGACCTCCTGCTGCTGGACCTCGCGCTCAACAGCTTTCGCGGCGTCTTCGGCAGCACCCACGGCCGCTCTTACGAAAACAGCAAGAAGTGGGCGAGCAACGAGGGCACGACCGACACCGCGAAGCTCCTCTTCGGCATGGGCCAGTACTCCGGCTTCGATAACATGAGCGCGGTGGCCTTTGCCCTCAGCCCGGCCTATCGTGTCCCGCCGGCTATCGTCGCCATCGCGCGCGATACGAGCCGGCCCATCATGGAGAACCGGCAGCGCATGGGCATCCGGCTGGCCGAGGCGGAACGCTGGGGCCTCGGGTTCGACAGTTGCGAGGATGGGATGGTCTACCTGACGCTGGAGGCCTATCTCCATCCCCGGACGGTCAACCTGGTCATGCGGATGTTCGACGCGTTCGGCTGGTGGGACAACGCCTTCTTCGCGCCCTTCAAGCCATACCGCCGGCTGCTCGCGCTGCTCCGCCGGACGCGCACCCTGCCCCTGCTGGCGCGGCTCTTCGAATGGGACCTGTGCCGCAATACGCGCGAGGAAGTCAACATCCTGACCTACCGCACGCCCGACGTTATGTTGAGCTGCGCACAGGACTACCGACCCGGCTACGGCGGCGATCAGCAAAGCATCTGGCAGGCGACGCTCGGTCCCGACGCGGTCTGCTTCACCACTCACCCTGCCAAACTCACCGGCCCGTCGCCCAACTACTGGACCGGTTCGGGCATCCTCCCGCGGGCGGCGCAGTGCGGCCGCGTGGTGATTGCCATCTACCGCAGCCACCGGAAGCCAGCACTCTACATACGCGACCGGCTCGCCTGCACCCACGCATGGCTGCCGCGCGACCGGTTCGATGCCGTGGTCGAACGCGGCGGCTGGGTCTTTGCGGCGAAGGGCGACGGCTATCTCGCGCTGTACTCGCGGCGCCCCTACCGCTGGCAGGACCAGCCCGGCGAGGACCAGGGCCGTGAGCTCATCGCAGAGGGCGCATCGAACATATGGCTTTGTGAGGTCGGGCGGCGGGCCGACGACGGCGGCGCCGCCGCTGGCGACTTCGAGGCCTTTGTCGACCGCATCTGCCAGGCCACCGTGCAGACAAGCGGGCTGAGTGTGACGTATGATTCGCCGTCCGAAGGCCGGCTGGAGTTCGGCTGGCACGGGCCGCTGCGCCGCAACGGCCAGATCGTGCCGCTGCACGGCTATCCTCGCTACGAAAACCCCTACGTGACCGCAGACTTCCCGGCAGAGCACATCACCATCTGCGCCGGTGAACACATGCTCACCCTGAATTGGCTTACGGCGACGCGCGCAAACGGGTAGTCATATGGTATAATTAACACACATTGTTTCCTCAACGTTCGAGGAGTGCGGGATATGCTGGGCACTTACGCGTATACACCATATATTTGGCCGATGCTTATCTCCGCAGCCGTCTGCGGCGCACTGGCGATTTATGCCTGGCAACACCGGCACATCCCGGGCGCAACTGCCTTCGCCGTTCAACAGCTCTTTGTCGCGCTGTGGGCGCTGTTCACGGCCATCGAGATGGCCGGAACAACACCCGAGACCCGCATCCTCCACCACAAGACCGAAGCGGTTGCCGCGCTGTCGGCCATCAGCGCGGGATTCTACTTTGCCCTCGAATATGCCAGCTCGGGCAAATGGGCCACCCGCCGCACCGCATGGCTGCTCGCGCTCAATGTCCTGCTGATATCTGCCCTCATCGCGACAAACGATCTGCATCATCTCGTCTGGACCCGCATGTGGGTGGACGGCGTGGTCCAGATCGAGCGCGGCGTGCTCAACGCGATCTTGCTCTTGCCGATCTTCATGCTGCCGATCCTGGGGTCCTTCCTGTTTGCGCGACAGCTCGCGCGTTCAGCCGGCATCTATCGCCGCCAGGCCCTGCTGTTGTTCATCGGCGCAACTTTTCCGATTCTCGCCCTCCTGCTGGAGATGGCCAATATCGACCTGCTCCCACCCCTGGACCCGGTCATTATCATGTGGAGCGTGAGCGGCCTGTTATTCGCGCTCGCCATCTTCCGTTTCAGGTTGCTGGAGGCCGTCCCCATAGGTCGCGGCATGGCAATCGAGCGGCTGCCAAGCGGCATCCTGGTGCTGGATGCAGAAGACCGCATCGTGGACCTGAATCCCGCGGCCGGTAAAGTGCTGGGGCTCGAACGCGGGGCAGTCGCCGGCCGTCTGGCCCAAGAGGCTCTGGCACGATATCCCGAACTGATCGGTCCCCTCAGCAAGCAGGTGGCCACCAGCGCCGAGGTGATATTCGAGCGGAACGGCAAGTTGCAGTACTACCGGGGAGAGCACTACCCCCTGACGCATCCGCGCGGGACACACCTGGGATGGCTCATCTTGCTCCAGGATGTGACGGAGCAGCGCCGCTCCCAAACCGCCCTGCTGGAACAACAGGCTGCAGTGGCGGCACTGCGCGAACGGGAGGAACTGGCGCGCGAATTACACGACGGGTTGGGCCAGATGCTCAGCTATGTCAAGCTGCAGACGGAAGCCGCGCGTCAACTGTTGGCGCAGAATCGGCCGGATAAGGCAGATGCCTGTCTGGACCAACTGGCGGCAGCCGCACAGGCTGCTCACGCGGATGTGCGCGATTACATTCGGGCGGCAACGACCGAAACTGCTTCCGCCGATCAGGGCTTTCGAGCCGCACTCGAACAGGTCCTGCACCGCTTCAGCCAGAGTCATCGGCTTCAGGTCGAGCTGGATCTGCCGGCAGATCTGCCCGATGAACGCTTCGAGCCTGAGGTAATCTCGCAGGTGCTGCGTATCGTCCAGGAGGCGGTGACGAACGCGCAGAAACATGCGTGCGCCAGCCGCGTTTGCGTTCAGGTCACCGCTCGTGATGGCGCAGCGGAGGTCACGATCATGGATGACGGCGTCGGCTTTGATCCACAGCGGATCGACAGCCAGGGCTTCGGATTGCGTTTCATGGCGGACCGTGCACAGGCAGTGGGAGGCAGGCTGCTGGTGCACTCGGCCCTCGGCTGGGGAACGACAATCCGCGTGCAAGTGCCGCTCCGGAGCCCAGACCGCGCCACAGAGCACTAACTCGCTGGCTTGACGCCAAGCTTCAGCCTGCGCAGCAGTTGCGCATTGAGCGCGACGATGACCGTGCTCAACGACATCAGGACTGCACCGACCGCAGGCGACAGGATAATGCCGACCGGCGCGAGCACACCTGCAGCCAGCGGCAGCGCGACGACGTTGTAGCCCGTCGCCCACGCCAGGTTCTGGACCATCTTGCGGTAGCTCGCCCGGCTGAGCTCGATGACCTTGACGGCATCCAGCGGGTTGCTCTGCACGAGGATGATGCCGGCGGACTGCACTGCGACATCCGTGCCGCTGCCGATAGCGATGCCTACGTCCGCACGCGTGAGCGCGGGCGCGTCGTTCACGCCATCACCCACCATCGCGACTTTGCGGCCCTGGCGTTGCAGCACCAGCACCTGCTGGTCTTTTTGCTCGGGCAGTACCTCAGCATAAAACTCGTCGATGCCCAGTTCCTCCGCCACCGAACGAGCGACGGCCTCGGCATCACCCGTCAGCATTGCGACGCGCACGCCCATCTCGTGCAGCCGCTGCACCGCATCCCGGCTCTCAGGTCGGATCACATCCGCTAGCGCCAGCGCAGCCGTGACCTGTAGGCCGGCATCCGGCACTTCAGCGACCAGGTAGACTGTCGTCCGGCCGCGGGTGCTGGCCGCGGCCTCAAACGACGCAATCTCAGGCGGCACAACGAGTTCCAGCGACTCCAGGAGGCGCGGGCCACCGATGTAGACCTCACCGCCGTCCGCCCTCGCCCCAACGCCCCGCCCCTTGAGCGCCTCGAAGTCCGTCACCTGCGGCAGCGTCAGGCTGCGTTCCTCGGCCGCACGGCGGATGCCGCGTGCGATGGTGTGCTCCGAATCGCCCTCGACCGCGGCGGCCAGCGCGAGCGCGCGTTCCTCCGTCCAGCCGGGTGCGACGCTAGTGCCGTCAGCGACGGCAACCCCGACCACCCCGAATTTACCCTCAGTCAGCGTGCCGGTCTTGTCGAAGATGATCGTGTCAACCAGGCGAGCGCGTTCCAAGGCCAGGCGATCGCGCACCAGGATGCCGTTGGCCGCACCCTTGGCCGTCGTAATGGCGACAACCAGCGGGATCGCCAGCCCCAACGCGTGCGGGCAGGCAATGACCAGCACCGTGGCGACGCGGGCAATCACGCCCACGTTGAAACCCGTTGCAAAGGTCCACCCGATGGCGGTCAGCAGCGCGACGCCGAGCGCAACATAGAAGAGCCAGGCCGCGGCTCTATCGGCGAGCATCTGAGTGCGCGACTTGCTGGTCTGTGCCTCACGGACCAGGCGCATGATGCCGGCCAGCGCGGTCTGCTCGCCTGTTGCGGTGACTCGCACACGCAGGCTGCCAGCGCCGTTGATCGTGCCGGCGATGACCCGCGCGCCCGGCGCCTTCTTCACCGGCCGCGACTCGCCGGTAATCATGGCCTCGTCGACATCGGACTCGCCGCGTTCCACCTCACCATCCGCGGGCACGCTTGCGCCGGGGCGAACCAGCAACAGGTCGTCGCTCCGCAACTGGCTAACGGGCACTTCTTCGGTCGAGCCATCTGGCCGTTCGCGCTCGGCAGTGTCGGGCATGAGCTTTGCGAGCGCGTCGAGCGCGCCCGACGCCTGGCGCACGCTGCGCATCTCCAGCCAGTGGCCGAGCAGCATGATGTCGATGAGCGTCACGAGCTCCCAGAAGAAGGTCTCGCCCTTCAGCAGGAACTGGGCGGCTAGGCTGTAAACGAATGCGACCGTAATCGCCAGCGAGATGAGCGTCATCATGCCCGGCTGGCGGTTGCGCAGCTCGGGCACGGCCATTTGAAGGAAGGGCAGCCCGCCATAAGCGAAGATGATGATGGACAAGACCGGGACAAGCCATGTGCTGCCGGGAAAGCTGGGCATGGAGAAGCCCAACCAATGCTGAATCATAGGGCTGTATAGCAGAACCGGGATCGACAGGATGAGCGAGACCCAGAACCTTTGGCGGAACATCTGCTCGTGGCCGGTATGGTCTACGTGCGCGGCACCGTGCCCCTCATGTGCCTGCGTCGAGGCATGGCTTACCTGCGCGGCTGCGTCATGCGTGGCAGCCATCGGCATAGCGCGCGCACCGTGCCCGTCGTGTGCGCCCTGCGACTCCGGTGGCTCAGACTGGATTGGCTCAGCGTCATGCGCCATTACGTCGTGCCCGTGATGCAAGCCAGGTTGCGTCTCACTGCCCTTCAAACTTCACCTCCTGTCCGGGTTACTCGTTTGAGTATAGTCCACAGATGCAGAAAATTTTGGAATACACAGTCCATTGGCAAGCGTTTGCACCCATGTTATACTTCACCCCGTTGGATCACCTTCTCTCCTTCCTCCATCAAGGAGGCATTGCATGCGTTTTCTCCAGTCAGCCGGTCCGGATACCTTTTCCTTTCGCTATGACGCTGCGCCCTCGGCCATCCTGATGCCTACATGGCCGCGTGAGACTACCGCAGCACCAATGAACGAAGCTGCGCCGGGCAGCGAGACGCGGCATGACGCCTACCGCGATGCAGCCACCGGTCTGGCGGTCACTGTCACTGCGCGCGCCTTTGCCGGGTTCCCCGCGGTCGAATGGGTGCTCGAACTCACCAACGATGGAACCAATGACACCCCGATCATCGAGGACCTGCTCCCGCTCGACGCGCGACTGCCGCTGCCTGCACAGGAACGGCTGCGGCTGCACCACCCGCATGGCAGCCTGTGCCAGATGGACGACTTCCTGCCGCAGGTCACCGAGTTGCCGCCGGGCGCGCAGGTGACGGTTGCGCCGCGCGGCGGGCGCTCTTCCAACGGCGCGTTTCCCTTTGCCAACCTCCAGGCAGGCAGCGGCGGCCTCATCGTGGCAGTCGGCTGGTCGGGCCAGTGGGCCATGACCTTCAGCCGCGACCGGGAGGGCCTGCACCTGACCGCAGGCATGGAGCACACGCGCCTGCGCCTGCATCCCGGCGAAACCATCCGCACCCCGCGCATCCTGCTCATGGAGTGGGAGGGAGACGATGTCGAAACGGGACAAAACCTGCTGCGCCAACTGCTGCTGGCACACTACCTGCCGCGACTTGACGGCGAGTTGGTGCTGCCGCCCGTCGCGCAGTGCCTGCAGGGCTACTTCTACCTGACCGGCCGCGCCGGCGAGCAATATGAGCAGGCCGCCCTGCCGAAGGTCGCGGCCCTCGGCGCGGACGCCTACTGGATCGACGCCTGCTGGTACGGCGGGCAGCGGGAATGGTGGCAGGAGGTCGGGTCATGGACGGTCAACCGGACGCGCTTTCCCAACGGCTTGCGGCCCATCAGTGATGCAGCGCGTGCCGCAGGCATGCAGTTCGTGCTCTGGTTCGAACCGGAGCGCGCGCGGCCCGGCTCGGAGCTGCACGCGCAACACCCCGAATTCCTGCTGGCCGCGCCGGGCAACCCGGACAACCTGCTCTTCAACCTGGGCTTGCCGGAGGCGCGCGCGTATCTGACCGATCAGCTATCCGCAGCCATCAGCGAGCACGGGGTGGACATCTACCGGCAGGACTTCAACTTCGATCCGCTGCCCTACTGGCAGGCGGCAGACCCGCCCGACCGCGCCGGCATCACCGAGATTCGCTACGTCACGGGCCTGTACGAGCTATGGGACGAGCTGCGCTGCCGGCATCCCGGACTGTGGATTGACAACTGCGCCAGCGGCGGCCGCCGCATCGACCTGGAGACCCTCAGCCGCTCGCTGCCGCTGTGGCCGAGTGATTTCCACGATATCGTGGGGCTGGCCTATGGCCGCGGGCTGCACGTGGGCGACCAGTGCATCAACGCGGGGCTGGCACGGTGGGTGCCGCTGTTCGGCGGCGGCGTCTGGAACTTCACGCCCTACTCCACGCGCAGCCAGCTCATCGGCGGCTTCACCTTCGGCTTCCACATCGACGCGGCACATCTGCCGGCAGACGACGCGGCCGAACTCACCGGCCCCCTGGATGTGATGGCCAAGGGCGTAACCCTGCTGGACGACGCGTTCCCATTGGCAGATGCGGCTGCAGCTATCGCGGAGCTGCACGGCATCCGCCCGTTCCTGACCGGCGACTTCCACGAGCTGCTGCCGTTGACGGTCGCCTACCATGACTGGTGCGGCTGGCAACTGCACCGGGAAGACCTGGCCGCGGGGGTGGCCGTGCTGCTGCGCCGGCACCGCAGCCCCTTTCCGACGTTCGACGTGAACCTGAAGCGCATCGACCCAGAGGTGGCATACGCTGTCAGCATCAGCCACGGGTATACGGCAGAGCCTGACATCCGCCTTCGCGGTGCGGAGCTCGCGCAATTGACCGTCACGATTAACGAGACGCCGGGCAGCGTGCTCGTACGCTACCGCCGGGTGTGACAGCGACCCGCGTGGCGGATCACTGCAGATACTCGAAACCGCGCCAGCCGCTCTTTGGACCTGCGTTACCATAGGCATCCACTGCCCAAACACGCCAGCGTCCCGGCTGCGCGCCGACGAAATCGTGCCTGTAGTTCGTCGCCGTGATGCCTGGAAACACACCCCAGGTCACACCTACGTCGGTACACCACTGATCCGGATCGCAACAAAGCAGGCAATCGATCTCGACAGTGTACGAGGCTGCTCCAGGCACCGCGGTCCACTCCAGGTAAGTGGTGCGCGGGACGTGGTAAAAGACTGCACCGTCCGGAGGCGAGACCTGCTGCGGCGCGGCCAGCGCCACCTGAACAACCTGTACCTGCATCGAGCAATACTGCACCCCTGCGTCTGAGATGACCTGTAGCGTATAGGTCCTGGATTCATAGGGACAGACCTGCCGGTCCTCGCGGCCGGTCACCCCGTTGCCGTCCAGGTAAATCTGATTAACGTTTCGCACATCCCAACCCAGCGTCGCGCACCCCCCTTGCGTGATGACCTCCGGCTCCACCCAACATGACACATAGGGTGGAGGAGGCGGCGCGGTGGGCGGCGGGGATGTCGGGGGCGGCATCGTGGGCGGTGGCGGTGGTGGGCGCGGCGGCGCGGGAATCTCGACTTCAGGCAACTCGACGAGCGGGAAGTTGCAGCGCACATATTGCGAGCCGCCGCTGACCCAGCCCTGCTGTCCCGTGGCCGACACCCGCACGAGCAGCCAGGTGGCCTCGGGGTTGCGCCCCAGCGGCGTCAGGCGGGTGCCCTGGGTCACGGCGCCCAGGATCGGATAGTTCGTGCCTGGCCCGCCCCGGAGGTTCAGCCGGACACTGGCGACCTCGCACTCGGGCTCGCTCGGCGGCGCCTCGGTCGGCGGCCTCCGGGTCGGCGGGAGCAGCTTGCCGGGCAGAATCTCGATGTCATCGATAGTGGCCTGGCCCGAGAGCATCTCGAACGCGACACCGCCCTCGGTCAACGGTTCGCGGTCCGTGTAGTCTAATTCAAGCTTGTCATCCACGTAGACCTGCAGCCGCCCGCCCTGAGCCGCCAGCTCGACCTCGTGCCAGCGGTTGGGTTGGTGCGCCGTCTCGACGCCGGCCAGCTCAACCACGCCCTGGCCCGGGCTCTTATGCAGATAAAGCCCATCTTCGCTGAAGCCCACCCAATACCGTCGGATGCCGCCCGTCACCGGCGTCGCCCGATAGTTGATGTGGAGCGTACCTCCCGGCGATCTGACCCGGAAGCGCAGGCGGTAGTTGTCCCATGCATGATCCGTCAGCCAGGCCCACCCGTACGCATTTCCCCTCAACGCGTAGCCGCTCCCCTGCCGCACGATGCGCCAGACGTCGTCCAAGTCCCACCACGCAGCCAGGGTGTCATCGAAATCCTCGCAATAGAGCACCCCCTCCGCGCACGTCAACCAGTCGGGAAAGAACGTGGTGTCCTCCTCCGCGTGGTCGCGGGTGCGTTCCATCCACGGGTCAAGTCCCAGCGCATCGATAAGCGGCGCCAGCTCCTCCATCGGGTGCGGCTCGCGGCCGGCCAGCCCGGCCACTGCGTTCGCCGCGCTGCCAGGATCGGTGAACCAGAAGTAGCCCGCGGGAATCGTGTCAGGCGCGGCCAACGTGCGCGCCTCCATATCCAGCACGGGCCGGGCCACGACCTCACCGTCAAACACCAGGACCACCGAGCGCTGCGTCGCGGGCAGGTAAATCACCTCGACCCATGAGCCGAGCACGCGAAACTCCGCGCTCGGCGTCTCGATGGCCTTGAGGTGGTTGCCGCAGTCCTTGTAAATGGCCGATCCCTGGGCATGACAGATGGTGTTGCCTGCCTGGTTTGCAGACTTGGGGCAGGCGCGCTTCACCAGCTCCGTGCTCCGAAAAACATATACCTTGCATACGCTGCCACCCGACCCGCTCTGGAGGAGCGCCTCACCTGTGATGTCAGTGGTGAGGCGGTCGCCCACAGACAGGGTGTGAAAGGCACCATCAGATAGAACCGGCAGCGGGTCACCTGCGCCCGCGCGCACCGCGGGAGCCTCGCGGCGCACATCGAAATGAAAGACGCCTTCCGCCGACGCAGCGGCCTCACTGCCCGTCTGCGCAGGTGCGGTGGTGGTGTCACCGCCCGTCGTCGCAGGCGGGACAACCAGGGTACCGTTGCAGCCCAGCAGGGCCAGCAGCAGTACGCTTGCCGCCAGTGCGATGTAACGCACCCGGAGACTTTGCGTGGATGTCATGGTGACGCACCTCTTTCTCAATCACCTGCACGCGCGCTGACCTCGCGCCAGCGCTGCAACCAACGGCCGGCAATCAAGAGTCCCACGTTCAGCCCAAAGCTCAGGCACAAGCCCACCAGCGCAGCGTCCAGCAGCCCCAGGCCCGCGAGCACGGCCGGCCGTGTCTCACAGCCGTACAGCAACGGGGCCGAAATGTTGGTGCAGTAGGTGATGCCCGCCCACACAATCGCCAGACTGCTGCCCGCGTACTGCGGCAGCAGGAAGGGCAGATGCGACACGACCAAGCCGGATAGACTTGACCCAAGCCGCATCAGCCAATCGGCTTTGCTGAGATACCTGCCACGCACAGGGGGCATCCCTGCGGCCAGGCTCAGGCCCAGGCCGGCCACGAACCCCATCAGGATGACGGGCAGCATCCGCTCCCCGCGCAGCCCGCCCAAGAA
Organism: Anaerolineae bacterium; assembly: GCA_040772005.1. GTDB lineage: Bacteria > Chloroflexota > Anaerolineae > CG2-30-64-16 > CG2-30-64-16 > MWBF01. The sequence goes on along the minus strand of JAXGYZ010000010.1, from coordinate 37,718 downwards.
TGCCAGGAACGCCTGCATCAGCCCGAATGCCAGCGTGCCCAGTCCAAGCATCACGGCGGCCATGCGGCGCGACCGCGCGTGGACAACAGGCAGCCCTTCGTCGCCGCCATCGCTGCCCGGCACCAGCATGCGCGCCAGCAGCAGCCCGAAGGTCAAAGCTGCGCCCAATAGCAGCCCCCAGAGCAGGCCCTCCGCAGCCATCAGACCGGGCTCGTATTGCTGGACGAGCAGGAGGGCAGTCGCAAAGCGCAGCACGGCCAGCGCCACGCCAGTGCCCAGCGCGCCGCCGGCCGTCAGGGCGCCGACGAGACCGCGCTCACGCGCGAGCCGCCGCCGCACGCGCCAGAACCACACGCCCACCGTATCAAATGTGGACAGACCGGACCGGAACTCGGCCACCGCAGGCCGCGCGTCAACCAGTGCAGCCCGCAGCTCCACATGCCGGAGACGATGCTGCCGCCCGCGGAGCTGCGCTGCGACAGCCCAGCGCAGCCGGTCCACGGCCGCGGCCGGGCCGAGCGCCGTCAGCGCCAGCGCGGCTGCCTCCCGCTCATCGCGAGAGGCGTTCTCCGCGGCAGCCGCACGCGCCACTGCGCCGCAGCTTTCGCTGGCCGCGCCAGGCTCCGGCGCGGCGGTTGCCAGCAGTTGAGCGGCTCGCTGCAAAGCTGAACGGCTCACACCGGCCTCCGGCTCGATGGACGCCTGCGGCAGCTCCAGTTGCCGGATGAGCGCGGCGGTTTCGGGCTGACAGGCCCACTGGAGCCACGGGTCCGGCGGTTCACGCCGCGCGACCGCAGAGCGCAACAGCAGCAACACCTGCAAGGCAGACACCCTCGGCACCGCGCCGTCCCTGAGCAGGTAGCGCAGATAGCGCAACTGCCCACGCGTTGCCAGGGCATCGCGATCGAGCCATTCGCCCCACGCGCGGTCAATCTCGCCCTCTGCTGCCAGTTGGCCGGCTGTGGCTTGCAGCCGCGTCAGCCGGTTGGCAACGACGGGGTTGGCAAATGCGTATGCGTGGTGACCGTCCATGCGGCGCTCGACCAGCAGCCGCGCAGCCAGGAGCGGCTCAAGGACGCGGTGCCGCGTCTCCGGCTCCGTCAGCCCGGCAAGCTGCTCGGCTCCGACCCAGCCAATCCCCCGCGCCGCCGCAATGCCGGCGATGCACTGCTCGGCCGCGGCCCGGTCGGTCGCGAGCCGAGCCAGCGTCTCCTCGACATGCGCAACGACCAGGCCCTCAGCCCACCGGGCCTGCGCGTACAGATCCTCGGTGATGACCCGCCCCGCGTGCGAGGCGCACGCCCGATCATACAGGCTTTGCCAAACCACCTGCAGGACAGCGGGATCAACGCGGCCAAGATTGTCCCACAGGTCGGCCACATCCGATACGACCTGTTCGGCCAGGGCGGGAGGCACGATCGATACCGGCCAATCCAGCACCTCGAGCGGCCTGATGACTGCCTCCAACGCGCCTCCGCGGCACAGCGGCGGCAGGGAGAACGATGCGAGCGGCCACTGGCACAGCGGGCGCAGCAACACGGCCAAGCCGGGCTGGGCATCCGCATGCGTCGCGAAAAGAATATGCAACGCGTCACCGAGCGCCTCCAGGCAGTCCGTGAGCTCAGCCATCAGGCGCGCCTGCAGCTCGTCCGGCAGGTCCAGGATGCACTCGGCCTGGTCCATGAGCATGACCACCCGCGAGAAAGGCCCGGCAATGGCAGCGCGCAACAGATGCGCGGCCGAGGCATCACCCGGCACGCGCAAGGGGGCTGCCTCCCCCCCTGCCGCAAGCCCCGCGCGCAGCGCCTGGGCGAGATGGTCGTAGCTGGTGATGGTGATGACGAGGGCGCCCTCTGCCTCAAGGACAGGGCGCAACCCTGCCTCCGCCAGGGAGGTCAGGCCCTGGCCCGGCTCAGCCGAGAGAACCACGAGGGGGAACTGTGCCACGAGGCCGCGCAGCTCTGCGACCTCGGCAGCCCGACCAGCAAACAGATCCGCATCGGCGCGCGTGTAAGGCCGCAATCCGCGATACGGTCTGCGCTCTTCGAGGGCAAGGGCCTGTTCCGGCCGGAAGAGGACGCCATTCCGGAGGCGCATGAAGAGGACCGGCAGCGACCACTGCCACGCCCAATGCTCGTGCACGGCGGCGCGCGCCCGGTTCATGGCCTGATCCACCACGCCGCCATCGCGCGCGAGCAGACGCGTGTAGAACTGCAGGGCAAAGCGCCGCGCCAGCGCATCCTCAACCCGCCCCTGCATGCAAACCACCGCGGGACAGCCTGCGGCCACCAGCCGCGGGCCCAGGCCCATGAATCCCGCCGACGGGTCCGGCCAGGCCAGGACCGCGGGGGCCGCAGGCGCACCCGCCGTCTCGCAGGCAAACAGGGCGATCAGTGCGGGAAGCTGGCGGTTCAGCGTCAGACGGCCTACGATCTCGCGCTCGAAGACGACCTGTGGCCTGACACTGCCACCGTCAGGATCTTCCAGGACCAGGCAGGCTTCACCCCGCGCATCGTCCCACCCGCCATGACCGGCGTAGTGTAGGATGTCATAGCCCCGTCCTAAGTCAAGCGCCCCGGCAATCGCCTCCAACGTGACGGGGCCGGGCAAGACATCACACTCGACCTGGCCTGCCAACGGCGCCAGCAGATTTTCAAGGGCGCGTCGCTCGGCGGGGCCGTCGATGTAGCCGGGATGGCCGGGCGGGAAGGGCGCAGAGATGACTGCCAACATGCGGAACTTGCCGCTGACCGTGGGCAGGCCCCACGGCTGGCCGGTGCGCAGATAGCGCGAGAAGCAGACATTGGGGGCAGCCGCGAGCGGCACCCAACCATCACCCTGCGGCTGGTACAGGCGTTCCCAGGGAAGCGCACCGAGGCCGCGGCTGTCCGGATCGAGGTTCAGCAGGAGCCGTATGCCGCGCGCACCTGCCGCGCCGAGCGCGGCGCCGAAGTGGTAGGCCAGATCACCCGCAAAGAGATGCTCGAAAAGAATGCGACCGTAGGCCTGAGGATCAGATGTGCTGGCCCCCTCCCCGGCCGCTTCGAGTGCAGCCCGCAAGTGGGCCAGGTCCAGGCTACCAGTATGCGCGCCAGCGTGCGTCTCCAGCCGGACCTGGTAGGGGAGACCCGGTCCTTGGGGAACTACTTCAACGGTGACTTCATCCGCAACGGAGCCTGGCATAGCCCGTCCTCGCTATTGACAGTAACCGCCATGTGGCTCGAAGCAGAGGTCGGGCATGCAGCAGGAAGAAGGGCGCCCCTGCTGCAAGTTATGATACTCCGTAACGCGGCCTATGTCAACTGCTCTAGCGCGCTTCGGCGCAGGGCGGTTTCATAGTGCGCCAGGTGAACCCGCCTGGCAACTGAAGTTGCGGCTACCCTTGCGAAGTCTGCCTACGCAGACTGGAACTAACCGGCGTAGGCCGGTTTCATAGGGGTAGCCGCAGTTTCAACTGCCAGGTGGAAGGCCCGATTGCAACATGACTTCGCCCTGGCTTCGGCGGCGAGATGAGTTGACCAGATGACGTGAGATCACTATAATGTAAGGCAGTTAAGCCGGTCGAAGCCAGCCCACCAAGGAAGGGTTGCCATGCGCTTGCTCCTGGTCGACGATCACCCTCTTTTCCTCGAAGGTCTCCATAACCTGTTGTCGGCGCACGACATTGATGTGGTAGGCACGGCGCGCGATGGGCTCGAGGCGCTGGCCCAGGTGCGCGCCCTCAACCCGGATGCCGTGCTGATGGACATCCGCATGCCCCGCTGCAATGGGCTGGACGCCACCCGTCTCATCAAAGCCGAGTATCCGAATATTCACATCGTCATGCTGACCATGTCGGCAGATGATGAAGACCTGTTCCAGGCCATTCGTGTGGGCGCATCCGGCTACCTGCTGAAATCGCAGGAGACCGCCGAACTCTACGGCGCACTGGAAGAAATCATGCGGGGAGAAGTGGCGCTCGCGCCCGACCTCGCTCGGCGCGTCCTGGTCGAGTTCGCGCATCTTAGCGGCGCCACGCTGGATAGAGGCGCGCCGACAGACGAGGGCCCCAAAGAACTCTCGCAGCGCCAGGTGCAGGTGCTCACCCTCGTTGCCAGAGAGCTGCCGTATAAGGAAGTCGGGCGTCTCCTGGGCTTGACAGAACGCACGATCAAATTCCACATGGGTGAAATCATCGCGCGGCTGCATCTCCGTAACCGCGCAGAAGCCATCGCCTTCGCACGCGCCCACGGCATGGCACACAAATACTAATCTCCTGGATTCCTCATATCGACCACTGAACTTTTTTTGTACTCGCAACTGTACTTGCACCACCCACCGGTACAGTGACAACTTCGCGTAACGCGCTATCCTATACGCAGAGGCAATCCGCCCTCCTGACCCAGAGGACTCCGTACATGGTCCGCCGAATCGTCTTGCTTGGCCACTCTCTGGCGATTGATAGCATTGCCGCGGCAATCGGTGCCCTGCCGGAGCTAGAGGTGTTCTATGCACCCGATGCCTCCGGCTCCACAAGCGAGGTCGCATCGGACATTATCGCGTGCGCACCCACGGCGGTCATCTTTGACCTGACCGCAGGACTCCCAGGTAGTGCCCTCCTGCAGCACCTGATGCGACTCCATATCCCGCTGCTCGGTTTCGACCTGGAGAGACACCAGATGCTGGCGCTATCCGGAGAACACATCCGGCTGATGACGCGGGATGATTTGGTACGCGCGCTGGCCACACCCACGGAGCAACAGCTATGACCTCTCCCCGCGCCCTGATATCTCCTGGCATATTTTCGATAGTCCTGGTCTTCGCAATGGCGCTGCATGCAGGGCGACCGGCGAGCGGGGCTGCCGTTCCGCCGCCGCCGGATGCAGCCCCGCTCCTCACTGCCCAAGTGGAAGCCGCCAACGGCGTCGTGCTGGTGCCTGGACCGCCTGTTTCCCTGCCCGTCCAGGCACGGACTGTATCCAAACTCGGCGCGGCCACGGTTCTCGTCACCTACGATCCCACCATCCTGAAGCCGGCCGCCTGCCAGCGCAACACAACCTTTGACGTCGGCCTGTGCAACACCGCACACGATCGCGACGGTGACGGGAACGCGGACTCGGTGCTCTTCAATGTCGTGTCGCTCCAGGGCGTAAGTGCAGGTGAAACGCCTGTCATGCTCGTGAACATTGCCTGGGAGGCGGCTGCCGGCGTGCTGCCGCCCGCGTTGGCTGACCTCGGCATACAGGTGCAGACTTTTACCGACACGAATGGCAGTCCGATGGCTGTCACAGCACAGGATGGGCAAATCACCATCAAGGCCGGCCCGACCCCTGAGCCGCGACGCCACGTCTACTTGCCGCTGGTGCTGCGTTAGGCGCGCGGCGGCTAGAGCACCGTGGGCCTTGTCAATCCTGGCCGGCCGGCGCCGATCTGTGGTCTTCCAGTCCGGCGCCAAACCCAGCAGGGCGTTTGCCTTTCAAAACGGGAGGTACTTCCGATGTATACCAAACGAGTCCTCGGCATGTTCCTGGGCCTGAGCGTGCTGGTTCTGCTGGCACTGACAGTGCGCGCGGCCCTGCCGCAGCCAGGGGCGGCGGACACGGCTCTGGCCGAGGCGCCCCGCGCTGTGCCGCCGGCAGCCAACACACAGGCCCAAGCCGCACGCATGGACGCCGCCATCGCACGGGCGGCAGTAGGTGAGACGGTATCCGGTGCGGTCGTGCAGCAGGACTTCACCCTGCAACCCGGCTGGAACGCCATCTACCTGGGCGTCGAACCGCTGAACGGGGCGCCCCTGGGAACTGACGGCACACCCACGCTGTCGGTCATGGAGTGGGTCTTCCAGGGTCTGGCCGAGAGCGGCGCGCTCGAAAGCGTATGGACCTATACTCAGCCGGTATCATCGAAGGATTTCATCATCGATCCCAATGAGGGGCTGTGGGACGAGCCCGGCTGGGAGCGCTACGTGCCGGCGCAGATGATGGGCGCGGACGGCAAGTCGCAGGGATTTCTCAGCAACCTCTACACCCTGCATGCCGACACCGGCTACCTCGTGAAGCTGCGAGATGATCTGGGCGCACCCGTCACACTCTCGATAACCGGCAGACCGGTCGTCAGCCATCACCGCTGGGAGCTGGACGCCTGGAACCTGACCGGCTTCCCCCTGCCGCTCACCGGCGGAGCCACGGTTGGGACGATGAAAGCGGCTTCGCCCATCACCGACATTCGCGGGCTGACCATCACCGGCGCCTGGACGAAACTCACCGACGATACGGCCCTGCAGTACGGCCAAAGCTACCTGATCTTCTACGAGGACCCGGGCGAGGGGCGGACCAACTTCACCGCGCCGCTGGAGGTGCAGGAGGTCGCGGGCCGCGGCCTGACCTTCCAGGCGGGCTACCAGGGCAGCCGCCAGACATTCGAGCTCGAGAACCTGACCGGCGCCGCAATGACGGTGAACCTGGCGCTGCAAACCGGCTCCCTGGTCGTCGAACAGGTGACAGGCATGCCCGGGAGCGAAGTGCTGACGCCACTGCCCGTCACCGTAGACATAGCTGCACACTGGGCCGAACCCATTGTGCTGCAAGTCAGTTCGGGCGACCTCAGCGGGCCGGTCGAAGACCTGCTGGAAATCAGTTCGACGACGCCGGGCGTGCGCTGGCTCGTCCCGATTGCAGCGAAGCCGGGCTCGTTCGACGGGCTGTGGGTCGGTGAGGTGGTGGTCAACAACGTCAGCGAGGCACGGCTGGGCGCGACCGGGGTGTCCGACCTGGCCGTCAGCCTTAGCCAGCAGAACGCATCCAATGTGCGTGGGGCTGCTGAGCTACACGAAAAGACCATAGGGCCGACCACGAGCGTCGACATCACCGTCACGCTCGCGCTGCCCTTGCCGGATCCGGCGCCTATGCAGACCATCCACGGCACCACGCCCTACGTGGGCGGCTATGTGTTCCTGGACGAGAACCTCAATGGCCAGCGCGACGCCACGGAGCGAGGCCTCAGCGGGGTGACAGTCACGCTGGGCGGTCAGACGCAGACCACGGCAGACGACGGCTCCTACGTTTTCCAAAGCGTGAGCGCGGGCACCCATGCCATCTCCACCAACCTGGGGACCGGCTACACTTCGGTGTTCGACGTGACCCTCCCGGACGACGTGGAGCCCGTGACGCCGGTGGCGAATGTGCTGCCGGCCAGCGTGACGGTGGCCGCGGCCGGCATCAGCGACGTGGCGCCTGCTGGATACCTGGCCCAGGTGCTGCCGGAGCCCTACACCACCCTGCCCTACACGGATGCAACCGGCGCACCCGTTCAGCCGGACATCAACTTCGGGTATGCAATCGCCCACACAGTCAGGCTCAACGCGGGGACCTGCGCGTCGCCCGGCAGCGAAATCGCCACCGGCACGGCCATCAACGGCCGGCTGGCGATGACCCTCTCGCCGCAAACGCTCGCGGCGCTGACCGGCCACGCGCATATCAGGGTCGAGCGGCTCGACCAGATGGTGGCGTGTGGCGATCTCCTCGTGGGCGCGCCGACGAAATTCGCGGACGGCGGCGGCAGCGAGTTCCGCTTCCGCCTGCTGCTGCGCGTCGATGCGAGCGGGGTTGTCGAGCTGCTGCCTCACTACATCTTTGCGGACGCGGACAATGAGGCTGCGTTCCCGCGGCTGAGCAGCCCGGCGCTGTCCATCGGCGACGCCATTGCGGGCTCGGGCAACTTCATCGCAGGGAACGAGATCAGATTCCTGGTCGATATCGCGAGCCAGGACCCGCTCAACCCGTTCAAGCACAAGTATCATCCTGACCACGACAATCTCGACGCCAAGTTCGAGCCGTTCGACTCGACCCAGCTCAGCCCTTACTACTGGGAGTCCTTCGGCGTCAGGCGAACCATCTCGCTGACGCTCAAGAACGATCCTGCCTTCGAAGGCATGACGACAGAGGAAATCGAGCGGCTGAGCGGCGAGTTGGATTGGGGCGGGGAGAACTGGGGCGGCGACTATGCCGAGGTCATCGAGGGGCTGCACCAGAACGATATCACGGTCAAGGGGTATTTCGTCATCCACCACGCGCTGGCGGGTGACGCGCTGACCGCGCAGGATTACGACAAGTGAGCGCCGCATCAGCGGATGTGCATCAACTGATGCCGTGCATCAACTGATGCCTGAAGGAGAGGAACCCATGAAACGCATTTCAGTCATGAGCCGGCGACGCAATCCCATGTTTTGGGTCGCCATGTTGACTGTCTGTCTCCTGCTGAGCGGCGCCGGCACGTTCGAGCCGGCAGCGGCAGCCCCGCTGCCAGCACCCGCGCTGCCCGTAACAGATCAGCGGGCGGTTGATCCCACGCCTCCGGCTGCGCCGGACGCGCCTGCGGCGCCCGATGACGCGGTCGAGCCGGGGCTGTGGGGCTGGTGGAAATTCGAAGAACAAGGCACCGCCGGCGACGGCACACCCACAACCCCCGATGAATCCACATATGGTCACACGGCCTATTTCGGCGATGATGGGGGCACTGACTGCCCATCTATGAGCACCACTGAGTATGCGCCAAGCTATATGGCCAACGCGGGCAGCGCTGGATTCGATGGCAGCAACGATTGGTTCAGCATGCACACGGGCCCGAGCATCGGGAGCGATGACAATTTCACGCTGGTGGCATGGATCAAATGGACCAATGGCAAGTCGGCCATCTTCTTCCAGGGGCAGCCCGAAGACAACCAAGGGCTGGTCTTCGGCATCGACCTGGATAACCCCGTGATATATCCGGACAGGGGCACCCTCCACTGTGGATTCTGGGACAACGACCTGAGGTATGATCCGGGCGATACGAGTCTGGACGGTGCATGGCATCACGTGGCCTGCGTATGCGATCACGACAACGGCCACGCACGGAAGCTGTATGTCGACGGCGTCCTGGTCGCGTCGGATGCGCCATCCAACTGGTATGTTGGGGGCGGCGACCTGTGGATGGGACGGAAGCGCCCGGATACTGCCTCATGGGATTTCGGGGGGTACATCGACGAGGCGCGGATGTACACGCGAGCGCTGACCGCGACTGAGATTAAGGCGTTGGCCGCGCGGTCGGACGCGGGAAACACCTGCTTCGCCCAACCGGTCAACTCATCTGGGGCTACCGACGGCACGATCTACGCCTCAACGGATTGGACGGCCGTCCAGGCTGCCATCGACACCCTGGGCGCGAACGGCGGCACGGTGCGTATCTCCGGCGCCTGCACCGGGGTTAACTCGTTTCTCTATGGATTCACGCGCAGTGGCCTGGACTATATGGCTGTAGACTATCAGACGGTGCGGGTTCCCACGTTGAACACCGGCGAATCGTTGACCCTGGAAGGCGGCTGGGATAACACCTTTACGACCCATGATGCGGCCACCCACCCCACTACCCTGGATGCCGGTGACGCTGGACGCGTGGTGTACGCGCCCGGCACTACAGGCTCCTTGACCTTGCAAGACCTCACGATAACAGATGGTAACTCGGACACCTCCCTGGAGAAACTGTTGAGCGCCCCCACCTGGACGCCTGTGATAGGTAACGGTGGTGCGCTGAACACGAATATGCCGACCACCCTCACCAACGTATCCGTCACCAACAGCCGCGGCGGAGACAGCGGCGGCGGTATCATCGCGAACGCGTCACTCACGATGACCGGCTGCACGGTTTCGGGCAACGAGACCGGCCATACGGATCCATCCACCGGCTATTGGAACGCTCGCGGCGGCGGCATTGCTGTCTGGGGCGCTCTGAATATGACCGATTGCATCGTGACCAACAATACGGCCACGATCGCCGATATGGCACAGAGACTCAATTCCACGGGCGGTGGCATCTTCGCGGCCGGCCCCTATACACTTACGGACTGCGAGGTCACGAACAACACCGCGTATCAGGGCGGCGGGCTCCGACACGCGGCCACCAATGGGACCATCAGCGGCAGCACCTTCTCCGGCAACAGCGCCACGGACGGCGCCTATACAGGCACATATGACGACGGTGGCGCCATTTACCTGGCCAATGGCACACTGAGCCTCACGGACGACACCAACATCACCGGCAACTCGGCGGACGGTAACGGCGGCGGCATCTTTGTCTCCACCGGCGGGCTCACCATTACGGGCGGCAAGATCGGCTGGCACGACACCGGGCAGGGCAACACGGCCACCGGTGACGGCGGCGGCATCTACGTGGCTGAAGGCACAGTCGCGCTCAACTCGACTGTGCTGGTCTATGGCAACACCGCGGTCAACGGCGCGGGCGTCTTCGTCGCGGGCGGCAGCCTGACCGTCACCGCCGCGAATATCGGCAGCACGGCTTCGGGCGAAGGCAATATCGCCTCGGGCAACGGCGGCGGCATCTACCTCGATGCCTGGGGCACGCTGCAGATGTCAACCGCGGGTGCGTCCGTCGGCGGCAACCGGGCGGCGCAGGGCGCCGGCGTTTACGTCAACGGCGGCCAGATGACGACTACGGCCGGCAATATCACGAGCAATACGGCCACGACGGCCGGCGGCGGTGTCTATGTCGCAGCCGGCTCCGTGACCCTCGGCGCCACTTCGACATCGTCCAACACAGCGCCCAACGGGGCCGGCCTCTATGTTGCGCTCGGCACGGTGACCGTGAACGGCGGCACGACGGGGTACAACACGGCCGCTTCCGGCTCTGGGGGCGGCCTCTATGTCGCGGGCGGCACCGTTGCTGTCAATGGCGGCAACCTCATCGGAAATACCACAACGTCCGGCGGCGGGGTGCATGTGGCGGGCGGCACGGTGACGCTGGATGCCGCAACGGTCGTTCGTCACAACTCAGCCACGACCGGCGGCGGGCTGTCGGTGGCCGGCGGCACACTGACCGCCACCGGCACGACCATCGGCGGTGAGGCTGGCGTCGATTACGACTTCAACAGCGCGTCCACCCTTGGCGGCGGGGCTTACGTATCCGGGACCGGCACCCTGAACCTGACGTCGGTCACGATGTCCGATAACACTGCCTCAGTAAACGGGGGCGGGCTGCACGTTGCCGGCGGCACGGCCACCGTCAACGACAGTACGATCTCCAACAGTACAGCACCGTACGGCGGCGGCGTGTGCACCACCGGGGGCACGGCCACCGTGACCGGCAGCACGATTGAGAACAACACTGCGAGCATCACGGGCGGCGGCGTCTATGCCTACGGCGGCACCTTGACGGTCACCAGCAGCACGATTCACACCAACAACGCCACAACCTCGGGCGGCGGCGCGGGCACCGGCGGCACCGGCACCCTGAACCTGACTGCGACGGCAATCAGAAACAACACTGCGCCCAGCGGCGCGGGGATGTACAGCGGCGCCGGCACGCTGAAGGTCAGGAACAGCACCATCTCCACCAACACGGCCACCACGACGGGCGGCGGCGTGCGGGTGGACGGCGGCACGGTGACGCTGGGCCTCACGACGGTGGCCGAAAACCAGGCGCCCGAGGGCGCAGGGCTGTACGCCAACGCGGGGACCACGACGCCAACCAGCAGCGTCATTGCCAGGAACAGGACCGCGACAGATGTCTACGGCAGCGATGTCAAGGCGGTGGCGGGCCTGACGAGCGGCGGCGGCAACGTGATCGGTGTGGGCGACTTGACTGCGTTCACGGCCCAACTGGACCTGAAGGGCATCACCGATCCGGGGCTGAGCGCGCTGCAAAGCGACGGCACGCACCATCTGCAGAGCAATAGCGTGGCCGTTGATAACGGCCTCTGCGCGGTGGGCGGCGTGACCTACATCACCGATCAGCTCGGGCAGCCGCGGCCCGGCGGCGGCGGGACCTTCTGCGATGCGGGCGCATATGAGCTGCAGGTGCTGCCTGTCAACTGCGCCGCGAGATCAGGCGACACGACGCTATCCGGCCCTAACGCCCGCGTCGTGCAGCAGATGGTCGACACGGTTACCGCGGGTGCAACCATCAAGGTGGCGGGCCACTGCAAAGGTGTGGCCGGCACTGACCCGTGGACGCTGGTCATCAACAAGAGCCTGACCCTGGAGGGCGGTTACTCGACCGAGGAGGACGAGACATGGGATGACCCCGACCCGGTCGAGCATCCGACGATCCTGGATGCCCAGAGCCTGGGCGGCGTGGTCCATATCAGCACGAGCAACACCGACGTGACGCTGCGCTACCTGACGATGACCGGTGGACAGCGCGCATACAATGCCGGCGTGCTCGTGAACCAGGGTGTGCGCGCGACAGTGGAATACTGCACGATCAAAGACAACCATGCCAACGGCTGGGGCGGCGGGCTGATTAACTACAGCGGCACGCTCACCGCGACCGGCAACCTGATCATGAACAACATCGCGTCCAGGGCCCCCGGCGTACACAACAACAAAGGCGGCACTGCGGTACCGGTGCTTATAATGCGCAACAATACCGTGACAGGCAACGTGGCCACAACCACCGAGAACCTCGCAGGCGGAGCCGGACTTTATAACATCAACGGCGAGGCCACCCTGCAGTTCAATACCCTGATCAACAACTCCGCGAACTGGAAGGCCGAGAACATCCGCCTGGACGGCGGCAAGGTCACCCTGTCCGCCAACATCGTTATCGATGCGCCGAACAGCATATCAAGCTGCTCCAACAACGGAGGCACCCTCGCCTCTGGCGGATTCAACCAGATCAGCTCCACGACCTGTCTCGGTGAGGCGCCTGTGGGGCGGCCCGATCTCTACAGTGCCGTCATTGAACTCGGCGAACTCGACTACAACGGCGGCCCGACACAGAACTTCCTGCCCGCGGCCACGGTCACGAACCCCGTGCTCGACGTCATCCCCGTGAACGCGTGCGAGGAACTCCTGGGCACAACTCCGCTGGACCAGCGCGGACGGCTGCGGCCCAGCCTGGGTTGGGAGACACACGAGAACTGGTGTGACCCCGGCTCGGTGGAGCGCGGCAAGGAGATCCTGGCAGTCTGCGGCCTGCCGCTCGACAAGGTGGCGGAGGGTGGCCCGCGCGGCCGCTGCCGCTACTGGTCCGTCGAGCAGGCCATGAAGACCGCGGCCGACGGCGACATCATCGTCGTCTCCGGCGTCATCACCGAGAACGTCACGCTGGACAAGGACGTGACGCTGCGCGGCCCGCTGCCCGACTGGAACACGCCCGGCACCCACATGGGCTTCATCCAGGCCTCAGCAACGCCGCCGACCAGCGGCTGCACCGGCGGCACGGTCGTCAGCGTGACGGCCGGTTCCATCGTGACGATCGAGGACCTGCATGTCCGGCACGGCTGTGCGACCGACGGCGGCGGCATCAACAACGCGGGGACACTGACGCTTATCCGGAGTACAGTCTACGACAACCGGGCCAGTGCCAGGGGCGGCGGCATCTACAACACAGGCACGCTCGCGATGGCCGACAGCACGCTGGCCGGAAACGTGGGCACAGACGGCGGCGGCATCTTCAATGCCGCCGGCGCGACCCTGACCGTACAGAGAAGCACTTTCAACGGCAACACCGCCAGCACCAGCGGGCAGAGCATCGCCAACAGCGGCACCGCGACGGTAGGCGGCTCGATCCTTGTGACCTCCGGCACAGTCGCCCAGTGCACAGCCGGCATCACTGCGGACGCCACCAACCTGGAATCCGGGCCGACCTGTGGCATGAGCGGGAGTATCGGCGGCGACCCGCAGCTCGAGGGCCTGCGCGACAACGGCGGCGCAACGCTGAGCTATGCCATCGAGTCCACCAGCCCCGCCATCAACATGGGTTACTCCGGCCCCAACTGCACCGGCCAGGTGGACCAGCGCGGCCGTACCCGCCCGGCAGGCAGCGCCTGCGACCTGGGCGCGTACGAGTACGGCCCGCGCACGCTGACCGTCGATGCCGCGGCGCTGGAGGACCCGGCGGCGCTGCTCTTCAGTGACCTGCAAAGCGCGCTTGACGCAGCAATGACGGGCGACATCATCGAGGTTCGCGCCGGCGTCTATACCGGCAGCTTCACGGCCTATCGCGATGTGTCGATCCGGCATGCCGGGGTCCAGGTGAGCAAGCTCAGCCCCGAGCTGGGCTATGACCTGCGCGCCATCCTGCAGGCGTCATCCCGCACTCCCCAACAGCAGAAGGCGCTGGGCGCAGCCGATTTGTTCGCCGGCACCACCCTGACGGTCCAAGGCTATGCGCCGACCGGCGACACGGTTCTACCCACCGGCGATGTCACCGTGCAACTGCAAGGCCTGACCATCCGCCACGGCACGGGTGAGCTGGGCGGCGGCGTCCACAACCTGGGCCGGCTGGCCATCGATGGTTCGACCATCGAGTCCAACGCAGCCACCGGCGAGACGGGCGCCGGCGGCAGGGGCGGCGGCATCTACAACGCCGGCGACCTGACGCTCACGCGCACCACCATCTCCGGCAACCGTGCCGAGCAGTATGGCGGCGCGCTCTACAATGCAGGACCTCCAGCCGGCACGCCGGTGACTGCCACGGTCATAGCATCCACCATTGCATACAACCAGGCGCTCCGGCTGCCCATCCAACACGTCGTCTCGGTGCGCAGCAACGGCCTGACGCCCGGGACGCTGCCGGTCATCTCCGGCGACGAGATCCGCTTCGAGACGCAGGACAGCCAGGCGCACACCATGGAAGTGCAAGCGGAGCCGGCCGGCATCTCCTGTAAGCCGTCAACCATCGAGGTGCCGCGCTCCGGCCTGGGCCTGTCCGTGCCGCTCGTCTGTACCACTTCGGCGGCGGCGCCCTTCTCGGGAGACGTGATCATCCAGGATGCCGAGTTCCAGCAGACCCTGACCCTGACCGTATCGGCGTCGAGCGCGACGCCGGACGGCGCGTCGCTGTTCCAGACCGGCAAGAGCAGCACCTGGGTGGACCGCTCCATCATCTACAGCAGCGGCACGGCGCGGCCCTGCGGGCGCTTCACGGATGACAGCCAGGCCACCGTGCTGCCGCAGGGCACGAACCTGTTCGGGAACGAGGACGCGTACAGCGACGCGGGCACCGACTATGGTTTGTGCGCGCTGCTGACGGGCGATGCCATCCGGGAGCCGCTGCTCGGCCCGCTGCAGGACAACAACGCCATCGACTTCGCTGCAGGCACCGTTTCGGGCTACACTCATTCACACGCTCTGCTCCCCGAAAGTCCGGCTATCGATGCCCTCGACGTCACGGCCTGTGGGGCAGTCACCGCAGGCATCAACCTCGACACCATCACTGCGGGCAGCCCCGGCACGCTCAGCGTGCGGGCGGGCGATGTCGTGAGGCTGTCCAGCACCGAGGCGCGCACCGTCATGTTCGCGGACGGGCAGTACAGTGAACGGCTGGTGAAAGTGCCCGCCGGTCAGACGGCTGTCGCGATGCAGGTCAACCAGCCCGGCACGCTCCGGTATCGCGTATATAACGCCGCAAGCGCCGAGGTGGGCTACGGCAGCATCACTGTCGCAGCCCGCAGCGACCGGCTGGCAGACCAGCGCGGGGTTCCGCTGCCGCAGCGCGGCACGAATCAGACGTACCGCTGCGATATCGGAGCATACGAGTTCGCGGCCTGGGTGGTCGGGCAGCCGCTGCCGCGGCCGCCGTCCGTCAGCGGAAGCAACCTGCCTCAGTGGACGATAAACGAGGAAGACGCATCAGGCTACCATGCCTGGAGCCTCGCGCCGATGCTGGACTACGCCATCCGCCCCACGCGGCCGGCAGCCGGTGGCTCTCCGATGGAGATTGCAAAGGTCACCTGGTCGCTTGGCGGGCTGGTACAATCCGGGATCGTGGTCTGGCCGGACCAGCCACAACTGCACGTCGGCAGCGCGAAAGTCAATCTGAGCCACAGCGAGGTCACCGATGGCTTCAACGTCGCGCCCGGTACAGCACGCGCGTATGAGGGCTACGAGCCGGTGGAGGAGCTGGCAGGCGCCATCATCGACGGCACCGTCTTCAATCGGACGGAGCTGCACGCGGCAGACGGCGATCCGGAGGAAGGCGATTCCTATTCGGTCGTACAACTCAGCAAGGGCACGCAGTCGAGCGGCAGCCTGAAAGTGCTGGTCATCAAGACGCTGGATTGGAACACTTCCGGCATCCTCGACCTGCGCGACCGCGTGACGGCCGACGGATACAGCCAGACCGACTGCGTGATTGGTCGCGAGCTGTCCTACCCGGCATTCAACGACAAGGCGGACGAGGCCTTCACGCTGCCGGGCCATGCCGACCCGGAGAAGCGTTCCGGCTGGATCCTGTACGGGGTGGCCTATGACGGCGTTGGGACCTCGGCCGAGCTGACGACGGCCCAGAACACCGTCGACAACCTCATCCCGCCGGCCCATGTACAGGAGATTCGCAATGGGCCGATCATCCCCGTCCTGGAGCGGGCGCCTGCGGAAGGCGAAACCGACACCCGGACGGAGGACGACCTGCGGGTCGCCTGGTACCAGACGGACAGCCGCAACGTGGCCTGGCCCACCAAGGCCGTGGCCTACCACTGCCGCTGGCCCGTGGACGCGCAGACGCCGAAGATCGTCGTTGCCAGCGAGCTGGGCTCGGAAATCGCCAACCAGGCTGTGCTGAACACCCGACAATTCGTGGCGCCGACGGTCTATCACCAGGTCGACCCGGAGCTGCCGGGCTACAGCCCGAACCATGAGCACGCGCTGTTGGCAAGCTCGAACCTGGGCAACCCGCAGCCCGCGTTCTACGCGCTGCGCACCGACCTGCTCAACCGGAATACGAACACTGCGCACTGGCGCTCCTACGCACTGCTGAAGTATCGCGATGCGCGGCAGGAGAACCGGACGCAGATAGCCGTGTACCGGGTGCTCCTGACTGAGAACGCAGCGGACCTCGACTATGCCAGGGTTCCGGGCGCGATCGGCCTCACGAGCGTGGACCCGCCCGGCGGACCAACAGCCGGCATGCTGACCCTGCGGGTTGGCACTGCCCTGTTCGGCGGCAACACCACCGCGACTGTGCCGGTCGAGGCGCTCAACGGCGCAGGGCTGCACGCGGCCTATGTCGAAATCGACTACGACGAGGTCAACCTGGAGCCGATGAAATGCGCGCCGAACCTCAACCGGTTTGTCGAACGCCCTTACCGGCCGCAAGTCGTCGCCGACGACAACATCCTCGTGGGCCATGTGGTGCATCTGCGCGTGACGACCGATGCCGGCTCCGACCTGCGGTACCGGTGGAACTTCGGCGATGGCACGGTGCAATATGACGACCGGGTCGTCAGCCACGTCTACGGCGTAGCAGACAGCAATCCGGTCACCGCGGATTTCATCGACCCGTACCACGTGACCGTGGAGGTGTCGAGCGGCCTGCTGGACAACATCGTCTCGGCGGCGATCGACGTGCACATCCTTCCCACGCAGACCGAGCCGCCCATCCTGCTGCCACCGGAGGACCTGACGGCCCAGACCGGCTGCCGCATTACTGCCGGGGGCAACATCCTGCTCGACCTGGTCACGCGCAGCAAGCACGGCTTGACTGCCGATGCCCGGCTGGCTGACCTGACCTTCAAGAAGAAAGATGCCTTTACCAGCGGCACCGCCAGTGTCGCAGTGACGACAGCCAGCGCCCCCAAGGGGCCGGACTACAGCGAACTTACTTACGGCCTCGGCGCGGGGCTGCCGATCTACGCGCCGACACCCTTGCGGGGGCTGCTGGATATCCAGCCATGCGCAGAGACGCAGGCCAACACCGAGGACACGCCCTTCTGGAAGGACTGGAAGGGGATGCTGTGGGCCCGTGCAGCCGGCGACATGACGGTCAAGTACTTCTACCCGCTGCAGCGCGGCTTCTACCTGAGTGATGCATATGCGGAGGAACTGGGCCTGGTCGATGGAGAGACCGCAGAGGTCCTGACCGAGGAAGAGCGAATCGGCAAGTGCGTCCCGTGGCTGGATAACCTGAGCAGCTACCCGCCGGAATCCGAAGTCACGTACGAGGACTACTCCGGTGAGGAGCAGACCAGGAATGTGTACCCGGTCAGCTACCATGTGCGCTGGCCCGAACTGCCCGCACTGTTGAACGTCGGCGAGACCGTGTTCCAGCGGGCCAAGGGCGGCGTCTCAGCGGTGGGCAGCCAGGTAGCAGTGACCCGCATCTACGACGACCTGGCAGAGTCGACCTGGGACAATGCCGCGGAAGCAATCGCCATGGACCCGGCCGGCGTTACCCACTCCGTCGCGCAGCTCATCGACCCCATGGCCGAAGTGCAGGTGGAGCTGCCCGTGTGGATCGAGGGGCAGCCCGGCCTGCCGACAGATATCACGACCCAACGGCTGCTCATGGGCGGGGGCATGGCGCTGACCGGCAATGCCGATGACCCGAACCTGGCGCTGCCGTTCGCGCTGCGCAGCCGCATCATCTACCGAGACACTGCGGTCGACATCGACGGCGACGACGCAGCCAACGGCACGCTCGTCTTCAAGGGCTACTACGACGGCACCTCCGCAGAATACATCAAGGGCGATCCGCTGCTCCTGCTGAACGTGATGTCGGATTCCGACAAGCAGCGGCTGCTCGACCTCTGCCCGAGCGAGACCGACGAGTGTACCGCCTATCAGGAGACCATCGAGAACCTCTACTGGAAGACGCAGAACCCGCGGGGTCTGGACCTCTGCCGCGACACCGCCGGCTACCTGCCCGGCAGCACCGCGGTCCCGGCAGTCGATATCGGCGCTCCAGTTGCAGCGCTCTCGGTGAACTGCCCGGACTACCCCACCTACTTCCGCGACGGCGAACCCGATCATGCCCTGCTCATTGCAGTGCAGGATACGCCGTCCCTTGACCTGCTGAACGAGATCGGTGAGGCTTATGCCGAGGGTGAGCAGGTGGACGGCGTGACGGACACGCCCGATGGCATCCCCGAACCCTTCGAGGGGCTCGGCAAGGGCAAGGCGCTGACCGCGGGCAACGCCGCGGGCACGGGCTACATCACCCTGGCCTATAACAACGATTCTTCGCTGGGCGGGCTGCCGGTGTCCCTCCAGGTCATCAAGGTGGAGTGCGCCAGGAACACTGCGGGCGAGGAAAGCCCCTATCGCGGCAACCTGCTGGTCATCAAGTCGGACAACCTGTTCGATGAGAAGCTGACCATCCGCCACACCGGTGACTTCGGCGGCCGGCCCGACAACTTCGAGTTCGAATGGTGGATCGCTGCGGTCGATGACACGGCAGTATCACCCGGCCTTGCGCCGCCCAGCTACCCCTGGCAATCGTGGACCACGCCGGAGAAAGGCAGCACGGCGCTTGGCCCGCAGATCACCATCGAGGGTGCGAACCCGACCACGCTGCGAGACAACTGGGTCATCGTGCGCTACAAGAACAAGACCTGCCCGGTCTGCGGCAACCAGTACACCTACAGTGCGTTCGCCGGCGATCCATCCGCGAAGCCTTCCGAACTGCGGGCGCAACTGGCCGAAGGCTGGATCAAGCGGGTGACGAACGCGCTGAATCCGTTCGACACCCGCGTGGACGACTTCGTGAGCGCGCCGACCAACACCACGGTGGATATGATCCGGCAGGCCGGCCCGCGGTATGAGGGGCCGGTAGCCATGACGAACGACCCTGAGACCCTGAACAACATGGGACTCATCGAAGCTTACCAGACGGTGCTCGACCGGGGACGCGACCTCTCGATTGACGCGGGCGTCAACGACCAGGGGGCCAATGCCGCACTGCTCAACGTGACCTCGCGCATCGCCAGCCTCTACATGCTGCTGGCAAACGATGCATACATGGATGCGCTCGACCCGACCGTCGGGCTGGGCACGAACAGCAGCCTCGGAGTCCGGGCGCCAGCAGTGTTTGCCTTCGCGAATCAGTTCCGGGCCGACCAGTTCGGCCTGATCGACGAGGAGCTGGCCCTGCTGCGCGGCCGCGATGAGACGCTGGGCGGGGTCGCCGCGGCGCCCACCTACAACCGGCTGACCTGGAACTTCACGAACGGCGACGGTGAAGTTGCCTACGTGATGAACTACAACATCAAGGACATCAACCAGGACGGCTTCGTCAACGAGGCCGATGCGGCCATCATGTATCCGCAGGGCCACGGCGATGCCTGGGGCCAGTTCCTGACCGCCCTGACCAAGTACTATGAGCTGCTGCGGCACCAGAACTACACCTGGGTGCCGCGCGCAGAGCCCATCAGCGTGGCCGGCGCGCCGGTCGTAGTGGATTACTACGACGAGCGGCGCTTTGCCACCGCGGCGGCGGAGAAGGCCCGCATGGGTGCGGAAATCGTCGACCTCACGTACCGCAAATACTATGCGGACCCGTCGAGCCAGGAGTACGTCGACACGCAGATCGACCCATCCGACAATACAGCGCGTGCCTGGGGCGTGGCGGACTGGGCCGAACGCGCAGGCCAGGGCGCCTACTTCGACTGGGTCGTTGCGAATGCGATCATCCCGCCCGTGGACGACCGCTACACCGACCTCCGGAAGATCGACCGCACGACCGTCATGGATATCAGCGAGATTGCCAACCAATACGCAGCCATCGAGGCCAAGCTCGACAACGCGGATAACCTGGCGAACCCGCTCGGCCTGACGGGCGATGCCGTGCTGTTCGACCTGGACCCGGCGCTGACCAAGACAACGCCCACCACGGAAGGGCTGACCCACTTCGAGCAGGTCTACCAGCGCTCGTTGAGCAGCCTGAGCAATGCACTGAAGCTGTATGACTATGCGAACGAGGTGAAACTCCAGCAGCGGCAGGCGCAGGACCAGTTGCGCGACTTCTCGCTGAGCATCATGGACGAGGACCGGGCACGCGTCAACGAGCTGATCGAGATCTTCGGCTACCCCTATGATGCCGACATCGGCGTGAACGGGACCTACCCGACCGGCTATGACGGGCCGGACATCTACAACTACGATCTCATCGACCGCACCGAGATCACGGACTCCGAGATGCGGTGCAGCGAGCAGGAGCTTGCAGCCGGAGAGTGCCCGACCGAGACGGCCTCGTACGTCCTCGAGTTCGCGCCGATGGAGTGCCTGGGCAACTACGTGACAACCCTGACCGGCTACGTCTACGGCCAGCCGTTCAAAGTCGAGGACGTCTGCCAGTCGGTCATGCCCACGGAGAACCTCGTGCTCGACTATACCGTGGGCATCGGCCTGGATGCCGGCTTCGGCCGGTACAAGCCGTTATCGTGGCCCGACGACAGCGCGCGTAAGGCCTGGGGCGAGATCCAGCGCAAGATGTGGGGGGTCTACGACGCAAAGACCGAATACGAGACTGCGGCCGTGGCCTACAACAACCATGTCGAAGCCCTCGAACAACACTACGAGGCCATGAAGGACAAGGCCGAGTACCTGCGGACGAAGAACTCTCTGGATGCCGCGACCAAGGCCACCCTCCTGGCGCTCGACGAGACCGTCCACGGCATCGAGATAGGGAAGGACATCTACGACATCATCAAGACCAGCATCTACGACAAGAGCTGGGCGACAGCCATGGGCCAGCCTTTTGTGGTCGGCATCGACAACGATATGGGGTTCATGGCACGCCTTACCGCCATGATGGCGGGCTTCGCGTTTAAGGACGCGATGGACACGCTGGAGAGCCAGCTCTCGCTGACGAAGAGCATCATCGAAGGGAGCAAGCAAGCGATCGAGACCGCGGCGGCCATCGGCATGTTCGACGAGGACGCCGATATGGAACTCAAGCAGATGGGCTATGAGATGAATGGCCTGCTGCGCGAGGAACGCACGCTGCGTCTCAGCCTGTACCTGGCCGTCGACAACTACTACGGCGCATTCGACGACTACAAGGCAGAGGTGCAGCTCGGCTTCCGCAAGCTCCAGGACCTGATCCGGCTGCGTAAGCGGTGGGCCGGGCAGATTGCTGAACAGCGCTACGGCGACATGGCATACCGGATGTACCAGAACGACGCGCTGCTCAAGTACCGACAGCAGTTCGACCTGGCACAAACCTACGTCTACCTGACTGCGGCGGCCTACGACTACGAGACCAACCTGCAGGGCGAGGACCCGGCGGCCGGCGGCAAGTTCCTGCGCGATATCGTCGCGACCCGCTCGCTGGGCGAGCTGCGCTGGACAACCGGCCCCTGGGATGTCGAACCGATCGTCGGATCGGGCGGGCTGGCAGAGCCGCTCGGCAAGATGCGTGACAACTTCGTGGTGCTGAAAGGCCAGATGGGCTTCAACAACCCACAGGCCGAGGCGAACCGGTTCTCGCTGCGCCAAGAGCTATTCCGGCTGCGCGACGAGTCGGATGCCGCCTGGCGGCAGACGCTGGCGCGCTACTACACGCCCAACATCTACGGCGAGCCGGTCGTGGCTGAACTCGCCAAGCGGCCCTACGGCTCCGTCGGGCCGGAACCCGGGCTGGTCATCCCGTTCGGCTCGACCATCACCCGGCGGCTGAACTACTTCGGCAACCCGCTGGGCCCCGGCGACAGCGCCTACAGCGCGACACAGTTCGCGACCAAGATTGCCAACGTCGGCATCTGGTTCGAGGGCTACGACACAAGCCGCCTGAGCCAGACCCCGCGCGTGTATCTGTTGCCCGGCGGCCAGGACGTCATCCGGCCACGGAACACGGAAGGTGTGCTGCGGTACTGGAACGTGACCGAGCAGCTCCTGCCCGTCCCCTACCCGATCACGCGGGCCGACATGCAGAATCCGAAGTGGATTCCCAGCATCGACGGGCTGCAAGGGCAGTTCCTGAAGGTCAAGCCGTATGCAGACATGCGGGCTTACCCATACACCGCAGACTTCGAGCCGACCGAGCTGAATACCGACACACGGCTCATCGGGCGGTCGGTCTGGAACAGCAAATGGGTGCTGGTCATCCCCGGCGCCACGCTGCTGTCCGATCCCGACAAGGGCATTGACCGCTTCCTGCAGGACGTGGACGACATCTACATCTACTTCCAGACCTATGCGTATGCAGGCACGGCCGCGGCAGCAGACGCGGAAGTCGCAGAGCAGGGTCTCGGACAGATGCAAGACCTGTCCCCGGAGGAGACAGCGAGCGTCGCTACGCTTGCGGCTACGCCTGCGACTGCGGATCCGGCAGCCATGCCCCAGCCGGATGCACTGTTCTACGGCGTGGCGCTGCGCGATGGCGCGGCCATGGAAAACGGGACGCTGACGGCCATTCTGCCGAGGGGCGGGGTGGTTACGACCGAGATCGCGCCCATCACGGGCACAGGCTACAACTACGCGCTGGCAGTGCCGCTCAGCTATTACGACCCGGGCGTCACCCCCACAGCGATTGACACAGCCCGCCTTGCAGAAACGATCAGCTTCACTGTGAACGGTGTGCCCGCGGTGCTGCGCGACGCGAACGGCGTCAGTTACCAGGCCTATCGGATCGACGACACCGGCAGCCGTTATGTCGTGACGGTGGATGTCAGCGGCCCCGGCAGCTACCCGCTGGGCGACGTGAACGTGAGCGGCCGCCGCGACTCTGCGGATGCCCTGCTGGTGCTGAAGTATGATGTCGGGCTGACGCTCGGCGTGACTACATGGCCGCCCGGACCGGGCACCGTGTATCTGCCGCTGTGCGATGTCACGCAGGATGGCCGCTGCAACTCGACAGATGCGCTCCGCATCCTGATGTGCGACGTCGCGCTGGCAAGTTGTCCCGCGGCCGGGCCTGCGGCAGCCGTGGCTGACCCGGCGCTGGACGCTGCACAACCGGCTTTCTTCCGGCTCGAACAGCAGCCTGACGGCAACGAGTGGCTGGTGCGCGTGGTGGCGGAGTCACCGTATGCACCGCTAGGAGCGATGGTCCTCAATCTGGCCTACGACCCGACCCGTGTCGCAGTCGTGAGCTGCAGCGACAACCCAGCCGGTCGACTTGATCTGGCAGCGTGCAACCCGGACTATGCGGAGAACACGGTCCGATACACCGGCATCACAACCGGCGGTATCGTAGAAGCGGCTCCGCTGGCCGAAGTACGCTTCCAGGTGTTGGACGCAGCGTTTGCAGAGCAACTCTCACAGGGCGTCCCGCTGGCCGAACTGGCCGTGGAGGCCGCCTTCGACGTGGACCTGAACGCCCTGCGGCCCGAGCTCACCGTGCCAGGTGATGACGAGCCGGCGACACCGAAGCCCATCTACCTCCCGCTCATCGTCACCGGGTCGTTAGCTTCACCGGAGCCCACGAGCGTGCCCGAGTTCATCCCGGAGAACATGCTGCCTCCGCTGGCGCCGGAACCGATCGTCGAACCCGCACCGGCTGCGCCGGTGGACGAGTCGATGACCGAACCCGAAACTTTGCCGACGACGGAGACTCCGGCCAGTGAACCTGAGCCGACGGAGCCGCCGGCGGTCGAGTCGGAATAGCAGATGCGCTGTAACAGGGGGAGCACGATGACAATGCCTGCCGCACCACAAGAGAACATGAACCGGAGAGGCAGCACGCTGACCGGCATGCCCGGCATCGCACCCATCATCGCGCTCCTCACCGCGCTGGTCGCCGTGCTCCTCCTGATTGCCCCCTCCGCTGCGGCGCGGCCCACCGTCGAG
The DNA here is from genome assembly GCA_040772005.1 of Anaerolineae bacterium. Lineage (GTDB taxonomy): Bacteria > Chloroflexota > Anaerolineae > CG2-30-64-16 > CG2-30-64-16 > MWBF01. Next base: position 13,236 of record JAXGYZ010000010.1, on the reverse strand, counting down.
CTTGACACGACCTATCAGGTCACCTTGACGGTAGGCGCGGCGCCGTATACATATCAACTTGTCCAGGGCAGCAGCATCAGCCTGCCCATCGGAATCAATGTCACCGGCGCGCTGCCGCTTTCAGCCATTTCCGCATTGATCCGCTACAACCCTACCGAGCTGCGCCCGACGGCCTGTGTTGCGCGGCCCGGCGGACCGGGCGGCTACTGCAATGCAACCTATGACACGACGAACGGCCTCATCCGGTTCAATGTCCTGGCCGGCACTGGAATCATGGGGGATGCAACCCTGTTCGATGTCACCTTCGAGACGGCCACAAGCCCCAAGCTAAACCAGTCCAATCCGGTGACGCCGCTGATCGAAAACATAGCCGACTCGCAGGGTAACACCATGACCTCCCAGGCCCTCGGCAGCACGATCCGGGTCCTGAAGCCAGTTGCCACGGGCACCGTCGTGTATGTGGGTCCACCAGAGCAATCAAAGTCCTTCGAAGTCACCCGCGGGCTGACCACGACGGTGCCCATCTGGGTCACCGGCGTCACGGGCCTCGGCTCGGCCACGTTCTCGCTGGCCTTCAACCCGGCCGTCGTGCGCCCGCTCGCCTGCCGACCCATTACGACAAACGATGGCAGCGCGTTCGGCACCTGCGCGCTCCACGACGACCACGTGGCTGCCAACCTGCTTTCGGCTGCCGGCATCTCCGGATCGCTGGTGGCGTTCGAGGTGGACTTCACGGCTGCGGGCAGCGGCAGCAGCCCCCTGAACCTGACCATCGAGGCATTCAACACGCCGTCCGGCGTGCCGATACCGGTGCGCATCATCAACCAGTCCATCGACGTGCTGTCGGATCCGGGCCCCGCGCTCCCGCTTCTCCGCCTTGAGCCGGCCACACAGAACCTTTACGGCGATGCGCGCGTGAGTGTGCATGTCTTCCTGGATAGAGGCACGGAGCTGGCAGCAGGGAGCTGGGGCGTCCGCTACGACCAGAACGTGGTGCTGGTCGAGACCTGCCAGTTTGCGGCCGGACTTTCCAACGCTGTCTGCAACGCGACGGGTGAGCCGGGCCTCGTGCGTCTAACGGTGCTCGCCAGCGAGCCTCTGGCCGCTACGACCGACATCGCGATGCTGACCTTCCGCCGCCACCCGGAGGCGCATGGCGGCCTTTACTCAGCGCTCCAGTTCGAAGTCTTCAACTTCGCGAACCTCGCCGGCGAGTTGATACCTTACAGCACGATGGGCGGGCAAATTCAGTTATTTGGCGAAATCGAAGGCGGCACAGAAGTGCTCCTGGGGTTTGCAGGCGCGCCTGCCGGAGGATATTCGCTGCCCGCAGGCGCCAGCCTCAATCTGCCAATCACCTTGAGCGGGATTGCGCCGGACAAAGCCATCGGCAGCCTGAGCGGCACGGTGCATTACGACCCCTCTGTGCTGCGGCCGACGCGCTGCCTGCGGGCGTCCGCAGACCTGGCGTTCATGGGCTACTGCAACGCCCAGCACGATCTCCCAGCCGGCCTCGTGCGCTTCAACCTGGTCTCAGCCGAGGGGCTGTCCGGCACCGTGACACCTTTCACCCTGACCTTCGAGGCGACTTCCAGCGCGGGCGCGGGGAAATCCAGCCCGTTGGACCTGAACCTGGATGCCATCACCGGACCACTTGGCGAGCCGCGTACCTGGCAGGCCAATGATAACTCGGTGCTCATCGGCTCTCCGATTGCGGCGCCCCGCATCCTCATCGGCCCGCCGGAGGGCAGCGGGCTCTACATCTTCGGACGGGGGACCACGCAGACGGTGCCGGTGTGGATCGAGGGAGTGACCAGCCTCGGGGCCGCCAGCATCACATTTCGCTTCGACCTGGCGGTGGTGCAGGCGACCGGATGCCGCGTGCGCAATGACCTGATCCCGGAAAGCACCGGAGGTTTCTGCTTCATACCGGCCGGCACGGGCACAGTGCGCGCCAACCTGCTGGCACAGCAAGGCTTCAGCGGCACGGGGCAATTCCTCGAGATAGACTTCGTCGCGGCGAGCCTGGCGTGTGACGTGAAGACCGCGCTGACGATCAACGTCGAAAACTTTGTCTCGACAGCCGAAGCCCCCATCACCTCCACGGCGCGGCACGGCGAGCTGCGCGTGCCGTGTGTTGCCCCCGCCACACCCACGGCGTCACCTACGGCAACTTACACGCCGGTCCCGACCGTAACGTCCACGCCGACGGCGTCGCCGACGACAACTTCCACGCCGACGGCCACCGCCACGCCGACGGAGACCGGCACCCCGACTTCCACGCCGACCATGACAAACACTCCGACGGAGACGCTGACGCCGACGGCCACCGCCACCGCAACGGAAACCGGCACACCTACTGAGACGCCGACCGTAACACTGACACCTACCGAAACGCCGGTCCCGACACATACCGAGACGCCGACAATCACCTTGACTCCGACCGAAACACCGATACCCACGGAGACCGCAACGGCTACGGCCACCGCAACTTCGACGGCAACCCCGACAGAAACCGCGACGGCTACGGCCACAGCAACCGCGACATCAACTGCGACCGCCACCCCGACCGCAACGGCAACGCCCGTCAGCGCCGTTCACATTGGCGATCTGGATGCGACAGTCGTTGTGGGCAAGAAAGACTGGCAGGCCAACGTCACGGTCCTGGTGCACAACCAAACGCACCAGCCGGTGGGGAGCGCCACGGTCTCGGGTGAGTTCAGCAATGCGCCCGGTGTCATCCGTACCTGCAAGACCGGCCCGGCAGGCACATGCACGGTGACTGCCACCAAGCTGCCACTGTCGCTCACCAAAGTGACATTTACAGTCACCAAGATCACGCACGCGACCTTGCCCTACGATGCCACAGCCAACCATGACCCCGACGGCGACAGCAATGGGACGAGCATCATCATCAGTCAGACGACGCTGGCGCAGCCGTCCTGGCGTGCGCGCCTGGAGGCGCTCTTCGAAGGGATTGTGGCCTTGCTCTTGAGGAAGTGAAAGGCCGGCGAGTGCGCCGGCCTGCAAGATAACGGGCGGTCATGCGGCACCAGGGCAGTCGCACGGCCGCCCGTTGTCGCGTCCATTACCCTGCGCCGCTGCCGCCGCCGCCGCCCGCGCCGCCTGCACCTGCGCCGCCCGCACCGGAGGAACCGGTCGAGTTTGCCGCAGACATCATCGCCACGAACGCGCCCATGCTGCCATCGGGCGCGCTGGTCAACGCGTGGAACCAGCCCGGAATCTCCGCGCCGCCCCGCTTCTGGAAGGCCTTGGCCCAGCCCCCGGCCAGCCCGACCGCGGCGGCATAGGGCAGGTAGCGGTCGAACAGGCGCACGTCCCAGGCAAGCTCACGGCCTTTGGTCACATCCTTCAGGTAGTTCGCAAAGCCCTGCCAGCGCACTGCCTCGCGCGCGCCCTCGTCCGAGAGCGGCGAATACGTACCGGAGAGGATGAAGGCGGCCATGCTGAGCACGAACACCGCCGCAGCCACCAGGAATCCGTAAGGCCCGAAGCGATCCAGCAGGAGGATGGCCAGCGCCAATAGCGGCAGGATGGCAACCAGGAGCGCGACACCGATCACCATGAACCGCTGGCTGAGCGCGCGCCGCGCCGGGTCCAGCAGGCGGGCATCCTCAAGCTCCGCGAGCAGCGGGTCGGAGAAGCGGCTGAACTTGCTGCCCAGGCGCTGGCCCAGTTCCGACAGCTTGACGGTTTCGCTGCGACCAGACTTCGTGCTGTACATGAGGTCGAGCAGCGCCGCCTCGTGCTGCCGGAGGTCGGTCGCGTCGGGGTCGACCAGGCGGACCACGAAATTACGGGGCCGGTACCAGGTCTTCTCCGGCGATTCCTCGATGCTCAGCACCCCGCGCTGTGCCAGGCTGAACAGCGTCGCAAGTGCATGGTTCGCCGTGGGCTTGCTTGCAGAGGCCGTCAAGGTGCCGGCCAGCGCGGGCGGCAGGTTACCCGGCAGCGTCGAGGCCCGCAGCGGTACATCGGGCAGACTCACGCCGCGGCGGCCGCGTGCCCAGAGGGCATACAGGGCGGCAAGTCCAGCTGCCAGCACGGCCAGGGTGGCGCCCAGGACGCCCGGCATGGCGGCGCGGGCTGCCTGTGCGCGCGCCTGCCAGATAGGCGCAGTCGAGATGAGGCTGCCCGCGGCGAACGGGACCGCTACGGTCAGCGGCGTGTCAGGCTCCAGATTGGAGGTGGTGAAGACAATCTGGCCGTCCGCTTCCGTCACCTCGGCGCGGCCGCGGCGCACCTCGACGGGGCCGCTGGGCTGCGCACCGGGGAGATAGGTCAGGCGGACCGTGCTGCTCGCGATGCGATACTCGTAATCGGTGGGCAATGCATTCCAGAGGAACAGGTCTGCATCCGCCTCCTGCCGCACTACGCCCGCGACCCAGTATTTCAGTTGGAAGACATGCGTTGCATCCGAGGTAGGAGGCAGGTGCCAGGTAATCTTGACCGGATCGCTGCCGGAAACTTCAAACTGGCCTGCGCCCTCGCCCTGCGGCAGGGGCTGGCCGTCAAGACTGACCTGGATGTTGGAGATGCCATCGGAATAATCCTCGGGCAGCTCACGGTACACATAGGTGAAGGGACCGCCCTCGAAGCGAAACTCGACGGTCTCGGTGACATCCAGCACGCCGTCGGCGAGCAGGTTCCACTCGACGTCGAACCGTTCAGCCGTATAGCTCTTGCCGGCCGCGATGACACCGAGCGGCGCTGCGACACCGGCCAGCAGGCCCAGCAGGATGAGTACGCTGATCCATCGTTTGGAGCCCATCCGTAAATTCTGCTCCGGCCGGTCTCTGACCGTGCCGGGGGCCCGGTCGGAGACCGGCCCCAGCGAGTTTTCGGGCACATACCTGGCCATAGCACCCTCCAGTGATGACGCGTTCATGCTGATTACATTATCGCGCTCTCCAGTGGGATGGAATATGACGCGGACCCACCCAGATAGGTGACAAGTAAACGACAGCAAAGCTGATATCAGAACTAAACCGATTCCAGAGTGAGTACCGCGGTCAGAACTGAGACAGGATTGACGGGATTACTCCTGTAAATCCTCCTGTCAATCCTGTCCAGAATCGCCTCTGGTTTTCACATTGGACTGTGTATAGACCTGCGGGGCCGAGCGGTGCTCGGCAGTCCAAACCGCGCCTTCACGCCACCCGGAAGCGCGCGTCCTGCCGCGGCAGGTCCACAGAGCGCAGGCTGAGCGTGACGCGACTGTCGAGCGGCAGATCAGGAGGCAGGTAGACCTGCGTCTCCAACGCGAGCTCGGGAATGACGCAGATGCCGCTCTGCCCGCGGCGATCGAGCAGCACCGCCTCCCCTTGCCAGCCAGGATGTTGCTGAAGATAGACGAGTGTCCAGTGACGGTTGGACAGGTTCTCAGCCTGCCGTGCCGCGGCGATGGCCGGTTCCACCTCACCGATGCGCTCGATAATATCGGCTGCCGTCAGCAATGGCATGCCCGCCAGGTGGGCGCGCAACTGCTGGTGCGTGACGAGGTCGAGATAGCGGCGCAGGGGGCTGGTCGCTTGCACGTACGCGGGCAGCCCCAGCCCGAAATGCGGCGCGGGCGTGCTGCGATACTGGCTGCGCTTCATCGTCCGGCGAAGCGCAAACATCTCCGACAGGGCGGCCTCAGGCCCGAGCGGCGCGGCGCCGGCCGAGCCATTGTCCGGCGGGTCCTGCGTGGCGTAGGGCAGCGGGATCGCGTGCTCCGCCGCGTAGCGCGCGACCGCCTCGCCGGTCATGATCATCGCGTTCTCGACCATATGCCGGCTCGCGAGGGGCAGCACCGGGCTAATGCTCACCTCCCCACCGCGCACGCGCACGCTCGCTTCGGGCAGGTCGATGCTAACCGCGCCATTGGCGCGACGCGCGGCCTCGTAAGCCTGCGCCAGGCGCCACAGCGATGCGAATGGCTCCTCCGCCAGCCGCATATCTGCTTCCTCATAGGTCAGCCGTGTTACGCGCACGAGGCTGGGCAGGATCTGAAGGGATAGCGGATGACCCTCCGGATCGATATCCAGGGCAAACGACAGCGCGGGCGACACGTCCGCCAGTCCCAGGCCCAGCAGCGGCGTGGTCGCGGCGGGCAGCATCGGCACCACCGTCTCCGGCAGGTGGAGCGTCACTCCGCGGCCGCGGCCGTCCAGATCGAGCGGACTATCAGGCGTCACCAGCGCAGCCGGGTCGGCCACATGCACCCACACGCGGCCGCCCGTCTCCAGCGGCTCGAAGCTCAGGGCATCATCGGGCGTCTCGGTCGTCGCGTCGTCGATGGCATACGCAGGCAGATGGGTCAGGTCGCGGCGGGTCCCGTCCCCGCAGAAGAAATCGGGCTCGGCCCAGGCCGCAGGCAGCGGCAGGTCGGGGGCATGCAGGTTAAGCCCCAGCCGGACAGGGTACGGATTGACCTTCAAATCCCACGCGCCGAACTCCAGGAGTGTGGCGTGGGCGTTCTCCGGCGTCTCCTCGCGCCCCAGCGCGCGCATGACCCGGCTGCGCTCGATGCGGCCCAGCGCCAGGTCCTCCACCTCGCGCAGATAGCGGCGATCTTCGGGTTCGACATGTCCCGCACGGGCCCGGCCCACGAAAGCATCCCACGCGGCCTTCTCGGCGGCCTCAGCGGCGCGGCCGGCCTCGATGCGGGCGGCTTCCTCCGCCGAAGTGACCGTGATGTGCTCCGGCGTGCCGCGGAAGTAAAGGCCGTCGAGCACCTGCTGCCAGGCGGCCCAGGCAGATGCGGGGCTGTACTCGCCGTACGCCAGCTCGGCCAGCTCCGGCAGAGAGGTCTCCCCGCCGCTCAGGATCTCCCAGGCGGTCGCCAGGTCTGCGCCGACCGGCTCGCGCAGCTCCGCCAGGCTGCGCAGCGGGCCCGGGTGCAGCGGCACCACGTCCTTCGGGCGGACGCGGGCAACCTCCCCGCCCTCCAGCTCCAACACGAGCTTTTCGCCGGTTTCGCTGATGCGGGCCGGACGGGTGCGATAGAAGACCAGGCCATTCTGACGGATCGGGATTTCAGGCATAGACGCTCATTTCACAGTGGGCTGCACCGGAGTCTATCACAGCGCCCGACGGTTGACAATCTGTTTGAGGTATACTCTGTGTTTTACATCACTGGCAATTCACGAAAAAACCGTTTATGATACGGCCATATGCCGAGAGCAATGTAACAGGCGTGTAAGCGAAAGGGAAATGCCATGGAGAACAGCCAGCAGGCAGAGCCAACCAAGGGCGAAGCCATTCATAACGAGCCGCTCAAGAGCGGGACCAATCGAAATGGGTCGAGCAAGAATGCGCCGCAGGCCGGCGGGCAGAACAAAGGCGGCCCGGTCAAGGGGGGAATGCCCCGGCCGGACCCGGACGATGACAAGCAGCGCCAGGAGCAGATGCAGCGGATGGTCCGCACCGGCATCACCTACGTCATCGTCGGCTTCATCGTGCTGTGGCTCTTCCAGCAGTTCGTGCTCGGTCCGACGCTGTATCAGGCAGTGGAAATTCCCTACAGCGAGTTCCGCGCCAAGCTGGCAGACGGCCAGATCGTCACCGCGGTCATCGGCGCCAACGACATCATGGGCGACATGAAGGACCCGAATGCACCGGCAGAGACCGCCGAAGGGACGGAACCTGCGGCCACCGTTCCGGTCACCCCAACGACCGACCAGCCGATCCGGTCTGTCGCCGGCACAACACCAGGCACAATTCGCTATGACACCGTGATTGCAACAGGCGGGGACCCGAACCTCGTTGCGGACCTGGAGGCCGCGGGCGTCGAATATCGCTTCGAGCGGCCCGCCAGCCCTGCAGGCGCACTGCTCCTGTCGTGGATTCTGCCTCTGGGGCTGCTGGCCGTCTTCTGGTATTTTCTATCCCGCGCGCGGGGGGCCATGATGGGCGGCGGCGGCATGGGCGGCGTCTTTGGGGTCGGCAAGAGCAAGGCCACCGAGGTCAAGGCCGAGGAGGTCGGCGTCACCTTCAAGGATGTGGGCGGCGCGGACGAGGCGATTGCCGAGCTGCAAGAAATCATCCAGTTCCTCAAGTACCCTGAGCAGTTCGCCAGCCTGGGCGGGCGGATTCCGAAGGGCGTGCTCCTGGTGGGGCCGCCCGGCACAGGCAAGACCCTGCTGGCAAAGGCGACGGCAGGCGAGGCCGGCGTCTCGTTCTTCGAGACCAGCGGGTCCGAGTTCGTGGAGATGTTCGTGGGCGTGGGCGCGGCGCGCGTGCGTGACCTGTTCGAGCAGGCGCGCAAGGCGGCCCCGGCCATCGTGTTCATCGACGAAATCGACGCCATCGGCCAGAGCCGCTCAGGCACCGTGCGCATCGGCGGGAACGACGAGCGCGAGCAGACCCTGAACCAGCTCCTCGCAGAGATCGACGGCTTCAAGACCAACAGCGAGCGGCCGGTCATCATCATGGCCGCGACCAACCGGCCCGAAATCCTGGACCAGGCGCTGTTACGCGCGGGCCGCTTCGACCGGCAGATTCAGGTCGGCAACCCCGACGTGACCGGCCGCCAGCAGATCCTGCGTATCCACAGCAAAAACATCAAACTGGCGCCCGACTTCGACATCGAACGGGCCGCGCGCATGACGCCGGGGTTCAGCGGTGCGGACCTCGCGAACATCATGAACGAGGCGGCCCTGCTGGCCGCGCGACGCCGTGCGGATGCCGTCACCATCCTGGACTTCGAGCGGGCCATCGAGCGCGTGGTGGCCGGGCTGGAACAGCGAACCAAGATGCTGAACGAGGAGGTCAAGACCGCGGTGGCGTATCACGAGGCGGGCCATGCCCTGGTCGCCGCGCTGACGCCACACTCGGACCCGGTCAGCAAGATCAGCATCGTCCCGCGCAGCCGCGGTGCGCTGGGCTATACGCTGCAGATGCCGGAAGAGGACCGCTACCTGCTGCGCAAGGCCGAGCTGGAGGACCGCATCGCAGTCATGCTCGGCGGCCGCGCGGCGGAGAAGGTCATCTTCAACGAAATCAGCACGGGCGCAAGCGACGACATCACGCGCGCGACCGAGCTGGCGCGGCGGATGGTCACGGAGTTCGGCATGAGCGAGACGCTCGGGTCGGTGCGCTACGCCGGCCAGCAGATGCAGTACCTGGGCGGCGCCATCGACGACAATGCCGGCCTCAGCCCGGAGACCCGCGAGCTGATCGACCGGGAGATCAAGCGCATCATCACCGAGCAATATGACCGGGCGCAGCATCTGCTGACCGAGCATCGTCCCGCACTGGAGATGCTGACACGCGAACTGCTCCGCTGCGAGACGGTGGATGCCAGCGCGGTCAAGGCCGCGCTCGCAGGCGAAGAACGCAAGTGTGCATCTGAGGAACCGCTCCAGACCATCACCGGCCAGCCTGCCGAGCAGGGCCCGGCGATTGTCATCCGCGAGGACACAGAAAATTAGCAACCGCGAAAGACGCGGAGCACACGAAAAATCGAGCAACACATGGAGTCGAGGCTTTGGCTGGTTAGGTTGGCTGCGTGCATACACGACCAATCCGGCTCAAGCCTCGACTCCACTTCCAGCGTGACAACAGATATCGAGAACACACACTTGACCACCACACCCCCAACCACCGACCCTGCGCCGGTCGCAGCCATCGCGGCTGCGGCCGGCGACGTGATGCTGATCGAAGATGTGACTGACGGCGTCGGCCCCGCGCATGCTGTGCGGCTGCGCGGGCGACTGCTGGTTCCGGCAGACGAGGCCTGGCAGCGGCTGGCGGAACGGCTGCGGCCGCTGGGTCGCACGCCGCTGCTGCGCCGCCGGACGGACGGGCCGGGCGAAGAACTGCTGGCGCTGCCGGTCACATTCCGGCCTTCGCAGGCGCGGCCCGCGGTCGCGCTGCTGATGTTCGCCCTCACCGTCCTATCGTGCCTGTTTGTGGGCGCGCAGATGGTGGAGAATGCGACCTTTGAGACACTGAACCTGCTCGACGGCTGGCCCTTCGCGTTGAGCATGCTGGCGATCCTGACCGCGCACGAGTTCGGGCACTACCTGATCGCGCGGCGGCTGGGCAGCCCGACGAGCCTGCCCTACTTCATCCCCATGCCCCTCGGCCCATTCGGCACGCTCGGCGCATTCATCACCATGAGCGTGCCCCCGCGCAACCGGCGTCACCTGCTGGCCATCGGCGCGGCCGGGCCGCTGGCAGGGTTGGCCGTCGCAATCCCGATCCTCATCCTGGGCCTGAGCCTGAGCAAGGTCCTGCCGCTGCCCGCGGGCGGCTACCAGATGGAGGGCAATTCGCTGCTGTACGCCGGGCTGAAGGTGCTGATGTTTGGGCGCTTCCTGCCCGGTGGCGGGGAGGATGTCTGGATTCATCCGGTGGCCTTTGCAGGCTGGGCCGGGCTGCTGGTTACCGCGCTCAACCTGATTCCTGCGGGCCAGCTCGACGGCGGACACATCGTCTACGCGCTGCTCGGGCCGCGGGGCGCGCGGCGGGTCACATGGGCGGTCCTGGCTGCGCTGGTGGGATTGTCGTTCGTGTGGAGCGGGTGGGTGCTGTGGCTGGCGCTGGTGTTCGTCTTCGGGCGGATGCAGGACATGCCGCTCGATGAAATCACCGAACTGACCGGCGGCCAACGGATGCTGGCCGCGCTGATGGTCGTCGTGTTCGCGCTGGTGTTTGTGCCGGTGCCGCTGGTGCTCGTCCCGTAAGCCGTGCGTCAGGTGGCGACGACCGAGTTGTCGGTCCCGAACTTATTCGGAACGTACCGGTCCGCGTGCCAGTCGTTGTGCCAGTCGCGGCCGTTGATGAGATAGCGAAACTGGAATTCACGGCCTTTGGGGAGGATCAAGGTGATGCGCCAGTTGCCATCACTGCGCGACTGGTGCATCTCGTGTTGGGTCGTGTTCCAGTCGTTGAAATCACCGACCAGCGTGACCCGCTCGGCCCAGACTCCCGAGGGCATCTCGAAGGTCACGCGGACGTTTTCCCCGTCGGCCAGTTCTTCCTTGTGAATCATCAGGCGGCTCCTCCCCGGTGAAGGCGTTGCATGTGCAGGAATTATAGCACAGACTTGACTAAATAAGCAATCACGCGTAAAATCATCGTGCATTAATCGGGATTCTCTCTGGGCCGGCCAGCGCGCCGGCCCAGCCGCGTGTGTTTAGCGTCTATCCTGGAATTGCTGGGGCCGGACACCGACCGAGCCCCAGCAATTCCAGGAACGATACTAAACCTGGGGTTGTCACGATGTTCGAGAGCCTACAGAGCAAACTCAACGCCGTTTTCGATAAGCTGGCGGCCCACGGGCGGTTGACCGAGCAGGACGTCGACACCGCGCTGCGCGAGGTGCGGCTGGCCCTGCTCGAGGCCGACGTGAACTTCAGGGTCGTCAAGCAGCTTGTTGCGCGCGTGCGCGAGCGGGCGATCGGCGCCGAGGTCATGCAGAGCTTGACGCCGGCCCAGCAGGTCGTGAAGATCGTGCACGACGAGCTGCTCCAGACGCTCGGTGAACCCGCACGGCTGGACCTGTCCGGCACCGGACCGCACGTGATCATGCTCGTCGGCCTCCAGGGTTCCGGTAAGACGACCACCGCGGCCAAGCTGGCGCTGTCGCTGCGCAAGAACCAGAACAAGCGCACGCTGCTCGTCGCGGCAGACACCTACCGGCCCGCGGCCGTGACCCAGCTCGAAGTGCTCGGCAAGCAGATCGACACGCCCGTCCACAGCGAAGGGACGAAGGTCCCGCCGCCGGAGATCGTGCGCCACGCGCTGCAGCGCGGCCGCGAGGGCGCGTTCGACATCATCATCCTCGATACGGCAGGCCGCCTGCAGATCAGCGAAGAGATGATGCGCGAGCTGGAGCAGATCAAGGCGCTGGCGAAACCGCAGGAGATCCTGCTGATTGCCGACGCCATGACCGGCCAGGAAGCCGTCAACGTCGCCAAGGGCTTCCACGAGCGAGTGAACGTCACCGGCCTGATCCTGACGAAGGTGGACGGCGACGCGCGCGGGGGTGCAGCCATCTCCATGCGCGAGGTGACGGGCGTTCCGATCAAGTACCTGGCGACGGGCGAGAAGCTGGACGGGCTGGAGCCGTTCCATCCTGACCGGCTGGCCACGCGCATCCTCGGCATGGGCGACATGCTCACGCTCATCGAGAAGGCCGGGGAGAACGTCGACAAGGCGGATGCGGAGCGCATGAGCCGCAAGCTGGTCAAGGGCGAGTTCAACCTGGAGGACTTCCTGAACCAGCTCCAGCAGATCAAGAAGATGGGGCCGCTCACGCAGTTGCTGGACATGATCCCCGGCATGGGGCGCATGACCCAGGAGCTCGCGCCGGACGTGACGGACAAGCAGTTCCGGCAGATCGAAGCCATCATCAACTCGATGACGCCGCAGGAGCGCCGCGATCCCAAGCTGCTCAACGGCAGCCGCAAGCGGCGCGTGGCGCGGGGGTCCGGCTCATCGGTGATGGAAATCAACGACCTGCTGAACCAGTTCCGCCAGATGCAGCGCATGATGAAGCAGATGAGCTCCGGCGGCCGGGGCATGCGCGGCATCATGGATATGTTCAGGTAACGATGAATTGAGAATTAGGAATTACAAATTCATAATTCATAATTCGTAATTCCTAATTAGCAAGAATCCGGGACCCTCTGCGTCCCATACATCAGAAGGAGCACTAGAAGTCAATGGTACGTATTCGCTTGCGCCGCCACGGCGCGAAGAAGCAGCCGACCTACCGTGTCGTGGTCGCGGACCAGCATGCGGCACGTGATGGTCGCATCATCGAGAACATCGGCAACTACAACCCGCGCACCGAACCCGAAACGATCAACATCGACGTCGAGCGGGCACGCTATTGGCTCAGCGTGGGCGCCCAGCCCAGCGAGACGGTAGCCCGGCTGTTGAAGGTTGCAGGAGCATACGAAGCTGCTCCGGCGGCCCCAACCGCGGCTGCGTAATTGCCCAGCCGCCGCCCAGACCGCATGCGGAGGCTGACGGTGAAAGAACGAGAACTGGTTGAGTACGTCGCCAAGATGCTGGTGGACAAGCCGGAAAAGGTGACGGTCAAGGAAACGCACGGGGCCAATGTGACCGTGCTTGAGCTGCACGTGGACCAGGAAGACATGGGCCGCGTCATCGGCAAGGACGGCCGCGTCGCAAATGCGCTGCGGACGCTCCTGCGGGTCCTGGCACAGGAACGCCGCGTCGTGCTGGAAATCGTGTAGCACTGGAAGCGTGAGTATC
>JAXGYZ010000009.1:0-269700 GCA_040772005.1 Anaerolineae bacterium | reverse complement strand
AAAGGAACTTGACTGTGACTGACGTACGTTCGATTGTGCAACAGATGACCCTGGAAGAGAAAGCCGCCCTGTGCACCGGCGCAACGGCCTGGACGACGACCGCGGTCGAGCGGTTGGGCGTGCCTGATGTATGGGTTTCGGATGGCCCGCACGGGCTCCGCCGCCTGACGAAGGCCGACGAAATGGGCTCCGAGAGCCTGCCGGCCACCTGCTTCCCGACCGCCTCTTGCACCGCTGCCTCCTGGGATCGTGACCTGCTCGGCCAACTGGGCGAGGCGCTGGCCGAGGAAGCGCTGGCCCTGGGGGTGGGCGTCATCCTGGGCCCCGGCGTCAACATGAAGCGGACGCCTGTCTGCGGCCGTAACTTCGAGTATTTCTCCGAGGATCCGTACCTGGCCGGCGAACTGGCCGCCAGCTTCATCAACGGGGTGCAGGGCAAGGGCGTAGGCACGTCGCTCAAGCACTATGCCGCCAATAACCAGGAATATCAACGCATGACCATGAGCTCGGAGGTCGATGAGCGCACCCTGCGTGAAATCTACCTGCCGGCATTCGAGATTGCCGTCAAGAAGGCGCAGCCCTGGACGGTCATGTGCTCGTACAACAAGATCAATGGCATCTACGGCTCGGAGCACTACAACCTGCTCACGGAGATCCTCAAGGACGAGTGGGGCCTGGAAGGGTTCGTGGTTTCGGACTGGGGCGCGGTACATGACCGGGTGGCCGCGCTGCGGGGCGGGCTGGACCTGGAGATGCCGGGGCCGCGGCCCCGCCGCGTGCAGGACGTCATCGACGCAGTGCGCGGCGGCGCACTGGATGAAGCCGTCCTGGACGAGGCCGCGCGGCGCATCCTGCGCATTGTCTTCAAGGCTGCGGAGACGCCCAAGGGCGGCGAGATCGACCGGGCCGCCCATCACGCCCTCGCGCGCAAGATTGCGGGCGAAGGCATGGTCCTGCTCAAGAACGACGGCATCCTGCCGCTGAAGGGCGCGCAGCGCATCGCGGTCATCGGCCGCGCGGCGCAGGAGCCGCACTTCCAGGGCGGCGGCAGCTCGCACATCAACCCGACGCAGGTGGACGTGCCGCTGGCAGAGCTGGAGAAGCTGGCGGGCGGCGCGCAAATCACGTTCAGCGAGGGCTATCCGCCGGACGACAGCACTCGGGCCGACCTGATCGACGCGGCGGTGGCCGCGGCGCAAGCTGCGGAGGTCGCACTGCTCTACATTGCGCTGCCGACGTACAAGGAATCCGAGGGCTATGACCGGGCGGACCTGGACCTGACCGGGCAGCAGGTGGCGCTCATCAAGGCCGTGACCGCCGTGCAGCCGCGCACGGTCGTCATCCTGAACAACGGCTCGGCCATCACCATGAGCGATTGGTTGGATGGCGCAGCCGCGGTCCTGGAGGCATGGATGATGGGGCAGGCCGGCGGGGGCGCGATCGCCGACGTGCTGTTCGGCGTGGTCAATCCGTCGGGCAAGCTGGCCGAGACCTTCCCGCTCCGGCTGGCCGACACGCCCGCCTACATCAACTATCCGGGCAGTCACGGTCAGGTGCGCTACGGCGAAGGCATCTTCATCGGCTACCGCTACTATGACCTGAAGGAGCAGCCGGTGCTCTTCCCCTTCGGTTACGGGCTGAGCTACACCACGTTCGAGTACGGTGTGCCGCGCGTCTCGGCCACGAACTTCCGGGATGTGGACGGCGTGACAGTGTCAGTGGACGTGACGAACACCGGGCCGGTGGCCGGCAAGGAGGTCGTGCAGGTCTACGTGCGCGACCAGGCCGCAGACCTGGTGCGTCCCATCAAGGAGCTCAAGGGCTTTGCGAAAGTGGCCTTGCAGCCGGGCGAGACCAAGACCATTACGATTCCGCTCGACTTTCGGGCCTTTGCGTACTACCATCCGGCGTACGCGCAGTGGATCACCGAGGATGGTGCGTTCGATATCCTCGTCGGCGCATCCGCTGCGGACATCCGCGGGTCGGTCACGGTCGAGCTACAGTCCACGCTGAACCTGCCCTCCGTGCTGAACCGTGACTCCACCCTGCGCGACTGGCTGAACGACCGTCGCGGCAGGGTCGTGTTCGGGCCGATGTACCGGCAGATGCAGGCGGAGATGGCCCGGGTGCTCGCCGGGGGCGAGGAGGATAGCAGCATCGGCATGGACGCGAGTAACTTCCTGATGGACATGCCGCTCCTGGGCATGCTGGAGTTCCAGGCCAACATGCTGCCGGCTGCGCCGGATATGATGATTGACGGGATGCTCCAACAGGTGCAGGCGATGCCGTAAGGACATCCTGTGGGGCTACCTGCGCCGCAGCCCGAGCGACCGCAGGTGGCCCCACGCTATCCCCTGGGGTCCTATTTCGTTTTCATCTCCTCACCTTGTCAATACTCCAACCCCTTCACCGCCGGGTCGACGATCAGCTTCGCGATGACCCGGTCGTGCGCGTCCGCCTTGCCGGCCACGAGCCATTCGGTCACCAGTTGCCCCTTACGCTTGCTTGTCCGCCCGTGCTTGATGCTCAGGCCCGCGTCGTTGAACAGCTGCTCGATCTCCTTCGGTTTTTCCGGGTTCAGGTTCGTCGTAATCTGGTAGTCGCGAAACACCGACGTCTGCTCCATTCTTCTCTCGATGGCGGGCAGCGCGCGCAGAATGAACAGCGCCAGCACGGTCGCGATGAACGCAAAGACCCCCTGGCCGATGCCGATGCCGATGCCCAGCGCCGCGGTGAACCAGATGGTCGAGGCCGTCGTCAGCCCACGGACGCGGCCGCGCTCGTGCAGGATGACGCCCGTGCCCAGAAAGCCGATGCCCGTCACGATCTGTGCGGCGACGCGGCCGGGGTCCATGTTGCGCGCAATCCCGATCGAGAAGATTGTGAACAGGGTGGAGCCGACGCAAATCAGGATCAGCGTACGCAACCCGGCCGCCTTATCATGGTACTCGCGCTCCGCGCCGAGCAGGCTGCCGATGATTACTGCGGCCAGCAGTTTGATGACATCCTCTGAGAGCACAGATAATATATCCAGC
Source organism: Anaerolineae bacterium (assembly GCA_040772005.1). Lineage (GTDB taxonomy): Bacteria > Chloroflexota > Anaerolineae > CG2-30-64-16 > CG2-30-64-16 > MWBF01. The sequence goes on along the minus strand of JAXGYZ010000009.1, from coordinate 266,665 downwards.
ATAGCAGATCTCCTGAATTACGAATTATGAATGATGAATTAGGAAGTGGGGCTGCTCCGGTGAGCATTCACAATTCGCAATTCCTAATTCGTAATTCCCGCGTCACCCCGCCTTCACCGCGCGCGTTGCCAGGAAGGTCGGCATGTAGTCAGAAATCACGTCCTTCGCCTCCGGCGGATAGCGGTCTTCAAAGAGCGCCGTGATATGGAACCCGGCGTCACACTGCCCGCCGATCTGGTCTTCCAGCGAGTGGCTGTACTCCAGCGGCCAGCCCTCGCGCATCCGTTGGGCCAGCTTGCGTTTCGACAGGCTGCCTACGTCGGAGTACGGCAGCTTGTAGCGCACGCGCATCTGCCCCTTCTTGTCCGCCAGGTCGAAGTCGAACAGGTAGTCCATCGGGTTGTTGAAGCCGGCCAGCAGCACACCGCCGGTGCGCAGCACCCGGGCCGCCTCGCGCCAGACCGGTCGCACCTCCGGCGCGAAGATGTTGCTCACCGGATGGAAAATCAGATCGAACTCACCATCACCGAAGGCCGACAGGTCTGCCATCACGCCGAGCACCGTGCGGATGGTCAGTCCCTCGCGTTGCGCCACGAGCTGATCCTGTTCGAGCTGGCGCGGTGAATTGTCTAGCGTCGTGACCTGCGCGCCCGCCGCGGCAAAGATGGGTGCCTGCTGCCCGCCGCCGGATGCCAGGCACAGGATCCGGCAGCCGGACATGGGCAGGAACCATTCGCGCGGCACCTTGACCGTCGGCGTGAGAAGCACGGACCATTCGCCCTGTCGCGCCGCGGCAATTATGTCGGGGCCGACCGGCTGCGTCCACGGATTGCCCTTATCGACCTCCCGATTCCATGCTTCGCGATTGTACTTTGTGACATCCATGAATGGCTTCCCTCCTGTTGAACTGGCGCCATGATACCCCATGTGGCGATGAGAGGGAAAGCAGGGACGGCAGCTATGGCAAGCGCTCTGGCCGGTCTCCGACCGTGCCAGCACGTAGATATTGAACCTGGCTCGGCTGTGCAACCTCTGGTTGCCGAGACCGGCCAGAGGTTGGGCATGACCTGCATTTGACTTGCATTAGAAGTACATTTGTGCTATGATTGCATTCGTATCAGAAGCCAAACCAGATCGTAGTCCATGACGGCCAGCAGGAAGGAAACGTAGATGAGCAGTGTACGGGTTCTCGTAGGGACGAAGAAGGGCGCGTTCATCCTGACGGCGGACGGTCAGCGCCGACAATGGCATATCGACGGCCCTCATTTCGGGGGCTGGGAGATTTATCACGTCAAGGGGTCGCCGGTCAACCCCGACCGGCTGTATGCGTCGCAGACCAACGCCTGGTTCGGCCAGACGGTCCAACGGTCGGACGATGGCGGCAAGACGTGGGAGACGGTCGGCAACCAGTTCATGTACGACGGTGTCCCTGGCACGCACCAGTTCTTCGATGGCACGCAGCACCCGTGGGAGTTCGCCCGCGTCTGGCATTTCGAGCCCGCGCTGACGGAGCCTGAAACGGTCTATGCGGGGGTGGAAGACGCCGCACTGTTCCGTTCGACGGACGGCGGCCAGACATGGCAGGAGCTATCCGGGCTGCGCGGGCATCCGACCGGGGCCGACTGGGCGCCGGGTGCAGGCGGCATGTGCTTGCACACGATCCTGTTGGACCCACAGCATCCGGGCCGCATGTACGTCGCCATCTCGGCTGCAGGCGCGTTCCGCAGCGATGATGCAGGGGCGACCTGGCGGCCCATCAACCAGGGCCTGCATTCGGACTTCATGCCCGACCCGACCGCGGAGGTCGGCCATTGCGTCCATCGCATCGCCATGCACCCGGCGCGGCCTGACGTGCTCTACATGCAGAAGCACTGGGACATCATGCGCAGCGACGACGCGGGCGGGTCATGGCATGAGGTGAGCGGCAACGTGCCGAGCGACTTTGGGTTCCCGATTGCGGTCCACGCGCACGAGCCGGAGACGGTCTACGTGGTGCCCATCAAGAGCGACTACGAGCACTATCCGCCGGAAGGCAGACTGCGCGTCTACCGCAGCCGGACGGGCGGCAACGAGTGGGAGGCACTCACGGACGGGCTGCCGCAGAGCGACTGCTACGTCAATATCCTGCGGGAGGCGATGGCGGTGGATTCGCTCGATGCGTGCGGCATCTACTTCGGGACGACCGGCGGCCAGGTCTACGCGTCGGCTGACTCCGGCGATACCTGGACGGCCATCGCGCAGAACCTGCCGGCGGTGCTGTCGGTCGAAGTGCAGACACTGCCATGATGCGCGTCGTGCTGCCGCCCCATCTGCGCATCCTGGCGCAGACCGGCCGCGAGGTTGAGCTGGAGGTGAAGGGCGAGGTGACCATCAGCGCCGTGCTGGACGCGCTCGAAGCTGCCTATCCCATGCTGCGCGGGACCATCCGCGACCAGGTAACGCGCAAGCGCCGGCCCCTCATGCGGTTCTTCGCGCTCAAGCGCGACCTGTCACATGAATCACCGGATGCGCCGCTGCCCGACGCGGTCGCGAGCGGCGCGGAGCCGCTGTGGATTGTGGGCGCGATTGCGGGCGGGTGAGCGCGCCGTGGCCGTCAACGAATGGCGCTGCGGCGCCGAAACGAATAAACGAATCGTGGTCCGGTGGGGCAATTCGCTTTTTCGTTTCGTATTCGTTGACGGCCGCGCTAACTATCCAGCCTTGCGTGTAAAATCTTACTTCGTGGCGGGCTGTACGCTCTTCGCCGCCGCCTTCCTGGGTCGCAGGTAGGCGAACCAGTAGACCAGACCCACCATCCCTGCGCCGCCGACGATGTTGCCGAGCGTCACCGGAATCAGGTTATTAATGAAGAAGCTCCCCCAGGTTAGCTTGCTGAACGTATCGATTGTAATGACCGGGTCGGCCTTCGCCAGCGCGTCGGCCAACCAAAACGTCTGCGGCGCGAACTGCTTGATGAACAGGCCCATCGGGACGAAGTACATGTTGGCCACGCTGTGCTCGAAGCCTGCGGCCACGAACATGCTGATGGGGAAGATGATCGACAGGATCTTGTCGGTTGTGGTGCGTGCGCTGTAGCAGAGCCAGACGGCCATGCAGACCAACGCATTACACATGATGCCGAGGAAGAAGGCCTGCACCGGATCGAGCGACACCTTCGCATTGGCGATATTCAGCGCGGTGAGCCCCAGCAGGCCCTTGTTGATCATGTAATGCTTGGCCAGCAGCATGATGAGGACCGTGCCGATGGAGCCGACGAAGTTCCCCAGGTAGACGATGCCCCAGTTGCGCAGCAGCAAGGAGCTGGACACCTTCCTGTTGGCCCATGCCATGACGATCAGGTTGTTGCCGGTGAACAGCTCTGCGCCGGCCACGATCACGAGGATCAGGCCGAGGCAGAATACCAGGCCGCCTAACAGACGGTTCAGGCCGTAAGGCAGCGCGCCGCCGCCCGCCCAGACGGTGGTTGCATAAATGGCTCCGGCCGCGATGAAGGCGCCCGCCAGGACGGCCAGGGCAAACATCGTGCCGAAATCCAATTGCGCCTTGCGAATGCCGATTGCTTCGGCTTTCGCGGCCATCTCCGGCGGCAGCAGAGCGTCAACGTTAATCTCGCCGTTTGCCATACGATTGTCTCCTTCAAGTGAAATTTGGAACTAAATTTGACATAATTATAAGAGGAGTGACGCATCCTCAGACATCGCTGCATCTGAGGATGCAAACTCCTCCTAATTAACACATCATGTAACACATCATGTGTACTAGCAGTTCTCGCACACGCCGTCGGGCGGCAGCTTGGTGACCTTGACCGCGCTGACCTTGAAGCCCGGAATCTTGGCAACCGGATCGAGCACGGAGGCGTTGGTCAGCAGGTTCGCCGCGCTCTCAGCGAAATGGAAGGTCATAAAGACCACACCCGGCTGCACCTTGTCGGTGATTTGCGTCTTGACGTTGACCTGCCCGCGGCGGCTTTGCACCTGTACCAGCTCATCTGCCGCGACACCCAGGCGGGCGGCATCTTCCGCGTGCATTTCGATGTAGCCTTCCGGTGCAATGGCGGAGAGGCCGCTGGAGCGCCGGGTCTGTGTGCCCGTGTGATAGTGCCAGAGAACGCGACCGGTGGTCAGCAGCAGCGGGTATTCCTCGTCCGGCAGCTCCGGCGACGGCAGCCAGTCGACGGGCGTAAATTTACCCAGTCCGCGGGTGAACTTGCCGACGTGGAGGATGGGCGTGCCGGGATGGCTTGCATCCGGGCAGGGCCATTGCAGGCCCTTCGGGCTGTGCGCCAGCCGGCCCTGGCGGATGCCGCCGTAGCTCGGCGTGACGGCCGCGATTTCGTCCAGTATCTCCGCCGGGTTCATGTAGTCCCAGCCGCCATGCGGAGCCGCCGCGAGGGCCGCGGCCTGGCCGGTGAGCGCCATGGTGCGCGCGCCGAGCTCCGCCAGGATCTCCCAATCGGGCCGGCTCTCGCCCAGGGGCGTGAGCGCTCGCTGGATCGGCTGGACGCGACGCTCGCTGTTCGTGAACGTGCCTTCCTTCTCCGCGAAGGACGCGCCGGGCAGGATGACATCGGCGAGCTGCGCAGTCTCGGTCATGAAGATGTCCTGGACGACCAGGAAGTCGAGGGACTCGAGGCAGTGGCGCACGTGGTTGAGGTCGGGGTCGGAGAGCATCGGGTTTTCGCCGAAGACGTACATCGCCCGCACCTTGCCATGCTCCGCTGCGTTCATCATCTCGACCACGGTCAGCCCCGGCTTGTCCGCCGGCGGCACTGCGCCCCACGCCGCCTCGAACTTCTTGTGACTCGCCTCGAGCGCAACGTTCTGGTAGCCGCTGTAGACGTTAGGCAGGCCGCCCATGTCGCACGCGCCCTGCACGTTGGATTGCCCGCGCAGCGGGTTGACGCCGCCGCCCGGTACGCCCATGTTGCCCAGCAACATCTGCAGGTTCGCGCAACTCATGACGTTGCCCACGCCGGAGGTGTGCTGCGTGATGCCCATCGCATACATGAGCGCGCCGGGTTTCGTCGCGGCCATCAGCCGGGCTGCCTGGCGAAGCTTATCCGCCGGCACACCCGTGATGCCTTCCACATATTCGGGCGTATATTCGGCCAGCTTCGCCTTGAGTTCCTCGAAGCCCTCCGTGCGCGCCGCCACGAACTCCTTGTCGTACAGGTCCTCGGTGATGAGGACGTTCATCAGGCCGTTCAGCAGGGCGGTGTCCGTGCCCGGGCGGTGGCGCAGATGGATGGTCGCAAACTGCGTGATCGGGATGCGCCGCGGGTCGGCCACGATGAGCGGTACGTTCCGCTGCTTGACCGCCTGCCGCAGTTGCATGCCGAAGACGGGATGCTGCTCGGTCGTGTTGGAGCCGATGATGAACAACAGCTTCGCTTGCTGTGCGATGTCCTCGAAGGTGTTGGTCATCGCCCCGGAGCCGAAAGAGGTCGCCAGACCGGCGACAGTGGAGCTGTGTCACAACCGTGCACAGTGGTCTATGTTGTGCGTCTGGAGCACCTGCCGGGCCAGCTTCATCATAAGGAAGTTCTCCTCATTGGTGCAGCGGGCCGAGCACAGTGCGGCGAACGCATCACCACCGTGCGCCTCCTTGGTCTGTGCGAGCTTGCGGGCGACCGTGTCGAGCGCCTGATCCCAGGACACCTCGATCCAGTCCGCCGCAGGATTAGGTTCCCTGCCATTCCCGTTATTGGGCTGGTGCAGCGAGAGCTTCTCCCCGCCTTCCACCAGGTAGCGCCGCATCAACGGTTTGCGCAGCCGGTCGGCGTGGTTGACGTAATCATAGCCAAAGCGGCCCTTGACGCAGGTGAACCCGTGGTTGGCTGCGCCGTTCGCGCCCGTGACCTTGACAATCTCGTTGCCCTTGACGTGGAGGGTGATCTTGCACCCGACGCCGCAGTACGAACAGACCGTCTCCACTTGCTTAAGCTGATACGCGCGGCCCTTGCCGATGCTCTGCTTGGGCCAGAGGGCCGCCACCGGGCAGACTTCGACGCAGCTCCCGCAAAACTCGCACGGGCTGTCCTCCATCGTGGAGTCCATACCGAACGCGATCTTGGCGTTGAAGCCGCGGTAGACCACACTGATGGCCTCGACGCCGTTGATGTAGTTGCACGCACGCACGCAGCGCCGGCAGAGGATGCACTTGTTGCGGTCCACCTGGATGAACGGGTTGGGGTCATCGATAGGCCATGCATGCTTGCGGCCGCCGGCGAACACATCGTCTCTGACCTGGTACTCGTACGCCAGGTCCTGCAAGCGGCAATCGCCCGTTGCCTCGCACGTCATACAGTCGAGCGGGTGATCGGAGACGATCAGCTCCAGCGCGAATTTGCGGGCCTCCAGCACGCGCGGTGTACGGGTGTTGACGACCATGCCCTCGGTCACGGGATAGGTGCAGGCTGGTTGCAGACTGCGTTGTTTCTCGATCTCGACGAGGCAAACACGACAGGCGCCTTCGGGCGGCAGCGCCGGATGATGACACAGGACGGGAATCTCGATCCCGGCTGCGGCAGCGGCTTCGTAGACTGTCTGCCCTGCCTGGGCCTGGATTTTGTGTCCGTCAATTGTAATGTTTACAGGCGCCATAGACCTGTTCTCCTGTGGGTAAATCCTGTAAGTGAGGGCTTCGATAGGGGATCACAACACAATCCCCAACTATTGTAAATTACTTCACATACAGACGCAAAATCAGCAACGGAACCAGGGGTTATGGTCGAGGCAACCTCAAGCCGTTGCTGCTCCAGCATACCCGATGTTGCCGCACCGGCCTATGACATTCGTCATCTCACTCGCGATAGTGCGCGCCCATGCTGCGCTTGTTCTCCCAGGCGGCCTGGGCCACGATGAGCGCGGTATGCGCGGCATGGCGCAGCCCGATAAGCTCGTCGGTCAGGCGGCTGCGGCGGTAGAAGTGGACGATCTCCGCCTCAAGGTGGCGCAGTTCGCTGAGCGCACGGTTCAGCCGGTTCGTCGTGCGGATGAGCCCGACATAGTTCCACATGATGTGCTTGATGGCGCTCATGTCCTGGTGGATGAGCGCAGGGTCCGGCGGTTCCAGCCCGGCGGCCACCCAGGGCGGGATATCATCCGGATCGGGCGCGCGCCGTTCGGTCAGGCAGCGGCCGATATCTTCCGCCGCGCGCACACCCCACACCAGCCCCTCGAGCAGCGATGTGCTCGCCAGCCGGTTGGCGCCGTGCAGGCCGGTGCAGGCGACCTCACCGACCGCATACAAGTCAGCCAGAGTCGTGTGGCCCCAGGCATCGACCCACACGCCGCCGCACGAATAGTGCGCGGCAGGGACGACCGGCACGAGGTCGTCGGCGATGTCCACGCCGTAGCGCAGGCAGCTCTCGCGGATGGTGGGAAAGTGCGACATGATCTCATCGCGCGGGATGTACGAGCGCAGGTCCAGGTAGACGTGCGTCAGCCCGCGCGCCAGCATCTCCCGGTGGATGCTGCGGCTGACGATGTCACGGGGGGCCAGGTCCTTCCACTCGGGCGCATAGTTCTGCATGAACGGCTCGCCGTTCGCCAGCACCAGCCGCGCGCCGGCCCCGCGCACCGCCTCGGAGATGAGGTAGTTGGGCGCGCCCTCCTGGTGGAAGGTCGTCGGGTGGAACTGCACGAACTCCATGTTGATGAGCCGCGCGCCGGCCTGCCACGCCATCGCCACGCCGTCCCCGCGCGCGCCGGCGGGGTTGCTGGTGCGCAGGTAAATCTGGCCCAGCCCACCTGTCGCGAGCACGGTTTTGCGCGCCAACCAGCGCTCCACCTCACCGCTGGCCTGGTTGAACAGGTATGCGCCGACGCATGACAGCGGATCGTACACCGTCAGCCGGTTCAGCGCGTGGTGCGCGGGAGTGAGCAGGTCGACGGCCGTGCAGCCCGTCAGCAGGGTCACGTTCGGGTGCGCCTGCAGCGCGGCGGTGAGCGCACGCTGGATGGCCTCGCCCGTGTGGTCGGCTACGTGGAGGATGCGCGGCAGCGTGTGGCCGCCCTCGCGCACAAGCGACAACGAGCCGTCCGCGGCCCGGTCGAAGTCCACGCCGGTCCGGTCCAGCAGCACCTGTTCGACCGCCACCGGCCCTTCCTCGGCCAGCGTCATGACCGCCGGCGGGTTGCAGTGCCCGTCGCCCGCGCGCATGATGTCTTCGGCGAGCGATTCAGGGCTGTCCGGGTTGCCCCGGTAGATGATGCCGCCCTGCGCGTAGAAGGTGTTGGTTTCCTCGGGCGTGTCGGCGCGCGTAACCACGGTGACCTGCACGCCCTGGTCTGCGAGGCGGAGCGCAGTGGTCGCGCCGGCGATGCCGCTGCCGATGACGAGGACGTCGGTGAGGTTGAGTTCTGGCATGAGGCCTCGGGTAATGGTTACAGGTTGGAAGGTTGAAGGTTGGAAGGTTACCGGTTGCAGGTTGGTCGTGGCGCTGAGGTGCTGCACCGGGAACAACCTTCAACTTTCAACCTTCGAACCTGCAACCCCCGTCGCGAATCAGCCTATATGTAGCATTCGTTCGACCGCCCGGTACGCGCGCACGCGGATGTCCTCCGGCACGTCGATGACATACTGGGTATGCAGGAGCGAGTCGCGCGTCATCTCCAGCGTAATCTGGCCCATGTGCGGGCAGCGCACGCTGCACAGCCGGAGCATCTCCTTGTCGGGATTTGCCGCGGCCACATTCTCGCCCATCGAGCACTCGGTCAGCAGCAGATAGTGCGGCGCCTGAGTTTGCTCGACGTAGCGGATCATGGCGTTGGTGCTGCCGGAGAAGTCGGAGGCCGCGACGACCTCCGGGCTGCACTCCGGGTGGGCCAGGATGACCACGTCGGGGAACTGGGCCCGCACGTTCGCGATGTCGGCCACGTTGAACTGCTCATGGACCTCGCAGCGACCACGCCAGCCCACCATATCGTACTGGATCTCTGTATCGGCGTGGAGTTGGCCGTTGGGCAGGCGCGTCGGGAAGATGATGTGCTTGCCCGTCTCGCGGGCCACGTTCCGCGCCAGGTACTCGTCGGGCAGGAAGATAATCGTGTCCGTGCCGAGCGATTCGACGACCGCAGCCGCGTTGCCCGACGTGCAGCAGATATCGCTCTCGGCCTTGACGTCGGCATAGGTATTGACGTAGGTGACGACCGGCACGCCGGGGAAGCGCGCCTTGAGCGCGCGCACGTCGTCCGCCGTGATGCTGGCGGCCAGCGAACAGCCCGCCTTGAGCGAGGGCAGCAGGACCGTGCGCGACGGGTTGAGGATCTTGGCCGTCTCAGCCATGAACCTGACGCCGCAGAAGATGATGATGTCCCGGTCGGTCGCCGCGGCCTTCCGGCTCAGGTCCAGCGAATCGCCCACGTAATCGGGAATCGTGTGAAACAGGGCCGCTTCCATGTAGTTGTGGCCCAGGATCACGGCGTTGCGCGCCACCTTGAGCTGGTTGATCTCGTAGGCCAGTTCCGCCTTGACGCGCAGCTCGAACGCCGGGGTGTAACCGCCCATGCGAGCGGCGAGGTCCCGGTAGATATCATCAACCGACTGCCCGGTGCGGTCGGTGGGTTGGAGTGTCGGCATGTGTCCCTCTCTCCGATTGAAGATTGCAGATTGAAGATTGAAGATTCCGCTGGTTTGCCGGCCAATTTTCAATCTTCAATCTGTAATTTCCAACGAAATGTCGAGCGCGACGACCGAATGCGTGAGCGCGCCGACCGAGATGTAGTCTACGCCTGTCCTGGCAATGGCGGCGACGGTGTCGAGGTTGACGCCGCCAGAGGCCTCCAGCGGCACGCGGCCTCCGGCCAGGCGGACGGCGGCAGTCATGGTATCCAGGTCCATGTTGTCCAGCATGATGCGGTCGACGGGCGGCTGGAGCGCCAGGGCCTCGCGCAGTTGGTCGAGCGTCGTGACCTCCACCTCGATGGGCCGGCCGCGCGTGTCCAGGCTGCGCACGCGGCGCACTGCCTCGGCCAGGCTGCCCACGGCCGCAATGTGGTTATCCTTGATGAGCGCCATGTCGTACAGCCCGGTCCGGTGATTCTGCCCGCCGCCGAGCCGCACGGCCCACTTATCCAGCAGGCGCAGGCCGGGCACGGTCTTGCGCGTGTCGAGGATCACCGCACGCGTGCCGCTGACCGCGTCGACGTAGCGCCGCGTGGCCGTGGCGATCCCCGACATGCGCTGCAGGAAGTTGAGCGCGGTGCGCTCGCCCGTCAGCAGCGCCCGACCCGGTCCGGCCACCTCTGCAAAACGCTGGCCCCGCCGGAGCGGGCCGCCGTCACGGACGTGCGCCGTGAAGACGACCGCCGGGTCGAGCTGCCGGAACACCTCCCGGGCCACGTCCAGGCCCGCGATGATGCCGCCGGCCTTTGCCAGGAACACGCCGTGGAGCCGCGCGCCCGCCGGGATCGTGCTGCGCGTCGTCAGGTCGCCGTCGCCGATGTCCTCGGCCAGCGCGCCGGCGATGATGCGCTCCAGGTCGGTCATGTCGATCTGCTGCATGACTGCTCCATGTATGCTCACCGCGAAGGCGCGAAGAGCGCGAAGGGTTCGGGAAACTGGGGTCCTGAGGGCACTTCGCGTCGTTGCGGTTCATGTCCGTACTTACGGTCGTTAATCTACCACAAAACCCCCTACGTGCTATAATCCCCGCATGTACAATACCACCTATCCGGAAGTGAACAGCCTCCTGGCCGATCTGCTGGCGGAGCACCGCCGCGTGCTGGGCGACCAGTTGACCGGCCTGTACCTGTTCGGCTCGCTGGTCAGCGGCGACTTCGACCCGGCGCGCAGCGATGTCGATTTGCTTGCCGCATTGGCCGATGACTTGGATGCGGACACGCTGGAACGCCTGCGCCTGCTCCATGACGACCTGGCTGCCCACTATCCGGCCTGGGCCGGGCGCATCGAGGTGCTGTACCTGTCGCTGGAGGGGCTGCGCGTCTGCCAGACGACGCCGCACCTGGGCGCGGTCATCAGCCCGGGCGAGCCGTTTCACCCGCGCGAGCTGAACCGGGACTGGGTGCTCAACTGGTACATGATCCGCGAGGTCGGGGTGACGCTGTACGGGCCGCCGCCGCAGGCTGTGATTCCGCCCATCAGCCGGGACGAGTTCATCCAGGTCGTGCGGGAGCACCTGAACTGGTGGCGCGGGGCGATCCTGGAGGGGGATGAGATCGAGAACCGGCGGGGTGCGCAGGCGTACGTGGTGCTGACGATGTGCCGGGCGCTCTACTCGCTGGCGCAGGGCATGCAGGCATCCAAGCCGGCGGCCGCGGGGTGGGCGCGGGCGACGTATCCGCAGTGGGCCGGGCTTATCGAGCGCGCATGGGACTGGCGGCTGAACCGGAACGACGACCCAATCGGTGGGGACGAGCTGGCCGAGGTGCGGAGGTTCGTCGCGTTCACGATTGGGGAGGCGGGTTCAGGCACCACGTGATATGTGCTAATCCGCCCATCCTCGTATGCCATTAGCGAGCCGCACAAGCTCTTGCGGGTATGTAGGCACAACTCAGAGAGCACGACGCCAGTGCTTGCCATCATACTCGATTAGTCCCTGCCGCTTGAGAGACTGTTGAGCATTGCGAACGTAGTGTTTCCACCTTTTGCCGAAGTGAACTTCACCGATTACACGGTCAATCGAGTCATCACAGAGATCAGGGTGAATCTGTTGCACGAATGGATGCAACTCAGCCGTTGTTAGCGGGCCTTTTTGCTCCAACAGATAGAGGATAGTTTCAGAAAAGATACCGTGAGTTGTCTTTCCTTGTGCGCGAATCCTTAATAGCTCTAGCCTCGCTTGTGCCGTACGTGCCTCGAATTCCGTCCTCAGATTCTTGCTGATGGATCGCGTGGCTCGCTGTTGAACTATCTTCAAGTCCTCAGTAGCGGATGCCAAAGCTTCCAAAGTCTCGAACGATACCTTGCTTCCTAGTAATGCATACCGGGTAATATCCTGTGTTACTGTGGCTACCAATGGGGAATTGCGCATGAGAACGCCATATTCATAGTTGACGGTGAGGCCGGCAGCCGTCAGATTACCGGATGAAATGATCGCAGTTCGAGCATCTGCGACATAAACTTTGGCATGGAGACCGGGCAAGTAGGTTACTATGGTGCCTGGTAGAGAAAAGACCAGGTCCCGAAGAGCGCAGATATCAAGAGAACCGCTCAATAGATTGTCTACGGCTAGATTTGTCAGAACCCTAACGCGAACACCGCCGTTTGATGACTTTGCATGGAGGATTTGGGCGATCTTCGTCAAAGGCTGTCTGCCCAAGTACGGTGACACAAGGAGCAACTGTTCCTCTGCCGACTCTACAAGATCATACAGCGACGAGGCCCAGGGTGAAGTCACGACTTGTACAGAAGCGGTGGTTTCGCCAAACATACCTTGTCTCCGAAGGCTAAAGCTGTGGAGCCCTTTGGTGCATCCGGCAGGGAAGAGACAATAGGACGGGTGGGACTCGAACCCACACGGGCTGTTCACCCCTCGGTTTTTAAGACCGATGCGTATGCCATTTCGCCACCGTCCCCTGAAACAAACCAGATTGTATCATTTGCGGGCGGCTTTTGCCAAAGTGGGTGCCTATCATCCCAGGGCGAAGTCATGTTGCAATCGGGCCTTCCACCTGGCAGTTGAAACTGCGGCTACCCCTACGAAACCGGCCTACGCCGGTTAGTTCCAGTCTGCGTAGGCAGACTTCGCAAGGGTAGCCGCAACTTCAGTTGCTAGGCGGGTTCACCTGGCGCACTATGAAACCACCCTGCTATCATCCGCCCATCACCACGCGCCACACGGCCGCCAGGTCCGCGCAGAAATGGCTGCATAGGCCGCGCGTCCCGCTAGCCTCGATGTTCCCCCCGGTCAGGCCGATCGTGGGAAACCCGGCCAGGCGGATGGCGCAGACACCCGCGCCCGAATCCTCGATGCCCACGACGCGATTGCGCTCGTTGAAGGGGATGCCCAGGCCGACGCGCGCGGCCTCGGCGTAGAGCCAGGGGTGCGGCTTGGGGGTCAGCTCGCCCAGCGTGCCCGCCGCGCCCCGGCCCAGCGGGTAGCCGGCGGTGATGATCGCATCGTAGAACTCCGCCGGGTCGCCCAGGCCCAGCGTGCGGAACGCGGCGACAATCTCCGGATACGCCTTCTCGTGCAGCCCCGAAGTTACCAGCGCGATGCGGATCCCTGCGGCCTTGAGCGCCGGCAGGAATTCCTTCAGCCCAGGCGCCGGCTGAAAGGCATCGGCCCGGCCCCGGCCCTCGAGGATGGCCCGCATCTCGCGGCGGGCGTGTTCGAAGTAGAACTCCCGTGCCTGCTCGACCGTCCGGTCGGGGCAGTACTTGGTCACGCAGTACTGCAGGTGCTCCGACACGCTGTGGCCGGAGACATAAGGCAGGTCCGCCGGTTCGAGGGTGAAGCGGGGATTGCGGAGCAGGCTGGCGGTCGTCTGCTCGATGATCCACGTCCAGAAGCCTTCGCTGTGGACGCTCGTGCCGTCCAGGTCCATCAGCACGGCCTGCACGGGCCGCTCCAGGCTGACTTCGTGGACGGGATAGAATGCCGGATAGCCCAGGCTGGACCCCACATAGGCCAGCGTGTGGCCTGTATCCGGCCCCTCCCCCGCACTGTGAAAGGCGATGAACTCCACCTTTCCGTCGCCCGTGGCATGAATCGAGGTCACACCGCCCGCGCCTACCTGGAACCGCCCGTCACCGCCCGTCTGCCGGGGGATCAGCCCGCTGTCAGCCGGCAACCGGCCCAGGCCGGGAATGAACATAGAGCGAGATGCGCTCATGCCATGTTCCTCACCCGGGGATAGCGCAGCGCCACGAACAGCCCGTAGCCGAGCGAGACAACTGCGCCGAGAAACACCGCGAACGGCGCACCGAAGCGATCGGCCATCAGCCCGGCCTGCAAGCCGCCCAGCCGCATCATGCTCTGAAAGACCAGGGTGTAGACGCTCATCACGCGGCCCCGCACCTCGTCCGGCACCGCAAGCTGCAGCAGCGTGTTGGCAAGCGAGTTTTGGAAGACAAAGCTGGCACCCACGCCCATCAGCAGGAGCACGGACAGGAGGAACGAGCGCGAGAGCGAAAAGGCAACCAGCAGCGCAGGGAAGCCCAGGTTGCCCAGCGTGAGGAAGGGTCCCCGCCGCGCAGAGTTGGGCAGCGATGCGACGGCCAGCGCGCCGATCACCGCGCCGACGCCCACCGCAGTCAACAGGATGCCGAGCGGCAGCGCCTCCGGCGACTCGCAGCGGAAGCGCGGGGCCGGTCCGTCGCACAGATAGTGGATCACGGGCTGCGCGCTGTCGTTGAGCACCTCCCCGGCAAATACCGGCTGGAGCGTGCTGTAGGGCATCGACATGAACGCGCTGACCGCCACGAGACTGATCAGGACGACAATGGTCTGCCGGGTGAGGATGTAGCGGAAGCCCTCGGCCATGTGGCCGGCCAGGTTGCGACCGCTGCGGGAGGCGATGCGGCGCAAGGGCAGGTCATGCATCAACAGCAGGCTGATGATGACCGCCACAAAGCTCAGGCCGTTGAGAAAGAAGGCCGGGCCCTCGCCCAGCGCGGCCACCAGTGTGCCCGCGAGCGCCGGTCCCAGCGCCCGCGCACCGTTGAAGATGGTTGAGTTCAGCGCGATGGCATTGGTCAGGTCCTCGCGGTTCGCGACCATGTCCACGATAAACGCCTGCCGCGCGGGCATGTCGATGGCCTGGGCCGCGCCCAGCAGAAACGCCAGCACATAGACGTGCCAGATCTGCACGACGCCCTGCCATGTGAGCGCAGCCAGGATGAACGCCTGCGCCATCATTACGATCTGCGAGAACAGGATGATGGTCCGGCGGGAGACCCGGTCGGCAATCGAACCGCCCCAGAGCGAGAGCGGGATGAGGGGGATCAGCCCGATGGCTGTCACGATGCCCAGCGCGGTTGCGGAGCCGGTCAGCCGGTACACCAGGACCTGCTGGGCCATGGTCTGCATCCACGTGCCGATAAGCGAAAATCCCTGACCGAAGAACCAGAGCCGGAAGTTGTGGTGGCGCAGCGCGCGGAACGTGGCCGGGAGGTGTGGCTTCATGGAGCGTATTATAGTGACAAGGTGACGGGGTGACAAGGTGACGGGGGGAACGGGGGAAGAGGTGACAAGGTGATAGGGTTGCGGATGGGGGTATGTGGGCTTGGCTCCATACGCCGTCGCCGGGGTGTGCTAGACTGGTTGCAGCGAAATCTTGCGAGATGATGAGAGGGATGAATCATGGCTGTGAATGATATCGTTGATCTTGTATTGCTGTTGGACCGCCGGGGCGGGGAGGAACTGGAAGGTCAGGCCGGGCCCGAAGGCATCAGCCTGGTCGAGGAGCTACGGGACCTGCTCGCGGCCCGGATGCGCGAGAGCGACATGTACACCCCGCTGTGGGACGAGTTTCGCTCTGAGCCGGAGTCGAACCGGGCGGAGGTCATCGGCGCGCTCGAAGCGATAGTCGAAGGCGACGCCGCACTGGCCGAACGGCTGGAGGCGCTGCTGGAGAACTTCAATGCGCTGGCTCTCGCTCACGGCTCGGCCTGGCAGCCGCCCGCGGGGGAGGAGGGTCAGGCGCTTGTCGGCGGGCTGCAGGATGACATCCTGGCGCAGGAAGGGGAGCATCCTGGTGGGGTTCGGGTGGGCCGGATGGTCAGGGGCCTGCCTGAGACGAACGCTCAGGGCGCGGCTGCGCCAGATGACAGCCGCATCCCCGCGCGCGACGACGTGCTCGCCCTGGATGAAATGGACGGGCTGACCGAGGGCGAGGAAGCCTTCGACCTGGCGCACCTGGACGGCGGGATGCCGGGCGCAGATCAGTTTGACTTCGATGCGCAGGCTGATGACATGGGCGTCGAGGACTGGGCCGACATGCAGGAGGAAGCGGGCATGCTGGCCGATGACAGCCTCGCCACGTTGCCCGGCGGCCCGCTGGGTCAACTGGAAGTCGCGGGCGAAGGGGAATCGATCGGCGGCGACACCTATGTGCATGGCCGGCTGCTGCCGGACGAAGATATCGAGGACGACTACCGCCCCGGCTCCCTCTACGACAGCGGCCGCGACCCGGCCAGCACGCTCGACCGCAATTTGGCTGCCGGTGCGCTCACGGCGGGCGACATCGAAGATGCTCTCGCGCCGGTACGCGCTGCGGCGGCGGAACAGGGCATCACCCGGGTGACCGGCCACCTCGATGCGATTGCGGAGGAGCTGGCGCGCACGAATGCTGCGGATATTGACCGGCTGCACACCAGCCTGCTCGCGCTGCGCGCGACGGACGACGACCTATGGCACCTGCTGGCGTGGGAACTGCTGGACCTGCTGCCGGACTTCACCCCGGCGGTCCAGCGCGTGCTGCGGGATATGGGCGCGCCGTTCGACGGAGAACAGGTGAACAGGTGAGCAGGTGAGCAGGTGAGCAGGTGAGGAGCTTGCATCCTCAGATACAAGCGTCAGACGGGCCGCAAATCCACAATGGCGTCGAGGCTTCAGCCGGTTTCGGCGTGAACCGGAGCTCATAGGGACACCGGCTGAAGCCTCGACGCCAACACGTTCCGAGCGCAGGGCAACCGCAGGTTACCCCAACATCACCTCTTCACCGGTTCTCCTCTTCACCTGTTTTCCCGTTTACTCCGTCAGGCTGCGAAGCCGTTTGACTCGTTCCAGGAACGGGCGTAATCGTTCCAGGCCTGCCAGTTGTGGAAGGGCATGTGCGTGCCGCCGACGAAGGCCGGGAAGCGATGGTACCGGTTGTCCACCTGCGGGTGCGCCCGCCCGCGCAACAGGAACGCACCCGCCCACCGCTCCTCGCTCACGATGCGGGTCGAGGCCGGGATGTAGCGGATGGTGAGCCCGCGCCGCCAGCGCGGCGAGGTGTTGGCATTCGAGCCGTGGATGATGTTCGGGTGGTGGATTTCCACGTCGCCCGCCTTGAGGATGACATCCACAGCCTGCGACTCGTCCAGTTCAGATGGCCGGATGCCGGTCCCCAGAACGTTGTGGCCGTCGTCCTGTTTCTCCATCTCGTCGAGCGTCAGCAGCCGCTGGTTCTGCGTGCCGGGCAGCACCCGCAGGCAGCCGTTCTCCACGTCCGCATCATCCACCGCCAGCCACAGCGTCACGACCTCCATGGGCTCCAGCGGCCAGAAGCTGCCGTCCTGGTGCCAGAGGACGCTCTGTCCGTCATACGGCCGCTTCGCAATGTAGTGCGACGCGAACAGCGCGATGTCCGGGCCGATGAACTGCTCGGCCACGTCCAAGAGCCGCGGATCGCTGATGAGCCGGACCCAGAAGGGGTCGTCGGTCATCAACTGGTGGTGCAACTGCTCCGGCCGAATGTCGGGGTGCTTGGCCAGCAGCCAATCGACATG
Organism: Anaerolineae bacterium; assembly: GCA_040772005.1. GTDB lineage: Bacteria > Chloroflexota > Anaerolineae > CG2-30-64-16 > CG2-30-64-16 > MWBF01. Next base: position 249,265 of record JAXGYZ010000009.1, on the reverse strand, counting down.
GCTGCGCGCCTCGGCCACCAGTCCCTCATCCAGCACGCCCCGCGCCGCCACCCAGCCGTCCCGGTCGTAATGTGAGCGCAGACCGGTCTGCGCATCAACCGCCAGTGTAGTCATGGTGAACCTCAATCCTGCCGGAAGAGCGGCTGCCCTTCGCGACGATCACGGTAGCCCCAGACGATCAGCCCGGGGCGGGCGCAACTCTGCCCCGCAATCTGGATGTTCTGCGGGTCGCGATAGCCGACGCGCACGAGGCGCCGCGCCTTGTCCGTCGTGTTGATGTAGGAGCCGTGGATAGTGTAGATGTTGAAGATGACCACATCACCCCGCTTGGCCGGCACGGGCACGGTGTCCTCCAGCCGGTACTCATCCGTCGGCAGGTGGGGGGAGCAGGGACCTTCCGGCGTCTCGGTGATATGCTTCAGCTTACCGAGCTTGTGCGAGCCGTCGAGGAAACGAATCTCGCCGTTGGCGTGGCTGGTGTCGTCCAGGTGAACCAGCACATCGACATACGCGCCGTTCTCATGTTCGTAGAACGGGTAATCCTGGTGCATGGGAAAGGGGTGGCCCGCCTCCGGCGGCTTGATGTGCAGCGTCGAGTGATGCAGCTCCACGTCGCTGCCGAGGATATCGTGCATCGCCGCCGCCAGCTTCCGATGCGTCACCGCCCGCATCCAGGCTGCGGAGTAGAATTGCAGGTCGTGCATGGCGGTGAGCTTCGACTTTTTCTCGGTCTCCGCATTCATGTACGCCTTGCGCCACGGACCTGACCAGCCCTTGTCGGTGATGGCCCAGTCGTGCACCAGGCGGTCGAGTTCGTCCGACAGCTCGTCGGTCTCCTCCGGCGTGAACATCTCCGGAATGCGCAGAAAACCATGCTCGTGATAATACGCGATCTGCTCCTGGGTCAGCATCAGTGTCCTCTCCTCGGTCCCTCGAATGGTGGTTCAAGCAGCGGTCTAGCATGCCGCTAACATAGTACATTAGCAGCGCGCGCGGCCCTCGTCGGTGACGCGCATGACAGTCTAGCCCGCCGTGAGGGTCTGCTTGGTGCTGCGGCCGGTCTCGGCTGTGGCCAAGCCACAGCCGAGACCGGCCGCAGCAGGGTATATGCTATAATGCAGCCACCTGTCACCCGACAACATCAGCAGAAAGGTCAGTGTCATGGCACGTTTCACACGGCTCGATGTCCTCAACACCATCGTCAACACGGGCCTTGTCCCCGTCTTCTACAGCCCCGACGTTGAGGTCAGTCGGCGGGTGGCGCGCGCAATCCAGGCCGGCGGCTGCAACCTGCTGGAGTTCACCAACCGGGGCGACTTTGCGCCGGAGGTCTTCCGTGAGCTGGCGCAGTACTGTGCGGCCAAGCTGCCCGACATGATCCTGGGCGTCGGTTCGATCGTGGATGCGCCGACTGCTGCGCTCTATATCGCGTACGGCGCGAACTTCGTGGTCGGTCCGCTCCTCAACCCCGAGGTTGCGCGGCTGTGCAACCGCCGCAAGATTCCCTACAGCCCCGGCTGCGGCAGTGCGTCGGAGATCTCCGAGGCGGAGGAACTCGGCGTCGAAATCGTCAAGGTGTTCCCCGGTGACTCGGTGGGCGGCCCCGCGTTCGTCAAGTCCATCCTCGGCCCGTGCCCCTGGACGCGCATGATGCCGACCGGCGGCGTCGAAGCGACGCGCGAGAGCCTCGCGGCCTGGTTCAAGGCGGGCGTCAGCGCGGTGGGCATCGGGTCCAACCTGATTCGCAAGGACTACCTGGCAAACCAGGACTATGACGCGCTGACCGCGCACACGCGCCAGGTGCTCGAATGGATTCGCGAGATCCGGACGGGGACGCGCGTCAGGAGCGTTTAGCCTGCGCCGAGAAGCGCCCCTCACAGGAGGTTGCCCATGCGCCAGCGCCGTGCGCTGCTCTACATTCCCGGCGCAGATGAGCGCAAGATTCGCAAGGCGACGACGCTCGACGTGGACTGCGTCTGCCTGGACATGGAAGACGGCGTGGCCGCCAACCGCAAGGCCGAGGCGCGCACGACAATCACGGCTGCGCTGCAGGAGGTAGATTTCGGCCGGGCGGAGCGCCTGGCGCGCATCAACCCGGCGGATTCCGGGCTGGCGGAGGAGGACCTGGCCGCGGCGCTCGCGGGCCGGCCCGACGGCATCGTCATCCCCAAGGTGGAGCGCGCTGCGGACATCGCCTGGGCAGATGCCCGTATTGCGGCGGCTGAACAGGCGCATGGCTGGCCCGCGGGGGGCATCGCGCTGATCGTCATGGTCGAGACCGCGCTCGGCATCGTCAACCTGCCGCAGATTGCCGGCGCGAGCCCCCGGCTGCAAGCCCTGATTTTCGGCGCGGAGGACCTCGCGGGCGATATCGGCGCAATCCGCACGCCCGAAGCGTGGGAAGTGTTCTACGCGCGGAGCGCGGTCGTCACGCACGCGGCCGCGTTCGGCCTCCAGGCCATCGACATGGTGTACATCGACTACGGTGACACGGCCGGGCTGGTGGCCGAGGCCGAGGCGGGCGCGCGGCTGGGCTACACGGGCAAGCAGGTCATCCACCCGGCGCAGATTGCGCCCGTGCAGGCCGCGTTTACGCCCGACGCCGCGGCCATCGCCCAGGCCCGGCGTCTCCTGGCCGCGATGGCCGAGCATCAGGCGCGCGGCACAGGCGCGTTCAGCCTGGACGGCAAGATGATCGACATGCCGCTGATCAAGGCTGCACGGCGGGTGCTGGCGCGCGCCGGGCTGTCCACGGAGGATTGAGCAGGCCTGAGACTCCGGTACACCTTCATACAGAATGTCAGGTGCATAACGCATATGATGTTCAAGGGAGTGGACTTTGTGTCGATTGGATGTAATGTGTAAGTATGACGAAGCAATTTCTGCCGAACCTCAGGACCCGCCTGGTGGCGATCATCTTCCTGGCGCTCCTGCCCGCGTTTGTGCTGCTGGTGACCGTGGCCAAACTGGAGCGCAGCCGGGCGCTGGAGAACGCGCGGCTGGAAAGCACGGCCATGGCGCAGTTGCTCAAGCTCCAGCTTACCGAGCTGGAGACGGCCACCGGGCAAATGCTGGCGGGGCTGGCATTGCTGCCTGAGTTGCAGGACCCCTTTGCGCCGGCGTGTGACGAGCGCATCGAACGATTCTTCAGCACCCAGAGCGGGCTGTTGGGGTTGAGCGTCGCTGACTTGGACGGCGCGGCCCCCTGTACTGCCAGTCTGGCGCCCATGACTACCACGCTCAATATCGGGGACCGGCCCTATTTTCAGGAAGCACTCAGGACGAAACAGCTCAGCAGCGGCGGCTTCGTAATTGGACGCCTCTCGCAGAAACCGAGCCTGACCTTCGGCTATCCCGTGTTGGATCAGCAGGGCAACGTGCGATCCGTCATCGGCGCCAGCGTGAACCTGGAGGATTTCAACCGGCGCCTGGCGGGCGCCCAGCTTTACCAGCATACGGCCCTGCTGGTCCTCGATGCTAAAGGCAACGTCGTCCTGCGCCAGCCGGACCCGGAGAATTTTCTGGGCCAGTCGATGGCCGACCGGCCGCTCGTGCAGCACGTCGTGGCCCATCGTGAAGGCACGATCCGCCGAACAGGCCTGGACGGCGTGGAGCGGTTCTATGCCTTTACTACGATCGGCCCCGCCGATGCGCCGCGCTTCTATGTGCTGGTCGGCTTCGACTCGGCCTACATCTTTGCCGGCGTGAACCGGATGCTGCGCAGCAGCCTGATGGGCCTGTCGGTGATTGCCGTGGTGGCGCTGGTGGCCGCGTGGCTCAGCGCGGAGGTGATGATCGTCCGCCGCACGCAGCACGTCGTCAACGCGGCCCTGCGCATGCGCGCAGGCGACTTGAGCGCGCGCGCCGGGCTGGAGGATGATCGCAGCGAGGTGGGCCAGCTCGCGCACACCTTCGATTCGATGGCCGCCGCGCTGCAGGAGCGCGAGGCTGAGAACCGCCGCCTGATCGAAGAGGCACAGCAGCTCAACGCGGAGCTGGAATTTCGCGTTGCCAGGCGCACCGAGCAACTCCAGATCAGCAACAACCGCTTGTTGGATTCGCAGGCTGAGCTGCGTCGGCTGTCGGAGCAACTGATGCGTGTGGCCGAGCAGGAGCGCATCCGCATCTCGCGCGAGATTCACGACCAGCTCGGCCAGCTTCTTACCGGCGTCAAGATGGAGCTGCGTGCCATCGATCGGGCTTTGTCCGATGCCGCCGGGCAGGAGGCGGGAAGTGAGTCCGGTGCGCGGCTGCTGAGCGAAACGCCGCACGTGCGCGAGCGGCTGGTCGAGGTAACCGCACTGGTGGATGAGACGATTCGCACGGTTCGGCGGATCGCCGCCGACCTGCGGCCCGGCCTGCTCGATGACTTCGGCCTGACGGCAGCCGTGGAGTGGCAGATGCAGGAGTTCGAGAACCGGACGGGCATCCGCTGCACGCTCGAATCCGATGTGGATGAGGAGCAGCTCTCGCGCGACCTGGCGACTGCGGCCTTCCGCATCTGCCAGGAGGCCCTGACCAACGTGGCACGCCATGCGGAGGCCACGGCGGTACACATCAGCCTGGCGACCGCAAATGACCGTTTTACGTTGAAGGTGCGCGATAATGGTCGAGGCATCGATCCGGAAGCGTTGCGCCAACCGCACTCCCTGGGCGTGCTCGGCATGCGCGAGCGGGCGCGGCAGTTCAACGGGACCATTCACATCATGCCGGTGGATGGAGCCGAAGACAAGAAGGGGACAGAACTGCGGCTGGAGCTGCCCCTGAAGGAAGGGAACTAGACGATGGCAGTGCGAGTCCTGGTGGCAGACGACCACGCGCTGGTGCGCAAGGGGTTGCAGCAGGTCATCAAGGAGCAGGCGCCTGATATGGTCGTGGGCGAGGCCACGGATGGCGAGCAGGTGCTGAGCATGGTGCGCAAGGAAAAGTGGGATGTGCTGGTGCTCGATATCGGGATGCCTAGGCGCAGCGGTCTGGAGATCCTGCAGGAGCTGCGCGCGACCCAGCCGAAGCTGCCCGTGCTGATTCTGAGCGTTCACCCGGAGGACCAATACGCGATCCGCGTGCTGAAAGCGGGCGCGGCGGGCTACCTGAGCAAGGACAGCGCGCTCGATGAGCTGGTGGCTGCCATCCGCAAGGCAGTCGGCGGCGGACGCTATGTCAGCGCCGGCCTGGCCGAGAAACTCGCGCTGGGGCTCAGCGGCGGCCTGGACAAGCTGCCCCACGAAACGCTGTCCGACCGGGAGATGACGGTGCTATTGAAGATGGGAGCCGGGATGTCCGTGGGGGAGATTGCCGACGAACTTGCCCTCAGCGTCAAGACCGTCAGCACCTACCGCACGCGCATCCTGGAGAAGATGGGCTACAAGTCGAACGCCGATCTGATCCGCTACGTGATCGAGCATCAGTTGCTTGCCTGAGGCTGGTCTTGCCGGTGTCAGGGAGGTTGCTCTTTGCGGGTAAACATTCCCGTTAAATTGGGGTTGTTCGCTACTTGCACTATTTAACAAGGTGTGATATAGTGTCCAGGTTGAGAAAAGTCCGTCGCTCGATAACTGACCAGGCCGCGACCTCTAGTCGATTGTTCCTGTAGTCCTCGCGCCGCCGGATTTTCAGACTATCTTTTTTCACCCTAAGGAGTTAGCGAGGCTAACATGCAGGACAAGACACTCACTTGCAGCGATTGCGGTCGGGAATTCACCTTCACGGCGAGCGAACAGGAATTTTTCGCGAGCAAGGGCTTCAGCTCCCCGAGCCGTTGCCCGGACTGCCGCGCGGTCCGCAAGGCCCAGCGCGCCAGCAGCAGCTATGGCGGCGGCGGTTACGGCGGCGAGCGCCAGATGTACCCGGCCGTGTGCGCGCAGTGTGGCAAGGAGACCGAGGTCCCCTTCCAGCCGCGTGGCGATCGCCCGGTGTACTGCTCCGACTGCTACCGCGCCCAGCAGGGCGGCGGTTCCAGCCGTGGTGGTTACGGTGGCGGGAGCCGGTCGAGTGGCGGCGGCGGTCGCGATCGCGATCGGCGCGGCGGCGGCAGCCGGTACTAGAAATCTGTCCGGGGCCGGCCAGGCCGGTTGCCGGATAGGCCCATGATCTACGGCCAGCGGCGCAGCGTCCGCTGCGCGGCGCAGGTACGCCTGCGCGACGCTAAATAGTATATGAAACCAGGCCCCTCACGGAGCCTGGTTTTTGTTTGCCGTTGGGCCGTCAACGAATGGCGCTGGGCGCTGCGGCGCTGGGCGCTGGAACGAATGAACGAATGGTAGTTCCCCCGAGCTATTCGTTCATTCGCTCCCGAATTCGTTGACGGCGGCGCCAGCGACCATCGCGGCCGCCTCATCCGTTTCCATCGGCGCCCGCTCCGGCGCAACCCGGTCCCAGATTTTCGCGGCCAGCCGCGGGCCGTCGGCCGTGATGCCGTAGCGCGCGAAGTACTGGCAGAGCCGCGTGACATCGCGCTCGAACAGCGCAGGTGCGCTCGGGTGCACCGCCGCATCCACGGCCTGCGGGAAGTCGATGATGCGGTAGTCGCCGTCGCCCAGGTATAGCACATTGAATGCGGACAGGTCGGCATGGACATGCCCGGCCGCCAGCATCCGCTCCACATCGGCGATCAGCGCGTTGAACAGCTCGCGTGCTTCATCCCGCGCCAGCGACACGCTCTGCAGCACGGGCGCGGCTGCGCGCAGCGTCCCCGCGTATTCCATCAGGATCGTGTTGTTCGCGAAGGCGATGGGCTGCGGCACGCGCACGCCGATCCGTTCGAGCGCCTGCAGCGTGGCATACTCGTGTGCCAGCCAGGAGACGTGCTCCATCTCCTTGCCCTTGCGCGTGCCCATCCTGATGGCGAGCAGCGCGCGGCGGTCACGGATCGGTTGCCCGCGCGGGCCCAGCATCTCCCGGCCCTGGCGGTAGAGCGCATCGTTGCGCAGGTTGCGGAACTGCCGCGGCCGGTAGACCTTCGCCGCGATCAGGCCGCCAACCGGTGCATTCGCGCCCGCCTGACAGCAGTAGACGGTCGCCTCCTTGCCGCCCTTGACCTTGCGCAGCACATCCGCGATGAGCTGCTTCTCGTAGAACGGCCCCAGGTAGTTCAGGATCCACACGCGCTCGTAGCGCGACGATTGGAAGGTCGGGTTGAATGCAGCGGCCGCGGTCTCCGGATCCTCGGCGTGCGCCAGGATGTCGTCGATCACGGCGTGGTCGCTGAACCGCTCCTCGCGAAACGCGCGCAGCGGCGTCGCCTCGCGGGCCCGGCCGCGGCGGTCGCGCAGGGCATCGAAATCCTCGTGTAGAAGTTCGGCTGTTGATAGACGAGCCAAAGTCTCTCTCCAGTTAGTTTATCAGGATAGCGCCAGTCCTTAAATCAAAACGGCTGCAGGGCCTGGATGACGCCTTGCAGCCGCCGTTTTCAACGGACCGCAGCTAATGGAGCGACTGGCTTAGCTCCAGAGGAAGGCGCACCGGGCAGAACGTATGCTCAGGGATGCAGATATGCTCTTTGCCATTTCGCCGTGCGCCTCCTTTCGGAAAGATGTGGTGATGGTTGTGCGTGGCAGTAACCGCTCAACCTGGGGGCCAGTCTAGCACATGACGGGCCGGAAAGTCAATACCAGATTTGCAGTAAACTACGGCCTACAACACCTTCGCGAGGTCCAGCCCGCGCGCGGCGGCGCGCTCGGCCAGCCAGGCCGCGCTGCTGACGGGGGGCGGGAGGATTTCGTCCTCGGGCCGGCGCACGAGGCTCAGCGCATGCTCCGGGCAGACGAGCGTACACGCGCCGCAGCCCACGCAGCGGAACGCGTCCACCTGGGCCGTCAGGTCAACCGTCAGGGCGGAGAACTGGCAGCGCTCGACGCACAGCCCGCACGCACCGCACAACGCCTCGTCTACATGGCAGAGAAATGCTGACCGCGCAACCGCATTCGCCATGCCCAGCTCCGCCACTCCACGCAGGATGCCGCAGGCGCAGGTGCAGCAGTTGCAGATGTAGGTGATGCCCTCCTGGCTGTTGCTGACCGTATGAACCAGGCCCGCCTCGGCTGCGCGGCGCAGCGTCGTCAGCGATTCCGCCTGCGTTTGGCTGCGCACGAAGGGCAGGTTGTCGAAGGCGTGCGGCCGGTCGCTCAGCGTCATGCAGACATCCAGCGGATGCCCGCACGCCTCCCCGACCAGCGCCTTCTGCTTGCGGCAGATGCAGTCGACCACGCCCCACGACTTGCCCGCCGCGACGATCTCTGCCGCAGACTCGTAGGGCCGCACCTCCATGTTGACATCGACGCTCTGCTCGACCGGGATGACGCGGTGAAACTGCGGCCCATCCGCCAGCGTCCGGCCGAAAGCCCGGCGATAATACGCCTCGACCAGCCGCGCCAGTTCTGCGTCGATGACCGGCCCCTGGTTCTCGTAGAAGCCGACGATGAAGGGCAGCAGGCCGAAGCCCAGCCCGCCCGCCGCGCGGCCGGCCTTGATCAGGCCGCGGCTTGCCAGCCCCTTGAGTTGTGGCCCGATGACCTTCGGGTCCGCACCGGTGCGCGCCGCGAGCTCCGCGGCCGTCTCCAGCGTCAGCCGCAGCGTGGCCGCCAGCGCGGCTTCCTCCGGCGTGAACAGCCGGGCGAGCAAGCGAAGATCGGAGCCGTCGTCCGCGGGCGGGAAGCCGTTGGGCAGCTCATCGAGTCGCTGCTGCAGCAGGCGATAGGGATCCTCCGTCATGCGCGCAACCACCCCGCCAGCCAGTCCCAGACGACCGTGCCGTGCCAGACATGGCCGCCGGGGAAGGTATCCAGTCCTACGCGGTCCTCCGCACCGAGCAGCGCGTACGCGCGGCGGGTAATCGCAAGCTGCTCCAGCACGTTGTCGATCCCGCGCGGGCCGTTCAGCCCGTCCTGCAAGGCCGCCTCCACGAAGAACGGCCGCGGCGCGATGAGTGCGGCCAGGTCGCCCATATCCGCGTACTCCCACAGATGGGGTACGAAGTTGCAGTCGCAGTTGTCGGACAGGTGCAGGAGCGAGTCTGCGATGCCGTAGAAGTAGCCGCTGCTGACCGCGACATCGACGCGCTCGTCCGTTGCGGCGAAATAGAGCGTCTGCAACCCGCCGCCCGACAGCCCGATGGACGCGACCTTTTGTCCCTGCACCTCAGGCCGCGTCCGGACGTAATCCAGCAGGCGGGAGAGGTCCCACGCCCACATGCCTGCGATGGTCAGGCCGAGCGGCAGGGCCATGTGTGCGAGCACCCGACACGACGACATCCGCACCTTCTCCGGCCCTTCATTGAGCGGCTCCCGGCGCTCGCCGAACCCGCGCGCGTCCGGGCAGAACGCCACGTAGCCGCGGCGCGCGGCCTGCACGCCGTAGTCGTAGTTGTGTTCGTCGATGGTCTCTTGCATCAGGGGGATGTCGCGGCGGCCCGCGGGTGCATATTTCCCGCCGCTGTCATGTCCGTGGGGCGCGATGATCGCGGGGACCGGCCCGGTCAGGCCGTCCGGCACGAGCACGTAGAAGGGCATGGTAATGCCCGGCTCCGTATCGATCTCGACCCGCTCTCGGCGGTAGCCGTCAAGCTGCACCGCCTCGGTGATGCGGGGGTTGGGCGCGGTCGGGATCATCCGGTCGATGCCAAGGAGTTGGCGCAGCTTGCCCAGCAGCTCCGCGCGCCATACCTGCCACGCCTCGATGCTCTCAGCCTCGAACGCGAGCCGCCGGCCCGCGCCCGCGAACCGCGCCTGGAAATACGCTTCGGCCTGGAAATAGCCTGCTGACATGCATCCTCCTTCAAGAAGACCGTAGGACGGGTTGGCAACCCGTCCTACTGAAAGTACGGTGAGCCTTGGCCCATAGATAGCTTTCTACTTGCCGCCGTAGTAGACAACCTTGCCGGAGACGCGGAACATGATCACGGTGAACACCACGATGATGACAAACAGCACCCACGCCTGTGCGGACGCGTAGCCCATCTTGAAGAAGCGGAATGCGCTTTGCCACAGGTAGATGGACATCATCATCGTGGAGTCTGCGGGCGAGCCGCTGCCTCCCGTCATGACATGCACCTCGGTGAAGAACTGGAACGCGCCGATCAGGCCGGTGATGACGTTGAACAGGATGACGGGGGAGATCATCGGCAGCGTGACGTGCCAGATTTGCTGGGGCACGTTCGCGCCGTCGAGCTGGGATGCCTCGACCAGCTCGCGCGGGACGTCTTGCAGCGCGGCCAGGTAGATGACCACCGCGCCGCCCACGCCCCACAGGCTCATCAGGATCAGCGCGGGCTTGCTCCACACGGGACTGCCCAGCCAGCCAGGCCCGTCGATGCCGACCAGGGACAGCACGAAGTTGATGACGCCGGCGCGCGGGTTGAACATCCACAACCACACGAGCGAGGTGGCGACGACCGGCGTGATGCTGGGCAGGTAGAAGATGGTGCGCCAGATGGACATCCCCCGCACCTTCATGTTGAGCAGCATCGCCAGCGAGATGCCCGCGAGCGCGCCCAGCGGGACTGCGAAGAAGGCATAATAGGCGGTGTTGTAGAGCGAGGTCAGGAAGCGGGGATCGTCGAACAACTGGATGAAGTTGTCCAGACCGATCCACTTCGGCGTCTCCAGGACGGGGTAGAAGGTGAAGCTGTAATAGAACGACATCAGGAACGGGATGAGCCGGAAGGCCAGGAACCCGATGACCCACGGCGAGATGAAGAGCAGGCCGATGCGCAGGGAGCGGCGCTCTTCGCGGCTGAGGTTGCGGGCGCGTTGGATGACGGTCATGCCGGCCTCCTAACCCTTCAGCCCGGTCAGCGCGATACCCTCGATGAAGGTGCGCTGGGCGAAGAAGAACAGGATGACGATCGGCAGCACGCTCATCACGGTCGCGGCCATGATCCAGGCAAAGTTCATGAAGCCGTAGGTGCTCTGCATGTTGGCGATGCCGATGGAGATGGTATACCGGGCCTTGTCGCTGAGATAAATCAGCGGGCCGAAATAGTCGTTCCAACTGCCGATGAACTGGAAGAGCGCAACCACCGCAATCGCGGGCTTTGCCAGCGGCAGGATGATGCGCCAGAAGATGCCGATGTCGGATGCGCCGTCCACGCGCGCGGCGTCCGAGAGTTCCTGCGGCAGGCCCATGAAGAACTGGCGCAACAGGAAGATGAAAAAGGCATTGCCCAGCCATGCCGGGACCACCAGCGGCATGTAGGTGTTGACCCAGCCGATGCGGGTAAAGATGATGTAGAGCGGGATGAAAGTGACGAAGCCCGGCAGGATCATGGTCGCAAGGACGATGGCGAACACCGCATCGCGGCCCGGCCAGCGCACCCGCGCAAAGCCATACGCCACCAGCGTGTTTGAAAGCACCGCACCCGCGACCGAGGGCAGGGCAACGATCAGGGTATTGATCACGTACTGCGAGAACAGCGCCTGCCTGAAGGCGGAGATGTAGTTATCCCAGCGGACCGGGTCGGGGATCCAGATGGGCGGCCAGATTGCCAGCTCATCGGGGTTCTTCAGGGAGGTCGAGATCATCCAGACCCAGGGCAGGATAAAGAAGCAGGAGAGCAGCACCAGGGCGCCGTATTTCGCCAGATTGGAAAGCAAGGTTGTGGCGCGGTAGCGCGCAGAGTGCTGGTGCCGGAATGAACCTTCGGACGCGGGCGCCACATAAGCCGATGGGGTAGACATCAGCCGGGACCTCCTCACTGATGGCGCACAGGGCAGCCGGCCGGCCGCGGCCAGTCGGCTGCCCTATACGCTCATACACACATCAACCGGACTTCGAAAGCCAGTCGTCGAGTTCTTTCTGCGCCTGCTCCTGCACGAAGTCAAGCGCTTCCTCCGGGCTCTTCTGCCCCAGCCGCGCCTTCTCCCACTCGCTGCCCATGATGGACCCGTATGAGTCGCTGGTCGGAATCTTGGGCGGGTAGAGGTAGTAGTCGGACTGGTACAGGTCGGGTAGGAAGACTTCCTCGTAGCCGGGGCATGCGCCGATCACCTGCTCTTTGAAGCTCGGATGATCGATCATGCCGGCCGAGACCGGGCCGTTCACGCACAGCCATGTTGTGAAGAGGCTGGTGTAGACATCGCGATCGCCGGTCGCGCCGGTCAGGGAGCTGATGATCTCCCAGGCAGCCTGCGGATCGGGCGAGCCCTTGGTGATGATCCAGCCGTCACCGTAGGTATACATGCCCTTCTCGGTTTGGCCGGCGGGGCCGGGGAAGGGCCAGACGGTGAACTCGAAACCTTCCGGCTTGTAGTTCCGCAGCGTGTTGAACTGCCACGGGCCGGTGACGAGAGTCGCGCGCAGGCTGGAAAGGAAGGGGTCCTGGCCGGCGGAGCGTTCGCCGCGGCCCTGCAGGGAGGCGTAGAAGTCCTGCAGCTTCTGCGGGCCCATCCTGGCCCAGTAGTCGGTGACCCACTTCAGCGCCTTGAGGTTGTTCGGGTGATTGGCCGTAATCGTCTTGCCATCAGACTCCACATACTGGCCCAGGAAGCGCCCCATGACGACCGCACCCCAGGTGAAGTCACCGCCGAGGACGTCGATGTTGCCGCTGGCGTCATAGGTGGTCAGCTTCTCCCAGACCTCGACCAGTTCTTCGAGGCTCTGTGCCGGCTTGTTGGGATCGACGCCGCGTTCCTCGCACATCTTGGTGTTGACAAACATGCCGTAGCACTGGTTCCACATGCTGGCGTAGTAGAACTTGCCCTCGTAGACGCCCAGTTCCCAGATGGGCGGGGCCATCCAACTCTTGAGGGTCTCCACCTGCTGCGGGTCGCCGATCTCGTCCAGAGCCAGCAGCGCGTTCTGCGCCGCTAACTGGTAGGCGACGCTGGCGCCGAAGACCACAGCGGTGCCGGGCGGGGTGCCCGCGGCAATACCGGCCAGCAGCTTCTGGGTCATGGCCTCGGGGACCACGACATGCCTGGCGACCACGCGCGTCTGTGACTTGTTGTAGGCGTCGAGAATCTTCTCGATCTGGGTGGCGGCGTCCTCGGTCCAGCCGGTCCAGACATCGAGGGTGATAGGCTCTGCGGCGGCAGGTGCGGCTGCCGGTGCTTCGGCAGCGGGTTGTTCAGCAGCCGGCGCGGCGGGCGCGGCCGCAGGCGGGGCGCAGGCAGCGAGGGTCGCGGCTGCGGTGGTGAATGAGGCTGCGCTCAAAAAGCGCCGGCGGCTCATGGTCCTGGGGAAAGACATGGTCATGTCTCCTTTCATGGGTGGCAGTAAAACGGGGGAACTAACGCGCAAACAAAATACAGGCCAGAGCGTGTTCGAACGGAGGCTTGCCCATATGAGGGCGCCTGGCTGGGAGGCGTGGCCGTCCGCCTGTGACATCACCTCCTTTCCTGTAATCGTGAGACCATGACAGCAAAGGGAAAGGCCGGACCTAGGCGAGCAGAAACCGCAGGAATGTTGTGGTTTTGAAGGTTTATACCACGAAAGTGATGTGGGCGTCAAGCGAGGTTCTGAGCGTCAGGAATTCCAAATGTAGATTGCGAGGCATCCTCGCGCACATTTGGGATTCCTGTCTCGAGCTGCGCGCGGTTGACCCGTCCCTCCGTCCGGAGTATACTACGGCCTCCTGAATCGCGTTCGCCGCCGAACGCCCTCCGCGCTGTTGCGTCTTGACCCATCACAAAGAACTGCCTCATGCACAAACGGATTGTCATCAAGCTCGGCACGAGCGTGCTCACCGGCGGTACGCGGCGCCTCAACCGCGCGCATATGGTGGAGCTGGTCCGCCAGGCCGCGTTGCTTCACGCGCGTGGGTGCGATGTCATCATCGTCACCTCCGGCGCAATCGCCGCGGGCCGCGAGCGCCTGGGGCATCCCGACCTGCCTGTGACCGTCGCGACCAAGCAGATGCTCGCTGCGGTCGGCCAGAGCCGGCTGATGCTGATCTGGGAGAGCCTCTTCGAGATCTACGATATTCATGTCGGCCAGCTCCTGCTGACCCGTGCGGATGTGCGCGACCGGGGGCGGTTCCTCAACGCGCGCGATGCGCTGCATGCCTTGCTTGAACACCGTATCGTGCCGGTCATCAACGAAAACGACGCGGTTGCGACTGCGGAAATCAAGGTGGGCGACAACGACAACCTGTCGGCGCTCGTCGCGCTGCTGGCCGAGGCCGACCTGCTGCTGATCCTGACCGACCTGGAAGGGCTGTACACGGCCGATCCGCACATGCATCCCGAGGCGGAACTCATCCCCGAGGTCACGGAGATCGACGACGACCTGGCCGCGTTGGCGGGCGGCAGCATCAACGGGCTGGGCACGGGCGGCATGATGACTAAGCTGCAGGCCGCGGATATCGCCCGCCGCGCGGGTGCGGATGTGGTCATTGCGGCGGGCCGCGCGCCCGATGTCATCCTGCACGCAGCCGCGGACGATCCCATCGGCACGCGTTTCCCCAGCCTGGAGACGCCGCTGGAAAGCCGCAAACGTTGGATCCTCGGCGGCCCGAAAGCTGACGGCCGCGTCGTGGTGGACGCGGGCGCGGTGCGCGCCCTGCGACAGACGGGTGGCAGCCTGCTGTCCGCGGGCGTGGTCGGCATCAGCGGGGAGTTCAGCCGCGGGGATACGGTGCTCATCGTCGGCCCGGGCGACAGGCCCGTCGCTCGCGGCATCGCGCGCTACAGCGCAGCCGACCTCCGCAGCATCGCCGGCTGCCGCTCCGACCAGATTGCAGAGCGTCTCGGCTACACGCTGGGGCCCGTGGCCGTCCATCGCAACGACCTGATCTTGCTGTAAGCAGTGAGGAAGCACATGACCGACCTTAACGAAATGGGGCAACTGGCGCGCGCGGCCAGCCGCCGGCTCGCCACTCTGCCGACGGCCGCCAAGAACGCGGCGCTCCTGGCAATTGCCGATGAGCTGGAAGCGCAAACGGAGGCCATCCTCGGCCAGAACGCCGCGGATGTGGCTGCCGGTCGCGAGCGGGGCCTGAGCGACGCGCTGCTCGACCGGCTGCTGCTCAACCCGAAGCGCGTTGCGGGCCTGGCCGCGGACGTGCGGCATGTCGCCGAACTGCCCGACCCGGTCGGGGAGGAGCTGGAGAGCCGCGTGCTGCCCAACGGGATGCGGCTGAGCAAGCGCCGTATCCCCATCGGCGTGATCGGCGTCATCTACGAGGCGCGCCCCAACGTCACCATCGACGTCGCCACGCTGTGCCTCAAGACCGGCAACGCAACGATCCTGCGCGGGGGCAGCGAGACGCTGCGCAGCAACCTGGCGCTCGTCGGGGTCATCCAGGCCGCGCTCGACCGCTGCGGGCTGCCTCGTGCCGCGGTGCAGTACATCGCGGATCCGGATCGGAGCTATGTGACGGAACTGCTGCGACTCGACCGGTATGTGGACATGATCGTGCCGCGCGGCGGCGCCAGCCTGCACCGGCTCTGCCGCGAGCAGAGCACCATCCCGGTCATCACCGGCGGCATCGGCATCTGTCATATCTTCGTCGACGAGACGGCCGACCTCGCCCGCGCCGTGGATATCGTGGAGAATGCCAAGGTGCAGCGGCCCAGTGTGTGCAACGCGCTCGACACGGTGCTTGTGCATCGCGCAGTGGCCCGCGGGTTTTTGCCAGAGATGGCGGTCCGGCTGGCGCAGAAGGGGGTGGAGCTGCGCGCCGCGGGCGAGGCATTGGACATCCTGCAGGAGGACAGCGGCGGCGCATCGGTTGTGCCCGCAGGCAAAGACGACTTCGACATCGAATGGCTCAGCCTCGTCCTGGGCGTCAAGGTCGTAGACGGGCTGGACGAGGCCATCGCGCACATCCACGCGCACAGCACCGAGCATTCGGACAGCATCCTGACGAACGACTGGGCGAATGCCAATCGTTTCGTGGACGAGGTCAACTCCGCCGCGGTCTACGTCAACGCGAGCACCCGCTTCACCGACGGCGGGCAGTTCGGCCTGGGCGCGGAGGTCGCGGTCAGCACGCAGAAGCTCCATGCGCGCGGCCCGATGGGCCTGGCGGAGCTGACGACCTACAAGTGGATCGGGATCGGCGCGGGGCACATCCGGCCGTGACGGGGTGAACGGGGCAGCAGGTGAAGAGGAGAACAGGTGAACGGGAGAACGGGAGAACGGGTGACAAGGTGAGGAGCTTGCAGCCGAGGCTGCAAGCTCCCGCTCCGATTTCGCCCCCTGCCACCATGTTGCGGCAAAGGTGCCAGCCGGCTTGCGGCACGAACCGTTGTCAGGCGCTCTCGCGTTCAAGGGACTGCGCCAGCGCCAGGTATTTCTCATGCACACCCTCGCCGGTTTCCTCGTGCTCGACGTGCTCGAATCCATCCCACACCGCGTCATGCTGCGCGGCCGGGATCATCTGGTCGGCCATGGGGAAGAGCACGCCATCTTCCTTCTGGATGTGCTGGCGGAGCAGGCTCACGTAGCCCAGCGCATTGCGCACGAGCTCTCCGCGCGCGAGGAAGTCGCCGCCGGCCAGCCGCTCGGCGGCTGCGCGCATGTCCCGCGTGTACGCGCGGCCCTGCTCATGCTCGGTCAGCATCACCGCAACGGGTCCTGCTTCGCGCGGCAGGCCGGCCTGCACGATGGCCTCGAACAGCACGTTCTCCTCTTTCACGTGATGGCAGCCGTCCGCAAACCCTTTGATGAAGTCCGCCGCATCGGTGAAGAAGCCCGGCCGCACCGCCCGCCCCTCGCTCAAATCACTCGCCGCCTTTTCCAGGCTCGTCAACACGCGCTCGATGACGCGGTGTTCTTCCATCAAAACTTCAGTGGCCTTCATAGCACCCTCCTGTGGTTATCGCGTTGGCTGCATGATAGGTGGGCCTGCGCTGCCAGTCAGGGACTTTTGTCTCATGAATATAAGAGAAATTCAGCACATGCTGAGGCTGGTCTAACTTTGTGCCCCCGTGTACTTGTTCTGTGCAGCATCCTGTGCTAGACTAGATTCTGTACCAGACCAGACCCCAACGGCGGGGTGCCACTTCTCCCGTCGCAACAAGGAGACCTTTGCTCATGCCATCTGCCAGAATCCTCGTTGTGGATGACGACCCCGATTTCGTCGAAATCATGCGCACTATCCTGGAGGCCAACGACTACGAAGTTATCAGCGCAGCCAACGGCAACCAGGGCCTGGCCCAGGTCAAGGCGCACAAGCCCGATCTGATGATCCTCGATATCATGATGTCGACGGTGCTGGACGGCCTGCACGTCAGCGAGACGCTCTCGCAGGACCCGGACGCCCGCTACATGCCCGTCATCATGGTTTCATCCATCGCGGATACGCCCTACGCGCATGTGTTCCCGATGGAAGAACAGCCGCACATGGATGCGTGGCTGTCCAAGCCGGTCGAGCCGCGCGCTCTGCTCGATAAGATTGCCGAGTTGCTGGGAGCGTAGTACCTTCCGGAGAATGGCTCTACTGCCAGGAGCAGACCACCGTGTCATCGCCGACCAGGATTCTCATCGTAGATGACGATCCGGACTTTCGCGAGTTCGTCCGCATCGTGTTGGAGAGCCACGGCTACGAGGTTTGCGAGGCCGCCAACGCCCCTGATGGCTTACAGTTCATGCGGAACAAGCGGCCCGACCTCGTGCTGTTGGATGCCATGATGTCCTATGAGCTGGCCGGCGTCAGCACCTTGCGCGCCGTGCGCGACGACCCACAACTGGCCGACATCCCCCTGATCATGATTTCCGCGGTCCTCAGCGACGATGAAGACCGTTTTCTGCCGGCGGACCAGCGCGCGCTGGTGGATCGCTTTCTGAGCAAACCCGTGAGTCCTGATGCTCTCGTTGCGGAAGTCGCCGGATTACTGGCCGCAGGGCCAACCCGGCTGCCCGCTGCCGGAGCTAACCCATCTCCTGACACCAGGGAGCATATATGAACGGCACAGACACGCAGCCATTGGGCGCCAGCCTCGTGGACCCGGCCAAACAGGCCATGCTCCTCTCTGCACTCTACATCGCCCAGGAGCGCGAGGGGAACCTGACAGCGGAAGCGATCGAACGCGTGGCTAAGCGCCTCGGCCTCAACCCGGGCCAGGTCTACAGCATCGCCAGCTTCTACACCCTGTTCCGTACACAGCCGACCGGGCACTATCTGATCCAGGTGTGTGACGGTCTCTCCTGTTATCTCTGTGACGGGGCGGACAAGATCGCCGATTACATCAGCGCCAAAATCGGCGTCCAACCGGGCGAGACCTCCGCAGATGGCCGCTTTTCGCTCGAAAAGGTCCAGTGCCTCGCCTCGTGCGGCACCGCACCGGCCATGCGCATCAACGACCAGCTTTACGAGAATCTGACACCTGCGACCATCGACGCGATCCTCGAAGGTCTCATGGGGGAGGTGTAAGATGACCTCCTGGCAACCGGTCCTCCTGGCAAATGTCAACCGCCCGAACTCCGAGCGCGTTACGACATACATGGATCACGGCGGCTATGAAGCGCTGCGCAAGGCGCTGGGGATGTCGCCTGCGGCGCTGATCGCGGAGGTCAAGGCCTCCGGGCTGCGCGGGCGCGGGGGCGCGGGCTTCCCGACCGGCACCAAGTGGGGCTTCATGCCGCAGGATGCGCCGGTCAAGTATCTTGCCGTCAATACCGACGAGGGTGAGCCGGGTACGTTCAAGGACCGCCTGATCGTCGAGCGCGACCCGCACTCGATTCTCGAAGGCCTCATCATTGCGGCCTATGCCATCGGCGCGCACCGGGCCTTCGTCTATATCCGCGGGGAGTTCTTCCTGGGCGTCAAGCGCTGGATCAAGGCCATCGCGGACGCGTACCAGTATGGGTTCCTGGGCAAGAACATCCTGCGCAGCGGCTTCGACCTGGATGTGTCGGTGCATCGCGGCGCGGGCGCGTATATCTGCGGCGAAGAGACCGCCATGATCGAGTCGCTGGAGGGCAAGCGGGGCGAGCCGCGGCTGAAACCGCCCTATCCCGCGCAGGTCGGCCTGTGGGGCCAACCGACGCTCGTCCAAAACGTCGAGACGCTGGCCAACATCCGGCACATCGTCAGCCGCGGCGCCGCCTGGTACGCCAGCATCGGCACCGAGCAGAGCAAGGGCCCCAAGGTCTTCTGCGTCAGCGGGCATGTCAACCGGCCGGGCAACTACGAACTGCCGCTGGGCACGCCCCTCCGCGAGATCATCTTCGAGCATGCGGGCGGAGTGCGCATGGGCCGCGCCATCAAGGCCGTCATTCCTGGCGGCGCATCCACCCCGATTCTCACCCCGGATAAGCTCGATGTGCCGATGGCCTTCGAGACACTGACGGCCGCCGGCTCCGCGCTGGGCACGGGCGCGATCATGGTGATGGACGAGACGACGGACATGGTGGAGGTCACGCGGCGCATCACCAGCTTCTTCGTCCACGAGTCGTGCGGCGGCTGCGTCCCCTGCCGGGTCGGCGGGGTGCGCCTGCTGGAGGCGCTTGAGGTCGTCAGTTCCGGCAAGGGCACGCTCGCGGACCTGGACCGGCTGGAACACCTGGCGCACAGCATCAGCGGCCTGACCTTCTGTCCCATGGGGACGGGGATGTGCGAGCCGGTCACTTCGGGGATCAAGCTGTTTCGCAGCGAGTTCGACGCGCGCGTGGGCGCGTAGTGACTCTTGAGTGGGGCCCGACCGCGGTTGAGTCCCACCAGAGAGTATAGGGGAGCAAGTACATATGTCCAAGGCCAAAATCCTGATCGTCGATGATGATCCGGACTTCGTCGAGTACACCCGAACCGTGCTAGAGACTGCGGGCTATCGGGTGGTCAGCGCAGGCAACAGCGACCAGGGCATGCGTGTTTTGGAGCGCGAGCAGCCCGACCTGGTTGTGCTGGATGTAATCATGTCGAGCATTCTGGATGGATTGAGCATGAGCCAGCGCATGGCCGAAGACCCTGCACTCATGCATGTGCCGATCGTCATGGTCACATCCATTGCGAACACCGATTACCTGGCGCTCTTCCCCACGGATGAGAGTATCCACATCGACGCATTTCTGACCAAGCCGATTGCGCCATCCGAGCTGCTGCGGCAAATCAATCGCCTTCTGGATGGAAAATAGACGAAGCATGCGGAGGGACTTTATGCCCGAGAGGAATCTGCCCGAAAAGATCAAGGTTGGTGGCGTTATCCAGAACGGCCAGCTTGCCAGCATCAGCATCCTGGCGGTGAAGGATCGCCCGGGCATTGCGGCTGCTATCCTGGATGCGCTGGGCCAGCGCAATCTGAACGTGCAGTTCGTTGTGCAGGTCATCGACCACGAAAGCCACGATCAGATGGTACTCTGCGTGGACCGGGCAGACCTGCCGGCGAGCCTTGACGCCATTGAGAAACTGCGGCCGGAGCTGCAACCTGCCGCGGTGACTGCCCAGGCTGACGTAGCTTCCATCGCCGTGTTTGGCCCGGACTTCCGCGAGCGGCCCGGCATCGCCGGCCGTATGTTCCGCGCGCTGGCCGAGCAGCACATCAACATCCTGGCCATCAGCACCTCAATCTCGACCGTTAACTGCATCATCGACCTGGCCCGGCTGCCGGACGCATATGCCGCGCTGTGCCGCCATTTCGATGTACCGTGAGATGCGGCTGTAGGATAGAACGATGATTGGCCCGACCGATTCCGAGGCCGTGCCGGTTTCCGTGCAGACCCTGCAGCGACTGCGCCTGCTGGTGGGCCTGCACCTCGCCGCAACGGCAGCGGCCGCCTTGCTGACACTTCTGGCCGCACGTCCCATCCCCGGGCTGGTTCCCTGGCCGCTGGCGGCAGTGCTGGCGGTGCTGGCGATCCTCCATGTGCTCCTGCTCGTCTGGTTGAGCCGGCCGGGCTCGTCCCTGACGCACCGCGCTCATCGCCGGCTGATTCATCTGCTGGTCAGTTCGGACCTACTGGGGCTGATCCTGCTTTGTCACTTTCTGGGCGGCATCGAAAACCCCTTCTACCCTCTTCTGATCTTTCCCATCATTCTGGCCGGAGCCTACCTGACTGAAAGAGCGACCTTCGGCTATGCCGTCATGGCAAGCGTGCTTTACGGCGGCCTGCTGGCCGCGGAGAAGGCCGGGCTTCTGCCGCATCTGCCGCTCGCCGGCTTTCATGCGGAACCGCTGTATCAGAACAGCTTGCTTCTGACCGCCCAGTGGCTGGCACTCACCGTGACCGTGCTGCTGGCCGCAGCCGCCACGACCTTCCTGGTCGCTGCACTCGACCGCCGCGCGCGGGCCCTGGCTGCGCGCAATCGGGAGGTGGAGACCCAGGCGGCCGCCATGCGCCAGCTCAACGAGCAGTTGCGCGCGGCAAACGAAGGGTTTACACACCAGCGTGCGCATCTCGACGCGGCCTATGCAGAACTACAGGCCGCGTACGACCGCCAGCAGGTGCGCTCGGCCCACATGAGTGAACTGAACGAGCAACTGCGCGCCGCCAATGCCGAGTGCAAGCGTCGCCGCGAAGAATTGGAGGAGCTCAGTTCCAAGCTCAAGGATGCGCTGAGTCGGCTGGAGACGCGCACCGAGCACATGAGCGAACTGAACGAGCAGCTTCGGGCAGCCAATGCGGAATGCAAAGCGCGCCGCGAGGAGCTGGAGAAGCTCAACGCGGAGCTGGCGGTTGCCAACGCGAAGCTGCGCGAGCTGGAGGACGTGCGTGCCCAGTTCACGCTGGTCGTCACCCACGAACTCCGTGCGCCGGTCGCTGCGATTCAGAGCTACCTGAAGCTCATCCTTGACGGCTACGTGCCGCAGGCGAAGGTGCGCGAGACGCTGGAAAAAGCCGAGAAGCGCGCGATGGAGCAACTGGCGCTCATCGCGGACCTCCTGGAGCTGGGCCGAATCGGCTCCGCGGACGCGCGTGGTCTCGTTAAGCCGGTGCAGGTCGAGCAATTGCTGCGCGAGCAGCTCGACCTGCACGCAGCCGCGGCCCGCGAGCGCCAGATTGTGGTGCAGACTTCGATCCCGCCGGACCTGCCGCCGGTCCTGGCAAATCCGGACCAGATCAAGAGCCTCTGGAACAACCTCATCAGCAATGCCATCAAGTATAACCGGGACGGCGGCCGCGTGAACGTCACGGTGCAGAGGAATGCCGGTCGGCTGGACCTCTCCGTGGCTGACACGGGCATCGGCATTCCGCCGGAAGCAATGGCGCGCCTCTTCTCCGAGTTCTTCAGGGCCGACAACGCGAAAGCCGTCTCGCGGCTGGGCACCGGGCTGGGCCTGTCCATCGTCAAGGAGATCGTCGAGCGCGCCGGCGGGCAAATCACGGTCGAATCGGAGCTGGACAAGGGGACCACCTTCCGCTTCTGGCTACCCACCTGCAGCGAATGCTGATAGAACGCTGATGACGCTGATATGCCAGGCAAAGCCTGGCACTGATGAACGCTGATCAATAGTCAAACAGATCAGTTCAAATCAGTCCAATCAGCGTCATCAGCGTTCTATTATTACTCACTATCAACGGAGTGAACATGGGAAGTAGCGACGATTTTTACGACGCGCTGGCGCCGATGTTCGATGTGATGACCGACTGGGAGGCGCGGCTCGCAGCGGAGGGGCCGTTCCTGCGCGCGGTGCTGGAGGAGGTGCAGGCGGCACGCGTGCTGGACGCAGCGTGCGGCAGCGGCGGGCATGCGCTGGCCCTGGCAAGCTGGGGCTACGAGGCGGTAGGCGCGGACGCGAGCCCGGTCATGGTGCAGATGGCCCGGGAGAAGGCGCAGGCTGCGGGACTGAACTTGCCGTTCGCCATCGCAGGGCTGACCGACCTTGCCGGCGTGCCCGGCCTCGGCACGTTCGACACGGTGCT
The DNA here is from genome assembly GCA_040772005.1 of Anaerolineae bacterium. Taxonomy (GTDB): domain Bacteria; phylum Chloroflexota; class Anaerolineae; order CG2-30-64-16; family CG2-30-64-16; genus MWBF01. The sequence goes on along the minus strand of JAXGYZ010000009.1, from coordinate 226,528 downwards.
CTGCCTCGGCAACTCGCTGCCCCACCTGCTGACCCAGGCCGACCTGGCCGCGGCGCTCTGTGCAGTCGCTGCGGTCCTGAAGCCGGGCGGCGTGTTCGTGACCCAGAACCTCAACTACGACCTGCGCTGGCAGCGGCAGCCGCGCTGGTTCGCGGCGCAAGGCGGCACGCTCGACGGACAGGAAGTGCTGGTCTGGCGCTTTGCGGACTATGACGTACCTGCGGGGCAGATTGCGTTCCACATCGCGCTGTTCAGGAAGGCCGCAGCAGGATGGCAGGTGCAGGTGCATACCACGCTCCAGCGTCCCCTGTTCCAGGCCGACCTGCTGGCTGCCCTGGCGGAGGTGGGGTTCGGGCAGGTGCGCAGCTACGCTGGCATGACAGCCTCCCCCGCGCCCTTCGATCCGTCGTCCTCGGGGGACTTAGTCGTGATTGCCAGGAAAGAATAGAACGCTGATGACGCTGATGTTTCTTTTCTTGATTCGGCCCAAACCGTTGGAGCACGGTCGGAGCCAGTGCCCCGGCGAAACCCAGTCAAAAGGAAAAATCAGCGTTCATCAGTTCCATCAGCGTCATCAGCGTTCTATTTGACACTCCCCACCGGCGCAGGGGCGGTGTCGGAGAGACGGCTGAACAGATAGGCGACGATGATGCCCACGATCAACAGTGCGATGCTCACGAAGGTCGTCTGGTTGGCGCCGAACCCCGCGCCCTGCGGGTATAGCGCCGCGAGCGAACCCACGACAAAGCCGAGGATCGCGGCGTAGGTCGGTCCATGCCAGCGGTGGAACAAGATATGCATGAGGCGCGAGAACAGGAATGCGCCGCCGAGTGCGCCGAGCGCCAGTGGGATCAGCACCAGGATGTTATCGAAGATGCCCTGGATCATCTCCGGCGAGGCCATCGGCAGCTTCAGGATGTTCCGCAAGTCCGACACTGCGTGCAGCACGAGCCCGTACTGCCCGATTAGCACCAGCAACACCGTACCGCTCACACCGGGGATGATGAGCGATGCGGCAATCAGGACACCGACGAGCAGCAGGCGCAGCACAGTGGTGACGCTCATCACCACGGCCACCGAGTCCACGCTGATCTCGCGTGTGTCGAGAATCGCCAGCGCCAGGCCGGCGGCGAGCGCGAGGATGAATGGGATGACGCGGCTTACCGCGTTCTCTCGTGTGATGGGGTCCTGCTTGTTGGCCTCCCGGAAAAGGAAGGGCAGCGAACCGATGATCAGGCCCATGAAGCAGAGCATGGTCTGCATCAGATAGCGCTCTAGCAAGAGCACCTGCACGGTGCTGAACGCGACGACCCCGACCAGGCCGCCTGCGCCAACCGGGATGAGGAACCGGATTGAGTCAACCGGCCTACGCGTCAGGTTGCTGATCGCCGCAATGATCTTTTCGTAGAGGCCGAGAATAATCGCGAGCGTGCCTCCGGAGAGACCGGGCGCAATCGCGCCGGCTCCCACTGCGATGCTTTTCAGGAAATTCGCCAGTATCGCTTCCACTGTAACCTTCTGTGCTATGGGCCTCAAGAGAGGCAGGAATTCAGGACATACCCGTCTACTATAGCACTGCGGCAGCCACCGGCCAAATAGCGCGGCCGTTGGCTGCGCCCAGGATGCGCGACCCTTACGCGCCCCCTTTCCACCGGAAGACCTACTACGGAATCCCAGCCGCATCCGCGCGATAATCTGTCAGGAATTCCAAATGTAGGCGGCAAGGCATCCTGAGCGGAGGCCGCCGCTCGCGGCGGGCGCAGTCGAAGGATGGTGGCCGTGCAGGCGTTCTTCGACTGCGTGCGTTGCTCCGCAACGCCCTCCGCTCAGAATGCCCGCACTCTCGCGTACATTTGGAATGGCTGATAATCTGTAAAATGCTTTGGCGCACACCCGCGCCTGTGTTATACTAATAGGGTTAGCACGTTTGAAAGGTACCCTTGCATGAACAACATGCGTTCACTGCGCAACAATGCGCTGTATATCGTTCTTCTGTTGATCCTGGGCGTGTTCCTCGTGACTACGCTCATGCGCAATAACGACAACCTGCCCACCGTGGACATTGGCCGGATCGCGCAGCTTGCGCGCGACGGTGAGATCAAGACCATCACGGTTGTCGGGCAGGACCTGACCGTGGACCTCAAGGACGGTCGCCAGGTCAAGTCGCGCAAGGAAGCCGACGGCAGTGTCGTAGAGACGCTGCGCAACCTGGGTGTGCCCGAAGAGGCCTTCGGCACGGGGGCTGGCGCCATCCAGATCATCGTCAAGGCGCCGAGCGTCTGGCTGGGGCTTGCGCCGCTGCTCATCTCTGTGCTGCCGGTCCTGCTGTTGGCCGGTTTCTTCATCTTCCTGATGCGCCAGGCGCAGGGTGCAGGCAATCAGGCCTTCTCCTTCGGCAAGAGCCGGGCGCGCGTGTTCACCGGCGACAAGCCCACCGTCACGTTCGCGGATGTCGCCGGAGCTGACGAATCCAAGCAGGAACTGCAAGAGGTCGTTGAGTTCCTCAAGGAGCCGCAGAAGTTCGCCTCCCTTGGCGCCCGCATTCCCAAGGGTGTGCTGCTCGTCGGCCCGCCCGGCACCGGCAAGACCCTGATGGCCAAGGCCATCTCCGGCGAAGCCGGCGTGCCGTTCTTCTCGGTCTCCGGCTCGGAGTTCGTGGAGATGTTCGTCGGCGTGGGCGCCAGCCGGGTGCGCGACCTGTTCGAGCAGGCCAAGCGCAACTCGCCGTGCATCATCTTCATCGACGAGATCGATGCGGTGGGTCGCCAGCGCGGGGCCGGGCTGGGCGGCTCGCACGACGAGCGCGAACAGACGCTCAACCAGATCCTCGTCGAAATGGACGGCTTCGACACCGATACCAATATCATCCTCGTCGCGGCGACGAACCGGCCGGACATCCTGGACCCGGCGCTGCTGCGGCCGGGGCGGTTCGACCGGCAGGTGGTGATGGACCGGCCGGACATGAAGGGCCGCGAGGCGATCCTGAAGGTGCACGTGCGGGGCAAGCCGCTGGAACCGGGGGTGGACCTGGAGACGATTGCGCGCGGGACGCCGGGCTTCGTCGGTGCGGACCTGGAGAACCTGGTCAACGAAGGCGCGATCCTGGCTGCGCGGCGCAACAAGCGCGCCATCGGCATGGCCGAGCTGCAGGACGCAGTGGAAAAGGTCATCGCGGGGCCGGAGCGGCGTTCACGGCTGATCTCCGAGCACGAGAAGCACATCGTGGCCTATCACGAGGCGGGGCACGCGCTGGTCATGAAGATGCTGCCTCACTCGGACCCGGTCCACAAGATCAGTATCGTCAGCCGGGGCATGGCGCTGGGCTACACCATGCCGCTGCCCGAAGAGGACCACCTGCTGCACGGCCGCAGCAAGTTCCGCGACGAGCTGGCCGGGCTGCTGGGCGGCCGCGTGGCCGAAGAAGAGGTCTTCGGCGACATCACGACGGGCGCTTCGAATGACCTCGAACGGGTCACTGCGCTGGCCCGCCGGATGGTCACACAGTATGGCATGAGCGAGAATCTCGGTCCGCAGACCTACGGTGAGAAGGAGGACCAGGTCTTCCTGGGCCGCGAGATCGGCGAGCAGCGCAACTACAGCGAGGAAGTGGCCGAGGCCATCGACACCGAAGTGCGCGAGATGATCCACGATGCGCACGAGCGGGCCCGCGGCATCATCCGGCAGTATCGCGACAAGCTGGACGAAATCGCCCGCCGTCTGATTGAGCACGAGACCGTCGACGCCGCCGAGTTCCAGACAATATTCGCAGCGTAGAGACGTAAGGCTCACGCAGAGGCGCAAAGGACGCAAAGAGCTTACTAATGTAGCTTTGCGATCTTTGCGCCTTTGCGTGAGCATCCTGATCGGAGCACCTCATTGGTTCGCACCCCTCCCCTGGCAGGCGACCACGCGCGGCCGACCCGACTGTCCAGCACCGACCTGCTCATGCTCACCGCGACCACCATCTGGGGGGTCAATTTCACCGTCATCAAGGTAGCCCTGGCCGAGTTCTCGCCGATGGCCTTCAATGGGCTGCGCTTCGGCCTGGCGACGGTCGTCATCATGGCAATCCTCTGGTGGCAGGTGCGGCATACGCCCGGTTCCGACCTGCTCGATGTGCCCCGCCGCGACTGGGGCCCGGTCATCCTGCTCGGCCTGTTCGGCCACACCTTCTACCAGGTCATCTTCATCAACGGCCTGTCGCACACTACGCCCGCCAATTCATCCCTGCTGATGGCGACCTCGCCCATCTGGGTCGGCATCATCGGCTATGCGCTGCGCATCGAGCGCATCAACTGCCTGATGTGGCTCGGCATTGCGCTGTCGTTCGCGGGCATCACCGTGCTGATGATGGGCGGTGAGAACGCGGTCAGCCTCGGCAGCACGACCCTGATGGGCGACCTGTTGATTCTCGCCTGTGCGTTCGCCTGGGCCATCTATACGACCGCCAGCAAGCCCCTGCTCGCGCGCTACTCGCCGCTGAAGTTGACGGCATGGTCGATGCTGGCCGGTGCAATCCCGCTGACGCTCATCAGCATCCCGTCCATGATCCGGCAGGACTGGTCGGCCATCTCGCCTGCCGCGTGGGCCGGTCTGGCCTTCTCGACGCTGATGGCCCTGGTCGCCGGGTATCTCATCTGGTACACCAGCGTCCAGCGGGTCGGCAACGCGCGCACCGCAGTCTACTCCAACCTGACGCCGGTCATCGCCATCGTCTTCGCGTGGCTGACCATCGGCAGCCGGCTCGCGCCGCTGCAGCTCGCCGGCGCCGCGGTCGTCCTGGCCGGGCTGATGGTGACGCGGCGGGGCCGGGCGCGGTGATATGAACCCAGGCATCCTGAGCGGGTCAGGGCGGTTTCAGAGTGCATCAGGTGAACCCACCCGGCAACTGAAGTTGCGGCTACCGTTGCGAAGTCTGCCTTCGCAGACTGGAAACTAACCGACGCAGGTCGGTTTTGCAGTGGTAGCCGCAGTTTCAACTGCCAGGCAGAAGGCACGAGTGCAACATGATTTCGCCCTGTGAGCGGGTGGACGGCGCAACGTGGTTAACGGGATACGGCCAGTCGAAGGAGCGGCTCCTGGAACGCTTTGCTCATGAACCCACAGCTTATTAAGCTCTTCTACAACCTTCGCAGTCACCGGATCGGCGAGTGGTCGGTCGACCGGCTGCTCGTGACGTTCGCCTGGGCAGCATCCGCATTCGTGGTGCTGCGCTGGGTCTTGCGCGGGCAGCCGCCGCTGGCGTGGTGGCACTGGCTCATCCTCGCCCTGCTGATCCTGGGTGGGCTGGCGATCATCGTCCTGGCCCGCCAGGCGGCCGGGCACGATTTCGTGCGGTTCACCCCGCAGCCTGAGCTCGCGCCGCCTGCCGCCGTCCCGCTCGCGCCGCAGGACAAGGTGCAGACCTATGCCACGGGCCACTTCGAGGTCGAGGGCAAGGCCGGGTTCTTCGCGGGGCTGCTCGCCTACTGGCGCACGTTTGCGACCCGGGAGCACGCTGTGATGGCGATCGTACACCGCACCCGCTTCCTCGGCCTCGCGGCGACGGCCGATGCGCAACTCGGCATGTGGTACATCTTCATTGCACCGGAGACCATCGAAGAAACCTGCGCGGGCCAACTGGAGTTCGGCGGGCAGCGGCGGCCTGCGCTGTGCATCACCTACCGCCACACCGCGCCGCAGACCGCGGCCAAAGGCCTCGTCCGCCGGCTCCGCGCACCGGTAACGCGCCGGGCCGTCTACCTGGCGTTCGAGGATACCACTGCGCGCGACCGCGTCTGGTCCGACCTGCGGGCCGCGGGGTAGGGCGCGCTGGAGTCCATTCTGTTATATAATGCCCTCGCATCCGACAACGACCGTCAACCAGCAAAGGAGCGCACCTCATGGACCCAATCCTCTTCGTCAATCCCCCTAAGACCGTCCGCCCGATGGTGCGGTGGTGGTGGCCCGGGCTGGATGTGCAGGCTGAAGAGCTCGGCCGCGAGCTCGCCGAAATGGACCACAGCGGCATCGGCGGCGTCGAACTGCAGCCGTTCAGCATCGGCCTGCCCACGGGGTTGCAGAAGGCCGACCCGCGCTGGGCCGGCCGTGTCCACCGTTTCATGCAGCCCTACCACTACGAGATGATGCGGACAGTCATCGACGCGGCCCGCAGCCGGGGCATGTTCGTGGATATCACCCAGAACTCCGCCTGGCCGACCGGCGGTACGCACATCACGCTGGAGGATTCCCTCCAGACGCTGCTGATGACCACCGAGACCGTGCACGGGCCAAAGGCGTGGCAGGGCCGCGCGCCCCGCGTGCGCCCGCTGCGCCTTTACGGGTTCTTCCGCAACGTCGTGGGCCGCGTCGCGAAGGGCATGGACATGCTGGAATACATTCCCGAGGACAAGCGGCTGCTGGCCGTGGTGGCCGGCCGCGCGACGGGCAAGCCGGGCCAGTTCAGCTCGTGGAAGGCCAAGGAGAGCATCCTGCTTGACTTTGCCAGCATGATCGACCTGACCGGCCGGGTGGATGCCGAAGGGCGGCTAAGCTGGGATGTGCCCGCAGGCACGTGGCAGCTCTTCGCCGTCTACGAGGGCTCTGCGGGCGCAATGGCGCTTCAGGATGCGCGCAGCGAACCGGGCGAGCGCGCACTGGTCGTCAATCACTTCGATGCGCAGGCGGAGCAGCGTCACCTGGACGCGTTCTTCGGCCCTGCGCATGCGTACTTCGGCGGCGACTTTGGCCGCACCTTCCGCGCGTTCTTCACCGATAGCTTCGAACTCATCAGCCCGATGCACTGGACGCGAGGCTTCATCGACGAGTTCCGGCGGCGGCGCGGCTATGACATCACCCCTTACCTGCCCGCAATGTATGTGCCACTGAAGGACGTCGGTTACTACACCTACGGCAACGAAATCGGCCTGCCCAACTTCGACTTTGCGGGAGGGACAACCGATGCCGGCGCGCGCATGCGCTGGGACTTCCAGCGCACCCTGTCAGAGCTGTTCGTCGAGCAGTTCATCCGGGGCATGGCGGACTGGGCGCACGCCCGCGGCGTGCAGAGTCGCGTTCAGGGTTATGGCATGCTGGCCGACCCGCTGGCGATGCTCGGCTGCTCCGATATCCCCGAGACCGAGCAGCTTTACGGTGGGGGCGCGCTCAACTTCCTCAAGCTGGCCGGCGCGGCGGGCACGCTGTACGAGCGGCCCGTCGTCACGTCCGAGTCGCTCGTCTGGCAGGGCCGGGCCTACATGACCACGCCGCTGAAGTGGCGCGTGGGGCTCGACCGGCTGTTCGAGTCCGGCATCAACCAGGCCATCTATCATGGCTATCCATACCATCACCCCGCGTTCCCGCATCCGGGCTACCACCCGTTCGCCTCGCCGTACATGGCAATGATGAACTTCTCGTCCGACATGAGCGGCCAGGACCCACTGCTGGCCGGGGCCGCGCCGGCGCTCAACGCCTATGCTGCGCGGGCCCAGTACCTGCTCCAGCGCAGCCGGACGAGCACCCGCATCGGCATCTTCTACCAGTTGTTCGACTATCCTAACGGCAACTACATCGAGGAGGAGCTGGTCGCGGGCGTGCTCGACGAGCAGGACGCGCAACTGCCGAAGGGAAGCGGCATAAGCGGCCGGGTCATGCAGATGATCATGCCATCGGGCGGCGACGTGACCGGCGACCGCAAGTGGATCAAGGACAGCGCCGCGCTGGCCGCGCACCTGGTCAGCCGCGGGCACTATCCCCTCTACTTCAACGAGGACCGCCTGCTCCACGCGCATATCGAAGGCCGTGCGGTCTTAATGGGCGAGGCGCGCTTCGAAGCCCTGATCCTGTTCCGGGAGACGAACCTGACCGTCGAAGCCGCAGCGAAGCTGGCCGAGGTTGCGGCTGCGGGCATCCCGGTGCTGTTCGTAGATGTCCGCCCCGACCGCAATCCCGGCTGGCACGACCACGCGGCGCGCGACCAGGCCGTGCGTGAAGCAGTCGGCGGCATCGGCGGCCCGCTATGCCACAGCTCGGACGACGTGGCAGCCGCGCTGGCCGCGGCGGGCGTGCAGGAGGAGGTACGTTATACGGAACCGCAGCCGCACGTCGGGTTCATCCACAAGATCGACCGGGAGGACGGCACGGAGTACTTCATCCTGCGCAATCGCCGCCGCGACGAGCGCGAGGTGGCGGTCACGCTGCCGGCCGCGGGCACCCCGGTCCTGCTCGACCTGTGGACGGGCAGCATGGCCGCGCTCCCGCATGAGGTCACAGAAGATGGGGTGAGGCTGACCCTGCGGCTCGCCGGGTACGAATCCGTAGTGGTGATGCGGGCATCTGCCGCGGCGGATGCTGCGACCGCGGCCGGGCTGACTCAGGCGCAGCCCCCCGTCCTGCAGGCGGACCTCGAACCGGTTGTCACCATCCAGGGTTTCGCGTTCACCGCGGACCAGCGCCTCGCCAACGGCACGCATCGCCGCGTCGAGCTGGACCTGCCGGAGCTGCGCGACTGGCGCGACGTGCCGGAGCTGGCGAGCCTGGGCGATCCGGGTACGTACCGCGCTACCTTCACGATGGGCCCGCTGGAGGCTGGCCGCCGCTACTTCCTGCAGCTCGACCGGGTCTGCGACCGCGCAGACATCATGCTCAACGGCCGACCCCTCGCGCCGCTGCTCGTGCTGCCCTGGCGCCTGGAGATTACCGGACTGTTGCGGGAAGGCGCGAATACCCTGAGCATCACCGTCACGCCCACCCTGCGCAACCAGCTCGTCGGCTATGCGGAGACCGGCAGCAAGGACCACCGGCAGTACAAGGGCGGCGTCAAGATGCCATCAGGGTTGATCGGTGCAGTCCAGGTGTGTGCGCTGCGCGGGTAGGCGGAGGAGCGCGGGGCGCGTGGGCGTCTGGAACACGAAGGCACGAAGCAAAAAGAAGTGCACGAAGCACGAAGACCGCGAAGCGACTTATCCACCTCGGTCTTCGCGGTCTTTGTGCTTCGTGTGCTTGGGTATCTTCCCGCCTTCGTGTTCCAGACGCCTTTCGTGTTCCAAACGTCCCTACGCGCTACTTAAGCCTTCTCTCTCCACACCATCATGCGGCCCGTAAAGCGCCGGAGCCGCCGGCGTGTGCACATACCGCCACTTACCCAGCGGTACCTCACCGAAGTTAGCCAGCAGGCACGTCCGGAAGTTCCCGTTGCGCAAATAGAGAATGCACTGCTCACGATCCTCCGGCTTCACCGCTGAAGTTGCCTTAACCTCCAGCAGCAAGGTGTCCTGATCGTTCCAGATTACGAAATCCACGCGGCGGCGGGTGATCTCAACCATATCGAAGTAAATTGGAATCTCGGCCTCCCGAATGAACGAAAGGCACCGCTTGCCCAACGCGAGTTCCAGTGCACGCTGATAGTCGACCTCCATACAGTGCGGCCCCAACTGCCGCTGCACCTCAATGCAGGCACCGAAGACAAGGTAGGACAACGACTCAAACGAATGCCCCACTCTCCCCTCCTCCCTAAGCGCAACCCCTCGCGCTAACCCTTCGCGCGCTTCGCGCTTCGCGCTCTCGGTTATCTTCGCGCCTTCGTGTTCCAGACGCTCTTCGTTTTCCAAAGCCCCGCACCATGCCCCTCACTCCCGCAGGCTACGATACGCGCGCACCACAGCCGCCCACGCGGCGGCCGGGTCTTTGCACGCCTCGTTCGTCCCCTCGCCGGCGCGGAAGCCCCATGTGTACAGCGCATCCGGCGCTTCCGCCGCGATGGCCTGGGCGGCCTGCTCGATCTCGCCCTCGCGGCCCGCGGGCATGCGCCACGCCTGCAGCCACATCAGCGACCGCTTGCTGTAGCGCCGGCTCAACTCGACCGCTGCGCGCGTCTTCTCGCTGACCCATCGCATGTCCTGACCGAAGCATTCCCAGTAGGGGTCGGTCCCGAAGGTGTCGAGCGCTGCGATGCGTGCAGTGGCCTCCCACGCGGCCTCATCCGTCGGCATCACGCACGTCGCGGTCTCGAAACGCGCATCCAGCCGCTTGACGAACGCGCTCATGCCCTCGACGTACGATGCGATGCTCGCCTGCCGGAACGCGTCGAGGTCATCCGCTGCAGCGTGGCGGAGGTCATCGCGGCCGCCGCGCTCGGCATAGCGCGCCCGGCAGTGCTCGCAGTAGCAGTCCTGCACGGTCGGCTCGTCCCAGAAGTACGCGTCGTACCCCAGCCCCGCGCACATCTCGACCATCTCCTCCGCGCGGCGGCGCAGCGCCGGGTGGTTCATGCAGCCCTCGCCCTTGCGCGTGCCGTCGCGGCGCACCTGCCACACATCGGGGTTGTCGGTCAGCAGGCGGCTGACCCGCCCGCCGCCGAACGCACACGCAAAGCCCCACAGGTTGGCGACGATGCGCAGCCCCAGGTCGTGGCTGATGGCCGGCGCGCTGCGCACCTTGCCCGGGAAGATGTGGAAGTCGTTCTCCGCCAGCGTGATGAGCACCTCGTCGCAGCCCATCTCGCGCATCGCGGCCAGGTCCGCGTGCAGATGCTCCGGCAGATACGCCCCATAATAAGCCATACCCAGCTTCATGCTCTTCTCCTTTGGGTGGGTGGAATAGAACGCTGATGACGCTGATGTGCCAAGCGAAGCTTGGCACATCAGCGTCATCAGCGTTCTATTCGTCCTCAAATCAAGTGGAACGCGGTTTGGCGGCCGTTGATGAGGCGGCAGCCGTCGCGCGTGAAGACGACATCCTGCTCAATGCTGAGCCGCACCTCCTGGCCGTCCCACTCGGGGATTGGCCCGCTGACCGACAGCTCCATCGTGAACGCGTTGTTGTAGCCCAGGGCCACGTCCCCGCGGCCGGGGTTGCGCTCCTGCTCCCACGGCAGGCCGATCAGCGGACCCGGCTCGTGCAGGTACAGGCCGAGCGAGTGCGAGTAGATACGCGGGTTGGGGATGCCCTCGCGGCGGGCGCGGGCCAGGATCTTCGCCAGCAGTTGATCGCCCGTCAGACCGTGGACGAACTCAGCCATGAAGATGTCCTGCAGCCGGTTGCCCTCGGCCAACAGCGCAACCAGCCCCGCCGGTGGCGCGCTCTCCCCGGGACCCAGGATGTAGGCCCACTCCTGGTGGTCCGAGTTGAGCCGCAGGTACTTCACCCCGACATCGCAGTGCACCAGGTCGCCGGGCCGGATGATCTTGTCGTCGGGCCCGAAGCGCTCGGTCGCGGCATTGCTGCGCCGGAGCGTGAAATAGGGCTTGAAGGCCAGTTCCAGGCCCAGGTCTGCGGCGGTCTGCCAGTAGGCCCACTCGAGGTCCTCCGCGGTGGTCACACCCGGGATGAGCGTGGCACGGCTGTAGCAGCGCGCGATGATCGCGTGCGCGACCGCAGCCACATGCTCGTACAGCGTGACCTCCTCCTCGGACAGCGTGCTCAGCCACGCGGTCGCCAGCGGTTCCGCCGACACGAGGCGGTCCACATATTTGGCCGGCAGGCGGCTCGTGAGCTGGGTGTACAGGTTGTGCGTGAGCCCACTCGCCGCCCACTGCACCGGTCCGATGTTAATGCCGATGCGCTGCGGGTCGCGCTCCTCAATCGTGCGCAGCAGGATGGGCCACTGCTCGACCTCGAGCTGCCCGCGATAGGGCCGGTCATACAGGTCGTGCGTGTTCGTGCCGGAGATGTTGATCCGCTCGATCTGGTGTACGCCGTCCGGCCTCGGCCCGCGGTCGTAGAACACGATGACCTGCAGGATGGGGCACCAGGTGTCCATCGGGATGAGGGTGGTGAAGACGGGGTCGAGGTTGTCCTCGTGGCAGAGGATCAGCCACATATCGATGCCCGACGCGGCCATTGCCGCAGGGAGCACGGTTTCGAGCCGCTGCTTGAGCACGCGGTTGATCACCGCGGCGCGCTCACGCACCGGCAGCACATGGATGGGATGAGCCATGATGCGCCTCCTGTTAAGTAACAGGATTGACGACACGAAAACTAATCCTGAAACATCCTGTCAATCCTGTCCCAGACTCACGCCTCTGCGACGTAGACGACCCACTCCGGCGAATCCTTCAGGGCCAACTGGTCCCACGCCGGGTGGACTGCGACCTCAGCAAAACCCGCATCCGCGAGCATGGCCGTCATGGCCTCCACCGGATACGCCTGGTCGGACAGGCCATAGGCCTGCAGCTCGCCGGTGTCGAGGTTGATGATGTAGAACCGCTCGACCGCGGCCCGCTGTTCCGGGTCCCAGCGGCGTTCGCCCAGGTGCAAGTAGGGGAAGTCGCCCCACAGCCCGCCGCGATCCGTGTACCACCAGTTGCTTTCCCGCTTGTCGAAGTGCGCGTCGTCGAGGATTTCGAGCAGCAGCCGGCCGCCCGGCCGCAGCGCAGCGTGGATGCGGCGGAGCATGTCGCGCGATTCGTCCGGCGTCAGCACCGTGAACTGCCCATAGATGTACATTGCGGCATCATAAGGCGGGGCGAAGTCCGCACTGCCGAAATCCACCATCCGTACGTCGGCCTGGATGAACCGGCACGGCAGGCCCGCGCAGTGGCTTCGCGCGTAGCGGAGAGACGCGGGGCTGAAGTCGATGCCGGTCACGTTGATGCCGGCCCGCGCAAACTCGGCGGCATAGAGTCCCGGCCCGCACGTCACGTCGAGCAGCCGGTCGCCGGGATGGAGGTTGAGCCAGTCGAGCATGACCTGCACCTGGCCGCGCACCTCCGGCAGGGGGCGGCTGGCCGCGCCGTGCGACTGGTCGAGGTGCTGGGCCAGCATCCGCTCGCTGAACGCAGGGTCATCCCACGGCAGGTTGACGCCGTGGACCCAGGGCACGGGCGGCTGGGGTCGGTCATAGATCGCACGGAGCGCGTCCGCCAGGCGGTCAGGGTTCGAAGCCATAGCATCTCCTTGTTGAGTGGTTGCGAGCGGTTAATAGGACGCTAGTTTGACTGATTGAACTGATTGACGCTGATTTTTGTTTTTATTGGCGTAATGCAGATCGGTGCTGACCGGTTCTTTCCGTACTAACCCTGGCTCAGTTGTGCAACGTCCAGTTACCGAGACCGGCCAGAGCGAGAAAACAGAAACAATAAAAGATCAGTGAAAATCAGTCCAATCAGCGTCATCAGCGTTCTATTCTTTCCTACCCCGCAGAGTATTGTACTGCGCGATAACAAGGCGGTGGAGTTCCTCGCCCGGCTGGATGCCGCATACCTCTGCCAGTACGGTGTCCAGCCGCTGTTGGCGCAGCCGGGCCTGGAGCTCCTGCGCGATGGGATCTGCAGGCGGGTCGAAGAGCAGCCCGGCCGCGATGCCCGTGGCGAGGTGGACGGGCACGACGCCCTGCGCCTGCGCGTTGCGCGCGGCGCCCACCAGCCGATCGCCAGGCGCCAGCTTGCGCAGCGGGTCGCGGCCCAGGCGCAGCGTCGTATCTCCCAGCGCGCGGTTGGCGAAGCGCGCAAGCAGGTCGTCGATATTGGCGAGCAGGCTGCCGGGCTCCGGATGGTACTTGCGGGTCAACGCGAGCGCGGATTCCTCCATCGCGCCGCGCGCCTGGAAGTAAATCTCGTCGTCCGCCAGCGCTTCGTAGCCGTACTCGTAGCCGCGCAGATGGCCGAGATAGGCCAGCACCGCATGGCCCGCGTTATGGACGTAGAGCTTGCGGTCGGTGAAGAAGGCGAACGGGCTGTAGGGCGTCATGTGGACGATGGGCGGCGGCGGGCCGACGAACCCCTCCCGGTCCACGGGCAGTTCCTTGTATGGCTCGACCAGGATGAGGCTGGGGTCCGCCGCGCGCAGCTCCGGCGTTAATGGCGGAACCATGCGCGCGATGACCGTGTCCACGAACCCGATGTGGGCTGCGGCATAGCCGTGCAGCCCCGCGGGCAGGTGGGCAAGCACCATCTCGCGAAAGATGGCTGCGGCCCCGTGGAGGTTTTCGCAGAGGATGAGGTTGAAGGGCGTCGCGATGCCCAGCTCCGCGCGCCGCACGATGCCCGCCGCGACCGGCGCGGCGATGTGTTTCAGCACCCCAGCGCCGACCGCGGTCGCGCCGATCTCCGCCCGGCTGAGCGCGTCCGCGACGGCGGCCGTGTCGGCGGAGTGCAGTGCGCGCACTGGCCCGACCGTGACCTCCTCGGTCCGCTCGTTGGTGACCAGCCGGATGGTGTACGCTCCGCGGCCGTTCAGCGCGTCCAGCAGCGTCCGGTCGACATCCACGAAGGTGACGCCGTAGCCCGACTCGCTGAAGAGCTGCCCCATGAACCCCCGGCCGATGTTCCCCGCACCAAAAATGATAGATTGTTTCATCAGTTGTCCGCTCACCCGTTCACTCCCTCCGCGCAACGCGAGAGGAACTGGTTACTTATTACTCTTTACTCGTCCCGTACACATCCCCCGCGTACCGCCGCAAGAACTCGGCCTCCGCGGCGCGCGTCCACTGGCCCTGGCTGTCGAGCAGGTCATACACCGCGGGCGCGATCCCCTTCAGGGCGGCCAGCGCGGTCAGCGGGAAGGCAGCGACCTGGGGATAGATGACCATCTTGCCGGGGAACCGGCCGTCCATCAGCCCCTGCATCCCGTCGCGCGCCGCGTCCAGCCCGCCGATGGCCGCGACCGCGCTGGCCGTCGAGAGATGGCCCGCAGCCACGCGCTCCAGCACCGCGGCCTGGTCGTGGATTGTCGAGCCGGCAGAACCGGTCATCTGCATGCCGCCGAGATAGACGTTCGAGAGGTCGAGCTGTGCGACCGTGCCGCGTGCGAGCCCGCCGAACACGACGAGCAGCCCGTGGGGCGCAAGGTGCCGCGCGGCGCTCTCCACTGCGGCCACGTTGGCGACGACGACCACGACATCGTCGAAGCCGCGCCCCGCGTGCGCGGTGGCCAGCACAGCCTCGTGTTCCTCCGGCGTCATCAGCTTGGGGTTGACGACCTTCAGCTCGATGCCGCGGCGCTCGGCCAGTGGGCCGAAGTCCGCGACCAGCTCCGGGTTGCGCAGCAGGTTGGTCTCCGACACGATGATGCGTCGGGGACCCTGGGGCATTTCGAGCAGTCGCTGCAGGTGCATCCGGCCCATCGGCCCGCCCCCGCCGACGATCCACGCGACCCCGCCGGGCACGACCTCCGTCCGGTTACGCAATGCGCCGCCTGCGACGGCGCCGCTGCCATACGCGGCGCTGAGGTCCGGCCCGCGCGTCCCGACGTACACCACTGCGTCATAGTGCACGCGGCCCACGTCTACGGCCACGGGCCGGCCCAACGGCCGCTCGCCCACGAGGTTGACCAGTCCGCTGCTCGCGATGACTGCGGGCAGCCGGTCGAGGACCTCCGGCGTGGGATCCAGGACGATGATGTCATCGAACCCGCCCGACGCCAGCTCCTGCGCCAGCGCCGCGTAATCCTCCGGCGCAACCCCGTCGCGGCGGGTGACCTCCGGCCAGGCAATCTGCGCAAGGAGGCTGTCCGGCACATCGGTAGCCACGACCCGATGGGGCAGGCCGTGGTCCAGCGCACTGCCGAGCGTGTACTCTCCGGCCAATCCCGGCCGCCCGACGATCCAGGTCACACCGTCTTTCTTGATGTGCAGCCGCCGCCGCGGGACGAAGGCGGCCACGACGCACGCCCACGGCTCCGTCAGCGCCACCTCCGCATACCCCATGTCGCCGGGAACCGGAATCGCGTAGCACCCCTCGTCGCCGTCCAGCGCGGCAGGGCCGAGCAGGTTGTACTGCGACAGCCCGCCATGAAACACATAGCCGTACGCCAGGTTGCGGCCGCGGTAGTAGATGTCTGCCTGCATCGCAAACCGCTGGCCCGGCACGAAGGTGTCGCGCCATGCCTCCCCCACCTCGACCACGGTCAGTGCGACCTCGTGCCCCTGCACGATGGGCCGCTCCGCCAGGTTGCGGCCGTACAGCCGGGGATGGCTGCCGCCCTGGCGCAGGATCTTGACGTCGGAGTAGCACAGCCCCACGGCATCGGAACGGACGAGGATCTGGTCGGGCGCGGGGTGCGGCACCCGCCAGGTCTCCGGCCGGCCGTTGCGGCCCAGGTTCTCCAGCCCCGCGCCGTACAGGGGCCACGTCAGCATGGTATCGGGAATGCGAATGGGTTGGGGAGTCACGCGATGCTCCAATCCAGGTGATGTTATTTTGGCCGGCCAAACCGCGTGATGATACTGCCAAATCGTTTTTTACTCAACTTGAGGCTATTGACGCGCCGGGCGAAGTCATGTTGCAATCGGGCCTTCCACCTGGCAGTTGAAACTGCGGCTACCCCTACGAAACCGGCCTACGCCGGTTAGTTCCAGTCTGCGTAGGCAGACTTCGCAAGGGTAGCCGCAACTTCAGTTGCCAGGCGGGTTCACCTGGCGCACTATGAAACCGCCCTGATTGACGCGCCGGTGTGCAGATGCTAGAATCAACGCAGTGTCTCAGTCACTCTTTCCAAAGGAGGACACCGTGAGCAAGTTTCTGCGCATCGTCCTGTTGTTGACGGTCATTGCCAGCGGAACGCTCATCGCATCGCCCGCGCGGGCAGACGCGCTGCCGGTCCCCGGACCGTGCATCGAAGGGGCGCCGATCGATGGCGCGCGCACCCTCTACTGCGTCCCGACCTCCGGCTGGAACGGCGATCTCGTCGTCTACGGCCACGGTTACGTCGCGTTCAACGCGCCGCTCGACTTCTACAACCTCACTATGCCTGACGGTGGGTATCTGCCTGCTGTCGTCCAGCAGCTTGGCTATGCCTTTGCCACCACGAGCTACCGCCGCAACGGGCTGGCGTTCCTCGAAGGCGTCCAGGATATTGCCAATCTGACTGCCTCCTTCCCCGCTGTGACCGGGCTGACGCCGCAGCATACGTACATCGTCGGCCCATCTGAGGGCGGCATCATCACCGCCCTGTCTATCGAGCGTAACCCGGAGCTCTACACGGGCGGCCTCTCGCTCTGCGGCCCGGTCGGTGACTTCCGCAAGCAGATCGACTACTGGGGCGATTTCCGCACGCTGTTCGATTACTTCTTCCCGGGCGTGCTGCCGGGCAACACCATCGACATCCCGCCCGAGCTGATTGCCGGCTGGGATGGCTACTACTCGGCGGTCGTGGCCCAGGCGCTTGCCGCCAATCCGGCTGCTGCCGCGCAATTGATCCGCACGTCGGGCGCGGCGGTCGACCGCCGCGATCTGTTGAACACGACCGGCCAGACGACGCTCGGCCTGCTCTGGTATAACGTCTTCGCGACCGAGGACGGCCAGGCGCAGCTCAACGGCAACCCGTTCGATAACCTGACGCGCGTCTACCGCGGATCGCTCAACGACGCCGCGCTGAATGCGGGCGTCAGCCGGTACGCGGCGGATCCCTCCGCGCTCGGGAGCATCCCACCGTACAACACGACCGGCCAGGTCACCCGGCCGCTGGTCACGCTGCACACCACCGGTGATGAGATCATCCCGTACTGGCACCAGAAGCTCTACCGCCAGAAGCTGCTCGCCAACGGCGTGACCGGCGTCCTGCAGATTCCGGTCAACCGCTACGGGCACTGCAACTTCACTACCGAGGAAGTCCTCGGTGCGTTCAGCCTGCTCGTCATCCAGGCCACCGGCGCGCTGACCATCGAGATCCCGGGCTTCAATCTGGCCGGCAAGCGGGTCGAGCTGGACCAGGCACGCCAGGAAGCTGACCTGTCGGAACTGAGGTAACCTTACATCATGCCCGAACCCCAGGAACGCCTGCGCGAGCACATCCACCTGCTCGGAGATTTGCTCGGCGAAACCATCATCGAACAGGAAGGCCGGGCGCTCTTCGAGCAGGTCGAAGCTGTGCGCAGCCTGGCAAAGGCCAGTCGGGGGGAAGGCGAGGGGCCTCAGCGTGAGGGGCCTCAGCGTGAGGGGCCTCAGCGTGAGGCGGAGCTGCACCCTGAGGCCTTAGACCAGCTCCTGGCGCTGACCCACCGCCTGTCATTGACCGAGGCACGCGGGGTCCTCAAGGCGTTCGCATCATACTTCCAACTTGTCAACCTGGCGGAAGAAGAGGAACGGGTGCGCGTGCTCCACGCGCGGGGCCGCCGCGCGCACCAGGACGGCACTGCGCCCGCCGAGAGCATCGCCGCCGCGGTCCAGCAGCTCGCCGCCTCCGGCGTGACTGCGGACGCGATGCAGGCGCTCCTCGACAACCTCTACGTCCAGCCCGTCTTCACCGCGCACCCGACCGAGGCCAAGCGCCGTACGATCCTGACCAAACACCAGCACATCGCCCATCTCCTGCACGAAATGGACTTCCACACGCTGACCGCCGAGGAGGAGCAGCGCACCCTCGAGGCGCTGCGCGAGGAGATTGTCTCCCTCTGGCAGGCGGACGAGACGCGGCTGCGCCAGCCGAGCGTGGTGGACGAGGTGCGCAACGGGCTTTATTACTTCGACCAGGTGTTGTTCGACCTGGCCCCGCTGCTCTATCGCAGCCTGCGCGGCGCGCTTGCCGCGTCGTATCCGGGCCACGCGTTCACCATCCCCGCCTTCCTGCGGTTCGGGAGCTGGATCGGCGGTGACCGCGACGGCAACCCCTTCGTGACCGTCACGACCACGGAGGACGCGCTGCGGGAGCACAAATCGCTCGTCCTGCGCCTGTACCAGCGCGCGATCGACAACATGCATGGCCATCTCAGCTCGTCCGCGCGCTACGGCATCACCCCGGAGCTCGAGGCCAGCATCAACGCGGACGCGAAGCTGTTTCCGGATGATGCGGGAGGCATCGCCGCGCGCTACCCGATGCAGCCCTACCGGCACAAGATGGCCTACATCTACCGCAAGCTGACCGCAACCGCGGAGGCGAACCGCCGGCCCTGGCGCGCAGACCATGTCCACCGTCCCGGTACTTACCGCCATGCCGGCGAGTTCATCGCGGACCTGCGCCTCATGCAGGACAGCCTGCGCCGGCATCACGGCGCGCGGCTGGCGGACGGCCGGCTGGCGGTCCTGGTGCAGCAGGCCGAGATTTTCGGCTTCCACCTGGCGACGCTCGACCTGCGCCAACATGCCGAGCGGCTGGTGGCTGCGTTGAGCGAAGTTTTCGCACGTTATCAGTTGGCGGAGGACTATGCTGCGCTGCCCGAGGCGGAGAAGGTACGGCTGCTGACCGCGGAGCTCCGGGCGGGCCGGCCGCTCAGCCCCGCGCGGCTCGACTTCAGCGAGGATACGAACGAGACCCTCGAGTTGTTCCGCCTTGTCCACCGGGCACACGAGCGCATCGGCGCGGATGCCATCCAGCATTACATCATCAGCATGACGACCGGCGCGAGCGATGTGCTCGGCGTTCTGCTGATGGCGCGCGACGCGGGCATTGCCGACCGGCTGGACATCGCGCCGCTGTTCGAAACGCGCGCCGATCTACAGGCCGCGCCCGGCATCATGGAGAGCCTGTTCACCAACCCGGCCTACCGGGAGCACCTGGCGCGGCGGGGCTATAGCCAGCAAATCATGCTGGGTTACAGCGACTCCAACAAGGATGCGGGCTACATCACTGCCAACTGGGAACTGCGCCAGGCCCAGCAGGCGCTCCCCGCGGTCTGTCGTCGCCACGATATCCGGCTGACGCTGTTTCACGGCCGCGGGGGCACCATCGGCCGCGGCGGCGGGCCGACCAACCGCGCGATCCTGGCACAGCCGCCCGAATCGGTGTCTGGCCGCATTCGCATGACGGAGCAGGGCGAGTCCATCACCAACCGTTACGCCAACAGCGAGTTGGCCCGCCGCCACCTGGAGCAAATCATCCACGCCGTACTGCTGCGCAGCGTTCCACTGGCAGCAAATGCGGAGGCGCAGGGTCACACACGGGGCCCGCATCCGGCTGAAGCCTCGACTTCAAGTGAGAATCAGGGGGAGTGGAACGCGGTCATGCAGGCGCTGGCCGAGCAGGGACATGCGGCCTACCGGAAGCTCGTGCATGACACGCCCGAGCTGCTGCGTTACTTCCAGGATGGCACGCCCATCGATGCGATCGGCCGGCTGAACATCGGCAGCCGGCCGGCCCGGCGCAAGGCCACCCAGCGCATCAGCGACCTGCGCGCGATCCCGTGGGTGTTCGCCTGGGCGCAGAGTCGCGCGGGCCTGCCCGGCTGGTATGGGCTGGGCTCCGCGTTGGCCGGCTGGGCGGGCGAGGATGCGGCCCGCTGGCAGGCGCTCAGCGCGATGTATCGTGAATGGCCGTTCTTTCACGTGCTGATCGACAATGCACAGGTGTCCATGCGCCAGGCGGACATGACGATCGCCGAGGTTTATGCCGGGCTGGCAGATGAGGAGACCCGCGCGGCCGTCTTCCCCGTCATCCTGGCGGAATACCGGCGGACCGAGGCCGCGCTGCTGCGGGCCACGGGACAGCACGACCTGCTGGACAACGAGACGTGGCTGCAACGGTCGATCCAGTTGCGGAACCCCTATATTGATCCCATGAACTATATCCAGGTCGCGCTGCTGCGCCGCTGGCGCGAGGCCACGGGGATGGAAGCCGAGGCCCTGCGCGAGAGCGTGCTATTGAGCGTCAACGGCGTCGCCGCCGGGCTGCGTGCAACGGGGTGAGGGTCTGCTGAGGGCAGGGAAGAATAGAACGCTGATGACGCTGATGTGCCAAGCTCCGCTTGGCCCTGATTTACGCTGATTTGTAATAAAGATTTCGCTCTGGCGGTCTCAGCAACCGTAGGTTGCACAACCGAGCCGGAGACAGAAACCAAATCTAAAAAGATCAGTGTTCATCAGTCGCATCGGCGTCATCAGCGTTCTATTCATTCGTGCCCTACACGGCAAGCCTCACACCAGCCCGATGTCGGCCAACCCAACGAGGGTCACGAATTCGTCGGTGTAGACCGTCACGCGCAGGGTCATGTCAACATATGCATTGCTGCGGAGGCGGCCGCTCCAGGTGACCGAGTCGCCGAGCTTGCGGTACGGATAGCCGCTGACCCCCTCGAACTCCGCCCCGTTGTCGGTCTTGCCCTTATAGGTGATCAGCGTGCCCGGGATCCGGTCGCCCCGGCGCACGGTGTAGGTGATGGCGGCCTTGTACTCATAGGCCGGGCTGTCCGGGTAGGGCGCGAGCTCCGGCTGCGCCCCCGCAATCTCGATCCGGACCGTGCCTATGGTCTGCAGCCGGTCCGCGTTGGCCGCGACGATCCGCTGACCCATCGTCACATCGACCCCGCTGACCGGCGTGCCCTTCCAGTCCAGCGAATCCCCGACCTTCTTGACGGCCTGCATGTCGTCGATGAGCACGACTGCACCGTCCTCGCCGTAGCCGATGTAGCGGATGTCGGCGCCGGGAATGCTCTCGTTCATGGCGATGGTCTGCTCGGTCGGCCCGTTGTACGTCAGCGTGCCGCCGCCCATGCCGGAACAGCCTGCCAGGAGCAGCGAGACAACCAGGCCGAAGGCGAAGGGCCACATCCTTCGACTGCGTGCGTCGCGCAGCGAAGTCCTTCCGCCCAGGATGCTCCGCGTCTCATGAAACCGCTGGTCCAGAAAGAGGTGCCTTGCCATATCCTCACTCCTCCGTCAAACGCCGGGGCAGCCAGGCCAGCGTCACCACGGCCAGCAGCCACAACACCACCAACGCCGCGCCGATGAAGAAGGCCTGAACGTCACGCAGGCCCAACGCGCCGAACCCTACCGTCGGCGGCACCAGCCCGGACACGCCGACCGCAACCGCCCCGGCATTCCACAACCCGTGCAGCCCCACGCTGAGCGCAGCCAGCCCCACGCCCCGCATGAACCGGCGCTCGCTGATGACCGCCTGCCAGCCTAACCCGAACAGGCCGGAGGCCAGGCAATGCATGGCCGAGGCGCCCCCGCGCGTGAGCATGGTCCCGGCCCAGCCTGACGGCTCGACCAGGCCAAGTGCGCCGTTGAGCATCCCCTCGCTCACTGCGAAGCCCGCGCCTGCAGCCACGCCGAGCAGGAAGCCGTCCAACCGGGTCAGCCTGCGCCCCAGCCCACCAACAATGGGCACGGCAAGCGACTTCGCCAGTTCCTCGACCACCGGCACGAAGACGCTGGCGAACAGCAGAATACCGAGCACTGCAAGCGGTGACGCCAGCCACTCCAGCGAGGCGGGGTCAGGCACGCCGCCGCCCTGCTGCATCTCCGTGGCCCATGCTTCCAACTGGGCGAGCAGGTCGGGCCGGGCGACCGAGAGGATGACGGAGGCGACCACGACCACGAACACCAGCGCCAGCGCCTCTGCGAAAAAGCCCAGCCCGACGCCGCCCAGCCCGCCCCAGGCCAGGCTGCCCCAGGTCGAGCGCGCGGGAGCAGCGGGGGGCGGCAGACGCACCTCCCGGTCCAGCAGGGCGTCCTGAGCCGCATCCAGCGCGCTCTGGCCGGTCTCCGACCGTGCCAGTATTTCAGAACGGGGCTCTGGCGGCAGGAGACCCCGGACTGTGACCAACCGGCCGCCCCGCCGCGCCGCGCCGGCTGCCAGAGCCAGGTAGAGCAGCGGCGGAATCAGTGCAGCGAGCACATGCAGCGCGGGCACAAAGAAATCGATCCGGGCCGAGATGAGCAGATGACCGGCGAGCAGGACCAGCGCGAACGCCACCAGCCACCACCCCCACCGCGGCAGCATCAAGGTCGCGCCCGGTTGACCCGTCAGCGCGCGCCAGCCGTGCCACACCAGCACTGCGCCCAGTCCGATGCCCGCCGCCGCGACCGCAAAGCCGAGGCTGGCGGTCAGCAGGTCGAACATTTCCAGGTCGCTGCTGACCAGGATGCCGAACAGCACCACTCCGCCGGCAGCGAGTCCGCTGAGCATCGCCACCACCCCCGCAACGACCGCTAAGACCAAAATCGGTTTTCGCATCAGCACCTCACGGAATAAGTAATGAGTAATGAGTAACGAGTAATGAGTGATTATGTTTACTCGTTACTCATTACTCGTTTCTGATTCCAGTTGCCCAACAGTCTCTGCAAAATCACCTTCGCGGCGGCCTTGTCGAGCGGCTGGTTGTTGTTGCCGCATTTGGGGCTCTGGACGCAGCTCGGACAGCCGTCCAGGCATGCGCAGCCGTTGATGACGTCCAGCGTGGCCGCCCAGAGCTGGGGCAGCAGGCTGAAGCCCTTCTCGGCAATCCCCACGCCGCCGGGAAAGCCGTCGTAGATGAAGATCTGCGCCTGCTCGGTGTCGGGGTGCCGCGGGGTGCTCAGCCCGCCGATGTCCCAGCGGTCGCACATGGCGAAGAGCGGCAGGATGCCGATGGCCGCGTGCTCAACTGCATGGATGCCGCCGAGCGGGTCCAGCCCGCGGGCGGCCAGCAACGCAGGCAGGTCGTCGGGCAGATCCCACCAGACGGCCACCGTCTCGTATTCGCTGACCGGCATCTCCAGCGGCTCCTCCCCCAGGTTGGCCTCGCTGAACTGCTGCAGCCGGCGGAAGCCGACGACCTGGCTGCGCACCCGTACGCGTCCGAGGTACGCGGTGGTCGTCGGCAGAACCTGGTGGCGCAGCGAGCGCACGATGCGCACGTCGTTGAGCTCGCGCGGCTGGGTGTAGTAGTCCGCGCTGACCGGCCGGACGATGGCATGGCGCAGGTCGGCGTTATACTCAGTGACCTGGTACGACTCGCCCTGGTGCAGGTAGATGGCCCCCGGATGGACGCGCTGCGGCGCGGTGCTCGCGCTCAGTTCCTCGATCATGCGAAAGTTATTCGACGCATCGAGGACTGCAAACCGGTCGCCCTCCGCATCGCGCAGCGAGACGCCCTGGGCCGGGTAGTCGCTCTGCGTGTACACCCACTGCTCGCCCGTGTAGCGGAGCGAGCCCTCGTTCTCCAGCGCAATCATCGCATCCACGAAGCCCGGCCCGAAGAGCTTCTCGTCGTCCGACAGCGCGGTGACGGGCGGCGCTGCCGGGTCCGGCGCAACGTGCAGCGGCGCCTCGTGCGCGGCGCACGGCAGGTGACGCTGGAGGATGTAGACGTTGTCCGGATCGAGCAGCGCATTCTCCTGCGGCTTGCCCAGGAGCTGGTCGGGATGGCGCATGTAGTACTGGTCCAGCGGGTTATCCAGCCCGACGAGCGTCGCGAGCGCGGGCTCCGTCCCCCGGCCTGCGCGACCGGCCTGCTGCCACAGGCTGGCGATGGTGCCCGGATAGCCGACGAGGACCGCGGCGTCCAGCCCGCCGACGTCGATGCCCAACTCGAGCGCGGACGTCGCCATGACGCCGACGAGCCGGCCCCCGAACAAGGCCCGCTCGATGTCCCGCCGCTCGTCCTTCATGTAGCCCGCGCGGTATGCCGCGACCCGGTCGACCAGCTCTGGCCGGCGCCGCTGCAACTGCTGGCGGGCATAGCGCAGCAGCAACTCCGCCACGACGCGCGCCCGCGCGAAGGTGATGGTGCGCACGCCGCTCGTCACGAGCGAGGTGAACAGCTCGCTGGCCTCGTGGTTGGCGCTTCGCCGTGCGGTGTGCGTCCGGTCGACGAAGGGCGGGTTCCACAGCGCGAAGGTGCGCGGGCCGTGCGGTGAGCCGTCGTCGCTGATGACCTGCGCAGGCAGGCCGGTGAGCAGCTCGAAATGCTCCGCCGGGTTGGCGATGGTGGCCGATGTTGCGATGAAGACCGGTGCGACCTTGCCCTGGTACAGTGCGCACACCCGCCGGAGCCGCCGCAGCACACACGCGACCTGCGAGCCGAACACCCCGCGATAGGAGTGGGCCTCATCGATGACGACGTAGCGCAGATGGCGAAAGAATTCGGCCCACAGCGGATGGTTGGGCAGGATGCCCGCGTGCAGCATGTCGGGGTTGGTCAGCAGAATGCGCGCGGACTTGCGCAGCCGGCTGCGCGCACCCTGCGGTGTGTCGCCGTCATACGTTGCAGCCAGCGGGTTGACGATGCCCGGCCCCGCCGCCTTGAGCAGCGCGTTGAGCTTGCCAAGCTGGTCCTGGGCCAGCGCCTTCGTCGGGTAGAGATAGAGGCCGCGCGCCAGCGGGTCACGCGCGAGCGCCTCCAGCACGGGCACGTTGAAACAGAGGGTCTTGCCACTGGCCGTGGACGTGGCAACCACGAGGTTGTGGCCGGTGCGCGCGGCGTTGATCGCCTCTGCCTGGTGTGTGTAGAACTGCTCCGTGCCGGAAGCCTTGAGCGCAGTGCGCACCGGCGCGCTGAGCGGCTCGCGCAGCCGCCCGTAGCGCGCGCCCCGCGCAGGGATGGTCCGCGCATGTACGATCTGGCCCGCGTATCCCTTGGCCTGACGAAGCGCGGCAAGAAACGCCTCCGGGTCAAAGTCAGTCGCCGGCGCGTGGGCGAATTGGCGTTTGGTGGCAGGTTGCTTGCTCATGTTGTCAGGCCCTATTTTACCATAGTGCCCGTTACCTCGCTTGCATGTTATAATCGGCGCGAGCCGCATCACCTGCGGTGCGCGTTCTCTTGAGGTAGGCATGAGCGCACTTCTCACCGACCAGATGCTCGTCCTGTTTGCCATCTTGGCACTCGGTTCATGGCTGGGCCACCTGTCGTTCCGGGGCATCTCGCTGGGCACAGCCGCGGTGTTCTTCGTCGGGCTGGCCTTCGGGCACTTCGGGCTGACCGTGCCGAAGCCCATCATGGACCTGGGGCTGCTGCTCTTCCTGTATGCGGTGGGCCTGCAGGCCGGGCCGCGGTTCTTCCGCACCTTCCGCAAGCAGGGCATCCAGTTCGTCGTCATCGCGGGCATTGCCATCGGGTCGGCCGCGGTCGTGACCGCGACGCTGGCGTGGGCGCTCAAGCTGCCCTTTGCGCTCGCCGCGGGCATGTTCACCGGCGCGCTGACCAACACCCCTGCGCTGGCCGGCGCGCTGGACGCCATCTCCCGCGTTGCGCCCGAACAGGCGACCTCCGTCTCGGTCGGCTATGGCATCGCGTATCCGCTGAGCATCGTCGGTGTGACCCTGCTGACTCAGTTCCTGCCGCGCCTGCTGCGGCGGGATGTCAAGGCCGCTGAGGAACAATGGCTGGCGGCCCAACTGGCCGAGCGGCCCGCCTTGCAGAAGGCCCAGTTCAAGGTCAGCAACCCAAACCTGGACGGCAAGCGGCTGGACGAGCTTGACACGCACCGGCTCAGCCAGGTGAACATCTCGCGGGTGCGCAAGGGGCGGCAGGTCATCGCGGGCCGGCCCGACGTAACACTGGAACTTGGCGACGTGGTGCTGGTCGTGGGCGCGCCCGAGGAACTGGCGAAGATGCGGCTTTTCATCGGGGAGGAGGTTAACGTGCCGATGGAGGCCGATGGCCGCGCCATCAGCCGTGACCTGTATGTGAGCGAGGCGTCACTGGCCGGCAAGCGGCTGATGGACCTGCGCGTGTGGGACCGCTACAACGTCATCATCACCCGCATCCGGCGCCAGGGGCTGGAGATTACGCCGGTCGGCACGAGCACGCTCGAACTGGGCGACACGCTGCGCGTTGTCGGGGATGAACCGGCCATCGCGCAGTTCGCCAGGATGGTCAGCGGCGACGCGCGGCGCATCGACGAGACCAACATGGTACCCTTTCTGATCGGCCTGGTGCTGGGCGTGGGGCTGGGGCTCGTGCCGTTCCAGCTTTCCAGCGGGCTGACCATCAAGCTGGGCGCGGCGGGGGGCGCGTTCCTGGTGAGCCTGGTGTTGGGGCACTTTGGCCGCATCGGCCCGTTCCGCCTTTACGTG
The DNA here is from genome assembly GCA_040772005.1 of Anaerolineae bacterium. Lineage (GTDB taxonomy): Bacteria > Chloroflexota > Anaerolineae > CG2-30-64-16 > CG2-30-64-16 > MWBF01. The sequence goes on along the minus strand of JAXGYZ010000009.1, from coordinate 199,900 downwards.
CCGGCGGCGGCCAAGAACCTCTCGCGCGAGCTCGGACTGATGCTGTTCCTGGGCGGGGCGGGGGCGAATGCCGGCACACAGCTTCTCAACGTCATCCAGCAGCAGGGCGCGGGCGTGTTCATCGCAGGCGCAGCCATCACGCTGACGGCCGTCATCCTGACCATTATCCTGACCCATTTCATCTACAAGCTCAATCTGCTGTCCACGCTGGGTCTGCTCGCGGGCATCATGACCAATCCGCCCGCACTCGCCACTGCAAGCAACCAGACCAGCACCGACGTCCCCGCCGTAACCTACGCCAGTGCCTTCCCCGTCGTCCTCATCTTCAAGATTTTGTTGGCGCAATTGCTCGTGCAGGTGCTCCAGTTGTTCTGAGAGACTGTGTGAGAAGCCTGTACTGGGCGGTCGAAACGCTGTCCCCGGGTTGTTACGCAATCCGACCATGTCTGCCTGCGCAGATGCCATATGTGTTCATATGCACTTGGGCGCGCAGAGAGCGTGGGTGCCGAGATAGTGGGGCTGCAGGGAATGTGCCCAGAAACGTACGGTGTCTGGTGTGGCAGGAAAAATAGAAACGCCTTGCAACTGCAAGGCGTTATCGGGATAAGTGGTAGGCAGGGCCAATGGGCCCCGATAGTCTACCGACTTAGGTGGCGACGCTCAGACTCGAACTGAGGACCCAGCGATTATGAGCCGCTTGCTCTGCCACTGAGCTACGTCGCCGTTCACAAGGTCAACATTATAGTCGGGCACCCGTGCTTCGTCAAATCAGAGGTGATTTACTCTCTGACAAGGCTGGAAATACAAAGGTCCGGCAGATATCTGCCGGACCTTGTAAGTTGCGGGGGCAGGATTCGAACCTGCGACCTTTGGGTTATGAGCCCAACGAGCTGCCACTGCTCCACCCCGCGACGATGTTTATGTATTATACCCGGATCTACTTTCCTGTCAAACTGGCGACCCAACGCTCCAGAGTGGCTCGTAAGTCGGGGTTCGTTTGCACCGGAGCGGATGCCGGTACGGCTGCGGCCACCGCCGGTTCCGGCTCGACCACGATGACGTTCGTGCCTTTGGGCGTCTTGCCGAAGTATTCCCAGGCCTTCTGCGGCACGAGCTGGCCCTTCTGCGCCCGATCCAGGTCCTGCTGGAGCACCCGGTTCTGTTCCTTCAGCCGTTCGACCTTGGCCTGCGCTTGATCGTACTGCGCCAGCATGGCCCGGCGTGTCAACGCCTGGTCCACAAACCCCACCCCGAACACGACCGTGACTACGACGCCCAGGATGAGCATCAGACCCGGTCGGCCCGGTAACAGGCGTGCCATGCGCTGCGCAATCATCGAAGCTTCTCCGTCCTGAGACGCAAAATCCCACGCGGAGCGCTTCCTGCGTGGGATTTCTGTCATGGTGCCGAAGGAGGGAGTTGAACCCTCACGAGGGTAATCCTCACTAGGTCCTGAACCTAGCGCGTCTGCCATTCCGCCACTTCGGCTCGGCACACTCCTTGTGTGCCCGATTTATACCACTACTGATTCGTCGTGTCAAGTCCGGGCGGCGCATTTTTCACGGTGATGCGCTTCGTGACAATGTACCACTGCGCGATGCTCTTGTAGCGGTCGCCGGGCGTGTTCAGCGGGCCCATCTGCACATCGTGCACCTTGTCTCGCACGCCGTAGGTGTAGACCGAATGGTACAGCAGCAGCGCGGGCACTTCCTCCGCGAAGATGCCCTGGAAGTCCAGGTAGCGGTTGCGCCGCTCCTCGCGCTCGGTCAGCGCGCGCGCCTGCTCGATGGCCTCGTCCGCGGCCCGGTTCTCCCAGCCCGCATAATTCTGGCCGGCCTCGATCTGCGTCGAATGCCAGAGCGGGTACGGGTCCGGGTCGCCGGAAAGCTCCCAGTGTACCAGCGCGGCATCGAACGTGCGGGGCACCAGGAAATCGCTCGTCAGGCCGGGCAGCGTCACCGTCTGCGGTGAGGCCAGCACGCCGATCGCGCGCCAGTCTGCGGCAATAGCCTCGATCATGGCCGCCTGATCACCCAGCAGCACGAAGGCCAGCTTGACCCCTTCCCGGTCGCGAATGCCGTCGCCATCGCTATCGATCCAGCCGGCCTCGTCGAGGAGCTGGGCCGCGCGTGCCGGGTCGTAGGCGTACTGCTTGATGCCCTCATCGTAGGCCCAGGTGTCGGGCAGGATCGGCGAATGGGCGACCAAGCCCTGGCCGTGCAATACCTCGTCGATCAGCGCCTGGCGGTCCAGGGCGTAGAGCAGTGCCTGGCGTACGGCCACCTCGTTGAGGAACGGGACATTGGGGTTGCGCAGGTTCAGATAGATGGCTGTGTAGCCCGAGTACGGGGCAGAAAAAAGCTGTAAGTCTTCCTGCCGGGCGGCTTCGGCCAGGTCTTCCGGCCACACCCGACTGATCGCATCGATCTCTCCGCGCTCGTAGGCGGGCAGGAGGCTCTGATGGTCGGGATAGAAGCGGATGGAAATGCCGGTCAGGTATGAGGCTGCGCCGTGATACCGTTCGTTGGCGCTCAGCTCCGCGCGTGTGGCAGTAATCAGGTCCAGTTTGAAGGGTCCTGTGCCCACCGGACGGGTGTTGAGCTGCGAGCTCATCATCTCCGCCACGGGCACTTTCTCCCACAGGTGGGCAGGGAGCAGGCCGATGGTCGTGTAGTCGATGAACGGGGCCAGCGGTTGCTTGAGCGTGAAGCGAATTGCGAGGCCCTCCGGGCCTTCGGGCGCAGAGACCTCGACGGCCCGCCAGAGCGTGCTGAGCCAGGTGACGCCGGGGAAGGCCTCCGCCTGCATCGCGCCGACCGTGTAGAGCACATCTGCGGCCGTGACGGGCAGGCCGTCGTGCCAGTACAGGCCGGAGCGCAGTCGGAAATCGTAGATCAGGCCGTCGGGGCTGACCACGAAGCTCTCTGCCAGGTCGGGTACCACGTTGCCGCGTTCATCCAGCCGCGTCAGGCCGTTGAACAGCAGCGCACCCAGCACCCCATCCACCTGGTTATACTGGCTGAGCAGGGGATTGAGGTACTGCGGGTTGCCGGCCACGCCTTCAACCAGCGTTCCGCCCCGTTCGGGGACGGTCACGCTGGTGAAGTTGTAGGCCGTGTAGCGGAGCAGGGCGACCAGCAGGATGATGCCCAGAAGGGCGATGGCTGCCTGCCAGCGAAGGTATCTGCCCAAGGTGGGTTAGTTGATAGTAACGGTGATCAGGCTCAACAGCAGGAACAGGATGCCGGTGACGATCGTGGCGTTGAAGAGGGTCTTTTCGACCCCGCGCCGCGTCTTGTAGACACCCATATCGCTGCCGCCGAAGACGTTGCCCATGCCGGCGTTTTTGGCTTGCACCAGAACGAGGATGCTGATGACGACGGCCAGGATAATCTGCACCAGATAGAGATAGGTCTTCACAGGTGAAACTGCCTCCGGGACGATTAGGGGGCGAGGCCCATCAATCGGGTCGCCCCAACAAGACGGACATTATAACATGGGCCGCGATGCGTACAAAATGCCATGCTGTCGTTCCCAAAGGCGGCGGTACAGGCCGCCGCGGCCCAGGAGTTCGGCATGCGTCCCGCGCTCGGCCACGCGGCCGCGGTCCAGCACGAGGATCTCCTTCATGTGGTCCAGCCCAACCAGCCGGTGGGTGATGGTGAGTGTGGTCCGCCCGGCCATGAGCGGGGCCAGCGCGTCAAGCAGCGCGGCCGCGGTCGCGGGGTCAAGGTTTGCCGTCGGCTCGTCCAGGATAAGGACCGGCGCGTCTTTGAGCAGCGCGCGGGCAATGCTAAGCCGCTGGCGCTCGCCGCCGCTGAACTGCCAGCCCTGCTCGCCGATCCAGGTGTCGTAGCCCTCGGGCAGCGAGACGATGAAATCATGCAGTTGTGCAGCGCGCGTAGCGGCCTCCAGTTCAGCCTGCGTGGCGTCGGGCCGGGCCAGCCGGAGGTTTTCGCGCACGGTGGTGTTGAACAGGTAGGTCTGCTGCGTGACCATCCCCATAAGCCCGCGCGCCTCTTCGGGGGGCAGGTTGCGCAGCTCCCGGTCCCCCAGTCGCACTTCGCCCGCCTCATAGTCGAGGAAGCGCAGGAGGATGTGCGCGAGCGTCGTCTTGCCCGCGCCGCTCGGCCCCACGATGGCGACCTGGCTGCCCGCGGGGACGTCGAGATCAACATCGAGCAGGGCCGGCGGCTCACCGGGGATGTAGCGCGCGGTCACCTCGCGGAAGGATATGGCGGGTGGGTTCAAGGGAGCGTCACCCCGCTCACCGGGACCGCCCGACCATAAACGGATGGGGCTACCTGCGCGACGCCCCGTGAACGGGAGTGGGGGCGGGATCGAACCGGGAATCTTCACCTTGGCACGGTCACCGGCACCAACAACGCGCCCGTCCTCCACCACCCCGGCCAGCCGCCGGGCGGCGGCCAGGCTGGCCGCGAAGTACTGCGCGGCCTGGGGCAGAGGCTGGACGGCCTCGAAGGCCGCCAGCGTCACGAGCGCCAGTACGGCTAGATCTATGCCGGTAATGCTGCTGCGGACGACCAGCGGGCTTGCGGCAGCCAGCACCGCAACGACTGTCCACCACATCACCAGCGTGCCCGCTGCGCTGTTGGCTGCGGCGAGCCCGCCCATGCGCGCCTGGGCCCGGCTCACCGTGCGGCTGAGCGTCTCCAGCCGGGCCAGGTGGCGCGGCCCCGCGCCGAACGCGACGAGGTCGGCGGCGCCCTGCACCGTATCCACGGACTCGGCCTCCAGCGCGGCACGAGCCGTGACCAGCGCCTGTCCCGGGCGGCGGCCCATCCGCTGCGCGAGGAGCGGCAGGCCCACGCCCGCGATGAGCAGACCGCCGAGCAGCGCCAGAGCCGGTCCGGGGTGATAGGCCAACACGAACAGGGTCACGCCCGCGGTCATCAGCAGGCCGACGACCGGCGGGGCCACGGCCCGTACGTAGAAATGCTCCAGCGTCGCGATGTCTGCGGTCGCCCGGCTCAACATGTCGCCGCTGCGGTAGCCCAGCAGGCGCAGCGGTGACAGCGGCTCGATGGCCGCGTAGAACCAGGTCCGCACCTCCGCCAGCACGCGAAACGTGACCTGGTGGGTGACAAGGCGTTCCAGGTAGCGCGTCACCCCGCGGCTGAGGCCGAAGAAGCGAACGCCGACGATGGCAACCTGCAGGACCGCGATGGACGGTTGCAGGCTGGCCGTCGCGATGAGCCAGGCAGACGTGCCCAGGAGCGCGATGCTGCTGGCGACGGTCAGGCAGCCGAGAAGCACCGACAGCGCGATCCAGCTTCGGAAGGGGCGCAGGAAGTGCAGGAGGAAGGGGAGGGCATTCGGGCGGTTGAAACCGCTGCGACCGTGTTGCTGCGCAGCCCCACGAACCCTGCCTGTGCAGGCTGAATCAGCCGCATCCTGAGCGGGTGGCCGGCGCAACGTGGCCGACGAGTCCGCGCCAGTCGAAAGACGCTCGCTGCCAGCTTCCAGTTTCCAGCTGCCAGCTGCCAGTCTCCGGCCCGCGTCCAGCACGACGATGCGGTCCGCGCGCCGCACCGCCCGCGGACTGTGCGCGATGATGAGCGCGCTGCGGTCCGCCAGCAGCTCATCCAGCGACGCCTCGATGCGTGCCTCCGTTTCCGGGTCGAGGTTGGCGGTCGCTTCGTCGAAGATGATGAACGGCGCATCGACCAGGAATGCGCGCGCGAGCGCAATCCGCTGCGCTTGCCCTCCGCTGAGCCGCGCGCCCCGCTCACCGAGCACCGTGTCGAATCCGGCAGGCAGCGTGGCTATGAAATCTGCACCGGCCCGCTGAGCGGCCTCGGCCACCTCTGCATCGCTCGCGTCCGGCCGGCCCAGCCGGATGTTGTCCGCCACCGACGCGTTGAACAGATAGGGCGCCTGCGGCACCCAGGCCACGCGCGGCCGCCACGCGTCGTCGGTGAGGTCAGATAGCGGCCGGCCGTCTATCAGGATGCGGCCCGTATTGGGCTGGATGAAGCGCAGCAGCAGCGCCGCAACCGTGCTCTTGCCTGCGCCGCTCGGGCCCACCAGCGCAACCTTCTCGCCCGGCGCGATCTCGAAGCTCACGTCGTCGAGCGCAGGGAGGTCGCGGCCCGCGTAGCGGAAGCTGACCGCCTCGAAGCGAATGTGCGGCGGAGTCGGGGTTTTGGTCCCGTGGGTTCGGGATTCCGGATGTAGAGAAACCGGCTGAAGCCTCGACTCCAGTGAGACGGGCAAGGGCGTGTCCAGCACCTCGAAGATGCGCCGTGCGGCGGTCACGCCGGTCGTGGCTGCATGGAAGCGCGTGCCGAGCAGGCGCAGCGGCAGGTAGAACTCGGGCGCCAGCACCAGGATGAAGAACGCGGGGAGGAAGTCCATCCGGCCGTACAGCAGCCGCAGGCCGATCTCGACGGCCACAACCGCGGTGCTGAGGGTGCTGACCAGTTCGAGGACCAACGCGGAGAGGAACGCCACCCGCAGCACCCGGAAGGTTGCGTCGCGATGATGTTCGCTGATGCGGCGGATGACCTCGACCTGCCCCTGGCTGCGGTTGAATAGCTTGAGTGTCGCCAACCCCTGCACCATGTCGAGGAAGTGCGCGTTCAGCCGGCTGAGCGTGGTCCACTGGCGCCGCGTCACCCCGTCGGCCAGGTTGCCGATCAGGGCCATGAACAGCGGAATCAGCGGCGCGGTGAGCAGCAGCACGAGCCCGGTGATGGGGTCCAGGGGAAATACGAAGGCCAGGAAGAGCACCGGCACGACGGCGGCCAGCGCCAGTTGGGGTAGGTACTGGCTGAAGTAGGCATCGAGCGCTTCGATGCCCTCCACTGCGGTATTGACCAGCTCTCCGGTGCGCTCGCGGCGCGTGTACACGGGGCCGAGCGCGAGGATGTGCGCCATCAGCCGCGACCGCAGGCCGGTCTTGACCCGCTCTGCGGCTCGCTGCGCGGCCACCTCGCTCGCCCAGGCTGCGGCGGCGCGGGCCAGCGCAGCACCCGCCAGCAGCGCCAGCAGCCCACCCACCGCGGGCAGGTTCATCCCATGCCGGAACACGCCGTCCACGATGCGGGCCAGCGTATAGGCCTGCAGCAGCGTCATTGCGCCGGCAGTGACACCCAGCAGCAGGGCAAGCGCGAGAGCAAGCCGCTCGTCCCGCGCCCCACGCAGGAGTCGTCCATCGTAGAAGCGGGAGCCGGCCATGTCTATGCCGCGGGCGCCAATTGGCCGGCTACCTGGTCGAAGACCTCATCCCCCGCCAGCACCACCAGCCGGTCGCCTGCCTGGATCTCCGTGTTGCCGTTGGGAATCACGGATTCCGTCTCACGGCGCACCAGCACGATCAGGAAGCCTTCCGGCAGACCCAATTCGACGATGGTGCGGTGGATCACCGGGCTTTCGGGTGGGATGATCAGCTCGCGCAGTTGCTCGGAGAGCCTGTGCGGGGGGTGGCTGTCATCGGCGGCTTCCTCAGGCGGGGCCAGCACCTTCAACCAGCGGGCGACCGGCGTGAGCGTGGTTCCCTGGGCCAGCACCGAGACCAGGACCACGAAGAACACCACATGGAAGATCGCGCGCGCTTCGGGGATGCCTGCCAGGGCAGGGTACGTTGCCAGGACGATCGGCGCGGCCCCGCGCAGCCCGGCCCAGGACACAAACAGCTTCTCGCGCACCTGCATCTTCGACGGCAGCAGGCACAGGAAGACCGATATCGGCCGCGCAGCGAACATCACGAACGCGGTGAACAGCAGGCCGAGGCCCATGTTCGGCACCAACTCGCTGGGAAACACGAGCAGGCCCAACGCCAGGAACATGACAATCTGCATGAGCCAGGCGAGGCCATCGTGGAACTGGATCAAGCTGCGTTTGTGGACAAACTGCTGATTGCCGAGCGTGATACCTGCCACGTACGCGGCCATGAAGCCATTGCCGCCGACCGCCTCGGCCGCGCCGTAGACGAGCAGCACCGCGGCCACGGTGACGACCGAGTACAGGCCGTCATAGCCGAGGTGCAGCCGGTTGATTAAGAGCGCCGTCAGCCTGCCCGTCAGCGCGCCGATGAGCACGCCCAGCGACATCTGGACGAAGAAGCGGACCACGAGGTCCGGCAGGGCAGTGCTTGGGTCGGTGATGAGCTGGATGCAGCCGATGGTCAGGAAGATAGCCATCGGGTCGTTGCTGCCCGATTCCAGCTCCAGCAGCGGCGCAAGCAGGCCCCGCAGCCGGAAGCCGCCGCTGCGCATGACCGCGAAGACCGCTGCGGCATCCGTCGAGGAACCGATGGACGCGATGAGCAGCCCGACCAGCAGAGGGAGACCCAGCACGAAGTGTGCGAATAGCCCGGCTGTGACCGCGCCGATGAGCACGCCCAGCGTGCCGAGCACTGCGCCCTGCCAGAGCACAGGCCGGACGCGTGACCACTGCGTGTCCAGCCCGCCCGAAAAGAGGATGAACACGAGCGCGACGACGCCGATAGCCTGGGCCAGCTTGAAGTCATCGAAGTAGATGCCGCCGGGACCCTCGGATCCGGCCAGCATCCCCGCGATGAGGAAGAACAGCAGCGCGGGGATGCCGAAGCGGTCAGAAACCCTGCTCGCCAGCACGCTGACGAGCAGGAGCGCCGCGATAATCAGGAAGACCTGCGTAATCGGGAAGCCACCGAGATACATGCAGGTCGCTCTCAGTAGACCAGTTTCTTCTCACCTGTGACGCGCTGGCGGAAGACGTAATAGTTGTAGAACTGGTAGGCCAGCACAATGGGCACCATCACGACGGCGATAATTGTCATAACGCGCAGCGTGTATGGCGTGGACGACGCGTTCCACACGGTCAGGCTCCATTCCGGGTTGAGGCTGGACACCATGACCCGGGGGAACAGGCCGCGGAACGTGGTCACGACCGTCAGGGCAATCGTCAGGCCGGTCATCGCGAAGGCCCACCCGAAGCGGCGCTGGCGCAGGAACCAGCCGCAGGCCAGGAAGGCCGCGCCCGCGCCCAGCGCGCTGATGCCCGGGTTGACGCCGAGGCGGGCAAAGATGTCCGTGGCGAAGTAGCTCGCCAGCACCGTGCCCGCACCGATGACCAGCACGACCGGCCACAGCCGGTTCGCGATATGCTGCGCGCGTTGGAGCATCGCGCCGTCCGTGCGCAGCGTCAGGTAGATCGCGCCGTGCAGCGTGAAGACGCCCAAGCCCGCCACACCGCCCAGCAGGGCATACGGATTGAGCAGGTTGAAGAAGCCGCCTACGTACTGCATGTTCGCGTCGATGGGCACCCCGCGCACGATGTTCGCCATCGCCACGCCCCACAGCAGCGCAGGCACCGCGCTGCCCACGAAGATGCCCCAGTCCCAGAGCCGGCGCCAGCGCGGGTTATTGTCCTTGCTGCGGAACTCGAACGCGACCCCGCGGATAATCAGCGCAACCAGCATCAGCAGCAGCGCAAGGAAGAAGCCGCTGAACAGGGTCGCGTACCAGTTGGGAAAGGCGGCGAACATCGCGCCGCCCGCGGTGATGAGCCAGACTTCGTTGCCGTCCCAGAACGGCCCGATGGTGTTGATGATGACCCGGCGCTCCTCATCCTTCTTGCCCAGGAACGGCAGCAGGATCCCGACGCCGTAGTCGAAGCCTTCGAGGAAGAAAAAACCGGTGAACAGCACGCCGATCAGGATGAACCAGACGGTGTTGAGAATCGAGGGTGCTTCGGCCATGAGAGTGCCTCCTTGCAGAACAGCGATCAGGACCGCGCGCGGCCCGGGGTCACAGGCTTCGGCGCAGGCGCTACGGGAGTGGGCTCCCAATCCGGCACGACATCGTGCGCGATGTCTTCGGTCTTGGCGCGGGCGAACTTCGCCAGCAGATAGACATCCGCCACCATCAGTACGCCGTAGAGCAGCGTGAGCACCACGACTGAAATCAGCGCCGCGCCGGGGCCCACGCTGACCGAGACGCCCTGCTCGGTCTTCAGCATCCCAAAGACCATCCACGGCTGGCGGCCCATCTCGGTCAGGATCCAGCCGGTCGTATTGGCCAGGTAGGGGAGCAGGATGGCGAACGGCAGCGCGGCCAGCAGCAGCGGGGAGCCCGTGATGCGGTTGCGCAGTGCCTGGTACAGCGCCCAGGCCGCCAGGCCGAGCATCAGGACGCCCGCGCCGACCATGGCCCGGAATGACCAGTAAATCAGCACGACGAAGGGCACGTAGTTGCCTGCGCCGTACTTCTGCTCATATTCCGCCTGGAGCTGGTTGATGCCCTGCACCTCGCCATCGGCCCGGTTGAACGAGAGGATGCTTAACAGCGCCGGAATGCGGATAGCGAAGACATCGCGGCGGTTCTCCATGTCGCCGATGGTGAAGAGCGAGAGCGACGCGGGGTCTTCGGTGTCCCACAGGGCCTCGGCTGCGGCGACTTTCATCGGCTGAGCCTGGACCATGTGCTGCATCTGCGTGTGGCCGACGAGCATGACCATGAGCGCGCCGGCGACGGCTGCAATGGCGCCCACCTGGAACGAGCGGGCGAAGAAGGCCGGATCTTCGTTCTTGCGCACGAGCCGCCAGGCCGTGATGCCCAGGATGAAGAACGCGGCGGTCGTCAGGCCGGAGAAGAAGACGTGCGGCCACTGCACCCAGACGTGCGGGTTGGTCACGAGTGCGCCGAAGTCGACCATCTCGGCCCGGCCGTTGCGCAGTACGTAGCCGACCGGCTCCTGCATGAACGAGTTGGCGATCAGAATCCACAGGGCGGAGAGGTTGGCCGCGATGGCTGCCAGCCAGATGGCCGCAAGGTGCAGCTTCTTGGGCAGCTTATCCCAGCCGAAGATCCACATGCCGATGAAGGTGGACTCGATGAAGAAGGCCAACAGCGCCTCGATGGCCAGCGGCGCACCGAAGATGTCGCCGACGAAGCGGGAGTATTCCGACCAGTTCATGCCGAACTGAAACTCCTGCACGATGCCGGTGACGACGCCCATCGCGAAGTTGATGACGAAGAGCTTGCCCCAGAACTTCGTCATGCGCTTCCAGGTGTCGTCACCCGTGCGCACCCACAACGTCTGCATGATAGCCACGAGCAGGCCCAGCCCAAGCGTCAATGGCACGAAGAAGAAGTGATAAATGGTGGTGATGGCAAACTGCCAGCGTGAGATGATAAGGGTCTCCATACACTCCTCTCCTGGGTGGATAGGCGGCGCATCCGGGGGGCGCGCCTGGTTCGCATCATAGCACAGTATGATACTTTTTGCACAGACTGCTATTGCATTCGTGCAGTTGGAATGACCGGTACATCCTGCCTGCCTCTCCTTTGTGCTATACTTGTACGTGCCTGGCCAGCCCGTGGCCTACACGACTACGTCAGGAGGCAACAGATGATGGTTTCACGGCGCCATACGGGCGTGCAGCTGACCGGCAGCCTGCGCGAAGTTCGCACGGTGCAACCCTTACTCGTCTTGTTCGGCGTAATAGCGGTCATGCTCATTACGGCCGCGCCGGCAGCGGCCCAGGCTCTGACCGGCCCAGCCGATACGGCTGCCGACCCGTGTCTGACGGGCGATCCTTACCGGCTGGCCGAGCTGACGCGCGTCCTTTCCAATGCTAACCCCTCCACCGGTCCGATCAAGATCGGCGACCATATCACGGCCCAGTACATCAACCACAGCAAGATGATCGACGCGGACCTGGACGAAGTCGAGCCGGGGGTTGTGACCGACCCGTCGCGCGAGCCGCGCGAGCCCGATCCGGATACGCTGCCATTGGACGGCAGCGCCATTCGCGTCTTCAACACACGCACCCTGGCCGAGTTCCGGGTGAGCCTGTCGGACACGATGTTGCGGGACATCTACGATTGCCACGAGCGCACGAGCCGCACGTCTGCGGGCGGGCCGGCGGACCTGGACCTCATCGAGGGCGGTCGCTGGACGCTTCTGCCGCTCCTGCGCGGCGGCACGACCCGGCCTGTTGCCGCGGCGCAGGTTGCCGGTCCGGCCGCGCCGGATGGGTGGAGCAACAACCATGACAGCCGCATCCTGCGCACTCAGACGACGCTCTGGCCGTGGCGCACCATCAGCCAGTCGGCCAGCGACCCCAACGGCGAGCAGTCCCGCTGCACGCTGACGCTGATCGGCCCGCGGCACATGGTAACAGCGGCCCACTGCGTCGTCGAGTTCGGGACGAGCAACTGGAAGACCCGCAAGCTGACGCCGGGCCGCAATGGGACGGGCAGCGGCAGCGAACCCTACGGGACGACCCGCATGACCCCGAACCCGCCGCCCGGCACCGAGGCGTGGTACTTCGTGCCCGATCCGTGGATGAATCCGAGTACGACTAACAAATGGCAGTGGGACATCGCGGTAGTTGTGGTGATCGACCGCATCGGCGAGAAGACCGGCTGGATGGGCTACGGCGCGTGGCCCGCGAGCGACCTGAACACGCGCACCCACCTCAATCGCGGCTATCCAAGCTGCAATACCGACTATCCGGAGCGGCCGGCCAACTGCCAGATTGCGCGACTCTACGGGGACACGAAGTCCTGCAAGATCGGCGAGTACTATAACCAGGGCTCGAACGGCTGGAACCGCAGCATCAGCGTCTCCTGCGACCTGAGCCGCGGGCACAGCGGCAGCGCCATCTACCACTACCGCTACGACCCGAAGCTGGGCAAGACCGTGCCGGTCGTCGCTGCGGTCGTGAGCTGGCACGAATGCTTCACGTGCAACAAGGATGACGACTACCCCAACCACGCCCGCCGCATCACGCCGTGGGTGCGCGACGTCATTAGCTGGCTGCGGGAGGAGTTTCCCTGAGCCTGATTGAGGAAAGAAGGAGATTACATATATGAGTCCCGTGCGCTACAGCGGTCAGCCGCCCTTTGCGTTCGCCTATCGTCCTGACCTGCACGCCCTCCCGTCCGCCGCGCTCGACCATGAGGTCAGGCTCCACGGCGGCTTTGCCGCGGACCCGCGACCGGGCGCGGGCCATATCTTCTTCGGAATGCCTGGCTATGGCCTGCTGCGTATCAGTCCGGACCTGCGCGAGCAGCAGACCATCGAGCTGCCCGAGGATCTGCGGCCGCTGAACTTCCACAGCACGAAGATCGGCATCTTCGACGGGCAGTGCCGGCTGTTTCTGCCCGCGGAGGGCGCGGGCATGGTGGCTGTCGTCAGCCTGGAAGGGCGGCTGGACTTCGTGCTGCCCCGGCCGGAGTTCGACGCGTATGCTGATGAATCCGCGCGCTATCACCCGACCGATGTCGCGCTGGTGGGGCATCATCTGTACGTGGCGGACGGCTATGGGTCCAACTATATCTCTACTGCGGACGTGCGCACGCGGCAGTGGACGGGCATCTTCGGCGGTAAGACCGAGGATCCCCACGAGGACGGCAAGTTCGCGACCGCACACGGCTTGAACCTGACCCCTGCGGGCGAGACGCTCGCCATCGCAGACCGGCCCAGCGCGCGCATCCAGGTACACGGGCTGGACGGCGCGTTTCATGCCTCGCACCACCTGCCGGCGGGCGCGTGGCCGTGCGGCATCAACTTCATCTCGTACCGGGGACGGTCGCTGGCAGTCGTCGGCAGCCTGAACGATCCCGTGGAAGGCCGCCCCGCGCCGATCTACATCCTCGACGGAGAGACCTACGAGGTGCTGTCCACGATTCGCCCGAAGGAAGAGCTGGGCGTCGAGCTCGCGCAGCACCTGCACAACGTTATCTGGCACGTCCACGAGGACCGGCTGTACCTGGTGTGCCAGAGCTGGAACCCGGGGTACTACTTCGTTCTGGAAGCGGTGTAAGGGCGGGCGGAATAGAACGCTGATGATCATGATCTATATGATGTAGTTTTAGATCACCAAGATCATGACCATCAGCGCCAATCAGCGTTCTATTGGGTCTTCGCGAGGCGCCCGTCGAGGCCCAGGTCGGGGGCGATGGCTTTCATCGCTTCGAGGACGATGCCGACGTGCTCCCAAAGGTCCACGCCCAGCTCTGCCGCGCCCTGCTCGATGTCCTGCCGGTTGACCGCGGCCGCAAAGAGCTTGTCCTTCCACTTCTTCTTGACCGAGCTGACCTCCACGTCGCGCAGGTCCTTGCTCGGCCGCACATAGCCGACCGCCATGATGAGGCCCGTCAGCTCATCTGACGCCCAGAGCGCGGACGCCAGCTTGCTCGTTCGCGGGATGCCGAGATAGGGCGCATGGCCCGCCACCGCCTCGATGAGCGGCTCCGGGTAGCCCCATTCGCGGAACATGCGCAGCGCGGTGCGCGGGTGACCGTTGACCGGATCATCCATGTCGGGATACCGCTCGAAATCCAGGTCGTGTAGCAGCGCGGTGACGCCCCAGAACTCCTCGTCTTCACCGAAGCGCCGCGCGTACGCGCGCACCGCCGCCTCGACCGCCAGCACATGCTTGCGCAGGCTGTCGCTCTGCATCCATTCGCAGACCGTCTGCCAGGCTTCATCTCTGCTCGGTAATGTCATGTTTCACAGTCTCCTTCACAGGCCGATATCGATGGGGTCCCCCAATACCGGCAAGGGCCGCCAGATTTTAACATCCCACCACGCGCGGAGCGTGGCAAACGCATCGCGCACGCAGTAGTACGGGTTGGACCAGTAGATGCGCGAGTCGGCGGAAAAGCCGGTCGCGTCGACGCCCAGGTTGCCGCACGTGAACAGCGCGCGCGGCAGGTGGAACCGCTGAGTTACCAGGACCGCCTCACTCACGCCGAAGATGGCGTGCGCGCGATAACAGGTATCATAGGTGCGGCGACCCGCATAATCGCGCACGACATCCTCAGCCGGCACCCCGGCGGCCACCGCATAGTCGTACATGCGGCCCGGCTCGTTGTAGTCCGCGAACCGGTTGTCGCCGCTCACCAGCAGCTTGCGCACCTTGCCCGCCCGGTACAGCGCGATGGCTGCATCCATGCGGTCCCGCAGCATGGGCGACAGGCGGCCGTCGGGCCGGATGCCCGCACCGAATACGATGGCAACGGGCCGGGGCGCGGTCGTCGCCAGGTCCACCTGCACCAGCCGGTCATACCGCCACTGCACCCACCCCCAGATGCCCAGGGCGACAGTGCCGGTGAACAGCAGTATGGCGATAGTAATCACGAAGACTCGTTTCATGGTCGTCGCGGGCTGTCCGTCCCTTTCCTTCAGACACCATCCAGACGCGTTCGCGGGCTATCTTACCACATTGTAGGTGAAGGGCCGCCTTTGCGGCGGCGCTGGCAACGAATTAGACATGCCGGGCTTTGGCGCCACGGCGGATGAAAAACGCGTGCTATACTGAAGGCAGCGGCCGTCCGTAAGAGAGATCGACGCCAATGTGGTGCCAGTAACAGCTAAGCTCGCCAACGAATTGGATCCGCGTACCCTAGCGCACCACAGCATGTGGACCCTTCCTTGGGGGAAGCCAACACGCAGGACAATCTGTCCCTTTCGAGAGGGTACGCCAGGACGGGCGCAGGAGGCACGTGTAGACCACGTCCGCCAGCTCCTCCAGCGTCGGTACGCCAGGACGGGCGCAGGAGGCACACGATGGAAGTCGTGTTCAAGTTGTGCGCCGGCCTGGACGTCCACAAGAAGATGATTGTGGCTTGTGTGCGCTTGTCGAGTTCCGAAGGGGTGCGCAGCGTCGTCAAGCGCTTCGGCACGACCTTAGCGGAGTTGGAAGCCCTGGCGGCTTGGCTCGCCGGCTTCGGCATCACCCACGTGGCAATGGAAAGTACGGGGGTGTACTGGAAGCCGGTCTACAACGTGTTGTCGGCGCAGTTTGAGCTCTGGATTGTGAATGCCCGGGACCTGAAGCAGGTGCCGGGGCGCAAGACCGACGTCCAAGACGCGGCATGGATCGCGCAGCTCAGGCAATACGGTTTGCTGCAGCGCAGTTTCATCTCGGATGTCGAGCAGCGCGACTTGCGCGATCTGACCCGCTACCGCACCCGCTTGCGGGGTGAGCGGACCGCGGCCAGCAACCGGCTGGAGAAGATCCTGGAGGACTCGAACATCAAGCTCTCCCGCGTGGTCAGTCACATCCAGGGCGTGTCCGCGCGCCTGATGGTGGAAGCGCTGATCCAGGGTGAGACCGACGTGACGAAGATGGCCAATCTGGCGCTATCGACGTTGCGGCAGAAGATCCCGGAGTTAGAAGCGGCCCTGGTGGGACGCATTTGGGAGCAGCATCGTTTCATGTGGCGTGAGCTGTTGTATCAACTGGACAGCCTCAATGAACGCATTGCCGCCCTCGATGTGCGCATTCGCCAGGCGACGGCGCCCTATGAGGCCATCGTGCAGCGCTTGGACGCCGTTCCAGGCATCGATCGCGGCACCGCCGCAGTGATCCTGGCCGAGATCGGGCCTGATGTGACGGCCTTTCCGACCGCCCAGCACCTGGCCTCCTGGGCTTGCGTATGTCCGGGCAACAACCTCAGTGCGAACAAGCGCCACAGCGGGCGCACGCGCCGCGGCCAGAACTGGCTGCGCCCAGCCTTGGTGCAAGCCGCCTGGGCCGCCTCGCACACGAAAGATACCTATCTCAGCTCGCAATTCCATCGCCTGCGCGCCCGGCGCGGCGAAAAGCGCGCCGCCGTCGCCGTCGCCCATTCCATCTTGATCGTGGTCTACCACCTCCTGGCCAATCCCGAAGCTGTCTTCACCGAACTCGGTGGCGACTACTTCCTGAAACGCAATGCGGAGCAAGAAGAACGCCGAGCTGTCCGGAAGCTCACCGCACTGGGGTACAGCGTGACGCTCACCCCAGCCCCAGCGGCCGCGCCCGCACCTAGCTGACAGTCATCCAGCCGGAATGCTGACTGTCCCACAACACCGGCGCCCGGGCCGGTCTAGCTTCGTGTTGCCCGCGACCGGCTAATGGGCAATGTCTCGGGTTTTGTTTTTCAGGACAATGGCGCTGGGCGCCCGCCACAGCGCCATTCGTTGACGGCGGGCGGATTGGGCGGAATGGATTGGCCATAACGACAAGCGCAGGCGGCGCGCGCTAGAATAGCATGAATCCGGGCTTGAACTGTAGCGAAGTTGCCAATCCGAGTCAGTATAGGAGGTCTCCATGAGCCCCAAAAAAGATACGCAGAAATCCGGCCAGGAGGGTGCGGGATTCACAGCCGAGGAACGCGCGGCGATGAAGGAACGCGCCAAGGAGCTGAAGGCAGAGGCGCGCGCAAACAAGGACCGGGCAGTGGGGGAGCGCGCCCTGCGTGAGAAGCTTGCGGAGATGCCGGAACCGGATCGCTCGATGGGCGAGCGGCTCCACGCGATTGTTATGGCCAGCGCGCCGTCTCTCGCCCCAAAGACCTGGTACGGCATGCCCGCGTATGCGCGGGACGGCAAGATTGTCTGCTTCTACCAGAGCGCGCAGAAGTTCGGCTCGCGCTACGCGACTTTCGGTTTTACCGACGAGGCGCACCTCGACGATGGTGCCATGTGGCCGACATCCTTCGCGCTGCAGGAGCTGACCCCCGAAGCCGAGGCCAGGATTGCCGAACTGGTGAAGCAGGCGGCGGGATAAGGATGCGACGGCACGCCGTCCGGTCGGCACCAACAAATCCTCAAGCAGTGCTCTGTGGAAGATTGGAGTCGAGGCTTCAGCCGGTTGGGCTGGTTGCACATGTCCACGCCCCAACCGGCTGAAGTCTCGACTCCGCTCATATAGTCAACCGCGGGATTAACTCCATGGGATTTGCCCCCCTCTGAGTTCGAGAGTTATACTCGCCCGCGGGAGACCGAGATGGCTTTCGAACAGCGCCGCGACAACTACACCATCAGCACCGACAAGGCCCGGCTGGATGTGGAGGTCATCCACGACTACCTCAGCCACACCTCCTATTGGGCGCAGGGCCGCTCCCGCGAGACGGTGGAGCGGTCCATCAAGAACTCGCTCTGCTTCGGGGTCTACGAGGGCAGCCGGCAGGTGGGGTTCGCCCGCGTGGTGACTGACAGCGTGACGTTTGGCTGGCTGTGCGATGTGTTCATCCTGCCGTCGCACCAGGGCCGCGGGCTTGGCAAGTGGCTGGTCGAGTGCGTCACCGCCCACCCTGACCTGCAGGGCCTGAAGACCTTCCTGCTGATCTCGCGCGACGCGCACGGCCTGTACGCCGGCTATGGCGGCTTCAAGCCCCTGGAGGAGCCCGCGCGATGGATGGTCAGGCGCCAGACACCACGGACAAATCCGTAGTGACATACGGTCCCACAGCAAAAGAGAGGTAATCCATGACACTGCCAGACCTCATGCACTTCAACGACGGCACGCCGGTGGCTGCACCTGCGGATTGGGCGGCGCGGCGCCGTGAGATTTGGGACGCGGTCGTCCCGCTGGAGTACGGCGGGCTGCCGCCCGCGCCCGTGCGCACGTGGGCGGAGGTGCTGCACACGGCCACCGTGCGGCGGATGGAAGGCGTGCGCTACGTTTCTTGCCGGGTCAACGTCGAGACGGGCGCGGCCCAGCCGTTCAGCTTCATGCTGTACCTGCACATCCCGCCGGGCGACGGCCCCTTCCCCGCCATCCTGACCGGCGACGCGTGCTGGCGCTATGTTTCGGACGAGGTCGCGGCGGAGGTGCTGCGCCGCGGCTACGTGCTGGCCCAGTTCAACCGGGTCGAGCTCGCGCCGGACGTACCCGGCAACGAACGCTCGTCCGGCATCTACCCGCTCTATCCGGATGCAAAGTTCGGCGCGCTGGCCGCGTGGGCTTGGGGCTATCACCGCTGCGTCGACGCGCTTCTGCAGCGCGAGGAGGTGGACCCCGCGCGCATTGCGGTCGTCGGCCACTCGCGCGGGGGCAAGACGAGCCTGCTGGCCGGCGCGACCGACGAGCGCATCGCGCTGACCTCGGCCAATGATTCCGGCGCGGGCGGCGCAGGGTGCTACCGGATGCAGGGGCCGAACAGCGAGACGCTGGGCGACCTCATCCGGCGGTTCGATTACTGGTTTGGCCCGGCGCTTGGCGAGTATGTGGACCGTGAGACGGAGCTGCCCTTCGACCAGCACTTCCTCAAGGCGCTGGTCGCCCCGCGGCTGCTGCTGACCACCGAAGCGCTCGACGACCTGTGGGCCAACCCGTCTGGCACGTGGCAGACGCACGCGGCCGCGCGCGAGGTGTACCGCCGGCTGGGCGTCGGGGAGCGCGCGGGCATCTGGTATCGCCCCGGCGGCCACGAACACGGCATGGCGGACTGGCAGGCGCTGCTCGACTTCGCGGACTGGCACTGGCGCGGCGTTGCGCCGGCGCGGCCCTTTGACCTGAACCCGTTCGCATAGGGGCGCATGCACGCAACCCGCCGGCTGTTCAGGTACCTGCGGCCTTACCGATTTTGGGCGGTGCTCGCCCCGCTGTTTATGGCCCTCGAAGTGGCGATGGACCTCATGCAGCCGCGCATGATCCAGCGCATGGTGGACCAGGGCATCACGCCGCTCAATATGGGCGTGGTGCGCGGGACCGCGCTGCTGATGGTCCTCTTCGCCATCATTGGCGCGGTCGGCGGGATGGGCTGCACGGTCTTTTCCGTGCTCGCGGGCCAGGGGTTCGGCGCGGACCTGCGCGGGGTGCTCTTCGGCAAGGTGCAGTCGCTCTCCTTCGGCAACCTCGACCGGCTGGAGACGGGCCGCCTCATCACGAGGCTCACGAGCGATGTGACGCAGATGCAGGAGATGGTGATGATGCTCCTGCGCATCATGGTGCGCTCGCCGCTCCTGCTCGTCGGCAGCCTCATCATGGGCATCCTCACCAGCCCGCGTCTCAGCCTGCTCTTCCTGTTCCTCATCCCTGTCGTCCTCGGCGTCGTGTACTGGATCGTCAACCGGACCTTCCCGCTGTTCGGCCTGGTGCAGCAGAAGCTCGACACGCTGAACACCGTGCTGCAGGAGAACCTGGCCGGCGTGCGCGTGGTGAAGGCGTTCGCCCGCGCGCGGCATGAGGTCGGCCGCTTCGGGCAGGCGAACGACGACCTGATGCTGCACAACCTGATGGCGGTGCGCACGAGCGCGGTGACCATGCCGTTCATGATGCTGACCCTGAACCTCGGCGTCGTGGCCGTCATCTGGTTCGGCGGGGTAAGCGTGCAGACCGGCGGGCTGCAGGTGGGGCAGATCATCGCGTTCATCAACTACCTGACGCAGACGCTCATGTCGCTGATGCAGGTCAGCATGTTGGTCGTGCGCGTCTCGCGCGCGGAGGCGTCCGCGCGGCGCGTTGAGGAAGTGCTGTTGAGCGAGCCCGAGGTGCGCAACGCGGAAGATGCGCTGACCGAGTTTGCGCCGCAGGGCCGGGTGGCCTTCGAGAACGTCACCTTCAGCTACAATGGTGACGAAGGCGAAGAGCCCGACCCGGTGCTGTGCGGCATCGACCTGACCGTCGAGCCGGGGCAGACCCTGGCGATCCTGGGTGCGACCGGCGCAGGCAAATCCAGCCTGGTCCATCTCATCCCGCGCTTCTATGATGTGAGCAGCGGGCGCATCACCATCGACGGCGTAGACGTGCGCCAGGTCGACCAGGTGGCGCTGCGCCGGCAGATCGGCATTGCGCTCCAGGAGTCGATCCTGTTCACCGGCACGATCCGCGACAACATCCGCTATGGCCGGCCTGACGCCAGCGAGGCGGAGGTCATCGCCGCCGCGCAGATGGCCCAGGCGCACGATTTTATCATGGGCTTCCCGGAGGGCTACGACTCGATCATCGGCCAGCGCGGGGTCAACCTGTCGGGCGGGCAGAAGCAGCGGCTGGCGATTGCCCGCGCGCTGCTGGCGCGACCGAGCATCCTGATCCTCGATGACAGCACCAGCGCGGTGGATGTGGAAACCGAGGGCCGCATCCAGGATGCGTTGGCAGGCAACGGAACCGGCCCACGGCCCACGCGCTTCGTGGTCGCGCAACGTATCAGCACCGTGCTGACCGCCGACAAGATCATCGTGCTGGATGACGGGGAGATCGCGGCTGCGGGCACCCATCGCGAATTGCTGGCGGGCAGCCCCATCTACCGGGAGATTTATGCATCGCAGATGGAGGCTGTTGCTCCACTCCCCGATGAACCGCTCTGGCCGGTCTCCGACCGTGCCAGCGGCGCTGATGGCTCACCGAGCGCATCACCATGACCACGAGTAACGCCCGGGGAGCGCCTCGTCGCGACGAACAACAGGCGCCGCCGCCGGCGCCCTTCGGGCGCGGCGGGCACATGCGCTTCGGCGGCAAGGTCGAGAAGGCGAAGGATCGCCGCGGGACGCTGCGCCGCTTGTGGGGGTATCTCCGGCGGCAGCGCGCCGCGCTGATCGCCACTGTGTTCATCGTCGCGGCCATCACCGGCCTGAATCTCGCGGGCCCGTACCTGCTCGGCGTCGCCATCGACCGCTACATCCTGCCCGGCGACCTGCCAGGGCTGATGCGCATCGCGCTGCTCATGCTCGCTACTTATGCTGCGGCGTCGCTCCTGACCTGGCTCCAGATCTACATCATGACCGGCGCGGCGCAGCACACCGTCCGTGACCTCCGCAACGACCTGTTCGGCAAGCTCCAGGTGTTGCCGCTGCGCTTCTTCGATGCGCGGCCCCACGGCGAGCTGATGAGCCGCCTGACCAACGACATCGAAAACGTCAACACCGTCCTGGCCGACAGCGTCTCGCAGCTCGTTTCAGGCATCCTGGGGCTGGTGGGCGTGGTCGTGGTGATGGTCGTCCTCAATCCCCGGCTGGCTGCGGTCAGCCTCGTCGCGATTCCGGGCATGGTCTTCCTGCTCAACCGCTGGCTATCTCGCCGAACCCGCACCGGCTTCCGCAAGCAGCAGGCCGCGCTCGGCAAGCTCAACGGCATGATCGAGGAGACGATCACCGGGCAGCGCGTGGTGGTGGCCTATGGCCGGGAACAGGCGACGACCGCCGAGTTCGAGGTGAGCAACCAGGAGCTGCGCCGGGCTGCGACCGAGGCGAACATCTTTGTGGGATTTGCCGGGCCGAGCATGAACATGATCAGCAACCTGGGGCTGGCAATCGTGGCCGGCGCGGGCGGGTGGATGGCCGTGGCCGGGCTGGCGACGGTCGGCACGGTCGCGAGCTTCATCAACTACGCGCGCCAGTTGAGCCGCCCGCTCAACGAGGTCGCGGTGCTCTACAACTCGATCCAGAGCGCATTGGCCGGCGCGGAGCGGGTCTTCGAGGTGCTCGACGAGGCGGCTGAGGCCGATGCTGTGGGTGACGCGGGGGACGTGCAACCAGCGGCTATCGCCGGCGACATCGTGTTCGAGGATGTCACCTTCTCATACGAGCCGGACGTACCGGTGCTGCAGAACGTCAGCCTGCACGCGCGCCCCGGTCAGGTGGTTGCGCTGGTGGGGCCGACCGGCGCAGGCAAGACGACGATCGTCAACCTGCTCACGCGCTTCTACGAGATCGAGCGCGGGCAGATCATCATCGACGGCCAGCCCATCCAGGAGTTCCGCAAGGAGGATCTGCGCCGCCAGCTCGGCATCGTCCTGCAGGACACCTTCTTGTTCACGGGCACGGTGATGGACAATATCCGCTACGGCCGGCTCGACGCGAGCGACGACGAGGTGATGGCTGCGGCCCGGCTGGCGAACGCGGACCAGTTCATCCATCGCCTGCCCCACGGTTACCAGACGCCCCTCTCGGAGCGCGGCAGCAACCTCAGCCAGGGCCAGCGCCAGTTGCTCGCCATCGCGCGGGCGATCCTCGCGGATCCCAGCATCCTGATCCTCGACGAGGCGACGAGCAGCGTGGACACGCGCACCGAGCGCCACATCCAGGAGGCCATGCGCCGCCTGATGGCCGGCCGCACCAGCTTCGTCATTGCGCACCGGCTCAGCACGATTCGCGACGCGGACCAGATCCTGGTGATCGACCACGGGGAACTGATCGAGCGCGGCACCCATGAGGGCCTGCTGGCGCGGCGCGGGTTCTACCACCACCTGTACCACAGCCAGTTTCGCGCGGGAGCTGAGGCCTGATCCTCACCGCGAAGACGCAAAGAGTGTTAAGGTAGCACTAAGGGCCCGTAAAAGAACAAGCTCCGCCGCTGGCACGGTCGGAGACCGGCCAGAGCAGGGAGTCATACTTTCCCAGGCCCTAAGCTGGAGCTGCCTGGCGTTCTTCGCGTCTACGCGGTTTGTCCGTCACAGGGGGAAGGTCTCCAAGAGCGTCCAGCCCGCTTCGACGAACTGCGACAGGGTGCGCTGGGTGACGCCGTAGGACACGAAGTCAACGGGCGCCATACCGTCAGGCTCGAACGCGCGAACGAACTCGCGCAGGGTGCACAGCCGGTCGATCACCGCAGGCGGCACGGGGTTGTCGATACGCATCTCGCGCGGCACGCCCGGCTGGAGGAGCTGGCCCTGGTTCTTCGGATGGACCGACATGATGAGGTCGCCGCCGGCCAGCTCGGTCATGTGGTAATTGCCGCGCAGCGCGGCCACCAACAGCACCGCCTCGTACCCCTGTTCCTGGTAGATGGCGTACGCCCGCTTCGTAACAGCGAGGCCCGCCTGCCGGATATCCTCCTCGCTGACCGCTGCGCGGTTGTCCTGGGCCACCTCGCGCAGGTAGTCGTCCAGCCGGCCGATCATGATGACCGAGAAGCAGCGGCCAGGCTTGATGCCCGCGGCACGCGCCCTTGCCGCGCCGCAGCGATGGCGCTCCGCCACCGCGACGGCCTGCGGCACCGTGAAGCTCACCGTTGCGGTAACGGTGATGCCTTCGGCCACACACTCTTCCAGCACATCCAGGCCCGCCGCGGTCACGGGCAGCTTGACCGCGATGTTGTCTGCCCACGTATGGTGGAAGCGCGCCATCTTCAGCATGGCGTCGCGATCACCGGCCCGGCCGGGGTTGACCTGCGCGCATGCGTAGCCTTCCGCGCCGCGGGTCTGGCGGTGGATGTGCGCCAGCTTGGCCGCCGCGGCGGCCACGACCGGCTGCATCAGGAGGTCGCCGCGTTCCTCCGCGCTGATGCCTGGGGGCACCGGCGCGAGGCGAGCACGGAAATAATCGGGTTTGGCGGCCCATGCGCGGGCGCTGAGCAGCGGGTTGGTGGTGACGCCCGACGCGCCGTGCAGCAGGCCGCGGTCCAGTTCGTCAGGGTCGCCGGAGTCGTGCCACCACGTCGTCGGCGTGGTGCGCACGAGCCATTGCAGATAGCTTTCTTCCCTCTCGTCAGACATGAATGACTCCTCCATCAGGCGCACAACGGGGCATAGAATCGGAGGATGCTCGCGCGCCGAAGCCGAACATCCTCTGCCTGGGGCCGCGGGGCAGCACGCGGGGCTCGCGTGCGAGAAAACCTACCACCAAAGCAGGTGCATGTCAAATGTGAATTTATATCCACAATCTGTGCAATACATATCTCATACTTATCTTTACATTTGCGCTGATATCCGGTACAATGCTGCCCGGTAGGTATGTTGATCCTAATGAGAGATGGAGGTTCGACCATGAAGCGAACGAGATTTCGCCCCGTACACATCCTGATCCTGGCAGCCGTGCTGCTGTCAATGGCCTGGCCGGTGGCAGCCGCGCCGCGCGGCGACACTGTCACCGTACAGATCCTGGCCCTGAATGATTTTCACGGCAACCTGGAGCCGCCTGCCGGCTCCTCGGGTCGCATCGGCTCGATCAATGCCGGCGGTGTCGAGTACCTCGCGACGCACATTGCCAATCTGCGGGCGCAGAATCCCAATACCGTCGTCGTATCTGCGGGTGACCTGATCGGCGCGAGCCCGCTGATTTCCGCCCTCTTCCATGACGAGCCGACCATCGAGGCCTTCAACCTGATCGGTCTGGACTACAACGCGGTCGGCAACCACGAGTTCGACGAGGGTGCTGCTGAGCTGCTGCGCATGCAGAACGGCGGCTGCCACCCGACCGACGGTTGTCTGGATGGCGATGGGTTCGCCGGTGCAGACTTCCAGTTCCTCGCCGCGAACGTGATATACTCGGACAGCGGCAAGACGATCTTCCGGCCCGTGGCGATTGAGAACTTCCGCGGCACCAAGGTCGCCTTCATCGGCATGACGCTGGAAGGCACGCCGACTATCGTCACGCCCTCCGGCGTGGCCGGACTGACGTTCCTCGATGAGGCCGACGCTGCGAACGTGTATGTGCAGGAACTGAAGCGCCGCGGGGTCGAGACTATCGTCATCCTGCTCCACGAGGGTGGGGCGCAGGCAGGCGGCGACTACAACTCCTGTGTCGGCATCTCCGGCCCGATTGTCGATATCGTCAACCGGCTGGATGACTCGGTCGATGCCGTCATCAGCGGCCACACCCACAATGCATACAACTGCGTCATCGACGGCAAGCTAGTGACGAGCGCGGCGTCCTTCGGCCGCCTGGTGACGAAGGTCGACCTGACCATCGACCGCAAATCCGGCGACGTGGTCGAGATGCAGGCCGACAACAAGATCGTGACCCGCGATGTCCCGAAAGCTGCGCTGCTGACCGCGCTGGTGGAGCGCTACGGCACGCTAGCCGCGCCGTTCGCTAACCGCATCGTCGGCACCATCACCGCCGACATCCTGCGGGCTGCCAATGCCGCGGGTGAATCGGCCCTGGGCGATGTGATTGCAGACTCGCAGCTCGACGCAACGGATGACCCTGGCTTCGGCGATGCGGTCGTTGCGTTCATGAACCCGGGCGGCATCCGTGCCGACCTGGCCTACAACAACAGCACTGCCGGCGAGGCGCCTGGGGAGATCACATACAACGAAATCTTCACCGTGCAGCCTTTCGGCAACAGTCTCGTGACCATGAGCCTGACCGGTGCGCAGATAGACACGCTCCTGGAGCAGCAGTTCGATAACCCCGCGCCCGGCCAGAGCCGCATCCTGCAGGTGTCGAACGGCTTCACCTACACCTGGAGCCAGAGCGCGCCCCCCGGCAACAAGGTCAGCAACCTCATGCTGAACGGCGTGGCGATTGACCCGACCGCGACTTACCGCGTGACGGTCAACAGCTTCCTGGCCGACGGCGGCGATAACTTTGTCGTCCTCAAGGAAGGCACCAACCGCCTGGGCGGCGCGCTGGACCTCGACGCCCTGGAGGCCTACTTTGTGGCGAACAGCCCGGTCGCCCCGGGCCCGCAGAACCGCATCACCGTCGTGCCGTAGTGCTGTCGTGACCAATTGACGCGCAAGGGGGACAGCCCACGGGCTGTCCCCCTTTTGATACCCCCGGTTGGATTCGAACCAACGGCCTAGGCGTTAGGAGTGCCTCGCTCTATCCACCTGAGCTACGGGGGCATGGCCCGATCATACCACAAAGCGAACGCACCGGGCAATTTCACCCGCTGGTTATACCGTCACGCCTTCTTCGCCCCTGGAACGGGCGTCTTGAGATAGCGCCGGAGCAATACTACCCCAACGCCTATCAGCCCGCCGATCACCACGCTCCAGAAGACGCCGGACGCAAACGCGAAGCCGTTGACCCAGGAGAAGCTGCGCTGCCAGCGCCAGATGGAACCGTCTGCCAGGATGATGATCCGGGCATAGATGCGGGCTTCCTGGCACCGGGCGAAGTCGAGCGCGTGAACCACTTCGCCGGGCGGCGCAGGCAGCGTGGGCAGGTCCGGCGCGCATGTCTGCCAGCGAGGGGGGATTGCGGTCGCAGGCAGCCGCGCCTCATCGACTGGCGCGCACGTATCGCGCCAGGTCGTGCCGCTGCAGAAGTAGTAGGTCCCCTGGTCGGTCCGTACGTAGGGCTGGAGCAGCCGCGACACCGCAACGGTCTCCACGGCTTTCGCATCCGTCGGGGAGACGATGCGCACCCAACGGTTGTCGCGCTCCAGGTAGGCCCGTAGGCCCAGCGCGCTCAGCACCGCAAAGGCAAGCGTGATCGCCGCGAGCAGAATGAGTTCTCCCCTGGTGAATCGTGTGCTTTTCATCGGGTGACCTCTTGGCCGGCGCGGAATGGGGGGCGATTCGCGCTCGCGCAAGTGATGAGATTATAGCATGATGTGCACGTGTGCGAAAGCATCCCGAGCGGAGCGGGCGCGTTTCACGGTGGGGGCACGGCGGCGGCGCAGCCGACGCCGTGCCCCCACCGTGAAATGCATCCTGAGCGGAACAGCGCGCTTTGCCGCAACGCGGCCGAAGGGCCGTTGCGGCAGGCTACCCCGCCATGACCTCATGTTTAACCAGCCATGCCCGGAGCTGTTGGCGGTTGGCTTCGGTCAACATGCTCCCCCGATCGATGCCCCGCGGGCTTGCGCCTGGGGTCAGCGGCGCCGGAGGCTCGAACGGTTCGAGGCAATCCTCCTCCGCGATGACCACCGTCGGCACGCTCTCGAAGCCGACCCATGCCTTGACGCGCGCTGCCGCCTCGCGGTCCTCCTTGATATTGACAAAGGTGGCCGGCACGTTCCACTCTTTCAGCGCGCGCTGGGTATCCGAGCTGCTGGAGCACCACGGCGACATGTAGACGACTACTCGCTTGGACATAACTCTCGCCTCCTGGATGGCAATCAATCTCCGTCGGAAATCGCTTTGGATTCTTGGGGGCCTTGTGTATAATGCAGCATGAATATGATGCAGACAATAAGTGACAGGTTACACAGGTTCAGACTCGAAAGGAGCGACAGAATGAGCTTTCGCGCAGCGCGAATCTTCCGGCTTGCCTCGACGCTGTTCCTGGCAGCCCTGCTCGTCGCAGCAGTTGTGCCGCCGGCGAGCGCCCAAGGGACCACCCCGCCAGTACCTTGCAGCTACAATTATACTGTACGTCCGGGCGATACGTGGAATACCGTTTCCGCGGCTACGGGCGTCGCGGTCAGGCTGCTGCGGCAGGCCAATCCCAGTCTGATTCGCTCGAACGGCTGGCTGTACCTGGGCGATACGGTGTGCGTGCCGGCCGCGGCGGCCGCCGGCGAAGGCCGCTGGTATACGGTCGTCGCCGGTGATACCTGGAACACGGTGTCCCGCGCCACCGGCGTCTCCGTGCGCACGCTGTGGAACGCCAACCCCGGCCTGGTGAATCCCCAACTCTGGCTATATATCGGCCAGCAGGTGTGGATCCCGGCCCTGCCGGCCAGCGGGCAAGCTCCTGCTGCCGCCGCGCCCGAACCCACTGCTGCACCCGTTGAGCCGACGGTCGCACCCACCGAGGCTCCGCCGACCACCGTGCCGATCGAGGCCACTCCGATCGCGACCGCAACGCTTGAGCCGACTGCGACGGCCACGCCCGAACCCACCGCGACGGCCACGCCTGAGCCCACTGCTACAGCCACCGCCGCACCGACGGCTGCTGCACCGGAAGCGACCGCCACCGAGACGCCTGTGGAGCCGACCGCGGCTGCACCGGAGGCCCCTGCCGAGGCTGGTGCCTGCCCTGCGGACGTGGACGCTTACCCGGACGCCGTCCTGGCTTACCTGAACACGGCCGGCAATACGGTGGAAGGCTTGCAGACCTGGCTGGCGTCCTGCAAGGCCCTGGCTGCCAATGAAGAGGGCCTGGTACAGGCCGCTCTGCAAGGTCCGGAGAGCAATGACCTCATCCTGACCATGCATGACCCGACCAACCCGCCGCCTGCGGGCCGCGGTCAGTTCGTGGTCTACCATGCCGGTGCAACGGGCTATACCGTCGCCTACCAATTGAAGGGCGACGGCATTGTCAGCCTGCTCCAGTCCAGCGACCTGAACGGCGACGGACAGGCCGATCTCGTGTGGGCCGACACGGTCTGCGGCGCGCACACCTGCTTCTCCACCCTGCATGTCAACAGCTGGGACGGCACGGCCTACCAGGATTGGATGGAGGGCGAAGACCCGACCATCGCTTCGGCTGAGTTCAAGTTTGGGGATGTAACCCCCGATGGCTCGGGCCAGGAGATCACCATCCATGGCGGCGTGATCGGTTCCGTTGGCGCCGGCCCGCAGCGGGCCTGGACGGAGACCTACATCTCGCCGCAAGGCGGGGCGTATTCGCTCTCGACCATCGAGTATGATGCGTCCACCTGTTTGTATCATGCCGTGCTGGATGCTAACAACGATTTTGCCGCCTGGAATGCCGAGGGATTTGATCTCGCAATCCAGGCCTACACAGGCATCATCGCAGACACAACCTCCATTGCGTGCTCCACGACCGGGCTGAAGAACGAGTTGGCTATGCTCAAGGACTTTGCCCGCTTCCGGCTGATGGTCGCCTATGTGGGCGCAGGGCAGGCCGCCGAGGCGCAGAAGGTGTCGCTCCAGATCAAGGACAAGGCGCTCGCCGGCGCAGCAAAGGCCTTCTACGACGCCTATAGATCGTCGGGCAGCGTAATCCAGGCCTGCCGCGATACGACTGCCTATGCCGAGAAGAACCCGGCTACGTGGCAGTTCCTGGAGGACTGGGGCTACGCCAATCCGACTTTCACTGCGAAGGACCTCTGTCCCCTGGACTGAGGCTCCGGGCTGATTTACGCGCAACAGGGGCGACCGAATCAGGTTCGGTTGCCCCTGTTGCTTTTGGCCCTGTGGTCGGTTTCCATCACCGTGCCGGATGGACTGCCACGCTGAAACACCCTGAGCGGAGCTCCGGGCCACAGCCCATCCAGCTTTGCCCCTACTCCTTCGGTTCGGCCGGCGGCGTTTGCTCGCTGGGCTGCTGGCGAATCAGCTCGTAGATATCGATCGGCCTGTCGTCAGGTTGCGTGCCCACCGGTGCTTCAGGCGGGGGCGCCAGCGATGGTGCCGGCACGGCCGGCTCCGGCGTCACGGGTACATCCGGCGCGGGCTGCCACGGCTCCTCCGGCGCAGGCGGGAGGTCGCTCGTGACAGACGCGCCGGGCGCGGGCGGCAGCGCCTCGAAGGGCGGCAGCTCGGTGGTCTGCACGGGATGCGCGGCCCCGCGGAAGATGAACGCGCCGATGCCCAGGCCCAACCCCGCGACCGCCAGCAGGGTCGGCCACCACTGTTTGAGCAGCAGGGGCAGCGGCAGGCTCTGCATCACCGTGACTAGACCGAACAACAGCATGGCGGCGGCCGGGATGGCCGCCCAGCGGGTGTCAGCTTCCTCGTAGCGAATGGCATACAGCAGGAGGAAGACCAATCCGATCCCCAGATACAACACGGCCATGCGCCAGACCGGGTCGAGTCGATTCCACAGGCCCAGCTCGACCGCCAGCACCGTCAGCACGCCCGCCGGTATCAGCGCCCACCAGTGTTCGCGGCGCACGAACAGCACGGCCCAGAAGCCCAGTGCCATGCCGAAAAGCACCAGCGGGATGTTCCACGTGCCCAGCTCGATGTTGCGCCACTGCAGGATGACGCCCGCGCCGATGCCGAGCAGCATGAAAGCGGGGATGGCCCGCCACCAGCGGTCTACGCTGCGCAGGAACCAGCCAAGGAAGCCCAGCCCGGCCAGCGCAAAGAGCGCACCCCAGGCCAGATCTCCCCATTGGGCGAAGATGCCCAGGTTGCGGAGCAACAAAAATACGCCGGCCAGCACCAGGAAGGCCGCCCAAATAAGGGCTTCGCGCGTTCGTTTCATCACCAAACCTCTTCTTTTATCGAGACTCGCGGTGCAGCAGCCGCCCGGCGCTTGCCGCCAGCCATGCGAACACCAGGGCCACTGCCAGCCCGGCCAGCCGCTCCCAGAGCACGGACGAGCCCCACGCCAGCCCGCCGGTGAACAGCGCCAGCCCTCCGTTGAACGCCAACTGGAACGCGGGCCGAGCGAGCACGTCGCGCAGCCGGATACGTTCCTCGCGCGCCTGCCAGTAGGCGTAGCTCCACGCGGCCAGCACGATGCTCAGCCCGGCTATCCAGAGTGCCCCGCGGGCCAGCGCGCCCCAATCCAGTACCTGCATGTTCGCTCAACCGCCCTGAGACCGGTCGCCATCGGCGGCCAGGTAACCCTGATGGGTCAGCCATTCGGCCGCGCCCAGCAGGTCCGGCTCGAACACCACGCTCGCCAGCGCCCGTAACTCAGCCGACTTGGGGTTGACGGCGAGCCGCACACCCGCACACTCGAACAGCTCGAGGTCCCCGCGCGTGTCACCCGCAGCCAGTACTTCCGCCGCCGTGATGCCATGACGGGCCATCAACTCGCGCACGAACGCGCCTTTGCCGCCTTCCGGCACATGGTTGACGGCGGTGCCGTCCAGCACACCGTCCACTACGCCCAGTTCGTTCGCCAGGACGTAATCCGCCCGCAACTCCGACGCAATGGGGTCAGTATTCAGCGTGAAGCCCGCGCTGACCAGGGCAACAAGGATGCCGGCTCGCTTGAGCGCGGCCACGAGGTCAACCGCACCGGGAAGGTAGGGGTTGGCGGCCAGGAGCGTAACCAGGCGGCTGACCGGCTGGCCCTGCCACAGGGCGACATCACGGCTCAACCACTCGCCGTAGCTGATGCGGCCGGCCAGGGCCAGGTCGCGATGCTCCGCAGCCAGATGCGCGAGCCCCAGGCGTTCGTGCAGGTAGCTATAGGGCGACTCGGCCTGCTTGAGCGTGCCGTCCACATCCAGGACCGCCAGCCGCAGGCGGGTCCTCGCAGCCGTGTCCGCCAAGCTCAGGCCTCGGCCTCTTCTTCCGGCTCCCAATCGCTGACCATCCACGCGCCACAGACGAGGACCAGCTCGACCTGCTCGCCCTTGCCGAACGCCAGCGCCAGCCCGCCTTCGTCATCTGCCTCGCCGTAATCGATCAACTCCAGGCCCTCATCGGCCAGCCGGCCGACGGCCTCGAAGATGGCATCCATGCCCGCCAACGGTTCCTCTTTCGCACTCGGGTAGACGGAAGCCACGTACAGTTCGAGTGCCTGGTTGTCGTCGAGATAGAGGTCACAGTCGAAAAAGACGCGCTCCTCGGGCTTGACCGGCTCGACTTCCTCTTCGTCACCGAGGGATTCTTCCCACAGCTCTAGCCCCAGCACCTTCAGGCCGACCATCTCCTCGAGTTCCGCACGGCGGTCGTCATCCAGCTCGGTGTAGAGCTCTTCGTCTCCTTCTTCGTCAAATCCGACCCCTTCCAGCTCCATGTCCTCGTCCAATCCATTCTTCGACATGCTAGGCACTCCTTTCGTGCGTTTCATAGTGCGTTTATGATGGCATCCGGCGCGCGGCGCCAGGCCCATGACGGTCAGATTATACCATGCCTGTCGTGCGCGGCTAATTTGCCCCTGTAACGAGGTTTTCGGCCACAAAGGCGTCGATGAGCCGCCGCGCAATGCTCATCTTCGGCGGCAGGTTCGGCAGCGCGTCCGATGCAAACCAGCCCGCCTCCGCAATCTCGGAGTCTTCCAGCGTGATCTCGCCGCCCGCGTACTCGGCGGTGAAACCGATCATCAGCGAGTTGGGAAAGGGCCACGGCTGGCTGCCGAAGTAGCGGATCGCCCGGATGTCGATGCCGACTTCCTCGCACACTTCGCGCTGCGCGCACTCCTCCAGCGTCTCGCCTGGCTCGACATAACCCGCTACAACGCTGTACCGGCCGGCCGGGAAACGATGGTTGCGCGCCAGGAGGAGCCGCTTACCCTCCGGCGTATCCCGCGTGACTGCGATGATAATGGCCGGCGACAGTCGCGGGTAGCTGGTCAGCCCGCACGCGGGGCAGCGCTTGGCGCGTTCGTGCGGCTGGTTCTCGGTGAGCGCGCCGCACTGCCCGCAGTAGCGGTGCGTGCGGTCCCAGGCCAGCAACTGTACTGCGCGGCCGGCCACCGCAAACGCGTCGTCGTCCAGCCGGCCATACAGTCCGCGCAGGCCGTCGGCCAGGAAGCCTTCGGGCAGAGGCGCGTCCGGGTCGATTTCTGCCGCGTAGCAGCCGGTTTCCTGGCCGTTCCCATCCTGCAGGCAGCCCAGGTACAGCTCGCGCTGGGGGCTGACATGCACCTCTGCCGTGCTGGAGAGCAGGGGGACGGTCACTGCGTCCGCTGCGTCGCCAGCCGGCTGGACGAGCAGCCGGTCGCCCTGAAAGATGAACCAGCGCGCCGGACCCTGCGTGCCTGCCGGCGGGGTGAGTCGAGATACGAAGGTTGTTGTCATAAACACCTGTTGAGTCAGGGAGCATCCTGAGCGGGCGGCCGGCTCACCCCAGATAGCAGAGCGCCGCCAGTCGAAGGAGGCGTGGCCGGGAAAGCCGCTCCGCATCCTTCGACTGCGTCGCACAGCAAAGCTGTGACCTCCGCTCAGGATGTCCCGCCTGGTCATGCTGCGCCCCGGATGCTCCGCCTGGTCGTGCTTCCAGCTTCCAGCTTCCAGCCCTCATCCTTCCGCAATCAGCCGGTCGACGACCATCTGCCGGAACGCGGGGGAGAGGCTGGCGAAGTAGGCACTGAATCCGGTCACGCGTACGACCAGGTCCGGGTACTTGCTGGGGTCACGGTTGGCCTCCAGCACCTTTTCCTTGTCGAGTACGTTGAGATTGATCTGGGTGCCGCCGAGCGCAAAATGGCCCTTGATGAGGCTGGCGACCTTCTCCAGCCCGCCCTCGTCCTTTGTCAGGCCGGGGTCCAGGTCGAGCTGCATCGGCGCGGTGTTGCCGTAGCCAGGTTGCACCGCCGCGACCGCGGTCGCAAGCGCAGTCGGCGCGCCGTCCTTGCGGAAGCCGGGCATGGGGTTGGGTCCCTGCGCGATGGGCGCGCCCGCGTGGCGGCCGTCCGGCGTCGCGCCGGCGTCCTTGCCCATCATGATGGTCATGGCCCAGGAGAAGAGCCCCGGCACCATCTGGTGGCCGTCGGGCGTCGTCCGCTCTTTGACCAATCGGGTGAACAATTCGGCCAGGCGCTGCGCGTGGCTGTCGGCCAGCGAGCCGCCGCTGCCGAAGCGCGGGACGCTGTGCATCATCAGCCTGGCGCGTTCGCCCTCCGGCCCGGCCCAGTCCGCGTCGAGATGCGCCAGCAGCTCTGCCCACGTCAGCCGGCCCTCGCGCTCGATGCGCTGCTCGCACGCGGCGAACGAGTCGGCTGCGTTGGCCAGCGCCGCGCCGTCGATGCAACAGTTGTAGTAGTCCACGCCGCCGCTCGACGCATCGCGTGCGCGTTCGATGGGACCGTAGCAGAGCAGGTCCAGCACCAGCTCCGGCGCGACATCGTGCATGTGGCGGATGTGAAAGTCGAAGCCCTGCGCCAGGGTATCGATCGCGCGACGCAGGTGGAACTCGAACCGGAGCCATAGCTCCGCCACGCTCGGCTGGACAGCCGCGTCGGCCAGCATGTCGCGCAGTGCAACGTCGAAGACCACTGCGAAGTTGATCTTGACCATGTCGTTGAAGGTGTACTCGCGGCCGGGCAACGCCAGCCAGTGACAGCCCGAATAGGCGCGCTGGCGGGAGAGTTCGAGGGGATAGCCGTTGCGTGCGAAGCCTTCGACCGTGTTATCGACGCCCAGGAACTTGGGGAGGCCGGTCTTGTCCTCGAACATGACCTCCAGGCCGCGGCGCAGCAGCCGCTCGTCGGTCGTCTCGCCGACGCACACGCCGATGTTCGCCGGAATCTTCAGCCGATGGCCCGCTTCGAGGATGAGGTAGGACACGGGGTTGGTGACGTCGCGGCCCGTCTCATCCGGCCCGCCGAGCTGGATGTAGTCCGTCGCGCGCACCAGCAGGCAGGCGATGTGGAAGATGGCCTCCTCGTCGGTCAGCGTGCCCGCGGTCGTCTCGCGTTCGTAGTAGGGCAGCAGCAGCACGTCCAGCCGGCCCAGCGCGCCGCTCCCGTTGTACATGCGCGCGGCAGACTGGTACCACAGCATCCACTGGCACGCCTCACGGAAAGTCTGCGGCGGCTCGGTGACGAGGCGGCGGTTGATAGCCGCAATCTCGCGCAGGTTCGCCGCATTCGCCGGGTCGGTCTCGTTTGCGGCCCGCGCTTCCGCTGCATCCGCGGTGCGGCTGATCCAGTTCTGCATCCCCAGCACGACATCGGTCAGCCCGTCGTAGAACTCCTGCGCCTTCGCGTCGGTGTTGACCGTGCGGTAGTAGGCGATCTTATCCAGCAGGCCGCGCCAGCCCAGGTCCAGCCCGATCTGCAGGTCGTGGCAGAAGTGCTGCGCGCCGCCGATGCCGGTGTGGAGCTTGTAAAGCTGCTGCGCCGGATGGAGGTGCGAGTAATCGAAGTCCGGATTCCAGCCGACCTTGCGGTACGAGCCGAAGTTGACCATGTAGCCGCCGGCCAGCGAGCTGTTGGGGTCAAGGTAGACGGGATGGGCCTCCAGCAGGCGGCGGAAGTTGCGGCCGAACGCGACCGGCCCGAAGAACCCGCCGCTCGGATGGCTGCTCTCCGCCGCGTAGCCCTTCATCTTGACATCGACAATGGGCACGCCCGACGCGCTGATCGTCTGGATCACCTCGCGCGCGTCCGGCGGCGGCAGGATCAACGCCCAGTCGTCATAATCCATCGCGCCGATGACGGCCCACTTCTCCTGCGTCTGGGCCATCTTCTCGCCGCGCAGCGCCGCGAGCCGCTCGGCATAGATGCGGGCTGTGCTCTCCACGGGCAGTTCGGTCATAAGATTGGTCATCGTGCCTCCCCCTACCGTATCCTGCGGAGTCGAGGCTTTAGTATCTATCCGAAAACGCTGGGGCCGGGCTCCGACCGTGCCCCCTGGCTCGGTGTGCTGTGGCGAAGCCACAGCCGAGACCGGCCAGAGCAATTCTCGGATAGGCTCTTAGCCGGTTACTCTGGCTATGCTGAAAAACACCCAAACCGGCTAAAGCCTCGACTCCAAAACCTCTCGCTCCAACCTTCAACCTGCAACCTGATAACCTGCAACAAGCTCTCTTAGCTCGCGCATCCGCGCCTCCGCCAACGGCTCCAGGTGCGCCGCGCGGTAGTCCAGCCCCAGGCTCTGGTACTTCTGGCTGGCGAGCCGGTGGAATGCCAGCAGCTCCAGCGTGATGGGCGCGCGGCCGCCGGCTGCGCGACGCGCCTCGATGAGTTGTCGGACGTATGCGGCGATGGCCGCGATTTCGGCATCCGCGTCGTTCACCCCCGGCACGACCGGCACGCGGAAGAGCAGGGGCTTGCCGGTCTCGACGGCCAGCCGCTCCGCTGTAGCGAGCACGCGCTCGTTGGTCACGCCCGTCGCATCGCGGTGCTTCGCCGGGTCCATGTGCTTGAGGTCCATCATCACCAGGTCGGTGTGGGGCAGCAGGTCCGCCAGGCTGGCCCAGGGGTAGTTGCCCGCGGTCTCGATGGCCGTGTGCAGGCCCTCCGCCTTGCAGAGCGCGAGGATGGCGGCGGAGAAGGCGGGTTGGAGCGCGGGGTCGCCGCCGGAGAGGGTCACGCCGCCGCCCGACGTCTCGTAGAACGCGCGGTCCCGCAGCACCTCCGCGGCCACTTCCTCTGCGGTCTGCGTCTTGCCGGTCAGCACCAGCCCCTCTGCGAAGCACTCCTCGACGCACTCTCCGCAGACGATGCACTCCGTCCGGTCGTAGATGTGCCGCCCCTCCGCATCGAGGATTTGCCCGCTGTGCGTACACACCGCGATGCACGCGCCGCAGCCGATGCAGCGCGCGGGGTCGAAGCGGATTTCGGGCTTCGCGCGGATGCCTTCCGGGTTATGGCACCAGAAGCAGCGCAGCGAGCAGCCTTTGAGAAAGACGGTCGTACGGATGCCCGGCCCATCATGGATGGAGAAGCGTTGTATGTCGAAGATGATGCCGTTGACGGAGCCGTTTGTCCTCATCTTTATCCCACACTTATCCCTCTTTATCCCCCATTATTCCCACACTTGGCCCGCGCGCGTGACAGCCTTGCCACAGAGCGAACGGAAGAATAGGACGCTGATCATACTGATCGGACTGATTGACGCTGATTTTTCTCTCATCAATATGAAAATGATCAGCGTTCATCAGTTCAATCATTTCAATCAGCGTTCTATTCCCGCTTCCCATTCCACTCAAGCTGGCTGCGGGGTCTGCAGGGTTTCGAGCGTCTTCATCAGGTCGCGGCGCCAGGCCCCCGCCTCGCGCATCTCCATCCAGATGGCGCGGCGCGCAACGCGGCCAGGGACCCCCTGCGCCCGCAGACGCTCCTGCAGGGCGGCACGGTCCATCAGTTCCAGGAATGCGTTCTTGATGAGCACCTGTCCCTCTTCGATGCCGATGGCCTCCACGCCTGCGTTGACGGCCAGGATTTTCACCCGCACGATATAGAGCAGGTTCTCCACGTCCTCCGGCACCGGGCCAAAGCGGTCGCTGAACTCCTGGGCAATCTCATCCACCGCTCCGAGTGTAGTCAGCCCGGCCAGCCGGCGATACAACTGGAGCCGCAACACCGACTCCGGCACGTAATCTTCCGGGATGCGCGCGGGCAGGCTGAGGTCCAGCGTCACCGTCGGCGCAAGCGGGTCCTCGAGCAGGTTGTGGGTCTGTGCGCCGGTGGCGCGGTCGCCCGCGGGCGCATTCGCGATTTTGCCCTCGCGCTCCAGCCGGTCGCGTGCCTCCTGGACGGCCTGGGCCAGCAGGCGGGTGTAGAGGTCGAACCCGACTGCGGCAATGTGGCCGTGTTGCCGCGCGCCGAGCAGCTCGCCCGCGCCGCGAATCTCCAGGTCGCGCATGGCGATGCGGAACCCTGCGCCCAGGTCGCTTGCCTCCTGGATCGCCTCCAGCCGGCGCCGCGCCTCCTCGGTCAGCAGCTTGTACTTGTCTACGAGCAGATAAGCGTACGCGCGCACTGCGGACCGGCCCACCCGGCCGCGCAACTGGTAGAGCTGCGCCAGCCCAAACATGTCGGCCCGGTTGATGATGATGGTGTTGGCGTTGGGGATGTCCAGCCCGCTCTCGATGATGCTGGTGCAGACCAGTACATCGTACTCACCCTCTGCGAAGGCGAGCATCACCGCGGACAGTTCCTTCTCCGGCATCTGCCCGTGCGCGATGGCGATGCGCGCCTCCGGCACGATGTTGCCCACGCGCGCAGCCATCTGCTCGATGCCCTGCACCCGGTTGTGGACGAAGTAGACCTGCCCGTTGCGGTCCATCTCGCGCAGGATGGCCTGCCGGACCAGCGCATCGTCGAAATCGCCCACAAACGTCTTGACGGGCAGGCGCTCCTCCGGCGGCGTGTCGATGGTGCTCAGGTCGCGCACGCCCGTCAGGCTCATGTGCAGCGTGCGTGGGATCGGCGTCGCGGTGAGCGTCAGCACGTCCACCTCGGTGCGCATCTGCTTGATGCGTTCCTTGTGCGCGACGCCGAACCGCTGTTCCTCGTCCACGATCAGCAGGCCGAGGTCCTTGAAGGCCACGTCCTGACTGAGCAGCCGGTGGGTGCCGATGACCATGTCGACGCTGCCTGCGGCCAGCCCGTCGATGACGCGGTCCTGCTGTGCCGGGGTCTGGAAGCGGGAGAGCATGGCGACCGAGACCGGGAACGCGCCCAGCCGCCGCCCGAAGTTGGTGTAGTGCTGCTGTGCCAGGACGGTGGTCGGCACGAGCACCGCCACCTGTTTGCCGTCCATGACCGCCTTGAACGCGGCGCGCAGTGCGACCTCGGTCTTGCCGTAGCCCACGTCGCCGCAGATGAGCCGGTCCATGGGTCGGCCCTGTTCCATGTCATGCTTGACGGCCTCGATGGCGACGAGCTGATCCTCGGTCTCGACATAAGGGAAGCTGGCTTCGAGCTCGTGCTGCCAGGTTGCGTCGGGGCTGAAGGCGTGACCCTGCACGACCTCGCGCTGCGCGTACAGCTCCAGCAGGTCATCCGCGATCTCCGCGACCGCGCGCTTGGCCCGCGCCTTGATCTGCTCCCATTCGGTCGTGCCCAGCCGGTGCAACTGGGGCACGACCTCCCCCGCGCCGACGTAGCGGGCCAGCCGGTCGGCCTGGTGGACGGGCACGTAGAGCTGGTCGCCCTGTGCATACTCGATTTGCAGGTACTCCCGGTCGATGCCGTCCACGGCCATCTTGATGAGGCCCTTGAACTTGCCGATGCCGTGCTCCATGTGGACGACGAAATCGCCCGGCTGCACGTCCGCGAAGAAGACCTCCGGCGCGAGCGCGCGGGTGCGCTGCGGCCGACGGGGCTTCGGCTTCCCCCAGCCGAACAACTCCGCGTCGGTCAGGAACCAGAGCGCGGAAGCCGGAAGCTGGAAGCTGGAAGCTGGAAGCTCGTCGTCTGGGAGTTCCCCGCGTGCTCCCGTTCCGTGACCTTCAGCTTCCGTACCTGTGCGTTCGTCAATCCCCCAGTTACCGGCTTCCAGCTTCCGGCTTCCAGCTTCCGTGCGCAGCGAAGCTGCGCCCATCCAGCTTCTAGCCTCCAGCTTCCAGCCTTCCTCCATCACCCCCTGCACGAGGGTCAGGCCGGGCGGCGGCAGGTCGGGGATGTTGTCTGCCGGCACGACTGCGTGGCCGGTCTCGCGCATCAGCTCGGCCAGCCGCGGAGCCTGCCGGCTGACCATGACGACGCGGTCCCCGGCACGCAGGTAGCGCTCGATTTCGGTAAGGATGGCGCGCATCTGCCCGCCGTAGCGCGGTCCGCCGGCGAAATGGTTCGCCAGCCGGGCGGCCGGCCGGTTGATTACGGCTGCAGGGTCGTGGCCGTTGCCGCGCGCAGGGTCGAGCAGCTCCGCGCCGAGGCTGAGGGAGGGCCGGGCGGCCAGTCGCTCGTGCAGCGCCTCGGGCGTGAAGTAGGGCGCGGCCAGCACCGCGGGCACGTCGCCTGCGGCGCGCAGGTCGCGCGCCAGTTGCTCGGCCTGGCCGGCCAGGTCGTTGAAGCTCGCCAGCAGGTCCGGAGTGTCCTCGATGACCAGCCACGCGCCTTGAGCAGGCAGGTAATCCACCAGCGAGCCGGGCTGGCTGTAGAGGTAGGGGATGTACCATTCGAGATTGCGGAACCCGCTGCCCGCACGTAGCTGCGTCAGCTCCTTCTCGAACTCGGTGCGCGCGGGCGGGTGACAGCCGGAGAAGTCCAGGCTGTTCAGCCGGTCCTGGCCGCGCTCCGCCAGCCGGGGCAGCGCCTCGCTGGCCGGGCCGATCCATGCCTGCTCGACGCGGGCGAGCGTTCGCTGTGTGGATGGGTCGAACGTGCGCAGACTGTCGATTTCATCGCCGAACAGCTCGATGCGGATGGGCTTGCGCAGGTTGGGCGGCCAGATGTCCACGATGCCGCCGCGGCGGCTGAATACGCCCGGCGTCTCCACCACGGCTTCCGACTCATAGCCCAGGCCGACCCAGTTTGCCAGCATCTTGTTCAGGTCGAAGGCCTGGCCCTGCTTGATCTGGCGCAGCGCCAGCCGCATCTCGCGTACCGGCAGCGTCATCTGCACCAGCGCGCGCGCGGAACTGACGACGATCGGTGCGACGGTCGCCTGGCCGCGGGCGAGACTACCGCTAGTGGTCAGCTGGCCGACGGTCAGCAGGCTGACAAGGGCCTCCAGGCGGCGTTGACGGGTCTCCGGCGCCCAGGGGATGCGCTCATATGGGAGCGCGTCGGGGTCGGCAAAGTTGTGGACCGGCACTTCATCGGGCAGCCAGGTGCGCAGCTCGTCCACCCACTGCCGGGCGCGATTCGACCGCGAGGTGATGACCAGCAAGGGCTGATTGAGGACGCGCGCGAGCGCCGCGACCAGGTAAGGTCGCGCCGCATGATACACTTCCAGGGATTCGCCCGGCACGCGGCCCGCGGCCAGCTCTGCCGCCAGATCGCGCAGCGCGGGCAGGTCGTGGGCCAGGTCGAGCAGACCGTTGAGTTTCATCCTGTGCCGTTAAACTGGTTCATGGCCGCGTCGATGCCCTGGCTCAGCCACAGCTCGATGGCGTCGGCTGCGCGCGGGCGGACGAACTCCATCTCCTTCTCTTGCTCCGCGGCAAACGGGCGGAGCACGTAGTCCGCAGGGTCCATCGCGGGCGGGACATAGCTGGCAGCCGCGCCGGGCCGGCTGATGCCGATGCGCAGGCGGTGGAAGGCTTCCGTGCCCAGGCTCTTAATAATGGAGGCGACGCCGCGCTGGCCGCCGGGGCTGCCCCCTGGCCGGAGGCGGATGCGGCCCAGCGGCAGGTCCAGGTCGTCATGGACGACCAGGATGTCCGCAGGACTAATCTTGTAGAATGCAGCGAGCGCGGCGACCGCCTCGCCGCTACTGTTCATATAGGTCATCGGCTTGACGAGCAGAATGCGTCCGCGCCAGCCGCCGGCGAGGCTCACCGGCCCGATGGCCGAGCGCGCCCGCTTCTGGAACTTGTCAAAGGCGAGGTCGTGGCGCTCCGCGAAGAGGTCGACTACCTGAAAGCCGATATTGTGCCGGTGGCGCGCATAATCCGGGCCCGGATTGCCCAGGCCCACCACCATCTTCTGCGGCCCGCCGCTGGCGGCTGAGCGTGCGCCCCGCGCGGGCCGCTGGCCCAACACGGCGCGGATGGCGCTCAGGGGCGAATCTTGTGCCATAGCCAGACGAGCACCCACTTGACGGCAAAGAATGCGCCCACCACGGCAAACGCGGCCAGCGTGTAAAGGGCCGTGCGCCGTGCCACTTCCATCAGCCGCGAGCCGCTGAACAACTGCTCGATGCCGGCCACCGCGCTGGATGCCGCCGTGTCTGACGTGCTGCTCGGCGACGCGGTATCACCCGAACCGGCGCTGCCGCCCTCCGGCGCCGGCAGGATATCCTCCGGCCCCAGGGTCGGCGTCGGCTCCGGGGTGGACGCTCCTTCGCTGGTCGGCACGGCAATCTCAATCGTGGGCGTCGGCTCGGTTTGTGCTGGTACGAAAGGTTCCTCGGTGACGGCAAATT
The DNA here is from genome assembly GCA_040772005.1 of Anaerolineae bacterium. GTDB lineage: Bacteria > Chloroflexota > Anaerolineae > CG2-30-64-16 > CG2-30-64-16 > MWBF01. The sequence continues at coordinate 158,262 of JAXGYZ010000009.1, read as the reverse complement.
CTGGCGTCGGGGATTCTTCCGGCGTCGGCGACTCCGGCGGCCGCGTGTTGGCCACGAGGACGCGCACGCTGTCGCTGTCGATGTAGTTGCCATCCACCCGCACCACGCGCACGCGCAGCGCGTACGTGCCGTCGGGCACGGAGCGCGAATCCCACGTGCCGAGCAGCCCGAGGGGCTGCTGGTTCATGTGCGCATCACCGATGAAGATCCACGACTGGTCGGAGGGCACCGGGTAAGGCGCATAGTAGAGCTCGTAACGCTGGAATTGCGGATGCACTGCTGTACCAACAATCTGGACGACGCCGCGCACCGGCGCGTCCTGCGCCGGCTGTGCGATGACCGGCTGCTGTTCCTGGACAGCGGGTGCGGCAGATGCATAGCTGGCAATCAGCAGCGTCAGGAGTATCAAACAGAGGATCCCGAGTGGCCGTTTCATGGGCTTCCTTATCTCATTTACCGGTTAGAATCTGATAGCCAGAGCGGGCTACAATAGCGTAGTATAGCATATCCGGCGTCGCAGCCCAAACTGTAGGCCGTTTTCGATTGACAAACGCCCGCCTTCCGCCTACAATGAAGCACCGGTCGAGTGACTCAATATTTCCGGCAGCTCTCATCCTGCTCCACGAGGTATCAAATCCCATGATTCGCATCATTACCGACTCAACCTGCGAGGCGCCCCCCGAAATCATGACGCACCCCCGGGTGACCGTCGTTCCGCTCAGCGTGGTCTTCGGCCAGACTTCGTTGCGCGATGGGGTGGAAATCACCCGCGAGGAGTTCTGGCGGCGACTGCCGTCGAGCAATCCGCTGCCCACGACATCCCAGGCGGTCCCCTCCGACTTTCTGACCCCCTTCGAGCAGTTCTGCTCGGCGGGCGATGAGGTCATCGCCATGACGCTTTCTTCGAAACTGAGCGGCACCTATGCGGCGGCGCTTGTGGCGAAGGAGACCTACTCCTATTGGCCGATCAGCGTGATTGATTCGCAGAACATTTCCATCGGCCTGGGTCTTCTGCTGCAGGAGACCGTGCGCCTGGCCGAGGCCGGGCTGGGGCGGGAGGAGATTGTCGAGCGCATCACCGCGATGCGCGAGAAGATCCGCGTGGTCTTCGTGCTCGAAACGCTGGAATACTTGCAGAAGGGCGGGCGCATCGGCAAGGCTCAGGCCTTCGTGGGTACGCTGCTCAAGTTCAAGCCGCTGCTGCAGATTGCCGACGGCGAGGTCGCGCCGGTGGCGCGCGTCCGCTCGCGCGCGAAGGCGCTGGAGGCGGTGCAGGAGTATCTGTTGAGTCAGGTTGCCGGCCGCGGTCCGCAGGTGCGCCTGGCGCTCACGCAGGCCCTGGCCGCCGACGAGGCGAAGGTGTTGGGCGATAAGCTGGCCGCTTCGTTCGGCACGCGCGGCTTCCACGTGGCTGCCCTGGGACCGGTCATCGGCGTGCACGTCGGCCCCGGCACCATCGGCGTCGGTATCTATGGCGGCGATTGATTGGGCGATGGATCGGGAGATCCATCGGTCGCGTCTTTTGACGCGTCAAGGTGTTATAGTCTATGGCGGGGTCACGCAGCCAGGCGCCTGAAGGAATGGCAGACATGAGCCGTAACCTGGACGGCCGCGGCCCCGACGTGCAGATGCTTGCCACCCGCTATGCGGAGCTGCCGGAGCCGAAGCTCATCGAGCTGGCGCGGCGCGACTCGGAGGCATTCGGTGAGCTGTACCGGCGAACGGTAGATCGGATTTACACCTACATCTACTATCGCACCGGCAACGCGGCGGACGCTGAGGATCTGACGGCGCGCACCTTCCACCAGGCATTGAGCAATCTGCACCGGTACACGGATCAGGGGGTGCCGTTCGTGGCCTGGCTCTACCGGATCGCGCATAACCTGGTGGCGAATCATCACCGGTCGCGCAGCCGGTGGCGGACCACGCCGCTGGACGATCTGGAACTGACCGGCAAGCCGGCGGAGAACCCGGAGCGGGCCGCCGAGGTTAGCGAGCGCAAGCAGGCGCTGTGGTCGGCCATCCGTCGCCAGCCGGAGGACCGCCAGCGGCTGCTGATCCTGAAGTTTGCCGACCGGCTCTCCAACGAGGAAATCGGTCAACTGATGGGCCGGACGGAAAGCTCGATCAAGTCGCTCTACTTTCGCACGCTGAAGGCGCTCAAGGCCGACCTCGAAGCGCGGGGTTGGTGAGGGATTCGTTCAAGGGAGAACTGGCAATGGCAGGCCGCGACAGCAATACACTGCAATCGGAAGACACGGGCCGGCTGCACCGTACCGACGACAGCCACATTCTCAACGTTGCGCCCTTCCTGAACCTGGCGCGCGACGTTTCGACCCTGATCGTGCCCGTGCCCATGCGGCCGGCCTTTCGTACGGAGCTGGAACGCAGCTTGCTCATGGCGGCCCGCCAGCAGGTGGCCCAACATCGGCTGGACATCCAACCGCCCACGGTCGAATGGTCGCCGAATTACCGTGAGCTGGCGGCCAACGTGGTGCAGCCGGTCACGGATCGGATGGACCGGCGCTGGCTGATGGGCGCAGCGGTCGGCTCGGCCTTCTCGCTGGCCGGGCTGATGGCTTATGTCTGGCGGCAGCGCCGCCGCCACGTCGCCTGATGTACTTGCATCTTTCGTTGCTTTGAGCTAATCTAACATCCGAGCCAGCCGTGGCTCGGATGTTTTTTGCTATGCTCGACCTTGCCGATTTCCTGCATCTGCCTGATCTCGACGCAGCCATTGCACGCATCGCCGCCGGTGGGCCGGGGCTGATCGTCGTGGCCGGGTTGGATCCTGCGCTTGCATCCGCCGGTGACATCCTCCTGCCGAGCGGCCGTGCGACGTTCATGCGCGTCCTCATGCGCGAACTGCTGCTGGCAGACCCCGCGGCCCGCGCCATCGTCGTAGCCGAAAGCCGTGACAGCATCCGCATCCCGCGGCAGCTCCGGCAGCGCGTCACACTGCTGGATGCCGAATCCACCCGCACACCCATCACCCAGCGGCTGTCGCTGGCAGCCGCGCACCGACCCGCTCTGCTCGTTCTCGAACGCCTGGAACCGGAGACGCTGACGCTGGCCGTCGAAGCTGCGCGCGGCGGCGTCAAGGTGCTCACGCAGTACGAGACGGTGTTCAGCGGCGCGGATGTGGTGCGGGCGCTGGCGGATGCAACCACAGGGTCGTCCACTGACACCACGGCCCTGGAGGCCCTGCACTGGGTCATCGCGGTGCAGCGGGTGCCCGCGCTGTGTACGCATTGCAGCGCGGAGCTTGCTCCCGGCGCAGTCCAGCAGCAGGAGTTGCGGCTGCGCTTCGGCGGGCTGCTGGATGAGCTCAGCGCAGCAGGCCAGCCCGTCTTCCGCCGCGCGGGCGGTTGTACACAGTGCGGGGGCCGGGGCTATGAGGGCGAGGTCGCGCTGTTCGATGTGTACCGGCACGGCCCGCCTGAGCAGCATGAACTCGTGCTGCCGATGGCGGCCTACGCGCTCCGCCTCGCTGCCGCTGGACACCTGGCGCTGGACGATGTGCTGAGCTTCCACGCAGACCAGCTCCGGCGCACATCCGCGCGGCTGGCTGCCAGCGAATCCGCGCTGCGTGCAGCCAACGCCACACTTCAGCGCCGCCTTGCCGAGCTGGAATCCGCACAGCGCGTGCTGACGCAGCGGACCGAGGCCCTTGTCTCGTTTCAGCGCATGGCTGAGGCGCTCCTCGGCGCGGCCGACCTGCCCGCGCTTGCGGAGCAGGTGTGCCGCCAGGCGCGCGACCTGTGCGCTGCGGACCGGGCCATTCTCTACTACCTGCGGCCCGATGACCAGGCGGAGGTGCTGGCCTATCTCGGCTGGAGCCTGGACCGTGTGTCGCGTCTCCTGCCCGCGGAGGATGTGTGCGATGCCGCGCGCGATGTGACGACCCAGCCTGTGCCCTTCAGCGGCTGGCCGCCCGGCGTCACCGCGCGCTCGCCGGACGTGGAGGGCGCGGCGTTGCGGGCGGGGCTGCGCGTGCCCCTGGTCGTGCAGGGCCGGCCCGTCGGCGCGATGATCGTCCACTCGACCGTCCTGCCGAGCTTCCCGCCAGGCCAGGTGGCCCTGCTGCAGACGTTCGCCAGCCACGCCGCGCTCGCCATCCAGCGCGCGGGCCTGATCGAGGAGCTCCGGGCCAAGATTGTTGCGCTGGAAGAGGCGCAGCACGAGCTGGCCGTCAAGGAGCGCATGGAGCGCGAACTGGAGCTGGCGCGGCAGGTGCAGCAAAGTTTCCTGCCTACCGAATTCCCCGCGGTGGCCGGCTGCCGCTTCGCGGCACACAACGAGCCGGCGCGCCAGGTGGGCGGCGATTTCTACGATGTGATTGCCCTGGGCGATGGCCGCGTGGGCCTGGTCATCGCGGATGTCTCGGACAAGGGCATGCCCGCCGCACTGTACATGGCGCTCTCGCGCAGCCTGATTCGGGCGGAGGCGCAGCGTACCGGCTCTCCGGTCGAGGTGCTCGCCAACGTCAACCGGCTGCTGCTCGATCTGGGCGAGCCGGATATGTTCGTCAGCGTGTTCTACGGGGTGCTTGCAGGCCGCACGTTCACCTATGGCCGCGCGGGCCATGACCGCCCGCTGCTGCTGCGCAGCGGCGCCGCCCACGAGCTCGGCGGCAGCGGCACCATCCTGGGCTTGCTGGAGAACGCGGCCGCCAACCTGTCCGAGGAGCGCCTGGAGCTGGAGCCGGGCGACCGCCTGATCCTGTTCACGGACGGACTGACGGACATCGCGGACCCGCGCGGTGAGCTGTTCGGGCCGGCCCGGTTCCAGGGGGTGCTGCTGATGCACGCCGCGCTGCCGGTGGATGTGTTGTGCCGGCAGGTCTTTGCCGACCTCAATGCCTACCGTGGCGCGGCCGAGCAGTATGACGACATGACGCTGCTGGCCGTGGCGCTGGAATGAACCACGAAGACGCGAAGGACGCTAAGACTATTGCTTAGCGCCCTTCGCGTCTTGGCGGTTCAAATCAGGTTCCTACCCGCGATATCCCTCCAGGAACTCCACAAACAGCCTGACCCCGTAGCCCGTCGCGCCCTTCGGCCGCGCGGGCTTGTCCTCATCGCTCCACGCCATCGAGGCCATGTCCACGTGCGCCCAGGCATAGCCCTCGGTGAAGTGCTCCAGGAATTTGGCGCTCGTGCCGACGCCGCCGGACCGCCCGCCGCTGTTCTTCACGTCCGCGACCTGGCTCTTGATAGTCTCCAGGTATTCCTCGTACAGCGGCAGCCGCCACAGCCGCTCCGCGGACGACTCGCCCGCGGCCTGCAGGCGCTGGACGAGCGGCTCGTCGTTGCTGAACACCGCCGCGGCCAGCGGGCCGAGCGCCACACCCTGCGCACCGGTCAGCGTCGCGATGTCCACGACTGCGGCGGGCGTATAGCGGGCCGCATAGCCGAGCGCATCCGCAAGCAGCATCCGGCCTTCCGCGTCCGTGCTGATGACCTCCATCGTCTTGCCCGTGATGCCGGTGAACACATCGCCGGGCTTCTGCGCCCGGCCGCCGGGCAGGTTCTCCGCACACGGCGCCAGCCCGACCACGTGCAGCGGCAGGTTCAGCCGGGCCGCGACGCCCAGCGCCGCGATGACCGCGGCCGCGCCCGCCATGTCATCCTTCATCCGCCACATCTCTTCACCCGGCTTGAGCGAAATCCCACCCGAATCGAAGGTCACGCCCTTGCCGACCAGCACGACCGTGGGTAGGTCCGTCCGGCCCGCGTTGTGCTCCAGGATGATGAATTGCGGCTCCTGCTCAGATTCCTGCGCGACGGCCATGAAGATGCCCATGCCGAGGGCCTTGCATTCGGCCCGGCCCAGCACCTCGACCTTGAGCCCCGTCTCCTGGGCCAGGGCCTTGGCCTGCTCGGCCATCTGCTGTGGGGGCATGTAGTTGGCCGGGGTGTTGACCAGGTCGCGTGCCAGGCAGACGCCTGCGGCGATGGCCTGCCCGCGTCGCACGCCCGCCTCGATGGAATCCACATGGCCCGCATCCCGCACCAGCACGAGCAGCGTGGCCGGGTTCGCCTTCCAGTCCTTCGACTGCTTCGACCTATACCCCGCGAACCGGTACAAGCCGAGCAGCGTCCCCTCGACCACAGCCTGCGCGGCGGCCTGTGGGTCCAGTCCGCCGATGCCCGCGCCGTGGACGATGGTTGCCACGGTCTGCGCGCCCAGGTCGCGCGCCTTGCGGGCCGCGACAGCCGCCGCGTGACGCACGCCTGCCAGGTTGAACTTGTCCGCCTCGCCCAGCCCCACCACGAGCACGCGACGGGCAGGCATCTGCCCGCGCGGGTAGAGCACGACCGTCTCGCCCGCCTTGCCGGTAAAGTCGCCTGCCGCGATGACCTCCCGGATCGCGCCGTTCAGTGCGACATCCGCCGCGCCCGTGGCGCCGGCAGGCACAGTCACGCCCTGGAACAGGTTGACGATGACCACATCCGCGGCCTCCCCCGTGAGGTCCGCCTGTTTGACCACAATCTCCATTAAGTCCTCCGCTGGTTACTTATGATGTCCGAAAGCCACATCTGGTAAGGGTTTTACACTGCATTCTGCCCGCGCATAGGAACATCGAAAACGCGGGCTCCCCTTTTCAGGCAGCCGCCCACGCCGATAATCTTCAATCTTCAATCGGCAATCTTCAATCGTCCTTACGACCGCAGCGTCGCAACCAGGCGCAGCGGGTGCTGCAGCAGGTCAAGCGCCGCATGGATGTTGGGCACGGCAACATCGGCCGCGTGGAGGGTATCCACGGCTGCGCCCTCCGGCCCGACAATCGCGATGCCGAGCTTGGCAGCCTGCAGCATGAGCCGGTCGTTCCGGCCGTTGCCGATGGCCGCGACGCGCGTCCGGTCGAGCTGCCAGACATAGGCCATCTTCGCATGGCCCTGGCCCGTCTGCGGCAGGATGCGCACCGTGCAGGGCAGGCCGGCCATCGCCGCCTGCACCTTGCCGAAGGTGTCCGCCGTGATGACATGGATCGTCAGAACCTGCGCCAGGGCGGTCAGGCGCTCGGCCACGCCCTCGAGCAGGTCGCCATCACGCGCGAGTGTGCCGTTGTAATCCAGCACGAGGTGCTCCAGTTGGATTTTTCCGCTGCCGGGAATGGTGATGTCGATCATAGGATTCCTTTGACTCAGTATGTCCCGCAGGTTGGGCCGCTGCGCGCGGTCGGAAACAGGCAGACGAGGCGATACCCGCCGGCCAGCCGCGCGATAACCGCGACGTGCTGGTCGTAGTTGGCCGACGGCCGCAGCTCGATGAACCGGTCGAGGTCCTGGCGGGTCCATTCGAGCGTGTACTCCGCACCGGAGCCCGCAGGAAAGTCGCGCACCAGCGGCCCCTGGAGCGGCGCGGGCAGGTCTGCCGGGTTGGTCGCCGCCAGCGCGCTCTCCAGCATCCGGTCGGTCGTGCGCAGTTGGCCCTGTGCAGTGGTGCCGAGCAACTCGAACGCGGCCACGAAGGCCATCACGAGTACCAGCGCCAGCGGCACCCGCCAGCGCACCAGCAGCGGCTCGCCGCGCGCCTGTTGGTCTACCTGGCGGTCCACCGCCCAGCGCAGAAGCGCGATCACCGGCACCGTAAACCAGGACAAGGGCACCGACAGCAGCACCCCGAACACGAGTTGCGACCCGGCGCTGAGTCCGTCACCCAGGCGCAGGAGGCTGCTCACCATGATGGCGACGGCCGAGGCCACGCTGGCGAACGCGATGCCCAGGGCGCCGCTCGTCGGCAGGGCGACCAGCAGGCCCAGGCCCGCGCCGACCAGCGCGCTGAGCACGGTGTTGCCTAGCGGGCCGAGCGGCGGCTGATAGAGCGGCACGCCGGGCAGGGCGATGCGGTTGATGGTCTGCGACACCAGGCCGTAGACGAGGCCGAGCAGCGCACCGAGGATGATGCCGAGAAGCCGGCGTTGACCGCCGATGGCCTCGGGTGGAACGCGTTTGATGTGGGAGATGGGATGTCCCGGCGCGGCCGGGGGTCCCGGGGATCGATTAATCATCATATGACGGCTCTGCTCATTCCGGCAACCGGTCGAACCCGTGACAGATGGGCTGTTCATCCGCCACGACGTACAGGCAGACCAGGTTCCAGCCATCCGCGAAACGGGCGACGACGACGGCGTGCAAATCAAAGTTGCGGCCGGGCCGCGGGATGCGGTAGCGTTCGATGCCCTCCCGTTCCCAGGCCAGGGTATAGGGCTGCGTTAGATGTGCTGACACCGGCCCGGCCGCAGGGGCACGCAGGGAATCTGGCAGCCCCGCCTGCAGCAGGTCGTGCGTCGCGCGGAGCATGACGCGCCGCTCCGCAGGATAGAGCGCCAGCGCAGCAGCCAGCCCGACGAGCAGGACGAGCACAGCCACGCTGCGCAGCCGGATGGCGGCGGGCCGCCGGTCCCGATAGTCTTCCTCCTGCTGGCCCGCGCCCCAGCGCAGCGCGGCCAGCAGCGGCACGAGCAGGCCCCAGAATGGCAGCACCAGCATCACGCCGGTGAGCGCGACCGCGGCCGCGGCGGCCTCGCCGGTGGGCCGCGCCTGGATCAGGCTGCCGCCTACGATGACGACGGCGCTGACGGCGCTGGCGAGGGCCGTGCCGTGGACGGCGCTGGCCGGCCACGCGGCAATCACGCCCAGCCCTGCACCGATGAGCGCGGCCAGCAGGCTGTTGCCCAACGGGCCCCAGGGCGGCTGATAGAGCGGCACGCCGGGCAGCGCCAGCCGGTTGATGGTCTGCGAGACAACGCCGAATACCGCGCCGAGCAGCGCACCGAGCACCAGGCCTGCCACGCGGCGGTAACGCGGCGCGGGCGGCGTAAGCTGAGAATTCATAGCATCCGGCAGTATCCCAAGAACGGGCAGGTGTGTCAACTTGGTGGGACTACTTGAGGATGTAATAAGTGGCCTTGCGGTCGCCGATCTTCACGAGCAGACCGCTGTCCACCATGTCGGCCAGCTCGCGGCGGATGGTCTCGTCGCTGAGGTCGGGGAAGAGCTCGCGGAACTCGCGGTTGGTGATGCTGCCGTGCTCGCTGACGTAGGCCAGCGCGCGTTCCTGCCGGGGCGCAAGGTGACGGTTGCCCCAGCGGGGCGCCTGCTCCGGGCTGACCAGCTCCTCCCCGCGGCCGCGCAGCACCACCTGAAACCCGGCCACCGTCTCCTCGAACTCCGGGTTGGGCAGCCCCGCGTCGATCATGGCCGATACCATGCGGTCGATGCCGTAGCCGAGCCGCTCCACGAACCCGAGGTCGGCCAGGACCTGGACGATGGCCTCGTTGCGCGAGAAGCGTTCGTTGAGCAGGTTGGCGAGCGTGACGTGGCCCGGCAAGCGCCCCGGGCTGTAAATTTCCATGTGGTCGCTGAACATCAGAACGCGGATGCCGTCCCCGCGGATGGCATAGTCGCGGTGCGCGACCGCGTTGACGATGGCTTCGCGCACGACCTGCACCGGATACTCGGTCGCTTCCTCGCGCGTCAGGCTCGCCAGGCGCATCCCCCGCCGCATGTTGGCGGAGATAAACGCCTCGGCTTGCCGGATCTGGTCGGGCAGCGTGCCGGTCGCGTCCTGGCGCAAGAACTGGTCGCCCATCACCGGGCCGGAGTAGCGCACCAGGGTCGTGTGCGCGCTGCGCAGGAAGCGCTGCGGCTGGCGGCCAAACAGCAGCACGCCCGCATAGGTCGGCACGAATCCGTCGCCCGTGTGGGCCAGCGCGCCGCGCACTTGCAGCGCGCGCTGCCAGGTCTCGCCGCCCTGTCCCGGCAGCCGGTCCAGGTACGCCTCGACCTGCGCCATGTCCAGGTCTGCCAGCGTGGCATCGGGGGCCGGCCGCGCCTCGAACCCCGCCTCCGCGCGCGCCAGCAGCAGGCCGGCCAGCTCCGCGCTGCTCAACAGGCGGTTGTTCGTGCCGGTGCGGGTCAGGTAGCGGCCGTTCAGGCTGTAGGCGTGCGGCAGGCCGGGCGGCACCTCGATCAGGCAGACGCGGCGGTCGGCATATTCGACCACCTGGGGAACCGGAATAATCAGCGGCGGCGTGGCGAGCAGCTCCGCGGCCTGCACCGTGTCCAGCGCCTCGTCGGGGTCCGCGATGCCCTGCGGCCGGCCGCTCGGTGCGATGCCGAACACGACCATCCCGCCGTGCGCGTTCGCCAGCGCGACGAGGGTCTCGGCCAGCCGGGCTGCGTTCGCGCTGGCAGGCAGGAATGCAATGCGTTCGTCGGGGCCTGCGGCGAGCAGGGCCGCAATATCGTCATCGGTCCAGCGGGGCGGTGCGGGGAAGCGGTGACTCATGACCCGTCCAGCACCTGTGCGGCCTGAATGCGCCAGTAGACGTCGCCGTTGACCTGCTCGGGGATGATGCTGATGAGCTGCCACGCCACGCGGCGCACCTGGCCGCCGATGACGAGCTCCGTCTCGACCGTAGCCGTCTCGCGGCCGCAGATCCAGCCCTCATTAGGCTTGGGGGTGGGCGTCGGGCCGGGCGTCGCTTCGGGGTCGACGCCGCCTTCGACCTCTCGCGACGTGCAGGCATGGCCGCCCGCCGGGTCGCGGTTGACGCTCGCCGGGTTGGTCAGCGCGACGATACGGTTCTGGTTGGAGGGCGCAATTCCATCGGGCACGGTTGCGGCCTGCAGGAGGAATTTATTGGTCTTGGGCGACGGTGCGAACGACGGTGCGACCCCGCGGGCCCCCTGGTCGTGGTCGCGCACATGCGCGACGACTACGCCCTCGGGATAGGCCGGGTCGGGCGGCGCATCGAAGCAGAAGTCCACCGAGAAGACGTCCGGCTTCTCGGTGAAGATGACCCGCTCCTGGTTGGTGCGTTCGTAAGTGCGCATGGCGCAGAGAAGGCTGCGATGGTTTTCCAGCCGGTTGTAGGTGGTGACCTCCTGTACGTTCGCTTCGCCGTTCAGCGGAATCTCGGCCGCGACGTGGGCGTCGCCCGAGAAGTGTGCGCCCGCGTAGCCCGTGGCTGCATCCTGCCAGCGAAAGATCGACAGCCGCGTGGGCAGCGGGCTGTCCGCATAGCCGAGCACTGTGATTTCTTCCACCTTGCACGCGTCATCGCCTGAGATCGGCGGGATGACCTGGACCTTTGTCTCGCCCAGGTAGCCCTGGCCCTTGCCGTCATAGAAATCGGGCAGCAGCCGGTAGGGAATCACGAAGGTCGACGCGTAGGGACTCGGGTTGCCCACGTCCTCGGGCACGACATTGTTCTGCGCGTCGAAGATGGCCGCGCCGATGGGTCCGCGAGGCACCTTGGTCCCGTTGGTGTGGGGCTGGAGGACCTCGGTCTGGTCATACCGGTAGACGACGAGCCATTCCGTATCGTCATCGTCATCGAAACTGCATTCGAGCGGCCAGCCGGGCAGGGGAGCCCAGTCGCTTGGGATGACGTCACGTAGATTCATGGGTGGTTCGGCGGCCGGGCCTCGTCCGAGGAAGGGCAGCCCGCCGCCCCGCACAAGGAGATAGATGGCCGCGGCCAGCACGATCAGTATGACGATGAACAGAAAGCCTCGGCCCTTGAACATCCCGATTGCTCCTCCATGCCCGCCCGGTGCTACTCGCTGATCGGAGCCGCCGCACCGTCGTGGCTGGCGTCACCGCCCTCGACCGGCGCGGCGGCAGCCTCGTCGGCCTTCTTGCGTGGGCGGCGAGTCCGCGGTTTGGCACGACTGCGGACAGGCTGCGCTTCGAGCAGCGCGCGGCCGATGATCTCATCCATGCGCTCGACCAGCACAAGATCCAGGTCCCGCTGCACATCGCGCGGCACGTCCGCCAGGTCCTTCTCGTTTCGCTTCGGGAAGATGACGGTCTTGATGTGCATCCGGTGCGCGGCCATCAGCTTCTCCTTGAGCCCGCCGATGGGCAGCACCCGACCGCGCAGCGTAATCTCGCCGGTCATCGCCAGGTCGTGGCGGATGGGCCGCGCGCTGAGCGCAGAGATGAGCGCGGTCGCCATCGTCACGCCCGCGCTGGGGCCGTCCTTCGGGATGGCCCCTTCGGGCACGTGGATGTGCAGGTCGAGCTTGTCGAAGTCCAGCTCCTGCAGGCCGAATTCGTCTGCGTGCGAGCGCGCATAGGTCAGCGCGGCCTGCGCGGACTCCTGCATGACCTCGCCGATCTGCCCGGTCAGGGTGAGCGCACCCTTGCCCTCCATGGCGGAGACTTCGACCTGCATCACGTCGCCGCCTGCCTCGCTCCAGGCCAGCCCGTTCGCCACACCGATCTCGTCCTGCTCGTTGGCCAGCCATTCGCTGTATTGGGGCGGCCCCAGGAGGCGGTTGACCTGGCGAGGCGTGACGCGCTGGACCGACCGCTTGCCCTCTGCAACCCGCCGCGCGACCTTGCGACAGATGTTGGCGATGCTGCGTTCCAGGTTGCGCACGCCGGCCTCGTAGGTGTACTCGCGGATGATGGTGCGCAGCGCCTCGACACTGAACTGGAGCTGTTGGGCCGACAGGCCGTGCGCTTCGAGCTGCCGCGGAATGAGGAACTGCCGCGCAATCGCGAGCTTCTCCTCCTCGATGTAGCCCGGAAAGTCTATGACCTCCAGCCGGTCGCGCAGCGCGGGCGGGATGGGGTCCAGGATGTTGGCCGTAGTGATGAACATCACCCGGCTCAGATCATACGGGACTTCCAGGAAGTGATCGCTGAAGGCGTGGTTCTGTTCCGGGTCCAGCACTTCCAGCAGCGCGGAAGAAGGATCCCCCCGGAAGTCCATGCCGAGCTTGTCGATCTCGTCCAGCATGAAGAGCGGGTTGACCGACCCGGCGGTGTGCATGGTCTGGATGATGCGTCCGGGCAGCGAGCCGATGTAGGTCCGCCGGTGGCCGCGGATTTCGGCTTCGTCGCGCACGCCGCCCAGGCTGAGCCGGACGAACTTGCGGCCCAGCGCCTCCGCGATCGACCGGCCCAGGCTGGTCTTGCCGGTGCCGGGCGGGCCGACGAAGCAGAGGATCGGGCTCTTCATTTTTTCCTGGGCCAGCTTGCGCACCGCGATGTGCTCGAGGATGCGCTCCTTGACCTTCGGCAGACCGTAGTGGTTCTGCTCCAGGATGACGGCCGCGCGCTTGACATCCAGGTTGTCCTCGGTGGCGGTCGTCCAGGGCAGGTCGATCAACCAGTCGAGGTAGTTGCGGATGACGGTGGTTTCGGGCGACATCGGCGGCATCTGCGCCAGCCGGCTCATCTCCTTCTCCGCCTTCAGGCGCACCGCCTCAGGCAGGCCGGCCTTGATGAGCTTCTGGCGCAGGTCGCCCAGCTCGCGCTGGTTCTCGTCCTCTTCGCCCAACTCGGTCTGGATGGCGCGCATCTGCTCGCGCAGATAGTACTCGCGCTGGGTCTTGTCGACCTCCTGCTGCACCTGCGTCTGGATGCGGTCCTCCAGCTCCAGCACGTCGAGCTCCTGGCCGAGGATGATGCTCAACTGCTGGAGTCGCACGTTGGCGTCCAGCGTCTCCAGCAATTCCTGGCGCTGCGAGGTCTCCAGGTCCAGCACGTGAGCGAGCAGGTCGGCCAGGCTGCCGGGCTCCTTCTCGTTCATGGCCGCGACGTAAGCGTCTTCGGGCAGATTGGGGTTGAGGTCCACGACCTTTTCAAACAGCGCGAGCACGGCGCGCATCAGCGCCTCACTCGCCATGTCGTGCCGCTCATCCTCGTAGAGCGGCACCCCGCGCACGCGCAGGTACGGCTCGGTGTCTACCAGTTCGAGGATGCGGGCGCGTTCGATGCCCTGCACGAGCACCGTGGTGCTGCCGTCGGGCATGCGCAGGACGCGGCCCACCTCGACGACGGTCCCGATGGTGTAGAGGTCCGACAGGTCGGGATCGAGGATCTCGGGATCGCGCTGCGCGACGACGAGCAGCGGAACCTCCATCGCTTCCGCCGCCTCGACGGCGCGCGCCGACCGGTCACGGCCCAGGAACAGGGGCGTGACCAGGTTGGGAAAGACCACCATATCGGGCAGGGGCAGGACCGGGTACTCGTTGCCTTCGAGTGATTCCAGGTCATGCCCCGCGGTGGCGCGGCGGCCCTCGCGGGTGCGTCCCGTCCGCCGGCGCGCCAGCATATTCAGGAGCGGCCACTCCGGTCCAATCCGTGTCCGCTCGTGCTCTAGTTCATCCACGTACTGCTCCAAATCCACGATTCCAGCTAAGTTCGTAGTGGGCACTCAAGTGCCCACTACGAACCCACTATCAGTCCGGCACGGGTTCGCCGGCCGTCTCATCCTGAAACACCCAGTCATCGGGTGCAAAGACCTCGGGATGGCGTCGCGCCCACGCGCGGCGCGCCTGCGCGACCACGAAAATGGAACCGGTGACGCAAATCAGGTCAGCGGGCCCGGCCCAGGCCAGGGCCTCGGCCAGCGCATTCTCCAGGCTCGGCTGCACGCTGATGGGACAGCTCCCACTGACCTCGCGCACCAGGTCCGCGAGTTGTGCGGTGTCCGCCGAGCGGGGGTGGCCGCTGCGGGTGACAATCACCTTGTCCGCCGGCGGGTAACCCGTCTCCTCCCGACTGCCGAGGAAGGTCTTGAGCATCCCGATAATATCCTTGTCGGAGGATGCGCCGAAGATCAGGGCCAACTGCTTGCGCGGGGGCTGCGGGAAATAGGTCGCCAGCGCGGCGCGCAGCTTCTGCGCGGAATTGTCGTTGTGCGCGCTGTCCACCACCAGCGGCGGCCGCGCGTTGAGCAGTTCAAAGCGGCCCGGCCACTTCGCGGTCGCCAGTCCGGTGCGCAGCGCATCGTCCGTAATGTTCAACCCCTGGCCGCGCAACTCGTACAGCATGGCAATAGCGGTCGTGGCATTATCGCGCTGGTGGCGTCCCAGCAGGCCGATGCGCAGGTCGTCCAGCCGCAGGCCAGCCGGCCCTTGCACGGCGAAGGTCTGTCCGCTCAGGTCTGCGTCGCCCTTTTCCCACTGCCAGTCGTTGCCGACCACGACCAGCCGCGCGCCGGTGTCATGGCATACGCGCTGGATGACCGCCATCGCCTCGGGCTCCTGTGGCGCGCTGACCACCGGCACGCCGGGCTTGATGATGCCCGCCTTCTCGAACGCGATGAGCGACAGCGTGTGGCCCAGCAGCTCGACGTGGTCGTAGCTCAGGCTGGTAATGCCTGCGACCGCGGGGTGGACGACGTTGGTCGCATCCAGCCGGCCTCCCAGGCCCACTTCGAGCACGGCCCACTCGACGCCCTGCTCCGCAAAGTATTGGAACGCCAGCGCGGTCATCACCTCGAAGGCAGTAATGCCCGGCGTCGCCTCGATGACGGGCTTGCAGCGCTCCAGCAAGTCGACCAGCTCGGCCTTGGTCATCAGCCCGCCGTTCAGGCGGATGCGCTCGCGAAAGGTGTGCAGGTGAGGGGAGGTGTACAGCCCCGTGCGATAGCCCGCAGTTCGCAGCACCGATTCGACCATCGCCGACGTCGAGCCTTTGCCCTTCGTGCCCGCGATGTGGACGCAGCGGAAGCGCTCATGCGGCCGGCCCAACCCTTCCAGGACTTGCTCCATGCGGCTCAGGTCGAAGGTGACGGCATTGTAAGGGTAGCGCGCCTGTTTCTCGTAATTGACGTAACCGAAGATGTATTCCAGAGCATCCTGGTAGCGGCCCATAGCACACTCCTCTCTAAACCGCCATTGTAATGCACTGCAGGCAAAATACCAAGCATAGCCGGCTTTGCTCACACAGCCCGGCGACATTGCACATAAACTGTTGGAGTGGCATAATCTGGTAGGGCGATAAGCCCAATTCCACCTTCGAGGCCTCTTTTGCGCAAGCATCTCGTCGTCCTGCTGGCCTATCTGGGCCTGGCGCTGCTGCTGACCTTCCCGCTCGTCGCCCATCTCACCAGCCACGTACCGGGCGACGGCATCGATGACCCTTCCCTCGCGTGGAACCTGTGGTGGGTCAAGCACGCGTTCGTGGACCAGCCCCAGAATCCCTTCGATTGCACATGGCAGTTCTGGCCGGTGGGCATCAACCTTGCCTTCTACACTCTCACTATCCTCAACGGCATGCTGAGCGTCCCGCTGCAGACCGCTTTCAACGTGATTACGGCCTACAACATCCTGCTGCTGTCCTCCTTCGTCCTCGGCGGCTTCGGTGCGTACTTGCTGTGCCTGGACGTGCTCGCGCCTTCGCGCCCTTCGCGCCTCCCGTCCTCCGGTCCTTCGCGCCTTCGCGATCCAGACCTGGCGGCGTTCCTCGCCGGCGCCCTGTATGCGTTCGCGTCGGGCAAGCTGTTCTACGCCGCGCTCGGCCAGGGCAACATCGCCAGCTCGCAGTGGATTCCCTTCGCCGCGCTCTACATCCTGCGCACCGCGCGGCCCGGCGGCCGGGTCCGCGATGCCGCGCTGGCCGCGCTGTTTATCGTCCTCCAGGCCTACGCGGAGCTGACCTATGCCTCGTTCCTGATCATCTTCGCCCTGGTGGTCGCAGCATGGCACCTGGTGAAAGCGGTAAAAGATTCAGGAGGACAGCCAAAGCGCCAGGTGTCTGTCCGAGAGCTGCTGGGGCCGGTCTCGGCTGTGGCGAAGCCACAGCACATCGGGCCCCCTGGCTCGGTAGGCTCAACTTCGTTGAGCACGACCGGCCAGAGCGGGTTAACAGATAGACTCCAGGGAAGTGCCGCTCCCGGTCGACTGCCAATCTTCAATCTTCAATCTTCAATCTTCAATCTGATCGCCCGTTTCGCACTCCTCGCTGCCCTGTTCGGCATCGGCATCGCACCGGTCTTGTTGAATATGCTGCCCGACCTCGCAGCGGAAGGCGACTTCTTCACGGCGGGCGGCGGCTTTGCCGACCTTTTCTCCGCCGACCTGGCGGGCTACGCGCTGCCGACGCAACTGCACCCGCTGCTGGGAGACATCGTGCGCGGCTGGTCGGGCCGCGTCGCGGCGGGGCAGACCGGCGCGCAGTTCCCCGTGGATAAGGGGCAGCACATCTACGTGGGTTACACGGCGCTGGCGCTGGCCGTCATCGGCGTCTGGCACGGCCGGCGGCGGAGCGCGACCTGGTTCTGGGTCACCGCCACCGGCCTGTTCTTCCTGCTGACCCTCGGCCCCAGCCTGCGCATCGCGGGGCACGACACTGGCCTGCCGCTGCCGTTCCGCATCATGGAGCAACTGCCCTTCTTCAAGGGCAACCGCTATCCCAGCCGTTACAGCGTCATGCTGCTCGCCAGCCTCGCGCCCCTGGTCGCGCTTGGTGCGGCGGCTGTGCAGCGAAGGTTCCAGGCCGGATTGCCGTCCTCCGCCGGGCGGGTTCTGCCGCTTCTTCTGCTGCCCCTCCTCCTGTTCGAGCACCTGTCCGCGCCCCTGCCGCTGTTCGACCTGCGCGTGCCCGCGCTCTATCAACGCGTTGCGGAGGCGCCGGGCGACTTCGCGCTGTTGGAGCTGCCGCTCGGCTGGCGCAACGGCGCGCGAGTGGCCGGCAAGCAGGACATCCTCATCATGCAGCAGCTCTGGTACCAGTCGGAGCACGGCAAGCGGCTGCTCGGCGGCAACACCTCGCGCAACCCGGAGTTCAAATTCCAGTATTTCAGCGAGGACCCAACGCTCGCCCGGCTCATCGCGCTGACCAATGCGGCGGACCTGCCCCAACATACCGCGCTGCGTGACGCGTTGGCTGCCACGCCCGTGACGGAGGCCGACCGGACGCGGGCGCGTGACTGGGCCGCGTTCCTCAACATCCGCTACGTGATGGTCCATCGCGATAAGCTGCCGCCGGAGGCCGAACAGGCCGCAGCCGACCTGTTGCCGCTGGCGCTCGTCGCTGAGGACGGGCCGCTCGCGCTTTACGCGCTGGCCGGCGAGACACCTATCCCGCAGACCTTTACGCCCGCGACTGCACAGGGCCGGATGATACTGGCCGAGGGGTGGAGCCCGCCGCCTGCTGCGGCGGTCGGTGAGACGGCGGAGCCAGTCGAGGTGTATGCGCAGCGCGCCGAAGTGCGCCTGCTCCTGCCGGTGCCGCGCGAGGAGGCGATTCTGCACCTGGCAGGCTGGTCGTTGGCGCCGGACCAACGCGTGACGGTCGTGGTGGACGGTCGGGTGGCGGGCGTCCAACCGCTGCCGGAATCGCCCGTGGCGCTGGCCTTCGAGCTGCCGGCTGACCCGGCGCGGACCGCGCTCAGCGACGTGCGTCTGCGTTTCGCGGCCACGACTTCGCTCCACACCTGGGGCCAGCGGTTGAGTGCGGCCGGGCCGGTGGGTCTGCTCGTGCGCAGCGCGGGCCAGGAGACGGGCGACTTCGCTCACATCTACGTGGACGGCATGGAGCAAGCCCCCGGCGGCCGCGGCTACAATCTCGTCGCGCTGGACGGCCGGGACGGGACGATCTTTGCTGCAGCCAGCTTTGACACCCACGCTGACCCGGCCGCGAATGCGCAGTTGGCGCAGTGGGTGACCGCGCTGCCTGCGGACGCGTGGGTTGCAGGCGCGGTGCGCGACGAGGCATCGCTGAACCTGAACGATGAGGGTGTGGCCGCGCTGCGTTCGCTGGGCGTGCAGGCCGACCTGCGCGGGCACTTCCGGTGGGGCCATGCGTTCATCGGGCGGGTGGGCGCGAGCGCGACACCGGCCACCGAGATGCTCGATGGCTGGCGCGTGGCTGAGGTGGGTTTCCGTCTGCGAGTCAGCAGCCCGGATGTCGCCGCCGCCCTGGGTGGGGTGCGGATCGAAAACCGGCTGATCGACAAGTAATTAGTAGTTGCTTTTTGTGCCAACCTGTGCTATAATGGTGCCATGTTCGCGCGTAAGATCACTCATGTAACGACCGACCAGCCACGCTCTCACCACGGTGAGACGGTCGATTCAATGGCCGGTGTGGGCGGGGGCGGTGCTTCGACCGGCGGTACCAGAGTCGCCAGCGGGACCGGAGCCGGGTTGCTGTGCAGACGCGTCGGTAGCGTGCGCGGCGTGATCTTGGGCAGAACATATCGCGGCGCAGTCACCCTCGGCAAGATGAGCCGCTGCCCGATGAGGATAAGGTCGGAGCGCAGGCGGTTCATGCGCTTGATGGCGGCTACGGTCACCCCGCACCGCCGCGAGATGATAGACAGGGTGTCGCCCCGGCGTACGATGTACACCGGCCCGCACACCTGGGCCAGAACCTGGGGGTGCTGTTGAGGCTGCTGAAGCGTGAGCGAATGAGTGTGTACACCGATGGAGCGAGCAGGCAAGGCACTCCTGGCCCCGACCGGCGCGACCAGGACTCCAATATTGATCGCAATGACCGTTATGCTGATACGTACAAATTTGCTGTTCATGGGTCCACCTCGGCCTGCCTCTTCATTCCAGATAGCCGGAGCTATGGATGGCAACAGGTCGGTGTGGCCGCCTGGCTCTACAGCGGGACCGCATGGACCCTGACAGCTTGGTTGTACAGACTACAATGCCGGGGAAGTCAGTCCGTGATACGGCACCCTTTCGTTGGTCAGAAAGCGTTATCACTCTGCAGAGCCGGGCCGGCGGGCAACAAAGCCCTGCTAGCCCCTGCTACTATTAAATAGTATAACATACCTTCTGAGTTTTTGCAACCGTTCGCTGCAGGATGAAGCCATGTTTGCCATTTTTAAGCTCCAGCCCCTGAACAGTCTGCTGGCGCGACTAGTATTGTCCGCTATCATTACGGTGGGCATTACGGCCGTCGCTCTCACGCCAGGCAGCCGCGCGGCGGATACCCCCGAAACTCTGTGGGAGACCTTCGCGGCCGGCAGCGGCATCCTCTCCGGCAACGTCTTTGCCATTGTGCCGGATCGCGATGGCGCGCTCTGGTTTGGGACGGAGGCCGGCGCGAGCCGCTACGATGGCCGCTGGCAGTCCCTCACCACGGGCAACGGACTGCCCGGGGCCAGCGTGCGCGCTATCGCCCAGACAAAGGACGGCGCAGTCTGGTTTGCGACCCAGGCCGGGCTGGCGCGGCGCGCTCCGGACGGAGAGTGCTGCGAAACGTGGACCGTGGCAAGGGGGCTGCCGGGCGATGATCTGCATACGCTGACCGTGGCGTCCATCTCCCCGTTGGGCGGCGAGGCCCAGGGGGTCTGGGTAGGCACCAGCAAGGGGCTGGCGTACGTGGAAGGCACCCAGGTCATCGCAGACTCGCCCTTGCCGGGCGCCGATATCGTTGCGAGCCTGGCCGATCCCAATGGCGACCTCATTGTTGGCGTCAATGGCAGCGGCGTCTGGCGGCGCAGGGCACAGGGCGGCTGGCAGCGGCTCGATGATGGGACCCTGGTGCTGGGCGCGCGCGCCGCGTTGATGCGCGATACTGCGGGTCGGCTGTGGGTGGGGACGCGGGACGGCGTGATCTACCAGGACGGTGCGAGCTGGCAGCGCTTCCCGCTGAAGGCGGATGACACGGGGCTTGAGGTCTATGCGCTCACGCCGGATGGCGAAGGCGGGCTGTGGGTCGGCACGAACGAGGGGGTGTTCTACGCGGCTGATTACGAGCAGGGCGAACTGCCTGTTGTGCAGCACCGCGCGCGGCAGAATGGCTTGGTGAATGACTACGTGCGCGTGGTCACCGTGGACCAGGATCGCGGGGTCTGGCTGGGCACGATCGCAGGCGTCAGCCGTCATTTCGGCCTCGTCTGGCAGGTGGAGCGCGACCCTGCGTTGGAGCAACAGCGCATCAACGCCTTGCTGCTGGACAGCGCGGGCCGTACGTGGGCCGGGACTGAGCTGAACGGCCTGGCCGTGCTGCAAGAGGGCCGGTGGGAGCACCTGACCAGCCAGAACGGCCTGCCGGATGACCGGATCGTCTCGCTCTACGAGGACAGTGCCGGTCGCATCTGGGTCGGCACGCTTACCGCGGTCGGGTACTGGCAGAACGGCGAAGGGTGGCGCTTCTACGACGCCGCGACGCCGGGGCTGGCGGGCGTGCCCGTCTATGATTTCGAGCAGGACGCGCGCGGCAGCCTCTGGCTGGCAACGGAACGGGGTCTCAGCCAGTGGAACGAGGCGAACGGCTTTGCGGCAGTCGACAGGCTGGCAGGCACGCGGGTCAATGCGCTGTTTCATGCGCGCGAAGGTGCGCTGTGGTTCGGCACAGTATCCGAGGGCGTGTTCCGCCTGGACGGTGACCGCTGGGAGACCGTGACCGGGGCGGAGACGGCGCAGCTCAACGACGTGGTCGTGAACGGCATCGGCCAGACCGACGACGGCAGCCTGTGGGTCAGCAGCTATAACAACGGCCTCTGGCGCCTGCGGGACGGCCGGTGGGAGCGCATGGACGGCGAGCTCCCCAGCCCCAAGTTGCTATCGCTGCACGCCGCCGGAACCGACCTGTGGGTCGGGTCGCGCCAGGGCCTATCGCGTTTCGATGGCCGGACATGGCAGAACTATGTGGGCGACATTCTCCCGGCCGCCTCGATCTATGCCCTGAGCCTGGACGGCGCGGGCGGCGCGTGGATTGGCTCCAGTACCGGCCTCGCGCACTATCGCCCGGACCGGTCAGCGCCCTGGGTGCGGGTGGACTCGGTGAACCTGCTGCGCGCGGCCGATGGCACCTTCCGGCTGGCCGGCAATACGCTGGAGGACCTGCGCCTGCTGGCCGGTGACCTGACGACGCTTGACCGGTCTCTCATCTTCCTGACCGAGCTGCGCGGCCTGGATGTCGCTCCGCGGGTCTTTGAGGATGCACAGATCACGGGCTATCGTGACACTGCGCTGCCGGCAGGCACGCACACCTTGCGCATCACGGCGCGGGATACGGCCTTCAACTACTCCGAGCCGGTAGATCTCACACTCATCGTGCCGAAGCTGGTCCGCTTGCCGGGGGGTGCGCTCGTGCGTGCCGATGCGCTGTACGCGGTCCTCGGCATCGGCGGCATCGTCGTCGTGGCGTTGAGCGTCACCGGTGGCGCAGGGCTGCGCGCTCGCGCGCGGGCGCGCCGGCTGAGCGCAGAGATGGCCGTCCGGCAGCGCGAGGCGCTCGAACGCGCCTTCAACCCCTATGTGTCCGGCGAACCTATCCGCGATACCAGCATGTTCTTCGGCCGGGAGGATCTGGTGCAGCGCATCTTCAACGCGCTGCATCAAAACAGCATCATGATTCACGGCGAGCGGCGCATGGGCAAGACCACGCTGCTGTATCAACTGGCGACGCAACTGCGCAACGCGGAGGACCCGGAGTGGGCGTTCATCCCGGTGTACGTGGACCTCGAGGGGACGCCGCAGGAGCGCTTTTTCCATCACCTGATGGATGCCATCTGGGGGGTGCTCCAGGCCTACACGGCGGGCGGCGCGCCCGCGCTGCGCTTCGCCATTCTGACGCCGGAGCAGTACACCGACCGCGAGTTCGCTGCGGACCTGCGGGTCCTGCTCGATCGGGTCAAGCGGGTCGTCGCCCCGCGCAAGGCGCGCGTCATCCTGCTGATGGACGAGATGGATGTCATCAGCAGCTACGACACCCTGGTGCAACAACAACTGCGGCGCATCTTCATGAGCCCGCTCGCGGCGAACCTGGGTGCGGTGGTGGCCGGTATCCAGATCAGCAAGGAGTGGGACCGGATGGAGAGCCCCTGGTACAATCTCTTCAATGAGATCCCGCTAGAGCCGTTCACCGATGCGCGGGCGCGCGAGCTGCTCGTCGAGCCGGTGCGCGGGGTGTACGAATGGGAGCCGGATGCGCTGGACTTCGTGCTGAAACAGGCCGAGGGCCGGCCCTACCGCTTGCAGCAGTACGCACTCGAAGCGGTCAACCACATGCTGCACGCTCACCGTGTCCATATCACCCTTGAGGATGTGCACGCTGCGCATGAGGTGTTGGAGCGGGCGCGTGGGGCCGTGCCGGAGTGAAGCGGGGTGCCGCGTTATTGAGAGGTAGATGTGCGTAATCCATATGTGACCGGGTCTTACGTGACCGGTCGCCAGCACTACGGGCGTGAAACCCTCATCGATTGCCTGCTACACGGGGAGGGCCGCGCGTACTGGGTGGTCGGCAGCCGGCGCATCGGCAAAACCTCGCTGCTGCGCCAGTTGGAGTTGCGCGCGCTGGAGGACGCTGACAGCACGCTCATCCCCATCGTGTGGGACATGCAGGGCTGCAATAGTTTTGCTTGTCTGAGCCGCTACCTGGCAGACGCGGTAAGCGATCACCCGGAACGCTTCGAACCGCTTCAACTGCCGGTCAAGATGCTGCGGTCAGAGAATGCGTCGGTCTTCCTGGCGCAGGCGCGGCGGCGCGCGGTGCAGGCGGGTCGTGAGCTGTTCCTGCTGTGCGACGAGACCGAAGTGCTCATCAATATCGCGCGCAGCGCGCCGCAGGCGATGCAACAGCTCCACAAGCAATTGACTGCGGGTACAGGCCTGCGCATCGTGATGACCTCCACGCGGCAGATTTACCGGATGCATGACGTCTGCCGCAATTGGCCGACCTCGTCCTTCCTGGCCGGGTTCGACATGTCGCACACCCTGGGCAGCCTGGGCCCGCGCGCCGCAGTGGAGCTGATCCTCCAGGCGCAGGAGCCGCCGGAGCAGCAGGTCCGCGCGGACCCGGCCACCGTGGCCGCCATCTCTGAGGCCACCAACAACCACCCGTTGCTGCTGCAAGTGCTGTGCTCGCGATTGTTCCAGGAAGACGGGACGCTGGCGCCCCTGGCCGACGAGCACCTGTACGTGGACTCCATCCTCGCCGGCTTCTTCGAGCACGACTTCCGGCTGCTCACCGAGGCCGACCGCCAAATTCTTCTCGCCGTGCACCAGGCTGCCGAGATTACGCCGGGCCAACTGGCTGCAGACGCCGACGGCCATTCTACCGAAATGGAGCAACGGTTGTATAATCTGGAGGGCCTGGGATATCTGCGGCGCAAGGCGGGCCAGGTTGCGATCGGCAACCGGTTCCTCGCGAACTGGCTGTCCATGCAAGGCCAGGCGCTAGAGAAGCTGCCCCCGCTGCAGACCTCGGACACCGCAATGCGCAAGGCGCTGACCAGGCACCAGCCGCGCGAGCGCAACGCGCTGCTGGCGCTGCTGAACGCCCGCCGCGCGCGGCTGGTCGAGTTGGAAGCTGTGCGGGCGCGCGACTTCCTGGCCGTCACGCCCCAAGTGCTCGACGAGATCGAGCAGGTCCAGGGGGAAATCCGCGACCTGCGCAGCCTGTTGCGCCAGCGGTAGGCCGCGCAGGCTCTAGAAGGAGCACTCGTGAGCGAAGCAATCCCGCTCGTAGATTTGCGCGCCCAGTATGCGGCCATCCGGGAAGACGTGACTGCGGCCATGCAGCGCGTGCTGGACAGCGCCGGCTTCATCATGGGGCCCGAGGTGAGCAACTTCGAGGCTGCCTTCGCGCGCTACACCGGCGCGCGGGAGGCCGTCGGGGTGGCGTCGGGCACCGCGGCGCTGCACCTGGCGCTGCTCGCCTGCGGCGTCGGCCCTGGCGATGAGGTGATCACCACGCCCTTCACCTTCTACGCGACAGCGGAAGCGATTGCGCAGGCAGGCGCGACGCCGGTCTTTGTGGACATCCGTCCCGATACGTATAATGTGGACGCGGCGCAGCTTGAGGCCGCACTCACCCCGCGCACGCGTGCGATCATCCCGGTGCACCTGTACGGCCAGCCCGCAGACATGGCCGCCATCAACGCATTCGCGCGCGCACATGATCTATGGGTCATCGAAGACGCGGCGCAGGCGCACGGCGCGGAGGTCGAAGGGCAGCGCTGCGGGACCCTGGGCGACATCGCCTGTTTCAGCTTTTTCCCGAGCAAGAACCTCGGCTGCTACGGCGACGGCGGCATGGTGACGAGCAACAATCCGGAGCTGCTGGCCCGTGTGCGGCGGCTGCGCGACCACGGCCGCGTTGCCAAGTACGAGCACGTCGAACTGGGTTGGGCCTACCGGCTGGATGCGTTGCAGGCCGCAGTCCTCGGCGCCAAGCTGTCCCACCTGGAAGCGTGGACCGCCGCCCGGCGCGAGGCCGCTCAGTATTACAACGAATTGCTGGCGGATGGCCCGGTCGGCCTGCCGGTCGAGCTGCCGGGCAACCGGCACGTCTATCATCTGTACGTCGTGCGGTCACGGGCGCGCGATGCACTGGTCGAGCACCTGCACCAGCAGGGCATCGGCGCCAGTATCCATTACCCGCTGCCCCTCCACCTGCAGCCCGTCTACCGGGGCCGGGGGTGGGGACCAGGGAGCTTTCCGGTCGCGGAGCGTGCGGCCGCCGAGGTGTTGTCGCTACCGCTCTACGCCGAGATTACCGCGGCCCAGCAGGAACGGGTTGCGGCCGCCATCCGGCAATTCCCGTCCGGCTGAGGGCGCTGTGTCTATGAGCAACACATGATCGCTGACTCTCTGTCTTCTCCCGCTGTGGGTGCCGCCACCCTCCCGCCGGTCCGCCCGGCCGTCTCCGTCCTGATCCCCGCGCACAACGAGGCCGGCAATGTGACTGAGCTGGTCGCGCGCGTGGGCCGGGCGCTGGAGGCGGCCGGGCTGGACGACGGGCAGGGTGAGATGGTGTTCGTCGACGACGGCTCGACGGATGGGACCGGCGACGCGGCGGAGCAGCTTGCCGCGAGCTATCCCTTCCTGCACGTCATCCGCCACCGCCGTAACCGGGGCCTGACCGCGGCGCTGCGCACCGGTTTCCATGCGGTGCGCGGGGACTTCATCCTGTTTCTCCCTGCGGACCTCGAATCGGACCCGGAAACCGACATCCCGCTGCTGCTGGGCAAGCTGAACGAGGGCTATGACGTGGTGTCCGGCTGGCGGCAGGGCCGCAAGGAAGGCAAGGTCTTCGCCTCGGCCATCTACAACCTGGCCTCGCGCTGGCTGTTCGGCCTCCGCCTCCACGACATGAACTGGATCAAGGGCTTCCGTCGCGAGGTCATCGAGTCATTGCCGCCCCTGCGCTCCGACTGGCACCGCTTCCTGCTCCACATCGCTGCGCACCAGGGCTACCGGGTCGGTGAGGTCGCGACGCCGTGGCACCGGCGCAAGTCGGGCCGCTCGAAGTTCGGCTTCAGCCGCATCCCCAAGTCTCTGCTGGATGTCCTCGTCGTCTGGTTCCTGCTGACCTTCAGCCGCGCGCCCATGCGTTTCTTCGGCGGTCTGGGGCTGGCCGCGCTGCTGTTGAGCAGCACGACGTTTCTCTGGCTGCTCTGGCTGTGGCTGGCCAATGGTGCGCAGCGCCGCCCCTTCTTTTGGGCGGCTATCGGCCTGGCGATTGCAGGGCTCATCCTGTTCCTCATCGGCTTTATCGCGGAGCTGGTCGTCAGCCAGGCGGAGCAGTTGGCAGAGGTCGAGCGCCTGGTGCGCGAGGAACGGCTGGCTGCCGACCGGAGCCGCGATGACCGGGGCGGCCCGTGAAGATCGGCGTCCTGACCCACAACTACCCGCGTTTCCCCGGTGACTTCTCCGGGCGTTTCGTCGAGGCGTTGAGCGAAGAGCTTGCACACCAGGGACATGCGGTGACGGTCATCGCGCCGTGGGATGCCGCGTTTGTCCCGCGACCGGCTGATTCTGCGGTGACGTTGCGCCTCTATCGCTACGCGCCCCGCGCCGATTGGCACCGCCTCGGCTACATGCGCACCATGCAGGCCGATGTGCGGATGCGCAAGCTCACCTATCTCCTGGCGCCCGGCATGTTTCTGGCCGGCGCGCGGGCGGTCATGGGCTGGGCCGCGGCCTCTCGCCCCGACGTGCTGCACGCGCACTGGGCGCTGCCGAACGGCTTCCTGGCCGCGCTGGCCGCCCGGCGCTACCGTATTCCCCTGGTCGTCTCCATCCCCGGCTCCGATGCAACGGTCGCCGCGCAGAATCCGCTCTTTGGCCGGATGGCCCGTTTCGCGTTCGACACCGCAGGACTCATCACGTCGAATGCGTCCGAGCTGCGCGACGCGGCGGTGCACGACCTGGGGGCCGATCCGCGCAAGTTCGACCTCATGGCGTACGGCGTCGATCCCGATGTGCTCAAGCCCGATGCCGGCGGCACGGTCGAGCCGCGCGAGCAACTGGGGATTCCCGGTGATGCCGTTGTACTCCTGGCCGTGGGCCGGATGGTCTACAAGAAGGGTTTCGACTACCTGCTGCGGGCCGCGGCGCTGCTCAAGGAGTCTGATCCTCGTCTGTTTGCGCAGTTGCGGCTGGTCATGGTGGGCGAGGGCGACCTGTGGGCCGAGTGGCAGGCGCTGGCCCGTGACCTGGGCCTGGCAGACGCGGTCCGCTGGGTTGGCAACGTCCCGACTGCGCGCATGGGCGTATTCAACAACCTGGCCGATATCGCAGTCATGCCCGCGGTCAGCAAGCCGGCCACCGGGCTGGCCGTGTCCGTGCTCGATGCGATGTCGTGCGGCAAGCCGGTGGTTGCTTCCAGGGCGGCGGGCAATGACCTTGCCGTGCGCGATGGCGTCAACGGCATCCTGGTGCCGGAGCAGGATGCACCCGCGCTGGCCGCTGCGCTCGCGCGGCTCGCCGCGGATCCGGCCCTGCGCAGGGAGATGGGCGCGGCCAGTCGCCGCCTGATCGAGACCGAGCTGGGCTGGCCGCAACTGGCCGCACGCTATGTGGCGCACTTCGCGCGGCTGGCCGGAGAGCTGCGCGGATGAAGGCCGTGCTGCTCGGAGGCAACGGCTTCATCGGTGCGCACCTGGCCCGCACGCTGCTTGACGCGGGCGACACGGTAGTGAGCTGGGACCGGCAACTGCCGGCCTACGCGCCGCGCTGGCCGGGCGTCGATTATCGCCTGGGCGACCTGTATCAGCCTGACGCGGCGGGCCTGGCCGATGTCCTGGCAGGCGCGGACCTCGTGTATTACCTCGCATGGCGCTTCCTGCCCGCGGAGTCGAACGGCCAGATCCAGGCCGACATCGCAGCCAACCTGGCCGGGACCGTGCGCCTGCTGGAAGCGTGCGTCGCGCAGCGCGTGGGCCGGGTCATCTTCTTTTCATCAGGAGGAACGGTCTACGGCCCGGCGCAGATCGTGCCCATCCCGGAGACGCACCCGACCGAGCCGCGCAGCTCCCACGCGATTCTCAAGCTGGCCGTGGAGAAGTACCTCGCGCTGTTCGGCCAACTGCACGGGCTGGACTATGTTGTCCTGCGGCCCGGCAATCCGTTCGGCCCGTACCAGGATCCCGGCCGCGGGCAGGGCGTCATCCCGGCCTTTCTGGCGCAGGCCGCTGCGGGGCAGCCGCTCGACGTCTGGGGCGATGGCCGGGTCGTGCGCGACTATTTCTACGTGGGCGACCTGGCGGAGGCTGCCTGGCTCGCCGGCCGGACCGCGGCCAGCCGCACTGTCTACAACATCGGCTCAGGGGTGGGCCGCTCGCTGGCCGACGTGATTGCCGCGCTGGAGCGGCTGCTCGACCGCCCGCTGCCCGTGCAGCATCACCCGGCGCGCACCGTCGATGTGCCGGTGAACGTCCTGGACATCACGAAGGCCCGCACGCTGCTGGGCTGGTCGCCGCAAGTCCCGTTTGAGGAAGGTCTGCGCCGCACATTTATTGCTATAGCAGGGTAGGCTGAGGCGAAGCTTCAGCCTACCCTGCTAACATTTCCAACAAAGAGACAGTATCATGGAACAACTCCGCTTTGGCTTGATCGGCTGCGGCCGGGTGGCGCCCCGCCATGCCGAATCCGTTGACGCGCTGCCCGACGCACGGCTGGTCGCGGTGGCCGACGTGCGCGAGAGCCGCGCCGCTCACTTCGCGCAGCACTATGGCGCCGAGATGCTCACCGACTACCGCGCGCTGCTGGCGCGGCCCGACGTCGATGTCGTGAGCATCTGCACACCCTCCGGGCTGCACGCGCAGATGGCGATCGATGCGCTGCAGGCGGGCAAGCATGTCATCGTCGAAAAGCCCATCGCCCTCTCGCTGGCCGATGCGGACCGCATGATTGCGGCTGCGGCTGCGACGGGGCGCAAGCTCTGCGTGGTGCTGCAGAACCGCTACAACCCTCCGATGCAGGACCTCCGCCGCATCGTGGACGAAGGGCGGCTGGGCCGGTTGCTCCTGGGCAACGCGACCGTCCGCTGGTACCGGCCGCAGGAATACTACGAGGACGAGTGGCACGGCACATGGGCGATGGACGGCGGCGCGCTGATGAACCAGTCCATCCATCACATCGACGCGCTGCAATGGTTCATGGGCCGGCTGGAGAGCGTGTTCGCGTTCACGGGCACGCTGGCGCACCGCATGGAGGCCGAGGACACCGGCGTCGCGGTTATTCGCTTTGCGGGCGGCGCGCTCGGCTCGGTCGAAGGCTCCACGATCACCTATCCGGAGAACATCGAGGGGTCGGTCGCGGTGTTCGGTGAGCTGGGCTCGGCTAAGATCGGCGGCACTGCGCTCAACCGCAAGGTGGTGTGGAAGGTGGCCGGCGAGCTGGAGCGCGAGCGCGAGGTGCTGACGCGCGACCAGGTGGATCCGCCCTCGATTTATGGTACGAGCCACCAGAAGGTCATCGCGGACATGATCGAGGCGATCCGCGATGACCGGGCGCCGAAGACCCACGGCGCGGAGGCGCGCAAGTCGCTGGCGCTGGTGCTGGCGATTTATGAGTCCGCGCGCACGGGGCAGCCGGTGACGATTGACGATTGAAGATTACAGATTACAGATTGAAGATTCGTGGTTGGCGAGGAGATAGGCCTTGGGCCATCACAGATCTTCAATCTGCAATCAGTAATCTGCAATCTGTAAACTGCAACCGCCCCAAAGAGACATGGATGAACGCGATAGTCTATCCCAACGTCACCCTCGGGGAGGGCGCGACGCTTGGCCCGTTCGTCGTCATCGGGGAGCCGCCGCGCGGCCGCGCGGCCGGTGACCTGCCCACGGTCATCGGCCCGGCCGCGGTCATTCGCTCGCACGCGGTCATCTATGCGGGCAACGTCATCGGCGCGCGCTTCCAGGCGGGCCACGGCGTCCTCGTGCGCGAGGAGAACCGCATCGGCGACGACGTGAGCATCGGCTCGCACAGCGTGGTCGAGCACCATGTCGTGCTTGCCAACCGGGTGCGCATCCACTCGAATGCGTTCATCCCGGAGTTCTCCGTGCTGGACGAAGGCGCGTGGGTGGGGCCGGGCGTCATCTTTACGAACGCAGCCTATCCGCTCAGCCCGACCGCGAAGGCGAATCTCCGCGGCCCGCACCTGCTGGCAGATGCGAAGATCGGTGCAGGCGCGGTGCTGTTGCCGGGGGTGACAGTCGGGCGCAACGCCCTGGTCGGCGCGGGCGCGGTCGTCACCCACGATGTGCCGGACTATGCCGTCGTCACCGGCAACCCGGCGCGCGTCATGGGAGATGTGCGCGAGATTGCCGCATATCGGGAGTAGGGCGCGCAGCAGCGTCCTACTTCGCGGCAGGCGACACCGCGCTTTCGATTGTGCTGACGCGTCGCAGTATCACGCCCACCCCGGCGCCGATCAGGTCGCGCAGCGAGATCCACACTCTGAACCCTAAGGCCGTCACGGTGGCGACTGGCAAGGGCACAAAAGCCACAAGCAGGGCCGTAATAATCCCCTCGCGTACCCCCAGCCCGAGCGGCACAAAGACGACCAGGAAGCCAATGAGCCAGGCCACGGCGAAGATCCCCGCGGTGACCGGCAGTAATTCCACGGGTAGCGGGTAGAAGGCGCTGGCAAACAGGTGAAATCCCGCCCCGACGAGCCAGCGCGCCCCGAAGTGACAGGCGGCCAGGCCTAGCACGTCCCGGTAGCGGAGCGGCAACTGGACGGCCGGCCGCCCCAGCAGGCGCATCCCGGTGTTCAGCAGCCGTCCCAGCAGAGGCGGATAGAGCACGATAAACGCCAACACGATCAGTACCAGGATGACCCATGTCCATTGGTCGAACTGCACCGGCAGGCCGGTGAGCGCCGACTGGTATGTCGCTTCGGGCCAGAAGAGGAGTGAGATCAGGAAGACCAGGGCTGCAGCAACGGACTGCGTAGCCATTTCTACGGCCACGCTGAGGCCCGTGCGCGTGCGGGAGAGTCCGGCCTGCCCTCCCAGGTAGATCCGCCCCACCGTATCCCACACCCCGCCCGGCAGGTAGCGTACGATTTGGGCCATCAGCCAGACGCCCGCCGCAGCCCGCAGGCTGGCCGGTTGGCCGAAGAAACGCAACGACCGCCACCAGATCAACGCCAGCAGCATCAGATGTGCCAGCAGCACGACCAGCGATGCCACCAGCGGCGCCGGCCGCACCGCCCAATGATAGCGCTGCAACTCCGTCCAGTTGCTCCAGAGCGCCCGCCCCCAGAAGAAGATGACCAGGCCGAGGAGGATGACCTGGCCGAGACGCATCAGCCAGCGAATGGCCGGGCGAACAGCTTCGTTGCGCATCAGTCGAGATACCCCAGGCTCCGCAGATGGGCTTCGAGCGCGGCCTGTTCCGCATCGGTATATTCGCCTGCGTCGCCGTCGCCTTCCGCGGAGACTGCACTCACCGGCGAGGATGGCATGTCGGCCCGGTTGACTGCCTTTTCTGTCGAACCCAGCAGCGACACCCCATCCATCTCCGCAGGCACCGGCTCTCCCAGTAGTTGCAGGATGGTGGGTGCCAGGTCCATGATACGTGCGCCGGCCAGAGACTTACCGGGGTCGATGCCCGGTCCGTGGGCAATGAGGATGCCATCCAGTTCGTGTTGGGCTGAGAGGTCCGCAGCGAAGAGGAGCTCGCCCGGCTGCAAAGGCATTAGCACGCGGTCGTCCGAATGCGTGCGCCAGTCCACCACGGCAACATGGTAGCGGGCATCCTTCAGACAGACCACATCAGGCGCGTCCTCCTGCCGCGGTCCGTGATACAGCTCCTCGCGGCGGTAGACGGCCTTAAACACCGGCGCGCCGGCGTCCTCATCGGTCAGGTCGGCGAGGTCGGCTATCAGCCGCTCGCGCACCGCCTCGTAGTCTGCCCCCGGCTCGACGATC
Source organism: Anaerolineae bacterium (assembly GCA_040772005.1). GTDB lineage: Bacteria > Chloroflexota > Anaerolineae > CG2-30-64-16 > CG2-30-64-16 > MWBF01. The sequence goes on along the minus strand of JAXGYZ010000009.1, from coordinate 126,377 downwards.
CCCTCCGGTTCGCGCCCGCGCACATTCAGATAGATGTTGCCCATCGTGCCCACGGCATAGGCCTGCGTGCGCGGCCAGTCCACCTGCGCGTAGCTCATCGACGAGAACAGGCCGCTTTTCAGCCCCGGCCAGATCTCGAAGGCACGGGTCTTGAGCCGGCTCAACAGCGGGTTGTCCAGCCGCCGCACGGTCCGGCGGACGGCGCCTGTGAAGGCAGTCTGTGCCTGCCGCCGCGGGGAGGCAGTCACCGGCTTGTAGGCCAGGTAGCCGCGTTGCGCCAGCCATTTGTTCAGGTAAACGGCCTTACGCGTTGGCCCGAAACCGTGGTCGGAGAGGATGAGGACGGTAGTGCGCTCATCGGCCAGGTTTGCGAGCAGTTCTGCCACCGCCGCATCCATCGCTTTGTACACCTGGGGAATGACCTGGCCGAAGCGGGCGGCGCCCTCCGCGGTATAGAGCGGGTGGGTCGGGTCCATGTACTTCCAGAACTTGTGCGACACCCGATCCGGTGAGCCGTACACAACCGTGAGAACATCCCACGGGCGGGTATGGGCCAGGTGGAGCGTGGCCGCAGTTCGCAGGCGGGTCATCTCTGCTACTTGTTCGAGCAGCCGCTCCTCTTGGTTCGGTGTCAGGCCACCCCGCTCGACATCAACATCGATGATGTAGCCGCCAATCGCCTGGCACAACTCCTGGTAGATGCCGTCCGGGTAAGTAAAGCGGCTGCGCTCCCCCGGCGACATCAGGCCGCCCACAAGCACACCGTTGACCGTGTGGGGCGGGTAGGTCATGGGCACGTTGATGGTGATGCTGGGGCGACCGCGTTCGGTCAGGATGTCCCACAGCGCACGCGCATGGATGTTGCGTCCACTGACGTACTCGAACTCGTAGCTGTCCGGTCGCCGTCGGACGAAGCTGAAGACGCCATGCTTGCCGTTCTGCACGCCTGTCATGAACGTGACCCAGGCCTGCTCGGAAGAAGGCTGGATAGTCGAGCGCAGCGGAGCATGTGCTCCCTCCCGCATCAGACGAGCCAGCGTGGGCAGGTGTCCCTGCGCGATGAGCGGGTTGATGACGTTGAACGTGGCCCCGTCCAGGCCGATCACGAGGACCCGGCGGGCCGACGATTGGTCAGACATGCGATACCTCACGGGGGGTCACTGCCCCGCCCTGTTCCGATAGAGTGTCGGCTGCACCACCGCGGCCATGCGTTCCGTGTCGAGGTGCCCGCCCAGCAGCCGGTTGACGGCCAGCACGTGCGGGAGCGGGTCCACGACCATCTGGTTGTAGTCGACTGCCACGACGGTGAAGTTGGGCTGCCGCGCGAGCCAGCTCTCGACTTTGGCAACATGCCGCTTGAGGATTTCGGCCATCTTCGCGTCGCTGATGTCGGACGGCGGCTCCCCGCGATGCGACAACATACGGCGCTGCGAGGCCAGGACCTCATCCATGTTGCGGTGCATAAAGACCAGGCGGTAGTTGTAATCTGCGGGCAAGAACTCCACCAGGGCGGAGATGACCTTGACGACCTTCCCCTGGGCCAGGGGCAGCCAATCGGACTGGCCCTTCGACAGGCCCTTGACGGGTTCGTATTCGTAGTAGCCGAGGGGGTTGTCCGCGTTTGCGGTGCGCAGGCTGTCGGTCAGGATCGACATCCCGCCGGCCTCGAGCATCTGCATCATCATCGAGGTCCCTGATCTGGGCACCCCGGACACGACGGTGATGAAATCGCTGGTCACATCTGCCTCCAATACGCAGTCGAAGGACCGCCGTGCAATCGAGCATCCTGAGCGGATGGGCGCCGCGCTGCGGCGCACGTAGTTGAAGGATGCGGCTTTTTGCGTGCCTCACTGCGACAGCAGATTATAGCCGACCTGGAACCGCGCGACAATTCTACCGGCAGCAGTCTTCGCGAATTCGGCTTTCTCGTTTACAATGCTCCTGCAGCGGGGCGATCCGGCACCCGCCGCCACGTCGAGCGAATCACGAGAAACCCGTGCCTGCAACCACTCCCTCCCATCGGACCGCGCTGCCATGTGTGCACCGTGCTGCTACGCTGACCGTTACCGGCCTGATGCTGCTGTTCGTGGCCTGGTTCTCAGCCTACAGCATCCGTCTGCACGATGCGCAGTTGACGCATAAATCCGACCTGGGCCAGATGGATCAGGCCATCTGGAACACCGCGCACGGTCGCTTTGTGCAGAGCACCCGGGAAGCCCAGCCCAGCAATCGTCTGACCGACCACGTGGAGCCGATCTTTCTTCCCGTTTCGCTCGTGTTTTGGCTATGGGACGATGTGCGCGCACTGCTGGTGCTGCAGGCGGTCTTCCTCGCGGCGGGCGCGTGGCCCATCTACCTGTTGGCGCGGCGCAGACTGGCTGCGCATCTCCATGCCGGGCTGGCTGCCTGGGGTGGAGCCGCCTTTGCCGCAGCCTATCTGCTGGTCCCGGCGCTACAGGCCGCGGCCGTCAGCGAGTTTCACGCGCTGCCGCTGGCCGCACCGTTCATCGCGGCCGCGCTCTGGGCCGTCGAGAGCCGGCGGTGGGGGTGGTTCGTGTCGGCCGCGGCCCTGATAGCCATGACCCAGGAGGGCGCCGCGCTGCTCACTGCCACGCTCGGCCTCTATGCTGCGGCGCGAGCCGTATTTGCCCCGCGCGATGCAGGTGTACGCCGGTTGCCCGGCCTCGTCGCCGGGGCAGGCGTCGCGCTGTTCGGGCTGGCCTGGTTCTACGTCGCGACCTTCGTCATTATCCCCCGTTTCGCCGCGGAGGCCTACGCCATCGGGCAGACGCCCTACGCCGCGCGCTACGGCGCGCTGGGCGATTCGTTTGCCGATGTCGTCTTCGCGCTCATTACGCAGCCGCTGGCCGTCCTGCGCATTGCGGCTGAGCCTCTGCGTGCAGGCTACCTGGCCGGGCTGCTGCTGCCCGTGGCCGGTTTGGCCCTGCTTGCGCCGGAAGTGCTGCTGCTCAGCCTGCCGCTGCTGCTTGCCAATCTGTTGAGTTCCTACCCTTTGCAGTATTCGGGCGAACTGCATTATTCCGCCGCGCTGGTCCCTTTCTTTGCCGCGGCAGGCACCGCGGGCGCAGCCCGGCTGCTTGGTTGGTTCGCGCGTCTGCGCCTGCCCGCCCGGTGGACCGGCCCTGTGCTGTTCAGCCTGGTGATCGTCTGCGCACTGGGGTATCAGGTCGCCGAGGGGTTCACGCCGGCAGGCCGCGAGTTCCGTCTGGCCGGCTGGCCGCGGGTCACGGCGCACGAACGGCTGCTCGCCCGCTTCGCGGCGCAGATTCCGGCGGATGCGGCGCTCGCCACCACGCCGGCCCTGCATCCGCACCTGTCGCACCGGCAGAGCATCTACGTCTTCCCGGTCATTGCGGACGCCGGTTACGTCCTCGTCGACGTCTCCGGCACGACGGACCAGCACCCGGTCGATGTCAGGAACACGCTGGACGGGCTGCTGGCATCCGGCGAGTTCGGCGTGCTGGATGCAGCGGACGGCTACCTGCTGCTCCAGCGCGGCGTGCCTGCCCGCAACATCCCTGCAGCGTTCTATGATTTCATGCGGTCCGATGCGCCGCCTGATCACGTGCTGGACGTGCCGTTCGGGGCGGGCCTGGCCCTGGCTGGGTACTCGATCGAGGACAACCCGAAGTGGCGGCTGACCCGCCTCCGCTTCCACTGGCGCGTCACCAGGCCGCTTCCGCCCGACACGGCCATCCGCTATCAGGCGCTTGGGCCGGCAGGCGCGGTGGTGGACGACGACGCGCTCCGCCCGCTGCCCGCGGTCGTTTGGCTGCCGCCCGGCCAGTGGCAGCCGGGCCAAACCTACGTCATCGAGACGCTGGCGTGGTATCTGCCCGCGACCTGGGCCCCTGCCCTGGCGGTCGATGTGGCGGGCCAGCGTGCCTGGCCCGTGCTATCAGGCGCAGGCAGCGACCTGGCGGTCTCGCCGGAAGGCCAGTTGCGCCTGCCCGCATGGACGCGCAGCGGGGGCGTGCTCGTGCCCTACGCGGCCCCATCCGGCGCAGCAGGGGCATCGGCAACCTTCGCCCTGGGCGAGTGGCAGGTGCGGCTGGCCGGTTGGGTGGCCGCGCACCGGGTCGCGCCGGGCGCTGACCTGCAGGTCTGGCTCGAGTGGATGGCACAGGGGCCTTCCCCGCGCGACGACTCGGTGTTCGTCCACTTGCGCGACGCGGCCGGTCGAACGGTCGCGAGCGGCGACGCCGGGCCGACCTGGTTCGTGCCGCAGCCCGCGTCGCGCTGGCCTGCGCCTGCGACGGTATGGGATGCGCATGTCGTGCCGGTTCCACCGGATCTGTCCGCCGGCAGCTACACCCTGGTGGTCGGCTGGTACGACTGGCAGACGGGCGCGCGCCTGCCGCTGCTCGACGCGGCAGGGAACCCGGCCGGCGATGAGTACGTCCTGGGAGCAGTGATGGTAGAACCGCAGGCCGGGCCCGTGCCCGACGCCTGCTGCCTGATGGTGGGCGAATGCTGCGCCTCTCTGGAATGACCGGATCAACCCCTGCCGCCCGTAGCCGCACTGGGGAGCGCGTGCTGCTGATCGCGATCCTCTGGCTGGCGTTGGGCCTGCGGCTGCACCGGCTCGACGCGCAGAGCGTCTGGTACGACGAGGCGGTGACCGCACAGGTGGGCGGGCAGGGGCTGGCGGAACTGACCCGCTGGACGGCAGACGATATCCAGCCGCCCTTGTATTACTACATCGTTGCGGGCTGGACCCGTTGGCTCGGCGCAGGCGTCAGCGGCGTGGAGCCGGGCGGCGAGTGGGCGCTGCGCTTCCCGTCGGCAATCTTCGGCGTGCTGGGCGTGAGCCTCGCCTGGGCGGTCGCACGGCGGGTCTTTCGCCCGCTGCACAGTGGCCGCGTGGCTGCTCCTGCGGCCGCGCTCCTGATGGCTGTGTCGCCGCTCCACGTTTACTACAGCCAGGAAGCGCGCATGTACACCCTGCTGGTCGCGCTGGCGCTGCTGGTCGGGTATACGCTGATGGGCCTTAGCAGATCGTGGCGACGCTGGTCGGCGTTCGTGCTGGCCGGGACTGCGCTGCTCTACACGCACTATTTCGGCGCATTCCTGCTACTGGCGTTGGCGCTGTGCTGGCTGGTCGCGACAGTCGCGACGAGGGACCGGGTGCGTTCGGATGTGGCGACAACAGCCGAGCACCCTGAGCGGCGGCCGGCCAGACGGAGTCTGGCCGGCCGCAGTCGAAGGGGCGACAGGACCGGAGGGCTCCTTCGACCGCGTCCGCCTCAGCCAAGCCTTGCTCGGCCGGTGGCCTCCGCTCAGGATGCCTTCGTTCCCGGCCTGCTGGCGTTTGCGGCGATCGCACTGCTCTATCTGCCGTGGCTGCCGGCCATGCTGGGCCGCTACCAGCAGGACCGCTCCTACTGGCAGGGCGCGCTGAAGCTGGGGGAGGCGCTGCGCCACGTGGCGTTGAGCTTCACAACCGGCGCGCCGGAGACCATGCTCGAACCGGACGGGCTGCGGCTGCTGCCCTGGTTCGGCCTGGCAGCCCTCATCGCGGTCGCGGCGCTGCTCCGGCAGGAATGGACCGCGCGCCGCGCCGGCCAGCGCGGGCCGTCGTCCGTCCTGGCCCTGCTGACTGTCCTGCTGCTGCCGGTCGTGGCCGTGCTGCTACTGGCCTCGCGCAGCCCGAAGTTCAACCCGCGCTACCTGATGCTCGTCTCGCCCGCGTATCTGCTGCTGTTGGCGGGCGGCATCGCGGCGCTGATAAGTGCGCCGTTTGCCGGCACAGGGCGTCGCGCGGGAGCGCGGCCGGCCGCAGGCACGCTCCTGGTCGCACTGGTGGTCGTGTCGGCCATCGGGCTGCGCAACTGGTTTACCGATCCGGCGTTCACGAAGGCCCAGTGGCGCGAGCTGGCCGCGCACGTGGCCGCGGAACGTGAGCCCGACGAGGCGGTCCTGCTGGTCTCGGGCCACGCGTATCCCGCGTGGCGCTACTATGCCCCCGACATTCCGGCGGTGCGCCTGCCCGACATCGCGATCCTGGATGTGCAGGCGGTCCTGGGATTCCAGACCGGCGCAGCGCTGGCAGAGGGGCTGGCAGGCAAATCCGGTGCATGGCTCGTGCAGTGGCAGGCGGAAGTGGTCGACCCCGCGGGCTTCGTGCCCTATTTCCTGGACCGGGCCGGGCAGGAGCGGCCGGTCGACCGCCGGTTCTGGCACCTGGGCTTGCGCCGCTGGCAGCTCGACCCTGCTGCGACCTTCCCGGCGGAGCCGCAGCCGCAGCACGCCGATGGTGCGAACTTCGACCACAAGCTGGCCCTTCTCGGCTGGGACGATCCACAGGTTGGCGAGCAGGGCGCGACGCTGACGCTCTACTGGCGCGTGCTGAACACGCTGACCGAGGATTACCAGCTTTCGCTCGTCGTGGAGGATGCGGCCGGGCAGGAGCTGGGCCGCTGGGACGGGCGTCCCGCGGGCTACGACTATCCAACGAACCGCTGGCAGGTGGGCCAGGCGTTGTTTGGCGGCGTGCCGCTGCCGCTGCCGGTCGGGCAGGACGGCCCCGTCTATGTGACGGTCGCGGTGTATGACCGCGTGGACCCGTCCGGGCTGGATATCCGCGATGTGGCGGACAACCCGGCGGGCAAGCGCGTGCGGCTCGGCCCGATTGTTTTGACGCAATGAGCCGCATCCGTTACACTGGATCGGCACCATCAAAATGGAGGTCTTTCATGCGGGTAGCTACCCGTCGTGCTTTCGTGTTCCTCGCGGCCGCGCTGCTCCTGTTGAGCGGCTGTGCGCTCCGCCCGCTGCTCTCGGAAGTCTCGGTCACACCCACCGACATCTCGCCTAACGCGGATGGCGACCGGGACGTGACGCTCATCAAGTACCGGATTGGCCGGCTGGCCCATGTCTCCATCTACTTCACAAATGATGCGGGCCAGCGCTTCTACTTCCGGGAGAACGAGCGGCGGTCGCCAGGACGCTACACGGTGTACTGGGGCGGGGTCAACAACACGCCGGAGGTGCGTGATACCGCAGGCGGGGTCATGCTCGTGGAAAGCCAGGTGCTGCCCGACGGCGCGTACACCTGGACGATCGAGGCCGTCGAGCCGGGCGGCCACCCCCAGAAGGTCGAGGGCCGGATCACGCTGGCCGGCGCGGACACGCAGCTGCCCGAACTGCACAACTTCACTGTGATTCCCCAGGACTTTACGCCCAACCAGGACGGCATCCACGACCGCGTTGCGGTTTCCTACTACCTGACCAAGGACGCGGAAGAGGTATCGGTCTACCTGACGCCGGCGGAGCAGCCGGCCACGGGCCGTCCGCTGCGTTTTCCCATCGCGGAGAATCCAACCGCCTCGCGCGTCGAGCCGGGCCGGGAGGGCTATCACGGCTATGACTATGACGGCGGCGTAGACCTGGGCGCGGAGCCGCCGCCCGACGGCGACTACGTCGTCTATGGCGAGGTGTCGGACCGGGTGGGCAACCGGGTCGTCGTGTCATCCACGCTGACCATCCGGGAGGGCGGCAAGCCGCGCGCTAACATCGTGGAAGGCGAGATCGACTGGGGCGGCGAAAGTGCGCGGGAGATCGGCGTGCTGCTCAACGAGACCTTCTGCTTCACGGCCACCATCCAGAACGACGGGCCGGTTCCCATTCGTACGGCCGGGCCGTGGCCGGGGCAGACCTACAAGTTCACCGAGAACTACAACACGCTGGCCGCGCGCGAGAACGAACTATCCTGGTCGCAGCAGGCCGGCGTGTGGCGCTTCGGCATCAACTTCGACACGACCGGAGTGGACTTCCCCTTCCGGTATGCGATTGGCCGGCGCGAGGACCTGGAAGAGCGCGTCCTCGACGGTGTGTCCCAGTATTACCTGCTGCCGGGCAAGCGCGGGCAGGTCACAGGTTGCATCCAGATGGATCAGGCGCCGCCCGTCGGCACGCAGTTCTGGTGGGGCGGCCTGATCCACGAGTTTGTGGAAGTCGCAAACACCAACGTCGACCGGGTGAGCGTCCAGGTGGGCGTGCCCTGATGCCGTCGCTTGCAGCGATGCCGTCGCATATAGCGATGCCTTCGCATATAGCGATGCCGTCGCTTACAGCGATGCCGTCGCTCGCCGTCATCGTCGTCAGCTACAACGTGCGGGAGCTGCTGGCCGCGTGCCTGCGCGCAACGTACGCCAGCCTCGCCCTCTCGCCTGAGCTGGCCGCGACGGTCATCGTCGTGGACAACGCCTCCGCCGACGGCAGCGCAGAGATGGTCGCCCGCGAGTTCCCCGCGGCGACGTTGCTGGCGCGGCAGGATAACCTCGGCTTTGCCGGCGGCAATAACCTGGCCCTGCGCAGTCTCGGATTTGAGGACCAATCGCATCCTTCGACTGCGGGCGTCGCGCAGCGACGTACACCCGCTCAGGATGAAATGCAACAAAGCACCCTGAGCGGAGGGCGGCCCGCAGTTTGGGCCGACTGCAGTCGAAGGGGCGGCCCTCCCCCCGACCTGGTCCTCCTGCTCAACCCGGACGCCGAGCCACTGGGCGATGCCATCGGCCGCATGGCGCGTTTCCTGCTATCCCATCCCGATGTCGGCGGCGCGGGCGCACAGCTCCAGTACCCCGACGGCCGCTTCCAGCACGGCGCATTCCGCTTCCCCGGCCTCCTGCAACTGTGGTTCGATTTCTTCATGCCGCGGCCGCGGCGGCTGCTCGAATCCCGGTTCAACGGGCGTTATGACCGGCAACTGTACACGGCGGGCCCACCGTTCCCGATTGACTTTGCCCTGGGCGCCGCGCTGATGCTCCGCCGGGAGGCGGTCGAGGCCGCGGGGCTGCTGGACGAGGGCTACTTCATGTATGCAGAGGAAGTGGACTGGTGCTGGCGCATCCAACGCGCGGGCTGGCCCTTCTACTGCGTCCCGGCCGCACGGGTCATCCATCACGGCGGCGCGAGCACGCGGCAGTTCCGTACGGCGTCGTTCCTCAACCTGTGGCGCAGCCGACATCGGCTGTATAGCCGGTTCTATGGCCCGCTGCATCGCGTGGCGGCAGGGTGGATTATCCGGCTCGGCATGGCGGCGGAGGCGCGCCGCGCGCGGGCTGCGGCGCAGCAGGGGCAAATCACAGGTGAGGAGCTGGCCGCGCGGCTTGCTGCCGTTGAGACTGTAGTGCAGCTCTTTGCGAAAGGTTCCTGACATGGGGGATACAGCAGACGGCCCGGCGGTGCAACTGGCAGTCGTGATTCTGACGAAGAACGAGGGGCGCCACATCGGTGACTGCCTCGCGATGCTGGGCTTCGCCGATCGCGTCGTCGTATCCGATTCGTACAGCACCGACGGCACAGTCGAGATCGCGCAGGCAGCGGGCGCCGAAGTAATGCAGCGGCCTTTCGACAACTTTGCCAGCCAACGCAATGCTGCGCTCGACGCGGTTGACACGGAGTGGGTCTTCTTCGTGGATGCCGATGAGCGCATCCCGCCGGAGCTGGCCGCGGAGGTGCGCCGGGTGATTGTGGAGCGGCCGGAAGTGGGATGGTGGGTGCCGCGGCACAACTACATCGCGGGCCGGCGCGTGCGGCACGGCGGCTTCTACCCGGATTACCAGTTGCGGCTGTTGCGTCGCGGCCATGCGCGTTACGATCCGGCGCGGCCCGTCCACGAGGTCGTGCTGCTCGACGGGCCGGCGGGGCATCTCGAAAACGTGATGATCCACTACAACTACGATACGTGGGCGCAGTTCCATGCCAAACAGCGTCGCTATGCCCGGCTGGAAGGCCAGGCGCTGCGCCAGCGGGGCATCAAGCCGTGGCCGCACAAGTTCATCCGCTATCCCTGGCGCGAGTTCTGGCGGCGCTATGTCACGCTGGAGGGTTATCGTGATGGCTGGCTCGGCCTCAAGCTGGCCGTGCTCCTGGGTTACTACTACGGCTTCATGCCCCACTGGCATCTGCTGAAGCGTTGAGCCCAGCGGAGCATCCTGAGCGGAGGGCGTCGGAGACGCACGCAGTCGAAGGATGCTCCGCTGGGCCGATCCTTCGACTACTCACGGCAGATTGATGCCGTGCTCCGCTCAGGATGCTCCCCGGCTCCCCTCGCGCTTACGGCAAAGTCCCCGGCACCAGGCTGAATTCGAACAGCCCCACCCGGTTGGACAGCCCGGACACCAGATCTGGTGTGCTGGTTGTCACCTGTCCCTGCGCGGCATAGAACAAGGTCGCCGGGGCCAGCGGGTTGCCGGCCACGCCGGGATCATCATAGGGCGCAGCATCGTCGGGCACGCTCGTCACGCCGCCGTCGCCCGGCTGGAAGTAGGGCAGCGTGCTGCGCAGGATGAGGTAGCTCTCGTTCGATGGCGTGGGCGCCCAGTCCAACTGCACCGTATCGGTGACCGGCAGGCTGATGTCGAGGGTTAGCGGCACGGGCCGATTGCCCGCCGCGCCGAACGCCCAGACGTAGTCCTCGACCTCACCGAACTCGACCGCGCCAGTTACGCTGTTGGCCTGGCCCGCCGCGGGCGCAAGGCGACAGCGCGCCGTGAAGTTGTTCGGGAAGGTTACTGCCGGCACTGTGAACGTCAGCGTATTGGTTCCAGTCACAACAGCCGTGTCGTTGATGACGTGCTCGCCCGCATCCGCCCAGTTGCCGTTGAGCGCCCAGTCCACCCAGCAGTTGACGTAACCGTTATCGCTCGCGGTGATGTCGAGGGAGCCGGAGCCGCCGGCTGTCCAGTCGACGCCGAGGGAGGGGATGACACCGTCCTCGTCCGCCTCGTTGTTGAGGTCGTCGGCGGTGGCATCCGCGTCCTGCAGATTGCCCGGATCCGGGTCTGCAAGCGCGCCGAGCAGCAGTGTCGAGTCCAGGCCGTGCCGCGCTGCGTTGCAGTTCAGCCGGGTGGGATAGCCCGTACAATCTGTAGGATCTATGTGGATGGCATCACCGTAATCCAGCGGGATGTACCACTGTTGATACGGGGTCTGATCTACGATGGTGGGAGAGGGAAACCCCATTTGCACTGTTGCCAGCCCGATGCCGAGCCAGTTAACGGGGTCGCCCCGGTCTAAACTGCCCCGACAGGCGGGCTCCAGGTACGACAGAGGCAACCGCCACTCGAAGTTGGCGCCGATACGCTCTGAATGGCCGGCCAACTCATAGATGAGGTAGGTCCCCCCGTCGTACACCTCGACCTCGTCCTGAATGGAGGCATATGGGATAATCTGGACGATCCTGCGATCCCCTCCTGGGTCCACATCAACGAAATCACCATCGTGATTGCAGTCCAGCCCCGCGACCATGCGGATGTTTTGGTAGGAGGTGGTGGTGTTGCAGGTTTCGATGCGGAAGGCGATCTCCGTGCCGTCGTTGACGATCCACGCGTTCCGGATTTCCATATGATCCACGATGTTCGCATTGGTGCAATCGGTGGCATATAGCGGAGCAGGCCAATTCGGGTCGACCAGTCCATCGGTCGTGCTGATCGTCACCCAATCGGCGGCCGCGGGCAAGGCTGCCAGCAGCAGCACCGCCCCGAATATGGCAAGCCGCGGCTTCCAACCGAACCCACCCCTTAATCGTAACGCGATTTTCAACATCGGTGCCTCCCCCATCTCGCAGACTGGCGAAAGAACGGCCAGTAAAGCTGTCAGTACTGCAACTATTCTAACGCGCGCGGCGCGAAACTCAAAGCGCGACGCCGATGCGCTTGAGGATGGCAGGGAGCCCCGTGTCGATGAGGGATTCTAGGAGGTCTGCCGTGCGCCCGTACAGTGTCAACGGCCCGCCGTATGGGTCATCGACATCTTCATGACGGCCGGCCATTTCGGTCAGGAGGTAGACTTTGGCGAGATGCTGCGACGCCGCGTAGAAGATCGAGCGGCGGTGGCTTTCTTCCATCACGAGGATGATCGCGGCCTCGGCCAGCAGTTCGGGTGTCAGCAGTTGGGAGCGGTGAGACGCCAGTTCGATGCCGCGCTGGCGCAGGGTGGTGATCGCGTTCGCGCTCGCGCTCTGATCGCCTTCCGCCCAGACGCCGGCGGAAATGACCCGCACCTGGTCCGCCAGGCCCATCTGCGCGATGCGCTGGCGCATGATGGCGGCAGCCATCGGTGAGCGGCAGATATTGGCCGTGCAGACAAAGAGGATGGTTTTCATGGTGGTGTATGTTGCACGCCGGACGAAGGACGGGAGCAGGGCTTCCATCCTCCGTCCGGCGTGGACGGCTCGTTATGCCAGTTCAGGCTGAATCAGCCCGTAGTCGCCCGTCTTGCGGCGGTACAGGACGTTGATCTGGTTGGCGTTCACGTTATAGAAGACGTAAAAGTCATGCCCCAGCAATTCCATCTGCTCGATCGCTTCGACCTCGTCCATCGGTGTCATGCGGAAGCGTTTGACGCGGGCAATGGCAAGATGCTCTTCTTCCTCGCCCTCTGCGGCTTCCTCTTCCAGAGGCTCCAGACCCGCCGGCTCGACGACTGGCGTTTCGGCACGTTTTGCCCATCGCTTGCCTTTGTAGCGGTCGGCCTGGCGCTGCATCTTCTCGAAGACGGCATCCACTGAGGCGAACATGTCGCCCGAGGCTTCTTCTGCCCGCAGAATGGCATTTTTCGTGCGAAGCGTTACCTGCGCGATCTGGCGGTCTTCGGCAGCCCGCGCACCTTCCTCCACGGTAAGCTCGACACGCCCATCGATGATGTTGGGCAGGTAGCGATCCAACCGGCCAATCTTTTTCTCAACGTACTTGCGGAGGTTGTCGTTGATTTCGAGGTTCTTGCCGGTGATGCTGAGTTGCATAGACTATGGCTCCTTTCCGTCTGTCGTGTAGCACGCGGGGCGGCTCAACGGGGGCTGCACGGTAAGGGTGGGCAGCGCTGCCGGCCAGTGCAGTGTGAGCGCTCCAACGGGCTGCCGGATATGGGCACCTGAATTGTATGCTCACTGGGGCGAAAAGTCAATGCGTTTTTTGACCTCCCCTGCATTCCCAGGCTCTACTCGCCAGCCGGCTTCTTCAGCACGTCCACCATATCGGCGGGCAGCGCCAGCGTCTCCCCCAGGGACTTCTTCTTGGTGGTGCGTTTGGTCGAACTGCGCTTGGTCGTAGATTTCGCAGTCTTGGCCTTGGAGGTCGTCTTGGACTTGGCGCGCGAGGTGCTGGCCCGCTTCGGCTTGTCGGTATCGTCAGCATCCTTCTTCGTCGTGGCACGCTTGGTCGTGCTGCGTTTGGCGCCGGATGCAGCGGACTCCTTGGTCTTGCGCGCCTTGCTTGTCGTCGCCTTGGAGGTAGTGGCCTTCTTACGCGTTGTGCTCTTACGGGTGGTCTTGGCCTTGCTCTTGCTCGTCGTGGAGCGCTTGCGGGTGGTGGTCTTCTTGCCCGCCAGCAGGGCCAGGATGGTCTGGATGGCCTTCAGCGCATCGCCCAGGTCAATGCCCGCCATGGCCGCGAGCTGCTGCGGCAGCCCCGTAGCAGCCACTGCTTCCTCGTCCGCTGCGTCCTCTTCTCCGGCCCGCTGGAGCAGGGCACCGAGGTCCAGGCCGCCGGATGCTGCGCTGTCTCCGGCCTTCAACCGGCCCAACACCAGCGCCAGCCCTGCCTGCAGGACGGCAGGCGAAAGGCCCAGTTCGGCAAAGCCGCTGGCCTCACGATCCTCGACTGCTTCCTGATTACCGCGGAGGAGTCCGCCGAGCAAGCCGCCGAGGTCCAGGCCCCCGCTCCCGCCGCCCAGCAGTGCTCCCAGCGAATTCGTGTCAGGCCGTTCTGCATCGTCCGCCTGCCGGTTCCCGCTCAACACATTGAACAGGCTGTCCAGAGTCATCGTTGCCTCCTCGTTTGCGTTGCGTGCATTATGCGGTAGGCGGGGCCGGCCGTCAAGGACGCCTACAAGCGGCTATGAGTTCACAATATGACGTCAGGGCGAAGATGGAGTCGAGGCTTCAGCCGGTTTGGGTGTGTACGCACACAGTCTGCCTAACCGGCTGTAGCCTAGACTCCGACTACACTGGCATTCCTGGCGCAGCGGCGCGCTCATTCCGCCGGCGCGGGGCGCAGCGTCGCGACCATCGCATCGAACACCGCCACATCCCCCATGCCGCTCAGGATAAGTAGATGCCCGTTGAGGCTGGTCACGAAGGTGTGGTTGGTCTCGCCCTGCGCCGTCTTCAGCTCGAAGCGCGCGCCTGTGAGCCCGCTGGCGAGCTCCAGCGTCTCTTCCGATATGACCTCGACGGGCATCTCCGCCTGGGCCTGGCTCTGGCGATAGGTCTCCAGCGCAGCTTCCACGGTCGCCGCGCCGTCCTTGGTGATGCTGATGTCCATCTTGCTGCCGCCTTCGGGGATGCCCTGCGTGCCCGGCTCCTCCGGCGGCCACGATTGCAGCGTCACGCTGTAGATGAATGCGTTCGCCTTGACCTCGGCGGCCGGATCCAGGATGGTCCAGCCGACGGGATGGTCGATTTCGAATCCTGCGACCTCGTCGCGGAAGGCTTCCATCTCGAACACGGGTACAGTCGGCGTGGGCGTGACGGCCGCGGTTGGCGGCGGCAGCGGGCTCTGTGCATCGGTCGCTGACGTCGGCAGCGGCAGTGGGCTTTCGGCGTCGGTGGCCGTTGTAGGCACGGCTGTGATCGCAGTTGCTTCGGCGGTTGGCTGGGTCTCGGTCTCTGCATTCCGGGAACCACACGCGCTGACCAGTAGGGCCAGCATCACGAATGCCAGCAGGCCGGCTCGATTCATACGTTGCATGATAACTCCTCATGTTGGTGATGATTGATCCCTGTCATACTACTACGATCCATGACGCAGGCCGCGTGAGCGAGGTTCCAACACGACGGCCGATTGCCGCTGTCTCCAAAACAAGCAAACGGGGCGGCTTTCCCGCAGGCCAGCCGCCCCGCACAGGCCCGTATTCCGTGATCGCTCAGCGGCGCCGGCCCAACTCCACTGCAACGACATCATAGTAAGTGCCCGCGCCGAACCCGTCAAACAGGACGTGATCGCCCGGCTTCAGGGTCTTCAGCCGGCGCAGGAAGGCAATCATGGTCGAAGCGGCGCTGACATTGCCGAACTCGCTCAACAGCCACGGCATGGGGATGCGGATGCCCTCTTTCTCGAGTTGCTTGGCCTTGAGCTGGTTGATTTTGTAGTTCGCGTGATGGACGAACGACACCGCGATGTCCTTGCCCGGCATGGAGAGCTGCGCCATGCGGTTGCGGTATGCAGCGTAAGCGCTGCGCACGGTGGAGACGCCGCTGCGGACGAACAGCTTGACCATGCCCATCGGCCCGGCCATGACCACGGCGTCCGACCTGTTATCCGGCTCGTGCATCAGCCCGGCAATGCGGAGACTGTGCATGCCCGTCTGCGCCACTTCGATGAGCGACTGTCCCTCGACCCGGCGACCCGAGTGCGGGTAAGCCATACGCACCTGCAGCACGCCATCCTCGTCATACACTTCCTGGGATTCGCCGGCCAGGAATTGCATGGTCTCGCCGGGGATCAGGCCGATGACGCCCGCGCCGTTGCCGAACAACTGAAGCGCCTGCCGGTCCTGCGTGTGCCACATGACCCGGCTCAGTCCCTCGATACCGCCGACGAGCACCTTCTTGCCTATCAGGGTCTGCGCCAGGTTGCCCGCGACGCCTTCACCCACGTGCAGCTCCGGATTGAGCGCCAGGTTGAGTCCGGCCACCGAGCCGTCGCATGCCTTGTGGATCGAGACCTTGAGCGCCTCTTCGGGGACGCCCGCGCGCCGCGCGATGCGTTCGACATAATCGGGTGCGGCCGGCACAGTGATGCCGATGAGCACTGCATCCACCTCTGAAGGATCCCAGCCGCTCGCGCGAGCCGCCTCCCTCAGGAAGCGCGCACCGACTTCCACCTCCAGCTCGACATGTTGTTCTTCGGTCAAGTCGGGCACGTGATGGCGGCAGACGAAGCCCAACTCCGAGAGGTTGAGCACGTTATCGCCCAGCGGCAGGCCCAGCCGGGTTTGAATCACATCCGGCAGTGAGGCATTGTCGAAGCAGGCGCCCCATGTGCCGTAAGCGCCGCCCAGCCCGAGGTCGGTGTTCGATACGCTCTCGATGCCCAGCGGCACGCCCTGTCCGATGGGAAGTGACTCGACCTGCACACCCGGCCGGTCGAAAAATGCGGTTGTCGATGCCGACTCCGTCGACGCCGACGGCTTCGTCTCTGAAGATTGGTCCATAACGCTCAGTCCTTTGCACAGTACAGTATGAGAGTCTATATTCTATTACTTAAACAGATATTGCGCCAAGAAGTTGCTCTCAGTTGTCCCGTGATATAATGATCGTATGCGATCATTTCTGCGCCGAACGTTGCGCGTGCTGGCTGTGCTCTGTCTCCTTGCATTGATGGGCTTTACCTCCCTGGTTTTACAGGTGGACCGGCTCGGCCGGCAGGATCACGCACGACCGGCGGATGTGATCGTGGTCCTGGGCGCGCGCGTGGAAGCGGACGGTCGCCCCGGCTCCGACCTGACGAGCCGCACCTATCGCGGCGTGGACCTCTGGCAGGCCGGCTACGCGCCCCACATCGTCTGTACGGGCGGCTTCAAGGATGAGCCGCTGTCGGCTGCGAGCGTGTGCAAGCGCTTCGCGGTGGAACTGGGTGTGCCCGACAGTCTGGTCTTCCTGGCAGACGGCAGCTCGAACACGGTCGAAGATGCGCAGGCGACCGCGCAGTTAATGGCGGCACGCGGCTGGCGGACGGCCATCCTGGTCAGCCACCCACTGCACCTGTTCCGGGCGCGCTGGCTGTTCGCGCGCGCCGGCGTCGACGCCGTGACCAGCCCCACGTCCACGGAGACTGCGCGCATCTTCCTGCCGCTGCGCGTGTGGTATGCGGGTCGCGAGGCGGCGGCTGTCGTGGTGACTGCGTTGCACGGCTGGGATGTGATTCCGGCGGAATGGGTCGCCAAATTGCAGACGTGGACCTACCGGTTGCAGTAGAATCGCTGACATGGCACAGTGGAAACAGATCGCGGCCGCGAAGGCGGTCCTGAGCCGGGAGACGGGCACCGTTCGCAAGGATCACGGCGGCAAGCTCCGGGTTGCGCTCACCTATCCGAACCGCTACAGCGTCGGCATGTCGAGCCTCGCGTTGCAGATCCTCTATCGGATGTGGAACGCGCGGCCCGATGTGGTGTGCGAGCGCGTCTTCTGGGATGAACAGGCGCTGGCAGCCGGGCTGCCGCTGGTGTCGTTGGAATCGGGCCTGCCCGTCACCGAGTTCGATGTCTGGGCCTTCACCGTCTCGTTCGAGATGGACTACTTCCACGTGGCCGCAATGCTGCGCCACGCGGGGGTGTTCACGGGGATGAGGTCGGGCCCGGCGGGCGCGGTCTTCACGGACGAGGGCGACCGACCCCTGCTCATTGCGGGCGGGCCCGCGCTCAGCATGAACCCGGAGCCGCTGGCGCCGTTCTTCGACGCCGTGGTGATCGGTGAAGCGGAGGAGGTGCTCCCCCGGCTGACGGACCTACTGGTGGAGCACGCCGGCGCAGAGCGCGAGGCGCAGTTGGCCGCGCTGGCTGCGCTGCCGGGCATCTACCTGCCCGCGACCGTGGGCGGCGGGTCGGGTGACAGGGTCGCGCGGCTCTGGGTGCAGGACATGGCGCACTTGCAGCCGGTTTCCTGCCTGTACACGCCCGACTCGGAATTCCCGAACCGGCATCTCATCGAGATTGCGCGTGGCTGCGGGCGGGGCTGCCGGTTCTGTCTGGCCGGCTATGTGTACCGGCCCCCGCGCGAGCAGCCCCTCGCACGCATCCTGGAGTGGGCGCGGGAGGGGCTGGCCCGCCAGTTGCCCGTGTTCGCACACGGCGGACCCGCGGGTACGCAGCCGCCGGGCATCGGCCTCGTCTCGGCAGCCGTGTCGGACCACTCGCAGATCGACGAGCTGGCGGTCGCGCTGCATGAGCTGGGCGCACGCATCAGCGTGAGCTCGATGCGCACCGATCCCATCAGCGTGCCGCTGGTGCGCGCGTTGGCTGCGAGCGGCGCACAGACGTTGACGATCGCGCCGGAGGCGGGCACCGAACGTCTGCGCCGGGTCATCGGCAAGACGCAGTGCGAGGATGACCTGCTGGCCGCGGTGGAGCTGGCACAGACGCTCAACTTCCCGCAGCTCAAGATGTATTTCATGCTCGGCCATCCCACGGAGACGGACGACGACATTCAGGGCATCGTGGACCTGACGCTCAAGGCGCGCAAGCTGTTTCGCCGCAACGTCGCCATCAACGCGACGCCCTTCGTGCCGAAGGCCCACACGCCTTTCCAATATATGCCGATGGCGCCTGCGAAGACCGTGGCCGCCCGGCAGCGGACCCTTAAGAAGGCGCTGGCGCCGCATGGCGTGACCGTGGATGCGGATCCGCCGGAATGGGCCGAAGTGCAGGGCGTGCTGGCGCGGGGCGACAGGCGGCTGGCGCAGGTGCTGTGGAACACGGAGCGCGTGACCGTGCGGGGCTTCTGGGCGGCCATGAGTGAAAACGGCCTGCCCGTCGCTGAGTTTCTCGGCCCGCGCGACGCGGACCAGCCCCAGCCCTGGGATGTGGTCGAGTCCGGCGTGACGCCGAGCTTCTATCGCTATGAGGCGCGGCTGGCCGCACAGGAGCGACCGGGCCACCGCTGCCCGCCGGGCCACGAAGAATGCCTGGCGTGCGGCGTGTGCCGTGCAGTTGTGCCTGTGGATTTGACATAAGGGGATTGCGTGATACGACATCAAGATAACGGGCTGGCCTACTATACCTTTGCCTCCCTGGACGCCTTCCCGGAGGTCGTCCACGGCATCACGACGCGGCATGGCGGCGTCAGCGAGGGGCCGTGGGCCAGCCTGAACCTAACCAAGGGCACCGGCGATGCGCCGGAGGCGGTCGAGGAGAACCTGCGGCGGGTGAGCGCGGCGTTCGGCTTCGCGCGGGGCGACCTGGTCAGCCCGAACCAGCGCCACACTGCTAATGCGCAGCGGGTCCATGCCCGCGACCGGGGGCAAGTGTTCGCGGGGATCGATACGCTGGTGACCGGCGATGCGGACGTGCCCATGCTGCTGCGCTATGCCGACTGCACGCCCATCCTGCTCTACGACCCGGTGCAGCGTGCG
The DNA here is from genome assembly GCA_040772005.1 of Anaerolineae bacterium. Lineage (GTDB taxonomy): Bacteria > Chloroflexota > Anaerolineae > CG2-30-64-16 > CG2-30-64-16 > MWBF01. The sequence continues at coordinate 107,280 of JAXGYZ010000009.1, read as the reverse complement.
GCCGCAGTCATACACAGTGGGTGGCGCGGGACGGTGCAGGCCGCAGCCGCGGTCGCGGTGGGCGAGTTGGTCGCGCAGTTCGGCAGTCGCCCTGCGGACCTTGTCGCCGCCATCGGACCGAGCATCGGGCCGTGCTGCTACGAGGTGGGCGAGGATGTGGTGGACGCTGTGAGCGCAGCCTTCGTCCGGCCCGCCGCGCTGCTCCCGCGGCAGGGCAGCGGGCGGCACCATTTCGACCTGTGGGCCGCCAACCGGACGCTGCTGCGCGACGCGGGCGTCCGGCAGATCGAGACGGCAGATCTGTGTACGTCCTGCCACCAGGAGGAGTTCTTCTCCTACCGGGGCCAGCGCGGGCGGACGGGTCACTTCGGCGCGCTGCTGGCGCTGCGCCAGAATGGACGCTGAAGTGATGGAGTCCATGCTACGCGGCAACATCGAACGCGTGCGGGAGCGCATCGCTGCTGCTGCGGCGCGCGCGGGCCGCGACGATGCGGACGTGACCCTCGTTGCGGTCAGCAAGACGCAGCCGGGAGAGGTCATCCTCGCCGCCTATGCGGCGGGACTCCGGCTGTTCGGGGAGAACCGGGTCGAGGAGGCCGGCCCAAAGTCTGCCGAGGTCCAGGCCCGCCTGGCGCCTGCGCCGCCCCCGGTCTGGCACATGATCGGCCACGTGCAGAGCCGCAAGGCCGCGGACGTGCTGCCCTGGGCCGCGCTCGTGCATTCGGTGGACAGCGTAAAGCTGGCGACCCGGCTAGCGCGCAGCGTCGGAGAAGGGGTGGAGTTGCCCGTGCTGCTGGAGGTCAACGTGGCCGGCGAGGCGAGCAAGTACGGCTTCCACCCGGCGGAGCTGCCCGCGGCGGTGGAGGCTATCACCGCGCTGCCCGGCCTGCGCATCGAAGGGCTGATGACGATGGCGCCGCTTGTGGCTGACCCGGAGCTGGCCCGGCCCACGTTTCGCAGCCTGGCGCAACTGCGCGCCGAGCTGGCGCGGCGCTATCCGGTCATCGATTGGCGCCACCTGTCCATGGGCATGACGGATGATTTCGAGGTCGCGATCGAGGAAGGCGCGACGCTGGTGCGTATCGGCCGCGCGCTTTTTGGCGAGCGACCATTGGAGTAACTCTCTGTTAGCTGCTGGGGCCGGTCTCCCACCGAGCCCAGCGGTCAGTCAGCAATAGGAGTAAGCAAGGAAGCGTATGCTGCTCAATACTACGCTGTCGTTTATTGGTTCCGGCGCGATGGCCGAAGCCATGATCAAGGGCATCTTGGCCGAGAAACTCATCGAGCCTGAGTCCATCATGGCAAGCGGCCCGCGGGTGGAGCGTGCCGAGGAACTGCGCGGGCGTTACAGCATCCACGCGGTCACGGACAACTGCGCCGCGGCGCGCAACGGTCACATCATCGTACTGAGCGTCAAGCCGCAGACCGTATCGAAGGTGCTGCCGGAAATCTGCCCTGAGATGGAGCAAGACGACCTGCTCATCAGCATCGTCGCGGGCACGCCCATCAGCGTGCTTCGCCGCGAGCTCAACATCGCGAAGGTTGTCCGCGCCATGCCCAACACGCCGGGCCAGGTGGGCAAGGGCATCACCGTCTGGACGGCCACGCCGGAGGTGGATGAACTGGGCCGCCGGCAGGCGCAGGCCATCCTGAGCGCGCTGGGCCGCGAGATCAACGTCAATGACGAGGGCGACCTGGACCGCGCGACCGCGCTCAGCGGCACCGGCCCGGCCTATGTCTTCCTGTTCATGGAAGCACTGATCGATGCCGGGGTGCACATGGGGTTCAGCCGCCGCGTGGCGCAGGAGCTGGTCTACCAGACCATCGAAGGCTCCGTCGCCATTGCGCGGGAGACCAGCGTGCATCCCGTCGAATTGCGCAACCGGGTGACCTCGCCCGGAGGCACGACCGCGGAGGCGCTCTACCAACTGGAAAAGGGCGGCCTGCGCACTGTCATCTCGCGCGCCGTCTGGGCCGCGTACCAACGCTCGAAAGCTCTTGGAGAACTGGCGGAGAAATGAACTACGCACTTGTCACGGTCATCACCCTGGTCATCGAGTTTTTCAGCCTGATGATTCTCATCGAGGTCATCGGAAGCTGGCTCCTGGTCATGCGCCTGAACCTGCCTGCATTCGTCTATGATTTGCTGCGGGTGGTGAAGAACATCACCGGCATCATCCTCAACCCGCTGCGCCGGGTCATCCCGAGCCTCGGCGGGCTGGACATCACGCCGATCATCGCCCTGTTCGGGCTGGATTTCCTGCGCCGCATCCTGATTACCGCCCTGATGCAGTAGCAGCGGGGCAGGCTGGTCGCCCGCGGAACCTCCCGCCCGGCCGGAGCGTCTGCCAGGTATGGCATGCGTCCAGGGCGCAGCGCCGGGGAGGATGTATTGAGGAAAATGTTCGACTATCTGCGGGCTGGCCGCCTGCTGTTGCCCGTGACAGCCATCGCCGTGCTGGCGCTGGGCGGCTGTGTGGCTGCGCCAACATCCGCGCCCGTAGCGACGCCGGAGGTTGCGGTGACATCGACACCTGAGCCTGTTAGCCCAACACCCGAGGATGAGCGGGCCACTCCATCAGTAGTGCCGCCAACCGAGACGCCGGAGCCAACCCCGTCCCTGCCGCCAACCGCGACGCCCGCCGCGGAGACGCCGGCTACGCCGCTCTCTACCGACCCGGCCGTGTTGCTCCTGACGAATGTCGCCCGCGCCGACCTCGCGCGGCGGCTGAGTGTGGCAGAAGGGGCGGTAGTGGTGCTGGCGGCGGAGGAGACGGAGATGCCCGCCGGTTCGCTCGGCTGCACGGAGACGGACGCGCCGGCAAGCCAGGGCATCGTGATGGGAACGGAAATCGTGCTCTCCGCCGGCGGGCAGGAGTACATCTACCGGGCCGACAATGCGCGGCTGGTTCCATGCTTCCCTGCCGACTTTCCTGGCGGCCGTGCTCCGATCTTCGTGACGGGCGCGGGCCTGCCGCGGACGCGCGATCTGCCGAAGGGCGGGATGCCGAAGCACACGGCCATGCCGCCGGACGGCGCGCCGTCCACCGGCCAGCGTCAGCCGGCCGTGGCGTCCGCATTGGCGGACCTGGCCGCGCGGCTGAAGATCGGGGAAGGGCAGATTGCGGTGAAGAGTGTCGAGGCGATCGACTGGCCGGATGCCAGCCTGGGCTGCGCACAGCGAGGCCGCATGTATGCGCAGGTCATCACGCCCGGCTACCGCATCCTGCTCGAAGCCGGGGGCAAGGTGTATGAGTATCATGCGTCGCAGACGCACGCGGTCTTGTGCAGCCGGTGAGGTCCCGCCACGCGGCACGGTGGATGCTCACGCAAAGACGCCAAGACCGCCAGGTTGCTTTATGATTTCCCTTTGCGTCCTTTGCGCCTTTGCGTGAGCTTTCCGGTCATGGGCCTCGCCCAACCCTACTCGATGCTCACCTCTGTGATACGCCCGTCCGAGATCCGGAATCCCCGCAACACCGGTCGATCACGTTCGGCCAGGCTGCAGATGAGGTACACGGCATCCGGATAAAAGGCCCGCTCGATATCGGTTGCAGAAGGCGTCTCCGGCCCCTGCGGGTGCGAGTGGTAGATGCCGATCAGGGTCAGCCCGGCCTCCTCGAATGCGACCTGTTTGAACAGGGTGTCCACGTCCAGCTCATAGGTCACGGCTGGGGTAGGCGATACATTAATCCCCGGATGCCATTCCGTCGCGCTGTCGTCGTGGCCTGCCAGCAGCCCGCAGACCTCCTGCGGCCAGCCCGCCTGCGCGTGGTTGACGATCGCGGCGCGTAGCGTCTCAGGCAGCACCAGGCGTTCCATCATGCTATCCTGCTACAGGTACGGATTCGTCCGGCGTTCCTGGCCCACGGTTGTCGCCGGCCCGTGGCCCGGGAGCACAACGTAGTCATCCGGCAGGGACAGAATCTGCGCGTCGATGCTGGCGATGAGCGTCTGGCCGTCGCCGCCGGGCAGGTCCACGCGGCCGACAGACCCAGCGAACAATGCATCGCCTGTGAACGCACGCCGCGTGGCGTGCTCGACCAGGGTGACCCCGCCCGGCGAGTGTCCCGGCGTGTGGCGCACCTCCAGCGCGATATCGCCCACGCGCACGCCATCGCCCGCGGTCAGGTCGCCGGTGATGGCGGGCGGCTTGCCCGGATCGTAGCCCAGCCAAGCCATGCAGGTGCGCTGCATCATGGCGACCAGCGGGCGGTCGGCGGTGTGGACATAAAACGGTGCGCCGGTAGCCTCCTGCAGCGGGCGGCAGCCCAGGAGATGGTCGAAGTGCGCGTGGGTCGCCAGGATGCGGTCGAGCGCAAACCCGTGCTGTTGCAGCACCCTGAGGATGGCCGGGGCCTCGTCACCCGGATCGATCACGACCGCCCGCCGCGTGCGCTCGCAGCCGAGCACATAGCAGTTGACTTCCAGCATCCCGACGGGAAGCGTAGTTAGAATCATGGTTTTCCTCATGGGGGTGATGAGTGACGAGTAAAGAGTAACGAGTAACGAGTAACGAGTGATCACTGACTTACTCATTACTCTTTACTCGTTACTCGTTACTGGTACTCATTCCACCCGAACTGTCCCCAGATATGCGCTCCCGGCCTCCGTCTCGGCGTCGGGGTACAGGCTGAGGCTGAGCCGGTAGGTATCCGGCGGCAAGTCGGGCGGGATCAACAGATCATGCTCCCCGCGCACCACGTCCCCCTCCTGCCATAACGTCGTCAGGTAGGTCGAGCTGACCAGCGGCGCTTCCAATGTCGCAACGCTTTGCCCGCTGTTGTCGCTGAGCGTCAGCACGAACCACCAGTCCGCGCGCGGCGCAGCGTGCGCCTGCCAGTAGAACGTCAGGTGCAGCAAGTCGCCGGGACGGAGGGGCTCGTTGCGCGCATGGCTGAAGCCCCGCTTGTATCGGTCATGGCCAAGCAGCGAGATCGCGCCGAAGCCGAACTGCTGCGGATACTGCATGTCCAGTGCGGCCAGTGGGGGCGCCACCTGGCTGCGCGTCACGGTGATGGGCGGCAGCGCGACGAAATCGCTGCCGTCGGGCAGCTTCAGCCGCTCCATCGTCTCGACATCGTACATGCCCAGGATGCGGCGGTACGTGCCCGGAGGCGTGCCGGGCGGAATCAGCAGGCCGTGGTTGTCCGCCACGGTTTCACCAGGCGGCCAGGTGTCCGTGGGCCGGCTCTCGCCTGCGGGTTCGGCGTCGCGCTGTGCAATGACCTGGTCACGCTGGTCCAGCAGTTGCAGGAAGACCTTGTAGCGCCGCGCGGGGGTTGCCTCTGCCTGCCAGAGCAACTGGAGCTGGGTAACCTCGCCTGCGGACGGGGCCAGGTTCCACCCGCGATAGCCCAGCAGCGTGATATCAGCGCCGAGCGGGAGGTTCAGTTCGTCAACGGTCTCATCGGGCGGCCGCTGCTCCGGCATGACATAGACGGCCAGCCGCATGTTGCCGTGCCATTGGTCCAGCGTCTTGTAGCCCCGGCTGTTCAGCCAGCCCTGGATGAAGCCCTCCGGGTCCGCTTCGCCCGTGGCCCAGTACACGGCATAGACCTTCGTATGGCCCAGGAGCTTCGCCAGTTCCGCGGTCGTGTCTGCGGGATCGAGTGGCCGCTGCCGCGGGAGCGCATACACCGGGAGGCCGCCGGTGTAGTAGTATCCGAACACATCGCGCTGGCCGGGCGCGGTCAAGAGGATGGCGTCGGTCGGCTGTGCAGTAGCGTCGATGAAGTGCGTGACCCCGCGATAATCGTCGCGTGCCACGGTAGGATCGGTGTAGTAGCGGGCAAGCGTTGCGCCTGAGACTCCGCCGATCAGCGCGAGGGCGACGAGGACCCATAGGGCGCTCAACACGCTGCCCAGCCAGCGCGTCTGGGCAGGTGTTGCACCGGATTGGGCGGGTCCACTGGCCGGCAAGCCACGAGCTTGCAGCCAGGCCGCCGGGCCGGTGACCCCGCGCGTCAGGAGCAGCGCAAAGGCCGGGCTAGCAATCAGCAGAAACTTGAGATACGCCTCGCGGTACAGGCCCAGCACGACGATCATGGCGACCGGCGCCAGCACCCACAGGGGCGGCAGCACGAAGCGCAGCCAGTCGATGCGCGGCGTGCCGGACTGCTCCTGGCGATTGACCAGCGGCCAGGGATATGTGCCGATGACAGCCAGGGCCATGACCAGCCACAGGGAGGCACCGTTCTCTCCATGCAGTCCGACCGGGCCGAATGCCAGCGTGCCGAACAATCCGGCGAGCTGTTCGCCCAGGCTGGCGGTCACCTCAACACCGGGCCAGGTGGTGAGCTGGCGCACGGCCTGCGGCAGCCACGGCGCATAAAACCCGGCGGTCACGGTCAGCAGCAGCGCCCACCGCAGCACCCGCTGGCCGACCAGCCCGCGGCGCCGGGAGACAATCAGCCACAGGCCGTACAGACCGCTGGCGAGCGCGATGACCAGCGGGAAAGCGTAGTGCGTGTAGAGGCCCGCCGCCCATGCCAGAATCATGAACCGGCCGGAGAAGGGCAGCCAGCGCAACCGCCGTCCTGCGGCAGTGGACGCATCCTCGGGCAGCCGCCGGTCTTCCTGGCTCACCCACCACCAGAAAAGCAAGAGCGCCAGCGCAGCCTCGAGCGCGAGGAGGATATACATGCGCACTTCCTGGCTGTAGTACACCTGGAAAGGCGCGGCGGCCGCGAGGATGCCCGCGGTCAGGCCGGTCACCCGGCTGAAGATACGCCGGCCCAGCTCCGCGGTGGCGAGCACCAGCAGGACGCCCAGCAGCGCACTCAGCGAGCGCAGCGCGACCTCGGTCGTGCCAAAGATGCGCGTCCAGATGCGCAACAGGAAGTAGTAGAGCGGGGGGTGGATATCGTTGGCCGCATCGCGTGCAATCTGGGCGAAGGGCCGCGCGGCCAGCGCGACGCTGTTGCCCTCGTCCGACCAGAGGCTCTGCCCGTCGAGGTTGTAGAAGCGGAGCCCGGCTGCCACCGCCAGAACGAGCAGGAGCAGGAGAAAAATCAGGCCCGTATCTCGTCGCGCGGCCATGCTCACCTTCCTTCGACGATGATAGCGGATAACCCCTCAGTGCCACTTTCTGCGCGCAGGGTGAGGCGGTGCAGGGTATCAGCGAGGCCGTCTGCAACTCTCACGGGTTGCAGAGCTTCGGCCTGCGCCATGTCCATGCGGCCGGGGTTCCCGTCGTCCACCTGGGCGGCGAAGCTGCCGATGCAGTCAGTCTGCGGGCAGCCGAGCGAGAGGGCTACGCCTGTGCCCCGGAAGGTGATGACCAGTTCTGCGCCCGGCCCCGCCGCCCAGATGCGGCCGAACGGCGCATCGGCGGCATCCAGCACCTGCCACTCGCCCGTCGCCGCGATGCCCCAGCCTGCGGCCTCGTGCGTGCCGGGGTAGAGCGCCGGCTGCGTCGTCGTCAGGTAACTTTGCAGACTGGCGTAGACCGGCTGGAGGGTAAAGTCGGGATCGGCCAGCCGGAAGTAGGCCTCGGGCCGGGCCTGCTGCACCCACTCATCGGTCGCGCGCTTGAAATACCAGGTGTTGATGACGCCGGCCCACGGCCACTCGGCCAGCGCGCGCTCGTACGCGCCGACGGTGAAGCGCGCCTGCTGATCGAGCGAGGCCTGCCCGAAGCGTTTGTCCGGCACGTCATCCGGCACCGCGTTCCAGCCCATTTCGCTGATCCAGATGGACTTGTGTGCGTCGCCGTTCGCCACCATCAGGTCGCGCACGAACTGCGGCCGCCCGAAGTTCATCACGCGCGGGTGCATCCGCCGGTCGGTCGGCCCGCTCCACAGTCCGTAGGCCTGCATCGCCATGATGTCGAAGTAGGGCGCGGCGCCCGCGTCGTACATGCGCTGGAGGAAGATGAGGTCGTTGAGCGCGTTGTTGGGCGGGTCGGCTGCGGGCTGGAGCGCAATCGTGCTGGCGAGCGCACCTGCAATGATGGCCACGTTCGGGTCGGCTTCTCGTGCGCGTGTCGCGCCGATCTTGAGCAGCCGCGTGTAGTCCTCCGGATTGATGGCGTAGCTGCCCCATTCCGGGTAGATGTTCGGCTCGTTCCAGAGCTGGTAATAGGTGATGCGGCCGCGATACCGGCTGACGAGGGCATAGACGAAATCCCCGAAGTCGTCGTAGTTGTCCGGCGGCGCAAACGTGCCGACTTCGTCGCCCTGCGCGCGGCTCCACGCGGGCGGCGTGCTGACGCGTACGATGAGGCCCATGCCGTACTGCTCGGCCAGATCGACGATCTGATCGTACTTCTCCCACGCGGACCGGGCGGGCGAGTTGCGGCGGTCCTCGAAGTCACCCTTGCCGTGGATTTCGATGTCCTGCCAGGGGAATTCCTGTCGCAGCCAATCGAAGCCCGCCTCGCGCGCCAGCCGCACGGTCAGTTCGCGCTTGGCCGGCTCGACTTCTTCGTTGAGGAACACATTGATGCCGAACGGACTTACATCCGTGTGCCGGACCGGCGCATCCGCAGCCAGATGGAGTCGCGGGCGCAGCAGGTCCGCGCTGAGGTCGGTCAGTCCCTTGAGCTGCGAGAAGAGGCGTTCTTCGCCGGTGAGGTCGTACAGCAGGATGCCGAAGGGTTCCCTGGCCGCGATGACCACCAGGGCGAGGATGACTGGGAGCGCCAGCCATACCACCCAGGTACGGCGTGGGCGACGATTAGCGCGTGTCATATTCCATTCTGCACATCATAAGCAAGTACCCTGAGCGGAGCAGCGCATCCTGAGCGAAGTCGAAGGATTGCGCTGCGCAGTCGAAGGATTGCGCTGCGCAGTCGAAGGGTCGGCCCTCAACGCCGCATCCTTCGACTGGCCAGTTCTCGTCAACGCCGTCGAGCCGTCCACCCGCTCAGGATGCTCCGTCTCGTCGAGAACAAGATTACAGAGCACCCTGAGCGGAGCAGCGCATCAATTTGCGCTGCGCAGTCGAAGGGGCGGGCCTTGCTCTCAGCAACTATCCCTCTCGCTTCCTTGACTCGCGCATGAGTCGCTCATTCTGAACGATCTCGTGCACGCCCTCGAGGTCTCCTCGAATCAGCGCCTCTTTCTTCGCACGTGACCAGCCCTTGATCTGCCTTTCAGTCCGGAAGGCATCGCGTTCGGTCGGTAAGTCACATGACCATACCAGCTTGACCGGCAGTCGGTGACTGGTGTAACCACCGTAATGCCCTGCCTGATGTGCCTCAAGGCGAAGCTCCAGGTCACTCGTTGAGCCGACGTAATATGAATCATCAGCGCAGCGGAGGATGTAGACGTAATAGACCGGGCTTCGCTGCATTGGCCGATCCTTCGACTAGCCGCTCTTCGTCAATCGGCGTTGGGCCGTCCACCCGCTCAGGATGCTCAGTCTCGTCGGGACCAGAGCAGGAAGCACCCTGAGCGGAGCAGCGCATCAGTTTGCGCTGCGCAGTCGAAGGGGCGGGCCTTGTCACACCCGCTCCTTCGACTGGCCTTTCGTCGTTAGCCACGTTGGGCCGTTCACCCGCTCAGGATGCTTCGGTTTTGCACGACTTTCTTTAGCGGCTGTCGAAGTCGATCACAGCGGCGTTACAGCCGTCGCCGGGCCCTGTCGAAGTCCAGTGCGCGATCTCCGAAATGCGAGCGCCGCCGGCATCCACGATCCAGACATACCATTCGCCGGCCTGCGGATCCGACGCCTTGATGATGTGGCTGTAATAGCCCGCGTTCCAGTTGGTGTATCCCTCGTGGGGACCGCTGATCTGCGGCGGCGTAGCCCAGGGGCCATCCGGGGCATAGCTGAACACGACCCGCGCACCGTTGAACGGCTGGCCGCCCTTGTACACCGTGCCTTCGAACCAGTTACCGGCCGGCTGGCGGTTACACGCCTGCACCGCCGCAATATTGAACTCGTAGCGCGGTGCGGGCGGCGGTGGGACAGCCGTGGGCTGCGCGGGCGGGTTCGTCGGTCGCGGCGCAGCGGTCGGCCGCGGGCGCGCAGTCGGCGGTGGCGGGATGTTCTGCGCCACCTGGATTGCCGCAGCATCGCCCGTCACGGTGACCAGGCTCGCGGTCACCCAGCCCTCGCGGCCCTCGATCTCAAACTGGTACCAGTCACCCGCGGCGTTCTTGCCCAGGATGGGGTACGAATCGCCGGCGGACAGGCGGCCGATGGCCGCATAGTTGGTGCCCGGCCCGCTGCGGATGTTTGCCGTCTGGTTGACGGTCAGGCGGGCGCCCTCCGGTGCAGCGGTCGGCTCTTCGCTCGCAGCAGCCTCGGTCGGCGTGGCCTCTTCAGCAGCCGGCTCCACAGGCTCCGGCGTTGCGGTCGGCGGCACGGGCGTGAAGGTCGGGAAGACCTCCGCCGTCGGCGTCCAGTCGGGCGTATGCGTGAAGGTCGGCTTGGGCGTCTTGGTCGGCGGCGCAGGCGTGGCTTCCGGGCTGAGCTGTGCGCAGCCGGCGAGCGCCAGGGCCATGACGGCAAGCAGGATGGTAAAAACGGTCTTGCGTGACATGCAGGGAACACCTCAAATGTGATGCGCCGAGGACACGGACGAGGCTGCCTGGCAAGGGGCGGCTCTCGACAGAGTGTGCCGGTCGCGGGGTAACAGGGAGTATAGCACACGCGCGCCCCTCTCCCCAAGTCGGGGCGCAGGTCAAAGACGGTTCGGAGGGATGAAAGGTTCCGCAGGTGCTGCTCGACCAGGAGCACCTGGCAAAAACCTGCCACCGTAGGGGCGAGGTCTCCTCGCCCTTCCAGGTTCCTAACTACCGCACCTGCGTATCCCGTCCAGCGCAGGCCGCGACTCTGGGTTCAGTTCCAGCGCTTTGTTCAGCCAGATCAGGGCGTTGTCGCAGTCCTCCAGGTACGAATACGACAGGCCCAACATATAGTAGAACTCTTCGCTCTCCAGCCCCAGGCTGAACGCCTTCTCGAAGTTCTCGATGGCCGATTCCCAGTTCAGCCGCGTGTAATAGGCGCGGCCCAGGTGCGCATACGCGGGCGCATACTCCGGATCGATCTCGATTGCCTTTTCCAGTACTGACTCCGCCCGGTCCGTGTCGCCGTTGAGCGCGCTGGCGTGGCCGAGCGCATCGTACCCGGTCGGCACATCCGGGTTGACGGTCATAGCTTTCTCGAACTGCTCGATGGCAAGGTCGTATTCGCCCAGGGCCATGTGGATGTTGCCCGCGCTGATGTAGATGTAGCCCAGCGTCGGCTCCAGCTCCGCGGCGCGCGCGTACGTCTCCAGTGCTTCCTCGTACCGGCCCTGCATCGACAGCACGTAGCCCAGGTTGCGGATGACGAACGCGCTCTCGGGGTTGAGTTCCTCGGCCTCACGCGCCTCTTCCAGTGCGCGCGTCCAGTTATTGCGGTCCGCATACGCCTCGGCCAGGGCCGCGTGCGCCTCGGCGGATTGCCGGTCTACGTCCACCGCTTTCAAGGCGACCTTGATCGCTTCGTCGTAGTCCCCGGTCCAGTCAAGGGCCATCGCCAGGATCGCCAGGTTCCATGCGCTCTCGTTCAGCTCGACCGCCTTGCGCGCAGGCTCGACCGCACGCTCGGGATGGCCGCGCAGGATCCACAGCCAGGCCACCCGGTTGTAGCCCTCATCGTTGTCGGGCTCCAGCTCGACGACGCGCTGGTAGCCTTCCGCGGCTGCGGTCAGCCGTCCGGCCCGATACTCGTCCTCGGCCTCCGCGAGATAGCTCACGGCGGAGCGGGTCGGTGTGGCGGTCGGCGCGAGCGGGTTGAACGGGTTCTCGAAGAAGCGCGTCCGGGTCGCGAGGAAGTAAATCCCCGGGATGAGCACGAGGACGACTAGGAAGACATACGGCCAGGGGGAGCGCTTGCGGCGCCCCTTGTAGCGCCGGTCGATATACATGAAGTGATTATACTCCCTGCGCCTGGCGCTGGTGAATCTCAGCCAGGGTTGTCATAATCTCGGTGTGGACGCCCGGCTGGCCGTTGCTGGCGATCATGTGCGGGCTGTTCAGCCGCATCGGGCCGTTGTCATAGTCCGTGACCCGACCGCCGGCCTCCGTGATGAGCAGCCAGCCCGCGGCCAGGTCCCACGGCTTCAGCCCGGCTTCCCAGTAAGCTTCCAAGTGGCCTGCTGCAACCCAGGCCATGATGATCGCAGCCGAACCGAACCGGCGGACGGCCTGGCTCTTCAGATCCAGCGCGCTGAACTCCGCCCGGTTGCGGTCCGCGCCCTGCACCCGGTTGGCGATGAACCCGGTGGACAGCAGGGCGGATGTCAGGTCGTTCACCGCCGATACGTGCAACCGCTGATCGTGTCCGCCGGACCTGACCCACGCACCGCCGCGGTGCTCGGCCCAGTACGTCCGATCAGCCGAGGGATCGTGGGTCACGGCGAGCACCGGCGTGCCGTGGTGCGCGAGGGCGAGGTTGACTGCGAACACCGGCAGGCCGTGCGCGAAGTTCGTCGTGCCGTCGACCGGGTCGATCAGCCACAGCCACTCGCACGCCGGAATCTCGCGGGCCGCGCTTTCCTCCGCATGGATGCAGTGGTCGGGGAACCGGCTGCGCAGCGCGGCCACGAGCAGCCGCTCGGAGGCCTCGTCCGCCTCGGTGACGATGTCGTAGTGGCCCGCCTTTGCCCGCGTGCGGCCCTCGTCCAGGCCACGGGCCAGGGTGTCCAACAGCAGGTCGCCCGCCCGACGGGCCAGGTCGATGGCGAATTCGCGTGTCTCAGGATTCAAACAAGACTCCGAATCTGGGTGATACGGCCTCACCCCCTCAACTCCCCCTCTCCTGAGCCCTGCTCAGGAGAGGGGTGGGCGGCCGCAGGCCGCACGGGGTGAGGCCAAATGCTCAATCCCCGCCTTCAGCAGGTTTGCCCGCGCCTGCCCGTAATCCCGGCCCAGCAGCCGCAGCATCTCCGCGACGCGCGCCCGCCGCGAGTCGCCGGCCTGTGGGCAGAGGGGCGGCGGCGGCGGGAAGCCGCTCGCCCTGGCGAAGCGCCGCAGCTCGCTCTCCGGCGTGTAGAGCAGCGGGCGGATCAGCCGGAACCGGCCCTCGAAATAGTCCGCGACCGGGGCCAGCCCGCGCGGGCTCCCGCCATAGAGCAGGTTCAGCAGCGCGGTCTGCGCGGCATCGTCCGCGTGGTGCGCGAATGCCAGCACATTGCAGCCCAACTCCGCCGCGGCCGTGAACAACGCCTTGCGCCGCAGCCACGTGCAGCGCGCGCAGCCGAGCGGCGGCTGATCCCCCTCCGCCAGTTCCGGCGCGACGATGCGCCAGGGCACGCCCTGCACGGCCAGCCATGCCTCCAGCGGCGCATGGGGTGCGATGACACCGGTCGCATCCCCGCGCACGTGGACTGCGGCCAGCTCATACGCGATGCCTGCCGTGCGCCGGAGCTCCTGTAGCAGGGCCAGGAGGGACAGGCTGTCCTTCCCGCCCGACACGGCCACCGCGACCCGGTCGCCATCCCGCAGCATGGCGAAATCGCGGATCGCGCGGCTCACGTCGCGCAGGATGAAGTGTGCCAGCCGGGCCGGGTCGGGTGCGCGGGCGCCTGTCATCCTGTCGCCGTCCGCCGCTCCTCCCACGCCTGGCGCAGCCGCCGCACGACCTTCATGGGCACGTAGATGCCGCCCAGGTCCGGCTCGCTGGCGCGGATGCCGTGGAAGTCGGTGCCGCCCGTCACGAGCAGGTCGTACCGCCGCGCGACGCCCAGCAGGTGCTCGGTCGTGATGGCGTCGTAGCCGGGGTAGTACACCTCGATGCCTGCCAGCCCCGCGGCCAGCATGCCGGGCAGGGTCGCGTCGAGGTCGAACGCGGCCTTGATTGCGCCGTAACGGTCGAAGAAGACCGGGTGCGCCAGCACCGGCAGCCCGCCCGCCCGGCGAATCAGTGCACAGGCCTCCGCAGGCGAGAACTTCATCCGCTCGACATAAGCGGGGCTGTTGCGGCCGATGTACTTCTCGAACGCCTCGCCGTACGTGCTGACATGCCCCGCCTCCAGCAGCGCCTGCGCGACATGCGGACGGCCGATCGCGCCTTCACCCGCAATCTGCAGGATGCGCTCGAAGCGGACCGGCGCGCCCATCCCTGTCAGCACTTCCGCCATCTTGCGCGCCCTGCCCACCCGGCCCTCGCGGATGCGCGCCAGCTCGGTGTTCAGTTCCGCGTGCGTGTAATCTACGAAGTAGCCGAGGACGTGGACTTCGGCGCCTGGCACGTCGGTGTTGATTTCGACGCCGGGAATGACCTCGACGCCGGCTGCCTGCCCTGCGACCAGCCCTTCGGCCACACCGGCCACGGTGTCGTGGTCGGTGATCGCGATGACCTTGAGCGCGAGCCGCGAGGCGCGGCTGACCAGCATCGCGGGCGACAGGCTGCCGTCGGATGCAGTTGTGTGCGCGTGGAGATCGACCTGGTTCATGCGCCCGCCCCGGTGCTGTCCAGTGCCAGCAGGCCCGCGTCGGCCAGCAGACGGAAATAGGCAAGCGCTAGATCGCCCAACTCAGTGCCCGTCTCCAGCGCAACGAAGTCCGTGATTTCTGCGATGCTCCGGCTTCCGTCGGCCCAGTACTGCAGCAGCACGGCGGCATCGTAGAGCGCATGGCCGCCACGCTCGCCCAGCGCCCAGAAGCGCGGCAGCAGCTCGGGATGATCGGCCTGCAACGCCATCCCCACGTCGATGGGGCCGGGGTTGGTGCGCCGGGGATAGAGCGCAGCGGCCTCGGTGCGCCAGGGCTCATCAGCGGCCCGTATGTCGGGCATCAAGTGGCTTTCGCCGGCCTGCTCGCGTGCCCACGCCAGCTCGCGCGCAGCAATCTCAGCCGTCGCTGTGCGTGCAGCGGGCAGGTGTGCGGCATATCCTGCGTCGAGCCGGACCAGCTCACCCAGCGCGGCGGCCATGCGCTCTGCACGGAACGCGTGCCGCCGCTCGAAGCGCGCCAGGTCACCCTTGCCGGATGCCACTGCCTCCGCCGCCTCAGTCGCCGCGCGACCGGCATACCGGGAGACCATCAGGTGCGCCAGCCACGCCACCTCGGCCGGGCCCGCATTCGCCAGCCAGCAGGCATAGGCCGCGGCCAGCGTGCCGCTGCGCGCGAGGCTGTCCGGGCTGACCTTGTCCGGCGTGTCCGCAGAGGTGTGGTAGTACTTGTCGGGCCACTGGATGAGCATGGGTGTCGGGATGCCGACCGACGGGTCCGAGAGGATGTAATGATCGGAGCCGGCGGAGAAGCTGGTCTCGCGATGCCGCACGCCGTCGAGCAGCGGCTCGCGCAGCCAGCTCAGCAGGTGGTCGCTGAACGAGGCCCCGGCCTGGGGCAGCCCGACCAGCTCCCAACTGCTGCCCGTCGCGTTCTGGTCAGCGCCAACCATGTCCAGGTTCAGCCCCGCGACCCAGCGCCCCGCCCGCATCTCCGTCTCGTGCGCGGCCAGATGTGCGAACGTGCCGGTCATCTCCGGCGGCCAGAGGCAGCGGATCCCGCGCCGCGGCCGCGGCAGCGTGCCCGCGGCGACCAGCCGGGCCAGCGTCGCCGCGGTCTCGATGAGCGCAGCCGCGCCGGATGCGTTGTCGTGCGCGCCGGGCTGCGGGTGACACAGGTGGCTGACGAGCAGAATCTCGCCCGCAGCCGGGTCCGTGCCCGGCAGGAACGCATCCACAACCTCGAACGTGCCCGCGTAGAACCGGCTGTCCACCGCCGCGCGCACACGCACCGGCTCGCCCTTCGCCAGCCGCGCCCGCAGGCTGCGGCCCTGGCGCGGGCTGACGACGAAGCCCCACGCATCGGGCCGGACGGCGCCTGCCCACCAGAACGAGGTGTACTGCCGCGCATCGGGCACGTCCAGCTCGGTCCGGCCGCCTGCCTCCATGCCGTCGAACAAGATGCCCGCCGCACCGAGCTGCCGCAGCGCGACCGCGGCCACCTGCGCGACCGGGCGGTTGGTCAGCACGACCTTGCCGGCCACGTCCAGCCCCGCGTAGTCTGCCGGGTCGGCGCCCCCCTTGCCCGCAGGTGCAACGACCTCGAACTCCCCCTCCACCGCCACGCTCCGTTGGATGAGGCTGGTCGGCAGGCCGGCGAAGTCGCAGAGCACCTGCTCCGGCTGCCCTGCGGCAGCGAGCAGCACGAGCGACGCCGACTTGCAGTCCCATTCGAGGAAGCCGGGCGAGGTCCAGAAGCGTGCCGCGCCGTCCGCCGGGTAGCGGTGGACTTCAACCTGTAGCCCTGCAGCCGCCAGTTGGCCGGCCACGTATTCCGCGGCCGCGCGGTAGCCCGGGCTGGCCTGGATGCGGTGATAGCCGCTGATAGCGGTCATGTGCCGGTGGGCCATGTCGCCGCGATAGCTGCGGCGGATGATGTCGGTATAGGTATAGGGCATGAGCGTCTTTCCCGGTTCGCCTGTGCTAAGCGTTCGGAGTTCCGATTCAAACCGACATGATACCATAGGTGGCAGTGATCGCGAAGTTGGACCGAAATTCGTTCATTCGTTGCCAGCGCCGCCGCGCCATTGGTTGACGGCGCGGCCCTGTGATACACTCCACCCGAACCGACCGAGGAGTAACCTGCTTGCATCCCATTCTTCACCCACTGAGACACCCAATCTTGCGCCGCGACACGCCTGTTGCCCTGACCGTGCTTATGTTGGCCGCGCTGCTCCTGGCCGCGTGCAGTGCGGCAACCACGGACGCGCCTGCCCTGCGCGCCACCGCAACGGCCCGTCCCACGATGACACCCCACGCGACGCAGGGGCAGTTCTCGGCCGCGCTCGGCCGGGCGATCCAGACGGTCGACGCCGCGACAGCGGCTGCGCTGCCCGCCGTCAGCCCGACGGACACGCCCGCAGATTCCGCCAGCGCGACGCCTACAGTGCGTGCCACTCGCACGCCTCGTGCAACCCGCACACCCAAGGCCACCGCCGCGCCGCGCAGCATCGATGGCCTGCCGGTCATCGCGTATGATGACCTGCCGCGCGAGGCACACGAGACGATTCGGCTGATCGAGCGCGGCGGGCCGTTCCCCTACCGGCAGGACGGCAGCACATTCCAGAACCGGGAGCGGCTGCTCCCGCGCAAGCCCGGCGGCTATTATCGGGAGTACACGGTGGAGACGCCCGGCGAGGATGACCGGGGTGCGCGGCGCATCGTCGCCGGCGAGGAGGGTGAGTTGTACTATACGGACGACCACTATGCGAGCTTCAGGCGGGTGATGCCATGAGCGAGACTAGCCCCACCCTCCACGACCTGCTGACGGGCGGCGTGCCGCCCGGCGTCTACCGGCTGCCCTCACGGGCCAGCCTTCGCGCTCTCCAGCAGGCCGCCGGGCAGCACGGCTGGCGCGTCCACCGCATCATGGGCCGCCGCATCGCGGACAAGCCGGCTTTCCTCGCAGAGTCCGCGCGCAGCCTGCACTTCCCGAAATACTTTGGCCACAACTGGGATGCGTTCGAGGAATCGCTCAACGACCTGGCGTACGACACGCACGAGCGCACTCTGGTGCTCTTTGACCATGCCGGACGCTTCGCGGCTGCGGAGCCGGAGGAATTCGCGACTGCGCTCGATATCCTCCGCACCGCCGTTGAGGCCCGCCGGACGAGCGACGCCCCGCTGATCGTCCTGCTGCAGGGAGCCGCCCGCGCGACGGAAGTGACACGATTGCAGATTGTAGATTGAAGATTGAAGATTGCGGCGCTACAGCCCACCCAACTCGACAAGCCGAACTGTACCAACAATCTTCAATCTTCAATCTGTAATCTTCAATCGGACTTCAGTCGGAACGTCCGCACGCCGAACGGTCCGATGGCGAACGTGAACGCCTGCCCGTCGGCAGGGACCGGATCGCCGCCTTCCTCGATGTGGTTGCAGGCCAGGACTGCGGCCGGCGCGAAGGGCAGCCGCACCGTGACCTGGCCGCGGCTGCCGTGCGGCTCGTACAGGCGCACGATCCAGCCGTCGCCGTCCTCCGCCGCCTTGAGGGTCTCCAGGATCGCGGGGCCTTCCACCTGGACGAAGGATGCGGCAGATGGCAGCGTGCCTTGCTCCCCCTGCCCCGGCAGGCCGACGACCGGCACATTCAACGCCCATCCTTGCCGGACGGTCTCCCCGTCGTGCCACTCGCCCGCGTGGGGCAGCAGGGCATAGGTGAACTCGTGGTGGCCGCGGTCCGCGTTCGGGTCAGGATACTCGGTGCCCCGCAGCAGCGTCAGCCGCAGCACGTGCCCCAGCGTGTCATAGCCGTACTTGCAGTCGTTCAGCAGGCTGACGCCGTAGCCCGGCTCCGACAGGTCGGCCCAGCGATGCGCGCAGACCTCGAACTTTTCCTCGTCCCACGACGTATTGCGGTGCGTGGGCCGCTGGACTGCGCCGAACTGGATCTCGTACGTCGCCTCGCCCGCGCGCACGTCCACCGGGAACGCCGCCTTCAGCATCACCTGGCGCTCCTGCCAGTCGGCCTGCGTGGCGAAGTCGATGCGCGGCACGCGGTCGTAGATGACGATGTCCTGGACGAGGCGGCTGCTGCGATAGGTGCGGGTCACGCGCACGATCCCGCGCACCGGTCCCGCCTCGACCACCTCGACCTGCACATCTGGGTCCCACGCATACTCGCGGCCCGCATACGTCAGGTGGACGTTCCAGGCGGCCTCGCGCTCCGGCCCGTCCTGGAAGAGCTGGAGCCGGTTTGCAGCCTCACCCGCAGGAATGACCTCACGATCTGCGCGTTTATCTAGCAGGCGGGTGATGGTCCCGTCCGCGGCCAGTTCGATGATGAAGAAGGCGTTCTCCATGCGCTGCGCGCTGACCGACAGGCGGTTCTCCGCCGCGGTAGCCGCGGGCCGGACGGTGTATGCAGCATAGCCGAACGCGGGCAGCCCCTCGGTGGTGAACGCGACCTGCGCCTCGCCCACGCACTGCGCAGGCGTCGCGTGACCGTCCGGCCCGACGACCTCCCACGCTGCGCCCGCAGGTGCTTCGCCCGGCAGCGCTGTTACGACGACATCGGCCCGCGGCCAGCCGAGGCTGTTGAAGGCGACCACCTGGTCGCGGCCCGCCCGGCCCGCGACCGTGCGCAGCGCAGCGTCGCGCACGCCCGTTGCGGCCAGCCTGATCGCGGCCTGGTCCTCCGCGGCCTCGCTGTAGACCTCGCCGATGGAGCTGCCGGGCAGGATGTCATGGAACTGGAGCAGCAGGAGGTTTTGCCAGGCCGCGCGCAGCGGACCGGTGTCCACGGCTGCCCCCTGCATGGCGGCCAGGCTGCTGAAGACCTCCGCCTCGCGCAGTAACAGCTCGTTCTTGCGGTTCGCCCGCTTGAGCGCGCCCTGCGTCGTGTAGGTGCCGCGGTGCGTTTCCAGGTAGAGCTCGCCGACCCATGTAGGCAGTGAGGGACCTGCCGTGCGCACGTCGTCGAAGTACTGCTCCTCCAGCCCCTGGCGGCACGCGGTCACGCCGGGATAGTGCTCCGCACGCAGCGCAGATTCGATCATGGTGTCGGTCGGCCCGCCGCCGCCGTCGCCGAAGCCGTACGAGAACAGCACCTCAGGGTAGGCGGTCTTCTGTGGGTAATCGTCCCACCCCTGGTTGAGCTGCTCGGGATCGGGCGTGCCGTTGTAGCCGCCGGGCAGCTTGGGGATGTGGGCCAGCACGCGCGTACCGTCGATGCCCTCCCACCAGAAGAGGGCCATCGGGAAGCGGTTGCGCGCCTGCCAGTGCAGCTTGTTGGTCATGAAGTTCTCGATGCCGCAGCCGAGCAGGATGCCGGGCAGCGATGCCGGGTAGCCGAACACATCCGGCAGCCAGCAGGTGTCGGGCCGGGTGCCGAACTCGGCCTGGAAGAAGCGCACCCCGTGGAGCACCTGGCGGATGAGCGCCTCGCCCGACGGCACGTTGCAGTCCGACTCGACCCACATCCCGCCCGTCGTCTCCCAGCGCCCGGCCTTCACCCACCCCTTGATTTCCTCGTAGAGCGCGGGGAAGTGCTGCCGCGCATACTCGTAGAGCTGCGGCTGGCTGCACGTGAAGTGATAGTGCGGGTGGCGTTCCAGCATCCGGCAGGCAGTGGCAAACGTCCGCCCGCACTTGCGCACGGTCTCGCGCAGGGGCCACAGCCATGCGGTGTCGATGTGCGAGTGGCCCGTCAGGAACATGCCCCCGCGCTCCGGGTCCGGTGCAATCGCGGCCACCCGCTCGGCCAGCAGGCTGCGCGCAGCTGCGACTTCCTGATAGAAGGCATCGCCCGGCGCGGTGAGGTCCACGCACAGCAGCGCGTCTTCCAGCGCGGCAGCCAGCCGCGCGCGACGCGTCTCGTCGCGTGCGTGCTTGCTGGCCTCCCACGCGAACCACAGGTCGTACATCGCGGCCTCGACCTGGCGGTCCACCCGGACGAACGCAGTCGCATGGAGCAGCGCCCGGTCCTTGCGCTTCTCGGGCCGCCAGCGCGCGCTCGGCACGCACATGGCCTCGATGAGCAGCTCGTGGCTGCCCGCAGGGACGACGACGCGCGTGTGATGCTCGTCCAGCCCGGCATAGGGCCGCCCGTCCAGCGTCAGCAGCCCCTCAAGGTCGCTGCCCTCGTACTGGAAGCACAACTCGTCCGCCGGGATGCCCTCCGGCGTTGCAGCCTGCGCCCGGAGGAAGACGGTAACCCCTGCGGGCCAGGAGCCGATGGCCGGGGGCGCTGTGCTCTCCAGCGGCGCCCAGTCGCCGTGATAGCGATACTCGCCCGGCGCGAGGTGGTCGGCGGTGCGCACCTGCCAGCCGGTGATGGGCCAGGTCTCAACGACGGCCCGCCGCTGCAGCTCGGCCAGCTTTGCGCGGATGATACGGATGTCCATGATGACCTCTTTGATGGATGGAACGAAGGGGGAAGGGTGCAACGAAGTGAACCGCGATTGAACCGCAAAGACGCCAAGAACGCAAAGTTTTCTTTATTGTTTTCTCTAATCTTGGCGTCCTTCGCGTCTTCGCGGTTCAATTACTATTCGACGACCGGCGCGCGCTGGATGGCCGGGTCACGGAAGATATCGTTCTCGTCCGTACTGTGGGTGGAAAACTCGGAGACGATTGCGCCCTCCGGCCCGCCCTGGAACCAGTGCCACAGCTCCGGGTTAAGCGTGAACTGCTCGCCCGGCCGCAGCACGATCTGGCGGCGCACGGTGAGGTGTTCGCCGTGCTGTTCGGGCAGGCGGCCGAGGAACGTGCTGGAAGCAGGGCCGGCCACGTACAGGTAGACCTCGCCCCAGCGGCAGCGGAACGTCTCTTCCTTGCCCGGCTGGCCCTTCACGGGCGGGTGCATGTGCTCCGGGCAGATCTGCCAGGGGAAGAGGACCAGTTCCTTCGCGCAGACGCGTTCCGTGTTGACGTAGGTCACGATCTCCAGGCCGAACTCGTCCAGTCGGCCCAGGCCGAAATCCGCGACCTCGAACTGTTCGATCTCCGCCGGTGTCAGGGCGATGCCGGCCTGCTGCATCATCCCGACCGCCTTATCCCGCGCCTTCAGGTATTCCGTTTGCGAAATCATCGTTGACCTCCCTTGAAAATGTCCCGTTACCCGGCCGGGGCAGCGCACGGCGCCAGTTCGACCCGATAGCCGAGCTTCTCGAGACGGCGCACGGCTCGGCGTTTCACCGCCTCACGGTCCCGCTCATCGAAGTAGTTGCCACCCAGGTCTTCATAGGCCGTCTGCCGAGTAATCAGGTGATAACCTGTGACCAGTAAACTGTGCCCGACGGCGACCGCTGCCCGTTGTGTGCCTCGCCGGGCTGCCAGGCGGCGATAGAGCGCCTGGAAGTACTTGTGCTTGGTGTGGGCTGCGCCGTGGGCCGCTTCAATCAGTGCCCGCCGCAGCCACGGACTGCCTTTGCGCGTGCGGCCACTCTTGCGTTTGCCTGCACTCTCGTGGTTGCCCGGACACATACCGGCCCAGGAAGCCAGGTGGTCGGCATCTTCGAAAGGCGCCAGATCCGCACCAATCTCGGCGACGATGATCTCGGCAATGCGCTGGTTAATGCCCGGCAAGGCATCCCACGTCGCTAAGGCCGCCGCAAAAGGGCGCATCTGCTCCGCAATCTGCTGGTCCAGTTGCGCCATCGCCTCGTCGAGAAAGTCGATGTGACTCAGATGCTGCGCCAACATAAAGCGATGATGTGGCCGCACGCGCCCGCTCAACGCCTTCACGAGCAAGTCCTGCTTGTCGCGCAACCGCCCTTTGGCTAAGGCGGCCAACGTGGGCGGCGTCCGTTTGGCCCTCGACTAACTCGGCCAGGATGGCGCGGCCACTCACCCCCATCACATCGCTGGCGACACTCGCCAACTTGATGTTGGCGTCTTCCAGTACCTTCTGCACCCGATTGACTTCGCTCTTGCGTTCATCCCCCAACTTCGTGCGATAGCGGGTCAGATCCCGCAGTTCTCGCAAAACCTCCGAGGGGATGAAGCTGCCTTTGAGCAAGCCATGCCGCAAGAGGTCGGCGATCCATTCGGCGTCCTGCACGTCCGTCTTACGCCCCGCCAACGCTTTGATGCGTTCGGCGTTGACCACCAGGATGGCGAACCGGTCATCCAGCAGGTTGTATACGGGCTTCCAGTACACCCCCGTGCTCTCCATCGCCACATGGCTGACACCCAGACCGGCCAACCAATCCGCTAAAGCCTCCAGATGCACCGTCATCGTCGCAAAGGTGCGGGTTTCCTTGAGCGGCTGACCGTCTGGCCCCGGCACGATCACACAGGCCACTACGGTCTGCTTGTGGACGTCGATCCCGCAACAACGCTCGTAGACCACTTGCATGACTCACCTCCGCTGCTTGCGCTCGCCCCAGCGGAGTGCCTGATGAACGAAGATTCTCCCTTGCGTGCTCTCCCCTGGTGGGGGGCAACAGTCAACGGTGCCTGCAGGCACTCATGTCAAACTCCTGACGGGCTCGTGGCACCAAACCAACCATCCGACTTCTCACCGGGGCGGCACTCTATTCTACCCATTTTCATCCGCAACGGTGAGCCGTGGCTCATAGACAACTCCTGGTGGCAATTACGTTAGCTGCAATGCATCTGGGATTCGGATTATACTCCTGCTGGCAGCCACGGGCAAGGGCATCTCCCGTAGGGCGCGTTTCATACTGGGGGCGAACGCGGCCAGCGCGCATACGCGAATGGCGCTGCGGCGCTGGGCACGGATACCCGAATATCCCGCCGCGGCGCACACGATTCGCGTATTCGTGGCGCGCCAGCGCATTCGTTTATCCGCGCTGGCCGCGCCCCCAACGTGAAACGCACCCTCCCGTAGGCCTCCAAGGTCTCACAAACAAGGTTCGTAGTAGGCGCTTCAGCGCCCCATCAGTTATAATCCTGCCATGTCCCGTCTGCGCTTCGTCCTGCTGGCCATCGCCCTGCTGCTGCTCGCCGCCTGTGCAGCCGCACCCGCGCCCACACCTGTTCCGGCTGGTGTCCTCACCGAGCCGGCTCCCGCTGTGGTTGCGGTCTCCACCGAGCCGGCAACACCCACGCCCGCTCTGGCCGGTGTCCTCCCCGAGCCGGCTAATCGGACCGTCACTCCCGCGCGCTCCCGGACGCCAACCCCGACTGCCACGGTCTCGCCGACCGTGATGCTCTCTCCCACGGCTAGCCCGACGTCGTCGCCTACGGCGACTTACACGCCTACGGCGACTTACACGCCTACGGCGACTTACACGCCTACGGCGACACCCTCGCCCACGCCCACCCGCGAGACCTACTACGAGGTCACGGAGATCACCCTCCCGACCTATCCCTATGCCGGTTTCGTCCGGCCCGCAACCGACCCGACGCTGGGCGATTACCCCCTGCGCGTGCTGGATCGGGAGGCGTATGAGGCGACGAATCCCCAACCCGTCCCGCAGCGGCACCGCCTGCTCGTCCTGGAGAACGACTACATCCGTCTGAGCATCCTGCCCGACCTCGGCGGCCGTATCTACGAATGTACGTTCAAGCCGACCGGCCACAATGAGTTCTACAGCAACCCGGTCGTCAAGCCGACGCAGTGGGGCCCGCCCAGCCCGCCTTATCCCGCGGGCGTGAACTGGTGGCTGGCGCTCGGCGGACTGGAGTGGGGCTTCCCGGTGGAGGAACACGGCTACGAGTGGAGCGCATCGTGGGGCTTCGACCAGGTCCGGCTGGACAACGGCGGCATGATGATCACCCTGTTCACCCGGGGCGGGCCGCAGAATCCCTATGCCATCGTGGACATCATCCTGCCGCCTGATACGGCCTACTTCGTCGTGCAGCCGGCCATCATCAACCCCTGGGCCACGCCGTTCCGTTTCAAGTGGTGGTCGAACGCCATGCTCGCGCCCGGCGCGGCCAACAAGCCCGGCCCGGACCTGCGCTTTATCTTCCCGGTCTCGCAGGTCACCGTCCACAGCACGGAGGATCGCTTGCTGCCCGCGGCCGGCCAGCCGATGACATGGCCGGTCTATGCAGGCCGCGATATGAGTCGCCTGGGCAACTGGACCCGCTATCTCGGCGCGTTCCAGAGTCCCGCGGCCCGCGGCGATTTCATGGGCGTGTACGACACCGCGGCGGACGAGGGGATGCTGCGCATCTATCCGAGCCGGGTCGCGCGCGGCGCGAAGTTCTTCGCTCCGGGCTGGGCCGAGCCGCTCGACCCCGATGCCTGGACGGACGACGGTTCCGGCTACGTGGAGCTGCACGGCGGGCTGCTGCCCGATTTCGAGCAGTGGTACGAGCTGCGGGCGGGCGGCGAAGTGACCTGGAGCGAGACGTGGTATCCCGTCGCGGGCATCGGCGGCGTCACCTATGCCAACAGCCAGGCCGCCCTGTCCCTCGCGCCGGCCGGCGATCGCCTCCGTGTGGGCCTCTACCCGACCACCGCGCTGGCCGGGCGGCTCACCATCGCCCTGCCTGCCGCAGACCCCGTCGGCCGCGACATCCGCATCGACCCCGCGCACCCGTTCCTGGAGACGCTAGACCTTCCCTCCGCCGTCCCTGCGCAGGGCGAGGTCAGCGTTACCCTCACCACCGCGCAGGACGAGGTCGCGTTCGAGTGGCGCGGCACGGCGGCGCTGAACGAGTAACGAGTAACCAGTGAAAAGTAATTACTCGTTACTCGTTACTCGTTACTCATTCCTCGTCTTTGACGCTACGCCCGACTTACGCTATACTCAACGTCGTCCGGGGCGTAGCGCAGTTCGGTTAGCGCGCTTGATTTGGGTTCAAGAGGTCGGAGGTTCAAATCCTCTCGCCCCGACTAAGCGGGAGTAGCTCAGCGGTAGAGCGCCTGCCTTCCAAGCAGGATGTCGCGGGTCCGAATCCCGTCTCCCGCTCCTTTCACACACCGAAACTCCCTGCCATGTCACCTCATTTCTCCGATCACCGCGTCCATGTTACAATACCACGCAATGACCTGCACGGCGCACCGCATGCAGGCAGGTGAAAGGATTCGATCATACATGGACAAGCCCGTGTCCCATCCCTTCCGGGTGGGTGAGATCTACGCCAACCGTGTCGGTGAGTACGAAGTCATCGACATTTCGCCGCCCAAGATGACGATTCGTTATCACAGCAACAACCAGATTCTCGTGACCGACATCGCGCTCTCCGCTCGCATCTGGGAAAACCTGCACCTGCCGCCGGAAGTAGCGGAGGAACCGACCCGCTCGCGCCCGCTGCCCAAACCTGCCGCAGCGTCACGGGCCAAGCCGGCGGCTAAGCCGGCGGGGACAGAGGACAAGCCGGCCGCTGCGCCGCGCACCCGGACGCGCCGCCCCAGCACCAAGGAATGACCCGAGGCGAGCACATGCCCAGCGTGACCGTGACGCTCTGACGCCCTCGCTGGGCCGCTCGCCTGCCACCCGCCCCCGCCATCGCCGGAACAGGCCCTGTGAAGGCATCCTGTTCGTCCGCATTTGAGAATGCGGACTCCTCTTTTCATACAGCTTCCAAGAATTGGCGGCGACCATGACCCACCATCCAACCACTCCATCCGGCCGTGTCCGGGCGCGCAACCTCGGCATCCGGCCCGGCATCCTGCCGCCCGGCCCGCTCAACGCCATCACCGACGTGGATGGCGTACGCGTCGGCCACGTCACCCTCATCGAGGGCGACGCCATCCGTACCGGTGTCACGGCCATCCTGCCACACGGCGGCAACCTGTTCCAGGACAAGACCCCGGCCGGCCTCGCGGTCGGCAACGGCTTCGGCAAGCTCATGGGCAGCACCCAGTTGGTCGAGTTGGGCGAGTTGGAGACCCCCATCGTCCTGACCAACACCCTCGCCGTGCCGCAGGCTGCGCAGGCCGTCATCGCCTGGACGCTCGCCCAGCCGGGCAATGAAACGGTCGTCTCGGTCAATCCGGTCGTCGGGGAGACGAACGACAGCCGCCTGAACGACATCCGCCGCCCCGCCGTCACGCCCGATCACGTGCTCCAGGCCATCGCTGTGGCCCGGCCTGGCCCGGTCGCAGAGGGTACGGTCGGCGCAGGTGCCGGCACGGTCGCGTTCGGCTGGAAGGGCGGCATCGGCACCAGCTCGCGGCGGTTGCCTCCCGCGCTGGACGGCTACACGGTCGGCGTGCTGGTGCAGGCGAACTTCGGCGGCGTGCTCCAGATGGCCGGGCTGCCCGTCGGCCAGGCCCTCGGCCAGTACTACCTGCGCGACGTCGTGGAGCCGGGCGATGCCGACGGCTCCATCATGATCGTCGTTGCGACCGACGCGCCCCTCTCCGACCGCAACCTGACCCGCCTCGCGCGGCGCGCGCTGGCCGGTCTTGCGCGCACCGGCGCCGCCTTCTCCGATGGCTCCGGCGACTACGCGCTGGCCTCATCCACCGCAGCGTCGGTCCGCCGGACGCCCGAGCGCCGCTCGCACCTGGCGACGGTCACCGAGCTACCCAATGCCCTGGTCTCGCCGCTCTTCGAGGCCGCCATCGAGGCCACCGAGGAAGCCATCTGCAACGCGCTTTGCATGGCGACCACGCTGACCGGCTACCGGGGCGTGACGGTCGACGCCATCCCCCTGGATCGGGTCGCCGCGCTGATCGAGGTTGAAGGTTAGCAAGTTGCACGTCACAGGTTGAGACTAATATGATGCTGTGCCCAGTTGCACGTTTCCGCTTGTCAGCTTACACTTAACCCCAACTTGTAACCTTCGAACGTTCAACCCTGAACAGGAGCGACACCATGCAAGCAGATATCGGCTTGATCGGCCTGGCCGTGATGGGCCAGAATCTTGTGATGAACATGGCCGACCACGGCTTTACCGTGGCCGTGTTCAACCGCACTACCTCGGTCGTGGATGAGTTCGTCAAGGGCCCAGCGCAGGGCATGAGCATCATCGGCACCCACTCGCTGGAGGAGTTGGTCGCCAATCTCAAGCGGCCGCGGCGGGTGATGATGCTGGTGAAGGCCGGTCAACCGGTGGACGACTTCATCGAGAAGCTCATCCCGCTGCTGGAGCCGGGGGACATCATCATCGACGGCGGCAACTCGAACTACGAGGACAGCATGCGCCGGACGGCCTACGTCGAGTCGAAGGGGCTGCTCTATATCGGCACCGGCGTCTCCGGCGGCGAAGAAGGCGCGCGCCACGGCCCGTCCATCATGCCCGGCGGCTCGCCCGCAGCCTGGCCGCACGTCAAGCCCATCTTCCAGGCCGTTGCGGCAAAGGTGCCCGAGGGCGATCCGAACGGCGAGCCGTGCTGCGACTGGGTCGGGGAGAACGGCGCGGGCCACTTCGTCAAGATGGTCCACAACGGCATCGAATACGGCGACATGCAGATCATCGGCGAGGCCTACCAGTTGATGAAGGAGGGCCTGGGGCTGACCAACGACGAGATGAGCGATGTGCTTGCCGAGTGGAACCGGGGCAAGCTCGAGTCCTACCTCATCGAAATCAGCCGCGACATCCTGGCGTTCCGCGACGAGCAGGGCCAGCACGTCATCGACTACATCCTCGACAGCGCCGGGCAGAAGGGCACGGGTAAGTGGACCGTCGTCTCGGCGCTCGATCAGGGCACCCCGCTGACGCTGGTCAGCGAGGCTGTGTTCGCGCGCTTCCTCTCCTCCCTCGTCAACGAGCGCGCGGCTGCGTCGAAGGTGCTCGGCGGGCCCGCGGGCCGGCTCGATGTCGACCGTGCCGCCTTCCTCGCCGACCTCGAAGAGGCCGTCTATGCGTCGAAGATCGTGTCCTACGCACAGGGCTATATGCTGATGGGCGCGGCCGCGCAAGCGTACGGCTGGAAGTTGAACCTGGGCGGCATCGCGCTGATGTGGCGCGGCGGGTGCATCATCCGGTCGGTCTTCCTCGGCAAGATCAAGGAGGCCTTCGACGCCGATCCCGCCCTGCCGAACCTGCTGCTGGCGCCTTACTTCCAGGAGGCCGTCACGGCTGCCGCCGGTGCGTGGCGTCGCGTCGTGGCCGCGGCCGTCGAAGCGGGCATCCCCGTCCCGGCGATGAGCAGCGCGTTGAGCTTCTTCGACGGCTACCGTCGCGAGCGCCTGCCCGCCAACATGACGCAGGCCCAGCGGGACTACTTCGGTGCGCACACCTATGAGCGCATCGACAAGCCGCGCGGCCAGTTCTTCCATACCAACTGGACGGGCCGCGGCGGCGACGTCACCGCCCGCACCTACCAGGCGTAGGAGACCGGGGGCGCATCCCTTGGTGCGCCGGAAACCATTTGTAGGGGCGAGGTCACCTCGCCCCTACAAATCAAAACCTCTGAGACGCCACATCAGGGCAGCGTGCACCGATATATCACATCAGGAGATCGTCAATGGTTGACCAGCAGGTCACCGCCGTCGGCAATGAGAGCCGGGGCGTTGCAACGGAATGGCACGCCCTGAGCGCTGAGGACGCGCTCAGGCGGCTGGAGACCCATCCCGCAGATGGGCTGACCAACGAACAGGCCGCCGCCAGGCTGCAGCAGTACGGCCACAACGAGCTCAAGGAAAAGCCGCGTCCTACCTTCCTGCAACTGGTCATCGCCCAACTCAACAACTTCATCATCATCCTGCTCCTCGTAGCCGTGGTGATCTCGGCGCTCCTCGGGGACTGGGTGGAAGCTATCGTTATCCTTGCCATCGTGGTGCTGAACACCATCCTGGGCGTGGTGCAGGAGAGCCGGGCCGAGCAGGCCCTCGAGGCCCTTAAGAAGATGTCTGCGCCGGAAGCGCACGTGCTGCGCAGCGGCATGCGCAAATCCGTGCCCGCCGCCGAGCTGGTGCCCGGCGACATCGTGCTGCTGGAGGCGGGCAACTTCATCCCGGCGGACATGCGGTTGGTCGAGGCGATCAACCTCAAGGTGGAAGAGGCCGCGCTCACCGGCGAGTCGGTCCCGGTGCAGAAGAACGCCTCGCTCATCCTGGACGCGAATGCTTCGCTCGGTGACCGCAAGAACGCGGCGTTCATGGGGACGACCGTGTCGTATGGGCGGGGCCGGGGCGTCGTCGTCAACACCGGCATGACCACGCAACTGGGCCTGATTGCCGACATGCTGCAGAACGTCGAGGAGGAGCAGACGCCCCTCCAGCAGCGGCTGGACGAGCTGGGCAAGATGCTTGGCGTCGCGGCACTGGCTATCTGCGGCGTCGTCTTCCTGCTCGGCCTGGCGCGCAGCGGTCTGTTCACCGAGGGCTTCTCCGTCGAGGTGCGCGACGCTATCGTCGAATCCTTCATGATCGCCGTTAGCCTCGCGATTGCCGCCGTGCCGGAGGGACTGGCTGCGGTCGTGACCATCAGCCTGGCGCTGGGGATGCGCGAGATGGTGCGGCGCAATGCTCTGATGCGCCGGCTGGCTGCGGTCGAGACCCTCGGCTCGGCCACTACCATCTGCACCGACAAGACCGGCACTCTGACCCAGAACGTGATGACCGTGACCCGGCTGTGGGTCGATGGCCAGACGGTCGAGGTCACCGGGGCCGGGAACGACCCCCGCGGGGAGTTCCTGGTGCAGGGCGCACCCATCGATCTGGCCTCCTATCCAGGCGTATCGACTGCGCTGTGGGTAGGCGTGCTGAACAACGATGCGCAGCTCGAAACCAGCACAACGGACGGCCGCGTCACGTTCCGCATCATCGGTGACCCCACCGAAGGCTGCATTCTCATCGCGGGCGCGAAGGCCGGCATCTACCGGGACGAACTCAACGGCGCGTATCCGCGCGAGAAGGAAATCCCGTTCGATTCGGAACGCAAGCGCTTCGTGACGATTCATTCCGTCGAGCTGCCGCGCGATGAGGACAGCTCCCCCTTCCACGATGACCGGAGCCTGCGCTGGAAGTCGGTGGTCGTCAAGGGCGGGCCGGATGTGGTGCTGGAACTTTGCAGCCGCATGCAGACGCTGGATGACCGGGTGGTAGACCTGGACGATCATCGCCGCCAGCAGATTCTCGCCGCCAACGATGCCATGTCCAGCCAGGCGCTGCGCGTGCTCGGCCTGGCCTACCGTATCGTTCCGCAGGTGGCCGATGAGTTTACGGCCCGTGACGTGGAGCGGGACCTGACCTTCGTGGGTCTCGTGGGCATGATCGACCCTGCCCGCGCAGAGGTCAAGCCCGCGCTGGAGCTGGCACGCGGGGCCGGCATCCGCACCATCATGATCACGGGCGACCACGCGGCCACGGCCCGCGCCATTGCCGAGAGCATCTCGCTGCTCCAGCCCGGCCACAAGGTCTACAGCGGCGCAGAGATCGACAGCATGACGGATGAGAAGCTGGCCCAGGAGGTGAAGGTCGCAGACGTCTTCGCCCGCGTCTCGCCCGAACACAAGATGCGGATCGTCGATGCGCTGCGGAGCAACGACGAGGTCGTGGCGATGACCGGTGACGGCGTGAACGACGCGCCGGCCATCAAGCGCGCGGACATCGGCGTCTCCATGGGCATTACGGGCACCGATGTCGCCAAGGGCACCGCGGATATGGTGCTGACGGACGACAACTACGCCAGCATCGTTGCGGCCATCGAGCAGGGCCGCATCATCTACTCGAATATCCGCAAGTTCGTCTTCTTCCTGGTTTCGTCGAACGTGGCGGAGATCGTGATTATCTTCGTGTCGGTGCTTGCGGGCCTGCCTATGCCGCTGACTGCGATTCAGTTGTTGTGGCTCAACCTGCTGACGGACGGCGCACCGGCGCTCGCGCTGGCGATGGAGCGGGGCGACCCCGATGTGATGCAGCGGCCGCCGCGGCCGAAGCGGGAGCCCATCATCAACAGCTCGATGCGGCTCGGCATCGTCATTCAGACGTTTGCGCAGGCCGGGTGTGTGCTGCTGGCCTTCATGCTCGGCCTCTCGTGGCATCTGACCGAGGCACTGCCACCAGGTGAAAATGTTCTGGCCCACCTGTTGCGCTACGACTGGCGTGGGGTCAATGTCCAGACCGCAGAGACGATGGCCTTCGTCACGCTGTCGCTCTGCGAGCTGTTCCGTGCGTTCACCGTCCGGTCGGAGCGTGTCTCGATCTTCCGGCTGGGCCTCCTGTCCAACCGCTGGATGCTGTACGCGGTCGGCCTGTCCGTCGCGCTGCTGTTGCTCGTGGTGAACACGCCGTTCCTGCAGCCCATTTTCAACACGCACTTCCTGTCCGGCCGTGAATGGCTGGTCGTGCTGGGTCTGGCGATCATCCCGGCCATCGCGGAGGAAATCACCAAGTACTTCCTGCGGGCGCGCGACCGGCGGGTCATCGTGGCATAGAGGAGCATCACATGGATCTCGAGCAAATCACCCAGATGTACGACTTCACCGGCAAGACCTTCGTCGTGACCGGCGGGACAGGCGTCCTCGGCGGCGAAGTGGCGTGCGCGCTGGCGGGCGTGGGCGCCAACGTCGTCCTGCTCGACCGCAACCTGGACCCGGCCGCGGGCGTGCTGGAGCGCATGGGCCCGCACGCGTGCCAGGCGACCGCAGTCCACGGCGATGTCCTGAATCGCGACGCGCTGGCGCAGGCCGTCGAGACCATCACGGAGCAGTTTGGTCCCATCTACGGTCTGGTCAACGCGGCCGGCGGCAACCGGCCCGCCGCAACGACCAGCGCAGACCTGAGCTTCTTCGACATGCCGGAGGACGCGCTGCGCATGGTCTTCGACCTGAACCTGCTTGGCACGCTGCTGCCCTGCCAGGTCATCGGCCGGCACATGGCCGAGCGCGGGGAGGGCGTCATCCTCAACTTCTCGTCGATGGCTGCGCTGCGCCCGCTGACCCGCGTCGCGGCGTATGCTGCGGCCAAGGCGGCCATCAGCAACTTCACGCAGTGGCTGGCCGTGCACCTGGCGCAGAACTACAGCCCCGAGCTGCGGGTCAACGCGGTCGCGCCGGGCTTCTTCCTGGGCGAGCAGAACCGCTATCTGTTGCTGGACCGGGATACGGGCGACCTGACCCCGCGCGGGCGCACGATCCTCGACCATACGCCCATGCGCCGCTTCGGCGTGCCCGAGGACCTGCTCGGTACGGTGCTCTGGCTGCTCTCGCCCGCCTCCGCCTTCGTCACCGGCCTGACTGTGCCGGTGGACGGCGGTTTCTCGGCCTTCGGCGGAGTGTAAATTCAACTGACGTTCGAGGGGTTCGGCCAACCTTCGGTTGGCCGAACCCTCGAAGACCTTACGAGGATACGACATGCCTAAATTGGCGCGTTTCTTCGTGAAGAGCGCCCTGCTCTATCTCGTGCTCGGCAGCATGATTGCCGGCATGGCGCTCAGCGGCGCGGGGGGCCTCCCGCCTGTGCTGCTGGCGCTGCGCCCGCTGGCCTGGCACCTGATGACTGTGGGCTGGGCCACGCAGCTCATCTTCGGCGTGGCCTTCTGGATGTTCCCCCACATGGCCGGGTCGCAGCCGCGCGACGCCAACGCGCGAGGCGACGAGCGCCTTCTATGGGCGATTTTCTGGGCGCTCAACGCCGGGCTGCTCCTGCGCGCGATCGCTGAGCCGTGGGTCGCGCTGCGCCCGAACCCGGTCATCGCGGCGCTGCTGCCCCTGTCGGCCACGTTGCAGCTCGGCGCAGTCGTGGGCTTCGTGCTCATCACCTGGCCGCGCGTGCGCGCGCTGAGCGCACGGGACCGGTGAGCCGCCATGCCCACGCTCGCCCGCTGGTACGTCAGGACTGCGCTGGTCTACCTCGTGGCCGGGGTCTTCCTGGGCTCGTTAATCCTGTGGAATAAGGGTTGGACTATCGCCGGGAGTTGGCAATGGCTGGCCGCGCACATCGCCCTGGTGACGTGGGGCTGGCTGCTCCTGCTGACGATGGGCGTGGCTTACTGGATCCTGCCGCGCTGGGGCCAGGAGCGCCGCCGCGTCTGGCTGGCGGGCCTGGCCTACGGCTGCCTGAATGTTGCCTTGTGGATCGTGGCGCTCGCGCCGTGGTTCCCTGCCGCGTGGCTCAACACGGTGGGCGGCGTCTTGCAGGCTGTGGCGTGCCTCGCCTTCGCGGTGCATGCCTGGCCGCGCGTCCGCAAGTCGGCCTACGGTAAGTAGCGGCGGGAGAGTGCCGCCGCCGACTGTCACGCTTTCGTCATCCCCGCTTCATCGCGCCTTCATTCCTCCCCGTCATAATCGCCCTGTTTGCCCGGCAGCGACCGGACCTGCTCTCAAAGCCGGCTGTAGGACGGGTTGCCAACCCGTCCTACATAGTCGTTCTGGGTCGTTCTGGAGGCTTCCTGAGTTGGGAATCGTGGTGGGCAGACGATCATCTATACGGGCATCGGAGGTTGATGTGGCTAATTTCGTGATGAAGCGGCAGGAGTCCAAGACAGGGACCAAGAAGGAGCGGGTCATCCGCAAGCTGTCGGTCGATGAGGCGCAGGCCGGTCATTGGGCGCGCGACGGCGGCGCGCATCACTTCTACATCAACGGCGTGAGCGTGTGCAACCGGCCGCTGCGTTCGCATCCCGACAAAGGGACGTCAATGCGCAAGCTGTGCGCCGAATGCTACTCTGCGTTGAGCAACGCCATTGCACACGGCGCCATCTGAATCACCGTTCGACCCGGATGATGATATAATCGGCCAGACAGAACATCCGGAGGCAGAGCATCTGATGGCCGTAACTCGCATCCTGGTCGTGGATGACGATCCCAAGATCCTGAGTCTCATGCGCCGGGGGCTGGCGTTTGCTGGTTACACGGTGGACCTGGCCCCCGATGGCGAGCAGGCCCTTGCGCTCGCGCGCGACAATCCCCCCGCGGTGGTCGTGCTGGATGTCATGTTGCCCGGCATGGACGGCCTCGAAGTGTGCCGGCGGCTGCGTGCGGGCGAACCCAACCTCGCCATTCTCATGCTCACGGGCAAGGACCGCGTGCCGGATCGCGTTGCGGGCCTGGATGCCGGGGCGGATGACTATCTCATCAAGCCATTTGCGTTCGATGAGCTGCTCGCGCGTATCCGCGCGCTGCTCCGCCGCGCCCGGCCCCTGGAGGCGGAAGTCCTCTCCTTCGCCGACCTGTCGCTGGACCCGCGGACGCGCGAGGTCGAGCGCGCGGGCCGCGCGGTCGACCTGACGACGAAGGAATTCGACCTGCTCGAATACCTTATGCGGCACCCGCGGCAGGTGCTCTCGCGCGACCAGATTTTCGACGGCGTGTGGGGCTCGGACTTCCTCGGCGGCTCGAATGTCATCGACGTGCACGTGATGCGGCTGCGCGACAAGCTGGAGGCCGGCGGCGCACCGCGCCTGATTCAGGCGGTACGCGGCATCGGCTATGCCCTGCGGGAAGAATAGGCCGTGACACGCCCGGCCCGCCTGCCCGCCCGGCTGCGGCTGGCCCTGCTGCACTCGCTCGCACCGGTCATCCTGGCGGCTGCGAGCGGCGCCGTACTGCTGGCGCTGGGAGTGGTGGGGTGGCCGTATGCGCTGGCCGCAGTCGCTCTGACCGGCGGGTGTGTGCTGGCGGTCAACTACTGGCTGGTGGGCCTGACCCTCGGCCCCATCGCGGAGATCACGCGCGTCGCCAGGCAAATCGCCGCGACCGGCCGGCTGGAGGAGCGCGTGCCGCTGCCGCCCGCGCACGACGAGCTGCAGGAGCTGGTCAACACGCTCAACGCGATGCTGGCCCGGTTGGAGCGCAGCGTGCTGCGCCAGCGTCGTTTCCTGGCAGATGCCTCGCACGAGTTGCGCGGCCCCCTGATGGTGATCCGCGGCAACCTCGACCTGCTGCAGATGGACCTGCCACCCGATGAGCGCAAGGCCGGCGCGCGTGAGGCCTCGGAAGAAGCGGACCGCATGGCCCGGCTGGTCGGGGACCTCCTGTTCCTGGCCGAAGAAGATGCCCACGAGCGGCTGCAATCGGAGCCTGTCCACCTGGAGGACATCGTCGCGGAGGTCTGGCAGCGCGCGTGCAGCCTCGACGTGGATGTGCACGAAATGGTGCTCGCGTGTAACGCGCCTGTTGTCGTGCTGGGCGACCGCTACCGGTTGACCCAGATGCTCTGGAACCTGGTCGAGAATGCGCTGCGCTACACCAACGAGGGCGGCCGCGTCACCTTTTGCTCGCGCCTTGCAGGCGAGCAGGTGGAACTGACCATCACCGACACGGGCATTGGCATCCCCGCCGAACACATCCCCCACCTGTTCGAGCGTTTTTACCGTGTGGACCGGGCGCGGCTGCGCATCGAGAGCAGCACCGGCCTGGGGCTGCCCATCGTCAAGCAGGTGGCGGAAGCGCACGGCGGCGAGGTGCGCGTGACGAGCCGGCTCGGTGCGGGCAGCACGTTCACCGTCCTCCTGCCCCGGCTGCGCGAGACCCCTACCGCCGCCTCCAGATAACCGCCTTCATTGAGTCGTCATCGTCCCTTCATCGTCCCTTCATTTTCATCTGCTAACATTGACTTGTTGTCGTCATGCCCGGACGTCCGGCATGGCGTCGTGGCGCGCGTCCGCGGCCCGGCGTGTTTGGCGACTTACTGTCTATCCGATAAAGGGGTAGTATAGCCCCTTGTGGGCGTCCTGACGGGCACAAGGCCCCAGGCTACGAGTGTTCGGATAGATTCTAATATGCGATTGAGGAGAACTTATGAAGACAGCACGCGAGATCAGAATTACCGCGCGTGATATGGCACAACTGCGCAAGTATATCGAAGATGTCACCTGGGAGGACCCGCGCAAGCGCTCCGAGCTCACCGGCCTGGAGGCCGAGCTGGATCGGGCGGTGGTGGTCGATGATGCTCACGTGCCTGACGACGTGATTACCATGCACTCCGAGGCCCGGCTGGTCGATGCAGAGACCGGCGAGGAGATGGTGTGCAAGCTGGTCTTTCCCGATGAGGCCGACATTGCGCAGATGCGCATCTCCGTGCTCGCACCGATCGGTACGGCCATGCTGGGCTATCGCGTGGGGGATCGCTTCGAGTGGGAGGTGCCCGCCGGAAAGCGTACGCTCCTGGTCAAGGAGATTCTGTATCAGCCGGAGAACAGCCAGGGCGCATGACGCGCCAACAGCGGAGTCAAAAACGTGCGATGCACTCGCAAGAGGCACCGCACGTTTATTTTACAGCCCCGACAGGTCCAGCCCTTCGATGAGCTCACGGAAGCATTCCAGGTCGGGCATCCGGTGGCGCTCGTCCGCCGTCCGTCCCATCAGGTAGGCCGTGAACACGATCTTCAGCAGCTTCTCCTGGAATTCGGTCCGCTCCGCGTCCAGGTAGACGAGGTGCGTGGCCGCGGCCTGCAGGATATTCAGCTCCTCCGCATCGTCACGGACGAGGGACCAGTTATCATCGGTCACCGGTATGATCAGCTCGGCGGCCCGCCGCAGACAGAACGCCGGATCGGTCAGTTGAGTTCTACTATCACCAGGCATGACATTACCTCGCAGATTGATACGCTTGCGCATGGAGGAGCATACCGAGGCAGCGTGAAGCGCGAGTGACGCCGCAATGACAAGTTGATGAAAGGCGAGCAACCCGCGTTATAATGGCTCGCATCCAAACCTTATCAAGAGCGAGGAACCGTATGCTGGAAGCCCTGCGCGAAGAACTGTGGCGGCTGCACATGGAGCTGCCCAAGAACAACCTGGTCATGTGGACCGGCGGCAACATCAGTGCGCGCGACGCTGCGAGCGGCCTGGTGGCGATCAAGCCGTCGGGCGTGCGCTACGAGGACCTGCAGCCTGAGCACATGGTGATCGTGGACCTGGACGGGAAGGTTGTTGAAGGCACGCTGTCGCCTTCGTCCGACACGGCCAGCCACCTGTACATCTATCGCCACCGGCCCGATGTCAACGGGGTCGTCCACACGCACTCGCGCTATGCCACTGCGTTCGCCGCGCTGAACCGGCCCATTCCGTGCGTGCTGACGGCGATGGCGGATGAATTCGGCGGCCCGATCCCGTGCGGCGGTTTTGCACTGATTGGCGGCGAGGAGATCGGTCAAGTCGTCATCGAAAGCATCGGCAGCTCGCCTGCGGTGCTGCTGAAGAACCACGGCGTCTTCACGGTCGGCCCGAATGCGACCGCTGCGGTGAAGGCCGCGGTGATGACGGAGGACGTGGCCGCGACTGTGTGGCTGGCGTTGCAGCTTGGCACGCCGGAGGAGATTCCTGCACCCCAGATTGCCAAGCTGCACCACCGCTACACCCATGTCTACGGCCAGCGGTGAGGCCATAAGAACAGCGGCTGAATGGAACGCTGATGACGCAGATGATCATGATAAACGCTGATCTTTTCTCGATGTATTTGTCAAAGAATCAGCATCATCAGGGCCAACCTGGGGTTGGCACATCTGCGTCACCAGCGTTCTATCGTATTACCCCCCGACGAGCGGCTGAACCTGGGCGGTGAGCTTGCGCGTGTCGGCCAGGCCGTAGTTCGCGTGGCGGACCTGCCCCGCCTGGTCGAGCACCAGCGTGGTCGGAATCGTGAAGATGCCGTAGCGCCCCGCCGCATCCGGCTCGCGGTCCGCGTCGATCTTCTGAATCGCGACCCGCGGCCCATATTGCGCCGCCAGTTGCTCCAGGAAGCGCGCCTGCGTTGTGCAGGGTGCGCACTGGTCGCTGCGGAAGTAGAGGATGGCGGGCGTCGTGGCCGGTGTGCTGTGCTGCGACACGGCCGCGTGTGAGGCGCGCGCCCGGTGCCACTGCGCGAACAGCCGGTAGGCCGCCAGGCCCAGCACGATGAGTGCGGCAGCAATCAACAGGCGTTCGAGCATGTCAGATTCGCTCCACCGGGCTGTAACGGAAGCCGGGGATGCCCAGCCGGTTGAGCTGGTAGTACATGAAGCACCCCATGCAGAAGCCTGCGAACAGGTTCAGCGCGGCCAGCCCGATGACCAGCCAGACGAGTCCCCACCCGATCACCGGTGCGCCCAGCAGGAGCGCCAGCACCCCCAACCCCACGCAGATTGCACCCACGCCCAGCGCGAAGCGGTGCGGCTCCGGATTGTCTGTGATTACGTTCGGTGCCATCCACCCGCGCGGCTTGAGCACGTGCTCGTACAACCGGCGGAACGGGCTGAGCGTGGGAGCCACTGCGCCGGCGAGGTTGCATAGCGCGACGATCGCGGCCAGCCACGGGGCATTCAGCACGAATGCCAGCAACAAGAGGGCAATAGTGCAGACCTGGTTTACCCGGATGGCCGCGTGATCCACGCGGCGAACGGTTGTATTGGGTGTATTCATGGTTCCTTCCATACTCCGAAATGATGGCAAAACAAAACGACGGTCGGGCCGCTGCCTGGGATAGCATGTATCCCATCTCGCAAGATGCGAGGGCGTCCTACCGTCGTTCGTCTGTTAGCTGTGTGAGTTGAGAGACGAGGCCGGTTAGCGCCCTCGCCCCATACAGATGCATTGGTACTGCATAATTCCCTGTCCGGAAGGCAGAATAATCATATGATTGTACTATAGCGACTCTACGGCTGATGTCATGTAGCTTATGCTACAGTCTGGTCAATCACCAGCCCCAAGCATCCTGGGCGGGTGGACGGCTCACGGCCAGGCGTAGCCAGGCTGCGCCTACGATGCCAAGCTAGTCGAAGGATGCACCCTCAAGTGGCCGCCCCGCGCCCTCGTAATACAGGGTTAGCCCGTCCACACACCCGGTTTCTACGAGAAGCCGGGTGTGTAACGTTGAGCAGTTGCCCTTCACCCCTGGTTGGCAGCTTATTCCGCTCATGCTATACTGTGGCCGACGGATGACCTGTCCGTCCATCCCACGGAACAAAACTGTATCGCCACTGGAGGTCTTCATGCGCTTCGGCATCATGGACATGCAGTTGGGCGCGCTGATTCCCCCGCAACTGAGCCCGGCAGACCTGCCTGCGCACATCGCGAACTTCGACCACGCGGCCCTCGCGCGTGACCTGCACGGCCGCGGCTTCGACCCGATCGAGCTGGGCGGCGACCTCGTCCTCTTCATGTCGCACACCTTCGCGCCGCCTGCCGTCGAGCGGCTGGCTGCATTGAAGGCAGAGACGGGGCTGACATACACCGTGCACCTGCCGCTCTGGTCATCGGAGCCTTCCACGCTGCTCGAACCGGTGCGCCGGGGCTCGGTGCAGGCAACCGTAGACTGCATCCGCGCGACGCTGCCGCTCGAACCGGAGGTGTACGTCTTTCACGCGACCGGCGCGCTGGCTGCGGAGTTCTACCGGATGCGTCTGCCTGAGCTGGCGCGGCAGGTCATTCTGCGCCAGTTCCAGGCGCGGGCCCAGGCCAGCCTTGCCGCTGTCCTGGCCGAGACGGGCCTGCCGTCCCGCAAACTGGCGATCGAGACCATCGAGTTCCCGTTCGAGCTGACAGTGGAACTGGCCGAGGCGCTGGACCTCTCCTTCTGTCTCGATACAGGCCACATCCTGTCCGGTTTCTCTGGCCCGCTGGACCTGTTCGACGTGCTGGACCTGCTGCTGCCGCGGCTGGCCGAGATTCATCTGCACGACTCCCCCCGCTGGATGCCCGGCACCGATATCGTCTACGGCAAAGACCACCAGGCGTTGGGGCTGGGTGACCTCAACCTGGGCCGCCTGCTGGATCGCCTGGCCGAGGCGCAGTACGGCGGGCCGATTGTGCTAGAACTGACCGTGCCCGAAGCTATTGCATCGCTCGACGTCATCCGCCGTGTGAGACCGCACCTGCTCTGACTGCCCGATGCCTGAGCTCCGCGTTGACCTGGACCTGCTGCAGCGGTTCGAAGCCGGGCTGGATCCCCGCCGCCCGGAGCGAAGCGCCATCCCCGCGCGGCTGATCGCCCATAGCGAAGTCTGCTCCATTCTCGCTATCGGTGAGCGGCCGCAGAACTCCCTGGTCTATCGCCGGATGCCGATGTTCGAATCCGCCGCCGAAGCCGAGCGCTACATCGCGCTGCACCGGCGCTATCTGCGCACCCTCGGCGAGCGGGCAGGCGTGCGCGTTGCGCCGTCCGTGGCGGTGCAGGTCCCGAACGAGCGTGCGGGCTGCGTGATCGTCTACGTCGTCCAGGAGCAGGTGCCGGAAGACACGATGGGCCACGAGGCCATCTACCGCCTCGCCCCTTCGGATGTCATGCGGCTGGCGCTGCTGGCGCTGCAGGAGACGGCCAAGGTTTTTGACTTCAACCGGGCCCATCACGCCGAGCTGGAGGTGGGCTTCGATGCGCAGATTTCCCACTGGGCCGTCAGCGGCTATGACCCCTCGCGCAACCTGCTTCCCGAACGGGCACGCCTGCTGTATATGAACACCAGCACGCCGCTGCTGCGTCGCCGCGGGCAGGAGCAGCTCGACCCTGAGCTTTTCCTGCGCAGCGCGCCGCTCCTGCTGCTGCCCCTGGTGCGCCGCGCGTTCCTGCCGGAGCTGATGAACCGGTACTACGACTTCCGCCGCGTCGCCCTGGACCTCGTTGCCGGGTTCCAGCGGGAGGGCCGCTCCGAACTGGTTCCCGGCCTGATCGACAGCGTGAACTGGTTCTTCCTGGCTGAGCGACAGGAGAACCATTTCCGGCCCATCATGCCCGACGAGGTCCGGCGCTACTACCGCTACAATGCGTCGATCTGGCGGGTCTACCTGGCGCTCCGCCGGCTCGACCGGGCCATCTGCCGGCTGCGGCGCCGGCCCTACCCGTACATCCTGCCGCGCAGCGTCCCGCGTTAGTTCAGGAGCACTCCTGTGACCCACTCCAACACCTCCCCCGCGCCGGTCCGCCTGAGCACCGGCTACAAGGTGACCTGGGGCGTGGCGGCGCTCGGCACCTCGCTCATCTCCGGCACGTTCGGCGCGCTCCTGCCCATCTTCTACCAGGACTACCTGGGGCTGCAGGCCGCCTGGATCGGTCTTGCGTCGGCCATCTATGCCATCTGGAACGCGGTCAACGACCCATTGTTCGGCTATCTGACTGACAGCACGCGCTCGCGGCTGGGCCGGCGCATTCCCTACATGCGCTTCACCGCGCCCTTCCTCGCGCTCACCTTCATCCTGGTCTGGTTCGCGCCGCAGGGGGCCGGGCAACCCGCGCTGTTCGGCTGGATGCTGGCGACGATGCTGCTCTACGACACCTGCTATACCATGATCGGCCTGGTCTACTCCGCGCTGCTGCCGGAGGTGACGGAGTCCGACGGGGAGCGCCACGGACTGCAGGTGTCGGCGTCGCTGTTCGGGCTGTTGGGTACGCTGCTCGGCTTCCTCATCCCCGACTTCTTCCGGCCCAAGGCGGGCGCGGACCCGGTCTTTCTGCCCCTGCAGGCGTCAATGATCGTCGTCGCGCTGTTCAGCATGGCCGTCATTCTTCTGTTCACCTTCCGGGTGAAGGAGCGGCCCGAGTTTCACCGGGTGGACCAGCCCGTCCCGCTGCGAAAGGCGCTTGGCTATACGCTGACGAGCCGGTCGTTTCTCATCCTGGTCGCACAGAACTTCATGTCCATCCTGATGAACGCACTGCTGCTGGGCGCGCTGTTCTACCTGGCGGACTATGTCTTGCAGGTCAACGCGATGCTGCCGCTGGCCGCGGTGTTCATCCCGCTTATCATCGGTGTGCCGGTGACGCAGGTGCTCCGGCGGCGGTGGGGCGTCGTCGGGGCGCAGCAGGTCCTCCTGCTGATTGCCGGGACCGGCCTGATCCTGCTGGCCTTCGTGCCGGAGCCGCTCATCTTGCCCTGCCTCGCGCTGGCCGGGTTCGGGCTGGCCGGGCCGCAGACGCTCACGAACCTGCTCTTTGCACAGGTGGCTGACGAGGATGAGCTGCGTTCCGGCGTGCGCCGCGAGGGTTCGTTCTTTGGCGTCAACGCGCTGCTGACGAAGCCCGCGCAGTCCGTCGCGCTGGCCCTGCAGCCGTTCATCCTGCAGGCGACCGGCTTTGTCACGCGCGAGTCCAACCAGGGCGTCGCGTATCTGAACCAGCCGCCGGAAGCCCTGTTCGGTATCCGCGCGCTCATCGGGTTGATTCCCGGTGTCGCGATGCTCATCGGCGCGCTGCTGCTCCTCTGGTTCCCGCTGCGCGGCGCATACCTCCGCAGGGTGCAGGCGGACGTGCTCGCGCTCCATGCTGAGAAACATGCCCGGCTGGCAGAAGGAAAGGAAATAGAACGCTGATTACGTGCCAACTGCGGTTGGCCTTGATGATCATGATCTCTATAGATCATCATGATGATCTGCGTCATCAGCGTTCTATTAACGGAGGTAGTTATGACTGACAAGTTCATGATCTACGGTGCGACGGGCTACACGGGCCGGCTGACCGCGCGCACGGCCGTGCAGCAGGGGCTGCGGCCCATCTTGGCTGGGCGCAACCCGGCCAAAGTGGCGGCGCTCGCACAGGAGCTGGGGCTGGAAGGCCGCGCCATCGCACTGGACGATTCAGCGGGGCTGGATGCCGCGCTGCGCGAGGTGGCCGTCGTGCTGCACTGCGCCGGACCGTTCTCGCAGACCTATCCCCCGATGGCCGCCGCGTGCCTGCGCACAGGCACCCACTACCTGGACATCACGGGCGAGATTGCTGAGCATGAGGCGCTGGCCGGCCGCGATGCCAAAGCCAGGGCCGCAGGGGTCATGATGCTGCCGAGTGCAGGTTACGACGTCGTGCCTTCGGATTGCCTCGCGGCGCATCTCAAGCGCCGGCTGCCATCCGCGACCCATCTGGCGCTGGCGTTCAGCTCTGCGGGCGGCTCATCGCGCGGCACGGCCATCACCGGCACGGAGATGGTGAATCGCGCGGGGCTGGTGCGCCGGAACGGGGTCATCACGCCGGTCCCCGCGGGCTGGAAGAGCCGCACCGTGGACTTCGGCCGCGGCCCGGTCGCCTGCGTGACGATCCCCTGGGGCGATCTCGCGACGGCATACCGCTCGACCGGCATCCCGAACATCGAGACCTACGTGGCCGTGCCCAAGGTCGCGCAGTGGGCGCTCAAGTCCGCGCGGGTGCTGGGGAAGCCGTTAAGCACGCCGGCAGGCCAGCGGCTGCTGCGCGGCCTGGTGGGGCTGATGCCCGAAGGGCCGACCGACGCGCAGCGCGCCGGCGGATACTCGCTGCTGTGGGCCGAGGTGACGGATGCGGCAGGCAACCGTGCGGTCAGCCGGATGCGCACGCCCCACGCGTACACGCTGACCGCGGAGGCCAGCCTCCTGATCGTGCGCCGCGTGCTCGCCGGCGACATCCATCCGGGCTATCAATCTCCCGCCAGCGCCTACGGCCCGGACCTCGTGATGGAACTTCAGGGTGTTACGCGGGAGGATTTGTAGGGGCGAAGGAAATCCCGGCGGATGCCACCTGCGCACATCGTTTCATTGCCCGACGCAACCGAGTCACCGGCAGGACACGAAGGATTTCCTTCGCCCTACTCTATAGCCGCCGGAAGAAGCACGACACCGCGCCCGTGTGACAGGCAGGTCCCGCGGGCAGTACTTGCACGAGCAGCGTGTCGCCGTCGCAGTCCACGTACACGCCCGTGACGGCCTGCGTGTTGCCCGAGGTCGCGCCCTTGTGCCACAGCTCCCCGCGGCTCCGGCTCCAGAAGTGCGTCTCCCCCGTCGCCAGCGTCAGCCGCAGCGCCTCGGCGTTCATCCACGCGACCATCAACACCTGGCCCGTCGCCGCGTCCTGCACCACCGCAGGAATCAGCCCGCGCGCGTCCCAGTGCAGGTCAGCGAATGAAGCGATTTTCATACTTGACCTCTGAGGCGTAACGAGTAACGAGTGACGAGTAATGACGAATGAGTAATGAGTAAGCAGTAATCAGTAATGAGTAACGAGTAAGCAGTAAGGCGTTCGTCGGTTCTTACTCTTTACTCGTTACTCTTTACTCGTTACTCTTTACTCGTTACTCATTACTCGTCACTCGCACCGGCACCCCGCGCGCGGCCAGGTACGCCTTGACCTGGCCCACGGACAGTTGCCGGTAGTGGAACAGCGACGCGGCCAGCGCGGCATCCGCGCCGCCGGTCGTCAGTGCATCCGCGAAGTGCGCCAGCTCCCCGGCGCCGCCCGACGCGATGACCGGGATGCTCACCGCCGCGGTGACCGCGGAGAGCATGGGCAGGTCGTACCCGCGCTGCGTGCCGTCTGCGTCCATGCTCGTCAACAGAATCTCGCCCGCACCCAGCCGCTCCGCCTCGCGCGCCCACGCCACCACATCCAGCCCGGTCGGGACGCGGCCGCCGTTGATGAACACCTCCCAGCCCTCGGCATCGCGCCGCCGCCCGTCGATGGCGACGACGATGCACTGGCTGCCGAAGCGCGTCGCGCCCGCAGTGATGAGCTCCGGTGTGCGGACGGCAGGGGAGTTGATGGACACCTTATCCGCGCCCGCCAGCAGGAGGCCGCGCATGTCGTCCACCGTGCGGATGCCGC
Organism: Anaerolineae bacterium; assembly: GCA_040772005.1. Taxonomy (GTDB): domain Bacteria; phylum Chloroflexota; class Anaerolineae; order CG2-30-64-16; family CG2-30-64-16; genus MWBF01. Next base: position 62,601 of record JAXGYZ010000009.1, on the reverse strand, counting down.
CGCCGACGGTGAAGGGGATGAACACGCTGTCGGCCACGCGGCGCACCATGTCGATGACAATGTCCCGCCGTTCGTGGCTGGCCGTGATATCGAGAAACACCAGCTCATCTGCGCCTTCGCGGTCGTACACCTGCGCCTGCTCGACGGGGTCGCCCGCATCGCGCAGCTCCAGGAAGTTGACTCCCTTGACGACCCGGCCCTCCTTAACGTCGAGGCAGGGAATGATGCGTTTGGCTAACATGATCACTCCTGACAGAAGCCTGTTTTCTGCGAGAAACCCATTTTCGTGTGAAGCGGAGCTTCACCTCAGAAAGCGGATTTCTCATTCACGTGATGGCGTCCAATGCGTCGGCCAGCGTGAATGCGCCGGTATAGAGCGCCTGCCCGACGATGACGCCCTCGATCCCTTTAGATGCGTGTGCAGCCAGCACGCGGATGTCGTCCAGCGACGCGACGCCGCCGCTCGCAATGATGCGGAGGCCGGACGCGCGGGCCAGCTCCGCGGTCGCGGCCACGTTTGCGCCGGTCAGCATCCCGTCGCGGCTGATGTCGGTGTAGACGATGCGCATGACGCCGCAGTCGGCCATCCGCCGCGCGACGGTCAGCACATCGAGCGCGGAGGTCTCCTGCCAGCCGTGGACGGCCACGAAGCCGTCGCGCGCGTCGATGCCCGCCACGACCCGCTCCGCACCGAACCGGGCGATGGCCTCCCGCACCAGCTCAGGCTCGCGTACTGCGACCGTGCCGAGGACGATGCGCGTTGCGCCCAGTTCGAGGGCACGTTCAACGTCCGCCAGCGTGCGCAGCCCGCCGCCGAACTGGATGGGCAGGTCCACCGCCGCGCGGATATCGGCCAGCCGGCGGAGGTTGATGGGCAGCGTATCCCCGCAGCCCGCGCCGTGCGACCGGGCGGCAACCCTCGTCGTGAAGGTCAGCGCGCCGTCGAGGTTGACGACGTGCAGCCAGGTCGCGCCCTGGCCGGCCCAGCGCGCCGCGACTTCGGCGGGATCGTCGCTGTAAGTGGTCTGCGCACTGGGGTCGCCCTGCCGCAGCCGGACGACGCGTCCCTCGCGCAGGTCGATCGCCGGGAAGATGGTAAATGACATAAGCCGTCCCGTATCCTATGCGTTATGCTGCTGCACCACATCGACGAAGTTGCGCAGGATGCGCAGGCCGACCGCCTGGCTCTTCTCCGGGTGGCACTGGATGCCCCAGACGGCGCCGCGGCGGATGACCGACGCGTACGCGATCCCAAAGTCGGTGGTTGCGACGATGTGCTCCGGTGCTGCGGGCGCGCAGTAGTAGGAGTGCACGAAGTAGGCGTAGGCGCCGTCGGGCAGGCCCGCAAGCAGCGGATCGTCGCCCCGATGGTGGAGCTGGTTCCACCCGATCTGTGGGACCTTGAGCGGCCGGCCGTTGTCGCCGGGGAGGTCGGCGGCGAACCGCACCACGCGGCCGGGGATGATGCCGAGGCCGCGATGTCGGCCCATCTCCTCGCTCGCGTCGAGCAGCAACTGCATCCCCACGCAGATGCCGAGCAGGGGCGTGCCCGCGGCAATGGCGTCCAGCAGCGGCGCCTCGAAGCCCGCCGCGCGCAGGTTGGCCGCGGCGTCACCGAACGCGCCGACGCCCGGCAGGACGATCCCGGCTGCACCTGCCAGCCCGTCCGGCGTGTTGACGATCTCGGCGGGCGCACCCGCGGCTTCCAGCGCCTTGTAGACGTTGCGCAGGTTCCCGACCCCGTAATCCACCACCGCGATGCGCAAGCGCGACTCGCTCATGCCAGCACCCCCTTTGTCGAAGGCACGCCCTCGCGCCGCGGGTCGATCTGCGTGGCCGCGTCGAGCGCCCGCGCCAGCGCCTTGAACAGCGCCTCGGCCTGGTGGTGGTCGTTCATACCGTATAGCACGCGCACGTGCAGGTTGAAACGCCCGTGGAAGGCCAGCGTCTCGAGGAAGTGGCGCACCAGGTCGGGCTCGATGCCGCCGAGCGACGTCGTGTGCCAAGTCACATCGATGACGGCATAGGGCCGGCCGCTGAGGTCGAGCGCGACGAAGCCGAGCGTCTCGTCCATCGGCACGTAGCTGTGCGCGGTGCGGACGATGCCGCGGCGGTCGCCCAGGCCGCGGTCGAGCGCCTGACCCAGCCCAATGGCGACGTCCTCGACCGTATGGTGCGCATCCACGTGGAGGTCACCTTCCGCCCGCACGGTCAGGTCGAATAAGCCGTGGTGCGCAAACAGGGCCAGCATGTGATCGAGGAAGCCGACGCCGGTCGTAACCTCTGCCCGTCCGCGACCGTCGATGTTAAGTTCCACGACTACGTGCGTCTCGCCCGTCTTGCGCTCGATGTGTCCGCTGCGCATGTGCTACTCCTTATGCCGATTCGTTCAGGCCGTCGGAAACCCCAATCTGGTGGAGCCGAGGCTTTAGCCGGTTAGCCTGTCTGTGTTTGTACCGGCCCAATCCGGCTGAAGCCTCGACTCCAGTTGTGCGTAACGCCGAGTTAAGTTTTACCATCAGACGACCGGTTTTCCGGCGTCATGTGGTAGAATAAGCACTTATGTTTGAACTGCCTCGCCCCGAGATCCTGATCTTCGACATGGACGGCACGCTGGTCGACGTGCGCGAATCCTATCGTGCGACCGCGCCGCTTGCGGCCACGCGTTATCTCGAGCTGCTCGGCCTGGTCCCGCCCGAACTGACCGGCGATGTATACGATCAGTTCAAGCTGATGGGCGGGTTCAACGACGACTGGGACCTGACCGCCGGGCTGCTCGAGGTCATCGTTGCTGCCCTGCCCGCTGTCCCAGCGTTGCCGGAATCTGCCGTCGCGAGCCAGGATGACCTGCTCGCCGCGCTGCGCGCCGCCGTGTCGTCGTTTTCAGACGGCCGCCTGCCCGTGCCCGATATCGCCGGCTTGATCCCTCGGGTGCGCGCCGCGGGCGGCGGGCTGGCCGGGCTGCGCCGGGTGACGGGTGAGCGCAACCGCCATCTTGTCTGGCGCACGCACGACGCCGCGACCACTGATCTCGTCCAGCGCATCTTCGAGGAATTGTACCTGGGCGCCGACCTTTTCGCCAGTGCCTACGGCTACCCGCCGCGCTTTCACCGCGGGCCCGGGCTGATCGAGACGGAGCAGTTGCTCATCGCGCCGGCCACGCTCGAGGCCCTGACGCGTCACGTGCGGCTGGGCATTGCGACCGGCCGCGCAGATTTCGAGCTGATCCACCCGATGCGCCGGTGGGACTTGGACCGCTACTTCAGCGTGGCGACGACCATGTCGGATGCGCTGCGGGCGCAGGCGTCGGGCGGGCCGTCGCTGCTCAAGCCGCACCCCTACCTGCTCGAACGCGCCGCCGATGCCCTCGACCCGACCGGCACACTCTCTGCCGCCTACATCGGGGATGCACCCGACGACATCGTGGCGGCCCGCTGCGCGGGCGGACGGCGCTGGCTGGCCGTTGCCATCGTGCCCGATCCTGCGCTGGACGCGCACTTCACGGAGCTCGGCGCCCATGCAATCATCCGCGGGCCTGACGAACTGACCGCCTGGATTCCACGTTCGTAGTGAGCACTTTAGTGCCCTGCGTGTGCTGGCGCTAAAGCGCCTACTACAAACGACTCTAGCTTTCACAAGGAGCAAGCATGTCAGACGACGCATCCAATACGCCGCTTTTCGACCTCGAAGAGGCACACCGCTTCTTCTCGACGGATTGCTTCAACCGCGCCTGGGATCTCATCGAGAAGGAGGACCGCACCTTCGAAGAAGATGAGGAGATGCTCAAGCTGAGCATGGCCTCCCTCTGGCATTGGAGCCAGCGGCCCGACTTCGGCGCGAAGGAAAAGTCGATCGGCTACTGGCAGGTCGCTCGCATCCTCGCGATTACCGGTCGGCCCGAGATGGCGACGGTCTTTGCGCAACGGTGCCTGGAAGTGACCGAAGAAGCCGACCTGCCGGTCTACTACCTCGGGTACGCATATGAGGCGCTTGCGCGCGCTGCCATGGCCGGGCGTAACCGCATTGCGGCTGTGCGTTATCTGGCACAGGCGAAAGCTGCGGCTGACCGTGAACCCAACGAAGAGGACCGCGAAGTCCTGCTCGACGATCTGGCAACGATCATCTGAGCATAGGGACGGGACACCGGCCCGTCTCTATAGATTCGCCAGAGCTGCGAGCAACGCATCCGTATCCGCGGGCCGGCCCGCGCTGACCCGGATGCAGTTTTCGAGCCCCGGCTTGGCATAGTGGCGCACGAGCACGCCTTGCTCCGCCAGCGCGGCCTTGAGTGCCCGCGCGTCGCGGCCCTCTACCCGGCAGAGCACGAAGTTCGCGCGGCTGCCGTAGGGGTGCAGGAACGGAAAACGCGCCAGTTCGACTTCCAGCCGCGCCCGCTCGCGGATCAGTGCGTCGACGGTATGCTGGATCTCCGCCCGGTGGGCCAGCGAGGTCAGCCCTGCGACCGTCGCCGCAACGTTCACGTTGTACGGCTGCTTGGCCTTCCACAGCACCGGCATCAGCCACGCGGGAAAGACGCCGTACCCCAGCCGCAGCCCCGCGATCCCCGCCCACTTGCTGAAGGTGCGCAGGACGACCAGGTTATCGTGCGCCGTAACCCAGCCTGCCACCGAGTGTTCCAGTCCGGCAAACTCGACATAAGCCTCATCAACCACAACCAGCAGCGGCAGGTGCAGCAGGCGGCGCAGGTCGGCCGGGTCGAGCAGGCTGCCGTCGGGGTTGTTGGGCGAGGTCAGGAACAACAGCTTGGGCGGTCTTGCTGCCTGGCACGCGCGCTCGATGGCCGGGACATCCGCGCGGAAATCCGCGTGCCGCCCGATGCGCACCACTACTGCACCGGCCAGCCCGGCATCGAAGCTGTACATGCCGAAAGTGGGTGGGCAGTCGATGATGGCATCCCCCGGCCCGACGGTGATGCGGGTGAGCAGGTCGATCAACTCGTCCGCGCCGTGGCCGGGGAGGATATGCTCCGCCGGCACGCCGGTGTAGCCCGCCAGCGCCGCGCGCAGCTCACGGTGCTCCGGGTCCGGGTAGATGTGCGGGAAGGGGTACCCGGCGAGCGCCGCACGCACCGCCCCGTGCGGTCCGTAGGGGTTCTCGTTTGCGTCGAGCTTGACGATCTGCTCCGGCGCGCGGCCAAGCTGGCGACTCAGCACCTCGAAGGGCAGGATCGGCGTGTACGGCTCCATCGCCGCGATGTGGGGCAGCAGCAGGGTCGTGGGATCGAAGACCATGTACTTCTCGCTCGCTGAAATTGGTTCGTAGTAGGTGCTTCAGCGCCCTCCACCGGCCCGCATCTCCGCCGCTCGCGCGTGCGCGGTCAGTCCCTCGCCGTGCGCCAGCACCGCGGCCTGTGCGGAGAGCCGCGCGCCCGCCTCTGAGTTGAGTGCGACCAGGCTGATGCGCTTCACGAAGTCGGCCACGCTGAGCGGGCTGCTGTAACGTGCGCTGCCCTCGGTCGGCATGACGTGGCTCGGGCCCGCGACGTAATCTCCCAACACCTCGAACGAGTGCTCGCCCACGAAGATGCCGCCGGCGTTGCGTACGTGGCCGACGAGAGCCCACGGGTCGGCCACGAGCAGGCACAGGTGTTCCGGCGCGTAGGCGTTGGCCAGCGTCACGGCTTCCGCCAGATCCGCCGTCAGCACGATGCCGCCGCGGTCGGCCAGCGATGCGGCTGCGATATCGGCCCGCTCCAGGCTTTCCAGTTGGCGACCCAGCTCGACCGCAACCGCGTCCGCCAGGGCCGGCGAAGGGGTGAGCAGGATGGGCGAGGCCAGCACATCGTGTTCGGCCTGCGCCAGCAGGTCCGCCGCGGCCCACGCCGGGTCCGCGGTGTCGTCTGCGATGACGACCGTCTCGGTCGGGCCGTAGAACCCGTCGATGCCGACTGCGCCGATGACCTGGCGCTTGGCGAGCGTGATGAACAGGCCGCCTGCGCCGACGATCTTGTCCACCGCAGGCACGGTCTTCGTGCCGTACGCCAGCGCAGCGATGGCCTGCGCGCCGCCGAGCGCAAAGAGCCGGTCGACCTGCGCAGCGTGCGCCGCGGCGAGGATCAGGTCGTGGATGTGCCCCTGCCGGTTCGGCGGCGTGCAGACGACCACCTCACGGACCCCGGCGACGCGCGCAGGCAGCGCAGACATGAGCAGCGAGGAGGGCAGCGGTGCGGTGCCGCCGGGCACGTAGACGCCGGTACGATCCAGCGGGCGGATGAGCTGGCCGAGCGTGCCGTCCGGCCCCGCGTCGACCCACGAGTCCACGGGCTGCTTCCGGTGGAAGCGGGTGATGCGCTCTGCCGCCAGGTCGAGCGCCGTGCGCTGCTCGGCCGGCAGGCGGTCATGCGCGGCCAGCCACGCGGTACGGTCGATCTCGAACGCCGGGTTGGCGTTCCCGTCGATACGTGCTGACCATTCGACGACCGCGGCGTCCCCGCGCGTGCGGATGTCGCGCAGGATGCGGCTGACCGCCTCCGCCGGGCTGATGCGCTCACCGAAGATGCGTTCGATCCCGTCCAGCAGCCGTGGGGGCATCTCCTGGTCCTCCCAGGCGGCCCGGCGCAGGATGCCCTCCCGTGCCTCGGTGCTCGAATAGATGTTGACGACGGACATGATGACTCCTTTGGCTAGAGACCCGTTTTCTGGCAGAAAACGGGTCTCTAAGCGCGCGCGAGCGCGTCGATCAGGCCGCGCACTTCGGCGGCGCGCAGCCGGTAGCTCGCCCGGTTGGCGATCAGCATGGCCTGGCTTTCGAGGATCACCCGCAGCTCCGTCAGGCCGTTCTCGCGCAGGGTCGAGCCGGTTTGCACGAGGTCGACGATCAGGTCGGCCAGGCCGACGAGTGGGGCCAGCTCGACCGAGCCGGACATAACGATCAGCTCCGGGGCCAGGCCGCGGGCGCGGAAGAAGGCCTCGGTCAGCCGCGGGAACTTGGTGGCGATGCGCGGGCTGCGCTCCAGCCGTAGCGGGCGGTCACGCCGGTCGGCCTTGCCCGCGACGACGAGACGGCACTGCCCGAACGGCAGCGACAGCGGTTCGTACACATCGCGCGCCGCCTCGCGCACCACATCCAACCCGACGATGCCCATGTCTGCCGCGCCGTATTCGACGAAGATGGGCACGTCTGCGGGCTTTGCCATGATGAACCGCAGGCGGCCGTCGCTCCCTTCGAGCACGAGCTTGCGGCCGTTGTCCCCCTTTGCAGGCAGGCCATAGCCCGCGCGTTGCAGGTAGACCAGCGCGTCCTCGGTCAGCCGGCCCTTAGGCAGCGCGACAATCAGCGGTTCAGCCATTGCATCACCTCTTCCCAGTCCGTCGCGGCCATGCTGCGGAGACCATCCGCATCCTCCACCCGCAGCGTGCCGTCGTCACCGTGGCGCACGGCCCGCGGGATGCCGCGCGCCTGTGCCTGCGCCCAGAGCGCGGGCCCGTCCAGCCCGTCCAGGTCCAACACGACGCGCAGGCCGCGGGCGCGCGCGGCGTTGGCCCAGGCAAGGCACGCCGGACAGCCGTCTGTAGCCAGCAGGACATCGGCCACACGTTCCTGCGTTTGCCGGCCTTGCAGCTCCGCAGCCAGCAGCACGCGATCCAGCGTGAGCGCCCAGCCGACCGCGGGGAGCGGCGGCCCGAAGTGGCCGATCAGGTCGTCGTAGCGCCCGCCGGAGATGACCGCAAAGCCCAGGCCCGGCGCAAAGCCCTCGAACGTGACGCCGGTGTAGTAGTCCAGGTCGCGCACCTCCGCCAGGTCGTAGCTGACCGCGTCCGCTACGCCGTAGCCTTCGAGCAGCCGGGCCACGCCCTGCAGCTCTGCCAGCGCGGTCATCATCGTGGCGTTGAGGCAGGTCGCCTCCGCCTCGGCCAGCACGGCGGCATCGCCCGTCAGGTGGGGCAGGCCCAGCACTGCGCGCCGCGCCAGGGGCGGCAGGTTCGCGGCCTGCGCCAGCAGGCCTGCCAGCTCAGCCTCGGCCTTGCGATCCACGGCCGCACGCACCTCCTCCGCAAGGCGCTCGGGGAGGTTGAGCGCGGCCAGCAGCCCGCGGAAGAACCCGACGTGGCCGAGCGTGACCTTGAACGCGGGCAAGCCGACCGCACGCAGCGCCGCGACTGCGAGAGCCACGACCTCCGCATCTGCGGCCTGGCCCGCCGCGCCGATGAGCTCGACGCCGACCTGCGTGAATTCGTGCTGGCGGCCTGCGCGCGGCGGCTCGTAGCGGAACACGCTGCCCGCGTACGCGATGCGCAAGGGCAGCGGCTGGTCATACAGCCGGGTCCCGACGACGCGCGCGGTGGGGATGGTCAGGTCGGGCCGCAGCGCAAGCGTGCGGCCGTGGCGGTCGAAGAAGCGGTACATCTCCGCGTCGATGGCGGAGCCGACATCGGTTGCCAGGGTGTCGGCGTACTCGAACGTGGGCAGGATGATCTCGCCATAGCCCCACGCGGTCCACGTGCGGCGCAGGGCCGCCTCCATGTCGCGCCAGGCCGCCGCGTCGGCAAATAGCAGGTCGCGGACGCCCTCGGGCAGGGGCCGGTCGGTCAGGAATCCACTTTCAGGCATACTCGTCATTCCCGATTAACAAAAAAGGACTGGTTGTGCAACCAGTCCTTGGGGGCAAGCGCAAATGAGACGCCGGCTATGCCGTGCGCCCGCCCCGTCTGCGATGATGATGGCTGTTCAGAAACATGGGCCGAGTTTAGCACAGGCATGTGAGCGTGTCAAAATTGCCGCGACCAATCGGGTGCATTTCACGTTGGGGGCGCGGCCATCGCGGATAAACGAATGCGCTGGCGCGCCACGAATACGCGAAGCGTGTGCGCCGCGGCGGGATATTCGGGTATCCGTGCCCAGCGCCGCAGCGCCATTCGCGTATGCGCGCTGGCCGCGTTCGCCCCCAGTATGAAACGCGCCCCGACCAATCTGCCAACTTGACCGCAGCCCGCGCACGCCCTACAATCGTGCTGCACTTCTGACACCTCGCCTGCAACGCAGCACCCAAGGAGCCACCATGAACTGGCACGATCACGTTTTCTTCGGCATTCATTACGACTTGCACGCCAACGCGCACGATACCGAGCTGGGCCGCGAGCTGACGCACGAGGGTCTGCGCGAGCAACTCCTGCGCGTCCGCCCCGATTGGATCCAGGCCGACTGCAAGGGGCATCCGGGCTACACGAGCTGGCCGACCGAGGTAGGCACGGCCTCTCCCGGCGTCGTCAAGGACGCGCTGCGCATCCACCGCGATGTCACGGCCGAGCTGGGCATCAAGCTGGGGATGCACTACTCCGGCGTCTGGGACTCGCGCGCGCTGGAGCTCCACCCGGAGTGGGCGCGGCTGGACGCGGAAGGGCAGCCCGATCACGACATGACCTGCCGCCTGGGCGGGTACGACGACGGGCTGATGATCCCGCAGATGCTGGAGATTATCCGCAAGTACGACGTGGACGGCTTCTGGGTGGACGGCGAGAACTGGGCCTCCAAGCCGTGCTGGTGCGAGCGCTGCCGCGCAGAGTACACCCGGCGCACCGGCGAGACGGCCATCCCGTCGCAGGCCGGCGAGCCGGGCTGGGAGACGTGGCTCGCGTTCCACCGTGACCTGTTTGTCGAGCATGTGACGCACTATGCGGAGGCAGTCCACGCGGCGAAGCCGGGCTGCCTGATCTGTTCGAACTGGATGTACACTGTCCGCCAGCCGGATCCGGTCGCCGCGCCGGTGGACTACCTCAGCGGCGACTTTGCCTGGTCATGGGGCGCAGACAGCGCGGCAGTCGAGGGTCGCGTGCTCGACGGCCGCCGGCGGGATGCGGGCCTGAGCTGGGACCTGATGGCCTGGGGCTTCACCAAGACCGGCACGATGCAATCCGACCCGCCGTGGGTGATGAAGCCCGCGGTGCATCTGTGCCAGGAAGTGTCGGAGGTGGTCGCGCTGGGCGGCGCGGTCATGATCTACAACACGCCGCAGCGGAGCGGTTGGCTGACGGGCTGGCACCAGGACACGATGGCCGAGGTCGCAGCGTTCTGCCGCGCGCGGCGGGATGCCTGCTTCGGTACGGCCACCGCCTCGCAGGCCGCGGTGCTCTACCTGACCGCCCACTATTACGCGCACAACCATCCGCTTTTCAACTATGGGGAGGTCGTCCAGCCGGTCGAAGGCGCGCTGCACGCGCTGCTGGAGACAGGCCGCTCGACGGACGTGCTGACCGAGGAAGCCGCACTCGCGCACCTGTCCGACTATCTGCTGGTCGTCCTGCCGGAGCAGACGCGCTTCACCCCGGAGATGACCGCCGCGCTCGAAGCACATGCGCGGGCGGGCGGCTGCGTCCTGTTGAGCGGCGCGCATCTGGCCACGGAGTGCCCCGGACTCGTCGGCGTCGCACCGGAGAGCGAGCCGATCACCGGCCGCGTCTTCCTGCCGGTAGATGACCGTGCTGTGCCCGTGTCGTCCGGCTGGCAACGCGTCACGCCCGCCGCGGGCACGGAGGTGTGGGCCTACCGCATGTCCCAGCAGGAGCCGGGCAAGGATATCACTACCGATCCTGTGGTGACGTGCCGGCGCGTGGGCGCAGGCGCGGTCATTGCGGTGCACGGGCCGCTGTTCCGCGACTACTACCTGGGACACTATCCGCTGCTCCGCCGGTTCATCGCGGGGCTGGTCGAACGTGCGGCGCTGCCCTGGCAAGTGACGCTCACGACATCTCCGCGTCTGGAGCTGGTGCAGCGCCGCCGCGGCGCGGAACTGGTGCTCAATCTCATCAACCGGGGCGCGGCCGAGACGCTCTCCCCGCGGCGGGTGATTGTCGAGGAACTGCTGCCGGTCAACGACGTGACGTTGCGCGTCAAGCGGGACTCGGCTCCGCAGTCCGTGGTCGCGGTCCCGGCGGACCCCGCCGTGACCTGGCAGTATGCCGACGGCGTGCTCGAAATCCGCGTGCCGCGGGTGGATATCCACACGGCGATAGTGGTGCGCTAAGTACAGGAGGTCTTTCATGCGCTTGGGCGTTTCCGGCGGCCCGGTCACACGGGACACCGCCGAAGTCAACGATCAGCTCGCCGCCCGCATCGCGGGCATGGGCTTTACGGGCGTCGTCACCCATTTCCTTGGCAGCGCAGCGACGTTCCCCGCTGCCGAGTTGCACCGCGTCCGCGATGTGCTGGCCGATCACGGCATCCGCGTCGTCCAATCCTGGGGCTGGCAGCAGCCGTTGATCGCGCCGGATGAGACCGTGCGCCGCGGCGCGGTCCAGACCTTGCGCCATGCGGTGCGCGTGGCCGCGGACCTGGGGGCGGGCATGGTGCTGACCGGGGCCGGCAGCCTCAACCCGCGCGGCTCGTACTGGCCCCATCCCGACAACCATATCGCGGCGACGGAAGACCGGCTCATCCGGACGCTGCAGGAGACCGTGCCCGCGTGCGAGACGTATGGCGTGCCGGTCTGTCTGGAGTGTCACGTCACGACCATCTTGGACAGCCCAACCCGGGTGCGGCGGATCATCGAACGAGTGGGCTCGCCGTGGATCAAAGCCAACTTCGATGCGGTCAACTTCATCCCCGACATCCAGACCGCGTTCAATAACCGCCGGCTGCTGGATGACCTGTTCGATCAGCTTGGCCCGTACTTCGCGGCCGCGCATCTGAAGGATGTTTATATCGAGGACCGGCACGTTGTCCACATCAGCGAGACCGTGCCCGGCGACGGTATCCTCGATTGGAACCGGACGCTGACCGGCTTCGAGGCGCTGCTGCCGGATGGGTACGCCATCGTGGAGCACCTGCCGGAGAGCCTCGTCCCGCGCGCCGCACAGTTCGTGCGCGCGAAGGCCGCGCAACTCGGCATCACCATTCGCACGTGAGTATCTGAGCCACAGAGAACTCAGAGGACAAAGCGAGCATCCGCATCAGGGTTTACTCGTTACTCATTACTCGTCACTCATTCCGCACCTCCCGTGCGGCCAGAAAGGACGCTAATGGACCTGCAAGGCAAAACCATACTGATTACCGGCGGCGCGCAGGGCATCGGCGCGGCGACCGCGCGGCTGTGCGCCGCGCGCGGGGCGGCAGTGGAGATCGTGGACCTGAATCGCGAGGCCGGCGAACAGGTTGCCGCGGAGATTCGCGCCGCGGGCGGCCGGGCGCGGTTTGCGGAGGTGGATGTCGCAGACGAGGCTCAGGTACGGGTGTTAATGGCCGGGCTGGGCCAGCGCCACGGCAAGCTCGACGTGCTCATCTGCGCGGCGGGCGTGTTGAAGGGCGCCTTCCTGCAGCCGGAGGAAATGACCCTGGACGAGTTCACGTCGGTGATCGACATCAACGTCAAGGGCACGTTCCTCTGTGCGAAGTATGCCACGCCCCTGCTCGCCACCGGCGGGCATGGCGTGATGCTTCTGATTGCGTCCGGCGCAGGCGTCAGCGGTCCAAGCTCGTCGCTGGCCTACGGGACGAGCAAGGGCGGCGTCAACGGGCTGGGGATGACCCTGGCTGCGCGGCTCGCCCCGCGCGGGGTGCGCGTCAACGTCATCTGCCCCGGCGAGATCGTAACGGCGATGAAGCTCAGCGTGGTGGCCGCGCAGGCCGTGCGGGAGGGCCGCGATCCGGAGGCCGCGGTGGCGCGGGCGCGGCAGGAGATGGGCAGCCCGGACGGGCTTGCCCGCGTGCTGGCGTTCCTGGCGAGCGACGAAGCGGACTACGTGCGGGGCACGTTGTTCACGCGGTAGGCGGACCCCGGCAAAGGCGCGCGTTCATCCAGCAGGCCCGCGGTGCGCAGGTCCGCCCACAGCGCGGCGGGGATGGGATGGGCGAGCGCGGCGAGGTTGGCGTCCACCTCCGCGGGCCGCTGCATGCCGACCACGAGCGATGTCACGGCCGGGTGGGCCAGCGGAAACTGGAGCGCGGCCGCGTTGAGCGGGACGCGGTGCGCCGCGCAGATGGTCTCGATGCGGCGCACGCGCTCCAGGACAGGCGGCGGTGCTTCACGGTATTCGTAGCGCGCGCCCGGCACCGCGCCGGTCGCGAGGATACCCGTTGCGTAGACCGCGCCGAGCAGCACGGCAATCCCGCGCGCGTGACACATATCCAGGAAGGGCAGCGCATCCTGCTCCAACAGGTGATAGCGCCCGGCCAGCAGGAAGCAATCGAAGTCCGCATCGCGGGCGAAGTCCATCAGCGTGCGCCACTGGTTCATGATGCCGATGCCGATGGCCCGCAGCGCGCCCTGCCTGCGCAGCTCTGCGAGCACAGGATAGACGATGTTCAGCGCCTCCCGGTAGTGCTGCTCCGGATCGTGCATCAACGCAATGTCGATCCGGTCGAGACGCAGCCGGTCCAGGCTCTCTGCGAGGCTGCGCAGCACGCCATCGCGGCTGTAGTCCGGCAGAACGTCCGCCATCCGGCTGACGACCTTCGTCTCCAGCACGTACCTATCGCGCGGTACGTCGCTCAACGCCAGGCCGAGGCGCCGCTCGCTCGTCCCTTCGCCATACGAGGGCGCGGTGTCGAACAGGGAGATGCCTGCGTCGAGCGCGTGCCGGATGGCCTCGACGGCTTCCGCATCGGAATCGACGCTGTTGAGATAGCTCAACGTGCCGAGCGGAGCCGCGCCGAAGCTGAGCGCGGGGGCAGTCAGGCCGGTACGGCCGATGGGTCGGTGGATGAGCAGATGCGGGTCGGGCATGGCGATGAACCTCAAGACGGCGATGACCGCGCCAATCATGCCGCGACATGATTGGCGCGGCGGAATATAGCACAGCGAGCCTATTTCGCCCAAAGCCGCAGCCCGGCTATAATCGCACCGGAGGTAATCCATGCCATTTACGCCCGCTGATGTCAGCACGGCGCTGCAGCAGCTCGCTGCGCCGCAACTGGCGACCCTGCAACTATTCGATGCCGCGACCCTGGCCGGACAGCACTATCCGCAGCTCGACCCGGCCCAGCCCGTCCTGGTGCTGGCCGCGACGAGACCGCAACTGCCCCGGCTGGCGGCTGTCCTGCTGCAAGCCTATCCATCCGAGCATCCTGCCGTGCTGCTGCTCGACGGGCAGCGGCAGACGACAACGTTGGCTGCGCTCGCGGAGGATGCGTCGGGCATAGGCGATGCCTCCCTGAACATCTTCCTGCCCCTGCGCGACATGGCGGCCACCTACGAGGCGTTGCAGAACGTCGCTGCGCGGCTGCGCGCGCCGGACGGTTGCCCGTGGGACCGCGCGCTGACGTGGGACAAGCTGCGTGCTTCGCTGCTGGAGGAAAGTTACGAGCTGCTGGCCGCGCTGGACAGCGGCAACCCGCATAAGGTTCTGGAAGAGCAGGGCGACCTGCTGCTCCAGGTGGCGCTCCAGGCGCAGATTGCCGCAGAGGAAGGCCTGTTCCTCCTGCCCGACGTGATCGACCGGATCGTTACGAAGCTCATCCGCCGCCATCCCCATGTCTTTGGCGATGAGGTGGTCAGCGGTACGGACGAAGTGCTCGCGAACTGGGAGGCGATCAAGGCGGCGGAGCGCGCACAGAATGGTGAGAAGCAGCGTTCGCCTCTCGCAGGCGTCCCCGCGGGGCTGCCCGCGCTGGCCCAGGCCGAGTCCTATCTCGACCGCATGTCGCGGCTCCGCCCGCACACGCCTGATGCCGAGCCCTGGGCCGCGCTGGCCGCGCTTTCGCCTGACGCGGAGGTCACGCCGGAGATGTTGGGCGATGCGCTCTTCAGCCTCGTCGGCTGGGCGCTTGCGCGCGGCATCGAATCGGAGAGCGCGCTGCGCGCGGCCAACGCGCGTTTCGCCGCGCAGGTGGCCGCGGAAGGCTGGGGCTAGGAAAAGGGGCGGAATGTGGTAAACTACGTCTCATTCTATGAACTGAGATGATGCTATGACCTACGGTTTCACCGGCAAGATTCTGTACGTTGACCTGACGACCGGCAGCCTGCACACCGAGACCATCAGCGAGGCGGACTACCGGCTTTATCCGGGCGGTCGCGCCCTGGCCGCGTATCTCCTGCTCAGGCACATGCCGCAGGGCGCGGACCCGCTCGGCCCCGACAACGTCCTGGTCCTGGCAAACGGGCTGCTCACCGGCGCGCCCTTCTCGACCGCCACTCGCTTCACCGCGGCCGCGCGCTCCCCGCTGACGGGCGCGTATGGAGAGTCGGAGGCAGGCGGCTTCTGGGGCCCGGAGCTCAAGATGGCCGGCTGGGAAGCCATCGTCGTGACCGGGCAGGCCGCGGAGCCGGTCTACCTGTCCATCCAGGACGACCGGGCTGAACTGCGCGACGCGCGCCACCTGTGGGGCCGCGAGCCGGAAGAGGCCCAGGCGACCATCCGAACCGAGTTGGACGACAAGTTGACCCGCGTCCTGCAGATCGGGCTGGGCGGTGAGAACCTCGTGCGCTTCGCTGCGCTGACCAACGACCTGCGCCACTTCAACGGGCGGACGGGGATGGGCGCGGTGATGGGGTCCAAGCGGCTCAAGGCCATCGCGGTGCGCGGCTCGGGCAAGTATCTGAGCCTTGCGCGCGACCCCGAAGACGTCGCGGGCCTCGGCAAGCGGCTGGCGAAGCTGGTCAAGCAGCACCCGCAAAGCTGGGATCTGCAGGAGAAGGGCACGCCGGGCCTCACCGCCGGGCTGAATGCTGCAGGCATCCTGCCCACGCGCAACTTCCGCAGCGGCGCGTTCGAGGGCGCAGACAACCTCCGTTGGGAGGCCTATGAGCGGGAGATCCTGACCGCGCGGCGTAGTTGCTATGCGTGCGCGGTGCGCTGCAAGCGCGAGGTTGGCGTCGATGACCGCTACCAGGTCAGCAGCGCATACGGCGGGCCGGAATATGAGGCGGTGGCCGGGTTCGGGTCGAACTGCATGGTGGATGACCTGCAGGCCGTCGCCAAGGCGAACGAGCTGTGCAACCGCTACACGCTGGATGCCATCTCAACCAGCGCGACGATTGCCTTTGCGATGGAGTGCTTCGAGCATGAGCTGATCGGGCTGGAGGACACCGGCGGGCTGGACCTACGGTTTGGCAATGCGGAGGCGATGGTGCGCTGCGTGGAACTCATCGCGCGGCGCGAGGGCATCGGCAACCTGCTGGCCGAGGGCTCGCGGCGCGCCGCGGAGGTCATCGGCGGCGACGCGCGCTACTTTGCCATCGAGGTCAAGGGCCAGGAACTGCCCATGCACGACCCGCGGGGCAAGGTGGGCGTGGGGCTGGGCTACGCCGTCTCCGAGACCGGCGCGGATCACCTGACCGCGTTCCATGACACGACACTGGTGAACCCTGAGTCGGCTGGCTTCAAGGGCGCGATGCCGCTCGGCATCCGCGAGCCGCTGGCCGCGCGCGACCTGAGCCGCAAGAAGGTTGCGGCCTACGCGCTGCTCGAAAACTGGAGCAGCCTGGAGCGCGTCGTCGGGCTGTGCTACTTCGGCCCGGCCCCCCGGTCATTTATCTCGGTGGACGAAGTGGTGGGTGTCGTCCATGCCGCGACAGGGTGGGACGTGACCGTCGAGGAACTGCTGCAGACGGGCGAGCGTGCGACCAACCTGGCGCGCATCTTCAACGTGCGGGAGGGGTTCAGTCGCGCAGATGACACGCTGCCCGCGCGGCTGTTCGAGCCGCTGGAGGGCGGTGCGCTGGCGGGCGTGGCGTATCCGAAAGACGACTTCACCCGCGCGCTGACTGACCTGTACGAGATCAAGGGCTGGGACCCGCAGACGACCATGCCGACCCGCGAGAAGCTGGCCGCGCTGGGCATCGAGTGGGCCGCCGACCTGTAATCATGCACATTCACCTCGGCGGGCATCTGAGCTTCTATGACGCGAAGCGGCGGTCATGGATCGAATGGCCCGACGCGGCCCCGCTGACGCTCCGCGCCCTGGCCGAGCGGCTGGGCCTGCCCATCGGGGAGGTCGCGTTCGTCGCGGTCAACCGGCGGCTGGCGGAGCTGGACGAGGTTGCGCACCCCGGCGACCGGGTGGAGTTCTTCCCGCCCATGGGCGGGGGATAGAGCACGATTCATCTCACGCAAAGGCGCAAAAAGCGCCAAGTCTTACTCGTTACTCGTTACTCATTCCTGCTTGCGGCCCATAACATGTTCAGGCATCACTCGCACAAGGACAACCATCGTGACCACTTACCGGCTGCCATACGGCAAACGCGAACTGACGTTCAGCCTGCCGGAGCGCGCAGGCTGGACCGTCGAGCTGCTCGCCCCGCGCGAGATGCCTGCGGCGGCGGAACCCACGGCGTTGATCGAGGCTGCGCTGGACGCTGCGTCCCTGCCGAACAGGGCCGGCCCGGTCGTTGTCGCCATCAACGACAAGACGCGACCTGTGCCCCACGCGATCCTGCTGCCGCCCCTGCTGCGCCGGCTGGAGGCGCGTGGGTTCGCCCCGGCGGACATCACGCTGCTGATTGCCACCGGCACGCATGTCCCGATGCCGCCGGAGGACTTTCGCCTCATCCTGCCGCCTGAGATCATCGCCCGCTACCCGGTCGTCAGCCACGACAGCCGCGCGGATGAGCAGATGGTCTACGTGGGCACCACCACGGCCGGCACGCCCGTGCGCGTCAACCGCCGCTGGCACGGGGCCGGGCTGCGCATCGTCACCGGCAACATCGAGCCGCACCAGTTCATGGGGTTTTCGGGCGGCGTCAAGAGCGCGGCCATCGGCGTGACCGCCCAGGAGACCATCAACACCAACCACGCCTGGATGGCCGATCCCCGGAGCGGCATCAACCGCTACGACGATAACCCCTGCCGGGTGGACGTCGAGGAAATCGGCCGGCTCATCGGGGTGGACTATGCGCTGAACGCAGTGCTCAATGAGGACAAGGGCATCGTCCACGCGCTCGCCGGCGAGCCGGTGGAGGTCATGCGCCGCGGCATCCCCCTGCTGCGCGAGATCTACCAGCGCGAAGTCGCCGCGCCGTACGACCTGATGATCGTCTCAGCAGGCGGCCATCCGAAGGACATCAACCTCTACCAGGGCCAGAAGGCGCTCGGCCATGCCTCGCTGGTCATGCGCGAGGGCGGGACGGTCATCCTTGCCATCGCGTGCCCCGAGGGGACGGGTAGCCGGGCCTACGAGGAATGGATTCTGGCGCCGGGCATGACCTCGCACGCGGCGGTCCTGGAGCGTTACGCCCGCGAGGGCTTCCGGATCGGGCCGCACAAAGCCTGGCAGCTTGCGCGGGATGGCAGCCGGATGCGCGTGCTGTTCCTCTCCGACATGGCACCCGAGTTCGTGCGGCGGTTGCTGCTGGAGCCGGTCGCGAGCCTGGATGAGGCGCTGGCACTGGCCCTGCCGGGCCTGCCCGCGCACGCGCGCATCGGCATCATGCCCATCGCGAATGCAACTATCCCTGTGTTACGTCCCGTGTGAGGCAAGGAGATCCTGTGGCGGAGCTTCAACTGGTCAATCCACACCTGGAAGGTGACAGCTTTTTCTGGGAGGGCGGGCCGGACGGCGTGCTGCTGCTGCACGGCTTCACCGCGACGACCGCCGAGGTGCGTCCGCTGGCGAAGTTCCTCTACGGCCGCGGCTACACGGTTGCAGGGCCGCTGCTGCCGGGCCACGGCACGCAACCGGCGGACCTGAATCGCGTGGCGTGGCGCGACTGGACGCGCGCGGCAGAGGAAGCCTACCGCGGGCTGGCCGCGCGCTGTCGCCGGGTCATCATCGGCGGCGAGTCGATGGGCGGGCTCCTCACGCTATACCTGGGGAGCGAGCACTCGGAGGCCGCGGCGCTCCTGTGCTACGCGCCCGCGCTCAGGATCCCGGTGACAGTCTTCGACCGGCTCAAGCTGCACCTGGGATCCTGGTTCGTGCCTTACGTTGCCAGTGCGCCCGGCCCGCGCACGGAAGCGGACGACCTGTGGCAGGGTTACCCGGTCAAGCCGCTCCGGGGCGTGCTGCAACTGCTCCGCCTGCAGGCCGAGGTGCGCAGCCGGCTGGCAGGCATCACGCAGCCTCTCCTGGTCGTGCAGGGGCGGCTGGACAGGACCATCGAGCCCGACGGCGCGCAGACGCTCCACGACAGTGTGCGCTCTGCACGCAAGGAACTGCACTGGATGGCGAATTCCAGCCACTGCGTCATCCTGGACCAGGAACGCGAACCCACCTTCGAGCTGACCGGCGCTTTCCTCGAAAGGACCCTGTCTGGCATCTGACCCGCTTCACAGGAGGCCCCATGTCTCGCGCGCTTCGCTGGTACGACTATATCACCATCAACGTCTTCTTCTTTGCGCTGACGGCCCTCTCGCAGACGAACGGACTCGTCTTTCCGCTGCTCATCCAGCAGTTTGTGGGCGAGGAGGTCAAGGGCACATACCTGGGCCGCCTGCGGCTGTGGACGCTGATGGTGGCGCTCCTGTGGCAGGCGCTCATGGGGATGCTGTCGGATCGGAACACGTCGCGCTTCGGGCGGCGGCGACCCTTCATCTTCGTCGGCACCCTCGGCATGGTTGTGACGGTTGTGTTGACCGGCCTCTCGGCAGGCATGGCCGGGCTGGCGGGCTTCACGTTCTTGTTCGCTATGGCCCTCCTGCAGTCGGTGGCGGCGAACACCGCGCACGGCGCACAGCAGGGCCTGATCCCCGACCTCGTGCCGCCGGAGAAACGCGGCCGCTTCTCCGCGGTCAAGGCCGTCCTCGAGGTGCCGATTCCCCTGCTCCTGGTGTCGTTCACGATTGCGCGGTTCATCGCTGCGGGCAACCTGTGGACGGCGCTGTTCCTGGCCATCGGCGTGCTGCTCGTCGCCATGCTGCTGACCATGCTCGCGCCGGAGCGGCCGTTGGCGCAGGCCCCGTCCAGATTCGATTGGACCCCCATCGTGCGGCTGGCGGCCATGACCGCGCTGTTCACGGCCATCATCCTCGGCATGGGCGTGCTCGTGGGCCAGGTCGGGCGGCTGCTGCCGGGCGATGCGCCGCCGGCCGTGGTGTTGGGTGTCATGGGGCTGGCCGGATTGGTCGCGATCGTGCTCACCGTCGCGGCCGGCGTATGGCTCAGCGTGCGGATCAGCATCGGCACTGAGGCAGCGCGAGCGAACCCCTCGTTCACCTGGTGGGTTGTCAATCGGCTGGCCTTTTTCGTCGGCACGACCAACCTGTCCACGTTCGCCGTTTACTTCCTGCAGGGACGGCTCGGCCTCGTGCGCGAGCAGGCTGCCGGGCCGGCCGCGTGGCTGATGACCGTGATCGGTATCTTTATCCTGTTATCCGCGCTGCCGAGCGGCTGGCTGGGGGATCGCTTCGGGCACAGGCTGCTGGTCGGCGTCGCGGGGTTGCTGGCCGCGCTCGGCGTGCTGGTTGCGTTGCTCTCGCCGAGTATGACGATCATCTACATCGGCGGCAGTTTCATCGGCATCGCCACCGGCCTCTTCTTCACCGCAAACTGGGCGCTGGGCACGGAGCTGGTGCCTCAGGGAGAGGCCGGGCGCTACCTGGGCATCTCGAACCTGGCGGGAGCAGGCGCAGGTGCAGTGGGTGCGTACATCGGCGGCCCGATTGCCGACTTCGTGACTGCCCGGCTGCCCGGCCTGCCCGGTGCCGGGTACATCCTGCTATTCGGCCTGTACGGGGTGATGTTCCTGGTTTCAGTCCTGGCGCTGCAACGCGTGCGCCGGCCGGCGATAGGTCAAACAGTGTAGATGCGCCGCGTGAGGCATGTTGCTTGGGCTGTTTAGGAACACCCCTCTCTCATGCCGCAGCATGGGAGAGGGTCAGGGGGTGAGGGCCCGGCGCGTGACGGCCAGCGCGCAGTGCCCTAATCGTAAGAAGCCGGTGTGTGACCCACACACCGGCTTCTTGCTGAAGGGGGAGCGGATGACCGGCTAAAGCTCGGTAATGGTGATGGAGCCTTCCGGGCAGGTCGACTCGCAGGAGTAGCAGCCGATGCACTCCTCAGGGTCGCCCTTGTACATGGCATACTGCTTGCCGCCTTCTTCGACGAGGGCGATGAGTTCGTTCGGGCAGGCATCGACGCAGTCGCCACAGCCTGCACACTTCTCGACGTCAACGGTCACGACGTACATGGTTTTCTTGTCCTCCGATAGGTACTGGCTGCGGCATTTGGCGCAACCGAAGCACACTTTAGCACGTCCGGCCGCCGGGGGAAATGATAAGTATCAGGTTTGCGCTGAGCTGTGCTATGATGCTGCATTGTGGACTGGCGCGGCCAGGCTGGAAACTGATATCAGCCTATCGGACAGGAGGCCATCGATGCCGCGGAATTTTGCCCCCCTGCGCAAGCTGCTCTGTGAGCTCTATGCCGACCATGACGTTGCGAAGCTGGCTGCCCGTGATGCCGGGCTGAATCCCGCCAGTATTCGCGAGCACGGCACCTTGATGGTCTACTGGCAGAACATCCTCGAGGAAGCGGAGAAGCAAGGCCTGCTGGAGAAGCTCCTGGCGAACGCGCGGGCGGAATATCCGGCCCAGCGTGATGAGTTGGCGCTGCCGCCGGATGAGCCGGACCGCGGGGCAGTCCTGACATCCCAGCAGGTGCGCGTCGGGCTGCGCAAGCTGCTCGAAAACCATTTCACCCTCGACGGCCTGCGCAACCTGTGCTTCGATATGGGCATCCAGTATGAGAACCTGCCCGGTGATACGCTCGGCGCGAAGGCGCGCGAGATCATCCTGTACTGCGAGCGGCACCTGCGCGTTGGGGAACTGATCGAGATGGGCCGCGCTTCGCGGCCGGAACTGCCCTGGCCCGCGCTGTAGCAAGGCGCACCTCACAGAGGACCCCGAAATGGGACACAGATCAAACTGATTGAACTGATTTACCTGACTGTCTCAGATTAGATCAGGCAGATCAGTTCAATCAGGGCCAACCGTAGGTTGGCATATCAGCGTTCTATTAGCCGTAGCCTACACCAGGCCTCGCCCTACTGTGCCGGGGTGGCAGCGGGCGTCGGCGTGCCCTGCAGGAAGTCACTGCGTCCGCGCTCGACGAGCGTCTCCACGCTGTACTCGGCCACCTTCACATAGTAGGGCGAATCCGACGATTTGACGTAGTAGGCCTTGTCCGCCGGGTCCTGCGCACCGATTGTCACCGTGCTGGTTTTCTCCTCTTCACCGCTCTTGTAGCGCAGCGTGACCACCGCCGAAGGGTCGGTCATGCCGTAGGCCGGGTCCTCGGTCTTGCCCAGCGGCTTGGTCATGCGCAGGCCGGTGAACAGGTCTACCTGGCTGACTACGTTGTTGGGATTCGTCGCCTCATCCGCGGCCAGGCCGGTCAGGGTCCAGTTGCCCTGCGCATCCTTAGTGAAAGCAAACTCTCCGTTGCGGTTCTTTAGCGTGAAGCCGGTCACATCCGCCGAGCTGATCGCGACGTAGACCGGGTTCACCCAGGACAGCAGTTCCGCACTGACCTCCCATGTGCTCAGCCCACTCGTCAGATAGACGTTGTCCTGCCCATCGAGCCGTACATGGATGGTGGAGCCGCCCGCGGAACTGCCGAGATAGAGGGTGCGCGTTCCTTCCGCGGTCGCGATGTCGAGCTTGCGGACGAACCTATCCGCCGCCACCTGCAACTGCGCATGGCTGGCCGGCGTCTGCGCAACCAGCCGGCCCGTCTTGATTGCCACCAGCTTATCCAGGATCGGGTTAACCTTCGTCGCGTCCACCGGGAAGTCGCCTGCTTCCGGCGCAGCCCAGGCGTCGCCCTGCTTCGCCAGCTTGATGGGTGCGGCGCCGGTGTCGCCGGTAATCGTGAGTCCGGTGATATCGCCCGTCGCGATGCCGGGGAGGAGCGGTTCGCCACCGCTGCTGG
Source organism: Anaerolineae bacterium (assembly GCA_040772005.1). Lineage (GTDB taxonomy): Bacteria > Chloroflexota > Anaerolineae > CG2-30-64-16 > CG2-30-64-16 > MWBF01. Next base: position 39,843 of record JAXGYZ010000009.1, on the reverse strand, counting down.
CGGCGGGTCGCGGCCAGAGCACGAACGCAGCCAGCGCCAACTGCAGGACCAGCACGCCGATCAGGATTTGCTGCAAACGGGTGATTTTCAGAGACGTGACCATCATGCTGCCTCCTTGCCCGGTTCGGGGATGATGGGCCGTTCGTTCCGGCGCCGCACGTTCCACATGACACCGAGGCCGACCAGCGCCGCGAGCGTCAGTCCGTAGTTTGCTACCTCCCAGAGCCGTTCCTGGCCCGGCTGGAGCGGGTCCAGCACGCGCGTCACCTGTCCGCGGGCGCGGATGCCGAGCAGGTCCAGGTCCTCCACCGACCAGTCCACTGCGTTCTGCAGGAACGAGAGGCTGTTGAGGTAGCGGTTGGGGGCCATGCTGGCCGAAATCTGGAAGACGACATCCGTCAGGAAGTCGCTGCTGCCGATGACCACGAGGCGCGCAGTGTCGGGCGAGCTTTCCACGACGCCGCTCGTCTGCGGCGCAGGCGTCGGCGTGGGTGTGCCTTCAGCCGTGGCCGCGGCTTCGGCCGGCTGTGCCAGCGGCGACGGCTTGTCCTTGAAGTAGCTCTCGAAGCTGCCGCGCACGGCCACGGCCAGCGGCTGGCTCGCGCGTTCGCCCTCCACTGCGAAGCCGATGTCCGGGTATTGTTGCAGGTCCGGCTGGATGTTCGTGTCGGTGCGCAGCCAGGCGCTCGCGGTCGATTTGAGCAGCACACTGGTCTCCCGGCCCCCGTTCTTGGTCTCGTCGAGCTTGACCGGCGAGGCCCAGTTCAGCGTCACCGCGTTGAGCTGGCTGACGATCGGGTGGGTCTTGTCCATCCCGTCGGTGCGGATATCGACGAAGAACGGATAGTCGATGGCCTGGAGCTCGCGCACGACCGTGCCGCCGACGTTGCGATCCACCTCGACCGGGAACGGTTCATTCTGCGGGTCCATGACCAGGCTCTGCTCGACCGTGACGCCATAGTGCACCAGCATGTCGGCCAGCCCGTTCTCGACCGGCGCGAGCGCGAGGCCGCCGGTGAACTGGTCGTACGATAGACTGTAGTTCCCTGCGGCAACGATCACGGAGCCCCCGCGCATGAGGTACTGGTCGATGGCGAAGCGTGCCCGGTCATCCAGCCCCTGCGGGGAGACGATCACCAGCACGTTCACCTCCGGCGGCACCTGGCCGGTGGAGAGGTCCACGGTCTGCACCGTGTAATCCTGGCTGAGTTGCTGGCGCACCTGCTGCCAGGTGCGCAGCGCGGCCTGGGTCTGGCCGAACATATCCTGGGTCGGCGTCTCCGGCGGCGTCCACAGGCCGATGACCTGCAAGAAGCCCGTCGCAGACTGCTTGAGCGCCGACTCGATGGCCGTGCGCACGCTGGCCTCGGTCACCTCGTCCGCCGGCGTGACCAGCTTCCACTGGGCCTCTCCCGTGGCAGCATCGGTCGTCTCCATGATCATGTCCAGGTAGTAGGATTGGTCGGAGAAGAGCGAGGCGGCAATCGGGCGCAGTTTATACGTATCGAGAATCTGCTGGCGGGTGACGGTCGCGCCAGCCACGTCGGGATCGACCACTTCGAAGGTGAACTTGCCGCCAGACTTCGCTGCCATGTCTTCAGCGACCGTGCGGATGGTCTCGGGCACGTCGGCCAGCGATGCGGGCAGCGAGCTGGTGGTGGCGTACAGGGTTAACTTGACCGGCGAACTGAGCGAAGCCAGGAGTGTGTCAACACTCTGGAACCCGTAGACGGCCTTCTTGATGGCGCTGGTCAGGTCATATTCCAGGTTGCGGAAGTGGACATCGACCGTGCCGTCGCGCTGGGATTCGACCTCGATGAGGTCCTGGAAGTTGAGCACGTCGCTCTGGTCGCCATAGCGCACGAGCACGTCGAAGTAGGCGTTGATGACGGATGCTTCGTAGCGATCCGCCACCTGAAACGGCGTCGCCTGGATGCCGTAGGTCTGGTTGGCCTCGGTTTCCTTGTCGGCATCGGTGGTCGGATCGATGACCTCTGCGATAACTTGGCCGCGCCCGGCAATTTCATATTCGCGGAGCAGGTCCTCCAGTTGCGGCTGCAACGGGGCCAGCAGCGGGTGCGTCTTTTCGCTCACGTAAGCGCGCAGCGTCAGCGGTTCGCTCAGCCCGGCGAGCAGGTCTTTTGTCGTGCTCGACAGGCTGTACTCGCGCTGGCTGGTCAGGTCCAGCCGCAGGCCGTTCAGCGGGTAGAGCCAGACGTTGAGCGCCAGCAGGTTCACGACGAGCAGCGCCGAGGTGAGGCGCACACCAGTGCGATAGCCCGCGGTCTGTTGGCCGCGGCTCCACCGCTTGCTGTCCAGCGAGATGACATTGAGCACCAGGAAGATGCCCGCCAGCGCCAGGTAGTAGGCCAGGTCGCGCAGGTCAATGACCCCGCGCTCGATGCTCTCGAAGCGGCTGCTGGTACCGATGGCCGCCAGGATGTTCCCCAGCCCGCGACTCGTAAAGTCCGTGATGCTGGACGAACCGATCAGGTAGAACAGCCCGCCGACCAGGACGGTCATGATGAGCGAGACTAACTGGTTGTCGGTGCGCGAGGAGATGAACAGGCCGATGGCCGCATACGCCGCGGCCATGAGCAGCGCCGCGAGATAGCCGCCGATGACCGGGCCCCAGTCCAGCGGGCCAAGCAGCGCAACGGTGATGGGCAGGAACAGCGTCAGGGCCAGCGCGATCGCGACCAGGATCATGACCGCGATAAACTTGCCCATGACCAACTGCACCTTGCTGACGGGCAGCGTCAGGAGCACTTCGAGCGTGCCCGCGCGCTGCTCCTCGCTCCACTGGCGCATGGTCAGCGCGGCCACCAGGAAGACCATCAACAGTGGCATCCAGCGGAAGAGCGGCCGCACGTCGGCAATGCCGCGCACAAAGAAGGTTTCGATCCAGAAGAAGGCAAACAATGTGACCGCGAGGAAGGCGCCGATGAACAGCAGGGCCATCGGTGAGCCGAAGTAGCCGGCGAGTTCCTTGCGGGTGATGGAGAGGGTCTGTTTCATCGCATCATGCTCCCGTCGCCAACTGGTTGAAGACGGTTTCGAGCGTGCGCACATCGCGGCGCAGCTCGCGCAGCGGCCAGTCGTTCTGCCGCGCCAGGTTGTAGATTTCCGGGCAGAGGTCCACGTCGTCCATGCCGAGGACCCGATAGGCCGGGTAGCCGTCGGGCGTGCGCCACGGCTCGATGCCGCGCACCCCGCTCAGTGAGCGGAGCGTCCGCTCGAAGCCGTCCGTGCGTTCCGCGAGGACGACGACCGCGTCCGCCGTAACCTCCAGGTCTGCCAGCTGCGCGTCGGTCTTGACGAGGCCGTTGATGAGGATAAGCGCGCGGTCACAGAGCGCCTCGACTTCGGACAGGATGTGTGTCGAGAAGAGGACGGTTGCGTGGCTGGCCAGCCGCCGGATGAGGTTGCGGATTTCGATGATTTGCGTGGGGTCCAGCCCGACGGTCGGCTCATCGAGGATGAGCAGCTTCGGTTTGTGCAGGATGGCCTGCGCCAGCCCCACGCGCTGCCGGTAGCCCTTGGAAAGCTGGCCGATGGGCCGCGTCAGGTAGCCGTGCAGGCCCGTCGCCTGCACCGCCTCACCGATGGCGGCGAGCTGTTCCGCAGCCGGGATCTGGCGCAGGTCGGCCATCATCTTCAGATACGCCTGCACGGACAGCTCAGGGTAGAGGGGCGCGTTCTCCGGCAGGTAGCCGATGCGCGCCTGTACTGCGCGTGTCTGCGTCAGGACATCCAGGCCATCCACCGTGACTGTGCCTGCGTCCGGTTGCAGGTAGCCGGTCAGGATCTTGATGATGGTGGTCTTGCCGGCGCCGTTGGGGCCGAGCAGGCCGACAATCTGCCCGGCCGCGATGTCGAAGCTGACCCCGCGCAGCGCTTCGACAGAGCCATACGATTTTCGCAATTCAGATACTTCGATCATGAGGCACCTCAATGAGGACCAGGTTCATGTGCGCGCGGAAAGACGCATCACCGAGCGCACCCGACTCGCTATTATAGGTACAATTGGCTGGAATGACGATTAGAGTTACATTAGAATTTCAGCAGAGGGTGTACACTGGTTCAGATTTTCCATTACTCAGAGGAGTTACAAACCATGCTTAGTGCTCGCAACCAGCTCAAAGGGACGGTGAAGTCGGTCAAGCTCGGCGCAGTGATGGCGGAAGTCGTCATCCAGGTCGGGGAGTTCGAGGTGGTGTCTGCTATCACCCGCTGTTCCGCCGAGGCGATGGGCCTCAAGGAAGGCGACCAGGTGCAGGCGATCATCAAAGCCACCGAGGTCCTGGTCGCCAAGGGGTAAGGCCTCAGGCAGGTCGGAACATTCGACCGCAAGTGGAATCGAGGCTTCAGCCGGTTTGATCCTGAACGTATACAGGCAGGCTCACCGGCTAGAACCCGGATTGCGCTTTTCCGTCGGGCGGCGCAGGATCGTGCCCCGTGATCAGGCGTGCGCCCCGGTTGCGCGTGAAGTAGTTCCACGCCCACTGCACCAGGATCAGCAGCCGGTTGTCGAACTCCACGATGTAGAGCAGATGCACGAACAGCCAGGCTAACCAGGCCGGGTAGCCGCCCAGGCGCAGCGGACCGATCTGCGCAACCGCCGCCGGCGGCCGATGGTCGCCATGCTGCCCTTGTCGCGGTAGTGAAATGCCGCGACGGGCCGGCCCGCGAGCCGCGCCCGGATGGCCTTCGCGACATATCCCTTGCTGCATTGCCACCGGCGCGACGCCGGGCAGCGGCTTGCCATCCGGCTGTGCGAGGTGGGCGAGATCGCCGATGACAAAAACCTCGTCGTGGCCAGGCACGGTCAGGTCGGGGTTGACGATGACGCGGCCGATGCGATCGGTCTCGCAGCCGGCCTGTGCACACAGCGCGGCCCAGTGCAGATGCTCTGCACGCCCGCGGCCCACAGTACCGTGCGCGCCGGCATGACCTCCGTTGCGCCGTCTGCCTCGATGGTTACCGAGGCCTCGTCCACCGCAGTCACCTTCGAGCCGGTGCGCACCGTCACGCCCAGGCGCGCCAGTTGCTGCTCGGCGGCGCCGGGCGAGGCCCGGCGGATAATTTGACAGCACCTCGTCGGACATTTCGACCAGCACGACCTCAATGTCATCCGGGCTGACGCGCTTGTAGTTGTCGCCACGGCGAGCGCCGCAATCTCGCGCAGCGCCGGCCAGTTCAACGCCGGTTGGCCCACCGCCCACAACCACGAAGGTCAGCCAGGCGCGGCGGCGGGCCGGGTCGGTCTCGCGCCTGCGGCCTCGTAAGCGGTGAAGATTCGGCGGCGGATGTTCAGGGCATCCTCGACCGTCTTCAGGCCGGGGGCAACCCGTTCCCAGGCATCATGGCCGAAATAGGCGCGGCGGCTGCCCGTGGCAACCATCAGCGTATCATAGGGGAGTTCGCCATCCTGTAACAGCACCCGCCGCCCCGCCAGGTCGAATCCGATGACTTCCCCCAACAGCACGGACACATTGGATTGGCGCCGAAAGATGACCCGCAGGGAGAAGCGATGTCGCCGGGTGAGAGGGCTGCCGTCGCAACCTGGTACAGCAATGGCTGAAACAGGTGGAAGTTGCGTCGATCCACGAGCGTTACATGCACATTCGCTCCCTTGAGCCCCTGCACGGCGTTCAGCCCGCCGAAACCCCGCCGATGACCACGACTTCATGCATAGCCACGCCTCCAATAATGTGCCTTATATCACATATAATAGCAAACTAGCGGCTTTGACACTGTGATGGGGCTTACGCCGGCACGTTAAATGACAAATCCCGGGCCGCACAGCCCGGGATTTTCAGGGCGCCTCGGTAGGGCTACTTCTCTTCGATGGAGGAGGCGCCCGACGTATCCAAGTTGACGGAGGTCGGCTCGCCGACATACCGAACGCTCGACGCGCCGCTCGCCTCGGCATCCAGCCGCCCGTTGACATTCACGACCGCCCGGCTGGCCCCGCTGGCCTCCACCCGCACGTCCGCGGCTGCGAAGTCCTCGAGGTCTGCGGTGCTTGCGCCTGAGGCTACGACATCCAGACTGCCCGCTTGCCCATCCAGCCGCACCGTGCTGGCACCGGAGGCATCGACGCGCGTGTTACCAGCGCGAATGTCGCCACGCAGCGTGCTGGCGCCGGACACATCGATGTTCAATGCTGCATCGGAGCTGAAGCCGGACACGTTACCGGTTGTCGCCCCGCTCAAGTTCAGACCCTCCAGTGTGGGCAGAGAGATCCGCGCCTTGAGCGTCACATTGCCAAAGCCCAGCCTGACAAGCGGCTTGAGGCCGATACGCAGGGTGTTACCCGACTTGGAGACCTCCAGGTGCTCCACGATGTTGTCATCGACGGTCACGGAGACGCTGTAGCTCTCGGCCTGCACGATTGCGACCTGAAATGCACTGCTGACCTCAACACGGGTGAAGCCGTCATATTCATACTCGTTGGTTACAGTGTTGCCAGACCCGCGCAGCGTGGTCAACGCCGGGACGGCCACACAACCAGCCAAGACAGCCCCTCCAAGAATGAGGGCCAGGAAACGCAAAGCCGACATGGTGAGTTCCTCCTGCAAGTAAAGCTCGTGTGATGTGCTCACTGATCTCTTTACGCAGATGGAGCCAACCGGGTTGCGGCTCGGCTTACTGCATGTGCCAGGTTCCATCCGCCAGGAGGATGAAGGTCACAGCATCCACGCGGATGACCAGGCCGCCGTCCCATGCCTGCACGGAGCCGGGCGTGCCGCGCTCTGCCTCCGTGGCCCAGCCGAGCGCCGCGCGCGCTGCGCCAAGCTGCTCACGCCAGACCTTGCCGAACCCGCGCGCCGGCTGCAAACGGCCTGCCGGCGGGGTCAGCTTCGGATCGCTTTCCGGCTGGCCCTCGCGGAAGCTGTCAGCATACTTCTGCCATGTCCCATCGGCGTCCAGCACGTAGATGGAGGCGTCGTCTGCGCGCCAGAGCATCTGACCCTGCTCGAAGCGCTGCCGCGCCATATCAGTCGCCTGCGCCGCGGCGACCGGGCAGCCCAGCTTCGGCTCCGCTTTCGCTGTCGCAGCGTCTGCCGCAGCGAGCGTGCGCGTGCATGCGGTCCCAGTGGACGGTGTCGGGCTGTTGCTCGGTGCGGGTGTGGCTGTCGGTGCAGGCGTGGGTGTTTCTGACTGCACGGTGGAAGTGCGCGCCACCGCACCCCATTTAACCTGCGCCGGATCCAGCGCTCGCAGCCCGGCGGACCCGCCGGCCCATAGCGTGCCATCGGGGGCGACCGCGATACGCTGCACCCCTTCGGCATCCGCGGCCGGCGCCTGTTGCCACGTATCGCCATTGTCGGTGGAGCGCAGGAGTACGCTCTGGTCGCCGGCATACGGCCGCGCCAGCAGGTAGAGATCGAATCCCGCGGACACGATGTCGGGCGTGTAGTAGTCGCGGCTGAGGTCGAGCCCCACATCGAGCGGCGACCAGCTCACCCCTCCGTCGGTCGAGCGCATCAGCGCCAGGCTCATGTCGCCCCACATGCCGAACAGCGTCTCGGTGACAGTGTAGAAACCTGAGAAGCCGATGATGTTGCCGGAGCGGGCCGGCGGCTTGAGATCCTCCCAGGTGGTGCCGCCGTCCGTGCTCTTGCGCAGCGTCTCCCACGCGCTGTGGAAGAGCTCCTGGCCGCCGGGGGCCAGCTTGAGCTCTCCGACGTCGTTGATAGTTCCCGGCTGCCAGGGCATCGATTCCCACCGTTCCCGCACTGGCTCCCATCTGAGCAGGCCGGCGGTGCGGTTAGCGATGTAGGCGCGATCGGCCCGGTCCGCCGCGACGCTGCCATACGGGCGGAGGTCGCTCAGTCCGTCGCCCAGGAACTCCCATGTATCGCCCGCGTCGGTGCTGCGCCAGACGCCATCTGTGCCGGATGAACCCTGGCTCGTCCAGAAGAGCACGCCCTTGTCAGCGACGGTCACGTAGCCCCAGCCTTCGATGGTACCGACGGGCAGTTGCTCCCAGCGCCGGCCGTCGCGCGTGCGATAGAGGCCGTTGCTGTAATCCGCGATGAGCCAGGCGCCCTGTGCATCGCCGGTCACTGCCAGCGACTCGAGGATGGCATCCCGGGGCGGCGCGCCGGGCCGGGGCGCCATGTCGATGGGCGCCAGGTCGGCCAGCGGAAGCGCGCGAATGGTCGGGGTGCTACCGTAGACATAAAATGCAGCACGCCGGGGGCTGAACACCATCCGGCTCAGGTCGTCCGGCCCTTGCCAGAACTCGACGGGCGTCAGCGTCTGGGGGTCGATGCGCGTGATGAGGCCCTCGGTCAGCAGGTAGACGCCGCCCGCAGCCGGGTCGAGCGCAATCTGGCCTGTCCGCCCGGCCAACCGGCGCTGCTCCCGGCCCGCGCGATTGAGCCGCTGGACGGCCTCCATGTTCTTCGCCGGGCTGTAGGTAACGTAGGTGTTGCCGGACGGGTCGAAGGCGATATCGGTGACAAAGCTGACGACGCCGGGCGGCACAATCGGCATGTCCGCCTTCGGCGGATAGATGCGCAGGAACGTACCGTTGTTGGAGCCGGGCACGCCGTTGTTCACGATGACGGCCAGGTAGCCGCTGGCAGGGTTGACGCGCGCGGCCTGTGCGTAGATGTTGGGGACGAAGCCGCCTGCCTCCGGGAAGGTGCTCGCCAGCGTGCCGAGCTTCTTGCCCGCGCGGTCATACATGGTCACGCCGTTCGCGACGATGTACACGAGGTCGCGCCGGGGATCGGGTGCAGGATAGCCGCGCTGCGGGAAGCGGGCCACAACTGTGCCCTTATCGTCCAGCGCGGCCACGCCGTCCGTCAGGTTGACGTACAGGCGCTTGTTCGCGGCGTCCAGCGCCAGGGGCGCGCCGCCGTCCCACACGCCGAGCGGCTGCCCGTCAGGCAGCCCGATGACATGCACCCGGTCATGGTCGTCGGCCACATAGAGGCGGCCCGCGGCATCGTCGAGTACCATGTCCGTCGCGCGCACACCGGTAATCATGCGGCCAGTGGGCTCCAGGTCGGCGTCCAGCACATCCAGCCGTGCGTTGCCGTAGCGCGTGTAGCCGAGCAGCCGGTCCTCGCCCCAGTTCAGGAACTGGTTTGGCGCGCTGATGCCGGGCCAGACGCGCTCGCCCGCAGGCGCGAGGTCACGCGCCGCGAAGCCGAGGATGACGCTTTCGCCGCCGCCCGCAGTCGAGCGGAAGCCGGCCAGCAGGTAGCGGTTGCGCGGGGCGTCGTAGGACAGGCCATCCGTGTAGGGGATCGTGACCTCGTGCGTCGGCTCCAGCGCCGCGTCGAGCACGTGCAGCAGGGGCTTTTCGCCGGTCGTAGTCACGGCCCAGGTGCCGTCAGGCCCCGCCACCAGCGTGTTGGGATAGTCGGGCAAGGTGGTGTGTGCGGTCTCGTCGCCGGTCGCAGCATCCAGGGCCACCAGGTCGCGCTGCGGGCCGTCGCCGTGATTCAGCGCGATAACCTGCGTGTCGTTGGCCGCGAGGCGATCAAACTGGCCCGCCGCCTCCCACATCGGAGCGCGGCGCGCTGTCAGGTCCGCCAGTCCATATGCGGCCAGTCCCCACGGACCGGTAATGTAGAGCGTGCGGCCATCGGGGCTCAGCGTCGCATCCTGCGCATCGGACAGGAGCGGGGCGAGCACCCCCTGGTCAGGGTCCACGCTCCAGAGCTCCCGGCGCTCGGCATCCATGAGCAGAAGCTGGCCGGACGCAGGGAGGAGCAGCCGGCCCAACCCCCCGGCGGTGGCCGCATTCAGCCGGATGACGCGCAGCACCTGTCCATCAGCCAGATCGATGACCGAGATGACGGGGCGGCGTTCCGCGGAGTCGGCATGATAGACGTAGGCTCTGCCGCGCGCCGCGTCCATGACTGCGCTCAACGGGTGGTAGGCGTCGCCTGCGGGCACCCCGATGTTGAACGTCGCCGCTTCTTGGGGTGGGACGACCGGCGTCTGGCGGGCAGCCTCGCCCGCCGACGCCCTCGGCCCGACCAGGGCCAGGATCAGGATCACCAGGAAAACGGAACGCCGCATCTGCATACTCTGCCTCCGACTCAACCCGCACGATCGTCGCTAACACTTCTCAGCCAGGCCATTATATCACCGCTCGTCATGCCCAGCCGGCCGGCGATTTCCTGCTCCATCGAACGTGCAGCGGCCCGGTAGGCTGCCTCATCTGTGGATGAGGCCTCGTCTGTGGAGGAGGTCTCAGCCACGGCTGAGGTCTGTTCCCTGCGCCGCGCCAGCATGGCGGCCATACGTTCATCGATAGAGACGATGCCCGCCGGTTCAGAGATCCGGTCGGCGTAGTAGACCAGCTTTTCTTCCCACGTTTCAGGTTCCTGGCCGGGATTCAGCGGAGCCCATACCGGGTGGCGCTCCGCGATGCGCGCCAGCGCAGGCAGTCCGCGCTCGCGCAGCAGACGGCCCGCCTCCCTCTCGTGCGAGACGCCTCGCTCCTTGGCGCTCGCTTTTGCCAGGTCGTGCAGCAGCCCGCCGCGGTGAGCCAGCAGCGGGTTCACATCCTCGCCCGCAGCCGCCAGCCGTTCCGCCAGCCGGAAGGCGACTGCTGCGACGAGACGGACGTGCGGAAGTAGATCCCCCGTGACATTCTGTTCCGCCAGCCAGGCGAGGCACGTCGGCACATCGGGCAGGAACGGCGCCGCCAGGACCGCCGGCAGGTCGCGCAGGTCCGATACCGCCGCATCGTACGCCGGGTGTGCCGATGGACAGGGGGCGCGCCGCGGGTTATACCAGACCGCATGCAGCCCGGCGCGCCGCGCGCCGAGGACATCCGCGTCGTAGGAGTCGCCCACCATGACCGCCTGGTTCGCGTCCACGTCGAGGGCCTGCAGGCCCGCGTGGAAGAAGGCGGGGTCCGGCTTGAGCACGCCGATGTTGCGCGAGGTGATGTAGGTCGCGATGTAGACGTCCAGCCCCACGCGGCGCATGGCCGCGGCCACGTCGCCTGCGCTGCTGTCCTGTGCGTTGGTCAGCACGGCCAGCCTATACCGGCGGCGGAGCTGCATCAGGGCCTCGGCCGCGCCATCCACCGCGGCGACTTCGGGCCAGTCCACCATGCGCCCGTTGAAGGGAAAGACACGCATGAGCGTGTCGCCGGCATCGAAGAAGACCGCCTTCAGTTCAGGCATGATTGCTCCAGATTGCTAACCACGGAACATACGGAGCACACGGAAGCTCCCCAGCGTCGAAATTGCGTCAGCTATTCCGCGTGCTCCGCGTATTCCGTGGTGGCTCGCCCCGTGTGTACTGCGGCGGGCGCCGGATGCCGCAGGGCCATCCACATGAAACCTGCGGCGGAGAGCAGCCCGAAGCCCAGCCCTGCCAGCCATGTTGCTGCGGGGGCAACCGAGTCATTGAGCATGCCGCCGATGACCGGCCCGATGCCGGAGGCGATACCCCAGCCGAGGCTGTAGACCCCCATGTAGCGGCCGCGCATGTCGGCGGGGGCCATGTTGGCGGCGAAGGCCGTGGCCGTCGGCACGAGCAGGAGTTCGCCGGACGTCATCACGACCATGCTCAGCCAGAAGGCCCAGAATCCCTGGCCCAGCGCAACGCTGCCGGTGCCGAGCGCATACAGCACCCCGCCCAGTGTCATCACCAGGAGCGGCGCGAATCGTTGGCTCACGCGCGTGACGGCCATCTGGAAGAGCACGACCATGGCTGCGTTGGTCGCCATGATGAAGCCGTATTGCGCCTCCACGACGCCGAAGTTCTCTTTCGCGTAGACGGGCAGCAACATCATCATCAACGCGGCGGGCATGGTCGCAATGATGGTGGTGACGGAGAAGGCCAGGAAGCGCCGGTCCCGCAGGACAGGGCCGTAGCCGGCTGCGGCCGGGGCTTGAATATCCTGCGCTTCGCGTTGCAGCGTCTCCCGTACGGCCACGACGACCAGGAATGCAAAGAAGAGGTTGGCTCCCGCAGCCGCGAAGAAGGCGAGGCTATAGGAGATGGCGCTGACGAAGCCGCCGACCGCCGGGCCGATGGTCAACGCCAGGTTGCTGCTCATGCGCAGGGCGGCATAAGCATCGACGCGGCGCTGCGGCTCGATGAGGTCTGCCACCATCGCATCGACCGCCACGCGATAGACCGGGGTGGAGATGCCCTGCAGGATCATGATGAGCGCCCACGCCGGCAGCCCGGTGGCGAAGCTCATCCCGACGAGCGTGAGACTGTGCAGCACCAGGCCGAACAACATGGCGCGCTTGCGGCCGAACCGGTCCACGAGGGGGCCGACGACCGATACGGCAACCAGCGTGGCAATCGAGTTGAGACTGAAGAGCAGCGTGACAAGCGTCAGCGGGACGTCCAGCCGCTCGCGCATGAAGATGGTCAGGAACGGCCAGACCATGCTGCTGCCGATGCCGTTGATCAACAGGGCAAAGATGAGAATCCAGAATTGGCGCGGGTATGCCGCGCTTGTGCGGCGCAGACGCTGAATCGTGATGTGCCTCCAACAGAAAAGGGACAGGCCCCCGCGGGCCTGTCCCTATCGTAGCACCACTCAGCTTGCCGGGCAAGCGTATCGCTTATTCCAATGTGGCCGGAGCGACTGCGTCCGTTTCTTGCACCGCGACCGACACGACTTGCGACTGATGCTGGCCGTTGTGTTCGGCATTCATGATCGCCGGGATGTTGAGCGCCAACAGCCCCATGAGGATGCAGGTGATGCCGGCTGCCACATACCAGACACGCACGCCGACCAGATCCGCGATAGGCCCGGCCACCAGCAGGCTCAGCGGCATCATCGCAGCGGAGCCGCTGCCCACCAGCGACATGACGCGGCCCTGCATCTCGGGCGCCACGATGGTTTGCAGCATCGCGAACAGCGGCCCGTTCGCCATGGGGTTCATGAAGCCGCCGAAGAGCATCCCCGCAACAGCCAGCGCGAACAGGTTGGCTGGTGCGGCCGCGATGCCGAGGATGCCTATGCCCATGCCCATAATGCCCAGCATGGAGGTTATGGCGCGCTTCTTGAAGCCGCCCCACGCGCCGAGCACCAGCCCGCCGACGACGATGCCGATGGCCCAGGCCGACTCGAGCGTGCCGAGCTGCAGCGCGCCGCCGCCGAAGTGCTTAGTCACGAGGATCGGCATGAGCGAGAAGGCTGGGCTGATGACGAAGTTCAGGATCATCGCCAGGACCAGGATCATCAACAGGCCAGGCCAGGCGCGCACGTAGCGCAGGCCGGCGCGCATGTCGGCCAGCATCGAAGGCGGCGCCGCGTCCGGGTGGGCCAGTTCATGGCTCCGGTCCGGCTGCGGGATGCCGATGAAGAGCAGCGGCAGGACCGCGACGCTCGCAGTCACGATGTCGATCGACAGGATCAGGTGCAGAGGCAGGAGTGTCATCAGCAGCGCACCGAGCGGCGGCGCGATGATGCCCATCGCACCTTGGAGCATCTGGTTCAGTCCGGCGACGCGCGCAAGCTGGGCATGCGGTACCATCAGCGACGTAGAGGCCTGCATTGCGGTCCAGTGGAAGCCGCCGAGCGCTGAGCGCCAGAACATGACAACGTAGATGTGCCAGACTTCCATCTGCCCCAGCATGTAAAGGACAATCAGCACCAGCGTGGACAGGGCAATGAGCGCATCGGCAACGATCATCACGAGCCGGCGGTTCCAGCGGTCCACCAATGCGCCGGCGAACGGGCCGATGAGCACCTGGGGCAGGACGCCTGCCAGACTGGCGGTCGCGAGCACGGTTGCCGAGCCGGTCGTGCTGGTGAGCCACCAGACAAGGGCAAACTGGACGAGATTGCTGCCCAGCAGAGAGACGCTCTGCCCGCCCCAGATAGTGAAGAATTTACGCGCCCACCGGCGCGATTGGGTATCCTCGTTTGTGGTCATCGATCCTCCCAACAGCCTGTATCACGGTCAAGATAGCACCCGATGTCAATATTGTCAATCCTTATTTTGTGGTATTTCATATTCAGTTTGATTTTATTTAGTAGCCGAAATGTCGTGCCTCTGGAACTGCTGGCCATCTCATCGTGACTTGCCGTACAATCTCATCGGGCCTATAATGAACTCTCCCCAGTTTGTAACTGGGTACTACGCCAGAAAACGAGCTCCATGTCCTATACGTCCGTGACCACAAAAGGTCTCAAAAGGCTGCTGGGCGCAGGCGACTATCACCGCGTCTTCGCCCTGGCGCTGCCTGCCGTCGGTGAACAACTGCTCAACATGACTGTCGGGCTGGTCGATACGTTCATGGTCGGCCATATCGGTGCGAGCGCCGTCGCGGCTGTCGGCCTGTCCAACCAGGCCGTCATGATCGTGACGACCTTCTTCGCCGCGGTCGCGACCGGCGTCACCGCACTCGTCGCGCGACACACCGGTGCGCGCGAGCCGGAGGATGCGAACCACGTTCTGCATCAGGGCTATCTGCTGGGCGTGCTCATGGGCATTGCAGGGACAGTACTGAGCATCGCGTTTGCCGAGCCGATGATGCACCTCCTGCGCGCTCCGGCGGATGTGGTGGCCCCCGGCACGGCCTACCTGCGCATCGCCGCGGTTCCGTTTATCCTCACTTCGTGGCTCTTCATCGGCAATGCGGCGCTGCGCGGGGCAGGCGACACCCGCTCCCCCATGATGGTGATGTTCTTCGTCAACATCGTTAACATCATCGTGGCCTACTCGTTCATCTATGGCATCGGCCCCTTGCCCGAGATGGGCGTCGCGGGTTCAGCGATGGGCGCGGCTGCGGGCCGCGGGGTGGGCGGCCTGCTGGTGCTGGCGCTGCTGCTGCGTGGCCGGGATGGCCTGCGGCTCCGGCTCCGCGACCTGCTGCCCGACATGCTGCAGATGAAGCGCATCGCCAACATCGGCATCCCTGCGGGCGCAGAGCAATTGCTGATGCGCTTCGGCATGACCGCGTACGTGACCACCGTGGCGGCGCTGGGCACGAAGGCCTATGCCGCGCACCAACTGGCGCTCCAGGGTGAATCTATCGCTTTCATGCCCGGCTTCGGGTTTGCCATTGCGGCCACGACCATGGTGGGTCAAGGCCTTGGCGCCGGGCGGCCTGAGCAGGCGCGGGCGGACGGCTATCTGGCGCAGCGCATGGCCATCCTGTTCATGAGCGCGATGGGCGTCGTCTTCTTCATCTTTGCCGCGCCCATCCTCGACTTGTTCATCAACGACCCGGAAGTCGTGCAACTGGGCGTCTGGCCCCTGCGGCTGGTCGCGTTCTCGCAGCCCGCGCTGGCGACGAGCATGGTGCTCTCCGGCGGCCTGCGCGGGGCCGGCGACACGCGCGCCACGATGGTCATCACCTCGGGAGGCCTGTGGCTCGTTCGGCTGCCGCTGGCCATGCTGCTGACCGGGCCGTTGGGCCTGCTCGGCGCGTGGATTGCGATGGGCCTCGACCTGCAACTGCGCGGCACTGCCGTCTTTCTGCGTTTCCGTAGCGGCAGGTGGGCGAGGATCAAGGTCTGAGGATGAAGGTGTAAATATGAAGCTGCGAGACGTCTTGATCAACTCTGCGGAGCAGCGGCCGCGGGCCGGCGTGCGGCTGGCGCTGCACCTTATCCTGCTGGTCGCGTTCGTGTTGCTCTTCGAGTTTGCCGCAGTCCTGCTGATCGTCGCGACGCGCGGCGGCGTCGAGAGTGTGCAGGGTCAAGTGCTTCAGGCTGCGTCCGTACTGTTGGCGACGACGGTCTCTGTGCAACTGGCGCGGCGCTTTGTCGACCGGCGGAGCCTGGCCGGGCTGGGCTTGCAGCGCGAAGGGGCGGGCCGTGATCTGCTGTTCGGCATCGGCATCGCGGGCGCAATGATGGCGTTCATCTACGGCAGCGGGCTGGCGCTCGGGTGGATACGCTTTGAGGGATATGCGTGGCATGTACCCGCGACTGAATGGATGCCTGACATCCTTGATTGGGTGCTGATCTTCCTGATGGTGGGCTGGTACGAGGAACTGCTCAACCGGGGCTACTGGCTGGTCAACCTGTCGGAAGGGCTGAATCGTGTCCTGGCGGCGCTCATTACCAGTATAGCGTTTGCCCTGTTGCACGCCAACAACCCATCTGCGTCCTACGCCAGCACCGCCGGCCTCTTCGTCAGCGGGCTTTGGTTCGCGTACACGGCCTTTGCATCCCGCGGGCTGTGGCTGCCGGTCGGCGCGCACATCGGCTGGAACATCTTCGAGGGGGTGGTCTTCGGCTTCCCGGTCAGCGGACTGACCACCGCCACGCTCATCCGGCAGACTGCGCTCGGCCCGGAACTGTGGACGGGCGGCCCGTTCGGCCCGGAGGCGGGGCTGATTCTGCTCCCCGCGCTTGCGCTCGGCGCGCTGGCGGTGTGGGGGTATACGCGGGGTCGTTCGTAGCAGGCATTTTGTGTGCCCAAGGCTGCGGATGTGGCGTTGCCTCCGCCCCAGACCGACACAAGAGCGAGCCAGAAAAAGAAGACCGTTGCCTCAGCCCTCGAAGCGATAGCCGATCCCGCGCACAGTGACGATGCGTCTGGGGACCGCTGGATCCACTTCGATTTTCTCGCGCAGCCAACGGACATGCACGTCCACCGTACGGCTGTCCCCGGCATAGTCGTACCCCCATACGCGATTCAGGAGCAAATCACGGGACAGCAGCGCGCCGCGATGCCGGATGAGTTCGGCCAGCAAGCCGAACTCTTTCGGACTGAGGATCAGTTCCCGCTCCCCCAGCGTAGCACGGCGGCTGATCAGGTTCAGCACCAAGCCCTCGCCCAGCCCAGGCGTCCCATCGCCCGCACGGAGCTCATCGGAGGGCTGACGCGGGATTGCCCGGCGCAAGAGCGAGCGGATGCGCGCCATCAATTCCCCTACACTGAACGGCTTGGTCAGGTAGTCGTCGGCGCCGCTCTCCAGTCCGACGATTCTGTCTAGCTCGCCGGTGCGCGCGGTGAGCATCAAGATCGGGATGCTGGAGGTTTGGCGCAGACTACGGCAGACCGTGAGACCATCGAGTTCCGGCAGCATCAGATCAAGGATGAGCAGGTCAGGCTTCCGCGCGTGCGTGATCTCCAGGGCCGCCATGCCATCAGCAGCCGTCAGCACGTCATAGCCCGAGCTGCGCAGGTTGAGCGCCAGGGTCTCGCGCAGCATCGCGTCGTCGTCAACAAGCAAGATTGTTTCGGCCATAGGTGGGTTATCAGATATCGGGTGAAATGAAGACGGACGTATTCTTTACAGGGCTACCGTTCATAGCCTATCAACCCGGTGTTATGCCAGGATGAAGGGGCGATTAGCGAACGATAAAGAGGATGTTAAGGATTCGTAATATGATTCTGACCGAGTGTCAACGGAAGCCATCGCTTCCATCAATTCCTGTCATGTGAACTGCGACAGGCAGAGGTTAAGGGCACCCTGGTCGTGCACATGTAACGGCAACATAATCTACATTAAGGGAGCTTCGGAGTATTTTATCTAGAGCTTTGCGCTGGGTTAACAGGCGCTTAAGGAGTGGCGGATAGACTCAAAGCACCTGCACCATGCACCTGGTACAGCATCTTTTTGGAGGAGCATAACCATGCGTTTCTCGAAGTGCCTGTTTGCGCTGTTGGCCCTGGCCCTGATCGCCCTGACCGTTGCGCCTGTGGCGAGGGCCCAAGACCCGCAACCCCTCGTCTCGCTGGACGACCCGTTGGCCCCGTTCCTGGAGAGCCGGGCCTACGCGGTCAAGATGGGTGCCACCGCCGAATTTCGCAAAATGGAGTGGGTGGCGGTGGATCCTGAAGGTATGAAGCTTTACCTGGCGATGAGCGAGATCAACAAGGACATGTCTGACGACCAGGGCGATATCCAGCTCGCGGAGAACAACTGCGGCATCGTCTACGTGGCGGACCTGGACGCCGCGTACGATGTCAAGAGCCTGCGCCCTCTGATCATAGGCGGTCCTTACAAGAAGGATGCCGAGGGCGACCGGTGTGATGTCAACAACATCGCGAATCCTGACAGCCTCTTCGTGGATCCGCAGGGCAACCTGTGGATCGGCGAGGACACGTCGAATCATATCAATAACATGATCTGGCGGTGGGACGGCAAGACCTTAGCGCGTTTCGCCACGCTGCCCACCGGCGCCGAGGCCACCGGTGTGATGATCACCCCGGCCAACGATCTCTTCTTCAGCATCCAGCATCCCAGCGCCACGAGCATCTACCCCTACAACCGGGCCGTGGTAGGTGTGGTCAACGGGTTCAAGGCCGACCAGGCCTTCGAGTCGGTCGGTGTGCCCGAAGGCGACGCGATGCACACTCTCACGATGGCCGGTGGCGCATTCCAGGTCATCGCCCGCGTCGGTGAGCCGATTCCTGCCGACATCTACGGCCATCGCTGGGGCCAGATCAACTACCTGGCCGGCAGCCAGATGAATATTTGCAACCAGCCCGATGGCAACGTCTTTGTGGCGACCAACGAGGCCGCGACTGAAGGTTACCTGGTGACCAACTACGAGTGCCGCCCTGGCGGCGTGGGCAAAGCCTACATCCGCCAGGCCGACGACCGCTGGGAAGTCCTGGAAGGGGAAAATATCAACTTCGACAGCGTCGAGGGCACCTGGAACAATTGCGGTTCCAGCCTCACGCCGTGGAACACGGTGTTGAGCAGCGAGGAGTATGAGCCGCCGGCGATGACTGATTCCTGGCGGAGTAACGTGCAAGATATGACGAAGTACATGGGCAGCCAGGCCAACCCATACGACTACGGCTGGAACGTGGAGCTGATCCAGGACACCGCTGGTGACTCCGTAGCGACGTTGGTCGAGAAGCGCTATGTCATGGGCCGTTTCAGCCATGAGATGGGCATCGTCATGCCGGATGGAAAGACGGCATATCATGGCGATGACGGCACGGGCACGGTGCTCTTCAAGACCGTGGCGCATGAGGCGGGCGATCTGAGCGCCGGCACGCTCTACGCAGCAAAGGTCGTGCAGCAGGCCGATGAGAGCTTGAATCTCACGTGGATCAAGCTCGGTTCCAGCACCGACGATGAGATCGCTGAGGCATTGATGGACATGGAACTGCCGACCGAGTAAGGTCGCCTGAGCCCCCAGTCGGGGAAAGAAGGAACGGGCCGGCGCCCTCACGGCAGCCGGCCCGTTTGCGTGGCCGTGCGGTTTCCTCGGTCGGCAGTCGGCGCCAGGCACGCTCAATGGCAAAGGACAGCTTAGTTGCTGCGGACCAATTGAGCAAAGGAGTTCTTCGATTCCTCGGCCATCATGAAGCGACAACCTGCATAACGACAGTCAAGATACCGTATGGTTTTCTGGGTGGAGTAGTGAAGCAGCGTCCCCAGCGTCGTTGTTCCAAGTGGATGCACACTCGCGGGACTCTTGGCTGCAAGGTCTGCAACCGAGTGACCGGAGTAGTGTCTCCATAGGTGTTCCCGTTCTGATTCTGTGATCCAGCCGAAGGGAGTATGGCAATTGACGATGAACGCGAGAGTGCAGCGGTTCACTCCTGGTGGGATGAAGGAGTCATCGAACCTGTGTTGCTGTTCGACTGCTGCGGTAATGAACTGTGTTAGTGAGAGATTGCCTGTCTGCCATAACTCTTTCAGGAGTATGATGTCCTTTAGTGCGCCCGCCCCATGGTTTCGCAACTCGGCTTCATGATTGTACGAGACGAAGGAGTGCAGCATGAGATCGAACGTGGCTTGCGAAACCATGGTCACCGCGGAGGTGTTGGACTCGATATGCCGCGCCACGTATTCTATCAGCTCAGTCAATCTCCATTCGTCTATTTGTCTGGTGACCCACGATCGTAGCCCGAAGAACGCCCAGTCTACGATAAACCCTGCAGCAAGTTTTGATCCCATTGATGCAACGGCGTTTCCGACCAGGTGACCGCCGCCTGGCGCAGGACTCAAAAATGGATCCAGCGAGAACGTGGCGCCCTCTTTGAACATCCAGAATGGATCGAAGTTGTCTGGTAAAGCTGACATGCTACCTCCCCATATGGCATGCGTACATCGTTATAGCTTGAGTTCCCAGGCCCAGCAGCGCAAGAAGCCACTGCAGCACACGTGTGTCCTCGAATTCAGTGTCCTCGGCCATCAGATTGCTCAACGATCGGATGTCGAGGTTTTCGGCCATTTCATTGTACCAGCTGTAGTAGTTGAGCAGACCGAAATACATCTTCGGAGCCCGTAAGCTGCCCAGGTTGCGGAAGCAATCCTTGCCCAGGAACGCCGACTTTAGCGGCTCGCGCGGCGCACTCCGAACCAGATGGCGCTGCTGAAGATAAACCCACCCAGCATGAACATCCAAACCTTGGGCTCGCGATCCACTGAGGCGACGTGCTGGGCCCTTGGTGGGAGGGCCCGGAAGGTGAGCACATAACTGACGAGGTCGCCAATCTCTTCCTCGACGAGGTTTCCCCCTCCGCGTTTTTCCCAGGCCGGCATGGCCGTCCCCCCAATCCCGGCCATGAGCGCAGCCCTGACCGTCAGGTCCGGCCGGAGCGATGGCCAAACCCTGGCCAGTTGCGGGCCTATGCCGCCTGCGCCACCGATGCCGTGACAGGCGATGCAATGGCGGACGTAGAGCCGCTCGCCGTTTTGCGCATCCCCTTGCACCGCCGGAATCTCAGGCAGCGGGATCATAAGGAAGTCCTGGGGATCAGGCGTGGGGGGCGTGAACAAGACCTCGGGCAGGGCGGGCGGCGCATCGAGCGTTTCGAACGCGGTGATATAGGCGACGATTGCCCGAATCTCCCGCGCCTTCAGCTCACCCCCTTCGCGCCGGCTGAACGCTGGCATGGAAGTGCCGACCTTGCCTCTGCTGATGTTGCGTTCGATCGTCCGCGCCTCTAGGCCCGAACCCATGCGATAAACGTCATAGGCCAGGTGGCACCGATGGCACTGCTGCGTGTAGAACCAGGCGCCCATCGCCAGCTCGCTGCCCTCGACGATCAGCTTAACCTGGGGATCGAGTTGCGGTTTCGGCGTAGGCGTGGGCGCCGCTTCGCCGCCCTGGGGCGGCACGGTGGGGCTGGGGAGCGGCGTCGGGGTAGGCTGGGGCGGCAGCGCAGGCAGGTTGGGGGGCGCGCCTGATTCCTCCCACGCGCGCATGAATGCAATCAGTGCCTTGATCTCCTTGCTGCGGAGCGGTCCGCCGCGCCGGAAGCCCCAATCCACGAAACAGCCGCCGCTCCCGCCTTCCAGCGCGGCCGCCAGTTCGGCGTCGTCATCGTAGCCGCTGGCCATGCGCTCCCGGTCATATGGGCCGTGGCACGTCAGGCAGTTGCCCTCGTACAACCAGGCGCCAAACACGACCGGATCCTGTAACACATCGGGATCCTGCGCCTCGCTCACAGTTGGCCGGCCGAGGAATGCCAGCAGCACGCCGGCGGCGATCAGCATGGGAAGCGGCCAGACCGCGCGGCGCCACCGGCGCCCATGCAGACGGCGCCCTGAAGTTTCTTGCCCGCGCATCTGCATGTTACTCCAATGTGAGCAAGTAGCTCACCAAGTCATCCAACTGTTCGTAAGTGAGCACGCCGCCACAGCCCAGGCCAGGTCGGTAGCCCTCTACCACGAACGCATTTGGAATGAGGAACGACTCCCGGAGGTATTCTGCGGCGGAGTAGCCCGGCACACGGCCCTGTGCAGCCGTGGCGACCTCTGCCAGGTTGGGACCGGTATCAGCATCTTCACGGTCCGACGCTGCATGGCATTCGGTGCAACCGGCCGCGTTGAAGAGCTGTGCGCCGCGCGCCACCTGCTCCTCACTCGAGCCGCGCTCCGGCGTCGGCACCACCAACACCGCGGCAGTGAAGCTCCCCAGGGCAGTCGCCTCCCAGTTACGCACGAAGGCCGAAAGGTCTTCGACCTCATCCGGCCGCAAGGGACCACCATACGCCTGCGACCAGGCTGACATCGCGACGCTGCCGCCGCTGCCGGCATACAGCGGCCGTGTGGCCGTGATCCGTCCTTGGGCGATCGAATTCTGCACGTACGCCGCCAACGTGCCGGCCCATCCTACTTCGCGCAGGCGATCACTGAAAAAAGAGGCAGTGTTCAGGGCTGGACCGAGCTGCCCAACCCCCTCGCCGTTGACACCGTGGCAGCTCTCGCAGTGTTCGGCAAATAAGGCGGCGCCAGCCTCGATCCGCATGGCTTGCTGCATCCGCTCGTGCTGTGCCATCCGAGACTCTTGCATCTCTCCGGCTACCATCAGCAGGACGACCAGTGCCAGCGACGCGAGCGCGCCCACCAGCAGGTTGGCCTGGGCGCGGGTCATGGCGTCACCTCGCCGGTGGGTGGGATGTGGGTCCCCTGACGGTGCAAGTAGATCTCGCGTTCATACATCCGACGCTCACCCCCCTCTGGATCGGTCCAGCCGATGCGCAACGTGACGCGCTTGAGATCCTGCTGCCATTCCTGAATGATGAGCAACGCCTGTGCGTTCGGCAGCTGGCCGTTCGTTCTGGCCGTGTCCACCTGCTGCGCATACGCTGCGAATACATCTCGAAATGCTGGCGGCAGGTCGGTGCCGTCGGCCTGGCCGACCACGAACACGCCAACTGGCAGCGCATCGAAAGGAACGCGGCGCAACGGGCCGAGCCCTTCTTCTGGGGCTAACGCCTGGGCAATCGCGGTCGCACGCGGCAGCGAGATGCCGTATGAGGGTAGTCCCATGTAAGTGAGGACGCCAAGCCCGATCAGCCCCCCCGCAGCCAGCGCCAGGGCTGCGGGACGCCGGCGCCACAGGCGGCTGGGGTTGCGATCCAGGAAAGGAACCAGGAACAGCAGCGCGATCAGGATCGTGGGAACCAGAACCCCCATGAAGGTCTTGCTGCCCAGCTTGAGGAGCCCCTGTATCCACAGGAAGAACCAGGGTGCCTGGGCTTCCAGCGGCGTCTTGAGCGGGTTGGCGTGGCTTTCCAGCGGCGCGTCGTAAAAGAAGAGCGCGGCCACCAGCAACACCAGCAGCGTGACAGCCACCAGAGCGCCTTCATGGATCAAGAGATCCGGCAGTAGATCCACCCGGCGCAGGGCAGCCTGCCGCGCAGGCTCGGGCAGATCGCCCTCTTCGACGCGCGCAGGCAGCGAGATGCTGTGGAGGCGCGCGACGCGATAGTAGTGGATCCCGAGCAGGATGCTCGCCAGCAGCGGCAGCAGCACGACGTGCAGCAGGTAGAAACGCAGCAGGCCATCGCTGCCGATCTCGGCTGCCCCGCGCAGCAGATCGCGCAAATGCACACCGATCCAGGGCACTCCATCGGCCATGCTTGTGCCGATGGTCACCGCCCAATAGGCCAGTTGATCCCACGGCAGCAGGTAGCCGCTGAAGGTGAGCAGCAAGGTCAAGAGCAGCAACGTGACGCCGGTGATCCACGTGAAAGCGCGCTCGCCCATGTATGATTTGGTAAGATACGTCCGCAGCAGGTGCAGCGCTACGGTCACCACCATCAGCTCGGCAGCCAGCCGATGCACATCGCGCAGGACCTCGCCCCACGGCACGCTGGCTTGCAGGCGCAGAATGGATGCGTA
Source organism: Anaerolineae bacterium (assembly GCA_040772005.1). Classification (GTDB taxonomy): domain Bacteria; phylum Chloroflexota; class Anaerolineae; order CG2-30-64-16; family CG2-30-64-16; genus MWBF01. Next base: position 16,332 of record JAXGYZ010000009.1, on the reverse strand, counting down.
GGCCGCATCGGGTGCAGGCACATAGTAGAACATCAGCGCCAGACCGGTGATGGCTTCGATCACGAAGAGAAGGACTGAAAGGAATCCGAGGCGAAACGTATGGGTGAACCAGGTGCTGGCGCAGGCATAAGTACGCGGCCGGATGTGCAGCAGGAAGCTGGCAACGTGCGCGCGGTAGCGAGGGTTGGGTCGTTCGATGGGCTGCTCACCGCGCAGGAGGGCCCGTAGTTCCGCTAGGCTCATCCCCGCAGCCACGGCGCGGGCTGCCCGGTCGATCCTGCCGGCCAGCCGTGCCCGCCCAGGAGCAGATGTGTCGCGATTCATCGGCTATGACCCCGCTGATTCTTTGCCCGCAATCTTGCGTCCTGTATCCACCAGGACCATGTGGCCGGGATCCTCGTCGGTGCTTTCCTCATCTTCCGCCTGAGCGATCGGGATGCCGTCGGCGCGCGCCTCAGGTCTGGCGCCGGCAAGCAAGACGGGACCGCCCGAGAGCGGGTCCGTTTCGGCGATGATTTCACCGGTGGGCGCTGCCACCTGCACAACGAAGCGATCCAGCGCCCGCGTCGCGGGCCCGACCAGGGGGGTTCCATCCCCGGCGAAGCGCGAGCCGTGGCAGGGACAGACGAACTCGCGATTCTGTTCGTCCCAATTGCAGAGACAGTCCAGGTGTGTGCAGGCCTTGTGGAGGGCCAACAGGCCATCGTCTCCCGACACCAGCCAGAACCGTCCTGCAGGCTCATGGATGGGAGGGCTGCCGGGTGGCGGCAGTTCAGCCGCGGGGCCCATGTTGATGACGCTGCCGAATTCACCTGGCCGGGGCTGCGGCCGGGCGAAGCGCAGGCTGGCGCGCAGGCCTGCGCCGGCCGCCGCAACCAGCGAAATCAGCCAGGTGTAGCTCAACAGCTCGCGCCGTGAGATCCCGCGCAACGGAGCGGTCACATTATGCTCGGTCATGCTCACCCTCGAACTCTCTGTTGTGAATATAGCATGGGCTTCATCCGCGTCTGATTGAGCATGTCAGATCTCGATCCACATCTTCCAGGCCGATGGGATGTCGCCACGCACCGTGAGGTAGCGCGTGCGCGGTAGCTTCGGCTCGATCAGGAGTTTCATGCCCGCCTCGTGCGGCGTGCGATCCGCCTTGCGCTGATTACAGCGAAAGCAGGCTGTGACGGTGTTGCCCCACGACGAACGCCCCCCGCGCGAAACTGGCAGCACGTGGTCAACCGTGGCTTCACGCGCGGAGCACTGTTTGCCGCAGTATGCGCAGGTGTAATGGTCGCGCGCCAACAGGCCGCGCCGGGTCCAGGCCGGAGGATTGCGTCGAGGAACATTGACATAGTATCGAAGGCGTAACACTGTCGGGATCGCCAGCGAGCGCTCCAGGCCGACCAGCGGAACGGTGTCAGCGCCGATTGCTTCAGCCCTTTCCTTCAACAGCAGCTTGGCTGCCCGCCGCAATGAAAGGACGGTCAAGGGCTCATAGGTGGCGTTGAGCAGCAGAACACCTGTCATCGTAGCTCATCATGCCATCGACCGCGTGGCAGGCGCAGCGGTAAAGAACTCACGGAGGTCGCATGCCGTGAGTGCCGCTACGCACTGATCTCCGTCGCTGTAAGCATTGGCAGCGCGAATGTCTCGGCTGGCACACCCCACGGCACCACACACAGCAGATCGGGAAGCGCTTGGAAGGGACTGATGGCAACATATCCCAAAGCAATCGCCCAGGCATCGGTCCACGGCTGAGGCTCTGGCCCCGCGGTGTTCTGGCGCTGTACAGATAAGGTGTTTGTCAGGTGAGGGTCCGGTTCGAAGCGGTACTTCGCAAGACAGGAATCGTAGGCCGGCGCGGTGAGCAGCGTGCCTGATAGGCGTTTGCGAGGGAGGTTAGGCACATTCACGTTGAGAATGATCGGTGCTGGCTCCGGGTGGGTCTGGCATAGCTGCACTATTTCATTCAGTGCTGAGGCTGCTGTGTCCCAATGCATCACGCCGGTCGCGCCCGCAGCCAGGGATATTGCGACGGCCGGGATTCCCATCAGGTGGGCAGTCAATGCCGCGCCGACAGTGCCGGAATAGAAGACATCGCGGCCGAGGTTGGCGCCGTGGTTGATGCCGCTGACGACGAAATCAAACGGTCCGCCAAAGGCGCCACTTAACCCGACATGCACACATCCGGCAGGTGTCCCGCTCAGCCCGAAAGCCGTGACATTTGCAGGACAACCCTCCGGGTGCTGATAGCTAAAGAAAGAGACGGATCGACTGGGTGGCAGCGCTGCACTGTATCCGCTGTAATTACCGGCTGGTGCGACGACTGTGACCTGGCCTAAAGCGGTCAGCGCATGGGCTGCCGCCCAAATTCCCGGCGCACTGATGCCATCATCGTTGGTGAGGAGAATGTTCACGGTTGCTGTCTCTCTGGCCTGTCAGGATAGATGTCCCCGGTAGTATCAAAGAACCAGGGACATCGCGTCTTCGGCAGCCAGTGCAAGCGTACCCGAGGTGTGCGAAGGGGATGCTAAGAGTACATTATCGCAACGTTAGCAGTTTGTAAAGGTTTGGTAATCTGACCACTGAGAAGTCACCGGCGGCTCGAGGTTGTGCTCCTGGGTGCTCAAACGCGCTCGATGACGCGCTGCAGCCGGCCGCGCACCTCGCCGGCCACCTCGCCCAACTGGCTGTTCTCGACTGCCGCCATGGAGGCGACCGGGTCGACCGCAGACACCTCGATCTGGCCCGGTGCGTGCTCCTGCACGATCACGTTGCACGGCAGCATCGTGCCGATCTTATCCTCGGCCAGCAGCGCCTGGTGCGCAAAGGGCGGGTTGCACGCGCCCAGAATGCGGTAGTTGCGGAAGTCCACATCGAGCTTCTTCTTGAGCGTTGCCTTGACATCGATCTCTGTCAGGACGCCGAACCCCTCCCGCTTGAGTTCCTCCGTCACCCTGGCAATCGCCTCGTCGAACGTCATCTGCACGGTCTTGGTGAAATAGTAGCTCATCTTGCCCTCCCAGGGATGTAGATGCAGCGGGGTGAGGATGGTTACAGCAGCGGGCTGAGCTTCAGCGCAGGGCGGTTTCATAGTGCGCCAGGTGAACCCGCCTGGCAACTGAAGTTGCGGCTACCCTTGCGAAGTCTGCCTACGCAGACTGGAACTAACCGGCGTAGGCCGGTTTCGTAGGGGTAGCTGCAGTTTCAACTGCCAGGTGGAAGGCCCGATTGCAACATGACTTCGCCCTGGCTTCAGCGGCGGGCTGATTGACCGGCAGGCCCCGCGATGCTAGACTCACCCCGAGTTGGAACCCACAGTCAATCGGACCGCCGAGTACTGGCTCGGCCAATCCGGCGACAAGGAGGGCATCCATGATCGAAACCGGCATCGTCCGGCTGTTGCGCGAGCCACCCGTCTGGCTGCGGCAGGCGCGCATCGGCCTGGTGTCGCATCCGGCGGCAGTGCTGCCCGACCTGACCTCCACGCTCGATGCGCTGCTGGACGCGGGCGCGCGACTGACCGCGCTGTACGGCCCGGAGCACGGCTTCGACGGCTCCGCCGCCGACGGCGCAGCAGTGGCCGACGCCGTGCATCCCCGTACCGGCCTGCCCGTTTTCAGCCTTTACGGGCCCGCCAAAGAGCCGACCCCGGCGATGCTCGACGAGGTGGATGTGCTGCTGTTCGATATGCAGGATGTGGGCGCGCGCTTCTACACCTTCATCAGCACCCTCTACTATCTGCTGCGGGGTGCGGCCCGCGCGGGCTGCCGCGTGGTCGTGCTGGACCGGCCCAACCCCATCGGCGGCGAGGCAGTCGAAGGGCCGAGCATCCAGCCGGGATTGGAATCATTCGTCGGCATCCTGCCCATCCCCATCCGCCACGGCCTGACGACCGGCGAGCTGGCGCGCTACATGAACGACTGCTGCGCACTCGGCGCAGAACTGGACGTCGTACCGCTGGCGGGCTGGCAGCGGCGCATGTGGTTCGACGAGACGGGGCTGCCGTGGGCGCCGCCTTCACCGGCCATGCCGCACCTGAGCACCGCGACGGTTTATCCAGGAATGTGCCTGATCGAGGGGACGAATCTGTCCGAGGGACGGGGCACGGCGCTGCCATTCGAGGTGGTGGGCGCGCCGTGGTGCGACGGGTACGCCATCGCTCGGCGCCTCAACGCGCTCGACCTGCCGGGCGTGCGCTTCCGGCCCGCGCACTTCGTACCGTCGGCCAGTAAGCATATGGGCGTGACCTGTCACGGTGTGCAGGTGCATGTGACCGGCCGGGATGTGTTTCGACCCGAGGAGACGGGCCTCCACGTGGTGGCTGCGTTCCTGGCTGATGGGCCGGACCGGTGCGCGTTCCTGCCGTCGAGCTGGGAGGGCCGCCCGCCGCATTTCGACCTGCTGGCGGGGGATTCTGCGATCCGCAAGGGGTTGGCCGCCGGCGTGCCGGTCACGGACCTCGTGGTAGCCTGGGCCGAGTCCCAGCGCGAGTTCCGCCGCGAGTGCGCACCCTACTTGCTCTACAGATAATAGAACGCCGATGGACGCTGATAATCATGATGTTCAAGATCAAAAAGCATCTATCATGTAAATCATGACCATCAGCGTTCATCAGCGTCCTATCGGCTTACAGCTCTGCGGCGACGGCTGGCGGCAAACTCCGGCGCTTCCTTGAAGGCCATGCCCAGCACGCCGAACGAGCGCAGGAACGCGGAAGCCCCGGTCCGCTGCAACTCCAGCACCTGATCCCCGACGGACGGGAAGCCCTGCTCGTCCGGCGTCAGCGTCTCCCAGTTGCGGAAGAGCCGCCCCCAGTCGCTCGTCAGTGCTGCGCGCACGCGCTTCGCGCCGATGAAGGGATACCAGATGGTGTCGTGGTACGCGACCGAGGCCAGGTAGCTCCATGGCGCGAGCACGGTCTTGAGCGACCACTCGATCGGCTTCTTCAGCGGGCCCCAGTAGATCTTGTGCTGCATCCGCGACGCGAACGTCATCTTTTCGAACGGGCCGGTGAAGTGCCAGTTCTCCGCGGCCGCGTCCACGTCGCCCACGATCTCGATCTCCCGCGGGTCGCCGCAGCCGAGGCCCAAGTCATACGCCAGGCGGATGTACTTGATGGACAGCGGGTCGAACCCCATCAGCTTGGCGGCCAGCGCGTCGATCGCGACCTGGTCGCTCGACGCGAGGATGACGTTCTTCGCGTAGGGGATCATGCAGCGCGGCCCCGGGCCGTCGCCCGCGAACGTGCCGTCCATGACCGCAAAGACGCCCCGGTGGATGCGCTTCTGGATCATCAGCAGATCTACGAGGGTCTCGTGGATGACCGGGTGCGTCCAGTGGCGGCGTTCGTTGAGGAGCCCGCCGAACGCGTTCTTCATCGCACCGGTGGTTGTGGTGAAGATGTGCGTTTTGACCGTCGGCAGGTGGATGATGTTTTCGCCGATAAAGCGGCGGGGAATCATGAACCCGTCAGGATAGACGTCGTTGAGCACGAGGAACTTCTTCGTCAGGTCTCCGACGGCCTCCCCGATGGGCAGCCACTCCTCGCCCTCGTACAGGTGGACGTTGCGCAGCCCGTGGGCTTCCACGACATTGACCTGCTTGTTCTCGCGCTCGCCCAGGTGCGCGTCGATGACGACCGTGCGGTTGTGGCATGCGTGGATCAGGTTCGGGTCATAGCCGTCGGCCTTGAGCGCCCGGATGACGCCCTCGAGCTGCCACGGCGTTGTGGAGCTGCCGGGATAGAAGAAGTGCCAGGAGATGTTGACCTTCAGCGCGGTGTCCGCGTCCTTCGCCAGGACATCCTGGTAGCCTGCCAGGTTCAGCAGGCGATGGTAATCGGCCAGCACGGTGCGCGGGGACGTGCGCAGGATGGCGACTTTGCTCTTGCTCAATGAACAAAACTCCTCAACAAAAAGGAAGCGAAGTGCAAATGCAGCTTCGCTTCGTGAATGGGCCCCCCGGGATTCGAACCCAGGACCAACCGGTTATGCTTCCCACTGCGGCTTTCGCCGCCCCGCGATCCTCCGCCCGTCCAGGCTCCAAGACCTGAAGCCTTAGCAGCTCGGACGCACTCGGAGACGGGTTTGTGGGCTGGACTATCCCTTCACCCTGAGGATCGGGTTGCCGGTCGTCATGCGACCTGCGCAGCCGTCCCCGTCGGGTGCCTGCCGTCTAGTCTCTACACCTTCCCCACGAACACGTTGGGGCTTGGCTCGGGATCACCATGTCCTCACGACGTAGGCTTCCCCGAGTTTGACAGGTATCACCCGGCAGTCTCCCGCCGGGCAGCCCTTGACGATGTGCCCCGGACAGCACTGCTGCCATCCGGCGCTGGGATCGCCACGAGCCGGCCGCTCTAACCGCTGAGCTAGGGGCCCTCAGACGCCTGCCAGTATACCAGCTTACGCCTTCTTTGGCAAGCTTATTCGGGAACCCCGAACGTAGTTGGAGTCGAGGCTTCAGCCGGTGAGGCCAGCGACGCACTCGCACGACCAGACCGGCTGAAGCCTCGACTCCAGCAATCTTTGAAACTGATGACTTCTTCCCTTTATCCTCACAGGTAATAGTCGAAGTCGTGCTCTGTGCGCACCTTGCGCCGGATGACGAAGATGTGCGCGGGCAGGTGGCGCGGGTCGAGCTCGATGTAGTTGTGCGGGCCGTGCCAGATGTAGCGGGCATCCGTCAGCAGGTCGTGTACCTGGAACGGCTGATGCTGATCCAGGCCCAGGTCCTCCAGCGGGAGGTGGATGAAGCCCGACTGCCGGTAGCGCGGGTCGAGATTCACGACGACGAGGACCTCGTTCGTGCGATCTTCGTTGCTCTTGGTGAACGCGATGAGCTGGTCGTTGTCGATGTCGTGGAAGCGCAGGTTGCGGTTGGTGTGGAAGGCCGGGTTCTCGTGGCGGATCTGATTCACGCGGCCGATCAGCCCACGCAGGCTGTCCGGCCGGTGGATGTCCCACGCCTTGATCTCGTACTTCTCCGAATCGAGATACTCCTCGCGGCCTGGCGCGAGGGGGCGGTTTTCACAGAGCTCGAAGGCCGCGCCGTAGATGCCGTAACTCGGTCCCAGCGTGGCCGCCAGCACGAGCCGCGTGATGTGCGCAGCCCGCCCGCCATACTGGAGATACTCGGTCAGGATGTCCGGCGTATTGGGCCAGAGATTCGGGCCGCAGAAGTCCTTCACCTCGGTCTGGGTCAGCTCGGTGAGATACTGCGTCAGCTCCCACTTGGTGTTGCGCCAGGGGAAGTAGTTGTATGACTGGGTGAATCCCCGTTTGGCCAGCCCGTAGAGGGCCGCGGGCCGCGTGAACGCCTCAGCCAGGAAGATGGCGTCGGGCGTGTTGCGCTTGACCTCGGTGATGAGCCATTCCCAGAAGGCGAAGGGCTTGGTGTGCGGGTTGTCCACCCGGAAGATGCGCACTCCCTGGGCAATCCAAAAATCGAAGATGCTCTTTAGTTCCATCCACAGCGCGCGCCAGTCTTCGGTCTCGAAATCGAAGGGATAGATGTCCTGGTATTTCTTGGGCGGGTTCTCGGCATACTGGATCGTGCCGTCGGGGCGCTGCCGGAACCACTGGGGGTGCTCTTTGACATAAGGGTGATCCGGCGAGCACTGGAAGGCAATATCCATCGCGATTTCGAGGCCGTGGACCGCGGCCGCGGACACGAGGTGGCGGAAGTCATCCAACGTGCCCAGTTGCGGGTGGATGCTTTTGTGACCGCCCTCGGCGGAGCCAATGGCCCACGGGCTCCCGGGGTCATCCGGGGCCGGCGTAGTGGTGTTGTTCCGGCCCTTGCGGAAGGCCGTGCCGATGGGGTGGATGGGCGGCAGGTAAAGCACGTCGAAGCCCATCGATGCCACGTAGGGCAGCCGCGCTTCCACGTCGCGGAATGTCCCGTGCTGGCCGGGGACCGGTGCGGTCGAGCGCGGGAAGAGCTCGTACCACGCGCCGAACCGCGCGCGTTCGCGATCGACGACGATGGTCAGCTCCTGGCGATAGGTGGTGATGAACTGCCGTACGCCGTGCCGCGCCATCAGTTGCGCCAGCTCGTCCGACAGCGCCTGGCGCGCGCCCTCCTTGCCGCCCGCGTTGAGCGCGTGAGCATAGGTCGCCAGCGCGTCCTTGATAGTGCCGGTTGCCTGCGCGGCAGCGGCCTCGACGAGTTGCGCGCCGATCTGCAGGTCCACGGTGACGTCTTGCCCGGCCTGCACGCGCTTGGCGAAGTCGCGCACCCAGGTCTTAAAGTGATCGACCCAGCCTCGCACCGTATACTTGTACACGCCGAGTTCCTGCACGGTGAACGTGGCCTGCCAGCGGTCGTTGATGAGGAACTCCATCGGCACCTCATTCCACTCCGCTGCGCCCTCCTTCCGGTAGATGACCGCGCAAGACAGCGCATCGTGGCCGTCGGTCAGCGCGACCGCCTCGACCGTCGTCTCGTCGCCCACGATGCGCTTGATCGGAAACCGGCCGCCGTCGATTGCGGGGGTCACGCTTTCGATGATGACGCGATTTCTGCCTTCTTCGGGTAGCACAGCTCCCTCCTTCATCCAGGTCAGCCGGCCCGCACCGTCTGCAAGATGCCCTGCAGCGGGATCTGCACCCAGCCGGGCCGGTTGTTCAGCTCATAGCCTAGCTCATAGACTGCCTTTTCGACAAGATAGACATCCAATAATAGTTTGAGGTCTTCCGGATCAGCGGGCATGAAAGCCGCGCCATCCGCTACGGCCAGATAGCTCTGAAGATACGCCACGGACACCCAGAGGTGCCAGAAGGGCGCCCACGCTTCCAGCTCAGGCGCGGGCCGGCCGTCCTGCCCCTGCGCGAAGTAGGCCGCGTAGGCCGCATAGTGGAACGACCGCAGCATCCCGGCCACATCCTGCAGGGGCGAGCGCTTCATCCGGCGTTCGTTCAGGGGCCGCGCCGGCTCCCCCTCAAAGTCGATGATCATGAAGTCGTCGCCCGTGTAGAGCACCTGGCCGAGGTGGTAGTCGCCGTGGATGCGCGTGCGCAGCGCGCGGATGGGTCGCGCCAGCAGGGCATCGAACCGCCCGGCAATCTCGGCTTCCCGCGCCAGCACCGCCCGCGCGTCATCCTTGCCGGACGCCGGCAGGTCCGCGAGACGTGACCGCAAGAGCTGCATGTTGTGATCCACCAACTCGCGCATGCTGCGCTGCAGGTAGGCCTGGAACTCGGGCGTGAACGGCTCCGGTGCGAAGGCCGGTTGGTCCGGATCGGACGCCAGCGCCAGGTGCAGTTCTGCGGTGCGCCGTCCGAGCAGTCGCGCTGAATCGAGGTATGGGCCGATGAGCTGTTCTGCCTGTGCAGGGAGCGGGTCTCGGACGAGTTCGAGGAGCGGCGTCTGGGGCAGCGCCAGGTCGAAACTTCTGGGGCCGAGCGGGTGCTGGGCGGTCCGATAGTAGCCGGCCAGGGCATCGAGCGTGTAGTGCCACGCGTCGCCCCGGTTGGTCACGAACTCCTGCAGGAGCGCGAGCGTCACCGGCTCACCGGTCGCAGGCGGGTGGGGGCGGTATTCGAGCACCCCGGCCACCGCCGGCACGTTGGCGAATGCGGCCTGCTCCGTCAGGAACAGGCCGATCTCCTGGTCCGGGTTGGCGCCCGCTTCGAGCCGCCGGTACAGCTTCAGGATGAAGTTGGCGCCGTACCGGATCGAGGTGTTGCTCTGTTCCACCCCCAGCAGTACGGGGGGGAGCGAAGCGGTGCCCGCGCCGCGCAGCCGCGGGAACGCGCTGGATGCCGTGGCGACCACGTCGCCGCTGATCCCCGCATACTGCCGCTGCTCGTCGATGGCTGCCAGCAGCGCGGCGCAGAAGGCCGGGTCCCAGACGGCGTCGTGCAGCACGCCCGTTTCGCCTCCTGCTTGCAGGCTGGCGATCACGGCTGCGGGCCGCTCCCCTTGCAGGGCTTGACCGGCCGCGCCGGACAGGAAGCCGATAGGCAGCGCGTACCGGTCCGGTGCGCCCTCGGCATACTCCACATGCAGCAGGGCGAGCACCGCGGCCGGCAGGATGGGGATGGCCTCCTGTATCCGGATCGCGCAGATCGTGCGCGCCTTCGCGCCGAACCAGCGCCGCGGCGCGACATAGCCGGGCAGCACTGCCTCCAGCGCCTCGCGGGCCGGGCCATGGAACACCGATTCCCACGGCCCGACCGTCCGCAGTGCAGCAACGGCGGACAGGTCAGCGGCGTCGTGTGCAGAATGCGACATCAGCCAGTCTCCTTTTCAGGAGGGTAGTACAGCCCCTTGTGGGCGTCCCGACGGGCGCGAGGCCCTATGCGACGCCTATTGCCGGCGTTCCAGCACATTGCCCAGCGCCATCAACTGCGCCTCGCTGACGCGGTCGATCTCACCGCCGTATTGCCCCAGGCCGTCCGGGTTCTCTGCCAGTTGCGGCAGCGCCCGGTCCAGCGCCATCTTGGCCAGCGAGTCGAGCTTGAAGGCCCACAGCATCGCGCGGCAGGTCTCCACGCGGCGGTCGCGCTTCGACAGCAACGTACCTTCTGCCACACTGACCGTCAGCGTGAGTTCGTCCGCCGGGCCGCAGGGCACGAACGGCAGGGTCAGCGATTCGGTGGCCGCGTCGTACTGCCCCTGCACTTCCTGCACCGCGCCGTTGACAGTCAGCCGTACTGCGTCCGGGTTGCGCACCCCCCGCAGGACGACGCTGTACCGGCGATTCGCCGGGATATGGGCCGGGTTGCCCGCGGCCTTTGCGACCGTGAAGCTGAGTTCGCCGCCGCCCCATCTCTGCGATAGCTCGGTCAGAGCATAGTCACCCTGTAGATAGCCGGTCGAGTTGCCGTCGTCTTCATACAGTGTGAACCGGCCAGCGGCGCCGGGGAAGACATAGACCGTCAGTTCCTCCGGGTTGTCCACACCGCCCCAACCAACGCGCGGGCCCAGGGGCACGATGCTGCCCGCGCGCGCGAACACGGGGATGTCATCCAGCGTGCCGTAGAGCGAGACGGTCTGATCGCCCGCGAAGTGCTCGCCCGTCGTGAAGTCGAACCAGTCGCCCTCCGGCAGCCACACGGTGTGGCGGCTGAGATTGGTTTCGGGGTGGCGCGGAGAGACGTACGGCGCAACCATCAGTTCGCTGCCGAAGTAGAATTGGTTCCGGCACAGGTAAGCTTCCTCGCGGCTGCCGTGCCAGTAGTAGAGCGGCGTCACCAGCGGGATGCTCTGCTGCGTCATGCGCCAGGCCATGCTGTAAATGTACGGGATCAGCGCATGGCGCAACTGCATGGCCGCGCGCGCGACGCGGAACGCGTCTGCGCCGTTGCCCCAGGGCCGGCGGTCGTGGAACGGGTTGTTGGTGCTGTGCAGCCGCAGGATCGGGCTGAACGCGCCGAGCTGCACCCAGCGCGCGTACAACTCCGGCTCTTCGACGCCCGCGCAATGGCCGCCGATGTCATGGCTCCACCAGCCGAACGCGACATTGGAAGCCGTCGCCGTGAAGTAGGGCTGGAACGCCAGCGTGGCCCACGTCACCCAGCTATCGCCGGAGAACCCGATGGGGTACCGCTGGTTGCCCAGCCCGCCCCAGCGCGAGAAGATGAACGGGCGCTTCGTGCCGTCGCGGCCCAGGTCGTAGAAGTGCAGATGGTTGAGCCACCACAGCGGGTCCATGACCTCCGCGACCGGCTGCGTCGAATGCACCATGCGCTGCCCCTGCTGCCAGTCCAGCCACCAGAAGTCCACGCCCTCCGCTTCCATCGGGTGGTGCAGGATCTTGAAGTATCCTTCGACGAAGTGCGGGTCCGCCAGGTCGAATGGAACCGGCTCCCGGGTCGCGGGGTCCTGGCCCATGAAGCGGGCCATCTCCTCGTACTGCGCTTCGTGCGGCCAGATGCCGTCCGCCGGGTGCAGGTTCATCGCAGTGCGCAGCCCCTGCTCGTGCAGCCAGGCGATGAAGCCGTAGGGATCGGGCCACTGCTCGCGGTTCCAGGTGTAGCCCGTCCAGCCCGATGACGCGTTGCCCGTCTTGGTGATGTGCCAGTCCATATCGATGATGCACACGGACAGCGGCACCTCGCGCTCGCGGAACTCGACCATCAGGTCGCGCAGTTCGTCCTGTTTGTAATCCCAGTAGCGGCTCCACCAGTTGCCCAGCGCGTAGCGGGGCACCAGCGGCACGCAGCCGGAAACGCGCGTGTACTCCTGCAGGCAGCCGACGTAATCATGGCCGTAGCCGAGGAAATAGAGGTCACGGTACTCGGCGGTACGCGCAGGCGGCCGCTGCTCCAGCCAGCCCGATTGGTTGAACACGAGGCTCTGCGAGTCGTCCACCAGCGACCAGCCGGCGCGCGACATCAGCCCCGGTTCCAGGTCGATCTCGCCGTTGGCGCCGTCCAGCGTGCGCGCGGTGCCGCGCAGGTTGTAGTGGTCGCGGTCGCCGAAGCGCCAGGTGACGCCGCTGCCCTTGATTTCGATGGACAGGGTGTTCATGGTAAAGCCCGCATCGGAGATTTTGTAGCACAGGTGCAGGTGCTCCGTCTCGATGTCGATGTGGTCGCCAGCGACCTCGTCCTGCGTCTGGGTGAGCTGGAACTCCGGCACGGGCTGCCGGCGATACCAGAACGCCTGGCTGGCGCGGTCCTCGAAGCGATTATGCTGGCTGTACTCCATCCGAATCATGCGCGAGGTCAGTACGGTGAAGCGGACGTGCTCGCCGGTGACCACGGCAGCGGGTTCGGCGCGCGAGGGAAACTCGGTGGGTATTGTGATTTGGGCCATGTTCTTCCTCAGGTCTGTTGCGGTGATGCCAGCCTCATAGTAAGCGCGGCTCGTCGGGCAGCGCCGGCTCAGGGCTGGTTGCGGAACGCAGCCTCATAGGCTGCGCGAATCTGGCGGTGCAGCTTGATGTTTTCCAGGAACGTGCGGCGGAACGGGCTGTCTGCCGGGATCATGCCGTGCTTGCGCATCATCTCCCGGTACGCGCTCTTGAGCATGTCCTGCGCCTCCTCGTGCCGGCCGTTCGCGGCCAGCGCGAGGCTGTGCCGGTACATGATTTCTTCGCCCGTGCATTCGGTGATCTGCGTGAAGCCGAACTGCCGGTAAATGTCCAGGGCGTTGCCCGACGCTTCGAGCGCATAGCGCAGGTGTTCGTCCCGCTCCGGCGCGGCCATATCTGGCACGCTGGCCAGCGTGCTCGCCGGTGCTCCGGCGAGCCCTAAGTGTGCGGCGGCGGTCTCACACGCGGCGACCATCTGATACTGCCGCGAGACCTGCCCCTCGGCCACCATCTGCCGGACCTGCGCCTGGAGGTTCAGGGCCTGCTGCCAGTGCTCCGGGCCGCCCTGCGCGTTGTGCAGGATGGCCTCCACCAAGCGGAGCCCGGCGTGGCCCAGGCTGAACAGCACGCGCTCGGTGACGGTGCGTGCCTGTGCAATCGTGGCCCAGGCCGCGTCGAACTGGCCCAGCTCGCCCTGAATCTGGGCGATGCGCAACAGCGCGAAAATCTTGTCGCTCGATTCGCTCCAGCGATCGAGCGCCTCTTCGAGGACGGCCAGCCCGCCCTCGTAGTCGCCCAAGTAGATGGCCTGGATCTGGCCGGCAAAGACCAGCGCATGGCCTTCGCCGAGGCGGTTCCCGACCTCGCGATAGATTTGGACTCGCTTCTGCTCGAACTCGGTCAACTGGCGGTAGTAGTCGCCGCGGCGCTCATGTTCCGGGCTGAGCGCGGCGAGCAGCCAGGCCTCGGTCTCCCGGTCTTCCAGGCGCTGCGAGATGGAGAGGGCCGCCTGGACGTACTCGGCGTTGCGCTCCAGATTGTCCATGCTGTAGGCGCCGCCGATGCCCAGCAATAGCCCAACTTCGGTGCGCAGGTCGCCCAACTGCCGTGAGAGTTCGAGCGCGCGGGCCCGCAGCTCGTGCCACGCGGGGTCGCGGTGCAACTGCTGTAGGTGGCCGACCGCCAGGAGGCTGTGCATCTCGCGGTGTTTGTCGCCGGCCTGCTGCGCGAGGTCGAGCGCCTGCTGCGCCATCTGGAGTCCGGTCGTCAGCTCTTCGGGGGTGTTGGGGTCGCTGACCTCCGGCTGTGACAGGAGGGCGTCGAGCATGAAAATCGGGTCATCGGTCAGCAGCCGGGCCAGCGGCAGCAGCGCCCGGGCATCAGCCTGGCCCGCCTCGATGTGCCCCATGCGCGCCAGGACCTGGGCGCGGCCTTCGAGCGCCTCGAATCGCATCTCGCGGATGGAATGGAGCTGATCTTCGTCCGCACCGCGCGCCTCGATTTGCCCCAACAACTCCAGCACGCGGGTGTAGTGGGCCAGGGCGTCGCTGTTGGCGTAGACGCGGCGCATCTCAGCCGCTGCGCCGAGCGCATGGTAGAGCTCGCGCCGGTAGTTGCCGGCCTGATGGTAGTGATAGGCCAGCAGCCCGTGATAAATGGAAATGCTCTCCGGGCTGATGATCTGTTCGATTTGTTCGCCTATCTGCAGGTGGTAGGCCGTCCGCTGCGCGTTCAGGAGGCTTTCGTACACGACATCGCGCACCAGAGAGGGCGTGAACGCATAGGCGATGCCCAGCTCCGGCTCGACGTTCTGCTCGTGGATGAGCTGCGCGCGCTGGAGATTGGTGAGCGCACGCTTAAGCTGCGCGGGGTCGCGGATCAGGCCTTCGAGGACGCTGCGCCAGAACAGCGGGCCGATGACCGCCGCAATCTGGAGCACGTGGCGCTCCTCGACGCTGAGATGGTCGATGCGGGTGAGCAGCAGGCCGCGCAGGCTGCCCGGCAGGTTGACGCTCTGGATGGGCTGCATCTGCCGCCAGACGCCGGCCGCATCCTGCTGCACGAGTCCCTGATCGATCAGCGCGTAGACCAGCTCCCGCGCATAATAGGGATTACCCTCAGCTTTTTCGATGAGCAAGGCCGTCGTGGCATCTGCCAGCGTGCCCCGGCCGAGCATCTGCTCGATCAGCGCATGGGTCTCGCTGGGCGTGAGCGGCGGCAGGTCAATCGCGGTCAGCCGGTGCGGGTATTCAGTCTCGACATCGTGGCGAAACTGCCAGACAGGCGAGGTGCGCTCGGGCCGGAAGCTCGCCAGCCACAACACCGGCGCGCTCTCGCAGATGGGCAGGCAGTGCTGGAGCAGTTCCAGAGAACTGGTGTCCGCGAACTGCAGGTCGGTGAGCGTCATGACCAGCGGGCCGCGCTGCGCCAGGACTTCCACCCAACTGTAGACCGTGCTGAAAATTTGCTTCTGCAGTCCCTCGGCCTTGAGATACGTGATGCGCCGGGCCTGGGGGCCTTCGACGGGCAGCGACAGCAGCATCGCCAGGTAAGGGTAGTAGCGCTCGACATCATCGCCCCATAGCAGCTCCGACTGTTGGTACAACAGTCCCGCCATGTCGGAGGACGCTGCCGTTGCGTCCGAGTCTGCGGCCTCCAACCAGTTGTGGAGCAGTCCCAGCCATAGCGAGTAGGGTGTGGACTGGTCATAGGACCGGCAGTGACCGAGCAGCCAGGTCACCGGTGGAGTCGCCGGACCAGGTTTTTCTGGTACGACAGGCTCGGTGGGCGGCTCGGCGGCTTGCTCGAACTGCCGCCGGACGTGGTTGATGAGCTGGGTCTTGCCCATGCCCTTGGCACCGGTCACCACCGCGATGCCCCCGCGCCCTTGCTGCACGGCTGTCACACACCCCCTGAGCGCTTCCAGCGGCGCATCCCGGCCCGCGACGAGCGGCAGGCTCAGGTCGCGTGCCTGGCGCGCCTCGGTCAGCGAGCGGAGGCGTAGCGGCCGGTAGACCGCGATGGGCCGGCTGACGCCCTTGACCGATATCTCGCCCAGCGGCTGCCATTCGAACCGGGACTCGACCAGGTGATAGGTGTGTGCGCTGACGAGCACTGTGCCCGGCTCGGCGGAGGACTCCATGCGCGCGGCCAGCGCCACGCCCTCGCCCATCGCCGTGTCCTCGCGATGCTGGCCCGCCTCCCCCACGCTGCCCACGATGACCTCGCCCGTATTGACCCCCACGCGCACCTTCAGACTGATGTCCTTAGCGAGCATCTCTTCGGCAAAGGGCCGGAGGGCCTCGTGCATTGCCAGCGCCGCGAGGATCGCACGCTCCGGGTCATCCTCATGTGAGTGCGTCGCGCCGAAGAACGCAACCAGCCCATCCCCGCGGAACTGGTCCACATGGCCCCCGAAACGATAGACCTCGGCGGCCAGCAGTTGTAGCACCTGGTTCATCATCTCTACCCAGGCTTCGGTGCCCAGGTGTTCCATCAGGTCAGTGGAGTTGCACACATCGGCCAGAATAATGGTTGCCATGCGGCGCTCGCCGGCGAGTGGGGCTGAGAGCCCT
>JAXGYZ010000008.1:0-302206 GCA_040772005.1 Anaerolineae bacterium | reverse complement strand
GCTGGCGCGGCCCATCCGGGTACAGGTCGTCAGCTCATGTGGCCCACTGGAGGGCGCGGCAGTTACCTTCACAGCTACGAAGGGCGGACAGTTAGCCGAGAAGCTCCCCTTCCCATCTCCAGCACCTGAGACGCTGACTGTGACGACCCAGGCCGATGGACTGGCGTCCTGCTTCTGGCGCATCAGCACGAGCGCGAATGCCGGAACGCAGTTCGTCACTGCCAAGCTCACCGACGTTCCGCGCGGGTATACCCCCACGGAACCGCAAGCTGTGGAGTTCAATGCCAGTCTGATTGTGGTCAGCGAGGGCGGCGGCGGGGGCTGCTGCGTGACCGTCACGCCGGAGCAGATGAACGAGGCCATCCAAGGCCTTGCCGGCGCGGGCCAGCAAAACATCGAGGTCTGCCTGGAAGTCACGAAGGACGGCGGCATAGTCGGCCCGCTGGACCTGGACGGCAGCGACCTACACCACAGTCTGACCGTGCGCGGCTGTGGCAAGGCATTCCCGGTCCGGTGGGAACGCTGGTTCCTCTCGCGGCTGAACCTGTTCCGCTTGCAGGACATCTTCCTGGAGGGCACCGATCCGCCGGCCTTGATCCTTAAGGACTGCCGGGAGGTAGTCATCGAAGGGTGCCGGCTGGATAATTCGCCGGGGAGACAGGAGCCCATCGTGCACATCGAGGGCGGCGCGCTGGTGCAGGTACGCAAGAACATCTTCCGGGCGCGCGGCAGCGATAATCCGATCGGCCCGAGGGACATCCTCGAAGGACTGACCGCCATCCCCTTCGGCGATGTGTTTCTGGGCAGGACTGCGGACAAGCGTATTCAACGCAACAAGGCCAGTCAGGAGTTGACGGCCCTGACTGTCATCCAACGACGGCGGTTCGTTACCGATCTCAAGAGGCGGCTGGAGACGGAGCAGGCACGGCTGACCAAGACAGAAATCGCGGCTTACAATGCCCTGGCGAACGTCATGAGCCCGCCCCAGGTGAGCCTCGGATCCGTCGACCGCAGCCTGGCTGCCATCGACGCGATCGCCGCGGCCGCAGCGAAGGGGTTCGGGCCTGCGCTCGCCCTCAATTGCCCGAGTGCGCAGGTCCACATCGTCGACAATCTCATTGCCGGCACGCTCTTCTTGTACAGCGGCCCTGCGGCGGTCTTCCTCAACATCGACTTTCACAAACTGCTGAGTACCCAACTGAAGCGCGGCAACCTGCTGCTGCTGCCAGAGGACGGCCATCTGCACATCTGCGGGAATGATATCTCCCGGCTGGACGGCGCAGGCGAACACGCCGCACGACTTGCTGAGGCGGCAGGTAATGGCGGGCAGATCGACAACATCTTCTCGGCCATCTTCATCAGCGAAAACCGGCTGTACACCGAACCGCAAGACATCGTGACGCTCGCGCTCGCCGGGCATGTTGTCTTCAGCGGCAACTCGTTCGACGCAGCAGCCGGCAACCAGGGCGGCTCCGTTTTTGCCATCAGCGCCAGCTACACCGGCAACACGGCTCCACCCGCACTGATTCAGGATCCTACGCCAGGCGTGGACTTAATCGACGTCAGCGCGGTCAACGACCGGGGCGCCAACCAGAGTGCCAATCCGGGCGTAAATATCATCGGCATGTAGTTTCCCGTTTGTAGTAGGCGCTTCAGTGCCCCGTCCGATCTGGCGCTGAAGCGCCTACTACGAACCCATAAACGATCTCCACAGCACCTCTTCACCTCTTCACCTCTTCACCCCGTCACCTCTTCACGTACTCCGGTTTACAGGACGCGCCCCAGGCTGTAAAATCATAGCATGACAGACAACCCGATCATCCCCATCGGTTCCGCCCGGCAGACTGCCGAGTGGCTGGACGAAGTGCGCGCGAAGGCCAACCGCCTCACGCTCGGCTTTCTGTATATCGCGGCGCTGGCCTTCGCCGGCTCGCCCGCGCTGTTCAGCCAGCCGGCGCAATACCTGGGGCTGGCGCTGCTGACCTTCGCGATCATCGGCGCGGCCTGGCTGACCGGGCGCCGGTCGGCCCAGACCGCCGGTGCAGTCCTGGTCGCGGGCACGCTGGCGCTCGTCGCCTTGACCGTCGGCTGGGCCGGGTTCCCCCCGGCGCTGCTGCTTCTGATCCTGCCCGTCGGGCTCGCCGGTTTCAGCCTGGGGTTCCCCGCGCAGGCCGCCCTCGCCACCGCAGTCACGGGCACGGTCATCCTTCTGCCCCCTTCCTTCCCGGCCCCTACGGACCTGCGCGTCCTCAGCGCAACAGCCGTTTGGGTCGTCGTCGGTATGGTGTGGATGATGAGCGAGTCGTTGCTGCAAGCCGTGCATTGGGCCTGGGCGCACTACGAGCAAAGCGAGATGCTCCTGGCGCAGTCACGCCAGCAGCAGGCTGAGCTGGCCGAGACGGTGGATGACCTGCGCGCGGCCAACATCCAGATGGCGCGGCTCAACCGGTTGGCCCAGTCACTGCGCCAGGCCGCAGAGGATGAGCGCCGCGCGAAGGAGCAGTTCGTCGCCAATGTCAGCCACGAGCTGCGCACGCCACTCAACATGATTATCGGCTTCTGCGAGATGATCACCAATGCGCCGGAGACCTACAACGCGACCAACGGCAGCCGTATCCCGCCCGCGCTGCTCGCGGACCTTAATATCGTGCTGCGCAACAGCCATCACCTGTCCGAGCTGATCGATGATGTGCTGGACCTCAGCCAGATCGAGGCGGGCCGCATGGCCCTGACTAAGGAGCGCGTTTCGCTGGCCGAGATCATCGACTCCGCGGCAATCGCCGTGCGCCCGCTCATGGCCTCCAAGCACCTGAACCTGGCCGTGGATGTGGCCGCAGACCTGCCCTTCGTCTTCTGTGACCGCACTCGCATCCGTGAGGTGGTGCTCAACCTGCTCAGCAACGCCGCGCGGTTCACGGAGCGCGGGGGAGTGACGATCCAGGTGCGACAGGATGACATGAATGTCGTGGTCAGCGTGACCGACACCGGGCCGGGCATCTCCGAAGAGGACGGCAAGCGGCTCTTCCAGCCCTTCGAGCAGCTCGATGCGTCCATTCGCCGCCGGCACGGCGGCACGGGCCTGGGTCTGAGCATCAGCAAGGGGTTTGTGGAGCTGCACGACGGCCGCATCTGGGTGGAAAGTCGCCGGGGGGCAGGCACGACCTTCTACTTCTCGCTGCCCATCGACCCGCCCGCGCCGCTCGCCGTGACGGCCGCGCGCTGGCTGAATCCGTACGAACCCTACGAAGAGCGCAGCCGTCCCTCGCGGCTGGCAGCCGAGACGCCCCGGCCCCGCTACGTGCTGGTAGAGACGGGCAACGAGTTGAAGCGGCTGCTCGAACGGTACCTGGATCATGTCGAGGTCGTAGCTGTGCCGGACGTGGCCGCCGCGCTCGCAGACCTGGCGCACACGCCCGCGCAGGCGCTCCTGGTCAACGATGTGCACATGGGCGAGGCGCTGGAAGGGCTGACCGGCTCAGGCGCGCTGCCGTACAACGTGCCGGCCATCGTGTGTGCAGTGCCGGGGACAGAACAGGCCGCGGAGGTGACCGGCGTGCGCGGCTACCTCGTCAAGCCCATCTCACGCGACGCGCTGCTGGAGGCGCTGGACGGGCTGGGCCGGCCCGTGCAGAAGATTCTCATCGTGGATGACGAGCCGGATGCGCTGCACCTGTTCAGCCGGATGCTGAGCGAGGCGGCCCGCGGCTATCGGGTCATGCGCGCGGCCAACGGCAAGCAGGCGCTGCAACTCCTCGCGCATGAGCCGCCGGACGTGATTCTGCTGGACCTCATCATGCCGGAGATGGACGGCTTTCAATTGCTGGCACGCCTGCGCGCCAGCCCGATGCTGGCCGACATCCCGACCATCCTGATCTCGGCGCGCGACCCGCAGGGCCAGCCGATTGTCAGCAACGGCATCGCCGCGACATCGCTGCATGGCTTGTCGGTCCAGCAGTTGCTCGCAGCCATCCAGGCGCTCACCGCGGTTCTGGCGCAGGGGCATCCGCAGCCGCCGAGCTTGCCTATGCCGGAAGTCAAGCTTCCGGCGTCCACTGATCCAGCACTGCCAGCAGCGCCTCCCGCGTCACCGGCTTGCGGATGAACGCGGCTGCGCCCAACGCCAGCGCGAGCTGCTCCTGGGGCAGGATGGTGCATACAATGACCGGCACGCCTGCGGTCAGCGGGTGCTCGCGCAGCCGGCCCAACAGCTCCCACCCGTCCATGCCGGGCAGCATGACATCGAGCAGGATCGCGGCGGGGTCGAGCTGCTCCGCCAGGGGGAGCGCCTGGCGCGGGTCCGGCGTGCCGATCAGCCGGTACTGCGAGCCGGACAGGTAGCGCTCGTAGAGCTTGAGCGTGTCGGCGTTATCGTCGATCGCCAGGACCGGCATCTGCTCCGCGGGCGGCAGCCACAGCCGAGCCAGCAGCCCGCTGGCCGACGGCTCGCCCAGGGTCAACCGGCCGCCCGCCAGCTCCACGAGTTCCTGCGCCATGCTGAGATTCTCCGCCACGCCGGTTGTTGTCTCGCCCGCGGGCGTCTCCCCCGTGACCGCGGCGGGCCGCGCACAAACCTCGAGGCAAAGGGCGTCATCCAGATAGGCCGCGGCAATCTGGACCTGGCCGCCTACAGCGGCATGGGCGGCTGCGGTCAACAAGCCCAGCAGGGCCTGGCGCAGCAGAGACTCCTGCCCGACGACCGGCGGCAGATCCGCCGCCACATCGGCGGAGATATCCACGTTGAACTGGCGCGCCAGGGGTGTGATGGTGCGCAGCGCCTGGTCGATGACCGCGCGGGGGTGGACGGTTTCGCTGGGCAGCGAACGCTGGAGCCAGGCCAGTTCAGACTCGCGCGCCTGGGCCGGTTCGTCGCCGGTCGCGGCGACGAGGGGTTCCGCACCGAGCGTATCGGCGGCCACCTGCGCGGTGCGCGCGGCCAGGTCATGCGTGTTCCAGAGGATATCGGCCAGCACGCTCTCGGCCACGCGCTCCTGCCGGCGGAGCTGGCGGATGCTCAGGCCAAGATTGCTCGCCACGACCGCCTGCGAGGACTGCTCCAGGTAGCGATAGGTGACAATCTGGTAGATGCGCCAGGCCTGCGCGTGGGGCGGCACGTCGCCGCCGGGTTGCAACGTCTGGATGGCGTCGAAGATGAGACGGCGGAGGCCGGCTGCCGCGTCGCCTTGCAGGTCAAAGACCTGCACCAGCGGGCTGGCGCGCAGTTCGTGCGGGTCATATAGATTCTGCAGCACCTTGCGCAGGGCTGCGATAAACCAGGCTTGTACGGCTTCGCCGTCCATGTCCCCCTCACGTCCGCTGCATGTCCGAAATGACATTCCCATCATGGGGAGATTGGAGTATAACTTACTGTAACATTTGGGGCAACTGCAATCCCCTCCCGTTTTCCCAGGACGGCCTGGCATTGCCCCGCGAGGCTCCCGCTGTCGTTTCTTTGCATCATTGTATGGTGTGTCAAAGCAAAAGGAGGTCCGCCTGCACCAGTGCCCTGGTCGTAAACCACTCGCCTCAACTGACATGACAACGCGCTTGACATTCGCCAGCAACACCTGAAACAATTCGCCATTCTCTGCACCCCCAAAGGAGGATACGGTGACAAAGAAGATTAATCGTCGAGACTTCATCCGCGTGTCTGCGGCCACCGCAGGCGCAGCCACGCTCGCCGCCTGTGGCTCACCGGCCACACCGGCGCCTGCTCCCACCCCGCTCCCCGAAGCGACTGCTGCCCCGGCGGCTGCCGCAGCTACGGAAGTCCCCGCCGCTGAGGCGCCTGCGGCGCCCGCGAAGGAACTCAAGCCCGCGCCGGTCGTGAAGGGCGACAGCGAATGCCAGATCGACTGGACGCCGACCAACCCGCCCCCGCCCAAGGTGTACGATCCGCCGGTCGAAATCAAGATCATCGTCAACCCGCGGACCGAGTACTACCCCGAGGGCTGGAGCTTCGGCAACAACCCCGTCTACCAGGAAATCGTGGACTACACCGGCGTCAAGCTGACCACGCACTGGGAAGAAGGCGCGGGCGTCGTCACCGCGCAGAAGCTCGCTGCGGATCTCGCTGCCGGCACTTTGCCCGATATGTTCGCGACGGGCGGCCTGTTCCTCGAACAACTCATCGAGTCCGACGCCATTGCCGACTTCAAGGCCATCTGGGATGCCACGGCCTCCCCGCTGACCAACCAGAAGAAGCGCTACCCCGATTACAAGTGGTGGAAGCAGACACTGCGCGGGGACAAGCTGTACGGCATCCCGTTCGTCTACGGCCCGGCCTACAACGTCGACAACCTGCCCTTCGTCCGCCAGGACTGGCTCGACCAGCTCGGCCTGGAAGCACCCACAACGGTGGAGGGCTGGGGCGAAACCGCAAAGGCGTTCAAGGATGCGGGGCTGTGCCAGTTCGGCATCAATGCCTGCCAGCGCCTCGTGACCTGGTACATGAGCCTCGACCCGGTCTTTGGCGCGTACGGCGTCATGCCGAGTTGCTGGCGCCTCGGCGCGGACGGCCAGCTTTACTACGACAGTGTCTCGCCCAAGGTCAAGGACGCGCTCGCGCTCATCCGCCAGTGGTATGCCGACGGCCTGATCGACCCGGACTTCTACACCTTCGGCGAAGGCGATGCGGCGGGCCACATCGATGCGGGCAAGATCGGCATCTACACCTCCCCGTGGTGGCGTGGCGGCGGCGACATCCAGGCGGAGAATAACACGCCCGGGATGAAGCTGGCGCTCATGCCGTACCCGAAAGGTCCGGAAGGCAAGCAGGGCCGCAAGGCCTCCGGCGAGGCCGGCAACTGCGTCGTGTTCCGCAAGGGGCTGGACCCCATCGCGATCGAGGCGGCCATCAACAACCTCAACTGGCACACCGAACGGCACACTAACTGGGCCAAGTACCAGCAGTACGGCGAGTGGCGCAACAACCACTACTTCGCCGAGGGCATCGAGTGGGTCTTCGACGAGAACTGCGAGCTGGTGCCCGGCCCCATTACCAAGGCCGACAGCTACACCTGGATGGCCTACACGGACTTCGGCTTCATCCACGGCGGCTACCCCGAGTACCAGGCTGAAATGTTCCAGGAAATCGCCGCGTGGCAGGAGCAGGACCCCGCGACGCTGAACAAGGCGCAGCGCTACATCCTGACCCAGTCCGTGGCCCCGCGCGAGGCCCTGTACTACAACGCGGTCTTCGACAGCCGCGACGTTGCGATCCCCAACGAGTACTGGGGCAACCCGACCCAGGCCATGCAGGAAGTCCAGCCCGACCTGGACACGCTGGAGAGCCAGACCTTCATCGACATCGTCGTGGGCAACCAGGACCTGGACGCGTTCGATGATTTCGTCGCCGAGTGGAATGCCTCCGGCGGCGACGTGCTGACCCGCGACGTCAACGAGTGGTATAAAGCCACGTTCGGATGATCTGGCGATCATCCGACCAGATGATCGACTCAGTGCATCCGGTCGGCTAGCCGGCCGGATGCACTGACCCAGCGTGACATCCGGAACCGGGGCGTCAGCCGGGCGCCATCTCATCGTACCCATCCCGGCTGATGCGCTCCTTCCGTGTCAAACCCAGGCTTCAGCCCACCGCCGACATCGCTGCCCGGCTGAGGCCTCGGCTACCAACGTCCTGAAAAGCTATTTAGCGAGAGGAGTCCGCATTCTCAGATGCGGACGGGCGAGACGCCTTGTACCAGGCCCGCTCCGCGTCTGAGGACGCTCCACTCCACAGCTTTTAGAACGGCTTCTTATGTATTACAGCAGCATCTTCTCCCAATGGAGCGACAGATGGCAACACTGGCCCAACGCCTGAAGGCCGCGCCCGTCGAGAAAAACCCCTCCCTGCGCAGCGTATTCAAGAAAGATTGGATGCTCTACGCAATGCTCGTCCCGGCGCTGGTCATGTTAATACTCTTCCACTTTTATCCCATGTGGGGCATCCTGATTGCCTTCAAAGACTACAAATTCGCCGAGGGCATCCTGGGCTCGCCCTGGGTCGGCTGGCAGAACTTCCAGACTTTCTTTGCCAGCCGCAACGCGGGGAACATCATCCGCAACACCGTGGTCATTTCCATGGGCAAGATCATCCTGGGCCAGATTGCGGCGGTCATCTTCGCGTTGATGCTCAACGAGGTGCGCCCGCGCCTGTTCAAGCGGCTGACCCAGACCGCCACGACCCTGCCCCATTTCCTCTCCTGGGTCATCATCGGCGGCATCATGATCCAGGTGCTCGGCACATCGGGCCTGGTGAACAAGGGGCTGACCGCATTGGGGTTCGATGCCGTGCGCTTCCTCGGCAGGCCGAGCGTGTTCCCGTGGACGCTCATCCTCTCCGATGTCTGGAAGGGGTTCGGGTTCGGCGCCGTGATTTACCTCGCCGCGCTGACGGGCATCAATCCGGAACTCTTCGAGGCTGCCGCGGTGGACGGCGCGGGCCGTTTCCAGCGCATCCGTTACATCACCCTGCCCTCGATCCTGCCGACCATCATCCTGATGGCCTGCCTGGCCCTCGGCAGCATCCTCAACGCCGGTTTCGACCAGGTGCTGGTGCTGTACAATCCCTCGGTCATGCGGACGGGCGATATCATCGATACTTACGTCTATCGCGTCGGCCTGATCGGCGAGGGCGGAATGATCAACTACGGGCTGGCGTCTGCAGTCGGCCTGATGAAATCGGTGGTCGGGTTCTTCCTGATCGTCCTCTCCTACTGGTTGGCAGGCAAATTCGCCAACTACCGGATCTTCTAGGCGGAGTTGGAAGGAGATTGATCCATGATTCGCGAACGCGGCCTGCTGAACACCATCACCGATATCGTGCTGTACATCATCCTGGCAGCGCTGGTCGTCCTGTGCCTGGCGCCCTTCGTCCACGTCATCGCCCTGTCGCTCAGCGACTTCAAATCGGTGTCCGCCAACACTGTGTCGCTCTGGCCGGTGAACCCGCACCTGGACAACTACCGGTTTATCTTCAAGAACGAAGAGTTCATCCGCTCGTTCGGCATCTCGGTGCTGCGCGTGGTCGTCGGCGTCAGCCTGAGCCTGCTGGTCACAATCATCACCGCGTACCCACTCTCGCGCGATAGCGTCTACATGCCGGGGCGCACGGCCTTCAAGATGATCATGCTCTTTGCCATGCTGTTCAGCGGCGGCCTGATTCCGACCTTCCTGGCCTACATCAACCTCGGCTTCATTGACAGCTTCTGGGTGCTGGTCGTTCCCGGCGCGCTGAACATTTTCAACGCCATCCTCATCATCAACTACTTCCGCGGCATCAGCCGGGAGCTGTGGGAGGCGGCGGTGCTGGACGGCGCGAATCACTTCCAGGTGTTGTTCAAGCTGTTCGTGCCCATCTCGCAGCCGGTCATCGCGACGGTCACGCTCTTCTCCGCGGTCGGCCACTGGAACTCGTGGTTCGACGGCATCATCTACATGAAGTCGCTGGCAAACTGGCCGCTGCAAAGCTACCTGTACAACCTTGTGACTACACGCAACCTGCAATGGATGACGGCCGGCGGCGCGCAGAAGGCCGGCGAGGTCTTCCAGAATGCGACGCCCGAGGGCTTGGCAACCACGATGATCCTCGTGGCCGCAATCCCCATCCTGCTCGTCTACCCGCTCCTGCAGCGCTATTTCATCCACGGGCTGACGCTCGGCTCCGTGAAAGAATAATAGTTTACTTATTACTCGTTACTCGTTATGAAAAGTAACGAGTAACGAGTAAAGGAGTCGGGATTGATCAAGCCCTACGAACTGACCGCGACGCGGCTGGAGAACCGCGGGAACCACCCGCCGACCCGCGCCTATGTGGATGCCCTGGTCGAGGGCGTCCTGGCTTCGGGCGTGGAGGCGTGCTGGAACTCTGCCGTGAGCCCGCGCGGCACGCCGTTCTTCCCGTCGCACGTCTTCCCCGTCCACCACCCCGAGGCGGACCGCGATATCTTCCGCTACCTCATCGACCGGCTCCACGCCATCGGCCGGCCCGTGTTGAGCTGGTATCCGCTGAACCTGGGCGGCGGCGTGCTGGCCGAGCACCCGGACTGGGCCGTCGAGTTCTACCATATGCCCGGCACCCGCGGCGACCCCGCCTGGGATCACGCGTACGCGTGCTTCAACTCCCCCTACGGCGAGCTGCTGCCGCAGTTTGCCGCGGAGGTCGTGGGCGAGCTTGGGTTCGACGGCCTCTGGTTCGACGGCTCCACCTGGGCCAACCACAACGCCTCTCCGGCCTTCAGCCAGCCGGGCTGCCGCTGCGCCTGGTGCCGCGCACGCTTCCGCGCCGACACCGGGCTGGACCTGCCGGAGACCATCGACCCGACCGAGCGCCGGACGAAGGTGTGGATCAAATGGCGGTACGATGTGCTGACGGACGTCTGGCAGCGCTGCGTCGCGGCGGTTGCGGCTGTCAACCCGGCGGCGGTCGTCTGCTTCAACAACTACCGCAGGCGGCCCTTCGCGGCCTGGGAGGCGGCGATTCCGCTGCGCAAGTTCGGCTGGAACGCGCTGATGAGCACCGAGCTGGACGGCTTCCCGGGCCAGGCCGACATCCAGATGAAGATCAATCAGGCCTACGGCTGCACGCGCGGGGTCGAGAGCTGGTGGCCGATGTGCGACCACTGGCACATCTGGGTTCCCGACCATGAACCGCTGACCGCGGTGCAGGCCGTGCTCGGCTGCATTGGCGCGGGCGGCGTGGCCTCATGCGGCGTCGGGACCGACCCCCGGCTGATGGCGCCGGTGCTCGCAGCCATGGAGGGGGCCGCGGCCCCGCGGATGCCCTACCTCGGCGGCGAAACGATCCCGTACGCGGCGATCCTCGCGTCGCAGAACACCATGGACTTCTACGGGACTGCGCTCGCCGGGTGGGACGGCGTCCACGGCGCGAACGAATTCTGCCGCCACAGCCACCTCCAGAGTTCGGTCGTCTTCGATGACATGCTCCTCCCGGACGAACTGGCCGCGTACCCTGTGCTGCTGCTGGGCAATGCCGCGTGCCTGAGCCGCGAACAGGCCGGGCAGATCGAGGCGTACGTGCATGGCGGCGGCGTCGTGCTGACCTGTCACGAGGTCGGCACACGCGATGAGTGGGGCGAGCCGCATGAGGTGCCGGTGCTCGACGCGCTGCTCGGCATCCGCGAGCGGCGCAGCGGGATGGGTGCACCGACGCTGGAAGTCACAGACCCGGCGCTGCTCGCGGCCGCGGGCCGGCATGTCTCATTCAAGGCACCGCACACGCTGGCCGCGCCGACCGACGACGTCGCGCTGCTGGCCCACGTCGTTGACCGGCTGAGCGGCCACTGGGACGACTTCGAGAACCTGGCCCATGCGGAGCCGCCCGCGCGTGAACCGGGGCTGTGGACCCGCAGCGTGGGCCGCGGCCACGTCATCTACACGGGCGTGGACCTGTTCACCAACTACCTCAACTGCCCGACCGGGCAGATCAGGCAGCTGCTGCAGCATGTACTGGTCAGCCTGCGGACCCCCGCCATCACGCTCGACGGGCCGCTGTGCGTCACAATGAACGCGCGGCGGCAGGGCAAGGACGCCATCGCGGTCCACCTGCACAACGCGCCGGGCAGCGCCTACACCTACCCCAACCCACCGCACGCGGGCTCCCTGCACGCGCCGGGCGAGGTGAACCCGGTCCATGACCTGCGGCTGCGCGTGAACGGCCTGCCCATCAAGTCCGCGACGCTGGCGCTGTCCGGCCAGCCGCTGACCGTCGAAGGCGACACGGTCGTGATTCCCCGCCTGGATCTCCATGAAGTCGTCCTCCTTACACTATAAGAGCGAAAGGGAGCCACAAACCTCTATGTTCGATGATCTTTTGCGCCGGTTGACCGCGACCTGGCACGGTCGCCTGCGCCGCTATGACGGCGCGCATCTGCTGGATGCACAGGACTTCGCCTGGACAGGAGACACTGCGACCTGCGAGTTCGCAGGCGCGACATGGGAAGCGAGCTTTCGCGTCACCGGCGTGGATGACCGGCCCGACGCGCTGGAGCTGCACGTCAGCTTCCGCGTGACTGCCGGTCGGGCGCAGCAGGTTGCGGTCAGCGCGGTGCTGGCGCTGGAAGATTGGGACGCGGCCGACTACCTCGTGATGCCGGCCGCGGTCTACGCGGGCAACCGCTTCATCTCCTGCAAGGTGCGCTACCCGCCCCTGGTGCTCGACCCGACGCTGCGCGGGCCCTGCGCGCCGACCCACATCACCGATGTGCCGCGACTCAACATCGGGCCGGGACCTTCGCGTATCCAGTTGCTGACGCGCGACCTGAGCACCCCGGCGGTCGGCGTCCACAACCCACGCACGCGCCGCGGCCTCTGGCTGTTGACGGACCAGGCGACCCCCCTGGGCGACTCCGGCCTCGAAATCACCGAGAACGAAGCACGCACGCGCGTCGAAATCGGTCTCGGTGCACCGGGGATGCGGGAGGACCGCCGCTACACCATCGCCAGCATGGATCACCCGTGCCACGACCGGGCCGCAGACTGGGAGCCGGGCGACGAGGTGACGCTGCGGCTGCGGATCTACGCGTTCGACTGCCCCGACGTTCCGGCGCTGTTTGACCGCTTCGTGGCCGTCCGCAAGGACCTCAGCGGATCGGTGACGCTGCCGCACATGCTCCCCTTCTCCGCGTCCTGGGCCATCCAGGAGCCCAAGTACAACGCGGAGAACTGGTCGGAAGGGCCGGGTTACTACCGGGTCAGCATCGATACCTCGCCCTATGGCGACTGGCAGGTCGGCTGGGTCGGCGGCGGCATGGTCACGCACCCGCTGCTGTTCGCCGGCGATGCGCAATCGCAGGCGCGCGCCCGCCGCAACCTGGACTATCTGTTCGGCGTCGCGCAGGCGCCATCGGGCTGGTTTTATGGCATCGGCCACTGGACAGGGAACGGGATGGTCTGGCTGGGCGACGGCTTCTTCAACCCGGGCACGGAGCGCTGGCACCTGGTGCGCAAGAGCGCGGACACCCTCTACTTCGCCTACAAGCAGCTGATGCTCGTCGAACGGCAGACGGGCGCACCCGCACCCGCTGCGTGGATTGAGGGCGCGCAGCGGACCGCGGACGCGTTCGTGCGGCTATGGGACCGGTACGGCCAGTTCGGCCAGTTCGTGGACGTCGAGACGGGCGAGCTGCTCGTCGGCAACTCGGCCAGCGGCAGCACCGCAGTCGGCGGGCTGGCGCTGGCAAGCCAGTACACGGGCAACGCGGACTATTTGCGCGTCGCACGCGCCGCGGGCGAGGACTATTACCGTCGCTTTGTGTGCAATGGCTACACGACAGGCGGTCCCGGCGAGATCTGCCAGTGCCCCGACAGCGAATCGGCGTTTGGCCTGCTCGAATCCTTTGTCGCGCTGTACGAGGTGACAGGCGAGTCGAAGTGGGTCGAATACGCTCAGGATATGGCTCACCAGTGCGCGTCGTGGGTGACCTCCTATGACTTCGTGTTTCCACCAACCTCGCTGTTCGGGCGGCTGGACATCCGCGCGGCAGGCTCGGTGTGGGCCAACGCGCAGAACAAGCACGGCGCGCCGGGCATCTGCACGCTCTCCGGCGACGCCCTGTTCAAGCTCTATCGGGCAACGGGCAACAGCTTCTACCTGGAGTTGCTACGCGAAATCGCGCATAGCATCGGCCAATGCCTCTCGCGTGCGGATCGGCCCATCGGCGATCGTATGCCGCCGGGCTGGATGACCGAGCGCGTGAACCTGAGCGACTGGCTGGAGGGGGTCGGTGAGATCTTCCCGGGCTCGTGCTGGTGCGAGGTCTCGCTGATGCAGACCTACGTCGAGGTGCCGGGGCTGTACGTCCAGCCGGACACCGGCTTCGTCTGGCCGTTCGATCACATCGACGCGGCGGTGATGGCGAACGAACCGGACCGGCTCGTGGTGGAGCTAACGAATCCGACGGCCTTCCCCGCGTCCGTGCGCGCGTACGTTGAGCCATCGAGCGCCATGCAGCATCCGCTCGGCCAGAACGCGCTGTGGGAGACAGAGGTCATCACGGTTCCTGCCGGACAGAGCGTAAGAGTCGCGTTCGCCAGGTGATGTGAACAGGAGAGCTGACGTGCGTATCGCCATCGCCGGGCTGGCACACGAGACCAACACTTTCTCTACGCTGCCCACCGCTTATGCCGACTTCCGCGCGGCGCGCGGAGAGGCACTTCTTGACACGCCCCCCTGGCAGCAGGAGCCGGGGCATCACACCCTCTTCCCTATCTGCGTGGCGCACGCATCACCGTCGGGCCTGGTAACGGAGGACGCGTTCAGCCGCTTCCTCACGGAGATATTGGACGGGTTACGCGCGGCCCTGCCGCTGGACGGCCTGCTCCTGCACCTGCACGGCGCGATGGAGGTCGAGCATATCGGGGATGGCGAAACCGCGATCCTGCGCGCCGTGCGCGATCTCATTGGCCCGGAGCCGCTGATTGCCGTTACGCTCGACCTCCATGCCAACCTCGCACCCGACGTCGTCGCGCTGAGCGATATCGTCACCGCTTACCGCACCGCGCCGCACCGGGATGTCGCAGCGACGCGGGAACGCGGCGCGCGGCTGCTGCTCGACTGTCTCAAGTCCGGCGTGCGGCCTGTCACCCGCATGGTCAAGCTGCCCCTGCTCGTGGCCGGAGAGGCCGCAGTCACGGAGGCCGAACCGGCGGCTGCGCTCTATGCCCGGCTGCCACATTACGATGCCTTGCCGGGTGTCCTGACTTCGTCTATCCTCATCGGCTGCGCGTGGACCGACTCGCCCCACACGAGCGTCAGCACGGTTGTGACAGGCACAGACGCGACCGCGGCTGACACGGCAGCGCACAAGCTGGCGGCGGAGGCCTGGCAGGTACGCGACCGGTTCGCGATTGACTCGCCTACAGCCTCGATCGACGACGCGATCCGCATGGCGTGTGCCTCACCCGTCCGGCCGGTCTTCATCTCCGACTCGGGCGACAACCCCACCGCGGGCGCGGCGGGCGATGTGCCCGTGTTCCTCGCGCGGCTCGTCGAGCTGGGCATACAAGGGGTCCTGGTTGCCGGCATGCCCGCGCCGGATGCAGTCGCGGCCTGCTTCTCCGCAGGCACAGGAAGCCGGGTGAGCGTTGACCTTGGCGGCAAGTTGGATCGCGTGTCGGGGCATCCGTACCGGGCCGAGGTCACGGTGAAGCGGCTTGTCCCGGAGGTGGCGGGCATCCCCCCGCGCGCCCTGGTGAGCATCGGCGGGGTGGATGTTGTACTCCAGAGCGACCGCCTGCCCTTCACCGAAATGCGGCACTTCCATACGATAGGCGTGGACCCCGCGGGCTACAAAGCAGTCGTCGTGAAGCTCGGCTATCTCTTCCCGGAGCTGCGCGACTATGCGCCGGCGCATATCATGGCGCTCAGCCCCGGCTTCGGTGACCAGCGCCTCGACCGGCTGCCCTACCACCGGCTCCGCCGCCCCATCTACCCGCTGAACCCGGACACGCAGTGGCCCGGCGCGCCAGGTGACATGCTTCAACAGGCAGGTGATGACCGATGACCGAACGCCACGGATATACGGGCCGGATACTCTGGGTGGATCTGACACAGCGCAGGCATGTGCTGGAAGAGCGCGACGAGCTGTTCTGGCGGCGCTATGCGGGCGGCGGGTTGGCTGCGACCGCACTCCTTCTGGAGCGCACCCCGCCCGGCATCGACCCGCTCGGGCCGGAAAACCTGCTCATCTTTGCGTCGAGCGTCGTCGCGGGACAGCCCGGCCCCGGCCTGGCACGCTTCACCACCGCAGGCAAGAGTCCACTGACCGGCGGCATCGGGGAAACGCGCACCGAGGGACCGTGGGGCGTCGCGCTGAAGGGCTGCGGCGCGGACATCCTGGTGTTCTGCGGTGTCAGCGTAACCCCCGTTGCAGCGGAGATTGCCGGGGGCGAGGTCACATTTCACGATGCGACGGACCTGTGGGGGCTGGAAGTCGGCCCGACAGTGGATGCGCTGGAAGCGCGATTGGGTAGGGACGCGCATACCGCCGTCATCGGCCCCGCAGGCGAGCACCAGGTGCGCTATGCCTCCATCGTCACCGACCGGACGTACCAGGCCAGCCGCATGGGACTCGGCGCAGTCATGGGCAGCAAGCGGCTCAAGGCCGTCGTGCTCCACCCTGAGCAGCATCCTGCCGTGGCAGACCCGGCCCGGCTCGATGTGCTGGCCGCAGAGTTCGAACGGCGGATGCGCCTGAACGACCTGAGCATGTGGCAGTACAATCCGCCCGGTTTCGCCTGCTGGATCTACTTGCACGGACTGGACGCCGCGCTCGACGTCCGCAACTACCGCGATTGCGAGTTCGAGGGGCTGGCAGGATTCCAGGAGGCGGAGTTCCTGCGCCGCGAGATTCGCGAGTTGGGCTGCCCCGGCTGCCCGAACAACTGCATCAAGAGCATCCACCCCCTGTCGTCCGCAGTCCTGGACCCGCGCTCCAGCGGCATCCACCAGGAAGTGACGGGCACGCTGGGACCGAACGTCGGCGTGGGCGACCTCGATGTAGTGCTGGCCGCGAACAACCGCTGCAACCAGCTCGGCCTGGACCCGACCTCGCTGGGCTTCACGCTTTCGTACGCGATGGAGCTGTGCGAACGCGGCCTGCTCAGCCCTGCGGACAACGCCGGCGCAGCGCTGCACTTCGGCGACGGCCCGGCCGCGCTGGCGATGATCGAGCAGATTGCCCACCGGCAGGGTCTGGGGGACCTGCTGGCCGAGGGCACGCGGCGCGTGGGCGAGCGTATCGGCGGCGACGCGCCTAAGTGGGCCATGCACGTCAAGGGACTGGAGATAGTGCCGTTCGAGCCGCGCAGCCAGACCAACCTCGCGCTCGGTTACGCCGTCGCACCCATCGGCCCGCGCTACGACATCTGCGAGCACGACTGGGACTTCGATACGCACGTCGGCTGGAGCCACACGCTCAACCTGAGCCGCACACTCGGCATCCTCGAGCGCATCCCCATGAATCACATCGGGCCGGACAAGGTGCGCAACTTCAAGGCGCTGCATGTCCTCTGGTCGGCGGCGGACGCGCTCGATTTCTGCATCTTCGCCATCGCACCGACGCGGCTGCTCTCGCTGGAGGACATGGCCGCGACGCTGGCCGCCGTCACCGGCTGGGAGACGAGCAGCCACGAAGTCATGCGGCTGGGCGAGCGGCGCCTGCACCTGATGCGCTGGTACAACCTGCGCGAGGGGCTGACCGCAGCGGACGACCGCCTGCCCGATCGGTTCTACGAGGAACCCGTGGCCAGCGGCCCGCGGCAGGGCGATGTCATCGACCGGGCTGCGTTCGGGCAGGCCATCGTGACTTTCTACGAGATGATGGGCTGGGATGAGTCGGGGCGGCCGCGGCCGGCCACCCTCTACGATCACGGACTGGAGTGGGTGTTGTAATATGCGCCAGATTTACGAGTGGCAGGTTGACCCCGACGACGTGCGGGTACTGCGCGACCTGTACCGGCGGCAGCGCGAGATCAGCCAGGACCCGGTCATGGCCGAGCGTCGGGAGGCGTGGGCGCAGCACGCGTCGCTCGATAGCCCGCGGGCCATGTTCCTGGCCGAAACGAGCGGCGTGCTGGATGAGTGCGTCCCTGTCTCGCTGCTCCAGTGTCATCAGCCGTGGGCCCGCAGCCTGGAGCGCGGCCTGCGCGACCTCATCTTCCGCTATGAGTCGGTCGGTGACGATTTCGTGGTCGAGCCGCGCATCCGCTACGGCTGGTTCATCGAAGAAGGCGACTACGGGGTGAAGGTGGAGCACCATCGCGGCGACAACGAAGGTAAGCTGGGCAGCTTCCGCTTTGAGCCGCCGATCACCGACCTTGACGGCCAATTCGACCAGTTGCACTTTCGCAAGCTGACGGTTGACCGAGAGCGCACCGCGCAGTGGGCCACCCTGCTGAACGAGCTCTTCGGGGACATCCTGCCGATTGTCTTGCGCGCGAACTACTGGTGGACGACCGGCCTGACCATCACTGCGGTGGACCTGATCGGGCTGGAGCAGCTCATGGTCGCGATGATGACGAACCCTGCGGGCGTGCACCGGCTGATGGCCTTCCTGCGCGACGACTTCATGCACTACCTGGACTGGTTCGAGGCGGAGGGCTTGCTCACCCCCAACAACGAGGACGACTATGTCGGCTCCGGCAGCATCGGCTACACGCGCGAGCTGCCAGGTCCGGGTGTTGCGGCAGGCGCGCCCGTGCGCGTGAGCGACCTGTGGGGCCTGTCCGAGTCACAGGAGACGGTGGGGGTGTCGCCGCGCATGTTCGAGGAGTTTGTGTTCCCCTACCAGGTGCCGATCATCAGCCGGTTCGGGCTGAGCTACTACGGCTGCTGCGAGCCCATCCACAAGCGCATCAAGATCATCAAGCGGCTGCCCAACCTGCGCCGTCTGTCCGTGTCGCCGTGGTGCGACCAGGATATCATGGCCGCGGAGTTGGGGAAGGACTACATCTTCTGCCGCAAACCTTCGCCCACGCAGATCAGCATGCCCGACTGGGACGAGGCGGCTATCCGCGAGGATGTGCGGACGACCGTGCGCGCCGCGCGCGGCTGCCCGCTGGAATTCGCCATGAAAGACGTGCACACGCTGTCCGACCAACCCTGGCGGTTGGGCCGGTGGGTCGCGATCGCGCGCGAGGTGTGCGCTGAAGAAGCCTGATTGAAGATTGAAGATTTCTAACCCGTCGCGCAAATCTTAAATCTTCAATCTGACATCTGATATCGTCTACGAGAAAGGGTAGGAAACGCCAATGTCGATGACCGGCGTCGAACGCATCACCAACATCCTCAAACGGCAGCCCGTTGACCGGATCGGGCTGATGGAACACTTCTGGGGCGACACGCACCGTGCGTGGTCCTCGCAGGGCCACATCCCCGAGGGCGAGAGCTTCACGGATCACTTCGGGTTCGACCTGGAGCTCTGCTGGCCCTTCAACCTGGTTGCCGACCTGGACTATGAGCCGGAGGTACTGGAAGAGGCGGACGAGACCAAAGTCGTCCGCAACGGCAACTTCGCCACCTTCCGCGTCCACAAGCTGCACGACACGACGCCCGAACACCTCGGGTTCGCGGTGTGCGACCGGCAGACGTGGCTCGACCTCATCAAGCCCCGGCTCACGGCTGACCGGCGGCGCATCAACTTCGAGGCGTACCGCAACGCGAAGGAACGTGCCCGTCGGGCCAACCGCTTCTTCGCCTGGTCCGGTGTCAACGTCTTCGAAATCTTAAAGGATGTGACGGGCCACCTTAACATGCTTGAAGGCATGGTCACAGATCCGGACTGGGTCAAGGATATGGCCGACACCTATGCCCGGCTGACCGTCGAGCTGCAGGAAATCCTCTTCGCAGAGGAAGGGTATCCCGACGGCGTATGGTACTATGAAGACATGGGCTTCAAGCAGCGGCCCTTCATGTCCCCGCGCATGTACCGGGCGCTCATCCAGCCGGCACACAAGGCCAGCATCGGCTTCGCGAAGAGCCACGGGCTGCCGGTCATCATGCACTCGTGCGGCTATGTGGAGCCGCTGCTGCCGGGCATGGTCGAGGCAGGCATCGACTGCCTGCAGGTCATCGAGGTGAAGGCTGGCATGGACCTGCTCAAGCTGTACCGCGACTGGGGCGACTGCCTCTCCTTCATGGGCGGCATCGACGTACGCGTGCTGTACACCAACGACCGGGCGAAGATCGACGCGGAGCTCGAGGCGAAGATTCCCACGGTCAAGCAGAAGTACGGCTACGTCCTGCACAGCGACCACTCCATCCCGGAGACGGTCCACTACGACACCTATCGCTATTTCATCCAGAAGGGTCTGGAGCTGGGAGCGTACTGATGGATGCCAAAACCCTGCGCAACCGGCGCAAGCTGGCCGACCTGTTCGCCGGTCCGTTTCCGGGCCACGCCATACTCATGAGCCCGGAAGCCCGCGAGAACCCCATGCAGATGCACGGCGACTTCACGCGGCCCGAGCTGCCGCTGGCCGCGTGGCTGCCCATGCTGCTGGAGCGCTACGAGGACCGGGTGCGCTATCACGAGGCGCTGGACGACGACAGCGTGCCTTACTTCCCTCTGAATACAGGCACGGAAATCTTCGCGGCCGCGTTCGGCTGTGAGGTGCATGTCTACGAGGATTCGCCGCCCGCCGCGCTGGCACGCGTGACCACCGCGGCCGAGGCCGACGCGCTGGCCGTGCCGTCGCTCGACGCGCCCCCGCTTGACCGCTTCTGGGAAATGGCGCGATTGGTTCGCGAGCGCGTGGGGCCGGAGGTCCCGCTCAGCGTGCCGGACATCCAGAGCGCGTTCGATATCGCCGCGCTCATCTGGCGCAAGGAAGATATGTACGTCGCGTGCAAGCGCGAGCCGGACGCGGTCAAGCGGCTGGTTGCCAAATGCCAGGAGTTGCTCATCGCCTTCTTCGACCGCTTCCTGGCCGAATGCGGCGAGGTCAACCTGTGCCACTGCCCGACGGCCTGGGCGCCGCCGGAGCAGGGCGTGTGGCTGTCGGAAGATGAGGCGGGTGCGCTGTCCGTGCGCATGTTCGAGGAATTTTGCCTGCCCAACCTGGTGGAGCTCTCGGAGCGGTACGGCGGGCTGTTCGTCCACTGCTGCGCGACCGCCGATCATCAATACGGCAGCTTCAAGAAGATACCTAACCTGCGCGGGCTGAACCGGGTCTTCCAAAAACCGGGGCCTGGCCCGGCCATCGAAGCGTTTGCAGGCCAGACCGTGCTGATGGTCGCGTGGACCGATGAGGAGGGCGTCAACAAGATGCTCGACATGGCCCGGCCCGATTCGCGCTTCCTGTTCGACATGCCCGGCCAGCCGCTGGACGAGGCCAGGGCCACGCTCGACCGGCTGCGCGCACGGTGTAACGGATAAATGTGTAGATGAGTCATTGCTGATGTGGTTTCTGGGGTCCATACCGCTCGTTCTGAAGCGCCTTAAGAGCCGGCCCGGCCTGTCGTTGCTCCTGGTCCTGACGACCGCGCTCATTCTCGGCTTCACCGCGGGCATTCCGGTCTTTGCCAGCGCGGTCAGCCAGCGCATCACGCAGCGCGAGGTCGACAAGCGGCTGCTCACGAAAGGCTGGCCGATCTTCTCCGTGCGCATCAGCGCGGCGCCCACCGCGGCCGTCCCAATGGGGCTGCGCGAGGCCGCTGCAACGCGCGACTGGCTGCGCGATTTCCTGGCCGGCTCGGTCAGGCTGCCGGTCCGCTCGACCTACGTCGAAGTGCAGAGCCCCATGTACCGGCTGGCGCCCATCGCGGAGGCCGGTGAGGGTCTGCCGGAGTACCTCGCGGGCGTCCGCGTCGTGCACGTGCTCGACATCGAGCCGCACATGGGTGGCATCCGGGGCGCCGCGTTCGGCCAGCTTACCGATCCATCGCAGCTCAACGTCTGGCTGGAGGCGACGTTCGCGTCCCGGCTCGGCGCGGACGTCGGTGACCGGTTCGAGTTGGGCAACCTGTACGCCGCCGGCCAGGGCATCCCGGTCATCGTGGCGGGCGTTTGGCAGGCTGCACCGCCAGGTGAGGGCGAGCACTTCTGGTATCGGCCACCCGAGACGCACTTCGACGGCGTCTTCCTGGTGACCGCCGATCAGTACAACGCGCTCGTCGCGCCGCGGGTCGTCGGTCAGAGCACGCAGGAGTTCTGGTACTTCGTCTTCGACGATAGCCAGATGAACCTGGACCGGGTGGACCGCTACGTGACGGGCCTGGGCGAGGTGGCGTATGAGCTCGGGCGGCGGCTGCCCGGCGGGGTGATGGACCTCGACCCGCGCGAGGACCTGACCCGTGCGCAACGGCGCAAGACCAGCCTGACCCTGACGATGTATAGCTTCAGCCTGCCTGTCCTGCTCATCATGGTCTCCTTCCTGTCGTCCCTCTCTGCCACGCAGACCAACTTCCAGCAGTCGGAGATGGCGATCATGGTCAGCCGGGGCGCAACACGCGTTCAGGTGCTCGGCATCGCTGCGCTCGAATCGCTGCTCATCGCGCTGCTGGCGCTGCCCGCCGGGCTTGGGCTGGCGCTGCTCCTCGCATACATACTGGGCTACTCGCGGGGGTTCCTCTCCTTCGGCGCAGCGGAGCCGCTCGACGTCAGCCTCTACCAGCTCGACTGGCGACCCCTCGTTGCGATGGTTGGCGTAAGCATCGTCATCCGCCTGTTCGCGACCTTCCGCGTCAGCCGCCACAGCATCATCACCCACGCGCAGAAGCGTGCGCGGCCCTCGCTCCTGATGACCGGCGCACGACTGGCCCTGACCGGCGGGCTGGCGTTCGTCGCCTACTATGCCTACCAGCAGTTGAGCCTGCGCGGGGACCTGACGCTCGCCAGCCTCTCCATCACCGACCCGCGCAACGATCCGCTGCTGTTGTTGGCCCCGACGCTGTTCATCTTTGTGGCGCCGCTCGTCGCGACCGAGCTATTCCTGCTGCTCGTACACCCGATCGACCGGCTGGGCCGGCTGTGGCCGGGCGTTGCAGGTTACCTTGCCAGCACCAACCTCGCGCGCGCGGGCAGCCAGTACCGCGCGCCGACCTACCGCCTCATCCTCTGCCTCGCGCTCGGCGCGTTCTACGCATCCGTCGCGAAGAGCGCGGACCTCTGGCTGGTCGATGCGCTGCAGCACCGGCACGGGGCGGACCTGACCTTCCGCGTCGGCGGAGCCGACACGGGGCTGTCCGGTTTCGGGGTGACGGACGAGCCGGACGAAGAGGTCCCGCTGCTGCCCAACGACAGCTACCGCGAGATCACGG
Source organism: Anaerolineae bacterium (assembly GCA_040772005.1). Taxonomy (GTDB): domain Bacteria; phylum Chloroflexota; class Anaerolineae; order CG2-30-64-16; family CG2-30-64-16; genus MWBF01. The sequence continues at coordinate 279,429 of JAXGYZ010000008.1, read as the reverse complement.
GCGTGACCGCCGCGACGCGCGTTGCCGAGTTCGAGGCCAGCATCAACGGCCGGCCGGGGATGCTGCCGGTGCGCTACCTCGCGATCGAGCGCATCGACTTCCCGCAGGTGGCCTACTTCCGCCGCGATTATGCTGCGGAGTCGGTCGGCACACTGATGAACCGGCTCGGCACGGCCAACGAGGGCGTGCTGCTGCCGGAGTCCCTTGCCGCGGAGCTGGGTCTGGGCATCGGCGACCCGCTCGCTCTGAATATTACGCCCGTCCGGGACATGCGCCTGCGGCTCGACCTGCGCGTGGCCGGCTTCTTCGAGCACTTCCCGACGATGTACCCGTCGGACGCGCCTGTGATCGTCGGCAACCTGGACTATCTCGACCTGAACGCGTGGGATGTCCTGCCATATCAGGTGTGGCTGCGGGTCGCACCTGGCGCAGACACCGCGGAGGTGCTGGACGACGTGCGGCGCATGGGCATCAAGATACACGCAGAGCAGGACCTGACGCGCGTGTTAGCCGACGAGAGCCAGAACCTCGAACGCACGGGCATCTTCGGCCTGTTGTCCATCTGCTTCCTCGCAGGCGCGGTGTTGTCGGTGGCCGACCTGCTCGTCCACAGCACCTTCATGCTGCGCGAGCGCACGATGGTGCATGCCGTGTTGGGTGCGCTCGGCGTGCCGCGCAGCAAGATTCTCAACATGGTCATCCTGGAAGAGATCACCTCGGTCGTGTACGGGCTGGCGATGGGCATCGTGTGCGGCATCGCGGGCGCGATGCTGTATGTGCCGTTCTACCGGCTCGGCGCGACCGGCGTGCCGCAGACCGGGACGCCCGTGCCGCCGTTCACGCCGGTCATCGACTGGGCGCGCACCGATACGATGGCGCTGGCCGTAGCCGTCGCGCTGCTGCTGGCCGAAGCGCTGCTGCTCCTGCAGATGACGCGCAGCCGCATCTTCGAGGTGCTGCGCATGGGGCAGCACGTATAAACACGGAGGAACCTTGGCTTCATCCGATATCACCCCTTACCTGGAACGTCTCGAAGCTCTGATCGACCTGGACCACGTCGCGCGCACGCGCGAGCTGCACCGCCGCGCGTTTGCGTTCGAGCCGGTCGATCACGTGCCTACCGCCATCCTCTACAGTGTCCCGGAGGAGGAATGGCCGCACTTCACCTTCCAGGAAATCTACGATGACCCGGCCAAGATGCTGCTCGGCCAACTGCACGACGTCTACCTGGGCGCGAAACTGCGGGATGACCGGCTGTACGGCATCCGCGCGAACTACGGCACGGGCATCATCGCATCCATCTTCGGCTGCCCAACCGTCACGTTCGAGGACTCGCTGCCCATCGGGCTGAAGGTGACGCCGGAAAAGCTCGCGCAGATCCTGGCGGAAGGGCCGCCTGACCTCGCGAACGGTGCATATCGCAGCCTCCCGCTGCTCAGCCGGGCGCTCGACACCGTCGCGTACTATCGCGAAACGCTCCGCCCCTATCCGAAGTTGTCCCGCGCGGTCGGCTCGCAGATGCTCGACATCCAGGGGCCATTCGACAATGCCAGCATCATCTGGGGTTCGAGCATCTTCGCGGCGTTCTACGAAGTGCCGGAACAGGTCGTCCGGCTGATGCAGCAGGTGGTGGATGTCACGCTCGCGGTTGTCCGCGAACACCGACGCATCGACGGCTGCCCGCCGGACGAGCACGATGGCACCTGGCAGATGCTCGGCGGGCTGTGCGTCCGCAACGATTCCTCCATCAACATAAGCCCGCGGCACTACCGCGGGCTGGTGCGCGCGTGCGACGAACGGCTGCTTGCGCCCTACGGCGGCTGGATGCACTTCTGCGGCCGCGCTGCATGGTGGCCGGACACACTCAACATCCCCGGCCTCAGCGGGATCAACCCGTATCAGGGCGAGTTCTACGATCTCTATAGCATGTATGAGACCTGCGAAGCCGCCGGGATTGCCATCGTGCAGTGGACGAAGCCCCTGGACCGCCGCTGCCGCGAACGCATCCGCACGGGCTTCTCGCGCATCATGTGGGCCGAAGACTACGACGCCGCGCGCCGCCTCCGCGACCGGCTCCACGCAACCGGCCACGCGGACAGCGAGGAGGACGCATGACTGAGCAACCGCAGGCGGCCCCGCGCCGCGACATCTTTGCCGACATCGCCGCCAGCGACACGGCGAGCCAGCCGCAGCCCGTCAGCCACCGCCGCGTCGCGCTGGTCGAGACGCTCCCGCCCGACCTGCCCGGCCGCGTGCTGCCCGCAGAGCACGACCCGGCCGCCGCGTTCACCCCGCGGCCCCCGTTCGACACGCCGGAGCAGCTCGCCGCGGAGCTGGCTGCGCAGCGTGCGTACTACGCGCCCTACCTGCGCAACCTGGCCCCCGCGCCGGAGGCCACGCGCATCACCATTCCGCTGGCCGAGTTCGACTGGCGCGTCGAGAGCGCGCCCCCGCCTGCGGACGGCAGCCCAGCGAACCTGCCGTCGCCATGGGCGCGCGTGGAGATCCCGCACTACGGCGCGCCGTTGAGCCGCGCGACGTGCGTCTACCGCACGGACTTCGAGGTGACCGCGGCGATGTTGGCCCGCGGGAGCGTCTTCGTCTGCTTCAAGGGCGTGGACTACCGGGCGCACGTCTTCGTCAACGGCACGTATCTTGGCTCACACGAAGGATTCTTCGCCGCGTTCGAGTTCGATGCGACGCGCATCGTGCGGGAGGGGCAGAACGAGCTGCGCGTGCAGGTGGAGAACGACGCTATCTGCATGGGCAACGACTCCTGGGGCGAGGACGGCGACCTCTACGAGGGTGACAAAATCTACGCGGCCACCGGGCCGGGCTACGACGATCCCGCGGTCGGCTGGCATCACTGCCCGCCCGGCATGGGCATCTACCAGGCCGTGACCGTAGAGGCACGGGCCGCGCTGCACATCCACGACATCTTCGTCCGGCCCATCCTCGCCGAGCAGCGCGCCGAAGCCTGGATCGAGGTCTATAACTGCGGGCTGCTGCGCCGGTCGGTCGGCATCGAACTGTCGCTATACGGCCAAAACTTCGAGCAGACCGTCTTCACCGGTGCCGCGTACGAACTGGGCGGGCCGGCGGGGCCGACGGTCAACTACTACCGCTTGCCCTTCGAGATACCGGACGCGCGCACCTGGGACCTCGAGACGCCGTGGCTCTATCAGCTTCAGGTGCGCCTGCTGGACGAGGACGGGCAGACGCTCGACGTGCAGGCGCGGCAGTTCGGGATGCGTTCGTTCATGATGGCCGAGGACGCGGGCGACGCGGGCCGGCTCTATCTCAACGGCCGCGAGATCCGCCTGCGCGGCGCGAACACGATGGGCTTCGAGCAGCAGGACGTCATGCGCGGGAACTGGGACCAGCTCATCGACGATGTCCTGCTGGCGAAAATCTGCCACATGAACTTCTGGCGGCTCACCCAGCGGCCCGTGCAGGCGGAAGTGTACGACTACTGCGACCGGCTCGGGCTGCTGACGCAGACGGACCTGCCGCTGTTCGGGATGCTGCGCCGCAACCAGTTCAGCGAAGCGGTGCGCCAGGCCGGGGAGATGGAGCGGCTGGTGCGCAGCCATGCGTGCAACATCATGGTCACGTATATCAACGAGCCGTTCCCGATGGGCCGCGGGAAGCTGCACCGGCACCTGTCGCGAACCGAGCTGGAACGTTTCTTCGCGGCCGCGAGCCATGCCGTCCACCAGGAGAACCCCGACCGCGTCATCAAGCCGGTGGACGGCGACTACGACCCGCCCGGCCCAAGCCTGCCCGACAATCACTGCTACTGCGGCTGGTACAACGGGCACGGCGTCGACCTGGGACGGCTGCATCGCGGGTACTGGCAGAAGGTCAAGCCGGGCTGGCGCTACGGCTGCGGCGAGTTCGGCTCCGAAGGACTGGACCCCGTCAGTGTGATGCGCGGGCACTACCCTCCCGCGTGGCTGCCCGCCAATGCCGCTGAGGAGCGCACCTGGATGCCCGATCGCATCGTCGGCGCGCAGACGGGCCGGTTCCACTATATGTGGTTCGACACGCAGCACAGCGTCGCGGACTGGGTTACCGCCAGCCAGGCGCACCAGGCCTGGGCCACGCGGCTGATGACCGACGCGTTCCGCCGCGACAGCCGCATGGTGTCCATCGCCATCCACCTGTTCATCGACGCGTTCCCGTCCGGCTGGATGAAGACCATCATGGACGTGGAGCGCGGCCCGAAGCCTGCGTACTTCGTCTACCGCGATGCGCTCACCCCGCTGATGGTCAACCTGCGCAGCGATCGCACCGGCTTCTGGGCCGGCGAGCGCATGACGTTCGAGGCATGGGTGTGCAACGACCTCGACCAGGCACCGGACGACGCGAAGCTCCACTACCAGCTCGAGGTGGGCGGCGAGGTGGTCTTCAGCCAGGCCGCGCCGGCCGATATTCCCATTTGCAGCAGCGCGTGCCAGGGCCTGATCGAGATCACGGCCCCGCCGGTCAGCAGCCGCACGGGTGCGGTGGTCCGGCTGGGCCTGGTGAGTGCCGATGGCACGGTGCTGCACGATACCGCGTTGGAAGTCACCCTGTTCCCGCCAGTCGCCATCACGGCCCGGCCCGTGCGCGTAGTGGGGGACAATGACAGCGCCGCCGCTCGGTTGGCCCGCGAGCTGGAGTTGCCGATCAGTCCGGCAGACGCGCCGGACAGCCGCACAATCTTCATCAGCGACCCTAATGACTATGCGCAGCGGGCGGAATCCATCGAGCAGGCCGTGCAAGCGGGCGCGCACGCCATCTTCCTGAACCTTCCGCCGGGCGAGCACACCATCTGCGGCGACCGGGTGGAGGTGAAGGTCGCAGGCATGAACGCCCGGCACTTCGCATCGCGCGCAACCGGCCATCCGCTCATAGCGGACTTGAAGCCGCTCGACTTCCGCTTCTGGTATGATGCCGAGGCAGGCTATGCCACGCCGCTGCTCGGCTCGACGTTCGGCGTGTCGCCCGGTGACGGGTGGTCGCCCATCCTGCTCAGCGGCAATGGAGATTGGTCGGGCCAGTGGGGCCCGGCCTGGGCCGCGGCCCAGCGGACCTGCGGCGCGGGCCGCGTGACCATCTGCCAGGTTGCACTGGCGGGCCGCACAGCCGGGAATCCGGTCGCGCGTATCTTCGCTGCACGCCTGCTTGAAGCGTAGAAGGTGAAAACCATGCATAGCCTTGAGCGCGTGCGCCGCGCCATCCTTTTTCAGGGACCGGACCACATCCCCCATTTTCTCACCGACGGGCTGCCGAACGACATCGTTTGGCTCTGGCCCCCGCGCCCCCGCACCGGCCTGTCAACCGACTGGTACGAGGTGGCGGATGATTGGTCGCCAGACGGCGGCGGCCAACAACCCACACGGCGCTGGCGGCGCTTCGACGAGTGGGGCACGCGCTGGGAGCGCTTCGGACCGTCGGGCAACGGCGAAGTCGCAGAGCCGGCGCTGGCCGACCTGTCACGGCTCGATGAGGTGCTGCGCCTGCTGACCACCCCGCCCCCGCTGGAGCCGCTGGCCGAGATCCGCCGGCAGGTCGCGGCTGCACCCGAAATGTACTTCCTGGGCGTGCTGCAGTACCCGTCGCTCTACGAAGCGGCCCACGGCCTGCGCGGGCTGACTCCGCTCCTTGCGGACCTGTACGAGCATCCGGCGGAGGTCAATCGCTTGCTCGACCGGCTGGCCGAGTCGCAACTCATGTGCATCGACCTGTATGCGGACAGCGGCGTCCACGGCGTGATGTGGTACGACGACTGGGGGATGCAGGACCGCACCTTCATCAGCCCGAAGCTATGGGACCGCTACTTCGCACCGCGCTACCGGCTGTTGTGGGAGCACGCACACGCACGTGGGCTGGATGTGTGGATGCACTCGTGCGGCTACATCCTGCCCTTCCTCACGCGCATGGTAGACTGCGGGCTGAACGTCATCCAGATGGACCAGCAGGAGAACATGGGCCTGGCCGCGCTCGACCGGACGGTCGGCGGTAGCCTCGCGTTCTGGTGCCCTGTGGACATCCAGCACACGATGGTCACGGGCAGCGAGGCAGACATCGAAGACTACGTGCGCCGGATGGTTTACCACCTGGGACGGCACAACGGCGGCCTGGTCTCGAAGGTGTACCCAACCCCGCAAGACGTCGCGCACACGCCGGAGAAGATTGCGGCCATGTGCCGGGCGTTCCGCAAGTGGGGCGTCTACCCGGCCACATGGGTGCCGGATGACGCAGCCCTGATATCTTCGCGGGGAGCAGCCACGTGACACCACACCAGAGACCGATTCCGCCGACAGTAGACCTGCGCGACATGCTGCGCGCGCACATCATCGAGCGCAGCCTGGGCCACATGGCCGCTGCGGCAGAACGCCGCAGCGCCAGTCTGCTTTCCGGCGACATTGCCACCTACCGCACCGCCATCCGACAGGCCGTCGCGGGATTCTACGACAACTCACGCGCGTGGCCTTGTAGGACGGGTTGGCAACCCGTCCTACAAGGCCAGTGCGAAGTCGAAGGATACGACGTTGCGCTACCCTTTGGCGCAGACGCAGCGCCGGTCGTTGCACGCGAGGTCAGCCGGTTCGACCGTGCAGGCTACCGGTTGGAGAACGTGCTGTTCGAGTCGTTTCCCGGCTGGGAGGTCAACGCCACAGTCTACGTGCCGCTGGACTATGCCCCGCCCTTCCCCGCGGTCATCATTCCGGTCGGCCATTCGGGCAAGCAGTTCGACTCGTACCAACTGCCCGCGCAGTACTTCGCGCGCGCCGGCTATCTCGCCGTGACCTTCGACCCGCCGGGCCAGGCCGGCGAGAAGCAGACGGGCAACGATCACTTCGTCGACGGCGTGCGCTGTTACCTCGTCGGGCAGACGTCAAGCCGCTACTTCGTCGGCGACGCGCTCCGCTGCGTGGATTATGTCACCTCCCGTCCGGATGTGGACGCGCGACGCGGAGTTGCCATGACCGGGGTCTCCGGTGGCGGCACGACCACCACGCTGGCGACCCTGCTGGACGAGCGCATCGCAGTCGCCGGGCCGTCCTGCTGTCTCACTCCCCTGGCCGACCTCGACATCACCCAGTGCTATGCGGGCTGCCCGGAGACGCACATGTGGCGGCGGTATGCAGAGGGCGTGGACGAGTTGGACCTCATCGCGGCGGCCTGCCCCACGCCCGTACTGCTGATGGCCGGCGCGTATGACGAGGTTTTCCACATCGAGGATACGCGGCGGCTGGCTGAGGAGGTAGCAGCCTTTTATGCGACTGCCGGCGCGGGTGACCATTTCGAGTTCTTCGTGGACGACGCGGGCCACGGCTACACGCTGGCGCAGGCGCGCGAGTTCACCCGCTTCATGGAGCGCTGGCTGCGGGACATCCCCGATAGTCCAAACGCCTTGCGGAGTCCGCATCCTCAGATGCGGACGGAGGGTGTATCTGGACGAGACCTGCCGGACGCAGACCCTGCGGACTTCACCCTGGACCCGGTCGAGATGCTGCGCTGCACGCCGCGGCAGGACGTGAACATGCGCACGCTTGCGCTGGCCCGCGCCGATGAGCTGGCCGCCGCACGCACCGGCTCCCAGACGCCCGCTGATAGCCGCAACATTGTACGCAGCCTCATTCAATGGGCTCCCACTGACAGCGATCCAGCTTCCAGCTTCCAGCTTCCAGTCTCCCCCTTCCAGGTCTGGACGCACGACTGGCAGCAACTCCTCCTGACCGTCGAGCGGGGGATCGAGCTGCCCGCTACGCTGCTGCTGCCGCACGAGGCCGGCACGCGCTCCGCAGCCATCCTCCACTTCGACGACGCAGGGCGCAACCGCCTCCTTTACCGCAACGGGCTGCTCGCGCGGGCCGCCGGCTTCCTCGAACGGGAGGGGCCGCATGCCGCCGTGCTGACCGTGGACCTGCGCGGGTGGGGCGACAGCACGCCCGCAGTCTACCCTTACGAGATGGCCGGCTGGGGCGGCGTTGACCGCTACCTGGCCTACGCGACCGCCGCGCTGGGCGACCCGGTGCTGGCCATGCGCGCCCGCGATGGACTGACCGCGCTGGCCTATCTGAGGTCGCGGCCAGAGATCGACCCCGCCCGCATCGTGGTCACCGGCTGCGGGCTGGGCGGTGTCGTCGCGCTGCTCGTCGCAGCCGCTGACGGCGCCGCCGCCGGGGTCGTCACCTGGGACGCCCCGGTGAGCTTCCACAGCCTGCTCGAGACGGCGGACTACCGCTGGTCCGCCGATGCCTTCCTGCCCAACGCGTTGCTGTACTGCGACCTGCCGGAGCTGGTCGCCGCGCTCGCGTGCCCAGCCGTTATTCTGAACCCGCGCGACGGAGAGGGGCTGGCAGTCGACGCTGAGGGACTGGACGCGCTGAATGTAGCGCATTCATCGGCGGTGTACCGCAGAGCAGACGAAGGAGATATCACGCGCACTCTGCAAAAGCTCGTACTGGCATAACATTCAACGACATGACACACCCCCTCACCCGCCGGGAATTCCTGGCCGCCACGTTTGGCCTGGCCGGGCTGTTCAGCGCGCCGCGCGGGCAGGGTCACCCAAGCAAGGAGAATCGAATGGAATTCTACGTCTCGCCGCAGGGCAAGGACACCTGGTCGGGCACACGGCCCGAGCCGGATGCAACGGGGAACGATGGCCCGTTTGCCACGCTTGAGGCCGCGCAGGATGCCATCCACCGGCTGAAGCGCCAGGGGCCGCTGCCCGCAGGCGGCGTGCGGGTCCTGCTGGCAGGAGGCACATACGAGCGCCGTGCGACCTTTGCGCTGACGGCAGAGGACAGCGGGACCGCCGCCGCACCGATCAGCTACGAGGCGCTCGACGCCGGGCCGGTGCGCATCAGCGGCGGGCAGGCCCTCACCGGCTTCACGCCGGTCGAGGACCCGGCCGTCCTGGCCCGCCTGGCTGAGAAGGCGCGTGGAGAGGTGCTCCAGTGCGACCTCGCGGCCCTGAGCATCACGGACTATGGCAGCCTGCGGCCACGCGGATTCAACCGCCTGACCGAACCCACCGGGCTGGAGTTGTTCTACGATGACCTGCCGATGCCGCTGGCGCGCTGGCCCAACGAGGGCTGGGCGAAGGTCATCCAGGGTTCGGCGGACGCCGCGAGCCACGAGTTCACCTTCACTGCGCTCCGGCCCCACTGGGCCGAGGCAGACGACCTGTGGCTGTATGCCTACTGGCAATACGACTGGGCGGACACCTACGACCGGGTCAAGCGGGTCGACCTGGCACGCAAGACCATCAGCCTGCACAGCGGCGGCGACTGGGGCATCCGCAGCGGCGCCCGGTTCCGCGTGCTCAACGTCCTCGAAGAACTGGACGCGCCGGGCGAATGGTACCTCGACCGCAAGACGGGCATCCTCTACTTCTGGCCGCCCGTCACGTCTGCCGGCGGACAGGCAACCGTCTCGCTGCTGGAGACACCGCTCGTCACGCTGGCGGACGTCGAGCATGTCACCTTCCGGGGGCTGACCTTCGAGTGTACGCGCGGGCACGGGGTCGCCATCACCGGCGGCGGGCATAACCGGCTCGACGGCTGCACGCTGCGCAACATCGGCAATGTGGCGATCTGCATCGGTGAGGGCGCGGAGAACTACCAGAGCCGCATCTACGACAACACGACCTGGAACCGCAATGCGGGGGGCGACCAGGGCGTGACGAACTGCCGCATCTTCCACTGCGGCGAGGGCGGCATCCAGCTCGGCGGCGGCGACCGCAAGACGCTCACCCCGGCAGGCAACTTCGCGACCGGCAACGACATCTACGATTCGAACCGGCTGGCGCGCACCTACCGGCCCGGCATCGCGGTGGACGGCGTGGGCAACCGCATCACGGGCAACCACATCCACGACCTCCCGCACTTCGGCGTCTGGCTCCACGGCAACGACCACATCATCGAGCGCAACGAAATCGACCACGTCTGCCTGGACACGAACGACGCGGGCGCGTTCTACATGGGCCGTGACTTCAGCGAGCGGGGCAACGTCATCCGCGAGAACTACTTCCACGACCTGGGCGAGGGCGACCTCGTGCAGGCCGTCTACCTGGACGACTGCGCCAGCGGCGCGACCATCGAGCGTAACATCTTCGTGCGCGCGGGCCGGGGGATGATGATCGGCGGTGGCCGCGACAACATCGTGACGGGGAACGCCTTCGTCGAGTGCCAGCCCGCGATCCATCTCGACGGCCGCGGCATCGGCTGGGCCAGCTTCTGGTTCAACGGTAAGGACCCGACGCTGCTGAAGCGGCTGGCGGCAGTAGGCCATGACCGGCCGCCCTACAGCCGCCGCTACCCCGAGCTGGTGCGCCTGCTGGACGACCAACCCGCCTTCCCCAAGGGCAACCGCATCACGAACAACCTGTCAGTAGACAGTCGCTGGCTCGACCTGCTGGACGGGCTGACGGAGGACGATCTTGTATTGACAGATAATGTCGTGTATCCAGGGTGAGCTGAATCACGAAGGTTGGCAGCCTCCGGGCTTTGTGCTACCATGCACTGGTGACAGGCAGCCTGACGCGGGGGGGACATCGCATGACAATAGAACCAGGTAGAATTCACCGGATTGCGATCAGCACGGGCGGCGGCGACGCGCCCGGTCTGAACGCCGTAATCCGCGCCGTTACGCTCGCCGCCCTCAACCGGAGCTGGGAGGTTTACGGCATCCGTGATGGGCTCAACGGGCTGCTGCTGCCGGAGCAGTATCCTGAGGGCGGGCTGGTGCGCCTGACCCGCAACAGTGTGCGCGGCATCACGCACCTCGGCGGCACGATCCTGGGCACTACGAATAAGGGCAATCCGCTCCGTTTCCCGATCCAGGGCCCCGACGGGCAGATTGAGCTGGTCGACCGGTCGGACGAGCTGATCCGCAAGTTCCAGTTGCATGAGCTGGATGCGCTCATCTCCATCGGCGGCGACGGGTCGATGGCGATTGCCGCCGCGCTCTCCGCCAAAGGCATCTGCGTCATCGGCGTGCCCAAGACCATCGACAACGACCTCGACAAGACGGTCGTGACCTTCGGGTTCGACACGGCAGTGGCTTTCGCGATGGAGGCCATGGACCGGCTGCACTCCACGGCAGAATCGCACGGCCGCATCATGGTCGTGGAAGTCATGGGCCGTTACGCCGGGTGGATTGCGCTGCACGCAGGCATCGCCGGCTCGGCGGACGCCATCCTGATCCCCGAAATTCCCTATGACATCAATCGCGTGGCCGAGAAGGTGCGCGAGCGCGACGAGGCCGGGCGCAACTTCACCATGGTCGTCGTGGCGGAGGGCGCGAAGCCGGTCGGCGGCGAGGTCTCGGTCATCGAAAAGGAGCTGGGCCGGGCGGAAAGGTTGGGCGGCGCAGGCGAGAAGGTGGCGGAGGCGCTGGAGGTGCTGACGGGCAAGGAGGCACGCACCGTCGTGCTGGGCCACCTGCTACGCGGCGGCAGTCCCACGGCATCCGACCGCCTCATCTCGCTGCGGTTCGGCGCGGCCGCCGTGCGCGCATTGAGCGAAGGACAGGACGGCATCATGGTCGCCATCGACCCGCCCTATGTGCAGTACGTCCCGCTGACAGAGGTCGCCGGACGCATGAAGTGCGTGCCGCTCGACTCCGACACCATGATGACCGCGCGCGACCTGGGCATCACGTTCGGCGACTAGGGCTGTCCTGCCCTCACCCCGGCCGGCCTTCGGCCTTCCACCCCTCTCCCACACTGCGGTGTGGGAGAGGGGTATTTCGTAGCTTTGAGGGTTGGGGCCGCTTTGCGGCCCCAACCCTCAAAAGAGAGATTTCCGCGTTCGCGACTTCCGCTGTGCTGCTGCGTATTGATGATGAAGATCCCAAACTGCGCTATGAAAGGGGAACACCATGAGCGACGAAAACGTGCAGCGCGAGGAAGTCAAGGTCACCGGTGAGGCGCTGGTCGGCGCGGTCCGACAACTGCTCCACGAGGGCAACATCCGCCGGCTCACGATCAAGAACGACGAAGGCAAGACGCTGATCGAAATCCCGCTGACCATCGGCGTCGTCGGCATGCTGCTGCTGCCCGTGTGGGCCGCCATCGGCGCGATCGCTGCGCTGGCCGCGGACCTGACGATCGTCGTAGAGAAGGTGGAAGGGGCGGAAGAGCCGCCTGCGCCGCCGGAGCCGCCTGCGCCCGTCGGGTGATTTGAAACGCAAAGGACACAAACAAACCCGTTTTCATGCCAGGCTTCGCCTGGCATGAAAACGGGTTTCTGAATTACCGGACTGAACTGGTATGCAGTCTACGCGACGGCGGCGCGCACCTCGGCCAGCTTGCCCACGGAGCCGAGCTTCTCAGAGCGGGCCGCGATGAACTTGGCGTATTCGGACACGAAGGTCTTGCCGACAGGCCGGAAGTCGAACTCCTTCGGCGTGTCGCGGAAGAACTCGCGATGCACGCGCGTCCAGACCAGGCGGCCGTCGGTGTCGATATTGATCTTCGTGACACCGAGGGTGGCTGCCCGCAGCAGCTCGTTCTCATCCACGCCGCGCGCCGACGGGTCGAGCTGGCCGCCCGCCGCATTGATACGCAGCACCTCTTCTTGGGGCACCGATGACGAGCCGTGCATGACCAGCGGAAAACCAGGCAGCAACTTCTGGATGGCCTCGATGACTTCGAAGTGGAGCGACTGCTGGCCCTTGAACTTGTAGGCGCCGTGGCTCGTCCCGACCGCAACGGCCAGGCTGTCGCAGCCGGACTGCTCGACGAAGGCCTTGGCCTCCTTCGGGTCGGTCAGGTGCGCGTTCTTCTCGTCGACCTTGACATCCTCTTCGACGCCGCCCAACTGGCCGATCTCGGCTTCCACCGAAAGACCCTTGGCGTGTGCGGCTTCGACCACCCGGCGGGTGATCTCGACGTTCTTCTCGAACGGCTCGTGCGAGGCGTCGATCATCACGGACGAGTAGAAGCCGGAGTTGATACAATCGTAGCACGATTGCTCATCGCCGTGGTCGAGGTGAACGGCGAAGATCGCCTCCGGGTACATCTTCTCCGCCGCGCGGATGATGGCCTCGATCATGGGAATGCCGGCATACTTGCGCGCGCCCTTGGAAATCTGGACGATGAAAGGCGCCTGGGCGGCGATGTGGCCCTGGAACAGGCCAAGCGCCTGCTCCATATTGTTGATATTGTACGCGCCGATGGCGAACTTGCCGTACGCCACCTTGAACAGCTCTGCGGTCGTAACGATCATTGAAGTCTCCTGCGAATGGGTTCTGTGAGGCAAACAAACCCAGTTTACCGCCGAAGGCGCGAAAAGTCAAAGACAGCGGTGAATGTGGCAGGGCGAAGTCATGTTGCAATCGGGCCTTCCACCTGGCAGTTGAAACTGCGGCTACCCCTACGAAACCGGCCTACGCCGGTTAGTTCCAGTCTGCGTAGGCAGACTTCGCAAGGGTAGCCGCAACTTCAGTTGCCAGGCGGGTTCACCTGGCGCACTATGAAACCGCCCTGTGAATGTGGGCACGAACATGCCACGAGTGGACACTGAGAAAACAGGTTTCCCGTTTTCTGGTAAGTGATCCTACCCCCCGATCCAGTTGACCGTGTGGCAGGGGGCATCGTTCTCACGCAGGTGGTCGATGACGACCGGCGCACTGATCGGGACGCCCGCACCATCCGTCACCACGAGCGTGTAGCGGTTGGCAAAGCTATGGATCGGGAAGTCGTACATGCCATAGTCAGCCTGACCGTCCTTGCTGACGGTCTCTGCACGATTGTCCCACTCGTCCTGCAGGACGATGCGCACACCGGCCACCGGCCCGCCTTCACGGTTCAGGACGCGACCGACGATGTAGTTGCCGGGGCAAGAGCGGTGATGCTCAACCGGGCCGGCCAGCACATAGCGCAGGTCGCCGGGCGCGACGGCCTGCACGGCCTGGAGCCCCGCAACCTCCTCGCCAGGCACCGGCCCCGCGTTCACGTCCATCGCCGCGTTCAGGTCGATCAGGATTTGCAGCAAGGCATCGGCCTCCTGCGGGTTCAGCGCCAGGGCCGCGGGCACCGCCTCCGGCAGCCGGTCGCACGGCCCCAGGTCCACGGCAACGGGCCGGCGCAGGCTCCAGCCGATCACCCGAAGCTGTTCCTTGCGCTCGTCAGCGGTGAGCGCGTCTGCCTGCGGCAGCGTGTCTGCCTGCGGCAGACCTAGCTTGCCCGGCAGCTTGAGCAGCGTGCGGACGGCCGCCGGTTCAGTCCGGCAGTAGGCTGTCCAGCGGCCGCCCTCGGGCAACGCCGCATACACAGGAGCCGCGGGGACCTTCGCCACGCTGTCGGCCAGCGGCCCGGCGTCGCCGGCGGCCTCCAGCCACTTCTGCGAGAAGTACTCCCCGCCGCCGCGGCATTGCAGGCCAGGCGGGCAGTCGGCGCGGCGTTCGACGCCTTCCGGCGGCGCGAACTCCCACCCTGCGGCATCCTCCAGCGGGGCCGCACCAATGATAGCCAGCAGCTCGGGATCGGCCAACACGCCCTCCATGAAGTCGTGCCAGATGGGGGCCGCACCGGCCACCCCGCTAATGTTCTTCATGGGATGCCCGTCGCTGTTGCCCGCCCATGCACCGGCCACCAGGTAGCGCGTATAGCCGAGCGTCCAGTTATCCCGCCAATCATCGGTCGTGCCGGTCTTCGCCGCGGCAGGCTTGCTGAGCCGGAGCGGGCTGTTCGACCCGAACATCGGCGTGCGTGCGGTGTTGTCGCTCAGGATGTCGGTCACCAGGAACGCAGTGGCCGGCGAGACGGCCTGTAGGGGTGCGGCGCTATCGGTGGACGCGGAACCGGTCTGCGCGACCAGGCCGCCGGGTGCAGTCATACGGCCCAGGCTATCTGACATGCGGAGGACCGGCACCGGCTCGATGGCCTGCCCGCCGCTTGCCAGCACGCCGTACGCGGTCGTCAGTTCGAGCAGCGTGATTTCGCCCCCGCCCAGCGTGAGCGCCAGCCCATAGTAGTCGCGCCCGCGGTCCAGGCTGCGGATGCCCAGCGCCTCCGCACCGGTGAGCATCCGGTCGATGCCCACTCCGTTCAGCAGCTTGACCGCCGGCAGATTGTAGCTGTTGGCGAGCGCAGTGCGTACCGTCACCGGGCCGTGGAACTTGTCGTCGTAGTTGCGCGGTGTGTACGGCTTGCTGCCCGGAATATCGAAGGTCGCGGGGATGTCCCACAACACGGTCGCCGGGCTGATGAGATTGTCCTCGATGGCCGTGGCATACAGGACGGGCTTGATGGAGCTGCCGGGCTGGCGCATGCTGCGCGCGACGTTGACCTGCCCGCTGATGGCCGCGTTCGCGAAGTCGGCGCTGCCGACCATCGCCAGCACCTCGCCGGTGTACGGGCGGAGCGCGACCAGCGCGCCGTTGGTCAGGTCATGCTTGGGCTGGAGCTCCGTCACCTTGCGCGCGACCACGGACTGCGCCAGCATCTGCATCTTCAGGTCCAACGTCGTGGTGATGGTTAGGCCGCTGCGCACGGTCGCGCCGTTGCCCAGGCGGCTATCCAGCCAGTCTTCGACGTAGGTTACAAAGTGCGGCGCGAGATTGGTCGTGTACGGGGCATCCGGCTCGGGATTGAGCGGCGTCTCCTCGGCAAAAATGGCGTCGGAGGCGGCCTGGGTCAGATAGCTGTGGCGGACGAGCAGGTCCAACACAACGCGCTGACGGGCCTTGGCCGCCGCAAAGTTCGTGAACAGGTCCATCTGGCCGGGCTGCTGTGGAATGCCGGCCAGCAGGGTTGCTTCGGCCTGGGTCAGGTCCGCGGCCGACTTGCCGAAGTAGACCTGCGCAGCTTCCTCCGGTCCGTACGCGAGGTGGCCGTAGTTGAGCAGGTTCAGGTACATCTCCAGCAGCTCATCCTTGGTGAACAGGCCGGTGAGCTCCTGCGCCAGGCCCGCCTCCAGCATCTTGCGATCCATGGACTGCTGCAGCCGCACGTCCGGCGCGAGGAACAGCATCTTCGCGAGCTGCATGGTGATGGTGCTCGCGCCGGAGACGACCTGGCCCTCCCCCGCGTTCTGGAGCGCGGCGCCCGCGATGCGCGCGGCATCCACACCGGTGTTCTGATAAAAGGTGGAATCTTCGGTGGCGATGGTGGCGGCAATGAGGTGTTTGGAGATGCGGTTCAGCTTGACCCACGTGCGGCGACCCTCATTCCAGCGGGTTGCCAGCAGCGTGCCGTTGCGGTCGTAGACGTGCGTCGTCTGGAACACGCGCGGCGTCGGCCCGGGCTGATACCGTTGGAGGATGAGTTCGGCCGCGTCAAGCGGCTCCTGCGCCGGACGCCCGCCCAGCTCCTGCGTGGCCTGCGGCACGCAACCTGCGAGCACCAACGCACTCAATAAGGCCAGCAATACAGCATAGCGCGTAACATACCCTCTCATCGTCCTGCTCCCATCTCACTCAACCAAACACCACTTCCTGTGTCAAGAGCGGAGTCCGCATTCTCAAATGCGGACGGCTGCGCCCGGCTTGGGGGCCGTGCGGCATCTGAGGATGCCGCGCTCCATCCGAATAACGTTTTGGCGGGCTTTGCGTCTTTGCGCGAGCCCAGAATCCGCCCCTACTGCCCGCGCTGATAACGGCGGACGTTCTCCAGGTGTTCCTCGAACGTGCGCGCAAACGCATGGCGGCCGCTGCCATCCGGCAGGGCCACGAAATACAGGTAGTCGTGCTCCGCCGGCTCCAGCACGGCCTGGACGCTCCTGATGCCGGGGCTGCAGATGGGGCCCGGCGGCAGTCCGTTGACCCGGTAAGTATTGTACGGGCTTTCGACCTGGGCATACTCTTCGAGAAAAACCGGCGTCTTCCACCACTGGCCCGTGGCCGCCTGATAGCCCATCGCGTACTGCACGGTCGGGTCGGCCTCGAGCTTCATATCGCGCGCCAGCCGGTTGAGATAGACGGCGGCAATCATGGGCCGTTCCTCGTCCACGACCGCCTCGCGCTCCACGATGCTCGCCACGGTGAGCACCTGGTGCAGCGTCAGGTCAGTCTGCCCCGCGCTGGCCGCCGCCTGGTACGCGGGCGCGACGAGCGCAGCGAACTGGTCAAGCTGGCGACGCAGCAGATGGGTCACATCGGCGTCCTCCGCCGGCAGCCGGTAGGTGTCGGGATAGAGATACCCTTCGAGGCTCGCGGACTCAGGCAGGCTCGCCAGGAAGGTGTAGCCGGTCGTGTCGATGCCGGACAGGTCCTTGAAGAGGCCGCGACGCTTGTACTCCACCCCATCCAGCGGGGTATTGAGATCGAGCTGGTCGGCGGTCTGCTCCAGCCGCCAGCCATCGCCCACGCGGACAACAATCTCCGGCGCACGGGCATCCTGCAGTGCCTCAGCAATCTGCGGGATGGTCATGTCGGGGCTGAGGGTGAACGTCCCCGCCTCCAGCCGGCTCGCCAGCCCGCTCACGCGCACGTAGGCCTCGAACAATCGCGCATCGGCAATCAGGCCCGCGGCCTGCAGGTTCTCAGCGACGGCGCGCGCGGGCGTGCCCGGCGCGATCTCGAAGCGCGTCGGCCGAGGCTCCGCGGCAACGGGCTGTTCCAGCTTGCTGCGGTTCGCCTCCAGGTAGACGGCCGAGAGGTCACCCGCGCTGCACGCCGCAGCGAACAGCGCCAGCGCCAGGGCGCAGAGCAGCCACCAGTGTTTCATAGCATTGTGACGATTCAGGCTCACGGCTGGTTCCCTGTCTTGATCGTGATAGCAGCAGTATAGCACAGCCGGCAGGTCACTTCCAGACATCCACAGGCCTGCCCGCAACTTGCAACCCGGCGCCACAGCCTGCGTAGTAGTATGAATGGGGCTGACTTGGTGATTCGCACTGGCCCCATGCGCCAGTTGGCGATGGGAGTCGAGGCTTTAGCCGGATTGGTTGGGAATTCCTGCCGCTTGATTTAGACGTTTCGGCGCTGCGCGTGTTAGAATATCTGTTCGCGACACTCTCGACAGAAGGGGGCGATAGAGGTGACCACCAGCCTCGCGGCGGCTTCGCCCGCCCATAGCTACGACCTGAAGAATGCAGTCACGAGCAGCCGGCTAGCGGGCCTCTGGGCCATGATGACCGGCTTCCGCCTGCGCTATGCCGGAGCCGTGACCGCACTGGCGCTCGGCGCGACGGCCAAGACGGCCACCTACATGCTCCTCCGGCACTTCGTGGACAACGTGCTGGGCAAGGAACGCGCGCCCTTGACCCTCGCGCTCATCGCGTTAGGGTTCCTTGGCCTGGCACTGCTCGAAGGCGGCTTCACCTTTCTCAGCGGCCGGCTGGCTGCGCAGACTGCGGAGGGCATCGCCCGGCGGTTGCGGAACTACCTGTACGACCACATCCAGCGGCTGACGTTCAGCTATCACGACCGGATGCAGACCGGCGAGCTGATCCAGCGGAGCACATCCGATGTCGATGCGCTGCGCCGCTTCTACTCCGATCAAGCCTTAGGCATCGGACGCATCATTCTGCTGTTCAGCATCAACTTCGTGGCGCTGGCGCGGCTCAATCTGCGGCTGGCACTCTTGTCGATTATCGTCGTCCCGCTGATCGTCATCGTCTCGGGCATCTTCTTCAAGCGCATCTCGCGCGCCTATGACAAGTACCAGCAGCAGGAGGCGTCGCTCTCCACCGTGCTGCAGGAGAACCTGAGCGGCGTGCGCGTGGTCAAGGCGTTCGCCCGGCAGGCCTACGAGCGGGATAAGTTCGAGAAGGAAAACTGGGAGAAATTCCGCCGCGGGCGCAACCTGACCGTGGCGCACTCGCTGTTCTGGCCGGTGTCCGACATCCTGTGCGGCGGCCAGATGCTGTTCGGCTATGCGATCGCGGCCATCATGGCGATCAACGGCGAGATCACAGTCGGCACCTACCTGGCATACGTCGGACTGCTCATCTGGATCATCTTCCCGATGCGCAACCTGGGCCGCCTGATCGTGCAGACCTCCACCGGCATGGTGTCGTATCGCCGCGTCGTCCACGTCATCAGCCAGGAGCGCGAGCCGCTGGACGAGGGCACGTACCGGCCCGACGGCCCGGTCAAGGGCGATATCGAATTCCGGTTCGTCTCGTTCGGCTATGACCCGACCCAGCCGGTGCTGAACAACATCAACCTGCGCGTCCACGCCGGCGAATCGATCGCGCTGCTCGGCTCGACCGGGTCCGGCAAGACCTCCCTGGTCAACCTGCTGCCGCGCTTCTACGAGTATACTGACGGCATCATCACGCTCGACGGCGTGGATCTCGCCCGCTACCCGCGCAGCTACCTGCGCAGACAGATCGGCATCGTGGAGCAGGAGCCGTTCCTGTTCTCGAAGACCATCAAGGAAAACATCAAGATCGGCGTAGACCGGCCCGTGACGGACGAGGAAGTCATCGCGGCGGCCAAGGCTGCCGCCATCCACGATTCGATCATGACCTTCCCGGAGGGATACGACACGCTCGTCGGCGAGCGCGGGGTAACCCTCTCCGGCGGGCAGAAGCAGCGTGTAGCGATTGCGCGCACGCTGCTCAAGAACCCGCGCATCCTGATCCTGGACGATTCGACCTCGTCCGTGGACATGGAGACGGAGGCCGAAATTCGCGCCGCGCTGGAGACGCTCATGGAAGGCCGCACGACCTTCATCATCGCGCATCGCGTGCAAAGCCTCATGAACGCCGACCAGATTGTGGTGCTCGACAAGGGTAAGATCGTCCAGCACGGCACGCACGAGACGCTGCTGGCGCAAGAGGGACTCTATCGGCAGATCTACGAGTTGCAGGCAAAAGTGGAAGAAGAGCTGCAAGAAGAACTTGCAGTAGCATCATAGAGGTTGGGCCATGGCCGACAACTACGAATTCGAAGAAGAAGAATTCAGCGGACAGTTCAACGGCGGCACCTTCCGGCGCATCCTGGGCCTCGTGAAGCCGCACTGGAAATGGGTCGCCGGCTTCATGTTCACCATCATGTGGGTGAGCCTGCTGGACGCCTACTTCACGTTCCTGTCCAAGCGCATCATCGACGAGGGGATCATCGCGCGCAACACCGTGGTGCTGCGCGAAATCCTCATCATCTACGGCGTGCTGATGGTCGTCCAGTCGGTTGGCGCGTTCGGCTTCATCTACCTGGCGGGCGTGCTGGGCGAGCGCGTGCAGTATGACCTGCGCAAGAAGCTGTTCAACCACCTGCAGGACCTATCGTTCTCATACTTCAGCAAGACGCCGGTCGGCTGGATCATGTCGCGCGTCACCTCCGACTCGGAGCGCATCGCACAGCTCGTGACGTGGGGCATGCTCGATGTGACGTGGGCGGTGTTCAACATCGGATCGTCCATGTACTTCATGCTGCGGCTGAACTGGCGGCTGGCATTGGTCGTGCTGGTCACCATCCCGATCCTGCTGGCGGTCGCCATCTTCTTCAAGACGAAGATCCTGCGCCAGTTCCGGCTGGTGCGCAAGCTCAACTCGAAGATTACCGGCGAGTACAATCAAAACATCACCGGGGTGCGCGTGGTCAAGGGGCTGGGCCGGGAGGACGCCAACCTGCGGGATTTCAACCACCTGACAGGCGACATGTACAACGCCTCCTACCGGGCCGCATGGTTGTCCGCCCTGTTCCTGCCCGCCGTGCAGATCATCGCGGCGCTGGCCGTGGGCACCATCGTGCTGTATGCGGGCCTGAGCGCAGAGGTGGGGGGCATGACCGTCGGCGCGCTGCAGGCGTTCGTCTCTTACGTGACCTTCATGATGTGGCCCATTCAGGACCTGGCGCGGGTCTACTCGGAAATGCAGAACGCCATTGCCTCGGCAGAGCGCACCTTCTCACTGGTCGATGCGCAACCGGAAGTGGCCGACAGCGAGATGGCGCGGCACACGCCGACCCTGCGCGGGGAGATCGAGTTCGAGCATGTGGACTTCTACTACGAACCCGATAAGCCCGTGCTGACCGACTTCAGCCTCCGCGTGCAGCCCGGCGAGACCATCGCGCTCGTCGGCCCGACGGGCGGCGGCAAGTCCACCATCGTCAACCTGGTCTGCCGGTTCTACGAGCCGAAGGCCGGCTCGATCAAGATTCACGGCCAGGACTACCGCGACTTCACGCTGCACAGCATCCACTCGCGCATCGGTGTGGTGCTGCAGACGCCGCACCTGTTCTCCGGCAGCATCCGCGAGAACATCCGCTACGGGCGACTGAACGCCACTGACGCCGAAGTCGAGGAGGCCGCGCGCATCGCGGGCGCGCACGAGTTCATCGTCAAGCTCGACGGCCAGTACAAGTCAGAGGTAGGCGAGGGCGGCAGCCGGCTCTCCGTGGGCCAGAAGCAGCTCATCAGCCTGGCGCGTGCGGTGCTGGCGAACCCGGAGGTCCTGGTCATGGACGAGGCCACCAGCTCCGTGGACACCGTGACCGAGGCGCTCATCCAGCGCGGCATGGACAAGGTGATGGAGGGCCGCACGACGTTCGTCATTGCGCACCGCCTGTCCACCATCAAGAAGGCCGACCGCATCCTGGTCATCGAGAACGGCCGCATCGTGGAACAGGGCAGCCACCGCGAGCTGCTGCAGCTCGGCGGCAAGTATCACCGCCTGTACACGCAGCAGTTCCGCCACGAGCGCACCGCGCACTACACGACGCCGGAGCTCGAGCTGCTCGCGGCATAGGAGGCCGATTGCAGATTGAAGATTGAAGATTTCTACATCCATCAACAATCTGCAATCTGCAATCTGTAATCGTACATGATCGAAATCGACGGTTCCCTCGGTGAGGGCGGCGGGCAGGTGATCCGCTCGTCGCTCACGTTAGCCGTGATGACCGGGCAGCCGGTGCACATCACGCACATTCGCGCGCGCCGCGCTAAGCCCGGCCTGCAGCCGCAGCACCTGATGGCCGTGCGCGCGGCCGCGCAGATCAGCAGCGCGGAGGTCGAGGGCGCGACCATCGGCTCGGCGGAACTGACCTTCCGGCCCAATGGGGTTTATCCGGGCAACTACCGCTTCGACATCGGAACGGCCGGCGCGACCGCGCTGGTCGTGCAAACGGTGTTTTTGCCGCTGGCGCTGAGAAACCCGATTTCTGAATCCAGCGAAGTCATGGTCATCGGCGGAACGCACGTACCGCACAGCCCGGCCTTCCACTACCTTGCGCTCAACTGGCTGCCCGTGCTGCGGGACCTCGGCTGCGACGTCGATCTGGACATGCTGCTGGCCGGCTTCTACCCGCAGGGCCAGGGCCAGGTGCGCGCAACCTTCCGCCCGGTGGCGCGGCTCGCGCCGCTCGACCTGCCCGAACGCGGCGCGCTGCGGGCCATCCGCGGCATCTCCGCGGTCGCCAACCTGGACATGAGCATCGCGGTGCGCCAGCAGCAGACCGCGCTGCAGCGGCTCAAGGGCCGGACGAGCCGGCTGGATATCGAGCTGCTCGACATGCCCGCGCGAACCAAAGGGACGATGCTTCTACTGCTGGCCGAGTTCCGCCATTCGACTGTCTGCTACTTCAGCCTTGGGGCGCTCGGCAAGCGCGCGGAGCAGGTAGCCGACGAAGCCTGCCTGTGGCTGGAGAAGTTCCTGGCTGGGACTGGCGCAGTGGACGAGTACCTGGCTGACCAACTGCTGCTGCCCCTGGCGTTCGCGGACGGCGACTCGCGCTTCCGCACCACGCTCGTCACCGACCACGTGCGTACCAACGCGGCGGTGATCGAGGCGTTCGGTGCAGCGGACATCGACCTCGAGAAGGACGGCCGGCATGGGGAAGGCAGCGTGCGCGTGCGGCCGCGGACGTGACGATTGCAGATTGAAGATTGAAGATTTACCTCCTGTCCGGGCAAATGCCGACAGGGATACAGACGCGCTGAGGCTTCTCCTTCAAAATGTAAACGAGTCATTGGTTCTTTTGACAGGATTCACAGGATTGACAGGATAGGAGATAACAATCCTGTCAATCCTGTGAATCCTGTCTGACAAAGCGTTCACTTTAGCGGATTTTGGATTGCTACCCCGCACTATGATGGAGAGAATGTCACATGACCACGGCAACCCTCACTGGCGCTGAGGAAATCACCTGGAACCTGGGCGACCTGTACGCGGGCATGGATGACCCGCAGATCAACGCGGACCTGGACACGGCAGACGCCGAAGCCGACGCGCTGGACCGCGATTACCGCGGGCGCATTGCGGGACTCAGCGCGTCCGAGCTGGCTGAGATGATTGGCCGGTTCGAGGCACTGCAGGAGCGCGCGGGCCGCGTCGGCAGCTTCGCCTCGCTCAACTGGACCGGCAACACGCAGGACCCGGCACGCGGCGCGCTGCTCCAGCGCGTGACCGAGCGCGGCTCACAGCTCGGCCAGAAGCTCGTCTTCCTCGAACTGGAGCTGGCGAACGCGCCGGACGAAATCGCGGCCGCGTGGCTGGCCGACCCGGCGCTGACCCGCTATAGCCACTGGCTCGAAGTCGTGCGGCTGTTCCGGCCCCACCTGCTGAGCGAGGCCGAGGAGAAGATTCTCGACGAGAAGTCGGTGACCGGCCGCAGCGCATGGGACCGCTTCTTCGACGAGACGCACGGCGCGTCGCGCTACGAGCTGGACGGCGAGAAGCTGACGCGCGACCAGGTCCTCAACCGGCTGTATGCGGGCGACCGCGAGCTGCGCCGGCGCGCCGCCGCAGCCGTCACCGCGGGCCTGAAGGACCTGTCCCGCACGAACACCTACATCTTCAATACCATCCTGGCGGACAAGGCCTCGGACGACCGGCTGCGCAAGTATCCGTCGTGGGTCAGCGCGCGCAACCTCTCCAATCAGGTGGACGACAAGACCGTGGACGCGCTGGTGGAGGCGGTCACATCGCGCTATGACATCGTGGCGCGCTACTACCGGCTCAAGCGGCGGCTGCTCGGGCTGGACGAGCTGTTCGAGTACGACCGCTACGCGCCGCTGCCTACGGCGGACCGGCGCTACTCCTGGGATGAAGGCCGGCAGATTGTGCTCGAGGCCTACGGCCAGTTCCACCCGCGCATGGCGGAAGTCGCCTCATGGTTCTTCGACCGCCGTTGGATCGACGCGCCCCCGCGGCCGGGCAAGCTCGGCGGCGCGTTCTCACACGGGACCGTGCCCTCGGTGCACCCGTACATCCTCCTCAACTTCGAGGGCCGGCCGCGCGACGTGATGACGCTGGCGCACGAGCTCGGCCACGGCGTCCATCAGAAGCTCGCGGGCGTCCAGGGTGCGCTGCAGGCGCACACCCCGCTGACCACCGCAGAAACCGCGTCGGTGTTCGGCGAGATGCTGGTGTTCCAGGCGCTGATGGCGCAGGAAGCGGACCCGCAGGTGCGGCTGGGAATGCTGACCTCCAAAATCGAGGACTCCTTTGCGACTGCATTCCGGCAGATCAGCATGAACCGGTTCGAGCATGCCATCCACACGGCGCGGCGCACGGAAGGCGAACTCACCGCCGAGCGGTTCAGCGAACTCTGGCTGGAGACCCAGCGCGCCATGTTCGGCGACAGCGTGACGCTGTCCGAGGACTACGGCCTGTGGTGGAGCTATATCCCCCACTTCATCGGCACGCCGGGTTATGTGTACGCCTACGCCTTCGGGGAACTGCTGGTCCTGGCGCTCTATGCCCGTTACCGGCAGACAGGCGGCGACTTCCCGGAGAAGTACCTCGCCATGCTCACCCGCGGCGGCTCGGATTGGCCGCACGCCATCGTCGCGCCCCTGGGCGTCGACCTGACCGACCCGACCTTTTGGCACGGCGGGTTGAGCATTCTGGCCGACCTGGTGGCTGAGGCCGAAGAACTGGCCGCGGCGGCGTAGACCGGCCAGCGCAAGAGGAGTATGCATCCTCAGATGCGTACGGATACGTCCAAAAGAGGGGGCCGTTCTGCATCTGAGGATGCAGAACTCCACACGAGCAGAGAAACACAACATAGATAGGAGCAGTTGAATGAACGACACGAAGCCGGCGATCCGCGAGAACATGGTCGTGACGCTGGACTACACGCTGACCCTCGACAATGGCGAGGTCGCCGATTCCACGCAGGACGGTATGCCCCTGCGTTTCCTGGCAGGCAGCGGCGAACTGTTGCCCGCATTCGAGGACGCGCTGACCGGCATGACCGCCGGCGATGAGCTGAACCTGACCTTGTCCCCTGAGGATGGGTATGGCGAGTACGATGAAGAGGCGTTCGAGGAAGTCAGTATCGAGAACTTCCCGTCGCGCGAAGGCCTCGAACCGGGCATGGCTATTGGGGTACACGACTCCGACGGTGAGACCTACCCGGCCTACATCTCCGAGGTTCACGAGGATACCGTGATCCTCGATTACAACCACCCGCTGGCAGGCGAGACGCTCCACTTCCACGTGACGGTGCTCGATGTGCGCCCCGCGACCGCGGAAGAACTGGAACACGGCCACTCGCACGGCGGCGACGGCCACGCCCATTAGCCGCTGAAGATATTAACGAACAGAGGCGCACCTACGGTGCGCCTCTGTTCGTTAATGCCGGGCACTTTATCTGCGCCGGGGCAGGAGTGCAAGGAGCAGTGTCACCACGCCTGCGCCGATCAGCAGCACGGGCAACACAATCCGGCCCAACGGCCCGCTCCGCAGACCGCTCAGGTTGAGCAGCAATTCGAAGAAAACCGCAAACGCCAGGAAGATAACCAGGCCAACCAGCGCCGTCGTCCCGCCCGCACGTACCGCCCGCGGATCGTCACCCCAAAGCCCCGCAATCGCGATGCCGATGCCCACTGACGTCGGAAAGATTAGCGCCCAGATGTAGGCCCACATCTGCCACAGGCCGGTCAAGACTTGAAAGAGCAGAATCAGCCCGATCATCGTGATAATGCTGCCGGGTATGGCGAGCGGCGCGCCGTTCTTGCCGAGCGCCACCATGCCCACGAAAAACAGCAGGCCGGGCACGATGATGAAGAAGGGCCAAACCACGCCCCAGACGTTAAAGCCGAACAACTGGCCGGCAAGGAACAGAATCCCCAGGACAATCAGCCCAAGGCCTACCGCGAGGACGCCGATGCTGCGCGCCCGTTCGTTGTCCACCATAAGCCGCCTCCGCTCCGTGTAGAATTGCTTCTGCTCCCTATACGCAGGGTGGCGGGGGATAGTTGCAGGAAATGGGGCGGGCCTGGATGCGGCGACGTGACGGCACAGATAATGGTCGCCTTCCCGGTGTCAGGAATCCAGGCCCGTTACATGATGAACGGCGGGGCTGCGCGTTTGGTTCCGTTGTGCCGCAGCCACCAACACAAAGAATTCAGCACCTGGGATGCTCAGGGTAGCCGCCAGCGGAGGCACCCTTCGACTGGCGGCATCTCATCGACGCCGTTGAGCTGTCCACCCGCTCAGGATGCTTGCGGACCCGCACAAAGAATTCCTGGTTCAGCGCCGGCTCAGTTCCTCATACACCTCGTTATAGTAGTGGCAATTCTCCACCGGCGTATTCGCGGGGATATGGTTGCCGACCGCCAGGAAGAAGCCCGGGCAGTCGCGGCCGATGCTCATGCAGCGCTCGACCTCGGCGCGAATCGCTTCCTTCGGGCCCATCAGCAGGGCGCGCGTGTCCGCATTGCCGACGATGACGTGCGTCTGGCCGTATTTGCCCGCCACATATTCGAGATCGGTCAGCGGCTCGAACACGAACCCATGCGCGCCCGCGGCCGCAATATCGTCCACGAACTGCGTGAAGTTGCCGTCGGAGCAGAACATGATGCGCTTGCCGCTCTCCAGCAGAGGCGCAAAGTAATGCTTGTAGTGCGGGAAGATGAACTTGCGATACCACGCCGGCCGCATGAACGGCCCGGCTGACCACACGATGTCATCGTGAATCATCACAACCGGCACGCGCGCTGCGGCCAGCGCGTCGAAGTACTGCTGCATCCACGCCGCGTACCGGTCGCACAGCTTCCCGAACCGCTCCGGGTCCGTGCCGAGCGCCAGCAGAAGCCAGTCCCAGCCGAACAGGTCGATGAAGCCGGAGATGAGCGTGGTGTAGATGCCGGTCATGTTGACCGCGTCGGGGACGCGCGCACAGTTCCGCTGGTAGTGCGCCTCGAACCGCCGCGTCAACTCGCCCAGGTCGCGCGGACCGAGCCGCTCATATGGCTCGAAGTCGAGTACCTCGTCCACTGTTTTGAACGGCGAGAAAACGGTATCCCGGCGGTCCACGCCGCCGGCGGCATATTCCGCATGGCCCATATCGGTGTAGACATCCCCGAAATCATCCCGGCCGATGAGCGTGCTCCAGATGAAGTCATAATTCCAGGCGCGCATGAACGCAAGACTGGCGCGTTCCTTGAGCGCGGCCGGGCTATCCACGGCCACGGGCAGGCCGGTCACGGCTTGCAGCAGTTCCCAATGGCTCTCGGCCGAATACTCAGTGCGCGGGATGCGGGCAGGTTTCTGAAGCTGGATCGCGGCCCAGCCGTCCTCGTAAGACATGGCGACGATGCTCCTTTGGGTGGACAGAAGAAAAAACGCTGATGACGCAGATGGTGCGGATACTTCATGGCATCATACCGCAATCCTGGGAATCCGCTGAATCTGCGCCACCAGCGTCTTGCTGTCGCGTTTGGACTGCAAAAGCGCTACATGCGCTCGCCGAACTCGGCCTTGAAGACCTCCGCCAGCCGCGCCCCCCAGCCATCCAGCGGCGCGAGACGACCGAAGAAGAACCGCAGCACCGGCGGCTCCTGCACAAACTTCAGCCCGCCGATCAGGTCCCGGTGCTGATAGAGCCAGGCGAGCCGGTCCACCGCATATTCGATATGCGACATGGTATAGACGCGGCGCGGGACGGCGAGCCGGGCCAGCTCCAGATCGGCCATGACCTCGTTGCCGTCGCGATCCCGGTCGGTCGAGATGGTGCCGCGCTCCATGCTGCGGATGCCGGATGCCAAGTAAATCGCAGCCGCGACTGCGCCCGCGGTGTACTGCTCCGAGGGCACGTGCGGCGCGAAGCGCCGGGCGTCGATATGGCAGGCGAGGCCGCCCGCAGGCGTCACCACCGGCACGCCCACCTCGCACAGCCGGTCCACGAAATAGCGCACGAACTCCGCGCCGCTGCCCGCCACGTCGAGGTCGCACATCTCGCGCAGGCCCACGGCCATCGCCTCGACCTCCTTGGTGGACATGCCGCCGTAGGTCGCAAACCCTTCGTACACCGGCAGCCAGGGCAACAGACGATTGTAATGGTCGGCGCTGTTCGTGGCGATCAGCCCGCCGCGCACCCCCGCCGACTTGCGCCCTGAGAGATACAGGATGTCCACGTAGCTCATCATGGCCCGGATGATTTCGCTGATCGGCGTGTTCGCATACCGGGACTCGCGCTGGCGGACGAGATACGCATTCTCCGAGATGAGGCTCCCATCAAAGACGAGCGGGATATTGTGTTTACCGGCGACCTCTTTGACAGCCGCGAGATTATCGACGGAGAAAGGCTGCCCGCCAATCAGGTTGGTCGTGGCCTCCATGCGGATGAAGCCGATGTTTTCCGCCCCGTGCCGGGCAATTGCGGCTTCGAGCCGCGCAATGTCCATGTTGCCCTTGAACAACTCCTGGCTATCCGTGATAAGCGCGCCATCACCGAACAACTCTAGCACTTCGCCGCCCGCGAGTTCCACATGGGCGCGCGTGGTCGTGAAATGATAGTTCATAATGGCATACTTGCCCGGCCCGATGAAGACCTTGGCCAGCAAGTGTTCCGCGGCGCGGCCCTGGTGCACCGGCATCGTATGGGTCATGCCGAACACATCTTTGACAGCATCCGCAAGCCGGTAGTAGCTCTCGCTGCCGGCGTAGGCATCGTCAGCCACCATCATGGATGCGAGCTGGTTATCGCTCATGGCGTTTGTGCCGCTGTCGGTCAGCATGTCGAGAAAGACGTCGCGCGTACGGAGCAGAAAGGTGTTATAGCCGGCCTCCTCCATTGCCGCCAGGCGCTGGTCAATCGAGGGCAGCCGGGTGCTCTGGACAATGCGGACCTTGTGCGATTCGACGGGAATCTGCCTGCCGTTGGTGAGTTGAACAATCATGCCTTCCTCCTGATGGGATGAATCCACGCTTTGCTGGATAAGCGGGACTTGAGCAGACGCCGGGCTGCGTGCGATGGAAGGCGGAACAGCCGTCGAAGGCAGGTGGTCAGGGGACAGGGGCCAGCCCACACAAGCGCCGGTCGTGCTCATTCACCATGAGCCTTGCCATCATGCAGCGCGACCTTGGACTCGGCGTTGAGGCCTGATGAGGGAAAAAGCGGATCGGACGGCCCGCGCTGCGTGCCATCCGGTCAGCCGCAACATTATAGAGGAAGGCTCTCACAAAGACAAGCAATGCCGCGCCGGTAACAGGGCGGTTTCAGAGTGCATCAGGTGAACCCACCCGGCAACTGAAGTTGCGGCTACCGTTGCGAAGTCTGCCTTCGCAGACTGGAAACTAACCGACGCAGGTCGGTTTTGCAGTGGTAGCCGCAGTTTCAACTGCCAGGCAGAAGGCACGAGTGCAACATGATTTCGCCCCGCGCCGGTAAAGTGCTCAGCTCTACCTCGCAACACAAGGGCAGCACGCCCACAAACCCGGCTTCTGTGCGAAGTGTAACTTCGCCGAGAAACCGGGTTTGTAACGGTGAACAGTTGCCCGCGCGGCCGGCGTTGACAGCGCGGCGGATGGCGAGTAAAATCGCCTTTTGTGAGGCCGCGGTGACCGCGGCCTGATTCTTGGGAGAGGCGGTTCACCATCGTGCGCAGCAAGGGCGGGACACTGGCCGCATTTGCGGCCTATTTCCTATGGGGCATCTTGCCCGTCTACTGGAAGGCGCTGGAACATCTCTCCGCGCCCGAAATTTTCGTCCACCGTATCATCTGGTCGCTGGTGGTGCTCGTCGGGTTCCTGGCCTTGACGCGTAATTGGGACTGGCTGCGTCGTGCGCGCCGGGAGCCGCGCCTGCTCCTCCCCCTGGTGCTCACTGCGGCGCTCGTCACCGTCAATTGGTTGACCTATCTCTGGGCCAACAACACCGGCCATATCGTCGAAGCCAGTCTCGGTTATTTCATCAACCCGCTCGTCAACGTCCTGCTGGGCGTGCTGTTCCTCCGTGAACGGCCGCGCTCGGTGCAATGGACCGCGGTCGGGCTCGCGGCCGTCGGCGTAACGTTCCTGACCATCAGCTATGGCCGCCTGCCGTGGATCGCGCTGACGCTGGCACTGTCCTTCGGGTTCTACGGGCTCATCCGCAAGACGACAACCCTGGCATCCGCTGAAGGGCTGACCGTGGAGATGGCGCTACTGTTCGTGCCCGCGCTCGCCTACCTGGGCATCCTGACCGCGCAAGGGGCGACTTCGTTCACCGGCAGCGGTCCGCTGACGACCGTGCTGCTGGTCATGTCCGGCTTCGCGACGACCATCCCAATGGTGCTGTTCACGTATGGCGCACGACAGGTGACGCTGACAACACTGGGGATTCTCCAATACATTGCACCGACGCTGCAATTCCTGCTGGGGGCGTTCGTCTATGGCGAGGGTTTCCGGCAGGACCAGATGGTCGGCTTCGGCCTGATCTGGGTGGCGCTGGCGCTCTACTCGGTGGAGGGCATCGTCACCGCGCGGCGCCGGCAGTTGGCTACGGCAGCGGCGTGACACGGGGAGTTGCTCAATCTAGGTGTGGAGTGGAGCGTCCTCAGACGCGGAACGGCCCCAGCGCTGGCGTCTCCGTCCGCATTTGAGAATGCGAACTCCTCCCGCCAGGCGGTATAGTCATCGAGTGACAAAAGTCATGTCGCGCGGCCGCGAACCATGCTACACTGCAAGCACTCCGCATAGCGGGATCATCATCGTACCGAGGCAGAAGCAGCGTGAAACAGATCGAACTGACAAGCCAACATCCGCGGATGCAGCGCGAGGCGCGCACCATCGAGGCGATGATCGAGATCTACTGCCACGATCATCACGGCACGCGCGGCGAGCTCTGCGCGGACTGCACGGCCCTGCTGGACTATGCGGGCCTGCGGCTGGAAAAGTGCCCGTTCCAGGAAAACAAAACAACCTGCACGAAATGCCCGGTGCACTGTTACAAGCCGGCCATGCGCGAGCAGGTGCGCCAGGTCATGCGCTATGCCGGGCCGCGCATGATCTACAAGCATCCGATGCTGGCCGTGCTGCATATCCTGGTGGACAGCCACCGCGACAAGCCCGTGCGCGTGGAACGCCAACGCACCCCGGGGTGACTTGCTGGTTTTGTAGTTGTTCACCGTTACAAACCCGGTTTCTTCGAGAAACCGGGTTTGTGAGCGTGCTGACCTTATGTTACGAGGTAGCGCTGAACACTTTCTTGGTTTTCCGCATTTGACAACCCGTGTGACCTCTGTTATAAAGCAGCAACAATCGAATACCCAAGCACCAAAGGCCGTGATGAGGACGAGTAAGCGCCGGGCGACCGGCCCAGAGAGCGGGGATCAGGTGAGAGCCCCGTGCGCGAACCTGCGCTGAATGGACCTCGGAGCCACAGGGCGAACGGGATGCGCGATTACTTCTTACTCATTACTCGTTAGTGTGGAAATGAGTAACGAGTAACGAGTAAAATCCAAGTAGCCTGCGTCGGAGTTGCCACCGTTATCAAGGCAAAGAGTATAAGCAGCTATGGGCACTGCGCACCGCTGCCGTACTCGACAGAGTGAGGCTGGCTCAGAGTTCCCGTCGTCATCACGGCGGGACTTTTTTGTTAAGCTGACATGCCGGCCTAACCAGGGTGGCACCGCGGGAAATCCTCCCCCGTCCCTGAACGGGTGAGGATTTTTTGTTAAGTTTGCGCCTATCGGCGCAAACCGCCAGCCTGCGGAGGTCGCCATGACACTCACCACGTTGCTCGCCGAGGCGCGGACAGCCACACGCCTTGGATCGGATCGTACCGAAATACTCGCTCCACAACCCAACCTGCTGCCGGTGGTGCGCGAGCTGCCCGCGGACCTGGAAACTCCCGTCTCCGTCTATCTCAAGCTTGCCGGTCAGGGACCTTCGTTCCTGTTGGAAAGCATCACCGGCGGCGAACAGGTCGCACGCTACTCCTTCATCGGCGTCCACCCCAGCCGGGCCTTCATCTTCCGCGGCGGCCATTTCGAAGACCATCACAACGCCGCGGTGCAGCGCGAGGCGATGCCCACGGGCCAGGACCCGTTGGATATCCTGCGCCGCGAGCTGTCAGCCTACCGGCCCGTCCCCCTACCCGGCCTGCCGCGCTTCTCCGGCGGCCTGGTCGGCTACCTGGCCTATGACACCGTCCGCTTCTACGAGCCGACCCTTCACCTGGAGCCGCACGCCGGCCTGCCCGACGCGCTCATGCTGCTGGCCGACACGGTCGTCGCATTCGACCACGCCTTTGGCCGCCTGCTGCTGATCACCAATGTGCACCTGAACGCGGAACAGACCGCAGACGATGAACGGAAAGCCATTGCAGATGCCGAGGCACGGCTCGACGAGATTCAGGCCCGCATCGAAGGGCCGTTGCCCGCCCGCCAGACCCTGCCGCTCCCCGATTGCTGCACTGACCTGACCTCCAACCGCACCTTCGAGGAGTTCACGAACGCGGTCGTGCAGGCCAAAGAGCATATCGCCGCGGGCGACATCTTCCAGGTCGTCCTGTCGCAGCGGTTCAGCCGCAAGACTTCCGCCGCCCCGTTCGACATCTACCGCGCGCTGCGCCGGCTCAACCCGTCGCCCTACATGTTCTTCTTCGACTTCAACCACCTGCTCGGCGATGAGCCGCTGTGCCTGATCGGCGCCTCGCCGGAGATGCACGTCCGGCTGGAGGGCCGCCGCGCCAGCCTCCGGCCCATCGCGGGCACGCGGCCGCGCGGCGCAGACACGGCCGCGGATGTCGCACTGGAGCGCGAACTGCTGGCCGACCCGAAGGAGCGTGCGGAGCACGTCATGCTCGTCGACCTCGCGCGCAACGACCTCGGCCGCGTCTGTACCTATGGCACCGTCCGCGTGCCAGAGCAGATGGTCGTCGAGCGTTATTCCCACGTGATGCACATCGTCTCGCACGTCGAGGGCGAGCTCCGGCCCGAATTCGATGGGTTCGACCTGGTCCGCGCGACCTTCCCGGCGGGCACGGTCAGCGGTGCGCCTAAGATACGCGCGATGCAGATCATCCGCGAGCTGGAAGGCGAGCCGCGCGGACCCTATGCCGGGGCCGTCGGCTACTTCTCCTACGATGGCTCGCTCGACACCTGCATCGCCATCCGCACGCTCGCCATGCAAGGCCAGCAAGTCAGCGTCCAGGCGGGCGCGGGCATCGTCGCCGACTCCGTGCCCGAATTGGAATACCAGGAATCGGTTAACAAGGCCCGCGCGCTGGCCGCCGCGGTCGAGCGCGCCGAGAACGTTGCAGGTTAGCAGGTTGCAGGTTACAGGTTACCGATGAGTGACATCTCAACCTGCAACGGTCAACTTTCCACCTGCAACCTTCCAACCTGTAACCAGAGATTCGGAGGTCCCATGATAGCCGTCATCGATAACTACGATTCGTTCACCTACAACCTCGTCCAGTATCTCGGGGAGTTGGGCGCGGAGGTATGCGTGTACCGCAACGACGCCATCCGGCCATCTGAGCTGGATGCGCTTCAGCCCAGCCACATCGTCATCTCGCCCGGGCCGGGCACGCCCGACGACGCGGGCATCTCAAAGGACGTCATCCGCGAATTGGGGATGCGGCGGCCCATCCTCGGCGTCTGCCTGGGCCACCAGTGCATCGGGGAGGTGTACGGCGGCAAGGTTGTGCGCGCGCCGCGGCTGGTCCACGGCAAGACGTCGCCCGTCTATCACTACGGCGACGGTCTGTTCGTCGGCCTGCCCAGCCCGTTCGAGGCCACCCGCTACCACTCGCTCATCGTTGCGGAGCCTACGCCGGACGCGCTGGAAATCACCGCGTTCACAACCGAAGGCGAGGTCATGGGCCTGCGCCACAAGACCCTGCCTATCTTCGGCGTCCAGTTCCACCCGGAGTCGATCCTGACCGCGGGCGGCAAGCAGATCCTGCGCAATTTCCTGAACACCCGGCTATAGGGAAGCTGAGAAACCCGTCTTCGTGTGAAGCTGCGCTTCACCTGAAAAACGGGCTTCGGAACACGAAGGAGACTCACCATGTTGGACAACTACATCGGCAAGCTGCTCCGTTACCAGAGCCTCAGCGAGGAAGAGGCACGCGTGGCGATGGAAATCATCATGACGGGCAACGCTACCCCCGCGCAGATTGGTGGCTACCTGGTGGCGCTGCGGATGAAGGGCGAGACAGCGCCGGAGATCGCAGGCAGTGCGCGCGCCATGCGCGACCAGGCGAGCCGGGTCGCCGTCCCGCACAACGGCGGCCTGGTGGACACCGCAGGCACCGGCGGCGACAACTCGCACAGCTTCAACATCTCCACCGCGGCGGCATTCGTCATCGCGGGCGCAGGCCGCAAGGTTGCCAAGCACGGCAACCGCGCGGCCTCGTCGCGCAGCGGGAGTGCGGATGTGCTGGCCGCGCTGGGCGTCAACCTCGACCTTGCCCCGGACCAGGTCGGCCAGTGCATCGAAGAAGTCGGCATCGGCTTCCTCTTCGCGCCCAAGTTCCATCCGGCCATGCGCCACGCGATCGGCCCGCGGCGCGAGCTGGGCCAGCGCACCATCTTCAACCTGCTCGGCCCGCTGACCAACCCGGCAGGTGCGACGCACCAGATCATCGGCGTGTATGATCCGGCCCTCACCGCGGTCCTGGCCGAGGTGCTGGGATCGCTGGGCTGCGAGGCCGCGCTCGTGCTGCACGGCTACGGCGGGCTGGACGAACTGACCACCGGCGGGCCGAACCGGGTCAGCCACCTGCGCGACGGCCGCGTGAATACCTTCGATCTTGACGCGGCAGAGCACGGCCTGTCGCTGCGGCGGGCGACGATGGATGACCTGCGCGGGGGCGACCCGCAGGAGAACGCGGTCATCCTGCGCGGCATCCTGGCGGGCACGGACCGCAGTCCGCGCCGCGACGTCGTACTGCTCAACGCGGCCGCAGCGCTCGCCGTCGAATGCTGCGACCTGTCCGCCGACCCGGATGGCATCCTCGTTGAGACGCTGGAGCAGGCTACCGCCGCGCTGGACTGCGGCGCCGCGCTCGCGAAGCTGGACGCGCTCGTTGCGCTCAGCCAGCGCCTCGCCGCACAGACCGCGGCGCAAGAGGCGGCCCAGGTTGCCGCCCTGGCCGGCACACCTGCCCGCACCGAGGCCGCATGAGCCGGCTGAACGAAATCTTCGAGACGAAGCGCGCGGAGGTCGCCGCGGCCCGCGCCGCGCGGCCGCTCGCCGAAGTGGCCGCGCGGGCGCGGGAGACGCCCGCCCCCCACGACTTCGTGACCGCGCTGCGGTCAGCCGTCCGCCCTGGCCTGATCGCAGAGGTCAAGCACGCGTCGCCGTCGCGCGGGGTGCTTGTGGCCGACTTCGACCCGCTGCGGCTGGCGCACATCTATGCGCAACACGGAGCGGCGGCCATCAGCGTGCTGACCGACGCACGCTACTTCCGCGGCTCGCTCGACCATCTGCGGGCCATCCGCGCGGCGGTGGACCTGCCCCTGCTGCGCAAAGATTTCATCTGCGACCCGTACCAGATCTACGAAGCACGCGCTGCGGGCGCAGATGCCGTCCTGCTGATCGTCGCCGCGCTCCCCGCGGAGCAGCTTGCGGAGCTGCACACGCTGGCCGCAGAGCTGGGCATGGCCGCGCTGGTGGAAGTACACACCGCGGCCGAGCTGGACACCGCGCTGTCGCTCGGCGCGGAGCTGGTCGGCGTCAACGCGCGCAACCTGCACGATTTCAGCGTCAGCCTGGAGACGACGCGCGACCTGGCGCGGCGTGTGCCGCCGGAGGTCTGCCTGGTTGCGGAGAGCGGCATCCACACGGCCGACGATGTCACGCGGCTCGGTCAGGCGCGGCGGTCGGGCGGCGGTCAAGGGATCGATGCGATCCTGGTCGGGGAGGCACTCGTCACCGCGCCGGATATTGCGGCGAAGGTGCGCGAGTTGAGCAGGTCAGACGGAGCGCAGCCATGATCGTCAAAATCTGCGGGGTGCGCACGCTGAATGACGCGCTCGCCGCGCTGGACGCGGGGGCGGACATGCTCGGCTTCAACTTCTATGAGCCCAGCCCACGCTACATCGCACCGGCAGCCTGCGCCCGGCTCGTCGCGCACCTGCGGCAGCGCGGCACGGCCGCGACCCTCGCCGGCGTCTTCGTGAACCACCCGCCTGCACAGGTGGCGGCCATTCTCGACGAGTGCGAGTTGGACCTGGCGCAACTGCACGGCGACGAGCCGCCTGCGGAGCTCGCCGCGCTGGCCCCTCGCGCGTTCAAAGCCGTCCGACCGCGCGACCTCCAGGAGGCACGGGCCCAGGCCGCGGCCTACAGCCTCGCTGCGCCGCCCGCCGGCGCGCCCGCGCTCCTGGTGGACGCGGCCGCAGGCGCGGCTTACGGCGGCAGCGGCCACGTCGCCAACTGGGAGCTGGCGGCCTCGCTGGCCGCCGAGACGCGGCTGCTGCTGGCCGGCGGATTGCGGCCCGACAACATAGCTGCGGCGGTCGCTGCAGTGCGGCCGTGGGGCGTGGATGTGGCCTCCGGCGTGGAGTCCGCGCCCGGCGTCAAAGACCCGGCGCTCATGGCGGAGTTCATCGCGCGCGCAAGAGGTTACTGATTACTCATTACTCGTTACTCATTCGTAACGAGTAATGAGGAACGAGTAAAGACGAATCGGGAGTCATGATGCACACCAACGGACACTTGCCCGCGAAGTTCGGGCCTTACGGCGGCCAGTTCGTGCCTGAGACACTGATGCCCGCGCTGGCAGAGCTGGAAGCAGCCTATATTGCGCTCGCCTCGGACGCGGCCTTCGCGGCCGAGTACAACGACCTGCTGCGCACCTACGTGGGCCGGCCCACGCCGCTCACTCATGCGCGGCGGCTCACCGCGCACCTCGGCGGCGCGCAGGTCTACCTCAAGCGCGAGGACCTGGCTCATACCGGCGCGCACAAGATCAACAACGCGCTCGGCCAGGCGCTCCTCGCCCGCCAGACGGGCAAACGCCGGGTCGTGGCGGAGACAGGCGCGGGCCAGCACGGCGTCGCATCCGCGACCGTCGCCGCGCTCCTCGGGCTGGAGTGCGTCGTCTACATGGGCACAACCGACATCACGCGGCAGCAGCCAAACGTGCAGCGCATGAAGCTGCTTGGCGCGGAGGTGCGGCCGGTCGACGCCGGGACACGTACACTCAAGGATGCGATCAACGAGGCCATCCGCGACTGGGTCACGAATGTGCGCACGACGCACTACCTGCTCGGCTCCGCGCTCGGGCCGCATCCCTACCCCACCATCGTGCGCGATTTCCAGTCCGTCATCGGCCGTGAAGCGCGCGGTCAGATGCTCGACGTACTGGGGCGGCTGCCGGATGCCTGCATCGCGTGCGTCGGCGGCGGCTCGAATGCCATCGGCCTGTTCCATGCCTTCCGCGAGGATGCCGGCGTGCGGCTCATCGGGGTGGAGGCCGGCGGCGCGGGGGTCGCTTCGGGCCGCCACGCGGCGCGCTTTGCCGACCCCGCGCTGGGGCGGCCGGGCGTGCTCCACGGCACACACACTTATGTCTTGCAGGATGCCGCGGGCCAGATTGCCGCGACCCACTCCATCTCCGCGGGCCTCGACTATGCCGCGATCGGGCCGGAGCACGCGTTCCTGCGCGAGACGGGCCGCGCCGAGTACACGACCGCGAGCGACGACGAGGCGCTGGCCGCATTCCAGTTGCTTGCGCAGACCGAAGGCATCCTCCCCGCGCTCGAATCAGCCCATGCCGTGGCCGAGGCCGTCAGACTGGCCCCTACCCTGGATAAGAACCACGTCCTGCTGGTCAATCTGTCGGGCCGGGGCGATAAGGACCTTGACAGCGTCCTGCAGGCGCTCAAGGAACGAGAGGAGCAGCACACATGAGCCGCCAGCGCATCCGCGCCGCATTCGCCGCCGCGCGAGCCGAAGGCCGCGCGGCCCTCATGCCCTACTTCACCGCCGGCTTCCCGGATTTCGACACCTCAGCCGCCGTCTTGCGCAGCATCATCGAGGCCGGCGCCGACCTGATCGAGTTGGGCATCCCCTTCTCAGACCCCCTCGCGGACGGCCCAACCATCCAGCAGGCGAGCCAGATCGCGCTGGACGAGGGCATGACGCTGGAAAAAAGCCTGAAACTTATCCAAAAACTGCGTATCCATTTCGCAACTCCGCCGTTCATCGTTATGAGTTACACAAACCCCATCCTGGCCTATGGCGTCGAACGGTTCGCCGCGGACGCAACAGAGGCCGGCGCGGATGGGCTGATCGTACCGGACCTGCCGCCGGAAGAAGCAGCCGCGATCGAGCAGGCATGTACTGCACATGACCTGGCGCTGGTCTACCTCGCAGCGCCCACCACCACAACGGGGCGACTGGCCGAGATCGCACGGCGCACCACCGGCTTCCTGTACCTGGTCTCGCTGACCGGCGTCACAGGCGAGCGTACTGCACTTCCGGCAGACCTGGCAACCTTTGTCCAGCGGGCACGCAGCGTTGCGCACACCCCGCTCGCCGTCGGGTTCGGTATTTCCAATCCTGAACAGGCACAGCTCGTGGGTGAGTTGGCCGATGGCGTCATCGTCGGCTCAGCCCTCATCAAGGCCGTCGCGCAAGCCGCTGATCCGGTGCGGGCCGCGCACGACTTCGTGGGCTGCCTGCGCAGGGCGCTGGCGGCTGCCGGGGAGCATACGCCATGCTCGTCGTGATGTGCCCGGAGGCCACGCTCGAACAAATCAACCGGGTCATCACCGGCGTGCAGGAACGCGGCTACCGGGCCCACCTGTTCCGCGGGGCCGAGCAGACCATCATCGGCGTCGTGGGCGAGGGCCAGTTGCGGCTGGAGGAGATGTTCGGCGGTGCGCCGGGCATCCAGGAAATCGTGCCGGTCAGCAAAGCGTACAAGCTGACCTCTCGCGAGTTCGTCCGCAATGACACCCGCTTCAATGTGGGTGACGTGACCATCGGCGGACCGACCATCACGATCATCGCCGGCCCTTGCTCTGTCGAGGGCCGGAGCCAACTGCTCGAGACCGCGTACGCGGTGCGCGAGGCAGGCGGCCATCTCCTGCGCGGGGGCGCATTCAAACCACGCACTTCGCCCTATGCCTTCCAGGGCCTGGGCGAGGCCGGGCTGGAACTACTGGCAGAGGCCCGCGAGCTCACGGGGCTGCCGGTCGTAACTGAAGTGATGACGCCGGACATGGTGCCGCTCGTCCGGCGCTACAGCGATATGCTGCAGATCGGGGCGCGCAACATGCAGAACTACGCGCTGTTGCACGCCGCTGGCGAGAGCCAGCACCCCGTGCTCCTGAAGCGCGGGTTGTCGGCCACAATCGAAGAACTCTTGATGGCTGCGGAGTACATCCTGTCGCACGGGAACCGGCGGGTCGCGTTGTGCGAGCGAGGCATTCGCACTTTCGAGACTGCCACGCGCAACACCACCGACATTAACGCCGTTCCCGTCCTGAAGGCCCGCACGCACCTGCCGGTCATCCTGGACCCCAGTCACAGCACGGGGGAGGCGGCCTATGTTGCCGCCATCGCCCGCGCAGCCGTAGCTGCGGGCGCCGACGGACTGATCGTGGAAGTGCATCCTGATCCCAAAGCCGCGCTGTCCGACGGCGGCCAGTCCTTGCGACCTGAGCAGTTCGCTCAGTTGGTAGACCAGGTGCGGGCTATCGCCGCCGCCGTCGGGCGAAAGGCTTAACACGAAAAGCTAACTCACTCCTGCCGAGAGGCCACCACCGGGGGATGTGGCCTCTCGCACCGGACGGCAGCACAGTCGCCCGTCCTATCTAACCTTCTACGTTTCGATTCATCTTCATGCATCATCCTTTCTCAGGGTAAGAGGCTGTCTTCGTCGCGTGTTCGACGCGGCCTGAAACAACCGGTCGCAGCCTCGACGCCCGAAACTCCTGCACCAGAAAGGTCTATGGTCAATGAAACTCACACACATGCGCGTCCGGCCCCTGCTCCGGCTGTGGCTGGTGATCGCGCTGCTGGCGGTGCCCGCCGGTGTGTCGGCAGAAACCACTCCCCCCGGAGAGAACAGTGACACCAGCGCCGGTGCGCTCCCACCTGAAACGGTGACGGCCAGCGTCGATTGGATGGAGCCTCAGGGCATCAACATCGTGGACCTCGTGGGCCAGGTGCCCGACAGCATTCTCGCAGGCTCGATCATCTCGCACACGCCGGGCTTCGGCATCGTCCGTTACGAGAGTGGCAAGCGCCAGGGCAACATCGTCACCATCACCGCGAAGATCTACCCGCGTTATGTGGTGGACGGCAAGTGGAACGGCTCGCTGTTCGGCTGCCTGGGCCAACCGGCCCGCATCGACCAGCTCGGCTCCGCAACGCCGCCGGCTATCGTTCACCTGTTCGACAACGGCCGCAGCGTGACCCGGGAAGTCGATCTGTACACCTACGTGCCGTCGGGCAAGATGAAGCCTGTCCGCAGCCCGCGGCTCTCCGAGTCGACCAACCAGTACCGCTATCGCGAATCAGAAATGATTCCGACCACCTTCACGGTGGACGGCGCGCTGATCATCCCGCCCAACATGGGCTGCGAGTTCATCATGTCGTTCAAGAACTACCGTGAGTTGGGCGCGGTTTTCATCATCGATGCGCCGGCCAAGACCCGGATTCAAACCATCAAGGCCGAGCAGTTTACGTTCCACTCGTACCTGGGACCTGGCTTCCGCGGTCTGCTCGGCTCACTCGTGAGCCAGCTCTATGCAGCGGGTTTTCGTGACCGGGCCGAGAGTGTTCTGCTCTATCCCCCTGCCGACGCCGATTACTTCTTCGTCCACTTTGAGCCGACGCTTGTAGACCCCCACACGGCCTTCCCCGGCAATCCATACGGCAACCTGGATCGGCCCGTGGGCG
Source organism: Anaerolineae bacterium (assembly GCA_040772005.1). Lineage (GTDB taxonomy): Bacteria > Chloroflexota > Anaerolineae > CG2-30-64-16 > CG2-30-64-16 > MWBF01. The sequence continues at coordinate 238,456 of JAXGYZ010000008.1, read as the reverse complement.
GCACATATCGCATCGGCATCCCGCAGGGCCTGTCCGTGGATCACGTCAACAGCATGGGCCTGCCCCTGTACAGCCACTGGCAGGACGTCGACCAGGGCAGCGGACGCTACCTCAACTATGCCAAGACACCCGTGCGCCTGACGGGACCGGAATACTTCATACCGTCAGGCATCCCCTACAACTCCTGCATGATCAACGGCGGCTGCCCGCGTGACCTGCTCGACCGCATCTATAACACCACGACCACTGTGAAAGTCACCTACCTGCGCGTCGACCGGATCAGTGCGGACCTCGAGCGTATCCCCCTGCACATGGCCGGGGCGGGTTATACCGGGACGACTATCACGCCGGAGGAGCCCGCAGCAACGGTAGGAGAATCGCGGCTGCCGGATGTGGCTGCGGCAGCGAAACGGCGCGTCTTCCTGCCCTGCACCTCCGCATATAAGGTGGAGTTGCCCGCAGACACGGCTGCCGGGTGCAGCAGCGACGGCGGATGCGGCTGGTTCACTGCGGACGGCCGTATGGTGGACTACATCCCGGTCCCCTGATTTGGGCGAACCGTCGCGGCGAGAGTAGAATCGGGACAATCGTGTGACTCCTCGCTGGGCGGCAGTGCAACGCTGACCGCCCACCCAGGAAGGATTCGCCCCGTGGACCGCCGACAAGCTATCCGGCCCTGGGCCGCTGCCGGGTTGGTTGCCAGCCTGTGCCTGGTGGCCTGGGGCCTGCTGCGCTCACCGCAGAACGCGTTCGATGACGCGTTCATCACCTACCGCTATGCCGCCCACCTGCGGGATGGCCTGGGCCTGGTGTACAACCCGGGCGAGTGGGTCCTGGGCACCACGGCGCCGCTGTATGCCATCCTGCTCGGTGCGTTGAGCCGCTTCGGGTTGCCGGTCGAGTGGTGGGGCCACTGGGTTTCGGTCGCAGCCTGGATCATCAGCGCGTGGACGGCGCTGGCGCTGTTCCGGCAGCATGACCGGCCCGCGGCGGGCGCAGTCGCTGCGCTGTTCCTCGCGGTGCTGCCCCTGGGCGTGCCCACCCTGGGCATGGAGACGGCCACTCTCCTGGCGCTGCTCCTGCTGAGTGCCTGGGCGTGGACTGGCGACCGCCCGGTACTGGCCCCTCTCTTCTCAGCCCTGGCGGTGCTTACGCGACTGGACGCCGGACTGCTGGTTGTCCTGCTCTTTGCCGCCCGCTCTGTCAGCCGGCGGCGCCTCCTCTGGCGTCAGGCGCTCCTTTCAGCCGCGCTCGCCCTGCCCTGGTTCGCGTACGCAACGTGGCGCTACGGGAGTCCGCTGCCCAACAGCGTGCTGGCAAAGATCAATCAGAACCAACTTATGGAAGTGAGCGGCAGCGTCAGCTTCATCGCGCAACTTGTGCGGCATCAGACGGGTGGCTCGCCCGTCCTTGCCGCCGCTTTAGTGGTCGCGCTGGCAGCCGGTCTCTACGTCATTGTCCGGCACGCGCGCGCATTGTGGTGGCTGCCTGCCTGGGCCATCCTCTACACTGGGTCGTACACCGCGCTGAACGTGGCCTCGACCTTTCCCTGGTACTTCGTCCCGCCGCTGGCCGGTCTCGCCCTGATTTGTGCGCTCGGCCTGGGCCACTGGCTGGGTGACAGGCCAATGGTTCCGAATGTTCGAAGTGGTGCGGGCATTCTGAGCGGAGCGCGTCGCAACCGGATCTTGCCAGGTTGCGACGCACGCAGTCGAAGAACGCCTGCACCGCCGACATCATCCTTCGACTACGGCCCTGCGGGCCTCCGCTCAGGATGCCTGCAGGTAGCATTCGGAATCGATAGCAACAGTCGGGCAACCCTGTTGCGGGCCGCCACGGGGCTTGCCTGCACTGCCATCATTCTCTTCACCTATGGACGCAGCGCGCTGGCGGACAGCCTCAACGACCGGCCCGGCTACCCGCCGGAATATCGCGAGGCAGGCACGTGGCTGGCGGCGAACACCGATCCGACGGCCCGCGTTGCGGCCATCGAAATCGGCGTCATTGGGCAGCTCTCCGGACGCCCCATCCTCGACACAATGGGCCTGGTCAGCCCGGAGCTGCGCGGTCATCTCGTCGGCTGGGAGGAAACCCTGACCTACGCGCTCTGGCAGGTCGAACCCGCCTATCTTGTGACACTCACGGGCACCGGCTGGGATACGCTCACGCCCCAGTGGTGGTTTCGCGAGCAGTATCGCGAGGTTGCGGCCTTCGGACGCGTTGCCATCTACGAGAGGCAGTCGGCTCGCCCGCCGGCCGGGTACGTAGTCGAGGAGCGCGTCGAATTCGCAGAAGGCTTCGCGGTCACCGGGTTCGAGACCGCGAGGCAGATACTCGCGCCGGGCGAGCCGCTGAGCCTGCTGCTGCATGTAGACGTAGTGCGCACCCCGCCGAGTGACTGCGAGCTGGTCCTCCATCTCGAGGACGCCGCGACCTTCGGGGATGTCAGCGAGGTGAAAGAGCGACCCTACGGCGGCGGCTACTCTTGTGCCGTCTGGCAGCAGGGCGACCGGCTGCGCATCCCCCTGCGCATTGCCGTCCCCGAAGATGCTGCGCCTGGCACCTATCGCCTCCGGCTGGAGCTATATGACCTGGACCAGAGGGCCTACTTCACGCTTGCCTCTCACTCGGACGTCCAGGCCGTGCGGCTTGGCTGGCTGCGTCTCGGCAGCCCGCCGCAGATGAGCGTCCTGGCTGAGACAGGCGCGCCGCTCGTCCGCTGGGAGAACGGCCTGACCCTGGTCAGCGTTGGCTTACCGGACGCGCCACTGCACGGGGGCGAACTGCTGCCCGTCGACGTGCGCTGGCAGGCAGAGCGGACGCCGCAGCGTGACCTGACCTTCTTTGTCCACCTGCTGGACGCGGCCGGGGAGATCGTCGCGCAGACGGACCGCCGCCCCTTCGGCGGCCGGTTCCCGACGCCCGCCTGGCTGCCCGGCGAGTCGCTGCAGGACACCTATGCGCTGCCCCTGCCGCCGGAGCTGCCTGCGGGCGATTACCGGCTGCGCGTCGGGTTCTACGATGACGCAGCCCGGCTGCGCCTGGCCGATGACACGGGAGATTTCGCGGTCCTTGACGAAGTCGTGCGAGTCGAGGGAAACTAGCGTAAGGGGTGCTGAGGGTGGGCCATCAACGAATATCCAACGAATGAGCGAATGCGGGTCCTCCGTCCGCGATTCGTTCATTCGTGGCTCGAATTCGTTGACGGCACGTGCCCCGCGCGACTAGGGCGCGTTTCAATTTCGGGGCAAGCAAGCATCCTGAGCGGAGCAGCGCATTTGTCTGCGCTGCGTAGTCGAAGGATGCGGTCCGCCAGACCGTTCCGCACCCTTCGACTACGGGCTGCGGCCCTCCGCTCAGGGTGCTCCGCTGGAATGCGCCCCAGAACTGAAATGCACCCACGCGACTATTGCCGCTTGACAAAGTTCGCGCGGGCATGCTATCATCCCGTCAACAACAAAAACGATCCTGTGCACCCTTGAGGTGAGCATGCGTTTCGTCATCGGTGGCGCCTTCTATTACTTTTATTTTGCCAGCCCGCAGCGGTCTCCCGCGCCGGCTGGATCTTGGCGCCGCTGATGCGATGATGCCCAGTCCAGCCTGACAAGCCAAGCCGAGCGTGGAGGCCCTTAGCCCCCACGCTCTTTTTTTGCGCAATCGCCAACCGGACCCAGAAACCGGTCTCATCCATAAGGAGGAAGTATGCCAACCCGCGGCCTGCGTGGCGCCACGACCGTCACCGAAAACACGGCTCCTGCCATTCTGTCGGCGACCCAGGAACTGCTGCGTGCCCTTGCCGCAGCCAACAACATCGACCCTGCGGACCTTGCCAGCGCCATCTTCACGGTGACGCCCGACCTGGATGCTGCCTTTCCGGCCCGCGCAGCCCGCGAGATGGGCTGGCAGCACGTGCCCCTGCTGACCGCGGTCGAGATTGAGTCGAACGAGGGTCTGCCGCGCACGGTCCGCGTCCTGCTGCACTGGAACACCGACCGGCCGGCGTATGATGTCCGCCATGTGTACCTGCGCGAGGCGGTCCGGCTGCGCCCCGATCTGCAGGGCGAGTTCGTGCCGCTGCCCGCGCCGGAGCCTGAGCCGCTGCCCGCGCCGCCGCGGCGCACTGCCAGCGCAGAGGGCTTCCATGTCGTCGCGTTCCAGGGCGAGCCGGGAGCCTATTCGCAAGAGGCCATCTACCAGCACTTTGGCCCGCAGGTGAACACCGTGCCGGTCGCCTCCTTCGAAGATATCTTCCATGCCGTAGAAGAAGGCCGCGCGAACATGGGCCTGCTGCCGGTGGAGAACTCCCAAGCCGGCTCCATCAATCAGGCGTATGACCTGCTGCTCGACCATGATCTGCGGGTCGTCGGGGAGGTCAAGCTGCGCGTGCGGCACTGCCTCCTCGTACCGCCCGGCACTGCCGCTGCCGACATCCGCCGAGTCCACTCGCACCCGCAGGCGCTGGCCCAGTGCGAGCGCTACCTGCGCAACCGCGGCTGGGAGCCGGTTCCCGCATACGATACTGCGGGTGCGGCCCACCAGCTCAGCGAGACCCATGAGCTCGGCGCGGCCGCGATTGCCAGCGCACTGGCCGGCAAGACCTACGGCCTGGACGTGCTGGACACCGGTATCGAGGACTCGCCGGATAACACCACCCGCTTCTTCCTCCTGGGCCGCGAGGAGCCCCCACCCGGCAAGCAAAACAAGACCTCCATCGTGTTCGCCACCCTCCACACGCCCGGCTCGCTCTACAACGCGATGGGCGAGTTTGCCAGCCGAGGCATCAACCTGACCAAGATCGAGAGCCGGCCGCGGCGCAACCGGCCGTGGCACTATGTCTTCTACGTCGACCTCGAAGGCCACTGGCAGGACGCCGCGGTCAACCGCGCGCTGCTGGGCCTGCTGACGCGTACTGCGTTCCTGAAGCTGCTGGGCAGTTACCCTGCCGCGGCCGAATCCAACAACGGGAGCAAATAAACCATGATCGTTGTCATGAAACACAATGCCTCGGCCGCGGACATCGATGCGGTCGTCAGGCAAATCGAAGCCCGAGGCTACAAGGCTCACCTCTCCCAGGGTACCGAGCGCACCATCATCGGCGTCGTGGGCGACGACCGGCCCATCCAATCGCACAACTTCGAGATGCTGCCCGGCGTCGAGCAAGTGGTGCGCATCCTGCAGCCGTTCAAGCTCGCCAGCCGCGACTTCCACCCGACCAACACCGTCATCGACGTGCGCGGAGTGGAAGTCGGCGGTCCCAGGCTGACCGTGATCGCGGGACCTTGCTCGGTCGAGAGTCGCACGCAACTGCTTGAAACCGCGCATGCAGTCAAGGAGGCGGGCGCGGACCTGCTGCGCGGGGGCGCGTTCAAGCCGCGCACCTCGCCCTACTCGTTCCAGGGCATGGGCGAGGACGGGCTGGAGCTGCTGGCCGAAGCGCGCGAGGAGACGGGCCTGCCGATCATCACCGAGGTGATGTCGCCCGAGGCCGTCCCGCTGATTGCCAAGTACACCGATGTGCTGCAGATCGGCGCGCGCAACATGCAGAACTTCCCGCTGCTGACCGTGGCGGGCAAGACCCGCGTGCCGGTGTTCCTCAAGCGGAGCATGATGGGCACGATCCAGGAGACGCTCATGGCCGCAGAGTACGTGCTGAGCGGCGGCAACCGGCAGGTGATGATCTGCGAGCGCGGCATCCGCACGTTCGAGACGGCCACGCGCAACACCCTGGACATCAACGGCATCGCGCTGCTCAAGCAGTGGACCCACCTGCCCATCTTCGGCGACCCCAGCCACGGCACCGGCCGCTGGGAGATCATCGCGCCGGTCGCAAAGGCGTGCCTCGCTGCGGGGGCCGACGGCGTGATGATCGAGGTGCATCCGCATCCGGCAGAGGCGATGTCAGACGGCGCGCAGTCGCTCAAGCCGGAAAAGTTCGCCGCGCTGGTGCGCGAGCTGAAGATGCTGGCGCCTGCGCTGGGCCGGACGATGTGAGCAGCACAGCGGAAGCCGGTCCGTGCAACCATGATATAATCGCTCTTGGAGGACGGCGAGGATGCCTACCATCTACAGAGAAGGTCCGTATCGCTTTTTCTTCAACAGCCGTGAAGAAACGCGAAGACATGTGCACGTTCAATCGCCTGATGGCGTCGCCAAGTTCTGGCTGGAACCCATCGTCGCGCTTGCCGACGTGCACTTGCTTGCGGTGCGCGAACTGACACGGATCGAGCAGATTGTGAAGGAGCATCAGGATGAGTTCATCGATGCGTGGTATAGACACTTCGGCCAGTGAGGTCACGAATATCGCGCAACATGGTTTCTGGGTATTGGTTGACGACCGCGAGTACTTCATCCCATTCAGCGACTATCCAGTGTTCCGCCAGGCAACGATCGCTCAGATATATGCGGTACAGCGTATCTCGGACGACCAGTTGCACTGGCCTGAGCTGGATGCAGACGTAGAACTGGGGGCACTCGCCCGGCCTCATGCCTACCCGCTGACCTACAGGCCATAGCGTGCGTTCCGGAGAGATGCCCCTCACCCTGGACATCTGTATCGTCGGCCTGGGGTTGATGGGCGGGTCGCTCGCGCTGGCGCTGCGGGAGGCGGGCTGGCGCGGGCGCCTCACGGCGGTCAGTCGCAACCCTGCTACCCTCGCGGCTGCGGAGTCCGACGGCGCCATCGACCGCGGCTTCACGGAGCTCGCTGCGGGCGTGGCCGGAGCGGGCATGGTCGTGCTGGCGACGCCCGTGCGCACCCTCCTGCGCCAGCTTCCGGAGGTGGGCCGCCACGCCGCCACCGGTGCGGTCGTGCTGGATATGGGCAGCACGAAGGTCGAGATCTGCGCGGCCCTGGCCGATCTGCCGCCAGGGCTGGAGCCGGTTGGCGGGCATCCGATGTGCGGCAAGGAGAAGGCCGGGTTTCAGGCCGCGGACGCGGGCCTGTACCGCGGTAAGACCTTCGTCCTGTGCCCGCTGCCGCGGACGAGCGAGGTCGCGCTCCGCAGCACGCACGAACTGGTGGAAGCGATCGGCGCGCAGCCGCTTGTCCTGGATCCTAACGCGCACGACCGCGCGGCCGCGGCCATCAGCCACCTGCCCTACGCGCTGGCCGTCGCGCTTGTCAACGCAGTGGCCGAGGCCGGCGACCCGCTGACGTGGACGCTCGCCGCGTCAGGATTCCGCGACACGAGCCGCGTTGCAGCCAGCGACGTGGACATGATGCTCGATATCCTGATGAGCAACCGCCGGAACGTCATGGAGTGGCTGCGGGCGTATGCGCGCCAGTTCGCCAGCCTGTACGATGCGCTGTCCGAACAGGATGAGGCCGCGCTGCGCCGGCAACTGGCCGCGGCGCAGGAAGTACGCACCCGCTTGAACACAGGCTGAGAGAGCCTCAGCGCCAGGAATAGACCATGCCCGATCTGCTCATCCAACCTTCCGGCCCGCTGCACGGCCGCCTGACCGTCCCCGGCGACAAGTCCATCACCCACCGCGCGCTCATGCTGGCCGCGCTCGCCGACGGGGAGACCGTCATCGAGGGCTGGGTGCCTGCAGAGGTCTGCCTCGCCACGCTGCGGTGCATGCAGGCGTTGGGCGCGGAGGTGGAGGAAACCGGTTCCGCACTTCATGTCAAGGGCAAGGGGCTGGCTGGCCTCACGGAACCAGCAGACGTGCTGCACTGCGCCGGTTCGGGTACGACCATCCGCCTACTCGCGGGACTCGTCGCGGGCCAACCGTTCACCACCGTCCTGACCGGCACGGAGCCGCTGCGCCGCCGGCCGATGGGCCGCGTCGCGGAGCCGCTGCGCCTGATGGGCGCTACCGTCCTGGGCCGCGACGAGGGCCGGCTGCCGCCGCTGACCATCCGCGGGGGAAATCTTCGGGGGATCGAGTACCGGCTGCCGGTCGCAAGCGCGCAGGTCAAGAGCGCCATCCTGCTGGCGGGCCTGTTCGCGGACGGTGAGACGGTCATCCACGAGCCGGGGCCGTCGCGTGACCACACAGAGCGGATGCTGCGCTGGTTCGGCGTCCGCGTCGAGTCGGACGGACCGCGCGTCCGGCTGGTCGGCGGGCAGCCCTTACACGCCCATCCCGAGCCTCTCGTCATCCCCGGCGACTTCTCCTCTGCCGCCTTCCCGCTGGTCGCAGCCACGCTCGTGCCCGGCTCGGACGTCGTCCTGGAAAACGTGGGCGTCAACCCGACGCGCACCGGGTTGTATGATCTGCTGGCCGCGATGGGAGCAGACACGGAGCATCCTTCGACTGCATCCGCACTGCGTGCAACTTCCGCTCAGGATGCTTCCGATGCCTCTCGGAGGCACGCCACAGAGCATCCTGACGGTCGCAGTGCGACCGCGATGCGGACGGAGTCGAAGGATACGGGGGATGCGACTGTGCCGGTGGGAGAGCCGGCCGCCGCGCTGCATGTCCGTGCGGCCGCGCTGTGCAGCGTCGAGGTGGGCGGCGACCTCGTCGTGCGCGCGATCGACGAGTTCCCCATCTTCGCGGTCGCGGCGACCCAGGCGCAGGGCACCACCGTCGTGCGTGAGGCGGCCGAGCTGCGCGTCAAGGAGTCGGACCGCATCGCGACCGTCGCCGCAGAACTGCGCAAGATGGGGGCGGACATCGAAGAACATCCGGATGGCATGACCGTCCGCGGCCCGACGAAGCTGCATGGCGCGACCGTCGAGTGCCACCGCGACCACCGGCTGGCGATGGCGCTGGCTGTCGCCGGGCTCGTCGCAGACGGGCCGACGACGGTACGCGGGGCCGAGGCCATCGACGACTCGTTCCCCGGCTTCGTCGAGGCGATGCAGGCGCTCGGCGCACCCATCACATGGGACGACGTCCCAGGGGCGGCGTGAGCATGGAGATTACCGGCGCAACCCGGCTCGTCGGGGTATTCGGCTGGCCCGTCAGCCACACGCTCAGCCCGAAGATGCACAACGCGGCCTTTGCCGCGCTGGGCCTGGACTGGGCCTACCTGCCCCTGCCCGTGCCGCCGGAACGCGTGGGCGATGCAGTGCGCGGGCTGCCCGCGCTCGGCTTTGCAGGCGCCAACGTCACCGTGCCGCACAAGCAGGCCGTCCTGCCGTTCATGGACGAGCTGACGCCGGAGGCGCGGGCCATCGGTGCGGTCAACACCATTGTAGTGCGCGGGGACGGCTCGCTGCTGGGCCACAGCACCGACGGCGGCGGGTTCCTTGCAGACCTCGCACGGCTGCTGCCCCCGCCCCATCCCGACGGGACACTGCGACCGCGGCCGTGGCGCTCGGATGCGATCCTGCGCGCGCTGGTGCTCGGTGCGGGCGGCGCGGCGCGGGCCATTTCCTACGCGCTCGTGCGCGCGGGCGCAACGGTGACCGTGCTCAACCGGACGTACACGCGGGCGCAGGAACTCTGCGGCTCGCTGTCAGATGCGCTGCCGGAACAACAGCGGGACAGCCTGGAGCCAGGAAGCTGGGACTCGATCCCGCACATGGCGCGCTGGGCCGACCTGATCGTCAACTGCACGAGCCTGGGGCTGCACGAAGGCGATGCGATGCCCTGGGACCCCGGTGTCCCGCTACTGCCGGGGCAGATCGTGTACGACACCATCTACAACCGCCCGACCGAGCTGCTGGCGTACGCGCGCTCGTGCGGCGCGACCGCGGTGGACGGGCTGGGCATGTTGGTGCAGCAGGGCGCGCTGGCATTCGAGATGTGGACCGGCGTGCCCGCGCCCGCGGACGTGATGGCCGCAACGCTTAGATCGCGGGGTTCGTAGTGGGTACACCAGTGATAGTGTTGAGGGAAATCTATGACCCTACTTCGTTTCCTGACTGCGGGTGAGAGCCACGGACCGAAGCTCACCGCGATCCTTGAAGGCATGGTGGCCGGACTGCCGGTGAGCGCGGAGGCGGTCAACCGGGAATTGGCGCGGCGGCAGGTCGCGTACGGCGCAGGCGGCCGCATGAAGATCGAGCGCGACGAGGTGAGCATCCCCGCGGGCGTCGTCGCCGGCCACACGACCGGCGCACCCATCACCCTCGAAGTCATCAACCGCGATTACCGGTCCTGGGCCGAGCGCGACGTCCCGCCCATGACCGTCCCCCGGCCCGGCCACGCGGACCTGACCGGCGCGCTCAAGTACGGCTACCGCGACCTGCGGCCCGCGCTGGAGCGGGCCAGCGCCCGCGAGACGACCATGCGCGTTGCCGTGGGGGCCATCTGCAAGGCGTACCTCGCGCAGTTCGGCATCACAGTCGGCGGCTATGTCGTGAGCATCGGCGACGTGGACGCCGCGCTGCCCGACGCCCTGCCCTACCCCGAGAGATTTGCGCGCGCGGAGACCAACGACGTGCGCTGCCCGGACGAGGCGGCCGTCAAGCGCATGCGCAGCCGCATCTGGGACACGATGCAGGCGAAGGACACCCTCGGCGGCATCTTCGAGGTGGTCGCGCTGGGCGTCCCACCGGGGCTGGGCAGCCACGTTCACTTCGACCGCAAGCTCGACGCGCAGCTCGCAGCCGCATTGGTCTCCATCCAGGCCATCAAGGGCGTCGAGATCGGCCCGGCCTTCGCTAACACGCGACTTCCTGGCACCCAGGTGCACGACGAGATCACGGTCGACGCAGCCGGCGACCTGCACCGGACCACGAACCGGGCGGGCGGGCTGGAGGGCGGCATCAGCACCGGCGAACCGATCGTCCTGCGCGCTGCGATGAAGCCCATCAGCACGACGCTCAAGCCCCTGCAATCGGTGGACCTCGCGACGGGCGAGCCGGCCCCGACGCGCTATGAGCGGTCCGACTTCACCGCGGTGCCGCGCGCGGTCGTCATCGGGGAGGCGATGGTCGCGTGGGTCCTCGCAGATGCGCTGTTGCAAAAGCTCGGCGGCGACTCGCTGGCCGAGCAGTTGCCGCGCTTCGCCGCGCTGCCGCGCAACCGGCTGGCGGATGCGCCGATGGACAACCGGCCCTGGCGGTTCGATTACGATGTGAAGCAGGCTGACTGAGCAGGAGCATCGCATGACGACACCCAACATCATCCTGACCGGGTTCATGGGCACGGGCAAGACCAGCGTGGGCCGCTACCTGGCCGAGCGGCTGAACCGGCCCTTCGTGGACCTCGACGAACGCATCGTCGCGCGCGCAGGCAAGCCCATTCCGAGCATCTTCGCAGAGGACGGCGAGGCGGCCTTCCGCGAGCTGGAGGCCGCGGCCTGCCTGGAACTGGCCGAGCCGCAGGGCGTCGTGGCCGCGACGGGCGGCGGCGCAGCCGTCAACCCGGCCAACCGCGCCGCGCTGTCGCGCGGCGGCCTCCTCATCTGCCTCGACGCGCATCTCGAGGCGCTGCTCGTCCGGCTGGAGGGCTACAGCGGCCGCCCGATGCTGGAGGGCGGCGAGCTGCGCGAGCGCGTCAAGATACTGCTGGCACAGCGGGCTGATGCGTACGCGGCCATCACGCACCATGTGGACACCACCGGCCACTCTGTTGCCGCGGCCGCCGCGCGCGTGCTGGCGCTGCTGGCGGGGCTGCCGGAGAACGGCCAGCGCCTGCTGGTCAGGGCGGACACAGGCGGGTACGACATCCTCATCGCCGAGGGCCTGCTGGCGCAGGCGGGCCAGCGGCTGCAGGAGGCGGGCCTGCCCGCGGGCCGCTGTGCGGTCGTCACGAACCCGGCCATCGCCGCGCACCACGCCTCGATGCTCATCGCATCGCTGACCGAATGGGGCTATGAGCCGCACCTGTTCAAGGTGCCCGAGGGCGAGGCATACAAGACGCTCGACACGGCCGCGCACCTGTACGGCCGGCTCGCAGAAGCGCGGCTCGCACGCAACGAACCCATCATCGCGCTCGGCGGAGGCGTCATCGGGGACCTCGCGGGCTTCGTCGCGGCGACCTGGCTGCGCGGGGTGCCGTTCGTCCAGGCGCCCACGAGCCTGCTGGCGATGGTGGATGCCAGCGTGGGCGGCAAGGTGGCCGTCGACCTGCCGCAGGGGAAGAACCTGGTGGGCGCGTTCAAGCAGCCGGAACTCGTGCTGATCGACCCCGAGGTGCTGTCCACGCTGCCCGCCGCGGAGTTCCGCGCGGGGCTGGCCGAGACCGTGAAGGCCGGCATCATCGGTGACCCGGCGCTCTACGATCAGATGGCCTCCTGGGGCCCGGCCACGCTGACCACCATGATTGCCGACGCGGTACGGGTCAAGACCGCGGTCGTGGAGCGCGACCCGTTCGAGCACGGCGACCGGGCCTGGCTGAACCTGGGACATACGTTCGGCCATGCGCTGGAGCGCATCTCGGGCTACACGCTGCGCCACGGCGAGGCGGTCAGCCTCGGGATGGTTGCAGCCGCCGAACTCAGCGCGGACCTGGGACTGTGCCCGCCTGCGCTGCCCGGCGACGTACGCAGCGTGCTCGAACGGCTGGGGCTGCCTGTCAACCATGCGTTCGACCCTGCCGCGGCCTATGCCGCGATGGACACCGACAAGAAGCGCCGCGGCCGCAGCCTGCGCTTTGTCGTCATCGAGCAGATCGGGCAGGTACGGCTGATCGACGACGTGCCGGAGGCGGCTGTGCTGCAGGCACTGGCGTCGATCCACGCTCGGCCGGGCGAGGAGGCAGCGGCATGACCATCAAACGTATCCTGGTGCTCCACGGGCCGAACCTCAACCTGCTCGGCACGCGCGAGCCGGGCGTGTACGGCAGTGCGACCCTGGCCGACATCGACGCGCAGCTGGAGGCGGAGGCCGCGCAGCAGGGCATCGAGCTGCGCATCCTGCAGTCGAACCACGAGGGCGTGCTCATCGACGCCATTCACGCGGCGCGCGGCTGGGCCGACGCCATCCTCATCAACCCCGGCGCGCTGACGCACTACTCCTATGCGCTGCGCGACGCGCTGGCCGCGGTCAGCCTGCCGTGCGTCGAGGTGCACCTGAGCAACATCCACGCCCGCGAGGCCTTCCGCCACACGTCGGTGATTGCGCCGGTGTGCCGGGGACAGATTGCCGGCTTCGGCGTGCAGAGCTACCTGCTCGGCCTGCTGGCGCTGGCGGGAGAGTAGCTTTGTTCCGGGCTTGTGCTATCCTTGCGATTTGACAAAGCCTCCTTTGGCGGGTAAACTCATCGGCCTATCAGTACCCGCAGGGTAGCGGGCGCAGGCCAACGAAGATTAGTGAGCGATGACGCCCTTCGTAACCTTTGACGGTTACGAAGGGTGGTTTGTTTTCCAAAAGGATACTCCCATGAAGAACGCGCCCACCCAAGATCACCAGACGAGAGAGGTTTCGGCGGAGCGCCTCTACCAAGATGTCCAGCGCCTTGCCGCGGCTGCGCCGCTCTACCACGACCGGTACGAGCACGACGCGTGCGGCATCGGCTTCGTGGCGCAGAAGGACGGGGTGCGCAGCCACGCGGTCCTGGCGACTGCGCTGACCGCGCTCTGCAACCACGCACACCGCGGCGCGGTCGCGGCGGACGGCAAGAGCGGCGACGGTGCGGGCGTCCTGACCCAACTGCCGTATGACCTGCTCGCCAGCCACCTCGCTGCCGAGGGCAAGACCGCGCCGGAACCGGGCGACCTGGCTGCGGGCATGGTCTTCCTGCCGCGCTACAACCTGCCGCACCGCGAGCGCGCCCGCAAGATCCTCGAGGAGACCGCGGCGGAATATGACATGCCCGTGGTCGGGTGGCGTGACGTGCCGGTCAACGGCGACGCGCTCGGCCAGTGGGCACAATCGCTCCGGCCGTACATCGAGCAGATCATCCTGGCGCGGCCCGCGCACGTGCCGCGCGGCGCGGAGTTCGAGCGGCGGCTCTACCTGGTGCGCAAGGCCGCGACCCAGCGCGCCTGGGCCGAGAGCATCACCAACCTCTACCTGCCCTCCCTCTCCAGCCAGACCATCGTCTACAAGGGCCTGTTCGTCGCGCCGCAATTGCCCGTGTTCTACAAGGACCTGTCCGACCCGGACTACCGGACGGCCATCGCCGTCTTCCACCAGCGCTACAGCACCAACACCTTCCCGACCTGGGAGCGCGCACAGCCGTTCCGCCTGCTGTGCCATAACGGGGAGATCAACACGCTGCAGGGCAACCTCACCTGGATGCGCGCCCGCGAGGCCGGCCTGTGCGATGCGGGCGTCTGGGGCGACGACGCGGCAATCCTTGCGCCGGTCATCGCGCCGCACGGCAGCGACTCGGCCAAGCTCGACAACGCACTCGACCTGCTCGTCCAGTCCGGCCGCGACATCCGCCACGCCATCATGATGCTGGTTCCGAAGGCCTGGGAGAACACCGCGGATGCGCAGCCCGCGCAGCATGCGTTCTACCGCTATCACAGTTGCCTGCAGGAGCCGTGGGACGGCCCGGCCGCGCTGAGCTTCACCGACGGCACGATCGTCGGCAGCACGCTCGACCGCAACGGCCTCCGCCCTGCCCGGTTCACCATTCTCGACGACGGCATGGTGATTATGTCATCTGAGGCGGGCGCGGTGGAGGTGGACGAGGGCCGCGTGGTGCAGAAGGGGCGGCTGCGGCCCGGCGAGATGCTGGCCGTGGACACCTCCACCGGGCAGATCGAAAACGACCCGGCCATCGTGGCCCGTTTCGTGGACCGCCAACCTTACGGCGAGTGGCTGGAGCGCAACCTCGTGACGCTGGACGAGGTGCGGCGGCTGGGCAGGAGGCGTCCTTCGACTCCGCCCGCATCGCAGTCGCATAGCGACCGCCAGGATGCGGTCTCCGCTCAGGATGCCTCGACTCCGGGGCCTGAGCATCCTGAGCGGAGGAGCGCTGCGCAGCAGCGCACGCAGTCGAAGGATAAAGCCGACCTGCCCGCGCTCGAGGCCGCGTTCGGCTACACGCGCGAGGAACTGCTGGTCGTGCTGCGGCCGATGTGGCGTGAAGGTCGCGAGCCGGTCGGCTCGATGGGCGACGACACGCCCGCGGCCGTGCTCTCCGAGGTGCCGCGGCCGCTCTTCCACTACTTCAGGCAGCGGTTTGCGGAGGTTACGAACCCGCCCATCGACTCGCTGCGCGAGGAGACGGTCATGTCGCTGAGCCAGCGGCTCGGCCGCCGCGGGTGCTATCTCGAGGAGAAGCCCGAGGCCGCGCGGCTGCTGGAGCTTCGCGGCCCGATCCTGACCGACGAAGACCTCGCCGCGCTGCGTGGCGTGGGCGGCGAAGGTGATCTTGCGCCTGCCCCGACCGGGCAGGACCCGCGCCTCGCGGCCTTGCGCACGGCAACCGTCGACTGCACCTGGCCGGTCACGGACGGCGTGACCGGGCTGCGCCGGGCTGTGGCGCGCGCGTGCGCGCAAGCCGTCGCCGCAGCCTGCGCGGGCAACACCCTGATCATCCTGAGCGACCGGGCAGTCAGCCGGCAACGCGCTCCGATCCCATCGCTGCTCGCCGTCGCAGCGGTGCACCACCACCTGATCGACGCGGGCGAGCGCATGCACGCCAGCCTGATCGTCGAGAGCGGCGAGCCGCGCGAGGTACACCACTGCGCCGCGCTGCTCGGCTACGGCGCGAACGCCATCAACCCCTGGCTGGCCTTCCAGGCCATCGAAGAAGCCCTGGCCGAGGGTGGGCGCCACACGCAGGGCTTGACGCTCGAAGAGGCGCAGCACAATTTCGTCAAGGCGCTGGAGAAGGGCATCCTCAAGACGATGTCCAAGATGGGCATCGCGACGCTCGACTCGTACTGCGGCGCGCAGATCTTCGAGGCGGTCGGCCTGAGTGAGGAGCTGGTCCGGGCCGCGTTCGCGGGGACCGAGAACTTCCGGCTCGGCGGCATCACCGAGGACGACCTGGCGCGCGATGTGCTCACCTGGCACCGCAATGCGTTCCCAAAGCCGAACGCAGTTGGGCCGGACAACGGTTCGGCGGATGACACAATGCCCGAACCCAAGCTCGATAGCTACGGCTTCTATAAATCGCGACGCGGGGGCGAACAGCACGCGTTCAGCCCCGAGGTCGTGCGCTCGCTGCACGAGGTCGTGGGGCTGGGCCGGAAGGCGAAGGACGAAAGCCCGGCGAGCAACGGCGGATTGTCCGCCGCATACCGGAACTATGCCCGGCTCGTGCAGGGCCGCGCGCCGCTCGAAATCCGCGACCTGCTGGCGTTCAACACGGAGGGTCGCACGCCCATCCCGCTCGCGGAGGTCGAGCCGGTCGAGGCCATCGTGCGCCGCTTCTCCACCGCGGCCATGTCGCACGGCGCGCTCAGCGCGGAGGCGCACGAGGCGCTGACTATCGCGATGAACCGGCTCGGCGCCGCGAGCAACAGTGGCGAGGGCGGCGAGGGCCCGGAACGGTACGGTACCGAGGGCAACAGCCGGATCAAGCAGGTGGCGTCCGGCCGCTTCGGCGTGACGCCGGCCTACCTGATGTCCGCAGACGAGCTGCAGATCAAGATGGCACAGGGCTCCAAGCCGGGTGAAGGCGGCCAACTGCCGGGGCACAAGGTCACTGCGGAGATCGCGCGCATCCGCCACACGACGCCGGGCGTCGCGCTCATCTCCCCGCCGCCCCACCACGACATCTACAGCATCGAGGACCTGGCACAGCTCATCTTCGACCTGAAGCAGGCTAACCCGCAGGCAACCATCTCCGTCAAGCTCGTCGCGGAGGCAGGCGTGGGCACCATCGCGGCGGGCGTCGCCAAGGGCCACGCGGACCTCATCCACCTGAGCGGCTACAACGGCGGCACCGGCGCGTCGCCGCTCAGCTCGATCAAGAACGCGGGCGCGCCGTGGGAGGTCGGCCTGGCCGAGACGCAGCAGACGCTCCTGGTCAACGGCCTGCGCGGCCGGGTGCGCGTGCGAGTGGACGGCGGCTTCAAGACGGGCCGCGATGTGGTCGTCGCTGCGCTGCTCGGTGCGGACGAATTCAGCTTCGGCACGGCCGCGCTCGTGGCTGCGGGCTGCAAGATGGCCCGAGCGTGTCACAACAACACCTGCCCGGTCGGCATCGCCACGCAGCGCGAGGACCTGCGCGCCAAGTTCCCCGGCAAGCCGGAGTTGGTCATGCACTTCATGACCCAGGTCGCCGCGGAGGTGCGCGAGCTGCTGGCGAACCTGGGCGCGGCGACGCTCGACGAGATCATCGGCCACACCGAACTGCTCCACCAGGTTGTCGTCGGCGCGGACGCGGGCAACATGGACCTCGCGCCGCTGCTCTGGGCGCCCGACACCGGCAACGTCCGCCGCAACGTGGACCCGCGCAACCCCCTCCTGCGCACCTCCCCGCTCGGCGACCGGCTGGCCGCGGACGCGATGACGCAATTGAAGATTGAAGATTACAGATTGAAGATTACCACTGATCGAATGCAGGTTGAAATGATGCGACGTACGATCGAAGGTGAATCTTCAATTTTCAATCTTCAATCTTCAACTGTCCACCTGTCGTACCCCATCTGCAACACCGACCGCACCGTCGGCGCGCGGCTGTCGGGCGAGCTGGCTCGGCGCTACGGCGATGCGGGCCTGCCGGACGGCAGCATCGTCGTGGATCTGCACGGCAGCGCGGGCCAGAGCTTCGGCGCCTTCGCCATCCGCGGGCTGACCCTGCGGCTGACCGGACAGGCGAACGACTATGTGGGCAAGGGGCTGGCGGGCGCGGTGCTCAGCATCCGGCCGCCCGATCAGGCGCAGTATGTCTGGCACCACAACGTCATCCTGGGCAACACCGCGCTGTATGGCGCGACTGCAGGCGAGTTGTACGCGGCCGGCCGCGCGGGCGAGCGGTTCGCAGTGCGCAACTCGGGCGCGCTGGCGGTCGTCGAAGGCGTCGGTGACCACGGCTGCGAGTACATGACAGGCGGCGTGGTCGTCGTGTTGGGCCGGACGGGCCGCAACTTCGGCGCAGGCATGACGGGCGGGGTCGCGTATCTCTACGACAACCACGCGCGGATGCCTGCGCACGCCAACACGCAGCTCGTCAGCCTGCGCCGGATCGAGCGGCTCGAGCACGAAGCCGAGCTCCGGGCCCTGCTGGAACGCCACCTCGTGCTGACCGGCAGCCCGCGCGCCCGCATGATCCTGGACGACTGGGCGCAGCATCTCCCGCTCTTCTGGCGTGTCGCGCCGGTCGAGCAGGTCGCCGCGCTGGAAGCCGCGAACGAGGGTGTTACCGAGGCGGACGAGGGTGAACAGGCGAACAGGTGACAAGGTGACAGGGTGAAGGGGTGACAGGGGTGACAGGTTGAAAAGGGAAAGAGAGAGCAGGTAAAGAGGGGAACAGGTCACATTAAAGTCGAGGCTTCAGCCGGTTACACTGTCAACGTGAGCCCACTCCCAAACCGGCTGAAGCCTGGACTCCATTAGCACTCCCTGCTCACTTCTTTGCCCACTCAAGCGATCACCTTGTCTCCCGGTCCCCTTGTCTCCTCTTCACCGCTTCACCTGCTCACCGCTTCACCTGTTCCCCTCTTCACAGCGCCGCGCGACTAACTTGAGAACATGGCGTATAATGGGAACATAGGCAATATTTCCTTTCCCTTCATTCTCTTTGCTCCCGGAGGAAGCCATGACACTTGACAAACGCAATCTCTACCGGTTCCCCTGGTCACTCAACGACAACCCGATCGCGTGGCTCGAAGTCACCGACATCTGTAACATCCACTGCGAGGGCTGCTACCGCCAGCACCTGACCGGCCACAAGACGCTGGAACAGGTCAAGGAAGAAGTCCTCATGTTCAAGCGGTGGCGCAACCCGGATAACGTCTCCATCGCGGGCGGCGAGCCGCTCATCTACCCGCACATCGTGGACCTGGTCGCGTTCATCAAAGAGCAGAAGATCAAGCCCATCATCCTGACGAACGCGGTCGCGCTCAAGCCGGACCTGCTGCGCGAGCTCAAGCGGGCCGGGCTGGCCGGCTTCACCATCCACATCGACAGCCACCAGGCGCGGCCGAAGTGGCAGGGCAAGAACGAGGCTGAGCTCAACGAGCTGCGCCAGCACTATGCCGACATGATTGCGGCTGAGAAGGGGCTCTACCTCATTTTCAACTCGACCGTGTATCCCTCGACCTTCCACGAAATCCCCGACGTGCTGCGCTGGGGCCAGGCCAATATCGACCGGGTCCAGGGGCTAGTGTTCATAACGTACCGGACCGCGTCATTGGATGAGCACGTCGCCTCCGATGCGTCGGACCGGCAGGTGGACCTGACCAAGCTCAGCTACGTGCGCGACCATTTCGACGAGCACTTTGTCACGTCGCCGGAGGTCTACGAGCTGCTGCAGGACGCCTGCCCGGAATACGACGCGTCCGGTTACCTGGGCGGGACAGTGCGCCACGACTCGTTCAAGTGGCTGGCCGGCGCGGTCGTCGGCTCGAAGCGACAGGTCTACGGCGCGATCGGCAAGCAGACGATGGAGGTGGCACAGGCGGGCCATCACATGCTAAAGGGCACCTACCTGGCCTATCTGGGCGAGGCGAAGGTGGGCGGGCTGCCCTTCCTGATGGCCCCGTGGGACCCGCACATGCGCCGCGCGCTGGGCAAGCGCATGGGCGACCTCCTGCGGCATCCGGCGCAGCTGTTCCGGCCCGTGTACGTGCAGAGCGTGGGCATCATTCAGGCGCCGGACCTGCAGGGCGACGGCCGCGCGGATATGTGCGATAGCTGCCCCGACATCACCATCTACGATGGCAAGTTCATCAACTCCTGCCGCATGGACGAGTACCGGCTCTTTGGCGGCTTCCTGTCGGTGACGGAGCGCGAGCAGCAGGAACAGAGGCACAACTGATGGCCGGGCTGGTTCGCCTGACGCCACCGGTCTTCATACGCAGCCTCGTCCGCATCCTGCGAGGGCGGCCCCAGCCGCCGCCCTCATTGGCGGACAACGCGCTGCTGCACACGCTGCTCCATCGTCGGAGCGTGCGCAGCTTCACGGATCGCCCCATCCCGGATGATGTGTTTGCCGCGGTCATGGAAGCCGCGCGGCTCGCGCCGTCCACCGTCAACCTCCAGACGTGGAGCTTCGCCGTTTTCACCGCGGACGAGTGGCGCGCGACCTTCGACCGTCCCATCCCGTTTCGCGCGGCGCGTGCGGTCATCGTCCTGGCCGACACGCACCGTGCCCGGTCCGTGCTCGATGTCTTTCCCGCCAGCCCACTGGTGGAATACACCGTTGCGGTGATGAACGCATCGCTGGCCGCGATGGCGCTCAACGTCGCAGCAGAGGCGCTGGGGGTATCTTCGGTGATGCTATCGGAGACGGGGCGCAGCGGCTTCCTCGATGCAGGCTACCTGCGCGAGACGCTCGCGCTGCCCGATCACATCGTGCCGCTGATGACCATCGTCCTCGGCTACCCGCGCGGCGGCTATCCGCCCATGCCGCCGAAGCTGCCCCTCGACCAGATCACGTTCACCGGGCAATACCGGCCGGCCGATCCAGCCGTCATGCAGGATTGGCTGAATCAAATGGTCGCGGGATACAATGCCAGCCACCCCGGGTCATCCTTCGAGAGGCAACTGGGCGTCTACCAGTCGAAGATCGCCCAGGCGGAGGCCGATCTGCACAAAATGATCCTGGAGTAGGGCAACCGCAGTCGCCGCCAGCGATTCCAGATGGCTGGAGTCGAGGCTTTAGCCGGTTTGGCTGTGTGCGCACGCGTCGGCCTTACCGGCTAAAGCCTCGACTCCAAGCTTTAATGTGGCACTCTGCTCGGAATTCCTGAGTAGTTGCCCTGGTGAGAACAACGAGTGGAACGAGCAAACGCGATCCCGATCCGCGCCTATGCGCGGCTGCTGCGCGACTACCTGCAGCCGCAGATGCCGCGTGCCCTGTTGCTGGGTGTCCTTCTGCTTGCCAGCATCGCCCTCCGGCTGGCCAACCCGCAGATTGTCCGCTACTTTCTTGACAGCGCCGAGGCACAGACCGGCATCGAGCGGCTCTTCAGCGCGGCCGCATTGTTCATGGCCGTGGCGATCGTACGGCAGATCGTGGTCGTCGCGGCCACTTATGCCAGCGAGAACGTCGCCTGGACCGCGACCAATGCCCTGCGCGCTGACCTGGCGCTCCACTGCCTCAAGCTGGACATGTCGTTCCACAAGCAGTACAAGCCCGGCGAACTCATCGAGCGGGTCGACGGCGACGTCAACCAGCTCGCCAACTTCTTCTCGCAGTTGGTCGTGAACCTGTTCGGCAACCTGCTCCTGGTGGCAGGCGTCCTTGTTCTGCTGCTGCTCCAGGACTGGCGGCTCGGCCTCGCCATCACAGGGGCGACGCTGGCCGGCCTCCTCGCGCTGAACTGGCTGAACTCGCGCGTCATCCCGCGCTGGGAGCGGCTGCGCGAGACGGAAGCCCAACTTTTCGGCTCGATCGAAGAATGGCTCAACGGCACGGAGGAGATCCGTTCGAGCGGCGCGGAGCCGTACATCCTGCGCCGGCTGTATATGTGGCTGCGGGAGCGGTGGCTGCGGGTCATCGCGGCGATGCGCGTGCAGGTGTGGATCTTCACTCTGCCTATCAACGTCTTTGCGCTCGCCTACGTGGCTGCGCACCTGATCGGCAACACGCTCTTCAGCGATGGCAGCCTGACCATCGGCGCGCTGTTCGTCATCTTCTACTACATCGACCTCGTCAAGGGTCCGCTCTGGGGCATCCTCGATCAGGTGCAGGAGCTCCAGCGTGCAACCGCCAGCATCGTCCGTATCACCGAGCTGCGCGGCATCCAGCCGACGATCCACGATGGCCCCGGCGTCACCTTCCCGGCCGGGCCACTGGCCGTCGCGTTCGAGGACGTCAGCTTCCACTATGCGGATGACCCCGCCAGCCGGGTGCTGAAGGATATCACGTTCCGGCTGCAACCGGGCACGGTGCTCGGCCTGCTCGGACGGACCGGCAGCGGGAAGTCCACGCTCACCCGGCTGCTCTTTCGCTTTTACGACCCTTCCGGCGGCACAATCCGGCTCGACGCTGAGGACATCCGCCGCGCGCGGCAGACCGAGCTGCGCGACCGCATCGGCATGGTCACGCAGGAGGTGCAGCTCTTCCGCGCGACCGTGCGCCAGAACCTCACGCTGTTTGACGACACCGTACCCGACGAACGGGTGCTGGCCGTCGTGCGCGAGGTCGGGCTGGATGGCTGGCTGGCCGGCTTACCCCGGGGCCTCGACACAGTGCTGGAAAGCGGGGGCGGGCTGTCAGCAGGCGAGGCGCAATTGCTGGCCTTCGCCCGCATCTTCCTGGCCGATCCCGGCGTCGTCATCCTCGATGAGGCATCCTCACGGCTGGACCCCGCCACCGAGGCGCGCATCGAACACGCGGTGGACCGGCTGATGGCGGGTCGGACCGGCATCATCATCGCGCATCGGCTCGGCACGGTGCAGCGCGCCGACGAGATCATGATCCTGGATGAGGGACGCATCATCGAGTACGGCGCACGCGCCGATCTCGCAGCCGACGCCGCTTCTCGCTTCTCGCAGCTCCTGCGTACCGGGCTTGAAGAGGTGATGGCGTGAAGACGTACCGTTACCTCTGGCGCCTGATCCGGTACAGCCCGTGGCTGTTCCTCGCAGACACTGCCACAGCCAGCGTCTTCTGGCTGTCGTACACGGTCCTGGGCCTTATCCTGCAGGCCTTCTTCGACTACCTGACTTCGGGCGGCGCCAAGGGCCTGCCCGTCGGCCAGGTCGTCGGCTTGCAGCTCGGGTACGCGTTCATTGCCACCCTCGCACTCGCGGGCGCCAACTACTTCAACATCGGCTGGCGTTACCGCAGCATGGCGCTCCTGATTCGCAACATGCTGGCCCGCATCCTTCAGATGCCGGGCAGCCGGCCGCTGCCGCGTGGAGCCGATGGCAAGGTCATGTCGCCGGGCGAAGTCGTCAGCACCTTCCGGGATGACACCAACCAGATGGTCGACGCGGCGACGTTGATCGAGGATGCCAGCGGGCTGGCAATCAGCGCGGCCATTTCACTCTTCATCATGCTGCGCATCAACGTGACCGTCACGTTGGGCACGTTCCTGCCGCTTGCGGCCATCATCATCGTTGCACAACTGCTCGGGCCGCGCGTCGAGCGGTATCGCAAGGCGGGCCGCGAGGCGACCAGCCAGGTGACGGGGCTGATTGCCGATATGTTCAACGGGACGCAGGCCATCAAAGTGGCAAATGCCGAGGAGCGGCTCATCGGCCACTTCCGCACGGTGAATGACCGGCGCAAGCAGACGATGATCCGGGACAAGATGCTCTCGCAGGCCGTCAATGCGTTGAGCTACGGCAGCACGGACATCAGCATGGGGCTCATCCTGCTCTTTGCGGCGACGCGCCTGTACAGTGGTGAGTTCACCGTGGGGGATTTCGCGCTCTTCGCCGCATACCTGTGGCCGCTGGGCGAGTTCATCCGCATGACCGGCTGGCTCATCACCACCTACCGGCAGACCGGCGTGTCGCTCGTGCGCATGGAGCAAATGATGCAGGGCGCGCCGGTCGGCGGGCCGGTCGTCCACCACCCGGTGTACATGGATGGCCGCTTCCCGGAGCTGCCGTTTGCCGAGAAGTCGACAGCGGACCGGCTGGAGCGGCTGACGGTCGAGGGCCTGGGCTACCAGTATGAACGGTCTGCGGAGGTCCCTGCGACCGATGCAAACGACGGCTCGGGCGCCGCACCCATCGTGAACAACGCGGTACATGGGGTCACGGATGTGTTGTTCGAAATACCGCGCGGGTCGTTCACCGTCATCACCGGCCGCATCGGGTCCGGCAAGACTACCCTGCTCAAAGCACTGCTGGGGCTGCTGCCCGGCAGCGAAGGGCAGGTGTGCTGGAACGGCAGGGTTGTGCGCGACCGCGATACCTTCTTCGTGCCCCCGCGCGCCGCGTACACCGGACAGGTCCCGCGGCTGTTCAGCGACACGGTGCGCAACAACATCCTGCTCGGCCTGCCGGAGCAACGGGTGGACCTGCCGGCCGCGCTGCACGCCGCGGTCCTGGAGCGCGACGTGCAGGCGATGGAGCGGGGGTTGGATACGCTCGTCGGGCCGCGCGGGCTGCGGCTCTCCGGCGGACAGATCCAGCGCACCGCGGCCGCGCGCATGTTCGTCCGCGGGCCGGAGTTGCTCGTGTTCGACGACCTGTCGAGCGCGCTGGATGTGGAGACTGAGCAACTGCTGTGGGACCAACTGGCCGCGCTGGGCAGGGAGCGGCCTACCTGCCTGGTCGTCTCGCACCGGCAGACCGCGCTCCGCCGCGCAGACCACATCATCGTGCTCAAGGATGGCCGGGTGGAGGCGCAGGGCCCACTGGACGAGCTGCTCGCCACCTGTGAGGAGATGCGGCTGCTGTGGGAGGGGCGGGTATAGTCACCCCAGTTGCCCGATAAAGCGTACAACATTATAATCACCATGCCGCATGGCGCGTGCGGCAAATCCATGCGCCTGACAGGAGTTGCCCATGCTTCCACCGCCAAAGTCCCGCGTCCCCGGTGACCCGCTGCGCGGCGTGTTGCTTACTCTCGTTATCCTGGCCGGGCTGGTCCTCCTGTCCGCGGCATATGGCATCCTGAGCCAGGGTCGTCCGGATATACGACTTTGCCTGCCGGTAGGGCTGGCCTTCGCCGCGCTGCTGGCCTCTGCGCCGCTGGCCTATGCCGCGTTCCAGGAGCAAATGACAGCGCGCGAGTTCCTGTCGCGCCTGGGACAGAGCCGCACCGCGTGGCAGGTAGCCGCCGCGTTCGCCGGCGCGATGCTGCTGACACTGGTCGGCGCCGCCGCGTGGGCTGCAACGGGCCACACGCTCCCGCCGGCCGGGACGCCGGTCGCGCAGGCCGCGACACCGGTCACCGCCACCGCCACGACAACCCCGCCCCGTGCCACTCCCACGCTGACCGCACCTGCCGCGGCTGTCACCGCCGGCCCGACGCTAGCCCACACCGCTGCGCCGGCAGACGCGCCTACCGCCACCCCCTCCCCGACTCCACCGGCGACTGCCACATCCACGAACACCCCGGTGCCGCCGACAGCCACACCGACGACCGAGCCTTCAGCCGCGCCAACTGCGACCGCAACTGCGACCGCAACTGCGACAGCGACGGCGACAGAGCTTCCGCCGGATCCCGCCGCGCAGATCGACGAGGTGATGGTCGCGGCGAACGACCTGCTCGTCGCACTGCTCGAAAACCCGGATGCCCCGCGCGAGCCGCTGCAGGTCTATTTCTGCGGCGAGAACGCGTGGCGCAAGATCAGCGCCTTCCTGATCCGCACCGCTGCCCGCGCCGACCGTCCGGTGAGTGCCGCGTATGAGATCACCGACATCCAGCCGGCCATCCAGGACCTCGACGCGCGTTGGGTGCTGGAACAGGTCGAGAGGTGGACCTACACGAGTGCGAGCGGGCAGCAGACGGGTTCGCGCGAGAGCTACCTCTACTACCTTGTGGCGACAGATGACCCCGCACGCCCCTTCTGCATCGACGATTACTCGGCGCAGGCAATTCCTTAGCACTGTGCATATCATCACAGGCGCGACGTTTGCAAATTCCATTACAGACCTCCGGGTGACAACCGCCTAAGCTGAGTCGCGTTGCATTCCCAAACCCGGAGGCCCCATGACCGAAACGATCTCGCCCGCAGAACAGCAACTCCAGACCATCCTGGAGGCGGCCCAACAGATGGGCGTCGAACTCGACCGCGAGGAGGCGCTGCAATGGCTCACAGCCATTGCCGCGACGCAGAGCCAGGATCAGGTTCAGGTGAATGAACGCACCGGCGTGTTCGGCCACCGCGTCGTCATGCTGGACTTCAGCGAGGAACAGCTGGCCTACTTCCGGGAAGTGGGCCGCCTGGTCGAGTTCAAGGATGAACCGGGAGTCGAGACCGCGCTGGCGCTGTCCGGCTCGGCGGCCCAGTCGAAGGTGCAGAGCTATCCGGGCGACTGCGATTACTTCGAGCGGGTCAATATCCATGCTGCGACGCGCGCCGAGGCCTGTGCCACGCTGGCGCGACTGATGCGCGACAAGGCGCTCACCACACGCCGTGTCCCCGGCGCCCAACTCATCGAGGTCAAGTTCGGCTCCTACCCGCTGGACGTCATCGTCGAGGGGCGGCGCTACAAGGCGGGCGCACCGATCGCCTGGCAGCCGGACCAGATCGAAAGCGGCCAGATCGAGGGCGTGCGGCTGAACGGCGCGCGCGTTATCATCCGTTGGGAAGATGCTGCGGCAGATCCGGGCTGGTGCAAGCTGGACTGGGTGGTCTTCGACTCGGTACGCCGGCGACTCGCCAACGCCAGCAACATGCTCGATGTGACCTGGGAAGCGCCCGACGGCAGCATCCAACCGCTCGACGGCCATCTCGACCCCTACTTCCAGGAGGTCTACCTGGAAGCCGATTCGATTCCCATCTTCACCAAGCTCAGCCGTCACGTTTCCGCAGATGCGCTGGATGATTATGTCGAAGCCCTGGAGCGCGAGGTCCGCAAGTACCTGACCAAAGACCTGAATTACGGCAAGGCCGCCAAGCGGATGTATAATATCTTCCGGCTGACCGGGCGCTATGCAGAGGCCGCGTTTATCCGTGAGCTCTTCGATGAGCCGGCTTCCCTGCTTTACCAGGTCTGGTCGCTGATCCGCACGCTGGACGACACGAGCACGGATGACGCCGGGAGCATTCCGATCGCGCAGATCGAAGCCCAGACCGACCAGTTGATCCTGACGGTGGTCCGCACCCTCGAGGGCGACCCGGAGAACGAGCTGGTGCGCCGCCTGTTGACGATCCGTGACCTGATCGGCCGCCAGCAGGCAGGCGAGGCGCTCACCTGGGAGGCGGAAGCTGCCCGCCAGCAGCTTGCCAACATCGTCAACAACTTCTTCCACGACCGCCTGGTGGCGCTGCCTCAGATACGGGACTACATGGACCAGTTCCGCACCTGACATGACACGGCCGGGAGCCTATGACGTTTACCCATCTCGAAACGCACTCGCACTTCACGCTCCTGGCCGCGACCCCCTCTGTAACCCAACTGGCCGACCGCGCCGCGGCGGACGGCATGACCCACCTCGCGCTGGCCGACACGAACGCACTCTACGGGGCGGTCGCGTTCGCACGCGCATGCCGCCTGCGCAACGTCCAGCCGGTTATCGGTATGACGCTGACCGTCGCCTCACCGCCGGAGTGGACGGACGCGCCGGGCGTGGAGGCCGCCGGACCGGGTCAGCTCGTGCTGCTCGCCCTGAACCCCGCGGGCTACCGCTCGCTGTGCCGCCTCTCCTCGCGCATCCAGGGCAGCCCGGACCGGGCGCTCCTGGCTGCGCAGGGCCTGGCCTGGGACGACATTGCCGCACACAACGAGGGGCTGCTCTGCCTGAGCGGCGGACGTGCGGGCTGGATTGCACGCTTTCTGGCTGCGGGCGACCTCACCGCGGCGCAGCGGTATGCCGGAAGGCTGGCCGGCATCTTCGATGACCGCGCCTACCTGGCTCTGGAGCTGCACGAGCCGGGCGATGAACGGGTCGCGGCAGAGGTCGTCGCGCTGGGCCGTCGCCTGGGTCTGCCACCGGTCGCGGTGCAGCCGGTCTACTGCCTGGCTGCGGATGAAGGGCCGAAGCTGGCGCTGCTCGCAGCCATCCGCGAGAACCGGCTGCTGCCGGCCCCGCGTGCAGATGCCCCTGAGCCGCCGGCCCCCTGCTGGCTCTCTGCCGGGGAGGTGCGCGAGCGTTTCGCGGCCTATCCCGACGCGGTGGACCGGACCGGGGAGATCGCCGCGCGTTGCGGCGAGGTGCTGCCGGATGGCCGGCCTATCTGGCCCAGCCTGGCGCTGCCATCCGGCCAGTCGCCCGACGCTGCGCTGGCTGCCCGCGCAGGCGAGGGACTCGCGGCGCGGTATCCGGCCAAGGAGGCGCAGTCGGCTGCACACGCCCGGCTGGAACAGGAGCTTGCCGCCATCGCCTCCCACGGCTACGCGCCGCTTTTCCTTATCGTCTCCGACATTGTCCGCTTCGCCCGCGAGCATGACATCCCGGTCAGCACGCGCGGCAGCGTCGCGAACTCGCTGGTCGCCTACTGTACGGGCATCACGACGGTTGACCCCCTGGAACACGACCTGCTGTTCGAGCGCTTTCTGAACCCGGCGCGCGCCAACCCGCCCGACATCGACCTGGACTTTTGCAGCCGCCGCCGCGACGAGGTGCTGACCCACCTGCGCGAGACGTTCGGTGCAGACCGCATGGCGCTGGTCGGCACGGTCAGCACCATGCGGCCCCAGTCGGCCGTCCGCGAGACCGGCAAGGCCTACGGACTGAGCGAAGATGAAATCGACCGGCTGGTCGCGCTGATGCCGCACGGGTGGCACCCCGACCCACGACGCCGCGACCGCCGCACGATGGAAGATGTGCTGAAGGATATCCCGCTGGCCCCCCTGCGCGAGGTCGTGGTCGCGGCTGCGGCGCTGGTCGGCCAGCCGGACCACCTGAGCGTCCACCCGGGCGGCACGGTTGTCACGCCCGGCCCGCTGACCGATGTCGTGCCCGTGCAGTGGGCGCCGAAGGGGTTCCTCATCACCCAGTTCGAGCACGCGGACGTCGAGGCCATCGGCCTGCCCAAGATGGACCTGCTCGGCATCCGCGCGCTGACCGTGCTGGCCGACGCCGCGGCCCTGGTGCGCGCGGGCCGCGACCCCGGCTTCCGGCTGGACTCGATCCCGCTGAACGACACGGCGACCGGCGACCTGATCGAGCGGGGGGAGACCATCGGCGTGTTCCAGTGCGAGTCCGACGGCGCTCAACGGACCCTCCGCAGGCTCAAAGCGCGCTCTGTACGTGACCTTGCGATCGCCAACGCGTTCTTCAAGCCCGGCCCCGCCATGGGCGGCATGGCCGACACCTTCGTCCGGCGATATCTCGGCAAGGAGGCCGTCACCTACCTGCACCCCGCGCTCAAGCCCATCCTCGGCGTCACCAAAGGGGTGCTCATCTTCCAGGAACAGGTGCTGCGGATTGCGACAGAGGTTGCGGGACTGAGCTGGGCCCAGGCCGACCAGATTCGCCGCGGGATGAGCCATTTCGGGCAGGCGGAGATGGCCGCGGTGCAGGAGCAGTTCGTCGCCGGCTGCATGCGGCCGCCGCCCGCGGGGCCGGGCTTCACCGAGACACAGGCGCGCAAGCTGTGGGAACAGATCATCCCCTTCGCAGGCTACGGCTTCAACCAGGGCCATGCGACCGCGTACGCGGACGTCAGCTACCGTTCCGCCTATCTGAAGGCGCACTATCCCGCGGAGTTCCTCTCCGCGCGGCTCGCAGACTACGGGGGCTTTCACCATCCGGTCATCTACGCAGCGGAGGCCGTGCGCCTGGGCATCCGCGTGCGCCCGCCCCATGTCAACCACAGCGGTGCGGCCTTCACCCTGGTCCGCGACCCAGCCGGCCCTGTCCTGTACATGGGACTGGGCCAGGTGCGCGACCTGCGCCAGAGCAGTGTTGCGGCCATCTGCGAGGCGCGGAAGGCCGGCCCCTTCGACAGCGTGCGCGACCTGCTGGCGCGGGTGGAGCTCCAGCCGAAGGAAGCGGACCACCTGGTGCGCTGCGGCGCGCTGGATGGCCTGGGGCCGAGCCGCGCCGGCCTGCGCGCTGAGGTTGAGGAAGTACGTCGCGGAGGCGATGCACGGCAGCTCGCGTTCGACTTCGGCCTGCCCGAGATGCCGGCGGAGTCCGCCGCGGACCGCCTGGCCTGGGAGCAAGAGCTGTTGGGCTGGCCGGTGAGCGTGCATCCGCTCGCCATGTTGACAGACCAACCAAACGGGCTTGTGCCGCTGCGCCGCCTCCCCTATGTCGCGCAGCCAAGTGTGACCGTCGTGGGCGTGCGGCTCCCCGGCTGGACGGGTGGGCCGGGCTTCTTCCTGGGCGACGGCGACACCTTCATCCAGGTGCGCGCAGGCAAGGGCAGCCGCGCCCCGGCTCCGTGGCAACCGCTGCTTGTGGCTGGCCGCCTGGCCGCCGACGAATGGGGCGGCCACTGGCTCCAGGCGGAGAGCATCACGCCCCTTGCTCAGACATGAAGCCACGTGCCTGCGTGCGCAGACGCACGTGATTGGAATCGAGGCTTCAGCCGGTTAGGTGGTATACGCACGCAGGCACGGCCTCCGGCTGAAGCCTCGACTCCGACATCACCTGTTCGCCTGTTCCCCTGCTCACCTCTTCACCCCGTCGCTGCAACCGGGGTTGACACGCCGCGCGGCGCGGGCTATACTGCGGCTGTCGTAACGACCATCCACGATCAACTGCACCAACTTCGCCCAAGGAAACCGCATTGACTCAACCTATCTCGCACCCGACACGGACCCCCGCGCTCGCCTTCAGCCGCAATGTGCGCGTCATCCTGTATGTCATCGCCGCCTTTCTGTTCTGGGCCTCGCTCTACTTCTACGTTCCCACGCTGCCGCCCTACGTCACCGGGGTGACCGGCAACCTCGCCGCGGTCGGCACGGTGCTCTCGATGTACGGCTTGTGGCAGGCGGTCCTGCGCTTCCCGCTCGGCCTCGTCGCGGACCTCGTTGGCCGGCGCAAACCCTTCATCCTCGGCGGGCTGGTCATGGCCGCGCTGGGCGCGTGGGTGATGGCGTCCAGCACGACGATCCCCGGCCTCGCCATCGGCCGCGGGTTGACGGGCTTCGCTGCCGCCGCCTGGGTGCCGATGGTCGTCATCTTCAGCGCGCTGTTCAAGCCGGAAGAAGCCGTCATGGCGAGCGCGATCCTCACGGTTGCCAGCTCCGTGGGCCGCATGACCGCGACCGGGCTGAACGGCACGCTCAACGCGCAGGGCGGCTACGGGCTTGCCTTCACCGTTGCGGCCGGCGTGGCCGCGGCCGCCATCCTCCTGCTGCTGCCCGTCCGCGAGGACCCGCAGCCGCGCAAGCAACCGTCGCTCGCCAGCCTCGGCCATCTCGTGCGGCGCAGCGACGTGCTACTGCCGGCGCTGCTCTCCGCACTGAGCCAGTACGGCGCGTGGGCGACCAGCTTCGGCTTCATCCCGATCCTGGCGCGCAACCTCGGCGCGACGGACGTTACGTTGAGCCTGCTCTCCACCATCAGCCTGGCCTTCTACACCGCGGGCAACCTCAGCGTCACCGCGCTGTCGCGGCGCTTCCCGCCCCGGCGCATCGTCACCTACACCTTCACGCTGCTCGGCATCGCCATCGCCGGGCTGGTCATCGCACCGTCGGTGGGCTGGCTGTACGCTATACAGGTGCTCATCGGCGCAGCGACGGGCGTCAGCTACCCGGTGTTGATGGGATCGAGCATCCGCTTCGTGGACGGGCCGGAGCGCGCGACCGCCATGGGGCTGCACCAGGCAGTCTACGCCATCGGCATGTTCGCCGGCCCCTGGTTCAGCGGCATCTTGGCCGGCGCGTTCGGCCTGCGCCCGATGTTCGGATTCACCGCGGCCTTCTGCCTGATCCTCGGCATCCTGGGCACGCGCTACATGACCGATAGAATGGGGAGTTAAGTCGCGGCCATCAGCGAATCAGGATACGAATAAACGAATCGAGGCAGTGTGGCATCCGCTTATTCGCTTCGCCATTCGCGTATTCGTGGATGGCCGCGCGGCTAAATTCCCGCTCAGAAAGGAGTCCCCTCATGTTGGTAGTCTTCGTATACGTGCATGTTAAGCCGGAGTTCGTGGATGCCTTCAAGGCGGCGAGCATCGCCAACGCCAGCCAGAGCATTCAGGAGCCAGGCATCGCGCGCTTCGACGTCATCCAGCAGGCCGACGACCCGACCCGTTTCGTGCTGGTGGAGGTCTATCGCTCGCAGGAAGCAACTGTCGCACACAAGGCAACCGAGCACTACGCTCGGTGGCGCGACGTCGTGGCGGACATGATGGCCGAGCCGCGCAGCAGCACGAAGTATGCCAACGTCTTCCCCGCTGATGAAGGATGGTGAGGCAATGAGCGCCAGCCCTGCGCACCGCGAGGTCCGCTGGGAGCGGATGTTCCCCGACGAGCTGGAGACCGCCTTTGCCGCCTGCCCGCTCGTCTACCTGCCCTACGGCCTGTGCGAGCCGCACGGTCCGCAGAATGCAGTGGGGCTGGATGCGCTCAAGGCGCACGCCATCGCCTGCCGCGCCGCGCAGAGGCACGGCGGCATCGTCGCGCCGGTCGACTACTGGCACATCCACGGGCTGGGGGGCTACGCGGCCTGGTCCGCGCGCTACGTCGGGGAGGTCGAGCGCGCCTGGCTGACATGCGTCCCGCCGTGGGTGCACTTCAAGAACGTCCTCTATCACATCCGGGCCGCGGACGTGATCGGCTTTCACGCCGCGATCCTGCTGACCGGTCACTACGGGCCGAACTGGGAGGACCTGAACCGTCTTGTGGATCTGGTGCAGCCGCACATCGCCATGCGCATGTATGCCCTGCCCGACTTCGAGGCCAACATGCCCGGCTTCGACAAAGACGGTCACAGCGGCGGCGACCACGCGGGCAAGGTCGAAACGTCGCTCCTGTGGGCGCTGGAGCCGGAGTGCGTGGACGTTTCGCGCATGCCTGCGGAGCCGGGCGACGCGGCACACTTCGCCATGGGCCGCAACGCATACCAGGCCAACCGGCTGACCGGCGAGCGCATGGTTGCGGATGAGGTGCGCTGGCTGGCCGTGAAGGCCGGTGAACTGCTGGCCGCGTACGACGCGGCCCGGCCCGCTGTCCAACTGCGCACCTATGAGCAGACCGAGCATCTCTGGAACACGGTCATCCGCCCGGCGCTGCCATCGTTCCGCACCATGCAGGACCTCTGGACCGGCGACCCGCCGCCGGAGGATTCCATCTGGCGCGAGAACTGGCGCGTGCCAAAGCTGAGCTAAGGAGCATCGCATATGACCCTTGAGCCGTCTGGCTGCACGGAAGCTGACATCGCACACTATACCTGCTACCGCGCCAGCGGGCCGATCACTGTGGACGGCCTGCTGGACGAGGCGGCCTGGACCGCTGCACCCAGGTCCCCGCGCTTCGTGGACATGACGACCGGCGAGCCGGGCTATTTCGACACGCGGGCGGCGGCGTTGTGGGACGATGAGAACCTGTACATCAGCTTCTCCATCGAGGAGCCATTTCCGGAAGCGTACCAGACCGAGCGGGACAGCATCGTGTTCGTGGAGAACGATGTCGAGGTGTTCATCGACGGCGGCGACTGCTACTACGAATTCGAGATCAACGCCGCGGGCACGGTCTACGAGGTGTTCTTCATCTGGCACGACGCGTACACGCACGGCAGCCGGTTCGAGGTGCCCGAGTTCGACGTGCTGGAGCGCAAGGGCCTGACCTTCGGCGGGGACTATGACCGCCAGGGCCGCACCTTCTGGCGCGGGACGCACCCGCGCGGGCTGCGCTGGGCCTTCCTCGACTGGGACTTCCCCGGCCTCAAGACCGCGGTGCACGTGGACGGCGTGCTGAACGACCGCCACACCGTCAGCCGCGGGTGGACGGTCGAGCTGGCCTTCCCGTGGGCGGGCATGACCTGGCTGGCCGATGGCAGGCCGCTGCCCCCGCGCGACGGTGATACATGGCGGCTCTACTTCGGACGGTTCGAGCGGCTCACGCCCAGCGGCATCGAGGTTCAGCCGCACCCGGCCTGGTCATGGAACAAGCACGGCCAGTACGACACGCACCGGCCCGAATGCTTCACGTATGTCCACTTCTCAACGTTGACAGGAGAGGGTTAGCCGCCATGCGCTTCGAGTTTGCCACAGCACAGCGCATCATCTTTGGTCCTGCCACGCTGGCCCAGGCCGGGCCGCCCATCGCGGAGTTGGGCCGGACCGCGCTCCTCGTCACTGGCGAGGACCAATCGCGCGCCGACCCGCTCCGCGCGGTGCTGGACGCGGCTGGGGTGGCGCACACGACCTTCTCCATCCCCAACGAGCCGACGACGGACGAAGTCCGCGCGGGTGCGGAGTTGGTGGCGGCACAAAGCTGCGATGTAGTGATTGGTTTCGGCGGAGGCAGCGCGATTGACGCGGCCAAGGCCATTGCAGTCCTCAGCACGAACGGCGGCGACCCGCTGGATTACCTGGAGGTGGTGGGCCGCGGCCAGCCGCTCACCAGGCCCGCGCTGGCTATTGTTGCCATCCCGACGACTGCGGGCACGGGCGCAGAGGTGACGCGCAATGCGGTCCTTGCAGCAACAAAACACCAGATCAAGGCCAGTTTGCGCAGCCCGAGCATGCTCCCGCGGCTCGCGCTGGTGGACCCGGAGCTGACCTACAGCCTGCCGCCCGAGGTCACGGCGAGCACCGGACTCGACGCACTGACGCAGCTCATCGAACCATTCACGTCGGTGCGGGCCAACCCGCTGACCGACGGCTTCTGCCGGGAGGGTATGGGCCGTATCGCGCGCTCGCTGCTCCCGGCCTGTGAGAACGGCGCGAACGTGGCAGCACGCACCGATATGGCGCTGGCGAGTCTACTCGGGGGCCTGGCGCTGGCGAACGCAGGCCTGGGCGCCGCGCACGGCTTTGCCGGGCCGGTCGGCGGGATGTTCCCCGCGCCGCACGGCGCGGTCTGCGCAGCCTTCCTGCCGCACGTCATGGCCGCGAACATCCGTGCGCTGACCGAGCGCGCGCCCGACAGCCCTACCCTGCACCGCTACGATGAGATCGCGCGCATCCTGACCGGCGACCCGTCTGCACGCGCAGCGGATGGCATCCGCTGGGTGCAGGCGCTGACCGCGCAGTTGCGCATCCCGGCGCTCGGTGCGTACGGCGTACGGGTGGAAGACGTGCCTGCGCTCGTGGAGAAGACGCTGGTTGCGTCGAGCACGAAGGCCAACCCGATCGTGCTGACGCGGGAGGAACTGACGGAGATTCTGCTGAAGGCGCTGTAGAGCTAACGAGTGATGAGTAACGAGTAAAGACGAAGATGTTTTTCTCACCCTTTACTCGTTACTCATTGCTAATTACTTCTTTCCCAGCATTCTTTGTGCCAGCCGCACTGCGCCCTGCGCGGGTTCGGTGACGAGCGTGATGGGGTTAAGACACACGCCGTGCTCGGCTACACTGTCGAGGAAGGCGGCGCGTAACCACGGACTGTTGACGATCAGCCCGCCGGCCAGCCCGCACGCGACCCCGCCTGTGGACGAGCATTGACCTAACCCCAATTGCTCCACGACCGCCGCGACCGCCAGGGCCAGCTCGCGGCCCGCCTCCGCCAGGATGTCGAGCGCGACCGCGTCCCCCTGCTCCGCCGCAACATGGACGAGTGGCGCGAGGCTGGCGACCTCCGCCGGCCCTATCCCCGTGCGATACACCTGCCCTACCAAGTCGGGCGGCGCGACGAGTTCCCAATGGCACAGCACGGCCTCCGTCAGGCGAGTCGGACGCTCCCGCCCGTCGAACGCGCGCATGACCGCCTGCAGCGCAGCCTGTCCCACCGCGTACCCGCTGCCCTCGTCGCCCATGACGTGACCCCAGCCGCCCGCCCGCGCCAGCCGGCCATCCGGCGCCTGCCCGTAGACGATCGAGCCGGTCCCCGCGATCAGCGCGACGCCCGTGCCGTCAGGCGTGCCCGCGGCCAGCACCAGCTGCGCATCGTTCACCACGCTAACCGGCACCCCGGGCCACGCCGCGGCCGCCCAAGCCCCGTAGAGCACCTGGTCCTCGGGCCGATCCGACCCGGCGATGCCCATGCACAGGGCCGCGACAGGCTGCACGGGCGCGCCGGCGTCGGCAAAGGCCGCGGCAATCGCGTCAGACAAAGCCTGCGCGGCCGCGGGGAAGCCGACGCTCTGGTAGTTCGCGCAGCCGCCGTAGCCGCGACCCAGAATTGCGCCGCGCGCATCCGCCAGCAGCGCCAACGTCTTGCTGCCGCCGCCGTCGATGCCGATGATAAGAGAGGATCGATCATTCATATCTGGTTCCAAAGAGGCTCACGCAAAGACGCAAAGCGTCGGAAGCTGTTTGACCTTACCCCGGCGTGATGCTGCCGAGGACGACCGGCCGCCGCGCGCCCGTCGCCGCGGGCAGGTTGCCCGGGCGTCCATGCCACGTTTCGTAGGCGAGGACCGCGAACGCGACGGCCTCCTTTGCCTCGACGGGCAAGCCAAGCTCGTCCGACGCGACTACGCGCGGCGCAGGCTGTGAACCGGCGACCTCTGCCAGCGCGAATGCAAGCTGCCTCAGCAGCACCGGGTTACGCGCGCCGCCGCCGCTGACGATGACCTCGTTGGGAAAGATGGGCAGAAAGTCGCGGTAGGCCGCGGCAATCGAACGGGCGGTCAGCGCGGTCAGCGTAGCGATGATGTCCTCTCCACGTAGGCCGCGCGCCTGCCCGCGCGGCCACAGCTCCGCGCCATACTGCCGGCCGAACAGCTCACGGCCCGTCGTCTTGGGCGGCGGACGGCGGAAGTAGCCATGCGCCAGCAGCTCCGCCAGCCAGCCTTCATCGACACGACCGGCTGCGGCCAGCACGCCGTCCCGGTCATAATCCAGCGCACCGCCGGTCGTGCGCTGAGCCGCGTCGTCGATCAGCATGTTGCCGGGGCCGGTGTCGAACGCGAACGCAGCCTCTGCATTCCCTGCCGGCACGTAGGTCACGTTCGCGATGCCGCCGATGTTCTGCAGCGCGCGGTGCAGCCGCACATGGCCGAACAACAGCGCATCCACGCGGGCGACCAATGGCGCGCCCTGCCCGCCCGCGGCCATGTCGCGCGTGCGGAAATTGCTCACCGTCGTGATGCCCGTCAGCTCCGCAATGACCGCAGCCTCACCGATCTGTAGCGTGGATGCAGCGGGGCCGTCCGGGATGTGCCAGACGGTCTGGCCGTGGCTGCCGATGAGGTCGGCCTGCGTCGGGGTCAGTCCCGCCGCGGCAATAGCTTCGAGCGCAGCCGCGGCAAACGCGCGGCCCAGGCCGAAGTTCAGCGCGCACAACCGCTCGACATTGCCCGTCTCCGGCCGGAAACAGGCGAATATCTCATCGCGCAGCGCGGGCGGATGGGGTCGATGGGTGTGCGCCAGCAGCTCCCATTCGAGCGCAGGCGGCGCACCATCCAGGCGCACGACTGCCGCATCCACCCCGTCCGCCGACGTACCCGACATCAACCCGACAATGATCATCGCAGGTCCGCAGCTTCCACAATCGCGCGGTGCAGGTCCACGCGAAAGGCCAGGATGCCCGCCGCGTCGCGCCCGTAGTAGACGCGGTTCGTCATCACGGCCACCACCAGCTCACGGGAGGGATCAATCCACAGGGAAGTGCCGGTGAAGCCGGTGTGGCCGAACGCGGCCGGGCCGAACGCATGGCCGCTCGCCTCCGGGTCCGGCGACCAGAGCGCGAACCCCAGCCCGCGGCGCACATCGCCGTCCTGCGCCTGCAGCCGCGTCATCTCCTCGACCGTGGCCGGCTGCAGGACGGGCCGCCCGCGGTCGAGGTACATCTGGCCGAGCCGCGCCACGTCGCCGGCGGTGCTGAACAGCCCCGCATGGCCCGCGACCCCGCCCAGCCCCGCCGCGTTCTCGTCGTGCACCTCACCCACAATCCGCCACCCGCGCCAGCGGCACTCCTCAGTCGGCGCAGCCTGCACCGTGACCGTCCCGCCCACGGGCAGGAACCGCGTGTGCTGCAGGCCGAGCGGCTCGGAGACCAGGCGCGCGATGGCCCGCTCCAGTGTCAAGCCGGTCAGTTGCTCGATGCTCAGGCCAAGCAGGATCAGGCCGATGTCGCTGTAGACCGTCCGGCTGCCCACCGGGTAGGAGAAGAAGGTGCCCAGCGCCATGCGGCGGGCCGCGTCGGGCGACGGCTCGCGGTAGAGGGGCCGCCATGCGGGCAGGCCGGAGGTATGCGCGAGCAGGTGGCGGAACGTGACCGCGCCTGCGTCAACTGTACCTGCGATTGTCTCTGCGTCGACTTTGACCCACTGGCCGGGCGCCAGCGGGTCCTCGTACGGCTGGATGGGCCGCAGGCCGCTGAACTCAGACAGGACGGTCTGCACTGGCTGGTCCAGCCCCACGCGGCCCGCCTCGACGAGGGCCATGAACGCGGTCACGGTGAACAGCTTGGTGACGGAGGCCAGGTCGAACAGCGTATCCGTGGTGACTGGCCGCAGCCGCGTCTCCGGGTCCAGCCAGCCATAGGCGGCAGCGAACTGCCGCTGACCTGCCCGCAACACGACGACCTGCGCCGCGGGGAAAACCCGCTCCAGCGCGGCGCGGATTACTGCATCAACAGCGGAGAAGTCGTGTGGCATGGGACCTCACCCCCTGGCCCCCTCTCCTGACCTAAGGCGAGCCTGGGCGAACCGAAGGTTCGCAGGCTCGCCTTAGGTCAGGAGAGGGGAAGAATATTCCGTCACTCATCCGCCAGCGTCTTCGACAGCATCGCGTATTCGCGGTACGGCCGGAAGCCGAACTTGCCGTAGAAATCGAGCAGGCCGGTCCAGTCGATCACGCAGCCGGCAACCCCGCGATCACGCAGGTAGCACAGCCCGGTGTCGAGCAGCAGCCCGCCCCAACCCTTGCCGCGGTGGCGTTCGCTGATGCCGATGGAGCCGAGCTGACCCCAGGGCCGCGGCAGCCGCGCGGGAAAGAAGCGATCCATCGGGCGGATGGAGTCCTCGAACGTGAGCAGGCAGGAGCCTTCGACGCCGCCCGATGTCCACAGCAGCACGAAATCCGTGATCGCGCCGCCGTTCGCGAGGAACTCCTCCGCCTCGTACCGCCAGCGACCGGGGAACTCGCGACGCAGATAGGTGAGCAGGGCAGCCTCGTCGCCCGGCCGCGCAGGCGCCGCCCACGGCTCCCCAGGCAGGATGCGCCCCGCGTAGCGCGAGACGTACGTGCTGACATCCGCGGCCATGTCCCACGAACGACCGCCGCGCGGCCTCGGCACATAGCCGCACCGCGCAAAGAACGATTCTGCCCTCGATTCGACCGGCACGCCCGCGGCAAACGGGCGGATGCTCCCACCGGGGATTGCATACCGGCAGCCCTGGTCGCGCAGCCAGGCCTCTGCACGACGCAGCAGCCCGCAGCCCACGAACGTCCGCTGCATCTCCGGTGTCACGGCCAGGGCATCGATCCAGCCGGCGTCGGGCGACATGACGGACGGCTCGCCCGGCAGCGCGCTCGCCAGTACGAAACCCGCTGTGCGACCGGCCACCCCTGCCAACCAGCCGGCCCGAACACCGCCCGTGTTGGGCCGTGTGTTGTAGTGCATGGTTGCCCCGGCGATGCTCAATTCGGGCCCGCACGCTGCGTTCCACAGCATGGTTGCCGTTGCGATGTGTTCAGCCGAGGCGAAATCGAAGTCTGTGAAATCCATATCCAATCCTTACGTCAACTTGCGTGATTACCCTGGCTGCCAGGTCATCTCGCGGTCCAGCGGATACCAGGGCTGCGCGAGTCGCGCGAACGTCATCTGCGTCACATCGCAGTTGGTCGCGCCGGGGGTGAAGGCCAGGATCGAGCGCGGCGCGATGACCGCGAACGGTGTGGTCAGGTAGCCGCGCTTGAGGACGACCAGCCGATAATCCAACGGCTCAAGTCCCAGGCTGCGCAACTGCACCGGATCCTCGAAGCTAAGCCGCGTCGATGACAGGATGACATCGATGCCCGCAATATTCAGGACCGCGATCGGGCCGAGTCGCCTCCGGCCGGGATGCTGCCGCACGCCGCCGTGATACATCTGCCCGTCCGTCAGCAGCCGCACCTCCCCCGTCACCGTGAGTGGCGTGCCGTGCCGCTTGTCCAGCTTGCCGCCGACGGTGAGCGTGACCTGCCGGCCGACGCCCGCGGCCATGCACGCCTGCACTGCTTCGACATCCCAGATGCCTGCGATCACCGCGTTGGAGGCTCCGGCTTCGATGAGCTTGCCCAGCAGCAGCGGCACGTCGGTCGTGCCGCCCGCGCCCGGGTTATCGCCCGAGTCGGAGAGGAAGACGGTGGACTCCGGCGCGGCCAGCGCGATCGCGATCGCCTCGTCCACGCCGTACGCTTCCGCGCTCACGCCGAAGTCGGCGCGGCGTTCCCAGAAGGTCAGGGCGAGTTCGTCAGCCAGGGCCTGGGCCAGCGCGGGGTCGTCGCGCGTGACCACAACGGCCGCGACGCCGACATCGGGCACATCCGCCCAGCAGTGGCCGTTTGCGAGCGAGGCGGAGAGCACGCCGGGGCGCTGCTCGATCTCCGCAACCAGCCGCATCATGCCGGCCATCGGCTCCAGCGCGGTCTGCGCCATCTCGCCGGGCAGCAGGAAGGGACACTTGGCGAAGCCGACGCTGGTGCGCACGCCCTCGAACAGCCGCACGCACAACATCTCCGCGGCAGCAACGCCGGTTTCGTACGCGTCGTCGTGGGGCGCGGTGTGGTAGGCGACCAGCGCGTCGACGTTGCGGGCCATGTCGGGCATGATGTTCGCGTGCATGTCGAGCGCGATGGAGATGGGCATCTTCGGCCCAACTTTAGCGCGCAGCTCACGCAGGAGGGTGTCCTCCGCATAGTCCACGCCCTCGGCGCGCATCGCGCCGTGCAGGTACAGGCAGATGCCGTCGATGTCATGTGCGGCGTCCAGCACCGCGGCCTTGAACTCCTCGTAGGCCGCACGCGCGACCACGCCGCCGGGCATTGCGCCCGCCATGATGGTCGGCACCAGCTCCACCCCGCGGCCAGCCAGGGTATCAATGATGCCCGCCAGCGAGCTGTGGCGCAGCGGTGTGGTCAGCAGCTCCCTGCCCTTGAGGATGTAGAAATCCTCCCGCTGCGTCAGGAACGGCGTAAATGTATTCGATTCATGGCCGATGGCCCCGATGAGCACTCGCATTGGAGGTGTCCTTTCGGCAAACGAGTGACGAGTAACGAGTAATGAGTAATCCGTCATCAACCATCACCCCTTACTCGTTACTGATTACCCGCTACTCCTTACTCATTTCGTAACGCCCGCTCCCGCGCGAAGAACTCCGCCAGCAGGTCGGGCACGGTTTCGTCTGCCTTGACGGCCCGGATGTAGTCCGCGAGGAAGGCCACCATCCGCCCGACCAGGAACTCGCCCTTCTCCGCGGTCGCGGTGCGTGCATCCCCGGCGTAATGCTCCGGGTAACGGGCATACCACCAGATGCCCGTGTGCGTCGGCGGCAGGTGCGCCATGCGCGGCAGGCCGGTCGCCGGCTCCTCCGGCACGCGGGCCATATGAACCAGCTCGCCGTGCAACGCCAGCATCATGCTTGTCTCCATCTCGTCCGCATGCCCGCCGTAATCGGTCGCGCGCATGGCCTCCCACGCGTGCCAGTCCGCCTCGTACAGGTTGACCGTGGGCATGTAGACCGCGTACGGCTTCTCGGCCCACAGGCCGGACTGGTTGAGGAAGCTGAGCAGGTGCGTGTTGCCGCCGTGCCCGTTGACGAGGATGATCTTCCGGAACCCGTTACGGCCGATCTCGTCGAGCACGCTGCCGAGCAGTTCCAGCAGCAGCGCCGGCTTAAGCGCCACCGTGCCGGCGAAGCAGCGCGCCTCGTAAATCTGGCCGAAGTAGAACGGCGGAAAGACGACCGCGGGTTCCAGTTCCGCGGCGCGGCAGGCCAGGCTATGCGCGGTCAGGTAGTCGGTGCCGAGCGGCAGATGTTCGCTGTGCCGCTCCAGCACGCCGAGGCTGAGCAGGCAGACGCCGGTCTCGCGCGCGGCGGCCCCCAGCTCCGGTGAGGTCAGGGCTTCCCATTGCATGGTTGGTCTCCCTTGGGATGCTAGGCACCCGTTTTCGTGCGCAGCAGAGCTGCGCACGAAAACGGGTGCCTGCGGTTTCGATTAGAGCGGCAGCTTGACGGGCCGACCCGTCTCGACCGACCGGTATGCGGCGAGCGCCAGCTCCATCGCGGCCAGCCCATCCTCGCCGGTGATAGCAGGGGGCTCGCCACGGCTGACACGCCGCGCGAAGTCCTCGATGAGCAGATAGTCCATGTCGCTGCCCCAGCCGATCCACGCGGCGCCGCGGTCCTCGTTGGACAGCATCAGCGCCTGGCTGAGTGAGTCGATGCTGACATACCCGTCCTCGCCCAGGATATTCATGCTCACGTCGCCCCAGCCGCGGTAGTGGGGCAGCCGCGACCAGGACGCGTCGAGCGTGCAGATGGTCCCGTCGGTCATGCTGAACGAGAGCAGGCCCGCGTCGTCGATGTCGAGGTCGTGGAACAGCGTGCCCGCCTCCGCATACACCTCCGCGAACTCTGCGCCGGTGAACCAACGGATGAGGTCCGCAACGTGGACGGTGTGATCCATCACCGCGCCGCCGCCCGCCTGCGCCCGATCCACGAACCAACCGCCGGGCATCCACCCCCGGTTGGCCCCTGCGATGGCGAGAATCCTGCCGAGCTTGCCCGCGTCCACTTGCTCCTTGACCCGCGCGACCGCGGGCAGATAGCGGCAGGGGAAGGCCGTGCCCAGGAAGACGCCCGCGCGGGCACACGCCTGAATCATCGCGCGGCCGTCCGCGACGGTGGTCGCCAGCGGCTTCTCGCACAGCACATGCTTGCCCGCAGCCGCGGCGTCGAGGGTCATGGCCGCGTGCTCGACGTTGGCCGTAGTGACGATGACCGCATCGATGTCGCCGCGCTCAAGCAGCTCGCGATGGTCTGCATACAGCGGCACGCCGAATCGTCCGGCCCACGTGGAGCCGCGTTCGGGGTCGGGGTCGGCCACCGCGACCAGCTCGGTGTCAGGGTTGGCCTGGATACAGCGTGCATAGCTCGTCGCGTGCATGTGCGCAAAGCTGATGATGCCGAACCGCAAGGGCCTGGCAGATTGCGGGGTCATTGCGCACCTCCTAAGGTCACAGGCAGGCCGGTCCGCACGGATTCGAGCGCGGCCAGCGATACCTCGAGCGCCTTGATGGCGTCCTCTACGCCCACCAATGGCTGGCGGCCCGCCTCGATACAGTCGATGAAGTGGGCAATCTCGGCCTGGTGCGGGCCGACGGCCAGCGGGCTCTCCGGCACGGCAGTAGAAATCCCCTCGACGTTCCAGTACCCGCGGATGGACATGCTGCTCTGATTGTCGAACGACATCAGGCCGCGCGAACCCGCGACCTCGACCTTCGTCACGAAGGGGCCGCGCGGCGGCACCGCCCACGAAACCTCGACATGGGCCATCGCGCCGCTGGCGAAGCGCAGCACGATCAGGCTGTGGTCGCGGCTGTCGCCCTCCGCCAGATGGCTGTAGGCCAGCCCGCGCGCAAACACGCGCGTCACCTCGCCGCAGGTCCAGCGCAGCCAGTCGAGTTCGTGGCAGGCCAGGTCAAGGATGACGCCGCCCGACTGGTCCAGGTCGCCCATCCAGTTACGATAGCTCCACGGCGGGAACGCGCCCACGCGCACCGTATGGACGACGCGCGGCGCGCCCACCTCGCCCGCAGCAATCAGGTCATGGGCGCGGGCATATTCGGGGAAGAAGCGCACGACATGGCCGACGGTGAACATCCCGGCAGCCCGCTCGACCGCCGCGGCCACCTGCCGCGCCTCTTCCAGCGTGCGGGTGATGGGCTTCTCGCATATCACGTGCTTGCCAGCTTCGAGCGCGCGGATCGTGTGGCTGGCGTGCAGCGGCGTGGGCAGGCAGATGTCGATGACATCGACATCCACCGCGGCCAGCAGGTCATCCAGCGTCGCGAACTGCCGGCTGCCGTACCGCTCGCCCACCTCCGCGGCCTTCTCCGGCCGGATATCGGCCACCGCAACAAGCTGCGCGTTGCGCAGGTTGCCGTAGGCGCGCGCGTGGACCTGGCCGATCAGGCCTGCGCCGATCAAACCGACTCGTAACATGTCGCCCCCTACACTTGCTCTGCCCGGACCCGGAAATCGGCCATGTCCACGACCGACCCATTCCGCCGCGACTCTTCGGCGGCAAAGGCCATCAGGTGGCTTTCGAGCGACTCGCGGCCGCCGGTGAGCGGCCGGTCCTCCCCGCGCACCGCACGGACAAAGCCGCGCATCAGGCCGAAGTCGCCGCCGCCGTGGCCGCTCGGCCCGGATGCCAGGTCGACTACTTCGCACCGCTGTGTCAGGTGGTCGTGGATTTCGATGACCCCGCCCGCATGGTCGAACTTGGCGCGCAGCGTCGCGCGCGTGCCGTCGTACCGCATGGTGCGCTGTTCCTCATAGGAATGCCCGTGCATGAACAGGGTCATGGTCGCGCCGCTGGGGAACTCCATGTTGACGGTCTGCGTGTCCACTACGTCGTTGTCGCAGCGCCAGACGCAGCGGCCGTACGGTCCGGTCTGCAGCGCGCGCCAGCGGCCCTCGGGGCTGAGGTCCTCGGTGACCGCGGTGACCGGCCAGCCGGTGATCTCGGGCCGCATGTACAGCCGCCGCGCGTCGTACTTGCACTCGACCGGGCAGCCGTCCGTGCAGCGCATGGTCGCGCCCGGCGGCAGGTTCTCCGACCGGAAATGCATGAGCGAGCCGAAGGACTGGAGCTTGCTCACGGGCATGCCCATGTTCCAGTACAGGATATCGAGGTCGTGGCAGCACTTGGCGAGGATCATGGGGCTGGACAGGCCTGCGTTGCGCCAGTGGCCACGCACGAAGCTGTGCGCCATGTGCCAGAACGCAACGTTCTCGCGGTGCTCGACCGTGATGATCTCGCCGATGCGCCCGCTGGCAAGGATGTCGTGGAGGGTGGAAAACATGTTGGTGTAGCGCA
Source organism: Anaerolineae bacterium (assembly GCA_040772005.1). Lineage (GTDB taxonomy): Bacteria > Chloroflexota > Anaerolineae > CG2-30-64-16 > CG2-30-64-16 > MWBF01. Next base: position 193,869 of record JAXGYZ010000008.1, on the reverse strand, counting down.
GCACGTGGCAGACCTGCAGCAGGCGGTTCGCCCGCTCCGCGGCCTGCACGAGGCTAACCACATGCTCCAGCCGCTCCGCCATCGGCTTCTCGAGCAGGATGTGATAGCCTGCCCCGATTGCGGCCATGGTCGACGGATAGTGCATCCGGTCCTGCGTGCAGTTGAGCAGGACGTCAGCCATCTGTCCCTTCGCCAGCAGGTCCTCCCAGGTCGTGAACTGGTTCTCCGGCGCGATGTTGTGCGCCTCCGCAAAGCGGGCCCGGCGCAGCGGGTCCGGCTCAGCCACCGCGACGAAACGCAGTTCGTCCGGGTGTTCCAGCGCATAGGGAGCGTACGAGTAGAACCCGCGCCCGCCCGCGCCCAGCAGTACAGCAGTTACCGGTTGTGACATGATATCCTCAGGAATGTGATGAAAACGAGAAGCGTGTTACTCGTTACGCGTTACTGATTATGGATTTGGAAACGAGTAACCAGTAATCAGTAATCTCCAAACAGGAATCGCGTTGCTCATTCGTTGATGGCCGCAACGTGTCCGACGAAACCCGCGCCCGGCCCCGCACGGCAGACGAAGATGCCCGGTGACCGGCCCGACGCGGCCCGGTAGCGTTCAGTCACATGGCCCTCGAAAACCGGCACGGCATCCGCGGCGACCAGTGCAACCATGCAGCCGCCCCAGCCCGCGCCGGTCAGCCGTGCGCCTGCGACGCCGTCCACCTCGCGCGCCGCGCCGACCAGCACCTCGATCTCCGGGCAACTGATCTCGTAGTCGTCGCGCGCGCTGGCGTGGGCTGCATTGAGCAGCCCGCCGAGGGTTGCGGCATCCCCCGCGGCCATCGCGTCCATCGCGGCCAGCACGCGGCGGTTCTCGGTCCAGACATGCCGGCAGCGCGACCGCACGCGCAAGGTTGCGTCATCGCGCACACCGGGCAGGTCGCCCAGCACGACCCCCTGCCCGCGCAAGACTGCCAGCGTCGTTTCCTCCGGCAGGGCCGGCGCGAGGTCGTCCCACGCCTGCTCCTGCACGTCACGCAGGTGCGTGATGCCGGGGAAGCGCGACCGCAGCAGCCCCACGCCCGCGCGGCACTCCGCAACGCGCTGATTGTAGCCGCCGCCGACATTGCGGTGGTGCACGCCGCTGTCCACAACGAGCAGCCGGTAGCCCTCCGGCAGGGGCACATGCTCGGTCCGGTACTCGCCGTCGGCCCCGGGTCGACAGTCGAGGAACATCGCGTGGCCCCTGCGCCCCAGGACCGAGGCAAAGTGGTCCATGATGCCCCCGCGCGTGCCGACGTACCATTCCGCGTCTGCGCAGAGCCGGGCGAAGTGAGCGTCGTGCGACGTCCCGTCGCTCAGCCCGTTCAGATGCGCGACCGTGACCGCAGCCGCGACGGTCAGCGCGGAGGACGAGCTCAGCCCCGACCCGCGCGGGACGCCGTACGGCGCGGCGCTGACCACCAGCCCGTCGAAGCCATGCAGCGGGCGGTCCGCCGCGCGCGCGAGGGCCTGCGCTGCCCCGCGCACGTAGTTGCTCCAGGCGCCGGCCGCATCGGGCGGGATGTCCTTCGAAATATCGAACGCGACCGCCGCGTAGCCGTCCTCGACGTTCGCCAGCCGGACGGCTGCATCCGGCCGCAGCCGCGCCAGGATGACCGCGTCCTTGTCCAGCGCGACGGGCAGCACGAAGCCGTGGTTGTAGTCGGTGTGCTCGCCGATCAGGTTGACGCGGCCCGGCGCGCGATAGATCGCGACGTCGCCTGCGCCGTACAGCCGGGCGAACTCGGCCAGCGCGGCAGCATAGCGCGGGGCCTGCGCGGCCGCGCCGTCGCCGTAGATAGGTGCGAGAAGGGTGGATAAGGGCATGGATGAAGTACCTCACCCCCTGCCCTCTCTCCAGAATTGCAGCTCTGTCCGCAACTCAGGAGAGAGGGTAAGTATAACTCCCCCTCTCCTGAACACATCAGTTTGTGTTCAGGAGAGGGGGCCGGGGGGTGAGGACCGTTCGCCTTCTCAGCAACAGGAAACACACCCCTGCCAGCAGTCCCGCGACGCCGAACACCGCGAACATGAACGGGAAGCCGCCGGCCTGCGCCAGCGTGCCGCCCAGCAGCAGCCCGGCCAACTGGCCCGCGCCCGTCACCGTGTTGAACAGGCCGCTGTGTCGCCCGCGCGTCGACGCGTCCGCGGACTCGACCGCGTAGGTCATCGCGTTGCCCGTATACGCGGCAAAGACGACCCCGCGCACGACCTGCACGCCGACCAGCGCGGGCAGCATGCGGCTCAACAGCACGTAGCCGAGCATGACGACCGCCGCGCCGATGCCGCCCGCAGCCAGGAGCACGCTCCGCCCGACGACGTCGGACAGTTGGCCGGTCAGCCGCAGAGCCGGCGCCTCCACCAGACCGGCGATGCCCCAGAGGGTGCTGATGGTGGTCTTGCTGTGGCCGAGCGTGGACATATAATTCGGCCACATCGAGGCCTGCCCGTTCCAGGCCATCGTCCACAGGAAGACGCCCGCGATGAAGAGCAGCGGCAGCCCTGCGGCCAGTCCCCTGAACGGAGCCGGCCGCGTGCCCGGTTGAGCCGGTTCGGCCGCGCGCTCGACAGGGGGCACGCGCACCTCGCGCAGCAGCAGGGCCACGCCTGCGGCCAGGGCATAGAGGACGGCGCAGGCGATGAACACCGTGCGCAGCGACGTCGCGTCGGCCAGCCGTCCGCCCAACAGCGCGCCGCCTGCGAAGGCCAACGAGCCGATCCCGCGGTATGTGCCCATGCGCTGCCCGCGGCGGTCGCGCTGCGCCAGCAGGTCGCCGACAAACGCGAGGCTGGAGGTGCTGTAGGCCGCGACGAACGCGGCCTCGACCAGCCGGACGGCCCACGCCGCGGACGCGGAGGTCGCCCGGCTGAGCAGGATGTAGGTCACGGTCAGCCCGGCCAGCCCTACGATGAGCAGGGGCTTGCGCCGCCCGAGTGCATCGGACGCGCGGCCCCACCCGTAGCTGCTGAACAGGCTGACCGCCGCGACGGTCGCCAGAATGACCGCGATCTGTGCATAGCTCGCGCCGAGCGCCTCCAGGTACAGCGTCATCAGCGGGGAGCTGATGCCGACCGCCGCAAAGACGAGCGCGATGATGAGAGTCAGCAGAAGCAGGCTGTCCAAGAGCCGCCGGCCCTACAGCACTTCTTGTGCAAAGGCCAGCCGTGCGAGGCTGTCTTCCAGCCCACCCGGCCGGCTGCGCGCCAGCCACAGCGCCCGCTGCTCCGCGACCAGCGCCTTCGCTTCCTCCGCCAGCTCCCGCTTCAGGGCCTCGGTGTCGTCACCGTCCCCGAAGGCCAGCCGGCCGCGCTTCGTTGCGTGGCGCAGCAGCGCGGCCGCGTGCTCAATTTCGCGGCGGAGCAGGTCGGCATCGGGCCGCCCGATCTGCGCATCGGCAAGCGGGGCCATCGCCGCGTCGATCGCTGCGCCCGCGCGCTCCAGCGCGTCCGCGGGCAGGTCGACCATGCGTGCGTTGCCCTTCAGTTCGTCGGGCGCCAGTTGCAGGATCCAAAAGAGCACGGACGAGTTGTGCGGGGTCGCGCCCGCGGCCTTGTAGACGTTCCCCAGGTCATACGCGACGCGGCCCGCGTGGCCCGTCGGGTCGCGGAACGCGTACACGCTCGTGGCCTGGCTGATGTCCAGGTCGCGGTTGGCCTGGTAGGCCCAGGAGACGGCCGCGCCGTATGCGAAGCCCAGGTAGCTGGCCCACGGCTGCTGCCAGTGGCCCCGGTCGCCCCAGTCCGTGTTGAGGAAGCCGACCGCGCCGTGCTTCAGGCCGTTCTCCGCGGCGTTGCGCAGGTTGCCGACCGTGTTGTCCGTCCGGCCCACCAGGGTGTTCCAGGTCGACGTGCCGGGGCAGACGTAGAAGGGCACGCCCGACGCGGCAAAGATGGCGCTGTTGGCGTCGAAGGGATGGTTCGCCTCGTAGCCCCACTCCAGCGCCACCGCATCGCGCGGCAACTCGGGCACCAGCTCCGGGTACTTGACGATGATATCGCCCCAGAACTGCATCGTCCGGCCGCGCGCCTTGACCTCGCGGTAGATCTGCATCAGGAAGTCGAGATAGACGCGGCCCTTGCCCTGCTCGGCGCACGCATCCTTGCTGCGGCCCTGCCCCAGGTCGATAGTCTCGTCGCAGCCGACGTTGAACTGGCTGCTGCTGAAGTGCGGCAGCAGCTCGTCGTACATGCTGCGCAGCAGGTTCAGGCTGCCGGGATCGACGGGAGTGATGCTGAAGGGGCCCTTCATCTTCAGCGTGCCCCAGCCGGTATCGAACCAGTCGTGGGTCTCGGCCAGCGACTGATAGCGGTCAAACTTGAGCCACCGGTGCATGTGGCCGAACGAGTTCTGGTTCGGCACGAGTTCCACGAATCGCTCGCGGCAGTACGCGTCGAGCGCGAGGATTTCCTCACCGGTAAAAGGCGATGCCTGCGCCCACACTTCGGGGTGGTTGCGGTAGGCGAAGGTGTGTTCCGTGTAGAGCTGGACCTGGTTGACCTTCCAGCTTGCCAGCAGGTCCACCAGCGCGAGGAGTTCCTGCATCTTCGGCACCCGGTCGCGGGTGACATCGAGCATGACTCCGCGGGCCGCGAAGTCGGGCCAATCGCTGATGCGGCAGAGCGGCAGATCGCGTCCAACCCGATCAATCAATTGGATGAGGGTCAGCGCGCCGTAGAACGCGCCGGCGGGCTCGCCGGCCACGATGTACACGCCCGCGGGCGTCACAGTCAGTTCGTAGCCCTGCGGATGCCGCGTCCCTTGCGGCACGACGCTCAGCGTGATGCCTGCCTGCTCACCGGGGACGGCGTTCCCGGCGACGATCTCCCACGGCAGGTTGAGGCGGCGCAGCGCATCCTGCACCCGCTGGGCCGCGTGCAGCAGCGCGAGCGGGGCAGAGCTTTCGATGACGATCAATTGCTTTTCCGGCAGAGAGAAGGTCCCGCCGGTCAGCGCCATCTCGCGCGGCCGGGGCAAAAGAAGCGGCAGCTCAGACATGATATGCATAACTCCTGACACAAGTTCGTAGCAGGCACTGGCGTGCCTGCTACGAACAGCATGGTTGGTACTAGGGGCTTCGGCCCCTCATGGTGGCGCTGAAGCGCCTACTACAAACGGTATTGACCTTACTTCGGATGAATGGTCCCGTCGAGGATCATCATCACGATCGGGTTGTCGCCGTACAGCGCGTTCTTCCAGATCAGGTCGTCGTCGCCCGGCGCGCCGGTGACCCGGGCATCGGACAGCGGGCTGTTGCCGTAGCGCTCCCACAGCGGGATGACCGGCAGCAGTTGGTTGAAGGCCTTCGCAATGGTCACCACGTTGGCCTTCTGGGCTTCGAGGTCCAGCCCTTCAGCGGATGCCACGATGGCGGCTTCGAGGTCAACCTCCGCACCGTCGATGGTCTGCGTCATGGGGAAGTTGATGCCCTTGCCTTCAGTAGCCGCAATGTAGTTGCGGGAGAAGAGCACGGTCTGGTAGCCGAAGTATGGGTGCGGGTTGCCGACGCCCCAGCCCTGGATCGCAATCTCGAAGTTGCCCTGGTTCACTTCCGCGGTAATCTGCTGGAAGTTGACGCCGCGGGCGGTCGTCTTGATGCCGAAGTTGTTGAGTTGCTCGGTCAGGTTCTCGGCCGCCGCAGACCAGTCCGCGAACTCCGCCGGGAAGATCAACTCGATGTCGAGCGTCGTGCCGGTGTCATCCGCCCAGAAGCCGTCGGCGCCCTTGGTGAAGCCGATGCCGGTCAGCAGTTCCTCGGCCTTCGCCGCATCGTATTGGTAGACGGTCAACTCAGCCGTCTGCTCGTCGTTCAGCCAGAGCGGCAGCAGCAGGTCGCTGAAGCCGGTGATGTAGGTCATCGCCTTGCCCGACTCGCCCAGCGAGACGGTGCCGTTCTGCTGCCGGTCGATGGCGAAGGCCACGGCCTGGCGGAACTCGACCTTGTCGAACGGTGCGATGTCGTGGTTGAAGTAGATCGAAGGACCGGAGTACGTGGGTGCGCGCGTGATGCGCAGGCCCAGATCCTGATATTGCTTCTCGGTCGCCATCGGGAAGCCGTGCGTTGCGTAGTCCACGTCGCCGGCCAGCACCAGCGGGGTCACCGTGGGCGTCTCGCCGTTGTAGAGCACAATCTTGTCGAACTTGATGGTCTCCGCCAGGTAGGAATTGGGATTCTTCAGCAGCGAGAGCTGCGCTTCGGTGATATTTGGCACATCCAGGTTGAATGGGCCGCTCACGTTCAGCGTTTCGGGCCGGAAATCGGTGGCCTTCTGCACCAGCGCGGACCACTCGTCGCCTTCGGTCGTGCCGGCATCCACCATCGCGATAGCCTCGTCAGCCAGCGCGCCGTAGGTGCTGGTGTCGCGGATGCGCTCGTTCAGCACATAGCGTTCCACCACGGTCGAAGGCGTGTGCATCAGAAACTCAACGGTGTAGTCGTCCACCGCTGTGACCTTGTCAACGTAGTTAAAAATGGTCCACTTGAACAGGCGGCCTACGTTCCAGGTCGTCACCCAGTCCTTGGCGGTGAAATCCGTGCCGTCGGACCACTTCATACCCTGGCGCACCTTCACGACGAACTTGTCGGGCGGCTGGAATTCCCAGCTCTCCGCTGCCAGGGGCATGTAGGAGCCGTCGCCCCAGTAGTAGCGGGCACCGGGCAGCATGAGCAGGTCAAAGTAGGGCCCGAGTCCCTGTGGGATACCGGCAGTCACGTAGGTATTAAGGTGACCCGTCGGCGGCACCTGGTACGGGTACGCACCGTGGAACTCGCCGCCGGCCATGGCAGCAGGTTCCTCGGCCGCGGGCTGTTCCGCCGCAGCGGGTTCTTCCGCCGCAGGGGCCTCGGCCGCCGGCGCCTCAGCCGCCGGCGCAGGCGCAGCCGGGGCCACACAGCCTGCAACCAGCATCGCCAGGATGGCGAAGAGTGCAAGCACACGATAGACCTTAGACATCATATCCTCCTTGAAATGTGCAACTGGTCGAAACTTCGCTTAGGCCGGTACGCAGTGCGTCCGGCAGTCCTATGACCACTATTGTGTACGCAATCACCCCCTTTCGTCCAATTCTTGCCCTTCCGGCCTGTCGGCCGGGGGATGGGAGAATGGGCCGTCCAATGGCCCCCTTCGATCTTGCCAACGCGGCGTACCTATCCGTGCGAGGAGCGCCACGAGACCCAACAAGAGCACTCCCAGGCCGATGGTCAGGACCAGCACGACGAACTCCGCGCTGCCGCGCGGGACCATCAACAGCAGTAAGCCCGCTGTGACGATCAGGAACACGCCGATCCGCGTCGCGGCCTGGCCGATCTCAGGCGACATTTCTCCCTCTCAGGTTGAAGGTTCTAAGGTTGAAGGTTACACGTGACCTTCAACTTTCAACTTTCGAACCTTGAACCGTCGCGTACTCCGCCGCGACGACATGGCACGCGACCTCCGTCGCGTGGCCGATGTCGGCCAGCTTCGGCACTTCGACGTCGCACAGGCCCGGCACGAACAGCGGGCAGCGCGGATGGAACGAGCAGCCCGGCGGCAGGTTCCGCAGACTCGGCACGTCCATGCTGCGCAGCGGGACGCGTTCCTTGTTGCGTGTGGCCTGCGGATCTGCCTCCGGGATGGCAGATAGCAGCGCCTTTGTGTACGGGTGCTGCGGCTCCCCGATCAGCCGGGGCGTGGGGCCAATCTCGACCACGCGGCCCAGGTACATCACGGCGATCCGGCCATCCCAGGCGAAGAAACGGGCCACGGCCAGGTCGTGCGTGATGAACAGATAGGTCATCCCCATTTCCTTGCGGAAGCGGCCCAGCATCTTCAACAGGCTGACCCGGATGGACACATCCAGCATGGACACGGCCTCGTCCGCCATGATGAAGCTGGGATGCACCGTCAGCGCGCGCGCCACGGACACGCGCTGGCGCTGGCCGCCGCTGAGCTGGTGGGGGTACTTGTCCATGAAGTCGTCCGGCGGCGTCAGGTCCACCGTGCGCAGGATCTCCGCGGCGCGGGCGCGCGCATCCAGCCGGTTGCGCGCGATGCTGTGACGCATCAGCGGCGCGGCCAGGATGTCCCCGATGGTCTGCGTCGGGTTGAGCGACGAGTACGGGTCCTGGTGGATAATCTGGACGGCCTGGCGGTACTTGCGGAACTCGTCGGGTGACATGTGCCAGATGTCCTTGCCACGGTAGCGCACCTCGCCGCCCGTGGGCCGCAGCAGCCCGACGGCCATCTTGCCGGTCGTCGTCTTGCCGCAGCCGCTCTCGCCCACGACGCAGACCACTTCCCCCTCGTTGACGCTCAGGTTGACCTTATCGACTGCCAGCACGGTCGACCGCCCGACTTTGAAGGAGCGTTCCAGGTTGACCATTTCCAGCATTGCAGGCATTGACCCTCACCCCCCAGCCCCCCTCTCCCATACCTTCGTATGGGAGAGGGGGAGCTTCGTTAAGCTTGCGCGCGGGCGCCCAGGATTAGCCGGGAGCCCTGGTCGGCCACTACGGCCTGCCAGTTCCAGCAGGCCACCTGGTGATCCACGCTGACGTTCAGCAGCGGCGGCTGCTCCTCGCGGCACTGGTTCGTTGCGTACGGGCAGCGCGGGTTGAACGCGCATCCCTTCGGCGGGTTGATCAGGTCGGGCGGCGAGCCGGGAATAGAAATCAGGTCGCGGCGCTCGCCGCTCAGGGTGGGCACCGCCCGGATGAGACCAATGGTGTAAGGATGGTACGGATGGTAGTAGGTGTCCATCACATTGGCGACCTCGACCAGCATCCCGGCATACATCGTGCCGACCCGGTCGGCCAGCTCCGCAGCCAGCGACAGGTCGTGCGAGATGAGGATGAGCGAGAAGTCGAGCTGCTTACGCAGGTCGCGCAGCACCTCGATGACCGAGCGCACCGTCAGGATATCGAGCGCGGTGGTCGGCTCATCCAGTATGATGAGCTGCGGGTCGAGCAGCAGGCCGAGCGCCAGGAGCACGCGCTGGCGCATCCCGCCGCTCAGCTCGTGCGGATAGGCATTCAGCACGCGCTCCGGGTCGAGCGAGACGAGCCGGAACAATTCGAGCACCCGGTCGCGCACCCGGTTAGGGTTGTTCTCGCCGTGCGCCCGCGCGGTGTCCAACACCTGGTCGCGGATGCGCAGGACCGGGTTGAACGCGTTCTGCGCGCCCTGGAAGATCATGGCACATTCCTTCCAGCGGAACTCGCGCAGCGCGCCCTGGTCCATCGTCAGCAGGTCCGTGGCCAACCCGTTGCGACTGTAGATGGCCTTGCCGCGCGGGATGATCGCGGTCTTGGGCAGCAGGCGGATCAGCGCGAGGCCGAGCGTCGTCTTGCCGCAACCGCTCTCGCCGATAAAGGCGAGCGTCTCACCCAGCCCGACCTCGAAGCTGACCCCGCGCACCGCCTGGACCATCCCGCGCTGCGCCTTGTAGCTCACCCACAGGTCATCGACCTTGAGCGTGGGCTCCTGTACTGCCCCACCTGCAGGTGCACCCCTGGCGAGTGAGGAGCGCTCTTTGACCGGCGAAGGTGCTTGCATACGTTACCTCCTCACACGCCCGTGCGCAGGCGCGGGTTGAAGATTTCTTCCAGCGAGCGGGTCATAAAGACGAGCGACAACTGGAAGAGCGCAATGGCCGCCACCGGCCCCAGGATATACGGCAGCGCACCCGGATAGAAAATCGCGCCCTTGGTCCATGCCAGTTGCAGCATGATGCCCCAGTTCGAGCCGGAGAACGGCACGAGGCCCAGGAAAACGAGGCCGATCTGTGCGTACACCGCGGAGGTCATCGCGAAGATGAGGCTGACGGCCAGGTAGCTCGCCATGTTGGGCATGATCTCCCGCGTGATGATATGGGCCATGCTCAGGTCGAGCGCGCGCGCCGCCTCCACAAAATCACGCTCGCGCAGCGACAGCACCTGCGAACGGATCGCGCGCGTCAGGCTCGGCCAGGAGAGCAGGCCCAGGATGACTGCCAGGAAGGTCACGCCGCTGAAGTGGAAAAGGCCCGCCAGCACGATCAACAGGGGGAACTGTGGAATCGTCAGCACGATGTCCGCCAGGCCCATGATGGTGCTGTCCACGATGCCTCCGGCCAGCGCGCTCAACGAGCCGAGAATCACCGCAATCAGGGTCGAAAGGGCGCCCGCAAGAAAAGCGATGGTCAGCACATCCTTGCCGCCGTGGACGATGTGCGACAGCACATCGCGACCTGCAAAATCCGTGCCCAGCAGATGCTCCAGCGAGGGGCGGGCGTAAATCTGGTCCACCTTCGTGGTCTTATCCAGCGGGATAAACATCGGTCCCACAAAGGACAGGATGACAAAGAAGAGCACGCCCAGGAAGCCGATGAAGCCCACTTTGTTGTGAGTAATCAGCCGCAGCGTGGTTTTCAGGCTGTGCCAGAATGAGGCCAGGTTCATCATTTGCCTCCTGTGCGGATGCGCGGGTCAAGCCGGCTGTACAGGAACTCGGCCAGGAAGTTCGAAAGGATGACGGTCAGCGTAATGATGAGGAAGATGCCCTGCATCACCGGATAATCGCGCTGCACGATGCTATTGACGAGCAGTTGCCCGACGCCCTGGTACACGAACAACGACTCAATCAGGGTGGAGCCGCCGACGATGAAACCGATGCTGATGGCGAGCTGCGTGAACAGCGGCAGCGACGCGTTGCGCCCGACGTAACCCGTCATGATACGGCGCTCCGGCAGGCCGCGCGCCTTGGCGACGGTCACATAATCCTCGCCTAGCGTTGCAACAGTGCTGCTCTTCATATTAAGCGTCCAGGTGCCGACAGTGGTCAGCACATACGTAAGGATGGGCAGCGCCGCATGGAAAAAGATATCCTTGATGAACGCGAAGGTGAAGCCCGGCTGCATCCCCGGCGACATCGAGCCCCGCATGGCCGTGATCGGCAGCAGCTTCCACTGCACGCCCAGAAACACCACGAGCAGGATGCCGACCAGGTAGTTGGGAATCGAACTGAAGATGGACGATAGGGTCGTAATCAGGTGATCGCCGACGGACTCGCGGCGGTAGGCGGAGAACATGCCGAGCAACATGCCGAGGGCAAAACTGATGACGAGCGACACGCCCACGCTGAACAGCGTCCACGGCAGGAACTTGGCGATCATTGCGTTGACCGACGTGCCTTTGGAACGGAACGACGTGCCGAGGTTGCCCTGGAGCAGCTCGCCCATGTACTGCGCATACTGGGTCGTCACCGGCGCATCGAGGTCGATGGCCAGCAGCGCAGCCGCCTGGTTGCGCGCCTCGTCCGCGGACATGCCGTACTGCTGCACCAACTCCTGCACGTACACATCCACCGGGTTGTTCGGCATCAGGCGGATGAGGAAGAAGATCAGGGTCGTGACGATCCAGACCTTCGCGATGGCAACCAGGATACGCCGCAGCACGTAGTTCTTGCTGATGCGGCGGAGCACCTGGGCGGCGCTGTTCGCAGCAGGGGGGCTTGCATCCGGCCGGATGGCCTGCGGTATTGCGGTACTCGCCATCGGCAACCTCCTCTCAGGATGTCACGCGTGCGGAGAGCGTCGTGCGAAACAAATAACGGTCCCCGCGGTAGGTGGAAAGCACCCACTCGACCGGTGTACGGTCGGCGGCAAGGGTCAGGCGGCGCATGCGCAGCACGGCTGCGGGCGCCGCGACCTGCAGCAGCTCCAGCTCGCGCGGCGTGGCTAACCCCGCCTCGATCCGCTGTTCCGCATGGGTGAGTTGAAGCTTATAGTCGTGCTCCAGCACGTCGTAGAGCGACTCGACGGTGAAATCGTGGTCCAGCAGCCCGGGCACCAGCGCGGCCGGCAGATAAGCTGTCTCAATGGCGAGGGGCAGCCCATCCGCCAGGCGCAAACGCGCCAGGATGACCACGTCGTCGCCGCCCGTCAGGCCGAGAGCGGCAGCCGCATCCGCCGTCGCGTGGTTGATGCGCGCCTCCAGCACACGGCTGGAGGGCCGGTTGCCGCGCAGCCGGATTTCGTGGCTGAAGCCGCTGAGGGACTGGAGTTGCTGGTCGATCTTGGGCGCGGCGACGAATGTGCCCTTGCCAATGCGCGTGTAGACCGCCCCGTCGTTGACCAGTGCGAGCAAGGCATGGCGGGCCGTCATACGGCTGACGCCGAATTGTTCAGAGAGCTCGCGTTCAGAGGGCAAACGCTCGTGCCGCCGGTACACCCCCGCGCGTATCTGCGTCTCGAGGGTGTCCTTGAGTTGAAGGTAGAGTGGATTGGGAGCTTCGCGTTGCAGTGGCACGGCACCTTTGCTCGCTGTCCGAAGTGTGGCGGGCTGGACCGCCATACCGGTATAGACCACTGAGCACAGTCTAGCATTTGAGTCTAAGGCTGTCAAGAAATGCGCCAAACTTCACAAGTCTTCATTACACGTTACTGTGGAACTAACCGCCCTACTGCGTCGTCCTATGCCCGTGCGGGGCAGACGAATGAGTGTGATAGTGAGGAAGGCCCCGTTCGGGAGGACAAGCATGTTTCGGATGACGACAGTGGCATTATTGACGAAGACCTCCGTGCGCATCGCGCTGGCCGTGGCCCTGCTGCTCATCGGCCTGGCGCCCATCGGTGCACCCATCCTGTCAGGTAATAGCTGGCGCGAGGCGCCGGCAGACACGGGCGCGGCCGCGTCCATCGCGCAGCCGTTCACCTATCGCTGGACGAATGACACGGAAAGCGCGCGCATCGAGCGCAGCGACGACAGCGGGCAGACCTGGTACGGCGTCGCCAGCCTGCCGGAGCGCGTGGAGCAGATGCAGACTGTGGCCGGCGACGAACAATCCGTCGTGGCACGCACCGCCCGGACTATCTGGGTCAGCCGCGATGCGGGCGCGACCTGGGCGCAGGCTGCGGCCCTGCCGAGTAAGCCGCTGGCGCTCGCCGTAACGGGCAAGGACACGAACTTGTTGGCCGTCGGCACCGAGTCCGCCGGTCTGGTCTTCAGCCGTGACCTGGGCGCGACCTGGCAGCAGAGCACCGACCCGGTCCTCCTGGGTGGCGGCGGCGCGCCGGTTGCGGTGACCGCGCTGAGCGTCAACCCGGCAGACGACACCATCCTGTACGCAGCGACCGGCATCTGGCTCGGCACGAGCACGACCCGCCTGACCCCGCTCGGCATCTTCGTGAGCGCGGACGGCGGGCAGCACTGGACGATGATGGAGCAACTGCCGCTGAGCGCGGCACCCGTCCTGCGGCTCACGCCGGTGGCCGATCAGCCGCTGACTGTCATCGCGGGCGACGATGCGAGCACACACACCGTATCGCTGGGGGCGACGCCGGAGCTGCTGGCCGCGCTGGAGAGCGAAGACGCGGGCGCGCGCGCGGCAACAGCCCGGCTGCTGGGTCTGGTGGGCGACCCGATTGCGGCGCCGGCCCTGCTGGCCCGCATGACCGATACCGACATGCTGGCCGGCAACCTGGCCGCCGAGGCCCTGGGCCGCACCGGCAACCGGGCCGTCGTGCCCGACCTGTTGGGACTGCTGGCTGCGGATAACGTGGACGTACGGGCTCGCGCAGCCACCGCGCTCGGCCTGCTGAAGGTCGAGGCCGCGACCCCGCAGCTCGGCACGATGCTGGTCACGGATGTCTCCCCGGCGCGCAACCGCGCGGCCGAAGCGCTGGCAGCCATCGGGACACGCGAGGCGCTGGTCGCGCTGGCTCGCCCCCTGGCCGACCGGGAACTGACGCCGGCACGGCAAGCCGCGATGAGCGGGCTGGAGCGCGCGGGCGCACAGGCTAACGCTGTGCTGGTGGCCGCGCTGGCCGCTGATAAGCCTGCGCTGCGGGCCAATGCGGCCGAGATGCTTGGCTGGATCAAGGCTGACCCGGCGACCCCTGCCCTCGCAGAGGCGCTCTATGATGCGGACCCGACTGTGCGCGGCCAGGCAGCCTGGGCGCTCGGGGAGATCGGCACCGCTTCGGCCCGCCAGGCCCTGGCGGCCGCACTGAAGGTCGAGGGTGACACCACAGCGCGCATTGCGGTGAGCGCGGCCCTGGAACGCAGCGAACGTGCCAGCCTGGGCGAGGCAGCGCAGTTCACGTGGGGCGAGGCTCTGCTAAACCAACTCGCGGCCATGCCCGCAGGACGTTGGACCTTCCTGGTGCTGTCCATGCTACTGGCAGCCGTGCTGCTCTTCTTCGGCCCCCGGCCGGTCGGTGAGCGGGTGACGGGGTGAAGAGGGGAACGGGTGAACAGGAGAACGGGTGAAGAGGTGACAAGGCGATAGGGTGATGGAGTGGTAATGGAGTCGAGGCTTCAGCCGGTTGGGGTGTGCACGACAAATGCTCGTGTCACCGGCTGAAGCCTCGATTCCGACGCGTTGCCAAAGCATGAGGAGCTTGCATCCTCAGATGCAAGCTCCTCCCCTGTTCACCCGCTCACCTGCTCACCTTGTCACCCCGTCACCTGTTCTCCTGCTACCCTCTTCACCTGCTCACCTTGTCACCTTGTCGCCTCGTCATCGTCCTCATCCACATCGACAACCTCAACCTCCACCTCAGGCGTCGCAAGATCATCCGACAAGTGCTCGCCGTGGTAGGGCAATGGCTCCTCTTCGACGGCGACCTCAGCCGAGTGTGCCAGGTCCGACCGCAGCACAACCGTCTGCGACTGCACCAATGCCTGTTCGCGGACCCGGCGCAACTCGGCCAGCTCGCCCTGGCGAGCTGCCGACACCTGGCGCTGGCGCTCGAACCACAGGTCCACAACCCAACCCACCAGCAAACCGATCAAGATACCCAATACCAGTGTTACCCAGGGGCTTAACTCAAACGCCATAACTCCTCCGATGGGACAGACGGCATAAAGGCAGACACAATAAAACTATTTCCCCATCCATCAAGACGACATAGCCTTCACAAAGTCGCGCTTAAGCCAGAAATTGCTGCATCAACTATCCTGCGGAGAGGCCCCGGCCGCCTGCGCATCTGCGGCGGCTCGCTCGCGCATCTGGCTGCGCAGCAGCGCGATATCCTTCGGCAGGACGCGCACAACGCCCAGGAAGCAGGCCGCACACAGCAGCCAGGCGGACACGCAGATGATCAGAATGGCATCGTGCAGCGATGACCGGTCGGCAATCAGCCCGGCAATGGTTGGCGCCAGCGCCGCGCCCGACGACTCGATGAAGTACTGGACGGCCAGCGCCGTGCTGCGCACTTCCGGCAGCGTGATGTCATACACCGTTGAGACCACGTTGGGCCCGCCAAACGGGATGAATAGCGCAGTCAGCATCAACAGGACCATGAAGAGACCTTGATTTCCCACCGGGACATTAAGCGTCACCAGCAGCAGCAGCGCGCCGAGCAGCACACCGATCGTAGCGACAATCACCCGGCCGCGCGGCGTGCGCCGGAACAGCCGGTCCCCCAGTGCGCCGGCCAGCGGATAACCGGCAGCCAGCGTAATGACCGCAGCAGCCATCGTCACAAAAAGCGCGCTCCCCGTGTAGCCGCGCTCCCGCTCCAGGTAGGTAAAAAACCAGAAGGTAATGACATTCCAGGGGAAGACGCCGAAGAAACCCTGGACGAACAGCAGCAGCAGGCTCGGCTTGCGGAACAAGGCGCGCGCGGCGGGCCAGTTGAACCGGTAGACGCCGATTTGCTCCAGCCCCGCCAACTCCGGCTCGCTGCCCCCGCGCACCGGCTCGCGTACGCCGAAGAAAATGACAAAGGCCAGCAGCACGCCGAGCGAACCGGTGATGTAGAAAACACCCCGCCAGCCGATGGTCTCGCGCAGCGCCAGCGCGAGGATCATGCCGAGCAGGAAGCCGAGCGGCATGGTGAGCTGGAGCAAGCCGTAGATGCGGCCGCGCAGCCGCGGCTCGAAGTAGTCCGCCACCAGGCTGTAAATGCCGGGGTAGCTGCTGTCGTCGATGCCGGTCGAGGCGCGCGTGACGAGGAACGCACCGTAGGTGCGTGCCACGGCGTTCAGCCAGGTGGTCGAGCCCCACAGAAAGGAGGCCAGCGCCAGCAGCTTCGCCCGCCCGTACCGGTCATACAGATAGCCCCAGAGGGGATAGAACAGCCCCGATACGATCAGCGCGCCGGTGGAGACCGCGCCCATCTTCGCCATGCTGATGCCGAACGAATCCATGATGTCGGGGGTCAGCGTGCCGATGAGCAGATGGTCGGACTGGTGCAGCAGCATGAATACGAGGAAGACGCCGACGACGAACCAGCGATGTGCGCCGTGCCGGCGCGCGGTTAGTGTGGGCATGTGAACTCCATTGTTGCGGCATGTGGGAATTGTGCGCAAGCATATGCAAAGACCAGGGCCTTGTCAAGCCTTCCAGCTTGGTATTCACGCAGCTCCTGTGCTAGACTCGCGCTATGCCACCGCGCCTGCGATCGTTCACCAGCCTCCGTTTCCCATCACACGCGGCCATGATCCTGCTGATCGTGCTCGCCGGATTCGCGCTGCGGCTCTATCGGCTGGGCGCAGACAGCCTGTGGTATGACGAGACGGTCAGCACTGCGCTGGCCGGCAGCCCCCTCCCTGCGCTCATCCGCCACACCGCGGGTGACATCCACCCACCCGGATACTACGTGCTCCTGCGCGGCTGGCTGACCGTGGCAGGCTATCCCACCGGCCGCGCCGGCCTGACAGGCAATGGCCTGGAGTTCATGGCCGGGTTCTTCTCGCTATTCTGGGGCGTCATCCTGATTGCGCTGGTCTATGCGCTCGCGCGGCGGCTGACGGGCAGCCGCCCGGCCGCGCTGTTGGCCGCCGTGTTCACAGCATGGAGCCCGTACAACGTCTGGTACAGCCAGGAAGTGCGGATGTATACGCTGGGCGCGGGGCTGGGTGCGGTGGCACTGTATGCGTTGTGGCGCGCGATGGACGGGCCACTGCCCGGCCCTCACCCCCTGCCCCCTCTCCCACGCGGCGGCGTGGGAGAGGGGAGATCCAGAACAGGATCTCCGGGCCGCTGGTGGGTCGTCTATGCGCTGGCCGCGGCCGCGGGCATGTACACGCTCTACTACTTTGCGTTCCTCCTGATTCCGCTCAGCCTGTGGGCGCTGGTCGTGCTGCTGCGCGAACGGCGAGACGTTGGACCGTGGCTGCTGGCGCACGCCGGAGCGGTCCTGCTGTATGCGCCGTGGGTGCCGGTCGCGTGGCGGCAGGCCACGGCGCCGCCCGTCCCGCCCTGGCGGACGGCACCCGACCTACTGATCGCGCTGCGCGAGAGCTGGACCGCGCTCTCGCTCGGCCAATCCGCCCCGGGGTGGCTGTGGCCTGCTCTGCTGCTGACACTGGCGCTCTACGGGCTGGGCCTACGGCGGCTACGCAGCCGTGCCGCGGGGGTGCTGGCCCTCGCGACGTTCGGGCCGCTGGTCCTCATCCTGGCCATCTCGCTCGCCGCCACACCGCTCTACCACGTCCGCTACCTGTTTACTTACAGCCCTGCGTTTTATGTCGTGCTGGCAGCAGGGGTGGCAGGGTTGGGGCAACGGATGCCGCGGCGCGGCGCAACGGATAAACGGATGAACGTCCGCCGCGACCTGCGCGCATCCGTTTATCCGTTTGGCGGTGCAGCGGCATCCGTGGCGCTCTGGCTCATCGCCGCGACGGTCACGCTCAACGCCTTCTGGTTCGATCCCGCGTACCGCGCGGACGACCACCGGACAGCCGTGCGCCAGTTGCAGGCGGCCTGGCGGCCCGGTGACGTGGTCCTCGTCAACGCCGGGTGGACCTACACCGCGCTGGCAACCTACTGGGACGGCCCGGTGCTGCGCAGCCGGCTGACCGAACCGCTGCCGGAGCCGGGCGCGGACCCCGCAACTCTCGTCCTGGTGACGACCGGCCATGTGGACGGGGACGCCGGGCTCGGCTGGGCGGATCCCCGCGCGGACTTCTTCGCGCTGCCCGCAACCATCGCGCGTAAACAGCTCACCGCGCTGTTCGCGGCCTACCCCCGCGTCTGGCACTACCGGCTGTACGACACCGTGAGCGATCCGGCGGGCGTACTGCGCGGGCTGCTGGCGGAGGCCGGCCAGCTCACCCAGGACGAGGTCTACGCGGGCGAGGCATTTCTGCGCGTAGAGCGGTACGTGCCACGCGCGGGCGCGTCCTGGCCGGACGATGCTGCGGGCGCCAGCTACGGGGACGCGCTGGAAGCACGCTGGGAGATGCTCCCGCCCTCCGTGGCGACAGGCGAGACACTCTACACCGCAGTCCGCTGGCGACCGGCTGCCGCGCTGTCCGGCACGCTGGCGACCTCCCTGCGGCTGGTCGGGCCGGATGGCGAGATCTGGGCGCAGCCGCCGGACGAGCGCCCGCTCGGCCCCGCGTTCCTCTCCCAGCAGTGGCCCGCGGGCGTCGTCCAGCGGCAGCCGCTCGCCCTGGGCGTGCCGGAGGGCCTCCCGCCGGGCACGTACACCGTCATCCTGGTCGCATACGATGCCGCCACCGGGCAACCCCTGAGCTTCACACCGCTGAACGGCACGACGGTCATGCCGCCCGGGGCCGTCCTGGGCCATCTCAAGGTGCATCCCCCGGCATCCCCACCGCTGCGGCGATCGGCCGCGGCGGAGTTCGGGCCGGTCGCGCTCATCGCGGCTACAACGCCCGCCACGACGATCGCGCCCGGCGGCGCGATCCCGGTCGAGCTGCTCTGGCAGGTACGACTAGTCCCGCCGGAGCTGGTCACGGTCGTCCAACTGCTCGGCCCGGAGGGCGAGCTGGCCGCCAACCTTGAGACGCCCATGCTGTGCGGCCAGCCGGACAACCCGGCCTGCGCAGCCGGCCAGCTCATACGCGAACACCACACGCTGACGCTCCCGCCGGACATCGCGCCCGGCCCGCGCCGGCTCATCGTCGGCATCTACACGCGGGCCGACGGTCAACGGCTCCTGACGGGCGGGGCCGACCACTACGACGTGAAGGAAGTCCTCGTCCAGTAGCAGGTCGCGACCAGGAGGTGTCGGTGAAGCCAGCGAATGCCAGACTCAACCGCCGGGAATTCCTCAAGGGCTGCGCCGGGGCGGCTGCGGCCCTGCCGTACCTGGGGGCCGCGCCCCGGCTCCGGCGGCCCCGCGACAGCCGTCCGCACATCATCTTCATCGTCACCGACGCGCTGCGCTACGACCATGTCGGCGCGAACGGCTATTACCGGGACACGACGCCTGAGCTGGACCAGTGGGTGGCCGGCGCGGGCGCGACCTTTCGCAACGCGACCAGCGCAGCCGCGTGGACCTTTCCCTCCACCGCGGCCATGATGACGGGCCGCCTGCCGGTGCGTCTCGCGGCGAACTGGAATCACACGACGCTGGCCACCGGCGTTCCGACGCTGGCCGAACGGCTCTCCACCGCAGGCTATACAACCGCCGGCTTCACCTGCGCGCCGTTCAGCCGGGCGAACCGGGGGTTGGGGCGGGGGTTTGCGGTCTACGATGACTCACTCGCCCTGCTGCCGCTCGATGCGCAGGGGCAAGCCGCCCAATTGAACGCACTGGCACAGCAGTGGCTGGCGGCGTGGCAAGGCACCGGCCCCCTGTTCCTGTTCCTCTATTATTTCGATGTCCATACCTGGTATCACCCACCCGCGCCGTACGATGTGCGCTACGACGCCGCGTACACCGGCGCGCTCACCCCAGCCGCATACCGGAACGGCGAACCGGTCGTCTCGGGTGCGCTCGTGCCCACCCCGCGCGACATCGAGCACCTGGTTGCGCTCTATGACGGCGAGATTGCCTATTGGGATGCCATGCTGGGGCAGATGCTGGAATTTCTGAGGGGCCGCGGGCTGCTGGACAACGCGGCGGTCGTCGTCACCTCGGACCACGGCGACATGTTCGGGGAGCACGGCCTGTGGACGCACGGCAATTCCGTCTACGAGGAAGTCGTGCGCATCCCCTTGTTGGTGCGCTATCCGGGGATCACGGCCGCGGGGCTGACCGTGGATGCGCCCGCCCAGAACATCGACATCATGCCGACGCTGCTGGAATGGGCCGGGGCCGCGCCGGTGGCCGGCCTCGATGGGGTCAGCCTGAGCGCAGTGGTCGGAGGACCGACCGCCGCACCGCGCGATGTCTTCAGCGAGGTGGACGGCGTCACCGATCCCACCGCCTGGGCCTTCTGGCTGGCCCCGCGCGATACGCTGCACGCCATCCGCCGCGGGGACTACAAGTTCATCCAGCACGTGGGGCATGAGGCCGCAGACGAATTGTACCGGCTCGGCCCCGCATCGCCCTACGAACAGCAAAACGTGATTGCCGCGGAGCCGGAGGTTGCCGCTCAACTGCGCGCCGCCGTGACCGCGAAATTCGCCATGCAGCACGTCCGACTGCCAGCCGTAATGCGATAGCCGAAACGACGAGCGCATAAGAAAAGGGGAGCCTCGCGGCTCCCCCATGATTGCTGGTCATGCACCTGACTCCGAACCTCGTCACTCGGCTTACACAGGCAGGCTTGCTCAGGCCAGGCGACCCCGTGGCACCCGAGAGTGACCGCTTAGGGCTGCTACCTTCCGGTCCTGACCCGGTTCACAGGCTCCCGCCGCACAGGACCCAACCATCAACGCTCACCTGAGAGGCAGTCCCGCTGACCGCAGGCCCTCGGCCAGGAATTCAACCCCGCTATAGCGGATTGCGGGTTACAGGGCACCGCTAGTTCCCCGTCTAGCACGACCAGATGTGATTATAGTCAGAAAGCACCCGCGTGTCAAAGAACGAGTGAGCAGGGGGCGCGTTTCATACTGGGGGCGAACGCGGCCATCGCGCATACGCGAATGGCGCTGCGGCGCTGGGCACAGATACACGAATATCCCGCCGCGGCGCACACGATTCGCGTATTCGTGGCGCGCCAGCGCATTCGTTTATCCGCGCTGGCCGCGCCCCCAACGTGAAACGCACCCGTGAGCAGGTGAACAGCTTGATGCGGGCCTGCATGGGGTATTCTTTGAAGCGCAGGGGGGTCTATTTGACCGGTGCGGCTGCCTCTGGTAGAATCGTATTTGCTCGTTGCAGAGCAAACCTCCGCCCCCATCGTCTAGTGGACCAGGACACAGGCCTTTCAAGCCTGGTGCAGGGGTTCGAATCCCCTTGGGGGCATATCATTATGCCAAGTCCAGCATCGTATGATGCTGGACTTTTGTTTTGCCCGCGCTGGACCGCGCCCAGGGCGAAGCGCATATCCTCGCGCCCCGCCTCGGCCACCAGCCATCGGGCAGTCACCGGGCCGCGGTCCTGGGTCTCCTGGCGCCCCGTGAAGGGATGAAAACGCAGCGTCTGCCCTCGTTCGCCCAGTTGGAGAGCGAATCCTTCACCACAGCTTAGCCCGCAGCCAGGTTGAGGAGGGCAGTAACGACGTTGATCACAAAGAAGCCCACATGCCCGGCGGCGTGGGCGACCATGGCCGTTTCCAGGTTGCGCCGCCAGAACAACCAACCGAATAGCAGCCCGCCCAAGGCATTCAGCAACACGGTGCGGAAGACGATGAGCGGCGTCAATGTGACCATCCCGGCCAGCGCGGGCAGATGGCCAAGGCCAAACAGCACGGCCGCCAGGATGATGGCTGCCCAGACCAGCGCGGACCGGGGCGCGCCCTGCCCGCGCTGCCCCAACCGCCAGGCCAGCCACACCAACAGAGTCATTACGCCCCAGCGCAGCAGCAACTCCTCCACGATGCCGCCGTAGAAAAGACCAAGCAATAACTGAGCAAAGATGTTTGTCCCCGCAGTCGCCTGACCGGCCAGCTCGGTGCCCGCGAAGGGATTCATCAGCGCATCCAGGCCGCGCACGACGACGGAAAAGATGAGCCCGGCAACGAAGGCCCAGAGGACATGAGGCCGCAGTCCCGGCCAGATAGCCGTTCCCGCCCGGACCCTCTCCGCCACCAGCGAGCGCAGGCCAACCCGATGGGCCAGCAGTGTGCCAATTGCGACGCCCAGCGCCAGCAGGATCAGGGGGTTGATCAGGGAAAGCGCGGCCATCACCGGCGCCGGCATGGTGGCCAGTTCCGGCGGCAACGCAGCCAACTGACTGACGATGGTCGGTATGAGCGATAGGATGCCGGGAAGTCCGAGCGCAAAGAGCACCAAAAAAGTCCTGCCGAAACGCGTTCTGCCGGTTACCGCCGGATGCGTCTGGCTTGCCACAGTGTTCACGACTTTCCTCCGTTCAGTTGATGATGAATGCGGCGATGTTGGAGGCCGCTTTGCCCACCTGCGCCAGCATCTTTCAGCAAGCGCTGTGTCACATCGGTCCAATGCCGAGCGTGGATGCCTCACAGATCCAGTGCGCCCTGATGTCCGGCGTCGACCGCTTCGATGATCTGCGCGGCCACGATCTCGGGGTCCAGTGCACTGCCTGGCATCTTGAAGGGCACCTTCCGCCAGAACCCGGTGTTCATCGCGCCCGGACGCACGACGATGACCTGGCGCTTCCGCTCTTCCTTGCGCAGCGCGTCGGCGAACGCCTCCAGTCCGGCCTTGGCAGCCGCGTACGCACTCAGCCCCGGCAGTCGCATCCGCTCGCTCACGGCACCGAGAAAGACCAGGGGCGCGTCTGCAGCCAGCAGAGGCAGACTGTGGTGTACTGCGTTGTACGCACCCAGCAGGTTGGCATCCATGATGCGGCGAAACGTGGCCGGCGTCATCGTCTCGACCCGCTCTGCCTTGATGTCGCCGGCCGCGTAGATGAACAACTGCGCCTCTCCGGCTTCCTGCACCGCCGCCAGTACCGCGCGCTGCACTGCAAACGGGTCGGCCACATCCGCGGCAAATACATGATCAGCCACGCCGGGCAAATCGTCCCCCTGCCGGCTGATGCCGATGACCTGCCAGCCAGCTTCCTTGAGTTTGCTGCCGAGCGCACGTCCGACGCCGCCCGCCACGCCCCAGATCAAGGCAACCTTTGTCATTGGGTAGCTCCTATGGATCACACTGCGAACTGTATAACCACGGCGCGGAAGGGAAGAACTTCCCATCGTCCGCAACCAGGCTGCATCGTACCACAGGATTGCTGAGGGGCCGTCAAGACGAACCGCGCCGTAAGCTCTTCTCTCGACAGCGGCTTCAGTCCGCTGATCGAGGGCCTGATCAGCTCTGCGCATCTTATTCAACAGAAGGGGCCGAAAGGAGTATAATCAGCGTGGCAGGTAGTTCGATGCCCTAGCCCTTTTGGGATGGCCACCCCAAGTTATGACTTGCCCAGTTGGACAAGTTGCATACAATAAGTTTAGCCAGCAACTTCGCCATATTCGCTGCATCCCGGGAAGGGGTTTTCAGCTCACGGTCACCGGCTATTCACTACTGGGGGAGGCAGACTGCCCATGCAACCCACAGCCACGCTGACCATCGGGAACGCGCTGGGCACCGAACGCAGCGTGCTCCTTACTGAGGCCGATATTACCCTCGGTCGCGGCGCGACCAACGATATCATCCTTGCCGATCCCAGGGCATCGCGCGCCCATGCGCGATTGGCCTGGCGCGACCAGGGCTGGACGTTGACCGACTTGGCCTCGGCCAACGGCACCTGGCTCAATGAGCAGCGCATCCAGGAATCTGTGACTGTTCAGCCGGGCGATGTGATACGAATCGGCGATAGCTTGCTGCACCTGGGCGCGGAGTCGATCGCTGCGGCGCCGGCGGTCATCGATACGCCGGCCGATCTGGAGGCAACGTTGGCGGCGGCAACCGTGCCCGTGCAGATCAGTGACACGCGCGTTGCTCGCCTGGCGATCCACGCACCGGCTCTTGGCGGCGGAGCGTCCACATGGGAGACACCGATTCTCGGAGACCGCCTGACCATCGGCCGCCAGGCGAACAACGATATTCCCCTCAACCTCGCGCAGGTTTCGCGCCAACATGCCGCTATCGAGCGGCGCGGAGACCGGTTCTGGCTGCGCGACCTGGACAGCACCAACGGCACCTATGTCGCGGGCCGGAAAGTCACAGAACATCTGCTGCAGAACGGTGACACGGTCAGCATCGGGCCAGCCCAACTCGTCTTCAAGCAGGCGACAGCGCCCGACGATCTCACCTTGCTTGATGCGGCTGCCATCCACAGCACTCACCGAAGCCGCCCCCCGGTCGTCATCGTGCCCGGCTTGATGGGTTCACAGCTATGGCTGGGCAACGAGCGCATCTGGCCCAATGTCCGCCTGCTCTTCAGCGAGCCGGAGCTCTTCAGCTTGCCGGAACGTGACCATCTGGAAGCCCGCGGCATCGTGGGCGAAGTGGTTATCGTACCCCACTTCCTGGAGCAGGAGCAGTACAGCCGGGCCGGCGACTTCCTGGAGGAAGCCCTGGGATATGCGCGCGGCCGTGACCTGTTCGAGTTCGCCTACGACTGGCGGCTGGATGTGCGCGAGTCGGCGCGGCGGCTCGCGGAGGCCATCGAAGCCTGGAACATAACGCCCCCGATCACCCTCATCGCGCATAGCCTGGGCACCCTGGTCAGCCGCTACTATATCGAACGGCTGGGCGGTAAAGACAAGATCGGCAGGGCGCTGCTGGTCGGCGGACCACATCAGGGCACACCGGTTATTGTCTCCGAGTTGGTCAGGGGCCTCAGCCTGCTGCCGTTCGGCCTGATGGGCAACCGCCTGCGCGATGTCATCAAGACGTTCCCCTCGGTCTACCAGATTCTGCCCACCTACGCCTGCACAATGGACCAGAACGGCACGCGGATCGACCTCCTGGCCGACGAAATCTGGCTGGCGGACGACCAGATCCCCCTGCTCCGCCAGGCCCGGCAATTCAGGTCAGAACTGGGCACAACCTCAAGCGTACCGACCGTGTGCATCTACGGTTACGGCTTAGAAACGATTACCGAGATTTCGGTGGCGCGCACAAACGAAGGCCGGTGGTCTCAGTTCGACAGCCGCGCACAACCGGGCGGCGATAATCGCATTCCCGAACACAGCGCCATCCTGCCCGACGCTGAAATCCACCCGGTGCGGCAGGGACATGGCTCCCTCTACGTGGATAACGATGTCAAGGCACGGCTCAAGGTAGAGTTGACGCGATGACGCCAGAAACGCTCAACGAATACACCATCGTCCGCCTGCTGGGGCGCGGCGGCATGGCTGAGGTCTACGAGGGCTACGACCGCGAGCTGGAACGCAGCGTCGCCATCAAGGTCATCCTGCCGGCCATGAGCAGTGAACCCGGCTTTGAGGAGCGGTTTCGCCGTGAGGCCCGCCTCGTAGCCAGCTTGCGCCATCCACACATCGTCCAGGTCTACGACTTTGGCGTGGCCGATGACAAGCCCTATATGGTCATGGAGTACCTACCCGGCGGCACCCTCAAGGACCGGCTGGCCGACCTCCGCAGCCGTCACCAGACCCTGCCGCTCAGTGACGCCGCGGCCATCCTCGATACACTGGCCGGGGCGCTGGACTACGCTCACAGCCGCGGAGCCATCCACCGCGACATCAAGCCCGGCAACATCCTGTTTACTACCGAGAACGACCCCGTGCTGGCCGACTTCGGCATCGCGCGGCTGCTGGGCGAGGCCAACCAGCTCACCACCACCGGGCAGATTGTCGGCAGTCCGGCCTATATGGCTCCGGAGCAGGCGCTCGGCACGAGCGTGGACGGTCGTGCCGACCAGTATGCGCTGGGCGTGGTGCTCTACGAGATGGTCACGGGCCGGCCGCCGTTCCAGGCTGACTCACCCACCACTCTGCTCATGCAGCACGTTAACACCCCGCCACCGCCGCCCCGTTCCCTGAACTCGCAGGTGCCGGAAGGCATGCAAACCGTGCTGCTCAAGGCACTCGCGAAACAGCCCGACCAGCGGTACGGCTCCGTCCGTGAGCTGGCTGCCGCCTTCCGCAAGGCATTGCCGGGCGAGGTCACGGCGGATGCTGCGCCAGCCTCAGCCGAAGCAGCGACGCTAGTGGAGGCAGCCGCGACGCAAGAAGCACAACCCGCGCACGCCAAGGCCACCCAAGTGTCGCCGCCCGCCGCACCCGCGGCCAGCGAGGCTGTGCCGGGCACGCCCTCGCATGTCGAGCGCGAGACTCCCTGGCTGACCGGCCTGCTGAAGATGGCGAACATCTTTGCGCCGCTCATCGGCAAGAGCCCTGTGCCCGCCGAGGAGACGCCGCGGGAGTCACGCGGCCGGTGGGCCGCCGCGATGGGCGCCATCGGCATCCTGCTCGCCAGCCTGCAATTCATCATCGGCACCATCAGCCTGATCTCCAAGCCGGCTGCGCTCGTCGGTCGCTGGCTGCCGTATGTCGTGGCCGCGTTGCTGGCAGGCGCCGCGCTGCTGTCCGCGCGTGTCGCCTTCCGCACGACCTCCGCAACGCGGCGCCGTCAGGCCGTACTCTCTGTGGTTGTGATCTTGCTTGCGGGCGCGGGTTGGGGTGGCTACACGCTCTACCAACGGCTGAGGCCGCCGGAGGGCTTCCTGGTCCTCATTGCCGACTTCGACGGAACCAGCGCCAGTCGCAAGGGCGACTTCGCTCAGCGCATCGGCTCGGAGCTCATCGACCAGTTGACCGACGTCCGTGACGATGTTGCGGTGCGCCGCACGCTGAAGACCTACGCCGATGCAGACGCGGCGCGGGCCGCCGGCCTACGTGCGAAGGCCACGATGGTCATCTGGGGCGCGTATGATGACTTTGGCGTGACCCCGCACGTCGAGTTCCTGCGCCAGCCGCACCTCGGACAACCGGCATCCCTGCCCCCGGCGCTCCTCGACACAGCCCGCCCTGCCCTGGCGCGGCTGCAAGAGGCCGGCCCGGCCCGCGTCGCGGATCCTTCCCAGCTCTCCCGGGTGCCGCTCTCCACGACCGACCTGGACCTGTTCGCGGCCAATGGCCCGCAGCAAATCACCTATCTGGTCACAGCGATGCTTGCCACAGGGCTCGTCGCGGACGGCCAGTACGAGGATGCCCTCGCGCTCTTCGACCGGTCCTTGGCCAATGCCTCAGCAGCCGGCGGCACTGTCCGCGGGCTGGAGCAGGTCTACTTCCAGCGGGCTGTCACCCTGCAAGCGTTGGGACGAGCGTCGGAAACCACCGCGGACCTGGAACGCGCCGTCGAGTTCGACGCCAACTTCATGGAGGCGCATTACAACCTCGCGATTGCCTATGCCAGCGGCTGCGAGCCGCCCGACGGCCTCGCGCGTGCCCTGGTCGAGGCCGAGACAGCGGTGCGCCTGCAGCCGGACCATGCCAAGGCGCTGCGCTTGCTGGGCAGCCTCTACCAGCAGGCAGGACGCAACGAGGATGCGCTGGCCGCGCTGCAAGGGGCCGTAAGCCACGACGACCAGGATGCCTTGACCTACCAGTTGCTCGCGACGGTGCAGGCGGCCCTGGGCCAGCAGAGTGCAGCAGCCCAGTCCAGCCAGCGGGCCATCGACCTCGTACAGCGAGCGCTGGCGCAGGAGGGTGCGGACGTCTACACCCTGCAGCTCACCCTGGGCGATGCCTACGTGGGCGCCAGCCGATATCCCGAGGCCATCGCCGCCTACCAGGAGGCCGCGCGCCTGCAGCCGGAGTCGGCCACCGCGCACCGGGGCCTCGGCAATGCGTATTACTGGCAAGGCGAGCTGGAGCCTGCCCTGGCTGAATATCGCCAGGCCGCCACACTCGCACCGGAGGACCCTGCCGCGCACCTCCTGACCGGCCTGATCCAGGCACAGACCGGTGACCTGAACGGCGCAATTGCATCCCAGGAAACAGCGGCCCGGCTGTCGCAATGTGACCCTGCACCCCACCTGCTCCTGGGCGGCCTGTACTTCGACCGGGGCGACTATCCCAAGGCCGCAACCGCTTACGAGACCGCGCTGTCGTTAGATTCGACCAACGCCGACGCCTGGTACGTCCTGGCAGGCCTGCGTTACGAGCTCGGGGAGATGGCGACGGCAGCCCAGGCTGCGCAGGAGGCCGTGAACCGCGCGCCAGACATGCTCGAAGCACAGCGCCTGCTGGCCAAAACCCGCCTCAGCCTGGGCGATGCGGCAGCGGCCCTGCCCGCGGCAGAAGCCGCGGTGCGCCTGGCGCCGGACGATCCCACAACCCATGCGCTGCTGGGAGACGTTAGCCTGAACCTGAAACAGTGGCAGGAGGCGGCCGCAGCCTATGAGGCATCGCTCGCGCTGTCCGATGACGCCAATACCCACATCCTGGCCGGCAGCGCGCGGCAGCAGCTCGGTGAGTCGGATGCGGCCATTGCCCACTATCAGGCCGCCGTGGCGCTCGACCCTTCCGCAGGATTAGCGTGGCAGAGCCTGGGCAGCGCGCAGCAGCAACAGGGCCGGTTGGCGGACGCGGCCGCCGCCTTTGAGCAGGCGGTGGCGCTGGAGGACAACGCGCTAGCCCGGAGCCAACTGGGGGGCATCCTGCTGCAGCAGGGCGAACTGACCGGGGCCATCTCCCAATACGAACGGGCAGCCGAACTGGACCCGCAGGAGCCGCGCTATCAGGTGCGGCTGGGCAGCCTGTATGCCAGCCGGGGCGATCTGGCCCAAGCGGAGGCAGCGTTTCAGGCGGCGCTGGCGAGCGATGCAAACAACGCCGAGGCGTACGCGGGCCTGGCGGATGCTGCCTATCGCCAGTGCCGGGTCAATGTGGCGGTGCAGGCGATGGCAACCGCAGCCGGTCTGTCGCCAGCCTATCGCACCCCTCTGCCTGCGCTATATGAGGCCCAGGGACGCACAGCAGATGCCGAAAGCCTGTATGCTGAGCTGGCGGCTGCACCGTCTGAGGACTGGCTGGCGCACCTGACGCTGGCCGAGCACTTCATGCGCAACGAACAGTGGGATGAGGCCACGCGGACCTACCAACAGCTCATCGAGGCAGGTCACGCCCCCGCCGGTTATGTCATGTCGCTGATTCATACCGCGCTGGGCCGCATTGACTACGCGCAAGAGCGGCTCTTTGCCGCGGGCGGCGAGTTCGAGGAGGCCCTGGCCGCCTATGACGCCAATGCAGACGCCCGCGCCGGGCTCGGGGACCTGGAACTGCGCGCCGGAAATGCTGCCCAGGCCCTGGCCTACTATGAAGCCGCGCTGCCGCACATTGCGCAGTACCTGGCCGGCCTGCCCACCGAGAATGCCAGGATGCTCGAAGCCTCCCTGCACATCCGCCGCAGCTACGCCCTGGCCCGGGCCGGAGACCAGGCGGCAGCCGCCGCGGCCCTGGACCAGGCACTCCAGACCGCGGAGGAAGCCATCGCACTCACCCCCCGCTCGCCCACGGCCCTGTTTGCGCTGGCGATGGCGCACCTCGCCCGGGGCGAAACCGAACAGGCTGACTTTATCTTCGCCCGCGCCACCGAATGTGACCAGTTGCTCGCCCCGGCCCGCACCCGGCTGGAGAGCAGCCTCGCCGAACTGCAACCGCCGCCCGAGGCGACTGGCGAGTAGGACACGCGTGTACTGTAACCAGAAAACCCTATTTTCGATCTGATAGCCCTCAGATAGACAGCGGTAACCCACCTTCCACCCCACCAGCCAACTTGGTACACCGCACAGGCTGGCCGATTATGCCCCGCACACATTCCCATACCCCACAGCGCAACCCATCAATCGGCCCTGCGTAGTACGTTGTGATGCCTATAACCAAAGGAGGGTGTAAGAGATGAGCAACCGGGTTCTGCGAATTCTCGGCGTGCTGATTGCGCTGGCCGGCCTGGCGGTGTTGCTGCTGACCCCGGAGCTGGCCCGGACCGCCGGACACAACTTCATCGTCGCTCAGGGCGGGGGCGCAGATACCAACGTCTATCTGGCACAAATGCAGGCCGCGGCCGATATGTACCGGAGTCTCGGCGCAGTCCTGCTGGCTGTGGGTCTCTTTCGCGCAACACAGCCCGAACGCGCGGCAATGTAAGTCTGCGCTTTAGTCCGGCGTTTGGAGGTGCCTACATGAATCTGAAGAGGCTCATTGGCAGCGGCGACAAGATCATGCTGCTCACGCTGCCGTTCCTGGTCATCGGCCTGGTCCTGAACATCTGGCGGCCTGCGCTCTTCGCTGTCGGCGGTCCGCCGCCAGCCCTGAGAGTGCTCTCCATCATCCTGCTTGTTCCCGGCCTGATCATCTGGCTCTGGTCGGTCGTCCTGATCTTGACAAAGGTGCCCCGCCAAGAGCTCATCACCGGCGGCCCCTTCGCGCTGGTCAAGCACCCGCTGTACACCAGCGTGGCGTTACTCGTGCTGCCGTGGGCAGGCTTCCTGCTGAACTCGTGGCTGGGCCTGCTGGTCGGCATCGTCCTGTATATTGCGTCGCGGATGTTCGCACCAGCCGAGGAAAGAAGCCTATCCGGGACTTTCGGCACGGCCTGGGATGCATACAGCCGCGGGGTCATGATGCCCTGGTTATAGAGACTGCTTCGTATACCTTTGAAGCAGTGTAACCGTGCCGGCGGCTACGGCAGAAGCGACCACCGGCTGTAGGCCACGACCCCGAGCAGAATCAGCAGCAGTGCATTGAGAAACACCTGGTCCGATTCCCGCCGCACGGCGTGGAACGAGGCGGCCATGAGCATGAGCAGGCCGAGCCCGAGGGCCGCCACTGGCGTCAGCCAGGCATACAAGCCGGTGGCTACGGGCACAACCAGCCCCAGCGCACCGAGGATCTCCACGATGCCGATAAACCTGACGAGCGGCTCCGGCAGGTCAGGCACCCAGGCAAACGCCTTGCGGGCCAGCCCATAACGAAAGGCCTTGGTGATGCCCACGACGAGGAAGACGATTGCGAGAACGCCGGAAAAAATCCATTCCACACCGCGCATGATTGCTGCCTTTCCTTGTCGGGGCTGTCCAGTGGTCTGCCAGCCTGGTTGCGTCCGTCACCTGCGCGGTTAGTGTACTACCTCTCACTCCCAAGGTGCAATATTGCGGGTCGTGGTAGCTGTTCACCGCGACAAACCCGGTTTCTGTGCGATGCGCAGCTTCGCCGAGAAACCGGGTTCGTTACGGTAGCAGTTGCGCGTTGTGGATGCTTTGACGGGGGCATACCGTCCGTGTCATAATGGGCGCTGCGAGCGCAGCTCGCAGTTGAGCTGCCGCTCCCGAATGGACGCAAGCGATGGCCCCGGTCCGCCTTGAGATTCATCTGCTTGGCCCGTTTCGCCTGCTGTGTGACGGCCGGCCCGCGGCGGGCTTTGACCAGGCGCGCCTCCAGCACTTGCTCGCCTACCTTGTGCTGCACCAGGCCACCCCACTCTCCCGCGAGCAACTCGCGTTTCTCTTCTGGCCAGACACCTCGGACCAGCAGGCGCGCAAGAACTTCCGTACGTTGCTCACCCGGCTGCGCCAGGCACTGCCACAAGCCGATGACTTCATCGAAGTAACGGCTCGCACTGTCCAATGGCGCGCCGATGCGACCTTCGCCCTCGATGTAACCGTTTTCGAGGACGCGGTAGCTGAGGCGGGAGCGCACACAGATAGCCCGCGGGCTGCCGCGGCGCAGATGGCGGCAGTCGGGGCCTGGACGGGCGAGCTGCTGCCCGACTGCTATGACGACTGGAGCCTGCCGCTGCGCGAGCAACTGCGCCAGAAGTACGCCGAAACCCTCGAGCAACTGGTGCTCTCGCTCGAACAGCAGCGCGACTATCGCCGTGCGCTCGGCTACGCTCAACGCCTGCTACGGCATGATCCCCTGCACGAACCCGCGTACCGCCATCTTATGCGCCTGCACCTGGCCCTGGACGAGCGGGCCGAAGCGCGGCGCGTGTACGCAGCGTGCGAGGAGATGCTGCGGCGGGAGTTTGGCGTGGCGCCCGACCGGACCACGCGCGATCTGTACGACCGGCTGATCGCGTCCGATGAGGTCTCTTTGACCGCTGCGATCGTGCGCCAACGAGCGCCGGGGCCAGCCACCCTGCCGCTCGTCGGACGGCAGACGGAGTGGGCAGACCTGCTCTCAGCCTGGAGTGCCGCAACTGCCGACCGGCCCGGCATGATCCTGCTGACCGGCGAGGCAGGCATCGGCAAGACGCGGCTGGCCGAGGAATTACTGGATTGGGTGGCGCGGCAGGGCGCGGCCATAGCCGCGGCCCAGTGTACGGCCGCGGGCGGAGTCAGCCTGGCCTACGCGCCCGTGGCCGAGTGGCTGCGCGCCCCGTCGCTCCAGCCGCGCCTGGCAGCTCTGGATGACCCCGCGCGCACCGAAGTCGGGCGCATTCTGCCGGCGCTCCTGGCGGCTCATCCCCACCTCGCAGCACCTGGCCCATTGACCGAAGCATGGCAGCGCACGCGGCTGTTCGATGCGCTGGCCCGCGCTACCCTCGGCCCGGTCAGGCCGCGCCGCCAGCCGCTGCTCCTGCTGCTGGATGACCTTCAGTGGATCGACCGCGAGACGCTGGACTGGCTCGCTTACCTGTTGCGTTACGATGCCTCCGCACCGCTCTTGATCGTGTGCACGGTGCGTCCGCAGGAGGTGGACCGCGACCATCCGCTGACGCTCTTCAGGCTGACACACCTGCGGGCAGGGCTGCTGCGCGAAATCCCGCTGCTGCCGTTGGACGCAGCCGAGACCGCCGCGCTCGCCACAGCAGTTGCCGGCCGGGAGATGGACGCAGCGGAGGCCGGCCGGCTCTATCAGGACACGGCAGGCAATCCCCTCTTCATCGTCGAGTTCATGCGCGCCGGGCGCCATGCACTTGACTCGGAAATGCAGCCGGATGCCTGGGGGCCCCAACCGGCGGGGGTCTCGCGGAAACTACCTGCGCGTGTGCGCGCCGTCATTCAATGGCGCCTGGCGCGGCTGTCGCCTGCGGCACAGGCTGTCGCGCAGACGGCCGCCGTCATCGGACGCAGGTTCAACCTTGCGGTCCTGTGCCGATCCAGCGACCAGGACGAACACAGCGTTGTCGAGGGCCTGACCGAGCTGTGGCAGCGCCAGCTCATTCGGGCGCAGGGAGCCGCTGCTTACGACTTCAGCCACGAAGGTATCCGGGCCGTCGCTTACGAGGAACTAGGCCCCGTCCGCCAGCGCGCGCTGCACCTTCGGGTGGCCCAGGCACTCGAAGTACTGCACGAGAAAGGCCCGGACGCGCCGAGCAGCCTGATAGCCCTGCATTATGAACGCGCCGGCCACCCTCGGGCCGCCGTTCACTATTACCGCCGCGCCGGAGCCGCTGCGCAACGCCTCTACGCGCATAGCGAGGCCGTCAGCCTGTACTCGCACCTGCTGGAGGACGAGCTCCGCGCCAGCCTGTCCGCCCGCGAAAGCTGCGAAATCATGCTGACCCTCGCTGAGGTCTGGCGCATGACGGGGCTTTGGGTGCGAGCCCGCGCGATGCTCCAGGAAGCCCTCGCCATCGCAGAGACCCTGGCTGACAGCCGCCTGGTGGCGCAAACCCAGGCCGCGCTGGCCGGTGTGCTGCACTTGCTGGGCTACTATGATGCAGCACTGGAATGGCTGGCGCGGGCAGAGGCGAGATTCCGGTCTACGGGCGAATGGCGCGGGGTTGTCAGCACGCTCTGGACCCTGGGCCAGAGCCACTGGTTTCGCGGCGATTACCCTCAGGCGCTCGCCGTCCTCGAGCGCCAGTTGCAGCTTGCGACCGAGATTGCAGACGAGTCCGGCACCTGCGAGGCGCTGGAGACGCTGGGCATGGTCCACGGGAGCCTGGGTGATTGCGAGAGGGCAGCGGATTGCTGCCTCAAGGCCATCGATATTGCGGGACGACTGGGCTACAGGCAGATGATTACCCGCGCATCCATCACCCTGGGCAATGTCCGTGCCTCGCAGCACTGGTTCGGCGAGGCGGTCTACTGGTATCAGAACGCGGGCGTGCTGGCACACGCGATCGACGACCGCCAGGCCATCTCTTGGGCGGCCTCGAACATCGCGCTCCTGCTGGCGCGGCGCGGCGACCACGCGCGTGCCGCCGCGGGTTACGAGCACAGCCTGCGCAATGCCTGGGAGATCGGCGACCGCTGGACGGCCTGCCTGAACCTCGCCGGTCTGGCGACGGTCTATGAGCACCTGGGGCAGGTAGACCGGGCCGAGTCGTTGTACCGGACGGCCATCAGGGTCGGTTATCGCCTGCACATCCCGGCATACGTCACCGGCATGTTGGTAAGCCTGGCCCGTTGCCTGCTGGCACAAGGCCGCGCGGCCGAGGCCCGTGCCTTGCACGATGAGGCATTGGCCCGGATGGCGGGCGTGGCGAGTTCAAACCTGTCCCGTGAAGCCACGCACTTCGACACGGTGCTGCTCGGCATCCGCCTGCGCCTGGCCCTGGGCGAGCTCACAGCGGGCGACGCGGCCGCGGAACTACGTACGCTGCTCCGCGGGGCCACACCGTCGCAGCAGGCGGCGCTGCAATACGAGCTGTGGCAGGTCGCGCCGGAGGAGGAAGCCGCGCGGGCTGCAGCAGCGCAGTTCTACCGCACCGAGTATACCGAAACCGGTGCGGAGCAGAGTCGCATCCGGTATCACGAGCTGACGGGCGACACGCTGCCTGACCCACCCCCGCTGCCCGATATCTCTGCAATCCTGCCGGATACCCCCACCGGTCTTGACCTGGACAAGCTGGTCGCGGAACTCGAAGCCTCATTCGACCGTACGCTGTGAAGCCTTTATGAAGCGTATGCTGCCGTAAAGTAGCGGATGAGCCATAGTGCCCAGCCAGCGGCAGGACATGCCTTCAGAAAGGAGCCTCATCATGGCAGTAATCACGATCTCTCGACAGTTGGAGAGCGACGGCGACGAAATTGCGCACCGTCTATGCGACAAGCTCGGGTACCAGTATTTCGACAAGAACGCGATGGTCCAGATCGGCCGAGAGATCGGCCTGGACGTCAGCATCATCCAGGAGGCGGCCAACTTCCGGCCCGCGCCCAAGAGCCTGTTGGAACGTTGGTTCGGCAGCACCCCGCGCATGACCGGCGGTGATCCGTCGAGCTGGACCTTTTCGGCCCGCAACGATGCCCTCCAGGAGCTCACGGTCGCAAACCTGATGGCATTGATTCAGGCTGGCTATGAGAAGGGCAATGTCGTCATCGTGGGACGTGGCGGCATGGCCGCGCTGCAAGACAAACCGGATGTGCTGCATGTGCGCGTGCAGGCACCGTTGGGGCTGCGGGTCAAGCACCTACAGGAGCATGAGGGGTTGTCCGAGACCGAGGCGCAACTCAAGATCAAGGAGCGCGACCTGAGCGACGTGGACTGGATTCACCGCTACTTCGGCCTCGACTCCCACGATCCTGCGCTCTTCGACCTGATCATCAACACGAGCAAGATCACGCCGGCGGCGGCGACGGATCTCATCATCCAGGCGCTGGCCTCGCTGCCTACCAAGTCCGCATAGCCGATTCGTATCCCTGCCGTTGCGAGGAGGACTGTACATGAGAATCATGGAACGCCTGATCCAGAAGGTGGATCGCGCGCACTGGGCCAAGAAGATTGCCATCGAGAAACGTTATGAGTTAGTCGAGGCGCGCCTGGGCTTTCCGCCTGCACGGCGGTACCGCGCCTTCATCGGCGCGAATGACACCAACACGCGCATCATCGAGCGCGACTGGAGCAGCCTGCAGGCCTATCTCGTGACCGTCGAGAAGTCGCTGACCGACCCCGAACACCAGGCTCTCGGCGCTGAGCAGCTCGGCATCGTACTGAGCAACCAGGTCGAGCTCTACATCATCGAGTAGTGGTGTTGGTTGTCGAGGCTTCCAGGGCTCCCCAGGTCATCCTGAGGAGCCTTGTGCATTCTGATTCTCAGCCGCACAGCCCAGGCAAATCGCGTATTGCAGCACAATTTTAAGGTTCAGGTGATTGACATGGCCCGCAACCCATGATATAGTTTAGACGCTCAACTAACTAATACTTCTTAGCTCACACATCGCGACGCCACGCACGCAGTGCCGTCGATGACTTGTGCATCTGCGCCTATGCAGCGGTCTCTTGCGCCGAGGTTGTTTTGCATCAGCGATTGTCATTGCCTATCGAGTGTCATCCATCCAAAGGAGCGAAAATGACCAGAGTAGCTGCCAAAGTCCCTGAAGCCGCCCATGTCCTGATCGACTTCAAACCCCAGCACGACTTCTTCGTCGGCATTGACTCCGACGGCTGCGCGTTCGACGCCATGGAGCTCAAGCACAAGGAATGCTTCATCCCGACCATCGTCAAGGTCTGGGGGTTGCAGGCTGTCTCAAAGTACACGCGCGAGACCTGTGAATTCGTCAATCTTTACTCCAAGACCCGCGGCCTGAACCGCTGGATCGCATTGACCCGCGTCTTCGACCTCCTGCGCGAGCGCCCCGAGGTAACTGCCCGCAATGCCAAAGTGCCGCGCGGCGACAAGCTCAAGGAATTCATCGCCTCAGGCTACCCACTGAGCCACAAGGGCATGGTTCAGTACGCGGCGGATTACGCCGAACGCTTCGGCCCGGACCCGGAGCTGGAGCAGGCGGTGTTGTGGTCCAAGACCGTGGATGAAGCCATCGCGGATATGGTACATGGTGTGCCGCCGTTCCCCTATGTACGCGAAAGTCTCCAGAAGATGCAAGGCCAGGTGGACCTGATGGTCGTCTCAGCCACCCCCCTCGAAGCGTTGGAGCGCGAGTGGGGAGAGCATGGCATTGCGCAGTACATGACCGTGATTGCCGGGCAGGAGATGGGCACTAAGAAGCAGCACCTCCAGTTCGCGGCCAAGGGCAAGTATCCTGACGACCGCATCCTGCTGATCGGTGATGCGCCCGGCGACCGCGACGCTGCCAAGAGCGTGGATGTGTTGTATTACCCAATCAACCCGGGCGCGGAAGATGCCTCCTGGAAGCGCTTCCACAATGAAGCCCTGGGCAAATTCCTGGATGGCACGTATGCAGGCACGTACGAAGAAGCGCTGATCGCCGAATTCGAGAAGCTGCTCCCCGAAACACCGCCGTGGCAGAAGTTGGAGAGGATAGAATGGGAAGACTAGTCGACCTGACGGCAAAGCCGTATCACCTGTCAGCCGAACAAATCCAGTGGGTGGAAGACACCCTGGCCGGCATGACGCCCGAGGAAAAGGTGGGGCAGTTGTTCACCAACCTGTTCTTCTTCGGGAAGGACATGTTCAGCGGCAACGAGCTCACCAACGCGCAGATCCTTGAGAAGTACCACATCGGCGGCGCGCGCTTTCATGGCGGCAAAGCGACGGCTGTCCAGGAGCTGCTCAACAGCTTGCAGGCGGATTCCAAGGTCCCGCTGTTGGTCGCCGCGAACTGCGATTCAGGCGGCAACGGCGCCTGCTCCGACGGCACCTACATCGCGTCCGGCGCGCAGTCCGAGGCCGCGCGCGACCCGAAGGTGGCATATAACGCAGGCTATGTATCGGCCAGGGAAGCCGGCGCACTCGGCGTCAACGTCAACTTCGACCCGTGCGTCGACATCCTGTTCAACTGGCGCAACACCATCGTCAACACGCGCGCCTACGGCACGAATGCCGATGACGTCATCAAGTACACCAGCGCGTACATCGAGGGCTACCGTGCCGGCGCTGCCGGCAACATGGTCACGTGCATCAAGCACTTCCCCGGCGACGGCACCGAGGAACGCGACCAGCACCTTGTGCTGGGCGTGAACGAGCTCTCCCCCGCCGAGTGGGATGCCTCCTTCGGCCGCGTCTACCGCCACCACATCAACAACGGCGTCGAGATGATCATGGCCGGCCACATCGCGCTGCCGTACTACTCGAAGCAGTTGAACCCGTCCCTGATGGACGAGGACATCCTGCCGGCGACCCTGGCCCCGGAGCTTATCACCGGGCTCCTCAAGGAGCAGTTGGGCTTCAACGGCATGGTCATCACCGACGCCAGCCACATGCTCGGCATGACGTCCGCCATGCGCCGCGAGGATTACGTCCCGGCCGCGATTGCCGCAGGCTGCGATATGTTCCTGTTCTTCAACGATATGGAAGAAGACTTCCACTTCATGCTGGCCGGGTACGAGAAGGGCGTCATCACCGAGGAACGCCTGAACGATGCCGTCCGGCGCATCCTGGGGTTGAAGGCCAAGCTGAACCTCCACCAGAAGAAGGCCGCAGGCACGCTGCTGAAGAACAGCGAAGACCTCCAGGTCGTCGGCTGTGCCGAGCACCTGGCGATGCGCGCGGATGCGGCTGATAGGGGCATCACGCTCGTCAAGAACACGCTGAACCAGTTGCCGATCCGGCCTGAGACACACAAACGCCTCCGCCTGTACTACCTCCAGGGCGAGGTCGGCGGCATTGTGGCCGCAGGCTCGAAGGTCCTCGAGGCTGTAGTTGAAGAACTGGAGAAACGCGGCTTTGAGGTCACCGTGAATGACGGCACCACCCGCATCAAGGGCCGCACGCTGGACTACCGCCAGGAGGTCGATGCGGCGCTCATCATCGCGGACGTGGTCGGCTACGGCGCACAGAACAACTACCGGATCCAGTGGAAGACGGCGATGAGCAACGAGTGTCCCTGGTATGTCTGGGAGGTGCCGACCGTCATGGTGTCGTTGAACTACACGACGCACCTGCACGATGCAACGATGGTCAAGTGCTATATCAACGCCTACCACAGCAACGCGGAAAACATCAAGCAGGTTGTGGACAAGATGATGGGCGAGTCAGACTTCAAAGGCCAGCCCAACGACCTCGTCTGGGCCGAAAAGTGGCAGGCCAGGCTTTAGGCGGGATAAGCCGTCCCAAGGCTCATATGCTATCCAGTTGATCGATGAAGTATCCGTCATCGGACCAACCCGTTTTTAGGAGAGTGTTTCTATGGCAACGGTAGCTTCGCCCCTCCCAACCGCTGCTCCTCCGTCTCTTCTGACGCCGGAGTACAAGAAGACGCGCCCGGGCGCCATGTTCGCCTTCGCTGTCGGCACGATGAGCGATAGCATGGAAGGCGGGCTCATCAACACCCTGTTCCCGGTCATCCAAAAGGCACTGGGCCTGGATATCGGCGCACTGGGCACCATGTCCAGCATCAGCAAGTGGGCCCGCATGCTCTTCGGCACGCTGTGGGCCATCGCGGGCGACAAGTTCGGCCGCAAGAAAATCCTGGTCTTCATGACCGGGCTCTGGGGCCTCTGGACTGCCGCCGCAGGCTTTGCCCAAAACTACACGCAGTTGCTGATCCTCTATACCATCGGCGTCATCGGTACGGTTGCGGCCGAACCGATCCAGAACGGCCTCATGGTGGACATGTTCGACGAAGAGGAACGCGGCAAGGCCTACGGCACCCTCCGCACCATCGGTGTAGCCGCCGGCCTCGTCCTGACCCCGCTCATCGGCCAACTGGCCAATTGGCCCACGCCGGAGAATGGCTGGCGCATCGGTATGTTCATCATGGGCGGCCTCAGCCTGTTGAGCGGCCTCTTGCTCCAGATCTTCCTGAAGGAGCCGCCCCGCCGCATCGTGGCTGGCGACCCGGATGCCGGCAAGTTCAAGATCGCGGACATCAAAGAGATCATCAAAATCCCGTCGTTCTGGCTGTTGGCGGTCATGCTGCTCTTCGTGACCTCGATGGTGTTCTTCGCCTTCATGGTCACCTACTTCGTGAACGTGCGCGGGTGGGAAACCCCTGCGGCCGCAGTCCTCTACACGGTCTTTATGGCCGGCTGGGCGGTCGGCGGCTTCACGGGCGGCGCGCTCGGCGACTTCTTCCAGAAGAAGTTCGGGGACAAGGGCCGCGTCATGTTCATGCAGATCTACCTGATCAGTTGGGCTATCGGGACCTACCTGTTCACGCAGGTGGATTGGGGCAGGGGCCTGGTGGTCTACATCGTGGCCTTCCTGGTCGGGACGATCGGCTCGTGGGGCTTCTCCGGCGCGGTGCTGCCGATGGTCGGCCAGATTGTGGAGCCGCAGTATGCCGCCACCACTTTCGCCCTGCTCTTCTCGTTCATCCAGGGCGCGATCACAGCCATCTACCTGCTGTTGATCAAGCCGCTGGCCGGTGCGCTGGGCAGCCTCGACAAGGTCTTCCTGTACATGCTCAGCATCCCTTACGCGGTGAACGCCGTCTTCTGGTTCCTGTTCTACCTGACATATCCGAAGGACGTGGCAAGACGCCGAGCGCGCATGGCGGCGCGTGCAGCCGGTGAGAAGGTCTGATGCAGGTGTAAGGGCTGAGGTCTGAGCGTTGCGGGTTAGGCGTTGCAGGTTGCAGGTTGGACGGTAAAGACTTTCGACCTGCAACGTGCTAACCTGTAACCTTCATAGGAGATTACCGTGCTCTATCCTATCCAAAACGGCGTACGCAATAAGCTGGACATCTCCGGCATCTGGGATTTCAGGATCGATCCGGATCATATTGGCGAGGCGGAAGGCTGGGCCAACGGCCTTGACGAAGCCCGGCCGATGGCGGTCCCTGGCAGTTGGAACGAGCAATACGACGACCTGTTCGGCTACCTGGACCTGGCCTGGTACGTCAAGAAGGTCTACGTCCCGTCGGGCTGGAAGGACCAGCGCATCTTGCTGCGCGTCGGCTCTGCCGTTTACTTTGCCGTCGTTTATGTCAATGGCACACCCGTTGGCACGCATGAGGGCGGCCATCTGCCCTTCGCCTTCGACATCACCGACCACGTCAGGTGGGGCGAGGAAAACGTGGTCGCCATCAGCGTCGAGAACGAGCTGCGGCCCGACCGCGTGCCCTCGGGCAACATGCCGGGCCAGTCCATCACAGACATGATCATCACCACCCCGCGGACCACCTACGACTTCTACCCCTTCTGCGGCATTCACCGGCCCGTGGTGCTCTACTCCGTCCCGCAGACGCACATCGAGGACGTGACGGTCGTTACCACGATAGATGGCTCAATCGGGGTTGTGCAGGTAAAGGTCAAGCTGAACGCTGCGGCCGGCGGGCAGGGCTCCGTGGAGCTCAAGGGTGGCGACGCGGTCTACAAGGCGGATTTGACCTTCGCAGACAGCGACGCCGTCGCCGAATTGCGGGTGCCCAACGCGCACCTTTGGTCGGACAAGGACCCCTACCTCTACGACCTGACCGTCTCCTCTGACACGGACCAGTATGCTCTCAAGGTCGGCATCCGCACCATCGCGGTCGACGGAGGGAAGATCCTGCTCAACGGCCAGCCCGTCAAGATGAATGGTTTCGGCCGCCACGAGGACTTCCCTGCCAGCGGCAAGGGCCTCAACCTGCCGTTGATCGTCAAGGACTACCAGCTCATGCGCTGGACCGGCGCGAACGCCTACCGCACCTCGCACTACCCCTACAGCGAGGAAGAGATGCAGATGGCGGACCGCGAGGGCTTCCTCATCATCGACGAGATTCCCGCCGTCAGCCTGCAGATGGGCGACGAGGCGAACTTCCCCGCCCGGCTGCGCATGTGCCTGCAGCAGATCGAAGAGATGATCGTGCGCGACAAGAATCACCCGGCCGTGGTGATGTGGTGCGTGGCGAACGAACCCATGCACGCCGGCATCGGCATCGGCGCCGGGGCCGGCGTCAATCCGGAACTGGAAGCCAGGAACAAACCGGGCAAACAATTCCTGGAGACGGAGCTGGCGCACGCGAGAGAGCTGGACCCCACGCGGCTGGTCACCATCGTCACCGTCATGGGTGGCCCCCAGGACTGGATGGAGCAGTGTGATGTCGTCTGCATGAACCGGTACTGGGGCTGGTATACTCTCGGCGGCCAACTGGCCAAGGCACGCCAGGGACTGGAGGCAGAACTCGACCAGGTCTGGGACCGGTGGCACAAGCCGATCATCATGACGGAGTTTGGCGCGGACACCGTGCCCGGTTTCCACGGCAAACCCGACGTCATGTGGACCGAAGAATACCAGGCCGATTACATCCGCTTCCACCTCGAGGTCGCAGCCGAGCGCGACTTTGTCGCCGGCATGCAGGTATGGAACTTCGCGGACTTCGCCGCAGTGCAGAGCCTCATGCGCGTCGGCGGCCTCAACCATAAGGGTGTGTTCACGCGCGTTCGCACACCGAAGATGGCCGCGCACGTTTTGCGGGAGTTTTGGGTAAAATAGGTCGAAGGTGTAAGGTGCAAGGTTGAAGGTGCAATTTCCACGCAGATACGCCGTCAACCTTCAACCTTTAACCTGCAACCTTTGAACTATTAGGGAGGAACCATGCCAGAACCATTGTTGTCTCCGGATCGCTTCTTCGCACCCGATCCCGGCCAACGCCGCGTCGCGCGCGAGATCTACGAGAGCATCGCCGGCCTGCCCATCGTCAGCCCGCACGGCCACGTCGATCCTGCGCTGCTGGCCGACGAGAACGCGACCTTCGGCACGCCCGCCGACCTGTTCATCATCCCGGACCACTATGTGTTCCGCATGCTCTACTCTCAGGGCGTGCCTCTGGAAACGTTGGGCATTCCCAAACGGCCCGATGCGCCTGACAAGAGCCCGGTCGAGGCAGATCACCGCAAAATCTGGCAGGTCTTCGCGGATCACTTCTACCTGTTCCGTGGCACGCCCAGCGGCGTCTGGCTGGCACACGAGCTGTACGAGGTGTTCGGCATCCGGCAGAAGCTCAGCGGCGCCACCGCGCAGGCCATCTACGACGAACTGGCCGACAAGCTGGCGCAGCCCGCCTACCGCCCGCGCGCGCTGTTCGATCGCTTCAAGATCGAAGTGCTGTGCACGACCGATGGCGCGGCAGATTCGCTGGCCCACCACAGAGCCATCCGGGAGTCCGGCTGGCCCGGCGTCGTTCGTCCCACGTTCCGCCCGGATGCCGTGACGAATCTCGGCCTGCCCGCGTGGAAGGCGAACCTCACCGCATTGGGCGCGGTCGTCGGCCGCGAGATTACGACGGCCAAAGGGCTTGTCACCGCGCTGGAGGAACGCCGGGCCTTCTTCAAGAGCATGGGCGCGACCTCCACCGACAGCGGCGTGGAGACGCCGTACACCGAGGCCATGTCCGAACATGACGCGGAGGCCATCTTCGCGCGGGCC
The DNA here is from genome assembly GCA_040772005.1 of Anaerolineae bacterium. Lineage (GTDB taxonomy): Bacteria > Chloroflexota > Anaerolineae > CG2-30-64-16 > CG2-30-64-16 > MWBF01. Next base: position 151,017 of record JAXGYZ010000008.1, on the reverse strand, counting down.
CTCGCGGGCCAGGCCACGCCCGACGACGTGCGCCGCTTCACGGGCTACATGGCCCTCGAGATGGCCCGCATGAGCGTCGAGGACGGGCTGGTCATGCAGTTCCATGCAGGCAGCTATCGCAACCACAACCCGCTCGTCTACGCGAAGTTCGGCGCGGACAAGGGCGCGGACATCCCGGTGGTTACAGAGTGGGTGCAGAACCTCAAGCCTGTCACCGACCGGTTCGGCAACGACCCGCGGCTGACGCTCGTGCTCTTTACGATGGATGAGACCGGCTATGCCCGCGAGATGGCAACGCTGGCCGGTCACTATCCGGCGCTCAGGCTCGGCCCGCCCTGGTGGTTCAACGACAGTCTCAACGGCATCGCCCGTTACTTCGACCAGGTGATGGAGACCGCAGGTCTCTACAACACCACCGGCTTCATCGATGATACGCGCGCCTTTGTCTCCATTCCCGCGCGGCACGACGTCTGGCGCCGCGCGGCGGCCAACTGGCTGGCAGGGCTGGTCGTCCGCGGGATGATCGACATGGATGAGGCTGCCGAAATGGCGCCGGACATGGCGAACGGCCTGGCACGCAAGACGTTCAAACTCAAGGCCTGAAGGAGAACTATTCATGAACCGTGACGAACTCATGCATATGTACGACTTCACCGGCAAAACCTTTGCCGTAACCGGCGGCGCGGGCGCATTGGGTGGCGACGTAGTCATCGCGCTGGCCGGCTGCGGCGCGAACGTCATGGTGCTTGACCGCAACCTGGCGCGCCTGCCTGCGCTGCGGGAGTGCGTGGGACCCCGGGCTGGCGAAATCGATGGGGTCCAGGTGGATGTGATGAACCGCGAGAGCCTGACCGCCGCAGGCGAGGCCATCAACCGGCGCTTTGGCGCGCTGTACGGGCTGGTGAACGCCGCCGGCGGCAACAGCCCGCGGGCCACGTGCAGCGCAGACATGAGCTTCTTCGATATCCCGGAGGAAGGGCTGCGGTTCGTGCTCGACCTGAACATCCTGGGCACGATCATGCCCTGCCAGGTCCTTGCCAAGCACATGGCCGAGGCCGGTGAAGGCGTCATTTTGAACTACTCCTCCATGAATGCCTACCGCCCCCTGACCAATATCGCGGCCTACTCGGCGTCAAAAGCGGCCATCACGAACTTCACAGCGTGGCTGGCCGTCTATCTGGCGCAGAATTTCTCAGGCAAGATTCGCGTCAATGCGATTGCACCGGGCTTCTTCCTGGGCGAGCAGAACCGCTTCCTCATGATCGACCAGGCGACCGGCGGCTGGACTGCCCGCGGACAGCGCGTCGTGGATCACACGCCGATGGGGCGCCTCGGCAACCCGGAAGACCTGCTGGGCGCAGTGCTCTGGCTGCTCTCCCCGGCCGCCTCGTTCGTGACGGGCATCACCGTCCCGGTAGATGGCGGGTTCTCGGCTTACGCCGGTGTGTAGTAAACTCCGGGTTGCAGGTTAGGAGGTTGAAGGTTGGAAGGTTGGGCGTTTGCGCAGCCGGTCAACCTTGGACTTGTAACCTGTAACCTTCAACCCGTAGGAGGGTCACATGGTCACGGCGCAAGCCATTGCACAGTCGGGTCTCCTGACGCACGATCAGATCAGGGAGACCCTGGTCCGGGGGTTGGGCGGCAAGCTGACCGGGCAGAAGGTGCTGGTGCTCATCCCCGACCACACCCGTTCGCTGCCGCTGCCTGAACTCTTCCGGATGGTCGTCGAAACCCTGCACGATGTGCGCGAGCTCAACGTCATGGTCGCACTGGGCACACATCCGGGCTATGATGAGGCGGGCCTCAACCACCTGGTGGGCATCACGGCGGAGGAACGCGCAACCACCTACCGGCACGTCGGCCTGCTGAACCATGCCTGGAACGATCCGACCGCCCTGACTTCGCTGGGCGTCATGGACCGGGACGAAATCAAGCAGCTTGCCGGGCCCAGCTACCACTTCTCGCTGCCGGACGAAATCAACATCCGCATCAACAAGGCCGCGCTGGAGCACGACCACATCGTCATCGTCGGCCCGACCTTCCCGCACGAGGTGGTCGGCTTCTCCGGCGGCGCCAAGTACTTCTTCCCCGGCATCTCGGGACCGGATGTCATCAACGCCACGCACTGGCTCGGCGCGCTGGCAACCGTTCTCGGCACCATCGGCATCAAGGACACGCCGGTGCGCGCGGTCATCCACGCGGCCACTGCGCGGCTGAAGACGCCGACCACCCTCGTCGCCTTGATCGTGCAGGGACACGACCTGTCCGGCCTGCTGATCGGCGACGTCTACGAGACCTGGAACGCGGCTGCGGATGTCTCCTCGGAGCGCCACATCAAGTGGTGCGCCCGGCCGTACAAGCGCGTACTGTCGGGCTGCCCGCCGATGTACGACGAGCTGTGGACCGCGGGCAAGTGCATGTACAAGATGGAGTCGGTGGTAGAGGTCGGCGGCGAGCTCATCATCTATGCGCCGCATCTCAAGGTCGTCAGCCCGGTCCACGGGAAGTACATCTACGAGGCGGGCTATCACATCCTGCCCTACTTCCTGCAGGACTGGGACAAGTACAAGCACCTGCCATTGGGCGCGCTGGCCCACTGCACGCACGTGCGCGGCTCTGGCGTCATGGACCACGGCGTCGAGAAGCCTAACGTCCGGCTGGTGCTCGCGAGCCAGATTCCGCCCGAGGACTGCGCCCGGCTGAACCTGGGCTACATGGACCCGGCCAAGATTAACCCGGCTGACTGGCAGAACCGCGAGGAAGAGGGCATCCTCTATGTCGCCAAGGCCGGCGAAATGCTATACAAAGTGAGGGGCAAGCAATGAAGTACGGACTCAACATCAAACCGGAGGGCGCGCTGGACCTCGTGTCGTTGGGCGCGCTCGTGCACCGGCTGGACCCGGGCGTCATCCCGTTCCGCAAGGCCACCCACTGCGACATCCACGTGAGCGGCGGTGAGTTCAACGTAGCCGCGAACCTGTCCGACTGCTTCAACCTGAAGACGGGGATCGTGACCGCGATGGTGGACTATCCCATCGGCGCGTTGATCGCCGAGCGCGTGCGCGCGATGGGGGTGAAGCCGTTCTACAAGCACTTCGAGCATAACGGCGTCACCGGGCCGAACATGGCAACGGTCTACAGCGACCGGGGCCAGGGTGTGCGCGCGCCGGTCGTGTTCTACAACCGCAGCAACGAAGCCGCCGCGCAGCTCAAGCCGGGCGACATCGATTGGGGACAGATTTTCGCCGGCGGGGTACGCTGGTTCCATAGCGGCGGCATCTTCGCCGCGCTCTCCGAAACGACGGGCGAGCTGATCATCGAGGGCATGAAGGCCGCGAAGGCTGCCGGCGCGGTGACCTCCATCGACCTCAACTACCGCGCGAAGCTGTGGAACATGTGGGGCGGCCATGCGGTCGCGCTGAAGGTGCTCAAGCGCATCGTGGAGAACGTCGATGTTATCGTCGGCAACGAAGAAGACCTCCAGATGGGCCTCGGCATCGAAGGCCAGGATGTCCAAGTCACGTCCAAGCTGGACCCGAGCGCCTTCTTCGGCATGATCGACAAGGTGACGGCGATGTACCCGAACGTCAAGATCGTCGCAACCACGCTGCGCGAGGTCCACTCGACCAACCGGCACAGTTGGGGCGCGGTGGCCTGGATCGACGGCAAGACCTACCAGTCGCCCACGTGCGAGCTGGATGTGCTGGACCGTGTCGGCGGCGGTGACGGGTATGCGGCCGGGTTCTTCTACGGCCTGTTGAGCGGCGCATCCGAGCAGGAAGCCGTCAACCTCGGCTGGGCCCACGGCGCGCTGCTGACCACCTTCCCCGGCGACACGACGATGGCGACGGTGGACCAGGTCCGCGCGTTCGCTAAGGGTGGGTCGGCCAGAATTCAACGTTGAAGGTTGGCAGGTTGCAGGTAACAAGTTTGCGGGCAACAACCCGCAACTGTTGACCTGCAACTTGCCACCTTTGAACCTGCAACCGTAAGGGAGTTCTACATGCCCGACACCTCAACCCTCGAACAGCTATGTATCAATACGATTCGCTTCCTGTCCGCCGATGGCGTGCAGCAGGCAAATTCGGGCCACCCGGGGCTGCCGATGGGCACTGCACCGATGGCCTACACCGTCTGGACGCGCCATCTGCGCCACAACCCGCAAAACCCGGGCTGGGCCAATCGCGACCGCTTCATCCTGTCCGGCGGCCACGGCTCCATGCTGCTGTACACGCTGGCATACCTCACAGGCTATGACCTGCCGCTGGATGAACTGAAGCGCTTCCGCCAATGGGGCAGCCTGACCCCCGGCCATCCGGAATATGGCCTGACGCCGGGCGTGGATGCCACGACCGGGCCGCTGGGGCAGGGGCTGAGCAACGGCGTGGGCATGGCGATCGCCGAAGCGCACCTCGCGAAGGTCTACAACCGCCCCGGCCACGACATTATCGACCACTACACCTATGCCATCGTCACGGACGGCGACCTGATGGAAGGTGTGGCGTCGGAGGCCGCCTCGCTGGCCGGCCACCTGCGGCTGGGCAAGCTCATCTACCTCTACGACGATAACCACATCTCCATCGAAGGCTCCACCGATATCGCCTTCACCGAGGATCGGGGCAAGCGGTTCGAGGCCTACGGCTGGCACGTGCAGAAGGTTGCGGATGGGGTGGATGTGGAAGCCATCGATGCGGCGATCCAGGCCGCCAAGCAGGACCCACGGCCGTCCATCATCATGGTGCGCAACATCATCGGCTTCGGCATGCCCAATCGCCAGGGCACCGCAAAGGCGCACGGCGAGCCGCCGGGCGACAAGGAACTGGATGCGGCGAAGGACAACCTCGGCTGGCCAAAGGAGCCGCGCTTCTACGTTCCCGACGAAGCGTTGGCGTTCTTCCGACAGGCGGTGGACCGGGGCGCGGCACAGGAGGAAGCCTGGCAGCAGAAGTTCGCAGCCTACCGGGCCGAGTACCCTGCGCTGGCAGCCGAGCTGGAGCGCCGGCTGGCCGGTAAGCTGCCGGAGGGCTGGGCGGATGACCTGCCTGTGTTCCCGGCGGACGTGAAGGGGATCGCGTCGCGGGCTTCGTCGGGCAAGGTGCTCAACGCCATCGCGGATAAGCTGCCCGACCTCATCGGCGGCTCCGCCGACCTGGCGCCCTCCACCGTCACCTGGATGAACAACAGCCCGGCGTTTGCCGGCCACGCCAACGGCGGCGACGACTGCCATGAAGGCCGCAACATCCACTTCGGCGTGCGCGAGCACGGCATGGGCGCGATCGTCAACGGCATGGCTTACCACGGCGGCGTCATCCCGTTCGGCTCGACCTTTTTCGTCTTCTCCGACTACATGCGACCCGTCCTGCGGGTGGCGGCGCTGTCACATCTGGGCACCATCTCGGTCTTTACCCACGACAGCATCGGCGTGGGCGAGGATGGGCCGACCCACCAGCCGGTCGAGCACATGGCCGCGCTGCGCGCAATCCCGCGGCTGATTACGCTGCGCCCCGCCGACGCGAACGAAGTACGCGAGGCATGGAAGGTTGCCATCGAGAACCGCCACCGCCCATCCGCGCTGGTCCTCACGCGACAGAACCTCCCGACGCTGGACCGGACGGTCTATGCGCCGGCCGAAGGTCTGCACCGCGGGGCGTATGTGCTGGCGGATCTGGGCATGGCGCCCGGCGCCAAGTCGCGCGTCGACGTCATCCTCATGGCAAGCGGCTCGGAAGTGGGCCTGATCGTCGAAGCCGGCAAGCGCCTGGCCGAGCAGGGTGTCGCGGTCCGCCTGGTCTCCTTTCCCAGTTGGGAGCTGTTCACCGAGCAGGATGCCGCATACCAGGCCGAAGTGCTGCTGCCGGACGTGCCTGCACGGCTGGCTGTCGAAGCAGGCGTCACGATGGGCTGGCACCGGTGGGTGGGCACGCAGGGCCGCGTTCTCGGTATCGACCGCTACGGCGCCTCGGCGCCTGCGGGCACGGTCTTCAAGGAACTGGGCCTGACGGCGGACAATGTCGTCAACATGGCGAAAGAACTGATCGGTTGAAGGTTGGAAAGTTGCAGGTTGAAAGTAACCGGACTGCAACTTGTAACCTTCAACCTTCGAACCTGCAACCCGTAAGAGGAGCAACATGAACACAGCACAGCAACTACATGCGGCAGGGCAATCCATCTGGTACGACAACATCGAGCGCCGCCTGCTGAACAACGGTGAATTGGCCGGCATGATTGACCGCGGCGAAATCCGCGGGGTCACGTCCAACCCGACCATCTTCATGAACGCGATTACCAAGTCGCATGACTATGACTCCGGTCTGGTGCCGCTGGCGAAAGCCGGCAAGACTGCGGAGGAAATCTTCTGGGACCTGGCAATCCAGGATATCCAGGCCGCAGCGGACCTGTTCCGGCCCCTCTATGAGGAAAGTAATCGCGGCGACGGCTATGTCAGCCTGGAGGTCGACCCTTACCTGGCGAACGACACCTCGGTTACGCTGAGTGAAGCCAAGCGGCTCTGGAAGCGCGTGGACCGGCCCAACCTGATGGTCAAGATTCCCGCAACGCTGGAGGGGCTGCCCGCCATCAGGGAGGCCATCGCCGCGGGCGTCAATGTTAACGTCACCCTCATCTTCTCGCGCGAGCGCTACTGGGCCGTCATGGATGCCTTCATCAGCGGCCTCGAGGCCCGGCTGGCCGCAGGGTTGCCGGTCGATAGCATCGCATCGGTCGCGTCGTTCTTCGTGTCGCGCGTGGACACGAAGGTGGACGGGCAACTCAACGGCATGATCGACCGCGGGGGTGCGCACGCCGAGAAGGCCGCCGCCAATCTCGGCAAGGCCGCCATCGCCAACGCCCGCCTGGCCTACAGCGACTACAAGGTCTTCTTCAACTCGGAGCGATGGGCGAAGCTGGCGGCGCATGGGGCACGGGCGCAGCGCCCGCTGTGGGCCTCGACCGGCACCAAGAATCCGGCCTACCGCGATGTAATCTACATCGAAGAACTGGTCGGCCAGAACACGGTCAACACGGTTCCGCCCGCGACGCTGGCCGCATTCCTGGACCACGGCGTCGTGCGCGCCGGCAGCCTCGAAGAGTGCCTGCCCGAGGCCTATCAAACCTTCGCGCAACTGGAAGCGCTCGGCGTCATCATGTCCGATGTTACGCGTGAGCTCGAAGTCGAAGGGGTGAAGTCTTTTGCCAGCGCGTGGCGCGCGCTCCTGGATGCAATGGAGACGAGCCGCCGCGCCGCAGTCGGAGAATAAAGACGATGGACAGCAGCGCGAACTCAGCTCGCCCAGAGCAATCCCTGAAACAGCAGGCCGCGGACCAGGTCCTCACCTACATCCGGTCGGACATGGTCGTCGGACTCGGCGCGGGCAGCACCGCGCTGCTGGCCGTGCGCGGCCTGGCCGCAAAGCTCTCCCGCGGGGAACTGACCGGCATCAAGGGCATCCCCTGTTCGCGGGTCATCGAGGCCGAGGCCCGGCGGCTGGGCATCCCGCTCACGACGCTGGAAGATGAGCCGTCCGATCACAACGGGCGGGTCATTGACTTCACTTTCGACGGCGCCGACGAAGTGGATCCGGATCTCAACGTCATCAAAGGCGGCGGCGGCGCGCTGCTGCGCGAAAAAATCGTGGCCCAGGCCAGCCGCCGCGAGGTCATCATCGTGGATGAATCCAAGCTGTCGCCGGCCCTGGGCACGCATTGGGCCGTGCCGGTCGAGGTTGTCCCGTTCGGCTGGCGCACGCAGGCCGCGTACCTGGAATCGCTCGGCGCGCAGGTGCGGCTGCGGCCAGGCGACACCGGGGAACCGTATGTTACGGACCAGGGGAATTACATCCTCGACAGCGCGTTCGGGCCCATCGGTGATCCGGTGGGGCTGGCCGCGCGGCTGGATGCGCGGACGGGCATCGTATGTCACGGGCTGTTTCTGCAAGTGGCCGATGAAGTGATCGTCGCCGGCGCCGCGGGCATACGGCACCTGACGCGCGTTACATAGCGTCTTGTGCCCGCCACAACGCCCATGAGGGGCGATGCTGCCCCTCTTTCAGACAGGTCCCAAGCAAGCGTACGAAAGGACCAGGCCATGAAGATTGCCATAATCGGTTTGGGCAAGATGGGCGCGAACATGACGCAGCGCCTCCTGAAGGGCGGCCACCAGGTCGTCGCCTATGACCTCAACGAGAGCACCATCCAGGCTGCGGAAGCGGCAGGCGCCGAAGGTGCGCGCACCCTCGATGAGGTGGCGGCCACGCTGCCGCAGCCGCGCGCGGCCTGGGTCATGGTGCCGTCGGGCAAGGCGACTGAGAGCACAATCAACGCGCTGGCGGAACGCTTCTCCCCTGGCGATATCATCATCGACGGCGGCAACAGCAACTACAAGGACTCGATCCGCCACGCCGCAGAGCTGAAGGAGCGGGGGCTCCGCTTCGTCGACGTCGGCACCAGCGGCGGCATCTGGGGCATCACCGAGGGGTACAGCCTGATGATCGGCGGCGAAGAAGAGGCCATCGAATGCCTGCGCCCCATCTTCGAGACCCTCGCGCCCGGCCCGAATCTCGGCTGGGGGCGTACGGGCCCGGCCGGTGCAGGCCACTTCGTAAAGATGATCCACAACGGTATCGAGTACGGGATGATGCAGGCTTACGCTGAAGGCTTCGAAATCATGAAGGCGAAGAAGGACTTCGGCGGGCAGGCGACTAACCTCGACCTGAAGCAGATCTCGGAAATCTGGCGCTACGGCAGCGTGGTTCGCTCATGGCTGCTCGACCTGATTGCCAACGCGCTGGCCGATGATGTCGAGCTGAGCAGCATCAAAGCGTGGGTGCCGGACTCCGGCGAGGGCCGCTGGACCGTGTTCGAGGCGGTGGATCTGGATGTATCTGCGCCGGTGATCACGCTGGCCCTGCAGCAGCGTTTCGAATCGCGAACTGAAGAGGCGTATCAGCACAAACTCCTGGCCGCGATGCGCGCGCAGTTCGGCGGTCATGCCGTGAAGAAGGCGCAGTAGTCGCAGGCGCTTGAGTTCCCGCAGCAGGGAGGAGTCATGGCTGAGACAATCAATGCGCATGCCTGGTCAATCGAACAGACGGCAGAAGAGCTGGGCACCGATCTGAAGAAGGGGTTGACCAGCACGGAGGCCCGTGCCCGGCTCGCAAAGCACGGCCCTAACGAGCTGAAGGAAAAGCCGCGGCCGGGTTTCTTCAGCCGGTTGTGGGACCAGCTCAACAACTTCCTGATTTGGATTCTGGTTGCGGCGATGGCTATCTCGCTCGCGATCGGCATCCCCGAGTTCCTGAACACCGGCGACGCAACCGAACTGGTCGATGTGATCGCGATCCTCGCGATCATCGTGCTCAACACGGCGCTCGGCATGGTCCAGGAATCGAAAGCCGAAGCATCGCTCGCCGCCTTGAAGAAGATGTCTGCGCCCAATGCCCGCGTCATCCGCGACGGTCAGGACATGACCGTCCCCGCACGCGAGCTGGTGATCGGCGACCTGGTGCTCGTGGAGGCCGGCAATTACCTGCCGGCGGATGTCCGCCTGATCGAAGCCGTCAACATGAAGTCGGAGGAAGCCTCGTTAACTGGCGAGTCGGTGCCCGTAGACAAGAATGCCAAAGTCGTTCTCGAGCCCGACGCGCCGATCGGCGACCGCGACAACATGGCGTTCATGTCCATGCTGGTCACGTACGGGCGCGGCAGCGGTATCGTCACCCAGACAGGCATGGACACACAGCTCGGCCAGATTGCGGAGATGCTCCAGGCGTACGAAGACGAACAGACGCCGCTCCAGATCAAGCTCGATGAACTCGGCAAGACGCTGGGCATCGTGGCGCTGAGTGTCTGCGCCTTCATTTTCCTGTTCGGCGTGATTCGCGATACGAATCCGGCCATGGCATTCACCGAAGGGTTGGGCGCCTACTGGGCCGCCCACGGACATGAGGTCATCGAACTCCTGATGACCGCTGTCAGCCTCGCCATCGCGGCTGTGCCCGAGGGTCTCTCTGCGGTTGTCACGGTCTGTCTGGCCCTGGGGATGCAGCGCATGGTGGCCCGGAACGCCCTGATCCGCAAGCTGCCCGCCGTGGAAACGTTGGGCTCCTGCACGACCATCTGCTCCGACAAGACCGGCACGCTCACCCAAAACCAGATGACCGTCACGCGGGGCTGGGCCGGCGGGCACGAGTTTTCAGTCACCGGCGAAGGGTATGCCCCCGAAGGCCAGTTCTCCCGCCATCAGGCTTCATTCTCACCCCTCGCTGATCCGGGCACTGCGCTGCTGCTGCAGGGCATGATGCTCTGCAACGACGCCAAGCTGGAACAGACGACGGCCGAAAGCGGCCAGGCAGCCTGGCGCATGATCGGCGATCCGACCGAAGGCGCGATGGTCGTGGCCGCCGCGAAGGCGGGCCTGGACCGCGCCGAGGCGGCCCGCTGTTACCCGCGCGTGGCTGAGATTCCCTTCGATTCTGACCGCAAGATGATGACCACCATCCATGAGGCCGGCGACCTGGGACCGCGCATCCACAGCCTCAAGAACGGCAGTGCGCCCCTGGAGCCGCACCCGTATGTGGCCTTTGTCAAGGGCGGGCCCGACCTGGTCCTCAGCTACTGCTATGACGTCGTGCTGCACAACCAAATCGTGCCGTTGACGCCGGAGTTGCGCGAGGAAATCCTGGCCGCCAACAAAGCCATGGCGACTTCGGCGCTGCGCGTGCTGGGCGGCGCGTTCAAAACAATGGCAGAGGTGCCTGAGGAGCCCCAGCCCGAAGACCTGGAGCGCCACATGACCTTCCTGGGCTTGCAGGGCATGATCGACCCGGCCCGGCCCGAGGTGAAGGTGGCCGTGGATATCGCCAAGAAGGCCGGCCTGCGAACCATCATGATTACCGGCGACTATCGGGACACTGCGGCGGCCATTGCCGGCCAAATCGGCATGCTCACCGAGGGCGGTGCGGTCGTCACGGGCGCGGACATCAACGCGATGACAGACGATGAGCTGGACAGTATGGTGCTGCACCTCAACACCTGCGCCCGCAGCTCGCCGGAGCACAAGATGCGCATCGTGGATGCGCTCAAGCGCCGCCACCAGGTCGTTGCCATGACCGGCGACGGCGTGAACGACGCGCCGGCCCTGAAGCGCGCCAACATCGGCGTGGCGATGGGCATCACAGGCACCGACGTGACCAAGCAGACCGCGGACATGGTGCTGACCGACGATAACTTCGCCAGCATCGTCTCGGCCATCGAAGAAGGCCGCATCATCTACTCCAACATTCGCAAGTTCGTCTTCTTCCTCATCTCCTGCAACGTGGGCGAAATCCTCATCATCTTCCTGGCGATGCTCGCCGGATTGCCGTCGCCGCTCTCGCCCATCCAACTGCTGTTCCTGAACCTGGTCTCCGACGGTGCGCCGGCGCTGGCGCTGGGCATGGAACCCGGCGAGCCGGATATGATGAACCGGCCGCCGCGGCCGGTCAGGGAGCCGATCATCAACCGGGACATGATGATCAGCATCGCGGTGCAGGCGGTGGTGATGACCATTGCGGTCCTGGGTGCGTTCTTGTTCGCCGGCGCGCATCCGAATGCTGACCCCAACGACCCGAACCTGCCGAAATGGGAAACGGTGGCATTTGCAACGCTGGTGACGTCCGAGCTGCTGCGGGCCTTTGTGGTGCGCTCCGAGCGCATCTCGGTGTTCAAGATCGGCCTGTTCACGAACAAGTGGATGGTCTACGCCGTGGCCTTCTCCTTCGTGCTGGTGATGGCAACCATCTATGTGCCGTTCCTGAACCCGATCTTCGACACGGTCCCGCTGCGCCTGACGGACTGGCTGTGGATCCTGCCGTTCGCGATGCTCGATTCCATTGCGGCGGAATTGTTCAAGATCTACTTGCGTGCGAAGGCCCGCAGGACCGAGACCGCGCTGGCCGCGCAGATGGAGCTGGCGTGACGGGGTGGCAGGTTGAAAGTTTGGAGGTTGGCGGTTACCATTGACCTGCAACCTGTGAACCTGCAAACCTGCAACTGAAGAAGGGGGTAGCATGGGAAAGATCAACAAGGTCGCCTTTTTTACCAACGAGTATCCGCCGAACGTTTACGGCGGGGCCGGGGTGGTCGTCGAATACCTCAGCAAAGAACTCGCCGCGATGGTGCCGATGGAAGTGCGCTGCTTCGGCAACCAGGACGTCCGCGAGCCCAACCTGACGGTCAAAGGCTATGCGCCGTGGGCGGAGGCCAAGCAGAACACTGACCCGCGGTTCGGCGGCGCGCTGGATGCGCTGTACCGCAGCCTCGGCATGGCGAAGGACAACCTCGACGCCGATGTCGTGCATGTCCACACCTGGTACGTCCAGTTTGCGGGCTTCCTGGCGAAGAAGCTGTGGGGCGTGCCGCTGGTACTCACCACGCACTCGCTGGAACCGCTCCGACCGTGGAAAGTGGAGCAGCTCGGCAACGCCTATCACCTGAGCGCGTGGATCGAGAACAACGGGATCACGCAGGCTGATGCCATCATCGCGGTCTCTCAGGAGACGCGCAACGATGTGCTGAACAACTTCGACGTCGATCCCGACAAGGTCAAGGTCATCCACAACGGCATCGACCTGCACCAGTATCGCCATACCAGCGAGGTCGATGCGCTGGTGAGGCACGGCGTCGATCCCGACCGGCCGTATGTCCTGTTCGTCGGCCGCGTCACACGGCAGAAGGGCATCATTCACCTGGTCAACGCGATCCCCTACATCGACCCGTCCATCCAGGTCGTGCTGTGCGCGGGCGCGCCCGACACGCCGGCCATCGGCCAGGAGATGCAGGAGCGTGTGGCCGAGGTCAGTGCGGACCGGCCCCAGGGCGCAGCCCCTGTCATATGGATCCAGGAGATGCTGCCGAAGGACCAGGTGATTCAGTACTACTCCAACGCGACCGTCTTCTGCTGCCCGTCGGTGTATGAGCCGTTCGGCATTATCAACCTGGAAGCCATGGCGTGTGAGACCGCCGTCGTCGCCTCCGCCATCGGCGGCATCCCGGAGGTGGTGGTGCCGCCAGGTCAAGCCGGGCTTGACCCGACGGGCGAGCTGATCCCACTGGAGCTCAAGCCGGGTACGTTCGACCCGGTCGATCCGGCAGCATTCTCCCGCGCGCTGGCCGAGGGCATCAACGCCGTGGCGCTGAACCCCAGCCTTAGGGAGAAGTACGAGCGCAACGGCCGCAAGCGTGTCGAGGAGCACTTTAGCTGGACCGCCATCGCGAAGCGCACGCTCGAACTGTACGAGTCGCTGGTCTAGATGAGGTTGGCAAGTTGTGCGAGCTGCGGCTCGCCCAGGTTTACGGTTGAAGGTCGGTGTAACCTGCAACCGTAAACCTGCGAACCTGTAACAGTGGAGGGGGCAAGACATGGTTGGACCTGTTGACCTGCCGGCATGGCAGGCGCTGCAAGCACACCAGCGCGCGATCGCGGATGTCCATATGCGCGATCTGTTTGCGAGCGACCCGCAGCGCTTCGCGCGCTTCTCGCAGACCATCGACGGCATCCTGTTCGACTATTCCAAGAACCGCATCACCGGTGAGACGATGGCGCTGCTGGTGGACCTGGCACGGCAGGCCGGCCTGGCGGAGAAGATCGAGGCCATGTTCACCGGCCAGAAGTACAACAACACGGAGAACCGGGCCGTCCTGCACGTCGCGCTGCGCAACAGGTCGGACCGGCCTATCCTGGTGGACGGCCAAGACGTAATGCCGGAAGTCAACGCGGTTCTCGACCAGATGCGCGCCTTCAGCGAGGCCGTGCGGTCGGGTGAGTGGAAGGGATACACGGGCAGGGCCATCACCGACATCGTCAACATCGGCATCGGCGGGTCCGACCTGGGGCCGAAGATGGTGTGCGAGGCGCTGAAGCCCTACGGCCAGCCCGGCCTGCGCGTCCACTTCGTATCCAACGTGGACGGCACCGACCTGGCAGAGACCCTCAAAGTCGTCAATCCGGAAACCGTGTTGTTCCTGGTGGCCTCCAAGACCTTCACGACCCAGGAAACGATGGCGAACGCGCACTCCGCGCGCAACTGGTTCCTGGCTGCCGCACACGACGAAGCCGCCGTCGCGCAGCACTTCGTCGCGATGTCCACGAATGCGCAGGAGGTTGCGCGCTTCGGAATAGATACGGCCAACATGTTCCAGTTCTGGGACTGGGTCGGCGGGCGCTATTCCCTGTGGTCAGCGGTGGGCCTCTCCATCGCGCTCTATCTGGGCATGGACAACTTCGAGGCGCTCCTGACGGGCGCGTTCAAGGTGGACGAGCACTTCCGCAGCATGCCGTTCGAGGACAACATCCCGGTCCTCATGGGGCTGCTGGGCATCTGGTACAACAACTTCTTCGGGGCGCAGTCGCACGCCATCCTTCCGTATGACCAGTACCTGATGCACTTCTCAGCCTACTTCCAGCAGGGGGACATGGAGAGCAACGGGAAGCGCGTGACCCGCGGCGGCGAGCCGGTCGACTACCAGACCGGCCCGATCATCTGGGGCCAGCCGGGCACCAACGGCCAGCATGCCTTCTACCAGCTCATCCACCAGGGCACGAAGCTCATTCCCTGCGACTTCCTGGCCGCGGCACAGAGCCATAACCCGCTCGGAGAGCACCACACGCTGCTGCTCTCGAACTACTTTGCGCAGACAGAGGCTCTGATGAAGGGCAAGACGGCGGACGAAGTACGAACTGAGTTCGCGGGCAAAGAACCGGCGAATGTCGAGACGCTGGTCTCGGCCAAGACTTTCCCGGGCAACCGGCCAACCAACTCGTTCCTCTACCCCAAGCTGACGCCGGAGACGCTCGGCTCGCTCATTGCGCTGTACGAGCACAAGATTTTCACGCAGGGCGCGATCTGGGATGTCAACTCGTTCGACCAGTGGGGTGTGGAGCTGGGGAAGCAGCTCGCCAAGGTGATCCTGCCGGAGCTACGCACCGCAGAGGACATCAGAACGCACGACGCGTCGACCAACGGGCTGATCAGCTACTACAAGAGTGTACGATAAGCGTTACAGGTTCACAGGTTGCAGGTTACAAGTTTACCCATGGCGGCCCTGGCCGCCCACCGTCACACAACCTGCAACCTGGGCGAGCCGCAGCTCGCACAACTTGTAACCTGTAACTTGCAGAAGGGGGTCCGATGAGTGTTCTGACCTTGATCCTGGCAGGCGGTCAGGGAAGCCGCCTGAGTATCCTGGGTGAAAAGCGCGCCAAGCCGGCCGTGCCGTTTGGGGGCAAGTATCGCATTATCGACTTCCCGTTGTCCAACGCGGTGAACTCCGACCTCTACCGCGTCGCCGTCCTGACCCAGTATCGCCCGCATTCCCTCATGCAGCACATCGGCATCGGCGAGCCCTGGGACCTCAATCGCACGCGGCCCAACGGCGTGGAAATCTGGCAGCCCTACCAGGGTCGCAAGGCCCAGGACTGGTATCGGGGCACAGCCGATGCACTGTACCAGAACCGCAACCTGATTGCGGAGTCCGGCTGCGACCAGGTGCTCGTCCTGTCAGGCGACCACATCTACAAGCAGGACTATCGCGAGATGCTGCGCTTCCACGCGGATAAGGGCGCGGCGTTGACCGTTGCGGTCAGGAACGTCCCGCAGGAGGAGACGTTCCGCTTCGGCATCATGGACACCGACGCCAGCGACCGCATTGTCAAGTTCACCGAGAAGCCCAAAAACGCAACGAGCACCCTGGCCTCGATGGGCATCTATGTGTTCAACATGGATTACCTGCTGCATTGGCTCGAAAAGGACGGCGCGGACACCACATCGAGCCACGACTTTGGGAAGAACATCATTCCGAAGATGGTGGACGAGGGCAAGGTCTACGCGTATCCGTTCAGCGGCTACTGGGTGGATGTTGGTACGATTCAGGCCTACTGGGAAACCAACCTGGCGCTGCTGCACGAGAAGCCGGAACTGGACCTGTACGAGCCCGGCTGGGTCCTCCATACGCGTTCGCAGGAGCGGCCGCCGGTCAAGCTGGGCAGCGCGGGCCAATCGTGCGACAGCCTGCTTTCCAACGGCTGCGTGATCGACGGCACGGTCATCAACAGCGTGCTGTCGCCGGGCGTGCGCGTCGAGCGCGGCGCAGTGGTGCGCGACTCGGTCATCATGAATGACACCGTGATCCGGGCCGGCGCAGTGGTCGATCACTGCGTCCTGGACAAGGAAATCGAGGTCGGCGCCAATGCACAGGTGGGGGCGGGCGACGATATGACCGTCAACGTGCTGGAGCCGGCCAATATCAACACCGGCATCACAATCGCGGGCAAGCGGGCAAAGATTCCCGCCGGCACGGTCATCGGGCGTAACTGCCGCATCGACCCCAACACCAACCCGGACGACTACGACCAGCTCGCAGTCACGAGCGGGGGAACGGTCAGTAAAAGAACGGTGCTGATCGACGACACGGTCCGCTAGCGCGGATGCGGTGCGCTAGACCAACAAGGAGTGCTCATCATGAGTCTGCATCCGCTGGCGGGCAAGCCGGCTCCCCATGAAATGCTGATTAACGTGCCGCGGCTCATCTCGGCCTACTATACCACCGAGCCGGACCCGGCTGACCCAACCCAGCGCGTAGCCTTCGGCACCTCCGGTCACCGCGGCTCGTCCGCCAGGGCCAGCTTCAACGAGGCGCACATCCTCGCCATCTCTCAGGCCATCTGCGAGTTTCGCATCGCGCAAGGCATTACCGGCCCGCTCTTCATCGGCATGGATTCCCACGCCCTGTCCGAGCCGGCGCTCGCCAGTGCCATCGAGGTGTTTGCGGGCAACGAACAGGAAATTGTCGTCGATGCGGGCACGGGCCGCGGCGTCGGGTACACGCCCACACCCGTGATTTCGCACGCCATCCTCAACTACAACCGCGGCAAGGCCGGCGGATTGGCCGATGGCGTGGTCATCACGCCTTCCCACAATCCGCCCGATGATGGCGGCTTCAAGTACAACCCGCCCGCGGGCGGGCCGGCAGACACGGTCACCACGAAGGCGATGCAGGCCCGCGCGAACGAAATCCTGGAGAACGACCTGCACGAAGTCAAGCGCATGACGCTCGCGCGCGCGATGCAGGCCCCCACCACGCACCGGTATGACTACATCACGCCGTACGTCTCAGACCTGCGCAACGTGATTGACATCCCTGCGATTGTGGCCTCCGGACTCAAGATCGGCGTCGACCCGATGGGCGGCGCGACGGTCGGCTACTGGCAGCCGATTGCCGAGATGTACGGGCTGAACCTCGAGGTGGTCAACCCGCAGGTGGACCCGACTTTCGGCTTCATGACCGTGGACAAAGACGGCAAGATTCGCATGGACTGCTCGTCGCCCTATGCCATGGCGAGCCTGGTCGGCCTCAAGGACCGGTTCGACATCGCATTCGGCAACGATACGGACGGTGACCGGCACGGCATCGTGACGCCCAGCGCCGGCCTGATGAACCCCAACCATTACCTGGCCGTCGCCATCTGGTATCTGTTCCAGAACCGGCCAGGCTGGCGGGCCGATGCGGCTGTCGGCAAGACGCTGGTCTCCAGTTCGATGATCGACCGGGTGGCTGCACACCTCGGCCGCCGGCTGGCCGAAGTGCCCGTGGGGTTCAAGTGGTTCGTGGACGGGCTGGTGGACGGCTCGTTCGGCTTCGGCGGTGAAGAAAGCGCGGGCGCGTCCTTCCTGCGCCAGGACGGCACGGTCTGGACCACGGACAAGGACGGCATCATCCTCGATCTGCTCGCCGCAGAGATCACCGCGGTCACGGGCAGCGATCCGGGTGTGCACTATCGCAAGCTGACCGAGCAGTTTGGCGCGCCGGTGTATGAGCGAGCGGATGTCGTGGCGTCACGCGACCAGAAGGCCGTGCTGGAACGCCTCGCGCCCGAGATGGTCGCGGCGCAGGAGTTGGCCGGCGAGAAGATCACCGCCAAGCTGACCGCCGCGCCCTTCAACGACGCACCCATCGGCGGTCTGAAGGTCGTCACGGAGAATGGCTGGTTCGCCGCGCGGCCATCCGGCACCGAGGACATCTACAAGATTTACGCCGAGAGCTTCCGGGGCAAAGAGCATCTCCAACGGATATTCGGTGAAGCACAGGCAATCGTCGCGGCGGCATTCAAGGCCGCGGGGCTGTAATCAACGGTGGCAGGTTGCCAGGTCGAAAGTCCGAAGGTTGACCATAACCTGCAACCTGCCAATCGGCACCCTGCGGACCGGCTCCACCAGCTTTGTTGGTAACTGTTCACCGTTACAAACCCGGTTTCTTCGAGAAACCGGGTTTGTGGGCCTGCTGACGAGCATGAGCCCTTATGTTACGAGGTAATGCTGAACAGTTACCTTTGTTGGCTTCTTTGACCTGACCTGAGATTTGTGGTTCAATTGTGAAATGTCATCATTCCAAGTACGCCCGACCAAGACGCCCTACGCACATCAACGCAATGCGCGGCAGCAGAATACTTCAGCGCTGCTGTTTGACCTCTGGCATAATGCGCCGCAGTCGAGGGCGGCCCTCGCGCAGCGCAATGGTCTGACCAAAGCCACTGTCTCGGCCATCTGCGACGAACTGACCGCTCTCAACCTGATCCAGGAAGTGGGACAGGATCGCTCCAGCATCGGCAGGCCCGGCAATCTGCTCGCGCTCAATCCGCAGGCGCGCGGCGCAGTCGGGCTGGAGATCAGCACCAACTACGTAGCCGTACTCCTGACCAATCTGTGCGGTGACGCAGTCTGGCGCGACACAGTTTCCACGGCCCTGGGCTGCCCACAAGAGGAAGTGCCGGGGCAAGCAGAAGCGCTACTGGCTGCGGCCATCGAGCAGGCACGAGGCCGCGACTTGCCCCTTCTGGGAATTGGGGTGGCTGTGCCGGGCATTGTTGACTCGGATGGGGGACAGATCATCAGCGCGCCCGCCCTGGGGTGGCGCAACACATCCCTCCAGCAGTGGGAGACACAGTTCGGGCTGCCCGTCATCGTTGAAAACAAGGCGCGCTCCGGTGCCATGGCGGAGGCGCTGCACGGCGCAGCGCGGGGCGCCAGGACCTTCGTTTACATCAGCATCGGCACCGATGTGGGCTCCAGCCTGGATGCCGCCGTGGTCATCGATGGTGCACTCTATCGCGGGGCGCATGGGCTCGCAGTAGATGCCGGACACATGACCCTTGACCCGAACGGCGAACTGTGCTCCTGCGGCCAGCGCGGCTGCTGGCAGGCGCAGGCGGACGTAGCCCGGGAAGCTGTACTGGTGAGCGCGCGACTGGCAAGTGGTGTACCAAGCTCACTACAGAGCCTGCCGAAGCAGGCGATAGAGGATCACCGCACCATCCACCAGGCTGCCCTGGAAGGCGACGCCCTGGCGACAGAGGTATTCCGGAGCGTCATCACGCTGGGCCACGCGCCCGGCATCGTCAACCTGATCTATCTCTTTGATCCCGAGCTGGTGCTCATCGGGTTCGCCAACGTGGGCCTGCCATCTGCGTTCCAGGAGCGCATGGAGGCTCTCACGCATGTCGCGGGCCTGAGCATAGCCGAGGAGGTGCGCAAGCGGATCACCGCGCGCGGCCTGACGCCACCAGCTATAGAACGTGCCTCTCAGGAGCCCAACACAGTCATGCTGGGCGCAGCCATGCTCCTGGTCGATGACTTTCTGCGTAAGCCGCCGGTCGCGGGCAGCTAACTCACCAGAGGAGTTCCGCATCCTCAGATGCGGAACCGACCGTAGGACGACACGACATCACAGTCTGCATCCTCAGATGCAGATTCCAGTTTCCAGGCGCCATCAAGCTCCAAGCCGGGGATCCGCCTGGATTTCCTCCATCAACTGCCAGCATGACAGCTCCATGCGCGGGACATGGAACGCGCCCTTATACGTATTGCCCTTGATGGTGGATGACAGGCGCCCGTCCCGGTGCAGGTAACCGAACCACTCGCCGTAGTCAGGATCGGGAAAGCGGGCATAGGTCCAGTCGTGAATCATGCGGTGCCAGGCCGCGTACTTCGCATCCCCCGTCAGGCGATAGGCCATCAGTGTGGCAATAATAGCCTCGTTCTGCGGCCACCAGAACTTCATGTCGTGCCAGTATTCCTGCACGGGTAAGCCTTTAACATCCACGAAGTAGGTGATGCCGCCGTGCTCCGGGTCCCAGCCGCGCGGCCACATCCAGTCCAGGATGGTCAGGCCCATCTGCAGCAACTCCGGGTCATTGCCCCGCTCATGCGCCTCTTGCATGATGAACCAGGCCGCCTCGATGGCGTGGCCGGGGTTGAGCGTCCGGCCATCGAAATGATCCAGGAACTCCCCGTTCGGCCCGACAGTCTCCAACACGGTCGCGAGCTCAGGGTGCATGTGATAGCGCCGAATCTCGTCGATGTAGCGGTCGATCGCGGCATTGCAGCGGGCATGCCGCTCTGCATCCTGCAGGACAGGTCCCAGGGCCCGGCGCACAATCTGCGCGGTGACGATCATGATCATCGGGACCGCCAGGCCGCGCATGGGGCGGGTTTCCGAATCCCATTTCGGAGGGAGGACGCCGGACGTGTCGAGGTGATGCTGGACACGCTGAAACAGCTCGAGCGCTTCCCCCACCGCAGCCGCGTCTCTCGCCGTGCGGCCATATGCGGCCAGCCCGGCAATCATGAACGCTTCGCTGAAGATATAGCGGCGCTTGCGCAGCGGCCGGCCCTGCCGGTCCACCAGGAAGAACATGCGGCCATCGGCATCGAAGCCGTGCCGGCGCAGAAAGTCGAGGCCGTGCCGCGCCCACTGGAGCCACTCCGGTCGCGGCTCCACTTCCGCGTAGAGGGTCGCGAGCAGCCAAACGGCCCGTCCCTGCAGCCAGATGGCCTTGTCGGTGTCCAGCAGCGTCCCATCCCGGTTGCGCGAGAACATGAAGCCGCCGTGCTCTTCGTCGATGCAACGCGGGAACCAGAACGGCAACGTGCTGTGGAGCAGACCATCGCGGTAGGTTGCCAGCAGGCCTTCCACGCGCTCCCGCGACATCAGGCCGGCTGAAGGGTCAGATATCATGTGCGAAACTCCCAGGTAACACACCAATGCGGCGCATCCGAAGCGAGCTGATGCTCACGCAAAGACGCAAAGAACGCAAAGTACTTGAGTTATGTCTCGCTTGGCGGTCTTGGCGTCTTTGCGTGAGCTCCACTGGCTCTGCATTCTTACAGCGCGGCCAGCTCCGTGAAGCGGCAATCCCGCAGTCCGGCATGGAGCGCGGCGAGCGGCGCTTCCGGCACGGCCAGATTGGGCAGCCGCGGCCGTCCGCAGTCGAAACCAAGCAGCCGCAGCGCCTCACGCAGCGCGCCGGCGAAGCTCGTGCCAAGCAGCAGGGCAGTGACACGATTGGCACGCTGCTGCAGGTCGAGCGCACGCGCCGTGTCGTCGCGCGCCAGGCTCGCGTAGATCTCACGGTACACGCCCGGCATGATGTTGAGGGTGGAGCCGATGCAGCCCGCTGCGCCGCACATCCGCCCCAACGCGGCCTGCTCATCCATCCCCGAGAAGACCGTCCAGCCCACCGACCTGAACCGAGCGAGCTGGCTCATCTCGTACATATTCGGCCCGGTGTACTTGGTGCCTGCCAGGTTGGGAATGTGGCCCAGGTCACGCATCAGCGCCACGGCATCGCGCGTCGAGCCAAAAAGATAGGACAGAAAGGGCAGTTCCGGCGCGGCAGCGGCAATCGCTTCGAAGTAAGGTACGACCCCACGAGCGTCGTACAGGACGGGCGGCAGGATACTGCTGATGCCCGCCGCACCGGCGGCCTGCGCGTGCTGCGCCAGCCGCCGGGCATCCTTGAGCACCGCGGCCCCCACATGGACGATGACGGGCACGCGTCCCGCAACTTGCTGGAGCACGGTTTCCGCGACCAGAATACGCTCCGGCACCGTCTGCAGCGGACCTTCACCGGTGCTGCCGCAGACATAGAAGCCGCTAACGCCCCTGGCGAGGAGATAGTCGGTCAGTGCGCGCAGGACCGCAACGTTGATATCATCCTGCGGGGTGTACGGTGTCAGCAGGGCCGGCCAGCAACCCTCGAATGTGCGCACAAGTCCCTCCCTGGTGTTCCTATGTGGCCTTGATATCTGATGAGCCGATTGCAGGAATTGCAACTGTAGCCGGAGTCGAGGCTTTAGCCGGATTGGCCGTGTACATTCACAGGCAACCTAACCGGCTGAAGCCTCGACTCCAATCCTCGTATTGCGCGCCACTTGGAATTCCCAGAGCCATTGTGCCACAGATTGCGCCGTTCGGGGACACTGGCGCAAGCATCCCCGGTCGATTGCGCGGGGGCTGCGGGTTATGACACCAGCTTCCGTTGCAGCGCGATGGCGACTGCCTCCGCGCGGTTGGCCGCACCCAGTTTCGCCAGCACATTGCTGACATGCGCCTTCGCAGTCGCGCGGCTGACGATCAGGCGGCCGGCAATCTCAGGATTGGTGAGCCCCTTAACCATCAGCGCGAGCACCTCCCGTTCGCGGGGGGTCAGCTCGTCCGCGACCGGCAGTTCTTCGTCCAGTTGCACCAGCGCCTGCACCGCCTCGTTGGCCAGCGTCGAGCGACCGCTGCACGCCGCCCGGATGGCCTCTGCCAGGTCCTCCGCCGAAACATTCTTCAGCAGATAGCTCAACGCGCCCGCAGCCAGCGCCTCCCGCACTATCTCGCGGTCACCGAAGCTGGTCAGCGCGATGACCTGGATATGGGGCCAGCGGCTGCGAATGACTCCGGTGGCCTCTGTCCCGCTCATGCCCGGCATCATCAGGTCCATCAGCACTACGTCGGGCTGCAGCCGTTCGCAGAGGGTGATGGCTTCTCCCCCGCCGGCAGCCTCGCCCACCAGCAGCAGGTCCGGCTTGGCACGCAGGAACGCGGCCAGCCCGCGACGCACCATCGCATGGTCGTCGACCACGAGGACTCGAGTTGGTGTAGATGACATAGACACCCCGCTATCCTGGCGCCGAATGCCAGAGGACTGCAATGACCGTGCCGCGGCCGGCTTCGCTGTCGATGCGCAGTTCGGCGCCGATTGCCTCTGCCCGTTCGCGAATGATCCCCAGCCCCAGGTGGTCAGGGGGAATCACCGCCGGGTCAAAGCCCTTGCCATCGTCCGCGATGCTCAGCTCGACGCGAAGCGCCGGCATGTCGGCACACAGCAGGCGCACTTCGACCTGCCGGGCCTGCGCGTGCTTG
This sequence comes from Anaerolineae bacterium, assembly GCA_040772005.1. GTDB lineage: Bacteria > Chloroflexota > Anaerolineae > CG2-30-64-16 > CG2-30-64-16 > MWBF01. The sequence goes on along the minus strand of JAXGYZ010000008.1, from coordinate 127,797 downwards.
ACAACGTTGTTCAGCGCCTCCTGGGCGATGCGATACAGGGCCACATGGACCCGCTCCGGTAGTTCGAGCAGCGCGCACCCCTCCTGGATAACCTTGACAGGGATGCCGGAACGCCCCGACACCGATTCGGCCAACTGGCGCAACACATCGGCCAGGTGCGACTCCACCAGCGCGGCCGGCCGCAGCTCCAGCAGCAGGGTGCGCATTTCGGCGAGCGCGCCGCGCGTCAACTGGCGCAGGTCGTCCAACAGCGCGCGGCCTTCCGCAGGGTTGGTCTCCCAGAGCGCAGGCAAAGCCTCGGCAATCAGGCTGGCAGAGAAGAGCGTCTGCGTAACCGCATCGTGCAGATCGCGTGCCAGGCGGCTCCGCTCCTCCAACGCAGCCGCGGCCTGAGCCTCTTCATAGAGCCGCGCATTCTCAATGGCAATGGCCGCCTGGTCGGCAAAGGCCACCAATAACTCACGGTCGGCCGCATCGAAGCCACCCTGGCCTGCCTGCTTGATGAGCACCAGGGTGCCCACGACCTGGCCCTTCACGATCAGGGGCGCGAGCGCGGCGCTTTCAACGCGCGACTTTTCGAGCCACTCTCGGGTTGCAGACGCCACGCGATCATCCTCAACCAGACGATTCGAGATGACCGGCTGATTGTTGAGCGTCACCCATCCCGACAGGCCGTCATCCAACGCGTTGTGTGCGCCCAGGAACTGGCTGGCCACCCCGCTGGACGCGACCACCTCATCCTCGCGCTGCTCCCAATCCACCAGGTTGATCAGCCCGCCATCCGCGTCCAGGAGCGCGGTCGCCTGAGCCATGATGAGCTTGAGCAGCGCATCACGTTCCAATGTGCTGGCGATTGCGCGGCTGGTCTCCTGCAGCGCGGTGAGTTGCGCGACCTGGCGGTTGGAACTCTCGTATAGCCGGGCATTCTCGATGGCAATGGCAGCCTGATTGGCGAGCGATTGCATGACGGCCAGGTCGCTCTCATCGAAGGCGTTGATGCGGTCACTCTGTGCATCGAGCACGCCGATAACGCTGGGCCGGTTGCCCGGTACGCTTGCCAACTTGAGCGGCACGGTCAGCTCAGACCGGGTGTTGCTCCCCTGCATCCAGACGTAGCGCGGTTCCTGGCTTGTATCCGGCACCAGGAGCGGCTCGCCGGTGCGCGCAACCCAGCCCGTGATGCCCTCGGGACCTTCACCAGACCCGTCTGCGCCGACTTTGAAGTGGTTGGGGGAAAACGCGAAAGCCGGGTTCTCCCACAGCTTCCCGGCGCCGACCCGGTAGACGGCTGCATCACCTTCGATGAGGGCCAGCCCGACGTGGTCATACCCGAAGGTCCGTTGAATCAGCCGCACAATCTCGGTGAGCAGTTCGTTGATGTCCAAGATGGAGGCCAGGTCGCGTCCCACCTCCCCGATGACCCGGAACTGCTCGGCCCGGCGCTGCTCCGCAGCAAAGCTCTGCGCGTTCTGCACGGCCAGGGCCGCGCGCTGCGCCAGGGCCGTGAAGAGCCGCTGCTCGCGCTCGCCGAAGGCCCGCGAGGTGTCATAGGCCACCGTGAAGACGCCATACACCTCCCCGTGTGACACGCCGCCTTCACCCACCGCGCCACCCTCGCCTGCCACCCGGATGGGGATGTGCATGAACGAGCGAACGCCCTCATTCAGGATCGCCGCGACGACCTCGGGGCGTCCCGGCACGCGGCGCAGGTCGGACTCCGCATCGACTACGATGGCCGGCTCGCCCCCCTCCATGACGCGGCTGATGTAGCCTTCTCCTGACGAGAAGCTGATCCGGGCGACGGCCTCCGCGCTGAAGTTGCGCGCCACCCGTATCACCAGCCGCTGCCGGTCGGTATCCCAGGAGAGGACTGCGCTCTTGTCAGCCTGCAGGCGGTCCACCGCGATATCGACCAGCGCCTGCAGCACCTGGTCCAGCTCCACATGACGTTCGAGTTCCTCATCCGCCTGGTAGAGCGCCTCCAGATCGGCGGCCTGCTCTGCGATGGTCAGCGTCCGCTCCGCGACCTCGATGGCGAGACGGCGGCTGCGACTCTCGATGCTGGCGACGCGCCAACCGTACGCGGCGACGGTCATCGCGGCCAGCATCAGGCCGACCAGCACCCAGAAGACCCGCGTCTCCCAAAACGGCGGAATCACCGTGATGGTCAGGCTGGCGCCCTCCTCGCTCCACACCCCCGCGCTGTTGGTCGCGCGCAGACGGAGCGTGTAGGCGCCGCCAGGCAGGTTCGTGTAGTTGCCATAGCGCCGGCTGCCGGCCTGTGTCCATGTGGTCTCCAGCGGAGTCAGCATGTACGCATAGCGGCTCTTGGCCGGCTGCGAGTAGTTGAGCGCAGCGTATTCGAACTCGAAGGAATCGTGCGGCCAGCGCAGGGTCAACTCGGTCAACCCTTCGACCGCACGTTCGGGCGAGAGCGCCTGCCCCCCGCGCGTCAGGGATGTCAGCACGACCGGCGGGACCGCGCGATCCTCCTGGATGCGGGCCGGGTGGAAGGCGTTGAAGCCGTTGACGCCCCCAAAGAACAACTCACCGTCCTGCGACATCGAACACGCGCCCGTGTTGAACTCGTTGCTCTGCAGCCCGTCGCCCACATCGTAGTTGCTGAAGCTGCGCGTGAGGGCCGCGCCCCCGCGGCTGGGATCGAACCTCGACAGGCCGTTGTTGGTGCTCAGCCACAGGTCGCCCGCAGCATCCGCAGACGGGCCCAAGTCCTCCAGGATGCAGTAGATCGTGTTGTTGGGCAGCCCATCCCTGATCGTGTAGTGGACGAATTTGCCTGTCGCCCGGTCCAGCTCGTTCAGCCCACCGCCCCATGTGCCGATCCACAGCCGTCCGCTGCGATCCTCCAGGATGGAGTGGACCTCATTGCTGCTCAGGCTGGACGGGTCCGCCGGGTCATGGGTATAGCGCACCGCGGCGCCCGTGTCCGGCTGGAAGCCGTACAGACCGCGCGTGGTGCCAATCCACAGCCAGCCGTCGGCTGCGCGGTACACCGTCCAGACCTCGCGATAAAATGACAGGCTGGCCTGAACCTCGCCCAGGTGATGCTCGTAGTGCTTGAAAGTTGCGGTGGCCGGGTCGAAGTGCTCCAGGCCGCGGCCATACACGCCCAGCCACAGCCCCCCCGCGCCGTCATCCAGGAGCGCCGTCACATGGCCGTAGTTCGCGCCGGGATCATCGGGGACATTGCGGTAATGGGTAAAGCGGCCGGTCGCGCGGTCGAGCAGGGCGAGACTGCTCTCCGTGCCCACCCAGAGCCGGCCCGCGGCATCCTCGAATACCGACCAGACGCGCCCCCGGCTCAGACTGGTGGGATCTGCCGGGTCATGCCGGTAACGCGTCACCTGACCCGTGCTCCGGTCGAAGCTGCTGAGCCCCGCCGTGCTGCCGATCCACAGGAGTCCGGATGCATCCTGCCGGATGTCCCACACGATGTTGTTCTCGCCGGCATCCGGCGCTTGCGGCTCGATGCGGTAATGTGGGAAGTCAAGCTGCGCCGGATCGAAACGGTCCACCCCGTGGCCGAACGTGCCGAGCCAGAGTCCGCCGGCGCGGTCCTCGAAGAACGTGAGCAACTGGTTGTCGCTGAGGCTGCTCGCGTCGTAGGGGGTGTGGCGATAGTGGACAAACTGCTCAGTGTCGCGATCGAACCGGTCCAGTCCACCGTGCGTCCCAACCCAGAGATTGCCGCTGCGGTCCTCCTGGATGAAGCTCACAAACTCGTCGCCCGGCCCGGCAGAGGCGACTGCACCCTCGATCACCGAATCGTGGGCAGCGGGGCTTCCCCGGAATCGCCGGAACACACCCGTCTGCGGGTCGAGGCGGTCCAGCCGGCCATCGGAGTGCAGCACCCACAGATAGCCGGCACTATCTTCATACAGGCTCAGGATGCGCATGGTTGCGTCGATGGTTTGGGGGTTGGCGGGGTCGTGCGTGTAACGGGTCACCTGCCCCGAAGTGCGGTCGAAGAGGTCCAGCCCCGCGCCATAGATGGCAAGCCACAGCCGTCCCTGGCTGTCCTCATAAATGAGCTGCACGCGCTCGCCGGCCAGACTTGTGGGGTCGGCGGCCTTGTGTTGATAATGGATGAAGCGATCGGTCCGGCGGTCGAGCCGGTCCAGCCCCTTTGCCGTGCCGATCCACAACTCGCCCGCGCGGTCCTCGTAGATGGCATACACCCGGTCGTCGCTCAGGCTGTGCGGCGTGCCCGGATCGTGATGATACCGGTCGAAGCGGTCGTCGTCGCGATCGTAGCGGAACAGCCCGCTGAGATACGTGCCCACCCAGAGGATGCCGGAGCGATCCTCGTAGATATCCCACGCGAAATCCTCATCCCGGAGGCCGATGCCGCCTTCAGCACGGCGATAGTGGATGAATCGGCTCGTATCCCGGTCAAAGCGGTCGAGTGCGCCGGACGATGTGCGCAACCACAGGTCGCCGGTGCTGTCCTCATAGATTTCACGGATGCCGCCCTGGCTGAGGCTGGCCGGGTCGTCGGGGTCATGGCGATAGACGCGGAACTGATAGCCGTCGTAGCGGTTCAACCCGTCATCGGTGCCGAACCACATGAAACCGAAGCTATCCTGCAGGATGACCGACACGGTGCTCTGCGAAAGGCCGTGCTCGATGGAGAGATGCTCGAAACGAAGGGTGGCATAGGGCGGTGGGGGCGCCGGGGCAGCGAGGGGCGCGGCAGTTCCGGCCACGACAGGCGCAGCCCGCGCGGTCAGCGGCACGGCCGCCAGCAGCAACAAGCCGCAAAACGCTATGCGCCAGCGAAAGCTGCCAGAAGGACAAGCGGACACATCACACCCCCGGTGGATCGGGCCTCCTTTAGTATATACGAAGCCCGGCGTTTCGGGTAGCATGTGCCGCAGCAGCCAGCAACTCCGCCGCAGTGTGCAGAAGGTCCGCGAATCGGTCAGGCTGCCAGAACCTTCTTCATCGGCTGGTACTTCAGGCCGCGGCCCTCGAAACTCCAGCCGTTGCGGAGGCCGGTGGTTCTCCGGTAGCCTAAGGCGGTGTAGAAGGGGATGGCGTAAAGCGTAGCGGCAAGTCGAATCACGCCCACGCCCTGCTCGATGGACTCTTCCTCGAACCGCTCGACCAACGCACGGCCGATGCCGCGGCGGTGATGGTCTCCACGGACGAACAGGCTGGCTAACCGCTCCCGGCGGCCGCGCAACACCCCCACGATCTCCCCATCGTCCTCTGCAACCAGGACCACCGGCGCCCGGATGACGTCTGCAATGGCCTGGCGGTGGGCGGGCTCCGGCGAGTGTGCGTGCCGAAACGGGCCAAGCAGCTTTGCCAGTTCATCCGGCGCGGCAAAGGACAGATTGTACCGGCTGTAAGTGTCCGCGATGAGCCAGCCCACCGGCTCCGCATCCGGCTCGCAGTAAGGACGGATCGTGACCACGGCGTCAAGCTCCCTGATGAAACTCTCAGGAATTCCAAATGTAGGCGGCAAGGCATCCTGATCGGAGGCCGCCGCTCGCGGCGGGCGTAGTCGAAGGATGTAGGCCGTGCCGGCATTCTTCGACTACGTGCGTTGCTCCGCAACGCCCTCCGCTCAGAATGCCTGCACTCTCGCGTACATTTGGAATGGCTGATGAAACTCTCACCACACTCCCGGCAGCAGCCGGTAGCGCACCCGTCCCGCATATTCGCGATAGCCGTCCAGTTCTTGTTGCAGGGTCCGGTCCTCCAGGGCCGTGCGCAAGAGCAACAACAGCCCGCTGAGCACGCCCGGGACCAACGCCCACGCCGAACCGAGCAGGAACGCGACGGATAGGGCCTGCAGGATGCCGCCCACATAAGACGGATGGCGCACGTAACGATAGGGGCCATTGGTGACAACCGTCTGCCCGCGGTCGGCCTGAATGCGCACCACGAGCGCGTGATAGCGGTTGGCAGCCATCGCCCACAGGTGCAGCGCCCAGCCGAGCGCATAGACGGCGAACCCCGCAATCTGGAGCCAGCGCGCGACCTCCGGCGCCCAGCCGAAGCGGACGTTCAGCCCCGCCACGATCGGCACGACCAGCGGCATCAACAGACCGTAGACGCCCATCAGCGCCTTGTCCCAGCCCTTCTGGCCCTTGACGCGGCGGGAGCTGGAACGCTCTGCAAGCAGGGCCGGATCGGTCAGGAACACAGCGACAACCGACACAACCAGGTACCAGATGACGTAGACCCAGCCGTTGAGCCAGTTGAGCGTCCCTGCGGCGACAAACACAATCGCTCCGATGAAGGGAACGAACAGGACCGTCCTTGCCAGCCAGCCGATGATGGCGTGGCGCGCGTCGAAGTTGCTCGCTGCCGAATGGGTTGTCATGCTCTAGCCTCCCTGCGTATGTGCTACGATCCCGAGATGTCAGACCGCGGTCTGGTCCCGCCGGAAAGCGAAGGCCAGGCCAAAGCCCAGCCCCGTGATGAGGCCGAGTATGTAGATGGCACCCAAGTCGACGGGGCTGAGGCTCTGCGAGAACGCTCTCAGCAGTGAATCCATGACCAGGAACGCCCAGAATGCGGACAGGATTGCAAAAGCAAGCGTACCGGCAAAGACCACCCGATTGCGTTTCATGGAACCTCCTTCTGCTCTTCTGCCTCAACTGGAAGGGCGTTCCCGTCACATGCTGCATACGACCCAGTTCCCCGACTTGGATTGTCGGGACCCTCTAACGCTCCTGCCAACCTCACGCCGGTTGAAGGGCTAAGCGCTCGTAGCGTTGTTCCAGGCGCCGGCCGGCAACCACGAGCATGCGGCCAAAGCGCCACAACGCCCGGCACGCCTGGCACGTCAGCCAGGGCCGCCGAATGAGGCCGGCTTCTGTCAGTATCCGGTGCTCTTCAGCGCGCTTTGCGACGACCGGCTCACGATTCAACTGGTAATCTTTCAGAGCGACATAGTCGTTCAAGGGAAACATTTGAACCTCCTGTTCGAAACCCCTTGCCGCTCAACACGGGCCGCTGGTCCGATGACCCGCGCTGAATCCGTTAATCTGCTGTCAGTATAAGAGATAGAAGGCAGAGGGACATCGGGCGCGTGGTCAATTCCCATATTGGCCGGATGGCCTATTGACAGGAGACGCGGGGATGGAGGAGGTTCTCTGCTGTGGCCGGGCTGGGTCGTGACAAAGCCCCCTGCCCGGAAATACATGCAACTTTCAACCTGGAACCTTCAACCGTTGCGGGCTCACACACTCATGCCGGAGAGGCAAACCTGTGCGCCACCCACCCGGCCAGCAGGCTCGTCACGGGCACGGCAAGGATCAGTCCAAGACTGCCGGTGAGCGTGCGGACGATCTCTTCGGCAATGAACTCGCGGTTGAGGGTCTGTGCCAGTGGGACGTGCAGCCCGGCCATCAGCAGGAAGAGCGGCAGCGATGCGCCGACATACGCCAACAGCAGTGTGTTGGTCATCGAGGCGATATGGTCACGGCCGATGACCATGCTATGCCGGAAGAGCTGGGACCAGGTGAGCTGCGGATTGGCGCGATGCAGCTCGAACGTAGCGGACGCCTGCCCGACGGCCACATCGTCGATCACGCCGACCGCGCCGACCACGATGCCACCCAGCAGCACCCCGCGCAGGTTTACCTGCATCTCGCCCAGATAGGCAAGGAATCCGGCCTCTTCGGAGCCGAACCCGGCCAGATGTCCGAGCCGGACAAAGAGCACGGATAGCAACGCTGTCGCCAGCAGGCTCACCGTCAGGCCGGCCAGCGCAGTGTGGGTCTTCCAGGTCCACCCATAGGTGAGGTACAGCGAGGCCGTCATCAGCAACAGCGCGCCAAACAGGCAGACGAGCAACGCATCGTGACCCGCCAGGATACCGGGGATGATGAAGCCGGCGATGCCGAGGACGCTGATGCCCATGCTGACCAGCGCGCGCAGCCCCACCGAGCGTCCGACGACGATCGCGGCAACGGCAAACAGCAGCGTCAGGATGAGCAGCGCGGGCCAGCGCACGAAATCGGAGATGTAGTACTGCTCTCCATCCGGCCCGGCGGCACGCTCCAGGAGCACCCGATCGCCAGCGGCCACGCGCGTTCCCTCGGTCAGGACAGTTGTCTCCCCGTGCAGCACCTCGATGCGCTGACCCCGCTGGCTGCCGCGGGCAATCTCCACCAGTACCCGCTGGACCGGCTGCGTCTGCCCCGCGATGACGAGTTCCTCCTCGGCCAGCACCTCGACGACACGGCCCTCCAGCGTCTCCCCGGCCGCAGCTTCCCCCTGCTGCGCGGGCGGGGTGAAGAACAGCCAGCTCACGAGCAGCATGACAGCCACCGTGATCACCGCGACCCACAGATGCCTGGGGACAGCGCGCGCCAGCAAGTCAATGGGGTCGTCTGCGTCCGTGGGTGGCGTCTGGTTCACTGTTGCCTCATCCTGTCTGGCCCGGCATGTCGGGCCGCGCTATAGCTCGATGGTCGTGCCGGCCACGCCGAAGCGTACAAGGGCCGGCCCCAACGCCTGCGCGAGGGTCAGGATCGCCGTTTCGCCCGTGCAGTGGCCGGGATAGACAGCTTGCAGCGTGGGCAACGCCGCCAGGGTTGCACCGGTGCGCGCCAGGTCTTCCGCGGTCACACCTGCCAGATGGAGTCCGCCCGCAATCAGCACAAGAGGCTGAGGGAAATGGTGGGCTATGTGAGCCAGGGTATTGAGCAGGCCCGCGTGACAGCAGCCGCAGAGCAGCGCCAGCCGGTCGCCGGCATCCAGCACCAACGCCATGTCATCGCGGTACGTATCGGCAACCAGCTCCCCGGCGTCCGCCATCAGCAGGCCCTTGCCCCGGCCCTCGAACTCCCGGCGCTCAGTGATCTCACCGGTCGTCCAGATGCCGGGCACAATCTCCTGCGGTTCGACGCTCAGCTTAAGCGTCAGCCGCTCGGCCAGCTCCGCCCGGCCCAGGGGCAGGCCGATGCGCCTGGGTGCACCGTCATGCTGCGAATACCGCTCGCGGAACAGGTCGGCGTTGGCAAAGAGCGGTATGCCCGGTCGAAGCTGGCCGAGCAGGGCCGGCAGACCGCCGGTGTGGTCATAGTGGGCGTGGCTGATGGCGAGCGCGTCGATGCTCAACGGATCGATGTCGAACCGCTTGAGATTGTGCAGCAGCACCGTCCCGCTCTGCCCCGTGTCGAAGAGGACGCGCTGACCGGCTGTCTCGATAAGGTAAGCCAGTCCGTGCTCGCCCCACAAACCGGAACTGAGCTGAACTGCATTGTCGACCAGACAAGTTATCTTCATCCGGAGCTCCCATTGGCGGCGTGACAACGCGGACCGCCATACGAACGTCACGGTAAGATTGTAATTCACGGGCAGCCGTTGTCCAAACGACCGGCTGCCCGTAACCGTTCACCGTTACAAACCCGGTTTGTCGGCGTGCTGACCTTGTGGTGCGAGGTAGTGCTGAACAATTGCGGCTGACCGGGTGTATAATGGGGGCATACCGAGGAGGGTGAAGATGCACTGCCGCATGATTCGTCTCGCTGCTCTTGTTCTGGTTGCCATCCTGCTGGTCATGCTCACAGCCGCTTGTGGGAGATCGGCGCGCAACGCCGTCCCTGAGCGCAAGCCGGCGGAGAACACCGCGCTCGCGACGTTCACGACTGCGGATTTCTCGGGCGCGGGCCTCTGCGCCGCGTGCCACACGGGCCTGAAGGATGAGGCCGGTGCGGATGTGTCGATGCCCACCATGTGGCGCTCCACCATGATGGCAAACGCGGCCAAAGACCCGGTCTGGCAGGCTAAGGTTAGCTCGGAGGTGGCCCGTTTCCCCGCGCTAAAACGGGTCATCGAAGAAAAGTGCACCAAGTGCCACATGCCGATGGGCGTGACGCAGGCCGAGGTCGAGGGCCAGGCCATCGCAGCCCTCGACAAGGGGTTCTTCAGCGCGGACCATCCGCAGCACCCCGCAGCGATCGAAGGCGTCTCCTGCACGCTCTGTCATCAACTCAAGAGCACGAACTTCGGCCAGCCGGCCAGCTTCAGCGGCGGCTACGATGTGGATACCAGCACCGCGCCGCCCAACCGCCCGATCTATGGCCCCTACGAACAGCCAGAGGCGCAGGTCATGCTCGCCAGCACAGGGTTCGTCCCGACCTATGGCCCGCACATGGACTCGGCCGAACACTGCGCCACCTGCCACAACCTCTACACCCCTTACGTGGATGCCCAGGGCAACGTGCTGGGCGAGTTCCCCGAGCAAACACCCTACACCGAGTGGCAGCACAGCAGCTTCGGCACCGACGCGACTTCGTGCCAGAGCTGCCACATGCCCCAGGCACAGGGCGGCGTGGTCATCTCCACCGTGCCCACGGGCCTGCCCGTCCGCCAGCCGTACTTCCAGCACTTCTTCGTCGGCGGCAACGCCTTCATGCTGAAAGTCCTGGGCGACTGGGGCGGCGAGCTGGAGGTGACCGCGGACCCGGCGCACTTCGCCGCGACGCAGACGCGGGTCGCCGACCAGATCGGCACCCGTTCCGCAACGTTGACCCTGACCAGCCTGGGGCTGGAAAACGGCGTCGTGACCGCTGAGCTGCAGGTCGCGCCCATGACCGGCCACAAGTTTCCGGCCAGCTTCCCCTCGCGGCGCGCCTGGCTGCACTTCACCGTGACCGATGCTGCGGGCAAGGTGGTCTTCGAATCGGGCGCGCACAGCGCAGACGGCACCATTGCCGGCAACGCAGCCGACGCTGACCCCGCGGCCTTCGAGCCACACTACGATGTCATCACGAATGCGGACCAGGTGCAGATTTACGAGCCGATCATGGGCAACAACGAGGGCCAGGTCACCTACACCCTGCTGCGCGCGGCCCGCTACCTGAAAGACAACCGGCTGCTGCCCGCCGGCGCGGACAAGGCCGCCCTGCCCGCGGACATCGCGGTCTACGGGGATGCGCAGCCAGACGCCAACTTCGTGGGCGGCAGCGACACCGTGACCTACCGGGTGGACACGCAGGGCGCGCAGGGGCCGTTCACGGTCGCGGCGGAACTGCTGTACGAGCCGCTGTCATACCGGTTCGTGCAGGACCTGCTGGCCGACAAGACCGCACTGACCGAGCGCTTCGGCGGCTACTATCGAGGCACGGACAAGACGCCGCTCCTGGTCGCGGCCATCGAAGCGGCCAAGACCGAGTAGCACGCGCCCCAAATCACCCCGGCAGACGATCCGTACAGGCCGTCCGCCGGTTACGGCATCCGGCTCCAAAATTCACACCGAATAAAGCGTTCCTTCGCCACTTCTTCACAACTCCCCTGTAAGATGCAGACGTAAGGTTCGGGAGCGACAGCGCTCTCGAACATCATGAAGCATACCGACAGGAGAGATACCATGTTCAAGAAGATAGTTGCTACCGGCGCTGTTGCGCTGTTCACCCTGACCTCGACCGTCTTCGGCGCCAGCGCAGCCGGACCCGTCGTTAACCCCAATGCACCCGGTTCGGGCGTTGCGGCCCAGGCGGCCATCGCTGACGCGCCCAAGACCGTGACTCCGGAAGAGGCCGAGGCGCTCCAGTTCATGCGGGAAGAGGAGAAGCTGGCTCACGACGTCTATATCACGCTCTACGAGAAGTGGGACCTGCGGGTGTTCAACAACATTGCGCGGGCCGAGCAGCAGCACACCGATGCGGTCGCCTACTGGCTGGAGTACTACGACCTCAGCGACCCGACCGTAGGTCTCGAGTTCGGTGAGTTCGCTAACGACGAGTTGCAGGCGCTCCATGACCAACTGGTAGCACAGGGCAGCGAGTCCGTGACGGATGCCCTCAAGGTTGGGGCAGCCATCGAAGAAATCGACATCCTCGACCTGCAGGAGCGCCTGGCAATCACTGACAACAGCGCGCTGGAGCGTCTGTTTGCGAACCTGGAGCGGGGCTCTGAGAACCACCTGCGGGCCTTCGTTCAAAACCTCGACGCCCGGACCGGCACGGAGTACGAGCCGCAGTACCTGAGCCAGGCGGCCTATGACGAGATCGTAGCCGACACTGATGCGCCGGGTGCGGGTCGGAGTGCGGGTCGCGGTGGCCGCCGTGGAGGCCGGCCCTAACAACTAACCCAGATCACAAAATAGCTGCCATGAGGCAGCCCACCAGGCAGGCGAGTCCTTCGCCTGCCTGGTTTGTTCCCACGCACCTGTTCACCGTTACAAACCCGGTTTCTCGGCGAAGCTGCGCTTTGCCAGAAACCGGGTTTGTGCGCGTACTGACCTTGTGTTACGAGGTAACGCGAAACACCTATGTTTCCAGGGCGGTTTCAGAGTGCATCAGGTGAACCCACCCGGCAACTGAAGTTGCGGCTACCGTTGCGAAGTCTGCCTTCGCAGACTGGAAACTAACCGACGCAGGTCGGTTTTGCAGTGGTAGCCGCAGTTTCAACTGCCAGGCAGAAGGCACGAGTGCAACATGATTTCGCCCTGCTATGTTTCCACCGTTCATTGACACCGCAGCCACGGCAGTGCTATAGTACACCTGCTCGACCGGCCAACAGGCACAGGCTCGCCGCGCGACCTGCCGCCTCTGCTGCCCAAAGACCACGCCAGATGTCACTACAGGAAATCACCTTCATCGTCAACCTCCGCACTGTCAGCGTCACAGTCGATCCGGCCGCGCCCCTGCTCGACGTGCTGCGCGGCCCGTTGGGCCTCACCGGCACGAAGCAGGGCTGCGACTACGAAGGCGAGTGCGGCGCATGCACCGTCCTGCTCGACGGCCTGCCCGTACGCGCCTGCCTGACGCCCGCGGGCAAGGTCGCAGGCCGCGAGATCCTGACCGTCGAGGGCCTCGGCACGCCGGACGCACTGCACCCTCTCCAGTCGGCGTTCATTGCCCACGGCGCGGTCCAGTGCGGCTTCTGCACGCCTGCCATGCTGCTGACCGCTAAGGCGCTGCTCGACCGCGTGCCGGACCCGACGGCGGCGGAGGTTATCGAGGCGCTGGACGGCCAACTCTGCCGCTGCACAGGCTATGCGAAGATCATCGCAGCGGTGCAGGCCGCGGCCGCAGTGCTGCGTGGCGAGACCGAAGCAGCCCCAGCGCCAGGCGATCCGGGGTTGCCGGTCATCGGCGGCAGCGCGCTGCGCGTGGATTCGGTGGCAAAGGTGACCGCCGCAGCGCAGTATGTCGAAGATATGCGCGTGCCCGACCTGCTGCACGCCCACGTCATGCGCTCGCCCCACCACCACGCACGGCTGCTTGCGCTGGAGACGGCGGCGGCACGACACATACCGGGCGTAGTCGCCGTGCTGACCGCCGAAGATATTGCCGGTGACAACGGTCTGGGCGACTACAGCGAGGACGAGCCGCTGCTGACACCGACCGGTGCGACTTTGCGTATGCTCGGCGCACCCATCGCGCTGGTGGTCGCTGAAACGCAGGCCGCCGCAGCGGAGGGTGCGGCAGCCATCGAGGCGCGCTATGCCGTCCTGCCGCATACCTTCGACGTCGAGGGGGCATTAGCCGAGGGCGCGCCGCCTATCGCGGGCCGGGGCAATATGCTGTCTGGCGAGCAGGTCCAGACGGGCGACTTCGCCGCGGCGCTCGCGAATGCCGCAGTCACCGTTGCGGGCGAATATCGCACGGCCTACCTCGAACACGCCGCGCTCGAGCGCGAGACCCTGCTCGGCTACCTGGACGATGCAGGACGCATCACGGTCATCGGGGGAACGCACGAGCCCTACTACCAGCAGAAGTACATCGCAGGCGCGCTGGCGCTGCCCCCGGAGCAGGTGCGCGTGATCCTGCCGCCAACGGGCGGCTCGTTTGGCGGGAAACAGGACCCCTGGCCTTTCGTCGCGACCGCGCTCGCGGTTCATCGCACGGGTCGCCCCGTCCGCCTGATGTATACCCGACAGGAATCTTTTGCCGCCTCACCCAAGCGCCACCCGTACACGGTTCGTAATAGCATTGCCGCAACGCGCGACGGCCGGCTCCTTGCGCTCCGCGCTGAGATGGACGCGAATACCGGCGCATATGACAGCGGCGGCAAGTGGATCCCGAACTATGCAATCACTGCGGGCGGCGGGCCGTACCGCTGGCAGGCCGTCGATCTCCGCGCCCGCACGGTCTACACGAACGGCCCAAAGTCGGGGCAGTATCGCGGGTACGGCACCGCGCAGGCCGCGTTTGCGACGGAATGCCTGCTCGATGAGCTGGCCCAGGCACTCGACATGGACCCCTTGGCGCTGCGCCGGCAGAACGCGTTGGCCGACGGGGAGGTGACCTGGCTCGGCTACCCCGCCGGCGAATCGCTCGGCTTCGCAGAGGTACTGGCTGCGGTGGAGCTACACTACCGGGCGCTGCTGGCGGATGCAGCCGATTTCAACAGCCAGCCCGGCCCCCTGCGCCGCGGGGTCGGGCTGGCCGGCATGTGGTACCGCTTCGGCAAGTCTGGCAATCTCCGCATCGAGGCCCACGCGGAGCTGACGCGCGACGGGCAGTTCGCCATCTACTGTACTGCGCCCGACTACGGCCAGGGCACCACCACGGCCATGGCCCAGATGGCCGCAGAGGCGCTCGGCGTCCCGCGCACGCTGGTCACGGTGGTCAACTCTGACACCGCGCGAGCACCCGACAGCGGCATTCAGGGCGCGTCGCGCGCGGTCTACTTCGTAGGGGGCGCGGTCGTCGCCGCAGCGAGCAATCTAAAGGCGGCGGTGCTGGGCATCGCGGCCGAACTGCTCGACGCCGCGCCCGACAGCCTGGCTTTGCGCGGCAGCTGCGTGACCAACACATTGACAGGCGCCGAGGTCTCGCTCGCTCAGGTTGCAGCGGAGTTCGACCGCATCGGCCACGCGCGCCGCGTACGCGGCCTCTTTGACTTGTCGGACCGGTTCCCCGCAGAGACGCGGCCTGCCTATCTACCCCTGTTCGTGACAGGCGCGCATGTAGCCGAGGTCGAGGTAGACCTGCGGACAGGGGAGGTCCGCGTCCTGCGTGTCGTTGCAGCCCACGATATCGGCCGCGCGGTCAACCGCCCCGACGCAGAGGGCCAGATCGAGGGCGCGGTGCTCATGGGCCTTGGCGCAGCGCTGTTGGAGGAAGTCCTCCCCGATCACACCACCGGCCTGGCCGACTACTACCTGCCCACTGCCAAATCCATGCCGGAGATCGACGTGCTGCTTGTGGAAGTGCCCGGCCGCCACGGGCCGTTCGGGGTCAAGGGGCTGGGCGAGGCTGCCATGCTCCCGACCACGCCTGCCATTATCAACGCGCTGTCGCGCGCGATAGGTTGCCGGCTGCGCACCATCCCGGCCACGCCGGACCGGGTGCTGGCTGCCATCCGGGGCGACAGGCCATGACGAGTTATCTTACCCCCACCTCCGTGACGGACGCGCTCGCCGTCCTGCAGGAACATCGGGGGTGCGCGCGCATCATTGCGGGCGGCACGGACATCCTGCCGGACATGCGCGCAGGCAAGCGCACGCCGGCCTGCCTGGTCGATATCACCCGTATACCCGGCCTGCGGGACATCCGCGTGACGGCAGCGTACGTCGAGGCTGGCGCGTGCGTCACCTTTGCGCAGTTGCGTGACCACCCGTTCATCCGAGGTCATGTTCACGCGCTGGCCGAGGCTGCGGCGTCGGTCGGCGCGGCCGCCATCCAGAACGCGGCGACCTGGGGGGGCAACCTCGTCCAGGCCATGCCCGCGGCCGATGGCGCGATCGCAGCCCTGGCGCTGGAGGCCGAAGCGCGCATCGCGGACGCATCCGGCGCAATTTGGCAGCCGGTCGCTGCGCTTTTTGCGGGGCCCGGCTGCTCCATCGTGGACCCCACGCGCCAGCTCATCACGCACATCCGTTTCCCACTGCCCGCGGCCTCGTGGGGCACGGCCTGGCGCCGCGCCGGCCGCCGGCCCTCGCTCATCCTGCCGACCGTCAACTGCGCGGCCAAGCTGACGCTGGCCGTAGACGGCAGCATCGACGCCGCGGCGGTTGCGCTGGGGCCGGTCGCGGCCGTGCCCTTCCGCGCGGCCGGGGTGGAAGCGTTTCTGCAGGGTGCCGAGCCTGGCCCTGAGGCCTGGACAGAAGCAGGTCGGCTGGCCCAGGCCGCGGCGCACCCGCGCAGCAGCCCCCTGCGCGCCTCACGCGAATACCGGCTGGCTATCATCCCGGCGCTCGTGGAAGATGCGCTGGCGACAGCGTATGGCCGCGCAACACAGAAGGAGAGCACATGCTGAACTCAACGGGTCTCGAGAAGCGCCGGGAGCCGCCGGCGCAACCCGCGCACGAGGTTGCGCCGAGGATTCTGAATCTGCCGGAGATGGTTGCGGAGTTGCCCGAGGAAGACCAGGAACGCTTCCACCGCATCTTCTATATCAGCGAGGTGTCCGGCGCGCTGGCCCCGCCCGAGGCCATGCACGACTGGATCCGGGGCTACTTCGGTTCGGTCGAGGCGGTCTCGACCCAGCAGATCATTAAGGTCACAAACCTGGTGAGCTGGGAGGGCGCGCTCTACAACGAACTGCGTGCGCGGCGGCCGCTGGAAATCCGCGGCACGGCCGACCTCGACCGGGTCATTGCGGAGACGCGCAACGATCCCTTCTGCCGCCCGCTCGAAGGCACACCCGCCGATACCTTCGGCCGGGTGCAGGGGCAGCACTCCATCACGGCGAGCAACGTCGCCAAGTATGACGGTTCGCACGGCATCGTCATCTTCGACGAGCACCACCCGCTGGCCCTCACGCGCGAGCACGTGCGCGATTATATCGACACAGCCATCGAATGGGGCCGGCAGGCCCACGCAGCCGACCCGGCGGCCAGCTATTTCTTCTTCATGTGGAACTGCGTCTGGAAGGCGGCGGCCTCGCTCGTCCACGGGCACACGCAGATGACCCTCACGCGCGATATGCACTATCCAAAAGTGGAGTTCCTGCGGCGGCAGGCCGCGGCCTACTGCGTCCAGTATGACGCTAACTACTTCCAGGACCTGCTGGCCGTTCACCGCGCGCTCCAACTGGGCTTCAAGTGGCGGAGTGTGGATGTGGCCGTCTCGCTGACGCCCGTCAAAGAGCGCGAGACGCTGCTCATAGCGTCGAGCCTGAACGACGACCTCAAGGATGCCATCTTCACCGTGCTGGACACCTTCATCAAACAGCTCGGCGTATCCAGCTTCAATGTCGCCATCCAGATGCCGCCTATCGGGCCCGCGGCCGAAGACTGGAGCGGCTTCCCTGTCCTCGCGCGCATCGTCGACCGCGGCGACCCGATGAACCGCACGGGCGATATCGGCGCGATGGAGCTCTACGCGGCCAGCGTCATCGGCACCGACCCGTTCTACGTGGCAGAGGCGCTCGATGCTGCTTTCCAAGCACAATGAATGGAATCGAGGCTTGAGCCGGTTAGCCTGAATGCACTTGTAGACGACCAAACCGGCTGAAGCCTCGACTCCGATCTTCCCTGTGGCGCCGTACTGGGAATTTCTATTGGCGGGCTGCCAGCAGTTCCGTCCGCGGCCTGATTGTGGTAAACTGGGCCATCATTTGCTTTCACGTACAGGAGGACAAGCATGACTTTCACACGCAGATTCAACGTCCTGTTAGCCCTGGTCCTGCTGACCAGCATGCTTTTGAGCGCATGTACCCCGCCGGCAGCCCCGGCACAGCCTGCCGCAGAACCTGCGGCTGCGCAGCCCGCAGGAGAAGAACCCGCTGCCGCATCGTCCAAATATGGCGGCACCCTGCGCCACGCGTTTTTTGCGCCGACCAACCTGGACCCGGCCTTCCTCTCCACGGTTGCCGATGACGAGATCGCCCGCCAGTGGGCCGACTTCCTCGTCTTCATCGGCGAGGACAATCGCCCCGACCAGGCCCGCAGCCTGGCAGAGAGCTGGGAAGCCAGCGCCGACGGACTGACCTGGACGTTCAAGGTGCGCCAGGGCGTGCAGTTCCACGACGGCAAGGCGCTGACCGCCAACGACGTGAAGTTCACGTTCGACCGCCTGCGCGATCCCGAAGTGGGCGCGGCGACGGTTGAGCTTTACAGGAACATCACCGGTGTAGAGGCCACCGACGATGCGACGGTCGTCTTCACCCTTGAGAAGCCGAATCCCGACTTCCTGCTCGACCTGGGCGATTACCATGCAGTCGTCGTCGACAGCGCGACCGAGGATTTCAAGACCCAGTTCAACGGCACCGGCCCATTCATGATCGACCAGTACCTCCCCGAGGACCGCCTGACCTTCAAGCGCAACCCGAACTACTGGATGAAGGACGCGGACGGCAACCAACTGCCCTACCTCGATGGCATGGAGTTCATCTTCATGGGCGATCCCTCGGCCCAGGTCGAGGCGCTGCGCGGCGGTCAGGTGGACTACCTGATCTACCTGCCTTCCGAGTTCGTCAAGACCCTCGAAGCGGATCCGAACGTCGAGGTCTATCAGAAGCCATCCAATACCTCGTTCATCCTGCGCATGCGCTCCGACAAGGAGCCGGCCAGCGACGTGCGGGTGCGGCAGGCGCTCAAGGCCGCGACTGACCGCAAAGCTATCCTGGATGCCGCGTTCGAAGGGCTGGGCGTGACCGGCCGCGACACCCCCATCGGCCCCGGCTATGCGGAGTTCTACCTCGACGTGCCGGAGCCGGCCCGCGACGTGGAGAAGGCCAAGCAGCTCCTCGCGGAAGCAGGCTATGGCGACGGGCTCACCATCACCCTCACCACACAGCAGCTCTCCCCGATTCCGGCCATCGCGACCATCTGGAAGGAGCAACTGGCCGAGGCCGGCGTGACGGTAGAGATTCAGTCCGTGCCATCCGATGTCTACTACGGCGCAGATAACCTGTGGCTGGAGGCGGACTTCGCCATCACGGACTGGGGCTCGCGACCCTACCCGCAGCCCTACCTGGACCTGGCCTACACCTGCGCAGCCAAATGGAACGAGAGCCACTGGTGCGACGAGGAGCTGGATAAGCTCGCTGCTCAGGCCGCCAACGAGATGGACCCGGCAGTGCGCGCCCAGCTCTACAAGGACATCCAGCAGATCTTCATCGACCGCGGCTCGATCATCGTGCCGTTCTTTGCCAACAACCTGTGGGGCGCGCGGTCGAACGTCAAGGGTGTCGTGCCGACGAGTGCGCTCGGCACCGCGCTGGACCTGCGCCAGGTGTACATCGAGCAATGACGTTCTGGCGGCGGCTGCGGCGCTATCCGGCAACAGCGATTGGGGCCACGATCGTAGGGTTCTTCCTGCTCATGGCCGTTATCGGCACATGGGTCGCGCCCTACGGCTATGCCGACCAGAAGCTGTCGGAGCGCCTGCAGCCGCCGTCCGCGCAACACCTTCTCGGCACGGACCAGTTTGGCCGTGACATCCTCAGCCGCATCCTGATCGGGAGCCGGGACGTCTTCATCGTCGCCGGCTCCGGCACAGTGCTCGCGGTCCTGCTCGGCCTGACCCTCGGCCTGCTCGCCGGGTATTACGGCGGGGTGATCGACGACATCGCCATGCGCCTCGTGGACGTGCTGCTGGCGCTACCGCCGCTGCTGCTCGCCATGATTATCCTCGGGTCGCTCGGCCCGTCGCGCGCCAACGTCGTCTTCGTCGTCGGCTTCCTCTACATCCCGATGGTCGCGCGCGTGGTGCGTAGCGTCGTGCTGGACCTCAAGACGCGGCAGTTCGTGGAGGCCGCCCGGCTGCGCGGGGAGCGCAGCGCATACATCATGTTCCGCGAGCTCCTGCCGAATGTACTGCCCCCGCTGGCGGTCGAGGCGTCGATGCGCTTCTCCTATGCCATCTTCCTGGTGGCGTCGCTCGGCTTCCTCGGCCTGGGCGTGCAGCCGCCCTCCCCGGACTGGGGACTGATGGTCGGCGAGGCGCGCACCTACTTCCAACAGGCCGGCTGGGTGCTGCTGTTCCCCGCGGCCGCGATTGCGCTGCTCGTCGTCGGCGTCGGCTTCCTCAGCGACGGGCTGCGCCGGATGCTCCTGCCCGGCGGGGTGAGCACATGAGCACCGGGCCGGTGCTGGACGTCCGCAACCTCACGGTGGCCTACGCCACCGCGAACGGGCTGCTGTCCACCGTGCGCGATGTCTCCCTGCACATCGACGGCGGCGAGATATACGGCCTGGTAGGCGAGTCCGGCTCCGGCAAGACGACGCTGGCGCGCGCGCTGGTGCGCTACCTGCCGGAGAACGGCCACATCACCGGCGGCGCCATCATGCTGGATGGCACGGACCTGCTGGCGCTCTCGCGGGCAGACATGCGCCGCGTCTGGGGCGCACGCATCACCATGGTCCACCAGGACCCCGCCGCAGCCATCAACCCCGCGCTGACCGTGGGCGAGCAGATTGCAGAAATTGCGCGCGCCCATCTCGGCATGTCGGCGGGCCAGGCGCGCGCCAAGACCTTCGAGATGTTGGCCCGCGTGCGGATGCCGGACCCGGAATCCGTCGCGCGGCGCTATGCCCACCAGCTCAGCGGCGGGATGCTCCAGCGCGTGCTCATTGCCAGCGCGCTGACCACCAACCCGCGACTACTCATCATGGATGAGCCGACCACGGCGCTCGACGTGACCACCGAGGCCGTCATCCTCGACCTGGTGCGCGAGCTCCTCGCGGATTATGACACCGCGGTGCTGTACATCACACACAACCTGGGAGTGGTCGCGCGGCTGTGCCAGCGCGTCGGCATCATGTACGCAGGCCAACTTGTCGAGCAGGGAAGCGTCCAGCGCATTTTTAAGGCGACGCGACACCCGTACACGCTGGGGCTGCTCGGCTGCGTCCCCTCGGTGGCACGGTCAGGAGACCGGCCACAACAATCGGGAGCCGCTGTGGCATGGTCAGGAGACCGGCCACAACATACCAAGCCACAACGCACTGCGCTGCACACGATCCCTGGCTACATCCCCCGGCCCGACCGCCTGCCGCCCGGCTGCATCTTCGCGCCGCGCTGTCCGTTGGTCGAGGATGCCTGTCGCGCCGCACAGCCGCCGCTGATGGAAGCGGGGCCGGACCATCTCACCGCATGCCGCCGCTGGGGGGAGATTCCGCCAGGCGTGGACCTCTTTGCCGCCGAAGCCAGGCCGCAGGCGCCCGGCGACCCGATGGCCGCCGAACCGGTGCTCCAGGCACGCGACCTGGTCAAACACTATGCCCTGCCCCGCGGGCTGCGCGACCTGTGGCAGCGCCGATCGCGCGCAGTGCGCGCGGTGGATGGCATGTCCGCGGACCTGCCCCGCCGCTTCACACTGGGCGTGGTCGGGGAGAGCGGGTGCGGCAAGACGACCTTCGCCCGCTGCATCGCGGGGCTGGAGGAGGCGACAGCCGGCGAAATCCGGCTGGAAGGGGCACGGCTGCCCTACCTCGCGCGGCAGCGGCCCGTGACCGCGCTGCAGGAAATCCAGATGGTCTTTCAGAATCCCGATGCGTCGCTCAACCCGCAGCACACTGCGGGCGCAAGCGTCGCGCGGCCGCTCGTCCGGCTGCACGGGTTGTCGCGCGGGCAGGTGCAGACGCGCGTCGCGGAGCTATTCCGCGCGGTCAACCTGCCCGAGGATTACGTCAAGCGGCTGCCGCACGAGTTGAGCGGCGGAGAGAAGCAGCGCGTTGCCATCGCCCGTGCGTTGGCCGCGGATCCTGCGGTCGTCATCTGCGATGAGCCCATCTCCTCGCTGGATGTCTCGGTGCAGGCCTCGCTGATGAACCTGCTCGTGGATCTCCAGCAGGCGCAAGGCACCTCGTACCTGTTCATCTCGCACGACCTGGCTGCCGTGCGTCACCTGGCAGACTGGATTGCCGTGGTCTACCTGGGCCGCGTCTGGGAGACCGGCCCTGCGACGGAGGTGTTTGCGCCGCCGTATCATCCGTATACCGAGGCGTTGCTCTCCGCCGTGCCCGTGCCTGATCCCGATGCGCGGCAAGAGCACATCCGGCTGGAAGGCAGCGTGCCCAGCGCGGTCGATATCCCGACGGGCTGCCGCTTCCACACGCGCTGCCCGCGTAAGATCGGCCCGGTCTGCGAACAGGAGGAGCCGCCGTGGCAGGACGGTCCACACGGCCACCGCATCTGCTGTCACCGCCCGCTGGCGGAACTGGCCGCGCTGCAACGAGGTTCGTAGTGGGCGCTTGAGCGCCCTGGCACTGAAGTGCCTACTACAAACCTGCTACGTTCGTAGTGGGCGCTTGAGCGCCCCCGCCACGCATAGGGCGCTGAAGCGCCCACTACCAACGGAGACTGCTTGACCGCCTACTTGCTCCGCCGCCTGGGCCTCATCCTGTTGACGATGCTGCTCGCCTCCATCGTCATCTTCGGCGCGACTCAAATCCTGCCCGGCGACGTCGCGCAGGTCTCCCTGGGCCAGTTCGCGACTGAGCAGGCGGTTGAGAATCTGCGCGAGGAGTTGGGGCTGAACCGGCCCGCGTACGTGCAGTATGCCGACTGGCTGGGGAGGTTCATGCGCGGCGACTGGGGCGATTCGCTGACCAGCCGCCAGCCTGTCCGCCCGATGGTGCTGAGCCGCCTGCGCAACTCGGCCATGCTCGCGGCCCTGGCCCTGGCGCTGTACGTGCCGCTCGGCATTGCACTGGGCGTGCTGGCCGCGCTCAACCGCGAGAAGCTGGTGGACCAGGCCATCTCGGCGGTCACGATGGCCTTCGTCGGACTGCCGGAATTCGTCACCGCGCTCCTGCTCATCGCGCTCTTCGCGTTCGCCCTCGCGGTGCTGCCTGCCAATTCCTCCGTCAGCCCGGACAGCAGCTTCCGCGAGGCGCTGCCGGCGCTGATCCTGCCTGCCATCACCGTCAGCCTGACCAGCCTCGGCTACGTCGCGCGCATGACCCGCGCCAGCACCATCGACGTGCTGCGCACCGACTATGTGCGTGCGGCAGACCTCAAGGGCCTGCCGCGGATGCAGGTCTTGTTCCGGCACGTGCTGCGCAACGCGCTGCTGCCAACCGTAACGGTCATCGCGATGGGTATCGGCTATCTTATCGGCGGACTGATCGTGACCGAGCAGGTGTTCGGCTATCCGGGACTGGGTCGCCTGCTCGTCTACGCCATCCAGCGCCGCGACCTGATCCTCATCCAGGCGTGCAGCATGGTCGTCGTCCTCGTCTTCAGCCTCGCCAACCTCGCCGCAGACCTGCTCTACAGCGTCCTTAATCCGCGCATTCGCGTGGGCCGGTGAAGCCAGCAGACTGTGCCGATTCTTCCTGCTCCTCGCGCCCCCGTGCCAACTCGGTGCGCAGCATGGCAATCTCCTGCCGCAGCGCAGCCACCTCCGCGCCCCCCGCGACTGCGCCATGCGGCTGCGTCGCCTCGCGACCGACGAGATAGCTCGCCAGTGCTGCAGTGACGTAGCCGAAGATTGCGAACGCATAGGTCGCGAGCAGCAGCATCAGGATGCGCCCCTCTCCCGTCTGCGGCACGTAATCGCTCCCCAGTGTCGTCATCAGCATTGCCGTCCACCAAAGCGCCTCGCCGTAATTGGCCGGTCCATCTGCGGCGCCTGGCGCACCCTCGAAGGCATAGACGCCCGCTGCCCCGAGCAACGTCACAAGCAGGGTTAACCCGAGTACGTATCCGAGCCCCCGCCGGCCCATGCTGGCGCGCAGCGTCCTCATGCCCCGATTAGCGGAACCGACGAGGCTGACCAGGCGGGTCGCCCGCGTGCCCGTGCGCACGATGCGAAAGATGCGCACGGCGCGGAAGATACGAAACGCCGGTAGCAGCAATGAAATGACGGTGAGCCAGTTTTGCCTGAGGAACACGATCTTTGCCGGCGCGACCATGAAGCGAACCAGGAAGTCCACGATAAAGACGGTCCAGATGACATTCATCAGGGTCTGGAGGATCGGCTCGAGCCCCCACACAAGATCGACAATGACGAGAACCAACCAGCCGAAGCTCAGGACGAGCAGTGGGGTCTCCAGCAAATCATCGAGCGTTTCCAGCAGGCTGCGGCGCTCCGCATCGAGCGCCTGTTTCTCCGCCTGCTGCGAGTCAAAATCTTTCGCAGCCATATAACACCACCTATGCTCTGAATTCAACACCAGGCAGCATTATGGCACGAATGAGAGAGTGAGTAGGTGAGGATTCCTGCATTGCCGCGTGCAATCAGGGAATCGGCGCGGCACGGCGGAACGACCCTCTTCGCGCTGCGGGGTCGTTCCGCCGTGACTGGTTTGCGACAGACGCTATCTGGCTATGCGCAGGCACAACGTCCGGATGTCGAACGGCCGCAGGTCCAGCCGGATGGTGTCGCCGTCGAGGGTGACGCCATCCTGGGCCGCCAGCAGCGCCTCCATCAAGTCCGTCTCCGTAACCTCTGCCAGCGGGAGCGCGACTTGCAGTGCGGCCCGCGTCCGCTGCCCCGCGGACTCGTACAGCCGCACGATAAGCCCATCGCCCTCCTCCGCCTGCTTGACCGCCTCCACGATGACATTGGTCGGCGTCACCTGCATGAAGGAACGCCCCGTATCCGCCGGTGCAGCAGCCACCCGGCTGGCCTGGAGCGGCTGGTTGAATGCGTAGGCCGCCTGCACGACGCCCGCGGTGAGCGGGTCGCCCGCGTGCGGGTAGAGGGCATAGCGGAACGCGTGCTCGCCCTGGTCGGTGTACGCATGGTGCGGCTGGCCCGGCGCGACATCCGCATCCGCGACAAGCCGGGGCCCAGGATAGGGCACGCTGCGGATGAGGTTGAGGTCGAGCACGTTGTCCTTGACCCGGTAGCCGTACTTGCAGTCGTTGAGCAGCGCGACGCCGTAATCCCGCTCCGACAGGTCCACCCACTTGTGGCTCGGCACCTCGTCCAGCGCCAGGTCCCATGTGGTGTTGCGGTGCGTCGACCGGCGCACATGGCCGAATTGGATTTCGTGCCTGGCTTCCAGCGCGCGGATATCCACCGGAAACTGCACGCGCAGCATGGTCTTCGGCTCCAGCCAGCGCGCACGCGTGTCGAACACAAGGTGCGACTCGCCAGTGGTCAGGCTAATCTCCTGCACCAGCTCCGACTGGCCGATGCGATACGTCTGCCGCACGACCGCGCGCGGCCCGTCCACGAACGGCTCGCTCCCCACGAGTTCCAGGGATGCGGGAACGGACTGGGCATAGTCCATCGGGAAGTCCCAGGCGTCGCCGTGGTCGCGGTACACAACGAAACGGTTGGCAGCCTGTCCCGGGGCCACGGCCTCGCGGCCCGCGGCCTTGTCCCAGACAGACGTGATTGCGCCGTCCGCGCCGAACGTCACCCGCAGCAGCTCGTTCTCCAACATCTCCGCGCTTGCACGTAGCGCGGGGAACGACTCGCTGACGGGGCTGGGGCGCGCGACGCTGTAGCCCAGCGGCGGGGCGGTCACGTGCTGCCACGCATCGCCTACGCGCACCCATTCGGTGCGCGACCACGAGAGCGGATTGAACGTGATGAATGCCTCATCCTCGGCCGGCCCCGGCGAACCGGCGAGCACAGCCTGAGCTGCCGAAATGCCCGCGTTGACCTCCGCCAGCAGCAGCGCGTAGCGTGCGACGCTCTCGTCGTAGACGCGCTTGATGGACGAGCCGGGCAGGATGTCGTGGAACTGGTACAGCAGCACCTCGCGCCAGATGGCCTCCAGCCGCTCGCGCGGGTAAGCTGCGCCGGCAGTGACCTGCGCCAGGCTGGCCCACAGTTCCCAGGCCCGCAGCCCCTCCTCCAGCCGGCGGTTATACCGCTTGTTGGCGGCTTCGGTCGTGTATGTGCCCTGGTGCCGCTCCAGGTAAAGCTCGCCTGCCCACGTAGCGAACCGTGCCGCGTCCTTCGCCCACCGCTCGAAGAATGCCGCGGACCACTCCTGCTTCACGGGGCTCAGGCCCGCGAAGTTGTGCAGCCGCGCCAGCCGTTCCAGGTGTTCCTCGCCCGGCCCGCCGCCGCCGTCGCCGATGCCGTAAACCATCAACGCCATGTCGGAGACGCCCTTGTCGCGGTAGTTTTCCTCGATGCGCGCGAGCGAACGCGGGGCTGCGGGGCTGTTGTATGTCTCCTCCGGCAGCATGTGCACCAGCACGCGCGAGCCGTCGACGCCTTCCCACCAGAACGACTGGTGCGGGAACTTGTTGATGAGGCTCCAGCTCAGCTTCTGCGTGCAGAAGGTGTGCAGCCCGGCTCGCGCCATGATGCCCGGCAGGGCCGCAGTGTAGCCGAATGCATCCGGCAGCCAGATATAGCGCGGGTCCACGCCGAACTCGGACATGAAGAAGCGCCGGCCATAGAGAATCTGCCGGATCAGCGACTCGCCGCCTGTCACGTTGGTGTCGCATTCCACCCAGAGCGCGCCCTGCGGCTCGATCCTTCCGGCGGCCACGCCCGCCCGGATGCGCTCGTACAGGCCGGGGTATTCATCCTTCATCCACTGGAAGTACTGCGCCTGGCTGGCCGCGAAGACGTAGTCGTCGTAGCGTTCCATGTTCGCCAGTGCGGTCGAGAAAGTGCGCGCGCCCTTGCGCTTCGTCTCACGGATGGGCCACAGCCAGCCCAGGTCCATGTGTGCATGGCCGATCGCGCTGACCGAGAGCGATGGGTCGCCGCCCTGCTTGCTCAGCACCCCTGTCAGCGCGGCCCGCGCGGCTGCGACCGACTCCGGGGTGAAGCCGTTCCAGAAGGCGTGGACTGCGTCGTTCAGCGCAACGAGAATCTGGTCATGGCGGGCGGATGCCGGCGGCAGCACCTTCAGCGCATCGAGCAGCACCTCGAAATCGTAGTACAGGTCGCGCACCGCCTCGTTGCAGACGGCAATGGTTGCCTCGCGGATGGCGCCGTTGTCCTGAAGATTGCCGAACAGGTCATTGGCCCCCACGTCGGCCCACACTTCCACCGGCTCGCCGCCCGCCGCGGGCGACGCGAAGGGCAGCACGCGCTTGCCCGGCCGGCCCAGCGAGAAGTCATAGGTGGAAGAGAGGTTGGTCAGCCCGCGCACCGGCTCGCCGGCCGCGTCGAACACGCACATCTCGCCGTTGACATCGAGCAACAGGACGACCGTCTGCCCCGCGACCGCGGGCGGGACCGTACCGGTAAAGCGAAACCAGGCGCAGTCGAACAGCGTGCCCCAGGTCTCGCCCCTGGCAGGCTGCAGCGGCTCGCCGCTCTGCCGCTGCGCATACGGAACGGGCTCACGCGTGCGCCACGCGGCTATCGTGAGCGGCGCGACCGGGGTGTAGATCGCTGAGGCGATGAGTTCCAGCGCGACGTCAAGCTGGCGCCGGGTGTAAGGGGTGAAATCGGGCATGATGCCTCCTCTGCTGAAAGACTGTTAACGTCTGACCGGCGAACGCAAGCACAGTTGCGGGCTCACCGCCAGATCGAACGCATTGTATGTGCCTCAAGACTGACCAGCCGGGCAGCGCCGCCCGAAGCGTATGCGGCCACGCGGCTGGTGAGGTCTGCAGGCAGGCAGCACGAGCTGAGGGACACGCGTCCATCGTTGGCGAAGACCTCGATGGACGTGCGGTCTACCAGGACTTCCAGGGCGAGACGGCCGTCAATCAACTCACATGGCGCGGAGTGGTCCAGACAGGTCAATTGTTGACTCGCAACATCGTAGCTGATCGCTTCCCCGGCCACGCGCAGCCCCAGCTCCCGCGCGCCGCGCGGCTCCAACACTGCGGTGATGTGCCACAGGATATCGGCTGACTCCGCCAGCACCGTCTCGCCATCCTGCAACGGCACATCTGCTTGCACAACCGCGGTGTCGTGCAGCAGCGCGATCTCGCGCACGGGCCGGCGGCGCAGGCGAAAGCCCTCCGGCGTCCGGTGCAACGTCAGCTCACCGGGAAAGCTCATCTGCTGGTTGAAGGGCATGCCGGGGTAGCTCGCCTTGAACATCCAGGCAATCTGGATGCGCCGCCCATCTGCCGGCGGTATGTCGCTGTAGGTCTGGACCGCGTAAAAGTTTGCGCCGTAGTCCGAAACGTGCGCAGTATACTCGCCGGTCTGCGGGTCGGGGCCGTGCTCGGCCTCCGGCGTGAACCGCCGGCCGTCGAACTGGCCGACCAGATAGCGCCCGTTGGCTGAGGTCCATACCCAACGCGTCTCATTTAGCCCGCGCTGCCCGGCGGCCCCCTCGACCGGCATCTCGAAAAAGTCGGGGCACTCGTCGCAGTCGCGGACGGTCATGTCGTGCAGATGCGTCCAGGTTTTGAGGTCCGGCGACGCGTAGAACGTGAAGTCACGGCCGTCGAGATAGAGCGCCATGATCCACTGCCGCGTCCCCGCGTGCCAGACCACCTTCGGGTCACGATTCGCTCCCTTGATGTGTGACAGCACGGGGTTGCCCGCGTACTTGGTCCACGTCCGCCCGCGGTCCGTGCTGTACGCAAGGCACTGCGTGAACGGCTTGCCCTTCGATTCGGGCGAGTGATCGCCGGCCGCGGTATATAGCGCGACGAGCGTCTTGTGCGCGCCGGTCTGAAAGCCCGCGGTGTCGTCCCAGTCCACGACCGCGGAGCCGGAGAACATCGTGCCCATCTCGTCGGGGAGGAGCGCATTGGGCAGTTGCTGCCAGTGCAGGAGGTCAGGACTGACGGCATGGCCCCAGGTCATGTTGCCCCACTCGACACTGTCAGGGTTGTGCTGAAAGAACAGGTGGTATTCCCCGTCGTAATAGACGAGCCCGTTGGGGTCGTTGAGCCAGCCGTGTGCCGCAGTAAAGTGGAACTGCGGGCGGTAGCGTTCCGCGTAGAGGGTCTCAGGCATGCAGTCGCTCCCTGGTGGATTGTGTTAGGGTAACGCCCTGAGTCTACCACCGACGAGGTGCACGCGGAAATCGCCGGTCGGGGATGCCCCCAAGGTCGAGGCCTGCGTTCATCGTTCTGGCAACCAGCTTGCGTGAACGACGGGGCTGCTGTAAGCTTGCAGTAGTCCCGACCCATCCGGCAATCGAGGTGCGCTATGTCTACCGATGTCACCGCGGCCTGGCTGGCTGAGCAGGCCGATGTCTCGCTGCAGCGCCTGCTGCCCCGGCTGCGCGAGGCGTTCCACACGGCAGCTCCCGCGGACTGGCTGGCGTTCGAGCGCCGCCTGACGGCCCACTTCCCCCGCCTCTTTCGTCTGCTCCACCACCTGTACGGCTCACACTACGACTTCTTCTACCACCTGGAGCAAATCCTGTTGAGCGCCGCTTCCCTCTCGCTCGCCCGGCCCGCAGAACTGAAGGCACTCGATGCAGAACGCGAGGCGCAACCGGACTGGTTCCAGTCGGAGCAGATGCTGGGCGGGGTGTGTTATGTAGACCTGTTTGCAGGCAATCTGGCCGGCATCCGCGCGAAGCTCCCCTACTTTCGCGAGCTGGGACTGACCTACCTGCACCTCATGCCGCTGTTTGCCAGCCCCGCGGGCGAAAACGACGGCGGCTACGCGGTCAGTTCCTACCGCGATGTCAACCCGGCCCTGGGCACGATGGCCGAGCTGTCAGAGCTGGCCGCAGAGCTACGCCGCGAGGGTATCAGCCTGGTGCTCGACTTCATCCTCAACCACACCTCCGATGAGCACCGCTGGGCACAGGCTGCGCTGGCCGGCGACCCGGTCTACCAGGGTTATTACTACATGTTCCCCGACCGGGCCATGCCTGACGCGTACGAGAAAACCTTGCGCGAGATCTTCCCCGGCGTGCGCCCGGGCAGCTTCACCTACCGGCCCGAGATCGGCAAGTGGGTCTGGACGACCTTCTACAGCTTCCAGTGGGACCTGAACTATCGCAATCCGGCAGTCTTCCGCGCCATGATGGAGGAAATGCTGTCGCTCGCCAATGCGGGCGTGGAGGTGCTGCGCTACGACGCGCTGGCCTTCATCTGGAAGGAGCTGGGCACGCCCTGCGAGAGCCTGCCGGAGGCGCACATGCTGGTGCAGGCATTCAACGCACTGACCCGCATCGCCGCACCCGCGCTGCTGTTCAAATCGGAGGCCATCGTCCACCCGGATGAGGTCGCGCAGTACATTTCGCCCGACGAGTGCCAGATTTCGTACAATCCCCTGCTGATGGCACTCCAATGGGAGGCCCTGGCGACGCGTGAGGTCAAGCTGCTCCGGCATTCGCTGGCCGGGCGATTCCACATCCACCCCGGCTGCGCATGGGTCAACTACGTGCGCAGCCACGATGACATCGGGTGGACCTTCGACGACGGCGACGCGGCCCAGGTGGGCGTCAACGGCTTCGACCACCGCCGCTTTCTCAATGCCTTCTACACGGGCCGCTTCCCCGGCAGCTTTGCGCGCGGCCTGCCCTTCCAGGAGAACCCGCGCACGGGCGATGCGCGCATCTCCGGCACCTGCGCATCGCTAGCCGGGCTGGAGAAGGCGCTGCGCGAGGAAGGCGAGGCGGAGGTCGAGCTGGCCGTCCGCCGCATCCTGCTCATGTATGGCATCGCGCTCTCCATCGGCGGCATCCCGCTCATCTACCTGGGCGACGAAATCGGCACGCTCAACGACTACGGCTACCGCAGCAACCCCGCGAAAGCAAGCGACAGCCGCTGGGTTCACCGCCCCGCGACCAACTGGGACCAGTTGGCGCTGCGCGATGAACCGGACACGATCGAGGGCCGGGTGTACGGGCGTCTCCGCCACATGATCCAGACGCGCAAACACTGCCCCGCGCTGGCCGGCAACGAGACCGCGATCATCGACGCGGGCAATCCGCACGTCTTCGGCTATCGCCGCCGCCACAATGCGGACCAGGCGCTCGTCCTGGCGAACTTCAGCCAGCGCGGCCAGACCATTGCGGCAAACGTCATCCGTACGCAGGGCCTGGGCTATGAGTTTCGTGACCTGGTCGGCGGGGACACGCTCGAGCTCACGCGCGACGTGACGCTGGAGCCGTACCAGTTGATGTGGCTGGTGTAGAGCGGGGTGGTGTCTCCGCTCTTGGGGTCTGCGCCAGGCTCGGCCGGGCGCAGACCCCAAGAGCCATGTGCTGTCACATCTCCAACCCAAACCCGAACGGATACAGGGGGTTCTCCGAGTCGTGCGGCAGGTCGGGCTTCTGCTGCCGGACGGCCTCCATCGAAGACGGCAGTTCGAAGGGCAGCTTGCCCGCGGGCTGTGCCCGGCCGAAGACAACATCAAGCACTGCGGCATCGGTCGCGCCGTAGTCCGCCAGCAGACCGCGGGCCGCCGCGGCAATCTCCGGGATGACCGCGGGCCGGTCCAGGTAGATGACTACGATTGTCGGCGCCGCGTGGAGCAACGCCAGGATCTCCTCCTTCGCCTCGCCCTTGAAATCCAGGTCGCCGTGATGGAAGCCGCGGGCCATCGGGTTGCGCGTCTCCACCGGATACCAGGGCGTGTCCAGGCGGATGATTGCCAGCTCGGCCTCCGCCGGCGTCGGAACGACATCGGCATACTGTCCTGCGACCTGCGCATCCAGGTTCCGCACGTAGACCCTGGGCCGCCCAGTCACGGGTAGAATCTGCTCCTCGTTCTTCAACAGCGTCATTGCACGGCGCTGGCTCGCCGCGCCGGCTGCCATCACATCGGGCCGGCCAAACACTTCACTCACCCGACCAGGATCCACGAACGGGTTGTCAAACAGGCCTAGTTGGAACTTCTGGCGCAGCAGCCGCCGCACTGAGACATCCAGCCGCGCCTCGGACAGCCGTCCATCGCGCACGAGTGCTTCCACCAGGTCCGACCGGTTCTCGCCGCCGAACTGGTCCACGCCCGCGTCGAGCGCCTTGCGGACCCGCTCGGCCTCGCTGAGATGCTCCACGCCCCAGGCGCGTGCAGGCCAGACGGCATCGCCCATGCGCGAGTCGGTGATGAGCCCCCAGTCGGTGCAGACCACGCCGTCATAGCCGTACTTCTCGCGCAGCAAGCCGGTAATGATTGCCCGGTTGAATGACATGGCGACGTTCTCGTCCGTCTGGTCGACAGGCACGCCGTAATAGGGCATGATGGCCGCAGTGCCGGCTGCGAGCGCAGCCTTGAACGGAATCAGGTGATAGTCGAAGTTGTGCCCGGGGTAAATCTGGCCCCGCTGGAACTCGAAGTGCGGGTCAAGGCCTTCGTTCTGCGGGCCGCCGCCGGGGAAATGCTTGGTCATACACGCAACGCTGTGCGGGCCGAGCGTGGCCCCCTGGAAACCCTCGATGTAAGCCCGGACCAGCCGCGCGGCCACGTGCGCATCCTCGCCGAACGTGCCGCTGATGCGCGGCCAGCGCGGCTCGGTCGCGAGATCGATCTGCGGGTGCAGCGCCACCCGGATGCCCACGGCCAGGTACTCCTCGCGCACCATATCCGCGAACTGGCGAACGAGTTCCGCGTCATCGAGTGCGCCGAAGCCTAACGTCTCGCACCACTGGGAGAAGTCGGCGGCGGCCATCGCGAAGATGTTGCGGCTGAAATGGTTGCGCGGGTCGGACGCGATGGTGACCGGAATGCCGAGCCGCGTCTGCTCCGCGAAGCGCTGCAGGTTGTTGTGCCAGTTGGCAACGACCTGCGCGGCGGGAATCTGCCAGAGATTGAAGTGGGTGAGGTTCTGCTCCACCATCTGCGTGACCGCTGCGCGAGGGAACGGCGGGCCATCCGGCCGGGGTTCAAGGGACGCGTCCTCGTTGACGATGGCGCCGTTGATGAAGAGCATCCCGGCCTTCTCCGCCAGCGTCATGTGGCCCAGCAGGTCCTCGACGCGCTCACCCACGGGTCGGCGCGGGTCTTCATAGATATCGAGCTTGCCGTTCTTGTTGAGATCGCGGAACAGGAACCCTTCCTCCGAACTGACCAGGCCGGATTGTGCAACCAGTACCTCATTGGCGGCTCCACGCGGGCTTGCGGCCATCACCCTATCTCCTCTCATGTGTATGGTCATAGAAACCAAGGGGCCGGTGCTTTCACACCGGCCCGAGTGCGTCTAGAACCAGCTCCTGAAGAGCCCCTTCGCCTGCGGCACTGAGGCCGGAGCATTGCGGGCGGAACGAGGACTGCCGGATGGCGTCACGGGCGGCGCACTGCGCAGGCTCTGCTGGGCCGCGCCCTGGTTGATGCCGACCGCAGAGGCAAAGACCAGGAAGCCGTTGAAGAAGGCGAGGACCCACTTGAGAATCGACTGATCCTGCGCCAGCGCGGCAACGAGGTAGGACAGGCCGAGCGCGATGACGAACGAGACCCACTTGGCGAAGGGCTTGAAACGGTCCCCGATCAGATACAGCAGCACGGCCGGGACGAGCAGGGCTGCGGCTGCCGAGCCTTGCAGGCTCAGCAAACTTTCCATCGTGAACAGGGCTGACAGATTATCCATGGATACCTCCCTTGAAAATGTCCCGTTACCCGGCCGGGGCAGCGCACGGCGCCAGTTCGACCCGATAGCCGAGCTTCTCGAGACGGCGCACGGCTCGGCGTTTCACCGCCTCACGGTCCCGCTCATCGAAGTAGTTGCCACCCAGGTCTTCATAGGCCGTCTGCCGAGTAATCAGGTGATAACCTGTGACCAGTAAACTGTGCCCGACGGCGACCGCTGCCCGTTGTGTGCCTCGCCGGGCTGCCAGGCGGCGATAGAGCGCCTGGAAGTACTTGTGCTTGGTGTGGGCTGCGCCGTGGGCCGCTTCAATCAGTGCCCGCCGCAGCCACGGACTGCCTTTGCGCGTGCGGCCACTCTTGCGTTTGCCTGCACTCTCGTGGTTGCCCGGACACATACCGGCCCAGGAAGCCAGGTGGTCGGCATCTTCGAAAGGCGCCAGATCCGCACCAATCTCGGCGACGATGATCTCGGCAATGCGCTGGTTAATGCCCGGCAAGGCATCCCACGTCGCTAAGGCCGCCGCAAAAGGGCGCATCTGCTCCGCAATCTGCTGGTCCAGTTGCGCCATCGCCTCGTCGAGAAAGTCGATGTGACTCAGATGCTGCGCCAACATAAAGCGATGATGTGGCCGCACGCGCCCGCTCAACGCCTTCACGAGCAAGTCCTGCTTGTCGCGCAACCGCCCTTTGGCTAAGGCGGCCAACGTGGCGGCGTCCGTTTGGCCCTCGACTAACTCGGCCAGGATGGCGCGGCCACTCACCCCCATCACATCGCTGGCGACACTCGCCAACTTGATGTTGGCGTCTTCCAGTACCTTCTGCACCCGATTGACTTCGCTCTTGCGTTCATCCCCCAACTTCGTGCGATAGCGGGTCAGATCCCGCAGTTCTCGCAAAACCTCCGAGGGGATGAAGCTGCCTTTGAGCAAGCCATGCCGCAAGAGGTCGGCGATCCATTCGGCGTCCTGCACGTCCGTCTTACGCCCCGCCAACGCTTTGATGCGTTCGGCGTTGACCACCAGGATGGCGAACCGGTCATCCAGCAGGTTGTATACGGGCTTCCAGTACACCCCCGTGCTCTCCATCGCCACATGGCTGACACCCAGACCGGCCAACCAATCCGCTAAAGCCTCCAGATGCACCGTCATCGTCGCAAAGGTGCGGGTTTCCTTGAGCGGCTGACCGTCTGGCCCCGGCACGATCACACAGGCCACTACGGTCTGCTTGTGGACGTCGATCCCGCAACAACGCTCGTAGACCACTTGCATGACTCACCTCCGCTGCTTGCGCTCGCCCCAGCGGAGTGCCTGATGAACGAAGATTCTCCCTTGCGTGCTCTCCCCTGGCGGGGGGCAACAGTCAACGGTGCCTGCAGGCACTCATGTCAAACTCCTGACGGGCTCGTGGCACCAAACCAACCATCCGACTTCTCACCGGGGCGGCACTCTATTCTACCCATTTTCATCCGCAACGGTGAGCCGTGGCTCATAGACAACTCCTGAGAAGAATGAAAACATGGTTTAATTGTAGCACCGTCCAAGCCAAATGCAAGAAAGCTGCCCGGCAACCGGAAGTCACCGGCTACCATTGGCGCCTGGGCCTGCGGTTTGCAATCGCAGCCGTGGGACGACGCGAGTTACCGGGCGTACTTGTTCACCTTCATCAACCGTTCGTCACGAACCCTTCGGCTGCTTCTCCTGCTTCTTCTTGGTCTCCTGCTCCAGTTTGGCTGCCTTCTGTTTCTGGACCTTGTCCTTATCTTTCTTGCCGCCTTTGTCTCCCATGGGGTGACTCCTTTCTCGCGCGGCTTGCGCGCACCGTCAATTGTACCACCAATCTGTCTCTAGCGTGCTGCCCAAATTCGGCGGCGACGCTTTGACGCAGGCTTCCGCTTGGAGTATCATCCCGACAGACGAATCCCCGGCATCCATTCCACCGAAGGAGGCATCATGAAGAAGATTCCGCTGGGCGACACCGGCGTCGAGGTCAGCGAGTTCTGCCTGGGCGCGATGATGTTCGGCAGCCGCGACGATCGGGCCACCTCTTACCGGATGCTCGACATGTACACTGCGGCCGGCGGCGCGTTCATCGACACGGCCAACGCGTACGCCCGCTGGGTGCCCGGCTGCCAGGGCGGCGAGAGCGAGGCCCTGCTGGGCGATTGGCTGGCTGAACGCGGCCACCGCAACCATCTCTTCATTGCAACGAAGGTCGGCGCGCCCGCGCCGGTAGACGACCTGGACGTGGGCCTGCGCGCCGAACAGATCGAGCGGGCATGCGAAGGCAGCTTGCGCCGCCTCCGCGTAGAGACCATCGACCTGTACTACGCGCACCGCGATGATCGGGACGCACCGGTGGAGGAACGGCTCGAGGCCTTCGATCGGCTGGTCCGCGCGGGCAAGGTCCGCTTCATCGGCTCCAGCAACGCGCGCGCCTGGCGGCTGGCAGAGGCTCGCTCTATCTCAGACGCGCACGCCTGGCCGCACTACGTCTGCGTACAGCAGCGCTACACCTACCTGCGGCCCCGCCCCGGCCAGGACTGGCCGACGCACCCGTTCGCCAACGGCGACCTGTTCGACTATCTTGCCAGCCACCCACTGACCCTGCTGGCCTGGTCGCCGTTGCTGGGCGGCGCGTACACCCGCACGGATCGCCCGCTGCCGGAGCAGTACGTCGGCCCGGACAGCGACGCGCGGCTGGCCGTCATCCGCCAGGTCGCGGACGAGCTGAGCGTCAACGCAAACCAGGTGGTGCTCGCCTGGATGCGGCATCACACGCCGCCGGTCATCCCCCTCATTGCGGCCAGCACCGAGCAGCAGATGAACGAGCTGCTCGCCGCGCTTGACGTCCGGCTGGACGACGAACAGATGCGCCGGCTGAACGAGGCCGGCGCATAGCGTGCGCGACCCCGCCATCACAGGAGCATTCTCCCACCCATGATCAAGATTGCAGAAGTGTTGCCCGCCCAGCCCACCCTGCTGTGGACGCTAGCGAAGCAGTGCGGCGTGGACCACGTCGTCTCCGGCATGGACTGGCGCCGGGGCCTCGATGTGCCGCCGGAGGACCTGCCCTGGAGCTACAAGTCGCTTGTCGCGCTGAAACAGGGCTACGCGGCAGGCGGCTTCGAGCTGGCCGTCATCGAAGGGCGCCCGCCGCTCCACAAGGCCAAGCTGGGCCTGCCGGGCCGCGACGCGGAGATCGAGACGGCCATCGAACTCATCCGCAACATGGGCCGGCTGGGCATCCCGGTCTGGTGCTACGAGTGGATGCCGGTGTTCAACTGGATTCGCACGAACACTGCGGTTCCGACGCGCGGGAACGCGCTGACCACAGAGTTTGACTTGGAGCTCGTTCGCGATGCGCCGCTGACCGAGTATGGTGAGGTCAGCGAGGAGCGGCTGTGGGAGAACCTCGCCTACTTCCTCGACTGCGTCATCCCGGTCGCTGAAGAGGCCGGCGTCAAGCTCGCGATGCACCCCGACGACCCGCCGCTCTCGCCCATCCACGGGCTGGGCCGCATCATGCGCAGCATCGAGAACTATCAGCGGCTCATCGACCTCCGGCCCAGCCCGGTCAACGGGGTGGCGCTGTGCCAGGGCAACTTCTCGCTGATGACGGCGGACCTGCCCGCGGCCATCCGGCACTTCGGCAGCCAGGACAAGATATTCTTCGTTCACTTCCGCGATGTGCGCGGCACGCCGGAGAAGTTCATCGAGACGTTCCACGACGACGGCCAGACGGACATGGTCGAGTGCATGCGCGCCTATCGCGACATCGGCTACGAGGGCGTGTTGCGGCCCGATCACGTGCCGACGATGGCCGGCGATACGAACGACACCCCCGCGTATTCGTCCATCGGCCGCCTCTTCGCCATCGGCTACATCAAAGGGCTGCGCGAGGCAGCGTATCACGACGATTGAAGATTGCAGATCAGGAGGATCCTATGGGTGACCTTAACCCTGTCAGGGTGGCGGTGATTACGGGCGGGCATTCGTATGATGTGCCGAATTTCCACTTGCTCTTCCGCGCACTGCCGGGCATCGACGCGTACATCCAGCATATGAACGACTTTGCCTCCTCGCCCCAGGACGTGCGGAACGGCTACGATGTGGTCCTGTTCTACACGATGTTCATGGACGAGCCGACCGACGAGGGCCTGCCGTGGCATGCAGGCAAGCCGCTGACCGCGCTGCAAGGACTCGGCGCGACATCGCAGGGTATCGTGCTGCTCCACCACGCGATTCTCGCCTATCCCCGGTGGCCGACCTGGACCGACATCACGGGCCTGCCCGACCGCAGCTTCGAGTACGACCACGAACAGACCCTTGATGTGCGTGTCGCGGACCCGCACCA
The DNA here is from genome assembly GCA_040772005.1 of Anaerolineae bacterium. Taxonomy (GTDB): domain Bacteria; phylum Chloroflexota; class Anaerolineae; order CG2-30-64-16; family CG2-30-64-16; genus MWBF01. Next base: position 90,231 of record JAXGYZ010000008.1, on the reverse strand, counting down.
TCCGGTCACTGCGGGCGTGCAGGACTGGCGAATGGTCGACGAGACCTATCTGATGGCGAGCCCCGGCGCGGACAGCCACGCGCTGCTGACCGTGGACCATCCCCGCAGTATGAAGACCATCGCATGGACCCACGCCTACCGGAACGCGCCGGTCTTCTGCTTCCAATCCGGCCACGACAACCTGACCTGGCCTGACCCGAACTTCCAACGGGTGCTCCGCCAGGGCATCCTGTGGGCCGCGGGGCGGACAATCGAAGATTGAAGCAGGAAGGAGGAAGATGGTTTTGGCTCCCATCTTCCTCCGTGCGCCTGTAGGCTCAAGCTGGCGGTTCCCCGCTTGCATCTTCTCTCATACTCTTTCCCCCTTCTTCCCCGGCCTTAAGCATACGTTAATATTCATTGCAAACACATGGTAATCTGCACCACTCTTCATGAGCAAGCGACTCGACTACACTGCGAACATGCCTGGCGTCACCGCCGGCGCCCAAGGATGTGCGCAGGTCGAGCCTGCCGCCAGGTAAATGTATTGAGTGTAGAGGAAAGGATTGAGAGATGCGACGAAAAAGCCTGATTCTATTTGCAGCCCTCATGGTGTTGACCATGGTATTGTCGCCGCTGGCGCTGGCCCAGCAGGCCACACCCACACAGACCGCCACACCGACGGGCGCGAGTGCTGCGGAGACTACCCCTGCCCCCGCGGCAGGTGCCAGTGAAGCCACCGCGGACTCCGAGATGGCGCCCACTTCCGGCATGGCCGATAAGCTGCCGGAGGCCTCCGGCACAGTCCGCCAGTCGTTCGACCTGCTCGGTGCTGACGTGCTCAACAGCGCCGGCGACGACATCGGCGAGCTGGACAACCTGCTCGTCGTCCCCAGCACAGGGTACATCCCGTTTGCTCTGATCGCGGCCGGTGGGCTGTTCGGCCTGGGCGAAAAGCTTGTGCCGGTGCCTTTCAGCGTGCTGCAATATGACCCTGAGCGCGCAGTTTTCATCCTCGACGTGGATGAAGAGGTGCTCCAAGATGCGCCGTCGTTGAGCCGCTATGCTTCGCCCAACACGCGCGAGCTGCTGCGCAATGCGGAGCTGCGCAAGTTCTGGAGCCAGCTCGACCTGACTGCGACCGGCGCGCTGCCCGACGCGGACGCAACGGATGCGGCTGCGGAGCCTGCTGTAACCGGCACGATGACCGACACGCTGCCGTCCGCTACGCCGACCGTATCCGCAGATGAGACGATGACCGACACGCTGCCCGCTGCAACGGCCACAATCACGGCCACGGGCGAGGTGGACATAGACGTCGATGCGACGGACACGGTCACGGATACGGCTGATGTCGATGTTGACGACGAGGTGAGCGCGGGCGGCCTGGTGCAGGTCGGCAGCTTCGGCGACCAGAGCCTGCGCAGTGTCGGCTTGTCCGGCCAGGGCGAAGAGGACCTCGTCCGCATCACCGAGTTGGGCGACTTCGCCATCGTCCTCGGTGACCGCGGCATGACCGGCGCCGAATTGGACAGCGACAACGACATCATCGAACCGACCGTCACCCCTGAGGCGAACGTGACCCCGGAGGCGACGGATGCAATGACCGATACGGCGGGCATCGAGATGGCCGTCACGCCTGGGGCGACCGAGACCGTCGATGATACGCAGATGTTCACTGAAACAGCGCCGGTCGAGATGACTCCGACCGCGCCGCTGACGACGACCGGTGCGCTTACCACAACCGAAACGCTGACGGACACTGACGGCCTCGATGCCGATGTGGACGTCGAACTGAACCAGGAACCCGTCGAGGTTGACCTGGATGAAGCTGCCCTTGCAATTGGCCGGGTCGACGACCTGCTGATCGATGTCGAGGCCGCGCGCGTGCTCTATGTCCTCGCGACTCTGGATACCGCCCGCTTCGCCGCTTTCGACACGGCGGGCGAGCTGAATGATGCTGATGTCATCACTGACACCGATGTCATCACCGACACGGACGTGATGACCGACACCGGTATGGTCGAGGCCGCGCCGGTCGTCACCGAGACCGATACGATGACCGACACGGCCGGCCTGATTGACGACGCAGTGCGGATTCTGCTCATCCCGTGGCACGCGCTGCAACTGGACCTGGTCGACAAGGAGTTCCGGCTGTTGGTCCCGCCGAGCCAGTTCATGGCTGCGCCGGATGCGCCGGACTACCTGCTGCCGGACTTCAATCAGGACGGCTGGGACGATGACCTGGTTGAGTTCTGGAACAGCGCCCTGGTGGGCGTCGAGCGGACGGTCGCTATGACCCCGCGCATAACGACAACGCCGGCACCGGCGGCAGCCGCAACGGCCAGCCCACGGCGTCCTGGCCGTAACATCGCCACGCAGAGCGGTGTGGTGATGCAGGCCAGCGAAGTCCTCGGCACGAACGTCAATGATCCGCTTGGGACGAATCTGGGCGAACTGGCGAACCTGCTGCTCGGCTCGAACGACGGCAAGGTCTACTACGGCGTCCTGAGCTACGGCGGTTTCCTGGGTCTGGGCGACCGCCGTGTGGCTGTGCCCTGGTCGGCGATCCGTTTCAACGCTGAAACCGAGACCTTCGTCTTGGACACCAACCAGGAGACCCTGGACAACGCGCCGGCTCTGACACAGGGCGAAGAGGCCTTCGGCACGCCGGGCTGGGATGCAGAGATCCAGGACTACTGGGGCGGCCAGAGCATCGAGACGCCCGACACGACCGGCGTTGAGATGAGTGTGACGCCGGACGCGGCGACTGACGATGACGTGGATGCGACCGGCGTCGTCACCGGCACTGATGTGATGACCGATACCACCGGCATCGACGTCAGAGCACCTGGTACGGCCAACGCGGTCACCGGCCAGCTTCTGCGGGCCGACCGGTTTGTGGGCCTGAATGTGACCGGTGTGGATGATGCGGGCCTGGGCGAAGTGAGCGATCTGCTGATCAATCTCGATAGCGGCCAGGTGGTGTATGCGATCATCAGCTACGGTGGGTTCCTGGGCATCGGTGGGAACAGCGTGCCTGTGCCGTGGAATGCGTTGCAGGTGACGGCGGGTGATGCGCTGGAACTGAGACTGAACGTGGACGCCGCGACGCTCGATAATGCGCCGCAGCTCGATCTCGGCTCCCTGCCTGAGGACATCAGCGCGGGCTGGGACACCGACGTGCGCGGCTACTGGGACCGCCTCGGCGGCCAGTAATCGGGTCACATGCTCCTCCGGCCCGGCCCAGACTGCCTGGGCTGGCCGGAGCACCCTTGAGAGCCAATCCGTAGCAGAAAAGCGGGCGGGCTGCGGTGTAGCACAATGGTGTGCTACACCGCAGCCCGCCCCTTGCTGTTGGGACCCACTCCTGCTTGGCTATGCGTTGGCAGCCTCAGGCTGCGCGGGCGGCACGCGAATCATCAGCGCAAAGGGCACGGACAACATGATGAGCCCGGCCGCGCCCCACGACAGCGCCTCATACCCGACGATTGCCAGCAGCGAACCCGCCAGCAGCGACATGCCCACCGACGAGATATGGTTGACGCTCACCCCCGCGCTCAACGTCGGCGTCAGTTCCTCCGGCGGCGCAATGCGGTTGACATACGTTGACAGGCCGATGCTGAGGGTGACGAGCAGGTTGATGCCGACCAGCATCGCGCACAGGAACAACGCGTTGTGGACGGTCGCATAGCCGATGAAGCACAGCGCCAGCAGCACGTAGCTGACCGACAGTGTGACGCGCTCACCCACGAAGTCCAGCGCGTGGCCGAGCCGCCGCGCAAACAGGAAGTTCACGATGCCGCTCGTCACCATCAAGAGGCTGATCTGCCGCGCATCAAGGCCATACTCCTGCACCAGGATGAGCGTCCCGAACGCCGAAAAGACCTGCATGCGCGAGCCTTCGAAGAGAGTCAGGACGTAGTAGAGCCAGTACCGCCGCTTGAGCAACATGCGCGGCTGCGAGCGGTTCTCCTGGCCCACTGACGCGGGCACGCGGAAGATGAGCAGCCCGCCGAGCACGATCAGTATGCCGCCCAACACGAAAAAGGTCCGCAGCGGCAGTGCGACCGCCAGCAGGCCCGCGATGCCCATCCCGACGATGGACGCGAGTGCGCTGATCGCGGAGAGCGTGCCGAGCGTGCGGCCGGCCACCGCCTTCGGAATCAGCGAAAGGGCCAGCGAGCTGGAAAGCGGCATCCAGTTGTGGAACCCGATGCTGGCGATCACCACGACCGCGGCCAGCGCCAGGTAAGAGTGCACAATGGAGTAGAGCCCAAAGCCGATGCCCATCAGGATGAGCGACATGCCCGTGCGCCAGGACAGCGGCAGGCGCATGATGAGTGCGGCGATGAGCATCAGGCTCAGCCCGGGTATTTCCCGGATGCCGGTCAGCCAGAGCACCTGCTGGCCGTTGAGCCCCAAGTCGTTGACGTAGTAGTTGGTGGTGATACCGTTGAACAGGCCCTGGCCCAGGGCGACCAGGAAGTAGGTGACGGCCAGCGTCATCAGGTTGGGCCCCCAGCCGGCCGTCGCCAGGCTGAGGCGGCCGCGCAGGCCGGTGCCGATCTGCATTGCAGTCTCGTTTGCGCGCATGGATGATTCCTTGAGATAGATGTCCGTGCGGCGGGCAAGGCCGCACATCGCCCCATCATACACCTGCCCGGCATCGCTGGCAAAGCCGGGGTACAATCGTTTTTGTCGTTCCGGGCCACAAAAAAGGACGGGCTCGCGCCCGTCCTCCAGGGAGCGGAGCATCCAGGGAGGCCCCGCCATCCAGACCGGGAACTACAGCTTACGCACCCCGAAGCTGATCTCCGCCACGCCCTCGGCTTCGAAGTACTCGACCGTCCAGGTGTGCCAGCCGGGCACCAGCACCACATCGACCTCGTAGGTCGTCACGGCCTGCACCTTCCAGGTGTCCAGGACTAACACGCCGTCCACGTACACGCGCGCGCCGTCATCCGTCCGGACAGTGATGCGATATGTGCCGCCCACCGCGTTTGCAGCCTTGGTCCAGCGGGCCGAGAAGTTGTCCGGGAAGACCGGGCCGGCCGGTGAGCTCCAGCCCCAGTTGTGGTTGATCTGCGCCTCGCGGCGTTCATACACGCGGCCGCCCGTCAGGTCGCGGGTATTGAAGTAGGTCGCATACCAGTAGGACGCCGGCTGCGGGTGGGGCCGCGGCGGCGGCTTCGGGCAGGCCCGCCAGATGACCAGACTCGTCCCCGCATAAATGCGGTTCATGTTCTTGATGCCGTTCCATTGCATGATATCCCAGATCGACACGCCATACTTGCGGGCGATCTGGGTCAGGTTCTCACCACGCTTCACCCAGTGATAAACGGCGCACTGGGGCCCACTCGCGCCGAGCGCTGCGGTGGCGCTGCCCTTCTCCGAGCGGCTCTCGACCGGGCTGGCCGATGCAGCCGGGACAAGGACTGCCGTCAGCAGCAGCACAACCACCATCAACACACCCATCCGACGCTGCCATGACTGAAACATACGGTTCTCCTTTCCTGGAAAATGCGGACTATGGCCTAAACGGCTTATCTGCCAGATAAGACGTCCGGACGCGCCGCCGGTTCCCCTGGGGTGCGTTTCACGTTAGGGGCGCGGCCATCGCGGATAAACGAATGCGCTGGCGCGCCACGAATACGCGAATCGTGTGCGCCGCGGCGGGATATTCGTGTATCCGTGCCCAGCACCGCAGCGCCATTCGCGTATGCGCGCTGGCCGCGTTCGCCCCCAGTATGAAACGCACCCGTTCCCTTGGATGACTTTGACAACCTCTGCCGGTCGTGCTATGATCGAGCCATGTTATCGCGTTTCGCGTGCCGGCAGTTCCTACCTCAAGCCGCACCCTACTCGTATCTGCGGGGCGTGTTTGCCGCGAGCAAGGCGCCGCAGCAGATGACGCCCCTTCTTCGCCGGTGAGTGCAGGCAGCCGCCCGATCGTGCTTACTTGATCGAATATGTGAGGCGTGGCGCTTGCCACGCTTTTTGTTTGCGTCTCGATGACGCAACCCTGGTACGATTATACCACAGGCAGATTACGGAGTAAAGCAAATGAGCCCGTTTCGACCGGTAGAAGAACAACTCGCGCTGTTGATGCGCGGTGTCGAGTTCGGTGATGAGACCACGCGCACCAACATGGAGCAGGAGTTGCGCATGAGGCTGGCGGAATCGCGGCGCGACGACCGCCCGCTGCGCGTCTACTGCGGCTTCGACCCGACTGCCAGTGACCTGCACCTGGGCCACACTGTGCCCATGCGCAAGCTCGCCCAGTTCCAGGAGCTGGGCCACGAGGTCATCTTCCTGATCGGCACGTACACATCGCTCATCGGTGACCCGAGCGACAAGACCAGCGCGCGGCGCCAGCAGACCGAGGAACAGGCGCGCGACCATGCCAAGACCTTCACCGACCAGGCCTGGAAGGTGCTCGATCCAGCCCGCACGCTCATCATGTACAACGGTGAGTGGCTGTCGCAGCTCATGTTCAAGGACATCATCGGCCTGGCGTCGAACTTCACCGTGCAGCAGTTCCTCGTGCGCGAAAACTTCACGCTGCGCTTCGAGAAGGGCGACCCGATCTGGCTGCACGAATTCATGTACGCCCTGATGCAGGGCTACGACGCGGTCGCCATGCGCACCGACATCCAGATCGGCGGGACCGACCAGCTTTTCAACCTCATCGCGGGGCGCAAGCTGATGGAGGCGTTCGGGCTGCGGCCGCAGACTATCCTGACCTTCCCGATCCTGGTCGGCACGGACGGCGTGCTGCGCATGAGCAAGTCTACCGGCAACCACATCGGCATCAACGAGCCGCCGGAGGTGATGTTCGGCAAGGTGATGAGCATCCCGGATTCGGCCATGCGCAACTTCTTCGACCTGGTGACGCGGTTCTCCACCGAGGAGATCGATCGCAAGTTCAGCCAGTTCGAGGCCGGCGAGCTGCACCCGCGCGATCTGAAGATGCAACTGGCCTTCGAGATCGTCGACATCTTCCAGGGCCATGAGGCCGCGGAAGCCGCCCAGGAGCACTTCCGCACCGTGTTCCAGCAGCGCGAGCTGCCGTCCGACATGCCTGAGCTGCGGCTGGTCCAGCCGGTGAGCCTGGTGGACCTGCTGACCAACTCCGGCCACGCGGCCAGCAAGAGTGAGGTCCGCCGGCTCGTGCAGGGCGGCGGCATCAAGCTCGACGGTGAGCGGGTGGATGACGCCGGCCTCGTCATCGCGCCGGACGGCGAGCACGTTCTCCAGGTGGGCCGCCGCAAGTTCATCAAGCTGGTCCCGTAAGGTTTTAGGACTGCTGGGCCGGTCTCGGCTGTGGCTTCGGCACAGCCGAGACCGGCCCCCTCTCACACTATCCAAGACCGTTCGCGGTAATCTCCCCCCTCACCCTGGCTGCGGGCCAAAGCAAAATCTGCATTTCCCGTCACCAACACGCTTCTTTTTTGCGCGTTTGGCGTTGACAGTGTATATGTATTATGTTTCTTAGTTTGCTCCGAGGCAGACCCATGCGCGAAATCCGCTGGCTCTCTACCCTGGCGCTGTGCTTGCTGGCTGTCCTTTTCGCCGGGTATCTCGCCAGCCGAAGCGACGGTGTTAGGGCGGCGCCCGCCCCTGCCCAGTCCGGCACCCTCAACCTGCAATCCACACCCGACATGCCTGAATCGCCAGGGCTGTCCCCGCGCGCCGGTACGCCGGTCGCAGCCGCGCATGCAGCCCCAGCCTATCTGGGCAACTCCCCCCATATGGGGCCACCGGGCGTCTATTTCTTCTACGATTACCGTCACGTCAGTCCACAGGCCTACCCGATCGTCGGCGGCCATGTGACCGTCCAGTGGAAGACCCTCCAGCCCGCGGCCGACACCTATGATTGGGCCTGGCTCGACAACTACCTGACGGCTGATTGGAAGTACGGCAAGCCCGATGCCGTGGGGCTGGACACCTATGACGGCGCGTGCTGCGGCGGCATAGGCGTGCCGGACTATGTCTTCCGCCGCTATCCCGCCGCCAAGGTAACCTGCGACGGCGAGGCCATACCCAAGTACTGGGACCCGGGCTATCAACAGGAATACGGCAACTTCATCCGTGCGTTCGGTGCACGCTTCAACGGCGACCCGCGCATCAGCTTCGTCGAAATCGGCGTGGGCCTGTTCGGGGAGACGCAGCCGGCCCAGGACCAGTACGACGGCTGCCTGCAAGCCGCCGGGTTGACGCAGAGTCTGTGGGTCGAGTATGCTCAGTGGGTGATCGACCGCTACGTGGAGGCCTTCCCCGACACGCAGTTGGTCGTCGAATACGCGCCCCGCTTTCTCAGCTCGTGCGAGCGCAAGACCATCACGGACTACGCAGCCGCCCGCGGAGTCGGCCTCCAGCACAGCGGGCTCAAGCCGGACGGCGGCAGCGGGGTCATCATCGACGATCCCACCACTGGCGTGGCGGGCTGCGGGCAGTACGACCCCATCCTGAAGTGGGGCAACCAGGTCGTCACGGGCTGGGAGGGCACCGAGTGGCCCGATGCCTACGGCCCGGAAGCCACGCTCTGGCGCCTCCTGAGCGGACTGGACAAGCACGCCGACTTCATCCTGATCGACGACAAACAGGTGATGGACCCCGCGCGCTGGCCGTACATCGACTTTGCCAACGCGCATATGGGTCGCACGCTGGCGGACGCGCCGAGCGTCTGGGTTGCGCTGCGGGAGACTGAATACGACTGGTTCCCCGAATGGGGCAATTTCACCTACTGGCTCGTGCAGCGGGACAGCGTGCCCGGCGGCAAGACCATCCCGCTCTGGCGCGTCGGCTCAGCGCCCGAGGGCCGCTATACGCGACGTACGGACGGCGCGAGCAACAACCACTATATGTACTTCGATGTGGATGACGGTTATCTCTTCGGCGGCACGAATGCGGTGACCATCACCGTGACCTACCTCGACCAGGGCCACGATGCGTGGGAACTGCACTTTGACAGCGTCTCGTCGGGCATCTACAAGGTCGCGGGTGCAGTGCAGAAGAATAACACTGGCACCTGGCAGCGAGCCACCTTCAGCCTGGCCGACGCGCGCATGGAAAACCGCGGTGCGGGCAGCACCGACTTCCGCCTGTGGGATCGGGCTGATGGCGACGAGACCATTCATATGGTGCAGGTAATGGACCACAAACGGCCCATCCCGACCCCCTTCCCCACCGCAACGCCGACCAGCAACGTCACCCCCACGCCCACGCCGACACGCACGCCGACCCCGCCGGTCACCCCCATTCCGCCGCCAGTGGACTGCCCGCGCGTACCCGCCGCGCTGGCCCTCGACGGCAGCGTGGCCGAGTGGCAGGGCCGGCCTTCGATCATGCTCGACCGCACTACCGCAGGCTACATTGCCAGCGGCATCATGCCCGATCCCGCCGACCTGTCGGCGCAGGTCTGGTGCGGCTGGCAGGGCAACGACCTGGTCTTCGCCGCAGCCATTAACGACACGCAGCTCTACCGCGACAGCACCTCCATCTGGCACGACGACGGCATCGAGCTGGCGATGGACGCAGCCCGCGATGGCTGGGTCTACGGCAGCGCCGACGACCATCAGTTCACCATCGCGACCGACGGCTGGCTGCTCGACCTCGGCAGCGTGTCCGTGCCTGCGGCGACCGTGGTGACGAAACCCCTGACCGGCGCATGGAACCTGGAACTGCGCCTGCCGCAGGCCGTGACCGGCGCAGGGGAGCTCGCACCCGGCCAGGTTATCAGCTTCACGGTCGGGCTGAACGAGGACGATAACGGCGGCAGCCGCGACGATCACATGATCTGGCTCGGCACAAGCACCAACTCGCAGTCGGACAAGTGGGGCGCAGTGCAGTTGAGCGGCGTGCCCAACACGCCAACACCGACGCCCATCGGCGGCCCGCTGCCCACGCACACGCCGACGCCGACTGCGACACCGACTCACACCCCTACGCCGTCGCCGACACCGACCGCGACGCCGACTCTCACCTCCACGCCCGTGGTGCCCCGACAGCTCGACTGTCCCGCGCTCGGCCCCGGCTTCGTGCTCGACGGCCAGTTGGATGACTGGGCCCACCAGCCGGCACTCTACCTGGACCGGACCACTGCGGATTACAGCTACCCGGAGCCGCTGCCTGAGCCGGTCGACCTCTCCGGCACGTTCTATTGCGGCTGGATCGGGGATGATCTGGTCCTGTCCGGCAGCGTCATGGATGACAGCATCTGGCGCGACAGCGATTATGTCTGGCTGGACGATGCGGTAGAGTTCGGCATCGACGGGCTGGCCGACCAGTTGTGGTGGAATCCGGATGACCACCAGGTCACCATCGCTTCCGACGGGACCGTGCGTGAGTTCGGCACCTATGCCATCACGAACACGCTGCAGGCCATCACCTTCACCGACACAGGGTGGCAGTTCGAGCTGCGGCTGCCGCCGACCGCGCTGAATGCGGGTCCATTTTATCCGGGCAAGACGCTCGGCTTCACGGTCGGATTGGACGACGACGACAGCGGCGGCAGCCGCGACACCTTCATGGTCTGGGAGGGCCAGACCACCAACGGCGCGCCTGAGACATGGGGCCGCGCCGTGCTGACGGGCAGCAGGGCCACGCCCACGTCATCGCCCGTGGTGCTCCCGTCGCCGACCGCGACGCCATCGCCCACCGCAACAGCGTCGCCTACGATGACTCATACGGCGACCCCGACGCCCACCCTCACCAGGACGCCCACCCCGACGGCAACTGCCACCCGCACGGCAACACCCACGGCGACCGCGACGGCGACTGCAACGCCCACGAGCACGGCAACGTCGTCCCCTACGGCGACTGCCACAGCCACACCCACCATGACAGCTACGGCAACTGCCACCCGCACGGCAACACCCACGGCGACCGCGACGGCGACTGCAACACCCACGAGCACGGCAACGTCGTCCCCTACGGCGACTCACACGCCGACACCCACCATCACAGCTACGGCAACTGCGACAGCCACACCCACCGCGACGCCCACGGCGACTGCCACAGCCACACCCTCTGCCACCGTCACGTCGTCGCCTACCGCGACGGCCACTGAGACCGCAACCGCGTCGCCTACCGCGACCCACACTCTGACCCCAACACCGACGGCGACCGCGACGGTCACGCCCACGTCGTCGCCTACGGCGACTTACACGCCTACGGCGACTTACACGCCTACGGCAACCCCCTCGACCGGCCACGTCGCCGGCCTGGTGTATTGGGATGCCAACGACAACCAGCGCTACGACCAGGACAGCGAGCCGCCCCTGGGCGGGGCCACCCTCACGCTCCGGCGGACGACCGGCGACCTCATCACCCAGGTCGTCACGGGCGCCGACGGCCGTTACATCCTGGGACCCCACGACCCGGCAACCTACGTGCTCGAATGCACTGCGCCCCTGGGCTACACGATGCGTACGCCGCAGGTGGTGCTGGCCGTCGGTGCGAATCTAACGACAGCGTTCGATTTCGCCGCGCGCGCCCTGCCGACTCACACGCCTACGGCGACGTCGTCGGCTACGCCGACTTACACGCCGAGCGTCACGAGCACCAACCCGCCCAACGTGACACGGACCAACACACCGACGGCCACACAGATGCCCGGCCACAGCCGCATCACCGGCCGCGCATGGGAGGACGTCGACGCCGATCGCGTGCTCGATGGGAACGAACGCACGCTGCCCGGCGTGCGGGTGTTTGTCGTTCCGGACGACATGCCTCTCCAGCCCGCCGACCCGGTCACCGCGTGGACGGACGAGCACGGCGTCTACCTGTTCATCAATGTTGCGCCGGGTGCGTACCGGGTGGTACAATCGGACCTGCCCGGCTTCAGCATCACCACGCAGCGGGAGGTTCCGATTACCATCGTCGCCGGCCAGCCGGACGTCGTGATCGACTTCGGCTACCGGCAGAGTCACCGGGTTCACCTGCCGCTGATTCTGCGCTGACGGGGCGCCGCAGCGCCAACTTCCAGCAAGGAGGCTCCATTGACTACGAAGGTCCTCGGGCTGCCCGTGCGCAGCTTCACCAACGACCACGTGCGCATCGACGTCCTTGAGACGGCCGGCCCGCGCATCGTTGGCCTGTTCCTCGGCGCATCCGACGACAATCTGATGGCTGAGGTTGCAGACTTGACCATCCCGACCGCGGTCGGTGACTTCCGGCTGTACGGCGGTCACCGGCTCTGGCACGCGCCGGAGGCCACACCCCGCTCCTATATCCCCGATGACGCAGGCGTGGAGTTGACCGAAGCGGACGGCGAGTTGCACCTGCTCGGCCCGCTCGAAGAGCTGACCGGAATCCGCAAGTCCATGCATATCGCGTTCACACCCGGCAAGGCGGCGCTGGCAATCCGCCACCGGCTGGAGAACCAGGGCCCCTGGCCCGTGGAACTGGCGCCCTGGGCGCTGACGATGCTACGGCTCGGCGGCGTCGGCATCTTCCCGCAGACCGCGCACCAACTCGACGATGCAGGCCTGCTGCCCAACCGCAACATGGTCTTCTGGCCCTACACCCGGCTGGCCGACCCCCGGCTGCAACTGGCCGATGAGCTCGTGCTGCTCCATGCGCAGCCGGCACTGCCGCCCTGCAAGATCGGCTACATGAACCGCCACGGCTGGGTCGGCTACCTGGTTGGCGGCGTCCTCGTCGTCAAGCGATTTACGCCCCAGCCGGACCAGCCTCATGTGGATTACGGCTGCAACAGCGAGACCTACTGCAATGACCGGTTCATCGAGGTGGAGACCGTCGGCCCGCTGGTGACGCTCGCACCGGGTCAGTCCGTGGAGCACGTCGAGCAGTGGGAACTCTACGCTGCGGCCGGCGTGCAGCCCGCCCGCGACAGCATCCGCGCGTTCGTGGAGTCGCTCGGCCTGCCGTTGGGCTGAGGCAGGGATAGGCCACAGAGGTCACAGAAAACGCTGAGACAGTCGTAGAGTCTATCCGAGAATTGCTCTGGCCGGTCTCGGCTGTGGCGAAGCCACAGCACGCCGAGCCAGGGGGCACGGTCGGAGACCAGCCCCAGTGGTTTCTCGGATAGACACTCAATCGAGGCTCTCAGCGTCCTCTGTGACCTCTGTGGCGAGAACGGGCTTGTCCTTCGACTTCTTCCCCATGATCACTGCGATTCTTAAGTGACCCAATCCATCGAGTCGCGCTCGATGATTTCCTTGTCAGTTCGTCGCATCATGGCCCTTAGTAGCGCAGAACCAGCGCGATCCGCTGATGCTCGGCCAACTGCTCGTTATCGACAAACACGACCCGACCCTGCTTGCTCAGAACCACCTCGATGATTTCGTCCACGGCGTCATCCAGCACACCAGGCGCAGTCGGATCATCGGCCGGCGAGAGGTGCATGCCCGATGCGTCAACCGTGGCCGGATAGTGAAAGTCCTCTTCCACCACCAGCAGTGCGCCGCGGCCTTCCTGTGCGAACCGCCAGACCTCACCGACGGACGAGGCGACTTTCTGCTCGCCGACGGCGCGGCCCAGCTCATCCATCACCCCTTGTCGCTTGTCAGCCAAGTTGGCCTTCACCAGCGGCCAGACCAGTTGTGCCAGCTCGTGGGGCGAGGTCTTGTCGTGGCTGCCGGTCAATGTAGCCAGGATGGCATCCTGGTGAGCAGTCACCTCGTTGAAGAAGGCCAGGAAGCGATCGACGCCTACCACGGCCAGCGGCAGGGGATCTTCAGCCAGGAACGGCTTCAATGCAGCATCCACCTGGCGGAAGAACTGGCGGTGACGCTCGTCGCGATAGGCGGACTTCTGCACGCCCGGCCCGCCCGGCAGCTTCAACGCGCCGCCGGGGCCCTCGTGGCTCATCGGGAACTCGCCCTCGGTGATCTCGACCAATGTGTCGCGCACGCCCTCCATCAAACGGGTGGGCTGCTCGCTCAGCACCAGTGTCCAGTAGCGGGGCGTGCGGTTGAGCGCAAACACCAGGTTACGGGTGGCGAAAGTCTCATCAACCACCACACGCTCCGGCAGGTCAAACGGTATCTGGTATGCACGGGCGAAATCCTGGGTGACGAACAACGCCAGTCCATCGAGCGTGTAACGGAAGTCGATCTCGCTCACCAGGCTCTCTAACCGCGTCAGCAAGGGTTCGATCTCGCGGCGCCCGAATTCCTCCAGCAGCCGGTTGGTCGCCTCGGTCACCAGGTTGCGGACCCGGATCGGGTCCTGGCGATTGTCAGGCGATGTGCGATGGGTTGGCAGAGTGATGGTCAACGCGGGGTTACCGCGCACTTGTTGCAGCAGTTGAATGTCGTGACGGTTCATAAATAAGATAGCTCCTTGTGATATGTTGGCCGGGACAGCGCGCGATGCGCGCTGTCAAATGCTGGGCGCCTGCAAAGCGAGCCCGGTGCTCCGCCATTCCGGCATTCTGTCCTCTGATTATACAAGTGCATCCGCGTCTTTGATGTAGCTCGCGCATCATTCTTGATAGCCCCTGCAAAGCGAAGTATATTGAAAGCCATCGCAAGCATTCGTAAGTTCGACAAGGACGAACATGAAAGAGCTGTCGGTTGCAGAGAGGCGCCAGGAAATCCTGGGCCGGGTCGGCCAGGCGTTCGGCCGGCTCGGCGTGACCTTCACCGACACGCCTGCGGGCATCGCGGGTCGCGATGGCCTTCGTCGGGCTGCCCTTCCTGGTCAATGCGGCCCGGGAGGCGTTTGCGCAGCTCGAGCCGGAATACGAGCACGCCGCGCTCGCAAACGGCGCGACGCCGTGGCAGGCCTTCTGGCACATCGCCTTACCCCAGGCCTTGGGCGGCGGGCTGACCGGTGCGCTGATGATGCGGGCGCGCGGGGTTTGCGAGTTCGGCGCGGTCGTTATCCTCGCCTACCACCCCAAGGTCGTGCCCGTGCTTGTCTACCAGCGCTTCGAGGGCTTCGGCCTCGCTGCAGCCCTGCCGGTCGCCGCGCTCCTGATCGTGACTGCCCTGCTTGTCTTCCTCGTAGTGAACCTGCTCGCCCGCCGCACCGGAGCACCCACGATCACTCGGCAGGCGGTTCTACGATCCTGGGGCGCAAGCGCGGCCCGCTCTGCGCTGCCGGCAGGTCCGCAGCCGACGTGGCCCCGTCGCTCCACGAACCGGGCACAAAGGTGACACGGCGCATGTAGTACGAGTAGCCGAAGCTCTCAGGCCCGCGGAAGACAGCCATGAACCAGTAATAAGGCGTGTCATAGGCCATGCCCGGACCCAGGCCGGGCAACGTATAGCTTCCCACATCGCCCAGGTCGTTCGTCTGCCACCAATCCATGCCCTCCTCGTCCATGAAGAGCACCCGGTAGGTGTCGCCGCTCAGGTTCCGCCGCTGCCACGTGAAGGTGGCAGGCAGCGTAACTGTGGCGCCGGCTGCAGGGGAAAGCAGCAGGACGTTCGCAATATCGAAGTCTCCGGCCGGCACATTGGCTCCGGCCGTGTAGCTGGTGACTTCCGGCCCGTACCACAGGGCGACCAGGCTGGGGTCGGTCTCGTTCGGCCCGTAGAACACATAGTACGCCGCACCGGCCGGCAGCGCCGGCACGCCGGAGAAGACATAGCGGCCGTCGGCCGCCGTCACGGTCGCTGCGACCTCGACATCCTCCTCGTCATCGATGCGAACCAGGACAAGCGGGATGCCGGCCGCGGCCACACCCCCCTTCGTGACTCGCCCGTACAGGCCCGTACCGGTGGGCGTCGCCGTGGCCGTCAGCGTCTGCGTCGGAGTGCGGGTCGCAGTGCGCGTTGCCGTGGCTGCAGGCGTCAGGCTGGGCGTGGCCGTGCGCGTCGCGGTCCTCGTGGCAGTCGGACTGCTCACCGCAGTGCCGGGCGGCGTGGGCGTGCGCGTCCGGGTGGCCGTCGGCGTGGCCCCTGCGCCTCCCTGCGTGGTCACCTCGATTGCCGCGACCAGGGCCGCATCCCGCACGCTGGCGAAGTCGATGTTGAGCTGCCCGTCGTTCACCGTGACATCGAAAGCCCGATGGTAGGCCGTATCGTGCCCGACTACCGCGCAGAGGTCCAGCCCCGCGATAACGGTCTGCCCCTCGATCCTGACATCGAAGATGCGCCTGCCCGCCTCGGTGAAGTGGGTCTCCGTGAAGCCCAGCGCCACGCGGTAGTTGCCGTTCGGCACATCGGCCTGCAGGCCCCACGTGCCGTACCACCAGTGCACGGTCTGGTACTGCAAGTCATCCTCGGTGCCCGCGATCGGGTCCACCGTCGATGCTTGCGTCCCTGCAGTGAAGCCCCAACTGCCCACCGCGTAGGCCTGGTCGGGCAGCCAGGTGCGGCCGGCCCGATCGGTGGTCTGGGCCGTGCTCCCCGCATCCACGCGCAGCTCGTAAGGCAGCGCGTAGGTGCATGCGGCGAGGTCGTCGTAGACTGCGACGCTGTTGTTGGCCCACACGCCGAAGTTGCCAGTGGCATACGTCGCGTCGATGGCCGTCACGCGCTTGACGCCGTCCAGGTAGCCCTCGATGACCGTGCCGCGTGCCTCGATGCGCAGGCGGTAGGTTCGGTCACGCTGCACATCGAGGGCGTAAGAAGCCAGCACTTTGTAGGGCCGCTTCGCCAGCACGAGCTGGCCGCCGTTGACATCCACAAAGAGGTCGTAGCCCTGCGTGCCGTCCGTGGAGCGGAAGCTGAGTCCCGCGCCGGCACCCTGGCGCACGATGACACTCCCCTCGTAGCGGAAATTGGCCGCAGACCGCGCGGTCATGTTCCACGCATCGGCCACCGGGCCGGAGGAGCCTTGCATATATCCGCCGGGGTTGGTCCAGGTGCCACCTGTAGACGTCCAACCCGGGAGGCCGGCCGCGCCGAAATCAGCGTTGAACAGCGGCGTGCACGGCCCCGGCGGCAGCGACTCGCCCACCGCGCCGCGCTGGTAGAGCAGCGGCAGGTAGGTCGAGCCGCCCACGTGCAGCACGATAGCTGCGCTCCCCTCCATGCCGCCGGCATCACGCGCGGTCAGAGTGATGGTGTGCCTACCGCGCGGCAGCGTCGTTATGCTCACGGTCGTGCCGTTGCCCAGAGTGCCCTCCCGGTCGGAACGCCACGTGAGAGCGGAGCCAGACAGGAAACCTTCCTCGAAGTCATAGGCCGAGCCGTGCAGGGTCAGGACGCTCCCGGGCAGCCACGCTTCGCCGTCCGCAGGGTGGGTGATGGTGACTCGCGGTGGCTTCGCGGCCACCCGCAGGGCCGCGGGACTATCGGCCTGCCCCGTGTTCAGCCCATCGGTCGCCAGCACGCGGATGAACCCCCGGTCGGTGCCCGGCAGCGCTCGCGCGTCCACGACCAGTTCATTCCCCGTGATGTCGGCTGCCAACCCGCGCCACGAGCCCTTGCCGTCTGCGCTGAACAGCACCGTGAACCGCAGCGGATCGCCGTCTGCGTCGCTCGCGCTCCAGCGGATGCGACCTTCCGCGGTCCATAGCTCGCCGCCGGACGGCTCAAGCACGGTCACCTGCGGCGCATGGACGCTGCGCGTCTGGCGTGCCAGGACCAGCTCCTCCCGCCGCAGGACCACCTCCATGACCCCGGTGCGGTCGGGCACAAAAAGCAGGAAGGGGCTGGCGCTCACCGTCTGCTGCGTCTCGTAGTCGATGAACGAGGCGTCGAAACAATAGGCTGCCAGCTCGGCCCCACCTGCACCGAGCAGCGCGATGCAGAAGTTCGTGCCGGCGGGGGGCAGTGCAGGAGGGCGCGGCGGGTTGACGCGCGTGATGGGATCGAGGCGTCCGCTGCCGTTGTTGAAGAGCTGACCGCTGATCATCAGGTAATCGGTCGCGGCTGCGACCTGCTCAGCGCCGGGCAGCGCCGGCGCCGCCTCAGCGCTGACGGCAGCATCGGCGGTGACGGCAGCACCTTCGCCCCACGGATTGACGCACAAGTACTCGAAATCTGCCGGCGCTGCGCCCCCGCCCCAGGCTGCGAGGCCCATCCGGAAGGCAGTCAAGCCGGTCTGGTATTCGAAGATCCGGATCGGCGTATCGGCCGTCACGCCATAGTAGCCGGTGAACGAGGTCCCGTTCCGGATAATCCGGAGGTAGGTCGCCACCCCGCCGAAGTCGAGCGCATGAACCTCCCGCGCACCACCGCGCTCCGCGACAAAGATGACTTTGCTCCCCTGGTCATGCACCCGGCCCAGGAACACGTAGTTGTCGTCATCCTGATAGAGCAACAGGCCCGCGGCCTGGCCTTGCAGCGCCGGCGCAAAGGAGAGCCGAGTCGAAACTTCGAAGTTGCCGGTGGGCAGCGGCTGGAGCAACAGGTTCCGGGCGTCATTCTGCATCCCCGCCAGGTCGCCGGGCAGGGTCAGGAGACGCAGGTAACCCGGCCGCGCGGTCGTGGTCCAGCCACTCGCATCCTCGCGTACCCAGTTCCACGGCGGGCCGACGCTGTCCAGGGGATACCACCACTGGCACCGCGGCGCAGGCGTCGGTGTCGGTGTGATCGGCGGCGTCGGGGCCGCCTCGCGGCATGGCGGCGCCAGCACCTGGTACAACCCGGTCTCGCCCACGGGATCCCCCGAGTAGTGAAACGGTGAGATCCAGAGCTCAGGATCATCCCGGTAGGTCATCAGATCGTAGTACGCTGCCGGATCCTTGACGAGCACAGGATGGTTCAGCGTATCGACGCCCACCTCCTGGATGGTGCAGTCCGTGAAATAGACCGGCCACAACGACTCATCATCGCCCTCCGCCCAGCCGTCCGGCAGGTTCGGGTGATGCAGCCCGAAGTTGTGGCCGATTTCGTGGGCCAGGGTCCAGTCGAAGCCGGCTCCTGCCTGGGCCCAGAAGACCTGGTCCGTGCCGTAGGGTTCTCCCCAGCTTGGGTCGGACCGGCCGATGGTCGCGGTCACCGCGGGCATGTCCGGCAGCCAGCCGATGAGCTGCGACAGGGGCCGGCGCAACGGCTGCGGCCACTGTGCCAACGCCAATAACTGGCGCAGGCGCACGGTCAGTAGCTGGCGGTCCTCGGGCGTATCCATCGGCCCATCCCACGTGATGGCCGGCAAGAGTTGAAAATACCGCAGTTCGTCATCGGTGCCGATGGGATAGACCTGCCGGAACGCTCTGGGGTCCAACCATTGGATAAAATTGGGGTCCGGCGTCAGCACCCCGGCGGGTCCGCCCGTGTCGTAGTTGACCGGGACGTAGCCCAGTTGCACCGGGCAGCGCTCGTTGAAGCTCACCGCAACGCTGTCCGTGTTGTTCTCTTCATCGGTCTCCGGCACCCAGTCCCAGGGGTCCAGTTCAGCTACCAGCGTAACTTGCCCGCTCGACCAGGCCCCGGGCAAGAAGAAGTTGAGCGCAGCATTTTGTTCCGACCTCTTGGCACTCTTGCGCGCCGTGATCCGCCAGTTGTCGGTCCGCAGTGGGCTCAAGGGCAGTTCATCGCCCCCCCGGTAGCCGCGTAGCTGGCCCGCAACGTTGGGCACCGCGTCATAGCTGACATTGCCGATATCCACGAAGACACGCGCCGCTGTATACTTGCCCTGCACCAGCGGAATCGAGTTATCTTCATCCTGGGTGGCCTGCACGACCTCGATGCGTTTCACGGTCAGGTCGGGGATTTCGGTCGGCGTCGGCGTGGCGGTCGGGGTCACGGTCGGAGTGGGGGTGGGCGGGTCCGGTGGGCAGTCGGGAGGTCGGGGCGGGATGACGACATCGCCGCCGATTTGCGGGCAGGTCAGGAAGGGATTCCATGACGAGTGGTGGCGCACGCCGTCGACGACGATCCACCACGGGCAGTTGCTCCAAATGGCAAAGGTCCCACGGTCGCTGATGCGCGAACAGAGGTGGGCCCACGCCTCATCGTCGGTGCAATACGGCCCCATAACACGGGCCTTGCGCACGGGGGTGCAGTTAGGAGGCAGCCCGCCGCACGGATAGGAATAGGTGCATTCCGGTGTGGTCAGGATCCCCTCTGGGTCGACGAAGAGCTGCCCGAAGATGTTCAGAGCCTCCCACACGACCCACCGGGTGTACTGGGGTCCGGCCGGTGACTGTGCGCCAGGCATTGCTGCGGCGACAGGCCCGCCGGTCGTGCAGGCCCGCCCGGCGCCCATGTCAGTCGCATCCAGCCAGCCCAACTGCTCAGGAGACGGCGTGGCGGGCTGTGCAGGCGTCAGCAAAGACATCGGATCCGGATCCTGGACACGAACCCCGGGATGCGGCGACGCACCGGTGGCATCTAGTGCCATGCCGGGCAGCAGGGAGAGCACGCAGACCGAGACGACGATGGAGAGCAGTCCGATGAGTATACGCATCGCGACCTCCTGGGTGGGGAACAGGACAACGCCGCTAACAATGTCGGGGAGAGCCATGGAACATCATGCCACGGCACAACCAGTATATTCCTCATGGCGCCGGCAGTCAATCAGTTCTTCACAACTCAGGGCAACAATCTCCATCATCCGATGTAAGCCGCTCCAACATCGCGCCCAGGGCGGTTTCAGAGTGCATCAGGTGAACCCACCCGGCAACTGAAGTTGCGGCTACCGTTGCGAAGTCTGCCTTCGCAGACTGGAAACTAACCGACGCAGGTCGGTTTTGCAGTGGTAGCCGCAGTTTCAACTGCCAGGCAGAAGGCACGAGTGCAACATGATTTCGCCCAACATCGCGCCTTACCGTACTTGACAACTCTGACCATATGAAGTATATTGAAAGCAATCGCAAGCATTCGTAAGTTCGACAAGGACGGGCATGAAAGAGCTGTCGGTTGCAGAGAGGCGCCAGGAAATCCTGGGCCGCGTCAGCCAGGCGGGACGGGTGGCCGTGGCCGAGCTCAGCCACGAGTTCGGCGTCTCCGAGGTCACGATTCGCGGCGACCTGCAAGCCCTCGCAGAGGGCAACCTTATCGTGCGCACCCACGGCGGCGCGATCCCCGCAACCTCCGGCTTACCCGTCCTCACCCTCAGCCAGCGCCTGCAGCAGCAGGTCCAACAGAAGGCCCACATCGGGGCCGCAGCCGCACGGCTCGTGGCCGACGGTGATGCCGTCATCCTCGACAGCAGCAGCACGGCCTTCGCCATCGCCCAGAACCTCAAGGCGCATCGCTATGTCACCGTCATCACCAACGGCCTGGCCGTCGCCCAGGAGTTGCTGGACGCGCCGGGCGTCACGGTCGTGGTCATCGGCGGCACGCTCCGCAAGGATACTGCCTCCATCGTCAGCACCGGCGGGCTGGACATGCTGCGGCGCTTCAATATCCGGAAGGGCTTCTTCGGCGCACACGGCGTCAGCCTGGCGGAAGGGCTGACCGATGTGAGCGCGGAGGAGGCGGAGATCAAGCGACCGCTGGTTGCGATGTGCCGCGAGGTCGTGGCCGTGTTCGATGCCACCAAGTGGGGCCGGGTCGGGCTGGCCTCGTTTGCCGATGTCTCGCAGATTGCCCGCATCATCACCGACACCTATGCCCCGGCAGAACTGGTGGCCCAAATCCGCCAGGCCGGGGTGGAAGTTATCCAGGTTTGAGTGCATCCATTCCATACGGAGGACAAAGTGACATACCCCCAACCCATGCCGGCCCTGGACCCGGTCACCATTTCGGCGCTGATCGAGGAACAGGAGCTCAGTAAAGAAGAGCTGATGAACATGCTGCGCCAGATGAAGGAAATCCGGGCGCTGGAAGAAAAGATTTCGAGCCTGCTGACGAAGGCGGTCCTCAAGGGCGCATCGCATCTGTACGCAGGGTCGGAGGCGACCGCGGTCGGCGCCGTCGCCGCGCTGCATGATGACGATTTCATCACCAGCACCCATCGCGGCCACGGCCACGCGCATGCGCACGGCGACAAGGCCGCGCAGAATCCCGATGACAAGCAGATGCACTACAACCGCATGATGGCCGAGGTGCTGGGCAAGTCCGGCGGCTACTGCAAGGGCAAGGGCGGCTCCATGCACATCGCGGACGTGAAGCACGGCAACCTGGGCGCAACGGGCATCGTCGGCGGCAACCTGCCGGTGGCCGTCGGTGCAGCCCTCGCACAGAAGCTCATGGGTACCGATCGGGTCGTCCTCTGCTTCTTC
This sequence comes from Anaerolineae bacterium, assembly GCA_040772005.1. Taxonomy (GTDB): domain Bacteria; phylum Chloroflexota; class Anaerolineae; order CG2-30-64-16; family CG2-30-64-16; genus MWBF01. The sequence goes on along the minus strand of JAXGYZ010000008.1, from coordinate 68,213 downwards.
GGGGACGGCGCATCCAATGAGGGCACCTTCCACGAGGCGTTGAACATGGCAAGCCTGTGGGACCTGCCGGTCGTCTTCGTGGCCGAGAACAACCAGTACGGCATGTCCGTGCCCTGGGCCAATGTCTCCAAGCTGCCCGACATTGCGGCCCGCTCCTGCGCCTACGGCATCCCCGGCGAGGTCGTGGACGGCATGGATGCAGTGGCCGTGCGCGCCGCGGTGGCGAAGGCCGCCGAGCGGGCACGCAGCGGCGAAGGCCCCACGCTGATCGAGGCCAAGACCTACCGCTATTTCGGACATAGCCACTCCGATCCTCGCGCCTACCGCACGAAGGATGAGGAACGCGAGTGGCGCGATCGTGACCCCATTGAGGTTCTGCGCGGCGAGATGCTGTCGTTCGGACTGCTGAAGGATGAGGAATACGAAGAGCTCGATGAGTTCGTGAGCAACAAGCTCGACGCCGCAATGGCATTCGCCGAAGCCTCCCCCGCGCCCGATCCGAGCGAGGTCGAGACCGACGTGTATGCCCCGCTCAAACACACCGGCGCGGACATCGCGGCCGAGGCCGAGCTGCGCGCACAGGTGCACCTCGCGGAGAAGAAGGAACGCACCACAGTCCCGATGAAGGAGATCAGCTACGCGGCTGCACTGGTCGAGGCTGCACGCGAAGAGATGCAGCGTGACGAACGGGTCTTCATCATGGGCGAGGATGTCGGGCTGTATGGCGGCGCCTACGGAGCGACTCGCGGCCTGTTTGCTGAGTTCGGCGAGTGGCGCGTGATCGATACGCCCATCTCCGAGGCCACGATCGGCGGCGCGGCCGTCGGTGCGGCCATGGCCGGCATGCGCCCCATCGCGGAGATCATGTACGTCGACTTCACCCCGCTGGCGATGGACCAGATTGCCAACCAGGGTGCCAAAAATCGCTACATGTTCGGCGGCAAGACCAGTGTCCCGATGGTCATCCGCACGGAAGGCGGCGCGGGCCGCGCCATCGCTGCGCACCACTCGCAGAGCCTCGAGGCGCTGTGGACGCACTTCCCCGGCATCTACGTCGTCATGCCCTCCACGCCCTACGATGCGAAGGGCCTGCTCAAGGCCGCGATCCGCGACGACAACCCGGTCATGTTCATCGAGCACAAGATGCTCTATGGTCAGAAGGGCCCCGTGCCGGAGCAGGACTACGTCATCCCGCTCGGCGTCGCGGACATCAAGCGGCCCGGCAAGGACATCACCCTTGTCACCTACTCGCGCATGGTGCACCGCTCGCTGGAAGCCGCCGAGACGCTGGCGAAGGAAGGCATCGATGTCGAGGTCATCGACCTGCGCAGCCTGAAGCCGCTGGACCTGGAAACCATCCTCGCATCCGTCAAGAAGACGGGCCGCCTGGTCGGCGTGACCGAGGCCTACGAGAACACGAGCTTCATCAACGAGATCATGGCGCAGGTCAACGACCATGCCTTCGATTACCTGGATGCGCCGATGGTGCGCGTCGCGGCGCTCAATGTGCCGGTCCCGCGCGCCGAGGTGCTGGAAGACATCGCGATCCCGAATACCGCCCGCATCGTGGCAGCCTGTCGAAAGGTGGTGAGCTGATGGCGCCGAAGACGACCGAGGTCTACATCCCGAAATACGGCCAGACGGTCGAAGAAGTGAAGATCGTCCAGTGGCTGGCCGAGGATGGCGCAGAGATCAAGAAGGGCCAGGAGATCCTCGAAATCGAGACGGACAAGACGACCTTCTTTGTCGAAGCGGAGGGCGCGGGCTTCCTCCATCGCGGCCCCTACGAGGTCGGCCAGACCGTGCCAGTGCTGGAAGTCGTCGCGCTCATCGGCCCGCAGGACATCAAGTTCAAGGCGGGGACTGTTGGAGGCGAAGCCACAGAGACCACAGAGAGTAAAACGAGTAACGAGGAAAGAGAAATAGCCTCGGCAGAGGCAACCGCGGCTCCTGCAGCAGAAACCAAGACTTTCGCCTCCCCCCGCGCGCGCAAGCTCGCCGGGGAGCGGCACGTGGACCTGGCGCAGGTTACGCCGACCGGCGGCGGCGGCGTGCGCGTGACCGAGAAGGACGTGCTCGCGTATCTTGCGACTGCACCGAAGGCGACCCCGCTGGCCGAGAAGCTGGCCGCGGAGTCCGGCATCGACCTGCGCAAGCTCACCGGCACCGGTCCCGGCGGCAAGATCACGCGCGAGGACGTCGAAGCGGCCATGCGACCGGCAATGGTCGCCACAGAGGTCACAGAGAAGGTGCCAGAGGTCCCCGCGACTCCGGCCCCTGTCGTCGCCCGACCCTCTGCGCCCTCTGTAGCGCTCCCCGTTGCTGATGTGACCGAGCGTATCCCGCTTAAGGGCGTGCGCGCGATCATCGTCGACCGGATGGGCACGAGCGTCCACACGACCGCGCGTGTGACCCTCGTCACCGAGGTCGACGCGACCGAGTTCGTCGCCATGCGCGAGCGGCTCAAGGCGAAGGTCAGCGAGGCGTGGGGCTTTGCGCCCGGCTACAACGATCTGCTGGCGCTCATCGTCGCCAAGGCGCTGCGCAGGTTCCCTTACATGAACGCGCGGCTCGCAGCAGATGCCATCGAGCTGCTGGGCCACGTCAACCTGGGCATGGCGGTCGATACCGAGCGCGGGCTGCTCGTCCCGGTCATCCGCGATGCGGACACGAAGACGCTGCAGCAGTTCGGCGCGGAGTTCCGCGAGCTGGTGGACCGCGCGCGCAAGGGCCGCTCCATGCCCGACGATATCACCGGTGGGACGTTCACCATCACGAACCTGGGGATGCACGACATCGACGCGTTCACGCCGGTCATCAACCTGCCGGAGGCCGCGATCCTGGGCGTCGGCCGCATCGCGCCCAAGTGGGTCTACCGGCCGGAGAGCCCGAACGCGCCGGTCCTGCGCCAGATGCTGACGCTGAGCCTGGTGTTCGACCACCGCATCATCGACGGCGCGCCCGCCGCGCGCTTCCTGCAATACATCAAGGGGCTGATCGAGGAACCGTACCTGATGATGGCGTAACGCCGGTTTACTCGTTACTCGTTACTCATTCCTCGTTATGGGCCGAATGAGTAACGAGTAACGAGTAAGAAGTAACATCAACTTCCGCTCTTTGTCACTTCGAGCCCTTCCGCGCTAAAATCCCCTCATGAACAGCAAAACTTACCTGCTACTGGCTCTGATCCTTATAGCCGCAGCCGTCAGCGGTTGCCAGGGGATGCCGATGCAGCAACCTGCCCCAGACACACCCTTGCCCTCGCAGGCCACGCCGACCACAGAACCCACTCGGACTGAGGCCCCACCAACAGAGTCACCGCTGCCCACCGCGACGCCCACCGCGGAGGCCCCCCTGCCAGTGAAGCCACCGCCCGAAGCCGCACAGGTGCAGCGCGCTCTGCAGGCGTTAGCCGGCATCGACGCCGAACCCTGGCCGGAGGCCGACGAACTCTTCCGCAGCGACCCCCACTGGCTCGGCTCCGATGATGCCTACTCCATCGACCTGGGTGACGGCCGCGTGCTCTGGCTGTTCGGCGACACCTTCATCACCTACGACACCCGGCGCTCCCGCCAGGGGTCCATCATGATCCGCAACAGCATCGCGGTGCAGACGGGCTACGATCCATCGACTGCGGAGATGGACTTTCACTGGCCGCTGGCAGACTATCTCCCTTCGTCCTTCTTCTCCGAGCGGGGCGACCTGTGGTACTGGCCCGGCCACGGCGTCCGGCTGGAGGATCGGGTGATCGTCTTCCTGATGGTCGTGCGCAAGGCATCCGGCGGGCTCGGCTTTACGACCGAGGGCTGGACCGCAGTCAAGCTCACGGGCATCGACGGACCGCCTGAAGGGTGGCAGCTCACCTGGCTCGACACCCCGGCCAACGACTATGGCGTGCTGATATCGGGCGGCGCGATGCTCGAGGAGGACTACGTCTATGTCTACAGCGTCCAGGAGCCGAGCCACGACATCTACCTGGTGCGCTGGCCCATCACCGACCTGCTGCAGGATGACCTGTCGCGCCCCCAGTGGTGGATGGGCGAAGACGGCGGGTGGGTCGTCCAGCAGGACCTGGCCGCCCCGCCCGTGCCACTCTACACCGGCGGCCAGACCGAGTTCACGGTTCACTACGCCCCCACCTTGGAGCAGTACCTCGGCATCCAGACCGTGGGCTTCCCGCAGGCGGAGCTGGCATTCCGCCTCGCACCTGCGCCGACCGGCCCATGGAGCGCGGCGACGGTCTTCTACCGCCCCGAGGAATACGATATCAGAGACGTGATGATCTATGCGGGCAAGGCGCACCCGGAGCTCACGGGCGAGGGCGCAGACCTCATCCTGACGTACGCGACCAACTCGCTGAGCCAAACCAACCTGATGAGCGACGACCGGCTATACTACCCGCGCTTTCTGAAGGCCACCTACCGCTGAGTAGCGAGAGGTAAGAAACGCATGACACTCCCACAACCGGCATCCTTCGACCTGGCCCGCGTGCGCGCGCGGCGAACCGGCATGGTGAACAGCCTTTGGCCGTGGGACGCCTACCCCGAGCTGCCCATCCTTGAGCCCGGCGCGACCGTGACCATCGCCGACATTCCGGGGCCGGCCGTCATCACCTGCCTGCACGCCACCAGGTTTGCCAATGCCCACGAACACCGGGGCATCATCCTGCGGATTTATTGGGACGATGAGACCGTGCCTGCCGTGCAATGCCCCATCGGCGATTTCTTCTGCGACGCGCTTCAGGGCAAGGGCCAGTACTTCTCGACGCCCTTCATGGAGAAGGTGCCGGAGGCGCGCAACTGCTACCTGCCCATGCCGTTCCGCCACCGGGCACGCATTGAGCTGACCAACGAAACCGATCGCCGGGCCAACGGCTACGCTTATGTCGAGTACGAGACCCTGCCCGAGTGGGAGGATGATCTGGCCTGCTTCCATGCGACGTGGGGCCGGCAGGAGATCTACATTCCCCGCGAAGTCCTGCCGCTGGCAAACATCACCGGTCGCGGCCACCTCGTCGGGGTGAGCCTGGGGATCACCAGCACGGAACCGCGCTTCGAGGGTGCGCACTTTGTGATGGAGGGCAACGACGAGCACTTCATCGACGATGAGCCGACGCAGTCGCTCGATTACCTGGGCACCGAAGACTACTTCACCTATTCGTGGGGCTTCCAGCGCCCGTTCATCGGCACTTACGCGGCGATTCCGCACTGCAACCACGGCGTCATGCCGCTCGAGCTGGCGGTCTTCCGCTTCCGGGCCAACAACGTGATCCGCTTCGAACGTTCGCTGCGCATCCAGGTCAACTGGGGCGCCGAGTTCACGCGCTCCGGCAAGGATTCATCGCCGGGGCAGTTGCGCGCCTGGCTGGACGAGGTCGGCGGCCGGCCGATCGACGTGGCATCGACGGTCTACTGGTACCAGGTGCCGGGCAGCGGGCCGGTCCGGCACAAGCCGCTCCTGCCCCTGGCGGAGCGCGTGCGGCCGTACTGAACCGGAGAGGCCGGAATTCCCTCATAGTTTACCGCTACAAACCCGGTTTCTCGGTGAAGCTGCGCTTCGCACAGAAACCGGGTTTGTGGGCGTGCTGACCTTGAGTTACGAGGTAACGCTGAACAGTTACGTTCCCTCTCGGATTTGCCATATGTTGATTTCAAGCAGTAGAATTTATGGTCATGACTTCCACATACCTGCTCGCCCATGACCTGGGCACCACCGGCAACAAGGCCACCCTGTTTGATGCGACGACCGGCCTGGCACGCGCTGCCGTCTTCGAGCCATATCCTGCTGCTTATCCACAGCCGAACTGGGCGGAAGAGGACCCGGTAGACTGGCGTGCGGCCGTCTATGCAGGCACACGGCGGCTGCTCGACCAGGCGCAGATCCGTCCCGCCGCCATCGCAGCGGTCAGCTTCTCCGGCACCATGAACGGCGCGGTGTTCCTGGACGGGACCGGCGAGCCGACGCGGCCTGCAATGCTGTGGGCCGACCAGCGCGCGATGGACGAGGCGAATCACCTGGGCGCGACCTGTGGGTTCGAGACCGTCTACCGGCGGACGGGCCACCGGGCCAGCGCGTCCTATACCGCGGCCAAAGCCCTGTGGGTCAAGCGCAACCAGCCCGAGGTCTACGCGCAGACGCGCTGGATCGTGCAGGCGAAGGACTACGCCGCGATGACGCTGTCGGGCGTCATCGCGACCGACCTGTCCGACGCCTCCGGCACGAACCTGTTCAACCTGGAGGCGCGAACCTGGGCCGAGGACATCGTCCAGGCCATCGGGCTGGACTCGGCGATGCTGCCGCCCGTACATCCGTCCGCCACCGTCATCGGCCAGGTCACGCGGCAGGCCGCAGGTATAACCGGCCTGATGGCGGGGACGCCGGTCGTCATCGGCGCAGGCGACGGCGCATGTGCGACGGTCGGCTCCGGTGTGGTCGGCGCGGGCGACGCCTACACCTACATCGGTTCCTCCGCGTGGATTGCGACCGCCCTGGAACATCCCCTGTATGATCCGCTCATGCGCACGTTCACCTTCGTCCACCCCGACCCGCGGCTCTACTTCGCGGTCGGCGCGATGCAAAGCGCAGGCGGTGCGCTGGATTGGCTGGTGCGGCTGCTGCAGGACAACGAGACGGAGGCCCGCAGCCTGTACACAACCCTGGATCGCCTTGCCGCGGCCGAACCGCCGGGCGCGCACGGCCTGCTGTTCCTGCCCCACCTGCTCGGCGAGCGCAGCCCCCACTGGAACCCGCTGGCCCGCGGCGCGTTCGTGGGGCTGAGCATGGCCCACGGCCGCGCGTCGGTCAGCCGCGCGGTGCTCGAGGGCGTCGCGTTCAACCTGCGTTCCATCCTGGATGCCTTCCGCGCGCAGGAAGATATTGCCGCCATGCGGGTCATCGGCGGCGGCGCGCGCAGCGCGGTGTGGCGGCAGATCCTGGCCGATGTCTACGGGGTGCCCGTGCTCCGGCCCCAGTTGCTGGGTGAGGCAACCTCGTTCGGTGCAGCGATCACCGCGGGCGTGGGCGTTGGCCTGTACGACAGTTTCGAGATCGCGCGGCGCTTCGTGCGCACGGACGAGACGGAGCAGCCTGATCCTGCCCGTCACGCCGCGTATGACACGGTGTATGCGCTGTTCCAGGATGCGTACCGCGCGCTGGAACCGCTGTTCCCGCGGCTGAACGCGCTGTAGGCCGGAAGCCGGAAGCTGGGGCGTCTGCCCATCGGACCTGCCTCCGATGGCCGTGCATAGCTCCCTGAAAGGCACTCAGACAACTCAATGGCTGAAATCCGACTCGTCAATGTATCGCGCACCTACGACCCCGCCAGCCGGTTTGACCGCGCAGCCGGCCGGCCGCGGGGGGAAGCCGGCCAGCAGTACGACCGCGCCTTCGCCGACAGGATGGCGGCCCAGACGGAGATCAACCGGCCCGCGGCCGGCGGACGCGTCAAGGCGCTCGACAACGTCACCCTGACCGTTGCGGATGGCGAGACGCTGGCCGTAGTCGGGCCGTCCGGCTGCGGCAAGAGCACCCTGCTGCGCGTCATCGCGGGGCTCGACCCCGGCTATTCCGGCGAAATCTACTACGGCCAGGAGAACGTGCGCGAGGTGCCGGTGAAGGATCGCTACATCGGCATGGTCTTCCAGAACTACGCGCTCTATCCCCACTTCCAGGGCCGCGGCAACCTCCGTTTCTTCTTCCAGGTGCGCGGCGCACCGGACGCCGAGGCCGAGGAGCGCATCCGCACCACCGCGGAGATCATGGGCTTCGGCTTCAGCCAGTTGCTCGACCGCAAGCCGGGCACGCTCTCCGGCGGCCAGCAGCAGCGCCTTGCCATCGCCCGCGCGCTGGTGCGCAATCCCAAGCTGTTCCTGTTCGACGAGCCGCTGTCCAACCTGGATGCCAAGCTCCGCACGCAGACCCGCATCGAGATTCGCCGCCTGCTCAACCGCTTCGCGATCACTGCGCTTTACGTGACACACGACCAGGTCGAGGCCATGGCGCTGGGCGACCGCATCGCCGTCATGCGTGACGGCCGCATCGAACAGGTCGGCTCTTACGAGACGCTGCACAACGATCCCGACAACGCATTCGTGGCCGGGTTCCTCGGCCCGCGGCCCATGAACCTGCTCGAGGGCACCGTGGAAGGCGACGGCACGCTGCACGTGGGCGAGTTCAACGTCGCCTTGCCGTCGGCCATCCGGGTGAGCAGTCCAACGGGCCGCCGCATCACCTTGGGCGTCCATACGGACGACGCGGTCGCCTTCGAGCCGCCCCTGCCCGCGCCGGCCGGCCCACGCGTCAAGGGCATGGTCGAGATGATCGAGCCGGACTTCGGCCGCCGCCAGCAATCCATCTTCACGCGCGCCGGCGCATCCACCTTCTCGCTCGTCACCGGTCTCGATGCCGGCTGGCACGTGGGCGAGGAGATCGAGGTCGTGCTGCCCGAGGACCGGCTGTACTTCTTCGATACCGAGAGCGGTGCAAGGCTGCGATAGCGATTACTCGTTACTCGTTACTTATTAGGAGAACGAGTAACGAGTAAGGAGTAACGAGTAAAGGACCCCCATGCCCAAACCCATCACCATCACCGATATCAAGGTCATTCTCACCCAGCCGGCAGGTTCGCGACTGATCGTCGTCAAGGTCATCACGTCGGAGCCCGGACTATACGGGCTGGGCTGCGCGACCTTCACCCAGCGCTGGCACGCGGTCGCGGCCGCGCTGGAGCACCACCTGAAGCCCTTCGCCATCGGCCGCGATGTCTCGCGCATCGAGGAATTCTGGCAGATGGCGATGGTCCACTCGTACTGGCGCAACGGGCCGGTGCTCAACAACGCCATCTCCGGCATCGAGCAGGCACTGTGGGATATCAAGGGCAAGCTCGCCGGCATGCCGGTCTACGAGCTGCTCGGCGGCAAGTGCCGGGAGGGCGCGGCGGTGTACAGCCATGCGGATGGCCGTGACCCGCAAGAGGTGGAGGATAACGTCCGCCGCCTCATGGAGCAGGGCTACCGCCACATCCGCGTCCAGATGGGCGGCTACGGCGGCAAGACCAGCATCCTCCACCCGCCGGAAGGCGCGCCTCCGGGCGCATACTACGACCCGCGGGACTACTGCCGCAATATGCTGCGCATGATGGAGCATATCCGCACCGCCGTGGGCGACGAGGTGGAACTGCTGCACGATATCCACGAGCGGCTCCAGCCCATCGACGCGGTCCGCTTTGCGAAGGACGTTGAGCCGTTCAACCTCTTCTTCCTCGAGGATGCGCTGGCGCCGGAGGATATCGACTGGTTCCGCATGATGCGCGGGCAGTGCGCAACCCGGCTGGCGATGGGCGAGTTGTTCGTCAACCCGCGCGAGTGGCAGCCCCTCATCACCGAGCGGCTCATCGACTTCATCCGGATGCACTGCAGCGACATGGGCGGCATCACGCCCGCGCGCAACGCCGCCATCCTCGCCAACGCCCACGGGGTCAAGACCGCGTGGCACGGGCCGGGCGATGTGTCGCCGGTCGGCCATGCGGCCAACCTGCACCTCGACCTGTGGGCGCCGAACTTCGGCATCCAGGAGTGGTGCCGCTTCCCGGACCTGGTCTATGAGATGTTCCCGGGGCTGCCGGTCGTGCGGGATGGCTATATGTACGGCAACGACCGGCCCGGCCTGGGCATCGACATTGACGAGAAGCTGGCCGCGCGCTATCCTTGTACCGACGAAATCGAATGGTGGACCCAGACGCGCCTGCCCGACGGCACGCCCGCGCGCCCCTGACATAGTTTTGGGAGGTATCGATGCCTGATCTCTTTCCCCGCACGACGGTCGGCGGCGTGTCCGTCTCACGCTTGATTGCCGGCACCAACTGGTTCCTCGGTTACTCGCACACGAGCGCGGCAAAGGACCGCTTCATCAAGAATTACCAGACCCGCGACAGCATCGCGGATATCCTCGAAGTGTTCCTGAGCTACGGCGTGGACACGGTCATGGGGCCGCAGAATCAGATGTTGATCGACGGCATCCAGGAAGCGCAGCAGCGCACGGGCCGCAAGGTCATTCTCGTCCTGACGCCCTGGTTCAACATCCTGCCCGACGGGCCGGAGGAGCTTGACCCGCAGCGCGTATTCGACCTGTGCATGCGCATGGGCGCGACCTTCTGCATGCCGCACCAGGGCATGACCGACGCGCTGCTCGACCGGATGCACCGCAAGCTGCGCGATATGGACAAGTACAGCAAGATGATCCGTGAACGGGGCATGATTCCGGGCCTGTCCACGCACGCGCCGGAGACCATCACCATTGCGGACGAGACCGGCGTGGACATTGAGACGTACATCCAGATCTACAACGCCATCGGCTTCCTGATGCAGGTCGAGGTGGACTGGGTGATGCGGCTCATCCGCAACGCGAAGAAGCCCGTGATGACCATCAAGCCGCTCGCGGCGGGGCGGCTGCTCCCGCCGGTCGGCCTGGCCTATGTCTGGAACACCATCCGTGACTGCGACATGGTCACCCTCGGGACAACCACACCGGACGAGGCGCGCGAATCCATCGAGCTGTCGCTGGACTTTCTCAACCGCCGCCTGCCTGAGAACGCGCTCCAGACCACGCGCAGCAAGCGCGTAATCACGGGCTGATGACCGGTTGCAGGTTCGCAGGTTGCAGGTTCGCAGGTTGCAGGTCCAAGGTTACAGGTTTCGCTGGGAACCTCAACTTGCAACCTTCAACCTGCTAACTTGCAACCATAGCGCGCAGCAGCGCACCGGTGTGCGAGCCCGGCGTCTCCGCGACGACCTCCGGCGGGCCCTCCGCGATGACCCGCCCGCCGGCTGCACCGCCCTCCGGCCCCAGGTCCACCACCCAGTCGGCCACCTTGACGACGTCCAGGTTGTGCTCGATGACGACGACCGTGTTGCCCGCATCGACCAGTCGCTGCAGCAGGCGCAGCAGGTGGGCCGTATCCGCAGGATGCAGCCCCGTCGTCGGCTCGTCCAGCAGGTAGAGGGTGCGGCCGGTCCCGCGCCGCGCCAGTTCCCGCGCCAGCTTCACGCGCTGCGCCTCGCCCCCCGAGAAGGTCGAGGCGGGCTGCCCAAGCTGGAGATAGCCCAGGCCCGTCTCGACCATCAACGCCAGCCGCGCCCTCGCCGCCGGCACCTCCTCGAACAGCGCCAGCGCCTCTGCGATGGTCAGGTTCAACACCTCGGAGATATCGTAGCCGCGTCCGGTATCGCCTGCGTACTTGACTTCCAGCACCTCGCGGCGGTAGCGCCGGCCATGACACGCCGGACAGCGCACCAGCACGTCGGACAGGAAGTGCATCTCCACGGCCAGCACCCCTGCGCCTTCGCACCGCTCGCAGCGCCCGCCGGCCACATTAAACGAGAAGTGCTGCGCGGTCAACCCCCGTGCGCGGGCAGCCGGCTGGGCCGCGAAGGTCTCGCGGATAGGTGTAAACGCATCGGTGTACGTCGCCGCGTTGGAGCGCGTGCTCCGCCCAAGGGGGGTCTGGTCGATGGTGATGACCTTGTCCAGGTGCTCCCAGCCGGTGATGCGGTCGTGCGCGCCCGGTGCTGCGGACGCACCGAAGAACCGCTGCCGCGCGGCCCGGTCCAGGATGTCGAACATCAGCGACGACTTGCCCGATCCCGCGACGCCCGTGACAGCCACGAGCATACCGGTCCCGTCCTGGCTGCGCAGAGGGAACCGGACGGTGATATCTTGCAGGTTATGCTCCCGTGCGCCGTGGACGGTCAACCACGGGCCAGCATCCGGCCCGCCCTGCGGTCGGCGGCGCACCGCGGGAACCTCAGTAACACTCGCTCCGCTCAGGTAGCGCCCCGTCAGCGACTCCGGATTCGCGGCGACCTGCTCCGGCGTGCCCTGCGCGATGACCTGGCCGCCGTTGCGACCGCCGCCCGGCCCGAAATCCACCACCCAGTCCGCCGCGGCGATCATCTCCAGGTCGTGCTCGATGAGCAAGACGGTGTTGCCCAGGTCGCGCAGCGCCCTCAGCATGCCGACCAGCCGCGGGGTGTCGCGCGGGTGCAGGCCGATGGTCGGCTCGTCCAGCACATAGAGCACGCCGGTCAGGCCGGAACCGAGCAGCGCGGCCAGCCGCAATCGCTGGCCCTCGCCCGCCGACAGGGAAGGCGCGGCCCGCTCCAACGTCAGATAGCCCAGGCCCACCTCCACGAGCCGCCGCACGCGCTCGCGCAGGTCGGTCACGATCGGCTCTGCGACCAGCCAGTCCTCCGGCGGCAGCCCGTCCTGCAAGCCCTCGATCCACTCAGCCAGTTGGAGGAACGACAGCCGGGCGATGGCTTCTTCATCAGGGGGTGGAGCATCCTTCGACTGCGTGCGTCTCAGCCAAGCTTCGCTTGGCCGCGACGCCCTCCGCTCAGGATGCATCGTATCCCGCACCAGGTGGCGGCCCAGCACCGTGACCGCACGCGACTCCGGCCGCAGCCGCGCGCCGCGGCAATCCGGGCAGGTCGTCTGCACCAGGGTGCGCTCGAGCTTCTCCCGATACTCCGTATCGCTCGCACGTTCCGCATGGCGGCGCAGCAGGTTCGTGACAAGGCCCTCGAAACGACCCTTTGCGACCGTGGACGGCGGCTCAACGCCGGGGAAATGCTGCCGAAACGCTTCGCCGGTCGCGCCGTACAGCAGCAAGTCGCGCTGCACCGGGCCGAGGTCGCGCACGGGGATCGCGGGGTCAAACGCAAAGCCGTAGTAGTGAGCGGCGGACTGCAACGTCTGCGTGTAATACGGAATGGCCGCCTTGTTCCAGCCGGTCACCGCGCCGTCCAGGAGGCTCTTATCCTCATCCAGCAGGCGGGTAATATCTGCCGTGTAGACCGCGCCCAACCCCGTGCAGGTTGGGCACGCGCCGGCCGGCTTGTTGAACGAGAAGTGCGCCATGTTCATAGCCGGCAGCCGCGCGCCGCAGTGCGGGCACGCCACCCACTCGCCGTCCGCTTCGGGCAGTTCACTCGCTGAGGTCGAATCGCCCGTCTCGGTCAATCCGTCTGACTCAGTCAGCTCGTCTGACTCCTCGTCCCATAGCCCCTCGTAGCCGCCTTCGTGGTCGGGCGGGACATCTGCGCCGCACCGCGGGCAGGGCCGGTGGCCTACACGCGCGTAGAGCACGCGCAGGTAGGTGAAGACCTCTGTAGCCGTACCGACCGTCGAGCGCGGCGAGCGGTTGGTGAGTCCCTGGTCCACGCTGATCGAAGGTGACAGGCCGGTGATGCTATCGACGGACGGTTTGCTGCCGTAAGTCACCATGCCGAGCGACTCGAGGTACTGCCGTTGGCCCTCCATGTGCAGCGTATCGAAGGCCAGGGTAGACTTGCCCGACCCCGACACGCCGGTGAAGACCACCAGCTTGTTCTTGGGGATCGTCAGCGTGACGTTCTTGAGGTTGTGCAGCCGCGCGCCGCGAATCGTGATTTCAGACATCCCAGAACCTCTGACACCCGGATGATGCTGCTGGCAGTTCAGATGACCGGCACGCCCAGACCCACGGCTCCACGCTCCGAAGTACGATACTCTGCGCCCGACCGGGCCAGCAGTTCCAGCGCGATCGCGGCGCGGCGCACGCGCTCGCGGCCGGTGGCGACCGCCGCGGCCTGGAGGTGGAGGCCGCTGGGATAGATGTTCGGCGCATTGCGCAACCCGAACTTGAGATAGAGCGGCGCGCCCACCCGCACCAACTCGGGCACCTCGTAATAGCGCATGAACCCGCCCAGGCCGTCCGGCCCTTCGATATACAGGTCCACCGGCAGGTCCACGACCTGCCGCAGGGCCGCCAGCTTCGCCAGCGAGATATCGGAGGCCACATTAACCGTCGTCAGCCCGGCCTGTTCGAGCATCTGCACGCTGACGGGGTTGGCCGTCGAGCCCATGACCGCTGATGCCTTGATGACCAGGTCCGCAGGCAGCAGGCCGCGCGCCTTCGCCTGGCCGGCTACCCACAACAACCCCTCGTCGGCCACGAGGATGCTGCGGATGCCCTGCTCCACCCCGCGCAGCACGTCAGCCAGCGCATACGCAAGCTGGTCCATGCCCAGGTGACGCCAGCCAAACTGCTTGCCGTCGGGCGTCAGTGGCTGTGCGCCGCCGTCCCACCCTGCGCGCGGCCCCACGAACAGGCACACTTCGATGCCCGCCGCGTGACCCAGCCGCGCCATCTCGCGGATCTCCGCGTCGGTCAGCAGCATCATGCCGCTGCCCTGTGAGATACGCTGGACAGGCACGCGGCGGCGCTCGGCCTCATCCAGCACCGCAGCCAGCGCCTCCGGCCCCTCGACGCTCGGAATCTCGATGCGATAGTGCGCGCCATCCCCGAACCGCTTTGCGGATGTGGGCAGGTCGTGCCGGTCGCCGGGCGGCAGCCCCAGCGCGGTCAGGATGTCCTGGGCATGAGTCATGTGGCACCTCCTTGGTGCCCCGAAACATAGCACAGTACGCGACAACCGCCAAGCTCGTTGGTTTGTAGGTGGCGCAGGTGCGCCCGTGGATGATCGGGCGCACCTGCGCCTGCCACGAACCCGATAGATTACCTGGGGCAAGCACTCAGGCTGTCCCGCCGCGCGCTCAGGGTGCGTTTCACGTTGGGGGCGCGGCCAGCGCGGATCAACGAATGCGCTGACGCGCCACGAATACGCGAATCGTGTGCGCCGCGGCGGGATATTCGTGTATCCGTGCCCAGCGCCGCAGCGCCATTCGCGTATGCGCGATGGCCGCGTTCGCCCCCAGTATGAAACGCGCCCGCGCGCTCACGGCAATTTGACATGCCTTCCGCCGTGCGTTACAATCGACGCGGAAACGATTTCATGATATGCGTATCACGCGCGTAGCATGCTCCAGACTTGCCCGACCACTACCGACTGACTATCCGCTTGCGCCGCTCGAGGAGGAGTGTTGACCACGATCATCGATGTGGCTCGCCGCGCCGGTGTCTCTCCGGTCACTGTTTCGCGCGTCATGAACCGCGCGCCAAACGTCAATCCGGAAACGCGCGCGAAGGTAGAGCAAGCGATTGCAGAGCTCGGCTATCTGCCGAGCACCGTCGCCCGCAGCCTCCGCTCCAAACGCACGCGGTCACTCGCTCTGCTCCTGCCCGATATCACCAACACCTTCTGGACGACCGTCGCTCGCGGTGTCGAGGACACCGCCCAAACCTTTGGTTACGCCGTGTTCGTCTGCAACACGGACGAGGACTGCCAGAAACAGCAACGCTACCTGGAACTGGCCGTCAGCCAGCGCGCCGATGGCGTACTCATCGCACCTTGTCACAACGACGCCGCCGCGCTGCGCGTGCTCCGCGAGCGCGGGGTGCCGACAGTTACCGTTGACCGTCGCATCGAAGGCTGGGATGTGGATGCAGTCCTGGGCGACTCGACCGGCGGCGCGCGTGCCCTGGTGCAGCATCTCATTGCGCTGGGCCACCGCCGCATCGCCGTCATTTCCGGTCCGGCCACGACGTCCACCGCCGAAGACCGCGTCACGGGCTACCGCGAGGCGCTCGTCCAGGCGGGGATGCCCGTAGACGACAACTTGATCCGCCGCGGGCAGTTCAAGGCCGGCGCCGGAGAGGCACTCGCCCGCAGCCTGCTTGCAGCGGGAAACTGCCCGTCGGCCATTTTTGCGGCGAACAACGCGATTGCCCTCGGCGTGATCGACGCGATCCTGGCCGGGGGCCGGCGCATCCCCCAGGATGTCGCGCTTGTCGCGTTCGATGATTTTGCCGATGCCTCGCACCTGTTCCCGTTCCTGACAGTAGCGGTGCAGCCTGCATATGAAATGGGCTGCGCCGCGGCCCGCTTACTGCTCGAACGTCTGGCAGGGGCAGGCCCCGTGCAGCCCGCGCACATTGTCTTGCCGTGCCGTCTGATAGTGCGCCATTCGTGCGGCAGCCGCCTGCGTACAGGCGGAGAAACGCTCTCGCTGCCGCTGATGGTTGAAGGTTCAAAAGTTGAAGGTTCGAAGGTTGCAGGTTTGAACGTTGATGCTTGAGGAACGGCGGTTGGGGTACAGCCTCAACCTGTAACCTTAGAACTTGCAACCTGCAACCCGTTGACAAGAGGATGATGGAAATGACCAAGAGACTTTCCTCCCGCGAGCGTGTCCTGACCGCCTGCACACACCGCGAGCCGGATCGGACGCCGTGCTGGCTGGGCGCATCTCCCGAATGGAAGGCGCTGGCCCGCCAGTATCTTGGCCTACCCGACGATGAAAGCCTGCTCGTCTACCTGGGCGACGATTTCCGCCGCGTCTATGCGCGCTACGCGGGCCCGGACCACGCACACCCGACCAAGAACCTGACGTACCCGGAGGCCACTTATCGCACGCCCTTCGGCGTGGAGCGCTATGGCTACGGCTATGGGATGCCCCTCACCGCGCCGCTGCGGCACGCAACGACCGTCGCTGAGGTGGACGCCTACCCCTGGCCGGACCCGGAGTGGATGGACCCCTCCCAGGTGCGCGCGGATGCGCTGCAGTATGATCGCGAGTATGCCATCCTCGGCGGCGACTGGTCGCCCTTCTGGCACGACGCGATCGACCTGGTCGACTTCGACGGCCTCATCTTCCTGATGCACGACCATCCGGAGGCTGCGGAGGCGGTATTCCGCCACTGCGCGGACTACTACCTGGACGTCAGCCGCCGCATCTTCGAGGCCAGCGGCGACGCCATCGACATCTTCTTCATCGGCAACGACCTCGGCGCGCAGACCGGCCCGATGGTCAGCCCGAAGATGTTCCAACGCTTCATCCTGCCCCAGCTTGCGCGCTTCGTGAACCTGGGCCACGAGTTCGGCAAGCTCGTCATCCTGCACTGCGACGGCGCGATCCGCCACTTCCTGCCCGATCTAATCGCCATTGGGCTGGACGGCGTGCAGTCCGTCCAGCCCTACTGCACCGGCATGAGCCTGCCCGGCCTCAAGGCCGACTTCGGCAGCCAGCTGACCTTCATGGGCTGCATCGACAGCCAGGCGCTCATCGAAGGGACGCGCGAAGCTGCGCGGCAGCTGACCATCGACACGCTCAACGTCATGATGCCGGGCGGCGGCTTCATCGCCTCCCCCAGCCACGATTACCTGCTGCCCGAAACACCGGTCGAAAACGTCATCGTCATGTACGAGACGATCAAGGAATGTGGGTGGTATGAGTGAGAACGTAAGGCATAACGAGTAATGAGTAACGAGTAACCAGTAATTTCTATTTACTCGTTACTCATTCCGCCCAACACATTATCAGTCCGTCACTCGTCAACCAGGAGGTTCTTCCCATGCAGCGCATCGGCCAGATCATCGGCGTCAAGCCGGAGAAGTTCGAGGAGTACAAGCAGTACCATGCTGCGGTGTGGCCCGGCATCCTCGACATGATTACCCAGTGCAACATCCGCAACTACTCCATTTTCCACAAGGACGGGCTGCTGTTCGCCTACTTCGAGTACGTGGGCGACGACTACGCGGCGGACATGGCAAAGATGGCCGCCGACCCGCTTACACAGAAGTGGTGGGATGTCATGATGCCCATGCAGCAGCCGGTCGCCAACCGCGCCGAAGGCGAGTGGTGGGCGAATATGGAGGAAGTGTTTCATCTCGATTGATGAGCAAGGGGTAACGAGTAAAGCGTAAGGAGTAACGAGTAAGGACGAAAGGCGCATCGCCGCCTCACTCTTTACTCATTACTCGTTACTCCTTACTCATTACGAAACGGAGTAACGCACCATGAGCACAACAACCACCGTCCGCACCGCCAACTGCCTGGCCAAGCTCGATCGGATGAACAAGACGCTCCGGCACGAAGAGGCCGACCGGGTGCCCATCAGCGACTTCTACTGGGGCAGCTTCCTCGAACGCTGGCGGGCAGACCTGGGACTGCCCGCAGACACGGACATCTACAAGTACTATGATCTCGACTGGACGGTGACGATCCCGAATCTTGACCCGCACATCAAGCGGTTCGAGGTGCTGCGCGAGGACGAGAACGAGGTCGTGGTGCGCACGGGCTTCGAGGCGGTCATCCGCAAGAAGCTGGCCGACCCCATGCCCGCATTCCTGCACTTCGAGACGGACACCATGGAAAAGGTGGCCGCATTCCAGTTCGACGACCCGTGGGACGACCGGCGCTGGTTCGCGGCCGGCGACAACCAGCTCGCAGGCGTCGGCGACGGCTTTGCGCGCAACTCCCCGCCGTGGATCGAGACCGTGAAGTCGCTGCACCCGGACATCCCGGTCTACGGCAGCGTCTGTGAAGTCCATGAGACGCTGTGGCGCATCATCGGGTCAGAGAACGTCATGCTGTGGATCGGGCTCTATCCCGACGAACTGGGCCGGTTCATCGAGCGGCTCGGTGAATTCTGCATCGAGCTGACGAAGGCCCAGATCAAGGCCGCGGATGGCTTGATCGACGGCATGGTCGTCTGGGGCGACGTGGCGTACCGCAAGGACGTCTTCTTCTCCCCGCGCTACTGGCGCAAGTACTTCAAGCCGGTCGTGACGGAGATCACCCGGGTGTGCCACGACGCGGGCATCCCGGTCATTTATCACGGCTGCGGCAACGTCAACCGGATCTTCGAGGACTACATCGAGACCGGCATCGATGCGTACAATCCGCTGGAGGCGAAGGCTGGGCTGGATGTCGTAGATCTGCGCCGGCGCTACGGCCATCGCATGGCCTTCTGCGGCAACCTGGACGTGCTGACCTGGGCCAACGGCACGCTGGATGAGCTCAAGACGATGGTCCTCACCAAGCTCAACGCAGCCAAGGGCGGCGGCTACATCGTGCAATCCGACCACTCCGTCCCGAGCAACGTGACCGGCGAGCGGTACGAGTACGTGGTGAATCTCGTGCGCGAGTATGGCAAGTACCCGCTGCAATTGGGAGAGTATGACTTGCCGGACCTGGGCTGAACGGATCAGGAAGGAGGTGGTGCGCAAGACATGCAACAAGCGCATCGGCAACAACAGCCAACACTGCCACATCGTTCCCATCGTGATGGCCAATCGTGGCCGTAATCCGTACGCTCATACCAAGGAGAGTCCCAAAATGGCTGAGAGAATTTCCCGACGCAGCTTTCTGAAGTTCGCGAGCCTGGCCGCGGGCGGCGCTGCCCTCGCCGGCTGCGCCCCGCCCGCCGCAACGCCCGCCCCAGCCGCGGCCCCCGCGGAGGAGAAACCGGCCGAGAGCGCGCCTGTCCAGGCCCCCGCAGCCGCAGGCGGCTTTGCCGGCGTCACCGTCAAGATGCACGCCATCAGCGGCGGCAACTACGAGCAGTTGTACACGACCATCCCCGCATGGGAAGAGGCGAACGGCGCCAAGGTCGAAATTGTCTTCAAGGGCAACGGCTTCGAGACCGATAAGCGCCTGGTGCAGGACTTCGCGGCGGGCACGGTTGACTACGATGTGTGCTGGGACCACACCAGCTTCTTCTCGCAATATGTCAAGGCGGACGGGCTGGAGCCGCTCGACGGCTACTTCACGGCCGATGAGTTGGCCGACTTTATCCCCAGATTGGTGAATGCAGGCCGGCGGGACGGCAAGCTGTGGCTGATTCCGCGGCACTACGACATCTCGCTGATGCAGTTCCGGACCGACCTGGAGGGCCTGACCGCGCCGGCGACCTGGGATGAGTTCAAGGAAACGGCGATCAAGTTCACCGACCCGGCCAAGGGCATCTACGGCACGCAGTTTGCAGGCAAAGAAGAGGCCCTGACCGGCAGGTTCTACGAAGTGTTCACAGCAGAGGGCGGCTCGCTCTTCGATGATAAGTGGGAGCCGACCTTCAACAGTGCGGCCGGCGTCAAGGCCGCGACCATGTTCGCGGACCTCTACAAGGCAAAGGCCATGCCGCCCGGCATGACCAACTTCGTGTGGGACGATGTCGCCAAGAACTTCGCCAACGGCACCATCGCCCTCTACACCGAGTGGCCCGGCTGGTACGGCTACTTCCAGGACCCGGCCAGCAGCCAGGTCGCGGGCAAGTTCGACTACGAGCGGCAGCCGATGGGCGACGGCGGCATCCATGGCGGCTGGGCCGGCGCGCACGGCTTCTCCGTGACCAAGGCCAGCCAGCAGAAGGAGGCGGCCGTCTCCCTCATCAAACACCTGACCAGCCCCGAGAGCCTGACCATCGAGTCGGAGACCGGCCTGCTCGTCGCGCGCCAGAGCGTCTTCGACAGCGTGATCGAGAAGGCGGCGGGATCGGGCGTGCCGCTCGACAAGAAGCGGCTGGACCTGGTGCTGCTCGCCGCGCAGGAAGACCTGAAGACCCCGCCCCTCATCGCTGAGTGGCTGCCGATGTCGAACGTCTTCTACCCCATCATGCAGAAGATCATCCTGGGCGACGTGGAGCCGAAGGCTGGCCTGGATGATGCAGTCGTGCAGGTGCGGAAACTGATGGAAGACGCCGGTTACTACTAAACCGTAATGTGCTGGTCTGTCGTGCGCAGCGTGCTGCGTACGACAGACCAGCACCCAGCATCGGGAATCCGTCGCTCCGGAGGATTCATGACCGCACAGACCCTGACCAGGAACACACAGACAACCCGGACCCGCCGCACGGGCTCGGCAGAGAGCCGCTTGCTGCCGCTTGCGCTCCTGCTCCCCGGCCTCGCCGTGCTGCTGGCAGTGATCGGGTTCCCGATGCTCTATTCCCTGTACCTGAGCTTTACGAACTACACGCTCACCACCGCGCGCAACTTTCACTTTGTCGGGCTGGAAAACTATCTTGCCCTGGCGCAGGACCCGATCTTCTGGCAGGCGTTTGGCCGCACCGTGCTCTTCATGACGCTGGCCGTCAACCTGGAATTCATCATCGGCCTCGGCATCGCACAGCTCATGGCCAAGGCCATCCGCGGCCGCGGCGCACTGCGCACCATCATCATGATGCCGATGATGTTTGCGCCCATCCTGGTCGGCTTCATGTTCAAGTGGGCCTTCAACGACCAGGTCGGGCTGGTCAACAACATTCTGTTCAGCCTGACCGGCCGGCCCCAGATCATTCCCTGGCTGGTCGACGTGCCTCTCGGCTTCATCGCGCTGCTGGTGGCCGAAATCTGGATGAGCACGCCCTTTATGGTCATCATCCTGGAGGCAGGCATCCTTTCCTTGCCCGTCGAGCCATTCGAGGCCGCCGAGGTAGACGGCGCGTCCGGCTGGCAGAAGTTCCGCATGTTGACCCTGCCGATGATTATGCCGTTCGTCTACACGGCGATGGCGATCCGCTCACTGGACCTGGCACGCGTGTACGATGTCGTCCGCATCATGACCGACGGTGGACCGGGCAACCGCACTGAGCTCATCTGGACCTACGTCTACCGCCTGTCATTCTCCGGGCACAATTTCGCCCTCGGCAGCGCCATGTCGTACGTGACCGTCATCATCAGCTTCCTGTTCACGTGGTACCTGTTCCGGAACGTCCTGAAGAGCCGCTGGGAGGGACAACGATGAGAGGCGCGCTTGCACAACCGCAGGTACGTGACCGGGCCGGCCGCCGCCGCTACTGGACCGACACGGCGCGTGACATCCTGCTGTATTTCATCATCCTGCTCTTCTTCCTGCCGGTCGTGTGGATCGTGTTGACCTCCATCCGGCCCAACATCGAGATCAACTCGCGGCCGCCGGTGTGGATTCCTGCGCGCCTGGACTTCGACTCCTACAAAATCCTGCTCGGCATGCCCGTACCGGAAGGTGCGTTCGGCATGGGGTCGCAGATTCCGTTCGAGCGTTACGCCGGCAACTCCGCGGTCATTGCCCTGACCAGCACGTTCTTCTCGCTCATCCTGGGCGTGCTCGCCGGCTATGTCTTCGCCCGCTTCCGCTTCCGGGGCAAGAACGGCGTCTTTCTGTCCATGATGTTGATGCGCGCGGTGCCTGGCGTCGCACTCAGCCTGCCGCTGTTCATCCTGTTCGCGCGGCTGGGGCTCTCCGATAAACTCATTGGCATGATTGTGGCGTATACTGCGCTCAACATCCCGTTCACCGCGTGGCTGATGGATGGCTTTTTCCGCGCCATCCCCGAAGAGCTATCGGAGGCCGCAGTCATCGACGGGTGCTCGCGCTGGGGCGCTCTCGTCCGCGTGGACCTGCCCCTGGCATTGCCCGGCGTTGCGGCCAGCGGCATCTTCGCCTTTCTGACCTGCTGGAACGAGTTCGCGCTGGCATCGGTCATCACGCGCACCCCCGCATCGCGCACGTTCCCCCCGGCCCTTTACGAATTCACAGGTTCGTTCGTCACCGACTGGCGCGGCATGACCGCCATGTCGGTGATGATGTTGATACCGTCGATCATCTTCGTCGCCCTCGTGCAGCGCCAGCTCGTCCAGGGTCTCGCATCGGGCGCGATGAAGGGGTAATCTATAGTAGTCCTGAGGAGGCACTTTCATGGGAAATGCAGTTGCACTGTCTGAGTCGGTCGAGAAGTTCGAGCGTAATGTGCCCGCGATCGGGGTCTTCGTTGCCGGTGACCCCCGCATCGATGAGCCGAGCCGCCAACGCTGCCGAAACATCTGCAAGATGGTGGCGAGTGCTCTGGCCGACCGCGTCAAGTTGCCTGACGGCACGCCCGCAAAAGTCGTCTGGGCCCCCATCCTGGTGGACGGCGAAGCCCAGGCCGATATTGTCGCCAAGCAGTTCCAGGATGCCGGCGTCAAAGTGCTCGTCTGTGCACCGGACACCTGGGCTTTTCCGCAGTTGAGCGTCATCTCGCTGCTCCAGCAGTTCCCGAAGGACACGCCGATTAACTTCACCTGTGGCAACAGCGGCCCCAAGCCCGGCGTCGTGTTCGCCCACGCAATTAACGGCGCAGTGATGCAGTACGGCAAGATGTCGCACCTGAACGTCGGCTCCTGGCCCGACACCGGCCTCGATCCGCAGATGACCGAGGGCACCGCCCAGGCGCTGGTGGACTGGGCGCAGGCTGCGCTGGCAACCCAGGCGCTGAAGGGCCGCCGGGTCGTCATCTTCGGGCACGATAGCATGGGCATGGAAACCGCGCTGGCGCACATCATCCCAACCCGCCGGCAGTTCGGCATCGAAATCACCCGGCTCGACATGAAGCTCCTGGCCGACATGCTCAACAAGAAAGCGTACAACGCAGAGGAACTCAAAGCGCTGCGCGCCTTCATCAGCGACCACCTGGGCGACCGGCTGGATATCAAGGATGATGCGCAGTCGGGCCGCTTTGACCAGAGCCTCGCACTGTACCTCATCGCTCGCGACTTGCTGCGCGACCTCAACGCGGTCGGCGGCGGGTTTATGAGCCAACTCGAATGGGGCTCCGATCCGCGCGGCATCCCCTTGCCTGTGGCCGACGCGATGGAGTCATTCTTCAACTCGACCTTCGACCACAACGGCCGCAAGGTGCCCACCCCGTTCGCCACCGAAGCCGACGTGCAGGGCCTGCTGACCATGCTGTTCTTCTCCGCGCTGACAGGCGGCCAACCGCCGCTCTTCATGGACTTCCGCAAGGTGTGGGAGCCCTGGGAGGTCAAGACACTGGCCGACCGCATCGGCTACACGCTGCCGCAGGATGCTGCGTGGGCACAAAAGGGCTTTGTCGACGGCGACAATTCCGGCTCTGCATCGCTCGACTGGGCCGCAGCGCCCGGCGCCAGCATCGCGGAAATCATGGCGGGCGTCAGCATGCCGCAGGCCGATCCGGGCTACTTCCCCGGCCTCGGCAACTCCGTAACGTTCGTCTCCCCTGGCGGACTGGAAGGCATTGCGGGTCGCCTCACCTACAGCGACCTGGCCGGTATGTTCAGCCTGAGTTGGGATGAGGCCGCGACGGCCGAGATTCCGGAGCCGATGGCATCGGCAGTCTGCCAGCTTACAACCGCCGAATGGCCGCACACCTTCGTCGTGCCGAAGTATGCGACGATGAGCGAATACAAGCACCTGCCGCCCGCCAACCACTTCCACATGGTGCAGGGGCTCACCCCCGCGCGGCTGGAATACTGGATGGACCTGAACTGCGTCCTCTCGCAGGCGAACTGGGCCGCCCGACCTGCGTACATCGAAGGCGTTGACCGCCCGCTGCCGCTCATCTACGCGGCCAACGGCGGCGAGAACAATGCGAAGTTGATGTTGGGCAAGAAGCTGTAGGGATTAGAAACGAGTAATGAGTGACGAGTAATCCAACGGCACACGGGGTTTACTCGTTACTCGTTACTCGTTACGGAGGGCCATTCATGACCATGACGCGCAACTACGTGGCGCTGGACCTCGGTGCATCCGGCGGCCGCGCCATTATCGGGCGGTTCGACGGCAGCCGGCTCACACTGGAAGAAGTGCACCGCTTTGCCAACGGCCCCGTGCAGGTACCCGTGGCAGGCGGCTTCGATCTGCACTGGGATATCCTGGACCTCTTTGCACAGATCAAGCAGGGCATCGCCAAGGCGGTCGCCGCTTGCGGCCCTGAGCTGTCCGGCGTCGGGCTGGACACCTGGGGCGTGGACTACGCGCTGCTCGACGGCCAGGACCGACTGCTGGGCAACCCGTTCCACTATCGCGACAGCCGCACGGAAGGGATGCTGGACGAGATGTTCCGCCGCGTGCCGAAGGCCGAGGTCTTTGGCGCGACGGGCATCCAGTTCATGGACCTGAACTCGCTCGTGCAGCTCTATGCCGCGTCCGTGCGCCGCGAGCCGGCGCTGGACGCCGCGAAGACCCTGCTGTTCGTGCCCGATCTGCTGAACTTCTGGCTGGGGGGCCGCAAGGTCAACGAGTACACGATTGCCAGCACCAGCCAGGCGCTCGACCCGTTCACGCGCACCTGGGCGACGGGCCTGCTCGAACGCCTCGGTATCCCCACGCACATCTTCAGCCAGGAGATCGTCCCGCCAGGGACCGTGTTGGGCGAGCTGCTGCCATGGGTCGCTGAGGAAACCGGCGCGCGGGGCGTCAAGCTCGTCGCGCCCGGCACGCATGACACCGCATCCGCGGTGGCCGCGGTGCCAGCGGAAGGCCATGACTATGCGTACCTCAGTTCCGGCACCTGGTCGCTGATCGGCGTCGAGACGCCGCAGCCGGTCGTCAACGAGACCGCACTCGCGCTCAATTTCACCAACGAGGGCGGCGTCTGCGACACCATCCGGCTGCTCAAGAACATCACCGGCCTGTGGCTCATCCAGGAGTGCCGGCGGAACTGGCAGCAGGCCGGGCAGCGGCTCTCGTGGGATGAGATCGTCCGGCTTGCAGCGGCCGCGCCCGCGTTCACCGCGTTCGTGGATGTGGACGCGCCGGACTTTGCGCGGCCCGGCGACATGCCCGGCCGTATTCGCGCCTACTGCGAGCGGACGGGCCAACCTGTGCCGCAGGACAACGGGACGGTGGCGCGCGTCGTGTTCGAGAGCCTCGCGCTGAAGTACCGCAACGTCACCGAAATGCTGGAGACACTGACCGGCAAACGCGTAGGTGTGCTCCACATCGTCGGCGGCGGCACCCAGAACCGCCTGCTCAACCAGTTCGCGGCGAATGCGGCGGGCCGGCCCGTCGTCGCCGGGCCCATCGAAGCAACCGCGATCGGCAACCTGCTCATGCAGATGCTCGCGGTCGGTGACATCAGCTCGCTGGCCGAGGGCCGCGACCTCGTCCGCCGCTCCTTCCCGACGGAGACGTTCGAGGCGCAGGAGACGGCTGCGTGGAACGATGCGTATGGGCGGTTTGTCACGCTGGTTGGAAAATAATATGACAGATTTGCAGCAAGCACTCAACAGCTTCGACCCGGAGACGCGGCGCGCGGCGCTGGCCGAGCTGGTCGCGCGGGCCGAACGGGGAGAATTCGGGCAGGCAGACCAACATCCCATCGTCAACATGCACTGCCACACCTTCTTCTCGTTCAACGCGTACGGTCACTCGCCCACCTCGCTGGCATGGCTGGCGCGCGCGCGGGGCTTCCTGGCCGCGGGCATCGTGGACTTCGACGTGCTGGACGCGGTGGATGAGTTCCTTGCCGCGTGCGATGTCGCAGGCGTGCGCGGGAGCGCGGGCATCGAGACGCGCGTCTTCATCCCCGAGTTCGCGACACGCGAGATCAACTCACCGGGCGAGCCGGGCGTCTCCTACCACATGGGCATCGGCTTCGTCACCGGGCAGGTTCCGCCCGAGGTTGCGCCCATCCTGGCCTCGATGCGCAGCCGCGCGGAGCGGCGCAACCGCGCCATGCTTGAACGGGTGAACGCGCACCTCGCACCCGTCGCCCTGGACTACGAGACCGATGTCCTGCCGCTGACCCCCGCGGGCAATGCCACCGAGCGCCACATGCTCGCCGCGTACATCCAGGCTGCCGCAGATCGCTTCCCTGACCTGGCGGACCGCGCTGCGTTCTGGGCGGATAAGCTCGGCACACCACTGGCGCAGGTCGAGGGCATGCTCGGAGATTACGCGAAGTTCTCCAACCTCGTCCGCGGGAAGCTGATGAAGAAGGGCGGTGTGGGTTATGTCACCCCCACGCCGGAGTCCTTCCCCACGGTCGAGGAGTTCCACCGCTTCATCATCGCGTGCGGCGCGCTGCCCACGGCAACCTGGCTAGACGGCACATCCGCGGGCGAGCAGGACATCGAGGAATTGATGGCGCTGCTCATCGCGAAGGGCGCGGCCGCCGCGAACATCATCCCCGACCGCAACTGGAACATCGCGGACCCGCCAACGCGCGAGCTTAAGGTACGCAAGCTCCACGAGTTCGTGCAGCTGTGTCGCGACCTGGACCTGCCCATCAACGTCGGCACGGAGATGAACAGCCCCGGCAATAAGCTGGTGGATGACTTCAACGTACCGGAGATGGCGCCTGTGCGCGACATCATGCTCGAAGGCGCGTTCTTCATCTACGGCCACACGGCCATGCAGCGGCATCTCGGGATGGGCTACCAGAGCGCGTGGGCCCAGGCGCACATGCCCACGCGGCGTGCGCGCAACGAATTCTACACCGCCGTGGGACGCAGCGTCCCGCCGGGCATCGCAGGTGCAGCGCGGCTCGTGCAGATGAACGCCGAGATGGACCCGCCACAAGTGCTGCAAGCGGTGGCGTAACATGCTGGGTTCCAAAACCTCGCCCACCCTGCAAGCAACCCCGCGCGTGATCCTCGTCGGCCGGCCCGCGGAGATCCGCATCCGGCCGGCCGACCCGGCCGCGCAGTTCGACCCCGCTGCGACCTATCGCGTCGCCCACTACCCAACCGCGCACCTGGACAGCGCGACATGGCCGTGGCCGGGCCGCGCCATGCCCGCCCGCGTGGAAGACGGCGCGCTGGTCTGCACCCTGACCGCCGACCAGGAAGAAGAGCATCTCCTGGCGGTCGAGCAGATGGACGGCGACATGGTGCGCAGCCTGGGCCGCGTCTCGCTGTACGCGGTCACGGCGGACCTGTTCGACCGCACACCTTACAAGGGCGACCTGCACATCCACTCGAACCGCTCCGACGGCCGCGAGCCGCCCGCGTACGTCGCGGCGCGCTGCCGCCAGATCGGGCTGGACTTCGTCGCGCTGACCGATCACCACCAGTATGCCCCGTCGCTGGAGGCCATTGCCGCATTCGCCGCCGCGCCGGTCGACCTCGCGCTCTATCCGGGCGAAGAGGTCCATGCGCCGGGCAACCCCATCCACATCGTCAACTTCGGCGGCCGGTTCAGCGTCAATGAGCTGTTCGCAGACCGCGCGACGTATGAACGCGTAGTGGCCGCGCGGCAGGCGCAATTGCCGCCGCTGCCGTCGTCGCTCAACCCCTTCATGGTCGCGTCATCTGAGTGGGTCTTCGCCAAGATTCGCGAGGCCGGGGGCCTGAGCATTTTCTGCCACCCGTACTGGTTCTCGAACCAGAGCTATGCCATCCCGGAAGCCCTCGTGGATGTCCTGCTGGAACGACAGCCGTACGATGCGCTGGAAGTCATCGGCGGGTACTGGCCGCATGAGATGTGGTCCAACGGGCTGCAGGTGGCCCGCTACTATGCAGAAGTCGCCCGCGGACGGCGCATCCCCATCGTCGGCGTCAGCGATGCGCACGGCTGCCACCGCGGGCTGTTCGGCTGGTACTACACGCTGGCCTTCGCACCCTCGGCCGCTTTGCCCGATCTCACGAGCAGCATTACCGACCTCTACTCGGTTGCCGTCGAGGACATTCCGGGCGAGTACCCGCGCGCTCACGGTCCCTTCCGGCTCGTCAAGTACGCGCACTTCGTGCTGGCGGAGCTGATGCCCGGCCACGACGCGCTGTGTGAGCCGGAGGGCGCGGCTATGCTCCGGCTTAACGACGGCGACCTGCGTGCGGTGGACGACCTGGCCGCGCTGCAGGGGCAGGTGGCCCGCTACTGGGCGGAGGTCTTCGCCCGCTAACCTGGACGCAATCATCACATCTCGGAGGATTCATGTCTCGCACAATGAAAGTCGCCATCATCGGCACAGGCGGCATCTCCCGTACGCACATGCCGGGCTGGGCCGCCTCACCGCACACGGAAGTGGTGGCCGCGGCAGACGTCTACGAGCCCGCGGTCATCAAGTTCGGCGAGGACTTCAAGATCGGCCGGGTCACCACCCACGCCGAAGAAATCATCAGCGACCCGGACATCGACATCATCGACATCTGCACGCCCAACATGTATCATGCAGAGCTGGCGATTGCCGCGCTGGATGCGGGCAAGCACGTCATCTGCGAGAAGCCGCTGGCCCCCACGCCGGCGGAAATCTGCAAGATGATCGAGGCGCGCGACCGGTCGGGCAAGATGCTGATGACCGCGCAGCACTTCCGCTTCCGCGGCTCGAGCAAGGCGATGAAGGCTGAGATCGGGACGGGCGTGCTGGGCGACGTTTACCACGCACGCTCATGGATGCTCCGCCGCTACATCGCGCCGACCCGCCCCGGCTTCATTCTCAAGGAACACAGCGGCGGCGGCCCGACCATCGACATCGGCGTCCACATCCTCGACCTGACGCTCTGGTTCATGGGCAACCCGGAACCTGTCTCGGTCACGGGCGTGGCGCGCGCTGAGCTGGCCCACCAGCCGGGCATGTTCACCGCGTGGGCCGGCGGCGGCCTGATTCCGCCGGAGTACAACGTGGAAGATTTCGCCGCGGCGTTCGTGCGCTTTGCCAACGGTGCAACTCTGGTCCTCGAAGTGAGCTGGCTGCTGCACCACGACACGCCGGGCGAGGACATGCAGATGTGGCTCTACGGCACGCGCGCGGGCTGCCACTGGCCCAAGTGCGAGGTGTACGAGTCCAATCTCGCCACGCGGCAGCAGTACAACAAGACGCTCAAGTTGACCGCGGACACGATGGAGCCCCATGCGCTGGAATGCGTCGAGTTCGCGCAGGCCATCGTAGACGGTGCGCCATCGCCCGTGCCCGCAGAGCAATCGCTCCAGGTGATGACCATCCTGGACGGCATCTACCGCAGCCAGCAGACCGGCGGCGAGGTGCGGCTGGGCGGCGATCGCTAGCAGACATCAACGCCTCGCCAACTACAAGGCGCTAAAGCGCCCACTACAAACCACTTCGTTCGTAG
Organism: Anaerolineae bacterium; assembly: GCA_040772005.1. Lineage (GTDB taxonomy): Bacteria > Chloroflexota > Anaerolineae > CG2-30-64-16 > CG2-30-64-16 > MWBF01. The sequence continues at coordinate 38,709 of JAXGYZ010000008.1, read as the reverse complement.
TCGGCGCTTTAGCGCCTGCGTACAAGAGGCATGGAAAGGAATATCATGATCGAACTGGCATTGGTTGGCTGCGCGCACATCCACACGCCCGGCTTCGTCAAGCGGCTGAACGCGCGGGCCGATGTGCATGTCAAGTACGTCTGGGATCATCAACCGGCCCGCGCCCAGGTGCAGGCCGAAGCGCTGGGCACACAGACCGTCGCTGACGTGGATGCGGTGTGGTCCGACCCGACGATCTCAGGCGTCATTGTCTGCTCGGAGACGGACCGGCACGAGTCCCTGGTGCTCGCCGCGGCCCAGGCGGGCAAGCACCTCTTCGTCGAGAAGCCGTTGGGCATGGGCGCGGGAGATGCGCACCGCATGGCCGACGCCATCGAGGCGGCTGGCGTGCTCTTCCAGACGGGCTACTTCATGCGCGGGGAGCCGGTACACCAGTTCCTGCGCAAGCAGATGGCCGCGGGCAGCTTCGGCACGCTCAGCCGCATCCGCCACACCAACTGCCACGCCGGTTCGCTGCGCGGCTACTTCGACACCGAGTACCGCTGGATGGCTGACCCCGCGCAGGCCGGCATCGGCGGCTTCGGCGACCTGGGCACGCACTCCCTTGATATCATGCTCTGGCTGATGGAGGCTGCCGCGGGCGCGCCGGCTGTCACTGCGGTCACCGCGGCGGTCGGCATGGCAACGGGCCGCTATGGCGACTGTGATGAATACGGCGAAGGGCTGCTGAAGTTCGGGGGCGGCGTGGTGGGCAGCCTGGCTGCCGGCTGGGTGGACATCGCCCACCCCGTCCGTCTGCTCATCAGCGGGACCGAGGGCCACGCCTACCTTGCCAATGGCAAGCTCTTCTTCCAGAGCAGCCATGTACCCGGTGCGGATGGGCAGCAGCCGTGGGAAGATCTGCCCCCGGCCTGGCCGCATGCGTTCGAGCTGTTCCTCGACGCGCTCAATGGACACGACGTTCCGCTGGTCACGGCGTGCGAGGCCGCCCTGCGCAGCGAGGTGATGGAAGCACTTTACCGCGGCGCACACACCCAGTCCTGGGTGTCGCTCAAGTAGTATCCCCCGGACAGGCATCCTCTGCCTGGCTGGTCCAAGTTGGCTCTCCAGACCGGAGAGCCAACTTGTCCTTAAATAAGACGCACTCGCTGATTCCAAGCCTTCGCGCTCCGTTTGACAAACCCCCGTCTTGGTGCTATCTTGTACGCACAAGTAAACAGGACCTGCTTCGACCACCTTCTTGCTGCTCCCATAAGTATGCTCGACGGCTCCGACCGGTTCCCTGCTCCAGATGGAGCAGGGCGCCACTCTGGGACTTTATGAAAGCACGGAGAGAAGATGAGCAACCACAACCTGGACCAACGCATTCGAGGCTGCCTTCTCGGCGCAGCCATCGGTGCGGAGCTTGCACTCGCTCGCATTGTTCACCCCGAACGCTTCACGCTTGCCGACCCACAGCACATCGACCAACTCGAGCTGGCGCCGGCCGGTGAGTGCCGGCTGACCCCCAATCGCACCTGGTATGCCAAAGCACGCCCCCTGATCGATCTGGGCGTGCGAGCCTATCTCGAGAAGGGAGGTCGCGTCACGCCGGAGGAATTCGGCGAGATGCTCAAGACCGATGCCGGCATCGCAGACCCATCCTTTGCGTACGATGCCCTCCATTCTGTTCAGGAGTTGCTGAAGGAAGGGATGCACGCACGGTTGAGCGGGATGCTCGCCGCGCCGTCTGGACTGATCGCGGGCGCAATGCCCGCGGTGGGCATCTTCTATTTCGCCGATCCCGAACGGGCGTACCTGGATGGGGTCGAGTTGGCGAGCGTTGCACAGGACCGTCTGGGCGCCGACTGGGCCGCGCTCAGTGCGGCAGCGGTCGCCGCTGCGCTGGACAGCGGCGCCACCGAGGACAAGGTGATCGAGACCGTCCTGAAGCTCGCACACCGTAACAATAAGGAAGTTTTCTACTCGCTCAACAACCCTGTGCGGCGAGCCGAAGGGCACGCTGACTCCGACGAGGCAGGATTCGTCAAGTGGTGGCTGTCCACCGGCGGCCGGACCTCAGGCAGCGGGCCGAACGACATGGGCTGGATCGAGTACAACCCGCTGCGATTCGTTCTCCCGCTCCTGAAGCACTTCGCCGCACGTCCCCAGATGCTCCTGGCGCTCGTCCTCTTGCCCATCCCCGATGAAACGGGCTGGATCAACAAGGGGCACGTCGTGTCACCGGCTCTGGCCGGCGCGCTGGCGGGCGCGCTCTATGGGCCGGAGATATTCCCTGCTGAATGGCGCGCCTGGGGTGAACCGCTCGCCGAACCCTGGTACGGCCTGACCGAGGTCGCAGCCCGGCGCGTGCAGGATGAAGCGCGCATCCTCACCGTCATCGATGAACTCCAAGAGCCCAGTCCGAACGGCCTCACGCTGCTGGAGGATAAGATCTACGGCAACATCCTCGCCGGGGCCATTGGCAACGCCATGGGATCGCCAGTCGAGTCGATGATGTACTGGGAGATCGACGAGAAATATCCGGGAGGTGTCCAGACGATCCTGGATCCACGGCGGCTCGAACGCGAAGATGACAACCAGATGGCCATGCTGCTGACGGAGACCTACCTGGCGCGCGCGGGCCAACCGGTAATGGCCCGGCATTTCGGCGCGATGTGGAAAGAAAACCTCAACCGCAATCATTTCTTCCCGCTCTGCATGGGGCGGGCCTATGATCTCATCTGCCAGGGCTGGGACCCACGCATCACCGGGCATTGGTCGGTCGTCACGGGATCGACGGTCATGTGCATGGAGCCGGTCGGCATCTACAACATCGCCGACCCGGCCTATGCCTCCATGGATGCCACCGCCATCTCGTATATGTACCAGCGGGGGTTGGATATGCAGGCAGCAGCCAACCTGGCGGCTACCGTAGCGGAGGCCTTGCGGCCGGAGGCCACGGTCGACAGCGTCTGCCAGGCGGCGCTCGACACGGCGCCGGATGGCCCGCTGCACACCTTCGACGACCGGCCCTTCCGCACTTTCCGCGAGTATCTCGAAGCCTGCCTGGAAGTTGCCGAAAAATACAACGACGTGATGGCCGTGCGCGAGGAGCTCTATACGCGGTGCCTGCTCTATCATCCGATCGACCCGCTCGAACTGTGGGGCTTCTCGCTGGCGATGTTCCTGGTATCCGGCGGCGACGTGCGGCAGGCGGCCATCGGCGGCACGAACATAGGCCGCGATAGCGACACCATCTCCGGCCGGGCGGCCATGCTGGCAGGCACGCTGCGGGGCAGCAGCTCGGTGCCGGCTGACTGGATGGCGATGTTCCGCCCCGAGGTGCTAGAGAAGATTCGTGCCAATGCGCAACGCTTTGCAGCGCTGGTTGCGGGGCCGAAGGTGGACATTCTGAAGGCCCGCCAGGCTGAAGCGCAATAACCTCTGAAGGGTCTTGGAGGCAAGATGCACGATAAGCACCTCCGTGCCGTGGCAGAAATCGAGCGCCGATACCCGCCGGAGCGCATCGCGCGGTCCCGGGCCCGGCTGGCCGCCACCTGGGATCTGCAGCGTCCATCGGACGCGATCCCGTTCATCTTCATCGGCGTCCCGGATGACAGCGGGGTGGACGGCAACGCGCTCGCCGAGGTCCGCTACCCGCACGATGAGCAACTCACCTACCTGCTGGATGGCATCCTGCACCGCGCACCGATCGACGATGACTACATCCCCTCCCTGTCACCGGGATGCCGCCAGGGGCTACTCCCCACCGCGTACGGCGCGCGTGAAGAGTTCTCCTCCGATCACCTGTGGCCGGTGCCCCTCCTGGAGTCTGCGGAACAGGCGTATGAACTGCGCCACCCCGATTTCACACGGCAGGGCGTCGCGGCGGAGTTTCTCGAACTGATCCGCTTCTTCCGCCGCGCGACCGCCGGCCGGATCGCGATCCAGATGCCGGATATGCAAGGACCGCTGGACCAGGCCGGGAACATGCTCGGTGTCGAGCGGCTGATGGTCGAGATGTACGATCACCCGGCTGCGGTCCACCACCTGCTCGACCACATGACGGACGACTTCATCGCCTATATGCATCTGCTGGAGGAAGCGTCCGATCACACCCTGATCCCCATCCACTGTATGCCGACGGTCTGGCTCCCACCCGGGAAGGGGATGGCGTTGAGCGAGGACCTGCTCGCGGTGATCTCGCGGCGGCTGTATCCCACATTCGGCGTCCCGTATAACGAGCGCGTGGCCGCCGAGTTCGGTGGGGTGGTCATCCACTCCTGCGGCAACTGGGAACACAACCTAGCCGCGCTGGCGCGCACACGCGGCCTGCTCGGCGTCAATTTCGGGGTCAGCGAGACGTCGCTCGAACGGGTCGCGGCCGAGATCGGCAACCGGGCCGTCATCCTCGCACACCATTCGCTTGTGACATGCAACTGCTTGCGCCGGTATACGGTGCGCGAATACGTGGACTTTGTCTTCGACTTCGTCAGGGCGCACGACCTGCGGGCCATCGTATTGCTCGTCCCGGATGAAGGAATGACCGCCGCAGAATGCGCCGAAGTGGCGCGCATCGCCCGCGAGCGCGCCGCCCTGGTCTGACGACTCGGAGATATCCCCGGATCGGAGCTTCACATGTCTGAATCCATCACCCTCACAACCGCGCAGGACACCCTCATCTTTGACGCGGCGACAGGCCGGCTGGTGTCGCTGCGCAGCAAGGCCACGCCCGATCAGGAGTTTGTCGCGCCGGGCCCCGATCATCCGGTCTTCGTGATCGGCTATCTCGACGCAGACCGGCAGTATCGGCTGCTCGGCTCAACTGAGGCGGAGGAAGTGGCCGTCGAGGTCACCCAGGATGGAGGGCGCCGAGCCGTGACGATGTCCTTCCGCCGGTTGGCCGGGCAAGACCTTGCCGTGACATGCACGGTGGACGTGGCGCCAGATGATCCGTGCAGCCATTGGGGCATCCGGCTGGACAACCGGGCGGGCCTGGAAATCGTGGACGTGCAATATCCGTTCATCGTCTGCCCCTACGACCTCGGCGGCGCGCAGGGCAGCGAGGCGATTCTGCTGCCCTACTGGAACGGACGGCTCATCCGCGCAGATGATCCGGAGACCCACCTCTCGCGGAAATTGACGCCGGATAGCTGGCGTGCGTGGGAGTTCGCCGGCCACAACGGCGACCTCGATCACTATCCCGGCAGCCAATTCGCGCAATTCCTGGCCTACTATAACGACCGGTGCGGGCTCTACCTGGCGTGCCATGACACCGCCGGCAACGTCAAGCGGTTTCGCGCCCTGCACCGCGATCCGGGCGTCCGTATGGGCGTCTCGCACGTAGGCGACTGGCCCACGGACGGCTCACGCACACTCGAGTACGATACGGTGCTCCGCAGCTTCACGGGCGATTGGTACGATGCAGCGGGCATGTATCGTGATTGGACGTTGCAGCAGAAATGGGCCGTGCCGCTCTCCCAGCGGCAGGACGTGCCGGACTGGCTGCTGGACTCACCGGTCTACATCACCATCCGGCCGCAAGGCGTTCTCGACGACGGACCGGTGTTTCCGATCCAGGAGTTCCTGCCCTACCCTGACAAGTGCATCCCCCTGCTGCAACAGGTTTCCGACCGCGTCGAGGCGCCGGTGGTAGCGGTCCTGATGGGATGGGAGCGGGCTGCGTCGTGGGTGTACCCGGACTGTTTCCCCCCGGTGGGGGGCGACGAGGGCGCGACCGAGCTGGCACGCCAGGCGCGGGCGCGCGGCTGGCACATCGGCTCCTTCTGCAATGGCTCGCGGTGGGTCACCGGCCATCTCTGGAACGGCTACGACGGCCGGGACTACTTCAAGCAGCGCGAGGGCGCCCGGAGCGTCTGCCGGGAGGCCGACGGCTCGATGTGGCGTGAAAACTGGGACCAAAGCTGGCGGCCGAGCCACCCCTGCTGCCTCGGCACCGACATGACGCGGGAGATTGCGGTCGACTTCGTGAAGCGCCTGATCGGTTGGGGATGGGAGTCGATCCAGTTCTTCGACCAGAACTGCGGCGCGACGACTTTCGCCTGTTTTGCAGCCGATCACGAACACCCGCCGATACCGGGCAAATGGATGCTCGCCAGGATGGAACAGATCATCGGTGAGTTCCAGCAGGCCGCGCGTGCTGCGGGCGAGACGGATGTCATCAACTCCGCAGAGGCAGGAGTCAACGAGTGCTGCCTGCCGCTGTTCCAGGAGACCGACATGCGGGTGTTCCCGCCGGGCTATGGCCGCGACTTTATCCCGCTGTACCAGTTCCTGTTCCACGAGTGCATCGTAATCCAGGGCATGATGGGGAACTCACCGGAGCCTTACCACCTGCCGATTCGGAACGCAACGAACTGCGTGTACGGCGAGATTCCCGGCGCGGTGATGATCGGCGACGGCACGCTGCTGAACAAGGATACGGCCAACTGGGCGCCGTGGGAGCCGAAGGTGGGCAGCAACGACGACGCGCTCGAAATGATCCGCACGGTGACGGCGCTGCGTCGGGGGCCGGGCAAGGGCTTCCTGGTGTACGGGCGGATGCTGCGGCCCGCGCAGGTGGACGGTGTGAGGAATATCGAGTGGACGGAGCACGGGAAGAGCCATTGCATCCCTGCCGTGTTCGACTCGGCCTGGCGCGCACCTGATGGGCGCCACGGCGTTGTGCTCACCAACTGGACGACTGAGGCGCAGCCGGTGAACGTGCGTGACGCGCGGCTCGGCGCAAGCATCCGGCTCTGGACATCGGCCGGGCAAGATCAGGTATTCAACGGCGACCTCGTGCCCGTCACGGTGCCGCCGCTTGGCTGTGTCCTACTGAGCAGCATGTAAGCGCCATGTCCGCCACCTCGATACTGGGGAACCATGCTGGTTCACAACTGTCCAGCGTTACAAACCCGGTTCCTTCGAGGAACCAGGTTTGTAACGTTGGACACTCACGCTGGTCTTGACACTTGACAAGCATAGGCCGAAGTGCTATCTTGTACGCACAAGCACACAAGTTTAACAGTGAGTAAGTCCGTCATAGTGAGGCGGCGCCATGTCTACGATCGACAGATCCAGCCATCTCCCCTACTACGAGCAGCTTGCCGAACTGCTGCGCCATCAGATCGTGGCGCAGCAGGCCAGGCATGAGGTCTTCCAGCTGCCCTCCGAGAACGAGCTGGCAGAACGCTACGGGTTAAGCCGGGCGACCGTGCGCCATGCACTGGACGAGCTGGAACGCGACGGCTGGATTTACCGGCAGAAGGGTGTCGGCTCGTTTGCGCCAGCCCGGCGGTTCGAACAGGACCTGACCCTGCTCGTCTCGACCACCGAGGATATGCGCCAGCGCGGTTGGTCATTGGTCACGCGCGTCATCTCAGTCACGCAGGAGCCGGCCCATGCCCACGTCGCAGCCGCGCTGGAGTTGGCGGATGGCGCGGTCGTATATGAACTAAGGCGCCTGCGCGTCGTGGAGGATGCGCCTATCAGCCTGCAAATCGCCCACCTGCCCGCTGCACTCTGTCCCCGCCTCGAAGAGAACGATCTGAGCGCCTCGCTCTACCGGCTGCTCGAGGGCCGTTACGGGCTGCGCCTTTGGTCGGGCCGCGAAACGTTGCGGGCACGAGGGGCGACCGAATCCGAGGCCAAGCTGCTCTGCATCGACGAAGGTGCGCCGGTCATGGCGGCCGAACGCATCACCTACGCGGCCAACGGGACACCGGTCGAATACCTGGAGGCGACCTGGCGCGGAGACCGATACGATTTCGTTCTGGCCTTATCCAGGCCATCCTTGTAGAGCCTTTCGGCCGGGGGCGCCCGCTGCCCCAAGCGCGTTCCAAGGAGGAAAACGATGTCATCGACACCACGGTTTTCGGCAAACATCAACACATTCAACGCGGGCGCCGACCGGTATGTGTTGGCCGGTTACGGCGAGCGTCTGAACACGGACCAACTGATCGAGGCTGCGACAAAGGTGCCAGGATTGACCGGGGTCGAACTGGTCGGCCTGTGGCACGTCAACGACGGCAACGTGGAGCAGATCGGCCGCCAGGTGCGCGATGCGGGCTTCGAAGTCACCTGCGTTACACCCGACATCTGGGCTTCCGGGAAGTGGGGCTGGGGATCCTTCGCGGCCAACGACCCGCAGATCCGCCGGGATGCCATCCATGAGGTGCAGAAGTCGATGGAATGGGCGCGACAGCTCAACTGCAAGGTCGTCGACCTGTGGTTCGGGCAGGACGGCTACGACTATCCGCTGCAGGCCGACTTCCCTGCCGCCTGGGACCGGATCATCGAGGGCACCATCGCCTGCGCCGAGCACGTGCCCGACGTGAATCTCGTGCTCGAATACAAGCCGAAGGAACCGCGCACCCACTGCTTCATCGGCACCGTGGGCAAGACGCTGCTCCTCCTCGACAAGGTCAACCGCCCCAACGTCGGCGCCATGATCGACGTCGGCCACGCGCTGATGGCCTACGAGAACGCTGCCGAATCGGCTGCGCTGCTCCAGTATTTCGGCAACAAGCTCTTCTACATGCACTTCAACGACAACTGGCGGCTGTGGGACGACGACATGACGGTCGGTTCGGTCCACACGGTCGAGATGCTCGAACTGCTGTACTGGCTCGACCGCATGAACTACGCCGGCTGGTATGCCCTGGACATCTTCCCCTATCGTGAAAAGGGCATTCGCGCGGCGACCGAAAGCATCAAGTGGATCCAGGGCCTCCACGGACTGCTAGATAAGATCGGTCGGGAGCGCCTCGGAGCGGTCATCGCCAGCGGCGATGCCATGGAAGCGACCGCGCTGGTGCGCGAGGCGCTTCTCGAATAACTGTCCATACAAGGAGTGTCAAAGTGCAGCGCGTTCCGCAGAACCAGATTGCCGAGTGGCAGCTCACGTCCGGCAAGTCCTACGCCGACCCGTTCAACGACATCGAATTGGACGCCGTCTTCACCGCTCCCGATGGCAAGACCTGGAAGGTCCCGGCATTCTGGGCGGGCGGCCAGAGGTGGGGCTTCCGCTATTCGTCCACAGCCACCGGCCTCCATCACTTCAAGACGGTCTGTTCCGACGCCGGCAACACCGACCTGCACGGCATCGAAGGCAGCGTGGAGGTCACGGCTTATGAGGGAGACAACCCGCTGCTGGTGCATGGACCGCTCCAGATGGCGGCCGATCGCCGGCACCTCCAGCACGCGGACGGCAAGCCCTTCTTCTGGCTGGGCGATACCTGGTGGATGGGGCTGTGCAAACGGCTCCAGTGGCCGGATGAGTTCCGTGAGCTGGCGGCCGACCGGCTAGCCAAGGGGTTCACGCTGGTCCAGATCGTGGCAGGGTTGTATCCGGACATGGACGCCTTTGACGAACGCGGGGCCAACGAGGCAGGCTACCCCTGGGAACGCGACTGGAGCCGCATCGTTCCGGCCTACTTCGACGCGGCGGACCTGAAGATCGCCTACCTGGTCCGGGCGGGCATCGTGCCGTGCATCGTCGGCTGCTGGGGCTACTACCTGGACTTCGCAGGCGATGACGTCATCAGGAAGCACTGGCGCAATCTCGTTGCGCGCTGGGGCGCATACCCGGTCGTCTGGTGCGTGGCAGGCGAAGCGCTCATGTTCTACTACCTGAAGCACCCGCCGGCCGGCCAGGAAGAGGCCAAGCGGGCCGAGCTGCGCGGCCGGTGGACCGAGATCGCGCGCTATATCAGCTCGCTTGACGGGCACAAGAACCCGGTCACCATCCATCCGACCAGCCTGGGCCACGACCAGGTGAGCGAGCCCGCGGTCCTCGATGTGGACATGCTGCAGACGGGTCACGGCGGCCACGCCAGCCTTGCCAATACGGTCAACCTCGTGGAAGACTCGCTGGCGCACGAGCCCAAGCTGCCCGTGCTGGTGGGTGAGGTCAACTACGAAGGCATCATGGAGTCGAGCCGGGAGGAAATCCAGCGGTTTATCTTCTGGACCGTCATGCTGACCGGCGCGGCGGGGCATACCTACGGGGCCAACGGCATCTGGCAGCTCAACCGCCGCGACCGCCCGTACGGTGCGTCACCGCACGGCAGCGCCTGGGGCGGCCCGCCGTGGGATGATGCGTACAGGCTGCCCGGCTCAGGACAGATCGGCCTGGCCAAGCGGCTGCTCGAACGCTACGAGTGGTGGCGCTTCGAGACACACCACGAGTGGATCGAGCCCTGCCAGACGCGCGAGAATCGCGTCGGGCCTTATGCTGCGGGCATCCCCGGCCAGGTGCGGGTGATCTATTCGCCTGCCGCCAGCATCTGGGCAGCCTGGAGCGGCAAGATGCTCGTCAAGGGACTGGAGCCGGGCCAGCAATACCGCGCCTGCTTCTTCGATCCAAAGACCGGCGTGGAGCACGACCTGGGCATCGTCTCGGGCGATGCGGACGGCAACTACAAGGTGCCGAAACCGCCGGTCTTCCAGGACTACGCGATCGTGCTGGAAGCGGTTTGAGCGTTCACGCAAAGACGCAAAGGACGCGAAAATCCTTATCTTGGCGCTCTTTACGTCTTTGCGTGTGATGAGATGCAGCCCCCAAAGGCAGGTGCTATGGAACAGGTCCGTGTGATGCCGATTCGCGTCCATCCCGAGAATCCGAAAGTGTTCGAGTTCCGGGGAAAACCACTGGTGCTGGTGACTGCAACCGAACATTACGGTGCGGTGATGAACCGGCCCTTCCGGTTCGAGCGTTACCTCGCGGATGCCGCCGATAAGCGGATGACTCTGACCCGGCTGTTCATGCTGTTCCGCGAGCTGCAGAGCGCGGTCAACCCGTATAGCACATGCAAGCCGGAATCGCCCGATTACATCGCGCCCTTCGAGCGCACCGGTCCGGGCCGTGCCCTGGACGGCGAGCCGAAGTTCGACCTCGACCGGCCGAACGCGGAGTTCTTCGTCCGGTTGCACCAATTCCTGTCGCTCGCTTCCGAGGCCGGCATCATCGTCGAGGTCGTGCTCCTCAGCAACACCTACGCGCCGGCCGTCTGGGCGCTCAATCCGCTGAACGCGAAGAACAACGTCAACGAGCTGGAGGAAATCGAGTGGCCTGACTACCTGAGCCGCCGGCATCCCCGATTGTTCGAGCGGCAGGTGCAGCATGTCCGCCGCATCGTCACCGAGCTCAATAGTTATGACAACATCATCTACGAGATCTGCAACGAGCCCGGCGGCAACGCGCCGGGGGGACCCGCCAACCCCGACCAGGCAGAAGTGAATGACTGGCTGTGCGCGCTGGCAGCGGTGATCCGCGAGACCGAGGCGAAGCTGCCGAACCGGCACCTCATCGTAGGGCAGGAAGCATTCCGGTATGAGCCGTGGGAGCAGTCTTCGGATCGCACCTTCGACAAAATGCCCTACGATGTCGTCAACATGCACCCCCTGCCCGGCCTGACCTACCGGGGGGTGAGCTACGATCAGGGCGGCTTCATGTCGAAGCAACTCAAGCTGCGGGCAGTGCGGGATTACTGCCTGGCAACGTATGCGGAGCCCAAGCCCCTCAACCTGGACGAAGACAACGTCGCCAGCCAGTACAAGGACTATGACGGGTGGACCATCCACCGCAAGCGAGCCTGGACGACGCTGTTGAGCGGCGGACATTACGATTACATCGACTTCTCGATCATCAACTACTGTGAGAAGGGCACGCCCGCCTCCCGGAAACACATTCGGTCGTGGATGAAACACCTCTCCGAGTTCATCCATTCGCTCGACCTGGTGCAGGCCAGGCCGCTGCCCGGCATGGTAACGGCCCTGCCCGCGCACGCGATGGAAGCGGTCTTCGGCGTGCCGGGTGAGGATATCTGCATCTACCTGGCCGACGAGCGCGAGCTTGATGAGGCGGGGGTGGGACAACCCATTGCAGGCAGGCTGGGCCTGGACCTGCCCGCAGCCGAATATGGCACGGCGGCTTACGATCCCAAGACCGGCGTCTGCTCGCCCTATACGAGGTTCCAGGGCGGGCCGGGCGTCACACTGGAGGTTCCGGCCTTCACTCACGACCTTCTGATACGCATCAAAAAGGCGCACCGAGACTGAAAGTCATTGCGAACCTGCATCTCTAGCCTGAAGGAGTCACTCATGGTCACCCATCTGTACGACCCGCATATGTTCAACTTCATGTGGGAGAGCGTCATTCCATCTGACGACTACATCGTCGGCACGTATTACATCGAAGACGTGGTTGAGGACGGCGACTTTATCGATCATCTCGGCCAGGTCGAACGACTGGCTGCAGAAGGCTCCACATCGAGCTGGATGGATGTGAAGGAACTGACGGACGATGTCCGCGAGCGCCTGATGAGCAAGGTCCTGGGCTACTACGAGATTCCTGCGCCCAAGGGAACCCGCAAGGCGGTCATCCAGCTCGGCTTCTCGACAGCCGCCTGGGACGTGAACGTCAACGTGCCGATGCTTTTGCTCTCCATCGCGGGCAACTGCTTTGCCTTCCCGACCAGCATGCGCCTGCTGGACATCTATATCCCGGAGAAACTGGCGAAGAAGTTCGGTGGCCCCAAGTTCGGCGTACCGGGCGTGCGCGAAATCCTGGGCGTCCATGACCGTCCGCTGACGCTGCAGATCATCAAGCCGAAGATGGGCATGACCCCCGAAGAGACGGCCAACCAGGTATACCAGAGTGCGCTGGGCGGCGCAGACCTCTGCAAAGACGACGAGATGTGTACGGAGCTCGAAAACTGCACGTTCGACGCGCGGCTTGAGGCCGTGCTGCGTGCACTCGAGAAGGCCGAGAAGGAAACCGGCCACAAGACCCTCTACATGGTCAGCATCACCGACGAGGTCGACCGCATTCAGGAGAAGGCCCGCCGCGCCTGCCGGGCGGGGGCGACCGGCCTGCTGCTGGCATACTCGGCAAGCCCATCCATCCTGCGCGTGCTGGCTGAGGACCCGCAGATCACCGCGCCGATTCTGCTGCACGTCTCGCACATGCTGGCGCTGCTGCCGACCATCAATTTTCCGGTGCTGTCCAAGATCTGCCGCCTCAGCGGTGCAGACATGATGCTGACTCCCTCCATCTGGTCGAGCATCCCGGTTGCCTCCGTGGAAGAGTCGCTGCGCGTGTCGCAGACGCTGGTCGCGCCGTTCTACCACATCAAGCCGATCTTCCCGATGCCCGGCGCGGGCGTCCACCCCGGCGCGGTCGAGGTGATGCTCGCAGAGAACGGGCCGGACATGATCTTCATGGCGGGCGGCGGCATGTTGGGCCACCCGATGGGCTATACCGCGGGCGCCAAGGCGTTCCGCCAGGCAATCGATGCGGCGATGGCCGGCATCCCTCTGGACGTCGCATCCCAGAGTCATCCCGAGCTCCGCGCAGCCCTGGAGACCTGGGGCTATCGCAAGCGGCCGCAGACCCGGTGGGGGTATTACAACAAGGACTTCCACCCGAAGTTCGGGCCCAAGAACATCTAGCCAAAGAGAAGCGCATGGATTCAAAGCACCAACCTGATGAGGGGCAGCAACTGGCCCTCTACCGCCAGATGCTCACCATACGGCGGTTTGAGGAACGCTGCAACTACCTGTACATGCAGGGGCGCATCCCCTCGACCCTGCACCTGTATATCGGCCAGGAGGCGGTCGCGGTGGGCGTGTGCGCGAATCTGACCGCGGAGGACTATGTTGCCAGCACACACCGGCCGCACGGTCACGCCATTGCCAAGGGCGTTTCGATGCGCGCCATCATGGCCGAGCTGTTTGCCAAGCGGACGGGCTGCTGCAAGGGCAAGGGCGGCTCCATGCACGTGGGCGATGTGCAGGTGGGCATGTTTCCGGCCATCGCCATCGTCGGCGGCGGCATCCCGGTCGCGACGGGCGCGGCGCTGGCCTGCAAGCGCCTGGGCGGAGGCCGGGTCTCCGTGGCCTTCTTTGGCGAGGGAGCGACGAACGAAGGCGCCTTCCACGAGGCGCTGAACATGGCGGCCCTTTGGCAGTTGCCGGCCATCTTCGTCTGCGAAAACAACCTCTACGCGGCCTCGACGCCTATCGCCAGCGCCTTCCGGGTGCCGGAAGTCGCCAACCGTGCCGCAACGTACGGTATGCCGGGCGAGGTGGCCGACGGCAACGACGTCCTCGCCGTCTACGAGGCAGCAGGCCGGGCGATCGCCCGCGCACGCGCAGGCGGCGGTCCGACCTTGCTCGAATGCAAGACCTATCGCCAGTGCGGTCACTCGCGCAGCGACCCGCGCACCTACCGCTCCAAGGAAGAAGAACAGGAGTGGGCAGCGTGCGATCCGATCCTCCGCCTGGCCGGGCAGCTCAAGGCCGCGGGGCTCGCATCGGATGAGTCGCTTGCGGCGATCGAGGGAGAAGTGGCAGCCGCGATCGACGACGCCGTGGCCTTTGCCGAGTCCAGCCCCGCACCGGCGGCGGAGGAGACGCTCGAAGACGTTTTCTACGGCGAGGGTCCGATACCGTTCCGGGGGGCCGGCGTCCCGGCAGGAGGCGCGCGATGACGTCCAACGGCACAACGCTGATGAGCATTGCCGAGGCGCTGCGCGCCGGCATCCGCGAGGAAATGCGGCGTGACTCCACGGTCTTCTGCATCGGCGAGGATATCGGCATCCCCGGCGGCTTCGGCGGCGCGTTCACGGTGACGCTCGGCCTCTCCGACGAGTTCGGCCACGAACGCATCCTGGACACCCCCATCTCAGAGTTGGGGCTGACGGGCATCGCAGTCGGTGCAGCGATGGCAGGACTCCGCCCCATCGCCGACGTGCAGTATGCCGACTTCCTGTTCCTGGCGATGGACCAGCTTGCCAACCAGGCAGCCAAGATGACGTACATGTCGGGCGGAACGGTTAAGGTGCCGCTGGTCATGCGCGCGCCCGTGGGTGCGACGGCGCGCGGCAGCCAGCACGCGCAAAGCCTGGAGGCCTTCTTCTGCCACGTGCCGGGGCTGAAGGTCGTCGCACCGTCGACAGCCTACGACGCCAAGGGGCTACTCAAGAGCGCAGTGCGCGACGATAACCCTGTGATCATCTTCGAGCATAAGCTGCTGTACGGCTCCAAGGGGCCGCGCACCGAAAAAGGCGCACTCAGCCCGGTCGGTGAGGTGCCCGACGCCGATTACGTCGTCCCCATCGGCAAGGGCATCATCCGCCGGCCCGGCAAGGATGTGACGATCATCGGCAAGCTGCTGACGATGTACCGTGCGCTGGCCGCGGCGGAAATCCTCGCCCAGGACGGCATCGAAGCGGAAGTGATCGACCCCCGCACGCTGGTCCCGCTCGATAAGGAGCTGATCCTGGAGTCGGTCCGCAAGACCGGCCGGCTCGTCATCGTCGAGGAAGACAATCTCACCGGCGGGTGGGCGGGCGACCTGGCCGCGATCGTCGCCGAGGAGGCGTTCTACTGGCTGGACGCGCCCATCAAGCGCGTCTCGGCCCCAGACGTCCCGCCGCCCTTTGCGCCGGTCATGGAGCAGTTCTACGTACCGTCCGCGGAGCGGGTGGTTGCAGCAGTTAAGGCGTTATATGGGTAACGAGTAATGAGGAAGGAGTAACGAGTAATGAGTGATCTATAGCTTACTTGTTACTCGTCACTCGTTACTGGTTACTCGTCACTCGTCACAGATTGGTAACCCTATGTCAGTAGATGTACTTGTGCCCCCTCTCGGCCAAACGGTAGACACGCTGACGTTCGTGAGCTGGCTCAAGAACGAGGGCGACGCCGTCCGGCAGGGCGAGGCGCTCTTCATGATCGAGACGGACAAGGCTACGCTGGAAGTAGAGGCGCCGGCCAGCGGCATTCTGCGCCAGGTGACTGCCCGGCCCGGCGATGAGGTGAAGGCGTTGAGCGCCATCGCCACGATCGCGGAACCCGGGGAGGCCGAGGGGAGGGAAAGCGCGTCTCCCCCGCCTACAACCGGGGCCGCGGCTCCCATCGTCCCGCCGAAGCGGGAGCACAGCGCTGTGGCCACAGGACCGAGCCCGCGCGAACGGGTGTTTGTCTCCCCGCGGGCCAGACGGCTAATCGAGGCCGAGCACGTGCCCCTGGGAGAGATCAAGCCGACCGGACCCGAGGGCGCGGTCATCGAGCGCGACGTGCGCGCCTATCTCGCGCAGCGCCAGCTTGAGGCCACCCGGCGCGGGGATCACGCCATCACGCCCGTGGCCCGGCGCGTGGCAGAGGAAGCCGGCCTGGAGTGGCAGGCTCTCAGCGGCACCGGCCCGCGCGGCCAGATCACGCGCGAAGACATCGAGACCGCGCTGGCCGGCCGCGCCGCGGCGCCTACGGCTGCGGCTCCACCGCAGCCCGCTGTCTCGCCACCATTGGCGGCAATGGCCCAGGCGGAACCGGGCGAGACGATCCCGCTCGCCGGAGTCCGCGGCACAATCGCCAGCCGGATGACACAGAGCCACACCCAGACGGCCCCGGTGACGTTGACCGCTGAAGCGGATGCCACCGCCCTGGTCGCCTTGCGCGGTCAACTGGCCGCGGATGGCGTGGCGGTCTCTTACAATGACCTGTTCCTGTACATCCTTGCCAGGGCGCTGCGCGAGCAGCCCCGGCTCAACGCCTCGCTGGCCGGAGATGCTATCAAGCTGTGGTCGCGCATCGATATCGGGCTGGCCGTTGACACGGATCGGGGGCTGCTCGTCCCCGTCGTGCGGGACGTGCCCGGCAAGGGACTCGCGGCGTTGGCAGCCGAAACGAGAGACCTGGCCGAGCGGGCGCGCGCCGGCCGCTGCACGCCGGAGGAATTACGAGACGGGACATTCACCCTGACGAACCTCGGGATGTTCGGCATCGATGCGTTCACACCCATCATCAATCTGCCCGAATGCGCCATCCTGGGCGTGGGGCGGATCAAGACGCAGCCGGTCTGGATCGAGGATCGCGTGGAGCCGCGGCAGATGGTGTGGCTCAGCCTGACCTTCGATCACCGGCTGGTGGACGGGGCTCCGGCCGCGCGGTTCCTGCAGCGGGTCGTGCAGTTGGTGGAGAAGCCGCATCTGTTGATCGCGTGATGACTTGGCCGCAGAACGCTGGCCGGTTGAGGTCGCTGCACCGGCATCAAATACAATTCAAGATTGAGGCGATGTTCCGGAGAACGAAAGCATTTGACAAACAGGACCCTGCGTGATACCCTACACCTGTACACACAAGCAGATAGGTACATACGTCCGGGCGCTGTTGAGCCCAAGACAAGTCTGCTGCATGTACCTGACGGATCCCCGGTCCAGGTCGCCAAGTGCTTCACCAACACGGCTGATGGCCTTGCCTCAGGACATCCGAGGGCCATCTGGCTCACCTACAGACGTTAACTCAAGGGCAGGCCATCGCCATCCACTGCAGACAAAGGAGTGGGCCTATGTCTCCTATCGTGGGTTTCGTAGACTACCAGCGCCGTGAGTATTGCAAGGATATCCGTTGTCCGGTCCAGCTTCTGCTGGATGAGGCCGCGGCCGGTTCACCTGAGTACGACCGCATTCGCGGGATCTGTCAGAACTCCTGCATTCACACCACCTATGAATTTCACCACTGGCTGATCGAGAAGGGTTACCTCGTCGTGAGGCCCGCCGAGACAGCCCATTAACTGAGGAGGCACATCTATGGACTGGGGGAAGAAGAACCGTTTGGCGCAATTGCTGGGTGCAGACGGCAAGTGCTTTTTCATGCCGATCGACCATGGCTACTTCCAGGGACCGACGACCAACCTGGAGCGGCCTGCGGAGACCATCGCTCCGCTTTACCCGTATTACGACGCCCTGTTCTGCACGCGCGGCGTCCTGCGTGCTGTGATCGATCCCGTCACCAGCAAGCCGATCATCCTGCGCGTCTCCGGGGGTACGAGCATGACGGGCCACGATCTTGCCGATGAGATCGTGACAACTGCGATCGAGGACATCATCCGCGTGAACGCTTCGGCTGTCGGGGTGTCGGTCTTCATCGGCACTTCCTACGAGAAGCAGACCCTCGGCAACCTGGCCGCACTGGTCAACGACTGCGAAAAGTACGGTATTCCGGTGATGGCGGTAACGGCGGTGGGCCGAGAGATGGAGAAGCGCGATGCGCGTTACCTGGGCCTTTGCTGCCGTATCTGTGCCGAGCTGGGCGCAACCGTGGTCAAGACCTACTGGTGCGAGCACTTCGAGAAGGTCGTAAACGGATGCCCGGTGCCAGTAGTCATTGCAGGCGGCCCGAAATGCGAAACCGAGCGTGAGGTCTTCGATTTCGTCTACGACGGCATGCAGCGGGGCGCGATTGGCATCAATCTCGGCCGGAACGTCTGGCAGAGCCCGCAACCGGCGGCGATGGCTCGCAGTCTGCAGGCGATCATCCATGAGGGCGCCGACCCCGTGCAGGCCCAGGCGATCTACAACGATATGGTCCACAGCCAGAGGTAGCCTTATCTCCGGGTGACGACTGGCCGGTCGTCACCCGGATGGCACCGGAATGATGGAGGATTAGATGTCCGACCCGTTGCGCCAGCAAGCGGGGCCTGCCCGTGACGCAATCACCGCACTGCGCCGGTCACTCTCGACGACCGCCGGAAGACCCTTGATTCTGGCGGCCTATCCCGATCTCCCGCGCCGCGACGGCCTGCCCGAACCTGATCAGGTCCCGCCTGGCCGGGTCTGCGGTGCAGCTTGGGCGCCCGGCATCGGCGTTTGCGTCTACGGCCGGTCGGCAGCCGAGGCGCGGTGGGTAGCTGACGCCTATCGGTCGGAGGAAGATACCGGCGGAGGGGCCTTCGAGTCGCAGGTGGCCGACCGCGCGGCGGGTTCCGGCCCGAGCGGAGTCTTCGCCGGTGAAGTCGCCCTCGTGACCGGCGCGGCATCCGGCATCGGCCTGGCCTGCGTCGAGTCGTTCCTGGCGCGCGATGCAGCGGTTGTGGGACTGGACATCAGCCCGCGCGTGCGCGAGCAGCATCGGCGCCCGGATTATCTGGGCCTGGTCTGCGACGTCACGGACGAGGCCGCTGTGGCCCAGGCAATGGAGTCGGCTGCGCAGGCGTTCGGGGGGCTCGACATGCTGGTGCTCAACGCGGGCGTCTTCCCGGCCGGCTGCAACATCAAGGCCCTGGCCCTGGCCGAATGGCAGCGTGTGATGCGCGTGAACCTCGACTCGGGGCTGATCATACTGCGCGAGGCGTACCCGCTGCTGCAAGCGGCGCCGAACCGCGGCCGCGTGGCCGTCAACGGCTCGCGCAACGTACTGGCGCCGGGGCCCGGGGCCGCGGCCTATTCCTGCTCAAAGGCCGCGCTGACCCAACTGGCCCGGGTCGCCGCCCTGGAATGGGCGGCGGACGGCATACGCGTCAACATCTTCCATGCGCATGCGGTCTTCGACACCGGCATCTGGACCGAAGAGGTGCTGGAGTCTCGGGCGAAGCACTACGGCATGACCGTTGAGCAGTACAAAACCAATAACCTTCTGAAAACGAAGGTGACCAGTCACGACGTGGCCGAGTTAGCTGCTGAGATGTGCGGTCCGCTGTTCGCAAGGACGACCGGGGCCCAGGTCCCGATCGACGGCGGCAGCGATCGCGTGATCTAATGTGGGCCGATGGCGAAGACTGCATTCGCCCGGTCCGTCCCGCAAGACGGAAGCAAGCCCCCCGTGCAGACAACAGAGGAGAATGTCATCCCCGCGCAGATGCAGCGTGAGAAAGGAGGACCAGTAAGGCTAGAAACTGGATGCTGAAGTCCAATGCCAGCAACCAATGAACGTTTGTGGTACGGCATGCGTGCCTCTCCAGTCTAGGAGTCTCACATGAAGAAAATCTCTCGTCGCCAATTTCTGCAAGTCTCAGCCGGGGCAGCCGCAGGGATCGTTGCTGTAGCCTGCACCCCCAGTAGCACACCACCCACTGCGCCCACGACCGCGCCGGTTGCAGAACCGGCCGCCGCCGCCACGGCAGTTCCCCCAACAGCCGCAGCCGAAGCGCCGGCCGTCGCTGCCAGCAAGTATAAGGAAGCGCCCATGCTTGCCGAGCTGGTCCAGGCCGGCAAGTTGCCACCTGTTGAAGAACGGCTGCCCGTAAACCCCAAGCTGGTGCAAAGCCTGCCACCCGAATGGCTGGACCAGGAAGTTGGGCAGTATGGCGGCACGTACCGCCTCGCCGGACCGGGCATCCAATACGACAACGACGGCTACATGATGTGCGAAACGCCCCTCCTCAACACGCCGGGCATCTTGGGCGACAACATCCAGCCCAACTTGTTCGAAACGTTCGAGGCCAACGAGGACAATACCGTCTTCACCGCAACACTGCGCAAGGGGCTCAAGTGGTCGGACGGCCAGCCGGTCACCACGCGGGATATCGCCTTCGTGTGGGAGGACTGGTACGGAAACGAGGAGTTGGCCCCGTCCGGCCCTCCGGCGTGGTTGCGGGCCGGCACCAAGGCGACCGGCGAGCCCATGAAACTCGAGGTCGTGGACGACTACACCGTCATCTGGTCCTTCACCCAGCCTTACGGTGGGTTCCCAGTCAACCTGGCAATCGGCGGCTGGCACGCGTACGACCTGCTGATGCAGCCTCGTCACTACCTCGAACAGTTCCACAAGAAGTACGCCGACCCCGCCAAGCTGGAGCAACTCATCGCGGAGGGAAAGTTCGAGACCTGGACTCAGCTGTTCTTCAACAAGTATGATAATGCCTGGAACTACATGCAGGCCAGAACCATCGACTGCCCGAAGCTGAGCCCCTGGATCCTGAAGGAAGCCAACGATCAACGCACCGTGCTCGAACGCAACCCGTATTACTTCAAGGTGGACGCGGATGGCCAGCAACTGCCATACGTCGACCGTATCGAGTTCGAAACGGTCACCGATCCCGAAGTCCTCGCGGTCAAGCAGTTCGCAGGCGAGACCGATTACGGGGCAGAAGTTGTCACCATGCCCAAGATTGCCCTCTACAAGGCAAACGAGGAGAAGGGCAACTACAACCTGAAGTTCGGCAACATCCATCGCACGGCCGGCGCCATCTTCGTGAACATGACGTACAACGACGAAAACTGGCGCAGGGTCGTACAGGACATCCGCTTCCGCAAGGCGCTCAACATGGCCATCAACCGCATGGAGGTCATCGACGCGGTTTACTATGGCTATGCGGAGCCGACCGATATGGTGCCCAACGAGTTCAGCGAGGAAGGTGCGATGGCGCTGCTGGACGAGATGGGCCTGGACAAGAAGGACGCTGAAGGGTTCCGGCTGGGGCCTGACGGCAAGACCTTCACGATCCTGATCGAACCGCACAACGACTTCTGGGATCACGGACCCGTCGCCCAACTGGCCTCGCAGTTCTGGAACAAGGTCGGCATCAAGACCAGCGTCAAGCCGCTGACCGGCGCCCTGTGGGGGCCCAAGGTCAACGCAAACGAGCTACAAGCCACGGTTCTCTTTGATGTCTCGACGCTCTGGTACTACCAGGCATATGGCTTCGACCTCTGGGGCTCGCTGTGGAATACATGGCGCGCCACCGGCGGCAAAGAGGGCGAGGAGCCGCCGCAGATCGTCAAGGACCTCTACGACAAGGTCGCCTCCGTCATGGTTGTACCGCCATCCGAAGGCCGCGCTGTCGCCAAAGAGTGCGAGAAGATGATCTACGACAGCGTGTGGTACTTCCCCATCAGCATCAACCACAAGCAGCCGCGCATCGAGAACAAGCGCCTCGGCAATGTCACTTCGAACGAAATGGCATTCTCGATCGCCCAGACGCTCGCCATGGAACAGGCCTTCTATAGAGCATAGCTATAGTTGCAGGCCCGAAGGTTGCAGGTTGTTCTTCGGCAGATGAGCAACCTGCAACCTGAATTCAGGCTGTCGTAACAGTCGGAAAGGAAGTGCCGATGCTGGGCTATATCGCACGACGTGTCCTGCAGATGATCCCACTGCTCATCGGTTTAAGCATCATCATCTTCGTCATCATCCAACTCCCGCCGGGTGATTTCGTCACCACGCGCATCAACCAGCTTCGCCAGTCTGGAGTCGAGATGGATGGCTCGCAGATCCAGCGCCTGCTGATGATGTATAACCTCGACAAACCCCTCTATGAGCAGTATCTCCTTTGGATTAAGGGAATCGTGTTGGAGGGCAACCTGGGCCGTTCGATGGAGTCGGAGCGCCTGGTCACGGAGGTAATTGGCGACCGCATCTGGCTCACCATGGTGATTTCGCTGCTTTCCCTGGCCTTCACCTGGGCTTTGGCGATCCCCATCGGCATCCTGGCGGCCACGCACCAGTATTCTATTTTTGACTACGTGGCGACGTTTATCGGCTTCCTGGGCATTTCAGTGCCTGGGTTCCTGATCGCCCTGTTCATCCTGTATACAGTTTTCGCCAGCACCGGCGTCGCGCTGACCGGCCTTTTCTCGCCGCCGTTTGTGGGCGCGCCCTGGAGCCTGGCCAAAGTGGTCGACCTGGCCAAGCACGTCTGGCTGCCCATGGTCGTCATCGGCATCTCCGGCACGGCGGGTTTGATTCGCGTGACGCGGGGGATGATGCTCGATGAGTTGGGGAAACAGTACGTCATCACGGCGCGGGCCAAAGGCGTGCCGGAGGGCAAGCTGTTGTTCAAATACCCGGTGCGGCTGGCCGTCAACCCATTAATCAGCACCATTGGCTGGCTTCTGCCAGGCATTATCTCAGGTGAGGCGCTGGTCTCGATCGTGCTCAACCTGCCGACGATGGGCCCGCTGCTGCTGCGGGCGGTCATGGTGCAGGACATGCCGCTGGCCGGCAGCTTCCTCTTGATGACCAGCGTGCTTACGGTGATCGGCACATTGCTCTCGGATATTCTGCTCGCTATTCTTGACCCGCGCATCCGCTTCGGCGCAGTGACCGAGGAATCCTGAGGAAGGATCGAACAGCATGGCAACGGATATCATGACGGAGGCGGGATCGGGCAGCAAGCGCGGTCGCATCGAAGGAATGCCTGACCCCGGTCCAGGTCAAACGACGGCGACCCAACAAGAGGCCTACTACGTCGCCTCACAATGGCAGTTGATCTGGTGGAAGCTCCGCAAGCACAAGCTGGCAATCGTCTCGGCTCCAATCCTGATTGTCCTGTACCTGTGCGCGATCTTTGCGGACTTTCTGAGCTTTACCCTGCCGGACACGCGCTTCACCGACTATAAGTACGCCCCACCGCAGGCCATCCGCTTTGTGGATGAGAGCGGCAAATGGCAGGCGCCCTTTGTCTACGGCCTGAAACGCGGGACTGATCCCGAGACGTTACAGCGCGTCTTCGTGACCGTGCCGGAAGAGAAATACCGCGTGCACTTCCTGGGCCGGGGCGAGGAATACAAGTTGTTGGGTATCTTCCGCACCAACGTGCACCTGTTGAGCGTGGATGATGGCGGTCCCATGTTTCTCCTCGGCACCGACAACCTGGGCCATGATCTGTTCACGCGCATCCTGTATGGTTCCCGGATCTCGCTTTCCATCGGGTTGGTAGGCGTGGCATTGACGTTTGTTCTGGGAATGCTGATCGGCGGGATATCCGGTTATTTCGGCGGCACGGTGGATACGGTCATCCAGCGCATCATCGATATGATCGTCTGTATCCCGACGATTCCACTTTGGCTGGCTCTGGCCGCAGCCTTACCGAGCAATTGGCCGATGGTGCGCGTCTACCTGGGCATCGTCGTGATCACTTCGATCATCGGGTGGGCCGGGCTGGCGCGCGTAGTGCGCGGCAAGCTGCTCTCGCTGCGTGAGGAGGCCTTCTGCGAAGCGGCCCGGCTGGCCGGCGCCACGGATTTCCGCATCATCCTGCGCCACCTGCTGCCCTCCTTTGCCAGCTACATCATCGTCTCGCTGACCCTCTCCATTCCGAACACGATCCTGGGTGAGACATCGTTGAGCTTCCTCGGCCTCGGATTGCAGCCGCCGGCGGTAAGCTGGGGCGTGTTGCTGCGCCAGTCGCAGGATGTGGTAACCATCGCCCTCAACCCGTGGCTGTTGCTCCCAGCCCTATGGATCATCGTCACCGTAGTGGCGTTCAACTTCCTGGGGGATGGTTTGCGCGATGCGGCCGATCCTTATAAATAAGTTGTAACCCGAGCGCTCACTTTCGCAGGGAGAATGGATAAACTGTGAAC
Source organism: Anaerolineae bacterium (assembly GCA_040772005.1). Classification (GTDB taxonomy): domain Bacteria; phylum Chloroflexota; class Anaerolineae; order CG2-30-64-16; family CG2-30-64-16; genus MWBF01. Next base: position 14,635 of record JAXGYZ010000008.1, on the reverse strand, counting down.
GGCAACAGCAACACCATCCTGGATGTCAAAGACCTGAAAGTATACTTCCACCTGGATGAAGGTATTCTCAAGGCAGTGGACGGCGTGGATTTCCAGGTGCACAGGCAGCACACGCTGGGACTCGTCGGTGAATCCGGCTGCGGCAAGAGCGTGACGGCCCAGGCTCTGCTGCGCATCGTCCCGAAACCGGGAGTGGTGGAGGGCAGCATCATGCTGCAGCGGAAGAATGGTATGGACCTGGTGGACCTGGTTCAACTCGACGCCAACGGCGCCGAAGCACGCGGCATCCGCGGCGCAGAGATCGCCATGATCTTTCAGGAGCCGATGAAGGCCTTTTCGCCCGTGCACACGATCGGCGACCAGATCACCGAAGGCATCCTGTTGCATACGACGCAGGATAAACGTGAAGCCTACGATATCGCCGTGGACATGCTCAGCCGCGTCCAGATGTCAAACCCTACGCAGCGCATGAAAGACTACCCCCACCAGCTCTCGGGTGGCATGCGCCAGCGGGCCATGATCGCCATGGCCCTCTCCTGCCGGCCCTCGATCCTGATCGCTGATGAACCTTCCACAGCCCTGGATGTCACGGTACAGGCGCAGGTTTTGCGGCTCATGAAGGACCTGCAGCGCGACTTCGGCATGGCCATGATTTTCATTACCCACGACATGGGCGTCATTGCTGAGGTTGCCGACCAGGTGGGCGTGATGTATCTGGGCCGGATCGTGGAATATGCCAGTGTCGATACCATTTTCCACCGGCCGCTCCACCCGTATACCCAGGAACTCCTGCGTTCCATCCCGACGCTACGCCAACAGCCGCGGACGCGTCTCAACTCCATCGAAGGTACGGTGCCCGTACCCCTGAACCTGTCACCCGCCTGTGGCTTTGGCACGCGCTGCCGTTACTGCGTGACCGGGGAGTGTGATTCGGAGGTCCCAGCCCTGGTTGAGGTCGAACCAGGTCACCTGGTGCGCTGTCTGCCGAGAATCATCGCAGCTCTGTGAGGCAACCTATGGATAGTAGAGGAAATGTGGGCCCGGGCTTCCATAAAGACGGCAGCGAGTTAGTGCTTGAAGTCAGGGGCCTCAAGAAGTACTTCCCCATCAAATCAACATTTCTGCGGCGCGTGGTGGGCTACGTAAAGGCTGTCGATGACGTTGATCTCTTCGTCAAACGCGGCGAGACACTGGGCCTGGTCGGGGAGTCAGGATGTGGCAAAACCACGCTGGGCCGCTGCGTCCTGCGTTCGATCGAGCCGACCGACGGTCATATCGTCTATCGTCTCAACAACGACCAGCGTATTGACATCCTGGCGCTGGAGCGGACGGAGTTGCGCCAGGTACGGCCGAACATGCAGATGATCTTCCAGGACCCCTATTCATCGCTCGATCCGCGCATGAGCGTGCTGGACATCATCGGCGAGCCGCTCACCATCGGCGGTGCAAAACGCAGCGATGTCATCGACCGCGTGCAGGAGCTCATGACGCTGGTCGGCCTCGACCCGCGTTATCTGAAACGCTATCCTCACGCGTTCAGCGGCGGGCAACGCCAACGCATTGCCGTGGCGCGCGCCCTCGCGACCAGCCCCCAGTTCATCGTCTGTGACGAGCCGGTCTCCGCGCTCGATGTGTCGGTACGCGCACAGATCCTCAACCTGCTGCTCGAATTGCAGGAGAGGCTCGACCTGAGCTATCTGTTCATCTCGCACGACCTGAGCGTGATCCGCCACATTTCGCACCGGGTCGGCGTGATGTACGTGGGCAAAATGGCAGAACTGGCTTCCACGGTCGAGTTGTTCCGCAACCCGGCCCACCCCTACAGCGAGGCGCTGCTCTCGGCTATCCCCAAGCCTGATCCTCGCCTCAAACGTGAGCAGATCCTGCTGACAGGCGAAGTCGCCAATCCGGCCAAACCGCCTACGGGATGCTACTTCCACCCGCGCTGTCAGCATGCAGTCGACCGCTGCCGCACAGAACCGCCCGCATGGCGCGAGATCGAGCCGGAGCACTGGGTTGCCTGCCATCTTGCGCCGAACCTCAGCTTGCAGGGGGTAGAGCTTTGATCGCCTTGGGCACCGGCATCCTGATCGCAACCGTCGTCCTGGCACTGCTCATGCTGGCGACAGTCTGGTTGATGAACAAGGCCAGTGCCAGACTGGTGGGCGACAAGCATCACGCACTTGAATCCATCGTTGAATCGGGGGAGCCGCCGTACCGTTGGCGCGCCTCATATGAACGTGAGCTTGCGCGCCTCAAAGGGAGCGGGGAAAACGCAGCTAAAATCGCAGAGCTGCAGGAACGCGCACGCCAGGATTATCTGAAGCGCCTTGACAAGCTGATAGAGTATGCCCGGACATCCGCCCTCATAGACGGCGAAGACACGCGCAGCCTGCTGCTGGACAGGCTTAGCGCAGTGCGAGCAGACTGGCAGAAGGGGGCGACTTGAGTCAGCTGTACCGCGACAAACGCGCACTTAACTGGCGTCAGCATCTGCTGGTTGGCGTTCTGACGCTCGTGACCGCCGGGCTCGGTCTGGCAGGCTGGGCCGCGCTCACCAGCTTTGCCGTGCATCCTCTGATGTGGGCGTACGCATCGGGCTTTGCCTGGAGTCTGTGGGACAGCATCTCGGTCATCCTGATGATGCTTGGCTGGCTGGTATTGATATATCTCAGCGCCCATTTTTATCAGAGAGCACTCAAGCGCGGCCGGCTCTGGCGGCTCTTCGCCATCGTGACCGCGGTTCAGATTGCGCTTCCGCTCATCTTGGTAGCTCTTGCACGACTGGTTCTCCTCCTGGCGTAAGCACAACACCCTGTCGAACTGAAAGAGGCCCGATGAACCTGAGAGAGCAACACCTTGCGACGTTACGCTGCCAGCCTGCTTCGCACACGCCCCGCTGGGAACTAGGCTTCTGGTCGGGCGCCATCCAACGCTGGTACCAAGAGGGGCTGCCTGGGACCGAACAGGCGATCCGCGCCCAAGAATCCTACGGCTCATGGGTATCCAGCGGAGGTATTGGGGTCGGCTTAAACGCAGAACACGCGCGTGAGCACGACGTGAGCCGGTTCTTCGGGTTAGATCGGGGCGTGGCCTGTATTGACATCAACTACAACACCTGTCCGGCCTACCCCAGCGAGGTGCTGGACGAAACGGAGGAGTTCATCATCCGGCGGGATGGGTTCGGGATCGTATCACGCATCCACAAACCCGAACTGGGCATGCCGGAGTGGATCGACTACCCGGTCCATAACCGCCAGGAATGGGAGCGTTTCAAGGCCGATCGCTACAATCCCACCTTGACACCACGTCTGCCCCCCAACTGGGATACCCTGCTGGCCGAGTATCGCGCGCGCGACTACCCACTCGCGCTGGGTGGCGGCGCCACGGGCTACTTCGGCACCGTGCGCCAGATCCTGGGCCTTGAGCGTACGTTGACGTCCCTGTGCGATGACCCGGCCTGGATGCACGACATGTTCGACTACCTGGCCGATTTCTACGTCACGCTCTACGACCAGGTGCTGATGCAGATCAAGCCCGACCTGTGCGTGCATTGGGAGGACATGTGCTACGTTGCCGGCCCTCTCATCTCGCCGCGCATGTTTCACGACTTCATGCTCCGGCCCTACCAGAAGTTGAGCGGCCGGCTGCGCGACCACGGCGTCGATGTCCTGATGGTCGACACCGACGGCGATTGCCGCAAGCTGATACCGTTGTTCATGGAGGGCGGCGTCACTGCGATGTATCCCTTCGAGGTGCAGTCACATATGGATGTCGCCGAAATTCGCCGGCAGTACCCGGGGCTGGCATTACAGGGCGGCATTGACAAGAAGGCGCTGGCAGCCGGCAAAGGTGCCATTGACCAGGAACTGGAGCGCCGGGTGCCGGCAATGCTGGCAAACGGCTACATCCCCCACGTGGACCATGCCACACCGCCCGATGTCTCGTTCGAGAATTTCGCTTACTACCGGCGCCGGCTGGATGCGATGCTTGACGAATATGATGCTCGCCGCTCGGGCGTCCACTGAAACCTGCGAGGTACCATGAATAGTCGCGATCGTTTCTTAAGCACCCTGGAATTCGGCACCGTGGATTACGGGTTCAACCACGAGTTGGGGCTATGGGGCCAGACTTTTGACCGTTGGTGGTCCGAGGGTATGCCACGCGACGTGCATGTCGGCGACCTGATCCGAGGTTGCGCATACTTCGGCCTGGAACGCATCGAGTACCTGGGGCTGAACGTGCTGGGCATGCTGCCCCCCTACGACGAGGAGACGCTCTCGGAGGACGAGCGGTATATCGTCAAACGCTATTCCGACGGCCGCGTCACCAAAGCGCTCAAAGAAGGCGAGGCGCACGGCACGCGCATGTCGATGGATCAGGGACTGAGCTGGCCCGTGGTCACCCGCGACGACTGGGCCGAAGTGAAACGACGCTTCAATGCGCATTCTCCGGCGCGCTATCCGCAATGGTGGGATGACGAGGTACGCCGGCTGAACGGTCGCGACTATCCGCTGGCGCTGACCCATAACGGCTGCTTCGGCCTGTACTCCTGGCTCCGCACGCTGATGGGCACAAGGAACGCCTGCCTGGTCTTCTACGACGACCCGGTGCTGGCCGAGGATATCCTGGACTACCTCACGGACTATCTGATTGAGCTGACCCACCCCGCGCTCGACCGGCTGCAATGCGACTATTTCAACTTCTTCGAGGACTTTGCCGGCAAGGGCGGTCCCCTGATCGGCCCCAAGCTCTTCCGCAAGTTCCTGTTGCCGCGCTACCGGCGCATCATCGCCCATCTGAATAGCCACGGCATCCGGCATATCTGGCTCGACAGCGATGGCGACACCAGGGTGCTCATTCCGCTCTTCATCGAGATGGGTGTCACCGTCCACTGGCCGCTCGAACGCGCAGCCGGCATGGACCCGGTCGAAATGCGCCGCCTCTACGGACACGCGCTCGGTCTGGCCGGGGGCATCGACAAGCGTGAGCTCATCACGGACTTTGCCGCCATTGACGCCGAGCTGAACCGCATTGCGCCACTGATCGCGGATGGCGGGTACATTCCGACTCTGGACCACGCGGTGCCACCCGACATTCCATACGCGAATTGGCTGTACTATCTGGAGCGCAAGGCCCGGCTGTTGGGTGTCGATCCCAACACGATCCCCGCCCTGCGCGAGCGAGACGCGGCAGTATCAGCGCGCTGAGGGACATTTTTCCACTTCGGCAGATCACAGTCGACCATCTAAGGAGGCGATGTTCGTGGATATTCCTGAACCAATGACCGATCGGGCGCGCTTTCTGGCCACGATGCGCTACCAGGCCCGCGACCGGGCCCCGTACCGCCACTTTGGCGCGTGGCCGGAGACCATCGAAAGATGGATCAGCGAGGGTTACAACCCCGATGCGCCGCCATTCCAGGTTGACCATTGGGAGTGGCAGGCAGGTTGGTTCCACCCTTGCCCACCCTTCGCGCACGAGGTGGTTGAAGAGGACGAACGTACGATCCTGTACATCAACCACGAGGGCATTCTGATGCGGGAACGCAAAGACCAGCCCATGTCATCGATGCCGCAGTTCGTGCGTTTTCCCGTTGAGACACGGGAAGACTTCCGGCGCTTCTGGCGCGAACGGATGAAGCCCGACCTCGCCATGCGCCTGGGCCCCAACTGGAAGGAGAGGCTGACTGCGTACCGCACGCGCGATTTTCCGCTCATCATCATCGCCGACCGCTGGGGCGGGTTCTTCGGTCCCCTGCGCAACATGGTCGGCGTGCAAAGGCTGTGCACGCTCTTTTATGATGACCCCGCCTTCGTGGAAGAGATGATGGACGCGAATGCGGATTTCATGATCCAGATGATGGATCAGATCCTGACTTATACCGATGTTGACGTCTTCGGCTTTTGGGAAGACATGGCTTACAAGACCGGGCCGCTGCTCGGGCCGAAACAGGCGCGGCGCTACATGCTGCCGCGCTATCGCCGGGTGGTGGACTTCCTGCGTTCAAGAGGCGTCGAGTTCATCTCCCTGGACAGCGATGGCGACATCCGGCTCCTGATCCCGATCTGGCTCGATGCGGGTATCAACGTACTGTACCCCTTCGAGGTGCAGTGCGGCATGGATGTCCTCAAGATCCGCCGGGAATATGGCCGCGACCTGCACCTGTGGTTCGGCGCTGACAAGCGTGTGGCCGCACAGGGTCCCGCGGCCATCGATGCCGAGATGGCCCGTGTCGCGCCCCTGGTTCAGGAGGGAGGCTACGTGCCGGGCCCCGACCATTCCTTCCCGCCCGATGTTTCCTTCGCCAACTGCTGCTATTTCATGGAACGACTCAAGTCCATTCTATAGCAAATCAGAATGTATCGCAGATAGAATCACTGCCCCCCAGCTCATACGGCACCTTGGGACGGATTGGCGCCAACTGCGTAACCATCAGTCCCAAGGCGCCTTTTGGGTCTGGTTCCGAGTTTCCCCGACTCGGATGTCTGTGGTATATTGGCAATGTCGGTACGTTCATTATCAACTTCCCTCAGAACACGGTCGGCCTCCCCCGCGACTGTGTTCCGCCGATCTGCCCACGCCGGGCGTTGCTCCGTGCAAGCAAGAGGTGAGATTGACTGGACTAGCCGGCTGTTTCGTTCCGATGATGATGCTCACATCCTCTGTCCCGGGAAAAGGAGGCACATAGCATGAAACGCATACCGACACTCATCGTCCTCAGCCTTGTCTTGTCCCTGCTCCTCTCTGCCTGTGCACCGGTCGCACCTGCGCCGGCCGCGCCGGCGGCAGAACCGGCACAGGCCGCCGAGCCGGCGGCACCTGAACCTGCTGCCGCAGAACCGGCCGCCGAAGAGGTTGTCGAAATCCAGGTGGAAGAAGAGACTGCCAGTCAGGAACTGCAAGGCGAGATTGTCATCAGCATCCAATCCTCCGATGTCCAGACCTATCAGGCCCTCGCGGATGCCTACATGGCCAAACACCCGAAGGTGAAGGTGCTGGTCGAACTTAAGGCGCCCGGCGGTGAGGATACCTACCTCCAATGGGTGCGCACCCAATTCGCCGCAGGCACCCCGCGTGTCTCGATCCTCGAGAATCCCCACTTTCTCGACCTCATCCAGGAAGGCCGCATCCTCAACTGGGCGCCCTACCTGAACAAAGTCAATCCATATACCGGGGAGAAGTGGGAAGACGGCTTCGAAACGTGGGCGCTCAATCTGACGCGCGACACCACCACCGGCGAGCTCTACTATCTGCCCTATATGTCGAACCAGACTTTCTGGGTCTACAACAAGGAGATCTTCGCGAAGGCCGGCATCACCGATGTGCCCGCCCAGCCGACGTGGGATCAGTTCGTGGAGTGGTGTGAAAAAATCAAAGCTGCCGGCTATATCTGTATCGCGCAGGAAGGTATGGTGGACCGCATCTGGGGTGGCGGCAAGCTGCCCTGGGTCATGCGCTCCGCCATGGATCAGTATCGCCGCTCCGATATCAAGCTCGTGCAGTGCCAGCCGGGGGACTGGTGCTATCGCGAGGAGATCGATTCCAAGTGGCAGTATGATCCGACCGACCCGCGCAACGATGACCAGGACCAGGTCTCTATCAACGTCGTGCGGCATCTCGTGGCGCTGCGCGATGGCGCCATCCGCTTCGACAACGAATGCACTGCCGAGATGATGGACAACCTCGGTCGCATCTTCAAAACCGCCAACGGTTTTGTGCCGGAGGGCTGGATGGGCATCAGCGACACGTACCCGCTCTTCCTAACCCAGCGGGCCGCCACGCGCCTGTGGACCGGTGCTGTCTATACGCAGTTCTCCAAAGACATCAAGGCCCTGGCCGAAGGCGTCTATGAGGATCAGACCGCAGTCACCGAGGACGCTGCCAAGGCCGCAGTCGAGTTCGAGTTCGGCACCTTTGCCTTCCCCACGATGGAAGGCCCCTGCGTGCAGGCGAAGGCGCGCGCCAACGAACTGCCTGCCGGCTATCTGGCGCTGCCCAAGAAGGACCGCGCCCAGAACGACCTCGAAGTGGACTTCGTAATGTTCTGGACCAGCCCCGAGGGGATGAGCATCTACCTTGACAACAAGCTGGATGAACAAAACCTCCAGGGCGGCATCCAGGGCCCGACGATCATCAAAGGCGTCGAACTGCCGGCCAAGTGGGCGAACATCTTCGCCAACCAGACCTTCATCGGCAACTACGAGAAACCGGGCGCGCCGGCCGATAAGGTAGCGCGCGGCTTCTACTTCTACGAGCCGACCAAGCGCGATTGGGCCATCATGGTCCAGGATTTCTTCAACGACAAGCTGACATCTGAGGAGTTTGCCACCCGGTATCAGAAGCTGCTCGAGGATAACTGGGATGGCCTGCTGGAATACCTGAACATGACGCCCGAGGACCTCGATCACCCGGAGAAACGCCCGCCGAACTGGGTGGGCGGCGGGCCGTACTGAGCGTCTGCAACCGACAGAAGCGATAAGTGGATGCGCGGTGCAACCCACCGGCAGCATCCGCTTGTCGCTTCTGTCCGCTAACATCCTGACATAGCATGGTGTCACTGATGAAGATATTCCCGCATTGGCGGCGGACATTGCTGTTCCTCACAGGCCTGCTGCTGGGCGTTACGCTCGTCGCTTCCCTCGCAGCGGCGCCGGCATCCGCCCAGATGGGCGGGATTTCCACAGAAGTCGCGACCGGCGGCTGGGTCCAGGCCGCGGCAGTGACAGCCGACGGCAGTCGCATCGTTATCGGTTCGCGAGACAACATCGTACGCGTGGTGGACTCCACGGGCCAGCCGCTTTGGGAGTTCACTGCGGCGAACAGCATTCTCGGTGCGGACACCACGGCCGACGGGACCTGGACGGTCATCGCATCCGAGGACCGAAACGTCTACCTGCTGGATGCGGGCGGCGCAACGCAGTGGCAGTACCGCGCGAACCAGGCCATGAACAACGCGGCGGTCGCAGAAGACGGCTCCCTCGTGACCGCCACGTCGGATGACCGCAGCTTCTACGTACTGGATGGCTCAGGCAATCTGCTCTGGCGGGAAGTGCTGGGAATCGACGTCCGGGCGGTCGCCATCTACGGAACGGGCGAGCGGGCCCGCGTCGTCATCGGCTCGGACGACGGCTATGTCACCATCTATAACCGGGACGGCGGTACGCTCCTGAGCAGCCGGCTGGACTACGATGTGCAGTCTCTCGCAGTCACAGCCAACGGCCGCTGGATCGTAGCTGGCACCAGCGATGGGCTGGTGAGCCTGCTCGACGGCAGCAACGGGAAAGTCGTCTGGCAGTACAAAGCCGGAGGGAACGTCACCAGCGTTGCCATGACAGCAGACGCTGGGACCATCCTGGCGGGGTCACGCGACAAAAAGGCCTACCTGCTCGACGGTGACGGCAAGCTCATCCAGGCCTTTTCGATGCAGAGCGAGGTGCTGGCAACGGCCATCTCGGGCGACGGTGCTGTGCTCGTCATAGGCGGCGCGAATAACCGTGCGGTATTGACCGATCGACATGCGGCGGAGGCCAGCCACACGCAAGCCCAGGCACGCAGCCGGCTCATCAACGGCATCGTGTTGGCGAGCAGCATCGTAATCATCGCTGCGGCGGTCGCCTATTTCCGGGGCACGCCCGCCGGCCGGCACGTCTGGCGCCAGGGCACGGCCCGCCCGCGCGGGTTGCTGCGGTCCATGTGGCGCGAGCGTATCGCCTACCTCATGATCTTCCCGACGCTTGCGCTGTTGCTGGTGTTCAACTACTACCCTGCGTTCTCCGGCCTGTTCCATGCCTTCACGGAATGGAGCCCCGGCGCGCGCACCGAATGGGTTGGGCTGGCGAATTTCGAATTCTTGCTCACCGACCGGTTTTTCCTGTCGAGCTTCCGCAACACCGTTGTCCTCGTCATCGTCGCGATTCTTAAGACGCTCACCATGCCGCTGCTGGTCGCGGAGCTGATCTTTGCGATCCGGCACAACAGGGCGCGTTACTGGCTGCGCACCCTCTTTATTGTCCCCCTGATCCTGCCCCTGGTCGTCGAAATTCTGCTTTGGAATAACATGTATGATCCGACCATCGGGTTGTTCAACCAGACGCTCATCGCGTTGGGGAGGGCGGACTGGACGCGCACCTGGTACGGCGACGAGAGACTTGCGCTGGGCTCGATCATCTTCATCGGCTTCCCGTGGGTCAGTGCCTTCGCGTTGCTGGTCTTCTACGGCGGCCTCATCGCCATCTCCGAGGAGATTTTCGATGCGTCCAAAGTCGACGGTGCGTCGGGCTTTCGCCGCTTCCTGCACATCGACCTGCCGATGTTGATCGGCCAGATCAAGCTGCTCCTGATCCTGAATTTCATCAACGCGGTGCAGACCTTTGAGCTTGTCTACCTGACTACGGGCGGTGGGCCGGGATCGGCCACCTATACGCCCGCGCTCGAGCTCTATTACCAGGCCATGCGGATGCACAAGATGGGGGTGGCTTCGGCCATCGGCATGGTCCTGTTCGTCATCATCATGGCAGGCACGATCGTGAATATGCGATTCGTGCGTTCCTCGACCGAATACGAGGCGTAGCGGCCTTGCGCCGCAGCGCCATAGAGGAAATGTAGACGATGGACACCACACTGGCACCCACGACGGACGCGGCCCGGCACGCCCGCGAGGACAGCAGGCACCGCCTGCACAGCGTCGCCTCGCAGGGTCTCATCTATGCCATCCTGATCCTGCTGCTCGCGCTCACCTTCGCGCCTCTCATCTACCTGGTGATCCTCTCGCTGAAGGATAACGGGCAGATCTACGGGCGCTTCTGGGCGCTGCCCAATCCGGTCCGTTGGGCCAACTTCTCGACTGCGCTCCAGGTGATCGTCCGGCCCATGTTCAACTCCATCATCACCACGGTCAGTTCCACTGCGGGCACGCTGCTCTTCGCCAGCATGGCCGGCTACGCATTCGCCCGCCGCCGGTTTCCCGGTAAGGAGTTCATCTACACGGCCATCCTGGCCCTGCTGATGATCCCGCCGATCCTCACCCTGATCCCGGCTTACGTCCTGATTTACAACTTCAACATGCAGAATACCTACTGGGCGCTGATCCTGCCGTGGATGTCGGGCGGCCAGGTCTTCGCGCTGCTGCTCTGCCGGAGCTTCTTCGCCACGCTGCCGGAGGAATTCTTCGACGCCGCGCGCATTGACGGCGCATCGGAGTTTGCCTCGTTCATCCGCATCGCCGTGCCCCTCTCGATTCCCATCCTGGTCACCGTGGCCGTCGTGCGCCTGGTCACCACCTATAACCAGTTCATGTGGCCCCTGGTGGTCATCTCCAGCCCGTCGCGGCAGGTGGTGGCTGTCGCACTCACCCAGTTCACCTCGGAAATCGGCATCACCGATATCGGCCCGCAGATGGCAGCCTATATCCTGGCGTCGGTGCCGCTCATCGTCATCTTCTCGCTCGGCATGAAGCAATATGTACAGGGCATCACAGCCGGCGGCCTGAAAGCCTGACAGACGGGGCCTATGTCTTCACCCAATATTCTGCTCATCCTCGTAGACCAACACCGCTACGACTGCCTCGGCGCGAACGGGCATCCTCTCGTGCAGACACCCCACCTCGACCGCCTGGCGCACGAAGGCGTCAATTTCAGCCACGCGTTCACGCCGATTGCCGTTTGTTGCCCGGCCCGCGCGTCGCTCATCACCGGCCTGTGGCCCGTGCAGCACGGCGTCCTCTTCACCGAGATGGCCGAAGCCTACCGCCCGATGCGGACGGGATTGCCCGTGTTTCCGCGCAGCCTGCGCGATGCAGGCTACTATGTCGCCTGTGCGGGCAAATGGCACGCAGGCACAGAGGGCGGCCCGCTCGATCACGGCTTCGACGAGTACATCTCCGAGAGCGGCTATGCCCGGTGGCGCGAGGCGCAGGGCCTGCCGCCGCTGCCGAGGCGCAACGGGTTCTTCGGCGAGACTGATCCTGCCATCTCCGCCGGCCAATCCCGGTTGGCGTGGACCGCCGGTCAGGCCCTGACGCTGCTGCAGAAGGCCCGCGACCGGGGCCAGCCCTTTTTCATCATGTGGTCACCGAGCGAGCCGCACCTGCCCAATGTGATTCCCGAGCCCTATGCCTCACTCTACCCGCCCGCCCAGGTGCCGCCCTGGCCGAGTTTCAGCGACCCGCTGGCCGGCAAACCGTACATCCAGCGACAGCAGCGGGTCAACTGGGGCGTAGAGGGCTGGACCTGGGATCAGTGGGCGCCCACCGTGGCCCGCTACCTCGGCGAGATCACGCTGCTCGACGCGCAGGTCGGACGGCTCCTCGCACAGTTGGACGCGCTGGGCCTGGCCGATGACACCGTGGTGATCTACACGAGCGATCACGGCGACCTCTGCGGCGGGCACGGGATGGTGGATAAGCATTATGTCATGTACGACGACGTGATGCGCGTGCCCCTCATCGTGCGCTGGCCACGGCTTGCGGCAGACGGCGCGGCCGGCGCAGGTACAACCTGCGATGCGTTCGTGACGACCGGCCCTGACCTGGCTCGCACTTTCTGCAGGCTGGCCGGGGTGTCCGTCCCGGCAGGCATGGCGGGCCAGGATCTCGTGCCCCTGCTCCGCGGCGCGCCGGGCGACCGGGAGTATGCCTTTGGCTGTTATTTCGGCAATCAATTCGGTATGTACAGCCAGCGCATGGTGCGCGACCGCTATTGGAAGTACATCTGGAACCCGACTGCGGAGGACGAGCTGTACGACCTCAGGACCGATCCGGGCGAGTTACACAATCTCATTGCCTCCTCTGCCGCGGCAGGTGAGCTCGCGCGGCTCCGCACTCAATTGGCCGCCTGGCTCCGGCAAATACCCGATCCGCTCTATAACGCGTTCACCTGCGGGCAGCTCGACCAGGGAGAAAAGCTCTGAGCCGGGGGCAACTCAGACTGTCAGTGGTGGTTCATCTACAGAAAGCCTCTGAGGAGCAGCAGGCTCACCGTTATGTCACCTTGCTAAAAGCCCGATATCGGGTATAATGAATCGTGCTCGGACCTCAAGGTCCGGGCATGATGCTGATTGATAGGTGACTGCCATGAGCGAATTATTCAAACTCCGTGAACAACCGGCCGCCCGCGAGCTGTATCTGCTGGCGGGCTGGCAACAATGGGCTGATGCCGGCAACATCTCCTCCGGCCTGCCCGAATACCTCGTTGACAGGACCGGCGCGCGCCTCATCGGTGAGCTGAACGTCGGCGGTTGCTACCTCTTTCAGGTGCCGGGCACGCACCACTTTCTGCGCCCGGAGATCAAGCTAGTGGAGGGCCACCGCGAAAGCCTGACCAAACATACGAACCGGTTCTACTACACCGAGAGCGGCGACCGCGGACTGGTGATCTTCGTGGGTGATGAACCGCATCTAGATATCGAGCGGTATGCGGAAGCCTTCTTCGGGATGGTCAAGAAGCTGGGTGTCCGGCGGGTCGTGGCGCTCGGCGGCGTCTATGCCCCCATGCCCTTCGATAAGGTGCGCGAGATTCACGCCATCTACAGCCTCCCGCACATGAAGGCGGAATTGGAGAACTACGCGGTCAAATTCTCCAGCTACGAGGGAGGCGTGACCATCGGCAGCTACCTCGTGGACCAGGCGGAGGCCGAAGGCATCGAACTGCTCTCCTTCTACAGCTTTGTGCCGGCCTATGACCTCTCACAGCTTTCGCAGAAGCTGGAAGGCATTCGCATCGAGACCGACTATCGCGCATGGTTCGAGATCATGCGCCGCGTGAATCATATGTTTGGCCTGTGGATCGACCTGTCAGACCTGGAAAACAAGGGAGACGAGCTGACGGAGGAATTCGCAGCCAAGTTGCGTGAGCTGGATGGCAAGATGCCGCAGCTCAAGATGAAAGAGCACCTGGCGAGCCTGGCCGAGGACTACACCGAACTGCCCTTCATGCAGCTCGACAGCATGTGGGAAACCGAACTGGATGACATCCTCGGCCACCTGGACGACGAACCGTAACAGGGTGACAAGGTGAAGAGGTGAAGAGGTGAAATTGGAGTCGAGGCTTTAGCCGGTATCACCGTGAACGCCGGCCCATGACCCAACCGGCTGAAGCCTCGACTCCAGAATGCACTCGGTCACCCCTTCACCTGTTCGCCTGTTCACCTGTTCACCTGTTCACCTTGTCACCGTCGCGGCGGCTGCATCATCTCCAGCGTGATGTCGTCGGGATCAAGGAAATAGCACGTGAAGCCGCCCTTGTTGATGCCGGCCTCGATGGCCACCGGCTCGCTGCGAAAACGCACCCCCAGGTCGACCATGCGCTCATACTCCGCATGAATGTCATCCACCTCGAACGCCAGGTGCGCCGTACCGGTATTCTTCGTCCGGGTGTCCACCTTCTCCCCGCGCGGCGCAACATACTCCACCAGTTCCAGCATATGACCCGAACGCGAGGGCGGTCCGGCCTTGATGCGCAACTGCGCGACCTTCAGATGAGCATCGGGGTAGCCGACCAGCTTACGCGTATACGCGTTGGCCTGCTCCTGCGTGTGGACCAGTTCCATGCCCAGGACGTCACGATAGAAGCGGATGGATTGCTCGATATCCGAGACGGTGAAGCTGAAATGCCAGGTATTGATGAGCATAAAAAAC
>JAXGYZ010000007.1:0-308267 GCA_040772005.1 Anaerolineae bacterium | reverse complement strand
ATGTTTCAATCCACGCCTCCACGAGGGAGGCGACCGCAACATCTTGTAGATATCCCGGGGCCAAGCCACTAAATACAGCATGGTTCAGTATTGTAGCCATTCAGATCGTGCCAATTCCGATCCCTGTGGCGTCTGTTAAAGTGCTTCTGGGCTGCGAACCCAAACCGCTGCCTCTGTTCACTTTCAGTTCGCAACTACCGCGCTTCACACTACAAGTGGAGCCGTTAAGTCGAGAGATACCTTTGCTCCAATGTGCTCTACCCGGTTGGACCAGCTGTCTCCCAGCTGGTAGAAGCGCAAACTGTCCTTCTCCGCGTCAATCAGCCCGACCAGGCGATGCTTCAGTTGGACTAGCTGGGCAGAATCGACCACGCACTCGAAGACGGAGTTCTGAACTCTCTGGCCATAGTTTTGGCAGGCTTTGGCAACCTTGCGCAGCCGCTTCTGACCGGCAGGCGTCGCAGTGCTGATATCGTAGGTGATCAGAATCATCACTGTCGTAACGGCTCCTCTCAGTTCCAGAAGTACGGCGGATATGCATCCAGGTCTCCGCGTAAGTGGCGGGCAAGCAGCATCGCCTGGATATGAGGGAGGAGCCCGCAAGGGACGCGCTCCTTCAGGTAGGGATGCAGTACGATGTCGGTCTTGCGCTTCTGCCAGGCGGTCAAGACCTCCTTGCGCGTGTCATCCTCCATGAGAATGCCACCGCTTTCCTTTTGTGTGAATCCGGTTCCCTTGACCTGTTTCAGGTTCACAAGTGAAAGCGCCAGCCGGTCTGCAAATGGCGCGCGGAGCTCCTCGACCAGGTCCAGCGCCAGGGAAGGACGGCCAGGCCGGTCGGCGTGCAGGAAGCCCAGTTGTGGATCGAGGCCCACCACCTCCAGGGCAGAGGTAACTTCATTCGTCAACAGGGTGTAAAGGAACGACAACAGAGCATTCATGTTATCAAGCGGTGGCCGGCGATTGCGTTCCTTGAACCGGAAGTCCTCCTTCTGCTGCAGGATCATCTCGCCAAAGACGCCAAAGTACTCTTTGGCCGCGTTACCTTCGATGCCACGCAAAGTATCCAGGCTATCCGCTGCCTGGATGTCAGCCAGGGAGCTCTTGAGAGCTTGTGACGCAGCCTGGAGAGATGGCACATCCACCAACAGCATATGATCGCGCAGGGCACGCTCGATCACCTTGCGGCTGTTGGTGATTTTGCCGAGCAGCATCGACCGAGCGATGCCTACGCTGACACCCTCTTGCGCGGAAAGCTCGTGTTGCCGCCGGCGCAACCAGACATTACCGTGCACCCGTCCGGTCACGCGAGCGAGGAACTGTCCGCTGGGCTTCAGGAAGCACAGGCTCACCTGCCGGTCTACGCACGCGCCCATCAGGGCTGGACTGACGCCCGGGTAGTTGAAGCAGACGATACTCTCCAGATTGTGCAGCGGCAAACGCATCGAAGTCTTGGCGTCTTTCTTCACGACCACATTCTCACCATCCAGCGCCAGATAGGCTTCAGGCGTGGTGACATAGAGGACATTGCCAAGCTTCTTCACCGTCTATATCCTTTCTAGTTCCTGTCGGATGTAGCCCGCCACAGATTGCGAGCTGCCCTGCAATTTTGGCAGGCAGACATCAGCGAGCGAGCAGGAACGGCACGCCTTGCTCGGCTTGACGCGCGGTGTATAGCCGCGCTCATAGTACGCGTGCATCTCCGCGGCCGCCTTGTATACCAATGCGCGCAGTTCTGTCGTGAGTGCCACGGCTACCCGGCGCCGGGTCTCACCATAGTATAGATTTCCTGCCGGAACCGGAACAGCCAGCATTTCTTCCAGGCACATAGCTTGTGCGCAGAGCTGCGCTTCATCGCAGGGATCCTGCTTCGCCTTCCCGCGTTTGTATTCCACCGGTGCGGGTGCCCAACGTCCCGATCGTCCCGGAAGCGCCACGCCCTCGGATGTTTCTGTATCCTCCGGCAGGGCCGTGAACTCGACGACGTCGCATACGCCCGAGAGTCCGAGCCGAGACGACGAGACCGGCACCGACCGGGCGATGACCACACCCTTGCGCTTCTCGGTGAAGAATGGGTCATCTACCCGGTGATGCAGAATCCGCCCCTCCGCTGTCAGCGCATTCTCCTGCCATTGGCGTTCCACATGGATCAGCGCCCACTGCCGGCGGCAGAAGATGAAGTGCTGGATGCCCGATAACGGCAGCCAAGCGTCAGGCGGATACTCGGCGGTCATAGCTTCTCGATGAGTTCGACACCTGCGGTGAGGCCGGCCTTGTTCACGGTAACGACGTAATCTGCGAAGCTGCGCGGCGCAGTCACACCAGCCCGCCGTTCGACGGTGACACGCTCGAAGAGCAAGTGCGACGGTGCATTGCCCAGGTCGCTGTCGTGCTTGAATACGATCAGCCTGCGGCTCGCCATCTTGCCCCGTGCCGCCGAATGGTCGTGCTCGAACATGTTGACCAGCGCGTCCCACAGCAGGCCCAAGTCCTCATCTGAGAAGCCCGTGCCTTTGCCCGATGTATTCGCCAACTTGGCGGAGACGTAACCTTCAACGCGATATAAGCCGTATGGCACGATATGCTTGCGGCCCATCGTGCGTTCCTTTTCAAGGTCATCCACCCGTGTGACGGCCTGCCGCGTGATCGTAACCTCCTGTTGGACGATCGGATCGATGCTGCGTGAGAAGTTGATCTGAACGGGGCCGCGCACCTGCCCGCAGTTATCGCCAGTGCTCATCACGGCGCCGAAGGTGCGCACATCGAAGAAGTTGGCGCACATCCACTGCCGTGCCTTTTCGACTCCGCTCGCGTTGGTCGTTTGGCCCGGTGTCAATCCCACCGTCTTGTATGCCTCTGCGTTGTTCTGGTTGAGAGCTGTGCCCTCCTTCACGTAGATGCGGTAACCTGTCGTGTCGCCGCGTACCAGTTCGACAAAGTTCCGGATCTTCCGCTTCAGGCACACATCGGTGACAATGCCGTGGCCGGTTTCGGGGTCAATGCGGGGCATGTTGCCCGCATCCGGGTCGCCGTTGGGGTTCCCATTCTCGACATCGTAGAGGAGGACGAACTCATAGCGATTGTTGATCGGGTTGGACATGATCGAATCTCCTGATGAAATAGTAAGGTTAGTTGGACTCTTCAACCGGTTCGCTGCTGTTCTTCGGCCGGGCCGTCCACAGCATCTTGCGCTGGTGGTAGTAACCCAAGATGAAGACGCCCTGTTCGTCCAGCGTCAACCGGGCTGGGATAGGATTATGCTG
Organism: Anaerolineae bacterium; assembly: GCA_040772005.1. GTDB lineage: Bacteria > Chloroflexota > Anaerolineae > CG2-30-64-16 > CG2-30-64-16 > MWBF01. The sequence continues at coordinate 305,004 of JAXGYZ010000007.1, read as the reverse complement.
CACATCCAGCAGGTCCAGGATTTCCTGCATACGCCGTTCGCTGGCGTAGCCATACTCCGCCTTGGCGATATGGTGCTGAGAGAGCCGCAAGAGGATCGGAAAGACACTGGCCGGCGCCGCGCAGGCGGACGTGAAATAGCGATCCTTAATGCTGGCGTTGACATTGCCGATGGCCTCCTGTTGCACCTTCTCCAGCACTGCGAACAGGCGGCCCAAGACGTAAGCGGGCTGGGTGGATTGCTCGTTGAGCGCCACAGTCAGTACCTCCTCAAATGGGTGATTGGATTGATGCCGGTATTTGCGCAGCAGGTACGCCTTGATGACTGCTGCGCGCACATAGTTGACCTTGGAGATTCGCTTTGACTTATCATCCATGTCGGCACGGACACGGGTGATGACGGCGTTGTACAGGGCCGCAGGATATGGGGCACCTGTGAGGATGGCCCGAAACACTGATCCGGCGAGCAGTGGTGCAGCGTCCTTATCCCTCGATTTCTTGGAGACGGTCTCGTCGAGGATATCGCGGACCGTCAGAGAGCCTGGCTGGTCCTCGAATTCCTTGTCGATCTCCAGGTCGCGATAGTGGGCCATGATATTGCCGACGATTTTCTCGAACGGATCGCTGATGAAGAGGCGTACGGCAACACGCGCGGCGTTTGGCGCAAGGCCCAACACATAGAAGCGCGGATTCTCATCTCCCAGTCCGGCCAGCAGCGCGTTCAGGTCTGCTGCCTGGCCGTGCTGCACTTTTCCTGCCACGGCTCCCAGTTCAGCCTCGGCCTGCTTGCGCCCGGTCTGGTCTGCTGCCGGTTGTTCAAGCTCAGAGGGGTCAACGAAGGCTGCGAAGGCAGGTTCAAACGCGCGGTTCGCGCTCTCTGCCCAGTAGACAACTGTCATGTCACCGATGAAAACCTTCTTGTTGGGGTTGGCGTCAGAAAGCAGATAGTTCAGCACCGTCGTGTAAGCAAATGTGGCCTCCTCGCTCACCGGTGCGTTCTGGCCCTGTTCGCGGCCGTAAGACTCGTAAGCAGCGGCGTTGAACCCAACAAGCGTGGCGCCAGTGGGTTGCGCGCCCCGTATTCTTTTGAGGCTGGGATGCAACCGCGTCGAGGGTGCAACTCTCCCCGTGATGAGGCATTGCATCTCTTCTCCAGCTTGTAGTGCGCACTGCCGTGCCCATGTCTGCCGGATCGCGTCGTCGTCGTGGGCGAAACTGCCATCCACGAGGAACACCAAGTTGCCGCCTTTCAACAGTGCATCCAGGCGCTTTCCGATTGCCGGATGCTGGCGCGCAGTCGTAGGGTCGTGTCGGCGCAAGAAGGCGACCACTGCGCGGGCCGCCTTGCTGTCCACGTCTGCCAGTAAGTCAGTGTTGTACTCCTGGAACGCCTGAAAGCGTTGCTGGCTGTACTTAGGTTTGGCTTCGTCCTGATCCGATATACCAAGAACGTAGGTCACGTTATCCCACACGAAGTTCGGCGCGATGTTGACTGCGCGCTTAACTGCTGCGGGGACAGTCATGTTCCGCGGCAGTTCGACCGTCTTCTTGCCGCGCTGTTGCTGGACGAACATTGGCAGCACGTCCAGGAGCTCCCCATCGGCCGAGATGTTGAGCGCGAAGCTGATGCCGACGTTGCTGTAGCCGAAGCGCGGGATATCAGTGCTCGGGTCATTGAGCAGGATCTCGTAGTAGCGGTTGAGGGCTTGCAGGATCATCGCATCACCCCCTCAGTTCGGGACTGCGCAGGTCCAGCAGCCCATCGCGCAGTTCGGCCCGGAAGAACTTCGGTTGGATATCCTTCGGGTTCGTGAAGTCCAGGTCGTAGAGCATCCAGCCCAGGTCGCGGGTGCCCTTCAGCGGGCTGGCGGGAATAGGGTTGCCTTCGACCAGTTCCACGCGCGCCGGGAATTCGCGCGTGCCCAGGCATGGTGCATGGTGGTACTGGCCCTTGCGCAGCCGCCGGAGGACTATGTTGTAGTGTTTTTCGACCGTGTCCTCCGGTCCTGCACGATCAGTTAGCACGAAGTGCGCTTCGATGATATAGTCCACATTCCTCAACACCATTGCGGCACGCTGCTGACGCTGGGCCGTGGCGTCGATGAAGAACGGCTCGGTCGCGCCGTTCATGCGGCGTTCGGCCTCGCGTGTTGATATCTTGTCGCTGACCTCGTTGCGCCGGATGTTGGTGAACTGAATCTCGTTGAGCACGCGAATCCGGTCGATCTCCCACCGGATGGCAGGCTTCCAGTATACGGCTTCGATGATGCCGCGCGCAGCTGAGGGCGTTATGACGTCGTAACTCACCCGTTCCACCTTCATCTCAGGGCGGGTGAATAGCGCATACTCCCCGCAGATGCGAATCGCAATGCCATATCCCATCGCGCACACCTCCTTGTCGGTGTTATCCGAAGAACAGGGCGTCGCCGCCCGCGTGTTCGGGAATCACCAGTCCCGTCGCGGACTGGTAATACGCTTCCATGTGTTGTGGATCGAGGACATGATAGGTATCGGCGATAGTCTGGATAACTCCTTTGCTCTGAAGAGCGCTAAACTCATGTTCGTAGATAGTCACAGCATAGGGCTGTAACTGGCGCAGGACGCTCGCAGGATAGAGCGCGGTCTCGAGCCACTCTATTCTGCGCCGAGCCTCGGCGTCATAAGGGATAAACACCGTGATGTTGTTCTGCTCAATCAGGCGGAACTTCTTCGCTGCGGTTTCGAAATCGAAGCTCGGCACCTGCAAGCCTTTTTCGAAGTGCGCCAGGATCCTCTGCGCATCGAACGACTCCTCGCCATGCAGGACATAGAGCTGGTTGTAGTATGACTCGATGGCCTGCGTCGTTGTCGGATCATCTCTGAAATCACGCAGCACGATCTCCGCCACACTGCCTGTCTGTTCGATGAACTTGGGTGTTCGTCTGATGAACTCCGTCTGAGGTCGAAAGACGTACATCTCACCCAGCTCAGCACGCATCTCGCGATTCACTCGGCCTGCAGCCTGAATGATGGAGTCTAGCCCCGCCAGACTTCGGAAGCCGATGGGGAAGTCCATATCGATGCCAGCTTCCATGACCTGCGTCGATATCACCCGGCACGGCTGGCCTTCATTTAGCCGGTGCCGAACTTCCGATAGCGTGGCCTTGCGATGTGCGGGACACATCAAGGTTGAAAAATGGAAGCTTCCTGCCGTGTCCAGCAGTTCGAACAGCCCTCTTGCATGGCGCCGGGTGTTGACGATGCATAGGACTTGCGGGTGACTGCGGAGCTTCTCGATTAGTTGAGCATCCGAGACGGTGCCGAGGTCCGTAACCCGCACGCGACGGAAGAAGTCGAACAACCCCCGCGGATCTGGCGCCAACTCAGTGAACGGCGCACGAGCAGGGAAGAAACGCGGCAACGACGGCTGAGTGGCCGTACAGAAAACCGCACTGCAACCATAGTTACGCACGAGTTCCTGGACTGCCAGCAGGCATGGCTTGAGGTACTCCTTCGGCAATGTCTGCGCTTCGTCAAAGATGAGGACGCTCTTGGCGATATTGTGGACCTTGCGTGCGACGGACTTCTTGTTGGCAAACAGTGACTCGAAGAACTGCACGTTAGTCGTCACCACGATCGGTATGTCCCAGTTTTCTGCCGCCAGCTTCAGTTTGGCTCTCAGCTCGTTTGTCTCGTCATCCGATGTGTTGCCTCTCTCCCAGTCGAAGTTCGAATGGTGTTCAAGGACGTTCTGCGGGCCCAACTCACCCAGCGCGTCGCGGAACACCTGCGCGTTCTGTTCGATGATGCCGGTGAACGGGATGACATAGATCACGCGTTCGAGGTGATGCTCTCGCGCATGGTTGAGCGCAAATGCCATCGAAGCCAACGTCTTGCCACCACCTGTCGGCACCGTCATGGTAAAGAAGCCGGGCGCGGCTTTGGCACCTGCAAGACAGGCGTCGAGAATTTCAGTGCGCTTCCGGTTGATCGGTGTCTGCGAGTTGCTAAAGCGCAACAGGTAGTGGTTGAGCTTGTTAGCAAGCGCATCTATGCTGTCGTACATGCCGCGTGGCTTTTCGACATCATTCATGTACCGTTCGGTTTCTAGCCAGTCCGCGTCCACGAGCGTGGAGAAAAGCATTCGAGTTAGAAAAGAGAACGAGAACCAGGGGTACTGCTCATCCTTGTCGCCATAGCGGAAGCGCGATGGTTTCAGGCCAAGCTGTGGCGGTTCCCACACTGGCGGTACTAGCTCGGTCTTGTACGCACTAAAGTCCTTGATTTGCTTCTTTCCGCGTCGCGCCAACAGCGTGCCGTGTGCCTCTGTATCGGCCATGCTGCCGTAGTCAGGCAGACCACCGTGATGTCCCGCAATGGCATAGGAGATTGCATCAACCCACGGTCGGTAACGCGGCTCGTCGTACAGAGCAAGGATCTCCCTTGCACCCGCTGTAGCATGGTCAACACGCTCATGGTTGCCATGCAGCCGTGCCTGGAATTCTACCGAGTACTTGCCGAGGTCATGCAGAGTCCCAGCAATGCGTGCAAGTTCGGAGATGCCCGCCGATTGACCAAGCTTGGCTGCCAGCCTGCCGGTCGCCATCAAGTGGTCACGGAGCAGTTGCCACTCGTCCTCGGGCAGGTCGGGTCGCGAGTGAGCGTAGTATTGCCGTTGGGTCGTTATCATCAAGGTCATACAGTACATCTCCGCCAGCCGCTGCGTTTCGCGCATCAGCGTGCGACGCAGCCCCTCTGGTTCCACCACCTCACAATCGGCGCCCCACCCTCGGATCCAAGGTAACATCTCCTGCGGCTCTGCTACCTGGCCCCGCCACAGCAGGAACCCGTCAGCCAGTTCTTCGAGTTGCTGCGACGGGTGCCAACGCGTCTCCCGCACCCGCGCAGCGACGCGCGGGTGAAACCGCAGAGTGACCGTAATGGGTTCACTTTCGCCATACCAGATGCCCCACGCGTTGCGCAATAACCTTGTGGGATCGAAATCCTCGGGTATCTCATACCGGTCGTGCGTGATATCGGCCGAGCGGATGCGCTCGATCTTGAGTGTCCGCAGTGCACCCGGAGGCTCGCGCAGGCCGATCACATGTGCGGTCTGGCCCACGGCATAGGGCTCGATGAAATACGGCGCAAGCAAATAGTCGAAGATGCGCCCGTCGGTCATCTGGTGGCTGACCTGCACCTTGCGGCCGGCCGACCACGCCTCTGTCAGGGTTTCCAGCACCCTGAGGTAGACCGGATCCCTGAAGCGCGCTGACTCATCCATCACATCCGCCGATCGCAACAGGTGCTGGCTGACATTCTGGTCCAGTCGCTGCAGCGCCTCTCCCAGCTTGCGCAGGGCTGATGCTGCATGTGGGTTCTGCTTATCGGTCCGGGTCGCCAGCATGCGAGTCGCGAGGTGAATAGCCATGATTTCGTGCAGATTGAACTGCGCAAACATCAGGTCTGCGGCGGGATCAAGCTTGAGCTTATGGTCGCCCAGGTCGTCCTCATAGATGCCGGGCGGCAACTGGTTCTTGTCCAGGTATTTGGTTATGGTCGAACGATTGACGCCCACCCGCCGCGCGATTTCGGCACGGGTCATGCCTTCCGGATGAGCCCAGAGCAGTTGCTGAATCTGCAACAACCGTTGTGCTTTTTCCTCTGCGCGTTCCACTGTGGCCCTCCCATGACGCTGCTGCAAGATATCTGAATTCTACTCCCTGGTCGGTTCCCATTCCGCAACAAAATCCAAACTCGTCCGAAAACTCACTTCCGAAAGGGCCACAGCCGGCCCTGCTGGTCCTCAAATAACAGATGGCCGTGCTCTTCGAGACTCGGCAGCTCGCGCGCTACAGTGGAGCGGGGAAGCTCCAACCCCCTCGCAATATCTGCCGGCTTGCTGCCGGGATGGCGTGCGATGTACTCACTGATTTGCTCCACACGTTCGGGGTCGCCTCGCCGTGCCATTGGACGCCTCCTGTGACCTGGGATTCGTCGCTTCCGAGGTCGGTGACCTCGTGTTCGACCATCCTCAGGCTACAGTGGGCGCGTTGCGGGTACGGCAACAGTTGCTGTGAATTTGTCAGGAAAACGCGTGCTAACAGGACGAAGAAACCAGCAGCACTTGGAGGAACCAAAAAGTCGCCCCAGACACTCGGGGCGACTTACCAGGCCTGGCCTGGCGTGGAGCCATACTGCGCTCGTCAGAGCCCCCATTGCTCTGGCCTGACCCCCGGACGTTGCCTGTTCCAGGAGGGAGGGCAACGTAGAGGTATTTCCGGTCGCGCAGTTTAGCACAAGTTTTGTGGAATGCCAAGCCTTACGAGTTGTGTTCGCTCACCCATCATCCCCCGGCCGGAGGTGCCTGGGCAGCCCGACCAGCGCCTCCGCGACCCGCTCGCGCAGCGACCGCTCGTCCGGCCGGCGCTTGCCCAGGTCGGCCAGCTGGCCGCGCAGGTACGCCGAGATATCGGCCACCTGCCGCGCCAGCGCGGCCTGCGTGGGCCGCTCGCCCCGGGCAAACCAGGCCATGGAAGCGGTCCCGATGGCCACTGTGGTCGACGCGGCAATGGCCGCACTGAGCAGCCAGCCGGGCACGCCCCCCAGCTTGGAGAGCTCGGCGAACGCGCGCCGCGCCAGGAGACCCACGCCGAACGTGACGATGAGTTCTTTCGCCCGGCCCGGCGTGATGTGGAAGCCGTAGATGCGGCTGATGCTCAGGACCAGTCCGGTCTGGAGCGCGAGCAGCGGGACGACGTCAGCCAGGGGCAGCGGCATCAGCGCGACCGTTGCAGCGGCGCCGCCGGCCGGGACGATCCGCGCCCAGGCCAGCCGGCTGCGATACTCCGGCAGCGCATCCGCGATCGCGGCCACCAGCCCCGGCTCCGCCCTGACTATGCCCAGGATCACGCGGCCGAGGTTGGCGCCGGTGGTGGCGACCGTGTCGATGACCTGGCCCCGCTGGAGGTCCAGCGTCTGCGCCGCCGCCTGGATGACCCGCTCGCGCTCCGCCTTGGGGACCAGGTCGATCTTGTTGAGCACGACCACGAACGGCTTCTGCAGGGCGACCAGCGTATCGAAGAGCTCTTTCTCATACCGCTTGATGCCGCGCGTCGCCTCGAAGACCATGAGCAGGAAGTCGGCCTCCGCGGCCGCGGCCAGAGCAACCTCGCGCTCGGCCTCGCCCACCTCGCCCACGGCATCCGCGCCGGGGGTGTCGATCACGGAGAAGAGCCCGGTGTCGGCCTCCTGGGTGCGCCGCGTCGTGCCGGGCACGGGCCCCACCTCGGCCCGGTCCTCCGCGCGGGTGATGAGCTGGTTGTAGAGGGTCGATTTCCCCACGTTGGCCGGTCCCACGACCGCGATGCGCTGCTTGGCCGCGGCGATGGGCCGGTACTGGTCCGCCACGAGCGCCAGGATTTCCTTGAGCGGCTTGACTGCCTCGGGCAGGACCGCGAGCCAGCCTTCCAGCTCGCGCTGCCGCTCCGCCGGCAGCCCGTCCCACGCCTGCCGGATCGTCTCTTGCGCCGGGCCGGGAATATCGCGCAGGATATCGTCGAGTACGGGCAACGGTTCGCCTCCTGTCGGTGGGGATAATATAGCACAGCCCAGGATGGACGGCAATCACTCGCGGCGCCCCGGCAGGGCGAAATCATGTTGCACTCGTGCCTTCTGCCTGGCAGTTGAAACTGCGGCTACCACTGCAAAACCGACCTGCGTCGGTTAGTTTCCAGTCTGCGAAGGCAGACTTCGCAACGGTAGCCGCAACTTCAGTTGCCGGGTGGGTTCACCTGATGCACTCTGAAACCGCCCTGGCGCCCCGGTCACCAACCTGCAACCTTCAACCTTCGAACCTTCAACGTCAACGAATCTGCAATCTGCAATCTGCAATCCCCGTTTTGACATCCCCGCCACGCTGGCCGATAATGCGCGGGTGACACCCCTCACAAACACATCGCTCAAGGAGGACGGTTGTGACCCACAACATTCCCGAGGATTGGCAGGACCCGCTCGTCATCTCGCGCAACAAGGAGCCGGGCCATGCGACGCTCATGGTCTATGGGGACGTAGCGACTGCGCTCGGCGCTTCGCTTACAGCCGATCGCACGGCCTCGCCCTGGCGCAAGTCGCTCAACGGCCAGTGGAAGTTTGCGTTTGCGGCCAATCCGGCCGCCGCACCGGAGGGCTTCTTCGCCGCTGACTACGACGTCAGCGACTGGGCGGAGATCGCCGTCCCCGGCAACTGGCAGCTGCAAGGTTACGATAAGCCGGTCTACGTCAACGTCCAGTACCCCTTCCCGACCGACGACTACCCCCGCGTGCCGGATGACGACAACCCGACCGGCTGCTACCGCCTGGCCTTCACCGTTCCCGCGGCCTGGGACGGCCGGCAGGTCTTCCTGACCTTCGAGGGCGTCGACTCCGCGTTCCACCTGTGGGTCAACGGCGAGTTCGCGGGCTACAGCGAGGACAACCACCTGCCCGCCGAGTTCAACATCACGGGCTTCCTCCGCCCCGGCGAGAACAGTGTCGCGCTCCGCGTCTACCGCTGGTCCACCGGCGCCTACATGGAGGACCAGGACTACTGGCGGCTTAGCGGCATCTATCGCGACGCCTATCTCTGGTCCGCGCCCCTCGTCCACGTCCGTGACTTCACCGTCCGCACGACGTTCGACGTGCTCTACCGCGACGCGACGCTCTCCGTCTCCGCAAAGGTGCAAAACTACGGCGCGGCCGAGACCGGCGGCTACGCGCTCGAGGGCAAGCTCTTCGATGCAGAGGGCAACGAGGTGCCCCTCGCCGGTTTCCGCGCGTCCGTCTACGCGGACCCGAACCAGGAGACCGCGGTGCGCCTGTCCGCGCCGGTCGCCGCGCCCCGCCGGTGGTCCGATGAGGACCCCTACCTCTACACCCTCGTCCTCGTGCTGACCGGCCCCGACGGCGCGCTGTTGGAGACCGAGAGCTGCCGGGTCGGCTTCCGCCAGGTCGAGATCCGGGACGCGCAGATCCACGTCAACGGCAAGCCGGTCGTGTTCAAGGGCGTCAACCGCCACGAGCACGAGGAAGACAACGGCCACGCGGTCGGCGTCGAGTCCATGGTCGCCGACATCCTGCTGATGAAGCAGTTCAACTTCAACGCGGTCCGCACGTGCCACTATCCCGACGACCCGCGCTGGTATGAGCTGTGCGACCAGTACGGCATCTACCTCATCGACGAGGCCAACATCGAGACCCACGGCATCGAGCCGCGGCCCGCCAACGATCCCGCGTTCACCGCGGCCTTCGTCGATCGCGGCATCCGCATGGTCGAGCGCGACAAGAACCACCCGAGCGTGATCGTCTGGTCGCTGGGCAATGAGTCCGGTTACGGGCCGAACCATGCGGCCATGTCCGGCTGGATGCGCGACTACGACCCCACCCGGCCCATCCACTACGAGGGCACCATCCACTATCCCGAGAGCCTCGAGGGCCCGGTCGTCGACATGGTCAGCACCATGTACCCGACGATCGAGCGCATCATCGAGCTGGCGACCGACGAGCACATCCGCAAGCCCGTCATCATGTGCGAGTACGCGCACTCGATGGGCAATTCGACCGGCAACCTCCAGGAGTACTGGGATGCCATCGAGCGCTACCCGCGGCTCCAGGGCGGCTTCATCTGGGACTGGGTCGACCAGGGCCTCACGAAGTACACCGCGGACGGCGTGCCCTACTACGCCTACGGCGGCGACTTCGGCGATCTGCCGAACGACGCCAGCTTCTGCTGCAACGGCCTCATCTGGCCCAACCGCGTGCCGCATCCCGCGATGTACGAGATGAAGAAGGTCCAGGAGCCGGTCAAGGTGACCGCCGTGGACCTCGCCCGCGGCCTCGTACGCGTGACCAACAAGCAGCGGTTCGCAGACCTGGGCCGCTACACTATATCCTGGACGGTCAGCGCGGACGGCGAGGTGCTCCAGTCGGGCACGCTGCCCCGGCTCGACACGCCCGCGGGCGCGAGCGTGGACCTGCCCCTCCCGATTGAGCCGGTGCAGGCGCAGGCAGGCACGGAGTACTGGCTGGACGTGAGTGTGGCCCTGGCTGCCCCGACCCTTTGGGCGGAGGCCGGCCATGAGGTCGCGTTCGGCCAGTTCAAGTTGCCGGTCGCCGTGCCCGCAGTCGAGCCGTCGGATGCCGGCGGGCCAGTCTCTGTCGAGGAATCTGTCGCGGCCATCACGGTCAAGGGCGAGGGCTTCGCTCTGGCGTTCGACCGGGCCACGGGCCGCATCGCGTCCTGGCAGGCCGCGGGCCGCGACCTGCTGAGCCAGGGCCCTGCGCTGCAAATCTGGCGCGCGCCGACCGAGAACGACCTGAACACCTGGGGCCGCGAGCGCGCTGCGATCCAGTGGCGCGAGGCCGGCCTGCACATCCTGGAGGAGCGGGCCGAGAAGGTCGAGGTGACCCTGCTGCCGTCCGGTGCGGTGCGCGTGGACGTGCGCACGGTCAGCCTGCCCGACCCCGCCCGCGGCGGCCAGTCGGAGCAGGCGGTCGCGCTGTTCGGCCACGCGGGTACGGTGATGAACAATTACCTGACCGAGGACGCGTTCAAGGTGCTCTGCACGCAACTGGAGGTGGACTACGCCGCGCTGCCCGGCGGCTGGCGCCAGGTGAAGGGCCCCGCGCTCGCGCAGCAGATGATCGGGCAGGGCCGCGCGGCGGACCTTATCAAGGCGCTCTATGCCGCGCTGGACGCGGCCTGGGGCGACGGCCTGCCCCCGATGCTGCGCCAGATGCTCGGCGCGTACGCCGCGCTGCCGGACGACCAATTGCAGGCCGCACTCGCGCCGCACTACACCGCGCGCTTCGATGCCGAGTATGCCTGGACGGTCTACGGCACCGGCGATGTCGAACTGCACCTGCACGTTGCGCCGTCGGAGGGCCTGCCGCAGCTCCCGCGCATCGGCGTCGAGCTGGAGCTTCCGGGAGTGTACGATACCTTCACGTGGTACGGCCGCGGCCCGCACGAGGCCTATGCCGACCGCAAGGAGAGCGCGCGTATCGGCGTTTACAGCGGCAGCGTGGACGAGCAGTATGTGCCCTACATCATGCCCGAGGAAAACGGCAACAAGATCGACGTGCGCTGGGCCGCGTTCACGGATGCGGACGGCGCGGGTCTGCTCGCGATCGGCTACCCGGCCCACGCGCCGAACCTCAACGTCAGCGCGCACCACTACACGGTAGAGAACCTGACCGAGGCAAAGCACACCTGCGAGCTGGTCCACCGCGACGAGATCACGGTCCACCTGGACTACGCGCAGTCCGGCCTCGGCAATGGGTCATGTGGCCCCGGCGTCCGGCCCGACTACATCCTCAAGCCCGTGCCGGTCGACTTCCGCCTGCGGCTGCGCCCGCTGGCCCCCGGCGAATCGCCGGTCGCTGCGAGTAAGGCAGTCATCTGAACCGCGAAGGCGCGAAGAGCGCGAAGAAGATTGATTCACCTTCGCGCTCTTTGCGGCTTCGCGGTTCAAAAGAGGTGCACATGCAACGTCTCTTCACGGTCGACGGCCGGCCCTTCTTCCCCCTCGGCGGCCAGGCGCGCAACTCCAGCGGCTACAGCGACGATGAAGCCGCCGCCGCCTTCCGTGCGATCGAGCTGATTGGCGGCAACACGCTCGAAATCCCTGTCTACTGGGAACAGATGGAGCCGGTCGAAGGGCAGTTCGACTTCTCGCCGGTGGATGATCTGATCATGCGCGCACGGGCAGAGGGCATCCGTCTCGTCCTGCTTTGGTTCGGCACGTGGAAGAACGGCGACATGGATTACGTGCCTGCATGGGTCAAGACTGACCCGGCCCGCTTCCGCCGCGTCACGTCGTCCACCGGCAAGATGGTCTGGGTCCTCTCATCGCACTGCCCGGCCAACTTCGAGGCGGACCGCGCCGCGTTCGTCGCGCTCTGCCGCCACCTGGCAGAGTTCGACGCGGTCGAGCGCACCGTCATCGCTCTACAGGTGGAGAACGAGCCGGGCATCCTCGCCAGCGACCGCGACTATCATCCGGACGCGCAGGCCGTGTTCGATGCGCCCGTCCCGCCGGAACTGATGGCCGCGCTGCAAGGCGCGGGCCACGGCCATGTGTATGACCTGTGGCAGCGGGCCGGCGGCAGGGTGGGGAGCTGGCCGGAGACCCTTGGCCCGGCCGCAGGCGAGCTGATGACCGCGTGGAGCATCGCCACGTACATCGACGGCATCGCCGCCGCGGGCAAGGCGGTCTACGACATCCCGATGTACGCCAACGTCTGGCTGGGCGAGCACGGCTGGGCGCTGCCCGGCGAGACCTATCCGTCGGGCGGCGCGGTCATCAAGACCCTGGACATCTGGAAGTGGTGTGCGCCGCACCTGGACTTGGTCGCACCGGACATCTATGTGAGCGACGCGCGCGGGTACGAGCTGGAGTGTGCCGCGTACCGCCGGCCCGACAACCCGCTCTTCATCCCCGAATCGGGCTACGGCGCGAACGCGTGGAACATGTTCCGCGCGCTCGGCCGGTACGACGCCATCGGCTACGCCTTCTTCGGTATCGAGTCTATCGTCGCGCCGGATGGCTCGCTCCTGCCTTACGCGGTTGACCTGGTGGACAGCTTCCGCGCTGCGGCCGCCGCGATCCCGCTGCTCCTGCGCTACCAGGGGACGGGCCGCGTCCACGCGGTCGTCCAGGAAGAGCACATGGACTCGCAGCACCTTCCGCTGGAGGGCTGGCTGGCGCTCGCGATGTTCGGCCACGGCCCGCATACCTGGACGCCGAAGGACTGGCGCCACCCGGAGCCGCCCGCACCTGCGCCAGCGCCGGCCCCGCGCGGCCGCGGCCTCGTCTTCCAGGCCGGCCCACACGAATTCTACTGCGTCGGCGTCGCCTACCGCCTCGTCCTCCGCGAGGACGTCCCGCCCGAGCAGTCAATCGACCTCTCGCTCGCGAAGGATTACCTGCTCCTCCGCCAGGCGCACTATGTGTCTGTGGATGAAGGGCACTTCGATGCGGATGGCAACTATGTCGTCGACCGCCGCCGCAACGGGGATGAAGTGGACGGCGGAATCTGGGTGGAGCCGGACACAGGGGTGGTCCGCGTCATCACGTGCGATTGAACTGTCACCCCCTCTCCTGGCAGCCGGTGCGCACCGGCTGTCAGGAGAGGGGGCCGGGGGGTGAGGTCACTTCGCCGCCACCGGATACGCGCCGCCGTTCCGCCCACCGCGGCCGGCGCGCGCTGCGCTGAAGCGCGGGTCTTCGGCCAGCAGCCGCAGCAGCCCCTCGCGCAGCAGCACGTTCGGCGTGTAGCCGAGCAGCCAGCGCGCCTGCTCCAGGTCCGCAACCAGCCGCGTCGTCCCGCCGACCTGCTGCACGTTGTAGATGACCTCCGGCTGTCGCTGCGTGACCTCCCCGAGCGCCGAGATCAGCGCGTGGATGCTCGTCTCTTCGCCTGAGCCCACGTTGATGACCTTCCGGTCCACGCCGGGCGCGGTCGCGGCCGCCACGAGCGCGTCCACCACATCGTCGATGTACACGAAGTCGCGCGTCTGGGTGCCGTCCCCGTGGACGACGAGCGACGCGCCCGTCAGCACGTTGCGCAGGAAGTGGGGGATGACCGGCGCGTGCACCGGCGGGATGCGCTGGCCCGGCCCATATGCGTTGAAGATGCGCAGCGCGACCGTCTCGATGCCGTTGAGGGTGCCGAGCGCAAAGACATAATGTTCGGCTGCCAGCTTGCTGACAGCGTATGGCACCTGCGGGTGCGGCCACGCAGACTCCATGACGGGCTGGTGGGGCTGTGGCCCGTAGACCGTCGCGGAGGAGGCCAGCACCAGCCGCTTGACCCCCGCATCGCGCGTCGCCTCCGCCAGGCTGACCGTGCCGCCCACGTTGACGTCGTTGTATTCGCGGGGGTAGAGCACGGATTCCTGCACCGACACCCGCGCCGCCAGGTGAAATACGCAGTCCACCTTTTGCAGCAGCGTCCACAGCTTGGGCCGGTCGCGCACGTCCCCGCGCGTGAACACCACATCACCGTGCAGATTCGCGGGATCGCCCGCACTCAAGTCATCCAATACACGCACATGGTGGCCGTCTGCGGCCAGCCGGTTCGCCAGCGCCGTCCCGATAAACCCGGCTCCGCCGGTAATCAATACCCGCATCGTCTCGCTCCTCAGTACGACCGCATGTCGCACATTCTGTGTCGCACCCTATGTATGGCCGAAGTATAGCACGAAAAAGGTTAGAAAGCCGGAATGCAGGAACACCATCGTTTGCTCGCGCTTTGGTTAGGGGATATAATCGCTTCTTGACTCGTGAAATCAGCCCTTATGAGTGGAGTTCCCCATGCACAAATCCATCAACTGCGGAGAGTTGCGCCTGGAGCACGCCGGGCACACCGTGACCCTGGCCGGGTGGGTGCACCGCCGCCGCGACCACGGCGCGCTCATCTTTCTCGATATCCGGGATCGATCGGGCATCGTCCAGGTGACGTGCGATGCGCAGAGCGCGGCCGCGGCCCACGAGATCCTCAACACCGTCCGCAACGAGTATGTCGTCCAGGTGACGGGCCTGGTCCGCCCGCGACCTGAGGGCCTGGCAAACCCGAATCTGCCCACGGGCGATATCGAGGTGCTGGCGACGGGCGCCGTAATCCTCAATGAGGCGCGCACCACGCCGTTCTACATCAACGAGGACTCGGACGTGGACGAGGCGCTGCGGCTCAAGTACCGCTACCTCGACCTCCGCCGGCCGGCCGTGCAGCGCAACATCATCCTGCGCCACAACGTCGTCAAGACCATCCGCGACTACATGGCCGAGCAGGGCTTCATGGAGATCGAGACGCCTGTGCTCATCAAGACGACACCCGAGGGCGCGCGCGACTATGTGGTGCCCAGCCGCGTCCACCCCGGTGAGTTTTACGCGCTGCCCCAGTCGCCGCAGCAGCTCAAGCAGTTGTTGATGGTGGCGGGCTATGAGCGCTATTTCCAGATTGCGCGCTGCTTCCGCGACGAGGACCTGCGTGCGGACCGCCAGCCGGAGTTCACGCAGCTCGACGTGGAGATGTCGTTCATCGAGCGCGAGGACATCATGGGCGTCATCGAGCCGCTGTACGTGCAGCTCATCGAGCAGTGGGGCAGCAAGCCCATCCTCCGCAAGCCTTTCCCGGTGCTGACCTATGCGGAGGCGATGGCGAAGTACGGCTCCGACAAGCCGGACCTGCGCTTCGGCATGGAGTTCGTGGACCTGAGCGACGTGCTGGCTGAGAGCGGGTTCGGCGTCTTCTCCGGCGCGATCGCCGCAGGCGGGCAGGTCAAGGCGGTCGTCGCGCCTGGGGCCGCAGCCTACAGCCGCAAGCAACTCGACGACCTGGCCGAGGTCGCGAAGCGCGGGGGCGCCAGGGGTCTCGTGTCCATCGCGTACCGCGAGGAAGGGCCGCGCGCGTCGGCGAAGGCGCTGACCGAAGGCGAGCTGGCCGCCATTGCGCAGGCTGCGCACGCAGGGACCGGCGACCTGGTGCTCGTCGTGGCCGATGCCAGCGCGGGTGTCGTGGCGAAGAGCCTGGGCGAACTGCGGCTGCACCTGGGCCGGCAATTGGGGTTGGTGCAGGGCGACGTGCATGCGCTGTGCTGGGTGGTCGAGTTCCCGCTGCTGGAGTGGAGCGCGGACGAGCAGCGCTGGACCGCCATGCATCACCCGTTCACATCTGCGATGGACGAGGACTGGGACCTGCTGGAGAGCGACCCCGGCCGCGTGCGTGCGAAGGCGTACGACCTGGTGATGGACGGCTGGGAGGTCGGCGGCGGCAGCATCCGGATCCACCGCCGTGAGCGCCAGTCCGCGATGTTCCGGGCGCTGGGCATCGGCCCGGAGGAAGCGGAGGAAAAGTTCGGCCACCTGCTCGAGGCGTTCGAGTACGGCGCGCCCCCGCACGGCGGCATCGCAACGGGCATCGACCGCACCGTCGCCATCCTGGCCGGCACGCCGAGCATCCGCGAGGTCATCGCATTCCCCAAGACCGCGTCCGCAACCGACCTGATGTTCCGCTCGCCGTCGCCCATCTCCCCCGCGCAGCTCCGCGAGCTGCACCTGGCCGTTACAGCCTAAGGGGTGCAAAGAATAGAACGCAGATAAACGCTGATTGGACTGATCTATATGATGCTGTTCTTGATCTTGTAAATCAGTCCGATCAGCGTCATCAGCGTTCTACCATCTCTCCCGCAGGTAGACGATGAAGTCGAGATCGCCCGGCGACGCGCCGTGGGCCGTCAGCAGGAGCGCCACCTCCGAGCGATGCTGCGTCCCGTGGTTCACCGCCTGGAAGAGCGCCTGCCATAGAGGATGCTCGAAGGGAACACCTTGCGTCGTCCGGTACCGCATGGTCTCTTGCAGCGCCTCGTCCGTCAGCGCGGCCAGGTAGCCCCGCATGCGCGCCTCTTCCTCGTGCCACCGCGCCGTCAGAATCTCCAGTGTGGGATAATCGGCCTCCGCCAGCGGCCCGCTGGGCGACACGCGCTCCTCGCAGCGCATCCGCCAGTTACGCTCTGCAGAGAGGGCGTGGACCAGTGTCGCGCGGATGCTGCCCTGGCCTGTGACCAGCGGCATGGCGAACTGCTCCGGCGTGAGCCGCTGCGCCGCGGCCAGCACGCGATTCCGCGCCCAGTAAGTGTAGTCGTAGAGTGTCAGGATGTCGGTCTTGTTCATAATGGCCTCCTGCCCCTATTCTACGGCGACTTCTCCCGTGATGCCAACCATGCACATCTTGTCTTAGTATGATAAACTAAGTTTGTATGAGGAGGACGCGATGGCAGAAAAGCTGATAGTCTCCGACCCACGCGTGATGATGGGCAAGCCTGTGGTGAGGGGGACGCGTATTACGGTTGAACTGATTCTGGAAAAGTTGGCCGCAGGTGAGACCATAGAGCAAATCCTGGGCGCGCACCCACGCTTAACCAGAGAGGCGATTTATGCGGCACTGCAATTTGCTTCCGAGGCGATTCGTGCCGATGTGGTGTATCCCACGCCTGAAGGCGCAGCGTGAACCTTGTTGCTGATGAAAGTGTCGACGGCCCAATCGTGGCCCGCCTGAGGGCGGATGGCCACATCGTGTTGTACGTCGCGGAGCATGCCGCCGGTCTGTCAGATGAGGAGGTGCTTGCGCTGGCGAACACACAGCGCAGCATCTTGCTGACCAGCGACAAAGATTTCGGGGAGCTTGTGTTTCGTCAGAAGCGGATAGCGGCGGGCGTCATTTTGCTTCGACTTGCTGGCGAGATTCCGCAGCGCAAGGCCGACTTGGTCTCGCAGACCTTGCGTAACCGAAGTCAAGAGCTTCCGGGAACATTCACCGTGATTTCCGCAAGATCGATCAGGATTCGGAGCCGTGTGTAAGGTCCTGGCCGCCCGTCGGTGGAGACTGCCTTGGTACTCCATGCGGAGGCCGGAGGGCATTTTCGCAGGGCGGTTTCAGAGTGCATCAGGTGAACCCACCCGGCAACTGAAGTTGCGGCTACCGTTGCGAAGTCTGCCTTCGCAGACTGGAAACTAACCGACGCAGGTCGGTTTTGCAGTGGTAGCCGCAGTTTCAACTGCCAGGCAGAAGGCACGAGTGCAACATGATTTCGCCCTGGCATTTTCGGGTTTTGCATCCCCCGCAGACCTGTGCTATGATCCGTGTTGTAGTACCCTGCGGTGCTCGTGATGTTCCAAAAGCGTTTTGAGCCAACATGAAAACTTAGGGAGCTGAGTCTCGGTCGGGAACGCAATAGCTGCGCAAGCCCACGTGCGCAAGCACCCACGGCAAGCGTACTAGCAAAGCAGGAGCGACCGGCGAAGCACCCACCTGCGTAAGCAGGTTCAAAACAGTTGAGCACACGGCACAGCGGGGGCTGCGGTTAGCATGGACCGCCGGGGTTTATCCCGGCGGTTTTTTTGCGCACATGGTTCAGGCTTGTCTCGCACAAAACCCTTGACACGGGCCTTAACGCTGTGCTATGCTTGCCCCGGATTTGAGTTTAGAAGCCGGCATGCGTCAGGCCGATATTGTTCCCCGAGGATTTCGTTGAAGCGCGATCGCATCTCAGAAGGCGTATACGTATTCACCAGCGGCTTGTATGCCGAGGTCACCGCCACGGTCATCTTCACGGACGAAGGCGCGGTGCTGGTGGACACGCTGCCCTTCCCCCAGGAAACCCGGCAGATTCGCGAATTCGTCAATCAGCGGCGCACGTCGGTTGCGTATGTCGTGAATTCGCATTCGCATGCCGACCACATCTACGGAACCTACCTCTTTCCTGAGGCCGTCGTGGTGGCGCACTACCAGTGTCGCCGCCTGATGGAGCGCTATGCCGAGGCCGCGCTGCACCAGGCAAAGGAGCAGACCCCGCAACTGGCCGATGTGCAGATACGCTATCCTGAGCTGCTCTTCAATGACGCCATGACGCTGCGCATCGGCGGCAAGACCGTTGAACTCAACTACTCGCCCGGCCACAACCGCGACGTTATTACGGTCCACGTGGCCGAGGACCGGCTGATGATTGCCAGCGACACGGTCATGCCCGTGCCCTATATCGTCGGCGGCGACCTGGACGACCTGGTGCTCTCGCTGCAGGCCATCAAGAACAAGAGCCTGGAGAACCTCGTGCAGGGGCACGGGGAGGTGCTGCTGCGGGGCGAGATCGAGGAAACGCTCGACGCCAACATCACCTATCTGAAGACCGTCGACCGTCTCGTGCGCGAGCGCATCGCGCGCGGGGTGCCCCGCACGGGCATCCTGGACATCACCATCGAGGAATGCGGGCTCTCGCGCATCCCTCTCGGCGGGCTGGTGCAGAAGCTCCACCACGCCAACCTGCTGACCCTCTATGACGCCTATCGCTCAGGCATCAAGACGCGGCGCGCGGCAGCCAACCAATAGAACGCTGATGAACGCTGATTTGACTGATATTCGCTGATACTTCTGTATAAATATAGAACCAGAAGATCAGCGTTCATCATGATCATCAGGGCCAACCGCAGGTTGGTACATCAGCGTTCTATTAGCTCCCTGACCTAGAGTCTTCCTCCATCCGCGCGCGCGTCGAACAGCGATTTCTCTACGATGGCCAGCGCTTCTTCCACGGTGGCGCTGTCCAGGTCGAGCATCGGGCGGAAGCGAATCGAGCGTTCGCCGGACTTGAGCGCAACCAGGCCGTTCTCCAGCAGCAGACCCCGGAAGATGTCCCGTGCGCGCGTGTCCGGCAGGTCGAAAGCCAGCAGCATGCCCTGGCCGCGCACGTTGCTCACCAGGTCCGACTCCTGCGCCAATGCGTTCAGCCCGTCCAGCAGCAGCCGGCCCATCGCGCCGGCATTTTCGACCAGGTTTTCTTCCGCGATGATTTCCAGGTAGCGCTGGCTGCGCACCATGTCCACCAGGTTGCCGCCCCAGGTTGAGTTGATGCGACTCGATACCTTGAAAACATTGTCCGGCACTTCATCGACTCGCTCGCCGGCGATGATGCCGCAGACCTGAGCCTTCTTGCCGAACGCAATCACATCGGGCCGGACGCCCATGTGCTCGATGGCCCACATTGTGCCCGTCGCGCCCATGCCGGTCTGCACCTCGTCCACCATGAACAGGAAGTCGTTCTCGTCGGCCAGCCGGCGCAGCTCGGCGAAGAACTCCGGGCGGAAGTGGTTGTCGCCGCCCTCCCCCTGGATGGGCTCGATGATGAGCCCGGCGATGTCGTCCTCGCGTTCGATGAGTGCCTGCTTGATTTCATCGAGCGCTGCGCGCTCGGCCGCGATAGTCTGCGCCAGCACCTCCTCGGTGACAGGGAAATGCAACTTGGGGGTGCTGATGCGCGGCCAGTCGAAGCGGGGAAAATACTGGTACTTGCGCGGGTCCGCCGTGTTGGTCAGTGAGAGGGTGTAGCCGCTGCGGCCGTGGAATGCCTCTCGGAAATGGATGATCTGGCTGCCCCGCTCACCCTTGCCCGCAGCCAGGTTCTTACGCACCTTCCAATCAAAGGCGGTCTTGAGCGCGTTCTCGACTGCGAGCGCGCCGCCGCTGATGAAGAACAGGTAGGGCATGTCTGCCGGCCGGGCAATACGCGCGAATGTCTCGACAAACTCGGCCATATAGGTGGTGTACACATCGGCGTTGGCCGGGTTGTACAGCGCAACCTGGGCGATCCGGTCGAGAAAGGCAGCCTCGCACAGCCTGGGGTGGTTGTGACTGACAGGCTGGCTGGCAAAGTGGGCATAGAAGTCGATGTACTCCCGACCGGTCGCCGCATCGCGCAGGTACGGGCCATGCGAACCCTGCAGGTCGATGACCAGGTGTTCCCCATCCGCCAGCATGTGCCGACCGATCGTTTCGCGCACTGCCTGTGGTGATATCTTTACTGGTTCGAGCTTGTGATTCATAGATGACTCTCCTTTGAGTATGAACAAACACCTGGCCCTGTTCAGTCAGGTATGCTTGCCAAGTTCAATCGCTCCACGACAACGGGCCCGTTGCCAGCGGCTTCCAGTGTGACTTCATTCTCACCGGTCTCGAGCGTTAACTCCAGCGGGCCGCTGTCGCCCGCAAGCGGCCCGCTGTCGCCCGCAAGGGTCACTTCCAGCGTAGCCCGGCCCGGCTGCGGCGCGATGACGCGTAGGGTTGCGCGGTCGGTGAAGCTGCGGGTGCGCGTTGCGGCGTCGAACGGTCCCCAATCGGGGCCGAGGACAAGGTAGGGCTCCACGGGCGCGGCGGCAGCGACCGCATCCTCGCGTACGGTGTATACCGTGATGCGTTCGTCCTCGTACTCCGGCGGCTGATTGCCGAATATCTCAGCGGTCGCGGCCTCGGTATACGCGCGTTCCTCCCCGCCGGGCATCTTGTAGCGGTCCAGCACGACCCAGCGCACGTCGAGGTCGGCCAGCACCTGTTGACCTTGTGCCGCGAGGTCCAGGTTGATGATGTCCGGCCCCAGATGGCGGAAGTGCTGGAGGACAGGTGCGCGCTCGATGAGCGTGCGCGGGTCCTCCCGGCTGATGTACGCGGCGGCGAGCGGCTTGCCGTGGACGGTCTGGTAGAGCAGGTAGCCGGGCCGGTCCCAGTTGACAGGCAGGTTGAGCACGCTGCCCGTCCGGTGGTCCGCGGCCAGGGTCGCGTACCAGGAGGGCGTGTCCGGCGGGCTTATGGGGTAGGGGGCGGGCAGGAACTCGAACACGATGAGTGCGACGGCAACGACCGGCATCCATCGGCCCGCCCGCCCGCCCGCCAGCACTGCCACGCCCGCAGCGGCGAGCACGCCCAGCGCCAGCATGACCATGACATCCAGCCGGCTGACCGATCGCATGATGTCCACGAACGGCAGGCCCGCCAGCAGCCCGTAGGGCAGGGGAATCTCTCTGCCGCCCGGCAGCAGCGCACTGCGCCCGCCGATGTGCAGGACCGGGCCGAGCGACAAGATGAAGAACACGGCCAGGACTGCCGCCCAGAGGCTCTTCTCGCCTACTGCTGCACTTCGCCCGGCATCTGCCGACCTCACCCCCCGGCCCCCTCTCCTGGGCGCCCGTGCGCCCGTGCGCACGCCCAGGAGAGGGGGAGCCCCAGGCGGGGCAGAACTGCCGGGCCGGCGCGCGAACAGCCCGATCAGCGCGAGGGCGAGCACGCTGAACCCAGCGAACACCTGGTGTTCAGACACCGTGGACTTGAAGACGTGGCCGCGCTCGCGCGCCCACGCGCCCCATAGCGGGTGGAACTCCTGCGGCGTCACGAACGCTAGCAGGTCTGCGCTGAGCGTGCGGCTCTGCTCCGCGTCCGGCACCATGAAGTCGAACCGGCGCGCCTCGCGCACCATCGGGACCAGCAGGGGACTGAAGAGGACGAGCAGTGCCAGCCAGGCCCCTGCGACCGCAAGGATTAACCTCACCCCCTGGCCCCCTCTCCTGGCCGCAGCCAGGAGAGGGGGAGTGAGAGTGGGTGAGGCTCCGGCCGCGGATGTGAAATGGTCTCGTGCAGGAGCCAGTTGCGATATCATCGCCCACGCCAGCACCACTGCGGTCAGGATGCCGCAGTAGAAGACATAATACCAATCGCACAGCGCAACGAGCGCCAGGAAGAGTGTTGCCATGCCCGCTTCGCGCGCGATAGCCCGGTTGGAGTGGAACGGGGTGGCCGCATTCACGGTGCGCAGCAGGTAGAGGGCATAGAACGGCAGCCATTCGAGCGCGATAAGTTGCATGTGACCGAGCAAGTGTGCCGTGTGATAGGGGGCGAACGTGAAGATGACCCCGGCGGCGAAGGCGGCCCAGCGGCTGCTGGCCGGGCCCAATACCTGCCGCGCGAGCAGATACGCGCCCAGCCCGCCGAGCGCGAAGCTGAACACGACGACGCTGTTGTACGCGGGCAGCAGCCCCCACGCGAGCTGCACCGGCAGGAACGTGAAGCCGTTGAACGCGTTCAGCGTGTGAAACAGCAAGCCCACGCCAGTCGGATGGTAGATCAGTCCGGTGAACCAGGGGTGCGTGTGCTGGTCGAGCAGCGCGACCTTGACCCACCACAGGTTCCAGTAGTTCTGCCAGCCGTCGAAGCCGTCGCCGGGGATGGCCGATGCGAAGACGCGAACCAAAGGGTAGGTCAGCACAAGGGTGAGCAGCAGATAGCCGATGAGCGCTGCAAGCGCGGACAGGCGACCCCGCCGGCGCAGCGGGTGACGGCGGATAGCCGGGACAGTGAGCGAGCCCGATCCGTTTATCGGGCGAACTTGCGGTCCGCCCATATCCGTTGCATCCCGGGTGCCTGTCATGCAGCGTCCGCGGCCGCGATGGCCTCGCCCAGTATCTCCCGGCCGCGTGCGCTGAGCGCATCGACCTCGCGTCCCATCTCCGCGCAATACGTTGCATCCTTGATGCCGGCCAGATTGATGCGCACGTTGCGCGCCGCGCCTTCGAGCGCGGCCTGCGCCATCAATGCAGCCACTACTCCATCGCTCGATGCGTTGCGGTTGCCGTGGCGGCAGGCGGTCACGGCCAGCTCGAGGACGGAGACGCATGCCCGGACGGTCGCCAGGGGGATGTCGGCGGCGTGGCAGAGCGCGGCTTGAATGGCCGCAGTGCGTGCGGCCTTCTCCTCCGCATCCGCCTTCGGCAGGCGATAGGCCGCCATCACCTGCGTGTAAGCCGCGGTGTCCGCGTCGATCTGGGCCAGCAGCTCGCTGCGCAGCGCATCCGCGCGCGCCACGATGTCGGTCATCGCGTCCTGGTGTTCGGCGTACTGCGCGCGGCCGACCGTCAGCCGGCCGACCATCGCCGCCAGCGCCGCGCCGAGTGCGCCCGCCAGCGCGGCCGCCGAGCCGCCGCCGGGAGCTGCCTCGCCGCTCGCCAGCGCATCATTGAAGCCGATCAGGGTCAGATCCACCAGCCGGTCGCCGGTCGCGTTCGTTGTGTTCGTCACATTGCCTCCGGACATGATAAAGAGCGCAGAGAGGTAGGTGTGTCTGCTTTGCGCTTCCAGCGCGGCGCTCTCTGCGCTCTTTTCGGGGCCACGTTGTTGGGCCGTATGCTCACCATCCTGCCGGGCAGCGCCGCCCGGTCGCCTGCATTATACGTGAGAATGTGAATCGCTGGCAAGGCATGGATGACCGGTAAGTATCCAGTGCGCCCACAAACCCGGTTTCTGTGCGAAGCGCAGCTTCGTCGAGAAACCGGGTTTGTAACGGTCTGCGGCGCACCGCTGACATTAACACAACGCTAACACAAACAAAGCACCCCTCTAACACGCCGCGGTTATAAAGAGGTGTGCGGTTGCTGACGATTCGCCCGGCCTTGTGCTAGAATGGATTGAGTCAACCCGCAAGCGATGTCATTTTTCGGGTGTGAACGTGCAGGAGGGAGTTCCCGTGTACCCAGAGACGAATGCTGAGTCGCGGTGGCGCCGGGCCAATGAGGCCGTCTGGCAGCCGCCGACGGATGTCTATGAGACGGACGACCATGTGGTCATACGGGTGGAGATTGCGGGCCTGGAAGAAGGCGATTACGAGATTACACTCGACGGACGCACCCTGGTGGTGGCCGGCGAGCGTCGTGATGCGACGCCCAAGCTCGCCTTTCAGCAGATGGAGATTCGCCACGGCAAGTTCCGGTCCCAGGTGCATCTGCCCTGGGCGCTGGAGGCCAGCGGGCAGCAGGCGGTCTATGAGAGTGGCTTTTTGATCATCACACTGCCCAAGGCGCAGGTTCGCCGCGTGCCCGTGCGTGTGGCGTAATCAGTCGACGGGGAAAGGTCTTGTGACATATGACGAATGCAGATAACGAACAGATGGAATTCAGCATCCCGGCGGAGCTGCCGGTTTTGCCCCTGCGTGGGGTAGTCGTCTATCCGATGATGTGGCTGCCGCTGACGGTGGGACAGGAGCGTTCGATTCGCCTGGTGGATGACGCGCTGGTCGATTCATCTCAGCAGCGCATCATCGGGCTTTTCACATCGCGCGACCCCGGTGTGGAGGAGCCGACGCCGGATCAAGTGTACGAGGTGGGCACCGCGGCGGTAGTGCATCGTATGCTGCGCGCACCCGATGGCACCATCCGCCTGATCGTGCAGGGCATCGAGCGCATCCGCACGACCGGGTATCTCCAGGAGCAGCCCTATCTGCGCGCGACGGTGGAAGTCGTGCCGGACGCCGAGGAAGAATCCCTGGAGCAAGAGGCGCTGATGCGCACGACGCTGGACCTGTTCCGCCGGCTGGTATCGCTCGTGCCCCACATGCCGGAGGAGCTGGAGACCGCGGCCATCAACGCGCAGACCCCGCGGCAGCTTGCCTATCTCGTGGCCGCCAGCACGCGCATGGAGCCGGAGCAGGCGCAGGAGATCCTGGAAATCAACCCGGTCTCGCAGAAGCTGGTGCGCCTGAACTCCATCCTCTCGAAGGAACTCGAAGTCCTCGAGCTGGGCCGCAAGATTCAGACCCAGGCGCAGGACGAGATGACCAAGATGCAGCGCGAGTACTTCCTGCGCGAGCAGCTCAAGGCCATCCAGAAGGAGCTGGGCGAGGGCGACGAGCAGGAGGCCGAAATCCAGGACTACGAGCGGCGCATTGCGGAGGCGGGCATGCCCGCGGAGGCCGAGAAGGAGGCCCGCCGCGAGCTGGACCGGATGCGCAAGATGCCGACACAGGCCGCCGAGTACACGGTCATCAAGACCTACCTGGACTGGATGGTCAACCTGCCGTGGAGCATCAGCACGCCCGACAACCTGGACATCGCGCACGCGCGCACCGTGCTGGACGAGGATCACTACGGCCTCGACGAAATCAAGGACCGCATCCTGGAGTTCCTGGCCGTGCGCAAGCTGCGGCTGGACCGCAAGGCTGCGGAGGCTGAGAGCGGCGAGGCGCCGGCCGAAGATGAGCACAAGGACATGATTCGGCGCGAGCGCGAGGGCGTGATCCTCTGCTTCGTCGGCCCGCCCGGCACCGGCAAGACCTCGCTCGGCCAGTCCATCGCGCGCGCCATGGGACGCAAGTTCGTGCGCCTTGCGCTCGGCGGCATCCGCGACGAGGCCGAGATTCGCGGCTTCCGCCGGACGTATATCGGCTCCATGCCGGGCCGCATCATTCAGAGCATCCGCCGGGTGGAGAGCCGGAATCCGGTCTTCATCCTGGACGAGGTGGACAAGCTGGGCCGCGATTTTCGGGGCGATCCATCGTCCGCGCTGCTCGAAGTGCTCGACCCGGAGCAGAACGCCGAGTTCCGCGATCACTACCTGGATGTGCCGTTCGACCTGAGCCAGGTATTCTTCATCACGACGGCGAACTGGATCGACACGATCCCGCAGCCGCTGCTCGACCGCATGGAGGTCATCAACCTGAGCTCCTACACGGAAGAGGAGAAGGTCAACATCGCAAAGGGCTACCTCGTGCCGCGGCAGGTCAAGGAGAACGGCCTGCGGACCGGGGAGATCACGTTCGAGGAGGCCGCGCTGCGCCGCATCGTGCGCGAGTACACACGCGAGGCCGGCGTGCGCAGCTTGGAGCGCCAGGTGGGGACCATCTGCCGCAAGGTGGCAACGAAAGTGGCGGAGAAGGGCGACAACCTCGGCCCGGCCATCATCACCGCGGAGAGCGTGCCGCAGTACCTGGGGCGGCCCAAGTTCCTGGAGGATGTGGCTGAGCGGGTGGAGACGCCCGGCGTGGCAACCGGGCTGGCGTGGACGCCGGTCGGCGGCGACGTGCTGTTCCTGGAAGCGACCAAGATGCCCGGCAGCAAGGGTTTCACCCTGACGGGGCAGTTGGGCGATGTGATGAAGGAGTCGGCCCAGGCCGCGCTGAGCTGGGTGCGCAACCGGGCCAAGGACTATGGCATCCCGGAAGACTTCTTCACCAAGAACGACATCCATGTCCATATCCCGGCGGGCGCGACGCCGAAGGATGGACCAAGCGCCGGTGTGACGATGGCGACCGCGCTCGTCAGCCTGCTGACGGGGCGCGCGGTGCGCAAGAACGTGGGCATGACCGGCGAGATCACGCTGCGCGGGCAGGTGTTGCCCATCGGCGGGGTCAAGGAGAAGGTACTGGCCGCGAACCGCTTCGGCCTGACCACGGTCATCCTGCCGAAGCGCAACGAGGGTGACCTGGAGGATGTGCCCGAGGCCGTGCGGGAGAAGATGACGTTCATCTTTGCGGAGCGGGTCGAGGAAGTCATCGAGGCCGCGCTGACGCCGGCTCCAGAGGGCCACGCGACCGAAGCCCCTGTACCAGTCAGCGTGCCGGAGCCGGAGACCGCGCCGGTGCCGGTCGCTGAAGTGGCGGTAGATTAAGAGGCGCAACCACGAAAGACACGGAGCACGCGGAAGCTAAGCAAGTCAGTATTTTCGCGTGGCCCGTGTCTTCCGTGGTGCACAAATCGGTATTATGCTCGAACCTCCTGACATCGCCCCCGCTACCCTCGCCGCTCGTCTCCGGGCGGAGTACGGACTGCGCGCCAGTGATGTCGATTTCCTGCCTCTCGGCGCGGATGTCAACACGGCAGTCTATCGTGTGACCGCTGAGGATGGCACGGCGTGCTTTCTGAAGCTGCGGCGCGGGCCATTCGACCCGCTGACCGTTGCCATTCCACACTTGCTGCACACGCAGGGCATCCGCCAGGTTATCCCGCCCATCCTTACCGTTTCCGGTCAACTGAATGCGCGGCTCGATCTTTTCACGCTGGTTCTGTATCCTTTCGTTGTGGGCTGCGACGGCTACGAGGTGGCGCTGTCGTCTGCCCAGTGGCGCGAGCTCGGCGTTGCCCTGCGCGGGCTGCACACTGCGGTCCTGCCGAGCGCGCTGGCGGAGAGTATCCCGCACGAGACGTACACGGCGCAGTGGCGCGACGCGGTTCGGCGGCTTCAGAGCATGGTCGCGGATACAGCTTTCGCCGATTCGGTCGCCGCGCAGTGTGCCGCATTCCTGCACGCGCAGCGCGAGGTCATCGCGCGTATGGTGCGGCGGGCGGAGGAGTTGGCGGCGGATGTACGGGCGCGTAACGTCAGCATGGTTCTCTGTCACGGCGACATGCACGCGGGCAACGCCCACCTGACGGAGGACGGCGCGCTGTACGTGGTGGACTGGGACACCCTGCTTTTTGCACCGAAGGAGCGCGACCTGATGGCCGTGGGCATGGGCGGGAGCTGGCAGGGAGCGGCGGTCGAGAGCTGGTTCTACGAAGGATACGGGCCGGCAGAGATCGACCGGCACGCGCTGGCGTATTACCGGTATGAGCGCATCATCCAGGATATCGCGGCCTTCGGTGAGCAACTGCTGTGGAGCGACGCGGGCGGAGCGGACCGCGCGCAGTCGCTCCATTACCTGACCGGCTCGTTCGCGCCGCGCAGTGTGGTGGAGGCCGCGCTGCGGACAGACCGGCAAGTTGCCTCATAGTGCATGTAACGTTACGCGCCAGTTTGACATCTGAGAAATTATAAACATAATAGTAGCGAAAGTATTGGTTGGTCCACAAGAAAGGAGTGGGTTTTATTTCGTGCCCGATAGAAAGCGAATACAGAGAAGCTTCCGGGCGGTAGAAGGCGATTGGCGGCGGGTGGACATCCATTTGCACACCCCCGCATCGGCAGATTGGTTAGAGCCAGGTACGACGTACCTTGAGTGGCTGCAGAAAGCGGAATCACGGGGCCTTGATATTATAGCGGTCACCGACCACAATACTGTGGAGGGGGTCGCGAAATTGCGAGCCGAAATCGAACGGCTGGCATGGTTGGAGGCCAACGATCGCTTACGTCCCCAGGAGCGGCGCGAATTGGATGAGTATCGCCGCCTGGGCGACAAGATCCTGGTGTTGCCAGGGTTCGAGTTCACTGCCACCTTCGGCTTTCATATTCTGGCGATCTTTCCGCCTGAAACACCGTTACGCAAGCTCGAATTGCTCCTGCTGCGCCTGGGCGTTCCCATCGAGCGCATCACAGACGGCAGCACGGAGGTCGGCCCGACAACCGATGTTCTGACCGCCTACCGCCTTATCCGTGAGGCCGGCGGCCTGGTCATTGCTGCGCATGCCAACAGCACGCACGGCGTGGCCCTCCAGGGCATGAGCTTTGGGGGTCAGACCCGGATTGCCTTTACCCAGGACGTGAACCTTCACGCACTGGAAGTCAACGACCTCGAAAGCACCTCCCGTCGCGCCACGGCGCGCTTCTTCGACGGTTCCAAGCCCGAATATCCCCGGCGGATGCACTGCATCCAGGGGTCTGACGCGCACCGGCTGTCGCGCGACCCGCGCGATAAGAACCGGTTGGGCGTGGGCGAGCGCGTGACCGAGATGCTGCTGCCTGAAGTCAGCTTCGAGGCGTTCCGCGCCCTGCTGGAGAGCAACGACTTCACGCGCACGCGGCCGTACCGCCCGCCTGCGGAGGCACCCTTCGACCATGTCGAAGCTGCGCGCGAGCAGGGCTCCAACATCGTGCAGGCGTTCCACGAGGGCCTGTCGCGTGAGGGCGGCCGCCTGCACAAGATCCTGTGCGACGTTGTAGCCTTTGCGAATACGCGCGGGGGCACGGTCTATGTCGGTGTCAGCGCCGCGCGCAAGACGCCGCCGAAGGGCGTCGAGAACCCGGATGCGACCGTGACGCTGCTGCGCAGGGAGATAGAACGCAACGTCGCGCCGCCGATCGAGCCGACGGTCGACATCCTGCAGAGCCAGGGTGTGCCTGTCATCCGTATCGGCGTGCCCGATGGGCCGGACAAGCCCTACGCGATGAATCAGACGCGTATCTACATCCGGCAGGAGGGCGAAACCAACGAGGCTGTGCGCGACGAGATCGTGCAACTGGTCCTCTCCGGCCAGCAGCTGACCGCGGCGGAGCCGGCGGCGGAACCTGCTGCCGCGCCCGTGGCGCCGGTTCAGCCCGTGGCGCCGGCTGCTGAAGGCGTCATGCCTGCGCTGCCCGGCGAGGTTGTGCCCGCGCCGGCGGTCCCGGCTGAAACGCTGGTCGAAGCGCAGCCCGCGGGTGATGGCCTGCCGCCGCCTGCTATCGGCGTCGAGATCGTTGCCATGGAAGAGCGCAAGGGCAGCCGGTACTTCACGATCCGCGACCTGCGCAACGGCAACACGATCCAGAACGTCACGCTCCACTCGGCCCGCAAGCTGTGGAGCTATGCCATCAACCAGTACCTCACCAGCCCGGTGGACCCGGCCCGCGTGCAGTGGGACGGCGACCTGGGCGTGGTGCAGGTGGCACGGCGCGCGAAGCGCTTGCGCTATGATCTGGCGATGCGCTTGCCCGACGGCCGCATCCGCGTGTTCTACGGTGTCACTGCCGACGGAATGACCGGCCCCTGGGCGCGCTTCCTCCAGGCGGAAGACCGGAATGGCGATACGACACATGCTCCGGTCGTGGTACCGGTGACGGAATACGAGGCTGAGCCGGAGGGTGAGCCGGAAGCCCCGATGTTCGTGCCCGAAGAGGCGACGTACATCGAGACGCTGCCGGAGTACAGTGAGGCGGACATGGCGCCATCAGCGCCGGAGCCGGCCGCTGCACTGCCGGAACTGGAAGCCGGGGTGGCTCCGAAGCGCCGCACCCGCCGCTCGCGCAGCAAGAAGCCGCAGCCGGCGGCTGAAACTGCGGCCGTCGAGTCTCTCCTGCCGGTCCAACTGCCGGCGGAGGCGCTGGAAGCCCTGGCGGCACCGCAGGAGGTCGAGCCGGTTGTCGAGCCGGTCGCTGATGCGCCGGCCGCTGCACCGAAACCGCGGACCCGCCGCTCGCGCGCCAAGGCAAAACCGGAGGCGGCCGTCGAGGTCGCGCCGGCCAGCGAGGCTGCGCTGCCGGAGAGTGACGGCGCAAGTGAACCGTTGATTCCGCTGCCTGCAGAGGGCGAGGCCGTCGCGGAGAAGCCCAAGCGTCGTTCGCGGGCGCGCAAGCCCAAGACAGAGGCTGCACCGGACGCTGAGCCGGCGGCCTGACGATAACCGTAACCAACCAATACGACAGGGACCTCGTCCAACAGGACGAGGTCCTTATTTTGAGTGCAGGTTTGTTCTCCCGCGCATTTCTTACGAACCTCGTGCCTGCGACCTACAAGACATAAAACACCAGGACGATCATCAAACCGAACAGCACCACATCGATCTGCAGCGGTCGGTCCTTCAGCAGCACCACATCCGGCGGGTCAGTCTCACCCTTGACGTGGATGAGGTACAGGTAGCGGAACAGCCCGTACAGCACAAACGGGATGGTCAGCATCATCGCGTGGTTGGGCGGCAGGTTCGGCGCGGAGAAGGTATAGAGCGCATATGCCATTACCGTGCTCGCACTGACGAGGGACAGCATCTCATCCACAAATCGCAGGTTGTACTCGGTCAGGATGCGACGGGTGTTGCCGGCATTGTCCTGCATGAGGACGATCTCCTGGCGTCGCTTGCCGAGCCCCAGGAAGAGCGCGAGCAGCACCATGCAGACGTACATCCAGGGCGAGAAGCGCTCTGCGCTGACGACGACCACGCCGGCGGCCACGCGCAGCACGAACCCCATCGCAATGGTCAGCACATCGACGATGACGATGTTCTTCAGCACGAACGAATAAGCAATCATCAGGCCGAGGTAGCCATAGAGGACCAGGGCCAGCACCGGCTCGATCCACAGGCTGATCGGCAGGCACACGACCACGATGATGACCGCGGCGAGCCTGGCGAGCGCGGGGTTGAGTGCACCCGATGCAAGCGGGCGGCCCCGTTTCTCAGGGTGGAGGCGGTCCTTCTCCAAGTCCACCAGGTCATTGATGATGTAGACTGCGCCGGAAATGAGGCAGAACAGCAGGAATGTGCCCAGTGTGCGTAGAAACGGCTCGCGCTGGAACAGCTTGACATCGAACACGATGGCGGCCCAGATAAAGACATTCTTTGTCCACTGCTTGGGGCGCATCGTTTTGAGTAGCAGCCGTAATTGCGCAGCCAGGCCTGGCGTGGTGCTCTGCGCAGGGCGAACCTCATCCATGATAGTGCATCTCCTAGGAGGCAGATGATACCGCAAGCACAAATGTGCGTCAACTTGACGAGTATATAGCGTTCCGCTGTCAGCTTGCGAGACGGCAGCGCACGCATTACAATCGGTGCTGATGACCCCTGCCAGATCGTCCGAACCGCGCCGAACCCGCATGCGCCTCGATGACGTGCTCGTCGCTCGCGGGCTGGCGGAAACGCGCCAGCAGGCGGAGCGGTTGATTCGCGCCGGGCAGGTGTGGCTGGGCGACGCGGCCAGCGGCGTGCGCGGGGATAAGCCGGGCCAGTTGGTTGCGCCGGATGTCGCGCTGCGCGTCGAACGCGGATTGGCCTACGTCAGTCGCGGCGGGCTCAAGTTGGCGGCCGCGCTGGATGCGTTCAGCGTGACGCCCGTCGGGTGGGTCTGCGCGGACATCGGCGCGTCGACCGGCGGCTTCACCGACTGCCTGCTGCAGCGCGGAGCCGCGCGCGTGTACGCCATCGACGTAGGCTATGGACAGCTCGCGTGGTCGCTGCGCCAGGACCCCCGTGTCATCTCGATGGAGCGCGCCAACATCCGCTTACTTGAGCCATTGCCCGAACCGGTAACGCTGGCTGTCATCGATGTCTCGTTCATCGGGCTGGGCCTTGTGCTGCCGCGCGTGGCCGCGTTGCTCGCGGCCGGAGGCCAGGTCATTGCGCTGATTAAGCCGCAGTTCGAGGTCGCGAAAGGGCAGGTGGGGAAGGGCGGGGTCGTCCGTGATCCTGTTCTGCATCGCGCAGCCATCCGCAAGGTGCTGGCGGAGGCGGCCGCGGTCAATCTCGCGCCGGCGGGCCTCATTCGCTCCCCGATCACCGGCCCGGCGGGCAATGTCGAATTTCTGGCGTGGCTCCGCCTGGGTGACAGCCCGGCGGATGAGCTTGCCATAACGGACTGGCTGAACGCCTGCACGCCTGCTGAACCATCCTCCGGCTCCCCGGCTGTTTACCCTGGAGGGAAGGAGTCTTGATGCCTTACCTGACCCCCGCCCGGCGCAACCGGCTGCTGCTGGTGTTCGCGCTGATGCTGATCGTCTTGCTGGCGCTCTGGGCCGCGCGCGGCGCGCTCTTCCCATACATCCTGGCGCTGGCGATGGCCTACCTCCTGCTGCCCATCGTCAACCGGCTGGAGCAGTTGCTGCTGCGGGTGTTGCCGCGGCCCCGCGCCAGCCGGGCGATTGCTATTCTTCTCACTTACCTGCTGGCGATCGGCTTCACCGTCGGCTTCTTCCAGTTGATTGTGCCGGTCATCATCCAACAGTTCCGCCTGTTGTGGGATAACCGGCAGGCATGGATTTCAGGCGGCGAGCGGCTGGCCGATGACCTGTTGGCATGGTATCGGGCCAGCATCCCCATCGACATCCAGGAGCGGATCGCGGCCTCGCTGCAGGATGTCGTGGCGGCCCTGGGACGGGCCCTGCAGGCCGGCGCGATGGCGACGTTCAGCGCTGTCACCAACACGGTCGGCTTCGTGCTCGGCCTGATCGTGATTCCGTTCTGGTTGTTCTATGTGCTGTTCGATCAGTCGAAGGCCATGCGCGGGCTGGTCGGCGTAATGCCGGGGCGCTGGCGCGCCGACTTCCTCAACCTCGTGCGCATTGCGGACAACGTGATGGGCGCATATCTGCGCGGGCAGTTGCTCCTGTGCCTGTTTATCGGGGTGATCGTGACGATTGCGCTCAGCCTGCTGGGGGTGCAGTTCCCGGCGGTGCTGGGGCTGGTCGCCGGAGTGTTCGAGATTTTGCCCTTCATCGGTCCCATTCTCGGCATGATTCCCGCAGTGATTGTGGCGGCGATTCAGGATCCGCTGCTCGCGGTGTGGACGCTGCTCGTGTTCCTGGCGATTCAGCAGATGGAGAATGTTTTCCTGGTGCCGCGCATCTCGGGGAAGGCGGTGGAACTGCATCCGGCGATCATCATGGTGGTCCTCGTCATCGGCAACCAGGTGGCGGGGCTGTGGGGCATGTTGCTGGCCGTTCCGTTGACGGCCATCCTGCGCGACCTGTTCAAGTACCTGTATCTGCGATCGCTGGATGAGCCGCTGTCGCCGAAAGAGGCGCTGGCCGAGCTCGGCGGCACGCCTATGCAGTTGGATGTGTAGGGGGATACTCACAACGGGATCTTGAGTAGGACGGGTTGCCAACCCGTCCTACTGCATTTTCGGGCGAGGAGACCGCAATCAATCCAGCGTGGACAGCGGGCGCAGGCCCATGTAGACTTGCCCGCTGGCCAGCGTGCGCAGGATGACATCGCCGCTGGTCCACGGCATCTGCTGGGCCAGCTCCTGTGGCGTCAGCGGCTGGTTGCCGTTGAGCAGGAAGATGCGAAAGACATTGGTGACGAGGCTGTTGCCGCTGCTGATGAATTCCGGCTTGCGCGCGCAGTCATTGCGCAGCGTCTGGAGCAGGGCATCCGCGCGCAGCACCTCAGCCGTGTCCGGGTCCACCCAATCTACAGCTTCGAGGTTGCGGTGATCCGGGAAGCGCGTCTGGCAATCGCGGCACAACTGGCCGCGCACCGCGACGCGCAGGTCCTTGCCGCTCGCCTGCCACCACTCGTGGTCGATATGGAATTTCGTTTCCAGGGAAGGTCGTTTCCAGACTGCCATGCGCAGGATTCCTTTGGTCAGGATAGCATAGGGCCGCTAGGCCGATAGACGGAAGGTGCCATCGCCGAATTGCTCGAGGCGCTCATCCTCTGCCAGCGCAGCAAAGACCGGCTCCGGCGGCACGCGGCGCACGACGTTGAGCGCGCTGTAGATCGTCTTGGCGTGCACGCTGCCCTGCTGGCTGAGGCCTGCGAGGTCGGTGAACACCTCGAACACCAGGTTGCGCAGCGACATCTGGCGATAATGGGGGCTGTCGCGCAGCTCTTCCAGGTCCTTGATTTTCTCGTCGCCCCCGATGACCATCTGCTCGTCGTACTCGCAGGCAATCTCCTGCTTGCGTAGTTGGATGTCCAGCCGGTCGTCCTTCATCAGCGCCCAGCGGGTCCATTCGCGGCGCATCCGCTTGGGCCGGAAGTCGACGACGATTTCGCCGGAGTCATCGCGGCGCTCCAGGACGATGTAGGTGCCGGCCGTGAGCTTGTGCTTCTCGAACCACGGCCGCAGCCCGGCGATATAGCGGCCGTCGTGGTTGACCCAGGCCGGGAAACGGTTGCCCCAGCGCCCGTCGATGAGCGTGACCATGGTGCGCGTGCCGTGGCCTTTCGGGAAGAAGGGCCGCGCCCGGCGGTTCAAGGGCAGCGTGCCGGCCATCAGGTGCGGGTAGATGAGCAGGAGTGTGGCGGTCGGCGCCGCCGCGCGCGCGGCAACCTCGCCTACCAGGCTGTCCGACCACTCGTCATCCAGCTCGAAGGCCAGTTGGTGCAGGTCGGCGGGCAAGATCACGTTGTCGAGGCTGGCCGGGTCGAAGCGCAGCGGCTCCGGCATGCTCAGAGCCTCCGGCGGCTCCAGCCGGCAGAGGTACCAGCGCCGTTCGTCGCCCGCCCCGACCTGGTCAAACCGGCCATCGGCGGCCAGGGCGCTGTTGAGCGAGAAGGCCAGCGTGTTCTCCGGAATGTCGCCGGGCAGGTCGAGATCGCGCACCAGGGTCAGCGTATCGACTGCGCTCCCGTGCATCTCGATGGCGGCCTCTGCGAGGTTGAGGTGGCCGACATGGATTTCGGCGAGCAGGTCCTGCACCAGCCAGTGATCCTCGAAGCCGGCGAAGTCCGGCTGCCCGGCCAGGGCCTGGCTCAGGGCCGCTGGAACGCCGGCTGCGACGCTGCTCAGCAGGCGGTCGGGGCTGGCCAGGTCGGCGCCGGCGAGTTGATCGGGCACGTCGGCGTTGAGCCGGTGGGCCGCTTCCAGGCCCGCCGCGAAATTGCGCTGGCGGCGGTCCGGGCCGAAGTCGACCGTGATGACCTCGAACGCACCGTACTCAGGGTTCTCGCCGGGGCGAACACCGATGACCTCACCGAGGCGGAAGTCCAGCGCGGGGAAGATAACCTTCTCATGGAGCGCGTAGCGCTTCTTGGGCTGGTAGAACACGCCGCGCGCCAGCTCAGCGCGCAGCTCGCTTTCCTCGCGGCGGCAGCGTTCCGTGACCAGTGCTGCGGCCAACTCCTGGCTTGTCATGGGGCGCCCGGCATCCAACAGGGTCGTGTGCAGGAATTCGAGGTCCTCGGGGGTCAAGGCAAATGCTTGCCAGTATTCGGCAGTCTGAGTTTTGCGTTGGATCACGCCTGGGCTCTCCTGTGTTGGTTGCGTCTAGTCAAGCGCATAGTATACCAGGGAAAGAGGCAGGTGCCAAATACCAGGACTTTTCGCCAGGAATCCTGATATCTGCGGGTCGAGGCTCAGGCGGCAGAGGCGAGTCAAGAGAGCTCGCCCTCGTCTGCCAGTTCATCCGCCGGTGCATCCGCTTCGTCACCTGGTTCATTGATCAGATCGAGAGCATCAGCCTCCCATTCCTCAGGCACCTGCACCTCGACCAGTCCGAGGCCGTCCACAGTCAGGCCCAGCACCAAGCCCGCGGACTCGTACTTGAGGATGACGGGCACGCCTGCCGCTTCCAGCTTGGCGCGCACCACCTCTGCGCCGAGGATGCCCTGCGAGCGGTATACCGTGACCAGTTGGAAATTGTCTGTCATGATGGCCTCCTGGCGTGCCAGTATAGCACAGGTCGCAATTGCGCGATATCCGCAGTGACTTGTTGAGCTGTAGCCGGCCTTGTCCAAACTTTCACCGTTACAAACCCGGGTTTGTGGGCGTGCTGGCCGGTTACGGCTGTAGCCGGTCTTGTCCAAACTGACGCGGCGTGGCAGAATGTGAGCCGAATGACGCCATTTGCGAGGGGATGATGACGGTGGAAGATGCATCGAAGTGGGTGCGCATCAACGAGGAATTGGCCGTGCCCGTGAGCGAGCTGGATTTCAGGTTCAGCCGTTCGAGCGGGCCGGGCGGTCAGCATGTCCAGCGCAGCGACACGCGCGTGGAACTGCTGTTTGACGTGGCGCACTCTCCGAGCCTCAGCGAGGAACAGCGCAGCCGCATCAGGCACCGGCTGGGCGGCTATATCGACGGGGAGGGTGTCCTGCGGGTCGTGTCATCCGCGACGCGCAGCCAGCTCAGCAACCGGGAAGATGCTGTGCAGCGGTTTCAGGCGTTGCTCGCAGGCGCACTGCGCGTCCACCGACGCCGCGTCCCCACACGGCCGACCGCCGCGGCCCGCGAACAGCGGCTTACCGCCAAGCGCAGTCGCTCGCAGGTGAAGCAGATGCGGCGCAGGCCGGCGGATGAGTAAAGAGTAACGAGTAATGAGTAAGGAGTAACGAGTAACGAGTAAACGCTAAAGCATATTCGCTTTTACTCGTTTCTCCTTACTCGTTACTCATCCCAATCACTCCATCGAGTGCAATCCGACCTTGTTGCCTTCGGTGTCCAGGAAGAAGGCAAAGAAGCCGTTCTCGCCGATGTTCGTCTTGGGCACGAGAATCTTGCCACCTGCGTCTTCGACCCGGTCGAGCACCTCGCTCAAGTCGTTGCCCCCGTTGAGGTACACGGTCGTGCCATTAGAACTGGGAACATAGCCCTCGCCCGAAACGAGTGCTCCGCTGACACCTTTCTCGGCGGGGAAGGTGGCCATCATGTAGCCCTCGCTGGCTGGCCCTGCTTCCAGGGTGATTCCCAGGATGGTGCTATAGAATATGGCCGCGCGGTGCATGTCGCTCACGGGTATTTCGAACCAGTTGATTGCGTTTGCCATTTCCCCCTCCACAGACTCGAAGCTGGATGCCGGAAGCAGGCTGATCGCAGCCAGTCCAATTTAGTGTTACGACCTCCAACCTGCAACTTGTAACCTGCAACCCGTTACACCAACGGCCACGGATACGGCCGGCGATCCTCCGGCGGATCCGGGAAGCACTCGGCCATGACCAGCTCGTGGGTGCGACGGCGCAGTGCCGCGATCTCACCTTCAAACAGCAGTGCGTGCAAGGCCTGCACCGTTTCGCTGTCAGGCTCGTCAAGTTCATCGGCCAGCCGCGCGATCGGGAAGCGCAAGTCTGTGGGCACCGGCTGCCCCGCGAAATCCCAGATGACCGTACGTAGCTTCGGTTCTACGTGGAAGCAGAGGCCCTGGTCGATGGCGATGATGCAGCCATCGACCGTGCGCAGGCAGTGTCCGCCCTTGCGGTCCGCGTTGTTGGTGATGATATCGAAAAGGGCGAGAGCCTGCAGGCTGCGCTGGTAGCGCGGGTCATCGCGAAAAGTGAAGAAGTGCTCGTCGGCATCTACGTCCACGTAGAGCTGCACCGAGCCGCGGCCGTGCGGGCCGCTACGCAGGACGGTCGGCGGCACGAAGTCCCAACCGAGCGCGTGGCAGACGACAAAGGCTGCGACCTCCCGCTTGGCAAGTGTGCCCTTCGGAAAATCCCACAGCGGCCGCTCGCCCCGGATCGGCTTGTAGATGACTTCTTGCGTTGCGGTTCCGTTGCCGACCCGGCCCAGGAAGGTGTAGTTTGAGCTCCAGGGCATCAAGCCTTGCAGCGTCAGCTCACCCTCGCCGAGCAGGCGCAGCAGGCGAGCCGCCTCTGTGCCATCGCTCGGCCAGGGGACTGCGCAATCAGCATCGGCCAGCGTTCTCTTTGGCGTCATGGAATCTCATGCTCCCAACGTTCACACTAGCGCATTTGTGGGGCGGCTGCTGTATGCGGCCATACCAGTGACGGAGTGAAGAGGGGAAGAGGTGAACGGGTGAACGGGTGAACAGGTGACAAGGTGACAAGGTGACAAGGTGAGGGATGTGCCTGTGCGCGACAAATGGCAGGTACATCCCTGAGTGGTTTATTGCAGGTATTCGCCGCGGCGCTGCACGGGCAGGCAGAAGTGGCCGAAGTCGTCGATCGGCTCGCCGCAGCCCGGGCAGATGGGCCGGCCTGCTGCGACGACGCGCTCGGTCTGCTGGCCCAGGAGAAACGCCTGGCCGCGGGTGAGGTAGATGCTCTGACCGGTCTCGGCGTCAGCATCCTGCTCGATGTCTTCGCGCAGCACCTCGGCATCGACGAGGGTCAGCACCACCATGTCGTGCAGTCGGTCGTAACCGACGCCCAGGCTGCCGACGCGAAAAATGGGTTCGAACGGTGCGCTGACTTCCAGATTGGGCGTTGCGGCCACGAGCGGGTCCCCCAGCTCGGGAAACTCCCGGCGTACGCTGGCGAGCAGTTCCGGAATGGCGCGGCCGAGTGCCCGCACCTGATCCTTCTCGACGACCCAGGAGAATGGCTCATCGCCGACATGGGCCTGGAGGATGAAGATGCGGTGGCCCGGCTCGCCAATGGCGCCGGTGGTGATGCGTGTCACCGGGTAGATGTCATCTTCCGAGTAGGAAAGCGCCCCAAAGGCGAGTGGCGTATCGATCATTTGTCTTGAGCCTCTTGCAGGCATAACAGCCATGCAGCGTTGCCTGAACCAGGCAGGCGCCGGATTATTTCTTTGCCTCCGCGGTCGCTTCCGGCGGCGGAGGGATGTGCGCGCAGTCGTTGATGCGCACGATGGCCGGGCGGAACGGCCCAAACTCGATCTCGCTGATGGATGCAGGCGCAACCATGAGCCGCTGGAACAGATCCAAGGGAATGCCCGCAAAGAACGCCAGTGCCAGCTTGATCGGGTCTGCGTGCGAGACGAGCGCGATGGTCTGGTGTGCGTGTTCGGTGGACAGCTTTTCGATGGTCGCCACCATGCGCGCCTGGATGTCCGCGAAGCTCTCGCCGCCAGGGAAGCGCACCCCGCTCGGATACACCTGGAGCT
The DNA here is from genome assembly GCA_040772005.1 of Anaerolineae bacterium. Classification (GTDB taxonomy): domain Bacteria; phylum Chloroflexota; class Anaerolineae; order CG2-30-64-16; family CG2-30-64-16; genus MWBF01. The sequence continues at coordinate 265,748 of JAXGYZ010000007.1, read as the reverse complement.
GCTTCCACAGGTCGAGCTTGTTCAGGTCCTCGATCTTCTGGCCGGCCCATTCGCCGCAATCGGTTTCCATGATGCCGTCGATGACCCGGACGGGCAGGTTCAGCACCCGGCCCAATGGGGCCGCAGTCTCCTGCGCGCGCTCGAGAGGGCTGGAGTAGACCGCCTCGACTTTCATGACGCTCAATCGCTGTGTCATCGCCTCAGCCTGGGCCAGCCCCTCCGCATTCAGATGGACACCCGGCAGGCGGCAGGCCAGCCGGTGTGTTTTTACATAATCATTGACGCCGTGCCGAATCAGTAGCACCCGGGTGGGCGGCGGCGGCGACGGGGCCTGGCCTTCGGTTTCAGCGGGTGCGATTGCCTGTGCAGGGTTTTCTACGGTCACGCGTGCCTCCGTCTGGTGTCGTGAACAAAAACGCCCCGGGCACTGCCGGGGCTTTGTGGAGGTAGCGGATACGGGATTCGAACCCGTGTCTCCGCCTTGAGAGGGCGATATCCTGGGCCTCTAGACGAATCCGCCACTGACGAAGGGCATTATATGGGTTTGGCACGGGTGTGTCAAATCAGAGGGCTGGCGCTCCCGCACCGGGCGTTTTCGCGTCCACGCTGTTCCCTGTTATACTGAGGTAGTTTGCCAGCGGGTACAAACCCCGCCCTGCCAGAGGCTGGCAGGTAGAAGGAGTGAGTGATGCATACCCCCGAAACCATCTCGCGCGCCCTGGACCGGATCCTGCCGTTCGTGCAGAAGCCGGCCCGCTACACCGGCGGCGAGTTCAACAGCGTCGTCAAGGAATGGGATGCGACCCCCTACCGGGTTGCACTCATCTTCCCCGATGTGTACGACCTCGGCATGTCCAACCTGGGCCTCGCGATTCTCTACGACATTGTCAACCGGCAACCTGACATGCTCGCGCAGCGCGCGTATGCGCCCTGGGTGGACATGCTGGCTGCAATGCGACGCGAGGCGGTGCCGCTGTACGCGCTCGAAAGCCGGAGGCCCCTGGCCGACTTCGATGTGCTCGGGTTCAGCCTGCCGTACGAGCAGCTCTATACGAACGTTCTGACCTGCCTCGACCTGGCGGGCATCCCGCTGGCCGCGGCCGACCGGACGGACGAGCCGCTCGTGCTCGCGGGCGGGTCAGCCTGTCTCAATCCCGAGCCGATGCATGCGTTCTTCGACGCGTTCGCCATCGGCGAGGGCGAGGAGGCCATCCTCGAAATCACGCGCGCGTGGACCGATGCGCGCCGCGCCGGGCTGAGCCGGGTCGAGGCGCTGCGCCGGCTGGCCGCGATCGAAGGGGTGTACGTGCCGTCGTTTTATGAGGCACGCTACCATCCGGACGGCACGCTCGCCGCCACGACGCCCATCGCGGGCGAACCTGCGCCGCCGGTCGTGACCAAGCGCATCGTGCCCGTGCTGCCGCCCCCGCCGACGAAGTTCATCGTGCCCTTCATCGACATCGTGCATAACCGGGCGGCCATCGAAATCCAGCGCGGCTGCACGCGCGGCTGCCGCTTCTGCCAGGCGGGCATGATCTTCCGCCCGGTGCGCGAGCGGCCCGTCGAGGAGGTGCTGGCCGCGGTGGACCGGATGGTCGTGGAGACCGGGTTCGAAGAGGTCAGCTTTCTCTCGCTCAGCTCGTCGGACTACAGCAGGATCGGTGAGCTGGTCAAGGGGGTGGTCGCGCGGCACGGTGAAGGCAAGCTCTCCATCGGCCTGCCGAGCCTGCGCATCGAATCGTTCAGCGTGGAGCTGATGGAGATGCTGGAGAAGGGCCGCCGCCGTTCCGGCTTCACCTTCGCGCCCGAGGCAGCCACCGACCGGCTGCGCGATGTTATCAACAAGCCCATCGCCACGCAGGCCATGCTGGACACCGCGGCCGAGGTCTACAGCCGGGGCTGGACGACGATCAAGATGTATTTCATGATCGGGCACCCGACGCAAACCCTGGACGACGTGCAGGCCCTCGCGGACCTGGCGCACGCGGTCCGCAAGACCGGCTTCCAGGTGCTGGGCAAGAAATCCAGCGTGCGGATCGGGGTGAGCACGCTCGTTCCCAAGCCGCACACGCCCTTCCAGTGGGCGGCGCTGGCCGATGAACAGGAAATCCGGGCGCAGATCGGTGTGCTGGAGCGGCAGTTGCGCGCACCCGGGCTGGAGTTCAGCTGGAACAACCCGCAGGAGACGCTCATCGAGGCGGCGTTGAGCCGGGGCGACCGGCGGCTGGCAGGCGTCATCCGGCGGGCCTGGCAGTTGGGCGCGCAGTTCGACGGCTGGGGTGACCAGTTCCGGTTCGCGGCATGGCGGCAGGCGTTCGACGAGATGGGGCTGGACCCCGACTGGTATGCCCGGCGGCCGCGCGACCTGGCAGAGGTGCTGCCGTGGGACCACATCAGCGCGGGCGTGGCGCGGCGCTTCCTGGAGGATGAGTACCGCCACGCGCTGCAGGGCGCGGTGATCGACGATTGCCGCGAGCACTGCTACTCGTGCGGCATCCTGGGGCAGTTCAAGGAAGAGCGGAGGGAAGTGGCCGACGACGCGTGGGGCTGCCCCGCGCTGGGCAAGGATAAGGTCCGCCAACCCGTGCACGCGCGGCCTGTGCCGCTCTACTTCAACGAGGATATGAGCCCGGACCTCGCGCTCACCGCTGGCCCGCGCGTCCCGCAGCGGAACGTGAAGCTAGAACGCTGATGGGCGCTGATGACCATGATCTGCGCTGATCCACATGGATAAATCTATACAGCAGAATCAGCGTCAATCATGACGATCAGCGTTGACCAGCCTTCTATTGAAAGGTGCCATGCAGGAAACTTACGTTCAGCGAATGCGCGTGACCTTTGCGACCGACGACACCGTGAAGTACGTCGGTCACCTCGACATGCACCGCACCTGGGAGCGAGCCATCCGCCGCGCGCAGTTGCCGCTGGCCTACACCCAGGGCTTCAATCCGCAGGCGCGGCTCCAGTTTGCCGCGGCCATGCCCGTCGGCTTTACCGGTCGCGCGGAGCTGGCTGATGTGTATCTCAACGCGGCGCTCGACCCGGCGGAGTTTATCGCGCGGCTCGCGGCCGCGCTGCCGCCGGGCATCCGCCCGCTCGCGGCCGAGCCGGTCAGCCGGGAGACGCCGTCGCTGCAATCTCAGGTGGCTGGCGCGCGCTATCACGTCGAGGTCGAGAGCGAAGAGGATGCTGCGGATTTCCGGGTCAAGCTGGACGCGTTTCTGGCCCGGCCCGACGCCTGGCGCGAGCGCCGGCGCGGCAAAGAAGTGAGCCGGTACGACCTGCGCCCACTCATTCAGGCGCTCACGTACACCGGGCGCACTGCGCACGGGCATGCGTTTGAGGTCACGATGCGTGCTGCACCGGGTGCGACAGGCCGCCCGGACGAGCTGCTGGCGGAACTGGGCTATGAAACGGCTCCCCGGCGGATCGAGCGGTTGGAGTTGTTGTTCCTGGGTGAATAGCTGGTCGGGCCGCATCCTTCGGACCGCATCCTTCGGGCCGCATCCTTCGACTGGCGGTGAGCCGCCGGGTACGTTGAACCGTCCACCCGCTCAGGATGCTTCATAATTCGTCATTCGTCATTCGCAATTCGTCGAAAGGAGTTTTCAGTGCGCCTGCTAACCTTCATCCATCAGGGCCAGTCGCGCCTCGGCGTGCTGGTTGGAGACGACACCGTCCTGGACGTGGCTGCCGCGCAGGAGGCGGCGACGCGCCAACCGGTTGAACTGGACACCCTGCAAGAAGTCATCGAGGCCGGCCCCGCGGCGTGGGAGCAGCTTGCCGCTGACATCCGTGCGTTCGATCTGAAGGGCGACGGGTTGAGCTCGTTCCTGCACGGGTTGGCGGACCTCTTGCTGGCGCCGCCGATCCGTCCATCCAAGATCTGCGCCATCGGGCTGAACTATCTCGATCACGTACTCGAAGGCGGGCGCAAACCGCCCTCGCGACCGGTCCTCTTCGCGAAGTACCCGACGAGCGTAATCGGCCCGGACGACGCAATCCGCTGGGACCCGGCACTGTCGGACAAGATCGACTATGAGGCGGAGCTGGCGGTGGTTGTCGGCAAGCCGGCGTACCGGGTCGCGGCCGCCGATGCAATGAGCTACGTTTTCGGTTACACCTGCGCGAATGACGTGACCGCGCGCGACATCCAGCAGGACGACGGCCAGTGGGTGCGCGGCAAGTCGCTCGACACCTTCTGCCCGCTCGGTCCCTGGATCGTGACCGCGGACGAGATCGCCGATCCGCACGACCTGCCGATTCGCTGCACGGTCAACGGCCAGACCATGCAGTCGTCGAACACGGATCAGCTCATCTTCCGCATTCCTGCGCTCATCGAGTTTCTCTCACATTCGTTTACCCTGCTGCCGGGCGACATCATCCTGACCGGCACGCCGCCCGGCGTCGGCCACTACGCCAACCCGCCGCACTACCTGCGGGACGGTGACATTGTGACGATCGAAATCGACGGCATCGGTAAGCTGCGCAACGTCTGCCGCGTGGATAAAGTTGTAAAATAGCGCACGAAGCACACGGCTCGCGTAACAACGTCAGCATCGGGGCAGGTTTACCCTCTGCGATCTTTGCGTCTTTGCGTGAGATGACCCATTAAGCGTAACACACTCGGAAAGGAGCGATGAGAGATGAAGTACACCCACTTGGGGCGCACGGGGCTGGAGGTCAGCCGCTTGTGCCTGGGCACGATGAATTTTGGCCCTCACACGACTGAAGCAGACAGCTTCGCGCTGATGGATCGCGCGCTGGAGCACGGCATCAACTTCTTCGACACCGCGAACGTCTATGGCTGGAAGAAGGGCGAGGGCGTCACCGAGCAAATCATCGGTCGCTGGCTTGCGCAGGGCGGCGGCCGGCGGGAGAAGGTCGTGCTGGCGACCAAGGTGTACGGCGGCATGGGCGACTGGCCGAACGAGCAGAAGCTCTCCGCCTACCACATCCGGCGGGCCTGCGATGAGAGCCTGCGGCGGATGCAGACCGACCACATTGACCTGTACCAGATGCATCACATCGACCGGCTGACCCCGTGGGAGGAAATCTGGCAGGCGATGGAGGTGCTGGTGCAGCAGGGCAAGGTGCTCTATGTCGGCAGCAGCAACTTCGCCGGCTGGAACATCGCCCAGGCGCAGGGCGAAGCCCGGCTGCGCAACTTCATGGGCCTGGTATCCGAGCAGAGCCTGTACAACCTCAATGCGCGCACCGTGGAACTTGAGGTGATCCCGGCATGTAAGCACTACGGTCTCGGCCTGATTCCGTGGAGCCCGCTCGGTGGCGGCTTGCTGGGCGGCGCGCTGCAGAAGGCGGCGGAGGGCCGCCGCGCCAATGAGAACATGGCGAAGAATGTGGAAAAGAACCGCGCGAAGCTCGAAGCCTATGAAGGACTGTGCCGCGAGCTGGGCGAGCAGCCGGCGGATGTGGCGCTGGCGTGGCTGCTGGCAAACCCGGTCGTGACGGCTCCGATCATCGGCCCGCGCACGGCGGAACAGCTCGATGGCAGCCTGCGCGCCGTAGAGCTTACACTGAGCGACGAGACGATGAAGAAGCTGGACGAGATCTTCCCCGGCCCCGGCGGCCAGGCCCCGGAAGCGTACGCCTGGTAGGGTTGTGCGGGTAGGGGCGGACGTGCCAGTATACCTGGCCAAGGTCCGCCCCCACTTGTGTAACTTGTTCGCCTCAGGTAAGATAGCTCCATGCGCAGCCGTCCGTTCCTCGTCTATCTGGTCTGGATCCTCGCTCTGATTGCCGTATTCAGCTTTGCCGCGTTCGGCGTGGCTGCACTGGCTGAGACGGGCGTGGCAGTGACTGTTACCGTGGACGGCCAGAGTGCGGAGGTGCGCAGCGCGCGGCCCGACGTGGCGACGCTTCTGGCCGACCTGGGACTGGCGCTGCGGCCGGAGGATCGCCTCCTGCCCCCACCGGCGACGCCCCTGGCAGAGGGCCTGCACGTGACCATCGACCGCGCCCGGCCCGGCCTCGTGGAGGCCGACGGGCAGCTCCATGTCGTCTACACCCAAGCACAGACAGTATTGGGGCTGGTTGCGGGGGCCGGGGTGCCGTTGGCCGAGCAGGACGAAATTTGGCTTGACGGTGCGCTGGTGGATCATGCTGCGTCCCTGCCGCCGGTCATCCGTACTGACAGGCTGACTCGGCCCGATGGATTGCTTCGTTACGACCGGGGGCACCCGTGGCAGGGACGTGACCCTGTGCCGGTTCGCGTCAGCATTCGCCGCGCCGTGCCCCTGATCGTCGATGACGGCAGCGTGCCCTACAGGCTCTTCACGACCGCAGAGACCATCGGTGAGGCGCTCCAGGAGGCCGAGCTGACGCTCTACCTGGGCGACCGCGTCCAGCCGCCGCTCGGCAGCCGGGTCAGTGCGGGCGTGCGCGTGCAGATCGAGCGCTCCACGCCCGTCCTGATCACTGCGGATGGTCGCACCACCCATACACGCACGCGCGGCCAGACGGTGGGCGGAGCGTTGATGGACCTCGGCATCCTCGTCACCGGTCGCGACCGGGTGACGCCTGCGCTCGACCGGGCCATCAGTCCGGAAGAGGCCATTCGGGTCGTTCGCGTCACCCAGGTGACCCTGGTCGAGCGGGAGGCCATTCCTTTCGAGTCCATCAGCGTGCCGGATGATGAACTCGAAATCGATACCCGCCGGTTGGCACAGGAGGGGCGCAACGGCGAATTTCGCCGCCGTTGGCAGGTGACGCACGAGGACGGGGTCGAGGTCGAGCGCAAGCTGCTCGACGAATGGGTCGCGGCCGAGCCGGTCACGCGGATGACGGCGTACGGCCGGAAGATCGTCGTGCGCGAGCTGGAGACGCCGGAAGGTACGCTCACCTATTGGCGGAAGGTGCGCATGTACGCGGTGTCATACTCGCCCATGCGCTCCGGCACGCCCCGGTCCGCGCCCTGGTATGGCCGTACCCGCATCGGCCTGACCATGCGGCAGGGCATCGTCGCGGTGGATCCCAAGCTTATTGCCCTGCGCAGCTATGTCTATGTTCCCAACTACGGCCGGGCCATCGCGGGCGATACTGGCGGCGGTGTTATCGGCAAGCTCATCGACCTGGGGTACGCCGATGATGACTACGTTGCGTGGCACCAGTGGACCGATGTGTATTTCCTGACACCCGTCCCCCCGGCTGGCAAGATCATGTGGGTGCTGCCCAACTATCCGCCGCCCGACTTTCCACGCCGCCGCTGACAGGGCAGAAACCGGCGTGAATCCAACCGATCAGCGGCCTCAGCGTTCTATTATCCTTCGGTCTCTAACACAGGAGTTGTCTATGAGCCACGGCTCACCGTTGCGGATGAAAATGGGTAGAATAGAGTGCCGCCCCGGTGAGAAGTCGGATGGTTGGTTTGGTGCCACGAGCCCGTCAGGAGTTTGACATGAGTGCCTGCAGGCACCGTTGACTGTTGCCCCCCGCCAGGGGAGAGCACGCAAGGGAGAATCTTCGTTCATCAGGCACTCCGCTGGGGCGAGCGCAAGCAGCGGAGGTGAGTCATGCAAGTGGTCTACGAGCGTTGTTGCGGGATCGACGTCCACAAGCAGACCGTAGTGGCCTGTGTGATCGTGCCGGGGCCAGACGGTCAGCCGCTCAAGGAAACCCGCACCTTTGCGACGATGACGGTGCATCTGGAGGCTTTAACGCCAGTTGGTTGGCCAAGGTCTGGGTGTCAGCCATGTGGCGATGGAGAGCACGGGGGTGTACTGGAAGCGCCCGTATGCAACCTGCTGGATGACCGGTTCGCCATCCTGGTGGTCAACGCCGAACGCATCAAAGCGTTGGCGGGGCGTAAGACGGACGTGCAGGACGCCGAATGGATCACCGCCCGACCTCTTGCGGCATGGCTTGCTCAAAAGGCAGCTTCATCCCCTCGGAGGTTTTGCGAGAACTGCGGGATCTGACCGCTATCGCACGAAAGTTGGGGGATGAACGCAAGGAAGCGAGTCAATCGGGTGCAGAAGGTACTGGAAGACGCCAACATCAAGTTGGCGAGTGTCGCCAGCGATGTGATGGGGGTGAGTGGCAAACGCCATCTCACCCATGCGAAGTTAGTCGAGGCCAAACGGACGCCGCCCCGTTGGCCGCCTTAGCCAAAGGGCGGTTGCGCGACAAAGCAGGACTTGCTCGTGAAGGCGTTGAGCAGGCGCGTGCGGCCACATCATCGCTTTATGTTGGCGCAACATCTGAGTCATCGACTTTCTCGACGAGGCGACAGCAGCTGGACCAGCAGATTGCGGAGCAGATGCGCCCTTTTTGCGGCGGCCTTAGCGACGTGGGATGCCTTGCCGGGCATTAACCAGCGCATTGCCGAGATCATCGTCGCCGAGATTGGTGCGGATCCGCTTTCAAGTGCCGACCACCTGGCTTCCTGGGCCGGTATGTGTCCGAATAGCCACGAGAGTGCAGGCAAGCGAAGTGGCCTGCCGCACAAGAGCAGTCCGTGGCTGCGGCGGGCACTGATTGAAGCGGCCCGGCGCAACCCACACCAAGCACAAGTACTTCCAGGCGCTCTATCGCCGCCTGGCAACCGGCAGAGGCACACAACAGGCGGCAGAGGTCGCCCGTCGGGCACGGTTACTGGTCACGGAGTTATCACCTGATTACTCGGCAGACGGCCTATGAAGACCTGGGTGGCAACTACTTCGATGGGCAGGACCGTGAGGCGGTGAAACGCAGGCGTGCGCCGTCTCGAGAAGCTCGGCTATCGGGTCGAACTGGCGCGTCTGCTGCCCGGCCGTGCTGGGGCATTTTCAAGGGAGCTTCACATGGAACCACGTGAGATCGTCCGCCGTACTCTCGAATTCGACGCGCCACCGCGCGTTCCGCGCCAGCTCTGGCTGCTGCCCTGGGCCAGCAACCACTACCCGGAGGAGCTTGCCGCCATTCAGGCACGCTTCCCGGACGATATCGTTCATGCGCCATCGTTCTGCCGGACCCCCGTCCCGCGCACCGGCGACCCCTATGTCGTCGGTGCGTATATAGATGACTGGGGCTGCACCTTTGAGAACATTCAGGCAGGTGTTCACGGCGAGATCAAGGAACCTCTCGTGGCGGATTGGTCCGACCTGGACAAGGTGCGGCCGCCCGTCGAGGCGCTGACGGTGGATATCGAGCAGGTTAACGCCTTCTGCCGGGAGAGCGACCGCTTCGTGTTGAGCGGCTGCTGCGCGCGGCCGTTCGAGCGGCTCCAGTTCCTGCGCGGCAGTCAGAACGTTTACCTTGACCTCGGCATGCAGCCGCCGGAGTTGTTCGAGCTGATCGATCGCATCCACAGCTTCTACTGCCGGGAGATGGAACTGTGGGCACAGACCGACGTGGACGCGCTCAACTTCATGGACGACTGGGGCTCGCAGCGCGCGCTGCTCATCTCGCCCAAGCAGTGGCGGGCCATCTTCAAGCCCCTCTACCGGGACTACATCGAGATTGCGCACAAGGCCGGCAAGAAGGCGTTCATGCACTCGGACGGTTACATCACGGATGTCATTCCGGACCTGATCGAGCTCGGCCTGGATGCACTTAATTCGCAGGTGTTCTGCATGGGCGTGGAGGAACTCGGCGCGCAGTTCGCAGGCAAGATCACGTTCTGGGGCGAGGTGGACCGCCAGCACCTGCTGAGCGACGCGACCGTGCCGGAAGTTGTCGCGGCGGTGCGCCGGGCCAAGGCCGCGCTCTGGCGCGACGGCGGCGCAGTCGCGCAGTGTGAGTTCGGTCCGGGCGGCCGGCCGGAAAATGTGTGGGCCGTCTACGAGACTTGGGACGAGTAAGATTCTGATACACAACGTCACGGTGATTTTGCAGCAAGTAACGTAGCCCCGTGTGGGCGTCCTGGCGTCAACGACGCCACGGCCCATACAGGGCTACGTTCTACATCAAGGCCCAGCTAGCTCAGGCTGAACGGCGGGTACTGGTCGGTCACCAGCAAGGATGCATAGGCCTGCACGCGAAATCCCCAGCGCCCTACGCCCACGACATAGTCGAAAAGCGACCGCGGATACTGGCCGGTGAACAGGATCGCGAACCAGGCAATCGTTACCGCGAAGAAGGCGCCGACCGCCAGGAACGCCAGCACGACATAGTGCGGGATCGCCAGGAGCCACTTCACCAGCGGCAGCCACCGATTAAGGTCCTGCTCCACGTCGGGATAGTCGATCTCCAGGTGCACCGCCTGCTCCTCGACGGTGGATGGGTACTGGTCGGTGAGCAGGCAGAAGTATGCGCCGACCCGCGCGCCGAAGCGTGTGAACTCGCGCGCGAAGTCGAATTACCAGCGCGGGTAGCGCTGGCGAAAAAGGATCATCAGGGCAGTGGCGACTGCGAGGCCGCTGATCAGGCCCCCGGCCGTCTCACGCGTCCGCTCGATGATCTCACCGGCTTCATTCAGAATCACCGTGTTGGTGACCGTCTCGCCGGCCCCCGAGATGAGCGCGAGGATGATGCCGATGGGAATGATCCAGAGCAAGCGGAAGAGCGTTGTCAGCCGGTCCAGCTTCTCCGGGTAGTCCACTTCCAGACGAGCCGCATACATAGGTCCCTCAGTCATTGGTCCTCTCCTCTGCATGTATTGGCGCCCATGCGCGTACCAGGATAGAAGTCCATTCTGACTTATTCTACGTGCACGCCCGGGTAGAGTTGCACTCCAGCTTGCATAGGCGGGGCCTACAGATATCACAACTTAACTTGGCACCTTAAAGTTTCATGTATTGTCGATTTTGCTTGTCGCGGATGTACCGACACGTAGTATAATCTGCATCGGTAGGCTTGGTGCGGCACCCACCGAGGCATTGTTCGGGGTCGCGCGGTTGTCACTGGAAAGGAGGCGTCTTCGTCAATAGTGCGGCCAGGGCTTCCCCGCCGGTTCGGCCCGTCAATTGCGTTTCGCGTTCATCTTGATGGAGGAGTACGATGAAGATGAAAGCACTCGGAATCCTCACGATCCTGGCGCTGCTGATGCCAGGCCTGGTCGTTCCCGCCAACGCCGCGCTCACGCCGACTCGCACCTACACGCTGGATGCCGACTTCGATGAAGGTGTCTATAGCAACGTCGTTCACAGCACTCCCGACCAACTACAACTGGATGACACCACTACCCCCTTCCGCTTCATATGGGTCGCAGTGTCCTCTAAGGGCACCATTGTCAAGATCGATACCGACACGGGCGCAGTGCTGGGTGAGTATTGGACCTCCCCCGAGGGTCAACCAAAGAATCCCTCGCGCACGACCGTGGACCTGAATGGCAATGTCTGGAACACTAACCGGAACGGCCACAGCGTCGTGCAGGTCGGCTTGAAGGAAAACGGCCAGTGCGTCGATCGCAACGGGAACGGGACGATCGAAACATCAACCGGTCTGGGCGATGTCCGCGCCTGGCCCGGCAGTGATGCGAGCACGGCTGAAGATGAATGCATACTCAAGTATGTTCTCGTGAGTGCGTGGGGCACCCGACATCTTTCGGTGACCGCCGAAAACAATGTCTGGGTCAGCGGCTACGCCTCGAGCAACTCAGGCGTCTTTGATCTGGTGGACGGCGCGACGGGTACGATCTTGCGCACTGAAGGGCCAGTGGGTTACGGGGGTTACGGTGGCCTGATCGACGGTAACGGTGTCATCTGGTCTTCCCAGCCGCTCCTGCGCTGGGACACCAGCCTGCCGTTGTCCGGGCCGAATGCCTACCCTGATCCCGCGACCGGCAACTGGACGGGCTATCCATTCCAGAGCTATGGCCTGTGCATCGACAGCGGGGGCAATGTCTGGAACACCACCTATGGCGAAGGCGTGATCCGCAAGTATTCGCCCGCCGGCCTGTTGCTTGGCACCTACTCGGAGGGCAACCAGTTTGCCCAGGGCTGCGTGGTCGATGGCAATGACCACGTATGGGTGGCGCATTCGCTCAACGGCAATTCCGTCGGCCACCTGTTGAACGATGGCTCCTATGTGGGCACAGTAGCGGTCGGAACAGGCCCCACCGGTGTAGCTGTGGACGCTCTGGGCAAGATATGGGCTACCAACTACTCTGATCGTACCGTGTCGCGCATCGATCCCGCGCTGGGCCCCCTGGGACCCGACGGGGTCACACCTGTCGGCGCGGTCGACTTCACCTCGGGCGACCTGGGCGGCAACCTGTACAACTACAGCGATATGACCGGCAGCACCCTGACTGCACCGCCCAACAGCGGCACCTGGACGGTGGTCTTCGACAGCGGCGAGTCCCTGACCGAATGGGGCAAGGTGGGTTGGAATGAGCTCCTGCCGGAAGGCGCGGCGCTCTCGGTAACTGCGGCGAGCAGCGAGGACGGCATCGCCTTCAGCGATCCTCCGGTTGGCGTCGTCAAGGACGTCGATCTCGACGTGCCTGACGGCCGGTACTTGAAGGTCAGCGTGGTCTTCAACCGGGCGCCCGGCAGCGGCCTGAGCCCGATCCTCTATGACCTTACCATCAGCATTGCGAATGAGCCGCCTGATTGCTCGCAGGCCGCACCGAGCGTCGGCACCCTGTGGCCGGTCAATCACAAGTTCGTGCCCATCGATGTGCTGGGTGTGACTGATCCTGAAGGCGATGCCATCACGATCAATATCGACAGCATCTTCCAGGATGAGCCGGTAGACACCTACGGCGACGGCCGCTTCACGCCGGACGGCCAGGGGGTAGGGACACCGACCGCCGAGGTGCGCGCAGAGCGTACCGGGACGCCGGCGGTGCCGGGCAACGGCCGCGTCTATCACATCGGCTTCACAGCTACCGACGCCTACGGATTGATCTGCACGGGCGAAGTGCTGGTGAATGTGCCGCATGACAAAGCCAAGCCTGCCGTCGATGACGGCGCGCTCTACGACTCGACGTTCGTGCCCTGATTTCCAGGCGCCCTGAACTGAGCGTCATGCGAGGAGGCAAACCGCCAGAGCGGTCTGCCTCCTTTCGCGTCCAACGGCGGCGCTTACTCCCCGTTCCGGAGATCGGACAGCGTGCCCGGCGTGTACCGGATCTCCGAGAAGGTCGCGGTGCAGCCCTGGCCCGTGGGCGACTGCACGGAGAAGCCGACCCGCAGGTCCTCCACGTCTCCCAGGGAGAAGTGGCGCACGAAGTGCCAGTAGTGGCCGTCACGCGAATAGTGGAAGGCCAGGACCTTGCCGTGCCGGTAGACGCGCAGATACACGGAATTGCCCGCGATGTCCACCGAGTTGCAGTCGTCGGAGACGCCGCGCGTGACGACCGAGACGACCATCGGTTGGCCCTGGGGCGAATACTCGAAACAGAGCTTGGCCCAGAGCGCATCGTGCGCGTACAGGAACAGCGTCCCCGCGTCGTAGGTCGCTGCAAACTCAACCGTGACCTTCGCCTGGAGGGTGAAGGCCGGGTCGGGCGGCGTGAACAGCGCAATGGGCGCATTCTGGTAGACCGGCTCTCCTGAGGGATGGGTGAACCAGTCGGTCAGCGCGCCGGTCGTGATGCTGAACTCCTGCCCGGCATCGCCGGCGCTGTCAGCGGGCTGATTTTTCCAGGCGAGGGTCGCCGGAATCGCATATAGCGTGAATGTATCGCTCATAGTGTCTCCTTTGATGCATGCAGTCGCTGAGTGATGGTCAGCAGGACCACACCCAGAACCACGAATGCAAAGGGAATTCCACAGACTTCCATGTTGACCTCTTACAGCACCTCCAGCGTCACCGGCCGCCCGCCCTGTGCCCGGCTGGCCTCGGCAGCTTCCAGGAACGCGATGATCTCGAAGGTTGTCGCCGGGTCGACAGGCGAGCGGCCGGAGCGGAAGAACGCCAGGATGTCGGCCAGCAGCCGAGCCGTCGTCGCGGATGTGGCATCCGCCAGGCCGCAGCGGACGCCGGACGCGGTGTGGAGCACATAGCCGAACTCTCTTGCGCCAGCGCGCGTGCCGCGCATGACGCCGGTCCTTTCGTTTGCCGGGTCACCGCCCTGGCAACCCGCCCAGTCGCCCAGCACGAGGTCCACGCCCGGCCGCGCAAGGCACTGGGCCTGCCGGCAGCCGGGGCCCAGCGCGGAAAACAGCATCTCCGCCGCGTGGATGCCGTACCAGAAGAGCCCCGGGTAGTCGTCCAGCAGCGGGGCAGGGCCGAAGGTCTCGCCCCCGACGACCTGCCCCTCGCCGGCCGCAGCCAGCGCGTCCGCCAGCCCGGTCGCATAGCGCAGCGACGAGCACGACATCACGGGCGTGCCGGTCTCCTGCGCGCGACGGATGAGTGCGCGGGCGTCGGCTGAAGAAGTGGCAAACGGCTTGTCGATGAAGACCGGCTTCCCGGCCGCAAGCTGCGCGAACTGCTCCGCATGCTGCCGGCCGTCGACGCTCTCCAGGAAGATGGCGTCCACATCGCGGCTGAGCGCGACAAGGTTGTCGTACAGTGGGGCCCCGGTGATCTGCTGCAGTGTCGCGGTGAAGCCCTGCACGCGGTCCCGGCTGAGTGAAAAAGCGTCGGACCCGCCTGCGTAAAGCGCGACGATGGCCGCGCCCGGCTGATAATGGACGTTCTCCGGATCGTGCAGCATCCGGGCAAAGGCCTCGCAGTGGGATGTATCCAGCCCCACCATCCCCAGTCGCAGGATAGCACTCATGTTTCCTCCACGTCTGTCAACGGTAGATCAGGTCGAGGATGTTGTCCCCGTACAGGCGCACCGTCTGGCTGTCGACGCGCTCGGCGCCCGGCTGCGCAGCCGCGGCATCGGCTGCATCGGTGTGAAAGAACCGCTTTTCCAACACGTACGGCCCTGGCCACGCCAGCGGCGGCAGGGGGTCGCTGCGCTGGAGTTCGACTGCCAGCCGGATGCCCTCGCGAATGCGGCGCCGCGCCTCGGGCGCCGACAGCGAGATGGCCGAGCCACGCCCCAGCCCCTCTTTGACCGCGACGGTGCCGATACCCGGCACCAGCTCCTCGGCCTCCCGGCATGCGGCCGCGTCGCCGCTGAGGAAGATGAAGGGCAGGCCCAGCGCACCGCAGAAGAGGGCACTCTGGGCAATCTCCCCGATGGGCCGGCCGTTGAGCTTGTAGTAGTCGATGCTCCGGCTGCTCTGCGTGTGGTTCTGGTTCCCCGTCAGCACGCCGGCCATCGCGTGCTGGCCGATGATCACGCAGGCTTCGTAGCGGCCGATGACCTCTGCGAGCCGCGACCAGGGGGCCAGGGGCCGGCCGCTCAAGAGTTTCGCTGCCGGATGCAGCTCAGGGAAGTCGATGGCGCCCGGGCCGTGTCCGTCCCAGACCAGGATGTCATCCACGCCGGCGTCACACAGGCCGTCGACTGCGGCATTGACCTCGGCGGTCGCCAGTTGCCGCGCGATCTCGTAGTACTTGCCGTCGGGATAGGATTGTTCGGTGAACGACACGACCCCGGCGACCCCTTCCATGTCGGTGATCATGAAGATGCGCTTCATGCACTCCTCCCGTGCGGCAGCTCCGGCGCGAGCCGGAGGGCATTGCCGGCATACAGCTTCGCCAGGACGCTGGCCGGCAGGTTCAGGGATGCCAGGAACTCCTGCAGGCGGTTGTCGAAGCAGTCGCGGCCGTAGAGCAGGCGGTCCTGGAATTCGATGAGGAAGTCCCTCGCGAACTCCGGGTCACGGCTCAACGCGTTCAGCGCAGAGCCAGCCGATAGGTCGGCGTGGAGATTCGTGTAGCGACGCAGCATCTCGGGGACCCTGCCGCCGGCGAGCACCGGGCCGGTGGGATAGAGTGCCTGTCGGCAGAGATCGTCGCCCGAGATGTGCGCCCAGAAGCCCGGCGCGTGGCCGATGAAGACCGTCTCCGGGCAGGCCTGCAGGCAGCGCTCGAACGCCTCGATGCCGCCGCCATACCACCAGTTGGGCCGCGGGTAGCGGTAACCGGAGTCGAACTCGTAGTCGATATGGACGGTCACCGGCAGGCCCTGCCGGCCGCAGTAGCGGAAGAGACGCAGCGCGTCCGGGTTGTCATACATCATGCGCAGCTTGATCTCGCCGCAGACCTGCACGCCATACACGGCTACGGCTGCGGCCAGACGGTCGATCGCGTCCGACCGCCGCGGGTCCGGCGCGTAGCCGAGCACGAAGTGGCCCGGCGCACGCTGCGTGTAGTCAAGGCAGCGCTCGAAGGGGATCGGGTAACCGCGCGGATCAGTAAGCGACACCGGGTTGTACTGCGGGTCATACTCGTCGGCCAGGCATTCCCAGGACAGGAGCCAGGTGGCCGCGATGCCGTACTGAGCGGCGTTCTCCAGCGATTTGTCCAGGTTGTGCCCGTGCCAGTCCGGATGATTATGGGCGTCGATGATGAGCATATCGTCTCTCACCTGATGCGGTAAGCCGCATCGACCTTGTGCAAAATGGCCAGGGCGGCGTCCACCTCACCCGGCCCCCAGTTTTCGTGCAGATGCAGGTTGAAGTGCGTGTCCATGACGCCATGGGCGTTGGGGCAGGGGAAACCGCGCTGGTGGTCGCCTTGGTAGTCCAGGCTGGCCCACGGGTAGCCGCTGCTGCCGAACACGCGCCGCTCGGTGAACCATTCCTGGGTGTGCGGCAGCGCGGCGCGGTAGTGCGGCGTGATGGGCAGTCCTTCGGCCAGCAGCGCCGCGCAGAATGTGTCCCGGTCGCAGGTCGCAGACTCGGCGTGGAAGCGCAGGCGCAGGAACCAGTAGCTCGGCTGGCTGCCGGGGATGAGCGCCGGGAGCGAAAAGGTCGGCACGCCTGCCACGCCTTCAGCGAGTTGGCCGGCGATCGACTGCCGCCGGGCGACGACATCGGGGAGCCTGCGGAGCTGGACCCGGCCGATGGCCGCGGCCAAGTCATTCAGATTGAGATTGAGCGCGGCGGTAACGTTGGTGGAGCCGGGCGGCAGGAAGAACGGCTTCCCCCGGTCGGCCGCGCGGCGCACGGCGTGGTACAGCGCCTCGTCGCGAGTGAAGACTGCCCCGCCCTGGCCGCCGGTGCTCAGGTGCTTGCCAAACATCGTGGAGAAGACAGCGATGTCGCCGAAGCTGCCGACGGGCAGGCCGTGCAGCCGTGCGCCGTGGGCCTGCGCGCAATCCTCGATGACGGGGATGCCGTGGCGGTGGGCCAGGTCGACGATGGCATCGATGGGGGCGGGTTCTCCGCCGATGTGTGCGATCACCACCGCGCGCGTGAGCGGCGAAAGCAGCTCGGCCACCTGGTCCGGGCCGCTGTTGTAGCTGTCCGGCTGGGTGTCGGCCACCACGGGTACCAGGTTGAGCAGGGGGATGGGCATCATGCCGCCGGGATCGGTCACCGCGGAGACCACGACCTCCCCGAACGGCTCCAGGTCGAGCGCCTTGAGCGCGACATAGAGCGCCGCGGTACCCGAGCTGACGGCATCCGCGAAGCCGCCGCCGAGCGCGGCCGCGAATTCACCGCAGAAGGCCTCTTCCTCGTCGCCGTTATAGCCCGGCATCTGGCCGGCCGCGATGCTGCGGTCCAGAACAGCCAGGATGGCAGCCTTCTCGTCCTCGCTGATGTTGCCGCGCGGGGGGAACGGCTCCGTGTGTGCTTTCGGCCCGCCGTGGAGGGCGAGGGTTTCCTGGCGGTCTGCCGGTGCTGCGTTTCCTGGGTCCTGCATGGTTCGCCTCCTTGCGCACGTTGGCAGCGGAGCCGCCGGCGCTCTGCCGGGCAATGAGCGATGGACCGGTCCGGGCGGCGCGCTGCGTGTTGCGCGCCTCTCCGGTCGGGCTGATCATGGATGAAGTGACAGGTTGATGGCTGGGGAGGTATGACAGGCGGGGATGGATGGGAGTCGAACCCACCGTGGACGCTTCTTAGGCGCCCACCACCGGTTTTGAAGACCGGGGCCGCCACCGAACGACAACCATCCCCACCGGTATTGTATGTATCAGGTGGCAGGTTGGCAAGTTTGGGCCACTGCCAGGATTGCGCCTATCTCATCTTCCACACGCACGGCAACTCGTGAAAGCGGAAGTCCACAGCGGGGAAGGCCCCGGCGAGGATGTCCGTCGCGCGGCGCAGGCCGGGATTCTCGCTGACTTCGTGGCTTGTCTCGATCATCGCGATGCCGGCCTCCGCCGCGAAGCGGAAACCGTAGTTGTCCGACTCCCCGGCGATGAAGACATCACATCCTTGCGCGATGAGGCTTTGCTGGTAGCCTACGTTGACGAACAGGCCCAGCCCGCCCCACGGGAGGCCCACACGATGCACCACCTGGTCCAGCCCGCGCGGCGCGCTGACCCGGAGCGCGGGCATGTCCAGCGCCGCCTTCGCGCGCGCGACCAGCTCACCGACCGTGCAGGCTGGCATCTCGTAGACGCGCACCAGCCGGTCATCGTACACCGGAGCGCCCACGCCGAGCAGCAAGGCGAAGTCCTCCAGGATCGTCAGCACGTCCAGCGACCAGTGCAGCCGGGCATAGGTCAGGCCATAGCGGTCGAGCAGCTCCCGTCGCTGCCGGTTGACCGGCCAGTCGTACCAGCCTGCCGGCGGCGCCGCGGGATCGTGCGCGTTGTATGGGAAATAGAGGCTCTCATGGCCGATGAGCAGCTCGTGGCCCGCTGCGGCCGCGGCCTCGATGGCCTCCGGCGCAGCCATCCAGCATACCGTCGCGCCGGTCACTTCGCGGCTGGCGTCGGGGCCGTGGCGCACGCCCTCCTCATCATCCAGCGGCTTGCCGATGGCCGCTGACACATAATCGAGGACTTCCTGGATCGTTGTCATAATCACCTTCCGAGAGCATGAAGAGAGAACGCTGTCTCCATAGTACCACAACATGCCAACCTGCAACCCAGGAACTCTCCCTGCGGCGTCCTGCGGAAGATTGGAGTCGGGCTTCAGCCGGTCAGGCTGGCGGCGCACGTATACTGCCAGACCGGCTAAAGCCTCGACTCCATCGACATTCGACATCGCAACCTGCGTTGCATCCACGGTCGTGGTATCATAGGGTCGAATCCGCCACTGGAGGCGAGCAATGGCACACAAGGCGATCCTTTGGGAACCGCTGGCGCCGGGAGACCGGCGGGTGCGCTGCAACCTGTGCGCCCACCGCTGTGTCATCCCGCCCGGCAAGCTGGGCGCGTGCTGCGTGCGCGAGAATGTAGATGGCGAGCTGGTCACGCTGGTCTACGAACGGACGATCGCGCAGCACGTCGACCCGATCGAGAAGAAGCCCCTGTTTCATTTCCTGCCCGGCACGACCGCGTTCTCCATCGCCGCGCCGGGGTGTAACTTCCGTTGTGCGTTCTGTCAGAACTGGGAGATTTCCCAGATGCCGCGCGAGGCCCACGAGGTCGTTGGCCGTGCAGCGACCCCGCGAGACATTGCCCGCGCGGCGCAGCGAGCCGGCTGCGCGTCCATTGCGTATACCTACACCGAACCGACCATCTTCGGGGAGTATGCGCTCGATTGCGCGGCTGAGGCGCGGGCACTGGGGCTAAAGAATGTGTTCGTCAGCAACGGCTACATGACGCCGGAGTTCATCGATCTGATGGTCGGGCGGATCGACGCCATCAACGTGGACCTGAAGGCGGGGCGGGGCGAGTTCTACCGCAAGCTGTCCGGCGCAGCCCTCGAACCGGTGCTGGCGAACCTCAAGCGGCTGCACGCTGTGGGCATCTGGTTGGAGGTGACAACGCTGGTGATCCCAGGGGCGAACGACTCCGATGAGGAGCTGCGCTGGGTCGCGGCCTATCTGCACGACGAACTGGGCCCGGACACGCCCTGGCACATCAGCCGCTTCTATCCGCAGTACCGAATGGCCGATACACCGCCGACGCCGACGGCGACGCTTGAGCGCGCTTGGCTGATCGGCCGCGATGCAGGGCTAAGGTATGTGTATGTCGGCAACGTGCCCGGCAACCACAGCGAGAGCACGTTCTGCCCGCAGTGCGGCCAGGTGGCGATTGCGCGGGCCGGCTATCAGGTCGGGCGCGTACGAGTTCGGGACGGTCGCTGCGACCGCTGCGGCACGGCGATCGCGGGCGTTTGGTGAAAATGTGAACAGGTGATGGGGTGAAGAGGTGAAGAGGTGATGTGGGCTCACTGCGGTTGCCCTGCTTTCGAGAGCCTTCGGAGTGCAAAGTTTCGCTGGTCGCGCTGTCTTAGGAGGCGCACACCCAACCCGACAGAAGCCTCGACTCCGACGTCACCCCGTCACCCGTTCACCTGTTCACCTCTTCACCTCTTCACATCTTCCCGCGCAGGTACGGGTCCAGCGCATCGCGCAGGCCGTCGCCGACGAAGTTGAAGGCGAGGACCGTGACGAGGATCGCCAGGCCGGGCAGGATGGAGGCCCACGGTGCGGAGAAGACGTACTGCTGGGCTTCATTCACCATCAGGCCCCAGCTTGGGGTGGGTGGTTGCGCACCGACGCCGAGGAAGCTGAGCCCGGCCTCCGCCATGATGGCCGAGGGGATGCCGAGCGTGAGCAGGATCAGGATGGGCGCAAGGCAGTTGGGCAGGATGTGGCGGAACATGACGCCGCCCCGACTCACCCCGACCGCGTGCGCGGCCGCAACGAACTCCCGCTCGCGCAGCGACAGGGTCTGGCTGCGCACGACGCGCGCGGCTGAAGCCCACCCGACGACGCTCAGCGCGATGAAGAGGGTGAATAGCGAGGCGCCGAGCGTGTAGGTCACGACCATCGCCAGGATGAGCGAAGGGAAGGCCATCACCACGTCGCCGATGCGCATGAGCAGCGTGTCGACCCAGCCGCCGGTATACCCGCTGACCACCCCGATGACCGTTCCGATGAACATGGAGAAGAAGGCCGGAATCAGGCCGATCAAGAGGGAGATGCGTGCGCCATAGATGACCCGGCTGAAGATGTCGCGGCCGTAGAAATCGGTTCCGAACAGGTGGGCGAGGGAGGGCGGCTGGAACTGATCGTCCAGCACGACGCCGGTCGGGTCGTAGGGCGCAATGAGCGGCGCGGCTGCTGCGGCCAGGGCCAGCAGCGCGACAACGCCGACTCCGATCAGCGCAAGCCGGTTTCGGCGGAAGCGCCGCCAGACGTCCCGCCCGAATGTCGTCTGGCGGGATGCAGGCGTAATCGTAGCCGCGGGCAAGGCGGCGGAGGTAGTTGTAACAGGCATCGATATCCAACTATCCTGCGGGTTCAGGCATCCTTCGACTGGCGATCCTGCCTCGGCGATGGTGAGCCGTTCACCCGCGCAGGATGCTCCAACCGGCTCTACTCGTATCTTATGCGTGGGTCCAGGTAGGCGTAGCTGATGTCGGCCAGCAGATTGCCGATGACAACCAGGATGACCGTCATAATTACCGAGCCCATCAGCAGGGGAAAGTCGCGGCGCTGGATCGCGCCCACGCTGATGCGGCCGACGCCGGGAATGCCGAACACGCTTTCGGTGATGACTGCGCCGGAAAGCAGGTCGGCCACCTGGATCGCCATGACGGTCACGACGGGCAGGAGCGCGTTCTTCAGCGCGTGGCGGATCATCACCGCGCGGCTGCGCAGGCCCTTGGCGCGGGCGGTGCGCACGTAATCGGAGCTCATGACCTCCAGCAGGCTCGACCGGACGAGCCGTGCGATGACCGCGGCAGAGCCTGCGCCCAGGACGATGGCGGGCATGATGAGATGCTGGATGCCCCCATAGCCGGTAATCGGCAGCAGCTTCAGCTTGTAGCCGAGCACGAGCTGGAAGATGAGGCCGGACCAGAACACCGGCACGGATACGCCGAGCAGGGCCAGCAGGGTGACCAGGTAGTCACGGCCCGAATAGGGGCGCAGCGCAGCGATGATGCCTGCGGGGATACCGACGCCCCAGGCGACGAGCAGCGAGGAGAGGGTGAGCGCCAGCGTCGCCGGGAAGGCCTGCGCCAACAGCTCACCCACGTCGCGGCGAATCTTGTAAGACTCTCCGAAGTCGCCCTGCAGCACGCCGCCCATGTAGCGCAGGTAGCGCTGAAGCCACGGATCGTCCAGGTGCATCTCCCGTCGCACCCGCTCGACCACGTCCGGCTGAATGTGCTCGCGCATCATCAGCGCGATGGGATCGCCCGGCACAACCTGGAGCAGGACGAACGTCAGGAAGGTCGTGCCGATGATGACCGGCACAGCCTGCAGGATGCGGCGGAGGATGTAGGTGAGCACGATGACTCCGAAGACGTAACCAGTAACGAGTAACGAGTAATGAGTAGAAGTGTCTGCTTACTCGTTACTGATTACCCATTACTCGTTGGTCATCACTGCGTAATTTCGATCCCGTAATATGGCATGTTGCTCCAGCCGTTCCAGGATACCTTGAAGTTCTTCACCTTGGGGTGCACGACGAACAGGTGCTCCAGGTGGAAGAGCGGGACGAAGGCGAAGTCCGTGTAGACGATCGTCTCCTCGATCTCCTGGTACAGCTTGTAGCGCGCCTCCATGTCGGTCATCGTGCGTGCCTGTTCGAGCTTGTCCTGGACGTCTGCATTGGCGTAGTTGAAGGAGCGTGCGACCGCATTGCGCGGGGCGAAGAAGGTATAGATGAAGTTGTCCGGGTCATTGTAGTCTGCCGACCAACTGGTTACGTAGTTGCCGAGCTTGCCCTCGCCGCGGGTGCCGAAGAAGGCCGAGTCATCCATCTGCTCGATCTTCGCACGAATGCCCACGCCGCCGAGCATGGCAACCAGCGCCTCGTTGATCTTCAGCGTGCTGGGCGAGTCCACGGTCTGGTAGATGGTCATGTCGAACCCGTCCGCCAGGCCCGCCTCAGCCAGAAGTGACTTCGACTTGTCGGGGTCGTAGGCGAAGCCGGGCAGGTTCGCATTGTAGCCGGCCAAACCCGGAGCCAGGATGCCTTTCGCCGGTACGCCGGTGCCGTAGTACAGCTTGTCGATAAGCGTCTGCCGGTCGATGGCGTACATCAACGCCTCGCGCACCTTCGGGTTGTCGAAGGGCGGAATCTGCTGGTTGATGCTCATGTAGTACGTGCCGACGCGCGGGCCGCTGACGATCTGGTCCTTCCACTCCGGGTCGTCCTGGAACTCTGGAATCTGCGAGGTGGCGAGGTCGAGGTCGAACACATCGAGCTCGCCGCTGCGGAACATCAGGGCCTGCGTCTGCGGCTCGGGTACAATCTTCATGATGAGCTTGTCGAACTGGGCCGGGCCGCGGAAGTAATCGGCGAAGGCAGACAGTTGAATCTCGCTGTTGTAGGTCCACGAGTCGACCTTGAATGGGCCGGTGCCGACCGGCTTGATGCCGAAGTCCTCACCGATTTCCTCGACGTACTTCTGTGAAAAGATGCAGCCGGCCGGGGTCGCAAGATTGGCGAGGAACGGTGCAAACGGGGCAGCCAGCGTGATTTCTACCGTGTTGTCGTCGATCTTTTTCAGCCCGGTTGTCTCCGTGGCTGCACCGTCCATGCGTTCCTGCGCACCGGCGATCATGTCCAGGAAGTCGGTGTTGAGGGCCTTCGTCGCAGGGTTGAGCATACGGTCGAAGGTATAGATGACGTCATCGGCGGTCAGGATATCGCCGTTGTGGAATTTCACGCCCTGGCGTAAGTGGAAGGTGTACACGAGGCCGTCGGGTGAGATATCCCAGCTTTCGGCCAGGCCGGGTTGAAGCTCGGAAACGCCGGGCGACGTGGTGACGGCCTCGACGAGGCGGTCGTAGACGTTGAGCGGGAGGAAGTACTCCTCCGTCGTCATCTGCGGATCGCCGGTGCCGGGATCGCTGGTCTGCGCGATCGTCAGCGTTTTGGCGCCGGCGGCGGCAGCGGGGGCCGGGGCCTGTTCCTCCGCCTGGCCGGCAGCCGGAGACGGCGCCGTCGGGGCGGGAACACAGGCCGCGAGCAGGGTCAGGACTGTCAAGACGAGCAAGAGACGAGGGATGCCATAACGGGATGCCATGTGAACTCCTCCGGGTGGGATGGATAGGGCGACACGGACGAAAGCTGGCCTGCGCCATTGCAGAGGTTCACGGCATGGGGAAAACACAACAATGCAGCCGCATTATAACCTACAGTGACCATGTGTCAAGCGAGGTTTTGCCCGTGAAGGGGCGCGGAATCGGCGCGGGGCGCGAAAAGGCCAGGTCAGCCCCTCACGGCAGGCTGCCTGGCCTTGTTCTCAGTTTCCGGCTGTGACCGGCGGCACGTCCGACCAGTCAGGGACGCCGGGTCCTATGGGCGGCTCGAACAGCACCGTCACGCCTTCCAGCGGGCCGGCCATCCGCCACTTCATGGCGAGTTCGTAGCTGATGTCGGCGACCCAGCCCCGCTTGCGCAGGTTGGGCCGGTGCTTGGCCTCGGCACAGTCCACGACCATCAGCGGCCCGACGATTTCGCCATCGGGATGCCTGAGCCATACCTTCTCGCCGATATGCTGCGGCTCCAGCAGGGCAACCGCATCCACGCATTCAGGGCACTCAGGTACGTGGCCCTTCCAGATTCGCCAGTTCCACACTCGTTTCATCAGACTACTGCCGCCGTCACGCGGGCCCGCATAGTATGTGACTTCGCCGGTTATGGGCGCTTTTGTTGCCTCGCTACCTGCTGCTGCGGTCACTTCGGCTGCTGCTACCTGGTTCGCGATGGGGTGCGTTATCGATACAGCAGTGGCTAATATGATCGATGCAATCAAACTCAAATCTACACTCCGGTGAATTTGGCTTGTTGGAGCGGCCCTATAGCTGCTCCAGCAACCCCAAAATATCACATTTTGAGTGCTTTGTCAATCCCATTTGCCCAATAGACGGGCGTCCTGCATTTTGTTCGTGAATGCTGTTATTAGCACCCCCTCAGAGACCTGTCACAGCAGGGCGTCTCCTAGCAGATCTTCTCCTTTTGCCACCGGATCAGCTCGTCCCAGGGCGACAGGCGGAGGTCATGCTTTTGCCAGTAGTACTTCAGCTCGTCGGTCGGCCAGTCCGCGTAGAGCTCATCCCACGGCGCCACCTGCATGTGCGGCTGGAGCGACTTCTCCTCGATGTCCTCATCCGCCGGCTGGTAGCGATAGTCGACCGACAGCCGCACGCGATCACGATCCTGGTGGGGGAGCGACTTGTGGACGGTCGTGCTGACGAAGGTCAGCACATCGCCCATGCGGTAGTCCTCCTCAATCCAGGGCAGCCCCACATTGCACAGGATAGCCTCCAATCCACCGGCACCCTCAGCGTGGGTGACAGACAGCACGCCCAGCCGGTGCGAGCCGGGCATCACGGCCAGACCGCCCAGCTCGCGCGGGATGTCGCCGAGCGGAATCCACGCGGTCCAGACGTTCTGCGTGCCCTGGATGTGGATGAAGTCCTGGTGGATCGGTGTGGGCCTGTTGTTGGGACAGGGCACCATCAGCCGCGCGATATTGCGCGGATGCGGCAGCGTCGGCCTGCCGAAAAGCGTATCGTAGATGCGCAACATCTGTGGGTGATGGGGCAGCGCGTGAAAGATCTGGAGCTTCTGCAGGTCGTAATACGCTGCCTGCGTGACGCCCGTGCCGCCCCACGATTCCATATCGCGCACGTTTTCGTGGTCGACCCAGCCCTCCATGATGTTGCGGTCTGTGCGCACCATCTTGTGTTTGACCATGATCCCCAACAACTGGCGGCGCACTTCCAGGACGTCCTCCGCCGGCAGCAGGCCGCGGAAGAAGAGGTAGCCGTCCCGATCCGCGCGGGCGCGCAGCTCTTCCGGCCGGTCGAGCACGGGTGTAGAGTCTTCGAAACCGACAATAACAGTTGGCTCCTGGCTGGTTGTAGCGGTCATATGATCTTTTGCGCCTCCTGATACCTTGTATGGCCAACAGGGTAGCACGGAACTTGTGCGATGTATGTGGCGTGCCTGCCAATGAGCCAGGACGCCAGGTGCGAAGTCTCGCAGGTCGGGTTCGTGCCGCCACTGCCTGACGCCTCGTCCCTGCCTACGCCTGGGATTCCTACGCAAACCAGGGCGGTTTCAGAGTGCATCAGGTGAACCCACCCGGCAACTGAAGTTGCGGCTACCGTTGCGAAGTCTGCCTTCGCAGACTGGAAACTAACCGACGCAGGTCGGTTTTGCAGTGGTAGCCGCAGTTTCAACTGCCAGGCAGAAGGCACGAGTGCAACATGATTTCGCCCTGTACGCAAACCCCGTTTTCTTTGCCTTCGAAGGCTTCCGGTGCTATAATTTGCCGTCAAAACTTTGCGGCGCGGAAGGGGTGCTCGCTTTGCCGATAGATGCTCAAGAGGATAGGGTGCTCGGTCCCGCGGAGGATGCCGGGGCGCCGATCACCCGGCGGGCGCCTGGTTCGGCGCGCGGCCGGTCCTCGCGGGCACGGCTTCAACGGGTCCTCGAGGTTGCTGTGAGCCTGGTCTTCCTGGGGCTCGCGCTGCGCAAGATCAGCTTTCGCGAGCTCTGGGCGGCACTCACGACGGCCAACTGGCTGTGGCTGATTCCCTGCGTGCTGATTACGGTTGGTCTGCTGCTCCTCAAGGGGTGGCGCTGGCAACTGCTCTTCATGCCGGAACACCGGCTGCCGTTCAAGCCGGTCTTTGTCGCGCTGTGTGCGGGTTATCTCGCAAGCAACGTCTTTCCGGCGCGCGCCGGGGAGCTTGTGCGTCTTGTCCTGCTGGTGAGCGACCAGCCGGTCGATGCCGCGCGTACGCTCTCCTCGATTGTCGTGGAGCGGCTGCTGGATGTACTGACCTTGCTGGTGTTGATGGTGGTGCTGTTGCCCTTTGTGGACCTGCCGCCGTGGATGCGCAGCTCCGGACAGTTGCTCGGCGTGGCCGCGCTGGTGGCCGCCGGGCTCATTGTGCTGCTCTCTTTCTGGAAAGAGCGCTTGCTGGCGTTGGCACACACCATTCTGCGCCCCATCCGTTTCCTGGACCGGCCGGGCGTCTATGCGGCCATCGGGCACCTGATCGACGGGTTCGCCACGTTGCGCGGGCGGCTGGGCCTCGCTCTGATCGGCATCTCGCTCCTGGCGTGGCTGGCCGTCGTCGTGGAAGCCTGGACTGCCGCGGTCGCGGTCCGGCTGGACGCGCCCATCACGGCTATCACGCTGGCCGTGGTCGTCACGTCGCTGGGCATGGTGGTGCCGTCCTCGCCGGGCTACATCGGCATCTTCCACTACCTGGTGACGGTGGCGCTCGCGCCCTTCGGCGTGCCGAAAGAGATGGCGCTCTCGTTTGCGCTTGTCTGGCATGCGGCCAACTACCTGACGTTGAGCGGGTCCGGCGTGATCGCGCTGTGGGCGCACGGCACA
This sequence comes from Anaerolineae bacterium, assembly GCA_040772005.1. Lineage (GTDB taxonomy): Bacteria > Chloroflexota > Anaerolineae > CG2-30-64-16 > CG2-30-64-16 > MWBF01. The sequence goes on along the minus strand of JAXGYZ010000007.1, from coordinate 238,572 downwards.
TCGCTCGGCCAGGTGTTGGCGCGCTGGCGCAACCGCGACCTGCCGGCGGAGAGCGCCTGAGGGTAACCACGGAATCCGCTGACCACGCGGCAGCAGGCGACTACCATCTGGTCACATGCAGTGATTACGTTTTGAGGGGGTATGATGCGTATACTGATTACTGGCGGCGCGGGTTTCATCGGTTGCAACCTTACGGCTGCATGTATCCGGGCCGGGCACCAGGTTACGATCTATGATAACCTGTCGCGGCGCGGCAGCTCAGCCAATCTGACCTGGCTGAAGGGGCAGTTCGGCGAAAGCTTCGCCATCGACCTGGGCGATATCCGCGAGGCTGCGGCCATCGAGCGGGCGGCGCAGGGACAGGAAGCCATCTATCACCTGGCCGCGCAAACTGCGGTCACGACCTCGGTCACAGACCCGCGCACGGATTTCGAGATCAACGCGCTCGGCACGTTCAACGTGCTGGAGGCGGCGCGCAAGGCGGGGCAGAACCCGGTCTTCATCTATTCGTCCACGAATAAGGTGTACGGAGGGATGGAGGATGCGCCGGCGGTCGAGTTGGCAACACGGTACGAACTGCCGGATTATCCGGCGGGGGTCAGCGAGGCGCGGCCGCTGGACTTCCACAGTCCCTACGGCTGCAGCAAGGGCGCGGCGGACCAATATGTGCGGGACTATGCGCGCATCTACGGGCTGCGCTCGGTCGTGTTCCGCCAGTCGTGCATCTACGGCCAGCGCCAGATGGGCGTCGAGGACCAGGGCTGGGTGGCGTGGTTCATCATCGCCGCCATCACGGGCAAGCCCATCACCATTTACGGCGACGGCAAGCAGGTGCGTGACCTGCTGCACGTGGATGACCTGGTGGCGGCGTTTCAGACAGCCACCGAGCGCATCAATGTGACCGCGGGACAGGTCTACAACCTGGGCGGAGGTCCGCAGAACACCCTCTCCATCTGGGCGGAGTTCGGGCCCCTGCTCAAGGAGGTCCTGGGTAAGGACGTCATTCCGGCGGCCTTCCGGGATTGGCGGCCCGGCGACCAGCCCGTCTTCATCGCGGATATCGCCAAGGCGGAAGCCGAGTTTGGCTGGCGGCCGCGCATCAGCGTTCGCGAAGGCATCGCGCGGCTCGCGCGTTGGGTCGAAGACAACCGGGACTTGTTTGCATAATCTGGAGCCGGAATAGGACACTGATGATACTGATGGAACTGCTCTGCCTGATAATATTAATCCCGTAAATCAGTTCAATCAGTGTCATCAGCGTTCTATTCCGCGTCCGGCTAAGAGGAACTGTCGGTAGCACATGAAGGTTCTGTTCATCTTAACGTATTACCGGCCCCATGTGAGCGGGCTGACCATCTATGTGGAGCGGCTCGCGCGGGAGCTGGCGGCGCGGGGACATGAAGTCACGGTGCTGACCTCGCACTATGCCGCGCATCTGCCGCGCGAGGAACGGATGGACGGCGTGCGCGTCGTACGCGTGCCGGTGCTCTTCCGGTTCAACAAGGGTGTGTTCATGCCTGCGTTCCCGGCGTACGCGTGGCGTGAGATTCGCCGCGCCGATGTGGTCAGCATCCACCTGCCCCAGATTGAGGCCGCGCTCAGCGCACTGCTGGCCCGCCTTGGCGGGCGCAAGCCGCTGTTGACCTATCACTGCGACCTGCAGATGCCGCCGGTCTGGTATGGCAAGCTCGTAGACCGGTTCACCTACTGGGACAATGTCCTGGCGGGCGCGCTGGCCGACACGGTGGTGGCCTATACCGAGGACTTTGCGCGGCACAGCCCGTTTCTGGCGCGCTTTCGGGCAGGCAGCGGGGGGAAGCTGCGCGTCATCCTGCCGCCGGTGGTCATTCCCGATCCTACGCCGGAGGGCATGGCCGCCCTGGCCGCGCGGATCGGGCTGCCCGCAGACGGTGGCACGTCTGTTGAAGAGAGGCCGCGCGTCATCGGGTTTGCCGCCCGTTTTGCCTACGAGAAGGGTGCGGATTACCTTATCAACGCCATCCCCCACATCCTGCGCGAGATGCCCAACATCCGGCTGGCGTTCGCGGGGCCTTACGGCAAGGATGTCATCGGAGAGACGATCTGGGATGACCTGCAGCCGCTCATCAAGCAGTATGAGCCCTACCTGACCTTCCTGGGGACGCTCAACCCCGCGCAGATGGCGGACTTCTATGCCCTGTGCGACGTGGTCACGGTCGCATCCATCAACAACACAGAGTCGTTCGGGCTGGTGCAGGTCGAGGCGTTCATGTGCGGGACGCCGGTCGTCGCAACCAATCTGCCGGGCGTGCGCCAGCCGGTCACGATGACCGGCATGGGCGAGGTCGTGCCCATTGCGGATGCCGAAGCGCTGGCTGCTGGCATCGTTAAGGTCCTGCGCGATCCGCAGCGCTACATCAAGCCGCGCGGGGAAATCATGCGCCGCTTCGAGCTGAAGCAGACGGTCGACGCGTATGAGGCGTTGTTCCGTGAGAAGGCTCGCCGGGAATAATAGCGTCCGGACCTTCCAGGTCTACGAGACCTGGAAGGTCTCGTAATGGAAGCCCATGAAAGACTATCTCTCGCTCCAGCTTCAGGATATGGCGCCTCACCGGGCGATCCTGCGCGCCGTCGAATGCCGGTTCATGGCGCGCGTCCCGCTGACGCCGCCTGTGCTCGACGTTGGCTGTGGCGACGGCCATTTCGCGTCGATCGCGTATGACCGCCTGCCGCTCGATGTCGGTATCGATGTGATGGCGCGCGATCTGCCGGAGGCGGCCGCACGCAAGGACGTCTACCGGCAGGTGATGTTTGCCAGCGCGACCGAAATGCCCTTTGCCGACGGCAGCTTCAACACGGTGGTCAGCAACTGCGTGATCGAGCACATCCCTGACAACGCGGCGGTGCTGCGAGAGATCAGCCGGGTGCTGGCACCGGGCGGTGTCTTTGCGACGACGCTGCCGAGCGAACACTACCCCGACTTCCTGCTGGGCGCGACGGCCCTGCGCAGGCTGGGGCTGGCCGGCGCGGGGCGGGCCTATGGCCGCTTCTTCAACCGCATCTCCAACCACTTTCATGTCTACCCGCCGGAGGAATGGCGGCGGCGGCTGGCTGCCGTTGGCCTGATCGTAGAGGAGCATGCCTACTACTTCTCCCCTGCGGCGCACCGCCGCTTCGACTTGAGCCACTACCTGGGCGTGCCGAACCTGGTCACCAAGCGCGTCCTGGGCCGGTGGATGTTGTTCGATGCGCAGCGCCGCGTCTTCGAGCGTTGGCTGCGGCCTTATTACGAGGAGGCGCTGCCTGCTGTGGGCGCCTACCAGTTTGTCCTGTGCCGTAAGCGCGCGGACGGGGGTGATGGACGTTCGTAGGGGGCGCTTCAGCGCCCTGCGGGGTGATGATGCTGTTGAGCCTGCGGTCCCACCCGTGGGCTTGCGCCAGGCCGCGCGCGAGTGGGCTATCATCTTTGCAGTGGTGCTGGCCTTCTGTCTGCCATTTCTGGACCTGGGCAGCGGCCGCCCGCTGACCGGCAACGAGGCGGAGATCGTCCAGTCGCTCGACTGGACCCTGGTCAACTCGCTGCGCGAGCACCGCGTGTTCCCGCTGTGGAATCCCTATTTGCAGGCGGGCCTGCCGTTCGTCGCCGATCCCTTTCTCCACGCATACAACCCGCTGGCGACCGTCCCTGTGCTGCTGCTCGGCGTGGAGGATGGCTTCAAGGTTGCCCTGTTCCTGAGTTTCCTGGCCGCGGCGTACGGAGCGTGGCTGCTCGGACTGGCGCTCGGCCTGCGGCCGGTTAGCCGCGTGTGGCTGGCTCTGATGTATGCGCTCACCGGGCAGGCCGTCGCACGCTTCTTCCAGGGAGAGTACGATTTCGTCCTCGGGTTCGCGTGGATTCCCTGGGTGCTTGCTGCGTCGCTGGCCGCGGTCCGCTCTGGTCGGCCGAGGTGGGTCGCGCTGGCCGCGGTCTCGCTGGTGTTGGTGTTCTTTTCCGGCAACGTCTATTACGCGTATTACACGGCTGTCGTCATGGTGCTGTTCGCGGTGGTGGCAGTGGTGGGCGTGCGAAGGGGAGGTGCTGCGAGTGCAGGCGAACAGAAGCTGGAAGCTGGAAGCTGGCCTGCTCAGGATGCTCCTTTGGCTCGTGTTGAGCCGGCGGGCGGGTTGGGTCGCACGCCGGCTCAGGATGCTTCCGTAAGCGGTACTGGGAAGCGGCTCCGGCTCGTGTTGCACCTCTCCCGCCTGCGCATCCTGGCCTTCATTGCCGTCTTTGCCCTCGGACTCGCAGCCATCCAGTTGTTGCCGCTGGTCGAGTTCTGGCCTTCGCTGACCAAGCAAGTAGACCCGCAGCTTGCCGGGTCGCATACCTTCGGTCAGATTCTGAGCGACTACCTTTCGCGCGATCCCTGGCGGCCGGATGCTGCGGCCGCGCTGCCGCCGGAGGAATTCTACGCCTACACCGGCATCTGGCTCTTCCTCCTGCTGCTGCCCCTGCCGTGGGCGGTGCGCCGGTGGCTGCGCGCGCGGCGCGCGGTCTGGCCGCTCGTCTTTCTGGGCGCACTGGTGCTTTTTGCGCTGGCATGGATCAACGTGCGGGCCATGCCGTGGGCGGGCATCTACGCGCGCAGCGAGCTGCTCAACCAGTTCCGCTATCCCACGCGCATGCTCATCTTCGGCGCGCTCGGACTGTTGGCATTGGGCAGCCTGGGGTTGGATGCGATGCTGGCCGCGTTCGACCGGCGGCGCGGCGGGCCACTCAAGTTGTCGGTGCCGGGCGTCGCGGTGTGGCTGGGTGAGCGGGTCGGGTGGGCGCTGCTGGTGGGCTTCGTCGTGTGGTCGGTGGGTGACGTATATCTGACGAACCGGCAGTACCTCGGCACGCGTGCCCCATACCCGCCACAGCAGCAGACGACTCGCTGGCTGGCCGAAAATGTGTCCGGCGTGTATTACACGGGCAATCCTAACGGCTGGCACGGCGCGCTGGTCGCCAATGGTCTGCGCTACCTCGATGCGTGGTACGGGTTCGCCTTCTACCCGCCGCTGAGCGGCGCGGTCAACGCGCGTCAGGTACAGGCCCGGCCCAACTACCAGATCCTGGGCACCGGACTGTCCTCTGAATATCCCGATCCGGTGGCGCTGCAGCAGTTCGAGACACACACGGTCTGGCACCTGCCGCACAGCCTGCCCTATGCTTTCGTGGCAGCGCGGTCTGCGCTGAACGATGTGGCGGCCGGCCGCGAGCTCTGGCGCGATGCTGTGATGGCCGTCGATCCGGCTGCCGTCACGCCTAATCGCGTTGAACTGGCGGTCGATGGGGCGCCTGCTGCGGACAGCGATTTAGCGCTCGTCATCCTGACTTCGGGCTTCAAGGGGTGGCGGCTGGCGGTGGACGGTCAGCCTGCGCCGCTGCTCAACGTGGGCGGGTATCTGGCAGCGGCGGTGCAGCCGGGCGCGCACACTTACGCGTTCAGCTATAGCCCCTCCTCCTTCTGGGTCGGCCTCGCCATCAGCCTCATCAGCGTGCTGGTGTTGATCGCGCTGCTGGTCGTCGATGCGCTGCGGGCACGCCGCGCTGTCCGCCGGGTCGTGCGCACGGAGGCGACCTACGCCGAGGGCGTGCTGTGGCCGTCCGATCTGCTGCCGCTGGAAGACGGGGCCGCGGTCCGCCTGACCGTGGAGCCGGTGCGAGCGAGCGCAGCGGTCTCTGCGGATGATGCCGAAGCTCAAGGCCCGGGACGCGCGGCCACGGACACCGATGCGCATAGCAGGCGGCTGGCGTGGGCGCTGTTCGCCGTTGCGCTCGGCGTCTATCTCCTCACCCGGCTGTACGCGCTGGACCGCTTCCCGATCTATTTCTTCGCGGATGAGGCCGTCCATAGCGTGCTGGCCGAAGACCTGATCGAGCGCGACTTCAAGGATGTGCTGGGCCGCACCTTTCCGCTCTATTTCGAGGCGGCAGGCAACCGCTGGACGCCGCTGCTGTCCGTCTATGTCCATGCCGTCTCGGTTGCGCTGGCGGACAAGAGCATCATCGCGAACCGCGCGACCAGCGCGCTCGTCAGCCTGCTGGCGGCCGCAGCCATAGCCCTGATCTCGAAGAAGGTGTTTAAGACGCGGCATTGGTGGATGGGGCCGCTGCTGCTGGCGCTATCACCGGCCTGGTTCCTCCATTCGCGCACCGGCTTCGAGACGGTGATGATGTCATCGTTCTTCGCAGCCTTCCTGCTGTGCTATCTGCTCTACCGCACGCGCAACCCGCGCTATCTCTTCGCGGCGGTACTGTTCGGCGCAGCGACGTTCTACACCTACTCCAACGGGCAGATGATCATGGCCGCAGCAGCCGCGCTGCTCCTGTTGTCGGACCTGCCTTATCACGTGAAGCAGTGGCGGACGGTACTGCTGGCCTTGCTGCTGGTCGCCGTGCTGGCCGTCCCGCTGCTGCGCTTCCGCGCCACGCAGCCGGAGTCCATGACGACGCACCTGCGCGCCATCAATTCCTACTGGTTCGAGGACAAGCCGCTAAACGCAAAGCTCGGTCAGTTCGTTGAGACCTACACATACGGCCTCAGCCCCGCTTACTGGTTCACGCCGAACGAGCACGACCTCGTACGGCATCGCATGAAGGGCTACGGCAACCTTGCACTGCCGTTCCTGCCGTTCTTTCTCGTTGGCGTTGGGGTTTGCGTGTGGCGCATCCGCTCTGCGCCGCACCGGGCTGTGCTGGTGGCGGCGCTTGCGTCGCCGGCAGGCGCGACGCTGGTGGACGTCTCGATCACGCGGGTGCTGGTATTCATCGTGCCCGCGACGGTGCTGATTGGGCTGGGCATCGAGACGGTGCTGGCGTGGGTGCTCCGTGCGGTGGGATCCGTTCCTTCGGCCGGCCATGACCCGAATGGCGGGCTGAGCCGCAGACCCGCTCAGGATGCTCCGGTCGCGGTCACGGATGCCACGGAGTTTGCGGGAGGCCGCGAGCATGTTGCGAGTCTGCCGCATCTGAGGATGCGGCACTCCTCTGTTGTAGGGGGAGCCACTATGTCCTCCGGGGCTCATCGGTATGTCGCACTTGCGTTGCTCCTGGTTCTGAGCGGCGGAAGTCTGTGGATGCTGCGGGATGCCCTGGTGAACGGGCCGGGGTGGTACAGCGACTACGGGCTGTACGGGATGCAGTGGGGCGCAAAGCAGCTTTTCACCGAGGCCATTCCGGAGGTGCTGGCGGAGAGCCCGGACAACCGCGTCATGCTTACCTCGACGTGGGCCAACGGCGCGGACACCTTCATCCGCTTCTTCCTGCCGGTGGAGCAGCGCGCAAGGGTGCAGATGCTCAACGTCGATTACTATATGAGCGAGCGCCGCGCGCTGGATGACAATACCATCCTCGTGATGACGCCGGCCGAGTACCAGCTTGCAGCGGGCAGCCCGAAGTTTGCACGGGTCGATGTTGACCGCGTGGTCAACTATCCGAACGGCAGCCCGGGCTTCTACTTCGCCCGCCTGGAATACAGCCCGAACTTCGAGGACCTGCTTGCGCCGGAGCGCGAGGCGCGCATCCGGCCGGTGCAGGGACAGGTGGCGGTGGACGGCCAGCTTGTGGATGTCGAACATTCGCCGCTCGACGTGGGCCAGTTGGCCGACCTGTTTGACGGCGAACCCTTTACGCTGGTCAGGGGGCTGGCGGCCAACCCGCTGGTCTTCGATTTCACCTTCCCGACCCCGCGGGCGGTCAAGGGCCTGGTGGCGGATTTCGGCTCGATGGATTTCAGCGTGACCGTCAGGCTGTACGGGGATGCGGCGGGTGAGCCGGTGGTGTATACTGAAGCGTATCGCGGCCAGCCGCCTGATCCGCACGTGACTCTGTCTTTCCCTGCCGCGCCGGAGCAGGTCGGCCGCGTGCGGATCGAGATCGAGCAGCTCAATCCGCCGGTGGACGTGCATATCCATGTGCGCGAGTTCAAGTTCGAATAGCCTGACCTTGACGGTGCTGATGCCCGCGTATAATGAGGCGCGCGGGCTGGCGGTCAGTGTTGAGGCGCTGCTGGCCGCGCTGGACCGGCACGGCATCACCTATGAGGTGCTCATCGCGGATGATGCCAGCACCGATGCGACCGGCAGCGTGGCGGATGGGCTGGCGGGCATCCACGAGCAGGTGCGCGTGATCCACCATGCCGTCAACGAGGGCATCGGCGGCGGTTTCATCAGCGGGGTGGCTGCGGCGCGGGGGGAGTGGTTCATCCTGATTCCGGCGGACCTGGCGATGGATCTGGCGGAGCTGCAGCGGTATTTCGCTGCGGCAGAGACCGCGGACGTGCTGGTCGGCATCCGGTCGGACCGGAGCGACTATTCGGGCTGGCGACGGATCGTGTCGTTCGTCAATATCGGGCTGATCCAGTTCCTGTTCGGGATGCGCGAGCGGCAGTTCAATTACATCACGATGTACCGGCTGGTCGTGCTGCGCGCCATGACGATCGAGTACTGGCGCAGCGCGTTCTTCCATGCCGAGACGATCATCAAGGCGAAGGCACTTGGCTACCGGATCGCAGAGGTCGAGGTGAGCTATGTCCCGCGCGGCACGGGCCGCGCGACCGGCGCACGCCCCGCGCTGATCCTGGCGACGGTGCGTGATATGCTGCACTACTGGCTGCGCATACGCGCGACCGGGCGGCTATGGGGCACGAAGGCGCGAAGGCCGTGAGTGACCGACCTGACAAGACAGGATTGACAGGATGACCTGAAGGAAAATCCCGTCAATCCTGTAAATCCTGTCTATCGAGATCAACGGAGCAATCTCCTCATGCGGTATTCAACTGATGCACTCGTAGAGGCTGAACGCGGACCGGCTGTGCCCAGTCTGGTAGACCGGGCGCGCGAGTGGCTGGCAACCAACGCGGCACCGCGCTGGATTCTGGTCGCCATCCTGGTTATCGCTGCCTTCCTGCGGCTGACGAACCTCAATTGGGACGAGGGCACGCACATCCATCCGGACGAGCGGTTCCTGACGATGGTGGTCAGTGCGCTGGAACTGCCGCAGAGCCTGGGCCAGTTCTTCGACAGCACGACCTCACCCATGAGCCCCTACAACAAGGGGTACGACTTCTTCGTTTACGGCACGCTGCCCATCTTCATCGTGCGGGTGGTCGCGCAGATGGCTGATGGAGTGAATCAGGCATTCGGGCTCTGGAATACGGCCTCGGGCACGCCGATCAACATGATCGGTTACGATGGTGTGCATCTCGTGGGCCGTGCGCTGTCCGGCCTGTTCGACCTCGGGTGTGTCTGGCTCATCTACATCATCGGCCAGCGGCTCTACAGCAAGCGCGCGGGGCTGCTTGCCGCGCTGTTTTACGCGTTCGCGGCACTGCCGCTCCAACAGTCGCACTTCTTCACGGTCGACACCTTCGGCACGTTCTTCGCGCTGGTCACGTTCTACTTTGCCGTGCGGGTGGCGCAAGGGGGCGGCTGGGGCACGTACCTGGCGCTCGGCGCCGGTCTCGGCGCGAGCGTCGCGTGTCGCATCAATCTTGCGCCGCTGGCAGGCATCGCGCTGCTGGCCGCGGGCATCCGCGTGTGGGAAGAGCTGCAGACGCAGCAGGCGAGCGGGGGGCGGGTCGACCTGCCGTGGGTCAGCATGTTGCTGCAGGCGACGCTGTTCCGGTTCGTGCTGATGGGCGTCGTCGCTATCGCAGTGTTCCGCGTCGCGCAGCCGTATGCGTTCGGCGGCACGTCGCTGCTGGACTTCTCATTCTCCGCCCAGTGGCGCAGCAATATGCGTCAGATTCAGCAGCTCATCGGGGGCGATGCGGACTATCCGCCCGGCCATCAATGGACCAACCGCACGCCATTTGTCTTTCCCTTCGTCAACATGGTCGTCTGGGGCATGGGCTTGCCGCTGGGGCTGGCAGGGTGGGCCGGCTGGCTCGCGGCCACGATACAGGTGGTGCTGGCCTTCACCCGCGTTACCCCCTTGACCGACCTCGCGCGGCGTGCGCTGGTCAAGTCACACCTGCTGCCGGTCGCGTGGATCGGCGGCATGTTCCTCTGGCAGGGCCTCCAGTACGTCCAGTCCATGCGTTACCTGCTGCCTATCTATCCGCTGCTGGCGCTGATGGCGGCGTGGGTGTTGTTTGCGATTGCAGATTACAGATTGAAGATTGCAGATTCGAGCCTTGGGGCGGAGATGCAATGGTGGCGGCGGCCAATCTTGGCGAAGCTTCGCTTCGCACATCTTCAATCTTCAATGAAGGGTCGCTCATCCATCGCCTATGCGCTCATCGTGCTCGTCACCATCGGCACGATGCTGTGGGGGTGGGGCTTCCTCGCGATCTACCGCCGGCCGTTGACGCGCATCACCGCGTCGCGCTGGATCTACGCCAATATTCCGGAGGGGAGCGTCATCGCAAACGAGCACTGGGATGACCCGCTGCCGTTCAGCATCGATGGCAACATGAGCTTCAAGCCGTATGGCCGCTATTATGGCCTCACGGACCCGAACACCGGGCAGCAGACCGGCCAGATCACGAACTACGATGAGGATACCGCTGAAAAACGCGAGAAGCTCATCCGGTGGCTGAACGAGGCAGACGTCCTGGTGCTGTCGTCCAACCGGCTCTGGGGTTCCATCCCGCGACTGCCCATGCGCTACCCGATGACGACAGAGTATTACCGGCTGCTGTTCGAGGAGAAGCTGGGCTTCGAGCTCGCCGGCCGCTTCACATCTTTCCCAACCATCTTCGGCATTGAGTTCGACGACGCCGCCACTAACGGTGGCTTACAGGCGGAGGAGGCGTTCAGCGTTTACGACCACCCGGAGGTGCGCATCTATCGTAAGACCGCGGATTACAGCGAGGCAACGGTCCGATCGTACTTCGATCCGATCGACCTGGAAAACACGCTGATGATGTGGCCCAAGCAGGTCAGTCAGGCGCCGACCGCGCTGTACCTGACGCCGGAAGAGGCTGCGCAGCAGCAGGCCGGCGGCACATGGTCCGCGATGTTCGATCTGGCGAGCCTTGTCAATCGTTCGCAGGTGGTTGCGGTCATCGTGTGGCTGCTCCTGCTGGCAGTGCTGGGCGTGGCGGCGTTCCCGTTTGCGTTCGTGATCTTCCGCCGTCTCGCGGACCGGGGCTATGGGGTCAGCAAGACGCTGGGCCTGCTCCTGCTCGCATGGTTGAGTTGGCTGGGGCCGAGCCTGAAGGCGGTTCCGTTCGCGCAGTGGTGGATCGCGCTGGCGCTGGGCCTGCTCATCGGGCTGTCGGGCGTTATGGCGTGGCGGCAGCGGGCCGCGCTGCGCCAGTTCGTCCGCGAGCGGGGCGCGCTGCTGTTCACCGAGGAAGCGGTCTTCCTCCTGCTGTTCGGTCTCTTTCTGCTCATCCGCATCGGCAATCCTGACCTGTGGCATCCGGCGCGCGGAGGCGAGAAGCCGATGGAATTCGCATATCTCAACGCGATCATCCGCTCGACCCATTTCCCGCCGTATGACCCGTGGCACGCGGGCGGCTACATCAACTACTACTATTTCGGCTGGGTGATGGTCGCCGTGCTCACGAAACTGACCGGCATCGTGCCGTGGGTCGCCTACAACCTGGCCGTGCCCACTCTTTTCGGCCTGACCGGGCTGGGCGCGTTTGCGGCGGCCTTCAATCTGGCTGACGGTGATCATGCGACGGTGCTGCCCGACGAAGAGCCGGCCTACCAGGGGATGCGCATCGGGCCGGTCCTGGCGGGGCTGGCCGGCGTCTTCTTCGTCGTGATTATCGGCAACCTCGGCAACGTCAAGCTGCTGTATGAGCAGCTCATCCTGCGTGCGAGCGCGGGTGCATCTGCGGAGGGCGCGGTATCGCGCGTGCTGGCCGCGCTCAGCGGGCTCGCCGCGGTGGTGACGGGCCGCGCCCGACTCGACTTCCCGAACGACTGGTGGTTCTGGAATGCCTCCCGCGTCATCCCGGACACCATCAACGAGTTCCCGTTCTTCACCTTTACCTATGCCGACCTGCACGCGCACATGCTGGCGCTGCCGCTGACGCTGCTGGCGCTGGCCGGCATCGTCGCGCTTGTGCGCCTGGTGGAGTGGCATCCACACGCTGATCTTCGTAATGCCGAGCCGTCGCCGTGGTACATCCCGCTGGCCGAGCTGCTGCCGCTGGCGCTGGTTGGCTTCGTCGCGGGTGCGCTGCGCGCGACGAATACCTGGGACTTCCCGACCTACACACTGGCCGCGCTGGCCGCCATCGTCGTGATGGAGGGTGTCCGGCGGCAGCGCATGGTACGGCCGGCCAACCTTACCGGCTGGCTCGGCTTCCTGTTCCGGTCGGCAGTCAGCGTCGTCTGGCGGGTCGCCTTGCTCGTGGTCATTGCGTCGGTGGCCTTCTATCCGTACACCAGCCACTATGCAACCGCGTATGCGGGGCTGCAACTGTGGAACGAGGCACGGACGCAGTTGCCCGACTACTTTGTGATGTGGGGCTTCTTCCTCGTGCTGGCGGCCGTGCAACTGGTCGCAGAGCTCGTCAGCCAGCGCAACGAGCGAGCGCTGCCCGTGTGGCTGGACATCGCGCTGCCCTTCATCGCAGGCGCGCTGGTGCTGCTGTTGGCGTTCGGCCTGTTCCTCAAGATTCAGGTCTGGCTGATCGCGCTGCCGCTCTTCGCCCTGGCTGCAATCCTGGGCCTCGGCCGTGACATTCCGCCCGCGCGGCGGCTGGCGTTGCTGCTGCTGGCGCTGGCGCTTGCCATCACGATGGGCGTCGAGCTGGTCCGGCAGAAGGACGACATCGGCCGCATGAACACGGTGTTCAAGTTCTACCTGCAGGCCTGGGTCATCTTCGGCGTGGCGACGGCCTTCGGGCTGGCGACGTGGCTGCCGCGTGCGTTCGCATGGCGGCCGGGCTGGCGTCGCGCGGTGGCAGTTGTGCTGCTGTTGTTGTTCGCCGGGACGATGCTCTATCCGCCGTTCGCCGCGCGTGCCAAGGTGCGCGACCGCTTCTCTGCCGAGGCATCGCCGCGCGGGCTGGACGGCATGGCCTACATGGAGCGGGCGCAATACTCGGATAACGGTCGCGACCTGCGGCTGGCCGACGACCGGCAGGCCATGCTGTGGCTGCTGCAAAACGTCGAGGGCTCGCCCGTCATCCTGGAGGCGCAGATCCCTGAGTACCGCTGGGGCAGCCGGTTCGCCAACTACACGGGGTTGCCGACAGTGCAGGGGTGGAACTGGCATCAGCGACAGCAGCGGTCGGTCGTGCCGAGCATTGCGGTCGAACGCCGCGTTGCGCACGTGCAGGAGCTTTACAACACCACCGATCTGGCCCGCACGGGCCGCCTGCTGGCGCTCTATGGCGTCCGTTACATCATCGTCGGGGAGCTGGAGCGCGCCTACTACAGCCCCGAGGGGCTGGCGAAGTTCGACGCCCTGGCGCAGGCGGGCATGCTTGAGGTCGCGCACCAGGCCGGCGCGGTCACCATCTACCGGGTCGCCGGCAGCCTGGCCTCCGCCACCGGTGTGCCTGCCGGCATCGGTCCGCGGCCGGTGCCGACCCCGACCCCGCGAACCGGAACATTCCTGTCACCGCAGTGAACGACCCGCGGATTCGTCGCGCACTCACCCTTGCGCTGCTTGCATTACTTCTGGTTGCGGGCGGCGCGCTGCGCTTTACTGACCTGAACTGGGACCAGTTCCAGCACGTCCACCCGGACGAGCGGTTCATCGTCTGGGTGGCGGATACGATGTCCTTCCCGGCGGACCTCGGCACTGCGCTCGATCCCGAGCGCTCGCCGCTCAACCCGTTCCGCTGGCCCGCAGCAGGACAGGAACTGGCGGGCGAACCGCGCAACTACGCCTACGGGCACTTCCCGCTGTATCTGTTGCTGCTCATCGCACACGCGGGGGTGGCGCTGGCCGATTGGCTGGCGAACACGACAATGGCCTTCCCGGCGGCCTTTCAGCCGCTGCATACGATAGGCCGTCACCTGGCGGACTACAACTACCTGGGTCTCGTTGGCCGCGTCATCTCCGCGCTGGCCGATCTGGGCACGCTGCTCCTGGTCTATTGGCTGGGAAGGCATGCGCTGGCCCACCCATCTCCGAAGTTGGAGCTACAGCCAGAACCCTTCCACTCCGAAACTCCCACACAACCGGCTAAAGCCTCGAGTCCAGGTGATCTCGCGGGGCTCCTGGCCGCAGCCTTCTACGCGTTCGCGGTCCTGCCGATCCAGCTCAGCCACTATGCCACCGTCGATGCCGTGCTGACCTTCTGTGTGATGGCTGCGGTGGCGCTGGCCGCACGCTGGGCGCTGCGCGGGGGAAAGTGGGCGTGGTTGCTGGCGGGGGTGATGGCCGGGCTGGCCGTGGGCTCCAAGTTCAGCGCGATCCTGGTCGTCATTCCGCTGACTGCGGCTGCGCTGTACCGCGTGCCGGATGGGACGCTGCGCGCGCAAATGCTGGTCATCGCACGGCGACTCGCGGTTGTGCTCACTGCCGCGGGCATCACCTTCGTGCTGACCAACCCCTTCGCCTTGATCGAGGCGGTCGCCTACCTGAACCAGATCCGGGGACAGAACGCGATGGTCAGCGGCGCGATGGATGCGCCGTACACGCGGCAGTACATCGGGACCATACCCTACATCTACTTCATCGCCCAACTCAGCCAATGGGGGCTGGGCTGGCCGCTGGGCATTCTCGGATGGGGTGGCTTGGTGTGGGCGACGGTGCAGTTCGGGCGCCACCGTGCCGGCCCGGTGCTCACCGTCATGCTGGCATGGGTGCTGCCGTACTTCGCCACAACCGGCCTGTTCCATGCCAAGTTCCTGCGGTACATGGCCCCCATCGTGCCCTGCCTCATCGCGTTCGGCGCGGCGTGGGCGGTTGGACGCTGGAAGCTGGAAGCCGGAAGCTGGAAGCTGGAAGCCGGAAGCTCGATGAGCGAATCCCAGCTTCGCACTTGCGCCAAGGAATGTAGGTTTGTTCCGCATTTCCGGCTTCCGATTCCTGGAGTCCAGCCTGGCAAAGCAAAGGTTCGCACTGCTTCCAGCTTCCAGCTTTCAGTTTCTAGCTTTCGGCCCGCGTTCGTCGCGCTCGCGCTCGTCGTGACCGTGGGCTGGGCGTTGGCCTTCGTGCAGGTCTACCACCAGGAGCATCCCTGGATTGCGGCATCACGCTGGATCTACCGGGAGGTTCCCGCTAGCGCAAAGCTGCTGACCGAGCACTGGGACGATGCGCTGCCGCTCGCGCTGGACGAGCTGCCGGACCGTCCAGAGGCACGCGAGTACGTGCGCGTCGAACTGCCCTTGTGGGATGAGGACACTGCAGCCAAGCTGGGCACGCTGGCCGCGGAGCTTGCCAGCGGCGACTACCTCATCCTCGCCAGCAACCGGCTGTCCGCGCCGATTCAACGGCTGCCCGGTCGCTATCCGATGGGCAGCGCGTATTACCGCCTGCTGTTCGACGGTGAGCTCGGCTACACGCGGGTCGCTGAGTTCACGGCCTATCCCCGGCTCGGCCCGCTCGCAATTCCAGACGACCATGCGGACGAGAGCTTCACGGTCTACGACCATCCGCACGTCGTGGTGTTCGCGAATACGGGGCGGCTGCCCGCTGGCACGCTGGCCGAGCGGCTGGGGCGCTACCTGCCGGAGGCTGTTTCCGGTGCATCGTCCCGCGCTCCCGGCCTTGCCCGCAGCACGTACCAGCCGCCGGCGCCCGATGCCCCGCTGACGCTGGACCAGCCCGTCGACGTCCTGCCGGTCATCAACGATTTCCGCTGGAACCGGGCTGCCTCGGAGAGCGGACTGCTGGCGGTCCTGTTCTGGTGGTTCGTTGCCAGTCTGCTTGGCTGGATTACCTGGCCGCTGCTGTTTCTGCTGCTGCGCGGCCTGGCGGACCGGGGCTACGGACTGGCGCGCGCGGCCGGCTGGCTGTTGTTAGGGTGGGTACACTGGTTGGGCGCGAGCGTCGGGCTGTGGCAGAACCGGCTCGAAGTCTTGCTCGTGCTGCTCCTCCTGCTGGCAATCGCCGGCCGCGTGGCCTGGACAGCGCAGCGGGAGCGCATCGCTGCATTCCAGCGAAGCCACGGCCGGCTGCTGCTGGCAGAGGAGGCGGTCTACGCGCTCGCGTTCCTGGCGTTCACCGGCGTGCGGCTGCTCAACCCGGATCTGTGGCAGCCCTGGAACGGCGGCGAGAAGTTCATGGAGTTCGCTTTCCTCAACGCCATCCTGCGCAGCCCGAACTTTCCGCCGCTCGACCCATACTTTGCGGGCGGCATCATCAACTACTACTACTTCGGGCTGTACCTTGTCGGTGTGCTCATCAAGCTCACCGGCATCGTGCCGGAGGTGGCGTTCAACCTGGCAATCCCGTCTATCTTCGCGCTCACTGCACTCGGTGTGTTCAGCGTCGCGACGAGCCTAACTATGGGCCGCTCGCGGCGGTGGTTCGTTGGGCCGCTGGTGGCGGTCGCAGCAACCCTCCTCCTGGGCAACCTCCAGGGCTTATCGTGGCTGCTGGACACGGTCGCGCAGCTCGTGCGCGGAGGCGCGCCGCCACCCTACGATTACTGGGCCGCCAGCCGCGTCATTCCATATACAATCAACGAGTTCCCGCTCTGGTCGTTTACCTTCGCAGACCTGCACCCGCACCTGATCGCGATGCCGTTCGGCATCCTGGTCATCGGGTTCGCGCTCAACTGGCTGCGCTCTCATTTGCGCTTAAGCGCCGGACAAGCATTTTTTAACATGGCTATGCTAGTCATAGCATTAGGCGCGCTCGGCGCAATCAACACGTGGGATCTGCCCACCTACGCGTTGCTGGTGCTGGGCGCGCTGATGTTGCGCGGCTGGCGTCGCATCGTAGGGGCAGGCCAAGCGCCTGCCTGGGGCCTGGCGCTTGGCTTCGTGGCAGCCGCGGCCATCGGCGCGTTCGCCATCGCCGCGTACTGGCCGTTCTATGTCAGCTACGTGCCCCAGATCGGCAATGGGCATGGGCCGCTCCTGGCGCGTTTCCTGGGGTGGGTGCGGGACGCGTCGCCGCTCAAGCCGTGGCTGCAGGTGTGGGGTGGGTGGCTGTTCATTGCCGCCAGCTATGCGGTTGCCGAGTGGGCGCGCATCCGGCGGAGAGCGGCAGGGGAGCAGGCGGGCGGCCGCGGGTGGCTGCTCGGCCTGCTGGCGCTCATCGCGGTTCTCGCTGTTCTGGCTGCGGTGGGGCGGCCGACCGCTGCGGTGGCGGCACTCCCGCTCTGCCTGGCGCTGCCGCTGGCCTTGCGCCGCGATCGCTCAGTCGAGGATGTCTTTACCGCGCTCCTCCTGGTGATGGGATTGGCCGTCATCGGCGGCGTGGAGATACTCTATCTGCGGGACTTCCTGGCGGGCGGCGACTGGTACCGCATGAACACGCTGTTCAAGTTCTACGTGCCCGCCTGGCTGTTCCTGGGGGTGGCCGCGGCGCGGATGTGGCCCGCGGTGGGGGGTGTTGCGCGGCGCAGCCCGCTCTGGCTGCGCGTGCCGTGGCAGGCTGCGGCCGCGGTGCTGTTGACCGGCAGCCTGGTCTTCCTGGTCACTGGCGTGCGCAACCGGGTGGACGACCGTTTCCCCGGCGCGCGGCCGCCGCTTGGAACGCTGGACGCAACCGCGTACATGACGGTCGGTGAGTACACCTGGCCGGACCAGGACAGTGTTATCGCCCTGCGCCATGAGCGGGAGGCCATCCAATGGCTGCTGCGCAATGTCAGCGGGACGCCGGTCATCGCGGAGGCTCCGGCAGGGAGCTACACCGTAAACGGCGAGAGCGTCGCCTACGACTACTATCGCGCGGGCGGGCTGCGCGTTGCCAGCCTGACCGGGTTCCCGACGTTCGTTGGACAGCACCAGTACGAGCAGCGCCCTGGCGAACAGGTCGCGGAACGCACGGCGCAGGCGCAGCGTCTTTTTCAGACCACCGACATTGCGGAGGCGCGGCGACTGCTCGCAGAGTTGCGCGTCGGCTACGTCTACATTGGCCGCCTGGAGCGTATCCTGTTCAACCCGGACGCGCTGCACAAATTCGACGTGCTGGTGGATGCCGGCGACCTGGCGGCCATCTACCGGAACCCGGATGTAACTATCTACCGGGTAAACTAGAAACGGCTTTTTTGGTGACATCTGTTCATCATGCTACAATCTGCGGTTGATTCGCATGTTTCGGTGCTGTAGGACTCTTTGATGTTCGCTGTCATTTCCTGGTGGCTGATCGCCCAGGTGCTTGGCCTCGCAGCCTTGCCGCTGACCTGGCGGCTGTTCGCGCGCTTCAGCGGGCGGGGCTACCCGTTCGCGAAGGCGTTGGGCCTGTTGCTCGTGGCCTATGTCCTTTGGCTGGGCGCCATCTTCCACATCCTGCCCAACGATCTGGGCGGCATCCTTTTTGCGCTCGTGCTTGTCGCCGCAGTGTCATGGTGGCTGGGCCGGAAGAGCTGGCAACAGAACGGGGAGCGGCAGCGGCCACTGGTCACATGGCTGCGCGGCCACCTGGCGCTGGTCATCGCTACCGAGGTGCTGTTCGCGCTTGTGCTGGTCGGGTGGTCGGTCTTCCGCGCGTACAATCCGGACATTGCGGGCACGGAAAAACCGATGGAGTTCGCCTTCATCAATGGTGTGCTGGGCAGCCGGTTCTTCCCGCCGCAGGACCCGTGGCTCTCCGGCTATGCCATAAGTTACTACTACTTCGGCTACGTCATGCTCGGCCTGCTCATCCGGCTGAGCGGGGTGGACCCGGCGGTCGGGTTCAATATGGGCGTCGCGCTGTGGTATGCGCTGGTCATGGTCGGCGCATTCGGCGTCGTGCAGATGCTGGTGGAGAAGGCTCGTGCATCGTTCGCAGACTCCCGCGCCAGCATCAGATGGGGCCTGCTGGGCGCGCTGTGCGTCGGCTTTCTCGGTAACCTCGAAGGGCTGCTCGACACGGCCTATCACCGGGGACTGCTCCCGCTCTCATTCATCCAGTGGTTTGACATAAAGGGACTCACTGACAGCGCGCCGACCGGCGGCTGGACCGGCGGCTTCTGGTGGTGGTGGCGCGCGTCGCGCGTCATCCACGACAAGGACCTCCTCGGCAACTCGGTCGAGGTCATCGACGAGTTTCCGGCGTTCAGCTTCATCCTGGGCGACCTCCATCCGCATGTGTTGGCACTGCCGTTCGTGTTGCTGGCCGTGGGGCTGGCAGTGAACCTGTTGTACTGGAAGCCGGAAGCTGGATGGGCGCAGCTTCGCTGCGCACGGAAGCTGGATGGGCGCAGCTTGGCTGCGCACGGAGGCTGGAAGGCAACCGTTGTCAGTAGCTGGCGAGCGCTGGGTGACGCGACGGGGCCAGGTACGGCGGGCGTGGTGCTGTATGCGCTGGCGCTCGGCGCGCTGGGGTTCCTGAATACGTGGGACTTCCCCATCTATGTGGGGCTGGCGACGCTGGCGCTCGGTGCGGCGCTGGCCCTGCGCGACGGGTTGAGCCTGGGCGTGATCGGCCGTGCGCTGCTGGGCGGGCTGGTCCTGGGGGCTCTCGGCGGGCTGCTTTACCTGCCGTTCTACATCGGCTTCCAGTCGCAGTTGGGCGGGCTGCGGCCAAACCTGCTGTTCCCCAGTCGCTTCAGCCAGTTTTTCCTGATGTTCGGCCCGTTCCTGGTCGTGGTCTGCGCCTTCCTCTTGGCGCTGATGTTCGGCGCGCTGGCGCGGCGGTCCAGGCCCGCCGGTGTGGCGCGGCCGTTCCTGACCGCTCTGCCGGTGACGCTCCTGCTGCCTGTTCTCTTGCTGGCCTTCCTCATGCTGGGCATGGTGATTCTCGTTGCGCTGCCGGGCGGGGCGAGCTATCTGCAGGAGATTCTCAGCCAACCGGGTGTGGCCGAGCGAGCGGGCGATGGCACGGTCGGCGCGCTGGCGGGATTGGTCGTGCGCCTGCGGCTGGCCGCGCCGTGGACCTGGCTCGTCCTGGCTGTGCTCATCGCGTGGGGCGTCGGGGTGGCATGGGCGCTCATGCGTCGCACGTCCAGGCAAGATGACGGCCCTGCGCCGCGCGCGGACATCATTGCCGTCTTCATGGTCGTGATCGCCCTGGCCCTGGCCTACATCCCGGAGTTCATCTACCTGCGCGACCTGTTCGGCTCGCGCATGAACACGGTGTTCAAGTTCTACTACCAGGCGTGGGCGCTGCTGGGCATGGCCGCGGCCTACGGACTGAGCCGGCTGGCGGAGCGCGGCACGCGGCCCGTGCTGCGGATTCCCGCGCTGGTAGTGGCCGGGCTGCTCCTGTTCGGCGGGCTGTGGTATCCGCTGGCCGCGATCCCGAGTAAGGCCGACTATTTCCGGGGTGAGCCGTCGCTGGACGGCCTCCGCTATCTTCAGCTCTACAACCCCGCGGACCGGGCCGCTATCGAATGGCTGCGGGCCAACGTGGCGCCGGATGCGGTGGTCGTTGAGGCAAGCGGCGGGTCGTACAGCCCCGAGGGCGCGGGCCGCGTCTCGATGTCCACGGGCAACCCGACGCTGCTAGGCTGGGACTTCCACGAGCGGCAGTGGCGCGGCGAGGCGTACGACGAGCTAGTTGCGGGCCGGCCTGAGGCATTGGAGCGCATTTACCGCACCGCGACTGCGGAGGAACTCCCCGCGCTGCTCGACCAGTGGGACGTGGACTATGTGTATGTCGGCGCGCTGGAGCGGAACAAGTATGGCGTGGGCGATGTTGCGCTCGGCCGCTTCGACGCTGCGCTGACGAAGGTGTACGACCAGGACGGCGTGCGGATTTACGCGCGATGAGAAAACGGGTTTCTGCCAGAAACCCGTTTTCTGGCGTTTCCGGTTGAGGTACATGATGTTAGGACAGGTGGAGATAGTCCGAGGGGCGGCGCGACCGCTGCGGTGGGCGGCGTGGCTGACCGTGGAACGGGCGGCGTATGCGCTCGTGGCGGTCGTCGCGCTTGGCGTGCGGCTGGTGCGGCTCGGCGCGTGGTCCCTGACCCCGGCGGAGGCTGCGCAGGCGCTCCCCGCGCTGGCTGCGACCGCCGGCGTGCAGCCCGACCTGGCGGGGTTGTCGCCGCTGCTCTATACGCTCCAGCGCACGGTCTTCACGCTCTTCGGCGCGACCGACCTCGCAGCGCGCATCCTGCCTGCGCTGCTCGGCGGGCTGTCACCGCTGCTGTTCTACGCGCTGCGCCAGCGACTGGGCCGCGGCGGCGCGCTGGCTGCGGCTGCGCTGTGGGCCGTCTCGCCGCTGGCCGTCTGGAGCAGCCGCCTGGCGCTCGGGGATGCGCTCGCGCCGACGCTGGCGCTGGCGGTGCTGGCCGCGCTTGCACACTTCACGCGGCCTGGCTTGGATGAATCCGCAAGCCCGCACGGGGCCGCGGCTGCGTGGCTTGGCATCGCGGCCGGGCTGCTGCTGGTCAGCGGCAAGAATGCGTACACGGTGCTTCTGGCGGCTGCTATAGCCGCTGTCTGGTGGCCGGGGGCCGCGCGGCGCGTGTTTGCGCTGGCACGACAGGTGCGCAAGCCGCTGCTCACCGGTCTGGCCGCAGCGGCGCTGTTGGGAGCGACCTTCTTCTTCCTCTCGCCGCGAGCGTTCGCATCCGCGGTCGGGCTGGCTGGGCAGTGGTTGGAGGGGCTTCTTCGTGCTGGCGGCGACTACTCAGCGTGGGACATCCTGCGGCGGCTGCTCATCAGCGAGATGGCTCTGCTTGGTTTCGCGGTGGCGGGGTTGGTCTGGAGCATCCGCAATCGCGACCGCCTGGGCCAGTGGGCCGCGCTGGCCGCGGGGGTGGCCTTGCTCCTTGCGCTGCTGGGCCGGGCGCGCCATCCGGTGGACCTGGCGCTGGTCGCGCTCGCGCTGACGCTCCTGGCAGGGCCGGCGGTCAGCCGCATCCTCACGAATGCCTGGACCTGGCGTAGGGAGGCCGACCCGTGGCTCCTCGTGGCGCTCAGTCTTGCGCTGCTTTTTTGCGCGGCCATCTGCCTGCCCGGCGCATTTGACCCGCGCAACGGCGCAGACTGGCGCGCGGTCTATACCGGCATCGGCATCGCGACCGCGCTCGTCTCGATCGTTATCTGGATCGCGTATGGCGTCTACGGGAGCTGGCGGACCGTAGTGCTGGCTGCACCGGTCGTGCCGCTCGTGCTCGGCCTGCTGTGGGGCTTCAGCCAGACGGCATCGCTGAGCTTCGAGCGTGGCGCGTGGCGGCAGGCGGCCGCGCTGCACGTGCTGCCAGCCACGGATACGCCCGACTTCGCCGCGACGCTGCGCGACCAGGGCGCGCAGCGGGGGACCGGCGCGCGTGAGGTGAACATCGATGTCGCCTGGCCGGAACGGGTGAACGATCCCCTGTTGCCCGTCCTCCGCTGGCAGTTGCGCGACTTCCCGAACGCGCGCTTCAGCGGCGCGCTGCCCGCCGAGCCTGCGCCGCTGGTCATCACGCCGGTGGCCGATAACGCACGGTTGAGGCAGAGCTACCGGGGCCGCGAGTTCGCGCTGCTGCAACGTTGGACTCCCAGCAACCTCGGTGATTTCAACGCATATCTCCGTTGGGTGCTCTTCCGCGAGGCCAAGACTCCGCCGGAGAAGCTCAACGTCTTGCTGTGGGTAGAACAGAAGTAATCGGAGCTGTGGTACATGCAGACCCTTGACACCCAAGTGAGTGAGCCTCACGATATGACCGATATTCCCGCCGGCCGCGCCGCGGATCGCCCGAACATTCTGGATCGGACGCTGGTCCATGCTCTCCAGCTTGACTGGGAGAAGCTGGCCTGGATCGCGCTGGTGGTCGTTGCGCTGCTGACGCGCGTCATCGGGCTGGGCGACCGGCCCATGAGCCATGATGAGAGCCTGCACACGGTCTATTCGTTCCAGCTCTATGATGGCCGGGGCTATCAGCACCAACCGATGATGCACGGGCCGCTGAAGTTCATCCTCAATCCGGTCATGTACTTCCTGTTCGGTGTCAACGACTGGAGCGCGCGCATTCTCGTGGCCCTGTTCGGCGTCGCAATGGTCGCGTTCGTCTGGATGCTGCGGCCGTGGTTGGGGCGCACGGGCGCGCTGCTCACCGCGGTCATGTTCACCATCTCGCCCGCGCTGCTGTATCACAGCCGCTACATCCGCGACGAGGTCATGCTGACCAGCCTGATTGTGCTCCTCGTGGTGACGATGTTCCGTTACCTGGTGACGCGCAAGACGGGCTGGCTCGTTGGTGTGGCCGTAAGTCTCGGTCTGGCCTTCCTGACGATGGAGGCGTCGTTCATCTTCGGCGGCATCTTCGGCATCTTCCTGGTCCTCGCGTTGGCCGCGCAGCTCTGGGCTGCCGGCTGGCCCGGCGGGGAGACGACCGCAACCCGCCGCCACTCGTTCCGCCTGCTGGTGAGCGTCAGCTTGCCGCTGTTGGCGGCCGGGCTGCTGCTCGTCATCTTCAAGCAGAAGATTCCGGGCATTGCCTTGCTGGGGCTGGGTGGCGTGCTGGCGCTCCTGGCGGTTGGCCTTGCGGTCAGCATATGGCGCTGGGGGTTGCGCCGCTTTGCAGAGCTGGACCTCATCGTCCTGCTGCTGACCCTGGTCATGCCCTTCCTGTCGGCGGTCGTGCTGAAGGCATTGGGCTGGCAGATCAGCCAGTTCAATAACCCGGGGCAGGTGACGCTGGCGCTGGTGTGGCAGGGCGGGCTGGTGCTGGGGCTGCTTTTCATCTTCAGCGGCGTCGTCGGCTACTTCTGGCTGCGGCAGCGGTGGCTCATCGCCGCGGGCATCTTCTGGGCCATCGAGCTGCTCTTCTTCACGACGTTCCTGACCAACGGCCAGGGCATCGGCACCGGCCTGATCGGCTCGCTCGGCTACTGGATCGACCAGCAGGAGGTCATGCGCGGCGGCCAGCCGTGGTACTACTTCTACATGCTTGTCCCCCTGTATGAGTTCCTGCCGATGGCCCTGAGCCTTGCGGGGTTGGTCGCATGGATCGTCGCGCGCCTGCGGCGGCCAGCAACCGGTGAGGCTGTACAGGCGTCTGAGACTTTTGCGCCGACCGAGGCGGCGGATGGGGTCGCAACAGGCACCGAGCCGATTGCAGACGTTCCTGCGATCAGCGTGCAGTCGCTCTTCGAGGCCTTCCTCGTGTTCTGGCCGGCGGCGACCTGGGCCGTGTTCACCTGGGTCGGCGAGAAGATGCCGTGGCACACGGTCTACTTCGCCATGTCGCTGGCGCCGCTGGGCGGCTGGTGGCTGGGCCGCAGCATCGACCGCATCGGCTGGCGCGGCACGGGGAGGCGCAACATTCTCTGGCTGATGGTGCTTGTGCCGCTGTTCCTGGTGGCGCTGAAGGCCCTGCTGCCGCCCGCGGATAGCCGGCCCTTCGCCGGCGTCAGCGTGGATCAACTCAGTGCCACGGCGCAATGGCTCCTGGCGCTCGTCGTGATGCTGGCGCTCATCTATTTCCTGTACGACCGGGTGGCCGCGCTTGGCGTACGGCAGAGCCTGCGCGTAGCCGTGGTCTCGCTGGCTGCGCTGCTGCTTGTGCTGACCATCGGCGTGTCGTACCGCTTCAATTACATCAACTACGATTATCCCATCGAGCCGATGGTCTACGCCCACGCGACGCCGGATATCACCCTGGCGATGGCGCAAATCGAGGAACTCTCGCGCAAGACAGTGGGCGATCACGCGATCCGCGTGGCGTATGACGATGAATCGACCTGGCCGCTCGAATGGTATTTCCGCGACTACCCGAACAAGGTCTACTTCGGGTCCAGCCCCAGCCGGGACAGCATGGACTCGCCCATCGTCATCGCAGGCGACCCGAACACCAGCAAGGTGCGGCCCTACCTGGGCGACCGCTACTATGAGTTCAACTACCGGCTCATCTGGTGGCCGCGGGAAACCTACAAGGATATGACCTTCGAGCGGCTCTGGCAAGGCGTGCGTGACCCGGCGCAGCGCAAGCTGTTCTGGGACGTGGTCATCCACCGCCGTTACACGACGCCGACCGCTACCTGGGACCCCATCAAGCGGTTCAGCATGTTCGTACGCAAGGACGTGGCCGCGCAGGTATGGGATTGGGGTGCGCCCACCGCGACGGTGGGTGAGCTGCCCGGCGAGGCCGGCATCTCCTACGAAAGCGGCCAGCGCACGATTGCGGCCAGCCAGCAGCTCGGCCTGGGCACGCCCGGCACGGCCGCTGGCCAGTTCAACTTCCCGCGCGCGGTTGCGGTGGACAGCGAGGGCCGTGTCTACGTCGCGGATTCGGGCAACAACCGGGTCCAGGTGTTCGGCGCGGATGGCAGCTTCCTGCGCGAGTGGGGCAGCACGTGCAAGCTCGACACGGGCGAGGGCTGCATCGACGGCGGCCGCGGCCAGTTTAACGAGCCGTGGGGCATTGCGGTGGGGCCGGACGGTAGCGTGTACGTCTCCGACACCTGGAACCATCGGGTGCAGAAGTTCACGAATGACGGCCAGTTCGTCAATATGTGGGGGGCGTTCGGTTCGACGGGCGGTGAGCTGGGGCAGGAGAGCATCTTCTATGGCCCACGCTCGGTGGCTGTGGGCCGTGACGGCAACGTGTATGTGATGGATACGGGCAACAAGCGCGTGCAGATGTTCACCCCTGACGGCGTGTTCATCACGCAGTGGGGCGGGGGCGGCGTGGTCGACGGCCGGCTGGACGAGCCGGTGGGCCTGGGCCAGGATGCGGACGGCAACTGGTATGTGACCGATACGTGGAACCGGCGCATCCAGAAATTCAGCGAGAACTTCCAGTATGTTGCGCAGTGGGCGGTCAACGGGTGGGGCAGCCAGTCGGTCGTCAACAAGCCTGCGCTGGCTGTGGACGGCGCGCGCGGGATCGTCTACGCAGTCGATCCGGAGAACTACCGGGTGCTGGCTTTTGGGTTGGACGGCACATTCAAGGCGACCTGGGGGCTGTATGGGACGGACAGCACGTCGTTTGCCCTGCCGACGGGCATCGCGGTCGGGCCGGACGGCAAGGTGTACGTGGCGGACGGCGACGCGCACCGCATCCTGGTGTTTCCGCCGGTGGAATGACAGGACGTGCAGGGCCTTTACTCGTTACTCATTACTCGTTCTGTTAACGTAATGAGTAACGAGTAACGAGTAATAAGTGATGGGCGACGTTCGATGTTCGATGAGGTGACGCTGGAAGCGCTGCGTGAGCGGGTGGGGGAGGATTACCTGGCTCTGCGGCTGCGCGCTCAGGTGGATCACACGCTGCGCGTGAAGGGGCACGGCCGCAGCCGCTTTCATCTCGAGAACATCCGGGCGCTCTATGCGCTGCTGGAACGTCTCCTGCGGCTGACCGGGCTGCACGAGACGGGCCGGCGCAACGCGCTGGACGTGCAGGTGCGCGAGCGGCCAGTGTATCTGCCTGGCTTGCCGCCCGCGCTGGACGGGCTGCGCATCCTGCAACTGACCGACCTCCATCTGGACGGGCATCCCGGCATCGGCGCGAACGCGGCGGCTGCGCTCCGGGGTCAGCAGTTCGACGCCTGTGTCATCACCGGCGACTTCCGGTGGCGGGTGTCGGGCAACTTCGCCCAGATCGAGGCCGACATGCGGGCGCTCATGCCTGCGCTGGCCTGTCCCCTCGGCGTCTACGGCATCCTCGGCAACCACGATGTCATCGAGATGGTGCCCTTCCTGCAGCGGCTCGGTGTGCGGATGCTGCTGAATGAGGCGGTCTCCCTCCCGTTCAATGGTGCGTCGCTCTGGCTGGTCGGGCTGGATGATCCGCACTACTATGGGCTGCACGACTTTCAGCGCGGGCTGGCAGATGTGCCGCCGGACGCGCCCTGTCTGCTACTGGTCCATTCTCCAGAAGTCATCCAGGAGGCCTGCCGGCATCACTTCCTCATGTATCTGGCAGGGCACACACATGCCGGGCAGATCTGCCTGCCGAACGGCAGGCCGCTGCTGGTCAACGCCCGCTGTGCGCGCCAATATGCCGCCTATGCGTGGCAACACGGTGCACTGGCCGGGTATACTTCGGCAGGCATCGGCGCATCGGGCGTGTTTGCGCGTTTCTTCTGTCCGCCGGAAGCCGTAATCCACGAGCTGCGCGCCGGCGCGGTGCACGGAGGCTAAGAGTGACCACGGAATATACGGACCACGCGGAAGGCTTGATTCAACCTGGCGCAATCTTGTGATACCTGCGGGGCCGAGCTGGTGCTCGGCGGTCCGACTGACTGTGGGCTCCGCCCTGCAATGAGAGTAAGGGCGCTACTTGGCTTCCCTGCGCACTGCCGCTATACTGAGGGTGTCGTCTTTCTCAAACGCTTCCACCGGTGACACAATGGCGTGTCACCCGTTCCATTTCTGATCGAAGGGAGGCAGTACATTGAAACTCCAGGAGTTCCAGGCGAAACGGATTTTCGGGCAGTACGGGATTCCCGTGCCCCAGGGTGAGGTGGCTGAGACGCCCGAGGAAGCACGCGATATCGCCAAGCGTCTCGGCGGGCCGGTCGTCGTCAAGTCGCAGGTGCTGGTGGGCGGCCGCGGCAAGGCCGGCGGCATCAAGCTGGCACAGACGCCCGATGAGGCCGAGCAGGTCGCGGGGCGCATCCTCGGCATGGACATCAAAGGGCTGACCGTCAAGAAGGTCCTGATCGATCCGGCTGCCGATATCAAGGCGGAGTTATACCTGGGCATGGTGCTGGACCGTGCGCGACGCCGCGTGGTTGTGATGGCCTCCAGCGCGGGTGGAGTGGACATCGAGGAGGTGGCCGCGACGACCCCCGAAAAGATCATTACGGTGGCCGTCGATCCCTGCCTGGGCATGCGCGAGTACCAGGCGCGCAACATCGGCGTCAGCATCGGTCTCCCGCGCGAACTGCTGGGCAAGTTCGCCCAGGTTTGCCAGGGCCTGTACAACTGCTACATGGGCACGGACGCCAGCCTGGCGGAGATCAATCCGCTCGCCATCCTCGGCGACGGCACGCTCAAGGCGCTGGACGGCAAGATCGTGCTGGACGACAGTGCGTTGTTCCGCCACCCGGATCTGGCCGCAATGCGCGACGAGGACGAGGAGACACCGGAAGAGCGCGAGGCCCGGCTCAATGGGCTCAGCTACGTCAAGCTCGACGGGCAGATCGGCTGCATGGTGAACGGCGCAGGGTTGGCGATGGCGACCATGGACATCATCAAGCTGTATGGCGGCGAGCCGGCAAACTTCCTGGATGTGGGCGGCGGTGCGAAGGCCGATAAGGTCGCGGCCGCGCTGCGCATCATCCTGTCGGACCCGAACGTCAAGGCCGTCATGTTCAACATCTTCGGCGGCATCACGCGGGGGGACGAGGTGGCGCGCGGTATCCTCCAGGCGCTCGATGAGGTGAAGACGGACGTGCCGATGGTGGTGCGCCTGGTCGGGACGAACGCAGAAGAGGGACGGGCCTTGCTGGCCGAGGCCAAGATGGCGACGGCGGAGACGCTGGCAGAGGCGGCGGAGAAGGCTGTGGCTGCGGCGCGCGGCGAGGGGAGGACGGCATGAGCATCCTGGTAGGCAAAGAGACGCGGCTGCTCGTTCAGGGCATCACGGGCCGCGAGGGCGCATTCCATACGGAGCAGATGATCGACTACGGGACGAACGTCGTCGCAGGCACGTCGCCGGGCAAAGGCGGCGGTTGGGCGGTCGGCAATGTGCCCGTGTTCGATACCGTTGCCGAGGCGGTGCAGGCCACCGGCGCGAACACCAGCATCATCTATGTGCCGGCGCGCGGCGCGCCCGACGCTATCCTGGAAGCAGCGGATGCGGGCATCGGCCTCATTATTTGCATCACCGAGGGCATTCCTGCGCTCGACATGCTCAGAGTGCGCGCGTTCCTGGACGGCTCGAAGTCCCGACTCATCGGTCCGAACTGCCCCGGCCTGATTACGCCCGGTGAGGCGAAGGTCGGCATCATGCCCGGCTACATCCACACGCGCGGCAACGTGGGCCTGGTCAGCCGCTCGGGTACGTTGACCTACGAGGTCGTCTACGCGCTGACCCTGCGCGGCATCGGGCAGTCGACCGCGGTCGGCATCGGCGGCGATCCTATCAACGGCACGAGTTTCGTGGATGTGCTCCGCATGTTCGAGCAGGATCCGGAGACGCGCCAAGTCGTAATGATCGGTGAGATCGGCGGCACGGACGAAGAACAGGCTGCTGCGTTCATCGGCTCCCAGATGACCAAGCCCGTGACGGCCTTCATCGCAGGCCAGACGGCCCCGCCCGGCAAACGCATGGGCCATGCCGGTGCGATTATCAGCGGCGGCAAGGGCACCGCAGCGGACAAGATCAGCGCGTTGCAGGCTGCCGGTGTGCGGGTGGCCCGCCATCCCGGTGAAATCGCGGAGATGGTCGGAGAACTCCTGTAGAAGAGCTGTAACATGACTGCGTTGGTGGACCGGATTCTGGCCTTCATACGCGGACAGGGGCGACCTGCCTGGCTCGTCGGCGGCTATGTGCGCGACCGGCTGCTGGGCCGCTCGAGCCATGACCTGGACCTGGTGGTTTCCGAGGGCGGCATCCGGCTGGCTCGTGAACTGGCGCGCGCGTTCGACGGCGCGTGGTTTGCACTCGACGACGAACGTGACGTGGGCCGGGCCATTCTCCCCGGTGATGCAGGTGTGCCGGTCGAAGTCGATATCGCGCGGCTGCGCGTGCCGGACCTGGTAGATGACCTGGCGCTGCGCGACTTCACGATCAACGCCATCGCCATGGACCTGCTAACGGAGGGAGCGGAGCCGCGGCTCTTCGATCCGTTCGACGGCCAGGCCGACCTCCAGCGCAAGCTGCTGCGTGCGGTGACCGAGGGCGCGTTCCGAGACGACCCGCTGCGCATGTTGCGCGGGGTGCGCATGGTGGCGGAACTGGACTTCCGCCTGGAGGATGCCACCTACAACCTTGTGCGCCGCGACGCTGGGCTGCTGCCATCGGTCGCGGGCGAGCGGGTGCGCGACGAGATGCTGCGCGTGCTGGCCGCGCCAGGCGCGTGGCAGCATCTCCGCCTGCTGGACGACCTGGCCTTGCTGCGCCATGTGCTGCCCGAGTCGGTGAGCCAGATCGGGGTGGCACAGAGTTCACCGCACTATCAGGATGTGTTCGACCACACCCGCAGCGTGCTGCGGCACCTGCGCACGCTGTACACGCTGCTCTGGCCCGGTGAGGTTGCGCCGCCCGCGCCTGCGGCGGAGGACGGGGCCGTGCTGGCCCCCGCCGACCAGTGGACCGATGTGGCTGCGCTGCTCGAGCCGTATGCGGCGGAGCTGCGCGAGCACCTGTGCCTGCCCCTGGCGTCCGGCCATGTGCGCCGCGACCTGCTCGTTTGGGCGGCGGTCGCACACGACTGGGGCAAGCCCGCGCGTCGCACGGTGAATCCCGAAGGCGACACGCACTTTTACGATCACGATCACTGGGGTGCGCTGCTGGCGCAGACCCGGCTGCAGGCGCTCAAGTTCGCGGGCGATGAGATTGCTTACGTCGCGCGGCTCGTGGACTATCACATGCGGCCGGGCCACCTGGCGCACGACTATCCGCCGTCGCGGCGGGCTGTCTACCGGTTCTTCCGCGATGCGGAATCCACGGGACCGGACTGCGTGCTGTTGAGCCTGGCCGACACGATGGCGACGCGTGCGACCGCGCCTGACCCGGGGGGCTGGCAGCGCCGGCTAGGTACGTCACGCATGTTACTCGACGCATACTTCCGCGAGCGGGCAACCTGGGTTAGCCCGGCCCCGCTGCTGAACGGGCGACAGGTAATGGCCGAGCTGGGCCTGGCGCCCGGTCCGCAGGTGGGAGCGCTTATCGAGGGGCTGCGCGAGGCGCAGGCTACCGGCGAAGTGCGGACTGCGGAGGAAGCCGCAGTCTGGCTCAGGCGGCAGATGGCTGTGATGGGCGAAGCGCAGGTCGAGGGGTAAGGCCGTGGTCGTGGTAGAGGTCGCGGTTGCGAAGGCATCGAAGTATGCGATGCGCGAGAGCGGCGATTCGGTGGAGGTCGTGGAGCGGCCGCGCGGGGGACTGTCCATCGTGATGGTGGATGGCCAGCGCAGCGGCCGCAGCGCCAAGGCCATCAGCAATGTGGCGGTGCGCAAAGCCATCAGCCTGCTGGCCGATGGCGTACGTGACGGCGCAGTCGCGCGGGCCGCACACGATTACCTGCGCACGGAGCGCGGTGGGCAGGTGTCCGCGGAACTGACGCTGATATCCGTCGACTTGGAAACCAAGACGATCGTGGTCACGCGCAACAGCCAATGTCCGGTGCTGGTTGCGGAGATGACAGGCGACCCGGCTGAGGGGGTCTACACCTGGCGCGCGCTGGATGCACCGGCAGAGGTCGTCGGCGTGCACAGCCGCTCGCGTCCTGTGATTGCCGAGTGGCCGCTCACGCCCGCGCAAACGATCGTGGCGTTCACCGATGGGGTGCTCCACGCGGGTGAGCGCCGCGGCAGCCCGCTGGATGTCCACGCTGTGCTGGAGCAGCAGACCGCCAGGCTGGCCGGGCCGGCGCAGGACCTGGCGGATGCCCTGCTCGCCGAGGCGCTGGCCGCCGACGATGGCCGGCCCGGCGACGATACGACGGTCGTCGTCGTGCGGGTGGCGGAGCGGCCCGACGTCTCCGGGCCGGAGGTGCGCCGCATGACGGTGACATTCCCCGTAGGGTAGCTTGCAGCAGACATAAGGGACTTCATGCGCCTGCCGACGCCTGACCCTGGAGTGCCGCCTGCCGGTCCGCTCATCGCCATTGTCGGCGTGTGTGCTGCCGGTAAGTCGACGCTCGCTGCGGGCCTGCGCGCTCGGGGCCATAATGCGCGCGGCATCCTGCAGGAGCACTCCTATGTCCCGACCATGTGGCAGCGGATCACCCGGCCGGACGTGCTGATCTATCTGGATGCCTCGCTCGACACCGTCCGCCGGCGCCGGCATGACCCAGGGTTTCCGGCTGACCTGTACGAACAGGAGTTGGTGCGCCTGCGTCACGCACGCGCCAACTGTCACCTGTACATCCATACGGACGCCCTGACCCCTGCCGAGGTACTCGCTGCTGCGGTGGATGGGCTGAACCGCGCAGACATCATGCCACACAGCCCGTAAGACGCCTGGCTCGGTCGGAGACCGGCCAGAACGCCGCGATGGAGGTACTGATACGGCAGGGAAACCTGCCTCGCTCCGTCCGGAATGCTAATCTTCCTTCTGCCTTCTGCAATCTCACCTCGTTTTTGACAGCCCTTTGGCGTGAGAGTATAATTGTCCTGTTTTGCCCCGCAAGACTCTTGCGGGGTTCCTTACGTCTGCAAGTGCTCATTTGCAGACGGAGAGCCGCAGACGACCCCGCAAGACCATAACTGCGCGAGTCGATCCTTATTCGGGGGGAAGCAAGCTCATGCGGAACCGCAACACAGTTGTGTTGGCACTCATTATTCTGCTGGCCCTGGTGACACTGTTCATCGCGCTGCCCATTGAACACCCCAGATGGGCCAAGCAGCTCCTCTTCTGGCAGCAGCCGCCGGAGGCGCGCGACCTGAAGATCAAGCAGGGTCTTGACCTGCAAGGCGGCACGCAGGTGCTCCTGGAGGCTCGCCCCGCCGGCGATCAGGTGATTACCGCGCAGGATATGCAGACGGCCAAGGTGATTGTCGGCAACCGCGTGAATGCGCTGGGCGTGACCGAGCCGCTGGTCCAGATTCAGGGCGAGAACCGCATCATCGTCGAACTGCCCGGCATCGACAATCCTGAGCAGGCGGTGCAGACCCTTAAGAGCACCGGTCAGCTCGAGTTTGTCGAGATTGGTTCGGCCACGAGCCCCGAGTTCCCGAATGTTGCCCAGGGCGTCTACATCCGCACGACCAACAACGATGTGGTGCCGACCACGGAGTCCCTCGGTGATTCGCCGTTCCCGTACCCGGACAAAGTCTTTACCACGGTGATGACCGGCCGCGACCTACGGACCGCCGGTGTGCAGCTTGATCAGTACGGCGCATCGACCATCGCCTTCGAATTGACGGAGACCGGCGCGCAGATTTTCGGCGACTACACCGCGGCACATGTCGGCGACATCCTGGCAATTGTGCTCGACAACCGGGTCCTCTCGAATCCGCGCATCAACAGCGCCATTCCGGACGGCCAGGGGGTCATCGAGGGCCAGTTTACGCCGGATGAGGCGGAGAGCCTTGCGGTGCAGATGCGCTACGGTGCGCTGCCCATTCCGCTGGAGGTCGTCAACCGCCAGACCATCGGCGCGACGCTCGGTGCGGATTCAGTGCGCAGCAGCATCATTGCCGGCTTGATCGGCTTGATCACGATCTTGCTCTTCATGACGGTCTATTACCGGCTGCCGGGCTTCCTGGCTGCCCTGGCTCTGATCCTCTACGCAGGCATCAACCTGGCGCTTTACAAGTTGATTCCGGTGACGCTGACACTGCCCGGTATCGCCGGCTTTCTGCTTTCGACCGGTATGGCAGTTGACGCCAATATCCTGATCTTCGAGCGCATGAAGGAAGAGCTGCGCTGGGGCCGGTCGCTGCGGCTGGCGGTCGAAGCCGGCTTCAACCGTGCCTGGACATCCATCCTCGACTCGAATCTGTCGACGTTGATTACCGTGCTGATCCTGATCCTGTTTGGTCGCACCTTCGGCGCACAGGCTGTGCTCGGTTTTGCGGTCAACCTCGGGATCGGTGTGCTGGTCAGCATGTTCACCGCCGTCATCGTGACCCGGACCCTGATGCGGGCCGTGTTCGACCGTCACGAGGCCGAGGCGCTGCGCGAAAAGCACTGGCTGCTGGGCGTTTGAGGAGGAAGGATTCCATGTTTCGTATCGTTGAAAAGCGCAGGTGGTATTTCCTGGCTTCTTCTCTGATTATCATCGCCGGCCTGATCGCGATGATCTATTCGACGATCACGACGGGGCTGCCGTTCAAACTGGCGATTGATTTCACCGGCGGCTCGCTCTGGCAACTGGCCTTTGACCAGCCTGTGCAGCCTGCGGAACTGCGCCAGGTCTTTGTCGACCAGGGCATCAGCGATCCGGCCGTCACGACGCTGGGCGAGGGCAATGCGCTGCAGGTCCGTCTCACGCCGCTGGATGAGGAGCAGAAGGCCACGCTGATGGCGGCTGTCGAAGCCCGTTTCGGTGATACCGAGGAACTGCTGTACAGCTCGGTCGGGCCGGCCATCGGCCGCGAGGTCACGCAGGCCGCCGTTGTGGCGATCTTCGCTGCCTCCATTGCCATCCTTGGCTTCATGGTGTTCGCGTTTCGAAAGGTGCAGCACCCGGTCCGTTATGGCACCGTGGCGATCCTGGCGATGTTCCATGACCTGCTGCTGACGCTCGGCATCTTCAGCATCCTGAGCCTGGTGTTTGGGTGGGAGGCCGATGCGCTGTTCCTGACCGCGCTGCTGACGGTCATCAGCTTCTCGATGCAGGACAAGATCGTGGTATTCGACCGCATCCGCGAGAATGCGCCCAAGTATCGGGGTGAGTCCTTCAGCACCATCGCGAACCGCAGCATCATGGAGACCATCCATCGGTCGCTGGCAACGCAGCTCAACGCCATCTTCGTGATGGTCGCGATCCTGCTGTTCGGCGGTGCGACCATCAAGCAGTTCATGGCGGTCATGCTGCTGGGCCTGGCGAGCGGAACCTACTCGTCGATCTTCATCGCGATTCCGCTCCTCGTCGGGTGGACCGAGCGTGACCTGCTGGGCACCAAAGGCCGTGAGGCTCCCCCGGCCGTGGTTCAGACGGCGTAACTGGCGTCGGACTCCACAAGACGCCCCCATTTACGGGGGCGTCTTTGTTTTGTTGTCCTGCCCAGACGGACGTGTCGTCAGGCTGACAGAATTTGTTTGACAGATGACAACTATCAGGCTATTATTTTGCACTATGACCATAGCATCACGGTTAACACCGCGCGCTGCTTCTAGTCTGATGGCGCTGATAGTTCTCACCCTGGGGGTGACGGCCTGCCTGCCCGGCGTGCAGGTGGTACGTCCGTCGGAGGAAGTCTCTCCCTTGCCGCTGCCGACAGCCGTGCCGATGTCGCACAATGTCGCGGTCGTGGGCGTAGACTTCGACCCGCCACTCACTGACGGTCTCGATCTGCACAGCGGCGTCACGCTGCTGGTTGCCGTCGCAAACCGGGGGCTTAACACGGAGCCGGTCGTCAACGTGACCACGCGGCTGCTGGACCCTCTGCTGGAAGGCGCGGGGGAGGACTTGCAGCATGAGACGGTCATTCTGCGGGACCTTGCGCCGGATGAGGTGCGCATCGTGCGTCTGGCGACAGTCAGCGAGCTGCCCGCGCGGAACCGCTATCAGCTTGTCATCCAGATCGCGCCATTGAATGACGAAGGGGATCTTGGAGACAATGTTCAGGTCTATGACGTACTGGTGGGCGAGGATGAATGAATGCGTGGGCGGCGGAATGCTCAGGACGCCTGGGACAGCGAAGGGGCGCTCAACAGCGCCCCTTTGTTATGTAACCGCGTAATCTGGCGTCCGGATGTGGGGGCAGGTTAATGGCTGCCACAGCTTGCGCAGTGGCCGCCCGCGCAGGAACCGCAGCCGCCGGAACTGCTGCTCGCCACCATGCGACTGCCTCCGCCATCGCGAGAGATGGCGGCAAAAACCGAGATCACCTTGCGCGCGTTGGGCGTTGAGCAGCGCGGGCAGTCCATCGGGGCATCGGCCTGGCTCATCGAGCGCATCGCCTCGAACCGTTTTTCGCAACTTGCGCAGTAATATTCGTAGACCGGCATGAGGGTATCCTTGAACAACGATTGGGCCGCCGCACCTGTGACGTTGATGCACGACCGCTCTCATTTTAGGCTTTTTGGGCCCATACGTCAAGTGCGCAGAGGAGGAAGGACGCGTTTCACGTCGAGGGCAGGGACCTCACCCTCGATTCCCCTTTCCTGGTCGAGGTCAGGAGGGGGGGAGTCAGAGGGGGTGAGGCCGGCGCTTGCCGCTTCCCGTGTCAGATATGCCTTCCTGCCCCTGGCCCTGCTCCTCGTGCTGCTCTGCACTGGTTTCGGTCCCCCCATCCTTACTGACGGCGGATACCCGCCCTTGCGCCTCGCGCCCGATGACATCGCCCGGCTGATGGCAACGAAGCAGCCCGTCCAGCTTTCGGCGGCATCGGCCCTTCTGGTGGACCTGGATGCCGGGCAGACGTTGTATGCGCTGCGACCGGACGAGCCCCGGCCGCCTGCCAGCACGGCGAAGCTGATGACCGCGCTCATCACTCTGCGGCGCGTCGCGCTCGACGAGACGGTCGTTGTGAGCGCAACGGCTGCGGGCATGGAGGGCAGCCGGATGGGGCTTGTCGCTGGGGAGACGCTGACCGTCCGCGACCTGCTGCACGGCCTGCTCATTGCATCGGGCAATGACGCGGCGGTCGCGCTTGCCGAGTATGTGGCGGGCAGCGAAGCCGATTTTGTGGCGCTGATGAACGCTGAAGCGGGGGGGATGGGCCTGTCGGCCACGCACTTTGGCAATGCGCACGGACTCGATGCGGAGGGCATGACCAGCAGTGCGATGGACCTGTTGGCGATGGCGCGGGCCGCGCTGGAATATCCGGTGTTTGCGGAGATCGTCGCCATGCAGTCTGCTCAGGTGGCCGGGCACGATCTGACAAATACGAACGAGCTGCTTGGTGTGTATCCCGGTGCGGATGGCATCAAGACCGGCACGACCGATGAGGCCGGGGAGTGCCTGGTCGCCTCGGTCAGCCGGAGCGGCCATCGCATTGTCGCCGTGGTTCTTGGCAGCACCGGCCGCTACGCAGATGCCCGCGCGCTGTTGGACTTTGCCGAGGCGGGATGGCAGTGGAACACCGTCGCGCTGCCGGATGACGCGTTGGCGTGGGAAGCCGGCCCCGCAGACCGCCTGTACCGTTTGCACTCCGCCGCGTCTTCTGCTATCTTTCTGCCCGCCTGGCAGTGGTCGCTGCTCCAGCCGGTTCGCCGGTTGGATGCCACCGTGCCGCTGACGAGCACGTTGCCGGTGGGCACGCTGGAATGGATGTTGGCCGATCAGGTGGTCGCGACCGTGCCGCTCAGGGTCATGGTCGGGCCGTAAGCAGGGAAACATGCCGGAAGAACGTTTGCAAAAGGTATTGGCTCAAGCTGGATTAGGCTCGCGACGAAGCTGCGAGGAACTGATCCTGGCCGGACGGGTGACCGTGGACGGACACGTGGTCACGGAACTTGGGACGCGCGTCGATCCTGAGGCGGCCCGTATCGCGGTGGACGGCAAGCCCCTCGGCATGGAGCCGCGGCGCTACGTCATGCTGCACAAGCCCGCCGGCTATCTCTCCGGTCCGGACCCGCGCGCAGGCTATCCCTCCTGGCAGGAGTTGGTTGAGGTGCCGGAGCGGTTGTATGCAGTGGGCCGGCTGGATCAGGACAGCGAGGGCCTGCTGTTGCTGACGAATGACGGAGAGCTGGCCCTCCGCCTCACCCACCCGCGCTACGAACACGCCAAGATTTACCTGGTTGAAGTCGAGGGTGTGCCTGACGAGCGCAAGATCCGCCGCTGGCAGCACGGCATTATGCTGGATGACGGGCCGACGCTGCCCGCCAAAGTGGTGCTGCTGCGTGAGCCGCCCCTGCCTTATCTGCGACGCAGGCCAGCCGCCCGGCCCGCAACGGGTGACGGTGCGCCGCCACGTGGCGCAGCCGGCCGCGGGCGTGTAGGGTTCCGACAGGCACCGCGCACCAGTTGGCTCAAGATCACCTTGCGCGAGGGCCGCAAGCGCCAGATCCGGCGCATGGTCGGGCTGCTTGGGCATCCGGCCCTGCGCGTCATCCGCATCGGCATGGGGTCGCTCTTGTTGGGTGACCTGCGGCCGGGCAAGTGGCGCGATCTGACAGAGGGTGAGGTGCGTGCGCTGCGGGCTGAGGCATTCACCGCCGTTGAGGCAGCCAATGCAGAAGCCACGGCCGCAAGAAGGAGCGTCAAGCCCATGCCCAGCATGATTGCCATCGACGGGCCGTCCGCGTCGGGCAAGAGCACGATCGGTGGCCTGCTGGCGCGCGAACTGGGGTATCTATATTTCGACACCGGTGTCATGTACCGGGCCGTGGCGGTGGCCGCGCTGGCACGCGGAATACCGGTGGACGATGCAGATGCCGTGACGGCCCTGGCTGAGTCCGTGCGCATTGAGGTGACTGCGCCGACCGTAGACGATGGCCGTGATGTCACGGTCATGGTGGACGGGCAGGATATCACTCTTGAGCTGCGCCGACCGGATGTGGAGAAGGCCGTATCGCCGGTTTCTGCGTATCCGGGAGTGCGAGAAGCGATGCGCATCCAGCAGCGGCGCATCGGGGAGGCCGGCCGTGTCGTCATGGTCGGCCGCGACATCGGCACGGTCGTGCTGCCCGATGCCGACCTCAAAATCTACCTGGATGCGGCGCCGACCGAGCGCGCGCGGCGGCGTCATGCCGAGCGCCTGGCGCGCGGTGAGATGGCCGAGTTCCAACAGGTGCTGGCCGATATCCGCCGCCGAGATGAGTATGACTCCAGCCGCCAGCACGCGCCGCTGACCGCTGCGCCAGATGCGGTGTTGGTCGATAGCACGGGCCTGACGATCGAGCAGGTCCTGGAACGCGTGAAAGGCCTCATCGCGCGGGCGCAGGCCCGCTGACTGGCTGTTGAGAGAGGGAACCGTGTCGCGTCAACGTCGTATCCCCATTGGCCGCCACATCACCGGCGCGATCCTGCGCTTTCTGATCTGGCTGATGCTCCGTATCAGGGTGCAGGGCGCGGAGAACATCCCGCCTGAGGGCGCGGGCATCGTCTATTACAACCACATCCACTGGCTCGATCCCGTGCTGATCTGCGGCAAGCTGCCGCGCTACGCAGTGCCGCTGACCAAAATCGAGGCCAGCCGGTGGCCGCTGGTGGGGCAGTTGCTTCGCTGGTATCACGTCATCTTCATCACGCGCGGGGTTGTGGACCGGGCCGCGCTCAAGGCGACATGGCAGGTGCTGGCAGACGGCGATATCAGCGTGATCTCGCCGGAGGGCACGCGGAGCCTGTCGGGCAAGCTCCAGACCGCGAAAGAGGGCCTGGCGTTTGTGGCGCGACAGGCGCCCGATGCCTGGCTGATCCCCTGTGCGGTGGAGGGCACGCCGCAGTTTCACTGGCACTTCCCGCTGCTCAACCGGCCGCTCATCCAGATCACCTATGGGCAGCCGTTCCGGTATCGTTGGCCGCGCAAGGCAACGGGGGAGGCCGACGTGCCCGAGGGTCGCGCCAGCCGGGAGATGCTGCGCGAGATGACCGACGAGGCCATGGCGCAGCTTGCCATGCTGCTGCCGGAGGATATGCGGGGCGACTATGTCGGCGTTGACGCCCACGCGACAAAGTGGTTGGCGGACGTCTGAGTGTCTATCCGAAAAAAGGGTAGCATAGCCCCTTGTGGGCGTACTAACGGGCACAAGGCCCTAGACTACGACTTTTCGGATAGACACTGGGGGCAACCACGGAATACACAGACCACGCGGAAGGGGAGGGGTGCACCCTCGCTGCCATAGTCCACTTCTGCGATCCTGAATTGATGCGGGAGCGCCCATGTGTGGCATTGTCGGTTACATCGGCCCGCGCAACGCAGCCCAGGTCATCCTGGACGGCTTGCAACGGCTGGAATATCGGGGATATGACTCGGCGGGCATTGCGGTCATCCAGGCAGGGGAGATCGCTGTGCGCCGGGATGTGGGCAAGCTGAACAACCTGCGCGCGTGCCTGGAGCAGTCACCCGTGGCCGGTCAGGCAGGTGTCGGGCACACACGCTGGGCCACGCACGGCAAGCCGAGCGAACGCAACGCGCACCCGCACATGGATGCCAGCGGGCAACTCGTCATCGTCCAGAACGGCATTGTGGAGAACTTCCGCGAGCTGCGTGCGGAGCTCGAAGCCGAGGGCATCGCCTTCCAGTCGGACACCGACACGGAGGTCATTGCCCACCTGGTCGGGCTGCACTACACCCATGATCGGACGCTGGCCGAGGCTGTCCGGCTGGCGCTGGCGGCGCTGCGCGGGCCGAGCGCGATCGTGGCACTCAGCCATCGCGAGCCCGAGACCCTGGTTGCCGCACGGCTGGGCAACGCGGGTGGGGTGGCCGTCGGCTTCGGCGAGGGAGAGATGTTTGTTGCTTCCGACATGCCCGCCATCCTCGAACACACCCGGCGCATGGTCTTCCTCGAGAATCGCCAGATGGCCGTCATCACGCGCGGCGGCGCGAGCTTCAGCACGCTGGACGGCCGGACCTTCCAGCCCACCGTCCAGGTCATCCCGTGGGATCCCATCTCTGCAGCGAAGGGCGAGTACAAGCACTTCATGCAAAAAGAGATCTACGAGCAGGCGAACTCGCTGACCGACACCATTCGCGGGCGCGTCGACCTGGGAACAGGCGAAGTCTACCTGGAACAGCTTACGCTGACCGCAGCGCAGGCGCGCGACCTGAACCAGGTCGTCAGCGTGGCCTGCGGCACATCGTTCCATTCGGAGCTGGTCGGCGCGTTCATGTTCGAGCGGCTGGCGCGGCTGCCCGTGCGGGTGGAATACGCGTCGGAATTCCGCTACCGCGACCCGGTGCTGGACGAGCGTACGCTGATGCTGGCCATTACACAGTCGGGTGAGACAGTCGATACGCTGGCCGCGCTGGAAGAGGGGCGTGAGCACGGTGCGCATCTCGCGGCCATCGTCAACGTTATCGGCAGCGCAGCCGCGCGCATGGCTGACAGTATCATCTACATGCACACCGGCCCGGAGATCGGTGTCGCGTCCACGAAGGCGTTTACCGCCTCGGTCGTGGACCAGTACCTCCTGGCCGTCCATCTGGCGGCGCTGCGCAACACAGTTCCGGTTGAGGAACGCCGCAAGCTCCTGGACGACCTCGCCGCGCTGCCCGACCTCGTCGGCCGGGTGCTCGACCCGGCGAACGAAGCGGAGTACCGCCGGCTGGCGCAGACCTTCTTCCATTACACCAACTTCCTGTACCTGGGCCGGGGCAGCAACTTCCCGATTGCGCTCGAAGGCGCGCTCAAGCTCAAGGAAATCAGCTACATCCACGCAGAAGGTTA
This sequence comes from Anaerolineae bacterium, assembly GCA_040772005.1. Taxonomy (GTDB): domain Bacteria; phylum Chloroflexota; class Anaerolineae; order CG2-30-64-16; family CG2-30-64-16; genus MWBF01. Next base: position 197,554 of record JAXGYZ010000007.1, on the reverse strand, counting down.
TCCCGCGGGCGAGATGAAGCACGGCCCCATCGCGTTGATCGACGAGAACATGCCGGTGGTTGCGATCGCGCCGCAGGATCACGTCTACGATAAGATGATCAGTCAGATCGAGCAGGTCAAGGCGCGTGGGGGCATCGTCATCGCCGTGGCGAACGAGGGCGACGACTTCATCGCGACGAAGGCCGACCATGTGTTGCGCATCCCGCGCGCGTCCGACCTGCTGACGCCCGTGCTTGCGGTCATCCCGCTGCAACTGCTGGCCTATTACATCGCGGTGCGCCGCGGCGCGGATGTCGACCAGCCGCGCAACCTGGCGAAGAGCGTGACGGTCGAGTAACGTGAACAAGCGACGCGCCATCCATGGAGCGGAGCCCCATGTCCCTGCTAACCTTGCACCTGCACAAGCAGGCCCTGACAACGAACGCGCGCGGCTGGGCCGTCTGGCAGACCCATACCGAGGTACGCGCCCTGCCTGCTGAGGCGGTCGCGTTGATCATCTGCGACATGTGGGATGCGCACTGGGCGCGCGGCGCGATGGAACGGGTGGCGGAGATGGCTCCGCGTATGAACGAGGTCATTTGTGCCGCGCGGCAGCAGGGCGCACACATCATCCACGCGCCATCGGAGACGCTGGGCTTCTACGCCGGGTCACCGGCGCGTGAGCGCATGGCGCAGTACGCATCCGCGCCGGAAGCCGAAGATGTGCCGGACGGCGTGGCGCCGGATGCCGTACCCGTGCCGGAGGCGCAGGCCGATCCGGCGCTGCCCATCGATGATAGCGACGGCGGCTCGGATACGGGCGAGCCGCCCTGGTGGCCGGCCTGGACGCGTCAACACCTGGCCATCGAAATCGATGAGGCGCGCGACGGCATCTCCGACGACGGTGACGAGATCTGCGCGTACCTCGCTGCGCACGACATCCGCCAGGCGCTTATCCTGGGCGTCCACACGAACATGTGCGTCCTCAACCGGCCCTTCGGCGTCAAGGCGCTTGTGCGCCGCGGGGTCCCGGTGGCGTTGGTGCGCGACCTGACCGATACGATGTATAACCCGGCCCGTCCTCCGTACGTCAGCCACGACGAGGGGACCCGTCTCGTGATCGAGTACATCGAGAAGTTCTGGTGCCCGACCCTCATGAGCAGCGACCTGGTGCGGACGCAGATTTCATGGTGAAGCATAGAGCTCTGTTCGGCATCATATTCGTGGTGGTGTTGGCCGTCGCCGGTGCGCCGCAGCAGTCGCTCGCCTGGCCTGCGGTGGGCCGGCTGGCCCCGGATCCTACCGCTTCGGCCCCGCGCGCCGTCTATCTGCCGCTGGCCTTCTACACTGCCGGTACGCTGCCGGCGCCGTCTCCAACCGCCACGGCGACAGGCACGGTGACGCGCACGCCCAGCGCGACGCCTTCCAGCACCCCCACTGCCACGGCCACACTCGCGCCCACGGTCACGCGCACGCCGACCGCAACTGCGACCCCTGACGGCCCCGCGGGCATCTATGGTCGCGTCACCCAGCACGGCCAGCCTGTCGAAGGCGTTTATCTCGTGTTGCGGATCTATACTGCCCTGGGTGAGACCACCCAGGGCCCACCAGTCAGGACGGATGCGGGCGGCTATTACCTGTTCGTGAACCTGCCTGCGCTCAGGACGGGCCAGGAGTACTACGTGCTGTTCGAGAACAACGCGAACGGCAACGCCCTGGCAACCGACCGGCTTGCGTGGTGGGGCAGCTTCAGCATCTTTGCCTACACGGAGGGCGAGCGCGTAGGGGGCGGCAACTTCGATATTGCCGACGTCGTGCTGACTGCGCCGGCTGACGGCGCGACTGTCGACACCCCCTACACCTTCACCTGGCAGGTGCGGCCCCACAGTCCCGGCGACGACTACGAGTTCAACCTGTTCGACGGCGCAGATTATGTGCCCTGGTACTACAAGAGCGTGGGCTACACGGGTGCGTGTCGGCTCAACAGCCTGCCCGGTGGATTCGCCAGGGGCACGCCCTATGTGTGGAATCTGTGGCTCTATAACGGCGGCGGCATGGGCGAGAGCCTGCACCGGTACAGCGTAACTTTCCAGCCCATAGCGCGTGCCGGCGGGCCAACTGCCCCGGTGGCGGTGGGACGGCCCGGCCTCAGTCGTTTTGTGCCGGAAGCGCTACGGCACAGACGCTAATACTTTCTTTGTACTCGGAAAAGGCGGTCGCTCCAGCGACCGCCTTTTTGTTTTCCTGTTCAACCTTAAAGTTTTGACAAGAATGATATACAAACTATTGACAAACATTTGAATTCGTGTATAATACGCCATATAACGCAACGCAAACGGAGGAAATCAAGCACATGCCCTTCTACCTGGCACTCAAGGAAATCTGGCGCGGACGAGGCCGCTACATCCTGTTCAGCCTTGTCATCGCGCTCATCACGATGCTCGTCTTGTTCGTCGCGGCGCTGGCAGAGGGGTTGGGCGCGGGCAACCGGGAGTACATCGAGAAGCTCAACGCGGACCTGATCGTCTACCAGTCGAACGTAGACCTGTCGGTGGGCGCCAGCCGCATCGGCACGGGCCGACTTAACGAGCTGCGCCGCGTCGATGGGGTCGAGGCAGTCGGGCCCATCGGTACGGCCAGCGCTTCGCTGGTTTTCACCGATGACCGCGAACCGCTGAACGTGGCGCTGATCGGTGTCGAGCCGGGCCTGCCCGGTGAGCCGCCGGTGTTCTCCGGCGAAGGGCTGCGCAGCCGGCGCGCGAACGAGGTTGTAATCGACCGGCAGGTTGCGCTGCGCCGCGACATTGCCGTGGGCGACACTGTGACGGTCAAGTCCATTCAGGACACGAAAGAGCAATTCTACAACCTGCGGGTCGTCGGTATCTCCGATAACCGCCAATTCTCGCTCCAACCTTCGTTGATCATGCCCATTCGCACATGGGATGCGATTCGGCCTCAGGCCCTGGTCGGCGGCGCACCGGATGCTGAGATTGTGGCTAACATCGTGGGTGTGCAGGTCACGGACCCGGCGCAAGCTGAGGCGGTGGCCCGCCGCATCGAGGCACAGGTGCAGAACGTTGTGGCGGTGGATCGCGTGACGGCCTACGAAGCGACGCCCGGCTACAGCGCGCAGCAGAGCACGTTGGACACGCAGCGCTACTTCGCCCTGGTGATCGGTGTCCTGGTGATCGGCGGTTTCTTTCAGATTCTGACGCTGCAGAAGGTCGCGCAGATCGGGATGCTTAAGGCGATTGGCACGCCGAACCTGACGGTCGGACTGGCATCCATCGTGCAGATCATCGTCGTCACCATCATGGGCGTCGGGCTCGGGGCAGCCGCCGCGCTGGGGTTGTCGCTCGGTTTCCCGCCGACCATCCCGATCGTGTTTGCGCCGCAGGCCGTGAGCGCCGCTATCGTGTCGCTCCTGCTCATTGGGCCGATCGGCGGGTTGGTTTCGGTGCGCTATTCGCTCAAGGTTGAGCCGTTGACGGCCCTGGGGCTGGGCTCCTGACAGGTATAAAGTACAGAAGGGGATCACATGACTACCGCATTGGCTATCGATACAGTTTCCAAAGTCTATCAGGGCGGCAGCGGGCAGATTCGGGCTGTGGATAACGTCTCTTTTGATGTGCAGCAGGGGGAGTTTGTGGCGCTCGTGGGGCCGAGCGGTTCCGGCAAGACGACCCTGCTGGCGATGCTGGCCGCGCTGCTGCGGCCAACTGAGGGCCGGATCATGATCGACGGCCAGGAGTTGAGCCGGATGAGCGAAGCGGAGCGCGCTGCGTTCCGCCGCCAGAAGATCGGCTTCACATTCCAGGCGAACAACCTGGTGCCCTTCCTGAACGCCCGCGAGAACGTCGAATTGATGCTGCGGCTGAACGGCAAGCTGGACCGGACGGGCAAGGAGCGGGCAGGTGAGCTGTTGGACCGGCTGGGCCTGGGTGACCGGCTGAACAACCTGCCGCGGCAGCTCTCAGGCGGCCAGCAGCAGCGCGTTGCGATTGCGCGTGCACTGATTCACCAGCCCTCGCTCGTCCTGGCCGATGAGCCGACCGCCAGCCTGGACACCGAGCGCGCGTTCCAGGTCGTCGAGACCTTCAGCCGCATCATCCGCGAGCAGGGACGGGCGGGAATTATGGTCACGCACGACCTGCGCATGGTCCAGTATGTTGACCGAGTCATTCAGATGAAGGATGGCCGGCTTGCCAACATCATCAGCGACCCGCTTCAGATCGCCGCGCTGGCGACCGGAGGTTACCATGAACCGGAACCGGCAGCGCTGCCGCAGGATGCCGCAATTCCTGCCATTCTGCCGTTCCCGGCCCCGCAGCCGGCCTACGCCGTGGTGCGTTCGTAACTAAACCTGAAAGTGACTAAGGGAGAGGAAGACATGAAATCCAAGAAGCTGATCATCGCCATCATCGCAGCCGCTGTCGTCGGCGGCGGTGCGTTCGCATCACTGACCCTGCCGGGCTTGTTCGCATCGACCGCCGCGGCGCAAGAGGTTGCACCGGAGGCGCAGGTTGTTCCGGCTGCCAATCCTCGCATCATCGTCGAGGGCCAGCTCGTGCCCGTGCAGAGCGCGGCGTTGAGCCTGCCCGTAGTCGGTCGGGTGGCTGAAGTTCTGGTTGCCGAGGGCGCAACCGTGGAGCAGGGGCAGGTGCTCGTCCGGCTGGAGGCTGCCCGCCAGCAGGCTGCGGTCGCGCAGGCGCAGGCGAGCCTGGACCGCGCGACCGCCCGCCTGGCCGAGCTACAGGCCGGGGCGCTGCCGCAGGAGATTGCGTCAGCTCAGGCCGCGGTGGATGCCGCCCAGGCACGCCTGGACCGGCTGCAAAGTGAAGAAGATATCCGCGGCGCTGAAGCTGCGGTGGCCAACGCGCAGGCTGCGCTGGCTCGCCTGCAGGAAGGCGCCAGCGGCGACCAGTTGACCGCCGCGCGGGCCGATCTGGCGAATGCCGAGGCTGCACGCAGCCAGGCGCAAGCCGCCTATGACAAGGTGGCCGGCCTGCCGGACATCGGCGCACGGCCCGAGTCGCTGGCGTTGCAGCAGGCGACAAATGCCTACAATGCCGCCGCGGCCCGCCTGGCAGACCTTCAGCGTGGGGCGAGCCCCGCGGACATCGCCGGTGCGCGTGCCCGGGTTGCGCAGGCTCAGGCGGCGCTGGAAGCCCTGAAGGCCGCTCGCCCTGCCGACCTGGCGGCTGCTGAGGCCGAGCTGCGCCGGAGCCAGGCGCAGGCCGAACTCGTTGCTAATGGTGCACGGTCAGAGACGTTGGCTGCGGCAGACGCCGATGTGGCTGCGGCTGAGGCAGCTCTCGAGCAGGCGCAGATCGCATTGGCCGAGACAGAACTGCGGGCTCCCTTCGCCGGTAGGGTGGCCCAGCTGAATATCGCAGTGGGTGAGCAGGCGGCCGGCCCGGTGCTCGTGCTGGCTGACCTCAACAACTGGCGCGTCGAGACGACCGACCTGACCGAGCTGGAAGTGATCGACATTGTGGACGGTAGCGCGGCCACCGTGACCTTCGATGCACTGCCCGAGGAGACGTTTGGCGGCACCGTGGAGCGCATCCGGGCGCTGGGGCAGAGTCAGAAGGGCGAAATCAGCTATACCGCCATCATCGCTCTGGACCGCACCGACCCACGATTGCGCTGGAACATGACCGCCGCGGTCGAGTTCGCGAAGTAGGCTAACCCCAGGCCATTTCTGCCAGGCGGCGTATGCGAGTATGACGCCTGGCAGTTACATTTCCTGCCGGCTAACTCCCCCAAAACGTAATGGGTGTCACTGCCTCCCGAGCGCAGGCAGTGTTCCATATTCCACAGATTCACTGGTCAGGAGGCTGCACTCATGGCGGATTGGCGCACCGTTCTCGCGACCCTGGTGACGGATGTCGAAGGGCACTACGATATGCTCAAGTATCGCCTGCGTGAGCGACTGGGGCACCGCAATCCCATCATGATCTACCCGTACCGCGGCTATGGTACACAGCAGAAGCTGTACCTGCGCGGCCGTGTGTTGGAGGATCGAAACATCAGTGGCGCAGAGCTGGACGATACGACGTGGGATAACATCGTTGATATGTATAAGCGGTTCAAGAGCAACGAGATTCCCTATGCCCGCGTGCGCGCCCGCTTTCAGGATGTGGAGCAGGAGGTGGCGGCGGATGGCGAGGGCTTCTTCGATGTGACCATCGAGCCGCATAGCCCGCTGCCAGCCGGCCGGCTCTGGCACCAGATCGAACTCGAACTGGTCGAGCCGCGCCGCGAGTACCAGCCGGAACCGGTGCGCGCCACCGGCCATGTCCTGGTCGCCCCGCCGACCGCCGAGTACATCGTCATCAGTGACCTCGATGACACAGTCGTGCATACCGATGCTGCGAACATTCTCCGCATGGCGCGCACCGTGTTTCTTAGCAACGCGCGAATGCGCCTGCCCTTCGAAGGGGTGGCCGCGTTCTACCGCGCGCTGCACGCGGGCAGCACCGGCGAGGCGCAGAATCCGATGTTCTACGTCTCCAACTCGGCCTGGAATATGTATGACCTCCTGAGCGATTTCCTGAATCTGCACGAGATTCCCATCGGGCCGGTCATTTTCCTGCGCAACTGGGGCATCTCAAAGGAGGGCATTGCGCCGCTCAATCCAAGCCGGCACAAGCTGGAGTATATCCGGCGCATCCTGGAGACTTTCACAGATCTGCCCTTTATACTCATCGGCGACAGCGGCGAGCAGGACCCCGAGATTTATACGGAGGCCGTGCGGCTCCATCCCAACCGCATCATGGCCGTCTGCATTCGCAACGTCAGCCGCAAGCCGGAACGACCTGAGCAGCTCAAGATGCTGGCGGAGCAGGTGCTGGCCGCGGGCAGCACGATGATCCTGGCGGAGACAACGGTGCCGCTGGCAGAACATGCCGTCGCCCAGGGGTGGATGCAGGCGAGCCGCCTCCCTGAGGTGCAGGCGGAAAAGGAGGCTGACGCTGCACCGCCGTCGCCGATGGAGAAACTGCTGGGCGAAGATGAGCCGAAGGCGCCTGCACCGACCGTGGTCGTGCCGGGCGCAACTGCGGCGGAAACCGCGCAGGCTGTGGAGGAGGGTGCTATCGAGACTGCATTGGAGGGCGGCGATGCACAGGCCGAAGAAACGCCTACTGTCATCGTGGACCCGACGGAGCAGCCGATGGAGAAGAAGCCGTAATTGACGCTCGCCAGTGCCCGTGCTAAACTCACCGCCGTGACTGTCACTGCCTCTGCGCCGGCCAAATTGATGCTGTACGGCGAGCACGCCGTCGTGTACGGCGTGCCGTGTGTTGTCACCGCGGTGGACCTGCGCGTTCGCGTGAGCGTGGCGTTACGCCGTGACGACCGGGTGACTATCCGCACGCCCATGCTGGCGGAGTCTTTCACGATCCGTACCGATGAGGTGATGTACGGGGCGCCCGTCCCACCGGCAGTACACTTCGTCGTAGCGGCGCTGCGTGCGTGCTGGCAGACGACGGCACCCTGCGGCCTGGATCTCCACACGCGGGCCGACTTCTCGCATTCATACGGGTTAGGCAGTTCTTCCGCGGTGACGGTTGCCACGGTCAAGGCATTGGGCGAGGCGACCGGCGCGTCCCTGGATGCGCAACAGGTCTTCCGCCTAAGCTACGACGCCGTGCTCGACGCGCAGCGCGGCATCGGCTCCGGCTACGACGTGGCGGCGGCGGCGTTCGGCGGAACGCTCTACTACGTTACGCCAGGCGATGTCATCGAACCGCTGACCAGGGAAGAACTGCCCCTGATCATCGGCTATTCGGGCATCAAGGCCAGCACGACGGAGTGGGTGCGGCGGGTGGCCGAGTTGCGTGAGCGGCATCCCGCGCTGGTGCAGCACATCTGGCGCGTGACGCAAGACCTGGTCGACGAGGCACGTGGCGCGCTCGCGCGGCGTGACTGGGCAGCCTGCGGTCGCCTGATGGACATCAACCACGGCCTGCTGTCGGCGCTCGGCGTCAGCACTGGGCCGCTGGACTCGCTGGTCCACGCCGCGCGGGCCGGGGGTGCATATGGGGCGAAGCTATCGGGCGCGGGGGGCGGCGACTGCATGATTGCGCTGGCAGACGAGGATCGCCGCAGCTCCGTGACGGCTGCGCTGAACGGGAGCGGGCTGCCCGCTGCGGGGGTCGTGGCCGTGCGCACCGGCGCAGAGGGAGTCAGGATCGAAGTATGAGCAAGACCGTCACTGCTGCTGCGCACCCGAATCTGGCCGTGGTCAAGTACTGGGGCAAGGCGGACCCGCAGCTCAATATCCCGGCGAACTCGTCGCTGTCGGTCAATCTGGGGAGCGCGCGCACCACAACGACGGTGTGTTTCTCGTCTGATTTCGAGCAGGATACCGTGCGCCTGAACGGCGCGGCTGCGGATGACCGCACCGCCGCGCGCGTGGCGCGTCATCTGGACCGGGTTCGCCGGTTGGCTGGCCGCACCGAACGGGCGTTGGTGGAATCGGTGAATGACTTTCCGGCGGCCGCGGGTATTGCCTCCTCAGCCTCAGCCTTTGCCGCGCTGTCGCTGGCGGCCAGCCGCGCGCTGGACCTGCATCTCAGCGAGCGCGAACTCTCCATCCTCGCACGGCAGGGGTCCGGCTCGGCCTGTCGCTCCATCCCCGGAGGTTTCGTGCGGTGGGAGGCGGGGCAGGATGATGCGAGCTCCTACGCTTACCAGGTGGCGCCGCCGGAACACTGGGACCTGCGCATCACGACGGTCATTTTCAGCGAGCAGCCGAAAGAAATCTCATCCTCTGATGGGCACGCGCTGGCACAGAAGAGTCCATTCTACGCTGCGCGGTTGGCGGGGCTGCCTCACACGCTGGAGGTTGTCCAGGATGCGCTCCTGGCGCGCGATTTCGCTCGCTTCGGCCTGGCGCTGGAGCGCGAGGCGGTGTCGATGCACGCCATCGCCATGACGGCAGACGCCAGCGCGGGCGAGCCGTTGAGCGGCCCGCTCAGCGGGCTGTACTACTGGCAGGCGTCGACGATGCAACTGATCCAGCAGGTTCAGGGCTGGCGGCGCGGGGGCTTGCCCGTGTACTTCACGATCGACGCCGGGCCGAATGTGCATCTGTTCTGCGAGGGGGCTCAGCAGGTGGCGTTGGAGGCTGAACTGGCGCGGCTGCTGCCGGCGATGCAGGCGCGCACCATCGTCAGCGCGCCGGCACGCGGCGCATGGGTCGTGTCGGAAGGCTAACGGGGTCAGCCCAGGTTGCGCGCGTTGACGGCCTCCCACTCGGCCACAATCTCGCGGTTCATCCTGACGTTCTCCAGCCAGCTTCGCTGTAATGCCGGATCGGGGATCCGGCCTGCCACGAACAGGACGCGTTGGTAGGCGTGACGGAGCTGCTCCTCCGCCTCTGCGGGGCGGCCCAGGGCCGTGAGGATGCGCGCCGCGGTATAGAAATTGCGCTCAGGCATGAACGGCGTTGCGCCGATGATGTTCATGGCCTCGGTCATCAGGATGAGGGCGGTTTCCGGTGCGCCGAGCGCCAGGTGGATCTCTGCGGCGATGCGGCGGACTTCCGTGCGCTCGACCGGAATCGACGGATTGTCTGCGAAGAGGACAGTGGCTCGCTCGGCCAGCGGCAGGGCGCGACGGATGTCGTCTGGCTCGCCCAGCAATAACAGGGCATGGGCAAACAGGCCGAGCACGTTCGCGGCGACAAATTCCGCGCCGGCGCGGTCCACTCCGGCGCTGGCCTGTTCCAGGTATGCAAGCGACGCTTGCCTGTCGCCCAGCACGGCTTTCAGCCATCCGAGGAAGGTCAGAACTTCGAGCTCCGTCGCGCTGTCCATAACCCCCTGCGCGATGGCGGCATCCATCTGTGCGCGCACGGTCTGCACGATTCCCATCGCCTGCTCATACTGCCCCAGGCGGGCCAGAAAGTCCGCCCGGCGCAGCCGCAGCTTGTTGAGGGCGTACTCGTTAGTTGCCAGGCAGGGCTTTGCCAGCATATCCTCGAGAAAATCGAGTGCTCCGGCGTAATCCCCGCGCCAGCTATAGTGGAAGAATGCGAGATTTTCTGCCGCCATCATTGCGGCCAGTGCTGACGTTGCGGTCTCGGCCACGCTCAGCGCGTCGCGCAGGTAAGCCTCGGCCTTGACGACGTCGCCCAGCCAGGCGTGCGCGAGGCCGATGACATTCAGCGCGTGGCTCTCCTCGACGCGGTCGCCGACGGCCCGGTGCAGCGCCAGTGCAGCCTCAGCGTAGGGCAGCGCGGCCTCGAACTGCGACTGTTCGAGGTATACAATGGCAACACGGCGCAGGCTGGTGGCCTCCTGCCGCTTGTCGCCCGCCTGGCGGCTGAGCGCCACTGCCTCCTGCACAGCAGCCAGTGCAGCCCCATATTCGCTCAGATCGCTCAGGGTCAGCGACAGGGTGTGAAGCGTGGCGGCTGCCTCATTCATCTGACCGCCCTCACGGAATCTTTGGGCGGAGGCCTCCAACACGGTGCGGCTCCGCTGCAGGTCCATGCGGGTGCGCGCATCATAGCCGAGCAGCCGCAGCGCATGGCCCTCCCGTACCTTGTCGCCCAGTTGCGCGGCCAGCTCCGCAGCTTGCTGGGCCGGACCACGAGCACGGAGGTTCTCCATTTTCATGTAGTAGTCGGCCTGGGCCATCAGTGCGTCGCAGCGCCGCGCGGGGTCGTTCAGCCGGTCAGCCAGGGCCAGCAGTTCCTCTACGTCAGCCCGCTGCTCCGCACGGCGCGCCACCAGGTCGAAGGTCTGGCTGCGGGCCAGCAGAACGTCGAAGCGCTCGGCTGGCGTTTCGGGCATGAGGGCCAGGGCCGCGCTGTAGGCCGCAATGGCGTTGTCGTTGGCATAGACCCGCCGCGCCCGGTCGCCGGCGCGTCGGTAGTGATGCCGTGCCTGAACGGCATCACCGGCTGCATCGTAGTGATAGGCGAGGGCCGCGTCGTCGTCCGGGCGCAGGGTGCGGATGGCGTCCGCCACGCGGCGGTGCAGGCGTCGCCGGCGCAGTCCGCTGACATTCTCGCGCAGGGTGTTAAGCGTCAGGTTGTGCTCGAAGCGGAAGCGTTCGCTGCCTGCATCCCGGTTGCCGGTGGCCGGCACCTCGATGACCAGCTGGCCGCGCTGCGCAGCCTCGAGCGCGTCGATAAGCCTGTCCTCATCGGCGTCGCTCGCCGCCTGCAAGGTGGCGAAATCGAACTCGCGCCCGATGATGGCGGCAAGCCGCAGGACCTCCTGGCGCTCCGGCGAGAGTTTGTCGATGCGCGCCTGGACGGCGAGCCTCACGCTCTGGGGCAAGCGGACACGGCTCATATCGGGCGGAAAGTGCCAGCAGACGGTACCGTCACCTGTGCAGTAGATGCCGCTGTCCTCAATGAGCGCCTTGCACACCTCTTCGATGTAGAAGAGGTTGCCTTCGGTCTCGTGATAGATGTCCGCAGCAAACGAGTCAGGGACCTCCTGTTGGAACATGACCTGCAGCAGTTCGGTGGTCTGCTCCAGCGTGAACGAAGTGAGCCGGATGCGCTGCGCCAGCCGCTCGCGGGTCAGGTCCAGCACGATCTGGCCTAACGGCCGCGCCGCGTCCAACTCGTTCTCCCGATAGGTCAGGACGATGAGGAGCTTGAGGCAGTACATCCGGCTGCGGCGGGCAAGGTGGCGAATCAGGCTCAACGTGCTGCTGTCGGCCCAGTGGATATCCTCGATGACGATCAGCAGCGGGGAGGCGGTGCTTTTCGTGTCGCCGGCAGGCTTTCTGCGCATGGCCGGTGCGCTGGTTTGACCGGTCCACTCACCCTCGATGAGCGCGGCGCAGGCTGCGACCACGCTGTCATAGAGCCGCTGCTGCTCGGCCTCCGGCGATAGCGCCGGGCTTTCGCTCAACTCTGGGTAGCGGCTGCGCAACTCGGGCGAAACCTTGATGAGGTCGCCCAGGACCAGGTCGGGCAGGCCCAGCCGGATGTCCTCCGCCAGAAACGCGCTGATGAGTTGGGTCACAGGCGCGTAGGGCGCGCTCCCCTCGGCATAGCACTCGGCGTGCAGCACGCGGCCGCGTGACACCTCGGCCAACGCGCGGATGGCGCGGACAAAGGGCGTCTTGCCGACGCCGGCATCGCCGCTCACCAGGAGCACGTGCTCGCTCTGGGCATCTGGCTCGACCGTCGCGCGATGCCATACGACCTTTGCATCGGTCAGCTCGCGGTCGCGTCCGACCAACCGGCCACGCACGAGGCGATCCAGGGGCGAGAGTTCCGGAACGACGGTCGTGCTCAACATCAGATCGGTGCTCTTGCGCGCGATACGGTCGAGGATGCGCCCGACCTCGGCAGCCGAGGCAGGGCGATCCTCCCGGCGCTTGCTCATCAGCTTGAGGATGAGGGTTTCGAGCGGACGTGAGATCTGCGGGTTATACGTCGTGGGTGGCACGATCGGCGCGTGAAGATGCTGCGAGATGATGGTGAGCGGGTCGTTGCCACCGAAGGGGAGACGTCCTGCGGCCAGCTCGTACAGCATGACACCCAGCGCGTACAGGTCGGCGCGGCCGTCGAGTTCCTGGCCCAGCGCCTGTTCCGGCGGCAGGTAGTACACCGTGCCGACCACGCCGTCCTCGGTGGTGACGCGCGACGCGGTAGAGCGGGCCAACCCGAAGTCCGTGAGCTTTACGAGCAGGGCAGGGACGTTACCTGCGTCCGCTTCATCTGTGGTCCGGGCGGCAGATGGCTGGCCCACGAGAATCACATTCTCGGGTTTCAGGTCGCGGTGGATGATGTTGTGACGGTGCGCGTGATCCAACGCCGCGCAGACCTGCTGAGCAATCTCGACCAGCTCATCCAGATTTGTGGGCTTGTGATCATAGAGCGAGACACCCGACAGAAGCTCCATGACAATGAAGGGCGCGCCATCAGCCTCGCCTGCGTCGTACAGCGTGACGATGTTGGGATGGTTCAGCCGGGCGACGGCCTGTGCCTCCCGCAACAGGCGGGCACGGCCCTCGGTGCCCAGGGCAGAGCGGTTCAGAACTTTGACGGCGACATCACGCTCCAGCAACAGGTCGTGGCCGAGATAGACCACGCCCATACCGCCCTGTCCCAGCGCGTCATCCAGGCGGTAGCGTCCGTTCAGTATGGCCTTATCCATTTAGAACCCTTTTGAGAGCCACCAGCGTCACGTCGTCGGCAGGGGGCACAGGGCCGATGAAGTCGCGCACAGATTGCTCGACCGCTGTGACCAGGTCCGTGGCTGAACCCTGCCGGCAGGAACCCATCAGCGCAAGCAGGCGCTCTTCGCCGTACAGCCCGGTGTTGCTGGCCTCCGTGTCTTCTTCACCCGCGGCGAAACTGCTTGCCTCGGTGACGCCGTCTGTGTAGAGTAATACGCTGTCGCCAGTCACAAGTTGCAGGACGTCCGTTTCGTAAGCCGCATCATCGATCATGCCGAGGATCATGCCGGTGCGCGGGAGCCACAGCAACTCGCCGCTGCTGCGGCAGAGCAGGCCAGGGTTGTGTCCCGCATTGACGTAGGTCAGGGTGCCGGTGTGCACGTTAATCTCGGCGTAGAACAGGGTGATGAACATGCCACCGGAGGCGTCGGCGCAGATGAGCCGGTTGGCCTGCCTGAAGGCCTCTGCGGGTGAAGGAGCCGCAGTGAGGCTGGCGCGCACGATGCTGCGCGTCAGGGCCATGACCAGCGCGGCGGGCATCCCCTTGTCCGCCACATCAGCAATGACGATGCCCAGCCGGTCGCCATCGAGCGGAACGAAATCGTAGTAGTCGCCCGCGACCTGGCGCGCGGGATACCACCGGGCGGCCAGCTCCCAGCCGGGCAGGACGGGTGCGCGCTGCGGCAGCAAGCCCACCTGCACCTCCCGCGCCATCTGGAGCTCGCGCTCCAACCGGCCCTTCTCGACCGCGGACTGATACAGCCGTGCGTTCTCGATGGCGATGGCCGCGCTGGATGCAATGGAGACGAGCAGCTCGAGGTCGGCGGGTGTGAACAGCCCTGCATGCAGCCGATTATCGACATAGATGACGCCGGTGATCTCCCCGCGCACGACGAGGGGGGCGCAGAGAATGGCGCGAAGGCCGAGCGTCACGATGCTCTGGCGCATCGAGAAGCGGTTGTCCTGCTGCGCGTCGCTGCTGAGCACCGGCTGGCCGTCGCGCGCAACCTGCTCGGTCACCCCGCGCGAGACCTGGAAGCCTGGCGCGGCGATCGTGCGCTGATCCATGCCGCGCGCGACGCGGAAGGAAAGCGTGCCGTCAGGCTCCTTCAGCATGACGAAACCGCGCTCGGCGCGTACCGCGGCGATGACTTCATCCATGACCCGGTTGAGCACCTCGTCCAGATCTAACGACGAGCTGAAGTGCTGAGACAGGCGGGCGAGAAGCGCCAGTCGTTCCGCAGACTGCGCCCCCGAAAATAGTGAGTCGGATTGGGTCACGTTGGCTCCTGTGCGAGAGGCCGCGATGCAGGTTTGTATCGTATCTGTATCATATCACGACAGGGGGCTTCTCACAAGGTATTTCATCTGTGATCTGTGCCAGATGCGTGTCGTGTTAAGGGTAGGGGCCAGCCTTGCTCTTACGATGGGGGCTTGTTTGCATGTGGCTGCCCGTACGTGGTAGCATGCCGCCTGTGACCCACTCACCCCTCCGTATCGCCCTGGTCGCGCCCTTTGGCTTGCGCGCTAAAGGCACGGCACGCGCCCGCTGCCTGCCGCTCTCCAAGGCGCTCGCGCGGCGCGGGCACGTGGTCGCGCTGTTCATCCCGCCCTACGACAGTCCTTCAGATGATGGGCAGCACTGGGTCGAGGATGGGGTCGCGGTGATCAACGTGCCCTTGCCGCCGGAGCTGGGGCGGGGAAGCCCGGCGCAGGCTGCCTGGCACGCCAGGCTGGGCTGGCGCACCTATCGCGCCGTGTCCGCATGGCAGCCGCAGATAGTCCACGCGTTCAAGCCGAAGGGACCCTCCGGGCTCGTTGCGACGCTGCTGTGGCTGGCGCAGCGCGCGACGCGTCCCCGCCTCGTCGTGGACAGCGATGACTGGGAAGGGCCGGGCGGGTGGAACGACGACCCGCGCGCCGCGTATTCGGCCATGCAGCGCCGGTTTTTTGCATGGCAGGAACGTTACGGCCTGGCCCACGCGGATGCCTGGACGGTCGCCAGCGTGTGCCTGCGCGAGCGCGCGATCGCGTTCGGCGCTGTGCCTGAGCGCCTGCATGTGCTCCATAACGGCCTGTCGGACTTCGGCCAGACATTGCTGCAGGCTGAGCTGCGCAAGCAGGAGAACAGCCTTGCCGTATTGCTCTATACGCGCTTTGCCGGGGTGGTGCCGGCGGAGGTCGCAGTCCTGTGGACGCAGGTGCGGGCTCTGGAACCGGGTGCCACGCTTACGGTGATCGGGCGAGGGGTGGGGGGCGTGGAGCAGGCGCTGGCTGATGTGCCGGGGATCGTGCTGGCCGGATGGCACGAGCCGGCCGAACTCCCTGCGCTGTTCGCGCTTCATAGGCTGGCGATTGTGCCGTGGGCTGACACGCCGGCGAACCGCGCCCGGCACAGCGCGAAGGTGCTGGAGCTGATGGCCGCGGGGCTGCCGGTGGTGGCATATGGCGTAGGCGAGCTGCCCGCGACGCTGGGCGAGGCCGGGGTCATCGTCCCGCCCGGCGACCGGGAGGCATTTGTAGGTGCGGTAACCAACCTGCTGCACGAGCCGGCGCGTGCTGCGCAACTTGGTGCGGCCGCGCGTGCGCGTGCTGCTGCGCTCTTCAATTGGGATGCGCTGGCCGAGATTGCGCTCTGCTCCTACGGGTCTGACGCGTGATGACTGAGAGACAGGCGCGGGCCTGGCTCGCGCTGCGCTGGGCGTGCGTGTTCGGCTGGATGGCCCTCATCTTTGCCCTGTCCGCGCAGTCATCCTTCCCGCTGCCGCGTGTGCTGTGGGATGACCTGTATGACATTGCGGGTCACCTGGGGGTGTACGCGGTGCTGGCTGGGCTGTTGCGGTGGGCGCTGGCCGGAGCGGGGGTGCGGCGTCCAGGCTTGTGGGCGTTCGTGCTGGCGGTGCTCTATGGCATCAGCGACGAGTTCCACCAGAGCTTTGTGCCGGGCCGCCATCCGGATATCTTCGACGTGGCGACCGATGCGGTTGGGGCATGGGCGGGGTTGCGGTTGCTGCGGTCGCGGAACGGCAGAGTGAGCGCGGATTCGGACTGAGATCAGGTTCGGGTGTTGGCGGCGCGCTACTCGGTTTCTTCCTCCATTTCGTCGTCTTCCGCCTCGTCCGCGGCTGCCCGGCCTTCGATGTAGATTTCCCCAAAGGGTTCGTCCTGCACTACGTGGATACGGTTGCGCTTCAGCAGCTCGAGGACCGCGAGCAGGGTGACGATGATTTCGAGGCGGTGATGGGCCTGGCTCAACAGGGAGCGGAACACCACGCGCTCTCCACGGGTGGTTGTCCGGCGGATGAGGCGAATTTGGTCCTGGATGGTCAATGTGAATGGCACGACCATGCCGTCGGGGATGTCGACTGGCAGCGCCGAGGCGGTGCTGAACGCGCTGCGGGCCGCGGCGAGCAGCTCGCTCAAGGCCGAGGGGTCCGGGTCGAGATGGCGCTGGATGTCAGGGGGAGGGGCGGCGCGTCCGTAGGTGTGACGGCCTTCCGCTTCGATCGTGCGCAGCGCGTCGGCGGCCTCCTTGAACCGCTTGTACTCACGGAGTTGGCGGGCAAGCGCCTCACCCGGATCTTCCTCCATCTCCTCGGCTGTTTGTCGGGGCTGAGGCAACAGCAAGCGTGACTTGATCCAGACCAGCCGTGCGGCGACGGTCAGGAATCCCGCGAGGATGTTGGCGGGGACATCGGGCAGCGCGCGCACGTGGCTGAGGAACTGGTCGGTTACCTGAGCGAGCGATACGACGCTGATGTCCAGCTTCTCGCGTTCGATGAGCTGCAGGAGCAGATCCAGCGGCCCCTCGAAGACCGGCAAGTTGACAATGTAAGCGTCGTCGTGCAGATGTGTGACCATCGTGTGCGCCTCTCAGTCCCGTGCCCGATTGTCGGCCAGGAGCTTTTGTAGCGCGCGAAGCAGTTCGTCGGCCGGTCGGCTTGTGACCTGATCGAGTCGCAGATACAAGACCAGGTGGGGCGACCGCCGGCGCACGGAGAGCCGCTCGATATCAGTCCCGTACTTGTCGATGAATGCACTGACCGGCCCCATGACTCTCGCTTCTGCGCCGGTGCGCGTGCCCAGGCCCAGGCCGGCGGCCAGCGGTTGCCATGCCAACGCCTCGCCTTCCGCACTGTCCAGCGTGGCGCGCAGCTTGCCATGCAGGGGCACGACCTCATACTCGCGCGCCGGGGGGGGGCGCAGGTCGGCCTTGACGAGCAGCAGGTCACGCTTCTTGCGCAGCAGTTCAATCACCCACAACGGAGCGAGTTCACGCGTCAGCAGAAAGTAGGTCAGTTGGACGCCCTTGAAGGGCGGTCGCGTCTCTGCGACTGTGACTTCGGCGCCGGCGCTCATGGATTTGAGCCAGCGCCATGCGACACGGCCGCCGAGCAGGCCGATGCCTGCCTGGAGCCATTTGCCAATGGCCTTGCTGCGCTGCCGGTTGAGCCAGGTGCCACTCAGATAGGATACGACCAGCAGGATCAGCACAGCCCAAAGGGCGCCCTCGACCGGACCGAGGGGATTCGCAAAAATGCTCATAGCGCTCCTTGCGGGGTGGAGTGAAGGTATATATTATAACATACCTGCGCCGAATCATTGACACACTATAGGCCCTATGATACACTCGTGCCCATAGACAAACGCATATGGCTGGATGAACAGCGCGAGAGAGTGTGCGTTCTCGACCGGAGAACCCATCACCGAAGGGGCACGCCGCCGGAGACCGGACCCGGCCGGCCAATCTCTCAGGTTCAGGCATCGCGCTGGGACAGCACTCTGGAAAGATCGGGCGCGTTGCGACCCGGCACCGATGGGGCAAGCCGCACTTCACCGCGGGAGCGTAAGAGGTGGGCAATCTCTCAGGTTAGCGAGACAGAGACGGGAGCCGGGCGACAGTGCCCGCGGCTCTCGTTTTTTTGTATCGTTCGTCAAGTCCTATCTCACGGACCAATCAGCAGGAGGTATTCATGGCTCACAAGTTCGATCCACAAGTCAAGTATGCTAAGTCGCATGAATGGGCGCGCATGGAGGGTGATGTAGCTGTCATCGGCGTGTCGGACTATGCCCAACACTTGCTGTCCGATGTCGTCTACGTGGAGCTGCCCGAAGTCGGCGATACGCTGACCAAGGGCGAGAGCCTGGGCACCGTCGAGTCGGTCAAGGCGGCGGAAGACGCCTACGCGCCGATCAGCGGTGAGGTCATCGAGGTCAACACCGAGCTGGAGGATAATCCCGAGTGGATCAACGAGGACCCGTACGGCAAGGCCTGGCTTGTCAAGGTGACGCCGAGCGATTTGGGCGAGCTTGATGACCTGATGGATGTGGCGGCCTACGAGAAGCACGTCGCGGAAGAAGAAGAGAAGGGCGGACATTAAACGGTTGCAAGTTCACAGGTTGCAGGTTGCAATACTGGTTACGGAGTGAAACAACCTGCAACTTTCAACTTTGGAACCTGTAACCGTTACGGAGGACATGCATGAACTTCATCCCGAATACCGACGCGGACCGGGCGGAGATGCTCAAGGTTGTCGGCGTCGAGTCGGTGGCAGACCTGTTTCACGATGTGCCGGAGAAGTTTCGCTTCCCGGCGCTCGACCTGCCGCCGGCCCTTTCCGAAATGGAAGTCCTGCAGGAGTTGCAGGCGCTGGCTGACGAGAACGACGATCTCAACCATGTTGCCTGTTTCCTGGGCGCGGGGGCCTACAATCATTTTGTGCCGCGCATCGTGGACTTCCTGATCCAGCGTTCGGAGTTCTTCACAGCTTACACGCCTTACCAGCCCGAGATCAGCCAGGGCACACTCCAGGCGCATTTCGAATACCAGTCCATGATTGCCGCGCTGACAGGCATGGAAGCGTCGAACGTCTCGCACTATGACGGCGCAACCGCGGTGGCCGAGGCGGTCATCATGGCGCTGCAAGTGGGGCGCAACAAGCGCAGCAAAGTCGTGCTCAGCCCCACGCTGCACCCGCAGTATCGCGAGGTCGTTCACACCTATACGCAGGGCATGGGCGTGCAGACCGTGGGCGAGAACGCGGCCCCCGGCGACCTCCACGCGCTGGCTGCACTGGCGGACCGGGATACGGCGTGCGTCATCGTGCAAAACCCGGATTTCCTGGGGCGCCTCTACACCCCGGCCGAGATGCAGGCCTTGGCCGACGCAGTCCACGCGGCGGGCGCGCTGTTTGTCGTCTCGGCGGACCCCATCAGCCTGGGCCTGTTCGTGCCGCCGGGCCAGTATGGGGCGGATGTCGTCTGCGGTGAGGGTCAGCCGATGGGCAACGCGCTCAGCTTCGGCGGGCCGTATGTCGGTTTCTTCGCGATGAAGCTGGGCGAGGTCCGGCGCTCGGCCGGGCGCATCGTCGGGCAGACGGTGGATGCGGACGGCGAGCGCGGCTACGTGCTGACGCTCAGCACGCGCGAGCAGCACATCCGCCGCGACAAGGCATCCAGCAACATCTGCACCAACCAGGCGCTCAACGCGCTCGCAGCGGCCATCTACATGGCCGCGATGGGCAAGTATGGGCTCCGGGCAGTGGCCGAGCTGAGCTATCACAAGGCGCACTATGCCGCAAAGCTGATCGCTGACCTCGAGGGTTATGCGGTCAAGGCGGACGGCCCGTTCTTCAAGGAGTTCGTCGTGCAGTGTCCGCTGCCGGTGGCAGAGGTCAACCGGCGGCTGCTGGACGAATACGGGATCCTGGGCGGCTATGACCTGGGCAACGACTATCCGGAGCTTAAGGATCATATGCTCGTCTGCGTGACCGAGATGAACAGCCGGGCCGATATCGAGGCGCTGGCAGAGGCGCTGGCAGAGATCCGTGAGTTCGAGGCGGATGTGCCGGCCGAGGCCGGCAACCTGGAGGAGGTGGCGTGATGGGCGAGCCGCTGATCTACGAAATCTGTCGTGCCGGCCGCCGGGCGGTGAGCCTGCCGGATTGCGACGTGCCGGAGACGGCGCTGCCCGAAGGCGCGCTGCGCGCGGACCTGCCGCTGCCCGAGGTGTCCGAGATCGACCTGACGCGCCACTATGTACGGCTGAGCCAGCTCAACCATGCGATCGACACCGGCTTCTACCCGCTCGGCTCCTGCACCATGAAGCTCAATCCGAAGGTCAACGAGTACGCGGCGCGGTTGCCGGGCCTGGCCGCGCTGCACCCGTTGCAGCCAGAGGACAGCGTGCAAGGCGCAATGGCGTTGATGTATAACCTGCAGGTCATGCTGGCGGAAATCGCCGGCTTCGCCGCAGTCACTTTGCAGCCTGCGGCGGGTGCGCATGGTGAGCTGACCGGCGTCCTCATCATGCGCAAGTACCTGTACGACCGCGGAGAGACCCAGCGCGATGTCATCATCGTGCCGGATTCCGCGCATGGCACGAACCCGGCCACGACGAGCATGTCCGGGTTGAAGGTTGTCGAAGTGCGCTCAGACCCGCGCGGCAACGTAGACCTGGTGATGCTGCGTGAGTTGATCGCCCAGCACGGCCCCAGGCTCGTCGGTCTGATGCTCACGAACCCGAACACGCTCGGTTTGTACGATGAGCACGTCGAAGAGGTGCTGCGGCTGGTCCACGAGGCGGGCGGACTGGTCTACGGCGACGGCGCGAACTTCAATGCCATCCTGGGCATTGCCAAGCCGGGCGCAGTCGGGTTCGACGTCATGCACTACAACCTGCACAAGACGTTCTCCACGCCGCACGGCGGCGGCGGGCCGGGCTCCGGTGCAGTGGGCGTGGCCGCGCATCTGGCGGATTACCTGCCGGGACCCATCGTCGCGCGCGACGTGGAAGATACGTACCGCTGGCACATGCCGCCGCGCTCCATTGGGCGGGTCAAGGCGTTCTGGGGCAACTTCGGCATCCTCGTGCGGGCGTATACGTACATCCGCATGCACGGCGCGGAAGGCCTGCGCCAGATCAGCGAGAATGCGGTGCTGAATGCGAACTATCTGCAGGCGCGGCTGCGTGGAACATACCCGATTCCGCACGGCGACCGCACCTGCATGCACGAGTTTGTGGCCCAGGGCATCCTTAAGGATGCGCCGAATGTCCGCACGATGGACATCGCCAAGCGGCTGATGGACTTCGGCATGCACCCACCGACGGTCTACTTCCCGCTCATCGTGCCGGAGGCGCTGATGGTCGAGCCGACGGAGACGGAGAGCAAGGAGACGCTGGACGCATTCGCGGATGCCATGCTTCAGATCGCGGCGGAAGCGCGCGAGCAGCCGGAGTTGCTCAAGACCGCGCCGCACACTGCACCGTTCAAGCGGCTGGACGAGGTGCGCGCCGCGAAGGACCTGCAACTCTGCTACGCGCCCGGGTGCAGCTAAGACCTCACCCCGTGCAGCCTGCGGCCGCACACCCCTCTCCCGCCGCGCACGGCGGGAGAGGGGGAATACGTACCCGACGAGACTCTCCAGATGCCTGAACTACCCGATCTTGAGGTAATCCGCGCATATCTCGCGCCGCGGCTGGCCGCGGTGCAGATAGCGTCTGCGACGGTGCTGCGGCCGTTGATCGTGCGCAACTACTTCGGGGATGACGTGGCCGCGCGGCTGGCGGGCCGACGCATCACGGGGGTCGCGCGACGCGGGAAGTATCTGCTGCTCGGCCTCGACGACGGGATGACCCTTGTCTATCACCCCATGCTGATGGGCCGACTCCGCTACGGCACACCCCTCAAGAAGCCGCGCACGCGCGATGCGTTCGTCCTCGCGCTGGCCGACGGGATGGAGCTGCGCTACCACGATGCGAAGGACATGGGCAAGATCTACGTGGTCGCGGACCTGTCCCAGGTGCCCGGCTTTACGAGCCTGGGCCCGGAGGCCGATGACCTTGCGCTGACGCCGGAGCTATTCGCGGAGCGACTGAAGCGACATAACGGAGAGATCAAGGGCGTGCTGACCAACCAGGAGTTCTGCGCGGGCATCGGCAATGCCTATGCCGATGAGATTCTGTGGTGCGCCCAAATCTACCCCTTCCGCCGCCGTGCCAGCCTGGGCGCGGATGAGATCGCCCGACTATACGGCTGCCTGCGCAACGTGCTGGGCAAGGCAATCGAGGTTCTGACTGAGCGGGTAGGCGACAACATCGACGTGGAGGTGCGGGACTTTCTGGCAGTGCATGGCAAGGCTGACGGCGAGTGCCCGCGCTGCGGCGGCCGCATCAGCGAGATCACCTACGAGCGGATCGCAACGAACTTCTGCCGCACGTGCCAACCAGGGCTGATGGTGGCGAAGGGGCGGAGGCTCTAGCACCTCCCCGCGGCCGGTGCTATTCCGGGGCCTGTAGCCATTGCCTTGCTGCTAATCACCGAAAGTACTCCTGAAGAATCCCACCATCTGCTGCTCGAACTCATCCGGATATGCGGCGGGCGTCTGCACGTGCTCGCCGTTGTCCGGGAACCACGTCGTCACGTTCACTCCGGCAGCCTGCGCGGCCGCGGCGAGCTGCTCGCTCTGGCTGATCGCGATGCGCGTGTCCGCGCGGGTGTGGACGATGTATACGGGGCGACCCGCGGCCTGACGAATGGTCTCGACCGGGCTGCGCGCGAACAGGTTTGTACCGGTGAGGATGCTGCCCATGAGCAGTGCGCCGGGCGCCAGGAAGGTCGGATAGTTGTTGCGCGTCAGCTCCGCGCTGATGATCTGCTGCAGATTGCCGAACGTAGATTGCAGGAACAACGCGGCAATGCGCGGCTCCGCAGCGAAAGCGTAGTTGGCGTTTGCGCCGCCGAGTGAGTTGGCGAACAGGCCGATTCTACTGGGATCGAAGCCCTTCTCGCTGACCAGCCAGTCCCATGCGCCGAGCACGTCGCGGTGTTCCTCGTTGCCGATGGTCGAGCGGCCATCGTCCTGGGTGGAGTCGCCGGTATCGCGCAGGTCGATCATCAGCACGTTGAACCCGTTGCGCCAGAGCATCCCGGCAGGGACCAGGACGGCAATGGAGTTCTTGCAGCCGCCCAGCCCGTCCACGAGGATGACCGCAGGCGCGTCCGGGTCTCTGGGCATCCACCAGCCGGCCACCTCGAACCCGGGATCGCGGCTTGGGAACCTGACGACTTCATAGGGAGACATATAGTAGGGCGTGACGTCGAAGTCGGCGGGCCAATCAGGGTGGAGGGCGAAGTTGTCGGGGCGGTTAGCGAGGTGTTCGTCGCACGACCCTTTGATGTTGCCGAGCTTGTCGAAAATGACGTAGCCCATGCCGAGATAGGCGACGACAAGCAGGACGACGAACACGATGAGGACGATAAGCCAGAGCTTCATTGCGTGCCTCCTGGGCCAACCGGAGCGGAGTTGGCACCGTGTTGCTGGACACGATGGGAGGGAACTGGTCTCAGTATAGCACGAAACGTGCCGGAGCGAACAAGCAGTTTGCTGAAGCTGCCATTGGAGCCAGGGAGGGTATGCGCGCACACCCTCCCTGGCTCTGTTTACTCGGTAGCTGACGAAGGGCCGGCCGACGAGACGCTGTCAGCACCGCTGCGCCAGCGGGCCCGTTCTGCTTTGTCGGGGAAGCGGGGGAGCAGGGTGGCGCTGTCGGGCAGGGCGACCTTGTCACCGGGCTGGAGCTCGGCCTTGTTGCCCTTCTCGACAACGGGTTTTGCGGGGATATTGAAGATGCCGATTTCGTCGCCGGGGCGGGCATAGCGGCTCTGGATGTAGGCGAGGCCCAGGATGACGCCGTCCACATCCACCGCGGCGCTTGTCACCCAGCCGATGGCCTGACCACGGGCATTGACGACCGGGTCGCCGGTCTTCGGCATTCGCACCCCGCGGGTGTTCATGCGGAAACGGGCAACCTCCATCGTGCGGGTCTTTTCCGCCTCAAGATAGGCGTTGCGACCGATGAAGTAGGGTTTGTGCAGCTTGACGTAGGCTGCGAAGCGCGCACCGGCGGGCGAGATGTTGAACGGGCCGGCCAACTCGTGTCCGTACAGCGGCAGCCCGGCTTCCGTGCGCGTGCTGTCGCGCGCGGCGAGCCCTGCCGGTTGGAGGCCGAACGGCTGGCCCGCGGCCAGCAGCGTCTCCCAGAACTCGACCGTACGGTCGGGATGAACAAACAGCTCGTAGCCGATGTCTTCACCGGTATAGCCGGTGCGCGCAATGACAAGGTCGAACCCGGCCAGCACGCACTCGGTCACGCCGGTGCGCCTGAGACGCGCAAGTTGGTCGCGCAGCCGGGCATCACCGGTCAGGCTCTGCAAGATGGCGAGCGACGCAGAGCCCTGCAGCGCGAGGTCCACGCGCATGTCATCGGCGCTCGACCGGTCCTTGAGATTGCGCAGCGTCGCGGGACGGAGCACGCGCAGGTCAGGCCGCTGGCGGTCGAGCAACACCTCGCCGTTGTTGACTGCGTTCAGCCACGCCCAGTCCTTGTCTGCGTTCGACGCGTTGACCACGATCTGGAATCGGTCCGCCGCGCGGCGATAGACAAGAAGATCGTCGATCACGTTGCCGTCCAGGTCGAGGAGATAGGCATAGAAGCTCTCGCCCGGCGCATACCAGCGGACGTAGTTCGTCAGCACCAGATCGAGAAACTCCTCAGCATGCGGCCCGCTGGCCTCGAACACGCCCATGTGCGAAACGTCGAACAGCCCGGCGGCCCGGCGCACCGCGTTGTGCTCGTTCAGCACGCCCGTGTACCACACAGGCATCTCCCAGCCGGCAAAGGGGACGATGTGACGGGTGTGCGCCCGGTGCCACTCGTACAGCGGCGTACGCTTGAGCGCCGCGTCCTGCGGCTCCTGCCAGGCGAAGACCGGCAGGTCCGGTTTCTGCCGGAAGGCCGCGAGGCTCTGTTGACCGACGAAGTAGGGCTTGCGCAGCTCGAAGCGCAAAGGTCCGCTGCGCGGCAGGATTTCGCTCGCCAGCGGACGGTGTTGCGTGTAGTCGGGCAGGCCGGAGGCGACCCGCAAGGCAGCGAGTGCAGCCGGGCCGATGGGCAGGGCGCCCGCAGCAGTCAGCCGTTCGCGCATCGCAGCACCGTCGCCCCGGACTACGAGCTCTGCATGGCCCGGTCCGAGCAGAAAGGCGGCGACTGCCGGCAGGTCTGCGGCTGCCGACGGCTCCTGCGACTCCGGCAGCGCACGCTGGATCACGGCCCGGGACTCCGGTCCGTGCAGCGCTAGCGCGGTGAAGCGCGGCCCGTCCTCATAGCGCAGGTCTTCCACGACCAGCGGTCCCTCGACCTTAGCGTAAAGGTCGTCTGGGTCGAACAGGATGTAACCATCGCCCAGGCCGCGCAGCCATGCCTTGACGCGCTCATGGTTGTCCGGCTGGGTGCGCAGGATGAAGCGCTGGCGGTCAAACTCGTCCGCGGGCAAACGCATGACGAAGATATCGTCCATCACGCGGCCGTCGGGCTCGAGGATGAAGCCCGGAACGCACTGGCCCGGCGCCATGCAGGGCACATCGCATGTCACGATCTGGTTCAACCCCGCCTCGGCTCGTTCGCCTGAGACGAGCAGCAGGCCGCAGGCCGAGACATCGAGCAGTGCGGCGCCAGAGCGTGCGGCAGTCAATTCAGCCTCCGGGATGGGCGCGCCGGCTGCCTCGCTCGTCACCAGGGGCGCCCTGGCCGGCGCTTCGATAGAGTAGTGCGGGTAGTGTGTGCCGCGGTCCGCGGTCTCCGATACGCCGCGCGCGGCCAGTGCCGCGACCTCCGCCTTGATCTCTTCGAACAGGTCGAGGTCGATCTTGCCGCGCGGCAGTTCACCCGACAGGCCCGTGTAGGAGAAGGGCCGGATGCCCGTCACCGTCTTGTGGATGAGGCGGGCGATCTCGTCCATGTCCTTCGGGCCGTAGCCGCGCTGCGTGAGCCAGGGCGTGCCGAGCCGGATGCCCATCGCCAGCGAGGTTTGTGTGTCGCCGGGGATCGTGTTTTTGTTGGCGACAATGCCGGCCATATCAAGGATGCGGGCGGCGGGCTCGCCGCGCAGAGGCGCGCCGGCTCTGCTCCTGACGCTGTTCAGGTCGAGCATGCAGAAGTGGGTGTCGGTGCCGCCATAGGCCAGCCTCAATCCGCGCCGCGTGAGTCCGTCAGCGAGCGCGGCTGCATTTTCCTTGATGCGCCACATCAGCCGCCGGTATGCGTCGCTCGCGGCAATCTTGAACGCCACGGCCATTGCCGCGAATTTCTGCGTATGCGGTCCGCCCTGCTCGCCGGGGAAGACGGCCATGTCGATGCGCTGGGCCAGGTCCTCATCCGTGGTCATGATGATGGCCCCGCGCGGCCCCATGAGGGTCTTGTGCGTCGTGCAGGTGACCACATCGGCAATGCCCACGGGATTCGGATAGGCGCCCGCCGTCGCCATGCCTGCCGGATGGCTGATGTCGGCCAGGAGCGCCGCACCACATTCGTGCGCGATATCCGCAAAGAGCTGCCAGTCGGGCGCCCAGGTGTAGGAGGTAAAGCCGGCAATGATGAGCCGGGGCCGGTGCTTCCGCGCGAGGTCGCGGATCTCATCGTAGTCGAGCCGGCCCGTGGTCTTGCTGACGCCATAGCTGATCACCCGGAAGCGCTTGCCGGAAAAGTTGAACTCGCTGCCGTGGGTCAGATGGCCGCCCTGGTACAGGTCCATGCCCATCACAGTGTCGCCGGTCGCACAGAAGGTATCGTAGACGGCCAAGTTAGCGGCTGCGCCAGAGAGCGGCTGGACATTGACATAAATCTGCTTGTCGGAGACGCGCTTGTTAGCAAAGATGATCGCCGCCCGGCGCTGGGCCAGCGTCTCGACAAAATGGACGTAGTCAACGCCTTTGTAGAAGCGCCGGTCAGCGTAGCGCCGATAATAGGCGAGCTGGTGTGGGTAGTCGAGCAGGCGGTCTTCGTCGTCGCGGGTCATGCGCAGGGGAGGGTAGCCCTCGGCATAGACGTTGTTGAAGACAGAGCCTTGCGCCTGGCGCACCGCGCGCGGCGCCATGGACTCCGATGGTATCATGATCAGCTTGCGGGCCTGGCGCTCCTCCTCGAAGCTGATTATCGCGTCGATGTCCGGGTCGACTGCACCGAGATCGACGCCCAGGTAAGTGTCCCAGTATTCGCTCATAGACATGGGGGGTGTCTCCTGTATGGAGGTCTGACGAGGTGGTATTCTAGAACAAAGGCCGGATTTCTACCAGAATCCGGCCTTTGAGTGGTGCCACGCGCCGGGCTAACGGCGCTGCAGCTTCAGGTAAATGCGCGTGAGGCTGGAGCTAGTCTCCAGATGCTGCGCTGCCGCCCACTACCACAGCATAGTTGAGGTAGGGGTCGATGATCAGGGGCTGCGAGTTGTCGTACTCACCTAATGCAAAGCTCACCCGCCCATCCGGGCTCACTTGATAGCTCGCGCTGACGGGCAGCTTTCGCGCGCCGAGCTCCTGCCACGCAATCGGCGCGCCGCTGACAAGATAGTGCCCATCGCGCGGCAGCTTGATCCATAGCTCGCCGTTTGGCTGCGTCACCTCGACCTTCTCCGCGCCGGCATAGCGCCACTGGATGTTCGCCGGGTCTGCGCCCGCGGCGACGGTGAAAAGACCTTTCAGGCGGCCGGGCCGCCCTTCGTATGCCAAATCAATGCCCGGGTATAGACCCTGGTACACCAACCGCCCGTAGGCGGGTAGTTTGCGGCGCAAGGCTGCCGGGTCTGTGCCGCGCAGATCGTTGACGATACCGCTGAGCCGGTCTGTGGCTCGCAGGGACTGGGCACGGCCCAACTCGAACTGCATCCTTACGGTCGCGAAAGCGCCGCTGTCGGGGTCTGCAGTTGCGAACGTATAACCGCTGGCATCGAAGGTGAAGCGGCCTGCCGCGCCGAGCGCCTCGAACTGCGGGCCGGATGCGAAGATAGCAGGCATGGGTGTGAACCACATGGACACGCTTGTCCATGGCTCGTCAGGATTCGGGACTGCTGTTTCCGCCTGGACTGCGCCGCCAACAGGGAGCAGCCCCAGTGCCGGGATGAGCCACGTGAGAGTAACAACCGCCAGTTTGCGCCGAAGGGATGATACAAACACGCCGTCCGCTCCTTTCCGGTCTGACCATCGTTCGTTCAAGGGATTACGTCTCTCGGCCTGAGCGCGCAACTTATACAAACAGACTAGCCGATTTTAGCAGGATAATCAGACGGGAGCATTACAATGCCGCGTATACGCTGCTGCGAAGTTACAGCAGGCGCGGTCGCACTGCATTGGCAACAGCCTGGAGACTGGGCCTGACCGGTATTCAGGTTGTCGGAGAGAGTTAGGTGCGGGATTTAGCCAAGGTCGAACAGACTGGGCTCGTCGGAGATGGGCGGCGCGTTGCCGGTCTCGTCCTCAGCGGCGGCCGGGTCCAATAGCTGAAGGCGCATCTGGAGGGCACGAACGGATGCGGGTGAGTGGCCCTGATAGTGGTTGTTAAAGTAGCCGTAGACCGTGACGTTGTTGCGCAGGAAGTCGCCGATCAGCGCGGCCCAGCGGTCAAGTTGGATATCCCGGTTGATGCGGACTTTGGAGAAGTCATCGTCCGGGATGTCTTCGCGACGACCGAGCCAACGGACGTAGGTAAATGGCGCGGTGAGGTTATCCAGGGCGGGCATCCACGCGTGCTGCACGAGGCAGAGGGCGACGCCGTGCCGCTGGAGCAGATCCAGCAGCCGCGGGAAGGTCTCTGCAGCGAGCCAGGACCTGTGCCGCACTTCCAGAGCAAAGCGCATCCCGCTGGCCGGCAGCCCGGTCAGAAACCCTGTCAGGGCGTCCATCCCGCTTGCAGTCCACGAGGGCGGCATCTGCAGGAGCAAGGGTCCAAGTTTGTCATCCAGCCCGGCCATCGCATTGAGAAAGGCGGATGTCTCCTCGCGGCTGTCCACGAGCAGCTTCTCGTGGGTGATGACCTTGGGGAACTTCGCCGCAAACTGGAAGCCAGGCGGCGTCTTATCGCGCCAGCCGTCGATCGTGCTCAGGCGGGGGAT
Organism: Anaerolineae bacterium; assembly: GCA_040772005.1. GTDB lineage: Bacteria > Chloroflexota > Anaerolineae > CG2-30-64-16 > CG2-30-64-16 > MWBF01. Next base: position 168,470 of record JAXGYZ010000007.1, on the reverse strand, counting down.
GGCATAGAAAGTCGTGTCCAGCTCTACCGTACGGAACTGCGTCGCGTAGTGGGGCAGGTAGGCGGCGTTCTTGGTCCCCGGCGCGTAGAATGGACCTACCCATGAGGGATAGGTCCATCCTTGCGTGCCGAGGAAGAGCGCCGCAGCCACTAAAAGAAACCTAACTGGTCTTTGGCTTCCTGCGTCATCATGTCAGGGTTCCAGAGCGGACTCCAGACGACATGAACGTTTATGGCATCCAGGTCCGGGTACTTCTGATGGATGTAGGTCTGCACGCCCGCGATAATCTGCGGGCCCACCGGACAGCCTGGGCTGGTGAGCGTCATCTTGACGTCCACGCTCTTGCCTTCTGGAACCTTCACATCGTAGACCAGACCCAGGTCGACGATGTTGATACCGATCTCCGGGTCAAAGACGTTCTGCCGGATTACTTCCTTGACGTCATCTTCGGTAGGTATTGTCATGACTCATTCCTTTCAATACGACTCGACGTAGATATCGCCGTCTTGTATGCGGACTGCGTAGGTGGGCGTCGGATCCACGGCGGGCAGCGTAAGGGCTGCGCCCGTGCGGATGTCGAAGCGCGCGCCGTGTCGCGGGCAGATAAGGTGCCCGTTCTGCATCTCGCCCTCGCCCAACGGTCCACCGTCATGCGTGCAGGTGTCCTCGATGGCGTAAAACTCGCCGTCCAGGTTGACCAGCACGACCAGTATACCGTCGACCTCGTAGATTCTCTTCTCGCCCGGATGAATGTCCTCGACGCGGGCAACCTTTACGAAATTCGCCACGGTTACTCCTGCTGCACTAGCGGTAGGCGTCCTTGCGGTGCCTCACCGCGACGACATCAACGACACCTGCATTATCATCAATGCTGTAGATTACGCGATAGTCGCCTATTCGGATGCGCCACAGACTCGTCTCACCGATCAGTTTCCGTGACCCATAGGGTCGTGGGTTCTGCGCAAGCGCCTCAACTTTTGGGAAGACCCGATTTAGCCCCCCAATGCTAAGCGACTCTATCTCCTTTGACGCGGAGCGCGCTATGGTGACGCGATAATCAGCCATATAACTTGCCCTCTTCACGTAGACGGGACCGCAAGGTGTCTAGCAGTTCTCGCGGTTCGTCTGCGCGCTGCCGGGCAAGCAAGCTATCGTAGAAATCCTCCCACAGGTCGCCGTACTTCGCCAGGTCGATTTGCACGGCAACCTTGTGTCCCGTCTCGTCGGTGACGAAGTGGATACCTTCCATGCGCTACTCCTCAACTTCGTCTGCCAAGCCCCAGACGGCAGCCTTCATGGCCTTCAGGGGCAGGAGCGCACACTTCATGCGCACCGGCCCGACTTCGATGCCGAGCAGGTCGAGAACTTCGTCCTTTGACCACTCCTTAAGTTCAGCCAGCGGCTTGCCAATAATCTCCTCAGTCATCATCGAGGCAGCCGCCCGGCTGATGGCACAGCCATGACCGGAGAAGGCCACATCCACGACCTTGTCATTCTCGATCTTGAGCTCCAGCGTAATTTCGTCGCCGCAGAACGGATTGCTGTCGTGGTACGTCAGCGTCGGGTCGTCCAGATGCCCGAAGTGCCGCGGGTGCTTGTAATGATCGATGATTTCCTCTGCGTACAGGTCCATGATTCTTCCTCTTGATGGGGTCTGCCTGTCAGACCCCGAAATATTCTGCAATTTTCTGCAAGCCGTCCACCAGTGCGTCCACCTCAGCCCTCGTGTTGTACAGATAGAAACTTGCGCGTGCACTTGCCGGGATGCCGTAGCGTTCGTGCAGCGGTTGCGCGCAGTGATGGCCCGCGCGAATTGCAATCCCCATGCTATCCAGTGCGGCTGCAATGTCGTGCGGGTGTGCGCTGCCGAGGATGAAGCTGACCAGCCCGCCGCGCTCATCGGGTCCTGGCCCCAGAATCTTGAGGCCCTCGATCGCGGACATTCGCTCATAGGCGTAGTTGGTCAGCTCACGCTCCATCGCCTGTACCGCGTCCATGCCGATTTCCTTCAGGTAGTCCACGGCGGCACCCAGGCCGATTACCTCGGCAATTGCCGGCGTGCCGGCCTCGAACTTCCAGGGAATCTCGTTCCAGCGCGACTCGCGCAGGTGGACTTCGCGAATCATGTCGCCCCCGCCCATGAACGGCGGCATGGCGTTGAGCAGTTCGCGGCGGCCCCACAGCGCGCCGATGCTGGTCGGCCCCAGCATCTTATGGCCTGAAAAGGCCATGAAGTCGATGTCGAGGTCCTGCACGTTGACCGGCATGTGCGGCACAGCCTGGCACGCGTCTACCAGGACCAAGGCGCCCACCTTGTGCGCTGCCGCCGTCATCTCCTTAACCGGATTGATGGTGCCGACGACGTTGGATGCTGCCGTGAACGCAAACAGCTTCGTACGGGGCGTGAGCAGCTTATCGAGTAGTTCCAATCGCAGCAGGCCGGTGTCGGTCACCGGCACGAAATCGAGCTCCGCGCCTCGCTCCGCCGCGAGAATCTGCCAGGGCACCAGGTTGGAGTGGTGTTCCATCTCGGTCAGGAGAATGCGATCCCCGTGCTTGATGTTGGCCCGACCCCAGGAGTAGGCCACCAAGTTGAGGGCTTCCGTCGCGTTGCGCGTCCAGACGACTTCCTTCGGACAACAGGAGCCGATGAACGCGGTGAGCTTGCCGCGCGCGGCTTCATACTGGGCGGTCGCTTCCTCGCTCAGCGTATGCACCCCGCGGTGGACATTGGCGTTGGTCTCGCGGTAGTAGCGATCCATGGCATCCAGCACGGCGAGCGGCTTCTGCGAGCTGGCGGCGTTGTCCAGGTAGATGAGCGGCTTTCCTCGGATCTGTCGCTGCAAGATGGGAAAGTCCGCGCGGATGCGCTCGACGTCAACAACGGTATCAGGAATTGTCTGCACGCTCATAGAAGCCTCATGAATTCATCCGGGTCTAGCCTGGCTTGCTTCAGTATGCCCAGCAAGGTTCCGATAGCGAGATCATGGTGCATGGGAACAACGCAACCGACGGTACCATCTGGAGCTATCTTCTTCATCACAACATGGCTCCCGCGTTGACGTACCTGCTGAAACCCCATCTGTTCGAGCGCTCGAATCGCCTCACGACCAGATGCCCTACGCATCTCAGGCATTTACGACTGCCTCGAAAGTTGTGAGTAAAGGTCGGCTGGTCTCGGGCACCGGGAATTCCTCCAGATAGAGTTCAGTCGCTTCCTGTAGGTTGAGCAACGACTCTTCAACCGTATATCCCTGGCTCACGGTGCCAACTTCGGGACATTGAGCTACAAAGAGATCATGTTCTTTGTGAACAATGGCGGTGAACAGGTACTTGCTCATGACGCGTTCTCCTCTTGGCTCCATCGCCGCACCACGCGCACGGCTTCCTTGGTCGTGTTCAGGCCCAGCATCGCGCACTTGAGCCGCGTCGCGGCGATTTCGCGGCCCAGCAGGTCAAGAATCGCGTCGCTCGACGTGGCCTCGACGTCAGCCAGCGTCTTGCCGTAAAACATCTCCGTCACGATGGACGATGCCGCCTGACTGATGGTGCAGCCCTCGCCCTCGAACGAGATATCCTCGATGCGCCCGTCGCCATCCACCTTCAGATAGAAGGTGACGATATCGCCGCAGCCGGGATTGCCGCCCTTCTGTACGACAGAGGCTGCCGGCAATGCGCCGTAGTGTCGCGGGTTTTCATAATGATCGAGAATGAAATCGATCTGTGCCTGTCGGTCCACGCTGGCAAATCCCTCCACGAACGCATAGTATAGCGCGGTCGGGCTCAAAAAGGAAGATTGATCGTCATCGTTCGATCGGCACGCCGACCAGATTACCCCACTCTGTCCAACTGCCGTCATAGTTGCGCACATTGGGATAGCCGAGCAGGTACTTGAGCACGAACCAGGTGTGGCTCGACCGCTCTCCGATGCGGCAATAGGCGATGACGTTATCGTCCGGCTTCAGGCCCTGCTCGCCCTCGTAGATGGCGCGTAGCTGATCCGCTGTCTTGAAGCTCCCATCGGTCGGGTTGGCCGCGCGGGCCCACGGCACGTTGACCGCGCCCCTGATGTGGCCGGCGCGGAGCGCACCTTCCTGCGGATACCCTTCCATGTGATAGAGCTGACCCGTGTATTCGCCGGGGCTGCGCACATCCACCAGGGGACGGTTGGCCGCGATGTGGGCCAACACATCATCGCGAAGGGCCCGGATCTTATAGTCGGCCCGATCCTGCGCGCGGTACTCGGTCTGCGGCACAGTCGGCACTTCTCTGGTCATGGGGCGGCCTTCCTGCTCCCACTTAAGTCGCCCTCCGTCCATCACGGCAGTGCGCGTGTGGCCGAACAGCTCGAAGATCCACAAGGCATAGCAGGCCCACCAGTTATTCTTGTCGCCATAGAAGACGACGAAGGTGTCATTGGCGATACCGTTGCGCCGCATCAGGTCTTCGAACTGCGCGCGGTTCAGGTAGTCCCGCGTGATCGGGTCGTTGAGGTCGGCGACCCAGTCGATTTGAACTGCGCCGGGAATGTGGCCGCGCGAGTAGAGCAGCAGGTCCTCGTTGGATTCGACGATGCGGACGCCCGGATCATTCAGATGATCTGCGACCCATTGCGTTGTGACGAGCTTTTCGGGATGTGCGTAGCCCTGGCTCATGTGTACCTCCATCACGATTCAAGATTGCAGATTGAAGATTGCAGATTTAGATTGGCCTGTCCCTTAACGTCAAATCTTCAATCTGTAATCTTCAATCTTCAATCCCTAAAGTCCCAACTTCCGAGCGATCTCGGTTTCCAGCTTGTTGCGCACGCCTTCGACCGGGATGCGGTTCAGGACCTCTTCGAAGAAGCCCTGCACGATCATGCGTTCGGCGTTGGTGCGATCGATGCCGCGCGACATCAGGTAGAAGATATACTCGGCGGGCACCTGGCCTGCGGTCGCGCCGTGCGTGCAGCGCACATCGTCCGCTTCGATTTCCAGACCAGGAATGCTATCGGCGCGCGCCGTCTTGCTCAGCATCAGGTTGCGGTTCGCCTGGTATGCGTTGGTCTTCTGCGCGCCAGGGTAGACCTTGATATACCCCTGATACACCGAGCGCGAGCGATCTTTGAGCGCACCCTTGATGAGCAGGTCACTGGTCGTGTTCTGCGCGACGTGGAGCTGGTTCGTGTGATGGTCAAGGTGCTGCCGGCCGCCGGGGAAGTACAGCCCCAGGAGCTCACCGTGCGCGCCGCGGCCGTTGAGCTCCATGTTGATCCATGCCTTGCTCAGGCGGCTGCCCCACGAGCCGATGAAATAGCGCACGAGGCTGTCCGGCTGGAGTTGCATGCGCTGGGTGCTGAAGTTCCACGCACTTTCGGCCAGGTTCTGCAAGTGCAGGTAATGCAACTGGCTGTTCGGGCCTGCGGCCAACTCCACCGCGCTGTTGCTCATGCCGCTTGCCGCGCCCAGGTAATCTTCTACCAGAGTCACAACCGAGCTCTCCTCGGTCAGCACCAGCGTGTGATGGAAGCCGGCCTGCTTGCCTTCGTTCTGGTAGACCACTGTCTGCAACGGCTGGTCGATCACCACGTTGCGCGGGACATAGACGAAAGTGCCGCTGCTCCACAGGGCATAGTGGAGCGCGCTGAACTTGTTCTCATCCGTCGCTACCACGCTGCCAAGCGCTCGTTGCACCAGCTCCGGATGCTGCCGGACGGCCGAGGTGAGGTCGGTAAAGATGACCCCGCGGCGCGCCAGCTCGTCGTTCATCCGGTAATGGCGTCGCACGCCATCCACGATCGCCATATCGGCAACCGCTTCCACCTCGCGCAGGCTCTTGTTGGCTTCTTCGGGCAGGCCGTCATCGGCTGCGGTGCCGTTCAGCGGCCGGTAGTCTTCCAGCTTGAAGCCGGTCAGCTTGGTGCGCCGCCAGGTTTCCTCTGTGCCCGTGGGCCAGGGGATTTCCTCGAAGAAGCGCCAGGCCTTCAGCCGCGTTTCGAGCAGCCAGGCCGGTTCCCCGCGCATCTGCGAAAGGGCTTCGATGCTCGCCGCAGAGATGTTTTCGGCTATTGCCAGGTTGGGATTCGTCGTCATGTTCGTCGTCATTCCTTTACCCAATCGAGCCTTCCATCTGCAACTGGATCAGCCGGTTCATCTCGACGGCATACTCCATCGGCAGTTCCTTGACCATCGGCTCAATGAAGCCGGAAACGATCATGGCGCTCGCCTCATCCTCGCTCAGCCCGCGGCTCATCAGGTAGAAGAGCTGTTCCTCGCCGATCTTGCTGACCGATGCCTCGTGGCCGACCGTCACATCCTCTTCGTCGATCTCGATGTACGGATACGTATCCGACCGGCTCTGCTCATCGAGCAGCAGCGCGTCACAGACGACATTTGACTTCGCGCCTGCCGCGCCCTTGCTCACCTTGAGCAGGCCCCGGTACGATGCCCGGCCGCCGCCCTTGCTGATGGATTTGGAGATCAACTGGCTGGTCGTGTCCGGCGCGGCATGGACCAGCTTGCCGCCCGCGTCCAGGTGTTGCCCCGGACCGGCGAAAGCCATCGAGAGAATCTGTCCTCTCGCGCCCGGTCCAAGCATATAGACCGACGGGTACTTCATCGTGACCTTCGAGCCGAGGTTCGCATCGACCCACTCCATGGTGCCGCCGTCGTAGACGAGCGAGCGCTGGGTCACCAGGTTGTAGACGTTGGTGGACCAGTTCTGGATGGTCGTGTAGCGGCAGCGTGCGTCCTTGCGCACGATGATCTCGATGACGCCGCTGTGCAGCGAGTCCTCGGAGTAGGTGGGTGCGGTGCAGCCTTCGACATAATGCACCGTGGCGCCCTCGTCCACGATGATGAGGGTGCGCTCGAACTGCCCCATGCTCTGCGCGTTGATGCGGAAGTACGCCTGCAAGGGGATGTCGAGGTGGACGCCCTTCGGCACGTACACGAACGAGCCGCCCGACCAGAAGGCCGTGTTCAGCGCGGCAAAGACGTTATCCGTCGAGGGGACGACCGTGCCGAAGTACTCGCGGTAGATGTCCTCGTGCTCGCGCAGGCCGCTGTCCGAGTCCATGAAGATGACGCCCATCTTCTCCCACTCTTCCTTGAGTGAGTGGTAGATGGCTTCGCTCTCATATTGCGCACCCACGCCGGCCAGGAACTTGCGCTCCGCCTCCGGGATGCCCAGCTTGTCGAATGTCTCCTTGATATCCGCAGGGACATCGTCCCAGCTCTTGCCCTGGGCCTCGGTCGGCTTGATGTAGTAGTAAATGTCCTGGTAGTCGATACCGCTGAGGTCCGCGCCCCAAGTGGGGATGGACTTGGACAGGAAGATATCGAGCGCTTCGTGGCGCAACTTGCGCATCCACTCCGGCTCGCCCTTCATGGTGCTGATCTGGTCCACGATCTCGTGGTCCAGGCCCTTGCGCGACTTGAACGCGTAGTTTTCCGGCTGGCTCCAGCCGTATTGATATTCAGTCTTGAGATCACCGAGAATCTGATGATCGGAATTGGTTGCCGACATAATGCTCTCCTCGATCCAACAATCCGGCCCGCTCAGGCCACTTCCTGCCCGTTCATCGGTTCACCGAACTGCTCGCGAATCCACTGGTAGCCCTTCTCCTCGAGCTCATGGGCCAACTCCGGCCCGCCTGACATGACGATGCGGCCGTTGTAGAAGACATGAACGAAGTGCGGCTTGATGTAGTTCAGGAGCCGCTGGTAGTGCGTAATCAGCAGGACGCCGAGATTGGGGCCGAGCACGCTGTTGACGCCCTCGGACACCACGCGCAGCGCGTCGATGTCCAGCCCGGAGTCGGTCTCGTCGAGGACGGCAAACTTCGGCTCCAGCATCGCCATCTGCAGGATCTCTGCGCGCTTCTTCTCGCCGCCGGAGAAGCCTTCGTTGAGATAGCGGCGCGCGAAGGCCGGGTCGATGTGCAGCCGGTCCATCTTCTCAGTGAGCTCCTTGCGGAATTCACGCATCGGCATCAGCTCGGAGCCGATGGGCTTGGCTGTGCCGCCTTCAGCCACAGCCTGCTTGGCCTTTTCGGTGTACCCGCGCACCGCGCTCACCGCCTGGCGCAGGAAGTTCGCCATGCTGACGCCCGGAATGGCGGTGGGGTACTGGAAGGCGAGGAAGACCCCGGACTTGGCGCGCTCATCCGGTTCCATCTCCAGCAGGCTTTGGCCGTTCATCAGGATATCGCCTCCCACCACCTCATAATGTGGATGGCCGGCAATGGTATACGCCAGGGTGCTCTTGCCGGAGCCGTTCGGCCCCATCAAGGCGTGGACTTCACCGGGGCGGATCGTCAGGTTCACACCTTTCAGAATCGGCTTGCCCTCGACATTGACATGGAGATCCTTGACAACCAGTTCTTCACTCATGCTCAGTGGCTCCTTAGATAATAAGAAATTAGTAATGAGTAATTAGAAATGAGAAGCGAGTGCGTTTTCTTGTTACTCATTACTGATTACCTGCTCGTCGCCTGTGTCAATCTTGAATTTGCAGCCATGATGCCCGTCCAGGGTGCACGACACCAGCTCGACCGGCTGGTTGACCACCTGGGCAATCATGCCTTGTTCCATGTCGCAGATGGCCCGGTACTCGCGTGCCAGTTCGTAGTACGGGCAGGTGTATTCCCTGAAGACGATGCCGTCCGCCTCGAAGTGGACTTCCGACATGATGCCCTTCGCGTTCAGCAGTTCGCTCAACGCCACCATGCGCTCGGCGGGCGCTTCGCTGCCGATCTGGCGGGCATACTGGTCGGCCATGCGCTTGCTCAGGCGGGCCAGTAGCTCCTGGACCTTCTGCGGCCCTTCGGTCAGCAGAATTTCGCGCAGCAGGGAATTGGTGAATTCGTCGTAGTGATGTGGAAAGAGGGCGCGACCCTTCGCCGTCAGGCTGTAGACATGCTTCGGCCGGCCGCGACCGATGTTTTCCGTCCGCTGCTCGATGTAGCCTTCCGCAAGCAGGCCCGTAAGCTGCTGGCGAATCGCGTTCGCGGTCACGCCTAGCAGGTCTTCCAGGTCCTTAACCGTGGCAGTGCCCCTGCGTTGCAGGGCGGTCAATAACTCGCCCGCAGGACTGCCGGTTAGCTGTTTTTGTAGCATCTCATCTCCTCACATCCTCGACAATTCACGGGGTGGATGATAGCACGAAGTGTGATTTTTGTCAAATACGTATGTGTAAAATATCAAAAATATGGATGCTGCGGACATGACAGGCCGAGGATGCGTAGGGTATAATCATGCGAGCCAAAGCACGCGACATGAAGTGGAAAAGGAGGATGTACTGATGGATCTGCAGGGTAAAGTTGCGCTGGTCACGGGCGGGGCCATCCGGGTCGGCAAGGCCATCAGCCTGGAGCTGGCCGCCGCGGGCGCGGATATCGTGGTGAACTACAACTCCTCTGCCGGCCCGGCGGAGGAGACGGTTGCGGAGATCCAGAAGTTAGGGCGGCGGGCGATTGCGCAGCAAGCGGATGTCTCGCAGGGGGACCAGGTGCAGCGGCTGATTGATCGGGCGGTCAGCGAGCTGGGCCGGCTGGACGTGCTCGTCAATAGCGCATCCGTCTGGCGCCGCACGCCGTGGGCCGAGCTGGACGAGGCCGAGTGGGACCGGCAGATCGCGGTGGACCTCAAGGGGCCTTTCCTCTGCGCGCGCGCCGCCGCCCCGCACCTTGCCGCCCACGGCGACGGCGCAATCGTCAACATCGTGGACCTCTCGGCCTTTGCGCCGTTCCCCAACTTCCTGCCGCACTCGGTCGCAAAGGCCGGGCTGCTCAACATGACCTACTCTCTCGCCATGGAACTGGCGCCCGCGGTGCGCGTCAACGCCATCGCGCCCGGCCCGGTGTTGCCGCCGCCGGACTATACGGAGCAGCAGCTCGCCGCCAGCGCGCGACGGACGCTGCTCAAGCGTTGGGGCACGCCGGAGGACGTGGCGCGCGCAGTGCGCTATCTGGTGGAGGCAGAGTATGTCACGGGGGCGGTGCTGCCGGTGGACGGCGGCGAGCGCCTGACCTGAGCGCGGCGCCGCTCAGTCGCACTCTGAAGGGGCTGTATGTCAACGGCGTGGCTCGTATCGCCGCCCTGGGACCGGCTCGTCATCGCGGGTGTCCTGGTTGTCGCGAGCGTGTTGGTCTTCTGGCTGTCCTATACCGGCTATGAGCACCGGTACTTCACCGGTAAGGCGCTTAAGCTCGCGCTACTGCGAACTGCCGGATGGCTTGTGATGTACGGGGGCGCTTTCGTGCTCATATTCGCCTTGCTGTCGCAGGTGTGGCCGGCGGGCTGGCTGCGCTACGTCATAGGCGGGGGTGTTTGGTGGCTGCTCACCGAGACGGTGCTCGCGCTGGGCTGGCAGTGGCTCAACCGCCTGCTGGAGGCATGGTAGCCGGGCTTCACGCTATACGCTGAGGCTGATCGCGAGCGCGGGCAGGGACAGGATGGTCGAGAGGACGATGATCGCGCCGGCCAGTTGCTCGTCGGAGCCGAGCTGACCGGCCATCACGTAGGATGCGGTTGCAGTGGGCGTTGCCAGGTAGATCATCGCGATGCGGAGTTCGAGTGGCGACAGGCCGAGCGCGGTCACCAGGAGATACCCCACCAGCGGCGCCACGCCGACCTTGACCAGCGCTGCGCCCGCGGCCTGGGCCCAGCGGCCCCGCAGGGCCGTCAGCGACAACGTCGCACCCACGCCCAGCAGCGCAAGGGGCGTCGTCATCTGCCCCAACGTTGCGCAGGTACGTGCCACGATGGCCGGCAATTCCCACCCGCTCACCGCGAATAGCAGTCCTGCCAGGCAGGCCACGATAAACGGGTTCGTGACCAGCGCGACGCCCAGCTTGCGGAGGTAGGCCGTGCGAGCCTCTGCCGGCTGGCCTGGCGCAGCGCCGCCGCTCGCGACGAGTACGACGACGGCGACGATGTTGTAGATGGGGACAACCAGCGCCAGCGCCAGCACGGCCAGCGTGCGCACCGCAGGGTCGATGGAGCCGTCCGCGCCCGCAAGCGCAAGGGTGATTGCAGGCAGGCCGACATAGGCCAGGTTGCCACGAAAGCCGCCCTGCACGAACGCGCCGGTCCCGTGGCGTGGCACACGCAGCAACCACGCCACGACATAGCCCACACCGATGCACGCGGCCGTGGCGGCCAGGATGACGCCCGCCACGCGCAGCGCAGCATCACCGCCGAGCTCGGCGGTGGCCGTCTCCTCGAACAGGAGCGCAGGCAGCGCGATCCAGTAGAGCAGCCGGTTCGTCTCGCGAAACAGCCCTGCGGATGCAAAGCGCGTCCGCCGCAGCACGGCCCCCAGGAGCACAATGGCGAGCAGTGGGACGAGCGTGTTGAACGCGAGCATCGCGGGGCAGAGTGCTAGGCGCGAAGCCCAGTGCTGGGAACGCCCCGGCGTGCCGTGAGGCCTGACCAGGCGACCAACACCGCGACCGCTGCGGTTGCCACCCAGGCTGCGATGGCAACCGGCGGAACGGCGGCGTGCTTCAGCGCGATGCCGATGAAGGCCCAGACCAGCACGAGCAGGTAGGCCGCATCCCGCCGCGTCCAGGCCATCAGCCCGGCCACGACGACTGCCACGGCCAGCATGATCATCAGCCAGGTCTCCGGGCTGATGCCGAAGCCGTTCCAGCCCAGGTAGTAGAGCACCTGCGTGACGTTCGCGATGGTTGCGACGGTGATCCAGCCCAGGTAGATGCTGAAGGGGACGCGCACGGCCCACGTCTCAGCCGTGCTGACGCGCGTGCGGCTCGTGCCCAGCCGCAGGTAAATCACGATCAGGCTGGCGAGCAGCACGAGCATAGCCAGGAGCGTGGCAGGGAAGGCGTTGTAGTGCCACAGGAAAATCCACACGATGTTTGCTACGCTGCTGAGAACGAACGGCCCGGCGATGGCCTCCATCCGTGCGTCATTGCGCTGGGCAGGCAGAGCCTGATAGATGAGGTAGGCGATGATGCCGATGTAGATCAGGCCCCAGATGGAGAAGACATAGCCGGCAGGCACGAAGTAGATGTCGAAGCGGTCGGAGATTTCGCCGGTGTTCTGCCCGTTAATGGGCAGCGCATTGGCAAGGACATTGACGATGATCATAGCGAGCGCGGCCAGGATGACGACGATTTGACGGACAGTGCTTTTCATAGATCTCCCTCCTTGAATGAATGCAGGTTGCCCTCAATGCGATATCGATGCGCCGGATTCCGTCACCGGCGTTGGGCGCCGCGATGTGTGGACACGAACGCGCCACATGAGCACACCGAAGAGTCCAGCCAGTACCAGCAGGTCAGCCAGAATCGCCAGCATGACCGCGCGGGGGCCAAACGCGCCGAACAACTGACCGACCAGCCACGGCATCAGCATGGCGCCTACGCTGGAACCGACAAGGATCCACCCGGTAACGCGACCGGTGACCGTCATGAATGACCGGGCCAGGATGATGACCGTCGGGAAGATGGCAGCCATTGACAGACCAGTGGCGAGTGTGCCCGCCCAGAGCGCGACGGTGGAACCGGCTGCCAGATTGATCAGCGCGAGGCCGAGCACTGCACCGGCGACACTGCCGCCCAGGAGCGCGGCCGGCGACATGCGCATCGCCAGCGGGATGGATAACAGGCGGCCCAATGTGATTGCGCCCCAGAAGAGCGAAGTCAGGAGCGCGGCGGCAGCCTCGTCCGCCAGGCCGGTCGTCGTCGCGTAGGTGAAACTCCAGCCGCCGTAGCTGACCTCTGCTGCCACATAAACGAGCATGAAAATCACGATGAGCGGCAAGAGCGGAGGCTCAGAACGGCTGCTGGTGGCTTGAGCCGGCTGCCGGTGCGGTGTGGGACTCGGCAAGGCAAAGATGTAAGCAGCAACCGGCAGAATCAGCAGGGCGATGAGGCGGAAGGCCCAGGCATGGCTGCCGGTCAGGAGGACGGCCTGCGCAATCAGTAGCGGAGAGACGAAGGCGCCGCCTCCGAAGAAGAAATGCAGGCCGTTCATGTAGGGTGCGACCCGGTCGCCAAAGACCCAGACCAGCGAGACATTGCCGCCGACATCCACCACGCCCTGGCCCAACCCCAGGGCCAGGCCCACCGGCACAAGCAGCAGCAGCACCGGCATGACGGGAATGGCAAGGAGCGCGAGAACCATCACGGATAGACCGGCGACCATCACCCGATGTGATGGAAGGTCGTCATAGGCCCGACCAGCAATCAAGGAACCGAGGAGGTAGCCGAGCGAGCGCGCAGTAAAGATGACACTGACTGCGCTGACGCCGACAGACACCTGCTCTGCAAGGCGCGGCAGGACCGGCCCGATCGATGCACTGGCGAGGCCCAGCGTGATGAACGCCAGATAGTAACCGGTGGCCCTTGTCATGCCGGAGGTTGACTGGCTGCGAGTCACTTCAGCCATGCGCGTCATCCAACTGCTGCCATAAGGTGTGCGGTCCCTTGCCAGAGCTGCCAGATGCCGAAGCCCGCAAGCGCAACGACGGACAGGCCGAGCAGGCCGCGCGCAACCCGCGGACCGAGCCGCTCGGCAGAACCGAATGCCAGGACGATGCCGGCCAGGACTGCGAGCATAGCCGCGTAGAAGCCGGCAAGGAAGCCGATGGCGCGATCAGGGGAGGTGGCCCAGGCCTGGATGATGACCGGCCCCGCGACGAGACTCCAGAAGAGATAAGGGCCAGGTCCCAGGAGGTTCATCAGGGTTGCCTGCAGGATGCTGCGGCGGATGCCACGATGCTGCGGTGAGAGCGTTTCCGCAGTTGATAACCCAGGCAGGCCCATGACGGTGCTGCGCCATTGGCGGTAAGCGCCCCATGCCAGATACAGGATAAACGCACCGCTGAGAAAGTGCAAGGCAATCCGCAGACTGCCAGGGATGCGGGTGAGGAAGATCAGAACGACTGCGATGATGGGAGCATCGCTCAACAGAGGCGCCAGAATCGCCGGGAGGGTGCGTCGCCAACCGTACGTCAGGGCCTGGGCAATCAGGTAAGCCTGGAAGGGGCCCGGCTGGGCCGCTGCAGCGGTCCCATAGCCGGTCCCCAGAAGTACGTAGGCAAGCAGAGTCATCGCAGTGATGGTCCGTTGCGACTCAGCAGTTGGCGCACTGTTTCTCCACCGGATAGCCGGCTCGCTCCCAGGCGATGAAGCCGCCGCTCATGTTATGGACGTTGGTATAGCCCTGCTGGCGCAGGAAGTTTACTGCCTGACCGCTACGGTTGCCGCTGCGGCAGGTGACGATGACCGGCTTGTCTGTTGGGACTTCGGCCAGCCGGTTAGGGAGTTCACCGAGGGGAATCAATATGACCCCTGGGATATGGCCGGCTTCATATTCGTAAGGCTCGCGGACGTCGAGGATGACGACATCGGGATTGCCTTGCAGGGCCTTAACGGCCGCAACATCGACCGTCGCCGGCAGCGCTTGTGCGGATGCCGCGCTTGCCCCGGCCGAACTTACAGGCGCCGTATCGACGGCCGCAGGGCTCGCCCCACACGCGGCCAGAAGGAGCCCCCCCAGTACGAGTAGCACAGTGAGTACGAGACTTCGTTTTGCCATCTTAGTCATCCATCCATTTCATCAGCGTAGATGCCAGCAGAATCACGGGTCATCGAGTAGTCAGATGCGGGGGCCCCGTGACAGGTTACGGTGTTACCAGCGCGAAGTCGAATTCGCCCGTCCGGTTCGAGACGGCACTCTCGCCTGCCTCGTTCAGGCCGAGCACTGCGTAGAAGTGGTTCACCTCCGCGTTCCCGATGGCACTGGCGCTGTCCTCGTAGCGCAACGCCTGCGGGAAGGGCCAATCGATCGTTGTGACCAGGGTGTCGGGCTCCGGCGTGAACCACGGGGTTGATCCGCGGTGGATGGCATAGGCGGTATTGGGGAGCACATGCTGCCAGGTTAGCTCAACATCCTCCGAGTCCAATCCAATGCTGGCCGCAGGGGGTGAGGGCGTCTTGTCCAGGCAGTTGCTCATGTGCGCAGCCGCGGCAACACTGGCCCGGACATACTCGGTGAAGTAGGTCATGTCCAGCGTGGCGAGCCGGTCGGATGTCTTATGATAGTAAGGGCTGAAGTCGTGATAGTTGGGGTAGTAGTCCTCGATGCCGAGAATGGCGGTGTAGCCGGAATCCCAGAAGGAAGCGTGGTCGCTGGCGCCCGTGCCATCCGTACGCACTTCCGGAATCAGGTTCAGGCCATAAGCAGAGATGACGCTGGCAAACTGATTGGCGAGCTCGACAGTGGCAGGCCGGACGGCAGTGGCGTGCAGGTCGATGTCAGGAGCGCTGCCGAGCGTGTTCCAGGCAATCATGTCGAAGTTGAGCACGCCCAGGATGTTTTCGCTCTGCGCGGCGGCCCGTTCCGCGTAGGCATTGCTGCCTAGCAAGCCCTGTTCCTCGCCCGTCCAGAGGGCGAAGCGCAGCGTGCAATCCCAGCGATACTGGCTGAGGATATCTGCTGCGACAAGGACGGCGGCCGAGCCGCTGGCATTATCGTCCGCACCCGGAGCCAGCAGGCCATCAGGCATGTCGTCCAGGTGCGCAGTGATCATGTAGATGTCGGCGGGGCGCGACTGACCGGTCAACTGGCCGATGACATTCGGCGGGCGGTTGACGTTCCACTCGTGATATTCGACCGACAGGCCGCGCGCGGCCAGCTGGTCGCCCACGTAGTAGGTTGCCTGGCGGACCGGCGTTCCGCTCTTGGAGTTGCGCGTGGTGATGGTGTAGGCGTTGCCGCGGATGGTGACGGGCCATTCGCCCGTCAAGTCGCCAGTGTACCGGTGGAGGGTGTCCTGCTGAACCGCGGCGATCATCCCGTCGATGACAAGATCCGGCGCGGTCACCGGCGGGAAGGCCGTTATTGTGCTGGATTCGGAGGGCAAGGTCACCGGGGCGAGCGAGATGTGGACGATATCCGTGCCAGTCGCGGTCAGGTCCTCCGCCTGTTGCGCGCTGGTCGCAAGCAGGGCCACGCGGCCATCGGCAAACAGCGGATGGCCGAAGCGCTCCCAGGCGAGCGGCGCACGTTCTGGGGCAGGGTAGGCCAGGTAGAATGGCCCATCGGTCAGGCTGGCAGGCAGCCGGCGAACCGGCAGGTCTGCTGCCGCGAGCGCCGCTCGCCCCACGTCATCCGCTGCCGCGAGCAGGTACCCGCCATTCGCGGAGTAGAAGTGGGCATAGGCGGGCAGGCCGGTCTGCGCGAAGCGCGCAATCGCCGCGCTGTCAGATACGCTGACGAGCACGAGCTCGGGCGCTGCGGGGGCGCTGTCCGCGGCCGGCGCCTCAAGCGCAGCCGCGGCTTTGGAGCCCGAAAGCTGCCAGCAGAGCAGTAAGACCAGTAGGATAAGGCCGCGGTGAGACATCGTTGCTCCTGGTGGTCTATCGTTGCGCGATACTGGTGATTTGCCCGAAGCCGTTAATGGTCAGCACGTACTGACCGCCCTGTGCCAACGCCAGATATTCATCCAGGTTTCTGGTCGTGTAAGTGTAGTCTCGGTCATCGGCGCGGAAGGTGATGACATATTCTTCGCTGCGGCCCGCGGGACGCTGATTTTCTCCCAGGGCGTTGACAACGGGCCACTGCGGGTTGAGGTCTCTCCCTTCCAGGATCAGGGCCGGCGCGGTCGTCCAGGCTACCGTCCGGTACTGGCAGTAGTCCGCCAGCACCTCATACTGGCAGTCTTGCTTGACCTCGCCGTAACCCGTGCCGGTGTCCACGACATAGGGCGTGCCGCAGACCTCGCGCGAGTTCGGCACGGGCTGGCTGACAACCTGGTAGACCCGCTGGCGGCAGTTACCGATCTGCACACCTGCGGGGATGTCCTCGAGCCAGCCTTCGCGCGTGACGGGGACGAGCGCCTCAATGTTGATGACGCGGCGCCAGCCGAAGTCGACAACCTGCCCGACGGTGTCCGTGCTGCGCTGGCCCATGAAGAAGAAGACGCCCAGCAGCACGAGGATGCCCAGGAGGATCAGGGGCAGGATGCCCATGCCAGCGGGGCGTGCGGCTGTCACCGGCGGCGGTGGGGTTGCCGGGACCGCCTTGCCGAGGGGCGAGCCGCAGTTGCTGCACTTGAGCGCGATCGCGGCATTCTCGGTGCCGCACGAGGGACACTTCTGCGGCGGCGCCGGCCGGTCGCGCAGTCCGCCGAGCACGCCGCCGGCTGAGCGGGCGGTGCCTTCGGCCAGTAGCGCACCGCACTGGCGGCAGGATTTGGCTGTCGATGCATTGCGCGTGCCGCAGTAGGCGCAGTAGATATCCGGCCCGGCCTTGACCGCCTCGACCACAGCTTCTTCGTTGGTGATCTTTTCTTCGGCGGCCTGCTCGAATTTGACGTCCTCCGGCATCGGCGCGCCGCACTGCTTGCACTTCTGCGCCGTGCCAGGGTTGCGGGTGTTACAACTGGGACAGGTCCATTCCAGCTCGACATACCCCAACGACTTCTCGGCCATACTCCATGTCCCTCCTCACGCGTGCGACAGGTGTCGGGCGCAGTATACCACTACATCGTGAAGAATGCAGCGTTGTGCGTGCATCGCGAGGAATTCCATGAGTCGCTGCCAGTGGGGCATCCTTCGACTGCATCCGCTGCCGGTGGCGGCCTCTGCTCAGGATGTTTCGCCCACATTATCCGGGAGCCCTTCCGGAGCAGGCAGGCCGTAGCTCGCCAACTGCGCGCGGAGAAATGCGAAACCGGCGCGCGTGAAGGCCGCACCGTCGGGGCAGAGGTCGCGGAAGACCCCGCGGCGCACGGCGAAGTCGCCCAGCGAGGTATTGTAGGTTTCGAGGATCAGGTAGCCGTCGAAGCTGATATCGCGCAGGGCAGTGAAGATATCGGCCCAGGGCACCAGGCCGCCGCCCGGCGCGCCGCGATCGTTCTCGCAGGCGTGCAGCCCCCACAGGCGGTCCGTACAAGCGCGGACTGCTGCGCCGTAGTCGCGCAGCTCGGTGACGGCGTGGAAGGTATCGATGAGAACACGCAGGTTCGGGTGCCCGGCCAGGGCAATCAGGGCCATGACTTGCTGCGGTGTGTTGGCGAGATGCGTGCGAAACCGGCTCATCGGCTCCAGCACAATGGTAATGCCGCGCCGCACGGCATAGTCCGCCAGCCGGTGAAGGCCCTCGGCCGTCCAGGCGAGCTCACCGGCGGGCGGTTGCCGGCGCTTGACTGTGCCCGGATGCCCATACAGCGCGCCGGTATATGCGGTCGCGCCCAATTCGCGCGCGACATCCACCTGGCGACAGTGCCAGGCCAGGCCGCGCGCGCGGTCGGCCGGATCATCGGCGGACAGGTCGCATTCGCTCGGCCACAGTCCGCCCGGACTGGCAATCAACTCCAATTCCAACGCCTCTGCAGCCTGGCGCGTGCGGTGGATGGTGAAGTCCACGTCGTCACCGATGGCGATTTCGAAGCAGGTCGCGCCCAGGTCGCGGCAGACGGTCAGCACGGGGAGGTCGGTATCCGACCAGCCAGCAGTGAACAGGTAGCTGTGGATGCCGAGTTTCATCGCTGGATGGGGGCTTTCTGAGGGCCGCGGGGCTGTACCCCCGGCATGGTGGCCAGAATCTCGGCGGTCGTGTAGGGTCGGACGTCGCGCAGCGGGTCGAGCCTGCTGCGCGCGCTCAACTCGCGCGCAACCCGCCGGGCCGCCCACACTGCGAGCAGCGCAGCCAGCCAACTCACCCCTAACCACAGAATCACGGGGAGGGGCCGGACGGCAAACGTCGCGCTGGCTCGGCCCGCGACATCGAAGAAGGAGATGACATAAAAGATGCCCATGAAGGGCGGTCCCAGGTGCGGAGCAAAGCTGATGCCGGCGAACAATAACGGCAGGCTGCCCAGGCAGATAATGGTGAACAGATCCCCGAATGAGGCCACAAAGTCCGTGGCCGCGGTGCCGAGCAGCCAAGCGAAGAGCGCCCAAGTTGCGCGTTCGCCGACGAACAGCGCAGCTTGGAGCAACAGCCCCCAGGCAAATCGGAGGATGCCGGGCCGGCGCATGATTAGTGGCCCGCTCTGTCCCAGGGCGAAGGAGAGTGCGGCCAGACCCAGGATGACATAGGGATGGCTCACGGCTTACCCCTCCCCTGCATGTGAACGGCAACCGTTTGCAGGGGCATGTTGGCCTGCTCCGGCTGCTCTGCAAAGCCGTGCCCTGTGTTGAAGCTCAGACGCGGGCCCGCTGTGCTACGCTCGCCAGCGAGGCCGGGGCGCAGCCGGGCATTTTCCTTGAGCAAGTGGATCACGACATCGGCCGTCTTGCGCACGAATGGCGTGCCGTCGGCCAGCTTGACCGAGCGGCTGAAATAGTCGCCGTAGCCCATATGGTGCATCGGCCCGATCGGAATCTCCGTGTAGCGACCTGCCCGCACGAAGCGATGCCAGGCTGAATTGGGAAAGACCGGCCAGAAGCCGGGCGTGAGCAGCCGTCCCAGGTATTGAGTGGCATCCTGGCTGCCTGAGAGATGGTAGATGTGCTCCACGTCAAGGGTGCCTTCGTCGTCGGCCAGCACACTGCCAACGGAGATGATGCGGATGGGCGCGCCGAGCCACGCGCGCAGATACGGCGCCGCGGCCTGCGATGTCTGCCCGCCGCCGCTGATGCAGAGTACGGTGACAGGCCGCGGCTGGTCGAGTCGGTAGCCGTGGCGCAGCAGGCCGCGCAGCATCTCCTTGGCGATGCCATAGGAGTACGCCCGGCCATAACGGGTATCGCGCGAGACGAGCACCTGTAAGAGGTTCCGGAAGAAGATGATGTGGTAGAAGATCATCAGGCGACGGCTGCGGCGCGCCAGTCGTGGAATACCCCGCCACATGGCCTGCAGGGGGCGCATCTCGGTCAGAGGCGTGTTACTGACGGAGTAGGGGAAGACGTCGCGCACCATGACGAAGCCCGGCAGCGCGGTCTCGACCATGTTGAGGAAGTTTTCCTCTTTTTCGACGCGCTCTTCCCCGCTGGACCGGCCGACGCCGCTCAGGTACACAATGTAGTGGTCCGCCACTGGACGTCTTGCGTCTGACCCGGCGCGCACGTCCGCATCGATAGGCGTGCGGGCCGCCGACCGGCAGCGCGCGCGACCCGTCCACCAGGCCAGGAGTTCCACAGGGGCGTTCAAGGCGAACACGATGACGAGGCTGACCACGATGCCCAGGATGATGAGTAAGGTCGAGATGAACATGATGATGACCCACCGGCACGGGTTTGAACTGATGCAAGTATAGCACAAATGTTAGTACGCTTCAAAGAGGTTTCCGGTTGCAGCAGCCGCAGGGATATGAAAATGCGTTGCACGCCAGAGTCAACCTCCAACGTGCAACGCACGGGCCAGTATTCGTTGTGAGGGCGTCGCAGATGACTTGCGCAGGCAGGTCATCTGCGACGCCAACGCGTCAGTTCGCGGGTGTGTAGGTCCAGTCGAGGTTCAGTAAGTCTTCGTCCGGCACGTCAGGCGAGACAGTCACGAACTCAGGCTGGATGAACTCGAGCTGCCACACGGGCTCGACAGCCGGTGCCGCGGCCGCCGCGACGCCACCGGGAGTGTTGAACACCAACCGGCCTTCGATGGCGGGCGCGATAGCATCGGTCTGGGCCTTGATGTAGGCGATGACTGCATCGCGGACGTAGAGCTGCGTGTCAGCGACGGTCTGCGCCAGCGGCCAGAGGGTCTGCCCGGCGTCGTTGAAGTTGCACGACCCGGCGGCCAGGTAGTTGACCGTCGAGACATTGTAGAGCTTGGTCGCATCGCTGAAGTCGACGGGCACGCCGTTGACCGTCAGCGAGACGACGTTGTTGCCATCCGGCAGCGCGGGGGCCGTATCGTTGTACGTGATCTGCACGCCCTGGTTGGTCGTCAGCATGCAGGTCGTGTAGTGCGAGTAGCCGCCGAAGCCGGGGACATACTTGTAGTAGTAGTAGTTGCGGTAGGCGCGTTCGAGGATGGCCTTGAGCTGCGGGCCGTTCATCTGGATGACGAGCAGCGAGTTCTCGTAGGGCATCAGGGTGAACATGTCATTCACCTTGAGAGTTACGGGGCTCGCGGGCGTCGCAGCGTCAGCTACCTTGCGGTTGCTCATCGCGCCGGACAGGTGGAAGTCCACCGTCTGCCCGTTGCGGGTGAGCTCCCAGACGGAGGCATCCGCCTGCATATTCGCGGCGTTCGTCTCCTGTGTGTAGCCTTGCAGCGCATCCAGCGGGACTGTCGTCTGGCCGATGACCGTCTGGGTGTAGGCGTCGAGTGCGGCCACGTATGGGTCGACAATCGCCTTGACCTCGGGGTCTTCCGGGGTGCTCATCGTCACGGCCTGGTAGCGGCCCGCGCGGCTCATGACGCGCCAGTTGCCGGCTGCGGTGGGCAGCAGGCCCATGACGACCTGGCCGAGGTAGTTGTTGTAGCGGTAGGCGTGATTGATGAGGACCGGCGTCCCATCGGGCGCACCGACGATCGCCGGCAGGTACTTGTAGTCGCCCGAGGCATCGGTCTGCTTCGTGGGATCGGTGTGGCTGTGGCCACCGAGGATGACGTCGATACCGGTGGCCTGGGCGGCCAGGTTCGTGTCAACCTTCGTGTCCACCTCGACGCTCTTGGGATTCGAAGTGAAACCGATGTGGGTGACGGCCACCACGGCGTCCGCCGCCCGCTGCAACTGCGGTGCATAGATCTTGGCTGTCTCGATGGGATCGAGGAAGGTCAGCCCCGGGATGTTGCTGGGGAGCTCATAGTTCGGGATGCGGTGGTTGCCGATGCCGAGCAGCGCGATGTCCATGCGCTTGCGGAAGGACGGCGCGGGCAGCCGGACCATGGTGTAGGCCTTCACGGGGACGTCTGCCAGACCGTACTCGCCCGTATCCTTGATGTTGGCCTGCATGACCGGCGCGTTGGATTGGCTGAGCACGCCGACGAAGACGTCCTTGCCGAAGTTGAATTCATGGTTGCCCAACGTCCAGGCCGCGTAGTTCATGTAGTTCATCACGGCCATCATCGGGTGCAGGTGCAGGGCGGGAGGCAGCGGCGTGCCATCCGCGCCGTAGCCAAAGGGCGCGCTCTTGTAGTAGTACATCATCGCGTCGCCCTGAATCTGGTCGCCGGTGTTGATGAGCAGGGTGCGCTGCGGGTTGTGGGCCCGTTCTTGCTTGATGAGCGTGGCAAGCTGGGTGTAGCCCACGTAGCGGCCCTTGTACAGGTTGCCGTGGGAGTCATTGTGGTGCAGCAGCGTGACCGGCACAACCGAGCCGCCGGTGGCGGTCCCGTTACGGGCAATGCGGCCATCCAGCCGGGCATCGTACGGGTTGGCCTGCGTGTAGGTCTTGCTGACCCACCGCTCGACGCCGTCCAGCATGTCGCCCCAGTAGGTGTTGTTCTTCAGGTACTTGAAGCCGAGGAACCCGTCCTGGCCTGCGGGCGCAAGGAACTCGTTTGTGGCGACCTTGTAGGTCTTGTTGACATCCAGTTGCCGCCAGTGGCCGGTTGCGCGGTTCTTGACCATGACACCGTAGGCGCCCCACGCCCACGGCTGCGGGCCAGGCAGGCTGTCGGTGTAGTTGTAGAAGATGTAGCGGATGCCGGCGACCTGAATGGCCCCCTTGAATAGGGTGGCGCTCTGGTTCAGGATATCCAGGATTTCCGCGCCGGTCATGGTGCCGACGACGGTCTGGTTGCCGAAGGGCAGGACGTTGAACAGGAGGCCGTGCGTCAAGGTGAAGGGTGCGACGCCACCCGTCAGGATGTCGTTGCGCAGGCCACCCGGGTTGTTGAAAACGATGTCGACATCGTTCTCAGGCACGGCATCGGTGTTCAGGTCATTGTAGATGGCATCGTTGACGAACGCGCCCATCGTCGAGTCGCCATTGTAGTTACGGACCAGGTCCACGTTGGTGTAGCCGACGACCCGGTTGATTTCGCCCTGATACCACGGGTCGTTCGTCCACATCTCGACGCGGGCCTTCGTGTCCGGATCCTCCGGGCTGCTTGCGCTGAGGACGATGCGCTGCCAGGCGACGGAGACTGCGCCGGTCGTCTTGTTGACAGTTACGGTCGCGCGGCCCAGCTTGCGGCCCGCATAGTGGGCCTGCACGACAGGCACGCCGTCGACGATGGTCGCGGCTGCGAGATCGGTGTGGCTGTGGCCGCCGAGGATGATGTCGGGCTTCTTGCCCGCGGCCACCAGCTTCTTCGCCAGCGTCTGGTCGCCGTAGACAACAAAGCCGTAGCCGTAGCCGCCATCGGTGTAGCCGAGGTGGCTCAGCACGACGATAACCTGGGCGCCCGCGGCCTTCATCGCATCGTAATGGTGGATGATAGACTCAGCTGGGTCCTTGAAGCAGAGACCCTCGGTTGCGCTGGCGATGGTGATGTAGGGCGTCTCGGGCGTCGTGACGCCGATCACGCCGACCTTTACCTCGTTGCCGGTATGACCGGCTGTGATGGTGGTAAACGGCTCGGCCCAGGTGGGCGTCGTCCAGCCGGCGGTTGCACAGTTGCCCGTGTCATTTACGACGACGTTGGCTGTGACGTACGGGAAGTCAGCCTCGGCGATGCGCTCTTGCAGCACCTGCTGGCCCCAGTCAAATTCGTGGTTGCCGAAGGTGGTGGCCTGGTAGCCCAGGTAATTGAAGAGATCGATGGTGGGCTTGCCCTTGAACAGGTTCGAGAGCAGTGAGCCCTGCATGTTGTCGCCGACATCCAACAGGATGACATTCTCCGCGCCGACCTCGGTGCGGACATCCTTGATGGCCTTGCCGAGCCGGGCGATGCCGGGATTGCTGCCCGCCAGCTCCAGGTTGCCGTGAAAGTCGTTGTTGTGCAGGATCGTGATGGTGACTTCATCGGTGCCCTGGGCGACCGGCGCGGCTGATGCCGGTACGGCTACGAGGGAGAAGACGAACACTACTGCCAACAACAGGTTCAACGAGTGCGCCATGCGGCGCCGGGACTGGGACATTGCCGACCTCCTGAAGTGAATAAGTGACTGACACCAACTGCAACGCTACGGACAAGTCTTTTGCTCTGGAACACCCATCTGTGGCCGAACCTGGGGGATGCGGCTGAGGCGGGGTTCCGGCCGGTTCCGCTTACGCGGCAATCTGCCGTGCCTCCATGTAGAAGCGTTTCTCCCTGGCTTCGCCCATGGAGAAGGTTTTGCGCGGCAGCGCACCGTCCACGATGACCGTCTTGAAGAAGTCATTCTTGGCAATGGCTGGCAGGTAGAATCCTGCGTTGCCCGGCTGCGCGCCAAGCCGCACAGCCACCTCAATGCCATGCACGTAGTCCATCTTGCCGAAGCCGACGTGGCGCCCCAGGTCATCGAGGAAGAGCTGAAGCGTGCCTACGGGCAGGTTAGCGGGTGGGTCGGCCACGGAGATAACGGCGTAACCGCCGGGCAGGATCATGCCGATCTTGTGTTCGTGCGCAGCGGCCTGCCCGTCCACCGTTGCTACCATCTCGTCCACGGTGGCGCAGGGGGTCAGGCGATAGCGCGCGCCGTAGTAGGCGGCCAGGGCGGCTGCGAGGTCACCGCGCACATCGAACAGGACGCGCAGGATGGGCTCGAAGGTCAGTCCTGCATCGTGGATGTTCTCCACCTCGACCAGCGCATAGCGCGCCGGGTGGTCGCGCCCGACCCCGGATTTGAGCTGCTCCCAGATTGTCTTGGCCGTCGCGAGCGAGTGATTGCCGTCGCCCATTGCGAAGAGGAGCACTGGCGTGGAGGGCGGCAGATCGTATTTCACGGCGAACGCCGCCGGATCAGCCAGTGCTGCCAATGCACCAAGCGCCTGGCCGGTCAGGGCGGGATCGTCCGCCAGGAACCCGCGCAGGTGGCCGCTGCCGAGCATCAGCTCGGTGTCGTACAAGGGCCGCAGCCGGTCGCGCGTTGCCACCAGCGGCTCGATGACGGTGCGGCCTGGATCATCGATCAGGACGAGGATGTGGGGCAACTCCAGCGGCGCGCCGTCGCGGATGCGGATGCGCGGCGGGATGCGCTCCAGGATCGTGCCTTCCGTTGCCCGGATCAGGCTGGCCGCGCCCCGGCTATAGTCATACGCGTCGAGGTCGAGCGCCAGCATGATACCGTGTCGGGTTTTGCCGCCGGCCTCCCGTTCGACGAGGATCAGTCCCTCATGCTCGACAAAAAGCCCTTGTTGCAGGTAGTCCTGCATGGCGGCCTTGATCGAGCGCACGCGGCGTGCTTCTTCGGGCGTGTCCAGGTACGCTTCGGGCAGGATCAGGTGCAGGGTTGAAGGCGCGTCACCGACCTCGTCAGCGACCGCCTGCCAATACTCTGGCTCGGAGGTGAACTGATCGCAGGCGATGACGGCCCACTTGTGCAGGTCCACGCCGGGACGCGGCAGCAGCACCTTCGGTACGATCGCGCCGATGGGACGACGGGTCATTCGCGGGCTTCCTGGCTGGCGCCGATCAGCAGGTCAGCAACCTCATCTCCGATGCGCGCGGTGGCTTCATGCGTGCTCGCGCCGATATGCGGCGAGCCGATGACCTGGGGCAACTCGAACAGCCGCCGGTCGTTCAGCGGCTCGGTCTCAAAGACGTCGAGGGCTGCGCCCGCGACCTGGCCGGAGACAATGGCATCGTAGAGGGCCGTCTCATCCAGGACGCCGCCGCGTGCGCAGTCTACAATACGGACGCCCTTCTTCATTCTGGCAAATGTGGCGGCATTGATCATATGCTTGGACGATTCGGTGAGCGGGATGTGCAGGCTGATGAAGTCCGAGCGGGCGTACAGCTCGTCCAACTCGACCATGTGCATGTAGGGTGCCGGGCCGACGGTCTGGCTGTCATAGCCGAGGACCAGCATGCCCAGCGCGGCCGCGCGCTGCGCGACTGCCGTGCCGATGCGACCCATGCCGATGACGCCGATGACCTTGCCCGCGACCTCGATGCCTTCGAACTTCGCCTTCTCCCACAGGCCGTCGCGCAGCGATGCGGTGGCCTGCACGATGGGGCGAGCCAGGGCGAAGATGTACGCGATGGCAAGCTCCGCGACTGCGTGTGTGCTGGCCCCTGGCGTATTGAGGACCTTGACGCCTTGGGCCTGTGCATAGTCCACGTCGATATTGTCCACGCCGACACCACCACGCACGATGACCTTCAGGTTGGTGGCAGCATCCAGGACCGGCTTGCGCACCTTCGTCCGGCTGCGCACTACCATGGCATCGTACTCCGGAATGGCGCCGAGCAATTCCTCGGGGGTAATCTTGTCGCGCACATCCACGTCGAGGCCGGCTTTCCGCATGCGCTCTACCGCGCGCGATGATATTGAATCACAGACGAGTACCTTCATGAGCACAGTCCCTTCCTAATGAATAAAGATCGCAGTTGAAAGATGCCTCACCGGGGTTGCACCCATCTCGATCTTCAATCTGCAATCTTTCATCTTCAATTGGCTTTGACGATGTCGTCAATCTGCGCAGTTAACCACTGGACGTCGGCCAGGGTCAGGTCACCCATGTGGCCGATGCGGAAGGTCTTGCCCTTGAACGGGCCGTAGCCGTCGGAAATCTGCGCACCGCGCTTGCCCAGTTCCTTGTTGAGCGCGCTGAAATCGAAGCCCGGATTGGTGATGTGGGTGATGGTGGGCGACAGGTAGCGCTCGTCTCCGTACAGGCTGAAGCGGGTACGGCCCCATGTGCGGCAGTGGTCGGCCATGGCGAGGTGGCGCGCGTAGCGGTTTTCCAGCCCTTCCTCAAACATGCGGTCCATCTGCTTGTCCAGTGCGTAGATCAAGCTGATGGCCGGGGTGGCCGGGGTGTTGAACTTGGCTGCGAACTTCTCGTTGTCGAGGAAGTCGAAGTAGTAGCCGCGGTGCGGGATGGTGGCCGCCCGCTGGAGCGCACGTTCGCTCACCGCGCAGACGGTGAGCCCGGGGGGCAGGGCAAAGCACTTTTGCACGCCTGCGAGGCAGACGTCCAATCCCCAGCCGTCGAAATCGATGGGCGTTCCGGCCATGCAGCTCACGGCATCGACCATGATGATGATGTCGGGGTATTGCTCGCGCACGAGGCGGGCCGTATCCGCGAGGGGCCCGAGGATGCCCGTGGAAGTCTCGTTGTAGGTCAGGCAGAGGGTGTCGAATCCACCCTGCGCCAGGGCCGCGTCGACCGATTCAGGCGTGATGGCCTTGCCCGGTTCGACCTCGATAGTCTCGGTCTCCACACCGCAGCTCTTCGCGATCTCCCACCAGCGCCGGGAGAATTCCCCGTTAAGGGTGTTGAGCACCTTTTTGCCGACGGCATTGCGGATCGCGCCTTCCATGACGCCAGTGGAGGAGGAACTGAAGAGAAAGACCCGGCGCTCGGCGTTTAGCAGCTTTTTGAGTTTGGCTTCAACGGCCTGGTGCAATTCGGCATAGGCCGACGAACGGTGGCCGATCATCGGGGTGGCCATGGCCTGCAGGATTTCGTCGCTGACTTCGGTTGGGCCCGGGATGAACAGCTTTTTGTGCATCGCCACGTTCTCCTTTGGATGGATGGACGATAGGTATGGGTGGGGCCTGTTGTGAAGGCCCGCGCTTTGCGGCTCTATGATACTCCAAAGCTCGAGGCATGACAAGAAGCTGGGTCATGGAAATCGCGATTTGAGTGGGCAGTGGTATGATAGGCGTCGAATCTGTGAAGGAGTGGGAGCCGACAATGCACGATGGTGGCTGGTGGACGCTGATCCGCTATGATGAAAAACAGGATCGCCCGGCAGTAAGCTGGGCGCTCATCAAGCGTGCGTTCGAATATGCGCGCCCCTATACCGGGCAGATTGCCGGGATGCTGGCGCTGATCCTGTTTACGACCCTGCTGGGATTGGTGCCGCCGCTGCTGACGCGCGACCTGATCGACCGGGCGCTGCCGCAGCGCGACTTCCACCGGTTGGGGCTGCTGGCGTTCGGCATGCTGGCCGTGCCGCTGGTGAATGGCCTGTTGGGGGTAGTGCATCGCTACCTGGGGTCGTCGGTAGGTGAGGGCGTCATTGCGGACCTCCGCACGGGGCTGTTCGCGCATTTACACCGCATGTCGCTGCGCTTCTTCACCAACACTAAGACCGGCGAACTCATCTCCCGTCTTAACAATGACGTGGTCGGTGCGCAGCGGGCCGTGGCCGGAACGATCCCTGATCTTTTCACCAATGTGGTCACGCTCGTCAGTACCCTGGCGATCATGCTGCGGCTGGAGTGGCGGCTGACCCTGCTGGCGATTGCTGTGCTGCCTCTGTTCCTGATTCCTGCGCGGCTGCTGGGCCGGCGGCTGCGGGCGATCGTGCGCGAACAGATGACGCTCAACGCTGAGATGAACGCGATGATGAACGAGACGCTCAACGTCAGCGGCGCGCTGCTCGTCAAGCTGTTTGGCCGCTCAGGGACGGAGGTCGGGCGTTTTCGCACGCGTGCGCAGCGCGTGCGCGGGGCGGGCATCCGGGTGGCGTTCATGATGCGCTGGTTCTGGCTGACCGTCAGCCTCATCAGCGCCATCGGCACCGTCATTGTATTCTACGTGGGCGGGTTGCTGGTATTGCGTGAGCAGGGGTTCACCATCGGCACGATCGTCGCGTTTACGGCTTATCTGGGGATGCTCTACGGCCCGCTGTCCGCGCTGACTAATGCGCGCATGGACCTGGCGACATCGCTGGTCAGCTTCGAGCGCGTTTTCGAAGTACTCGACCTGCCAGTCGAGATCAATGAACGGTCCGGCGCGGTGCGGCTGGAGTCGGTGCAGGGCGCAGTGCGATTCGAAGATGTGTCGTTTAGCTATGAGCCTGGCGAGAGCGCGCCCGGTGGGGCTGCACCGGGACTGAGTGAGGTCGAGCGCTTTGGCTGGGGCGGTCGTAATGCGAACGTGCCCTTGTCGCAGGAGGCCGGCAAGCTGGAGAGGAAGGGCGCGGCCGCGCGCGCTGGCAACGGGGATGGCGCCAAGGCTGAGGCTGCCGCTGACACCGGCCCGCGCTGGGCGCTGCGCAACATCACGTTCGACGTGCGGCCGGGCCAACTGGCCGCGCTGGTTGGGCCGAGCGGTGCAGGCAAGACCACGATCACCTATCTGCTGCCCCGCCTCTATGATCCGACGAGCGGGCGAATCGCGATCGATGGCTACGATCTGCGCGACCTGACGCTGGACACCCTCTCATCGCAAATCGGCATGGTGACGCAAGAGACCTATCTATTCAACGATACCATCCGGGCGAACCTCCTCTATGCGCGGCCGGATGCCACGGATGCAGAGATTGAGGCAGCCTGCCGCGCGGCCAATATCCATCATTTCATTGCAGGGTTACCCGATGGGTATGACACGGTGGTGGGCAATCGGGGGTACCGGCTGTCCGGCGGGGAAAAACAGCGGGTTGCGATTGCGCGCGTCATTCTCAAGGATCCGCGCATCCTGGTACTGGATGAGGCGACGTCGTCGCTCGACAGCCAGTCGGAGGCGCTCATCCAGCAGGCGCTGGAGCGCATCATGCAGGGTCGCACATCGCTGGTTATCGCACACCGCTTGAGCACGGTTCTGGCGGCGGATGTGATCCTGGTCATCGACCGGGGACAGCTTGTGGAACGCGGGACGCATGTCGAGCTGCTTGCGCGCGGCGGGTTGTACGCGCAGCTATACGAGACGCAGTTCCGGCACGCGCAGGGCAGCGGCGCGGTCGTCAACGAATAGCGGAACGAATGAACGAATGCTCGTTCCTCACGGCAATTCGTTGATTCGTGGCCGTATTCGTTGGCGGCTGCGCGCACTAACCCGGTTGCTTCGGCGTTAGCGTATACCGGAACGAATCCGCGAAGGGTCGTTCCGTACCGGGATTCGTTGATTCGTGGCCGTATTCGTTGGCGGCCGCGGCGACTCCGCGCGGCGGACGGGCTGAGGCCGGGGCGCGCGGTCGAACTCGTGGTCGCGGGCCGGCGCAGGCGGCGCATAGTCGAACTCCGCCAGCTTGCGGCGCTCGATCTTATACCCCAGGACCTTCTCCACATCGCGCACGGCAAAGGTGTCGTCACTGGTGATCAGCGTGAACGCCTCGCCGGTTCGCTCCGCACGGCCCGTGCGCCCGATCCGGTGCGTGTATGCGTCGGTGGTATCCGGCATGTCGTAGTTAATGACGTGCGAGATGCCCGTCACGTCGATCCCGCGCGCGGCAATATCCGTTGCCACCAGGATGCGGTAGCTGCCGGTGCGGAAGCCGTCAAGGGCCTCCTGCCGCCGCGTCTGTGACAGGTTGCCCTGCAGTGAGGTTGCGCGGAAACCCGCCTTCACCAGTTGTTCAGCGACGCGCTTGGCGCGATGCTTCGTGCGGGTAAAGACCAGCACGGGGCTGTCGCCTGTCTGGGCCAGCAGCTCCATCAGAAGCGGCGTCTTGAGATGTTGCGGCACCGGATAGACGGCATGGGATACGGTCTCGACCGGCCGGCTCTGGCCGACCTGAATGGAAACCGGATCGTGCAATACCTCATCGGCCAGCTTGCGGATGTCGGGCGGCATAGTGGCCGAGAAGAGCAGGGTCTGGCGCTGTGCAGGCGTGGCAGCGACGATGCGCCGCACATCGGGCAGGAAGCCCATGTCAAACATGTGGTCGGCCTCGTCGAGCACGAGCACTTCGACGTGGGACAGGTCCACATGGCCCTGGCGCATCAGATCGAGCAGGCGACCGGGACACGCGACCACGATCTCAACGCCGCTACGGAGCGCGTTGATCTGCGGCATCATGCCGACGCCGCCGTAGATGGCGGTGCTGCGCAGCCGCGTCTGCCGGCCCAGACCAATGAACGACTGGTGAATTTGTTCGGCCAGCTCGCGCGTGGGCGCGACGACCAGGGCACGCACCCGCTTGCGCGGGCCGTTCTCCAGGCGTTGCAGGATGGGCAGGGCAAAGGCGGCGGTCTTGCCGGTTCCGGTCTGCGCGAGGCCAACCACGTCGCGACCGGCCATGATGGGCGGAATCGCGTCGCGCTGGATGGGGGTCGGCTCTTGATAGCCGGCTGCATGGACCCCGGCCGTCAGGCGCGGGGACAGTTTGAACACTGAAAAGGTCACTGAGAATCTCCTTGGCTGTACTATGAGCCAAGTCGCACTCTCAGCCCAGGCTCCCCGTTTGGGAGCAGACAACAAGCTAATATTATACGTCGTCTATGCTGCTATGCATGTATTCAGGATTACAATAGGCTGAGGGCCTACAGCCCGCGAGGCCAGGAAATGGCCGCCGCATAGGCTGTAGCCCTACCTTCGGATTATCCAGCACCCTTACGGGCGCAGCTCGAAGATGATCTCCACTTCGGCGGCGAAGTTGTAGGGGACGTTCAGCCCTACCGCCGAGCGTGCATGGCGGCCGGCATCGCCAAAGACCTCGACCAGCACATCGGATGCGCCGTTGATGACCTTCGGGAAGGCGTCGAAGTCTGGCGCGGCGTTGACGAAGCCCAAGACCTTCACCACCCGGCTGATGCGGTCCAGATCGCCGATGACCGACTGTGCGCCTGCAAGACAGTTCAGCGCGCATTGGCGTGCGGCGGCATAGCCCTCTTCCACGGTCAGGTCCGCACCCACCCGGCCCTTCGGCTGCGCCGCGCCGTGCGGCACGTTGCCGGAGGTGTAGAGCAGGTTGCCTGTCTGCACCGCAGGTACGTAGTTGCCGCCCGGCGGCGGCACGGGCGGCAGTTCAATCCCCAGTTCCTTCAGACGTTCAGCAATACGTGACATATTCTCTCCTTGCGCCTGTTTACAGTACGAGCGCGCGCTGCCGGGCGACGACCTCCCAGCGCGCGGCCAGTTCACCGTTCTTATCCATCACGTAGATGAGCGGATACAGGTTCGCATTCGGGCAGACGTGGGTTGGGATGACCAGCGCCGGATCCCCGACCCGCAGCGCGCCCGCGTGTTCCGAGGTGACGGTCCAGTGCTCCTCGTTGTGCAATACGGTGACCGCATCCTCCAGACCGAGGATCAGCCCGCGGCGGCCAAGCGGCGGATCGGATGCAATTCCCTTGCTGCCCAGGTCGAGTGTGACATGCTGCGGGGTGGGCCGGCTGACCACCCGGCTCAACAGCAGTGCGGCCGGCGTGAAGTGCGCATTCAGGTCGGGCAGGGTTTGGCTATAGCCGTGGTCCCAGAACACGGTTGTGCCCGGCGAGCAGGTGATGGCTGCGTTTGTCTCGCGGGCGAGTTCGGCGTAGCAGGGGAACGTGCCGCTGCCCCCGCACAAGATCTCCGGCACGGGTAGGCCAACCCGCTCCAACTCTGCTGCGAAGGTCAGCACCGGTTCGATGGTCGTGCGGACGGCTGCACGGCGTTCCGCAGGATCGGGGTTCCGGTTCTGCGAGTCGTATACCTGTAGGCCTGCGGGGAGCAGCCCCGGCAGCTCTGCCACGTTGCGGTAGAGTGCGGCCGCGGCGTCACCCACGGGCAGACCCGTACGGTGCAATCCGGTGTCCAGGTCCACCAGCGCTCCGATGGTCACGCCGTGTGCGGTCGCAGCCTCCGCAAGCTGGCGTGCTGATCGTTCGTTATCCACCAGCGCGGACAGGCGGGCGTCAGGGTATTGGGCTGCCAGCGCTGCGAACTGACCGAGCAGGGGGCCGACGAGCTGGTAGGCGAGCACCACGTCGCGCGCTCCCGCTTCGAGGCACATCGCGGCCTCGCGCACCGTCGCTGCCTTGTGGCGCAGGACGCCGCGCTCCAGCAGCAGGCGCGCGATATCGCGCGTCTTGTGGGTCTTGCAGTGCGGGCGGAGCCGGTCGGGCGTGCCTGCAAGATGGAGCATCGCCTGGAGGTTGCGCTCTAGGAGCGGCGCGAAGACCAGCAGGGCGGGGGAAGGAATCGCAGCCAGTGCGGACTCCGTCAATGTATAAAGAGATGGTTGCATATCACCCCACAGTGAAGGCATACACAAGGAAGATGATCACCGGCAGCAGCGCCGCCAGGAAGGCAGGCAGGTACAGCCTGATTGCATACAACACCCAGCCGAAGATGACCGAGCCGACCAGCACGAATGGAAAGCTGATCATCAGATAGAAGACCCGCCACGCCTCCGGCGTCGTACCGCTGTCGAACGCAAAGGGCGACATCAACGCGAACAGGACGGCCGGGATCAACAGGAGTCCCCACAGCACTGTCAGGATGATCAGTCCGATTTTTGCGAGGCGTTTATGGCGCGGCTGTGGCGGGAGGTCAACAGCCGGCGCTGGAAGGGCATCGGTGGTGGGATCGTCCATGCGCGTCCTCATAGTCAATGTCGGGTCCGAAGAATTGTCAATCAGTATACCACAGATGATATCGACCGGCGTTGAACTTTGGTTTGCAAAACAGGGCTTTTGTGTGACACTATATCGAATCCTGAGTACATGAGGTGATGATGTGGAACCCCTTTTCGGCCCCTACGGCAGCAGTTCGTTGCCACACATCGCGCGGCTGGCAGAGTACGGCGCCAACGCACTCTGGTTTCATGGTTTCGATCCGGCGGCGTTCGAGGCTGCTGCGCGGCATGATATTGCAGCCTGCGTCGAGTTCAAGACCTTCCGGGCAGATTTCGCTGCGCGGCCCGAGCTGATCCCTACGGGCGTCGATGGCCGGCCCATCCGGTACGGCAGCCTCGTCCAGGGCGTCTGCCTCTCGCAGCAGGACTTCCTGGCAGAGACCGAGGCGCACCTGCTCGACGGCCTGCGCGAGTTCCGACCGGCGGGCATCTGGCTCGATTACCTGACCTACGCCGGGTGGTTCGAGACGCCTGAGCCTGATCTGCAGGAGAGCTGCTTCTGTCCGGCCTGCATCGCAGAGTTCTGCGAGAGCACGGGCATCGACGCAGAAACGCCAGCCGAGATCCTGAGTCGCTCGGCTGATGCGTGGACTCGGCATAAGTGCGAGCGGATTGCCGGCTTTGCCAGACACTACGCAAGCCTTATCCGCCAGCATCTACCGGAGTGCATTGTCGGCGCGTATATGTGCCCCTGGACGCCGGACGAGTTCGACGGTGCGTTAACGCGCATCTTCGCCCAGGATTATGCGCTGCTCGCGCCGGCCATCGATGTGTTCACCCCGCTCATCTATGCGCAGAAGAGCGGCCGCGGCCCGGCGTGGGGCGCCGAGTTTCTGGCAGAAGCTCCGAAGTTTGTGCCTGCCGACAGGAAGGTCCAGCTCATCCTGGACGTGCTCGACTTTCCGGAAAGCCTGCTGGCTGTCGCGACTGCGCCGGATCCGGGGTGGGGCATCCAGTTGTTTGGCGGCGCGTCCGTGTTCGCGGACCCGCAGCAAGCGCGTGTTTTTGCGCAAGCAGTGGAACGTATTCGGGGTAACTGTCATTAGTTGTGCCGCCGCTATAATCGGGGCATCGTCGGTACAATTCTGTTGCAGGAGGCATAAAATGGCGGTACGCAAGGCAGAGGCTGTGTGGCACGGTGACCTGCGCGGCGGTCGCGGCACCATGAAGTTCGGTGGCGGAGCATTCGAAGGCCAGTATTCGTTTTCCTCGCGTTTCGAGGAAGGCGCAGGCACGAACCCGGAGGAGTTGATCGGCGCGGCCCATGCAGGCTGCTTCTCGATGGCTTTTGCCAATGAGCTGGCTAAGGCCGGCTATACGCCGGACCATGTCCAGACGGTGGCCAACGTTCATCTCAACAGGACGGATGCAGGCTTCCGCATCACCCGCATCCATCTCGAGTGTGAGGCCCAGGTGCCGGGCATCGGCGACGAGCAGTTCCAGCAGATCGCTGAAGGCGCCAAGAAGGGCTGCCCGGTCTCACAGGCATTGGCGGCCACCGAGATTACGCTGGATGCCAAGCTGGTTCAGGCCTAACCATAACTACCCACATTGAGTCCGCATTCTCAGGTGCAGGCGGTCGGGCTGGCACAAGCTTCGTGCCGAGTCTGAGGATGCGGACTCACCCCCAGTCACCCATGGAGATAGCATGCCCGTTAAGCTGCCGGTTCAAAGCGAAACTGGAAAGCTCTCGCTGCTGCAGAGCGCACAGGACGTCGAGCGCGCCTTCCTTTCGGGGCGCCGCGATCGTGCCGCCGACATGGAAAGTGCAATCCGCGTGTTTCTTGAGATGCTACGCGGCTTCGAATTCTTTGATTTCAATGGCCCGTGTGTCACCGTGTTTGGATCGGCCCGATTCAAGGAGGATCACCCGTACTACCAGATGGCGCGCGAGCTGGGCCATCGGCTGGCAGAGGCCGGCTATGTGGTGATGACGGGCGGCGGGCCTGGCATCATGGAGGCCGCGAATCGAGGTGCGAAGGAAGCCGGCGGGTTGAGCCTCGGCTCGAACATTATCCTGCCGCACGAGCAGGGGGCGAACGAATACATGGATCGCTTCATGGAGTTCGATCATTTCTTCGTCCGCAAGGTCATGCTCGTCAAGTACTCCTGCGCCTTTGTGGTGATGCCCGGCGGCTTCGGCACGTTGGATGAGGTGTTTGAGACGCTCACGCTCATGCAGACCGACAAGATCTACGATTTCCCGGTCATTGCGATGGGGACGGATTACTGGCGGCGACTGCAGGACTTCCTGCGCGAGACGCTGGTGAACGAGTCCACCATCGATCCTGACGACCTGCAACTCCTGCGTCTGACCGACTCGATCGACGAGGCGCTGGCGTGGATCACGGCTTCCGGCTGTCGGGCGGAGGCCCAGAAAGCGGCGCGCGGTGCGGCACGTGAATCCCAACCGCTGTCTGAGGCGGCCTGAGCTACTGCTGAGGTGAGAGACACGGCGCCGAGCACCGGATCGGCGATCCAATGGCTGCGTAGCCCATGTAAGCTTAAAGGTCGACAACCATCTTGACGTAGGGCAGGCCGTCCCAATCACCGGTCATCTCACCGTACTGGACGAAGCCGCGGCTGCTGTACAACCCGATGGCGCGGGCGTTATCCTTGACGGCAATCAGATACATGCGCAGCAGGCCGCGCGCTCGCCCATAATCCAGCACGCCGTCGATGAGCGATTTGCCGATCCCCTGGCCCTGCCAGGCATCCGCCACGCCGAGGCCGAACTCGGGCCGGTCAGTGTCCAATCCGCTGACGGAGCCCCAGCCGACCAGGGTGTCACCTTGCCAGGCGCCCAAGTCGAAGCGCGTCGCTTTCGGTGCGGTTGCGTCAACCATGATTTTCTCGCACGCATCCAGAGTGGTGCTCAGGCCGAGCGGGCGGAACGTGCGGATGGACGCAGGGCTGAGGCCGTTGTAGAAGTCGCGCAGCGCGCCGGCATCGTGTTCTGTGAGCGGGCGCAGGGTGATGGCAGGTGTGGTCATGGCGGGCTCCTGTCGTGGTGACTGACGACGGACGGGATGATACGAGTTTTCGCCGGCATGTGCAAGTCGTGCAGTCTCGGGCTCACGTGCGCGTTTGACGTCCCGCGTCACTTGCGCTATCATGGCGTCTGCGTTGACGGAGACGAGTAAGCGTCTGAACCCTTCAGAGAGCCGCCGGGCGGTGCGAGGCGGTGGGCCAGGACGCTGAAATCCCCTCCTGAGCTGCGGCCAGGAACATGACGCACGGGGCTCGCCCCATGCTCGCATCAGTAAGGGCTGCCGGTTCCCACCGTTACCGGGATCAAGAGGCCGCGGCCGGAAGGCCCTGGCGAATCAGGGTGGCACCACGAGCGCCCCTCGTCCCTGGCCTGCCATACATCTGTGTGGCGGGCGGACGACGAGGGGCGCTATTTGTTGGGGGAGGACGCGATGCTTGATATCAGGTACATGCGGGAACATCGGGAGAAGGTGCTCGCGGCCATGACTGCGCTGAATGCTGAGGACGCGCCTGTGCAGCGGGCGCTCGACCTCGACGAGCGGCGGCGGCAGATCCTGGCGCGCGTGGAGGTGCTCCGCGCAGAACGCAACAGCGGCTCGAAGCAGATCGGCCAGCTCATGCGCGAGGGCAAGCGCGATGAGGGACAGGCGCTGCAGGCGCGCATGAGTGCCGTGGGCGAAGAGATCAAGGCACTGGACGAAGAACTGGCGCAGGTTGAGGCGGAACTGCAGGACGCGATGCTGCGCATCCCGAATCTGCCGGATCCGAGCGTGCCTGTGGGGAAGGACGAGACCGAGAATGTCGTCGTGCGCACGGAGGGGACGCCCCGCGTGTTCGACTTTGCGCCGCTGCCGCACTGGGACCTGGGCACGCAGCTCGGTATTCTGGACTTCGACCGCGGGGTCAAGTTGAGCGGCACGCGCTTCTACGTGCTGAAGGCGGCGGGCGCACGGTTGCAGCGGGCGCTGATCGCCTGGATGCTCGACCTGCACACGCAGACGCAGGGCTACACCGAGATTTATCCGCCCTACATGGTCAAGGCGGAGGTGCTGGTCGGTACCGGCAACCTGCCAAAGTTCGGCGACAACCTGTACCGCGACGCGGAGGAAGATTTCTGGTGGATCCCGACGGCGGAAGTGCCCGTCACGAACCTGTACCGGGATGAAATCCTGGATGGCGCGCAGTTGCCCATCTACCATGTGGCGTACACGCCCTGTTTCCGCCGCGAGAAGATGAGTTCGGGCAGGGATGTGCGCGGGATCAAGCGCGGCCACCAGTTCGACAAGGTGGAGATGGTGAAGTTCGTGCGGCCGGAGACCTCGATGGACGAGCTGATGACGCTCATCGCGGATGCAGAGGCCGTCTGTCGGGGGTTAGACATCCCTTACCGGGTCATCCAGATGTGCACGGGCGACCTGAGCTTCACTGCGGCGGCCAAGTATGACCTGGAGCTGTGGGCGCCGGGCTGCCAGGAGTGGCTCGAGGTCAGCTCATGCAGCAACTTCATGGACTTCCAGGCGCGACGCGCGAACATCCGCTTCCGCCGCGAGCCGGGCGCGCGGCCGGAGTATGTCCACACGCTCAACGGGTCGGGCCTGGCGCTGCCGCGCGTGATGATCGCAGTGCTGGAGAACTACCAGCAGGCGGACGGGACGGTGCGCGTGCCCGATGTGCTGCGGCCGTATATGGGCGGCCTGGAGCTGATCAGGTAGAGCTCAACGGGCAAGGCCCTCGTTTTTTTGACATACCCCACGCACGGTGCTATACTGCCAACCGTGCGTGGGGAGAGCCCCCCGCGGAGGGATGGCCGAGTGGTTTATGGCGGCGGTCTTGACGTTCGAGCCTTTACCCGTAACTGAACGGGTAGATGGAATCTCGCTATATGCTGGGAAGCCCTAAAGCTGCCCGTACCGTAAGGTGACAATCGGGCCGATATGTGGGTTATCAGCAGGAAACTGCTCAGGATGGATCTCCGCACACAACTTGGCAGCCTGGCAGAGGCCAAAGTTATCGCCAATCAGCGGTAAGGGACCTTTCGATCTGGTGGTCTACAAGGACGAGCGACTGCTGAGGGTTCAGGTCAAAGGGACGTCCTGTCGGACATTACACGGCGCATTTCCCGTGCTCATCAAGTCGGTACGTTCAAACCGCACTGGAAATGTTGTGCATAAGTTCGATCCGTCCCAGTGTGATGTCCTGGCCGTCTATGTCGCACCACTGGACAAGGTGGCTTTTCTACAGGCGGACGAGATTGTGTCAAGAGGCCAGCTAAATCTCAGGGAATCACTTCGTCAGGAACAACGCAAGTGCTGGGTGATCAGTGAGCTGGAAGATCCGAGCAGGCTCCTCAGAGACCATACGCGAGACACCTGCGATGGTGATGATATGGTCCAGACCACAACGCAATGCGGCTCGTGAAAGCGAGTGTGGTAAGGAAAACCGTTGTGGCGGCAACGTCACCGGGGGTTCGAATCCCTCTCCCTCCGCCAATAGCACAAGTTCATTGACCTTGGGGAGGTCGCATAGCTTGGTCGAGTGCGCCCGCCTGCTAAGTGGGTAAGGGAGACTTAAACTCCCTTCGAGGGTTCAAATCCCTCCCTCCCCGCCTGACCCCCTGAGGGGTGAATATGTCCCAGTAGCTCAGTGGATAGAGCGCTTCCCTGCGGAGGAAGAGGCCAGAGGTTCAAATCCTCTCTGGGATACCAGAACAACGGAGGCGGCAGCGTCAGATGCCGCCTCCGTGTTTTGTCCGGCTGGGATCCGACTACGGCTGGCCTGCGTTGTGCGCGGCCAGCGCGGCCCGCATGCGCTCCAGCGCCTGCTCCAGCGTCGCGCGCGGACAGCCGAAGTTCAGCCGCACAAAGCCTGCGCCCCCTTCACCGAATGTCGCCCCATCGTTCAGCGCTACCCGTGCATGCTTAAGGAAGAAGTTGTATGGGTCTTCCGGCAGGTTGGCCTGGCGGCAGTCCAGCCAGGCCAGGTAGGTGGCTTCCGGTGACCACATGCGTATCCCCGGTAGGTGCTCCGCGACATAGTGCACGAGGAAGTCCCGGTTGGCGGCCAGATAAGTGATGCACGCATCCAGCCAGGACTCACCCGCGGTATAGGCGGCCAGCGCGCCCGTGTAGGCCAGCGCGCCGACATGGGGCACCATGTCGCCCATCGCGCGGCGGAACGCCTTGCGCAGGTCCCGGTTTTCGATAATTGCGAGCGAGAAGCCGAGCGTCGGAATGTTGAACGTCTTGCTCGGCGCCATGAGGGTGATGGTTGCTGCAC
This sequence comes from Anaerolineae bacterium, assembly GCA_040772005.1. Lineage (GTDB taxonomy): Bacteria > Chloroflexota > Anaerolineae > CG2-30-64-16 > CG2-30-64-16 > MWBF01. Next base: position 128,970 of record JAXGYZ010000007.1, on the reverse strand, counting down.
CTACTTCCGGGGAGAGCGCGGCGATGGGCAGGTGCTGCGCGCCCGGATAGACCAGATCGCAGTGAATCTCGTCGGAGATGATGGTGACTCCGCGCTTCAGGCACAGATCCGCCATGCGGCTGAGTTCCGGTTGCGTGAAGGCGCGGCCCGTGGGGTTCTGCGGGCTGCACAGCAGGAACAGTCGCGCCCGGTCGCTCATCGCGGCGGCCATCAATGCGTCATCCACGCCGTAGCGGCCACTGGTGTCTTGCGTGAGCGGCATGTCTTCGCGCACAAGGCCAAAGTTGGCCGGTGCGTTCAGCATCGGGGGATAGACCGGCGTCTGCACGAGCACACCGTCGCCCGGCTCTGCGGCTGCCTTGCAGGCGATGTTGAAGCCTGAAACGACGCCTGGTACTATCACGAAGGACTCTGGCGCGACCCGCCAGTTGAAGCGCCGGACGAGCCAAGCCGTGAGTGCATCGCGCAACTCCGGCGGTTCATGTGCATAGCCGAAGATGCCATGCTGAACCCGCTCGGAGAGTGCCTCGATGACAGGCTCCGGCGCCAGAAAGTCCATGTCGGCCACCCAAAGCGGCAGCACGTCCTCGTCGTACCAGCGCCACTTCACGCTATCGGAATGCCGGCGCTCGATGACACGGTCGAAGTCATAGCTCATACGATTCCTCCTCGTTCCTCAACCATAGATAAGAGCTGACTGATGAAGCTGATGTTGTTTTCTTCGTGAAAGCGCAGTAGCTCGGTGTGTGGCGGCACATCAACCTCAGGGAGGTATGTTCCTGTATAGAACGCATGTTTTTCGTGTAGCAAAAACGCTATACTATCACGCGGCTCGATCACAATAGCAATGTCGCCCTTGCGGCATGGCAACACGAAATCGGCAACGTAGGGTGTCGGGCTCTCCGTTACTTCGAATTGATATTCTGCGTCCAGGCCGGCCTGTTGCAATGCCTGCCACATGCGTTCGTGGGTGCCCGGCTTGATCCACAGGTCGTTGATTTCCTGCGCGGCCAGGAGGCGCGAGAGAATCGTCGGGATGAACGTGATGCGGCGCAGGCGGCGGCTGGGGATCGGGCAGGGTAGTGCAGTCCCTGGGCCAAGTCCGACGCGGTAATAGCGGTCGGCGGCGCGAGGATGTTCCGGCTCATCGGGCAAGAGCTCGCGGCGCTGGACGATGCGGTAGTCCTGCACCGGCGCGTACCAGCGGACCAGATATCTTTCGCCTTCCGGGAAGGCCCCCGTCTGGTAGAAGGCCAGGTAGTCCACGGCGATGCGGGCAGGCGCGCGGGCGAGGGGGATGCGATACCAGCGATCGTCCAGCGCGTGCTTCAGGTCGCGCGGGTCGTTGACGACGACAACCAGGACGCTGCTGTCTGCTTCCGGCGCAATCACCTTTGCCACCAGTCCTTCCGTGAGCGCGGGTCCAGGAATGTGCCGGTGTCGCGCACGGCGACGTGGAGTTCGGTCTGCTGCGCGGTGCCGAGCGGCTGGTCGTTGCGCAGCGCAGGGAGCTGTGCGCGACCGGCGGCATCCGCTTGCCGGTAGAGGGCCAGCAGAGCCGGATCAAGGCACACTCCTTCCAGGTGCACCGTGTAGCCGTGGATCACATTGTCCTCACGCGTGTATTTCAGGGTGATGCGCCGTTCCTCGGCGTGGAGGACGAGCGCGATGTAGCCGCCTGCGTAGATGGAGGCGGCGCGTGCCGGACTGCGGACCTGCTCGCCAGGTTGTGTTGCCAAACCAAGCAGCGTGACCGGCGGCGAAGTTAACGGCAGCCCGCGGCAGCCATCCGGGCCACAGGCCCAGTTCCAATCATACACCTGGGCGGCGGAGGTGAAAACCGGCGTGCGGTGATCGGCAAAAAGGCCGCGCAACTGGGGTGGGTCGCTATGGGTGTCACCAGCGATCTCCACGAGAGCCAGGAACGCAGTCGTGTAGGACCAGCCGCGTAAGGCAAGGTTCAGGTCTGCATGCTGGGCTGCCGGACGGTCCGTGCGGGGCGGCAACACCGGTATGGTCTCGTAGGTTGCGCCTGTCACCGGGCAAGAAGAGTGAGCCGACGCCGGCCCTCCGTATAGCGCGGGCAGGTAAAGCCGGCGCGTGTCCTGGTCGATTCCCCGGGCGTGGCTGATGGGCGGAGATGGCAGGACAATTGCCGTCAGGCAGGCGGCTGTCAGAGCAAGCTCAAGCGCGCGTCGCAGCGGGGACGTGCGTGCAAGGGACATGCGGCTTCTCAAGATAAAAGGATGCCTGGCTCAAGGCGGGCCGCCAGGCCAGGCGCGAAGCGGGCCAGGTCCTCGCGCAACTGAAGCAGGGCGAGGTCTTTCGCGCGGACTTCCAGCATCACATCGAAGTCGGGCACGCGCCGGGCGCTCGCGCTCAGCGCGCTGTGCAGGAAGTCGATGAACTCAAAGGGATTGACATAATCTGAATGATAAGCCCAGCGCGGCCGGCGCACGGCAGGGGGCTGTCCCTCGCCGCGCTCCTCCACAATCCATTCGGTGCGCGGAGAACTAAAATGCATCTTGGGCCGAACGCCGTGCGGCCATGTCCGCAGGCACGTGGCTATCGCTTCGGTCGCGGGCCGCCCGTCGGGATTGTGCAGCCGGTGGTGCAGGTTGTCAAAGACCAGGGGCACGCCTGTCCGCTCGTGAATCCACAGGACGTCGCTCACACCGAAGCGCGTGTCGTCGTTTTCGAGCACGAGACGGTCACGCGCCACCTGGGGGAGGGCGAGGTAGCGGCGCACGAACCGGTCCCGCGCCGCGGCTATGTCGCCGTAGACGCCGCCCGCGTGGACCACGACGACGCCCTCAGGGCCGGCGCCCATCGCGTCGAGGATGCTGGACTGCACGACCAGATCCTCGACGCTGCGCGCGGCCTGTTCGTCGTCGGGCGAGTTGAGGACGATGTGCTGGCCCGGGTGAAACGATAGCCTGATGCCGGCCTGCCGGGCCTGCGCACCGACCTCCGCCAGTTCGGTCAGGCTCTCAGCCACCTGCCGGTGGAACTGCGGCATATCGGGATGCGTCGCATAGGGGGCCAGCTCGGATGACATCCGGTACATGGTGATGCCAGCGGCCGCCAGGTAGCCAAAGACGTCTCGGAGATAGGCCAGACTGACCCGCAGGTGCGGTCCGTTCTGCCAGCGGCGGCTGTCATGGCTCTTGAGTTCAGGCCGGGCAAGGGGTTTGGCGACGAAACCTAGACGCATGGCGATTGCCTGTGCATGGAATTCCTAATTTACACGCCCACACAAGGGATGTATAATCATGTCTATCGTGAAGAAGTATGGTGTGCTTCTCCTGTGCCTGCTGTTGCTGACGGCTGCTGGGCCGGCGCAAGGGCAGGCCCTCACTCCCGACTGGCAGGACATCGTGCCGGGCTACTGGGAGCGTTCTGCGCTGCCCGTGACCGGGCTGGCGACGTACTACGCCGCCGGTCTGATGGAATCGGTGCAGTGGCGCCGTGAGTCATACGGACAGCTTGCCGCCTGTCCGGAATGTGTCGGCGCGGTGGCGCTGCTGCGCGCCGGCGATATCGGCCGCAAGGTGTGGCTCCAGCCACCGGACGGCGAACCAGTCGGCCCGTTTCTCGTCGTTGATTGCGCGCGGCGACAGGATGTCATCCCCCTGCTGTCACGCAACTGGGCCGTGGACATCAGCTACGAGCTGGGTCAAATCTGGGGCATGACGCGGCCCCTGGATGGCGTGACCGTGCTCGAAGATCCTGCCGATAACGACCCCGTGGCGGCGGCCCTGGCCGCAGCCCGCCTGGTGCCGACGCGGTTCTATGTCGAGCCGGCTGATCTCGCCATCAGCGCGCCGACGGCCACGCCGACCTACAATCCAGCGGCGCCGACTCGCTGGCCGACGCGGCTGCCCGGACCGCTGCCAGGCCGGCCCGTGTTGGCTCCGCCTACGCTCGACCCTGCTGCGCCGATACCCACGTCGACCCCTGCCGCGGGCCCGCCCCTGCCTACGCCGTTGACGCCGGTGGTCACCACGCCGACGCCCCTCGTGACGCCCGATCTGGCGACGCCCGAACCCGTGGTCAATGCAACTGCGACTATCGCCGGCAATCTTGCGCCGCCGCCTGCCACACCGCTGCCGGAGGTGTCGTTGGGGCAGGCAGGCTCGGCGCTGCTTGCGGCTGACGCGGGCGCGGCGCCTGTCTTGCCCGATGTGCCTCTGCTTCTACCGACTCCCACGCGCACCCCGCGGCCGAACCTGACGCCGCTCCTGCCGGAGGTGCTCCCCACGCCCGTTCCTACTGGCCCGACCGAGGAACCGCTGCTCCTGCGCCTTTGGCGCGAGCTGCTCGCGTCGTTCGGCAGCGAATAGCAGGCTGCGCCGCTAGGCCGGAGTGGTTGCCGGGATTGCCAGCAGCCGCACGCGTGTCTGCGTCAGACTGATCTGGCCGTCGCGGCTGCGGCGGGGGTCCATACCCGCTGAGTCCGCTTCCAAACCCGCTTCCAGCATCGAACGCACCGCACTGCGGGTTGCATCGTCAGCCGCAGCCGCAGCCAGCCATTCTTCAAGCTCTCGGCCCACGGTGTAGCGCTCCAGCGCCTCGATGCCGAAGCCCGCGGCTGTCAGCATCCGTTCCAGTTCTCCGACGCTGGGCACGCCCGTGATGGCACTGTCCCGGCGTAGCTCGATGGCGTTTTGGGTGGCGCGCTTGACCGCATCATCCGAGCCGACGAGCTGGTCGACCAGCAGGCGGCCCCCCGGTGCCAACAGCGTACGGAGCCGGGTCAAGAGAGCCTGCGGGTCGCGCAGGTAGTGCAGCAGGTCGTGGCTGATGATGATCTCGAAGCTACGATCCTCCAACGCGAGCGAGCCGATCTCGCCGAACCGCAGATGCACGTTTTGGATTTCGCGTGTCAGACGTGCGGCATCTGCGCGCTCCAGCATGGCGGGTGAGACATCTACCGCCAGGACCGATGCGACATGCGGCGCGAAGGCCAGGGCCACGCTGCCGCGACCGGTGCCCACATCCAGCACCCGGTCTTCGGCCGCAGGTTGCGCCAGCCGCAGCATCTCGTTCAACTCCCGTTCGGTCGGGAAGGCGCTCTCCGGCTGGGCGCGGGCCACCCGGTCGTGCTGGCGGATGACGGCCTCGATCTGCTGACTATCGGCCCATGGCGCTGACCAGTCCTGGGGCGCGCTGACGTTCGGACTGGGCGCAGCGGGTGTATTCAGATGTGCGGTGCAGTTGTGAACGACCAACCGCCAGTGATCGGCCTCCCAGGTCAATTGCGTCAGGCTGCTGAACTCCGTGAAGATGGTCATGTAGTGGCCGCCAAACAGGCTGCGCAGGATGGTACTGATGGGCCCGCCGTGCGTCACGACGACGACGGTCTGGCCTGCGTGGGCTGCTAACAGCCGTTGGAGGCTAAGGTAGAGGCGGGCACGAAAACTGGCATACAGGGGCGCGTTCTCGGGGTCTGGCTGCCAGCTCCCATCCCAGGCTGCGAGCGGGGAGTCCTGGCGGGCAGGCAGTTCCTCCCAGTAGGGGAAATCGGCCTCTTCCAATCCTTCATGTAGCGCGACAGGCAGCCCCAGCCGCTCACCGATTACCTCGGCCGTTTGGCGAGCGCGCACGGCAACGCTCGACACGATCGCATCCACATGCTGGCTGCGCGCGAGCCAGTCACCGATGGACTGAGCCTGATGCCAACCCAGCTCGGTCAAGCCGCTGTCGCCTTTGGTCCTGGTGCCGTTGCGGTTATGCAGCGATTGCGCGTGGCGAATCAGCAACAGGTGAGTGGTCGGAGTCTGTGGAACAGTCATGCGGGTCAGGCATCCTGCTTCTTGGTCTGCTCCGCGGCCACCAGGTCCGCCGGATAACGCGAGAGGTCCTTGTTGTCACCCGGAGGGGCCTCATAGCAGAGTCGTGCCACGGCCTGCCCGGCAACGAGGTCGGTGGCGACGATTTCCTCGGCATCCTCCGGCGTCACACCTGCGTACCAGTGGTTGTCGGGATAGATAACCACCATCGGCCCGTGCCCGCATTGGTTCAGACAGCCAGCCTTGTTAATGCGCACCTGGCCCTTCAATCCGGCCGCGTTGACCGCTTGCTTGAGGCGCTTGACGATAGCGGCAGTGTCGCCATCGCGGCTGCACCACGGCCCGAATGTGCAAACGAAAACATGCTTGGTGTACTGTCCCATGAAGCACTCCTGATGGTTCTTGTGCGCGATTATAATGCAGCCGGTCAGGGGATACAAGTTGCGCTTTTCACAGTTCCGCCGGAGCACCGTTTTCTCGCAGAAACTGGCGTTCTGGTGTAGACTGGCCGGTGTACATCTATGAGATGAGGCGCTATGGCAGGAATTCTCATTCGTCATGCCGACGTTATCACCCTCGATGAGACCGGGCGGGTGCTGCGCGATGCTGACGTCGCGATTGCCGGCGAGTTTATCGTCGGGGTCGGCGGCGCGCCGGCGGATTTCACGCCGGATGAGGTCGTCGACGCCCGCGGGCACATCCTCATGCCGGCGTTCTGCGACGCGCACACGCACAGCGCGCTTTCGCTGCTGCGGGCGTTCGGCGCGGACCTGCCGCTGGACCGCTGGCTCAACGAGCGCATCTGGCCGCGAGAGCCGGCGCTGACCGGCGATGATGTGTACTGGGGCGCTGCGCTGGCCGCCGTCGAGCTGATCCGGTCGGGGACTGCGGCATTTGCCGACCACTATTTCTACATGGACCGTGTGGCCCAGGTGGTCAGCGAGAGCGGGTTGCGGGCCAGCCTCGCCTGGTGCGCGTTCGGCGGGCCGGAGGGTGAGATCGGCGCCGACCTGCCGGCGATTGCGCGATTTGCTGAAGAGTGGCAGGGCGCGGCCGGTGGTCGCATCCACACCCTGTTGGGGCCTCACTCGCCCTACGCGTGCTCGCCGATGTTCCTGGCCCGCACGGCGGCAGTGGCCGCACGGCTGGGCGTGGGCATTCATATCCACGTGGCGGAATCCGCGGACCAGGATGCGCTCTCGCGAGAGACGCATGGCGTCAGTCCGATCAAGCTGCTCGACCAGAACGGTGTGTTCGATGTGCCGGTGCTGGCCGTCCACGCAGCCGCGCTGTCCGCAGCCGATATCGAAATTCTGGCCGTGCGCGAAGCGACGGTCGTGGAGTGCCCCTCCGCCTACATGCGGGCAGGCATGCCCCTCGCGCCGGTGTCCCGCCTGCTGCAAGCGGGCGTGCGCGTAGCTCTCGGCACCGAGAGCGCAGCACTTGGCGGACGTCTCGATATGCTGCGTGAGGCACGCCAGGCACTCCTGCTGCACAGGCATATCGACGACAACACGAACACGCTGCCCGGTGATCAGGCTCTGCGGTTGGCGACGCGGGCGGGGGCAGAAGCGCTTGGTTTCTACGCCAGCGGGGAAATCGCGCCTGGTCGCTATGCGGACCTGGTCCTGCTCGATGGGCGAGCCGCACATCTTCAGCCGCAACATGACCCGGTGGCGACGGTGCTCTATGCGGCGAGCGGCAGCGATGTCTCAAGCCTGTTGGTGGCGGGACGCTGGCTGATGCGCGAGCGCGTGCTGCTGACGCTCGATGAGGACCGCATCCTCCATGAGGCGACGCGCCGGGGCCTCGCCCTTGCCAGTGCTCCTGCGCCCAAGGTTCTGAGTCGCGGACCGGTGTGAAGCCGCGCGCCGACCTGACGCGAGAATGGCAACGGTACATCTTTGACAGTCAGGCCAAATGTACGTAAAATGGACTGGTTGACCTAAAGTTGTAAGTTGCGCTCCGGCCGCCTGGCCGGTGTGTCTTTATTATCACAAAACTACAGGCAAGTTCAGCAAAGAGAATACGTGGAAGCACCCTGCCAAGGAGGGGTAATGGCGAACTATAGCACCGAACAGATCCGCAACATTGTGCTGATTGGGCATGGCAGTTCCGGCAAGACCACGCTGGCCGAGTCAATGCTGTTCAACACGGGTGTTTTGACACGGCGAGGCCGCGTCGAAGATGGCACGACTGTGGCGGACTGGGACGACGAAGCGATCCGGCGCCGGATCTCGGTCATGGCCGCGGTCGCGCCGTGCGAGTACAAGGGCGTTAAGATCAACGTCTTGGATACACCCGGGTTCATTGATTTCGTCGGTGAAGTCAAGGGTGCCGTGTCTGTGGCCGATGCCGCGCTGGTGCTGGTCGACCCGGTCTCTGGCGTCGAGGTCGGCACGGAACTGGGCTGGGGCTATCTGGATGAGCGCAGCCTGCCGCGCGCCATTCTGGTCAACAAGATGGACCGCGAGAATGCGCGGTTCCAGCAGGTGATCGAGAACCTGCGCGGCGCATTTTCTGGCACGATTGTGGCCGTGCAGTTGCCGATCGGCGAGGGCTCGGAGTTCAAGGGTGTTGTGGACCTGGTGAGCATGAAGGCCTACCAGGGCGAAGGTGCGACTGCTTCCGACATCCCGGCGGATATGACCGACGAAGTTGAGAGTGCGCGCACGCAGCTCATCGAGGCCGCGGCTGAGGGCGATGATGAGCTCATTATGAAGTACCTTGATGGGGAAGAACTGACCGCCGAGGAAATCAACCGCGGTCTGCGGGCAGGCATCAACAACGGGACGATTATCCCGGTATTCTGTGCTGCTGCCGCAAACAACGTCGCAGTCCGGCCGTTGATGGACGCGCTCGTGGCCTTCATGCCTGACCCGGCGGCCCGACCCGCGGCGACGGCGGAGCGGCCGAACGGTGACGCGGTGGAACTGCCCGCGGATGCCACCGGCCCGCTGGCGGTTCTGGTGTGGAAGACGGTCGCGGATCCCTACGTTGGCAAAATCTCCTATTACCGTGTGGTCTCAGGTACGCTGCGCGGTGACTCCCGAGTGTGGAGCATGCCCGGCGGCCATGAAGAGCGTATCAGCCAGTTGTTCATCCCGCGCGGCAAGGAGCAGTTGCCCGTCACCGATCTGAGCGCCGGTGATATCGGCGGCGTTGCCAAACTGGGCACGACCGGCACGAACGACACCCTGTGCGACCGGGCGAACCCGCTGATCCTGCCGCGGCCGACCTATCCGGATCCGCTGTACTCGGTTGCAGTTGCACCCAAGACCAAGGCTGACTCGGCCAAGATGGGCCCGGCCCTCACGCGCGTGACAGAGGAAGACCCGACGTTGCAGTGGCGCATGGAACCTGGGACGAGCGAAACGATCTTGCTGGGCATGGGCGAGGTACACCTCGACCTGGCGATCCGGCGGATGGAGAGCAAGTTCGGCGTGGGGCTGAGCACTTCGGTGCCGAAGGTGCCATACCAGGAGTCGATTACGCGGAGCGCGTCGGATTACCACCGCCATAAGAAGCAAACGGGTGGCGCAGGGCAGTTCGGCGAGGTCCACATGGAGATCAAGCCGGTCGAGCGCGGCACGGGATTCGAGTTCGATACGACCCGCGTGTTCGGCGGCGCGATTTCGCAGAATTTCTTCCCCTCGATCGAAAAGGGCGTGCGCTCGCAACTTGAGGCCGGGCCGCTGGCAGGCTATCCGGTCGTGGATGTGCGCTGCGAGGTGTACGACGGGAAGATGCACCCGGTAGACTCGAAGGACATCGCCTTCCAGATTGCAGGTCGCGAAGTCTTCAAGAAGACCTTCTTGCAGGCAGGCCCTGTGCTGCTGGAGCCGATCATGGATGTCCGCATTACGGTGCCCGAGGAATACATGGGCGACATCATGAGCGACCTGAACACCCGGCGCGGTCGCGTGCAGGGCATGGAGCAGGCGCGCGGCAAGGGCATCGTCACCGCACAGGTACCGCAGGCCGAGATGCAGCGGTATGCGATTGACTTGCGCTCGATCACCCAGGGTCGCGGGTTCTACACCATGAAGCTGTCGCACTATGAGCCGGTTCCGTCGCATGTGGCCGAGGCGATCATTGCTCAGGCGAAGCGCGAGCGGGTCGAGGCCGAGGACGAATAAGACGATCCAGGGTGAACCTCACCCTTTGCCCCCTCTCCTGTACGACGGGAGAGGGGGCTTCCTTTTTGCGGCATTTCAGCGTATCATGGAAGCGATGCCGGGCGGAGCGGGTGTTTGCCAAAGGCCCGGTTTCTTGTGATGGGAGGTAGACATATGATTCCACGCGATTTCCCTGGCAAGGGCAAAGTCGCAGTCCTGAAGACGCGGCCCGAAACGGTTCTGGAAGACTATGGCCGGCTGCTGGACCTGGCCGGCTACCAGGCCGCATTGCCGCGCGACCGCGAGACGATTCTGAAGATCAACATCTCCTGGCAGACGTGGTATCCGGCCTGTTCGAGTACGCCCTGGCAGATTGAAGGCGTGGTGCGCAAGCTGCAGGCCGATGGCTATCGCAACCTGTCCGCCGCACACAACAAGACGGTGGTGGTGGACGCGTATGTGGGCGAGAAGAATAACAAGCACAAGGACGTCGTAGACCAGTACGGCGTGCGCAACGTGCACCTGTACGAGCCGGAGATCCAGTGGGTGCGGTATACGCCGAAGGCGCCGATGCTCGTGCTGGACCGCATCTTCCCCGATGGCATCCTGCTCCCAGAGTATTTCTTCGACAAGAATATCATCCAGCTTCCCACGGTCAAGACGCACGTCTTCACGACCATCACGGGCGCGATGAAGAATGCATTCGGTGGACTGCTCAACGAGAAGCGCCACTGGACGCACGGCGTGATTCATGAGACGGTCGTGGACCTGCTGGCCATCCAGCAGGAGATTCACTCCGGCTTGTTTGCCGTGATGGACGGCACGTTCGCCGGGGATGGTCCGGGGCCGCGCGCGATGCGCTGGTGGGAGAAGGACATCATTCTCGCATCTGCCGACCAGGTCGCGATCGATGCCATCTCGGCCAAGATTCAGGGGTTCAACCCGATGGACCTCAAGTTCATCCGATTGGCTCACGAATTGGGCTTGGGCGTGGGCGACCCGAAGGACATCGAGATCGTCGGCTACGACATCTCTGCGGAGGACTGGGGCTTCATCCAGGAGGATACGTTTGCCAGCCGCGGGCAGAAGCTCATCTATCATGGTGCGTTGAAGCCCTTCGAGAATATGCTGCTGCGCTCGCCGCTGGTGCCGTGGAGCTACTTTGCTTCCAACTTCTACCACAATGTCTACTGGTATCCCTTCGTGGGTCGGCCACGCGTGGCCGCGGCCGCGGAGACGAAATGGGGCCAGATGTTCAAGCACTACGGCGACGGCCAGATTGTCATGCCGGGCGTGGAGCCGCGGACGTCGATGATTGCGGCGGGGGTGGTGCTTGGCGCGTTGGCGCTGGGCGGCCTGATGCTGGGAAGACGGCATGGCAAAGCGGACTGACCCGGTGCGCGGCACGTGGCGCATCGACCTGCACAGCCACACCTATGTATCTCCTGATAGCAAGACACAGCCGCGCGACCTGATCGAACGCGCGCGCATGGTGGGTCTGGCGCGGCTGGCAGTCACCGACCACAACACCATTGCCGGCGCGCTCGAGGCGCACGCACTGGCGCCGGACCTGATCATCGTCGGTGAGGAGATCGAGGTTGACTCCGGCGGCGAGGTCATCGCGTACTACGTGACAGAAGAAGTGCCGCGCGGCCTGAGCATCGAGGAGACACTGGTGCGGCTCCGCCGCCAGGGCGCGGTCATCAGCGTGTCACATCCGCTGGACAGTCTGCGCGGGTCCGCGTTGGGACTGAAGCGCACGTTGGCAATCATCGATGAGGTGGATGCGCTGGAGGTCTTCAACGCGCGCTGTCTGCGTGCGGGCGACAACCGGCGCGCGCAGGCGTTGGCGCGAGATCATGGCAAGCTGATGACGGCGGGCAGCGATGCGCATACGCTCGGTGAGATCGGGGCGGGCTATCTGGTCTTGCCGCCTTTTAAGGCGAATGCAGCGGCGCTGCGTGCCAGCCTCGCGAAAGCAGAGCCTGGCGGCCGGCTGACCGGCCTGTGGCCGCACGTGCTGAGCACCTGGGCGAAGATTACGAAGTGAACGGGTGACGGGGTGACAAGGAGACGGGGTGAAGAGGTGACAGGGTGACGCCGAATGGCGGGTTGAGTCTTCTATCCACGATTATAGGTCACACCCATAGTCGACCGGCTCCGCCCGTCCACATCACCCCTTCACCCCGTCTCCCCGTCACCTTGTCAGGGTCAGCCGATCACGATGGGAATGAAGACGCCCTGCATGGGGACAGGGTCGCGGCGGGCATAGTAGAGCTGGCGCTGGCTGGCTGTATGGTAAGCGCTCCATACGAGATGGGTCGCGCCGCCAGCGTCGATGGTGACTGCCAGGTCGCTGATGCCTTCGCAATACGATTGCGCTGTCTCCGCCTGCCACCAGAAGGCGCGACTGTCCGCGGGCCGGGCGCGGTGGCGCAGAACGGGGCCACAGGCCCAGATGGCCTGAAAGATGTTCGTCGATCGAGACAGGATGCGCCCGAGACGGCAATCCGTCCCGGGGTCGGAGAGGTCACGGGGCGCGGTCCAGCCGCCCGGCAGACGCTCTGCGCTGCGAATGACGTAGGTGTAGCGGGCCTCTTCCTGCCAGACAAGGTGGCAGTTCCCTTGCGAGTTGCACGCCAGCTTCGGGTAGAGCGAATGCCGCTGCGGTGAGTCGGAGATGATTTGCGGGACGCCCCAGGTCCCGTCTTTGTGGCTGGCGCAGAACACCTCGAAGACGCCGGTCTCAGCCAGACGATCTTGCCACGCGACCAGGAGTTCGCCATCCGGGGCGACGGCCAGGACGGGATAGCTGCCCGCTCCGCTGGGGATCGGCCCGTTAATCCAGGCCACGTCGCCCTTACGACCGTAATATATGGTGGAGCGTCCCGGGGTTGTGTCAGCCCAGACTGCATACAGGCTGCCATCCGGGCCTGCGGCCAGCGCCGGCGAAGTCGACACGCCGCTGGTACGCGAGACGACCTGGGGCAACGCCCACCTCTGCCCATCCCATGCAGCGCAGAAAACCTCGCAATTGCCCAGAAACCAATTCGTGAATGCGCAATAGAGCCTGCCATCGGGCGTCACAGCCAGCGCGGGCGACTCCCCGCTGGCGAATCGTACGGGCGGCTGCCATGCCAGGCCGGCATCCGTCAACGAGAGGCGCGTATGGTAGAGCGTCTTGTTCGCAACAAAGACCAGGTGGAGCGACTCGCCTGCGACGAGCGCCGCGGGCTCGGCGCTGCCTGCGGGCGCAAAGGAGAGGAGTGAGGCATCGGACCAGGGCAGGTCGGAGCTGGCTGTGCTTGACATAAACGTTTCTCCTGCTACGATCAGGCAAAGATGACTTCCTCTTTGCCGCTGAGCTTTTCTTCGATTTTCCGGATTATCAGGTCCAGGTGGGCGCCGTTGTGGACGAAGTCCAGGTCGTCTGCGGGCACCGTCAGCACCGGACAGAGCCTGAAACTATCCATCCATGCCGCATAGAGCGAGTTGAGCTGGTCGAGATAGGCCGGCGCGATGTTCTGCTCGAATGAACGCCCGCGCTGCGAGATGCGGTCGAGCAGCGTCGGCACCGATGCGCGCAGGTAGACTACCAGGTCGGGCGGCGGGAGAAACTGAATCAGTACCTCGTAGAGCTCACGATAGGTATGATAGTCGCGCGGCAGGATGTGGCACTGCTCGAACAGGTTGCGCGCAAAGATTTCGGCGTCCTCGTAGACCGAACGATCCTGCACCACCGAGTTGGGGAAGTCCAGCAGGCGCCGGTGGTGGCGCAGACGGCGAGAGAGGAAGAAAATCTGCGAGTGGAACGCATAGCGCGTCATATCCTGGTAGAAATCAGCCAGGTAGGGATTGTCGGAGACCGCCTCGTAGAACGGCTCCCAGCCCAATCGCTCGCTCAACAGCCGCGTCAGCGTGGACTTGCCGACGCCGATATTGCCTGCGATCGCGATGAAGCGCTTGGTCATAGCTTATGCTTCCTGTTCAGGCGGGCGGCCAGGTCCGGCGCGCATTATGATCCATCTTCTTGATGTATGCGGTTTCGAGGTCGATCCCTGCGTCGTTCGAAATCTTCAGAAGATAGGCCAGGGCATCAGCCAGCTCTTCTTCGAGGTCTGCCTGAACTGTCTGCAAGGCGCGGTCGTGCGCCTCGGATCGGTTGCCGACCTGGAGGAGCAATTCATCCTGGCGATGCCAGACGCGTTTGAGCACGCGGCCGATCTCGCCGAGTTCTTCCGTCAGGCAGATGTAGTCGAAGAACAGGTTGACGATGAAGCCTTTCTCGTGATCGAAGGCGCGCTGAAAACGCTGGAAGTCAGGGAGGCGGCGACCATGCTGCAGGAGCCGTGGTTCGGCCAGCGTTGCCTCCATATCCGGCAGGGGGAGCTGATAGCTATCGCTTTGCAGTGCGTCCTTGATGCGGTTGATGACTTCGGCTCGCGCCGCCGGCTCGTGCACGATGTCCAGCCCATCCGTGTCGATCGTCAGGACCGGCGCGACCGTGTATTCGGCGAAGAAGCGTTCATAGGCCAGTTGGAGGTCCGCGATATAGGTGCGTTCCATCTGGCGTTCGTAGGAACGGTCGCGGAACGCGATGCGGCCCATGAGGGTGTCCGTCGAGGCCTTGAGATAGACGACCAGTGCGGGCGCGGGGATCTGCTCACCGAGGATGGCGTGCACGCGCTCGTACATGCTGAGCTCGTCCCCTGTCAGGTTGAGGTGTGCAAAGAGCCAATCCTTGGCGAACAAGTAGTCGCTCACGAGCGTCTGATGCTCGATCGTCTGCGCGATGACGCGGTGCTGCTGGCGGTAGCGGCTAAGCAGGAAGAAAATCTGGGTCTGGAACGCATAGCGCGCCCGATCGGCATAGAAATCGCCGAGGAACGGATTCTCCTCGAAGACTTCCAGGAGCAGCTCGCCTTGAATCGCCTCCGCCAGCATGCGGGCCAGGGTGGTCTTGCCGACGCCGATCGCGCCTTCAATAGCAATGTAGGGGTTCAGAGCCAAGCGCACCCTCCTTCGGGCGAGCCAAACCGTGGTAAGATAGGGCGCAACGCATATCGTAATGCTGTGGAGGCATTATATGCGCGTACAGCCAACGGGCCAAGAATCGCGGCCAGGCGCGGCGTGCCGTGTGCATGGCCTGAAACCTTTGCTGGACTAATACGTATGGGAAGGTGAGCGGATGGCATAGGCGCAAGCAGGCTGATCGGGCAGTCTTGTCTGATCCGGGAGAGCGGGTGGACAACCAGGAACTCATCTGGCTGGAACAGGCGCAGGGAGGAAATCGGCAAGCATTTGCGCGGCTGGTCGAGGCCTATCAGGGTCCCGTCTATAACCTGGCCTATCGGATGCTCGGCAACGCGGCTGAGGCAGAAGATGCCACCCAGGAAACCTTCGTGCGGATGTATACAAAGCTGCACACCTTCCAGCCAGACAAGAAGCTGTCGTCCTGGGTACTCTCCATTGCGTCGCACTATTGCATCGACCGGCTGCGTCGCCGGCGGGGCGAATTTCTCTCGCTGGATGAGGAGCCGGTTGCCAATACACTGCGCAGCGGGCAACCTGACCCGCAGGAAGTCGCGGTGCGCCAGGAGACCCGCGACCGGGTCCAGGCGATGGTCGAAACGTTGGCGCCGGTCTACCGGGTGCCGTTGGTTTTGCGCTACTGGCATGACTTATCCTATGGCGAGATAGCCGAGGTGTTGGGATTGAGCGTACAGGCGGTTAAATCAAGGCTCCACCGGGCGCGTTTGCAGATGGCCGAGCGCGCAGGAGCAGAGTGAGGTCCTATGCACAGTGAATACACCTTGTTGATGTCACTGGCGTTGGATGATGAGGCGGGTGCGGCCGACCTGGCGCGGCTGCACGCGCATCTGGCAACCTGTGCCGAGTGCCGGAAGGTCTGGGCCCGGTGGCAGGAGATGGACCGGCGCTTCCAGGCAGAGCCGCTCGTGACCGCGCCGGTTGATCTGGCGCACCAGGTCGCCGCCCGTCTCGAGGAACGCGAGTTGCAGCGCCGGCGCGTGCGCTGGCTGGGTTCCGGTCTGGCGTTGGGCTGGCTGGCACTGGTGATCCTTGGCCTGTTGGCGGCTGCGGGCGTCTTCGCCTGGTTGACGGCTAACCTGCAGCAGGTCGGCACGCTGGCCTCGACTGCGGCGCAGGTACTCACAGCGTTCAACGGCTTGCTGCGTGGTATCGTTGCGACTGCGGATTCCATCGGCGCGCCCGTCCTGGCCGCTACCCTGGGTGGCCTGGCCTGCCTGACTTGCGGTCTGGCGATGGTATGGCTGTGGCTGATTCCGCAGGGCAGCCGTTTCCTGAGTGTTGTGGCACGCCATGAATAGACGGCAACCTGTGCGTGAGGTAGCCGGGACTGGCGCGCGGCGAAGCTCCAGCCTGTGGTCAGTAGTCGCGTTGCTTCTCGTTCTGCTTCAGGCTCTCTTCGCCTGGCCTTCCACTGCACTGGCCCAGGCGTCCGGCGACGATAAGCTCGTCCTGAGCGGAGAGTACGTTCTGGCTAGCGGCGTAACATTGGGCGGACATCTGACGGTCACGGGCGGCAGCGCCGTGCTCGCCGCGGGCAGCCGGGTCGAGCAGGACGTAGTGGTGTTTGGCGGAGAGCTGCGCGTTGCGGGAACGGTGGTCGGGGGGCTGACCATCTTTGGCGGTTCGGTCACGCTGGCCGACTCAGCAGTGGTAGAGGGGGATCTGGCGGCCTTCGGCGGCGCGCTGACTCAGGCCCCAGGCGCAGTTGTACAAGGTGAGGTCTTTGCCAGTCCGCGCAACCTCCTGTCGCAAGTGCCGTGGCCCCTGCCTCGGTCGGAAGCGCCGACGGTCGGTTCGGAGTCATCTGCACTGGCTGCCTTCGTCCGCTGGCAGGCAGGGACTCTGGGCCTGGGGCTGACGCTGGCGCTACTCGCGGTAGGGTTAGTCGTGCTGTTCCCGAGGCGGGTCGGCGCCGTGGTTGCAGTCATTGCGCGGCGGCCCTTCTACAGCGGCGGCGCCGGCCTGCTGACTCTGGTGGTGGGCTTGTTGGCCGGTGGGCTGCTGCTGATCGCCTGCGGCCTGGGGCTGTTGGTGTGGTTGGTGCTCCTGGCTGCGCTGTTGTGCGGCTGGTCTGCAGCCGGCATCTGGTTGGGTCATCGACTCCTCGGCCTGTTGCGGGTTCCTACCTCATCTGCCATGCCTGAAGCCGTCATCGGCGTTTTTCTCCTCACACTTCTTGCGCGGCTGCCGCTTGGCATCGGTTTCCTCGTCGGGCTGGCGGCCATCTCTGTGGGCCTGGGCGCGGTGGTTCTGACGCGCTTCGGGGGGGCTCCGGATGAGAGTCGGCTGGCGTTATCGCGCGGGGATGCTCTATGAAAATCCGTCTGCTCGCAGCCTGGGAGGATGTGCGCTCCAGCTACTGGTTCGTGCCTGCGGCTATGGCACTGGCTGCTCTTCTCTTTTCATTTATCACGATTGCGATAGATCGCCGCGTTCAATACGATTGGGTCAGGGAGGTAGGCTTCATTTGGAGCGGCGGCGCCGAGGGGGCGCGCAGTCTCCTCTCGACCGTGACTGGCTCCGTCATAACGGTCGCGGGTGTGGTTTTCTCGATCACCTTGACTGCCCTATCTCTCGCCTCGCAGCAACTCGGGCCTCGTTTGCTGCGCAACTTTATGCGTGACACAGGCAACCAGATTGTGTTGGGGACCTTCGTCGCGACTTTCGTTTATGGTGTATTAGTGCTACGAACTGTGCGCAGTGGTGACAGGGAGTTCGTCCCCTATGTTTCGGTGACGATTGCGATTCTGTTTACGCTCGCAAGCCTGGCAGTTCTCATCTATTTCTTTCATCATGCCTCGCTTTCCATCCAGGCACCGATTGTCATTGCCGCAGTGGCAGAGGATCTCCATCACGCCATCGACCGCTTGTTCCCAGAAGAGTTAGGCCAGGATTTCCGCAACATCGAAAGCGCAGTTGGCTCTCAGGCCTGTCAGGAGGCAGTGAGACGACCTTCTCGTACGCTCTCTGCATCTCAGAGCGGATATCTGCAAGCCATTGACCAGGCTGCACTCTTGGAAGTCGCAACCGATAACAGCCTCCTCTTGATGCTTTTGCGCCGCCCAGGTCAGTTTGTCAGCCGGGCTGCGCCACTCGTACAGGTGTGGGGATCAGAGGCGCCCGGTGACGAGGTGATAGCGGCCATCCGAGGCGCATTCATTATCGGGCGGCAGCGCACGACAACTCAGGATGTGGAGTTTGCCATCGAGCAGCTCGTGGAGGTCGCAGTCCGTTCCCTGTCTCCTGGAATCAACGATCCTTATACGGCCATTACTTGCATCGATTGGCTGACTACCGAACTCGTGCACCTGGCGGGGAAGCAGTTCCCTTCGGCCTGCCGCTACGATGACTCCGGAGAGTTGCGTATCGTGATCGAGTGCCCGGTCACATTCCCTGGCGCGCTGGATACGGCCTTTGATCAGATTCGGCAGTATGTGGGGGCGAGCGTCGCAGTCCGTGCTCGGTTGCTGGAAAGTCTGACTCTGATCGCGCCGCACGTCACTTCTGAGGCGGGCCGAATGGCGGTGAAGCGGCAGGCTGCGATCATCTGGGCGGATACACTTTCCGGCGTTGCTATCCCTGAGGATCGGCAAGCTATCGAGTTGCGCTTTCAGCGGTTGACAGAGGCGCTAGAGCCATCCTGAATCCTGAACCCCGGTTGTCTGAGCCACGCGGCCAGAAGCAGCTTCGTCAGGCGGGGTGTGGGTCTGCCTATCCCTTTTCCTCCTCCATTCCTGCTTGAACCTCATCGACATGATTGTTCGCGATAGTGGTTGCTCATTTCAATGATGGCAGGGGCTTCGTGTGCGGCGTCACCGGCATAGCGATTGCGCGTCTCATCAACATGTGATATCATTCTTTTCGCTCGCTAACCATCTTGTCGAAATGTATGTTGTAGAGCTGGTTCTGGGAGCTATCTAACGTGAATTGAAAGGATTACTCATGTCAGGGATTGCAGGAATCGCTGCACAGGGCAGGCAATGTGAGGTCAGCGCGATGTTGGCCAAGCTTGCGCACCGTGGCCCCGCAGGCCGGAAGATCAAAGAAGGACAGGGTGCGACCCTGGGTATGGTATGGAATCAGGCGCAATTGCCGGCCCGGATGGAAGGCCAGGGAACGTCTGTGAGTGATCATGCGCCGTCGGGTCGGCTGGCCCGTGCAGCAATGGTGGATGGCACGCTGGTCCTGGAGCGGGATCCGTTGGGCGTCGCGCCCCTGTATTACGGTCATAACGCCGGAGGCGATCTATGCTTTGCCTCTGAGGTGAAGGCCCTCTTACCACAGACTGCGACAATACGGGAACTTCCGCCCGGCAGCCGGCTACGAAATGGGCAAGTGGAGCCCTTGGCGCGTCCACGCAGATTGCCTCCGCTGACCTCAGGCCGTGAGGTTGTGGCCAGGGAATTGCGACGGCGGTTGGAGAGGGCGGTAGAGCGCCGCGTCGCAGACGGTACCGTGGGCAGTTGGCTCTCGGGAGGAGTCGATTCCAGCGCTGTGGTGGCCCTTGCGCGTCCGCACGTCAAGAGCATGCACACATTTGTGGCCGGCCACGCGGACGCGCCCGATGTCGCAGCGGCTCGTATAGCCGCCGATTATCTGAATACCGTGCACCATGAACTACTGGTTGATCGGGCAATGCTGTTGGCGGCGCTCCCCGAGGTGATATATCATCTTGAGTCTTTCGATGCTCTGCTGGTGCGCTCGTCACTGACAAACTATCTCGTCGCGCGCGAAGCGGCTCGCTATGTGCCGGCGGTACTGTCGGGCGAGGCGAGTGATGAGTTGTTTGCCGGCTATAGCTATCTCAATGCGGTGCCTGACGAGCACCTATCCGGTGAGTTGCTGGATATCATGGGTCGTCTACACAATACGGCCCTCCAGCGTGTAGACCGTTGTGCTTCCGCGCACGGCATTTTGGCTTACGTGCCGTTTTCCGATTCTACCGTGGTGGAGTACGCACTGCGCATCCCGCCGGAGTACAAACGTCACAGCGGTGTCGAAAAGTGGATCCTGCGCCGTGCGCTGGATGGTAGTCTGCCGGACCAGGTGTTGTGGCGCAAGAAGGCCAAGTTCTGGGAAGGGACCGGTGTCAGTGACATTATGGCTGATTTTGCCGACCAGCAGATCAGCGATGCGGACTTCCACCGGGAGGCTCAGTTGCCGAATGGCTGGCTACTGCGAACCAAGGAAGAGCTGCTGTACTATCGCGTCTTCAAGGACCACTTCGGTGTATTGCCGGAGCTTTCATGGTTAGGGCGCACGAAACAACCTGCCGCACAAGGCTGATAGGTTTCTCCCGGTCGGCAGGCGGTTGAGCCAACCGCCAAGCCACAGTGAAGTTGGCCTGACGCGCACTTGACCGGCCTCTCAGGGCAGGTTACAATAGTTGCGTGTTCGAGAGGGAGTTACTTGAAAGCGGCCCATTGGTGCAAATGCGGCTCGCCGTTAGTCGCGCCGTGTTTCGCCTGGGGCCGGCCTGGTCGGTAGTTGCCGGGGCGATCGCTGTCGGGGCACTGAGACCGGAGGCTCCGGGGTTGTTGCGCGTGTTGACCGCGGCAGTTCTGGCGGATCTGGCCTGGGGTGCTATTCGGCAGGTGATCCCCATCGTCCCGGTTGCCGCTTCTCTGGCTATGCCCACGGCGCAGGTTGCACCGACGGTCGGGATGCTTCCCTTTGCTCGGCCCGATGCGCCGTTGGCCCGCTGGCTGGCGGCGCTGACTCCGGCGTATCCGCTCGGCAGCACATTCGGCGGAGCGGCAGATGCACAGGTGCCCACACCTCAAGTCTCGTCGGGCGCATGGCAAGGGGTTCTGGTGATCAGTGGGTTGGCGCTGGTCCTCAGCTTGCTGCTGGGATGGCCCGCGGTCGCGCTCACTCTGGTCGCGCTGGCAACTATCTGGGTGGCCGCGGCGACCGGGCGGCGTGGTGAGTTCCCCGCGCTGGCGCATGCCTTGCTGGATGTGGGATGGCCCTGGCTCCTCGGCATGTCACTGGTGGCGGGCGAGTTGGCAGGCGCGGAAGGGGGCGCCAACTGGACCGTGGTCCGGCCGGGCTTGCTGCTGGCTGCGGCTTTCACGGTGCTACAGTGGGGCATGTATCGGGGGCGGCATGCAGCCCAGGTGCAGCCGGGAGGCATACCGGTGCTGGCCTGGTTCGGGCAGTTTGGTGTTCTCGCCCTCCTCATCGTCATGCGTTCACCCTGGGCCGTCGCGTGCGTGGCGGCATTGCTGGCCACGCCCTCGATCTGGCTGGCGCGGATGCGACCCGGCACCTGGGCCGGTGCGATGCCCTGGTGGTGGGCTGCTTCGTTTGTCGCTGCCTTTGCCGTTCGCTGAGGGGGCGGAGGCGTATTTGGGTTTTTAGAGGTAAGGGGTGCTGGAACAGCTTGTCGGCCTGGTTGAGCGCACTGTGACGGAAGTCAGCGCAGTCATCCCCCAGTTTACTTGGGCGAGCCTGGTTGATATCCTCCTGGTGGCGCTCATCTTTTATGGGCTGTTTCGTCTTTTTCAAGGCACCCAGGCGGTGGCGCTGCTGCGCGGCATCCTGGTGATTGCGCTGGTCTTCGTCCTTGCGGCCAGCCGGTTCACCGCGTTCGGTTGGGTCATGCGCAATACGCTGCCGGTGATCCTGGTGGCGATCCCTGTCATCTTCCAGCCGGAACTGCGTCGGGCGCTGGAGCGCCTGGGCCGGACCGCACCAGTCATCGTCGGACGGGGCGGTCGCGAGACGGCGACGCAGCAGGCCATCCATCAGATCGTGCTGGCAGTAGAGACGCTGGCGCGCGAGCGGACGGGGGCGTTGTTGGTCCTCGAAGGCGACACGGGCCTGGAGGAATACATCGAATCAGGGGAGCGCATCGATGCCGGCATCTCGGCGCGTCTCCTGCTGACCATCTTCTTCCCGGGTACACCGTTGCACGATGGGGCGGTTATCGTTCGGGGGGACCGGATTGTGGCGGCCGCTTGCGTGTTACCCCTGACGCAGCGCGACCTGGCTGACAGTTCGTTGGGAACCCGCCACCGGGCTGCCGTCGGCGTGACAGAACAGAACGACGCACTGGTGATAATCGTGTCCGAGGAAACCGGCATCATCTCGCTCGCCCGCAGTGGACGCATCGCGCGCCGGCTCGACGGGCAGCGGCTCCGCACCATTCTACAGGCCTTTTACCGGCCCCGGCGATTATTCGGGAACGGGACTTAGAAGCCATGAAGACATGGTTGTCGCGTTTGGGCTCTGCGGGGCTGTCGCTCATACTCGCCGCCCTGGTATGGGTGGTGGCGATCCGCGAGGAGTACCCGCAGCGCGAGTTTGATCAACCTATCTCCGTCAGCCGGACGGGCCTGGCTGAGGATCTGACAGTCTTCGGTGATATCCTCAGCGAGGTGCGCATCGAGATTCGCGCACCGAAGGCGCGCTGGGACAACCTGCAGGCGCGGGCGTTCACGGCCTGGGTAGACCTGGCCGGCCTGTCTGCGGGTGAATATGACGTCCGAGTTCAGGTGTTGCCGCCCGATCCGCAGGTGCAGGTCATTGCGGTGGATCCGCCCGTGATTCGCGTGCGCTTGGAAGAGCGCAAACAGAAGTCCGTCACGGTTCAGGCTAATATCATGGATGCGACGGCGTTCGGCTACTCCTGGCACACGCCCGTGATAACGCCGACCGAGGTGCTGATCAGCGGCTCGGCTCCGCTGGTCGACCAGGTGGAGTCGGCGGTCGTCGATGTGTATTTGCGGGGTGCGCGAGCGTCCATCGAGCGCAGTCTGCGGGTGACGCCACGTAATGCGCTGGGCGAGACGGTGGGTTTTGTCAATGTGGCCCCGCGCGATGTCGCAGTGCAGGTGCCGATTGTGCAGCTTCCTGGCTATCGGGAGATTGCGATCCTGGTCGAGCCCGTTGGCACGCCTGAAACCGGTTATACGGTGAGCGCGGTGTCGGCTGATCCGCAGCTCGTCACGGTGCAGGGTGACCCGCTGGTTATCTCGGACTTGAGCGGGTACATCACGGTGCCTGTCGATATTAGCGGTGCAAATCAGGATGTCATCGAACGCGTTCCGCTAAAGTTGCCGGAGAGTGTCTCGGCATTGAGCACGCAGAGTGCGAACGTCAAGGTAAGCATTGTGCCGATTACGGGCGTGCAGACGGTCCGCACGAAGCCGACGATTCAGGGCCTCGGCCCGGGGTTGGCGTACACGCTGACGCTCGATACGGTGAGCGTGTTCCTGTCAGGGCCGCTGCCCATGCTTCTCGACCTGGGACCCGATCAAGTGCCGATCATCCTTGACCTGACCGGACTGGGGCCGGGCGTGCATGTGCTTGAGCCATCGGTGCCAATTCCGAGTGATATCCGCGTGGAAGGGATTGCGCCGCAGACGGTGGAGGTGACCATCGGGCCTGCGCCGACGCCGACCGGAACACCGGAGAGCCCTGCGGCCGTGGAGCCGGAATCGTCTGGGGCGAGACAGAGCCCGTAACAGAGAGGTTGGGTATATTAGATGCGAATGCCGGTAGTCGCCCTGGTCGGGCGGCCGAATGTGGGAAAGTCTACGCTGTTCAACCGCCTGGTTGGTCAGCGCCTGTCTATTGTTCAGGACGAGCCGGGCACCACGCGTGACCGGTTGTATGAAACGACCGAGTGGACGGGGCGCTCCTTCATCCTGGTGGATACGGGTGGGGTCGATGTCGCCCTGACCGACAAGGCTGCCCGTAAGGGTGATCAGCCCGAGGCGCTCGGAGGCTCATCGCGCGAGTTTGCGCGTGAGATTCGCCAGCAGGCCGAAATCGCCATCGAGGAGGCGGACGTTGTTGTGCTCGTCACCGACGCGCGCGACGGGCTGACCTCCGCCGATGAAGATATCGCGGACATTTTGCGGCGATCGGGGCGGCCTGTGCTGCTGGCCGTCAATAAGGCGGATAACGAGGCGCGACGTCAGGCTGCGCTGGAATTCTACGAACTGAACCTGGGAGAGCCGTACCCGGTCTCGGCACACCACGGCAGCGGCACCGGAGATCTTCTCGACGTTATCGTGGCGCATATTCCACAGGTGGCCGAGGAAGAGGTTGCGCCCGATGTCGTGCGCATTGCCATCGTGGGCCGGCCCAATGTGGGCAAGTCATCGCTGCTGAATGCACTGATTCAGGAGGAGCGCTCCATTGTCAGCCCTGTCTCTGGGACGACACGCGATGCCATCGACACGGACCTGACCTTCCAGGGCCAGAAAGTCACGCTGATCGACACCGCCGGCATCCGCCGCCGCGGCAAGGTGGAAGTCGGGGTGGAAAAGTACAGTGTGATGCGGGCGCTGAATGCGGTGCAGCGGGCAGACGTGGTCCTCCTTGTCGTGGATGCTACGGCAGGCATCACGGCGCAGGATTCGCATGTGGCCGGGTTCATACTCGAAGCCTACAAGAGTGTGGCGGTCATCGTCAACAAGTGGGACATCGTGCCCGACAAAGAGACCAATACCGCGGCTGAGTTTACGGATGCGATTCGAAGCACGCTGCGCTTCATGGATTATGTGCCGGTCTTGTTTGTATCGGCGCTGACGCATCAGCGGGTGAGCAAGATTCTGCCGCTTGCGCTGAACCTGGCGGAGCAACGCAAGCTGCGCATACCGACCGGTGACCTCAACCGGCTGTTGCGCGACGCGCTCACTGCGCGTCCGGCCTTCAGCCGTCGCGGCAAGCAGCTCAAGCTGTTCTATGCAACGCAAGCAGAGGTGGCTCCGCCGACCTTTGTGCTGTTCGTCAATGATCCTGAGCTGGTGCACTTTTCATACGAGCGATACATCGAGAATCGTATACGTGAAGTCTACCCGTTCGTGGGCACGCCGATTCGGATCAACTTCCGGGCGCGGGCGCAATCGGACGGGGCAAATTTCGTGTAGCAATGGCGCTGTGTCAAACTCATACCACCTCTGATCTTGTAAGGAATCCGATAGGCTATGCGAAAAAGTGATACGCTGCGAGAGTGGGTGGGAGGCCGCTGGCTGGAGCTAATGTTGCTGGTGGGCTTTGGCGCGATCGTGGTGTGGCTGGGCATCCTCGCATCGCCGATGGTCAAGCCGTATGTCGTACCGGTGGTTGACAACGTCCGCGAGTTCATACTGCGGCCGCGCGGGCCGGACTTCGACGGCAGGGCAGCTTTCCGACATGCAGAAGCGCAGATGAAAATCGGTCCTCGCGAGACCGGCTCGGAAGGCAGCCGCCGGACCGCCGAGTACATCAACCGGGTCCTCCAGCAAAATGGCTGGGCAGTCGAATACCAGAACTTTACCTATCGTGGCGCAGCCGGCCGCAACATCATCGCCAGGGCAGGGCAAGGGCGGGGGCCGGTTGCCATTATTGGAGCGCACTACGATACCCGGCTCTACGCGGACAACGATCCTGACAGCCGGCTCCGGCGGCAACCTGTGCCGGGCGCCAACGATGGCGCCAGCGGCGTGGCTGTCCTGCTGGAGCTGTCACGAAGCCTGGACAAGACCAAGTTGACCAACGAGGTGTGGCTGGTTTTCTTCGACGCCGAAGACAATGGCCGCATCAACGGGTGGGAGTTCATTGCCGGGTCGACGCACATGGCAGAGAATCTGACCGTGACGCCCGCATTCGTCGTCATCGCGGACATGGTGGGTGACAAAGACCTGCAGCTCTACAAAGAGAAGAACTCGACTCCGGCGCTGGTTGAGCACATCTGGCAGATTGCCGCGCGCCTGGGGTACAGTGATACGTTCCTGCCGACCGAAAAGTACTCCATGATCGACGATCACACGCCATTCTTGCGCGCGGGCATTCCCGCGGTGGACATCATCGATTTCGACTATCCTTACTGGCACACCACCCAGGATACGCTCGACAAGCTGGCGCCTGAATCGCTCAAGCGAGTCGGCCGGGTCATCGAGGTGTTGTTGGAAGATGGAAGCTGGAGCGCTGAAGGCCGGTAGCGCCTTCGCATTGGAGATGCCTGCATGAGACCTGCCCACCGGCTGGAATCGCTCCCGGTCTACTTCTTTGCCACCCTGGACGCCAGGGTCAAGGCCCTGGCCAAGCAGGGCGTGGATGTCATCAAGCTGGATATCGGCAGCCCGGATGGGCCGCCGCCCCAGGCCGTTATCGATGCGCTCGTGCGGGCCGCGAACGTGCCCACAAATCATGGTTACGCGGGTTACACCGGCACGCCGGCGCTGCGCCAGGCGATTGCCGATTACTACGCCCGGCGCTATGGCGTGACGCTCGATGTAGCGAGCGAGGTGCTGCCGTTGATCGGCTCGAAAGAAGGCATCGCGAACATGGCGCTGGCCTGGCTGGACTCGGGTGACCTGGTGCTGACACCCGATCCCGGCTATCCAGCCTACCGCATGAGCGCGCTCATGGTCGGCGGGCAGGTGTACGATATGCCGCTTCAGGAGGAAAATGGATTCCTGCCGGACGTCTCCGCCATCCCGGCCGCCGTGGCAGAGCGGGCGCGACTGATGTGGCTGAACTATCCCAATAACCCAACGGGAGCCATTGCGCCTATGAGCTTCCTCGAAGAAGCTGTCGCGTTCTGCCGCCGCCATGACATCCTGCTGTGTCACGACGTACCCTATGCGGATGTCGGCTACGATGGCTATAGTGCGCCGAGCCTGCTGGCTGTGCCGGGAGCAAAAGACATTGCCATCGAGTTCAACTCCTTGTCGAAATCGCACAATCTTGCCGGCTGGCGTGTGGGCATGGCCGTCGGCAACGCGACTGCTGTCAAGGCGCTGCTGCAGGTCAAGAGCAATATCGACAGCGGCATTTTCCTGGCGATCCAGGAGGCGGCGGTCGCGGCGCTGACCGGCGACCAGGCGTGGATCGAGGCGCGCAACCATGAGTATCAGCGCCGGCGCGATGCGCTGTATGAGATGCTCGTCCGGGACTGGCAGGTGCCTGTCGCCAAGCCGGCGGCCAGCCTCTATCTGTGGCCACGAGTGCCGCGGGGCTATACCTCGGCTGAATTTGCCGAGAAGGTCCTGCTGGACACCGGTGTTAGCCTGACGCCCGGCGTGGCCTTCGGGCCGCACGGCGAAGGCTACCTGCGCATTTCCGTCGGCCAGACAACCG
This sequence comes from Anaerolineae bacterium, assembly GCA_040772005.1. Lineage (GTDB taxonomy): Bacteria > Chloroflexota > Anaerolineae > CG2-30-64-16 > CG2-30-64-16 > MWBF01. The sequence continues at coordinate 101,930 of JAXGYZ010000007.1, read as the reverse complement.
AACGCGTCATGGCGGCAGTCGAACGAATGCGCAAGTTGAAGTTCTAGCATCAGGAGAGTCGCTTATTACACCGCAAACCTATGCCACCCGGGCCGAGCAGGAGAGTGCTATCCTGGTCGGCGTCGAGCTGAAGGGAAAGCCGGCGACCTGGAGGCTGGAGGATTCGCTGACGGAGCTGGAGCGCCTGTCCGAGACCGCAGGGCTGCGGGTTGTCGGCTGGCTGGAACAGCGCATCGAGCGCATCAATCCGGCAACACTCATCGGCTCAGGCAAGGTCGAGGAGTTGGTCGCGCTACGCGCGGACACCGGGGCCAACGTCGTCATCTTCGACGAAGAATTGTCGCCGGCTCAGCAACGCGAAATCGAACGCGCGATGAACAACCCCAACATCAAGGTGTTGGATCGCACCGCGCTGATCCTGGATATCTTCGCCCAACATGCGCACACGCGCGAGGGCGCGCTCCAGGTGGAGCTGGCGCAGTACGAGTACCGCCTGCCGCGCCTGACGCGCGCCTGGACGCATCTCGCCCGGCAGACAGGCGGCGCATCCGCGCGCGGCGGCGCAGGCGGAGGCGTCGGTCTCCGAGGGCCGGGCGAGACCCAGTTGGAGGTGGACCGCCGGGAGATCGGCCGGCGCATTGCGCATCTCAAGGAGGAGATCGAGGAGGTGCGCAAGCACCGGGCGCAATATCGCCGGCGCCGGATCGAGGAAGCCGTACCGGTTGTGGCGCTCGTTGGCTACACCAACGCGGGCAAGTCGACGCTGCTCAACGCGCTGAGCGGCTCGACGGTGTATGCGGCGGACCAGCTCTTCGCCACGCTGGACCCGACCACGCGCCGCGTCAAGCTGCCCGGGGGCCGGGAAGTGCTCTTCACCGACACGGTGGGCTTCATCCAGAAGCTGCCGACCGCGCTGGTGGCAGCATTCCGGGCCACGCTGGAGGAGATCGCGGAGGCAGACCTCATCGTCCATGTGGTGGACATTACACACCAGAACGTTGAAGAGCAGGTGGCCACCGTCCTGCAGGTGTTGGACGAACTGGGTGCTGGGGACCAGCCGCTTGTCACCGCGCTGAACAAGATCGACCGTTTGCCTGAACCTTCATTGGCGCGCGAGGCAACCGCCGAATTCGCGCACTCCGTCGCGGTGTCGGCGCTGACGGGCGAAGGGTTGCCTGAACTGCTAGCCGGCATCGAGCAAGTCCTGGACCAGGAGCTGGTGCAGGTGACAGTGCGACTGCCATACCAGCGCGGCGACCTGCTGGGCCTGATGCACCAGCGCGGCGTTATCCTCGACGAGATTCACGAAGAAAACGGCACGCGCGTAGTTGCCAAGATTCCGGCTACCATCTTCCCGCACTTTGAGCCGTACCTGATGAATCGGACCTGAGCGTGGAGCCGTCTCCGGTGACATCCGAGGCTGTGGCGCGCCCCAGTACCGGTGCTTTCTTCGACATGGACAACACGATCCTGTCCGCCAGTTCGGGCAGGCTCTACGTGCGCTATCTGCGCGACATTGGCTACGTGAGCTGGCAGAAGTGGATTTACATAAGCGCACAGGTCGCATCATATCTGGTGGGGTTGATCGACTTCCCGCAGTTGATGAGCCGCCTGATGCGGTACACCGTCGGAACGGGCGAGGCTGAGGCGTGGCGGCTGAGCCGCGAGTGGTTCGACACGATGCTCCGCCACTATATTGCGCCGGGCGCAGGCGAAAAAATCGACTTTCACCGGCAGCAGGGGCACCATGTCGCCATCGTTTCGGCGGCGACCCAGTTTGCCGTCCAGCCGGTGGCCGAGGCGTTCGGATTGGGTGAAGCCTATCTGGCGACGCAACTGGAGATCGTAGACGGCTATTTCACGGGGCGGGTGATAGAACCTGCGTGCTATGGGGCGGGGAAGGTGCTCCTGGCGAGGGAGTATGCCCGGAAGCACGGCTTGGATCTGGGGGAGTGCTACTTCTACTCGGACAGCCATCACGACCTGCCGTTGTTGGAGTCTGTGGGTTATCCTGTAGCCGTGAATCCGAGCGCGCGGCTGCGCCGGATTGCAGCGCATCGCGGGTGGCCGGTGATGCACTTCTACTAGCCACCGCACTGAGTAGGTATATTATGTCTACTCTTGCCCTGTAACGCATGTTCACACTATAGATGTTATGTCGATTTATGCGCAATAAACAGATGTGGATTGACATAACAAATCATCAGTGGCTTGCGCGGACAGGCGAGCGCTGCCCCGCCGGGCTGCAATTGAGGTGCGCCATTGCGCCGCAGTGAGCGCGTGCAATGCCCCGCGGCCTTTAGTGCGGTGCATTACGGTGTTCCAGGCGCAATCTGTCGCATAATATGAATAATTGCAGGGGCAAAGGCACCCTGCGCCGCGAGGAGCAACCACTCCCCCGGACCCTGATTTTTACGCTGATTCGGAAGGGCACGTACTATGCGTTGGTGGCGTGGCTTTGCAGCCGGCCTGGTCATCGGCCTGATCGCCGGTGGCGTTTTTCTATTGGGTTACGGCCTGGGCACGCGCCAGGCATCCGCCGCCGGCACCGCGGATTTCGGAATTCTGTGGCAAGTGCGGAGCCTGCTCGACAGGAGCTTCATTGGGGATGCACCGGCCGTCGAGAAGCAGGTCTATGGGGCCGCACGCGGATTGGTGGCGAGTTATAACGACCCGTACACCGTATTCGTAGAGCCGGCGCCGCGTGAGGTGGAGCGCGACCAACTGCGCGGGCACTTTGGCGGCATCGGCGCGTATATGGGCCGCAACGAGGCGGGCGAACTTGAGCTCACCGTCATGCGGGATCGGCCTGCCGCTCGCGCAGGCATCCAGGACGGCGACATCCTGCTGGCCGTAGATGGGACCGTCATTACCACCGACATGCCGGTCGATGAAATCGTGGCCCTGGTGCGCGGCGATGTCGGGACGGATGTAGTACTGCATATTCGCCGCGGTCCGGCAGGTGAACCCTTCGACGTGAGCGTGACGCGCGAGCGCATCGAAACACCGAGCGTCGAGTGGCGCGTGCTGAATGCCGACCAGCATACGGGGTATGTCCGCATCAGCATCTTTGGCGAGCGAACGGACGAAGAGCTGCGAACGGGCCTCGCGGAATTGGCCTCGCAAGGGGTTGAGCGCCTGGTGCTGGACCTCCGCGGCAACGGTGGCGGCCTGGTCGATGCAGCCGTGGAGATTGCCAGCCAGTTTCTCAAAGACGGCAATGTCCTGCGCGAAATCAAGCGCGGCGGCCAGGAACGCTTCTATCCGGTGAAGCCGGTGCGCAGCCCCGCCCATGATTGGGAAACGCTGGTTCTGGTTGACGCCGGCACAGCCAGCGCCTCGGAGATCGTGGCCGGCGCGCTGCGTGATGAAAAGGGTGCGCTGCTCATCGGCGAAAAGACTTACGGCAAGGGCTCGGTCCAGGAAGTCCATGAGTTCTCGGACGGCTCTTCCCTGCACGTCACGGTTGCCCGCTGGTTGACGCCCGAACGACACGAAATTGACAAAAATGGTCTTCAGCCGGATGTGACGGTGAACATCACGCAGGAGGACCGCGACGCCGGTCGTGATCCGCAACTGGCACGGGCAGAGGCCTATTTTGCCGGTGAACGTTAAAAGCACACTCCCCTGCTCTTGATATTCTCCGGGGCAGGATCCACTCGTTATGTATAGTAGGTAAATTCCATGAAGCACAGCACATCCACTACCCTGCTTAAGCTCTTTGTCATGGCCGTCGCGGTTCTCATCTTCGGAGTAGCCGCGTTTGGCGTGGGCGTCAGCGTAGGCGCGACGGCTCAAAGTCGCGCCTACGCTGACGCTTTGCCGCCGGTCGAGGCTGCACGAGACATCGTATGTACGCCGGCCGCAGAGCGGCCCCTCCAGGCCGAGGAGCCCGCTGCCGCAGGGCAAGAACTGGCAGCGCAGCCCACCCCGACGCCGGCGGCTAGCCGCCGGGCCACAAACGATACGCCGTTCTTCGATGAAAAGACCGATGACAGCCCGCTGGACATCGAGCTGTTCAACGAGGCATGGCGGCTTCTCGAACAGCAGTTCTACGGCGAGCTGCCCGAGGGGGAAGATATCACCTATGCGGCGATCCGGGGCGTGCTCGCCAGCCTGGATGACAAACACACGACCTTCGCTGACCCCGAAGAAGCCGCGATGTTCAACATGGACATGCAGGGGGTTTTCGAGGGCATCGGCGCGCAGGTGGACCTGGCCGACGGCGGCGGGGTCGAGCTGCAATACCTGTTTGCCGATCAACCGGCTGAAAAGGCCGGGCTGCGCGTGGGCGACATCGTGATTGCCGTCGATGGCGAGGATGTGACCGACCTCGATCTGAATACTGCAATCAGCAAGATTCGCGGCCCGCGCGGCACCCAGGTGACGCTGACCATCCAACGGGGAGATGACGAGCCGTTCGATGTCACGGTCACCCGGGCGCGCATCGAGCTGCAGATTGTCGAGACCAAGACGCTGGGCGATGGCAAGATCGAGTATATCGCCTTAACCGACTTCAGCACACTCGCGCCGCGGCGTCTGGCGACGGCGTTGAGCGCCGCGGTCGCCAAGAAGCCTGCGGGCATCGTCCTGGACCTGCGCGGCAACCCGGGCGGCCTGCTGGACTCCGCCGTGCAGATCGGCAGCTACTTTGTGCCGGAGGGCAATATCCTCATTGAGCGCTACAAGGACGGCAGCGAGGAGCTGCATCCGCGCCAGGGCCGTTACCTTCTGAACGGCATCCCCCTGGTGGTCCTGGTGGATGGTGGGAGCGCCAGCGCGTCGGAGATCGTCGCCGGTGCGATCCAGGACGCGGGCACGGGCATCCTGATCGGTGAAAAAACCTATGGCAAGGGCTCGGTGCAGCTTTCCAACGTACTGAGCGATGATTCCCAACTCAAGATCACTATCGCGCGCTGGTTCACCCCCAAGGATCGTGCAATTCACGGGCAGGGCCTCGAACCCGATATCGTGGTTCCCTTCACCGCTGAGGATCGTGAGGCGGAGCGCGACCCGCAGTTGGACCGGGCGGTTGAGTACTTGCTGCAGGGCAAGTGACTTGCTACAGTGCAGGTAAGGAGCAGCAGTGAGCAGGCAGAGTGAAGGCGGCGTCAAGCACATTGCCACCAACCGCAAGGCGCAGCACGATTACTTCATCGAGGATCGGTATGAGGCGGGCGTCGCGCTGACCGGCACCGAGATCAAGTCGGTGCGTGCGGCACGCGTCAACCTGCGCGACGGGTTTGTGCAGATTCGCGGCGGAGAGGCGTGGTTGCTCAATGTCCACATCTCTCCCTACGACTTCGGCAACCGGGAGAATCATGAGCCGCGGCGGGAGCGCAAGCTGCTGCTGCACCGGCAGGAAATTCGCAAACTACAGGCCAAAGTCTCTGAGCGCGGCTGGACGATCGTTCCGCTGAGCATGTACCTGAAGGACGGCCGCGCCAAGATCGAGATTGCTCTCGTGCGCGGCAAACGGCTGTATGACAAGCGCGACGCGGTCGCCGAGCGCGATGCAGACCGCGACCTGGCCCGCGCGCTGCGCGAGTATGAGCGCGAGTGACCGGTTCGGTTGCATTTGACCGAACAGGCGTTTGGTGCTATCATAGAATCTGTCAATGGGGATGACTGGTCTCGACGGGGCAGATGAGACGTAAGCTGCAAGACCGAGGCGCTCTCACCTCGCAAATCCAGAGCAAAAACACAAATGCCAACAATGGCAACGCGTTCGCTTTCCCGACCGCTCGCAACAACGCCTTGGCGTTGGCCGCGTAAGGAACGTGAACCAATGATCACCGAGAGGTGATCACGGTGCCCTCGATGGGGCCAGGCGGCGTCGAGGTGCATCGTCATAAACCGTAAGGTGCGGCTCGCAGACGCCGATAAGCGAGCCTAAGACCCTCGGCTAGCCGGACTAGTGGACGGTGGTCTCTGCTGGACCGTCCGGTGAAATTCAAACCAGAGACTAAGCTTGTAGACGCTTACGGCTGTTTGTTTCGGACCCGGGTTCGACTCCCGGCATCTCCACCTGCAGAAGCCCGACCTGGAGTGACAGGCCGGGCTTTTTGCTGTCTTGCGTGTCTCATGCGCCTGTGCTATGATGCGCGGCGTTGGCGAGACCCTTGCCGCCCGCCGATCATCAGCCTGCCGGCCGGCATCCCACCGGCTGCGGTCGCAAGGCCGGATCGAGAAAAAAGCCGCATCGAGAAAGAAGAGCATCGTGGATTCAATCGTTCCCATTCATCCTGCCAACGCCGGTTCTCTCCCAGACTACACGCACGAGCTTGAGACTGCGATCCGCCTCGCGTATCAGTCAGGCGGCATCGTCCGGACATTCTACGAGGTGCCGCCCACGGTCCGCTGGAAAGACCCCACTGAACCGGTCACAGAAGCCGACCGGGCGGTCAACGCCTATCTCGTTAAGCAGTTCACCCAGCTTTTTCCTGGCGATGGGGTGCTGGCCGAGGAGTCCAAGGATGATTTCTCGCGCCTGAACCACGAGCGTGTCTGGATCGTGGACCCCCTGGATGGGACGGCGGAGTTCATTGCGCACAACGGCGAGTTCGTCATTATGATTGGCCTGGCCGTGCGCGGCGAGCCGGTCGTGGGCGTGGTCTACCAGCCGATTGATAACGTGCTCTACGGCGCCGCACTCGGTCAGGGCGCCTTTGTGGAGGAATTCGGCGACCGCTATCCGCTGCGCGTTTCATCCGAGTCTGCGTTGGAAAAGTTCCGCCTCGTGGTCAGTCGCTCCCACCGCCCCGCGCTGGTGGACAAGATGATCGCGCGGATGGGCCTCCAGCGCGAGCGCAGCATCGGCAGCGTGGGTCTGAAGATTGGGCTGATTGCGCGCGGTCAGGCCGAGTTCTACGTGCATCCCAACCCGGGCACGAAGGAATGGGATACGTGCGCGCCGGATATCATCATCCGTGAGGCGGGCGGCATGATGACCGACTGTTGGAACCGCCCGCTCAGGTATAACCAGCGCGATGTCTTGCGCCGCTTCGGAGTGCTTGCCAGCAATGGCGTGCGCCATGCTGAACTGTCTGATGTTGTGGCGCAGGTGCTGGATGAGGCCGGCGTCGACTCGGATTTCGGTTTTTAGGATCGGGATATGCCGCAGTTCGCTGTACCGTCGGTGTTGCCGGTGCGGCGCAAACCGCCAGTGCCTGCCGGCGCGCCTGGCGCGCACCTGAGCCTGGCGGGTACACACTATCGGCCCATCTCGCTGCGGGAGGTCGCGCAGTGGGACCTGCAGCGGCAGCGCATGCTCTTTCAGATCCTCGTGCCCACCCATCTGCTGACCCGGTACAGCATCGACCCGGTCAGCCTGACTGACCCACAGGGACGCCCTCTGGCCTTCGTCCAGGTGGATGCAGATGCCGGCACCTACCGCCTGGAGCTGTTTCACGCTGCTGGCGCAGCCGAACCGATGGCGCAGTTGGAGCTGGCCGATACGCCCTTCAACCGGATTGAAGTGGTCTGGGTGGCTCTGCAGGACCCGCATAGCCCGCGCTTCGATACGGATGTGCTGCCGAGCGGCGAATCCACCCTGCAAGGCACGGGCAGGCGAAATCTCCCGGCAGAGGCTGCGGCGTTGGCTGCCGGACTGGCGCCGGGCCAGGTACGAAAGGGCCTGGGCGGCTTTCGCTGGTTGAATGATCGTCTCGAGACCTTCATGTTGTGCCTGAATCAGCGTGAATTCACAGCGCAACCGCTCTACTACCATACGGCGATCCTGTTCGAACAATCCGGCTTCGACTATATCTGCGGGCGGGCACAAATGGATGCGATCGCCCGCGGCTTTGCGGCGGGCGGTGAACTACAGCGACGGCTCGACAATTCAACGCCCTTCCGCCGGCCTGAGCTGGCGCACACCGTCCGAGGGCGCTCATGGGCCATCCATGATGGCATCTTGCCGCAGCCGTGGGATCGCGTCCAAATGGTTCGGCGTCTGGGTGTACATGTCGGCGTGAATACGAGCGGCGAGGTGCCGTGGTAACAACATCTGGAATCGCAGGAAGGAGACAACATATGGAAAAAGTGCGGGTGGGCGTCATCGGCGGCAGCGGCATCTATGACCTGGCGCAACTGCGTGATGTCCGGGAGGTGCGGCTGGAAACGCCCTTCGGCGCGCCGTCGGACGCGTACATTGTTGGCCACCTGGATGATCAGCCGGTTGTTTTCCTGCCTCGCCACGGTCGCGGCCACCGGATCAGCCCCAGCCGGCTGAACAGCCGCGCCAACATCTACGGGTTCAAGATGCTGGGCGTTGAGTATCTGATCTCGCTCAGCGCATGCGGCAGCCTGCAGTTGCAGTACCGGCCCGGCGATATTGTCGTACCAGACCAGGTCTACGACCGGACGCGGCTGCGCGCCTCCAGCTTCTTCGACGACCCGGACGCCGGGACCGCGGGCGTTGTAGTCCACGTCTCCGTCGCCGAGCCCTTCTGCAGCTATCTCAGCGAAATCTGCGCACAGGCTGTCGTTGACACCGGCCACTCCGTCCACCGCGGCGGCACATTCGTGACCGTCGAGGGGCCGCGCTTCAGCACGAAGGCCGAGAGCCAGGTCTTCCAGCAGTTTGGCTTTGCCGTCATCGGCATGACGGCCAGCCCCGAGGTGTTCCTCGCCCGCGAAGCGGGGATGAGTTACGCCGTGATGGCCCACGTGACGGACTATGATGTGTGGCATGAGACCGAGGCGCCCGTCACGGTGGACCAGGTCATCCGCCAGTTTCAGGCCAACGTCGAAGTCGCCAAAGCCTCTGTGGTCAACGCGATCAGGGCGCTGCGCGACGCGCCTCCCTCCCCCTACTCTGCCGGCGTGCGAGATGCGATAATCACCAATCCCGGGGCCATCGCACCCGAGGTCCTTGAGCGCCTGGCTCTTCTGCTGGGTCGCTGACAGCCATTCCAGCGCCTTTGGGCTGCACCAGGCGAAAAAGGGGGGGCGACGGTGATTTACGTCGCCCCCCTTTGGCTTTAGCACCCCTTTTTCGTGTAGCCTACTTAGCCAAATTCAAGTCAAATCCAGGCGCCGTCTCTCTTAATGTGTTTGCTACACGAAATAGAGGCCTTCCTGGTCACAGTATGTCACTGCGCAGCGGCTAACGCTGCGTCGATCGCAGCCTTGAAAGTCGCGTAGGATTCCGCGCCCTCGATCCTCTGCGACCCGATGAAGAAGGTCGGCGTCGCCTGCACCCCGCGCGCCCGGCCGATCCGGCTTTGATCGTTGATGGCCTGAATGTGCTGATTGGTGTCCACACAGCGGTTAAACTGTACCGTGTCCAGGCCCAGGTCAGCCGCATACTGCTTCAACGCCGCGATAGCGAACGGGTTCGCGCTGGTGCCCTGCCGCGCGAAGAGCACATCATGGTAGTCCCAGAACTTCCCCTGATCCGCCGCACATTCCGCCGCGTTGGCTGCATTACGGGTTGTTTCCCCGCCGATGATGAAGTGCTTGAACTCGAAACGCACCTTCCCGGTGGCCTCATACTCAGCGCGGAGCTGCTCACCCGTCGTCTGGGCGAACTGCGCGCAGAAGTGACAGCCGAAGTCCGAGTAATCCTCAATAAGAACCGGGGCGTCGGCCGCGCCCCAGGTGGCCCCCTCCCCCACACGATCGGTAGCCGTGACAGGGCGGTTGGCGCTGCTGATCGCGTAAATGATGAGCATCGCCGCCAGGATCACCACCCCAATTACGATTGCCAGCAGCATCCCCTGGGAGCCCTTGCGCGCGGGTGCGCGCTTGACAGCCTGAGACTTCTGAGCGGGCGTCGCGCCTGCCGTTCGAGGGGCGGCAGACCGCGTGGGAGCTTTGGACGGCCGTGTGCGTTGTTTCGCCATAGACAAGTACTCCGTTGCTGGATGGATGCAGGCCGCTACCGGCCCGCGAGTCCATTAGTATACCACAAGCAAAGTGGCCGTCAATTGACAAAGTGCCTCCTTTGCCGTATCATGTCTCAGATTTGAGACCGGGAGTGCGCAAGCACTCCCGGATTTAAGCTCGCATCCAATCGAGGCACATGGGCGCAACCGCCGGCGTGGTTTACCTGAAGGACCGCACAAAGGCCCAGCGCACTCTGCTCAGTGCGGGAGTGTTGGCGGCACTGGCCTACTGGCTTGCCAGAGTGCCGGTGACGTGGGGCGCGCTGACCTTGACCGGAGCTGCCCTGGCCCTGGCAACGCTCGCATTGCCAGCCGTCGGGCTGGCAGCCATTGGGCTATTTATTCCGCTAAGCGGCCTGGTTGAGCTACCCCTGCCCGTTATCGAACCTGTGGACCTCCTGGTCGGGCTGGCGACGGTAGCCTGGCTGGCACAGGGCGTGGCGCGTCGCCGCATCGTCTTCCAACGCCCGCCCCTGGCTGTCTCCCTGATGGTATTTGTCTGGCTGGCCGGCCTTTCGCTGACACAGGCCAGTTCATGGCGCGAGGGCCTGCCGGAATGGCTGAAGTGGGTGGAGTTCGCCGCCGTTTACCTGGTGGGCTGCCAGATTCTCACCCGACGCAGTAGTGCCCGCTGGCTGGTCGTCGCGCTCCTGGTCGCGGGAAGCGCAGAGGCCCTGCTCGGCATCTACCAGTTCGTGCGGCAGGTGGGGCCGGAGGCCTTCGTCTTGATGGGCCGTTTCATGCGCGCCCACGGCACCTTTCAACAACCGAACCCTTATGCCGGCTACCTCGGCTATCTGTTGCCCGTGGCAGCGAGCCTGACGCTGGGCGCCATTGCGCACTGGTGGCGTGACCGCACGACCCGGCAGGCAGTCGCAGCAGGACTTTATGGGCTGGTCGCAGGGCTGCTGGCCCTGGGCATCCTGATGAGCTGGTCGCGGGGCGCCTGGTTGGGCGCCGCGGCCAGCGCGCTCGTAGTCGTCGGATTCCGCAACCGACGCACGGCCCTGTTGAGCCTGTTCGCTGTACTGCTGCTGGGCCTGCTGATTAGCGTGTCAGGCGTTGAGGCACTGCCCGGCTCGATCGGTGCCAGGCTCAATGACCTGGGCGGCTATTTCAGCGGACCTGACCCGGCGCGAACCGAGATAACCGACGCCAACTTCTCGGTCCTGGAACGCCTGGCTCACTGGCGCGCGGGCTGGCAGATGTTCGAGGCCCATCCGTGGCTCGGTGTGGGCCTCGGCAACTACGCCGTGACCTATTCCGAGTACCAGTTGCCGCACTGGTATGAACCGCTGGGGCATGCGCACAACGTCTTCATCAATTTCCTGGCGGAGACCGGTGCCCTCGGTGCAGGCGCGTTTCTGGCCTTCTGGGTCCTGGCGCCTGTCATGCTCTGGCGTGGGGCGCACGCGCGGGGGGGCGAGATGTGGGCGTCCACACTGAGCATCGGCGTGCTCGGCACGTGGGCCTACATCACGATGCACAGCCTGTTCGACAACCTGTTCGTCCAGCACATTCAGTTACAACTCGCGCTGCTCCTGTGCGCGGTCGTCGCAGCCACCGGGGACAGATCAGGCTCAGGAGAAGCAAGCCTTGATTGAGACATTGGCCTTGCGCATCAATGCGCTGACGGGCGGACGGGGCACACGGGAGATCAAGCGCTTCATCAAGTTCGGCGTCGTCGGCACATCCGGCTTCCTGGTCGACTTCGTCGTGCTGAATCTGCTGCTCTTCGGGGTCGGCCTGCCGCCGTGGCTAGCCAACACCTGTTCGTTTGCTGTGGCGGTGACCAACACCTTCACCTGGAACCGGCTGTGGACCTTTCCCGAGAGCCGCCAGCGGCCGATCTCCCGCCAGCTTGGCCAGTTCTTTCTGGTCAATCTCGTGGGCCTGGGAATCAACCAGTTGGCCTTCCTGGGCAGCCATGCGCTGATCTGGCAGCACTTGTTCGTGCCCGCGTTGGCCTGGAACCTGGCAAAGGCCACAGCGAGCGGAATCGCGTTGTTTTGGAACTTCAGTGCCAACCGTCTTTGGACGTGGCGCGGGTTATAGAGGTTTTCTTTGGCAGGACATGTGTCTCCATTCAATGTTTCACCCTGGCTGGCGTGGCTGTTGCGCCTGCCGATTATCAACCGTTCGCCGCTGGCCGGCAGGCCGAAGGAGGTCGAGCGCTTCCTGAAATTCGCCACCGTGGGCGCCCTCGGCATGGTCGTCGACCTGACCGTGCTGAATGTCCTGCACAAGGCATTCGGACTGCATCTGCTGGTCGCGAACAGCATTTCCTTCACGACGGCGGTCATCAGCAACTTCACCTGGAACCGGCTGTGGACTTTCCCGGAGAGCCGCCAGCGTCCCGTCGTCACCCAACTGGGCAAATTCGCGATTGTGAATATCATTGGGCTAGGAATCAACAACGCCATCCTGTGGACCGTCTTTCATCTCGTCACCGGCTTCATTCCGGACCCATTGGACTACAATCTGGCAAAGATTACAGCTATCGGCGTTGTGTTGTTCTGGAACTTCTTCGTGAACCGGGCGTGGACCTACAAGGGGATTCAGTAACAGCGGGCCGCGCGGCTTACGGGCAGACGGCCCAGTCACATCCGCTCTGGGCGCATCAGGCATTATCGAATCTGGAATCTTACAGGATTTGCGGAGACTGGGAACGTGCATATTGCGATCGACTACACACCGGCAGTCCGACAGCGGGCGGGCATTGGCCGCTACACGCGCGGGCTTGTGCGCGCGCTGGCCGAACTGGATCACACCAACCGCTACACGCTGTTCTGCCTCGGCCAGGGCGGAGAAGGTGGCCCCGGACCAGCAGGACATGAAGATGGCCTGCCGGCCAACTTCACCTTCAAGGTCAGCAACCTGCCCGCGCGCTGGCTGACGGCGGGCTGGCACAAGCTCAAGCTCCCGCTGCACGCTGAGCGACTGGCCGGTGACAGCGATATCTTTCACTCACCCGATTTCACCCTGCCCCCATTGCGCAGCGCGGCAGGCGTCGTCACCATCCACGACCTATCCTTCCTGCGGCTGCCCGCCTATGCGGACCCGGGGCTGCGGGAATACCTCGCCAAGAGCGTGCCCGACAGCGTGACGCGAGCGCGGCGCGTGCTGGCCGATTCAGAGAACACGCGGCTGGACCTCATCGAGCTCCTCGATGTGCCGGCAGACAAGATCAGCGTCGTGCCGCCGGGCGTCGGGCCCGAGTTCCGCCCCGTGCGCGATACGGTCCAGCTCAACGCGGTGCGCGAGCGCTATCACCTACCCCAGTGGTTTATCCTCTTTGTGGGCACCATCGAACCGCGCAAGAACCTCGCCCGGCTGATTGCCGCCTACGGGCAGTTGCGCCGCCAAACGGGCCTGCCCCACGCTCTCGTATTGGCCGGCGGCCAGGGTTGGTTAAGCCAGGGCATTTACGAACAGGTCGCCAAAGAAGGTCTGAGCGAGCACGTCTTATTCCCCGGATTTGTCGCGGACGAACACCTGCCCGCGCTGTACACGCTGGCCGATGTCTTTGCCTTTCCGTCACTATACGAAGGTTTCGGTATTCCCCCATTGGAAGCCATGGCATGTGGCACGCCGGTCGTGGCAAGCAACAACTCAAGCCTTCCGGAAGCCACCGGCTCGGCAGCGCTGCTGGTGGACGCAGAGGACATGGAGGGGCTGGCCGACGCAATGGCCCGCGTGCTGGGCGATGCGGTCCTGCGAGCGCGGCTGTCCGACCTGGGGCGGGCCCAGGCCGCGCGCTTCACCTGGCGCAGCGCAGCAGAAACCCTGCTGCAAGCCTACAAGGCGACGGCAGGCTGAGCGATGGCCTATCGGCGAGCTTCGCTGCGCAGGCCGGCATCTCTGTACTGGATGCCGGTTCTGCTACTATGGCTGCTCGCCTGGGTCGGATACTTTGGCCCGTGGGTGCCGCATCGGGCTGCCGGGCTGGTCATCACCGGCGTAGACCTGGCCGAATACGTGAAGTTCCTGCCGCCGGTCATGGCCGGACAGGTGCCAATCCAGCGCGAGACCTTCTATCTGCCGCTGATAAGCGCCAGCCTGATCGCCACACTGATCGCCAGTCGCCGCAGTCTCCCTCTCTGGCTGCGCCTGCTGGCCGGTGCGGCAGCGATTCCGCTGGCGCTGGCGATGCTGCCGCCGGCCTGGACCCCGGGCACGTTGCGCCTGCCGGAGTTTCGCCTTCAGATTCTGGCGCTGCTGGCCTGCCTGGCCGCCATCCCCCTCACGGTGCTCCTCCGCTACCTGCCCAATCGCGCGGTCCTGCTGGCCATCGCGCTGTTCGCGCTTGCCGCCGTCCTGTGGCCGGCCTGGTCGCTCAACCAGGTGCTCCCCGCAATCCGAGACGTCTACCGCGCGCCACTCGCGCCGGGGTGGGGGTTCTGGCTGGCTCTGATCGCGCAACTCGGGCTCGCCCTGTATGCCACGGCCCGGACGCTCACGACGAGATGACCGCTCAGGGCAGCCGGCTGGGATCCACCCGCCAGTTCCGCACGATCGGCGGCGGGAAACGACCACGCGCAATCGCGGCCGTCAGCCGGCGCAGGTGCTGCTCGGCGTGGACGGCCGCCGCTGCGTCCAGCCGACCCTCTCGAATCGCTTGCTCGAAATCCATCTCGTGGTGCACCGTCACCTCCCCCACCGGGGTGACATGGATATCGAGCAAATAGTCATCCGTCGCACAGCCTGATTCATCGCAGGCAAACGGTGCACACAGGTCGATCTTCGTGCCTGCAGACGCGCCATCGGGCATGTAATAACGCTCGACGACCTGATCGTGCGCGGCCAACCAGAAGCGATAGCAGATGGTTGCGCCGGCCAGCCAGCCCGGTAAAGGGGCAGCATAAATGACGCGTTCCACCAACATCGCTCCCAGCCACTCAAGGCGGTAGTCGTGCATATCGACCGGATGTTCGAAATGCCCGGTTCTGATTTGCGGCAGTTCCCCACTCATCGTATGATCATACCAGCTATGTTGAAACCGACCGAATGCGCAGCCCCGTTCACCATTGACGCCCTGCCGCGCGAGCCAGGCGCGTACCTGCTTGTCATCGATCTGTGCGAGCCGGCCCGTCTGCGCGTGGGCCGGCTGGGCGATTGCGAGTTGCCCGCGGGCCGGTATGCCTATATCGGCAGTGCGCGCGGCCCCGGCGGTCTCCACGCGCGCGTCGCGCGGCACCTGAACCCGGCACGGCGGCCACACTGGCACATCGACAGGCTGACGGCCATCGCCCCCGTCGTCACTATTTGGGCCATCCCTTCGGTGCGGCCGCGCGAATGCCAGTGGGTGCGCTGGCTGCTGGCACAGCCGGGCAGCAGCGTGCCGGTGGTCGGTTTCGGGAGCAGCGATTGCCGGGCGGGATGTCCGGCCCACCTGGTGCGCGTTGCACCGGGCCTGGATCTGGCAGCGTGGGACTCAGAGAACGGAGAGTGAGCGTGAGAGATTCCAACCAGGGCACAGACCGTCCGCCAGCCGGCGCCGACCTGGTACAGGTGCTGCTGGAGGCTGTGGCTGCGGGCGACGACGAAGCTGCCGAACGCGCGGCCCGCGCCTGCACAGGTCAGGCCTGGCTGCTCCCTGCACTCCGCCCACTGCTGGCGGACGGCGACGCAGACCGCCGCTGGTGGGCCGTGCGTGTGCTCGCGCTGCTGGGCAGCGAGGAGGCCGCACCTTTGCTGATCGAACGGCTGCACGATCCTGATGAAGCCGTGCGCTGCGCCGCAGCACTGGGGTTAGGGGAATTGGCCTCCACAGCCTCCGTACCTGCACTTGTTGCGAGCCTGGCCGACGCGAGCGGATGGGTGCGCGACTCGGCAGGCGATGCGCTGGCGCAGATCGGCGCATCTGCGCTGCCTGCACTCGTAGCCGCCATGCAGGGCCCGGATGGGGTGCGGGTGCGCGCGGCCGCTGCCCTGCGCAAGATCGTCGTCGCAGACCTGCACAGGTTGGCGATCAACCAGTACCCGCCGCTCTACGGGCCGGCCCTGACCGTCCTTTTCCGCGCGCTGAACGATCCGAATCGGCTCGTCAGGCACAGCGCGCACGATGCGCTGGGCCGCCTGGGACTGCTCGAGACGGTGTTCTTCAGGCCGTAGCCGCCCGGCTCACCGGGTAAAGACCAGCCACACATTGAAATGGTCGCGTTCCTCAGCGACCTGGCGCGCGCCTGCGGCCTCGAACATGCGCGTCATCTCAGCAGGGGTCAGGAAACGACTCCCCATCATCAGCACGCGTTCCATCCAGATGACGGGCCTGACCCCGCGACGGGTGCAATCCGGTTCCTCGATCAGCAGGCGACCGCCCGGCGCGAGCACGCGCAGCAGTTCGCTTGCTGCCGCGGCCTGCGCAACCGCAGGCGATGGGACGACGAAATGGTGGAACGCGTCCACCACGAGAAGACGCTCGGCGCTCGCAGTCGGGAAAGGCAGCCGCGTGACGCTGCCCAGAACCACCGGCAGGCCCTTCGCCCGCGCCTGCTCGGCCATGCGCCGGGAGGTGTCGCAGACCATCACCTGCACCCCTGCCGCGGCCAGCATCGCCGTCGCCCGGCCCGTGCCGCCGCCGATGTCCAACAACCGCTGGCCCGGCCGCGCATCCAGCAGCCGCAGGAGCCTCTCATCCGGCGGATGACCCAGGGCACGGTCGTACCAGCGGGCAATCAGATCGAAGTGGTCGAGCGGGAGGCGCATGGCCTATGCCTCGCCGGCCGGCCGCAGCATAGTGACCAGACGCCGGCCCGGGATCTGGCGGAAGGTTGCCGCCTGGCTCACGGCCAGAAGCGCCGCGGGGATATCAGTCAGGATCGTGCCCGAGATGGCCGACAGCCCCAGGTCAAAGAAGAGCGGCGACAGGGGTGTGGTCGCGCCGAGCAAGAGCGTGTAAGCATCGGGCCGGCACAGCGCGTGCAAGCCGTCAAACGTACCATTCACGAGCGTCATGCCCGTCAGCGCGACGACGTCGGCCTGGGGCAGCACTTCGGCTGCCAGCGAGGCCGGCACGTCTCCCGGACCGGGGTTGAGTTCCAGCACCCAGCAGTGGCGGGCCGCGGCACGCACCTGCTCCACGAACGGGAAATGCCCCACGATGGCGACGCTACGTCCCGCGCCGCGCGCGGTGACGAGGTCGCCGGCATTCAGGTCCACACACTGCGCCTCATCGATCTCGATGAGTGCGTTCAGCGCAGCGAAGCCGATGCTGCGTTCGGTGAGCTGGGCCGACTGCACCCAGCCGGCAAGTTCCCTGGCCGAACGCCCGATCAACTTCCCGGCATCCCGCACCGCAGGCGTGCCATGCTCGATGCCATGAACGAATTGCGTAGACGCCAATCCCACACGGAGTCCGCCCGGCAGATCTGCCGCCACGAGCGTCCAATGCGTCCCGACGCGGATATCGCTCACCGACCCATCGCGAGTGACCGAGGCCAGAATGCGCGGCAGAATTTCGCTCATGTCTCTCTCCCTCACTCGCCGCCGACCATGCTCAGCCCGATGCGCCCGCGCTCCCGGTCGATGCTGGTCACGGTCACGTCCACGACATCACCCACGCGCACGACATCGTGCGGATTGCGGACATACTGCTTGCCCATCTTGCTGACATGGACCAGGCCATCTTGTTTGACGCCGATATCCACGAACGCGCCAAAGTCCACCACGTTGCGCACGGTGCCCTTGAGCAGCATCCCCTCATGCAGGTCATCGATGGTCAGCACGTCGCGGCGCAGGATGACCGGCGGGAGGTCCTCGCGCGGGTCGCGGCCGGGCCGCAGGAGCGCGTCCACGATGTCGTGCAGGGTCGGCGCGCCGACGCCTATCAGCTCGGCCACATCATCCCACGCGCTGCCCGGCTCCGAGGTCTCAGCGAGCGCAAGGTGGCTTTCCTCACACCAGCGGCGCAGCCGGTTGGGCAGGTCGTTCATGCGCAGGTTCAGTCCGGCCAGCTCCAGCAGCTTGCGCGCCGCGTCGTAGCTCTCCGGATGGATAGTCGTGTTGTCCAGCGGGTTCTTGCTGCCGGGCACGCGCAGGAAGCCGGCGGCCTGCTCGAACGCCTTCGGTCCCAGCCCCTTGACCTTCTTCAGCCCGGCACGCGACTCGAACGGGCCATTGGCATTGCGCTGGCTGACGAGCGCCTCGGCCAGCCGCCGGCTGACGCCCGACACATAGGCCAGCAGGTGTGCAGAGGCCGTGTTGACATCGACGCCGACATAGTTGACGACCGACTCCACGACTGCGTCCAGCGTCGCGGCGAGCTTTTTCTGGTCGACATCATGCTGATACAGGCCCACGCCGATGCTCTGCGGGTTGATCTTCACTAACTCCGCAAGCGGGTCCTGCAGCCGCCGGGCGATGGACACCGCCCCGCGCATGGACACATCCAGGTCGGGGAACTCGGCGCGGGCGAGATCGGATGCGGAGTACACAGACGCGCCGGCCTCGCTGACCATTACATAGGCAAGCTGCCTGCCCTTCCCTGCCCTGGGTTGGGCCTGGATCAGCTCCGCGACCAGCCCCTCGGTCTCCCGGCTCGCGGTGCCGTTGCCGATCGCGATGACCGTCACGCCGTCGAGCTGCACCAACCCCGCGAGGACCTGCAGCGCCTTCGCCCGCTCGTTCTGCGGCGGGTGAGGGTAGATGGTGGCGGTGTGCAGCAGCTTGCCGGTCGGGTCCACCGTGGCAACCTTACAGCCCGTTCGGAAGCCAGGGTCGATGCCCATGACCGTCGCCTCCCGCAGCGGGGGCTGCAGGAGCAGGCTGCGCAGGTTGGCAGCAAAGACCTGGATGGCGTGGTCGCCGGCGTAGTCGTCGAGCTCGCCGCTGACCTCGCGCTCGACGGAGGGCCGCAGCAGCCGCGCGTAGCCGTCCTCCACCGCCAGGCGTATCTGCTCGCCCGCCGCGGTTCCCGGCCCGCTCACCCACTGGGCGGCCAGGTCGCCGGTGATCTTGCCGTCGGGCGTCTCGATGACAACCTTCAGGCTGCCGTCGGCCGCGCCCCGCTGGAGCGCCAACCACTGGTGCGGCTGGACGACGCGCAATGCCGCGCGGAAGTCGTGGTAGACGCGGTAGCGGCCTTCCGGGTCCGCGGTCTCGCCGGCGCGGCGACTTATGACAACCCCTTCGCCCGCGAAGCGCTGCCGGACGAGCCGCCGCGTGCCCATGTCGTCGCTCACCTGCTCCGCGATGATATCGCGCGCACCGGCGAGCGCCGCCTCCGCGTCGGGCACCTGGTCATTCAGATACTCTCTCGCGAATGCTGCCGGATCGAAGCGCCGGTCGCCGCTGCGCACCGCAGCGAGGACCGCATCGGCCAGCGGTGCAAGTCCGTGCTCGCGCGCAACAGCCGCCCGCGTTTGGCGCTTCGGCTTGTAGGGCCGGTAGAGGTCTTCGAGCAGTTGCAGCGTCGTTGCAGCGTCGAGCTGGGCGGCCAGTTCGTCGGTCAGCTTGCCCTGCCCCGCGATCTCCTCCTTGATCGCGGCCCGGCGCTCGGCCAGCTTGCGCAGATAGGCCAGCCGCTCCTGGATCGCGCGCAACTGCACTTCGTCCAGCCCGCCGGTCGCCTCCTTGCGATAGCGCGCGATGAACGGGATCGTGTTGCCGTCGTCGAGCAGGCCGACCGCCGCCGTGACCTGCGCCAGCGGCAGCTTGAGCTCCGCCGCGATGAGTTGTGAGATGGTGGGTATCAAGTGGAATCCTCGAATATGGTCATTTCCCCACCCGCTGCTGCAACTCATATAGCTTGTTCAGCGCGGCGAGCGGGCTGAGCGCGTTTACGTCCAGCACCTTGAGCTCCGCGATGATCGGGTCCTCGGCGGAGAAGAGCGGCAACTGGAACAGGACCGGCTGCCCGATCCCCGAACGCCGGGGGCCGGCTGCGCCGGATGCCTCCAGGTCGGCCAGAATCTCCTGTGCGCGGGTCACGACCGGCCGGGGCAGTCCCGCGAGCTGGGCCACATGGACGCCGTACGAGCGGTCAGCCGCGCCGGGCACGATCTTGTGCAGGAACACCACGCTATCGCCCTGCTCCGCGACCGCGACACTGTAGTTGACGACGTGGGGCAGCCGCTCGGCCAGGTCGGTCAGCTCGTGGTAGTGCGTCGCAAACAGCGTCTTGGCGCGCAGCTCCGGGTGATTGTGGATGTACTCGACCACCGCCCAGGCAATCGCCAGGCCGTCGTAGGTGCTCGTGCCGCGGCCGATTTCGTCGAGGATCAGCAGCGAACGGTTGGTTGCGTGGTGCAGAATGTTGGCAGTCTCGACCATCTCCACCATGAACGTGGACTGCCCGCGGGCAATCTCGTCCGACGCACCGATGCGCGTGAAGATGCGATCTACGACGCCGATGCGTGCCGCGTCCGCGGGCACGAACGACCCGATCTGCGCCAGCAGCGTGATGAGCGCGACCTGCCGGATCCACGTGCTCTTGCCGCTCATGTTCGGGCCGGTGAGCACGACGATGGATTCGTCGGGCGTCAGGATCGTGTCGTTCGGGGTGAACGGCTCGCCTTGCAGCAGCCGTTCCACCACCGGATGCCGCCCGTCCTTGATGTCGATGACGCCATCGCCGGCGATCACGGGCCGCACGTAGCGCTGCGCCGCCGCGACCTCGGCCAGCGCCGCATCGACATCCAGTTCCGCGATCCCGCGCGCGACCGCCAGCAGCCGGGCCGCGGCCGCCGCTATCTGATCGAGCACCTGCCGGTAAAGCTGGCCTTCCAGTTCCAGGATGCGCTCCTCGGCATTCAGGACCAGCGCCTCGTACTCCTTCAGTTCGGGCGTGATGTAGCGCTCGGCGTTGACGAGCGTCTGCTTGCGGATGTAGCCCGCCGGTACGAGCGACGCGTTGGCCTGGGTCACCTCAATGTAGTAGCCGAAGACCTTGTTGTAACCGACCTTGAGCGACTTGATGCCTGTGCGCTGCCGCTCCGCGGACTCCAGGCCGGCGATCCAGGTCCGGGCATCCCGGGTGGCAAGGTGGATGCCGTCGAGCTGCGCCGAGTACCCCGCGCGAATCACGCCGGAGGTCGCCAGCGTCGCGGGCGGGTCGTCGGCGATGGCCTCGGCGAGGAGGCGTGCCACGTCGGAAAGGTTGGCGATTGAAGATTGAAGATTGAAAATTGAAGATTCTGGATCGCGGGCGCCACCCTCCGTCGTCGAATCTTCAATCTTCAATCTGTAAGCCATAATCAGCGCGGCGATCTGCTCCACGCGGCCGAGCGCCTCGCGGATGCCGAGGAGGTCGCGCGGGAGCGCGATGCCCTGCACGCAGCGGTTGGTCCACCGCTCTAGGTCGCCCAGCCCGCGCAGCAACTCGCGCAGCTCTGCACGGCGCAGCGCATCGGCATGCCAGAAGGCCACGGCATCCAGCCGCGCCTCGATCGCGGCCACATCGAGCAGCGGCTGGTTGAGCCGCTGGCGCAGCAGCCGCCCGCCCATCGGGGTCAGGGTCATGTCCAGCACGCCGAGCAGCGACCCGTGCGCCGTGCCCCCGCGCAGGCTGGCGGTGAGCTCCAGGTTGCGCCGGGTGGCCTCGTCCAGCACCATGAACTCGCTCGTGCTGTAGGTGCGCAGGCTGACAAGCTGGGGGACGTTATCTTTCTGGGTCTCCTGCAGGTACTGGAGCAGCCCACCCGCGGCGCGCACGGCGAGCGGGCTGTCATCGCAGCCGAAGCTCTGCAGGGACGCTGCGTGGAAATGTTCCAACAGTGCAGTGCGGGCGGTCGTTTCCTCGAAGCGCCAGGCCGCGTACGGGGTCAGATGGTACGCCTGTCCGATCTTCGGCGGCAGTTCGCCGGCAGCCGCCGTGTCGCCGTGAGCCTGCCCGCGCGCGGACCAGCGCGGGTCTTTGGCCGAATACAGCAACTCGGCGGGCGCAAGCCGGGCCAGTTCCTCGGTCACGCGGCGCAGCAGGTCCTGCCCGTCCGCGGCGGCGGTCTGCATCTCGGTCGTCGCAAACTCACCCGTCGTGATGTCAGCATAGGCCAGCCCTGCCCGGTTGCCTTCGAGCACGAGGCTCGTCACATAGTTGTTCTGCTTATCGGCCAGCAGCCCCGGCTCGACAAGCGTGCCGGGCGTCACCACGCGGCGCACGACCCGCGGCACGAGCTTCTCTCCCTTGGGCGGCTCGGTGCCGATCTGCTCCGCAATGGCGACCTTGTACCCCGCGCCGATCAGCTTGGCGATGTAGCCGTCGATGGCGTGATAGGGCACGCCCGCCAGCGGCACGCGCTCATCGCCGCCGACCGGCCGCGAAGTCAGCACGACGTCGCAGACGCTCGCAACGATCTTCGCGTCATCATCGAACGTCTCATAGAAATCGCCCAGGCGGAACAGGAGGATGATGTCCGGATATTGCTTCTTGAGCGCCAGATACTGGCTGCGCATCGGTGTGGTCATGAATGATCCCGTACAGAGATTTGGTTCTTAGTATCCCACAGGCCGGACAAAAAAGGAACTCCAGATATTGGCTATCTGAAGTTCCCTGCTGGACCCATGAGTCGGGGTTACGTAAGCCACTGCCCGCCGAGCATCACGCGCCAGGGCGCAAGGTCATCGTCGAGCACGACGAGATCCGCCAGCTTGCCCGGCGCCAGGCTGCCGATCCGGTCGGCCCAGCCCGCGACGCGCGCCGGCGTCAGGCTGCACGCAGTCACGGCCTCGATGAGGGACAGGCCCACGACATCCTGCAGGATGGGCAGCATCTGGCCCAGGAGCGTGGTGCTGCCGGCAAACGCGGTGCCGTCGAGCAGCATGCCCACTCCGTCGCGCACTTCGAAGGCCACAGGGCCGAGCGCCAGCCGCGTGCCTTCGGGCAGCCCCGCGCCGGTCGTGGCATCCGATACGGCACACAGCCGGTCCGCCGGAATGCAGCGGGTTGCCAGGCGCATGAGCGTGGCCGGCAGGTGGCGATTGTCTGCGATCATTTCGACGGTGAGCCGCCCATCCACCAGCGCGGTCTCTACGAGGCCCGGCTTGCGCCAGGGGCCCTCGCGCACGGTCATCGACATGGCGCTCCAAATGTGCGTGACGTGGCTGAGGCCGCGGTCGATGGCGGCTACAATCTGTTCCTCTTTGGCTGCCGTGTGACCGGCGGCCACAACGACACCCTGCCCGGCCATGCGTTCCACCAGGGCGAGCGCGCCGGGTGTCTCCGGCGCCAACATGAAGATGCGCAGGATATCCGTGTACGCAAAGAGCGGCTCCACGCTCCCGTCATCCGCACGGCGGATGGCGGCCGGGTCCAGCGCGCCCGCCTGCGACGGCGAAATGTAGGGGCTTTCCAGGTACATGCCGATGAGGCGCGCGCAGCCAGGTCTCGCGATCTGCCACCGCCGGCCAAAGTCCAGGCAGGCGACCGCATCCGCGATGCCGACGCTACCCAGCGTGCCGACGACCGCCGTCACGCCCGCGCGGGCGTTCATCGCCAGGATGCGCCCAAATGCCTCCTCGGTCGGCTCGTTGAAGGTATGGCCCTGTCCGCCGTGCGTGTGAATATCCACCAGCCCCGGGATGACGATACGGCCCGCGACATCGACGATAGCGGTTTCGGAGCCGAGCTCCGCCGGCGCGGCCAGGCCCGCGATGCGACCGGCAGACGGCCCGGCCAGATCGACGACCAGCGCCTGGCCCTCCGCGATGCGGTCGGGCAGCACGAGGCGTCCGTTCGTGAGGGCCAGGCGGGCGGCACTGGGCGCTTGCGTTCGCGAGTGTGGCGGTCTGCTCATATCGCTCTACCGCTCTTCCCGGTGCAATACCACGCCGCGCGCGGCCAGGTCGGCCAGCACACGGTCGAAGCAGCCGGGCACGGCCCCCACGTACTCCGGCGGACAGATGCCCTGCAGCCGGAACGCGCCCGCCAGCACCAGCCGCGCGATGGCCGTGCAGGTGTAGCCGGTCGTGCGAGCCATCGAGGACACACCCGACGCATCGGTGCGGTCGAACAGCCGGCAGACGACGGCCCGCTCTGCCCCGCCACCGTGCGCAGTGACGGTGGCCTCCAGCGTCGTGAACTCCGGCTCGCCCGGCGCGAGCCTCCACTGCCCGGACAGCATAGCGGCTGCCACGTCGAGAGGCCGGACCGCCGCGCCGCCGACCTGCACCGGCGTCGTGTCGAGAAACCCGCTGTCGCGCAGCACGCGCACATATTCGATGTGGCCCGGATAGCGCAGCGTCTTCTCGGCCATATTCGGCACGTTCATCGTCCGGAGCAGGGTGCGCAGTCCGTCGGTATTGAACGCTTCGAGGGTGCCGATTGGCTCGATCTCGACCAGCTCCGGGTCGGAGAGCGCTGGCCGGGTGACGACCGCCCCCTGCTCCACCAGCCGCGCGGGCCGGGTGTATTCCTCCAGCACATCCACCAGCGAGAACGGCGCCTTGTACTGCCACGGCCAGGTCCGCTGCACCGGCAGCCCCCCGACCAGACAGCGAAACGAGTCCACCGTGAGACCCTCTGCCGCTAACCTGTCGGCTTCGTAGCCTATCACCAGGTTGCTGAGGCCCGGCGCCACCCCCGCATCCACCACGGCCGTGACGCCCTGAGCCTGCGCCAGCGCGTCGAGTTCGAACGGGTCCTCCGGGAAGAAGGAGATATCGACGGCATTGACCCCGGCCTCGATGACCGCGCGCAGCGTCGCGAATCCCATGTAGCCGGGCACTGCGCCGACTGCGAGGTCGGCGCCCGCCACCGCGCCGCGCACCGCGGCAGGATCGCGCAGGTCCGCCACACGCATGGCAATCGGATGCTGAGCGGCCAGACGTTCCAGCCGGATCGCATCCGCATCGACCGAGGTGACCGCGCACTCACGGCTGAGATCGGCCGCGATTGCGCTGCCGACCATGCCCGCGCCGAGGACAACGACTTTCTTCATGTGGCATCTATCTCCTGTTGCACTGGTGCGTCAGTATAGAGGAGCGGTTGCGGGGTGTCAAACGATATCTGCACACGAGATAATCGGCGGGTGCAGGGCCGCATCCTTCGACTGCGTGCGGCGAAACGACCCGCCGCCCTCCGCTCAGGATGCCTGCGACTGTTCACTCTGTCACCTGTTCACCTGTTCACCTGTTCACCTCTTCACCAGGGTGGTTTCATAGTGCGCCAGGTGAACCCGCCTGGCAACTGAAGTTGCGGCTACCGTTGCGAAGTCTGCCTACGCAGACTGGAACTAACCGACGCAGGTCGGTTTTGCAGTGGTAGCCGCAGTTTCAACTGCCAGGCAGAAGGCACGAGTGCAACATGATTTCGCCCTGCATCTTCACCCCGTCACCTTGTCACCTCTTCACCTCTTCACGTATACTGTCGGAATGTCACGCTACCCTGTTCCCGCCGCCCGCCACCGCGTCGAGGAAGTCATCAACCGTTCGCGCTTCATCAGCACTGCTGCGCCGGTCGCCACGGTCGAGGAGGCCCGCGCCTTCATCGCTGAAATGCGCGCGGAGTTTGCCGACGCCAGCCACAACTGCTACGCCTTCGTGGCCGGACCGCCCGGCTCCACCGCGCAGATCGGCATGAGCGACGACGGTGAGCCCTCCGGCACGGCGGGCCGCCCCATGCTGGCTGTCGTACTGGGCAGCGGCATCGGCGATCTCGCGGTCGTCGTGACGCGCTACTTCGGCGGCATCAAGCTGGGCACAGGTGGGCTGGTGCGCGCCTACAGCGGCGGCGTCAAGGCCGTGCTGGCCGAGCTGCCGGTGAAGGAAAAGGTGGCGTTGCGCACGTTCCTCGCCTCCGGGCCGTACAACTGGGTGAAGCCGGTCGCACGGCTGCTCCCCGATTATGAGGCGCGGCTGACCAACCAGGACTTCGCCGCTGACGTGACCTGGGAAATCACCCTGCCAGAGGAACGCGCCGAAGCCCTGGCCGCGGCCCTGGTCGACCTGAGCCACGGTGAAATCGAGGTTGTGCTATAATGTGCTTTATCTGTGCGTCGATGCCTGTCTGACGGAGGAAGTCAAGGTGCCTCGATCTTTTCGCTTGCGTGTCTTTGTTGCACTGTCAGTCATTATTCTGGTCGCCGGCTGCGGCGGGACTGCCGTGCCGGACGCATCGCCCGTTGCCACGCCTGTCATCCGCGTCACCCCTGAGCCGCTGACAACGGTCGCGCAGGAAACCGCGGCGACACTGGCGCCAACCGATACCCCGCCTGCGGCGACGGAGCCGCCGGCGACAGCCGCGCCAACGGTCACTCCGCAGCCCAAGCCATCCCGCGGCGCGCTGGGCCTCGAAGTCGAGGCGAGCCTGCCGCCGCAGGCCGGCGAGCGGGTGCTGGCCGTGCTGACGGGCAGCGACCCGACTGAAACAGTCACGGCAGAGGCCGACCTGCGCCTGACCGCCCAGTCCGGCCCGGATAGCATCGTGGCATGGGAGCGCGTATTTGTGCCGGTGGACCGCATGTCGTCCGTGCTCGACGGCACGACGCTGGACGAACTGAAAGGCGTCTGGACGGGCGAGGTCGCCTCGCCCAACTACACCAGCATCTACGTCCCGGAGGACATCCTGCCTGACCTGACCGCGTTGCTGGGCACACCGGGCGCAGCGGTCAAGCCGCAAGCTGCCGGCGCACTGACCGAGGCCCTGTGGGGCGACCCGATGGGCTTCGCCATCGTGCCGTTTGAGAGCCTGACTGTGAGACTTCGAACCGTCAAGCTGGACGGCGCCTGGCCGACGGACAATCGCTTCGACGTGACGGCCTGGCCCCTGGTGTCGCGCGCTTATCTCGCACCCCTGACCGATCGCGGCCGTGAGACGCTCGGCAAGCTCGAGGCCGCGGGACTGCCGGTCACGAACCGTGACCCCGGCAAGCTGACCGTGCTGGTGATGACGGGCGTCACGGCGATGGCGCGCAACTCGGCGGTGGCTACAGACCGCTCCGGCGACGACGGCTTCCTCGCGCGCCTGGTGGGACCTGAGCTGGCCGCAGCCGATATCACCATCATCAGCAACGAAATCCCCTTCGTGGAAGATTGCCAGGCCGATAACAGTCTGAACAATCTCATCCTCTGCTCAAGGCCGGGCTACTTCCTGAACCTGGAGCTATCAGGGGTGGACGCCATCGGGCTGACCGGCAATCACTGGAACGACTTCGGCTACTCGAATGCCCTGTGGTCGCTCGAGTTCTACAAGAGCAAACAGATACCGGTCTATGGCGGGGGCGCAAATGACCAGGATGCACGCAAGCCGCTCATCCTGGACCACAACGGCAACCGGCTCGGCTTCCTCGGCGCAAACGAGTGGGGCCCGGAGTGGTATCGTGCCGGCACCGGTGAACAGGTGAGCGCGTGGGCCGGTCCGGATTACCCCGGCTCCGCGCGCTTCGTACTTGAGCAGATGGATGCCGACATCGCAGCGCTCAAGCCCAAGGTGGACCTGGTCTTCGCAGAGGTTCAGCACACCGAGTTCAACGACGCGGGCGACTACCAGTACCAGCCTATCCCGAAGCAGGAAGATGATTTCCGCTCCATGAGCGATGCGGGCGCGGATGTGGTCACCGGCGTCATGGCGCATACGCCGCAAGCGGTGGAGTTGCGCAACGATAAGCTGATCCTCTACGGCCTGGGCAACCTTTATTTCGACCAGACGTGGAGCTGGCCGACCCGCACCGGCTTGGTCGCACGCCATACCATCTACGACGGCAAGTTGATCAATACCGAGTTGCTCGTTACGGTGATCCAGGACAACTTCCAGTTGCGCTGGGCCACGCCCGAAGAACGCATCCAGGTGCTGAAGATCGTGTTCGATGTGAGTCGATGGTAGTATTAGCCAGATGAAAGTGGCAAGATGCTGAAGCGATTTCTGACGAACGAAGAAGCGGCCCTGCTCAAGGAAGAACGGCAGCAGTTGACGCTGCTGCGCGGGCCGCTGACCCATCTGGATGCTTCAAGCGAGGACCTCGCGCTGCTCGACCGCGCCCTGTTACAGCTCGACGAACTGTTCCTGCTGGTCATCGTGGGCGAGTTCAACAGCGGCAAGTCCGCGTTCATCAACGCGCTGTTGGGCCAGCGGTTCCTGGTCGAAGGCGTCACGCCGACGACCGCGGCCATCCACATCCTCAAGTACGGCGACGAAGCGGAGCACGTCGAAACCGATCGGGATGTCATGGTGGCAACCTACCCGGTCGAGTGGCTGCGCGACATCAACATCGTGGATACGCCGGGCACCAATGCGATCATCCGCCGCCACCAGGAGATCACCGAGGATTTCGTGCCCCGCGCCGACCTGGTCCTGTTCGTCACTTCCGCGGACCGGCCCTTCAGCGAGAGCGAGCGCGCGTTTATCGAGCGCATCCGCGAGTGGGGCAAGAAGGTTGTCTTCGTCGTCAACAAGATCGACATCCTGGAAGGCCGGGCTGAGGTCGAGCACATCGTCCAGTTCGTGACGGAAAACGCGCGCAAGCTGCTGGGCCGCATCCCGACCGTGTTTGCAGTGTCAGCCCGCCAGGCGCGGCAGGCCAAGGAAAGCATCGACGCCGACGAGCGCACCCGGCTCTGGCGTGCCAGCCAGTTCGAGCCGCTGGAAAGCTATATCCTCAGGACGCTCGACGAGAAAGAGCGGCTGCGGCTGAAGCTGGCCAACCCACTCGGCGTGGCGCAGCGGCTCGTGCAGCGCTACCTGGACATCGCGGAGGCGCGGCGTACCCTGCTCAAGGAAGACGTGGCGACCGTCCGCACCATCGAGGCGCAACTCGCGGCCTACGAGAGCGACATGCGCCGCGAGTTCAAGTATCACCTCAGCCACGTGGACAACGTGCTGTACGGCATGTCGGTGCGCGGCAATAACTTCTTCGATGAGACCATCCGCATCCAGCGCATCTTCGACCTGGTGAACGCGGACCGCGTGCGGGGCATGTTCGAGCGCGAAGTTGTGGCCGACACCTCCGCCCAGGTCGAGGCGCACACGCGCGACCTGATCGACTGGCTGGTGGACCAGGACTACCGCCAGTGGCAGGGCGTGATGGACTATCTCAACAAGCGCATCGCGCGGCACTCCAGCCAGATTATCGGGCAGGTCGGCGGCACGTTCGAGTCCAACCGCCAGCAGCTCCTGGAATCCGTCGGGCGCTCCGCGCGCGAGGTCGTGGCGACGTACGATCACCAGGCCGAGGCGCGCGAGCTGGGCGAGTCGGTGCAGCGCGCGGTCGCGCAGACCGCGATCGTGGAGGTCGGCGCGATCGGGCTCGGTGCACTGCTGGTCAAGGTGCTGGCGACCGCGCTGGCGGATGTCACCGGCGTCCTGGCCGCAGGCGCGCTGGCCGCGGTCGGGTTCTACGTCATTCCGAACAAACGCCGCCGCGCCAAGCTGGACCTCCAGGAGAAGATCGATGAGTTGCGCGGCCGGCTGAACGCTGCGCTGAGCGGCCAGTTCGAGACCGAGCTGGGCCGCTCGCTCGCGCGCGTCCGCGATGCGATGGCGCCTTATACGCGTTTCGTGGAAACGCAGCAGGCCACGCTCGGCACGACGACCGAGGCGCTGCAAGAGGCCGAGCGCAAGCTGGAGGTCCTGGCGCGGCGTGTGGCAGAGGGCTAGGCCATCAAGCAATTACGACAGCGAATGAACGAATCGAGATCGTGCGCCATGCACCGATTCGTTTGCAAGCGCCGCGGCATTCGTTGACGGCCACGGATAGCGACGGCGACCCTCACGCGTGGAGAAGCCGGGCCCGCAGTCCCCATGTATCCCCATACCGCGCGTGGTTAATCCAGCCCTGCACGCTCGCATCGAGTTCGGCAAACGACATGGTGCCGCTGCGGTAGAGCGTCATATTACACGCCCAACGCCGAGCAAAGTTGAGCATGTTGCGCCTCTTCAGCAGGCGGTGCGTGGGATAGACCACAAATCCCAGCCATGGTATGCCACTGGCAGTCGGCTGCACCTGGGCGGAATTCTCATGCACGATCAGTCGGAGACTCCGCAGAAACCCTACGATAGCCTCCTTCCAGGACCACAATTGCTGTTTGCCTGATGCAAAGAGCGCAAAGTCATCGACGTAGCGCAGATACCCGCGGCACCCCAGTCCCCTCACCACAAACTCGTCCAGCGCGTGCAGATAGACATTCGACCAGAACTGCGATGTCAGATTGCCGATCGGCAGGCCCCGTGGTCGGGTTGCGGCCAGCAGGTCGTCGTCGGGAAAGTAGACCATGTCATACTCACCCGCCAACACACCCGCGCCGCTTTCCAGGATCAGGTCCGCCAGCCACAGCACATCCGGCGCCTCAATGACATCTGCGATGGCCCGGCGCAGGATGGCGTGGTCGATGGAAGGAAAATGCTGCACGATATCCATACGCAGGACGTAGCGATAGCGCCGGCTGAATACCTGCAGGCGGTCGATGGCCCGGTGCGTGCCTTTGCCGGCCCGATTCGCGTAGCTGTCCGCGATGAAGCGGGCCTCAAAGAGCGGCTCGATGACATTGCAGAGCGCATGATGTACCACGCGGTCGCGGAAAGGCGCCGCGCTGATGAGCCGGCGCTTAGGCTCGCGGATGTGAAAGTGAACGTACGGGCCGGGACGATAGGTCTGCGCACTGAGCTCGGCCTGCAAATCCACCAGGCGGTCCGCAACCTGATGTTCGAAGCGCGCGACACTGCCCGCACTGCGTTTGCCGCGTGCCGCCTGGCGATAGGCCAGCCACAGGTTATCCCAATCGACGATGGAGGCAAACATGGACGACATGGTCATCTTCTCGCGCACCTACGATCTGCTCGACTGGCTGCTGCCGCGGTGCGAACGCTTCCCCCAGGCGCAGCGGTTTGTGGTGACAAAGCGACTGCAGGATGCAGCGCTTGACTTCCAGGAAGCGCTCTTCCTGGCTAATTCCCAGGAAGGACGCACAAGGGAAACCCAGCTGCGCATGGCCGATGCACACCTCAACAAGCTGCGGCTGTATCTCCGGCTCGTGACGAAGTGGAACTGGCTCTCCGGTGGGCAGTACGAGCACGCCAGCAAGATGGTGGCGGAAATCGGGCGGCTGCTCGGCGGCTGGCTCAAGCAGACACGGGGAAAATAGGCTGGGGGCGGGACGTTGTGCGTCCCAGGTTTTATGTGTGCCTGACGCGGGCAGCGCCCCCGTACTGCCCATCTGCGTGCAGACCAGGCCGGCCCGGCGCTGTTCTTCTCCTTCGCCTCGGCCGGCGGACCCCACCGGGGTGAGCCGGCATTGCCGGAACCGGACCTGCTATGGCGGGCAGGCCGGCCGCGCAGGGTCTCATACAGCTGCGCCAGAGAAGGGACGGAAGGACATGGACGCCCACCACCACCCGAAACCCGATGTTGTTGTTCCGGTTGATAGGATTGTTCCTGTTGCGCACGCGGGCCGCGGCATTGTCTGCATTGTTGTTCCACGAGCCGCCCCGCACGACGCGCGTCATGTCGCCTCCCGGCAGGCAATAGTCGGGGTCGTCATACGAGTTCAGGCACCACTCCCACACATTGCCGCTCATGTCCAGGGCGCCGCAGGGCGACGCGCCGTGCGGGTACAGCCCGACCGCGCTGGTGCTCTGCAGGTAATGTGTGCCGCGTTGGCCGTAGGTCTCATCTATGTTGGCACGGCCGCCCTCATATTCTGGCCCCCACGGGTACTCCCGACCATCGTGCCCGCGCGCGGCCTTCTCCCACTGCCACTCGGTGGGCAGGCTGATGCGCCAGTCGTCCTGCCGGCGCAGCGCCTCCGGCAACAGGTCGAGGTGTGCCCTGGCCTGCTCGGTCAGCCAGCGGCAGAAGGCCATCGCGTCGTACCAGCTCACCCGCTCGCGCGGATGGTTCCAGAACTCGAATGCCTGGTCGCCCGGCTTC
Source organism: Anaerolineae bacterium (assembly GCA_040772005.1). Taxonomy (GTDB): domain Bacteria; phylum Chloroflexota; class Anaerolineae; order CG2-30-64-16; family CG2-30-64-16; genus MWBF01. Next base: position 70,243 of record JAXGYZ010000007.1, on the reverse strand, counting down.
CGGCGATGATCGTCGTCCGCACTCAACCCCTCCCACCACGCCGGGTTGTAGAAGCCATCTGGCGTGATGAACGTTTCGAACTGGGCACGGGTCACCGGAAAGCGCGCGATCCAAAAGGTTGGCTCGGTGCGCCGTTTGCCGTCGCCGTAGATGAACTCGCGCTGCCCCGTCTCAGGGTCTATCTCAGGGACAGGCACCCAGTCGATGTCGGGCAGTCCATCCGGTCGCAGGCCGGCGCCCTTGCGCGTGTCGTGGCCGGGGAACGGTCCGCTGCCCAGGAGCTTGCCGGCGATGAAGCGCTGCTCGGGCGTAAAGGTCTCGTGATCCGTCAAGGCCTGCTCCGCCGCCTCACGTACCGTAGGGAAACAAGCAGCCCCTGGATCACGGCGCCCTGGGCGGACACTGAAGAGCTTATGCCGTTCGGCAACCTCCAACATCAGCATGGCAACCGGTCCTGACTCACGCACCTCATCCAGGTAAGGTTCAATCAGGTCGGCCATCAAGGTCCACGCTTCAAGTTCCCGCTTCTGAGTACGGAGTTCCGCGACAGCGAGCTTCGCCACATTCTCCCACAGGTCGGACCGGGCACGCACCCGTTTGAGCAAGCCGTCGGGAAAGCGCCGGTCGTCTGGGATCTCGGGCGCGTGTTTGGCGATATCCTCCGCCCGGCACGTCAGATGACAGGCGGCAAGGTGCTCCTGAAAGCTGCGATGCAGGAAGTGAAAGTGATGGGACTTGGGTGACACAAGCAACCCCGCGCGTTGTTCCAGGTACCCGGGGAGGTTGACCTTGACAGCATCGTAGCCGCCCTCCAGGAAGATACCGAGCAATTCCTTACCATGGAAGATCGTCGTGTCCTGCTTGGGTTGGCTCTGCTCATGCACCGTGCAGGCCAGATGCTCCAGGACCCAACGCAATTCATCGGGCGTCACCCCCAGTTTGTCGACGACAGAAGGATCGGAATCTCGACGTCGCGTCCAGCGGTCCAGCAACAGTTGAACCGACTCGCGGTACAATTCTGCCTCCGTCTCCGGCAAGTCGCGTTCGGGCCGACCCAGCCACAGCGCGGCCAGCATTGTGAAAAACATAGGATTGGCACGCAAGCCCTCTTCGATTTTGCGCTTCTCTAAGACCTTGATGAACCGTTGCGCTTCCTCCGCTGCATCGAAACCCTCAGGAAAGGCCTGTTCGAAAAAGGCACGCGCCAGCTCATTCAGGCGGCGGAGGTCTAGTGGGGTCAGCCGCGCGCGGCCAAACGAGGGCAGTTCCCACCCACCGTCATAAGCATGTGGCCGGCTCGTAACGATAAGCCGCAGGTCCGGATACACACCTGCCAGAGCGGCCACCAATGCCTTAACCTGTCGTTGCCGGCGTTCGTCGGTTGCAGAGTCGATTTCATCCAGGCCGTCTAGCATCAGGAGGGCAGTGCCGTTACGACAGGCGGAATGGAGCTCGGGCTCAAAGGCGGCCAGGCCATCTCCCAACACTTCATGCCGCACGTAGTGCCAGAAATCTTCCACTGATGGGTTGCGCGCTTCATCTTGGGGGCATTCAGGTAGCCCCGGGAAAGCTTTGTTGACCACATCGCGCAGTTCGACGTAAAGCGGGATGTATGTATCGAGCAGCCAGTCGCGCAACGCATCAATGCTGGCTTTCTCCGGCACGTTAGGATCACCTGCGCAGCGAAGCGTCTCACCGGCCAGGCAGAGCGCAAGATGGCGCAGGAAACTGGACTTACCGCTGCCGGGTCCGCCAAGAAGCACAAAGCGGGATTGTACGCTAGCAGCGTCGTGAGCCTCCATGTACCAGGACTTTTCGCCGTTCTCCGTTTCCTTCCCGGCAGCCTGGTCCTCCAGGATTTTGCCCTGAATGCCCTTACAGCCGCCCCTCTTACAGCCCGCTACGCCGTAGACGATCTCGTCCAGCTTTCCCTTGCCTACACGAAGAGCGGTCCACTCATGCGATTTTGCGGCAGCCTCAGTCGATCGGCCGATCGCTTCGCCTGCTTCACCGTCCATCGCTGCCAGCAGCGCGGCCTCACGTCCGCCTTCTCGCATCCCCTCCTTAGAGTCTTGTTTGACCCACCAATCGACGATCTTGTGATCCTCGACCTTAACCACGATGCTGAGGTCCACGGCCAGCGGCACGTAAACATTCACCAGGCTGACTTCATCATTGCGATCTTTCAGCATATCAGCCAGGTGCACAGTAGCCCACGGCGTGCCGAACAGCCGGCGAAGATATTCGCGATGCAATGGGGTCAGGGTAAGCCGCGGAGGGGCCGGGGCTGTCAGAATCACCTTCGCCGGGTCTTCCAGCCAGTCGGCATAGTAATCATCGATCGCCTCAGCAACAATAGGCTGTTTCTGGCTGTGCAAGGTCGCCTTGGCCATGTCAACGGCATTCTGGATGCTGCGCCCGGCCGCAAGCGCGGCATAGAGCGTCGGGGTGAACCATTCGGCCACGGCCGTATCGAAGACCGTGTTGTTCATGCCAATGGCGCAGCCAATCACGTCAGCAGCCTTGTCTGCCGACGCAGCCGTGTTGCAGCCGGCCAGCACAACCAACTGCAGCTTCGAGGTAGCTTCGGCCTGATGCGCGGCCAGTATGTCAGCCAAAGGCTGTGGGCGCAAGAGTTGGAGGGGTGTAGACTTGCCAGGCTTGTTGAAGACCAACGCGCCGTGCTCATCACCATGGCCCGCGAAGTGTAGAATCTGCGGCTCATGTTGCAGCAGCATCTTCCGCACATCGTCAACCTTTGCGGCGATGACAGGAATCACCTCGAACCAGCCGGATTCCTGTGCCAACTCCTGCAGTTTGCGCAATTCCGTGTCATGGTCGAGTGCAGCGGTGCGAGGCGGCGAAGCCTTGATAAAAAGGACCTTGATCCTGGTGGCCGGGTCGGGCATGACGGCTGCTCCTGGCGATGCAACTTGTGCGGTCGGGCGCATTATAACAGGGTGCGTTGCGCCAAGGCAAGCGTTGGTTGGTAGTAGGCGCTTCAGCGCCCCGTCTCACCTGCGGCGCTGAAGCGCCCACTACGAACCAGGGCGAAATCATGTTGCACTCGTGCCTTCTGCCTGGCAGTTGAAACTGCGGCTACCACTGCAAAACCGACCTGCGTCGGTTAGTTTCCAGTCTGCGAAGGCAGACTTCGCAACGGTAGCCGCAACTTCAGTTGCCGGGTGGGTTCACCTGATGCACTCTGAAACCGCCCTGACTACGAACCCTGGCAGCTTGACGTATCCATACCTCGGGCATATCATGCCCCCATGACTTTCACCCTCCGCCTGCTCACCGACGCGGACCTAGACGCGCTCCAGGGCGTCTACGATGCGTGCCCTGCGAATTTCCAGCGGCTGCTTGGCCGCCCCGCACCGCCTGACCAGGCGGCCCGTGACTTCGTGCAGGCGCTCAGCGCGCCCGGCCGCTTCCAGTTCGGCATCTTTGTCGGCGCTGAACCGGAGGGGAACCGGCTGGTCGGGGTGCTGGACTGCAAGCTCGACGACGAAACGCCCGGTCTCGCCCACGCAGGACTGCTGCTGCTCGCGCCGCCTTATGATGACCCGGACATCCGCGGGCTGGCCCTGCGCATGGTCGAACGGTGGCTCGCCGGCGCGTACGGCGTGACCCGTGTCGAGACCGGCGTGCCCGCCCACGATGCGACGGAACTGGCCTTCTGGCAGGCGCAGGGCTATGCCTTCACCGGCGGCCAGTACCGCCGCGACCTCCCCGGTTACAGCCCCCGGCTGCTCGTGCTCGCGAAGCCCATCAACAAATTCTAGAACGAATGCACGAGTTACCGCACCCAAGGTAGATTCGTCAATTCGCTCCCCAATGCGTTGACGGTGAAAGTCCCACGCTACCCCATAAACCGCGCGGGTGCGTTTCACGTTGGGGGCGCGGCCATCGCGGATAAACGAATGCGCTGGCGCGCCACGAATACGCGAATCGTGTGCGCCGCGGCGGGATATTCGTGTATCCGTGCCCAGCGCCGCAGCGCCATTCGCGTATGCGCGCTGGCCGCGTTCGCCCCCAGTATGAAAAGCGCCCCCGCGCGGCAAAGTTGACCCAGACTCCCTTTTCTGCTAGAATAAAAGTTCGGCAAATACCAGTCGCGACCGGATCGAGGTAATATGGGCCAGGATAAACTCATCGTGCGCGGGGCGCGCGAACACAACCTCAAGAATATCGATATCGAACTGCCGCGCGACAAGCTCGTCGTCATCACCGGTCTGTCAGGCTCCGGCAAGTCCAGCCTGGCATTCGACACCATCTACGCCGAAGGTCAGCGCCGCTATGTCGAGTCACTGTCGGCCTACGCGCGCCAGTTCCTCGGCCTGATGGAAAAGCCGGATGTGGACCAGATCGAGGGCCTCAGCCCGGCCATCTCCATCGACCAGCGCGGGGCGAGCCGCAACCCGCGCTCCACCGTCGGCACCATCACCGAGATCTACGACTACCTGCGCCTCCTCTACGCGCGCATCGGCATCCCCCACTGCCCTAACTGCGGCCGGGAGATCAGCGCGCAAACCGTCCAGCAGATTGTCGACACGCTGCTGGAGTACCCGGAGGGCAGCCGCCTTCTGCTCCTTGCGCCCCTGATCATGGATCGCAAGGGCGAGCACAAGGGCATTTTTGAGGACATCCGCAAGGCCGGCTTCGTACGCGCGCGCGTGGACGGCGAGATGCACGAGGTGGAGAGCCCGCCGGAGCTGGATCGCTACAAGAATCACACCATCGAAGCCGTCGTGGATCGCCTGATCATCCGCCGGCCTGAGCCGGGCCAGGAGGATGCCGAGAAAGCGCGCCTGGCCGACTCGGTGGAGACCGCGCTGCGGCTGGGCGACAGCGTGATGCTGGTCGCGGACATCACGGACCCCGAGCATGCCCGTGACCGTCTCTTCTCCGAACGCTTCGCCTGCCCGGTTTGCGGCTTCAGCCTGCCGGAGATCGAGCCGCGCACCTTCAGCTTCAACAGCCCGCACGGCGCCTGCCCCACCTGCACGGGTCTGGGCAGCATGATGGAGTTCGACCCGGAGCTGATTGTCGAGCGCAGCCGCCCGCTGAGCGACGGCGCCATCCGTCCGTGGGACCGCGACACGCAGACCATCTACCATGCCATGCTCGAATCGGTCGCCAAGCAGCACCACATCCCCTTTGACGTGCCCGTCAGCGAGCTGAGCAAGCATCAGATGGACACGATCCTGTACGGCGGCAAGAAGAGCGAGACGATCTCCGTTCGTTACGTCAACAACGACGGGCATGATCGCTATTTCCAGACCAACTATGAGGGAGTCGTCCCGAATCTGCAGCGGCGCTACCGTGAGACCACATCGGACTATATCCGCAGCGAGTTGGAGCGGTATATGAGCAGCCGCCCCTGCCCCACCTGCGCCGGCAAGCGCCTGCGTCCGGAAGCCCTGGCAGTGACCATCACCGGCCTGAACATCGATGAGGTCAGCCACTTCTCAGTCACGCGCGCGCTGGACTGGATCGAGCAGTTGGCCGGTTTGCAGGGGACGAGCGGCGAGGACCTCGCCATTTCATCCAATGGGGATCGGGGCAACGGTTCCCATAGGGGCGCAGCGGCATCCCGGCGAGCCACCGCGCGCGTTGGCGCCGCGGAGAGTGTGCCGACCGGCTCGCCGCTGACGCAGCGCGAGTACACCATCGCGCGGCAGATCCTCAAGGAATTGCACGCGCGCATCCGCTTCCTGACCGACGTGGGCCTCGACTACCTCACGCTCGACCGCATGGCTGCGACACTCTCCGGCGGCGAGGCGCAGCGCATCCGGCTCGCGACCCAGATCGGCTCGCAGTTGATGGGGGTGCTGTACATCCTTGACGAGCCCAGCATCGGGCTGCACCAGCGCGACAATGCGCGGCTCATCGAAACCCTGCTTGACCTGCGCAATCTGGGCAACACGGTCCTCGTCATCGAGCATGACGAGGAGACCATGCGCACCGCAGATTGGATCGTCGACCTGGGGCCCGGTGCGGGGGAACTCGGCGGCCACGTCGTCTGCTCGGATTGGACGCCCCACTTCTTGCAGTGCGCCGACAGCCTGACCGCGCAGTATCTGCGCGGGGAGCGGCGCATCGAGGTCCCGAAGATTCGCCGTCCCGGCAACGGCGAGTACCTTATTGTCCGCAACGCGACCGAGAACAATCTGAAGCACGTGGATGTGCGCTTCCCGCTCGGCAAGCTCATCTGCATTACCGGCGTCAGCGGCAGCGGCAAGTCCAGCCTCATCAACGAGGTGCTGTACAAGGCGCTGGCTATGCGGATGTACCGGGCGAAAGATCGGCCGGGCCGTCACGAGACCATTGAGGGCATCGAGAACCTGGACAAGGTCGTCGAAATCGACCAGTCGCCCATCGGCCGCACCCCGCGCTCGAACCCGGCGACGTACACGAACCTGTTCACGGACATCCGCGACCTGTTTGCTGCGCTGCCCGAGGCCAAGATGCGCGGGTACAAGCCGGGCCGGTTCAGCTTCAACGTGAAGGGCGGCCGCTGCGAGGCCTGCCAGGGCGATGGCATCATTCGCATCGAGATGCAGTTCCTGCCGGATGTCTATGTGCCGTGCGAGGTCTGCCACGGCAAGCGCTACAACCGTGAGGCGCTGGAGATTAAGTACAAGGGCGCCAGCATCGCGGACGTACTCGATATGACCGTGGATGAGGCGCTGGAGTTCTTCCAGCACATCCCGCCCATCCGCAACAAGCTGACGACGCTCAGGGATGTCGGCCTGGGTTACATCCGGCTCGGTCAGCCCGGCACCACCCTCTCCGGCGGTGAGGCGCAGCGCGTCAAGCTGAGCAAGGAGCTCAGCCGCCGCGCGACCGGCCGAACGTTCTACATCCTGGACGAACCGACCACCGGGCTGCACTTCGACGACATCCACAAGCTGCTCCAGGTGCTCTCGCGCCTGGTGGACCACGGCAACACGGTCGTCGTCATCGAGCACAACCTGGATGTGATCAAGTGCGCGGACTGGGTCATCGACCTGGGACCGGAGGGCGGCGATAAGGGCGGCTACATCATCGCTGAGGGCACGCCTGAGCACGTGGTCCGCGTCGAGCGTTCGTACACCGGTCAGTATCTCGCACACACGCTCACAGGCCACGAAGCCGTCCAGCCCGGCGATGTGATCGCGGCGTTAGCGAAGGTGACAAGTAACGAGTAACAAGTAACGAGTGATGAGTAAAGACCGTCTTACTCGTTACTCCTTACTCGTTAGCCTTGGTGAGGTACACTCGATGAAACACTACCACATCTGGACCATCGGCTGCCAGATGAACGAGGCGGATTCGGGCCGCGTGGCCGCGGAGCTGGACGCGCTCGGCTATGCACCGACGAACGAAGCACAGCAGGCCGATATCATTGTGCTGAACACCTGCGTCGTCCGCCAGAGCGCCGAGGATAAGGCGGTTGGCAGGCTTGCGTCGCTCAAGCCGCTCAAGGATGCGAACCCACAGCGCGTCATCGCGTTGATGGGCTGCATGGTCGGGGTCAAGCCCAACCCTGCGCTCAAGGCGCGCTTCCCCTTCGTGGATGTCTTCATGCCGCCTTCAGACCCGGGCCCGCTGGTTGGCTACCTGAACGGCGAAGAAGTAGACGCGGCCGCACGGGCGTTCGAAGACGAAGTGACGTTCGCGCGCCACGACTTGCAGGACCGCGGCAGCCCGGAAGCGGCTGCGATCGGAATTCTGGACAACGAATGGCACGCTGATTACGCTGATGATCATGATTATGAACATGATTTATCGGGTGATCATGAAAATCATGACTATCAGCGTCATCAGCGTTCTATTTCGGCTCATCCGCTCCAGAGCATGCGCCACCTGTCGCTGCAGGGGGAGACGCCCGTCACGGCGAACGTGCCCATTGTGTACGGCTGCTCGCACGCGTGCTCCTTCTGCATCATCCCCTTCCGCCGCGGCGTTGAGCGCAGCCGCCCGCTGGACGAGATTGTGACGGAGGTGCGCGGGCTGGTGGACCAGGGCGTGCGCGAGGTGATGCTGCTGGGCCAGATTGTGGACCGCTACGGCAAGGACTTCCCCGGCCAGCGGCCCGATCTGGCGGACCTGCTCCATGCCGTCCACGAGATTGATGGGCTGTGGCGCATTCGCTTCCTGACGAGCCATCCCAACTACATGACCGACCGCATCCTGCAGGCTGTCGCTGAACTGCCGAAGGTCTGCGAGCAAATCGAGGTGCCCGTGCAGGCCGGCGACGACGACGTGCTGGCGAACATGAAACGCGGCTACACGCGCGACCAGTACCGCGCGCTCGTGCAGCACATTCGCGAGGTCATCCCCGGCACGGCCATCCATACGGACATCATCGTCGGCTTCCCGGGCGAGAGCGTCGAGCAGTTCCAGCGCACCTATGACCTGCTGGCGGAGCTGAAGATCGATAAGGCGCACCTGGCGATGTACTCACCGCGGCCGGGCACGGTCAGCGAGCGGCGCATGGCGGATGACGTACCTGCTGAGGAGAAGAAGCGGCGCTGGGACACCCTCGATGCTCTCCAGGCCCAGGTTGTCGGGGAAATCAACGGGCGGATGCTGGGTGAAACAGTGGAAATCCTGGTGGAGGACCAGGAGCGGCGCAAAGGCCGCTGGCGCGGACGCACGCGCACCAACAAGCTCGTCTTCTTCGAGTCCCCTGAGAACTGGCGCGGCAGACTGGCTCAGGTCCGCATCCTGTGGACAGGGCCGTGGTCCATGATCGGGGAAGTGATTGTCTGATGAACATCGACACGGCCAGAACCTCTGAGGTTCTGGCCGTATCGATGTTATCCCGGGATCGATCTAGGCCGGCGGCCTCACGGATCGATGATGCAGAGCTTCTGACCCACGAAGATCAAGTTGACGTTCTTCAGCTTGTTCTTCTCGGCAATCAGCGCGATGGTGCTGTTGTACTTTGCGGCCAGCTTGCTGACCGTGTCGCCCGGCTGGACAACCACCCACGTACACTCGTCGCCCGAAGGCGGCGGGGGTGGAGGTGGCGGTGGGGGTGGCGGCGGTTCGACCGGCGGCTGAGCGCACGGGATCTTGAGCTTCTGCCCCACCAGCAGCACGTTCGGGTTCTTCAGGCCGTTCAGCTTGACGAGCTCGGCCACCGTCGTATGATACTTGGTGGCGATCATGCTGAGATACTGGCCGGGCGCCACGATATGAATGCAGGCCCCGCCTGGAACCGTCCCGCCGCCCGTGCACGGCACCAGCGAGATGGCGTCCAGGTTGACATCCAGCTCGCGCTGGACAGTGCCCCACTTCTTCAGAGCCCGTACTGCGATAACAACCTTGTCGGACGGCGCCTGGAATTTAGCGGCGTAGCCGGCCATCGCACCAGGGCTGGTCCGGGTATAGATGGTGTCCCACGAGACCTCCACCCAGTTGGTGATGTCGGCAGCAGACGGGTCTGCATCCGCCGCGGCGTAGCCCCACAGCACCCGGTAGCGGAACTTGTCTTCCTCAGGATGTGCAGCTTCCTCGCGGAGCATGCCCCACAGCGCCAGCTCATAAGTAGCGCCGGCCTTCAGCCCGCCGACCGTCTGGTAGATGCCTGCCGTGCGATCCGCATCGGATGCCGCCAGACCCCAGGTGTTGATCTCGATCAACTGGCCGTGCTTACCGTCCTTGATGACCGGCGTCCACATCTCATCATAGAACCCATAGGCTGCCGCACCGCCATTGTGGAACGAGGTCCAGCCCTTGCCCACACCATTGACGAAACCGCCCTCGAAGTCGCCATTGGATACGAGGTTCGTCCCGCCGCACGTAAGCGGCGTAACGACCGGCTTCTCAACCGGTGGCACAACGACCACCGGCGGCGTCTTGTCGCCCGGCACGACGACGACCGGCGGCTTGGTGACGGGCGGGATGACCACCACGCCCTTCGTGGGCTTGCCGACCAGGCTGATCGCATCCAGGTTCACGTCCAGTTCCTTGTAGGCAGTGCCCCACTTCTTCCACACGCGGACAAAGAGGGTGATCTTGCCGCTGGGCGCAGTCATGGTGGTGGAGAAGCTTTCCATGCCGCTGGGTGATGTGCGGTTATCGATCTTATCCCAGGGCAGCTCCTGCCAGTTGGTGACGGCGGCCCAATCCTGGCTGCCGTCAGCCGTGACGCCCCACTGTACCCGGTAGCGGAAGGCGTCTTCCCCGGCCTGAGGGTCACGCTCCCGCATAAGTCCGTGGAGCTTCAGCGTGTAGGTGGCGCCGGGAACAACGTTGACCGTCTGATAAATACCTGCGTAACGATCAGATTCGGAGGCGGCGAACTGCATCGTATTGAGCTCAATGAGCTGGCTGTGTGCGCCGTTCGCCACGACCGGCTTCCATTGATCGTCGTAGAAGCCGTAGGTGACGTTGCCGCCATTCGTGAAGCAGCCCCAGCCCGTACCGACCTGACCACAACCGGGCTGTTGGGTGAATCCGCCCTCGAAGTTACCGTTGACGAGTACGTCTTGTTCGGCCGTTGCCAGGCCGCTGGCGCTCCCCAGGGTCAGGGTGGCAAGGAGCGCAAGGGCGAGAGCTACGCTGACCAGCCGTTGCCTGCTCTTCCAGTACCTCATAGATCCCCCTTCATTTGGCCCGGCGACCTCACTGACCGGGCAACGCAATTGGAGGCTGGACAAACCGACGATCCTCAGGACGAGTGCTGCGCGGATTATAGCACAGGTATTGCGCGAATGCAATAGTATTTCTGTTGCAAATGTGTCGAATTTGGCAAAGTAACAATGCTTGGCAGATTAACCATTAAGACGCATGCAACACAAAAAGGACGCGTTGTTAGCCTCCACCCATAATCCGGCGAGCGTCAATGCTCAATCCAGGACACTCTCCAGCGCGGCCATTGCGCGCTCCGCATAGGCCAGGTAGCGCAGCCGCTTATCGCGCACCGGCGGGTCCAGCTCCGGCAGCAGCCCAAAGTTCGCCTTCATTGGCTGGAAGCTCGCCGGTTCTGCATGTGAGATGTAGTGCAAGAGCGCGCCGAGCATGGTCTCAGGCGGCAGCGTCAGGCCCGACTCACCGCGGAGGACACGGACCGCGTTCAGCCCTGCTACCAACCCACCCGCGGCGGAGCCGACATAGCCCTCCGTGCCGGTGATTTGCCCGGCAAAGAACAGACGATCGCGGTCACGCCACTGAAGCGTCGGTCGCAGCAATTGCGGACTGTTGATGAAGGTGTTGCGGTGCATCTGCCCGAAGCGCACGAATTCAGCATCCGCCAGGCCGGGGATCATGCGCAACACCCGTTCCTGATCGCCCCACTTGATGTTCGTCTGGAAGCCGACGAGGTTGTAGAGCGTTCCGGCTGTGTTGTCCTGGCGCAGTTGCACGACCGCGAACGGCCGCCGGCCCGTCCGCGGGTCGCGCAGACCCACGGGCCGCATCGGGCCGAATGCCAGCGCCATTGGGTCGCGTGCGGCCATGACTTCGATGGGCAGGCAGCCCTCGAAGTAGCGCCGCGCCTCGTCTTCCTGCTCGAACTCCCGCAGACTGATCTTATCTGCCGCATTGACCGCTTCCACGAACGCAAAGTACTCGTCCTTGCTCAACGGGCAGTTGATGTAATCGCCCTCAGCCGCCGCATCGGACAGCAGCACGGCAGTCTCGCCCGGCTGAGGGCGCGTGGATTTATCATAGCGGCTCTGGCGAAACGCAATGGTCATATCGACCGTCTCGGCGCTCACGATGGGCGCCATCGCGTCGAAGAAGTAGAGATAGTTCTCCCCGGCCAGCTCACGGATGCCCTGTGCCAACGCCGGTGAGGTCAACGGGCCTGTGGCAATGACGGTTGCGCTCTGCGCCTGCTCTGCCGCCAGCACACTCGCCAGGTCCGTAACTTCCTCGCGGCGCACAGTAATGCGCGGATGCTCCTCAATAGTCGCTGTCACTGCGCGGCTGAATCCCTCCCGGTCCACGGCCAGCGCGCCGCCTGCCGGCACCGCACACGCGTCCGCGCACCGGATAATCAGCGAGTCCAGACGGCGCATCTCGTTCTTGAGCACACCGAGTGCGCGGTCCGGCAGGTTCGACCCAAGGCTGTTCGAACATACCAGTTCGGCCATGTCGCCGGTCTGGTGGGCCGCAGTCGAACGTGCGGGGCGCATTTCATACAGCACAACCTGCGCGCCGTGTTCCGCGGCCTGCCAGGCCGCTTCCGTCCCCGCCAGCCCTGCCCCAACAACCGTTACTTGCATTTCGCTATCTGTCATGCAACCTTCACCTGCTTCCCGTGCAGTATTTGCGGCATGATTGTATGCAAGGCTGAAACATATGTCAAGCGATGTTTCGTGGCATGGCCCCACACCGCACTTTGTGTTATACTACCCGCGCCAAATTCACCCGTTCGGTGAGGTTTCTATGAACATCGTAGACATCATCCTCAAGAAGCGCAACGGCGGCGAATTGACGCGCGCCGAGATCGAGTTCTTTGTACGCAGCTATGTCAGCGGGGAGACCGCAGACTATCAGGCCGCGGCATGGTGCATGGCCGTCTACTTCCGCGGCATGACGCCGGAGGAGACCACGCACCTGACGGAGGCCATCGCCTATTCCGGTGAGACGCTGGACCTGCATGATGTCGCGCCGTTCATTATTGACAAGCATTCGTCGGGCGGCGTGGGTGACAAGACGACACTCGTGATTGGCCCGATCGTCGCCAGCCTCGGCCTGCCCGTGGGCAAAATGTCGGGTCGCGGACTGTCCTTCTCCGGCGGGACGCTCGACAAGCTGGAGTCCATACCCGGGTTCAACGTCCGGCTGACGATTGAGCAGTTCAAACGCCAACTACAAGAAGTTGGACTGGTCGTCGCCGGACAGACCCAGGAGCTTGCACCTGCGGATGGCAAACTCTACGCGCTGCGCGATGTGACAGGCACGGTCGATTCGCTCCCGCTGATTGCCAGTTCGATCATGTCCAAGAAGCTGGCCGCAGGTGCGGACGCCATCGTACTTGATGTCAAGGTCGGCCACGGCGCGTTTATGCAGACCGTGCCCCAGGCCGTCGAGCTGGCCGAGCTGATGGTCAAGATCGGCCAGGGCGCGGGCCGGCGAACGGCCGCGCTCATCTCCGACATGAGCCAGCCGCTCGGCCTGACCGCCGGAAACGCGCTGGAGGTGCAGGAGGCAATTGCCACGCTGCACGGCGAGGGGCCGGTGGATTTTCGCGAGCACTGCATCGCCGTGGCAGGCGAGATGCTGCTCATCGCAGGCAAGGCGGATACGCCCGATGCTGGCTGCGCACAGGCTGCGGCGGCGCTCTACGATGGCAGGGCATGGGACAAGTTCCGCAAGTTCGTTGCCGCGCAGGGCGGCGATCTGGCGTATGTGGATGACCCAATCCGCCTGCCCGCAGCCCGACTGGTTGCACCGCTCCTTGCGCCCTCAGACGGCTTCGTAGCCGAGTTGGATGCACGGGAGGTAGGCCGCGCCGTGGTCGAACTGGGTGGCGGTCGGGAGCGGAAAGAGGACCCGGTTGATTCAGCCGTCGGTGTGGTGCTCGCGGATAATGGCAAGGTGGGCGGACAGATCAAGGCAGGCGCGCCCCTGCTCTGGGTGCATGCACAGGACAGTGAGACGCGCGACCGCGCGCTTGGCATGCTCTCCGCTGCCTATCGCTTCAGCGATGCGCCGGTCGAACCGCCGCCGCTGATTCATCGCATCATCCGGTAGCGTTACTCGGTCGCGCGCCAGCGGCCGCCTGCGACCTCGTACCAGACAAGCGCGGGCTCAATCTGCCGCTCGTGCAACGCGGCAGCAACCTGTGCGTGCGTCGGGGCGTGTCCGGCTCGCACGCCCGACGCTGCCGCCGCGACGATAAGCCCTGCCCCCGCACGGGCCAGAGCGGCCTCCGGCATCTCCCCATCGTATGCCTCCGCACCACGCAGACTACACGCAACGGCGCGCGTGCCTACCCCTGCTGCCCCTGCCCGCTCAGCGAACCACGGCTTGAGGAGATCCGGCCCACCCATCAAAACACCTTCAAAGGCTGTATTCGCATCATCGGTCAGCCAGGCCGCGGCGGCGGCCGCCTGCCCCGGCCAGTAAACCAACATGGAACCAACCGCGCCGGCAGCAGGATTTGCTTCGGATAGGGGCAGCCCATCGAGGCTGTCCAGGCATTCGTCTATTGGCACATCTGTAGTGTTATGGCTACACGAAAACGCAATGATCTCACCGGCAATGACAGCGGAATCGGGGCATAGCGAGTAAATCCCGGCCGATGGTGCATCGAGCGGCGCGGCAACAACCGCCGGTATGCCTGCGGCGGCCAGGATGGGGGCAGCCTGGGCCGCCGTAGGCGTGGTAAACGGACCGATCACGGCGACCACGGTGGGGTCTTCTGCCAGCGCAGCCGCCTGGGCGGCCGCAACCGCAGGATCCAGGTCATCATTCAGTGCAACTACCAGGAGGCGGTAGGCCCCGAGCTCCCCGCTGGCGTTGGCCGCATCAATCACCTCTTGCACCGCAGGGAGCACCGCGTACCCGAGCGGGCGTCCGAGACCCTCGAAGGGCGCAATCAGCCCAATCTTCAGGACGGGTGCAGCATCGCCGGGCATGCTGCACGCGCCCAACAGGAGGGCAATGGCCCAGAGCAGACTCGTCCGGCTCAACCATCCCGGTGAGCGCCATCGCACCCATGTCCTGCGAGGTCTAGCGCTGGTATTGCGCGATGTTCGCCTCATGCTCCGCCAGGGTTGTTGCAAAGACATGCGAGTCATCTCCCGTCGCCACGAAGAAGCAATACTGCGTCTCAGCCGGCTGTGCTGCCGCCTGGATAGCGGAGAGACCCGGGCTGGCAATGGCGGTCGGCGGCAGGCCCGGACGGAGATACGTATTATAGGGCGACTGCACCGTCGCATATGCTTCGACCGAGGGCGGCTTCCACCACCACTCCCCAGGGCGACCCGCCGCATACTGCACAGTCGGGTCGGCCTGCAGGTATGCACCACCCGTCTGGTCCGAACAGGCGCCGCTCACCCGGTTCCAGTACACGCTGGCGACCAGAGGCCGTTCATCCGCCAGGGGCGCTTCGCGCTCCACGATGGAGGCCATGATGATAATCTGCTCCAGCCCGCGTCCGGCCTGCTGTGCGGGCGCGAGGACATCCTCCGTCACACGCTGCCCGAAGTTGTCGAGCATTCGCTGCACGAGGTCGTTGGGCGTCGCGGGCACGGGCAGCCGGTAGGTATCCGGGAACAGGTAGCCCTCCAGAGTCGATAAGCCTGCGGGCAGCCACGGATAGTCGCCGAGAGCCTGCGCCGCCTGGCTGCCGCTGCGCACCAGCGCGAGGAACGAGTCACCGTCCATGATATTGCGCACGTCCAGCATGTCTGCGACCTCTTCAGCGCGCATCCCCTCCGGCACGGTGAAGACGATTTCCTCATAGCGGGCGCGCTGCAGCACGTCCGCGATCTCCTTCATGGACATGCTGCGGCTGATTTCAAAGTCGCCCGCGGCAAGCCGCTGGTCGATGCCATTGTAACGCATGTAGACGCGGAACAGGTTGCCATCGCGGATGAAGCCCGCCTCTTCGAGCCGCGAACTCACGGTCAGGGCGGTCTCGCCGGATTCGATCGTGAAAGGTTGCAGCTCACTGTCGTTGCCTGCGGGCTGTGCCAGTGCTTCCTCCTGGAGGCGAAGGTAAACACCCAGGGCCCGCAATTCCAGCGTCTCTGGCCGCAGGTCCAATGGCTGCTCCGAGGCAGGCCGCAACAACGCGACCTTCGGGGGCTCGGGCACGTCCTGTAGCTGCGCCGAAACGAAGCTCACCAGGACGAAGCCCAGAACGGCCAGGGCCAGCACCGGCACCAGAAACAGCATCAGCCGGAGGGCAAAATGAACCAGTCGCTGAAACACTATCGTAGCTCCGAATTAAGGCTGCGGGCCCGTCGAGCCTCAAGAAAATCTCCCAGGATCACCGCAGCGGCCAGCGCGTCGATATCCCTGCGACCGGCCCCTCCTCGCGTGCTGCTCTCTGCGGCGAGGCGGGCCGCTTCCGCGGTCGAGAAGGTTTCGTCCCAGAAGGCTGCGGGCACGGGCAGCGCCCTGGCGAGCCTGCCGCCGTAGCGCCGCGCCCATCGAGCCTGCGTACCCTCGTCAGCCGGCGCGGAACCGTCTTCCGAGGCATCGACGCCTGCGGCGGTTTCGCCTGGTTGGTTGACCGGCAGGCCCATCAGCACACCCACCGCGCGTTCCCGCTGGACCAGCGCAGCAATCTCAGCGAAGTCCGCGACGCGGGTGGCATGGCGCCGCAACACCGTCAACGGCGTTGCCAGCAGCCCGAGTTCGTCGCAGACTGCCACACCGGTGCGCGCCTGGCCCAAGTCAAGAGCCAACAACCGTCCGGCCGGAAGATCAAATGCCGAGGCCAGGAGCGCCATCTGCGGTCCTACTGCTGCGCCTGCTGTCCGGCGGCCATGGCGAGTTCCGCGGCGGCATCCCAATCCACCACGACGCGGATGCGCCAGGGCAGCGCGGGCAGGTTGACGGGTACGATGTATGGCAGCCAGTCGGGCCCCAGACTGATCTGCGGTCGGGCCGCCAACGGAAACCTTTCGAGCAGGATGCGTTCAGCCTCATCCACCGGCAGACCCTTGACCGTCTCGCGCACCTCAACCGCGTCGATACTGCGCAGCAACGTGCCCTGTCCAGTCACAGAATAGGCGATGGTATCCGCGCTCTCAAGGACCGCTGCGCCTGGCGCATAACGCACGGTTTCCGAGATGAGCCGCGTACCCGGCGGCATGGCGGCCTGCAGGCGGTTCAGCCCGATCGCGCTTGCTGCGTCGCGGTCGACGCCGAGACCGACCGCCTGCACGCTCATGCTGAGATAGAGTTCCTCGGCAACCTCGCCCACGAACGGCGTGAAGGTCGGCGCGAGCTTGAGAAACGTGACGGATTCCGGCGGGATAATCATCGCGCCCGCAACCCGTTCGTTGAGACGCGCCAGCGCCTCCTCCTTGAGCTGGGCGAAAAGCTGTTCTTCCAGCCGGAGCTTGTCTTCTTCGAGCACGACGGCCATCGGCTGAGTCGAACCGCCAAAGAACGCCTCCGCATTGGCGACCATTACCGACAGTGAGGCCGGGCCCTCAACGCGCGTCACCGTACCCGCGCTCACATTGCCGGCGGGTCCAGCCAGCAGCGCCTCAACCTGCACCGGCACCCGGCCATTGGGCGGGATGACCACATCTGCGGTCGTGCCAAACTGGACGTTGTTGCCGGTCGCCGTGGAAACGATCGTGCCCGACGGGATCATGACGTCCCGGTTGGTGCGGTTGATGAACGTGACCCGCCCGCGCGACTTGGATGCAGGCTCGTTCCGCCGACCGGTCGTCTGCGTGCGCGCCTCTCCCGAGACCTGTACACTCAGCGTCTGCGCGGGGACGATGCCTTCCGTGATATCAGTCTGCGCACCCTGAACGGCTCGCAGTGGCACATTGATGAGCAGCGGCTCTGCCACAGGGGTCAACGTGACCGTGGCAGCCGGGATGACCGCCATCAGGGCATAGAGCAGCGCGCCGAAGATGAGGAACAGGAACACCGTCAGGCCGAGGGTGGCCCACCAGGGGCTGGGTCTGCTCCCGAAGGCGCGCAGGAACGCGATAGGACGAAAACCGGTCGGTGAGCGTCGGGCAAACAGGCTCGCCGGATGCGGCGGCGTGATTTCAGCCGGCGTCGCCGGCCGTGCGGCAACGCGTGCGTCCACGTGCGGTCGCCGCCAGCGGTGTTCTTCGGCAGCTTCCTGCGACTGGAAGGTGCTGATGCCCTCCGCGTCAGCGCGCATGCGCAGCGCCATCTCGCCCGTCACCAGCGCCACAATCTTGCGCGAGCGGGCCGTCTCGCGGCGGAGCGCGCGTAACTCGACCTGTGAGAAGGCCAGGCCGGGCGGAACGATCAGAAGCACACGCTCGCTCGGTGCCGCTTGCACCCTGGCAAGCACGCTCGCCAGGGTGTCACTGTTATTCAACTGGTAGGTCTGAATCATCGAAAACCGGCAAATCCGTTATGGCTTGAGTTGCTGGCGCACGAGGTCGGGCACCTGTGCCAGCGCGGCTGCCAGCCTGGACAGATCACGCCCGCCTGCCTGGGCGAGGTGAGGCTTGCCGCCACCGCCGCCGCCCACACCGCGCGCCACAGCCTTGACCAGCTCGCCCGCATGGACGCCGCGCTTGACCAGGTCATCAGTCACCGCGGCGATAATCTGCGGCTTGTCATCCACAGCCGTAGCCAGCACGATGGCCGATGTGCCGAGCTTTGCTCGCAGATGGTCGCTCATATCGCGCAAGGTCTGCACATCTGCTCCGGCCACTTGCGCATGCACGACCGCCACATCCCCGATGCGCGTCGCGCGCGCGGCCAACCCGTCCGTCTGTTGGAGGGCGAGCTGCGCCTTGAGTCGCGTCAGTTCCTTCGCACTGGCCTGCACTTCGGCGTACAGGTTGCGCACCGCGCGGTCCACCTGGTCTGCCGGGACGCGCAGCACTGCCGCGGTCTGATCAAGCAGCCGCAGCCGCGCCTGCGCGAACTGCTGCGCGCCGCGGCCCGTCATGGCTTCGATACGCCGCACGCCCGAACCGATGCTCTCCTCGGAGATGATATGGAAGAACGCAATCTGCCCGGTGCGCTGCACGTGCGTGCCCCCACACAGCTCGCGGCTGAACGCGTCGTCCTCATCCCAGCCGATCTTGATGACGCGCACGTCGTCACCGTACTTCTCGGTGAAGAGCGCCATGACCCCTTCCGCGACCGCCTCCTTGTACTTCGCATGGCTGACGGCAACAGGATAGTCGGCCAGGATGGCATCGTTCACGGACTGCTCCACCATATCCAGCTCATCCTGCGTGAGCATGGCCGGGTGCGTGAAGTCGAAGCGCAGGCGATCGGGCGCAACCACGGAGCCGGCCTGGTGGACGTGCTCGCCCAGGATGTAGCGCAGTTCGCTGTGCAGCAGGTGGGTAGCCGTGTGATTGCGCATGATGTCCATGCGCCGCTCGATATCCACCTCCGCCCAGCACGTCTCCCCGACGCGCGGCTGCCCGATCGTCACCTCGCCCACATGGACGATCAGGCCCGGCACAGGCCGGCGCACGTCATCGACGCGAATCTCCCAGATGGGCTGCTCATCAGCCTCGGCAAATGGCTCATCCCCGCGGCCGGCGGCACCGCGGCCGTTGGTCGGCTGGCCCGCGCCGGTCGCTTCGTTCGGCTCAGGATAGCGCGCGATGAAGCCGGTGTCGCTCACCTGCCCGCCCGACTCGAGATAGAACGGCGTCTCCGGCAGCACAACCTCGACCTTGTCCCCGGTGGAAACCGCCGTCACGCGGCGTCCGCCGGACAACAAGGCAACGAGCCGGGTCTCGATTTCTACGTCTTCGTCATAGCGGTGCTGAACACCGACTGCGTCCACGGCGCCTTCGGCCTTGAGCTCGCGCAGCAGGTCCAGATACACCTGGACATCCTGCGTGCCCTGCGCGTCGAAGTGGGCCGATGCGCGGGCGCGTTCCTTCTGCTCGTTGAGCGCGGCCTGGAATCCGGCAACATCCACCGTCATGCCGATCTCGCGCGCCATATCCTGCGTCAGGTCCAGCGGGAAGCCGTGCGTGTCGTACAGCCGGAACGCCTCGGCACCCGGGATGACGGTCTCGCCGCGCGCCTTGACCTGCGCGATGAGCTCTTCCAGCAGGGCGATGCCATTGGTCAGTGCGGTCGAGAAGCGCGCTTCTTCCTGCTCGATGTTGCTGAGGATGAAGTCACGGCGGCGGGTTAGTTCGGTATAGTGCGGCCCCATCGTCTCGATGACGGTGCGCGCCACATCGGCGAGGAAGGGCCGGTCGAACCCCAGCATCCGGCCGTGCCGCGCGGCCCGGCGCAGAATCAACCGCAGCACGTAGCCGCGGCCCTCGTTCGCGGGCATGACGCCGTCACCGATGAGGAACGTGATCGTGCGGCTGTGGTCCGCGATGACGCGATAGGAGACCGCGCGTTGCGGGTCCTTGAGATCCTGCATCACGTCGCGGCCGGTGTCGACCTTCGCCAACAGCGCCTGCGTGCGCTTGATCAGCGGGGCGAACAGATCGTTATCGTAGTTGTTGCGGACGCCCTGCAACACGCTGACGATGCGCTCGAAGCCCATGCCCGTGTCCACGTGCTTGGCGGGCAGCGGCTCGAGTGTGCCATCGGCATCCCGGTTATACTGGATGAAGACCAGGTTCCACAGCTCGATGTAGCGGCGGCAGTCGCCGTTGACGCGGCACTCATGCCCCGGCACGCCCTGCTTGTCGCACGCCTCCGGCCCCAGGTCCAGATGGATTTCGCTGCACGGCCCGCACGGCCCGGTGTCGCCCATCTCCCAGAAGTTGTCCTTCCGCCCGAAGAAGAGGATGTGCTCCGGGTTAATGTCGGTCTCGCTGCGCCAGTAACCCGCTGCCTCGTTGTCCTGTTCGATGTCACCCTTGTCGTCCCGGAACGCGGTCGCCCACAGCCGCTCCTTCGGCAGGCCCCACACGCCGGTCAGCAGTTCCCACGCCCACGTAATTGCCTCGCGCTTGTAGTAATCGCCGAAAGACCAGTTGCCCAGCATCTCGAACAGCGTGTGGTGGTAGGGGGAACGCCCCACGTCGTCCAGATCGTTGTGCTTGCCGCTGACGCGCATGCACTTCTGCGCATCGGCGACGCGGCGGGCCTCCGGCTCGCGCAGGCCGAGGAAGATATCCTTGAACTGATTCATGCCGGCGTTGGTGAACAGCAGCGTCGGGTCGTCATGGGGCACGAGCGAATCACTGGGCACGATGCGGTGCCCCTTGCTCGCAAAGAAATCCAGGAATTGCTGGCGAATCGCCGCACTGGTTGGGCGCGTTTGGCTCATTCGGTCATCCTCACGTGGCTTTACAATCAAGGCGCGCCGAATCCCTCAGCGCGCCGCAAAATCATATTTTAGGGGAAGAAGGGGGGATTGTCAAAGAAAGTACGGACGGGAACGCTGCTAACGCTGAGCATCATGATCCGCAAGAAGCTATTGGGAGATCATGACAATCAGCGTTCATCAGCGTGCTATTTCTAAGCCTTTGTCACGACCGCGACCTCGTATGCCGGCAGTTCGATGCGTCCGGTCAGCACGCGGCCGCCGGGCTGCTCCGCCGCGGGCCACGGCAGGTCGATGATCTGCCCGGTGCGCGTGTGGTTGATGAGGATGAAGTAGCGCGTCTTGCCGTCCAGCGTGACGCGCGTGCAGACCTCCACCCCCTCCGGCACGGTGATGGGCGAGCGCAAGCCGACCGTCTCGATGACCCGGTGCAGAAACGCTTGCTGTGCCACGTCATCCAGGTAAGCGCCGCAGTAGTAGCACAGGCCGGAGCTGGTGCCGCGCACCGTGATCGCCGGTTGGCCGTCCAGCCAGCCGTTCGACGGCCCATACTTGGCGATGACCGCCACATGGTTAGGGTCGCGCACTTTCAGCCGCTCCGCCCAGACCCGCGACTGGCCCTCGAACCAGTTGCCCTTGATGGGCACCGGCTCGTCGAGCGCGTAGTACTCCTCCACCTCAACGCCCGCAAGATCGGCCAGCGTGCCAGGCTGCCGCATGGGCAGCAGGCTGTTGTCCTCGTCCTTCATCGCGGAGCGCGCGGTGATGATGAGCTTGCCGCCGCGACGGACGAACTCGGCCAGGCGGCGACTGCGTTGTTCGTTCAGCATGATGAGGGCCGGCATGACGACGATCCGATAATTGTCGAGCGGGGTGTCCGCATGGACCACGTCAACGCCGAGGTTCGCCCGCGCAAAGGGCCGATAGTAATGCGTGAAATGCTTGACCCAATCGAAATCGGCGTGGTGCTTCTGCCACTGGACCGACCAGCGGCTCGGATAGTCATTGAGGAAGGCGACACGGGCTTCGGGCCGCGTCTGGGCCAGCAGTTCACCCACAGCCAGCACGTCCGCGCCGAGCAGCTTGACCTCGTCATAGAACGGCCGGGGCTGACCGGATTGATCGACCAGGCTGCCGTGATACTGCTCCTGCCCGTTCAGCGCGGACCGCCACTGCCAGTAGAGCACGCCGTCCGCGCCGTGGCCGATGGCCTGCCACGCCATGACCCGCGCCTCGCCCTGGTTGAGCATATTGTTGACCGGCCGCCAGTTGACGGAGCCGGGCTGGGTCTCCATGACCCAGAAGTTTTTGGGCTTTCCAGATGCCAGCTTGAAGCCACGCGTCAGGTCGTGGATGGCGCCCTTTTCAAGGTGGTCGTGGTGACCCGTGCCGACATAGTAGTCCCACGAGGCCATATCCAGGTCCACATTGAGGGCATAGTGATCGAACCCATCGAACCAGCCCATGAAGTTGTGGGTGATCCAGACACCCTCGCGCAGTTGCGGGCGCAGCGCATCGATCTGCACCTGCTGGTACTGGCGATAGCTCTCGGTGATGAAACGCTTCCAGTCCAGCATCAGCCCCGGGTTGTGCCCGCCGATCGGTGCAGGGATCTGCCTCCAGTCGGTGTAGGTCTGGCTCCAGTACGCCGTGGACCAGCGCGCATTCAGCTCGTCCAGGCTCCCGTAGCGCGCCTGAAGGAAGGTCTGGAACTGGCTGCGACACTCCTCGCAGTAGCAGACGCGGTTGTACTCATTGTCGAGCTGCCAGCCGATGACGTGCGGATGCTGGCCGAAGCGCTCGCCCAGCGCGGCTACGATGCGCCGGCAGTAGGCCTGATAGGTGGCCGAGTTGACGCAGAAATGGCAGCGGTTGCCGTGCTGCGCGCGGCGGCCATACTCGTCCACCGCCAGCGTGTCCGGGTGCGCCTGGGTCAGCCAGGCCGGAGGCGCAGCCGTCGGCGTGCCGAGCACAGTGGCGATGCCCGCCTGCGCGAGCTGGTCAATCGCGCGCGCCAGCCAGTCCAGGTGGAACTGGCCGTCTGCCGGCTCCATCGTCGACCAGGCGAACTCACCGAGCCGTGCGACGTTGAGGCCGGCCTCCTGCATCAAGCGGATGTCCTCCGCCCAGCGCGATTCAGGCCAGTGTTCGGGGTAGTAGGCCGAGCCCAGGTACAGGGTCTTGGGGGGTTGTGTGGTCATTTACGCATCCTTGCGACGTCGTTACGTGACAAGGTGACAAGGTGAAGAGGTGACAAGGCGATGTCGCGTTGCGGGTTGGCGTTTCTTTCCACGGCCACGGTTGATACCCATGACAGAGAAACCCTCCCCGTCCACATCACCTCTTCACCCTGTCACCTCTTCACCTTGTCACGTCCTATCCAACTTGCTCGACGAGATACGGCGCGAGGCCCATCTGCTCGATCTGGTCGAGCTGCGTCTCCAGCCAGTCCATGTGCTCTTCCTCGTCGTGCAGGATGCTTTCCAACATGGCGCGCGTGCCGTTGTCGCGCTGTTCGACGGCGAGCTGCACGGCATCGTTGTAGAGCCGGACCGCGGTGGTTTCCGCGTCGAGGTCATCGCGGAACTGCGCCACAACATCCGCGCCGATGTGCATCGGGTTGAGCTGGCTGACGATGGGCCGCCCTTCCAGGAACAGCAGCCGCTCGATGAGCCTCTCAGCATGGCGCATCTCGGTGATGGCGCGCGCTTCGATGGCATCGTGGAGCTTGCCATAGCCCCAGTTCGAGCACATCTCGGAGTGAACGATGTACTGGTTGATGGCGGTCAGTTCCTCCGCCAACAGCATGTTGAGGGTCGCAATGACCTGCTCGTTGCCTTTCATCGGGAGCTCCTTCCTACTTCTTCTTTTCGACTTTCGACCAGGTATCCTTGAGTCCAACGGTACGGTTGAAGACCAGCAGTTCGGGCGTGGTGTCCGGGTCCAGGCAGAAATAGCCTGTGCGCAGGAACTGGAAGCGATCACCCGGTCGCGCCGCCGCCAACCCCGGCTCCACCTTGCAGCCCGTCAGGATGGTCTCCGAGTTATAATTGAAGTTCGCCATGAAGTCCTGCCCTTCCGGCGCATCGTTCGGATCGGGCTTGGTGAACAGGTAATCGTACAGGCGCACTTCGGCATCGACCGCGTGCGCAGCCGACACCCAGTGGAGCGTCCCCTTGACCACGCGGCCATCGGGGGTCTGACCGCCCGCGGATTCCGGGTCATAGGTGCAGCGCAGCTCAACGATATTGCCATCCGCGTCTTTGACCGCCTCGTGGCACGTGATGAAGTAGCCGTGCTTGAGCCGGACCTCGCGGCCCGGGCCCAGCCGAAACCAGCCCTTCGGCGCGTCCTCGCGGTAGTCGTCCTGCTCGATATAGAGCTCGCGGCCGAACGGAATCCGGCGCGTGCCCATGGACTCGTCTTCGGGGTTGTTGACCGCTTCGACCCACTCCACCTTATCAGCCGGCCAGTTCTCGATGACCACCTTGAGCGGGGCGAGCACCGCCATCACGCGCGGCGCGCGCTTATTGAGGTCCTCGCGGATGCAGTACTCGAGCAACTGGATCTCGATGACCGTATTCGTCTTGGACACGCCCGTCCGGTTGCAGAGGTCGTTGATGGCCTCCGGCGTGTAGCCGCGTCGGCGCAGCCCAACGAGCGTCGGCATGCGCGGGTCGTCCCACCCATGCACCAGCCCCTCTTTAACGAAGCGCTTGAGGATGCGTTTGCCTAGCACGGTATAGGTAAAGGCGAACCGTCCGAACTCGACCTGCTGCGGGCAGTAGATGCCCAACTCATTACAGAACCACTCATACAATGGGCGGTGATCCTCATAGCCCACATCGCACAGCGAATGGGTGACGCCCTCGATCGAGTCGCTCTGCCCGTGTGCCCAGTCGTACATCGGGTAGATGCACCACTCGTTGCCCGTCCGGTGGTGTTCGGCGTGGAGGATGCGGTACATGACCGGGTCGCGCATGTTGAAGTTGGGGTGTGCCATGTCGATCTTCGCGCGCAGCGTGCGCGAGCCATCCGGGAACTCGCCCCGCTTCATGCGCTCGAACAGGTCCAGGTTTTCCTCGACCGATCGGTCGCGCCACGGACTGTTGCGCCCCGGCGTGGTCAGGTCGCCGCGATACTCGCGTACCTCATCCGGCGACAGGTCACACACATATGCCTTGCCCTTGCGAATCAGCAACTGCGCCCACTCATAAAGCTGCTGGAAGTAATCCGAGGCGAAGAAGAGGCGGTCGTCCCAATCCCAGCCGAGCCAGTGCAGCGTCTCGATGATGCCGTCCACATACTCGGTCTCTTCGCGGATCGGGTTAGTGTCGTCGAAGCGCAGGTTGCACTTGCCGCCAAAGTCACGCGCCAGCCCGAAGTCAATGCTGGCAACTTTCGCATGCGCGATATGGAGGTAGCCGCTTGGCTCCGGCGGGAAACGCGTGTGTACGCGGCCGCCGAAGCGGCCCGTGCGGTTGTGCTCCTCGACGATTTCGTGAATGAAATTGGGCGGGGCAGTCGTTTCAGTGGGCATAGATGTCTTCCGTTTCCGTTGAGAGTTCGTTCAGGGCTGCATTATATGCGAACGGGGATGAAGCGTCAACCGCCATGACCGCCGCCGCAGCCACCTCAGCTTCCGTACTTCCGGACAGCCTCGCTCTTCGCAATAACGCACTCCGGCTTGAGATACCCGGCCAGGCTGTTGCCGCTCGTCAGGATGTAGCCCGCAGGCCCGACATCCTCGATGAGGCCGCGCACTTCGGCATCCACCTCCTCCGGCGTGCCGAGGCCCAGCAGGTTCAGGTCCACGTTGCCCAGCAGGCATATGCGGTCGCCGTAGTCCCGCTTGACCTGCCGAATGTCCATCGCGCCCTTCTCCACCGGGTGAAAACCGGCAATGCCCACGTTGACGAGATCGTCGAGGAAGGGTAGCATGTTGCCATCGCTGTGCAGCACCCAGGGCAAGGTGACATGGCGGGCCAACCGATGATAGCGCGGCAGCACCAGGTCCCGGAAGACCTTGGGCGAGAAGAAGGTCGTGGACTTGAAGGCCATGTCGTCGGTAGTCACGAAGACATCGAAGCCGAGCGCCGCCGCGTGGTCCGCCAGCGCGCAGGTCCAGTCCACATAGTAGTCGAGGATCGTCTCGATGAGCGGCCGGTTCTCGTACAGGGCCACGCTGAAGGCCTCTGTGCCCATGCCGAGCATGACCGAGAAGATGCCCATGCGCGTGACGAACCAGGCAGAGAAATCGTCCTTCTCCCTGGCAAACGCGGCCGCGTCAGCGTACAATGCATCGTCATGCGGGTCGGGCAGTTGCAGGAGGTTGAGATCGGCCTCCGTGTGCAGCAGGCCTTCTCCGTAGAACAGGCGGCCGTCCTGGCCGGGAATCTTCTGCGCCAGGACCGGGGCTCGCAGGACGTAGTAGATGTTATCGAGGCCGAGGAAGGTCGATAGCGCCTTGGCTTCCTCTGCCGTGTAGGGTTGGCTCTCGAGGCTGGCCGCCTGATCGGTCGGCGGGCCCCAGCCCATCAGTTGCAGCGCCAGCGCCCGGTCAATCCCCAACTCGCAGTGGGGGATGCGGTCGGGCCGTTCGCGGCGCAGGGCAGTCAGCACGCGTTCACGTGAGTTCATGCTCAATCTCCTGTGATGCGGGTTCGCATGTAGTGCAAGTCCATGACCTTACATCGCGCAGACATGCATTGTAGCAGAAAGGTCAGTACGATGAAATATGCGTTTATGAGCTTCTCCTGCCCCGAATTGACCCTGAACGAAATGCTGGCGCTCGCGCAGCGATTGGGCTACAATGGGATCGAGCCGCGGCTGAGTTCGGGCCACCGCCACGGCATCGAAAGCACGCTCGCTCCAGCCGCGCGGCGCACGGCGCGCCGGCAGGTCGAGGACAGCGGCATCGCGCTCTGCTGTCTGGCGACCGGCGCGCGGCTGGCCGATCCGGCGACGGCAGCGGAAAACATCGACGCGGTGGAGCGGGCGATTGCGCTGGCCGCGGATGTAGGCTGCGCCCGGCTGCGGGTATTCGGGGGCGCACTGGCCCCCGGCCTCAGCCGCAATGCGGCGGTCGAAGTCCTGGCCGGGAATCTCGCGGCTCTGGCCGCTGAGGCGGCTGCCGCGGGCGTCACCCTGTGTCTGGAGACCCACGACGACTGGACCGACCCTGCGCACGTCGCGACCGTGATGCACCGTGCCAACCATCCCGCGGTTGCGGTCAACTGGGACATCATGCATCCCGTCCGCCAGAGCGGTTACACGATGGATAACGCCTACCATGCCCTGAAGCCCTGGATCCGCCACGTCCACTTCCATGATGGGGTTGACGTTGCAGGTGAGCTGCAACTCCGGCCGGTCGGCACAGGCGCGATCGATCATCGCCGTGCCGTGCAGTTGCTCCGGGCCGAGGGCTACGACGGCTATCTGAGCGGCGAATGGATTGACTGGGAGCCTTACGCGGTTCATCTCCCGCGCGAGCTGGCAACGATACGCGCCTACGAGGCTGGGGCCGCGCGTGCGTGACAGCAGTGCTGTAGCATCATTTTTTTGTAAACCCGCGCGATATTCGTAACTGTCCGCGCAACAAAATGGAGGAAGCGCCATGCAGCCAACTGCGGCATCCGTGCCGGCACTGCCCCGATACCTGACGATTCCCGGCGCGCAGCAGCCGCTCGACCTGCACCTGCCAACGGACCTTGCCGCACTGCGCGAGGCGGCGCTGGCCTTCCACACGCGCATCGGAACCGATATGCCACCCATTCCGGAGCTGCTGCTCAGCGATGCAGCGGCCTGGCAGCTTCATACGCCCGCTGAACACTGGCTGGTCTGGCGGGCGCGCATGGTTGCAGCTCGGCTGGCCGCCATGCCGGTCGAACTCGACCGGGGCGAACGGATCGTTGGCCGGCCTTGCTTCCGCCGGCCAACCGAGGCCGAAAGCCCGGCTCTCGAAGCGGCGCGCACGGCGCTTGCGTCGATGCCGCCCTTCCCCGGGGGCGACGCGGGCCACCTACATCCCGACTTCGATAAGCTCTTTGCGGTCGGGTTGGATGGCGTTAAAGCCGAGATTGCCGAACGAGGGGCCGCAACTGCGGCCACAGCCGCGGACGATGCAGAAAAAGCAGCCTTCTATGCCGCCTGCCGGATTGCGCTGGACGGCATGTCGGCGTACATCCTCAACGTCGCGGACGCGTGCTCGGCTCAGGCCGCGGATATGAGTGAGGCATCGCTGCGCTGGTTGGAAATGGCCGCGATCTGCCGCCATCTCAGCCATGCGGCCCCCCGCACCTTCCACGAGGCCATCCAGCTCCTATTCCTGACCATCGTGGCGCTGTGGCAGGGCGAGGGCCATTACCTCACCTCCCCCGGCCGGCTCGACCGCACCCTGCGCCCGTTCTACGAGGCCGATCTGGCGGCGGGCCGCATCACCCGGCAGGCTGCGTTCGAGCTCATCTGCCAGCTCTACATCAACGTCAATCGCATTATGTCTACGGGTTTGGCGCTTGCCGTCCTGGTGGGCGGTCGCGATGGAGAAGGTCGGGATATCACCAACGACCTGACCTACCTCTGCATGGCCGCGCGCATCGCAACGGGCCTGGGCTACCCCACCGTAGGCCTGTGCTGGCACCGCGGCACGCCGTCCGAATTGATGGACTTCGCCGTGGCGCTGCTCGGGGCGGGCCGCGGAGACCCGGCTTTCTTCAACGACGAGGAGATCAGCGCGGGGCTGATGGAGCACGGCGTCACCTTTGCGGACTCCGTCAACTACATGAACTCCACCTGCGTCGAGATCAAGCCGGTGGCCGCTTCCAACGTCTGGGTCGCCACACCCTATTTCAACCTGCCCGGGGCACTCAACGCGGTCATCGAAGCGGCCGCCGGCGGCGCGGAGCCCGAGCCTGCAACGTACGAGGAGCTCGAGGCGCGCGTCCAGGCAAACCTGCGCGGGCAGATTGCGCAGGCCGCTACAGAGCTAGATCGCATCTGGCAGGCCCGCACGGTGCATGGCGGCTTCCCGCTGGTCAGTTGCTTCACCAACGACTGCCTCGCCCGCGGGCTCGACTACGACCGGGGCGGCGCACGCTACAATTGGGTGGAGAACTCGCTGGTCGGGCTGGCTAATCTCACAGACAGTCTGCTCGCAGTGCGCTACCTCGTATATGAGGCACAGGAGCTAACACTTGCTGAGTTGGGATCCATTCTGCGGGCTGATTTTGCGGGCCACGAGCCGCTGCGGCAGCGCATCCTCAACCGTCTCCCCAAATATGGCAATGACGACGAGGCATCTGACGAGATCGCGCAGCGCTGGGCCGAGTGGCTGATGGCGACGACGGCCTCGAACACCATCGGGCCGCACAGCTACGTGCCCGGCTTCTTCTGCTGGATCATGCACGAGCGCATGGGCGCACAGACCGGCGCAACGCCCGACGGCCGCCGCGCGGGATGGCCGCTGGCAGACGGTGCAGGCGCGGCCCAGGGCCGGGAGCGCCGCGGCCCCACCGCGTCGGTTCTCTCGACAACCTGCTGGTCTCACCGCCACGCGCTTGGCGGATTAGTGCACAACGCCAAGTTCTCTGCCAACCTGTTCAAGTCCGAGGCTGACCGCGCCGCGATGCGTCAGCTCATCGAAACCTATCTGCAGCGCGGCGGCTTCGAGATGCAAGTCAATGTGGTCAGCCGCGAAACGCTGCTCGCTGCCCGCGCGCATCCGGAGCAATACCAGGATCTGCTCGTGCGCGTGGCCGGCTACTCAGACTACTTCGTGAAGCTGACGGCGGAGATGCAGGAAGAAGTCATCGCCCGGACAGAGCACGAGTTGTAGCCATCCTGCCGTAACGCAACCGCGCGCTCTCGGCGTCATAGCAATACCCAAATAGGGACTTAACCGTCATGCCAACACCCTCACGCATCACACCTGAAGAGCGACACTACCTTCGCGAGCTCGCCAAACGTCAGTTTGACTATGCGAATCAGCCCATTATGACCGAGCGGGCCACACTCTGGCACCGCCACAACGCACTCCAGGGAGAGCGTCCGCTGATCGTCATGGAGATGGATACGTTCGAGGGCGACATGCTGCCGGCTCCACGCTGCACCTCCCCGGCGGCCATCCAGATCGAACGCAACCTGCTGAGGCACATCGTCAATTACATGGAGATTGGCGATGACAAGGTCGTCCCTGCGACCTACACCGTATACTGGGACATCGATATCGATGAGTTCGGCATCGAGATTCCGACAGAGCACGGCGTCGATGCCAGCGGACGCACCGTGGGCTACCATTGGCAGCATCCTATCCGGAACCTCCGAGAGGACTTCCAACGGCTCAAACCGGCAACCTTTTCCGTGGACCGGGAAGCCACCTTCACCTGGAAATCGTTCGTGGAGGATATCCTGGGCGATATCCTGCCGGTCGAAATCAAGAACGCCAGCCTGCGCTGGCATGCCACTCCATGCGCCAAGATCGTCCAGCTCATGGGTCTGGAAGCGATGATGATCGCCATGATCGATGAACCGGACGCGATGCACGCGCTGTTCGCCTACCTTCGCGATAGCATCCTGGGCTTCGCGAAGTGGCAGGAGCGCGAAGAGCTGCTAACACTGAATAATAGCAACGATTATGCAGGCGCGGGCAGCTATGGTTTTACACACGAATTACCAACCAACAACTACTATCGCACCGGTCAGGTGACGACCGCGGACCTGTGGCTGAACATCAACTCGCAGGAGACGGTGAGCATCTCGCCCCGCATGTATGGGCGCTATGTCCATCCGTACTATTGCGAAATCGCCGAGCCGTTCGGCCTGACGTACTATGGCTGCTGCGAGCCGGTGCACGACATCTGGGACCAGTATGTGAGCAAGCTGCCTCACCTGCGGAAGGTCTCCATCTCCGCGTGGTGCAACGAGGAATACATGGGCGAGGCGCTGCGCGGCAGCGGCGTCATCTACTCGCGCAAGCCCAGCCCCAACTTCGTCGGCGTCGGCACGGAGTTCGACGAAGAAGGCTTCGCGGCCCACATCCGCAAGACGCTGACTGCGGCGCGCGGCTGTTCGACAGAGATCATCTTCCGCGACATCTACACGCTCAACGGCGACCGGTCCAAGCCAGGCCGAGCAGTGCAGATCACGCGCGACCTCATCAATGACTTGTGGTAGTCGGGGAGCAATACGCCAATGAACTCTCGTGACATCATTATCGCCAACATCGAGCACACCGGCGCGCCGCGCCCCGGCATGACCTTCGACCGCGGCCGCATCAACGACACGCTGTCGGCCGGCCTCAGGCCGCATGGGTACACCCAACGTCGTTGGACCGAAGGCAAACTTGAATACTATGACGACGAATGGGGCAATCTCTGGATGCGCATGAAGGAGGGAGCCATCAAGGGTGAAATCTTCCGCCCGGCCATCACCGATTGGCGCCAACTCCCCGACCTCCAGCCCCCCGATTACACGCATCCCGACTGCGCGGCGGAGATGAATGCCCTGTTCAGCCAGCCGACCGACAAATTCAAGCTGGCAAGCATCGGCGGTTGGGTGTTCGACAACGCCCGCTACCTCCGTAAGATGGAGGTGTACTTCGCAGACATGGCCCTCTACCCCGACGAAGTGTGCCGGATGCACGAGGCAGTCGCGCGCGTCTACGAGCAGAAAATCCACCTGGCCGGCCGCGCGGGCGCAGACGGCATCGTGATTGGCGAGGACATGGGCACACAGACGGGCCTGCTCTTCAGCCCGAAGATGTTCCGCTTCTATTTTAAAGAGATGTATACCCGGCTGATGAGCCTGGCTCACGAGTACGGGATGCGCGTGTTCATGCACTCCTGCGGGCAGAACTGGGCCATCGTCCCCGACTTGCTGGATGCGGGCGTCGATGTCTTCCAGTTCGACCAGCCCGCGTTGTACGACATGCCCAAACTGGCAGCACTGCTGCGCGAGCGCAAGGCCGCCCTGTGGAGCCCGGTGGACATCCAGAAGATTCTCCCCACGGGCGACCGACAAGTTATCGAATCAGGAGCCCGCTCCATGATCGATGTCTTCGAGGGCGGGCTGATCTGCAAAAACTATCCCGACCTGCTCGGCATCGGGGTGCGCGAGGAGTGGGACGACTGGGCATACGCCGCAATCTGCGAGCGGACAGGCATGATACAACGCTGATAACGCTGAAGGCCAAGATGAACGCAGATTTCCCATTCAGAATGGAAAGGATCAGCGTCAATCATAACCATCAGCGATATCAGCGTTCCATTCAGCCATTGCTAACAAAGGAGCTCCCCATGTTCAAGTCTCTGTCACCGGCCGCGATCGGCGTCCGGGCCGAGCTCGCAGTGGCCGCTGGTCTCGCCGCGGCCAACGGGTTCGACGCGCTGCACATCAACATCCGGGAGGCTGCGGCCCTCGGCGCCACACAGACCCGCGACCTGCTGACCCATGCCGGCGTGCAGGCAGGCGGATTCGGCTTTCCGCTCGACTATCGCAAGCCGGAGGCCGAGTTCAGCGAGGGTCTTGCGGAGCTGGAAAACCTCTGCATCGTCGCGGCCGCCATCGGGGTCACACGCACGACCACCTGGGTGCCAAGCTGGCATGACAGCCTGGACTTCGATGCCAACTACGCCTTCCACGTGGACCGGTTCAGCCGTGCCGCGCGCATCCTAGACGCACACGGCATCCGCTTCGGTCTGGAGTTCCTCGGGCCCAAGACGCTGCGCAACAACCACCGGTACGAGTTCGTTCATACATTAGACGGCATGTTGGACCTTTGCCGCGATATCGAGCAGGCCGCCGGCACGCATAACATGGGCCTCCTGCTGGACGCTTATCACTGGTATACTGCGGGCGGCACCCTCGACCAACTGGCGCGTCTGCGCGAGGCGGACATCGTGGATGTCCATGTGAACGACGCACTGCCGGGCATCCCGTTGGACGAGCTGCCGGACACGCACCGCGCGCTGCCGGGCGAAACGGGGGTCATCGACTTGCGGGGATTCTTGCAGGCGCTCGCCCACCTCGGTTACAGCGGCCCGGTCATGGTGGAGCCGTTCAGCCCGCGGCTGAAAGAGATGTCACCGGAGGCCGCTGTGCGGGCCACAGCCGAGGCGCTGCACCAGGCCTGGCGGGACGCGGGCCTCGCAGTTTGACGAATCCCAAGAAGGTGCAACCACGGAAGACACGGATCACGCGGAAGGTTGAAATAGGCTAATTCGGTGTGGTCCGTGTCTTCCGTGGTTCAAATCAGAGCGCGCGCCTGACCGCCGCCTGCCAGCCCGCATAGAGCTCATCGCGCCGCGTCTGGGCCATGGCCGGCTCATAGCGCACCTGGGGTCGCTCCAGTACGGCAATCTCCTCTTCCGAACCCCAGAGCCCCACCGTCAGCCCGGCCAAATACGCTGCACCGAGCGCCGACACATCGCCCGCGGTGCTGCACAGGAGCGGCACGCCGAGAATGTCGGCCTGGAACTGCATCAGCGTCTGGTTGCGCGTTGCGCCGCCGTCTGCCAGCAGCACCTGCAAAGGTGCGCCCGCCTCGGCCTGCATCACGTCGAATACATCGCGAACCTGGTACGCGATCGACTCCAGCGTCGCGCGCGCCAGGTGGCCCCGAGTCGACCCGCGCGTCAGGCCGGTAATCAGGCCGCGCGCAGCCTCGTTCCAGTGAGGCGCGCCGAGACCGGCCAGCGCGGGCACGAAGTACGCGCCGCCGTTGTCGGGAGCCTGCGCGGCCAGCGCCTCTACATCCTCCGGCCCTGCCACCCCCAGCATATCTGCCACCCACTGCACCGCCGAGCCAGTCACGTAGATATTGCCCTCCAGCGCATACGTCACCTGCCGGTGGCCCCACGCGACGCTCGATGACAGCCCGCTGCGCGAAAAGACCCGCCCGGGGGTGGGCGTCATGAGCGATGAGCCGGTCCCGTACGTCGCCTTGACGGAACCGGGCCGAAACCCGGCATGTCCGAACAGCGCGGCATGGGAATCTCCGATCAGCGCGGCAATCGGCAGCCCTGCGGGAATACCGGACAACCTACGCGTCTCCCCGTAGTACGCGCTCGACAGGCGCACCTCCGGCAGCGCGGCCCGCGGGATGCCAAAGATAGCCAACAGGTCGTCATCCCACTCCAGCGTGTCCAGGTTATAGAGTTGCGTGCGCGACGCGTTGGTAACGTCGCATGCGTGTATCGCGCCGCCGGTGAAGTTCCACAGCAGCCACGCGTCCACCGTTCCCAGGCAAATCTCGCCGTCTGCCGCGCGCGCGGGGCCATCGGGGATGTGCTCCAGCAGCCAGCGCGCCTTGCTCGCAGAGAACATGGGGTCCACAGCCAGCCCGGTTCGCGCGTAGATGGTCTCAGCCAGCCCCTGCGCCCTGAGCCGCGCGCAGAAGGCTGCGCTGCGATGGCACTGCCAGGAGATGCACGGGCCGAGCGGTGCGCCGGTGCGCCGGTCCCAGGCCAGCACAGACTCCCGCTGATTGGTAATCGCCAGGGCCGCCACCTGCCCTGCCGGTGCGGCGGCGAGCACTTCCCCGGCTGCCGCGTGCGACGTGCGCCAGATTTCGAGTGCTTCCTGTTCGACCCACGCCGGCTGCGGATACGCGATAGACAGGGGCAGGGCAGCCTCCGCCGCGACGCAGCCGTCGCAGTCCACCAGCACGGCCTTGACGTTCGTGGTGCCCTCGTCAATAGCGAGGATATAGCGCGCGCCGTGCTGCCTAACAGTCATCATCCGGCCTGTCGTGATAGTACACATCCCAGCCGAAGTAAGTCGTGAACGCCTCGTGCAGCACCGCGGCCGCGTGCGAGCGGTTCATCGCGGCGTGGTGCTCGAAGCCGTGTTTGCAGATGTGCCGCATCAACGCCTGCAGCCGCGGCACGCGCACCACTGCGCGGCTGCCGAAGGTGTGCAGCGCGTCGTCCACGAACTCCCCGTCGCCCACGTACGCCTGCATGCGTCCGTGCCGGTCGTCGCTGCTGACGCGCGCAAAGCTGAACGGCCCGGCCGGGACGCGGCCGGCGACGACGCCATAGGTATTCTCGACCCCCAGCGTCGAACCCAGGATCGGGGCATTCTCCATGTTGAACTCATCGCCGTAAAAGCTGCGGGCCCAGTTGCCGCAGTGGAAGAGGACGCACTTGTCCCGATCGTCGGCATAATTGTTGTTCCAGTCGACGAGCGCGCTCGGCGTGCCGGAGGCCAGTTGCAGCGCATACATCGAGACGACGCCGGTGACATCCACCTCACACGCGCTCGGCATGAGCTGCTCGCTCATCATGCTCATCACGGTGCAGACGTTTGCCCCGAGGTTCTGCTGGAGCGAGTTCCAGCATTGCAGCGCCGATGCCTGGATGTCCAACGACTGCATCCAGTCCTCCAGCACGATGGCGAACTTCGCCATGCGCACCAGGGAGGGGGAGGGCACGCCCGCGGTGTTGACATACCCGCGAATCCGTCCCAGGCGCTCGACCACCCGCGCATCGTCATCGGCCAGCTT
The DNA here is from genome assembly GCA_040772005.1 of Anaerolineae bacterium. Taxonomy (GTDB): domain Bacteria; phylum Chloroflexota; class Anaerolineae; order CG2-30-64-16; family CG2-30-64-16; genus MWBF01. Next base: position 34,853 of record JAXGYZ010000007.1, on the reverse strand, counting down.
GCCCGCCGCGCCCAGGATTTCCGAGAGGTCGACCGTCTGGACGCTGATGCCGTGCGCCTGCAGCAGCTTCTCGCTGTAACGCGTCGTGTTGAACGCGTTGGGGCGCGCGCCGACCGCACCCAAGCGCGCGGCCTTCAGGCCGTTGACCACGCGGCAGACCCCCACGAACTTACGCAGCTCGTTCCGAAATTCCTCCGTATCGGGCCGCAGCGTGTGCCGCTCCGTCACCGAATAAGGATAGCCGTACTGGTAGAGGTTATTGCAGACGGAGATCTTGCCGCAGAAGGCATCGCGGCGAAACTCCGGCGTCAGGGCGTCGAGGTCATCCGGGAACGCCTGCACCAGGATGGGCACCTGCAACCCCGAGAGCTTGATGGCCTCCACCGCGGCCTTCTCATCTCCGAAGTTCGGCAGGCTGATGAGGATGCCTTCGATGCGATGGCGGTTCTCGTCGAACAGGGCCGCGCACTTGCGCGCATCGCTCCACGTCTCGACCGCACCGAGCTTGGTCGTGCTCTGATCGAGGATGACCGGCTCGATATCGAGCACGGCAAACACCTTCGCTAGGGATTGCCGCGCAGTCGTGATGAGCCGGTCGGGGAAGAAGTCCCGGTTGCCGATGATGACGCCCAGGACGGCCTGCTTCTGTGCCATGATGCCTCCAGAATTTGCCCTCAGCGGGACAGCAGGGCGCGAGCCGTTATCGCGAGTCCTGCGGGCGAGATGCCGTAGTGCTGGAAGATGTCGGCCTGCGATCCGGTGACCATGTACTCATCCGGGAAGCCGACGATGCGAAAGGGCACGAACGTGCCGGCCTGCATCAACACTGCCGCACACGCCTCGCCCAGCCCGCCGAACACGCTATGTTCCTCGACAGTGATGATCGCCCGCGTCTCTACAGCGGCTGCCAGCACAGCCGCAGCGTCGAGCGGCTTGAGCGTGTGCATGCTCAGCACGCGACAGGCGATGCCCTCCGCGGCCAGCAATTCCGCGGCGGCGACCGCGGGCGCGACCACCTCGCCGCATGCGATGAAGGTCAGGTCGCGGCCTTCTCGCAGGAGCGCTGCCTGGCCGAGGACAAAGGGAGTGTCAGCCGGGTGGACGTGCGGCTGCGGCGCCTTGCCGAGGCGCACATAGATAGGATGGTCCGCCCGGTGGATGGCCCGGATGGTCTCGCGCGTCTCGAAGTTATCTGCGGGCGCGACCACGGCGATGTTGTGCACGGCGCGCAGTGCGGCAAAGTCGTGCAGCGAGTGATGGGTGGCGCCCAACGCACCATAGCTGACGCCCGCGCTGATGCCGATGACGCGCACCGGCTGGTCGGAATAGGCGACATCCACCTTGATCTGCTCGAAGGCGCGGGCCGTCAGGAAGCAGGCCGGCGAGACCGCAAACACACGCTTCCCTGCGGAGGCCAACCCCGCGGCGATGCCGACCACGTTTTGCTCCGCGATGCCGACCTCGATGAGTTGTCCCGGCAGCGCCTCTGCGAACGGAGCCAGCTTGCCGGAGCCGCGTGAGTCGCTGGTCACAACCAGCACATCGCGGTCCTCCCGCGCAAGTTCCAGCAGCGTCTCGGCAAAGACTTCCAGATTCGGTCGCCCCAGTTCCATCTCAGCTCCCCTGCAGCTCGTCCCGCGCCCGGTCCAGCTCAGCCAGAGCTACCGCGTACTCCGCATCGGTGGGCACCCGGTGATGCCAGCTCGCGGCATGCTCGATGAAGCTCACGCCCTTACCCTTAACCGTGTGCGCGAGAATGAGGCTCGGCCGGCCCGGTTCGAGCGGCACGCGACGGAGCACATCCCGCAACGCGCGCACGTCGTGGCCGTCAACGTCCGCGACGGCGTAGCCGAACGCCCGGAACTTGTCGGCCAGCGGCTCCAGCGGCAGGACCTTCTCGGTCGGCCCGGTGATTTGCAGCCCGTTGCGGTCGACGATGGCAGTCAGGTTGTCGAGGCCGTAACGCACGGCAGCCAACGAAGCCTCCCACACCGAGCCCTCATCGAGTTCGCCATCGCCCATGAGCACGAAGACGCGGTATGCGCGGCCGTCCAGCCTGCCGGCCAGCGCCATGCCCGCCGCGACCGCCAGCCCGTGACCCAGCGCGCCGGTGTTCTGCTCAATGCCGGGCACGCTGCGGGTCGGGTGGCCGATGAACGGTGAGCCGCAGCGGCAGAAGGTATCGAGTTGCGCCGCCGGGAAGAACCCGCGGTCCGCCAGTACCGTATAAAGCGCCTCGACACAGTGCCCCTTGCTCTGCACGAAGCGGTCACGGTCAGGATGGCTCATCGTGGCGGGGCTGACGTTGAGGCTGTCGTTGTACAGGACGTTGAGGATGTCGACGGCAGACAGGTCGCCGCCCGTGTGACCTGCGCGCGCCTGCGTGATGATGCGCAGGATGGTCTGCCGGTACTCGATGGATTTCAGCCTGAGTTCCAGGTCGGTTGTTAACGTCATGCGGCCGCGTCTCCGATGATGGTGGGAAGCACCCAGGGGTCGAGAGCGGCCTGCCTGGAAGCGCGGCGTACATGCTCCCAGGCAGGCTGGCGAGATCGTCAGGCTGTGACGGTCAGTTCGGCAACGGCAGGTGCTGCCGCGCCCAGCGCGGTCGCCCGCGCGCTCGGCGAGCTGCCGCCCGCGGTCAGCCGGAAGCGACCTGGCTCCAGCACACGCTCGCCCTCGTCGTTCACCAGTTCCAGCATGTCCGGCGTCACCGTGAACGTGACCGGTTCGCTCTCGCCCGGCGCGAGGTGGATGCGGCGGAACGCGGCCAGGCTATGCTGCGGGACCGGCACTGATGCCTCCAGGTCCGCGACGTAGAGTTGCACGACCTCATCTGCGGCCCGGTCGCCCGTGTTCCTGAGCGTAACCGTAGCCGTAACGCTCTCGCCGCGGCGAATCGACGCGCGATCCAGCGCCAGCCCCTCGTACGCGAACGTTGTGTAGCTGAGCCCGAAGCCGAACGGATAGAGCGGCTCGACCGTCGCAAAGCGATACGTCCGGTCGGCCATGTTGTAATCTTCGAAGGGCGGCAGGTCCGCGGTGGCCTTGGGGAAGGTCAGCGGCAGCTTGCCCGACGGCGCCACGTCACCGAACAGCACGCTTGCCACCGCCGCGCCGCCGAGCTGGCCCGGATACCAGACGTACACGACGCCCTCGACCATGTCCGCCAGCTCGCCCAGCGCAACGGGCGCGCCGCCGGTGATGACCAGGACGACCTTCGCGCCGGCCAGACACAGCTTCTTGACGTACGCAGCCTGTGCCTCGGGCAGCTCGATTTCAGTCCGGTCGCCGTTCGCCGGCGTCATGATCGCGTCGCCCTCTTCGCCTTCCATAAGCGGCGACAGGCCCACGCAGGCAATCGTCACGTCGCTGCCCGCGGCCATGTACGTCGACCAGTCGTGCGCGGTCGCGTTCGGCTGCGTAAACTGGCAGCCGGGCCGGTACTCGACCTTGACGCCTTCCGGCGCGCGGGCGACGATGCCCTCCACCAGCGTCACCATGCCGGTGTTCATGCCGTGGTAGTTGCCCAGCAGCACATCGAGGTTGGCCGCCGCCGGACCGATGACGGTGATGACCTTCGCATCCGGCTTGATGGGCAGGATGGTATTCCGGTTCTTCAGCAATACAACCGACTGGACTGCGGCCTCCTGCGCCAGCTTGAGGTGTTCCTCGCACCCCACGATGCTCATGGGAATGTTTGCATACGGCACGCGCGCTGCCGGGTCGAACATGCCGAGCTTGAAGCGCGTCCGATACATGCGGGCCAACGAGCGGTCCACGTCCGCCTCGGTCAGCAGCCCGCGTTCCAGCGCCTCGCCCAGGTGCTCGTACGTGCAGATGCAGGCATTGTCGCAGCCGGCCTTGACGGCCAGCGCGGAGCTTTCGGCCGCATCAGCGGTGAGCTTGTGCCCCTGGTGGATGTCGTTGATCGCGCCGCAGTCGGACACGACATGCCCCTGGAAGGCCCACTCCCCGCGCAGGATGTCCACGAGCAACGTCTGGCTCGCGCAGCACGCCTCGCCGTTCATGCGGTTGTACGCGCCCATGACGGCCTCCACCTGCGCGTCCACCACCAGCTTGCGGAACGCGGGGAGATACGTCCCGTACAGGTCGCGCTGCGAGACGACCGCGTCGAAGGTGTGGCGCAGCTTCTCCGGCCCGCTGTGGACCGCGTAGTGCTTGGCGCACGCCGCCGCCTTCATATAGCGCGGGTCATCACCCTGCAGCCCCCGCACGAACGCGGAGCCCATCTCGCCCGTCAGCACGGGGTCTTCGCCCCACGTCTCCTGCCCGCGGCCCCAGCGGGGATCGCGGAAGATATTGACGTTGGGCGACCAGAATGTCAGGCCCTGGTAGATCATCGTCCCGCCGTTGCGCCGCATCGCCTCGTGATGTTTGGCACGCGCTTCGTCGCCGATGGCCGATGCCACTCGCCGCACCAGGTCAGGATTCCATGTCGCGGCCATGCCGATGGCCTGGGGGAACACGGTGGCGCGGCCGTTGCGGGCCACGCCGTGCAGGGCCTCGCTCCAATAATCATAGGCCGGGATGCCCAGCCGGGGAATCGGCGGGCAGGCATTGCACATCTGGCTCAGCTTCTCCGCCAACGTCATGCGGCCGATCAGGTCATCCACGCGCTGCTCGATGGGCAGGTCAGGATTCAGGTAGGGAGCTGTGGCTTCAGTCATTGAAAGCGTCTCCTTGATGAGGTGTTTGATGGGAAGAGTCCATGCATTATAATGCCTACCACGCAGTTAGAAAAACCTTCCGCTATCTTGACAAAGGAGTCGGCCATGTCAGCATTGTCCGCTCAAGTCTATCTCGACACGCACCGTACGGTCGGGGCCATCTCGCCGCTGCTGTTCGGCGGCTTTGCCGAGCATATGGGACGTTGCGTTTACGAGGGCATCTACGATCCCGCGTCGCCTCACGCGGACGAGGACGGCCTGCGCACCGACGTCATGGCCGCGCTGCGCGAGCTCGGCTACACCGTGATCCGCTACCCCGGCGGCAATTTCCTCAGCGGCTACAACTGGCTGGACGGGATCGGGCCGAAGGACAAGCGCCCGCGACGCCGCGACCTCGCCTGGTTCTCCATTGAAACCAACCAGTTCGGCACCGACGAGTTCATGACCTTCTGCCGCAAGGTGGGCACGGCCCCCATGCTCGGCGTGAACCTGGGCACCGGCACGATCGATTCCGCATCCGCGCTGGTCGAATACTGCAATGCACCCGCGGGCACCTACTACGCCGACCTGCGCGCGGCCAACGGCAGCCCCGAGCCGTACGGCGTCAAGTACTGGTGTCTCGGCAACGAGATGGACGGCCCCTGGCAGATCGGCCACCTCGACATGCACGAGTATGCGAACAAAGCCCGCGAGGCCGCCAAGCTGATGCGCTGGCAGGACCCGGCCATCGAGACGGTGCTATGCGGCTCCTCGAATGACAGGATGCCGACCTTCCCCGAATGGGACCGCGTCGCGCTCGAAACCTGCTGGGAGCACGTCAACTACCTGTCTATCCATATGTACGTCAGCAACCACCACGACCAGGACACGCCGAGCTACCTCGCGCTGGCCCGCCGCTTCGAGGATTTTGTGGATACGATGGCCGGTACGCTGCGGTATGTGAAGGCGAAAAACCGCAGCCGGCACAACGTCTACCTGTCCTGGGACGAATGGCAGGTGTGGCATCCGGGGGAGACGAACGGCCGCTGGACCGAGGCTCCGCACCTGGCCGAGGTGGGCTACAACCTGGAGGACGCGCTGGTGGTGGCACAGTGGCTCAACGTCTTCCTGCGCAAGTGCGACGTGGTCAAGGTTGCCTGCATGGCGCAGATCGTCAACATCATCTCGTGGCTGCACACGACGCGCGAAGGGCTGCTCAAGCACACATCGTACTATCCCTTCATGCTGGTCAGCAACCACGCGCGCGGCAACTCGCTGGATGTGCTGGTCAAAGCGCCGCAGTACGAGACGAAGCAGTTCGGCACGATGCCGCTGCTCGATGTCGCGGCCAGCCACGACCCGGAGACGGGCCGGCAGTCCGTCTTCATTGTGAACCGGAGCCAGACGGAGACCATCACCACGGAGCTGGTATGGCAGGATGCCCCGCCCGCACAGGTCACAGCCATCCATCAGCTCACCGGAACCGATATCAAGGCCGAAAACACCTTCGAGCAGCCCGACCGCATCGTGCCATCGCAGCACGCCGGCGGGCCGGTCACCGACGGGAAGTATACCGTCATCCTGCCGCCGTTGTCGTTCACGACGATTCTGGCCGCATAGCCAGATGCCCTGCACTCCCCTCCCGAGCAGCCGCATCTGTTCGGGAGGGATGTCCGCGCGCGTCCCACAAAATGAATGTACTGTCATCAAAATCAGCCCGATATGCAAAATCTGTCACATAAAGGGGATTGCCAGGAAGCATAACTTGTGCTAAGATAAGCGTGGGTTGACACTTCCTCCGGCTACTCGTAGATACTGACGGAGAGGCCCACATGCACATAGTGGTGGCGACGACGAAGCTCATGCCTCCCCCCTCCAGAGGAGTTACGTTTGTAGCACGCCCTCGTCTCCTTGAACTCCTCACCCGGGGCAGTCACGCCGGCACGACGCTGGTCTCCGCCCCCGCCGGCTTCGGCAAGACCACATTGGTTGCAGATTATATCCGCAGTGTCGACGCGCCTGCCGCCTGGCTTTCGCTCGACGCAGGCGACAATGATCCCGCACGATTTCTCGCGGCCCTGCTGGCTGCCCTTCGGAATGTGGACCCTGGCATCGGGGTCACCGCGCAGGCCATGCTGGATACCGTCGCGCCGCCGACGCCCGTAGAATCGCTGCTCGCAACTCTCGTCAACGATCTCGCAGCTTTCGCCCGACCCTTGATCCTGGCGCTTGACGACTATCATGTCATCCACCTATCCGCCATCCATGCACTGGTCGGCTTCCTCCTCGAGCATCGTCCGGCGCACATGCACATCGTGATCGTCACGCGCGAGGACCCGCCCTTGCCGCTTGCACGCCTGCGCGCCCGCGCCGTCCTGATCGAAGTGCGCCAGGGCGACCTCAGCTTCACCTTCGAGGAAGTGGCCGAGTTTCTCCGGCGCAACATGACCGCGCGCCTCTCTCACGCCGAGATCGCTGCGCTGCATGACCGCTCGGAAGGCTGGGCCGCGGGGCTGCAACTGGCCGTGCTCTCATCACGCGGGGGGGCGATATGCGCCGGCTCATTACCAGCGTGACCGGCACGAATCGCTTCATCCTGGACTACCTGACTGAAGAAGTACTGGCCCGCCAGTCGCCGCAGGTGCATAGCTTCCTGCTCCACACCTCCATCCTTGATCGCATGTGTGCGCCCCTGTGCGAGGCCATGTTGGGACAGGATGGCTGGCTGCCCCAAGACAGCGATACACCCGCGCAGGCACCCCACGCTCTGCCGGCCCAGGAAATCCTGGAACACCTCGACCGGTCCAACCTCTTCATCGTTCCCCTGGACACCGAAAGGCAGTGGTATCGCTACCATCACCTTTTCGCTGAGCTGCTGCAAAGCTGCCTCCAACGGGAGCTGGCCGACAGGGTCAACATACTGCATAGCCGGGCCAGCCGGTGGTATGCCGACCACGGATTCACAGCCGAAGCCATCCACCATGCGCTCGCCAGCCAGGATTGGGCGCAGGCAGCCCGTCTGATCGCCCTAGAGCGCGAGACCCTGTTGCAGCGCGGAGAGCTGCTGACTCTGATGGGCTGGTTGGCTGCGCTACCCTCCGACATAATCCAGGCCAGCGCACAGCTCTGCCTCGCCTATGCCTGGCTCCTCTTACTCACCGGTCGACTCGACGCCGCTGAACAATGGCTGGCAAGAGCACGGAAACTGGCTGCCGGCGAAGACGGGCAGCCTGGGGGCGATCCGCGTAGCCTTTTGGGCGAAGTAACAGCCGCCGAATCAGTCCTGGCACGCGCTCGCGGCGACCTGCGCCAGTCGACTGAGTTGGCGCACCGTGCGCTGACCTTGTTGCCGGAAACCGCAGAGGCCCTGCGAGCGGTGCTGGGGGTAACCCTGGGCTTGGCTTACTGGTATGGCGGACACATAGATCAAGCCGAGCCAATCCTCGAGGCTGCGGCCACTGCCGCACGGCGCTACGGCAACGACTTTGCGCGATTGACTGCCCAGACCTTTCTCGGTCGGAGCAAGGCCATGCGCGGAGAACTGCATGCTGCGGCCGCGCTGTTCCAGGATGTCGTTGGCGAGAACCTGCCCGTTCCCGTCACGATCCTGGCCCATGTCGATCTCGCCTATCTGAACTATGAGTGGAACGATCTGGACGTGGCCGAAAGCCACATGCGCGCGGGGCAGGCGCTTGCGGAACCCAGCGGCGACGCCGAGTATCGCGTGTCCGTGAACCTGATACTGGCGCGCCTCCGGTCCGCGCGCGGCGACCTGCGCGGGGCCCTACAGGCTGTAGATCAGGTGGATCAGTTGCTCAAGGCATCCGAATCGCCCGCCAGTCTCTTGGCTCATGTGGCTGCGACCGGGGTGGAGGTTGCCCTGGCCGGCGCATCGTTGGCCGAAGCAGAGCACTGGGCTGCCCGAATGAGCCCGGAGGCGAGCGGACACCCGTTCTATCGGCACCTTAACCTGGTGGGGCCGCGGCTCCTGCTTGCCCGCGGCGACCGCCGCGCCGCCTGCGAAGCGCTGCACCCGCTCTACACTGCTGCCGCCGATGCCGGCTGGGAATGGGGCGCCATCGCGGTGCGTATCTGGCAGGCCGTGACCGCAGAGAGTCAGCAGGCCGGCCTGACCTTCCTCAAGGATGCGCTGCACCGGGGTGCATCCGAACGGTTCGTCCGGACCTTCGTCGATGCAGGCCCCGCCCTCGTGCCCCTGCTCAAGGAGGCCGCGCGCCAGGGCGCTGCACCGGAATACGTGGGCAGGATTCTGCAGGCTATCTCCGAGCACGCCGCAAGTGCGCCGCCTGAACCCGCACCATCATCGCTGAGTCTGCGCGAGCTCCAGGTGCTGCGCCTGATGGCCGCGGGGCTCTCCAACCGGGCCATCGCCACGAACCTGGTGCTGAGTGAGGGCACCGTCAAGAAGCACATTCACAACATCAGCGGCAAGCTCGCCGCCGCCAATCGCACCGAGGCCGTGGCGCGTGCGCGCAAACTCGGCCTGCTATAGCAATCGTGGTGACAGCCGGCCACAAGGAAAAATAAACTGCCACGATACATCCTTTAGGGGTTGAATCCGAACGTACTGCGTGATAGTCTCACTGCAGATGGCCCTGGTACCGTTGGCGCAACCGAAAGTTTGCTGCGCGCGAGTACGCCTGGCACACAGTCGGGCGACCGGGTTGAGCAGACGAGTCGCTTCTGGCGGACCTGAACAAGTACTCCCAGGACAGAAGGCCGACGATGGAGACGATCCGCATTCTCCTGGTGGCTGACATCGCCCTGTTTCGCGCCGGGCTGAGATCCGTATTGGAGCGCGAACCGGATTTGCTGGTCTGCGATGAAGCATCGGATCTGGGGTCGACCATGCGTGCGGTGCGCGATAAACACCCGGATGTCATCCTGTTGGATTTGCACCTGCCGATGCAGAGCGGCGTGCAGGTGGCGCAGCAGATCCTGACCGACAATCCGGACGCCAGGATCATCGCCCTCATCGGCTCACCGGATCGTGATACGGTGACGCGCGTCCTGCAGGCCGGCGTACGGGGCTATCTGATGAAGGATACCCATGTCAGCGAGCTGGTCGAGGCGATCCGCTGCGTAGCCAACGGCGGCGCAGTGATCGCTCCACCCATCGCAATGCAGGTCTTGTCCGAGTACCGGCGGCTCGCGACGCAGAACAACGGGGACTGCGAGAAGCACTTCTCTGCACGCGACCTGGAGATGTTGCGTGCCCTGGCACAGGGTGCGGGCAACCGCGACATCGCACAACGAATGTTTCTCTCAGAGCAGACCATCAAGAATGAACTATCCGACATATACCGCCGGCTCGGCGTGGAGAACCGCACGGAAGCGGTAGCGACGGCGTTGCGCCTCGGCCTCATTTCCCTCGACGGCGACGCGGCGTAATACCTCACCGTAACGGTACCCGCGTACTTCCTCTTGAGTATTCCTCGCAACGCAAACTAGAGAGACTTGGGCCTTCTAGGATGACCTGAAGCGGACTATGATTGTAGTAGTCTGTGCTGGTTTATGTAACTCGTTGCCGACTCCTGTCAGCTGCTAAGGTCTTATGTGTATCGGTGCGCGCTTTCGCTCGCTCCGTTCGCCGGAACACGGAGGAGAACCAGGTGCCATGGACGAACTCCTGACCGTCGAAGAAGTCGCCACCTATCTGCGCGTAAGCCGGTCAACCGTGTGGCGCTGGTGCCAGGCCAAGAAGGTGCCGGCGTTCAAAATCGGCCGGGAATGGCGCATCTCGGGGCCGGTGCTCGAGGAATTGGTTGCAGCGCAACAACAGATTATCGGCTCACCGGAAACGGCAACCGGACCGCCGGACATGCCGACGAGTCAAGACTCCGACGCCCACAAGGTCGAGAGTACTACGTGACGGGTACGATTGCCGCCGCAGGAGGGGACTGAGCGGTATTCCAACGAGTAGCACAGACTGCTAGAATGTCAGAGGATGGTGCAGCTTATGCGTGTTACTGCTGGCTCCTGTGGAGCTAAGTAAGGTGGTCAGCACCCAACAACCAGCAGTTCGCCGGCATGGGCGACCGTAACGCAAAGCAGATTAACAATCTTGTCCCTCTGACATCTGTAAATGGCACAGGGGTTGCGACCGTGGTTGTCACAATCCCCGCAGCACGGCTCCTGACCACGGGCTTCTGGCGGAGAGGGCAGAAAGGGGGTGAGTGCAAAGGCCAGGCAGGCACAGTCTTCACGGCCGGGCGGCGTGCCTCCGTGTACCCGTCCTGTGTTCGATCCTACTCACGCGCGAAGACGATCTTCGAGTACTTTTCTTTCACAGAGGAGGACAAGATGCATAAGGGCATAAAGCCGTTCTATCGCGTGAAAATGGGTAGAATAGAGTGCCGCCCCGGTGAGAAGTCGGATGGTTGGTTTGGTGCCACGAGCCCGTCAGGAGTTTGACATGAGTGCCTGCAGGCACCGTTGACTGTTGCCCCCCGCCAGGGGAGGCACGCAAGGGAGAATCTTCGTTCATCAGGCACTCCGCTGGGGCGGCGCAAGCAGCGGAGGTGAGTCATGCAAGTGGTCTACGAGCGTTGTTGCGGGATCGACGTCCACAAGCAGACCGTAGTGGCCTGTGTGATCGTGCCGGGGCCAGACGGTCAGCCGCTCAAGGAAACCCGCACCTTTGCGACGATGACGGTGCATCTGGAGGCTTTAGCGGATTGGTTGGCCGGTCTGGGTGTCAGCCATGTGGCGATGGAGAGCACGGGGGTGTACTGGAAGCCCGTATACAACCTGCTGGATGACCGGTTCGCCATCCTGGTGGTCAACGCCGAACGCATCAAAGCGTTGGCGGGGCGTAAGACGGACGTGCAGGACGCCGAATGGATCGCCGACCTCTTGCGGCATGGCTTGCTCAAAGGCAGCTTCATCCCTCGGAGGTTTTGCGAGAACTGCGGGATCTGACCCGCTATCGCACGAAGTTGGGGGATGAACGCAGAGCGAAGTCAATCGGGTGCAGAAGGTACTGGAAGACGCCAACATCAAGTTGGCGAGTGTCGCCAGCGATGTGATGGGGGTGAGTGGCCGCGCCATCCTGGCCGAGTTAGTCGAGGGCCAAACGGACGCCGCCACGTTGGCCGCCTTAGCCAAAGGGCGGTTGCGCGACAAGCAGGACTTGCTCGTGAAGGCGTTGAGCGAGCGTGCGGCCACATCATCGCTTTATGTTGGCGCAGCATCTGAGTCACATCGACTTTCTCGACGAGGCGATGGCGCAACTGGACCAGCAGATTGCGGAGCAGATGCGCCCTTTTGCGGCGGCCTTAGCGACGTGGGATGCCTTGCCGGGCATTAACCAGCGCATTGCCGAGATCATCGTCGCCGAGATTGGTGCGGATCTGGCGCCTTTCGAAGATGCCGACCACCTGGCTTCCTGGGCCGGTATGTGTCCGGGCAACCACGAGAGTGCAGGCAAACGCAAGAGTGGCCGCACGCGCAAAGGCAGTCCGTGGCTGCGGCGGGCACTGATTGAAGCGGCCCACGGCGCAGCCCACACCAAGCACAAGTACTTCCAGGCGCTCTATCGCCGCCTGGCAGCCCGGCGAGGCACACAACGGGCAGCGGTCGCCGTCGGGCACAGTTTACTGGTCACAGGTTATCACCTGATTACTCGGCAGACGGCCTATGAAGACCTGGGTGGCAACTACTTCGATGAGCGGGACCGTGAGGCGGTGAAACGCCGAGCCGTGCGCCGTCTCGAGAAGCTCGGCTATCGGGTCGAACTGGCGCCGTGCGCTGCCCCGGCCGGGTAACGGGACATTTTCAAGGGAGGACAAGATGCATAAGGGCATAAAGCCGTTCTATCGCGGTCTCAACATCGTCATAGCCATTCTGCTGCTGTGTCCTGCGATAGCGCTGGCTGCACCTGATGTGCCAGGCGATGTCACGGCGGTAGCGATCACCGCTCCGACGACCGCCGCGCCGGCATTCGTGAAGGTTGGAGCCGTCCTTCCCGTCACTTTCTCCACCGATGGCACCGGACCCGGCACGATCCGCTACTGGTTGGGCGGTACCATCAAACTGGCAGAGGAAGCCGTCACACTCCCGGTTGCCAAGACCATGAACCTGACGATCCCGGCGGGCACAGCCGACGGCCCCTGGGACCTCTCCGTTGAAGCCAAGAACATCGGCCAGGACAACTGGGTTGCCGCAGTGCAACCGACCAGCGTCATCGTCGACAGCACCCTGCCGGTGGTTGCCGCTGACACCCTGATTCAGCCGAACGGCGGCGAATACCTGCAGGTTGGCTCGGCCTATGACATCAAGTGGGATCCCGCCAAGATCACCGAGGCCAATCTCGCGGGCATCGACCTCGAGCTCTGGGTAGCCGGCGCCTTCCACTCGACCATCGCCACCGGTCTGGGCAACACCGGTACGTTCCCGTGGACGGTCCCGGCCATGGTGACCCAGCAGGCGAAGGTCAAGCTGGTTGCCAAGGACAAGGCGAGCGGTGCGGCCTCGGACGAGAGCAATGCCGTCTTCACGATCTTCAATACGGACAACACCCCGCCAGTCGTGAATGTGACGGCGCCCCTGGACAACGCCTTCATCACGACGAACACCGCCACAGTGGCGGCGACGGCCACCGATGTCGAGTCGGGCATCACCAAGGTCGTGTTCGAGTACTCCAAGGACGGTGTAGCCTGGACCGTCATCGGGACGGATGTAGCTGCGCCCTACTCGCTCGACTGGAACGTCACCGCGCTGCCCGATGGCACGAAGGTCTGGGTCCGCGCCACCGCGCATAACGGCGTCGGTGCGTCCGCCTGGGACTCGAATGCCAACATCGTCATCGACCGGAGCAAGCCGGCGGTTGCCATCACCGCGCCGACTGAGGGCGCCCTGGTGGCAGGCAGCCATATGTGGAAGGCCGATGCAAGCGATGCCCATTCGGGCATCGTGGGTGTGACGTTCTGGTACTCCAACACGGTCGCAGGCTGGACGATGGATGGCACGGACAACACCGCGCCCTATGAGATGAACGTGATCGCGCCCACCGGGCCGGTCTGGGTCAAGGCAGCCGCCACCAACGGCGCCGGCTTGAGCCAGGAATCCGCGGTGGTGAAGTACATGGTGGACGCGACCGCGCCCGCCATCAAGGCTACCACGCTGATCCAGCCCAACGGCGGCGAAGGGCTGCAGATTGGCCTGACATACACCATCAAGTGGAACAAGGCCGACATCACCGACGCCAATCTCGCAGACAAGCCCATCACGCTGTGGCTGACGCAGGACGGCGGTGTCACCTTCTCCCAGATTGACGGTGCGCTGGCGAACACGGGCGCCTACGACTGGAAGGTTGCAGGCATCCCCAGCGCCAACTCGTGGGTCAAGATCATTGCCACGGACAAGGTCGGGAACACGGCATCTGACATGAGCGACGCAGCGTTCACGATCTTCGCGGTAGACAACACGCCGCCAACCGTCTCCATCACCGATCCGACGGCGGGCGCGTGGGTCACGGGCACGAAGCTGGTGAAGGCCACGGCAGCCGATCCGGAGTCCGGCATCCTACAGGTCACTTTCTGGGCCTCCACGGGTACCTGGGCCGCTAACCCGGACATGGCTGCACCGTTCGAGCAGGGCTGGAACACGGCCGGCTACAACGGCGACGCCATGCTCAAGGTCACGGCCCGGAACGGCGTCGGCATGGAGACGACATCTGCGGTGGTGACAGTCCACGTGGACAACACGCCGCCGACGGTCAGCCTGCAACAGCCAGTCGCAGGCAACATCATCTCGGGGAAGACGTTCGAGTTCATCGCAGATGCCGCTGACGGCGGCTCGGGCGTGGCCTCGGTGATGTTCGAGGTCCAGCCGAGCTGCGCGGGCGCCTGGAGCACACTCGGCACGGTCGCCGCGGCCCCGTACAAGCTGGTCTTCGATACGACCGCGCTGCCGGACGGCACGCACTGCTTCCGCGCAACGGCCAAGGACAAGGTCGGGCTGGCGACCAGCACGGCGGGGGTCCAGGCCGACGTGAAGAATACCTATACCATCGCCCTGAAGGCGGGGTGGAACCTCATTTCGACCCCGCTGGTACCGTACGACACGAAGATTGCCAACGTCATGAAGGACGTGGGCGCCAAGCAGGTCGCGACCTTCATCTGGTCGAGCGGCAAGCTCGTCCAGCAGACCTGGATCCCGGGTGTGGGCGGCACGCTCAAGACCTTCAAGGACGGCCAGGGCTACTGGGTGGAGATGCCGGGCAACGGCACGCTGGTCATCAGCGGCCGGTACCTCAGCGCCCCGCCGAACGTCCTGCCCGCCTATGCGGTCAACGCCGGCTGGAACCTGATCGGCTACACGGCCCGCTATAACATGACGAACGAAGCCGCAGCCGACTATCTGGGTCCGTCCGTCTACAACGCCGCGCAGGCCAACTACGCATTCAACCCGGACGGCGACTACTACTACCAGACGTGGACCTACAACGCCGGACTGGGCTACTGGCTGGCTCTCAGCCAGAGTGGGACCATCTATCCGTGACGCAGGGGCTGAACCCCTCAGCCCCCATGCGTAAGGTAATGTAAGAGCACCCTGGCAGGCGCCGCCTGGCACCTGCCAGGGTTGGCCTTGCGGATCGCTGACTCCACATCCGAAACCGGGGCCACATCACCAGGCATTGACAGACGTGAACCGGCGCACAGCTTCACACCTGCATGGAGGAGGCAGAAGCAATGGGTCACAATATACTTGCCCGCACTAACCGCGGGCATCTGCTCCGCTGGGTCTCTCTGCTGCTCGTGCTCGTGGTTATGTTCGGCATGGTGGCAACCCGGGCCAATGCTATCCCTCCGATCGGCCATACCTTCTACGGCACAGTCAAGAACTCACAGGGCAGCCTGCTGCCCAACGGCACGTCTATCATGGCGAAAGCCGCCAGTGGCCCGTGGACAGGCAACGTCACTACGAAGATTGGCCCACCCGATGCCTCTTCCGGCGCCTACTTCCTGACCGTTCCCGGCGATGACCCGGATACAGCCGCCGTCGAGGGCGCCTCTGCGGGGACGCCGATCATCTTCTATGTTGCGGGCGTGAAAGCCAAGCTCTACGATGTTGCCCAGGGCAAGTGGGTCAACGATTATGCCTGGCATTCAGGCAGCGCAACCAATCTGAATCTGCAGGCCGATGTCAACTACACGATCACTGCATCAGCCGGTGCAGGCGGCTCCATTACTCCTTCCGGCAGCGTTTCCGTGCCGCTGGGGGGCAGCAAGACCTTTACCATCTCGGCCAGCACGGGCTACGCCATTGCCGATGTGGTCGTCGACGGGGCATCGAAGGGTGCGATCAGCACGTATACGTTCAGCAATGTGACCGCGAACCACACCATCACGGCCTCGTTCCAGCGACTGACAGGCGACCTATCGGGTTATGTCTTCCTTGACACCAACGGCAATGGCATCCGCGAAGACAGCGAAACAACCGGCTTGGCAGGGGTTACGATAACTCTCGTGCTGCCGGGCGGCGGCACCCAGACAACCCTGACGGCGGGGCCGGACGGAGCATACCAGTTCGCCGGCCTTGCGCCGGGCCAGTACACCGTGCAGGAGACCCAGCCTCTCGGCTATGCCAGCACGAGCCCGGATTCCGTGGTAGTCAACGTGGTCGCGGGCGGCATGGCAATCGTCAACTTCGGCGAACAGGCGTGGACGCCCACGCCCATGCCGACTGAGACGCCCACGGCGACACCGACGGCCACGCCGACGATGACGCCGACTGAAACGCCGACGCCCACACCGACCGAGACGCCCACGGCCACACCGACGGAGACCCCAACGGCAACGCCGTCTGCGACGCCAACGGAGACGGCCACGCCGACGCAGCAGGTCAACATCGTCTATTTGCCACTCGTATTGCGGTAGAGTCAGAGCGGAGTATTCATCGGGGGCGGGTCTGCGGGGAGGGTAGCCGCCCTGCCCGCAGACCTGGCAGCACAGGAGGCAGAGATGCGACGTGACAGCGGGCGCCGGCTATCCATCGGGCTTGTCTACCTGGCCGTGACGCTGACCGGGGCGCTTTCCATCGCTGCGGCGCAAACCGGCGCGATCCCGGCCTCGTCTGCCGCACCCGCCGCTTCTTCAGCACACGATGCTCCGGCAGCGCCCGCGATCCCGCCGGTCCCACATGCCTTCTATGGCACGGTCACGATATATGGCGCACCGGCACCGGCCGGATCCAGCATCACGGCACGCGGGCAGAACATTCTGGTCGATATACCGGGCAATCCGTTCATCACAACCACAGCCGGCGAATATGGCGGGCCCGGCCGCGACGACCCCAAGCTGATCGTTCAGGGCAATGACAGCCTGGCGAATGGGACGCCGATCGAGTTTTACGTCAACGGTGTGCGCGCACAATGTGCTGCGGCCGACGGCGCATGGCAAGCGACCTACCCATTCACCTCCGGCGCGACCACCCAGCTCAACCTGCGCATCGTCGACGTGACGGAAACGCCGACGGCGACGCCGACGCGCACGCCAAGCCGGACGCCCACCAGGACACTCGCCCCAACTCGGACCTCGACTCCTACGACGACCCGAACCGCAACTGCAACCGAGCGGCCTACCGAAACTCCGACAGTGACACCCTCGGCCAGCCCCACGCCAACAGCGACGCTCACCTCCACGCCGACGGTAACGCTGACGAGCACGCCCACTGCATCCCCGACGCCGACGCTCACCGCGACATGGACGCCGACCGCGGCGCCGACCGCCACCTG
This sequence comes from Anaerolineae bacterium, assembly GCA_040772005.1. Lineage (GTDB taxonomy): Bacteria > Chloroflexota > Anaerolineae > CG2-30-64-16 > CG2-30-64-16 > MWBF01. The sequence goes on along the minus strand of JAXGYZ010000007.1, from coordinate 17,423 downwards.
CACGCCTGAGCCTTCGCCCACGGCAAGTCCGACGGCGAGCGCCACAAGCAGGCCGGTACACCGGGTGTTTCTACCGCTGGTGTTGCAGCAGGAGCCGGGCTGATGATCGCTCCTCAGGGTCAGAAAAACCGGAGGTATTTCACGCGTGCCGTCACCTGCTTTGCAGTGGCGGTCCTGCTGTGGCTCCTGAATACAGGCCTGGCTGAAGCGCAGCCACCCCCTCCGCCTCACGCCTTCTTCGGTGAGGTCACCATCAACGGCCAACCGGCCCCTGCCGGCACGGTCATCGAAGGGCGCGGCGAAGGCATCCGGTTGGGCATCCCGGGGAATCCCATTACGACCACCGTGGCCGGGCGGTACGGCGGCCCCCTGCTGCAGGAGGCCAAGCTGATCGTACAGGGCCGCGTGGCCGATGGCCTGGCTCTCGAGTTCTATGTAAACGGCGCTCGTGCGGCCTGCGCCCCGCTTGGCGGGACCTGGCAGGACACCTTTCCGTTCCAGGCGAGCGGCTTGACACCCCTCAACCTGCGGGTCGGGGATGAGCAGCCCGCGTTGGATGCGGCGTCTCCGACGCTGACGCCCACCCCACAGCAGCAAGCCGCGCTGGAGCCAGCCGCGCCAGAGCCGACTGCAAGCGCGACGCTCCGGCCTGCCGGCGAGGCTACATACCGGACCGCTACCCCTGAGACACCCCGGGCAGCACCGACCGGAACCGTGGCTGCCCCTCCGACCGGCCCGCCGACGAGTTCTGCAGCCACGGCGCTGCCTCAAGTCGAGATAGCGCCTCTGCCCGGCGCGACGGTAGAGTCACCGGTCCGGATGGGCAATTCCACAGCCCTCGCTGAGAAGCCCTCCCAGCCAGCCCAGGCTGCGCCCGCAACCGCAGCCCCCGTCGTGACCGCCCAGTCCATGCCCCCACCGGCGGACGCAGCGCCGTCCCCCACCGCCCAGGTTATTGCTGCGGCCCCGCGGCCCTCCAGCACCCCCTTGTTGCAGTCCATGCGACTGGCCGCGCCCTCAGTCACGCCAATGGCCCGGACAGCTCAACCAGCACGCGATATGGCATACCTGCCTGCGCTTGCCATCGGCAGCCTCCTCAGCGCGGCCGTCATCGCGGCTGCCACCCTGCTGCTGCGCAGAATTCAGACAAGTAAGTAGACTTAGCCGGAAAGCTGTGGATTGGGCAGCCCGCGCGCTACGGCAGCACGGTCACGGGCATCCCGATATATGCCATGTCGTAGAGCTGTTGTGCAAGGTCATCACTCAACATGACACAGCCGAACGTGATCGGGGTGCCGACGAGGTCAGTCCAGAGGCGTTCGCCATTGCTCGCGCGGTAGGGGATGCCGTGAATGCCGTTCTCGGTGTTATCGGCGTCGCCTGCATCGTATATGCCGAGCCAGGAAGGCATCCAGAACTCGGCGGCTGTGTTGTAGGCGCGTGGCATCTTCGTCTGCACCGTGTAGTTGCCAGGAATTGAGGGGGATTCAGGGCGTCCGGTCGAACAAGTCCAGTGCTCAGCGACCTTGCCATCCCGGAAGAGCCAGCACTGCTGCTGTGAGATGCTGGCGACGAAGTGCAAGCCCTGGCCGGTGACCACCGGCTTGCCCCCAACGTAGCGCGCGCTGCCGATCTCGTTGCTGTAGGGGAGAAAGAGCTCCATTCCCTCGCGCAGCACCTTCCGGCCCGTGAAACCGTTCTCGCGGGCCAGCACCTCGACGGTGATGCCGAAGCGCCGCGCGATCAGCCACAGACTGTCGCCCGGCTGGACGGTGTAATAAAGCGCGCCCGGCGTGTCGCCCGCGACGGTCGGCCCGGTCGCGAACGTAAGCGCCGGCGCGCGAACGAGCGGCCGCGGGAAGAGATCGACATCGTCGGGCCACTTGGCGCCCGGCGCTGCCGACGCGGACAACGGCGTCAACCCCAGCAGGAGCCCCAGCACAATCACGCATACCAGACGTTGATTCACGGACGTGATGATACACGCGGGCAGCCCATGCGTCAATGAGGGGCTGCCCGCGCACATACTACCTCTATGTGGCTGCCAGCTGCCGGCGCTGCCGTTCCTGCTGCCAGTAGAAGAAGGCCATCCCCGCCGTCAGGACGATCACGCCGAGGATGTACGCGCGCACGGTCGGGTGCGCATGGTTGAAGTACGGGTAGAAGACCACATTGATAACGGTCAGACTGATGCCCAGAATCAGGTTGCCGATGGCGGCCAGGCGAACCTCGTCCCAGCCGGCGGCCTGAATCATGGCGGCTGCCCAGCCCGCCCAGCCGACCCACCAGGCCGATACAATGCGTGCGTCGAACGGGTTCAGTTCCCAGGGCCAGCGGGTGTTGAGCCACTCCGGATTGATGATGAGCGCCAGGCCGAACAGGCCGGTGATGGCGACCTCCACGATCAAGAAACGCCGGAACCACGGCAGGATGGGCCCGCCGCTTGTCACGGATTCGCCTCGGTCGGCGGCCCCGCGCGGCACGGAGAAGTGCATGATCACCGGCTCCATCGTGTAGAACACAATCCACAGATGGCCGACCAGGCTCCGCCAGTGCATGTCTTCGGCGTGCCAGAGCGTTGCCAGCAGCAGCGCGCCGGTGAAGAACAGATTGCCCACATAGCTCCAGCGCAACAACCGCCAGTCGGCCACGAACACGAAGAGCAAGAAGAAGAACACGCGAAAGACATAGCCCGCGCCGATGAAGGCCTGGGCCATACGCGGCTGCACATTCCAGGCGAAGTGCACCGGGATGTACTGTGGGAAGAAGAACATCCACAGCGCAAAGACGGCGGCGACCAGCGCACCGATGGCGCCCCAGGGCCGCAACGAACTCGGGACACGAATCATGCTTCCCTCCTCGGCCGCACTACCGGAGCGGCTCGGCTTGCGAGAGTGCCGTGCGAATCCTGGCCGCTGCGCCGGATTGGATGGGCGCGCCGTGTCCCGTGCAGAGAACATCAGTGTCCAGGTCAGCCATCTTGCGCAGAGATGCCCGGTGTTGCCGCCGATTCAGCAGAAAACCCGGCCATCCTAACTCGAAGTGCGGCCAGGTGACGATAGCATCCCCGGAGAACAGGGCGCGGCGCTCCGGCCAGTAGAAGGCCAGATGCCCCGGCGAATGGCCGGGCGTTGCCAGCACATCCAGGGGGCCGATGCGGTCGCCCTGGTGGATAAAATGGTCAACCTCACATGGCGGATGATGAACCAGGTTCAGATTGTTAGCTATCTGAAAGGGATAGGTGCGGAAGGCAGGCTGCGGACGCCATGATACCTGCTGCGCGGCACGGTCACCGGAGATCAGGTCCGATTCCCACTCATGGGCATATACGGGTGCGCCGCTCAACTGCTTCAGCAGCGCCAAGCCACCCAGGTGGGAGCGATGGGCGTGCGTGAGGATGATGTGTTTCAAGTCACTTGGGGTGCATCCGATCTGCCGGAGAAGTTCCAGGATACGGTGGGCATCATTGTCATACAGTGTATCTATCAGGATCAACTCACCGGCGTGTTGGAGCAGATAGGCACGCACATATGCGCCCTTCTGCTGCCATAGAGCATGAATGCCAGGCACAACTTCCATATTGCTCCTTATTTGTATGTAAATCATAAGCTATTTGAATGATATTAGTTTGGATTCTGAGCTATTATGTTGCAGACGGACCAGCATGTCAACTCCGGAGCGGATGTCTGTGAGCCTGCTGTTTGCGCAGTTTGAGCGGAAAGCTGTTGCAAATCATACAGCGCACCGCGCAAACGTTTTACACTAGGCGGGTAGCGTTTGCCCAACGGGTGGTCGGCACTTGCAAAGCCAGTAAAGCGATTCTTGACATCCACCCGCGAATGGGTTAAGGTAAGCAGTGTTACGTATAACACTCGTGCGTGCACCACGCCAGTTCCACCTGCTAACCAGAGAGTCCGAATCTCATCTTCAAACACACCAGGAGTACACCCACATGTCCACCATCGAAACCATCTACAATGCGGTACTGGACGGCAACGCGCCCGCTGCAAAAGCCGGCGTGGAGGCCGCGCTCGCAGAGGGCATTTCGGCAGACCAGATCCTCAAGGATGGCCTGATTGGCGCCATGGCCGAGGTCGGCCGCCTGTTTGAGGAGAACGAGTACTTCGTTCCGGAAATGTTGGTTGCCGCACGTGCCATGCAGGGCGGCCTTGCGCTCCTTAAGCCGCACCTCGCAGAAGCGGGCACCACGTCCGCCGGCAAGGTTGTCATCGGAACGGTGAAGGGCGACCTCCACGATATCGGCAAGAACCTGGTCGCCATGATGCTGGAAGGTGCAGGCTTCGAGGTTGTTGACCTCGGCACCGATGTCTCGCCTGAGAAATTCGTCAAGGCGGTCATCGACCACCAGCCCGGCGTCGTTGCCATGTCCGCCCTCTTGACGACCACCATGCCGAGCATGAAGGGCACCATCGCGGCCCTGGAGGAAGCCGGCGTGCGCGGCAAGGTCAAGGTCATGATCGGCGGCGCGCCGGTCACCGATAGCTTTGCCAAGCAGATCGGCGCAGACGGCTACAGCCCGGATGCCAGCTCAGCGACCCGCCTGGCAAAGAGCCTGCTCGGCTGAGCCGGTAAGGTATCCCCTTCACATGCCCACGCTCAACTTCACGGCTGAGGACTGGGCAAGAATCGATAGGGATTACGCGGCCTGGTGGACCGGCGAGCTAGAACGCCCGCTGGTCTACCTTGCCGCGACCGATCCCTATCCGGGTCCCAAACCCCTCGGCTATCTCAGCAACTATCCCCTGGACATGCCTGCCGACGCCGTTGTGGATTGCATGGCACCCGCCCTCGCCGCCACCCGCTATTATGCAGACGCCTATCCGTACTTCTGGCTGAACTTCGGCCCCGGCATCCTGGCAGGCTTCCTCGGATCAGTAGTCCACAGCGTCAGCGAGCCATCGGAAACGGTCTGGTTTTCGCCTCGCGCCCCGACCGACCTTGCGGAGCTCACCCTCGCTTATGACCCTGCCAACGTCTGGTGGCGCCGGGTGCAGGACGTAGCGCGGGCGTTCACCCGGCGCTACGCCGGACAGCTCCAGATTGGGCACACCGATCTCGGCGGCAATCTGGATATCCTGGCTTCATTGCGTGATACCTCGCAACTGCTGTACGACGTCGTCGAACAACCGGCTGAGGTCCTGCGCCTGGCCGGCGCGCTGACCCGCCTTTGGCTGCGCTATTACGATGAACTCGATGCCATCATCCGGCCCGCGTGCGGCGGCACATCCACCTGGGCGCCCATCCGTTCCACTGGCAAGACCTACATGCTGCAGAGCGACTTCGCCTACATGATCTCGCCCCGCATGTTCGAGCGCTTCGTCCTGCCCGACCTGGAGGCCTGCTGCGCGCACCTCGACCACGGCTTCTATCATCTCGACGGCAAAAACCAGATCCCGCACCTGGATCTCCTGCTGGCGATCCCGCGGCTGCACGGCATCCAGTGGATTCCCGGCGACGGCCAGCCCTCCCCTGACCAGTGGCTGGACCTGCTCAAACGCATCCGCGATGGCGGCAAGCTGTGCCAGGTCTTTGTCAGCCCCGAGGGCGCGTGGCGCATCGTCTCCACCCTGGGCGGCAAGGGCTTCTACCTCGTCATCCAGCACAACGGCCACGACTTCCGTGACCCTGACGTAGTCCAGGCTTTCCTGAAGGGCCTGGCACAGGACGACGCACACGCCCGCACCTGAGCCCGACTCCGTAATGCTCACATGCAACGATAAACTCGGGATCGGGGCTGACCGGTTCCGCTACGGCACACTCGCCGACGACTCTCGGTATGCCAGCAGCCAAGTCACACCCGCGGAGCAAAACACCCATGAACCATCGCGAACGCATCCTCGCCGCCATCCGGCATCAGCCCGTCGACCGCATCCCTACCGACATCTGGGCGACGAGCGAGGTGATGCGCAAGCTGTACGCCCACTGTGGCGTCAGCTCCGCCCAGGCCTTGTACGACGCGCTGGACATCGACGGCATCCCTGGCGTCGGCCCGCGCTACGTGGGTCCGGCACTCCGGCGTGACCTGGAGGCCGGTTACTGGGAAAACGAGTGGGGCATGGGCTATCGCTCGCAAGTCTACGAGACCGGCACGTACGATGAGCAGGTCGTTTACCCGCTGGCCGGCGCAGAGACCATCGCAGACCTGGATGCTTACGGCTGGCCTTCGCCGGACTGGTACGACTACAGCGCCATCCCTGCCGCGGCAGCCGAGTGGCCGGGCCGGGCCATCATGTGCGGCTACACTGCGCCGCAGTACTTTCACCTGCAACTGCGCGGACAGGAGAACATGCTGATGGACCCGCTCCTGCGGCCCGAATTCACCGCGCACCTGCTCCGCCGTCTCTCGGACTTCTTCACCCAGTTCCACCGGCGCTGCTTCGAGGCTGGCCGCGGGATCATCGACATCACGCAGGTCACGGACGACTGGGGCGCACAGCGCGGCCTGTTGGTCAGCCCGCGCATCTTCGACCGTTTCTACCGGGAACCCACCCAGCGGGCGATCGACCTGGCGAAGTCCTACGGGCTGATCGTCTTTCACCACGATGACGGCGACATGCGCCCGCTGCTCCCCCGGCTGGTCGAGATGGGCATCGACGTCCTGAATCCGATTCAGTGGCGCTGCGGCGACTGGGATCTGGCGGACCTCAAGGCGCGTTATGGCAAGCGCATCTGCTTTCACGGCGGGGTGGACAACCAGGCCACCCTGCCGTTCGGCGTGCCGGAGGACGTGCGCCGCGAAGTGCGCTGGCTGCTGGACACGCTGGGCGCCGACGGCACGGGCTTCATCCTTGCGCCGTGCCACAACCTGCAGGCCGTGTCTCCGATCGAGAACATCCTCGCCCTGTACGACGAGGCGCATAGGAGGCGATTCTCATGACAGAGTTGAACATGCCGCATGACGGGCCCGCGTCACCCCTGTTCCGCCCGATTCCGCTGGCAGGCAACGTGCCCTTCGCGGACCTGCCCCAGCACGGCGTCTCCCCCGCAATGGTGGAGGCTGCGGCCCATGCGCCGACCGGCGCAGCCGTCGCCTGGGGCCTGCCGTTTGAGATCGGCAATAGCATCCTCCTGACCAGCCAACCCGTTGAACTGGCGCTGGACGCCTTCCGCGCGGGCTGGCTCGTGTTCCTGCACACATCGGATATCCGCCCTGTCGAGCCAGGCCCCGGCGGCTTTATCTCTCCCATGCGCGGGGAGGGCCAACTCGGAGAACTGGCCGCGACCTACACCGTCATCTATGCGGACGGCCAGGAGATTCGGCGGCCCGTCAAGCGCCGCCATCACATCGGCATGGTCTCGCGGCGCTGGGGCGAGAACTGCTTCGAGGCCGTCGCGCATCACAAGCCTTACCCGGTGCGCGCCTCGCACGAGCAGACCAACCCGGACTGGGGCTTCAGCCAGACGCGCGCCTTCTCCGCCGATTGGTCCGAGTGGGTCAACTGGCTCTGGGCGTGGCAGAACCCGCGGCCAGACGTAGCGATCGCCGGCCTCCGCTTCGAGCCTTGCAGCGGCATCGTGGTTGTATCAGGGCTCTCTGCCGGTGATGTCGCGAGCCTGCCGCTGCGCTGGCGGCCGCGGCGCAAGGCCTTACTGGCGCTGCCGGAGGGCGAAAAGTTCGACCCAACGCTCGATGAGCACGGACTGCTGGCACAGATCCGGCTCGACCTGGGCCAGGTCATCTCGGCCACACCACAACTCGTATACCCCAATGCCAACTGGGATGCGAGCTACAACAACCAGTTGCCCGCGCCTGACGCACGGCGTCTGCTAATCGAATACACCTCGCACGAGGATGCAGCCTTCCACCTCAGCGGCGGAGCCATCATCCCGGTCGCAGAGATTGAAGCCGGCGCGCGCGCCGATCTCATCGCGCCGGTGCAACCGGCCACGCAGCGGGTGGCGTTGCGCGTCGTGCCACGCGGAGGCGGCGCGCCCATTGCGGTCAAACTCCACGTCCACGGCGCGGCCGGCGAGTACCTCGCGCCTGAGGACCGTCACCGGGTCATCAACCCCGCGTGGTTCGAGGACTACTCCGTCGACTTCGTCCACCGAGACCTGCACCCGTCCACGTACATTAACGGCGAGACGACCCTGCGCCTGCCCACCGGCCCGGTCTATGTCGAGGTCAGCAAGGGCTTCGAGGTGCGCCCGGTCCGCCAGGTGGTCGAGATCACGCCGGAGACGCACGAGGTCGTCATCGAGGTCGAGAAGGTGCTGCCGTGGCGTGAGCGCGGTTGGGTCACCGCAGACACCCACGTGCACTTCCTCTCACCAGTCTCCGCCCTGCTGGAGGGCGCGGGCGAGGGCGTCAACGTCGTCAACCTGCTGGCAAGCCAGTGGGGCGAGCTGATGACCAACGTGGGGGACTTCGACGGCCAGACCACCTGGGGCACACCGGGCGCGGGAGGCAGCGGCGAGTACCTGGTCCGCGTCGGCACGGAAAACCGCCAGCATGTCCTCGGCCACATCTCGCTGCTCGGCTACCGGGGGCGCATCATCGCGCCGATGACGACCGGCGGCCCGGATGAGTCCGCACTGGGCGACCCGGTCGATGTGCTCCTGACAGAGTGGGCGCGGCAGTGTAAGGCTCAAGGCGGCCTCGTGGTCCTGCCTCACTTCCCCAACCCGCGCGCCGAACACGCCGCCAGCATCGTCCACGGCGACATTGACGCTCTGGAGATGACCTCCTGGGAGGACCTCTACAGCGGCATCAGCCCTTATTCGCTGGCCGACTGGTATCGCTATCTCAACTGCGGCTATCTCGTCGCGGCCGTCGGCGGCACGGACAAGATGAGCGCCAGCACTGCGGTCGGCACCGTGCGCACCTATGCGCATATTGCAGCCGACGAGCCGTTCACCTATGACGCCTGGATGGACGCGGTGCGCCGCGCGGAGACATTCGTCACCTACGGCCCCCTGCTGGAGGTCGTCGTGGATGGCCGGCCGCTGGGCAGCCGCATCGCGATGACAAGCAGCGGCGGCACGGTCAACGTGACCTGGCAGGCCGCCAGCGTGACGGTCCCCATGTCGCGGGTCGAACTGGTTGTCAACGGCGAGATACGCGAGAGCCAGGCTGTCGAGCCGTGGCAGGCTGCTGGAAACTGGCGCGTGAAGCTCGACCGCAGCGCATGGCTCGCCGTGCTGGTGCGCGGCCACTATCCTGACAAGCCCGAAATCATCGCGGCGCACTCATCGCCCGTCATGGTGGACGTCGAAGGCTCACCAATGCTCGCCGCCGCCGATGCCCTGACCATCCTGGAGCAGATCGAAGGCGCGCTGGCATATCTGGACACAGTGGGAACACGGCGCGATGATATGACGTATAAGCGTATGCGCCTGGTGCTGGAGGGCGCGCATCGCACCCTCCACAATCGGTTGCATCGTCTCGGCCAGTATCATGACCACAACGTCATGCAGAATCACAACGGACACTGAGCATATCGGTTATCGACATGGAAGAGGAATCACAAGTCACTTCCCTCGCTGCGGCAAGGGAAATGTTCGTACAGGCGCGCGTACGCGCGCTGCGGGAAGACTGGCTTAACCGGCTGACCGGCAAGCCGGCGGACCTGCTGCCATTTGAAGCCGTCGCCGCCGTGCTGCGCTCCTACCAGCACCGGCAGTTGACCGAGGTGCGCACGATCCCACTGGACAAGATCGTCGGCAGCGTGGGCCGCTACAAGGACTTCAACCGCCGGTTTCTGCCGCGGCAGCGCTCTCTCGCCTACCGCTGGGCGCGCGTCGAGCAGGCCATGGACAGCAGCCTGGGCGTGCCGCCCATCGAGGTCTACCAGATCGGGGAGGTCTACTTCGTCCTCGACGGCAACCATCGCGTCTCTGTTGCGCGGGCCAATGGCTTCGACACGATCGATGCCTACGTGACGATTGTGCCGGTCGCAGCGGACATCGAAGCCGGCGACTCGCTGGACGAAGCGATCAACAAGGCCGAGTGTGCGCACTTTCTGGCGCAAACGCGCCTGGCCGAACACTGCAAGGAACTCGACATCGAGTTCACCAAGCCGGGTGGCTATCCGAAGCTCCTGGAACACATCTACACGCACCGCTACTTCATGGGCCTGGATGCGCCGGAGGAGGGGCCGCGCATTAGCTTCCCGGCGGCTGCCGCCGACTGGTATGCCAATGTCTACCTGCCGATCGTGGCTTCGATTCGCCAGCACGACCTGGTGCGCCGCTTCCCCGGCCAGACACCGGCGGACCTCTACGTGCAGGTGTCGGCCCGCATTCTGGAACAGAGCGCCCAGCAGGGGGGCCGCGCGCCCGCCGCCGATGTAGTGGTTCAGGAAATCGCGGCGCATGCCCCATCGCCCTTCGCGGCTGCCATGCAGAACCTCGCGCGACGGCTGGCGGCCCATGCCCCGTTTGTCCGCAAGGCCCACCGGCCTGCAAGTGAAGTTTCCGCCGCGCCTGCAGATGAAACGCCAACCGCCGATGCCGGCGAGGGACCTGTCCATGCTCGCGACACAACCTGAGTTCAACACCGATTCCTGGCCCGTTCTCACGACATATGACCAGGACCACCTGCTGCGCATCGCGCTGCCGCTCGGCGGCATCGGCACCGGAACCGTCTCTCTCGGCGGCCGCGGCAACCTGCGCGACTGGGAGCTCGCCAACCGCCCGGCTAAGGGATTCATCCCAACAGCCTCCGGGGTCGCGCCCTGCTTCGTGCTGGCCGCGCAGGCTGAGGGCGCGCCACCGGTAACGCGCCTGCTCGAAGGTCCCCTCGATGCCTCGGAATACGAGGGCGCGTCGGGATCGCCCGTGCCCAACCACGGGCTGCCGCGCTTCCGGCAATGCAGCTTCGCGGCCGCGTACCCGTTCGGCCAGGTCCGCCTGGCGGACCCGGACGTGCCGCTGATCGTCCGGCTGGAAGCGTACAACCCCCTCATCCCGGGTGATGCTGAGCACAGCAGCCTGCCGTTCGTGCAGTTGCGCTACGTGCTGCATAACCCGACGGGTCAGCCGGTCAGCGCAGCCATTGCCGCGGTGCTGCCCAACTTCATCGGCGCGGACGGCACCGCAGCGATGAGCGAGGCCCGGGCCAACCGTAACACCTACCGGCAGGAAGGCGATCTCGCCGGGCTGTTCCTGACCTCGGACGGCGTGCCGTGCGATGCCCCGGCCTGGGGCACGCTGGCGCTGGCGGTCGTGTCGCCCGATACGGTCACGCATCGCACGGCCTGGCGCAAGGTCGGCTGGGGCGCTGCGCTGCTCGACTTCTGGGAGGACTTCACGGCGGATGGCCGGCTCGACGAACGGGCCGCGGAGGGCACAGATGCGCCGGTCGGCTCCCTGGCGGTGCAGGTGGAGGTGCCGCCCGGCGAGACACGCGCGCTCACCTTCCTCCTGGCCTGGCACTTCCCGAACCGCTGCACCTGGACGCCCGCGGCGCCATCCGACGGCTCACCGGCGGACAGCAACGAGAGCCGCACATGCGGCACGTGCGGCTGCGGTGACAGCAAGCCCGCCAACCCGGACTACATCGGCAACCACTACACGACCCGGTTCCGCGATGCCTGGGATGTCATCACGACGGTCACGCCGCAGTTGCCGGAGCTGGAAGCGGAAACCCTCACCTTTGTCAACGCGTTCCTCGCCGGCGACCTGCCGCACGCGGTCAGGGAGGCCGCGCTCTTCAACCTGAGCAGCCTGCGCAGCCAGACGTGCTTCCGCACGCCCGACGGCCACTTCTACGGCTGGGAGGGCTGCGGCGATAAGCAGGGCTGCTGCTACGGCTCCTGCACGCACGTCTGGAACTACGAGCAGGCGACCGCCTTCCTCTTCGGCGACCTGGCCCGCACCATGCGCGAGGTCGAGTTCGGCCACGCGACCGATGCCCGCGGGCTGATGAGCTTCCGCGTCCACTTGCCCGTCGAACGGGCACAGGAGTTTGCCCGCGCAGCCGCCGATGGGCAGATGGGCTGCATCATGAAGATGTACCGCGACTGGCAGCTCTCGGGCGACGAGATGCTCCTGCGCGACCTCTGGCCCCATGTGCGCCGCAGCCTCGAATTCTGCTGGATCCCCGGCGGCTGGGACGCGGACCGCGACGGCGTCATGGAAGGCTGCCAGCACAATACGATGGATGTCGAATACTTCGGCCCGAACCCACAGATGGGCATCTGGTATCTCGGCGCGCTGCGCGCCGCGGAGGAGATGGCGATTCACCTGGGGGAGACCGCGTTTGCCGCGGAATGCCGCGACCTGTTCATGCGCGGCAGCGCCTGGCTGGATGCGCACCTCTTCAACGGCGAGTATTATGAGCATCAAATCTGGCCGCCGGAGAGGGATACGGACGGCCGCCCCCTGATCGCAGAGGGCCTGCTCGTCGGCATGGGCACACGCCAGCTCGGTGCGCCGGAGTACCAGCTCGGAGCCGGCTGCCTCGTCGACCAGCTCGTCGGCCAGTTCATGGCGCATGTCTGCGGACTCGGCTACCTCGTGGATCCGAGCCATGTCAGTTCGACCCTGACGAGCATCCTGAAGTATAATCGCCGCCAGGGCTTCGAGGGCCACTTCAACTGCATGCGCAGCTATGTGCTGGGCGACGAGTCCGCACTGCTGATGGCGAGCTATCCGCGGGAACGTCCGGCCAATCCCTTCCCTTACTTCACGGAGGTGATGACCGGGTTCGAGTATACTGCGGCGGTCGGGATGCTCTACGAGGGCATGACAGCCGAAGGGCTGGCCTGCATCGGCGACATCCGCGACCGCTACGATGGCCGCAAGCGCAGTCCTTTCGATGAGGCGGAGTGCGGCCACCACTATGCCCGCGCGATGGCAAGCTGGGCCGCGGTCCTGGCACTGACCGGCTTCCACTACTCTGCTGTCACGCAGACGCTGACCTTCGCCGCGCGGCCGGGCCGGCACTTCTGGTCGAACGGCGCAGCCTGGGGCACATGCCTGATCGAACTGGCCGGCGACACCCGCAGCGTCACACTGACCGTGCTTCATGGCACACTGCCGCTGCGCCGGTTGGAGCTATCCGGGTGGGGCGCGGTTGAGACGGACGGCGTACCGCTGGCCGCCGGGGAAACGCGCAGACTGACACTTCAGCCTTAGTTTGGACAGGATTTACGGGATTGAACAGGATGGATAGGAAAATCAGCCTTCATCCTGAAAGTCCTTTCAATTCTTTCCGCTTATAGCCATACAAGGAGACAGACTGTGAATCACCGCGAACGCGCTATGGCCGTCCTGAACTACGAGAGCTACGACCATCTGCCCATCGTGCACTTCGGCTTCTGGAACGAGACGCTTGACCTGTGGGCCGAACAGGGCCATGTCAGCCCCGAACTGGCGCGCGGCTGGTCCGACGGCAACTGGGCCGACCAGGAAATCAGCAAACTGCTGGGCTTCGACTTCAACTGGTATCATATCTTCGGCGCCAGCACCGAGCTCCGCCCGCGCATCGAGTCGAAGGTCATTCAGGAGTTCGAGGATGGCACACAGCATGTACTGGACGGTAACGGCGCGATCATTGTCCAGAAGCCCGGCGTCACCTCCATCCCCCAGGAGATCGACCACCTGCTCAAGGGCCGCGAGCCGTGGGAGGAAATCTACAAGCCGCGCCTCCAGTGGTCGCCGGATCGGCTGACCGACCATCTCAAGTATGCGCTGAAGTTCGCGCGCAGCCACGGCTGGCTGCCCCCGGCAGCAGGCGAGAGCGACGCAGTCACGCCGGAAGAGACGCAGCAGTTGGCCGACCTGTTCGACGCGCAGGGCCTGCCCGTCGGCGTCCACTGCGGCAGCCTGATCGGCAAGATTCGCGATTATGTCGGCTTAGTCGGGATGAGCTACCTGACGGTGGACGACCCGGTGCTCCTGGAAGAGATGGTCGAGACTGTGGCAGAGCTGTGCTACCAAGCGGCCAAGTCGACCCTGGAGGCCGGCTTCGTGCTGGATTTCGGCCACTTCTGGGAGGATATCTGCTACCGCGCCGGCCCCCTGGTGAACCCGCGCTTCTTCAAGGCAAAGGTTGGCCCGGGCTATCGCCGCATCACCGACCTGCTCCACAGCCACGGCATTCACATCGTCTCGCTCGACTGCGACGGCAAGATCGATGCGCTGATTCCCACCTGGCTGGAGAACGGCGTCAACACGATGTTCCCCATCGAGGTCGGCACCTGGCACGCCAGCATCAAACCGTGGCGCGAGAAGTACGGCCGCGAGCTGCGCGGCATCGGCGGCATGGACAAGAAGGTCTTCGCGTATGAGCGCGCAGACATCGACGCGGAGGTCGAGCGCCTTAAGGAGCTGGTGGACCTGGGCGGCTACATCCCCTGTCCCGATCACCGCATCGCGCCCGATGCGAAATGGGAGAACGTGCAGTACTACTGCGAGCGCATGCGGCATACGTTCGCATGATTTTGCGGCCGATGCCAGGCGCTGCCGCGACCCCTTAGCGCCTGGCATGTATTGTCTATAACGTTTTTGCAACTTGACAACCGCGGCCTGTCCATGTTAACATCGTGCCTGTCATACGTTGGCGCAACCGTTGGCGTCAACGAGACAGCAACACCGTTCCTCGCAATGCCCGTATTGGCTTTCCTGATCCGACTCTGTGACGACTGAGCATGGGGCGCGCTTGACCGGCGAAGACGCCGGAACCTGACCCTGGCAGCCGCCGTGGGCTGCCCCGCAGCCGATCCTTGAGAGACAGTCGCAATGCATGCCGTCACCATTCGCGATGTAGCTGAACGTGCAGGCGTTTCGGTCCGCACGGTTTCGCGCGTCGTGAACCATCGCGGCGAGATCACCGAGGCGACGCGCGACCGAGTCCAGGCCGCCATTGACGAGCTCGGCTTCCATCCGAACAAGCTGGCCCGTGCCCTGGTGACGCAGCACACGGACACCATCGGCCTGATCGTTGACGATTTCGCGAACCCGTTCTTTGCCGAGCTGGCCGCCGCCGTACAGGCAAGCGCGCAGGCGGCGGGATACAGCATCTTCCTCTGCAACAGCGCAGGCCTCTGGGAAGAAGAGCTCCGGGCCCTGGACTCCCTGGTCGCGCACGGCGTGGACGGCATCATCGTGTCGCCCAGCGCGGGCCTGACCGCCGAGCGGCTGAGCCCGTTTGCGGACCGTTACGGGCCGATTGTCGCAGTCGGCCATGCGCCGCACCATCACCGCATCGGTCACATTCAGATCGCGACACGCCAGGGCGCCTATGAGGCGGTGGAGCATCTCATCGAGCGGGGCCACCAGCGCATTGCGATGCTGTGCGGCATCGGCGCACCCGCGATCCACCACCGCTACCACGGCTATCGCGAGGCGCTGCTCATCCATGGCCTGCCCCTACGCGACGAGTTGGTCTGCGCCGGCGCGACAACTTTCGAGCGGGGCCGCGCTTCGACGCTTGCGCTGCTCACACAGCAGCCTGACATTACAGCCATTTTCGCTTACAACGACCTGCTCGCCCTCGGCGCGCTCCGCGCCTGCGCCGAGCTGGGCCGCCGGGTACCCGTGGATTGCGCAGTGGTCGGCTTCGATGACATTCCCCTGGCCGATTGGGTCAGCCCGAGCCTGACGACTGTGCGGGTAGACAAGGCTGCGCTCGGCGGACAGGCCGTCGAGCTACTGCTATCTATGCTGACTTCGCCGGAGAGCGCGCCGCCATCGGTCACGGTCGAAACGCGATTGATGGTGCGCGAATCTACGTGAGCATCCCTGCCATCGCGGCTGTGCCGCAGAAAGGAGTTGGATCCGACTGGACTGGTCAGGCGCAGGGCGCATGTCGCCCGTATGGCTGCCAGCCGCCATACTGATCCCCTGGGCAAGATCCGTGTTCCCGTGAATGTCCTGTCACCGTATTTCTAAAAGGAGGACTATCATGTCAAAGAGGACGCACTCCAAGATCTGGAGTATCCTGGCTCTGCTGACGATCCTGTCTATGCTCGTCGGCTGTGCCGCCGCACCTGCGCAGCCCGCGCCCGCGCCGGCTCCTGCCGAGGAACAGGCTCCGGCTGAAGAAGCCGCCCCTGCCGAAGAGGCTGCGCCGGCCGAGGAAGCTGCCCCTGCTGAAGCGCCGGCTGCTGAGGCGCCTGAAAGCGCTTTCAAGGAAGCGCCGATGCTGGCGGAGATGGTCGCCGCCGGCACGCTGCCGCCGGTGGACCAACGCCTGCCAGAAGAACCGCTCATCATGGAGCCGGTCGAGTCCGTCGGCCAGTACGGCGGTACGCTCCGCATGATGGACATGGGCCACCTGCTGATGACGATCGGAGCAGAGCCGCTTGTCAAGTGGAACCGTGACCTCAACGGCACCCGCCCCAACATCCTGACGGAATGGAAGTGGAACGACGACGCAACGGAATTGACGGCCCAGTTCCGCAAGGGCATCAAATGGTCCGACGGCGAACCGTTCACGGTCGATGACTACCTCTTCTGGTGGAACGACATGGTGCTGGACGAGACCATCGGCCTCTCCACACCCGCAGCCACCCGCGTGAACGGCGAACCGATGCAGGTGGAAAAGATCGACGACTACACCCTCAAGTTCACCTTCGCCGCCTCGCACCCGCTCTTCCTGGACCTGGGCGCCCGCGGCTATTACAACTCCGCATGGTTCCTGGTGCCCGCGCATTACCTGAAGCAGTTCCATCCCAAGTACAACAGTGAGTACACGGACGCGACCGAGATCCTGGCGCGCTACAACAACCGCCTCCAGTATCCCGATTTTCCTGTGCTCTACATGTACAAGGTGACGGACTACAAGGCCGATGATTACGTCAAACTTGAGCGCAACCCGTACTACTGGAAGGTCGACACCGAAGGGCAGCAACTGCCGTACATCGACAAACTGGACGTGAAACTGGTCCCGACCGGCGGCAGCCTCGCCGAGCTATCGGTTCTGCAGTCCATCGCCGGCAACATCGACTTCCAGATTCGCGAGTTCAACCTCAAGGATGTGCCGCTCCTGCGCGAGAACGCGGACAAGGGCGGCTACGAGGTCCGGCTGTGGAGCCGCGGCGACTATGCCTGGCCCTGGCTGATTCTCTACTACGACTACCCGGATGAGGGTATCGTAGACCTGATGTACGATCAGAAATTCCGGACGGCGCTCTCCATCGCGATCGACCGCGACCAGATCAACGAAGTCGCGGCCCTGGGCCTGGGCAAGCCCCGCCAGGCCGCACTGAGCCCGGAGAGCCCCGAGTTCCAGACGCCGGAGGGCAAGGAAGTTTATGAGCAGTGGGTGAACCTGGCCGCGACCTATGAGCCGGAACAGGCCAAGGCGCTGCTGGATGAGATCGGTGTCAAGGACATGAACGGCGACGGCTTCCGCGAGCGGCCTGATGGCACGGCGCTGGAGCTGATTGTCTCCGTCAGCCAGAGCGATACCCAGTCCATCGAGGCCATGAATCTGATCAAGCAGACCTGGGAAG
>JAXGYZ010000006.1:0-310895 GCA_040772005.1 Anaerolineae bacterium | reverse complement strand
ATAGGGGATGCAACAGGGGGGTCTTGGGGTGCAACGCGGGGTGAAATGTTGCGAGGTGTTGCAACGGTGGGGGGTGTTGCAACGGTTGCAACGGGGGTGGGGATATGCTTGCGGCCATCGCGAATACGCGAATGACGGCACGAATAAGCGAATGGGGCTGCCCGCCCCCGCTTCGCGTGTTCGCAGTGCCGGTCGCGGTCGCGGTTGTCAGGAACCGGACGAGGGGCGGAGGCGACGGCTGCGTATGTGCGCGGCGAGGGTCCAGAGCGCGAGGGCGGCGAAGGGCAGGGCGACGGCGTCCACGGGCAGGCGATAGCGCGGCATGGCCCAGGTGAAGATGTGGAGGACGGAGTAGAAGACCATGAATACGACGAGAAAGATTGAAGATTGAAGATTGAAGATTGAAGATTGTTTGAAGTTTGAAGTTTGAAGGTTGATGCTGCCCGACCTCAACCTCCGGAGGCTGGCGAATAATCTGCAATCTGGGCGAAGCAGAGCTTCGCACATCTTCAATCTGCAATTCGCTATTGCGATGCCGTAGAGCATGAAGGGGAGGAGGATGCCGATGGAGAGGACCCGGCCCAGGTTGGAGAGGGGCGATGAGTCTGCGGTCGGCCAGAACTCGACGAAGTCGCGCACCCGGCTGAGGGAAAGGAGCAGATAACGGCCGGGCTCGGCCAGCACGAAGCCGATGCCGCGGCGCATCAGCTCTTTGTCCCAGGTCGCCTCGTTCATTGACGTGTGGTCGATGTCGTCGGGCAGGGGCGCGGCGGCGTATTCCTGGAAGCTCGTGCCGTGCATGGGATGCTGGGCGGAGTACATGGCGTAGCCGGCGTTGGAGTTGAGTAACAGGAAGTCGCCGTAGGCGATGTAGTTGCGGATCGTGAAGGGCGCGACGAAGAGGATGACGACTAATGGAACGCTGATGACGCTGATTACGTGCCAACCGAAGGTTGGCCCTGATTTGCGCTGATTCTTTTCTCTGATCTTCCAGGTCTCCCATAGGATGTACAGGTACATGACTGCGATCCAGGGGAGGATGGATTGGCGGAGGAGGGTCGCGAGGCCGAGGGAGACGGCGAGGCCGATGTAAGATGGAAGATGTAAGATGGAAGATTCACCGGCGGCGAGACCGATATAAGATATAAGATGTAAGATTGAAGATCTATCGGCGTCCACAGGCTGCCGATGCGTGGATGATGCTGCCATAGCAGCAGGCGGGTTACGCAGGGCCTGGAGGAGGGTGAGGGCGCGCTCGAGGGACCAGAGGAGGGCGCAGATGAAGAAGGCCTCGGTCTGGACGTAGGCGGCGTAGAGGATGAAGTAGGCGTAGACGGCGCTGAGCGCGGCGGCGAGGAGCGGGATTGAAGATGTGCGAAGCGCAGCTTCGCCAAGATTGAAGATTGAAGATTCGTCTTTGGTACCGGGCGATGAGGCAATTTCTGGTCTTCCTCGACTCACAATCTGGGTTCTTACATCGTTCAGCTGTAATCGGCGCGCCAGGCGGTAGGTCAGCCAGGGCAAGAGGATGCCGGCGAGGACGGCCTGGACGAGGCGGGCGGCGAGGGGGTGGGGGCCGGTCACTGAGTAGACTGCGGCGACGAAGGCGGTGTAGAGGAACGACCAGTGGCTGGTGGGCGTGTCCGGCGGGGTGAAGGGGTACCAGCCGGTGGGGAACGAGTAGCCGTAGCCGGTCGCGACCCGCGCGGCGAGCGTGTGATAGGACAGCTCATCGCTCTTCGGCAGGACGCTGTCGCCGAAATGGATGGCCGCTGCCACCCGAAGAAGCACCGAGACGACGAGGATGGCCCAGAGGACCTTGCGCGTGGCAGTCGCAGTTTGCCGGTTGCTTGTCACGCGCTCATCTCCCGGGCGGAGCGCCGAGAACGGTATGCAGGTTGCTCACGCATGGCTGGGCTGCTGCGACTGACCAGTCAGAACGGCCTGGTAGACCTCCAGTGTCTGCTGGGCCGTACGCGTCCATGAAAAGCCCTGAGCGCGCGCCAGCCCCTGATGTCGCAATGAATCAGCAAGGGACTGGTTGGAGAGGATGCTGGCAAGAGCGGATGTGAGGTCCGTTGTGTTCCCTGGAGCGACAAGAATGGCTGCATCTCCGACTACTTCGGGCAGGGAGCTACTATTACAGACGATCACCGGCGCGCCACAAGCCATGGCCTCAAGTGGCGGGAGTCCAAAGCCCTCTTCGAGTGAAGGAAATGCAAACACAGCCGCCGCATTGTAGAGCAGCGCGAGCTCTTCATCCACCACTGAGTCAATGAACGCTACATCCGAGCCGATTCCTGCTGTAGTCACCGCCATCTGAAGCTGGTTGCGGACGTCCTTGTGGGTGCAGATGAGGACGAGCGGATGTCGGCGGCGCTGGGTTTTTGGGAGGGCGGCGTAAGCGTTGAGAAGGCCGACCGTGTTTTTGCGCCGTGCAGCAGACGCGATCCCGAGTACGTAGTCGGATATTCCGTGTTTCTGTCTGATGGCATCGCCAGAGAGCGTGCGTTCCATCGGACGATAGATGGGTGAATGGGCCAGATGAGATACCGTGATCCGTTCTGGCGATATCGGGAGACTTTCAATAATGCGTCGTCTGGAATAATCAGAAATCGTCAGTATATGTGCGGCCCCTCAGGGCCGCGCACCCCTCTGTGAGAACCTGCTGTAGACCCGCATTGCCCAGCGCTTGGTCTCCCGGACGGATGGCAAAGGATCCGTGAACTCGATAATGTCATGGAGCGTCAGGACCAAAGGAACCGGTGTGCGCAAGGCTGCGGTCGCAGCGGGAGCATGTAAGAGGTCGACCTTCTCACGGTGAGCCAGCCGAGGGATCTCGACCTGCTCGCGCCGAACAACGCCCAGGCTGCCGTGCCTTCCAACCACTGCCGTATGCCAGCCAGCGGGCAGAGCACCGGCGACAACCTGTCGAGCGCAACGAAGTATTCCGTCGCAGCGTCAATCTGCGCCAGCGCTCCTACCAGGTTCGTGGTGTAAGTTTTGTAGCCACCCGGCTGCGGATGGGAGATGGCGATTCCGTCGATGAGTATCCGAGGGTTCACCACTTCTCCAACGCTACATGCTGCCAATGGCTGATCCCGCTCTGCTTATGGTGAAAATTAGCGCCACCAAAAAAGCGATTCCGGACAGCACTAATACCTTGAACAGCGATGAGAAGCGGAAGTTGATCTCGGCCAGCCTGCGCAGCGTCGCCGGCAATGCTTCTTCAGGAACAGCGCCTTGCCCGATAATTCCGTTTTCGCTGCGATGCCGTTGACCGGCTGGCACTCGCACCCCCGAAGTGGACGATGGCGGTAGCCGGCTCCTTCACCACACCTGCCAGCCATGCTGCTTCATGCGAAAGCACCAGTCCACCTCCTCGGAATTCATGAAAAACTGCTCGTCAAGCAGGCCAACCTGGTCAATTGCGCTGCGACGGGCAAGCAGACAGGCGCCCCCCACCCAGTCGCACTGCTGCGCCTCCCGACTATGTTCCGGCCCCAGGCTAGGGTAATAGGAATTCCGGGTGAGGTACTGCACAACTCCCCAGGCCCCGAGCACCGTTGAGAGCAAGGTCGGGAAACGATTGGGGCCAGCCTGAAAGGAGCCGTCTGGGTTGAGCAGCCTTGCCCCGACGACGCCCGCCTCCGGATGGCCTTCCGCAAACGCGATCAGGGATGCCAGTGCGCCATCGGGCACCACGGTGTCGCTGTTGAGGAGCAGGACATAGCGGCCCTGCGCCAGCGCGATCGCCTGGTTGTTGGCCCGTGCGAAGCCCACGTTCTCACTGTTTTCGATCAGCCGCACCCCCGGGAAGCGCGCGCGGACCATCGCAGCCGAGCCATCGGAGGAGGCGTTGTCGATGACGATGACTTCGATGCAAGATGTGCGAGCTCAGCTTCGCCAAGATTGAAGATTGAAGATTGCTCCCCGGAGGCTGGAAGCTGGAAGCTGAAAGCTGCGACCGAATCGGGCAGGCGGCCAGGAGGTCGCGGGTGTTCCAGTTGACGATGATGATCGATAAGTCGCAGGTTGGAGGGTTCAAGGTCACAAGTTACCTGTCGGCTGCCGTGGTTTCGGCCGTCGGGCCCTCGACGGGCATGTTGTCGAGAACGCTTGAGCCGCCGAGGAAGAGCCAGACGAGGACGCTGGCCTGGAAGCCGGGAAGCCGATGTTGTAGACGAGGGCAGGATCCAGTCGCGAACAGCATCGGGACAAGCGATGCCAACGCCCGCGGCCCAACATGCTGATGACATAACTGCCGCAAAGCCATCCACGAATCGGCGGTGCAGGCGCCGGCCCAACCGAAAGACCTCAAAGACAAACCATGCGAAGAGGCTGAGGGCTAGTAGACCTGGTGGGCAAAGATGTCGACGTAGTTGTTGTGCGAGTTGACCTGGGGTACCACCCAACCAAGCACGGCCATAGGCGAGTGGCTGCATGTTGGCGTAGGGACGGTAGCCCGGCGGGGCTAACCCAGTAATCGGGTTGCGCATCGTCACTTCGATGACCCGCTCGATCAGCACCAAGCGTGATCCACCGCTTTCCTCCCACTCCGCATCGCCGCCAGCGAAGTCATAGACAGTTGAGAGGAGGCCGCCACCTACACCGAGGACAACGCGATCGCAACCACGGCCGCAACGCCAGCAGGGCGCAACCAGATTAATGCGGCGAGAGCGATCGCACCTGACACCAGTCAGTAGGATACAACCTGTGGCTGCAAGAAGAACGCATATACCAGGCAAAGCCCGAGCAAGGCAACCAGGATAGAGCGAACGGGAAGTATAAGCCGCCGGTTGAAGAGCAATTGGCCAGCAGCTAGGGCTGACAGAAGCATCCAGAAGGGTGCACGGCTGAGCGCTGCGCCTCACAGTCACTGCGTGCTCATGGCATCAGATAGTGCTCCTGTTGTGCCAGACAGAACTACGGTGAGGGCAACCCCGCCGCCTATCAGCATAAGAATGCCACCATCAGCCATTGCAGCCAGCGCTCATCCCTGGCCCAGATTGGCTGTCAACCAGAAGGCGCCACCCGAAAAAGCAAAGATGGCCCACTGCGCCAGTTGAACCAGGATGAAGGAAGCTCGCCGCGGCACCAGCGGATCCCAGGTCGCCAAGCCAATAAACAGGGACAGCAGCCCTGACAGAAGGAAGAATACCAACGGCGGAGTTGCTTGCCGGCAGCCAGGCGCACCTTGCCTGCGCAGACCGCAATCTCGAGTCCCCACACGGCCAGAAGCGCCGGAACCAACAGGCTAACCGCGTTCAGCTTGACATCCGTGCCTGTCTCTATCTCCAGAGGCACTATCAGGGCCACCGGGGACCAAACGGCCAGCAGCCCCCAGGCCGGCCGCTGAAGAAGCACCAATCCACCCAGCCCCACCACCAACAGCGTGAGCCAGGTCATTGAGCGCGATAGCCCAGGCCGGCTGCACGACGAAGACCGCGATGAGCAGCACCTGCAACACCATAGCTCGAATCTAAACCAGGGTTGTTCCTTAAACACGGGTCTTGCTCGAACTCCTCTGCTTCAGCACGGTCTCTTCAACCAATGTGACGAATTGTGCACCGATCTGGGTCCAATCGTATTCTGCCTCCACCAGCCAGCGCGCATTGACGGTCAGTGCCGTTCGGCTTCATCCCCCAACAGCCGTACCGTCTGCGCGACAAAGTCCGCCGGCTCATCCGCGATGACGATATGCTCGCCATGCGTTACAGCCAGCCCTTCGGCTTTCCTTCGTGGTTGCCACCACTGGCGTGCCGAGTGCCATGGCCTCCAAGATCTTGAGGCGCGTGCCACCACCCTGCCCGGATCGGCGCGATGCAAATTGACGCCTCGGCTGCCGGCAGGCGCATCCGGCGCTGAAGCCCGTCAGATGCACGGTATCATCCAGAGCCAGTCCCGTCAAGTCCACCCCTGGGTCGAACCGGTGATTGTCGGCGCGACGCCTGGGACAGCCTGCCGTATGCGGGGATAGATCTCCGCGAGGAACCAGCACGTAGCGTCATAGTTGGCGCTGTAGGTCGGCGCGCCGTTGTACGCCAGTGAAGCTCCTTGTGGCTCGGCCAGACCAGGGCGAGCGTATTTACAATCGACGCCGTTTCGCGCTTTCACAGCCACACGATTCAGAAAGTCCGGGTGATCAGGCAGGTATACATCCCTGTCATGATCAGAAACCATCGTGACAAGATCGAAGCGAGGAAGAGCCGTGCTTCGTATCGTCGAGCCTTTTGCCAGCTCGCCCAGGCGCAGCTTACGCAGCATTCCGCTTTCCGCCGGCATAGCGTTCGCCCATCCATCGGGTGAGCGAGTTATGCTCCTCAGTGCGCGTCGTGCCCGGCGGCGTCTGCAGGGCATATGTTGCCATCACCTCGGTCGAGGCGATCACCGCATCGAAGGAGTCCGAAAGCAGGAGCTCCTTGATCTGCTGGCTCATGGTCGGGATAGGTCGGGATGACAGAGGATCAGGCGACAGAAACGTACGCAAGCGCGCTCGCTCGATTGGCCTCGAAGGGGTTCCGCTGCACGATGTAAATCTTCCGACACCAGTCGCTCAGGTCGCCGGGGTCGTCGAGGTCGCTGTGTCGAATGCGAAGGACACAAGCGTCACGTCGTGCTGACCGGCTCGGGCTGCGCAACAGATGGTAAGGAGCACTTGCGGCTTTGAGCCATTGTCTGGCAGGAAGGGGATACCAGGTGGAGAGGAAGGAGGGTTTCTCAGGATCCCGAACAGACCTTGCTGACATCCGAGCCCATCTCTCCCCAGCGATGTAACAGCGCATCACGCAATGCAAGAAGCCGGGCACTCCGACTCGGCAAGCGACGGCCCCGTTGAGACTTGACGGTGTAGCGACGACTATGATCATCCCGTGCAAGACAGTTCGTGAAGAAGGGTAGGCACGGCAGGCCTGACCCGTAGCGACCGATCAGCCGAAGATGATTGCGCAGCATGTGGTAGTCGATCACCGGCGAGGTTGCACCTAGCGTGGATGAGACTTTGTGCCAGACAATGGATGCAGGCACTGCCATAATGCGATATCCTGCCCTCCGCATCAGCAGGCTCAGTCAACTTCCTCGAAGTACAGGAAGAAGTCTTCGTCCATCAGCTCTACCCTCTCGAAGACTTCAGCCCCCTGACCAACATGGCTGCGCCCGAGGCGATATCGACCTCGAAGGGCGACCGATGCCGCCAGTTGTCTACCGCGTCCCCCGCATGCCGGCGGGTCACCGAGGCCGTGCGTCGATCGACCGCAGAGCCGAGCGCCCAGACGCGGCCTCCATGCACCCGTTCGGCCACTAGCGGAGTTACTACGGAAGCGGAAGGGCAAATTGCCAGGGTCTCCACCAGGGGCGTGAGAAAGCCAGGTTCAACCGTGACATCGTTGTTGAGGATACACACGAGATCAGCACCCGCGGCCAATGCATGGCGGATGCCTGCGTTGTTGCCCCCGGCGTAACCGAGGTTTGCACCGGTTTCCAGGATTTCGACCGCGGGAAAGGCGGCACGGATCAAGGATACTGAATCATCCGTAGAGCCATTGTCCACGACGAGGACGTGATAGTCAGGATATTCGAGACTCGCAAGGCTGTGCAGGCACTCCAGTGTATCCGGCGCGTTGTTCCAGTTCAGGACGATGATACAAACACTGGATGTCATCGCCGGCCTTCCGATGTTATGACCAAGTGCTGCTCGATTGCTTGCACTGAACGCGCCCAATTCCATGAGTCTTCGACGTATTTCCGGCTGACGGCCCAGCCGGTCACGCCGGTCCCTGGTCCGCCAGGAGGTCCGTGATGGCGCTGGCAAATGCAGTCGCATCTCGTTCGACCAGCAGGCCGGTCTCGTCGTGGCGGACCCTCTCGCGCACACCGGCTTCATTGCGCCGATGACCGGGGTGCCACCGTCTCCATGGACTCCAACGGCACGAAGCCGAACGGTTCCATGACCGGCGCGTACACCGTCAACAAGGCCTGGTTATATGCCCGGACAAGTTCATCCTCGACGGCCCCCCACCCCGGAAATCCACCTGCACAGCCATGTCGCGGGCCAGTTCCTGCAGGTAGCTATGTTCGGGTAGATTTGCGGCATTGCTGATGATCATGAGCGAGGAGCCAGCATGAAGGTTGATCGAGCGGGCTGCGGATAACCAAATCGAATCCTTTCGCTGGGGTCAGTGCTCCGACCGAGAGCACATGCAGTTCACGTTCAATGGCAAAGGGCGGAACGATTCTGTATCCACGCCCAGCCGACCAACGCGAGCAAAAGACGCCATGAGTGCGGTAGAACGTCTCGCGTGAGTAGTGGGAGTTCACCAATACTGTGGTTGCAGACAGCGTTGGCAGTCCAGATGACGGAGCGTCCGGCGATACAAGCCCGGGAAACGGATCAACGAGGTTTCCCAGACGCCGGGCGGGGAAAGCCGGTACGGTCTCTGAGCAGGCGGCTCATAGAGAATCGAGGTGGTTCACCGCAGTAATAGGCGGAAGGAGTCCGCAAGAACTTCATTAGTCCCGGGCTCTGACTGAAGCGGCAGTTGTGTACAGACGACATCATAGCCACCGCCGTCAATCTGTGCTGCCATCTGGCGCTGTAGTCTTTCAGGCGCAGCAGGTCAGCGATGCGGATCCCCTGATTGAGCCGGCCAAAGGGACGGCGGGCAAGAGGCAGAGCCTGGAAAGGCATGACGACATGCCGGGTGGAAAACGGGCGCGGGTCGCAGAAGTCGTGATCAGCCGTTGCGAGCGTGTAGACGTCTATCTGATGCCGCTCTGCGAGATGACGGGTCATTTCGTGCGATGCGCTTACCCGCCGGAGGGGTTGTGATAGATGGCGACTTTCACTGGTTGCCGCGCCTCGCATCTTAATGATCCTGGCCGGAACCCTGCCACGACCGCATATGGTGGGACATCCGCCGTAACAACTGCGCCTGCAAGCGACTACGGCGCCTTGGCCAATAGTTACGCCGTCAAGAATAGTGGCCTTCGAACCGATCCAGACATCGTCCTCGACCACGATGCCCTCGTACGTGACACCCTGTTCATCGATTCGCCGGTCTGCATCGCGGAAATCATGGTTCTCAGCTTGCATGTTCACGCATTGTCCGATCTGCACGTGGCTACCGATACGAATGCCACCACCTGCGCCTAGAACTGCATTGCACACCGATAAACGAACGGTCTCCGACGTGCAGATATCCATGTCCGGCGCGATCGGGTGTTCCACCACAGTGAATCCAGACATTGCGCGCGATGCTGGTGCTGTTGCCGATGCGGACACCCTGCGGGCTGTGACAATGCAGGTAACCAGGGCCTTCGATCGTGACGTCATCTCCGACCATCAGGTATTCAGGATGGAGCAGATACAGGCCAGGACCTAGGCCGAAACGCCTGCCAGCCACAGCCCCACGATATCTCATCCACCGGCCCCGAAGCAACTCACGCTTGCGCTCCACCTTCATCAGAAGAGTGTTGATTGCTTTCATATCAATCAGCGCCAAACTCTCAGGCGACGTTTTTGGAGCGCAGAATGGCCGTGACAGGATCTGAAGGAGCTACGCCGGTATGTGCATTTCGCCAGCGAGACAGTGCTTTGCGTGCCAGCCAGGGACTCGCAAACGTCAGTATCAGCAAAGGGTAGGCCTTGAAGTTAGTGGGATCCAACTCAATGCACCTTGCAAGTGCCCATCGATCCTGCGGCTGTGCGCCTCCATCGATGATGTTATCAACAGCGACACGATACAGCAGAGCCGAACGGACCCTGGCAGGTAGACCCTGAAACGTTCGATGCGATAGCACCTGGTCCTGTCGAAGGCGGTCACCTTGTAGCGTGCCAGTCAGTAAATCCTGGAGGAATTTCTGCTTGCCTGGCAAAGACAGGCTCTCGAACCAGGGTGATTCCATCACTTTCTGCCGGTTGAGCCACAGAGAAAGGCGGCGCTTCTCGGAGAGGAGGACTTCGGCGCAGACTTGTTGCCTCCGTGGAAGCGATAGCATGCGGTATAGGAAGCCAAGAAGTGAAAGGTACAGCCACATGCCTTAAGCCGCATATTCATGTCCCAATCCTCATATCCGAGCATGAGGGGATCGAATGGCCCATCGATTCGCTCAAGTGCTGAACGCCTGAACATCGTGCCATGCAGGCCCAGTGGATTATTGACCACAAATGTCTCGAGTGTATCCACGAACGGGCGAGGCGAGTAATCAGACAAAAGTAACTTGGTGTACCCCGTTGGCATCAACGACATAACCATTGCTATAGACTACTTCAGATGTGGGCTTGTCCTCCAGCGCGTGTAAGATCCGCGAGAGCGTTGGGCAGCAGATAGTCGTCCGGAGTCAGGAAGACGTATTCGCCGGTGACTCGAAAGGCTAGGTTGCGCGCAGTGGAGACCCCTTGATTCAGTTGGTATATGTAGCGGATGTTGTCTCCCGAAGCCTTTCATCACCTGTTCAGTACTATCAGTCGATCCATCATCCACGACCACAATTTCCCAGTCACTGTAGGTCTGGGACTGAATGCTGCGTATCGCCTCGCCGCTGCTCCTGACGATTATAGGTTGGTATGAGCACGCTGACCTTTGCCATCTACTTATCCTATCCTTCTTCCCCAATCGCACCGTCCGGAACACGGCTACAATCAATCTTGCGGGATTGCCGGCTGCTACCGACATATCTGGAACCGATCGCGTCACCGCTGCCTGCACCGATCACACCTTGACCGATATCGGCTAGCACAATGACGCCTGAACCGAGCCATACATCTGGACCCACCCGGAACTTGACCAAACTCGCCCTGTTGCTGCATAATCAGACATCAATCCGATCAAAGGGATGTGAGTGGCTCCCGCTCACCAGGTGGCAGTTTCGTGCCACAGCACGTGATCTCCTATATCCGCATGACCCACGTTGCAGAATGCGTCCATCCGAACATGGCTACCGATAGTCACATCTGGATAGGAAATATAGCTACCGAAACCGATGGTCACATCCTCGCCACAAGCGGCCAAGGTGCCGGCGATAGAATTCGTAGCGGACGATTTCGCCGAAGTGCAGCGGGATCATGCTGATCATCTGTCCGACGTAGACGTACTTGGTTAACCTGGCCAGCAACCAGAACGGCAACACAACATGATAAGAACGGCAACCAGCCGTTTAGTTTCAATAGCAATTTTGCGCACTTGTGGCTCCTGACCGATACATCGGTCCTACCAATCATTGACGACAGCAAAACCGAAACCCTACTACACCTTACTATACGCCTTCATAGTTATCCTGCCCAGTTCTTCCCATTCGAATTCATGAACTCTGGCGCAAGCGTTCCTCGCCAATTGCCTTCGGAGTCCGAACCGAGGGCTTTCAGCAGTGCCGCTTTCAGCCCGGATGTCTCGTTTGGATCATAAAGGATGCCAGAACTATCGGTGATCAACTCCGGTATGCAGCCGAGTGCTGGCGCTACGATTGGTTTCGCGAAGGACATTGCTGTCAAGACAAGAAGCAGATGTCGAATCTGGTGAAAGGCAGAACAACAATATCGGCTGCGGCAAAGTATAGCTGGGCCTCTTCTGCAAGTGCGTTCAGGGGAAAGAAACTGATTCGTCCATCCTCAGCTTGCCAGCTTCCGCAGTTCGTCTGCATATCCGGGTAATGCCCACCCAGCAATGACCAGCCTGAGAGTTCGGATCCTCCAACCTTGGCGGGAAGAACACGCCAAGTAGACTATCCAGCCCTTTGTAGGGTCTGATAGCACCAAAAAAGAGAAGCGCTTTTTCGTGGGCAGCGATCCTAGGCGTGATCTTGCTTCTTGCGCACTTGTACACCATGGTGTACGTCAATGAAGTGACCAAGATAGGCCATGTACACGTTTCTCGTGCGGTGGAATCTTCTCCGCAATTCCAGACGCCCCTGAACGCAGTGTACGATCACTGCATTGGACAACCAAGCTGCGGCCAGTCGTCCGATGAGATCCAGAACGGGATCTTCCGCTCGTGAGGATAGACGTTGTGCATTGTCCATACCAACCGATACCCCCAAAAGCCGGATCAGGACCAGCTTGATCACGAACTTGGCCATTGCCCAGGCACTCTGCATGAACGTTGTTCTGACATAGTGCGAGACAAGCCAATACAGATGGATCACATCCACCTTTCGGCGATTCGCGCAGCCACCCCCATTCGAGTTGGTCAGAACCGGGATTCACCGGGGTGCCACCACGTGCCGTTCGATGGTGGCATCCATCTGGCGGAGCATTAGATCATCAGGTGCTTGCTGGTGCTCCGGGTAACAGGCGATTCTCATCGGTTAATCTCCCCCTTACGCCATATTCGGGTGGACATCAAGCTGAAGGTGCAGGCGCAAGAACCCGTATTAGTTTCCGCACTAACGGCATCTCCGACGGCAATACAATCGCCGAATAGATGGCTAATCCAACCGTCGCCAGCCATAGCAGGTTCAGCACGCTTGGCTCAGAGACAACGCCTTCTGGAGTGCTATTAGGGCTGCCTGTCAGTATTGACCCGAAAGCTGGTTTGATTATTTGCCGGAGGATGTCCAGCGGACGAATCTTCAGCAGTCTTCCCGTCGAGTGGATGACAACCCCCTGAACAGCAATGGCTGAAGCCGTAGCTGCGGTCGCGATGCCCGAGCAGGCTCGACATCCGCGGTAGTGGGAAGATGAAGCGGCTAGGACTGCCAACTTGGTCGCCGTGGGCCACATGACCCAACGGGATTGACCCAACAAGGAATGCCAAAGATTGCTATGGAACCGATGGATCTCTCCAAGGCCAAAAACGCTCAGGACCATGAAAGGAGCGATGGCAGCCGTCCTGCGAGCCATACAGCACCGGGATCAGGATGGGGGCTAGTGCGAACATCATGGCGGATACCGGGAAAGCGAGCAAGGCCGTTAGTCGCAGCAGTTACCGAAGTAGTTGGAGCGTAGCCCGATCTGGCTCATCCTGCATCTGGGAGAATGCCGGCAGGGTTATGCGATTTATCACCTGCGAGATGCTGGTTGATGGCAGATTTGCCGCTCGAAATGCTATGCGTAGAGGCCCAGGGCACTTTCGCGCCCAGAGTTTTGCCTATGACGGCATCGACTCCCTGATTTGTCAGATAGGATACGATGCAGATCCAGTCACATGGCGGCGCCCAAAATGAAGCAGAGGCCTTGCGGCTTGGGCCTGATAGAGCAGGCATGGGCGATATGGGTGCGGGCGATAAGAAAAGATAAGCGCCGTAGGGTGCCGGCCAGCTCGCCCGCTACGAACGCCCACACGCTGCGGAACACGTAGCCGGCGACGACCGACACAATGAAGCTTACGATTGCCACGGTCAGATTGAGCAGAGCCAGGACATCGAAACGCATTTCGCGTTGGAGCAGGATTACGCCGAGGCTGTTAGCGAGGGCCACTCAGCGCGAGGTTAATGCCATGACGCGCAGCACTGGCGTGAGGGTTGGTTCTCCGAAGAACCAGGCCGCAACAGGTGCTGCCAGAGCGACAATGGAGAGGATGAAACCGCGGATAGCCATGATGGTCACCCGTATGCATAGTCTCATCGTTCAGATCCCTGCGCTGGATGAGTGCAGGCCATCGCCCGTCTCAGTAAAGATTACCGGGGCAGCCGTGAAAGGCCCGCGAGCCCCATATTGCGAAATCTGCCGGGACCAGTAACCGAGCCAAAATCAGCGAGCGGACAATCGATATCGGTTGCTGCGCCAGAGTAGGTGCCAAACACCCAGATGCTTCCCCGGGCCATCTGGGGCGACGGAAACCGCCATGACTGAATATCGAGCTGATTATCCGAACAGGCACTCTAGCAACCTGTCGGAGATGGGCTAGGTCCGTGGGCTACCTACCTCTGTGCAAGAATCACTGGTTCGCACAAAGTCATCCCCGATGTCTCCGTCGTCTGACTGACCACGATGAGCAACACGAAGGCTACGGTGGGGAACAGTCCAAATACGATAGGGGGGATTCCTGCCGTCGAGGAGGGCGCAGTGGAGAGCCCCCGAGGATGAGTCGCAGGTTCTGATGCGGCGGAGGCTTCAAGCCCCTCCAGGCTCGGCCGTGCCAGGCTCGAATCTAGAATGACGGTTGCGGGATCACCCCTGGATTGCTTGTTGGAATCGCTGCCTTCTTGACAGGCAAGGTGGCGCAGTTGTTTCTAGCTTTACGTACCACACTCGGCCGAATTGCCTTCGAGACCGGCCGTGGGATGCTTGGAGCTGTCGAGTGCCACACGCCGTATAACCGATTCCCGTTTTCGGTGATCAACGCAGGGAAGTTCACGTAGACCCCTGAAGCTGCTGGAGACAGCACCCGCGGGCGAGACCAGGCCGCTCCATCCCACCTCGCAAATCATGTCGTCCGCTCGATTTGCCCCGAGCGGCGGGTCGAACATCAGAACATATACGGAGTTCGCGCTGTCAGCAGCTGTAAGCCGGGGCACCTTGTGTTGTGCCGGTCGCCTCACTAATTAGCACATCGCCGGACCAGGTTTCACCACGTCGGCGGACCAGCGGTGATGGCGACCGACGCACTGCTGTTCAAACCACGTGCACACTGCCATCCTGTGTTGCGACGATATTCGAGTAGCCGACTCTGTCCGATGCCAATTGAACGGGTTCTGACCAAGATAGCCCACTGTCCAATGAGCGAGAATAGAAAATCCCTACCAGAGGCCAACCATCTGGCAACTGGTCAGTCCAAGTAAGATGAATGCCGCCCTGAAAATCTACGGCAAGGCGCGGAAGATCAGTCGCGTGGTCTTCGGCTGCCAGACCCACAGAGATTGAATCGACCAGTTCAGGCCGTTGTCCAGGGATCGCAAAGGTAAATCACGCCCCAAGCGTCGGACATTTGCTGGGAACAGACGACGTGAAAGACACCGGCGCTATCCGCAGTTGCATAGCAGGGACGAGAGCCCGTTGGCATGGAAGCAACAGGATTGCCAGTTCGCCAGTTTAGTGGCTGTCGTGCCCCGGATAGCGGAGCCCAGCTGTGCAAGAGCTGTCTTCCCTGGCGCCAAAGAACGTGGAGATTCCCATCGAAGTTCCCAATAGCAAGTCAGGTGTGTCCGCGGCCTCTTCCGGGCAGGAAACGGCTAACACATCAGAAGGCTCAGACCATTCGCCTCCATCGGAGAAAGCATAAAGCAGCGTGTCACCCCATCCGAGGATCTCTCCTCCTCCCACGTTAGCAATCCACATGGCATGTATTCGGCCATTTCGTCGACTGCCAAGGATGGAGTGACGCCTTCCTCGCCGATGTTATTGAGCCGAAGTCAGTGTTTCCTCGTGTCTTGACCCCTTACGTCTGGTGGACGGAGAATACTCAGGAATACAGTAAGGCTAAAGCCATCATTGCGTGGAAACTTCAGCGAACGCAAAGCTCCACTCAAGTAAGTATACATAATCTCGCCTCTAGCATCCATCGCTGGGATATTATGGCCTGCGGTGAAGTCATTTGAGCTCATAGACCTCAATGGTCGGTCCGGAGTCGTTCGCCGTTGCCAGAGACTCACTGCCGGGCCATAGACTTCGTCGAATATGAACGGCATATCGCTATTGCCGGCCGTCGGCCTGAAGGACTGTAACGGCTCCAATTCCGTCGGCAGCGATGCATAGACCGCCGGCGGGCAATATGCTGCTCTGGTGACTTCAGCCCGATTTCAGAGATGAAACTGCTGCTCACCAAGTAGTCGAAGAGCGTTTTCCTGATACCACGAAATTGGATGCTCGGACAGCCCGGTCTCGCCGATCAGGAGAACATCGTAGGTGCGAGATGCGCCCGGTACAGCCTGTTCCGACGTTGCTAGAGGCAGGCCATGCGTGCGCCAATCCTGAGCGATTTTGGACCCTGGCGGTGGTGGCTTCGATCCACTCGGCCGCAAGCGTGCGAGTATCGGGGCGTGTGAGTAACTGGTCGAACCGGAGAGCCGAAGCCAGAGGCTGGATAAGCACCAGCAGGGTCAGCCCAGTAATGGCTGCCGATGCCGACCGGGGCCGATGAATGAAGCTGACAGCAACCTTTTCGAGGAGTGCCTGGCCAGCACCAGTAGGGCAGGAACGGCGGGAAGATGAAGCGGGCAGTACATCTCCTGCTGCCCTGCAATGAAAATGTAGATCGTCAACGGCAACGAGAACAAGATCACATCCTTGGGGAAGTGGCGGAGAATCGCCACACCGAAGCCCAAGAGCACCAAAGCGAATAGGAGTGCTCCCAGGCCCCACATCATGGTCTTGATATAAAAGATATGGCCACCTGCTGCGTCAATCAGCCATCCCATAAATTTCTGTCGTCCAGCCAGATAGAGGGCCTCGTAGACATCCCGCACGACCTTGGCAGGTGTGAGCACAAAATACGGAGAGACGCTGATAGCCGCTGCGGCTGTCAGGATGGGGATAAACGCCCAGGTTAAAGGGTCAGTTTTGGTCGCAAGCGAATTTCGAAGCATCAAAGTGAGCGATCAAAACAGGTACAATGGCAAGGGCAGTTGAATACTTCGTTGCAAAACCGAGCCCGAGCGAAACACCCATAGGATGTACCACTTGCGGTCCCCGGACTGAGCCAGACGAATAGCGGCGAGGAGGGCCAATGTCACGAAGAAAGTAGCCGGCACATCGTTGACTGCAAAGTGGGAGTCTCGCACATGGATAAAGCCCCACCGAGGAAGGCAGCCGAGATCAGGCCCGCGTACATTATATGCAACTTTGCCAAGCAGATACGCTAGCGCCACAGTGAGTGCGCCGAAGAAGGCCCGTTGTGAAAGCGGCCGATCAGATACAGGAGCGTCGGATCGAAGCTGTTTTAGCTGCAAAGTCACCAATAGATGCATACAGGCCAGTAAGCCGTCTATCACAAACAGGACGCCATACTCAGCGGTATATGTATTTGTAGAAGGAGCGGATTGTTCCACCACACAGGCTCCAAGCGTGTTTCGACCAGCGATGCGGCCTGCCTGACGCCTGGACCTCATCCACATGATACTCATGTGGCAGACCAACTGATGCCCCATAGACGAAGCCCTAAGGCCGCCAACAGGATGGCTGCCAGCATTAGTCTGTTTCTTGATAGCATCCTACAAAATCCGCCCTCCGCCGGCAACTCCCACAGGATCATATAAGGTCAGGGGCTATCACGCTGGAGCCATCCATACACACATAGACCTGCCGCTCTGGATCGGCATAGGCAGGCGCTGCCTCCGGTGCCCTTGGTAGTTCAGCGGCCAGCCTGCTAGCTTGGGGTGATACTTCGAGTGCGCCGTCTTACCGCCAGACGGGTCGGGCGCGAGCGGGAGAGTAGGCGGGGCGCGCTCCTGCGCCTCCGACTGCGAGGGCCGCACCGACCGCGGAAGGCCGAACCTACCAGCGGTGAACCTTGCCGGTCCGCATAGACGTGAGTGACCTCCGGATTAGCGGACAGCACGATGCTGTCATCTGGCGTGTTGTCCCTGATCCAGGTCATTGCCTGCGGACAGGTCGGGCGTATGGTGGCGCAGGTCGCCGATGCGCAGGCTGGCGGCGATGTTGGCCACGAATGACGCGATGACGACGAAGGTGACGAGCGCGGTTGCGAAAGAAGTCGGCCGATGCGCGCCGCGGCGCACCCGGGCGCAACCACGGAATACGCGGACCGCGGAAGCAGGGATGGAGTCCTGGTGGCGGACACTATCATCCGAAAAGTACGCTCGTTGTACTTAGAACGGCGACAACCCAATCCGCGGCAGAGGCCAGGCCGAGCAGCATGAAGCCGACCAGGAAGGGCAGGATGCCGTAGAGCAGGCGCAGGAGCGACCACATCCAGAGGATGGTGATTGCGGCGTAGAAGGCGACACAGGTGGACAGGCTGCAATGAGACGCCCTTTGACTGCGTGAAATAGTGTGCCGAATGCTGGCCTGCGCCCGTCGCTCATCGCCTGAGCACGCCACGCTCATCAGGATAACGGCGGGAACTGCATCGTCCTTCGAACGCTGCATCCGCTCAGGATAACGGCGGGGCTCCGCTCGGCTCGCCGCGGCGCTCCAGCGCCATCGCCTGGACTACGCTGCGCTCCGCTCGGGATGCTTGGCGGGGCTCCGCTTGGGATGCTGCGCGGGGCTCGCTTCATCCTTCGACTACGCTGCGCTCCGCTCGGAATGCTTGGCAGGGCTCCGCTCATCCTTCGACTACGCTGCGCTCCGCTCATCCTTCGACTACGCTGCGCTCCGCTCGGGATGCTTGGCGGGGCTCCGCTCATCCTTCGACTACGCTGCGCTCCGCTCAGGATGCTGCGCGGGGCTCCGCTCATCCTTCGACTACGCTGCGCTCCGCTCAGGATGCTTGGCGGGGCTCCGCTCGGGATGCTTGGCGGCGCGGGGGGAGGAGGCTGATGATGAAGCCGGCGGCGATGGCGAGCAGGATGACGGCGGAGGCGAGGGCGGGCAGCCAGCCGAGGCCGGCAGGCCGAGCAGGCCGGCGACGGTGCGGCCGCCGATGAACGGCACGAGCGTGCCGCGCACGGTGGTCGAGCCGTAGCGCAGGCCGTGCGGCGCGCTGCCAGCGACAGGGTCTCGACCGGCGCATCACCGGCCGGCGGGTCAGCAGGCAGGTCGTGCTCGTCGACGACGGCAGGCTCGAACACGGTTCCGTCACGTAACGGCCGCCCTGGAAGAGGTCGCCCCAGCGCAGCGGCGTCGCAACGACGAGCACGGTGCAAACACTGCGGCCGCGAGTGCGGCCAGCAGCAGCCGGTCGTAGCGGCGCCGGAGGAGGAGCCAGGCGACGGATGCGGCGACGAGGGTGACGATCGTGCGGGTGTAGGCAGCCGCGGCCCAGACCGCGCCGAGCGCCAGGCCGAGCAGAGGCGCTGCCGTGCGGTCGCCGCCTCGCGGCGGTCAGCAGCAGGCCGGCGAAGAAGAGGCGCGGGCTCGGACATGACCATGCGGGAGTGGTCGACCACGAGCGGGGAGGTCGCGTAGAGCAGGCCGGCGGGCAGGGCAAGCATCTTCCAGCGGTAGCTGCCGGCCATCTCCGACCGAGCCACAACTACACCGCCCATATACGGCCGGCAGGACGATGAAGGCGCGGTGTTGGCTAGCGTGAAGAGGAGCGAGGCAATCTTCAGCATGCCGTATTCGCCGCCGGAGAAGCGCGACCACCGGCGCGAGCAGGGCGGCCAGCCGAATGGGAAGCGGGTCGGCGCAGGGACCGGGCGGCTGACGTAGCCGTAGGCCGGGCCGTCCACCAGGGAGCGCGCGAGCACGACGTATTCCGCATCGTCGCCGTACACGCCCAACTGGAACGCATCGAAGCGCCAGAGGGAGAGTGCGGCGGCGAGGACGAGCACCCATGACAGATTGAAGATTGAAGATTGAAGATTACGAGTCCCGTGCTGCAAGCGATTCCACCTTGGGTGGTGTTGTCCACATCAGGCAAGGCGCGTCTCCCAGTTCCGGGTCGCCGGCGGTCAGATTGAAGGTGTCGACTCCGTAGTCGGCCAGGCGAAGAGGAATACGGTGCCCGGTACGCCGGCCAGGCGCTGCAGCGCCGGATGAAAGCTGGCCCATCTCGAAGAGCTTGATGGCTGCGGCCATGCGGAGCAGATGACACAGCCTTGGTATCATCACCGGCGGTGATACAGGGCGAGGATCGTTCGGGCCCGCGCTCAGAAACTCCACACAGTTTCGCATGTCGGCGATCGACTTCAGCGCCATCACTTTGAGCGCAGCGCATCTGCTCACCTATTGAGTAATGCTGCTGGCGCGCGAGCAGTATCCCTGCTGGTCTCGGCCTTCTGCAAGATATGGCGAGTGCAGACGCAGGAAGTCGCCGCGGTTACAGCTATAGATGTAGAGCTTGAACATCAGGCCGCCCGCCGGCGGCGAGATATGCTGTTCGGCTCTATCATCCTCGGCTTCCTCAGCTGCCAGGGCTGCCTCGATCTGCTCGCGATTGGCGTGATAGTAGGCCAGCGCAGCGCGAACCTGGGCGAGGTCTATGTGACCGATGCGGTCGCTGATCTCCTCAGGTGCTCAGGCCAGCTTGCCACCAGCCGACCACGCCGCTGTACTGTCCACGCCTGTTCCCGCAATGCGCGGCCGGCCGTGCCGAATCTCCGGTGATGCAGCGATGAGTTGTCCGATGTCAACCATGGTTCTTTGTGGCTCCGCGGCGGTTACAGGTTCTGCGAGCTGCGGCTCGCCCCAGGTTGAAGGTTGAAGGTTTGCCATTCCAGATCGAAGATTGTGAGTCTCTGTTCTCAGGCTGATGGAGGACCGTCAAGGACTTCGAGGAAGTGGGCTACGGTCATGATTCGAACACCCTGCGCTGCAAATGCGTCGATGACATCCAAGTCCCGGCTAAGGTCTTCATCTCGGCTCACGATGTAAGTTGCCCCTCCGGCCAAGGCAGTCTCGAGCACCAGATTATCATCTGGATCGCGGCAGATGTTGACGACACCTGCGACAGGCACAAGATTTGCCAGCCGGCTGATGGCTGAGGTATACGCCTCCGCCTCCTCACGCAGAAGGCTACGCGCGCGCAATATGCGCGGACGGATCATCACTTCCGCCAGTTCCTCCAACAGAGGAATAGAGGCGATGACTTCGAATCTGCCCAGTCGGGCTGCCTCAACCAGCCTGGCCGGATGACCCGCTGGGTTCAGCAGGGCTGACACCCAGACATTCGTATCAACGACGGCTGCTACGCGCACGTCGGCTTCGCTTCACTTCTGCACGCGCAGCGGTGATTTCAGATTCGATCTGTTGTGGATCGAGCGCTGAGGGTCTCGCATGAACTTCATGCAGAAGGGCGGCGAAATCAGACCAGGCCGCCTGCTGACGCTCGGCCACGTCTGCTGCCAGCGTCCGCAGCCTGCGATATTCCTCAAACGAAAGCACCACCGCCATCGGCAGGCCTTCGGTTTCTAAGATCAACGGGGTCTCCAGATCTGCCCGCTGCGATCCATAGGACGCGATCGCCTCACGCAGCGTATGTGGTTGAGTCATCGTGTCCTCCTCTCCTTCGGTTGCTCGATAGCACGGCGGGTTTTCGATTACAGATTGCAGATTGAAGATTGAAGATTGAAGATTACCCACACCGCTATTATACCATCGAGGTTGCAGTTTCGATTTCAGATTGAAGATTGAAGATTGAAGATTCTTGGTGTGCAGGGTTGAGACTCCGAGTCCAGAATTACCGGTTCAGCAGCGGGTGGGCGACGGCGGCGTCACGACCTGGGCCGGGGCGGACTGCGCCCGCCCGGACCTCGGCGGTGCGGATGCGGTAGACGAGGTCGATGGCGGGGCGGGCGTCGGCGATGCGGAAGCCGCGGCCGGCCAGGGTCTCCTCGTAGACCCTGGTGTGCAGGCCGGTGAAGCCCTCGGTGAACTCGATCTCCTCGCCGTCGACGGTGATGGAGCGGAAGGTGCTGCGCGCACCGGGCTCGACCGGGAAGGGCAGGTCCGCAGGGTCGATGGAGAGGAACCAGCGGACGCGCGCGCGTTCCAGCTCCAGGTAGCCGGCCATGCGCTGCGGGTCGGAGTGATGGACCGCGATGGTCGCGGCCGGGCCGAAGAGCCACAGCAGCAGGTCGAAGAAGTGGACGCCGATGTTGAGCGCGATGCCGCCGGACTTCTCCGGCGAGCCCTTCCAGGAGACGTGGTACCACGGGCCGCGGGCGGTGATGTAGGTCAGGACGACTTCGTGGGTGCGGCTCGCATCACCGGCCGCGAGCGTCTCCCGCAGCTTGACGAGCTGGGGGTGGACGCGGAGCTGGAGGACGGTGTGGATGCGGCGGCCGGTCTCGGCCTCGAGCTCCTCCAGCGCGTCCAGGTTCCACGGGTTGATGACGATGGGCTTCTCGCAGATGACGTCCGCGCCGGTGCGCAGCGCGAGGCGGCAGTGGGCGTCATGCAGGTAGTTGGGCGAGCAGATGCTCACCCAGTGGACGCGGCCCTCCTCCGGCCCGCGGCGCAGCTTCTCGAGGTGGCGGTCGAACCGCTCGATCTCGGTGAAGAAGCGCGTGCCATAGCTGTACTGGTCGAGCACGCCGACCGCATCTTTAGGGTCGACGGCTGCGACGAGCACATTCCCCGTATCGCGTATCGCGCGCAGGTGCCGCGGGGCGATGTAGCCGGCGGCGCCGATGAGCGCGAAGTTGCGCGGCGCGGGTGACGGCGCCGACGATTGAAGATTGAGGATTGAAGATTGAAGATTTGCGGTCATGATACCGATCTCGGTGATTCGGAAGTGTCGTGGTCGTCCGGAATGTACTCGATGCCGTCTTCGCGCAGGCGATGGGTGTAGGGCTGAGATGCCAGGTAGGCCATGAAACGGGTCAGTTGGCGACTGCAGGAGTCGGCAAGCTTTGAGAGCTCGTCGAACTGCTGCTGATCCAGATAGCCGGCGTCCGTCGCGATGTAGAGCTGGGCTCGGAGTTCTCCGGACGACCCTTTCGCCCGGCCGAGGTAATCCACGAATAGTGCCGTCGTCCGACTTTCGAAGCCTTCTGCAATGTTGGACATGATCGAGACAGCTGCGCAACGCATCTGGTCGCGCAGCCCGAAATCCCTGGCAAACGCTCCCTGGTTCGATACCTCATAGATGCGCCTGGCGAGCCTCCGGCTGGACTGCCAGACTTCCAGGTCTTCGAAACGGGTGTAGGTCGGCATGTATCCCCTTACGATTGAAGATTGAAGATTACAGATTGAAGATTTCCGGATGACGACGAGAGCTCTGAGGTCCGGGCAATCTTCAATCTTCAATCTTCAATCTGTAATCGTTCGTATTCGATCACCCGTCGCAGCGTGTCGTCGAGCGAGCAGCGCGGGGCGTAGCCGATGAGCGCGTGGAGCTTGGCGATGCTGGGCACGCGGCGCTGCATGTCCTCGAAGCCGGGACCGTAGGCGTCGTCGTACGCGACCATCTGGATCTCGGAGCGGCTGCCGGTGAGGGCGATCACGCGCTCGGCGAGGCCGCGGATGGTGATCTCCTCCGTCGCGCC
Organism: Anaerolineae bacterium; assembly: GCA_040772005.1. GTDB lineage: Bacteria > Chloroflexota > Anaerolineae > CG2-30-64-16 > CG2-30-64-16 > MWBF01. The sequence goes on along the minus strand of JAXGYZ010000006.1, from coordinate 287,909 downwards.
GACGTTGAAGACCTGGCCCGGCGCGGCCGGGTGCTCGGCCAGCGCGGCGGCCGCGCGGGTGACGTCCGCGACGTCGGCGAAGCAGCGCGACTGGGTCCCGTCGCCGTAGACGGTCAGCGGCTGGCCCGCGAGGGCCTGGCGCACGAAGCGGGGCACGACCATGCCGTAGCGGCCCGTCTGGCGCGGGCCGACGGTGTTGAAGAAGCGCATGACGACCACGGGCAGGCCGAACTGGTGATAGTAGGCCAGGCCGAGGAACTCGTCGACGGCCTTGGACTCGGCATAGGCCCAGCGGCTGCGGGTCGTCGGGCCCATCAACCGGTCGTCGTCCTCGGTGAAGGGGACACGGACGCCCTTGCCGTAGACCTCGGACGTGGAGGCGATCAACACCTTGCAGCCGTAGCGGTAGGCCGCGGCGAGCACGGCCTCGGTGCCCATGATGTTCGTGCGGATCGTGCGCACCGGGTCCTCGACGATGCGCTGGACGCCGACCATCGCAGCGAGGTGGACGACGACATCCGACTCGCTCGTCAGGCGGTCGAGCACCTGCTCGTTCTGGATGTTCTCCCGCACGAGCTGGAAGTGGGGGAGGGGGCGCAGGTGCGCGATGTTTTCGACGCGGCCGGTCGAGAGGTCGTCGATCGCGACGACGCGATGCCCCTGGGCGAGCAGCAGTTCGCAGAGATGTGAGCCGATGAATCCGGCGCCGCCGGTGATCAGATATCGCATGATTCTCCTACGATTGAAGATTGCAGATTGAAGATTGAAGATTATTCTTGACCGACCATAAATCTTCAATCTTCAATCTTCAATCTGTAATCCGCCTTCAGACGCTCCGTGCGACGAGGAGCACGCCGGCAATGATAAGACCGATGCCGCCCCAGCGCAAGAGCGGGATGGCTTCGCCCAGGAAGATGCGGGAGGTGAGGGCGATCAGGACGAAGTTGAGCGCCAGGAACGGGTAGGCCAGGCTGAGCGGCAGGCGGGATAGGACGATGATCCACGAGAGCGCGCCGATGCCGTAGAAGACGAAGCCGAGCCACACGAGCGGCGAGCGGAATGCGGTCAGCAGGAACTCGGCGCCCGCGTTCGCGTGGCCGCCCATCTGCGTCGTGCCGAGCTTGAGCACGGTCTGGCCCGCCACGCTGCACGCGATCGAGAACAGGATGAGGGCGATGGATGTGAGCATCTTCCTCCTGGAATGAGTCGTGTTCATGGCTTCCTGTGTTTTGGGGTATGGGGAGGCGCAGCCTCCCCATACCCCAAAACAAACTACCTGCCTGCTCGGAAGTGGGCGACGGTGGCGGCTAGGCCGGCGGCGAGCGGGAACTGCGGCTGCCAGCCGAGGTCGCGGGCGGCGCGGGTCGCATCCAGGTAGATGTGGCGGACCTCGCCGGGCTTGGCCGGGCCGTGGCGTTGGCCCTGCGTGTAGCCAGTCAAGGCTGCGAGCCGGTCGAAGAGCGTGTTGATGTCCACGGGCACGCCGGCGCCGATATTGTAGATGCCGAAGCCCGAGGCCGGCCCTGCGTCGAGCGCGAGTAGGTTGGCGCGGGCTACGTCGCCGACGTAGACGAAGTCGCGCGACTGTTGGCCGTCGCCGGAGATGGTCGCAGGCCGGCCCGCCAGCATCGCGCCGGCGAAGATGGCGACGACGCCCGCCTCGCCCGATGGGTCCTGCCGCGGGCCGTAGACGTTGCCATAGCGCAGGATGGTGCATGGCAGGCCGTAGTTGTGGTGGTAGGTGAAGAGCATGTGCTCCGCGGCCAGCTTGGTCGCGCCGTACGGGTCCAGCGGGTGCGGCGGGCAGGTCTCGGTCGCGGGCAGCTCCTCCGGCTCGCCGTAGACCGCGCCGCCGGTCGACGCGAAGAGGAACCGGCGGACCGTGCCCGCCGCGCGGCCGGCCTCGAGCAGGTTGAGCGTGCCGATGATGTTCGTCTTCGCATAGGCAACCGGCTCGCGCAGGCTGCCGCGCACGTCGGCCAGCGCAGCCTGGTGGCACACGATCGTCGGGCGCTCGGCGGCAAACAGGTCCATGAGGGCCGCGGCGTCACGGATATCCGTCTCATAGAAGCGGGCCGCGGGGTTCAGGTTGGCGCGCTTGCCGGTGGACAGGTTATCGACGACGGCCACCGAGTGGCCCGCCGCGAGGAAGGCATCGACGATGTGCGAGCCGATGAACCCGGCCCCGCCGGTGAGGAGGATGTGTTCTGGCATGGTTAGTCTACATTCCTACGGAAGAATAGAACGCTGATGACGCTGATTGGACTGATTTTTATGATCTTTTTCATTTTCTTTGATCTGTAGTTCCCAGCCGTCAGGCGCAATCGTCCAGCAATCTTCAATCTGCAATCTGCAATCCTCAATCCTCAATCGTTCCCGCGACTGACAGGTACCGCGGGAACGGGTGGGTCGGGCCGGGGGATTGGCCCCGGGCCGCGAGCCACGCAAGGAGCGGGTCGACCTCGTACGCCAGCGATGGGTGGGCGTTGACCACGAGCACAGCGCCGGCTGGGGATGCCGGGGGCACCTCGGGCGGCTGCGTCGCCCATGTCCCCGGCCGCCCGCCGCGCGCCGCCGGCGGGGCATAGAGCGGGCCGTTCCCGCGATAGTAGTGCGCAAACGCGTCGCGGGACCAGGCCGATTGCAGGTAGACGGCCGCGTGCGGCGCGGTGGAGGTCACGTATGCTGCGGCCCCGCGCCAGTCCTCGAACGGGCCGCCGGCCAGCATGACGGCGCACAGCGCGAGCGACAGGGCCAGTGGGATGACCAGGAGGCCGGCAGTCCCCAGGTGAGCCCGCGGCGGGACCTCACCCCTATCTCCCCCTCTCCTGGGCACCGGCTGGGCGAACCGGAGGTTCGCACCGGCGCCCAGGAGAGGGGGCCGGGGGGTGAGGAGTACCGCGACGGCAAGGATCGCAAAGGGCCAGAAGACGAGCAACTGGCGCTTGATGGACAGGCCGCGCGGGATCGCGCCGAGGACGGTCAGGAGGGCGAAGGCGACGACGATCACGGATTGAAGATTGAAGATTGAAGATTGAAGATTATGAGACGGCGGACGGTGGGCGATGATGGATGAACGGGCGACGAGCGACGGGCGGCGGGCAGCGGCGAAGGCTGCGAGGGCCAGGATGACGGCGGCGAGCAGGGCCAGGACGACGACGGCGCCGAGGCTGCCGGCGGCGGCAGGATCTCCCGCTGCGAGGCCGATCCGCTCGGCCAGGAAGCCGAAGTTGCCGTAGCTGACCTGCGCGGCGACGATGGGCAGGTAGGGTGCAAAGCCGAGCGCGACGACAGCCTGGGCCAGCCAGTAGCGCCGCGGCAGGGCGGGCGCGGCGTAGAGCGCGCGGGCCAACACGGGTGCGGCGATCAGGCCGGCGAGCCAGAGCAGGACGTTGGCGTAGGCGGTGTACATGCCCAGGAGCATGAAGATGACGTAAGCGGGCGCGTAAAGTGCGGCGCGATTTGGAACACGAAGGTTTGGAACACGAAGGCGCGAAGCATCTGAAGCGCGCGAAGCGCGAAGGACGCGAAGACGGCTGCCCACCAGACTTCGCGCGCTTCGTGCTTCGTGTTCTTCGCCGTCTTCGCGGCTTCGTGTTCCAAGCCTTCGTGGTCCAGATGCCGCCTGCTTCAGCATCCCCAGGTAGCACGCGGCCGCGACGGTGGCAAAGAGGGCCGCGGGCGCGTACATGCGGGCCTCGCGCGAGTACCAGAGGTGCAGCGGCGACAGCGCCAGCAGCGCGGCCGCGCTGAGCGCAACCGTGCGGCGGTGCGGGATGTCGAGCTGGAGCGCGACCCAGGCCACGCAGCCGACCGTGGCGATGCCCGCCAGCGCGGAAGGTGTGCGAAGTAAAACTTCGCCCTGAAGCAAGGCTTCGCTGGAACCGAGTCCCTGCCAGAAGTGCAGGAAGAGCGAGTAGAGCGGCGGGTACAGGTCGGTCGCGCGTGCCAGGATGACGGATACCGGCGCGGCGGCCAGGTTGGTGGATGCAACTTCATCGCCCCACAGGCTCCACGCGCCGAGGTTCCACAGCCGCAGCAGCACGCCGGCGAGGATGGCGACAGCAGCCAGGGCGCGCTCCAACTCGGAGGTGCGAGCATCCTGAGCGGGTGGACGGCCCATCGCTGCCGACGGCTCAAGGTCAGTCGAAGGATGTCCTGACGCAGCCGCCCCTTCGACTACGCTTCCCAGCCAAGCTTTGCTTGGCCGGCCGCTCCGCTCAGGGTGCTCGCTCGCCGCCCTCAGCGTGAAACGCGCCCGGGCAGCCAGCTCGGGGATGGAGAGCGCGACCACCGAGGTTGGCCGCGGCACGACTGCAACGGAGTGCGCGGGCATCGTCACGGCGCTCCGAGCTCCGGGACAGGCGGTGCGGTGTCGTCGGTCACGAGGGCGGCGGCCTCGTTGGCCCAGGCCGCGCGTTGGGCGTCGTCAAGCAGCGCCTGGTATTCCCATGCCTGGCCGAGCAGGCGGGAACGCGCAAAGGGCAGGCCGTCGACGACGGCTGCGGCCGCGGCCACCTCGCCGTTCGCGACGAGCGCATCGCCGTAGAGGAGGCGCGTCACCCGGTCGTCGGCGCCCGCTGCGACCAGCGGCGCCAGCAGGGCGAGCGCGGCCCCGTAATCGCCGCGCGCGCGGGCGAGCAGGCTGAGCCGGGTCGCTGCGGCCGGCTGATCGGGCGCGAGCGCCAGCGCAGTGCGGAAGTGCGCCTCGGCCTCGGATGTGTCCACGCGGCGGCGTGCCTCGTCGATCGTCGGGTCGCCGAAGTTCTGCGGGTCGTAGACGGCCAGCTCCGCACGGGTCTGCGCGAGCGCGCCCAGGTTGGCGTGCCACGCGGCGGTCAGCGGGGTGCGGAACGCGACGAGGGCGACGATGAGGACGAGGGCGAGGACGGGAACCGCGAAGGCGCGAAGGGCTGGAACACGAAGGCGCGAAGGCGGCGAAGTGCGCGAAGCGCGAAGGTCGCGAAGCGCGAAGTCGGACTCCGGGCTGGTCCGGCTCAACTGCCACGCGGCGACGATGAGGCCCATGGGGGCCAGGAAGAGCAGCAGGGCAACGCGGCGGGCGTAGAGCGGGTCGTCGACGAGGCCGTGGAGCAGCAGGACGAGCAGCATGGCGGCGGCGCCGCCGAGCGGGAGGCCGGTCGCGGCGGGTCGATTGGCGGCATCGGCGGGGTGCGGCCCTCGCGAATCATCGAATGCGCCGGCGGGCGCGCCACGAATACGCGAATGAGGCTCGCCGTCCGGGGCAGATTCGCTTATTCGCGGGTCGATTCGTGTATTCGCGATGGCTGCGCCCCCACCTTCAAACGCGGCCGCATTGCTGACCTGCGTGCCCGGTGACATCACACGCCATGCGCGCCAGGCGAGCACCAACGTGACCGCGACGACGGCGAGCCACGCGAGCAGGCCGAAGATGCCCTGCTCGACCGCGAGCTCGATGTAGAGGTTGTGCGGGCTGCCGATGAAGGGCACGTGGATGAGCAGCACATAGAGCGAGAACACGACCGGATAGGTGCCCAGGCCGACGCCGGTGAACGGGTAGTCGCGGATCAGCAGAGTCGACAGGCGCATGAGCTCCAGGCGGTTGATGCCCGGCCCGAGGAAGCCCTGCAGGAAGGAGACCACGAGCGGCCGCGCCAGCAGGAGCAGGAGCAGCGCCATGATCGCGGGGATCACCAGCAGCTCGGCGGGCCGGAGAGTCCGTTCAGGATGGCGGGCGTTCCAGCCTGCGGCAGCGCGCGCCGCCAGCGAGACCGCGGCCCAGGCGGACAGCGCCGCAGCGAGCGCCAGCCACGCCCCGCGCGAGACGGTCAGCAGCAGGCCGAACCCGATCAGCGCCGGCAGCGCCAGCGACCCGACCAGGGCAATAGCGAACAGCATGCGACTGGCGGCGGCGCCGGTGCGCAGCGACCACGCGGCCAGCACGAGCTGGAGCGCGAGCGGGAAGGCCATTGCGGTCACGCTGCCGACCTGGTTGGGGCCGAACTGGTGCAGGCCCAGCGCGGGCCGCGCGGCCTGGATGCGCAGGCCGAGCTGCTGCACGAACGCGAGCTTCACGGTGCCCGCGGCGAAATCGTGCGAGAGCATGAAGTAGAGCGCGGCCCCTGCACCGGCCAGGCTGATGCCGGCAACCGCGATCCAGAGGCTGCGCCGCGCGGGCAGGTGGGCGAGGGCATAGTAAATCAGCACCGCGGCCAGGATCAGCCCCAGCTTCTGCCAGCCGACCGCGTTGTCGAAGGGCTGGTACGCGGTCGCGGAGTCGCGATGATAGGCGGCCCACAGGCCGACCGCGGCAGTTGCCACGAAGAGCGCCAGCGGCAGGTCGAGGGGCGTGCGCAGGCGGTAGGTCCACGCGCCGAGCCGGTGACCGGCCAGGCCGACCAGCCAGACGACCGCGACCAGGAGCAGCGGCCGCAGGCCGATGCCGGGATAGAGGTACCACAGGGCTCCCGCGAGCAGCGCGGCCGCGAGCTCGCCGTAGCCGAGGAGCTCGCGCAGGAGCGGATTGCCCGTGGCGGCGCGCGGCGTCAGCATGGGCACGCCTGTACGGGAGCTGCGGAGCATCCTGAGCGGAGGGCGCCAGTCCGTAGTCGAAGGATGCAACCCCTGGGAAAGAAGCTCCTTCGACTGCGTTCCGCCCCAACTGCGGGCGGAACTCCGCTCAGGATGCCCCTTCGACTGCGTGCGTCGCACGGCGACGCCCATCCGCTCAGGATGCCCCTTCGACTGCGTGCGTCGCACGGCGACGCCCATCCGCTCAGGATGCTTCTCGGGATGCTTCGCGGGCAGGGCATCAACTGCGGATGAACTTGAGGGTCTGGAAGCCGACACTGACGGCGCTCTTGAAACCTTCCCAGCTATTGAGGCCCTTGATGAAGGTCAGCATGGGGCCGGGGCGCAGCGACCACTCGCGCGTCGCGCGCTTCTGCCAGTATTCGAGCCGCTCTGCGGTCAGGTCGCCGTAGTCCAGCACGGTGGACTGGTCCATGTCCACCTCCTCCCAGTTCGTGCCGGGGCGGAACCAGTTGTTCTGCACGACCTCGTAGAAGAAGGGCGTGCCGGGATAGGGCGCGGCGATGTGGAACAGCGCGATATCGAGCGGCAGCTCCTTCGCGTACTTGATGGTCTCCTGGATGGATTCCTCGGTCTCGCCGGGCAGGCCGATGATGAAGTAGCCCCAGTTGTTGATGCCCGCGGCCTTCGCCCACTTCAGCGCCCGAAACGCCTGCTCCTTCTTGTAGCCCTTGTGGGCGCGCTTGAGAATCTGCTCGTTCGCGCTCTCGATGCCCCAGGAAATGTACCAGCAGCCGGCCTGGCCCATGAGCTGCAGCATCTCCTCATCGACATAATCCACGCGGCTGTTGCAGGTCCAGCTCACCTTGAGGCCCGCATCGATGATGAGCCGGCAGAGGTCGACGACCTGCGCGCGGTTGACCGTGAAGAGGTCCGCGTACATATGGACGTGGTGGATGCCGAGGGTCGCCAGGTATTGCAGCTCCTCGAAGATGAGCTGGGGCGAGCGCACGCGCACGCTGGTCTGGTAGCTGACGTGCTTGATGCAGTACTTGCACCCCGCGGGGCAGCCGCGGCTGGTGACGATGAAGGTGAACGGCCCCTTGATCATCGGCATCCGCTGGCGGTCGAGCGGCAGCAGCTCGTGCTTCGGCATGGGCAGGTCATCGAGCGACGCGATGAAGGGCCGGTCGGGGTTGATGACGATCTCGCCGTTGTCGCGCCAGGCGAGGCCGGCGATCGATTCAAGATTGAAGATTGAAGATTGAAGATTCGATTGGTTGCCATTGCCCACAGTTTCCTGAGGAGCAGCAATCTGCAATCTGGGCGAAGCTCCGCTTCGCGCATCTTCAATCTGCACTCGTGTATCGTCGAGCATCTTCGCGACGCGCGGGTCGGAGGGGGTCTTGCCTTCGAAGGTGTCGAGCAGCTCGCGGAGGGTCATCTCCGGCTCGCCGCGCAGGATGAAATCGAGCGCGGGGAAGGGGCGCATGGTTTCGAGCGTGAGCGGCGTGACGTGCGTGCCGAAGGCGATCGTGCGCGCGCCGAGGGCCTTAGCGAGGAAGACGCCGTACATATCGTTGCGCAGGCTCGGCGCGGTGACCTGGGTCAGGTAATACTTGGGCCGCTTCTCTTCGAGCAGCTTCTCGAATTCGGGCCAGCCCATGCGCAGGGCATTGGCGTCGATCACTTCGACCGTGTAGTCGGGCATGAGGATCGCGGCCAGTTGCGCGAGGCTGACCTGGGGCCAGATCATGTTCTCCCGGCTGCGGCGGCCCACGCGGTGCTGGCTGCGGATCCAGATGCCGCCATCCGGCGTGGGCGGATTGACGAGCAGGATGTCCACGCTGCCCGCGGGCCGCGTGGAGGAGGTCAGGGTTTGGACGGCTGCACCGGCGTCCGGGAAGCGCGCAGCCGGGAGCGGCGGGATGCGCCGCGTGCCCAGGTTGGCGCGCAATTCAGGCTTGAGTTCGGTGAAGTCTGTCACGGAACACCTCAGGACGATTTAAGATTGAAGATGGAAGATGGAAGAACAGGTTCGGTTATCTCGCGGCCGGCCATGTCGCCGGCGACGAGGTGCTCGCGCTGGCTGAGCTCGGCGAGCGCGCGCATGATGAACCAGCTAATGGTGAGTTGCAGGCCGACGAGCGCGCTCATGGCCGCGAGCAGGAGCCAGAACCAGAGCCGCGTCATGGGCCAGCCGTTCGAGCCCAGGACGAGCGTCACGATCGCGACGAAGAGGCCCCCTGCGATGAGCACGAGGCCCATCCAGCCGAACTGCCGCTCCAGCGGCACGCGGAAGAGCGGCTGGCCGAACAGGCCCTGGCGGATGGGCCGCTTGTAGAAGAGCGCGACCAGGTAGTTGAACATCGCGCCGAGCGCAAAGATGCTGACGCCGGCCACGCCCAGCACGGCCGCGGTGAAGAGCAGGAAGACGCCCAGGGGCGACAGGTCGGTGACACCCTGCACGCGCTGCGCGACCAGCCAGAGGCCCACCGCGACGGTGAAGGCGAGCATGACGAGCCCGGCCATGCCGAGCTGCCGGGCCGGGTTGTAGGTCAGCGCGGTCCAGACGATGGATTGGGCGAAGCGCATCCCATCGCGGACGACGCTCAGCTTCGAGCGGCCCGCACGTTCGCTGTAGGGGATGGCGACCTCGACCATCCGCAGGCCCTCGTGCAGCGCGCGGGTGCTCATCACGGGCGTCAGGTTCAAGCCGTCGGGCAGCGGATAGACGCGCTCCAGGACCGACTTCCGGAACACGCGCATGCCGCTGGCCGAGTCGGTGATCCGCTGCGCGCTCACCAGGCTGACCAGGTTGGCGAAGATGAAATTGCCCAGCCGCCGCACCTTCGGCATCTGGCTCTCTGCGCCGGCCATGCGGGAGCCGATCACGATATCGGCGTCCTGCTCGATGCCCGCGCGGCAGAGCGCGGGAAAGTGCTCCGGCGGGTAAGTGCCGTCCGCATCGAGGAACCCGATCCACTCGCCGCGCGCGGCCGCGAACCCGGTCTTGAGCGCCGCGCCATAGCCGCCGTTGTACCGGTGGGACAGGAGGCGCACGCCCGGCTCCGCGGCCACCAGCGCTGCCGTCCGGTCTGCCGAGCCGTCATCCACGACGATGAGCTCGAGTTCGATCCCCATCCGGGCCAGCTCAGGGGCGACCGCGAGGACGCGGCGCATGACCGGCTGGATGCCGTCTTCTTCGTTATAGGCTGGTATTACGACAGAAAGTGTGCTCATGGACTGGTCCTCGAGTTGGTGTGGCGGAATGGAACACTGATCACGTGCCAACCCTTGGTTGGCCCTGATTAGACTGATTTTCATGATTTCTTTGCTCAAGAATGGGACACTGATTGAACTGATTGGACTGATCAAAAGAGACTAAAAAGAAATCATCAAGATCAGTTCAATCAGTCCAATCAGCGTCCTATTAATAGTGGATCTCAGCGCGGCGCGCGCCGGGGGCGCCGGGCTCGATGTGTTTCAGGATACGGGCCGGAATGCCGCCGACGACCGTGTGGGGCGGCACGTCAGCGGTGACGACTGCGCCGGCTGCGACGACGGCCCCGCGGCCGATGCACACGCCGTCCGTGATGATCGCACCGGCGCCGATCCAGACGTCGTCCTCGACCGTGATGCCTTGCGCAGTGATGCCCTGGTCGACCATCGGGCGGGATGGGTCATCGTAGACGTGGTTGACCGCGAGCATCTGGACGAGCGGCGCGGTATAGACCCGGTCGCCCACCGTGATGCCGCCCTGTCCGCGCAGCACGTTCATCTCCCCGATCAGGCTGTCGCGGCCGATGCGGATGAAGGCGTGCGGCAGGTCCCGGAAGTTGTAGACGTGCAGCACCGCGTTGTGCATGACGAAGGAGCGGTCGCCGATCTCGATGCCCGCAGGGCAGGCGTGCAGGTAGACCCCGTGGTCCAGATAGACGTTCCGGCCAAGGCGGATGCGGTCCGCAAAGCGCAGCCGCACGCCGCTCTCGATGGCTGCGATGCCGTCCATGCGCAGGATCAGGCGGTACAGGATCGCCCGGACGCCGATCCCGATGACCGTCGGAATCCAGCCGGCGAGGGCATACAGCAGTTGTTCGAGCACGTAGCGCGGCAGGCTGCTGGCCTGACGGCCGAGATAGAGCGCGAGACCGGCTTCGGATTTCGGCAATTGAGATCCTGGACATTGTGAGCGGCGCGGCACCCGGGCAGGCTCCGCCGTGCCGGTCCCCTTGCGGGAACCGGCCATAGCCTGCGTATGTGCCGCGCCGGAGCAAATGCTACGACGAGCGCGAGCCTTGGAGTTGCATCGTCTGTTCCAGAGTGTACAAGCGTCCGGTTAAGTTTCGGCTTACGAGCCGCCGGATCTGCACGCGAAAACGCCAGCGCGCGTCGACCGCGGCTGGCGTAACGTATCTCTATCGTGCGACCAGGAATGCAGGGCCGCGGCTTGAGCCGGAACAACCACCATTACAACCGCCAATCGACAATTAATGCTTACATACCCATCAATACATCGAAACGAAGGTGGATGATACCAGCCGGAAGGCGAAATGTCAAACGCCGTCTTCGCTTATCAGGCTCTCCATGATCGCGGCGAAGAGCGGCGGGGTGATGTTTTCCGCGCTGTCGGTCGGGCCCAGCCCGGTCCGCACGACCACGAGGTCGAGCGAGGGGATCACCGCACACATATTCATGTTGTAGCCCAGCGCGCTGAACGCATCGCGCGGGGCCATGGGCCAGAGCGTGCCCGCGGTGTTGACCCACCAAGTCAGCCCGTAGCGCAGATTCATCGACTGCGATGTGCGCGTGCACAGGTCCAGCCACCACGCGGGAACAAGCTCGCGGCCCGCCCACCGGCCGCGGCGCAGCATCAGGTACCCGAAGCGGGCCAGCTCCCGCGCAGTCATGTGGACGCCGGAGAAGGGCATCGTATGGACGCCGGTGCGACTGTCGTCGAGCCCCATGACGTCCCAGGTGAGGCGCTCGATGCCGGTGGGGCCGATGACGCGCGCCTGCATGAAGGCTGCCAGCTCCTGTCCCGCGATGTGCCGGAACGCGAGCGCCAGGTGCGCGAAACCGGGGTCGCTGTATTCCCAGCGCGTGCCCGGCGCGCCCGTGAGCTTACCGGCCCAGAGGTCGCCGGCCGGGCCGCGCCGGGTCTGGTTGAGCGGTTGGTGGCCCAGCGCGGCTTCGAACGGGTTGACGTCTGCGGCGGTTTGCACGCCGTACAGGCCCGCGTCCTCTCCCGGGATGTTCGAGCTCATCGACAGCAGGTGGCGCAGCGTAATCTGCGCTTTGCGCCCGTCGCTGAGCGGGTAGCCCTCCGGGATGTGGGCGTAAGCCGGCGTGTCGAGCCCGATGTCGCCGGGCAGCTCGCCGCGCCGCGCCATCTCGAACAGGATGCCGTACGCCGTGCCGGTGAAGGACTTGCTGCACGAGTGGATGTTGTAGCGCGTCCGCGCGTCCGCGCCGTGCTCGTGCCACTCGGCCACCAGGTAGCCCCGGCGGATGATGACCAGCGAGGTGGGCACGCCGAACTGCACATTCCATGCGCGCGCGGCTGCAAGCCGCGCCAGGTCCACCCCGGCCCTGGTGCGCGCCGCGTCCGGTTCATCCGCCCTGCGCCAGCCGCCCTGCGATTCCGGCGGGGGATAGTAGTCTGCATGCGGTGCAGTGCCAGTCATGGGGTTTCCTCCTGTCGCTGTCCGGATACGCTCGCCTCCCACTCGCTGCGCAGGATGCCGTAGTACTCCACCGGATCGAACACACCCCATTTCAGCATGTGCTCCCGTAGCGTGCCCTCGTGGCGCATGCCGATCTTCTGCATGACCCGGCCGGATGCGGGGTTGCGCGTCAGGTGGACGGCTTCGATGCGGTGCAAGCCGAGCTCGCGGAAGCCGAGGTCCCGCACGGCCAGCGCGGCCTCGGTGCAGTAGCCCCGGCCCCAGTAGGGGACGCCGACCCAGTAGCCCAGCTCTGCGCGCTGGTGTTCCGGGGTGAGGGACAGGCCGATAGCGCCGCAGAGCTCGCCCGTCTCCGTAAGGGTGATGGCGTAGGTGATGCTCCTGCCTTCCGCCAGCGCGGGCGCGTGAGTGCTGATCCATTCCTCGGCCATGCCGTCCTCGTACGGATGCGGGATGACGGCCGTCGTGGATGCGATCTCCCGCGCGCCGGCCAGCCGCTGCACGGCCGCCGCGTCGGCCAGGGTGAACGGCCGCAGCAGGAGGCGCGGCGTATGGAGGATGGGCTGGTCGATCATGGGATGCCTCTTGCCCCCTGTGGTCAGTGAACTCCTGGCGCGGTCAGCACCTTCTCCAGCAGCGCGCTGCCGGCGGTCTCGACGTAGCCGAACTTGCGGTCGATGGCGATCATCGGCGCGTTCCGGCTGTTGTGATGGGTGCGGACCGTGGCAACGCCGAGCACCTCGCGGGCGTAACGCAACGCCAGTACCTTGACGGCCTGCGCCAGCTTGCGCCCGCGATAGCGCCGGTCCACGCCGGTGTGGAGGTTGTACGCGTAGTCGTCGAAGCGGGAGATGGCGCTCATGGCAGCCCAGACGCCCGTCGCGGTGTCGATGACCACCATTTGCCCGTCGGGCCGGTACCAGGCGGCCTGGCACACGCTGCCCTGGAAGTCCTCGAATGAGGTCCAGGAGGGGGCGCCATCCGTGCCGGGTGTCTCCATGCTGGTGGTCTCGTTGAGCTCGTAGAGCCGGCGCTGGGCCTCTTCGGTGTTGCCCAGCGCGGCCATTGAGGTGAACTCGAAGCCCTCGGCCTGGAGCCGGGCGATGACCGCATCGTACGGCCGGTCATCGAACCCGGCGAGGTCCAGGCGCATGGCGATCGAGCGCGAGTGCTCGGCAAAGCCGCGACGCTCAGCAAAGGCGCGGTCCTCAGGACATGCATCGTTGATGCTGACCCGCAGCCGGCCGACTTGTGCGGCAGTCATGGCGGCCAGCAGGTCCGCATAAAGCCGGCGCCCTATGCCGCGGCCGCGCTGCTCCGGGCTGACGTAGAGCACGCAGGCGGCCAGGTCCGGCTGCGCCCAGTCGCGGGTGGCCCAGTAGAAGCCCAGCAGTTCGCCAGGCCCGGCCTCCGCAACCTGGTGCGTGATCCGCCCCTGCTCCTTGCCGTAGTATTCCCTGAGGCTCGTCTCCGTGTTGGTATCATCCTCCAGGATGGTGAACCACGCGGCGAGCTGAGCGAAATCGCGGTCCGGGTCGGCCGGGCGCAGGCTGATGGCTGTCACAGTTGCCTCACTTGGCCGGCCAGGCTTCCAGGAACGCGACCAGCAGTCGCGCGCTGTTGTTGGCCGGCCATGCCAGTATAATATCGGGGGATGTGGGGCGTCAAACGGCATGTGGGCCGGATCAGGGCGAAGTCATGTTGCAATCGGGCCTTCCACCTGGCAGTTGAAACTGCGGCTACCCCTACGAAACCGGCCTACGCCGGTTAGTTCCAGTCTGCGTAGGCAGACTTCGCAAGGGTAGCCGCAACTTCAGTTGCCAGGCGGGTTCACCTGGCGCACTATGAAACCGCCCTGGGGCCGGATGGCAAGGATCTTAACGCAGGAGCCGGGGCATTGGCCGGCTTGGGCGGCGATGTGTGCCGCCGCTATCCGGCCGGGCCCCGACTCCGGCGCCAACCCTGTGCAGTATACGGGCTTATTTGAGACCCAGGGCGGTCAGCAGCAGCCCGGCCAACCGGGCGACCTGCCGCGCGAGCTTCCGGGCGTAGTCCTGCTCGAACTTTCGGGCCTGCCGGCCTTCTTCCGCCGTGCGCAGCTTTTGCTCATACTCGTTCATGGCTGTGTCCAGATCGTACAGGGCAAACATCGCAAGCCTCCTGTGCGGTTTCTCGCTCCGCCGGTCGGATCGACCGGGTTGATGTTTGGTTGATGTTTGCCTGTAGCTTACACCTGGGCATGCACGTGCGCATGGGGCAGGTGGACGAGTTATTCGTAGGCCAACTGGCCGATTCAGTTGGGGGCTAACTGGCGGGACGCGCGCAGGATATCACGTAGCATAGGGCCTTGTGCCCGCTCGCACGCCCACGCGGCTACACCCACAAGGGGCTGCGCTAAGTTCCTCAAAATCAGCGTGGCGCACTACTATATACAGTCCAATGTGACAACCATAGGCGATTCTGGACAGGATTGACAGGATTTACAGGAGGATTTACAGGAGTAATCCCGTCAATCCCGTCAATTCTGTCTCAGTTCTGACAGCGGTACTCGCTCTGAATAGGTTTAGGCTACTACGTATGCCTGGCAAACCAGTCCAGCAGCGCCTCGGCCTCCGTCTGACTGGCGACGCTCGTAGTGTAAAGAGTCTTCTCCGGCCGCAGGCGGCGGTGCATGTACATCAGCTCGTCGGGCGTGCCCCAGACATGGACGGACTTGCCCGCGGCCTGGAGGGTCTTGTACATTTCGATATAGCGTGGATGCCGGTCGCCGCTGCCATCCACGGCGATCTTGCCGGGCACGTACCCGATGGTGTGGAAGTACGGGCTGGCGAGGAGGTCGGGCATGTGCTTGAGTGCGTCCGGGCCATCCCAGTGGAAGTACGCGTGCCCGACGAGCGCGGCCTCTTCCTCCAGCGCGGGCAGCACCCAGCGGCGGAACATGCGCGGGCCGATGAGCGCGGCGAAGTCGCACGCGAGGTTCGAGGTGCCGGCCGGCGAGTAGAGCCCCTGCGTGTAGCCCCGCTCGTCCATGCTGCCGGCGGTGCGGATGGCGTCCCAGAGGACGGGGAACAGGCTGCGGGCGCTGGCCATCGCGCGGTCGATCAGCTCGGGCCGCTCCACCACGTCCAGGCACAGGCGCTGCGGCCCGCGGATGGCCGACAGCAGGTCCATGTTCGTGTGCCAGTCGAGGGGCTGGATGAGCATCCGGCCGGCCAGCCGCTCCGCCGCGCGGCGCACCAGCGCGAGCATTCGCTGCCACATGGGGCTCTCCTCGTGCAGGCGCAGCGGCAGCGCGGCCTCCCAGTTCTCCACGTAGGGCACGGCCCAGTTCGTGTCGGGCGAGTCGGGGCTCCAGCGCAGCTCCGCACTCGTGAAGACGGCGATCTCGTCGGCCGCAATGCTGGGCATGAACGCGGGGATGGCCTCCCCGCCGTAGAACGTGGCCTCGGCGTGTGCCAGGACCCGGTCGAGCAGGCCGTCGATGTCGTCGAACACCCGCTCCCGGTAGCCGTAGTGCTGCCAGGGCGCGGGGACGGCGGCGCCCGGCCGCGGCGCGGTCACGCAGACGACGGGGCGGTCGATGAGGTCGCCGGCGAGGTAGGCCTCCCAGCGCGCGGCGGCTTCGGGGAAGTCGGGCTTGCAGAGCAGGGGTGCGGGTTCGACGGTTGGCATGGATCTTGAATCATCCTTCGGCGTGCTCTGCGTATTCCGCGGTTGTCGTTAGTTCAGGCTGGCGCCCTGGCTCAAGAGCCGGCCGCGCAGCGCCTCAACGTCGACCTGTCTGGGCTGCACGCCTGCCTGCACGGCGAGCGCGGCCGCGGCGCCGGCCGCCTGCCCGAGGGCCATGCAGGTGGGCGAGACGCGCGTGCTGCCGTGCGCCCAGTGATCCGTGGAGATGCAGCGGCCGGTCACGAGCAGGCCGTCCAGGTCGCGCGGCAGCAGGCAGCGATACGGGATGTCGTACGTCTCGCCGGGCGGCAGGAACAGGTCCACGTTGCCGCGGCCATCCGGCTGGTGGATATCGATCGGGTAAGCGCTTCGGGCGATGGCATCCGGGAAGCGGCGGGCCTGGACGCAGTCCTCGCCGGTGAGGATGTAGGCGCCCACGATGCGCCGGCTCTCCCGCAGTCCCAGCTGCGCTCCCGTAGCCATCAGCCGCAGCCCGGCACACCCGGGGATGTGCCGGCGTAGGAAGCGCAGGATCTCGAAGACCTGCTCGCGCGCGGCCATCTCGGCCCGGCTTAGCGACCAGGGATCCAGGGGGTCGAGCCGCGTGATCCGGCTCATATTGATGAAGAGCTGGTCGGGCTGGTCCGTGTTGAAGAAGAGCACCTGGTCGCGCTCCAGGTGCAGCTCGCCCCGTTCCTGCGCTGCACGGAGCTGGCGCTGGAAGCCGCAAACGGCGAGGAGCCGTTCCCGATCGTACCCGTCCGGGCCTGCTGCAGCGAGGCGCAGGTCTTCAGGATGTGCGTGCGCGTAGGCGCGCAGGGGAGCGGGATCGAAGCCGGTGACGCGGAACATCAGGCTGGCCGGCTGCGTGAGGCCGTCTGCGGGCCGGCCGACGACGAAGGGCGCGCCCGCACGGGCCGCCACATCCGCGTCGCCGGTGGCGTCGATGACCACGCGGGCGCGGAGGGTGCTGCGCCCGCCCTTGTTCTCCACCTCGAGCCCATTGACCGCCTGGCCCTCCTGCAGCACGCCGGTGATCCAGGTCTGCAAGAGGACCTGCGCGCCTGCCTCGAGCACCAGCCGCTGGGCCACCAGTTTCAGCGCCTCGGGATCGAAGGGGGTGATGGTGGCTGTGTAGCCGGAGGTGTCGGGAATGTGGCCCGGCGAGGCATCGAGCGCGACCAGCCGGTCCACGATCTCCTGGGCCAGGCCCGCGATCACCTGGCGGCTGAGGCCGTCGCTAAACGTCATCATGGGTCCGACGGAGCCCGAGGTCAGGCTGCCGCCGAGGCAGTTGTGGCGCTCGATCAGCAGCGTGCGCGCCCCGTTGCGCGCGGCGGCAGCGGCCGCCGTCACGCCTGCCACCCCGCCGCCGGCGACAATCACATCGAATGTGTCGTTCATCCCTGTCTCCTGGCTGGCAGTCTGCCGCTCGTTCCGCGACATCTGCACCACATCACCGCCATGATATACTGCCTGGTGTCCTTTGTCAGATTCGACACGCTCAGGAGCCGGACATGCCCGCACCCCTCGCGAACCACTACATCACGGTCTACGAGTCGCCCGACCCGGCGGCGGTGTTCTGCTACAGCCCCGGCATCTGCCGCTGCGCGGGCGGGCGGCTGGTCGCCACGCTCGATATCGGCGGGCCCGGCGTCGCCGGGCTCCCCGGGCCCAAGGCACGCACGGGCGACATGGGCCTGCACAACCAGGGCAAGGTCTTCACATCGGATGATCACGGCCGCACCTGGACCTGGCGTGCGGACTTCCCGTTCTGGCACGCCCGGCCCTTCGTCGCCGGCGCGTCCGTCTACATCCTCGGGCAGGACGGCGACCTGGTCGTCATGCGCTCGGACGACGACGGCGCGAGCTGGGGGCCGGCGGTCCGGCTGACGGCGGGCGAAACCTGGCACCAGGCGCCGTGCAACGTGCACTATGCCCGCGGCCACGTCTACCTGGTGATGGAGCGGTTGCTCTACACCGATGTCCGGGGCTGGACGCCCTCGGTGCTGGCGCCCATTCTGATGCGCGGCCGCGTCGACGCGGACCTGACCCGGCGGGAGAACTGGACCTGCGCCAACCCCGTGGCCTTCCGGGACCTCGTGCGCACGGAGGAACTCAGGTATGTGGCCGTGCCGTTCTTCGAGTCGCGGCGCTCCGAGCCCGTCACGGTTGCGCCGGGCCGGTCGTCCGCGCCGATCGGCTGGCTGGAGACCAACGTCGTGCAGTTCGTCGACCCCGACCACACCTGGTACGACCCCGCGGGCCGCACGTTCCACCTGTGGGCCCGCTGCCACACGGGCGGGACAGGCTACGCCGCGATCGCGAAGGTGGTAGAGCAGGAGGACGGGTCGCTGCTGACGCTGGCGGAGGCCGCGCCGTCGGGCCAGACGGTCGTGCTGGTGCCGTGTCCGGGCGGCCAGATGAAGTTCCACATCCTGTACGACGAGGCGACCGCGCTGTACTGGCTCCTCAGCTCGCAGGCCACGGACAGCATGACCCGCGCGGACCGGCTGCCCGCGGACCGGTATGGGCTGCCGAACAACGAGCGGCACCGGCTCCAGCTCCACTATTCCCGCAACTGCATCGACTGGTGCTTTGCCGGGCTGGTGGCCGTGGGGGACAGCCCGCGACAGGCGCGGCACTATGCCAGCATGGTCATCGACGGCGCGGACCTGCACGTGCTCGCGCGCTCCGGCGATGCACGGGCCGCGAACGCGCACAACGGGAACCTGATTACCTTCCACACGGTGCCGGACTTCCGCTCGCTTGCCGCCTGAGGGGCACAGCCATGTCCATCCAACAGGGTATCATCTTCGGTGTCCTCCTGTTGACCTTGGTGCTGTTCGTCACGGGGCGCTGGCGCTATGACGTGGTGGCCCTGCTCGCGCTGATGATCGTTGCGCTGGCCGGCCTGATTCCGGCCGAGCGGGTCTTCAGCGGCTTCAGCAACGCGGCCGTCATCACCGTGGCCGCGGTGCTCGTCATCAGCCGCGGCCTGCAGAACTCCGGCGTGGTGGACCTGCTGGGCGAGCGGCTGCTGCGCCTCCGGGGCGGTGTGACGGTGCAACTGGCCGCGCTCACCGGCATCGTTGCGGCGCTCTCCGCGTTCATGAACAACATCGGCGCGCTGGCGCTGGTCATGCCGGTGGCCATCCAGGTCGCGCGGCGGAAGGCGATCCCGGCCTCGGTCTTTCTTATGCCGCTGGCCTTTGCCTCGCTGCTCGGCGGCATGACCACCCTCATCGGCACCCCGCCGAACATCATCGCCGCCTCCTTCCGGGCTCAGACGGGCGCGCCCCCGTTCCGTATGTTCGACTTCACGCCGGTCGGGCTGGGGGTGGCGCTGGTCGGGCTGCTCTGTATCGTGCTGGTCGGGTGGCGGCTGATTCCCACGCGCCGCGGCCAGGCCACGGCCAACGACCTGTTCGAGATCGAGAAGTACGTGACCGAGGTGCGGCTGCCGAAGGACTCCCGCCTGATCGGCAAGCCGCTGCCGCACATCAACACGCTGGTGGAGAACGGCATCAACGTCCTGGGGCTGGTGCGCAACGGCGTGCGGCAGTTGCCGCCGCCGCCGTCGACGGTCTTCGCGGCGGGCGACATCCTGATCCTGCAGGTGGACGCCGAGAACCTGAAAAACCTGGTGGCCAAGGCGCGGCTCGAGCTGGTGGGCAGCCAGCAGATCGTGCAGGCGGACCTGGAATCGGATGAGGTCATGCTGGTGGAAGCGGTGGTGACCGCGAACGCGCTGCTGGTGGGCGAGACCGCGTTCAGCCTCGACCTCAGGCGGCGGCACGGCGTGAACCTGCTGGCGATTGCGCGGCAGGGCCTGCGCCTGCGCGCGCGGCTCGACCGCATCCGGCTGGCCGCGGGCGATGTGCTGCTCCTGCAGTGTCCGGCTGCTACGGCGAAAGACGTGCTGGCGACGCTGGGCTGCCTGCCGCTGGCCCAGCGCGAGCTGCGCATCGGCCAGCCGCAGCGGCTCGTCCCGCCCCTGGTCATCTTCGGCGCCGCGCTGCTCCTTTCGGCGCTGGGCCTCGTCCCGGTGCAGGTGGCCTTCGTCCTCGCGGTCATCGTCCTGCTCATGGGCGGCTTCGTTTCGCTGCAGGAGGCTTATGCGAGCATCGACTGGCCCATCATCATCCTGCTGGGCGCGATGATCCCCGTGGGCGAGGCGCTGGAGACGACCGGCGGCGCGGCACTGATTGCCGGTGGGCTGCTGCGCCTGGCCGGTCAGCTTTCGCCGGCCGCGCTGCTGGTTATCGTCCTGGTCTTCACGATGTTCCTGTCGGACCTGGTGAACAACGCAGCCGCGGTCGTGCTGACCGCGCCGATCGGCCTCAGCCTGGCGGAGGGGCTGGGCGTCTCGGCGGACCCGTTCCTGATCGCCATCGCCATCGGCGCGTCGTGCGCGTTCCTGACGCCCATCGGCCACCAGTCGAACACATTGGTGATGGGGCCGGGCGGCTACAAGTTTGGCGATTACTGGCGCATGGGGCTGCTGCTGGAGGCCGTGGTCGCGCTGGTCGCCATCCCGCTGATCCTGCTCTTCTGGCCGCTCGGCCGCTGAAGCATGCGGAACACCGTTCCTCAGCCCCCGCGCCGCCTCAGCCGCCGATCCCCCGCGCATAGAGGAACCACAGCCCGCCCAGGTACACCACCAGGATGGCCAGGGCGTCGGCCTCCAGCAGGAACAGCCGCCGCTCGATGCGCGCCAGGTTGCCGATCAATGCCATGCTCGTCAGGATCAGCCCCAGCAGCGCGACCAGCGCGAAGGCCGGGTCGACGGCGCCCAGGAAGCGGCCCTGCGTGAAGAAGAAGTCGCTGAGGCTCAGCGTCACCACGTTGAAGGCGTTGCTGCCGAACAGGTTGCCGACGGCCAGATCGAACGCGCCGATGCGGACCGCCGCAATGGTCGTGACCAGCTCAGGCAGGGATGTGACCAGTGCAACCAGGGTCGTGCCGACGAAGCCGGCGCCCAGCCCGGTCATCTCGGCTATTTCGGCGCTGCTGCTCACCAACTGCGGCGTCACCAGGACCAGGACGCCGGCGGCCGCGAAGAATCCGGCCAGCGCCACCGACAGGCGGGGCACGCCCTCCAACTCGGCCTCAGTCACAGGGTCTGCCACCGCGGCTGGATTGGCTGCACGAATCTGCTGCACAGCCGCGACATAAATCGCGAGCAGCACCAGGCTGTCCGCGCCGACCCAACCGATGCTCACATCGATATCGGCCAGGATGAAGAAAGCGGCCGTCCCGATCAGCAGGGTTGCCAGGCTGGCGGTGAGCGCGTGATGCGTCGCAACCCGGCGCAGGATGCGCTCCTGCCGGAAGAGCATGTCCAGGACGGCCAGCATGAACATGTTGAACATGTTGCTGCCCAGCATGTTGCCGGCGGCCAGGTTCGGCACCCCCTGGCGCAGGGAGCTGATGGTGGTCAGCAGTTCCGGCAGGGAGGTGGCGCCGGCCAGCAGGAGCGTGCCGACAAACATGCCGCCGAGCTTCGTGCGCACCGCGATGGCATCACCGAACCGTGCCAGTTGTGTCGCCGCGAGGACGATCACCGCTGCGCTGCCGATGAAGATCAGCCAGACCATGCGTCCCCCTCACCCTCGGCCGCAGCCGGCTTGAGCGGCACGCCCTTCACCATTGCGAGGGGCCAGGCTGCCAACACGCCCGTGTCCGGGCCATTCAGGTCACCGAGAACCCTCTCGGCCTCGGCCAGGCACCGCCGCACGGCCTCTTCGTCGGGCACGATGGCCCAGAGGGTGTAGTTGCCTTCGTGGCCCATTGGCCCCGGGCTCCCGATGGCGTAGGGCGTCGGGACACGCGGCCGGCGGGCGCGGCGCCGGTGGACGCCCGCCGTCTCCGCAATGGTCGCGCCGCTGATTCCGGCACTCTGCCACGCGTCGAGCACCGCGTCCAGTTTCTCTGGGACATCCAGCACGAGCATTACCATGTACATGCGTAGCACCTCCTTGCTTTAATCTCAGCTATATGATAATTGATAAGGGACAATTCACTGTCATTGGAGCAGCCTGCGCCAGATGCGGCGAGACACCCTGGCATCGGAGACGTCATGGCCCGGAAGCGGATTCTGGTACTATATAATGAAAGCCCTGCGCTCATCAAGGGCGAGCCGCGCGACATGCTTGCGGAGCAGGGTGTGATCGCGTGCGCGCGGGTGGTGGCCGCCGCGCTGGCCCACCGATACGAGGTGCGGCGCGTGCCGATCCATGCGGACGTGGAGACGGCGCTGGCGGGCTATCCGCCGACCGAGTGGGCGGTCTTCAACCTGGGCGAGGGGATGCAGGGCCGGCTCTTCGAGGAGGCGCGGATCGCCTGGGCGCTCGAGGCAATGGGCTACCGGCTGACCGGCTCGCATGGGAGCGCGCTGGCGCGGTCCATCCACAAGGCGCATGCCAAGCGGCTGTTCGAGCGCGGCGGAATCCCCACCCCGCCGTGGCGCCTGTACCGGGATGTGGCCGAGGTAGAGGATGGACTGGGCTTTCCGGTCATCGCGAAGCCGGTGGCCGAGGACGCGAGCCTGGGCATCGGGCCGGAAGCGGTGGTGCATGACGTGGCTGCCCTGCGGGCGCGCGTCGCGCACATCACCGCCTGCTACCGGCAGGCGGCCCTGGTCGAGCGCTTCATCGCGGGCCGCGAGTTCAACGTCAGCCTGTGGGGCGATCCGCCCGAGCTGCTCCCGCTCGCGGAGATCGACTTCCGCGACTTCAGCGACCCCTATGAGCAGATCGTGTCGTTTGCGGCCAAGTGGGAGCCGAGCTCGTTCGAATACAGCCACACGCCCGTGCTCTGTCCTGCGGACGTGAGCCCCCTGCTCGGCCAGCGGATCCGCGACGCGGCCCTGGCCGCCTGGCGGGCCATCGGCTGCCGGGGGTATGCGCGCGTCGACATGCGGGTCGATGCGGCCGAGCAGCCTTATGTGGTTGAGGTGAACTGCAACCCGGACCTGTCGCCCGAGGCGGGCTTCTTCCAGGCCGTGCGAACCACCGGCCTGGACTACGACGAGATGGTCTGGCGCATCGCGGGGCTGCCCCTGGGGTAACCGGGCGCGACGGCCTGCAGGCGTTACTTCTCTGCCGCGCGGGCCGTCAGGAGGGCGATGACGTTGTCGGCCAGCGCATCCTTCTTGGCGCTGCCGCCGGTGCCCACGGGGGTGCCCTGGGCCTGCGCGGTCGCTTTGGCAGCCTCGCGCTCTTCCGGCGACAGGTCCTTCATGCGGCCACTCTGCGGCGTCACGCCGGGCTCAGGCGTGTTGGCGGAGGCCACGCCGATCTCGGCGTAGTAGGCCTGCAGCATGGCGTTGGTCAGCCGCATGCCCGCAATCGTGGCGACCTGGGCCGGCGTCAGCGTAGCCTGAATCTGGGCCTGCACCGCCGCGGTCTCCTCGGCTGCCGCGGTGGTGCTGTCGTCGAGGGTCTGGAGCGCCTGCCACAGGGGCAGCAACTGGCCGGCCTGCTCCGCGGTGACGGCATCGGCTGAGCCTTCGAGCCGCAGCAGGCCGTAGGCCAACTGGTTGCGGATGCTCAGCGCATCATCGTATGCGTCGGTGAGTGCAGCCGTGGACACAGCGGGTGTCGTCGCGGCTGCAGGTGCAGCATCGGCCGCCGGCGCGGGCGCAGAGGCGGGGGCAGGGCCGGCGGTCCCGCCGCAGCCTGCCAGGAGAGCCACCAGGCCCACCAACAGGGCCAGCTTCATCAGCGTCTTCATCGTTCAGACCTCACGTCGTTCCGACCTCACGTCCGGCTTACTTCGCTTCGAGCAGCTCGATGACCGCGTCCACCAGCGCCGCAGCCATGCCTCCGCTCGTGCCCGTGCCCCCGCGCTCGGCCCGGCGGGTCGCGCGCGCCTCCGGTGACAGCGACTGGCCGCTGCCCGCGCCCATGGCGGCGCCCTCGCCCGTGCCCACGGACAACCCCTGGCTCTTGCCCCATTCCTGCAGGTCTGTCTGGGTCAACTGCATGGCTGCGATGGCCGTGAGCTGGTCGTCGGTCAGCGCGGCCTCGATCTGCGCCAGCAGCGCATTGGTTTCGGCTTCGCTGGCCGTGCCGGTGCTCGTCGTAGCGCGGATGCCCTGCCACAGGGGCAGGAGTTTGGCTGCCTGCTCCGCGGTGACGGCGCCGGCGCCGTCTTCCAGCCGCAGCGTGCCCAGCAGGAGCTGGTTGCGCTGGGGCAGCGCGCCTTCGTAGCCTGTGTCGAGGCGGCTGGCGGGCGCCGCAGCCGGCACGACCGCGGCCGCCTGCACGGCTGCCGGTTCGGCAGCGGCCTCTGCAGCCGCCGGCGCGGCGGGCGAGCCGCCGCACGCGGCCGCAGTCAGGATGAGCAGGGCCAGAAGCCCGAGCGTGAGGGTACGTTTCATCGTTGTGTCAGTCTCCTTGTTATTCGTGGCGCAGCGCAACGATCGGGTCGAGCTGCGCAGCCTTGATGGCGGGATAGTAACCGAAGAAGATACCCACTGCGGCTGCGGCGCCGAAGGCCAGCGGCACGGACGCGGGCACGATCCGCGTCTGCATGTCGCCGAGCCGGCCAAAGAGCTCGGCCCCGCCGACGCCCAGGAGCACGCCTGCCAGTCCGCCCACCAGGCTGAGGGTGATGGCCTCGATGAGGAACTGCAGCAGGACGTCGCGCGGCCGCGCGCCCAGGGCCTGGCGCAGTCCGATCTCGCGGGTGCGCTCGGTGACGGAGACGAGCATGATGTTCATGATGCCGATGCCGCCGACCACGAGCGACACCGCCGCCACCCAGGCCAACAGGTTGCGGAAGGCCTCGGTGGTGGCCTGCTGCGTGCTGATGATGTCCTGCTGGGTCTGCAGGACGAAATCGGGCTTGGCCGGGTCCACATCGTGTCGTTCGACCAGCACCGTCCGAATCTGGTTGGAGACGTTCTCCATCGCTTCCTGGCTCTCGGCCTTAACGTAGATGGTGCGGACCCGGTCCCGCGCCATGACGCTCGGGCTGAACTTCTGGTAGAGGAGCTCCAGGGGGATATAGATGCGGCCATCATAATCGACATCGGCCACGACCCCCTTCTGCTCCATGACGCCGATTACGACCAGCCTGGCGGAACCCACGGTCACGGTCTGGCCGATGGCGCTCTCCGCGCCGAAGAGGTCCTGGCTGATGCCATAGCCCAGCACGACCACCTTCGCCTTGCGCTCGTTCTCGTCCGCGGTGAAGAAGCGGCCCTCGCCGATGCCGTAATCGCGGACTTCGGGGAAGCCGGGCGTCACGCCCAGCACGGTCAGGCCGTCCAGACGGGCGCGGCTCGAGCTGACGTTCTGCACGACCTGGAACTCGGCCGACACGCCCGCAGTGTTGCGGACGCCCTGCTCGATCGCCACGGCGTCCTCATAGGTGAGGGTTTGGCTGTTGCCGGGCACCCCGCGCATCGGGCTGACGATGATGAGGTTGGCGCCGAGCGCGTTGATCTGGTCCGCGATGGCCGCTTCTGCGCCCGCACTGACCGCCAGCATCATGATGACCGAGGCCACGCCGATGATGACGCCGAGCGTGGTCAGGAACGAGCGGATGCGGTTGAGCTTCAGGCCTTCCCAGGCAATCTGCACGGTCTCAATGAACGTCATCGTGGCCTCCCCGCTCGAGGCAGTGCACCGTTCCGTCGCGGCCGTCGGACACCACCTTGCCGTCGCGCACGCAGACGACGCGCTGCGCGTGCAGGGCGATGTCGGGCTCGTGCGTAACCATGACGATGGTCGCGCCCGCGGCATGGACCTTATGCAGCAGGTCCACCACCTCGGCGCTCGACCGGGTGTCGAGGTTGCCGGTGGGCTCGTCGGCCAGGATCATGGCGGGCTGGTTGATGAGCGCGCGGGCGATGGCAACCCGCTGCTGCTGGCCGCCGGACATCTGGTTCGGGCGGTGGTGCAGCCGGTTGCCCAGGCCGACCGATTCGAGCGCGGCGACGGCCCGCTCGTGGCGCTCG
Organism: Anaerolineae bacterium; assembly: GCA_040772005.1. Classification (GTDB taxonomy): domain Bacteria; phylum Chloroflexota; class Anaerolineae; order CG2-30-64-16; family CG2-30-64-16; genus MWBF01. Next base: position 262,070 of record JAXGYZ010000006.1, on the reverse strand, counting down.
GCCTCGCTGAGCCGCTCTTCCACGTTGTAGAGCAGGGGCAGCATCACGTTCTGAACTGCGGTCAGCCGCGGCAGCAGGTTGTACGACTGGAAGACGAAGCCGATCTTGCGGTTGCGCACGATGGCAAGCTCGGTGCGATCGAGGCTGCTGACATCGAGGCCGTCCAGGATGTACTGACCGTCCGTGGGCCGGTCCAGGCAGCCCATGATGTTCATGAGCGTGGACTTGCCGGAGCCCGAAGGGCCCATCACCGCGACGAACTCGCCCCGGCGCACTTCCAGGTCCACGCCGGCCAGGGCATGCACGAGCGCATCGTCTGCGCCGTAGACGCGGGTCAGGCCGCGGATGTCGATGACGAGGTCGTTCAGGGCCGTCGGAAGGCTATTTGCGTCCATCATTCGGTCTCGACGGTGCCGGTGCTGACCACCTCGCCCCGGGCGAGGCCGCTCAGGATCTCTGCATTCGCAAAGTCGCGCAGCCCCACGGTGACCGTGCGCATCTCGAGCTGGCCATCGTCCTTGACAACGAACACCGCGTAGGAGCCGGGGGCCAGCTCGCGCAGGGCCTGCACGGGCACGAGCAGCGCGCCCTTGGACTCGCCGGCCAGGATCTCGACCTCAGCCGTCATGCCGGAGAGCAGTTGGACCGGGTGCGCATCGAGCTCGAGGCCGGCCCACGCCTGCACGGCCAGGGTCCCTTCGACCGTCACCAGCGCAGGCTCCACCGCGGTGATCGTGCCCGGGTAGGTCAGGTCGGGCAGCGCATCGAAGACCACCGACACGGGATTGCCCACCGCGACGCTGAGCAGGTCGGTCTCCTCCACCCAGAAGCGCAGCGCCTGGTTCGACAGGTCCGCGAGCGTGATGATGGGGGCCGTGCCGACCGCTTCGCCGGGCTGGGCGAGGACCGTGAGCACCGTGCCCGCAATCGGGGCCTTGAGCTCCGTGTTGGCGAGCTGGCGCTGTGCGTTGTCGAGGGCGAGCTGCGCCTGGGTCACACCGAGGCGGGCGGATTCCAGATCGTTGGCATCTGCGCCGGCTGCGACTGCGGCGAGCTGCGCCTGCGCCTGGCTGACTTTCGCCTCAGCCGCGGCCAGGGCTTCCGCGCTTGCACCGGCCTGGAGCGCGTCGAGCTGGCTCTGCGCGGTGGCGACCCGCGCGCGGGCCGCGGCGAGGACGTCCGGGCCGGGGCCTGCGACGAGGTCGTTGTACTCGGCCCTGGCCTTTTCCAGGTTGGTGGTGGCCTGCCACAGGTCGGCGGCCTGTTTGGTCTGGCCGACGATGCCGGGGTCGACCCTGTCGTAGGCGGCCTGGGCCGCACGGACGTTGATCTCGGCGAGCGTGACATTCGCCTCTGCGGCGGCGAGCTTTTCGGGGTCGGGGCTGGTCAGCGCGGCGAGCGCGCTCTGAGCGCTGCGGAGGTTCTCCTGCGCGGCGGTGAGCGCGGCGGCCGTGGCGGGCTCGCGCAGCCGGGCGAGGTCGGCCTGCGCGCTCACGAGCGCAGCCTCGGCGGCGGCGAGCGCGGCCGGGTCCGCGCCGTCGGTCAGGTCGGCCAGCTTGAGCTCGGCGAGGCGGACGCCCGTCTCGGCCTGGGCGACCTGGGCGCGGGCATCGGCCGCGTCGAGTCGCGCGAGCACCTGGCCGGCCGCGACAAGAGCGCCGGGCTGGACCGCGACCTCCGCCAGCACACCGCCGCTGCGGAAGCCCAGGCTGACCTCGCCTGCAGGCAGCAGGTTGCCGGCGCCGCTCGCCGTGATGCTGATGTCGCCCGTGCGGACCCTGGCCGTCTGGAGCGCGGGGGCTGCTGTGGCGGTGGCCTCGGCTGTGCGCGGCCCGAAATAGTACCATGCCCCGGCTGCCAGGCCGGCGACGGCGAGCAGCACGACGACGTAGAGCCAGCCCTGCCGGCGCCTGCGCTTGCTGACCTGTTTCATACCCTTGCCTCCGAATCCAACGATGTCTGTTTGATGCATGGAGCCCGGCAGGAGGTTACGCCACTGGCGCCGCCTTCGCGCCCCGCGACCCCGCACGTTTCACCGCCGGACCCGCGCACCCACCCCGGAACAACCGACCGGGGCGGCATGATCTTGCGATGCCGCCCCGGCCCAGATTACTGAGGGGCACAAGGCCCCAGGCTACATGTTAGCGGTTCCAGCGGCCCTGGCCCTGCCCGGAGTCTGCCGCGGGGCCCTGGCCCTGCCGGGTGCCTGCCTCGGGGCTCTGCCCGCGGAACGGGGCCGGGCCGACATTCGTGCGTTCGGCCATGGTCTGCACCCGTTCGGCCATGTGGCTCAGCATGTAGTCCGCCTGGGCCTGGCTGATCTTGCCATCGGCGAGCAGTTGTGCGACCTTCGCCTGGCGGGCCTCCAGCAGGGAGGCGATCAGGGCGTCCTCGTCGAGGCCGCTGCCGGCGGCAATCTGCGCCAGCGACTTGCCGGCCAGGCGCTCGGCCTGTAGTTCTTCCACGGTGAGGCCGGTCAGGCCGGCGGCCGTTTCGTTGTTGCCGGCCCACTCGGGGGCCCCGTTGCGGGCGTTGGTGTTTTGCGCCGCGCCGGCGCCGTAGGTGAAGCCCGCGGCCGGGTCGGCCTGGCAGGGCGGGGTGGTCGGGCCGGCCGCAAAGGCCGACGTCGTGAACACTGCGGCCAGGGCCGCAACGAGCAGTGCGATCAGGAATAACTTTTTCATGGTAAGCCCTCCGTGGCTTGCGTGTCTTAGGATGTTGCTCAGCAGTGTGTCCTGCTTGCTGAACGTAGCATAGCGGAGGGTTGTGAAGGCGGTGTGAATCACTCGTGCGACTTCGATGAAGGGAAGGGTGTTTCGGCCACAGGGCTATGCTACTTCAATAACCCTGTGCTCCGCGGCGGAGCGGACGATGGCCTCCACGATCTTCGTCTGCTGCAGGCCGTCGATGTGGGTGGGCAGGGGGCCGTTGTCCTGCCAGCCCGCGGGCGTCAGCGTATTCTCCAGGATCGCATCGACGAAGTGGCCGACGAGCGCCATCAGGCCGCCGGCGGACGGGCCCCGCGCCTCGAGGCTCGGCTGGAGCTGCGCCACGCTCGCGGAGAGCTGTCCGGTCGTCGGCTCCGGCCGGTTGACGCGCGCGGCGACGCGCGCTCCCCGCGCATCCAGCGCCGCCCGGTGCTCCAGGAGCTCGGCTGCGGATACGCTGTCCGCGAGGTTCGCGCGCCAGCCTGGCTCCGCGCCGAAGCCCGCGCGCTTGTTGCAGATGAGCGTACCGTCCCGGCCCGAGAAACAGAGGTAGAACTCCACCAGCTCGTCGATGTGCTTGATCCACTCGGCCTTGACCCGTACCCGCAGCCCGCTGTCGAAGGTCAGGAACGCGTCGTAGAGGTCGGGCGTGAAGCCGAGCACGGTCGCCTGGGTGATGGCGAAGACCTCGGTGACCTCGGCCGGGCTGAAGTAGTAGCGCAGCAGGTCGACGACGTGGCTCAGGAGGAAGTGCGCGGTGGAGGAGCCCGCGGCCCACTCCCGGCTGCGCTCCCCCCATAAGCCGAGCGGCACGATGATGTTGTCGTCGAGCCGGGCCTCGCCGTACACGACCTCCCCCAACAGCCCCTGCTGGATGACATAGCGCGTGGCGACGTCGTAGGCGGCCGCGCGGTTGGCGTAGTTGACGAAGAGCTTCGCCTTTCTGCGTTCCACTGCCTCGCAGACGGTCAGCGCGTCCTCGACCGTCGTGGCGAGCGGCTTCTCCTGGATGATGTTCGGCACGCCCGCGTCGAGCGCCGCGACCGCGGGGTCCCGGTGATAGGGGTCGGGCGTGGCGACCACGACCACGTCCAAAGCGTGCGCTCGCAGCATCGCGCGGAAATCGGTGAAGGCGGGGGCGGCGGCGGCCTGGCCGGTGCGATCTGCGACATCGGGCCGGACATCGGCCACGGCCGCGACGCGTGTCTGGGGGTGCGCCTCGAAGAAGCGGACGTACTGCTCACCGAGGATGCCCAGGCCGATGACTCCGACATTGAGTGGCGTGCTCATTGGTCCTCCTGATGGTGGCGGGTGCTGCAATTTGCAGCGTTGCATCGTCGCGCCTTTCCTGCCGGCACACGGGTAAAGGCACGTCAGTTTGGCCTCAACTGGCGCTTGATGTTGCAACGCCGGCGGTGCAGCGTGGCGAGCAACTGAAGATATGATAGCACATCTGTGCGGGGATTTCAATGCGCGATAGCGTGCAATTTCGCGAAAGGGAGAGTGAATGGGGGTGCGTTGGGTCGCATGGCACGCGAGTCGGCGCGTCGAACGCGTAGGGTGCGAAGGAAACCGCAAGCCGTGCCAGAGCCACACCGGTCCAGCGACCCGCATACCGGCGTGGGGAACAGGCCGGCAGGGCATGCGCGCATCTACGGTTTCCTTCGCGCCCCGCCTCCTACGGCCTCGTAATCAGTGGCAGATAGACGGGGAGGGTTGTATACTCCTTGGGCAGCGGTTCGGGCGGGGTCGGGTCGTCCGGTCCGCCGGGTTGGGTGGCCTGGAAGTAGTCGACCAGGAAGCCGGCCCAGGTATCGGCCGCGCCGGGACCGGCCCCGGCGCTCGCGCGTCCCCGGCTGCGCCAGTCCGCCCCCACGGCAAAGGCATAGTTGGCCGGGTTGTAGAAGCTGCTGGCGGTCGCGGGGAAGAAGATCGACGCGCCGTGGCTGTTATCGAGGTTCTTGGCCAAAGTGCTGGCGTGCGCCTCGTACAGGACGTAGTTGCTGATCGCCGCCTTCACCGCCCCGGCCTGCGCGACGATGGCGGGTTCGCCGCCCAAGTTCCGCTCGATGAGATCCGCGAAGTCGTACAGGTCGACGTACGTGTCGGCCAGGGTGAGGCCCCTGGGGCGCTGGTTGTCGAAGCGCTGCACCAGGTTGGCCACCGTGCCGAGCGTGCCCGAGATGACCTCCATGCGCGCGGCCAGCGCCTGGCCCAGCCCGTTGGTGGCGCTGACCAGCAGGTCGAGCTGGCCGAGGTCGACGGCCGAGATGGTGTAGGCCTTGTTGCGGGCGACCATGTCCACCGCATAGGCATCGGCCAGCGCGGCCGCGAGCTGTGCCGGGCTCATCGCCGGGTCGAAGCCGGTCAGGTAGCGAGAATAGGTGGTCTGCAGGTCCTCGCTGGCCACGTAGTAATCGGCCCGCCCGCGCACCTGGTAGGCATCTTCGAGCATGCCCATCAGGCACATCGCCATGTAGAGCACGTCCATCTTGCGTCCGGTGTCGTCATAGGCAGTGTCGAGCGCCAGCTTGAGCTCGGCCAGGGTGATGAAATCGCGGCTGCTCGTCTCATCCCAGGCCAGGCCACCCAGGCCGCTGCCGTGGTCGTCGAGAACCAGCGCGTAATGCTCGCTGGGCGACCGTGCGACGCCCCAGCGGACGAAGTCGCTGAGCGTAAACGGCGCGCCCACGTTGAGCTCACCCTGCGACCACCGGTTGACCCCTTCGGTGTAGGTGGCGAACCTGTTCAGGTCCGCGTCGTATTGGACCTCGTAGTACCAGGAGCCCCCCGCCCCCAACGGGTCCCACAGCACGAGGATACGCACGCCGGGCAGGTTAGCCATCGACTCCAGGTGCTGGAAGATCGGCGGGTACGACGTCGACAGGTCGTTGTCAGCCGCCAGGTAGAAGAGCAGCGTCCATTTCGGTCGCGGTGGAGAGAGCAGGAAGCCGCGCTGCTGATCGTTGAAAGTGCCGGTCCCGATCATGTCGCCATGATCGTTGATTCGACTGACAGAAAGGGATCTCCAGCCCGAATTGGGCGGCAGCAAGGTATGAATGTCCGTCAGCTCACCGTTTTGCCACAAGTACTTTCCGCCACCCACTACCTGGCCGACTTCATTAATATCTGAAGCAGCGCCGCTGAAGCCGAGCTGGCTCAATCCGGCAGGCAGACCATAAGCGGGCACAGGCAGCCAGAGCGCGCCGGCACCCTGAATGAGCCCTGGGATCTCGCCCCGGGTGTTAATCGCATAGGGTGTGAAGTCTTCGTGAATTGGTGTGATCACGCCGTTGTCCCAGCGCACTCCATCCGGAACGGATCCGCCGGCGACAAGGCCAACAATGGTTCCCTGGTCGTTGATATTCAGGGCCGTCATCCCGGTCAGCTCAAAGACAGATCCATTCGACCAATACACATGGCGTGAGTCGATGCCAAGAGATGGATCCTGTTGCGCATAGCCGAGCACTGTGCCCGGATTGTTGATCCTCCTCGCGAACGTCCTGGAATAGCCGGGCAAGGACGCCAGAGTCTGGTATTCCCCGAGATCAATCACCCCGTTCGCATTGGCATCGGTCCACAAAAAGGCTTGTTCCTCCAGTCCGCGCCCTGTGTGACCAACGACCTGGCGGTTTTCATTGATGTCCAGGGCAAAGGTCGGCCCACACAACGGCCCGGACGAATCGCGCAGGTAGGTGAGGTCGCCGTCTTCCCAAAAGAACGCGTGGCATGTGCCTAGGGCATATCCCACGACCTGGCGTTTATTGTTGATCGAGTATGGGGTCACATAACCCAGGTTGGTGATGGTGTACGGCTCCTGCACGGCGGGTTGGTCGGCGGACGCAGCTGCGGGCGAGTCCACCGAAAGAAAGAGAAGCAGCAGTGCCAGCAGAGCGGCCAGTGTCCGGCGGTCGAGGTTAGGTCGCATCGCTCATCTCCGGGTGATCAAAACTGTGTGACGATGGCGTGGAGTGTAGCATAACGCACGAAGGACGGCAATTGCGCGCGGGGTGGTGGTGTTTGGCACGGCGGAATGTAGGGCGCGAAGGAAACCGTGGCGGGGCGTGCGGTGCCCACCGCCGTGGATTGCCCCGCTCACCGTGGTGCACGAGCTGTCCTTGAGGGTTTACTTCGCCCTCGCGTGCCACACGAGGCGGGGGGCCCGCGATGTGGGTGCGTTGTGTCGCATGGCGCGCGTGCATCGTGTGCGATGCCCAGGCGAGGCCGGCAACGACCCTATTCCGTATTCGACGGTCAGGACATCAGGGCATGACCATCCGTCGACGTCGATGCGGGAGTGCCGGCCTCGCCCCAACGAATCCGCGTACGATACATCGGCAGGGGCGACAGGAAACCGCCGCGGGCCGTGCGGTGCCCACAGCGGTGGTCTGCCCGGCTCATCGTTGTGGACGAAATGCCGTTGGGGCATGCGCGCATGCCACGGTTTACTTCGCCCGCGCGCCCTTCTCGTCCTGTCAGACCAACACCCGCTCCACCGGCCGGCGCAGGGAACGCGGCAGGTCGGCGGCGTAGCCGAAGCGCATCAGTAGTTGCGACTGCGCTGCGGCCAGGCCCAGGGCGCTCGCAAACTGCCCGCGCAGCTCCGCCACTTCGATGGGCTGGTTGAGCAGCGCCGACTTGATGTTCAAGGCGGTCATCTGCAGCGCCAGCCGCTCATAGACCTGCCCGGCGCGCACCCAGGCCGCTTTGTCGTCTGTATCTGAACCGATGACAACCGCCCCCGCGGAACTGCGCAGCTTCTCCGCGTCGGCATCGGCCTGCTGCTGCGGTTTCGTGCCCCTGACAAACATCTGCCCCAGCCAGCGGGGTACGGCCGGGTTACCCGAACAGCGCGAGTACAGGCCATCCAGGGTAGCCATGGCCTCCTTCTTGTTGAAGCGCAGCCAAGCGATCAGCTCATCCATAAAGGCGTGGTCGGCATACTGATGGAGATTGCCCGCATTGATGTACGCCAGTGCGGTTTCCATCTCCGCCGGAGCGGCGAGAAAGCGCAACGCAATCCCTGGCTCCAGCGGTAGGGATTGCACGATCTCCAGGTCAGCGGCCGGCACGGGACGCCCGTCATAGACGGAGCGCGTTGTCTGGCGCAGGGGGATGGCGTCGAACCACGGGCTGGCCTGGGGCGTAGCGGCCATCAACTGCACGCGGATGAAATCCTTTGCGTCCGGGTAGGCGACTTCGGGCGCGTAGCCTGCCGCTCGTGCCGCCAGCAGCAAGTTTTCCAGCGCGCAGCCCAGGCTGATCCATAACTCCCGGTTGTCCGGGTCCACCACCGGCAGATGGCGGCTGTAGTCGGGATGGATTTCGATCGTGTCCTGGCGAATGGCGAACTTCCAGGGCTGGGTGTTGTGTCCGTTGGCGGCCAGGGTGGCGTAGCGGACCATTTCGATCATTTGTGGCGACATGGCATCATCCCGTGTGAAAGGTTGTCTGGCAATGGCAGCCTGCGCTTCATCATTGAGCCACGGCGTGTAGGTGTCGAGCAGGTGACCGCCGGCGGCCGTTATGCCCACGGCGGCTGAGAGCCTCAAGAAATCCCTGCGGCGCAGGGTTGTGCCGGATGGTGTCTTGTTCATAGTAATCCCTACAGACTCCTGATCAACTGCGTTCTTGAATAAAGCGCATGACTTCGGCGTGTGGCGGACTGTTCAGCACGCCGGGAAAGCCGGCGCACACCAATCCCGCGAGGGCCGCCGCGTACCGGATGGTTTGATCATCGTCCCACTGCTGCAACATCCCGTAGATGACGCCGGCCCGAAACGAATCCCCGGCGCCGGCGCTGTCTACGACTTCGACGCGATACGGCTTGAACTGCGTGCTGGGTGCCCCTTTTCTGCCGTACCAGATGGCCTCATCTCCCACGGTAAACACGACCAGTCCCTGCGCGCGCTGCTGGTATGCGGCGAACAGTTCGGATAACTCCGCCTGGGGATATGCCCGGTTGCGAAACTCCCCGGACAGGATGACCGCCGCGGCCGCGCTGGACAACGGCGTGTCGTAGGGGCAATCAACGGAGACAAAGGGAATGCCCAATTCGACGGCGTAGCTCCCAACCAGGGCGCTCTCGGCGCGAAACGGCGGGTCCACACAGATGATCCGCGCCCCGGCCAGGTCAGCTTTCTGGGGGATGTTCCACTTCCGTTTGGTGGACAGCAGATCGATGTAGTTGCCAAAGATGGTCCGGCTGTGCGCATCTGAGAAGACGATCTCCCGCACCCCGGCAAAGCCCGGCTCGACCCGCAAGCGCCGGGCATCGATCCCGTAGCGCTGGATGGTTGCCAGCAGGTGTGCGCCGGCCGGCGCATCGCCGATCCAGTTGCCGTCCAGCTGCACGCTTAGCCCCAGGCGGCTCAGGACGATCGCCGAATTGAGAGCTTCACCGCCGGTCATGAAGTGAGTCTCGGCAATCTCTGCGTAGGCGTCGGGCGAGGGGAAGGGCGTGCTCAACAGATGGAGTTCGCTCGCCGCGATGACGCCATAGGCATAGACATCGAAGATTTTCATCATCTATGCTCCTGCCAGAATGGCCGTCATGCCAATCCCGGCAACGGTGTCGGTTCCTTCCTGGGCAGAAGCCGCAGCAAAGCCAGCGCGGCCACGGCATACAGCACCGAGATGACGGCGAAGAAATACACATCGCCCGCAAAGAAGCGCAACGAGAGATTGAAGCAGAAGTGAATCCAGAACGCGATCAACAGATTATTGCACCGCTGCATGAAGAGGCCCATGATCAGCGTCAGGGCGGTCAGCACGACGATATTGGCCGCGATGAAGATCAAGGCCTCCGAACCTGCATAGTCTGAAGCGAGGAACCACAGCGGCGCGTGCCAGAATGCCCAGACCAGACCCAGAATGAGGTTGCCCTTCAGGAACCCATAGCGCCCTTCCAGTTCCGGGCGCAGATAGCCGCGCCAGCCGGACTCCTCGCCGCTGGGGCCCTGGAAGATCGTCAGCAGAATTGCGCCGGCCAAGGCTGAGGGGAGCGCCACTTGCGCCGTGAACGCGGTCTTTTCCACCACGGACGACAGCCACGCCGCGGCCAGGAAGATGCCGAAGACAAGCACCGGTATCGCGATCAGCAAGGGGATGCTGAGCCTGTCTTGAAAGGCCCGCTGGTAGAACCCCACGATCGTCATGCCTGGCTTGAGCTTCTTTAGCATGAGCAGGAGCACGATGGTGGGCGACCAACTGCCCAGAATGGTGATGCCGGTCATGACTACGGGCGGTGCAGCGAATACCATAGATGCCAGTCCGCCCAGCACGAGGATGATGGCCCAGAATGCCAGATAGGCATAGATCGTGTACTGCCACATTGGATCCAACTTGCTTTTCTTCATTGTAGCCTCCGTTTGGTTTGTATCTGAAGAGTTGCTTTAGAACTGCATCTCGTTCAGCCAGGCCGTGAGACTTTCCTCGCGGGCCTTGAGGTCATCCCGCGCTGCGTCGTACACGCCGGGCCGGTGCTCGCCGGCGATTTTGCCGTCGAAGAGGAAAAGCACCCGCTCGGTTTTGGCTGCCACCCTGACGTCATGGGTGACCAGCAGGATGGTCACGCTACTGCGATGGATGTCGGCCAGCAGCGCCATGATCTCGTTGGACGCGGTGGAGTTCAGGGCGCCGGTCGGCTCGTCGCCGAAGATAATTTTCGGGTCGCCCATCAGCGCACGGCAGATGCCCACCCGTTGGAGCTGCCCGCCCGACGCCTGGGTGATGTCGCGCTCCTCCAGCCCAGCGATGCCGGTTTTTTCCATTAACATTTGGGCTCTTTCGGCCAGGCCGTTTTTTCGGCCATTGCGCATGGATGGCAGGAGGATGTTGTCGAGGATGTTCAAGTTTCGCAGCAGGGTCGGCTGTTGGAAGACAAAGCCCATTCGGGTGCGGCGCAGGTCGGCAAGTTCGTTTTCCTTGAGCGCCGACAGATCCTCCCCGTCGAAAATGACTTTGCCGCTATCCACGCTGTCCATGGCGCTCAGGGCATACAGCAGGGTGGATTTCCCCGAACCCGAAGGGCCCATCACGGCGACGAACTCGCCCTGATGGATATCTACCGAGATGCCGTCGAGGACGTTGCGTTTCTCTGCGCCCAGGCCGAAGGACTTGGTAATGTTTTCACTGGTAATGAGGGGTTGCATGGTTGGTTCACTCCTTGATATTCTCAGAGATTTGGATTTGGCCTGCGTCCAGGGTGCCGAAGTAGGTGGCGACCAGCACCACGCCCGCCATCAGCAGCGGGCTGAGCAGGTAGGCAAAGAGCGGGTTGACGATGAATTTAAAGGAGCCCGCCCCAAACGAGGCAATCACCGCCCCCGCCAGCGCTTGTCCGAGCGTGTTTGCCAGCAGTGCGCCAATCAAGATGCCCACGCTCAGGACGAAAACCGAGCGCGCCACGTACTGCGCCTGGATGTCCGAGTTCGTAAAGCCGAAGGCCTTCATCACCGCAATGGCGTAGCGGTCCTTGGCGACCAACATGCGCATGAACAACAGTGTGATCAGCACGGTGATGGTCAGCGCCACACCGACGGCGGCCCGGGCCGCCTGACCGATGGCGCTGATGGTGGCGCCGTAAGTCTGGCGGATGAACTCGTCAATGTCCGAGACCTTGGCGAAGGCGAACCTGTCCGCGTATTCGGCAACCTTTTCACCCGCCAGCGCCGGGTCGGCCAGTTCGGCGGTGACGACGCTCCACATGATGTCCGCCGAGGGGTCGGCGAAGACCGCTTTGGCGGATTTGCCGCCGTGGGTTACGTCGGAATACGTGCCGCAGACGGTGAGAGGGGTCTCGCGCCCGTCAACGACCAGCGTGACCGCATCCCCCACTTTTTTGCCCAGCTCGCTGGCATTCAGCGCCGAAAGCGCGATCTCGTTCTCCGCCACGGGGGCGCGTCCCTGGATGTAGGTCAGGGGAAACACCGCATGGTCGCCCAACTCAACCTTGATGCGCTCCTCTGAGCCGTCAGCCAGCGCCACGCTGAAGGTCTGGGTGGTCAGCACCACGAATTTGGCGATGTCGGCGTCACGCTCCAGGGCCGCCGCGATCTCCGCCGCTTTTTCGGCGATGTGGTCGGTCTGCTGGATGTCAATGCGCAGGTCGCTGTCCCCGACGCCCATGTACGTGATGAAGCTGCTGGACGAGATGGTGTTGTACAAATTCTGCGGGACGATGATGATGAACACCGCCAGCGCCAGCACCGTCAGCATGGTGACGTACAGGCTCTTGCGGGCGAGCACATCCTTCACGCCCAGGAAGACATTCGTGCCCAGCAATCGGTTCGTGCTTAGGCGGAAACGCCTGCCGCCGACCGCTTTTTCCTGCGAGATCCCGAAGCGGACGGCTTCCGCCGGGGAGATTTTGCGAAAGCGCCCCAGCACGCCGTTCACATAGCCGCTGATGGCCAGGAAGACCAGCGCCACGCTGACGATGCCCAGGAGCGGCGCAAGGGAGGCGTTGGCGCTTTCGCCCATGTACAGCCGGATGTTGGCCAGCAGCGCATCCTGAAAGACGAAGGAAAGCCCGTAGCCGATCAGGCTGCCTGCGGCGGCGATGGCGACGTATTTGGTCAGGTAGATCTTCTTGATGTCGGCCACGCGCAGGCCGATGGCTTTCATCACGCCGATTTCGCGGTAGTCGTCCTCGATTTTCGCCAGCAGAGTGAAACGGATACAGAGGAAGGCGATGGCGATCACCAGCGCGCTGACCAGCAGGATGACCGCAATCATCAGCCCGTCGGAGAGGCCGTTGAACATCCTGAACAGGACATAGGTGAGGGTCGGCCCGTTGGATTCCAGCCCGGCCGCGGTATAGGCAGCCTCGAACGCGCCCAGTCTGCCCAGGTCGTGCAGCCGAAACTCGATCAGATACTCCACGCTGCCGAACTGCCGGAGCGCCGCGAAATCATTCTGACTCACCAGGAAGCGCTTGGATGAGGAGAGCAGCGGCTGCATCTGCGAGTCGCGCAGCGCGCCGGCGATGGTGAAGGTTTTGCCGGCCACGGTCACCGTTTCGCCAATCCTGGCGATGCCGCCCTGGATATAGGTAATGGGGACATAGATTTCGCCGTCAGAGACGGTGATGATCTTCCCATCCAGGTCGAGCAGGAAATCGAATCTTTCGCTCTGCACCGCAAAGCCGTTGTCCTGGACGCTGTCTGCCAGCGAGCCGCCCGCAAATGAGAACTGCGCGCCGTCCACGTTGAGAAACTCCAATGCCTGAAAATCGGCGACAGCCTCGTTCTGTTCGGCAAAAGCCGCCAGCCGCGCTAGATCCAGTTCGCCAGCGTGCATTTGTGTGAAATGCGGCGTTTTTGCCTGTGTCATCAGGGTACCAATTGCACCCGCCAGGTTGACGACCAGGACAGCTGCCAGCGCGACGAGCATGGCCGCGGCGACGACAAACAGCGTGGTCGTCAGTGTGATTGCTTTGCTCCTCAGAACGTCGTTGCGGATTGCCCTGTAGTACATGGGTCACCTCTTTCGGTGTCAAAACGGCTATTTGCCCGATCGTCGAAACAACGTCAGGCTCAGGCCCAGGTCACAGATGCGTGCGAGAATGCCATCCAGCGCGGCCTGGTCAACAATGGGGCCGCGCAGGATCGTTTCCCCATCGGGGCTGTATTCCACATTGAAATCTGCGAACCAGACCAATGTGTTTTGGCCCAGATGGCTCTTCAACCGGATTTCGTAAACTGGGGCGTCGCTTTGGGTTTTCATGCCAGGAGTATATGGCCGGAGGGTCTCGCTTTGGAACACACCAGAGTGGGATTCGGAATCAAAAGGAGCCTAACACCAAAGTGTTAGGCTCCTTTGTTGATGGAAGGGTCGATCAAACCAGTTCTAACCTGCGTGCTTCCATGATTGCCTGGGCGCGCCGGCTGACGCCCAGCTTGCCGTAGAGATTGTTGGCGTGGCGCTTGACCGTGTTCAAGGCGAGAAAGAGTTCATCGGCAATTTCCTGGTTCGACTTGCCCGCGCAGATCAAGCGCAAGACTTCGAGTTCGCGCTCGCTCAGCGGTTCGATCAGCGGTTGCGCGGGCGATGACCTGCTCGCCAGCGTTTGCCGGGTCTGCGCGATCGCGTCATCCAGGAAACGGTTGTGAATGGCGGCGGCAATCTGTTCCGCCTGGTGCACAGCATCCTGCGCCTGGGCCGGTTTTCCCTGGGCGTGATGCAGCCGCGCCGTAATCAGATAGCCCTGCGCCAGGTAGTACGCGTGCCCGCTGCTGCGGGCTGTCTCCAATCCCTGGCGGAGAAGGCTTTCCGCTTCGTCCCATGCTTGCTTGACGCGCAATACATCGGCCAGGGCGAGCTGAATCAAACAGAAGGCCGGAGTTCCGGCATAAGCCGGTTGTTGCATCAGTGACAGTTCATGGCGGCAGATTGCTTCTGCCTGCTCCACGCGCCCTTGCGCCAGGCTGATTCTGGCCCACTCCATGGTCGCGTGAGCCAGGGCGAAGAGATTGCCGCAGCCGCGCGCGTGCGGGCTGACGCGGCTCAGGTAATCTGCTGCCCGGTCCAGATCGTTAGCCGCCACATAGTTATAGCCCATCTGCGAATAGCACGCGGTGTACCCCATATCGACAACCGTCTGGCCCAGTGTCTGTCGAAGGCGAACCACCGTTGGCAAGAGCTGTTCCACTTCCTGAATTGCGCCGGCAACGTCTCCGTGATGCCGCATGACGACGGCGCGCAACAAGGTCACTTGATGCAGGATGATGTTGTACTCGGGGTGTTCGACCGGCAGCTCTCCCGCGGCCACCATACGGTCAAAGGACTGGGTGACGTCGTCGAGATATGAACCGATACGCTCATAATCGCCGCGTATGAACAAGGTCCAGCAATACGCCACGCCCAACGCCGGCGATTGGCGGAGCAGATCACCGGGCAAAGATTCGAGCCATTGCACGGCGGTAGCCAGGCGGCCCCTATGATAGACGCGCCGCCAGTTGTCCACCACAAGACGGCTGACATAGGGGTAATCGGGAATGGCAAAGGCATGGTGCAGGGCTTCTTCCGGGTGGTTGTTCGCCTGGAACCATTCCGCAGCACGGCGATGCAGCACGGGCACATCGCCGGCGCGCGTGCGCTGCAGATGACTTTTCAGAAATTCCGCAAACAGGTGATGATAACGAAACCAATAGTGCTCGCTATCCAGCGGGATAATGAAGAGGTTGCGGCGGTTTAGGTCTGCCAGCGCCTGCTCACTCTCGGCAGATTCTGTCACTGCATCGCACAATGGCGCGCACATCCGCTGGAGCAGGGAAGTTTCGAGCAGGAACTGCTGCATTGGCGCCGCCTGGCGCCGCAAGACTTCCTCCACGAGATATTCCAGCACGAAGTGCTGGCTGCCCGTGAAGTCCTGCATGAACGTCTGGGCATCCTCGCGCCCCTGCATCGAAAGCGCCGCGAGTTGCAGACCCGCGATCCAGCCTTCGGTGCGCTGTTCCAGGGCCGCGATCCATTCCGGGCGCAGCGATAGCCCCATGGTATGCGTGAAGAAGGCGGCGGTCTCTTCTGCGGTAAAGCGCAAGTCGCGGGCGCGCAACTCGAGCAACTGGCCGCGCGCCCGCAACCGCGCCAGGGGCAATGCCGGGTCGCTCCGGCTGGCGATGATGAGGTGCAGGTTGGGCGGCTGGTGGTCGAGCAAAAAGGTTAGCAGCAGCTCGATGCCCGCGTGGTGGATGACGTGGTAATCATCTAGCGTCAGGATGACGGGGCAGGCCGTGGCGGTGATTTCATTGATGAGGCTCGTGAGCGCCTCTTCCAGGGCGGTTGGCGCGCCGGATTCCAGGAGCGGCAGGGCGGTGCGGCCGATTTCCGGGAGCGCGCTTTGCAAGGCGGCGATGACGTAGCGCAGGAAGCGCACCGGGTCGTTATCGGCCTCGTCAAGGGAAAGCCAGCCCGATTTCAGATTCTCGATGGCAGGTCTTGGCTGTGCAGGGTGCGAAGTCCACAATTCACAATCCACAATCATCGTGGTTTTGCCAAAGCCGGCGGGGGCAGCCACGAGCGTGAGCTTGCGCGCGAATGCCTGTCCCGTCCATAGCCCAGTCAGGAGCTGTTGCAGCAGGCGCCGGCGGGGCACCAGGTCGGGACGCGGCGTGGGGCGGTAGAGTTTCGTCTGTAGCAGGGTTGCGGTCATTCGGCTTCACTACCAGGTTGCGCGTTCGGATGACCGGCATTATACGATATTCTGACCGATCCGGCTACCGGCCGGCGCTCCCAGGTGATTCACGTCCGGCCGGCCGGGGATGTGCGGAGGATCTGCTGATCTGCTGTCTGAAGCTCAGCAGGACCTTTTGCCTTTCTGGACAGTTGGTGGTAATCTTGCCAATAGTTCTTGAGCGTTGTCGGCTGACGGAGTTTGTCTGGCTCTCATGTATGCTTAAGAACCGCCACGTTTTCATGTGACCCAACTGCGTTCGCCAACCCAATAGTCGGATTCTCGTGGAAAAGACGATGCTTCACCGTCTGCTTCTCGCGTTCCTCGTGCTTCTCTGCACATGGCTCGCCGGCTGTGTCCGTCCGGCCGCGGGTGGCGCGCTCGTTGACTATCGCCGGTCAGGCGGTTTTGCCGGATTCGATGACCACATGGTCATTGCGCCGGACGGCAAGGCATCGCTGACCCGGCGAGGCAAGACTGTCACCTTCGATGTGCCATCCCAGAGTATAGCGGATCTTCAGAGTACCTTTGCCGAAGCCGGCTTCACCGACCTTCGGCGCCAGTTTCCACCCGCCCGCCAGGGTGCAGATCAGATCGAATATATCATCACCTACCGGGGGCACACAGTGCGCGCGATCGACGGCGCGGTGCCCGAGTCCCTCCAGGCTGTCATTCAAGCCCTCAACCAATTGATCGCTCAGGAAAGTCAGTCATCCTCATCCGGCCATGGCCGCTGTGCATAGAATGGAGAAGCCACATGAACCACAAGACCCTTGTCCTGCTCATTGTCGTTCTGAGTACGCTAAGTTCGCTCGTTTCCGGCGCCCCCGGATATGCCCAGTCAAACGCGCCGGCAGGTATCGACAGGCTGCAGGCTGCGGCAGACGGTCCGGTCGAGGTCACTCAGAATCCGTTCACCGGCAGGCCGAGCTTTATCCGCGGCCCCATTCCTTTGGAGGTTGTCGCGCAGGCGGCCGGTGCAGCGGATAAATCGCAGGCGGTGGTCGCCTTCGTCGACCGCTACGCCGATGTGTTCGGCATCACCGATGCAGCCGTCGAACTGGTGGTGCAGGCCGAAGAGGTCGACGACCTGGGCATGACGCACGTGACCCTCGGCCAGGTGTATCGGGGTGTCGAAGTCTACAATGCGTCGATGAAGGTGCATCTTGCGACGGATGGGCGGAGCGTGGCAGCCATCGGCAATGGCTTCGTGCCCGGCATCCGGCTCGTCGATGTCCGGCCTGCCGTTATCTCCCAGCAGGCGCTCGAGGCCACGCGGAAGGCGCTGCCGGGCGGTCAGTTGATGGCTCAGCCTCGCCTGGTAGTCTATCCGGGTCGCGGTGAGGCGCCCGGAACAGCCGCCCGGCTAGTACCTTGTCAAGGCTCAATTGACGGGTAAAGTCGCTTGAGCTTAATGCGAGCATCAGCCGTCGTGAAACGCCAGTTGACGGTTGCGGCGGCAGCATTACGGTCGGCTTCCCAGGCCGCCACCTCTTGTTGGAGGCGGAGCAGGTTGGGAATGCGCTGATCCAGGCACTGACCACTCAAGACGCTGAGTTCGATCTCAGCCATGTTGAGCCAGCTGCCATGCTTGGGCGTGTAATGGAACTCCAGCCGATCCAAGATGCGCTTGGCTTCGGCAGGCTCGAAGACCTCGTACAATGCGGCCGGATCATGGGTGTTGAGGTTATCCTCAACCAGCCGAATCCGGACGGCGTCTGGGAAGTGGACATCGACGAGGTCGCGCATGCAGTAGGCCCAGTCCTGCTTGGTGCGGTGTTCAGTCGGCTTAACGTGGCGCCAGTTGTGCAAGGGGGCGAAGAACATGAACAGGTTCGCCACCCCGTTGCGCACGTATTCGTAGTCGTAGCGCTCGGGTTGACCCGGCTCGGCTGGTAACGGACGGCGCGTTTCGCCGATCAGTTGCTTGCTGGTCTCGTCAAAGCACACCAGCGGGTAACGCGCCTCGAAAGGCCGCGTATACAGATCCAGCACATCTTCCATGTGGTGCACGAATTCGGCATTGGCTTGGGGTGGAATGCACCACTCCTTCTTTACCCAAGGCTTAAGTTCGTTTTTTTGAGCACCTGGCGCACGGTTTCGTGCGAGATGTTATCGATGTACTCACACGCAACCAGCTGGTCGGCCAGCAGGCGCAGCGTCCAGCGTTGGTGGCCCATCGGCGGCGCACTGCAAGCCAAGGCTACCAGATGGGCTTCGCACTCGCCATCGACCAGGTGGCTGTAGTCGCGACGGGGTTTGTGCCGCTCCAGGGCGGCCTCCAAGCCCTCCTCGACAAAGCGTTGGCGTACGCGTGCAACCGTAGAGAGACCGATATCAAGCGCCTGACGGATGGCTTCGTCGCTCCAGGCCGGGCCACTGTCGCTCTCATCGGCTTTGAGCAAGATACGCGCATGCGTCAGGGTCCGGGCCGGGGCCTTGCCCGCCGACAGCAGGTCCCGGAGCATGCTGCGCTCGTCGTCGGTGAGGGTGACATGGTACTTCTTGTGCGTCGTTGGCTGATCCACGGTTCGTGTCCTTGTCAGTGGTTCTCGCTGGCACTCTGACAAGTATACTCACCTTGGATCACCAATTCAAATCATGCTTGACGGACTACTAGCCTGGCTGGTGGAACTGCGGGACGATGCATTGCCGGCGCGAAACTTGTATGTGGTCGATGCGCTGGACAGCCACATGGTTGATGTGCTGACTAAGATTTACGATGCGGATTTGCCTCCTGCGAGCGGAACAATTGCAGGAGCAATAGCTCGCCAGGCTGGTTGGAAAGTCTACCATGACTCAGTGATCGGCTATACGATTCAATATCCCCCAGACTGGCAGTTATCTTCAAGCGAAAGCATGGGCTACCCATACGTAGCGCTTTTGGATCCTGTTGCGCAGGCTATGCCACAGGGCGCAACCCAGCTTATGAGTGGTGCATCCATCGAGATCACCGCTGAGCTACATCGAGCTTCCGTTCCTCTGAGTCGTTACCTCATGAGTTTCATCCCCGTGAATCCGGACCTCTCCCGATCCCTCGATGCGCAAGCTTCTGTTACAGGAATCACGGAAGCTGCCTCCGAGGTCTGGGGAGTCCCTGGAATCCATCTGACCTACTCGGGATCTGGTTTGATCCAGCAAAACCATGCGGCAACGATCGCGTATCCGCAAGGTACAATACTGCTCCAGGTCAGATTGACGGCCCGAAATCCGGAACCAGCTGGGGAGTACAATTCGATCTACCAACAAGTGCTTGAATCCCTTCGGTTCTTTCCGTCTGGCTCCATGCCTCAGTCCAACCCTATGCCGGTGCCACAACAAAGTGCCGGAGCAGCGTCTCAGGAAGCACGTATCTTGTCCGATCAGTTCTTGATCCTGCCTTTTGCCGAGGATCCGGGCATGCGAGTCCAGCAAGGCTGGATATATACCTGGAATGCAGCGCATGGTGGCATCGACTATATCAAAGGGACTATCGACGACAGCAGTGACTGGTCGACATTTGATGTACGGGCGGCTGCCGATGGGGAAGCATGTGGCAACTGTGCGACTGGCCCCGGGAATAAGGTCTGGATCAAGCATAGCTTAGGAAGTCAGATATACTACACCTACTACGGGCATCTGCGCGACATCGAATCCGTGATTCCCATCGGGAGTCAGGATAATACCGTACAAGTGAAGAAGGGCGACCGGATTGGCGTAGCAGGTGATACGGGCACAACTCCTTCTTGGATTCACCTGCATTTTGCAAGCACGAAGGTTAACACGGGAATCGTCGATCCCTATGATCTAGACACCAGTGACCGTAGTCGGTATTTTCCTGGTGGAGCCCACTACACAGGCATGGGGCCCGATAGACTTTTCTCTGATGACCCTCCGGCCTTCAGCAGTCACGGTAAGTTCAAGGCAAGCTACTTCAACAATCGAGAGCTTGCGGGGACTCCAACCTTCGAAGTATGGGAAGAGGCTCCCATCGCATACGACTGGGACACCGGCGGCCCCGGTCGTGGTATTGCCAATGATGACTTCTCCGTTCGCTGGATAGGGAATTTCCCTTTCGCGGCAGACACTTACACGTTCTTCGCTGAGTCGGACGATGGCATGCGCGTCTGGATAGACGGCGAACCGATTGTCGATGCCTGGCGAGACCAGGGCGCTACCGATTTCTCCATTCAGCATAGCATGACCGCAGGCGACCATGAGGTGAAGGTCGAATACTACGAACGCGCTGGTGGAGCTACGGCCCATGTCCACTGGTGGGGGAATGCAACCGACGCTGATGATGACAGGGTCATAGCGTCCGGTCAAACGCTTTGGGGCGTCATCCAACCAAACACTGATAGCGACACCTACTACTTCGATGCTGCGCAAGGGCAGCGAGCCACGATCTGGATGACTAAGAGCATTCTGCGTGGCCTGGACCCCTACCTCGTGCTCCTTGCGCCGGATGGAACTGAATTGCTGGCCGATGATGATGGCGGCGAAGATAACAATGCGCTGCTCTACAATGTCTCATTGCCGCACAGTGGGCGTTACCGGATTCAGGCCCGCAGCTATAACACGGCCAGCAATGGTCTATACACGCTGGAACTTCATTTGCGCCAGCCGGGTCACAGCAGCCGTGAGACATACTCGGCGAACAACGCCACGAGTTTGCCCGGCACCTTGCTTCGAGTGGACGACCAAGGTCCGGTCAATGATGCGGATGTCGATCACGCTCATGATTTCGCCGGGCAGGTCTATGATTATTTCTGGAGCACGTATCAGCGGGACAGCTTCGATGATGATGGTGCCACGATTATCTCCACG
Source organism: Anaerolineae bacterium (assembly GCA_040772005.1). GTDB lineage: Bacteria > Chloroflexota > Anaerolineae > CG2-30-64-16 > CG2-30-64-16 > MWBF01. Next base: position 241,379 of record JAXGYZ010000006.1, on the reverse strand, counting down.
GCCCATTACGGCAGCAACTATCTCAATGCCTTCTGGGATGGCACGCAGATGGTCTATGGCGACGGATTCACCGTCAAGGATGTCATCGCGCACGAATTGACCCATGCGGTTACCTCCAATTCTGCGAAGCTGGAGTACCGTTGGCAGTCCGGTGCGCTCAACGAGAGCTTCTCCGATATCTTTGCTGCGATGGTCGACCGCGACGACTGGCTGATCGGCGATGACCTGCCGGATGAAGCGCTGGGCGGGCGCGAGGCCATCCGCGACATGGCCGACCCGGCCCGGTTCGGCCAGCCCGCCCACGTCGATGCTTGGGTCAGCACGTGCTCCGACGAGGAGGGCGTGCACACCAACAGCGGCATTACGAATAAGGCTTTCCACAACATCGCGACCCAAGCTGCGGCCGGCAAGGACAAGGCCGAGCGCATCTTCTATCGTGCGCTTACGGTCTACCTGGGCGAGACCTCCAGCCTTGAAGATGCACGCGCGGCCGCGCTTCAGTCTGCGCAGGACCTCTATGCCGATGACACGGCCGTCTACACCGCAGTGACGGAGGGCTTCAACGCGGTCGGCCTCGATGGCCAATGGAACCCGCCATCAAACGATTGCACGTGCGCGGCTGCGGCCGTGCTTGCTGGGCCGGCGGTCACGGAGCAGGCTTCAGTGTTGGACATCGCCGCGACGTTGTACCGGGTGCGGGATGAACTGCTGGGCGGGAGCGCCGCAGGCAAGTACTACCGGGAGTTATATGAGGCACATACCGGCCGCGCCAGCCGCCTGCTGCTGCTCGATCCTGCGCTGCGCAGCACGGCCGCAGACATCCTGGCTGAGTTCACACCCGGGCTGGAGCAGCTCGTGGACGGCCGAGGCGACCGTGTGGTCGTGAGTCACGCGCAGATTGACCATCTGAATGCCTTCCTGGCTGCGTTGGCGGCCGTTGACCGCGCCCAAGGCGGCGGTGCTCTCGCAGCCGAGATCGACCGGGAGCTGCACCGAACCGGCCTGACGAGCCTGGCCGGCCTTACCTTCGCGCAAGCCTGGGATAAGGCTGGCAAGGCGGCGGACAACCCGGTCGTCTACCTGCCTCTCGTCCTGCGCTGACCCTCCCTGGCCGGCCCCGGGATGGCGAGAACCCAAGCTTCGCCGCCCGGGGCCGAACCTGCACCTGACGACCCGCACATTTACGCCCTGCCATCGCAGACAAGGAGTGCCGAATGTCCCCGATACGCGCTCTGCTTTTGCACGAGGCGCCGCGGCTCGCGTTGCGGGCTGCGTCGACGGCCGTGCTGCTCTTCAGCTTGTGTGGGCTGCCGGCCCCGCTTGCTTATGCGGACGGGGGCCCTGCCACCCTGCTGCCGCCCTTTCGCGTGGCCGGTGCGTCCGGAGAGGGCGATGAGCGGGATGCCGATATCTATCCAGCAGTGGCATTCGACCCCGTGACGGGGCGTCACCTGGTCGTCTGGATGAGCCTGCGTAACGCGGGCTCGTCGTCAGATGGGTTTGATGTCTACGGGATGTTCCTCGACGCATTGGGCCAACCCACCGGTGGGGAGTTCCGCATTTCAGACAGCAATAATGTCGCCCGAAACTCGCTGCCCAGCGTGGCGGCGGGCAATCGGGGCTTCGTCGTTGCATGGGCCCGCCGCGGCGGCGCCTGCACCGTGCAGGTCCAGCGCGTCAATGACGCCACCCCGCGCGCAGATCGCGTGCTGGTAACCGGAGCCGTGCACAACCATTCGCCCAACCTCATCTACAGCCCGGCCCGCGGGGAGTACGTGCTGGCTTACGTAGAGGGGGACGACTACATGCCGTCGACGCTGTTCGGGGCGCAGACTGCGGACTGCGGGAACTCCGCGTCGAGCAGCAGCCGGGTGCGCGCCGTGGCTTTCGGCTTTGCCGATGAGGCGCCCGTCCTCAGCACTGGCGTCGAGGTCACGGATGTGGCCGCAGGCGCGTTCCGGCCACGGCTGGCCTACAGCGCGGGCCTCAACCAGTACATGGTGCTCTGGGAAGACCGGCGGAACGCAGGCGGCACTGCGGCGCGCTTCGATGTCTATGCCCAGAAACTCACCGGGAACCTGGCGTCCATCGGCGGGGATGTGGCTCTTACCACCGGCATTGATTACGCGAACTATGACTCGTCGGCCACCTGGACGCCGCGGCCGGCGATTGCCGCTTCTGCTGGCGGCTTTACAGCCGTGTGGTTCGAGCATGAACTGCGGGATACCGCGCACCTCTGGTATGTCAACGGCCGGATGTTTCCACTGGGCAACCTGCCGGGCAGCCAGTTAGCCGTGGCTCGGATGACATACGCGCAGCCGCACGCCGGCCGCGCACCTTCCGGCGCGCTGGCGGCCGCGTTCCTGCCCGCGGCCAATGAATACCTGGTGGGGCTGAGCACCCACATCGAGTCCGTCTGGGGGTATATCTCGCTGGCGTTAGTCCAGCGGGTGACGCCGGAGGGCCTGCTACTGCGCCCCGACGGCACGACGCGCCAGCCCGGCATCGGGAGCTCGGTCGACTATGCCAACGACGACCAGATCGGTATGGCTCTGTCGACCATTCCTGTGTCCGGTGTTGGCGCCGCTGATTTCCTGGCCATCTACGCGAAGCATGCGCCGGGCCAGCCATCCACCGATTTCGACATCTGGGGAGCCCGCGTCCGCATGCCGGCTCCCGGGATTCGCGGCACCTACTTGCCTTTGGTCCGGAAGGCAACCGGCGGGGCTGCCGGCTGCCTGGTTGAGTCGGCCCATCCTTATGCGAACAGCTACAACAACACCTGGACCCTGACCAACCCGGACACCTCCGCCGTGGCCTCCCGCGTACACTTCACCCGGATCGACACCGAGAATGGGTATGATTATGTGTATGTGCGGACCGGCAGCGGCCAGGAAGTCAACCGGTTCACGGGCAGCTATCCTGCGGGGACGTGGTCCTCGGCGGTCAGTGGCCGCACGGTAAGGGTGCAGCTCGTCTCGGACGGGTCGGTGGTGAACTGGGGATTGTGCGTGGACCGCATCGAAACGGTGACCACGACCGAATAGCGCTCCAGGATGGGAGGGGCTTGCCGCAGGCAGCAAGCGGCTTGCCGCAGGCGGCAAGCTGGAGATGTTCGCAGGAGGTTCCTATGACACAGAACTCGTTGGGGCGCCTATGGTTGGCTGTGACGTTAGTTGTGCTCTTTGGACTGCTGCAGGCCTGTGCCTATCCGGTCCCGGCGCAACCAGCTGCCGGCCCGCCGCCCGACACGCCCGACATCGCGCAGGCCGTGGCCGCGACGTTGACCGCCATTGCGCTGGCAGAACCGGAAGCCACACCCACTCCGCCGCTCCCGAGCGCCACGCCGGTCCCGGCGGCTGAGAGCACGCCCGTCGGCCCGGCCGAGTCCGCGGCCATCCTGTTCCGCGATGACTTCGAGGCCGGCCTGCAGGATGCCTGGCAGGTGGTCCAGGGCGAGTGGATGACGGTCAATGGGTGGCTGATCCCGGTCAACGAGCTGGGCGGCGACATCTTCGTCGGGGATGAGGCCTGGACGGACTACACGGTGGATGTCGACCTGTCCTCGACGGCTGGCCGGCAGTACACGGCCCTGGTGCTGGTGCGGGTCCAGGATCGCCACAACTTCGTAGCGTTTGTCGCCGACTGCAACCACGGCACATGGTGGGAGATCGTGCGCGACGGGGAGCACGAAGAGGTGCCCGGCACGCGCAACGACACCTGGATGTGCTCGACGCCGTATCACCTGCAGGTGGTGGCCGCAGGGTCTACCTATCAGGCCTTCGTCGATAACGAGCTGCAGTCCCGGTTCACCCGGGACCTGTGGGCGTCCGGCAGGGTGGGCCTGCGCTCGATCGATGAAGGTTCGCTGGCCGCCTTTGACAACCTGCAGGTGAGCCGCTGACCGGGAACCGAGAGGATTGCGTCAGGCGGGATGCCCCGCCGGATCCCGGATAGCGTCCGCTGCGCCGGATCCTCTAGACAGCCCATCATACGCCGGTGGGTGACGGCCATGATATCGCCGAGAGCCTAGCGCGGGCGCTGGTGGCGACGGGGGTCGATATCCTGGATATCTCGCCGGCCAGCGCCGCGGCGCCGGCCGATCGGGCCGCGCCGTTCATGGCCCTGGGCGTGCCGGTCATTGCGGTGGGTGAGATGGACCGGCTGGCGCGGGCGCTGGAGGCCCTGGCTGCCGGCCGGGCCAGCCTGATCGCGGTAGGCCGCGGGCTGATCGCCGATGCCGAGTGGCCGGCGAAGGTGCAGGCGGGCCGGCTGGACGAGATCCTGGTTTGCACGGGTTGCGATGAGTGCTTCGGCTATCTGGACCGCGGCGAAGGCGTGCGCTGTGCGGTGTGGGACGGGCCGGCACAACTGATTGCAGGCTGAATCGAGCGCCGGGTACAAGGGAGACGCGATCTTCTGGCGGCGCCAGAGTCAGCCAAAGAGGAGAGAATGACGATGAGGTCAATGATTCTGCTGATCCTGACCGGCATGCTGGTCGCGGGTTGCGGCGGCGCAGCGGCGCCAGCCGCGTCAATTGCTGACCGTACGGCCGCGCCAACGCCGACCGTCCACGTGCCGGAGCGTACACCTGCCCCGGCAGCCAGGGCCACACCCACCACACCGCCAGCCACCGCGGTGCGGGCAGCCACACCAACTCCGGCCGCCGGTACAGCGGTGCCGGATGCTGTGAAGATCCAGGCCCTTGATACCTACAAACTATTGATCCTCATTCAGGCCAATGCCAATTTGCTCGATGAGACCGCCAGGCGCGTGGCCTCCGGAGAGCTGGCAGGGACGGACAGCCTGGCGGCCGTCATTGTCGTGGCCGCGCTGGTAAACGCCGTCGATGAGGCGGCCAGTGAGCACACTCCGCCGGCGCTGCTGCAGTCTTTCTGGGACGCGGCGCTGCCCAGCCACGCCAGGACGCGCCAACTGACGGCCAGCTGGTTCAACCAGGAATTGACCGCAGATCAGGTCGTCGCGGAACTGGCGGCCTCGCTCAATGACATAGAGGCGACGCTCTCCGGCGTGGACGATCTGTTGCAGACGACCTACGCAGTGGACCGGTCTGACCTCCAGGCCTTGCGCAGCCAGGTTATGGCGGATTTTCGCCGCGTACTCGATACGCCGACCCCCGATCCCGACAGCGCCGCCGGCCCCGTGCTGATCGTGAGCGATGCCAGCTACACGGAAGGCGATTACCTCCACATCATCGGCGAGGTGCAGAACACGGGCGCCGCGGCCGTCGAATACGTGAAGATCGTGGCCACGCTGTATGGCGCCGGGGACACAGTTATCGGGACGCAAGCAACCTACACCATTGTGGATGTGATCGCTCCCGCCGGCAAGTCGCCCTTTGAGATCACCACCAGCGACTGGGAAGGCATGACGCATTACAAGCTGCAGTTGCAGTCGTCCGCAGGGGCTAGTCCGGATGCGCCAGTGCGAGTGGTGAGCCATCAGGAGCGGGTTGCGGATGCCTACTACCGTATCGTCGGCGAGGTCGTCAACGAGGGCGTCTCGCCGATGGAGTATGTCAAAGTCATCGCGACCCTGTATGATGCTGCCGATCAGGTCGCGGGCGTCGCTTACGCGTATACCGCTCTGGATGTCATCCCTCCCGGCGGCCGGGCGCCCTTCGAGCTGACCACGGATCACTGGACTGGGGCGAGCCGCTCTGCGCTGCAAGTCCAGGCCAGTCCCGGCGCACTGGGGCGTCAGGACCTGGTCGTCAAGAGCCATCAGGCGAACCAGGACGACAACTACTTGTCCATAGTTGGCGAGGTTGAAAATACTGGCGCGACGGCGGCGGAATATGTGAAGGTCGTCGTCACCTGCTATGATGGCGCGGGCGCCGTCGTGGCCACCGCGTTCACGTACACGGAGCTGGACACCCTGCCGGCCGGCGGCACGTCCCCCTTCGAGGTGCTGCTGTGGGATCCAGTTCCGTTCGAGCGTTACGCAGTCCAGGTGCAGGGACAGTGAGCCCTGCGACCTGCTGAGGAGAGGCATGAATACGCCCCTCACGGCCCATTATGCGCCGGTCTTGCTGCCCGAGGACGCGGGTTGCCGCGACTGGCTGGCCGTCCGTGAGTCGTACGCCGCCATCATCGCCACGCAGTTCCAGGCGATCGTGGACCGGACCGAGCGCGGCCCGCTCTATCCCTGGATCGACACCCGGATCGATCTCAATACCGGACAGGATCTGCCACTTGATGACCCGCGCGGCGGCGCCGGCCAGGTGAGCGGCTGGGTGCAGGGCCGCGGGCTGGAAGGGCTCGCGGTCTTCGGCGCCTGGCTGGCCCGCTGGGCGGGGGACGCCGCGGTGGACCGCCTGCTCGGTCGCGTCCGCCTACTCGTGGCCGAGCTGCTGGCCACGCTGGCGGCCGCGTGGACCCGCGGCGGCGGGCACCTGTATTTCACGATGCTGCCGGACGGCAGCCCTGTCGTCGTCGATTGGCAGCAACGCCGCCGGAGCGTCGTGCTCGACGCGGCTGCGCCGTACAATTTCAGCGACCTCTTCGGCGCCAAGGGCATGTACGCGGCGGCGCAGTTTCTGGGCGATGCGCAGGCGTGTGAGACGGCCAGGGCCTACTGCCGGGCGGTGTACGACGCGATCCTGCAGGGGCGCTTCCGCACGGATCAGCCCCAGCCCGCCGGCCTGGCGTCCGTTGTCTCGGCCGCCGGCGGGGTGGCGCACGGTCCGGCCATGATCGGCCTGGGCCTGGCCGCGCACTACGCGCGGTGCGAGCCGGGCGTCGAGGCTGCCGAGATGGGGCTCCGCCTCGCGCGCCGGGTGCTGTACGGCCACACCAACCTGGCCGGCCGCTGGCCGGCGCTGCGGGAAAACGACCTGGTCGAATTCGTGACGCCCGGCGGCGCGCCCTACCAGGACGCGCAGGGCCGGGTGATGGCCGATCCCGGCCACGCGCTCGAGTTTGTCGGACTCTGCCTCAAGTTCGCCCGCACCGTACAGGCTGCGGGCGGCGCGAGTCCCGAGCAGGCCGGTGAGCTGGCGCATCTGACCAGCCTGCTGCCCGGCATCCTGGCCCGGGCCTTCGCCAGCGGCTACCGGGCGGACCCGGGCGGCATCATCAAGAGCCTCGATCTGCTCACCCGGCGGCCCATCGACGATACGTTGCCCTGGTGGAGCCTGCCCGAGACCATCCGCGCCGCGTTGCTCACAGCGACGAGCGCCCCATTGGCCGCCGATCGCGCGGCCGCCTGCGCTATCGCGGCCCAGGCCCACAATGCCTTCGTGCAGCATTACGTGCGCGCCGATATCCACCTGATGGCGGTCAAGCTGCGCGATGCCGAGGGCCGCGTCTCAAATCTCGTGCCGGCCTATGGGGATGCGGATCCCGGCTACCATACCGCCCTGAGCCTCATGGATGCCCTCGACCTGCTGGACGAGCTGACCGCGCCGTACGGCGGCGCCGAGAACCAGGCAGACGGCGGCCCCGAGCGGCGCCGGCGTCTGGCCGGGGAGGAGTGACATGACCGCACTGCGCGCCATCCAGGGTGACATCACCACGCTGGCGGTCGCTGCGATCGTGAATGCGGCCAACGCGACCTTGCTGGGCGGCGGGGGCGTCGACGGCGCCATCCACCGCGCGGCCGGGCCGGCGCTGCTGGCCGCGTGCCGGCGGCTGGGGGGGTGCCGGCCCGGCGATGCGAAGATCACGGCGGGCTTCCGGCTGCCGGCGCGGTACGTGATCCACACCGTCGGCCCGATCTGGCGCGGGGGCTGGCACGGCGAGCCGGCGGTCCTGGCGTCCTGCTATCGCCGGTCGCTCGAAATCGCGGTCCTGGCCGGGCTCAGCAGCGTGGCCTTTCCCGCCATCAGCACCTGGGCCTACGGCTACCCGCGGGAGCTGGCGGCTGCCGTGGCGGTCGCGACGGTGCGGGCGTTTGTCGCGCAGGAGCCGGCGCTGGCAGAGGCGCTCTTCGTGTGCTTCACGGCCTGGGACCTGGCGGCGTACGAGGCGGTGCTGGGCCGGCGTGCGCAGGTTGCTTGGCACATACAGGAGTTTGGCGATGTCCGAATATGAACAGCTCCAGGCGCGGCTGGCGCGGGGGTGGAATACCTGGAATACGCGCAGCGTCCTCTCACACGTCCTGCTGCCCGAGGGCTTTGCGCTGAACCTGGGTCTGCGGGAGTATCGGGGGCGGCAGTATCTCAAGGAAGCCCTGATCGGGCGCAAGCGCGCGGAGGAGGAGCAGATCCATCCGGGGCCGCACGCGTACGACGGGAGCTACACCGAGCTGAACCTGAAGGTCTGGGGCAACGAGCTGACCGTGTGTTCGGCCACGGACGGCGATGACCTGGTCCTGCTGGTGACCCCGGTCACCACACCCGGCCGCCGGGCGCCGCTTCTGGTGGTGGAGTCCGGCATCCTGTGGAACCGGCCGGGGACGCTCACCCGGGAAGGCGATGTGTTGGTAGGCCGCTTCGCCGGGCGGGAGGTGCGGGTCTACGGGACAGGGCCCGGGGTCGTGGATCCTCACATTGCCGCCCAGACGCCCTACCTGGCGCTGGCGCTCGACGGACCGGTCGGCATTTCAACCGGCCAGCCGCGCAGCAGGGAGGAAATCGAGCAGATTATCGCGCGGCGGCGTCGTGCGCTCCTGCAGCAACGCGAGGCCTTCGGGGATCTGGCCGAGGTGTACGCCGCGGTGCAGACCTGCATGGCGTGGGACACGATCTACGAGCCCGAACACCAGCGCGTCGTCTCCCCGGTGAGCCGGATCTGGAACGTCGGTTGGGGCGGCTACGTGCTGTTCGAGTGGGACAACTACTTTGCGGCGTACATGGCCGCGGTGGATGCCGCGGATCCGACGGCCAAGGCGATCGCGTACGCGAACGCGGTCGAGATGACGCGCGAGATCACCGAGACCGGCTTCGTGCCGAACTTCGCTACGGTCAACGGCTGCTCCAGCCGCGATCGCTCGGAGCCGCCCGTGGGCAGCCTGATGGTGCGCGAGCTGTATCGCCGCTTCGGCGAACGCTGGCTGCTGGAAGAAGTGTACCCCGACCTGCTGCGCTGGAATCGCTTCTGGCATGAACGCCGGAACGACCGGGGACTGCTCTGCTGGGGCTCGGAGCCGTACGAACCGGTGCTGGATGCGCACTTCGAACTGGCCCACATCAACGCGCTGCAGGGCGCGGCGTGGGAGTCGGGCCTCGACAACCTGCCGGTCTACGATGCCCTCCCCCTCGACACCGCGACCCACCTGATGCAGCTGTGGGACGCGGGGCTGAACGGCCTCTATGTGGCAGACTGTGCCGCGCTGGCCGAGATCGCCGCCGTGTTGGATCGGCAGGCCGACGTCGCAGAACTGACCGCACGCGCCACGGCGTATCGCACCGCGCTGGAGCGGCTGTGGCATGAGGAGGCGGGGATCTATCTGAACCGCCGCACGGACACCGGCAAGTTCAGCCGGCGCCTTGCGCCGACGAGTTTCTATCCGCTGCTGGCGCAGGCAGCCACCCAGGCGCAGGCCGAACGCATGGTGGCCGAGCACTTCTACAATCCGGCGGAGTTCTGGGGCGAGTGGATCATCCCGTCGATCGCGCGCAGCGACCCGGCCTATGCGGACCAGAATTACTGGCGCGGCCGGATCTGGGGGCCGATGAACCTGCTCGTCTACCTGGGCCTGCGCAACTACGACCTGCCGCAGGCGCAGCGGGACATGGCGGAGAAGTCGCAGCGGTTGCTCCTGCAGGAGTGGCTGGCCAAGGGCCACGTGCACGAGAACTACAACGGGGACACCGGCGAGGGCTGCGACTCGCCGAGCAGCGACGCGTTCTATCACTGGGGCGGGCTGCTGGGGGTCATCGCGCTCATCGAGGCCGGTTACCTGCCTGCTCCGGAAACGCCGTTGAGCACCGGCTCGCAGGAAGCGTAAGATGGCCGCCGACTGGACCGCGCAACTCGACCTCGACAACCTGGTCCCCTACACCCACCCGTCCGCGGCGTGGAGCGGGCGGCATTCCAACCTGGCACTCTGCTGGGAACGTCCGGCCGAAAGGGGGCTGCAGCGCTTGCAGGCCCTGTTGGGTTGGGGTGGCACCCCGGTGACGCTGCGCCTGTTGGATTGGCACATCGCGGAGGATGGATGCGCCTTGCCCCTGACGCTGGCCGCGCGCACCTTCCGTCCCGATATCGTCGCCGAGGTGGATGCCGGCCCGGAGCTCGAGCTGACCGTCACGGCGGCCTGGCCGGTGCGGAATACTTTGGCCGTCCGGTGCGAAATACGCAACCTGGCCCAAGTGCCGCGGCGGCTGACGCTGGCGTTCGACTATCCGGGCCACGACACCTCGCCGGACTGGCAGGGCATGACCATCCGTCGACGTCGATTCGGGAGTGCCGGCCTCGCCCCTACGAATCCGCGTACGATACATCGGTAGGGGCGACAGGAAACCGCCGCGGGCCGCACCAGCCCCACGCGCGCCGACTGCCCGGCACAACGCTGTAAACGATGTGACGTGGAGGGTTTCCTTCGCCCCACGAGTATGATGCCTGGGCGAAGGAAACCCTCCACGCTGTGCTGCATCCCACGCTGTGCCGGGCGATCAGCCTGTGCATGGATGGTTGGAATCGGCCCGGTTTCCTGTCGCCCCTACAGGTTTGCCGGGCGCTCATCGGCCAATTCCCCACGCACGGGGTTATCACGAATGTATTGCCGGATGGCCTGCAACTCGGGTTCCGACCGGATGACATGCTCGTAGTAATTGCGCTGCCAGACCTGCCGGCCCGTCACCTGGCGGATGTGGTTCAACCGCCGCGTGGTGATGGCTTTGTAGGTGCCGATGACGGCGCCCAGGGACCCGTGGGGCACGCTGTTCGCCGGCCGCGTAGTGCCGACCGCGTCCGGGCCATCGATCGTAAGGATCAGCACCCCGTGCAGGTGATCCGGCATCAGGATCCATTCATCGAGCAGCAAGCCGGGGAAGTGCTGCGGCAAGTGTTGCCAGGCGGTTTCGGCCACCTGCCGGAAGAGCGGGGTGTCAAACAGGCAAGCGCGTTCCTGGGTCACCAGAGTGACATAATACCAGCCCGCTTGTGTGTAGTCGTACCCCGGGAGGCGGATTGAGCGCCGGTGATGTGAGCGTGTCTCAGGCATGCGGAGCTTTCCTGGATGTGAAATGGCGTGTTGCGGCCGTATGGGTGGCGAGGGCGAGGCCGGCAACGACGGCATGCCGTACCCGACCGTCAGGATATCAGGGCGTGTCTGTGCGTTCACGCCGATTCGGGAGTGGCGAGGGCGAGGCCGGCAACGACGGCATGCCGTACCCGACCGTCAGGATATCAGGGCGTGTCTGTGCGTTCACGCCGATTCGGGAGTGCCGGCCTCGCCCCTACAGGTCTGCGCGCAGGCCAGCGTCGGGTGTAGGGCGCGAAGGAAACCGCCGCGGGCCGTGCCGGGTCCACAACCAGCGATTGCCCGGCTCATCATGGGGGACAGAATGTCGTTGAGGGTTTACTTCGCCCTCGCGTGCCATGCGAGGCACCGTGCCCGCGATGTGGGTGCGTTGTGTCGCATGGCGCGCGTGCATCGTGCGCGATGCCCAGGCGAGGCCGGCAACGACCCTATTCCGTATTCGACGGTCAGGACATCAGGGCATGACCATCCGTCGACGTCGATGCGGGAGTGCCGGCCTCGCCCCTACCGATGCGCTATCGATTTACCTGCGCCCAGGCATCCCCACGAGCATGTTGCCCGAGATCCGGTTCGCGTCCCATACCTCGGGTGACGCCTGCACCGCGACGCACGTCGCGCCCGCCGCGCAGGCCACCTGGTTGCCATGGACCTTGTTGCCCGAGCTGCCCCCCTCCAGTACCACCCCGGCCGCCCGCACGCCCGCAATCTGATTGCCGTTCACCTTGTTGTCGTCGGACTCCTCCACGAGGATGATCCCCGGTTCCCAGGCTTCGATGCGGTTCTTGGTGATCTGGCTGTCGCGCGAACCGTCCAGGAACACCCCCTCGAGGCCCTGCAGGTCATTCGCGTGGACCCGGACGCCGGCCGGGTGGTACAGATTGATGGCGTCCGCGCCCGCGCCGGTCACCACGTTCCTCGCAATCCTGACCTCGCGGCCCAGCGCGATCCCGATGCCGAAGTTGCGGACGTCGAAGACGTTGCCCTCGATGGTGATGTTACGACACTCATAGTGGGACCAGCCCGCCAGGACCCCGCTGCCGGCACAGTGAAACGCGATGCCCAGGACCGTCACATCGTGCAGCGGGAAGTCATCGAAGAAGACGCCGTCGTCGCAGTTGGTGATCGTGGCCCCGTTCAGGCTCCGCAGGGTCACATCGGAGAAGAAGAGGTTGATGGTCTTGTCGGCATCAGCATAGGTAAAGGGGCCGTTGCGTGCATCCAGGGTGACGATTCCTGGCCGCGTGCCATCGCCGGTAGCCGTTCTGATCGCTTCCTCGATATCGACCGCGCTCGTGACGTCCCGCGCCGTGAGGACCACCTCGCGCGGGACCGGTGCCGCACCCGCCAGAAGAGGCAACAGTGCCAGCAGCAAAACAACCAACACCGCTTTCATGTGCACCTCCTCGTTAACCTATAAGGCACACCATCGGCCGCACCAGATACGATTATCGCGCCGCCCCCCGGCCGGGTCAATAGGTTCGATGGCCCTCGGCAACGACGCGTCGTATGGGCGGCGGGGGGGCGTGCATGTTTGTGCGTCTCTGGGCCGCATGCTATCCTTACACACCATCAATTCATCTAGGGAGGGCAGCATGCGCATTGTCGTGATTGGCGGAAAGGGGCATGTCGGCACATACCTGGCGCCCCGGCTGGTGGAGGCGGGGCATGAGGTGATCAGCATCAGCCGCAGCCGCCGCGAGCCCTACCAGCCCCACGGGGCGTGGACCCAGGTGCAGACCGTCGCCATCGACCGCGGCGAGGCGGAGCAGGAGGGCACGTTCGGCCGGCAGATCGCAGACCTGGCCCCGGATGTGGTCATCGACATGATCTGCTTCACCCTCGACTCGGCGCGGCAGATCGCCGAGGCGCTCCGGGGCAAGGTCCAGCATTTCCTGCACTGCGGCACCATCTGGGTGCACGGGCCCAGCGCGGTCGTGCCGACCACGGAGGAACAGCCGCGGCGGCCCTTCGGCGAATACGGCATGGAGAAGGCGGCCATCGAGACCTACCTGCTGCGTGAGGCGCGGCTGAACGGGTTTCCGGCCACGGTGCTGCACCCGGGCCATATCGTGGGTCCGGGCTGGAACCCGCTGAACCCGGCCGGCCACTTCCGGCCGGAGGTGTTTGCCGGGCTGGCGCGCGGGGAGACGCTGGCGCTGCCCAACTTCGGGCTGGAGACGGTCCATCACGTGCACGCGGATGACGTCGCCCAGCTCTTCGAGCGGGCCGTGGCCCACCGCAGCGCCGCGGTCGGGGAGAGCTTTCACGCGGTCTCGCCGGCCGCGGTGACCCTGCGCGGTTATGCCGAGGCCATGGCGGCCTGGTTCGGCCAGCCGGCCCGGCTGGAGTTCCTGCCCTGGGAGGCCTGGCGCACGACGGTGGCCGAGGAAGATGCGCAGGCGACCTGGGACCACATCGCGCACAGCCCCAACTGCAGCATCGCCAAGGCGCAGCGGCTGCTCGACTACCGCCCGCGCTACACCTCGCTCCAGGCGGTGCAGGAGAGCGTGACCTGGCTGATCGGGCACGGGGTGATCAAGGTCTAGGGGCTCCCGATGGGCGGATGTCCCGCCGGACGGCACGAATGCTGAGGTTTCTCGCAGATTGGAGCCGGCGCTTCAGCCAGCCTGATCGGCTGAAGCGCCGGCTCCACCTGCATTTGGCGTTCCTCGGTTTACCCCGGCCGTGCCGGGGGTCAGGCGCCGTGTCCGCCGTGCGGCATGGGCTGGTCCGGCTGCTCCGGCCCGATGCGGTAGGGCCGCATCATCTCGTTATCCTCGTGTTCGACGATGTGACAGTGCCAGACGAACTGGCCGGGCGTGTTGAACTGTGCGCGCACACGCGTGACCTGGCCCGGATACGCGATGACCGTGTCCTTGTGACCCATCTCCCACGGCTCAGGCGGCACAGGCACGGAGCCGGGCACAATCTCGAAGGTGTGCATCATCTCGTTGACGAAGATGTCCTGCCGGTTCACGACCTCGAACATCACCTCGTGGATGTGCATCGGATGTGCATCCTCGGTGCCATTGTAGAACTCCCACACCTCGGTTGCACCGAGCTCCGGATTCTCCGTCACCGGTTCCACCCACATCCGGTGCATCGCCATGCCGACGCCGGTGGCCGGGTCGAACTCCACCGTGCCGAGCAGGGCCTCCGCCGGACCGTCGAAGTACTCGGACATGCGCTCCAGCAGCGCCAGCGACCGCGTCACCGTCTCTGCGGGCAGCGGCGCAATCGCGGGCAGCACGAGGAACTGTGCGGGCGTGGTCGGGTCCGCGGCGAGCGCAGGGCCGACCCGGAACTGCATCACCTGGCCGGTTGAGTCGACGTCCGCGACCGGGAAGTCCGTGCCGGGGATGCCGCCGCCAAACGGCTCGTCCGGCCCAACGTTGTGGAGGATGTAGTTCCCCGCGGGCACGCCGGTGAAGTCGACGATGACATCCGCACGCTCTGCAGGAGCCATGAGCAGCCGGTTGCCATAGACTGCGGTCAGGTCCACGGGCGCGGCCAGGAAGCCGCCCTCGTTGCCGATCTGCGTGACCTGCACGCCCGGGATCGCGCTGAAGTCGAGGATCAGGAAGCGCGAATTGCAGCCGTTCAGCAACCGGAAGCGATAGCGCCGCTGCTGGACATCCAGGAACGGCCAGGTATTGCCGTTGACGATGATCGTGTTGCCGAAGAATTCCGGGTTCCAGATGGGCGAGATGTCCGTGTCCGGCAGGTACGGCCCGTCGATGCCGTCGAAGAACTCACGCGTGTCCGGGTAGAACAGCGACCCGTCCGCGTTGAACGAGCGGTCCTGGATGGCCAGCGGAACCTCGAAGTAGGTCTTGTTCGGCGGGAACTTGTCGCCTTCCCGCGGCGCAGGCCCCGGCAGCACCGCGCGTGCCCCGCTGCGCGCGTCGAGCACCGCGTCGTCGCCGGCCGGTCCGCCCCGAATGATAAAGAAGCCCGCGGGCCCGGCATAGACGTTGAGCCGGGTCATGCCAAGCGTGTGGTCATGGTACCAGATGGTCGACGCGCGCTGGTTGTTCGGGTACTGGAAGGTGGCGGAGCCGGGTTCCCAGGTGACGGCATAGTTGGCCGCGGCCTTGCCCTTGAAGAACTCGTACCACGTGCCCTCGGTTGCATAGCCCGCGGGGATGTTACCGGCAGCAGGCAGATACCACGCCTCCGCATAGCCGTCGCTGTCATCCTGTACGCCCGCCGCGCCGTGCACGTGCGTGACCATGGGGACCGGGCCGGTGTACTGCGTATACTGGGTCGCCGGGTCGGTGAACTCCGCAGGCGGCGCATACGTCTTGCCGGTGAAGTCGGGCCGCGCGTCGCGGCCGCTCATGCCGCCGGGCGGATTTGCCCAGTGGAGGGTCGGGTCCACCGGCAGCAGGTGGGGCAGGTAGTTGCCGGCGGCATCCACCAGCTCGTTGATCCATTTAACGCGTACGGGCCGGTTCCACGATGCTTCGATGGTGAGCGAAGGCGCGTTGTGAAGCAGGAGGCCCTTCTTGCTGGCTGTCTTGACTGCGCCGTAGCCCCAGACGGTCGTGGCCGGGAGGGCCGCCGGCAGGATCTGCTGCTGAAACTGCCGCATCGAGATCTCGTAATAGTCCACGTTTTTGCCGCCCCGCTGTACGATCCTGCCTGCTCTCGGCATGACCGGCGGGACGAGCAGCGGCGTCACGAACTTGGGGATGGCCGCAGGTTCGAGCGTGCCGCCCGGGAGCTGCGCGCCGGGGAAGGCCATGCGCACGGTGGAGCCGTGCGCGGCGGGTGTCGCGACGGGCCCGGCCAAGGCGGTCCCGCGTCCTTTGCCGACGAAATACAGGCCTGCGCCGGCGGACAGGATGTACCGGATGAAATCGCGTCTGCTCGTCATCTTCTTTCTCCCCTCTCAAATCAGTTACACCGAACAATGTACCAAACTTGGCGAACAATTATGATATTTCATTTTGCGCGATAATTATGCGATATTCGCACTGAGGGGTGAGTAAGAATTGCTACAATCGCTTGAGCAACACTTAACATTGCCCGGTGACCGGCGCGTCGGGCATGCCGGGCCGGGCGCGGGGAGGGTGGGGTGCAGTCCGGCCCGGCGTGGGGTCATGCTTGGTGCCGGTCTCTCCCTGGGTGGTGGATGATCTCCACGCTCTCAGATGCGGACGTGTCGGCCAGCGAGGGGCAGTTCCGCGTCTGAGGGCACTTCATTCCTCAATATTTCACTCCTCGTCGACCAATTGGCCCGCGTCGACCACGAGCTCGCCGTCGAGGTAGAGGCTGGTGCCGAGCATGCACATATCGAAGTGCAGCCGCGACCGGTTGACGCCGCCCAGCCCGCAGTGTCGCGCGGGCGAGGCGAAGATGTTGCGGCCCAGCGCGACGGTGATCGCGCCCGCGAGCGACTCCGAATCCATGCCCACGACCCGCCAGTCGGCGCGCGGGTCCGTGCCCCAGCCGGCGTGCGCGAGGCGGTCTGCGCCGTCGTCGCCGGCCGCGCGGAGCATGGCCTCGATCTGCACGGCTTCCGCGCCGCCGGCCACGCTCTGGACGCGGCCCCCGCGGAACGTCAGCCGGACCTCCGAGCGCGCGTGCTGGAGCGAGGTGAGCAGCACGTCGCCGGGCTGCACGACCAGCACGCCCTCTGCGCTGTCCTCCAGCGGCGCGCAGTAGACCATGCCCGTCGGCCAGTGGTCCCAGCGGCCCGGCTCGTCGGCCACGCCGCACTGGTACGCGCCGATGCGGCCGTCCTTGCGCAGCGTCAGGTCCGTGCCCGCAGGCGACGTGATCCGGACCTCGCGTGCCTGCTCCATCCGCTGCGCGCCGGCGAGGCTGATGCGGCGGATCTCGGCCGTCGGCGGCAGGCGCTTGAGGGTTGCGGGCGGCTCCTGGACCATGAGGACGCGCGCCCCTGCGGCCAAGGCCTCGCTGTGCACGTCTGAGTACATCCACGAGTGCGAGCCGGGCAGGAAGGACATGCCCAGGATCATGTCGGCATGCGTCCAGGCCGCGCGGATGACCTTGTCCTTGACGTCCTGGTCGGACTGGGCCGTGAGGATGTAGACCTGTGCGCCGAGCGTGCTGGCCGCGGCCAGGGCCGCAGCGGGATAGGCCGGGTGCGGGAAGAGCGGATCGGTGAAGATCAGGACCGTCTCGCCGGGCTGTACCTTGCACAGCCGCAGCGTGCGCTCGAAGTGGGGCGTCAGATCGGCTGAGCCGAGAAGGGGATGCATGGGCCATACCTCCAGATGTGCGGCCGGAACCGGCCTAGCCGCCCAGCTCCACGCAGCGCTGCCGGTAATAGAGATAATCCTGGTACGGCACTTCCTCGGGCACGCCGTGGTCGCAGGTGGGGATGTAGCCGCCGCGCGCCCGCATCGCCGGCAGGATGTACTCCAGATGCCGGTCGATGGCCTCCCGGCCCGACGCCAGCACCCGCTTGTCGATGCCGCCGGTCATGATGAGCTCGGGATACTGCCGGCCGATTTCGACCACATCGCAGCCCGCCGCGACCTCGAACGGCGACATCACATCCATCCCCATCTCCTGGTACAGCGGGATGACCGAGACGGGGTTGCCGTCGGTGTCGATCTGGACATAGAGGTGGCGTGTGCGGTCGAGCTGCCGGGCCTTGACGTTGGCGACGAGCTGCTGGTAGTAGGGCAGCAGGAAGCGGCGGATCATCCTGGGCGAGATGAGCGGGCCGCCCTTGTAGCAGATGTCCTCGCCGAAGAACAGCTCGTCGATGGTCACGTACTGCTGGTGGCGCGCGGCGACGGCATCCGCCAGCGCGAACCACGTCTCCATGCACGCGTGAATCAGGTCCGGCTGGTCGACGACGGCGTAGAGTGTGCCCTCCGGTCCCAGCAGGCTGCGCAGGTACATATATCCGCCGATGACGTTCTGGACGATCATAAAGCCTTCGGCCGCGCGCGCCTGCGCCACAGCCATGCGCTGCTCCAGGTCGACGTAACGCGCCGGATCCGCCGGGTTCATCCGCCACCGGATGTGCTCCTCCCACGTCCGCATGTCCTTGACGGGGTGATCCAGGTAGGTGGGCATGAAGCCGTTGCGGCGGCCCTTGAAGTAGAGCACCTGCCGGCCGGCGTAGTCCTGCTCGACCTCGTACTCGCCGCGGTCCTCCAGCACCTTGACCTCGAACTGGGGCAGCAGGGCCGCCTCGCACCAGCCGCATTGGCCGAGCGAATGGCGGGCCGGCGGGTCGTATGAGAAGAGCTCGGCGAAGTCGGCGTCCTGCGGCATGCCCTGCTCGCGCCAGGCATCGAGGCAGTAGTAGCCGAACTCCCGGCGCACGAGCGGCGCGTCGGGCACGCGCTCGTAGGTGTCCCAGAGCTTCCTGACGGCTGCGCTCATGTGCGTGCGCGGAACGGGCGCATGGACGCCGTCGCTGGTCGATGTATCGGTCACGGATGGACTCCTGCGCTGCAGATTACGGGCCTGGCCCTTCAGTCGGGTCGGGGCAATGCCCTGGATGAAGGTGCGCTGTGTGGAGAAGAATAACACGAAATGCAGGGCCGGGAAATCCAGGCCACCTCAGCAGTGCTCCCCAAGCGCCATGAAGACGAGCCGCCGTCTGGGTCAAAGGCCTGATTCCTCCAGCCTGACGCGCACCCAGCCGGGATCATGATCATCAGCTGGGTCGAATTCCATCGGCCCCGCGCCCCGACCGACCAGGGCCAGGTGCACCTGCTGGCCCGAGACGTGCCTGAGGTCGCCGCCTCCCTGTATGGCCAGTGCGGCTGCCAGGCCGGCGGCTTCGCCCAGCGCCATGGCTGTGGCCGTCACACGGGTGGAACTGGCTGCGAGCTGGGTGGCTGAATGGCAGCGCCCTGCAACTAACAGATTGCCGATATTCCGGGGCACCAGTGAGCCGTAAGGGATGTCATACGGCGCCGGTTGCAGCATCGGCACATCCTGGGCTGAGCCCACCGTCGGCCGGTTGGGGTGCTGATCGAGGTACCAACACCCGGTGGCAATAGCATCCTCGAAGCGGCGGCCGGCGGCAATATCGTCCTCGGTCAGGACGTATTGCCCCACGATCCGGCGCGTTTCACGCACACCGATGTAAGGCCCGCTGCTGATGAAATAGGCGTCCTCAAAGCCCGGCACCTCCCGCTGCCAGACTTCAAACATGCGCCATGAATCGGCTCGGCCCTGCATCTCCGCGCGCGTCAGTTCTTCGGGATCACTGGCATCCGCCGGCACACGCACCGCATGAATGTAAACCTCATCCGCAGCGAACATGAACTTCACGCCGGGACCGTAAAACATCGGCAGGTCGCCGCGGGCATGGGCCCGAATCAGGGCCTCACGACAGTCGGCCGTGGTCTCAGGCGTCTGACGTACGTGACCGATACGGAAATGCAGCGTTAAAGGCTGCATTTCGGCCCGCTTCTCCACCGGAGCTCCGGCCCAAGCCGCGATATCCGCATCACCCGTGCAGTCAATCACGACCTTGGGCTGCACGCGCACCAGGCCGGCCTTGTTCGCCAGCAGGACGGCATCGATCAAATCGCCCTTCAGGTCTACCGCGGCCGCTACAGAATGGAACAGGACCTGCAGCGTGTCACTCTCTGCGGCAATGAGCCGGTCCAGCAACCGCTTGTAACGCTCGACATTGTCGAATGTGGGATTGTGCTGCTCAAGGTGCGTCGCGGTCGGGGCACAGATGCCCATCTGCACGGCCAGCTCAAAGGCAATGCCCTTGTTGACGATACGGTTGTCGCCTTTGCTGGCCAGACCATCAAAGAAGGGTAGCCCCACCGTGGTCATGATGCCCCCGGCGAAGCCGGCGCGTTCGACCAGCATGGTGCGGGCACCTGCACGCGCCGCGGCCAGCGCAGCACCTATGCCGGCGCAGCCACTGCCGCAGACCAAGACATCGGGGCTATACGCATGTAGTTGGCTCATCTTCTGTCTCCAATTCAAACCAGATAAAGTACACCTACCGGTATCTTCCTTCTATCAGCGCCGTTTCGACCATGGCTAGCAGATTGTCGAGTGTGCGCGGTGCCAGGACGCGTTCGAAGGGGGTGGCGGTCAGGGTCAGCACGAAGCCACCCCGCGGCATCCCCTGTTCCAGCGCGACGCGGGTCAGACGCACGACCTCGTCGCGACTACACAGCATCACATCACCGATCTGGATGTTGCCCTGGAGACAAATGCTGTGTCCCACGCGCCGCTTCGCTTCGGCCAGGGTGATGTCGCCCATGGGGGGCGCCTCTATCGGATGCAGGACATCCGTCCCCATCTCGACAAATTGTTCCAGGACGGCTTGCAGACGACCATGACAGTGAATCGAGACCAGGCAGCCTTGGGCATGGGCCATTCGGATCAAAGGTATGTTGTAACGTGTTACGTAGCGGGGAAAATAGCGCGGCGCAAGGAGCGGCGGCACGGCCGATTCCTGTCCCTGCAGACCCAGCACGGGACTGATGCCGCCTTGGATCAGCCTGCCGACGTAGGCCGTGCAGCGCTCGCTCATCACATCCAGGAGACGTTCCACCAATCCTGGCGCTTCTATCGTCCAGATGCCCAGCAGTTCGGAGCCGATCAGCGCATGCACCTGGCCGATGGGGTCATCGATATTGGGCAGTACATAGCCGCGCTTCCCCAGGAGCGTGCGGGTCGCGCAGTAGTCGGCCAGATCGGGCTCCGCCAGCACGAACGGCAGCGACAGGAAACGCTCCACGTCTTCCGCGTCGCAGATCCAGTGTTTGAGCGTGCCGTGGGAGTAGTTGGCGAGGCCTTCCCGGCTGACCGCAGTCAGCGGGCCCTTGGGTGTTTCAAGATATGAATAGGTGATACGCCAGCCATCCTGCTGCTCCTGCCGGACGGACAGCGGCAGTTCCGCGGCATTCAGAAAGAAGCCGCGGCCTGCATTCCAGATATGTTCAATCTCACAGTGCTGGCGAACGTACTCCAGGAGCGGACCGTAGCTAGGGTCAGCCGGCCCCCGCCAGTTCATCTGCTGGGTGTAGGGGTTCACGCCACGCACGATGATCGGTACACGGTCGGGCTGCCCGCGCCGGAACGCTATCAGCAACCGTTCGAGAGAAGTCATGCGTCTCAGCCCTTGATGCCGGTCAGTGCTACCCCTCGAATGAAGTGCCGTTGGAACAGCGCAAACAGGATCAGCACGGGCACCGTCATGGTGCTGGCGGCGGCCATCATCTGGCCCCAGTTCGTCGTATCCTGGTAGGCCCTGAAGTAATACAACCCCAGGGCCAGCGTGCGCAACTCATCCTTGTTCAGATAGATCAGTGGGCCAAAGAAGTCGTTCCAGTGCGACTGGAAGCTGAAGATGGCGACCACCGCCAGCGCCGGACCGGCCATCGGCAGGAAGATGCGCAGCAGGATGCCGAGTTCACTGGCCCCATCGACACGCGCAGCATCCGCCAGGTCCTCAGGAAACGTACGAAAGTACTGGCGCAACAGGAAGATAAAAAAGGGCGTGCCAAAGAAGGCCGGCACAGTGAGAGGCAAGTACGTATTCAACCATCCCAGCTCATTAAACATCAGGTAAGTCGGAATCAACCGCACCGCTTGCGGCAGCATGATGGTGGCAATCAGCACGATGAACAGAAAATCGCGGCCTTTGAAACGTATGCGCGCAAAGGCGTAGGCCACGATAGGGCAGGATATAAACGTGCCGACCAGGGTCACTGCGGTGATGAAGATGGTGTTGGCGGTATAGCGCCCCAGCGGCAGGAAATTGAAGGCATCCGGGTAATTATGCCAGGCCAGGGGATTGGGGATCCAGATGGGCGGCCAGGCCTCCTGCTGGGTCAACGGCTTGAGCGAAGTGGAAAGCATCCACACGAGCGGGATGGCAAAGAGTGCGGCTGCCAACGAAAGCGCGACGTACAAGAGGATGTTGCCGACCGTACGACGGACTGATTTACGCCTGAACCACGCCACGCCGGTCTGCCCGGCGGGCGTGGCCGGTCTTGCCTCGACTGGTGTCGTTACGCTCATCGTTCACCGCCCGATTCATAGTGCACCCACGATTCGCTGCTCCTAAAAATGATCAGGGTCAGCGCCAGGACCAATACGAAGAGAATCCACGCCAGCGCGGAGGCATAGCCCATCTTGAACTCACGGAAGCCCGTGTTGTAGAGATAGAGCATGTAGAACAGGGTCGAGTTGACCGGCCCGCCGCTGGTGGCAATGTACGCCGTCGTAAAGACCTGGAAGCTGTTGATCACGCCCATCACCAGATTAAAGAAGATGGTAGGGGTCATCATGGGCACCGTCACCGCCCAGAACTGGTGCCAGGTATTGGCGCCGTCGATCTGCGCCGCCTCGTAGAGATGCTCTGGGATCGACTGCAGGCCGGCCAGATAGACGATCATGCCGCCGCCGAGTCCCCACAGGCCCATGATGATGATGGCGGGCTTGGCCCACTCCGGGCGGCCTAACCAGTTCGGACCGCGCAGCCCCAGGAAATCCAGCAGGAAATTCACCAGGCCAATCTGCGGCTGGAAGAGCCAGACAAAGAGGAGTACCGAGGCCACTTGCGGTACGATGGAGGGCACATAGAACAGGGTCCGAAAGATAGTCACTCCCCGGATTTTCGCATTGAGACCCAGCGCGAGCAGAAAGCCCAGCACGATATTCAGGGGCACGGCGACGGCAACATAGTAAAGGGTATTGCCCAGCGAAATGCGAAAGAGCCGGTCGTCAGAGAAGATGCGCGCATAGTTTTGGAGCCCCACCCACTTTGGCGCATCGAAGACGCCATATCGCGTAAAGCCCAGTACGAACACCACGACAATCGGCACCAGGGTGAAGGTCAGCAACCCCAACAGCCAGGGTGATATGAAGAGGTAGCCCGTGATGTTGCGGCGCTGGGACTGGCTCAAGTGAAGCCGGGAACGGGCCAGAAGTGCCATATACTAACCTCGTAGATGCATTGCTGCTCACAGCGGGTGTCAGGCACCCGCTGTGAGCCTGCCCGAGGGCTATTCCTCCGCGAAGATTTTAACGACCTCTTCCTGGGCCCACGCCACGCCTTCTTCCGGCGTCCGCTGCCCCAACATCACGGACTCGAAAGTCTCGGTGGTGATGGCCTGGGCGGCGATCATCTTGTCTGAGACCGGCCAACTGGCCTGTTGGCCTTCCAGGACCTCCAGCACGATGTCCCAATAGGGATTGCCTTTCCTGGCCACGGCGTCATGGGGCGCCACGTTGAATGCCTTGACCATGGCGGGGCGGGACTGCAGCTCCACCATGAATTTCAGGTGCCCTTCCTCCGCCGACATGTACTTGGCGAGGGCCCAGGCTTCTTCGGGATGCTTGGCCTGGGCGGGGATGCAGTTGCTCCACGACTGGGTGATGACGTCCAGGAATTCCCCGTTCGGCCCATGCGGAATCTTCCCGATCTTGTAGTTCAGGTCCGGCTTCTGCTGGTTGATGACATTGACCGTAAACACCCCGGACCAGATCGCCGAAGCCACGCCTGCGATCATCGGGTTGCCCAGCTGCTGGTTGCCCCAGCCGGTCAGAGTCGCGCCGACGGCGTCCCAACCGCCCAACGCTTCGTAGAGGTCCACGCAGTACTGGAGTGCTTCCAGGGACTTCGGATCGCCAATGGCGACCTGCTCCGGGGTGCCGTCGCCCCAGAAACTGAGCCCGTTGCGATACGAGCCGCCGATCCACTCGCCGGAACCATTGGGCACGTAACCGAGGTGTTCCACCTTGCCGTCCGTGATTTTGGTCAGCTTGGTGGCCATATCCTTGACTTCGTCCCACGTCTCCTGCCCGCGTTCGGGGTCAAGGCCCCCGGCCGCGTAGTCGTCACGATTCCAGTAGAGGAACTGCAGGAAGTTTCCGACGAACGGCAGGCCGAAGGTCTTGTTCTGCCAGGTGCTCATGTGGTAGACACCGGGGTACCAGATATCGGAGGCCAGACCGTCCGCCGCCATCAGGTCGTCGACCTGCCTGAGCGCATTGCGGCTGGCGGCCGGGGCGAACTCGTCCGTGTAGATCATCGTCAGGTCCGGCGGATCCGCGGCTAAAGCGGTCATAATTTTGTCGGCATAGCCGGGATTGGGCAGCAAGAGGGTTTCGACTTTGATATTCGGGTTCGCCAGCATGAAGTCATTGAGCACCGTTTGCAGCTGGTCAACCCGCGCGCCCCCCCAGATATGCCAGTAGCTCATGGCCACGGCATCTGCCGCCGCAGGAACCGCTGTCACCGCGGGCGTAGCTGTGGCATCAGCCGCGGGGGGCGCCTGCGTGGCCGCGGCCGTCGGGACCGCGGTTGCTCCTCCAGCCGGTGCGGACGTGGCGGCTGGAGAGGTGGTCGTAGCCGGAGCGCAGGCCGCGAGTGCGCTGCCGGCCACACCGAGGCCCGCCATCTTCAGAAACTGACGGCGGCTAAGCTTGGACTGAACAGTCATGGATCGTCCTCCTCTTGATAAGCTAGACAGGAACCTGGGTCGAACCGAGAGAGCCTGTGTGCCTGACCTGCAGAGCATAGACCCGTGCCTGAGCGGGACCGCCATGCGTCTTGAGCACACGTAGCCGGAGCCGGGAAGCGGTCACCGGAGAGAAGCGATGCTGCCGGAAGCGATGATGATTATTCTGCTCCACCACTAACGTTTGCCATTGACCGTCCTGCTCGTAGTGCAACTCGTAGTCAGCGGTCAGGAAGGGCGCGACACGCTGACCGCACTCCCAAGGGGCATCGTGGCGCAACTGCGTGAGGTTGTCGAAAGTCAGCGTGACCTCATCGAAGGTTTGTGGCGCCGGCCAGGTCAGCATCAGCTCCTGCGGGAGCGCAGCCGCCGGGTCAGACAGCCACATGTTGAGCGGGCCGCGGCTGAAACGCCGATGGAAGCCGTTGAGCACATTGGCGGCCTCGCCGAGCGGGGGTGGTGGGTCGAGCCGCAGCGTAGCCATGTGCTGCAGCAGTCGCCATTCAGGTTTGAAGTGATTGTGCTCCACCATCTCTGCGATCGCGCAGTCTCGCTCTGCCAACGCCCACCAGAGCTCCTGGCTGCCGGACAGGGCGATGAGCACGCGGTCGTCATCGGACGTGGGGTCCTTTGCGCCGATCTCGAGCGGTTCAGGGAGCGAGATGGTAAACCAACCGGCATGACCTGCCGGCACGGTGGCCGAGACCGCCAGCAGCTGGCGGAACGCCGTATCCCGCAGATCGTTGCGGCCGACGTCGTGATACTCCTCGAGTGTTTTCCAGCGCGGCGTCCTGTGCGTACGATGGATCGTCAGGGTCAGAGGTTGTGGACGGCCCGCCGTGTTATGCAGGTAGACCGCCACTTCACGGATGACCGGCGCCCAATCCCACAGCAGGACGCCGGCCTCGGCCAGCAACGGCACGAGCTCGCCCGGTGCCTGCTCGTTGAAGCGCACTTCGCTGCTTGCGTCCGCGGTTGCCTGGCGGGCCAGGTCATGCCTGCCGGCCAGCGGCCGGGCGAGGATGGTCGCATCTGCCTCCAGCAGCCCTTCCTGCAGCTCGTCGAGATGTTGCTCGTAGATGGCGCGTGGCTGGCAGCCGTAGCGACAGCACAGTGCGGCAGCATAGCCGACTGCCTGGCCGATGGCGCCCCCGGTGCGCATGAGCCGCGTCGACGAGTGGGCCAAATGTGTGGCGCTGATCAGGCGGCCGGCCAGGAACAGGTTGGGCACATTGCGCGAGTAGCAAGTCCGGTATGGGATGCTGTACATGGGGGGAATGCTATGGCCGTAGATGTTGCTGCCCTTGTTGAGCGGCTTGTGGTCATCCAAGTCGTGCCCACCATGGGCGATATCGTCTGGAAAACGGCGAGCCGTCTCCAGGTCCGTTTGCGTCAAGATCACGTCACCCAACAGGCGGCGGCTCTCGCGCTTCCCGGCCTTGGGACTCACCCACAGCAGGTCCCAGTTGCGGGCATCCTCACGGTGCGGGCCGTTCTTGATGTGATCCCATTCGGCCCATAGCTGGCCGAGCAGTTCCTCGTAGATTTGGGCATCGTCACGGATGGTATCGCTCTGGCCGCCGGCTTCAGTCAGATACAGGAAGCGCACTCCTTCGGGTGACTTGAACCAGTTATCATGATGGTGGATGTAGGAGCCGATACTGCTCTGCCAGACGCGGGGCAGGAACGCGGTGGCTGCGGCAGGAGGAATATAAACGACCTCATGATCGGTCTTCTGGGCCAACGCAACCAGGCTGGTGCCCTGGACTAGCTGGACCCGTTCGGCTGGCGCCGAACGTTCGCCGAATTCGGCCTGCGCTTCGCTCCCCATATCGTAATCAGCGCCGGCCAAGACCCCGATTTCGCCATCGCCGGAAGCCTCGATCACAACATGCGCCACATCGATCTGCACCGTCTGGAAAGCAGCCAGATCTTCGACTTGCACGCTGCGAATAGAGCCGTCCTCGCCGAGGAGGGGTCGCCTGGCGTAGTGGCGCTTCAGGACCTGAACGCCTGCCTGCTGCAGATAGTCCTGGATGACTGCCTCATAGCGGCGGGAGATGTTATAGGGGGTCTGCCGTGGAATGATCTGCGTGAAGCCCTGAACCCAGGCGCCTTCCTCCTGGGTTTCCTGGACGATGCCCGTTTCGGTGCCGTAGTGATTATAGCGGTCGGCGCCGGTGATGCCGACACCCAAATTCGGGCCGGAATTCCCGCCCAGGACTTCATCTTTCTCGAGCAAGATCGTGCGGCATCCCAGACGGGCAGCCTGGATGGCAGCGCAGTACCCCGACACGCCGGATCCAATGACCAGGACATCGCACTGATAGAGGCGTTCAACATTGACGCCAGGCAGTGACACAGTTCACCTCCTTCCTCTATTCGCGCTATAATAGCATACGTCGACGCACCGAAGGGCGCTTTTCGGTCGGATACCGGCCTGAAACCGGACAAGCCAAGCAGATTGAGCGATTCAAATCATGAGCAGCAGTGACGAATTCTCGCTACACTTGCGCAGTGCGCTGAACCATCTGTACGACCCCGAATACCTCGCGAAAAGCCCGTTGCGACGGCTGTTACCGGCGCATGTCGCGCGCGAGCCGGCCTTAGCACTGCAATCGCTGCTCATCAGAGCCATCGAAGACCTGCGGCCCCGCTCAGATAGCCTGCTTGCGGAACGCGACCAGGCCGTCTACGAGCTGCTGCTCTATCGCTACGTGCAACGGTTGACGCAGGAGGAGATCGCGCATCAACTGGGGGTCAGCGAACGACAGCTGCGGCGCAACCAAAATCTGGCCATCCGAGTCCTGGCAGACCAGCTTTGGGCGGCGTACCCTGGCGATGAAGCATCTACCCCAGGGGTGGACGATCCTGCCGCTGATTCAGCGGGCGACGAGTCATTTGCTTGGCTCCTGGAGGACGAGCAGGAGGCGCTGACAGACCCCAATGGGGCCCTGGTCACGGTGACCGAACTCGCAGAACCCTTGGCGCAGCGCTACGCCAAGGCTGTGGCCTGGTCCCTGCCGCCGGATATCCCGCCGCTGGCGATCCATCCGGTGGCGTTCCGGCAGGTGTTCGTCATCGTGTTGGCCCACGCACTGCAAGCGAGCAACGGTCCGATGGTCCTCCTGACTGCCCGCCAGGCCGAGGGTACGGTACACTTCGCTGTGGAAACGGCGCTGCCCGCAAGCGTGGCTTGGGATGGCGGCGCCGACCTGCAGCAGGCCGAGGAACTGCTCCACCTCTTTGGCGGGGCCTTGGTCGCCTCAGCCAGCACCACACAGTT
The DNA here is from genome assembly GCA_040772005.1 of Anaerolineae bacterium. Lineage (GTDB taxonomy): Bacteria > Chloroflexota > Anaerolineae > CG2-30-64-16 > CG2-30-64-16 > MWBF01. The sequence continues at coordinate 213,485 of JAXGYZ010000006.1, read as the reverse complement.
GGTTCTGAGCGTCAGCGTGCCCGTCTATGAGCAGGAGACGGTCCTGGTCATTGACGACAATGCTGATTTCATCCAGCTCCTGCGCCGCTATGCGAGTGGCACGCGCTTCCGGGTAGTGGGCTTTCAGGACCCCCGGGTGGCGCTGCGCGCCTTGGCAACAGTGCAGCCCCGAGCTATCGTACTTGATGTGATGATGCCCAACATGGATGGTTGGGAGATGCTCAGGAGACTCCGCCGGGATGCCGCGACGGCCTCTCTGCCGATTATCGTCTGTACTATGCTCAAGCAGCCCGAACTGGCCCATGCACTGGGGGGCACCTTCTTTCTGGCGAAACCCATTACGCAGGCTGACTTCCTGGCAGCGCTGGCCCGCCTCGACGCGCATTCAGGGATAGCGCCTCAGTGAGCAGCACCATACAGCGGATCAGATCCTGTCCGGAGAGACCATCCTCCCGCGAGACGCTCAGAAGTTGGGTTCGCACCATGCCTTGCGCCGGATCGAGCGAGGAGACCACCAGCACAGGCAGCGCACGGATCACTGGGTCGCGCTCTTTTTCGCGCAACACCTCGAACCCGTTCATGTCCGGCATCACCAGATCAAGCAGCACCATATCTGGCTGGCGGGTGCGCATCAGAGTGAGGGCCTGCCGGCCGCTGCTGGCCCTGAGAACCCGCGGGGCAGGTTCGTGAGCGGCCAGCATGCGCGAAAACAGCTGCAGCGCCTCAGGGTTGTCATCAACGACGAGTACTGAACGCACCGGAGAGCCGACGGCCTCGATGGCAGCCCACAGAGTGTCCTGCGTAACGGGCTTGACTAGGTAACGCAAGACTCCCAGTTCCGATGCTGCCGCGCGTTCGCCAGGGACCCAACAGGCCAGCAACGGCGTGGCGGCAGGGATGCCTCCAGCACGGCGCAACTCGTCCACCGTAGCTGTTGGATTGGGTGTATTGATGGCGAGCGCAGCCGCGGGTGAGCGCCTGGCCGTCTGCACCAGGCTGGGGGCATCCCCAACCACGACTACCTCCGCCCCCTTGGCAAACTCCTCGAAAAGCTGCCCCAGTTGACCCGTGTCGTCCAGCACAATGTAGCGCGGTGGCAGGACGGGGGGCGCCAGGACATGCGCCCGGCTGCGCGGCTCATATTGGGTATAAGGGTTGATAGGCAAGCGCGTGCCGCCAAACGCCATCGCGTCTGGGAGTGGCTCGCGAGGCAAGGTGATGTAGAAAGTTGTACCCTCGCCGAGCTGGCTTTCCAGTCGCATCGAGCCGTCGTGCAGTTCAACGAAACGCTTGCTGATGCTGAGGCCAAGTCCGCTCCCTCCGCTGCCCTTGGCGCCGAAGTGCGCCTGTTGGAAAGGTTCGAAGATGCGCTGCTGGTCCGCGGGCGGAATACCTGGTCCCGTATCGGCCACGCTAAGGCAGGCCTGATCGCCACTCAGCCAGGCGCTGAGCGTGACGCCTCCCTGTTCGGTGAAACGCCCGGCATTGCTGAGCAGATTGAGCAGGACTTCCCGCATCCGTAAGGGATCACAGAACACCGACAGTGGTTCTGCGGGGGATGCAACCTGCAGATACAGCCCTTTGGAGTCGAAAAGCACGCGCACCGCGGCCTGGCACTCCGTGAGCAGGTCTCGCATATCGACCCACTCGCGTCGTAGCATCAGTTTCCCGCTCTCGACCTGGCTGAGGGTGAGTACATCGTTGACCAGGCCGGCCAGGTGCTGGCTGTTGTTCTGAATGGCCCGGATGTCTGCCAGCAGCGCCTCGGGCAGCCGCGCTCCGTACGATCTGGGCGACTTCAGGATCACTTCGCTGAAACCGATAATCATGTTCAGGGGCGTACGAAGTTCGTGACTGACATTGGCGACGAATTCTTCCTTCAAGTGGCGCGCGTCCTCAGCGATCTGCGTCATCGCTCGCACACGGTCATAAAGACGCGCCAACTCTCGATTGGCTTGTACGAGGTCCTCCTGGGCTTGCAGCAGGTGCAGACGCTGATCGTGCTGCTCGGCCAAACGCTCTTCAGCACGGAGATAGTGGGCAGCCCACTGGCTCATGGCTTCGGCAAAGCGGCGGCTGGTCACCCAGCCGATGGAGCCGGCGAACGTGCTGAGCAACAACGTCAGCTGGCCCATCCCATTCGGAGTGGCTACGGAGCCAACCACCGGGCTGCCCAGCAGGACCAACAACCCAACTCCCAGCACAGAAGCGGCTGTGGGCACGCTCAGTCCGCTGATCCCCATGAGCAAAGGCAACCAGGCCAGCAACCCCAGCAAGTTGGGGTTGTCGAACTGCCGGGCGAGCAGCAGTATGGCGCAGGCCAGCCCAATCTGCGAGAGAGCCAACGCCACCCAGGGCGCCCGCCGAAATGTGGTGAGCATGACGAGACAGCTCAGCCCTGCTGCGGCCAACGCGGGTACGGTCTTGCTGGCCAGAACGGGCTGCAGCAGGCCAGTCACGAATAGCGCAGCGATCAGCACGCTGCCTGCGAGAAGGGTGCCGCGCTGTAACGAGTCGAGGCGCACTTCAGCCACAATCTGGGCGATGAAGGACTGCTCGGAAGGAGCTTCGGTACCCGAATGACCTTGATAGGACTGGGGCTCGATTGAGTGAGGTTGTTGTGACATGTATCCTGCCATGTGAGGGACTGAACGGGTCATTAACGCACAGATGGGAAGCCCTCGAGCCTCCCATCTGTGATGCACTTGCTAGGGCTTATACCCATCGTTGCGCTAATGTTAATACCCTTCGATCGGCTATCTGTCAACGTGCACGCGCGTTTCGTTGCCTGGCCTTCGGTCGCCATCGTACCATGCTACACCGCAGCCTCCCTACCAATGCGCACTCGCGGCGCCTGGCGCGATCCCCGCCGGCCTGCGGGACAGGAGGCCGGAGGCGAAAAACAGCGCGCCCGCGAGCAGTTGGGGTGCGACGATGATCAGCATGGCAGGGGACAGCAGCCCTTCTTCGGGGGAGACGAGTGCGTTCCTGATGAGCGGGATGGCGGAGAGGGCCGCGGAGGCGAGCAGGGCGATGCCGCCGTCCAGGGGGCGCCGCCAGGCCAGGACGCCGAAGAGGACAGTGGCGGCCCCGGGCAGCAGGTGGGCCGCGCCGCTCAGGTCGCCGGAGAGCATCTCGCCGAAGCCGAAGAGCAGGTAGATGGCGAGCTGCACGGCCAGGGGAATCAGCCCCGCGAGGCGCAGCCAGCGGGCGGGCGGCGCGGCCCCGGCGTGCGGGTCGCGGCCGCGGCGCCAGACGACGACAGCCAGGATGGCGAGCGGAAGGAGACTGGCCAGGAATTGAAACATAGGAACCTCCTCATCGAGCGCGCGCAAGGAGGCTGCGCGTGTCTCATTGTACCACGGATCGGCGGGCACGACGGAAGGCCGGCACCCATCCAAATCCTTTTGACATCCACACATCTATCATGCTAGAATCACACAATCCTCGGCCACGCTTGACGGGTGTCCGGAGGTCGCGAGGGGCCCTGCGCACTGAGGGGCCCATGCGACCGGCTGGAACTGCCTGCCCGCCCGATCGTACGCCAGTCTGTATGCTCCCGGAGGAGGTGAAACCCGCATAGACCTGCTCAATCCGGCGAATTGCGCGGACTTCCGAACTCGTCTGACAACCCGGTCGCTGATGCTGCCGCGTGTGGCAGCACCCACGTCACTCAGGAGGAGTACACCATGTCGGACAGAAGACTGACCCGTCGTGAATTTCTGCGGTTAGCCGGGATCGGCGCCGGCGCCGCCACCCTCGCGGCCTGTGCGCCCGTCGCTGCACCTACGCAAGCGCCCGCGGCCCAGCAGCCTGCGGGAGAGCAGGCCGCCGAAGCACCGGCCGAGGCTCCCGCGGCCTCCGCCGAGGTCAAGAAGCTGGAACTGTGGACGTTTGTCAACACGCACGCCCGCTGGTTCCGCTCGATGGCCGAGGACTACGTCAAGGAAAAAGACCCCAACTTCTCCCTCAATGTCAGCGAGATCGCCTACGGCGACATGCACGACAAGACCCAGATCGCGCTCCAGGCAGGCGGCGTCGGCGCACCCGACCTCGTGGACCTCGAGCAGGGGCGCTTCGGCGGCTTCCTGCGCGGCGGCGGCGACCCCGGCCTGATCGACCTGACGGACATGCTCAAAGGGGGCGGCTACATGGAGCAACTCGTCGCCGCCCGCCAGGCGCTCTACAGCTACAAGGGCAAGATGTACGGTATCGAGCACGCCCTGACCCCCTGCGTCAGCTACTACCGGGCCGACGTCTATGAGGAAGCCGGCATCGATGTCGCCAACCTCGCCACGTGGGAGGACTGGATCGCGGCGGTCAAGCCCCTGGTGAAGGACGACATCGTCATCTGCAACTTCCCGAACCACGAGCTGCTCCTGCGCCAGGCAGGCAGCGACTACTTCGACGTCGACGGCAACGTCACCCTCGACACCGATCAGTCCATCGAGATCATGCAGTGGGTGCTGGACCTGCGCGATGTGCACCAGATCGCGCGGCAGGGTCCCGCGGGCGATGCGTGGTACACGGCGTTGAAGGAGGGCAAGTTCCTCTGTCTGCCGACCGAGGCCGACTGGGGCGCGGGCTTCCTGCGCGACAACGTGCCCGACGGCAAGGGCAAGTGGAAGGCCATGCCGCTGCCCGCGCGCACCGCGGGCGGCAGCCGCACCTCGTGCTACGGCGGCACAGGGAACTGCATCTCCAAGTATTCCAAGTACGTGGAAGACGCCTGGGCCTTCCAGCAGTACTCGATGCTTTCGGTGGAGGGCAACGTACGCCGCTTCCTGGAAACGGCCCTCTGGCCGCCCTTCATCCCCGCAATGGAGGACCCCCGCCTGCACAAACCGGACGAGTATTACAGCGGACAGGACCTCGGCGCCGTCTTCGCAGACGTCGCACCCGGCGTGCCGGCCCAGTATCAGAGCCCGTACCGGTCCGAACTGAACAGCCTGCTCAGCCCGTTCTGGCAGGACATCTACGACGGCAAGGTGATGCACGCGGACGCCTTCAAGGAAGTCGCGCAGAAGGTGCGCGACATCATGGCCGAGGAAGGCGCGGCATAACGCGCACATCGTTCGTAGCAGGCGCTTAAGTGCCTTGCTGCGCTGAGGCGCCTGCTATGAGCCCGCGGAGGTCCCCGATGCACAGATTTCAACGCCGCTGGGCGCCCTACCTGTTTATCAGCCCGTTCTTCATCGGCTATGCGATCTTCTTCCTGTACCCGGTGCTGTGGGCCCTGTACCTGAGCTTCTTCCAGCAGATCGGCATCGGCGCGCCCGCGAAATGGGTGGGCCTCGGCAACTATTTCAAGTTGTTGAGCGATGACCGCTTCATCAAGGGCGTCATCAACACCACCTACTATGCGGCCGGGAGCCTGTTCATCATTCTGCCCGCCGCGCTGCTGCTGGGTGTCGTGTTCAACATGCGGAATTTGCGAGGCGCCACCTTCTTCCGCCTGTTCTACTTCACCCCGAACATCACCTCCGGCGTCGTCGTCGCGGCCATTTTCGGCCTCGTGTTCGATACGGAGTACGGGCTGCTCAACAACTGGCTGCTCGCGCCGCTGGGGCTGCCCAAGGTCCGCTGGCTCCAGGATGCCGTGTACATCATGCCCGCGATCATCGTCCTGGGGCTCTGGCGCTATACGGGCATCAACGCGCTCTATTTCCTGGCAGGCCTGCAAAACATTCCTCATGAGCTGAATGAGGCAGCGCAGATCGACGGCGCAACGCGCTGGCAGGCGTTCCGCCACGTCACGCTGCCCCTGTTGCGGCCGGTAATCCTGTTTACGGTCATCATCGCCATCATCGGGTCGTACAACCTGTTCGGCGAGCCGTTCCTGCTGGTCGGCGCAGAGGGCGGGCCCCGGAATTCGGCGCTCTTCATCACCATGTACCTCTACCTGAATGGTTTCCGCTATATGAAGTTCGGCTACGCATCGGCCATCGGCTATGCGCTCACCATCATCATCCTGGTGCTGTCGGTCATCCAACTCCGCCTGCTCGGCGCTTTCCGGGAGGATTGACATGGCGACGACCCCCATCAACGCGACACCCTCCTCCCTGGCCGGACGCAGGCAGACGCGCCACTCGCCCCGCGTGCGCCTCGCGCGGGCAACCCGCATGGCCATGATCTACGGACTCCTGATCATCCTGGCCCTCCTGACCGCCGCGCCGTTCGTCTACATGATTTCCGGCTCCTTCAAGCTGAACTCGGAGCTCTTTTCGTACCCGATTACGATCATTCCGCAGTACCCCACGCTGGAGAACTACACCCGGCTCCTGAACGGCCAGGAACTGCCATTCGTGCGCCAGTTCTTCAACGGATTCTGGACGGCCGTCGTCCAGACCGCGCTCACGCTGTTCATCGCGGGGCTCGTAGGGTGGGGGTTTGCCAAGTACGAGTTTCGGGGCAAGAAGCTCCTCTTTGGCTTCCTGCTGGCGACCATGATGTTCCCCGGCCAGGTCGCGCTGGTGCCGCTGTTCCTGCTGATGGTGCAGATCGGGTGGATCGACAGCTATGCCGCCATCATCATCCCGGGCGCGATCAGCGCGTTCGGCGCGTTCTTCATGCGCCAGATCATGCTGGGCATCCCGAATGAGCTCCTGGATGCCGGGCGCATCGACGGCGCGTCCGAATTCGGGCTGTTCCTGCGCATCGGCATCCCTCTTTCCGGCGCGGGCTTCAGCATCCTGGCCGTGCTCAATTTCCTCGGCGCGTGGAACAACTACCTCTGGCCGCTGATCGTGCTGCGAACCCAGGAGAAGTTCACGTGGCCGGTGGGTCTGGCCACGCTTGTCGGCCTGTACAAGATCGAGCGCGGCATGTTGCTGGCCGGCGCGTTCATGGCCACGCTGCCCGTGATCGTGATCTTCATCGTCGGCCGCAACCAGTTCGTGCAGGGGCTGACCGCAGGTGCGGTGAAGGGGTAGAGCGTCTGGAACACGAATGCGCGAAGGTGGCGAAGGGCGCTGCGGCGCTGGCGCGAAGCACGAAGACCGCGAAGGGCGCTGGCCGCGAAGCGTCGCGTGGACTCATTTGTGGGGGCGAAGGAAACCGCCGCGTACCGTGCCAGGCCAGCAGACGTCGCTTGCCCGGCATACCATGTGGACGAGATGCCGTTGGGGCATGCGCGCATGCCACGGGATTCCTTCGCCCCCGCGTGCTTCGGGCGGTTCAGTCGCCAGACACCTCTTCGAACACTTTCTTAACTATGTGCGACCGCGATGCCGCGCGTCTCCCGCCACTCGATCTCGCCCTGCCGCGGGTCCGGCGGATGGGAGACTGCGCAGTAATAGTGGTAGAGCCTGCCGTCCTTCGCGATGATGCCGGGCTTGTGCGCGTAGACCGCGTCGCTGCTGCCCGGCGCTCCCACGTCGACGAGGATCTCCCCGGACTTGGTCCAGTGCCGCAGGTCGCGCGACCAGGCGGCGCTGTCGCGCGCATGGCCGTCGGCTGCCAGCCCGTAGTAGAACAGCCACCAGACGCCCGCGTGGTGCAGGACGCACGGATCGGACGCGAAGAGGGCGTCGAACTCGCCGGCCGCGCCGTTGGGGATGACGGGGTTCCCCTCATAGCGCGTCCAATGGACCAGGTCGGGCGAGGTCGCCAGCCCGGTCTGCTCGTGCCAGCCCCGCTCCGCCCGCTCCTTGGCATTGTAGAACAGGTAGTACAGCCCGTCGTGCTCCAGCAGCCACGGCTTGTAGAGCCCACCGTCCTCCCAATCCGCCCCGTCCTCCGGCCGCAGGATGGGCGGTCCGGCCTCCCAATGGAGCAGGTCGGCGCTGTAGCACAGCCCGATGACCGCAGGTCCGGCCTCGTAGCCCGCCTGCGGATAGGCATGGTACGCACCCACGTACCGGCCGTCCACGGGGCGCAGCTCGCCCGGACCGTAGAGCGCGTTGTCCCGCAGGATGCAGTTGAGCGCGGCGTTGTGCTCCGTGACGGAACCCCGCGGTCCGCGGCCGAAGACCACGCCCTCTTTCGTCCAGTGGAGCATGTCGGTCGAGCTCGCCAGGCCGGTCTGGTACCCGGCGCCGTCCCAGCCGACGAAGGTCATGCAGGTGTGGCCCGCGTGGGAAAACAGGAACGGGCAGTCGACCGCGTGGCTGTCGAACGCGCCGCGGCGGAACGACGGCGCAAGGATGAGATGCGGCGCCTTGATGGGCGTGCGGATGGGGGTGAGGTCGGGGTGCATGTGAATCTCTTCTCTGAGATATAGGTCGCAGACAATTCTACCATAGTGTCCTATGCTCGGCATAGCCGCGAGAAGGTCCATTGCCTTGCTGGAGCCAAGCGTGTTTGCCGAGCTGCGCCTCCAGATGTTGGGTCAGTTCGATCTGACTTACGACGGCGTTCGACTGAGCGCCGTGAATACCCCGCGCCTGCAGGCCTTGCTGACTTACCTGGTCCTCCACCGCCACGCGCCCCAGGCGCGGCGGCACCTGGCCTTCCTCTTCTGGCCGGACTCCACCGAAGCCCAGGCGCGCACCAACCTGCGGCACCTGATCCACGAGCTGCTCCACGCGCTGCCCGATGCCGAACGCTTCCTGTGCACGGACACCCATACGGTCCAGTGGCGACCCGAGGGCCCTTATCGCCTCGATGTGGCCGAGTTCGATGCCCTCAGCGGCTCCGATCAGGAGGCCGATCTCCGCCGCGCGGCCGGGCTTTACGGCGGCGACCTGCTTCCGGGCTGCTACGACGACTGGATTGTGCCGGAGCGCGAGCGACTGCGCTGCGCGTACGCGACTGCGTTGGAGCGCCTGGCCGCCCTGGCAGAAGACCGGGGAGACATGCCGGCCGCGATTGCGTATGCCCGCCGGCTGGTGGAGCACGATCCATCCCACGAGCCCGCGTATCGCAGCCTGATGCGCCTGCATGCGCTGAACGGCGATCGGGCCACGGCACTGCACGTCTATCACACCTGCGTCACCGTGTTGCGCCGGGAGCTGGGTGTACCCCCCGATGGCGTCACGCGCCGGTTGCACGAACAACTGCTGAATGCCGATGCGGCGGCCGCGCCTGTGCCGGTGCGGCCCGTCGCCGCGACCTTCCCGCTGGTGGGCCGTGCAGCTGAATGGGCGCAGCTGCAGGCCGCGTGGCGCTCGGCGGCCGAGGGGCGGCCGCAGATGGCGCTCATCGTGGGTGAGGCCGGCATCGGCAAGACGCGCCTGGCCGAGGAACTGGAGACCTGGGCGGCGCGCCTGGGCATTGTGACCGCCAGCGCGCGCGGCTATGCCGCCGAAGGGGCGCTGCCCTACGCGCCGGTGGCGGCCTGGCTGCGCGCCCGGCCGCTCCCGCCGCTGGAGCCGGTCTGGCTGACGGAGCTGGCGCGGCTGCTGCCGGAGCTGCTGACCACACAGCCGGCGCTGCGCGCCCCTGAACCGTTGCACCAGGCCTGGCAGCACAACCGGCTGTTCGAAGCGCTGGCGCGCGGGGTGCTCTGCTGCCAGCGACCGCGCGTGCTGGTGCTGAACGACCTGCACTGGTGCGACGGGGATACGGTGGAGTGGCTGCACTATCTGCTGCGTTTCGAGCCGGGTCCCCCACTGCTCATCGTGACGACGCTGTGCCTTGGCGAGAGCTGGACGCCGGAGCTGACGGCGCTGCTGGCGGCCCTGCGCCGTGATGGCCTGCTGACGGAGATCGAGCTGGGACCGCTGGATGCCGGCGCAACCGCCGCACTGGTGGGCCACGTGACCGGCCGGCCGCTCGACGCCGGGTTGGCAGACCTGCTGTTCCAGGGCAGCGAGGGCAATCCGCTGTTCGTCGTGGAGATGGCGCAGGCCGGCCTGGCGCAAAGTGACGCTGGCGGACGAGAGCGGCAGACCGCCGCGCACGCCCAGGCGATGACGGCCGCGCCGCAGCCCTTGCCGGCCAAAGTGCGCCAGGTCATCGAGCGGCGCCTTGATCAACTGTCACCGGCAGGTCGCGAGCTGGCTGAGTTGGCGGCGACGATCGGCCGCCAGTTCGACTTCGATGTGCTCAGCGCGGCGGCCGAGCTGGGGGAAGCGGCGCTGGTGCAGAGCCTGGACGAGCTCTGGCAGCGCCGCATCATCCGGGAGCAGGGCGGCGGCGGGTACGATTTCAGCCACGATAAGATCCGGGAGACGGCCTACAACGGGGTCAGCCAGGCGCGGCGCCGGCTGTTGCACCGCCGCGTGGCGCAGGCGCTCACGAAGCTGCATCCTGAAGACCTGGACGCGGTCAGTGGGCAAATTGGCCGGCACTATGAACTGGCCGGCCTGCCTGCGCCAGCCGTCGCACACTATCGCCGGGCCGCGGAAGCCAGCGAACGGGTCTACGCCAACGCGGACGCCATCCTCCACTACCGCCGCGCCCTGATCCTGCTCGCCAACCTGCCCGGCGAGCGGAAGACGAGCGCGGTGTTGTGGGAACGGCTCGGCGACATCCTGCAGCTCACCGCACAACACGAGGCCGCGCGGGCCGCCTATCGGCAGGCTCTGGATCCCGTCAACGCGCTGGATCGAACGGCACAGGCCAGGCTGCTGCTCAAGCTGGGCACCGCCTGGCGCGAGGAACGCCACTACGACCAGGCTCAGCAAGCACTGGATGAAGCCGCACGTCTCATGAGTGCACAGCCCTCTCTCGACGCAGGCGCCGCTGACGCGATGGACGCCGCTGCGCGGCACGAGTGGGTCGAACTGCAGATCGACCTGAACCAGTTGCAATACTGGCAGAACCGGCTGCCTGAGGCCGCCGCGCGGATCGAGACTCTGTCTGCCCTGGTCGAGCAGCACGCAGCGGCCGATCAACGCATACGCTACTTCATCTCTGCGGCCATGATCTGTCTGCGCCGCGACCGTTATGCGCCCAGCGAATCCAGCCGGGCCTACTTCCACGCGGCGCAGACAGTGGCGCAAGGGTCGGCGCTGGCCCAGAGCGTGCCGGTCATCCAGTTCCAGCTCGGTTTTCTGCACCTCTGGCACGGCGCGCCGGCTGACGCGGCGGCCTGCCTGCGGGCCGGCCTGGCCCTGGCCGAGCGCAGCGGTGACATCACGCTGCAGGCCCGCTGCCTGACCTATCTCGCGTGCATTGCCCGGCAGCAGGGCGACGTCGATGAGGTCCGGCAGGCTGCCGGGCAACTGCAGCGGGTGGCCTCGCAGGCCCAGATGCCCGATTACATCGCGGCGGCGCACGCGTGCCAGGCCTGGCTGGCCGAACGGGAGGGCGATCCCGACGCCGTCTTCCGGCACGGTGAGGCCGCGCTCGCGCTCTGGGCCGGGCTGCCCTTCGACTATCCTTTCCACTGGCTGGCCTTGTGGCCGCTCCTGGCGGCCGCGCTGCAGCGCGACCGTCTCGACGATGCGCTGCGCTATGCGCACGGCCTGCTGCAGCCTTCGCAGCAGCTTCCGCCCGCGGCCATCGTGGCCGAGCTGCACGCGGCTGACGCCAGGGCAGCCGAGGGTGAGGTCGCGCAGGCTCGCGATCACCTGCAAGCTGCCGTGGACCTGGCCCGGACCTCGGGCCAACGCTGATACGCCCTTCGTGATTTTCCCTACCAAACGCTTCGGGAACGCCTCTCCTGGTACGCTGGCGCCCACAGTCAGCTTGATAAAACCAGGAGGATGCCATGATTCTTGTCGTCGGCGCTACCGGTCTGCTCGGCAGCGAAGTCTGCGGCCAGCTTGCGGCCAGGGGCAAGCGCGTCAGGGCCCTGGTGCGCGCCACGTCGGACCCGGCCAAGGCGGATCGCCTGGCCGCACTCGGCGCAGAGGTCGTGCACGGCGACCTGCGCGATGCCGGCTCGCTGGCTGCCGCCTGCCAGGGCGCCAGCACGATCATTACCACGGCCTCGGCGCTGCCAGTCGCCTACCAGCCGGACGTCAATTCCCCGGCGATCACGGACCGCGATGGCTACCTGAGCCTGATCGCGGCCGCGGGGGCTGCCGGCGTGCAGCGCTTCGTCTACACCTCCTTCCCGCCGATGTCCATCTCCTTTCCGCTGCAGGATGCCAAGCGGGCGGTGGAAGCCGGCCTGCGCAGCAGCGGCCTCACGTACACCATCCTGCAGCCCACCTTCTTCAACGAAGTGTGGCTCAGCCCCGCGCTCGGATTCGACTATACCAACCGCAAGGCGACGGTCTACGGCGACGGCACGAACGCCATCAGTTGGATCTCGTATCGTGATGTGGCCCAGTTCGCCGTGGCGTCTTTGGGCAACCCTGCCGCGCTGGATGCGACCCTGGTGCTGGGCGGGCCGGACGCGTTGAGTCCGCTGGAGGTGATCAGGGTATTCGAACGAGCCGGCGGCCAGCCGTTCGAGGTGGCGCACGTGCCGGTCGAGGCGCTGCAGGGCCAACTGGCGGCCGCGACCGACCCCATGCAGCAGTCCTTCGCCGGGCTGATGCTGGCCTATGCGGCGGGCAACCCGATCGACATGCGGGAGACGCTCAAGGCGCTGCCCGTCCGCCTGACCTCGGTCGAGGAATATGCCCGGGGCGCGTATGCTGCGGCCTGACGTGCCGCCCAATCCAGGAGGGAATCACATGGTGCAACTCGCGTCAGCGACGGTGAATGGTCTTCAGCTCCACTACGCCGAGGCGCCCGGGCCGGGGCCGGCTCTGGTGATCCTCCACGGCATCACGGGGTCGCACGCTGCGTTCCTGCCGCTGCTCCCGGCGCTGGCGGAATGCGCTCACGTCTATCTGCCGGACCTGCGCGGGCACAACCTCTCGGGTCACACCCCCGGCGCGTACCAGGTGCAGGACTATGGCGCGGACATCGCAGCGTTTGTACAGCAGGTGGTGGGCCGGCCGGCCATCCTGGCAGGGCACTCCCTGGGCGGCATGATCGCCATATGGGTGGCCGCGCAGGCCCCCGAATGGGTGCAGGGCGTCTTCCTGGAGGACCCGCCTCTCTACATCACCCAACTACCGCGCTTCCGGGAGACCTGGTTCTACGGGGTCTTCACGACGCTGTGTGAGCAGCTGGGCCAGCATCACGCGCATGGGGGTGCGCTGGAGGACCTGATCGGCCCCGTGGGCCAGTGGCCCGCCAACGCCCAGCAGACGATGCTGGAGGTGGCCGGGCCGGAGGCGGTGCGGCTGAAAGCCACCGAACTGCATCGTATGGATCCATCCGTCATGGATGTGGCGCTGGCCGGCGGCTTCCTCGGGTCGTATGAACCGGATGCCTTGCTGGCGCAGCTCCGCTGCCCGGTTCGCCTGTTGGCCGGCGAGATGGCGTACGGCGGGGCCATGAGTGCCGACGATGTGCAGCGTTTCGTGGCCCACGCGCCGCATGCTCCCCACACGGTGTTCGAGGGTGCGGGGCACATGATCCACGACGATCGCCCGCACGAGTATCTGGACAGCCTGAGGCAGTTCACTCATCAAACAACAAGGAGTTGTCTATGAGCCACGGCTCACCGTTGCGGATGAAAATGGGTAGAATAGAGTGCCGCCCCGGTGAGAAGTCGGATGGTTGGTTTGGTGCCACGGAGCCCGTCAGGAGTTTGACATGAGTGCCTGCAGGCACCGTTGACTGTTGCCTGGCCAGGAGAGCACGCAAGGGAGAATCTTCGTTCATCAGGCACTCCGCTGGGGCGAGCGCAAGCAGCGGAGGTGAGTCATGCAAGTGGTCTACGAGCGTTGTTGCGGGATCGACGTCCACAAGCAGACCGTAGTGGCCTGTGTGATCGTGCCGGGGCCAGACGGTCAGCCGCTCAAGGAAACCCGCACCTTTGCGACGATGATTGCGCATCTGGAGGCTTTAGCGGATTGGCTGGCCGGTCTGGTGTCAGCCATGTGGCGATGGAGAGCACGGGGGTGTACTGGAAGCCCGTATACAACCTGCTGGATGACCGGTTCGCCATCCTGGTGGTCAACGCCGAACGCATCAAAGCGCGGCGCGTGAAGACGGATGCAGGACGCCGAATGGATCGCTGACCTCTTTGCGGCATGGCTTGCTCAAAGGCAGCTTCATCCCCTCGGAGGTTTTGCGAGAACTGCGGGATCTGACCCGCTATCGCACGAAGTTGGGGGATGAACGCAAGAGCGAAGTCAATCGGGTGCAGAAGGTACTGGAAGACGCCAACATCAAGTTGGCGAGTGTCGCCAGCGATGTGATGGGGGTGAGTGGCCGCGCCATCCTGGCCGAGTTAGTCGAGGGCCAAACGGACGCTGCCACGCTGGCCGCCTTAGCCAAAGGGCGGTTGCGCGACAAGCAGGACTTGCTCGTGAAGGCGTTGAGCGGGCGCGTGGCCACATCACCGCTTTATGTTGGCGCAGCATCTGAGTCACATCGACTTTCTCGACGAGGCGATGGCGCAACTGGACCAGCAGATTGCGATGGGGATGCGCCCCTTTGCGGCGGCTCATGACGTGGGATGCCTTGCCGTTAACCAGCGCATTGCCGAGATCATCGTCGCCGAGATTGGTGCGGATCTGGCGCCTTTCGAAGATGCCTTAACCACCCGCTTCCTGGGCCGGTATGTGTCCGGGCAACCACGAGAGTGCAGGCAAACGCAAGAGTGGCCGCACGCGCAAAGGCAGTCCGTGGCTGCGGCGGGCACTGATTGAAGCGGCCCCACGGCGCAGCCCACACCAAGCACAAGTACTTCCAGGCGCTCTATCGCCGCCTGGCAGCCCGGCGAGGCACAACGGGCAGCGGTCGCCGTCGGGCACAGTTTACTGGTCACAGGTTATCACCTGATTACTCGGCAGACGGCCTATGAAGACCTGGGTGGCAACTACTTCGATGAGCGGGACCGTGAGGCGGTGAAACGCCGAGCCGTGCGCCGTCTCGAGAAGCTCGGCTTACCGGGTCGAACTGGCGCCGTGCGCTGCCCCGGCCGGGTAACGGGACATTTTCAAGGAGGCCTCTATCATGCTCAAGTTTGCTTGTAAGGATGCCGGCGTGGATTGTGACTACGTCGCGACCGGCGAAACCGTGGAGGCCGTCAAGGAGAATGCCTTCAGCATGCGGGCGTCGTCCATGCGGAGCTCCTGGAAATCTATGAGCCAGGAACAACTGACTGAGTTGACCAGGTCGTTGAGGCGAAAATCCAACCCGCAACAGGAGGCCAAACGGGCAGACACCCGGTGCCTTCTCGGAGATGGGGGTGTCTTTCGCCTTCGCATATGCTCATCGCTCTTCGATCTTCCTCCGTTGCAGCCGGCAGCTGGACGCGTATCGGCCGCCACCAGATTCTGGTTCGACTGGCCTGCCCGGGCGAGGAACCCTTGATCGTGCTCTGGATCCAGCAGCACTTCGGCGACTGCTGGTCGCGCCGCGCCGCTCTGGCGCCCGCTGCAACTCGAACATGTTGTTTGTGGCGGCCGAAGGCAGCGCCGGATTTGGCGGCGCAAGCCGTGACCTCAGATCTCCGGCCTGGAGCAGCTCGCAGGCTTTTCATACGACTCGTCGAACAAGGCGGCATGTTCGGCCCGTTGGGCGTATTGCCAGAGTTTGCAGGCAGGCATCGGCAAGGCCCTTCTACTCACGGCGTTACACGCAATGCGGGCTGAGAACTGCGCCTACGCAGTCATCGGTTGGGCTGAACCGGTTGAGTGGCATGAACGAGTCATCGGCGGGGCTGATGATGCCCGAAGCCGGGCTGCTCTCCAAGAGGCTGTTGGAAAAGCCCGGTTTGGGCCGTTGATGAAGGTTAAGAATCTAATCGGGTAATCGGTCAGAGGAGTTCGTGGGCACCCGAGGATGCGAATCTCTTCGCCTGGGGATGCCGTCGTTTGCATCTGAGGATGCAAACTCCTCTGCTGGGGGACTCAAAGGGGAGATCTCTCCCGGCGGCCCCGGCCGCCAGCAGCAGTGCCTCCGAAGCGTGAGGAGGGGCAGGTCGCGGCCGGCGGCGCCCTTCTCCCGGGCCGCGGAGGCGGCGGCCCGCTTCCGGCGCGGCCTCGGGCAGTTGGGCCTGGGCCCAGCAGGGAAGCGCAGCAGCGCGACTGCGCGGGGCGTATCGCCTGCATGTCCCAGCAGGCACGCCATCTCCAGCAGGATGTCCAGGACCATCAGGTGCTCGCGGATGTCGTGGGCCTGCTCCAGGGCGATGCGGAGCTGGCGCAGGGCTTCGTCGCGGTCGCCCTGCCCGGCCGCGATCTGCCCCAGCCGGTGGCCGTCGGCCTGGCTCGAACGGTCGCCGATCTCGCATGCGACCCGGACGGCCCGGCTTGCAGTAGCGCTGCGCGAGCAGGGTCGCCCAGCTGCCGGTTTAGCTCGCCCAGGTCAGACAGCCCTGCATGACGCCATACCGGTCGCCCAGTTCCTCGTACGCGGCCAGGCTGCGCCGTACGCAGGTCCTCCGCGGGCCCGTACTCCCCAACTCGCGGTGACAGAGGCTCAGCCCGGTCAGCAGTGCTTGTTCCAGGCGGTCGCCGTCGCTGTCGCCTGCAGCCAGCCCCTCCCCTCGCAGCGCTGCTGCGCCGTCTCGTAGTCCCCGCGCATGAACGCCACGCCTGCCAGCTCCAGCAGCGCGATGGCCTGCCCCCAGCCGTCCCCGAGCTGCCGGCGCAGCGCGAGACACGCCCACAGGTGCTCTGCCGCCGTGTCGAGCTCGCCTTGCAGCCGGGCTATGCCGCCGATGTGACCGAGAACAAACGCCAGCTCTGACGGCGCATCGAGCGCGGTCAGCGCCTCGCGGCTTGCAGACAGCAGGCCCTGCGCTTCCTCGTAACGTGCCAGCGAAGAGCAGAAGCGGGCTTCGCGCGCCAGCAGCCGGGCATGGACCAACCGGGTGGCGGGGTCTGCAGCGCGGGTTTCGGCCAGCGCCAGCCGCGCCGCGCGGAACGCGTCCAGCCCCTCGCGAAAGCGGCTGCGGAGCAGGTGGAAGTGATACAGGCCGCCCGTGGCTGCCCCGAGCGCAGTCTCATCCCGCTGTTCGGTCAGCCGGCGCCAGGCAGCCCGCACATCGCCGATTTCCGCTTCGATGTCAGCGAGCGCGGCCTGCTGGCCGCGTCCCTTGAGCGAAGCCTCGCGGTGGGCCAGAAATTTGACATAATAGCGGGCGTGTGCGATCTCGATCTCCCCGGCTGCACCGGTCCGGGCCAACTGCTCCTGCGCGTAGCGCCGCGCGACTTCGTGAAGCTGGTAGGTCGTGCCGCGACGCCAGAGCAGCGACTTATCCGCCAGCGCCGACAGCAGGCGTGGCGAGGCCCCGGCGACGCTCTCGGCGGCCTCGCGCGAGAAGGGGCCGTGAAACACGGCGAGGCGTGCGAAGAGGGCCTGTTCGTCCGGCGCCAGGCGCCCCCATGACCAATCGAAGACCGCGCGCAGGCTCCGCTGGCGCGGCGCGACGTCCCGGCGGTTCGTCGTCAGGAAGTCGAGGCTGCGCTCGATTTCCGCAGCAATCTCCGCCGCGGTCAGTTGGTGGACCCACGCCGCCGCCAACTCGATGCCGAGCGGCAGGCCCTGGACGGCCCGGCAGATGCGGATCACGGCGGCATGTTCCGCAGGGGTCAGGGCGAAATCTGCCTGCACGCGCCGCGCGCGGCGCACGAATAACTCGACGGCGGCATAGGCTCCGGTCGCAGCATGGTCGCTCGGGGGAATCGGCAGCCCCTCCAGCATGAAGACGCGTTCCGCCTGCAAGTCCAGCCGCTGGCGCGCGGTCGCCAGGACCGTGACGTCGGGTGCCTGGGCCAGCAGCTCGCACAGCCAGTCCACTCCATCCAGCCACTCCTCCGGGCTGTCCAGGACGAGCAGCAGCTCCCGCGCGCTCAGGTGGGCCAGCAGTTGCGCACCGGGGTCGTCGCGGCCGGCCAGCGGCCAGCCCAGCGCATCGGCCACGGCCTGCACCAGGGCGCCCGCCCCGCCGGGGGACATGCCGGCCGGCGCCACGAACCACACGCCGTTCAGGAAGCCGGGTTCGCACGCCCGCGCCACCTCGACCGCCAGGCGCGTCTTGCCTGCACCGCCCGGCCCCTGGATGGTCAGGAGCCGCGTCTCACGGCCGGCCAGCAGATGGCGCAGTGTCGCAATCTCCTGTTCGCGGCCGACAAACCCGGTCAGGGCCGCGGGCAGGTTATGGCGCGGCTCGGCCAGCGCGGCCTTGACCCGGTTGTAGAGTGCAGTGGTTGCGGCCGCGGGCTCCACGCCGAATTCTTCGCTCAGCAGGCGGCGGCAGCGCTGGTACTGCGCCAGGGCTGCTGACCGCTGGCCGGTGCGCGCCAGCGCCAGCATGAGCTGGCAATGCGCTTCCTCGCGCCACTCGTCCAGCGCCAGCAGGCGCGTGGCCGCATCGATCGCCCGGTCGTAGTGGCCCCGGTCGAGATGCAGCTGCGTGAGCGTATGGAGCGCGTGCAGCGCCAGCTCGCGATAGCGGGCGCGCTGGGACAGCATCCACTCCTCGAACGCCGGCGCATCGCGCACGAAGAACCCGGCCAGGAAATCGCCGGCATAGAGGGCCATCGCGTCACCCAGCCGGGCCGCGTGCAGCTCCGGGGCGAGGTCGTGTTCGCTGCGCAGCGCCTGCTCGAAGGCCGAGACATCGAGGGTGCAGGGGGCCGCGGGGTTCAGAGCCACATCGTCACGCGTGATGAGCAGGTGCGCGTCGAGGCTGCGCCGCAGGTTGGCGAGGGCCTGGCGTAGATTGTTGCGCGCATCCGCGTCGGGCAGCTCGCCCCACAGCAGGGCAGCCAGGTCGTCGCGGCGTTGGGGCCGGCCGGTCACGGCCAGATAGGCCAGCAGCGCGGGGACTTTGGCCGACATGAATGCGGGCACTGCGGCATGGTCGAGGCTAATGCGCAAGCCGCCAAAGAGACGAATTTCCAGAAGTGGGGTCATAGGGCTCCCCAGCAAACGATCTCCAAACGGTAGCCAACTATAATGGGGCAAGTATACAACAAACCAATCCCTAAAGCCAGGACAAAGTGATGCCAAAGCTGCCGGATGCGCCTCTGCATTACCGCCTGTTCGTGCTGACCGTGTGGCAGGGCGAACAGGACAGCCCTGGCGAGCCGGGGCCCTGGCGCTTCAGCCTGGCCGACCCGCGCACCGGGGGACGCCGGGGCTTTCGCAGCCTGGACCAGCTCAAGCGCTACCTGGACGATTGGATCGAGACGCTTCCGGACCTATTCAGTCAAGAGAAGGAGTCACTTCCATGAACAACGCATCCCTCTATCGTATCAGCGGCATCGCCGTCCTGCTGGGCATCGTGTTGATGTTTGCCAGCGAGGCCATTCCCGTGCTGTTGGGGATCAGCATGCTGCTGTTCGGCCTGTTCTACTATACCCTGGACAAGTTCCTCGGCTCGTCCCCCCTGGGCCTGGCTGCGGCCGGCTCGACGGTGATAGGCGGCATCGGCCTGCTGTTCATCGGCACAACCCCGACGGTCATCTTCAACATCTTCATGGTGCTGGCCTTCATGCTGCCGGCCCTGTTGGCCGGGCTGGCGGCCAGGGGCAAGGCCGGCTTCCCGAGCGTCCTGCCCATCATCGGCATCATCGGCGGTGTGTTGGGCATCGTCAACGCCATCGTCAACATTTCCGGCGGCGGGGACTATACCAACCTCCCCAGCCCGACGCTGACCTTGCTGAGCAACCTGACCTATTATTCGGCCACCCTTCTCGTGTTGGTCTGGCTCGTGTGGGGCGGCGTCCTGCTGCTGCGCTCAAAGGCTGCTCTTCAGCCGCGACCTGCATAACGTATCACCGGGGCGAGATGCTCGCGCTGCTTCGAAGCTGGCCGGCATCTCGCTCTACGTGCCTGTCGAAAGGAGTATTCCCATGTCCACCGAAGAAACCCGGCGACTCGCCCACCAGCACCAGGAAACCCTCAACCGAGCCGTCAGCACAGGGGATTTTGGCCTGCTCGAGGCAACGACGGCGAAAGATTTCGTCGAGCACAACCCGTCCCCTGGGCCGGGCGGAGGCTCTGCGTTGGCGAACTGGAAGCAATCCCTGGGCTGGCTCAAGCTCAGCTTTCCCGATATGCAGTTCAACGTCGAGCAGATCATCGCCGACGGCGACAAGGCTGTCGTCTACGTGACCATTGCCGGCACACACCGCGGCGATGCGATGGGCGTCCCCGCAACCGGCAGGGCCGTGGTCATGCCGGCCATCGACATCCTGCGCTTCGAGGGCGGCAAAGTCGTCGAGCACTGGGGCGTCTACGACGAGCTGAGCATGTTGCGCCAGCTCGGCCTTGCCCCGCAGCCGGGAGCGTGAGCACGCCCTGTCACAAGAACCAGGCAACCTGGAGGTTTCGTAGATGAACATCACCCTGTGGATCCAGCAAATCGTGCTGGCCGTCTACTTCGCCTTCAACGGCGCCAACCATTTTGTACTGCCGCCCGACCTTCCGGCGAGGATGGCGTGGATGTACGACCTGCCCCGCGGTCTGCACCTTTTTGCCGGCAGTGTCGAGATTTTGGCGGCGCTAGGCCTGGTGCTGCCGGGCCTGGCCCGGATTCAGACACGGCTGACCCCGCTGGCTGCCCTGGGTCTGGTCTTTGTGATGATCGGCGCCGCCGTCTGGCATCTGCCGCGGGGCGAGTTCGGCATGATTGCCGCAAACCTGGTCGTGGCCGGCCTGGCCGGCTTCGTGTCCTATGGCCGTTGGCGGTTGCGTCCGCTGAAGGATCGGAGGCAAATCCCATGACCCAATCTACCACCTCACCTGCCGTCCCGCCCCAGGCCCGTTTCTTCCAGTGGGTGCAGGGCTGGGCGAGCCTGCTGCTGTGCCACAGCCTGGTCAAGACCGGCGTCTTCGAGCAGATGGCCGCCGGCCCCCGCACGGTAGATGAGATCGCCGACGCGTGCGGCCTGCACCGTGACACGCTCTACCGCACCCTGCGCATGATGACCGCTCTGGAGATCACGGCCCGCGAGGGCGACCGCTACGCGCTCACCCCCCTGGGCCGGGCGCTGCTCAAGGACACGCCCGGCAGCCTGTATAACGGCGTCCAGATGATGGGCACAGACGGCTACCAGCGCCCCTGGCAGAACTTCGCCTACAGCCTGGCCACCGGCGAGAGCGCCTTCACGCACGTCATGGGCGCACCCTTTTTCGACTACCTCGAGCAGAATCCGGAACTGGGCCTGCCCTTCCAGCAGCAGATGACGGCCTATGCCGAGATGATCGACCCCGCCCTGGTTCCGGCTTACGACTTCACCCCCTTCCGCACGGTCTGTGATGTAGGCGGCGGCACGGGGCATTTTCTCAAGCGTATCCTGCACGCTTATCCGCATCTGCGCGGCATCCTCTTTGACCTGCCGGGGGTGACGGCAAACCATGAGTTGAGCGAACTCGACGGACAGGTCGAGGTGGTGGCGGGCAGCTTCTTTGAACAGGTGCCGCCGGCCGACCTGCTGATCCTGAAAACCGTGTTGCACGACTGGTCCGACGCGAAGTGCGCGGTCATCCTCGATCGCTGCCGGCAAGCTATGTCGCCCGGCTCGAGATTGCTGATCGTCGATCGGGTGATCGATGAGCCAGTAGAAGTCCTGAGCTTGTTCTACGACCTGCACATGCTGGTGCAGATCGGCGGGCGCGAGCGCACGGCGACGGAGTTTCGCACCTTGCTCCAAAACGCCGGCCTGCAGATGCAGCGCATCATCGTCCCCACCGAGTCGCCGATGTTCCCCCTGCGCCTGGTCGAGGCGTCGTTGTAAGCACATTCGAAAGGAGAAACCTCATGAAACTCGAAAGCAGCATCACCATCAACCGGCCCGTGGAAGCAGTCTGGGCCTACATATCCGACTTCGCCAACCTGCCGCTATGGCACACCGGCACCGTCGAGACGCGGCTGATCTCGGAACCGCCGGTGCGCCAAGGGACCACCTACGTCTGGGTCGGCCAGACCCTGGGCAAGCGCATGGAAGTCAACTCGGAAGTGACGGAGTTCGAGTCGAACCGGGCCTGGGCCTACAAATCCATCTCGGGGCCGATCGCCAGCACCGCGCGCTACAGCCTGAAGCCCGCCGACAACGGCACCCGCATGACAATCAGCGTGGAAGGGGAGGTAGGCGGATTCTTCAAACTGGCCGAGCCGGTGATGGCGGCCATGTTCAGACGACAGTTCGAGGGCGCACTGGCCAACGTGAAAGACATTCTGGAAGCCCAAGCTTAGATGAAGCCGTTCTACAACTGGCTCTACCGCACCGGCCGCGCCCCCTGGGACCTCGGCCCGCGCCGGGAGCTGGTGGAAGTCGTCGAGAGCGGGCGCATCCAGCCCTGCCGGGCGATTGACCTGGGCTGCGGCACGGCCAGCAACGCCATCTGCCGGGCCCGGCACGGCTTCGACGTCACCGGAACCGACTACTCGCCCGCGGCCATCGCCCTCTGCCGGCAGCGGGGCGCGGCCGCGGGCGTGACGGTCAAGTGGGTCGAAGACGACCTGACTGACCTTCAGCACGTCACCGGCGTCTTCGACTTTCTGGTCGATTGGGGCGTGTACGACGACCTCAGCCGGACCGACCGCCGGGCGTATATGCGGAATATGCTGCGCCTGACCCACGCCAGGAGCCAGTTCCTGCTCTACGTCCACGAGTGGCCGTATCGCTGGTACGACCGGCTGATACGGAGACTGTTGCACTATGGTCCCATGAAACCCGGCGAGATCGAGGCTGACTTCGGCCCCTATTTCCAGATCGAGAAGATCATGGAACATTGTTGCGGCTCCGGCTACCTGGCCGGCGAGGCAGCCTATTGGCTGCGTCGGAGGACCACCGCCTGAGCAATCGGGCAATGATTCAGGAATCGCGTGCGTCATGTTCTGTCAGGCATTCGCATGCTGCACTGATCGACTCACTTCCGGGAGGAATCCTGTATGATCGGCAATCTGCTCGTTCTGCTTCTCATCATCGGCCTGGTCGTCTTGTTCGGCTGGCTCACGTATCGTGCTATCCGGGCCAGGAAATTGTGGGTCAGGATCACCGGCGGCCTTGCCGCCGGGCTGCTGACACTCGTCTGCGCGGCGCTCGTCGCCCTGGGCGGCAAGGGCATGGCAGCCCTGTATGCCCCGCGCGTGCCGGCCGCGCCTGCCCTGACCGTGGCCGGGACGCCGGAGCAGGTCGCCCGCGGCGAGTACCTGGTGAAACTCTCGTGCATCGGCTGTCACAGCTCGGTCGGTGCGGATGGCGCGCCGTCCATGCAGCATCCGCTCAACGGTGGCTGGAATATCGCCGCGGCCGAGGGCTTCGGTTTCGTGGGCGACATGGTCGCGGAGAACCTGACGCCCGGCGGCAAGCTGGCCGGCTACACCGACGGCGAGCTCTTCCGCACCCTGCGCCACCGGGTCGACAAGGACGGCGACCTGCTGGCGTTCATGTCGCTGTTGCCCTACGCCCAGATCAGCGACGCGGACACCGAGGCCATCGTCGCCTACCTGCGGAGCCTGCCGCCTGTGGAGCAGACGGCCGCTACCGGTGACAAGCTCAGCTTCGCCGGCGCGGTGATGTTCGGCGCCGGGCTGTTCGGCACACCGGAGCAGGGTGCGGCTACGGTGACCGCGCCGCCGGAAGGGGTGACGGCTGAATACGGCAGGTACGTGGCCACCTACGGCGAATGCCGCGGCTGCCACGGGCCGGATGTGGCCGGCGTGCCCGCCTCGTCCATGGGCCCGGCCGTGCCCAATCCGCGGCCGTTGGTGGCGGCAATGAGCCAGGACCAGTTCGCCCAGATGATGCGTACCGGCGTGCGGCCCAACGGTGTCGCGTTCACCGAGGGCATGCCCTGGCAGGCCGCGGCCCAGATGACCGACGGCGACCTGGCCGCCCTGTATGCCTATCTGGTTGCACCGGTTCAATAACCGTTCCAATCCAAAGGGAGGTTCCCATGCAGTTTGTGCTGATTGTTCTGCGGTTGGTTCACATCGTCGCCGGCGCATTCTGGGCGGGCAGCGCGCTGCTGATCGCGCTGGTGCTCCTGCCGGGCGTGAATAAGGCCGGGCCGGGGGGCGAGCGGCACCTGCCGATGGCCGCGATTTCGCAGGCGATGAGCCTCGCCGCGCTGCTGACGACCGTCGCCGGGCTGCTGCTCTATGGCTGGGCCTCGCGCTTCCACTGGGGCTGGATCAGCTCGCCGCTGGGGATCGGCTTCACGCTCGGCTCGCTGGCCGGGCTGGCGGCCTTCCTGCTCGGCTTGCTCTCCACCGGGCCGGCGAGCAAGAAACTGGGGATGCTGGCCGGGCAGGTCGCCGCAGCCGGCGGCCCACCCGGGTCGGAGCAGGCGGCAGAACTGGCGCGCCTGCGGGCCAAGCTGGCAACCAGCAGCATGGTCAGCACGCTCCTGACCACCCTGTCGCTGGCGTTCATGGCCGTGGCGCGCTATCTCTGAGCTCACCCGGCCGCGCCCCCAACATGAAACGTTTTCGGAACGCTCCGTGCCGTACGATGGAACGACCCTCGGTGGCTACATCGAGCTGACAGGGAGCACTGCATGGAATCCATCAGGACGGTCGCCATCATCGGCGGGGGCGTAGCAGGACTGGCCGCCGGGGGCCTGCTCGCGGCCGGAGGAATCAAGGTCAGGCTCTTCGAGGCCAACGGCAAGCTCGGCGGGTGCTGCTCGACGACGAACATCGACGGCTATACGTTCAACGACGGCGCGCTGTATCTCGCCCTGCCCACCATGCTCGACCATGTCTTCGCACGGGTCGGGCTGGAGCGCGCGTCCGTCCTGCCGCTGCGCAGGATCACCGCGCCGCAGACGACCGTCCTGCCCAACGGCGACCGGGTAACCTTTGGTGACGGCCTGCGCGTGACCGTCGAGAAGCGCACCGGCACAGTGGATGAGGCCGCGCTCAAGCGGGAACTGAACGGCATGATGGCGCGATGGCAGCCGGCCCTGCGCCTGCTCACCGAGGACATCCTCGTCCACCCGCTCTCGTTTGCGCGCATCCTGACGAAGGGCTGGCGCTATCTGCCCCAGTTCGGCGGGACGGTGGCGGATGAACTGAAGCGGCTCTTCAGCGACGATTCCGTGCGCGCGGCCATGTCGGGCGTCCTGCTCTACACGGGACTGCCCCCGGAGCAGCAGCCGGCCCTGGCAGTCTTGGGCCTGGTGACCCTCTTCAGCGACGGCTTTCACCTGCCGGAGGGCGGCATGGGCAAAGTGCCGGAGGCGCTCAGCCGCGCGCTGCTCGCGCATGGCGGGGACATCCATCTGAATGCGCGCGTGGACAGGATCATCGTCAGGGACGGCCGGGTGCGCGGGGTGGAGGTGCGCGGGCACGGGCCGGTCGAAGCGGATGCCGTCATCTCGACCGTCAGTGGGATGCTCACCTTCGGCGCGTTGCTGGACGCCGCGGATGCGCCGCACAGGCTGAAGCGCCTGGCGCAGCAGGCGAAGCTGTCGCACAGCGCGTTCTCGGTTCAGCTCGGCCTGCGAAACCGGATCGACGCGCCCAGCCATTCCCACTGTTTCCTGCCGCCGATGGAGCAGCAGGGCGATGTGTTCACCCCCTGCGACGACGGCATCCGGTGGCTGGTGTACGATGCGCCGGCGGTCACGCTCCCCGAGCTCGCACCGGCAGGCGGGAGCGTGATCGAGATGTACCCGCCGGTGCGCCGCGATCTTCCGGCCGGCGACTGGACCGAGGAGCGCAAGGAGGCCGTTCTCGACCGGGCGGTGACAGCCCTCTCCCGCATCCACCGGCTCGACATCGCGGTCAGGCGTCTCGTCAGCCCGCGGGATTTCCGGGACCGCCTGAACCTGTACCAGGGGGCCGTCTACGGCCTCTCACCGCAGGTCGCGCCGTGGAACCACTTTCCGCATCGCACCCCCATCCGCGGCCTGTACCAATCCGGGCAGACGACCTACCCGGGCTACAGCGTGGCGCGGGCCGCCATGTCCGGCATCCTCGCTGCAGAGGCGCTCATGGCCGGATGAGTGAGTTGAGCGTGTGCCGGCGCGATGCGGTGAAACGGGGACTCAAAAAGTAGAAACCATGTCTCCTGATCGTGCTTGACCGGTGCTGCGGAAACGGTTTTGGAACGGTTTCTGTGCAATACTAATCCGAGCATTATGCTTGTTTTGACTGGGGATGAAGGCTCCAGCCACTTGATAGGAGGAAACCATGTTCCGTACCAGTAGTGAGCGAAAGTCCCGACTCAACCGCGTCGCGGTGCTCGGCACGCTGCTCTTGCTGCTCGGCAGCGTGGTGCTGCCGGTCGGCGCCGCGCCGCCTGAGGACCTGAGCTTCACCTTCGACGTGACCTACACTCCCATCCCCACCGGCAGTGGCTCCGGCATTTGGTCGTCCGCGGGGCTGGTGACCGGCGCCGGCGAGGTCGACGAAACCTATGTGGTCGGCGGCTTCGACAACTGCTGGAAGACGATCCACACCACCTCCGTGTTGACCGGCCCGACGCCGGAAGACACCATCACCATCCGCATGCAGGGCGTCCGGATCGAGGAAGGGCCGCCGTTGCCGGACCCGCTGCCGCCCCTGTGCTCGACTATTACGGCCGAGGGCAACTGGACCATCCTGTCGGCCACGGGCATCTACGCCGGCCTGAACGGGCAGGGCAAGGCGACGATCTCGACTCTGTTTGTGCCCAACCCGGGCGGCTTCCTGGAGCTGTTCGTACACTCGGAGCTGCAGGGCCAGGGTAAGTTCCATTAGCACATCGGGGCAGTCAGGCCACCATCCTGTATTCTGGCTGCCTCATTGAATGCTGTTGACTATGTCTGCCGGGCGCGAGGACCTGAAACCGGCAGTGGCCGAGGTCCGTGCGATCCTGCATCCCGGTCAGCGCCGCGCGCCCGGCGATCTGCCAGCCGCGCTGAAGTAAGTTTGGAGGGAGAAACTGAAAATGGCGACCGCAACAATTGTGGTGTCGAGCCCAAACTGGGAGATGAAGGCAAAGGACGCAATCATTGCAAAGAAACGAGTGGAGCTGGTGGTCAAGGGACTGCAAGCTCAGACCGCGGGAGAAGCACTGCGTCGCCAGCCGCAAATGTCCAATATCACAGGGGTTGAAGTTGCGCTTGTCGCAGCAGTGATAATTGGAGTCGTTGCGATGGTTGGCTTGGGCGTTCTCGCTGCTGTGTGCCTGTACGGCATGAACCAGGGATACACCGTTACTGCACGGCACAAGGTGCAGGGGCCGATGCCTTTCGATGACGAGTTGTACTTCTATCTGGTGCCCCCGGCTTCATAGGTCGAAGTCAGCTCATGAATGAGTCAGCTTACGCCTCGTTCCTCCTTCGCCTCTGGCGCGAGCCGGCCGCTGATGTCGTGAATGAACAGGAACCGGTCTGGATGGGCGAGATCGAGTCCATCCAGACCGGCCGCGCCTGGCAGTTCCAGGGGCTGGAGCCGCTGCTGGAGCTGCTGGCTGCCCAGCTCGCCAGTTCTGCGGCCCCCACATCCAACCGGGAGAAACCATCATGACCGTTCGACAGCCTGCCCATTGTCTCCCGATCGTTCTTGACTGGTGCCGCGGAAACGATTTTGGAACGGTGTTTGTGCCATACTAATGCCAGTATTATGTTCGTTTTGACTGGAAATGAAGGCTGTAACATCCATCCCACATGGCATGAGTTGCGAAAGGCAGGCAGAACATGAGTCCGAAAATCCTACAGGTCAACTACAAGTTCCATCTCTCTAAGGCTGAGCTCGAACAGGCGCTGCTGGCTGAGGCGCATGCGATGGCGGATACGCCCGGCATGCGTTGGAAGATCTGGTGGGTCAACGAGGCGGAGAGCGAGGGGGGCTGCGTCCACCTTTTCGAGGACGATGCCGCGGTGCAGGCCTTCCTGGCCGGGCCGGTGGTTGCCGCGGCCAGCGCGGATCCGAACTTCAGCAACATGAACGCGAAAGTCTTCGACGTGCTGCCGGAACCGACAGCCATTACTCGGGGTCCGGCCTGATCCAGCCACTGCCGCGCTGTCTTCGACGGGAATAACCTGCTGCCTGCCCTCTCTGCAACACGGGGGGCCAGGCAGCAGGTTGCCCCGGCAAGCTCGTCAAAGCCAGGCGCGGGCGAGAGCCTTGCCGGGAGGGGTGTAAGGAGCGGCATGAATCCCATCCAGGCCGTCGAAGACAACATCCTGGCCTACTACCGGGGCGTCGCCCGGCACCTGGGCGGCAGCTTCGTCGAGGATGAGCAGATCGCCTGGTTCACTACCGGCCGGCGCAGCCTGCTGCGCTTCAACGCCGTCCTGCGCACGGTGGCTGACCGGCCGGAGGCGCTGCGCCGCCTGGCGGACCCGATCCTGGACATCTTCCTGTCGCAGAACCTGCCCTTCTTCTGGACAGCCTGGCCGCCGGACGGTGCGCCCGGCCTGGCCGATTATCTGCGCGCCACCGCGTTGCCCTTCCTGCACTTCAGCGCGCCGGCCATGGCGCGGCGGCTGGACGACCTCCCGCCCTTCGCGCTCCCCGGCGGGGTCGAGATTGTCCGCGTGCAGTCCGCGCAGGACCAGGCCGATTGGCTGGACGTGCATATGGCCGGCTTCGAGGAGCCGGCGGCCCGTCCCGACTTCGGGCAGTACCTCGCGAGCTCGTTGGTCGAGCCGCAGCCTGACCTGGAACACTTCGTGGCACGCTGGGACGGCAAGCCGTGCGCTATTTCCACCCTGCTGCGCGCGCCCCTGGCTGCCGGTCTCTATCACGTCACGACCCTGCCAGCAAGCCGCGGCCGGGGCTTGGGCAAGGCGCTGACGCTGGCGGCCATGCAAGCGGCCCACCGCGCGGGGTATGCGGAAGCGATCCTGTTTGCTACGCCTGCCGGCTTCCCGCTGTACCAGCGCCTGGGGTTCGAGACGGTCGCCACGGCGGAGCTCTTTGGCTGGGAAGGCGCGGCCCAGCACCAGGCAGAAGCGGCTTGAGAGACTTCGCATGTGCAATCCTGGGTTACTCTGGTTGTGACCTGGCTGATGCCGGAGGCCTGCTATGGAGGGTGCCCCCGATCCTGGAGTGATCTACGACCTTTACACCGGCGTCTTCCGGCCGCAGGTCATCCGCCTGTCGGTGCAACTGGGTGTCTTCACGCCGCTGGCGGATGGGCCGGCGGACGCGGCGACCGTGGCCCGGGCCTGCGGGTGCAGCGAGGCAGGGATCGCCCACCTGTTGGACGCGCTGATCGGCATGGGGGTGCTCACCCGGCACGAGGGCCGGTTCGCGCTGGCGCCCAGCACGGCGATCTTCCTGGTAGCCGGTCGGCCGGCCTACGTCGGCGACCTGATCCTGGCCTGGACCGGCCCCGCCATTTGGGAAAGCGTAGCCCGCGCGGTGCGCACGGGGCAGCCTGCGTTCTTCGAGGAGTATCACGAGCAGGACGCCTGGCTGGAAAGCTACACCGCATGGCGCATCGGCCACAGCCGCGCGATGTGGCAGGCCGCGGGCGTCGAGCCGCAGCCTGGCCGGCCGAGGCGACTGCTCGACATCGCCTGCGGCTGCGCGATCAAGAGCCTGGCGCTGGCACAGCTCGACCCGGCGCTACAGGTGACCGGCGTGGACAAGCCGCGCATCCTGCCCGTGGCGCGCGGCCTGGCGGAGCGCATGGGGCTGCTGGCGCAGGCCGGGTTTGTGTCAGCCGACCTGCTGACTGCCGATTTTGGCGCCGGTTTGTACGACCTCTGCCTGCTCGGCCAGATCACCGACTACCTGACGCCCGGCCAGAACTGCGACCTCTTCCGCCGGGTGCACATGGCCCTGGGTCCGGGCGGCATGTTAGTGCTCGACGCGCCCATGACCGGCGAACAGGCTGCCGAGTGGACGCAGATCGTCTCGCTGCTGCTGTGGGCCAACAGCGGCGGCGGGACGCACGGGTTCGAGCAGTATCGCGCCTGGTTGGAGCAGGCCGGCTTCACGGACGTCAGGCAATTGAGCGAACGCTGGCTGGCGGCGGTCAAAGCAGGCGATACCTGACGCCTGGTGGAACTGGCGGGCCTGCCGTAACGCATGTCCGCGCAGGAGATTGAGATGTCCGACTACGCTCACGCCCATAGCCTGGTCAGCACGCAGTGGGTCGCTGATCATCTGGCCGATCCTGCTGTTCGTTTTGCCGAGATCGTCTGGGGCGACGGCCACGAATGGGGGATGGCCGCGTATCGCAACTCCCATATCCCCGGCGCGGTCGCCTGGGATTTCGCAACTGATTTGCAGGATCCGGTTCGCAATGACATCGTCGATCAGGCAGGATTCGGGACGCTGCTGGGCCGTTCCGGCGTCGCTCCGGCCACGACGGTCGTGGTGTGCAGCGGCCTGAGCAACTTACTGGCGACCTTTGCATTCTGGCTGCTGAAAGTCTATGGCCACCAGGACGTGCGCCTGCTGGATGGCGGCCGCGACAGGTGGTTGGCCGAAAGTCGCCCCTGGACGAGCGAATCACCCGCCATTACGACGCCCATTCCTTACCCCTCGCAGCCACCGGTTAACAGCCTGCGTGCCCGCCGCGAGGACGTCCTGCGGGCCATCGGCCAACCCGGCCATCTGCTGGTGGATGCGCGTGCGGCCGAGATGTTCCAGGGCCTGGACAATGCTGGCGCGAGCCGTGGCGGCCATATCCCCGGAGCGGTCAATCTGGCAGCGCAGCGTGAAACCAAGCCCGATGGTTCGTTCCGAGCCTGGCGCGTACCGACTGTGCGAGAAGATGGTACGTTCAAGCCCGCTGCTGAGCTGAGCGCACTGTTCCAGGGTCTGGGGATAACCGCCGAACGCACCGTCATCACTTACTGCGTGCGCGGCGGCCTCTCCACGCACGCGTGGTTCGTGTTGACCCAACTGCTCGGCTATCCGGATGTACGCGAGTATGACAGATCATGGATCGAATGGGGGAACGCAGCAGAGTTGCCGATCGAATGACGGTTGTCGAAGGGGGAATGAGATGACCATTGCACGTGTCTTAGTCGCTCTCGTATGGGCCGTTGTGGCCGGTACGGTCCTGACCAATATGCCGGGCGCTGCTGTGTTTGCGGCAACTACAGGTGCTGATCGCGAGGCCGCTGGCTTGGCAGCGGCCCCAGCGGCCTGTGCATCCCTGACCGGCCCCGGCCAGATCCCGTCGCCCACCATCATCACGTTCGACGACCTGCCGGCCGGGACGAGCATCGGCGAGTTCTACCGCCGCACCCACGGCGTCTCCTTCGAGGAGGGCCGCACGCGGCGGGTGCTGGCGTACGACCACCCCCTGGCCCGCTCCGCGCCCATGACCGCGCTGAGCGACACCGGCGAAGACCCGGCCGTCGTGCCGCTGCGCTTCACCTTCGACGCTCCCCAGGCCAGCGTGGGCCTGTTCGCGGGCAACGGCGGCGGCGTGACGACGGCCCGCCTGGAGGGCTTCGATGCCGGCGGCAACCTGGTCTGCTCGGCGGTCGTGAGCAACGTGCCCGACGGCCACACCGCTTTCATCGGCTTCCGCGACGACACCGTGAGCATCGCCAGCGTCGCGCTGAGTTACGTGGCCTCGGCGCAGGCGGAGTCCATGGACGACCTGCATTTCAGCGCCGGCGTCCCCGCGACCGCCACGCCGACCGCCACGCGCACTGCGACTCCGACGCCGACCCGTACGCCGCCCGCGCCTTTGCCGGCCGCGCTGTTCATCTCCCCGGCGCAGGTCGCACCCGGCGGCCAGCCGCGCGTGGGCGGCTACGGCTTCCCGGCCCTGGCCGAGCTGCGGCTGGTGCTGGCCTGCCCCGGCCAGGGGGAGGTGGACCTGGCTGCGGTGCAGGCGGACGCGGCGGGCCGCTTGCAGGCGGCCGTCGAGGCGCCGGCCTATCCGCCCAACCCCTGCCTGCTCTCGGCGCGGCAGGGCCGGACGACCCTGGCCGAGACCGCACTGACCATACTGCCGGCGCTGGAGCTGGCCTTTGCGCCCCCCGCGGGGCCGCCCGGCACGACCGTCAACTTCACCGTGCGCAACCTGGCCGCGGGCGACCTGCGGCTGGACTATGCGGGCCGGGCCGTGGTCGGGCCGCTGCGCGTGGCGGCCGGCAGCTACACCGGGAGCTTCGTAGTCCCCGGCGACCGGCCGCTGCCCCTGGGCAGCACGGCTGACCTCCGCGCCACGAACCTGCTCCTGGGCCGGGTCACAGGTGCAGCCACGGGCAGCTTCGGCTCGCAGGCGGGCCCTATTCCGCCCGCCTATCGCGTGATGGACCTGCGACTGCCGCCTGCGAGCCTGCCATCGGGCAGCGCGTCCACCATCACCGGCCGCATCAGCCCCGCACCCCAGGGACCGCTGGCTGGCTTCCAGGTGGTCCCGGTCTGGCAGAAGGCGGACGGCCGCAGATTTCCCATCGGCCGGGCCGCGGTCCAGCTCGCCGCGGACGGCAGCTTCAGTGCGCCCGTGCGCGTGCCCAGCCTGCTGGCCGGCGACCCGACCTGGCCGGAGGCGGGCGACCTGGCCGGAGTGATGCTGTTCACATCGGGGGATCCGCCCCAGCCCTTCCTGCAGGCCATCGTGGGCCTGCCCATCTACCCCACCTTCAAGGTCAAAGTGGTAGATGCGGCCACCGGACAGCTCATCCCTTCGGCCAAGGTGAGCTTCGAGGTCTGGCAGGGCTATCAGGCCGACGCCAACTCGCTGCCGCTCGGCCAGGTGGCCGGCGATGCCGCCACCGGCGTCTCCAACCAGATCGGGCAGGTGCTGGGCACGACCGAGCTGACGGATGACGAGAAGGCCCAAATTGCGCTCACCAAGTATCTGTGCATCCCCCAGGCCATCCCGATCGGCCAGACGGAATGGGAGGTGACCAGTCCCACGCTCGACCAGGCGCTCAGCGAGCCGGCGGTGCAGGGACTGGTCCTGGCGAACAGCGTCCTCGGGGAGGCTGCCGCGGCCGCGGGCGGTCCGCCGCCAGGGTCCCCGGCGCCGAACGCGCAGCCCGCCAGCGCGCCTGCTGCCGGGGAGGTCATCCCCTACCTGCTCACCGTGGATGCGATGGACGCGGGCTATGGCCTGAAGGACGCGGACGGGCTGAAAAACCTCAGCCTGCGCGTCAATTTCCACCTGGCCGACCTCACCTATCGCGACCTGGCCGGCCAGGTCCTGTCCAACCCCTACATCGTCAAGCTGGGCCAGTTCTCCCCCGGCGACCAGTCGGCCCTGGGTCCGATCGGCGTCTTCGTGGCCGGCATCGGTACACCGGTGCTGCCGGACGCGCTCGCACTGCCGCGCTTCGACCACTATTACTCGACCACGAAGGTTCCGGCCGGGGTGAAGGTCACCAAGCTCTCCGACGGCAGCCTGACCGTCGGCCTGTCGCTGGACCAGTACCACAACAAGCTCGGCCCGGGGGGCATGAAGCTCTACCTCGACGGCGCCTGGATCGCGGATATCCCGCTGAAGTTCAATCCCGGGCTCGTGTGCAGTAAGTTCAAGGGCACGCAGCAGACGAGCCTGGCGTTTTACGTCGGCAAAGCCATCATCCCCAACGCGCATCTGCTGGCGGCAGGCCTGCACCGCCTGAGGATCGAGGCGCAACTGGCCGGCGGGAGCTGGACCAGCTACAGCTACGACCTCAAGGTGGACCCGGTTTCGCCGGCCTGGTTTGCCGTCCCGGCCGCGGGCACGCGCCATCTCGACTGGCAGCCGGCCGGCGTCACGCTTTTCACCCCGTGGCTCACGACGGCGCAGAACACCATCCTGTTGACCTCCGGCGCGGAGACCGACGAGACCGGCCCGCTGGATAATCGTACGCGGGCTCAGGTCGATCTGCGCCACCAGGCCAAGGCCAACGGCTATCCCGGCGTCGAGACTTCCGGTTTCGTCAGCGGGCAGGCCATCAACAAGGACGCCGCCGGCTGCTCGATCCACACCTGCAAGCCGGCCGCGGGAGCGCCGAACGCGGCGCAGGTCGGCGCCCCCGCGGCCAATCCTGTGTCGGGCTACACCTACGGCCCGCGCACGGATGAGGTCGTGCCCAAGGTCGAATACGACATCCCGCTGTTCTCGGCCGGCATTCCCTTCGTCGCCCAGATCGTCGTGGGGGGCAGGTGGTCTTATTCTGCCAGCATCACCTATTCGGGCCAGATCACCGTATTCGATGATGCCTCGGTCGATGCGAAGATCAGGATCGTGCCGGTGGCCGATATCGGCGGCGGCATGTGGATCCACGACTATCTGCTGGGCGGCGTGCTGCAGACAGGCAAAATCGAGCTGGACGCCGACATCCGCCTGGGGATGCCGGTGACGTACAACTCAAAGAGCGGCGCCGACCTCGGCGAGATCTGTTTCACCTACACCTCCACGCTCACCGAATACACCGGCGAACTCTGCGACCCGACCGGCCTGTTGGGCGGGGGGTGCGTCTTTAACGACGATAACACCGACACGCTGTTCAACGACGAAGAGCCTGACGGCTGCAAGCTCCCCGGCCCGGCCGCCGCTGCAAACACGGCCGCGCAGCAGCCGCCGCCCACACTGGGCCTGCACCTGGCAAGCAACGGCTTCGGCCAGGTCATGGCTCTCTACCAGACGGGCCACAGCACCCTGGCCAGCAGCCTCTGGAACGGCGCGACCTGGTCCGCGCCGGCCACGCTCGCCACCGGACTGGGCAACCTCGGCCCGCGAGTGGTCTATCTCACGCCTGCCACGGCCATCGCCGCCTGGTCGGAGACGGGCCTGACCGGCGAGCAGTTGCCCGGCTTGGGCATCGAGGATGTGATCAAGGCCCGGCGCATCGCCTTTGCCACCTGGGACGGCACATCCTGGTCGGCTGCACAGCCCTTCAGCGCGCCTGCCCTGGGCGATGCCGGCGTGACCCTGGCCGCCTGCCCGGAGTGGCAGCCCGGCTGTCCGGCCGGCGGCGAGGCCATTGCCGTCTGGGAGCGCAACCTCTCGACCGACCTGGAGGCCCGCAATATCCGGCTGTACTATGCCCGCTACCAGAACGGCGCCTGGGGCGCGGCGCAGCCCGTCGACAACGCCGGCGCGTTCACCGACATCCTGCCGCAGGTAGTCTACGCCAACGGCCGGCCGCTGGCCGCCTGGGTGCGCGACAGCGACGCGGATCTCACCGACGGCAGCTCCCGGCGCATCGCCCTGCGCTTCCTGGACAGCGGCCCCACCTTCACGCCTGCAGAGCTGCCGGCGGGCATCGCCGAGGTCGCCCTGGCCATGGACGGCAGTGGCGCGCCTTTCCTGGCCTTCACCCGGTTCGAAGAGCCCGGCGTGGTGCTGGGCAACCAGCGGCCGCTGTGGATCGCGGGCGTGACCTGCACCGGCCCGACGACCTGCACCTGGCAGCCGCACCCCGTGACCGACCCGTATGGCCGGACGCTTTACACCGAGCGGCCCCTGCTGGCGGTGGGCGCCGACGGCCGGCCCCGCATCATCTTCCGGGGCATGGGCTTCGGGGGCCAGGCGCCCGGTCAGGTAGGTGATCCGCCGGGCATGAGGAGCGGTTCGGGCGAGCTGGCACAGGCCGTCATTGACTTCACCACCGGCCAGGTGGCGCCGGCGTATCTGACACAGGACGGCGCCGTCAACTGGCTGCCCGCCGCAGCCTACGATCCGCTGCTCGACGCGATCGTGGCGACCGCAATCCAGGGCCCGGCACCGGCCGGTATTGCCGGCGCAGGAGTGACGGCTGCTGCCTCCACCTTCTCCCCGGCACCCGACCTGCCCATCGCGGCCGCGGCGGTGGCCGCGCTGCCCGACTTTGCCCTGGCCGACGCGTCCGTGGCCGGCGGCCCCGCGACCGGCGCTCCGCTGCGGCTGACCGCCCGCATTGCCAACACGGGCACCTCCTGGCCCGGCTCGGCCGAGCAGCCGCTGGAAATCGTCGCGACCTGGGCCGGCCCGCCGGGCGCCGGCGCGCCGGCCGGGCTGATCGGCCTCACCAACCTGGACGCAGCGCCCTTCGTGACGGTGACGCTCGACCTGGCGCCGCCGCCGGCCGGGCTGGATGCGCTGCATGAATTGCACGTGGTCGTGAACCCCGGCCTGCCCATCGCGGAGGCGAATGCCGCGAACAACGGCCAAGTCCTCGCCGTAGGCGGCGTCGCCGCGCCGGTGGGCCTCTGGTCGCAGGTGCAGCCGGGCAGCCCGCTGGTCTTCCTGGGCTGGGATGCGGTGGCAGATCGCCGCGTGGCGGGCTACCGCGTCTACCGCTCGGAGGCGGGCGGCGCGTGGACGCCGGTCGGCGGCAGCTTCGCACCCGGCTACGTGGACCTGGCGGCGCGTGCCGCCACGGCATACCGTTACGCGGTGGCAGCCTACACGGCGGAGGGCCGCGAGTCACCGCTCAGTTCGCCCCTCAACGTCGGTGCGCGGCCCTTGCGCGCGTACCTGCCCCTGGTCGCGCGCCAGTGAAGCGGTGGGGCAGACAGGCGGCGTCTGTGCCCCCACGCTTGCGCGCGCTCCCCGCTCTGCTTGTGGATTGAGGCTTTATGGACTATTTGTAATCTGATATTTGTGCTATAATCGCTCTGTGCTTGAGACCGGTCGCTGGAGCGTTCTCGGGCTGCTTACCGTTGCATCGCCGGAACCATCAGAGGTGTGCCATGGTGCCCACAGTATATGCCCTCTTCGTGGGCATCAACGTTTACCCCCCGCCGGTCAACCCGCTCCGGGGCTGCGTCAACGACGTCACGCGCATGCGCGACCTGCTGGCCGCGCGGCTCGCCGGTTCCGGGGATCGCTTCGCGCCGCTGCTGCTGGCCGACGGGCAGGCTACCCGCCAGGGTGTCATCGACGCCTGGCGCAGCCACCTGGGCCAGGCCGGGCCGGGCGATGTGGCCTTGTTCTGTTACAGCGGCCACGGCTCCCAGGAGCAGGCGCCGCCTGAGTTCTGGGACTTCGAGCCGGATCGCCTCAACGAGACCCTGGTCTGCTACGACAGCCGGCTGCCGGGCGGCTGGGACCTGGCCGACAAGGAGCTGGCGCAGCTCATCGCCGAGGTGGCGGCCCGCGGCCCGCACCTCACCGTGATCCTCGACTGCTGCCACGCCGGCTCCGGCACGCGCGACGCCGAGGAGATCACCGTCCGGCAGGAGCCGGGCGACCGCCGCGGCCGCCCCATCGCCAGCTACATCGTCACGCCGCAGCAGGCGGCCGGCCTCCAGGGGCAGGGCGCAGGTGCGGGCCGGCCGGCCATGTCCTGGGCTGCCATCGCCTCCGGCCGCCACATCCTGCTGGCCGCCTGCCGGCCGGAGCAGACCGCCAAGGAGACCACCTTCCCCGGTCCCGGCGGCCTGGAGCGCCGCGGGGCCTTCTCCTACTACCTGCAGGACACGCTGCAACAGGCCGGCGCGGCACTGAGCTACCGCGACCTGCTCAAACGGGTCAATGCCCTGGCGCCGCAGCGCGTGCCCGACCAGCATCCCCAACTGGAGGCCTCCGAGCCGGCCGACCTGGACCAGCCCTTCCTGGGCGGGGTCATCCCCCCTGCGCCAACGGCCTTCACCCTCAGCGCGGACCCGGAGCTGGGCTGGGTCGTGGACGCGGGCGCGGTGCACGGCATCCCGCCGCCGGCGGAGGACGGCGACACAACGCAACTGGCGCTCTTCCCCTTCGACGCCACCGCGGCGAGCCTGCGCGATCCCCGGCAGGCAGTCGGTTACGCCCGCGTGCAACAGGTCTACCCAGGCCAGAGCCAGGTGGGGCCGGCGCGTTTCGACGGTGCGGACCTGGATGACCGGACCACGTACAAGGCGGTAGTCATCAGCACGCCGCTGCCGCCGCTGCCGGTGGTGTTCGAGGGCGATCCGGCCGCGCTGGCGCAGGTGCGGGCGGCGCTGGCCGCGGCCCTGGGCGCGGGCAACCCCTCGCCGCTCGTGGTTGAGAGCAGCCTGGCCGGGGCCGAGTACCGGCTCCTCGCCGACGCCGGGGCGGGCTGCTACCGCATCCGCCGGGCCACCGAGGCCCTGAGCCTGGCCGTGGACACGCCGGGCCTGGACCGGGACAGCGCAGAGATCGTCGTGCGGCGGCTGGAGCACATCGCCCGCTGGGTCAGCACGGCCCGGCTGACCAACCCGGCGGCGCAGCTGCCGCGGGACGCCGTGCGGCTGGAGCTCTTCCGCGAGCAGGCTGATGGCGTTCTGGCATTGCTGGATGAAGCGTCTGGACTGCGCTTGCAGTATGAACAGGCAGATGGCCGTTGGCGGTGGCCCCGCCTGCAGATGCGCCTGCGCAACATGACCGCGGACCAGCGCCTGTTCTGCATGCTGCTCGACCTGACCGAGACGTACAGCATCTACGCCGGACTGCTGCCCCGGGGCGGCGTGTGGCTGGAGCCGGGCGAGGAGGCGTGGGCCACGGTGCTGGTGCGCGGCCGCCTGCGCAAGACCATCGACCTGTTCATCCCGGACGCCCTCTGGCGCCAGGGCGTGACCGAGACGCGGGACATCCTCAAGCTCGTCGTCAGCACGGACGAGGCCGATGCCACGCTCCTGCAGCAGGACGACTTGCCGGTCACTGCGCTCCCGCCGGCCACGCGGGCTGTCCCCCCGCGCATGAACACGCTGAACCGCCTGCTGCTGCGCGTCCACACCCGCGCCGCCGGCGTCGCACCCGGCAGCGACGAGGCGTTCAGCGATTGGACGGCGGCGGAGGTAGCCGTGACGGTCGTCCGACCGGCGGAAGCGGCGACGGCCGCATAGTGATCGGGAGCATCAGCACATGACCGGCTTCAGTTTCGACCTCCCCCTGACCCGCGCCGGCGCGGGCAGTTCATTCGGGCAGGCGATCAGCCTCGTAAGGCTCCGAGTTTGCCTCGGCGACCTTCTGCAGCACGCAGTCGAATCGCCCGCGACTGCCGCGCTGACCGCGCTGCTCGATGTAGTCCAAAGTGCGCAGCGCAGCAACTTTCTCGGCCACCGCCAGGGCGACGAATTGGTTGATCGAGACCTTATCGCGCTCCGCCAACTCGCGCACCTGCGCGTGAAGCGACTCGGGCAAACGCAAACTCAATACGCTCATTTCAACACTCCGATCCTGGGCTGTATACAATGTCAAACAGACCCACGCTGGACTACCAAAGTGCGACTGCTCGTTGACGGAGTGCGCTCATGACCAACTTCACCCACTCCCTTGCCATCGTCATCGGCATCGACGCCTATGCCAACGGCATCCCGCGGCTGACCACCGCGGTCAACGACGCGGCGCGGCTGGCGGATTTGCTGGCGGACGCGCACGGCTACGAGACGGTTCTGCTGACCGAACGGGCGACCGGCCAGCCGGTGACCCGGGAGCGGCTGCGCGCCTTCTTCGCGGAGGAACTCCAGACCCGCCTGGGCGAGGACGACCGCCTGCTGGTCTACTTCGCGGGCCACGGCGTGGCACTCGACGGCGACGACGGGCCCGCCGGCTATCTCGTCCCCCAGGACGCCCGGCCCGGCGACTCGGCCAGCATGCTGGCCATGGCCGACCTGCACGCCTGGCTGGCCGCGCTGCCCTGCCGCCACATGCTGGCCATCCTCGATTGCTGCTTTGCCGGCGCGTTCCGCTGGGCCGCCACCCGCCACATGGGTGCGCTGCCGGATGTGATCCACCGGGAACGCTACGACCGCTACCTGCTCTCGCCGGCCTGGCAGGTTCTCACCTCCGCGGCCTACGACCAGCGGGCGCTGGACGTGCTGGCAGGGGACGCGAAGCGGGGCGCGCAGGCCCGCGACGATGGCCTGCACTCCCCCTTCGCCCTGGCCTTGATCGACGCGCTGGAACGGGGCGAGGCCGACCTGGTGCCGAAAGGGCCGGGGCGACGGCGTCATCACGGCGACCGAGCTGTACCTCTACCTGCGGCAGCAGGTGGAGGTGCAGGCAGAAGAATGGGCCCGCCATGAGCAGACCCCGGGCCTCTGGCCGCTCAACAAGCACGGCAAGGGGGAGTTCATCTTCCTCGCGCCGGGCCACCCGCTCAACCTGCCGCCGGCGCCCGACCTGACCGAGGAGAGCAACCCCTACCGCGGCCTGAAGTCCTACGATCAGCAGCACGCGCCGCTCTTCTTCGGCCGCGAGGACGAGATCGGTGAGCTGGTGCAGCGCGTGGCCCGGCAGCCGTTCCTGGCCGTGCTGGGCGCCTCGGGCACGGGCAAGTCGAGTTTGGTCAAGGCGGGGGTGCTGCCGCGGTTGCAGGTTGAAGGTGGCAGGTTGCAGGCGGCATCGCGCGATGCCCAATCGCCCTATCACGTCCTGTCGCCTATGCGTCCCACCGACCGTCCCGTGCGGGCGCTGGAGGCGCTGCTGCACGCCGAGTTGGGCGAGGAGGTCCCGAAGCTCAGCGACGCGACCGGTCTCTCCGCGGTCATTGCCCGCTGGGCCGCGGCTCACCCCGGGCGGCGGCTGGTGCTGACCATCGACCAGTTCGAGGAGTTGGCCACCCTTTGCCGCGACGACGACGAGCGGGCGCACTTCCTGCATCTGCTGGCAGAGGCCGTCCAGGCGCAGCCGGACGCCTTCCGCCTGGTCATCACCCTGCGCACCGACTTCGAGCCGCAGTTCACGCAGCGGGACTCGCCGCTGGCCGGGGTCTGGCAGGCGGGCCGTTACGTCGTCCCGCCGATGGACATCGAGGACCTGCGCCAGGTGATCGAGGGGCCGGCCTCCGTGCGGGTGCTCTACTTCGACCCGCCCGAGCTGGTGGACGACCTGATCAAGGAGGTGATCCAGACCCCCGGCGCGCTGCCGCTGCTCTCCTTCACCCTCAGCGAGCTGTACGTCAAGTACGTGCAGAGTGGCCGCGACGACCGGGCGCTCTCCGGCGTGGATTACCGGGCGCTGGGTGGGGTTGTCGGCTCGCTGCGCAACCGCGCCACCGAGGAGTACGACGGCCTGCCCGACGACGCCCACCGTATCACCATGCAGCGCGTCATGCTGCGCATGGTCGCCGTCGAGGGCGGCGAGCTGGCCCGCCGTCGCGTGGCGTTGAGCGAGCTGGAATATCCCACCGCGGAGGAGAACGCCCGCGTCCAGGCCGTGCTCGACCGGCTGGTGGCGGCCCGCCTGCTCGTACGCGGCACCGCTGACCCTGCGATTTCGCTGCGTTCCGCTCAGGGCGCTGGTGCGGAGCCGGGCGAGGCGTATGTCGAGCCAGCGCACGACGCGCTGGTGCTGGCCTGGGATAAGCTGCTGCGCTGGAAGCAGGAGGCGGAGGAGTACCTGCCCTTGCAGCGGCGGCTGGCCCAGGCGGTGAGCGAGTGGCGCCAGGCCGCGCCGGGGGCCCAAACCGGTCTGCTGTGGGACGACGATCCGCGGCTGCCGCAGGTGGAGGAGACGCTGTGGCCGGCGGGGGGAAAGGGGAAGGGGCTGGCCGGCCGCGCGCGCTGGGCCAGGCAGGTGCTGTGGCCAAAGACGGATGCGCCGGCGGATACGAAGTGGCTGAACGGCGCCGAACTCGGTTTCGCCCAGGCGAGCGTTTCCCGCCGTGGCAGCACGCTCCGGCGCATCATCGGTATCACGGCGGCTGTGATGGTTGCGTTGACGGGGTTGGCGATCTTTGCGAGCTATCAGGCCAACCAGGCTACACTGCAAAGGAATGAGGCCAGCGCCCAGCGTGATAATGCAGTCAGCGCAGGGGCTACTGCGGTCGCCGAAGGCAATGCGCGCGCTACCGAGGTCGTCGTACGTCAGACTGCAGAAGCGAATGCGGTCTCCGAAAGCAACGCGCGTGCCACCGAGGTCATCGTGCGTACGACCGCTGAGGCCAATGCCCAACGTGCTGCGCAGGCCGAGGCCACAGCGGCCGCCGATGCCAGGCAGAAGCAGGCTGAGGCGGAAAGCGAGGCGCGCCGCGCACGTGCCGGAGAAGTGTCGGTGTACGCACAGACGGCGCTAGACGAGGACGTGGACCCGTCCGGCTCCTTGCCGTTGATTCTGGCTCGAGACGCCGCGCTGCCGATATGGACAATCGATCATATGATCACGGTCAATGCAGACGCTGCGCTGCGAGACGCGATCGATGCAGCTCCTCCTTACATCATGACGTTGCCACGCCAACGTCACTCTAATTGGGTCAGATCGGCGGCGTACAGTCCCGATGGAGAACACATCGTCACCGCCAGCGACGACCAGACTGCCCGCATCTGGGACGTAACCACGTGGCAGGAAGTGCGCACCCTCAACGGCCATGCCGCTGCCGTCTATTCGGCAGCGTACAGTCCGAATGGCAAGTTTGTCGTCACCGCCAGTGAAGACCGAACTGCCCGCATCTGGGATGCGGTCAGTGGGCGGGAGCTTCGCCGTCTTGGCGGTCACAACGGTGCTGTCTTTTCGGCGGCGTACAGTCCCGATGGCGAGTTCATCGTCACTACCGGTCGGGACCAGACAGCCCGTATTTGGGATGCAGCTACCGGACAGTCCGTCCTTGCTCTCGGTGACCGCACCTCCGATGTCACCTCGGCTGCGTACAGTCCAGATGGCAAGTCCATCATCACCGGCGGTTACCAGACTGCCCGCATCTGGCATGCAACCACCGGGCAGGAAGTCCGTGAGTTCAACGGGCACACAGGCTGGGTTCTATCGGCAGCTTACAGTCCAGACGGTAAGTTCATCGTTACCGTCGGTGAAGACCAGACTACCCGAATCTGGGAAGCAGCTACCGGACAAGAGATCCGCACCCTGGCCGGCGACATCTCCGGTATTGTATCGGCAGCGTATAGTCCGGACAGCAGGTTCGTCGTCACCGCTGATGGTGTTGAGCATACCGCCCGTATCTGGGATGCAGCTACCGGACGGGAGGTTCGCACCCTTCGTGCTCACACCAACACCGACCGGGTTAACTCGGCGGCCTACAGTCCGGATGGCAAGCAGATAGTCACGGCCGGTGGGGACCACTTCGCCCGTATCTGGGATGCGGTCACAGGGCAGGAAGTCCACGCCCTCGGTGGCCACACGGGTACCGTGCATTCAGCGGCGTACAGTCCGAACGGCAGGTTCATCATCACTGCCAGTTCCGACCGAACTGCCCGCATTTGGGATGCGGCCAGTGGACAGGAGGTCCGTAGCCTCAACGGCCACGGCGGGTGGGTCTTCTCGGCGGCGTACAGCCCAGATGGCGTGTTCGTCGTCACCGCCAGTGAAGACCAGACTGCGCGTGTCTGGGATGTGGCCAGTGGAATGGAAATCCGCACCCTCAGCGGCCACGCCGGGTGGGTCTATTCGGCGGCATTCAGTCCGGACGGCAAGCTCATCGTCACTGCCAGTTTCGATCGAACTGTTCGCATTTGGGATGTGGCCAGTGGGACGGAAATCCGCACCCTCAGCGGCCACGGCGGGAAGGTCTATTCGGCGGCATTCAGTCCGGACGGCACACAGATCGTCTCCGCGAG
Organism: Anaerolineae bacterium; assembly: GCA_040772005.1. Classification (GTDB taxonomy): domain Bacteria; phylum Chloroflexota; class Anaerolineae; order CG2-30-64-16; family CG2-30-64-16; genus MWBF01. The sequence goes on along the minus strand of JAXGYZ010000006.1, from coordinate 170,344 downwards.
TGACGACCATACCGCCCGCATCTGGGACGCCACCACCGGGCAGGAAGTGCGCACCCTCAGCGGCCACGATTACGAAGTCCACTCGGCGGCCTACAGGCCAGATGGCAAGCAGATCGTCACCGCCAGCAACGACGGGACTGCTCGCATCTGGGATGCCGCCACCGGGCAGGCAGTGTACACGCTCAGCGGCCATACCGGCTGGGTAAGTACAGCGACCTTCAGCCCGGGCGGCCGGACGATCGTCACCGCTAGTAACGACGGGACCGCCCGCATCTGGGACGCGGCCACGGGGCAAGAAGTCCGCCGACTCAGGGGCCTCGATGAGGAGGTTTTCTCGGCAGCATACAGTCCGGATGGCAAAACTATCGTCACTGCCAGTCAGGCCGCCAGTCTCGAGGGCATTGCACGTTTGTGGGATGCGACCAGTGGGCCAGAACCCCGCACCCTCAGCGGCCACACCTCCGAAGTCCGGACGGTGGCGTACAGTCCCGATGGGAAGTTCATCGTCACCGCCAGCCACGACGGAACCGCCCGCATCTGGGACGCAGCGACCCGGAAAGAAATGCTCCAACTCAAGGGCCAGGGCAGTGCGATTTGGTCAGCAGCCTATAGTCCGGATGGCGCGTTCGTTGTCACCGGCAACGAAGACAAGACCGCCTGCATCTGGGATGCCAACACAGGGGAATTGCTTCGAACCTTCAGCAGCCCCAGTGGCTCTGTCTTTTCGGCGGCGTACAGTCCGGACGGCGCATTCATCGTCGCTGCTACGAGAGATCAGTCTGCCCACATTTGGTCAGTTCCTACTGGACAGGTAGTACGTAGCTTGGCCGGTCATGTCTGGAACGTCTGGTCGGCGACGTACAGTCCTGACGGCAAGTCTTTTGTTACGGCTGGATGTGGGAAGATGATCGACGCGGGTACTTGCAGCGAGGGTATCGTCCGAATCTGGGACTCAGCTACCGGGCTGGAAGTCAGTGTCCTTGCAGGGCACACCGAAGAGGTCTATTCCGCAGCCTACAGCCCGGACGGCAAGTCCATCGTTACCGCCAGTGCCGACCAGACTGTCCGGATCTGGGATGCTGCCACTGGAAAGGAATTGCGCAGCCTCAATCACACCCAAAGCGTAAGATCGGCGTCCTACAGTCCGGACGGCAAGACCATCGTCACCGCCAGCGCTGACGGAATCGCCCGCATCTGGGATGTAGCGACTTGGAAAGAGGTGCGTCAACTCACAGGACACACCAAACCTCTGTGGTCAGCGTCCTACAGCCCGGGCGGTAGGTACATCGCCACGTCCAGCGAGGACCAAAGTGCCCGCATTTGGATCGCCAGCATCGACGATCTGTTAGCCGAAGCAGCCCGCCTGATCCAGCGCGACCCGCCACTGCTGACGCCGGAAGAGCGGCGGCGCTATGGATTGGAGTAGAGGCGAATGCCAATGACCACCCTCCAAGTACCCGTCCTCTTCCTCGCCACCGCCAACGACCGCGACGACCGGGCGCGCTACCTGCGCAACCTGGCCGAGGAGGCACGGCAGGTGCAGGGCGGGCTGGCCCCGGCCGAGCAGCGGCATCACTGCGCCCTGGTTCTGCGCCAGAACGCCACCGCCGGCGATATCCTGGACGTCTTCCAGGACGCCCGCTACCGCGACCGCATCGCCATCTTCCACTTCGGCGGCCATGCGGACGGCTACCGGCTGCTGCTGGAGACGGCCGCGGGCGCGCCTGCGGCCGCCAACGCCGGCGGCCTGGCCCGCTTCATGGCCCAGCAGCGCGGGCTGCAACTGGTCTTCCTCAACGGCTGCTCCACCGAGGGGCAGGTGGTTGACCTGCTGGCGGCTGGTATGCCCGCGGTCATCGCCACCGACCAGGCCGTGGACGACGCCGCGGCGACCGCCTTCGCCGCCCGCTTCTACCGCGGCCTGGCCGGTGGCGCGGCCATCGGCGAGGCGTTCGAGGAGGCCAAAGCCGACCGGCAGCTGCAGGGAGCCCCTCTCTTCCGGCACATGGGCGCGGTCGAGCGGGAGGACGGCGACCGCATCCCCTGGCGGCTGCACTATCGTGAGGGTGCAGGGGCCGTGGCGGGTTGGAGCCTGCCCCTGGCCGCGGCCGACCCCCTCTTCGGGCTGCCTGATCTGCCGCCCCTCGACCTGCCCGACAAGCCCTACCGCTACCTGGACTGGTACCGCCGCGAGGATGCCCCGATCTTCTTCGGCCGCGGGCGGGAGATCCGGGAGCTGTACGGCCGGATGACCGCGCCGGGCGGCCCGCCCCTGGTGCTGTTCTACGGCCAGTCGGGGGTGGGCAAGTCGTCGCTGCTCGCGGCCGGGCTCCTGCCGCGGCTGGAAGCCAGCTATACCGTCCGCTACGTGCGCCGCGACCGGGCAGCCGGGCTGCTGGGCACCCTGGCACAGGGTCTGAGCGCTGCGCCGGACGCCGACCTGGCGGCGGCCTGGCGCGGCCTGGAAGCGCAGGCGGGCCGGCCGCTCCTGGTCGTGTTGGATCAGGTCGAGGAGGTCTTTACCCGTCCCAACCCACAGCAGCCGGACGAGCTGGCCCACCTGCTGGATGGGCTGGCCGCGCTCTTCAGCGACGCGGGCCGCCGGCCCCAGGGCCGCCTGGTCCTCAGCTTTCGCAAGGAGTGGCTGGCCGAGACCGACCAGCGCCTGGCTGAGCGCCGGCTGCCGCGCGGGGAGGTCTTCCTGGAGCGGCTGGGGCGGGCGGGCATCGTGGAAGTGGTCGCCGGCCCTCAGGCGACCCCGCAACTGGCCGGCCAATACCGGTTGGGCATCGAGGCTGGGCTGCCGGGCCTGATCGCCGACGATCTGCTGGCCGACCGCGAGTCGCCGGTCGCGCCGATGCTGGCCATCCTGCTGGCCGATATGTGGGAGACGGCCAAAGCGCGCAGCTACGACCGTCCCGTCTTCGACGCAGACCTGTATCACGAGTTCCGTTCCCGCGGCCTGTCGCTGGACGACTTCCTGGGCCGGCAGTTGCAGGCGCTGCAGGGCAAGCAGCCCGAGCTCGTGGATTCCGGCCTGGCGCTGGACGTGCTGGCCCATCACACTACGCCCCTGGGCACGGCGGAGCAGCGCACGCTGGCCGATCTGGAGCGGGAGTACAGTCATCGCCAGGAGGTGCTGCCCGCGCTGGTGCAGGAGTGCCGCGACCTCTACCTGCTGGTGGGCCCCTCCCGGAACCGGCCCGGCGAGCCGCCGGCCAGCCGGCTGACGCACGATACCCTGGCGCCGCACGTGCGCAGGCGGTTCGACGAATCGGATGCGCCGGGGCAGCGCGCGCGGCGCGTTTTGGAGAGCCGTCTGACGGGCGGGCCTGCCCAGCCCGCCACCTCGGAGGCCGCGACGCCGGCGCCTTTGGGCGATGCCGACCTGGAAACGGTGCTGGCTGGGGAGGCCGGCATGCGCGTGCGGCGCGCCGGCGAGCAAATACTCGTCGCGGTCAGCCTGGCGGAAGTGCAGCGCCGCGCGGACGAACAGGCCCGCACTGCAGCAGACCTCGCGCGGCAGAAGTCGCGGGCGGCCACCCGGCTGCGGCTGCTGTTCGGCATCCTCACGATCCTGGCGCTCATCGCGCCCGGCTGGTGGCTCCGCCAGCAAGTGCTCAAACGGCAGGCCGCTGGCCGGATGATCGAGGTCCCGGCCACGCAGCTCATGCTGGAGCCGTCCGCCGCGCCGATTAGCGTGCCCGGTTTCTTCATGGAGGCACAGGAAGTCGCCAACTGGCAGTATCACTTGTGCGTGCAGGCCGATGAATGCGAGCCGCCGGTTGATCCAAAGCCCTACCGGGATAGCAGCCTGACATACCATCCCGTGGTGTACGTGACCGCATATCAAGCCGACAACTACTGTAGGTGGCTGGGACGGCGTCTGCCGACCAGCCTGGAATGGCTGCGGGTCGCGCGTGGGCCAGACGGTCATTCATGGCCATGGGGGCAAGAACCGATCAGTCCGGCACGCGTTAATATGAGCTTCATCGAGAGTCCCGCATCGACCACATCGAGGGTGGATAGCCACGCAGAAGGGAGGTCCAAAGAGCCTGACGGCATTTATCATCTGATTGGCAACGTATGGGAATGGACGGCAACGCCTTTGGGACAGACGTACAGCGCCGATCCGAAGTGGAAGACACCTGTAGCCGGCCGGACAGATACTGGCCTGATCGTCCTGGGCGGCGCCTATGGGGCTGATGCGGCTGCGCAGGACTGGACGACCGAAGACAACCCGTCGCCCCCCAGCCGGGCGGAGCCGTGGCTGGGATTTCGCTGCGTCCGGTAGCGGCTCACTTGCCAGCGTATCACTCGACCGGCACACTCACTTATATCTGGGATAGAGGTGCATAATGCAAACCATCACGGCACAGGCGTTCCTGAAGTACTACAAGCAGAACTACGGACAGGGCATCGAACAGCTAGAGAGATTAATACGCCAGGACCACGTTCTGGACCTGGACGATTTCATCCAGGCACCGGACCAAATCTTGCCGGATTTCGAAACATCACTCGACCAGCCTGTACGGGAGACTTTGTCGGATGCATGGGCCCGGCTGCGCCGGAAGACCGCGTTCGATCCAGATGATCCTTTTTTGTCGGTGCATGACCCCTCCCGCCAGCAACCGGTTAATCCCCCTGCTCCCGGCGGCACACCCCTGCCGCCAGGCTTCCCTCAGATCAGGGTCGCCGGCAGGTATATCCCATTGGGCGCGGAGCTCCTACCCCGGGGGATCACCGACTACCGCGGAGATCAGGCATTTGTGATGCATGCTTCCGGAATCAATGCCAGTACGTGGGTAGTGACAGGCGGAAGGGTGCGATTCAGGCTATTTGAGGGCCCGACCGCATGGGGACCATGGACGCAGCGCTGTAATTTCCCGCTGGCTGTGGGCGATCCGCCACACACAGGCTGCGTTCAGGAAAAGCTCACATGGTGGGCACTGGTGGTAACCGCTTCGGTAGAGAGCAAATTCACGGCACCGCCGTTTGCATGGTAAAGTCTCGCCAGTTTGGGAGAGCCCAAATATGTCCACCATCACCCGCGGCGTCCGCGAGTACGCCCGCCGCGCCCTGGGTGTGCCTGCCTGAGGCGCTCCGAGCCGTGCAGATTGAGCCGGCCGGGCCCACAAGGCCCGGCCGGCTTTGTGCCATTCGGGCGGTGACCGTGCATAGTGCCGCTGTTCATGGTGAAGAAGCCGATCGGCGTCAACCATGACCGTCAGGCCAACCGAAGGTCGACACATCAGCGTTCTGCGCTACCAAAGAGAAAATGATCAGCGTCAATCAGTCCAACCAGTGTCATCAGCGTTCTATTAATCCCCTCACCTCCTCGAGGACCTCCTCGCCGATCCCGCCTTCGCGCTGGCGCTCCTGGAACGCGTGACCGACGTCCAGTGCCGGAGGCAGTCGGCCTTCCTGCGGGCGGTCGGCCGCTACCTGGAGGAGTTCGGGACCATCACGCTGCGACAGCAGGTCAGCTACTTCGCCGCGCACGAGCGGACGCACCTGTCCCAGATGGCGGCCCTGAGCCGCCGCGTGCATCCTGAGCGGGACTCCGCCCGGGATGCACGCGGCCCGCTGCCCGGCCTATGCCGCGTGCTGCGAGGCCAGAGCCTCTTCCAGGCGGATGGCGCGCGGGAAGAGGATGTTGTTCTCCAGGTGTACGTGCTTCCGGGTCGTCGCATCGAACTCGCTGAGCAGCATGTAGAGCGTCCGGTAGGTCGTGCAGCCGTCCGCCGGCACCGTGTACCCCGCGCTCAGGCGCGTCATCTCGGCCAGGGCGCTGCCAACAGACTCGTGCTCCGCTTCCATCCTGGCAACCAACTCTCCCAGCGAGCTGAAGAGCGGCGCCTTGCGGGGCGCCTCGCCATCCTCCGCGCTCCGCGCCAGCCGCTTGATATAGGGGAAGAGCTGGAGCTCCTCTTGCTGCATGTGCATGGTCATTTCGCCCTGCAACTGGGGCCAGATCTGCGCGATGGCAATCGTCTCAGGATGCGCGGCGCCGTGCACGTTTGCGATGGTCGCGGCATAGTCCGCAATCTGCGGGAGGGCCTGCCTGGTGTACGTGTGGAACTTGTTGACGATGTAATCGGCCAGGAAATCCAGCGCCCATTCATCATACCGTTCCCCCATGCCGGGCGCGGAGCGCACCTGCCGGGCCTCCTGAAGCAGGGTCTCGAAGCTGACGCCGTGCTCCGCGCAGGCGGCGCTGACCGGTTTGTCGCCGCCGCAGCAGAAGTCGATGCCATAGCGGTCGAACAGCGCGGCCAGCCGGTAATCGGCGGTCACCCAGGCGCCGACGCTCTGGTCGGCCTGCAGGTTCGATGCGGTGTTGGTGTCCATCGTGTAGCCTTTCATCGGATGAAGGTCAGGTGTTGTGCGGGGTCGGCCGGGTTAGCGGTGTGGAACGTCTCCCGGTGCTGGATCTGCATGGCATCCAGGATCGGCGCAGGCGCAAAGTCGGTGACGAGCACGATGTGTCCGCCCGGTGCGAGCTGGCCCAGGAGCTCGTTGACCCGGCCCAGCGGCACCTCGCCGCGTTGGAGCAGCGCGGTCCCGTCGATGGTGAACTGCGGCCGGCCCCCAGCCCAGGCCGGGATGTCGGCATCCTGCGGGATGTCGACGCTGAGGCTGGCTGCGGGCTCGGCTCCCAGCTCCGCCTGCCCCGCGGCCCGGCGCAGGGTGTTGACCAGCCGGTCCGCGTCCATGCCGCCGACCTGGGCGACCTTCTCCAGGGTGGCGAGCTTGCCCACCGTGCGGCGGAGGACGGGATTCTTCAGGTTCCGGAACGGCGGCGCGATGTTGACGATCTGCGCCTCCAGGGCCGGGTAGGCCTCCAGGACATCGAACAGCTTGCTATGTGAGGTGATTTCCATCGCTTACTCCGCCGCATCATAGGCCAGCAGCCGCCGCTCGCCTTCGAGGCCGCGCACCTCGGTCAGGTCCTGCGTGACCTCGAGCGTGCCTAGGTACCCGCCCTCCGCGTCGCGCACCGCGTAGTAGCAGATGTAGACCAGCCGCCCGCGCAGGTTGATCCAGAAGCGCGCGCGGTCCTCTTTGCCGGCCTTGAAATCCCTGAGAATCTGGTTGACGATGTGCACGCTCTTCGGCGGGTGGCAGTACTGCACCTTGCGGCCCAGGATCGCGCGCGAGCGGTCGAAGATGCGCTCCTTGCCGGGCGTGAAGTAGCGCACCGTGTCGTCCTTGTCCACGAAGGTCAGGTCGAGGGGCAGGGTGCTGAAGGTGGCGATGAGCTCATCCACCGAGAAGCTGCCGGTCGGCATCTGGACGCGGCCGCCCGCCGCGGCCGGCTGGCGGATCTCCCGGTGGACGCCGCCCTCGGGCCGCCACTCGAACTCGGGCGCGTACAGGCAGTAGCCGTATTCATCGCTCTGCACGTAGATGTCGTACCAGTCCTGCTCGGTCAGCAGGTTGAGCGCGGTCGGGAAGAGGATCTTCTCCTCCTTGTAGACCATCTCGTCGATCGCCTCGATGGCCGGCGTGACCGCGAACAGGTTGTAGGCCTTGGCCTCGGCGGCCGTCAGGCTCTCGGCTTGCTGCAGGCCCGCGATGGTCTCCCTGAGCAGGGTGCGGGCCTCGTCGTGCTTGCCCCACATCACCATCGGCGGGCCCGGGAGCTGGTTCTTCTCGAAGAAGGGGAAGAGCAGGTATTCCTTGCGGCGATAGTGCTTATCCGCGTCCGTCAGGCCGTTGAGCAGCGCCTGGATCCCGCGCATCGGCTCGGTGGCATCATGGTCATCCGCCAGGGCCTCCACTCGCTGCATCAGCAGGCGGACCTGCGCGGTGGTCTTGGTCAGCTCGCGGTTCTCCCGGACGAAGGTGTTGACCGGGTGGCCGGGCAGCGTTTCGGGGGTCTCGCTCAGGTCCAGGTGCTTCCTGAGCACCCGGGTGTGCGTGTCGCACAGCTCCTGGATTTCCTCCGCGGGGAGGCCTTCCTGCACCAGCTGGACCTCCATCACGAAGACGTCGCTGTAGTCGGTCTCGTCGAGCATGGTCTCGAGCTGGCGCCTGACCTGTTCTTCGGCGACGCCGCGGTGGAGCTGGCGGACCAGGTTCTTCATGATGCCGATGCGCTGCTGGCGGTTGTTGATGACTTCGCTCATAGGGTTGTCCTCGCGCGTGATTCAGTGCTGCCACCAGTGAGCCACAAACGCGGGGGAATTTCTATGACTTTTCTCACAACAATTAAGGGGCCTGGGAAACCGCGCGGTCCGCCGGCCAGTTCCCCATGCCCCTCATCGCCGCCAGCGACAATCGCCGTCGCCGTCGCCGGCTCTGCCGGCCCTAATTCCGCTGCACCCGGATCGCCATGTACTGCCGCGCGGGCAGGGGGACCGTCAGCGCGCCCGACGCGGCCTCGGCGATGCACTCGATGGTCATGTTCCAGGTGTCGATGACATCGACCCGGAAGCTCGCGTCCGCGGGCAGGTTGAAGCGCCGGAAGCCGGGCTGGTGGTGGCCGAAGTAGAAGATGAAGTAGTCATCCTCGTGATAGCCGGCCGCGGTGGCGTTCCAGGGGCCTTCGAGCATGATCGTGTCGATCAGCCGCGTGCCGCGCGCGAAGGGCCGGGCCCCGGGTTTCATCACGTTCACGAACTCGCCATCGACCTTCTCGACCGGGGCCAGCCGCGGCGCGGCCTCGAAGATCTCCCGCAGGAACGCGATGCGCGCCGGGCTCCGGCCGACGAGCTCGCCGCCCTTCGACCACCATAGCTCCTCGCGTTCGTTGACATAAGTCTCCCCGTGGCCCACATAGCCGCCCTGCACGAAGCCGAGCCAGAAGCGGTGTAGCATCTTCTCCGGCGACAGGTCGCCCCACAGCATGTTGATGTCACCCTCGTAGCCGCATTCGTCGATTACCACCGGCTTGCCGTACAGCTTGCGCCAGACCTGCACGCGGTACATGTTCCAGTTCTGGATGCTGCAGTGGGTGACCCACGGCTTCGTGTGGTCGTAGAAGGCGAAGCAGTTGTGGATGGAGCGCAGGTGGTCGTAGGGGTCGATCTGCTGCACGAGCTGCATGTAGTGATCCCAGTCATCCATGGTCCGGCCCACGAACAGGTCGTACTCGTTGGCAAAGGACCACCAGACATTGCGGAATGCGGCCAGCCGCGCGACGACGTAGCGGAGGTAGCGGTCGTTGACCTCCACGGGCATCCGGTCGAACCCCCACGCGCCGAAATCATAGGGATGGAAGAGGATCAGGTCGGCCTCGATGCCTCGGGCGCGCAGGTCCAGGATGCGCCCCTCCAAGTGCCGGAAATAGGCCGGGTTGAAGCGGTCGAGATGCCAGTAGTCCGGCGGCGGCTGGTCGCGGTGCGTGCCCATCATCTGGGGGCTCCAGGCCGTCTGCAGTTGGCCGCTGAACTTGGCCTCGAACGGATAGTCCGGCGGCTCATTGGCGTTGAACGCGTAGCGCTTCGGGAACACGCACATGCGCATCTTGTTGAAGGGCGCCTGCTCCAGCGTGCGGAGCGTCTGTTCCTCGAGCGCATCGCCCTGCAGGTTCCAGACATAGCAGGTCGTGCCGACCGGGACGTAGGGCGTGGCGTCGGCATAGGCGAAGTGGAACTGCTGCGCCACGCGCACCGGGCCGTGGTTGCCCGCGGCCGCCGGCGTGCACGTGAACGCGCCGGTCTGCCCGTGCAGGGCGGGCACGTTGCTGGCCGTGACGTACTGCCACTCGCCCGGCTCATCGGGCATGCAGCGCACCTTGTACACGCCGCCGCCATCATAGAACCCAGCCGCGTGCACCGTGCGGTCGCCCCGGGTGAAATCCGCCCCGAAGTCGACCTCCAGGAAGGGGTTGCCGGTCTCGGGCCCGTGCAGGGCCAACTCGAAGACGTCCCATTGCTCGATGTGGTCTGACATTTTCTGAGATCTCCTCAGTCAACCTTGGTCTGGTATTCATCCAGGCAGCGTCTTGCTGCACGGACAATAGTGCTTTCAAGTCTATTCTTCATTCGGTGCTCACGCAAATGACTGATAGCGCTTTTCTCCAACTGTTGGATGCTTGCAGGAGGGAGGCGCAGTTCGAGGGCAATCTCCGCCGGGGTGCGAGGCGGTCCGCCGTCCAGGCTGTAAAGCCTGACCAGGACGGACCACTCGGGCGCAGGCAAGCTCCATGTGAAGTCTGCGTTCCAGCCTTGCACGGTATCCTGCAGGAACGCGACCAGGTGGCACTGGCCGATCGCGCTGACAGCGGTGGCGTCGAGGCCGCCGTCGCGCAGGATCTGGCTCAGGAAGTGCGGGCCTTCGTAGATGGCGGCGAGAAGCCGATTGATGCCCTGCCGGCAGCAGCGCTGTTGCTGCGGCGACCACGCAGCAGGCTGTTTGATGAGTGTGCGAGAAGGTGTATCAGGTGATGATCTTTTGGCTGGCCGCACCTTCCTGGCACGGCGCTGAACGGGCTGCGGGGCCGGGCATCCGTCGTCTGACGCATGGTGTGCCTGGGCATACCCGGAACTGTGCCGACCGTAACGCCGTTCTTCACGGCTGATCCTTCCGCACACGTAGCAGATGCCGTTGGCCCAGGCTGGTATTTCGTTGCCGCACTGAGTACATCTCATTCCAACAAGCCCTCCCGCGCAGAAACAGTGCCAGGTCGTCCAGGGCGCGCTACCAAGTCGGGTGCATCGCTAACTGGCTACCGTCCGGGCATTGTGATGAAACGCGATCGCTCACCAGTGTGTTGGAGTGCGCAGGGTGTTGAGGAACACTCTGTAGCGGGTCATGTCGCCCGTGAAAGCCAACCAACCGGTCCGGTGAGACGATGTGTGCTGTGATGGTTCCGGCCATAGAGTTGGTCCTGTGAGACAGGGAGTTCGACTGAAGGGTGCCGTCATCCAGTTCAATGGCGTCACCTGATGGGGAGTATAGCATGTGCAACGCGGGGTGGCCAAAGCTCGCAGGCTGCGGCGCAGTAGTAGCGCTGGACCATACACCAATCTGCCCGCGCATCAGCAAAGCAAAAGGACCGCCCATCCACGATACTAAGTGGCGGCGGCCCTCTACCTGTGCCTGTTGGCGAAGCTACGCTTCGCACATGAGTCGCCAGGGACTCGAACCCTGAACCCTCTGATTAAGAGTCAGATGCTCTGCCAATTGAGCTAGCGACCCGTGAACAGCCCTTATTCTACGCAGGTTCGGCTCTTTGGTCAAATCAGGGCACGAGGATGCTCTCAATCCGGAAACTTGTACTCCTCCCGCGCGGGCGCAAAGACCTCGACCGCCTGCGCCCCCGCGGGACCGACGGCCACGCTGTGCACCACGTCGCCGGGCACGATATACACATCGCCCACGCGCACGGTGCGCGTCTCGCCGCCCACCGTCATCTCCATCTCGCCGGAGACGAGCGTGCCGGCCTGCTCGTGCGGGTGGCTGTGCGGCGGAATGACCGCGCCCGGCGCCAGGTCGATCAGCGCCAGCAGCATCTTCTCCCCCCAGAAGGTCCGCAGCGTCACGCCGGGGATGTTCTCGCGCGGGGTGCGCTGGTTCGCGTCGTAGAAGTAAGGCATCATTCCCCCTCCACCATGTCGATCAGCTTCAGCAGGCTGACCTTGCTCTCGGCGGTCGTCTCGCCCAGCAGGCCCGCGATCTCGTGCGCCACGCGCATCTGGTTGGTGATGACCTCGCCGACCCGCGCGATCGTCTCGCGCTTGAGCTTCATCATCTCGGCCTTCTGGTGCGCCTCGTGGGTGACATCCACCATGATGCACGCGATGACTCCCTCGTCGCGCAGCGGAAACATCACCTTGCGGACATGCAGATCCACGCTGGTGTAGTGCTTCTCGCGTGCCTTGACGACCTGGTTATCCTCCCAGACCTTGAGGAATTCCCCGGGGTCGTCCACGAGCTGCGAGACCGGCTGGCCCACGATCGCAGCCGGCGTCGTCCGGAACATGCTGCACAGCGCGGCGTTGACGATGCGGACGTTCAGTTCTGTATCCACCACCAGCAGGCCGTTGGGATCGTAGTCCCAGAGCAGCTCCCAGAGCGTCTTGTTCGATGGCTCCAAGTCTGGCTCCCTCATGAGACCGGCAGGAAGCGCGACGGCTGCCTGGGGAACAGCGCCAGCACGAGCGACCGCTCGTCGTCGCCCTCGGTCCAGCAATCGACAAAGGACGCCTGCAGCTCATCCAGCGTGCGGTAGCCGAACAGGAGTTGCAGGAAGGTCAGCCCCGGGAACGCGGCCGAGCCGCCGTCCTCATGCGTCGGCATCCACGGCTCGACCGACGTGATGCGGCCTGCATCGAATGTGAGCCGGACGCCATTCCGGTAGAAGCTCAGCTTCAGCTCGCCCGTATGCCCGACGGCAGGCGAGTTGCGCAGCCGTTCCTCCAGCGCGGGCGTGATGTGGCGCAGGAACGTCGGCATATCCGGCACGCGCATGTACCAGGCATAGGGCGACTTGACGACCGGCAACCGGTCGTGCGTCACCGTATAGAAGGGATGCTCCGCGCCCAGGCTGAACCGCAGCCCGCCCAGCGGCTTGTTCGCGCGCGCCGCCACCGCCTCGGCCTCCGCTTGCAGCCCGCGCAGGATGCTCGCCGCGGTCGCGACCCACGACACGCCGGGCACGAGTTCCAGGTACATGATGCCCAGCGCCGGTCCCCACAGCCACATGCCGAAATAGTTCGTCAGCCCGACCGGGCGGCCATCGGCCGTCTCGAGGATGCGCCACTCGTTGCGGTTGCCGTTGTCCGCGCTCTTGCCGAACAGCTCGTAGCGCCACATCGCCTCGTCGCGCGGGCACGACACCAGCGAACGCTGCGCCGCGTGGTCGTCCAGCTCCCTGACGAAGGCCAGGTCGGCCTCCGTGACGGGCCGCAGGCGATACGGCTCCGCCTGGCCTTCCTTGAGCTTCGGGATGTTCATCAGCGGCGCGATCCGGCCGCCGCCCAGGTCGATGGTCATCTCGTACCCGAACTGGCGGTAGTAGTAGGGGATGCCCGTGATGGCCTGGGCCAGCTCCCCCCGCTCCGCGCTCCACGCGTGGATGATGTCGAACTGGCGGCGGATCAGCCCCTGCTTGCGGAATTCGGACAGCGTGCCGACCAGTTCCGGCCGGCCCACCTTGAACGGGATGCCCGCATAGGTCCACGTCTGCGAGATGAGGTTGAGCGACGAGATGATGCGGCCGGTCGCCTGTTCCTCGACCAGGGTGAAGTCCTCCGCCGGGAAGGTCGGGTGCTGGCCGTTGAGCAGGTCGCGCACCCAGCCCGCCACGCTGATGTCCGGCTCAGTCTGGTCCGGCTCGCGGTGGATCATGGCGTTGAACTCGGCCAGCGCGGTGCTGTCCGAGGAAGTCGCACGGCGGAGGACCAACCCGTTACCGAGGTCCTGCGGCAGGCTGGGAGAAGTTGAGTGCGTCATTGTTTGGCTTTCTATGTGATGCAGCGAGCACAAGGCCAGGGGATCGGGCTTGTGCCGGGCCTAGCTTACCAGACCCTCACGGTCTTGACAAGTAATCGAGCGGTAATCGAAAATTTGACAACTTCGCCATCGTGAGTATATTGTATCGTACTGGTGCGGGTCAACCGGCCGCCAGATTCCATTTCTGCCGAAAGGAGCGAGTGTTATGGCTCATATCGAAGTGCTCGCGCAGACCGTTGCGGTATGCGGCGATAATCCTTGCCCCTGGAAGCTGTCCAACGAGCGATAAGACGGCGTTCTGACGACGCCATCACTCCTCGGTGAAGGCCATGAGGCGGGTTTGTCGCCCCCTCATGGCCTTTTGTGTCCCGGCTCCACGGCCGGGCGCATGCCAGGCCATGAGCGATTGCTCATGGCCTTTTCATTTCACAGGGAGACTCCGACGTTGGCAAGTCGTAATGAACAGCAGTGGAAGCACTATATGGAATATAAGCAGCAGCGGGCGATGGGTCCCGCTGCCAAGAAGGCGCCGAAGGCCGACAAGGGACGCCGGCGCCGCGACTGGACTGAAGTGTACAACGAAGACCCGGATGGCTATGACGACCTCGACATCACCGCGGTCGAGCGCGTCGTGCCGAAGGGCGAGACCGAGGCGCGGCGAGTCAAGCGGACCGGTTCGCCGCTGCATGCGGGCCTGGGGCTGGAGAGGCTCGCCGGCGAGCTGGCAGCCGGGGCAGAGGACGGGCCTGCGCCCGTGTCTGAAGGCGCACAGTCTGCTGCCGGGCAGACCCGCAGCCAGGGCACTGTCATCGAAGTCAGCACCGGACTGTGCCGGGTCCGCCTCGCGGCGCAGGAGGCAGCGGAACGCGTGCTGCTCTGCAGCCTGCGGCCGTCGCTGCGCACGCCCCACAGCGGGTTCAGCAATATCGTCGCGGCCGGCGACGAGGTGGTCGTCTCGCACAACGGGCACAGCCGCGGCATCGTGGACGCGGTGCTGCCCCGGCGTAGCGCACTGGCGCGGCCCGATGTGTTCTACAGCCACCTCCAGCAGGTCATCGTGGCAAATGTGGACCAGTTGCTGGTCGTCGCTTCCTGGCGCGACCCCAACTTCTGGCCGGAGCTGGTGGATCGCTACCTGCTGGCCGCGGTGCGCAACAACCTGGCGCCGGTCGTCTGCATCAACAAGGTAGACCTGGCAGAGGACCCCGCGCCGCTCGATGAGACGGCCCGTGCGCTGCGGCGGGCGGGCTACCGGGTCATTCTCACCAGCGCAGTGACTGGGGAGGGGCTGGCCGAGCTGCGCGATGTGCTGCACGGCAAGACAACCGCGCTGGCCGGGCTGTCCGGCGTGGGTAAGTCGTCGCTGCTCAGCGCGGCGGAGCCCGGACTGAATCTCAAGGTGGGCGAGGTCAACGAGCACCAACACATGGGCCGTCACACAACGACGCAGGTGTCGCTGCACGGGCTGGCCGCGGGCGGCTTCGTCGCCGACACGCCCGGCATCCGCGAGATGGGCCTCGCGGGCCTGCGCCAGGCCGACCTGGGCCAGCTATACGCCGAGTTTGCCCTCTTCGCCGCGCGATGCGAATACGCAAACTGCTCGCACACGCGCGAGCCGGGCTGCGCGGTCAAGCAGGCCGTGCGCCGGGGCGAGCTCTACCTGATGCGCTATGAAAGCTACCGCAAGATCTGGGCCGACCTGCCCACGTGACCAAGACCGTAGGACGGGTTGCCAACCCGTCCTACAGTCACACTACGACAGCTACCGCAAGATCTGGGCCGACCTGCCCGCGTGACCAAGACCGTAGGACGGGTTGCCAACCCGTCCCACAGACACACTACGACAGCTACCGCAAGAGCTGGGCCGACCTGCCCGCGTGACCAAGACCGTAGGACGGGTTGGCAACCCGTCCTACAGATACACCCCTGATTTCGCCCCGGTGCGCCGCTGGTGCTAAAATGCACCGCATGGAAATCTTACTCATTCGTCACGCTCAATCGAGCAATAATGCCCTGGCGGACGAGCGACTGCGCGTCGTCGATCCGCCACTGACCGAACTGGGCCTGCGCCAGGCCGGTCTGTTGGCGCGACATCTGGCCGAAGGCAGCGACAATGACACCCGGCCCTCGGAGGACGAGCGGGCCAACGGCGGCAATGGCAGCGGCTACCGCATCGATCGCCTCTATTGCAGCGCGATGCACCGCGCGCTGCAAACCGCGTGGGCCGTCGGCCGCGCGAAGGGCCTCCGGCCGGAAGTGTGGGTCGATATCCACGAGCACGGCGGCATGTGGCTGGACCACGGTGAGCCTGAGGGCATCGTGGGCTACCCCGGCATGCTGCGGGCGGAGATCGAAGCCGCGTTCCCCGACATGGTGCTGCCCGAAGCGGTCGGGCCGCAGGGCTGGTGGGACAAGCGCCGGGGCAATGAGAGCGAAACTGACGCCACCGTGCGTGCTGTGGCGGTGGCAGCGAAGCTGCGCACATGGGCGCAGGAGACCCCCGACGCCCACATCGCGCTCGTCACGCACGGCGGGTTCCTTACGCTCCTGCTGCGCGCGCTCATCGGCCTGCCTGCAGGTGCGCGAATCTTCTTCCACCACGACAACACCGGCATTACCCGCGTCCGCATCTGGCAGGACGGTTACGTCAGCGTGCGTTATCAGAACCGGGTGGCGCACCTGCCGGGCGACATGATCTCGTAGAGGCGGTTCGGGGCTCAACCATCGCGAATATACGGATGCCGCTTTGCTTGCCGGGCGAATAATCGAATGATTCGCCGCAGGCGCGCATTCGGGTATTCGTTTCAGCATTCGTGATGGCCGCGTGCCGTTGAGTGAGCCCTGACCGGTTCACTCCGCCAGCGCCTCGACCTCGGCAGCCAGCTCGTCCACCAAATCGGCCAGGCGGGCCACCTCGGCGCGGGTTGCCAGGCCTTGCGCCTCGATGGTGCGAGCGACGCGCGCCTGCACCACTGCGTCGGCGGACGCCGCGCCGACTGCCAGCAGCAGCCCGGCCATGCGCCGGCCCTCGGCATCGGACAACTCGCCGAGCGCAACCAGGCGCAGGATGCGGTGCTCGATCTCAGCATCGACCTGTTGGATGAGGTCCAGGGGGGAGAGCAGGCCCCGCCACAGGCCCGCCAGCGTCGCGCTGCCGGCCTGCACGAGGCCCTGAAGGAGGGGCAGCGGAAGGAGGCCGCTGCCTTGCTTTTGCTGTTCCGCAATGACCTGCACCAGCGTGAGCGTGGTCAGGTCGTCGCCGGTGGCATGGTCGACCACCTGAATGTCTGCACCCTGCCGGATCATCTGCGCGACCTGATCGAGCGAAACATATTGCTTCGCCCCGGTGTCGTACAGCTTGCGGTTAGGATAACGTTTGATCAACGGCATGGCTTGATCACCGGCTTCGCCCGGTGCTGACCTGCCTGGTCAGCACCAGACCAGGCAGGTCAGCACCGCTCGCTACACGTTCTCGTCGCGTTCCTTCTTGAGTTCCTCCACCTTGCGGGTCAGCGCCGAGATCTTCGCGCTCAGCGCCTCGATCTCGTCCTTGGTGGGGATGTTCATCTTCGTCACTACGGTCTGGATGCGCTTCTCTACATCATCGACCGCGCGTGACGGGTGATCGAGATATTCGCTCGCCTTCCGCTGCACCTGTTCGACGCTTTCGCGCCGCTGCTCGACGACATCCTTGAGCATCCGCTTGCCGTCTGCTTCCGCGATCTCCCCGCGCTCCACCAGCCGGTTGACCAGGTCCTCGACCTCGTCCTGCGCCAGCGCGACTGCGCCGACGCCCGCAAGCAGCGCCTTGTGGATGAGCTGCACCAGCGGCACGCGCTCGACCTGGCTGGCTGTCTCCTGGACGGCCTTCTGGACGCGGCGCTGCACCTCGCCCGACTCGATGTCCTCCCGGACTTCCTTGACCGCCTTGACGACCTTGCCGGTCAGCGGTTGCTTTTCCACTTCGTCCACAAAATCCTTGACTGCGCCCGCCACCTGGTCAACCAGCGACGGGCCCTTGCCCGCGGCCGGTTCTGCGACCTCGCCGGTGAGCGGCTGCTCGATGGACTCGGCAATCTGCTCGACCTGCTCTGCGGCTGTCTCCGCCACCGCATCAATCTCCTGGGTCACCTGTTCCGCCTTCTGCTCCCACTCGTCCATGTGTACCTCCTGACGCGTGCCGGTCTTGCGTTTATGACGCGGTGCGTCATGGACAATATATCATGTCGGAAGGCCGGTGTCAAGCACTTATCCAACCGTATGCGCGCAACCCACCGGGTGACCGTGCCCGCGGTGTGGGTACGGTCCGTCGCATGGGCGGCGAGGGCGAGGCCGGCAACGACCATATTCTGTATCCGACGGTCAGGATATCAGGGCGTGTCTGTCCGTTCACACCGATCCGGAATTGCCGGCCTCGCCCCTACGAATGCGCGTACGACCCCGGGTAGGGGCGAAGGAAACCGTGGCGGGCCGTGCCAGGTCCACAACCATCGATTGCCCGGCTCACCGTTGTGCACGAGCTGCCTTTGAGGGTTTACTTCGCCCTTGCCTCCCACAGGACACATGGTGGCCATGGCAGGGGTACGTTGCGTCGCATGGTGCGCAAGGGCGAGGCCGGCACGGACGGTATGCCGCACCTCACCGTCAGGATATCAGGGCATGCCTATCCGTTCACGCCGATTCGGAATTGCCGGCCTCGCCCCTACAGATGTGTGCACGGCCCTCATGCGCTCTGTCACCCGCGTCATCCGTGTCTTCGGCGGTTCACGCCGGCGTTGTGCCGCGCACGAACGCGGCCAGGTCGGCCTTGAGCTGCACCAGTGACGGCAGGTGGATATACATCATGTGGCCGGCCTCGTAGTACGCCATCGTGATGTTCGCCCACAGGCTGGGGTCGAGCCCCAGGTGATTGACCGTATACTCGGTCGCAAAGTAGGGGGTCGCGAGATCGTAGTAGCCGTTGGCAATGAACACCTGCAGGTGCGGATTCATGTTGATGGCCTTGCGCAGCGTGTCGGCGACATTCACATAACGGTTCTCGTGCTCGGCGTAGCTCCAGTTCTCCCCGACCTTGCCGGAGAGGATCTCGTAGGGCAGGTCGCTCTCGAACCTGAGCTCGCGGCGCACGTAGTCGTTGAGCGCCGCACCATAGGGGCCGATGATCGCGCTCATGCTCGGGTCATGCTCGAAATGCTCGCCGGCGCTGTCGCGGTCGAGGCCGGTGAAGCGGCTGTCCAGCCGGCCCACCGTGCGCCGCCGGTCGCGCAGCAGCTCCTTGGTGAACCGCATGATCTCGATGCGCAGATCGGTCCGGTCGAGGTAGTCCGGGCTGAGCCCGGTCAGCCGCGCGAGCTGGGCGATGATGTCGCCGCGGCTGTCCGCGGGCAGCGCGCTCCCGCGCAGCAGCGCCAGCGCGTAGTCACCGAGCGCGAAGGCCTGCGCCTCCGCCAGCGTCGCGCGGAGGTCCACCTGCAGTTCCGGCGCCAGCCGCCGATGATACCAGGCGGTCGCCGCGTAGGTCGGGAGGAAGAGGATGTACGGCAGGTCGTTGCCGGGGTGGAACTCCGCGGTCCCGAAGTCCATGATGGCCGAGACGAGCATGATGCCGTTGAGGTACAGGCCGTGGCGCTCCTGCAGGTAGCCGGCCAGGCCCGCCGCGCGTGTCGTGCCGTAGCTCTCGCCGATGAGGAACTTGGGCGACGTCCACCGGCCGTAGCGCGTGGTGTACAGCCGGATGAAATCGCCCACCGACTCGATGTCGCGCTTGAAGCTGTGGAACTCCTTCGCCTTCTCCCCTTCGACGGGCCGGCTGAACCCGGTGCTGACCGGGTCGATGAAGACCAGGTCCGTCACGTCGAGCAGGGTGTGCGCGTTATCGACCAGGCGATAGGGCGGCGGCAGCGCCTGGCCGTCGTCGGCCATGAGCACGCGCCGCGGGCCGAGCACCCCGAGGTGGAGCCAGACCGAGGATGAGCCGGGGCCGCCGTTGAAGGAGAAGGTGAGCGGGCGGCCGGCCGAATCGCTCACATCGTCACGCGTGTACGCGACGAAGAAGAACGTGGCCTTCGGCTTCGCGCCCTCGGAGGCGCCTTCCTGGTCCCCGCACTTCTCTGCTTCCTGCCGGAGCACGAGCGTGCCGGTCGTGACGGTGTAGCGGATGGCCTGCCCATCCACGGTGACGGTGTGGTGCGTGGTGATCAGCTGGTCCGCCGGCGCGGGCCGGGACTCGGCGGAGGACGTGGTATCCTTAGCGTTTGCTTCTGCCATCGTTGGGGGCCTTTCGTGGCTCATGATTGCTGTCTGCTGTTCTGCGTCGAGGATACTCCACGGAGTAGCGGTTGTCAATCGTGCCTTCTTTATGACGGTTGTGCATGCTGGGGCCGCGGCCATCGCGAATACGCGAATGGCGCTGCGGCGCTGCGCACGAATACGCGAATAGCCCCGTCACAACGCACGCAATTCGCGTATTCGTGGCGCGCGCCAGCGCATTCGTTTATCTGCGATGGCCGCGGCCCCATTAGGAAACGCGCCCTTCTTTGACGCCCCGCAGCCGATGTGCTATCGTGCACCCGCTTTTGCGCCATCGCGCAGCCCGTAACTTTCAACCTGCAACCTGCTAACCTGCTAACCTGCAACCGCCGAGACCGCCACATGAGACAACGCAACGCCCGCCTGACCATTTTGTTCTGCCGCCTGGCCTCGTTCGTCCAGGCCATCGTCATCAATCTCGCGCCGGTGCTGTTCATCCCGCTGCGCGAGGAGTTCGGCCTGAGCTACGAGCAGATCGGCCGCCTCATCCTCATCAACTTCACCACCCAGGTCGCCACGGACCTCATCTTCGGGTACATCGTGGACCGGACCAGTCCGAAGCCTTTCGTGGTTGCGGCCAATGTGCTCTCCGCGGCGGGGCTGTGGGTTTTTGCACTGGCGCCCGGCGTGTTCGCCAACCCCTATCACGGGCTGATTGCCGGCACGATCATTTTCTCTATGGGCTCCGGCCTGCTGGAACTGCTGGTCAGCCCGATCCTCAACTCGCTGCCGTCCGACCAGAAGGCGTCGGACATGGCGCTGATGCACTCGTTCTATGCATGGGGCTCGGCCACCGTGATCCTGCTGACGACCGTGCTCCTGTTCATCATCGGCCGCGAGCACTGGCGCACCGTCGCGATCGCCTGGACGATCCTGCCCATCATCGCGGCGTTCGGCTTCACGACGCTGCATATCCCCCGGTTCGTCGAGGAGCATCACCGCCACCGGCTGCGTGACCTGGTCCGGATCCCTTCGTTTCTCGTGGCAGTCGTCTGCATGGGGTTGGCCGGCGCGAGCGAGCTCTCCATCGCGCAGTGGACGTCTGCGTTTGCGGAGAAGGGGCTCGGCCTGCCGAAGGTCGTCGGCGACGTGGGTGGGCTGGTGCTCTTTGCAGTGGCGCTCGGCCTGGGCCGCATCTGGTTCGGGCTGCGCGGGGAGAAGGCGGCGCAAACTTTCGGCCTGTACCGCTACATGATCTTCGGGGCAGCAGCCGCGGTGGTCGCCTACCTGGTCGCCTCGCTTTCGCCCTGGCCGGTGCTATCGCTGGTGGGCTGCGTGCTGGCCGGGCTGGCGGTCAGCCTGTTGTGGCCGGGCATGCTGTCGGTGACGGCCGCGCGCTTCCCGCTGGCCGGTGCGTCGATGTTCGCGATCCTGGCCGCTTCCGGCGACCTGGGCGGCGCGTTTGCACCGTGGTTCGTGGGCATCGTGGCCGACCGCGCGCCGTTCCTGCTCGATTGGTCCGGCGCGCTGTTTGCAGGCAGCCTGACCGCGGAGGAGGCCGGCCTGCGAAGTGGGCTGCTGTTTGCGACGGTCTACCCGCTCGTCATGGTCATCCTGCTGCTGCGGCTGCGGGCGACCGCGCGTGCTGCTGCAATACATGCGGCGGGCACGGCGGAATAGAACGCTGATTGGACTGATTGAACTGATCTGACTGATCGAGTTGATATGACTGATCAAAAAACATCATGAAAATCAATCCAATCAGTTCAATCAGTGTCCCATTTGGCCCACGTTACCGCTGCCGGCGATGGACTACAGACATTCTGCATGTGAGGTGTGATCGATGGTTGACAGGCTGACGACACTGGAACTGACCGCGAACGGCTTCCCGCTCGAGAGGTCGCCCCAGCGGCTCGGCTGGCTGACGCCGTCCGACCCGGCCCGGCCGCACGCCGCGTTGTGGGAGCAGTACCGGACCCAGGGCTATCTGTGGCTCCGGGGCATCCTGGACCGCCGGGCGGTGCTCGATTTCCGCCGCCGTTTCTTCGCGGACTTTGCTGAATTCGGGCTGCTGGCGCCGGGCAGCGACCCCGAAGCCGGGCTGTACGCTGGCGGGGGCGAAGATGCTGGCGGGTGTCACAAGAGGCTGGTCGAAGCCACCCGCTGGGCGGCCTACGAGGCCTTCTGCCTGATGGCCCCCATCCGTGACTTCTATGAGGCCGTGCTGGGCGGGCCGGTCTACCTGCACGCGCGCAAGCTCATCCGGTACACGAAGCCGGGCGAGCGGTTCTCCACCCCGGCCCACTACGACCTGACCTACCTGCGCGCGGGCACGGACCGCGTCTACACGAGCTGGATTCCCATCGGCGATACCCCCGTGGAGATGGGCGGGCTGATCTACCTCGAGGGGTCCGACGGCTGGGGCCGGAAGATCGAGGCCGAGCTGGCCGCAAAGAACGCCGACCTGCCGCCGGAGGAACGCATCAGCGCGTACAACCGCAACATGGCCGAGGGCGGCTGGTTGACGAAGGACATCCCCAGCCTGGCCGAACGGCAGGACACGCGTTGGCTGGCCGCGGACTACGAGGCCGGCGACATGGTCATCCACAGCGCGTACATGATCCACGCCGCGACGCAGAACATCGACCCCGCAGGGCGCATCCGCCTCTCGACCGACATCCGCTACCAACTCGTCCGCGACCCTATCGACCAGCGCTGGGCGAAACCCTGGACGCCGGACGATAACCTATAGGGGGCGGACATAGAACGCTGATGGCGCCGATGATCATGATTTTCATGATTACTTTCTGTATCATGATCAATCATGACTATCGGCGTCATCAGCGTTCTATCGTACATACGGTATCGTCTGCGGGCCTTCGGGCAGCACGCAGATGGCGGCGGCGGGGCCGTACCGTTCGCGCAGTTGTGCGACGGTCTGCTCGATGGAGGCACAGGGGAGCAGCAGCGCGCGCCGGATCTGCTCGTCCGTCAGGTGGTCGCTCCGCACATAGACCTCGGCCTTGAGCTGGATCTGCGCCTGGATTTGCGCCTGCCACTGGTCCTGTTTCAGGAAGCCCGGCGTGGTGATGGTGTCGAGTAGCTCGCGCGGGGAGCGCGCCGCAGCGAGCAGTTGCCCGTACAGGCCGTGGTCGGGGATGCCGTCCCAGCATTCTGCCGCGATGATGATCGCGCCGCCCGGCTTAACGATCTGGCTCGCCGCGCTCATCCCCTTGACAGCCTGGTACAGGTTCAGGTCGAGCGGATAGCCGGAGTTCGTCGTCACCACGATGTCAAACGGGGCCGGCACCGGCGCCATCGCGGTCTCCCGTGCGAACGCGCAGCCTGCCGCGTGCGCTGCGTCGAGGTCGCCCGCAAACACGCCCGTGATGGCCTTGTCACGGTTGAGCGTCACGTTGACGAGGAACGTCCTGCCCGCCGCATGCGCGACCTCCATGACCTCCTCCCAGATGGGATTGCCCTCGGTCACGCCCCAGGTGGCCTGTGGATGCGCGATCATGCCCGCGTCATGGTTGCCCAGCACGGTCCGCTGGCCGGCCATGCCGGGCATGAGCGCCTTGCCGCCGCCCGAGAAGCCCGCAAAGAAGTGCGGCTCGATGAAGCCGGTCAGCACCTTGACGTCGCACGCGGCAATCTCCCGGTTAAGCCAGATCTCGTGCCCGCGCTGCGTCGTGCCCAGGCAGACCTGCGTCGCCGGGTCGAATGCGTCGTTCTGCACGCCCCGGTATTCGTCCACCAGCCCGCCGATCATCCCGCGCAGCTCCGTCTCGGTGTTGGGGCGGTGCGTGCCCAGCGCGTTGAACAGCGTGATGTGTGCGCGCGGGATGTGCTGCAGCTCGGCCAGCACCGCGGGCAGGATCAGGTGGTGGGGCGTCGCGCGGGTGATGTCGCTGAAGACGATGCCCACCCGGTCACCCGGCCGGACGCACTCCGCCAGTGGCGGTGCATGATGCGGCGCGCGCAGGGCGTCGGTCAGCGCGGCCGCCGGGTCCGGCAGGGCAGGGACATAGTGCGGTGCAACAACCGTGACAGGCCAGTCATCCGGCAGGTCGAGCGGCAGCCCGTGGCGGCCGTAAGCCAGTTCAATGTGCATGTGGCGACCTCACAGACCGTAGATGGGTAGAACCATGACTGAAATGATAGCATTGCCCCGTATGATGGTGCAAGGAAACGCGAGAGACAGGCAGGAAACCCAAGTGCAGATGGACTCAAGCCCTGGGTTCGTAGTAGGCGCTTTAGCGCCCGAGGAACGGGAGAGATGGCGAACGAGACAATCCAACGGCTGATTGAGGACTTAGGCGGCAACTGGCGGCAGCGTCGCGACGCGCGCGATACGCTGCAGGCGTTGGGGCCGGCTGCGGTCCCCGAACTGACCGCGGCCACGCGGCACGCGAACGATCAGGTGCGCTGGGAGGCACTAAAAATCCTGTCGGAGCGGCTCGATCCGGCGCTGGCGGCCGTGTTTGTGGAGGCGCTGGCGCACGAGCGCAACGACGGCAACCGCTGGGTGGCGTCCCATGCGCTCATGGATCTGGGTGGGGCGGCCCTGCGCCCGCTCCTGGAAGGTCTGGTGCAGGGGGCCGATTCTGCTTTCCTGCGTGACGGTGCGCACGCGGTCCTGAAGGTGCTGGTCAGGCAGAAGATCTTCACGCCCGCCCGCGTCGACGAGCTGATCAAGCCCGTCCTGGCCGCGCTGGAGGGGCTGGACCCGGGCGTCCACGTTCCTTTCGCGGCGCACCGCGCCCTCGACACGCTGGCCGGCCGGCCGCGGGTGTAAGCTGTAGGGGCGAGGCCGGCAATTCCGAATCGGCGTGAACGGACAGACAAGCCCTGATATCCTGACCATCGGATACGAAATACCGTCGTTGCCGGCCTCGCCCTCGCGTGCCATACGACGGCACGCACCCACGGCGCAGGCACGGCATCTCGTGTGGGAGGCAGGGCGAAGGAAACCCTCAACGGCAGCTTGTCCCCAATGATGAGCCGGGCTATCTGCGGATGTGGGGCTGGCACGGCCCACCACGGTTTCCTTCGCCCCTACCGTTGGGCCGCGCGCGCAGCGGTAGGGGCGAGGCCGGCAATTCCGAATCGGCGTGAACGGATAGGCACGCCCTGATATCCTGACGGTGCGGTGCGGCATACCGTCCGTGCCGGCCTCGCCCT
Organism: Anaerolineae bacterium; assembly: GCA_040772005.1. Classification (GTDB taxonomy): domain Bacteria; phylum Chloroflexota; class Anaerolineae; order CG2-30-64-16; family CG2-30-64-16; genus MWBF01. Next base: position 145,507 of record JAXGYZ010000006.1, on the reverse strand, counting down.
CGCCGCCCATACGACGCTCCGTGCCCGCGCCGCATGATGGTGGTCCGGGATGGCACGGTTGCGCAATCAGGCTCGGCCTATCCTCAATACAGCCACACTGGCTGCGTGCCGTCCATATCGGTGAACCCGTACTCGCGGGCCAGCCGGCCCGACAGCAGCGCCTTGCCGCTGTGGCGCATCACATCGGGGTCGGCGGCCAGCGCTGCGACCGCGCGACCCACGTAGAACGGCGTCTCGGAATACTGGAAGTGGGGGTCACGCGCGATGCCCTCGCGCCAGTTCTCCTCACGCACGCCGAGCGCGTCGAGCACTTCTTCGCTGCGCATGAACCCGGGCGACAGCGCGACCACCGCGATGTTCTTGCCCCGCAGGTCATCGGCCAGGCCCATCGCCAGACGGATGACGAACGACTTCTCCAGGCTGTAGTAGAACATGTTCGTCCGGATCTCGGTGATGTCGATGCCGTCGGTCATCTCGACGAGAAGTCCGCCGCCGCTGCGGAGCATCAGCGGCACGCCGTAGTAGGCGTTGATGATGTGCGAACGGACGCCGGCCTCCAGCACCTTGAGGCCCTTGTCGAGCGAGTGTTCGAGGAACCCGACCCAGTCTGCGTAGCCGTCGCCGGTGAGGTCGTTCACCAGGATATCCAGGCGCCCTTGCTCGCGCTCGACGCGCTCGAACAGCGCCTTGACCTGCTCCTGCTGCGTGTGGTCCACTTGCATCCAGAGCCCGGTCCCGCCATAGGCCGTCACCATCTCGGCCGTCTCCTCGATGGTCTCGGAACGCTGCTTGTCGGAGGGCTGCCCGCGCAAGCTGCGCCCCGTGCAGTAGACGGTCGCGCCCGCCTCGCCGAGCATGCAGGCGATCCCGCGGCCCGCGCCCCGCGTTGCCCCTGCCACAACCGCCACCTTTCCCGGCAGAGCGGCCATCGTTCGCCTCCTGTAGCGGAATCAAAAAGGCGTGAGGTGCGCAAGGGGTTAACCCTTGCGCACCTCACGCCTCGACTGCACCCTGCTAACCGCGCAGATTTTCAATAATGGCCCGGCAGAAGGCGGGCAGGTCGTCCGGTGCGCGCGAGCTGATGAGGTTCCCATCGACCACGACCTCCCGGTCCACCCACTGCGCGCCCGCATTGATGAGATCATCCTTGATGGCGGGGGTGGAGGTGACGGTCTTCCCCTTGAGGATGCCCGCGGAGACCGGCACCCAGCCGGCGTGGCAGATCATGGCGACGAGGCCGCCCCGTTCGGAGACGCCGCGCACCAGGTTGAGCATGGCCGGATACCGGCGCATCTTGTCGGGTGCATAGCCGCCCGGCACAATGACCGCCGCATAATCCTCTGGCCTGACTGCGTCTGCGGCCATATCCACTTTGACCGGGTAGCCGTGCTTACTTTCGTAAGTGTTCTTCGTGCCCGTGCCGACGATGACCACCTCAGCGCCCGCCTCTCGCATGCGCAGGACGGGATACCACAGCTCGAGGTCCTCGTAGACGTCCTCTGCCAGTACTGCGACCTTTTTGCCCGTTAGCTCCATCTCCACCTCTCCTGTGTCAAGCAGTTCGCCATCCCCGGAGGGATGGCGTGATTATAACAGACGAGGCGCGTCCCCGACGTAAGTAGCTATCCCAAACCGCCCCGCGCGGCCGCGCGGGGCGGGCGCGCCGCTCGCTCACCGGATAGAGGCCAGGAAAGCATCGACTTCCGCCTGGTTCCACTCGCTGACGGGGCGGATGACCATGACCCAGGCCGGGCCGGCCTTGCCGTGGAACGACGCCGTGACCTGCCTGAAGGCGCCACTGCTATGGCTCACCCCTTCGGCCGTGATCAGGGTGGTCGCCTGCCCTCGGATCGTGACCTGTTCCTCCCCGACGACGCGCATGTCCTCGTCGAACCAGGTGTAGCCGCGGCTGCGGGCAGCGCTGCGGATTTCCTCCTCCAGCTTCGCCGCATCCACACTGATGCCTTCGGGAACCTGAGCAAGCATGATGTGCCCGCTGCCAGACTGGGGCCGGTACGCGACCAGCTTGATGCCTGCGATGTTCAAGGCATAGTCCGGCACAAAGCCGGCGGGCAGGCGGAAATCGGCTATCTCGCTGCCGATATCGCCGATGCTTGCGGGGTGGGTGGTCGCAGTCCGGCTGATGAGCCAGCCGCCCACGATCGCGGCTGTGATGCTGCCACATGCACACAGCAGCAGCATGCCAGCCAGTACGACGATGAGGATCTTGGCATTGCGTGACATGGAAGCCTCCAGGGTACAGATTTTCGGTTCAAGGATGTTGTCACTGCTTTGTTCTACGCAGCGGGTTCTCCGGAGTTGCGTGGTATACTGGTCCCGCCCTGCGAGTCTGGCAGGGTCCAGTCCATCATCGAGGAAGCCACATGCAAAACGCCTCTGACGCGAACGATCAAGGCCGGCTCCCGCGTGCATATCTGCTGGAGCTCACGCGCTGGAATACGCCCAGCATCTACAACGGCTGGGAGCAGGTGACGCGGCACAACCCGGGCCGCGAGTGCTTCAACCTGGAGGAGACGCGCGATTTCATGCCCCAGATGGGCCCGATGGCCGGCTATGCGGTCACCCTGCAGATTCAGCCGGGCAATCCGGCGCACCGCCGCGGCAACCCGCAGGCGTGGGCGGATTATCGGCGCTACGTCGCCAGCGTGCCGGGGCCGAAGATTGTCGTCATCCAGGACCTGGATAAGCCGGCGCTCTACGGCTCGTTCTGGGGCGAGGTCAACTCCAGCGTCCACCGCGCGCTCGGCTGCGTCGGCACGATCACCGACGGCGGCATCCGCGACCTGGATGAGATGACCGCGGCGGGGTTCAAGGCGCTGGCGCGGCGGCTGTGCGTCGGCCATGCGTTCAACTATCCGGTTGCGTGGAATTGCGAGGTCGAAGTCTTCGGGGTGCGCGTCCAGCCGGGCCAGCTCATCCATGCGGACAAGCACGGGTTCCTGGCGCTGCCGCGCGAGGACGAGGCCGCGGTGCTGGAGGCCGCGCGCTTCATGGACAGCAACGAGTGTCACACGGTCATCGCGGCCGCGCGGGGCAGCACGGGCCGGACGATGGAGGATGCCGTGGAGACGATCAACCGGGCGTCAGGCGCGTTCCGTGAGGCCACCCGCGCGCGCTTCGGCGCACCCGGGGAGTGGTAGGACCTATCCCAACAAACGCGCGCTGAGTCGCTGGACCCAGCCGAGGTGTTCTTCGAGCGCAGCGCTGAGGCGGCCCGGCTCGCTATCGTAGCCCAACCGCCGCGCCAGGAACGCGAACTCCTCTCCGCCCGGCGGCGGCACGGTCAGGTCCTTGTTGTTTCCGCGCACCATGCGCAGCGCGTTGATGAGCTGCTGCAGGAACACCAGCGCATCGCTCAGCCGCGCGGCGTTCTCGTCCGAGATGATGCCCGCGCGGGCCAGCGCAACAATCGCGTCTGCGGTATTGGTCACGCGCAGCGCCGGGTTCCGGTGTCCGTGCGTCACCTGTAAGCCCTGGACAATATACTCCACGTCAACCAGGCCCCCGCGGCTGAACTTGGCGTTGACGTTCCCCGGGGTGACGAGGTGCCGCAACTGGCGCTCCCGCATCGCCCGCATGGCCGCCACGTCGAAGGGCGTGGCCGTGTAGACGTAGCTATCGCGCAGGCCGGCAAGCAGCCTGCCCAGGTCCGCATCCCCTGCAATGGGTCGCAGCTTGACGAGCGCCTGCCGTTCGTAGCCCCAGGCCGGGCCGCCCGGCACGAAGTACCTGCGGAACGCGTCCAGCGAGACAGCGAGGCTGCCGGCCTTGCCGTAGGGCCGGAGTTGCAGGTCGATCTCGAAGATGCCCTCGCGCCGCGCGCGGATGGCGCGGCCCAGCTCTACGACCAGCTTCTCGTAGAATTCCCCCGCGGCGATGACCCGGGGACCCGCGGTGTTGCCCGCGGCCTCGTAGACGAACAGCAGCTCGATATCCGAGGCAAAGCCCAGCTCCCGCCCGCCGGCCTTGCCCAGCGCGGCGAGGCAGTAGCGCCCGGGCTCAGGCATCCCGTACTGCGCGGCCAGCTCCGCATGGCACCGCTCGACTGCGGCCGCCAGTACCACCTCGGCCAGGTCGGTCAGCTCGCGCGCGAAGTCCGCGTAGGCGGGCACGTGGCCGAGGATGTGGCGCATGTCGATGCGAAACATCTCGCGGTCCTTGAAGGCGTTCAGTGCATCGCGCCAGTCGCCCGTCCCGGCCTGTCCATTCTCCAGGTTGGCGGCCAGGGTCGCCGCCAGCTCGGTGCGGCTGTGTGCGGCGGCCAGCGTGTCCACATTCGCAACGACCGGGAAGAGGTTGGCATACTGCATCCGCAGGAAGTCGTCCCATAGAAACTCGCTCACGCCGAGCAGCCGTGCCAGCGCATCCAGCACCTCGGGCCGCTCCAGCGAGGCCAGCTCGTCGGGCCAGGAGGGCCGACCGAACAGCTCGCCCAGGTACTCGTTGAAGTGCAGCAGCGCGGACTCCGGGTTGGGCGAGCGCGGCAGGAGGTGGGTGAAGTGCTTGACCAGGACGGTCGCCGCGCGCAGCTCGCGCTGCCGCGCCTCGGAGGTGATCTTCTGGCCCCGGTCGTCGGTGACATACAGCGTGTCCTGCACGCGATCGCGCGCCGAGGTGACGGAGACCTGCGCGATGTGGATGCGGTTCAGCGCCAGTGCGTTGGTGAACTCGTAGAGGAAGCCGGGCGTGTCCGCGCCGCTGATACGCAGGACCGTGTACGCGGCGGACGCGTCGTTGTCGATCTCGATGTCCACCGGCGGCAGGGTAGGGGGCGCGGTCGGGCTGGCGCGCAGGGTCGCGGCAATCCGTTTCGCGAGTTCGCCCTGGGCCACGCGCGGCTGCCGCGCCTGGAGGTGGCGGAGCAGGCCGGTGAGGTCCGCCGCATACCGCTGCCACAGATCGGGCGTGCCCCTACGATCCTCGTCCAGGCGCACCGGCTCCACGGTGAACACATCCACAATCTTGCGCTGGGAGTCCGTGCGGCCGCCCGGTTCATAGGTGTGCACGTTGCCGTCCACGATGCTGAAGCCATAGGCGAAGAACAGGCCGCCGATGAGCGACAGCACGCCGAGGTAGTCATAACCGACGATGGTCACGCGCCACAATTCCGTTGCGCCGGCCGCGCCCGCGGGCAGCAGGGCCGCGATCACGCCGACAGGCTGCTCGAACGTGAGGGCCGCGGCCAGCTCCGCATGGCGCTCGATTTCCGCGATTTCGAAGGTTGCGCGGTAATCGGCTGACATACGCTGCATGTGCTCATGGGCCAGGGCTGAAACGGGCGGATCAAGCGGCATTGCGGTCCCCCTTGCTCGGTCATGGTGGTTCACGATCGTGTCATTTGCAGGCGGCGCGACTGCGACGGGCGGCGCTGCGGCAGCCGCGGGCGCCGCGGCCAGGTGGCGCAGGTAGACCCCGCGCACGGCCGCGCTATGCTGCTGGTACTGGGCGACGAAGTCCTGCCCCGCGTCGCGGCCCTCGAACCCGAGCCGCCGCGCCAGGTAGCGCAGGTCGGCCGCGTCTTCCGGCAGGATGTGCGTCTGGCGATAATCCAGCAGTTGCAGATAGTGTTCGACGGTCCGCAGGAAGGTGTAGCCTTCGCTCAGGATGCGGTGATCCTCGAAGGAGAGGAAGCCGTTATCGGTGAGGCGGGCCAACGCAGCGAGGGTGTTGCCGGAGCGCAGTTCCGGGTGCGTGTCGCCGTACGCCAGTTGCAGGTACTGGGCGACAAACTCGACATCGCGAATGGAGCCTTCGCCCAGCTTGACCTCGCCCCAGATGCGTCCCGTCTGGCGCAGGTGATTCTCGGTGAGCTGCTTCATGCCGTACACTTCGGCACGTACGGCTTCAGGGCCGCTGGCAAAGAGCAGCGGCTCGGCCCGCGCAATGAACGCGCCGCCGACCAGCTCGTCGCCGGCCACGACCCGCCCGCGCAGGAGCGCCTGTTTCTCCCACAGCCGCGCGTGCTGCTGCAGGTAGCGGAGATAGCCGTTGACCGTCGGCGCGAGCGGCCCCACCTTGCCCCACGGCCGCAGCCGCATATCGACCCGATAGAGGAAGCCCTCGGCAGTGGCGTCGGTCAGCGCGGCAATGAGCCGCTCGCCGAGCCGGGTGTAGGCGCGCATGTGCGTCTCGCCATAGCCCTCACCGACGAGGAACAGGAGGTCCACGTCTGAGCTGTAGTTGAGCTCGCCGCCGCCGAGCTTGCCCATGGCCAGCACCGCAAAGCCGGCCGGTGAGATGCCGGTCTGCGCCGCGGTGACCTCCAGGGCTGTCTGGATGACGGTCTCGGCCAGGTAAGAGAGCTGCGTGGTGACGGCGGGCAGCTCCAGCAGGCCGTTCAGGTCGCAGATGCCGATGCGCAGCAGCTCGCGCTGCTGGTAGCGGCGCAGCGCGTCGAGCACGGCAGGATACGCAGTGCTCCCGCCGTTGCCGCCCGTCAGCCAGGGATCGGTGGCGGTACGCGCCTCCGCAAGGAAACGGCCCGGGGTCTTCAGGTGGGCAATGCCCGTGCGCTCGGTCAGGAGCGACAGGTAGCCCGGATTGCGAAGGAGGATTTCTGTGAGGAACTGGCTGCCCGCAAAGAGATGGGCCAGCATTTCGAGGATGTGCAGGTCATCGCCCAATGCCGCCAGTACCGGTGCAGGAGCGGGCAGGGCCTGCAGGAAACGTTCGAAGTTGTTGAGCGCCCGTTCGGGGCTGGCTGCGCTCGATAGCGCGCGCGGCAGGTGGGGGATCAGCCGGTCGAGGGCGTGCGTCGCAGTCGATGGCTCTGGCCGGTCTCCGACCGTGCCAGGAGCGGGGGTCGGGGCACGGTCGGAGACCGGCCTCAGCGCGGGTGTCGAAATCAGGTTGTGCAGCCGGCGGCTGATGCTGCCCCAGTCCGCCCACGCTGTCTGGTCCGCCGCGGTTGCGGGGTCCGGCTCAGGGGATAGTGGGCGGTCCATGGGCCGGCCCGCTCACCGAACTGCGGCGGGCGCAGGCTCAGCAACGGGCTTGCCGCAGGCCGCGCAGAACCGGTCTCCGGCCGTGAGGGGCTGGCCGCAATGCCCGCAGACGGCGCCGGCGATGCTGGGTGCAGGCCGGGTTACGGTCAGCGCAGTACCGCACGCCGCACAGAATTTGTCGCCGGCTGCGGCAGGTTGGCCGCACTGCGGGCAGGCGCGGCCCCCCGCGCTGAGCGCGGCCTTGCGCGCCGAGACGGTGCGTTCGAGGTAAGCGTCCAGGTCAATGTCTGCGGCCTGCTCGAACTCATCGAGTGCGCGCAGCGCGTCCGCTGCCGTATGCTTCAGGTTGGCCTCGAACGCGACGAAATCCTCGTCCGTGATCTTGCCGACCCGATGGTCGAAGCTCAACTCGCGCAGCGCCTGGTATGCCGCGTCACGCTGGGCCAGCAGTTCCTCCAGCCGTTCCTGCGCGGACACGGTCGGGCTCTGCGACGTGCGCCCCTTGAGCAGAATGGGATAGGCCACGGCCAGCAGCGCTGCGCCGCCGAGGAGCAGGGACAGGATGACGAACACAACTGAGTTCATGGACGACTCACCATCTTTGGCCCTGCGAGTTCGTGTCAGGCCTCGCCCGGGTTCGAACTCGCAGGGGTTTGGGCTGCTGTGACTATGCGATGGGCTGCGCGCCGGAGGGCACGCGCCGCGGGGCCTCTGCCGTGGCCGGCGCGCGCCGCGGCCAGGCCGACACCAGCACGCCGAGGATGAGCACCAGGCCGCCGGCCCACATCCACGACATGAGCGGATTGACGTACACCTTGAACGAGGCTGTGGAACCCATAGTCTCGAACCCAGCCAGCACGATGTAGACATCTTCGACGAGGCCGGGCCGCAGGCCCACCTCGGTCATCGGCTGCTCGGAGTTCTTGTTGTAGATGTGTTTCTTCGGGATGATCTGCCCGAAGGGCCGGCCGTCGCGCGTGACATCCACAACCGCCTGATACTCTGTGAAGTTGGGTCCCTGCACGGCCTCGAGCGTACGATAGGTCAGGGTGTAGTTCGCCACGCTGACGCTTTCGCCGGGCGCAAGGTTCGCCTGGCCCTCGGACTGGTAAAACTCGTTGCCGATGATGCCCAGGGCGATGAGCAGCATGCCGATATGGACGATGTAGCCGCCGTAGCGCCGCCCGTTGCGCCGGACGAGGTTGACCAGCGCGATGGGCAGCGCCTCGCCGGTTGCCTGCCGCCGCGCCCGGACCCCGCGCACATACTCCTGCACGATGCCGGCGAACACGAAGAACAGGGCGGCGAAGCCTACGAACCCGGCCAGGCTGCGGTTGCCGAGCACGAACAGCAGCGGCACGCTCAGGAGCGCCGCGATGATCGGGACGAGGAAGTTCCGGCGCAGCGTCTCCGGCGCGGATCGCCGCCATGCCAGCAGCGGCGCGGCGCCCATCAGCACGATCAAGGCCAGGAAAATGGGCCCGTTCACCCGGTTGAAGTACGGCGCGTTGAGCGACACCTTGTCGCCCATCACCAGCTCGGAGATGCTGGGGAAGATGGTGCCCAGGAACGTCGCCGCCATGATGACCACGAAGATGACGTTCTGCGTCAGGAAGCTGGTCTCGCGCGAGAGGACCGCATCGAGCTGGTTCTCGCTCTTGAGCAGCGGCAGCCGCCAGACGAGCAGCACGAGGAACCCGAGCATGGTCACGATGATGAACGCGGCGAACATCGGCCCGACCGCGGACAGCGCAAAGGAATGGACCGACTGCACGACGCCGGAACGGGTCAGGAACGTGCCGATCAGGGTCAGCTCCCACGTCAGCCAGATGAGCACCATGTTCCAGACCTTGAGCATCCCGCGGCGTTCCTGGATCATGATGCTGTGGACGAACGCGGTGGCCGTCAGCCAGGGCAGGAACGAGGCGTTCTCGACCGGGTCCCAGGCCCAGTAGCCGCCCCAGCCGAGCTCGATGTAAGCCCACTGTGAACCGAGCAGGATGCCGATAGAGAGGAACAGCCAGGGCGCGAGCGCCCACTTGCGGATCATCTTGATCCACGCGTTGCCCAGTTGACCGGTGATGAGCGCGGCGACGGCGAACGCAAACGGCACGGTCATGCCCACGAAGCCCAGGTAAAGCGTCACCGGGTGAATGACCATCCAGTAGTTCTGGAGCTGGGGGTTCAATCCCTGGCCGTCGGCCGGGACGAGCGCAGTTGCGCCCGCGGGCGGGAAGACGGCCGTGACCACTTCGCCCGCCGCGCTGCGCCACAGACGGTTGAAGGGATTCTCGGCAAACAGGAGCAGGCTCAGGAAGAAGCCGATGTACAGCAGCAGGACGCTGTTGATGTACGGCTTCTGGCTCTGCTGCTGCTGGCGGAAGAACCAGGTGGCCGAGACGGCCAGGATGCACGCGAGCAGCGTCCAGAAGAGGAGCGACCCGGCCTGACCGCCCCACAGCGCCGAGAACTTGTACATCAGCGGCAGGTTGCGCTCGGTATGCGAGTAGACGAACTCTACCTGGAATTCGCTCCGGACGAGCGCGCGCCACATCAGGACTGCCGCAATGGCGACCAGTCCGCTCACCACATAGATGGCGTTGCGACCGCTCGCAACGAGCTCCGGCAGGTTGCGCCGCGCGCCGATCAGCGAGACGGCGATCCCGTAGATGCTGATGACGAACGCCAGCACCAGCGCGATAAAACCTAGATCAGTCATTGTCGTGTTCTCTCCAGCGAAGGAATGGAACGCTGATGACACAGATGTGCCAACCTGCGGTTGGCCCTGATTGACGCTGATTTTCTCCAAGTTGAATTCGCTAATGAGAATATCAGCGTAGATCAGTCAGATCAGTTTCATCAGTGTCCTATTCATCTACGGCATAATCTCCGCGATGCGCTGAGCGAGCTCGGCTTCGCCCAGGGGGCCGATCTTCCGGCAACCCACGATTTCGCCCTGCGGGTTGATGAAGAAGGTCTCCGGCACACCGCGGATGGTGTACCGTTTTGAGATCTTGCTGGCAAGATCCGGGCCGTTAGGATAGGTGATGTCGAACTTCTCCAGGTAGCGTTTCGCGGCGGGGTCCTGATCCAGGTAATCCACGCCGACGAAGACGATGCCCTGATCCCGATACTCACGCCAGGCCGCTTCGAGCGCAGCCGCTTCTTCCTCGCACGGCTTGCACCAGCTCGCCCAGAAGTTCAGGACGACGCCCTTGCCGCGCAGGTCGGACAGGTTCAGCGTCTCGCCGGACCAGCCGCCGGTGTACTCGTCGAACAGCGTCAGGGCCAGGTCCGGCGCAGGCTCGTCGCACAGCGCCTTCTGCGGCGGCTTGATGAGCATCATCGCCAGCAGTCCGCCGATGAACAGGATGCCGATGCCCATGACGATCGCGAATGCCGGTGGGCGCCGGGTAGGAGTAGTGGTCGAATCGTTCGGTGTCATGGTTGCCCGCTATTCTGTCTGTTTGAGGTCGCGCTCGACGCGCTTCAGGTAGTCGTCATCCTCCGAGGCCGGCTGAGATTCGCTGGCTGCGGGTGTGCTGGCTGCAACAGGGGCCGGCTGCCGCTTGCGCCACGCCATCACGAGGTAGACCAGCCAGCCCAATCCGACGACGGCTGCCAGGATCGGGAAGACCCATGCCACCAGGTTGAACCCCTCACGGGACGGCTGGCCCAGCACGACATCGCCGTACTGAGTGACGAAGTAGGCTTTGATCTGCTCCTTGCTCTCCCCGGCCATCAGCTTCTCGGAAATGACTTCGCGCATCTGGATGCAGGCCTGCAGGTCGCAGTTGTCCAGACGCACGCCGTTGCACAGCGGGCACCACAGGTCGCGCGCAACCTCGTTGATCTCGTTGGGGGTCGGCGTCTGCGCCAGCCCGACAGAGGTCGTCATAAGAAAGCCAAAAATCGCCAGGATGACTACATGAAGGAGCAGTTGGTTGCGCATTATGAGTCCTTTGGCAGGCGTCGCGGCGTGCCGCATTGGGAGCAAAAGCGATCGGTTGCCTCCAGAACGTGGCCGCACTGTGTGCAGTAGACCACGCTTTGGCCGGCTGGCGTCGAGGTCCCCGCACGAACGGTCGGGCGCGCGGCTGGGCGCGCGGCACGCGCGGATGCCGTCGCTCTCGTCGGTGTGGAGGCGCTGCGTTTGCCGTTTGCGGGCCTGTCTTTTGCTACACGAGACGGCTGCGTGCGCCGTTGCATCAGGAGCCAGTAGATCAGCACCGCTACAAGGGCTGTCACGCCGACGCCGATGAGCACATAGGGCAGCCAACTCTGTGCAGAGGCACTTGCCGGTGTCCCCGCGACGGTGCTGGCGGTGCTGCCAGTGACCGCAAGCTGGGGGCTTGACGGATTCGAGTCTGTCTTCGTATAGCGAATTTCGATGTCTACCGGCGCTCCCGCCGGCACATTGCTGAGTGTCAGCGTGTGGTAGGTCAGTCCATCGGTCCCGCGTGAAGTGCTTTGCGCCGCCGGAGTCAGGCTGAAGTCCGTCGAGCGGGCAGGCTGTTGCACGACGATTTCGAGCACATCCGCGGCGTAGCCCGGATCAAAGCTGAAGTTGATTTCACGCTGAGCGCCCGTGTCCGGCCGGTCAACATAGTACTCATAGTGAAAAGTCGGAACGGGCACTTCGTAGGTCAGCTTGCCGCCCGTAAGCGTGTATTCCCGCATGAGCAGGGTGCCGGATGCGTCGCGATAAGTCGCCTGAATATTGCGAGCGCCTGCCGCGATAGGAAAAGCGACAGTCTGCGGGAATGATCCGCTCTGGGCAAACTCACCGGCAAAGATGACCAGGAGGCCCGGGTCGTCGAATTCCGGCCACAGGCGCAGCGACCCCTGCGCAATGGTCAGGGGCGCGCCCTGCGCTGAAACGATCGAACCGGACAGGAAGATGAACAAGACTATCGCGAGTGCAGCGCGCAATGGGCGCTGTGCTCCGGGATATCGCAGATTGATCAAGCAGTAACTCCGATGGCCGATGAACGTCATCACCAGTGTGAGCTAGGAAACACCGGTGTTGATCGCATTGGCAAGGGAGTATATCACAGCATCTTCTTTTCGCAAAGGACAAGGGGGTTATTCTAGTGACTTTGCGCACAGACAAGGGTCACACAGTTATGCGGCAGCGTTAACCGACAAATAATACCGCATCGAAAGCGGCCTTTGCGCGGTTGACAGAATTAGGCGGGTCAGTTATAAATGAACACAATAATGGTACGCCAGCCAGCAACCATCATTCCCTTTTTAGAGGTGGCCGGCGTGCTCCGCTACCAGCAAGGCGGATGGATCGGTGACCTCTGATAGCCCTGAATAGCATTGAAGGAGCGGACTATGTATTCGTCATTGTCTCGTCGATTACTCATGGTTTTGTTCGCCGTGCTCTTGGCCGGCGGCGCGCTGGTAGCTCTTCCTCAGACCAGTGCGGCAGCTCCTGAACCGGCGCCGTCAGCGGATGGGTACGTGGTGAAGGCGGGTGATACGCTCAATGCGATTGCTGCGCGCTACGGTGTCTCCACCTCGGCTCTCGCTCGCGCCAACGGCATCCGCAACATCAACCGCATCTACGTCGGCCAGCGGCTCGTCATTCCAGGACGTAGCGGTGCGACTGCGCCGGCAACCGGCAGTTCCGGTTCCCCGGCAACCGCCACCGGGGGCGTGTATATCGTGCAACGCGGCGACACGCTGAGCCGCATTGCTGCCCGCTATGGCACGACAGTCCAGGCGCTGATGTCCATTAACAACATCGCCAACCCCGATCGCATCTGGGTCGGCCAACGCATCGCCATCGCCAAGGGGGCTGCCGGGTCGCCCGCGACCACAAAGCCCTCGACCTCCACCGGAGCGATGGCTGGCCGCTGGATCGATGTGAACCTGAGCCAGCAGCGGCTGACCGCTTACCAGGGCAACACCCCGGTCTTCAGCACGCTTATCAGCGGCGGGCTGCCGCGCACGCCGACCGTCGTGGGGCGCTTCCGCATCCAGACGAAGCTCACCTCTACGCGGATGCGCGGTCCCGGCTATGACCTGCCGGGCGTGCCGTACACCATGTACTTCTATAAGGGCTACGCCATTCACGGCACATACTGGCACAACAACTTCGGCCGGCCCATGAGCCACGGCTGCGTCAACATGCGCACGCCCGATGCTGCCTGGCTGTTCAACTGGGCCAGCGTCGGCACGCTGGTTGTGACACACTACTAATACGCCCCTATCGGGTCGGGCCTGGGATCGGCGAGACATCGCTGATCCACAAAAGAAACCGGGTTTCTGACAGAAACCCGGTTTCTTTTGTGTGGTTGCCTCTTTTCCACACCCCCTGCAAGACCACAAGACCTTAACCCCATCTTCATCAAATCTTTATCTGGGTGTGTTATAATAGATTCCTGTGCCATTTGAGCCTTTGCATAGAAAGAGCCTATGAATCGAAGACCGACAGGTAACTATCGGCCGGCCGGCAATCGTCCAGCGCCGTCCAGACGTACGAACCGCCCTGCGCCGCGACCGGCGCGGCCATCCCACGTCGCCCGCCGCGAGTCGCGCGGGCCTGTGCCGGCCTTGGGACTCGTGGCCCTGGTCCTGCTGTTGACCGCCGGCAGCATCATCGTCTGGCAGGTGCGTCGCGCCGATGGGGCAGAACAGGCCGCGGCGCGGGCTATTGCGGCTGTTGAGACCGCACAGGCCGCGCCGACGGCCACGGCCACCCTCTTCCCAACGCCGACGAGAGAGCTAGCCGTCAGTGGCTCCGTGCCGGGCGGGGCAGCGAGCGCCGCCACGCCTGCCGAGGATCGCGCAGCGTTGGGCGATTCAACGAGCCTGGCAGCCACCACCCCGTCAGCCGCATCTACAGAGGCTTCGCAACGTTTGTCTACACAGGAAGCGACGCCGGCGCAGCCGCCTGCCGCGACATTGGCCGCGCCATCGGACGGTGCGCCCGATGGCGGCCCGGATCTTGCTGCGCTGGCCCTGCGTCTGCTGGAACTGGTCAACGTGGATCGCGCCGCGGCGGGTCTCGCGCCGGTCGCCTGGGATCCCATTGCGGCGCAGGCGGGCCAGGAACACTCTGAGGAGATGGCCGATCTGGGCTATATGAGCCACTGGAATCTCGATGGCTATGGGCCGGAGCACCGCTACAGCTTTGCCGGCGGGCTGGATTTCGTCCAGGAGAATGTCTACCGGTTGGTGCATCGCTGGGCCGATGGTTCAGGCGCGCCCATCGAAGACTGGGAGAAGGTCCTGGCCGATGCCCAGGCTGCGCTGATGGACAGCCCCGGCCACCGTGCCAACATCCTTGCCCCTGAACACACGCATCTCGGCGTGGGCATGGCTTATCGCGCAGACACCGGCACGGTCAGCATCGCGCAGGAGTTCGTCAACCGCTATGTGCAGGTCGAGCCGCTGCCGCGGCGTGCGCGGCCCGGCGATCGGGTCATCCTGCGCGGTACACTCCTGCCCGGCAGCGCGGACCCCCTGGTCAATATCGCCTATGAGCCGTTCCCTGCGCCCATGACGCTGGACGCGCTCAACCAGACCGGAACCTACACCCCGGCCGCGCAGCACCTCGCCGTGCCGCCGGTGCAGGTGGGTGCAGATGGACGCTTCGTGTCGGAGTATACGCTGGACGCAGGGGCCGCGCCCGGGCTCTATCACATCCTGGTGTGGGTCGAGACTGCCGCGGCTGCTGAGCGCGTGCCTGCGCTGGATGCCGTCATCGAGGTGCAGCCGTAGATGAAGCCGCGAACTTTCGGGCTGCCAGTGTTGTTGGTGCTCGTGCTCCTGGGGAGCGCGCCGGTCTTTGGGGCTGATGCTACGCTCCAGGCCGCGGCGCCCGACTCCCAGGCTGCGGGGCCGGTTGCCCAGACGGCGCGCCAGCCGCTCGACATCATGCTGGTCATCGACAACTCGTGCAGCATGTTCCCGGCTGACCGGCGCATCCCCGGCTGCGAGGTATGGGGCAACGACCCCGACTTCCTGCGCATCACGGGCGCATCGCTCTTCATCGCGCGCCTGGGCTTCGCGCAGCCGGATGCCGCGGACTACCAGGTCGGCGTCGTCAGCCTGGGCGAGGATCCGCCCGCACTGGTCAGCCCGCTGCAGTCGCTCGCGACCGGCCGCGATGCGCTCGCGGCGGCCATCAGCGACCCGCAGCCCGCGCTGGCAACCCAGCTCCTGCCCGCGCTGGAGCTGGCCTATCGCGAGCTGCGCGAGTCGCCGCAGCGCCGGCCCGGCAACTCCCCGGCCATCGTCCTCCTCACCGACGGCGCACCCTATCCCGCGGAAGGACAGAGCAACGCGGAGATCGAGCAGTTCGTGGCGTCCTATCCCGATGTCCCGCTGTTCGTCATCCTGTTGCAGAACCCCGAGCAGGCCAACGTTAACTACGAGCGCTATGTCAGCTTCTGGCAGGAGATGGCGCTGCGCCACAGCTATATCCAGTCCTATCCCGTGGGCAGCACCGCCGAGATCGAGGCCACCTACGACGAGATTGTCGCGCGGCTGGAAAACAGCGTCGCGCGGCCCCCCATCGCATTGACGCCGGGGCAGGCCGTGGATGTGTTCGTCAGCCGCTACGTGCAGCGCATGGTGTTGACCTTCACGCGCGAGCGCGGCACGCCCCCTGCCAACATCCAGATCGTTGACCCGGCCGGCGCAGCCGTCGCGGACGGCGACGCGGACGTAGAACGGTTCCGCGGGGCCGACAACCCGGTCGAGGTTGTCGCCATCGGTCGGGTGCGGCTGGACGCGGCCCCGCGCGACGCGGTCTGGCGCATCACGTCCGACCAGCCGGTGTGGATGCACCTGGACATGGAAGGCTCCTACCGCATCCAGTTCGTGGAGCCGGCCGCGAGCGTCACGGCCATCGCCGGGCAGTACCTCGCCAACCGGCCACTGCCGCCCGGCCGGCCTGTGACGTTCCGGCTGCGGCTGGCCGACAACGCGAGCGGCGCGGCCATCACCGAGCCGCAGCCCATCCGGGCGCGCGTCACGCATCCGGACGGCAGCACCGCGGCGATCCCCGTGCCCGCGGGCGTGCAGCCCGACGCGGACGGCGCATACACCCTCAGCTACGACCTCGCCAGCACTTATGCCGCGGCGGACGAGCCGGGCCGGTATGCCTTTGCGTTCGAGGCCGGGGAGATCGAGGGCATCGCGGGCGACGTCTTCCCTATTGCGCGCGCCGAGCTGCTGGTTGACTTGCGCCAGTCGGCCTACGTGGCGAGTGTGACGCCGGAAGTGCTCCAGTGCATGCCCGGCCAGCCCGCCGAGCTCACTGTGACAGTCGGCGACCCCGCCGCGGCGCAGGCGGGCTCGCTCCGCATCAGCGCGTTCGGCGGCGGCCGCGAAGTGGCGCTGGCTCCCAGCGCGGATGGTGCAACCTTCAGCGCCCCCGTGACGTCTCTCTGTGAGGCGTTGATTGCGACGTTGGTCTGCGGCGCGGAGAGCAACGCGGCTGTACGCGTGCGGCTCGTCGCAGTCAATGCCGACGGCTCGGCGGCCGCGCCGGTGGAACTGGATGTGCCCGCGCGCGTGGTCGCACCGGCCTGCACGCCGACGCCCACGCTGACGCCGACCCTGACGCCCGTGCCGACCGCGACGCCCACGCCTGCGCCGACGCCCATCCCCGACACGGACGGCGACGGTTTCAACGACCTGGACGATGAATGCGTGGAGGGCCGCGGGTGGAGCGTCGTGCCGTTCTTCCGCGGCTGCCCGCCGCCGGTGTATGCGCAGATTGCGGGCGGCCTGGCCGGGCTCGGCCTGCTGGCCTTCCTGGGCTTCTATGTCGTGCCGCTGGCGCTCGTGCTGACGGTCAACCCGCCGCCCGGCGGCTATGTGCAGGTCTACCGCAACGGCAAGGCTGAGGGGGGCTACAAGTCGCTCCGGAGCCTGGGCCAGTCCGCGCGCAAAAGCGCGGTCACCATCGGCAGCCAGGGCCTGCTGCGCGTCGCCGGCCTCGAGCCGGTCGAGCTGCGCGTCGAGCGCCGCGGCGGCAAGGGTGTGGTGCTCAAGGGCGCTCACGGGCCGCAGTTGTTCACCATCCGCGAGATTCCCGCAACGCACATCGCGGCGGGCGGACAGGTGGTCCTGAGGTTTTCGACCGATCCGAAACAGCTTGGGCGATAGAATCTTGCGTCCAGTATTTGATATATCGAACTTGGCTTTAGGAGATTGAACCAACATGGCGAAACGTGTGTTAGCGATCGGCGTCGGCGGCTCCGGCAAGGCGGCGCTCACGATCCTGAAAGAACGCCTCGAAGAGACCTATGGGCAGGTGCCGGATAATGTTGTCCTGCTCTCGCTCGATACTGACAGCCTGCGCGACGTAGATCGCTTTGCCGGCACACAGCTCAATCCTGCATTCGACCCGCAGAACCGCCTGCCGGAGTTCCAGCACATCGTCAGCCCGGGCGGCATGACGATGGACACGGTGTTTGCGAACATCCGCACCGGCAAGACCGCCGCCTATATGAACTGGCTGGAACACGAGAAGCTGGACCGGATGCTGGCGCCCGCCGAGCGCGATATCCGCGGGGGCGCGCAGCAGCGCCGGCCCATCGGCCGCACCGCCTTCTTCCTGCGCTATGCCAACCCCATCTACCAGTCGCTCATCGAGGCCATCGGCCGCATGTACGGCGAGGTGGACCGCGAGGCGCCGGTCTATCAGGGTGCGGAGGACATCGAGAAGGGCAAGCGGATGATCTTCATCATCGGCTCCGTCGCCGGCGGGACCGGCTCCGGCATGCTGATCGACGTCGCCAACCTCGTGCGCCATGCCGTCAACAGCAACCAGAACTGGCAGTCGGTGGCCGTCTCCGGCATCATCGTGCTGCCCGACGCGTTCGCCAGCTACGCGCGCTTCATGGATGATCCGACCAACCTGAAGCCGAACTCGTACGCGGCGCTGCGCGAGCTCGACCGCTTCATGCGCGTCCATTCGAGCTTCCTGCCATACATGGTGCGCTACGCGGAGAGCGAGCAGTCGATCACCTGGAGCACCAACCAGCCGCTCGACCACTGCTACCTGGTGGACACGGCCTCCCGCTCCACCGGCCAGGACTTCGACCTGGGCGGCGATCCCATGAAGGGCGTCTTCCCGATCGTGGCGGACTTCGTCATGGCGCACATCGACAACAGCCTCGGCGACGCGCTGGCGACGCTCCGCTCCAACGCCGGCCTGCACTACGATAAGACCAGCGGCCGCATGTACAGCGGTTTCAACGTGATGTCCTATATCTTCCCGGTGGACGACGTCATCGAGAGCTATGCCCTGCGCTTCGTGCGCGAGCTCCTGGGCCGCGAGTTCCTGCCCATCGTGGACGAGAAGCGTCGCGGCCAGGCGCGCATCGAGACGCAGGCCGAGATCGAGCGGCTCTTCACGACGAGCAGCGTGGCGGGCAAGCCCAACCCCAACATCATCCAAAAGTCCATCGTCGCTACCCGGCGCATCAACCCGGAGCGGCCCGACTTGAGCTGGCAGGGCTTGTTCGGCATGGTCACCCTGTCGGACAGCGGCTATGCGGAGCATTACCAGATACTCCAGCAGTCGCTCGAGTACCTGGCTGGAAACCTCGTGTATACGAAGGACGGCGACTACAAGCGCGAGGGCTTCGAGGAAGGCGCGACCCGGCTGCTCAGCTTCACCGAGCAGTTCCTGGATGACTATCTTGGGCCGCAGATCGACCCGGATGACCCCGACTCGCGCGCCGGCGGCGAGTGGGATGCCATCCTCAACCAGTATCGCATCGCGCTGCGCGCCCGCTTCGCAGAGGTGCTGGACGCCGCGCTGCTCGACGTGCTGAACCGCCGCGACGAGCGCCGCGTCCTGCTGCCCCACCGGCTGCCCTATGCACGCGCGCTGGCCGAGGGCCTGAAGGACTATCTCGCGCGCTTCCGCACCGTGCTCGAACGGGAGTGGGAGGCGCAGCAGGTGGAGACGCGGCTGCGCCAGGTCAGCGAGGAGGTCCGCAACGCGATCACCTGGATGAACGAGACGCGCTACGAACGGTACATGCCGCCGCTGTGGAGCAAGCCGCGCCAGGCGCAGGAATCGTTCGTCAGCCAGTTCGTCGAGAAGATGGAGCTGATGCTGCACCAGCGCGTGTACCGCACCGTGCTCGATGTGCTGGACGCGTTGGGCGCGTCCGAGCGGGATCGCGACGAGCAGATGAGCGTGATGGACACCGCGCTCGTGGAACTGGAGAACTGGGAGCTCTCGCTGCAGCAGGTGGACCGTCTGGTGCAGGCCCGCATCCGCCAGCACGAGGCCAACCGGGCCGAGAAGCGGGTGCGCGTGCGCAACTACCTGACCAATCCTCAATTCGAGGAGGAGCTCTACCGCCACCCCGAACACCTGCCTGCGCTTGCCATGCGGGTGATGGGGCAGGTGGGCGACCAGAAGGGCCTGCGCTGGCAGCGGCTCGACGACCTGACGCCGCTCGACTTCAAGCTCGTGACGACCTGGTGCGAGCAGGCCAACGGGCCGCAGCAGATTACGAACACCTGGCTGACGGGCGCGAAGGAGCTGTTCCAGGTCGTCCGCAACAACGTGACGGTCGCGGAGCGGCTGGCCGCGGAGTTCGCCAACCACGCCGAGTTTACCAATCGCGCGCTCCAGGTGGAGGAGCCGTTCCTGCGCTATAACCCGGCGCGCAACGAGCTGGCGCCGTTCATCGAGCGCTACGTCTCGTTCAGCATCGAGGGCGCGCGGGACGACGCGGCGCGGCAGTTCCTCAGCGACACCCGCGAGACGCTGCGCAACCAGGGTTTCAATGTGGATGCCTCGGCGGAGAGCGTCGTCGCCTGCACCATCGTCGAAATCAGCCGGGGCATCACCCTCGGCGCGGTCGAGCCGTTCGTTCATTGTGAGCCGGAATATCGCAGCAAGGTCAACCGGGGCCGGGAGAGCATGCACGTCTTTCCCGAGGAGCAGTACGCGACCGAGCTGGAGCAGCAGATTCCGACCCTGGGCGAGACCGAGAACCAGCAGCGCATGCTGGCGCCGGAACTGGTCGTGGCGATGGGCGACCCCGACAAGGTGCGCGCGTTCACCCTGGCCGCGGCCTACGGGCTGATCTACGAGGATGCGTTCTTCGATGCCGCGACGGGGCAGGAAACCACCGAGCTGTGGCTGCGCCTGGGGGCGAACGGCGCGCGGCGCATGCCGCTCAGCCAGAGCCGCATCGTGCGCGAGCTCACCCCGACCTTCATGAGCCTGCCGCCCGAAGCGCGCACCGCGCTGCTGCACGTCAATGCGCTGCAGAATCTGGCCCTGAAGATGACTGAGCCGCCCGGGTTCAACTCGGACCTGGTTGCGCGCGTGCAGGCGGAGCTTGCACGCCGCGCCGTGCCGCTGGCCGGCATCGAGCGGCCCTTCACGCTGAAGGTTGCGGACCTGTACCGGGCCATCAACGAGGCCACGGTCGCGCTCGGCCCGGAGGACGGCGATCCGGAGGCCCGGCGCATGCGCAACGCAGACCGGCGCCTCGATTGCATCCGATCGTACATCACGGGCCGGGTTGCCAGCTTCAAGCAGAATCCCGACCCGCAGGTGATCGACCTCGGCACGGTGATGCACCTGATCCTGTCCGAGGAGATGAACTCGCTAAACCAGTTGGTCCGGCGGGGGCGGTAGCGCCTCACCCCCTTCTCCCCCTCTCCTGAAAGTGCGAGGCGGCGAACCGAAGGTTCGCCCAAGCTCGCCCAGCTTTCAGGAGAGGGGGCCGGGGGGTGAGGTCATTAGCCATGCCAGAACGTGATTTTCGCCTGCGCCGGTTCTTCCGTGTCGGCTCCGCCGTGCATGCCGTCGCGCTGGCGGACGCGGGCGAGGTATGGGCTGGCTCTGAGTGTGATTTGCGCCTGCTGGATACGCATGGACGCATCCGCTTCCGGCTCGGCGGCGCGCATGCGGTCCGCCCCTTCAATGCTGTCGCTGTCGCCTGCGGCGCAGAGGGCCGGGCGTTCGCACTGGAGCGCACGGGCCGGCTGCACCGCCTCGACCCGCTGCACGGGGATGCGGACGGCGATGTCACCTGGACGCCGGAGACGCTCCGGGTCGCGGACAACGACCTGTACGCCCTGGCGCTGGCGGACAGCGGCCTGGTCGCCCTCGGCCACCTGGGTGCAGGGCTGACGGTGCTCGACAGGAATGGCGAGCTGCGTTGGCGCTGCGACGCAGGGGATGATGAGTCGCCGGGCGGGCGGACCTGGTCCGTGGCGTTCAGCGCAGATGCCGCCGTCCTGTACGCCGGTTGCCTGGCGGCAGCGTGGCGAGCCAACGATGCTGCCTGCCGGCTGGTGGCGCTCGATGCGGCGAGCGGGCAGGTCGTGGCCGAGCATGCGCCCGTCGAGCCGGTGAGCCAGGTCGTTGCGCTGGCATCGGCGTCCGGCGTGGCTGCGGTCCATGCGACGCAGCGCGGCTGTCGCATCGTGGGCTATGATTCCGGACTGCGCGTAGCCATGTGGTCGGTCACGTGCGCACCGGGCGAGATGGTTACAGCCCTGGCGGTGGACGCCGCCTCCGGGTGGCTCATTGCGGGGACGAATGCAGGTCGCGTGTGGCTGCTCCACGGGCCGACGGGCGACCGGCTGGCGGAATACGACTTGTTGTACTACTCAACGGTTCTGAGTGTGGCCGGCATGAATCTGCCGGCTGCAGACGGCGTGCTGGTGGCAGGTCTGGCCAACGGCCAGCTTGCGTACCTGGACCGCCGGAAGGCTAGTATGCACCATGAAGATGAACGAGAACGAACTTAAAGCCAGGCTGGCTGAGGCTGAGGCGCTGTTCAGCCGTTATCGCTGGGAGGAGGCCATCGCGAGCTTCGAGGCGATCCTGGCCGCGCGGCCCGACCATGCGGCTGCCTCGCAGGGGCTGGTGGATGCGCTGGAGCAGCAGAAGACCGATCTCGAGCTGGCCGAGACCATCGGCGGCGCGCGCCAGGCGCTGGCCGCACACCAGTTCAGCGACGCGCTGGCCGCGCTGAACCGCGCGCAGACGCGCGGCGCGATGCGCCACATCCTCAAGTATCACGGCGAGATTGACGGGCTGCGCAGCCAGGCCCAGGAGGGCCGCGAGCTGAAGCGCATGGCCGACCAGACGCTGGAGCGTGCGGAGGGATTGGCCGGTCAGCGCAAGTTCGATGCCGCACTGCAAGCCCTCGATAACGGATTGCAGGAACTCGGCGCGCGGGGCTGGGAGAGCCTGGGCGGCAAGCTGCGCGCGGCGCGCGAGCGGCTGTGGGCCGAGCGGGATGTGAACGAACGCGTGCAGTTTGCCCTGGCTGCGTTCGAGCGCCAGGACTACCAGACCGCGACCGAGCTGGCCGAGGCGCTGCACCGCCAGTTCCCGAAGCGCGATGACATCGCGCGGCTTCACGAACGCAGCCACGCCGCCTGGGGCCGGATGCAGGAACGACTCAAGGCGGTGCAGGAGCGGCTGGCCGAGGCGCGGCTGGACGATGCGGTTGCGATGCTCGCGCATCTGCGCGACGAGTACCCGCACAACCCCGACTGGCAGGCGCTCTGGCTCAAGGCGCACATGGATCATGGCCGCAACCAGGTGTCCGCCGGCCGCCGGGCCGTTGCCAACCACCGGTTTGATCCGGCCGTTGAGACCTTCGCGGCAGCGGTCGCCGCGTTCGATGCAGCGTTGAGCGTCTTCGACCACCACCCGACCGCCAGCCTGGAGCGGATGGAGGCCGAGGCGCTGTATGCCGTCGCCTCGTTCGCCGCCCAAGGCGAGCGGGACGCCGCTGCGGGCCGCTGGGAAGCCAGCCGTCGCGAGTGGGACGCCGCTCGTACGCGCCTCACCCAGGCCCGGGAGGTTCGCCAGCGCGATTTCGGGGAGATGGTCGCGGTCGTCGATACGATGCTGGCCGAAGTGCGCGGCACGGTGGCCGACCTGGAACAGGCGCGGCTGCTGCTCTTCGAGGGCCGGCAGGCCCTGGATGAGCGCGACGCCGGTCGCGCGCGTGAGTGCTTTCGCAATGCCCTGAATCACGCGGAGAAGAGTCCCGATGGGCTGCGTGAGCAGGCCGCGTCAGGCCTGCGGGAGGCAGAGCGCGCGCAGCGCGAGGCGAAGAAGCTGGCGGCCCAGGCCGGGCACGCGGGAGATGTTGCGGAACGTCTCGCCTTGTTGCGCAGCGCGTACGAGCGCTGGACCGGCGCGCCGGGTGTGGTCAACCAACTGGTCGACACCCTTCTCGTGGCCGCGAATGATGCGCTCGCGGCGGGCGATGAAGCGCTGGCCGCGGACTACTGCGAGCAGATTGGATCGATCCCGGACGCGCCGGATGCCCTGCAGGCCCAGGCCGCGCGCATGGCGGCGGGCATCGCGGCGCGGCGCGACCTGCAGGCTGCCCTGGCTGAGGCGACGCGGCTGCTGGCCGAGCTGGAGCGCAGCCCCGCCCCGACGGCTGCCGGCTATGGACAGATTGTGGCGCTGCTGGCACGCGCAGACAACCGCGCCGGTGACGCATTCGACGAAACGTCCTCCCTTGCTGCGCGGGTGGCCGAGATGCTGCGCCAGGCGCGTGACCGGCATGGCCGGCTGGCTGCCGTCGAGCCACAGATAGCCCGTGCCGAGGCGTTGCGCGAGGCCGGTGACTGGGCCGGTGCGGCGCGCGAGCTGGGCCAGGCGGTCGAGCAGCTTGGCGACCTGCCCGCCCGTGAGCTCGTGAAGCGGGCCAGGCGCTACAGCGCCGTCGCCGGGCAGGTCGAGACCCGCATGGCGCGTGCGGAGGCATATCTCGCGCGGGCAGAGGCCGCGTATGCGGTGGCCCGCGATGGTGACCTGGGCCGGGTTGCCTGGAGTGAGCTGCAGGCTGCGCTGGACGGGGCGCAGGCGGAACTAGGCGACCCGCCGGCCCGTCCGATGTCCCCCGCGTGGGAGGAACTGCACGCGCGCGTCGAGGACCTGGCCGAGCGGGTTGCGCTGCTGCGCCAGGTGGGCGAGCGGGTGCGCGCCGGCCAGGCCGTCGATGCCCTCCCGCTGCTCCAGGGCGACTCGAGCGACCCGGTGCTGGCCGCAGTTCGCACGGTGCTGCGTCGAGCGTCCGTGGGGGCGGCCCACCAGCGCGCGGCGGCCTGTCTTGCGGCCGCAGAGGCCCACTTCGCCGCGGGCGAGCTGCCGGCCGCGGCAGCTTCGCTGTCAGAGGCAACAGCCTACAGCGCGGCCGCGCCCGAGCTGAGCCGCCGCGTGCGCTGGCTGGAAACGCGGCTCTCCCTGGTGGCCCGTGCGCAGGAACTCACGGTCGAAGGCCGCCGCCACCGGGCGGAAGACCGGCCCGACGAGGCGCGGCGGGCGTGCCGCCTGGCGTTGGAATTGCTGGCCGCGGCGGAGGGCAATCTGCCCGCGGACGCGCGCCAGGCGCTGAACGCGCTGCTGCTGCTCGAAGAAGAATTGTGGGAGGAGGAGGCGCGCGCGGAAGGGGAGGCGCTCTACCATGCGCTGCTGGCCGGGGCCGATTCGGCGCTGCTGAAGGTCTGCCTGCCCGGGCCGCTCCGCATCTGGTGGCGGCTGACCTGTCGCAGCGCGGACGTCGCCTACATCGAGGCGCAGATGGCCCTCGGCCGTGACCTTCCGGCATTTGTCCGCGCGGAGCGCGCGGTGGCGACGCATCCCATGGACGCGCACGTGCGCGAGCTGTACGCCCGCACGCGGCCGCAGATGGCGGAACGCGCGGCCGCTGTCCTCCGGCGGCGGCTGGAGCGCGCGACGCGGTTGCGCGGGGAAGGTGCGTATGCTGCGGGGCTGGCCGAGCTGGCTCGCATCGAGCGGGAGCTGCCGGCTTCGTTTGCCGGGGCTGCCGGCGACATCGGCCATGACCCGGAGGTCGCGCCGCTGCTTGAAAGCGCAGCCGATCTGCGGCTGGAATTGGCCGGCCTGCACGCGCTCGCGGAGCGGTTGCAGCCGCTGGCCGAGCAGGCCCGCGCGGCCGGGCTGGCCGGTCAGCACGAGGCGGCGGAGGCCGCGCTGGCGCAGGCCGACCTGGTTGACCCGACCCGCCGCGCCGCGGTGCTGTGGACGGAACTGGCCGCTCTCGCAGGTGTCGTGACGGCGCAGGTGCGGGCGGCCACACGCTCCCGCCTGGCCGCGATCGTCACGGAGACGGACATCCGCCTGGACCTGAATCCGGCGCCGGACGAGCTGCGCGAGCTGATCGTCCAGTTGGCGCAGGTCGGGCTCTCCTTGCGGCTGCTCGACGGGCCGGAGGATGAACCCCTGCGCAAGCAACTGACGCAGGTCAAGGCGCGGGCCGCGGCCGCCTGGGCCCGGCTGGGTCAGGGGCAGGACCTCTTCCCACCTGCGCATGACGCCGGGCACCGCGCTGTCCCGCCGCAGCCGGCCGCACCTGCTGCCCCGCACAACGGCCATCCGGCTGAGGCATCCGAAGGGCGTTCGAACGGCCAGGCACAGCCGGGCGCGGATCGGCCGAACGGCCGTCCAGCCGACGGGCCGCCGTCGAACGGTCACAGCCGGTCGCCCGTCGTGCCTGCGCCGCCTGTCGAGCCGCTTTCCGCCCGTAAGAACGGCGAGGAGTCTCCGGCGAAGGCGACCACGGAACCTGTTGCGGACGCAGCGTTGCCCAGGCGCACGAATGGCAAGCCGCTTGCCGCGCCGGTCGAGGAACCGGAGCCGGACCTGCCGCCCCTGCCGTTCGATTTCGATGACTGGGGCAGCAATGTCACGCCGGTTGCGCCCGAAGACGGGGATGCAGGCTGATACGGAGCATATCGTGAAACAGGCTCGCTACTTCATCCTGGGCCTGGCGCTGCTTGTTGCACTGCTGCCCGCAGCGCCGGCGTTTGCGCGCCAGTTCACCCCGGAGCGGGACACCTTCGGCAACGCGGCTATCGAGGTGGATGTCAGCGCGTTCAACCAGTTCACCATCGGTTCGGTCGCGGGGGATCCGGGCACGCCGGACGACGACCAGAAGCGGCTGATGTTCGGCCACGGCGGCGGCGGGTTCACCTCTTTTGCCTCCGTGCGGGTCATCCGCGGCGGCACGCAGGTGGATGCCCCGCTGCTGCGCCGGAGCGGAGCGCGGCCCGAGGTTGGCCCGGACAAGGCGACCCTGCACTGGACCGTCGAGGGCATCGCCATCACCCAGGAGCTCATGCCTGCGCTCAACCCGTACACGGACCGCGATGACACGGTCAGGATCGCAGTGACCGCGGTGAACGAGGGAAGCAGCGCGGCGCAGGTCGGCATTCGCGTGATGCTGGATACGATGATCGGCGGCAACGATCGCGCGCCGTTCTTCGTGCCCGGCACGGGCAACTTCGACGTGGAGCGGGAGTATGGCCGCGAGGAGATGCCGGCTTACTGGAAGGCCTTCGAGGCGCGCGATTACAGCCCGGCCAGCCTTAAGGGGCAGGGCATCCTGACCGGCTTCGGCGCGACGACGCCCGACCGCTTCGTCATCGCTCGCTGGCCGCAGATCAAGGACAGCGTGTGGGACTACGCCATCACGGACGGCATGGCCGTCGGAGACAGCGCCGTCGCCATCTACTGGTTCCCGGTCGAGCTGGCGCCCGGCGCATCGACCACCTGGGTGACCTACTACGGGCTGGCCGGGACGGGCGGCGGCTCGGCCTGGTTCGATGCGCCGGTCAACATCACCAGCGAGGCCCCGGAGTTTGCGGCCACGCTGTGGGTCTCGAACCTGTCCGATGCGGACTTCACCGGGGGCGAAGTGCGGCTGGCGCTCCCGCCGGGCCTGGAACTGGCGGCAGGCGAGACGCTGACCAAGCCGGTGCCGACCGTGCCGGTCAACGGGGGCGCGCAGTCGGTCATCTGGCGGCTGGTCGGGACGGCGCAGGCGGATGCCGATTTCGACTATTCGGCAGATATCACGTTTGCCGACAGCTCGCCCGCATTGTCTGCGGCGGCCAGCGTGCATTACGAGTACATTGCGCCGGTGGCTGTGGTCGAAGAACCGACCGCCACGCTGACGCCGGCGCCGACGCCTACCGAGACGCCTGTCCCGGTCGTGCCTGCCGCGCCCGCCCCGCGCGCGGAGCTGCCGTGGTGGCCGCTCTTGTTGCTGCCGCTGCTGGCCGTGCCGCTGTTCTGGCTGCTGACGCGGCGCAAGCGCGCGCCGGTGCGCACTCCGCCCCCGCGCACCGCGCCGCGGTCCGCGCCGCCGCGCTTCGACCCGCCGCCCGCGCCGCGCGCGCCGCGCGCCAGCGCCGATGTGACCCACGGCCGGAGGAAGCCGCCCTCGCGCGATCTCTGATCGCGCCCGCGACCTGTACCAAGCGGACCGCCGAGCCGCAGCCTGGCGCTGCACTTGGTGCGCCGGCAGCCAGCCTGACCTGATAATCCCGCGACTCGAGGCTGGTGAAGTGGCTTCGCGTGAACTTGCGCCACTGTGATGTATGGTATAATTGACGCGCGTGGTGGCGAGGCAACCATCACGTTGTTGCGCGCGATCACCCTCTATCAGCGCACCACCGATGCCACCAGCTTGGACGAGATTGAGCTTTGGCGGATCGTACAGCCATGAATGACCAACTATCGTTTCGCTCCCGGATTCGGGAGCTGATCAATGGACATTTCAACGAGGGTGAACTGCGCAGTCTGGTCTTTGATCTCGGCATTGATTACGATAATCTGCCTGGTAACACCAAGGATGACAAGGCAAGGGAACTGATTCGCTACTGCGAAACACGCAACATGATCGGCGAACTGCTCAACGGCATCAAACGCGAGCGGCCAGAAATCGATATCGAACTCCCCTCAGCTCCCCAGCCGGCTCAATACAAACCCCTTGGTCGCAACACGAAGCGAGTGTTTGTCATCGTAGCGCTGACAACAGTTGCGATTGTGTCTTCATTGTTGATTTTGTTGGTTCGGAATCCTGACAATCTACCATCTAGCGACATGGCTTTTGTTGCGGCTGGAGATTTCATAATGGGTGAGGACCAGGGAGAGTCAGATCAGCGTCCCGCCAGGAGAGTTTACCTGGATAGTTATTGGATCGATCTTTTTGAGGTAACCAATGAGCAATATCAGGAATTCGTTGTGCAGGACGATCGCAGGGTACCAGATCACTGGGAAAACGGTCGCTATCGAAGTGGTTATGATAGGCATCCCGTTGTAGGGATATCCTGGTATGATGCCAGTGAATACTGCAGGTTCGTCGGTAAGCGGCTGCCAACCGAGGCTGAGTGGGAAAAGGCGGCACGGGGAACAGAGGGCCTCATCTGGCCTTGGGGCAATGTTTGGGATCCCGAGAAGTCAAATACGGACGAAAGTGTCGGGAATACAACGCCCGTGGGCAGTTACAAGGCTGGAGTCAGCCCATTTGGCGCATATGATATGGCGGGCAACGTATGGGAGTGGGTGGACGACTGGTATCTGGCGACTTACTATAGATCTGCGCCGGTCAGGAATCCGCACAACGCCATGTCCAGAACAAGCGATGCGACTAAAGTGGTACGAGGTGGGTCGTGGGTGGACTATCAGGATATGGCTACAACTTATTTTCGATTGGGCATATACAGGCCTGAATATCCTCATGAAGTCGCGGAACGGCGCTCTGATCCGAATGTGTACATTGGGTTTCGATGTGCTTGTGACGACTGTCGCTAATGGTCAAAGAGAGATTACTTGAACAGGGGGTGAGGTAATGGACACGTCTAATATTGTCAGTTCGGCGAGAATTCAAGGATTCCGTATCTCGAAGTACCTGGGCGTCGTTTACTCTGGCCCGTTTGCCTCATATCAGAACCTGCTCGCAGATGTTGTCAGCCAGGGCAACTCACTGAAGGCCGACTGGATTGTGAGTTTCTCTGTGCAGAGCAGCGTGTCTGAGAGTCGAGTGGATCGCACGTTTTCGGGCTTCGGCACGGCTGTCCGGGTGAAGCCCCGATCGTAGGGCGAAACCACAGACTCACCTCAGAATCAGACAGGGGAGATCTGCCTGCGCGGCTTAGAGCGCGTGCGGTTGCAGGTGCGCGCAGTGTCGCTGCAGCTCACGCCGGCCCGTGTGACCATGGGGCTCTCATCAGCGCGCCTGTCGATGCAAGACGCCGTCTTTCCGCGTAATCCCTCTCGCTGACAGCCAAAACCGTGCTATAATAACCTCAGTCGACAGGCGTCCCCCAGGTGCAGCCACATGGAGGTGCAGCATGGCCGTCATCACCCTTTCGCGCGAGCTGGGCAGCGAAGGCGATGCAATCGCTGATGCCCTCTGCCAGCAGCTCGGCTACCGGCGGATCGACAAGGAGATGCTGTCCGAGATTGCGGCACGCGCGGGCGTGGATGTCGATGCTGTGCTCGCAATGGAGCGCAGCTTCGCCCGCCGTGCCAGGCTGGTCAGCACGGAAATGACCTCGCTCTACAGCAAGTCCCCGACTGCATTCGACAAGCGCCTCGCGCTGGACGACAAGACCTATGCGGAGATCGTGCGTAAGACCCTGGAGGAATACGCGACCGAAGGGAACGTCGTCATCATCGGCCGCGGCGGGCAGATGGTCCTGCGTAACTGGCCCCGTGCGCTCCATGTCCATCTGTACGCGTCACCGGATACACGCGTCCAGCGGCTGACCGCACGCTATGGCATCACCGAGGGCGAGGCGCGGCGGCGCATCACCGACTCGGACGAGGAAAAGCGCCAGGCCATCCGCCACATGCACAACAACGTCGAGTGGAAGGACCTGCGCCACTACCACCTCGCCATCAACACCGCGGTCATTCCGCCCGCCGCGGCCGTGGAGATGATCGTGCTGGCGGTGCAGGCCCTCGATCGCGAGCCGCCAGGCTAACGCGTTATGTGGGCATGGCATGCGCTGGCGAAGGCGCAGCACGTAACGCAAAAAACTGCCGGGCCGTCCTCAAAGACGGCCCGGCGCATTTCAGCCCATCAGCGCAACCGGCAAGGTCACGCTGTTACTTCAGGCGGACTATTTGCGCAGGCCCCAGGCCAGATTGCGTGTAGTAGACGTTCCCCATGCCATGAACTGCAACGGCCGTTGGTATAGATACCTCGGTCGCCACCGCGCTGCACGTCCACGTCCTCGAGTCGCATGCGTTCACCGTTCCGCCTTGCAGCACATCGGGCACGCCGAAGAACGCGCCGAGTTCGACCGCTGCTGCGCTCGCTTCGTCGATTTCGGTGACGAACAGCGTGCCGTTCGGGCCGAAAGCCAGGTCCACGATCGAGGTGAAGCCGTCGGCCACGATGCTGCACTGGTCGCTGGTTCCGCAGGCCGCGTGACGTGCTGCTGGGTTGATGCGCCAGATGCGTGATTCACCGGTCGGGAAGGGGAAGCCCTTCAACTCGCTCACGTAGTATGCGCCGTCCGGCCCGATCGCAACGCTCGTAGCTACGGGCTCTGTCGGCATCATGTCCGGCAGTCCGCATGCAAAGGCGAGATCGGGGACGAGTGGAGTGGGACAACCTGCCAGGCTCTTGATATTGGCCGTTGAGACAATTTCCAGCGGCAGCGTCGCAATCCAGTCGATGTTGCCGGCCGTATCCACGATCAGGAGATCGTTCCCCCCTGCATCGGCCACCAGGGCCGTATTCGCGTCAAGCGCTTCTACATCGTAGGGATTCGAATCTGGCGGCGTGATGCCGTCCGGGTTCACCGAGTCCTCATACGCGCCGAGGTCGGCGATCTCCTGCACCGTGCCATCCGTGGATACGAGGTACAACTTGCGGTCCGGTGCACCGGTAACGGCAAACATGGCATCCTTATCGATGGCCGAGACGTCGCTCACGCCGGGGAGAGAGGCAACGAGCATGCCTGCTCCGCTGCCGCGGCTGAGCTCCACGATGCCCGCACCGGCATCCGCTACCCAGAGGTTGCCGTTGGGCGCTGCGTCCATCCCGAACACTGGCCCAGCGAAGGTGTAGTTTGTGAACGGCTGGTTCGCCGCTGCCGAGGCTGCGCCTACAGGAAGCGAGCATAACACGACGACCAGAAGCACTACGTAGAAGGGTTTCAATGTTCCTCCCAGGTGTGCATGGTTCGGATCCGGTACCGCGGGCTGCGCGCCGGTTGGCAGTTAGGGGTGCGGCGATGAGGCGTTCCCCCTGGAGCGCTGCAGCAAACTCTTCAATGCCACAATGTCGAGCCGACATGAAGGATGCGGTACTGCCAAGCCATCACGCTGCGAAGTGTAACAGCGTGGTGAAAAATAATCTGTAATCTGCATGCGTATTCGACAAATTTCACAAAGTACGCTGCCACGCCGCGTGCGTGCGCCGTGCACACTCGGAGATCGCGATGGGATGGAATCCCGGGATTTCCGCATAGAGCGTGTCGTTGAGCGGGGCCGTCCACTTCGCAGGGAGCGCGGCAGCCCCGAGCGCCGCGCCCATGATGGAGCCGACCGTCGCGCCGTTACAGTCGGTGTCCCAGCCGCCGAGCACCGCGGTCGCGATGGCCGTCTCGAAATCCCCCGCCGCAGAGACCAGCGCGGCCGCGACGAGCGCCGCGTTGTTGATGGTGTGTACGGGATGGTAATGGCCGAACGCATCCCACAGGCGGCTGACCAGGCCGGTCTGGCTGCTCGCGGTCCGGGCCATCTCGACTGCCTGGACCACCGCCTCTGCCAGCCGGCAGCGCGCGGGAATCTGCGCCAGGCCTGCCGCGACGATGGCTGCCGGGTCCGGCTCGACGAAGGCCGCCGCGATCATGGCCGCTGCGAACATTTCCCCGTAGATGCCGTTCTTGACGTGCGACAGCGCCGCGTCGCGCCAGGCGAGCTCCGCGGCCAGCTCCGGGTTGCCCGCCGCGGCATACGCCCAGCCGTCCGCCCGGATCTGCGCGCCGATCCACTCCCGATAGGGGTTGCGGTAGGTGCGCACCCAGGCCAGCCGTTCCTCTGCATCGTCTGGCCGGTCGCGGTGCATGTGGCTCGTCACCTGGCTGAAGTTCAGGTATGCCTGCGTCTCTGCGGTGCAGACCTGCCCGTAGGTGAGCCGGCTGTGCCACAGCTTGCCGACATCCCAGGTGTCGAAGTCCAGTCCCCGCTCCTCCAGCATGACCAGGCCGAGCACCGTGTAGCGGATGTCGTCGTCGGTCTGCATGTAGCGGATGTGCTCGCGCGTGCAGGGCAGGCTGTAGCTGCCGATGTGCAGGCCAGGATCCGCCTCCGCGCGCGAGTGCTCCGGGGTGTAGCCGCTGATGGGCCAGGCGTCCGCGCCCTCGAACCAGAGCTGCACGTTGCGCCAGCCGGGATTGCCGCAGCCGCCGCCCATGTACGGCCCGGCTTCCAGCGGCTTGCCGAGCGCGCAGCCTGCGCTGCGGCCCAGCCATGCGCCGAGAAACCGGTCTGCGGCTGCGGCATCGTCGGCCAGGCGGGGGAGCGCTGCGGCGGCAGGCGGCCGCGCCGCGCGGATGGCAGGGAGGTCGCTTGGCTCGACATAAGGAAAAGACGGGACGACCGGCAGTGCCGTGAGCGCATCGTAGAGCTCATTGAGCGGCTGCTCGCCTGCGCCGTCAGCCCAAGCGGCAATGGCAGCCTCGACCTGCTCGGTGTACCCGGTCACATCGCAGCCTTCTTCCGCCCGCTGCTTGAGTTCCTCGCGCAGCAGCGCTGGTAACGTATCCCAACCGGCCATAGTGTATGCTCCTGTGGATGAGTAGGGTGGTGCTGGATCGTGGCAGCATGGTGCTGTCACCCGCGCGATTCTAACCCCGTTGCGGCGTTTGGGCAACCGGCCAGGGTGGTTTCATAGTGCGCCAGGTGAACCCGCATGGCAACTTAAGTTGCGGCTACCCTTGCGAAGTCTGCCTACGCAGACTGGAACTAACCGGCGTAGGCCGGTTTCGTAGGGGTAGCCGCAGTTTCAACTGCCAGGTGGAAGGCCCGATTGCAACATGACTTCGCCCTGGCAACCGGCGAACGCGGTTGCGGGTAGGTGACATCCGTGCTAAAATCGTGCTGTCATCCTCGGGTACTCAGCAAAGGCAGGTCACGCATTGTGATACGCATTCTCATCGTCGATGACCATGTCGTGGTCAGACAGGGTCTGCGCATTTTCCTTGGGCTCGATCCGGACCTTGAGATCGTGGCTGAGGCGGCCGATGGCGCAGAGGCTGTCGAGCTGGCCCGCAAGCATCGCCCCGATGTCGTCCTGATGGACCTGCTCATGCCGGTGATGAGCGGCGTCGAAGCCACGGCGACCATCCGCCGCGAGCTGCCTGATACGGAGGTGCTCGCCCTGACAAGCGTGATTGAAGACACTGCGGTCGTGGAAGCGCTGCGGGCGGGCGCCATCGGCTACCTGCTGAAGAACACCGATGCTCCTCAGTTGCGCCGCGCCGTCAAGGCGGCCGCCAGCGGCCAGGTGCAGCTCTCGCCCCAGGTGGCTGCCCAGCTTGTCACGGAGATGCGCGCGCTGCACACCGTCGAACAGCTCACTGAGCGGGAGTGGGGTGTCCTGCGGCTGCTGGCACGGGGGCAGTCCAACCGGGAAATTGCCCAGGCGCTCCTCATCAGCGAGACCACCGTCAAGACCCATGTCAAGAACGTGCTGGGGAAGCTCGGCGTGCCCAGCCGGACTCAGGCCGCGCTCTACGCGGTGCGCGTGGGCCTGGTGCCGCTGTCCGAGATGGAGCCGGACGACGATGCATAGGGTGTCCGGGGTGCCTCTCCGCCTGGCCGCGCTCTTCGTGGGGCTGGTGCTGTTCATCCTCTACCTGGCCGGCGACTATGCGCCGCTGCTTCCATCGCCCATCCCTGCCTGGTCCAATGCTGCGCCCTGGATCGAGCTCGTCCTGATCGGACTCTCAGGCTTTGGCATCTACGTTTTTCTGCGACGACTCGAGGAAGCTGATCTCGCGGCCAGCCAACTGCGGACGACCCTGGAAACGGCAGAATCCGCGGCCCAGCGGGCGGCTCAGGAGACGATTGCCCGCGAGCGTGACGTGTTGTTCCGCATTATGGAGAACACCGGCGCGCAACTCGCTTTTCTTGATCCGGAGTTTCGTTTTGTTCATGCCAACGCGGCATATGTCATGGCTTCCGGTCATGCGCTGGAGGAGCTGCTCGGCAGGAACCACTTCGACCTGTTTCCGCATCCCGAAAATCAGGCCATCTTCGAGCGCGTGCGGGCCACCCGACAGGCCATCACCTTCCGCGCAAAGCCCTTCGAGTTCGCTGACCAACCCTGGCGCGGCACGACCTACTGGGACTGGAGCCTGGTGCCCGTACCTGACAGCACGGGCGGGCTGCAGGGGCTGGTGTTTTCCCTCATCGACGTCACAGAGACGGTGCGTTCGGTCAAGGAACGCGAGGCGCTGCTCGACGAAGTGGACCGCCAGCGCCGCATCGTGCAGGCGGTCATTGAGCACGTTCCGGCGGGCATCGTGCTGGTCAACCGCTCCAACCTGCGTGTCGTCTGGGCCAATCAGGCCTACCTCCAGTTTCTTGAGCCGCCGTTCGTCACCGATGGCATCGTGGGCCGCACGATTGAGGAGTTTATTCCCGACGCCGCCGGTGCAGGGGTCCTGGCGATCTTCCAGCAAGTGGCAGAGACGGGTGAGCCGTTTCACGTCTGGGAGTTCCCGTATAGTGGCTTCGCCCGGGGCACGACGTATTGGCAGTGGTCTCTGGTGCCGGTTCAGGCCGGCGAAGAATTGGAGGGTCTGCTCCTGCTGGTCAACGAGGTGACGGAGCTGGTCGAGGCGCGCCAGCGGGTCGAGGAGCTGGTCAAGGAGACCCGCCGCCGCGCAGACGAGCTGGCGATCCTGCTGGATGTATCGCAGGACCTGGTATCGACACTGGACCTGGAGCAAATCCTCCTGCGCATCCTCGGTCACCTCAAGCCGATCCTGGATTTTCACGGAGCCGCCGTGTTCGTGCCCCAACAGGGGCAGCTCGCCATCCTGGTCTACGACGGCGACTCGCGCGACGGCGCGCTGCAGTGGGTTCAGAGTTCGATCGAGGGCGCGCCGCTTTTCCGGGAGGTGGTCGAGCGCCGCGTACCCGTGATGGTGGATGACCTTGCCGATCAGGCCGATCCATTAGCCTATCTGTTACAACACGAAACGTCCGAGACGGTGCGCGGGACCCTCGAAGGCAGCCGGTCGTGGCTGGGGATTCCGCTGCTGGTCAAGGGCCGGGTGGTCGGCATGCTGCGCGTGACGCACCCCGAGCCGGCCCACTTCACGCTCAAGCAGGCGGAGGTTGCCCTGGGGGTTGCCAACCAGGCTGCGGTGGCGGTCGAAAATGCGCAGCTCTATCTGCAAGCTCAGATGGCCGCGGCGCTGGAAGAGCGGCAGAGGCTGGCGCGTGAGCTGCACGATTCCATCTCGCAGGCGCTTTATGGCATCGCCCTGGGCAGTCATGCTGCGCTGGAGATGCTGCCGAAGAGACCGGCGGAGGTGGAGGGTGCGCTGCGGTATGTCCTGTCGCTGGCCGAGGCCGCCGTGGCAGAGATGCGCGCCCTGATCTTCGAGCTGCGGCCCGAATCGCTGGAACGCGAGGGGTTGGTCGGCGCGCTGGAGCGGCAGGTTGCCGCCGTCAGGGCGCGCTACCGGCTGCACGTGGAAGCGACGTTGGCTGCGGAGCCGGAGCTCCCGGTGGAGCGGAAGGAAGCCCTGTATCGCATCGCGCAGGAGGCCATGCAGAACGCAGGGCGCCATGCGAGTGCGCGCCGGATCGACCTGCGCCTGTGTGTGGAGCCGGATGTCGTCATCCTGGAGGTCGAGGACGACGGCAAGGGCTTCGATCCGGACCTGCCCTATCCCGCACACCTCGGCCTCCAGTCCATGCGGGAGCGGGCTGCGAACGTGGGCTCGCACCTGACCATCCGGAGCGCACCGGGCCAGGGAACGACCGTGCGCGTGACGATACCCTCACCCCCTGCCCCCTCTCCCATCGCATAGCGGCGGGAGAGGGGCGAAACCTTCACACCATCCCGCGCAGAAACCGCCCCGTGTAGCTCGCGTCGACCGCGGCGACTTGCTCGGGCGTCCCCTCCGCCACGATCCAGCCGCCCTTTTCGCCGCCCTCCGGCCCCAGGTCCACGAGCCAATCCGCGGTCTTGATGACATCCAGGTTGTGCTCCACGACGATGACCGTGTTGCCCGCGTCGGTCAGGCGGTGCAGCACGTCGAGCAGGCGCTGGATATCGGCGAAATGCAGGCCGGTCGTCGGCTCGTCCAGGATGTAGACCGTACGGCCCGTCGCGACCCGGCCCAGCTCCTTCGCCAGCTTGACGCGTTGGGCCTCGCCCCCGCTGAGGGTCAGCGCGCTCTGGCCCAGCTTGACGTAATCCAGGCCGACATCGTGGAGCGTCTGCAGGATGCGCCGGATCTCGGGGTAGTTCTCGAAGAAGGCCAGCGCCTCCTGTACGTCCATATCCAGCACGTCTGCAATGCTCTTGCCCTTGTACACCATGCTCAACGTCTGGCGGTTGAACCGTTTCCCCTCGCACGCCTTGCACCTGACCCACAGGTCCGCGAGGAAGTGCATCTCGACGCGCTTGTAGCCGTACCCCGCGCACTCCTCGCAGCGCCCGCCCTTGACGTTGAACGAGAAGCGGCCCGGCGCGTAGCCGGCCGCGCGCGCCTCGGGCAGCGTCGCAAACACCCGGCGGATCTCGTCCAGCACGCCCGCGTACGTGCCGGGGTTGGAGCGCGGGTTGCGGCCGATGGGCTCCTGCGTGATGTTGATGACCTTGTCCACCTGGTCCAGCCCGTCGATGGCCTCGTGCGGGCCGGGCACGGTCTGCGCGTTGTGCAGCAGCCGGCACAGCGCGGGGTAGAGCGTCTGCGCGATGAGGCTGCTCTTGCCGGAGCCGCTGACGCCCGTCACGCAGGTCAGCGCGCCGACGGGGAAGCGGACGTCGATGGCCTTCAGGTTGTGCAGCCGCGCGCCGCGGATGGTGATCCACCCTGCGGCGGACCGCCGTCCGCCGTTCTGGTGGTTGCCGTTCGCCCGCGGCGGCTGTGTCACCTGGAGCGCGCCGGAGAGGTATCGGCCGGTCAGCGAGTGGGGATCGGCCATCACGTCCACCGGCGTGCCCGCCGCGACGAGCTCGCCGCCCAGCACGCCGGGCCCGGGTCCCAGGTCCACGAGCCAGTCCGCCGCGCGCATGGTCGCCGCGTCATGCTCGACCACGAGCACGGTGTTGCCCCCATCGCGCAGTTGCATGAGCGTGCCGAGCAGCGCCTGGTGGTCGCGGCTGTGCAGGCCGATGGACGGCTCGTCCAGCACATACAGCACCCCTACCAGCCCGCACCCGATCTGGCTCGCCAGCCGGATGCGCTGGCCCTCGCCGCCGGAGAGGCTGGGCGCGGGGCGGTCCAACGTGAGGTAATGCAGCCCGACGTTGCGGATGAAGCGGAGCCGCTGCTCGATCTCGTCGATCAGCTCCGCGCCGATCTCGTGCTGCTCCTCATCGAGCTGCGCGGGCAGGGCCGTGATCCAGTCGTGCAGCGCCTCGATGCTCCACGACGTGAGTTGCGGCAGGCGCACGCCGCCGACGGTCACGAAGCGCGCCTCCGGGTTGAGCCGCTCGCCGTGACACTTGGGGCAGGGGAGCTGGTTCATGAACTGCGTATACCACTGCCGCGCGCCTTCAGAGTGGGTCTGGTGGAACATCCGCTGGATGTGGAAGAGCGCGCCCTGGTAGGGCCGGCGGCTCTCGCCCTTCCACGTGCCGTCGTCGCTCTGGTAGGTCATGGAGATGGGCTCGTCGGAGCCGTACAGGTAGGTATGGCGGAAGCTCTCCGGCAGCTCGTTCCACGGCGTGTTCAGGTCGATGCCGTAATGCTCGGCCAGCGCGACGAGCGAGCGCGAGTGCCAGTTGTCCAGCTTCTTGCGCAGGTCGTGATGCCAGCGCGACGCGCCGTCCATCATGGAGCGGGTCGGGTTGAGGATGATGAGGTCGGGGTCCACCTGCAGCTTGACGCCCAGGCCGTTGCACTCGTCGCACATGCCCGCGGCCGAGTTGAAGCTGAAGAGCGGCGGTTCGAGCGCCTGGAAGCTGAGCTCGCACTCGGGGCAGGCATGGTGTTCGCTCAGGGTGAGCCGCTCCGTGCTGCCGTCCGGTCCGGTGGTCTGGATCTCAACCACCCCGTTGCCAAGCCGCAGCGCGGTCTCGACCGAATCCATCGCGCGGTTGGCGAAGCCCGCGTCGTCTGCGGGGATGACGATCCGGTCCACCACGACGTCGACGCGGTGCTTCTTGTGCGGGTCCAGGCCGGGCAGGCCCTCGGCCAGGTCGACCGGCTCGCCGTCGATGCGGGCGCGCGGGGTCCCGTCGGCCAGCGCCTTCCTGAGCACCTGCACGTGCGCGCCCTTGCGGTTGTAGATGACCGGCGCCAGGAGCTGCACGCGCGTGCCGGCGGCGAAGGCCGCGAGCTGGTTGGCAATCTGCTGCGCGCTCTGCGGCTGGACGGTCCGGCCGCACTGCGGGCAGTGGGGGACGCCGATGCGCGCGTAGAGCACGCGCAGGTAATCGAGGATCTCGGTGACCGTGCCGACGGTCGAGCGCGGGTTATGGCTGAGCGTCTTCTGTTCGATGGCGATGGCCGGGGAGAGGCCGCTGATGTGGTCGACTGCGGGCTTCTCCATCTGGTCCATGAACTGCCGCGCGTAGGAGGAGAGGCTCTCGACGTAACGGCGCTGGCCCTCGGCGTAGATGGTGTCGAATGCGAGCGACGACTTGCCTGAGCCGCTGACGCCGGTGATGACCACGAACCGGTTGCGCGGGATGCGCACCGTGATGTTCTTGAGGTTGTGCTGCCGCGCGCCGCGCACGATGATGTCGTCGGGGCCGGCAGGGGCGGGCGGCAGTCTGCTGCCGCCGAACACTTTGCGGCCGGCGGGCTTGCGGGCCGTGCGGCCGCTAACAGGTCGAACGGCTGCGTCTTTTGCAGCGGCGGAAGCATCCTGAGCGGAGTCCCGCTGTTCTTTAGCGGGACGCAGTCGAAGGATGCGGTCTCCGCCTGCGTCCGGCGCAGCGGCAGGGTGGGCCAACAACTCCATAGCAGCCACTCCTCGACATCCGGGCGGGCGGGAGGCAGAGTGCGCACGGATGTTCGGTTAGGAGTATAGCACCGGCCGCCGCGAAAAGCAAAAATACGGTAGATGTCGGGGTGTTTCCTCCTGGGGGCGCGGCCATTGCGAATGCCGCTGCGCTTACGGCGAATGGCGCTGCGGCGCTCGGCACGAATACACAAATATCCCTGCCGCGACGCACGCGATTCGCGTATTCGTGGCGCGCCAGCGCATTCGTTTATCCGCGATGGCCGCGCGCCCCCAAATGGTATCAACCTCCCGCCAGCGCCTCCCCGAAGAACCCGGTCACTGCGGCCATGAATGCGGCGGGCTGCTCGCGGCGGATGTTGTGCCCCGCGCCCGCCACGCGCACGACCTGCACATGCGGCACCGCGGCCTGAAGGGATGTGATGCCTTCCTCGCTCAATGCCGCGCCCTTCTCCCCGTCTGCCGCGATAGCCAGCACCGGGCACGTGATCCGGCTCATGATGGCCGGCCAGTCGGGCTGCTGCGCCGCAGGGGTCCAGGGGCGCACCAGGTTGCGCGCGAACGCGACCTTCGCATCGGCCCACGGTCCCAGCTCCGCCTCGGGCCAGGTTGGGCTTTGCACGCGGACTTCGGCGATGAGCTGCTCGCGGGTCTTGCTGCGCAGGCTCTCCATCCGCGCGCGCATGGCGGTCACGCGGTTCTCGCCGGCTGCCGCGGGCTGGGCCGGCGGCAGCCAGAAGGCCGGCGGGTCTTCGAGCACGACGGCGGCCGGGATGTCGGGGTAGAGCCCGGCCAATGCCAGCACGGTCACTGCGCCCATCGAGTGGCCCATGAGCGCGGGCCCGTGCAGTCCGAGGGCCGCGATCAGCCCGGCGAGGTCCGCCGCCTGGGTCGCGGGGTCATACCCGGACTCCGGCGCGTCGGACTGCCCGTGGCCGCGCGCGTCGACCATCACCACGTCGTAATCGTCCGCCAGCTTCTCAGCAACGGGCGACCAGCACAGCCCGCTGTCGGTGACGCCGTGGGCCAGCACGAGCGCCGGTCTTGCGCCGCCTGTGCGCGTGTAGTGGAGCCGGATGCCGTTGGCGATGACGTCGCCGGCCTGCCAGGTGGAATGTGACATGAAGAGACCTCCATATGAGGGGATTGTGTGGATTGTAACACTGGAAGCTGGAAGCTGGAAGCTGAAGGATCACGTGACCAGCCTAAGCTGTAACAGCTTCCCGAAACTCCCGGTACACGCGCGCAAGATCCGCCAACCCATAGTGTGCGTTCAGTCCGCTCGGATTCGGAAGCACCCACAACGCCGCGCCGGCCAGCCCCTCCACCTGCCAGCCCAGCGCAGCCTGCGGGCGGCGGAACGCGGCCCGGTATGCGCTGATGCCCAGGACAGCTACCACGCGCGGGGCGTATTCCGCCACCTTCGCAACCAGCCGCTCGCCGCCCGCCAGGAGTTCCGCCGCGCGGAGCTCCGCGGCGGTTGCGGTCGCCCGCTCGACCAGGTTCGTGATGCCATACCCGTGCAGGAGCAGCTCACGCTCCTCGTCGGGCCGCAGTACGCGCGGGGTGAACCCGGCCGCGTGCAGCGTGGGCCAGAACCGGTTGCCCGGCCGCGCAAAGTGATGCCCCGTGTAGCCGGAATAGAGCCCCGGGTTGATCCCGCAGAACAGCACGCGCAGCCCCGGCGCGATCACGTCGGCCACCTGCCTGCCGGTCGCCCCCTGCAGCTCAGCCCGAGTCGGTCCTTTCATGGCTCCCTCTCAACTTGCA
Organism: Anaerolineae bacterium; assembly: GCA_040772005.1. GTDB lineage: Bacteria > Chloroflexota > Anaerolineae > CG2-30-64-16 > CG2-30-64-16 > MWBF01. The sequence continues at coordinate 104,809 of JAXGYZ010000006.1, read as the reverse complement.
ACCTGCAACCTTCGAACCTCTAACGTCAGACAATCTTCAATCTTCAATTTGCCGCCCCGGCGTCATTTCGGGCAGTATAGCACCTGTGGTACAATGCAGGAAAGAGGAGGGTTGCCTATGAACATTGACCTTGACAAGCTAAACTGGCAGAAACTGGTTGCGCCGTACGCCAAAGCTGACCTGCGGCAGGCCATCTGGCAGCTCGTCAATACCGTCATCCCCTTCGTCGCGCTGTGGGGCGTGATGCTGTGGACCGTGACCTCGATGAGCCCGCGCATCCCCTACTGGGTCACGCTCCTGCTCGCCATCCCCACCGCCGGGTTCATGGTGCGCACTTTCATCATCTTCCACGACTGCTGTCACGGCTCGTTCTTCAAGTCGAAGCGGGCCAACGAGGTCGTGGGTTCGGCGCTTGGCGTGCTGACATTCACCCCATTCTACGAGTGGCGCCACGCTCACGCCATCCACCACGCGACCGCGGGCAACATCGACAAGCGCAACGTCGGCGATGTGCCGACCATGACGGTGCAGGAGTATCTCGCCGCGCCGTGGTACACCCGCGTAGGCTATCGCATCATGCGCTTCCCGCTGATCCTCTTCACGATCGGCTCCGCGATCATGTTCCTGATCGTGCATCGCTTCCCGCCCAAGAACTCCGAAGGCCGCGAGCGGCTCAGCGTGCATCTGACAAACCTGGGCGTGCTGGTCCTCTACGGCGGGCTGATGCTCATCTTCGGCTGGAAGGCCGTGCTGTCGGTCCTGCTGCCCGTCGCGCTCCTGGCCTCCGCGGCCGGCGTCTGGCTATTCTACGTCCAACACCAGTTCGAGGGCGTCTATTGGGAGACGAAGGACCGGTGGAGCTTCGTGCGCGCCGGACTGCAGGGCAGCTCGTTCTACCGCCTGCCGCGCGTGCTCCAGTGGTTCACGGGCAACATCGGCTTCCATCACATCCACCACTTGAGTCCGAAGATCCCGAATTACCGGCTGGAGCAGTGTTACCGTGCGACGCCCGCGTTCCAGATCCGGCCGCTGGGCATCCTCCACAGTCTGAAGGGCGTCCGCCTCCACCTCATCGACGATGCCACGCGCCAGTTGGTCGGTTGGGAGGCCCTGCGCAAGTACCGGACCGGCCAGCAGCTTGCCAAGTAGGCCGTCTCTATCCGTGCGGTGGAATGGGACACTGATCTAACTGATGTGACTGATTACACTGATGATCATTATCTTGCTGATAAGTACATCAGCCTGACAATCAGTCCAATCAGTCAGATCAGTGTCCCATTCCATTCTCTATGGCCCGACGGGCCATTCGACGGCCCCTCACTCCGGGCATTGGATCGAGACGTACAGCAGCCACCTGAGCAGGTCATACCAGATGGCGCTGTCGTCCGGCTCGGCCCCGACCCAGGCCGCATAGGGCGCGTTGTGCTCATCCAGCACAAAGATCAGGACCTGTCCCTCGGTGTCGAACTCGAGCAGCTTTGCGTAGCGTGTGCGCAGTTGGCTCTGTGGATCCAGCAGTGTGAACGCCCGATCGAGCGCGCCCTCTGCTCCCGCCGAATTCGGCACGACGAAGTGCAGCTTGCCTCCCAGCGCCTCGACTTCTGACCGCCGCGCGGCCCAGTCTGTTGCCAGGCTGCGACAGATCCGGCAGGTGGGTGTATGCAGAAACGCCAGCACGACCGGTGCCTTCCCCCGGTAGTCGTTCGTAGAGACCGCCTGGCCCTGCAGGTTCAGCAGCGGCAGGGACGGTGCCGGCGGTTCGTCGCGTCCAAAGCGTATCCAGGGCATATTGGTATCTCCCCTTCGCATCAACTCAATCCGGCGTGTGTTGCGGTTTCGATGCCTTTTTTGGACACTGATTGAACTGATGAAACTGATCCGACTGGTGATTATTATCAGCGTGAGCATAGTCTATCCTGATAATCAGTCCGATCAGTGTAATCAGTGTCCCAATCCTCTCGCCACACAGCCGATTGGAGGTGCATCGGGGACAGCCCGAGGTCGCAGCACCTTAAGGTGGGCTTAACGTTGGACATAGGTTGCGCTAAAGTCCGGCATGCGCCCGTACGGTAATCTATGTGCGTTGTCATTCACGAAGGAGAGCAAGTTGATTCCGACACCCATAGCATCCGACCGGCCCGCACCGCCCCAGCCCGGCGAATTGACCGCGCCGGCTATCGGCGCTTCGCCCATGATCGTCGCACGCGGCCTCACCAAGCAGTTCAACGGCGGCAGCGGCGTCTTCGACATCGACCTGACCGTCCCGCGCGGCGGGCTGTTCGGCTTCATCGGGCCGAGCGGCTGCGGCAAGACCACCACCGTGCGCCTGCTGACCGGCATCTACGAGCCGACCGCGGGCGGCGTCTCCGTGATGGGCAACCACCCGCTGCGCTTTACGCAGGCGCAGCGCACCCGCATCGGCTACATGCCGCAGCACTCGGTGCTCAATCCCGACCTGACCGTGTGGGAGAACCTGAACTTCTTCACGTCGGTCTACGGCATGAACTTTCGCCGCAAGGACCGGCTGATGGAATTGTTGGAATTCGTGGAACTGGCCGAGCACCGCGATAAGCTGGTGCGCCAGATCTCGGGCGGCATGCAGCGCCGCGTGGGCCTCGCCGCGACCCTGGTCCACAGCCCCGACCTGCTGTTCCTCGACGAGCCGACCGCGGGCATCGACCCTGTGCTGCGGCGCAAGTTCTGGGACCATTTCAAGCAATTACAGAGCGAGGGCCGTACGCTGTTCGTGACCACGCAGTACGTGGGCGAGGCGGTCTACTGCGACCTCGTGGGCGTGATGGCCGACGGCTATCTGCGCGTGCTGGACACGCCGGACGGCCTGCGCCGCCGCGCGCAGGGCGGGGCCGATGCGGTGGACATGACCACGGAGACGCGGCTCGATGCGGCGACGCTCGGCCAGTTGCTGACCGTCGAAGGCGTCAAGAGCATCAGCCGGGTGGCGGATACGTCGCTGCGCATCCAGGTGGAGGACGCCGCGACCGCCATCCCGGAGATTGTGGACTGGTGCCGCGAGCACCAGATCGAGGTGACATCGGTGCAGCAGTACGTCCCGCCGTTCGACGATGTTTTTGTGGAGTTGATGAGGCAGGAGCGAGGCCATGAGCAGCAAGCTGCGTAATCTTCTCGAACACATCGCGCGGATTTTCATCCGCACCTCCTCGTTCCTGATCATGGAGATCGTGGAAATCCTGCGCCAGCCGCGGCTCGTGCTGACGCTGGTGCTCGGCCCCTTCCTGATCCTGCTGCTGTTCGGCATCGGCTATCGCAACGAGGCAAGGCCGCTGCGCACCATGTTCGTGGTGCCCGAGAACGAGGAACTGCGCCGCCAGGTGGAGGAGTACGCCAAATCCATCGGCCCGCAGCTCGTCTTCTCCGGCATCACGGCGGATGAGAACGTCGCGCGCCGCGCGCTGGGCAACGAGGAGGTGGATGCCATCGTCATTCCGCCGACCGACGCCTACAACACCGTGCGCAACAACGAGCAGGCCGTGTTCCGGCTCTACCACAACGAGCTGGATCCGATCGAGGCGGAATATGTGAACGTCTTCGGCCGCATCTACGTGGATGAGATGAATCGCCGCGTGCTGCGCGCCATGACCGAAGAGGGGCAGACGGAGTTCTCCGGCGTCGAGCGTGACCTGGAGGCGACCCGGCAGAGCATGGCTGCGCTGCGCCTCGCCGCGGAGGCCGGCGACCGCGCCGCGACGCGGCAGCAGGCGCGCGCGCTGGATGACAACCTGAGCACGCTGGAGCTTGCGGTGGGTGCGAGTCTTGGCCTGCTGGCCGGGGTGAGCGGGATTGCAGGCGAGGATGCCGCCGCGGATGCGACGGACACCAGCGCGCTCCTGGGCGAGATGCGCCAGGACGCGCAGGCCGTCAGCGAGGAGAACCCCGACGTCGAGACCCTGGCCCGGCTGGAGCGCAACCTGAGGGCGCTGGAGGAACGCCTGAGCGAGTTCCAGGACATCGACGCGGCGATCCTGGTCAGCCCCTTCCGCAGCGAGGTGCAGAATCTCTCGCGGGTGGCGATCGATGTGACCGACTTCTATGCGCCCGCGGTGATCGTGCTGCTGCTCCAACACCTCTGCATCACCTTCGCGGGTTTGTCCGTGGTGCGCGACCGGCGTTCCGGCGCGATGGAGCTGTTCCGGGTGTCGCCGCTGGCCGCGGCAGAGATGCTCATCGGCAAATACGTGAGCTACTTCCTGTTCGCCAGCGTGCTGGCGGCCGTGCTGACTGCGATCCTGGTGTACCTGCTGAAGGTGCCGATGATCGATTGGTGGCAGAACTACGCGATTGCGGTGGCCGCGCTCATCTTCGCATCGCTGGGCGCGGGGTTCGTCATCTCGCTGATGTCGACGACGACGACGCAGGCCGTCCAGTATGCCATGCTGCTGCTGCTGACGAGCGTGTTCTTCACCGGCTTCTTCCTGCGGCTGGAGAACCTGATCACGGGCGTGCGGGTCATCTCGTGGCTGCTGCCCGCGACCTACGGCATCCAGCTCCTGCAGAACATCATGCTGCGCGGCCAGGGCGTGGACTTCGGGATGATCAGCGCGCTGCTGGCCATCGGGGCGTTCCTGATGATCGTCTCCTGGACCCTCCTCCGCAAGCTGATGGCGCACGAGTAGGGGAGCGTAAGAACAGGACACTGATCGAACTGATTGGACTGATTATCAAGATAGAAAAAGCAGTTCAATCAGTTTCATCAGTTCAATCAGTGTCCCATTATCGTTACGGCTACGGCAGTTTCAGGCCGCGCTCGGGCCGGCTGAAGGTGTGGCACCAAGTGCAGTCATACCGCTTGCTCTCGACGTGCTTGCTGTGCATGTCCTTGTAGCCAAGCTCGTTGGGGTCCTCGTAGCCGTGGCACTGCGTGCAGACCTGGTCTGCGGCTCCCTTCAGGGTATACCCCAGCGCATCCAGGTTCATCTGCGCGCCATTGTTGTGGCAGGCTTCGCAGCGCAGCGCATCATCCTCCGGTGAGACCCCGTGGGTGATGAGTTGCTCGGCGCGGGTGTTGACCCAGGAGTACGGTCCGCTCAGGCCCATGAAGGCGACGCCGCGCACGGCGGCCTCCTCGTATTTGCCCGTCATGAAGTTCCATAGCACATCGTACTGCACCATGCTGCCGGTCGCATCATGCCGCGGCTGGACCGAGGTGTGAATCTTGAGCGGGTAGATCTTGGCATTGGCTTCCTGGACACTGCCGTTGGCGCCGGCCATCGTGTACGTGCCGTCCGGGTCTGCGGCGATGGGATCCGGCAGGTTGTAGACATAGCTGGTGCCGTTCCACCAGTCGTAAGCCGGCTTCACATTGGACTGTTTGACCTCTTCGCCGACCCAACCGCCCTGCCCGCTGCACGCAGCGGGGTTCCAGACCGGGTGCGTCCAGTCGCGCGACATCTCCGTGGGCATATCTTTGGCGAACTGCGGGATGTGGCACGTCTGGCAGGCCACGTGCGCCGTATGCTTGTCCAGGTCCTTGTTGTCGTGCGGTTGGGCGCTATGGCAGTCCTGGCAGGCCTTGACGGGGCCGCCCTCGGAGATGCGGAGGTCGATGCCCTTGCCCGCAATCTTGTGGTCGGTGACGGTATGGCAATCCTGGCAGACGAGATTGGCGCCCTGCGGCGACATATGGATGTCGCTCGAATAGGCCGGATTCACCAGCGCAGAACTCATGTCCCCGCGCTTCACGCCGTCGCCCCCGCCCGCGGTCGCATGGCAGCGCAGACAGGTGGCGCGCGTGGGGAGGTGGACGTTCTGGGCCAATTGGACCATCGTCGTGCCCTCGGGCATCAGGTCAAAGCGCGGCTGCATCGTGTAGTTGCCCTCGGCATTCTTTTGCGGGGTCCAGTAGGTCTTCGTGTTGCCCTGCCAATCGGTCACCGTCACCGGAATGTCAAGGGGTTGCAGCGAGCGCCGGTAGGTGTCGCTGTGGCAGATCAGGCAGTCGACATCGCTGGGCGTGAGATTGGATACTTTGCCTGTGGATGCATGGCATGACAGGCAGGCGTAGTCCGCCGGTTCGGGCGACGTGCAGTAGGTGTTGACCTCGGACCATTTGCCCTCCCACTGCATGTGCTCCGAGTGCAGCGCATCGTCCGCCTGCTTAGCGTGACAGGCGATGCAGGTCTGCGGCCCGTCGTATTGGGCGATGCTGCCGTGCGGGTTGGTCGGATCGGGTGTGTTGGTCGCCGTCGGATTGGTGACCGGCGTGTTCGTCGGCGGGATAGCCGTGGCGGTCGCAGTAGGTGGCTGCGTCGGGGGCAGATTCGTCGGTGTTGACGTCGCTGTACTGGTCGGTGGCACTGTCGTGGGCGTGGCAGTGGCAGTCGGCGTCGCGGTTCTCCGCGGCGGCACCCGGGTGCGAGTGCGTACTGGCGCGGCCTGGTTGACAATTAGTGGCGCATTGACAACCCAGGCTGTCGTCGAGGCCCTGCTGAGCGCAAGGACCTGGTCCTGGTTCCCTGCCGCTGCGGGCGCCGTCGCGTTGGCTGGCTGGGCCAGCAGAAACACGGCGAACGCGAGCGCGACGAAGGAGAGCAGATAGCGTAAACGCATGCTTCTGGTTCCTCCATGTCTCAGGGTGAGTGTTGACGTACGAGGCGTCGTGCGATGTTACTGCTATGTGTACGTACTAACGTGGGACTATAACTAAAGATACGGATTATTGGAAATCTGGAGGATGAGGTTGCGGAAGAGGGGAATCGGACACTGATTGAACTGATTGGACTGATCATCAAGATAGAAAAAGCAGTTCAATCAGTTTCATCAGTTCAATCAGTGTCCCATAGTCACTCGGTGAAGAAGTGCGCCTCCACCTGCGCGCAGAGGGCGTGGTAGATGGCGAGGTGGCGTTCCTGCACGTCGGCGGTCTCCGCGACGGGCACACGGATCGCGACGTCGCAGAAGGGCAGCATCTTGCCGCCCGTCGCGCCGGTCAGCCCGACCGTTGCTACGCGGAGCGCCCGCGCCACCTGCAGCGCGTGGCGCACGTTGGCCGCGTTGCCAGATGTGCTGATACCGATCAGCACATCGCCGGGCCGGCCATAGCCGTAAACCTGCTGCGCGAAGATCATGTCCGCCGCCACGTCGTTGGCAAAGGCCGTGATGAGGGAGGTGTGGCTGACCAGCGAAATGGCAGGCAGCGCGCCCTGTAAGTGGCCGGCCAGGTACGCAGCTTCGTCCTGACTGACCGCCTTGAGCTGCGCCCGGAACGTCTCGGGCACGGGTCGCCGCCGCAAGAACCCCTTCATCAGCTCGCCGACGATGTGCTCGCTGTCCGATGCGCTGCCGCCGTTCCCGCAGATGAGCACCTGGCCGCCCTGGCGGTAGGCCGCAATAAGCAGATCGCGCGCGGCCTCGATGTCCGCCGTGATGTCTGCGAGCTTAGGATACTTCCTGAGCAGGGTTGCCAGATGGGTCATGCCATCACCCCTATCGTATTAGTGTTCCAGGCGCTGACCTCCAGCCTGCGCTCATCTTCGGGCACACCATCCCACGCAACTGCGATAGTGCGGCCCTCGCCGGGGAGCAGGGAGAAGTAGTTGTCATCGAAATACACATACCCTGCGCTGCGGACGGGCCGCGCGTCCTCGATCCAGACGTTCAAAGCAGCGGCCTGACCGGTGTTGCGTATAGTCATACTACCCTCGTGCTGTTCGACGGCCAGCCGGGTCGGGGGAGCGGCGAGCAGCGGCCGCAGGTCGGCGCCCACGCCGAACAGGTAGCGGTTTGCTGCCAGGACGCGACCGTCTGTGCCGGTCAGGGTCAGGTCGAGGAAGAAGCCGTGCTCGTCGACGGGCACGGTCCAATCGGCCAGCGCTGCCAGCCGGGTGGCTCGGTCTCCCGCAAGCGTGTGCGTTGACGTCACCTCGCCGTACACCGTGCCGCTCAGGCCGACCAGCCGGGCCTGCAGGTGCGCAGCGATATCCTCCGGCCCGGAGACGTTGGCCCAGGCCTCCGCCTCGAACGCCGTGCCGCCCTCCCAGGCCAGGCGAGGATAGGCCGCCGTGACCGTCACGGGGGCGTACGCGCGGGCTATCGTGTAGTAAGCGGGCTTCGGCCGGGCATAGAAATCGACCGCAGACGTGCAGGCCGGGTTGGGGTACGGCTCGTTGAACTGCCAGGGCAGCGACCCGCTGTTGCGCCACTTGCGGCGGCGGTTGGCTTCGATGGCATAGCGCAGCCCCTCGGCCTGGGTGAACTGCGTGGCACGGATCAACTCATCCACCTCGGTGAGCGGGCCGAACATGCGGTCCCAGGTGTCGCGGCGGACCCACCAGGAGGCCAGATGGCTGTAGAGCGGGTTGTCGAGCGAGACCGGCGCCTGCGCCTCACGCGGCGCGAGGTCGTCCAGCGTGCGCCGATTGGCCATGCCTTCCGAGCCGAACTCGCTGTGGAGCAGGGAGGTCGTGCGGTTGTACAGCGTATACTGCTCGGTGAGCCCCTGGTAGTCCCACGGCCCGTGGACGTCGTGCAGGGCCTCGGGCGCGCGTTCGATCATCTCCAGCGAGTTCCCCATGGTCGGGCCGGAGGGCGAGCTCGGCACCCAGTAGCGGCCCGGATCGAGCCGCTGCACGGTCTCTTGCAGCGCGGCCAGCACGGGCGAATCGCTCTCGTTGAGCGGGATGTTGGCCGGCCAGAAGTGGAGCTCGTTGCCCCCGCACCAGACGGCGAGCGAGGCATGGTTGCGCCGCCGAGGGATGACCTGCTCGGCCTCCGCAACGATCTTCCGGAGGAACGCGGGGTCCTCCGATGGCACATTGTCCACGCCGGAGCTCGACTGGGTAAACTCCTGCCAGACGAGGATGCCGAGCCGGTCGCACAGGTCGTAGAAGGCCTCGGTCTGGATCAGCCCGCCGCCCCACACGCGCAGGAAGTTGCCGTGCGCCGCCTGCACCAGCCGCAGCAGCCGGGCCAGCTTCTCCGGCTGCGGCACGCCGTACAGCACGTCGATGGGCACCCAGTTCCACCCCTTGATGTAGACCTTGTGCCCGTTGACCGCCAGCGTATAGGGCCGGGCCGTGATGCCCGGTACATCGTTCGGCAGAAATTCCACCCGGCGGATGCCGAAGGTCACGGCGCGTATGTCCGATGCTGCTCTGGCGCCGGCCGCGGCCACGGTGACCGCGCAGCGGTAGAGCGGCTGGCTACCATAGCCGTTCGGCCACCAGAGCGCCGGGTCTGCTATGTCGAAGGTGAAATGCACGGTGCTGCGTCCGGGGTCCATGTGGACGGTCTGCGCCTGCCGGTCACCCGCGTCTACGCCCTCGGGCCTGATGGCCGCATCGATCTCGTACTCGCCCGCCGTGTTCACGTCCACCTCGACGGCAACGTGGACCGCCGCCCGGTCGAGCGCCGGAGTCAGCTCCGGCCGGACCCACACGTCCGCCAGCCGCGCCGGGCCGGTGACGCGCAGGTAGACAGCGTCCCAGATGCCCAGGTGGACCATGCGCGGGCAGAAGTCCCAGCCGTAGGTCATGCGCGCCTTGAGGGTGCGCACGCGGCTCGTCCGCCCGACCTGCGGCACCTCCTGCGGCGCGGGCTCGATGGCGACGACCAGGTGGTTCGTCTCGCCGAACTTGAGGCGGCCTGCCACGTCGAAGCACGCCGGGGTGAACATGCTGGCGTGACGGCCCAGGCTCTGGCCGTTCAGGAAGAACTCCGCCTCGTAGTCGACGCCCTCGAAGCACAGCTCGACCCGCCGGCCGGCGAGCGCGGGGTCCACCACGTACGTCCGGCGGTACAGCCAGCTCCGCTGCGGCACCCACTCGAGCGCGAGGCTGTTCAGCTCGCGGTAGGGGTCGGGGATGTCGCCGGCCTGCCACAGGTCGTGCTGGACGCTGCCCGGCACGCTCGCGGGCCGCCAGCCGAACGCGTCCTTCGTTCCGGGGAGATGCTCATTGCGCCAGCGCCACTCCTCGCCGTTGAAACCCTTGAACTGCCAGTCCGCGCCGTTCAGTGTGATCTGCATGGTTCCTTCTCTGCTGCATGGGGATGGGTGATGTAAGCCGGGAACTCGGTGACCGGTGTATTAGTACGCCAGCCTCTCAGGCGGCCGGGCCGCCGAACAGGTGGCACTTGACCTGCACGCCGCCCTCGCTCACGTCGGGCGGCACGGCCCGCCGGCAGATGTCCATCACCTGCGGGCAGCGGCCCGCGAACTTGCAGCCCGTGCGCAGGTACTCCTCGGTGTCGCTCTCGGCCAGCTGCACCTTGCGCTGCCAGCGCCGCCGGGGATTCGGCTCAGGGATCGACTCGCGCAGCAGCCGGACGTACGGGTGGCGGGGGTCAACCAGCACCTGGTCCACGGCGCCCATGGTCATGATGTCCCCGCGGAACATGATGGCGATACGGTCGCAGACGTAGTAGGCCGTCGCCAGGTCGTGGGTGATGTAGACCACACCCAGGCCGAGCCGGTCGACGAGCTCGCGGAACAGGTTCATGATCGACATGCGCAGCGACGCGTCGACCATGGAGACCGGCTCGTCCGCGATCAGCAGCGCGGGCTCGCTGAGCAGCGAGCGGGCGATGGAGACCCGCTGCAGCTGCCCGCCGGAGAACTCGGCCGGGTAGCGGCCGGCAATGGCCTCGTAGCTCATGCCGACCATCTGCAGCACGCGCTCGATGCGGGCCAGCGCCGCCGGCCGGGTGTCGGCCAGGCCGAAGTAGCGCACCGCGGCGAAGAAGTAGCTCTCGACCTGGCGCAGCGGGTTGAAGGTCTCGAAGGGGTTCTGGAACACCGCCTGCACCCCCGCCTGGCGCCAGATCTGCCGGCCGGCCAGCGGCTGCCCGGCCTTCCCCCGGTGCACGATCGTGCCGCTCGTCGGCTCCTCGAAGCCCAGGATCATGCGCGCCAGGGTGCTCTTGCCGGAGCCGCTCTCGCCGGCCAGCCCGAAGATTTCGCCGGGCCCCACGCGCAGGGAGACGCGGTCGACGGCGGTGATGCGCAGGCGGGAGAACATGCTGCCGACATGGAAGACCTTGCTGACCTCATGCAGTTCCAGGAGCGTATCCATCTCAGGCCTCCTGCACCAGCCAGCAGGCCACCCGGTGCCGGCGCGCCACGTGCAGCGAATCCGGCGCCTGCTCCCGGCAGATGGGCCGGGCGTGCTTGCAGCGCGGGTGGAAGGCGCAGCCCGGCGGCAGGTCCACCAGCGACGGCGGTGCGCCGGGGGCGCTCTCGCGCAGGGTCTTGTCGCCGAACTGGGGCAGCGAGTTGATCAGGTACTGGGTGTAGGGGTGCTGCGGCCGCGCGTAGATGTCGTCCACCGGCGCCTCCTCGATGATCTTGCCGGCATACATGATGCCGACCCGGTCCGCGATGTTGGCCATCACGCCCATGTCGTGCGTCACGATCACCAGGGCGTTCTGCTGGCGCTCCTGGACCTCCTTGAGCAGCTGGAGCACCCCGCGCTGCACGACCACGTCCAGCGCGGTGACCGGCTCGTCGGTGATGACCGCGCGCGGGGCCAGGAAGGAGGCCAGGGCGATCACGACCCGCTGGCGCATGCCGCCGGAGAGCTGGTGGGGGTACAGCTCCAGCACGTTGGCCGGCAGGCCCAGCTCGACCAGGTGCCGCCGCGCGCTCTCCAGCACCTCGCGCTTGGAGCGCTGCGGCACGTGGCTGACCAGGAAGTGGCTGAAGGTGCCCTTGAGCTTGACGACGGGGTTGAGGTTGCTCATGGAGCTCTGGGGCACGTAGGAGATGAACGACCAGCGCAGCTCGGCCCGCTCCTTCGGCTTGAGGCTGAACAGGTCGAGCTCCTGGCCGCCGGCGCGGTACCAGACCTTGCCCGCGACCACCCGCAGCGGCGGCTGGATGTCGCCGAAGAGGGTCTTGACCAGCGTCGTCTTGCCGCAGCCGCTCTCGCCCGCGATGCCGTAGACCTCGTTCTCCTCGATCTCGAGGTCGACGGCGTTGACCGCCTGGACGACCTTCTTCGTGCCCAACATGTCCAGGATGTATGAGGAGCGCAAGCCTTCAACTTTGATAACCCACATCGCCTGCCCCCTACCGTGCACCCACACCCACCCGCTGGATGCGGGCGCGGGGGTCGAGATACTCGCTGACGCTTACCGACAGCAGGTATAAGGCCACGAACAGCGCCACGGAGGCACCGATCGGCGCAAAGATCCACCACCAGAGCCCGAGGAGGATCGCCTGGTAGCTCAAGGCATAGTGGAGCACCGTGCCCAGCGTCGGGATGGTGACATCGGTCAGGCCGAGGTAAGCCAGCGTGACCTCCATGCCCGTCACCCAGATCATGTTGCCGATGAGCGTCGCCATGGTCAGGGGCATCACGAAGAGCAGGTACTCGTCGAAGATCAGCCGGAGCGGAGGGGTTCCCGAGAGAATGGCCGTGTTGGTGAACTCCCGCTCCCGCAGGCTCAGGATCTGCGAGCGGATGAACCGGGCATCCAGCGCCCAACCGAAGACCCCGAAGAGCAGCGACATGGTGAGCAGGCTCAGCTGTTCCTGCAGCATCATCGCCAGCAAAATCAGGACCAACAGCAATGGCAGCACGATGAAGCCATCGTTGATGAACATGAGGACCCGGTCGACCACGCCGCCTGTGTAGCCGGACACCAGGCCGACGGTCAGCGCAATCACCCGGGAGATGGACGCCGCAAAGACAGCCAGCAGGAGCGAGTTGCGGATCGCGGCCGTGAGCTGCCAGAACACGTCCTGCCCCAGCGAGCTCGTGCCCAGGAGGTGTGCGCGGGAGGGCGGCAGGTCGCGGGGCACCAGGCGCCACTCCTGCGGGTCATAGGGCGAAACATACGAGAGCAGGGCCAGCACGATCAGTACGAGCATAATCGCTGCGCCGATGCTGAACCGCGCGTCTCGGAAGAGCGCTCTCAGTGTATTCATAGGATGGCTTCTCTCGGGTGGGCAATCACGTTAACCGGATTCTGGGATCGAACAACGGATTGAGCAGGTCCATGATCAGGGTGCTCGTCGTCAGCGCAAAGATGGACAGGGTCGTGATGCCCATGAGCACGTTGTAGTCGGCCGCCTGGATGGCGCGATAGGCCAGGAACCCGATGCCGGGATAGGCGAACACAACTTCCGTGATGAGGGCGCCGCTGAACAGCCCCGCAAAGCCCATGGCAAACCGGGTAATCTGCGGCAGCATCGCGTTGCGCATGATGTAGCGCGTGAAGATGGTGCCCGAGCTGACCGCGCCGATGCGCGCGTAGCGCACGTAATCTTCTTCGTTCACGCCCTGGACGATGAGCCGCATGATCTGGTGCGTGGTGGCGACGCCCAGCGCGACCAGCGACAGCGCGGGCAAAAACGCATGCCACAGCACATCCTTGATGAAGGCTGGGGTGAACGCAATCGGCGCGCCGATGGTGTATGCCCCACCCACCGGGAACTTGGGAATGATATAGGCAAACAGGATGATCAGCAGCAGGGCCACGATGTAGTAGGGCATGGGCGCCAGGACCATGGCCACGCCATCCAGTACCTTGAGCAGCCGGCTGTGCCTGAAATGCCCGGCCAGCCCGCCCGAAAGGTTCCCTAGAATGAAGACCAGCACCGTCGTCGTCAGGAGCAGCCCGATCGTCCACGGCAGCGAAGTGGCGATCAGTTGGGTCACCGGGGTGGGGAATGCGACCAGCGATGGCCCGAAATCGCCCTTGAGGAGCCGGCGCCAGAAGTTCAGATACTGCTCCGCCAGGCCCTTGTCGAGCCCGTACATTTCTTTGAGCGCGATGACGGTCTGCTCGGCAGCCTTCGGGTCGGTATAGGCCCCCCGGGCCTCGATCTGGGCGACAGCCTTTTCCACCGGACCAATCGGCATCAGCCGGGGCAGGAAGAAGATCATCGTGATCCCCAGCCAGGTCACCCCCACGTATTGGATGAGCCGCGGGATGAGATATCGCTTGACGAATCTCACTTTTCCCCCTTGTGGCCGCCCGGCGGGGATGGGACGTCACCCCCCCGCCGGGCCATATGGGTGCAAATAGCCTGCTGCCGGCTCATGGGCAGCCCGGCAGGCTGTCCATGGGCCGGTCGAGCCGCGCCTTACTTCCCGGTGGGCTGAATGAAGGTCAGCAGGTACTTGAAGTTCGGATAGTGATGGTACGGGACGATGAAGTGATTCTCAGCGCTCGGCCAGCCAGTCCAGTAGTAGTCGGACACAGCATACGGGTCGAGGGACGTAGTACCGGAAATCGCGGGCATCTCCTTGACGAAGATTTGCAGCAGCTCCAGGCCAATGGGCTGGAGCGTGGCCGTGTCGTTCGGGTTGGTGCCCTGGATGGTGTCGAGGATCTCGTCCACGCGGGCATTGGTCCAGCGGGACGGATGGCCGAACTGCCGCTTCGTCAGGTCCTTCTCCAGGTAGTCGCTGTGGAAGGCCGTGAAGGTGCGGAACAGGTCGGGGTTCTCCAGATAGTTGCTGCCGTGGGTCTGTGCCCCTGCGACATCGTACTGGCCCATCTCGACCCGCAGTTGTCCGGGTTCACCAACCTCAAAGCGTACGTCGAGACCGAACTTGCGCCACTCGACGTATGCAGCCTGGGCGTTCTGATATGCCCAGCGGCCCGGTGTAGCTGCAACGTAGACGGTGAAGGTCCACGGCGTGCCGTCGGGCAGGAGCCACTTTCCGTCCGCATCCTGGGTGAAGCCGGCCTTCTTGAGCAGCTTGGCCGCCGCGTCCGGGTCATACTTGAACGCGCCCCAGCCGAAGGAGGTCTTGATAAGCTCGGGGTCGTCGGGGAATTCGAACCCGCGCGCCTGCGCTTCGTCGACCAGGCGGGCCGGCGCGGTCGCATCCCAGACCTTGAGCGTCTCCCCGTTGCCCAGGTCGAGGGTGAACTCTTCCTCCAGCCACTTGACCAGCGGCTCGATGTAAGGCTCCTTCATCTGCGGGCCGTTCACCACGATGGGCAGGGGGTTCAGCGCGGCCGCGCCGTCATACGCGGTGGTCATGTAGGAGACCGGATCGATCGCCAGTTGCAGCGCCCAGCGGACGTCTGGGTTGTCGAACGGGGGCTTGAGGGTGTTGAACGCCACCCCGCCGACGCCCGGGTGCCGGTTCGACTGGATGTAGGGGAAGTCCTGGTTGGCGAAATATCCACGGACCGACTCGTCCGCCCTGATGGCCGCGCGGATGGCCGGCAGGTCCAGGTCGACCATGTCGACCTCGTGGCGGGTCATGGCGATGACGCGGGCAGTGAAGTCGCCGTAGTCGACGAACACGACATACTTCGGCTTGGGTTCGCCGAAGATCATGCCGGTGGGGGTCTTGGCCCAGTCCTCACGCTTCTCCCACGCGGTCCAGTTGCCGGCCGGGTCGAAGCTGTGCAGCTTGTAGGGGCCGCTGCTCAAGGGTGGGTTGTACTCGAAAGCGAAGAAGGCCTCGGTGTCAACCGTGCCGTCGTCCTTCACGAACTGCTCGAATACGTGCTTGGGCATCACCCACAGGCTGCCCCACAGGTCGCTGAAGTTCTCGTAGTGGAACCGGGGATTCGGCTCCTTCAACGTAATGACGACCGTCGTCTTGTCCGTGGCAATGGCGGTTTCCACCTGCCGCGCGACGCTGGCGTTGTACGACGCGGCCGGTGCGTTCTTGATGAACTCGACGGTGAATGCCAGGTCCTCCGCGGTGAGTTCCGTGCCGTCGCTCCAGAACACGCCCTCGCGGATCTTGATCGTCATCGTCTTGAAGTCGTCGCTGATTTCCGGCTGGCTCGTGGCCAGCGCGTTGATGATCTCGCCTCGCTCGAAGTCATCCACCCACAGCGGCTCGTTCATGATCTGCTGCATGCCGCGGTCCTGCTGCCGCCAGCCGGCCCAATAGTTGAAGTTGCTGGGGGTTGCATTGCGGCCGGTCAACTGCTGGGCGAATACAGTCTCGCTGCGGGGGAAACCCATCATCGTGACGGCTTCGGCCGCGGCCGCAGGGGCAGGTGCGGCTGCTTCCGGCGCCGCGGGTGCGGGCTGCTGGGGCGCCGGAGCCGGCGCCACGCACGCGGTCACCAGCCCGGCGGTGCTAACCGTCGTCAGGCGCAGAAAATCGCGCCGGGTCACTTTCCTCTTGTTCATCTTCGTCCTCTCTTGTTGCGCACGTCCTTGCGCGCTGGGTACATCAGCACAGTGATCCCATCCGAACAATTCGTTGTTACGTGATTGGGCTGGAAAGCATCACCTCCTTTGCAACCACGGGGCCTGAGCGGGCGACGCGGTGAAGCCGGCGGTGGTAAAACTCGAGGCTGGTCGAGTGGGCTGCCGCCATCGCGTGTGAGCCGGCCTGGAAACCTGCCGGAGCGAAAGACGGACGGAGATAGGCCTCATCGAGTGGGTGAGGTCGCCCTGAGCGAAGGTCATCAATGGCCTTTCGGTAGTGGCTGTGAAGCTGGGTCAGGAACGTACCTCCCCCATTATAGCAGCCTGGGGGGATGTGTCAAGCGTTTTCGAAAGGCGCTAAGACTTCGCCGTTTGCCCGGGCGGGGCTGCGGGTCTACAATGCTCCCCTGTGAGGGTCTGCACTATTGGCAAGCCATGCGATAGGGAGGATTCCGGCCATGCCATTTGCCAGGAAGTTTCGCGCAATGATGGATTTCCCGTTCCCCGGCGACACGGTGGGCGATTTCACCGTCGAGAGCGTCGACGTCCATGACGAGCACGGCGGCGGGGAAGGGTATGTGTATGGGGTGCGGATGGTGCTGCGCGGGCCAGGCGGGCTTCAGGGCGTGCAGCGTGCACTCAAAACGTTCTTTGCACAGCATCCGACCACCTTCTCGGGCTACGGCAATCCCTACCAGCTCTGGTTCAGGAAGCCGGAGATCGAGAGCCTCGGGGAGCAGCGTTATGCGGTGGACGTGAAGGGCGCCGGGGCGCGAGTGTACCTGGAGCCGGAGCTGGCGCGCTTCCTGCAGTACCTCGACGAGGCGGGCCGCCTGGCAGAACCGCACGATGCTGCCGGCCAGAAAGCGCTGGTCGAGAGCTACCTGGAACGTTACCGCGGCGAGATCAAGCGCCGGGTGGAGCGGTACGACCGCAAGCTGGCGCGCAGCCTGCCGGACGGGCAGGCAGGTTTTCATGGGACGTAAGGGAGTTGCGATGAGTTTCTGGACGAAAGTGAAGTCGTACCCGCGATTGGGTCTTGTCTTGTTGGCGTTTATCGCTTTTGTCGCGCTCGGCCTGCCCGACGGCCTGCTGGGCGTCGGCTGGCCCTCCATCCGGACCGGCTTTGCGATTCCGCTGGACGCGATCGGCATGTTGTTGACCGCATCCGTCGCCGGCTACATGACCTCGAGCTTTCTCAGCGGGTTCCTGCTCTCTCGGGTGGGCGTGGGCCGGGTGCTCGCGGCCAGTTGCTTCCTCACCGGGCTGGCGCTGATCGGCTACACCGTTATCCCCGCGTGGTGGATGATGGTCCTGCTGGGCGTGTTCGCCGGACTGGGCGCGGGCGCCATCGACGCCGGCCTCAACACCTATGTCGCCTCCCACTTCAGCGAAGGCATCATGCAGTGGCTGCATGCCTGCTGGGGCATCGGCATCACCATCGGCCCCATCATCATGACGCTCGGCCTGACCAACCTGAACACCTGGCGGTTCGGCTACCGGGTGGTCGGCGTCTTTCAGCTTGTGCTGGCGGTCGGCTTTGCCCTGACCCTCAGGATGTGGAGCCGGAACGGTGCGCCCGCGGCGAACGAGGGCGAGAAGCGCCTGACGGACTACAAGACGCCGATGGGTGAGACGCTCCGTCAGCCGCGGGTGTGGCTGAGCGTGCTGCTGTTCGTGCTGTACGTGGGCGCGGAGGGCGGGCTGGGCACCTGGACGTACTCGCTGCTGACCGAGTCGCGCGGGGTGGATACGCTGCTGGCCGGGTTTTTCGCCGGGAGCTACTGGTTCACCTTCACCATCGGCCGCATCGTGGCGGGGCTGTTCGCGAAGCGGGCCGGGGTGGACAAGCTGGTGCTGGGCGGGCTGGCAGGCGCGCTGCTGGGCGCGGCCCTGCTCGTCTGGAACCCCTCCGAGATGGCGAATGTGGTCGCGGTGGCTGTCATCGGGCTGTCGATCGCGCCCATCTTCCCCGCGCTGACATCGGGCACCCGGACGCGCGTCGGCGACCACTTGGCGGCCAACACCATCGGGATGCAGATGGCGGCAACGGGCTTCGGTATGGCGTTCATCCCCAGCCTGATGGGCGTGCTGGCGCGGCGGGTCTCGCTGGAGATCATCCCCGTCATGCTGCTCGCGGTGTATGCCCTGGTGCTCGGGGTCTATCTCCTGGCGATGCGGCCCCGGAAGCCAGCGGTTGGCGTCGAGGCGCTGGCGGAGTAGACAGGAATTCCCAATGTGGGCGGAGTCGAGGCTTTAGCCGGTTTGGCTGGCTACGAACGTACATGCCCCCAGGCGTGCAAGCACGCCCACCGGCAAAAGCTTTGACTCCAATCTTCGGCAAGGGAGACGTCATGTCCAAGCGGCCGCACATCGCTATGTCGCTCGCCTATCTGCTGGTGCTCTGCACGGGCTTCGGCACGGGCGGGCTCTGGCCGGTCTATCTGAACCAGCTCGGCGCAGACCCCATGCAGGTTGGCATCATGAACGCAGTCAGCGGCCCGGCCAACCTGGCCGGCACGCTGTTGGCCGGTTGGCTGGCCGACCGCTTCCGCCGCCGCCGCGAAACCTTTATCTTCGCATGCAGCCTGTTTGCCGTTACCTGGGTGCTGATGAGCCGGGCGACCACCTGGCAGCAGCTCACGGCCCTGAACCTGCTGGCCGGCTTTTCTTTCGGCATGGCCACGAACATGATCGTCATCATGACGGGGCTGCTCGCTGCCGTGTCGCGGCGGGGAGGCAGCTTTGGCCTGCTGACGCTCGTCTCGTCGTTGAGCCTGGTGGTCACCGGCCTGACCTGGGGCCGGATTGCGGACCGCTGGGGCTTCCCGGTGCTGCTCCTGGTCGACGCGCTCCTTTGTGCCGCCAGCATCGTTCTCGCCCTCTTTTTCGTCGAGCCGCCGCTGGCACGCGCCGCAGCAGCCGGCAGGACTGCCCGTCGGTCGGAGGACGGCCTGGGTGCAGGCTACTACACTCTGCTGGTTGCCGCAGTGCTCGTCTCCGTCGCCAGCTACGGCGGCGGGTTCGGGCGATCCGTCGCAATGAGCGAGCTGGGCTTCTCGGCTACGGCGGTGGGCCTGGCCGCCGCGATCGGCGGCGCGATCAGCCTGCCTGTGCCATTTCTGCTTGGCCGGCTCTCAGACCGCATCGGCCGCAAGCGGCTGCTGATGTCGAGTTGCGGGGTCGGGCTGGTCGCGCTGCCGGTCATGGGCTTTGCCTCGACCGCCTGGGGCTTCTGGGGCGCGTCCGTGCTGCTGGGCATCATGGCGACGTGGCAGCCCCTCCTCCAGGCACTGGCGACCGATATGCTGCCGCGCGGGCTGGTCGGCCGCGGCCTCGGCCTGTTGGGGGGCGTCCATTCGCTGGCGATCGTGCTCAGTTCGCTGGCCGTCGGCGCGGCATTCCAGGGCCTCGGCATCCGACCGACCTTCTGGCTCCTGGCGCTCGCGCTGCCGGTTGCCATCGCACTGGTGGCGCGGGTGCGCGAGAACGCCAGCGTGACAGAGATCGGCCTCGAATTGGAGATACCGGCAGGGTAGCTTACCAGTTCGTTACCGAGCCGTCGGCCCGGTGCAGGTGAGGGGCCTCCCAGAAGCGGAACTCGCCACCCGCGGCCAGGCTCTCGTTGACCTCCACGCCCAGCCCCGGCGCATCGGGCACGGGGAACCGGTCGCCTTGCAACTGCGGCTGGACCGGGAAGAGGTCCATGTCGTAGAAGCCGAGCTCCTCGGTGGGCGAGACGCGCACTTCGAGCCAGGCGAAGTTGGCGACTGCGGCAGCCAGGTGGATGGTGGCCGCGGTGCAGATGGGACCGAGCGGATTGTGCGGCATGAGGTCGATGTAGTGCGCCTCGGCCCAGCCCGCGACCTTCATGGCCTCGGTCAGACCCCCGACATTGCAGACGTCGATGCGCGCGAACTGCGTCAGCCCGCGCTCGATGTAGGGCAGGAAGGCCCACTTGCTCGAGAATTCCTCCCCGATGGCGAAGGGCACATCCGTCATCTGGCGCAGCGCGGCGTAGGCCTCCGGCGTCTCATCGCGGATGGGTTCCTCCAGGAAGTCGAGCGTGCCGGAGGGCATCCGCTGGCAGAACGACGCGGTCTCGGCCACGCTCAGCCGGTGGTGATAGTCGATGCCCAGGACCGGGTCCGGCCCGACGGCCTCCCGCAGCTTCGTCAGCCAGCTCGCGGTCAGGCCGATGGACTGCCGCGGCTCCCAGAGCTGAGGGTCATCGTGGCGCGGGTGGCCCGGCACCGTCCGGATCACGTTCCAGCCCCGCGAGATGAGCAGTTGCGTGTCCTCAATGAGCCTGGGGCCCATCGCCGCGCCGGTCGTGGCGAAGCAGGGCACGAAGTCGCGCTGCCTGCCGCCGAGCAGCTGGTATACGGGCACGCCCAGCGCCCTGCCGGCGATGTCGTGGAGCGCGATGTCGATGGCCGCGATGGCTGCAGTGAGCACGCGGCCGCCCTCGAAGTACTGGCTGCGGTACATCTCCTGCCACAGCGCGCCGATGCGCATGGGGTCCTTGCCGAGCAGGAACTCGCGATAGTGGCGGACCGCGCCGATCACGGCCAGCTCGCGGCCCGAGAGCCCCGATTCACCCCAGCCGTAGATGCCCGCATCGGTCTCGATCTTGAGGATGAGCTGGTTGCGGCTGCCTACCCAGACCGGGTAGGCCTTGATATCGGTGATCTTCATGCTTCCTCCCTGAATGACGATTGGTTGTCTGCACCCGCGGAAGACGCGGACCACGCGGAAGAGCGGTTTTCACTCCGCACGAAAGCGGTTCAGCGGGTCAGCGCGTGCAGCCGTGCGAGCGGCCCCCGCAGCGCAGGATAGAGCAGCCGGTAGACTTCTTCGTAGAGCTGCGTGTAATGTGCGGCGCGGTGTGGGTCAGGCCGGGCGGCGGATGCCTCCGGGTGGGCTATCGCCACAGCCGCGGCGGCGACATCGGGGAATAGTCCCGCACCGACTGCGGCCAGGATGCCCGCGCCGAGCGCCGATGCCTCCGGCGCGGCGCAGCGGCGGATGGGCTTGCCCGTCACGTCGGCCAGGATCTGCCGCCACAGGCTGCTGCGGCTGCCCCCGCCCATGACGACGTACTCCGCCACCGGCTGCCCGGTTGCGGCCTCCACCCCCTCTGCATGGAGCCGCTGCTCGAACGCGATGCCCTCGAGGATGGCGCGATAGAGGTGGTGCGGCCGGTGGATGCCGCGCCAGCCCGCAACGATGCCGCTGGCGCTGGCGTCCCAATACGGGTTGAGCGCGCCGTTCCAGTATGGTACGAGCACGAGGCCCCCCGCACCGGGGCCGAGGCCGGAGGCTTCTGCTTCCAGCCGGGCCAGCACGTCGCCGTCTGCCTCACCGGGCGCGGGCTGCGCAAACGCTTCGAGAAACCAATCGACCGTGTAGGTGCCGCCGAGGAGCACGGTCTCGAGGATGAAAGTGCCGGGGATGCCGCCGCAGGTGGTCCTGAACGCGCGGTCGGCGGTGTAATCCGCCGCGTAGGTGCCCGAGACAACCGCGGTGCCGAGGTTGAGGTAGGCCGTGCCCGGGCCTGTCACGCGCGCGGCCAGCCCTGCGGCCTGCCCGTCGCCCAGCCCGCAGATGACGGGCAATCCCGCAGGCAGGCCGGTCAGCCCTGCGGCCTGGGCGGTTACGCTGCCCAACACCGCGGCAGGCGGGTGCAGCGCAGGTAGCTGCCAGGCTGTAACACCGGTTGCGGCCAGCACCGGCGCGGCCCACTGCAGTGCCTGCATGTCGAACAGGCCGAGCGGGTCGGCGCTGCCCCAGCCGGTTGCCAGCCGGCCCGTGAGCCGGTGGACGAGATACCCCTGCACGTCCGCGTACCAGCGCGCGGCGGCGAAGACCTCCGGCTCGTGCCGTGCCAGCCAGACGAGCTTGCCAACCGCGAGGTTGGCGGAGAGAGGCCGGCCGGTCAGCGCGTGGTATGCCTCACGCCCCAGGCGCTGCTCGAGTTCGGGCAGCAGGTCGCTGCACCGCTCGTCCAGCCACAGGAGGGCCGGGCGCAGCGGCGTGCCCTCTGCATCCAGGGGCACGAACGTCTCGCGCTGGTGCGCGATGCTCAGCCCGGCCAGCCGCCGCACATCGACCTGCGCGGTGACCTCGCGCAGGCCGGCGACCAGCGCGGTCCACCAGTCGCAGGCGTCCTGTTCGTGCCAGCCAGCCCGCGGCATGGACAGGGCAAGCTCGTGCCGCGCCTGCGCGACCGCGTTGCCGGTCATGTCCCAGGCGATGACCTTAACTGCGGTGGTGCTGGTGTCGATGCCGATGACGAGGGGGTTCACGAGGGAGAGTTTACCACAAGTGACCACGGAAGACACGGAGCACGCCCACAAACCCGGTTTCTGTGCGAAGCTATGCTTCGCACAGAAACCGGGTTTGTAACGGACTCTTCAATCCTTTTCCGCGTGCTCCGCGGCTTCCGTGGTTCAGCGTCCTACTGCCACTCCAGGAACGTGAACGTGCCGACGGTCAGGTCGAGCAGCCGCCGCCAGTCATCCGTAACCTGCGGCACGCCTTGCGGGTCGGGATCGAAGGCCAGGTTGTACAGGTTGTCGTTGTGCACGGCCAGGATTTCGGTCGTCCCGTTGCGGCTGGGCACGCCGTCCAGCCGGATGGCCGGCTCCCCGCCGAGGCTGATCTCGGTCTGCTTGACCGGAATTTCAGTCGGCGGGAGCTGGTCCACGTAGGCATCCACGAGCTGCCGGAGCGTCTGGCCGGTCGCCGGTTTCACGGTTACACCAGATCGGTCGTGCCCGCGTCGATGGTCCACACACGGTAGCCGGCTGCCTCGGGCAGGCTGCTCCACCGCAGCATGGGCGTCGGGCCGATGGTGGCACCAGCGGGTTCTTCCAGCGCCAGCCGCCGCTCCATGCGGATGACCGTGTCCACAGGCTCGCCGGAATCCGTGTTGGCGGGCGGCGTGGTCCCGGCGCTTTTCTCGCCGTCCGGCCAGATGGCGACGAGCGTCCAGTCGCCGGCCGGTGCATCCTCGAAGACAAACCGGCCATCTGTACCGGTGGTCGTGGTCGCGAGGGTGTTTGTCGTCGCATCCGGGTCCGTGCGCCAGCCGGGCACGCGCAGGTCCACGCGCGCGCCCGCAACGGGGGCGGCGCCCCACAGCGTGACACCGGCGATCGACGGCGCCGGGATCTCGGGCGTCGGCGTCGGTGACGCCACCGGCAGGGCCGCGCACCCTGCCAGCAGCTGGACACACAAAGCGAGTATAATGCAGGCCAGGCTCCAGCGTTCGAGACGATTCGGAATGGGCATCATTGTGATCTGCTCCTCGTGTGAACGTACGAACAGGACGAGCCTGCTCGTGACACCCCGAATACGCAGGCGCAGCGCGGGCGGTGCGCAGACAACTAATCTCCTGATTTTCTGGTACTTCGGCACTACGAATTGGAGTAGAAAGGCCCCGCCATATTTCCCTCTTTCGGAGGATGACCGGCCGCATCGCCCGTGTTACGCTGGTGTCAGTGTTGGGGACAGCTTCTCCTCCTTGGTGTGGGTGGATGCGAGCTTCTGGGGGCGGGAGCAAGCATCAGGTGAACATGGGGTTACGGGGAAAGGTTATTTGAGGGTGAGGGGACCTTCGGGGCGGCCGGCTTTGCCGGGGGGGACGTCACGGAGGTCTCTTCGCGTCTACGGGCTACGATGCAATCGTGTTGACCGGACAGTTTTGACAGGATTGACAGGTCAATTCTCGTCTGCGGTTGTGATACAATGCGGGAATGAGCGATACGGATGACCTACGGCGCGAGAGCGATGTGGCCCGCTGGCACCGGCTGAGCGGGCAGCCCGACAATGTCACCGATGAGGGCGACATCGTCGATGCATCGGAGGGCTTGCGGCTACAGTCCGAAAAGCGGTTGCTGCGCGCGGCCATAGAGCGTCTTTCCGACGCGGCCATGCCCGCGGAAGTGCGTAGCGCGGCGCGGCTGGCCGCCAGCTATCTACTGGCCGGCGACCTGGAGACCGCGCGGCGCTATATCGCGCGGGCGCGCGAAGCAGCCGAAATGGAGTGATGCCCGGTCAGTATCCGACCGGCGCCTGCTCCAGCCCCGCGTGGGCGGCGCCGAGCAGCGCGGCTTTGGGGTTGAGGATGACGTGGATCGGCACGTTCGCCAGCAGGTCGCTGAAGCGTCCCTTGTCGCGGAAGTTCTCGAGGAAGAGGGGCTGCTCCAGATAGGGCAGCATCCGCGGGGGGATGCCTCCGCCGATATAGATGCCGCCGGTGGCCAGCACCTTCAGGGCCAGGTTGCCCGCCTCTCCCCCCAGGATGCCCGCGAACAGCTCCAGCGTCTGGATGCACAGGGGACTGGGGTCGGTGGGGTGCATCGCGCCCGCGAAAATCTCCGGGGTGGGATCGCTGGCCGCGGCCAGCCGTGCAGCCAGCCAGGACGGTTCCGGCGCGTGGCCCGTGTCACGCAGGAAGTAGTACAGGTTCGGGATGCCCAGGCCGGAGCAGACGCGCTCGTAGCTGATGTGGTCGTACTTGCCCAGGAGATAACGCAGCAACTCGATCTCGCGCAGGTCGCGCGGGGCAAAGTCGCAGTGGCCGCCTTCGGAGGGGTGCGGGTCATAGTGCCAGCCGGCCCACGTCAGGTAAGCCTCGCCCAGGCCCGTGCCGGGCGCGATGACCGCGCGGGTGCCGTGGACCACGGCCTGCCCCGCGTTGAGCGTGTGCAAGTCTCCCGGCTCAAGGATGGAGACGCTGTAGGCAATTGCTTCGAGGTCGTTCAGCAGCCGCGCTGAGTTCAGGCCCAGCGTGTGCGCCAGCTCGTGCTCGTCCAGAATCCAGGGCAGGTTCGTAATATGGGCGCGGCCCTGCACCACCGGCCCGGCCACGCCGAACACGCCTTGCTCCACCTGGAAGCCGGTCTGCGCGAGGAAGTCGCTTGCGATGGCTTCCAGCGAGTCATATGCGCCGCTGGGGTAGGTTCGTTCGGCCAGGGGCGCGCGCTCCCCCTCGGATTGCGAGAAAACGGCCAGCACGGTCTTGGTGCCACCTATGTCGCCTGCGAGCAGCATCCAGCCTCTCCTTTGCAGTTCACAATAACCACGGAATCAACTGACTACGCGGATGATAACGGCCAATTGCGCTGCGCGCAAGCCGGCGCTGGGGCCTGCGGTTGCAAACCGCAGGCCCCAGCGCACGCGGCGCGAGCCGTTACCGGGTTATTTTGTTAATCTCCATCAGCAGGTTTCCTGTATCAGCCTGCGGTTTGCAACCGCAGGCGTGGGCGGCACAGGTTGCTGGATTCATTTGTTAACCTTCATCAGCGCCGACTACGAACCTGCCCTCGCAAGCGCCCGCTCGCGCGCAGCGGCCAGGTCGGCTGTGCCTGTCAGCCGGAGCACCGCCTCACAGTAGGGGCGCGTGAGCGGCGTGATGGCGCCCTGCCGGAGCGCGACGGCCAGGCTCGCAATGCCGTCGTGCTCTGCCGCGTGCGTCTCCGGCGTGACGCTGGCAACCGCGCGGCGCGCCAGGAACGCGGCCTTGTCGCTCACGGGCACGTCGGCCGGGATGACCTCGGGCAGGTTCGGCGCAGGCGCGGCGTAGAGGACGGTGGGGAGACCGGCGAAGTTTTCGAGCGCCTCGATCGCCAGTCCGTCCGCGGCCGCCGCTTCGGGCGAGTAGAATACGTACGGCTCGCCCGGCAGGTCCAGTTCGCGACGGTAGAGCAGCGTCTCGGCCAGGCTGCGGTCCACTTCCGGGTTGAGCGTCCACACCTCTGCGGGCACCGTCGCACCGTAGCCCTTCGGCACAGGCACGAGCACCGGTGCACCCGCACGCGTGGGGCTGCTCCGCACGTACTCCACGGGGAACGGCGTGCGTGCCGGCGTCTGCTGCTCGATGAGCGCGGCCAGCTCCGCACCCGGGTCTGCCAGCAGGGAGCCATAGGCCAATATGCCCGTGTCGCTGTGCAGGCAGTAGACCCGCTCGCCGCCTGTCTCCTCGACCTCGATCACTCCCGGCTGGAGCAGTTCCTCGAGGATGATGCTCGTGTCTTCGACCGGTAGACCGGACTCCTGAGCGGCCTCTGAGGGGGTCAGCCGCCGGCGCAGCCACAGCGCCCTGCCAAGCCGCGGCAGCGGCTGGAGCGCGAAGCTCATGGACCGGGTCCAACGGCTCACCTTGGCGAAACGGTGGTTCCACTTGCCGCGCGTCAGGAGGCGGTGCAGGTAGAGGACGCTGCGCCGCAGCTCGTCCAGCACGCCGTCGGGCAGCGCCAGGCACACATCCAGCGGCAGCGCATCGGTCAACTGCACGACATCGGGATGCCCTGCGTCCAGCCTGCGCAGATGCAGCGAGTTGGGATCGGGCAGGTCCCAGCCAAGCGCCACCCGGAACAGGGCTTCTTCGACGCGCTGGCTGGCCTCCGGGTCGGGGGGCGGCGCACTGCCCTGGCGGAATATCTCCGGCGTGTGACGGTAGAGCCAGGCGTAGGTGTAGGGGATGTGCCACGGCTCCGCGCCCGGCGGCCCGACCACAGCCCGCGCCGCGATGCCGGGGTACAGGGCATCCAGCAGGCCGAGCACCAGCTCGCCTACCGTGCCCCAGTTGAAGTCGCTCAGCACGACCGCGGACTGGGGCGCATAGATCAGCCCGACCTGCTCGGCGATGGCGGCGACCAGCTCGTCCTGCCACTGCGTCTGACGCGAGACCCAGGCCAGCCGGTGCCCGCCGTAGATGCCGGATATGACTGCGTCCCCGCGGTTATCGATCTCGCCGAATTCGCGGCGGACCGGGACATAGGCAGTCTCCTTCTCGCCACCGAAGCCGATGACGACCACGGGCGGGAAGGGGATCGCTTGCGATGCCTCCCAAACGGCGCGCGCCGCGTGCAGCATGCCGTAGCCTGCCGGATGGCAGGCAATCACCAGCTCCGCAGCCGTCTGCTCGATCATCTGGCAGACGAGGCGCGCATTGTTGTACATCGTGAGGCTGGGGATTCGGAGCTGCGCACGTATCTTCATGTCAACTGCACCAGGGCTTTGACGTGCTCGCGGCGCTCCAGCGCGGCGAACGCGTCGGCGATGTGCGCCAACGGGTAGGGCGAGTCAAGGTTGAGCCAGTTGCCCGCGCCCAGCTTGCCCAGCCGCACGAAGTCGACCACCTGCTGGTGGGTTTCGGCCTCGTCGTAGCCGTACTTCGCGAAAGTGAATGTGCCCGGCGCGCGGTCAGGGTTGATGCGGTAGCTGTGATAGTCGTCGATGCCGTAGATCCCGGCGACCCCGCCCGTCCGGATGCACGGCAGCACCTCGTCCAGCGAACCGGCCTTGCCGACCGCGTCGATGATGAAGTCGAAGCCGCGCGGGAACGCATCCTTGAGCGCGGCTTGCCAGCCGTCGCCACGATAGTCGAAGAAGTCGGTTGCGCCCACGCGCTGCGCGACGGGCTGGCGGGCCGCGCTGCCCACGACGGCCACCCGCGCTGCGCCGAGGTTGGCTGCGTGGTTGGCGAACGACAGCCCGTTGCCGCCGGTTCCGATGACCAGCACGGCCGCGCCCGGCTGGATGCCAAGCCGGTTGCAGTAGCTCAACGTCTCGCGCCAGGTTGTCAGCATGGTCGCGTCTGCAGGTGGGATGTCGGGCGGGACAACCTGGTTCCAGCGCGCGCCCGACCACTCCGCCGCGGGCCGCCCGTCCGCAGCCATCGCCCAATGGTCGCGCGCGAGGCCGTATTCAGCGAATCCGCCCCAGTGCACCGCGTAGTCGCCTTGCGGCGAAGCGACGGTGCCGACGCGCGTGATGATGTCGCCCACGCGGAAGTGGCGGACCTGCGCGCCCACTTCGATGACGCGGCCCACGCTCTCGTGGCCGAGCACGGTCGGGTAGCTCACACCCCAGGGGAAGCGGCCGTGGATGAGGTGGCCGTCCGTGCCGGTGCAGGTCGCGCCGTAGAGCAACTCGCACAGCGCGTCATAGGGGCCCATCACCGGCTGCGGGATGTCCCAGACGGCCAGGACGCCCGGTCGTTCGATTACTGCTGCTTGCATCATGCCACCTCCTGTCAGGCCACTCCCGGCCCCCGGTACTCCCGGCCGAACGGGAGGCCGAACGGCTCCTCGAACGGGCGGAAGGGGACCATCGCGGCGATTTCGTCCAGCCGCGCGAGGATATCGGCGGGCAAGGGACCCTTTTCGACTGCGGCGACGTTCTGCTCGACCTCTGTGGCAGACCGCGCGCCCATCAGCGTGCAGGAGATATCGGGGTTCGAGATGACGAAGCGGAGCGCGAGCTCCGTGATGGGCATGGCGAGGTCGTCGAGCAGCGCGTAGAGCGCCTGGTATTGCCGTCGCCGCGGCGGGCTGAGCCAGCGTGCGCCGCCGTTCACCTGCTCGTCATAGCGCCGGGCCAGCGCACCCTGCTGGAGCGGAGAGCCGATGATGATGCCCATGCCCTGCGCCTTCGCGGCAGGCAGCACGGCAATCTCGGCCTCGCGCCAGAGCAGGCTGTAGTTGAACGCGGTGAGCACGACGTCGAACCGGCCCGTGTCGATGATGTGCGGCAGCTCGTACACGGTGGTTCCGCCGAGCCCGGTGAAGCGGATCACGCCGTCCCGCTTGAGCTGGTCGAGCACGTCCAGCACCGGGCCCGTGAAGTGCTCCCAGTCTGTCCACCAGTCGTATTGGCCGGGCCGGTCCGGCTCGTGGATCATCAGGATGTCTACGCGGTCCCGCCCCAGCAGTCGCAGGCTCTCCTCCACCGACGCGAGCAGATCGTTCCGGTCACGCGGGCGGAACGGCTGGGGCCGGCCGCCCAGCTTGGTCGACAGGATGAGCGGCGCGTCGATATCCGCGAGCGCCCGGCCCAGCACCTCCTCGCTGTTGCCGTAGCCGGGCGCAGTGTCGATGTAGTTGACGCCCAGCTCGACCGCACGGTGAACCGCGTCGCGCGCCTGCGCCAGGTCACCGAACCAGGAGGCGACGAACAGCCCGCCCATCGCCAGCTCGGAGACCTGCAACCCGGTCTTGCCCAACGGTCTTGTCTTCATGCTGTCCCTCCTGTCTACCGCGGAATACGCGGAGCACACGGAAAGCTTATGGCTTTGTCTGCCAAGGAATATACGGAACCCACCGAAAGCTTTTTGCTTTATCTACCCCGGAACACGCCGAGTACACGGAAACCTCCATCTCATGGCTATTCCGCGTGTTCCGCGTCTTCCGTGGTTAGACTCCCCGTCTCAGCCGCCGAGCGCGGCGCGGTAGAGCCCGAACGCCCGCAGTGTCGGAGCGCCGCGCGACCCGGTGATGTGCAGCCGCACCCGCTGCGCGGTGACCTCCCCGAACCGGTCGAGCCGCTTGTGACCGACCGTCGCGCCGCGGCAGACTTCCTTCCATGTACCGTCGTGCCAGGCTTCCAGCACATAGGCCGCGATGCGCTGGCCGGTCGCGATCATCTCCTCCAGCCGCAGCCGGTTGAAGGTGACGGGTTGGCCGAGGTCAAGCTCGATGACCGGCTGCGCATCGTGCGCCTCCGCCTGCCAGTACGAGGCCGGGTCGCCGTCGAGGATGCTGCCCGCCCTGTGGCCGGGCAGCTCGCTCGACCCTGTGACCGCCGCATGGCGGGCCAAGTCGTCGCGGAATGTGGCGTCGAGCGTCCGGCGCAGCTCGGCCAGCCGGGCCACGTCGTGCTCGTGGATGAGGCCGCGGCGGTCCGGCGGCAGGTTGAGCAGCAGCACGTTGTTGCGGCCGACCGACCGGTAGTAGATGTCCACCAGCCGTTCGAGCGGATGCACGCGCAGGTCCTCGCTCGCGTGGTAGAACCAGCCGGGCCGGATGGAGACGTCCACCTCCGAGGGCCACCAGGCCAGCCGCGGCGCGGCCGCGAGGCTCTCCAGCGTGCCGGGCTGTGACGCGTGCGCCGTCCCACTGAGCATGTGATTGTAGAATGCATCGTTCCAATCCGCGAACGTGGGATGTTCCAGGTCGTGCTGCGTGCCGATGACGCTCCACTCGGTGTCGCGCGCCAGCCCTTCCTCATTGCCCACCCAACGTACGTCGGGGCCGGATGGTCCGATGACCGCGTTCGGCTGGAGCTCGCGGACGAGCGCGATGTAGCCGGCCCAGTCGTAGACCTGCCGCTTGCCGTTCGGCCCCTCGCCGCACGCGCCGTCGAACCATACCTCGCCGATCTCGCCGTATTGCGTGAGCAATTCCGTGAGCTGGTTCTTGAAGTAGGTGTTGTACTCCGGCGTGCCGTAGAGGGGGGAGTTGCGGTCCCACGGCGAGAGGTAAACGCCGAACTTCAGCCCGG
Source organism: Anaerolineae bacterium (assembly GCA_040772005.1). Classification (GTDB taxonomy): domain Bacteria; phylum Chloroflexota; class Anaerolineae; order CG2-30-64-16; family CG2-30-64-16; genus MWBF01. The sequence continues at coordinate 74,409 of JAXGYZ010000006.1, read as the reverse complement.
CGGCACGGCACGCGTCCGCGACCTCACGCACGACATCGCCCTTGCCCCCGCGCCACGGGCTGTTCCTGACGGAGTGCTCGGTGTAGCGGGAGGGCCACAGGCAAAACCCGTCATGGTGCTTGGCCGTCAGGATGAGCATGCGGATGCCCGCGTCCCGGCATGTCTGGGCCCACTGGCCGGCATCCAGCGCGGTCGGGTTGAACACTGCCTCCGGCTCCGTCCCGTCGCCCCATTCGCGGTCGGTGAAGGTGTTGACGCCGAAGTGGAAGAACGCGTTGAATTCCAGTTCCTGCCAGGCGAGCTGGCGCGGGGTCGGGGTGACCGCGCCTGCTGCGAGCGCGACTTCTGCGAGGGTAGGTGTAGGTGGCATGGTTGCTCCGTTTTTGAACCGCGAAGACGCCAAGAACGCAAAGCGTGCCAGAAGGCTTTTGGGAAGCTCACGCAAAGTCGCAAAGAGCGCAAAGAATAATATGACTCAGCGTCCTTCGCATCTTCGCGGTTCCAGCCTCCAGCCTCCAGCTTCTAGCTTCTAGCTTCCAGGTTCCAGCATCTCCCAGACGGTTTTGACATAATACCGGTAGGCCTCCAGCGGCGTGCCGTTGGGGATGCGGTGATCCAGGCCGAGCATGCAGCCGCCCGACGCAACCATCGGCGGGATCTTGTACTCCAGCTCTGCGCGAATGTCGGCCCGGCTGCGGCGCAGCACGTGCTTGTCCAACCCGCCGATAAAGGCAAGTTGCGTGCCGTACTCCTGGCGCAACTGCACCATATCCATCCGGCCCACCGGCTCGACGGGGAAGATGACGTTGATGCCGCCGTCGATGAGGTCGGGCAGGATGGGCGCAATGTCGCCGTCGGAGTCGATCCAGAACAGTCGCGCGCCGCGGGAGGCCAACAGATCCCATGCGCGGCGGTAGTAGGGCACGATGAACCGGCGCATCTGGCGCGGGCCGATGAGCGGCCCGCTTTTGCCCGCGAAGTCCTCGTGGACCATGAGCTGATCGACCTGCACCGTGGCGGATACGCGGTCCAGCACGCGGTATGCCGTCTCCGCCATGGTGCCCAGCACGTCTTCCACCAGCTCCGGCTGGCTGACGAAGGCCATGCACGCCTCGGCGTCGCCCATCAGCTCGCGCAACTCGTCGAAGCCGCCGGGAATCGAGACGGACACGACGCGGCCCGCTGCGAGGTGCTGCCGAGCGGTCTCCTCCCAGCCGGGCGTGAACCGGTCCTCCGAGAACTCGTAGTGCTGCCTGACCTTGCGCCAGTCGGCCATGTTCGTCACCGGAAAGTCGAGCGGCAGCGCGAGGGTCGCGTAGCCGACCGGCAGCTTGACGCGGCGGCCGTATTTGTCGCGCGCGATGATGTGGTCCGCGGTCCTCTCGAGGATCTCCTCCGCCGGCCCGCCGTGCCAGCCCGTGTTGACGGGCACGGAGCCGTTCTGCGGCCGGCGATAGCGGAAGGCCGACATATCGAGTTCTTCCGGCGTCGCGCCCTGGGCCGCCCATTCCTCCTTCAGGCCGAGCAGCGGGCCGAACGGTTCGGTGAACAGCGGCCGCACATTCGCGCGGAAGGTCATGTGGTCCAGGTATTCTGCGCGGTCGACCTCCATCGCCGTCTTGATGGCGAGGGTGGCATGAATATCGGAGAGATGAAAGGTCAAGGTGGCCTCCTACGCCATGATCGCGACCTGCTCGCGGGTCACCGCCCACTTGAGCGGCTGGCCCGCGAGGAAGCGCTCCAACTCCGCGATCATCATCTGCCCCATGCGGCGACATTCGTCGTGAATCGCGCCCGCAATGTGAGGGGTCAGGATGACGTTGGGCAGCGTGTAGAGCGGCGAGTCGGGTGCGGGCGGCTCCGGGTAGGTCACGTCGATGACGGCTACCAGGTCCGGCCGGTCCTTCAGGACGTCCAGCATCTCCGTCTCGCAGACGACCGCGCCGCGCGAGGTGTTGATGAATGTGGAGTACGGCTTCATGCTGGCGATGTGCGCGCCGGTGATGAGCCCCTCGGTCTCCTTGAGCCAGGGCGTGTGCATCGACACGACATCCGCGCGGCGGAACAGCTCGTCTAATGACACCATCTCGACGCCGAGCGCCGCGCCCTGTTCAGCCGTCACGAAGGGGTCATACGCGATGACCTTGACGTCGAAGGTGCGGAGGCGCTGCACCATGATCTTGCCGATGGCGCCGAGGGAGACGAGTCCGACCGTGGACTCATACCCGCCCGCAATCGGCAGGCGACGCCACGCCTTCTCGCTGCGGAGCAGGTGGACGTGCTGCCAGACGGACTTGAGGGCCAGCAGGATGTGCGCGAGGCTGAACTCGCTGACGGGCACTGCGTTGCCGTGCCACGCGCTGACGATGGGGATGCCGCGCGCCCAGAACTCGTCGGTGACGAGGCTCTTGATGGTGCCCGCGCCGTAGAGCACGAGCTTGAGGTTGGGCGCAGCGTCAAGCAGCTCTGCTGTTAGCTTGGGGCAGCCCCAGCCGGAGAGGAAGACCTCTGCCTCGGCCAGGACGGCCGGGTTCTCAGCGACGCTGTCCGGCGTTTGCGGCGGCGCGTAGACGTCGACGAGCTGCGCGATGCGCCGGCGCTCCGGCTCGCCGTAGATCCAGGAGTACGGGTCGGCCCCGAGAAGATAGATTGCCTTCATGATTGCCTCTCTGTCGTTGCTTGCAGTCACAGATGCAGGTTCGCCTGCATCTGTGACTGCAAACACCCTTATCGCAGCGCGCGGACGCCGCCGCTGGCCCGTGCGCGCTTGACCTCTGCGGTCACCGCGCGCTCGTCCACCATGGTGATGTCGCCCGGCGTCTCCTGCACGAGGATGCCGTGGGCCGCGCCCCACTCGACGGCGGTCTGGAGGTCCTTGCCCTTGAGCAGCGCGGCCAGCACGCCCGATGCAAACGAGTCGCCGCCGCCCGTCCGGTCGCGGATGGGGATGTCCTGCCGCAGGGGGGCCTGGTACAGGTGGTCTTCCGCCGGATCGTAGAGCACCGCGCCCCAGCTCACCATGTCGGCGTTGGTCGCGCCGCGCCACTGTGTGCCGATGAGGCTCAGGTTCGGATAGTCATGCGCGACCTGGCGCACGGTTTGGGCGTACGCGGCGCTCCATGTCTCGTAAGTGGCCTCTGGCGGGGCCTTCGTCTCGTAGCCCAGCGCATCGGACAGGTCGCTGTCGTTGCCGACCAGGAAGCCGATGTGCGGCGCGATCCGCCGGTTGATCTCGCGGGCCCGCGCCTTGTTCGGCTCCACCTTCGAGCGGTAGTTGAGGTCGGCAGAGACGAAGGTGCCGGCCGCGTTGGCCTGTTCGACCGCTTCGAGCGCGAGCTCGGACGAGGTGGGGGAGATGAGCGTGTAGATGCCGCCGGTGTTGAACACGCGCACGCCCGCCTGCCCGAACAGCGCGGCCCAGTCGAAGTCGCCGGGCCGCAGCTCGCGGATGGGCGTGTGCGCGCGGTAGTAGAGGGTGTCCGACGGGATGACGCCCTTGCCGGCAAAGGTGAAATTGATGCCGTTCATCAGCGTGCCCTTGCCGTCGGTGGAGAAGCGCGAACCGTCGTTCCTGGTGTTGAACCAGATGATCCTGCTTGTGTCCACGCCCGCCTCGCGCAACTGGTTGCGGATGTTGGCGCCCACGTGGTCATCCACCAGCGCGGTGAGCACGGCTGCGCGCAGCCCGAAGGTATAGGCGAGTCCGCACGCGACGTTGGTCTCGCCGCCGCCCTGGAACACGCGCATCTCGCGTGCCCGTGCGGTCGGTACGTCGTACGGGTCCAGCCGCAGCATCACCTCACCGAGCGAGACCGCATCGTACCGGCACGCGTCCGCCGGCTTGATCTGATTGTACGAAACGACCATCAACAGAACCTCCTTTGTAAAAGGGTGCTGATGATGCAGCCCTCACTGATGTGGATAATCTTCACAGTTTGTTAGCTGCGTAACACGGCGCGAAGCATCTCCAAGTCACTACTCGGAAAGTCAGGTGCATAGAACGTCCGGTGTCCGCGGCTGTTCGAGTGAGGTCGATGGGTGAAGTAGCGCAATCTGCCACCGATCTGATCGGCGCGATAGCAAGTGCTTTTATAAGGTACACGGAATATCGCGTGCGCTTCTTCGGCAGCTACGGCTCCAAGGCACACAATGACTTTCGCTTCCGATAGAGCAACAACCGCCTCAAGATACTCGTCCGCGCAGGTCTGCATGGCGCTGCGTACGCCCTTTTCACTATTGGACTTACAATGAACCACTTCTGTAAGCACATAATCCTTTCCCGGAACTGGAAGCACGTTTTTTGGCAAGTTCAGCAACTCGGCAGCACGTTGTCGCACGAAAGGCCAGTACTTGTTGGCTTTCCGCGCATGAACAAAGCTTAAATCTCTTAGACGATGTAGTAGATCGTTCTGTACATATCGCTCGTCCGAATGAAAACGGTTGACGAAGAAATCGATGATACGGCTCGCGCTCCATGACAGGGTGGGGTAATGCTCATCTGGGTCATAGCCGGGATTTGAGCTGACAAAAAGGATGGGGGCCGTCTCCAGCGAACCGTTCCAGGCTTCCGGCACCTGATGGTCTGCGCGCAAAACACGTTGGCTATGAACGACCTCTGCACAGGGGTCTTTGAGTTCAGGATGATCGAGACACCATTGCATTCTGGGACACCTGGCAATTCTCAGCAATAGCTCCACCAAGGCATTACTCCTTCTTCAGCAAAGCGAGTTGCTCCGCCTCGGGCCGCGCCTTGTAAAACTCGTCCAGCGGGTAGCAGCCGGACACCATGTGGTTGCGCGGGGCAGTGGTGCAGTCGGAGAACGTCCGGCAGATGTGTTTGCGGTCAAGCGGGCGGCCGGCGAGAACGTCCGCGGGCATCTCCGGGTAGGCGAGCACCATGCGGCCCAGTCCGACGAAATCGGTCATGCTGTCGCGCACGAGCCGCTGGCCGACGCGCGGCAGCCACTCCTGCAGGTAGGTGAGCCCGGACCCGACGAAGGCGAGGTCGGGCCGGTGGCGTTTGAGCTCCGCAGTGGCCAGAATTTGCCGGGCGACGCCAGCGAGCGGGTCCTCCGGCGGCTGGTAGCCGTCCGACGGCGGGAAGAGTGCAGGCCGCTGGATGTGCGGGTTGTAGTACGGGCTGCCGCCGGTGATGCAGACGAGGTGGATGCCGAGCTCCGCCAGTAGGTCCAGGAACCGCTTCGGTTCGGTCAGGTTCAGCCCCAGGCCCGTGCCGTCGCCGCCGAACGCGTGGCGGTAGCCTGCCTCCGGGCCGCCTTCCGGCCAATCCGGCACGCCGGCGCCGTCCGGTCCCGGCTTGAAGGGGATGAGGTCGAATGCGCTGACCCGCACCGCGATGTCCAGCCCCGGCGCACTCGCACGTACTGCGGCGGCTGCCTCGCGCAGGAAGCGGGTGCGATTCTCGAAGCTGCCGCCGTAGCGTCCCGGCCGGTCGACCGCGCTGAGGAACTCGTGGCCGAGATAGCCATGGCAGTGCTTGAGGTCCACGAACGCGAACCCGGCACGCTGGGCCAGCGCGGCTGCGCGGGCGAAGTCCTCGATGAGCCGCGCGATGTCATCGTCGCTGAGCAGCGGATAGTCGGGCGGAATGCGGAACTTGCGGTCCAGCAGCGGGTGGTGGTAGAGGATGGCCGGCTCAAGCTGCTTGCCGTTGGGCCGGGCGAAGCGGCCCGAGTGGGTGAGCTGGAGGCCGATGAGCAGGTCGTCGGTCTGACCATGCGCGGCTGCGTGCTCGGCCACCAGCGTTTCGCGCAGGGCGGCCAGCGCGGGCAGGTTCGCCTCGTTGATGAGCAGCTGGTTCGGGTTCGCACGGCCGTCGTGCCGCACGGCCACCGCCTCGCCGCCGAAGATGAGCTTCGCGCCGCTCTGGCCGAAGCGCCGCCACCGCCGCAGCGTGAGCTCCGACGGCGCGCCGTCCGGCGTGCCGTCCCACCCCTCCATCGGCAGCACCGCGAACCGGTTGCCGATCGTGAAGCCGTCCGGCAGGCGGTACGGCTGCGCGAGGGGCGCCTGGGGACCGGTTTCCGCGGTCTCGTCGAAGGGGATGTTGATGTCAAGCTCTGCGAGATATTCCGCCAGTTCTGCGGGCCGGCGGAGCTGTGCCACGCGACGATATGCCATATACACTTCCTTTAGAGCCGGCGCAGGTGGAAGCCGCCGTCCACGTTGATGACCTCGCCCGTCGAGAAGTCCAGATAGCCGTCCGCGATGGCGGCGACCGCCTGGCCCACGTCCTCCGGCGTGCCCCAGCGGCGGATGGGCGTCAGCCCCTCGCCGATGAGCCGGTCGTATTTCGCCTTTGCGGGGCCGGTCATGTCCGTATCGATGATGCCGGGCCGCAGCTCGTACACGCCGATGCCGTGCTCCGCCAGCCGGTCGGCCAGGAGCGCGGTCAGCATGGCAACGCCGGCCTTGGAGATGCAATATTCGGCCCGGTTGATGCTCGCCGTGTACGCGCTAATGGAGCCGATATTGATGATGCGCGACGGGACGGCACCCACCGGTTGCATCAGCATCTGCCGGGCGACCGCCTGCGCGAGGAAGAACGGTCCCTTCAGGTTGACGGCCATCACTTCGTCGTAGCTGGCCTCGCTGACCTCGAGCAGGTCCACGCGCTGCCGCGGGGCCATGCCCGCGTTGTTGACCAACAGGTCGATGCGGCCGAAGCGAGCCAGTGTCTCAGTAAGCAACTGCGCACGATCGTGTGCAGTTGCGACGTCCGCCTGGATGAGCAGGCAGGCTCCGCCTGCGGACTCGACCGCCTGGCGGGTTGCGTCCGCGGCTTCCGTGTTGCCCCGGTAGTTGACCACGACGCTCCAGCCGCGTGCGGCCAGCGCCAGCGCAATGCCCCGGCCGATGCCCCGGCTCGCGCCCGTGACCAGGGCCACTCCTGCATCAGGCGCCATGGAGCACCTTCCCGACCGCCTCGAGGAAGAAGTACTCGCCCCACATGACGCTCTCGTCCACGCCCAGGCCCTTGCGCTGGTGGTACATGCCGTGCTTGAGGATGCCCTCCCAGCCCGGCGTCTCGGTGGCGAGGAATTCCGGCCCGGTAAGCGTTTCGATGATGCGCAGGGCGTAGGCCTGGTAGTGTGCGCCGTGCGCCGGGTCGCCGGTCAGCTTGGCGAGGTTGAGCAACCCGCTGGCCGCAATCGCCGCGGCGGAGCTCTCGTAGGGCAGCGCGGGGTCCGGCTCGTCCCAGTCGTTCGGCGGCACGCCGTGCGCCGGGGTGTGTTCGATGTAGAAGTCCGCGCACATCTCCGCGGTGCGGAGGAAGCGGGCGTCCTGCGTGAACCCGTAAACGGTGCCGAATCCATAGAGCGCCCAGCACAGCCCGCGCGCCCAGGAGGAATCGTCGCGCCAGCCCTGGTGCGTGCTCTGCCGGATGAACTCGCCGGTCTCAAGGTTGAACAGCCCCTCGTGCGCAGTGGAGCCGTCGCCTCGGACGAGGTACTTGCGTGTAGTCAGGCAGTGCTCGGTGGCGATGCGCAGGAGGGCAGGGTCGTTTGTTCGCAGCGCGGCGTAGAAGATGATGCCCACGTTCATCATGATGTCGATGAACAGGCTCTCGTCTGCCACGAAGGAGCGCAGGTAGCGGCCCCGCTCCTTGAAGCGCAGGCTCAACGTCCGGCCCGCGTCGATGACGACCTGCTCGATAGTCGGATCGCCGGTCAGGTCGTACCAGCGTTTCCAGGTGGACCAGAAGAGGAAGCCCAGGTCATGGACGGTGCGGTCCGTCTTGCGGTGCTCCACGAGTCGCGAGTAGTGCTCGGCGCGCTCGCGCCAGTAGGCATCGCTAGTGTGTTCGTGTAGCAACCAGAGTTGACCGCCGAGGAATCCCTCGCACCAGTTCGTCCATGCCTCGCCCCCGTGCATCCATTTGCCTTCGACAGTGTACATGGGGAAGCGGTCCGGGTAGGTCTCAATCAGATGGCGCAGTTGTTGGGCGGCGAATTCATAGACGAGATCGCAGCGCGCAAGCAGGCGGGCATCTATCGTCATGCAATCCTCCGGTTTGTAGTAGGCGCAGGTGCGCCGGCGCGTGCGAGAATGGGTGCTAATGCGCCTACTACGAGCCTATATCAGATGATTTCCAGCCCATCCCGGTCCAGGAGGGGCGGGAACGGGGCGGCGGGCAGCGTCTGGTACCAGTAGGCGACGGACGCCATGTCCGGCTGGAGCGGCAGGTAGCGTCCGCCCATGCGCCAGCCGAGCGCCTGGATGGTCACGCGCAGGTCGTGCTGGAAGCGGATGGGGTCGTGGACGTGCCAGCGGTACATCGCAAAGCGCGTCTGCGAGCGGTACGTGCCGTCGGGCCGGACGACCTGGTGCATGCCCAGGAACGGGGTGGTGTAGGTCTCGTACTGCCCGTTGACGTCCCAGTTGTATGAACCGCCGAAGTAGTCCTCGGTGCCCGTTCCGCAGATGGTGGGGTACTCGCCGTCGCCGTCGAGGTAAAACTTGATTTCGCCTTCGCCCCACCAGCCGGTGTTCGTCACGCCGACTGCGAGATAGGTGCCGATGTACTGGCCCGCACCGCGCACGCCATCGAGGATGGTGTAGACGTCCTTGTAGGGCAGCGGGTTGACGCGGCGGAACTGGGCATGGAAGTAGGCCGCGTCCTCCGGTACGTTGCTGAGCGTGTAGTCCGTCTGGTAGTAGCAGCTTGTCCGCTCGTCGGCCAGGTTCTCCAGCGTGATGCGGCAGCGCCGCCGGAAGGGCATCTCCCAGTAGCAGTTGAACCCGCAGTTGGGGTTGACCGCGACGGGCAGCGAGCTGACCTGGGCGTAGCCGCCCCAGCCCGCCGCGAAGAAGTCGCCGACCGGGCACTCGACCGCGGGCGTCGTCTCGTCGTCCCAGTAGATGCGCAGGATGGTCAGGCGGCGATACTTCTGGATGCAGGAGCCGGTGATCCAGATGTGCTGAATCGCGCCCGGACCCTCGATGTCGGCCAGTGTGACCGTCTCTTGCGGGGCAAGGTGCAAGTAGGGCGAGACTTTCCAGCCCAGGCCGAGGTCACGCGCCGCATGTGATGCGGTGCCTTCTGCATCCATTGCGGCCGCGCCCTTGCCGCCGCTGCGGTTTTCCGGGCTGATGGAGCGGGTCTGCGCGTTCGAGAGGCGCCACAGGTTGCCCAGGCTCATGCCGAGCCCATTGAACGGTGTCTGCATGGTGAATCCTCCTTCAGGTGCAACCACAGAATAAAGAGAGCACGCGAAAGCGCTATTCGAGCTCGATGCGATAGCGACATTTCTGGCGCTCTCCGCGCACGTACATGTCGGTGTGGGGCGGCAGGTCGACGATCTCGACGAACTTCGCGCCGGCCAGCTCGCAGGTGCGCCGCGATGCGAGATTGTCCGGATTGCAGGTAATCCACAGGGTTTTCAGCCCGTGGTTGCGCGCGAGCGGCAGCAGCAGGCGCACCGAGCGCGCCGCATAGTGATGCCCGCGATAAGCCGGCTCGACGTTGTAGCCGATGTGGCCCGCGTAGCGCACGATGTGTTCGGTGTTGCCGATGCGTAGATCGATGCGGCCCACTGCAATGCGCGGGCTCTGAATCTTCATCAGGAAGCGGTATGCGGGAGACCAGGAACCCGAGGCCGGCATCCGCTGTGACAGCGCCAGCTCCAGGTCCCCATCGCGTAGCGGGCCGGGTTCGAGGAACTCGAAGCCGCTCGTGCTCATGCCCGTCACCAGCAGTGGACCTGCCCGTGCAGGCCACGGCCTGCGGCGAGCGCGGCGTCCGCGGCCGCGCGCTGCAGGCCGAGCAGCTTTACACCCCGGTCGATCGTATGGCGATAGACGTGCTCCATGTCGTTCAGCTCCGGCTGCGACAAGTTAATCGCGTGCAGCCCGCGCAACTGCGCCATGGCCGCGATGTAGTGATCGCCTTTGCCGCAGAAGTGGATGGCCCCGCCCCCGAACTCGTCCAGCAGCCGCTGGTCGTACGGCCCGATGAACTCCTCGAACATGCGCGGGGAGAAGTTCATGGCCGAATCGTCGCGCAGCATGATGTTGCCGCGGTGGTAGAAGCCCCAGTGGGTGTTGCCGGCACAGTGGAAGGGCACGATGCGCTCCCACGCGCGCAGGAATGCCGTGTAGGTTTCGACCGCCAACGTCAGCAGGTCGTGGACGAGCCCCGGCTCATCCCGCACTGCATAGAAGATGGTGCTGCCCCAGACGACTTCGCAGATGTCCATCGGCCCCTGCAGGTCGGGGTGGTAGATGCGCACGTGCCGGCCGATGTTCGGGTAGTCGCTCAGGATGTCGAGGAAGCGCGCGGCCATCTCCATGACCTGCCCGCCGTAGCCCGTGCGCAGGTCAGGGACGCCCCTGGCAATGAGTTGCCGGATGGCGGCCCGGTCGTTGAGCGGCCGTGACGTGGGGAGGGTTTCCAGGTCTTCGTCCATCAGGAAGACCTCCACCCCGAACAGGAGCGGCGCGATGCTGGAGCCGTAGTTGGTGCGCACGTTGAGGATCGCGCCGCCGGCCTCGGCAAGCTGGGCGGAGCATCCGCCGAACTGCTGCAGCGCCATCGCGTCGTAATCGGCCAGCGCGGCGTTGACGGACACGGCCGGCCATTCGACGCGTGGCGGCGCGGGCCAGCTGCGCCGGGGCGAGAAGACGCCTGTCGTCAGCGCGCCGTCGGAGAAGGCCTGCCACTCGGCCAGCAGCCGCGCCTCCTCCTGCGGGTCGATCCGCGCCTCCAGGTCATCCAGGCAGCGCCGCAGTATATCGTTCAAGAGAGCCTTTCCTTTATCGGACAGGATTTACAGGATTGACAGGATGACTCAACTCAAGAGAGCCTTACCTTGTATTGGACAGGATTCACAGGATTGACAGGATTGAATTGAGTTGCCTCGTTGAATCCTGTCAATCCTGTCAATCCTGTTGAAAACTCATATCCACCCCTGGAGTTCTGCGAGCAGCCGGGTGTATTCTATAAACGTCGGCCAGGAGATGTCGGGCGGGACGCCGTGGTCGCAGCTTGGGATGAAGCCGCCGTCGCGCAGCACGGGCACGAGGCGCATGACCTCGTCGCGCATCACGTCGCCGCCGGCCGCGATGCACCGCTTGTCGATGCCGCCGTGATAGGCCATCCGGTGGCCGAACCGCCGCCGGAAGTCGTTCAGGTCGTTGCCCGCCGCGACCTCGATGGGGTTGCAGGCCTTGATGCCCGACTCGATCCAGATGGGGATCAGGTGGGCGATGTACCCGTCGGAATCCATGTCGAGGAATCCGTCGCCGTAGGACTTGAGCAGGTCGATCCAACTCAGGTACGCGGGCTGCAAGAAGCGCCGCGTCATGGCCGGGGAGATCATGCTGTGCGCCTTGTAGGCCATATCCTCCGATACGTACAGCACGTCCAGCCGGACGCGGCGCAGGATCTGCTCCAGCACGGCCAGCACGTAGGTGCGCCAGAACTCGGCCATGTCTGCGACGAACTGCGGGTCGTCGATCATCAGGGCGCACAGGCCCTCCATGCCGACCCACTCGCGCATCTGCCAGAACGGGCCGTTGACCGACACCGTGACCGCCTTGCCCGATGCCTCGGCCGCAGCCGCGCGCTCCCAGAACTCCGGCGACAGCCGCGCAGGGTCCGCCGGGTCATAGCGCCAGCGGATCTTTTCCTCCCAGTCGGCCCGGTTCTCGACCGGCCAACGGTGCCACTTGCGCGTCACAAAGTCCTTCGCGTTGCGGATGTAGGTGTAGTCGTATACATCGGAGATTTCGGTGACCGCGCCCATCCAGTCGATGACGATGTAGTGGCCGTCGCGATGTTCCAGAACCTTTTCTTCGAAGGTTGGGATCATGCGGAAGGCCTCCGGCAGGCCGTGGGTCGCGTCGAACGCCTCCCGCGGCACACCTACTGCCTTCGTCAGCGCGTCCAGCCAATGCACATCTGGCGGCAGCCCCTGCGTATGCCAGGCTGCCAGCGTCGACTCGCGCGGCCCGCCCGGCGCCAGCGGCACGCGGTCGGGCCTGCCGAACAGCAATGTTTCAAGGTAGCGTTCGCGTGCGTTCATGGTTTGCCTTTCACGAATTGAAGATTGAAGATTGAAGATTTGCGTCAGTGGGCGGCGAATTGTCACGCTCGACGGTAAGCACGCGGGCCGAAAGCCGTACCCGTAATCTTCAATCTTCAATCTGTAATCTTCAATCGTACCAATACGCCGGCAGCACATCGCGCTGCGCTTCGAGCAGCTCTGCGATGCAGGCATCCGCGTCTGCGATGTTGTTGCAGATGGGGTCGGTCAGCAGCGCGCGGCGCAGGAGCGCGCGGTCGCCGGTCACCGCAGCCTCCGCGGTCAGTTCGTGCGTATCGATGACTTGCTGCTCAAGCGCCAGCGCGCCGCGCGGGAATGCACCGATCGCCAGCGGCCGCGGCCCGTGCATGTCCACGTGGCAGCGCGCCTCCAGCACCGCGTCATCCGGCAGGTTGGTGATCGCACCCCGGTTCGGCGTGTTAATGAAGAAGGTCTTGCCCAGCCCGCCCCACATCGACTCGATGATGTCGGTCGCGTGATCGTCCCGCACCTCGCGGAGGAACTCGTCGACGCTGCGCGCGCCGGACGCGTACTCCTCCGTCTTGCGCCACGCGCCGGCCATCAAGCCCGCACGCTCCTCCGCATCGAACAGCGTGATAGGCTCCGGGCTGACGGGCGCGACGCCATACCCCTGGAAGAAGGGCACGTACTCCTTGGTGTGGCCGATGGTGTCCGGGTAGACGCCGTAGAGGTCGAAGAGTTGGAGCGCGTACGCGTAGTTGTAGCGCGCCTTCGAGTGAGCTTCGGGGTGGCTGGCTTCATCGGCTGCACGCTGCGCGATGACCTCGCGGAGCCGGGGCATGAGGTCCTGCCCGTCGTAGCGGCAGCGCAGGATGAAGGTCGCGTGGTTGACGCCGCCGATCGCCAGGTCGAGCCGCGCCTGCACTTCCGGCGGGACTGCGGTCGCGTCGGCCGGCAGGATGCCCAGCGCCTTGCACCAGCCCAGGGTGCAGTACGGCTCGTGGTGGCCGTCGCACAGCGCAAACGACTTAACATCGGGCGCATAGCGTTGGAGCGCGGCGCCCAGGACAGTGGTCGGGTTGACGAAGTTGATGAGCCAGGCGTGAGGCGCGAGCTCGTGTACGTCGCGCGCCATCGCGAGCGCGTGGGGCGTCTCGCGCAGTGCGCGGAAGATGCCGCCCGGGCCGATGGTGTCCGAGCTGCACATGCGGATGCCGTGTTTCGCGGCAATGCGCGTGTCCAGCCCGCGGAAGTGCGCGTTGCGGTCGGAGAAGGTGAGGACGACGAAGTCCGAATCCGTCAGGACCTCGCGGCGGTCGGTCGAGCCGCAGACGCGCACGTCGCTGCCCGTGGACGCGCAGACGCGCTCCGCCAGCCGGACCATCGTCTGCATCACATCCGGTCGGGTATCCACGAGGGCCAGGGTCCCGCCCGCCATGACGGGGCTGGTCGCCATCTTGTGGATGACGGGCTTGCCGAAGAAGAAACTGCCTGCGCCGATGACGGTGATCTTTGGGCCATGCATGGTGTAACACCTCGTTGTGCGGGGGAGTCAGGAACGAGTAATGAGTAACGAGTAATGAGAAAACGATCCTGGCAATGATTACTCTTTACTGGTTACTCATTCCTGATTCACAATTCTTGATTCGTAATTCCTACGGGTTCGTTGCCTCGACGGGCTTCTTGTGGTGGACGAGCACGTCTGCGGTCAGTGCGATGCCTGCCGACAGCACGGCCAGTTTCACGGCAGCCTTGAGCGCGGACCCGCTGTCCAGCACGCCGCGGGATGCCATCAGGACGACCTGCTCGGCCTCGACGTCGAACCCATGCCCGCGGCCGGCCTGGCGGATCTCCGCCATGACCTCATCGACGTCGAATCCGGCGTTCGCGATGATGGTGCGCGCGGGTTCTTCCAGCGCGCGGATGAGGATGCGATAGGCGGCGCGTTCCTCGCTGGCGGTCGCGGCCTTGAGCCGGTCACGCAGCGCGGGGCGGCAGTCCAGCAGCGCGGTGCCGCCGCCGGGCACGACGCCTGCCAGCAACGCGCCGCGCACGGCTTCGATGGTGTGCTCGGCCAGCTCCTTGCGGACGTTGACCTCGGCCTCGGTGTTGCCGCCGATCCAGAGGGTGGCCGCGCCGCCGGTCAGCTTGCCGATGCGCTCGCGCAGGTTCTTGCGTTCGGCCAGGTCGCCGATGGCGCTATGTGCCGCCTTGAGGCGCGCGATGTGCTGGCGTAGGGCGCGCGGGTCGCCCTGCGCGCCGACGATGCCGAAAAACTCGCGGTCGGCCCAGGCGCGCCGCGCGTGGCCCAGGTCCTCGGCGCGGATGCCGGCCAGCCGCTCGCCGCCCTGCTTGCTGAAGATGCGCGCACCGGTCAGGAAGCTCATGTCTTCGAGGACGCCCATGATCTCGGGGATGGTCAGGCCCGGCGTCTTGACGGCCAGGATGTCGAACTCGCCCGGCTTGTTGTTGACCAGGATGGTGGCAAGCACAGGCTCCGCGAACTGGCGGGCAATCAGCAGCAGGCTGCGCACTTTGGCCTGGCGCGCCGCAATCAGGACGGGCAGAATCTCCTCCGGTTGCGTCAGCTCAAGGTCACTGACCAGGATGCGCGCATCCTGGAGTTCGGCCCGGTTGTGCGGCTTGCCGTTGGTCATGTCCCGCGAGGCCGCGCCGCCCTTCCAGTAGATGCCTTCGACGTACTCGCGCTCCAGGTCACGGCCGCGGCCCGTGCGGATTTCGATGCGGCCGTATTCGCCGATGATGTCGAAGATTTCGCCCAGCAGCCGCGCCATCGGCGGATCGCCGCACACCGCGGCCGCGACGCGCGCAAGCGCCTGCGGGCCTTCCACCGGCACGGCCTGGCGCGCCAGCTCGTCCAGGATGACTTCGAGCCCTTCCTCGAGGTAGCGGCGCAGGACCATCGCGTTGCCGTCGGATGCGAGATAGTGCAGCCCCTGGTTGAACAGAGACTGGAACAGGACCGCGGTCGTTGCGGTGCCGTCGCCCTCGCGCTCGTGTTGGTTCCACAGCATGTGCCGGACGAACATTGCGCCCATGTCGGCATCGCGATCGGGCAGCTCGATGATGCGCCGCGCGATGACGCCCGCATTGTCGAGCAGCTCCGGCGAGCCGGTGCTGGCAACCCGCGTGAGCGCAACGAGGCGCGGCCGCGGGCCGAGCGTCGGGCGCACGGCATCGACAATCTGGTTGATCCCGCGTTGCAGGGCACGAGAGGATTTAGGCTGGAAGACGACCCCAGGGGTGTAGGTGGTTTTCATCGATGAGAGATACTCCAGGATTGGGCGTTTCGTTGGGTGTTTTGCGCGCCTTTGAGTTGCGCAGCCGGGTCTCCAGGTGCGTAGCAACCTGGAGACACATCATATCAGTTTAGTTCGGATACGCCAACTTGAAAAGCTGGCCGGCCCCGGTGCTCACAGTGCGATAGGTGAAGCCCGCCATTTCGATTTCGCGCACTGGCTGCGAGAAGTAGATGGGCCGGTCGGGAAAGTTGGCCTGCACGAACTGGACGATCGAGTCGGCCAGGCCGGGCTTGTCGCTGCGCGAGTAGGTCTCGATGAACTGCATGCCCGTCCGGCCCAGCTCGATGTGCGCCGCGTAGTAATAGGGATAGAGCCAGTACCAGTCGGTGAAGACGATGGCATCCGGCTCGAGCCGCTCGACGACGGTGCGCGCCACGCGACCGACCCGTGCGGTGTTGCGGTCGACAAGATAGCCTTCCGCACCGATGAAGGGCGTCCGACCTGCGCTTACATCGGGGACATACGGGCGCAAGGTCAGGCCGACGGCCACCAATGCGGCCGCGGCCACCATGACCGCCCGTACCGGGCGGCTCAGTGTGCCGGGGTGAAATCGGCCGGGTCGAGCTGGTGCTGGGCGGTCCGATTCAATCTGCGTGCCAACCTGGGCTGAGTGCAGCGCTTCCGCCAGCCGGTCCAGGCCCAGGGTCGCCAGCATCGCCAGGAGGACGTAACCCGGGATGTAGAACACATAGAGATCGCCCACCCGGTAGTTGAAGTAGCAGGCCCAGTGGATGAGCAGCGCCGACGCGAAGAACCAGCCCAGCCGTCGGTCGCGGCGGAACAGCGTCGCACCGCCCGTCACGATGAGCACGAGGGTAAGCACCGAGAACTCGCGCGGTAGCCCCACCAGATACTCACCGAGCCGCGCGGGTGTGTCCAGCAGCGGCCCCGCGAACATGGCGCTGCGCCACTGGACCGCAGTCATCAGGAAGACTATGCGGCGGATGGGGTTGGCGAGGTCCTCTGCGGTCAGGTCCCAGTTGGAGCGCGCGGGGCTGTAAGCCGCGTTGAAGATGTTCGCGGGCGCTGCGTGCAGGTCCACCAGGAGGAATCCGGCGAAGTACAGGAGCAGCCCGGCTGCGCCGCCGAGCAGTGCGGGCAGGAGCCACTCGCGGCGGCGGTCACGATTGAGAAGGAGGAAGATGACCACCGCAGGCGCGAACATCGCAACGCTGGCGTGCACCCCCAGGCCGAGGCCGCCGATGACACCCGCTGCGAACAGCGGCCAGCCTGCGCGAGCAACCTGAGCGGAGCCGCGCAGCGGTTCGCGCGGCGTAGTCGAAGGATCCCCCGCGGCCATCCGATACCAGTACAGCACCAGCACACAGACCGCGGCCAGGAACGCCGCGCCGGTCGCGTAGACCTCCGCGATGAGCGCCTGTGACCAGAAGGTGTACCCCACAGCCAGCGCAGCGGCCCCGAACAGCGGCAGCCAGCGCCGCTGCACCAGCAAGCGCCCGCCCAGGAACACCAGGCCGACTGTTACTGATGCCATGAACGCGGAAAACAGATTCACGCCCGCCGCGATGCTCGGCGCAGGGACGAGCAGGATGAAGGCTTTCGCGAGCAGCAGGTAGACGGGGTAGCCCGTCGTGTGCGCGACGCCGAGCTGGTGCGCGAGGACCTGGAACTCCCCGCTGTCGGACGGCAGCACCCAGGGGACATACGTGCGATAGTAGAGCAGCAGGCTCACGACTGCAGCGAGCAGCGCGACGAGCAGGTCCGAGCGCGACAGGGGTCTGGGGGGATGGGCTTGTGAATGCATGGTCTCCGTGAGTCAGCCGTGCAGGATGTGGTGCAGTGACCGGGTGCATTATAGCACAAGCCCTTCGCCCGCCCGTCAATCCGGGAATACCTTGCCCGGATTCAGGATGCCGTTCGGATCGAACGTCGCCTTGATGCCGCGCATCAGGGCGATCTCCGCCGGGCTGAGCGCCATGCCCAGGTACTTCCGCCGGGTCACGCCGATGCCGTGCTCGCCGGTGATCCGGCCGCCCATGCCGAGAGCCAGTTGGTAGAACGCGGCGGACAATTCCGGGGTGAGGGCGCGCCACGCCTCCAGCGGCAGGTCGTCCTTGAGCACGTTGACGTGGACGTTGCCATCGCCCGCGTGGCCGAAGCAAACAACCCGCACCCCGCGCTCTGCGGCAATGGCCTTGACGCCGGCCAGCAGGTCGGGGATGCGGCTGCGGGGTACGACGACGTCTTCCATATGGCTGACCGGGCTGGCGAACTTGAGTGACTCGATGATCTTGCGCCGCGCCTCCCACAGCCGGTCGCGCGTGCGGGTGTCCTTGGCGACCAGCACATCGCGGGCCCCGTGTTCCAGGCAGATGTCACCCACGACCTCGTAGTCAGCGTCCAGCGCATCCTGTTGGCTGCCGTCGAGCTGGATGAGCAGGTGCGCGGCCGCCTCGCGGAACTGCATGGTGCGGCCTAACAGTTTTTCCACCGCGAGGACGCTGTCCTGCTCCATGAACTCGATCGTGGTAGGCAGGATGCGGGCCGCGATGATGGCCGAGACCGTGCGGATGGCTGCCTGAAAGTCATCGAACGGCACGAGCAGGTCGACGCGGAACCTGGGCAGGGGGATCAGGCGCAGGATGATCTTCGTGACGATCGCCAGCGTCCCCTCGGAGCCGACCAGGAGCTGCGTCAGGTCGTAGCCGGTGACATCCTTGACCAGCTTGCCGCCGAGGTTGATGATCTCGCCGGAGGGGAGCACTGCCTCCAGCCCGCAGACGTAGTCCTTCGTCACGCCGTACTTGACTGCGCGCGGCCCGCCCGCGCCCTCAGCAATGTTGCCGCCGATGGAGCAGGATTCCAGGCTGGCCGGGTCCGGCGGGTAGAAGAGCCCTTCGGCCTCGACTGCGCGGTGCAGGTTGCCGGTGATGACGCCCGGCTCGACCGTGACCATCAGGTTGCCGTGGTCGATCTCGAGGATGCGGTTCATGCGCTCCAGCGAGAGCACGATCCCGCCGCAGACGGGCACCGCGCCGCCGCTCAGCCCGGAGCCCGCGCCGCGCGGGGTGACGGGGATGCGTGTGGCCTGCGCCAGGCGCATGACCTCCGACACCTGCTGCGCTGAGGTCGCGAGAACAACCACTTCCGGCGCAGCCGCAAGGCCGACCACCTCATCGTGCGTGTAGCGTTCCAGCTTCTCCTCCTGCTGTGGCCCGGCCAGGACGTTCTCCGCGCCCACGATGCGTTCCAACTCTGCGATTACACGGGCATCCACACGGTTGTACATGCGCTCACTCCTGTTTCGAGTCTGCGGCTGGCCCAACGGCAGATGGTATCTTCTGCTATTCTATCTGGGGACTATTGTACCACACAAGTGACATGCCCATGCCAGGTGCTACCTGACGCGCGTCATATACAGACGGGAAGCCGCATCCTATTGTGTATGCAGAAATTTCTATATAGCGAGAAGTGCATATGACTTCCTATCGTGAACAGGCCCGCTTGCTCAGGCTCATGGCGCACCCGATGCGCCTCGAAATTCTGTCGATTCTGCGCGAAGCGGACGAGTGCGTCTGTCATTTGTCCGCCGTGCTCAAGAAGCCGCAGCCGTATGTCTCTCAGCAACTGGCCGTGCTGCGCAAAGAGGGGCTCATCACCGACCATAATGAAGGGACTTATGTCTTCTATGGGCTGGCCGATACCCCCGCGGCAGCTCAGGCCGCAGCGATCCTGCGGGTGATTGCCCCGGAGGCGCGGTCTTCTGTTGCAGGCGGGCATCGCCGCGTGGCCGGCTGCAACTGCCCCAAGTGCGAGGCGGAGGGCACATGCAGTTCACGCCCCGCCGCAACTCAGGCGTCGAATTCGCCCCTCCAGCCCGAAAGAGTGCGACTCCCATGAATTTCGTGTTCAACCTGCTGCAGAGCGGCCTGGGCAACCTTGCCAGCTATCTGGCTGCGCATGTGCTCCTGTGCCTGGTGCCGGCCTTCTTCATCGCGGGCGCGCTGACTGCGCTGGTGCCCAAGGAGGCTGTGACGCGCTACCTGGGCCGCACCGCTCCGAAATACATCTCCTACCCTGCGTCCGCGGTCGGCGGCTTCGTGCTGGCGGTCTGCTCCTGCACCATCATGCCGCTCTTTGCGGGGATCTACAAGAAGGGCGCGGGCCTGGGCCCGGCGATCACCTTCCTGTTCGTCGGCCCGGCCATCAACATCCTGGCCTTGACATACACAGGCGTGGCCATCGGCATGGACATCGCGGTGGCGCGCGTGGTCCTGTCCGTCGCATTCGGCATCGGCATCGGCCTGATCATGGCGGTGATCTTCCGCAAGGACGATGTGGCTCGCAGCGCCCCTGTGCAGGGTGGTCCGGACGTGTTCGCGGCCACTGCCTCGGTGCCGCGTGTCACATGGCTGCTGCTGGGCCTGCTGATTTTCCTGCTCGTCGCAGGCACGCTGCAGGTGGGCCTGTTCACGGACACCTACGCGCAGGTCACGCTGCCCATCGGCGGCACGGACACGCTGCAGGCAACCCTGAACCGGCTCGTCCCCTTCGACGCCGTGCGCGGGGAAGAAGGCGTCACGATACAGGGGCTGCTCCTGATCATCCTGCTGGCGGCCATCGGCGGGACGGCCTGGCGCGGGCTGAATCACATCGACGAAGGTTTCAATCGCTGGACGTCCGTGGCGCTGGCGCTGGCCGCTGTGACGCTGCTGGTCGCTGCACTGCGGCTGACGCCCGGCGCGGGTGGGATGACGGTGGGCTTCACGGGCAAGTTCTTCGCCGTCGCTCTGGCCGTGATCAGCGTCTGGCAGGTGGCGCGGCGCGGGTTCGAGGACTACGAAGTTCAGGAATGGCTATATGAGACGTGGCGCTTCGTCAGGCAGATTTTCCCGCTGCTGATCGTCGGTGTCTTTGTCGTGGGCGTTATCCGGCCCCTCATCCGGCCCGAATGGATCGAGGCGGTCGCCGGCTCGAACACGCTCCTGGGGAACGTAGTGGGCGTCCTCTTCGGCGTCGTCATGTACTTCCCGACCCTGGTGGAGGTCCCCATCGCGCGTCTCTTCCTGGACCTGGGCATGCACCGCGGGCCCTTGTTGGCCTATCTGATGGCCGACCCGGAACTGAGCCTGCAGAGCATCCTGATTATCACGAGCGTTATCGGCCGGCGCAAGGCCTGGGTCTATGTCGGCTGGGTGGCCCTGTTCAGCACGGTCGCCGGTCTGCTCTTCGGCGCGTGGGTGGACGGCGCGAGCCCGTGGCTGATCCTGGGCGGCACGGCCGTGGGACTGGCCGTGCTGGTGCTGGTGCTCAACCGGCTGGCCAGGGGTGCATCGAAGACCGGCGCGGCCTCGCAGCAATCGCCGGTGTGATGGTTGGGTCGGTAGGCTGTGGATGGTCGTGCTGTAGCCGCTTGCGCTGCGGCTCGGTCGGAGACCAGCCGCAGCGCAAGCGGTCAATCTGTAATCTTCAATCTTCAATCTGTAATCGGAGGAACCATGACTTTGCACATCAAGATTCTCGGCGGCGGCTGCGCCAACTGCGAGCGGCTGGAGAAGAACGCCAAGGCTGCGGTCGCCCAACTGGGCGTCGAGGCCACGTTCGAGAAGTCCGGCGACTACAACGAATACGAGCGGTACAGCCTGCTCGCGACGCCCGGACTGGTGGTCAACGACAAGCTGCTGGCCGGCGGCCGCGTTCCGGCGGTAAGCCAGATCGTGACGCTGTTGAAGACGGAACTGTCCGCACCCTGACCGGCTGACCAACTCATGGAGGATAAGCTATGTCTGTAGCTCCCGCACCTGCCGGTACGCAGCCTGGCACGGCGAAGCGCCTGTCCACGCTCGACCGCTTCCTGACCCTGTGGATCTTCCTGGCAATGGCGGTCGGCGTCGCGCTGGGCTACTTCATTCCGGGCGTAGAGGCCTTCATCGATCGCTTCCAGGTCGGCACGACCAATATCCCGATTGCCATCGGCCTCATCCTCATGATGTACCCGCCGTTCGCCAAGGTGAAGTACGAGCGGCTGCCCGAGGTCTTCCGTAACGCGAAGGTGCTGGGGCTGTCGCTGCTGCAGAACTGGATAATCGGCCCGATTCTGATGTTCGCGCTCGCGGTCATCTTTCTGCGCGACAAGCCGGAGTACATGATCGGCCTGATCCTCATCGGCCTCGCGCGCTGCATCGCGATGGTCATCGTGTGGAATGAGCTGGCCCACGGCGACACGGAGTATGCGGCCGGGCTGGTGGCCTTCAACAGCGTGTTCCAGGTGCTCTTCTATAGCGTCTACGCGTACATTTTCATCACCGTGTTGCCACGGGCGCTCGGCCTGGAGAGCGCGGTCGTCCGCATCAGCATCGGCGAGCTCGCCCGGACCGTGTTCATCTACCTCGGCATCCCGATGATTGCCGGTTTCGCCACGCGCTTCATCCTCCTTCGCATCAAGGGTCCCAGCGGGCCGGAGGCCCGCCAATGGTACGAGGAGACATTCGTCCCGCGCATCAGCCCGCTGACATTGGTTGCCCTGCTGTTCACCATCCTGGTGATGTTCAGCCTGAAGGGCGAGCTGATCGTGGCGCTGCCGCTCGACGTGGTGCGCATTGCGATCCCGCTCATCTTCTACTTCGTCCTGATGTTCTTGGTCAGCTTCTGGATCGGTTACCGCGCGGGTGCGGACTACCGCATGACCACGACCATGTCGTTCACCGCGGCCAGCAACAACTTCGAGCTGGCGATTGCGGTGGCGGTCGCGGTGTTCGGCATTGCCTCAGGCGAGGCGTTCGCCGCGGTCATCGGCCCGCTGGTCGAGGTGCCGGTGATGATCGGCCTGGTCAGCGTGGCCTTCTGGCTCCAGCGCCGCTGGTTCAGGGGCGAGTTGGTGCCTGCGCCGGCCGGCCTCGTCGCGGCCGCAGAGGAAGCCTGCCCGCCGCCGGTGAAGGCTAGAGGAGCCTAAACCACTATGGCAGACCGCCAGACCTTCCTGCGCACGCTCGACCTCTATCTGGCCGAGTTGCCCGAAGATCCATGTTTCGAGCAGGCGCGCGAGTTCTACGCCGCCACGCCGGAGACCCATCCGCTGCGGCTGGATCGTTGGGGCAGCCCCGCGGGCCAACTGCGCGCCGATGCGCGTGCCGGCGACCATGCATTCCTGGCTGAGACGGCGGAGGCCATCCAGCGCGGACGGGTGCTGGTCTGGCAGCCTGGCATGGTGGACGTGCAGGGACGTTACCGGGCAGACCGCTTTGCCGAGGCCGCGGCCCAAGTCATCGCAAGGTTTGGCGCAACGGCGCAAGACCGGGTGGTCGTCACACTGGAACGGGGCGTGAGGGAGGGCCTGCCCGAGGAGCAGCGGCACGTCTTCGAGGAATGGCGGCGGACGTATCAGGCTGAGTTGGGCCGGTATCACGCCGAGTGCCGCCGCACCGGGGTCAAGGGCTACAAGGAGATCTCGCTGTTCACGTTCGTGGGGTTCCTCGGCGGGCTGGGTCTGGGCGCGCTGCTGGATGCGCTGGGGTTCTCGACCAGCGCCGTCGGGGAGTGGCTGGTGCGCGCGATTTCCGGTGAGGGCGAAGACCTGAGCGAGGGCGCCTGGGTGCTGCGCAACCGGCTGCGCCGGAGGCGGCGTGCAGAAGCCGCGGAGCCTCACGAGGAATCCTCCGGGGAGCCGGACGAGGACGATGAAGACCTGTACGAGGAGGGCGTCGTCTGGTTCGAGGAAGAGGACGAGAACGAGGCAGCCGAGGCGTACGGCACCGGCAAGGTCGCGGGGATGGCGTTCCCGTGGGCGGTCGATGCCGTCTCGCGGCTGGCTGGCGTCGATGTGCGCGCGCCCGAGGGCAGCTATGTGGCGTATTTCTATTCCCTGGCCGACCAGCTCTTTGCCACGCTCAATGGCTTGCGCTACCATGTTCGCCGCGCCGGGTCGTTCGGGGGCGGCGTGCGCGCCTATTTCCGCGATCCGGTGATGGTGACGTCGTTTGCCATCGTGACCCTGCCGTTCATCGCGCTCTACCTCAGCCGTTCGGCCGGCTGGCGGCCGGACACCCTGTTCCTGGCAGCTTTCGAGGGCGTGCTTCTGAATCTGTGCTGGATGCCGCCGCTGGTGGCTTGGATCTGGGACTGGCGCTTGCAGCGCGGCCTGCGGCAGCTTACGGCGACGTATGCTGCGAAGGCCAGGGCGCGTTAACCATATCCGACCTTTCCTGTGCGGAAGATCGTGCGTCGTGGATGGGCCGGCGTCCCATGAGGAGCTCTCAACGTGCAGCCCAGCGGCGACTGTCGGGAGTGCGGACAACCTTCGTGTTGGAACTTTGCGCTCGATCCAGCCCAGTCGGCGGCGCCGGGGCAGTAATGATGACTTTCGTGCCTCGCCCCGGCTGAGTCTGAATGTTCAAATCGCCGCCCAGCAGCCGGGCGCGTTCGCGCATGCCGATCAGACCCAGGTGTCCCGCTACCGCCAGCTCCTCAACCGAATCGGCAGAGGCGAACCCCTTGCCGTTATCTTGCACAACCATCTCGACCATCTCCGGCGTGAACTTGACGGTGATGCTGGCAGTCTGGGCCTGGGCGTGCTTCTTCACGTTGTTCAGCGCCTCTTGGGCGATGCGGAAGAGCACCAGTTCCGTTTCGGTTGGCAGCCGGCGCTTCTCGCCTGTGACGAAGAACTGTGTGGGGATGCCGTCCTTCTCAGTGATGCCGGCCGCCAACCCTTCCAAGGTGGGCAGCAGGCCGAGATCATCCAGCGTCGATGGGCGTAGGTCGCGGCTGAAGCGGCGCACACCCTGAATGATATCATCGGCCAGCGTCTGCAGCTCGCGCAACTGGTGCGTCGCGACCGGAGCCCCTTTTTCCTTCCCCTGCGCCATTGCCTCGATCCGTCGCGCGAGCACAATCAACGACTGGATCGTGTCATCGTGCAGCTCCCGAGCGATGCGTGCTCGCTCATCCTCTTGGGCGCGCGTCACTTGCCGAGCGTAGTGCCGGATGCTGTGACACAGATATGCGTTCTCAACCGCCACGCCGATCGCATTGCCTACCGATGTAAGTAGCTCCATATCATCAGCGCTGAAACGGCCAGGCCGGGGATCCGCCAGCTCTATGACGCCCATGAATCGCCCGCGGGACATCAAGGGCGCCGCTAGCAACGACTTGGCCCCTGCTTCAATGAAGATGCTGGACGTCCATTCCTGTTCGCCCGGCACACCTTTGACGCCGCGCGGTTTGCCCATGCGTGCCACCCATCCTGCGAGTCCTCTGGATGTGGGCTGCCGCTTCAATGCTCCAGCCTGCTCCTCGGACAAGCCCTTGTACACGCTCAAGACCAGGTCGTTCGTGACGCGGTCAATTAAGAAGATGCTGCCCAACGTGAGCTGGGTCGCTTCGAGCACCTGGGTGAGCGCGTTATTCAGGATCTCTTCCAGTTCCAGCGATTGGGTCACGCTGGTTGAAATGAGGTTGATCGCTTTCAGTCGCGCAATAGCTTCCTGCCGCAACTGCTTTTCGCGTTCCTGGGCATCAATGATCCAGATCACCAGGTAGCCCACCAGGCCAACGGCCAGGGTTTCCAGCAGCGCATCGCCAGGGAATGCCGAAATCAGGAATACGCGCGGCAACATGACGAGGATGGAAAAGAGCAGGGCGACCAGGCCGCCGTTTTGCCCGTAAAGGAACGTCGCCAGGGCCACCGGCAGCAGGAATACCACGCGCTCCATCGCATGCCGTTCCACAAAGCCGACCGAAGCCAGGCCAAGCTGCGGCCGCAGGTAGTGCAGAAACGTAAGCCCGACGAACATCGTTGCCAGGATCCAGAAGCTCCGCTCGCCGGCCAGGCGCCGTATCTGACGTGCCGCCGAGGGAAGCCGTGCGCCTGACATGGGCGACTGCGGCTTGTGCATATCAATCCTCTCAGAACGTATCTTGCAGGGTGATCCATCCCCTACGCAGTGCTTCCAGCACCGCTTCGGTGCGCGAGCCAACATCCATCTTGCCGAAGATATTGCTCAGGTGCGTTTGGACCGTGCGCACGCTGAGGGTCAGCTCACGGGCAATGTCTTGATTCTTCAGCCCGCGCGCCGCCAACCTGAGGACTTCGACCTCTCGCTCCGTGAGTTGCTCCAGCGCATCTGTGTCGGGCTGTTGGTCTGTTGGTGCGGCAAAGCGGTTGACCACCCGACGGGCGATGGCCGGATGCAGCACTGCTTCCCCCGCAGCGACGGCTCGAATGGACCTGACCAGATCATCGGCGCTGACGTTCTTGAGCAGATAGCCCGCGGCGCCGGCTTCCAGCAGCGCGAAGATGTACTGGTCGTCATCGTAAGCGCTCAACGCCAGGATGCTGATCCGGGGGTTGTTGGCTTTGATTTGCCGGGTAGCTTCGATGCCGTTAAGCTTCGGCATGGCGATATCCATCACTGCGACATCTGGTGCGTACGCACAGGCCAGACGTACCGCCTCTTCACCGTCGCCGGCCTCTGCGACGACTTCCAGGTCCTTCTCCCGCGCCAACAATTGGCGCGTGCCCTGGCGCACCAAGGCATGATCATCCGCCAACAAGATCCTGATTTTGCTCACGACCCCTCCCGGTAGTCCGCAGATGCCATGTAGATCATACCCCATCACGGATAGAAAGCAAGTGACAGATTGCACGTACGGCGCGGATTTACGTAGAAATGCCTAGACGGGCTCTCCCCGATTAGGTACAAACCACAGCAGGGACATATCTGCAGATACGTGTATTGGCTCGGTGCATGATGAGCGTATAGCCCGATGTCAACAGCGGGCGGGTATGGTAAGTTCGTGTCAAAGGATCGCGTAGATCAGCGATCAACACGAAGCGCATGGGGAGACGTACAATGGACGATCTACCGCTCATCATCAAATTCTGGGAAGTCGTGGCCATGGAAGTCCTGGTCGGGGCTGCGGTCGTTGCCCTCTTGATTGCTGCGGTGCGAGACATCGTGGAATCAAGAGTGCAGGAGTCACGCCGCCAGGATCAGATTGCAGTCGAACCCGAGGGGGCAGAAATCTTTACGCCTCAGCCGAGTCTTGAGCAAGCGGACGTTACCCAACCTGCACGGCCAGTCCCCGCAGCACACAAGACCTAAGCTCCTGAAGGTCCCTCCCATCGCACCCCTCTCCCACCTGATACCTGCCGACAGGTGGAAGAGGGGTGTTGTCGTCCTCGACCGGACGCGAATCGAACGGTGACTCGGAGAGCAACTCCTCGCTCCGCCGCTCTGAGCGGGTTACGGCGTGGCATACTCCTGTCGTGGTATAATGAGGCCGGATACTGCGGCAAGGAGTGCGCACTATGGCCCAGGCTATTCAGGCAGAAGGTCTTACCTATCGCTATGGCCCCCTGACGGCAGTGGATCACATCAGCTTTTCGGTCGCTGAGGGTGAGATATTGGGTTTCCTGGGGCCTAACGGCGCAGGCAAATCCACCACCGTCAAGATGCTCACCGCGCAGCTGCGGCCGCAGGAGGGTCGCGCGACGGTGTTGGGGCTGGATGTGGCCCGGCAGCCCAAGCAGGTGCAGGCACAGATTGGCGTCTGTTTCGAGATTACCAACCTCTACGAACAGCTCACTGGCTTTGATAACCTGGTTCTCTTTGCGCGGTTGTTCGGCGTGCAGGCGTTCGACGCGGCGGCGTTGCTGGCCCGCGTGGGGCTGGACGGTCGCGGCAAAGACCGGGTGGAGACGTACTCCAAGGGGATGAAGCAGCGCCTCATGGTGGCCCGCGCGCTGGTCAACCGGCCGCGCATCCTTTTCCTGGATGAGCCGACCGAAGGCCTGGATCCTGCCTCTGCAGCCTCGATCCGCAGCATTGTCCTCGAGGAGCGGGCCAGGGGCGCGACGGTCTTCCTGACGACCCATGATATGGTGGAGGCCGATAAGCTTTCCGACCGGGTGGCCTTCATCGACCGCGGCGCGATCGTCGCGCTGGATACACCCCATGTGCTCAAGCAGCGCTACGGCCAGCGCCGGCTGCGCGCGGAGGTGGCCGTGCCGGGCGGCGGGAGGGCTGTACGCGAGGTCGTGCTCGACCGGCCCGAGACTGCGGCTGAGATGCAGGCGCTGTTCAGCCAGGAGCAAGTCGTCACTGTGCACAGCGCGGAGGCAACGCTCGAGGACATCTTCATCGACATCACCGGACGCGGGCTCGCATGACCGCGCCGCAGAGAGCCGCCGGCTCCAGCCCCATCGGCGTCCTAATCGCCAAGGATATCAACCTTTATTTCAAGGATCGTTTCTACGCGTTCGTCACCATCCTGGCCCTGGTCGCGTTTATCGTCGTCTACTTTCTCCTGCCGCGCACGCTCGATGACAGGGTCAGCTTCGGCGTCTATGCACCGGTCATGCCCCCCACGCTGGCCGCAATCCTCGCCGAGGAGGGGGTGACCCTGGAGAGTCAGCCATCCGAGGATGCGCTCAAGGCCGCGGTCGCCGGGGGCGACTTCGAGGCGGGCATCGTGCTGCCGCCTGACATGACCGAGCAGATCGCAGCCGGCGCGCGGCCCCAGGTGCGCCTGTACCTGGCCGGCGAGCTGCCGGCGGAGTTCCGCGAGAGTTACCAGATGCTCGTCCGCGAGCTGGCTTTCGCCATCGGCGGCTCACCGCTCGACGTCGAGACTCGGGAAGAGGTGCTTGGGCCGGACATGGCCGGCCGGCAGATTGCGCCGCGCCAGCGGATGTTGCCGCTGCTGGCGGTCTTCATTCTGCTGATCGAGACGCTGGGGCTGGCGAGCCTGATCAGCTCGGAGATCGAGTCCGGCACGCTCCGCGCGTTACTGGTGACGCCGGTGCGCGTGTCGGATCTGTTCCTCAGCAAGGGGATCGTGGGCGTCGGGCTGGCCTTCGGGCAGGCGGCGCTGCTCATGGCAATCACGGGCGGGCTGGCCCGCCAGCCGCTGATTATCCTGCTGACGCTGCTGCTGGGTGCGGTGATGGTGACCGGGCTGGCGTTCCTGCTTGCCTCAGTCGCCCGCGACTTCATGTCGGTGATCGGTTATGGGATGTTGCTGTTGATCCTGCTGGTCGTGCCTGGGCTGGCGGTCGCGCTGCCGGGCCTGGCCAGCGGCTGGATTCGTTTGCTGCCATCGTACTACCTGGTGGACGCAGTGCATCGGGTCGTCAATTTCGAGGCCGGCTGGGGCGATATCGGGCTGCACCTGGTCGCACTTGTGGCCTCGGCGGTGCTGTTCGTGGGGCTGGGGATCGCGGCGCTGCAGAGGAGGTTCGCATGAGCATCCGGCGGGTAGGCGTGCTCCTGGGCAAGGAATTCCGGCTGGGATGGCGCAATGTGTTCTTTATCTTTGCGCTGGTGATGCCGCTGGCCTTCACGATCATCATTTCGTTGGTGTTCGGCACCCTCTTCTCCGGCAAGGCGCGGCTGGGGCTGGTGGACGAGGGTGCATCGGCCCTGCCGGCCCGCGCCGCGGGGCTTGCATCGCTGGACACACGGGTCTACTCGTCGCCTGAGGCGCTGCGGGCTGCCGTCGCGGATGGCAGGCTGGACATCGGTCTCGTGCTGCCGGACGGCTTTGACGGGCGCGTGCATGCGGGCGAGCCGGTCTCGCTGACCGCATACATCTGGGGCGAGAGCACGGTCAAGAACCGGGTCGTGGCCGGCACGACAGTCGCGGCGCTGGTCCGCGAGCTGACCGGCCGTGACACGCCGGTGGAGATTGTGACCGCCATCGTCGGTGCTGAAGGCTCCCTGCCTTGGGAGAAGCGCCTGCTGCCCATCATCGTAATGATGGCCATTCTCATGGGCGGCAGCGTGGTCCCTGCGGCGCTCCTGGTGGAGGAGAAACAGCGGCGCACGCTGCGCGCGTTGACCACCACGTCCGCTTCGTTGGGCGAGGTCTTTGCAGCCAAGGGGCTGTTGGGGTGGGTTCTCAGCATTCTGATGGCCCTTGTCACCCTGCTGTTGAACCGTGCCTGGGGGCCTGAGCCTGCGCCGCTGCTGGTGGCTTTGGCGCTCGGCGCAGTGATGGCCGCGGCCCTCGGCATCCTGGTGGGTGCATTCTTGAAGGACATGAACATGCTCATGTCCGTCGTGAAGGCAGGCGGCATTTTCCTCTACGCGCCCGGGCTGGTCTACATGTTTCCTGAAATCCCGCAATGGATCGGGCGCATCTTCCCGACGTACTACCTGATCCAGCCGGTGACGGAGATTACGCAGCAGGGCGGCACCTGGGCGGATGTTGCGCCTGAGTTGGCGGTAATGGTCGTGCTCAATGTGATCCTGCTGGCCGTGATTGCGATCGTGGTCCGCCGCGCACCTCAGACGGAGGGCGCGCTGAATCCGGCATAGGGCAACCATGTCCAAATCGACATATAGACCCGTCCTTGTGCTGTTGGCGGCCGCCGCGCTGCTGCTCCTGGCGAGCGGCGGGTGCGGCAGGTCGCAGGCAAGTCCTACTCCCACGCCCACACGGACGCCCCGCCCTGTGCGGGAGACGCCGGCGACCCTGCCCATCGCAGCCCTGCCGATGGACCCGCCGACGGCGCCCGCGCCCACAGCGACGTCCACAGCCACCGAGCCGCCGGCGACCGATACGCCAACGGCGACGGCCAGCCCGACCGAACTGCCGGCCACTGCGACGGCGCCGCCAGCCAGCGCGACGCCCGCGGCGTCAGCTACCCCGGCCCCTTCGGCCACGCCCCCCAGCCCAGACGCGACCGCGCCCCCGGCGCCAACCCGGCCGCCGCAGCCCGCGCCGGCTGCCACGCTGCCGCCCTATCGTGGAGGGAGCTGGGACCTGGAAGAAGGGTTCTACCAATCGCCGAGCCCGCACGAGGGTTTCACTGCGTTCGTCGCCAATGGCTGGCAGCCCCTGAGCAAGGCCTACGACCCGGCCGCGCCACCGCGTCTGAACGAGAACAAGTATCTGCCCAACGTCCACAGCGGCGAACGCTCGCAGGAGATCAGCTTCGACTGGCGCAGCGGCGAGGCCGGCATCTGGCGCACCTTCGAGGTCGTGCCCGGCCATCGCTATCTGATTGAGGCGTGGGCACGCTATGTGCCCAGCGAGAGCGGCCTAGCGCTGTACCTCGGTATCGACCTGGGCGGCGGCAACAACTTTGAGGCCGGCTCGGTGACGTGGCGCCCGTGGCGCGACATGACGCCGGACCAATGGGTGGCGACGCAGGAAACGGTGCGGGCCACGACCGGACGCATGACGGTCTTCCTGCGCGCGGTCCATCCCCTCGCAGCGGATGGCGGCAATAAGCCGGGCGGCAACACGATGTTCGATAATGTCAGCGTGACTGATATAGGACGCTGATCCCGTCAAGAAGGAGCTGATCGTGGTCGAAAAGAAAGTTCTGTTCCTGTGTACCGGCAATTCCTGCCGCAGCCAGATGGCGGAGGCCATCGTCAATGCCCGGTGGGGCGACGCCTGGGAGGCGTATAGCGCGGGCACTCAGCCGGCAGGCTATGTGCATCCGCTGGCCGTGCGTGTGTTGAGCGAGGTCGGCATCCAGCACGAGGGCAGGTCCAAATCCGCGGACGAATACCGGACGGTGCCGTTCGATTTGGTCGTCACTGTGTGCGACGACGCCGCCGAGAACTGCCCGGTGTGGCTGGGCAAGGGCCGCCGTGTGCATGTGGGCTTTCCGGATCCGGCGAAGGCGACCGGCAGCGAGGATGAGGTGTTGGCCGTCTTCCGACAGGTGCGCGACGGCATTGTGGCGCGCATCGGTGGCTTGCTCAACAGCGTGCAATCAGGGAGCCGAGAATGAGAGTTGTTTTGTGATGAAGCCCATTCTGGAACAAGGCGAGCCTATGAACACATTAGATGCAGGTATGACGCCGGCCGCGGCGGCATATTTCGAGCAGGTCGCGGAGCAGTGGGATCACCTGCGCACCGGTTACTTTGGCGAGGAAGTCCGGGATGCCGCCATCGCGCGCGCCTACCTGCGACCGGAAATGGTCGTGGCGGATGTGGGCGCGGGGACCGGGTTCGTCGCCGCGGGGCTCGCAGCACGGGTTGCGCGGGTCTATGCCGTTGATGGCTCGCCCGCCATGCTGGAGGTTGCGCGGCGCAATCTCACCGGATTCAGCAATGTGGAGTATCGGTTGGCGGATGGTGCGGCCTTGCCGTTCGGGGATGCCACGCTTGACGCCGTCTTTGCCAACATGTATCTGCACCATTGTCTCGACCCGCAGGCGGCCATCCGGGAGATAGTGCGCGTGCTCAAGCCGGGCGGCCGGCTGGTGCTGACCGACCTGGACCGGCATGAACACGCGTGGCTGCGCGACGAGATGGCCGATGTCTGGCTCGGCTTCGATCGGCAGGCAGTCAAGGGCTGGTTCCGGGAAGCCGGCCTGGTCAATCTCATCGTGGAGGATACGCAGCAGACCTGCAGCTCGACCTCCGCGGCCAATCCCGCGGGCCGTGCGGATATCGGGGTCTTCCTGGCGACCGGCAGCCGCCGCGTCACCGGCGCGACCGCGGCGGTACAGGAGAACTACGGTGCGCTGGCGCAGGGCGGCGGCTGCTGTGGCGATAGCGCAGGACAGACCAGTTGCTGCGGCGGGCCTGATGCTGCAGCAACGCCGAGCTGCTGCAGCGGGTCAGACACGGCCGTGTCGCACGCCATGGAGCTGGTCGAGGCTGGCCGGGCAGACATCGTCCTGTGGGACACCGGCTATACCTCGGAGCAGATCGCTGCGGTGCCCGCAGACGCGGCCAATCTGTCGCTGGGCTGCGGGAACCCGACGGCGATGGCCTCGCTCAAGCCGGGGGAGACCGTGCTGGATATCGGCAGCGGCGCGGGCATTGACGCGCTCTATGCCGCCCGCCGGGTGGGACCCTCGGGCCGCGTGATCGGGCTGGATATGACGCCGTCGATGATCGAGCGGGCACAGCGCAATGCGGCGGAAGCGGGGGCCGGCCAGGTGGAGTTCCGGCTGGGGCAGGCCGAGGCGATGCCGGTGGCGGATGGCACGGTCGATGTGATCCTTTCCAACTGCGTCATCAACCTGGCGGAGGACAAGGGTCGGGTCTTCGAGGAAGCGTACCGTGTGCTCAAGCCGGGCGGCCGGGTGAGCATCAGCGACATGGTGACGGCAGGGCCGCTGCCGATGAGCTTGCGCAGCGACCCGGCGATGTGGGCGGGGTGCATCAACGGGGCCCTGCCGGAGCAGGAATATCTGGACCTGGTGCGGCAGGCGGGGTTCTTGGACGTGACCGGCGTGCGCAGCCTGAGCGGGGGTGAGCTGGCAGGCATCGAGGTCTACAGCCTGGCCGTTTCGGCCCGGAAGTTATGAGAGGCTTTGGATAGGCAAAACGGAACTCACGCAAAGGCGCAAAGGACGCCAGGAAGATAGGAATTCTTTGCGGCTTTGCGTGAGCTGCTCAGACATCCTTCGACTGCGTTCGGCCCTTACTGAGGCCCCACTCCGCTCAGGATGCCCTCGTGCTACGCCAGCCGTGCCTCAACCTGCTGCATGTTGAAGGCGTAGTAGGGGCGCTGCCCATCGAGCACCTGGAAATCGGTCCACACCAGCCAAAAGGACCGCCCGTCGCCCGCAATCCACTTCGGCGCAATCTGCGGCTGGTAGGCGCGCGCACCGGGGTCGGCCGCGGGCATCCACGCCTGTTCCTCGTGGACCTGTGTCCACGGGCCCCACACCTCGGGCGCGGTCCAGAAGCCGAGATAGCTCGGATGCGTGAACCAGTCACCGCGCGCGTCCGTGCCCATGCCCCAGTTTGCCATCAGGTATTCGCCGGTCGGGGGATAGTAAACGACGCTGGGGTGCCACGCATAGGGATGGACGAACCGGTTGACCCAGCCGGCAGGGAAGGTGTGGATGATGCCGCGCTCTGCGATGTCCGGCGTCCATGCGGGGCTACCATCGCGTTGTAGCCCGGCGTAAAAGGTGTAGGCGCGGCGGTCGAGGATGTGGTCGCGCGGGACGCGACACAGCACGAGCTGGTTCATCGTGC
Organism: Anaerolineae bacterium; assembly: GCA_040772005.1. Taxonomy (GTDB): domain Bacteria; phylum Chloroflexota; class Anaerolineae; order CG2-30-64-16; family CG2-30-64-16; genus MWBF01. Next base: position 41,138 of record JAXGYZ010000006.1, on the reverse strand, counting down.
CCTCGCGGTTGCCGTTGGGGGAGTATAGGTAGACATAACCGTCGAAGTTGTGGGCGTAGTCCTGCCCCATCTGCACCACGGTGAGCAGGCTGAACGCGTCGCCCGGCTCATCGAAGAAGAGCATGTTGGCGCGGCTGCGCGTGTCCCACGGCTCCCAGCGCACGGGTGTCGAGCCGTCCTGGTTGTGCCAGGTGACGCCGCTATCGGGCGACCAGATGAGCTTGACGCCGACGAAGCGCGGCTCAGGCTCGCCGAACGGGTGATTCGGTGTGCTGAGGAACTGGTAGATGCGGCCATCGAGCGCGAGGATGCCGAAGTTGTAGTAGCGGTGAATGTCGCGCGTGCCCGGGATGGTCAGCAGCTCGGGATAGCCCGGCAGGTGCTCGAAGCGTATGTCCGGCGGGTCACCGGCGATCGCGTACGCGCGGCTGTTGTAGTCGGCGCGCGGCAGGCCAGGGAAGCCGCTCCCGTCGCACAGGCTGACGTATTGCTTGTCGTCCGCGGCCCATGACATATGCCAGTTGTCGCCCTGGCTCGGCACGCGCGCAACCGTCTCTTCGAGTCTGCGCAGCCCTACGATCTTCATTGTTTTCTACCTCCCCGATGGACAGGGCGGTTTCAGAGTGCATCAGGTGAACCCACCCGGCAACTGAAGTTGCGGCTACCGATGCGAAGTCTGCCTTCGCAGACTGGAAACTAACCGACGCAGGTCGGTTTTGCAGTGGTAGCCGCAGTTTCAACTGCCAGGCAGAAGGCACGAGTGCAACATGATTTCGCCCTGCCCGATGGATTTGGAGCAGCTCCGCCGGCATTGATATGATACATCCAGGAGAACCGTGCATGACTCACAAGGTGATCACCGGTCGCCCACTGGCATTGCAGGCCCTGGCCGGGCGGCGCGTCGACCGCGTGCCGGTCGGGCCGCTGACGTGGGGCTTCGACTACTATTGGCGGGTGGCGGACGTTGCGCCGTGGCAGCTTGCCTGCGGCGGCAGCGAGACGTGGCACCGCGCGCACATGGCGCTGTTGGAACGCCACCGGCCGGACGTGATGTGGTATTCCGGCGCAGGCGACGGCCCCGCAGAGCCTACTCTCCTGGCCGACGACCCGCATCATTGGCGGGTGCGCGACAACAACACCGGCACCGTGTACCGGCTGGTGAAGGACAGCCTCGCCTTGCAGGAGGAGGAGACCGGCGCGAAGGCCTGCGACCCGCTGGGCGACATCCGCTCGGCAGCCGACGCCGACGGGTTGATCCCGGAGTTCGCCGGCTGGGGTGAGGTTTACCTCGGCGGCCTGCGCCGGCTCATCAGGGAGGTGGGCGACCGCGCGCTGGTGCTGCCGCATCATTCGCCCGGCTACATCTGCGCCTGCTATGCCCTCGGCTTCGAGCGGGCGATGGAGACGATGGTCACCGATCCCGCGCTGCTCTGCCACGTGGCCGACCGCTACGCCGCGGGCGATGAGCTGCGCATGGCTGAACTGGCCGCAGCCGGCGCAGAGGCAGTCTACATCGCGGACGGTTGGGCCTCCTGCGACATCATCTCCCCGCGCATGTTTGAGCAATTTGTACTGCCCTACCAACGCTCGATGACGGAGGCAGCACACCGGGCAGGATTGCGGGTCATCCTCTGGAACGAAGGCGATGTCCTGCCGCTGCTGGAGTTGGAGGCGGGCCTGCCCATCGACGCGTTCGCCATCGAACAGCCCCGCAAGGGCATCGACCTGAGCATCGCCCGCGTGCGGGAGGTCTTCGGGCCGGAGCGCTGCCTGTTTGGCAACCTGGACTCGGAGCGGTTGCTGGCGGAGAACGACGCCCGCGCCATCGCCCGCGCCGTCGAGGAGCAGCTCCGCCAGTCGGGTGCGGGCAATCCGTTCGTGCTGACAACCGGCAGCCCCCTCCCGAGCGACATCGACCCCTCCGCCGTCGACGCGTTCATCTCTGCCGCCCGCAGTCTGTGACGTTCAGCTACAGCCCCGGATTGGGATAAACAATCGAGGCTCCAGCCGTTGGGGCAGCTACGCACATGCTCGCACCCATCCGGCTGAAGCCTCGACTCCAGTTGCGAATCTTCAATCTTCAATCTGCAATGTCCATCACCCCTTCAACCCCGTCAGCGCGATGCCCTCGATAAACGTCCGCTGCGCGAAGAAGAAGATGATGATGATGGGTGCGGCCGCCAGCGTGCTGACTGCCATGAGGTAGGGATAGGCCAGCGGCGCATTGCCGACCTGCGACATCATCGCGCGCAGCTTCTGGATGCCCAGCGCCAGCGGGTACATCGTGTACTTGTTGATGTAGATGAGCGGCCCCAGGTAGTCGGCCCAGGTCCCCATGAACTGGAACAGCGCCACGACCGCCAGCGCAGGCTTCATCAAGGGCAGGAGGATGCGCACCAGCGTGCCGAACTCGCTGGCGCCGTCCACGCGAGCCGCGTCCGACAGCTCCTCCGGCAGCGTCATGAAGAACTGGCGCAGCATGAAGATATAGAACGCGTTGCCGAACAGCGCGGGCACCACCATCGGGTTGTACGTGCCGATCCACTGGCCCAGCCCCGCATCCTGCAGCCGCTTGAAGATGATGAATAGCGGGACCATCGTGACCGTGTACGGGATCAGCATGGTCGCGATGCACAGGTAGAACATCTTGTCCCGGCCCGGCCACTTGATGCGCGAGAAGCCGTACGCCACCAGCGTGGAGGAGATGACCGTGAACAGCGTGTTCGGCAGCGCATAGCGGAAGATCGAGTTGAAGGTGTAGAGCGTGAACTCGTCCGACCGCCATGCGTTAAGGAAGTTTTCCCAATGGGCCGGGTTGGGGATGAGCACCGGCGGAATCCGGTAGACCTGCGGATCATCCTTCAGCGCGGAGCTGACCATCCAGTAGAGCGGGAAGGCGTAGGACGCGGCCAGGATGATGACGATCAGGTACTTGAGGAGGAGCCCTGTGATCCTCTGCGTCGTCCACTTGCCGCTCTCGCGCACCTGTGGGATTGGGGTGACGGTGGTCTCTGCCGCGCTCATTTCTCACCTCCGTAAAACACCCAGCGGGCCGAAGAGCGGAAGATGAAGATCGTGAACGCCGCGAGCACCACGAACATCAGCCAGGCCAGCGCACACGCCTTGCCCATGCGGAAGAGCTCGAAGGCGTTCCGGTACAGATGCATGGCATAGAACTCGGTCGAGGCCATCGGCCCGCCGTTCGTCAGCAAGTAGGGCATCAGGAAGGTCTGGAAGCCGCCGATCAGGCCCATGATCAGGTTGTACATGATGATGGGGCTGGAGAGCGGGATGGTGATGTGGCGGAACTTGTGCCAGCCGTTCGCGCCGTCCACCGTCGCGGCCTCGTAGAGCGAGCGCGGGACATCCTGGAGTGCGGCCAGGAAGATGACGACCGCGGTGCCCTGGGCCCACAGGTGGATGATGATTAAGCTCGGCTTAGCGAGCGTCGGGTTCGAGAGGAAGGGGATGATCGGCTGGCCCATTGCCCGCAGGACGTTGTTGATGACGCCATACTGGTTGTTGAAAATGAACAGCCACACCATTGCGGAGCAGATGGCCGGGATGATCGACGGCACGTAGAAGATGGCCCGGAAAAATGATCGGCCCTTCATGTCCGCGTTCAGCAGGTTCGCCATCAGGAACGCGACGGCCACGCCGAGCGGCACGCCGATGCCCACGTAGTAGAAGGTGTTGTACACCACCGTGTAGAAACGCGGATCGCGCGTGAAAATCTCCACGTAGTTCTGAAACCCGATGAACTTCATTGGCGTGATGAAGTCATAGCGCGTGAAGCTGAAGAAGATGGAGGATATCAGCGGATACAGCGTCCAGATCAGGAAGCCGAGGATCCACGGGGAGACGAAGAGCAGGCCCATCATCAGGTTGTGGCGCTCGCCCTTGGTCAGCCGTGCGGACCGCTTCGGACTGAGGCTCGCAACTGCCATATCATTGACCTCCGTGGGAGGTGGTATAGGACAGGACTCACAAGATTGACAGGATAGACAGAGGCTGCTCGGTCGATCCTGTCAATCCAGTGAATCCTGTCTCGGTGCTGCGTCTGGTTTTGTCCTGCTCGGTTCAGGCCGCGGGCAGACCCTGGTTCGACCACTCGGTCACGGCGCGATTCTGGATTTCCTCGGCGGCCTGCTGCGGTGTGATGACACCGCGATAGCACTGCTCACGCACCTCAGGCAACTGGCCCCAGATGAAGCCGTGCAGCGGGCAGCGGCGGAGCTGGTACCAATCGGTCGCTTCGTTGGCGGTGTCGAAGTAGAACTTCAGGCCGGGATACGCGTTGGTGTCCTGCTTGTCCAGCCAGGTCTTCTTGCCGACGATCCAGCCGACCTGCTTGAACAGCACGTCGAGCGCGGCGTCGGTGTTGAAGAACTCGCCCAGCTTGAAGGACTCGGCGTTACGCTCCGAATCCTTGAAGATGGCGAGGGTATGGCCGCCGGCGACCTGCACCTTTGTGCCCTTCAGGCTGTCGAGTACCGGCGACCAGGTCGCGGCGTTCTTCTTCGCGATCTCAGGAGCCTGCGCGTTGGTCTCGCCAGGGTGCCAATAGCCCTCGATGATCATGGCCTGGGCCTCGGCGTTGAAGGAGGGGCCCCAGCCGCCCATGCCCTCCGCCTGGCGCAGACCGGCAACCTGGTCCGCACCCATGACGTCGTAGAACTTGCGGGTGACGTCGAAGTACTCGACGAATAGCTCGTTCGTGAAGTCGAACTTGCCGGTCGCGTCGTCCCAGTACTTGTGGTTGGTGGCGACTTGCATGCCGTCGGGGTCGCCGCCCATCGCGTCGTACGGGTCGAGGCCGAACTGCTTGAGGTTGCCCGCATCGTCCTTGACTGTCAGGGCCTCGTGCCATGCAAAGGCCTCGCTCCAGGTCGAGGGCGGCGCGTTCGGGTCGAGCCCGGCCTTGGTCACCAGTTCGGTGTTGTAGTTCAGGCCGTAGTCGAGGAAGCTCTCGAAGCAGGGCAGGCCCAGGAAGCCGTTGAAGGTCCAGAACTTGCAGAAGTCCCAGATGGCCGGGATGTAGTCTTCCTGCTTGATGTACTGGCTGGCCTGGATGTAGGGTTCCGTATCGATGAAGACATCCTTGATGGCGAGCTGGGCATAGTTGAGGTTAGATCCACAATCGGGCGGTTCGCCGGCCGCAATCGCGGTCATGGTATTGGCGTCCGTCACATTGCCCTTGTATTCGATCTTGATGTCCTTGCAGATCTCCTGGTACTCGGGCATCTTGTACCAGGCTTCGTCCTGGAACAACTGGTTCATGTTGCCCCAGTTCACCCACAAGCGAACGAGCTTTTCGCCTTCCGCCGCGGGGGCTGCGGTGGTGGCTTCGGGGGCTGCGGCGGCGGGCTGCTCCGCGGCAGGGGCGGCCGCGGGCTGCTGGGCGCTCGGCCCACACGCTGCGAGCACCGCACCGCTCGATGCGATCCCCGCGAGCTTGAGGAACTTGCGCCGGCTGATGATCTTCTCTTCCATGGTTGAATTACCTCCTCGTAATGGATGACATGGTGAATTTGAGCTATTGACCGGGCCGAGGCGGCTCGCAGGTGCGCAAAAACCCGCCGGACTTGCGGGCGAAGCGAGGGACGTCTATGATCTGGGCCGGTTCAGTGGTAAAATAGCACAGGAATGTTACATTGCCTACGGTTTGGCGGCTGAGAATGGGACCAAAAGCGGACATGCAAGCGGACATCGCGCCAGCTATCGCAGGCGGGTGGACATGCTGACGCGCGACCAGTTCATCGAGCACCTGCGCGAGGCGCTCAACCACCTTTACGAAACGGATCGCCTGCGGCGCAGCCCGCTGGCTGAGCTGTTCGGCGTCGCGGGGCGCTTTGACACGGGCGCGGCGCTCCAGCGCGTCCTCGTGGAGGCCATCGCCAGCCTCAAGCCCGCGGCCGGCGAGCCGCCCCAGTCGCCTGCCTGGCAGATCTACGAGCCGCTGTTCTATCGCTACGTGGAGCAGTTGAGCGCGGAGGAGGTCGCGGACCAGCTCGGCATCGGCACGCGCCACCTGCGCCGGTGGCAGAGCACCGCCCAGGAGACGCTGGCCGACGTGCTCTGGCAGCAGTACAACCTTGCGGAGGAGGCGGCAGGGTATCAGGCGCCGCCTGCGTCCCCCATACATCCGACCGAGACGGATCTGCGCCAGGAACTGGCCTGGCTCAAGGACGCGTCCGGTGCAGCCGCGACCGACCTGGTCGAGGCGCTGCCGCCGGTGCTTGACCTCGCGGGCCGGCTGGCGGCACGCCACCAGGTGCGCCTGGCAACGACCGTAGCTCCCGCGCTGCCGGAGGTGTGCGTCGTGCCTGCTGCATTTCGCCAGGCACTCATCAATCTCTTCAGCGTGGTGATGCCGCGGGCAGCCGGCGGTGAGGTGCTGTTTTCCGCAGAGCCGGTGGGGTGGGATGTCGAGCTGCGCATCGCTTGCGGCGAGTATGTCGCCGGCCCGCAGCCCCCGCAGCGCGATGAAACCGATAACCTGAACATGGCCGCACAACTGGCCGAGCTGGGCGGCTACGGCCTGACGCTCTCCGCTGACGCCCGCTGCTTCGACGCCCGCCTGTTGCTGCCCGCGCTGGAGCAGGTCCCGGTCCTGGCCGTGGACGACAGCACGGACGCGCTGCAGCTCCTGGCGCGCTACGCGGCCGGCTCCCGCTACCGTCTGGTCGGCACGCGCGACCCGGCGACCGCCCTCGCGTTGGCTGAGAAGCTTGCGCCGCGTATCATCCTCTTGGATGTCATGATGCCCGAGGTCGACGGCTGGGAGCTGCTCGGCCGCCTCACGTCGCACCCTGCGACTTCTCATATTCCGGTCGTGGTCTGCACGATTCTCGCGCAGCGTGACCTCGCGCTCCTCATGGGGGCCAGCGCCTTCCTCCGCAAGCCCTTCACGCGCGGGGAGCTGCTGGCTGTGCTGGATGAGTTGGTGGTTGGGAACGAGTGACGAGTAACGAGTAATGAGAAACGAGTAGGCGGCCCTCTTCCTCGTTGGCAGGGATGCTGTTGGACTCTTGCCTCACGGCTCGCGTCCGGCTTCGCCGGCGAACATGGCGACCGTGCGCAGCCATGCATCTTTCTCCGCGCCGAACGGCTCATGGCCGAAGCGATGGTCGTGCTTGCGGATGAATTCTGCCAGTTCCGCGTGCAGGTTGCGATAGATGGCGAGCTGCCAGGCATTCAGCGTGTGCGCTTGCGTATCGCTGGCCTGGGCCAGCACCGTCCCCAGATGCGGCAGGCAGAGGCCACCGGCCTGGGCATATCCGGCAGCTACTTCCGGTTCTTCGAGATAGGCTAACAGAGTTTGGCCGTAGCGTCTGACGGCCTCATCCTGCGCGTGGCAGGCCGGGCAGCGTGTCGCAGAAGTCACCCGCGCGGCTGCGACCCGCCGCCTGCCGCGCACAGGGCCCGTTTCCGGCTGTTCCATGGCTGCAATCAGGTCCTTGACCAGGTTCTGGTAGACGATGGCGACACCCAGGGGCGCACCGCGCAGGTGCGTCCACTCCCAGGCATGGTCGTGACACAGGCCGTGGGCGTTGCGCAGGACGCGACGCAAGCCGGGATCGTTCACCCCCTCGTAATTCAGGGTATCGATGTAGCGCGTGGCCGCCCGGCTGCCCAGGCGGCACAGAGGACAACCGCCCTCCAGCAATGCATCGCGTAGTTCGAAGTAGACCGTGTCCTGTTCACTCATCCGTTGGCTGCTCCTTGCGGGTGTCGCGCTCTCGGCAGAGGGCGCGAGCCGTTCACCTCAGCACGCGCAGGCCCGGACCACGCGCGTGACGCTTAATCAGCGCTGCGGTCGGCCGCAGGTCAGGGGGCGGCGTGATCCTGGTCGATGGCTGCCAACGCCAACGCTTGCTGCGCAAGCGCGTCCACAGCGGCATCCAGCAGCACAGCCAACCCCGGATGGACCTCCCCATACCGCTGCAGCTTGGCTGAACGCAGGTCGCACAGGTCCGCCCAATCGACGGTCATCTGGCCGGCCATGGTCGCCGCGTAGCTTTCCTCGGCCACCGGCAGGTCGAACCGGTCTGCCAGAGCGGCAATGTGCTGCAGAGCCGCTGCAATCTGGCTGCGCGCTGCGGCGCGGCGTTCCGGTGTCAGGTCGAGACTGCGCCGGTAAAGAATGCCCCGCTCCTCATAGCCCTGGAGCCAGGCGTCAGCCTGGCGCAGATGCTTCTCAAAGGCGCGCAGGCCGATGACCAGCGAGTTGCACTGCGCTGCGTTGAGGAGCTCAGACACGCGGCAGCGCCTGGGCCAGGGCTTGCAGGATCTGGCCGCGGCCTACCAGGCCCACCAGCCTGCCCTCACTGTCCACCACGGGCAGCCGCTTGACCTTGTGCTGTAACAGCAAGCGGAGCGCTTCCAGTAAGGGCGTCTCTGCGGTGACTGTCACTGGTTGCGCGGTCATGACTTCGTCCGCGGTGCGCCCGGCCAGAGCGAGCGCTGCAGGCCGGCTGCCCGGCCGCCGGCGGCCGAGCGCCTGGAGGATCCCCGCGCGTTCATCGGCCGTTGCGCGCTTGAGCAGGTCCCCGTCGGTAATGATGCCAAGCACGTGCCGCTGCGCGTCTACCACCACGACTCGCCGCTCGGCGGTGCTGACGAGGAGCTCGACGATCTTGTTCAGCTTTGCATCGCTGCGCACGGTCTGTACCTGGGTGAGCATGACGTCTGCGACTTTCGCATGCGTGCCGGGCTGGGGCGTGCGTTCGCTGGCCTCGCGCATGGGCGGCTGGGCCAGGGCGCGGAGCACATCCACCCGGCTGACCATGCCGACGAGCTTGCCCTTGTGATCAACGACGGGCAGGCGCTTGATGCCGCGCTCGGTCATCACGCGAACGGCATCGGCAATCGGCGTATCTTCGGTCACCGTGATCACAGGGCTGACCATCAGGTCTGCAACCGTCTGACCGCTGTCGCGCAGCAGAGCCAATTCCCGGTTCAGCTCAGCTTCCGTGAGTGCCCGTTGCAGGCTGGCGTCCGGCAGGTCCAGTCGCGCCAGCAGGTCGCCGTCCGTCAGGATGCCGACGACCCGGCGCTCCGCGTCCACCACAGGCAGCGCGCGGTAAGCCTTGCCGATCAACATCTCAGTGGCTTGAGCCACGGACGCGTCCGGCGCAACACTGCGCACTTCGCGGCTCATGACGTCCCGAACGGGTGCGGCTGCGTGCAGGGCGCGTAACTCGCGGTGGCCGTAAGTGAGCACCTCGACTTCCTCATACGTAATCAGGCCCTCGGTCACCATCTCGACCAGGCGCGGCATGACACGGGCCACCCGTGCGGGATCATCCACCCACTGGACGATCAGAGGGAGATCCGCGGCCAGGTCCACGATGGTGGCGGTGCGGATGCGGCTGTGTGCGCCGAAGCCGGCCAGGCCCCGCACTACGGTCGCGCCGGCGCAGTCCTCGGCCTTCAGCAGCTCGAGGATCGCCATGTAGAGCGGCTTGTTCCCATGCCGGTCGCTCTCGCCGATATAAATCGTTACTTTCGAAGCAGTTCCGATGATTTCCATCGTGCACCTCACAAGACCCGTGCCAGGATGACGCCGAGGAAGGCGAATACCAGGCCCAATCCCACGTTGCCGGCCAGGTACAGCCCCGCGGGCAGCCAGCGACCCGCTTGAACCAGGCTCAGCGTCTCGACTGTGAACGAAGAGAAAGTGGTATAGCCGCCGAGCAAGCCCACCACCATGCCGGCGCGCCAGTGCGGTGCAATTGCCACGCGCTCGGTAACCAGGGTGATGAGCAGGCCCAGGATGAAGCTGCCTGTCACGTTGACCAGCAGCGTGCCGTACGGAAAGCCGGCACCCCAGCGCTCCGCGGTCCAGGTCTGCACGAGATATCGGAGGTTGGCACCCACAAAACCGCCGATGCCGATCCACACGAATTCAGGCATATCCGATCCTTTACTCCTCGTCATTGCCCTTGAAGATAGTCTGATACAGGTCCGGGCCGTAGCTGGTCTGTAACGGTTCCCCGGGTCTCAGCTTGAACGTACGACCCCCGTCAGTCTGTCTTTCGGCCCGCAGAAACAGGGTGCGCTCGCGATACCCATCATGGAAACGGTGGGCGAACTCATATTGATGGGTGACGAAGAAGACTTTGATATGCCTTTTCAGCAATGCGCGCGTGATCTGTGAGGCAATCTCGGAGCCTTCTCGTTCGTTGGTCGCGGCAAAGGATTCATTGAACAATACCATAGCATCCGGCCGCAGCCCATCTGCGATTGCGCTCATCCGGCTGAGTTCTTCGTCCAATTTGCCGCTCTCCATCGTCGCGTCTTCCTGTCGTTTGTAGTGCGTGAAAAGGCCCTGGCAGAGATTGGCGCTGAAGGACTCGGCTGGCACGTACATGCCGCACTCCATCATCAGTTGGGCCAGACCGATGCTCCGCAGGAAGGTGGACTTGCCGCCCTGGTTTGCGCCGGTGATGATCACGAGGTTCCGCCGGTCCGCGTCCGCATCGTTGCCGACAACCTTCTCCTGCTTGACCAGGGCCAGGCAGACATCGTAGAGCCCGGTGAAAGTATGCCGGCGCTCCTGGGCTGTCAGGGGCACGGGGAAGCAGGTTGGGCTGCCCCATGGTGCCAGTTGCTCATGCAGGTTCAGGCAGCCGACATAGAATGCCAATTCGATTCTGAGCATCTTGAAGAAGCTGTCGACATGATCGGCAGATTGAGCTACGGCATTCGCCACCAGGTTCAGGCCCCGGTCCTTCAGGTCTGCCAACGCGCGGCCGCCGTGTTCGTCGCGCGGATGGATGCTGAAAGTGTAGACCGGGCCGCCCGTGGGCAGGATGCGCTTCAGCCAGTGCCCATCCGGGTCATTCGGCTTGCGCAGGACATAGCCGGTCCCTTCATTGCCCTGGCCCAGCCTGGCGCTCATCAGGACGCCGCTGCGGAACCGCAGCGCCTTGAGGTGAGTCTGGATGCTGGCAAAGTACTCGTCGTCGAGCTCCTGCTGGATCATGCTGAAGAAGCGGCTGAAGCCTTCGGACTGGAATTGTCCGGCATATTCGTCGGCAATCTGTTTGAGCCTGCCAAGCAGCTCGACATACATCTCCAGCAGGTTGACGGAGCCGGAGAGGATGCCGCTGGGATGGCGGCCAAAGATGCCCAGCCACCGGTCATGCTTCTTCCAGGTCCTGGATGAGCGTGGCCGCGTGGGCAAGCCGTGCGTGCTCCCGGTCGAAGTCGCGGTCCCGGTACATGAGGAAGACCTTCATGGTTGGATGCGCTCCTTGAGCTGGCTGTACGTCAGGCGGTGCTTCTCGGCGATCGACAGCGCATACGCGAGCCCGTCAGCCGGCCGCCGCACGATCTTGAAGGTGCGGAGGGCCGGATTATCGGGCACGACGGTGCTGACCATGCTCACGGTCTTCGGGCTGAAAGAGGCCAGTTCGTCGATGAACGTGACGGCCGCAGGGGGTTCTCCAGCTCGATCAGGCACAAGAAGCTATGGCGCTCAGGCGGGACCGCTGCTGCGCCGACGCGGCAGGCCAGCGCAATGACGATATTGCCTTCGTGCGTGATGGCTTCGATGGTGGTCCGGATGAAGCGATGGAAGTGCAGGTCGGTCTTCTGCTCGGCGCCCGCCGCTGTCCGGTAGCTCTGGCAGAGCTGCACTATGATTTCCGGATCGCCCTTGACGAAGTAGAGCGCCTGGCCATCGTGCTCGAAGCCGGCGGCCATGTAGCGTGCTTCCGAGTCGAACGGCTTGTCATACATGCGGCGATACTGTCCGGCGAGCTCCGCAATTTTGAAGCCGGCGCGTGCGGCGAACGCCACCAGGGCCTGGTCGATCGGATCGGCCTGTTCCAGCCGTTCCCTGAACATGACATCGTTGCACAACGCGCAGCCCACGCCCGTGAGGGCAGCCAGCTCGCTGCCGGACGAAAACCATGCCGGCGCCGGCGCCGCGTCTGCAAAGTGTACCTGTTTCACCTCGAGGGCCTGCGTCGTCAGGACGCCGGTTTTGTCAAAGCAGACCAGGTCGAGGCGGCCCAGGACATCGAGGGCCGCGGGATCGTGGATACGCACGCCTCGCCGCGCCAGGATACTGGCGCTGCTCTCGACCAGCAGATGCCTGAACAGCGGGCCGTTCTGCAGGACCAGCGCCGAGATGAGCAACAGCCCGGCCCCCACACCGACCACGGTGGGGACGACCTGCTGGCGCAAAGCGAGCACCGTGGCCGGCAACAGCAGCAGGAGCGGCAGGACAAGATAGCGGCCCTTGAGCAGGGGGGGCGCTTCCCGCGTGGCCCGCTGCCAGGGCTGCCTCAGCAGCTCCGCGTACTCCGTGTCCGGGCCGGTGGCGACCACGATGCCCCTGCCGCTTCCGCGGGTGACCCGGCTGCCGCGGTAGATGAAGACATCCTCGTCGCTGACGTTCTTGGCTGCCGGCGCGATTTCGCCGGTCAGCGCCCACTCATCCACTTCCAGGCCGGCTGCATCGACCAGTCTGACATCCGCGAGCACCAGGTCGCCCGCCTGCAGCAGCAGCACGTCGCCGCGGCGCAGGTCGTCCTCGGGAATGGTGATGGTCTTGCCCGTTCTCTCGACGGCCACCGTATTGCCTGTCATGCAGCCCCGATCCGCCCGAACAAAAAAGCCTCTACCAGCGTGCTCATGCACTGGTAGAGGCTATCAGTCAAAAGACAACCGGGCCGCGCCCGGTGGGAGCCTCATCCCTTTTTCAATTGTACCGATTATAGCACATGCGATGCGTAAGCCCAAATGCAATCAATTCTCGTAATCTACGGCTGGCTCGCGGCGATAGCCTGTTTGACGACATCATAGTGTCACTTTGACATCACCGCTGCGGACCGGATAGTCACCTGTCTCCGCCGCGGCTGGCCTCAAGCGGCGTGCGACGCTGTGCGCGGCACGAGGTACAGGGCCACAGTTGCCAGTATGGCCATGGCCGAGCCGAAGGCAAAGGGCGCGGCTGGCCCGACGCGCGTCCAGAGCGCGCCGGCCAGCACGCTGGCCGGCAGCGCCATTACCCCAATCGAGGCGTTATACAGCCCATAGGCCCCACCGCGGCGCGCATCGGGCACCAGCTCTGCGATCATCGCCTTAGCTGAACCTTCGGTCAGGGCATAGTACAGGCCATAGAGCGCGTACAGGACCCAGATGAGCCAGGCGCGTTGTGCCAGCGCGAAACCGAGGTAGACGAGCCCGTAGACTGCCCACCCCATCGTGATGGTCCGCCGCCGGCCGATCCGATCGGAAAGCTGGCCGGCCGGGATGGCCGCCAGCGCCGATACGAGGTTGAAGAGCGCATAGACCACCGGAATCATGACGGCAGCCACGCCGACATCCTCCGCGCGCAGAATCAGGAAGGCATCCGAAGAGTTACCGAGCGTGAAGAGCAGCATCACGATGAGAAAACCTGCAAACGGGCCTTTCAGCACGTCCAACGACGGACGCTGCTTGGTCACGGCACCCTTGCGCTCGCGCACGACCAGGCCGATGATCAGGAGGGGAATTGCGGCGACCACGCCGGCCACCAGGAACACCTCGCGGTATTTGTTCGGATGGTCGGTCCATATGCGCAGCAGCCCGTAAGCAATCAGCGGCCCGGCGACCGAGCCGAGCGTGTCCAGCATGCGCTGGACCCCGAAGGCAAAGCCCAGCTTGCGCCCGCCCGCTGAACCGGCCACCAGGGCATCGCGCGGCGCATCCTTCAGCCCCTTGCCGACGCCATCGGTCATGCGCAGCCCGAAGACTGCGGCCCCACTGCCGGCGAACCCCAGCGAAAAGCGCGCCAGCGCGGAGAGCGCATAGCCGATGAAGACGATGGCCTTGCGCAGGCCCAGGGCATCCGAGAGATAGCCCGCGCCGATCTTCATCAGGCTGACCACGGTGGTCAGCGATCCCTCGATGAGGCCGACGAATTCTTTGTTCAGCCCCAGCACCGAGGTATAGAAAGTGGGCAGGAGCGGCTGGATCATGTCCTGCGCCAGGCCGCCGAAGAAGGCCACCCAACCCAGGGCCACCACATTCCGGCCGAGGCCCTCCTCGTTCCGCTTGGCCGCAGGCGCTTCCTGCTCGGTCTTGGCTTCATCTTGTTTGGGTTGCTCGATCATCATCCTGTTCCTCACATCCGGCTGTGCAGATAAAAACGGCCTCTACCAGCGAGCACATGCCTGCACCGGTAGAGGCCATCAGTCTTGCGACGATCGGAGCTTGCGCCCCGATGGGGAGCCTCATCCCCTCTTGGTTTGAACAGCTATGCCCTGCGGCACAACCCTCCTGCTGCGTCTTTAGCGCACGAAACCTTTGCGCCCGGCATAGATTGCGCCATCGCCCAGCTCTTCCTCGATCCGCATGAGCTGGTTGTACTTTTCCACCCGCTCCGAGCGGCACGGCGCGCCGGTCTTGAGATGCCCGGTGCCCATGGCTACCGTCAGGTCTGCGATGAAGCTGTCCACGGTCTCGCCGCTGCGGTGCGAAACCATCGCGCCCCAGCCTGCCTTATGTGCCAGTTGGATGGCATCGATGGTTTCGGTCAGGCTGCCGATCTGGTTCAGCTTGATGAGCACCGCATTGGCTGCTTTTTCTGCAATGCCGCGGCTGATGCGTTCGACGTTGGTGACGAAGAGATCGTCGCCGACCAGCTCGATTCGCTCACCGATGGTCTGGTTGAGCAGCTTCCAGCCGTCCCAGTCATCCTCGGCCAGGCCGTCTTCGAGCACGACGATGGGATACTTGCGCGTCCAGTCGTCGTACATGGCCACCATCTCGGCGGACGTTATCTTGCGGCCTTCCGTGCGCAGGTGGTACAGGCCATCCTCGTAGAACCCGCTGGATGCAGGATCGAGCGCCAGGCAGATGTCCTCGCCGGGCCGGTAACCGGCCTTCTCGATGGCCGCCAGGATCAGCTCGACGGCCTCTGCGTTCGTGCTGAGCGCGGGCGCAAACCCGCCCTCATCGCCGACGCCGGTCGAATAGTCCTTGCTCTTCAGCACGGACTTGAGCGCCTGGTAGGTCTCCGAGCCCCAACGCACCGCCTCGCAGAAGGTCGGCGCGCCGACGGGCGCGATCATGAATTCCTGCAGATCGGTGCCCTGCCAGTTGGCATGCGCGCCGCCGTTCATGATGTTCATCATCGGCACGGGCAGCGTGCGTGCGCCCACACCTCCGAGGTAGCGATAGAGCGGCAGGCCGCTTGCCTCGGCAGCCGCGCGGGCCACGGCCAGGCTGACGCCGAGAATGGCATTGGCGCCCAGCTTGCTCTTGTTGGGTGTGCCGTCCAGCTCCAGCATCGCCTGGTCTACTCCGATCTGGTCCAGGCTGTCCATGCCGATCAGCGCCTCGGCGATTTCGTCATTGACGTGCTCGATGGCCTTGAGGACGCCCTTGCCGCCATAGCGGCCCTTGTCGCCATCCCGCAGCTCCAGCGCCTCGTGAATGCCGGTGGATGCACCCGAAGGCACTGCGGCCCGGCTGTGCGTGCCGTCATCCAGCCAGACCTCGACCTCCACGGTCGGGTTCCCGCGCGAATCCAGGATTTCGCGGGCCAGGATTTCGATGATTTCAGTGGTCATGTATGTGCCTCCACATGGATTGAATGGGGCCTGAAGAATGAAACAGCCTCTACCAAGATATGGACCCTGGTAGAGGCTATCAGTCTTGCGACGTTCTGGATAGGTAATCCCGGGGAGCCCCATCCCCTATGCCAAATTATATTCTATCACAGTCTGGCTGCAAACCAAAACAAGTCGCAGGGCAGGGCGAAATCATGTTGCACTCGTGCCTTCTGCCTGGCAGTTGAAACTGCGGCTACCACTGCAAAACCGACCTGCGTCGGTTAGTTTCCAGTCTGCGAAGGCAGACTTCGCAACGGTAGCCGCAACTTCAGTTGCCGGGTGGGTTCACCTGATGCACTCTGAAACCGCCCTGGTCGCAGGGTGTCAGGCCAGGTTGAGGGCCAGCGTCTGGTGCTGGGCTGCAAGCACGCACAGTCTGGCGCACGAGACCGGCCAGTCCTCATTCTGAGCGCCGGCCAGAGGGGCGAGCTGCCCCAGGCATGCGAGTGCATCATGCATCGATCTCTGCACGAGGGTGGCCGCAGTCGCCCCCAGGGGTACATTGAGCGCAAAGGCGGATGTGAGCGTGTGCAAGTGCGCCTGCAAGCGTGATGCGCCTTCGAGCATCTCCAGGAGCGCGGCCCTGTCGTAGGGCGACGCAATGGTCGGATGGCTCGGGGGCAGCGCCGCCTGCCCGCGCGCCCTGAACAGCAGCAGGTGGGATGCAACCGCGCGGGCGAAACCGGTCAGGGCCGGCCGTTGGTGGGCCGAGAGCTTGGGCGGATCGCATCCGGCGCCGTCACGCTCGCCAGGTGCAGGCGCTTTGCCCGTCCTGCCTTCGACTGCGTCTTCCAGGACATCGATCATCGGGTTGGCAGCCTGGCTCCACGCAGACAGGTAATCGGCGGCCAGGAGATCGACCGTCCCGAAGCCTTCCAGGGCTGCCGGGCTGGCATAATACAACGAATCGCGCAGACGCCCGACCTGCGTCCGCAGGAGGCGGTCGATCGGAATAGGCTGCCATTCCAGCCCTGCTGTTGCGGTTAGTTTTTCGATGGCAGCGAGCGTGGATTCCAGCTCACGCCGGGCCGACTCGGCCTTCTGGGGCGCAATCGGGTTGTCGGTTGTGTGGGCACCCAGCTCGAGTGCCTGCAATCCCACCCAGTAGGATCGGGCCGCGATGGAGAGGTTGAGGGCGGCCAGGTTCGTGGCATGATCCATGATTCGGTGTCCTATTCTCTTGCCCGTCCCCGCGGCGCGAGCGCCTCGCTCACCCCCGCCACGCAGCGTGCGAGGTCGCGCAGCGACAGCCCGCCCGCGCGGGTGATCGTCATCTGGTCGCTCACGACCGGCTGCCCGCCCGGATCGCGTGACGAGATGATGATGACCGGGATGTCGCGCAGTTCGGGGTCCGCGTGCTTCTCGCGCAGCACGCGGTACCCGTCCAGGCCGGGCAGGATCAGGTCCAGCAGCACCGCATCGGGCCGCCGCTGACGCAGCAGGTCCAGGCCGCGCTGTCCGTCGTTCGCGCGCCAGACGTGATACCCGCGCTCGCTCGATGAGAGCACGCGCGTGAACAGCCGCAGGATCTCGGGCTCGTCATCCACCAGCAGGATGTTATGCACGTCCGGTCCGAGTTCGGCCAGCGCGGCGAGCAGCGCCTCGCGCGTGATGGGCTTGACCAGGTAGCGCACGACCCCCATGTCGCGCGCCGCCTCGTCCTCTTCGGGCAGCGAGCACACCAGGACCGGTGTGTTGTAGGGCAGCCCGGCCAGATCCTCAGCAGCCGGCTGACCGTCGGGCAGTGCGGCCGCATTGATGATGAGTGCGCGGGCCGGCGACCGCTCCAGTTCGCGGCGCCCTTCGGCCAGCGTTACCGCCTGCACCACCTCCGCCTCGCCCAACGCCTCGCGGAACCGTTGGACCAGCCGTGTGCCTGGCTCGACCATCACATAGCGCGGGGCCAGCGGGCCCAGAGGCGCCTTGGACTGGCGCGTGCGCTCCTCGTGGGTCTGGTAGGGGTTCAGCCAGCGGACGCTGCCCGCCGTGTGCGCGGACAGGACCGACGCGGGCGTGTCCAGCGGCAGGGTGAAGCAGAAGCGGGTGCCCGGCCCGCCGTCAGATTCGCCGTCATCCGGCCCACGGCCGGCATGCGCCGGGCTCTCCAGCCACATCTTCCCCTCGTGCATCTCCACGAACCGCTTGCTGATGGTGAGGCCCAGGCCCGTGCCGCCGTGCTCCCGCCGCAGCGACGCGTCCACCTGCTGGAACGGCTCGAACACGCGGCCCTGGTCTTCGGGGCGGATGCCGGGGCCGGAGTCCGTGACGCATACCGTCACATGCCCGCCCTCGGCCCACGCGGTTACCTCGACGCCGCCTCGCTGCGTGAAACGGCCTGCATTGCTGATGAGGTTGAGCACCACCTGACGGACGCGTGTGGCATCGCAGAAAACGGGCGGCAGGTCCGCCGGGATGTGCGTGCGCAGATACAGGCCCTTGGACTCGTACAGCGCGCGCACTGCGATGCACGCGGCCTCCACGATTTCGGGCAGCGACGCCCATTCCTTCGTCAGCACCATCCGGCCGGCCTCGACCTGGCTCAGGTTGAGCACGTCGTCGACCAGCCGGGCCAGGTGCTGGCTGTTGCGCTGGATGGCCGCGATGTCGGCCAGCAGCGCGGGCGGCACGTCCTGCCCATACACACGGGGCGCCTGTGTGATCATCTCGCTGAACCCGATGATCATGTTGAGCGGGGTGCGCAGCTCGTGGCTGACGTTGGCGACGAACTCCTCCTTCGTCCGTCGCGCGTCCTCGGCTACCTGGTACATCGCCTTCAGCCGGTCGGACAGCCGGGCCAGCTCCCGGTTCGCCTGCACCAGGTCCTCCTCGGTCTGCCGGAACTCGACGCGCTGGTTGCGCGCCTCCTCCAGCCGTTCCTGCGCCTGGTGGAAGCTGTAGATAGACCACTCGGTGACGGTGTGCAGCGCGCGCACGGCAGCCCAGCCCAACGCGCCGGTGATGAGGCCGCCGATGAGGATGCCCCGCGCGTGGCTGGCCGGGAGCGCCGCGCCTGCGTTGCCCAGCCTGAGCCACCAGACCACAGCCACGACGCCAACCTCTGCGACCAGCGCGGCGGGCCAGCCGAGCGTTACCGCGGCCAGCAGCGGGAAGAGCGCGTAGAAGAAGGCCAGCATCGGCTCCCGGAACTGGACGATGGCGAGCCAGAGCAGCGCCGCAAGCGCAACCTGCCAGACGATCACGGCCAGCAGCAGTTGCCGGTCGAGCAGCCACAGCACGACGATGCCTGCCAGCGCGGCCAGCACGAGGATCGGGATCGCGGTCACGTCGAGGTCCGCGGGCGGCTTGACCCACATCAGCGCCAGCGCCACGGCCAGCAGGCCCAGCGATGCGATGACCAGCGTGCGCGCGGTGGAGCGCAGCAGTTCCTGCGCCGACCCGGCCAGCTGGGGATCGGCCTGTTTGAGGGTAGGAGGTGAGTAGTACATGGCCCTGATTATACATCAGGGCCATGACAGGTCGATGCGTTTTGTGTTACTTGCAATTCGCCAATGTGTCGCCCACGTGGATCACGCCGCCATGACTTGCTGCGCCCCCCTGGATGGCTGCCCATACCTTGGAAGGTGCGTTCGCCGCGGGCCACGCAGCGCCGGCATCGTCTGCTTCCTGCAGGCACCTGGCAACCAGGCCGCTGACGAGCGGCGCCGCGAACGATGTGCCGGCCCAGTACCAGTAGCCTGTGCTGGATTCGGTTCCCAGGCTAACCAGGCCGTAGTCAGCACAATCTCCGGCTGCGTTGCAGGTCTTGAATTGCGGCTTGCATTCGGTGTTGGATGGGCTGGTCACACCTTCGCCGCCTGGAGCCCATACATTCCCCACGTTTGAGAAGCAGGCCAATCCCGTGCCATAGACGTTGGTGGCCGCCACACCGATGGTGTTAGGCCAGGCAGCGGGGACATCGGCACTCTCTGTGGCCCCGACTGCGTTGTTGGCATTATTGCCTGCCGCCGCCACGACCACGACCCCTAACTCCTTCGCTGCATTGAGCAAGTCCCAGAGAGTCACGATATGCGTCAGGTCTGAAGTCCACTCGCCGCACCTTTCCAGCGGCCATTGGCCCGTTCTGGCTTTATCCAGCACCAGCATCTTCTCACCTTCCATTTTCACCAGATACTGCTTACCGTTATCATCGACCTCCCAGGCGCTTCCTGCGGTGGTGACTGTCACTCTCGCGGCCATAGAGATGGGAATCTGGTATGCCTTGAACCTCTCGAGCAAGCGCTCAGGTAGTTGAGCGGTATCCAACCATTGTAGTAACTCCCCCTCTCCAGGATCGAAGCTAAACAGGTACCCTTCGTCATACCAGTGCAGCCCCAGGCTCAGGTTCACTACTGAGTGATCTGGCTGACCCGTACAGATGAAGTTCTTGATGGCCTCCATCATTGTGAATATGTCACCTACGGCGTACTCGTTCAGCACCCGGTACAACTGCACATCAGCCTCCGGCGCAACTGCCTTGACCAGGCCCGCTACGAACAGACCGTGATCCGCCGCGATAGCGGGTGGCGAAGCCACGGACGCTGATGACTCGAGACCTGTCACACGCATGCCGATCTCGTGTCCTGCGTCTGGGATTTCAACGGTGACATTGCAGGATGTCCCCGGACCAACAGCAAAGGCTGTCGGTGCCGTATCGAAGACCCCGACCCGCACACCTTTACCCCCTGTCGTTGCTGGTGTGCTCAGGCCGATGGCTGGGAAAGCCGGCTGCGTGGGGAAGCTACTGATAGGCGCCGGTGTGGGATCGCCCTGATCCGGACTGCCCACCGGAATCCAGGGGGATCCTTTCAGGGTTCCAGGATCACCGATCAGGTAGTTGGGCTCTGTGATGCTCAGGCATTTCTCCTCCCTGGTCGCCCCCAGCGCGGTCATGATCAGATTCTGCACACTGACATCGGTGTCGCTTCGATACAACCGCATCACAACGCTAGTATCGTTGCTCGTATCTTCCTTGAACCGGTCCGGTCCGAGGTCCCAGGGACAGTTTCTGTCGGCGCCCTGCAGCACGATCTCCCTGAGCTGTGAGAGTTTTAGCTCCTGCATTTCGGACCTGGCGTGAACTTTGTCGATGCATCGCCGGGTACCGTATACGATCAACTGGTGCGGCAAGAAGCATGCGTCGCGGGACACTTCTTCAGCAGACGCAGGATATGGGGTCTGGGTTATCTGGATTCCTATACTATCGACGCAATCTGAGGTGGTGATTGTCGGTCGCTTCGCTTCTTCTCCTTGGGCAGGAGCCGGCGCAGCTGCTGGCGCAGCTGCTGGCGCAGCCGCCGGCGGTGGGACGCACGCCACAATCATCATAGCAACCGCGGCCAGCAACAATCCGAGGACTGCAATACGCTTCATGGGCTCATCCTCCTTGCTTTCCTATCCGAGGGGTCCACTGTGACCGACCAGGAAAAACGGCGCCCAGAAATACGGGTGTGCGCGCGCCCGGTCCGCGGGCTCGCGGGCCGGGTCGGAACCTTGCACCAGGCTGAGCTGAGCCTCCCTCAGCGCGGCGGCCTTCGACCGCCCGGCTGCCAGCTCCCGGTAGAATGTGGTCATGAGGTCTGCCGTCGCATGGTCCTCGACCGGCCACAGGCTCAGGACCAGCGAGGCTGCGCCGGCGTAGAGGAACGCCCGCATCAGGCCGAAGAGCTCGTCTCCCCCGCCGATCACGCTCTCCCCAGTCTGGCACGCGCTGAGCGTCACCAGCCCGGCGTTCAGGTGCAGGCTGAAGATGTCCAGCGTCGTCAGCCAGCCGTCGGCCAGCGCCAGGCCGGAGAAGAGCGGGTTGTCGGGCCGGAAGTCGCCGTGCGCGGCCACGTGCAGGATGTCGCACTGCGGGGCCACTTCGCGCAGCCGGTCCACGGTCGCCTCGTCATCGACAAACGTGCGTGCGCCGAGCAGCGTGCCCAGCGCCGCCGACTCCGCCAGCACATGCGACAGGCGGCCACGCAGGGAGTGCGCGAAGACGGCCCGCTCCCCGGTCGCCTGCCGCGCGTCCGTGCAGAAGCGCAGCAGGCTGGCCGCGGGCAGGTAGCTGATGGTGTGCCGCTCCAGGAGGTATGCGCTGCCGTCGTGGAACGCGTGAAACGGCAGGTAGTGCAGCGGGCCGTGCGGCACGATGAGCCAGTGCTCGCGCGGCGCCAGGAGATCGGCCAGCGGCGCAACCAGCAGGTCGTGTAGCTGCCGGAGCAGCCGCTGCGCGTTGTCCGCCAGGTCGCCGCGTGCGCCGGGACCCTGCGCAACGTTGGCCTGGAGATTGAGTTGGAGCAGCCGGACCACATCCTGGATCTGGTCCGGGCCGCAGGGCAGCCGCCGCGCCTCGATCCGGTCGCGCGTCACCAGGAAGGCAACAAACTGCCGGTGAACGGTGAAGTACTCGATGAGCACCGTATCGCCGCCGAGATGCGGCTGTACGGGCTCGGTATGGACCGACCACAGCGCTGCGTCGCACGCATAGTCGGCATGGCGGACGAGGAGGGTGTGCCATAGCTCCGTGATCTGTCGCTCGAGGTCGAGGATGTCCCTCCCGAGCTGGTGCGCTTCATCGTCCGGTGCAGCGCTGCCGCGGATTTCGAGTCCGGCTTCCGTGTCCCAGCGGCGGTAGAGCCGGTCGCGTTCGCTGCGCAGCGCCGCCAGCCGCTCGATCAGCGGCACGTCTGCAGGCGCACGCGGCCGGATCTCGAGGTTCAGGCGATAGGCCAGCAGGTCCAGCAGCGCGCGCGACTTGGCCCGCTCCGCGTACTGGAGGCCGCGCTCGCAGAGGCCCTGGTCCAGGCAGAGGTCGATGATGTCTTCGTACAGGGCCCCTTTGTCCTCGAGGAAGCCAGCCCGGTACTCCACCATGATGCGCCCGCGCAGGCTCTCCACCACGCCGATGGCCCGGTCGTACGCATCCATCGCGGCCTGAGCCTGGCCTTGCGCGGCCGCGATTGTGCCCGCCAGGTGGTGACACCGGTACACCAGGTCCGGGATGCGCAGGCTTTTCCCGCAGGCCAGCGCCTCGGACACCAGCTCCGTCGCGCGGGCATACTGCTGCCGGCCCACCAGCGCGCGGCCGGCTGCCAGCATGGCTCGGGCCCGGTCGACCGGCAGATTATGCGCGTGGAACGTCCCCGCGCAGGCCTGCGCGAGGACCAGGCTTTCGTCGTGCCGGTCCTGCGCCTGCAGCACGGCCGCGGCCTCGAGGTCGGCGTATGCGACCCATACGGGGTTCTTCTCCGCGTCGAACAGCCCGCGTGCTTCGCGGATCGAGGCGAAAGCCTCCGTGTACCGGCGCAGCCCGGCATACGCGGTGGCTTCCTTGAGGATCGCCTGGGCGACCTCGAAGCGCGTCCCGAGGTCGGTGAACAGCGCGCGGACCTGCCGGCACTTTTCGAGCACGTCGTCAAACCGGCGCAGTTGCAGCAGGCAGTCGCTGGTAAACAGGTCGACCAGGAGCGCGTCGCGCTCGCGGCCGTCTGCCAGGAAGATCGCGCGCGCTTCGGTCAGGAGCGCCAGGGCTTCGTTATGCTGGCCAAGCACGAAGTGGGTCAGGGCCAGATTCTGCCGCGAGCGCGCCACTTCGACCTGCTGGCCCAGGTCGGTGAAGACCTGTTGCGACGCCAGGCTGGCCTGGATGGAGTCCTCGAACCGGCCCAGGTTGCGGAGGACGATGGCGCGATTGTGGTCGATCCACGGCAGGGCCTGTTGGCCCTCCGTGCCGGTCATCAGGTAGTACTCGCGCGCCTGCTCGAACATGGCAAGCGCATGCACATCATCGCCCTGGCGGCCATGGACGATCGCCAGGTTCACCATCAATCCGCCGAGCTGGAGCCATCGGGCGTGGGCCTTGAGGACCTGCGCGACGGCTTCCCCGGTGGCCCAGACCTCATCGTAGCGTCCAAGATTGGCCAATGAGTAGATTTTGCCTATCTGGGCAGTGGCCTGCTCAACAACTCTCCCCTGGACCCGGTAGACCTCGACGGCTTCATCGTAGAGGCCGACCGCGCGCGCGTACTGGCCCAGGCCGATCGAGAGTGCGTTGGCCTCGGCTAACAGACCCAAGGCCCGGTGACATGGGTTGCCTGAGTACGAAGGCAGGGTGCAGAGAAGTCTGGCTGTATGCAGGGACCGTTGTACATCGGAGTGGCGAAGGTTGTCGGCCTGCGCTTTGAGTGCGCCGGCGAACTGGTCGTCCAGGAGGGCGGCATGCTCTGCGAGGAATGCGTGCTGGGCAGGCTCATCGGGCAGCGAGATAAGCCGCAGAGCCAGCGTCTGTGGGTCCATGGTCGGGTGAACTCCTTCCGCGCTTACCAGAAGCGTACCCGCTAGACCACCAATTTGTCAATCCGTTTTTCCCGCAATAAACATATTCTATCACAAAATTGCCGAATACACAATAGGCCGAAAGGCCGAATTCGAAGCAGTGTGATATGCTGGCGCGTTTTCGCCGCTGAGTGTATGATGGCAGCGTCCTCGATTCAGCGGGAGGTGCATATGGTTCGACGAAGCGTGCTCGGTCTGGCCCTGTTGTGCCTGGCCCTCTTTCTCTACCGATCGCTCGTGGCGCCCCTGCTGGGCCTGCCCGCCCCAGGGGGCGTGGCCCTCCCGACCCTGGCACTCATGTTCTTCAGCCTGTTTCATGCCTGTTATGCGCTCGGCTGGCGGCACATGCTGGCTTTCTTCGCCATCAGCGCGGTGGTCTCCTGGGGCTTCGAGCAGGTCGGCGTGGCGACGGGGGCGATCTATGGGCCATATCACTACACGGACGTGCTCGGCTCCAAGCTGGGCCATGTGCCGCTGCTGATACCTATCGCCTGGTTCATGATGATCTACCCCAGCTACGTGATTGCCAACCTGCTGGTGGCGGGCCGGCCGCTCGCGACCGGGGCACGCCTTAGCCGCCTCACCTGGCTGGCACTCGTCGGCAGCCTGGTCATGACCGCGTGGGACCTCTCGGTGGATGTCATCCTCTCCGGGCCGGGCGCGCAGGCGTGGATCTGGCATGACGGCGGGCCCTACTTCGGCATTCCGGTGCAGAACTTCGCCGGCTGGGTGCTGACGACGTTCACCGTCTATATGTTCTACCGGCTGTTCGAGCGGTGGGTCGCGCTGCGGCCCCTCGCTTCGCTCACATTCGCGACGGCTGCGTTGCCGCTCGTCGCATATGCGGGCATGGCGCTCTCGCAGATGCTGCTGGGCAATCCGGCCTTGCAGGTCATCATCCCGTTCACGATGGGGGTGCCGGTCCTGGTTGCCGCAGGGCGCCTCCTCGATGCCCGGTGGAGCGATGCGCGGGACACCTTGGGCGAGGCGGTGGCGCGGATGGCGGATTTCAGCGAGCGTCCTTAGCGATCATCGCAACTGCCGGTTCATCCTCGGGGCCATAGCCCCCGCCGCCCGGCGTCTCGCTCCGCACCCAGTTGCCTGCGCGCGCGTGGCAGGTGATCTCGCCGGGCAGGGGGATCCGTGCATTCCTGCGTTCGATGCACAGGTTCGTACCGGCCTCGCTCCGAGAGGATGGTGACTTGGCCGTCTGCCAGCACTTCGATCTCGTTCGTGCCGCTCATCTCAATTCGTGCCGCTCATCTCAAGAGGAAAATGAAATCACGCTGATTGGGGTATTGACGCGCAACTCCAACTGTGATAGGCTGTAGCTACTTGATGGTACTGGTACCAACATTTGCCCCTGTGCTGTGCCTGCGATACGGATGACAATATGTTGCGTGTCGATCGTGATAGCCATGTGCCTCTGCACCAGCAGGTTGCCGAGGAAATCCGCCGCCTGATTCTCACCGGCGAGTGGCCTGCGTCCCGGCGTATCCCTTCCGAAGCCGCGCTCTGTGAGGCGTCCCAACTGAGCCGCAATACTATCCGGCAGGCGCTGCAGACCCTCGAAAACGAAGGCCTGGTGATCCGGCGGGCGGGCAAGGGTAGTTTCGCTGCGGCCGCACGCGAGCGCGGCGCGTTGAGCCGCTTTATCGCGCTTGTCGTCAACTTCAGCCGCGACCCGCTGCCCGCAAGCATCTACGCCGGCATCCACGCCGCGGCCGACGTGCACGGCTATCAGGTGATCCTTGTGGATCCTGCGGTGGGCGGTCGCAGCACGAACAGCGTGTTGGCTCGACTCGAGGAGGCCGGGCTTTGCAACTACATTGTCTGGCCAACCGGAGAGGCAACTGAGGCGATCCACCTGGCGCGATTAGTAACGCGCGGCCATGTAGTGGTCCAGGTCGACCGATATCTGCCTGGCCTGGCTGCCTCTTTCGTCGGCTGCGACAACCACGCTGGAGCTGTATTGGCCACGCAGCACTTGCTCGACCTCGGCCACCGGCGGATTGCTTTTCTGACTTCCAGCGATGAGAGCACGTCGATTGCCGAACGCCAGGGTGGCTATGAGGCGGCCATGCGCCAGGCCGGGCTAGAACCCCTGCCGGCCCTCCGATTGCCACGCGGGCGCGAAGGGCCGATTGCCGAACTCGGCCTGGGCTACTTGGCGCTCGAGACTGCGCAGATGGCTTTCATCGCCGCGTGCCTGCAGGACCCGGAGCGCCCCACCGCTATCTTTGCTCTTCATGACCTCATCGCCTACCAGGTCATCGTGGCCGCACGGCAGGCCGGGCTGCGCGTGCCCGTGGACCTGGCCGTCGTGGGCTTCAACGACTCCGACTACTGTACTGGCCTCGAGGTTCCTCTCACGAGCATCGCGCAGGATGGCTTCGCGATCGGCCATCGGGCCTGTGAGGCCCTGATCCGGCAGGCAGAAGGCAAGCAGGCCGAACCGGTTTTCGTGCGCTTGCCGGTTCGCCTGGTGCGGCGGGCATCGAGCGGCGGCGTACAGCCGCCGGAGGATGAAGGAGGTGCGAATCTTAAGAATACTTAGCTGGTTGTCTCACCGTGTGCGTGCAGACGCGTTCTTGCGCAGATTCAAGGAGGCAGGCAAATGCGCAACAAGCTCCTGGTAATCCTCAGTGTTCTGATGGTTTTGTCCATGCTGGCCGCGTGCACCCCTGTTGCTCCGGCGCCGGCCCCACCGGCAGCCGAACAGCCGGCCGAGCCCGCCGCAGCGCCCGAAGAGGCAGCGGCCGCACCGGCCGCCAAACTGGTATACGGCGACCTGCCGCGGAACGAGACCTATATCGTCGGCCACCAGGTGCCGAGCTCCGACATCTGGGACGCATTCAATCCCTTCGCCCCGAACAATAACAACGCTTCCGGCTTCTTCCAGGTCGCCATCGAGCTGCCATTCTACCGCGATGACAACACGAACCTCTTCCCGTTCCTCGCCAAGTCGTGGGAGTACTCCGAGGACGGCAAGACGTTTACGCTGAATATCGTCGACAGCGCCAACTGGAATGACGGCACACCGCTGACAGTGGATGACTGGATCTTCACCGTCAACTACTACATCGAGAACATGGCGACGATCGCCGGCGGCGTCGGTCTGGAGCGCTCGGTGGACAACGTGAAGGCCGAGGGCACGGACAAGCTGGTCTTCACGCTCAAAGAACCCGATTTTCGCTTCCACCAGCAGTTCATCAACGGCTTCTACGTCTTGCCCAAACACATCTGGGAGGGCCAGGACCCCACCGAGTTCACGAACCCAAACGCCGTCTTCTCCGGTCCGTACAAGCTCGTGAGCACCAACAACGAGACCCGCGTCGTGATCTGGGAGCGCCGCGACGACTACTGGAACAAGGAGAAGATGCCGGCGCCCAGGTATATGGTCTGGACGCAGGCGCCGAAGCAGGATCTGTCCACGCTTGAGTGGGAGCAGGGCAACTATGATCTGGGCAGTCTCGAGAATGCGCCGGTCAAGACCGCGATGCAGACCAATCCGAACATCGCGCAGTACCTGGGGCTGGACCCTTGCCCGCGCCGAGCCTCCTTCAACCACACCGTCAAGCCCCTGGATGATCCGGCTTTCCGGCATGCCATGAGCCTGCTGATCGATCGTCAGAAGGCCGTCAACACCGGCGATCCGCCCGGCTACCCCAACGTGGTGCCGTGGCCCTATGACCCGACCCAGGGCAACCCGCCGCCGGTCTTCTACGATCCAGCCGACATCGACAAGTACGACATCGGCAAGTTCGACCCGGCCAAGGCTGCGCAGATCCTGGACGAGGCCGGCTACAAGCTCGAAAACGGCAAGCGCCTGAACAAGGAAGGCCAACCGATCCAGCTCACCGCCATCACCTTCCAGCCGCAGTATACCGAGTGGCGCGCGTGGGCCGACGGCATGGCCAAGGAGGCCGAGGCGCTGGGCATCCAGATCGACGTACGCGTCGAAGAGGTCGGCACCTTCATCGCTGACTGGCAGGGCGGCACGTTCGACATCTCGTTCAGCTGGTCTTGCCCTGCGCCGTTCGATCCCATCTCGACCTACACGGACCTGCTGCCTGAGAACTTCAAGCCGGTCGGCGAGGCTTCAGGGCAGAACCAGTATCGGTACAAGGCGCCCCAGGCCTTGATCGACGTAACCGAGCAAATCCGGGCCGGCAACCCGGACGATCCCGCGATCCAGGCGCTTTACAAGCAGGCCTTCGGATTGGTCTACGGCGATTACGTCTGGGCGAATCTGTTTGGCGACTACTTCGTGATCCCATACAACAACGAGTACTGGCAGGGCTTCGAGAAGGCGAATACCCTAGTGTACTGGGGTCCGCTCTTCCGCCACATCCTGACGTACATCGAACCCGCACAGTAAGCGGGCCTCATCCCCAAACCCCCTCCCCTGAAGGGCGTGCGAGTCGGAAGCGCGCCCAGCACTTCAGGGGAGGGGGAGAGGCGAGGGGTGACGTTTCCAGCGTACAATTGCCCGAGTAACGGAGGACCAGCATGGCTCAGACAGCATCCACAGCCGCGGGTTTACGGGTCGCCCAGACCGCGGCGGCGCGGCGCCGCGGCGTCCGCGACTACTTCCTGCGCCGCATCGGGCTCTTCTTCCTGACAGCATGGGCCGCCATCACGCTGGCCTTCCTGCTCTTCCGGCTGATGCCCGGCGACCCGGTCTCCATCATGCTCGCACAGCTTTCGCTGGCCCAGGGCAAAAACCAGGCCGAAGGAGCGCAGCAGATCGTCGCCAGCTATCGGGCCATGTTCGGGCTGGACCTGCCCATCTATGTCCAGTACGTCTACTTCTTCCGGAACGTCCTCAGCGGCTTCAACTTCGGGCCGTCCTTCGTGGCCTTCCCGACGCCGGCGCAGACCCTGATTTTTCGCCAGTTGCCGTGGACCATCGGTTTGTTCACCACCTCGATGCTGCTGGCTTGGGGCGTCGGCACCGCGCTCGGCACCGCCATTGGCTGGCTGCGCCGCACCCGCCTGGCGAGCCTGGCTGCAGGCGTCCTGACGCTGCTGCAGATTACGCCGGTTTATCTCCTGGCCGTGGCCTTGATCGTCTTCCTCGGCTATCGGCTGCACTGGCTGCCCACCGGCCGGCCTTATGATGCGCACCTGCAGCGCGCCTTCACCTGGGAGTTTATCAGCAGCGTCCTGCAGCACATGGTCCTGCCGGTGCTTTCGATGGTGCTGGTCTGGGGCGCTTCCTGGGCGATGGGGATGCGCCAGCTCATTATCTCCGTGCTCGGCGAGGACTACCTGGTGTATGCCAGGGCCAAGGGGCTGGCCCCCGGCACGATCCTCAAGGATTACGCCTTCCGCACTGCGCTCCTGCCGCAGGTCGCCGGGCTCGCCATCGCCCTGGGCGCCACCCTGAACGGCGCATATATCGTCGAGGTCGTCTTCGGCATCCCCGGCCTGGGCGAGCTCTTCGTCAAGGCCATGGCGGTGCGCGACTACAACATCATGCAGGGCATCGTCCTGATTTCCATGCTGGGCGTCCTGTTTGCGGGCCTCATCGTAGATTTGGCGCTGCCGCTGCTCGATCCCCGAATCAGGGTGACGCAATGAGCAACTTCAAGCTGACCTTTGGCATCATGCTGCTTCTCGTGTTGTTAGCTCTCGCGCTCGGCGGGCCGCTGTTGGCACAATGGCTGTTCCCCGGCCAGGACCCGCTGGAAGTGGGCACCTGGCCGCGCTGGCAGTTGCCCTCACCCGAACACCCGCTCGGCATCGATGAGGCGGGCCGGGACGCCGTGGCCGTGATCCTGAATTCCATCTGGCCGTCGCTGGCTATCGGTCTGGTGGCCGGGGTGAGCGCCCTGATCATCGGCGTGACGGTGGGCTTTCTCTCCGGCTTCGTCGGCGGGCGCACAGATGCGGGGCTGCGCACCTTCATCGACATGTTCCTGGTGGTGCCCAGCTTGCCGATCTTTCTGATCATGGCTGCGTACATCCGGCGTTGGAACCTGCTCAGCATGGCGCTGTTGCTCGGCTTATTTGGCTGGCCCTACGTGGCGCGCGTAATCCGGGCGCAGGTGATCAGCATGCGCGAGCGGCCCTATGTCGACCTGGCCCGCATTACGGGCGCAGGCACCTGGCAGATCATCTTCACCGAACTGCTGCCCAACCTGCTGCCCTACCTGGGCTTCAGTCTGGCCGGGGCGGTGGTCTCCGCCATGCTCACCGAGGCCGGCCTGCAGCTCATCGGGCTCGGCGCACGTGGGCTGCCGACGCTCGGCTTCCTGATCGGTCAGGGGCTGGCCCAGGGACTTCTGGGGGCCCGGCTGTATGGCCAGATGCTCGTGCCGGTGGTGTTGCTGGTGCTCATGTTTCTCGCGTTCAACCTGATCAACATGGGCCTGGAAGAGAAGTACAACCCGCGGCTGCGGGGCACCGTGGAGGACCGGTAAGCCGTGATGACAACGAGCATTCTCCAGATCCGTGATCTTTCGGTCGGTCTGATTGGCCGTCGTTCGATCATCGGGATTCTCGATCAGGTAAATCTTGAGGTGCGTGCGGGCGAAATCCTGGGCCTGGTGGGCGAGTCGGGCTGCGGCAAGAGCACCCTGGCGACTTCGGTCCTGGGATTGTTCGAGCCGCCGGTGGTCAAGATGGGCGGGTCCATCCTGCTGTCCCTGCCGGGCGGCGCATCCGAAGACCTGCTGGCTGTGCCGGCCGCCCGCCTGCGCCAGCTTCGCTGGCGTCACGTCGCCTACATCCCGCAGGGCTCGATGAGCGCGCTCAACCCGGTGCTGCGCGTGCGCCAGCAGATGACGGATACGCTCGTGGCGCACGGCATGAGCATGGCGGAGGCTCTCGCGGCGGCGCAGCGCGCGCTGGCCTTCACCAACCTCAGCCCGGATGTGCTGGAGCGCTACCCCCATGAGCTGAGCGGCGGCATGATGCAGCGCGTGGCCATCGCAGCGGCAGTCAGCATGCAGCCGGCCCTGCTGATTGCTGACGAGCCATCTACTGCGCTCGATGTCGTCACTCAGCGGCTGATCCTGCAGGAACTCCAGCGCATCCGCCGCGAGCTCGGCACCACCATCATGCTGATTACGCACGACATGGGCGTGATCGCCCAGGTGGTGGACCGTATGGCCGTCATGTATGCCGGCCGGATCGTGGAGGTGGGTGCGGTCCGCGAGGTCTTCGGCTCGGCGCTGCATCCCTATGCGGCGGGCCTGATCCGTTCCATTCCCGTCGAGGGCAGCGGCCGCGTGACTGGCCTCGCAGGCGAAACACCGAGCCCGTTCAGCTACCCAGCCGGCTGTCGTTTCCACCCGCGCTGCCCGCGCGTGATGGAGATCTGCCGCACGGTTGTCCCCGCGTACCGGGAGGCACGGCCCGAGCATCTGGTCGCGTGCCATCTCTATGACGGAGGCCGGTAGATGGCCAACCTGCTTGAGCTTCAAGGCGTGAGCCAGATCTTTGGCGTCAGCCACCTCACCTATGCGGTGGACAACGTCTCGTTTGCGCTGTCCGAGCAGCCCGCGATCCTGAACCTGGTGGGCGAGAGCGGCAGCGGAAAATCGACGCTGGCCCGCGTGATCCTGCGGCTGCAGCGGCCGACGGACGGACGGGTGAAGTATCAGGGCGGCGATGTCTTTGGTGGCGATGCCACCTGGCTGCGCCAGTACCGCCGCGAGGTGCAGGGGGTCTTTCAGAACCCGTACAGCGTGTACAACCCCTTCTACCGCGTCGAGCGGGTCTTCAAGCTGGCGATCCGCAACCTGGGGCTGCCCATACCACGGCACGAGGCGCAAGCGCGCATCCACGAGGCGTTGCGGGCGGTGGACCTGCGGCCGGAGGATGTGCTCGGCAAGCACCCGCACCAGCTCAGCGGGGGCATGCGCCAGCGCGTGATGATGGCCCGCATCCATCTGATCCGCCCGCGTCTAGTGATTGCCGACGAGCCGGTCTCCATGGTCGATGCCGGTATCCGCGCTTCCTTCCTGAACATCCTGCTCGATTTCCGCGAGCGTTACGGCATCTCGACGCTCTTCATCACCCATGACCTCAGCACGGCTCAATACCTGGGCGGCGAGATTATCGTGCTCTATAAGGGCCGCATTGTCGAGCAAGGTCCCACTCAGCAGGTGACCAGCGAGCCCCGGCATCCCTATGCGCGGCTGTTGATGCAGTCCATTCCGGTGGCGAATCCGGGCCAGCGCTGGTCGGAGGACCTGAAGGCCGCGCCTGAGGCGGTGGTCTCCGGCGCGCTTGCGGCCAGCCGCGAGCGCTGCCTGTATGCGGAACGCTGCAGGGAGGTCATGGACATCTGCTGGCAAGAACGCCCGCCGCTGGCCGTGCTGGCCGGCGACAACCGGCACGACGGACGCCAGGTGGCCTGCCATCTGTATCGCTCAGGAGGATGAGCATGCTGCGGCGATGTCACTATGTGCTCAGCAGCCACTGGGACCGGGAATGGTACCAGTCGTTCCAGGACTTCCGCGCCCGTCTCGTCCAGACATTGGATGACATCTTCGCCGGCTGGCGGAGCGGCGAGCTGGCCGGGCCCTTTGTGGCTGACGGGCAATCTGTGGTCGCCGAAGACTACCTGGAGATTCGCCCCGAGCGCCGGGCGGAGCTGGCCCAGCGCGTGGGCGAGGGGCGGCTGGTGCTCGGTCCGTGGTACGTCATGCCAGACGAATTCCTGGTTTCCGGCGAATCGCTGGTGCGCAATCTCCGGCTGGGACGGCAGGTGGCGCGCAGCTTCGGCGGCCGGCCCTCCGCGGCCGGCTTCGTCTGCGACATCTTCGGGCACAACAGCCAACTGCCGCAGATCCTGGCCGGGTTCGGCATCCGCATGGCGTTCCTGTGGCGCGGTACGAATCCATTGGGCGTCCGTCATTTCATCTGGCGCGGGGCCGATGGCACGGAGATGCCGGCCTACCGCTTCGGCAACTACGCTTACTGCGACTACGCGGGGAATGTGCGCCACGCCTTCGATCCGGATTACGAGTTCGACCAGGCCGGGATGCGCCGCGACCTGCAGGCCTTCCTGGCGCAGGAGGCCTCCCATACCGAGGTAGCGCCGGTCCTGCTGTTCGACGGTGGGGATCATCAGGGCTGGGACCGGGAGGCCTACGCCGTCCTGCGCGCCGAGATGGCGGCGCCGGCCGGGCCGCACGAGATGGTCCACAGTGACCTGGATCAGTACATCGCCGAAGCCCTGGCCGACAGCGCGGGGATCAGCGTGCGCCTGGCAGGCGAGTTGCGCGAGCCGGCGCGGCCCGCGATCCATCGCGACCTGTTGTGGCTGGCCGGGGGTGTTACAGGGAGCCGGGTGTGGCTCAAGCAGGCCAACGCCGAGTGCGAGAACCTGCTCTGCCACTGGGCCGAGCCGCTGGCCGCGTTCGCCCATGCCACACTGGGCCGTGGGGTCCCCCACGGCTTCCTGGAAGTCGCCTGGCGCTGGCTGCTGCAGAACCATCCGCACGACTCGATCGGCGGCTGCAGCGTCGACCAGGTGCACGAAGACATGCGCTACCGTTTCAGCCAGGCCCGGCAGATCGCGCAGGGTCAGGCCGGCGCGGCGGCGCGGGCGCTGGCTGCGGCTGTAGAGGGGGATCTGGCGGACAACGAGCTGCGGGTGGTTGTCTTCAACCCGTTGCCGCGTCCCGTCAGCGAGCCGATCGAGCTGACCTTACAGATCCCGGCCGGGTGGCCGGCCTTCCACGAGGGGTTCAATGCAGAGCCGCGGCCCGCGTTCCGCATCTGGGCGGCAGCGGACCCTGCGCACCCGGGCGAGGTGCCGTACCAGCGGCTGGCCCAGGAGTCCCCGCTGCCCGTGATGCGCACATTCGCGCATCGTTTCCCTCAGGCCCGTGAGGTGCGGCCGGTGCGCGTGGCCCTCCACCTCGACCTGCCGCCGCTGGGCTACACGACGCTCCGGGTGCGCAGCGACCCCGCCGACGTGCTCACCCGCCACCCCATGGCCCCTGCGCTGGCCACCAGTGACCATACCATCGAGAACGCGTTCCTGGCCGTGGCTGTGGCACCCAACGGCACCCTGACGCTCACTGACAAGCGCAGCGGGCAGGTTTACACCGGGCTGCTGACCTTCGAGGATGCAGCCGATGTGGGCGACGGCTATGCTCACGGTGTGGCTGTCAACGACCAGGTCTTCAGCACCGCGGCTGCGCGATGCGCGGTGGCGGTGGTCCACAACGGTCCGTTGCAAGCGAGCCTGCGCGTGCGTACGGTGTTGGAGGCACCCGCGCAGTTCCGGTTCGACCGTATGCAGCGCTCGCCCGAGCTGGTTGACCTGGTAATCGACAGCCGCGTCACCCTCCGTCGCGGGAGCGCTCACGTTGAGATCGAGACGACCGTACATAACGTCGTCGAGGATCACCGGCTGCGGGTCCTTTTTCCCTCGGGTGCAACCGCCCAGGCCTACCTGGCCGATACGCCCTTCGATGTCGTCGAGCGGCGCATTGCCTTGCGTGAGGACAATCATCTTTACCGCGAGTTGGAGGTGGAGACGAAGCCGCAGCAGAGCTGGAGTGCGGTCCATGATGACCGGCGGGGATTGGCCATAATCAGCACGGGCCTGCTGGAGTCGGCGGTCTGTGATCTGCCGGATCGCCCGCTGGCCCTCACCCTTTTCCGCGCGACGCGACGCGCCGTGGGCCGGCCCGACGAGCCGGGCGGTCAGTTGCAGGGCGCCCTCCGCTTCCGCTACTGGATCGTACCATTGACCGGCGCGCCGGACCGCTGCCACCTGTTTGACCTGGCGCAGCGACTGGCTGCCGGCGTGTGGGACGTGCAGTTGCAGCCGCGCGACCTGGCTCTGGCGCGCGAGGGTAATCCGCGACGCCTGCCCGGCCGCGCCGGCTTCCTCTCTGTCGACGCACCCGTAGTGGTCACGAGCGCGCGCCACATCGACGGCGCGCTGGAGGTGCGGATGTTCAATCCGACCGATGCCAGCGGTCGCGTGACCCTGGCAGTCGCGGAGCCTGAACGATTCCGCAGTGCGCAGCGAGTTGACTTCGAGAGCCGCCCGCTCGCCGAACCCCAACCGCTGGAGCAGGGTCGCCTCTTGGCTGACATCGCGGCGCGGCAGATCGTCACCTGGCGGCTTGCCTGATGCACCGGCGTGACGTATCGAGGTTATGCCTGCTCTCTACCCTCGGGCAGAAGAGGTTGGTGAGGGGTGCGTTTCACGTTGGGGGCGCGGCCATCGCGGATAAACGAATGCGCTGGCGCGCCACGAATACGCGAATCGTGTGCGCCACGGCGGGATATTCGTGTATCCGTGCCCAGCGCCGCAGCGCCATTCGCGTATGCGCGATGGCCGCGTTCGCCCCCAGTATGAGATGCACCCGTTGGTGAGAAGTCATTTGCAGCGCGGTGCCGTCGGTGCTATACTGTGAGCCGCAATCCAATATCAGGCGTGATTATGATCCATCGCCATTCATCAAAGGAGAGAAAATCATGACCGCACATGGGATCAGTCGCCGCCAATTCTTGAAGGCTGCCGGCACGCTCGGCGCTGCCGGCGCACTCGCCGCTTGCGCCGCACCTGCGCAGCCCGCCCAGCCCGGCCAACCGGCCGAAGGCGCCGGGCAGGAAGCGCCCGCACCCGCACCCGCGGCTGCCGAACCGACCACCATCAGCCTCTGGTGGTGGACTGCCGAACCGTGGAACTCGGCCGCTAACACCTACAACACGGTCCAGGACAAGATCAAGATCAACCTTTCGGAGATCGGCGATGCTGTCTGGGGCGATCAGAAGTTCATGACCGCCGCCGCCGCCGGCACCGGTCCCGACGCCTCGATCCAGAATCGCCACACCTTCATGCAGTTTGCGGCCAAGGGCCTCTACAAGCCGCTGGACGAATACTTCAACAACGACGGGTACAAGAAGGACGACTTCTTCCCGGTCCAGTTCGAAGAGAGTACCTGGGGCGGCAACCTCTATGGCATCCCGCTCTACACCGACACCCGTAACCTCTACTGGAACCGCAAGCAGCTCAATGAAGCTGGGTTCCAGGAGCCGCCCAAGACCTATGCCGAGCTCGAGGCCTACACCGAGAAGCTGAACGTGAAGAATGACGCCGGCGACTTCGAGCGCATGGGCTTCGTCCCCTACCTGGTCGGCAATAGCTGGGCGTGGATGTACGGCTTCCTGAACGGCGCACCGGCCATCAGCGAGGATAAGCGAACCATCCTGGCCGACGATCCCAAGTGGGTCGAGGCCCTCACCTGGCTCGTCAGCTTCTACGATAAGTACCTCGGTAACTTCGAGATTGCCAGCGCGTTCAACAGCGGGTTCGCCACCTCGACGCAGGATTTGTTCGCGCAGGAACGCGTCTCGATGCAGATCACGACCGATGACGCGGCGAACTTCTATCTGCGCTTCCCCGACCTTGACTTTGCCGTCTCCCCGTCCCCGCTGCCGCCTAACGGCGTGAAGAGCAGTTGGTCGTGCGGCTGGACCCTGGTCATCGCGCCGGAGGCCAAGAACCCTGATCCGGCGTGGGAGTACATCAAGTGGCAGACCGGCCCCGACGGCTGGAAGGCCATCGCCGACGCGCAGAAGGCCGAGATGATCAAGCTGTGGGAGCGCGAGCAGGTGCCCGGCGAGCCGATGTTCATCCCGTACGAGGCGTGCTACATCCCGGCCTCGGAGTTCATGGTCAAGGAATACGTTTCCAAGCTGCCGCAGCAGCGCCAGGACGAGTATGCCATGGGCCTGGACTGCCTGAAGAGCTGGACGCACGGCTGCGGCTCTGAGATGGGCGTCGCGGCGCTCGTCTACTGGGTCGAAATCGACAATGCCTTCCGCGCCGCGCTCGGGCACAAGCTGACGCCCGAAGAGGCGATGAAGCAGGTCAAGGACCTGGTCCAGAAGGCGACCGACGAAGCCTGGGCCGCGATCGATAAGGCCTAACACCCCATTCACGCCGTCGCTGGCCGGCACGTTGCGTATCGCCGGCCAGCGATGCCCTGTATCATGGAGACCGCCATGCAACGATTGCGCGGCATTCGAGCGCGCGAGGCGCGCGCCTTCTGGCTGTTTATCTTGCCCTGGGCCATCGGGTTTCTTGCCTTCACCGTGGGTCCGATTATTGCCTCGATCTATCTCAGTTTCACCCGGTATGACATCGTCTCGCCCCCGGAGTTCATCGGCTTGAGGAACTTCACGGAGCTCTTCGCAGATCCGCTGTTTTACAAGTCGATGGGGAACACGCTCTATTTCGTGTTCCTGGTCGTCCCACTGACGATGATCATCTCCTTTGGCCTGGCGCTGTTGCTGAACCAGAAGGTGAAGGCGCTGCCGCTGTTTCGCACAGTCTTCTATATCCCTTCGATCGTGCCCTTCGTGGCCTCCGCGGTCCTCTGGATGTGGTTGCTCCAGCCGCAGTATGGCCTGGTCAACGGCATGATCAAGACCATCGGCCTGAGGCCGCCCACCTGGCTGGCTTCGGAGATCTGGGCCAAGCCGGCCCTTGTCCTCATGCTGTTGTGGGGATCGGGCAGCACCATGCTGATCTACCTGGCGGGCCTTCAGGGTGTCCCCGATTCCCTGCTCGAGGCTGCCCACATCGACGGCGCCAACAGCTTCCAGCGTTTCATCCATATCACCCTGCCCATGATGACGCCCACCATCTTCTTCACGCTGACGATGGGCATCATCAGCACCTTCCAGGTCTTCAGCATCGTCTACGTGATGACCAGCGGTATGGGAGGTCCGCAAAACTCCACCCTTGTTTATCTGCTCTACATGTTCCGCCAGGCCTTCGTCTTCTTCAAGATGGGCTATGCGTCCGCGATGGCGCTGATCCTGTTCTTGATCGTCCTGTTGGTGACTGTCGTCCAGTTCGTCCTGGCGCCCATCTGGGTCTACTACGAAGTGGAAGGGAGATAGCCGCCATGTCTGCATCCAACGAAGGCACCCTGCGCGTACCTGCCAAACACGCGCCTGAGTGGAACATCCACCGCTTTCGCAAGTTGACGGGCCGCACCGTCATCTACATCGTGCTCATTGGCCTGGGCGCCATCTTTTTCCTGCCGTTCGTGTTTCAGGTCTCCACTTCGCTGAAGGCCGAACGCCAGATTTTCGTCTACCCGCCGATCTGGATCCCCAACCCGGTCATCTGGCGCAACTACACGGACGTCTTCGACTATGCGCCGTTCATGCGCTACCTGCTCAACACGCTGATCATCTGCAGCGCGCACTTGTTCGGTACGGTGTTCACGTGCTCGCTGGCCGGCTACGCCTTCGCACGGCTGCGCGCGCCGGGCCGGAGTATTGTCTTCATGGTGATGCTCGGCACGATGATGGTGCCCTGGATGGTCACGCTGATCCCGGTCTACATCCTCTTCGCCGAATTGAAGTGGATCAATACCTTCCGGCCGTTGATGATCCCCGCCCTTTTCGGCAGCAGCTTCTACATCTTCCTGCTGCGGCAGTACTACATGAGCCTGCCCTATGAGCTGGACGAAGCTGCGCTGATGGACGGTTGCAGCTACCTGGGCATCTGGTGGCGCATCCTTATGCCGCTCACCAAGCCGGTGCTCGCGACCGTCTCGATCTTCACGTTCATGGGCGCCTGGAACGACTTTACCGGCCCGCTGATTTTCCTGAACGACACCCACAAGTACACCCTGTCGCTCGGCCTGACCGTGTTCCAGCAATCGCGCAGCACCTCCTGGGGTCTGCTCATGGCCGCGTCCACGATGATGATCCTGCCGGTCATCGTCCTGTTCTTCTTCACGCAGAAGCAGTTCGTGCAGGGCATCGCGCTGACGGGGCTCAAGGGCTGAGCGAGATGAGCAACGCATATGAATAGCCGTGAACGGGTTCGCCGCGCCCTGACCTTCACCCATCCCGACCGCCCCCCGCGCGACCTGTGGCACCTGCCCGGCATCTCGATGTTCCGCCGCGCGGAGCTGGATGCCATGTTCGAGCGCTTTCCGAGCGACTTTGGCGGCGTCGAGGCGACGTATGGCCACAGCGGCCTGGCGCGCGGCACCTCGGCTGTCGTCGGCGAGTATGTGGATGACTGGGGCTGCGGCTGGTCGGTCGCGGAGCCGGGCGTGGTGGGCGAGGTGAAGCACCCGCCCCTGGCCGAATGGGCCGCGCTCGACCACTGGCAGCCGCCTTTTGAGATTCTGGACGGCGCGGACCTGAGCCGGGTCAACGCCGGCTATGCCGCGAGCGACAAGTTCGTGAGCGGCGGCGGTGCCAACCCCTGGGAGCGGATGCAGTTCCTGCGCGGGACCGAAAACCTCATGATGGATCTGGCCTGGGGCGTGCCGGAGGTCTACCGGCTGCGCGACATGGTCCACGAGTTCAACCTGCGTAATATCGCCATGTGGGCCGCTACTGACGTGGATGCCATCGGCTTGGGCGACGACTGGGGTACGCAGCGGGGACTGCTGATCTCCCCCCGGCTCTGGCGCGAGTTCTTCAAGCCGCTCTATGCCGACTACTGCCGTCTCGCGCATGCCGCAGGCAAGTTCGTCTTCTTCCACTCCGACGGCCACATCATGGAGATCTACCCCGACCTCATCGAGATCGGGGTCAACGCCGTCAACTCGCAGCTCTTCTGCATGGACATCGAAGAGCTGGGCCGGCGCCACCGCGGCCAGATTACCTTCTGGGGCGAGATCGACCGCCAGCACATCCTGCCCTTCGGCACGGTCGCCGACGTGCGCGCCGCGGTGCGCCGCGTCCACGCCGCCCTCGGCGACCCGGCCGGCGGCGTCATCGCCCAGTGCGAATGGGGCATCGGCGTCTCCGCTGAGAACGTCGCCGCGGTGTTCGAGACGTGGGACGAGCTGGGGTAAGCCGCTGCATTGGATCCTGATTGCTTGTAGGGGCGGACTTGCGAGCGAAGCTCGTCCGGGTCCGCCCTTTGTGTGTCCGCCCTCCCTAAGCCATCCAGCCCAGAGGTGTCTTGGTTTGACATAACGTACGGGCCACAGGAAACCGCCTCGGCCGCGTCCGGTTCACCCCCACGCCCGTGGGGAAATCGGCACGAACGTCCTGGTACTGTGCAGCCTGCACGGTTCACCCCCACGCCCGTGGGGAAATCGGCCGGCTGGAGAGCTGGCGCGGAGTGGATACGCGGTTCACACCCACGCCCGTGGGGAAATCGAGCGACTTCAGGACGTTAAACGACTTCCAGGCGGTTCACCCCCACGCCCGTGGGGACGTCTGGCTGCTGCCGACCCGCACCTGCTCGCTGCTATCCTGGATGGGCTACTGCATTTTCCTGCGACGATTAACAGCTGCGACGAGAGTTGCCGACTAGGGTGTGTATTTGTGCACTGTTTCAATCCACGCCTCCACGAGGGAGGCGACCTCCTCCGGTGTCCCCACCCCGATGGCGTCGTACGCGTTTCAATCCACGCCTCCACGAGGGAGGCGACGTTGCCGAATCACCTGCTGCAATGGGTTCGGCGTGTTTCAATCCACGCCTCCACGAGGGAGGCGACCACTGCTCCGCCCGCAGAAACCGCTCACCAGGAGGTTTCAATCCACGCCTCCACGAGGGAGGCGACGTCAGCCCCGATGGTGGCCGGGGCCACGTCGAACGTTTCAATCCACGCCTCCACGAGGGAGGCGACCCCGGCACCACCCGCACCCGGTCGCTGCGCAGCAGGTTTCAATCCACGCCTCCACGAGGGAGGCGACGTCTTGGCGGGCATCCGGTCAGGGGCGATTACGGAGTTTCAATCCACGCCTCCACGAGGGAGGCGACGGCGCTAGTGGATGACGCGTGGCCGGTGGAAATCGTTTCAATCCACGCCTCCACGAGGGAGGCGACCTGCGCTGCGGCCCGACCTGCGGGCGGGGCTGCTGTTTCAATCCACGCCTCCACGAGGGAGGCGACTTCCCACCCCCGGAGGGACGCTGACGGCGGGTGGTTTCAATCCACGCCTCCACGAGGGAGGCGACCACAGTACCCTGTTGTTCGGGTGTCAAATCGTTGGTTTCAATCCACGCCTCCACGAGGGAGGCGACTCCATCGCGAGGTCGATACCGCGTTCACGCAGGAGTTTCAATCCACGCCTCCACGAGGGAGGCGACTACGTTTGCCGTGCCAGCCGAGGCGGATGTCAAGCTGTTTCAATCCACGCCTCCACGAGGGAGGCGACCGCCCACCGTTTCCGCACTCAGCGACACGCACGCGTTTCAATCCACGCCTCCACGAGGGAGGCGACCGCTGCT
>JAXGYZ010000005.1:0-416928 GCA_040772005.1 Anaerolineae bacterium | reverse complement strand
CTTGTACAACTCCGCCGCCCGCACGGCCCGGCCGTCATCCTGTGCCGACCGGTACGCCGCATCGAGCAGCTCGACCGCGCGCCAGCCGACCGCGCCGGATGCCAAGTTCGGCGCGCGACCGAGGATGACATCCACCAGGTTGTGAGCGGGCAGAAAACGACTGTCCGGGCCGCGTTCGAAGCCGAGGTCCTCCCGGCTGCCGTCCGCGCGGCGGATGAGCGCGTGTTGGCTGACCGTGTCAATATCCGCCGCGCCGGCTTCGCAGTACAGCGTGATGCCGAGCTTGTAGTTGCGCCCCGCATTGCCCGTCCCACCGATTGCGCCGAGCGCGCCGCCCGCGAACTGGACGGTCATCGCGTCCACCAGGTCCAGCGGCAGGCCGTGGTTCGCCATCAGCGCATGCACCCGCTCGACGCGCAGGTCCGTCAGGAAGAACAACAGGCCCAGGAGATGCGTCATCTGGAGGTGACCATGCCCGCCGCCGAGCAACTGGGGCCGGTTGTAGTCTTCGCCCGGGCCGTGCAGCCGGAACGGCGCCTGGATAGGCGGCCGATCCGGGCTGACGTGCCCGCCGAGGAAGTCGCGCACGTCGGATGCGAAGGTGCCGTTGACGTACTGGACCGCGCCCAGCTCGCCCGAGTCCAGCACCGCCTTGAGCTGCTGGACGAACGGCAGGTGCGGATACGGGTAGCCGACCGCCAGTTCCCGGCCCTGCGCCTGGGCCAGCTCGACGAGATGCCGCGCGTCGCGCGCATGGAGGGTCATCGGCTTCTCGACGAGCACATGCCGCCCCGCCAGCAGGCAGTCAGCCACGATCTCGTAGTGCGTCGCGTGCGGGGTGACGACGATGACCGCGTCGATATCTGCCTCGTCCAGCATGGCGCGGTAGTCGGTATAGAGCTGCGGGGCCGGCGGCGGACCGGGCTGGGCCGCGATCCAGTCGAGCGCGGCCTGGGCTTTGTCGGGCCGCGTGTCGCAGACCGCAGCCAGCTCTGCATCGGGGTTGGCCAGCAGGGCCGGGATGTGCGCGTCCGTCGCCCACCAGCCCGTGCCGATAATGCCGACGCGTACTTTGTCGGTTGTACCTACCATAGACGATGCCCTCGATCACTCTAATAAGGTCTCACGCAAAGGCGCAAAGAACGCCAGGGATTTTATGTCATCCTCTTTGCGTACTCTGCGTCTTTGCGTGAGCTTCCGGGCACAGGACTACTTCGGCTCGACCACGTACAGCCAGTGGCCCACGAGGTCCTCGCTGTAGTCCACGACCAGCGCGCCGTCCTCGACCGCGAAGGGGATCTGCCGCTCTCCGTAGCCGGCGCGGCCCTGGCCCTCCCGCCGCCGGCGACGCGTGTTGCCCGCCTCATATGCGCCGCGCCACACTTCCACATGCCGGGCCTGCAGGTTGAGCGGGATGCGCAGCGTGCCCTCGCTGCCGCACCAGACGCGATAGAGGGGCCGGTATGCGGCCGTCTCGAACTCCGGCAAGAGCGGATGCCACGCCACGCTGACCGGCGCATCCGACCAGGAGAACGTCCGCCCGTTAACCGTGATGCCCGCGCTGTCGATGCCGGAGAAGCCGACCAGCTCGCCGGCCTCGTTCAGCCGCCAGACGAGCGCGTGCCGCCCGCGGTAGGTGATCCGCTGCCCGGCCACACCGAAGTCGGCCAGATCGATCGTGTCGTCGGGCACCGGATTGACGCGCATGACCTGTTCGTCCACCTGCTCGTCGCGGAAGAAACCGCCCGGCCAGCTTTCCTCGTGCGTCCGGTAATGCGGGCAGAGGCCCAGCGCCCCGTTCGGGAACGCACACGCCAGGTAGTCGGTCGTGCGGGAGATGACGGACGGGTTGTCTGCGCCGGCATACGCGCCGAGCGCGTGCAGGATCTCGAACCAGGTGCGCACTTCCGCGCCGGTGGACGCGGCCTGGTCATCGCGCGGGCGGAAGCCCAGGTAGACCGCCTGCCCGCCGCCCGCGTACTGGCGCCGCGTGCCGATGACGAGCGGCCGTGCCGCGCCGCCGGTGCGCAGCACGGCAACGGGCTCCGTGTCGCCCAGCGGCGTGACCGGGAAGACACGATCCACCGGGAAGTCGGTCAGGATCGGCATGGCCGCAACGTCGGCCAGGCTGCCCGCGAACTGCACCGTGCGGCCCGGGACCGGCAGGCCCAGCGGGTCCGCCGCCGGCAAGTCGGCCCGCCCCTGCTCCGCGGCGAGCGCCAGGCTGATGGGGTCCACCGCGGGCTCGAAGCGCACGCCGCACAGGTCGGCCACGCGCTGCCGCGCCTGGGCATCGCCCGTCGCGTCGAGCAACGGCGGCACGCTCGTCCAGATGACCCGGCCGCCCCGCTGCACGAACCCGGCCAGCAGATCAAGCAATTCCGGGCTGGGAAACGGCTCGTAGAGCAGCGCCACTGTACCGTAGCGCCAGCCCTTCACATCGAGCACGCCGTCCTCCGCCACCCGGCCGTACTGCGCCAGCTTCTGCGCGGAGATCAGGTTGGCATATCCGTACTGCACCATCCAACTCCCGAAGCGCTCATCCACCGCGACCAGCGCATCCGGATAGACGAACAACACCTCGACCTGCCGCGGCGCGTAATCCTCGACCGAGCGGAACGCCGGATGGCCGAGCGCGCCGT
The DNA here is from genome assembly GCA_040772005.1 of Anaerolineae bacterium. Taxonomy (GTDB): domain Bacteria; phylum Chloroflexota; class Anaerolineae; order CG2-30-64-16; family CG2-30-64-16; genus MWBF01. The sequence goes on along the minus strand of JAXGYZ010000005.1, from coordinate 414,286 downwards.
ATACCTGGCTGACCGCGAACATGCGCTCCGAGACCGGACCGGGCATCCCCCACATGCCTGCGCTGGCGAGCGGCCGCCGGTTGAGGCTGGCGAGCGAGCAGGCCAGCACGCGGCCGTAGTAGTTGCGGTCCGCGTAGCCCCCTTCGGGCGTGTCATCATTGCCGCCCGTCAGATACTCGTTCCACGCAAACTGGTCCGCGCACGCAGCCGCGGCCTGGTGGACTGTGTTCGACCAGATGAAGTCGGGCGTATACTCGTACTTGCGCCGGTGCTCCTCATTGGCCCAACTCCGGTGCACCCCGCCGATCGACCATGCGTCGCAGGTGGGCGACTCGGCCCACGTCGAATGGTAGTAAATGTCCAGCGAACAGCCGTTGAGCTGCTCCATCTTGTTGCGCGCATCGACCATCAACTGCACGACGCTGTGTTCGAGGAACTGGTAGTAGTTGCGGCGGAAGAGCATCGTGCGCGCGATATCGTCCGCAGTGGGACCGAACACATGCTGAGAAGGCAACTTGGGACCGTGGTTGTTGAGGAAGTCGTGCTGGTGCGCCGCAAAGTAGAGCATGTATGGGGCGAAGTCGGCATACTCTGCGCCGAATCGCGCGGCGAACGCGCGCTCGAACCCCTCGGAGACATAGCGCACCACAAACTGGCCTGCATCCATGTGGTCATGGTACGACCAGTCCTGCTGGATGTGCGTCTCGTCCGCGTAGATGCCGGTCAGCCGGATGCCGCGGTCGTGATACTGCTGCACCAAGTCATCGAGGAACTGCACCGCGGAGGGGCTGAAGTAGTCCATCTCGACCGTCTGATACTGCAGGACGACCAGCACGCGGTCCAGCGGCTGCGCGCCGCCCGTCGCCTCGCCTGCCGCGGCCTCCCTGACCGTGCCCGCGGACGACCGGCTGAGTCCCGTCGGCGCAGTCGTCACCGGCCCGCCCGTCCCCGAGATGCGGACGCGCACCGCGCTGTAATGGGCCGTGTTATGGATGGCTGCACCCGGCAGCTCCTCGACGGCCGGCGCAGGCAGCTCCACGATGCCCTGCGGGTCCACCGCGAAGAAGGGCGTGCCGGGGATGCGCTCCTCGTGGAACGCGAACGCGCGGATGCCGGTGAGAGTGACGGGGAGCGGCCCCTTGTTGTTGCACCACTCGGTCTGCTGCCATAGCATCACGGTATATGCGCCCGTCTGCGGGTCGCGCAGTCCCTCGCGGTAGTGCAGCCAGCGAGCGCTCTCGCCGGTCTTGGCATGGTAGCCCGCGCCCAACTCCAGCGGCGACAGCACGCTCGGCTCCAGCCCGATGCCGTACTGCGCGGCAACGTCGTGGACCTTCTTGAGCGCGTCCTGGAATGCGTCGGTGTCGGGATAGAGGCTGCGCTCGCTGCCGCCGAAGAAGTAATCGTAGGCCAGCCGGAGCGTGGACGCGCCGCGCGCCGCGGCCTCGCGGCAATAATCGTGCAGGCTGACCTTGTCGTCCGCCCACGGGTACATCTTCTCCACCGCCTCGTCGGGGTGGTTTGCCAGGTTGACGAACTGCTCGTCGGAGATCAGGATGATGTGGATGGACGGGTCTTCGCTCTTCCAGGGCCAGTCCATCCGCGCCAGTTGGGTTAGTTGCGGCAGGGTTGATGCGGTCATGTCGTCTCCTCGAATATACCTCACCTCCCGGCCCCCTCTCCTGAAGCGCGAACTGCTGCGCTTCAGGAGAGGGGGAGTTGGAGGGGGTGAGGCACGTTACTTCCAATTCTCTTGCCCCACGACCGACTTCGCCCAGGCCAGCACTTCTGCGCGGCGCGGGCCGTCGATGTCGCGGAAGACGTCGTAGATGGGCTTCGGGCTGCCCGGCTTGCTGGGCAGGTCGCTCGTCGGGTCGCGGCGCCAGATGCCCAGGTTCAGGCCGAACTCGTCGCGGTTGTCCACGTGCGCGTGGAGGATGAACGACTCGATGCCCGGCGTCTGCTCGACCTTCCAGTAGGCGTACGCGTACGCCGCGGCCTGGAGGCATTCGCCCTGCTCCGTGCCGTCCGAGTTAAAGCCCTGCTCCGACAGGATGATGTGGCGCAGCCGGCCCTCATAGAGCAGGTGCGGCTGCGCGAAGTACTGCGTCAGGATGTGCAGGTTCTTGAAGGTGATGCGCGGGGTGTCGAACGAATCGAGCGCGGTCTTGTCATGCCAGAAGTCCGGGTGATTCAGGTCCTCCGGATAGGGATGATAGGCGACCGACCAGTCGAAGTTGCAGTCGGACGTGCAGGCCGTATTGAGCAGTTCGACCACATCGCGGCCCCGATACGTGCGCAGCGGGTTGTTCAGGTGCGAGATGGTCCACAAATGGTCGAGCGAGACGTAGACGCGCGCCTGCGCATACTTCGAACGCGCCGCGCCGAACGCGGTGCGCAGCGCGATAGCATACTCGCCCACGTACTGCTCGACCGGCATCTCACCCGCGTTGGCCCAGACCCACGCGCTGTTGACCTCGTTCGCGATGATGTAGCCGCACGCGCGGCCGTACTGCTGGTCGGGCCGGGTGTAGCGTTCCGCGACGAACTCCACGAACGCGCGGTAGTGGGCCAGGCCGTCCTCCGTGACGACGTTGAACGCGCTGATGAGGCCCTCCGGGTCATACGCCGGGTGCAGCAGCACGGCGCGCAACTCCGGGAAGACCTCGACGCCATCCCACTTCGGGCTGTTGAGCAGGATCAGCGTCACGACGATGCCGTGGTCCGACAGCTCCTTGACGCGGCGGTCGTAGCGCGCCATGTACTCGGCGTCGAAGTAAAACTCGCGGCCGCCGGAGACATAGGTGATCGTGCGGTCGGAGGCCGCCGGGCGCATGATGGTGCCCTGGTTGAGGTTGAGCGCCGCGTGGCCCACGCCGAGCTTCAGCGCATCGTCCACCATGTGGACCTGCAGCCCCTTCAGAGTCGGGTTGGTCGGGTAGGGATAGTCCCAGGTCATAGGGTGTCACCTTTCATCTGTGTCAGAACGCCGAAAGCTCGTAGTAGGCGCTTTAGCGCCATCGCGTGCCGGGGCGCTCAAGCGCCCACTACGAACGCTCGTGTGAGCGCAATTCAATCGTCTCGCCCGCGGCCGTATCGATCTCCAACAGCGGCCCGGGGATGTGACTGCGAGAGCCGTTCCCGCGGGCGACCTCAGCGCCGCCCGCCCACGGGAGGATCAGCCGGAGCGGTGCGCCGGCCTCGCTCGTGATGCGGGCCCACTGCACCTGCCCGTCCGCGCAGGCCGCGCTGACCAGGAACGCGCCCACCGCGCGCAGCGTGTGGAACTCCGCCCGCTCGTCCAGCGGCCAGTTGGGGAACAGGCGCAACGTACCGTCGTAGCTCTGCATGAGGCACTCGTTGATGACGAACGGGACCGCAAAGTTCTCTAGCCAGATGCCCATGTCCACCATGAAGTCGAAGGGGGTCGTATCCGAGTAGCGGCCCAGCGCCTGCATTGCCACGTCAGAGTGCGTGCCGTTGGGCAGCAGGCAGTAGCGCAGTTGGCGGCGGAAGCGGTCAAGGTCCAGCAGGCCGAGCCGCGCGCCCTGCACGTTGAGGAACACCAGGTCGTTGCCGCCCTCGTTGCTCTGGTTGCGATAGGTCGTCGCGGCCAGCTCGTACTGCTCTGCCGGCGAGCCCAAGCCCACTTCCTCGCCGGGGAAGATGGGCATGGTGCTCGTCGCGCAGTTGTAGACAATCTCCGGATGCTCGCCCGGCACGGACACCCACACCGTACCGCGCTGCGACTCCGCGGTGGGATACTCGGGGAACTTCGCCAGGATGTCGCGCACCGCGGCCATCGTCTCCGCCTCCGTGTCCGCCCGGCCCAGGATGTCGCACGCCTGGAGATACGCGTTGAAGACGAAGCGGATCAACGTCAGGTCCGCGATGCAGTCGTGGTTGAACCGGAAGCCGGGCATGAGGCCGTATAGCTCCGGCGGGACGGTCGGGAAGACGTGGTAGCGGTCGTCGCCCCAGCGTTCCCCGTGCGCGTCGGGCCGGGTCATGTAGTCCACCAGGAACAGCACGCTCTCCCGGATCGGCTCGAACACCCGCTCGGCCAGGAACGCCCGATCCTGCGTGTAGAGATAGTGCCACCAGAGGCTCTGCACGCTCCACGGTGTCTCGCAGACCTCCCAGCCCCAGCCCGGCACGGGATAAGGGAACATGGTCATGTCGACCGGGTAGGCCGAGTGCGGATAGTATGCGCCGCGCAGCCCGTAGTAGTCGCGCGCCCACTGGCGGCTGATGGGCCGGAGGAAGTCCACCATGTCTACGTAGGGCAAGTGCTTGTCCACGTGGTTCGAGGAGAACGTGACCCAGAACGGCTGCTGCGTGTTGTAGTTCATGTGATAGTCGCCGTGCCAGGCCGTGCCGATGTTCTTGTAGCTCCAGTTGGCGAACAGGCCGGGGCAGGTGACGCCCTCGCGGACCGCGCAGTTGAGGAAGTAGAGATTGCGATACCATGCCCGTTCGAGTTCGGGGTCGCTCAGCTTGACGCCGGAGCGCCGCCAGTAGGCCTCCCACGACGCGTCTGCGGCCTCCCGCGCCGCGTCGTAACCCGCCATGTCCGCAGCGGGCAGGTCTACGGGGCCGGCCACCTCGGATGCCAGCCCGTGGTCAAGCTGGACGCACGCGACGAATCCCGTCGCTTCCTTCGACTGCGTGCGCCGCTGCGCGGCGCCCATCCGCTCAGGATGCTCCGGCGAGACCATCGCACGTTCCAGCGCGTCCATCGGCTGGGGCACCGCGGAGACGGTGTTCTCGCGCACCCGGTGTTCGAGCGGCTGGTTGACCGACAGGCTGAGGCAGAACGCGCGATCCTTCGGATGGCCGGTCGCGGGGTCGTACTGCTCCGGCACCTGGAACGGCAGCACCTGGCGGAAGGCAAGCGTGCCGTTACCCGGCCCACCTTCGCCCAGCCTCTCGATAGGCGTAGGATCGGGGATCCGCGCTTCGGTCGGATTGGTGAGGAAGCGGTTGCTGAAGGTCTCCGGGTCGGGGATGAGCCGCACGCGGTTGAACGGATTCTCCATCGGCTCGCCGTCCACGTCCATCAGGCGCAGCCACAGCCGATCGGCCTGCATGTCGGTGAAGACCTGAAGCGTACACGGCATCCCGTCCGCCAGCAAGCTCACCTCGCAGAGGCCGGTGTCGATGAACAGGGAATGACCGAGCACCTGGACGTGGCGGCGGTCGAACCCGATCACGAACGTGCCGCACGGGAAGGGCCGCGGGTAGGGCTTGCGGTAGTTCGCCTGCATCTTGAGATAGTAGTCGTTGAACCACGCGTCCATCTCGAGCCGCGGCAGGTCCGCGGGGATGGCCTTGACCTTCGCCATAACTTCCTCGAAGGTGCCGACTTCATCCTTGTGGTCCTCGGCCACGCGGATATCCCACACGCTGTTATGGCCGAAGTGAAACGCGATGGCGTCGGGCCGGGTGGTCACGACCACGCCCAGGCCGCCGTTGCCCAGCAGCGCGCCGTCGAAGAAGTTGCGCGTGGGCCGGTCCAGGGCGATGGGGTGCCGGCCCGCGCGGTCGAAGGGATCGAAATCCGGGATTGTTGGGTTAGTTGTCATCTCTCACTCTGCATCTTGGATTTCGGTGATGTCGGTCGTCGCGTTCTCTTCGTAAGGGAGGAAGTGCGCGGCCAGGCTCCAGCCCCAGAAGGGATCCAGCCCGCAGCCGCCGCCGGTCTCCGCGTCGTAATACTCGCAGTTGCCCGCGCGGCGCACCAGGTTGACCGTCCGGTGGGCGAGCACCGAGGCCAGTTCGCGATAGCCGTACCAGCGCAGGCCGTGGTAGAGCATGTAGTTGGTGGGGATCCAGGTCTTGGCGCGCCAATCGCAGCCCAGGTCTGCGGGGTGGTAGTCCCGGCTGTACCACCGCTCGCTGCGCGCCATCGCGGGGACCGGATAGGCCGACCAGAACTCTGCTGCGTTGAGCAGGTGGTCATAGACGAGCCGCCGCGCCTGCTCCGGCGTTGCGACGCGCGCCCACAGCGGCGCAAACCCGGCCACGGTCTTGACGCGGATGCGGACATCCGCCCCCTGGTGATTGTTCATGGCGGAGGCCCAGCCCGCATGGCGGCTGAAGGGCTGCTCGCCGGCCCGCGCGTTGCCGTCGTAGAAGAAGCCGTCCTGCTCGTCCCACATGACCGTGCGGATGCGCTCGGTCAGCGCGGCGGCATGGCCGCGATACATCTCCGCGAGGCTCGCCCGGCCGTGCAGGTCTGCCAGCCGCGCAAACGCACGGCACTCGCGGACGAGGTAGCAGTTGAGGTCCACGCCCTCGGACAGGCGGTCGCGCCAGAAGCCCGCGCGCTCGTGCTGGTTATCCATGCCGGTGTGCGGACTGCTCATCCACTCGCTCAGCCCGTTGCCGTTGCCGTCCATGTCCTCCAACCAGTAATCGAGGTAGCGCCGCAGCCGGCCGAAATAGTGATCGTTCAGGATCCAGTCAGCCTCGCCATAGTTGTCGATGACGAGCAGCGCCATCTGCGCGAGGAACGGCTTGACGTGCTCCGGATCGTGGTACTCGTTCGAGGGCACGGAGCGGGAGATCAGGCCCGACTCGCGCTGGTGGTCGAGGAAGATGGTGACGCCGTTGCGGATGTAGTCCGCGGGCCAGCCCATGTACACCTGCACGATGCTCTCGAAATACTGGTCCCAGTCGTACAGCGTCCGGTACGCATAGCCCGTGAAGTAGGGGCGGCCCGTGTCCGCGTCGGTGAAGACGCCGCGCTGCATCAGGTCCTGCTCGGCCTGAAGCTGGCGACGCAGTTCGGCCAGTTGTGGGTCGTCGGACAAGCGATTCGTCATGGTCAACCCTCACAATAGCGGTAATCGAAGCGCCGCGCAGGTGCATGGTCGCCGTCCACGAAGAAGCCGGGCACGTCATTCGCCGTCTGCTCGCGGCGCACGGGCAGCGGCACGTTGTCCATCCAGTGAAAGTCGAACGCGAGCGCCCCATCCGCCATGCCGAGCAACGCCCGCGGCACCGCGAGCATGATTTCGCGGCCCTCGACGCGGTAGCGCGCCTCGCCCACCGTCTCCCAGGCCCAGCCGCCCGTGTTGCGCTTGACGGTCGTCCGGCTGCCGTCCAGCGTGGGCATGTTGACCGCGTAGTCGTAGCCCTCCCAGCCGGTGTCCTTGCGGCCGTCCGCGTTAATGAACAGCATCATCCAGTCTGCGTTGCCCGCGGGCGAGATGGGACCGCGCGTCGCCGCGTAGAAGTAGATTTGGGCGTCGTTGCGCGCGACCTTGAGCGTCACGAACTCGTTCCGCCCGCTGCGGTTGACGTACGGCCCCGCGCTGCCCCAGCCCGGCTCGTTGCGATGCTCGGTGTCGTAAAGATGGTCGCGATACTCCGGCGACACGTCTGCCCACTGGCCGAAGCTGCCCGCCAGGTCAATGGTGACCGGTGGAGAGGCCGGCTCCGGCGGGCGCACGCCCTTGTACCGGCGGATGTTGGCGGCCAGCTGGTAGTAGTAGTTGTCGGTGTGCAGCCCCCGGGCCGGCTCGGCGTCGCGACTGAACTCCTGGTTGTACTGGTCGATGAAGTACAGCTCGCCCAGCTTGAGGGGCCGCGTGGCCTTGCCCAGCCGCGCGCCGGGGAAGAAGTCCCAGAGCCCCTGCAGCGCCTCCTGGCCCGGGTCGTCGCAGACCGCCGCGCCGGCCAACCATTCGTTCCAGCCGGTCACGAAAACGAACTCCGGGTCCACATCGAGCGCGTGCTGCCACTGTTCCTCGAAGTGCAGGCCCAGATGGGTGTAGGGCGTCACGTCGTACTCGTTCACCGGCGGCTGCTCGCCGTTATGGTAACTGCGCCCGATGCCCGACAGGGGGTGCTGGCCGACCGCGACGGCCACCTGCTCTGCGACGCCGGGCCGGTCCCAGCCGGGGGTCTGCGGATAGTGTGCGACCCACGGCCAGCGGTGCCGGCCCTCGTCGCCCCACCACGGCAGGCTGTCCCACGCCCAGGAGCGGCGAACGGTGAAGAACTCGTGGATGCGCTTCGGCAGCTCGATGTTCGCCATGTAGCCGCGCTTGTCGTGCTGGCCGAACAGCAGCAGCGGCTTGCCCTGCCAGCGGAACCACAGGTCCGCATACCGGCCCGGCTTGTAGAACTCCTCCCAGAGCAACTCGATGGAACGCTCGCTGGCAAGGAAACAGACGTCCGGCGTCCGCTCCCCCTCCCCGCGCACCTGCCGGAAGACATCGCAGACCGCGGTGTACGTCTCGGGGTAGGTCCGGTCGTTCGTCACGTCGAAGATGAGCGTGTCCACGCCCGCGTCGGCCAGCATGTACGCGTGCTTGCGGATGACCCAGCGGTCGGTGGAGCGGTAGTAGCCCAGCTCCGGTTCGCCCCACCAATGCGGGAAGCCGGGCACGAAGCCGGGATCGGCAGGTTTCGCCGCCAGCATCTTCGTCACATCGCGCGGGGCCTCCGGCCCGCCGTAGGTGTTGCAGATGAAGTAGAAGATGCCGACGTGGCGGTTGGCTTTCGGCGGCCCGACCTGCTCGAAGCCGGGCAGCTCCCGGCCCAGCGCGTCGGTCGCAACCCAGGTGTCACTGAAGGTGTCGTGTTGCATAAGGATTCCTACGGGCACTACGAAATAGAACGCTGATGCCGAGCCAACCAAAGGTTGGCCCTGATGCGACTGATATACGCTGATATTTTCTATGAATGATTGGGATTCCGCACCTCTTCCCGCGCGATAAGCGTCCAGCGGTCGAAGCGCTCGGGATGGTGCTCGCAGGTGTGCGTGTCCTTGAGGATCATCTCCAGCACGCAGCCGTGCTGACGTACGACCTCGACCGTGTGGCGGATGTAACGGCGGATGGCGTCCGCGTCGAAGTCGCCGACGAGGTGCGCCGGATGCGGTTTCCAGGAGAAGATCGCCCGCCCGCCGAGCTTCTCCGCAGCGCGGTCCACATCCGCAAAGGGCGAGATGGAAATGCGGCGGATGTGCGGGATAGTCAGCACATCGTCCAGCTTGCGCGACAGGTCCTCGCAGCAGCCGTAGCCCGTCAGCCCGAACGGTTCCAGCAGCCGCTTCTCGTAGGCCAGCGCAAACTCGGCGTGCTGTTTGGGTCCGACCTGCGCCAGCTCCTGCGATTCCGCGCTCGCCCACATGTCGCAGGGCCGCACGCACGCCAGGTCGAACCCTGCCGCGGGCAGCTCATCCGTGTAGCCCACGCCGCCGGAACTGTGATACGTGCCGTCGTTGTTGAGCGAGAGCAGGTTCTGCGCGACCAACTGGCGCAGCACGCCGTGATGCCCCTCCTCCAGCCGCGCCATGGCCTCGTGCAGCAGGCCGGGTTGCAGGTGCATATCGAGCATGGTCTCCTCCAGCCCGCGCCAATCGCTGTATTGCGACATCAGGTGGTAGGAGATGTGGCTGACACCCTTGAGCTTGACCTCGAGGATATCGCCGAACAGGTCTTGCGCCGCAGCCAGGTTGCGCTGCGTTGCCGGCTCGTCGTAGCTGATCTCCGGGAAGTGCAGCTGCGCCAGGTCTCGCGCATCCCTCAGCACCGGGTCGAACTTCCACGCGCCGCGCTCAGATGGCGCAGGGATACGCTTGCCGGCCAGCCCCCAGCCGGTGTTCTGAATGACCTTCGGGACGACCCACTCGCGCTCGATGACGGTATCATCGCGGAAATGCTCGTGGCAGTAGATGCGGCGGCGTAGCTCCCACTCGATGCGGCGGTTGGCTTCATCCTCGCAGGTCAGCGCGGCGTCGGGCAGCAGCTCCACCCAGGAACCCTCGGGGAAGATGAGGATCATCGGCCCGGCGGACGGGTCGAGCCGGTTATGCCGCCGCCAGCGTGCGCGGCGCTGCTCCTGAACGGGCAGCGCGGCGATGTCTGCAACGCAGCGCGCGAGGTCGCGCAGGATGGTGCGATCGTTGCCGGTCATCAGGTCGGTCCTTCCAGGTAGTCTGGACAGGATTTTCAGGATTGACGGGATGACTCCTGTAAATCCTGTCTCAGTTCTGCGCGCGGTGCTGACTGTGAAATCGGTTTAGCCGGCTGCGCTTGCGTCCAGCGGTACGGCCATGAACCCCATCGTGTACAGGTTGTAGTATTCCCCGCGTTGCGTCAGCAGTTCCTCGTGCGTGCCGCGCTCGATGATCTGCCCGGCAGACAGCACGAGAATCTGGTCCGCGCGTACGATCGTGCTGAGCCGGTGCGCAATGACGAACGCGGTGCGGCCCTCCAGCAGCACATCCATCGCGTCCTGGATCAGCTTCTCGGTCTGCGTGTCGATGCTGGACGTTGCCTCATCGAGGATCAGGATGCGCGGGTCGGCCAGGAGCGCACGCGCGAACGCCAGCAGCTGCCGCTGGCCGACGGAGAGATTCGCGCCGCCTTCTTCCACGTGCGTCTCGTAGGCATCGGGCATGTTGACAATGAACTCATGTGCGCCGACCGCGCGTGCGGCCTGCTCGATTTCATCCTGCGTCGCGTCCAGCCGGCCGTAGCGGATGTTCTCGGCCACGGTGCCGCGGAACAGGAACGTCTCCTGCAGTACGATGCCCATCTGCCGGCGCAGGGAGGCCAGGTCCACTTCGCGCACATCGTGCCCGTCAATCAGGAGGCTGCCCGACTGGATGTCATACGACCGGTTGAGCAGCTTGACCAGGCTGCTCTTGCCTGAGCCGGTCGGCCCGACGAGCGCAACCAGCTCGCCCGGCTTGACGTGCAGGTTGATATCGCGGAGGATGGGCAGTTCAGGCGTGTAGGCGAAGTTGACATTCTCGAAGACGACTTCCCCGCGGATGGGCGGCATGTCAGGTGCGCCCGGCTTGCTCTCGACCGCCAGCGGACGGTCCAGCAGGTTGAACAACCGCTCCCCTGCGGCCATCGCGGCCTGCAGCGTGTTGTAACGTTCAGCCAGGTCGCGGATGGGGTCGAAAAACCGTCCGATGTAGAGGATGAACGCCACCAGCACGCCAGGCGTAATCTGCTCGCCCAGGACGGCTGAGCCGCCGAAGCCGATGACCAGCGCAATCGCCAGCGAGCCCAGGAAGTCCACGCCGGGGAAGAAGAGCGCGGACAGCCGCGCCGCGTTGCCCTGCGCCTGATTGAAGCGGAAGTTCACTTCATCGACGAACTTCCTGAGATTCAGGTCCTCGCGCGTGTAGGCCTGCACCACGCGCACGCCCTGGATATTCTCCTCGATGAAACCTAACATGCGGCCGTGGTAGTAGCGGACCTTGCGCCACCGGTTGCGGGCGCGAATGCGCCAGAGGGTCGTCAGGAGGAACATGATGGGCAGCACCGCGAACGTCAGCAGCGACAGGTAGACATCCAGTGAGAGCATCGCGATGACGATGCCGCCGAGCGTGAAAAGGTCCGCTGCGGTGCCGATGACCGCCCAGGTGACGAGGTCCTGCAGCGCGTTCACGTCGGAGGTCAGCCGCGAGATGAGCACGCCGACATCCGCATGGTCGAAGAAGCTGAGCGAGTGCCGCTGCAGCCGCTCGAACAGCGACCGGCGCACCTGGTAGATGCTGTTCTGCCCCGCGCCGACCATCGCGACAATCTGGCCGGAGCGCGCGAACCAACTGATGAGGTTGACGCCGACAAACGCGGCCACCAGGCGCATGAGCAGCGGTACGTTGCCCTTGGCGATGGCTTGGTCGAGCATCTGCGCGATCAGATATGGCACTGCCAGCGCGGCCACCGTGACCATGCCGATCAGGATGATCGCAATGACCATCTCGCGCATGTACGGGCGCACGTAGCTTAGCAGGCGCAGCGCAATGCGCGAGTCGTACTGCTTGTCCTGCAAGTTCTCCGGCAGGTCGGAGACCAGCAGCGCCTCGTCGTAGCCGGCCACGCGGCGCCACCAGCGATGAAGTTTCGACATGGAAGTGTTCTCTGTCATCACCTGACCTTATTGTCAGAAGCCGATAGGGTCAAACAGTCAAGCATCCTGAGCGGGTAAACGACATGCCTGCGTCAACCAGGCAAGGCCAGTCGAAGGATACAGTTGCGCCCTTCGACTGCGCCTCGCTCAAACTGCGAGCGAGGCTCCGCTCAGGGTGCTTTGCCATGCTATGTCTGGACTGTATCGCGGCTTCGCGGTTCAAAAAACATCATCGGCCCGTCCGCGCGACGTCCGCGGCGGCTTCTTCCTGGTCGCGCAACTGGAGGTCATACACCTCACGATACGGCCCCGGCTGCGCGATCAGCTCGGCGTGCGTGCCGCGCTGGGCAATCCGGCCATGATCGAGCACGAGCACCTGGTCCGCGTTCTTGACCGTCGTCAGCCGCTGCGCGATGACGAAAGAGGTGCGCCCGCGCATCAGCGTGTTGAGCGCCTGCTGGATTTCATACTCGGTCTCGGTGTCCACGCTGGAGGTCGAATCGTCCAGGATCAGGATGCGCGGGTCCACCAACAGCGCGCGGGCAATGGCGACGCGCTGCCGCTGGCCGCCGGAGAGGGTGATGCCGCGCTCGCCCACGATGGTGTCATAGCCCTCCGGGAAGGACGTGATGAAGTCGTGTGCGCGGGCCGCCTTCGCCGCGACGATGACCTCTTCCTCGGTGGCATCCGGCCGGCCATACGCAATGTTCTCACGGATGGTCGCGGAGAACAGGAGCGGGTCCTGCAGCACCAGGCCAATCTGCCGGCGCAGCGACTTGAGCGTGACGTTGCGGATGTCATAGCCGTCCACCGTGACGCGACCGTGCGTGACATCGTAGAAGCGCAGAATCAGATTGACCAGCGTACTCTTGCCCGAGCCGGTGTGCCCGACGAGCGCAATCGCCTGACCAGGGCAGGCCTCCAGGTTGATATCGTGCAACGCGGCCTGTCTGCTGTCGCCATACCGGAAATCCACGCCCTCGAAGCGCACGCATCCCTCGACGGTCGGCAGTTCGATCGCACCGGGCTTGTCCTGGATGTCGCGCGGCGCATGGAGCACCTCGAAGATACGGTCGCCCGACGCAGCCGCCTCCGCCGCCATGTTGATCGTGTTGCCGAGCCGCTGCACCGGGCCGGACAGCATCACGACATAGCTGTTGATGGCGACGAGCATACCCAGCGTGATCTCCCCGCGGATGACCATCGGGCCGCCGAAGGCAAAGGCCAGCGCGGTGCCGCAGGCGACCAGGAAGCCCAGCACCGGCGAAGACGTGCCCCAGAAACGCACCGTGCGCAGCCGCTCGCGCATGTAATCGCGATTCGCCGTGTCGAACTTCTCCATCTCGTACGGCTCGCGGGCAAACGCGCGGACGACCTGCACGCCGGTCAGGTTCTCTTGGAGCACGGTGCTGACCTGCGCAAACGCCTGCTGGACGCGCCGCCAGCGCGGGCGCATCACCTGGGCCAGGTAGACGACCAATACGGCCAGGAAGGGCATCGGCAGGAGGGTGAGCAGCGCCAGCCGCAGATTGATCGAGACGAGAATGCCGATGATGATGACCAGCATGATGACCGCGCTCAATGCGTCCAGCAGGCCGACGCCCAGGAACCGCTGGACGGCGTTGACATCCTCCGCCATCCGCGACATGAGCTGGCCGGTCTGCGCGTGCGCGTGATAGGTGAAGCTGAGCCGTTGGATGTGATCGTACAGGGCATTGCGCACGTCGAACGAGATAAGCTGACCCACGCGCTCCATGCCGTACCGCTGGCCGACGGAGAAGAGCGACCGGAGCGCGCTGATGCCCGCGATGAGGAACGCGGCCTGGATCAGGTAGGCGTGCTCCCCGCGGACCAGGCCAACGTCGATCACCTGCTTGACGATCCACGGAATGACCAGGTTCAGGATCGTCACGGCCATCAGGGCGATGAACGTCAGCACCGCTGCGCGGCGGTGCGGCCGCATGTATTGGAGCAAACGTTGCAGTGTTTTCATGTCGCCGGAATCACCCCGTCGCGCCCTTGCAGCTCCATACCGAGCCGGTCGTGTAGGTGTTACGCTCGGAGGCCAGGAACTCCACCACCTCCGCTACTTCTTCTGCATCGGAGTAGCGGCCGATGGCGACGGGCGGGTTGGCGAGGAACTCGGCGGAGAAGCGCGGCACGACCATCTCCGTGAGTGCGCGGCCCGGCTCGACTCCGTTGACGAAGACGCCTTCCTTCGGGAACGCATTGCCGAGCGCGGCGACGAACGACCAGACTGCACCCTTCGACGTGCCATAAGGCACGACATGCGTCGCACCCAGCCGTGCGCCGGAGGTGATCGTCACACAGCGGCCCCACCCCTGCTTCAGCATATGCGGGATGGCGGCCTGGTGCGCGTAGAACACGCCGTAAACGTTGATCTTCATCACCCGGTCGAACATCTCCGCGGTCTGCTCGAGGAAGGGGATCTCCTTGCCCAACGTACCCGCGCAACAGACCAGGATATCCAGCCGCCCAAAGGCTTCCAGCGTCTGCGCAACTGCCGCATAGACCGCGGCCTCGTCGCTCACATCCGTGTGAATGTAAAGCGCGCGCTGGCCCAGCGCCTCGATGTCTGCGGCCGTCTGCCGGCCTTCCACGTCCAGCACATCCGCGATGACGATATCGCGGCCCTCTTCGGCAATCCGCAGGGCCGATGCGCGGCCGATGCCCCGCGCGCCGCCCGTGACCAATGCCACCCGCCGCTCGCGCGGCGCGGCAAACCGTAGATTCGCCATGCCATCCCCCAATCGAGAATTAGGAATTAGAAATTAGTAATTAGAAATGACGAATGCCAGGAATCCCAATTCGTAATTCATAATTCCTAATTCCTCACCATGATGCCCAGGTCGCGCGCGAGACCGTGAAAGAGCGCGCTGACCTGGGGGAGTTCTTCCGTGTTGTTGCCTTCGGCAATGACCGGATAGTCCGGCGACAGGGCCTCCATCCGGCGGAACAGCGTCCGGAAGTCCAGCAGGCCCTTGCCCGGGCAGCCATCCTGCAAGTGTAACGCCAACCGGTTTTCGATCCAAATGTCCTTCGCGTGGCAACTGATGATCCGGTCGCCCAGGATGTCGAAATGCCGGTCGAGCGCCGGGCCGGTGTCGAACACCTCGCGGCGGGTGATCCAGTTGGCCGAGTCGTAGTCGCTCCTGACCCATGGGGAGCCGACCGCGTCGATGACCGCCGCGGTCACCTCCGGACTCTCCAGCGTGACCAACTGGTGTCCCTCCAGGCTCAGGTACACCCCCGCGTCCTCCGCCGCGGACGCGGCCTCGCGCAGGCTCTTGATGAGCTGGTGGCGCGCGGTCTGCGTCCAGTTATACGGGTGCGGAAACCAGGGGCCGTCCGGATTCACGGAGCCGGGGCCGGTGTCGATGCCCCGCGCGCCGAGCCAGCCGGCCAGCCGCAGCGCGGCCTGGAGCACGCGCACCGCCTCGCTGCGCTGCGTCTCGTCCGGCGTCACAAGGTTCTGCCAGAAGCCGGTCGCCTGATACAGCCGCACGCCCTCGTCCGCCAGCAGCCGGCGCACACGGTCTGCCTGCGCCCGCGATGTCTCCAGCGGGTGATTGCGTCGGAAGCGCGTGAAGATGCCGCTGAATCCCAGCTCCCTGACCCGGCGGCAAATCTCCGGCGTCATGTCGTCCATGTTATCCGGCAGGAAACAGCCGGACATGCCAAAGCGCATGATGACCTCCCTATTCGAGGGCGCTGAAGCGCCTACTACAAGCCAGCGGTCTCTATACGGAGCGCATTGCCTCCACCCAGGCGACGAGGTTCTCGACCGGCACGTCCTCCTGGATTTCGTGCGCGGGGGCCATAACATAGCCGCCGCCCGCGCCGAGGACGCTCGCGAGCCGGACGACCTCCCGCTTCACTTTGCCCGGTGTGGCGTGGGGCAGGAACTGCTGCACGTCCACCCCGCCCCAGAAGACGATGCACTCCCCGAAGCGCGCCTTGAGGCCCGCCGGGTCCATCCCTGCGGCCGATGTCTGGACCGGGTTGAGGATGTCCACGCCGCAGGCGATGATATCATCGAGCAGCGCAGTCACCGAACCGCAGCTATGATGCCAGAAGTAACAGCCCGCCAGCGCTTTCGTCCGCGCGATGCGCGCGGCGAAGTAGGGCGCGATGAAGCGGCGGAACGCCCGCGGGGACAGCAGCGGCCCGCGCTGCATGCCGAAGTCGTCGCCGCTCGTGGTCAGGTCGATGTACGGCCCCAGGACCGCATAATACTGCTCGATGACCGCAAGCTGGATGGCGTACACCCGGTCGAAGAACGCGAGGACGAAATCCGGGTCCGCGGCCAGCCGCATCAGGAAGTCATCGTAGCCGCACATCCAGCAGCCCAGCTCGAGGATGCCGAAGACCGGGTGCTCGGCCACGACTACGTAGCGGCCCTCAGCCGCGAGCCGCTGCACATCCGTTAGCCAGGCGGCGAGCAGCGCTTCGTCGACGCGCGGCTCCGGCCACGGGAACCGGGCCAGGTCCTCGACCGTCGCGCCCTTGAGGGGATGGCCGGTGATCTGGTACTCGCCGTCCACCTGCTCGCGGCGCACGCCCCAGCAGTCCACGGCCGGCCCGCCCCGTTCAGCGGGGCGCTGCGTGAGCGGGCTGGGCAGGTCGACGATGGCGCCGACCGAGCGGAAGTCGGTGCCGGCCCATGCCAGGATCCGCTCGTCCAAGCGGCCGCTGCGGCCGCCGTTCATCAGCCGCGCCGCGCCGGTGAAGCCGAGCACATCGGCCAGCCGCCGTGCGACCCCGGGCCGCATCCCCGTCAGCGTCGTCCCGCCGATGTCGATGGGGATGCGGTCGGGCACCACACGAGGTTGAGAAACCGGGTTTCTGGCAGAAATCCGGTTTCTGACCGTTCTCCCTGCCATCGCGGCTGCGAAACGCTCCCGGCTGTTCACGGCTGCACCGCCAGGCGGTAGGCGGCCAGGGCAAAGGCGGGCACGTCGATCCGCAGGATGCGCCCGGCCGGGCCGGCTGCGGGCTGCCACGTCCCCTGCTCGTCCAGCCGCTCGACACGCCAGGCGGCCCGGCGGCATCGGCCGTCGGCGGCATCGAGAATGCCGCTGAGGTCGAGCCACGCGCCGGGCACGTCATCCGCAGAGAGGTTGGCAACCGCGAGCAGCCAGCTCCCATCACCCGGCCGGTGGAAGGCCAGCGGGTAGAGGTTGACCCCGCGTCACCCGGCAGGGCAGGCTGCGCCCGCTCACCCACCCGATGAGCGCGGCCCACTGCTCACGGTGCGCGATGTTCAGCAGCGCAGGCGTCGGCGCCAGCGCAGGCGTCGGCGCGGCCAGCGCATACGGCAGCAGGGCAATGCGGAACGGCGGGCATGCGCGGGTTGACCGATGGGCGTTCCAGCGCGATGGCCGCGGGGCCGCGGTCCTCGCCGTCCACATTGAGCCAGCGCGAAAGCACCGTGCTGCCCGCCGCCTCGACCTCGAAGGTGTAGAGCTGCTCGGGGCGCACGTGGTTATAGCTGGGTAGGATGTGGCCGACGTGACGCTCGGATGGACCCGGCAGACCGGCGACGATGAGTTCGTTGACGCCATCACCGACGGGACGCACGTCGCGGATGCCGAGCCGCTCGCCCCAGCCCATCTCGACCAGCGCGCGGGCGGCCAGGGGGTCCAGGATCAGCCCCTCGGGCAGCGCCATTCCGATGTCATAGCCCGACCATGCGCGCACCGCCTCACCGGCCAGCCAGTGCGGGCCCTGGTCGGGCCGGCCGATGGGGAACCCGCTGCGCGCGAGCATCTGCTCCCACGGCCGCGGCTCCAGCCAGGCCATCAGCGGCCGGCCGGCCAGCGGGACGTGCCGCGCATAGTCCTCGCTGTCGAGGATGCCGACCCCGCTGCGTCGGCGGCCCGCCCGTTCGCGCGCGAGCGCATCGAGGAACGGGCGCTGCTCCGCCAGGCATGCGGCCAGCCGGCTGCCCTCCGGCTCCAGCGGGTCAGCCCCGCCCATGCTCGTCAGCACGTTCAGGCTGAGGTCGGGCATCCCGGCCAGCACGTCCAGCGCCAGCTCCAGCGCGAGGATGCGCTCGGACTTGCCGTAAGGCGTGTACGGGTGGTTCTCGACCTCTGCGACGACCTGCACGTCCGCGCCCAGGTACGCGGCCTGCCGCGCACCGTCCTCGCTCTTGTCCAGCACGCCCGCGGGCATCCAGTCGCTGTAATAGCCGGAGCCGGGGCGAATCATGGGCCGGGCGCCGCCGGCGAGCGTGCGCAGCAGCCGGTCCGTCCGGCGGCCCTCGGCAGTGTGGTACGATGTGCCGATGGTCATCAGGCCGATGCGGATGGCCGGGTCAACCGCGTGGACCGCGGCCTCGACCGTCCGCGCGAGGCCGAGCATCGCCTCCTCCTGCACGTCGAACCAGGCGCGGCGCACCGCGGGACCGGCGTCCGTCGCGCCGACGACGGTCAGGTCTGCGACGGCCGCACCGGATGGCACGGGCCGGGCCGCCGCGGGCGCGGCCTCGTCGCGCAGCGCGGCGACGACTTCCTCGCGCGT
The DNA here is from genome assembly GCA_040772005.1 of Anaerolineae bacterium. GTDB lineage: Bacteria > Chloroflexota > Anaerolineae > CG2-30-64-16 > CG2-30-64-16 > MWBF01. Next base: position 395,854 of record JAXGYZ010000005.1, on the reverse strand, counting down.
CCAGGCCCGCCCGGTGGCCCGCTCCAGCGCGGCCAGGTGGTGCGGGCAGAAGCACGTCATCCCCGGAATGTCGTGCAGCACGAAGCGCACGTCGTCGTCAACCCACACGGCATCCGCGCCGCACTCCGCGGCCAGTCGGTACATCTCGCTCACATAGTCCAGGAAGGCGGGGTCCAGCGGACAGGCGGTCGACCGGGAGGTGTCGCCGTGCTCGTTGACCTGGAACTGGAACGCGAACCGCTCAGGCCGCGCCGAACCGGCGTCCACGTGGCCGACAGTAATCATCACGTTGATGTGGACCTCCGGGACGACCGCACGGAACCGCGGCACAATCTCGCGGAGCCGCGCGAAGCGCGCCCGCAACTGGTCGGGCGTCAGCAGCGCGGGGTCCATGTCGTAGGAGGCCTCGAACAGCAGCACGCCGTCGGCCTGGACCGCCTGCAGGAAGCGCAGCGCCTCGTCGACGCGGGCGTCGGTCGCGACCGCGGGATGGTAGAGGCGGACGTAGTAGCGCGCGCCCTCCACACCGGGCCGCGACCGCGCCGCCTGCCCGAAGTCGAGCGCCAGCGCAATGGCCGCGGCGTCATCGAGGCCCGCGGGCGGGCGGTAGCCGGCCTGCTCGAAGTGGTAGAGCGTCGGCCCGATGAAGTGCAGGTGGTTGAGCAGCGGCTCGGTGTAGTTGATGTCGCCGTAGAGGACGCCGTCCACGTGATGCCGGCGGGTGACGTGGTTGTTCCAATCCACGCCTTCCGTCAGGAAGCCGTGCGGGCCGTGGTGGTGCCGCGCGATCGCTTCGAGCACGGTCAGCCCGCGGCCGGTCAGCGCGGCATCACCGGTCTCGCGGCCCGCCTCCAGCCAGGCGTGCGCGGCCTCCGCGTTCTCCCACAGGTACGAGGTGTCCCAGCTTGCCTCCATCCACAGCAAGCCCTTGGTTGGCACGCCGTTGCGGTCCTCGTGCATGACGAACCGGTCGAGGCCCGGCAGCGCGACGTTGTACGCGAAGTCGCGCCACGCAGGCCGCGCGCAGACCTCCGCTGCGCGACGGAGGATGCGAAAGGCCGACGCGTAGGCGACGTCCTCGTGGTCATCGTAGGTGTCGTGGTTGATGCTGCCCCAGAAGCCGCCCACGGCCACGAACGCGTCGCCCAGGCCGGTCGCCTCGGCCCGGTAATCGGCCAGCCCGCGGTCGGTCAGCTCGGCGTACAACTGGAGCAAGTAGAGGCCGTCTGCGCTGTGGTCGTAGATGGGGTCTGGCGCGCCGTGAGGGTTGAGCGGGTACGGCTCGCCCCCGGGCGCGATGCGCCGGGGGACCCACCCGTTCGCCAAGGGCGGGACATGCGCCTTGAGCCAGCCTGCCAGCCGCACCGCGGCCGCAACCGCAACGGATTTGTCGGGCTGCCCGGCGGGCAGCAGGTCGGCCAGCTCCAACAACTGCACGCCGATCTTCGCCAGCGAGCCGGGGCAAAGCCACGCGTCGCCGTGGTCGTAGTTGAGGCAGAAGCGGCCCGCGGCCAGGTCGTAGTAGGGGCGGATGAAGCCGGTCGCCTCATCCACGAAGCCATCGTGCAGGACGTGCGCCAGCAGGCCGGCCGCCTCGGCCGCGAGCTGCTCGTCGCCCAGGTAGCGTGCCCAGCGGTAGAGCAGCGTCGCGCCGCCGACCGCGTTGGCCGCCCAGCCGGGGCCTTCCAGGTCACCGAAGTCGTGCCAGTGCATGACCTCGCCGTCCGGCGTCACGAAGCTCGACTGCGCGCGCAGGCCGGTGGCCGCGGGTTCGAGGCAGCGCCGCGCGAACGCGACCGAGGCGCGCGCGCTGGCGAACAGGATGTCGTTGAGGGATGTGGTGATCAACGGAGACCTCCTGAATTCCGCTATGGTTGTGCGGGTTCGACCTGCACTTCTGCCTCGCCGGACGGCCCGAACGGCACGCGCACCATCAGCAGGCCGCCTGCGTATGTCCAGGACGGGCCAGTGACTTCGGCGGCGATGGCGGCTGTATCGGTCGAGTCCTCCGCACTCGCCGGGGCAGCCTCGCGGCCGTCCACCACAACACGGGCAGGCGCAGCGTCCAGCGGCGAAAACAGCAGCGCGGCCAGCTCGCCTGCGGGATAGCGCACGCGCACGGTCACGCTGCCCGCGTCGCCGGTCACACTCACGATCTCGCCCGGCGCGTTGACGTGGATGCGCGCGCCGGCCAGGTCCACCAGCGCCGTGTGCACCTGTGCGCCCGGCTCGCCGCCGAGCAGCAGCAGGTTATGCGCGAGATACGTCGGCGCCAGCCACCAGGTATAGGCCTCCGTGCCCGCAACGACGTCCCATGCATCGGGGTACATGCCGAGATAAGGTCCGGACTCCGGCTGCATCTGCGCGGTTGCGATCGTGATGCCCTCGGCAACCTGCCGCCAGTCGAGCTGCGCGGGCCGGCCCGCGGCCTGGAGCTCCGCGGCGAGCGCGTGCAGTCCGTAGGCGTAGTCCAGCCCATTCCACTGCACCGGGCGGCCAAACCAGGGATAGATGTAGTTCGATGCGCCATATACGGGTATGGTCGTGTAGCGCATGATGGGCCGGTCGGCCGCGTTCCACAGGTAGACGAACGGCAGGCCCGCCAGCGCCCACCGCTCGGCCAGGTCCAGGTAGCGCGGCTCGCCGGTCAGCCGGTAGCCCTCCACGAACGACTGCACGGTCCACGCGGATGCCAGCAGGTCGGGTACGTGCAGCGACAGCTCCCAGGTCTGCGCGCCCTCGGGCCGCAGGGGTGACGTCTCCAGGTAGGCGAGCGCCCGCTGGCCCGCCGCGACGAGCGCGGGATGGCCGGTCAGCCGGGCCATGTAGAGCACGGGCAGTGCAGAAGTCGCGACCCAGCCGTTCGAGGAGTCGCCCGGCTTGCCGAACGTGCGCTGGGCCGCGGGGTTGGGCGTGTAGGGCCAGGAGCCATCGGGCTGCTGCCGCGCGGCGATATCGAGCGCAGCCTGGAGCGCCTGCTGCATCTCCGCCGCGTGGCCGCCCGTGTGGAGCAGCCACAGGGGGCGGTAGAACCAGGGGTTCGGCTGGCCGCCGACGGGCGGGCTGCCCGCGCTGGACAGGGCCATGTCGCAGCTTGCCGCATTGCCTCAGCCTGCGGCTCAGCCAGCGTGCTCAGCCACAGGTGCAGCGCGATGGCCGGATTGCTGCCCGGCCCCCACGGGTCATGGATGGCATAGCGCCAGCCGCGCTCCGGCACCCAGGTCACGGCCGTGTAGTTCTCCAGCGCGAGCCCCAGCAGGTCGGCATCTGCTCGTTGACGTGGCCGCCCTTGCACTGCGGGCAGCGGATTCGCCGCGGTCCAGACGTCCAGCGGCGCGAGTGTATCGGCGGAGCCTGCGGGCTCCGCGGCGGCGGCAAACAGCCGCGCACTCAGGTGCAGCGCCTGCCCGGCGGGCAACGCATAGGGCCGGTCGAGTTTGGCGTGATTCTCCTGCAGGCCGGCGGTCAGGCCGGGCACGAACAACCGCATGAGGTGGTTGGCCTGCCCCTCCCAGCGGTTCGGGGAGGCGAAGAGCGCGGCCGGCCGGTCGTGGCCCGCAGCGTCCCACGCCTGCAGCGGGTCCCACATCAGGCCCGCAGTGCCGCCGTTGCCCGTAACGGCCATCAGCGGGATGGTGATCTTGTTCGGGTGCGGGACGTAGCGCGCTGCGGCGGACGCGTCCACGTAGTCCGTGCCGGAGCTCAACTCGTCGCCGGTCAGAAACTCCAGGCCGGGGAAGAGTGCGCTGTCACGGCGGTAGCCCGCCTGCCCCTCGCCCACGTACAGCTCCGGGCCGGTCCACGCGAGGAGCTGCGCAGGCTGGTTGGCGGTCAGCGTGTACGCCGCGGTCAGCCACGGCCCCGCATCGCTCCGCTCGAAGCGCGCGGTCAGCCGCCAGGTCAGGTCGCCGTCCGTGTGCCGTGCGTCCGCTTCCAGCCAGCGGCCCGCGGGGTCGGCGGCCATCTCCGGCGCGAAGAATGCAGCCTGCCGCTCCGTGCCGTCCTCCGCCAGATAGATGAGCGTGCCCAGGCTGCGCAGCCGGCCCGCGACGAGCCAGTCGTCGCCGCTGCGCCATTCCAGGGTCGCGGGGCCGTAGCCGAACGAGTGGTCTGTGAAACGGAGGCGGACGTCGTCGCCGGACAGCGCGAGTTCGGCGCCGGTCGGGTCCTCCGCGATGACGAGCGCCTGCGCCAGCCGCTGCCCATCCACGCTCAGGCCGAGCGTGTGCGCGCCGGGCCCTGCGCGGACGCTCCACGTGCCCGTGATGGTCGCGCCGGGCTGCACCGCGGCGAACGTCGTTGTCGCATCGCCGGTGACGGTCACATCAGCCGGCGCATCCAGCCGCAGGCCGGCGGAGTCCGCGGGCTGGTCGCCCCGGTTGACCGCGACGGCCTGCACCGTGAACGGCTCGCCCGCACGCGGGAGCGCCACCGCTGCGCCGAAGCTGGCAACCTCCAGCGCGGCGGGGAGCGGGCCGAGGCCGCGAATGTACGCGATAGTGACGTTGGCCCCCTGCTGCGTCGTCGAGTCGAGCCGCAGCCGGACGATGCGGCCCTGCCAGCCTGGATGATCCTTGAGCGTGATGCGGTAATCGTGCCACTCGCCGTCGGGCACGGTCGTGAAGTGCTGGCTGTCGGCCTCGTTGAAGTTCTGGCCGGCGCGCTCCCAGAAGAGCTGCGCATCGCTGCCCCGGTCATGCCGCATCCGAATCTCGATGTGGAGCGCGTCCGCCGCGTCCAGCCGCAGCGCGGGCCCGACCATGTACGGGTCGCCGCCGGTCGAGGCGGTCGCCAGGCCGTCGGCGCCGGTCGTGAACGGCGCCAGGTCGTTGGTCGCGTTCCAGCCCAGCGCGGCGCCCTGGTCTGCGAAATCATAGGTGAAGATGACGGGAGCCGCAGGGGTCGCAGGGCTGGCAATGCCGGGAGGCGGCGAGTCGGGCACGGGGGTGACCGGGGAAGGGGGAGTACTACAGGACGCCAGGAGCAGACACACTATCAGGAACGGACGCGTCGCCCGTTCACGCAACCGGAACATGGGGCCTCCAATGGACACACAATGAAAGATACCAGAAACCCGTTTTCGGGCACAGCGGCGCTGCGCCTGAGAAAACGGGTTTCTCAAACCGGCTGAAGCCTCGACTTCACAATAGCGTTCCGCAGGGCAATCGCAAACAGCCCTCACATCCCTCGCCCAGCGTTCTTCGTCGCCGCGCTACGCCTTCAGCGCCGCTACGCCTTCAGCGCCGCTATGCCTTCAGCGCCGCTATGCCTTCAGCGCACCTGCGGTCACGCCCTGGATGTAATACTTCATGCCGAACGTAAACAGGATCAGCAGCGGGACGACGGAGACCGCATAGCCCGCCATCTGCCCGCCGATATCGACAACGCCCCACTGGTTCACGAACTGGCGCAGGCCCACGCCCACCACCTGGTAGTCAGGGTTGGTGATCGTGACCAGCGGCCAGATGAAGTCGTTGTAGACGCCGACGAAGTGCATGATCGCGAGCGTGATGAGGATCGGGAAGCTGAGCGGGAGCGCGACGCGCCAGTACAGCGCGAGCTCGCTCGCACCGTCGATGCGGCCCGCCTCGAAGAGCTCCTGCGGCAGGGACGCGAGGTAACTGCGACACAGCAGGATGCCGAATACCTGCCCGCCCGCGGTCCACGGCAGAATCAACGCCCACGGCGTGTCAATGAGCCCCAACTGGCGCACCAGGACGAACGACGGGATCAGCGTCAACACGCCGGGGATCATCATCAGGGCGAGGATCGCCATGTAGATGATCTCCTTGCCGGGGAAGCGGTGCCGCGCAAAGACGTAACCCGTCAGAGATGCGAGCAGCACCACTGCGGCCACGGACACGGTGCCGAAGAGCAGCGAGTTGATGATGTAGGTGCGCATGCCCTGCCAGCCCAGCCGGTAGTTCTCCCACAGCGGCGGGTTGGGCAGCGCCCAGAACTGCGTGAAGATCTGGCCGCGGTTCTTGAGCGAGGTGACCAGCATGAACAGCACCGGCACCAGGGTCAGGAAGAGCAGGAACAGCAGGGCCAGGATGATGCCCGCCTGGCTCCACGCGCTTGATCCTGCGCTGCCGCTGCTGACCGCCGCGGGCCGCCGTGCGCGCAGCCGCCCCAGGATACCTCGCACGTTCGACCCCGCCTCCGCAGCCTGTGTGGTAGTGGAATGGACTGTGTTCGTCATAATTCGCCTCACGCCAATAGGTCACAACGACCCTACGCCTGAAACTCGGTGGCCGAGCGGACAAATTTCAGGTTGATGATGGTGCCGACCATAATAACCAGGAACAGCACCGTGCCGATGGCCGAAGCCAGGCCGAAGTTATTGAAACGCATCGCCTGGTAGTATAGCTCCAGCGCGGGCGTGTAGGTTGCATTATAGGGCCCGCCCTCGGTGGTCAGGAACACGATACTGAACTCCTGCATACCGCCGATGAAGCCGAGCACCAGCAGCAGCTTGATCTGGCCCATCAGCAGCGGGAGGTCAATCATCCAGAAGCGCCGCCAGCCGCTTGCGCCGTCGACTTTCGCGGCGTCGAACAGCTCCGTGGGAATCGAGATCAGGCCACCGTAATAGAGCAGCAGCGCAAACGCGCCGACCCAAGGGAAACCGATGAACACGATCGACCAGATCGCGGTCTGCGGGTCGCCCAGCCAGGCCTGCGGGGTCCGCATGTTCATCAGCCCGAAGCTCGCGAGCACGTTGTTGAGCAGGCCGATGTTGGGGTCGAAGATATTGCGCCAGATCAGGATGATGGCGACGCCCGGCACGATGATGGGGAAGATAAAGAGCGAGCGCAGCCAGTACTGAATGCGCGACGAGCGCAGGTGGAAGAGCAGCTCCGCTACCAGCAGCGGCATGGTCAAGGTCTTGATGTAGCCCGTCACAATAAGGATGACGGCATTGATGACGCCCTGGCGCAGGAACTGGTTGTGGAGGACCGCCTCGAAGTTTGCCAGTCCCACCCACTTAGTCGGCAGGCCGGGATTCCACTTGGTAAATGAGTGGAAGAGGCCGGAGAAGGCCGGGTAATAGTTGAACACGAGCAGCAGCCCGACAGTCGGAATCAAGAGCATGTAGGACAGCCGCGCGCGCCAGATCTCGCGCAGCAGGCGGCGCGGGCCGGCGCCCTGCTTCTCCCAGACCTGCTGGCCCGTCGTGGTCTTGCCCAGCCACAGGGCGGCGGCCCCAATCAAGACAACCACGGCCAGCGGAATCAGGATCATGCGCAGCCGCGCCTGCGCCTGGCCGGCCGCGTAACCCGCGGCCGACTGGCCGGTGCTGAAGCCGTACGCCTTGCCGTCTTCGGAGCCTGCAACAAGCGTGGCGCCATCGGCCGAGAGCGCGACCGCAAAGACCTGGCCGCCGGTCGCGAATTTGCTCGTGACGGCGCCCGTCTCATCGACGAGGTAAACATTCTTGTCGCGCGCACCGAAGGCAGAGAGCGTGCCATCGCCGGTCGTTGCAGCGGAGAGCAGCTTGCCATCCGCTTTGATCGTCCACTTGATGCTGTTTCTGGCGCCCGCGGGAATCTCCGCAGCCAGCCCGTAAGCCTGCTGCTGCTCATCGCCCGTGACGAGGAATGAGCCGTCGTTCGAGATATCGAGGCCGCGGATGACGCCCTTCATCTGTTGCTTCCAGAGCTCGGTTCCCTGGCGGTCATAGTAATGGACGCGCGCGTCGCGCAGGCCGACGGCCGCATGCTCGCCGTCCGCGGCGATCGCAATCGCGGTGGGGATGACGGTGTAAGTGGCCTCCCATAGAGGATTGCCGTCACCGTCGAAGAACCAGGCCTGCCTGGCGCGATCCGGGATAATGCCGAACCATGAGCCGTCCCCGGCGATCGCCGCGCCGTTCAGCACGTAGTCGAAGTCCTGCTGCCAGAGAACGCTGCCGTCGCCGTCCAGCAGAGTGGCCTTGCGGTTCTCCGATGCGGCAATGATGCGGCTACCGTCCTGGCTCATGTCCAAGCCGAGCACCGTGCCGCCCGTATCGAACTGCCAGACCTCGTTGCCTTCGTGGTCCAGGCGATGCACCTTGCCGTCGCGCGAACCGATGACGATGGCCTGGCCGTCGGCAGACACAGCCGCAGAATGCACATAGCCTCCCGCCTCGAACTGCCAGGATGGGCTTTGTGCCTGCGCCGCAAGAGGCAGCAGCAGGACCCCGATCAGCACGAGCAGCCCGAGGGTCCGCACGATGGACGTGGCTTGGTTGTGACGCATGATGTTCACCTGTTCGATAGACTGCAGAGACGTTCGGGTGGAACGTCTCTGCGGTTGTTGGTCGGCCAGTAGAGCGGAGTCCGCATCCTCAGATGCGGACGGATACATCCCTAAGGGACCGCTCCGCATCTGAGGATGTTTCACTCCGCGTTTGCCGGTCGAACGCTTACTTATTGACCGGCTTCTTCTCAGGGTTCTGCATGTCCTCTTCGGTGAGCTGCATATGTTCCATCAGCCCTTCCCAGAGGTCCGGCCGGCGGAGCACCTCATCATACTTCTCGATGTAGGTGTCCAGGTCGATCTGGTCGGTGAAGTACTGCTGGGCCAGGTTGACCCACTCGCGCACCATCGGCTGATAGTCGCCGATGCCGCGGGAGAAGCCGCTGCCCGCAGTGGTCTTCTCGGTGTTGCCGACGGGCTGGAGGTTCGCGAACTTCTCTGCCACCTCGGGCGGAAGCGCCGCGCCCTGCACGATGGTCGGGCCGGTGATGCCGCCGTTCGGATTGTTCGGATCGAGTTTATTCTCGAGGTAGATAGCCCACCCTTCCGGGCTGGTCACGTACATCATGAAGTCGATCTCGAGGTCGTTCTGGGCCGCGTCCTTGACGGGCACGCTCCAGAAGCCGACCGGCCACTCGATGGTGCGCTGCCACGGGCAGGTCGCTTCTTCGGCCGTCATCCTCGGATTGTCGAAGGTGCTGAAGGCGAAGGGCTTGACGCCGGCGTAGGACGGATCGGGCGTCGGGGTCGGGGTGCCTTCGCCGGCGCTGAAGAACGTACCGGCGGCGAGGTCAGCGATGTCCCGCTCGATGTTGGCAATCGTCCAGCCGCCGTCCAGCCAGAAGAGGCACTTGCCGGACAGGAACAGCGAGTAGGCAGTCGTGCCGTTGACGCCGGTCCACCCGGGCGGCAGGTTCTCAGGCTTGAACACCTGCTTGAATCCTTCCATCAGGGCCCGATACTCCGGGTCCTTCGGGCCGAGCTTGCCCTCCTGGAAGGCCAGCAACCAACGGACCAGGTTCTGGTGGACCTTGTCGGCATCGTCGAAGTGCGGGTCTTCGGCCCAGTTCTCGGCCGGGAAGAGGTCGTCCACGCCCTTCTCGAAGCACCAGTCGCCTTCCTGGCAGCGGCTCAGTTCCCACTTCTCAGGTGCGCAGTAGAAGCCGTCCTGGTACATCCGGGCGAGCCAGCCGATGCGCATCTCCCAGAACTCCTGGAAGTCGCCGCCGATGCAGAGCGGGATCACATCCGCGCCCTGTGCCTTTTCCATCTGAGCGGCCATCTCATCCCAGGTCTTGGGCGCCTCGGTCATGCCGATCTTCTCGGCGATTTCCATATTGTAGAACCAGATGATCTTGACCATCTCGAGGCTGAGGTGGTAGAGCTCGCCGGTGGTCGCGTCGCGGGAGAGGGCCATGACGGTCTGGTCGAAACTGTCGCGCCAGGGCTTGTTCTCGTTGTAGGGGTTCTCGCGATCGAGGTAGTCCTCCAGGTTGACGAACTTCTTGGCTGTCATCAGGTCGGCTACGACATTGCCGTTAACCCAGGAGGGCCGCGGCGTGCCGCCGGCGAACTGCGTGCGGATCCAGTCCTGGTAGCCTTCGCCGGGCTTCAGCTCGACGGAGCACTTCGCGTTGGGATTCTTGGCGGTGTATGCGTCGCACAGCGCCTGCCAGGTCTGCGTGTCCTCACCCTGGATGCTGACGACGACCTCACCGGCCATGCCCTCGGCTTCAGCCGGCGCGGGTTCGGGGGTGGCTTCCGCGACCGGTTCTTCGGCGGGGGCCTCGGTCGGCGCGGGCGCCTCGGCGGGCGCGGGCTCTTCGGCGGCAGGCGCCTCAGCGGGGACTTGCGTTGCCGCAGGCGCGGGGGCGGGCTGCGCGGCGGGCGCGCACGCGGCCAACAGCATGGACAGCACGATCGTCAATGCCATCAGCGCCCAGATTGTCTTGTGCGTCTTCATTGAAACACTCCTCCTCAGGATGTTGCGGTGTGAGGTACGGTGAAAGAGAACGGACAACGGGTCAATTGCACAGGGTAGATCTCTGCTCGCCATCACCTCCCTTCCGAGATGCCTTCTCAGCAGGAGCAACCAGCGGGCGCCCCTGTCGATCCGATATGGTGTCAGGCAGCCGCGCTCAGTTGTACCTCAGCGGGCTGCCGCCGGGTCGCCGGCCCGGTCGAACCGCGCACGGCCAGTTGCGATGGCACGTAAACCTGCTGGCATCCCCGGTCGGGCTGCTGCATACGCGCCAGCAGAAGACGCAAGGCACTCCGGCCCAGCTCTTCCGCATTCGTGCGGACGGTGGTCAGGGCCGGAACAAGGTAGGCCGCTGTCTCGATGTCATCGAACCCCGCCACGGAGATGTCTTCCGGCACTTGCAGGCCGCGGTCGGCGCACGCGCGCAGGACGCCGAGGGCCAGGTAGTCGTTGATTGCCAGGATGGCAGTCGGACGCGGCTTACGATCCAACAAAGCAAAGGCGGCCTGGTAGCCGTCCTCCAGCCGGGGACCGCAGCGCACCACCAGGGAGTCGTCGGTGGCCTCGCCTATGGCGGCGAGCTCGTGATGATAGGCGTTCAGGCGATCGGCGCCCAGATCAGGGGCCGCGACGCCGTAGACCAGCCCGATGCGGCGATGGCCCAGGCCGATGAGGTGACGCATCATCTCCGCCGCGCCATCGGGCAGGCCCGTCAGCACAACATCATAATGACATTCGGCGCGCGGCGCGCCGCCCACCAGCACCAGGGGATTCCGGGTGTGCACGAGCACCTGCAACTCCGGGTCGAGCAGGCCGCGATAGGTCAACAGCAGGATGAGGCCGTCGATGCGCCCGCGCATCAGCGCTCGCACCGCCGCGAGCTCGCGGTCGGGGTCGAGGGAGGTGCTGCTCAAGAACAGGTCGTAGCCGTGGGCCTGGGCCTCGCTCTCGATGCCCTGCACAATCTGCCAGTAGTGCGGGTTATGCGCATCCGGGATGAGGACGCCGACGCTGCGGGTGCGGCCCAGGCGCAAGGATTGCGCCGCGGCATCGGGCTGGTAGCCGAGCTGCTCCATGGCCGCCAGCACGCGGCGCCGCGTCTCCGGCGTGATGGTGATCGGGCCGTCCGTCCGGGCGTTCAGGACGTGCGACACCACCGCTCGGGATACGCCTGCCAGTTTGGCTACATCTGCCTGTGTCGGACGCTTCATCGGGTCGCCTGTGCGAAGAAAAAACTGCTGCCGTAGATGTCGAGTGCGAGATAACACGTGTTAGCTAACACGTGTTATACACCCACCCGGGGGTGCTTGTCAAGAGGGTAGCGAAAACAAACAGGGCGAAATCATGTTGCACTCGTGCCTTCTGCCTGGCAGTTGAAACTGCGGCTACCACTGCAAAACCGACCTGCGTCGGTTAGTTTCCAGTCTGCGAAGGCAGACTTCGCAACGGTAGCCGCAACTTCAGTTGCCGGGTGGGTTCACCTGATGCACTCTGAAACCGCCCTGGAAAACAAAGCACAATATTTGCCGGGGAAAGTCAGCGCCGGCGGTAGAGCACCTCGGCAATCCGGCCCAGGCTGCGCTCGCTTTCCTCAGGTCGCTTCTGCGCCAGGACGGCATAGAGCACATCGATGAGCGCGACCTGCGCGACGCGCGCGCCCAGCGGGTAACCGTGCGCCAGCGCTTCCTGCGCAGCAGTGCGGAGCTGGATGTCGGCCAGCGCGGCGATGGGGGAGACCGGGTGATTGGTCATGGCGATGGTGCGTGCGCCGGACTGCTTCGCGACCGACAGCGCATGGTGGACCTCGTCCGACGCGCCGGAATGTGAGATGCCCACCGCAGCATCCTCCGCGGTGAGCAGCGTCGCGGAGATGACCTGCATCTCGGGGTCGGTATGCACGACCGCGCGCACGCCCACCCGCTGCAGCTTGTATTGCAGTTCCAGCGCGGCTACTGCGCCGCCCCCCGAACCGTAGATGTCCACGCGACGCGCGGCGAGCAGCGTGTCTGCGCAGCGTTCCAGCGCGGCGAGGTCGAGGACACTCAGCGTGTCTTCGAGGGCCTTGACGTCGGCAGTGATGACCTTGCGCGCGGCTTCGGCCAGCGAATCCTGTGTCTGCACTGCGGGGTAGGTCACGGTGCGGCTGGCTGCGAGGACCTGGGCCAGACGGATCTTGAGGTCACCGTAGCCGTCCGTGCCGACGCGCTTGCAGAAACGGAACACCGTCGCATCGCTCACTGCGCAGCGTTGGGCAAGCTCGCTGATCGCCAGGTATAGCACGTCCTCGGGGTTATCCAGGACGTACTGGCCGACCTTCTGCTCCTGCTCGTTGAGTGCGGGCAGCAGGGCACGAATTGCGAGGAGCAGGTTATCCCGCGCCCCGTGTGGAGCCTCTCGCATGGCCTTCCCTCAGTTCGCCGCACGGGCGGGTGCGTTTCACGTTGGGGGCGCGGCCATCGCGGATAAACGAATGGCCGCGTTCGCCCCCAGTATGAAACGCGCCCCGCACGGGCAAAACACTTGACACATACGGCATTTATCAGGTATAATAGCAAAAGATTTCATGGCGGTCAAGCGGGCAAAATAGTTTTTCTTGCCGGTACCGGGCAGGTAGAGGGGAGATTCCAATGATGCACCTCTTGTTTGCGATCATACAGGACGAGGATGCAGACCTGTTGAGCAAGCGGCTCAACCAGGCAGGCATCCGCCTCACCCGGCTGAATACGATCGGCGGGTTCCTGGCGCGCGGTAACGTCACGGTGCTGGCCGGCGTTCAGGAGGAGGAGATCGACACCGTCCTCGACGTCATCCGCAAGACCTGCCGCACGCGCAAGCGCTACATCAACCCGACGCCCACCGGTGCGGAGCCCGCACACCTGGCGCTGACTGCGCCCGCGCTGCCGCTGGAGGTCCTGGTGGGCGGCGCGACCGTCTTCTCCTTCCCGGTCAAACGGTTCGCCCGTCTCGTGGCCGGTGACAATGCCCCCATTACCGATGAAAAGACTGTACCGGAGGCAACCGGCGCAGCGTCCGCACCATCCAGCACAGGAGCACAGGCCATGCAACTGGTACTCAGTATTGTCGCGAACGAAGATGCCGACCAGGTCACGCGCGCGTTGATCGGTGGCGGATACCGGGTGACACGCATGAACACGGCGGGCGGCTTCTTCCGCAGAGGCAATGTGACGCTGCTGGTAGGCGTGGAAGAGAGCCAGGTAGACGATGTGTTGGAGTTAATCAACTCAAACTGCCGCCCGCGCACCGAGGCCAACCCGATCGAGAAGGGCATGCCGGGCTACGGCGCGACGGTGTTCGTGCTGGAGGCCGACCGGTTTGTGAGGGTGTAAGGGGCGCGCGTGGGTTTGTAGTAGGGGCTTCAGCCCCCGCAGACGAAGGCGCTTAAGCGCCCACTACAAACCACTCTGCTTATCCCGCAGATACCGCATAATCGGCTCAAAGTCCCGCCGGCGGGACGCCTGCTCGCCGGCACGGGCCGCACCCGCGGCAATGTGCGGCGTCAACAGCACGTTGGCGTGCGGGTCCTCCAGCGCCAGCCGGCGCAGCGGGTTGTCCGGCTGCAAGGGTTCCCACTCGTAAGTGTCCAGCGCCGCGCCGCCTAGCCGCCCGCTCCGCACGGCCTCAGCCAGCGCCCCTTCATCGATCACGCTCCCGCTGCCGCAGCTCACCAGGCACGCGCCCCGGCGCATCTGGCCGAACGCTGCGGCGTCCAGCGCCAGGTCGGTCTCCGGGAAGTAGGGCAGCAGATTCACCACGAAATCGCTGCCGGCCAGCACCGCGTCCCACGTCGCATACGTGATGCCCAGCTCGGCCTCGACCTCGGCGGGCAGCCTGCGGCGGCGGTGATAGCTGACGCGGCATTCCCACCCGCGCAGCCGCCGGGCCAGCTCCGCGCCGATCTCCCCGAATCCCAGGATACCGACCGCCTGGCCCCACAGCCCAGCCAGACCCTGCCGGTCCGACCAGTTGTACGCGAAGGTGTCTTCGTCCGTGCGGCGGCTTGGCCCCCAATCGCCCGCCGCGAGCGCGACCGCCTCCACCTCGCGCAGCCGCTTAGCCAGCGCCAGCATTTGCAGCACGACGTGCTCCGCGACGTAGATGACGCCGGGCTGCGGCCAGGTGACGACGCGGATGCCGCGCGCCTCGGCTGCGGCCCGGTCGATGTCGTGCGCCAATGATCCGAGCCGCACGATGAGCTTCAGCCGCGGCGCGACCGCCAGCATCTCGGCGTCGATGATGCCTGAGCGCTCGCTGATAAGGAAGTCGGCGTCCGCAAGGTGGGCGATGAATTCGGCGCGCTCAGGCTGGCGGAGCATGATGACAGCCAGCTCCGGCGGCGCGTCGCGCAGCGCGGCCTGCTGGTGGAACAGGCCGCGCTCGGTGATGAACAGGGTGCGGTATGATTGTGCCATAGAAAACCTCGCTGTAGGGGCGGGGTAACCCCGCCCCTACGATGGCGAATCTGGTTAGGTGTGTTTAATACCGCCGGCCCTCGTCCTGCATCGCCAGGTAGTTGTCCAGCGGGATGTAGTTCGCCACGCTGTTGCCCGTGCCCAGGCAGTAGCCGCCGCCGGGATGGCAGGCGGCCAGCGTCGCGCGCACGCGGCGGCGCACGGCTGCTTCGTCAGCCCTGCAGAGGAAGTCCAGGTCGATGCCGCCGAGCAGCGCAATGCGGTCGCCGTAACGCTGCTTCGCCTCGATGACCGGCTCGATGACATCCTCGAAAGAGTGCCGCGCGTCGATCTGCACATCGTCGATCAGGTCGGGCATGATGGCTTCGAGCTTGCCGCAGGAGTGCAGCAGGTAAGGCAGGCGCCGCTCGTGCGCCATCTCGGCCATGCGCCGGTGGCCGGGCAGCACGAACTCGCGCAGGTCGTTCGGGCTGATGAGCGTACCCGTGCGGAAGCCCATGTCGTCGCTGCCCCAGACCACCTTCACCCGGTCAAACTGCAAGATGGTGCGGAGGATCGCCTCCTGCATGACCAGCAGCTTATCCGCAAGTGCACGGACGAGGTCGCGCTGGTCGTAGAGCGCGTAGCACAGCGACTCGTAGCCCATCAGCCAGGTGAGATGCTCCGCGAAGTGCCCGAAGCCGCCGCCGGCGATGATGCACATGTCGTCAGGCAGATGCCGCTGGTAGAACTCCAGCGAACGCGTCGTCGCCGTAGCCGGGTCGGGCCAGGGATAGGCCTCGAACTCGGCCCAGGTCGTGATCGGCCCGCGGTGCTCGTCCATGTAGCGCCGCCCGCCGTCCCGCACCAGGTCCGCAGTGTCGTCGGTGCGGTGATAGTTCATGGGCATTTCCAGCCCCTCGACGCCGCAGCGCACGTAGTCGTAGCCGAGATACCGTTGGATGGCAATGTTAGCCTTGGGCAGGAAGAAGGGATCGGCGGGGTCCAGGCCGTCGAAGAGGCCGAACCGCTGCCCCACGGCCTGCCAGACTTCGCCGTCCAGGAACAGCTCGATATAGTGGACCCGGCGCGGCGTGCCCTCGCGACGGATGCAGCGGACAAAGGCCTCCCAATCGGGCGTGATGGGGGCGGAAAAGGATGTGAATGACAAGGTGGCCTCCGAAGGATAGTTACAGGGTTTGCACCAGTTCACCGATCAGGCGCACGCGCTCGATGTCGCCGTCCGGCGGGATTTCGTCCGAGATGCCCAGGACGAGGCGCGGGTGAAAGAGGTCGATGATGCGCCGCGTGCAGTCGATCAGTTCCTCGAGCGGGTACATCGGCAGGAAGTAGACCGCGGGGATGCCGTCGAGCAGGATCTTGTCGCCCAGTGCGGCCTTGATCTCGTCGATCGTCACGTCGCCCTGGGGGACGGGGGTCGCGGCCTCGATGGCGTCGAACGGGCTCTCGCGAATCAGACCGATGAGCTGCTTCATTGCGCCGTCGATGTGGATGTGGGTGCGCTTGCCCGCGGCGCGCAGTTGCGCGGCGCGGCGGGCATAGTAGGGCGCCAGCCACCGCCGCCACAGCCGCGGGGGGTCCATGTGGTGATCGATATTCTCACCGAAGTTCATGATCTCGATGGGCGCGGCGCACAGGACGTCGTAGAGTGCGTCATCCGCCGCAGCCGCGACCTCGAAGTAGTGCTCGATGACCTCGGGCTGGTCCGCCAGCAAATAGATCGTCGGCTCGAAGCCCATGTTCTCGATGAACAAGCCCTGGATGGGCGAGCGGCGGAAGAAGAACTGCGGCGCGCCGCGGCCGCCCACCGCAGCAATCTGGCGCTCATACGCCTCCTGGTCCCAGCGCCAGGTCTCGTGTTGCAGCATGTACTCGTACACGCGGAAGTCGGCCGCGGTCTTCAGCCGGTACTCGCTGTGGTAGGCCGACAGGCCCCATGCATCATAATGGACCATCTCCTGCAGCCGGCCCACCGGCGTCTCGTACACGATGCGGCGGCTCTTCTCGTCCGGCCAGTCCACGCGCACCTCGACGTCCTGGAACTCGTGGCGCAGGGGGCTGACGAAATAGCGCACGGACGCATGGCAATAGTCGTACAGGTCCAGCAGCGTCGCGTCCTTCAGGTGGGCCGGCAGCGTGCCGCGCTTATGGTTGACGGCATACCAGAACTCCAGGCGGGGCTGCCACAGGATGCGGCCCGGGTCCTGCCCACGAAAGATAGCCAGGTTGGTGGCGGCAAAGTCGGATGGGATGTAGGGGGACATAGTTGGTTGCTCCTGATGAGGGACAGTGAACGGGGAAAGTCTACACCCGTTCGCGCGCGTGGGCAAACACAATGGGATGAGAAACCCGTTTTCTGGAAGAAAACGGGTTTCTCGCATAGAATGAGCCGTACTTAGCGCGCAATAATCGACGTTCAGAAAGGAACCATGATGGCACTCAACCCTGAATGGCGCGACCGCATCCTCCACTGGCGGCGCGTACTGAAAACCCTGTATTACCGGCCCCTGGGCGAGGTGGAACTGAGCGGGTTCACCACAACGGACTACCTGCGGTCTGAGCAGGCGGCTGCGGGCCAGTTCCAGCCCATGCCCGCGGGCACGGCCTGGGGCGCACACTGGGAATACGGCTGGTTCCGCGGCGCGTTCAGCCTGCCCGCCGAGGCCGCAGGTGAGCGCATTGCGCTGCACCTGCAGACCGGCAGCGAAGGCATCGTCTGGGTCAACGGCCAGATGGCCGGCGCGGTCGACCGCCAGCACAAGTACATCACCCTGCAGACCGAGGGCGCACCAGGCAGCCACTTCGACATCCTCGCGGAGAGCTACGCAGGCCACGGCTTCATATCCGTGGGCGAAGGCCCCATCGCGCACGGCCGCACCTGGCTGCCGGAGACCCCGGCCCAGCAGTCCACGATGGAGGTGTCCACCTACGGCATCTGGGACGAGACCGTGTTCCAGCTCTGGATGGATGTGAACACGCTCTGGGAGCTGCGCGAGATGCTGGACCCGGACGCGCTGCGCGTGGACGAGATCGACGCGGCGCTCAAGGAGATGACGCTGCTGGCCGATGTCGAGGCCCCGCGCATCGAGCTGCTGGCGGGCGCGCTGGCCGCGCGCGACCGGCTGCGGCCCGTGCTGGCTGCAACCAACGGCACCAGTGCGCCGGTGCTCTGGGGCTTCGGCCATGCGCACATCGACGTGGCCTGGCTGTGGCCGCTGCAGGAGACGCAGCGCAAGACCGCACGCACCTTCTCCAACCAGCTCGCGCTGATGGAAGAATACCCGGAGTACATCTTCCTGCAGAGCGAAGCCCAGCTCTACGCCTATCTCAAGCACGACTACCCCGATCTGTACGAACGCGTCAAGGCACGCATTCAGTCAGGGCATGTGATTGCCGAAGGCGCGGCGTGGGTCGAGCCGGACACGAACGTCCCCTCCGGCGAGAGCCTCATCCGCCAGTTCATCCACGGCAAGCGCTTCTTCAAGGACGAATTCGGCATCGACTGCCAGATCTTCTGGGAACCCGATGTGTTCGGCTATTCCGCGGCGCTGCCCCAGATCATGCAGGGCTGCGGGCTGAAGTACTTCGGCACGCAGAAGATCATGTGGGAGTACAACAAGGCCGATCCCTTCCCCTACAACACATTCATCTGGGAGGGCGTGGATGGCACCGAGGTTTGGGCGCACATCTTCCACGGCTACTCCTACGAGACCTCGCCCAAGACGCTCATCGAGACCTGGCGCGACCGGCGGCAGAAGACCGACATGCCGACGCTGATGCTGCCGTTCGGCTATGGCGACGGCGGCGGCGGCGTGACGCGCGAGCACCTGGAGTATCTGCGCCGGACGCGTGACCTGCAGGGCGTCCCGCGCACGGTCATCGCGTCGCCCCTGGCGTTCTTCGAGGACATGGAGCAGCGCGGCAAGCCGAAGGCCCGTTACGTGGGCGAGCTGTACTTCCAGGCCCACCGCGGCACCTTCACCTCGCAGGCGCAAACCAAGCGGCTCAACCGCCGCGCAGAGCTGGCGCTGCGCGATGCGGAACTGTGGAGCGTGGCAGCCAAGGCGCTCAAGGGCTATACCGTGCCCCTGCCCGAACTGGACCACGCCTGGAAGCTCGTGTTGCTCAACCAGTTCCATGACATCCTGCCTGGCTCCTCCATCGGCCGCGTCTACGACGAAGCGGAGCGCGACCTGGCCGAGGCCGTCGCGACCGGCCAGGACATCGCGACCGCAGCCACCGCGCAGTTGGCTTCCGGCGGCGATGGCGCAGTTACGGTCTTCAACTCGCTCTCCTTCCCGCGCACGGTGCTGGCTGAGGTGCCCGTGATCCGCGGCCAGGCCGCCGGCGTGCAGGGCGAACCGCTGCCCGCGCAATGGGACGGCGACAAGACCCTGGTCGAGGTGACGACGCCCGCGTGCGGCTGGACGACGCTTAAGGTGACCGCGGCGGCGGGTGATGCGGCCCCTGCGCCGGATGGTGCCGTGCGCGCCGCGCTGACCGAGGGCGGGGCCGTGCTGGAGAATGATCTCGTGGCCGCGACCTTCGACGCGGCGGGCGAGCTGGTCAGCCTGTGGGACAAGGCCGAGGAGCGCGAGTGGATGGCTGGGCCGGGCAACGCCTTCCTGATGTACCAGGACGTGCCGCGCATGTGGGACGCGTGGGACATCGACAGTAATTATGTCGACCAGCCCGTCGAGCTGGGCCGGGAGGCCACGCTCGAAATCGCGGCGGAAGGCCCCCTGATGGCCGCGCTGCGCGTGACGCGCACGCTGCACAACTCGCCGGTCACCCAGGAAATCCGCCTGTGTCGCGGCAGCCGCCGCCTGGACTTCGCCACCTCCGTCGAGTGGCAGGAGAAGCACAAGCTGCTGAAGGTCGCGTTCCCCGTGACCATCCACGCCGATGAGGCGATCCACGAGATCCAGTATGCCCACGTGCGGCGGCCCAACCACCGCTCGCGGCGCTACGACGCGGACCGCTTCGAGGTGCCGCAGCAGCGCTGGACCGCGCTGGCCGAAGAAGGCCGCGGGGCCGCGGTGCTCAACGACAGCAAGTACGGGGTGGATGTGCTGGGGAATGCCATCCGGCTGACCCTGCTCAAGTCCGCGATGGCGCCGGACCCGCACGCCGACGAGGGCACGCAGGAGTTCACCTACTCGCTGTACGTCTGGAACGGCAGCTTCTACGAGAGCGAGGTGGTCCAAGAGGCAGCGGACCTGAACGTGCCGGTGACGGTGGCCGCGGGCGCGGCGGCGGAGGCCACGCGCTCTCTGTTCACGCTCAGCGCAGCCAACATCTTCCTGGACACGGTGAAACCTGCGGAGGATGGTTCCGGCGACGTGGTGCTGCGGCTGTATGAGGCCAAGCGCACGGCGACCCGCTGCACGCTGACCACGACGCTGCCCTTCGCGC
This sequence comes from Anaerolineae bacterium, assembly GCA_040772005.1. Lineage (GTDB taxonomy): Bacteria > Chloroflexota > Anaerolineae > CG2-30-64-16 > CG2-30-64-16 > MWBF01. The sequence goes on along the minus strand of JAXGYZ010000005.1, from coordinate 375,784 downwards.
GTGCGAGCCAGACGAACATGCTGGAGGAACACCAGGCCGACCTGCCGTTCGAGAACGGCCAATTGGCCCTGGACTTCCGCCCGTTCGAGGTCAAGACGGTGCGGTTGAGCAAGTAAGACGCGGCCATCGCGAATCAACGAATGAGGCACGCATAAACGAATCGAGGTCGTCCAACAGCCCATTTTCGAGACCAGACGCCAGTCTGGCGCGCAAACGGGTTGCTTTCATGGCCTATTCGCTTATTCGTGCTGTGCGTCATTCGCTGATTCGCGATGGCCCTCGCATTCAAATCACCGGCAGCGGGGTCAGCATGGATGCACCGGCCGGCTGGCACGCCTCGGCCAGCTCCCACACGGTAATCTCCGCCTCGATGTACTCCTGCCCCAGCACCCGCGCGACCGAAACCCGGTGGTGGCCGTCGCGCACGTAATAACGCTCGCCGACCTGGATGAGGCTGACCGGCGGCAGGGGGATGCCCATCAACTGCGCGGCGGCGATGCTGGTCCAGCGTTCCCGCGTGCACTTGCGCAGCGGCAAGAAATGACGGTCGAAGTCGCGGCTGCGGCCTTCGCTCCCCAGGATGCGTTTGACCTCCACCGACTGCAACCCGCCCGGCCGCGCACTGCCCGTCACGCACCGCGGCTTCTCTGCGGCCAGGTCGAGCAGACATGCAGGCTGCCCCGTCAGCCGGCCCCAGGCGCGGCCCAACTGCGCCAGCCAGATGATGCGTTCGTATACCCTGGCCGCCCGCCGTAAGGAGCGCATGCCCTCAGACTGATGCCGCTGGTCTGGCTGGTTGCCGTCGTAGTAAGACAGGTCCGACGAGTGCAGATCAAACATCGTAGCTATGCCCAGGCAAGCGTGAGGGCCGGAGCCGCCGGCGCGGTCTGCGGCCGGGCAGCCGGTTGGACGGTCGCCTTGCCGGATGAGTTGCCGCTCATCGCCTCGGCCAGCGCGACCCGCGCCCGGTGCAGCCGGCTCTTGACCGCGCTGACCGTCGTGCCGGTGGCCTCAGCAATCTCTTGATAGGACAGGTCATACCAGTAGAGCATCACGACCGCAGCCCGATCCTTCGGCGGCAGGTATTCCAAGAGCGCCTGCACATCGATGGCGCGCTCGCGATGGAGCGCGGCCTCCTCGGGACCGGCGCGGTGCTCGCGCAGCGCGGGGTGCCCGGCCAGCGGCTCATCGTCGATGTCCAGCCAGGTCACGCGGCGGCGGCGCAGCCGGTCGATGCAATAATGGCTGGCAATGGCAAAGAGCCAGGTCTTGAACGGTCGTTCCGGGTCATAGCGGTGAAGCTGGGTGTAGGCCCGCAGGAAGGTCTCCTGCGCGGCATCTTCCGCCTGTTCAGCGTTGCCCAGCATACGATAGCACAGCGAGTAGATGGCGTTTTGGTAGGAATGGACGAGAGCGGTGAACGCACCCTGATCGCCCTTGCGGGCCTGCGCAATAACTTCGTATTCTGACATGTGGCACACTCAGCTTTGGTTTCCGGCGACGCACTCCAGGGCGTGGAGCAAGCACGCGGGCGGGTCGCCTTTGTTGACGAAGGCATCCGCGCCGGCAGCACGGGCTTGCACTTCGTAATCGCCGTACATCGACAAGACAATCACCTTGGTTGCGGGCCATTTCGACTTGATCATCTGTGTGGCTTCCAACCCGTTCATCTCGGCCATCTGAACGTCCATCACCACGACATCGGGGAGCCATCGAGCGACCAGTTCCAGTGCCGCATTCCCGTTGCTCGCTTCACATATCCCTGTCACATTGGGGCAGGTCGCCAGCAACGCCTGGATGCTCCGGCGGGATCGGGCCATATCATCAACAATCAGCACCTTCATGGGGTCGCTCACATCCTCTCACGGGACAGCCCTGTGATCAGGAAACGCCTTCTTGTCATCAGCATGGCGACAGCATAGCGCAGGCGCGGCAAACCGACATCGGGGTAATGTTGCATTTCACATTACGGAGAGGCCCAAGCAAACTGGTGGATTAACTAATGGTTTTGGGGGAGACGGAGACTACAACTTTTCTGGTATGAGTTGACTAACGGGGTTTGGGGCCGCAAAGCGGCCCCAAACCCCGTTAAGAGGACAGGTCAGCCGTCCCCGAACGTGGGGATGTCGTCCAGCGAGGCCAGCCCCTCGCGCAGCGCGAAGAGCGCGGCCTGCGTCCGGCTGGCGAGGTGCAGCTTGCCGAGGATGTTGCTGACGTGCGTGCTGACCGTCAGCTCGGTGATGACCAGCTTCTCAGCAATCTCCCGGTTGCTGCGCCCCTGCGCCACAAGGCGCAGCACATCCAGCTCGCGCGCGGTCAGAGGATCCGTGGTCAGGGGATCCTTGGCCGGGTGGGCCAGCTCGAACAACACCTTGCTGGCAATCGAAGGTTCGAGCGTCGGCTGGCCGCGGTGCACCTGCCGGATGCCCTGCAGCAGGTCGAACGGCCCCGAATCCTTGAGCAGGTAGCCGAGCGCGCCCGCCTTGATCGCGGGAAACACCTTCTCGTCCGCGGCAAAGCTGGTCAACACCAGGATGCGCGTGTCCTTGAGCAGGCCGGTAATCGTGCGCGTCGCCTCGATGCCGTCCATCCTGGGCATTACGAGGTCCATCAGCACCACATCGGGCTTCAACGCCTGGGCCTGCGCGACCGCTTCAGCGCCGTCACCCGCTTCGCCCACGACCTCGATATCCGGTTCGGTGGCGAGCAGCGCGCGGATGCCCTTGCGCACGATGGCGTGGTCGTCGGTAATCAGGACGCGTATTTTGGGTGGCATATCGAATTCACCTCACATGAGCTTCAGCGGCCGGCATGGGCAGGATGACACGCACGCACGCGCCGTGGGCCGCCCCGGCGTCGATGCCGAAGTGGGCGCCGATGCGCGCGGCGCGCTCGCGCATGTTGCGCAGTCCCATGCCGCCTGTGTTTTCGGCCTCGACCAATTCCAGGCCGACCCCGTCATCCGCAATCTCCAGTGTGACCACTGCCGGCGTATAGTGCAGCTTGACCGTGACCCGGTTGGCGTGCGCGTGCTTCAGCGTGTTATTCAGCGCCTCTTGGGCAATCTGGTAGAGCTCCTGCTGTTGCGCCAGGGGCAAGCGAGCCTCGTGTTCGACGCCGTCCAGTTGCAGGTTGGCCTCCATGCCCCCGCGCGCCTCGACCGACTGGAGCCGAATCTGGAGCGCACCGGCCAGGCCGATCTTTGCCAGTTCTGGCGGGCGCAGCTCGAAGATGAGCAGACGCATCTCCCGCAGGGCCTCCTGCGAGGTGTCGCGCAGGTCGCGCAGGTAATCTGCCGCCTGCCGGGAGTGGCCGTTTTCGAGCAGCCGCGCGGTCGCTTCGGCATAGAGCGTGACGCTGTAGAGATTCTGCGTGACCGAATCGTGCAGCTCGCGGGCCAACCGGTTGCGTTCGGTAATGGCTGCCGTAGACTCGGCCTGCTCGCGCAGCCGCTCGCTCTCGATGGCCAGGCCGGCCTGGTTGCCGACGCTCTCGGCCAAGCGCACATCCTCGTCCGTGATCTGGCGCATCTCACGGTAATACAGGCTGATAGCGCCGTAAGGCTCCCCGCGCACCAGCAGCGGCACCGATATCAACGATTTGTAGCTGTGGGCCATCGTCTCAACGAAGTCCTGCGGCATGTTGCCCGGCATCTGGCCGGTCGCCACCATCTTCTCCAGCTCCACTGCGGTGTCTGCCATGACCACCGACCGGCGCAGCGCGACCGCGCGGCCCGCGCCCGCCTCGCCCACCCTGAACTGCATGCGACTGGCAACCCAGTCCGGCAGGCTGCAATGTGCCTGCACCGAAAGGATCTGCGTGGGCTTGTCCAGCGACATGATGGCTGCGGCATCGCAGCCCAGCACCCGACACGCCTGGCCTGCAATGAACTCGAGGGTCTCCTGGAGCGACTGCCGTGAATTGAGCACCGCGAGGATTTCCTGCATCCCCTCAGCCACCTGGCGGCGGCGCTCGGCTTCGGCGCGGCGGGCCTGTTCCGCCTCGTACAGGCGCCCGTTCTCGATGGCCACGCCAATCTGCCCGCCGACGGCCATCAGCAACGTCACCTCTTCGGGTGATAGCACGCGACGCTGGCGCGCGCCCAATGCCAGCGCACCGACCAGGATCCCCTTCGCAGACAGCGGCACGCCCAGGATGGTCTCGATGCCCTCGCTAATGATCGCATCCTTGATGGGCCCGGCAGGATAGTCCGCGATGGTCCAGGTAATGGGTTCGTCGGGCGAGAAGATTCTCCCAGCCCTGGCGACCGCGTCCGGCAGGACGCCGATGCGATCGGTGAACTCCGGCGACAGGCCGCGCGCAGCAACGCCGACGAAGTTCTCGCCTGTGGCGTCGAGCAGGTAGAGCGCGGCCGTTTCGACATTCAGCGTCTGCATGACCTCGGCCAGCGCATTATCGAGGACCTCTTCCAGGTCCAGCGAGCGGCTGACGGCCGTCGAAATGGTGTTGAGCGCGGACAGCTCCTTGGTCCGTTCGGCCACGCGGCGTTCGAGCGTCTGATAGGCGCGCTTGTGCTCAATGGCGACCCCGACGAGATGCGCGGCGGTTTCGAGGGTCTGAAGTTCCTCGGGCGACGGGCCGCGCGGCTCGCGCTGATAGACCGCCACTGCGCCGATGACCTCACCGACCGATGAGCGCACCGGCTCCGCCCAGCAAGCAGCCAGCCCATATTCCCGGGCCAGCGGCTGGAGCCGTATGGCCCGTGCATCGCTCGCCATGTCGGAGACGATCACCCGTTCGCCGGTGAAACATGCGCCGCCTGGCGCATCCGCGCGCGCGCCGACCTCCATCCCATCGAGCGCATCGGCAAATGCGGCCGGCAGCCGGCCGTAGGAGCCCACGAACAACTGCTGCTTCTCATCATCCAGCAACATCACGAGCGTCAGCATCCCCGGCCACTGGTCTTCCAACACCTGCACGAGCGCATCCAGGGTTTCAGGCAGGGTTTCGCCCGTCGCCAGCATCTCCAGGAAGTGCCGCTGGCCGTCGAGCAGGTCGCGTGCCCGCTTCCCCTCCGTGACATCGGTGTGCGAGCCGGCCATGCGATAGGGTACGCCATCCACGTCGTACAGGACGATGCCGCGCGTCAGAATCCAGCGATAGGAGCCGTCCTTGTGGCGCAACCGGTGCTCTACCTGGTAGATCGGCAACTGGCCGGCCAGATAGCTCTTCAGGTCACGCTCCACGCGGGCGCGGTCGTCAGGGTGGATCAGGTCACGCCACGTCTCGATACGGTTCTCGATGTCGTGCTCTGCATAGCCCAGCATGTCCTTCCAGCGCGGGGAGAAGTAGACGTGCCCGGTGCGGATATCCCAATCCCACACGCCATCGTTCGTGGCCCGCATGACCAGCGAAAGCTGCTCGTTCTGATTGCGCAGCGTCTCGTAGGACTCGGAAAGCTGGGCCGACATCCGGTTGAACTGGCTGACGAGTTCCTGCAGGTCGCGGGTGGAGGCCGGCGGAATTGTCAGGCCAAACTTGCCGTTGGCGACTTCCTGCGCGGCGTCCGTCAGATGGCGCACCGTCGCCGTGATGCGCCCCACGCCGATCGCAGTGACGATGGCCGGCACGATCACGCCGAGCGCGAGCAGCAGGACCAGGAACTGGCTGTAGGCCCGGCTCGGCGCCAGCAGCGCGGCCCAGGTCGTCTCCGTGACCAGGCCCCAGCCCGTACCGGGCACGGACGCGAAGGCCGCGACAATCTGCTGGCCGGTGATATCGGTGGTGCGAAACGCGCCGGGACGGCCGTTCATTAGCTCGGTGACGGCGCGCTGACCCGAGAGCTGCGCACCGATCAGGCCCGGGTTGGTATGGTAGATGACGCGACCGCGCGCATCTACCAGGTACTTGGCGCTGCCTTCCGCGATGCGAATGCGCACAATGCTGCCATAGAGGGGATTGTTGGCCGTCGCGCTCACGCCGAACAGGCCTGCGGCCAAGCCCAGCAGCTCGCCGCTGTCGCTCGTCACCGGTACCGCGACGATGACCACGGGCTCGCCCGCGGGGCCGTCCTCCCCCACGTTGGAGAATACCGGTGTGCCATTCCGGACCACGGCATGGAAGTATTCGCGGTCTGACCAGCTCTGGCCCAGGATGGCCGGGCGTTCGGGATGCGCAGCGATGACCGTCCCGTAATTATCGAGCAGGACGACCCCGCGATCAAACACGACCAGCCGGTTGCCGGCCGCGGCCAGTTCGCCGGCCAGCTCATCGCGGTCCTGCCAGTTGCCGGCCAGACTGCGCCCCAGCGCAGTGAGATTGCCGGTGTATTCGGTCAGCTCGGTGGCAAGCTGGCCTGCGGACAGCCGCGCCAGCTCACGATCCTGCTCGATTGCCAGGTCGCCGGTCACGCGTTGATAGGAATAGAAGGCCACGAGCGCCACGGCCAGGAGGATGATGGCCGCGGGAATGAAGGACCACGCGAGAATCTGACCGCGCAGGGTGCCGCGCGGCAGGGGGGTTGCAGCAGAGGACGACGAGGTTCCCGCCTCGGGAGCGGGCGTGTTGGTGGCTTGCATGATGACCCGGTTGGCCCCTAACAGACACTGGCGACGCGGTTGCCATGCAGCGTCTTGCGTGCGCTTACGAGGCGTTCTGTGCTCGCTCGATCTCGGCGCTGGTCGCAGCCAGCGTCTCGACCCGCGCCGAACCCAGCGTGTAGATCCGCTCCCAGGCGGCGTCTGCCAGGCGCTTTGCGGCGGCTTGCTCGGCAAAAATCTCCGCGACGACTGAGTAACCGTTCAGGTGTCCGTCGGCAAATGCGTCGATATCGACATCCTTCGCTTTGTCCGGAAATTCCTCCCGCACATACCCGACCCATTCATCCACCAGGGAGGCACGCGCCGGCTGGAGGAAATGCGCCCTCGCCATCGCGCGACCGTAGTCCTTGCTGATGAGGAACTTGAGCAGCTCCCAGGCGGCGTCAGGGTAACGCGTGCGCCGGTAGATGCCGAATCCATCGGTCGTGGCAATAGTGGCACGGCGCACGGGACCGGCGGGGAAGGGCGCCACGCCGACGTGGAACGGCGCGCTGCTAAGAATATCCTTGAGCGCCCAGGACCCATCCTCCACCATCGCCAGCCGCCCCGCAACAAAGGCCTGCCGCGTTCCCATGCTCTGGATATCAAGCCGGGTCGGCATCACACGGTCATCCCACATGCGCGCGCGCAGCCATTCCATCGCCTGTAGCGCGGGCGGCTCGGCCATCAGGCAGCGCGTCGGGTCTTCCGGATGGACGAAATGGCCGCCCCACGCGTTGACATGCACCTGGATGCGATCCCAGGAGATGTCGATCATGCTGCCCCAGACATCGTTAATGCCGTTGCCATCGGTGTCTGCGGCCAGCAGCTTCATGGCCCGGAGATAGTCATCATGGTTCCACGAGCCATCCGGGAAGGGAACGCCCTTAGCCTCGAACTGGTCCTTGTTATAGTAGAGCGCCAACGCACCGTGGTACTTCGGCAGGCCGAACTGCTCCCCATCGCGCGTCATAAGGGATTTGTACTGCGCGGTGTCCCAATCCGCGATGGTTTCGCTGTCAAGGTCAGCCGCCACATAGGGCCGCAGGTCCAGCGTGTGCCCTTTCTGTGCCCAGATGGGGAAGAAATCGCAACAGCCCGCAAACACATCCGGCGCAGTGCCGGCCTGCATATCGGCCAGCATCTTCTCTTCCAGGTTCTCCGGGTCCAACGTGAAGAAGACGCGGATGTTGGGTTGTTGCGCGTGGAACTCTTCCAGCATGGCCTGGGCCATGCCCGGGAACCAGTCGGTCCGCCAGTCCTGGTAGACCAGTTGAATCTGCCCCTGCCGCTGCGCCTGAGGCTGGACCAGCGCCTCCGCTTTGGGCGCGGCAGGCGTCGTGCAGGCCGCCAGCGCGACGCTGGCCGCGGCCAGCCCGGCCCCCTGGAGGAAACGTCGCCGGGACATGCACGCGCCGCGGTCGCCCGCGGCGTTGGGAAATCGCAAGTGAGGGTGCTGCTTCATTACGTCACATATTCTTCCTGCAAAACAAGCAACTTATCCTACCACAGTTCTTTCATCTGTTCAATTTCTGCCAGCCACACGCGAGCGCTGGCATCCGATGGCATCCGCCAGTCGCCCCGCGGGGAGAGCGCCACCGACCCGACCTTCGGGCCGTCCGGCATGGCAGAACGCTTGAACTGCTGGCTGAAGAAGCGGCGGTAGAAGACCTCCAGCCACTTCAGGATGACCGGCGGCTCGTACTCTCCTGCGAACGCCTGGACGGCCAGCGCGAAGACCTTGCGCGGCGGGGCGAGGAAGCGCACCGTATGGTACAGAAAGAAGTCGTGCAGCTCATACGGACCGATGGCATCCTCGGTCTTCTGCTCCAGCGCGCCGCCCTCGCCCAGCGGCAGCAATTCGGGGCTGATGGGCGTCGCGAGGATATCGCGCAGCACGGCAGACGCCTCGCCCGCGAACTCCGCATCCGCGGCCCAGCCGACCAGGTAGCGCACCAGCGTCTTGGGCACGCCTGCATTGACGTGGTACATCGACATGTGGTCGCCATTGTAGGTGGCCCAGCCGAGCGCCAGCTCGGACAGGTCGCCCGTGCCGACGACAAAGCCGCCCACCTGGTTGGCGACGTCCATCGCAATCTGCGTGCGCTCGCGCGCCTGCGCGTTCTCGAACGTCACATCGTGGACCGATTCGTCGTGGCCGATGTCGGCAAAGTGCTGCCGCACGACATCGGTGATGGGAATCACGCGGAAGGTCGTGCCGAGCGCCTCTGCCAGCTTCTCGGCATTGCCGCGCGTGCGCGTCGTCGTGCCGAAGCCGGGCATGGTGATGGCGACGATGCCCTCGCGCGGCAGGCCGAGCCGGTCGAACGCGCGCGCTGTGACCAGGAAGGCCAGCGTCGAATCCAGCCCGCCCGACAGCGCAATGACGACCTTCCGGCTGCCCGTATGGCGCAGCCGCTTCGCCAGCCCGACCGCCTGGATATTGAAAATCTCCTCGCAGTGCGCCGCGCGCGCAGCCGCGTCTGTCGGCACAAAGGGCGTGCGGACGAGTTGCGGACGGATGAACTCCTGCGGCGCCGCGGCGACTGCCCTGTCGGGCAGCGCGGCGACTGCCCTGTCGGGCAGCGCGAAGCGCACGGTGCGGAAGGGCCGGCCGGCGACTTGCGCGGCGAAGGTATTGTTCTTGATGCGCTCCGCGACGAGCCGCTGGATGTCGATGTCAGCCACGGCCATCACCGTCTCGAAGTGAAAGCGTTCGGTCTCGGCCATGACCAGGCCGTTCTCCGCGATGAGCGAATGGCCGGCCCAGACCGTGTCGGTTGTGGATTCGCCGGCCCCGGCTCCCGCGTAGAGGTACGCGGCCAGGCAGCGGGCCGACTGCTGCGCCACGAGCGCGCGGCGGTAATGCACCTTGCCGAGCAGCTCGTTGCTGGCCGACGGGTTGAGCAGCAGCGTCGCGCCGGCCAGCGCCATGTCGCCGCTCGGCGGGTTGACGGCCCACAGGTCCTCGCAGATCTCGATGCCGATGACCAGGCCGTCAAAGTTCTCCGCGGCAAAGAGCAGGTCCGCCCCGAAGGGGATAGCCGCCCCGTCCCAGTCCAGTGACGCCGCGGGCGCCAGCGGTCCGGGGGTGAACCAGCGTTCCTCGTAGAACTCGTTCGTCGTGGGCAGGAACGTCTTGACTGCCAGGCCCGCGACCCGGCCCTCCGCGATGAACGCCGCGCAGTTGAATAGCTTGCCCGCGACCTCGACAGGCAGGCCGACGACGACCGCGATGCCTGCCTCTGCCGCGGCCGTCGCGATGGGCGTCAGCGCCGCGCGTGCCCGCGCCAGCAGCAGGGGCTGGTACAGCAGGTCGCCGCAGGAATACGCCGTGATGCTCAGCTCCGGGAAGAGCGCGAGCCGGCAGCCGCGGCCCGCAGCCTCGCGCAGCGCCGCGATGATGGCTTCCGTGTTGAACGCAATGTCCGCCACGCGCAGCTCCGGCGAGATCACGGCCACGCGGATGAAGCCAAGTTCGGTAAACGAAGCAGACACCGGCATAAGCTCTCCCATCTTCTCAAGCATATTTGCTGCCAACGCGGCCATTGTAACCCCAATGGGTCCGAAGCCGAAAACGCCGTGGGTGCATGGGCGCGTCTGGCACTGGGGCAAACAGGGAGCACCCTGAGCGGAGGTGTTGAGACACCCGTAGCCGAAGGGGCGGCCGCTTACGGCATCGGCGCAGCCGATGCACGGCATCCTTCGACTGGCCTTGAGTCGTTGCCGGTGGCGAGTCGCCCACCCGCTCAGGATGCGCGCTCCTCGTGCCGTGCAACACAAGGGCATTTCGGGCGTACTGCATGTCAAAGCGGAGGTATCATCGACCCCATGTTTGAATTCTACGACCACTTCTATGCCGCCATTGCGGCCAGCCCGGCTTACGCGGAGTTCTGCCGCCGCGCCTACGGCATAGACCTCGGGCAGCACGGCTTCGCGGACATGGCGCAGGTCGACGCGCTCATCGCAGCCAGCGCCCTCGCGGCCGGCCGACGCGGGCTGGACCTGGGCTGCGGCGACGGGCGCATGGCGGCATACGTCGCGGACGTGACCGGCGCACACATGACCGGTCTGGACAACAGCGCGCCGGCGATCCAGCATGCGCAGGCGCGGACCACGAGCCAGGCCGACCGGCTGGCATTCGTGGTGGGCGACATGGCACACCTTGCAGATGCGTTCCCTCCCGCCAGCTTCGACGCGCTGATCTCGGTGGATACGCTCTACTTCGTCGACACGCCTGATTTCCCGCTGGAAGATATGCTGGCGCTACTCAGGCCCGGGGGACGGCTGGTCGCGCTCTACACGCACGCCGCCGATCCGCAGACGCCCATCCCCGTGTTCCGCCGCGAGACGCTGCCCCCCGACAGGACGCCCTTCGGGGTTGCGCTGCGCAAGCGAGGACTGCCGTATGGGGTTCAGGACTTCACTGCCGCAGACCGGGCCTTCCAGCAGCGCATGCGGCAGGCCATCGAGGAAGTCCGGCCCGCGCTGGAAGCGGAGGGGCACCTGTTCCTGTATGACAGCCGCCGCGCGGAGGCGGACGGCACGCTCGCCGCGCACGCGGCAGGCTGCGCTGCGCGCTATCTCTATCGAGTGAGGCGGATATGACGACAAAAGGCCCGTTGGTCGGTGCAGGCCGCACCGCCGAAATCTTCGAGTGGGGGGCGGGCCGCGTGTTGAAGCTCTACCGGCCCGAGTTCCCCCAGGACTGGGCACAGCGCGAGGCGCGCATTGCTGAGGCGGTCGGCCAGGTCTGCCTGTTCGCGCCCGCGTCGGACGGCATCATCGAATTCGAGGAGGATGGTGCGCACCGCATCGGCCTGGTCTACGAGCGCGTCAGCGGCCCGACCATCCTGCAGGCGATCCTCCGCCGGCCCTGGCAGTTGCCTGCGCTGACGAAGCAGTTCGCCCGGCTGCACGCCGCGATGCACAGCGTGCGCGACCCGGCGCTGGCCAGCCTGCCCCGCCAACTCGACCAGGCCCGCTGGGACATCCGGCACAGCCCGGTCAGCGAGGCCATCAGAGAGCGCGCCCTGGCTGCGCTGGAACGCCAGCCCTACGGAAATAGCCTGTGCCACCGCGACTTTCACCCGAACCAGATCGTGATGGCCCCGCGCGGCCTCGTCGTGCTGGACTGGCTGACCGCAGGCGTCGGCAACCCGATCAGCGACCTCGCGCGCACCTCACTGATGATCTCCGCGAGCCGCCCGCCCGCCGATTCGCGGCCGCTGAAGGCCCGGCTGTTGCGGTTCCTGCGCGATACGATGCACCGGCTCTACCTGCGCGATTACGGGGAGCTGCGGCCCTTCGACCCGGCGGAGCTGGAAGTGTGGCGCGCACTCGTCGCCATCGGCCGGCTGAACGAACACATCCCCGGCGAGGAACCCTACCTGCGGGCCCTGATCGAGCGGACTTTCGGAGGCCAGAGCTCACGGCAGGGTAGGCCATCGCGAATAAACGAATAGAGGTCCGCAGCAGACTGCCCCATTCGTTTATTCGCATTCATGATTCGGTTATTCGAGATGGCCGCGGCCCTACCCGACCAACTGTCTCTCAGGTCGATAGCGCCAGCAGCCGCCGCGCTTCCTCGGTGTCGACCTCGCGTAATTGCAGCCGAGCCACCCGCTGCACCTCCCGCTCAGGGTCGTGCAGCGCGCGGCCGAACAGGGTATAGACATCGACCCGCTGCCCGGCGCGCGTCCGCGTGCCGTGAAAAGGTACGAAGAAGACCAACTGCTTGCAGCCGATGATCTTCACGATGAGATTGTGCTCTTCGAGACACCGGGCAATTACCGGGAAACCCACCGGGTCGCCCAGCCGCGCCAGGTCACCGGCCGCGACCGCGGGACTGAGATACGCATTGACCGGGTACGTCAGCGCCTCTTCGAGCACGCCGCGGTACTCGTCCCGTCCCAGGCGCACCAGCGCATAGGCAGCCTCCACCCTGACCAGGTCACTGGCCCTACCGGCCAGCCGTTCCAGCGCGGGGATGGCCGTCGGGCTGCCCAGACTGCCGAGCGCGTGGGCTGCTGCACCCCGCAACACGGACTCGGGATGATCGAGCGTCCGGGCCAGGGCATCTTCCGTCAATGGAATATCGTTGACCTCGAGCAATGTGCGGGCCCGGTAGTCCTCGAAATCCGCATACGGCAGGTCATCCGGCGGGTCAGGCGTATCGAGGATGACTTCGCCAGGTTCGAGCCTTTCGACGTCCTGATCGTCGTCGATGCCAGTGTCCATGTTCATCTCACTTTCAAAACCGCTGCCGCCTCACTCATGGCGCGGCGGGCGGGGCAGGATAGCCGCCGCCGTCACCCTTCGTCTTGACCGCATCGGCCCGCGCCCGGTAACTGGGCGCGCCATCGCCATACGCGCGGCTCTCTTTGCCCGGCGAATAGCTGGTCGCATAGCTCTCACGCATCTTGTCCGGAACCTGGTTCACGAGGGTCGTCACGCCCGCATCGTCTGCCGCGGTCTGGGTCCCCAGCCAGGTCTGCGCGAACTCGAACGCCGGCCGGCCATAGGTGTTGGCCCGTTCGTTCGCATGGAAACGCTCGTGCCTTTCCGTCAGGTCCTGCGCCCAGAACTGCGTCCGCGGCGGACGGCCATTGTCGGATGCCATGTTAGGCGTCAAGTCTGAGGCTACCGTCGTGTAGTTGGCGCTGGTGATGGCCGCAGCATTTTCATTGGGGATATCCGTCCGACCCCGCGACTGCACAGTCCAGGTGATGGTGTTGTTGACCGTTGCGGTCACGTTGAACACGCTGGCGGTCGTGTCATGGGCAATCGCGAGGTTGGCGACGGATGGCCGCGTCCGCGTGACGCCAAAGGCCGACGCGCGTGGCGCGGCGCCGCCCTGGCTGATGCTCGGGCTATATGCCAGCGTCGGCGCGATGCTGTCGCTTTCCTCTTCCGTCAGTGCGCCCTCTTCCCTGGTCACCACGGGCTGCTCCTCGCCCTGCTCCCCCGAATCGGAATCCCACCGCTGAGACGTATGCCGGGCCGGCGTGGCCGAACGCGGCGCGTCCGCCCGGCGGATGCGGGCTGAAAGGCGATATTGCTGTGCGATGATGTGGGTTTCGGCAGCGGGCTGCGCCGGAGTGGGCAGCGCTGCAGCAGGGGGATAGACCGAGATGCGGGCGACGTCGTGCGCGGCGCGGGAGATCGGTGCCGCGCCGCGATCGCTATCTGATTCGTCTTTAGTCGTTGAACGTACGGGCGGCAGCGTGAAGGCATGATCTCGCTGCGCTGCAAGCAGCGCAGATGGTAGCCGTGCGGCCCCGGCAATCGTTGGGCCAGATTGGGCCGGCTTCTCTAGAAAAGTGCGCATGGTTGCCCCCTTGTTCCGGATACCTGCGCGGCTGGCAGCCGGCAGCAGACCGGGCACTACCCCGCCCCACCGCGCCGGCGATCCTCGCAGGTGTCCAACAAGCCAGGGACAATTATACCACGAAAAACGTTCGATGGCCCTTAAAATTTATCTTCATTGCAGAAGTAGGACGGGTTGGCAACCCGTCCGACTTCCAGTGTGCAGTGTTATGCGTATGAATCGTACAGCGACTGCACCCGCAGCGCGGCGTGCGCGTCGTCGAGCGTCCACCCGGCGGGCAGCAGGCAGGTGACGGTGACCGTCTTGCCCGCGGGCACGTCGAAGTAGTTGTCGCTGAATACCACGTCCGCGCCGTCCAGCGCCAGTTCCACAAAGCGGGCCGTCGAGGCCGCGGCGACCTCGATCGCCAGCGCGCCGTCTTGCACATCCACAGTCACGTCCAGGTGCGGGTCGGCCAGCGCCAGGTGCTTGTTCGGCGTGAACGTGCCGCACTGCCGCGCCAGCAGCCGGTCGCCCTGCCAGAGCTCAGCCCACAGCACGACCTCCCGGCGGTTGATGTCCGGCTCGGCCAGCTTGCGCGCGAAGTTGAGCTCGGCAACCTTCCGCGCAGAGAGCGCCGGGACAGTCACATCGTAGCGGCCCTTTTCCAGCAGCTCACCGTTCAGCGTCTCCAGCGACCAGCGCACGGTGCCCTGCCAGGCTTCCGTCAGGTCGTTCGTGACGTGCAAGCCCATCGTCGCGCCCCAGTCCGCCGGGGTCAGCAGCCACGGCTCACGGATGCCCTCCGCAGAGACGCCGCCGCGGTCCGCAATGGACAGCAGCACCGGCGCATAGAACTTGCGCGCGGCGTAGTGCAGCGCCTTCCACCGCCCGAAGTAATCCAGGCTGCTCCACGACGCGACGGGCCAGCAGTCGTTGAGCTGCCAGATGAGCGTGCCCGCGACCCGCTCCGGGAAGCGGCGCCAGTGCTCGACGCCGTAGCGGATGCCCTCGGCCTGCAGCATCATGCTCAGGTAGACCAGCGCGGGGAAGTCCTTCGGCATCCGGAAGGTATCGGTCATCTGGCCGATCATCAGGCCGTTGCCGCTGAAGTTGCGCTGGTGATGCTCCAGGATGTACGAGGTCATGTTCCAGTCTGCCGGCTCCGCGTAGGTCTTGATGGTCGGGAGCGGCGGGAGCGACTGGAAGCCGAACTCGCTCTGGAAGCGCGGGTAGGTCTCGCGGTATGCAGTGAAGGGCTTGCGGCCGTGCCAGACCTCCCAGTAATGGCTGTCGCCCTGCACCTCGCCGTTCGGGTTCTCGAACGGGGTGTCTGATGACGGCGACGAGGGCCAGTAGGCCGTGTCCGGATCTTCCTCGGCCACCCACGCGGGCAGCGTGCGGTGGAAGAACTGATCGTAGGCGGCCTTCAGCCCCTGCAACTCGGGCGTGTTCCAGCCCCAGCCCCACCAGCCCCACTCCATCTCGTTGTTGCCGCACCAGAGGCACAGCGACGCGCGGTGGCGGATGCGCCGGATGTTGTCGACGGCCTCCGCATGGACGTTCTCGACGTACGCCGGGTCATCCAGCGGATAGATGCTGCACGAGAACATGAACTCCTGCCAGACAAGGACGCCGTACTTGTCGCAGTAGTCGTAGAAGCGCTCCTCCTCGTACAGGCCGCCGCCCCACACCCGCAGCATGTTCTGGTGCGACTCCGCCGCCGAGCGGATCAGGCCCTCGAGGTATGCGTCGGAGATGCGCGTAGGGAAGGAGTCCGCGGGGATCCAGTTGCTGCCCTTGGCGAAGATGGGCACGCCGTTGACCACGAACTGCCACGACTTGCCCCACTCGTCCGGCTCCTGGCGCAGCTCGATGGTGCGCAGCCCGATCTGATAGGACCGGCTGTCGAGCACCGTGTCGCCGCTGGACAGCACAACTTCGATGCCGTAGAGCGTCTGGCTGCCGTAGCCGTTCGGCCACCAGAGCTGCGGATGGCTGACCGGCACGACAAGATTGGCGCCGGGCGCGCAGGCATTGGCCGCCTCGCTGACGGAGCCATCCGGCGCGGTCACGCGCAGCGTTGCGGTCAGCGGGCCATCGGCCCACTGCTCCGCGGACACCTCGGCCAGCACTTCCACATGACCTGCACTGTGGGCCTGTCGCAGATGCACCTCGGTGATGCGCGCGGTGCTCTGCCCTTCCAGCCGGATATCCTTCCAGATGCCGATGGGCGGCAGCATCGGGCCCCAGTCCCAGCCCCACTGGCACGGCGCCTTGCGCAGGTGCGGCCCGCCGGGGATCGCCTGCGACACGCCCCGCATCGGCCGCGCGGCCTGGTGTTCCGACGCGTAGCGGACCGGCGACGCGAACAGGATGGTGAGGACGTTCTCGCCCGCGGTCAGCAGGGGCTTGACGTCCCACTCGTAGCGGCGGAACATGTTGGCGGTCTCGCCCAACACCTGCCCGTTGAGGGTCACGGTTGCCAGCGTGTCCAGCCCATCGCAGACGAGCAGCACGCGGTCATGGGCCAGCAGCGCGGCGTCTGCGGTGAAGGACCGGCGATATTCCCAGTCGCTCTCCGCCACCCACTGCACGCGCTTCTCGTTGTCGGCCACGAACGGGTCGGGGATGCGGCCCGCGGCCATCAGGTCGGTGTGGACGCCGCCGGGGACCTGCGCGGGGAGCCAATCGATGTCCAGGCCACCATCGGGCTGGACGCCTCCGGCGTGGCGGAACTGCCAGGCGCCGGTCAGAGCTTGTGTGTACACGGGTTCTTCCTTCCTTTGCATATGGGCATGAGCATAGAGAAACCCGGTTTCTGGCAGAAACCGGGTTTCTGAGAAGCAGCTACCTGGCGAACGCGCGGAACGGGTTTTCCTGCATCAGCCGGCGCACGGTCGCATCATCCACGCCCGCGGCCCGCAGCTTCGGCAGGAACACATCCACGATGTAGGTAAAGGGCTGGGGCGTGCCGCCGCCCGGCTGGGCCGGATCGTACCAACCGCGATCCTGGCTCAACAGGAGCTGGTTGCCGAACCCGGCCTGCAGGACGTCCAGGATGCGCCCGACAAACATATCGTCACTGTCAGGGCTGGTGATGCCGTCGTACTCCAGCCACGCGCCGCGGCGCGCCATCTCCAGATGCAGTGCGAAGTCCGGCTCGACGTGCGTGTGAATCCAGATGAAGCGGCTGGCCGGGACGCCATACTGCGCCAGGATATCGAGCTGGTCGCGCACGACGCGGCCCCGAATCGTGTGGCTGCCGATGACCGCGCCGGTGTCGCGAGCCGCGCGCGCGGCCGCACGCAGGATCTTCGTCTCCACAGGCGTCAGACCGTCATCGCCCGCGCTCAGCTTGATCCAGCCCGCCTGCACGTTGGAGCCGATGATGAACCCGTCCAGCTCGTTGCGCATCCACTCGTACAGCGCGTCTTCGCTCGCCTTCTGCGCCCACGCAGGCACCCACGGCTCGCGGTAGATGCCCGTCGGCGCGACCAGGGGAAATCCGGTCGCCAGCGAGACCGCCTGCAGGATGTCGGCGCGGCGGCCCACGCCCAGCGTGCTCGGCTCCACGATGGCGGTGATGCCCGCCTCCGTCGCGGCGGCGAGCTGCGGCTGCATCAGGCGGATGACATCGTCAGCTTCGGCCTGGCCCTGTTCCGGATGGTCCGGCGTGCGCAGGTCCACGAAGACATGCTCGTGGGGCAGGATCATGCCCAATTCGTCCGCGCGCTTGGGCCCGAGGGTGGTAATCAGATGAGGCATTGTCAACTCCTTGACAAAAAACCAGTAGTGGCTGGCTTTGTTTATAACATAGACTCGCGCATTCCTGTAAATGGGTTAGTCAGGAATTCCATAAGAAGCCGGAGTGGAGGCTTTAGCCGGATTGGTCATGTACGCACACAGCCAACCTGACCGGCTAAAGCCTCCACTCCAGCCTCGGCTGATCGTGTGCAACCAGGAGCGCGTTCCGGCGTAGAGACGAACGAGGATACGATACACCTTATGACCACCAACCCCATCCGAGAATTGCTCTGGCCGGTCTCGGCTGTGGCTTCGCCACAGCACACCGAGCCAGGGGTACGGTCGGAGACCGGCCCCAGCGGAGATACAATTGACAGCGCACTACGACTTCATCATTGCGGGGGGCGGCTGCGCCGGGCTGTGCCTGGCCCACGCGCTCATCCACAGCCCGCTCGCGGGCCGCTCGATCCTCATTGTGGATCGCGACGACAAGGACCAGAACGACCGCACGTGGGCCTACTGGAGCACCGAGCGTTCGCCCTTCGAATCGATCGTCCAGCGGCGCTGGACCGCGCTGCGCTTCGCGGCCACGCAACAGGCGGAGCAGCCTGAGCGGAGCACGGCAGCGGCCAGCCGTGCGGAGTCGAAGGGTGCGGTCGGCACGCTGAACACCGCCGACTGGCACTATGCCATGATCCGGGGCGACGACTTCTACGCCTACATGCGCAGCGAGTTGGCCGCGCGACCGGAAGTCACGTGGATCAAAGCGGTCGTCAAGCGCATCGAGGACGGCGCAGACGCGGCAACCGTGTGGCTGGACGTGGACGGCGCGGGCGATGCTGCGTGGCAGGCCTATCACGGCACGTGGGTGTTCGACAGCCTGTTCAATATCCACAAGTTCGAGCCGGATACGACCCGCTACTGCTATCTCAAGCAGTGCTTCAAGGGCTGGTTCATCGAGACGCCGGAGGATGTGTTCGACGCCAGCGAAGCCACCATCTTCGACTTCCGCACGCCGCAGGCCGGGGAGATGCGCTTCTTCTACGTGCTCCCCACATCCCCGCGCGCCGCGCTGGTGGAATACGTCGGGCTGAGCGAGGTGGATTACGACGCGCTGCTGGACGAGTACGTGCGCGGGGTGCTCGGCATCCGCGAATACACGGTCATCAGCGACGAGACGGGTACGACCCCGCTGACCGATTACCCGTTCCCGCGACGTACTGGTCGCCACGTTATGACAACCGGCATCCAGGGCGGACTGGTCAAGCCGACGTCGGGCTATGCCTACACGCGCATCCTCGACGACTCCGCGGCCATCGTGCGTTCGCTGCTGACGCACGGCCACCCGTTCGACGTGCCCGCGACCAAACCGCTCTACCGTTGGCTGGACAGCGTCATGCTGGAGGTCATGCGCGTGGAGCCGGAGCGGCTCGCGGATGCGTTCACCGCGATGTTCGCCCGCAACCCTGCCCCGCGCATCTTCCGCTTCCTGGACGAGCGTGCGTCGCCGGCCGATATCGTGGGGCTGGTGCTGACGCTGCCCAAGCTGCCATTCCTGCGCGGCGCGGGGCGGTTGGTCGCGGACATTGGGGGTCGCGGTCGCGGCCTCAGCCGGTTTGGGCGTCTATGCGCACAGCGGACCTGACCGGCTGAAGCCTCGACTCCAGCAACTGCAGAATTCCGCCATCCATTCCACCGTACTTGCCCCCAGGCGGCGGGATGCTATAATCCCTTCCCACATGGTTACATCGTCCCATCTCTCACGATTGTTGCGCCTGGCGAGCCTCCTGGCGGCCGCGGCCCTGGGTCTTGTGCTGGCTGCGTGTGACGGCCGGCCGGTCGGGCAGGTCATCACGCGACGGACGGCGACGCCCTCACCGACCGCGACGGTCGGGCTGGCGACGCCGCTGCCGACCGCGCGGCCGACGGCCACGCCCGCGCCCTACACGCCCGCGCCCACCTTCACGCCCACCATCACGCCGACGCCGGTTATCTACACCATCCGGAGCGGGGACAGCCTGGCGCGCGTCGCGCAGCAGTTCGGCGTGTCCATCGCGGAGCTGCAGGACGCCAACGGCATCACCGACCCGCGCAGCCTGCGCGTCGGCCAGCAGCTCGTCATTCCCGAGCCCCCGTCCGCAGATGTGGAGGCCACGCCCTCTGCCGTGCCGACGCCGGTCCCGTTCGCCGTCGAAAACGTGACCTTCAACAACACGCCGCTCGGCGGCTTCTGGTGCCTGGGCGAGATCCACAACACGACCGGCCTGGACCTGGAGCAGGCGGGAGTGAAGATCGTGCTGCTCGACGAGCAGGGGGAGACCGTGGCCGAGGCGCAGGAGTACGTGCAGATCGAGCTGCTGCGGCCGGGGGGCCGCGCGCCGTTCGCCGTGCGTTTCACCAGCCCGCCTCAGTCGTTCGCCAGCTATCTCGCGGTCCCGTGGCAGGGCGTGCAGGGCTACATCGGCAACTACTACCTCGACCTGAGCGTGAGCGACCTGCAGGGCGAGGGGGAACGCTATGCCGTTTACACCGTCAGCGGGTCGGTCAGCAACACCGGCCCGGAGGATACCGTGGACGTGCTGGTTACGGTCACGCTGTACGACGCGTTGGGTCGCGTGGTCGGGCTGCGCCGCGAGGCGCCGGAGCACAACGTCATCCCCCGCGGGGGGCGCACCACATTCACAATGGACCTGACCCCCGCGGGCGGACCGGTGGCCGATTTCCGCGTGGATGCGCTGGGCCGTCGCGTGCCCACACCCGCGCCGTAGTACACCAGAACCACGGAAGACACGGAGCACGCAGAATAGCATATCTGATGATTTCCGTGTGCTCCGTGTCTTCCGTGGTTACCCTTCACAGGATGGGAGCCATGCTGTTTGCCAAAGATGCCAGAGATGCCTCCTGGTTCTACCGGCTCTTCATGGGCGCGGTCTGGCTCCTGTTCCGCCTGCTGACGCGCCTCCATGTGACGGGCAGCGAGCACATCCCATTGACCGGCCCGCTCATCGTCGCGCCCAATCACCTGCACAGCCTGGACGTGCCCCTGGTCGGCATGGTCATTCCGCGGCGCACAGCCATCTTTGCCGCCGAGAAGTACCGCGGGCGCTGGGGCGGGCGCATGATGGATCACGTGACGCAGGTTATCTACGTCGAGCGCGGGGAGGCCGACCGCGCGGCGCTGAACCAGGCGCTCGCGGTCCTGAAGGCAGGCGGCGCGATGGCCGTCGCGCCGGAGGGCACGCGCAGTCGGACGGGCGGCCTGCAGCCGGGCAAGCAGGGCGCGGTCTACCTCGCCAGCCGGACAGGCGCGACCATCATCCCCGTGGCCGCGTGGGGGCATGAGCGGGCGCTCAACGAGCTGCGCCATCTGCGCCGTGCGGAGGTGCATGTGGTCATCGGCCCGCCGTGGCCGCTGCCCGCAGGCGCGGAACGGGCGCGCACGTCCGAGCTGCACGCGTACACGGATGAGCTGATGGTGACGCTGGCCCGGATGCTGCCGGAGCAGTATCGCGGGGTGTATGCCGACCGCGCGGCGGGGGGCTGAATGCCGCTGCAGTTCGTGCTGAAGGGGGCGCTGCTCGGCCTCGCCATCGCCGCGCCGGTGGGGCCCATCGGCGTGTTGTGCATCCGGCGCACCCTCGCACAGGGGCGTGTCGCGGGCTTCGTCTCCGGCCTGGGCGCGGCCAGCGCAGATATGGTCTATGGGGCCATCGCGGCGTTCGGGCTGACGGCGATCACCGGGCTGCTCGTGCGCCAGCAGGGGTGGCTGCGGCTGTTGGGCGGGCTGTTCCTGTGCTACCTGGGGCTCCGGACCCTGCTGGCGCGGCCCGGCGATTCGGCTGCCAGTGTCGAAGGCCGCAGCCGCGCCGGAGCCTATCTCTCGACCTTCGTCCTGACCCTCACCAACCCCATGACGATCCTCTCCTTCGCGGCCATCTTCGCCGGGGCCGGCGTGGCACAGGCCGGCGGCAGCTACGGTGCAGCCGCCGCGATGGTCTTGGGCGTGTTTCTGGGCTCGGCCGCCTGGTGGCTGCTGCTGAGCGCCGGCGTCAGCCTGCTGCGCAGCCGCTTCGACGCGCGCGCCGCGCTCTGGGTCAACCGGCTCTCGGGTCTGGTTATCCTGGGGTTCGGGGCTGCCGCGCTCATCAGTCTGGCAGGGTGACGCAATACGAGGGGATCAGACCATATCTCTTGGCGACCTTTGCGTCTTTGCGTGAGATAGATGGCAGGAGGAGTTCCGCATCCTCAGATGCGGAACGGGCTGCCGGCTGTCTGCGCCAGCACGCCCCACTCCTCGATGGTCAGCGTCTCCGCGCGGCGCCGGGGGTCGATGCCCACAGATGATAGCCACGCCTCTACCTCAACAGGGGCCCGTGATAAACCTGCGGCCAGCGAGTTGCGCAACTGCTTGCGCGGCTGGCTGAACCCGGCCCGCGCGACCCGGAAGAACTGCTCCGCCGCTACGCCGGGCACGGCCGGCTCCGGCCGTCGGTCCAGCCGCACGACCGCACTCTCCACCTTCGGCACAGGGTAGAACGCGCCCGCGGGGATGCGCCCCGCGATGCGCCCCGTGCAGTAGAACTGCACGCCGAGCGCCAGCAGGCTCATCTCCGGCGGCCGCGCGACCATGCGCTCCGCGACCTCCCGCTGGACGGTGAGCACGAGCACGGCTGGCGGCGGCTGCGCCTCCAGCAGATGCCGGATGGCCGCCGCGGTGATGTAGTAGGGCAGGTTGGCGATCACCTTGTAGCCGGAAGCCGGGCCGCTGTCGGAACCCTGCATCAACTCGCCAACATCTACCGCGAGGATGTCCGCATGAACGATAGTGACATGCGACTGGGCGGCAAAGCGGTCGCGCAGAAAGGGGATGAGCCGGTCGTCCAGCTCGACGGCCACGACGCGGGCGGCCTGCTCCGCAATCAGCTCGGTGAGTACGCCGGGGCCGGGGCCCACCTCCAGAACGGTGTCCTGCGAGGTGAGGTCGGCCGCGGCCACGATATGCGCGCGGTGCGCGGGGTCAACGAGGAAGTTCTGGCCCAGCCCCTTCTTCGGATGAATGCCCAGGGCGGAAAGCTGCGCTAACGGGCTCTGTTGTGCGGCCACGCTCAATGCTCGCCCGGTAGCTGACGCAGCCACTCGCGGACCAGAGCGAGGAGCTGTGGCACATCGATTGTGGCCGTGTCGTACACCACCCGGACATCGACATCGAAGTAGCCATGGATGAGACGGTTTCGCATCCCAATCATGGCTTCCCAGGGCACTTCGGGATGCTGGAGACGAAATGTCTTGCTGAGTCCCCGACAGGCCTCGCCGATGACCTCCAGGCGAAAGGTCACACCGTCCTGAATCATCGATTGTGTGCTGAACGTTTCGTAGTCCACGCCAGTCAAATAAGCCGCGATGTGTTCAGCTGCCTCCACGATGTCATGGAGATAGGCCGCGTCAGCGCGTCTGGTCATACACCACCAGCTTATCCTCATCGACGTAGCGCCGGATGTGCTTTTTCAGTGCGCGCTCGGACACCAAATCGACCTTACGGCCGCACCGTCTCGACAACTCGCGTTCCAGGCGATGCCACGCGACGAACCCCAGCGGCAGCAAGGGCGGCTCCGCGAACCGTACCAGGATATCGAGGTCGCTGTCTGGCCGCGCATCGTCGCGCACACGCGAGCCAAACAGCGCGGCCTCTTCCACGCCGTACGGCCCTAAGACCTCCAGAATCGCTCTCCGGATTCTCTCGATATCTTCCATCTTTCGCCTCTCTACGCGAACCAACCCGATTCCCTTGAGGCAAGAGAGACTGGAGACCTACTCCTCATCCAGCTTCAGGATGGTCATGAAGGCTTCCTGCGGAATCTCCACGTTGCCGATCATCTTCATCCGCTTCTTGCCTTCCTTCTGCTTTTCGAGCAGCTTGCGCTTGCGGGTAATGTCGCCGCCGTAGCACTTGGCGAGCACGTCCTTGCGCAGCGCCTTGACGTTGGCGCGACTGACGATGTGCGTCCCGACCGCGGCCTGGATGGGCACGTCGAACTGCTGGCGCGGGATGACATCCTTGAGCTTGCTGACGAGCCTCTGGCCCTTGGTGTGAATCTGCTCGCGATGCACGATCATGCTCAGCGCATCCACCGGGTCCTTGTTGACCAGCACGTCCAGCCGCACCATGTCTGCCGGGCGATAACCTTCCATGTGGTAGTCCAGGCTGGCATAGCCCCGGCTGCGCGCCTTCAGCTCGTTGTAGAAGTCCGTCAGAATCTCGATCAGCGGGATGTGATAGCTCAGCAACACGCGGCGCTGGTCGAGATACTCCTGCGCCTTGAACTCGCCGCGGCGGCTCGTCACCAGGTCCATTACGACGCCGATGTAATCCGTGGGTGTGAACACATCGATCTGCACCCACGGCTCGCGGATTTCAGCGGTCACGGTCGGGTCGGGCAGTTCGACCGGGCTGTCGATCACGACCTCGCGGCCGTCGGTCAGGGTCACCTCATACTCGACGCTCGGCGCGGTGAACACCAGGTCCAGGTCGTATTCGCGTTCGAGCCGCTCCTGGATAATCTCCATGTGGAACAGGCCCAGGAAGCCGCAGCGGAACCCGTAGCCGAGCGCCTGGCTCGTCTCCGGCTGGAAGGTCAGGGAGGCGTCGTTGAGCTGGAGCTTCGCCAGTGCGTCGCGCAGCGCCAGGAAGTCCGCCGCGTCGCTCGGATACACGCTGGCAAACACCATCGGCTTCATGGGCTTATAGCCGGGCAGCGGATGTTCCGCGGGATTGCCCTTATAGGTCAGTGTGTCACCCACGCGGCAATCGCTGACCACCTTGAGGCCGGTCGCAAGATAGCCCACCTCGCCGGCTTCGAGCTTGCCGGTGGGCCGCATGTTGGGCCCAAACACACCCACTTCCAGCGGTTCCAGGTTTTGGCCGGTGGACATGAGCTGCAACGTCTGTCCCGGCTCGATGCTGCCATCCACGACGCGCACATAAGCCACGACACCCTTGTAAGCATCATAGTGGCTGTCGAAAATGAGCGCGCGCAGGGGCTGCCCGCGCTGGCCGCGCGGGGGCGGCACCTGGTGCACGATGGATTCGAGCAGCGCGTCGACGTTGGTGCCGTCTTTGGCCGAGATGCGCAGCACCTGGTTGACGGGCGTGCCGACGATATCCTCGATCTCCTGCGCCACGGCATCCGGCGATGCGGAGACCAGGTCGATCTTGTTGACGACCGGGATGATCTCCAGGTCGTGCTCCATCGCCAGGTACAGGTTCGCCAGGGTCTGCGCTTCGACGCCTTGCGTGGCATCCACCACCAGCACCGCGCCCTCGCACGCGTTCAAGGCCCGGCTGACCTCGTAGGCAAAGTCCACGTGGCCGGGCGTGTCGATCAGGTTGAACTCGTAGGTCTGGCCGTCGCGCGCAGTGTAGTTCATCCGCACGGCGGATGCCTTGATCGTCACACCCTTCTCGCGCTCCAGGTCCATGCTGTCCAATACCTGGCTGACCATCTCCCGGTCTGAGATGGTGCCGGTGATTTGCAGCAGGCGGTCGGCCAGGGTGGATTTCCCGTGGTCAATATGTGCGATGATGCAGAAATTGCGGATGTATTGCTGATCCATCGTCCTCTACTCTCGTAAGCACCGTTCCTCACTCGATTATACCCGATGCCCGCGAATTGCGTAAACAAAAGAGACGTCCCGGCGGGACGTCTCTGCATAAACTTGTAGGGGCGAAGCTAACCGCTGCGACCCCTGCCAGACCCGTACGGGCCGATTGCCCGCCACATCATCTGAGACGCAGCGGCCAGGGTCACCTTCGCCCGCGCATGTGAATCTAGTAGTCGGTCAAGGCTGATTCGATGGGCCGTAGCCTAGCCCTTCGTGGGCGTTTGGACGGGCACGAGGCCCTACGCTACGCATCAAATGACCGTTGACGAGGCACTAGAATGCCTGGGCTATACGCTCACGATCCAGGACGACGATCCGCGCGCGGCCGAGGCGCACCAGACCTTCTTCCTGATACCCGGCCAGGCAGCGCGCCACCACCTCGCGTGTGGTGCCGACCTCTGCGGCCAGGTCGGTCTGCGTCATGCGCACCGTGTCGCCGTTCTTCTCGGTGCCGCTGTACAGCGCCTTGAGCACCCGCTCGCCCACCTTGTCAAAGGAAAGCTGCGCGATGAGATCGCTCAGATGGGCCATGCAGCTTGCGGCGCTTTCCCACGCCGCACGACACAGCACCGGGTCTGAGTGGATCAGGCCTTCAAACCGGTCACGCTGGACGATAAGGGCCTGGCCCGCCTGCAGCCCGCGCGTGTCGGCCAGTGCGCTACCGCCGAACATCAACATGCAGAGCCCGCCGCAGGAGTGCGCAGTCGGATTGCAGATGATCTGCCGGCGGCCCCGCTCGGTGGCCTTGCCCATCTGGAGTTGGCCCTGGAGCGGAAAGATGACGACGCCGGAAGACGTGCCTTCTGCAAACAGGGTCGCGCCGGCTTCAAAGGTGACGACCTCGCCGGCCTCCAACAGGGCAGTGCGCGTCGCTTCTGCGACACGGCTGAGGACAGGGTTCGGGTGGTTGAGGACTGGCAGTGAAGAGAGAGCTTCCATATAACCTCCAAGCGCGGCCGCCTTCGGCCAGCTTGTAACATCTCTGCATCGATTGTGCGAATGATATCACATAACGGACTGTGTGTCAAAGCCATTAGAGAGCCCCGTTGGAAAGGGTCACTTCATTCTCGCCTCCGTGGAAGGTATCAAAAAACTGTTGACAACCGCCCCCATAGCCGCTATAATTGCCTTAGCGTTTTGGCGGCACAGGACCGTCAAGATGCCGCCTTACTACGCACAGCCTCACGGCTGAGCAAGGTATAAGTTCCTTTGCAGTGCCCCCCTCGTTCGCCGGGTTGGGGGCCTTCTCTTTGAATGGAGGTGTCTATGCTGCTCGCCCTCCAGTTTCCTCTGGCAGACTCACGCCCGTTCGTGAAAGACAGCGGCTTGCGCCGCGTCCCGCGCTGGCTGGAGCCCCGGCCCGACGAGGAATTCCTCCGCTATTTCGGCATGATCCGCCTCCGCAAGAGCGGCGGCCTGCCCGGCTGGGTGGGCGAGAACGAAATCTGCGAGGCGAATCAGGCGCTGCGCTTCCCGCGCGGCCTCGGCTCCGTCCCTGCGGACCAGGACAGGCGCGTCCGGCTCCACTGCCTTTACCGGCGCTTCTACTCCGACGGCTATGCGGTCGGCAAGTACGAGGTCGGCGTCGGCCCGTTGGCCGTCGCGCGTAACCCTGCAGCAGAGGATGCAGTGCAGCTCCCCTCCTCCGACTTGACGGGCGAGCACATCTCAGGCCTCGTCAACCTCTTCCTCCACACGCCCGTCGCGATCCGCAACCCGCAGACCGGCCAGCCTGTCGAGTTCGAGCTGGGCCGTGCGGGCAAGGCATTGGCTGCGCTGTACCTCGCGGCGAGCAGCGACCTGTCCGGCGCGGCCGCGCCCGATTGGTGGGTGATCAACGGCGCACCGCTGCTGTTCCTGGAACACAGAGACCGGCAGCCCCTTAAGCTGGCGCAGCCGCGCCGCACGGTCGAACTGGACGAGCAGTACCAGTTGAGCCTGTCTTACTGCCTCTGGCCCTATGCCGGCGGCCGCATCCGCATGTGGGTGCTCCAGCGCCAGGACCGCAGTCCCTACCGCGACGAGTATCGGGTTGCGCGCACGCTGCGCGTATACCTGATGCGCCTCCACGCGGAGCACGAGTGCCTGCAAACGCTGCTGCGTAACATCCGGGACGGCCATCTGACCGTCGCGCGCGGCGACCCCGAGTCTAAGGCTCTGCAAGCGCAACTCGACCGGTCGCTTCATCGCATCGGCGACTATGAAAAGAGCGCGGCACGCGAATTCAGCCCCGAAATCGCCGCCATCGCGCGGCAATCCGTCGACGCGATGTCGCCGGGCCAGCGCGACCGCCTCGTCGAACGGCTCCAGGAACTGAACATACGCGGCAATCTGGTGCGCGTGGTGAAGCATTATGCCGATGGTGTACTCGCCGGCACGGAAGGCCAGGGCGCCGCCCAGATGCAGGCCGAGACAAAGCTCAACCTGGTGAACGCGCTGCTCGCCTGCCCCAGCATCGAGAATGCCGACGCGCGCGAGGCCGTCATCCGGTCATTGCCCCGGGAAGTCAAGCATAACGCCGCGCGCAGTTCCATCCCAATGGTGGATGTCATGAACCTGGTCGGCGCGGCGTTGAACTATGCTGATGGGCTGGTCACGCTGGTGGAGGTGGTGCGCTTCATGGAAGCGGATTCACTGCCCATGCGTGAAGTGGACCGCCTGATGACAGTCTGGCGAGAGCAGCAGGCTCCATAGCGCCAGCCTGATACATGGCGGGCCGGGCTTTGTATGATACAATGGGCGAGCTTTCATCGCAGAAGCGCGGCATCATCGAGGAGGCGAGATGAGTTCTGACCCTGCCCACGTTACCCTGGCACAGATGGAGGCCATGCGGGCCGGCGCGCGGGTCGCCGTCCGCACCTGCATGGGCATCCAGCCGGGGGATCGCGTTTTCGTATTGACGGATCGGGCGACCATCGGCATCGGGCGGCTCCTGGCAGAAGAAGCTGCGGAGGTGCGCAGTGAGGTGCTGCTGCGCGAGCTGGAGCAGTATGTTGCGCGGCCGGTGCTGACCTTTCCGGATGAACTGCGGGGCGAGCTGCGCAAGTTCCGCCCCACCGTCACCTTCTACGCGGCGACCAGCCAACCGGGCGAGGTCACTTTCCGCACTGCGCTGCGCACCCATCTGCTCACCGAACATAAGGTGCGGCATGCGCACATGCCCGGTGTTACCAAGCAGCTCATGATCGAGGGGATGCGCGCGGATTACCGCGTCGTCTCATCGGTCACCACGGCGGTCTACGACCTGGGCCGTGTTGCCGGCGAGATTCACGTCACCACGCCGGACGGAACCGACCTGGCCGCGTCGCTCGACCCCAACTTACGCTGGGTCCCCTGCACGGGCATCTACCACGAGGCCGGCAAATGGGGCAACTTGCCCGAGGGCGAGACTTTCACCTGTCCGGGCAACACCAACGGGACGATCGTCGCGCATATCATCGGCGACTACTTCAGCAGCAAGTATGGCGTGCTGGATCGGCCCGTCACGTTCACGGTGCGCGATGGCTGGGTGACGGACGTACAGTCTGCGAATGCTGCGCTGGCCGCCGAATTGCTCGCCTACCTGGATTCGGCTGAGAACGGCCGCCGCGTCGGCGAGTTCGCCATCGGCACGAACATCGGGCTCAAAAAGCTCACGGGCAACCTGCTGCAGGACGAGAAGCTGCCCGGCGTGCATGTAGCGTTCGGCAACCCCTACCCGGCGGAAACCGGCGCCGACTGGTCATCCGCGGTCCACGTGGATGTCATCCCTCTCCGCTGCACCATCACGGTGGATGGCGAGACCATCATGCGGCAGGGGCGCTTCGATTACGAGCTGCTGGGGTTGCCTGCCCGACCTTGAGTAAGGGCGCCCCTTGCGGCCGTCCGACTTACCCTGTGGGCGACCCTTGCGGTCGCCCTTACCGCTGCGGGTTGAGCGACCTGCCGTTGCCCAACCCGTTCTAAGCATGTGACGATTTATGTCAATTACCCCCTCTCAGGTCCTGCGCGCAGCCGCCGACACGGTGACCGCGTTGCGCCAACGCACGGACGAGTTCATCGCCGGGCCGCCCGATCCCACAGCCGACGCTGAGCTGCCACCCGGCCTGTCTGCGCGCGACGCGCGGACAGGCCGCAAGATGATGTGGCTGGACGGTCTGGTCACGAACATCTCCGAATCCTTTGTGCTCAACTTCGTCAATCCCTATGCCCTGGCGCTGGGCGCGACGAACGTGCAGGTCGGCTGGCTCAGCGCGCTGACCAATCTTGCGGGTGCGCTCGGCCAGCTTCCCGGCGCGCGGCTCGACGAGCGCGGCATCAGCCGCAAGCTCATCGTCATGGTGTGTGGCGGCGGCATTGCCCGCCTGCTGCTCGTCGGAATGGCGTTGGTCCCGCTGATTTTCGGCGGGGGCGCCGCCATCTATGCCTTCATCGCGCTGATTGCGTTGCGGTCGTTTCTGAATAATCTCGGGGTGCCTGCGTGGTCCACCCTGGTCGCGGACCTCGCACCCGCGAGCATCCGGGGACGCTACTTCGCGTCGCGCAACATCGCGCTGGCCATTGCGGCATTGCTGTTCACGCCTCTGGCCGGCCGCCTGGCAGAATCGCTCGGCCTGCCGTTGGGTTACCAGGCCAACTTCCTGCTGGCCGGGCTGATCGGCTTCGGCGCGACAGCTATCTTCGCCCGCATCCCCGAGCCGCCCCGGCAGCGGCCCGTTGCAACCGAAGCCGCCACGGGGCATAGCCCCTGGACCGCGCTCCGCAGCCACCCGCAGTTCGCGTGGTTTGCGGCCGTCGCGTTCATCTGGAACCTGGGCATCATGGTGGCCGGGCCGTTTTTCAGCGTCTACCTTGTGCGCAACCTCGGCGCGAGCCCGACGCAGATCGGCCTGCTGGCGGCCATCAACAGCTTCGCCGCCATCTTCGGCCAGCGCCTGTGGGGCCGGCTGACCGACCGCCGCGGTCCCGAATGGGTCGTGCTCGTCGCTGGCTGGAGCATCCCCCTCATTCCGGTGCTCTATGCCCTCGTGCCGAACCCGTGGTTCCTGCTGCCGGTGGAGGCGCTGTCGGGCTTTGCCTGGGCCGGCTACGGGCTGGCAAACTTCAACCTGCTGCTGGAACTGACGCCGCTGGAGCAGCGGGCGCGCTACATTGCGCTGTACCAGATCGCGGTCTTCACGGCCGCATTCATCGGTCCCCTCGTCGGCAGCGCGCTGGCGAACTCGGTCGGCATCGTCGGCCTGTTCTGGATTTCGGCGGCAGGACGCGTCGTCGCCTCGCTGATCTTCATGCTGACCATCTACAGCGTACGACATACGGCGCACCGCGCGAGTGCGTAAACAGGGCCCCCTCAATGTTGGCGGAGTCGAGGCTTCAGCCGGCTTGGGCGTGTACGTGCGCAGCCAGCCTGACCGGCTAAAGCCTCGACTCCAACCTGCGCCATAGCACGACATGGGATGTTGCTGATAGCCATCCGCCGCGGCTTTGCCACGGCTGGCGCGTTGTGCTAACATCCCAGTGCACCAATGCAAGGGGGAGGCTCGGAGCAATGAACTGCAAAGAATGCGGGACCTGGAATCCTGACGATAAGCGCGTCTGCTGGAAGTGTCAGGCGGAACTGCCCAAGCCCGTCGAAAAAAAGAAGAAACAGCCGGTCATGTTCCTCGGCCTGCCGGCCTGGGCCTGGGTCGTGCTGGTACTCATGGTGGTGTTGATGTTCGGGGGCCAATGTCTGGGTCCGCTGCTGGGCGGCGGGTGAGCCTGGACTGTCCTGACGCTCCGTACACCGTTACGGCGCTGCTGCACTGGATGGCGTCTGCGCGACGCGATCTCCCCTGGCGGCAGCGCCGCGACCCGTATGCCGTCTGGGTCTCGGAGATCATGCTCCAGCAGACCCAGGTCGCAACGGTCATCCCTTACTTCGAACGCTGGCTGGCGCGCTTCCCGGATATCGCCACGCTGGCCGCCGCACCGCTGGATGCCGTGCTCAAGACCTGGGAAGGGCTCGGCTACTACGCGCGCGGGCGTAACCTCCACCGCGCCGCGCAACAGGTCGTCGCGCAGCACGGCGGCCAACTGCCCCGCGACCGGGCCGCACTGCTGGCGCTGCCCGGCATCGGCCGCTACACGGTCGGCGCCATCCTGAGCCTGGCCTACGGCCAGCCGGAGCCGGTGCTGGACGGCAACGTGCGCCGCGTGCTCTGCCGGCTCTGCGACGTAGCCGAGGACCCCCGCCTGCCCGCGGTCGAAGCGCGACTGTGGGAGCTGGCCGGTGCGCTCGTGCGCGCCGCGCCGGAAGGCCGCGCCGGAGACCTCAACGAGGCCCTCATGGAGCTGGGTGCGCTGGTCTGCACGCCGAGCGTTCCGGCGTGCGATGCCTGTCCCCTCGCGGAACGCTGCCTTGCACGGCAGCACAGCACGCAGACGACGCGGCCGGTCCGCGCGGTCAAAGCGCTCACCCCCCATTACGACGTGACCGCGGGCGTCGTGTCCGACGCCACGGGCCGCCTGCTGATCGTGCGCCGCCCTGACACGGGGCTGCTCGGTGGGCTGTGGGGCTTCCCCGGGGGCACAGCGCAGCCGAACGAGCCGCAGTCCGCGGCCGTCGAGCGCACCGTGCGCGAGCAGGTCGGCATCACGGTCGCAGCGGGCCCGTACCTGGCACAGGTCAAACACGCGTACACCCACTTCCGCATCACGCTGCACGCGTTCGACTGCACCTGGACGGGCGGCACGCCCGCGTGCGTCACCTGCGCCGAGACGCGCTGGGTCACACCGGACGCGCTGGCCGATTACGCCTTCCCCGTAACGGATCGAAAGATTGCGGAACGAGTCAAACAAGGCGCAGGATAATCGCCACCGGCTCCCGCGCCGTCATAGCTACCTGCGCCCCAGGAGAGCAGCAGACATGACCGCACATCTCGTAATCGTCGGCAGCCTCAACATGGACCTCGTGATTCGCGCGCCGCGCCACCCGCAGCCGGGCGAGACGCTCACCGGCAGCGCGTTCCTGACGATCCCCGGCGGGAAGGGCGCCAACCAGGCCGTCGCCGCGGCGCGGCTCGGCGCAGATGTCACCATGATCGGCAAGGTCGGGCCGGACGCATTCGGGGATGCGCTGCGGGCCAACCTCGCCGCAGCCGGGGTGAACGTCGAGCATGTGACGCGCTCGGTCGAGGCGACCGGCGTCGCGCTCATCACCGTCAGCGCGGCGGGCGAGAACACGATCGTCCTCGCGCCGGGCGCTAACGGGACGGTCACGCCGGAGGACGTGCAGGCTTGCGCGGGCATCATCGGGCAGGCGGATGCGCTCCTGCTGCAGCTCGAGGTGCCGCTGCCCGCAGTGCAGGCCGCCGCGGCGATCGCCGCGGCCCGCGGCGTACCCGTCATCCTCAATCCCGCGCCCGCGCAGCCGCTGCCCCCTGACCTGCTGCGCGATGTGACCTATCTCATCCCCAACGAGCACGAGGCCGCGCTGCTGGCCGGCGGGCCGGCAGACGACGCGGAGACACTGGCGCGCCGCGTCCAGGCGCTTGGGCCGCGCGCGGTCGTGGTGACGCTGGGCGCGGCAGGCGCGCTGGTGCTGGACGGCGATTCGGCTGCGCATGTGCCGTCGTACCCGGTGACAGTCGTGGACAGCACTGCGGCGGGGGATGCCTTCGTCGCGGCGTTCGGCGTCGCGCTCAGCGAAGGACAATCACCCGTGGCGGCCGCGGCCTGGGGCTGTGCCGCAGGTGCACTGGCCTGCACCGTCCTGGGCGCACAGCCCTCGCTGCCCCGCCGCGCGGCCGTCGCGGAGCTGGTGGGGGCCATCAACGAATAATCGAATCCTTCCACGAATAAGCGAATAGATGTGCGCCGCGGCGCAGCCCATTCGCTTATCCGTAGCGCGGCCGCAGGCGCATTCGCGTATTCGTTGATGGCCGCGTCTCAGCGTTTCATTCAGCTCTGCCGGCCGACGAGCGAGTCGAGCAACTCGGCCAGGAGGGTGTGCGCGGCAGGTTCGGCGGAGGGCCGGACGCGCGCCAGCGCGGCATGGGCCGCAGCGGTGGACTCGCGCACATAGTCCTCGGTGATGCGCCGCGCGGCTGCCTCTTCCAGCAGCGCGAGCACCGGGGGCACGTCCGCCGGGGTGAACGCGGGACCGGCATAGAGCTCTGCCAGCCGCGGGCCGACGGCCGGGTGGTTCAGCGCGTGCAGCACGGGCAGCGACTTCTTCTTGCTCAGGATATCGCTGGCCGCGGACTTGCCGGTGACCGCCTCGTCGCCCCAGATGCCCAGGATGTCATCCTGAAGCTGGAACGCGCGGCCCAAGTGCGCGCCATAGTCGTGGTACGCAGACACCATATCCGGCGCCGCCCCCGCGACCAGCGCGCCCAGTTCCGGCGCGGCGGCCAGCAGCGCGCCCGTCTTCCCCGCAATCATCGTGAAGTAGTCCGCAACCGTCACGTCGAGCCGCGCCTCGAACGACATATCGAGGAACTGCCCCTCGGTCAGCGCGAGGCAGGTCTCATCGAAACGCCGCAGCGCGATCAGCAGCCGGTCCGCAGACACGCCGCGCTCTGCCAGCCGGAAGAAGGCCAGGTGGGCCAGGCTGAACATGCCGTCGCCCGCGTTGCAGGCGATGGGCATCCCGAACAGCGTCCACGCGGTCGCGCGGTGACGCCGGGTGGGGCTGTTGTCCTCGATATCGTCGTGCAGCAGCGAGAAGTTGTGGAGCAGTTCCAGCCCGGCCGCGACAGGCAGCGCGCGCTGCGGGTCTGCGCCCGCGGCCGCGCACGCTAGCACGCACAGCATGGGCCGAACCCGCTTGCCGCCCGGCACGTCCGCGGGCTGCAACTGCGGATCGCGCCAGCCCATGTGGTACTGCATGATCTCGTAATGGCCGCGCGCCGGCGCCGCGGGGGGCTCCAGCACGGCGCGGATTTCCGCCTCGATGAACGGCAGATAGGTGGCAAACGCCTGGCTCAGGTGCATGGATTCCTCACAGTCCGACTTCGACGATGCGTCCGGGCGCGGCCAGCGCCGCAACATCCCCTGCCCCTGCGCAGAACATGGCGGTGCGCAGCTCGTCGGCGAACAGGTCCACCGCGGCGATGACTTCCTCCGGCCCCGCAGCCGCGGCCTTGAGGAAGGGCGACGCGATGCCGACCAGCGCGGCATCCAGCGCAAGCGCCTTGGCCGCTTCGATGCCGGTGCGCATTCCGCCGCTCGCAATCAACGGCAGATCCGGTGCGCCGCGCCGCGCCAGCCGCAGCGAGTCTGCGGTCGGGATACCCCAATCCGCGAACGCGCGGGCCAGCTTGCGCAGCCGCTCTGTCGGCGCGCGGTGGTATTCGACCTCGCTCCAGGAGGTGCCGCCGGAGCCGGCGACATCCAGCGCCGCGACCCCCGCCTCTGCCAGCCGGCGGGCCGCGCTCTCGCTCAGCCCCCAGCCGACCTCCTTGGCAATCACGGGCACGCCCAGCGTCCGGCAGACCGTTTCGATCTTGCCCAGCAAGCCCTGCCAGTTCCAATCGCCGTCGGCCTGCAGCGCCTCCTGCAACGGATTGAGGTGGAGAATCAGGGCATCGGCCCCGATCATGTCCACGGCCCGGCGACACTCATCCACGCCGTAGCGGTAGTTGAGCTGCACCGCGCCGAGGTTGGCGAAAAGCAGGATATCGGGCGCGATGTCGCGCACGCGAAAAGTGCCCACCGTGCCGGCCTGCTCGATGCCCGTCCGCTGCGAGCCGACGCCCATCGCCAGCCCGCGCGCCTGCGCACCCTCCGCCAGATGACGGTTGATGGCCTGCGCGGCGTCCGTCCCGCCGGTCATTGACGAGATCAACAGGGGCAGCTCCAGCCGTTTGCCGAGGAACGTCACGCGCGTGTCGATGGCCGCGAGGTCCAGCTCCGGCAAAGCCTGATGCACCAGGCGGAACCGCTCAAACCCGGTCGTGAGGTTGGGAAACTGGACTTCTTCTTCCAGGTTAATGCGGATATGATCTGCCTTGCGGCGGTCGTGGACCAAGATGACCTCCGAAAACGGACGCAACTTTCCCCGTTGGGGGGTGTTTTATCTAACAAGCCGAGGACCGTGTGCATCTTACCAGTCACGCAGAGGGATGTCAAAGCAAGTCTTGATACGGTTTTGACACTCACGGCTGCGGCTGCTAAAATGCGCGGCATCATTGCGGCGCGTCATCTTCTTGCGCGACGCAGGCGCTGCCTGCGTGCGACCCAGATACATCCGGCCCGTCAGGCCACACAAGGAGAACCTTTGATGAACGAAGCCATTTACGAAAAAGTCAAAGAAATCATCATCGATAAGCTCAACGTCGATGAGGCGAAAATTGTGCCCGAAGCGCGGTTCCGCGAGGACCTGAAGGCCGATTCCCTGGACCTGGTCGAGCTGATCATGGCCTTCGAGGAAGAGTTCGGCGGCGCGATCTCCGACGAGGATGCGCAGAAGATCACGACGGTCGGTGAGGCCGTGACGTACCTGGCGAACGCCAGCGCCTGAGCTGCGCGCCGGCAGCCGATAAGAAGCCCACAGCGGTGTGCACCGTTGTGGGCTTCTTGCTACCCCCGTGGTTGGACAGGATTGACGGGATCGCCATCATATCAAGCCTGCCAATCCTGTCGAAATACAGAATCCCGTGAATCTTGTGAATCCTGTCGAAGAGCCAGATCTCCAAAATCCCATCAATCCTGTCCCAACTCCCCCCATCACCCTGCTCGTCATGGCGGGCGGGCGCAGCCGGCGCATGGGCCGCGACAAGGCCTGGCTCGAAATCGACGGGGTGCCGCTCGTCGAGCGGGTCGTGCAGCGCCTCGCGAGCCTGGCCGGCGAGGTGCTGTTCAGCGCGCGCGAGCCTGCGCCATACGCCGCGCTTTGCGCCCGGCTGCCGCTGCCCGCCGCCGTGGTCCTGGACCGCTACCCCGACGCGGGCCCGCTGGCCGGGCTGGAGGCGGGGCTGGCCGCAGCCGCGCACGATCTCGTCTTTGCGGTCGCCACGGACATGCCGTTTGTCAACCCTGCGCTCGTCAGCCACCTGCTCGACCTGAGCGAGGGATATGATGCGGTCGTGCCGCTCACGCCCCACGGCGACACGCCGGAACCGGAGCCGCTGCACGCGGTCTACCGGCGCACCTGCCTCCCGGCCATCCGCGCGCAGCTCGACGCCGGGCGCCGCCGCGTCGTGAGCTTCTTCGATGATATACAGGTGCGTTATGTCACGCCGGAGGAAATGCTGCCTTTTGACCCCGCGCTTCGCTCGTTCGTGAACGTGAATACGCCGGAGGAGTGGGGGGAGTTGGGAATTACGAATTAGAAACGAGTAAGGAGTAACGAGTAGGAAATTACTCGTTACTCCTTACTCGTTTCTCATCACATACATCAGCGCCTGCGCGTACGCCTCGGCGGCATCGGGCGCGCGGAAGGCCAGCGCCTCGCCCTGCCAGGCCAGGCGGCAGGTGTAGACCCCGTCGGCATAGAGCAGGTCGAACTCCGGCGTCGCAGTCCCATCGAGCGCACGCTGCAACCGCTGGCGCAGGTGGCCTTCCTCCGGCAGCCAGATGACATCACCGAGGAACACATAATCGAGCGCCCATTCGGGCGTGCCATGGAACATGACTGCGGGGAAGCCCTGCAGCATCTCCACCATCGCGGCCATGTCGTTGAGGACAAAGACGCGTTCGTCCATATCCCTATCGGCCAGGCCGAATCGGTCGCCCTGGCGCGGTTCCCACGTCAGCCCGGCCTCTTTCAGCTTCCGGGCCATCTCAAGTGAGATCACCTTACTTCTCCCGTATACCGCTGGATGATAGAACGCTGATCAGGTGCCAACCTTCGGTTGGCCCTGATGAACATGATTTCGATGATCCTTGTTAGAGTCAGTATATCATGACCATCAGGGCCAATCGAAGATTGGCACGTCATCTGCGTTCTATTTTCACCGGCCACCCATGCCGCTGAGCGTGATGCCGCGGACGAACCATTTCTGGCCGATGATGTAGATGACCAGGATGGGCACGAGCGCGATGACCGAGCCGGCCATCAACAGGTGCCACTCGACGCGAAACTGCCCCTGGAACGCAGCCAGGCCGACGGGCAGCGTGCGCATGTGCTCGGAGTTCGTGACAATCAGCGGCCACAGGAAGTTGTTCCACTGGCCGAGAAACGTGAAGATGGCGAGCGTTGCAATTGCCGGGCCAGTCAGGGGCAGGAGCACCTGCCACCAGATGCGGAACGACGACGCGCCGTCCACGCGCGCTGCGTCATCGAGCTCGATCGGCAGCGACAGAAAGTACTGGCGCAACAGGAACGTGCTGAACGCCGAGAACGCGGGCGGCAGGATCAGCGCCTTGAAGGTGTCGATCCAGCCGAGCAGGCGCACGATGATGAAGTTGGGGATCATGGTCACCGGGAAGGGAATCATCATCGTGCCCAGGTAGAGCAGGAACAGCAGGTCACGCCCGCGGAAGCGCAGCCGCGCAAACGCGAACGCGGCCAGCGATGAGGTCAGCAGTTGCAGTACCGTCACTGCGGCGGCCTGGAAGGTGCTGTTGAAATAGAAGCGGCCAAACGGCATGACCGTCACCGTTTCGACGTAATTCTGCCAGACGACCGGGTCGGGAATCCACTGGGGCGGGTAGATGAAGATGTCGCCCGGTTCCTTCAGCGAGGTCGAGAGCATCCACAACAGCGGCGCCAGCATGAAGAACCCGACCACAATCAGGACGGTGTGCAAGGCGATGCGTCCCGGCAGCGACAACCCGCGCCTACTCACGGTCGGCCTCGTAATGCACCCACCGGTCCTGCATCCGCACCTGGAAGAAGGTAAAGACGAAAATGACGGCGAACAGCAGCCAGGCGAGCGCTGCGGCCTTGCCCATGCGCGACCAGCGGAACGCGTTGAGGTAGATATAGTAGACCAGGGTGGTCGTCGCAAAGGCCGGCCCGCCCTTGGTCATGATGTACGCCTCCTCGAAGACCTGGAAGGCCCAGATGAGAGACATGATGACCACGAAGAAGGTCGTCGGTGACACCATCGGCAGCGTGATGTGCCTGAACTTGGCCCATGCGCCGCCGCCGTCCACCTCTGCCGCCTCGTACAACTCCTGCGGCACGGCCTGAAGGCCCGCCAGGTAGATGACCATCGTGAAGCCCACGTTCTTCCACAGGTTCAGGATCATCACTGCCGGCATCGACCAGCGCGTGCTGTTGAGCCAGTCGGGCGGGCTGACCCTCACGCCGAACAGGTCGCCCAGGTTGCGCAGGAAGGTATTGAGGATGCCGAAATTGCCGTTGAAGAGCCACTGGAAGACGAGCGCCGCAGCAACGAGCGAGGTGACCACCGGCATGAAGTAGACGACCCGGTAGGCCGTCGTCCCGCGGAGCCCCTGGTTCAACGCCATCGCCAGCACCAGCGACAGGATGACGCGCAGGGGGACCGTGCCGAAGGTAAAATAGAAGGTGTTGAGCGCCACGCGCGCAAACTGCTGGTCGGTGAACAGCAGTTCGCGAAACTGTGCTGCCCCGATGTAGACCGGCGGCGTCAGCAAGTCCCAGCGGAACATGCTCAACGCAAGGGATGCGATGACCGGGAACGCGGTGAAGAGCAGGAAACCGGTGATATTGGGGGCGAGGAAGAAGTACGCCTCGTACTGCCGTTGCCACCGGTACCAGCGGAGGCGGCGTTCATAGGCCGGGTCGAGCGCGCCAGGCAACTCAGGAACACGAAGGCGCGAAGACGACGAAGCGCTCGAAGCGCGAAGACGCGAAGGGTCAACTACGGCACGCCCCTCAACAGGTCCTTCGCGCTCTTCGCGCTTCGCGTCCTTCACGCCCTTCGCGCCTTCGTGTTCCAAACGCCTTACTTGGGATACCCGTTGTTGACCAGGAACTGATTGACCGCCCGGCACAGTTCCGGCACGACTTCCTGCGGCGTGGCCTCACCCGCCCACAGACGGTCGAGCTGCGGGCCGATGATCGAGCCGCTCAGCTCGTCCCATTCGGGGAAGTAGGCGAAGCCGCCCGGCTGCGCGGCCTCTGCCGCGAGCAGGAAGGCCTTGCGGTTCGCGGGCTTGGGACTGGCGAGGAAGTCATCGCTGTTGGCAACGGAACGCAGCGCCGGGAAGATTTCGCCGTTCTGCGTATAGAGGGACTCGCCGCCGCCCGCGCTCTGAAGCCAGCTCAGGAATTCCCACGCGGCTTCCTTGTTGTCGGACCCCGCGCTGATGACCCAGGCCGCGCCGCCGTTGAAGTCATACCGCTTGCCGCCGGGCATGACCGGCACGGCTGCCACGTCGTAATCCAGGTTGCTGTTGGCATTGAACACCGGCACGCGCGACGAGTTCTGGATAATCATCGCAACCTGCCCGGTCTCGAACACGGCGGCGTCACCGCCCTGCTGACCGAGCGTGGCGCTCCGCATGGCGTAGCCCTGGTCCATCAGGTCGTAGAAGAATTGCAGGCCCTTCATGGCCTCCGGCGAGTCAAGCGTGCACTTGGACGGGTTGGTCAGGTCGTCGAGCATGATGCCGCCCGCCTGGCCGACCCACAGGGCCCATTTCCCGCCCTCCATGCCCAGCGCGTACTGCGTCACGCGGTCGCCGTCGCGCTTGGTCAGCTTCTCCGCCGCGGCCAGCAGGTCATCCCAGGTCCAATCGTCGGTCGGGTAAGCGACACCCGCCTCATCGAACAGCTTCTTGTTGTAGTAGAGCGCGTGCGCCTCGATATCGCGCGGCAGGCCGTAGACATTGCCCTCATAGCGCGCGGAATCCAGCAGGTACGGCCAGTAATCCGACAGGTCGTAGCCGCTCTTCTCGATATAGGGTTGCAGGTTCTCCAGCACGCCCGTCGCAGCATAGGACGGCGTCGGCCACAGGAACAGAACATCCGGGATGGATGCCGCATCGCCCGCCCAGCGGGTCTTGAGGGTGGTGAAGTACTCGTCCCACGGCGCAAAGAAATACTCGAACTTGACGTTCGGGTGCGTCTTCATGTACTCCTCAGCCACGCGCTCGTGGCTGGCCTTCTCTTCCGGGCTGCCCCAGAAACCCCATGTCAGGGTGACGGTTTCGCCCTCGGTCGCGGGCTGTTCAGCCGCTGCCGGTTCAGCCGCCGGCGCGGGCGCGGTCGGCACCGGCGCGCAGGACGCGATGACGGCCACAATGACCAGTGCGCTGAGCAAGTACAGGTAACGTCGAGACATGATCTGCCCTCCCTGGCTCATCTGATACATGCTGAAACACAACTCTCCACGTGCCGCGTCCTTGTGGGACTGCACGAGGTGAGTATAATGTCCTGCGCAGCATGTGTCAACTGGCATTTCCACTCCCCTTATTGCTATCCAGCTTGCAGACGCACCCGGCTGCCTGTGAAATAGTAAACCAATCACATTGCGCTCGTAGCTCACCTATGGAGGTGTCATGCTCAATCACCAGGATGTTGCTCGCGCAACCCGGTCGACCCTGTTCGCGGACCTCATGGTGCTTTTCAAAATCCGCATCGTGGTCTTGCTGCTGCTGGCCGCGCTCGGCGGTGCATTTCTGGCCGCGCATGGCTGGCCTGGCGGCGGACCGCTGCTGCTGATTCTGGTCACCGGGGGGCTGGCGGCAATGGGCGCATCCGCATGGAACCAGTATCTCGAGCGCACCAGCGACGCACTGATGACGCGCACGCGCAAACGCCCGCTGGTGACGGGTGCAATCGCGCGGCCGGGGTGGGTGCCCTACGTTGCCACGGCGATGATTGTCGCGCCGGTGGCCGTTGTGCTGCCCTCCAATCCCGCGCTGGCGTTTTTCCTGGCGCTCGGCGCGTTCATCTATGTGGTCATTTACACAGTCTGGCTCAAGCCGCGCACGCATCTGAACATCGTCATCGGCGGCGCGGCGGGCAGCGCGGCGGTGTTCAGCGGCGCGGCCGCAGCCGGCGCCTGGACGGATCCCGGCGTCATCGCGCTGGCGATCCTGCTGTTCTTCTGGACGCCGATCCACTTCTGGGCGCTGGCGCTGGTCTATCGCGAGGACTATGCGCGCGCCAACGTGCCCATGCTGCCCGTGACCACCAGCGCGCGCACGGCTGCGCTCTGGGGCCTGATTCACGGGATCGGCGCAGGCGCGGCCGGCGTCGGGCTGGCCTTCCGGCCAGACATGGGGCCGGTCTACACCGTTCCGGTGGTCATCGCGACCGCAGTCCTACTGTGGCAGGGCACGGCCCTGGTCATCGAACCGACCAAACGCTACGCCTATCGCCTCTTCCACACATCCAACCTGTACCTCGCAGTCGTACTGCTCGCGGTGATGCTGAGCGCGGCGCTGGGCGTGCAGTGGTGATGGACGATGGAACCGCTAAGACGCCAAGCACGCCAAGCAGAAGCTTTTGGTCTTCGCGCACTTGGCCGCTTGGCGGTTCAATGCTTGCGTAAGCGGACTGGAAACACGGCCCCGAGTGGCCGGATAAGGCCGGACTAACGGATGGATACATCGCCGCTGTGGAGCCTGGACTGGGTGCGGGCGGTGCAGGGGTTGGGGGATTGGGCGCTCACCCCGATGCGCGTGCTGACCTTCCTGGGCCAGGAGTTCCTGGTTGTCCTGATCCCCTTGCTCTACTGGAGCATCAGCAAGTCCGCCGGGGTAGACCTGTCCATCCTCCTGATCGGCTCCAGCTTCGTCAACTTCAGCCTCAAGTCGTTCTTCAAGGAGCCGCGGCCGTTCTGGCTCGACGCGAGCTTACAGCGCGGGTCAGCCACCAGCTTCTCCTTTCCCAGCGGCCATGCTCAATCGTCAGCGGTGGTGTTCGGCGGGCTCGCATATCTCGCGGCGCGTAGCCCGTGGCGGATCGTCGCGCGCGTGGTTGCCGCCGTTCTGCTGGCCCTGCTCGTGGCCCTGATCTCTCTATCGCGCGTATACCTGGGGGTGCACTTCCCGGGCGATACGCTGATCGGGATGCTGGCGGGGTTGATGGTGCTGGCTGTTTACGTCCATGCGAAGCCGCGGCTGGGGCCCGTCCTTGTGCGGCTGTCGTTGCGAACCCACGTGCTGCTGGCGCTGCTGAGCGCGCTCGCGGTCCTGGGCATCCACGCGTGGGGGCTCATTGCACAAATCGCCACCCGGCCGGCCGCGGAAGAACTCATTATCGCGGGCCGGCTGGCCGCACAGCACGAGACCGGTTCGCTGGCAGGGATCGTGATGGGACTGTGGCTCGGCCTGGTAGTCGAAAGCCGCTACGTGCGTTTCGTCATAGCAGGCACATTCTCGCAGCGGCTGCTGCGCTATCTCGGCGGCGGCGCGACGAGCGGCCTCATCTTCCTCGCTCTATCCACCCTGGCCTCGCTCGCGCCCGCCGGCCCACCGGCCTTAAGTCTCGCCCTGCTCGTCATCCGCTACGCAGTCACCGTCTTCTGGGCCTTCGCCGCCTGGCCGTGGGTCTTCGTCCGCCTGGGCTGGGCGGACGCGACAAGGTGACTGGGTGAAGCCTCGGCTCCAACATCACCTTGTCACCTTGTCACCCCGTCACCGCTTCAGCCGCGCCAGGTGCTCCTTGCGGAACTTGCTGACCTTCGGCGCAATCACGAACTGGCAGTAGCCCTGCGATGGGTTGCGCGCGAAGTACTCCTGGTGGTAGTCCTCCGCCGGATAGAACACCTGGAAGGGCGTCACCTCGGTCACGATCGGCCGGCTGAACAGCTTGCGCGCCTCCAGTTCACGGATCACCTGCTCCGCGGTCTGCTGCTGCTCCAGGTCATAGTAGTAGATGGCCGAGCGGTACTGCGGCCCCACATCCGGGCCCTGGCGGTTCAGCGTTGTCGGGTCGTGGATGGCGAAGAAGACTTCCAGAATCTCGCGGTAGCTGATGACCTGCGGGTCGAACGTCACCTTCACGACCTCGGCATGGCCCGTCGTGCCCGTGCAGACCTGCTGGTACGTCGGGTTTGTCACATGCCCGCCCGCATACCCCGAGACGACATCCGTCACCCCGCGCACATCGTCATACACGGCC
This sequence comes from Anaerolineae bacterium, assembly GCA_040772005.1. Classification (GTDB taxonomy): domain Bacteria; phylum Chloroflexota; class Anaerolineae; order CG2-30-64-16; family CG2-30-64-16; genus MWBF01. The sequence continues at coordinate 332,562 of JAXGYZ010000005.1, read as the reverse complement.
TCGAGACACCAGAAACACCCGCCGCCCAGGATGGCGACCTCGCTATGCCCCTGCGTCTCCGCTTGTGATTGCTCCGTCATATTGATCTCTCCTCATGATAGTTGTGCCGTCCAATATAGCGGGTTTGCATGGACAACACAGTAAGGGTAGAGACCTTCCAACGGAACGTCTTTACCGAAATGGATGGTCAGCGACTGCGCCAGCGACGTGAGTGCGCTAACCTGTCACTTTACCAGCCATGTTGCGAGCCTGATAATCGTGAGGCGCTATGGATCAGGGATTGTGGACAGATGTGGATCGCTATCTGGTCGACGCGGTCGTGCAGCCGGACGGCGTGCTCGACACCGCACTGGCAACCAGCCAGGCGGCCGGGCTGCCCTCCATCAATGTGTCGGCCAGTCAGGGCAAGCTCCTGATGGTGCTCGCGCGCGGCCAGGGTGCGCGGCGCATCCTCGAAATCGGCACGCTGGGCGGCTACAGCACGATCTGGCTGGCGCGGGCGCTGCCGCCCGGCGGCCGGCTGATGACGCTGGAGGCCAACCCCGTGCACGCGGAGGTCGCCCTGAGCAACATCGCGCGCGCCGGGTTGAGCGGGGTGGTGGAGCTGCGGCAGGGCCAGGCGGTGGACACGCTGCGCAGGCTGGTGGCAGAGGGTCACGCGCCGTTCGACTTCATCTTCATCGACGCGGACAAGCCCGGCTATGTCGATTACTTCGACTGGTCGCTGAAGCTGGCCCGCATCGGCACGCTCATCTTCGCAGACAACGTGGTGCGCAGCGGAAACGTCGCGGACCCGGACCACCGTGACGCGAATGTGCAGGCGGCCCGGCGCTTCCACGAGCGCGTCGCCGCAGAGCCACGGGTACAAGCCACGGTCATGCAGACGGTCGGCGCGAAAGGCTATGACGGCTTCACCCTGGCGATCGTGACGGAGTAATACCTGACCCCCTCAACTCCCCCTCTCCTCAGCTTGGGCGAACCTTTGGTTCGCACGCTCAGGAGAGGGGGCCGGGGGCTGACAACGACACCGGCGCCCGCCACAAGGCTGATGCGGCCGCGGATGCCTGGGCGCGGCCGCTGGCGTGGTTCGAACAATACGTCAAGGGCGGCTGAGCTCGTGCCTTGTAGGACAAATCTGACGGCGCTTTCGGGCCTCCTCTGATAGCTTAGTTGCAGGGTCTGGATTATCCTCTGCGTCAGAGGGGGCTATGGCGCAAAAAGTGACCGTCTTGGTGATGGATGATGCATCGGTGGTGCGTAAGCTGCTCACGGCCATGCTGGCTCGCGTTGAGGGGGTCGGGCATGTGTTGCAGGCGGAAGACGCAGCCACTGCACTGGATTTAATCGAGCAACACGAGCCGGAGATTGCCATCCTGGACGTCAAGGTGCCGGGTTCCGGTGCAGTCCGCAGCGGCATCGACGTGCTCAAGCGCGTCCGCCAGACGCATCCGGCCACATCCGTCATCATGTTGACCAATCACGCGACCCCTCGTTACCGGACGGAGTGCCTGGCGGCCGGCGCACACGACTTCTTCGACAAGTCCACTGAGTTCGAGCAACTGCTGGAGGCGGTGGCCCGGCTGAGCCGACAACGCCCGCAGCAAGCGGCCTGAGCTCGCAACTTGTAAGATGTGTCCTACAAGCGAATCGGACGAACACGGATGCTAGAATCCGCTTTCGACCGATGGCGGAGACGCAAAGACAGAGTTATACTGGCGTCATAAGCTTGAATGATTCAAGCGAACGCAAACCAATACTGTATCGAGTCAGAATAAGGAGAGGAACGGAACTATGATTAACTTCATCATCTGGATCGTTGTCGGCGGTATCTTGGGCTGGATTGCCAGCATGATCATGCGCACCGATGCTCAGCAGGGTGCACTCTTGAACATCATCGTCGGTATCGTGGGCGCGCTCCTGGGCGGCTGGCTGCTGGCCCCGCTGTTCGGCACCGGCACCATCAACCAGGGCGACTTCAGCATCAGCGGTCTGTTGGTTTCCCTTCTGGGCGCCGTCATCCTGCTGGCGATCGTGAACCTGGTCCGCCGCGGCTCCGTTCGCTAAGAGCCTGGCCGGATCACCCGCAGGAGCAATCCTCGGGTTATCTGAAGCAGTACGCAAAAAGCCCGACCTCATTCTGTGAGGCCGGGCTTTTCATTTGTCCCTGAGCTGACGCTACTCGGCTTCCAGGTTGTAGGTCAGGCTGCTGATCCACCAGCGGCCGTCGCGCTTCACAAACGTCCAGCGATCACCGCCCGGAGATACCTCACCGCCGATGGTGCTGGTGCCAACTGCCGTGGCGGTCGCGCCTTCCGCTTCGCCCTCGATAGTGATCGCAATGTTGGGGTCGCCGGCAGTCTGCGGATTCCCCGGAAAGACGAGCACCACATACCGCTCGCGAATCGCGTCCCGGCCTTCCCACCGCGCGTCATCCGCGGGATCGTCCGGCGTGTGCTTGGCGTCGGTCACGGTGGCATCCTCGGCCCACAGACCCATCAGTCCTTCGATGTCCTGGCTGACCAGGTTGCGCCCCTCCAGCATGACGAGCTGGCGGATGGCTTCTTCCGCGTTGGCGGGCTGAGGCGTGGGCGTGTAGCTGACCTGCGTGGGCCGCGTGCCCAAAGAAGAGACCGGCCGCTGCGCGTTGCACGCACCGAGGGCGACCAGGACGAGCAAAAGGCCGGAGAAGAAAACCCGCAAATGAAACGGCATGACACAAGGCTCCCCATCGATCGTGGTCGCCGCGGATGATAGCACCACCGCACGATTCCGCCAAAATGCGCGGCAGGTAATGTGTGTAACATGAGTCTCGGTGATTTGCATTTCCCGCGCGGCTGGCGTATAATCCCCACCATTAGAGCCGTCGAGCCACGACGGCTGTCTCTATTCTAGTGGGCCGTCCAGGTTGCGCCGGCCCCAGGCCCGAGACGCCACGGCACTGACCCGCAAGACTGCGGGACCTGCCGGCGGCGCTTTTTTTAGCCCGTCATGGGGATGTGCGCCATGCCCATGACAAACATGCACGCTGAACTTCAGAGGCAATACAAGTCATGGATGAACCGAACAGCAATTACCTGACCGCTGAGGGGATCCAGAAATTGCAGGAAGAGCTGGATTACCTGATCAATGTTCGCCGCCCCGAGGTCGCCCGCCAGATCGCCGAGGCCAAGGCCGATGGCGACGTTTCGGAAAACGCCGGTTACGACGAGGCCAAGAATACACAGGCCTTTGTCGAAGGCCGGATCCTGACCCTCAAGAACATCCTTACCAGCGCCAAGGTGATTAACCACAACGGCCCCAAAGAGGTCGTCGACATCGGCTGCAAAGTCACGATTCGGGACATCGAGTATGGCGATGAGGAAACGTACACCATTGTGGGGTCCACCGAGGTGGATCCCGGCAACGGCCGCATCTCCTACAAGTCGCCCATCGGCCACGCGCTGATGGGTCACCGCATCGGCGACACCGTCGCTGTTGAGGCCCCGGCCGGCAGCGTCGAGTTCGAGGTTGTGAAAATCGCCTGAGCCAGGAAGGACGAAACTTCGTGGACGACGCCGAACTTAACCTGAACGAACAGCAGCTCGCCCGCCGCGGCAAGCTGCCAGAGCTGCGCGGCCTGGGCGTGGACCCCTACCCGCCGCGGCTCCCGCGCGCGCGCACGCACACCAATGCGGAGGCCATCCGCGCCTACAATGAGGGCCGGCTGGCCGAGGGCGAACTGGTGACGCTCACAGGCCGCCTGCTGACCGTGCGGGTGATGGGCAAGGCCGCGTTTGCGCACATCGAGGACGGCAGCGGCCGCGTGCAGATTTACCTCAAGCGCGACGTGCTCGGCACTGAGGTCTACGACGAGCTCTTCAAGAAGCTCATCGACCTGGGCGACTTCATCACCGTCACGGGCACGATGTTCACCACGCGCACGGGCGAGGTCTCGTGCGAGGTGCAGGCGTTGGGGCTGCTCAGCAAGACGCTCAACCCGATGCCCGACAAGTGGCACGGCGTCCGCGATGTGGAGACGCGGCTGCGCCAGCGGTATGTGGACCTGCTGGCGAATCCCGAAGTGCGCGATGTGTTCCGTACGCGTGCGGCCATCATCCGCGCCATCCGCGGCTACCTGGACGAGAACGGCTTCCTCGAGGTCGAGACGCCGGTGCTCCAACCCATCTACGGCGGCGCGGCCGCGCGCCCCTTCACCACCCACCACAACCAGCTTGACCAGGAGCTGTTCCTGCGCATCAGCTTCGAGCTGTACCTCAAGCGGCTGCTGGTGGGCGGCTATGAGCGCGTCTACGAGATCGGCCGCGACTTCCGCAACGAGGGCATCAGCTTCAAGCACAACCCTGAGTTCACCCAGCTCGAGTTCTACGAGGCGTACACCGATTACAACGGGATGATGCGCCGGGTCGAGGAGATGATCGCGGCGGTCAGCCGGGCCGTCAAGGGCGGGCTGAGCTTCACATACCAGGGACATGAGATCGACCTGACGCCGCCGTGGCGGCGCATCACCATGCGCGACGCGATCCTGGAGGCCACGGGCGTGGACTATGCGCTGCACAAGGACGCGGCCTCCCTGGCCGCCGCCATCCACGCGCGCGGCCTGCGCTGCGAGCCGAAGGCCAGCCGGGGCAAGCTGATCGACGGCCTGTTCGGCGACTACGTCGAGGCAACCCTCATCCAGCCGACCTTCATCATCGACTACCCGCTGGACATCAGCCCGCTGGCAAAGAAGAAGGTCGATGACCCGACCACCGTCGAGCGGTTCGAGTATTTCATCGCGGGCATGGAGCTGGGCAACGCGTTCACCGAGCTGAACGACCCCATCGACCAGCGCGCCCGGTTCGTCGAGCTGCGCGCCGCGATGGCCGACCAGGACGAGAACGTGCATCCGCTGGACGAGGATTTCCTCAATGCGCTCAACTATGGCCTGCCGCCGACGGGGGGCTTCGGCACGGGCATCGACCGCCTGACCATGCTCTTCACCGACCAGGCGAGCATCCGGGAAGTCATCTTGTTCCCGCACCTGCGTTCGATTGAAGATTGAAGATTGGGGATTGAAGATTGAAGACGGTCGCTAATCTTCAATCTTCAATCTGTAATCTGTAATCGTAATATGCATCCTCTCTACGTCGCCTTCGTCTGGCACATGCACCAACCCTATTACCGCGACCTGCGGACGGGCGAGATCCCCATGCCCTGGGTCCGGCTGCATGCGGCGAAGGATTACCTGCACATGGCCGAGATGCTGGCCCGGTATCCCGCGGTCCATCTCACCATCAACATGGTGCCCTCGTTGACCGAGCAGATGCTCGCCTGGGCCGAGGACACCGGCAATGCGCAGGTAGATGACCTGTGGCGGCTGGCCGAACAGGAGACGTGGAGCACCGCGGACAAGCGCCGCATCATCAACCTGTGCTTCAGCATCAGTTGGGATCGGGTCATCCGCAGCCATCCGCGCTACGCCCAACTGCTGGACCGCCGGCCCCAGGCCCTGGCCGACCCCGAAACGTTCACCGATCAGGACATCCGCGACCTCGTGGCCTGGTTCAATCTCGTGTGGATCGATCCGGGCTGGCGCAGCCGTGACCCCGAGTTGCAGCGCCTGGTCAATCAGGGCCGTGGCTTCACACTGGCCGATGTGCGGACGATCCACGCGGCCCAGCGGCGCATCGCAGCGGGCGTGGCGCCGCTGTATCGCCGCCTGGCCGCCGCGGGCCAGCTCGAACTTATCACGTCGCCCTATTTCCATCCCATTCTGCCCCTGTTGGCCGATACCGGCGCTGCGCGCCGCGCGACGCCAGACCTGCCGGTGCCTGAGCCGCCGTTCTGCGCGCCGGAGGATGTGGCCGCGCAGTTGCAGATGGCCGTGGAATCGCACACTGCCCATTACGGCGCGCCGCCCGCGGGCCTGTGGCCGTCGGAAGGGGCCGTATCACCGGAAATCCTGCCGCTGGTGCGGCTGGCCGGGTTCACCTGGCTCGCTTCCGGTGAGACCATCCTCAGTCGCAGCCTGGGCCGCCCGCTCGATCGCGACGGCAGCAGCCTGCTGACCGATCCGCGCACGCTCTACCAACCGTATCGCGTGCTGGCCGGCACCGAGCTGGGCCCGTACATGGTCTTCCGCGACCAGGAGCTGGCCGACCGCATCGGCTTCCTCTATCAGCACCTTCCCGGCCAGCAGGCCGCGGAAGACCTCATCTACCGCCTGCTGGAGATTCGCCGCCGGCTGAACGACGCGGAGACGCCCTATCTCGTCCCCATCATCCTCGACGGCGAGAACTGCTGGGAGCATTACGAGCAGAACGGGGATGTCTTCCTCAACGCGCTCTATGGCGCGTTGAGCCGCCGGCCGGAGTTGCGTGCGGTTACGGTCAGCGAGTATCTTGCGCTGCGCCACCAGCCTGCGGCCACCCTCGCGCGGCTGGCAACCGGCTCGTGGATTGGCGGCGACCTGACGACCTGGATCGGCGATCCGGAGCACAACCGGGCGTGGGCTGTCCTGCAGCAGACGCGCGAACATCTCGTCGCGCGAACGGCAGACATCGCCCGCGTGCCCGAGGATGTACGTGCCACGGCAGGCCTGCAGCGAGCCTGGCATGCGCTCTACGCGGCCGAGGGCAGCGACTGGTTCTGGTGGTATTCGCACCGCAACTCCTCCCAGCAGGACACATTGTTCGACCGGCTGTACCGGCACGACCTGGCCGCCGTCTTCGAGGCGCTGGGCGACCCTGTGCCGGAGTGGCTCGCCCAGTCGATCCAGCAGGCGCCCGCAGCCGCCGACCACCGGCCCGCACAGGGCTACGTCAGCCCCATACTGACGGCCGCGGCCTATCCGAGCGAAGCCTGGGCCAACGCGGCGCAGTTCCGCCCGGCGTCCGCTTCCAGCGGCACGATGCAGCGCGGGGATGGCGGTCCCATCGACCGGCTGTTCGTCGGCCATGACCCGCGCAACCTCTATCTGCGGTTGGACCTGCGCGCGGCGCTCGACGCGTATGACCTGGCGATCTACCTGTCCGGCAGCGCGGACGGCCCGGCCGGGCAGCAGATTCGCGGCCATTACCGCTATCCCGCGGAGCCGCCTGCGCAGTTGGCCGTGCAGTGGGAGGTGCGCCGCGAAGGGGGGCAGGCCGCGCCGTTCCTGTATCATGCAGACGGCCGCGGGGGGTGGAGCGCGCTGGGGCCGGTGGCCGCCGCTGTAGGCGATAAGGTCCTCGAAGTGAGCATTCCCCGCGCGGCGCTCGGATTAGCCCAGGGCGCCGAGCCCGAGCCGCAGCTGCGCGTGCTGGTGGTCCTGGCGCAAGGTGGCAATGTGGTCGCACAACTGCCGGAGACCGCAATGGCGACGGTCCCGCTCGCGAAGTTCTAATTGTAACCACGGAATACGCGGAGCACGCGGAATTTTAGCCTTCCGCGTGCTCCGCGTATTCCGTGGTAAATCTTAGCCGTCTCTTGGCTCAGCAGCCAGGGTGTGCTATACTCTCTCCTGCCGCCGACCCAGCCGGGCGGCGAGCACGGTTCAGCAATCAAAACCAGTCGCTCGTATCGCGTATATGCGACCGCATCTGCGACCGAGACGGCAGCCATACGCCAGCCAGGCCGGGCATGATCCCGCGCCGGTGGGACCATGCGCTTTGCCAGCCTCCGCAGTCGCGGGGGCTTTTTTTATTGTCACACGGGGGAAGATATGTCACGCAAGAAGGTTACGATCCTGGCGCTGCAGGAGAAGAAGGAGCGCGGCGAGCCCATCACGATGGTGACGGCCTATGACTACCCGTCCGCGCTGGCCGCGGATCGCGCCGGGCTGGACACCATCCTCGTCGGGGATTCGTTGGGCATGGTCGTCCTGGGCTACGAGTCCACCGTGGCCGTCACGATGGAGGAGATGCTGCACCATTGCAAGGCGGTGCGCCGCGGCGCGCAGTTCGCCTACCTGATCGGGGATATGCCCTTCCTCTCTTATCAGGCCGACCGCGCGGAAGCCGTGCGCAACGCGGGGCGGTTCCTCAAGGAAGCGGGCATGGACGCGGTCAAGCTCGAAGGAGGCCGCGAGATGGCGGACACGGTGCGGGCCATCACTGCGGCAGGTATCACCGTCGTCGGGCATATCGGCCTGACACCCCAATCCGCGGGCAAGCTGGGCGGCTACCGCGTGCAGGGCAAGACCGCCGCCGACGCGCAGCGCCTGCTGGACGATGCGCGCGCGCTCGAAGAGGCGGGCGCGGCCATGATCGTCCTGGAGATGGTGCCGGATCGCGCGGCCGAGCGCATCTCGCAGCAGCTCCGCATCCCCACCATCGGCATCGGCGCGGGCGGCGGCTGCGACGGGCAGGTGCTCGTGCTGCATGACCTGCTCGGCATGTTCGATCGTTTCACTCCGCGCTTCGTGAAGCGTTACGCCGAGCTGTTCCCGCAGATGGAGCGGGCGCTGGCGGAGTATTGCGCGGATGTGACGGGCCGGCGCTTCCCCGCCGCGGAGCACGCGTTCCCGATGGACGATGCGGAATGGACCAAGTGGGAAGAAGGCGGTCGAGCCGCGAAGACGCAAGAAGCGCGAAGATAAATCAATCAGGCTTCGCTTCCTTTGCGTCTTAGCGGTTCAAATAGGAGGCTCACCATGCGCGTGTTGATCCTGGGTACGGGTGCGCTGGGGTGCGTGTATGCCGCCCGGCTCGCGGCTCACGCGGATGTGACCATGCTCGGCACGTGGGCGGAGGGCGTGGACGCAATCCGCGACGCGGGCATCCGCGTGACCGACCCGGACGGCCGCACCTGGACGGCTCGCGTGCGCGCCGAGCACGACCCGGGGACTGTCGCGCCGGTTGACGTGGCACTCATCCTGGTCAAGAGCTACCAGACGCGGCGCGCGGCCGGATGGGCGGCGCGGCTGCTGGTGCAGGATGGCCTGGCCGTGACGTTGCAGAACGGGCTGGACAACCTGCCTGTGGTAGTCGAGGCGGTGGGCGCGTCGCGCGCAGCCGTCGGCGTGACATATAACGCAGCCACGCTGCTCGGTCCAGGACAGGTGCGCCACGTCGTCAGCCTGCCGACCTACCTGAGTCTGGCGGCGCAGCCGGCGGCCGCGGCTCCCGCGCAGCTTGACGCGCTGGCCATGCTGCTGAACCGTGCGGGGCTGGCCGCGCAGGTCAGCAGCGATGTCGAAGGCCGCCTGTGGGGCAAGGCGGTCGCGAACGCGGCCATCAACCCATTGACTGCGCTGTGGCGCGTGACGAACGGCAAGCTGTTGGCCCGGCCTGAGCGCCGCCGCCTGCTCGCCGCGTTGGCCTGTGAGGCGGCCGCGGTGGCGCACGCGCGCGGCATCACGCTGCCCTTCGCGGACCCGGTCGCGTACGTCGAAGCGGTCTGCGAGGCGACCGGGGCGAACCGGTCGTCCATGTTGCAGGATGTGGAGCGGGGTCGCCCTACCGAGATCGACAGCATCAGCGGCATCATTGCCGCCGAGGGTGCGCGGCTGGGCGTCGCCACGCCGCTGACCGAGGCGGTCTGGCGGTTGGTGCAGGCGCTATGATCTTGCCACCGAGAGCCCAGAGGACACGGAGAGAGTGGAAATCTCTGCGGCCTCTGTGGACTCTGTGGCTAACAGCTTGAGGTACAAATGCAAGTTGTCGAGACTGTCAGTGATGTCCGCCGGATCCGGCGCGCCGGTTCCGGAAGCTGGGGGCTCGTCCCCACGATGGGCTTTCTCCACGCAGGCCATCTCGCGCTCGTCACGCGTGCGCGGCAGGAGAACGACCACGTCTGCGTCTCCCTCTTCGTCAACCCGACGCAGTTCGGGCCGCAGGAGGACCTGGCCGCATATCCGCGCGACCTCGACCGCGACCTGGCACAGTTGGAGGCCGCCGGCGCAGACCTCGTGTGGGTCCCGCCCGTCGAGGAGGTTTATCCCCCGCACTTCCAGACGTATATCAGCGTCGAGGAAGTGACGCGGCCGCTGGAAGGCGCGGCGCGGCCCGGCCACTTCCGCGGGGTTGCCACCGTCGTTGCCAAGCTGTTCAATGTCTTCCAGCCGGACCGCGCTTACTTCGGACAGAAGGATGCGCAGCAGGTGGTGGTCATCCAGCGTATGGCCGCGGACCTCAACTTCCCGCTGGAGATTGTCGTCTGCCCGACGGTGCGCGAGCCGGACGGCCTGGCGCTCTCGTCGCGCAACGTCTACCTCTCGCCGGAGCAGCGTGCAGCCGCACCGGTGTTATATCGGGCGCTCGGCGCGGCGCGCGACGCCTGGCACGCGGGCGAGCGCAACGGCAACCGTCTGCGCGGTATTATGGCCGACGCGCTGGCCGCAGAGCCGCTGGCGCGCGTCGATTACGTCAGCGCAGCGGACCCGCTCACGCTGGCCGAGCTCGGGACCGCTGCCGCGCCGGAGCCGCCGCACGGCGTGCTCCTTTCGATGGCCGTCCGCATCGGGCGGGCGCGGCTTATCGACAACATCCTCATCGCTGATTCGGAGGGTTGATGGTTCGCACGTTCTTGTTTGCGAAGATACACCGCGCGACGGTCACCGCGGCCAACGTGCATTACGTCGGCTCGATCACCATCGACAGCGACCTGCTGCGGCAGACGGGCATCCGTCCTTACGAGCGCGTGCAGGTCGTGGACGTGGACAACGGGGAACGCCTGGAGACCTACGTGATTGAGGGCGCGGCGGGCAGCGGCGCGATCGAGCTGAACGGCGCAGCCGCGCGATTGGTTGCCGTGGGCGACAAGGTCATCATCATGGCCTACGCGCAGGTCGCAGAGCCGATCCCCGAGGACTGGTCGCCGGTCGTGCTCATCATGGGTGAGGGCAACACGGTGGCCGAGGTGCGCCGCTCAGAGAATGCGCACGAAGAGTGCTGTTGACCGGGCTGGATTGAACCGCGAAGACGCAAAGTGCGCGAAGACCAGATTTCTATTCCTTGGCGTCCTTAGCGTCTTCGCGGTTCCTCACACAGGAGCGTGGCATGTTTCTTGCAGTTGACATAGGCAACACAAACATCACCCTGGGCCTCTACCGGCAGGAGGCGCTGGTCGCAACGTGGCGGCTGGCGACGGTCCACGAGCGGATGCCCGACGAGTACGGCATCCTGCTGGCGCAACTGATCGCCTATCGGGGCTTCGATCCGGCGGAGGTGCACGGGGTCGCGATTGCCAGCGTCGTCCCATCGCTGACCGGCACATTCCGTCGCGTCGCCGCGGACTACCTGCGGCGGGAGGCGCTGGTCGTGGATGCGGGGGTCAAGACCGGCGTGCGCATCCGCTACGAGAACCCCCGCGACGTGGGCGCGGACCGGGTGGTGGACTGCGCAGCCGTGCAGGCCAGGTACGGCGGGCCGGCATGCGTCGTGGACTTCGGCACCGCGACGACATTCGACGGCATCTCGCGCGAGGGCGATTACCTCGGCGGGGCCATCGCACCGGGCATCGGCATCGCGGCGGAGGCGTTATTCGCGCGCGCGTCCAAGCTGTACCGGGTGGAGATTGCGCCGCCCGGCCGCGCCATCGGCACCAACACCGTCGCGGCCATGCAGTCCGGCATCTTTTTCGGTTACGTCGGGCTGGTGGAGGGGCTCGTGGCCCGCTTCCGTCGCGAGCTGGGCGACGATATGAAGGTCATTGCGACCGGCGGGCTGGCGGAGGTCGTCGCGAAGGAGACGCCGGTCATCCAGCACGTCGATCCGTGGCTCACGCTCGACGGCCTGCGGATTATCTACGAGATGAACAGGGGATGACCTCACCCCGTGCGGCCTTCGGCCGCCCACCCCTCTCCTGAGGAGGCCTGCTCAGGAGAGGGGGTGCACGCAATTGGCGCATCGAGAAAAGCCAGGGCGAGGGTGAGGCGATTGCCCCCCGCGGGCGCGGGAGGGAGTTGGACCCCGCCCTGCATACAGCGTCTCATCCTCAGTACCGACGGCACAGTCCGGTACGAGGAGGAGAGCACCATGCGAGGCCCAGTGACCCGTGTTGCACCTTTGCCCGGTCGTCCTTTCGAGCGCCCCCTGCTGACCCTGGGGCTGCTCCTGTTGATCCTGCTCGCGATGCTGGCCTTCGCGCACCCGGCTGCGGCGGACGGCATCATCATCCCGCGGCCCCCGCGCGATCGGCCCGTGATCCCCTGGCGCGATATCCCGCTGACCGTGAAGTATCATCGCGTGGACGTGACCATCACCGACCAGGTTGCGACGACGCGCGTGGATCAGGTCTTCGTCAACAACGCCACCTATCCGGTCGAGGGCACGTACATCTTCCCGCTGCCCGAAGACGCCGCGGTTTCCTCGTTCGACATGTGGGTGGACGGCCGGAAGCTCGAAGGCAAGCTGCTGGGCCGCGATGAAGCACGGCGCATCTATGAGGACATCGTGCGCCAGCAGCGCGACCCGGCTCTGCTCGAATACGTGGGCCGCGGCGCGTTCCAGGCCAGCATCTTCCCGATTCCGGCGGGCGGCGAGCGGCGCATCGAACTCAGCTACTCGCAGGTGCTCAGCCGGGCCAACGGCCTCGTGCATTACCGCTACCCGCTCAACACCGAGAAGTTCTCCGCCCGCAACCTGTCCGAGGTCGCGGTAACCGTCACCGTGGAGGACGAAGCGCCGCTGCGCGCGCTCTACTCGCCCAGCCACACCGTTGACATCGCGCGCGCCGGCGAGCGCCGCGCCACCGTCAGCTATGAGGCGCGCGACGTCCGCCCCGACCGCGATTTCGACCTGTATTACAGCGTCTCCGAGGACGCGATTGCCGTCAACCTGTTGAGCTACAAACCGTTCGACGAGGACGGCTACTTCGTGCTGCTCGTCGCACCGCCCATCGAGGCCGCGGCGGATAAAGTCATCGCCAAAGACGTGGTGCTGGTGCTCGATACATCAGGCAGCATGGACGGCGAGAAGATGCGGCAGGCGCAGGACGCCGCGACGTTCGTGCTGGACCATCTTAACCCCGAGGACCGCTTCAACATCGTCGCGTTCAGCACGGCCACGCGGCTCTTTGCGGACCGCCCCGTGCCGGCCAGCCGCCGCGCGGAGGGCCGCGAGTTCATCCGGCGGCTCATCGCGCAGGGCAGCACCGACATCAACCGGGCGCTGCTGGAGGGTCTCGCAGGCGTGGACGGCAGGCGGCCCACCGTGCTCATCTTCCTGACGGACGGGCTGCCCACCGCGGGCGAGACCGACCCGGACCGCATCGTGGCGAACGTGCAGGCGAATGCGGCCAAGACCGTGCGCCTGTTTGCGTTCGGCGTGGGCTATGACGTGGACACGGTGCTGCTCGACCAGCTCAGCGCGAACCAGCGCGGCACGGCGAGCTACGTCGCGCCCAACGAGAAGATCGATGAGAATGTGTCGGAATTCTACGCGAAGGTAAGCGCACCGGTGCTGGTGGATGTGGGGCTGAAGCTGCCCGGCACAACCATCGAAGAGGTCTACCCTTACCCGCTGCCCGACCTGTTCGCGGGCACGCAGCTCGTCGTGACGGGCCGCTACCGCACGCCGGGCACAACCACCCTGACGCTGACCGGCACGGTGGACGGCAAGGCGCAGACCTACACCTACCGCAACCTGACGTTCGTCAGCCGCGGCGGCAACGAGTTCATCCCCCGCCTGTGGGCGCAGCGCAAGATCGGCTACCTGCTCACGCAGATCCGGCTGCAGGGCGCGCAGGCGGTGGATACGGCAGAGCTCGTCGATGAAGTGGTCGCGCTCAGCACGCGCTTCGGCATCGTGACGCCCTACACCTCGTTCCTCGTGGAGGAACCGGGCATGACCACCGTCAGGCCGGGCGACAGGCTGCCACCTGTTGGCGGGACCGGCGGCGCGGGCGCGGCGCCGGCGGCTGAGGCTGAACGGTCGGGCGAGGCCGCCGTGGCAAAGGCCCAGGCCGAGAGCGCGTTGCGCAGCGCAGACCAGGCTGCCGCATCGGAGGCCGGCTCCCCGGAAAGTGAGGTGCTCAAGCATGTGGGCAACAAGACCTTCCGCCTGCTGGACGGCGCATGGGTCGATACTGCGTTCGACGCTGCGCAGATGAAGCCGGAGCAAGTCATCTTCGGCTCGGACCGGTACTTTGCCTTGCTGCGCCAACTGCCTGAACTCGGCCGCTACCTGGCCCTGGGCGACCGCGTGACCGTCGTGCTCAACGGCAAGGCCTACGCAATCGCGCCGGGGAAATAGGTTGTTAGCCACAGAGGACCCCGAAACCGCAGAGGTTGATCAATCTCAGTGGCCTCGGGGTCATCTGTGGCGAGACTCATCTCATCCTTGCGCTTTTCGTAACCACCCCGCTTTATTGCCATCAACCCCCTGCCGTGCTATAATCCCTCCGTTTATGACCTGCGTCATACTGCATTGCCCCCGGAGTCATTAATGGATCGGCGCGATATACTCATGGCGTTGCCGGTGTTCGCCGGCCTGTCAGAGCGGGACTGGGAAAAAGTCACCGACCTGTTCAGCGAACGCCAGTATCAGAAAGATGACTACATCTTTCTGGAGGGAGAAGCGCCGGAAGCCCTCTACGTCGTCAAGACCGGCAAGATCAAGGTGTTGCGCCATTCGACCGACGGCAAGGATGTCGTCCTGCGCGTCGCCAGCCCGGGCCAGATGCTCGGCTCGGTTGCAGTGTTCGATGGCGGCGGCTATCCGGGCACGGCCCAGGCCATCGAGGATTGCTGCCTGCTCGTCATCGCGCGTAACGACTGTCTTACCCTCGTCACCCGTTATCCGGTCTTTGCCCTCGCCGTCATCAACGACATGGGCACGCGGCTGCGCGGCTCCGCCGAGCAGATTCGCAGCCTCGCGGTGGAACGGGTCGAGCAGCGCATCGCGCGCGTCCTGCTCAAGCTGGGTGCAAGCGCGGGCGCCGACACGGCAGACGGCCGCGTGATCGAGATGCCCCTCACGCGGCAGGATGTCGCGGACATGACCGGCACGACCGTCGAGACCGCGATCCGGGTGATGAGCAAGTTCCGCCGGCTGGAACTCATCCGCACCCGTCGCGGCAAGGTCGTCCTCGTGGATCTCCAGGCGCTCCAGGATATTGCCGAAGCGGGGTGACGTGACAAGGTGAAGAGGTGACCGGGTGACAAGGTGATGTGGTTGGGCAGGCTTCTGGCAAGAGGGAATGACCGGTAAGATGGATAGGAGACTCAACCGGCCATTCGGCATCACCTTGTCACCTCTTCACCCGGTCACCTTGTCACCTTGTCACCTCTTCACCTTTGACCCACAATCCCTCTTATGTTAAAATACCATTGCTTGCCGGTGAGCCGCCGCCCCGGGGGGTGACCCCGGGAAGGAACTTCCCGACTTCCGCTCTGTCCGGGCATGCAGGCTGCATGCAGCACGCTGTCCGGGTGGAGAAAGCCGCCTCACGAAATCACAAGTGAGGGCAGCGGTGTCAGGCTTGCGCCTGACCCATTGACTACAACCGCAACAGAAAGCAAACCCGCCAGCGGCCCTTCAACGGGTGCGGGTGAGGGCTGAAACGGTGGGGTAAGAGCCCACCGGCGGTGACAGCAATGTCGCCGGCCAGGCGAGCGTGCGGCTGGAAGCAAGGTGAGTGGGCCAGGCATGTCAGACTTGGGTTAGCGCGCCGAGCGTAAGCTCGGCCAACGCCAGCGCAAGCTGGCGCTTGGTCTCATCGCAGCGGCGCCGGTGAAGGCGGGCAACACCCGCCAGGCCAGGCGCAGCCATGTGCCGGCGTGAGCAGGCGCGTGAGACAGATGGCGGCAGGCTCAAGGCTTTGGCCTTGAGCTGGACAGAATCGGGGGTATGATCCGGCAAGTGTGTGACCGAAGCTCCGGCTTCGGTCACGTTGCAGTTTGTGGCGGTTTTCGCCACAAACTGCCAGGTGACGGCAAAGACGTCACACGCCGACGTGGCGGAATGGCAGACGCTGCAGACTTAGGATCTGCTGAGCTAAGCTCGTGGGGGTTCAAATCCCCCCGTCGGCACTCATCCGGCTGGAGAAGCCGGCACAAAGACCGTCCGAAACCGTGGGTGTCGGGCGGTCTTTTTATGCTCCGATAACACCACCACAGTCTGCAGAGAGCCACGGCAGTAATTTGACAGCTCGCGACAGGTCGGGTATTATCCTCTCGGATAATGGTTCTCCATAGACTATAGATTGCGACTAATGTGCAGTGATACCTGATTCTGAGTCTCGATTCCAGCAGTTGGCAGCCAAGCTCAAGGGGAGCGATTGTCGCCTCACCCCCCAACGCGTGGCGCTGCTGCGGCTCATCGCGGCCAGCGACGGGCATCCCAGTGCATCCAGCCTGTATGAGCAGATCAAAGCCCAATTCCCGACGACCAGCCTGGCGACGGTCTACAAGACCCTCCACCTGCTGAAAGAACTGGGCGAAGTGCTCGAGCTGGGCTTCAGCGACGACGACAATCGTTACGATGGCAGCCGGCCGGAGCCCCACCCACATCTGATCTGTGTGCGTTGCCGGAAAATCATCGACCCCCAGGTCAGCCTGGTGGATGACTTGACCCAGGAAGTCGCAGAGTTGACGGGCTACCAGGTCATCAGCCACCGGCTCGATTTCTACGGGCTGTGTCCCGATTGCCGGCAGCAGAATGAGTCGAAATCCCACGTAGCGCTGTCCAACCATACACCCTACAAAAGGAGCCAACAGGATGAGTGAAGTCAGCCAATCCCCGACCACGACCAGGACACAAGAAGATATGTTCCGCCGCGGCACGTCCAACCGTGACTGGTGGCCGAATCAGCTAAACATCAACATTTTGCACCTGCACTCGCCCCTCAGCGATCCCATGGGCGAGGACTTTGACTATGCCGAGGAGTTCAAGAAGCTCGACCTGCAGGCCGTCAAGCAGGACCTCTATGCGCTGATGACCAACTCGCAGGACTGGTGGCCGGCGGATTACGGCCACTATGGCGGGCTCTTCATTCGCATGGCCTGGCACAGCGCGGGCACCTACCGCGTCAGCGACGGCCGCGGCGGCGCAGGCTCCGGCAGCCAGCGGTTTGCCCCCCTCAATAGCTGGCCCGACAACGCGAACCTGGACAAGGCGCGGCGCTTGCTGTGGCCCATCAAGAAGAAGTACGGCCGGAGCCTCTCCTGGGCCGATCTCCTGGTCCTGGCGGGCAACTGCGCGCTGGAGTCGATGGGCTTCAAGACCTTCGGCTTCGCGGGCGGCCGCGAGGACATCTGGGAACCGGAAGATGAGATCTACTGGGGCCGCGAAGGCAAGTGGCTGGCCGACGAACGCTACACCGGCGACCGTGAACTCGAGAACCCCCTTGCCGCAGTGCAGATGGGTCTGATCTACGTGAATCCGGAAGGGCCCAACGGCGTGCCGAGCGCGGTCGCTTCTGCCCGCGATATCCGCGAGACCTTTGCGCGCATGGCCATGAACGACGAAGAAACCGTGGCCCTGGTTGCGGGCGGCCACACCTTCGGCAA
This sequence comes from Anaerolineae bacterium, assembly GCA_040772005.1. Classification (GTDB taxonomy): domain Bacteria; phylum Chloroflexota; class Anaerolineae; order CG2-30-64-16; family CG2-30-64-16; genus MWBF01. Next base: position 315,152 of record JAXGYZ010000005.1, on the reverse strand, counting down.
GGCCCACGGCGCCGGTCCCGCGACCCACGTCGGGCCTGAGCCGGAAGGCGCCGACATCGAGGCGCAGGGCCTCGGCTGGCTCAGCAGCTACGGCAGCGGCAAGGGCGATGACACCATCACCAGCGGCATCGAAGGCGCCTGGACCCCGAACCCGATCAAGTGGGACATGGGCTACTTCGACATGCTCTTCGGCTACGACTGGGACCTGGTGAAGAGCCCCGCGGGCGCGTGGGAATGGCACCCGGTCAACGTGGCCGAAAAGGACCTTGCACCGGCCGCGCACAACCCGTTGAAGCGGGTTAAGACCATGATGACGACCGCAGACATGGCCTTGCGGATGGATCCGATCTATCGGGAGATCTCCGAACGGTTCCACAAGAACCCTGAGGAATTCGCGGATGCCTTCGCCCGCGCGTGGTTCAAGCTGACTCATCGCGATATGGGCCCCCGCGCGCGCTATCTCGGCCCGGAAGTGCCGGCGGAAGAGCTGGTCTGGCAGGACCCGGTCCCCGCTGTCGATCACAAGTTGATCGAAGCCGCCGACATCGCGGCGCTCAAGGCGCGCATCCTGGCCTCAGGGCTCTCCATCTCGGAGCTCGTCACGACCGCCTGGGCATCGGCCTCGACCTTCCGCGGCTCCGACATGCGCGGTGGCGCAAACGGCGCGCGTATCCGGCTTGCCCCGCAGCGGGACTGGGAAGTCAACCAGCCGGCCCAACTCCAGAAGGTCCTCCACACGCTGGAGGGCATCCAGCAGGAGTTCAACAGCGCGCAGGTCGACGGAAAGAAGGTTTCGCTCGCCGATCTCATCGTGCTGGGCGGCTGTGCAGGGGTCGAGAAGGCGGCAAAGAACGCGGGCTACGATGTGACCGTGCCCTTCACGCCGGGCCGCACCGATGCCTCGCAGGAGCAGACCGACGCGCTGTCCTTCAAGGTCATGGAACCGACCGCCGATGGGTTCCGCAACTACCTGCGGGCCAAGCGCGGCATGACGCCGGAAGAACTGCTGGTTGACCGGGCGCAGTTGCTCACGCTGACTGCGCCGGAGATGACCGTGCTCGTCGGCGGGCTGCGCGTCCTGGGCGCAAACTACGGCAAGTCGCAGCATGGCGTCTTCACTCACCAGCCGGAGACGCTCACCAACGACTTCTTCGTCAACCTGCTCGACATGGGCACGGCATGGCAGCCTACCGCAGAAGACGGCGTGTTCGAGGGCTGCGACCGGGCGACGGGCACTCGGAAGTGGACCGGCACCCGCGTCGATCTGATCTTCGGCTCGCACTCGCAGCTCCGCGCGCTGGCGGAAGTCTATGCCTGCGACGATGCGAAGGAGAAATTCGTGCATGACTTCGTGGCGGCCTGGGACAAGGTGATGAATCTGGACCGTTTCGACCTCGCCCGCGCGTAGTGTGGCCGGCCGCAACGGCTTCTGACATGGCCGTGCAAGAACAGCCGTCCCACGATCCATCCGGCGGGCGGCGTATCGCTGTCGCCTTTGGCGCCAACGCGGCATAACAGATGAAAAAGACCGCCCGAAGCCTTGTGCTTCGGGCGGTCTTTGTATGAGAGGCTGATTTAGCATCTGTCCGAGATTTGCTGAGGCCGGTCTCTGACCGTGCCTCCCTGGCTCGGTCGGAGACCGGCCAGAGCCGGGTCTTTGTATGAGCGGCTCATTTGGCGTAATGATGTCGGAAGCCAGCTTCCGTGTCGGGTTCAGAGTGCATCAGGTGAACCCACCCGGCAACTGAAGTTGCGGCTACCGTTGCGAAGTCTGCCTTCGCAGACTGGAAACTAACCGACGCAGGTCGGTTTTGCAGTGGTAGCCGCAGTTTCAACTGCCAGGCAGAAGGCACGAGTGCAACATGATTTCGCCCTGCAGCTTCCGTGTCGGGTTCCCGTATCGTCACGAAATCACTTCAGAGCTTCTATCTGGTCAATGACCATATTACCCTGGCCGGAAACCCCACCCATTGCTTGTGAGATCGCAATTTCCAGTCTGTATACCTTGGCCGGATCCAACTTTTGGTCCGGCCTGGCACAGCGGCTCACACACACGAACGCGTTGTAAGGCTGTTCGAGACTCAGCCAAATGCCGGTGCTGGCGGTTTCACGCCGCTCATAGCTGAACACAGCCCCTGCATAGGCCGGTTCCTCGAGCAGTTTGAACTCCATGGTGTTGTGCCCGGCGCCCATGTAGTGGAACCTTATCCCCTCGGTTCCGGACAGCAGCGTGGGGGTGATCTCCTTTGCAACGACCAGCCAGCCGGTTTGCCCAAGGCCGTAATCGATCTGGACTGCGTTCTGAACCCTCCCGGATACGGAACGCAGATCAAAAGTGGACCCCGGGTCGTGATACTGAAGCCAACCTGAAACGCTCTCCATGGGATCGACAACGACAGCGGCTGGTACTGGTGCGGAAGATACATAGCTGCGCCAGATGAGCAACACAGCGATGGCAGTCAACAAGGCTGCGCTCGCTGCGCTGCCTCCTATCCAGCCCCAGGGGATTGCCGGAGGCTCGGCACGCACCCACACCCCATCCTCACACACATACCACCTCCCGGTCTCATAGCCGATCATCCACCAGCGGCCCTGCCGATCCTGAACCATCAACTTCTCAAGCTGGACCTTGAAATCAGTTTCGGTCAGGCTGCCTTCATCGTACTGCGGCTTGAGCTTACGATAATGAGCGGTGGCCTGAGAGAAGGTCATCGGATGTCCTCCTTCACCTATCCGATATCGTGGCGAAGTGATTCTATCATCCGCTACGCGCAAATACAAGGCTCGAAGAATACGGACGCTTGCATACAACCGGCGTGCACTCATTCGCGCATTTGGCGTTTGTCCAAAGTAGCATTATCATATTTGCGCGGTCCCGCAGTGCGGCGGTGGATGTTGCAGTCCGACGTCGAGCAGTCTCCGCAGTCTCCTACCATGCCTCGTCTCGGCCTCCATCGCCATGACCGCAGCCAACGGAACGCCGTCGCTTTGTGCCACATTGTTGATAGGAGGAGAACAACCATGACCACAGAGACGAAACGCATCAGCCGGCGCAGGTTCTTCCGGCTGGCCGGCATGTCGGCTGGCGCAGCCGCGCTGGCCGCCTGTGCCCCGCCCGCGACCACCACCGCACCGGAAGCCGCAGCCCCGGCTGCCGAGGCTGGGGCCACCGCGGCCCCCACCGCTGTACCAGCCGCCGCGGCCGGACCGACCGAAATCGTCATCGCGCAGTACGCCGACGTTGTAAGCCTGGACCCGCACGACACCAACGACAATGCCTCCTACGGGCCCGAGAAGCTGATGTTCGAGGGGCTCATCGGCTTCAACGAAAAGATGGAAATGGAGCCCATGCTGGCCGAACGCTGGGAAGCATCCGACGATGCCACTACGTTCACCTTCTATCTGCGCCAGGGCATTAAGTTCCATGACGGGGCACCGTTCAATGCCGAGGCAGTCAAGTACAACTTCGACCGCGTCACCAACCCTGATAACAAGCTCAAGCGCTACGGCCTCTACCGCATCATCGCCAAGACCGAGGTGATCGACGAATACACCGTCAAATTCACCACGGCCGAGCCGTTCGGCGCCATGATCGCCACCTTTGCGCATCCCGCAGGCGGCATCGTCAGCCCGCTGGCCGCCAAGCAGGGCGAGCAGGTGCTGGAATTCGGCAAGGCCCCGGTCGGCACGGGCCCCTACAAGTTCGTCGAGTGGGTCCCCGGCGACCACCTGACCGTCGAGAAGTTTGCCGATTACTGGAACCCGGAGCGAGCCGGCAAGGTGGACCGCTTCGTCATCAAGCCCGTGCCCGAGGCGGGCACCCGCATCAGCATGCTCCAGGCCGGCGACGCACACTTCATCAACCAGGTGCCTTACCCGCAGGTCGAGCTGCTCAAGGGCAGCGCCGATGCGTCCATCGTCGAAAACGAAGCCATCTACACCTACTGGGTCGCCATGAACACCCAGAAGGAGCCCTTCACCGACAAGCGGGTGCGCCAGGCGCTCAACTACGCGGTGGACAAGCAGGCCATCATCGACTCGGTGCTGGCCGGCTACGGTGAGATGATCGACTCGCCGCTGGCCCCGCGCGTCTGGGGCTACAAGTCCGTCAAGACCTACGAATATGACCCCGAGAAGGCCAAAGCGCTGCTGGCGGAAGCCGGCGTGACGAGCTTCAAGACGACGCTGTGGGCCTCAGATGCGACTGACTCCAAGCAGGTCGCCGTCGCGATCCAGGGCCAGCTCGCGGAGGTCGGCGTCGAGGTCGAGGTGCTGAACATGGAAGCCGCGACCCTCAGCGCCGAGCGCTTCAAGCCGATGGAAGAAAATCAGAGCATGCTGAACTTCGCCGGCTGGTCACCGTCCACCGGTGATGCCGACTGGGGCCTGCGCCCGCTGCTGGCCTCGGAATCCATCCCGCCGGCATCCTTCAATCTGGCGTTCTGGAACAACCCGGACTTCGATGCGCAGATCAAGGCCGGCCTGGCGACGGCGGATGAAGCCGTCCGCAAGGAAGCGTACGCCAAGGCGCAGGAGATTGCCATGGAAGAGGCGCCCTGGATCTTCCTGTGGCGCACGACCGTGCTCGGCGGCATCAGCAACAAGGTCGCCGATATGTGGATCCAGCCCGACGGCATCGGCTACTACCGTAAGGGCTACATCAAGTAAGTCGCGTAGCTGATTTGCTGGGCCGGTTGCGGGTGACTGAAGTCACGGCCACCATTGCCAAGTCTCCCTTCGGAGACTGTAGCGATAGAGTCTGCGAAGGCAGACTTGGTACTGGTGGCAGCGGTTTCAACCGCCCGAAGACAGACTCTTAAAACAATCGCTGAGATCGGGTCTAAGGTCAGTCACTGCCCGCAACCGGCCCATGAGGTGCAGCGCATGTTCACCTACCTCCTTCGCCGCCTGGTGATCGTCATCCCGACGCTGATCGGGGTGTCGATTGCCGTGTTCCTGCTGCTGCACATGGTGCCCGGCGATCCGGCCCGGCTGATGGCCGGGCTGGATGCCACCCAGGCCGACGTCGAGATGCTGCGCGAGTCGCTCGGCCTGAACCGGCCCCTGCACGAGCAGTACTTCACGTGGGTCGGCAATCTGTTGCAGGGCGACATGGGCCGCTCCACGCGCACGCGCAATCTTGTCACCTACGAAATCGGGCTGCGCCTGCCCGCCACCGCGCAACTCACGCTGGTCAGCATTATCATCGCCGTCATCATCGGGTTGACCACCGGCATCATCGCGGCCACGCGGCGCAACTCCCCGTTGGATTACGCCAGCATGATCGTGGCCCTGCTCGGCATCTGCACGCCCTCGTTCTGGCTCGGGCTCATGCTGATGTGGATCTTCGCGGTCGAGCTGCGCTGGCTGCCCACCAGCGGCCGCGGCGACTGGCGTCATCTGATCCTGCCCGGCGTGACGCTGGGGGTGGGCGCCGCGGCCATCATCGCGCGCGTCACCCGCTCCAGCCTGCTCGAAGTGCTGAACCAGGACTACATCCGCACCGCGAAGGCCAAGGGCCTGCGGCAGCAGACCGTCGTCTACCGGCACGCGCTCAAGAACGCCCTCATCCCGGTCGTCACGGTCATCGGGCTGGAATTCGGCTTCCTGCTCGCGGGCGCGGTCATCACCGAAACCGTGTTCGCCTATCCTGGGGTAGGCCGCCTGCTGGTTGACTCAATTGCCTTCCGGGATTATCCGATGGTGCAGGCCATCCTGCTCATCCTGGCCGTCCAGTTCGTGCTGGTGAACCTGGTCGTCGACGTGCTCTACGCCTGGCTCGACCCGAGGATACATTATGACAACGGCTAACGCCACGGCCTCTGCTGCGGCCACCCTAACGCTATCCCAACGCCCGCGCAGCCTGTGGCGCGACGCGTGGGCGCGGCTCATTCGCAACCGGGCCGCGGTGTTCGGGGGCGTCATCGTGCTGCTGCTCATCATTGCGGGGCTGGCCGCACCGCTGCTCGCGCCCTACAGTCCCATCAAGCAGGACCTGCGCAACAGCGTCAAGCCGCCCTCCATAGAACATCTCCTCGGCACCGATGTCCACGGCCGCGACATCCTCAGCCGCATCATCCACGGCGCGGCCTATTCGCTGCGGATCGGCTTCCTGGGCGCGTTCCTCGCCGGGCTGATCGGCTCGGTGCTGGGCCTCATCTCAGGCTACTACGGCGGCATCGCCGACCTGCTGGTCATGCGGCTGATGGACATCCTGCTGGCCTTTCCGGGGCTGCTGCTGGCGATTGCCATCATCGCGGCCATCGGGCCGGGGCTGAACAACGTCATCATTGCCGTCGCGATCTTCTCCGTGCCCACGTTCACGCGCGTCGTGCGCGGGTCCGTCCTATCGGTCCGGCAGAACGAATACGTCGTCGCGGCGCGCACGGTCGGCGCGACCGACAACCGCATCATGCGCCTGCACCTGTTCCCCAACATCCTCGCGCCCCTGATCGTCCTGGTCACGATGCGCATCGCCACCGCCATCCTGACGGCCGCCAGCCTGAGCTTCCTCGGGCTGGGCGCGCAGCCGCCCACGCCGGAGTGGGGCGCGATGCTGAGCGACGGCCGCGATTACCTCGTGCTGGCCCCACATGTCGCGACGTTCCCCGGTCTGGCGATCCTGCTCGCCGTCCTGGGCTTCAATCTGCTGGGCGACGGGCTGCGCGACGCACTGGACCCGCGCATGCGCTTGTAACACATGCGCCCGCATGCGGTTGTGAACGTTTGTGCCAGGATGCGCCTGTGAGTGACCCCACCCCCCTGATCGGCATCGTCGGCGGCGTCGGCCCCTATGCCGGACTCGACCTGGCCGCGAAGGTCTTCGACCAAACGGCCGCGCGCCGCGACCAGGAGCACCTGCCCGTTGCGTTGCTCTCCCTGCCCCACACCATTGCCGACCGCACGGCGTACCTGCTGGGCGACGTGACGGAGAACCCGGCCTATGCACTGGCGGAGGTCATTCGCCGGCTGGAGACGCTGGGCGCGACGGTGGTTGGCATCCCGTGCAACACCGCACACGCGCCGCGCATCTTCGATGTGCTCCTGGCTGAGCTGGCCCGCACAGGCAACCGGCTGCGCGTGCTGCATATGATTCACGAAACGGCTCGCTTCCTGGCAGAGACGCTGCCCGGCGTGCAGCGGGTCGGGGTGTTGAGCACCACGGGCACGGCACGCGCCGCCGTCTACCCTGAAGTGCTGGCGCCGCTGGGCATCACCGCGCTCGCGCCGGCGGATGACGGGCAAGCGCGCGTCCAGGCCGCGATTTACGATGAGACATACGGCATCAAGGCGCAGTCCAGCCCGGTCACCGCATGCGCCCGCGCCGAGCTGCTCGCCGCGGCCGGGCACCTGCATGCTCAGGGCGCCGAAGCCATTATCCTGGGCTGCACTGAGATTCCCCTTGCCCTGCCGGAGCGCACCGTCCACGGCCTGCCCGCCATTGATCCGACCCTGGTGCTGGCCCGCGCGCTGATCCGCGAGACCTACCCGGACAAGCTGAAGCCCCTGGCCTGAATTTGCCCAACGGGGCATCGTTGGATAAAATAGCAAAGCGATAGGGAAACGGAGATAGATGGATTGAGGATGCAAATCTTCAATTTTCAATCTTCCATCGTACCCGGGGCCCGTGGCCTAGCGGGAAGGCGTCTCCCTTGCACGGAGAAGATCGCCGGTTCGAATCCGGCCGGGTCCACTGAAGGTGATGGGCGCAGTTCTTGACAGCCTGAGAGAAACGAGTATAATGCGCCCTGTAAGTTCGCACAAACCCATAAGCCCGCGGGTGTAGTACAGTGGTAGTACGTCTCCTTGCCAAGGAGAAGGTCACGGGTTCGAATCCCGTCACCCGCTTAGTCGCTGACCAGGATGGCTGATAGCAGATTGCTTGCCCTGAAAGCGTAACACCCCCCGTGTTACCGGCCTTCTGCATCAGCCATTTCTTATCTTGCCGAGGTAGCTCAGTTGGTAGAGCACGCGACTGAAAATTGCGGTGTCCCCAGTTCAAGTCTGGGCCTCGGCACTCGGGTGGATTAACCCGTTTATTCGGGGGTCGTTCAACGGCAGGACAGCAGCCTTTGGAGCTGCGTATCGGGGTTCGAATCCCTGCCCCCGAGCTAGAAGGGGGCAGGAAACGAGCGTCTCAATGCGTGCCACGCCCGTCAACGCCCTATGCATGGTGGCCATAGCTCAATTGGCAGAGCACCTGGTTGTGGCCCAGGAGGTCGTGGGTTCAAGCCCCACTGGCCACCCCTCCGCTAAGTGTCCGGCGTCCTGATGGGATGGCCGGACATTTTGGTTAAGCCGGGGCAGACCGCAGCGTGAGGTCCGGCGATTGAAGGTCGAAGATTGAAGATTGGCTCGAGCAGGCAATCGGCAATCTTGAATCTTCAATCGGGATACCACCATGCAGCGCGTCCTGGTACTGAATGCAACTTACGAACCGCTGAGCATCATCTCCGTGCAGCGGGCCATCATCCTGCTCCTGAAAGAGAAGGCAGAGATGGTGGAAGCTGCCACGGAATACCTGCACGCGGCCTGCACGAGTGTGCCCGTCCCCCTCGTCATCCGCCTGGTCTACTACGTCCGCATCCCGCACCCGGTCACGCTCGCGCCCACCCGCCGCAGCGTCGCGCTGCGCGACCGCTACACCTGCCAGTATTGCGGTCAGGCCCCCGGCCGCAGCCTGCTGACCATCGATCACATCATCCCCCGCAGCCGCGGGGGTCAGACCACCTGGGAAAACATCGTCACGGCCTGCCGCGCCTGCAACATGCGCAAGGGCGACCGCACACCCGAAGAAGCGGGCATGGAACTGCGCAAGCGCCCCGGCCGGCCGCATTACCTGGCCTTCCTGATGCTTTCCGAAGCCGGCCCGCGCGATGTGTGGGGGAAGTATATCTACGGTTGAAGGTTGGCAGGTTGAAGGTGGAAGGTTGGCAACGCGGAGTCCGCATCCTCAGATGCGGACGGTCGCTTAAAAGACAGGGTCCGGAGCGGGGATTGGACCCGTCCCGGACCCTGCTTGGGCACCGTAGCACTACCCATTAAACCGAGGTGATGCTACGGTGCCACACTTACGACTACATTGGTCCATTTGCATCACCTCCTCGGCAGTAGGATGGCGAGGTAAGGTGTGTCTTGTCAGACACGAGAGTAATTATCGGTGAAAATCTGGATTTGTCAAGTAACCCAAACGCCAATGTAGGACGGGTTGGCAACCCGTCCTACGTTACCCCCGTTCCGGGTTGGCAACCCGTCCTACGTTACCCCCGTTCCGGGTTGGCAACCCGTCCTACGTTACCCCCGTTCCGGGTTGGCAACCCGTCCTACGTTACCCCCGTTCCGGGTTGGCAACCCGTCCTACGTTACCCCCGTTCCGGGTTGGCAACCCGTCCTACGTTACCCCCGTTCCGGGTTGGCAACCCATCCTACGTTACCCCCGTTCCGGCTTGAGCACCACGACCGCCAGCGGCGGCAGCGTCATCGTCACCGAGCACGGCTGGCCCTGCCAGGGCGTCGGCTCGGCCGCGAGCGCGCCGCTGTTGCCGACGTTGCTGCCGAAGTAGAACTCCGAGTCGCTGTTCAGCGCCTCGCGATAAGTCGTCAGGCTCGGCACGCCAAGCCGGTAGCCGTGGCGCACGACGGGCGTGAAGTTGCAGATGACGACGAGATGATCCGCCGGGTCCTGCGCCTTGCGCACGTAGGACAGGACGCTGTTCTCCCAGTCGTTGGCGTCGATCCACTCGAAGCCTTCCCAGTTGAAGTCCTGCTCGTGCAGCGCGGGCTCGGCCCGGCACAGCCGGTTCAGGTCCGCGACCCACCGCTGGAGCTTCTGGTGCGGCTCGAAGCCGGTCAGATGCCAGTCCAGGCTCTTGTCCTCGCTCCACTCGTTCCACTGGCCGAAGTCCTGTCCCATGAACAGCAGCTTCTTGCCCGGATGCGTCCACATAAAGCCGAAGTAGAGGCGCATGTTGGCGAACTGCTGCCAGAAGTCGCCCGGCATCTTGTTGATGAGCGAGTGCTTCAGGTGGACGACCTCGTCGTGCGAGATGGGCAGGATGAAGTTCTCGCTGAACGCGTACATCAGGCCGAACGTCGTCTTGTTGTGGTGATACTTGCGGTACACCGGGTCGAGGCTGATGTAGTCCAGCGTGTCGTGCATCCAGCCCATGTTCCACTTGAACGTGAAGCCCAGCCCGCCCAGATAGACGGGGCGGCTGACTGCGGGGAACGAGGTGGATTCCTCTGCGCAGGTGAATGTGCCGGGGAACTCGCTGTGCGTCCGCTCGTTCATGCGCTGCAGGAACGCGATGGCCTCCAGGTTCTCCCGCCCGCCGTACTCGTTGGGCAGCCACTCGGTGCGTGCGTAGTCGCGATAGAGCATGGACGCGACCGCGTCCACCCGCAGGCCGTCGATGTGATACTTGTCGAGCCAGAAGAGCGCGCTGTTGACCAGGAATTGCTGCACCTCGGTGCGCGCCCAGTTGAAGATCTTCGTGCCCCATTCGAGATGCTCGCCCAGGCGGGAGTCGGCATACTCGTAGAGCGCAGTGCCGTCGAACATCACCAGGCCGTAGTCGTTCTTGGGGAAGTGCGCGGGCACCCAGTCCATGATGACGCCGATGCCGAGCCCGTGCAGGTGGTCCACGAAATACTGGAAGTCATCCGGCGTCCCGAACCGGCTCGTCGGCGAGAAGTAACCCGTCACCTGGTAGCCCCACGAGAGGTCGAGCGGGTGCTCGGTGATGGGCAGCAGCTCGACGTGGGTGTAGCCCTGCTGCACGACGTACTCGCCCAGCTTGTGCGCCAGGTCGCGGTAGGAAACATAGCCGTTCGTCTCCGGCACGCGCATCCACGACCCGAGATGCACCTCGTAGATGCTCATCGGGCTGCGCAGCAGGTCGCGGCGCGGGCGCTCGGCCAGCCAGGCGGCATCCTGCCAGGTGTGCTTGCCGATGTCCCAGACGATCGAGGCGGTCTTGGGCCGCATCTCCGCGTAGAAGCCATGCGGGTCGGTCTTCTGGAGCAGCGCGTCGTACTGCGTCTTGATCTCGTACTTATAGATCGCGCCCTCGCCCAGGCCCGGGATGAACAGCTCCCAGATGCCGGAGCTGCCGCGGATGCGCATGGGGTGGATGCGGCCGTCCCACTGGTTGAAGTCGCCGATGACGCTGACGCGCTTGGCGTTGGGCGCCCACACAGCGAAAGCCACGCCCGTCACGCCCTGGTGGGTGACGACCTGTGCGCCGAGCTTGTTGTACGTGCGATAGTGCGTGCCCTCGTTGAAGAGCTGCAGGTCCAGGTCGCCGAGCACCGGCAGGAAGCTGTAAGGGTCGGCCGCCACGAGTTCCCGGCCGTCCTTCTCGATCCTGCGAAGCTGATAGGCGCTGGCCGCGCCGCCCTCACCGAAGAATGCTGCCGCCGCGCCTTTGCCGGACAGCGGGATGACCCCCTCGAAAAAGTCGGTGCCTGTCACGCGTTCGAGGGCATGTTCCGTGCCATCGCGCAGGACGGCCCATACCTGCTGGGTGTAGGGCAAAAACGCACGGATGGCGACTGCCTTGCGCCCTTTCAGCTCGACCTCGTGCGCACCCAGGACCTCGAACGGGTCGTGATGGTAAGCGTAGACGATGCGCTCCAGTTCGCCCTGTGAAACGGTCAGCGGCATGTTATGGCTCCTTGATTATTGCCAGGATGCAGTGCCTTATTATAGCACGTTTCAGGGTGAATGCGGCCATCACAGATAAACGAATGCGCCGGAGGGCGCAACGAATAGCGAATGATGCGCGCCGTGGCGGCCCGATTCGCTTATTCGTGACCTGATTCGATTATCCGCGATGGCGCCGGCCCCGCTGTGCGTTCTGGGGCTGGTGACTTTGCCGATTGGCGCCCTGCTGCGCATGTGATGCATGAGTTGCAGGTTATCTTTCGCAGACCGAACCTTAAAATTGTGAAAATTGACTGGATTTTCCTGTTACCCCCTTGACAATGTAAGCAAGATGACTATAATACGTTTTAATGATTGGTGGCCCCAACACCAGTCAGGATTACACAACCCGCCCGCTTTTATCGCTGATCCCCCGATCGGCCCCGTCACCTGGGTAGGTGAGCAAGCAGGCCCCCGGCGCCCCACCGGGGGCCGCTCTGCGTCTACAGCCCGTGCACTCCCCGGATTGGCCGCCCGCCCTGCATGTGCTATAATCCACACATCAACCCCGCGCACGTTGGCGGGGTCTTTTGTCGCCGGCCGACGGCCATCGGCTGCCGCCGGCCACCCACCATGAAAGTACGCGTATGACCTTTTCACTGCCCGCGCCGCTGCTGCGCTTTCGCCGCCGCGTCCTGTGGCGCACGCCCTGGGGCAACCTCACCGGCGGCATCTTCTTCGATGCCGCGCTCATCGTCGCCGGCTGCGTCTTGATGGCGCTCTCCGTGGACGTCTTTCTCGACCCGAACGACGTCGTGCCGGGCGGCTTCACCGCGCTGGCGATGTTCGCCAACCGGCTCTGGGGCTGGCCCGTCGGCATCACGCTGCTGGTGCTCAACATCCCGTTCCTGCTCGTCGGGGTACGCGTGCTCGGCGTGCAGTTCGGGCCGAAGACCCTCGCCGCCGCCGCGCTCTCCTCGCTGCTGATCGACGTGCTGCGTCCGCACCTGCCCATCGTGCAGGGCGAGCCGCTGCTTTACACGGCCTACGGCGGGCTGCTCTACGGCCTGGGCATGGCGCTGGTCTTCCGCGCCAATGCGACCACCGGCGGCACGGAGATTCCGGCCAAGCTGCTCGAACACTTCCGGGGCACGCGCATGTCGTCGTCGCTGCTGGCGATGGACTTCATCGTGCTGCTGCTGGCGGCCTACTTCTTCGGCCTGGCGCCCGCGCTGTATGCGCTGATTGCCGCGTGGGTGATGGCCCGCGTGATCGACTTCGTGGAGTCGGGGTTCGAGTCGGGCAACACGGCGTTCATCATCACCAAGGCGCCCGAAGCCGTGCGGACCGGCATCCTGGACGACCTGGAGCGGGGGGTGACGATCCTGAAGGCGGAGGGCGGCTTCACCGGCGAGGCGCGCATGCTGCTGTTCACGGCCGTCACCCGGCGCCAGGTGCCCGCGCTGCAGGAGATCGTCCGCCAGGTCGACCCGGAGGCCTTCGTCGTCATCAGCCCCGGCCACGAGGTGTTGGGCGAGGGGTTCAAGCCGCTGAGCCGCCGGCGCAAGGTTTCAGGAATTCCAAATGTCGGCGGCAAAGCATCCTGAGCGGAGGCCCGGAGGGCCGCAGTCGAAGGATCGCCACTGTGCAGGCGTGCTTCGACTACGTGCGTCGCTGTGCGACGCCCTCCGCTCAGCATGCCTGCACCCTCGCGCACATTTGAAATTCCTGGCAAGGCTTGACAACCCGTCCATCCTGCATATAATGACGCTGTGACTCCGTCACAGCCCACATGCGGGTATAGTTCAGCGGTAGAACGTCAGCTTCCCAAGCTGAATGTCAGCGGTTCGAATCCGCTTACCCGCTCTCGCGCTCCCCGGCTGGTTGCACCAGACCGGGGAGTTTTGCTATACTGTGTCTGGAATCCATCAGATCGCTGCAACGTCGGAGCCTCTCCTATGACCGCCAAGCCGATCACGAAGAACACCCTCTTCTACGGGGATAACTTGCCGATCCTGCGCGAGCATATCCCGGACGTCAGCATAGACCTCGTGTACCTGGACCCGCCCTTCAACTCGAACCGCTCCTACAATGTGCTGTTCAGGGATGAAAGCGGCAAGGATTCACAGTCGCAGCTTGTGGCCTTTGATGACACATGGCACTGGGGTGCTGCCGCTGAGGAAACGTATCAGTGGTTGATTACGCAGCCGCAGCCAGAGGTCCAGCGCATGATTGCGGCCTTGCGGGAGTTCATCGGGGAGAACCAGATGATGGCCTATCTGGTGATGATGGCCGCCCGTCTGGTTGAGCTTCACCGGGTACTCAAGCCCACGGGTAGCCTGTATCTGCACTGCGACCCCACGGCGAGCCACTATCTCAAGGTCGTGCTGGACACGGTTTTCGGGCCAGAGGGTTTTCGTAGCGAGATAATTTGGCAGCGCACAGCCGCACACAACGACACACGGCAAGGAAGAAAACAGCACGGACGCATACATGACGTACTGCTCTTTTACACAAAGAGTGATTCCTGGACATGGAATCCTGTTTATGTGCCATATGGTGAGGATTATCTCAGTAGCAGCTACTCAAACACGGACGCAGATGGTCGCCGGTGGAAGTCGAGTGACCTCACTGGCCCCGGAGGGGCAGCCAAGGGCAATCCTTCCTATGAATTCCTCGGTATAACTCGGTATTGGCGTTACAGTAAGGAAAACATGGAGAAACTTCTTGCCGAAGGTCGTATTCATCAGGCCAAACCCGGCACAGTTCCCCGCATGAAGCACTATCTGGACGAGATGCCTGGGATTGCTATCCAAGACGTGTGGGCGGACATTAGACCGCTCGGCGCACAGGCAGATGAACGTCTTGGCTACCCCACGCAGAAGCCCCTTGCCCTGCTGGAGCGCATCATCCAGGCCAGCAGCAACCCCGGCGACGTGGTGCTCGACCCCTTCTGCGGCTGCGGCACGGCCATTGCTGCGGCTGAGAAGCTCGGACGCAAGTGGATAGGTATCGATATCACGCATCTGGCGATTGCGGCCATTCGCTACCGGCTGAACAGCATGTTCCCCGGCATCAAGTTTGACGTGATAGGCGAGCCGGAAGACATCGGCGCGGCCCGCCAACTGGCGCAGGATGACCGCTATCAGTTCCAGTGGTGGGCGTGTTCCCTGGTGGAAGCCATGCCGCAAGGTGGGCAGGCAGGCAGCAAGACCGGCAAGAAGGGCAGCGACAAGGGCATCGACGGCATTATTCCGTTCGTGGACGATACGACTGGCAAGCGCAAGCAGGTTATCGTCCAGGTCAAGAGCGGACATGTGAAGTCCGGCGACATCCGCGACCTGCTAGGCGTGCTTGACCAGGAGAAGGCTGCGCTAGGCGTCTTCGTCACACTGGAGCCGCCTACAGCGGACATGCAGACGGCAGCCGCCAAAGCAGGCTACTACCGCTCACCCGGCTGGAACAAGGACTATCGCCGCGTGCAGATTCTGACCATCGAACAATTGCTGCAAGGCGCGCAGGTCCACATGCCGCCGACTGCACAGACTTTCAAGCAAGCAGCTAAGGTAGGCCCGGCAGGAGGGCTGCAGGCTGGCTTTGATGACCTGGAGCCGGAGTAATCACCAGGTTCGAATCCGCTTACCCGCTCTCGCGTTCCCCGGCTGGTTGCACCAGGCCGGGGAGTTTTGTTGTCCTGAGATGCACAAAAGGCGAGGCAGTCGTGGACTGCCTCGCCCGTTGCTGTAGCTTGCTCCGCCTGTCGCCTAGCCCCGCGCGGCGGCGAACACCAGCCCGCTGCGCGGCGGGACCTCCAGGTGGCGCATGACGCCCCGCGAGACGCGGCCCGCGTGGCCCGTCCACAGGTCCTCGATCTTCCCATCCGGCAGCAGGCCCTCCACGTCCATGCTGATGACGCGCGACTCGGTCCCCGCGTTGAACACCACGACTGCGCCCTCGTCCGGCGCCTGGCGGCCAAACGCGACCACGTCCTCGTGCGAGTAGAGGGGTGCGAAGGTGCCGTGGCGCAACGCCACATGCTCCCGCCGCAGCGCGATGGCCCGCTTCGTGAAGTCCAGCAGGTCACGATCCCAGGTTTCCGGCGCCTGCCAGGGGAACGCGCCCCGGCAGTCGGGATCATGGCCGCCTGCCATGCCGATTTCCGTGCCGTAGTAGATGCACGGCGCGCCGGGCAGGGATAGCATGAACAGCAGCGCGAGCTGGAGCACGGTCTTGTCGCCGCCGACCTGGTTGATGAACCGGGCCGTGTCGTGGCTGTCCAGCAGGTTGAACTGCACCTGCGTAATGGCCCACGGATACAGGTGCATCAGCCGCTCGATCTCGTTGCTGAACGCGCGCGCGCCGAGCGGCGCAAGCCGGAATCCGCCCGGCCGGTAATGCCGGTCGAAGGTGTCGCGCGCGAAGAACCCGGCCGCGGCCCGGCTGATGCCGTAGTTCATCACGGCGTCGAACTGGTCGCCCTGCAGCCAGCGCTCCGCATCGTGCCAGATTTCGCCCACGATATAGGCCTCGGGATTGGCCTGGCGCACGACCCGCCGAAACTCCCGCCAGAACGCATCGTCGTCGATCTCACCCGGCACATCCAGCCGCCAGCCGTCAATGCCGAACTCGATCCAGGTGCGCGCGACATCGAAGATAAACTCGCGCACCGCGGGCGTGTCCGTGTTGAGCTTGGGCAGCGCGGGGTTGCCCCACCAGCTACGATAACCGGCGTTGCGACTGCCGTAAGGCTGTAGCGGCCACTGCTCCACCGTAAACCAGTCCAGGTAGGCCGAGTTGATGCCGTTCTCCAGGATATCGTGAAACTGGAAGAAGCCGCGGCTGGCGTGGTTGAAGACGCCGTCGAGGACGACACGGATGTTGCGCGTGTGCGCCTCATCGAGCAGCTCGCGGAGCGCCTGGTTGCCGCCCAGCATCGGGTCGACCCGGTAGTAGTCGTGCGTATGGTAGCGGTGATTCGATGCCGACTGGAACACCGGGTTGAAGTAGATGGCGTTGACGCCCAGGTCGACCAGGTAATCCAGATGTTCGGCCACGCCGAGCAGGTCGCCGCCCTTATAGCCGTGGCCGGTGGGCGGGGTGTCCCACGGTTCGAGGCCGGAGGGCTTGGGCACGCGCTCTGACCTGGCGAAACGATCGGGGAAAATCTGGTAGAAAACGGCGTCCTTGACCCATTCCGGCACTTGCACGGAGCTCATACTCTTCTCCTCAAGAATATCACGCAATCGGTTGAGGTGTCAGGCCACGCTTTGCGTGGCCTGACACCTCAACAATGGATTGCCACAATGTGGTTTATGAATGCGCCGGCATGTGCCGGGAGGTGGGAATGCCGCAGAGGAACTTGAACGGGCCGTCGCCCGTGTTGACGTAGGTGTGCTCCAGGCCCGGGGGGACGAAGACGACGCTGCCCGGCCCGACCTCGTGCCAGGCGTCACCCAACAGGACGCGGCCCTGCCCCTCGATGACATAGTTCTCGTGCTCGAAGGGATGGATGTGGCGCGGGGTGTGACCGCCGGCGGCAATCTCGATGACGCGCAGCGCGTAGTTGGGCGCGCCGTCGTGCGGCTCGTCGATGACCCAGCGAATCGTGACGCCGGGCGCCTCGTCGCCGAACACATCGGCGGGCACATCGGTGTAATGAACAGCCTTAGCCTGGGGTTCCTTCATCGGTTACGCTCCTCACAATCATTTCGCATGGCAGACGATACAACCATCATCATGCCCCTAAGTTGCAGAGCATTATAATGGTGCGATAGGCTACGTCCAAACCCCAGACATGGCGCAAGCACAGTGCGATGTGCACACAATCGCAGAGTGCGGTGTGGGCGGCCGCTCCCTTTGACCCTGATTTGGAGTCGAGGCTTCAGTCGGTTAGGGTGGCTACGTGCGTACATGCCCCAGGCGTGCAGGCACGCCCACCGGCCAAAGCCTCGACTCCAAACCCGCCTCTTCACCTCTTCACCTCTTCACCCGTTCACAGGGCGGTTTCAGAGTGCATCAGGTGAACCCACCCGGCAACTGAAGTTGCGGCTACCGTTGCGAAGTCTGCCTTCGCAGACTGGAAACTAACCGACGCAGGTCGGTTTTGCAGTGGTAGCCGCAGTTTCAACTGCCAGGCAGAAGGCACGAGTGCAACATGATTTCGCCCTGACCCGTTCACCCGTCACCTTGTCACCCTGTCAGCGAAGTGCTAGAATCCTCAGGGTGCCTCCGGGCACACGTGCCTCCGGGCACACGTGCCTCCGGGCACACGTACCTCCGGGCCGAAGTCCTTTCTGCACACATCCTGCCATCTGGAGAGCCTTCCCATGTCCAACCCGTTACCTGCAAGCGAACCCAACGCGGACCCGCCTCTGGCTGATAACCGGCTCGCGCCCGCGGAAGCCAGTGCCATCAAAGCGACATACCGCCGCAAGGCCTTCCCGCTGCACATCACCGATGTCCGCTGCGCCATCATCGGGCAGAATCCGGTCATCCGCATCACGACCGACGAGGGCATCACCGGCTGGGGCGAGGCCGAAAACCCGAAGCACTACCTCAAGCCGCATGTCGAATTCTACAAGCCCTACATCCTGGGCGAGGACCCGACCAACGTCGAGCGCGTCATGCAGCGCATCCGGCGGCTGGGCAGCTTCAAGCCGTGGGGCAGCGCGGTCAGCGCCATCGAGATGGCCCTGTGGGACATCGCGGGCAAGGCCGCCGGGCTGCCCGTGTACAAGTTGCTGGGCGGCAAAGTGCGCGACCACGTGCGCGTGTACAACGGCGGCATTCGCTTCCCGATGACCGGCTCCAGTCCCCAAGACTACGCCGACGATGTCGCGAAGATGAAGGCCAGCCCCGAGCACTTCAGCATCATCAAGAGCAGCATCAGCTTCCACAGCGCCACGCTGTACAACCATCCGGAGCTGACCTACGGCGATGTGCGCCGCGGCTTTCCCCACCCCAACCGCGGGCCGCTGACCGAGCGCGGGTTGAAGCACATGGTTGCGTGCGTCGAGGCCATGAAGGCGGTGCTGGGCGACGAGGTCGGGCTGGCGCTCGACTGCGGCCCCGGCTGGCTGCCCACGGATGCCTTGCGCCTGGCGAAGGCCGTGGAGCCGCTCAACGTCATGTGGCTGGAGGACATGCTGACCGGCGACTACACGCCCTATGTGCAGGCCGATGTCTACCGCGATGTGACGCAGGCCACCTCCACGCCTATCCACACGGGCGAGCAAATCTACCTCCGCCATAACTTCCGGGAGCTGATCGAAACCCACGCGGTGAACATCGTCGGGCCGGACCCGGCGGACGTCGGCGGCATTGCGGAGCTCAAGTGGATTGCGGAGTACGCCGACCTGCACGGCATCCTGATGGCTCCCCACGGCATCTTCGACGGGCTGATCGGGCTGGCCGCACTCGTCCAGGTCTGCGCGACTATGCCAGACAACTACATTGCGTTCGAGTATCCCGTCGGCAAGCCGGCCTGGTGGTACGACATCGTGGACGGGCTGCCCCTCCCCATCGTCCAGGACAGCCTGATCGAGGTGTGGGATACGCCGGGCCTCGGCGTCGAGCTGAACCCCGACCGCGCCAGCGCGTACCTGTCGGCAGACGACCAGGGATTCTTTGATTGATAGATGCCCCAGAAACCCGTTTTCTACGGTGAAGCGAAGCTTCACACGAAAACGGGTTTCTCGACAAGATAAGGAGAGCGCCAATGCACTTCAACTCGCGCGATGACATCATCCAGCTCACCCCGCTCTGGACCGGCGAGCGGTTCGACGACGGCCGGCCCCGCGTATCCGACGACGTTATTCGCCGGATGCAGTACGTCACCACGGAAGAGGCCTGGGGCGTCTGCTGGAACAAGGGCTACCAGTTCCAGTTCGAGGGCGACTGGATCAACCTGCACCCGGAGCGGACCCTGGTGGGCCGGGCAGTGACCGGCGTGTTCGTGCCCCGCCGGCCCGACCTGCACGACACCCTGATGCAGATGGGCCACACCGAAGAGGGGCGCATCGGGGAGATGAACTCCTGGGTCATCCAGACGCTCGTCAAGGACGATGTCATCGTCATCGACCTGTTCGGCAAGGTCTACAAGGGCACCTATTCGGGCGGCAATCTCTCCACGGCCATCGCCACGCGCACGCAGCGCGGCCAGGTCATCTACGGCGGCATCCGCGACGCGCAGCAGATCCTGGAGATTCCGAATCTCGGAACCTTCTGCAAGGGCATCGACCCGACCGGCATCGCGGACGTGACGCTGGTCGGCCTGAACACGCCGTGCCGGATCGGCGCGGCGACGTGCATGCCGGGCGACGTGGTGCTCGGCACCTATTCGGGCGTGCTGTTCATTCCGCCCCACCTGGCGGAAGAAGTCGTGGAGCATTCGGAGGACATGCGCCTGCGCGAGGCGTTCGGGTTCCAGCGGCTGCGCGAGGGGGTGTACAACTCCAGCCAGATGGACACCAAGTGGACCGAGGCCATCGAGGCGGACTACCAGGGCTGGTTGCAGCAGCGCACGCCCGCCGAAGTCGACCGTATCCTGTGGGGCGCGTAGGCCGCCCCTCCCACCGTCCGCATCCGAGGATGCGAACCCCACCCACAACCCAAGAGAAGAGAGAAGTCCGCATCCTCAGATGCGGACGGCCCACAACCCGAGAGGAATAACCCGAGAGGAGTGCAGCATCCTCAGATGCGGAACGGCCCGCCGCACACACACGTCCGCATCTGAGGATGCGGACTCCGCCCATAATCCCAGCGGAATAACCCGAGAGGAGTGGAGCATCCTCAGATGCGGAACGGCCCGCCGCACACAAACACCGTCCGCATCTGAGGATGCGGACCTCCGCCCATAATCCACGAGAAGAGAGAAGTCCGCATCCTCAGATGCGGACGGCCCACTAACCCGAGAGGAATAACCCGAGGGGAGTGGAGCATCCTCAGATGCGGAACGGCCCGCCGCACACACACACACCGTCCGCATCTGAGGATGCGGACTCCGCCCATAATCCCAGCGGAATAACCCGAGAGGAATAACCCGAGGGGAGTGGAGCATCCTCAGATGCGGAACGGCCTGCCGCACACACCGTCCGCATCTGAGGATGCGGACTCCGCCCATAATCCCAGCGGAATAACCCGAGAGGAATAACCCGAGGGGAGTGGAGCATCCTCAGATGCGGAACGGCCCGCCGCACACACACACCGTCCGCATCTGAGGATGCGGACTCCGCGATGGGGAGCGACTGATCCGCTAATCCTCCGGCCAGATGCGATAATACATCAGCCACTGGTCGGGGGTCTCGCGAATCCAGCTTTCGACCACACTGAGCATCCGGCGGACGTTGTGCTGGATGTCGCGCTCCCGGTCGCCGGTGCGCTCCATCTCCAGGTGCGGTGCGGCCATGACGTAGTAGCCCCGCTCCGGCGTCCAGCGGCAGGAGAGCGGCAAGAGCACTGCGTTCGCACTCAGCGCCATCCGCACATAACCCGTCGGCAGGCAGGCCGGGCGGCCAAAAAACACGGTCCGCTCGGCCGCCTCCACGGGCACGGGCCAGTCCACCCCGATCAGGGCAATGCCGCCCGCGCGCAGCCGCTGGATCGCCTTGCGCAGCGCGGGGCCGTCGATCGGCGTTTCCTCAAGGCTGCCTCGGTTGCGCAGTTCCGAGATCATCCGGAAGCCGCCCTCGGTGCGGTCTGTCGAGAGAATCTGGATGGGGACGTTGCCGCAGAGCGCGAACGACAGAAACCCCAGGTTGAACGCGCTCAGGTGCGCGCCGCAGAGGAAGATGCCGCGCCCGGTCGCGCGCGCCGCCTGGAAATGGGGCCAGAAGTCCGCACCCAGCTCGACGCTGTCGATGATTGCCGCTTCCCCGTGCGCGATGGCATGGACGACATCATACTGGCTCATCCCCGCGTGCTGCAGCACGGCTGCGACTGCGGCATCCACCTGCTCCGGCGTGGCGTCCGGTCCCTGTACGACCGCCTGGTTGGCGTAGAGGGTGCGATAGGCGAAGGCGTGTTTGCGCAGATACAACTGATGCGCTACCCAGCGCCCGATAGCATGTCCCATGCGCGGCGGCAGCCGGCCCAGCATGAGCCAGAGGCGCGTGCCGAACTGTGAAACGGCGAACTCCTGGATATTCACGCGGCCCCCTACTGGCCGTACTCCCACCAGAAGTCCTCGAGGGCCTCGCTGGCTTCTGCCGCGGGCTCCCACACCCCGCGCTCCTTGAGCCGGTGCATGAGCGTGAAGGCGCGGCGCAGCTCCAGCGCATTGAGCGCGACCTCGATATCGCGCAGTTCCGTCGGAAAGCGCGCGGCCTGGCTCCGCAGGCTGGATAACAGGATTGCGGTGATGTTGGCTTCGGTCATGGGCACCTGTCCTCGGATGTGACTCGGATGGCTGTATGCAGGTTGTCTGAGTATACCACAAATGCCGAACGAAGCGCGACCCGTGCTGGGGCTCCACCTAAACAGAAATCCAACAAGTTTCTCATGCGGCCTTAATCCAACGGGCGATGCGACACCGTATACTGCAGAGGAGTATAGTAACTTAATCAGTATGTAAGTCGCTAAACAGTGCATCGCATCAGAAGGAGAGACGATGAACCGCAATCACCGGCCCTACCCCCTGTCCGGCAGGCTGTCAGCCTGGCTCGCAATCGTGGCAATGGCCGCGCTGTTGACTGCCTGTGCCGCACCCGCGGCCACCACCGGCAGCCAGCCTGCCGCCACCACTGCTTCGACCGAGGCCCCCGCGGCGACTGAAGCGCCCACGGAAGCGCCTGCCGCCACCGAAGCGCCGACTGAGGTTCCGGCCGCGACCGAGGCACCTACGGAAGCGCCTGCCGCCACGGAAGCGCCCACCGAGGCCCCGACCGAAGCGCCCACTGAGGCGCCCGCGGCCGTCAGCAACACGCCGGTCAGCTTCACCGGCGACGTCATGCCGATCTTCCAGGCCTCATGCATCAAGTGTCACGGCGGCGAGGACGGCGAGAGGGGCGACCTGGATTTGCGCACCCATGAGGACGTGATGAAGGGCGGCGAGCACAGCCCGGCGGTCATCCCAGGGGATGCGGCGAACAGCTTGCTCGTCAAGCTCATCACCGAGGGCAAGATGCCCAAGCGTGGCGCCAAACTCAGCCAGGATCAGATCGACCTGATTGCCCGGTGGGTCAACGAGGGCGCACAGAACAACTAGCCTCACCCCCCGGCCCCCTCTCCTGAAGTCCCTTCAGGAGAGGGGGAGAAGCACCAAACTGAAAGAAACCGAAATAGGCAGCTCAAGCGAGAGGGCCAGGTGGGGAGGCAGCCAGGCGGCGTCCGCCCCGTCGTTCAACGAACAGCGCGTCATCCGCCGGCCAGAGCGAGAGTGCGCCGCCGCCCAGGTACAGGATGCCGGTCAGCGCGACGATCAAGACGGCGTGCTGCGGCTGATAGCCCTGCACGAGCACATCCAGGCATGTGGCTAACAGGACGAGAAGGGCCGCAAAACGGTTCCCCACACCGAGGAGGAGCGCAATCCCACCGACCCAGGCGAGCAGGCCCACGATGCCCATGCGCGGGGCCAGGAACAGCCCGGCTGTGAATACGATGACCAGCCGCAGCGCCGGCGGCAGCCAGCGGGCCACCCGGTCATAGACGCGTGCCACTGTCTGATAGCCCGGCCCGTCAGCCGCGACCGCGCCGCTCATCACCAGCCAGTCACGCACAAAGCCCAGCAGCAGCGGCGCGAGGAAACTGATGCTCGCCACGGTCGTCGCGGGCGGGCTGAACAAGGGCATCAGCAGGACGCTGGCGGATGCCATCTGCAGGCCGGCTGCAATCCGCCGGATGACCGACGGCGGGAGGGGATAAATGGGCCGGCCCTGCCGCTCCAGCCAGCCCAGGCCCGCAATGAAAATGTACCGCGCCAATCCCCACGCAAGATACCACCACGGAGCCTGCCCGTAGCGCACGACCAGCACGGAGGCAACCAGGCCGCCGAAGCAATCGTACTCCATGTCGAGCTTGACGCCGAGCGCAGTCACGCGGCCTGTCCGCCGCGCAACATACCCGTCGAGCAGGTCCAGCCAGATAACGACGCTGTAGAGCGCAAACGGGAGCCACGCCAGCGGCGCGGGCGGCCGGGGCAGCACGATGAACCCGGCGAGTGTCGCGGCCACCAACCCGCGCGCGAGCGTGATGACGTTCGCCGGGCCCAGGTCAGCAAATATCAGACCTGTCTCAGAGAGTGCGTTGAGATGGAGATTGCGCAGGAGGAAGAGCAGGAGCGCGACCAGTGTGAGTGCGGCCAGCACCGCCCAGGCCGCGGCCGGCGCGGCCCCCCAGACCTCGCGCAGGCCGAAATAGCCGCCGAGCAGCAGCATAGCGCCGGCGAGCGCGCCGAACTGCCACTGACGTAACAGTTGTGCTGGCAGACTATGGATCGGCGGTGACTTCGTAGACTACCTCTCGGCCATGACCAGTCAGGCGATGGCAGCTATTCGTGGTCCTTCGAAAGCCTGATCGATGCATCCGCGGGCAGAGCCAGGCCCGCCTCGACCTCGATGGCCTTGACAATGCCGCTGGGCACGGGACAGGCCGGATGCGCGAGGCACTTCGGTGCGAGCTCGTGCAGCTTGGGCGTGCTGCGGCGCCAGGAGATTTCTTTCCAGGGGTCTACGTCCTGCAGCTCGCCGGCCAGCTTGCAGACCGACTTGCAGTCGCTTGTAATGTCGAGATGGATGGTGCCATCTTCGTTCTGCCGGGCAATGACGGTCGTTTGAAACCCGCAGATGCCCGCGTTGATTTCGGCTTTTGCCATGTGCGCCTCGTGATTGGAGTTATGACCCGGCGGCAGGACGGGCCACAGCGTTTGTGCCATGATAGTGCAGCGCAAACAGTCTGTCAACTGGCGGGGCAGCGGCCAGCAATTCCAAATGTACGCGAGGGTGCAGGCATGCTGAGCGGAGGTGCGTCGCAGAGCGACGCCCGTAGTCGAAGCACGCCTGCACCGTGGCTATCCTTCGACTGCGGCCCTGCGGGCCTCCGCTCAGGATGCCTGGCAATCTACATTTGGAACTGCTGGCCGGCAACTGGCGGAGGCTGCTTCACCCATCCAGCAGATGCCCCTCGTAAATGCGGCGGATGACATCCTCGATGTCCGGCTCCTGCACCGAGAGGTCAAGGACCGCGCCCGCCTGGAACAGCAGCGGCACGACCTGTGACACGCTGCCGCCATTGCCGTTGCCGCCCACGCGCAGCCACACCCGGTTCGCCTCCTGCCGAAGCAGCTCCGCGCCGGGCAGGTTCAGATCGGCCGGGACGCTCGCGAAGTCCACGACCAGCACGCGCCCTTCCCCGAAGCGCCGCCGCAGGTCGGTCAGCGCGCCGTCGTACACCAGCCGCCCGTGGTCGATCATCATCACCCGGTCGCACAGCTTCTCCACATCGCCTAGGTCGTGCGTCGTCAGGATGACGGTCGTGCCCCGCTCCCGGTTGATGGTGCGGATGAACGTGCGAATGCGCTCCTTCGCCACCACGTCCAGCCCGATGGTCGGCTCATCCAGGAAGAGCAGCGCAGGGTCATGCAGCAGCGCGGCCGAGAGGTCCGCGCGCATCCGCTGGCCCAGGCTGAGGCTGCGCACGGGCGTGTCGAGGAAGGGGCCGAGTTCCAGCAGGTCATCGAACAGCCGCAGGTTGGCCCGGTAACGCGCCTCCGGCACCCGATAGATGTGGCGCAGGAGGTCCAGCGACTCGATGACGGGCAGGTCCCACCACAGGCTCGTCCGCTGGCCGAACACCGCACCGATGCGCCGGACATGCTCCGCGCGCTGGAGCCACGGCACGCGACCGGCCACATCGACGGCGCCGGACGTCGGAACGAGAATGCCCGTCAGGATCTTGAGCGTGGTGGATTTGCCCGCGCCGTTCGGCCCGAGATAACCGACCAGCTCGCCGGCCCCGATGTGGAAGCTCACCCGGTCCACGGCGCGCACGATGTGATGCTCGCGCGTGACGAGGTTGCGCAGCGCGCCCAGCCCGCCCCGGTGGTGCCGGTAGACGCGAAATTCCTTGCTGAGTTCGGTGACGGTAATCATGGTGCACCTATCTCAGAAACCCGTTTTCGTGCGAACCTTCGGTTCGCCTGAGAAAACGGGTTTCTAGCCAATCATGGTCACGACCCCGTGCTCTGGTAGTGCTGCACCCCCACGCGCCAGATGCGCACGGCCACGCCGAACACGAGCAGCGCGACCAGGGGCGCGATAAACGGCAGCCATGCGGGCATGCCCGTCGGGTCCGGCTTGTCCAGCAGGTACAGCGCCGGATAGTAGTTGATAAACGCCATCGGGATCACGAACGTAAAGACCGACCGCATCCATGCCTCGTAGATGTGCATAGGGTAGCTCGTCATGAACTGCCCGCCATAGGTGAAGATGTTCGACAGCTCCGCCGACTGGGGCGACCAGAACGAGAAGGTCGCGCCCAGGACGAAGATTGCCATGAAGAAAAGCGCGCCCCCCGCCAGCATGACGCCGAAGAAGGCCAGGTGACCGAAATCCCAGGCGGGTCGCAGCAGGTACAGCCCCGCGCCGAGCGCGAGCGCGCCCTGCGCCATCCGGCCGAACCGCCGCACGGCCAGCGCGCCAGTCATCATCTGGTACACGACCGGCAGCGGCCGCAGCAGCACACGGTCGAACTCCCCCCGGACGACCCACTGCTCGAAGTTGTCGAACGCGCCGACGAACAGCTCCGCCAGGCTGAGCGAGACGGACGCCGCACCGAACAGGAACATGACCTCCGCCAGTGTCCAGCCGCCGATGGCCTGGAAGCGGATCAGCAGGATGGCGACCATGGCGAAATCCAGCCCGGTGATGAGCAGATTGCCGAGCAGTTCCGCGAGGAAGGAGGCGCGATACTGCATCTCCGCGCGGAGCTGTGCGCCCAGCAGGCGGAAGTAGAGGCGCAGGTAGTAGCCGGCGTTCTCAGCCACGCTCACCCTCCGTTGACGGCCAGCCGGCGCACCATGCGGCCCAGCAGCCAGTGACCGGCCAACCCGAACACGATGATCCACGCTGCCTGCAGGCCGAGAATCCGGCCCAGTTCCGGCCCGGCCACCTTGCCCAGGTAGACGTCGATGGGCACCTGTGAGAGGCCCTGGAACGGCAGCAGCTCGGCCAGCGCGCGCAGCGGTGCAGGGAAGAACGCGATGGGCACGATGAACCCCGCAAAGAACAGGATGAAGGTGTTCGAGAGATACATCACCCCGCGCACGTCCATCGTCCAGAAGGCGAAGCTGCTGATGATGAAGCGGTACGTGAAGCTGACGCACATGCCCGTAATCACGCTCACCCCAAAGAGCGCCCACGCGCGGGGGTCCAGCGGTACATAGCCTCGAAAGAGCAGGATGCCGATGAGGTAGGTAGGAATGCCGCGAAAGACCAGGTAGTACACGGCGCGGCCCAGGTCAAGCGCGGCCCAGTAAAAGAAGAAGTTGATGGGCCGAGAGAGGTCCGTGACGATCTGGCCCCGAATGATCGACTCGGATAGCTCCCGATTGCCGAAGGCCGACATCGCCATCAGGAGCGACTGCGCGACGATGGCGTAGGTCACCGCGTCGGTGACGGAGTAACCGCTGACGGTGCGCCCGCCCTCGAACAGGGCGCGGTAAATCAGGACGTAGACCGCGCCGAAGAAAGTGTTCGTGGCGATGCCTGCCAGGTTGGCCGCCCGATACGCCAGGTGCTTCTGGAATGATTTGACCCCTATGCGCACGTAGACCATGGAACGCTCCAGGAGTCTCGCAGATACCGGGTTTCTGCGAGAAACCCGGTATCTGGATTTTGCAGAACCCCCATTTTACTCCCTTTGCGGCAGCAGTGATAAAATCGCGGGCATGACTGACACGCCCATCCCCGATGTGCGCCGGCGCCGCGGCCTCCTCAAGGCCGCGCTCGCCTGGCTGTTGGAAATCGACCGGCCCATCCCCGAGCGCACGCCCGATGAGCTGGCTGCCGAGGTCGAACGCAACTACCCATGGAACTTCACCGTCAACCTGCTCGACGGCGCGTTCTTCTGGTTCGGTTCCGCGTTCATCTCGTCCTCCACCATCCTGTCGCTCTTTCTGAGCAAGCTGACCACCAACCCGCTGGCCTTCGGCGTGCTGGCGGTCATCACGCAGGCCGGCTGGTATATCCCTCAGTTGCTTACGGCGAACATCAGCGAGCAGTTGCCGCGCAAGAAGGCGGTGGTCGTCAACCTCGGCTTCCTCACCGAGCGCTTACCGGTTGCCCTGCTGGTGCCGACCGCTTGGGTCGCCGGGCAGTCTCCGCTGGCCGGCGCGCTGCTGCTGCTCGGCATCTATGGTTGGCATTCGCTCGGCGCGGGCGTGCTGGCCGTGTCGTGGCAAGACCTGATCGCGCGCACCTTCCCGGTCAACCGCCGCGGAAGGCTGCTCGGGCTGACGCAGTTCCTCGGTGCAGGCATGGGCACGCTGGGGGCGCTTGTCAGTACGTGGCTGCTAGAGCGGTTCGCCTTTCCCACGAACTTCGTCTACACCTTTGCCATCGCCGCGGTCTTTGTGACGATCAGTTGGGGCTTTCTTGCGCTGACGCGCGAGCCGGTGCAGCGGGTGACGGCCCCGCGACGGAGCAACCGCGAGTATCTCGCGACCCTGCCGGAGGTCGTGCGGGGCGATGTGAATCTGCGGCACTTCCTGCTGGCACGTGCGCTGCTGGCGCTCGGCGGCATGTCGGTCGGGTTCGTGACCGTGTCCGCGGTCAGCCGCTGGCAGATACCCGATGCGACCGCGGGCCTGTACACCTTCGCCTGGCTCATCGGGCAGACGTTCGGCAACCTGGCGCTCGGCTTCCTGGCCGACCGCCGCGGCCACAAGCTGAATCTGGAGATTGCTGCGGCGCTGGGGCTGACCGCATTTATGCTCGCCTGGCTGGCGCCGAATCCGACCTGGTACTTTGCGGTGTTCGCGCTGAACGGCATCATCAGCGGTGCATTGTTCGTTTCCGGCATCCTGATGGTACTGGAGATGTGCGACCCGGCGCGCCGCCCGACCTACACGGGCATCGCCAACACTGCGGTCGGCGTCGTGGGCGTCGCCGCGCCGCTGTTGGGCGCGGCCCTGGCCGAGGTGGATTACCGGCTGCTCTTCGCGGTCAGCGCGCTGGCCTACCTGGTGGGGTTTGCCGTATTCCGCTGGTGGGTGCGCGAGCCGCGAACCTCACCCCCTCAACTCCCCCTCTCCTGAACTTGGCCAAGTTCAGGAGAGGGGGTCGGGGGGTGAGGTCAAATCTTCCCCTGCCGCAGCTCCCCGATGAACGGCTCATATGCCGTGCGGTCCACCTCGGCAAGGTGCACGAAGTAATCCTGGACGATCTGCGCCTGCTGCTCGCGGTTGAAGTCGCGCAGACGGCGGCCGTGGAGGTACGCCAGGT
The DNA here is from genome assembly GCA_040772005.1 of Anaerolineae bacterium. Classification (GTDB taxonomy): domain Bacteria; phylum Chloroflexota; class Anaerolineae; order CG2-30-64-16; family CG2-30-64-16; genus MWBF01. Next base: position 286,073 of record JAXGYZ010000005.1, on the reverse strand, counting down.
GCAGGCCCTCCGCACCGCCATAGCCGTAGCCCTCCCTGCGCTGCGCCAGCAGGGCCTCCGCAAAATAGCGGCTGCCTGCCCGCTCGTACTGGTAGACGTGCACCAGCTCGTGCAGGACGATGTCGAGATGGTCGCGCGTGTGGCGGCCCGTCGCGGGCAGGTTGATGGTGTGGAAGACCGCGAACGCGCGATTGCCATTGCACCGGAAGACGAGGCGCAGGATGCCGCCTTCCGCAATGCGCACATCCTCGTAGCGCAGCGCGCGCGGGCCGAGCACCGCCGACGCCGCAGCTCTTTCGACGGCGGTCAGCCGCGATGTGCGCGTCAGGCCGCGCCAGACCAGCGCGAACACCTCCGGCACGCCGAACAGGTCCAGCACCTGCAAGAGCAGTTGCACGAGGCGGATGCTGCCCTGCTGCCGGCGGGAGTGCAACCACGGCTGCATCTCAGTGCGCCCCCCGCGCTGCCACGCGCGCAGCCCGCCCGGGGCAAACAGAAGCACTCCGTACAGCCCCGCCTGCAGCGTCACCAGCAGCCGCGCCGCGCGCGCCGGCAGGAAACGGACCAGGTTCCGCAGCCATTGCCGCGCGTCCGCTGCCCGCTCGCCCAGCCACCGCACACCTGCGGACCCCGCCCGCGCCATCAAATCACGCACGCCTCACTCCCACCGCTGATAAAGGTCGCAGGTCACGCCCACCACGCAACTTGCGCGGACCATTATCCCGCAGATGGTCCTATTCCCGCAAGGTGACGGGGTGGCGGGGCAGGGCGAAATCATGTTGCACTCGTGCCTTCTGCCTGGCAGTTGAAACTGCGGCTACCACTGCAAAACCGACCTGCGTCGGTTAGTTTCCAGTCTGCGAAGGCAGACTTCGCAACGGTAGCCGCAACTTCAGTTGCCGGGTGGGTTCACCTGATGCACTCTGAAACCGGCCTGGTGGCGGGGGTGAACAGGTGAACAGGGGAACAGGTGATGTGGGAGTAGAGGCTTGCGCTGGAGAGGGTGCGCCGGTTCGTTGACGACCAAACCGGCTGAAGCCTCGACTCCAATGCAGTGGAGGCACGAGGAGCCTGCATCTGAGGATGCCAGCTCCTCACCTCGTCACCTCTTCACCTTGTCACCCCGTCACCTTATCACCTCTTCGCCCGTTCACCCCGTCCGTCACCTTGTCACCGCTCACAATAACAGGTATTATATTGTCCATAACTCGCGCGCTGGCGAGGAACGTATTTGCCGTGTGATCGACAGATGTGAGGGAGTTATGAGCCATTCACCCATCCGGCTGCTCGCCCGGCCCGGGGAGACAGCGAACAGCGTACATTTTCTGGTGGCGTTTGCCGGCCTGCAGGAGCAGGCTGCGGCAGAGGGGGCAGACCCCGGATGCGCCACGGCCCGGCTGCTGACTGGCGACGGGCAGAGCTACGACCTGGGCAACCTGTGCGCACCGACCATCGTCACCTGGCGCGAGCAGCGCCTGACCGACCTGGTAACCCACGCCTATGCAGCTCCCGGCATCTACGAGGCTGTGCTGCACTGGGGCGATGTGACCGTCACGATCACAACGGGGATTGGTGAGCGTGCTCCCGGCGAGGTCACGGTCGGCAGCGCCGGCGCCGCCGCAAGCGCGCCTGCTGTTGCCCTGTTCCAGCTCAAGCCGCTGCCCGATGAGCCTTTCCAGCGGCTGCTCAAGCTCAAGGTGGAGGGTCTACAGCCCGGTCAGAGCGTCCGGTTGGATGCGGCGGCGGGACAGGTGTGGCGGCTGGCGAACAACGAAGGCGACCTGCTGGCCGCAGAGTTCCTGCTGACCTATGCCAAGCCGGGCCTGTATGCCACCACGCTCGACCTGCTGGATGAACAGGGCTTCTGGCTGAGCACCCTGTCTGAGACGCCCATCGAAATCACCGAGCCGGAGACCGGGCCGGAAGCCGCCGCGGCTGCCGAAGCCGAGGAAGAAGGCCCGTTGCCCGCAGAAGTCACGGCGGAAGCTGCCGCGGCCGCGGAGGCGGTCGCCATCGCTGCGGCGCAACCGTGGCTGCCCTACCGCAATTTCAAGCCGACGAAAGTCGTCAGCACCTACAGCCGGCCAGGGGGCGGCTCCGTGGTGCGCCGCGTGGGTACGGGCACGTGGCTGACCGCCCGTGCCGAGACCGTCGTCGGCGGCGCGCGCTGGTATCAGACGGCGGGCGGCGACTGGATTGCCGCGGCCAATGTCACCTTCTTCCAGCCGTCGAACCTGCGCGGGGTGGTGTTGAATGAGCCTGCGCCGCCTCCCCCACCGCCGCCGCCCCCGCCGCCTGGCCGGCAGGGCGTCGTAACGACCTCGCTCAATGTGCGCGCCCGGCCCGGCGTCAGTTCAGGCAACCCGCCGATCGGTGCGCTGCGCAAGGGCGACGTCGTGACCATCTACGAGCAACAGACCGTCGCGGGCGCGATCTGGTATCGCATCGGCGACAATCGTTGGGTGCACGGCGGTTACGTTACAGTGACCGGGGACACCCCGCCGCCTCCACCTCCCCCGCCCCCGCCACCGGATGGCCGGAAGGGGGTCGTGACCGCCACCGCGCTCAACGTGCGCGCCCGGCCCGGCGTCAGCGCGGGCAACCCGCCGGTGGGCGTCGTGCGGTACGGTGCGCAGGTCACCATCTATGCGGAGCAGGCAGCGGCGGATGGAACGTGGTACCGCATCGGCGACAATCGTTGGGTGCTGGGCAAATGGGTGCGCATCACGGCGCAGGTTGCCGCGCCTGCGGTGGCAGCGGATGCCGTCGAGGCTGCGATCCCGGCACAGCCGGCCGCGGTCACAGCCGCCGCACCACAACTGCCGTTCGGTTGGGTTGTTCCTACCAGCCTGAATGTCTACGCGCAGCCGGGCGGATCGGGCCAGGCCATCCGGCAGCTCGGCCACAACGAGGTCGTGCCGGTCCTGGAGACGCGCACCGTCGCCGGCATCCGCTGGTACCGGATCGCCGCGGGCCAGTGGGCCGACGGCCGCTCGATCGGCGTCGCGCGGCTCAAGGCGCGGCCCGCCGGCATCGGCGCCACCGAGCGGTGGGTGGGCGTCAACCTGTCCGAGCAGACGCTCATCGCGTACGAGGGGGACCGCCCGCTGTATGCCGCGCTGATTGCCTCCGGTCTGTCGGGCACGCCGACGGTCCAGGGCATCTTCCGCACCTGGCGGCGGCTGACCACCGGCAAGATGGCCGGCCCGGGCTACTACATCGAGGACGTGACGTGGACCTGCTATTTCTACAGCGGGTACGCGCTGCACACGGCCTACTGGCACGATGCCTTCGGCCGCCCGCGCAGCCACGGCTGCGTCAACATGAGTCCGTATGACGCCTGGTGGGTCTACCAGTGGAGCGCGGCCGGCGGCCCGAACAGCCCGGTGGTGTACGTCTACTGGTCGTAAGGATAAAATACCAGTTTCGCAGGATTGACACCCGCACGCGCCTGTGCTAGACTCGTCACATACAAGCGATGATGGAAACGAGTAGGTGGTGGGCCGCTGCGCGGCCCAGAAGGGTCACGTTGTGACCCAAGGCCATTTCCAAATCAGCGAGCCCGGGCCGGTGGGAGCCGGACGTGGAATGCTCACCGAAAATCCTTCCGGAGCTGCGATCCGAACCGCTGCCTACCGGGCAGCCCAGTAGACATCGCCGGGGTTGCGCCCCGTTAGCCGGCGCAGGGGCGTGTTGGCGCCTCACTGAGCGGACGATCCGAAATATCAGATTGAAGATTACAGATTGAAGATTCAACCTGCACAGGCCAATCTTCAATTTTCAATCTTCAATCTTTGATCGTCAACAGGGGTGGTATCGCGGGAGCATGCGCTCTCGTCCCCACGTGGGACGAGGGCGTTTTATTTTAAGCACAACCCCCTCTCCTATCGCAATAGGAGAGGGGGCAGGGGGTGAGGTGATGCAGTTACTCTACCAAACCGACAGCTATCTGCGCCAGTTCGAGGCGCGCGTAACAGCCGTGGACCCGGCGGGCAGCCGCGTTGCGCTGGACCGGACGGCGTTCTATCCCGGCGGCGGCGGGCAGCCGGCCGACACCGGCAGCCTGGCGTTCGGCGGCGCCACCGCGCGCGTGACGCAGGTCAAGAAGGAGGGCGACCTCCTCTGGCACACGGTCGCCGGTGACCTGCCGGCGGAAGGCGCGGCCGTGACCGGGACGATCGACTGGGACCGGCGCTACGCGCTGATGCGGACGCACTCCGCGCTGCACGTGCTGTGCGGCGTCGTCTGGCGCGATTACGGCGCCCAGGTCACGGGCGGCAACATGGACCCGCTGCAGGGGCGCATGGATTTCGAATTCGCCAACCTGCGGGGCGAGCTGGTCGCGGAAATCGAGGCGAAGTGCAATGCGGAGGTGATAGCAGCGCGCGACGTGCGCGTGCGCATTCTCCCGCGCGCCGAAGCCTTCGAGATTCCCGACCTGATTCGCACGAAGATCAACCTGCTCCCGCCGGGCATCGCGGAGGTGCGGACGGTCGAGATTGTCGGGCTGGACCTGCAGGCGGACGGCGGCACGCACGTCGCCAACACGCGCGAGATCGGACGCATCCGCGTCGCCGATTACAAATCGAAGGGCGCGATCAACAAACGGATATATGTGGAAGTTACGAATCAGGAATGAGAAACGAGTAAGGAGTAACCAGTAATTACTCATTACTCCTTACTCGTTACGAAGGGGGCACTATGGGCAAGTTCAAGGACGTTACGCCGCAGGTCAACCTGCCGGCGATGGAGCAAGGGATGCTGGAGTTCTGGCGCCGCGCCGATGTGTTCCGGCAGACGATCGCGCAGACGCAGGACGGGCCGCGCTATGTCTTCTACGAGGGGCCGCCGACGGCCAATGGCCGGCCTGGCATCCACCATGTCCTCGCGCGCGCGTTCAAGGATATCTTCCCCCGCTACAAGACCATGCAGGGCTACTTCGTCTCGCGCAAGGGCGGCTGGGACACGCACGGCCTGCCGGTCGAGTTGGAGATCGAAAAGAAGCTCGGCTTCTCCGGCAAGAAGGCCATCGAGGACTTCGGCGTCGCAGAGTTCAACCGGCGCTGCCGCCAGAGCGTGTTCGATTACGTCGAAGAGTGGGAGAAACTCACCGAGCGCATGGGCTACTGGGTGGACCTGCCCACGGCCTACCGCACGCTAACCAATGATTATGTAGAGTCGCTGTGGTGGATCCTCAAACAGTACTGGGATCGCGGCCTCATCTACCAGGGCTACAAGGTCGTGCCCTACTGCCCGCGCTGCGGCACGCCGCTGAGCAGCCACGAACTGGCGCAGGGCTACCAGGAGGGCACGAAGGACCCCAGCGTCTACGTCAAGTTCCCGCTGAAGGACCAGCCGGGGACCTACCTGCTCGTCTGGACGACGACGCCGTGGACCCTGCCGGGCAACGTGGCCGTCGCCGTCGGCGAGGACCTGAACTACGTGCTCGTCCAACACGAGGACGATAAGCTGTGGCTGGCCGAGGCGCTGTTGAGCCAGGTGTTCGGGGAGCACGTGGCGCACGTCGAGGTGCTGCGCCGGGCTAAGGGACACGAGCTGCTGGGACTGCACTACCGGCCGCTCTACACCTTCCTGCCCGTCACCGAGGACTACTGCTACATCGTGCCCGGCGATTTCGTCAGCACCGAGGACGGCACGGGGCTCGTCCATATCGCGCCGGCGTTCGGCGCGGACGACATGGAGGTGGGCCGCAAGTTCAACCTGCCGACGCTCATGACGGTGGACCCGCAGGGCCGGTTCGTCGATGCCGTAGGCCCGTGGCGCGGGGTGTTCGTCAAGGATGCGGACCCGTTCATCCAGCGCGAGCTGACCGAGCGCGGGCTGATGTTCAAGCAGGGCGTCTACGAGCACACCTACCCGTTCTGCTGGCGCTGCGACACGCCGCTGCTCTACTACGCGCGCACGACGTGGTACATCAAGACGACCGCATTCAAGGACCGGCTCGTCGCCAACAACCAGCGCATCAACTGGGTGCCGGAGCACATCCGCGACGGCCGCTTCGGGGAATGGCTGGAAAACAACATCGACTGGGGCCTGGCGCGCGAGCGTTACTGGGGCACGCCGCTGCCCTTCTGGGTCTGCGACAACCCCAAGTGCGGCCATCAGGAGTGTGTCGGGTCGGTCGCGGAGTTGAGCCAGAAGACCGGCCGCAAGTTCATGAACCCGCGCTACCTGGCGCAGCAGATGAATCGCTGGCCGGACCCGGACCAGCCCGACGCGGAGCCGCTCGACCTGCACCGCCCGGCCGTGGATGAACTGACGTGGGCCTGCACGCGCTGCCAGAGCGGGACCATGCGCCGGGTGCGCGAGGTGGCCGACGCCTGGTTCGATTCGGGATCGATGCCCTTTGCGCAGTGGCACTATCCCTTCGAGAACCGAGAGGTGTTCAACGAGCAGTATCCGGCGGACTTCATCTGCGAAGCCATCGACCAGACGCGCGGTTGGTTCTACACGCTGCACGCCGTCAGCACGCTGCTGTTCGACCAGCCCTCGTTCAAGAACGTCATCTGCCTGGGCCATATCATGGCCGAGGACGGCGGCAAGATGTCGAAGAGTCGGGGTAACATCGTGGACCCGTGGCAGGTATTCAACCTGCACGGCGCCGACGCGACGCGCTGGTATATGTACACCGCCAGCCCGCCCGGCAACACGCGGCGCTTCAGCGCGAACCTCGTCAAGGAGGTCGTGGGCCGCTTCATGCTGACGCTGTGGAACAGCTACAGCTTCTTCGTGACCTACGCCAACCTGAACGACTTCGACCCGCTTGCGGCGCCCGTCCCGCTGGCGCAGCGGTCGGTGCTGGACCGGTGGGTGCTGGCCCGGCTGCACGACCTGGTGACGGATGTGACGCGCGCGCTGGAGACGTACGATGTCACAGGCGCGACGCGGCCCATCAGCGACTTCGTGGACGAGCTGAGCAACTGGTACGTCCGGCTGAGCCGCCGGCGCTTCTGGAACGTGGAGGCCGACGAGGAAAGCCAGCGGCTGGCCCTCGCTGCGCACCAGACGCTCTACGAGGTGCTCGTCACGCTGGCGCACCTGCTCGCCCCGTTCACGCCGTTCCTGGCCGATGAGATGTACTGCAATCTCGTGACAGGCGGCGGATGTGGTGCAGGCATCCTGAGCGGAGCGACCGCAGGGAGCGCACAGAGCGGCATCCTGAGCGGAGCGACCGTAGGGAGCGCACAGAGCGGCATCCTGAGCGGAGCGACCGTAGGGAGCGTAGTCGAAGGAGCCGCCCAGCCTGCGACTAATGCCACGACGCAGCCGCCCGTTAGCGTGCACCTCAGCCGCTGGCCGGAGCCGCAGGCCGCCTACGCGGACCCGCAACTGCTGGCCGACATGGCGTTGGCACAGCGCGTCGTCGGGCTGGGCCGCGCCGCGCGGGAGAGCGCCGGCCTCAAGCTGCGCCAGCCGCTGGCAGAGGCCTTCGTGGGCGTCGCCAACCGGAGCGAAGCGGACGCGGTCATGCGCCTGGCCGCGGATGTCATCACCGAGGAACTGAACGTCAAGGCACTGCACACCGTCACGGCCGGCAGCGACCTGGTGGACGTCCAGATTCACGCGCTGCCCAAGCAGCTCGGCCAGAAGCACGGGCGCAAATACCCGGCCATCCGGACCGCGCTCAACGCGCTGGACCCGCTGGATGTCGCAGCGGCGATCGAAAGCGGGCATAGCGTCACCGTCGAGGTCGACGGCGAGCGCATCGAGGTGCTGCCGGACGAGGTGCAGGTGCGCAAGACGCCGAAGCCGGGCCTGGCCGTCAGCCAGGAGGGCGGCTACCTGGTCGCGGTGACGACCGAGCTGACGGATGCGCTGCGCTGGGAGGGCTACGCGCGCGAGGTCAGCCGCAACATCCAGGAACTGCGCAAGAAGTCGGGCTTCGAGATCAGCGACCGCATCCACACGACCGTGCAGGCGGGGCCGGCGCTCGCGGCAGTCTGGCAGCAGTTCGGCGCGGAGATCGCCGCAGACACGCTGTCGCTCAGCTTCACCGCAGGCGCACCGGTCGCAGACGCCTTCACGACGACCGTCAGGCTCGACGGCGAGGATGTGACGCTGGGCGTGCGCAAGGCGTGATCTATGATACGGTGATCGGGTGACACGGTGACAAGGTGATGTGGACGGGTGTGAGTTCTCCGTTGAGGGCTTAACCCAGGACGGTGGAAAGATACCTCCAGGCGCCATTCCGCATCACCTTGTCACCGTGTCACCCTGTCACGTGCTTGCCCTTTGGCACACTTCAGGCTAAAATAGCTGTACCGGCGCAGCAGGAAGCGCCGGCAGCGAGGACGGTATGCTAACACCACAGAGACTTGATCGGCTGCGCGGCTACCTGCTCGAACAGCAGGCCGCTCTACAGCAACAGATTTCTACATTGACGGATGCCAGCCAGGAATCCAACGTGGGCCTGGGCAATCACATGGCCGAGGATGCCACGGCCGCCTTCGATCAGGCCGCGTCAGTCTCGCTGCTGCGGGGCCATGTACGCGCGCTACAGCTTGTGGAAGCTGCGCTGCACCGCATGGAGCACGGCACTTACGGCAAGTGCGACCGCTGCGGCGACGAGATTGACTTTGCCCGGCTGAAGGCTGTGCCGGAGGCGACCCTGTGCCTCCACTGCCAGCGCGTGGCCGAACTGTAAAAGAAACGAGCTGACATCCGTGCGATCTGCCTTAAGATGGTTTTCGATACTGCTGTTGGCCGCGGTGGTTGTCGGGCTGGACCAGTGGACCAAGAGCCTGGTTGAGACACGCGTGCCGCTGGGCGGCAGCTACACCCCCTTCCCTGCCCTTGAGCCCTATTTCAACATCGTGCACCTGACCAACACGGGGGCTGCGTTCGGCCTGTTCCGGGGCGGTGCGAGCTTCTTCATCGTCATCGCCGTCGTCGTGATTGTCGGGCTGCTCGTCTTTGCCCGTCACCTGAACCAGGGCGACTGGCTGATCCGGCTGGCGCTGGGCCTCCAGCTCGGCGGCGCGACCGGCAACCTGATCGACCGGCTGCACCAGGACGGCCATGTCACCGACTTCCTGCTGTTCACCCTGCCCGTGGGCGACCGGGTGTACCAGTGGCCCGCGTGGAACGTGGCGGACGCGGGCATCGTGGTCGGCACGATCCTGCTCGCCATCCTGCTGCTGCGCGACGATCGCCGCAATGCCCAGGAGACGGTTAACGTGAGCAAGCCGGGCGCGTCCGGCACCGGCAACACCAGCCCCGTGCATAGCGGCGACGAATAAAGGGGTAGCGGCTGTGAGCAACGGCCCCGACTCGCAGAAACCCGTTTCCTCAGGTGAAGCGCAGCTTCACACGGAAACGGGTTTCTTTGATTCTGAGGAAACGGGGTTCTTTAGCGATGAAGACGGCACGCCTGCTCCGCTCACCCTGGCGGTCGAGGCAGGCGGCGAGCGGCTCGACCGCTGGCTGGCCCACCAGCTCCCCGACCGCTCGCGCGCCGAAGTGCAGCGGTGGATCGAGGCGGGCCAGGTCCTCCGCGCGGGCCGGCCGCTGAAGGCCAGCTACCGGGTCAGCCAGGGCGATGTGGTGACGATCTTCGTGCCCGCCCCCGAGGAATACAATGTCGAGCCTGAGGACATCCCGCTCGATATCCTGTACGAGGATGCCGACCTGCTCGTCATCAACAAGGCCGCCGGCATGGTCGTTCACCCGGCCGCGGGCAACTGGCACGGTACGCTGGTCAATGCAGTGCTCTTTCACGCACCGGACCTCGAAGGCGTGGGCGGGGTGCATCGGCCCGGCATCGTTCACCGGCTGGACAAAGATACGTCGGGGGTCATCCTCGTGGCGAAGAACGATGCCAGCCACCGCGACCTGCAGGCACAGTTCCAGGCCCGGACGGTGCACAAGGAGTACCTGGCGCTGGCCGTCGGGGTGCTGCAGCCGGCCGCTGGGGAGATCGACGCTGCACTCGGCCGTGACCCGCGCGACCGCCAGCGGATGGCCGTGCGGCCCGCGGGCCAGGGACGGCCCAGCCGCACGCAGTATGAAACGCTGGGAATCTATCGGGCGAGACCTTCAGGCGAACGTTTCAGCCTGCTCGCCTGTCACCCGCTGACAGGTCGCACGCATCAGATTCGCGTGCACCTGGCGCACATCCACCATCCCATCGTGGGCGACCAGCTCTACGGCCGGCGCAAGCTGCCCTTCGCCTGCCCCCGCCAGTTTCTCCATGCCCACCGGCTGGCGTTCCGCCTGCCGTCCACGGGCGCGACCGTCGGATTCACCGCTCCCCTGCCCCCCGACCTTCAGGCCGTGTTGGACCGACTGGAAGTTACAGGTTAGCAGGGTGAAAGTTACAGGTTGAACTCAGGCAACCTGCAACCTGCTAACTTGCAACCTGTAACCCTTCGGCCACAGGGCGGCCGGGGACTTTGTGGCAGTCACGGCAGCGGGCTTCGTAGACCTCGCTCGCGCCGACGAGGATGATCGGGTCGGTGTAATTCGCGGGCGCGCCGTTGATGAGGCGCTGTGTGCGGCTCGCGGCCGCGCCGCACACGACGCAGATGGCGTGGAGCTTGTCGACCATCTCGGCTTCGGCCATCAGCAGCGGCATCGGGCCGAACGGCTCGCCCCGAAAGTCGAGGTCAAGCCCGGTGATGATCACCCGCAGGCCCCGGTCGGCCAGGACGCGCGCCACGTCCGCGACGGCCCAATCGAAGAACTGCGCCTCGTCAATCGCGACTACGGTCGTTTCAGGCCGCAAACGTTCCAGGATTTCCGCGGCGCGCTCGATGACCTCGGCATGGTACTGCAACCCGTCATGCGACGCGACCTGGGACGCGGAATAGCGGTCATCCAGCCGGGCCTTGAAGACCTGCACATGCTGCCGTGCGATCTCCGCCCGGCGCACCCGCCGGATCAGTTCCTCGGTCTTGCCGCTGAACATGCTGCCGCAGATGACCTCGACCCAGCCGCCGCGGGGTTGAAAGTAGAGCATAGGAGCCTCGGTGAGTTACAGATGAGCAATTAAGAAACCCGTTTTCTGAGGTGAAGCTCTGCTTCACACGAAAACGGGTTTCTGTTGCCTTATGCGCTGTGCTGCTTAGGCGTCGCCGCGGCGCCTCGCCAGGCGTGCTTGCTGCACAGTCTGGCGCTGGATTTCCTGCTGCGACTTGATCTGCTCGACCGTGTCCGCGGTGCGTTCGAGACGCTTCATGAAGCGATCGACCTGGCCGGCCGTATCGACGATGCGCTGCTCGCCCGTATAGAACGGATGGCACGCCGCGCAGATGTCGACCTTGAGTTCCTCGGTCGTAGAGCCGACCGTAAAGGTGTTGCCGCACGCGCAGCTGACCCGCGCCGCGGGATAGTACTTCGGATGGATCTTCGCCTTCATGTTACGCCTCTGGGTACACACTGACCAGCGAGCGGCCGTTCTTCGTCTCGAACTTGACGAAGCCTTCTGCCGTCGCGAACAAGGTAAAGTCCTTGCCCAGGTCGACATTCACGCCCGGGTGGAACTTGGTGCCATGCTGGCGGACGATGATACTGCCGGACAGCACATGCTCCCCGCCGAACCGCTTGACGCCCAGGCGCTGACCGGCGCTGTCACGACCGTTGCGGCTGGAGCCGCCACCTTTTTTGTGAGCCATTTCAATATCTCCTGCCCCGTAAGGGGACTTAATCCATTCCAGCCTGGGCTCAGGCGAGGTCTACGGATTCGATCCGCAGCCGGGTGAACGGTTGGCGATGGCCGCGCTTTTTGCGCTGGCGCTTCTTCGGCACATAGTGGAAGAAGATGACCTTGCGCTGCTTGTCCTGGAGCACGACGGTCGCGCGGACCGTGGCGCCCGTGACGAGCGGCTGGCCGACGGTGATCTGGTCGCCATCGGCTACCAGCAGCACCCGGTCGAGCGTGATCTGCTCGCCGACCGCAACCGGCAGCTTCTCCACGTCGATAGACTGACCGGGCAGCGCGCGATACTGCTTGCCGCCGGTCTCCACCACTGCATACATCCTGTATTGCTCCCCCGGGACCGCGCCCGCCACGTGGGCGAGACTTCGTCTTGGCAGCCCCTGCATGAATATGCCAATAACGCGATGGCACGGCCCAGCCGGGGCCGTACCAGACGCACATTATAGGCAAGATGGGCCGAATTGTCAAAGATGCGCCGATGAGGTTCGAAGATCAAGTCTCGACAAAGAGAGGCAAGGTCTGCCAATCCTGCTGTAGCCACCCGAGATCGCGCCCGATCAATAGTTCAGTCATAGTGGCATGATGCGTATTGTCATGGCAACCAATGCCGTCTCAAACCCATGCAGGCGGGCCATCTGCACGATCTCATCAGCGTGGTCATAGGTCATCAGGAAGTCGCCGGCTAACTGAGCCGTCAAGTCGAACAGGCGATCATGGTCAAGTTCAAAGTGCGTGTAGAGCCGGCTGCCTGCTTTTTTGCCCGCCGCTGTGTAAGGCGGATCAATGAACCAGGCTGTACTCCGTCGGGTGGCGTTCGCCCGCAGCAGGTCAAAAGCGTCCCCCTCGATAAACGTGATACGTTGGCGGATAGCCGCAATATCCCGAATGCGCCGGGCCAACGTCGCAGCATACCAGCGCGAGCCAATCCCTTTACCGTTTTCGCCGTGCTTGATGGGAGCTGATCCCGGCGCGAGAATGCCACCGTGAAAGGTGCGATTCTTGACAATCGTCTGAAACGCCTGTTCGCGCCGTGAGTGCGGAGGCTCCGTCAGCACGGCTTGCACGTTATCAAGCGACGGTTGGAAGCCCAATATTCGCTGTGCCAACCACTCTGCGCCATCCCTATCAGACAAAATGGTTTGCCAGACGGCTGCAACCTAACTGTCAAGTTCAACCATGATGACATGTTCTGCCAGATGCTCAAACGCCACTGTCAGGCTAATGATGCCCCCACCGGCAAACGGCTCACAAAACACGCTAGGCAGCGTCCGCGAGTTGCTAAGCCAACGGCGAACATGGGGCACCAGCCAGGTCTTGCCTCCGGGATACCGGAAGGGGCTACGCTTCGGCACGGAGGCAACATTAACCACCTTGCCGCCGAGCGGCTGCGGCGTAGTTGAGCGAGCGATCGCATTGCTCATGGTTCGTCCTGATCCTCAAGAGCTTGAAGCAACGTAGAAGCATCCGGTGCCGAACCGCTCAACTTGTCATCCAGCTTGTCTTGCAGACGTCCCACAAAAGATTCCACCGGTCCGGGCTCAAGCGTTGTCAAACGCTCCAAGGCCGGGGCTAGCAAGGTATAGACGGCCTCGACGGGTGCCAGGGCGTAAATGTTGGTTGCAGGATCATGCCGCAGATCGTAAACGAGCAGGACAGTATCGGCAGCCTCACAAGTTGTACGCGGAAGTTCTGGCAGCGTGTTGAAGAAGGGCCGATCTACAGCGATGGCGATCCGCTTATGCCACTTGGTCAGAATGCCGCCTTTATAGATCAGTTGCGGGACCAACTCCTTGATTGATGAGGACAGGTAGTCGGGCCGAGGGTAGAAACGCTCACCGTTCCAGTCCAGTTGGCTGCGAGCATCAGGGTCAGCCATATAGTACTCAAACGGCCGGCGCACATTACCGGAAATGTAGACCGATTGAACCTCCAATGCACCAAAGTCTATCAGGCGGCCCGCATCATTATATGCGACGAGAATGACATCGATGTTGCCCGCCGAATGCCCGTTCTTGTCGGTCAGGCGCACCTCCGTTAACGAAGTCCAACGGGCATCGGGCGGGAAAAAGAACGCGGCGGCATCGTCCGCAATCAACCATTTCTCACGAAACCTGATAGGGCAGGTGACAACCGGGTTGCCTCCCTCATACACACTGCACACGCCGAGCGGGTCATTAGCTTTGTCCTTTGTGCAGTTAGGCACCCTATTATTGAACGGGCAGAGACGTTTGGTTCGATGCCTCGTCGCATCGGACGAAAAGTTGTCAATGGGAAATCCAAAGACTTCGGCCAGCGGTTGTCTTGCCATACATGACCCTCCAAACGGGAAACTGTATCCAGTTTAGCACAAATGTTAGAGTGAAGGCAAACGCACGGTTGCAAATACGGTGCATCTGGCTGTTCTGGGGCTTACCTTGCCACCCTGTCACCTTTTCACCTTGTCACTCCTTCACGCTTCCCTTGTTGACGCTCACTCCCGCAACCGTTATACTGGCGGCATGGCGACCTCAACAACCGCGCAACCCGTTCGGTCGCGGGCGCGCAATCTCGACGAAATACCCATGCCCGACCGGGCGTTCTTCGGCCAGTTGTTCGGCCATTACCGCCGGCTGCTGGTCTTCGTCCGCCCCTATTGGAAGCTGCTGGTGGTGGCCGCGATTGTGCTCGTGCTCAGCAGCCTCGCCGGACTCGCGCTGCCGCTTGCCGTGCGCGGGATCGTGGACAGCGCGCTCGTCAACGGCAACTTCGCCCTGCTGAACCGGGTCACGCTGGCCCTCGTCGGCCTGTTCGTGATCCAGGCGCTGCTCGGCTTTGCCCAATCCTACATCATGGGCTGGGTCGGCGAGCGCATCGTCGCAAACCTGCGCGAGACCCTGTACGCCCACCTCCAGAACATGCCGCTGAGCTTCTTCGCGTCCACGCGCACCGGCGACCTGCTCTCCCGGCTCGGCAACGACGTCACGACGATCCAGAATGCCGTCACCGACGTGCTGCTCAGCCTCCTCTCGAACATCGTCATGTTCGTGGGCGGCATCGTCATCATCTCCGTGATGGCGTGGCGGCTGACATTGATCATGCTCGCAGTGGTGCCGCTGGCCGTGCTCGGCATGATCGTCCTGGGACGCCTGGTGCGCCGCCTCAGCCGCCAGGTGCAGGACACGCTGGCCGAGGTCAGCGCGACCGCCGAAGAGGCCATCACGGGGGTGCGCATCGTCAAGTCGTTTGCGCGGGAGCCCTACGAGGTGGACCGCTACCGCGCCGGCACCGAGCGCCTGTTCGGGCTGGCGGTCAAGCGCGTCCGGCTGCGTGCGACGCTGGGGCCGATCATCGGCCTGCTGGCCTACGGCAGCATCGCGCTCGTCCTGTGGTTCGGCAGCCGGGAGGTCATCGCGGGCAACCTGACGCCAGGCCAGCTAATCTCGTTCCTGCTCTACACCATGATGATTGCCGCGCCCATCGCCGCGTTCACCAGCCTGTACAGTCAGTTCCAGCAGGCGCTCGGCGCGAGCGAGCGGGTATTCCAACTGCTCGACACGACGCCGGAGCTGCTGGACGCGGCGGATGCGCCTGCGATGCCGCATATCGAGGGCGCGGTGCAGTTCGAGAGTGTGTGCTTCGACTACGGTGACACGGCGGAAGAGCGCATCGTCCTGCGCGATATCGATCTTCGTGTCGAGCCGGGGCAGGTCGTAGCGCTGGTCGGGCCGAGCGGCGCGGGTAAGACCACGCTCGTCAACCTGATTCCCCGCTTCTACGACCCGACCGAGGGCCGCATCCTTGTGGACGGCCAGGACATCCGCGAGGTGCAGATGCGCAGCCTGCGCGAGCAGATCGGCATTGTGCCGCAGGAGACCGCGCTCTTCTCGGGCACGGTGCGCGACAACATTGCCTACGGCAAGCTGGATGCGGCGGACGACGAAATCGAGGCCGCGGCCCGCGCGGCGAACGCCCACGACTTCATCAGCGAACTGCCGCAAGGCTATGCCACGCCCGTGGGCGAGCGCGGAGTCAAGCTCAGCGGCGGCCAGCGGCAGCGAGTGGCAATTGCCCGCGCGCTGCTCAAGAACCCGCGCATCCTGATCCTGGATGAGGCGACGTCCTCGCTCGACAGCGAGTCGGAGCAAGCCGTCCAGGAAGCGCTGGAGCGGCTGATGCGCGACCGTACGACATTCGTCATCGCCCACCGGCTGAGCACGATTACGAATGCAGATTGGATCGTCGTCCTCGACGGCGGCCGGGTGGTGGAGCAGGGCCGGCACGCGGACCTGGTCAACCGGGAAGGCGGCCTCTACCGCCGGATGCATGCGCTGCAATTCCGGTGGGGCGACGGCGTGACGGGGTGACGGGGTGAAGAGGTGACGGGGTGAAGAGGTGACGAGGTGAACAGGTGACATCGCGATTGCAGCCTATGCCGTTGAGGCCATGTTTGCTGGTAGACAACCTGACCGGCTAAAGCCTCGACTCCAGCATCACCTGCTCACCTGTTCACCTGTTCACCTCTTCTCAGGGAGGTACAATGGCGGCGTCAGTGAAAATTCTCACCGTGCGGGGTATCCCCGTGCGCATCCACGCCAGCTTTCTGCTGATTCTGGCCTGGGCCGCGTGGCTGGGCTGGAGCGGCAGCCAGGGCGACTGGCTGCGCGGGGTCGTCTTCATGGTGAGCTTCACCGTGCTGCTGTTCGCCTGCGTCATCCTGCACGAGTTGGGCCATAGCCTCGTCGCGCAGCTCTTCGGCGTCAAGGTCCACGATATCACGCTCTGGCCCATCGGCGGCGTCGCACGCATCGCGGGCATGCCGGAGAAGCCGTACCAGGAGTTCCTCATCACCGCGGCCGGCCCGGCCATGAACGTCATGCTTGCGGTCGGACTGGGGCTGCTCGCGCTCCTCTGGATCGGCCCGGACACGTTCGGCCAGTTCGCCCGCGCGCCCTGGCGGCTCGAACGCTTCTTCACGAGCATGTCGGTGCAATCGCTCGTCCTGATGCTGGCAGCCAACAATGCCCTGCTCGCGCTGTTCAACCTCATCCCCGCCTTCCCGATGGACGGCGGGCGGCTCCTGCGCTCGCTGCTGGCGGCCATCCTGCCCACCGCGCTGGCTACGCGCATCGCCTCGCTGATCGGCCAGATCATCGCCGTCATCATGGGCACGGTGGCCCTGCTGACGGGCCAGTTGTTCCTCGGACTGGTGGCGCTATTCGTATTTGCATCGGCCTGGCAGGAGCGCCAACAAGCGACGACGATCGACGCGCTGCGAGGCCTCACGGTGCGCCAGGCCATGCAGCCGCTCGGCATCCGCCTCTACGCACTTCAGACGCTCGGTGAGGTCATCGGACAGATCGCGCCCGTCTCCCAGTCCACTTTCCTGGTGCTCGACGGGGGCCGCCTGGTCGGCCTGACTACACGCACCGACCTGCTCACCGCCGTCCGGACCGCGGGACCGGCGGCCCGTCTCAGCCAGCACATCGCGCGGGAGTGGGTGCAACTCACCCCGGATGAGACGCTGGCCGCCGCGCAACAGCGCATGCAACTTCAACCCGTGGCCGTCGTAATAGAAGATGGCCGGGCCGTCGGCATCGTGACGCTCGGCTCGATGCGCCGCGTGGCCGAGGCGATGGCCGCGCTGCACGTGACGGCTGACAAGGTGAAGAGGTGACGGGGTGACGGGGTGACATGGTGACCGGGTGACATGGTGACAAGGTGATGTCGAGTTGCCGGTTGAGGCTTCTATCCATTATTCCGAGTCGTGCCCTCAACGGCAAAACCCACCCATCCACACTCACCTTGTCACCTCTTCACCTCTTCACCTTGTCACCGTAGGGGGACGCGCCATCATGCCGCGCTGGCTCACGGAAATTGCTGCGTTCTTTGCCCTGCTCTTCTCCTGGTTGACCGGGCGGCCCTATCGCGGGGCCATGGCAGCACAGGACGGCGCAACGCGGCGCTTCATCATCATTCAGATCGATGGGCTGGCGCACGAGTACCTGCTCCAGGCGCTGGCCAGGGGCTACGCACCCACCCTCCAGCGGTTCATGGCGCAGGGCTACCGGCTCCAACGCTGGCGTTGCGGGCTGCCGAGCAGCACGCCCGCGGTGCAGGCGGGCCTGATGTACGGCGATAACTGGGACATCCCGGCGTTTCGCTGGTACGAAAAGGACACCGGCCTTGCGCCCCACTGCAAGTCGCCCTTCTTCGCAGAACGTATCAAGGAGCGGGCGTCTGACGGTCGCATTGGCATCCTCGCGGGCGGCTCTAGCTACACGAACCTGCTCGACGGCGATGCCCGGCTGGCGCTCTTCACGCTATCCAGCATGGGCCGCCAGCGTTTCTTCGAACATCTGCGCGGCCTGGGCTGGGCGCTCTTGTTCGCGCTCATCCCCTGGCGCATCGTCCGCATCATCGCACTCAGCGTGTATGAGCTGGCGCGCGATCTCGTACGCACCCTCGCGCTGTGGGTGCGCAGCGGTCTGCGCCGCCGCCTGACGCTGATCCAGCCGGTGCTCCAGGTGTTGACCAATGTGGTCTTCGGTGAAATCCAGACGTTCGGCGTATTGCTCGATGTCTTCCGCGGGGTCGCGCGCATCTATGTCAACTTCTACGGGTATGACGAGATTGCGCACGTCGACGGGCCGCTGGGCAGCGAGGCGCTGCGTGCCCTGCGCCGCATCGACGGATACATCCGGCAGATCGACCACCTGCGGCGGCGCTACGCCCCGCAGACCGAGCTCTATATCTGCTCCGACCACGGCATGACGCCTGCTATTCCGCTGCGCCGGATCGACCCGAAGAAGCCGCTCGGCCAGTTCGTGGCCGAATGCGTCCGGGCCTCGGTCATGTGGGATGAGGCCGGCCCGCGCACGGGCTGGGGCAGCACGGAAGCCGACATCTCCGGCGATGAGGCCCGCTGGCTGCAGGACGAGCTGCAGGGCATCGAAGCGCACCTGACACCGCGCGGTCAGCGCCTGGCCCGTGCGCTGCGCCGCCGCCTGGATCGCCGTCTGCCGCCGGCGCCCGCCGAGATGGAAGACAGCTACGACTTCGCGCGCGGGGCCGATGTCATCGTGCGCGCTTCCGGCAATCTGGCCCACATCTACTTCCGCGTCAGCGACGAAAGGATGGAGGTCAGCGAGCTGGCACTGCTCTATCCGGACCTGATCGATCGGCTCAACGACCATCCCGGCATCGGCCTGGTGTTGGGGCTGGAGGCGGGCCGGCCCGTCGTCGTGACCCCACGCGGAACTGCCGGCCTGACGCCCGACCGCCTGCCGCACGGCCTGGCGGAGCCTGAGCAGAGCTGTGCGGACGTCGCCCGCCTGCTCAGCTATCCGCACAGCGGCGACCTGGTGCTCATCGGCGCGTGGAACACCTTTGGCCGGATCGTCACCTTCGAAGAGCAATCTGCCACCCACGGCGGCATCGGCGGCGCGCAGGAATACCCCTTCTTTCTCACCCCACCGGAAGCTCCCCTCGATGTAAGTCGGGTGACGAACGCCACCCAGCTCTACCCGTACTTCATCGAACGATTCCATCGTAACGGTGCAGAGCCACGTCCGTCAGCCTCGGATTTGACAGCCCCTGCGAATTCCATATAATCAGTTCTATTGTTATCGAACCAGTTCGAGGAGATGCCTATGACGAAAGGCACGATGTTCGATGAATTGCAGGAGTTTTTCAAGGCCCTGGCGGAGCCAAAGCGGCTGCGCATCGTGGGGTTGCTGGCGCAGCGGTCGTACACCGGCGAACAGCTCGCGGCCCTGCTGGAACTGAGTGAGTCCACGGTCTCACACCACCTGTCGTACCTCGTTCATGCCGGGCTGGTGTCGGCTGAGGCGCAGGGATACTACAGCGTGTACACACTCAGGCTGGACAAGATGCACAAGATTGCGGCACAGTTGACGGATCGAAAGGAACTGCCGAAGCTGGCAGCAGAGGTGAACATGGACGCATTTGACGAAAAAATCGTGGCGAACTTCACGACGGCGGACGGGCGCATCAAGTCTTTCCCGGCCCAACCGAAGAAGATGGAGATCATCGTGCGCTACGTGGCGAAGCGTATGGTGCAGGAGCTGGATCCTGCCGCGCGCTACACGGAGAAGCAGATCAACGAGTACCTGGCGAAGCTGAATCCCGACACGTCGTACCTGCGGCGGTCGCTCGTCGACTACGGACACCTGGGCCGCGACAGCGCGGGCCGCGAGTACTGGCTGATCGAGGAAGTGAAAGCGGAGTAAGTTAATTTAAACGTCTATCCGAAAAGTCGTAGTCTAGGGCCTTGTGCCCGTTAGTACGCCCACAAGGGACTAAGCTACCCCTTTTCGGATAGACGTGAAACCGCCTGCCAACCTTCACTCTGGTTGACAGGCGGTTTCACGTCGTGCCGGCCTACATTTGCCCTTGCAAAGCCATGATGACATGCCCGGCATGCATCACAAGATGCGCGGCGCAATCTGCCGCGATGTGCTTGCCTGACTGGGCTTCGACGAACTGGATGAAGGTCTCCAGGGCCTGCACCTGTTGTGCGACCGTGCCCTTTTCCGCTGCCCGGCTCGCGTTGTCGAGGAGCGCCAGCAAGGCGGTCCGGACGCCGGGATTGTCAATGTGGCCCATCTCATAGGCGTGCTCGACATGCATTGCCAGGCCCGCAATCGTCGGGGCGTGCGCCATTTCGTGGTCACAAGAGTCCATCGCAAAGGCAGGCGTCACAGTCATCCCGCCGATGGCGAGAAGAACCAACAGGCTCACGAGAAACAGTTTCATGCTTGACCTCAGAAGTGGGGTGGTTCAGCTGGCACTGATGCTTGGAGTGTAACGGAAGCGGAGGCTGCCGTGCAGCGCCGGTCAGCGGGTCGAGGATAGGCCGTTTGGCGCGACCGGGGCCCCTGGGTGAGGTGGCTCTACAACCGCATGGCTCCCACCCCTGCTAGTTGGCGCTAACGACATCTTGGCGTTCTCGGCGTCTTTGCGTGAGATCGCGGCGCACCAGCACGACCGCCAGCGCCAGCAACACCACTCCGGCCCCGTCGAACGCGATGAACCGGGCGATGCTCCCGCGTGCAACCGCGTGCGCAGCAGGCAGCTTCAGATAGATGAAGCTCTCGCCCAGCAGGCCGATGGTCTGCATGGCGAGAGCTTCGTATAACGAGACGTGGCGCCGCAGCGGATGGCTGACCGCGACGACGTAAGGCACGTTCCACATGAGGAACAGCACCCCCATCCCCCGGACGGCCGCACTGCCCGGCGCGCCGGCCAGCTCGAACCCCGGCGCGTATGCGTCCGGCGCGATGATGAACGCCAGCGCGCACTGCACGTTCCACGCCAGGACGATCGCGATGAGCAGGCGGGCGAGGCGCACAGCGTTACGCTGGCGTCCCGCATCCTTCGACTGACCATGCGCCGTCGTCAGCATTGCGCCGTCCACCCGCTCAGGATGCCGCTATAATCTTCAATCTTCAATCTTCAATCCGCAATCGTCACGCCACCGTCACATCCGCGCACAGATACACATCCTGGATCGCGTTGAGCAGCTCGACGCCATCGCCCATCGGCTTCTGGAACGCCTTGCGGCCGCTAATGAGGCCCATGCCGCCCGCCCGCTTGTTGATGACCGCCGTCCGCACGGCCTGCGCGAGGTCGTCCTTGCCCGATGCACCGCCGGAGTTGATGAGACCGATGCGCCCCATGTAGTTGTTGATGACCTGGTAGCGCGTCAGGTCGATGGGATGGTCGGACGACAGCTCGGTATACATGCGTTCGTCGAGCTTCCCATAGCCGCTGTCCGTCAGCCGGAGCGCCTTATACCCCCCGTTGAGCTCCGGCAGCTTCTGCTTGATGATGTCCGCCCCGATGGTCGCGCCCAGGTGGTTCGCCTGCCCGGTCAGGTCGGCTGCGGTGTGATAATCCACCCCGCCTGTCTTGAACTGACTATTGCGCGTGTAACACCAGAGGATCGTCGCCAGGCCCAGCTCGTGGGCCTCTGCAAACGCCTCGCTGACCTCGGTAATCTGCCGCGTGGATTCCGCCGAGCCGAAGTAGATGGTCGCGCCCACTGCAACGGCGCCCAGGTCCCACGCCTGGCGCACCTGCGCGAAGAAGACCTGGTCGAACTTGTTGGGATAGGTCAATAGCTCGTTGTGGTTGAATTTCACGATGAAGGGAATCTTGTGCGCATACTTGCGCGCCACTGCCGCCAGCACGCCGAATGTGGATGCGACCGCGTTGCAGCCGCCTTCGATGGCGAGCCGGACGATGTTCTCGGGATCGAAATACATCGGATTGGGCGCGAACGATGCACCGGCGGAATGCTCGATGCCCTGGTCGACCGGCAGGATGGAGAGATACCCCGTGTGCGCCAGCCGCCCATGCCCGAACATGCACGCCATGCTCCGCAGCACCTGGGGCGTACGGTCGGTATGCGCAAACACACGGTCCACGTAATCCGGGCCCGGCAGAGTCAGCGACTCCTTGCTCACCTTCGGGGTCGCGAAGCCAAGCAAGTGTTCTGCGTCGCTGCCCAGCAGCTTCTGAATCGCGGCATAGTCCCTTGACATTTGACGCCTCCTGACGCGAGTTAAGGTACGCGGTCATTATGGCACAAAAGACGTCCCCCGACAAGGGTGCGTTTGACGTTGGGGGCGCGGCCATCGCGGATAAACGAATGCGCTGGCGCGCCACGAATACGCGAATCGTGGGCGCCGCGGCGGGATATTCGTGTATCCGTGCCCAGCGCCGCAGCGCCATTCGCGTATGCGCGCTGGCCGCGTTCGCCCCCAGTATGAAACGCGCCCGACCGACAAGGGCCGTTTGACAAAGCGTGCGTCTGCTGATAATCTATATTTACCCACTATACGAAACCGGCCCAATGCAGGCCCACGGAGGATAGTCCCATGACTGATGAGCAGCTCGATCTCTTTGCAGACGGCCAACGCGGACGCGGTACAGCCGGGGAGATGACGCGGCCCGTCGCCTCTGTGCCGGTTGAGCTCGCTGCCCAATCGTCGCTGGCTGCGGCGATGTCGGCGTTTCACGGCCATATGGTGCGCCAGGGGTTCTCGGACAATACGGTCAAGGCCTTCCAGGCTGACCTGCGCCTGCTGACGAAGTACATGGCCGCCAACAAGCCGGTCGGCTCCATCAGCCAGGCGGACCTGGAACAGTTCCTCGTCTGGATGCGTTCGGACCGCGGGGTGCCGTGCAGTCCGAAGTCCTATGCGCGGCGGCTGACGACGCTCAAGGTGTTCTTTGGTTGGCTGGCCCAGGGCGAGGTGATCCGGACAGACCCCGCGGCGCCGCTGATTCACGAGCACCCGACCACCCCCCTGCCCGAACTGCTTTACGACAGCCAGATCAACGACCTGCTGCGCGTCACACGCGACCTGCTGTGGGCCGCCAAGCCCGATTCCCGGCCCTATCTGCTGATAACCCTGCTGCTCCAGACGGGCATCAAGAAGGGCGAGTGCATGGAGATCAAACTGGAGCACATCGACCTGTCCAACACCCAGGCCCCCGTGCTCTACGTGCGCTACCTGGACCCGCGCAAGACGCTCAAGGAGCGCAAGCTGGCGCTCGGCCCCACTTTTACCGCCGTCTACCGGCAATATCTGCGGGAGTATCAGCCGAAGGAGTACCTGTTCGAGTGTACGGCGCGTAACCTGGAATATGTGCTGGAGGAAGCCGCGACGCTGGCGGAGATCAAGGGCGGGGTGTCGTTCGAGCAGCTTCGCTGGACGTGCGCGGTGCGCGACTACCGCAACGGGATGCCTGCCGACCAGCTCCGCCAGAAGCTCGGCCTGTCGCTGATTACCTGGCGCGAGACGCTGCCGAAGATTCAGAAGCTGGCGCGGCCGGCGTTGTAGAACAGGTGAAGAGGGGAGCAGGTGAACAGGGGATGTGGAGGGGTACGAGCTTTCGGTGGAGGGTCTGAGCCGACAAGTTCGAATGAAGATTCGGTCTACCATTCCGCATCACCTCTTCACCTGTTCTCCTGCTCCCCTGTTCTCCTGCTCCCCTGTTCTCCTGCTCCCCTGTTCTCCTGCTCCCCTGTTCTCCTGCTCCCCTGTTCACCTCTTCACCCGTTCACGTCTTCGGCAGCACCCACTTCTCTCGATGGATGATCATGCCCACGATCGTACCCAGAATGATGTTGTACTCGCGGTACAGGGCCGCTGCAACATCTGTTTCGAGATAGCCGCATTTGACAGCGAATTCGAGCCAAACCTGTGTCTCAGCCGCTTCACCTTCTGCGTCGGATAACTTGCTCACAAACGCCGCCTCATAACGGCGCTTGCGCCATGCTTCCGCCAAATTGGCACAGACGGAGCGCGATGACCGCCTGATCTGATCAGTTAACGAGTATGTTTCGTCCCTCGGAAACGCACGCGAAAGCTCAAAGATTTGAGAGGCTGCCTCAAATGCCCGGCGGTACACCTCCAGGTCCTGGTGCGTCGAAATCTTACCTGTCATGGTGTTCCTTCGAATAGAAGCGTTTGCACCGGCAGTGCTATCTCACCTGTTCTCCTGTTCTCCTCTTCCCCTGTTCACTCCGTCACCTTGTCACCCTGTCACCTTGTCACGCTAACGGCTGCTCCCGCCGATGGGCAGCAGTTGGCGGAGGAGCGCCTGGTACTGCTCGTGGGTGTCCAGGTATGTCCCGCTCCAGCCGCCGACGGCATAGAGCCGGCCATCCCAAGCCGCCAGCCCCAGGTTGCGCCAGTGGCCCACGATGGGCGTGCCGAACTTCGACCAGGCGTCGAGTCGAGAGTCGTACTGCTCGCTGTAGGCCAGGTTCGACTGCCAGCCCCCGCCGACCGCGTAGAGCCGTGTGCCCACGACAGCCAACCCCAGCCCGCCGCGCGGCTGGCTGAGCGGGCTGTGCAGCGACCAGGGCGTCGCGTCAGCCGGTCCTGCTGCGGTGTTGTAGGCCAGCACTTCGCTCATCTCCGCCTGCCCATCGAACCCGCCCGCCACAAAGATGCGCTTGTCCAGGGCCGCGGCCGCGGCAAACGCGCGCGGCGCCGGCAGCGCCACGCCCTCGGTCCAGGCCTCCGCCGCCGGATCATAGATGTGCGTCTCAGCACGATACTGCTGGCCGTCCCAACCGCCGAACAGGTACACCTTGCCGTCCACCGCGGCCAGGGCATAGCCTGCGACCGGTCGGGGCAGTTGCGCGGCGGCGCGCCAGGCGCCCGCGGCCACATCGTACACTTCCAGCACATTCGTGACCCCGCCGGTGGCCGTCGAGCCGCCGGGCACGTAGATGCGGCCGTTCAGCGTCACCGCTGAGACGTTAGCAACCGGGGTCGGCTTGCGCGGGCCGGGGAGCCAGCCGTTGCTGGCGGGGTCGTAGACCGCCATCTCGCCCGTCACGCCCGCGGTATTCTCCCCGCCGATGGCGTAGATCTTGCCCTCTGCCACCACAACGGCCAGACGGCTGCGCGCGGTGGGCAGCGCGGCGATCGCACTCCAGCGCGCGACATCCACGCGCGGCGCGCGATCCGCCTGCGGCTGGCCGCGGTCGGAGAACGGCGTACTCGGTGCCGCGCGCGTCGTCCCCTGCCACCAGACCGGCGCGAGCGCCGCCACGATCACCACAACAAGCGCGAGGATGAAGTAGGCCCGGTGCCACGGCGTGAGCGCGGGCCGCGCAGGCGCTTCGGCCAGCGGGATGGCGGGCGGGACCGGTTCCGGCGGGCGCAGCACAGCCGCGTCGGTAAGGACCGCGCTGCTGACAGGCACCCAGCCGCGGCGCACGGCCTCCATCGTGGCCTCCGTCCGCGATTGAACGCCCAGCTTCTCGAAGATGTTGCGGAGATGAACCTTGACAGTATTGGGGCTGATGGCGAGCGCGCGCGCAATCTGCTGGTTGGTGGCGCCCGTCGCGACGAGCTTGAGCACCTCCAGCTCGCGATCGCTCAGTTGGCCGAGGTCAGTTTGAATAGTCATGGTTTTCAAGTTACAGGTTTACAAGTTACAGGTTGCAGGTTTGTTGTGGCGAGCAAGGTAACTGACGGGCAAACCTGTAACCTGTAACCTCAAAACCTGTAACCCGTCTACGCCCAGCGGACGAGGCCCAGGACAAACGGGTTGGGCAGGTTGGCGTGGCTGGGACGCACCCGCACGCCATACGTAAACTTGCCGCTCTCCGCCGTATGGAACTCGGCTTCATAGGTCAGCGCGCCGGCCGGAGCCGCCGGGTCATCCACCCGCTCCATGGCCAGCGCGGTCGCGTCGACCATCTGGCCGTCCTGCTCGTGGCCGTAGACCAGCTCCACGGCCAGGTCATCCGGTGCCAGCGGGCCGGGCCGGACGGTCGCGCGCACGTGCAGCGGCCGCGTCACGGTCATCTCCCCGCGTTCCGGGCCGGAGGCGGTCACGCCGACCTGCGGCCAGCCCGCGCGCGCCCGCTGCTCCCACTCGTTCAGTTCGTGGACACCGGCAAAGTCGTCCGCGCGCACGATTGTGCCGAGATAGCCCGCCGGTATGTAGAACTTGTTCACGTAGTCCTTCAGCATCCGGTCCAGGCTGTAGTCCGGTGCAACCGTCTGGATCGAGGCGCGCATCTTCGCGACCCAGCCGCGCGGGATGCCGTTCTCGTCGCGCTGATAGTACAACGGCACAATCTCGTCCTCCAGGATCGCGTACAGCGAGAGGACATCGGCCTCGTCCTGCGCGGCCTCGTTGGGATACTGCCGCTCTGCGCCGATGGCCCAGCCGTTTGTGCCGTCATAGCCCTCGCTCCACCAGCCGTCGAGGACGCTGAAATTCGGGATGCCGTTCAGCCCGGCCTTCTGGCCGCTGGTGCCGCTGGCTTCCAGCGGCCGCCGCGGGTTGTTGAGCCACACATCCACGCCGGATACCAGGTGGCGGGCGATATTGGCGTCGTAGTCTTCTACGAACACGATCTTACCTGCAAAGCCCGGCTTGCGGCTCATCTGGTAAATGGCCTGGATAAAGGCCTTGCCCGGCTCATCCGCAGGATGGGCCTTGCCCGAGAAGATCAGTTGCACGGGCCGATCCGGATTGTTGAGCAGCCGCTTGAGCCGTTCCTGGTCCTGGAACAACAGCGTGGCCCGCTTGTACGTCGCGAAGCGGCGGGCGAAGCCGACGGTCAGGGCCCGCGGGTCGAGCGCACGCGCGCCCGCATTGACCTCTGCGGGCGCAGCGTGAACTTCCATCAACTGGACGGCCAGTCGCTCGCGCACAAGGGCGAGCATCTGCGCCTTAGCCCGATTGTGGTGCGCCCACAGGTCCGCGTCGGGAATGTCGCTGATACCGGCCCAGGTCCCGCGCTGATCGACCGCATCGCGCCAGCGCGGCCCGAGATACAGGTCGAACAGCGCAGCCATACCGGGATGCACCCAGGTGTCGGTGTGCACACCGTTGGTCACGTGGTCGATGGGCACTTCGGGCGCAGGGGTGTCGGGCCACAGGCTCTGCCACATCTTGCGGGACACTTCGCCGTGCAGGCGGCTGACGCCGTTCGCCAGGCCGGTGGTGTGCAGGGGCAGCACCGTCATGCTGAACTGCGGCCCCCAGGCATATTCGTGGCGGCCCAGCTCCAGGAACCGCTCGCGGTCCAGCCCCATCTGGCCCCAGAACCCGCCGAAGAAACGATCCATGAGGTCGAACGAGAAGGCGTCGTTGCCCGCGGGCACGGGCGTGTGGGTGGTGAACAACGAATCCGCCCGCGCGGCCCACAGCGCCGCATCAAACGACAGCTTTTTCTCCTGCACGAACTCGCGAATGCGCTCCAGCTGGAGGAAGGCGGCATGGCCCTCGTTGAGATGCCAGACGTGCGGGTGGCGGCCCAGGGCGCGCAGCGCACGGACGCCGCCGATGCCCAGGATGACCTCCTGCGAGATGCGCACCTGCTGGTCGCCGCCGTACAGCCGGGCGGACAGCTCCCGATCCGCCGGCGCATTCTGCTCGACATCGGTGTCCATCAGGTAAATCGGGACGCGGCCAACCTGGATCGTCCAGACCTTCGCGTAGGCCTTGCGGCCCGGCAGGTCCACGGCGATGATGATCTGGTCGCCGTTGGCGTCGCGCGCCGGTTTGGCGGGCACTTCTGCGAAGTCGAGCTTCTCGTAGAGGGCCTGCTGGCGGCCGTCTGCGTCGATATGCTGGGTGAAATAGCCCTGCGGGTAGAGAAAGCCCACGCCGACAAACGGCAGGCCCAGGTCGCTGGCAGCCTTACAGTGGTCGCCGGCGAGGATGCCCAGGCCGCCGGAGTAGATGGGCAGCGATTCGTGCAGGCCGAACTCCGCCGAGAAGTAGGCGATCAGCCTGTCCCCGAGGTCGGGATGATTGCGCGCGTACCAGGTTGTACCATTGGGCGGGAACATATAGTCGTCGAACGCGTCCATGACCGCGCGGTAGCGGGCCAGGTAGGCCGAATCTGCCGCGGCCCGGTCGAGCCGGCGCTGGCTGACCAGGCGCAGGAACTTCACGGGGTTATGGTTAACACGCTTCCATAGTTCGGGGTCGATTTCTTCGTACAACGCCTGGGCTGCCGGGTGCCAGCTCCACCAGAGATTGTAGGCCAGCTCGGTCAGGCGGGCGATCTTGGGATCAGGGGTCGGATAAACGGAGATGACTCCTAAACTCTTCACTCACTTCCTCCACAGGGTAGCACACAGACGTCGTCGTCCGTCACGGGCCATCTAGCAGGCCCAAACTCCTATTTTAGGAGACAATGCCGTTCGTGTCCAATTGGCTAGGGTGAACCGATGAAGAGGGGAACGGGCGAACAGGAGAACAGGAGAAGAGGTGAACGGGAGAACAGGTGAGGAGCTCGCATCCTCAGATGCAAGCGACATCGGGACCGTGAACGGGTGCACCTGGAGTCGAGGCTTCAGCCGGTCAGGTGGTGAACGTGAACACACGGCCAAACCGGCTGAAGCCTCGACTCCCACATCGCCACTTCACCTGTTCGCCTGTTCGCCTGTTCACCTCTTCACCTTGTCACTTCGTCAGCGCGCCGGTCGTCAGGTCCAGGCGCCACTCCGCGCCCTCTTCAGCCACGAGGCGCAGGGTGTCGGCTGCATCCCAGGCGAGGCCGAGATAGAAGCGCGGCTGCTGATCGAGTTCGGCGGTATCGAGCACCACGGACTGCTCCAGGCCAGGCAGGTTAATTCGCGTGATGATCGCACGGCCGCTGGGCGGGCAGGGGTTCTCGGTCTGCAGATAGACCAGCGACTGCCCGTCGGGCGACCAAGCGATAGCCCCCTGCACGTTGGCTGAATCAAGGGGTGAGACATGCTCCGCCGCGCCGGTCTCCAGGTCCCAGACGACCAACTCGCCGTCCTGCCAGGCGGCCAGGCGCGTCCCGTCGGGCGAGCGCGGGCCGCTGCCGAGCGGCTGCGCCGCGAGCATGGCGGGATCCAGGCGGAACGTAGGCGGCGTGAAGGGCCTGCAGCCGCCGTCAGGCACGCCATACCGCGCATCCGTATAGTAGAAGTAGCGGCTGTTGGCCGACCAGAACTGGCCCGCTAATCCGGAGGCGCCCAGCCCCTCGCAGTTCTGCAACTGGTGCGCGATGAGCGGATCTGTGCCGGAGTCCACGCTGATCAGCCGCAGCTCATCATACGCCAGCCGCACGCCTTCGATCTCTACACAGGGATAAGTATAGACCACGGCGCGCCAGCGGCCATCGGGCGAGAGGTGTTCGGTCTGCGTTTCCGCGCGAACAGCGGCTACGACCGCCGCTGCCTCTGCCGGCGTCGGTGCTGCGGTTGCCAGGGCGATTGGCGATGGAGTGGCAGGTGCGTAGGGTGGCGGATAGCACGCTGCCAGCAACAGGGTGGTCAACGCCAGCACGCTCAGAACAACAGGACGTTTCATCTGCGCCTCCACATAGAGGAATAGGGTGGCAGCCCGGCGACGTAGTTGCGTTCGGGCCAGAACGTCGGTCCGGGCTGGCACACTTGTCAGTATGACGGCAGACCGGCCAGCAGGGTTCCAGTAGAACGGCTGCTGATCCGATTCGCGGGTTTGCGGCGGGAGGAATATAATCCCTTCAGAAACCCGGTTTCTGTGAGAAAGCGGGTTTCTCCAAGCGAGTCTGTCAAAGGGGGTCATCGATGACCGACAATACACTGCCCCGCTCTGCGCCCGAGGCGCAGGGAATCCCGTCCGCAGCCGTCCTCGCGTTCCTGGACACCATCGCAAGCCAGGACCTCGAGCTGCACAGCCTGATGCTGTTACGCCACGGGCACGTCGTGGCCGAAGGCTGGTGGCACCCCTATGCGGCGGATATCCCGCACATGCTGTTCTCCCTGACCAAGAGCTTTACGTCAACTGCCTGCGGGTTCGCCGTGGACGAGGGCCGGCTGTCCGTGGATGACCAGGTCGTATCGTTCTTCCCCGACCTGCTGCCCAAGCGGGTCAGCAAGAATCTCGCCGCGATGCGCGTGCGCGACCTGCTGACCATGACCACGGGCCACGCGGTCGAGCCGCAGCCTGACCGTGATGCCGGCGACTGGACGCGCGCGTTCCTCGCTGCGCCGGTCAAGTACAAGCCGGGCACGCACTTCCTGTACAACAGCCAGGCGTCCAACGTCATCTCGGCCATCGTCCAACGGCTGACGGGCGAGCGACTCGTGGACTACCTGCGCCCCCGGCTGTTCGAGCCGCTCGGCATCCCGACGCCGGAATGGGAACTGACGCCCGACGGCATCTGCACGGGCGGCTGGGGTCTGTTCCTGCGGACGGAGGAGATCGCGCGCTTCGGCCAGACACTCCTGCAGGGCGGCATGTGGCAGGGCCGGCAGATCATCCCCGCCGCGTGGGTGGCCGAGGCGACGGCCCGCCAGGTGCCCAACGGCACGGACCCCGCGAGCGACTGGGCGCAAGGCTACGGCTACCAGTACTGGCGCTGCCGCCACAATGCGTTCCGAGGCGACGGTGCGTTCGGCCAGTACTGTATCGTCATGCCGGAGCAGGATATGGTGATGGCGATGACCTCCGGCGTGAGCAACATGCAGGCCGTCCTCGATGCTATCTGGGAGCACATCCTGCCCGCGGCGGAAGAGAAGGCGCGGCCCGCCGCTCCCGCAGCCGAACGGCAGTTGCGGGAGCGCCTGGCCGGGCTGGCGCTGCCGATCCCGTCCGGCCTGCCCACCCCGCCGCTGGCCGCGCAGGTGTCGGGGCGCTGCTATGCGTTGCCGCAGAACGCGGATGGGCTGGCCGCGCTGGCGTTCGACTTCAGCGGCCCGCAGCCGGTACTGACTTTGAGCGCTGTGACGGGAGCGTATCCGGTGACGATCGGTGAAGGCGCATGGGTGCGCGGAATAGCGCCCGCGTTGCGAGGCATGGTTATGCCCGTTGTAGCTGCGGGTGCGTGGACCGCGGCAGACACTTACCTGGCGCAGCTATGCTACTACGGCACACCGTTCAGCCGGACGCTGACCTGCCGGTTCGACGGCGATACCGTAACCATGGATGCCAAGCTGAACGTGAATTTCGGCCCGCTGGAGCAGCCGCAGTTGGTGGGACGAACTGCATGACAAGGTGAAGAGGTGACAAGGTGACTGTTGAGTGGTAGGTTGAGCCTTCTATCCACAATCGCAGGTCATGCGTATATTGCGGAGGCCCTGCCCGTCCACATCACCTTGTCACCTTGTCACCTCTTCACCCGGTCACCTTGTCACGTCATTCCTCGACCTTGAACGACACCTTGACGTTCACGCGATAGGCCGTGATCTCGTTGTTCTCTACCACGGCCTGCATGTTCTCAACATAGATGCTCTGGATGTTGCGGAGCGTCTTCGACGCCACGCGCAACGCTTCCCGGGTTGCCGCTTCCCAGCCGTCCGGCGACTGGGCCAGAAGTTCCACGACTTTCACGACTGCCATGTAACACCTCCATTGTGTATGCCATAAAACGAATACATATCCCCAGTCTATGGGAAAAAGTTGCTGCGCAATGTAGCACCCCTTACAAGGCCAGGCGCAAATCACATGATGGATGGAACTCGCGCCGGCGCGCACGATGTCAAGGACTTATCGTCAGAACATTCTTCCGCATGGTCCGTGTGTTCCGTGGTTACACTCTGAGGTAGCCCCACCCATCACCCAGGAGCGAATGTGAGCTTACTAACGACATTCACCCTTGCCGCCTGGCTGGCGCTGGCCGGGCTCTCGGCCCCGGCTGCAGCAGCCCAGGGCGGCATCGACGATTTCGGCCCGGTCACAGCCGCGCAAGGCTGGCTGCTGATGGACGGGCGGCTGTACTGGACCGAATCCGCGGGCGCGCAGTGGCGCGACATCACGCCGGAGGGAATCGTAGCAGCCGGGCCGGGCGCAGCCGCGTTCGTGAATGGCGGGGCCGGCTGGCTCGTAACGACAGTCCCCGCCGCAGACGGCGCCGCGCGCTACACGCTGGCCCGCACGCGCGACGCCGGCCAGACGTGGGAGCAGGCTCGGCTCGACCTCTTTGCCCCAGGCGAGGCGGGCAACTACCCCGGTGCGCTGTACCTCGAACGGCTGGATGCGCTGCACGGCTGGCTCGTCGTCAAACACCTGACCAGCAGCAACTTCAGCACCGGCGACCTGTTCCGCACGACCGATGGCGGCCTGACGTGGGAGCGGCTGGCCCTGCCGCTGGGCGAACCGGTGCGCTTCACGAGTGCGCAGGTTGGCTATGTGACGGGCGGACCGACTGGCGAGGAAGCGTATCGCACCGCCCACGGCGGACGAACGTGGCAGCGCCTCTCAGCCACCGAGGCCGCAGAGGAAGCAGGGATGACCGGGCAGGACACGGCGCGCGTCGAGCGGGCCGATGACGGGACAGCCTGGGCAGCCTACGGCCGCGGCCAGTGCGACCGGACAGCGAGCCGCTGCACGCTGGCGCATGGCCTGCGCCGGACGACGGACGGCGGCAGGACGTGGACGGACCTGCCGCTGCCCGCGGGTGTGGAGCCTTCTACTGTCTACACCCTGCCGGACCCGGCTGCACCTGCCGCGGCCAGCACGCCGGCCATGCTCCCCGCGCCGCACAGGCGCGCTGTCACCGGCCACGGCTTCGACAAGTGCGAAGTCGCGCGGCCCGAACAGCTCATGGATTGGAGCTTCAACAGCCCGTACCGGGCCGTCAACCTCTACATCGGCGGCACCAGCCGCGCGTGCAGCAACAAGGCGCTGAGCGCGTCCCTGCTGCACGAGTTTGCACGCCAGGGCTGGACATTCATCCCGACCTGGGTCGGCCCACAGGCTCCTTGCTACACCCACCAGAAGGAACGCATGGACCCGAATCCCGCGGTAGCATACTGGCAGGGCGCGGGCGAGGCGGCCAATGCGGCGGATGTGCTGGCCGTGCTGGGGCTGACCGAGGCGGACGGCCGGGGGTCGATCGTTTATTATGACATGGAGTACTACGACACGAACAACGTGCAATGCCATGAGGCCGTGGAGTCCTTCATCGCGGGCTGGACGGCCCAGTTGCACCTGCGCGGCCAGTTGTCGGGCGTCTACGGGGTCGGGGCGACGCTGAGCGCGCTTACGAACCAGCCGGAGCCGCCGGATGCCATCTGGGCGGCCAACTGGATCCGGACCTACTTCGATCCCGAGGCGACCGTCTGGGATGTCCTCCGGCTGTCGAACGACCTGTGGATCAACCACCAGCGGCTGCGCCAGTACACGGGCGGCCACATCGAGACGTGGGGCAGCACGTCGCTGAACATCGACGCCGACGTGCTCGACGGCATCGTCGCCGTATTCCCGCTGCCCCAGTTCCCACCCCGGGTCTGGCTGCCAATGATGATGCAGTGATGTTATGGCGTGCGGGTGCGTTTCACGTTGGGGGCGCGGCCATCGCGGATAAACGAATGCGCTGGCGCGCCACGAATACGCGAATCGTGTGCGCCGCGGCGGGATATTCGGGTATCCGTGCCCAGCGCCGCAGCGCCATTCGCGTATGCGCGCTGGCCGCGTTCGCCCCCAGTATGCAACGCGCCCATGGCGTGCATGCTTCTTGACACCGCACCGATTGCGATGTAGTATATACGGAGGGGTATATACACTCCTATGAGGACATGATGGAACAAGCACGCCTATTCACCAGCGGCAACAGCCAGGCCGTCCGCCTGCCGAAGAACTACCGCTTCAAGGGCGATCGCGTCTACATCAAGCGGATGGGGAACGCGATCGTGCTGCTGCCGCGCGACGATCCCTGGCAGCCGCTGCGCGAGGCCCTGGAGCTCTTCTCTGCCGACTACATGGCTGAGCGCGCGCAGCCGCCCCAGCAAATCCGCAAGGACCTATTCGAGTGAAATACCTGCTGGACACCGACATCTGCATCGAACTCATCCGCCAGCGCTCGCCAGGATTGCTCCAACGGGTGATGGCCCTCACCCCCGAAGACCTCGGCGTATCCGTCGTCTCAGTGGCCGAGCTGCAATACGGCGTGCAGCGCAGCCGCGAGCCGGAACGCAACCAGCGCGCGCTGGACCTGTTCCTGCTCCCGTTTGCCATCCTCGACCTCGACTACGAGGCGGCCGCGCAATACGGCAAGGTACGCGCACGACTCGAGGCGGCAGGCTCGCCTATCGGACCGTATGACCTGCTGATTGCAGCCCAGGCGCTCAGCCGCGACCTGACGCTCGTGACCAGCAACGTGCGCGAGTTCAGGCGGGTCGCCGGCTTGCGCGTCGAAGACTGGACGCAGGAGTAGCCGCGCAAGCCCGCCACACGCGTCATTCGTTCATTCGTGGCGCGATTCGTTGACGGCGTCGCGCAGCCGCCCGCCATGCTGTGCCAGGAGCTCGTGCGCGCGTGCCACATCCGCCCCCGTCAGCAGTCCCAGGATGGCGGCCTTCGTGGAGCCGTACCGCGCCAGCGCTGCCGCGGCATCCTCCGCACTGGCCCCCGTTGCCTCACGTACGATGTTTTGCGCCCGCTGGACCAACTTGCGGTTGGTCGGCTGCACGTCCACCATGAGGTTGCCGTACACCTTCCCCAGACGGATCATGGTTGCCGTCGAGATCATGTTGAGCACGAGCTTCTGTGCGGTCCCTGCCTTCATGCGCGTCGAGCCGGTGACGACCTCCGGCCCGGTCACCGCGACGATCGGAAAATCCGCCACCTCCGCCATCGGTGAGCCGGGCGAGTTGACGATGCAGCCGACTGCCGCGCCGATGCTCCGGGCATAGCGCATCGCCGCGAGAGTGTAGGGCGTGCGGCCGCTCGCCGCGATGCCGACCAGCACATCCGCCGCGGCCAGCCCGACCGCCTGCACATCGGCCACGCCCTGCGCCTCGTCGTCCTCGACCCCCTCGATGCTGTTGCGCAGCGCGAGGTCGCCGCCCGCCATCAACCCGACGACCAGGCCGGGCTCGACGCCGTAGGTCGGCGGGCACTCGGACGCGTCCAGCACGCCGAGTCGCCCGCTCGTGCCCGCGCCGATGTAGACCAGTCGGCCGCCCCGGCCCAGCGCCGCGGCCGCGGCCTCCACCAGCGCCGCGATGACCGGCAGGCACGGCGTGATGGCCGCGGGAACGGTGATGTCCTCCCGGTTGATCAGCGTGACGATCTCCAGCGCGTTCAGCCGGTCGATCTCTGCGGTCGCCGGGTTGCGCTGCTCGGTGGTGAGTCGGGTCAAATCCATCGCAGCCTCCTGAGTGCGAGTATACCACTGTGTGGTATAATATTCCTTCGTAATTGACCGCACCCGACATGGAGCGTTATTCGTGGCTACTATCCGACCTTATCCTTTCACTGCCATCGTGGGCCAGGACAAGATGAAGCGGGCCCTCATCCTCAATGCCATCAGCAGCGGCATCGGTGGAGTGCTGATTCGCGGCGAACGCGGCACCGCCAAGTCTACCGCTGCACGGGCGCTGGCTGCGCTGCTGCCCGAGATTAAAGTGGTGGCGGACTGTCCCTTCGCGTGCGAGCCGAACGGCCAGGACACCCTCTGCGACAACTGCCGCGACCGGCTGGCCCGCGGCGAGACGCTGCCCGTGACATCCCGGCGCACCCGCTTCGTGGACCTGCCCGTCAGTGCGACGGAAGACCGGGTCGTGGGCACCCTCGACATCGAAAAGGCCATCCAGCACGGCGAGCGACACTTCGAGCCGGGCGTGCTGGCTGCGGCGAATCGCGGGCTGCTGTACGTGGACGAGGTGAACCTGCTCGATGACCACGTCGTTGACCTGCTGCTCGACTCCGCCGCGATGGGCGTCAATGTGGTCGAGCGCGAAGGCATCAGTTTCAGCCACCCCGCGCGGTTCATGCTGGTCGGCACGATGAACCCGGAGGAAGGCGACCTGCGGCCCCAGCTCCTCGACCGCTTCGCGCTGTGCGTGGACATGCACGGCATCTCCGATCCGCGGCAGCGCGTCGCCATCGTCGAACGCCGGCTGGCGTATGAGACCGACGCCGAAGGCTTCTACCAGGAGTGGGAGCCGCGCGAGATGCTCCTGTCGCAGGAGATTGCCGAGGCGCGCAGCCGCCTGCCCGCCGTCCACCACACGCAGCGCGACCTGTTCTCCATTGCCTCGCTCACCACCTCGTTCAAGGTGGACGGCCACCGGGCCGACATCGTCATCCTCAAGACGGCCCGCGCCCATGCCGCGTGGCAGGGCCATCCCGCGATCACCGAGCAGGATATCCTGCTGGCCGCGGAGCTGGCGCTGCCTCACCGGCTCAAGCGCCAGCCGTTCGAGGAAGCCTCGCTGGACGCAGGCCAGCTCGAGGACCGGCTGAAGAAGTCGCGTGCGGAAGCCCCGCCCGACACCATGCAGCCTAAACCGGATGCGGGCGAGACGGCGCCCAGTGTAAAAAAAGCACCGAGCCGCTAGCTGACCAGGCCGAAACTTCAGCTAGCGGCCAGCCTCTCGATGAAGGCGCGGCGCAGTCACACCAGCCGGGCCAGGGCCCTGCGGCCCAGCGCCCCGTGCAGATCGGCGACAGCTTCCAGCCGAAGCGGCTGGACACCCCGCTCGACAAGCTGACCCGGCAGTCGGCGGGCAAGCGCAGCGTCACCCTGACCGCACGCAAGCGCGGCCGGTACGTGCGCGCCCGCCCGATGCAGGGCCGGCCCGAGGACCTCGCCTTCGACGCGACCCTGCGCTCGGCTGCGCCGTTCCAGCGCCGCCGGATGAGCGAACGCGCCAAGCGCAAGGTCGCGTTCGTTGTCCAGCGCCAGGACCTGCAGAAGAAGGTGCGCGTGCGCCGGGCGGCCAACCTCGTGCTGTTCGTCGTGGATGCCTCATGGAGCATGGCCGCGGCGGAGCGCATCGAGGCGACGAAGGGCGCGGTGCTCTCGCTGCTCCACGACGCGTACCAGCGCCGCGACCAGGTCGGGCTGATCGTGTTCCAGCGTGAGGAAGCGCGGATCGTGCTCCCGCCCACGTCGAGCGTGGAGCTGGCGCAGCGCGCGCTGCGCGACGTGCCGGTCGGCGGCAAGACGCCCCTCTCCGCGGGCCTGCTCGCCGCCTATCGCGTCTGCACCGCGGCCCAGCGCCGCAATCCAGAGATCATGCCGCTCATTATCATCCTGACGGATGGCGCGGGCAACGTCTCCGTCACAGGCATGCCACCCCAGGAGGAAGCCGGGCGCATGGCGCAGATGATCCACGACAGCCATCTGCGGTCCGTGGTCATCAACATGGAGCATCCGGCGTTCGACCGGGGGCTGGCGGAGCAGTTAGCCATTGCGCTGGGCGGCCCGTGTTACACCCTGCCCGAACTGAAGGCCGAGGCGCTGCTGCGCACCGTACGCAAGGAACTGAGCACTCAACCCGGCGAGGCCCGGCACGTCAGCACTGCGGCTGCAACGGGGCAAATCGAACCGGGCAGCGGCCTGCCCGACGTGCCCGGCTCCGTGGCCGGCGGCCCGCGGCGGATATAGCTTCAAGAAACCCGTTTTCGTGCGCAGCAGCGCTGCGCACGAAAACGGGTTTCCAAAATGTTCATGCCCGATCACTCCCCCACCACCCGCCAACTGCTCGCGGACGCCGCGCTGCTCCTGGTCACGCTGATCTGGGGCGCGACCTTCGTCATGGTCAAGGACGCGGTCAGCGCGTTCCCGGTGTTCAGCTTTATGGCGCTGCGCTTCACGGTGGCTGCCGTTGCGCTCGTGCCGCTGGTGCTCTGGCGCCGCGGGCAGCTTGCGCGCGCCGCGCCGTCCGGCCCTTTCTCTGTAGCGCGCCTCAACCCGCGGCGGCTCGCGCGCCTGTTCCTGCCATCCCTCCTGGTGGGCAGCGCGCTTTTCGCCGGCTACGCGTTCCAGACCGCCGGATTGCAGCTCACCACACCCGCCAAGGCCGGATTCATCACCGGCCTGTCGATCGTGTTCGTGCCCATCGCAGCCGCGGTGCTCCTGCGCCAGCCGCCGGAGCGCAACGCGTGGCTGGGCGTCGGCCTGGCGACTGTGGGACTGGCCCTGCTCTCGCTGACGGCCGACCTGCGCGTGGAGGCGGGCGACCTGCTGGTGATGGCCTGCGCGGTCTCGTTCGCCGCGCACATCCTGCTGCTCGGCCACTTCGCGCCCCGGCACGACCCCTTGCTGTTGACGCTCGGCCAGTTGCTCGGCGTCGCGCTGCTGAGCATCCTCGCCGCGTCCCTGTTCGACCGGCCCGCGCCGCTGACCGGGCAGGTCGTCTTCGCGGTCGCGTTCACCGGGTTGCTCGCGACCGCGGCCGCGTTCGGCATCCAGACCGTCGCGCAGCGGTTCACCACGACGACGCACACCGCGCTCATCTTTGCGGCGGAGCCGGTGTTCGCCGGCCTCGCCAGCTTCCTGCTCATCGGTGAAGTGTTGGGCCCGCGGCAGCTCCTCGGCTGCGCGCTCATTCTGGTGGGGATGGTGGTGGCGGAGATGAAGCGGCGACGGGGCGACGGGGTGACGGAGTGAAGAGGTGAACAGGTGATATGGATGGCGAAGGCTGTGGCGAGATGGGATGACCTGCAATCATGGACAGAAAACTCCACGTGCCATCTGACGTCACCTTGTCACCTCTTCACCTGCTCACCTCTTCACCTGCTCACCTCTTCACCTTGTCACCCGTTCACCTGTTCCGTCTCCAGCCAGAGCGTCACCGGCCCGTCGTTGACCAGCGCGACCTGCATCTCGGCGCGGAACTGGCCGGTGGCGACGGGGAGACCCGCCTCGCTGAGCTGCTCCACGAAGTACTCAATCAGCGGTTCGGCCTGTTCGGGCCGGGCTGCACGCAGGAAGTCGGGGCGGCGGCCGCGGCGCGCGTCGCCGTAGAGGGTGAACTGCGAGACGACGAGGACCGCGCCCGCCACATCAGCCAGGCTGCGGTTGAGCTTGCCCGCGTCATCCTCGAAGATGCGCAGGCCGGCAATCTTGCGGGCCAGCCAGGCGGCCTCCGTGCGGGTGTCGTCGTGGGTCACACCCACGAGCACGAGCAGCCCGCGGCCGATCTCCCCCACGATCCGGCCCTCGACCGTCACCGACGCGCGGCTGACCCGCTGAACCACTGCGCGCATGCTGGCTACAGCCCTGCGGCGCAGGCCGTTTCCTTGAGCACGTCGGCGGAGCGCCGGAGCGCAGCCAGCTCGTCATCGCTCAGTCCGGGCATCAGCACGCCTTCGACGCCGCCATGATCCACGATCGAGGGCAGGCTCAGACAGATATCGGAGATGCCGAACTGCCCGGTCATCTGCGTCGAAACGGTCAGGATGGTGTTCTGGTCGCGCAGCATCGCCTCGACCACATGGCGCACGCCCAGGCCGATGGCATAATAGGTCGCGCCCTTCCGCTCGATGATCTCGTACGCGGCCCGGCGCACCTGGTTCGCGATGTCCTCCTGCATGTCCGCATCGCACGTGCTGTGGCGCTGCGCGCAGAAATCGTGGATGGGCATCCCCGCGACCATCGTCCGGCTCCAGACCACAACCTCGCTGTCGCCGTGCTCCCCGATCACGTAGCCGTGCACGCTGCGCGGGTCCACCTCCAGCCGCTGCCCGATGAGCGCGCGCAGCCGGGCCGTGTCCAGCACGGTGCCGGAGCCGACCACGCGTCCCGGGGGGAAGCCGGAGAACTTCAGCGCGGCATACGTCAGGACGTCCACCGGATTCGAGACGATCAGGAGGATGGCTTCCGGCGCGGCCTGCGCAATCTGCGGGATCATGTCGTGGAAGATGCCCGTGTTCTTCTTGACCAGGTCCAGCCGGGTCTCGCCGGGCTTCTGCGCCGCGCCCGCGGTAATGACGACGATCTGCGCGTTGCGGCAATCATCGTATGTGCCGGCGCGCACGGTGACCGGCTGCACGAACGGCGAACCCTGCATCAGGTCCATCGCCTCGCCCTCGGCGCGGCGATGGTTGACATCCACCAGGACGATCTCGCTGGCCAGCCCGCTCATCATGAGCGCATACGCGGCGCTCGCGCCGACTGCGCCGGCCCCGCCGATGATCGCAATCTTGGTTGGTGTGCGCTGATATGCCATTGTTACCTCCCGGCGAAAGAAGACCGAAGCTGGGTCATCCTGCTTCAATCTGCAATCTGCAATCTTCAATCCGTAACCGTCGACTCCGGCCCCTCGACCCAGGCCGACCCGTCCGGGCCGACCTCGCGCTTCCAGATGGGTGCGGCCTGCTTGATGCGGTCGATGATGTAATGGCAGGCGTCGAAGGTGTTGGCGCGGTGCGCAGCCGCAACCGCAATGGCGATGGAGACATCGCCCACTTCGAGCCGCCCGACCCGGTGCACGATGGCGACCGCGCTGATGTCGGGCCAGCGCGCCTGCGCCTCCGCAGCTATCGCGGCGAACGCGGGCTCGGCCATCTCGGCGTAGGCCTCGTATTCCAGGTAATCGGTCTGCTGCGCGCCCGTCATCCCGCGCACGGTCCCGGCAAAGACGGTCACGCCGCCCCGCTCCGGCGCGAGGACGCGGCCTGCGACCTCGTCCAGCGAGATCGGCCCGTCCACGATCTCGAACGGCTTGCCCACGTCGTCACCGGCGACACCCCCGCTGACGGGCGGGATGAGCGCAACCTCGTCACCATCGGCCAGCGCGGTCTGCCGGTCGGCCAAGGCCCGGTTGACCGCGACCGCGAACCGGCGCCCGGCGAGCCCGGCCGCGGGATGCTCGGCGGACAGCCGCTCCAGTACATCGGCGGTCGTCGCGCCTTCCGGCAGCGTGAGCGTCTGCTCGGTGAAGCCCAACGCCTCACGCAGCGCGGCAAACGCGCGCACGCGCACTCTCATAGCCACTCCTTTTGCGCATGGCGGGTAATAATAGAACGCTGATGACGCTGATGAAACTGATCGACGCTGATTTTTCTGTTTACTTCATCTATAACACCGAAATCAGCGTAAATCAGTCTAATCTGCGTCATCTGCGTTCTATTCACCATCCTCCCCGGCTCGCCACGTCCCGCTTTTGCCGCCGCGCTTTTCCAGCAGGCGGATGCCTTCGATGACCATACCCTTCTCGACGGCCTTTGCCATGTCGTAGATGGTCAGCGCGGCCACGCTGACCGCGGTCAGCGCCTCCATCTCGACGCCCGTCTGCCCCTTGCAGCGCACGGTCGCGGTGATCTCGACCGCGGACGCCGCCTCATCGAACGCGAACTCGACCGTGACTTTCGTCAGCAGCAGCGGGTGACAGAGGGGGATCAGGTCCGGCGTGCGCTTGGCGGCCATGATGCCTGCGACGCGCGCCACCCCCAATACATCGCCCTTCGGCAGATTGCCCTCGCGCAGCAGCCGCAGCGTCTCCCCCCGCATGCGCACGCGGCCCGTGGCGACCGCTTCGCGCGCGGTCTCCGCCTTCGCGCCGACGTCCACCATGCGGGCGCGGCCCTGGTCATCGAGATGGGTGAGTTCGGACATATCGCGCCCTTAAAAAAGCTCACGCAAAGACGCAGAGGCCGCAAAGTGCAATTCATCTTTGCGATCTTGGCGTCTATGCGTGATTAAACTTACGCCGACCGCTTGTTTGGGATCTCGCCCCAGGCGATGGGCTGGCCGTCGCCGTTGAGCAGCAGCGGGCTTGCATTCCGCATGATGCAGTCGGCGTTGACGACGCACTTGACCACTTCCGGGTGCGACGGAATCTCGTACATGACATCCAGGAGCACCCGTTCGATGATCGTGCGCAGCCCGCGCGCGCCGGTCTTCAGCTTCATGGCATCGCGCGCCGCGGCCCGCAGCGCCTCCGGCGTGAAGACCAGCTCCACACCGTCCAGCTCCAGCAGGCGGCTGTACTGGCGGACCAGCGCATTCTTCGGCTCGGTCAGCACGGCCACGAGCGCATCTTCGTCCAGCGGCTCGACGTTCACCGTGACCGGCAGGCGGCCCACGAACTCGGGAATCATGCCATACTTGAGCAGGTCATCCGCGATGACATGCTGCAACAGCTCCGCGGTCTGCTCTTCCTCGCTGCGGAACTGCTCGCCCGTCGTGTTGAAGCCGACGCGACCCTTGACGCCCCGGCGCTGGCCGATGATGTCGTTCAGGCCGGAGAACGCGCCGCCGCAGATGAACAGGATGTTGCGCGTGTCGAGGCGCACGAACTCCTGGTTGGGATGCTTGCGTCCGCCCTGCGGCGGCACATTCGCGATCGAGCCCTCGATAATCTTGAGCAGCCCCTGCTGCACGCCCTCGCCCGACACATCGCGCGTGATCGAGGGGTTCGCGCCACTCTTGCGCGCAATCTTGTCGATCTCGTCCACGTAGATGATGCCCACCGACGCGCGCTCCACATTCCACTCGGCCGCATGGAGCAGTTGCACCAGGATGTTCTCGACATCCTCACCGACGTAGCCCGCCTCGGTCAGCCCGGTCGCGTCCGCAATGGTGAACGGCACATCCAGGATGCGGGCCAGCGTGCGCGCGAGGAGCGTCTTGCCGCAGCCGGTCGGTCCGATGAGCAGGATGTTGCTCTTCTCCAGCTCGACGTCGTCGCCGGTGTGCTTGCTGCCCTCGGCCTGGTCGCCGCCCGCGATGCGCTTGTAGTGGTTGTACACCGCGACCGACAGGACCTTCTTGGCGCGCGCCTGACCGACGACATACTCGTCGAGCTGGGTCATCATCTCCTTCGGCGTCAACGTGCGCCAGGGCGGAGCCGCAGCATCGCCGCCTCCGCTGATGGACGGCGCGATGCCGTCCTCGTCGAGGACTTCCTGGCACAGCCCGACGCACTCATCGCAGATGAAGACGCCCTCCGGCCCGGCAATCAGCCGGCGGACCTGGCTCTGGTCCCGGTGACAGAAGGAGCAGCGCTCCACATCAACTTTCACGTTATTTCTTGTCGGCCTTTGTCTTGAGTTCCGCCGGGTGCAGCACCTCGTCGAGCAGGCCGTATTCCTTCGCCTGGTCCGCGCTGAGATACCGGTCACGGTCGGTGTCCTCCGCGATCTTCTGGACCGTCTGGCCCGTGTGTCGCGCAAGGATCTGGTTCAGTTCTTCCTTGAGGCGCAGGATTTCGCGCGCCTGGATCTCGATTTCGGTCGCCTGGCCCTGCGCACCGCCGAGCGGCTGGTGCATGTGGATGGTCGCGTGGGGCAGCGCATAGCGCTTGCCCTTCGCGCCCGCGGTCAGCAGCACCGTGCCGAAGCTGGCGGTCACGCCGACCGCGATGGTGCTGACCTGCGCACGAATGAGCTGCATGGTGTCATAGATTGCCATGCCCGCGTAGACCTGGCCGCCGGGCGAGTTGATGTAGAGCTGGATATCCTTTTCCGGGTCCTCCCGGTCCAGGAACAGCAATTGGGCCACGATAACGTTCGCCACCTGGTCATTGATGGGCGTGCCCAGAAAGATAATGCGTTCCTTGAGCAGCAGCGAGTAGATGTCGTACGCGCGCTCGCCGCGGTTGCTGGTCTCGATGACCATCGGAATCAGTGACTCAGGGGTCATAATCCGGTTGAAGTTCATGCTTTGTGCTCCATTCCATACACGACGCCCGGTGAGGCCGGTGCGACCGGTGAGGCCGGGCAAATCAACAATGTGGCCCTATTTCATCACACCTTCGGCGCTGAGTCAGTGATTGTGCATACGAGACCTCACCCCGTGCGGCCGTAGGCCGCACGGGGTGAGGTTATTCCTGGGTGTCCTCTGCCGGTTCCGCCGCGGGCGTCTCGTCCTCGACTGCGGTCTCAGCCACAGCCTCTGCCGCCGCTTCAGCCACGGATTCTTCCGCCACAGGCGCAGCGGGCAGTTCCTCGCCGGTCACGATCGCGCGCAGCAGTTCCACCGTCTTGCGGGTGAGCACGTCGTTGCGCAGCATCGCGCGGCCCGCCTCAGAGCCAAACACGCTGCGGACCTCGCTGAGCTGCTCGTCGTTCTCCGCTCCGGACGTGCCGATGACGCGCTCCAGCTCGGCCTGAATCTCCTCGTCGCTGACCGCGATGTTCTCGCGGCGGGAAAGCTCTGCCAATGCAAGCTGGCCCTTGAGCCGGGTCTCTGCCAGGGGGCGCAGCTCGGCGCGGTAGGCGTCCATGGTCTTGCCCTGGAGCCGCAGCGAGTCCTGCAGGGTGTAGCCGATGTTGGCGAGCCGGTGCTCCATGTCGTGGAGCATGTCATCGACGACCTCGTCGAGCGCAGCGGGCGGATAGCTGATGGTCGCGTTGGCGACGAGCGCATCCACCGCGCTGTTGGTCAGGGTGTTGCGCGCCTCGTTGGCGCGCGCTTCCTGCAGCTCGGCCAGCTTCTTGGCCCGGTAATCCGCGACGCTCTCATACTCGCCCAGGGTCTTGACGAACTCGTCGGTCACCTCAGGCAGCACGCGCGACTTGACGGCCTTGACCTTAACATCGAAGTTGGCGACCTGCCCCTTGTACCGCGATTGGGAATCTTCGGGGTAGGCCAGTTCGAAGGTCTTTGCGTCACCGGCGCTCAGCCCGACGAACGCCTCATCGAAGCCGGGCAGCCAGCCGCCGCCCTCGCGCAGTTGCAGCTCCCAGTCCTCGTTTTCAAGGATGGTATCTTCGCCGACCGTGCCCTTGATGTCCACCAGGACGCTGTCGCCGATCGCCGCGGGCCGCTCGACCACGTCGAACTTGACCTGCAAGTTGCGCGCCTGTTCCAGTGCGGCATCGACCTCGGCCTCGGTCGCTTCGGCCACCGGCGCATCCACGCGGAGGCCGCGGTAGTCGTTCAACTCTACCGTCGGCGGCAGCGGCACGACCAGCTTGAAGGTCACGGGGTCAAAGGTGACATCCTGCAAAGCCGCCTGCGCGTACGGGCGAATCTGCTCCGTCTCCAGGGCCTCGGTAAAGACCTCTTCGCCCAGGTCGTCCACGATTTCGCTCAGCACGCTCTCCTT
This sequence comes from Anaerolineae bacterium, assembly GCA_040772005.1. Lineage (GTDB taxonomy): Bacteria > Chloroflexota > Anaerolineae > CG2-30-64-16 > CG2-30-64-16 > MWBF01. Next base: position 241,163 of record JAXGYZ010000005.1, on the reverse strand, counting down.
GCCGAACATGCGCAGGACGGTGGGAATTGGCGCCTTGCCGGGCCGGAAGCCGGGGATGCGAGCTTTCTTGGATACCACGCGCGCTGCACGTTCGAGGGCCTGCTGCGTGCGCTCCGGCCCAAGCTGGATCGACAGGTCAAGCTGGTTGTCGTCGCGCAGCGACTTGGTAATGATCAATGGTTCTGCCAAAGGGTACCTCCGGGATTACGTAAACCATACCTAACCAATCCATTATACACGATGCAGACGAAACGGAGAAAAACGGCGGCGACGCGATGACGAGGTGACAAGGTGATGGGGTGACAAGGTGACGGGGTGAAGAGGTGATTTCGGAGTCGAGACTTTAGCCGGTTTGTCAGTGGGCCAGCGTTCACTATATAACCGGCTGAAGCCTCGACTCCCGCGCGTCTGCCGTCGCGGGCAACCGCAGGTCGCCCCTATATCACCTCTTCACCCCGTCATCTCGTCACGTCCGTCCGAACTGGCGCGCGAGGTCCGCGGTGGTCATGTGCAGCATGGTCGGGCGACCGTGCGGGCAGGTGCGCGGGGAGCGGCAGGCTTCGAGGCGGCGGACGAGCTCCTGCATCTCGGCCAGCGTGAGGGGCGCGCCGGCCTTGATGGCCGCGCGCTTGCAGATGAGGGTGATGAGCCGCGCCTCGGCCGCGCTTTCCACCACGTCTACCTGCCGGGCCAGCCCGTCTACAATCTCCGTCAGCGCGGCGACCGGATTCTCCCGGCTGAGGATGGCCGGGATGCTGCGCACAAGGTAGCTCGCGCCGCCGAATGGCTCGATGCCCACCCCCAGGTCGTTGAGCGCGGCCAGCTCCTCCGCGGCGACCGCAGCCTGCTCCGGGCTGAGGTCCAGCACCAGCGGCTCCAGCAGCGGCTGGACGGCCAGGCGGTGCTGCGCGTGCTCGGCCAGCATCTGCTCATACAGCACGCGTTCGTGCGCCGCGTGCTGGTCGATCAGGTACATGCCATCCGGCCCCTCCGCGATGATGTACGCGGCGGCCAACTGGCCGACGACGCGCAGGATGGGCATGAGCGGACGCGCATCCGGCAGCGCGGGCGGCTGTGGCGGCGCGCTATACTGCGCCGCCACAGCCTGGGGGAACCAGGCATCCTCCGCCTCCGGCTCCGCGGGCGTCAGGGGCAGCGGGAGGTTCGCCGGGGCCTCCGGCAGCGCGCCCCGCCCTGCGTTGAGCAGCGCGTCGCGGCGCTCGGCCCAGCCGGCGCTGCCAAAGGCAGCTTGGCCGAACGCGGCAGGCGCGCCCGGCTCGAACCCGACCTCGGGGATGGGCGCGTGCTCGACCAGCGTGCGGCGCACCGCCCGCTGCACCGCGCTGAACACGCGGCCCGGCTCGCGGAAGCGCACCTCCGCCTTCGTCGGATGGACGTTCACGTCCACGTCCGCCGGGTCCAGCTCGATGAACAGCACCGCGAGCGGGAACCGGCCCGTGGGCAGGAGCGTGTGGTATGCCTGGATGACCGCGTAGGCGATGGAGGTGTCCTGGAACCAGCGCCGGTTGATGAACAGGCTGATGTAGCCCCGGTTGCCGCGGTGGAGCGCGGGAAGGCTGGTATAGCCGGTGACCTCCGGCAACGTAACGGATGTCTGCGGCTCATCCATCCGTTTATCCGTTGTAAGCGAAGCGACCTCATCCGTTGCGCTGCCGATTGCGACCATCTGCCGCGCCACGTCCAGCCCGTACACCTTGACCAGTACGTCGTGCAACTGCCCGCTGCCGGTGGACTGGAAGACGAGCCGGCCGTCGCTGACCAGGCTGAAACGGCGCTCCGGATAGGCCAGTGCGTAGCGCGTGACGACCTGCTGGATGTGCGCGGCCTCGGTCGCCGGCTGCTTGAGGAACTTCAGCCGGGCCGGGATACTGGCAAAGAGGTGCTCGACCGTGACGAGCGTGCCCACGGGCGTACCGCGCAGCGACCGCTCGACCTCACGGCCCTCGACCATGCGGATGTACGTGCCCGCCTGCTCCTCGCGCGTGCGGGTGAGCAGGCTGACGTGCGCCACCGACGCAATACTGGCGAGCGCCTCCCCGCGGAAGCCGAGCGTCGTGATGTGGTCCAGGTCCGCAGCAGAGGTGATCTTGCTCGTCGCGTGCCGCTGAAACGCCAGCGCCGCCTCGCTGCCGGGGATACCGCTGCCGTCGTCCTGCACGCGGATGAGCCGCCGCCCGCCCTCGCGCACCTCCACCCGGATGTCGGTGGCGCGGGCATCGAGGCTGTTCTCGATCAGCTCCTTGACCGCAGATGCGGGCCGCTCGACGACCTCGCCGGCCGCAATCTGGTTGGCGACTTCGGGCGGCAGAATGTGAATAGGCATGAGGATATTCTAGCACAACCGCAGAATAGAACGCCGATTGACGCTGATGATCATGATGAACGCTGACATATATACATAAACAACATCATCAGCGTTTATCATGACTATCAGGGCCAACCGAAGGTTGGCACGTCATCAGCGTTCTATTTCGTCTGCTCTCCATCGCGCGTCGCGGCCAGCGCGGTGGTCGCGCCGTTGATGAGGTACGCGACGTCGCTCGCCAACGCAATGAGGGTGAAGCCCTGGCCGAGCGCCGCACGCGCGCCATCCGCGCCGCCGGCGTAGATGCCGATGGGCATGCCCGCGGCCTGCGCGGCCCGGCGCACCTTCTCCACCGCGCCGGTGACGCGCGGGTGCGTCACCTCGCCCAGCAGCCCCATGCTGCCCGACAGGTCGTAGGGGCCGACGAGCAGCGCACTGATGCCCGGCGTCGCGAGGATGCCCTGGATATCATTCACGGCATCTGTGTGCTCGATCTGCACGATGATTGCCAGGTTCTCATTCGCCCAGGCCACATACTCCCCGAACGAGAGGCCATATCCCTGTGCGCGCGAGATGCCCGCGCCGCGATGGCCGGCCGGCGGATAGAGACACGAGGCCACGGCCGCGCGCGCCTCTGCGGCCGAGCGAATCTGCGGAATCACGACACCGTCACAGCCGGTGTCCAGCGCCTTCTTGATCCACGCTTCGGCGTTCTCCGGCACGCGCACGATGCACGGGCAGCGCCCGCCCGCGGCCTGGATGAGCACCTGCGCCTGGCTGATGCCCATCGAGGAGTGCTCGATGTCCAGCCACAGATAGTCGAAGCCGATGCGCGAGAGCAGGTCGGCCACATCGGGGGAAGAGAGGGTCACGACGGGACCGATCAGCCGGTCCCCGCGGCGCAGCCGCGTGCGAAAAGGGTCGGGCATGAGAACTCCTGAAAAAGCTGTCCACTGAAAGGCTCACGCAAAGCTGCAAAGTGCGCTAAAGAGATTGTTTCCTTTGCGTCTTTGCGTGAGACTACTCCTGCAAGGATTCCTTACGCTGCGCATAATGCGCCTGCAAGCTCCGATAGCGCAGTTCCCGCTGGCGCAGCGCGCGGATGGCTGCGACGGCAGCCGTCGCGGCTGACAGCGTCGTGAGCAGCGGGAGGTCCATCGCGATCGCGGCCGCGCGGATGGCCGCGCCTGCGCTCTGCGCTACTGGGCCAAGCGGCGTGTTCAGGATGAGTTGCACCTCACCGGAGCGAATCAGGTCCACCGCGTGCGGCGAGCCTTGCTCCACCTTGTTGATGTAGCCGACCGGCAGCCCGGCGCGGCTCAGGAAGGCGGCGGTGCCGGGTGTCGCAATGAGCCGGAAGCCCATCCGGTGCAGGTCGCGCGCAATCTTGAGCGCCGCGCCCTTGTCGAAGTCGTTGACGCTGATGAGCGCCGCGCCTGACAGCGGCAGGCCCCAGCCCGCCGCAATCTGCGACTTGGCGAACGCGTGGCCGAAGTGCGCGGCATGGCCCATGACCTCGCCGGTGCTCCGCATTTCCGGGCCGAGCACCGCGTCCGCGCCCGCCAGCTTATTGAAGGGCAGCACGGCTTCCTTGACGAAGAAGCCATCCACGACGGGCTCTTCCCACAACCCCACCGCGTCGAGCGTCTGCCCCGCCATGATGCGGCTGGCGAGCGCGGCCAGATTCACGCCGGTCGCCTTGCTAGCGTAGGGGATCGTGCGCGAGGCACGCGGGTTGACCTCCAGCACGTACACGATGTCGTCCTTGAGCGCGTACTGCACGTTCATCAGTCCGCGCACGCCGAGCGCCAGCCCCAGCCGTTCCGTGTACTCGCGCATGATGTTGAGGTGGTACTGGCTGACCTTGTACGGTGGGAGGACGCAGGCCGAGTCGCCCGAATGGACCCCGGCTTCCTCGATGTGCTGCATGATCGCGCCGATCACGACGCGGCGCCCGTCGCAGAGCGCGTCGACGTCGATCTCGAACGCATCCTCCATGAAGCGGTCCACGAGCAGGGCCGCGCCCGGCGCGGCATCGAACGCGGCCTGGACAAACCCCGCCAACGCACCCGGATCGCCCACGATCGCCATCGCGCGGCCGCCCAACACATAGGACGGCCGGACAAGCACCGGATAGCCGATCTCCGCCGCGATGGCGCGCGCCTCGACCAGACTGTTGGCGATGCCGTGTTCCGGCTGCGGGATGTCGAGCCGGGCCAGCAAGTCGGCAAACCGCGCGCGGTCCTCGGCCAGCCGGATGGCCGCAGGCGAAGTGCCCAGGATGGGCACGCCTGCGGCTTCCAGCCCTTCCGCCAGGTTGAGCGGCGTCTGCCCGCCAAACTGGACGATGACGCCCGCCGGCTGCTCCCGTTCGACCACGTTCAGCACATGCTCCAGCGTCAGAGGCTCGAAGTAGAGCCGGTCTGCGGTGTCGTAGTCGGTCGAGACGGTCTCCGGGTTGCAGTTGAGCATGATCGTCTCGTAGCCCAGCCCCTTGAGCGCGAAAGCGGCCTGGCAGCAGCAGTAGTCGAACTCGATGCCCTGGCCGATGCGGTTGGGCCCGCTGCCCAGGATGAGGATCTTGGGCCGGCCGGTCGGCTCCGCCTCGTCAGCCGACTCGTACGCGCTGTACAGGTAGGGCGTCTGCGCGGCGAACTCCGCGGCGCAGGTGTCGACGCGCTGAAAGGTGGGGAGGATGCCGAGATCACGGCGGAGAGAACGAATGGCGGTTACATGTTGCAGGTTGGAAGTTGCAGGTTCCGCCAACAGCCGTGCGAGGTGGCTGTCAGAGAACCCCAGCCGCTTGGCGCGGTGCAGCGCAGCGGTTAACCTCGCGGAGTCCGCATTCTCAAATGCGGACGGGCCAGCCCAGGCATCCTGAGCGGGTGGACGGCTCGACGCTGCCGACGACGCATCGCCAGTCGAAGGATGCCCATCTGCGAGCGCTGCGTCCTTCGACTCCGCCCCGCCTGCGGCGGGTCTCCGCTCAGGATGCTCACGCGCGGCCGCGGCCACCACCTCCCGCTCGCACTCGGCAATCTCAGCCATCTGCGCGAGGAACCACGGGTCGAAGCCGGTCGTCGCCGCGATCGCGTCCAGCGACAGGCCTGCGCGCACTGCGCGGTACACCGCGAACAGCCGGTCGGCGGTCGGCTGGCGGAGCGCGGCCAGGTCGGCCACGTCCTGCGGATCCGCGGGTGCGGCGCGCTTAGGGCCGGAGCCGTCCAGGGCATCCACACCGATCTCGAGCGATTGCACCGCCTTGTTAAGCGCGGCGGGGAACGTGCTGCCGAGCGCCATGACCTCGCCCACCGACTTCATCTGCGGGCCGAGCAGCGGGTCTACGCCGGGGAACTTCTCGAAGGCCCAGCGCGGCATCTTGACGACCACGTAATCGAGCGACGGCTCGAACGCAGCCTGCGTCTGGCCAGTGATGTCGTTCGGAATCTCGTCGAGCGTGTAACCGACCGCAACCAGCGCCGCGAGCTTGGCAATGGGAAAGCCGGTCGCCTTCGAGGCCAGCGCGGACGAGCGCGACACGCGCGGGTTCATCTCGATGACGAGCACGCGGCCCGTGGCCGGGTCCACCGCAAACTGGACGTTCGCGCCGCCTGTCGCCACGCCGACCGCGGCCATCACCCGCCGCGCCAGGTCGCGCAGCACCTGGTACTCGCGGTCGGTCAGCGTCTGCGCGGGCGCAACGGTGATGCTATCGCCGGTGTGGACCCCCATCGGGTCGAGGTTCTCGATGGAGCACACGACGACGAAATTGTCCGCGCTGTCGGCCATGACCTCCAGCTCGTACTCCTTCCAGCCGAGCACCGATTCCTCGACCCAGGCCTGGCCGATGGGCGAGACCGCGACCGCCCGGCGCAGTGCCTCCGGCAGTGCGTCCGGCGCGTAGACCCACGCTGCGCCTGCGCCGCCGAGCGCAAAGGACGCGCGCACGAGCAGCGGGTAGCCCGTCTGCGCGGCCAGCGCCTGCGCTTCGGCCAGCGTGTGCGCGGGACCGCCGGATGGCACGGGCAGCCCCTGCGCCAGCAGCGTGCGGCGGAACAGATCGCGATCCTCTGCCGCCTTGATTGCGGGCAGCGACGCGCCGATGAGCTGGACGCCGTGCCGCGCCAGCGCGCCGTTCTCGCTGAGCGCGAGCGCGAGGTTGAGGCCGGTCTGCCCGCCCACGGTCGGCAGCATCGCGTCGGGCTGCTCCTGACGGATGATGGCCTCCAGCGCGTCGGGCGTCAGCGGCTCAATGTAGGTCGCGTCGGCCAGCTCGGGGTCGGTCATGATGGTCGCCGGGTTCGAGTTGACCAGGACGACGCGATACCCCTCCCGCCGCAGCGCCTTGACGGCCTGCGTGCCGGAATAGTCGAACTCCGCGGCCTGCCCGATAACGATCGGGCCGGAGCCGGGAACGAGGATGGTGTGGAGGTCGGTGCGTTTAGTCAATCTTCAATCTTCAATCTGTAATCTTGAATCAAATGGAAGAATTCCTCGAACACGCCCAGCGCGTCATGCGGGCCGGGCGCAGCCTCGGGATGATACTGGACGCACAGGACCGGCCGGTCGCGCAGGCGCAGCCCCTCCAACGAGCCGTCATTCAGGCTGACATGCGTAACCTCGACGCGCTCGGGGTCCAGGGTGGCCGTCTCGACGCAATAGTTGTGGTTCTGCGCGGTAATCTGGACCGCGCCGGTGCGCAGGTCTTTGACGGGATGGTTGCCGCCGTGATGCCCGAACTTCAGCCGCGTCGTCCGTGCGCCCAGCGCCAGCCCGACCAACTGGTGGCCCAGGCAGATGCCGAGCATAGGCACGCCGCTGTCGATCAGCTCACGCACCGCGGCCACGGCATACGGCAGGCCCGCGGGGTCGCCAGGGCCGTTGGACAGGAACACGCCGTCCGGCTGGAGCGCGAGCACGTCCGCCGCGGATGTGTCCGCGGGGACGACCGTGACGCGCGCGCCGTGCGCGGCCAGGTGACGCAGGATGTTGCGCTTCGTGCCGAAGTCGTAGGCCACGATGTGGGGCGTCTTCTGCCGCGCCTCCCCGCTCCCGTGGAGGGCAGCATCCTCAGATGCTGCATGGGCATCCGGCTTCGCCGGGTCCGTCCGCATCGCGGTCGCTATGCGACCGTCAGGATGCAGACTCCACTGGCGCGAGCGGGCCACCCAATCGTCCGCCGGGCTGCCGGACCAGCCGTAGGCCTCCGGGCAGGTCACTTCGCGCACCATGTCGCGGCCGTCCAGGCCAGGCCAGGCCCGCGCCTGTGCCAACAGCACGTCTGCGGGCGTGCCGCACGTGGAGAGCGCGGCGCGCTGCGTGCCGCCATCCCGCAAGAGCCGCGTCAGGTAGCGCGTGTCCGCGTCCGCGATGCCGGGAACGCCGTAACCGGCCAGCCAATCGGCCAGCGGTTGGCGGCTCCGCCAGTTGGAGACGACCGGACTGAGGCTGCGCGTGATGATCGCGCTGACCTGGGGGATGGCCGACTCGTCATCCTCGAGGTTGACGCCAACGTTGCCGATGTGCGAGACGGTGAACAGGACGCCCTGCCCGCGATAGGAAGGGTCGGTCAGGATCTCCTGGTAGCCCGTCATGCTGGTGTTGAAGACCAGCTCGAAGACCGCGTCTGCGGCCGCGCCGAACGCGGCGCCGGTGATGACGCTGCCGTCCTCGAGCACGAGTGTTGCCTGGGTCATAGTTGACTTCTTCTTCACCGCAAAGACGCGAAGGACGCAAAGAAATCATCAAGAAGTCCTTCGCGTGCTTCGCGTCTTTGCGGTTCAAATGCTAGATTAGCCGTCCCAGCTAAAGCGCCGGACGAACAGCGGGATGCTCGCGATGGCATCGACGGTGTCCGTCTTGGTGCCGAGGACGCCGCCCCACCAGTCATCCGCGCCCCACCCGCCCGCAATCCAGGGCGCGACGCTGAACAGATAGTCGGGCAGCGGCTCGCCGTTGGAGAGCAGGCCGGTGCGGAACCATTCGAACATCTCCCGGTGATAGTCTGCATGATACTTCACCGGCCCCGTATTGTCCACCTTCGGGTAGCGCCGGTCCTGATCCTGGCCGTACTGCCAGCCGCCTTCGCCGCCGATCATCGGCAGCACGAACCCGATGCGTTCCTGCATCCAGCGGGCGAACGCGAGCAGGCTCAACACCCCGTAGAAGTCATCGAACACAGTCAGGCCCAGGTCATACGGGTACGCCGGAGGGTGGTTCGCACCGTAGTTGTGCAGGCTGAACCAGGCGCGATCCCAGATGTCGGTACGCCCGATGGCCGCGACGGCATCGATAGCCGCGTCCAGCTCATTCCGCTCCAAGACCTGCAGGCCGGGATAGCCGCCCGCATCGACCACCCGCGCGGCCATGCGCGCCCAGTTGTGGCCGAAGATGCCCAGCCAGCCGGCAGGCAAAGCGTCTTTGCGCCATTCGCGGGTGTCGCCCGGCTCGTTGTAAATCTGGACGTAGGGCGGCGCGCCCACGCGCTTGAGCGCGGTGACGTAGAGCTCAGGTTCGAAGAACTCGTCGATGCGCTTGCCGATGCGCATACACGGCATGATGCCCGCGGCCCAGGTTGCGCGGGCAGCCGTCTCAGCCTGTAGCTCATCCTGTGCATAGATCAGGGTCCAGCGCGCGTGGATGGACTTGAGCCGCTCGACCGTCCAGGCAATGCTCTCGTCCGTCAGCCCGATGCGGAAGTGCAGCCCGAAGCCGTTATCCTGCGGCGGCCGCGGGAACGTGCGCAGGTGCGCGATGTTCTCCGGCGACAGCGTCACTGTGGGCGACCGGGTCGGGGTGGGCCGGGGAATGTCGGGATGATCGGGCACATCCGGCACGTCGGGGATGTCCGGCACGTCGGGGATGTCCGGCACATCCGGCACGTCCGGGTTCACCAACTGGTTACCGGACGCGGCGTGCCAGGAGATGTGTGCCACGCGTTCCGGCGCATCGGTGGCCGCGTACACGATCGCGAGCGCGTATGCCTGGATGCGGTATGCGCCGCTGGTGAACTCCGCGCTGAGCGGCGCGCCCAGGCGCTGCTGCCCGGCGTATCGCGCCAGGGGGGATTCCGGTTGGTAAACCAACCCCAGCCCGCCCCAGGCCTCTGTGCGCAGGGCCGCGGCATCCGGCGGCTCGACTACCGGTTCATCCGGTGGCTCCAGCGGCGGCTCGTCTACCGGCGCATCCGGCGGCTGGCCCTGTCCCTCCCGCGGCTGAAGCTGCCAGACGACGAAGGTCGAGACATGCCAGTTATGGGGCATCCCGCCGCCGACCACGACATCGCTCGCGCCCTCCGGGCACCAGCACCACGGTCCGTGTCCGCCCGCCTCGGGGTTGAAGTGGCTGCCGCTCCAGATGGGGATGTTCGCCCAGCCGGAACGTTCCTTGGGCGTCTCGCGCGTGTAGCCCTGGTAACTGGGATTGCCGAGCTGCGCCAGCCCATCCGACCAGTAGCGCACCAGCCGCTCCGTCGTGACCGGCCGGCCCTCCGCGTCCAGGACGCGGGCGAACAGGTGATGGTCCGCGCCTGCGTCGTCGAAGTAATCCGGCGCGCCCCACGGCCGCAGATAGGCCTCGCGCGCCCACGGCTCGATACTGCCGGGAATGTCGGATGGCTCCCAACTGCTGTCGCGGGTCGTGAAGATGTCCACGATCCGGTAGACGTGGTCGCCCGCGGGCCGGTCAGGCCGGTCTTCGCAGGGGATGACCGTGAGATTGAACTTCTGGGCCCAACGAGTCATGCGCATGATGGACCTCCTTGCGTGACAAGGTGAAGAGGTGACAAGGTGAAAAGGTGAAAAGGTGATGTAGACGGGTGCGGCATTTCATAGTAGCTCATTCTCTCGCCGTGGTGTAAGAAGAGTCGACCTGCCACACGAGTTCACCTTGTCACCCTGTCACCTTGTCACCCCGTCACCGTGTCATCGTAACAGCGTGGGCAGGAACGCGGGCGGCTGGCGGACGCGCGTGGCCTGCTCGAATGCATAAGCGCAGCGGATCAAGCGCGGCTCGCTCCAAGCCGTGCCGACGAACGACAGGCCGACGGGTAAGCCGCCTGCCGGGGCAGCCATTTCAACGCCCACATAGCCCAGCGGCACGGTGATGCTCGGATAGCCGGCGACGGCCGCGGGCGCCGACTTGCCGCCGGTGTAATGGTCGCCGTTGACATGGTCGGTCAGCCACGCCGGGCCGCCCGAAGGCTCGATCAATGCATCGAGCTGGTATTCAGCTAACACTGCGTCGATGCCTTCGTTGCGGCCCAACCGGTGATTGGTCGCCAGGGCCTTGATGTACGCCTCGTCGGTCAGCGGACCCTTCGCCTGCGCCTGCAGCATCAGCTCCTGGCCGAAGAACGGCATGACCGTATCGCGGTGCGCCTCGTTGAAGGCAATGACATCCGCAAGCGAATGGACCGGTGCATGGGGGCCCAGTCCGGCGAGGTAGGCGTTCAGGTCGGCCTTGAACTCGTAGAGCAGGACCTCGAGTTCGGTTTCTTCCAGTTCCTTGTGCAGCGGGACGTTTGCCGGGTCCACGACCTCCGCGCGGAGGTCACGCAGGACCCGGATGGCGTCCTCCATCAGCGCGTCGACATGGGGGTTGAAGCCGAGACAATTGCGCGCGACGCCGATGCGCAGGCCTGCCAGGTTGTCTACGAGGAACGATGCGAAGTTGCCCGGATAATCGGGCGGGATAGCCGCGGTCGCCGGATCACGCGGGTCCGGGCCGGCGAGCACCGCCAGCAGCGCAGCCGCGTCCGCGACGGTGCGCGCCATCGGCCCCGCGGTGTCCTGGCTGTGCGCGATGGGGATGATGCCCGTCCGGCTCACCAACCCGACGGTCGGCTTGATGCCGACGATGCCGCAGGTGTGCGATGGGCAGATGATGGAGCCGTCGGTCTCGGTGCCCACCGCGACCGCACACAGGTCCGCTGCGACTGCGACCGCCGAACCGGACGACGAGCCGCACGGGTTCCGGTCCAGTGCGTAGGGATTGCGGGTCTGGCCGCCGCGGCTGCTCCACCCGCTGCTCGAACGGGTCGAGCGGAAGTTGGCCCATTCGCTGAGGTTGGTCTTGCCGAGCAACAGCGCGCCCGCCGCGCGCAGCCGTGTGACGAGCGGCGCATCCTCCGCCGGGATGGAGCCGAGGAGCGCCAGCGACCCTGCCGTGGTCATCATCCGGTCGGCCGTGGCGATGTTGTCTTTCAACAGGACGGGCACGCCGTGGAGCGGGCCGCGGCTGCGGCCGCTGCGCAGCTCCGCGTCGAGCCGGTCGGCCTCCGTCCAGACATCCGGGTTGGCATCGATGACCGCGTTGAGCCGCGGCCCGGCCTGGTCGACCGTCTCGATGCGGTGCAGGTATTCCGCGGCCAGGTCACGCACGGTCAGGTCACCCGCCGCGAGTTGCTCCTGGATGGCGGCAATGCTCAGTTCGGACATGAGTTACACCTTTCGCTCACTGCCCGGTCAGAATGACGCCCGCGGCCAGGACGGCGCGTGCGATATCTGCCGGCGCGAGGCCGGGCGACGTGATGCTGCGCGCCGCATACACCCGGGCGAAGCGCGCGACCAGTTCCCCCTCATCGAGCACGGCCCCGACAGCCGCCGCCTCGAGGCCCGCCAGGCTATCCGCGGGCAGCAGCGTGAAGTCGCCGGAGAGGGCCAGCCCGTCGATGCGGCCTGCGTGGAGCCGCACGGTCGCGCGCACCAGTCCGCCCACGGCCTTGTGCAGCCCCTCCGCGACGCGCACGTCCTCGTGGATCTTCACCCACGCAGGCCGGGCGCGGCCCCCCTCGTGCAGCCACGCGTCGGACGCGAACTGCACGTCGAGCGCGGCCGCCTGCGCTTCTTCGCCCGGCGTCCATCCGGCCGGAGTGACCGGCTCGCCCAGCGCGGCGGCGCACGCAGCGATGTACCGCTGCACCACCTCTGCACGCGACGGGGCTGCGCCGAGCTGCTCGGCCAGCGTGGTCATGTACTGCTCCAGGCCCTCGATCACCTTATCGCGCATCTTTTCGGACGCGACCTTGAGCACGCGCGCCATCGCGGGCTTGTCGAAGGTGAACATCAGGCTGCCCACGACCACGTCTGCCTCACCGAGCTGCGCCGCTCCCGTCCCGCCGATTTTCTTGCCCGCCACGTGGATGTCGTTGACCGGTCGATGATATGCCTCGACGCCGAGGCTGCGGTACGTCTCGACCAGGGGACGGATGTACAGGCTGAACCGCTCGGTCAGGTCCGCGGGCAACCGCCCCTGCCGGAACACCCACTGGACGAACACCTGCCCGTCGTCCAGGTAGACCGCGCCGCCGCCGACCTCCCGCCGGATGACGGGCAGCCCCAGCGCGCGACAGTGGGCCAGGTCCACCTCCGCAGCCGCATCCTGGTGATAGCCGATGCTCACATAGGGCCGGTCGGGGCCGACCAGGATGATAGTGTCCGGCCCCTCCGGCCGCATGGCATACGCGGCGGCATGGTAGACCGTCTGCGACCGCACCGGCGACACCCGCCCGAGGTCCAGCAGGCGAATGGTCAATCAACTTCCTCCGCAGTTTATCTTGCATGAGTATAGGCTGCGACGGCTGGCGCGTCAAGCGGCTGGCCTGCTTGTGTTGCTATCGTTACAGAGACCCGTTTTCTGGCAGAAAACGGGGCTCTGTGTGTATACTGCGACAAATGCTGCACGCAGAGGAGAACCGAGGATGCCGTTGCTGGAGCACAGCCTGACACCCGCCGAACTGGACCTGTTCCGGAGCCTGACCACCCCGCGCAAGATCCAGGACTTCCTGGACACCGTGCGCTATGAGCCGGAGTATTTCAACCGCGCGCCGCTGCGCGTGCTGCGCGAGCGGACGGGCCACTGCCTGGACGGCGCGCTGTTCGCCGCAGCCGCGCTGCACCGCCTCGGCCACCCGCCCCTCATCATCGACCTGCTGCCGGAGCCGCTGACGGACGACGACCATGTGCTCGCCATCTTCCGGCGCAACGGCGCTTACGGTGCGGTCGCCAAGTCGAACTTCACCGGCCTGCGCTTTCGCGAGCCGGTGTTCCGCACGCGCCGCGAGCTGGTCATGTCCTATTTCGAGGATTTCTTCAACAGCCGCGGGCAGAAGACGCTGCGCGCGTACACCGTGCCGCTGAACCTCGGCACGTTCGATGCGCTCCACTGGGAGACGCACGATGCCGCGGCAGATGTCATCGAGGCGCGGCTTAAGGATCTCAAGCAGTTCCCCCTGCTCACCCCCGCGATGGTCCGCGACCTGTCGCCGGTCGATCCGGCACGGCTCGAGGCCGGGCTGCTCGGCGCAGACCGCGCCGGGCTGTTCAAGCCGGGCATCGCCTGACTTCCATATTCCTCTATTCCTAACCTTGCACCGCAGCGTCACCTGGGTTATACTTGTTACTGCAAGTCATTGCAATAGCAAGTCTTCGCATTCCTTCCAGGAGTGTCAAGCAAGGAGGTCGCTATGTTGCTGAGTGTGCAACCGATGCACATCCCTGACGGATTCCTGTCTGTCCTGGTGTCGGTCATCCTGTGGCTGCTGGCGGTTGCGGCCATCGGCTACGCGCTGCGGCAGGTGAACCGCGAGCTGGGCGAACGGCAGGTGCCCCTGATGGGCGTCCTCGCCGCGTGCATCTTCGCGGGCCAGATGCTCAACTTCTCCGTCACAGGCGGCACATCCGGCCACCTGATGGGCGCGGCTGTCGCCACGATCCTGCTTGGCCCGTGGGCCGCCATCGTCGTGATGACCGCAGTCGTCAGCATCCAGGCGCTCATCTTCCAGGACGGCGGGCTGCTGGCGCTCGGCGCGAACCTGTTCAACATGGGCGTCATCGGCGTGGCCGTGTCCTACTTTGCCTACCACACGCTGCGCCGGCTGACCGGTGACCGGCCGTGGGGCGTGATCGTCAGCGGCTTCGTCGCGGGCTGGCTTTCCATCTTCATCGCGTCGCTGGCTGTGGCGCTGCAACTGGCGCTCTCCGGCACCTCGCCGGCAAACGTGGCAGTCATCGCCATGGGCGGCATCCATGCGCTCATCGGCATCGGTGAAGGACTGATTACTGCCGGCGCACTGGCGTTCCTGCTCGCGACGCGGCGCGACCTCGTGGCCGCCGGCGCAGCAAACGGCGCCGCCAATCACGGCACGAGCCGCGCGGTGTGGCTGGGGGGCCTGGCCATCGCCGCGCTGCTCGCGGTGCTCGCGCCCCTGGCCTCGGCCCATCCCGATGGTCTGGAGTGGGTGGCCGAGCAGCGCGGCTTCCTCGACCGGGCACAGGGGCCGCTGTACAATGTCATCCCCGACTACCTGCTGCCCGGCATCTCCAACGAAGCGCTGAGCACCATCCTGGCGGGCGTCATCGGTCTGCTGCTCGTCGCGGGCGTCACATTCGCCGCCGGCCAATCGCGCCGCCGGCGGCAATCCGTGGGGCAAGCAGAATAGAACGCTGATAAACGCTGATTGAACTGATTTACCTGATTCTATCATTTTAATCAGTCTCATCAGCGTCATCAGCGTTCTATTTCACCCTGAATAACGAATGATGCACGCGAACTTCCTTGATCCCTATCGCCCGCGGGCCAGCCTGGTCCACGCGCTCGACCCGCGCGTGAAGTTCCTGCTGGCGGTCGGCTTCATTCTCGCGGCCGCGCTGACCCCGCCGGGCGCGTGGGCCAGTTACATCCTGCTGGCTGCGCTGGCGCTGGCGGTCATGGTGCTCTCCGAGCTGGGCGTGGGCTACGTGCTGAAGCGGTCGGCGTTGGCGCTGCCGTTCGTGCTGGCCGCGTTGCCCGTCATGTTCACGCTGGACGGCACAGCGCTGTTGCACCTCCGGCTCGGCCCGCTGGCCCTGACGCTCAGTGATGCCGGGCTGGAGCGCTTCATCAGCATCGCGCTCAAATCCTGGCTTTCCGTCCAGATAGCCATCATGCTGGCAAGCACGACGCCCTTCCCCGAATTGCTGCTGGCGATGCGCAGCCTGCGCATCCCCCGGCTGCTCGTCGCCATCATCGGCCTGATGTGGCGCTACCTGTTTGTGCTGGTGGACGAGGCCCTGCGGCTCATGCGCGCCCGGGAGGCGCGCAGCGGCGCGCTGGCCGAGCCGGGCCGCCGCACCGGCGGCACCATCGCGTGGCGCGCCCGCGTGACCGGCGGCATGGCCGGGAACCTGTTCCTGCGCTCGTTCGACCGCGCCGACCGCATCTACGCCGCGATGGCCGCGCGCGGCTACGATGGCGAGGTGCGCACCATGCCGATTCCGCCTGTGCCCGTGGGCCAGCGCGTGCTGGCCGGCCTGGGGCTGCTCATCCTGGCCTTGTTGATTCTGCTGGGGTACCTGCTCTGATGCATCACACGATCGAAGTTGCCGGTCTATCCTTTGCCTATCCCGACGGCCACCCTGCGCTGAACGGCGTCTCGCTGCACATCGCGCCGGGGGAGAAGGTCGCGCTGCTGGGGCCGAACGGCGCGGGCAAGTCCACCCTCCTGCTGCACCTGAACGGCATCCTGCGCACACAGGCCGGCCAGGTCAGAGTCTGCGGCCTGGAGGTGACCGAAAAGACGCTAGGCCAGGTGCGCGCAGCCGTCGGCCTGGTGTTTCAGAACCCTGACGACCAGCTCTTCTCACCCACCGTCTTCGATGATGTGGCGTTTGGTCCCATCTACCAGGGCTTGCCCGTGGCGGAAGTACGGCAGCGGGTGGACGAGGCGCTGGCCGCGGTGCGCATGTCCGACTACAAGGCGCGCGTCTCTCACCATCTGAGCACGGGCGAGAAGAAGCGCATCGCCATCGCGACCGTGCTTTCGATGGGGCCGGAAATCCTGGTGCTGGACGAGCCGACTGCCGGGCTCGACCCCCGTGCGCGGCGCGGTCTGCTGCACCTGCTGGCCGAGCTGCCGCAGACGATGCTGGTTGCAACGCACGATATCCGCATGGTGCTGGAGCTGCTGCCCCGCACGGTCATCATGGACCGCGGCGAGATCGTCGCGGACGGACCCTCCGCCGGCATCCTGGCCGACGCAGAGCTGCTGGCCGAGCATGGGCTGGAGGTGTATTGACGATGAGCTGTGAGAGTGCCTTTATCCGGGCCCTGCGCGAGCGGGGAATGCGCCTGACGCCGCAAAGGGAGATGGTGCTGGCCGTCATGCACGACATGGCCGGCCACGCGACCGCGGATGTTATCTACCGCCGCGTGCAGGAACGCAGCGCGGCCGTGGACATCTCGACCGTCTACCGGACGCTGGACTTGCTCCAGGCCATGAATATGCTCGTGACTCTGGAGATGGCCGATGGTCAGCGGAGCTATGCGCTGGCACAGGCTCACGGTGAGCACGTCCATCTCGTGTGCCAGGGCTGCGGCTGCCAGATGCACGCCGACCCCGCGCCTTTCGAGGCGCTGGCCGCGCAGCTTGCCGCCCAGTATGGTTTCGCCCTGGCGATTTCTCACCTCTCGCTGCCGGGGCTGTGCGCTGCGTGCCGGCGACAATCGGGCACGACGACTTCACCAGGGCCGCAGTAAGGCCGAGCCGGAGCCTGGCGGTCCCTAATCCGTCAGGTCCGCGCCCATATGCACGTTATCGAGCATTTGCGGGGCCTGTTGGCGGCCCTCGGCTGCCGCAGCGAGATACACACCGAAGAGGATGATGAAGCTGATCAGGTAAACAAAGACCAGCAACGCGATGACGCCGCCCAGCGAGCCGTAAACCCGGGCGTAGTTGACGAGTCCACTGCTCAGATACCAACCGAAGCCCACAATCAAGACTTGCAGCAACACAGCCCCGACCGTTGACCCAACGAGCACCCCGCGCCAGCCGCGACCGGGAGGCGCTGTCCAGCGGTACAGGCCGGCCAGCATAGGCAGGACAATTAACACGGGCGCAATGCGCACCACGACTTGCCAGAACTCGTCGGCCCCTGGCACGCTGCGGAACAACTGCGGGATGCTGTTGAAGATGACGTTGACGGCTGACCAGAGAATAAGCAGCAGGCCCAACACCAGCACCGCGCCGATGCCCGTGAGCCGCTGCTTGATGATATTCAAACCTTCGAAGTCGGGCCAGGCGCGGCGCAGGTTGCGCGTGAGCGCAATGAAGAAGCCGCTGGATGACCAAATAAGGCCAACCACGCCGACCAGCGTCACCGCCCCGCGCTGCTCCATGATGTCGGCCAGATTCTGCTGGATGAAGAGCTGCGAGCCGGGCAACATCTGCGTCACCATGTCGATGAGCTCGGTCTCGGCGCGCTTGCTGCCCAGGAACAGCGTGCCGACGAAGATCAGCACCAGCAGGAAGGGAAAGAGCGCAAACAGGGCATAGTACGCGAGGCTGGCCGCAGACTCCGCGGCGCGCGCCTCCGTGAAGGCCCGGTACGCGTTGACCAGCACCTCCGGCACACCGCCCAACCGCCGGTTAACCGTCCGGTACAGCACCGCTCCGCGCGACCGCAATCTGTCAATGACCTTCATCGACGATCCCTCTCCGCATAGGGCGCGTTCCCATTCTGAAGCAGAAGGGCGCATCCTGAGCCGAGCGCCCGCAGCACGCGCAGTCGCAGGGGCGCACCCGTCAAAGAGCATCCTTCGACTACGCTCCGTTTCACTGCGCTCCGCTCAGGATACTCTGTTCCCTCGTGCCAGACGCGCGCCCTCAACCCATCCTCAGCTACGCTGCGCCCATTGTATGCCGAACGCCTATTGCGCGCCAGCAAGCGGGCTTCCGAATCGTGCAGCGCAGCACACTGTGGTAGAATGGCCCTGTTCAAGGTGACGACGTCCCCCCGGCACGTTGCCACAGCACGCCACACAAAGGAGTACGTGATGCTGGACTTTTTCACAACGAGCCTGTCCGAACTGGATCCGGCAGTCTCCGAGCTGATCGGGTATGAGGCCGAACGCCAGGCACGCAAGCTGATCCTGATCCCCTCGGAAAGCCAGGCGCCCGAAGCTGTGCGCACGGCGTTAGGGTCGGTGTTTCAGAACATCTATGCCGAGGGCTATCCTAACCCCGACACCCACGGGCTTACCGAAGCGGACATCCTGGACTACGGCGTCCAGCTCGCCAACTACCGGCGCTTCTCAGATGCCCGCTACTACAAGGGCGTGGAGTATGCCAACGTCGTGGAGGCTCTCGCGCGGCGGCGAGCCGCGGAGGTGTTCGCAGCCAACGGCGTTGATCCGGACGACATCTACGCCAATGTGCAACCGCTCTCCGGCTCACCCGCCAACAGCGCGGTCTATGCCGCGCTGGTCCCGGCCGGCGCGACCGTCATGGGCATGGACCTGCTCCACGGCGGCCACCTGACCCACGGCAGCCCGGCCAACCGTTCCGGCAAGCTCTACAAGATTGTCTCCTACGGCATCGACCCCGACACCGAGCGGCTCAACTACGACGAAATCGAGCGGCTGGCCCGCGCAGAGCGGCCCAAGATGATCATCGCGGGCTACACCTCCTACCCGTGGATGCCCGACTGGGCACGCTTCCGCCAGATTGCCGATGCCGTGGGCGCCTGCCTGCTGGCCGACATCTCGCACATCGCAGGCATGGTCGCGGCCGGCGTCGTGCCCAGTCCGATCGGCCACGCGCACGTCATCAGCTTCACCACGCATAAGACCCTGTACGGCCCGCGGGGCGCGTGCATCCTGACGACCGATAAGTCGCTGGCCGCCAAGATTGACAGCGCCGTCTTCCCTGGTGAGCAGGGCGGCCCCCACGTCAACGCGATGGCCGGCATGGCCGTCAGCTTCCGGCTGGCCGCCACGCCGGAGTTCCGCCAGCTCCAGCAGCAGGTGGTAGATAACGCAGTCACGCTGGCCGCAGAGCTGCAGGCGCGCGGGCTGCGCATCCCCTACGGCGGGACGGATACCCATATGCTGCTGGTGGATTGCAAGAGTGTGCGCGCGCCATCCGGCATGAGCCCCGACAAGAAGAAGGGTACGCCCCTCATGGGCGACACCGCCGCGCGCATCCTGGACCTGGCAGGCATCGTCTGCAACCGCAATACGATCCCCGGCGACAAAAGCGCGCGCATGCCCAGCGGCATCCGGCTCGGCACGCCCTGGGTCACGCAGCGCGGCTTCCGCGAAGGTGAGATTGGCCGCATGGCTGAACTCATTGCACGCGTGCTGCAGGGCTGCCAGCCGCACGCCACGATGGGCCGCAATGGGCCGGTCTACTCCGCGCGCATCGACTTCGACCTGCTGGAAGAAACAAAACGCGATGTGGTGGACCTCGCCTGCTGCGTGGACCTGGGGCCCGATTACAAGCCGAGCGGCTATCCGCACCACTACTTCATGTACAAGCCGACGACCGATCCTGGCGGCGAATGGGATATCGTGGAGATCGAGGGACCCCATGCGCGCGGCTTCTGCAATGTCACACTGACCAACGATGTATACGCGCTCGGCCCCGGCGCAAGCCAGCAGACGTGGATCCTGGAGCCGGACGGCCGGCCGATGAGCGCAGGCGTGCTCCGCCGGCCGGGCCCCGAGACGACGCGGCTGCAATTGATGGTGGCGAAGGCCAGCGAGTCACGCGTCGCGCACTGGCTGCGCGCAGTATCTGATGGCTTCGTGCTGCTGGACAAGGACGACGAGTACATCATGGCGCCGGGACCGGTCGTCATCCGGCGGCTCCCGCATGTCGAGGCCGACGAGTGGGATATGCGACCGCCCACCCAGGAGCAGTTTGCCGACGGCAAGACGGGCTGGGCCTATCACAAGCCCTACTGGGTCGGACACGCAGGCAGCCCGCAACCGGAGGTTGCAGAGCAGCCGGTGAGCCTGCCCGTGTTCGATTGGCAGCCGCCGGCGAACCCGCCGCTCAAGCGCACGACGCTGTATGACACGCACCGGCAACTGCGTGCGAAGATGGTCCCGTTCGCCGGCTACGAGATGCCCGTCCAGTACACCTCGGTCATGGACGAACATCTCGCCGTGCGCAATCAGGCCGGGCTGTTCGACGTCAGCCACATGGGCCTGTTCGAATTCTATGGCGAGAACGTCCACCTGTTCCTGTACACCATCACGACGAACGATGTCTCGCTCATCAAAGACGGTGACTCGCAGTACAGCTTCCTGCTCGCGGCGGACGGCAGCGTGATCGACGATGTCTGGGTCTACCGTCTGGCGCAGGATCGCTACTGGATGGTGGTCAACGCGTCCAACAATGACAAGGATTGGGCGTGGATTAATGCGGTGCTTGAAGGCAAGGTGCAGATTGACGCGGCGCGACCGTGGGCGCGCGCGCTCGGCACAGAGACCGTTCATGTTCGCGACATGCGGGCCGCAGCCCAGGGCGATGAGGCGCGGGTGCAGTTGGCACTGCAGGGACCGCGTTCGCGCGATGTGCTGCTGGCGCTGCTCCCACAGGATGATCCGTTGCGGGACACGCTGCTGGAGATGAAGCGCAACCAGATCATCCACGGCCAGTTCGGCGCGTTTGACCTGTCCGTCTCGCGCACCGGCTATACCGGCGAGCCGATGGCCTTCGAAATCTTCGTCCACCCGGCGACCGCACCCGCACTGTGGGACGCGCTGCTCGCCGCAGGTCAGCCGTTGGGCTTGCAGCCTTGCGGGCTGGCATCACGCGACAGCCTCCGCATCGAGGCCGGGCTGCCGCTGTACGGGCACGAGCTGGCCGGCCCGCTCAATCTCAACCCGTCGGATGCCGGGTTTGCGCCGTACGTCAAAATCTACAAGCCGCACTTCATCGGTAAGGCGGCCTATCTGGCCCGCGAGGCGGCGCGCATCGCGCGGCTGGTGCGCTTCCAACTGGACGAGGAACGCGCGCCCCTGCTCGGCCAGGGCGATGTCATCGTCAATCGCAAAGGCCGCGTAGTCGGCTGGGTGACGAGCTGCTCGATCAACAGCGAGGGACGGTTGGTGGGCCTGGGCTACGTGCAGGAGCCCTATCACGAGCGCGACACCCGGCTGGGCGTCTATCGCGCAGGCAACAAGGCCTGGGAGACGAGCTCGCTCGAAACCCTGACCTTCGGCGACCGCATCCAGTTGCCGGAGGACATCACGGTGATTCAGCGGTTCCTGAATAAGAAGTGACCTCACGCCCTCTCCTGAGCGTGCGAGCCTTCGGCTCGCCCAGCCGTTGCTCAGGAGAGGGCGCGCGGACCGCTTACCACTGCTCCTGATGCACGCGGTCGGCGCGGTACCGGTCGGCGCGCGGCGGGGTTTCCGCCGGATGGCCGATGGCGACGGTGCAGAGCGGCACGACATGTTCCGGCATGCCCAGCACACCCCGCAGCGCCGCCGCCCGATCCTCGATGGGATGCACCCCGATCCAGACCGCGCCGAGGCCCGCTGCGTGCGCGGCCAGCAGCAGATTCTCCGTCGCGGCCGCGCAGTCCTGCACCCAGTAGCCGCGACAGACCTCCGCTTTCAGGTCCGCACATACGACGATCGCCAGCGGCGCGTGGAGGATCATCTTGCCGAAGGGCAACACCCCGGCCACTGCATTGAGCTGGTCCCGCTCGCGGACGACGACAAAGTGCCAGGGCTGCTGATTGCACGCGGAGGGCGCGTGCATCGCGGCCCGGAGCAGGTCATGGACGGTTGCGTCGGCCACAGGCTCGTCCGTGTAGGTGCGGACGCTGCGCCGGGTGAGAAGTGCGTCAAGGGTTTCCATATTGAGTTGTCTCCTGGGTCGTTGGGCAGGTTGCGTCGTGGGCCGTCAACGAATGGCGCTGCGGCGGGCGTTTTTTTATTATGGGAGCGCGGCCATCGCGAATACGCGAATCACTCCCGAATACACAAGTTTCCCCGCCGCGACGTGCGCGATTCGCGTATTCGTGGCGCGCCAGCGCATTCGTTTATCCGCGATGGCCGCGCTCCCAATATGAAACGCGCCCCGCTGCGGCGGGCACCGCGGCGGCATTCGTTGACGGCCCGCGGCGTGACCTCGAATTCCCGCGCAAGCTCGTCGTGCAGGTAGGCTGCCGTCGCGGTCAGCTCCGGCGTGAGCAGCGCGGCTTCATCCGCCATGCTACCACATTCATAGACGGCGAGCACGTCCGCGATAACCCGCCGGTGCTCCGCAGGCAGTGCGGCCTGCGCCCACGCGCCGCCCTCCGCCTTCGAGAGCACTCTACCGGTCCGGAAGTAGGCCAGCGTGCGGCAGGCATTGAGCACGCTGTAGACCGGGTGCCCGGCCAGGCCCGTCAGCCCGAACTGCGGGTCGAGCACATCCAGGCGCAGCGAATCTATGAAGTCGGCCTGCGGGACGGGTGGGAAGACATCCGCAATCGGCGGGCCCAACAGCGCCACCCCGCGCGCGTGCAGGACGGTGATATGCGCGGCCAGATCCGGGTCGCCCCGCTGGCTCGCGGTCCAGCTCTGCCACGCGCCATCTGCCAGCGCAGCAAACGTCTCTGCGCGCCAGTCCTCGCTGTAATGGAAGTCGAACGGTGGGGGATAGCGCCAGGGGTGCAGATGCTCGCGGGCGAGGATGCTGATCTCGACCGGATAGGGATGGGCGGAGATGTCCAGCAGAGACACGGCGAGCGCGCGCTTCTCTGCCGGCGACATGGGCCGGTACGTGACTGCGAGCAGGTCGATGTCGCTGCGTCGCGGGTTGAAGCAGCCGAGCGCGAGCGACCCGTGCAGGTAGACGCCCAGCAGGTTGTCCGCCAGGACGCGGGCCAGGCCGGCGACGACAACATCGGAAGCTGGAAACCGGAAGCTGGAAGCTGGCGGGGTATGCACGATCAAGGTTCTTTACGGTCTGGCGCGGCCGCCGTGGATGAAAAATGTGATCACGAACACGCCGTACAGCAGGGCCGCGAGGGCCGCGAAGGCCTGCGCGGGCCGCTCGCCTACCGGGTTCCAGATGAAGCAGGTGACGGCCAGGCTGACCCACACGAGCGAATGGAACCAGCGCAGTACGAATGCAGCCCACGCCGGCCGCGGCGCGCCCCCGCGGGGCCGCGGCCAGGCAAAGAAGTAGAGCGCCGCAAACGCCAGGCAGACGAAGCCCCAGATGAACAGGTCGATACCGAGCAGCAAGGTTCCCTCCTGAGACGATTGAAGATTGAAGAAGGAAGATTGAAGATTAGGTGACGGATAATCCTCAAGCATTTCCGTTTTCAATATCCAATCTATAATCTTCAATCTGCAATCTTCAATCGCCAAGGATCCCCGCGTCTTCCCCGAAGCGCGCGAGGACCGCGGCCACTTCCGCACGCGTCGGGACGTTCAGGCCGGTGCCGCGCTTCTGCACCTTCGCTGCGCCGATGGCATTTGCCAGCACGCCGAGCGCGGACAGTTCCAGGCCCTTGAGATAACCGTAGATGACGCCCGCGGCCAGGCTGTCGCCCGCGCCGGTCGCGTCCACTGCGGGCACGGGATACCCCGGCGCAATCTCGAACCGGTCAGCCGTGATGAGCAGTGCACCCGCCACATCACGTTTAACTACGGCCAGCCTCGGCCCTTCCTTGACGAGCGCCTGGCCCGCGGCCAGCGCGTCCCGCTGCCCGGTCAATGCGATGGCTTCCTTCTCGTTCGCCAGCACGACGGTTGCGAGCCCGGCGGCCTCCTTGTGCCAGGCGTTGTCGAGCGCGGGGTTGCCCGGCCCGGGGTCGAAGAAGATGGGCACGCCCGCGGCCTTCGCCTCGCGGAAGGCCTCCAGGTTGGTCGCGGCCACGCCGGGCGTTTCGGCCCAGCCGTCGGCGAAGACGGCTGCGGCTGAGCGGATGACCGGCCGCCACGCGTCAGGCAGGGCGTTCAGGCGCAGGTCGCCCCGGTAGCCGAGATACGCCGGCTCCGCGCGCACGTCCACGATCACCCCCGCGACGGGCGTGCGCACCGCCGGGCTGACGACCACGCCGGCGATGTCGATGCCCTCCTGCTGCAGGCCCTCCAGCACCGCCTCCCCGAACGCGTCATAGCCCACCTCGCCCAGGCACGCCACCGGCAACCCCAGCCGGGCAGCCATAATCGCGGTGTTGCACGCGCCGCCCGGCCCCAGCTCCATGTAGGACACGCCCACCAGATCGGTCGCATTGACCGGGAACGCCGGGATGTGCATGACCAGGTCCGCGAGCAGGTCGGAGATGATGATGACGGGAGAAGAAGACATGGTTGATTGGCTCCTGCGAGTGACGAGTAACGAGTAAAGAGTAACGAGTAATGAGTAAGCTTGGACTGGACGCTCGCCCTGCCATCCGGAATGACTCGTTACTCCTTACTCGTTACTCATTCGTAATTCGCAATTCGTAATTCCGTACGAACGCTTCCGCGTTCAGCGGCGCGCCGGGCAGACCGAGCGCGGCGGCCAGCCGGACGAGTTGCGGCGGCTCGACCTGGGCGAACCGCAGCACGTCGGCCCGGCTGAGCGTCTCGGCGGCGGGTCCATCCGCCTGCACCTGCCCGTCGGCCATGATGACCACGCGGGTGAAGTGCTCCGCGGCGAAGTCCACATCGTGCGAGATGGTGATGACCGTGCGGCCTTCCGCCTTCAGGTCATCCACGATGGCGGAGATGCGCGCGATGCCCGCCGCATCCTGCCCGGTGGTCGGCTCGTCCAGCACGACGACCGGCGTGCGCATGGCGAGAATGGCCGCGAGCGCGAGCAGCTTGCGCTGCGACAGGTGCAGGTCGTACGGATGGCGCTCGGCCGCGCGCTCCAGCCCCACGCGGCCCAGGGCTTCCAGCGCGGCTGAGCGTGCCGCCTCTGCGCTCAGGCCGAGGTTCTTCGGCCCGAACGCAACCTCCCCGATCACCGTGCGCTCGAAGAGCTGGTCGTCGGGATTCTGGAAGACGTACCCCACGCGCCGCGCCAGTTGCGCGACGGTGTGCTCGCGCGTGTTCCAGTCGCCCACGGTCACCTGCCCCGCGGTGGGCCGCAGCAGCCCGTTCAGGTGCTTGACGAGGGTGGTCTTGCCCGCGCCGTTCTCGCCCAGGATCGCAACGGCATCGCCCGCCGGGATGTGCAGGTCGATGCCCCGCAGCGCCTCGACGCCCGACGGGTAGGTGAAGGAGAGGTCGGTGATTGTTATGTCCATGTCTTCCCAAAATACGCCACCGCCTGCTCCAGCGTCACGGGCAGGGGGCTGGCGGTTGGGACGAGTCCGCGGCTGGCGGCGAGCCGGGCGGCCGCGGTATACCGGGTCGGCGTCAGCCCGTAATCGGCCAGCGCGGGATCGGCCAGCACGACCGCCGGCGGGCCGTCAGCCACGATGCGGCCCCGGTCCAGCACGATGACGCGGTCCGCATAGACGGCAATCCACTCGAGCTTGTGCTCGGCCAGCACGACCGTCGTCTCCGCGGCGTCGCTGCCGGTGCGCGCCAGCCGGTGCAGCGTCTCGAACACCTCGCGCGTGCCGACCGGGTCGAGCTGCGACGTCGGCTCGTCCAGCACGAGGACCTGCGGCCGCATGACGATGACCGACGCGATGGCGAGCCGCTGCTGCTGCCCGCCGGAGAGCGCATAGGGCGAGCGGTCGGCCAGCCCGTCCAGCCCGGCCAGTGCCAGCACCTCTTCGATGCGCGCGGGCATCTCCTCGCGCGGGACGCCGAGATTCTCCAGGCCGAACGCCACTTCCTCGCGCACGGTGAAGCGCGCGCCGGTAATCTGGTTGAACGGGTTGGCGAACACCAGCCCCACCCGGCCCGCCAGCGCGGCCGACGACGCGGCGGGCACATCGACACCCGCGACGTGCAGCCCGCCCCGGAGAGTGCCGTGATAGAAGTGCGGCACGAAGCCTGCGACCGTGTAGCAGAGCGTGGACTTGCCTGCGCCGTTCCGCCCGACGACCGCGCAGAACTGCCCCGCGGGGATGTCGAGCGTGACACCATTCAGCGCGGGCCGGTCGGTGGCCGGGTAGGTGTAGGTCAGGTCGTGCAGCGAGACCATCGCCGGCTGTGGTGTCATGCGCGCCACCAGACTCGCACGGCAAGCGCGCCTGCGACCGCGGCAATCATGCCCAGGAGCAGCAGGGCGCGTGCGAGGCGCTGCGCGGCGGAGTCGGGCAGGACGAGCAGGCTGGTCTTCTCACCGGTGCGGGAGAAGGCGCGCGCCTCCAGCGACATGGCCCGTTCCTCGATGTCGATCAGGCTGCCGAGCACGAGTGGGATGACCAGCGGCAGGAGCGCGCGTATCCGCTGGCGCACGCTGCCCTCCGTCTCCAGCCCGCGTGACCGCTGCGCATCGAGGATCGTGTTCGCCTTGGCCTGGAAGCGCGGCGCAATCTGGATGGTCGCCAGCACGACATAGGTCAGCGCCTTCGGCAGACCGTGCTGGTCGAGGGTGCGCATGAGCGCATCGGGCCGCGTGGTCAGCGCCAGCAGCAGAAAGCTGCCGATGATCGCGAGGATGCGCCCGGTGCTCTGCAGCGCAAAGAGCAGACCCTCCCGCTTGAGCGACAGCGGGCCGAGACCGACGACCGGCGTCCCGCCCGTCCAGAAGAGCCCTTGAATCAGGAACACGGAGACGGCGAAGGGCAGCGCAATCTTCAGCGCGCCGCGCAGCAGGTCAGGCAGCACCCGGCCCCATGCGGCCAGCGGCAGGAGCACGAGCAGGAACACTGCATACGGGCCCCACGGCCCCGGCAGCGCCAGCCCCGCAACGATGCAAAAGCCGACCAGGGCCAGCGTCGTGAGCGGGTTGAGCCGGTGCAGGCCGCTCTGCCGCGCGGTGTACAGGCTGAAGGCGTTGGTCATCGCCCGAAGTCAGTCATGGTCTGGCGCTGGCCGGCTCAGGCTTCCCAGGTCGATGCGACGGTGGTCGCGCCGGGCAGCTTGTCGGCCTGCGGGAAGCGCGCCTTGAACCGCACAGGCAGGGCCAGCACGATCAACCAGACGACCAGGAACGAAACGAGCTTGTCGATCGGGTCGGACACGATGCCCTGGCCGAAGGTCGCCTGCATGATGCCGGCGCCGGAGGCGCGCAGCGCGGCGACAATCAGGTCCGTGCCCGCGCCGGTCACGCCGCCGAAGACGACCGCGGAGGTCGGGGCCGACAGGATCGCAGCCACCACGCCGGTGATGAGCCCGCCCGCGAGCCAGAGCCAGATCTTCTTGGCCCAGCCGATCAGGCCGAACACGCCCGCCAGCAGGCCGATGACCGCTGCCACATAGAAAAAGGGCGTGTAGACGGGGTTAAGCCCGCTCAAACCCCAGATGAGGTTCGTCAGTGCGCCGGTCACCAGCCCGGCGAGCGGCCCGGCCAGCAGCCCGACGAGCACGGTGCCGATGGAATCCAGGTAGATGGGCAGCTTGAGCAGGACGATGAGCTGCCCGATGGCAATGTTGATCGCAATCGCGACCGGGATGAGAGCCAACGTAAGTGTGGTGAAGTTCCGTCTGAGCATGATAACCTCCTGGCAAAGCTGGAACGATCAGGGGACATTTTAGGTCAAAGCGCGGGGAATGTCTAGAAACAAAGAAGAGCCGGGCGCGTTTCATACTGGGGGCGAACGCGGCCAGCGCGCATACGCGAATGGCGCTGCGGCGCTGGGCACGGATACCCGAATATCCCGCCGCGGCGCACACGATTCGCGTATTCGTGGCGCGCCGGCGCATTCGTTTATCCGCGCTGGCCGCGCCCCCAACGTGAAACGCACCCGAAGAGCCAGGCACATGGCGCAAAACGGGTTTCTGCGCTAGAATCGGGCAGACGCGGGACAACAAAAGACCGGCACCCTGCTGGATGCCGGTCCGTTGGAGAGGCGACGGCCGGATTTGAACCGGCGATCGGGGTTTTGCAGACCCCTGCCTTGCCACTTGGCTACGTCGCCGTAGTGGTCGCTATTCTAGCGCAGACGCGCTGCCTTGTCAAAAAGGTCGGTGACACCCTATGCCGGGCGATCAAATCATCCGCTGCGCCGAGTGCGGCGTGGCATTTGTATGGACGGACGGCGAGCAGCAGGCGGACGCCGCGCGACCCGTGCGCTGCCCGGCCTGCCGGCGGCTGGCGCCCGTAGAAGGCCGCCAGCGCGGGCTGGTCAAGTGGTTCAGCCGCGCGAAAGGCTACGGCTTCGTCACCGCGACCAGCGGCGACGATGTGTTCGTGCACAAATCCGGGCTGGCCGAGGGGCAGCCGCTGCCGCGCGCCGGGCAGCTCGTGGAGTTCAGCGTGGGGCACGGCTCCCGCGGCGCGCAGGCCGAGGCGCTTGTGGTGTTGGAGGCCGAATAGAACGCTGATTGGACTGATTAGACTGATTTCTTTATTGATAATGCAATCAGAAGATCAGGTAAATCAGTCCGATCAGTCTAATCAGTGTCCTATTCCGCCACTTCTTCCATGAGCGCGTCGTAGAGGGGCGCTTGCGCAGTCCAGTCGAAGCGGCGGACGTGCTCGCGGAGCAGCGGGGTAGCGGCAGGCCGGGATAAGGCCGCGCGCAGGTGCGCCAGAAGGTCGTCGAACCCGGTGTACAGGCAGGCCGTGTGGCTGGCGGGCGGCAGCAGTTCCGGGTAGCTCAGGCCGTTGGGCAGGACGGGCTGCGCGCCGCAGTAGATGGCCTCGACCACGCTGACGCCGAAGAACTCGTGGATGGCCGTGCTGAGCACAACGTCCGCGCTCCATAGCAGCCGCGCGTAGTCGCTGCGGCTCTCGGCATAGCCGTAGTGGACGAGCCGGTCGCCCAGATGGTCGCGGGCCTCGGCAAACTCCGCAGGCGCCATGCGAAAGTTCTCGCCGGCCAGCGCGACGCGAAACGGCACGCCCTCGCCGGCCAGCGTGTACAGGGCGCGGAGCATCGTGGCCGGGTCCTTGTCGTATTCCCACCGCTGGTTCCACAGCACCAGCGGCGGTGTGGACCGCAGATGTTCGTGGGGATATGCGTCATACGCGGCCAGGTCGCACCCGACCGGCAGCACGCTCGACTTCGCCTGCGCCGCATCGACCGTCTCGAGGTGCGTATAATCCGGGAAGTGCTTGAGCAGCCGCGGCAGTTCGTCGAACCAGGCGTTCAGGTGGTAGGCAGAGTTAAAGCAGACCCGGTCCGCAGCCAACATGGCGAGATGCTGGATCATGCCGTAGGTCAGATCGCGCTTGGAGCCGGGCGGCGGCGGATAGGTGAGCTGATTCTCATGCATGTAAAGGAAGGACGGCACGCCGGCCAGCTCGCGGCGCAGGAGGGCATAGAAGGCGGGCAGATTCGTCATGCTCGTCGCCAGCAGCAGGTCCGGCCGTTCGCCCGCGCCGAGCAAGCTGTGCGCCTGCTCGGCCAATTCGAGCGCGGCGCCCTGCATCCGCCACTTCCAAAAGTAACCGGCCAGGCTCAGCACGCGGACGCGGTGGCGGCTGGCCGCGGCATACCCCTCGGCCCAGGCGCGGTGCGAGCCGGTATGATAGGGGTTCAGCAGCCAGATGTTCAGCGCCATGGGCAGATGATAGCATGCGGCAGGGCGAAATTCCCAATGCACGATTCAGAATTTGGTATGCAAAAGCAAAGCTTTGTGGTAGAATTGGCGTAGGTATTGTACAAAGCAGTTGTCGGCCTTTTGGAACACACCAATCCTCTGTTCGGAGAAAGGCGGTTTCCCCATGGGCAAACATCGCGTCACCCGCATCATCGCCATCACTATCCTCGTGTTGGCCGCCATCTACCTTGTGGCGGGCCTTGTAGTCGCGCTTAACTTGGGCGGCCGCGGCCTGGGCGAGGGATGGGGGCCGGGTTGGACAGGCTGGGTCACGATTCCTATCATCGTCGGCGCAGTGTTGAGCGCGCTCAGCATGATGGTGCTGGGCCTGCTGCTGCTGTTCCTCGGCAAAATCTCGGAGAACCTGACAATCGCGCAGGATCATCGCGCTGCCGCGCGCAAGCGGGCAGCCGAGCAAGCCGCGGCAGCAGAACGGGCTGCAGCCGAACAAACAGCCGCTGCGGCAGCCGCAGCCGCCGCTGCGGCTGCGGAAGTCACCGCACCGGTGATCGAGACTGAGGTCGAGGCGCCGCCCGTAGCGTTGGACATCGAGCCGCCGGCTGCGACGATGGCCTCGACCGGCCTGCCCGTCGTTGACGTACCAACCGTTGAAGCGGGCGTCCCGCAT
Source organism: Anaerolineae bacterium (assembly GCA_040772005.1). Lineage (GTDB taxonomy): Bacteria > Chloroflexota > Anaerolineae > CG2-30-64-16 > CG2-30-64-16 > MWBF01. The sequence goes on along the minus strand of JAXGYZ010000005.1, from coordinate 210,846 downwards.
GTGGACGTGCCCGCCATCGAAGCGCCTGAGGTTGAGCTGCCGATCGTCGAGGCGCACGTTGAGGCGCCGGAAGTCGAGCTGCCGAAGGTCGACCTGGGAGCCGTCGAGCTGCCCAAGGTCGAAGTGCCGGAAGTAGAACTCCCGAAGGTTGACCTGGGAGCCGTAGAACTGCCGAAGGTCGAAGCGCCGGAGGTCGAACTGCCGGAAGTAGAACTCCCGAAGGTTGACCTGGGAGCCGTCGAGCTGCCCAAGGTCGAAGCGCCGGAAGTCGAGCTGCCTGACGTCGAACTGCCAAAGATTGAGGCCCCGGAAATAGAACTGCCCAAGGTCGAGGCGCCGGAAGTGCAGTTGCCGAAGGTCGAGTTCGATGCACCGGTCATCGAAACACCTCCGCTGCCGGAGGAATCGCTTGCCGACCTGCCGCCCCTCCGTGTAGAGGCATCCTCCGTTACTGTGGACACCGAGCTCCCCGCCGTAACGCTCCCGCCCGTGCCGGATGCCGCCGCTGTGGCGGGCGCTGAGGCGGAGAGCGAGGCTGCTCGCCTGCGTGCGCAGGTGGCCGAGCTTGAGGCACGGCTGGCCGCGCTACGTCAGGCTGAAACCGCGGACGCGGACGCGCCCATCGAGGCCGGCGTGAGCGGCAAGCTGCCCGGCGCAGATGAAGCCGCCCGAATCGCTGCCGAAATGCGCGCGGCCGGGCTGCTCAGCCAGCCCGATGAGGGGAGCACCCCTGCGGCGCCCACAACTCCCGCGCCGCAGGCTGACAACCTGCTGCTGATTCAGGGCATCGGCCCGTACTATGCCCAGCGGCTCAAGGAAATCGGCATCGTCACCTTCCTGCAGCTTGCTGAGGCGAGCGACGAAACCCTCGCTCGCGTCACGGGCACCTTCTCCGACCGGATCAAGCGGGAGGACTGGCGCGGCCAGGCCCGCCGGATGGCGGAAGGACGGTGACACGGTGACAAGGTGAAGAGGTGACGGGGTGAACAGGTGATGTAGGGATCACTTGCAACTGCCCTGCATCCGGAAAGAATTGGAGTCGAGGCTTTAGCCGGTTACACAGTGAACGCTCGTGCACAGCCCAACCGGCTAAAGCCTCGACTCCATTATCACCCCGTCACCTTGTCACCAGGGCGGTTTCATAGTGCGCCAGGTGAACCCGCCTGGCAACTGAAGTTGCGGCTACCCTTGCGAAGTCTGCCTACGCAGACTGGAACTAACCGGCGTAGGCCGGTTTCGTAGGGGTAGCCGCAGTTTCAACTGCCAGGTGGAAGGCCCGATTGCAACATGACTTCGCCCTGCCTTGTCACCTTGTCACCTTGTCACCTCTTCACCTGTTCTCCCGTTCACCCCGTCCCCCGTAAATGGCCCAAACGACCGTTCTGAGGTATAATAATGAAGCGCATCGCGTGAAGCGCGAGCTGTCCTGAGGAACGGTGAATGAACAACCAGATTGAAACATCCCCCAGCGCGCTGGGGATTGTCCGGCCGATCAGCATCGAAGAGGAAATGCGCGGGTCCTACCTGGACTACGCCATGAGCGTCATCGTTGCGCGGGCGCTGCCCGACGCGCGCGACGGGCTGAAGCCCGTCCAGCGGCGCATCCTCTACGCGATGGACGACATGGGCAACCGCGCCGGCACGCCTTACCGGAAGTCCGCCCGTATCGTCGGCGAGGTGCTCGGCAAGTATCACCCGCACGGCGACAGCGCAGTCTACGACGCCATGGCCCGCATGGCCCAGGACTTCAGCCTGCGCTACCCCCTGGTCGACGGGCAGGGCAACTTCGGCTCGGTGGACGGTGATGCACCGGCAGCCATGCGCTACACCGAGGCCCGGCTCGCCCGCATCACCGAATCACTGATTGCCGACATCGAAAAAGAGACCATCGACTGGAACGACAACTTCGACGGCAGCCTCAAGGAACCGGCGGTCCTGCCTGCGCTGCTGCCCAACCTCCTGCTCAACGGCAACAGCGGCATCGCGGTCGGCATGGCCACCAACATCCCGCCCCACAACCTCGGTGAGCTGTGCGACGCCATCGCGTTCCTCATCGACCGCTGGGGCGACGTGGACGATATCACCGTCGATGAGCTGATGCAGTTCATCCAGGGACCAGACTTCCCGACCGGCGCGCTGGTGCTCGGTCGCGAGGAAATCAAGCTGGCCTATGGCACGGGCAAAGGGCGCGTCATCATGCGCGCAGCCACGCGCATCGAAGAGATGAGCGGCCGCGGGGGCGACGGCAGCCGCAGCAGCCGCCACCGCATCGTCGTCACTGCGATCCCCTACCAGCTTAACAAGACTACGCTGCTCGAACGCATCGCGGAACTCGTGCGCGAAGGGCGCATCCCCGACATCAGCGACCTGCGCGACGAGTCGGACCGCAAGGGGATGCACGTCGTCATCGAGCTCAAGCGCGGTGCATCGCCGCGCAAGGTGCTCAACCAGCTCTTCAAGTACACGCCGCTCCAGTCCACCTTCGGCGTCAACATGCTGGCCCTCGTGGAGGGCGAGCCGCGGCTGCTCAGCCTCAAGCGCGCGCTCCAGATCTACGTGGACCACCGCATCGATGTCATCATCCGGCGGACGAACTACCTGCTCCGCCAGGCGCGCGAGCGGGCGCACATTTTGGAGGGGCTGCGCATCGCGCTGCAGTTCCTCGACGAGGTCATCCACATCATCCGCACCGCGGACAGCGCGGACGACGCACGGCACAAGCTCATCGCGCGCTTCGGGCTGAGCGAGCGGCAGGCCCAGGCTATCCTGGACATGCAGTTGCGCCGGCTGGCCGCGCTCGAACGCCAGAAGATCGAGGACGAGTACCAGACCCTCCTGGGCCAGATCAAGTACTACGAGGAGTTGCTGGGAGACCCGACGCGCATCCTCGGCGTTATCAAGGATGAGGTGCTCGATCTCAAAGCCCGCTTTGCCGACGAGCGGCGCACGATCATCGTGCCGGAAGCCGCAGAGGACTTCTCCGAGGAAGACCTGATCCGGCAGGAGGCCGTGCTCATCAGCGTGTCGCAGGCCAGCTACATCAAACGCACGCCGCTCGCAGCCTACCGGGCGCAGAAGCGCGGGGGCCGGGGCGTCCAGGGGATGCGCACGAAGGATGAGGACGAGGTCGTGGACCTCATCTCCGCGCACACGCTCGACCACCTGCTCTTCTTCACCAACCGCGGCCGGGTCTATGGGCAGCGGGTCTTCGCACTGCCGGATGCGGCGCGCGATGGCCGCGGCCTGCCGATGGTCAACTTCCTTAACCTGGCCGCGGAGGAGCGCGTCACGACCGTGCTCGTCGTGCCCGACTTTGCCGATGCCGAGTATGTCACGCTGCTGACGCGGCAGGGCCGCATCAAGCGGGTCAAGCTCAGCGAGTTTGCGGACGTCCGACCCAGCGGCATCATCGCGATGAACCTGGAGCCGGGCGACGAGCTGGGCTGGGCCCGCGCCACCCGCGGCGGTCAGGAGTTCCTCGTGGTGACTGCAGGCGGCCGCGCGCTGCGCTTCTCGGAGAACGAGGTGCGGGCAATGGGTCGGACCGCCGCGGGCGTTATGGGCATTCGCCTCAATGACGGCGACGTAGTCAAGGCGTTTGACGTCGTCGAGCCGGAAGGCCACCTGCTCATCATCACCGAACGCGGCTATGGCAAGCGCACGCCGCTCGACCAGTTCACCCCACACTCGCGCAACACGCAGGGCATGTGGGCGCTGGCGCATGACCGGCTGGAGGAAACCGGCCGGGTCGTCGCGGCCCGCGTGGTGCAGGAATGCGACCAGGTGACGATCATCACGTCCGGCGGACTGATCCTGCGGACGACCTGCAAGGACATCCGGCTCATGGCGCGGATGACGAAGGGCGTGCGCATCGTCAACCCGTCGAACGGGGATGCCGTGGCCGCGATGGCGCGCCTCGCGCCGCAGGTCGAGGAGGAAGCGGCTGCCGCGCCTGAGGCGCAGCCTGCGCCCGTCGCTGCGGTGGCGGTCGTGGCCGTCGAGATAGCCGATGCTGACGAGGACAGCACCGTCGTGGATGCGGGGGGCTGAAGCCTCCACTACAAACTACGCAAACGTTCGTAGTAGGCGCTTCAGCGCCCCATGCGCACCCTGAAAGGACCGGTAACACTCACACCCATGTCACTCGCGACCCTGTTGCGCCGGGGCGTCGGCCTCCAGTTGGAGGTGATGCCCGTGCCGGATGTCAGCCGCCTGGCTGAGACCCTCGTCGCGTTCGCGAACGGCGACGGCGGCTCGGTGCTGCTCGGCGTGGACAGCGAAGGCAGCGTGACCGGCGATGTAACGGTGGAGGACGCCGAGGCCGCGCTGCGCGCCGCGCTGAGCCACTGCCGCCCGCTCGTGCGCACGGAGTGGCAGCAGTTCGAGGACCGCAGCGGCGTGGCCGTCGCCATCAGCGTGCCGCGCAGCACCGAGCTGCACGCGCTGGCGGACGGCCGGGTACTCGTCCGCACGAGCGAGGGCAACCAGGCGCTCGACGGCGGCAAGATCAGCCACCTGGCCGCGACCAAGGCGAGCGGCGACTTCGAGGTCGAGACCGTGCCGGGCGCGGACCGCGCCGACCTGGACCCCGGTGTCATTGCAGATTACGTCAAGCGCCGCGCCGAACGCCTGGGCCGCGACCTGGGTCAGACGGAGGACGAGCTGCTGACCGCCATCGGCGCGCTGAACCCGCAGGGCCAGGTGACAGTTGCGGGGATGCTGCTGTTCGGCAAGGATCCGCAGTTCTTCATCCCGCAGAGCGGGCTGGTGTACGTGCGGTTTGCGGGCACGCAACCGCGCGGGCCGGGCGGCCTGCCGGGCTACAGCCGCCGCGAAGAGGTCAACGGCGCGCTCGCGCGGGTCATCGAAAACACCTGGAGCATCCTGCTGCAGGAATTGCGCGGGGAAGCCGTCGTGCGCGGGCTGAAGCGGGAGGACAAGCACATCCTGCCGCTGTTCGCGGTTCGCGAGGCGCTCGTCAACGCCATGTGTCACCGCGACTACCGGCTGACGGGGCGGCGGGTGGAGCTGCGCCAGTTCGACGACCGGCTGGAGATCAGCAGTCCCGGCGGGCTGCCCGGCTACATCACGCTCGACAACCTCGTCGACGAGCACTTCTCGCGCAACCCGCGCCTGGTCAACGGGCTGTTCGAGTGGGGCTACATCGAGCAGTTGGGCCTGGGCATCGACCGGATGATCGAAGACATGGTCGCCGCCGGCCATCCCGGCCCGGAGTTTAAGGACGCACCCTACGCCTTCACGGTGACGCTGCGCCGCGGGTTTGCCCAGGTCGGCTCGACCGGCGGCCTGCTCAAGGAACGCGCGCTGCCCGAATGGAGCGGCCGCCTGAACGACCGGCAGATCCGCGCGCTCAATTACCTGCAGCTCAACACGAGCATCACCAACCGCGAGTACCGTGACCTCTGCCCCGACGTGACCCCCGAGACCCTCCGCCTCGACCTGGCCGACCTGGTCGACAAGGGGTTGATTGTCAAGATCGGGGATAAAAAGGGCACGTATTACATGCTCAAGTAGTTTTCTGTTCCCATCATCCCATCTGAGGTGCTTGTATGTCGACCCCCAGCGTATCAAACGCCAACGTCCCTGCGTCCCGGCCCTACCCTGCCTGGCTCGAGGATGCCGTCTTCTACGAAATCTACCCGCAGACGTTCTACGACGCCAACGGCGACGGCATCGGCGACCTGCCGGGCATCCGCGCGAAGCTGGACTATCTTGAGTCGCTCGGCGTCAACGCGCTGTGGCTGAACCCCTGCTTCGCCTCCCCGTTCGAGGATGCGGGCTACGATGTCAGCGATTACTACCAGGTCGCGCCCCGCTACGGCACGAACGCCGACCTGGAGGCGCTCTTCGCCGAGGCACGCAGCCGCGGCATCCGCATCTTCCTGGACCTGGTGCCCGGCCACACTTCCTGGCAGCACCCGTGGTTCAAGGCGTCCGCCCGCCACGAGCGCAACGAGTACAGCGACTGGTTCATCTGGACGGACATGGTCTGGGCGCCGGCGGAAGGCATGCGGGTCATCACGGGCCTGAGCGAGCGCGACGGTGGGTTCATCATCAACTTCTTCGCCTGCCAGCCCGCACTCAACTACGGCTTCGCCAACCCCGAGCCCGGCCATCCCTGGCAGCAGCCGGTCGATGCGCCCGGCCCGCGGGCGGTGCGCCAGGCGATGAAGGATGTCATGCGCTTCTGGCTGGAGCGGGGCGCGGCCGGCTTCCGGGTGGACATGGCCGGCTCGCTCGTCAAGCAGGACGCGGGCCGCCGCGAGACCGCCCGCTTCTGGCGCGAGGTGCGCGCGTGGCTGGATGCGGAGTATCCCGACGCCGCGCTCATTGCGGAATGGGGCAAGCCGGGCGAGTCGCTGCCCGCGGGCTTCCACATGGACTTCCTGCTCCACTTCGGCCAGGGCGGCTACACCTCGCTGTTCCGCAAGGGCGGCCATGACGGGCCGTGGGGCGGCCGCTATGGGTGGAGCTTCTTCGACCGCTCCGGCCACGGCAACATCCGCGAGTTCCTGGACGAATACATGCGCGACTACGGGGATGCCCACGGCCGCGGCCTTATCTGCATCCCCAGCGGCAATCATGACATGGGCCAGCGCCTCGCGGAGGGCCGCGAGACCGCCGACCTGCTCTGCGCCTGGACCTTCCTGTTGACCATGCCGGGCGTGCCGTTCATCTACTATGGCGACGAGATCGGCATGCGCACGGTCCACGGCCTGCCGTCCAAGGAAGGCGGCTACCGGCGGACCGGCGCGCGCACCCCCATGCAGTGGGACAACGCACTGCCCAACGCGGGCTTCTCGACCGCGCCCGCGGACGCGCTCTACCTGCCCATCCACCCGGACGCCGCGCGGCCCACTGTGGCCGGCCAGATGGAAGACCCGCATTCCCTGCTCAGCCAGGTGCGCGACCTGATCGCCCTGCGCAAGGCGCACCCGGCGCTGTCCGCAAGCGCGGAGTTCTGCCCGCTGTATGCCGAGGCCGGCAAGCTGCCCTTCGTCTACGAGCGGCGGACGGCCGACGGCCGCGCGCGCATCCTCGTGGCACTCAACCCCAGCGATGCCGCGGTCTCGGCGGACGTGCCTGGTGAATCGGGCGGGACGGTGGAGACGTTGTTCGGCGTGGACGGCGCGGTGACCGCGCAGCCCGGCGGGTGGCAGGTGCGCCTCCCCGCCGTGTCCGCAGGGGTGTACCGGGTCGGGTAGGATTGCACTGTAGGGGCGGGGTCTCCCCGCCCCGCGCACCCCCCCGCGCACCGTGCCCCCGCCCCGGGCGGGGAAACCCCGCCCCTACGACGGGTCGGACGCGCACCTCCTACCAACCGAGGAGTTTGCATCCTCAGATGCAAACGGTGAGGCCGGTCATGGGGGCCGTTCCGCATCTGAGGATGCGGAACTCCGCCCGATTATGGCCGCCTGATCATTGCCGACGCGCACTGCTGCGGTTACCGGTACCCCTCTGCCTGCAGATTGAACAGCCGCGCATACGCGCCGTCGAGCGCCATCAGCTCCGCATGGCTGCCCAGCTCGATGATCTTCCCGGCGGACAGCACGACGATCCGGTCGGCCATGCGCACGGTCGAGAACCGATGCGAGATCAACACCGCGATGCGCCCTTCCATCAGCTCACCGAACCGGCGGAAGACCTCGTACTCGGCCTCGGCATCCAGCGCGGACGTCGGCTCGTCCAGCACGAGCACCTCTGCCTCGCGCATGAACGCCCGCGCCAGCGCGATCTTCTGCCACTGCCCGCCCGACAGCTCCTGGCCCTTCTCCCAGCGCCGCCCCAGCATCGTGTCGTACCCCTGCGGCATCTTCTCGATGATCGGGCTGGCGCCCCCGCGGTCCGCCGCGTCCTGGATGCGGCCCAGGTCATCGAGCGCATCCACCTGGCCGAACCCGATGTTCTCTCTGACCGTGAACTGGTAGCGCACGAAATCCTGGAAGATGACGCCGAACCGCTGGTGCAGGCTCTTCAGGTCATACTCGCGCAGGTCGACGCCGTCCAGCAGGATCTGGCCTTCCGTCGGGTCGTACAGCCGCGTGAGCAGCTTGATGAGCGTCGTCTTGCCCGCGCCGTTCAGCCCGACCAGCGCGATCCGCTCGCCCGGCTGGATGTGGAAGTTGATATCGCGCAGCACCTCGACATCGGAGCCCGGATAGCTGAACGAGACGTGCCGGAACTCGATGCCCTGGCGGATGGGCGCGGGCGCAACCAGCCCGTTCTCCGGCGCCCGGAGCACCGGCTGGAGCTTGAGATACTCCATCAGGTTATCGAGATACAGGTTGCTCTCGTAGAGCCGGTTCAGGCTGTCGAGCAGCGACCGGATGGAGCTCTGCGACTGGCGGAAGATGCTCAGGAACATGGTCATGTCGCCCAGCGTGATGCGCCCCGCCACCGTCCGCAGGACGATCCACGCATAGCTGCCGTAATAGGCGAGGTTCGACAACATGCCCCAGCCGAGCCCCGCCACCGTGCGCCGCTGTGCGATGGCCAGGTCCTCCTGGTAGAAGCGCGTGAACAGTTCCTGGTAGCGCCGCAGCAGCGGCTCGCCCAGCCCGAACAGCTTGATCTCCTTGACCGTATCGTTGCCCGTCAGCAGCAGCTCCAGGTAGTTCAGCAGCCGTGCTTCCGGCGCGCGACGGCTCACCGCACGGAACGCGCGCTCCGCATATTGCGACTGCGAGAGGAACGCGGGGATGGCCGAGACGAAGACGATCACGGCCAGCCACGGGCTGAAGCGGATGAGCAGGGCCATCAACGAGACGAGCGTGACAACCTGCTGCAGCATCTGCAGCATCGCGTTGACGATCGCCAGCGCGCTCGTGTCTGCCTGCCGCCGGGCGTTCTGCAGCATGTCATAGAAGATGGGATCCTCGAAGAACTGCAAGTCCAGGCTGATGGCCTTGCGGATCATCATGCTGTTGACGTGGTTGGTGAGCTGCGACTGGAGCACCCGGTCGGACAGGCTGCGCATCTGGCCGGTCACCGAGCCGGTGAGCAGCAGGCCAAACTCCAGCAGCAGGTAGGGCAGCACGTAGCGCAGCCCGGCCATCGGCGCCATGCCCTGTTGCGCGGCCGCGACCACCGAGTCGATGATGAGCTTGCCCGCCCAGGCCTGGGCCGCGGGGAGGCTGGCCGCGACGATCGTCAGGCCGATGCCGGTCAGCGCCGCGCGCCGGCTGGCCGACCAGACGAGGCGGAACGCTTCCGGCGTGTTGCGCAGCGCCTCCCAGAACTCGCGCACTTCCTGGCGCACGCGCGCGGGCAGACCTGCCGGCCGCGCATTCGGCGGATTGGGTCTGGCAGTATTCAAAGGGTGCTCCGATCTGTGTGGGCGGCGTACCTCGCCCAGGAATTCCAAATGGGACCGTAGCTTAGCCCCTTGTGGGCGTCCCTTGTGGGCGTCCCGTCAGGCAAGCCAGGCGGCCACAAGGGCCTAGACTACGTCTGGAATTCCTGCCAGCGCCGTCGACGGACAGACTATAACATAGGCGTGTTACACGGCCCATAACACGATGATACCCAGGATGACATCACCGTGCGCGCCGGCTCCCGCCCCTGGATCGCCACACCAACTTTCCTTGACCTGATTGCCGCAACTGGCGAAACCTGAGAAAGTGCGTATAATGCCGGGGTGCACTTCCGGCAGTGGAGCATCTGCTACGCACCCTCGGCCCCGCGCCTCTGCCCATCCGGCCTGATCTTCCAGGTCCACTGGAGGCATCTGCACTATGCACGAGCAGTGCGTGCAGTTCTTCCAGCGGGCCGTGCTCGAGTGGCACGGGGAAAATCCCCCGGAGTACCGCATCCAGCGCCGCCTGCTCGCGACCGAGCTGGGCGGCGAGGCGGCTCCCGAGACGCCCCCTGCGCAGCCCAACAGCGCAGACTACTGGTATTTCCCCAAGGGCGACCGGGGCCTGGGCCACGCCGTATCCAACTACGCGCCGGACGGCTCGTGGATCGGGTTCAAAAGCTACTTCGACCGGCACGGTCGGGAGGACGCCTACCTGACCGACCGCCGCCTGCCCTTCGTGGCCGGTGACCCGGCCTAGCACTACGCCGTGCCGCCCCAGCCCGCGCCGGCCAGGTAGTCTCATCTCGTCCTGGCCGTCACGGGCAACCTGCTTTACCATCCCGTGACGACCCCGGCCAATGTCGTGTCCCTGGCGCCGCCCAATCGGCAGGCGCTATCTGGAAGTGATTCCAGATAGCGCCTGCATCCTCAGATCCGGCATCATACAAGAGGAGTTCCGCATCCTCAGATGCGGAACGGCTCGCCTGCCCCACCTTAACGCAGCATCCTGAGCGGGTGCACGGCTCGACCTTGCCAACAGACGACCACCAGTCGAAGGAGCGGCCCTGCCCACAGCCGGCGCTTTACCGTCGGCTCAATGTGTAAAGCGGTAACAACGCCACGAATGTCTTCACCACGCGATCGGCGATGCCAATACCCAGCCCCATTGCTTCCGCCTTGCTCATCTCCGCCTGGAAGTACAGGTCGCACCAGAGCGTTAGGTCGAGTGAAGACAACAGCTCTGCGAAATCGGGCCACGCCATAGCCACTGCTCTGCCCTCAATTGGCAGCCACGCCAGTCCGTCTGACCGGCCTACAAGACGACCAGCAAGCCTGGTCTGGTCATCGCCCTCCGACAGGTAGGCCAGCGCCGTTATCCCGTGCTCGTGTATGGCCGCCGAAACGCTTTGTATCCTCCCTGCATCGCTGTGCAACCTCGCGACGAAGCGCGGCCAATCCCATTCCCCGTCCATATCGCCCGAGTTGCGCTCGATATAAAGCCCGTAGTGCGCCCCTTCGGGACCGAGTGCGAAAAAGAACTTGCTCCTGCGTACCCCTTCTTCCCGGTTCGACATGGAGACTTCTGCGTGCACGATGTACACACGGACCTGTCTGTAGATTGCCCAGGACTGAAAAAACTCGCCCAGCGCGTCCGACAATCGCTGTGCCAGCAAGCCGCCCAGATAGTCACGCGCGCGCCAACTTGTGCCCGTGACGCTCGCCTGAAAATCGCGCTCGGTCAGCCCCTCGAAGAGAGCTCCTTGTTTGCCCTTGTTGCGCGGGCGCAAGGTTCTCTCGACAGTATCAACATCACCCGGCCGCACCGGTTGTCCCCGGGTCGACGCAGTTACGCCAGACTTGACGGCCGCAGCCTCGGCTTTCAGGTTATCCCAGATCCGCGCGAATGTCGCAATATCGCCCTTGATAATCTTGCCATCAGGATATCGCACCGTCATGGTCGGCGCGTCGATGCTCACGACCTCGTATGGACCGAGGCGGTTACGATAGACCTCGCCCACTCGAAATGGATGATGCATACTGTTCTCCTTGGCATCCAAATGGAATTCCTCGACCAACAGATAGGAGGAGTTCCGCATCCTCAGATGCCGAACTCCTCGTCCGGCCCCGCGCACGCAGCGCTGCCACCGACTGAATGCATCACGATCCTCGTGAGCGTGGCGGACGTCCCGCTGGCGGTCTTCGTCCACGTCTGGCCATAATTCGGCCTATGGGAGTGCAGCTGGTACTCCGCGCTACTTCAGTTCCTTAGTGCACCTGCGACAGGGGCCCGTGAACGCGATCATGGGGTTGCGACTACTGCATCTTATCAGTCAGAAAGACCTAGCAGCCTGGGTTGTTCCGGTTCAACCCTTTGCCGAGCAGCCTCATATTCCTCATGGAAGCCCTCCAGACCAGGCATGGCCTTTCGAGCTACTTCCAGGAACGTCTCATCAACCAGGGATTCGTATGCCACATCCTTGAACACCAAGCTTACGGTCATCTCTCCGACCAGGTCCTCCGCGCAACCGAATGCTTCTTTGATGTCTCGCCCCAGCAACTCACGCAGCACTGGATCGCTTATGGTTGGACCATGTATCTTTTTGTACTGCATCGGTGGGGTTCGGCGTACGGCAGGAAGTAAGGCTGAGACCAAAGCGTTGGCGTTTTGATCCATTTGCGTTTGCAGGCTCGCACGGATGCCCTCGCCGAATTGCTGTACCTCGGCGCGCAAGGCTTCGACGGCTTGGATCAGTGCGTCCTTATTAGCACGACGCACGACGTTCCCAAACTTCTTCAAAGGAATCAGGAACCTGGCGGCAATCCTCTCCTTTTGCTTTCGAAGCCCCTGTTCCGTGAGGACTTTGTTGCCGACCTTGACCTCCGGCCCCATTCGGCTCACGAGATTGAAGTGAGCGTGGAACTGCCTCTGTATCTCCTCCTTTTCCTCGGCCAACCCCATTAGGAAAGGCGGAATCGGCACCTGCTTGCGAGAGAGGTAGCAACCGGTCATCTCCAACTCCACAAACTGGAATTGCGAAGTGAACACGCGAACCCTGCGTGCCAAGTCGAACTCCATAGGTGGGCTATTAGCTAGATCGTTCTCAATGTTTTTGATATTCTAAAAGGGAACCACTGGGTCGCACTTTGATAATCGAAAAGGGAACCACCTGAGCCAATCTCCGCTATCATGGCGGTCAGAATCCATGGTGCGGAGGGAAGGATGATCAGTGTGGAAGACCGCGAACAGATCCGGCGCGCCTACTTCATCGAACAGAAAAGCCTGCGGCAGATTGCCCGCGAGTTGCATGTTTCCCGCAAGACGATCGCGAAGGCGCTCGCCTCGGCCGAGGCGGATGTGTATACGCTGAAAGCGCCCCGCCCGGCGCCGATCCTGGGTCCTTACAAAGGTCGGACGATGAGCTGCTGGCGGCAAACGAGAAGCTGCCGCCGAAACAGCGCTACACGGGCCAGCTTATCTTCAAAGAACTGGTGCAGGCTGGCTACCAGGGCAGTGAGCCGACCGTGCGGGGTTACATCGCGCAACGGCGGCGTGAGAAACGGCGCCCGAAGGTGTACCTCCCGCTGGAGTTTGACCCGGCCACGGATGCGCAGGTGGACTGGGGTGAAGCCGTGGTCGAGATCGCCGGCGCGCGGGTCACGGTCCAGGTCTTCTACATGCGCCTGTGCTACTCCCGGAAGCTGTTCATGATGGCCTTCCCGGCGCAGAATCAGGAAGCCTTCTTCGCAGGTCATGTCCGGGCCTTTCACCACTTCGGCGGGGTGCCCTACCGGATCACCTACGACAACCTGAAGGCGGCGGTGCAGAAGATCCTGGAGGGGCGCACCCGGCGGGAACAGCGGGCGTTCATCGCCTTGCGCAGCCATTATCTGTTCGAGAGCCACTTCTGTACCCCCGGCCAGGGCAACCAGAAGGGCGGTGTGGAACATGCGGTAGGCTTCGGCCGGCGCAACTTTCTGGTCCCTATCCCGCAAGTAGCCTCCTTTGCCGCGCTGAATGCCCTGCTGCTGGCCCGCTGCCAAGAAGACGATGGCCGACAAGTTGACGGCCAAGCCGTGACCATCGGTGAGGCCTGGGCGCTGGAGCAGCCGCTGCTGCGGGCGTTGCCCGGCAAAGACTACGCCTGCTGCGTGAGCAAACCCGTCGTGCTGACCCCTTACAGCCAGGTCGAATTCGCCGGCAACCGCTACTCGGTGCCGACCGACAAAGCGGAGGTGCACCTGACCGTCAAGGCGTATCCGTTGCACGTGGACATCCTGTACGGCGAGGCGGTGCTGGCCAGTCATCCGCGTTGTTACGGCAAGGACCAGGATATCTACGATCCGCTGCATTACCTGCCGCTCCTGGAGCAACGTCCGGGCGCTTTCCAGCACGCCAAACCGCTACGGCGCTGGCGCGCCAGTTGGCCGCCGGTGTATGAACGCTTACTCGCCAAGCTCCAAGCCGAGGAGGATGGCCTGCGCGAATTCGTTCGGATTCTGAAGCTGCACCAGGAGTATCCGGCCCCACTCATCGAGCAGGCCGTTAGCCAGGCACTGGCGTACGGTTGCCTGCACCAGGATGGCGTCAAGCTGTGTTTGCGCCAACTCATGGTTCCGGTGCTCACGGTCTCGGCGTTGGATCTGTCCGAGCATCCCCAACTGGGCATCGCGATGGAGTTGCCGGATCTGCGGCGCTACGACCAGTTGCTGGTAGCCGGGAGGTGACGATGGGCACCAGTGTAGAAGCCAACCTGCTCTTGGAGAGCTATCTGAAGCAGCTCCGCCTGCCGGGCGTCCTGGGCAACTATCGCAAGTTCGCCGAAGATGCCGCACAGGCCAGCCTGAGCTTCGACCGCTATCTGCTGTCGTTGGCTGAGCAAGAAATCGCCCAGCGGGAACGCAATCGCCAGGTCCGGCTCATCAAAGCGGCCCGCTTTCCGGTGCTTAAGGAGTTGGCCGACTTCGACTTCGCATGTGTGCCCAGTGTCAACAAGCAACGCGTGCTGGAGTTGGCGCAGGGCAGCTACATCCGCCAAGCGGAGCCGATCCTGATGGTGGGTAATCCGGGCCTAGGCAAGACGCACGTGGCGACCGGATTGGCCGTCGCCGGCTGCCGGCAGGGCTTGCGCGTGCGCTTCTACAATGCGGCTGCGCTGGTTAACGACCTCCTGCAAGCCGAAGATGAGCACCGGGTGTCCAAACTGCTCAATGGGGCCCTCAAGCAGAACCTGATCGTCCTGGATGAGTTGGGCTTCATTCCCTTCTCCGCGACAGCCGCCCATCTGATCTTCCAGTTCTGCTCAGCGCTTTACCAGAAGGTCGCGTTGATCATCACGACCAACTTGCGCTTCGCCGACTGGACGCAGATCTTCGGTGATGAACGCCTGACGGCCGCCTTGTTGGACCGGCTGACCCACAAGGCCCACATCCTGGAGTTCTCGGGCGCCGAGTCCTATCGCTTCCGAGAACGTATGCAACGCGAGGCGCACCGCGCCAGCGACAACCGGGCTGATGGATAGGTGGACAACTCTCCGCTGCGCTGCGAGTTGCCCACTTATCCACAGCCCCGACTACGACGACGGGGTGGTTCCCTTTTCGACCATCAAATGGTCCCCTTTTCGATTATCAAGGTGCAAGCCCAAGGTCAAGAGTGGTTCCCTTTTCGACTATCAAATGGTTCCCTTTTCGCTTGACAAATACATTCTCAACCGCCTCGATCTTAGCGGATTGTACCGGGTCGAGGCCCACCGACCGCTCCGTATCGAGATTCTTGCCCAAGCCGATCTCGCATAAGAGTTTTGCAGAAGGAGTTCCTAGAAAGATGGCGTTCGACCGCGGCAAGGTTTCCGATTCCGGCTCAATCAGGAGAGGAGTTGGGGCGTAGATGAGAGTTGTGTCATCGGTGATGAGCAGGCCGATCCTTACGCCAGGTTGGTGGCAGACGAATACTCCCAAATCCATGGCGGTGTTTTGAATATCCGTCAACCCCTCGATCGTTCCGTACCCCAACCGGCACACCTCGGCATCCACATCAAGGATAACCGAGACTGCATCCGAGCCGAGCCGTCGCCAGGCGGTAGATAGCGCGGCCGTGATGTTGAGCGTCAGGCCCGGTGCCATATAGACAACTCGCCGTTGGGCTTCGTTAAGGAGTTCGACGAGTCGAGCTTCGTCTGCATTCGTGATGCTCGGATTGTCATTCATTGGCTTCCTCCGATTCCCGACTTTGCTTCTTACGGGCCGTAGGCAAGGTGCCCGCCTGCCTTCGGAACGGGAGGGAGGCCTGAGCCCAGGTTGGCTGCCGGCAATCGTTCTGCTCTCGTCTTGCGCCGCACAGGCTATGTGTTGGCAGCAACCAAGGCTGCCCCTAGTGCTTCACGGATATTGCGCACATAAACGAGCTCTAGCTTCCCAAGCATGTAGTCCGGCAAGTAGCGCACGTCCTGTTCGTTCTCGGCCGGCAGGATTACGGTCTTCACCCCGGCCTCGATGGCCGCCAGCAGCTTGGCTTGAATCCCGCCCACAGCCAGCACCTTGCCCATGATCGTAATCTCGCCGGTCATCGCGACATCATGACGCACCGCGATGTTCTTGAGCGCAGATACAATTCCCGTGACGATCGTGATGCCCGCCGAAGGCCCTTCTTTGGGGACGCCCATCTGTGTCGCCAGCACGGCCACATCGAAGTTCTCGCGCCAGTCAGAAGGAATGCCCAGTTCCTTCGAACACGCGTGGATATACTGTGCTGCAGCCTCGATGGACTCCCGCATGACGCGCTGGATAGAGCCCAGCGGAACAATGCGGCCGTGGCCCTTGCTCACCTGCATTTCAAAACGAAGAATGACACCCTGCTCGCCGGCGACGCCGAGGCCGGTGACCTCTCCCACGAGCGGTCGTGTGGGCAACTCGACATGCTGCTTTCGACCCGCCTCCCCAAGCGTGGGTGCGACTAGGCGACCGGTGTCAGCCATACGGGCCGCGATCCTCACGGGGTGATACTCGCCCGGCGCCATCAGATGGAGCTGGTTGCGCACGCGCTGGCGGCCCTCGATCGCCAGAAACAGCAGTTCTTCGAGCTGCTCATCGGTCACCTCAGCATTAGGGTACATGAGCTTGAGCAATCCCGATAGCGTCTTGTTGACGGCCCGGACGTCACGTGCCGTGATGCCCTGGCCCAAGCCACCCGACTCTACCAGTTCAAAACGCTTCTTCAGCCCACCCAGCACGTCGATGCGCCGCAGTTCGTGCATGATCTCGCAGAAGTAGTCGGTAATGAAGCCATAGTCCTTGCTTGCCGAATCCGGCCCGATTTTTGGCACTTCCCAGCCGGGCAGGTAGTAGTGGATGCGATCAATGAGTGCCTCGACCTGCATAAAGCTGGGCAGCGGCTCGAACAGGTGGTAGTACTTCTCGTGCGGCAACTTCCCTTGGACGTCCAGGTTGCCGACCAAAACGATGGAGCCGAACGCCAAGATCTCTTTCTTGCCGCGACTGAATTTGGCGTCCTGCATATACCCCTGCATGATGCTGACCATCGCTTTGGGATCCGTGAAGTCGGTGTTGGCGATCTCGTCAAAGACCACTGCTTCACGGGTTCCAACGAGACCCACCTGTCCGGAGTTCAGATTGATGAACAATCCGGCCGGCGTAGCCTTCCCTCCCGACAGCACATGCGCGTAGTAGGACACGTTGCGATAGAGATACGTCTTGCCGGTCTCGCGCGGCCCCAGTTCGATCATGTTATGGTTCGACTCGACCAGCGGGACAGCCCGGCTGACAAAGAGCAGTTTCTCCCGTCGTGTCATACAGTCAGGATCCAGCCCGAAGGAGTTTACAAGGATGTCCAGCCACTCCTCATCGCTGAAGTCGCGGCGCCTGCTGATGAACTCCGGTAGGTCGATCATCGAGATTTGGAATGGCGTAAAGTCGACGACTTTGAACGGCCGTATCTTTTTGTTGTGCACCTCGGTCTGGTCATAGGTAAGCTGGATCGTGCCCCACATGCCGCCGGCCAGAAGCATAGGGTACTGCTTGACCAAGGCCTCGGGTATATTGACGAAGCTTTCGTTTATTGCGCTGATGCTGCCCCAGTACTTGTCCTCGGTCTCGACCAGGCGGACTTCGAGGCTCGCGATGATGGTGTGGTCCCGGTTCTCTCGAATATAGTGCCGGATGCGTTCGGCTTCCGCACCATGCACGAAATTCTCGCGCAGACGGCGCTTGACGCGCTCGAAATCCTCATCGAACGTCTCCTCCTGGCAGTAGTTGTCGATGAGATACTCCAGCACGTAGCGGGGAAACTCGTCCATGCCCGTGTTGAAGGTCAATCGCTTGTTGACGACCTTGCCTGGAAAGCTGCTCTTCAACCTGGTGTTCACGTCTTCCCCTTCTCAGTCCTGCAGACCCTTGGGCGTCTTGCCCATGAGCAGGTCCAGCTTCGAGTCGATTCGCCGCCGCAGACGTGTGGTGTCGAGCCGGATCTGGATATCCACGCTTCGACTAGTTCTGACCTGCTTCCCTTCGAAGCGGTAGGTTACAATCGCCGTCACGGTCTGCGTCGCAACTCCGCGCTTCCGATCTTCGTCGGTGATGTCAACCAACCGAGGCGTCCAGTGCACCGTGTACGTCGTGGGTTTTCCGCTGAACACCTCACGGCGGACAGGAATCTCGTCCCGGCTGAATGAGATGGTGATCGCGATGTCGGGCAGAGCCATCTGCGTGGGAATCAGGCTGACTTCGAGCGTTAGGGGTTCACTCTCGCTCATCGCCCCCGTCTGCTGCACAGCGTCGATGGCCAGCACCGATTGCACTTCACTCTTCGGGCCCAGCACGACCATGGGCACCAGGCACTCCGCCACGCTCACACCTCCGTGGCTATAGCGGTCAGGGCTGTGGCGCCCCTCCTCACGTCGCAAGGTATAGAGAGGCCGAGGAAAGAGCACGTGCTTCACCATGGTGTTGCGTGCCTTGAGACTGGTGCCTGGAATGCCGAGCGCGGCCGGATCGAAGCTGACCACATGCCTGGCGTCCTCGCCGGTCAACTCCTCCGATGTCCGAGCGCTCAAATACTTCACGTCGGCGTTGTCCGCCACACTGCCGGCCGGTATCAGCACGGAGCGTTCCGGCATCGGCGTAAAGCCATGATCGCTGGTCACGAAGATCAGCGCATCGTCGGGCAATTCGCGCAGCACGCTCCGTACATCCTGGCGAATGATCTCACGCACGGTCGTGTTGTAGATGAACGACAGGTCCTGCTCGTTATGGTGCAGGTTCTCGTCCGTGAAATTGAAGACGATATATTCCAGCAGGCTGGACACATAGCGGACGCTCATGCCCGAGGCGATCATGTCGTCGTCTACGACGACACTGAACTGCAGATCGAGCTGCATGGCTTGCTTGAGCCATGCGCGCAGGAGGTCCAGCTCGCGCGTAGACGAGCCGAATTCCACGGGAAGACGGCCTGCAGCGATAGCCTTCCGGCTCAGTTGTGTTTCCGTTGGAATCAGGGCGCTTCCTGGCCGGCTGGCGATTACCTGATACCGTTCCTCGAACACCGGCCGGAGCAGCTCATCCCAGGCGTCCGTACGCAGGCCGTCGAAGACGATGATGATGGCCTTGCGGCCCGAGCGGGGATCCCATTGGGTCTTCAGCATGCGTGGCAGAAACTGATGGGTGAACACGACCGGACTATCGAGTCTTGTGATCCAGTCGGCATAGTTGCGCAGATACAAATCCTGGAAACGAAGGTTGATCAGCGCCAGGACTTGCCCGACCGCACCGATACTCTCGCCGAGCAGGGCTCGTGCTTTGCTCCAACGCGCCTCGAGTTCGGGCCAGAATGCCTTGCGCGCGATGGGCAGCACTTCCCCCACCCGCAGCATCCGGTCGAGATCCGAGGTATAGAAGTCCAGGCGGTTGAGCTTATCGTCGTTCCACAGCCGGTCGAAGGTCGCGAAGTCGAGGTCTTCGGTAGCCGTCACCTTCAGCTTCTTGGCCCGGTCAACTAGCTTCGCAGTCAGCCGGAAAAGAACATGGCCGCGGCGATACGCCTTCTCCAGCGCCTGCCACTGTTCCGTCGGCCGCCGCATTGCAGGCAGCCCCGGCTCGCTGGCCTGTTGGTCGAGCAGACCAATCACCTGATCGTGGAACTTGAGCCGTCTGTCCTCGATGAGATTCAGCAGCAGCGAAAGCAGAGCCATGCTGCGTATCAGGGGCGACAGGCGCTCTCGCCGCAGCACATCCAGCGCCCGCTCCGGATCACCGATATTGAGCCGTTCATGGAGAAGGAACGCCAGGCGTTCGGGTTGGCTGACCAGATACGCCTCGGCGTCGACTACGTCGGCCGCGACTTGGTCCGGATCGGCAAGGACCTGGTCGTCCAGCGCCTGATTCAGGAAATCGGGCGAGATATCCCGGTAATCCCGCAACTCGGCATCGATATTGCTGAGCAGCAGCTGATATTCCAGCCCGTGTTGATGCATGATGGCGGCCAGCGTGAAGGCGCGTATGACGAGGGTTGCGTCGCGGTCCAGCAGCCAGCAGAAGGGACGCGGCGCGGCGGCAATCATGGCCTGCAGCGGGTTCATTACATCGGCGGGCAACACGCTCTTTAGCTCATCGATGGCCCCGTGTTGCTGGACGCACAGGCGGCGGACCTCGGCCGGCGTCAGCCTCTTGAAGGGATTAATGCGCAGGGCTGCACCCAACACGATCCGGTGCAAATCCGTATCGGTGAACCGGTTGCTACCGCTGGCTTCCCGCAACTGGCGATGCGCCTCCAGCACGCCCGGCAGATGGCTCACCACGATCCGCGCCAGCTTACGCTCATCCACGAGCGCGGGCCAATACGGGTCGCCGGTCGCCTCGACCAGATATTCCCGGAGCGATAGCCGCAACTGGCGCCCTGGGCCTCCGGCCGCGGCCAGGTCCGGATAGAAGAGTGGGATGCGCGCATCGTCGCGACTACGGTCTACAAGCAATATGCGCGCGCCCGGCTCGTCGCGCACGGCCTCGTACATCTCGCGCAACGCCAAGTTGCCGGCACAGAAGAGCACGGTGTAACCGTTCTCTTCCGCCCATCCGTCGACGGCCCGTGCGCCCGCCTGAATCATGCGCTGAGGGTCGCGCAGGATGATTAGCGGCGCGGGCCGCAGCGGATCGAGTTTGGAGAGGATCCACGGTTCGATCATAGCTCACCCACTCCGTCTCACGCACACCTCGTAATCCTCCCTCACCTCCTCCTCCTCCCGCTCCTCGCCCAGCTCATCGAACCTGAACGCGCCCTTCTCATAGATCGCGCGGCCCAGCGCGTACAGCCCCGCACGGCGGCACTGGCGCAGCCAGTCGGCCGCGGTGGCGGCGTTCGGAGGTCGGTCGCGCTCGGCCGGCTGCACCCCGTCCAGCAGGGCGTTGGCGAAACGCTTGATGCGCCGGAGCGCGCCGGTATCCCGCAGCGCGGCCAGCGCGGACCGCTCGGCATCGTCCGCCGGCAGGCGCCACGCGCCGTCAGGCGTCTTGATGAAGTACTCCGGCAGCCAGTCGGCCAGCAGGCGGCGAGGCTTGTCCTTGACGCCCAGGTATTGCTCGAAGAGGTCGGAGTAGTGGACGCCCTCACCCCCGGCCCCTCTCCCAGGCGTGGGCGAGGGGAGGCTGGACTCCATGAAGGCGGTGAGTCGCGCGGCGGCCGCGGCTTCCTTGCGGCTCTCGGCCTCGTCCAGCCGGTCGGCGGTCTCCTTCAGATACCAGCGCACCGCCTCGTGCGAGCCGAACAGGTCGGGCGGCCGGGCCTCGAATAGGTTTTGCATGACCGGCTCGCGCACCGGCTCGGCCACCTGCGCCAGGAGCGCCTCGAAGTCATGGCGTTCGAATTCGCCGCGGCGCACCATGCGCGACACCAGCTCATCGTAGAGGCGGTCGGCAGTCGCGCCCGGGTGGACTTCCAGGGCAGTGGTCAGGATTGCCCGCGCTTTCTCGGCAAACGTCGACTCGTCCTCTGTGCCGTAGATGGCCAGCGTCCAGACCGCATCCCGTGGCCCTGGCTTGCGGAAGTTGATCACCAGGTCGCGCTTGGTGACCTTGTCGGCGGTGTTCTGGTTGTAGGTCATCCCGCCAGTGTCAATGAACAGGGTGCGATCTATCTGTTCAGGTATAAAGCCACACTCAGCCATGATATCTTGAAGTAGCTCCCAGGTACCTTCACTCGTATCGTGGTAGCAGAGGGAGATCCAGCGACCGGGCTTGAGGACGCGATAGCACTCGGCCATCGCCTGGCGCATCAGCCGCGCCCAGTCGGCATCGGTCATGCCGCGCGTCTCGTTGACGATGATCTCCCGGTCGTGCCAGTGTGTGTCGAAGTCCAGCCAGGCTTCCCAGATGAAGTTCAATTCACCATACTGGATGTTCCCTGCATAAGGTGGATCGGTGAAGATATAGTCCACGGAATCGGAGGTGATTTCAGCGAGTTTTGTAGCAGACTGCGTGCTAATCAGAAGATCCGAAGTAAAAGCATGACTTGACGCACCAATCTCAACATAACCTTTGGCTAGGCGCTCAACCTTGTTCGAGTATTGGTGCCATACCGCAGCCTCAACAGATATTTGAGGCATGTAGTATGTTCCAGTAATAATGCTTGTCGGGTAGGATACCTCAGGGCGATATTGATTCATTCGGGTCAGGCGAAGGAGGAGAGCTGTTACCCCGAAACGCAGCACCTCTGATGAACGACGCTCTCCGGATTTCTTTGTTTCATCGAAAACAAGAGCCAGCGCCCACAGGTTGCGCTTGGTGAACAGATCGGCCACGGTGCGGAAGTTGCGGCCCGGACGCCACTCGTCGCCCCACGACGCCGTGTTGGACTCCACGTTCATCATCCGGTGCGGCGGGACCCAGTGCGGGATGGGCTTGCCCTCGATCTCCCGGATCTTCGCCAGGTCGAACTCCTCGAAGAAGCGCCGTTTCTTGGGGTCGGGGTCGTTGTGGCGGCGCGCCCCGCGCTTCGGCTTGCATCCCTCGTCGCACTCGTAGCTCACCAGCACCGGAATTGGGTCCAACCGCTCGCTGCGCGTGCTGATCTCTTCCTCCTGGCCGCGCGCGTAGCAGTGCGGGCAGACGCTCACCTTCTTCGGCTTGCCAGCGGCCGTCTGCCTTTCCACCTCCACGCAGTCGAACAGCGGCACAATCTCCAGGCAGCGCGGGCAGCGGAAGCGGTACGAGTAGACGGTATACGCGGTCGTCGCGCGGCCCTCGCAGCGGTCGCAGCGCGTCTCGTACAGCCAGTCCATCTCGGGCTTGACCCGGCGCTGCAACTCCTCGAACGCGCGCTGCAGCTCGTCCACGTCCACCGGCGTGCAGTAGTTCTTGGTGATGAAGGTGGCGGCCGGAGAAAGGTCGATGGCGATCGCGGCGCGGCCCTCCATCAGCGCGGCCAGCGCGGTGCCGCCGGAGCCGCAGAATGGGTCCAGGACGATATCCCCTGGCTCCGTGTAGTGGCGGATGTATTGCCGGATGGCGTCGTGCGGCTTCTTCGACCAGTAGGTGTGCATGTTGTAGATGGCCGTCGCCTTGGTGGTGGTGATCGGCTGGTCGAAGGGGGGCACGTCGTAGTCGTCCGTCGCCGGGTCGTAGGGCTTCGCGTGCTCCTCCACGAAGCGGCGCAGGTTGGGGTTTGGTCCGGACGAGTAGTAGCCGTCGGGCATCTTTGGGATGTCGCGGCGGAACAAGCCAGGCTGCGCCGATGTCGATTTCCGAGCCATGTCTATCCTCTCCAGTCCGCGCCGAGTACCCATGCCTTCAGCTCGGGATCCTCGGCTAGCAGGGCTCGGAATTCCGGCCGGAGCGCGCAGTACCATCCTCCGTCGCCAGGGTCGTGGCGCCAGCTCACCAGCAAGCCGTTACTGGAAGGGGTGTATCCCTGGGCCCTGGCCGTCGTGTTGATGCGTCGGGCCAGGGAAGCCATGGTCCCAGCGAATTGAGAGCTAGTGAGTCCCAGCGCTGTCGTCAGGTCCGTGTTCACGATTCCCTGTTCCGGCGCGTTCCACAGAATCTGGAACAGCGCGCGATGCCCGGCCGACACAGGGAGGCGAGTGAGCACCAAGCGCATCAGGGCGATTTCTTCCTCGACCGATGGTTGGCGATCCGTACCCTCAACGGTCTGCGAAACAACCGCCAGCTGCAGCTTCGTCTCTGTCTGACCTGCCTGGACATCCCGGCCCTCGCTCGAGCCCAGGAAGTCTTGCAGGCGCTGCCAGATCAGCTTCCGTCGCGCTTCCAAGAACACCGGATACTGTTCGTAATCCAGCAGATCGACCGGGATCAGGTAGCGTCCGGCGACCTGGGGCTGGGCGGCAAAGTAGGGCCGAGGATCTTTGTTGCTCTTCCAGATGTTGTCGCGCTTGGAGATCAGCCTGAAGTTGGCGTAGTGGTTGATCTGCGTCTCAGAGTAGCCGTGCCTGGCGAGCTCGCTGCGCGGGAAGATGTGATCGTACTCTGGCCGGAAGCTGCGCCGGCCTTCGGGCAGCCGGCTGCCGCCCTCCAGGATATTCATCAGGATCGGCAGGTTGTTTTCCAGGAGCCAGTCATCGATCTCACCGTGACCATCACGTTCGCGCACGAACTGGCGGACCTGCTGCAACGGGAAGACGCCCGGCTGCCGGGCATGCGCCGGGTTCAGGACCCGCTGCACGAGGCCGTCGATGCGGCTGTCGGCCGCGCGACTGAAGCTCGGCAACATCAGGATCAGATAGAGGGCCTGCTTCATCTCGACCCGGGTCTGCTCGTCACGAGGGAGCTGTCGCGGCTGGTGATACAGGAAGTATACGAACGGGATCAGCGCGTTGTAAGAACCCAGGACGCGACCGTCCAGGAAGCGGGCATCGTTGACCACGAAGTCGACCATGTTAATGAGCGCATCACGGATCGCCGCGAATTTGTCCCTGATCAGGCTCAGGGTCGTTTCATCACGGAACTTAGCGACGTCGTAGCGCGCGCCCTTGCCAGCGCACACCAGCGCGGCCTTGAGCACGAAGTCACGATCGAACTCGAAGCGGCCGTTGGCGTTCAGCGCATCCACCACCTCGGCAATCGCATCGTACGCGCCCTCCCAGTGGAGCTGGATGAGCGAAAACATGAGGTCGGACTTGCTCAGCACTTGACCGCCGGAGTTCATGCGGACAAAGATCTCCAGCACCTCGTCGAGCGGGGTAACCTGCCCGTCGTCGCCATACTCCTTATCGACGGTGTAGTAGTTGATGATCTCGCTTGCGCGCAGTGCATCCCGGGCGATGTCGAGGTTCTGCTGAAGCCGTACTCCAGCAATGGAACCAGGCTCCAACCCCGTCCTCCCCAGGAACTCCTGTCGCCGGAACACCAGTTGGCGAGCATCGGTAATCTCTGCGACTTCGCGCAGCGGCACCCAGAGGTGCGTGCCCTTCCCGTCTGAGTTGCGCTGCGCAGCTTCGCCGGCCTCCAGAAACTCGCTTGAGTAGCGCAGATCCGCCACATCCCCGTCCTGTTCGCCACTCAGCAGATCCAGGTAAAGCTGTCGTCCCTCGTAGCTGCCATACAGGGACATATACAACGACTGCAGACGCTGCTGCCCATCCAGCACGAAGGTGCGCTTCTTCCCATGCTCTTTGACACGAAACACGAAGCTGTGGTCTACGCGCCAGTCCTTGACAAACTCGCGGTATTGCACGCGCTGCCGCGTGTTCCAGAAGAGCAGCGTCCCAAACGGATACCCGCGCAGTATCGAGTCAATCAGGCTGTAGATGCGCTCCGGCTGCCAGACGAAGTCGCGCTGGATAGCCGGCAGCACCAGGTCTTCATCTCGAATTCGGCCCACGACGGAGAGGACCGTGCACTTTTCGTAGCTCATATACTACTCCAGCTCGACCACGGAGAGCTCATCGGACCCGGCGCTCATTGCCGAGAGCAAGAAGACCCGGAACTCTTGCACTACGTCATCCACATCGCCGCGTTCGAGCGTGCGCTTACCAGGCGAGAAATCGCTCAACCGCACGCGGCGCACGCGCAGCTTCTTGAGATACCGTGAGAGCAGCTCGACAGCGGCAGCAGCCTGCGTCTCGTCCGCCTGCCCGAGCGTGCGCTCGAGATAGGCGGCGACTTCGTCGGCTATGCCCGCTCCCAACAGGCCGGCAATGAAAGGCTCCTCGCGGCCCTGTGCCAGTCGCTCGCGCAGGGCGGGGCTGTCGAGCAGTCGCGCCTTGACAAGCAGGGCCTCGCTCAGCGCGGCCCTGCAGCGGCCGACCGCGCGCTCCGCCCGTTCGATCCACTCATGCGCATTCGACAGCGTCAGCGGGCAGTCCGGCGGCTGAGGCCGTTCCCGCAGCTCGCGCTCTACGGTCGCCCGCGCCAAGTTGGCGGGAAAGAGGTCCGGACCGTTGGCGATCTCGGCGAAAGACGAGTCCAACTCCGCCCGCGGATCGCCGCCAAGCTGCGCGACCTGTGCCAGCCGCTCCAGTGCGCGATACCCGGCACTCGCTGGAATATCCTCGATGTCCTGGTGCGCTTGCTCCGTGCACGCCGTCACCTGGTCGAAGATCTGAAGATAGCGCACGGTGTAAGTCTGGATCGCTTCCTTCATGGGATCGAGCAACTCGCTCAGCAGACGAGTCTCATGGGTCATGAGTTCGCCGAGATGAGCAAATCCCGCAGCGGCCGTCAGACAAACCGAACGGACCTGTTGCAGCGTGAGATCTCCTGCAGCAGTCGGCAGGATAGCGTCGCTGTTGGCCCATGCCGCATAGCGTGCAGCCGCCCGCACCCGATCACGATGGCCAAAGAAGTTCGCAGCCTGTTTGAGCTCGGTCAGCCTGACCCTCAGATCATCGACCTCTTCCTGATGCACCGTCTCATCCCGGTAGACCCTATACCCAAAGGCGTCATCCAACGCATTCAGCAAGAACGGGAGCGGGTCGGTTGACTTGACCGGCAGGGACAAATACTTGCCCCAGGCGCCCAGCCGCTCAGCCAGCGGGTTTGCTTGGCCTATCTCGGTGAAGAGGTCGGCGAGCCCAGCTTCCAGCGTGGGGAAGGTCGCAGCCTGCTCGGCGCGCAAACGCAGCAGGCGCTGTACCGCGAGCTGGATCTCGGAGTCCTGGCGCGTTGCGCGAACCGTCTCGTCCTCCAGCAGCACCGCGGCGTACGGCGCCAGCAGTTCCCACCCCTCGGGCGGCTTGAGTCGCTGAATCTGGTCGAAGGCGTCGAGAACGGCAACCTTGAAGTCAATATCTGCGATGTTGCCGTAGTCAATGGCGTCAACGGGGATGTTGCGGCCGGAGAGAGAGACGCGGATCTTCCCCTCTCGCACGAGGCACAGGAGGTACAGCTGCACCATCCGCTTACTCAGGCCGTAGTTGACGCCATCCGGCCCTCCAACGCCCATGAAGTTCCTGTAGAGCGAAGTTGCCGGAAGCGTCGCGCTGCCATCGCCGATCTTATCGTCGATCCAGCCGGCCAGGTCCCTGGTGTAACGGCACTGGCTGAGGTCGAGCAGGCGATCATTGGGCCGCCGCATGATGCCGAGCGCAAAGCCGTAGTTCTGCGCGGCCGAAGTCTCTTTCGTGGGTTTTGCGCCGCGGGGTATCTCCGACACTTTGACGATGCCGTTGATAACGTTTACTGCGTTCGTGTCATCGAAGGGGGCCGGCGCGTCGAAATCGATCTCCTTGCTCACATAGACGGCGTCGAGCGCCTGACCGACCAACGGAGTCAGGATCGCATTCAGCTCGCCTTGGCAGGTGAAACTCATGTTGGAGTGGTCGAGGGCTGCGATCCTTCCGCGGCCGAAGCTGTCGGGCACGATGCGGTAGATGCTGCCCATGTCGGCGCGCAGGCGGCTCTGTACCCACTCGAGGACATCCTTGGCTTCCTGTGTGTCACGCCCTCCAAAGTCGGCAACCAGCGTTCGATACGCGGCGAAGTCGATCAGCAGCGAATGCTCGGCCGGGCTGAGCGCATCGGGACTCCAGAAGAGGGCCCGGCCGTCCTTCTTGGTCTCGACGAGGCGATCCAGGTCCGCTGCGCACGGGGTGGAACTGACAAAGACGTGGAAATCCAGCCCCGTCTCTGCGCTGTTGATCTGGGGCAAGAGGGCGCTGCGGCCGGCAATGTCGCGCAGATCGCGCATGAACACGCGGCCAGTGATCAGTCGGCCGTGCCACTTGATCGACATATCGCTCTGGCTCGCAGGCGCAATGTCCCGGAAGATGGAACGAATGTCTTTCGCCAAATCGATCGTGACCAGGCGAGCATCCACCTTCCAGCCATCGAGGTCCAGCAGCGCCTCCCAGGCCTGGTTTCGCAGGACCTGGTTGGCTTCTGCCTCAGCCCGCGCCTTCTGGAAGTGGTCGCGCGGATCCGGACCTCCGCCCGTGGGATTGAACTTGTAGTTATGCCCGACCCGAGATATCTGGGCCAGCTCGAGGGCAATCTTATCGATCAGGCTCTCGTAGTGGTCGAGGTTGTCGCGCAGATCGGCCAGTTGGTCCTTGTCGTGATCCTTCCACTCCATGACGCTGTTCATGAGCTCTTCGGCACTCAAGCCGTTGGGCGCCATGTTTGCGACGTGGTATAGGAAGAGAGTCCGAATGATCTTTTCGCAGCGACTGCGATAGACCTTCAATGGCCCCTTGGTGATCGTGTCCAGTTGATGGATTGCGGCCTCGTAAGCTTTCCATTCCGCCGGCCACTTGGTCTTGACGTTGGCAATGCTGCGCGTCGTATTCGAAGCATCCTCTTCATAGTCCACGACCATATCGAAGATGGACCAGAGCGTGATGAGTTCCCGCGAACCCCGCTTGCGCTGCATCTCCAGGGCCTGGAGCATGAAATAGAGCGCCGAGCGTACCGTGGTGAGGTTGTAGGAGACTGCGCGCACGACATCGACACTGGGCGGGTAGAACGGGAAGAAGTGAGCGAACTCATCCTTTCCCCGCGACTGCGGCCAACTGAAGCTGCGTCGATAATCCTCGTAGTACTGGTCGATGGCCGCAGGATCCGCTACCGTCCGGACGCGCGAGAGGGCGATATCGTAATAATATCCCGGATTGTTCAGGAGCGGCACCAGATCCAGGCGTTCGCGTGCGATGAAATGCCTGCCGCCGGCGATCCTGCTTTCGATCTGCTGCTGAGCTGCGCAGACCGTCCAAATGGGGAGACACTCAACCTTGGCCAGCCGGTTCGACAGGACTTCCAGCACCTTCTGATCCTCTATGCGCTGGGCGTCGGTGCGGCCCTGTTCGAACAACGACACTTCGTCCAAGATTAGAAGCAACCCGGCGTAACCTTCATCCAGGAGGCGCCGGACCATGTGTTTAAGCACGTCCTCGCTGTCCACAGGAATCTGCGGCGTGATCCTCAAGTCCTCGGTGTAGAACCGCCACAGCCGATCTCCGCAGTCACGCCGCCGGCCCGGCTCGGCCGTATCCTGCAAGTCGCTCAGGAAGTCCTGAATCTCATCCTGCGCCTCTGCGTCAAAGTAGGCAGGATTCTTCAGAAACCTAGCCAGCCGGCCCTTGTATAGCTCAAAGTCCTCGGTGTTCAGGAAACGCTCGGCCAGCATCTCGACCGGGTAAAAGGGCAGTGAATGCCCCGTTTCTAGATAGAATTGATCCGCCACGGCATCCAGAACGTACTCGGCCAGGGATCGGTTCATTCCGGACATGCCGATCGCCCCGCCCCCCTGGCCCACGAGTGTCTTCACTGCGACAAGGATGCCCTTCGAGTCCCTTGTCTTCTTGGCCAACCCGCTCTTGTAGAAGACGTCCAGGCTCTCGCGCGCGCCGATGCCTGCCCGGCGCTCCTTTTCCTCGACGATCTTCCATGCCTCTTCATCGCCAAGCGCAAGCGCGCCGATGAACGAGAGAAGGTGCGACTTGCCCGAACCGAACTCGGCCTGGACCCAGAATCCCTGCCCGATGGGGGTGTCCTTGCGGCCGGGAATGTACGGTGCCGCCAGACCCCGGAATAGGTCGTTCAGGAAGGAGCGAACGGGGCTGATCAGGAACTCCCGCACCGTGCGTGGTTCCGGTTTGCGTGCCGCGCGTGCCTGTCTGGACCCACCGTCAGACCAGATATGATTTTCTACCACGTAAACGCTGATAATGCTGTCGGGAATCGTAACGATCTGGTCGAGGGGCTTGCGCTGATAGACGTTCAAACTGGGTGGGTTAGGCATCGCTGAGCTCCCAGAGATGGTTATGAACTATCAAGTCCTCGGGCAGCGTCCGCTGGAACCGGGCGTCTGCCTGGTGAAAGAGCGTGATGTGATCGCTGCGTTGTTCGCCTGGCAGGAGAAGCAAGATATGGTTGCCATTTGATGCGCGAATGCGAAAGGCCGTGAGATCCAACTCGTAGGCAAAGAGAAGCTCCAACTGCTTCAGGATCAAGAAGCCCGACCTGCGCAACTCATCGCCGAGCAGGTCCTGCAGCTCCTGGTTCAGCCGCCGCTGCACGGTTAGCGGCCGGCGGGACTCATCGCGCACCAACTGGCGTAGTTCCTCGTCCCGAATGCGCGCAAGCAACCGACGGTTCACGTTTAGCGGGGCGGGAAACGGGTTGCCATTGACATCGCGCGCTTGGGCAAGATGGACCTGTTCGAAGTGGGCCAACTGGGCATAGGTGCCAAGCACGGCGTAGAGGTGGCGGCCCACCCCCACGGGAAGTTTTTCCCGTATCGCACTGATGATTGCCGGACCGGATGCCCTCATTCTCTTGCTCCCCAGGTCACGCTTCGCCAGTCCCGGGCGTCTCTCGCAGAAGAGAAGCATCCTGTGGCGGATGGGCGAAGTATTGTTGCAGTGCGCCCGGCTGGTCGAGCCTTAGTGTGAACTGCCTCATCGTACCGATCTCGCTCACCTTGGAGATAATGCCCAGGTCTCGCAAGTTGTAAACTTGCCGGTGCATCCACTCGCGATCCCAAAGCAGCCAGCGGCGCATCGGCCCGTTCTCCAACTCCTCAAACGCGTACATGCCCGGCCGGGGCAAGAGAGCCGTGAGTACGTACAGGAATCCCGGTAACGTGCCCGGATGGATTGCAAAGCGAAGTAGAGTGCCGTCCACGATGGCAATACCGAGCTGCGCGTAGGTATTGAACAGAGCCTGAAGCACTTTGGCTTGCGATGACGGGCCTATCTCGGGCAGATATCGAAGGACGAACTCGCGTACCTGCTCCCGCTCGACCTGGCCCGCCGGCACAGCCGCCCAGATCAGTTCCTCTGCCACCCTGGCAACGAGAGGTTCCGCCTTCAACACATGATAGAACAAGGCAGGCTTTAGGTCCTCGCTCGAAAGGCACCGGGCAGCATAGTAGGCGAGGGGAGAGTCCAATCGGCCATCCGGGAAAAAGCGTTCGATGATATAGCTGGCGCGACGTTGACGCGTGGAAACCGAGTTGTAGGGCAATCGCTCGCGCAGAAAAGCCCCAAATGCCTGAGCGTCGGTAAACCGATGGGCTTCCGGAATCAAAGTGAGTGCATTTGCGGTCTCGTCGTTTGCGAAGGTGCGCATCTTCGTCGCGATAGCGTCGGTTTCATCCTCGAAGAGACGACCAGAAGTGGACTCAGACTCGGAGTGCCCCTGGTGCGTCGCTCCACTAGTTATGACAACTTCAGCAGGTGCCGACAAAGGTCTCTCCATGGTCACCTGGGGGGCCGCTGCCAATCTTCCAGTCAGTTCTATGAGCGTCGCTGTCTGTTCTCCGATCCCCGGTACGAGCAGCAACTCCGATCGGGAAGCAGCCAGCACGCCTGCCAGGCTCCCAAACCGCTCGAGGAGCGCGCAACTTTGTGAAGCCACGTCGTGACGTGGGATCGCGTAAGTCAGTAGCAGTTCCAGCATTTCGCTTTCGGTCAGCGAATCGGGATCAGCTTGAAACCGCACGCGCAGGCGCGCCCGATGTCCGGTATTGGGTTCAGGAGTGCTCACGTAGGTTGAAGTCCTCGGCTAGGGGCTATTTCGCCCGCGGGATAGCAGCGATCAATCGATGCAGGAGGAGGCTGAAAATGCACAGGCCGCCCTCAGATTGAACACGGGCGGCCCATGTAAGTCCCGCTTGCCAGGGCGCCCCTTGCTCTGGTCATGCCCCAAGCCCTGACTAGGTCCCGAGGCATTTCTCTTTGATAGAACGAAATTCTAGCACAAACTATCCATTATACGCAAAAGCACAAACTGAGGGCGGACCTACCACAATGTTGATGGAGATACCTTAACGAGGGTCGTAGATGGAGGATTAAACGCAGACCTTCGAGTCGCCCAGGCGGCGCCCAGGCCACTCGAAGGTCCCGTCTATGTTTCACTCCCTCACGGCACCGGCCTCAGGTCGTTGCAGATCTTGACCGGCCATTCGTCGTAGGCCCAGTTCGCACCCGTGTTGCGGATGGTGCGATCGTACACCCAGAGTTTGAACGTGTAGACGCAGCAGTCGCCGCGCGGGATCGTGAACGAGTCCGGCACGGCATAGGGCAGCATCGGCTTGCAGAGCGGGTCCACCGCCCGCAGGTCGAACTGCGCCAGGATCCCGAACAGCGCGGATGGGTCGGGGTTGCTCGGATTGCACGGCGAGCAAGTGGAGCCCGGATTGCCGACGCGCGAGGTGCCGAAGAAGCAGGTCCCGCCGGGGCCCACGATGGGGATCTGGATCGTCGGTCCGCCCTGCTTCGAGACCTTGACGATGTAGTGGTCGAAGTTGTCGTTGGGCCGCACCGCCGGCAGGATCGGGTCGATCAGCTCGTCGTACGCGATGCCGGAGACCGGCAGGCTCCACGGTACGCTGCAGTCCGGCGGCAGCGCAAACTTGCTCACGAACAGGTCCGCGCATTTCGGCACGGCGTCGATGCGGATCATCGCGCAGATCGGCTTGTTGTCGATCCAGATGCGCTGCGTGTCGCAGAAGGTCGAGCCATCCGTCGCCTGGACGGTCAGCTTCAGCGTGTACAGCCCGCTCAGGTCGCACGCGCCCGTGTGCGAATTCCAGCAGCTCGGGCTCAACAGCGCGTCGGGCACGATCCGGAACGGCGGTATGAAGCACACGGTGCCCGACGGGTTCGGGATGCAATCGGGCGCCCAGACGCTGGTCAGCACCGACGAATCGGTGCGCCAGTTGATGAAGCGATACTGGGCCGGCGTGTTGTAGTCCACGGCCCAGATGTTCGTCCAACCGGGCGTGTTGCAAATGGTCTCGAAGCCCGGCTTCAGGGCGATCTCGTAGCGCTTGATCTTCTTGTCCTCGCACCCTCCGACGAACGCGCCGCCCTGGATGGTCAGGCAGTCGCCGAACGACGCCTCGAACGTTCCGGCAGGCCGGGTGCACAGCGCAGGCACGTTCTCGACGAACCGTGCGGCCGGATCGGCCCAGCTTGTGTCCATCGCAAAGAACGAATCGACGCCCAGAATGCGAACGTCCTGCTTGAACAGTTCGAAGCTCCGCGTGACGACGCACGTCGCGCCGGTGACCGAGTAGACGGTCAGGCGGATGAAGTACAGCCCGGGATCGTGGAAGCCCGTGTCGAAGTAGCCCAGCAGGCCGCCGAACACGGGGTTGTTGCCCTGCGTGCCGCCACCCGGAGGGATCGGCGGGTAGTGGAAGTCGCTCGCATGGTACGTGACGTTGTTGGTCGACCACTCCAGGATGTAGTGGCTGAAGCCCGCGCCGCCCGCGGTGCCGGTCACGGCCACCGCGAGTGTGCTCAGCGCCGCGTTGACTTCCTCCGCCACACAGTCGGCCGGCGAGGTCAGATCACATGTCAGCGGTTGAAAGCAGCGCCGGAGGCACCTCCGGTAGAACGCCAGGCAGCGTGCCCGGTCGGCCTGGGTCTGGGCCCGCGCCAGGCAGCACCCCAGCCGGATGGCGCACAGGCACCAGCAGCGGCAGAACCAGAACCACTTCTCCTGGCTGTGGCTGTCGAAGGCTTTCCTGCCAAGCAGGAGTGGGGCCGTGTCCGCGCTGAGCAGGCGCTCGAGGATCGCGGCGGCCTCCTCGTCCCCCTCGTGGCAATCGATGCGCGAGGCAAAGACCTCATCCGGAATGCCGGAGGCCAGGTCGAGCGTGGCGAGTTGATCCGCCAGGTACGGCCGGTACGAGCTCACCAGGACCTGCACCAGCTTCTGGAAGTCGTCGCGCTCCTCCAGGGTGGGCGGAGACTGCACGGAAACCCCCACCGCGTGCCGGACGCACAGCCAGTAGCGGTAGAGGTAGTAGACGAAGGACCGGAAGGTGAAGGGGCGGCGGCAGAGCAGCCAGCCGAAGATCAGGCAGCAGCGAATGTGCCGGAGACACCAGGACCAGCGGTCGACAGGCCCCAGCAGGTCCCTGGCTTCCGGCGGCAGGAGGCCGATCGCGACGTCGTCGGTGAAGAACTGCTCCACCATCCGCGTCGCGAACGTGTACTCTTCCTCGCAGTCCGGGACCGGCCGGTCGGGTTCCCGGGCGAGTTGCGCAAAGTCGACTGGCTCGTTCGTCCATTGCTGCATCTGCCCGAGTGCGTCGAGCAATGCCTTGAACGCGGCTTGAAAGTCAGCGTCAAAGTCGTCGTCCTGGGGTGGGGTGGGTCGATCGCCAGGTTTTGGCGGTCTGTCAGTCATGGCAAAGCCTCCACGTGACCGGTTTGCGGCTGGCAGCGCCATTGCGTGACCCCAATCTATACCCGAACAACTTTATTGTCAATAGAATAGGATGTTGTGAAAGAAATCCTGAAACTGAATAGCGGGGAACTGAGACATCGGCAGATTATTGGAGTCCAGGCTTCAGCCGGTTTGGGCATGTACCAGCTTAGCCAGCCTCACCGGCTAAAGCCTCGACTCCAGTCTTCTACGTGGCGCTCACCGGCTATCGATCACCACGAGGGCATCCGCGCCCGACTCCGCGCCCCACACCTCCCCCGGCCGCCCCAATATCTGACGCACCTGGGCATTCGGGCTCGGGAGCGGGTACGACGTGAACTGCTCGGTTTCCGGGTCGAAGCGGACCAGCGTGTTCGCACCGAAATCGCTGACCCACACCTGGTCCTGGTCGTCGACATACACGGCGTAGGCCCGCGGCCTGTCGCCCGGCAGCTTCCATTCGCGCCACGCGTCCGCGGCCGGGTCGTACATGCCGAGCTGGCCCGCGTTCCACTCGCTTACCCATATCCGGCCGCGCGAGTCGGACCAGACCCGCCGCGCGCCCTGGCCCGGCGTCGGCGGCTGGATGACGGTGGCCTCCCCCGTGTCGGTGTCGATGCGGGCGATGTGGCTACCGGCCAGCGACGCGTAGTAGACCTCCCCGGACGGCGTCGTGGCAATGCCGTACGGGCCCTGCCCTCCCGGCGCGTCGAAGACCTCGACTTGGCCGCTCTCAGGGTCCACGCGGCCGTAGTAGCCGTACTGGCCGGTGAACCACAGGATGCCGCGGCCGTCGAAGGCGGCTGTATTGAGATTCGCGGGCTGCTCGGCGGCCAGCGGGAACCGCTGCACGGCGAGCGTCTCGGCATCGACGCGCACGATCGCGTTCAGGCCGCTGTCCGTCACCCAGGCCGCGCCATCCGGCCCGACGATCACGCCGTGCGGGGCCGAGCGCGGGCCTTGCGCCCCCTCCCCCAGCGGGATCCGCTCCACCTCGCCGGTCTCGGGATCGAGCCGGCCCAGCTCGCCGGCCCCCTGCGCCGTGTACCAGACCGTCCCGTCCGCCGCGGGCGCGACATCGTGCGGCCGCCCGCCCGCCGGGACGGGGTACTCGCGCACGACCGGCTCCCGCTCAGTGGCCGGGGTTTCCGCCGCGGTTGCCTCGGTCGGAGCAGCTATCGCTGTCGCAACCGGTTCGGGCACGGGGGTGCCCTGGCTGGGGCTGGCCCCGCTGCACGCAGCAACCATCAGCACGGTCAGCAGCCCGATAAACAACATCCGATACAATATCTCACCCATCCTCATCAGTAAGTCAGTACAAGTATAGCACAAAGCGCGGCCATCGCGAATACGCGAATGGCGCTGCGGCGCCGGGCACGAATACGCGAATGTCCCCCGCCGCGACGCATGCTATTCGCGTATTCGCGATGGCCGCGCCCCCACTGCGAAACGCGCCAATGCCCCCACTCACTACGTCCCGACGATTACCTTCGACTTATACGGCTCCCGGCTGACCAACTGGCTCGTCATCCCCAGGTCGGCCATGATGTTCGCGCCGGTCAGCGCGCTGCTGTAGTCGCTCAGCAGGAACACGCACGCCCGGCCGATCTCCTCCGGCTCCACCAGCCGCTCAGCGGGGATGTTCGCGTTCCAGTATGCCAGGCACGCCTCCTCGCTGGGCGCAGCCTCGATTAAGCCCTGCCAGATCTCCGTGCGGCACAGCCCCGGCGACAGCACGTTGATGCGCACGCCCTCGCGCGCCAGCTCGATGGCCGCAGCCTTGCTGAAGCCGACCATGCCGTGCTTCGCCGCATCGTAGGGTGACGCGCCCGCGACCGAGGCATACGTATGCACGCTGGCAATCTGCACGATCGCGCCCCCGCGCGGCGCCTGGCGCACCATCTGCTGCGCGACCATCTGCGTCAGGAAGAACGAGCCCTTGAGGTCGATGCTGATGACCCGCTCCCAGTCCTCCTCCGTAGTTTCGAGGAACGGCTTGACGTAGTTGACGCCTGCGTTGTTGACCAGGCCGTCGATGCGGCCGAACGTGCTCACGGTCTCCGCGACCAGGCTAGCCAGGTCGTCCAGCCGGCCCACGTCGCAGCGCACCGGGTGCGCCGTGCCGCCCCCCGCGCGGATCCGCCCGGCCAGCTCCGCCAGCTTATCGAAGCTGCGCGCGGCCAGCACCACGCGGGCGCCTTCGGCCGCGCACGTCTCTGCGATGCCGACGCCCAGCCCCTTGCTCGCGCCGGTGATGATGACGACCCGATCCTTGAGCAGCATAAAACGCTCCTTGTCGTGGATGAGGACTTGCCGACTTTCAGCGGGGGCAAAATAGCATACGCACTGAGCGACTGTCAAGCAGGAATCCATAAAGGCCTTGTCAAACCCTACGGCTTGTAGTAGAATTAGGCACAATCCCGGCGACAAGCTCTTCCGACCTCAGAACGATGGCTCACACACTGGAGGCTTGACAGTGGAACACGCCAGCCCAACTCGCATGAACCTGCTCGCGCGCCGCGCGCAGATCGAGCTGGCGCAGCAGGGCCGGGACCTCCTCACCGACAAACGTAACGCACTCATCAAGGAACTGCAAAAGCTGGCCGAACAGGTCATGGTGCGCAGCGACGCTCTCGACGAGGCCGCGGCCGACGCGCGCCTTGCGCTTGCGGAGGCTGAAGCCTACGACGGGCCCGAGGCCCTGCGCTCCGCCGCCCTCGCCACGCGCAAGGGCATCCAGGTCGAGGCGCGCGTCGCCAACATCATGGGCGTGCAGGTGCCCGAACTGGCCGCGCCGCCCGTCAGCCGGCGGCTGAATGAGCGCGGTTATGCCCTGACGACTACCACCCCGCGCATCGACGCGGTCGCGGACCGCTTCGAGAACGTCGTCGGGCTGATGCTCACGCTGTCCAGCCAGGAGATCCGGCTGCGACGGCTGGCCCAGGAAATCCGTTCCACTACGCGGCGCATGAACGCGCTGGAGCACGTCTTGCTGCCGCGGCTGCGTGCCGAAAAGGACTACATCCAGATGATGCTTGAGGAACGCGAGCGGGAGAACATCTTCCGCTTCAAGCGGCTCCAGCAATCCCGCCTGGAGCGCAGCACGGAGGGGGACTGATGCAGGCCGCCGACCCGCGGGTCGCAGACCCGCTGACCGCCATCCGCCATGCAGAGCAGGCCGCAGCACAGCGCATCCGGCAGGCCGAACTGGACGCCGAAGTACGAATCGCCCGCGCCCAATCTCAGGCGAAGGATCTCGAGCAGCAGGCGCGGCTGGACGCGCGTACAGAGGTCGCCGCCGCGCTCGAAGTAGCCCGCCGCGAACTGGCCGCCGAAGCCGAGCGGATGCTGGCTGCGGCGGATGAGGACGCGGCACAGATTCGTGCGCGTGCCCGGCTGCGCGAGGCCGCGGCGGTGGAAGCCATCGTGGCCTACGTCCTGCCGCATGGGCTGTCTGAAAAGGTGCCCGGCGACTGAAATCTGCGAATGAGCCAGAGGAGTTTGCATCCTCAGATGCAAACGGCACTGTCGCCCAGGTGAGGAGTTCCGCATCTGAGGATGCGGAACTCCTCACACCGATTACCAAAATGAACGATTAATCTCTATCAACCGCCCAAAACGGACCGAACTCCAGGAGAAGGTGACAATGATTGTCCCGATGACGAAGGTGCGCATCCTGGGGCATAAGGCCTGCCTCGACAGCACGCTGGCCGTACTGCAGGAGCTGGCGCTCGTGCAGGTCGAGCCGGCGAAGGAGTCCCTCGCGCTGCGCGCAATGGCGCTGGATGTCGACCGGCTGGGCCAGCGCGAAGAGGCCCGTTTCCTGCTCGCCCGGCTGGACGCCATGCTCGCCATCCTCCCCCCGCCGGACATCGTGCAGCCGCCTCCGCCGCCCGCCCAACCGCCACCGGTGGACATGAAGGCCCTGCGCGCCGAGCTGGACGAGGTCATGCCCCAGGTTCAGGCGCTCGCACAGCGACGCGACGCACTCCTCCACGAACAGGTCTCGCTCCCGCGCTACCAGGCCACCCTCACCCGCCTGCTCCCCCTGACCTCCAACCTGCCGGAGTTCCGGGATTACGAAACCATCGCCCTGCTGCTGGACCGCCGC
Source organism: Anaerolineae bacterium (assembly GCA_040772005.1). Classification (GTDB taxonomy): domain Bacteria; phylum Chloroflexota; class Anaerolineae; order CG2-30-64-16; family CG2-30-64-16; genus MWBF01. The sequence goes on along the minus strand of JAXGYZ010000005.1, from coordinate 172,801 downwards.
TACCGCGAGGTGCTGGACCTGCTCGACCAGACCCTCAAAGAACTGAGTGAGCTGAAGTACACGATTGTCTCCGCGCCGCTGGACAGCGAGACCATCGGCGCACTGGTAGTCTTTCCGCGCAGCATCTCCGCGGAGATGCACAACCTGCTCGGCCGCGAGCAGGTGACCCAGGTGCGCCTGCCGCCGGACATGAGCGGCATGTCGCTCCAGCAGGCCCTGGTCCACATCGAGCGCCGCCTGGCCGAGGTGGGCACGGAGATTGCCAGCGTGAACGCCGGGCTGCACGCGCTGGCGCAGCAGTGGCGCGCGGCCTGGGCCGCGGCCGCGACAGCCCTGCGCGCCCGGCTGGCTCAACTCGAGGTCATTAGCCAGCTCGCGGAAACCGATTACGCGTTCGTGCTGACCGGCTGGACGCCGACCGCCGCGCTCCCCCGGCTGGAAGCGGCGCTGGCTGAGCGGGCCGGCAGCCAGGTCATCGTCGAGGCGCTGCCCCTGACCGCTGCGGAACGCCGGGCCGCGCCCATCATGCTGGAGAACGCGGCGGTTGCCCGCCCCTTCGAGTTCTTCATCCGGCTGCTGGCCCTGCCCCGCTATGGCACGCTCGACCCCGCGAGCCTGATGGCCTTCTTCATGCCCCTGTTCTTCGGCATGATGCTGGGCGACGTCGCGTACGGACTGGCATTGCTCGGCCTCTCGCTGTGGGCCGCGCGGCGCTTCCGCGACAACGCCACGCTGCGCGATCTCGCCCGCATTCTGGCGCTTGGCAGCGGTTGGGCCGTAGTGTTCGGCTTCATGTACGGCGAGTTCCTCGGCACCCTCGGCCACCGCATCGGCCTGCACCCGCTCTGGCTCGCCCGCGAGGATCCCCAAGCCGTGTCCAGTTTGCTGCTGATGACCATTGCCGTGGGGGCCTGTCACGTGGTGCTCGGCCTGCTGCTGGGTGTCTGGCAGGCGTGGCGCAGCAAGTCGCAGCATCAGCTTGCGGAGCGCGGGGGGCTGTTGCTCGGCCTGGTGGCCGTCTTCCTGCTCATCGCCGCGGCCACGCAGCGGCTGCCGCGTGGCCTCATCACGCCTGCGGTCGCCGCGCTGCTGGTCGGCATCGCGCTCCTCGCGCGCGCCGATTGGCCGACCAACCTGCTGATGGCGCCCATCGAAATCCTCAGCACCATCGGCAACGTGCTGTCATACCTGCGTCTGGCGGCCATCGGCCTGGCATCCGTCTACCTGGCGCGGGTTGCGAACGACATGGCGGGCATGGTCGGCAGCGTGTGGCTGGGGCTGATTATCGCGGCGCTCTTCCATGCGCTGAACCTGGCGATGGGCGCATTCAGCCCCACCATCCATGCATTACGTTTGCATTATGTTGAATTCTTCGGCAAGTTCTACGAGGAAGGGGGCGCCGCTTTCTCCCCCTTCGGACGCCAATAAGAATCTGCATCACACGAAGGGAGAACCGACATGGATTTGGGACTCATCGCCATCGGAGCCGCCCTCGCCGTGGGCTTTGCGGCCCTGGCCACCGGCTATGCACAGGGCAAGATCGGCTCGGCGGGCGCGGGCGCCATTGCTGAAAAACCGGAACTGGCCGGCCGCATCATCCTGCTGGTCGCCATCCCGGAAACCATGGTCATCCTGGGGTTCGCCGTGGCCGCCATGATCCTGCTGATCCTCGGATCGCGCGGCTGAACAGTAGGGGCGGGGTCTCCCCGCCCAAGTGCGCGTCCGATCCGTCGTAGGGGCGGGGTCTCCCCGCCCACTCGCACCCTCGCCCCCGGTTGGGTAGACCGCCCGGGCGAGGCGACCTCGCCCCTACACAAATCGTGTCAGGTATTGTAAGGAGCACGGCCATGCCGCTGGAAGACATCCTGCAGGCCATCGAGGCCGAGGGCGACCGCGTGTGCGCGGAGATCGCGGCGGAAGCTGACCGCCGCGTCGCCGCCATTCTGGCCGATGCCGAGGCCCGCGCCGCAGACCTGCACGCAGCAGAAGTGCGCCAGGGCACAGAGGTCAGGCACAACGAGCGTACCACCCAACTGTACCAGGCGCGGCTGGAAGCGGGACGCCGGCGCAGCGCCGCGTGGCAGGAAGCCTACCATGCCACATTGGAAGCGGCCCGCGCGTGGCTGGCTGCGGCGCCCGACCGCCAGGACTATGGCGAGATCCTGCGGCAGCTCCTGGACGAAACGCTGGTTGAGTTAGACAGTTCCCCAGTCGTCAACGTGACCCCGCGCGACGAGCCGCTGCTGGCCCGGCTGCTGGCGGAGCTGCACGTGGACGCGCAATTGGAGCACCGCCTGAAGGGCTGGGGGGGGCTGGAGGCGCGCACCGCTGACAACCGCATCGTCGTGCGCAACACGCTGGAGTCGCGGCTGGCGCGGGCCGAGCCTGCCTTGCCCGCCATCGTCGCCGCCGTGTGGCAGGCAGACGGCCATGCCGGTGAGCCGGGCACGCGTCCCGGCCCGCACGAAGGCAACCCGGATGCCTGACGACTACGGTTACCTCAACGCGCGCGTGCGGGCCATGAAGAGCCGCCTCCTGTCGCGCCGGACGTACGGCGAGCTGCTCGCCGAGACGAGCGTGAACGAACTGCTCGCGACCCTGGCGCAGACGCCCTATCGCACGGGCATCGAGGCCGCATTGGCGCGCGATACCGGCTGGGCCGCGTTGCGCGACGGCCTGCGCCGCGACCTGACAGCGCACCTCGGTCGCGTGCGCGCCATGGTCATGGATCAGCCCGACAGCGAGCCGGCCCAACTGGTCCGCATCCTACTCGCACGCTGGGATCGCACCAATCTGCTGACCGTGCTACGGCAGCAGATCCAGGGGCCCGCGGGCGTGGACGGACTGGACAGGGCCGGGACGGACACACTGGCACCCGTGGGCGAACTGGATGAGACCGCTCTGACCGCCCTACTGCACCAGCCCGACCTGCGCGCGATGATCGCCCTGGCAACGCAGTGGCGGCTGCCCTATGCCGGGGCGCTGCGCGGCGCGCTGCCGGAGATGACGGCCACAGGCGATCCGGCCATCCTCGAGGCTGCCCTCGACAGGCAGCACGCCGCGCACATCGAGGCCTGGCTGGACGGGCTGCGACCTTCGGAGAACACCAACCTGGTGCGACAGGTCGTCGCATGGGAGCGTGACCTGACAAATCTGCTCACTGCGCTGCGGCTCCGGCAGGCGCGGCTGCGCGAATACCCGGGAGGCCGGCCCGCGCGCCTGTCGCAGGCAGGCGCTAACGAAGGCGCATGGTATCTGCCCGGCGGCCGGTTGGCACAGGAGCCGCTGGCCGCGCTGCTGGACGAGCCGGATGCCCACCGCGTCTGTGACATCCTGGCACAGTCGCAGCCCAGCGGCCCTTGGCGGCCTGCGCTCGCTGCCTGGGTCGAACACGGTAGCCTCACCGAGCTGCAGCGCGCGCTGGACAGGGAGTTGACCGCCCGGCTGGTGGCCCTGTTCCACCACGATCCGCTGACCATTGCGCCGGTCATTGCCTATGTCGCGGCTAAGGAAAACGAGGCGCGCAACGTGCGGCTCATCGCCGCGGGCCTGGTGCACGGCCTGCCGCGCGAGCAGGTGGCTGCGGAGCTGTATATTCTGGAGTGAGGGAGCTAGAAGCCGGGTTTCTGAGATAGAGACGCACATGGCCCACACCATCGTTATCACGGAACCTGACTTGGCGCCCGGCTATCAGTTGGCCGGAGTAGAGACGCTTATCGCGCAATCCAGCCAGGAGGCATACCAGCACATCGAGACGCTTCGCAGGGCCGGCAACGTCAGCGTCATCGCGGTCCATGCGCCGTACTATGCCGAGCTGGAAGACAGCTTGCGCCGCGAGATGGAGAAACAAGTCATTCCGGTGGTCATCAGCCTGCCCGTTGGCTTGAAGACCGCTGCCGCCGGCACCCACCGCGAACAGGTGCGGCGGATGCTGCGCCGGGCCATCGGTTTCGAGATTACCTTCCAGCCGGAGGAGCCGGGAGAGCAGTAGCAGGGCACGCAGAGCCCTCACCCCGTGCGCGCTTCGCTCGCACACCCCTCTCCCACACTGCGGTGTGGGAGAGGCGAATCCCTGAAATGGGGTTTTGGGGCCGCTTCCGCCCCAAAACCCCACAACGCAGAACTTCCCCGCCCCCGCTGGCGGGGGCGGGGCCAGGGGTGGGGGTTGCAGACTGCTGAGTCATTATGTCAAAATGCTACAGCGCCGGCTACAAACCAGCGTCTGCCACAGAGGTAACATGTCGAATCCAGGCACGCCAACAACGCAAGACGATCCCTCTGGCCGCATCCGAGGAATTGCCGGCGCGGTCATCACGGTACAGGGGCTTGTGGGCGCGCGGCTATATGATGTCGTCCATGTCGGCCGTGAGCAGCTCATCGGTGAGATCATCCGGCTGAACGGCACGCGCGCCACCGTCCAGGTCTACGAGGACACCACCGGCCTGCGGGCCGATGATCCGGTCGAGGCGACCGGCAATGCGCTCCAGGTGGAGCTCGGCCCCGGCCTGCTGGGCGGCGTGTTCGACGGCATCCAGCGGCCGCTGCCCGCCATCCGCCGCGCACACGGCGATTTCATTGCGCGCGGAGCGCGCGTGGCCCGGCTGGACCGCCAGCACACCTGGGCGTTCCGGCCCCTGGTGCGGCCCGGCGACCGCGTGCAGCCGGGCGACGTCCTGGGCGAGGTGCCCGAGGTGCCCCACCTGGTGCACCGCATCCTCGTCCCGTTCCACCTCAGAGGCACGGTGGAGACTATCCGGGAGGGCGAGTTCCGGCTGACTGATGTCATCGGGACGCTGCGCCCGGCGACCGGCGCCGGTAGTGAAACGGAGACCCAGGCCGTGCCCCTGACGCTCATGCAGCAATGGCCCGTCCGCCAGCCGCGGCCCTACCTGCGCAAGCTGGACATGGACGAGCCGCTCATCACCGGCCAGCGGGTCATCGACACCCTGTTTCCCATCGCTAAGGGCGGCTCCGCGATCATCCCCGGCGGCTTCGGGACCGGCAAGACCGTCACCCAGCAGAGCCTTGCCAAGTGGAGCGATGCGGATGTCATCGTCTATGTCGGCTGCGGCGAGCGCGGCAACGAGATGACCGAGGTGCTCCAGTCGTTCCCGCTCCTGGAGGACCCGCGCTACGGCGGCCCGCTGATGAACCGCACGATTCTCATCGCCAATACCTCCAATATGCCGGTGGCCGCGCGCGAGGCGTCCATTTACACCGGCATCACCATTGCCGAATACTACCGCGACATGGGCTACGACGTCGCGCTGATGGCCGACTCGACCTCGCGCTGGGGCGAGGCGCTGCGCGAAGTATCAGGCCGGCTGGAAGAGATCCCCGGCGAAGAGGGCTTCCCGGCCTACCTGCCCGCGCGGCTGGCGGAGTTCTACGAACGCTCGGGCCGCGTGCGCTGTCTGGGCAGCGATCACCCGGCCGCGTCGCTGCGCAGCGGCTCGGTCACGCTCATCGGGGCCGTCTCCCCGCCCGGCGGCGACTTCTCAGAGCCCATCACGCAACACTCGCTGCGCACGACCGGCGCTTTCTGGGCGCTCGACACCGACCTGGCGCGGCGCCGCCACTTCCCGGCCATCCACTGGCGCAACAGCTACACGCTCTATGACCTGGCCCGCTGGTTCCGCGGCCAGGTACACGACGAGTGGGAGCTGAACCGCCGCGAAGCCGGCGCGCTGCTCCAACGGGAGGGCGAACTGCTCGAAACCGTGCAACTCGTGGGCGCGGATGCGCTGGCCGAAACCGAGCAGGTCATCCTGCAGGTGGGCCGGATGCTGCGTGAGGACTTCCTGCAGCAATCCGCGTTCGGCCCGGACGCCTACTGCCCGCCGGCCAAGCAGTACTGGATGCTCAAGGTCATCCTGCACCATTTCTACCTGCTGGATGGCGCGGTCCGTCGCGGGGTGCAACTGGACCGGGCACTGGATCCGGACATCCTGGCCGACATCGCGCGGATACGCGACTGGCCCGCCGAGCGCGCCGAGGACGAGGCCTACGCGCTGATGGAACGCGCCGACCAGGCCTTCCTGGCGCTGTGATGAGGAACCCGTGGGGCCGGCCGCAGTCATAGACAGGCGGATTCCGCATCCTCAGATGCGGAACGGCCCGCTCGACCGGCAGCACCGTTTGCATCTGAGGATGCAAACTCCGCTCGATACATGGAGACCTGCCATATGGATCCCGGAACAACCCACCCCCACCGCCTCCTCACCAAGGAATACCGCACGCTCAGCTATGCCGCGGGGCCGCTGGTCGTGGTGCAGCGGACCACCGACATCTCCTACGGCGAGATCGCCTGGGTCATGCTGCCCGGCGGCGCGCGGCGGCTGGCACAGGTGTTGGAGGTGGACAGCGACCGCGCGGTCGTGCAGGTGTTCGCGGGCACGCGCGGACTGGACCTGGAGCGCACGCGCGTCATGTTCACGGGGGATGTCGCACGGCTGAGCGTGTCGCTGACCATGCTCGGCCGCGTGCTGGACGGGTCGGGCAACCCGATTGACGGCGGGCCGCCCGTCGTGCCGGATGCGCGGCTCGACATCAACGGCCAGCCCATCAACCCGTACGCGCGTGACCACCCCTCCGAGTTCATCCAGACCGGCATCTCCGCCATCGACGGGCTGAACACACTCGTGCGCGGGCAGAAGCTGCCCATCTTCTCAGGGTTCGGGCTGCCGGCCAACGACCTGGCCGCGCAGATTGCGACCCAATCTGCTGTGTTGGCGGGCGACTCCGAGCAGGCTGCGGGGCAGACTGCGGAGCGCTTCGTGGTGGTCTTTGCCGCCATCGGCATCACCCACCGGGAGGCCACCGCGTTTCAGCGCACCTTCGAGGCCTCCGGCGCGCTGGATCGCACCGTGTTGTTCCTGAACCGGGCAGACGACCCCACCATCGAGCGCATGTTAACGCCCCGTGCCGCGTTGACGGCCGCCGAATATCTTGCGTTCGAGCAGGATATGCACGTGCTGGTCATCATGACCGACATGACCAACTACGCTGAGGCGCTGCGCGAGGTGTCCACCGCGCGCGAGGAAGTGCCGGGCCGCCGCGGCTACCCAGGCTATATGTACACGGACCTGGCCGCGCTGTACGAACGTGCGGGCCGCATCCAGGGCAAGCGCGGCTCCATCACCCAGCTCATGATCGTGTCCATGCCGGACGACGACATCACGCACCCCATCCCGGACCTGACCGGGTATATCACCGAGGGCCAGATCGTGCTCTCGCGCGACCTGCACCGCCGCGGCATCTACCCGCCGATCGACGTGCTGCCCAGCCTGTCGCGGCTGATGAACGCGGGCATCGGCGCGGGCAAGACGCGCGAGGATCACCGCCAGGTGGCGGACCAGCTCTACGCGTCGTATGCGCAGGGCCGCGACCTGCGCCGGCTGGTCGCGATCATCGGGGAAGGCGCGCTGTCAGCGGAGGACCGGCTCTACCTCCAGTTCGCGGAGGCGTTCGAGCGCGAATTCATCGGCCAGGGCAGACACGACCGCACCATCGGGGACACGCTGGCGCTCGCCTGGCGGCTGCTCGCCGCGCTGCCCGTCACCAGCCTCAAGCGCATCAGCCGGGAGCTCATCGCGCGTTACCGGCCAGCGTAGATACAGAAACCCGGTTTCCAACATAGAGAAACCGGGTTTCGTGTGAAGCTTCGCTTCACCTCAGAAACCCGGTTTCTAGATTCAGAGCCAGGAAGCGTGCGCCGGCGCACGAGTCAGCCGGCTAGGGCTGTGCGTCATCCTCCAGCGCAGCATCATCGCCGGTCGACGGCTGGCCGGATATCTTGGCCCACCATTCGTCCGAGCCGATCACATCCTCGGTGGGCGATTCCGCGGCAGGGGCGCCGGTTGGCTGTTCCGCCTGCGCCGCAGATGACCGCGAGGTCGCGCGGGAGCGAACCGGCGCAGGCGCCAGCTTCTCCGCGGCTTCGTCGGTGATCATGTGGAAGTCGCCGTTGTAGAGTCCGCCCTCCTGCACGATCAGGCGGCGGGCCGACACCGTCGCTTCGACTTCGCCGGTCGGCAGGATCTGGAAGATGCCCCGGCACACCACTTCACCCTGCAGCTCGCCCGCAATGGTGATGGTGCTGGCTGTGACCTTCGCCTTCACGCGGGCGCCTTCTGCCACTGTGAGTGTGCCCTCGCACTGGATTTCGCCCTCGGCGATACCTTCGATACGCAAGTTCTGGCGCGTTTCATACAGGCCGTTGAAGTGGGAGTCGGAGTCGATGCGGCTTTCGCTCGGCGGCTGCTCCGCCTGGGCCGCGCCCCGCAGTGAACTCGCAGGGAGTGTCGTTGTGCTCATATCTCTGCATTACCTCCCGGCACGCGCCATGCTGAAACGACAGTTGACGGTCGCGCCTTCTTCGATAACCAGCACCGGCGTCTTGATTTCGCCGCTGATCGTGGCAGAAGCCGCAATCTGTAGCCGGTGCTGGCAGACGATTTCGCCGTCGAACGAGCCGGAAACCACGGCATCGTTCGCCCGAATCTGCCCCTGGGTTTGCGCGCCATCTTCGACCCAGACGGTTTGCTTGGCCTCGATTTCACCCTGGAAGAGGCCCTCGACCAGGACATCGCCCTGTGAATGGAGCGTGCCCGTGATATCGGTCTTGCGGTCGATAACCGCGGCGTCCTCACGATTGACACGCGGCGCCTGCGCAGGTTGCGGAATGGCTTCGGGAGCGGGTGTTGGAACAGGTTCGTTGACGGGCGCAGCAGCCGGCCCAGGAGTGGCCGGTGTTGCGGGTGTAACAGGCGTGGGTTGCGAGGCAGTCACCCGCGCGGCGCGGTCGCTTGCCGTAGTATAACCGGCACGACTGGCCGCAGACCCCTGTGGGGCAGGGGGCGGGTCGGGCTCACGTTTGAAAATCGGCATAGGGTGGTATCTCCTTTTCCGGTCTAGGTTCGGAGCAAGACCAGCCTGGCTCTAGAACGATTAACGTCACATGGGCGGAAAAGTTCCGCGCCGCGGTTATCCTCTCCTCATCAGGAGCACCAGGCTGCCCGATCACGTATCCAACAGGTCATGCTCGCGCACATACCGCATGATTGCGACACGCGTGCGCAGTCCCAGTCGCTCGGCCAGGTCCTGGCGCATCTGCTCGACCCGGTCCAGATCCGTCTCCAGCGCCAGGGTGACCTGTTGCATGGACAGGCCCCGCCCCAGCAAGCGCAGCAACTCGGCCTCCGCCGGTGTCAGTTGGGCGGCAGTCGAAGGTGTGGTGGGCCGAGCTGCCGCCTCCGCTCCCTGTGCTCGGCGCATCTGGCGGTCCACGTACACCTCCCCGGCCGCACTGGCATGCACCGCTGCGACCAGGTCCGACTCTGCAGTACGTTTGATGATATACCCATATGCGCCGGCTGTCAACGCCTCGCGTACAAGATTTGAGTCTTCGTGCATGGTCAACACAACCACATGCACATCCGGCAGCACATCACGGAGCTGGCGGGCCAGCTCGATGCCGCCGGGGCCGGGCATGCTAACATCAGCCAGGAGCACATCGGGCCGCAGCTCCGCGGCGAGGGTTAGCGCCGCATGACCGTCATCCGCCTCGCCTACGATCTCGAGGTCCGGTTCCAGGCGCAGCAACATGCACAGCCCGGCGCGCGCCATCCGGTGATCGTCCGCGACCAGCACGCGAATCGGGCGTTCACACCGAGGATTCGGGGTCGTCAAGTGCCACCTCCGCCAGCAGAGTCGCGCCCACACCGGGTGCGCTTTCTACGGTCAGGTTGCCGCCGATCGCCGCCACGCGTTCGCGCATGCCCAGCAGACCCAACGCACCGCGGCGCTGGGCCGCGACCGGATCAAAGCCGATGCCGTTATCCTCAATCAACAGGCTCAGCCGCTGGTTGGCCCAGCTCACGCCGATGCCGACCGTATCGGCCTGGGCATGACGCGCGATGTTGGACAGGGCCTCCTGTGCCACCCGGTAGAGAGTCACCTCGACTTCCGACGGGATGCGCAAGCCGCGCAGCCCCAGAGTCTCAAACTGCACGGTCAGCCCGTGCTCGCGGCCAAACGCTTCGCAGTATTGCCTGAGCGCCGGCGCCAGGCCCAGCCGGTCCAGGCTGGCAGGCCGCAGGTCAACGGCGAGGCTGTGCAGCCCGGCCAGAATCTGGTCGGCCATCACCTGCATCTGTGCAACGCGTTCACCGATGTGCATGGCTGCCGGCGCAGCCGGGCCGCCCTCCAGCGCCTGCGCCGTCACGTTGAGCTGGAACTTGAGCGCAGCCAGCACCTGCGCGGCCTCGTTGTAGAGCTGGTTAGCTACATGATGCCGCTCGCGCTCCTGGACATCGAGCACGCGCCGCGAGAGCGCCTGGAGCTGCGCGCCGGTCGCCTCGACCTCCTGATAGAGACGCGCATTGGCGAGCGCCACGGCCAGCGAATCCGCGACCTGCGTCGCCAGCGCCAGCGTCTCTTCGGCCCAGGGGCCCGCCTCGGCCTTGCCCAACAGCAACGCACCCAGCTTGTGCGCGCCCACATTGAGGGGCAGCGCCGCGATGGCCCGTACGCCGTCCGCCAACAGCACCCGTGTCACGGGACTGGGGCCAGGCTCCACCGCCAGGTCAGGGAAATGGCTTGCCCGCCCCTTGAAGACCTCGCGCAAGATCGCTGAATCCTGGATGGAGAGCCGGGTGCCGGCCGCAGTTCCGGGCGAAACCGCCCCATCGGCGGCCAACACCTCAGCCACACCGTGCTCGATGTCGAAAAGCTGGACACTGGCACGCAAGACGCCCGTCAGCCGGCGGATGCCGGCGAGCGCCATGCGGGCAATCTCCTCGGTAGACTGCGAGGCCAGGATGGCCCTATCGATCTGGTTGAGCACCTGAAGCTGTGCGCTGTGACGCTGTAGCCCGGCGTTCGCCTGTTCGAGTTCTTGCGTGCGCGCAGCGACGCGGCGCTCCAGGTCCGCCCGGATTTCGATCAGACTGGCATTGGCCGCTTGCAGCGCAGTCTGCGCGGTGTGCAGCTCGGTGATATCGCTGAGCGTGGCGACGACGCCCCGCAGGCTGCCATCGGCAGCGCGGATGGGCGCCGCACTCACGACCGCCCAGAGCAGCCGCGCCCGCACTGCAGAGGGTGGGAAGACCATGATCTCGTTGCGCACCGTCTCGCCCTTCAGCGCACGCACCAGCGGAAGCTGGTCCACCGGATAAGGCTGGCTGTCCAGTGTCATAGGCGTCCCAAACACCATCCGCTGCTGAAGATCCCAGCCCTCGGCTGTGGTGTTGTAACCCAGCAGCTCCTCCGCCACCCGGTTCATGCGCATGATGCGGCCCTGCGGGTCGTAGATGAGCAGGGCATCCGGAATCGCAGCCAACACGGTGTCCAGCTCGGTGACCAGTTCGGCCTGGCCGCGGCGAAGCTGCGCGCTTTCCAGCGCCAGCGACAGCATTGTGCCCAACCGCCGTGCAAACTCCACCTCCGATGGCAGGAACTGCCGGCCAGGCAAGTGGCTGGAGAACAGTATGATACCGCTGACTTGACCGCCGATATTCACGGGGGTAATGACCAGGGCATGCATGCCCAGCCGGCTCATACTCTCCCGATAAAACGCCGGCAGGCGGCCCAGGTCATTCTCCACAACCACCTGGCCCGACTGGACGAGGAGGCGCAGCAGCGGGTACTCGGCCTCGGTCACGGGCGTGCCCAACGTCTCCGGCGGCAGGCCGTGGGTCGCCCGCACGACCCATGCCGCACCCTCGCGCAGCAGGATAGTGACGCCCTCGCAGCCCAGCGCGGCTGCGCCATCGTCGGCCACGCGCTGCAGGATAGCACCCGCATCGGTCAGCGTATCGAGCGCCAGGTGCAGTTCATGCAGGCGGTCGCCCAGCATCTTCGCACGAATCAGCTCCGCCGACGCCGACGAACTGACTTCCTGACCTCCGGCGTTTTCATCCCCTACCGACAGCGATACGAAGGGCTGCGACTCGCGGCTCATGGCCCGCGCAGAGGCATCGGGTTCCACCGGATCACCGCGCGCCGGACAAGGCACATCTACGAACAGACGCGTGCCGCCCGGCCCGCTCTCGATATCGAGCGTGCCGCCCAACATCTCCACGCGTTCGCGCATCCCCAACAGCCCCAACCGCGCGCTTTGGAACGCCGCGGCCACATCGAACCCCTGGCCGTCATCCTCCACGACAAGGTTGAGGTGGCCGCCGCGCGCCGACAGCACAATGCCCGCCTGGTGCGCCTGCGCGTGGCGCGCGATATTGGTCAGGGCTTCCTGCACGATGCGATAGACGGCGGTGGCGACGTGGTCGGGCAAGCGTTGCTGGTCGAGTCCTTCGACGAGAAACTCGACGCGCATCTCCCGCTGGCGGCGAAACGCGGCGATGTACTGCTCCAGCGCGGGCACGAGACCGTAGCGGTCGAGGCTGGGCGGGCGCAGGTTCATGGCGAGCTGGTGCAGGCCGAGCATGACTTCATCGACGGTGGCCTGGAGACCGGCCAGTTCATCCTGGAGGTCCACAGGAAAACGCTCGTCACGGCGCAGCAGGCTCAGCTTGAGCTTGAGCGCGGTCATCATCTGCCCGGCCTCATCGTGCAGTTCCCGCGCGACAGACCGGCGTTCGGCCTCCTGCACCTCCACCAGGCGCCGCGCCAGGTCCTGGTGCTCGTCGGGCAAGTGGGGCGCCGCGCCGTTCACCGGCTGAGAACTCGCAAACAGTGCGAGCACGTCGGCCCGCTGGATGCGCCAGAGGTGGCCGATTTTGGCCGCGGGCAACATGCCTGACCGGCACAATGCCTTGACCGTATTGACGTGGAGGTGCAGAAGGTCAGCGACCTGCTCCGTGGTCATAACCAGCGGCAGGTCATCCCAGGTGGAAGCCTCGGACATGGCACACCTTTGCGGGGCGCAGCGATGGCACAGCGGAGTCTCTACAAAGCGAATGTCGTGCTTGTTCGCTTTATACCTTGTTTATGCGGGGCTGTCAACCGCCCGATATCCCAACTATATCCCAAGTTAATTGGGTTATTTGGGATATAGCATCCCGGCTGCGTCCCATACGGCCTGCTCGACCGGCAGGCGGACGCCCAGCAGATGTGCCAGTGCGCGACCGAATCCAGCCGGATCCCCCGTTGTGAAGAAGCGGTATCCCGGCGCGTCCGCCGGCTCCACCAGCCAGCCCTGCCGCGCCAGGACGCGGCCCGTCTGCCGCGCCACCGCGGGCGCGGGGTCGATGATCTCCACCGCGGGCCCTGCAACTTCCTGAATCAGCGGGCGGAGGAAAGGATAGTGGGTGCAGCCAAGCACGAGCTCGTCAACGCCCGCGGCCAGCAGGGGTGCGAGGTCCCGCCGGACGGCCGCGCGCGCCCGCGCGCTGTCCAGCTCGCCTGCCTCAACCAGCGGGACCCACTCCGAGCAGACGCGCGTGTGGACGGTCACGTTGGCCGCGTAGCGCGCCAGCAGGCTGGCGAACAGCTCGCCCTGGAAGGTCGCGCGGGTCGCCAGCACACCCACCCGGCCCGCGTGCGTCCGTTCGACCGCAGGCTTCACCGCGGGCTCCATGCCCACGAACGGCACGGCCGGGAAGCGTTCGCGCAGCCAGTGGAGCGCGGCCGCAGACGCCGTGTTGCAGGCGACGACGATCAGCCGCGCGCCCGCGGCCAGCAGGAAGCGGGTGATGCCCTCAGACAGGCCGCGAATCTCGGCCAGCCCGCGCTCCCCGTAAGGCGCATGGGCCTGGTCGGCCAGGTAAAGCAGCGGGTGGCCGGGGAGTTGCGCCAGCAGCTCACGCACGACCGACAGCCCGCCCACCCCGGAGTCGAAGACGCCGAGCGGCGCGGGGCCGCCCGTCTCTGCCGCGCTCATCGGCCTCGCGCAGCCGCGACGAACGCCGCAAACAGCCGCGGCGCGGTCGGCTCCGTGTCGACCATGCCCTCGGGATGCCACTGCACGCCCAGGGCATACCGTCGCGCGGGGTTCTCGATGCCCTCGATGATGCCGTCGGGCGAGTGCGCAACGGCCACAAAGCCGTCCGCCACCCGCTTGACGGCCTGGTGATGGTAGCTGTTGACCATCGCGTCGCAGGTCTCCATCACCCCCGCCAGCCGGCTGCCGCTCACGATCTGCACGCCGTGCGTGGCCCGGCCGCGCGGGCTTTCCGCAGTGGTGTAGTTGTGCCGCGGCTCGCGGTGCAGTTGCGCGGGGATATCCTGCCAGAGGCTCCCGCCCGCGGCGACGTTGAGCAACTGGATGCCGCGGCAAATGCCGAACACCGGCAGGTCCGCGTCCAGCGCCCAGCGCGTCAGCATGAGCTCCACCTCGTCACGCGCCGCGTCCACCTGGCCGAGGTCGGGATGGCGCGGCTCGCCGTACTGCGCCGGGCCAACATCCACCCCGCCCGCGAGCAGCAGGCCATCCAGCCGCTCGAACAGGCTGCGCAGGGCCGGCAGGGACAGATTCAGCGGAATAACGACCGGTGTGCCGCCCGCGGCTGCGAGGGCGGCAGTGTAGCTGCCTTCAAAACGGTAGGTGTAGGGGCTGAAGGCCTCCGGGCCAAACGCGGTCGAGGCCGGAATGCCGATCAGGGGATAGGTTGTGTTCGTCACGGCTGCTTCTCAAAGCTCCATCGACAGAATGATTGCGTGGCGCGATTATACCGCCGGTTCGAGGGGACAGCCAAAGGCTGCGAATTCCAAATCAGGAATTCCGACTGTAGGCGAGCATCCTGAGCGGCGCAGCGGTCTTTTTCGCTGCGGAGTCGAAGGATGCGACGTGATTACCCCGCTCCGGCCTCCTTCGACTGCGCCCGCATCTGAGGATGCGGCCTCCGCTCAGGATGCCTCCGCTCAGGATGCCTCCGCTGGTGGCTACACTGGACTTCCTGGGACTGACCCAAACCCATTTCCCTCCGCTGCAACACCATGTTAAAATGGCACGCGCATGCATATCAAACCCAGGCTCACCAAAAAGGAATCGCTCATGGCCCCTCTCGAAATCGCTGATATCGACCTACCCGTGTACACCGGTTCTGTAGTCGAAAGTGCAGGCACCACCTACTTCCTCGCCCGCCTGGCGCCCGGCGACAAGCGCTTGGGCGTGCTCGCCGCAGCAGGCGCCGCGCTGCCGTCCGGTTTCACAGGGGAGCGGAGCGAGGCGGCAGGCCGCGGCCTGCTCCTGTGCCCGCTGACGCACGCCAATGCGGCCGCGCTGCGCGATGCGCTGCCCACCCTGCGGCCCGTCCCGCTGGGCCTGGCAACGTCCGCCGGCTGCGGAGACCGGCTGGGCATCGCGACGCCGGGCCACGTGCGCGCCGCACAGCAGATGAGCGCCCGCGACGCCGCCCACCCCATCGCCATGATCTTCGCGCAGCAATCCATCCGTGAGATGACGCGCACGGGCCGGTCGCCCGACGATGTGATGGACGACGCACTGTGGGGCGCATTCCAGGCGGGCTGGCGCGCGCCGGTCGGCGCGGATGCCGACCACCTCAAGACAACGGAGGATATCGACCGCTGTGCCGCCGCGGGCTTCACCTTCTACACGATCGACCCGGGCGAGCACGTCGACCCGACTGCGGACCGCGGGGATGCCACGACGCTGCGCGAGCGCTACATGGCCCTGCCCTGGGCGCAGCTCGACAGCTCGCCGTCCGCGCTGGCCGAGCGTTACGCCGGGCGGCGCTTCGACCTCGCGGACCGCGCGCTCAGCCTGGATGAGGTGACGCTCTACCGCGCCGCGGTCAAGTATGGCCGCGCGGTCGCGCACGTCGCCGCAATGTATCGCCACCTGCTGGCCGTCATGGCCGGGCGGCCGTGCGAGCTGGAGGTGTCGGTGGACGAGACGGACACGCCGACCACCCACGCCGAGCACCTTTTCGTTGCGAACGAGCTGCACCGGCTGGGCGTGCGCTGGGTCAGCCTGGCCCCGCGCTACGTGGGCCGCTTCGAGAAGGGCGTCGATTATATCGGCAGCCTCTCGGAGTTCGACGCGGACTTCGCCGGCCACGCAGCCATCGCGGCCCACTTCGGCCCGTACAAGCTGAGCCTGCACACCGGCTCTGACAAGTTCAGCATCTACGAGCGCGCCGCGGCCCACGGCCGCGGCCTGCTGCACCTCAAGACCG
Organism: Anaerolineae bacterium; assembly: GCA_040772005.1. Lineage (GTDB taxonomy): Bacteria > Chloroflexota > Anaerolineae > CG2-30-64-16 > CG2-30-64-16 > MWBF01. The sequence goes on along the minus strand of JAXGYZ010000005.1, from coordinate 156,704 downwards.
CGGGCACCAGCTATCTTGAAGCCCTGCGCGCGACGGCCGGGTTCGACCCGGCCCTGTTCCGCGAGATCTATGCGTTCGCCATCGAACGCTACGAGACGGACCGCGCGAGTTATCACGTCTCCGGCTCGCTCAGCCGGGTGCCGCGGCCGGAGACGCTCACGGACGCGGAGCTGCCCGGCCTGCTGGAGCAGTTCGATGCGCGGCAGGTGCTCCATGTGACGTTTGGCTCCGTGCTGACGACGGAGCAGTTCAAGGCGCGGCTGTTTGCCGGGCTGAACGCGCACGAGGAAGCGCACTACGCCGCGCTCGAACGCCACTTCGTGCGGCATCTTGAGCCGCTAGCGCAACGACAATAGAACGCTGATGACGCTGATTGTCATGATGAACAGAAAAATCAGCGTGAATCAGTCTCATCAGCGTTTATCTGCGTTCTATTGATATCTGGAGGTAGCACATGCGCGTGTTATTCATCGGTGGAACGGGAGTCATCAGTTCATCGTGCGCGGAGCTGGCGCTGGCACGCGGCATTAAGCTGACGCTGCTCAACCGGGGACGCTCGGACACGCATCCGGTCCCCGAGGGTGCAGAGGTTGTACACGCGGATATCCGTGACCGGGCCGCGACACAGGCCGCGCTGGCCGGCCGGACATTCGACGCGGTGGTCGATTGGGTGGCGTTCAAGCCGGAGCATGTCGAGGCGGACATCGAGCTCTTCCGCGGGCGCACGGGCCAGTATGTCTTCATCAGTTCGGCCTCGGCCTACCAGAAGCCGCCCTCCAGCCTGCCCATCACCGAGTCGACGCTGCTCGACAACCCCTTCTGGCAGTACTCGCGCGACAAGATCGCGTGCGAGGAGCGGCTCGTGCGGGCGTTCCGGGAGGAGAAGTTCCCGTACACGATCATCCGGCCCTCCCACACCTACGACCAGACGAAGGTGCCGGGCGCGGGCGGCTGGACGGGCGTACACCGGCTGCGCCAGGGCAAGGCGGTCGTCGTGCCGGGCGACGGCACCTCGCTCTGGGTGCTGACGCACGCGCGCGACCTCGCGAAGGGGCTGGTCGGGCTGCTGGGCAACGCGCGGGCCATCGCGGAGGCGTTCCACATCACCTCGGACGAATGGCTCGACTGGAACCAGATCTACGCGACGCTGGCGCGCGCCGCGGGTGCGGAGCTGCGCATCGTCCACGTGCCGTCCACGGTCATCAACCGCTACCATGCGCAATGGGGTGGGGGCCTGCTGGGTGACAAGACCTACTGCGCGATCTTCGATAACAGCAAGATCAAGCGTTTGGTGCCCGGCTTTGCCGCAACGACCCCGTTCAGCGAGGGCGCGCGGGAGATTGTCGCGTGGTACGATGCAGATCCGGCGCGACAGGTGGTCAACGAGGAGTATGATCGGGTGATGGACGAGCTGATCGCGCGCATGGAGCAGGCCTTCTAGCCTTCCCGCCCAAGACCTGCGCTGCGCATATGTATTCGAAGAAGCTGAAACGATCTCACGCCAAGGCGCAAAGACCGCAAAGGTATCTATTCTTAGCGCATTTTGCGTCTTCGCGTGAGCTTCTCAAAGACCTGGAAGGTCTGGAAATCCCCCAACAACCCGAAAAAGGACCCATCATGAAAGCACTGGTATATGAAGCGCCGTGGCAGATGCCGCTGCGCGAGGTGGCCGAGCCGGAGCCGCAGCCCGGCGAGGTGGTCGTCGCGGTGCGCGCGGTCGGCGTCTGCGGGTCGGATGTCCACGGCTTCACCGGCTCCACGGGCCGGCGCATCCCGCCCATGATCATGGGCCATGAGTTCTCCGGCGAGGTCAGCGCGGTCGGCGCGGGCGTGGCCGGCTGGGAGCCGGGCGCGCGCGTCACCGTCCTGCCGACCATCTCGTGCGGCACGTGCGCCAACTGCCGCGCAGGCCTGCCCAATATCTGCATGAACCGCAGCGGGCTCGGCATGATGACCACCGACGGCGCGTACGCGGACGCGGTGCGGGTGCCCGCCAAACAGTTGTACCCCCTGCCGCCGGAGGTGTCGTGGGAGGCCGGCGCAATGGTCGAGCCGCTGGCCGTCGGGATGCACGCGGCCAACCTGACCCCCATTCGGCTCATGGACACCGTGCTCATCTTCGGCGCAGGCACCATCGGCCTGCTGACCCTCATGGCCGTCCGGCTGAAGGGCGCGGGCACGATCATCGTCACCGACCTCAGCCCGCACCGGCTGGAGGTCGCGCGGCGGCTCGGCGCGGATGTGACCGTCAACCCGCGCGAGGCGGACCTGGCCGCGGTCGTGCGCGAGCATGCGGGGCCATCGGGCGCGCCGGTCGTCATCGAGGCCGTCGGCGCGGCCGTCACTGCGCGGCAGTCGCTCGAGCTGGTGCGCCCCGGCGGGCATGTGACCTGGATCGGCAACTCGCAGCCGATGATCGAGGTCAACATGCCGTCCATCGTCACCCGCGAGATCACCATCCGCGGCGCGTACGCGTTCAACCGGGAGTTCGGGGACGCGATCGAGGCGATCCGGTCGGGCCGCGTGGATGTCATGGCGCTCGTGGAGGACGTCCTGCCGCTGTCCGAGGGGCCGCGCGTGGTCACCGAGCTGGCGAAGGGCCAGCTCGACGCCATCAAGATTGTGCTGAAGCCGTAGATTGGAACCGCGATGGGTCTATTACTCGTTACTCGTTACTCGTTCTCATACGTAATGAGTAACGAGTAATGAGTAAAAGGCGGTTCAAACCACAGAGGATCCCCCCATGAGTGAGCTTGGTTTTGCCATCATCGGCCCGGGCAAGGTGGGCCACATCCACGCGCGCATCCTGGCCGCGCTGCCCGGCGCGCGGCTCGCGGCGGTCTGCGGGCGCAACGCGGAGCGCACCGCGGCCTTTGCCGCGCAGTACGGCGTGCAGCCGTATACTGACCTGCCCGCGCTGCTGGCCGACCCGGCGGTCGACGCGGCGGTCATCTGCACGCCCCACCCCCAGCACGCGGAGCAGGCCGTCGCAGTGCTCCGGACGGGGCGGCACGTCCTCGTCGAGAAACCGATGGCCGTCACCCCCGCGGAGTGCGATGCGATGATCGATGCGGCCGCGTACGCGGGAGCCAGGCTCGGCGTGGTCAGCCAGCGGCGGTGGTACGAGCCGGTGCGCCGCGTCAAGGACGCCATCGACGCGGGCAAGATCGGCCGGCCCATCCTCGGCACGGTGACGGTGCTCGGCTGGCGCGGGCCCGAATACTACGCGATGGACCCCTGGCGCGGCAAGTGGGATGCCGAGGGCGGCGGCGTGCTGGTCAACCAGACCTCGCACCAGCTCGACCTCTTCCAGTGGTTCATGGGGCCGGTCGAGGAAGTGTGCGGCTACTGGGACAACCTCACGCACCCGTACATCGAAGTGGAAGACACCGCGGTGGCCGCGCTGCGCTTCCGCAACGGCGCGCTGGGCAGCCTCGTCGTGAGCAACTGCCAGAACCCCGGCATCCACGGCAACATCCACGTCCACGGCTCGAACGGCGCGACGGTCGGCGTGCAGACCGACGGCGGCTCGATGTTCTTCGTCGGCCAGACCGCGACCGTGGAACCGCCGGTCAACGACCTGTGGACCGTGGCGGGCGAGATGGAGCTGCTGCCCGGCTGGCAGGCGGAGGACCGCCGCCGCATCGAAACGCTGGACATCATGAGCGACTACACGCGGCGGCAGGTGGCCGACTTCGTCGCGGCCATCACCGAGGATCGCGCCCCTGCGATCACCGGCGAGGATGGGCGGCAGGCCGTCGCGCTGTTCGACGCGGTCTACCGCTCGGGCCGCACCCGCGGACCGGTGCGGGTGGCGTAAACCTAACTGAGATATCACATCTGACTACAATTTGTATACGATCGTATACAAATTGTAGTCAGTTCTCCCTACTGACTTTCCTTCTTTCTTCAGCCACAAGGAGTCCCTCCATGAAGTTCACCGACGGTTACTGGCAGATGCGACCCGGCGTGACGCCGCACTATGCGGTGCACGTCCACGAAACGGAACACGACGCCGACGCGCTGACCGCGTACGCCGTCACCCGGCGGCTGAACGGCCGCGGGGACACGCTCAACCAGCCGCTGCTGACCGTGCGCTATTCGTCGCCCATGCGCGATGTCATCCGCGTGCAGGCCGTCCACCACAAGGGGCAGCGCGACCGCGGGCCGCACTTCGAACTCGCGGACGAGCACCCGCACTTGTACATCCAAGACGGCGAGACGGCCGCGACGCTGACGAGCGGCGGGCTGACCGTGCGCGTGGCGAAGGGCGCGGACTGGCGCGTGGATTTCCTTGCGGGCGACCGCGTGCTCACTTCGAGCGGCTGGCGCGGCCTGGGCATCGTGAACACGCCATCAGGCCGCTTCATCCACGAACAGCTCAACCTCGGCGTCGGTGAGTGCGTGTACGGGCTGGGCGAGCGGTTCACGCCGTTCGTCAGGAACGGCCAGGTCGTGGACCTCTGGAACGAGGACGGCGGCACGGCCAGCGAGCTGGCGTACAAGAATGTGCCCTTCTACCTGACCAACCGCGGCTACGGCGTCTTCGTCAACCATCCGGAGCAGGTGTCATACGAGGTAGGCTCGGAGAAGGTCGAGCGGGTGCAGTTCAGCGTGCCGGGCGAGGCGCTGGACTACTTCATCATCTACGGCCCGACCCCGAAGGAGATCCTCGCACGCTACACCGCGCTGACCGGGCGGGCCGCGCTGCCGCCGCCGTGGTCGTTCGGCCTCTGGCTGACGACCTCGTTCACCACGGACTACGACGAGGCGACCGTCAGCAGCTTCATCCAGGGCATGGCCGACCGGGACCTGCCGCTCCACGTCTTCCACTTCGACTGCTTCTGGATGAAGGAATTCCACTGGTGCGACTTCCAGTGGGACCGCCGCGTCTTCCCGGATCCGGTCGCGATGCTGGCGCGGCTCAAGGCGCGCGGGCTGCGTATCTGCGTGTGGATCAACCCGTACATCGCGCAGCGGTCGCCGCTGTTCGACGAGGGCATGGCCGAGGGCTACCTGGTCAAGACGCCCGATGGGGATGTCTGGCAGTGGGACCGGTGGCAGTCGGGCATGGGCCTGGTGGACTTCACCAACCCCCGCGCGTGCCGCTGGTACGCGGACAAGCTGCGCGGGCTGCTCGAGATGGGCGTGGACTGCTTCAAGACCGACTTCGGCGAGCGCATCCCGACCGAGGTCGTCTGGTATGACGGCTCCGACCCGGTCAAGATGCACAACTATTACTCGTACCTCTACAACAAGACCGTCTTCGAGCTGCTCGAGGCGGAACGCGGGCCGGGCGAGGCGGCGGTCTTCGCACGCTCGGCCACGACCGGCGGCCAGCAGTTCCCGGTGCACTGGGGCGGCGACAGCACTGCGACCTTCGAGTCGATGGCCGAGAGCCTGCGCGGCGGGCTGTCGCTCGGCCTGTCGGGGTTCGGCTTCTGGAGCCACGATATCGGGGGATTCGAGCAGACCGCGTCCGCCGATGTGTACAAGCGCTGGTGCGCATTCGGCCTGCTCTCCTCGCACAGCCGGCTGCACGGCAGCAGTTCGTACCGCGTGCCGTGGCTGTACGACGAGGAAGCGGTCGATGTGCTGCGCCATTTCACGAAGCTCAAGTGCCGGCTGATGCCCTACCTGTTCGGCCAGGCGGTCCGCGCGCACACGACCGGCGCGCCGGTGCTGCGCGCGATGGTCCTCGAGTTCCCCGCTGACCCCGCGTGCGACACGCTCGACCGCCAGTACATGCTCGGTGATGCGCTGCTCGTCGCGCCGGTCTTCACCGCTGACGGCGCGGTCAGCTACTACCTGCCGCCGGGCCGCTGGACACACTTCCTCACCCGCGCGACGGTGGAGGGCGGCTGCTGGCAGCGAGAGACGCACGACTACCTCAGCCTGCCGTTGATGGTCCGGCCCAACACGGTCATCCCGGTCGGTGCAGATGACGCCCGGCCCGACTACGACTATGCGGACGGCGTGACGTTCCACGTCTTCGCCCTGGATGACGGCGCGACGGCCGTCGCGACCGTGCCGGATGCACAGGGGCGGGAGGCGCTGCGCGTGGAGGTAACGCGCGCAGGCGACACGGTCACGGCGCGCACCGCGGGCACACAGAAGCCGTGGCGCGTGCTGCTGCGCGGGCTGCCCGGCGGGGATGTGCTGAGCGAGATGACGACCGGCGCGGAGGTGAGGGTGCGGGCCGCCAATGTCTGAACCTTGATTTGTGGGATTACGGGATTGGCTTGATGATTGCAGCCCCCAGTAGGTCGTGATCGGTCTCTACCATATCACAGCTCAAGAGCTGTAGAATCTTCGACAACAATTCGGGAGAATCAGGATCATGCTGCATGAGGATATCACCTACCGCATCACCGGCGCTGCGATGAAGGTGCACTCGGCTCTGGGAAATGGCTTTCAGGAGGTGATCTACCAACGGGCACTGGCAATCGAGCTGCCCTATTTTCACCTCAGCTTTGAGCGGGAAAGAGAGCTACCAATCTACTACCGTGGTCAGCAGATCGGTACGCGACGGGTGGATTTCCTGGTCGAGGGATGTATCATGGTGGAACTGAAGGCCGTGATCCGACTCGAAGATGTCCACCTGGCGCAGGCGATGAATTATCTTGAAGCCTACAACATGGAGATCGGCCTGCTGCTCAACTTTGGCGCGAGAAGTCTCGAACACAAGAGAGTGCACAACAACAAACTGCTCGCGCCAATCCAGCCGCCGGTCAGGGTTAAGAGCCTACCCGATGAATGATCCATCAAGCTAATCCCATAATCCCAAAAATCAAGGTTTTGCCTCCCGCGGCACGCGCGCCAGGATTGCCGAGACCACCTCGTAGTTGATCGTGCCGAGGCGGCGGGCGACGTCCTCCGCGGTGATCGCGGCGTCGCCCTGCCGGCCGATCAGCACGACCTCATCGCCCTGGCGCACGCGGTCGATGTGCGTCACATTGATCATCGTCTGGTCCATGCTCACGCGGCCCACGATGGGCGCATGCTGCCCGCGCACGAGCACCTCCCCCCAGTGCTGCGGCGCGCGGCGGAACCCGTCCGCATAGCCCACCGGAATCACCGCAATGCGCTCCTCGCCCGCAGTGCGGTACGTCGCACCGTAGCCGACATAACTGCCCGGCGGCAGCGTCTTGACCTGGGCAATCTGCGTCTTCCACGTGAGTGCGGGCCGGAAGCCCTCCAGGCAGCGCACGCCCGGCGACGGGTCCAGCCCGTAGACGGCAATCCCTGCGCGCACGATGGTGTGGGCATCCAATGGCAATGCGGTCGCCCGGCGCGCCGCGACCGCATTGCGTAGCCGGTCGCTTTGCGCGGCCAGCAGCCCCGCGCTGTTCGCAGCGTGTACGAGCGGAATGTGCATGCCCGCGGCAGCCAGGTGATCCAGCAGCGCGCTGAATGTTGCTAGCTGGTTGGCCGTGTATTCGACCTCGAACTCCGTGTCGCCATCCGCCACGGACAGGTGCGTGAAGATGCCCTCGACCACGATGCCGGGCAGCGCAGCCAGCGCCCGCACGAACTCCGGCGCGGCGTCCGGGAACACGCCCAGCCGGGCCATGCCGGTATCCACCTTGACATGGACGCGGGCCGTCCGCTCCAACGCGAGGCTGGCGCGACTCAATGCGGCTGCAACGTCCAGGTCAAAGACCGTCGCAGTCAGATTGTGGCGCAGCAGGTCACGGGCCTGCCATGCAGGCGTGTAGCCGAGCACCAGGATGGGTGCGTCGATGCCGGCGTGGCGCAAGGCGACGCCTTCGCTGAACGTCGCAACGCCGAGCCACGTCGCGCCGTTGTGCAGCGCAGTGTGCGCGACCTGGATGGCCCCGTGGCCGTACGCGTCCGCCTTGAGAGAAATCAGCAGTTCCGCCGCGCCCGCCAGCGCCTTCAGCCGCCGGACATTGCCCGCAATCGCGCCCAGGTCGATCTCCAGCCAGGTCGGCCGCTGCGACGAGACGGTGACGACCGACTGCCAGCCTGCGTCCTGGCGGACGAGGTGCGCGGGCGCGTCGGCAGGCTCGGCCAGCAGCAGCGCGACGACCTGCTCCATCCGCGCGGCCAGCGACCCCTTGACCAGCACGACATCGCCCGGCCCCACCCGCTCGCGCACGGCGCGTGCCGCATCCTCCGCGGTGTAGGTGATCAGGACTTGCTCCGGCGGCAGGCCCGCCGCGCGCGCCGCCTCTGCGATGCGCCGGCCGCGCTCCCCGCGGGTGACGAGCAGATCGACGCACGCGGCGGCCTTGCGCCCGACCTGCTCATGCCCGGCGGCCTCGTAATCGCCCAACTCCAGCATGTCGCCCAAGACGGCAACCTTGCGCCGGCCCTCGACTGCGGCCAGCGTGTCCAGCGCGGCTTCTGCCGCGGCAGGGCTGGAGCTGTACGAATCGTCCAGCAGCAGGCTGCCCGCCACACCTGCGAGCGGATACAGGCGGCCCGGCACGCGCGGCAGCGTGCTCAGCCGTGCGACCGCGGTATCGAGATCAATCCCCCGGTGGAGTGCCACGGCCAGCGCGGCCAGCGCCGCGTAGACCTGGTGACGGCCCAGGAGCGGGATGTGCAGCCTGCGCCGGCCGGCGGGCGTGTGGACCACGAAATCCAGGCCCTCGCGCGACACGACCAGCTCCCGCGCGCAAATGTCCGCGCGCGCGCCGCAGGTTTCCGTGCCGAAGGTCACGACCGGCGCGGCAGACAGCGCGGCCATCGCGGCCACCCGCGGGTCGTCCGCATTGAGCACAGCCAGCCCGTCCGCGGGCAGCGCCGCCACCAACGCAGATTTCTCACGCGCGATGGCGTCCAGCGTGCCGAACGTGGCAAGGTGCGCCGGTTCGACCGTGGTCACGACGCCGATACAGGGCGGCGCAATCGCGCACAGCCGCGCAATCTCACCGAAGTGGTCCGCGGCCATTTCGAGGACCGCGATGTGCTGCTCCGGCTGCAATTCACCGAGGGCGAGCGGCAGGCCATACAGCCCGTTGTAGTTGGCGCGGTTGCGGAAGATGGCTGCGCCCGCGTCGCCGTCCAACACATGCGCAATGGCCTCTTTGGCCGTCGTCTTGCCGACGCTGCCGGTGATGCCGATGACCTCGACCTGCTGCCGGGCGAGCGCCAGGTGCGCCCACGCCTGGACCGCGGCCCGGGTATCGGGCACGACGACCACGGTGGCCGGCTGATCCGTGAGTTCAACAGGACGTTCACACAGGACGCCGGTCACGCCCTGCGCAAGCGCGTGCCGGATGTAATCATGCCCGTCCGCGCGCTCAGTCTTGACCGCAACGAAAAGCTGGCCCGGCTGCGCAAGGCGCGAATCCCAGCAGAAGGATGTGAATGTGGCCGCGGAGCCGCTGAGGTGCAGCGCGCCCCCCGTGGCAGCCAACAGGTCAGTCAGATGGATCATAGATCTCATTTTAGCACATCACCTTGACTATGACTTCGCATGGGCCGGCACTCACAAGAAGGAATTCGTCGAACGTTTCACCCGCGAGATTGCCGGTACGACCCTCCTGCACGAGTGATGACCGGGCACGTCCGTTTCAGACGGGTGCGTTTCACGTTGGGGGCGCGGCCAGCGCGGATAAACGAATGCGCTGGCGCGCCACGAATACGCGAATCGTGTGCGCCGCGGCGGGATATTCGTGTATCCGTGCCCAGCGCCGCAGCGCCATTCGCGTATGCGCGATGGCCGCGTTCGCCCCCAGTATGAAACGCACCCGTTTCATTTTGCACTATTGACAGCCGCCCCTGGCTGTGCTAAAGTAATGACAGCGTTGACGGGAAGTAGCCGCGACGTCTGTGACCTTCCTCTCGCGACTGCTTTGATTCCAAAGCGAACGGTGTTATTCTCATAACCGGCAAATAGGTGCTCGCAGGAGTGTCCCTGTGCCAGTTACAATGCGCGATGTGGCGCTGCAAGCCGGTGTCTCCATCAAGACTGTCTCGCGGGTGGTCAACCACCAACCCGAGATCTCCGATGCCACCCGGCAACGCGTCCTCGCGGTCATTGATGCCCTGGGTTATCGACCCAATTTCCTAGCGCGTGCGCTTGTCACCCAGCGCACGCAGATCATTGGCCTGGTGGTCGTCACCCTGGATAATCCCTATTTCACGGACATCGCGCGCGGCGTGCAGGCTGCAGGCCGCGAACATGCGTACCTGACATTTCTCGCGACCAGCGACGAAGACCCGCATGAGGAACAGCACATCCTGGAATCCCTCGTCGCTTATGGTGCGGACGGTATCATCGTCTATGCGACTTCGTTCAGCGACGGGTATCTGGCGCAGTTTGCAGAGCACTTCCGGCCGCTGGTGGTCATCCACGGGCTGGTTGAACACCCGAACATCAGCCACGTCCGCGCCGACTTCGAGGGCGGCGCGCGGCTCGCCGTCGATTACCTGATCAGCCGCCGCCACCGCGCCATCGGGATGCTGGCCAACGTCGAATCGCCGCCCGCGCGGCGCTGGCGCGAACGCGGCTATGCCGCGAGCCTCCGGGCCCACGGGTTAACCGTGCAGCCGGACTGCATCGAGCGTGACCTGGCGAAGATCGACGGGGGCTACGCAGCGACCCGGCGGCTGCTGACCCGACATCCAGAGCTGACTGCTATCTTTGCGTACAACGATATGATGGCAATCGGCGCACTGAAGGCGTGCCGCGAGCTGGGCCGCCGGGTGCCCGAGGACTGCGCGATCGTCGGGTTCGACGATACCGACCTGGCGACCATCGTGATCCCCAACCTGACGACCGTGCGCGTGGATAAACGTGAGTTGGGCCGGCAAGCCTTTCTGCGCTTGCTCGAAAAACTGCATCATCCGGACGTAACCTATCCGCCGCTCGTCTTGCCGCCGGAGCTGGTGATCAGAGAATCGGCATAAGTGAGAGCCCATGAACGCACAAATCCCAGAGCCCGCCATCCTCGAAGTCAACAACCTCAAGACTTACTTCTTCCTCGAACGCGCGACCGTGCGCGCGGTCAACGGCGTCAGCTTCGCCCTGCCGCGCAAGAGCACGCTCGGCCTCGTGGGAGAAAGCGGCTGCGGCAAGAGCATCACGGCGATGTCCATCATGCGCCTGTACCAGGAGCCGCCGGGCAGAATTGTCGACGGCCAGATCTTCCTGCGCCTGGAAGAAGGGCAGGCCGTGGACATCACCACGCTGGACCCGAAGGGCCAGGAGATGCGCCACATCCGCGGCGGCGAGATTGCGATGGTGTTCCAGGAGCCGATGACTTCGCTCAACCCGCTGTACACCGTGGGCCGGCAGATTGCCGAGTCGGTGGAAATCCACCAGAAGGTGGGGCGCAAGGAAGCCATGGATCGTGCGCTGGAGATGCTGAGCAAGGTCCAGATCAGCGCACCCCAGCAGCGGCTCAACGAGTTTCCCCACCAGATGAGCGGCGGCATGCGCCAGCGCGTCATGATTGCGTTGGCCCTCTCCTGCAACCCGGCCATCCTCATCGCGGACGAGCCAACCACCGCGCTGGATGTGACCGTCCAGGCGCAGATCCTCGACCTGATGCGCCAACTGCAGGCCGACTTCGATTCCTCGATCCTGCTCATCACGCACAACCTGGGGGTTGTCTCGCAACTGGCCGACCACGTGGCGGTCATGTACCTCGGCAAGATCGTGGAGTATGCCGCGGTGCGCGAGCTGTTCCATCACCCGCTCCACCCGTACACGGTGGGCCTGCTGAACTCCGTGCCCGTGTTCGGCAAGAAGAGCGGGCAGGTGTTGGTGCCCATCAAGGGGATGGTGCCGCCTGCAACCCTGCAGGTTACGGGGTGTGCCTTTGCCCCGCGCTGTCCCCATGCGATGCCGATATGTTGGGAACAGCAGCCGCCCCTGCGCGAGATTGCGCCGGGGCACACGGCTGCCTGTCATCTGTATTAACAAGTGCCTAACAGTGCTTGTAGGGGCGAGGTGACCTCGCCCCTACACCAACGGTTTTGTGAGGCACTACAAAGGAGGTGCCATCCGTCAGTCTAGAACTGTCTTCAAATCTCGGTCCGTTTTCTCATAGAGGAGGAAAACACAATGAAGTCTCGTAAGTTGATGTCGCTGCTGGCCCTGCTCATGATCTTCTCGATGCTGGTTTCCTGCGCATCGCCGGCCGCACCCGCCCCCGCGGCCCCGGCAGCGGAAGAACCTGCGGCAGAAGCGCCTGCAGCCGAAGAACCCGCCGCTGAAGAACCCGCAGCCGAAGAGCCTGCCGCACCGCCCGCCGAGGGCGAGCTGCAAGGGCCCATCCCCTACCCGGATCCGCCGGAGACCGGCCTGGGCGTGGTTGAGGTCGTCCGCAAGCCCATCGACCAGATTGTCACCTACAAGGCCCTGCCTGAATACAAGGAACCGGCCTGGGTGACCGAGCTGGTGAATGCAGGCAAGCTGCCGCCCGTAGCCGAGCGTCTGCCCAAGGAGCCCCAGGTCGTCCTGACTGCGGGCATGTCCGATGGTGTCGGCGTCTACGGCGATGTGGGCCGCTTCTTCTCCGCCTGCCCCACCGCCGGCTGGAATTACATGGCCGGCACGACCGCCGGCTGGTTCGGCATCGAGCACTATACCTTCCATTACCAGTCGCTCGTGGTGACCGGCCCGCTGTGGCGCGCCGATCAGGACATCGATCCCTTCCCGCAGATTGCCAAGAGCTGGGAATGGTCGGAAGATGGCACCCAACTGACCATGCACCTCATCGAGGGCGCGAAGTGGTCCGATGGCGTGCCGTTCACCGCGGATGACGTCATCTTCACCTGGGAAGACTTCATCCAGGACCCGAACGTCAACTCCCCGCGCAAGGCCGACGCGTACGAGTACAACGGCGTCCCGGCCACGCTGGAAAAGGTCGATGACTTCACCATCAAGTGGACCTTCGGCATGTCTAAGCCGCCGGATGTCCTGTACAAGATGGACATGGGCGACTTCAACGTGTTCCCGGCCCATGTCTTCAAGCCGCTGCACCCGAAGTACAACCCCGAAACCAACTACCAGAACTTCGCCAACCAGCCCGGCCCGCAGGACCTGCCCCTGGTCACCATGGGGCCGTACGTGGTCACCGCCTACAAGACCGACGAGCTGCTGGTCATGCGCCGCAATCCCTACTTCTGGAAGGTGGACGAGACCGGCCAGCAGTTGCCGTACGTCGATGAAATCCAGTACCAGAAGGGCACCGCGGGCACCGGGCGCACCCTGTGCGTGATGGCCGGCGGCTGCGACCAGGACAACCTGGAGAACCCCAGCGTCTTCGTCGAGGCGTTGAGCAAGGCGCAGGAAGAAGGCGCACCGAACGTCATCACCTGGGGTCCTGAGACCCTGGGTTATGCGCTGCTCATCAACCAGTCGATCGACCTGGGCGTCAAGGACGATTACAACCTGGGCCTGCGCGAGTTGTTCCGCGACGTGAAGTTCCGCCGCGCGCTGAGCCATGCCATCGACCGCGAAGGCGTCACCCAGGCCATCATGCGCGGCCCGCTGCTCCGCCCGTGGGCCGGCGGCCTGTTCCCCGGCTCGCCGGAGTTCCAGAAGGAATCAGTCGTCTACTACCCGTACCATCTGGAAACCGCCAAGGCGCTGCTCAAGGAGCTGGGCCTGGAAGATACGGACGGCAACGGCATCCTGAACTTCACGACCGGCCCGGCAGCCGGCCAGGACCTCATCGTGGCCCTTCGTGTCCCTGAAGACCAGGTCGAGGCCGTCAATACGGGCGAAGTGCTGGTGAACCAATTCGCTGCGGTGGGCATCAAGGCCAACCTGCGCCCGATGGCCTCCACGGCCGGCTCGGCCGCGGACCAAAGCGGTGAGTGGGACATGATGGTCAACCGCATGGGCAACGACCTAGCCCTGCCGCACACGAACTGCACCGCCCTGGCCCCCATCACCAAGAACGCGCCCAACTACCATCGCGAGGGCGATAAACCGCGCGAACTCCGGCCGTTCGAAGAGGAACTCGTCAAGATCGTGACGGAATACTGCGCGACCCTGGATGCGGAGCGCCGCCATGAGTTGATGTTCGAGTACAACAAGATCGCCACCGAGAACCTCTACTTCGTCGGCATCTTCGTCGGCCGCTATGGCGAGAACCTCGCCAAGCGGTTCAAGAACGTGCCGGCAGGTCTGCCCGCGTTCCTCTATGACTGGACCGAAGGCAACATCATGTTCGAGCAGGTCTGGACGCCTGTCGATGAACAGAAGCCGCAGGTGCAGCCCAACACGATCGCGGAGTATGAGGGTTCGGCCATCTACAAGCTGATCGGGAAGTAAGCTCTAGCTGCTTTGCAAGAGGGATGGCGTTGCGCGGCCATCGCGAATAAGCGAATGTATCCACGAATAAGCGAAGCAAGTGGGTGAGCAATTCGTGTATTCGTTTTCCTATTCGAGATGGCCGCGCCGCCAAGAGGGGTGAGGCCCATGCTCAACTACATCTTGCGCAGACTCTTCGTCGCGGTCTTCCTGTTGCTCGGGGTAGCCATCGTATCCTGGGTTGTCATTCAACTGCCCCCCGGCGACTTTGCGACGACCTACGAAACCTTCCTGATGAACCAGGGCGGCATCACCCAGGAAGAAGCGCGGGAACGGTCCGACAAGCTGCGCGAACAACTGGGCCTGGACCAACCCCAGTGGAAACAATTCTACCTTTGGATCAAGGGTATCGTGACCGAAGGCAAATTCGGCTACTCCTTTGCCTACCGGCGGGATGTCGGTGAGCTGGTGGCCGAACGCCTGGGGTACACGATCATCCTGGCTTTATCAGCACACTTTATATCCACCGTCGTAGGCGTCTTAGTGGGCATCTATGTCGCGCAGCGCAAATACAGCCTCTCCGATAATATCGCGTCGGTGATCGCGTTCGTGCTGGCATCGGTGCCCCGCTTTTGGATCGCCCTGGTCATCATCTACATGCTGGTCTTCACCTTCAACCAGCATCACGTCACGTCCTTCTTCTCACCCGAATATGTGCTGGAGCCCTGGTCCTGGGCGAAGGTGTGGGACTTCATCAAACACACCTGGCCCATCGTCTTTATTGCGGGGTTGGGCGGCGTCGCGCGCAACATGCGCGTGATGCGCGGCAACCTGCTCGACGTCCTCGGCCAGCAATACGTCACCACCGCCCGCTCGAAGGGTCTGGAAGAGGGCAAGGTCATCAACCGGCATGCGGTGCCCAACGCGCTGCACCCGATTGTCGCTTACCAGGGCACCGTGCTGCCTTACATGCTGCAGGGCGAGATGGAAGCAGCCATCGTCATCGGCATTCCCACGCTGGGGCCGCTCTTCTACTCTTCGCTGGTGACCCAGGACATCTTCATCTCGGGTGGCCTGCTGTTCATTTATGCAGCCTTGATCGTCATCGGCAACCTGATTTCCGATATCTCGCTGTCGATTCTCGACCCGCGCATCCGCTATACATGATGGGGACAGGCCATGCAAGACACTAATACGCTCCTACCGCCCGATGAGACCGCCGCCGAACCTGCGCGCACGCAGGCGATCGTGGCGGAAACCGAGCCGCACGAGGGCTATTTCCAGCTTGTCTGGCGGCGCTTCAAGCGGAGCAAGGCCTCCATCTTTGGCGGCCTGCTCGTGCTGGCCCTCGCCATCATGGCCCTGTTTGCTGAGTTCTTCTCGCCCTATCCGCTGGAGGGCGTGAATCTGCAGGACACCTTCATCGCGCCCTCGGTCGTGCGGCTGATCGACGCGGACGGCAACTTCCACCTGCGCCCCTTCGTCTACGCGCAGGAAGTCACCCTCGACCCTAAGACCTTCGCGCCCACCTGGACCGAGAACCCCGACGTGATGTATCCGGTGCGGTTCTTTGTCAAGGGCTTCGAGTACAAGATCCTGGGCCTGATTCCGTGGGACCGCCACCTGTTCGGCGTCGAAGGTGACGGCCTGATTCACCTGATGGGCACGGACAAGTTCGGCCGTGACCTGTTCGGCAAGTCGTGCGAGGCGGGCCGCATCTCTCTGACGATGGCGCTGTTCGGCACCATCATCAGCGTCACCATCGGCTCGGTGCTCGGCGTCACTTCCGGCTATTACGGCGGCAAGATCGACAACGCCATCCAGCGCTTCGTCGAGTTCGTCAACTGCTTCCCGCAGTTGCCCCTGTGGATGTCGCTGGCCGCCATCGTGCCCCGCACGTGGGACTCGTTCAGCATTTTCGTCATCATGGCCGTCATCTTCGCGATGCTGTCCTGGACGACGCTCGAACGCGAGGTGCGCGGCAAGGTGTTGGCCTTCCGGTCGACCGACTTCGTGCTGGCCGCGAAAGAGATGGGCGCGTCGGATCGCCGCATCATCTTCCTGCACCTGTACCCGAACAGCCTGAGCCACGTGCTCGTCATCCTGACCCTGACCGTGCCGTCGATCATCCTGGCGGAGGCGTTCCTGAGCTTCCTGGGCATCGGCATCCAGGAGCCGCTGATTAGCTGGGGCCTGCTGATGCGCAATGCGCAGAACATCCAGACGCTCGGCCAGTACCCGTGGATGATGACGCCGGTGTTCTTCATCATCGCAGCGGTGCTCGGGTTCAACTTCCTGGGCGACGGCCTGCGCGACGCCGCCGACCCGTACGCGGCGATGTGACACCTCACCCCCCGGCCCCCTCTCCTGAGCTACGGAACTGATCGTAGCTCAGGAGAGGGGGTGAACGTGCATCTCCCCTCTTCTGAAAAATCGGCTTTTTCGATTTTCAGGAGAGGGGGCCGGGAGTGAGGTCTCGAAAAGGAAAACAACGTGATCCATCTCATCAAGGCCACCCGAAGGTTGGCACGTCATCAGCGTGCGATTATGCGTGCTATCCCGCTCGCCATCGTCCTGCTGCTCCTGGCAGGGGCGGTAGTGGCCGATGGGCCGGTCACGCTGACGGGCACGGTGACGGACGAGAAGGGCCCGGTGGCGGGTGCAACCGTGCGCGTTGCACTGACCGACAACGCGACGACGAGCGCGGCAGACGGCACGTTCCGGCTGGCCGGCGTGCAGGCGACCGGGCCGCTGACCGTCACCGCCTGGGCCGAGGGCTACTACATCGGCACGGCCAAGCTGGCGGCGGACGCGGCGGAAATCACGGCGGGACGGGCCATTCGCATCGAGTTGAAGCGTCACTTCATCGGCGACAACGCGGAATACGACTGGTTCACCTACGAGGGCGTCACCGGTTCGGCTGCGTGCGGCGAGTGCCACACGCAGAACCCCGAATGGGAGGCCGACGCGCACAGCCAGTCGGCGGTCAACCCCCGTTTCCTGAGCCTGTACACGGGCGCCGATGTCGAGGGCAACCAGAGCACACGGACGAAGTTCGACCTGGGCGTGCCGGTCGAGCGCGATCCCGCCGAGCCGTATTACGGCCCCGGTTACCGGCTCGACTATCCCGACCGCAACGGCAACTGCGCGGCCTGCCACACACCGCTGGCATCGAAAATCCCGAACAACACGAACTGCGGCTGGTCGGGCTGCCATACGAGCATCACGGCCGAGCGGTCGCCAAACGGCATCGTCCCGCCCGCGCCCTCGCCCATGTACCTGACCGACGTCGCGACCGAGGGCATCTCGTGCGAGTTCTGCCACAAGATCGGCGATGTGATTCTGAACGACGAGGGGCTGCCGCTGCCCGACATGCCCGGCATCATGAGCTACCGGCTCTTCCGGCCGCACGAGAACGAGCACCAGCTCTTCTTCGGCCCGTTCGACGACGTGGACGGCGAGGATACCTACCTGCTGCTGCAGAGCGAAAGCGCGTTCTGCGCGCCGTGTCATTACGGCGTGTTCGGCGGCGTCGTCGGCGTGGGCCACGTGGCCGGCGGCACGCTCATCTACAACTCCTACGGCGAATGGCTGGACAGCCCCTACAGTGACCCGGAGACGGGCCAGACCTGCCAGGACTGCCACATGCCGCCGGCTGATTACGAATACTTCGTGTATCCGGAACAGGGCGGCCAGCCGCGGCCCGGCGAGCTGAACGTGCACACGATGCCCGGCGCGGCGGACGAGGCGCTGCTCCGCAACGCCGTGACGATGACCACGACGGCCGCCCTGCGCGGCAACCGGGTGATCGTGGATGTCAGCGTGACCAACGACAAGACCGGCCACCATGTGCCGACCGACTCGCCGCTACGCCACGTCATGCTGGTCGTCACGGCCACCGATGCCGCAGGTCGGCCGTTGTCCCTGCGCAGCGGGCCGCTGTTGCCCGCGTGGACGGGCGACTATGCGGGCCAGCCCGGCCGCACCTATGCGAAGGTGCTGCGCGACGACTGGACCGGCGAGCAGCCGACCGCGGCCTACTGGCGGCCCGTCACCATCGTGGCCGACACCCGGCTCGCGGCCTATGCGACCGATCGCAGCCGCTACACCTTCGACCTGCCCGCGGGCGTGTCCGGCGGACAGGTAACCGCGCGGCTCGTGTTCCGTCGGGCGTACCAGGACATGATGCAGCAGAAGGGGTGGACCGACCCCGATATCGTGATGGCGGAAAAAACGGTACGGGTGGGGAGGTAGCTGAATGCCCATCAAAGACAAGACCATCCTCGAAGTCAAAGAGCTCAAGCAGTACTTCCCGATCACGCGCGGGCTGCTCCAGCGAACGGTCGGCCACGTGCGCGCGGTGGACGGCGTCAGCTTCACCGTCCAGGAGCAGGAGGTGCTGGGCCTCGTGGGCGAAAGCGGCTGCGGCAAGACAACCACCGGCCGCGCCATCCTGCGCCTGTATGATCCGACGGGCGGCGAGGTGTGGTATCGCAAGGCGGACGGCGAGCGCATCAACGTGGCCGCCATTTCGCTCAAAGAGATGAAGCCGCTGCGCCGCGAGATGCGCATGATCTTCCAGGACCCCTTCAGCTCGCTCAACCCCCGCCTGACCGTCAAGGACATCATCGGGGAGCCGCTCGTCATCCACGGCATCGCGCGCGGCAAGGAACTCGACGACCGGGTGGCGCAGCTCATGCGCGAGGT
The DNA here is from genome assembly GCA_040772005.1 of Anaerolineae bacterium. Lineage (GTDB taxonomy): Bacteria > Chloroflexota > Anaerolineae > CG2-30-64-16 > CG2-30-64-16 > MWBF01. Next base: position 137,755 of record JAXGYZ010000005.1, on the reverse strand, counting down.
CGGCCTGGAGCCGAACTACATGAACCGCTACCCGCACGAGTTCTCCGGCGGCCAGCGCCAGCGCATCGGCCTCGCGCGCACCCTGTCCCTCAGCCCGCGGCTAATTATCGCAGATGAGCCGGTGTCGGCGCTGGATGTGTCCATCCAGGCGCAGGTGCTCAACCTGCTCCAGGGCTTGAAGGATGAGCTGGGACTGACGCTGGTCTTCATCGCGCATGACCTGTCCGTCGTGGAGCACGTATCGGACCGCATCGCCGTCATGTATGTCGGGAAGATCGTGGAGCTGGCGGACACCGCCGCGCTGCTGACCAACCCGCTGATGCCGTACACGGAGGCGCTGCTATCCGCCGTGCCGCCGGCGGACCCCGACCTGAAATACGCCCGCATCCCCCTGCAGGGCGAAGTGCCCAGCCCGGCCAATCCGCCGCCCGGCTGCATCTTCAACCCGCGCTGCCAGTATGCGCGCGACGTCTGCCGCCAGGTCGAGCCGGCCCTGCTCGAACACCTGCCGGGCCACTGGGCGGCCTGCCACTTTGCCAAAGAACTTAATCTGCGCGGGGTCGGAGCGTGACCATGAACACACCGAATCGAGGGCTGGCTTTCATCGCGTACTTGCTCAGCGTCGTGGGCTGGCTGGTTGTCCTGCTCGTGGGCCGCCGCGACCGGTTCGCGGCCTTTCATGCGCGGCAGTCGCTGGCGCTGCTCCTCTTCCTCGTGCTGGTCACGGCTGGGTGGTATGTCATCTTCTGGCTGACCTCGTTCGTCCCCTACCTGGCGATCGTCGGCCTGTCGTTATTCGGCCTGGTCATCGCCGCGTATGTCTTCGCCCTGTATGCCTGGATCCGGGGCATGTCGAACGCGCTGAACGCGCGCATGACCGCCCTGCCCATCGTGGGGAAGCTGGCCCAGCGGCTGCCGCCCGCGTGAGGGACTGCCACGGCAACGGATGTAGGCGAACCTTCGATTCGCACCGGATAAGCGGATAGGCCTTATGCGCGGATGGCCAATATCCGCTTATCCGTTTTTCATCCGTTGCATTGTCTTTCGTCCTTCTTCTCATTTGGGGTATACTTTCCTTCACAAATCGTAACCCACCTATCAATCAGTATCAACGGAGATAAACCATGCCAAAAATCACCTTCCTCGGCGCAGGCAGCACGGTCTTCGCCAAGAACCTGCTCGGTGATATCCTCTCCTACCCCGAGCTGGCGGGCTCGGTCATCAGCCTGCATGATATCGACGCGGAGCGCCTGCGCACCACCGAAGTGGTTGCGCACCGCATCGCGGACGTGCTGGGGGTCCACCCGCGCATCGAGGCGCACCTGGACCGCCGCGCGGCGCTGAAGGGCGCGGATTACGCCATCTCGATGTTCCAGGTGGCCGGGTATAAGCCAGGGACCGTCGTTGACTTCGAGATTCCCAAGAAGTACGGCCTGCGCCAGACCATCGCAGATACGCTCGGCATCGGCGGCATCATGCGCGGCTTGCGCACGATCCCCGTGTTCCTCGACATGTGCCGCGACATGGAGGAGCTGTGCCCCGACGTGACCCTGCTCAACTACGTCAACCCGATGGCGATGATCACCTGGTCCATCCTGCGGGCCAGCAGCATCAAGACCGTCGGCCTGTGCCACAGCGTCCAGGGGACGGCGGAACAACTTGCGCGCGATATCAACGTACCCTTCGAGGACATCAACTACGTCGCCGCGGGCATCAACCACATGGCCTTCTACCTTAAGTTCGAGCGCCAGACGCCCGACGGCGCCGAGGACCTGTACCCCCTGCTGCACCAGGTGGTCGCGGAGAGCCGCGTGCCCGACTGGAACCGCGTGCGCTACGAGATGCTGACCCGCCTCGGCTACTTCGTGACCGAGTCGAGCGAGCACTTCGCAGAGTACACGCCCTGGTTCATCAAGCGCGACCGGCCCGACCTGATCGAGCAGTTCAATGTCCCGCTGGACGAGTACATCCGGCGCTGCGAGGTGCAGATTGCCGGGTGGGAGGCCACCCGCACGGTCCTCGAACACCCGGACGCGCCGGTGGACGTCGCGGCCATGCGCGCAAAGCTCGCCGCAGCCGGCGCATCCGAGGGCGAACTGCGCTGGGTCAGCGCCAGCCTGGAAGGGTTGAACAAGGTGGAGCGCTCGCACGAGTACGGCTCCGGCATCATCGAGGCGATGGAGACGGGCACGCCGGCGGTCATCTACGGCAACGTGCTCAACCACGGGCTTATCGACAACCTGCCCGCGGGCTGCTGCGTCGAAGTGCCCTGCCTCGTGGACAAGAACGGCATCCAGCCGGTGCGCATCGGTCAACTGCCCGTGCACCTCGCCGCGCTGATGCAGACCAACATCAACGTGCAGGCGCTCACCGTCGAGGCCGCGCTGACCGGCAAGCGCGAGCATATCTACCACGCGGCCATGCTCGACCCGCACACGGGCGCCGAGCTGAGCCTGGACCAGATCTGGCATCTCGTCGATGACCTGATCGAAGCCCACGGCGACTGGCTGCCGAAGTACCATTAATAGAACGCTGATTGCGCTGATGATCATGATTTGCGCTGATACTTGCATTTTTCCAAATCTTCAAAGATCAGCGTATATCAGGGCCAACCTGAGGTTGGCACATCAGCGTCATCAGCGTTCCATTCACCCAACCCCCACCCCAAAGGAGCCCTACATGCGACCTGTGACCGCGCGCCAGGTTCACCTGGATTTCCACACCTCCGAGCACATTCCCGGCGTCGGCAGCCGTTTCAGCAAGGCCCAGTTCCAGGAGGCCCTGCGCCTGGGTCGCGTCGACTGGATCAACATCTTTGCCAAGTGCCACCACGGCTGGAGCTACTACCCGACCGAGGTCGGCGCGGTGCATCCGACCCTGTCGATCGACCTGCTGGGGCAGCAGATTGCGGCCTGCCACGAGATGGGCGTGCGCGCGCCGATCTACTACACCGTCGGCTGGTCCGTCCACGATGCGGAGACGCACCCCGAATGGTGCGTCCACAAGCCGGACGGCGCCATTCTCGCGACCAACTGGGACCCCAACGCAGGGCCGGATGACCCCAAGCCCAACTTCTCCTGGCAGTTCATGTGCCCGTCGGGCGGCTACCTGGACCTGATGCTGCGCCAGACCGAGGAAATCTGCCAACGGTTTGCGGTGGACGGCCTGTGGTACGACATCACCGCGGGACCGCCGTGCTGGTGCGAGACGTGCCGCGCAGGGATGGCGGCCGAGGGCATCGACCCGGCGGACGAGGACGCGGCCCAGGCGTACAACGTCGCCAAGTGGCGGCGCTTCGCCGAGCTGACCAGCGCGGTCGTCGCGCGCTATCACCCGGAGGCCAGCGTCTTCTACAACGGCACGACCGTCCTCCACGGCAGCGGCCCGCACGGCCGCCACCCGAAGTACCGGCTGTTCGACGCAAACACCAACCAGGAACTCGAAGACCTGCCGACCACATGGGGCGGTTATGACAAGCTACCTCTGCGCGCCCGCTTCTTCCAGAACACCGCCAAGCCGCTCATCGCCATGAGCGGGAAGTTCCACACCTCCTGGGGCGAGTTCGGCGGATTCAAGCACCCGGACGCGCTGCGCTACGAGACGGGTGCGATGCTGGCCTACGGCGCGGCGTGCAACTTCGGGGATCAGCTGCACCCGGCGGGCGAGATGGACCTGGGGACCTACCGCAACATCGGTGCGGCGTTCGAGTATGTCGAACAGATCGAGCAGTACGGGCTGGAGGCGGTCCCGGCTGCCGACCTGGGGCTGTGGTTCTCCGGCAGCCAGGCCGACGACGAGGGCACCGCGCTCATGCTGCTGGAGACGCACCGCGACTTCGCAGTGGTCGACCCGGCGGCGGACTTCAGCCGCTATCGCGCCATCGTCCTCCCCGGCGCAGCCTGTCTGAGCGCCGCCGACGCCGCGAAGCTCGCTGAGTATGTGGCGAGCGGCGGGAAGTTGCTGGTGCAGGGCGAGAGCGCGCTGGACGAGACGGGGACGCGCTTCCTGCTGGACGTGGGCGCGGACTATCTCGGCCCCGCGCATTACGACGACGACTTCACAGTGGTGGAGGCGGGCAGCGCGCTGAGCGCGGACCTGGTCAGCAGCCCGTTCCTCAACTATGCGGCTGCGCTGCGCGTGGCGCCCCGACCGGGCACGGAAGTGCTTGCATCGCTGCGCGAGCCGTACTTCAATCGCACGTACGGCCATTACTGCTCGCACCAGAACACGCCGAACCAGCTCGAACCCGCCGCGCACCCCGCGGCCATCCGCTGCGGGAACGTGATCCACCTGGCCCACCGGCTGGGCAAGCTGTACTACCAGCACGGCGCGCGGGTCCACCGGCAGTTGTTCGCCAACGCGCTGCGCCTGCTCTACCCCGCGCCGGTCGTCGAGACGACGCTGCCCAGCGCGGGCCGCGTCAGCCTGATGCACCAGCCGCAGCACCGCCGCTACGTCGCGCACCTGCTCTACGCGCCGCCGCTGCAGCGAGGCCGCTGCCTGGTGATCGAGGACACCCCGCCGCTCTACGACGTGCCGCTCACCGTGCGCGTGCCGGAGACGATCACCGTCGCGCGGCTCGTGCCCGGCGACATGCCATTACCCCTGAAGCACGAGGACGGCGCAACCTCGGTGACGGTGCCGCGCGTGCAGAGCCACCAGGCAGTAGTCCTGGAGTATTAGACCTCACCGTATCGGATTGCGACAAGCAGAGACCCGTTTTCTCGTAGAAAACGGGTCTCTGGCAAGGACGAACCGGTTATGCTGCAGAAACGAAATCAGGGCTGGAAAGGCGGAGGATCCTGTATCTGCACCTGGTTGACAGATCCCTGTCCTTCCTCACCGCGCACCTGATCCCCGCCGGCCCAGGCCGGCACCGCCGTTGCAATGATGAGTAGAGCTACGATGAGCAGGCTGGCAAACGTCTTTTTCATGCAATTTTCTCCTAAAGCTGGTATTGTAGTGGTAGGAGATGTTGTGATTCCCATCTCCACTACTACAAACGCCGGAAACACCATAAGCATACGGGGTTTCTCGACGAATATTCCAAATTGCCAGATTGCAGCTTCAGGAGCCCAACTCCACCTTCAACACGGTCACGTACGGGTCCACATTTCATCAACAGGTTATCCCGTCACGCCTCCAATTCCGCGGTCAACTGCTTTCGCAGCGCCGGCATCGCGGCCAGCGTCTCTGCGCTGACCTCAGGGTATTGCGGGTCCATCTCCTTCAGCTTCTCCGCGATAATGCTCACGACGGCCAGGCGGGTGAACCAGCGGCGGTCGCCCGGCACGATATACCACGGCGCCCACTTCGTACTCGTGTGCGTGAAGACATCCTCGAACGCTGCCATGTAGTCGTCCCAATACTTGCGCTCCTCGATGTCGCCGGGATTGAACTTCCAGTGCTTCTCCGGCACGTCGATGCGCTCCAACTGCTGCACGGCCTGTTCTTCCCTGGAGATGTTGAGGTAAATCTTAACGATTTCGGTGCCGTTCTCTACGAGGTACTTCTCGAAGTTGTTGATCTGCTGGAAGCGCATCTGCCACAAGCCATCGCCCAGGGTCTTGGGCGGCAGGCGCTGCGGACCGAGAAATGACGGGTGCACGCGCACCGCCAGCACTTCCTCGTAGTGCGACCGGTTGTGGATGCCGATGCGCCCTCGCTCCGGCAGCGCCTTGACAATACGCCACAGATAATCGTGGTCCAACTCCTCAGCGTTGGGCGCCTTGAAGCTGAAGACCTGGACGCCGGTCGGATTCACGCCGCTCATAACGTGGCGGATCACGCTGTCCTTGCCTGCCCCGTCCAGCGCCTGAAAGATGACCAGCAGGCTCTGCCGGTTCTCGGCATAGAGCTTATCCTGCAATTCAGCGATCCTGGCGACCCCTTCGGCCAGCAGATCTTCGGGATCCTCCGGCTTCTCATAGCCCGCGGTGAAGCCAGGATCGTAGTCCTTCATCTTAATCTTGCGGTTTGGTGGCACGCGAAACTCGTCCGCCAGTTTGGCGAGATCCATGATACCCTCCCTTGAAAATGTCCCGTTACCCGGCCGGGGCAGCGCACGGCGCCAGTTCGACCCGATAGCCGAGCTTCTCGAGACGGCGCACGGCTCGGCGTTTCACCGCCTCACGGTCCCGCTCATCGAAGTAGTTGCCACCCAGGTCTTCATAGGCCGTCTGCCGAGTAATCAGGTGATAACCTGTGACCAGTAAACTGTGCCCGACGGCGACCGCTGCCCGTTGTGTGCCTCGCCGGGCTGCCAGGCGGCGATAGAGCGCCTGGAAGTACTTGTGCTTGGTGTGGGCTGCGCCGTGGGCCGCTTCAATCAGTGCCCGCCGCAGCCACGGACTGCCTTTGCGCGTGCGGCCACTCTTGCGTTTGCCTGCACTCTCGTGGTTGCCCGGACACATACCGGCCCAGGAAGCCAGGTGGTCGGCATCTTCGAAAGGCGCCAGATCCGCACCAATCTCGGCGACGATGATCTCGGCAATGCGCTGGTTAATGCCCGGCAAGGCATCCCACGTCGCTAAGGCCGCCGCAAAAGGGCGCATCTGCTCCGCAATCTGCTGGTCCAGTTGCGCCATCGCCTCGTCGAGAAAGTCGATGTGACTCAGATGCTGCGCCAACATAAAGCGATGATGTGGCCGCACGCGCCCGCTCAACGCCTTCACGAGCAAGTCCTGCTTGTCGCGCAACCGCCCTTTGGCTAAGGCGGCCAACGTGGCGGCGTCCGTTTGGCCCTCGACTAACTCGGCCAGGATGGCGCGGCCACTCACCCCCATCACATCGCTGGCGACACTCGCCAACTTGATGTTGGCGTCTTCCAGTACCTTCTGCACCCGATTGACTTCGCTCTTGCGTTCATCCCCCAACTTCGTGCGATAGCGGGTCAGATCCCGCAGTTCTCGCAAAACCTCCGAGGGGATGAAGCTGCCTTTGAGCAAGCCATGCCGCAAGAGGTCGGCGATCCATTCGGCGTCCTGCACGTCCGTCTTACGCCCCGCCAACGCTTTGATGCGTTCGGCGTTGACCACCAGGATGGCGAACCGGTCATCCAGCAGGTTGTATACGGGCTTCCAGTACACCCCCGTGCTCTCCATCGCCACATGGCTGACACCCAGACCGGCCAACCAATCCGCTAAAGCCTCCAGATGCACCGTCATCGTCGCAAAGGTGCGGGTTTCCTTGAGCGGCTGACCGTCTGGCCCCGGCACGATCACACAGGCCACTACGGTCTGCTTGTGGACGTCGATCCCGCAACAACGCTCGTAGACCACTTGCATGACTCACCTCCGCTGCTTGCGCTCGCCCCAGCGGAGTGCCTGATGAACGAAGATTCTCCCTTGCGTGCTCTCCCCTGGCGGGGGGCAACAGTCAACGGTGCCTGCAGGCACTCATGTCAAACTCCTGACGGGCTCGTGGCACCAAACCAACCATCCGACTTCTCACCGGGGCGGCACTCTATTCTACCCATTTTCATCCGCAACGGTGAGCCGTGGCTCATAGACAACTCCTGAGACATGGTGAGGTGGTTAACTTGCCGTCGATTGTACTATGGCCAGATGAAAACGTGAAGAGCGCGTGTTACAACCGGCTGAGCATATACACTTGTTTAAAGATGGCTTAAGGTTGGGAGAGGCTAAAGTGGATGGCTTCTCACCTTTTAGCCCATCCTCCAATGCTACAATAGTGCTGTTTGTAACGGCAACATTGAACACAACATTGAACAGTGATAGCAGACAGAATACGTCAAAGGAGTGAGATTACAATGGCAGCGAAAAAGTCTATGGAAGCGACGAAGACTGCGCAGCGGATGTTCGAAACCCGCATCGATATCAAGGCAGAAGCGCGTGAGCAGATGGTCGAGCTGCTGAACACGCAGCTTGCGGCCACATTTGACCTGTACAGCCAGAACAAGCACGCCCACTGGAACGTCAAGGGCCGCGACTTCATCCAGCTCCACGAGCTGTTCGACCGGCTGGCGGAAGAAGTTCTGCCGCTTGTGGATGAGATTGCCGAGCGCATCACCGCGCTGGGCGGTGTGGCCGAAGGCACCGTGCGCCGGGCTGCGGGCAGCACCGAGTTGAGCGACTTCCCTGAGGGCGTCGCCGACGGGATGCAGGTCGTCGAGACGATGGCGGGCTGCTATGCGGCCCTGGCCGCCAGCACCCGCGAGGCCATCGACACCGCCGAGCAGGCGGACGACATGGCGACCGCCGACCTGTTCACCGAGGTCGTGCGCACGCTCGACAAGCACCTGTACTTCCTCGAAGCGCACCTGCAAGCTTAAGTCGGTTGAAGGTTTGAAGGTTACAGGTTGCAAGTTGCGGACTTGAACCTGTAACCTTCAAACTTCAAACCTGGAACTGCCGTTACGGATTCCCCGCCGTATCCAGCCGCGCCATCTGCTCCGGCGTGAGCGTCACATCCAAACCTTTCAGGTTCTCCGCGAGCTGCGCCAGCGTCGTCGGCGCGGTCAGCGGGATGACCGCCGGATGGCTCGCCAGCAGCCATGCATAGATGATCTGGTTGACCGTCGCGCCGTGTTCTGCCGCGACGGCTTCGAGCGCGGCCAGCCGCGCGTCCGAATCCGGCCCGGCATACTGCGCGGGCAGCGGGCGGTCCGCCCGCGAGTATGCGCCCGCGAGCAGCGGGCTGAAGGCCAACATGCGGAAGTCGGGATTCTCCCGGCAGTAGTCGAGCAGGTCATCGTTGCCGCTGCGCTGCGCGCCGAAGCTGGCGCCGTTGCGCGGCCGCAGATACGTGAAACGCTGCTGCACGCAGCAATACTCGGCCCATCCGTGCGCCCGGCTGACTTGCCGCGCCCGCTCGATGCGCCAGGCCAGGTAATTCGAACAGCCGAGGCTGCGCACCTTGCCCGCGGCCACGGCCGCGTCGAAGGCCGCCAGCGTCTCTTCCAGCGGGTCCTTGCGGATGTCCGCGTGCGCGTAATACAGGTCCACGCACTCCACGCCGAGCCGACGCAGGCTGCCTTCCAGCTCCGCGTTGATGGTTGCTGCCGAGAGACTGGGCCCGATGTCCGCCCGGTTGAACCCGACCTTCGTCGCGATGACCACGTCATGCCGGTTGCGCCGCAGCTTCAGCCACTTGCCCAGCATCGTCTCGCTCTCGATGCCGATGCCGCCGGGATGCCACATGGAATAGTTGTTGGCCGTGTCGAAGAAACGGCCGCCCGCCTCGTAGTATGCGTCCATGATGGCGAAGGACGTGGCTTCGTCCACCTTCGTGCCGAACGGCAGGATGCCGAGGCACAGCGCGCTGACCTCCAGACCCGAATGCCCCAACGTCAACGTACGCATGGCTCCTCCTCTCAAGCGAACAGGTTGATGGATTGTCCATCTGCGCACAGTCTAGCCCCAGATGCACCGGGGCGCAAGTCGGCTCAGAAATTCCGCTTATTGCCGGAGTCGAGGCTTCAGCCGGTCAGGCCGTCCGTGTGCGCATGCAGCCAATCCGGCTAAAGCCTCAACTCCAATCTTCGTATTACGCCAGGCGTAGAATCTCTGAAGTCTGGTATAATCACCCAGGTTTACTGTCCAATCTTCGGAGGTCGCATGCCTTTAATGTCCGTCCTCGGCATGGTCGCTGGACTCATCATCCTGGTCATTGGTGCCGAGCTGTTGGTGCGCGGCGCGTCGCGGCTGGCGACCGCTGCCGGTATCTCGCCGCTGATTGTCGGGCTGACTGTCGTCGCGCTCGGCACCAGCTCGCCGGAAGTTGCGGTCACGCTCGGCTCCGCTGCTGCGGGCCAGGCGGATCTCGCCGTAGGCAACGTCATCGGCAGCAACATCTTCAACGTGCTGTTTGTCCTCGGGCTGGCCGCGGCCATTGCGCCGCTCATCGTCGCGCAGCACCTGATACGCGTGGATGTGCCCGTGATGATCGGCGTCTCACTGCTGCTGGTCATTTTTGTGCAGAACGGCGCAATCTCTCGGCTGGAAGGGGTGATCCTGTTTGGGGGGGCGCTGGTCTACACGGGGTTCGCCGTCTACGCCGGCCGCCACGAGAGCCCGGCTGTGGAGCGAGAGTACCAGCAGGAGTTCGGTCAGTCCGACGACCGGAGCCTGCGCGGGGTGCTGCTCAACCTCTTCCTCGTCGCTGTGGGTCTGGTTGCGCTGGTGTTCGGCGCGCGGCTGCTGGTCAACGGCGCAGTGACGATTGCGCGCGTGCTTGGGGTGAGCGAGCTGGTTATCGGCCTGACCATCGTGGCCGCGGGCACGTCGCTGCCCGAGGTCGCCACCTCGGTGCTGGCCAGTCTCCGGGGCGAGCGAGACATTGCGGCAGGCAATGTGGTCGGCAGCTGCATCTACAACATCCTGCTCGTGCTTGGGCTGGCTGCGGTGTTGTCTCCGGCGGGACTGGCGGTCGCACCCGCCGCGCTGACCTTTGACCTGCCCTTCATGCTGGCGGTTGCCATTGCCTGCCTGCCGCTCTTCTTCAGCGGCTACCGCATCGCGCGCTGGGAGGGGTTCTTCTTCCTGGGCTACTACATTGCCTACACCGCTTACCTGGTGCTGGCCGCCACCGAGCACGATGCGTTGCCCGCGTTCAGCGTGATTCTGTTCGAGTTCGCCGCGCCGCTGACGGCCGTCACACTGACGGTGATCTTCGTGCGCGCGCTGCGGGGCAACCGGGCGAGAGGGTGACAGAGAAGACTGGCTGAAGATGCTTCAGTCCGCAGTATTTCGAATAGGCTGTGAGAAGCTCACGCCAAGACGCAAAGACCAGGCATTTCCTCTGCGCTCTTTGCGCCTTTGCGTGAGATCGGTTCAGGCCCCTCACGCGCGCAGCCGGTCCAGCTTCGCTTCCACGTCGTCCAGCCGCTTGTGGATGCCGGCCAGTTCCTCCACGATCTTGCCGTAGCCGTTGACCAGGCCGGGCAGGAGGAACGCCGCGCCCGCGGCCGCAGGATGTTCCCACGCCACCTGCTCCACCGCAACCCGGTGTGCGGTCGCGACCGACCCTGAGAGCGCCAGCGCGCGCACGAACTCCACGTTGTAGACCACCGCGGCGGCATCCGTCACACCCGCCCACAGCCCCACCGTCGTGATGCCGCTCTGGCTGAGCGTCTCGGCCAGGCTTGTCAGGGCCTGGTCGCGCGCCGCGCTGAAACAGGCGGACAGCACCGCCACGCTCGGCGGCGCCTGGCGCATCATGCACGCCAGCCAATCGCCGCCCACCGGCCCGTCGGCCAGCAACAGGCGGCCCGGCGCGCCGTGTCCCGACCACAGGATGCAGTCCCACCACTGATGCAGCCGCCCGGCGACGGTTGCGCGGCCGGCCTGCTGCCCCCCGCAGACCTCCAGCTCCACCCCCGGCACGGCCGCGATCTGGGTCAGTTCCTGCATCCAGGCCAGCTGCGGCAGCCCCTTGGCTTCCGCAGCCACCAGTAACACCCGTAGCTTGCCCGCCATCGTGCCCCCCCCCGGGCATCAAACAACGCCCGTGATCTGCCCGTCGACCACAGACACGGTCTGCGCGCCGACTGCCAGGCTGCCCGTCCAGCCTGCGGCCTGGGACAGGTAGCGGCTGTCGCCCGTCCGCCGGTTCAGGGCATCGTCGTCCGCGGCCGCGTCGCCCACCACGCTGATGCGCTGGCCGCCCGCGGCCAGCCCGCCTGCAGCCGACAGCCGGCCCGCGCCGTCCACTTCCACGCGCGTCTGGTTGCCCACCTGCACCTGCATCCGACTGGAGGCCGCGCCGCCCCCCTTCGTCGTCTCCAACCGCAGCCGCACGTTCGCGCCGAAATCGCCGTCTACTTCCAGGTCCAGCCGGCCGTTCTCCGCGGGCGCGGGCTGGGCCGTCGCGAGGCTGACCCAGGGCCCGCCGTCCGCCGTCGCCTGCAACGCGGCCACGTCCTCCCCCTCTGCGGTGACGTAGCGCAGGCGATTACTCATCCCATCGCCTTCCCGAAGTGCCAACCCTGCCTCGTCCATTGCCACGGTCGGCGTGTAGAATGCCCCGCGAATGACCAGGTCGCTGCCCGTCCACTTCAGCGAGCGGTCCGGCCCGCCGATGTTCAGCTGCGCGGCGCCGTTGCCGTCCACGCCGATCCAGAAGCCCCGGTGCGTGTCGTCGGAGTACGCCGTCTTGCCGAACCGGATGATGCCGCCCGGCGCGACCTGGAGCACGGAGCGCAGCACCAGCAGCGTGCGCGCTCCGATGCTCTCCGCCACCCGCCCCCAGCCCGTGCGGGGGTCCGGTTGCCATGTCATGTGATTCCTCCTCAATCTGTGCCAGTAGGACGGGTTGGCAACCCGTCCTACACCGCCCGGCCAACCCGTCCAATGTGGGGTTCTTATAGCTCCCACACCGGCAGCGCGACCGGCGGCTGGAAGGTCGGGCCGAGCCAGGCAAGCCGGTCCAACACCGCCCGGTAATGCTGCCAGGCCTGGGCCGCCGCGTCCTTGAGCAGGCCGAGCGCCAGGCCGCCATCCGCGCTGACATCGGCCTCGGCCGCGACGACCGCCTGCCACTGCGCCGCGTACTGCACATAAGCCGTAACGGCCTCCAGGTGTGCATCCGGGACGGTGAGGACCGCATCGCCCGTCGCAGGCAGCGCGTGGCCGGTCAAGTAATCCACGATGGCCATCTCGCCGTCGCACACCAGCTCCGCAAAAACGATCTGTCCGGAAGTCGCGCTCTCCGGCGCAGGATCCTCCGCCACCCCGCGCACCGCATAGACCGGCCCGCCCATGCGGAAGATGGCAGCATCCTCGTCCGCCCAGGTCAAACAGCGGGCCGGTCGCGCCGCGGCCGGATACTCGACGCGCACCACGGCCTGCAACCCATTGCCGCCGGGCAGGTCATAGGCCTGCTGCCCTGCGACCAGCGTCAGCGTCGCGCGCTGCCAACGCGGGAAGTGCGCCGAGTAAAGTCGGATGCCGGCCACGATGTACGCGTCGAGCGCGGCATCCGGCCAGGTCGTCTCGTCGGCCAGCGCCAGCCGCACCTGCCCGCGCAGTTGAGCCAGTGTTGTCATCGTTCCTCCTTTACGGCCTAACCTCACCCCCGCCCACCCCTCTCCTGAAGTGCATGCGAGCATGCACTTCAGGAGAGGGGGCCGGGGGGTGAGGCGGTCTATGCCACGGTGTTGCGCTTACGCAACATTCGCCTTATACAGCCCGCGGTAGTCTTGCGGCCCCGCGGCATACACCCAGCGCACCTTGATCGGCAGCACGTCGTTCGTGAACATCAGGCCCGACGTGGGCGAGGCGACCGAGAAAAGTTCCGGCGTCTCGCCGTAGCGGAACCCCAGTCCGATGGTCGGATAGAGCCGCGGGTCGGCCACCGCGGCCCAGTTGTTCGTATCGGTCCACAGGTCCACCACGACGATGCGCCGCCGGGCCGCGTCCAGGCGCGCGTCGCGCGTGCTGCCCTCCGCCTCCGGGTTGATGTCGTTATTCGCCGTGCCGGGCAGGTTCTCGCTGGCGAGCAGGGTCAGCGCGGTGTTCTCCAGTTCCGGCGGCACGAGCAGGAACCGGGGCGTGGTCAGCCAGCCCAGCCGCTCGCCGCTGTGCAGCTCCGTCTGCTGGCGCATCGCCAGCTTGGCGGCAGCCCAGCTCGTCGCATCGAGCGCGGCCGTGCCCAGGTTGTCATGGTCCGCATGGAACAACGCCTTGCCGTCGCTCAGGTTTGGCCCGACGCCCGCATTGGCCGTGAAGATGGCCGCGATGGTCTTGCCCAGCGTGAGCCACGCGGCCTGTGCCAGCGCGCGCGGCGCACTCCGCAGCCGCGCGGTGTCGTCCTTGTCGATGGCCTCCAGCGTGAGGCCCAGGTAGCCGCCGCGCTTCTGCCAGCTCGCGGTCTCAGCCGCATCGTCCCACGTCAGTTCGGTGTAGGCCGCACCCTCGTTGACCGCAGGCAGCTCACCGACGCCGCCCAGCAGCACCCACTTGACATCCTGGAGCGAGCTGAAGTTTTCCTTCGTGACGAACCCTTCCCACCAGCGCGGGTACTGCTGAAACTCGCGGGTGATGGCCTTGTTGAGCACATCCGCCACTAGGTTAGCCATGGTGGTGCTGTTGACGTTCGCCAGCGTCACCTGTTCGGCCTGGAACTGCCCGGTCATCTCGCGGTCGCCGCTGAGCAGCAGGTAGGCCTCGCGGATGCCCGACAGCCGGGCCACGCCCTGCCGCGGGCTGCGCCCCTCGACCAGCGCGGCCAGTGCCTCCGCGACGTGGTCCAGCCCGCTCGCCATGCCCGTGATGCGATTCTCCCCGGCCAGCGGCCGCGTGCCCTGGACGGCATGGCGGCCTTCTTCTGCGGCCCAGGCCGCGCGCACCTGCCGGATGCGGGCATCGAGGTCTGCGGCCGTCCACTCCACGGGCAGGCCGCTGCGCACGAGCGCCTGGAACGGGCCGGGCAGCCCGCTGGCAGCCAGCCGCGTCTCCAGCAGGCTCCCGCGCAGCGCCTCCACCAGCGCGGCCGACTGCACATCCGCGGCGGCTGCGGCCGCAGGCTGCATCCCCTCGAAGCTGTCGTGGCTCGTCAGCGCCACGCGTTGCGTCAGCCCGGCCTCGTCTGCCGGCACCGTGCCGGCTGCCAACTGCGTTTCCCCGTGTGCCATGTTGTCCCCCTCCATAGAGTCTGTGAGCCTGGCGGTGAACGCCCCGCCCGCGGCGGGCCGATACACCGCATCCACCTGGTCCACCTTCACGATATCGAGCACCTCCCGCAGGCCGTCCGGCCCCGCCGGACCCAGCCGCACCCACGGAACCGCGCTCAGTCCGATGTCCGGTGCGGCCCGACCCGCGGCCCGTGCCGCCAGCCCCCCGTCGATCAGCCGGCCCACGGTGCGCGCTGCGTCCGTGTCGGCCAGCCGGTAATCCGCCACGATCGCGTGCAGCCCCTCATCCCATGCCGCGTGCTCGACCATGCCGGCCAGCCGCTCCAGCATCGGGTAGCCGTGCTGGCCCGGCACGGGCGGCAGCGGATTGAGGAAGCTCGCCAGTCCCTCGAACTTCGCCACATTCCGCCGCAGCACCTCCGCCGGGCAGTGCAGCCCCTTCCCCTGCCACACCCCGGGCCGGATCAGGATTACGCGATACGTCGCAGCCATGTCACCTCCCTCTGCGAGTTTCAGGTTCCTAGGTTGCAAGTTGCAGGTTCGTCCGTGGAGGACCTGTGAGTGCGAGATTCTCAGCTTGCACACTGTCCCTCTCTAACCTGTAACCTGCAACCTTTCAACCTCCAACCTAATCTGCATCCGCCCATGTGCCCGTGGTGGCGTACGCGGCCCAGGTCGTGTTGTCGAGCGCGACCAGGCAGACGGAGTGGCCGGGCGTGCTCGTCGCAATGCGGTCGCCCGCTGCGTTGGTCAGCCCGGCAATCTGGTCGCCGGCTGCCGGGTCCACGTACAGCGATTGCGCGGCCGCGACATAGAAGCAGAAGTTCCGCCCCGCGGCCGCCGCGGGCAGGCTGCACGTGACCGCAGAGATCGCGCCGCCGTTGTGGACAAACGCCAGCGTGTCTGCGCCGGTCAGGAGACAGTCCTCAGCCCCGGCCACAACATCGCGGCGGGCCGTGAGCACGAGTTCGCTCGCCACCAACCGGCTCGTGGCCGCGTCGATGCGCAGCGCGATGCCCGCATCCGTGTTGCCCAGTTCGACCACCTGTTCCGCGTCGCGCACGCTGATCTGTGTGCCGTTGCCCGCGAGAGCCACATCGCCCAGGCTGACCTCCGCGGCGCCCAGGCTCACCGGCCCGCCGACCGCGGTCAGTGCGCCGGCGACCGCCAGGTTGCCCCCAACCGCCAGGTCGCTGACCGCCAGATCGTCGAAGTTCGTCGTGCCCTGCACTGTCATGCCGGGCGAGTCTGCGGCCGGCAGGCACGCAGCCACGAGCACCGCTCCCAGCAGCACCGCTGCCACAGCTCCCTTGTGAACGAGTTGCATGACCCCTCCATGCTCAGAGATTGAAGACAAACAATCTTCAATCCTCAATCTGCAATCTTCAATCAACCGCCGCCAGCTCCCCCTCGCTGACCGGCTCGCCCGCGAACTTCAGCACCAGGCGCAGCGCGAGCCGTCGCCACGCGCGCTGCCCCTCACCCGCGGCCGCCATTCCTTCGATGAGGCTGAGCGCGCGGGCCAGCGACTCCGCGGACTGCGCCAGCGCGGCGTTGTCCTCCGGCGCGATATCCGGCAGCGCGATGCGCAGCGCGCTCAGGGGCTGCTCCGGCCCATCCACCAGGCCCAGCCGGGCCGCCCGGTTGTACGCGGCCAGCACGACGCTGCCCAGCACGTAGCCGAAGTACGCTTGCCGTGCGGCCATGAAGCGCGTGCGCTGTTCGCCCATCGCGCGGGCCGTCGCGAGGTTCGCCTCCTCCGCCTCACCGATGTCCACGAGGCTCGTGCCCGGCCCGCCTGCGACGATCATCCAGCGCATCGCCCGGCCGTCCGCGGCTGCATCCGCCGCGTGCAGGTTCGGCGTAACGGCCTGCCATTCTTCGTTATCGCGATCCACGACCAGGACCGAGCCGGGCTCCGGCGCGCGGCGGTACTCGGCCCGCTTGGCGGGCACCGCGCGGCCCGGCACGCGCACCACCCACAAGAACGCGCGCACCGCCGCGTTGAGCCGCAGCCGGTCCTCCAGCCAGCGGCTGTAGCGCCGCACCCACGGCAGCACCGGCGCCAGGTCGCTCTCCCCGCGCACACAGCCGACGGGCCGGTTGACCGCGAAGTGCAGGCACACCGGCGCATACCGGCCATCCTCCCGCGGGACATCCGCCTCCGGATGGTCGGGGCTGCGCCACCAGCGCCCGCCTTGTGCATAATCCGGGTCCTCCGGCCCGACCGCCTCGTGGCACGCGAGTTCCGTCTCGTAGTCGCCGGGCTGCGTCTCGACCCGGTCCACCGCGCTGGCGGACAGCGCGCGCACATAGCTCATGCCGTCGGCCCGGTTCAGGTGGAGCGTGATGAACAGCTCGCCCGCGCGGGTCAGCTCGTCGCACCACTGGTACTGGCGCAGTTCGAGCCGGTTCTGCGGGTCGCTCCAGAAGCGGGCGGCGAAATCGGCCAGCGCCGGCTCCTCCGCGCCGAGCGTGATGCCCTCGCCCACGACGTACGCGGTCACGATGGAGACCAGGCGGCGGGCCAGCGCGTTGTGACGCCACGCAGCCCGCGCGTCGTCGAACTCCTGGCGCAGCTCATCCCACGGCTTGTCGAGCTGCGACCCGGCGCTGAACCCGACCAGCCCATCGTGCAGCGTGCCGACCGGCTCCGCCGTGACCTGGGCCAGGGCCGCGCGCCGCGCGGCCAGCCAGCGTGTCAGCGGCTGTAACGGCCACTGAATCGTGCGGTTCCCCTGCATCCATTGACCTCCTTTCCCTGGAACAACAGTATGCTCTCTCGCTGGAGTCGAGGCTTCAGCCGGATAGGCTGACTGCGTGCGTTCACGGCCAAACCAGCTGAAGCCTCGACTCCAGTTTGTGCCGTATCGCTCGACTGGCTGGAGCAGGGCGACCCTACCTCACCACCCCGCGGTCTCCCGTTCGTCCGCCACGCGCTCCGGCGGGAGGATGACGCTGGCGATGGCCTCCACGGGCGCACAGTAGCGCGCGGCGGCCTGCGCCAGCACCCACGCGGTCGCCCGGTCATCGTGGTCGCCGCTGCCCGCGGCCAGCGTCGTCCCGCGCACCTCCATGAGCTGGCGCAGCGTCTCGCGGTCGCGGATGTGGGGGCAGCCGTCGCGCAGCACCTCGGCGGCTGCATCGTACGCCAGCGGCTTGCCCTGCCCGCTGGACAGCCAGCCGGGCCGGCCGTCGCGACCGCGCAGCACATCGCCCTCGCCGTGCTCGGCCAGCCACAGCAGGACCGCATGGCCGTGGTTGTTGCGCTCCACCAATAGCCCCGCGCCGTACCATTGGCGGAGGGCCGCGAGATAGGCGGCAAACACCGCCGGCTCGAACTGCCCGGCGAGCACCGCAACCTGGTCGCCCGTGGCCGCGTCGAGCACGCACGCGGCGCTCTCGTCCGAGCGCGGATTGCCCTCCGCCGGGTCCGCACCGATCACATACCATCGTCCCTCCTGCGGCTCCTCCCAGACGGACAGACCGGTGGCTGGAAGCTGAATGCTGGAAGCTGGAAGCTGGAAACTAGAAGCTGGCCGTTGCTCCATCTCTCCTACAGAGGCTTTCCTCGAACATGACGAGTTTCCAGCTTCCGGCTTCCAGCTTCCAGTAACCGGCTTCCAGCTTCCAGTATCGTCCGCCCGCGCCAGCCATTCCGCCGCGAAGCGCCGGTCACGCGTCCGGCCGGCGAGCGCCTCCACGTCATTGGCCGGATATTCCTGGTACAGCGAGTCCAGCGTGCCCGTGCGGACCAGGATGTCCGCCTGCTGCGCGGCATACCACGCAGCGTCGCGCGCGGGCCGTGCGGACCACGGCAGGAATATGGCGTGCCAGCCGCTCTCGCCCTGGCGCGCGGCCCGGTAGATGCGCTTGAACGCGGACTGCGGCCGGTCCTTATCCACGGTCGAGAGCAGCACGAGCGAGCCGCCGCCGTCGACCGTCGGCTTGACCGCATCGAGCAGCGCATCCAGGCTGTCGCCCCCCGCTGAGCCGCCCACGTGGTCGGCCTCGTCCACGATCGCGAGCGTGGCCGTGTAGCTGCGGCCGCCGGTCGTGGGGAAGGCCAGCGCGGCCGACCCGTTGGACAGCCGGAATTCGTGTGCGTTGCGCACGACCACCGACCGGACGTGCTGCCACGCGGGCAGCCGTTCGTACATGCCCGCCAGCCGGAAGCCCAGCAGATGCACTGCTTCGTCATCCCGCTGCGAGAAGAGCAGCACCGTCGCCGCGGGGCGAAAGAGCATCAGCCAGAGCGCCCGGCCCACCACCAACCAGGTCATGCCAAGCTGCCGCGCCTTGAGGATGATGACCAGGCGCTCACGCGCCAGCGAGTCCGCCACCTCCGCCTGGCTCGGCCACAGGTGGAAGCGCGTCCAGCCGCGCGCGGTTGCGTCATAAAGCGTGCCGTAACGGTCCAGCCAGTAGGTGAACGACCTGTTGCAGGCCTCATATTCGGCCTGCAGGCAGTTCATCTTGCGTCCGGCGGCCCGCTGCGTGGCCCTATTCGTCGTCTGCATCGGTCAGGCTTTCTGATGTGCGAGCCGCCTGCGAACCGGCGAGGTCCTCCAGCGTCAGGCTCACGGTGGCCGTGCAGCGGGCGGCCTGCTCGCGCGCGGCGGCCAGGAGCATCTGCGCGGCCTTCAGGTCACCGTCCAGCGCGCGGGTCCAGAGGGTGCGGGCCAGCCGTTCCTCGCGGGTCAGGACCGTGACCTCCCCGTCATCATCGAAACTGACCTGCTCGCGGCCGATGCGCCGGAGCAGGTCGGCCCAGCCCGTGGCGCGGATGCGCCGGCCCTTCGGATGCCCCGATTGCCCCTTGACCCACCCTCTCGGCTCGCTGGTGCGCATGATGTCTCCTGTCCGAGGGCAAAACAAACCCACCCACATGGACGTGCGGATGGGCTGTGATACACCGAACGTGATTCATTCGTCACTTTCAGTATACACCAGAACATATGTTCTTGTCAAGACCCAAACTGCCACAATCAGGGCGAAGTCATGTTGCAATCGGGCCTTCCACCTGGCAGTTGAAACTGCGGCTACCCCTACGAAACCGGCCTACGCCGGTTAGTTCCAGTCTGCGTAGGCAGACTTCGCAAAGGTAGCCGCAACTTCAGTTGCCAGGCGGGTTCACCTGGCGCACTATGAAACCACCCTGTGCCACAATCCTGTAGATCCTGTGAATCCTGTCCAGTCTCAAGGGCAGCCGCACGTGTTATAATGGCGGCCATGTCCGCCCTGTCGTACCTCATCTTCTGGAAGCCCTACGGTGTCCTGGCGGACGCCGACCCGACCGCGCCGGACGCGCGGCCCACCTTTCGCAACTACGTGCCCGTGCCCGGCGTCCAGCCCGCGGGCCGGCTGGACCTCGACAGCGAGGGGCTGCTCCTGCTGACGGATGACGGCGCGCTCGCCCACCGGCTGACCCACCCCGCGTACAAGCTGCCCAAGACCTATCTCGTGCAGGTCGAGCGCGTGCCGGATGCCGCGGCGCTGGCTGCGCTCCAGACAGGGGTGACCTTTCGCGGCGCGCGGCTGGCCGCCGCATCCGTCGAACTGCTCCCCGCCGAGCCGGAGCTACCCCCGCGCGCCGTGCCGGTGCAACTGGCGCGTGGCACGGCGGCCGCCTGGCTGCGCATCGTCCTGACCGAGGGGAAGAAGCGCCAGCTCCGCCACATGACCGCCGCCGTGGGTTATCCGGCGCTGCGCGTGGTACGCGTGGCGTTCGGTCCGCTGACGCTGGAGGGTCTGGCGCCGGGCGAGTGGCGGACGCTCACCGCCGCGGAGGTCCGGGCGCTCCACGCGCAGGCGCGTCTCGGCTTATTGACGCGCGCATCCTGAGCGGGTGGACGGCTCACTGCCGACAACCACTCACAGCTAGTCGAAGGATGCACTCTCACCGGGCCGCCCCTTCGACTGCGTGCAGCCCGCACGGCGGGCCGCCCTCGTGCAAGCGCAGCTTGCCCAGGGTGCTCCACTTGTTTCTGCCCCAGCGTGAAACAGAGCCTCCACGCGCCGCGCCTTTGACAGCCCGCCGCGGCTGCGCTATATTCCCCCCGATGGCCCTCCTCTCGCATTCCACACCTGTCGCACAGCGCACCGCGGCGCGGGCCGCAGGCGTGGTACTCGTGGTCCTGTTCGCCGTGCTCTACCTGCGGACCCTCGACAACGGGCTGCGGCCCGAGGAACTCGCGGGCGGCGACCTCATCACCCACCAATATGCGCAGGTGCAGGGCCGGCCCAGCAACGCGCCCGGCTATCCGCTCTACACAATGGGCGGCTGGCTCTGGTTCCGCGCGGGCCGTGCGCTGCTCGGCGCGGACCACAACCCCATCCCCATCCTGTCCAGCTATTCGACGCTCTGGGCGCTCGCCAGCCTGGCGCTGCTGTACGCACTGATCCTCGAATGCGTGGGCGCCGCGCGGCGCTGGCCCATCGCGTTCGTCGTATCCGCCTTCTATGGGCTGACCTACTTCTTCTGGTACTACGCGGTCACGACCGAGCAGTACACCTCGTCGGTCGCGTGGACGCTGGCGGTCTGCCTGCTCGCCTTCCGGTGGGAGAGATCGGGCGAGCATCCTGAGCGGGTGCACGGCTCAACCCAGCAGACGACGGACGACCAGTCGAAGGATGCCCCACGCCCTCGCATCCTTCGACTGCGGGCATCGCGCCGCGATGCGCCTCCGCTCAGGATGCTCGCCAATCAAGGACGCGCTCCCGCCTCCCGCGACGACCGCTACCTCCTGGCGCTGGCGTTCCTCGCGGGCATCGGCCTCGCGCACCAGGTCACGGTGTTGTTCGCCGTGCCGCCGCTGCTCTGGTTCGTGCTCAGCCGCGAGCCGGTCCTGCTGCGCCGCCCGCGGCTGATCGCCGCGGTGCTGGGTCTCGCGCTCCTGCCCCTGGTGAGCTACGCCTACGTCTACATCCGCGGCAGCCAGCACCCGGAGTGGCGTGGGGTGGGCACATGGGCGAGCAACTGGCACTGGTTCCTGAGCTTCCTCTCCACCGGCCAGGGCCGCTCCGAGCTGACCTGGGCGTTCCGGCCCTTCCTGACCGCCGAATTCCCCGCGCTCATCTGGCGCGAGATGACGTGGCCGGGGCTGCTCGCCGGGCTGGCCGGCCTGGCCGCGCTGCCGCGGCGCCGCGCGGTCACGCTCTGCGCCATCCTGGCGATTTACCTCGTCTTCTGCTGGATCGACCGGCTGGGGAACTGGTTCCAGGTCATCATGCCCGCGTACGCGCTGCTGGCGGTGGGGATCGCCGCGGGCGCGGCGTGGCTGTGGGAAAGAACGATGGCTCGACCCCAGAAGCACCCTGAGCGGAGCGAGCGGAAGCGCAGTCGAAGGGGCGACAGCTTGGGGGTGCCGCATCCTTCGACTGACGCAGCGTCGTCGGCCTCGTTGAGCCGTTCACCCGCTCAGGATGCGCCGCAGCACACGCAGTCGAAGCATCCTGAGCGGATGGGCGCCGCCATGCGGCGCACGCAGTCGAAACATCCTGAGCGGATGGGCGCCGCCATGCGGCGCACGCAGTCGAAGCATCCTGAGCGGATGGGCGCCGCCATGCGGCGCACGCAGTCGAAGGATGCGCCGCATGTACAAATCGTCCATCTCTGGCGCGGGGCGATCCTCGCCGCGCTCGTCGCGCTGGCAGCGTACCGCGGGCTGCTGTCCTACCCGGCCGCGGATGCCAGCGACCGTCCGGAGGACACGGCCCTCGCCCCGGCCTGGGCCATCCTGGCCGACGACCCGCCGCCGGGCACGGCCGTCTTCGGCACACAGCCCGAGGTGCTGGCGTTGAGCTATGTCACCGACATCTGGGGCCGACGGCCCGACCTGCACCCCGTGACGAGTGAGCAGGCGCGCAGCCTGCTGCCCGCGCCCGGCTTCGCCGCGACGGAGGCCGCGCTGCCGCTCGTGCCGCTGGAGATCAGCCCGGACGCGCGCTACAGCGCGTTGGGCCGGACGCTGGTGGCGGTCACTGACAAGGAACAGGGTAACGGAATCGGGATACCGGGTGAGCTGGCTGCATGGGAACACGACTTCGGGGGTCAGGTCAGGCTGGTCGGGGGACGCTGGGGGGTCAACCGGGCGACCGGTGAGACGGTGGTCATGCTGGCGTGGCAGGCGGGACCTGCGCTGGACGGCGAGTGGTCGGTGTCGGTCCGGCTGGCCCAGGCCGGGGTCGAACTGGCGCAGGTCGACCGGGCACAGCCGGTGTTCGGGGTCTACCCGATGTCGCGCTGGCAGCCGGGCGAGGTCGTGATGGACGCGTACCCGCTCCGTCTCCCGCCTGCTGCCGCGCCCGACACGCTCGTGGTCATCCTCTACCGGCAGACGGCGGACGGCTTCGAAAACCTGGACGTATTCAGCCGCGCCTTGCAGGAATAGCCATCCAGCCGCGCCGCAGCCCGTCGCGCCACGGGGAAGCTCACGCAAAGACGCCAAGATCGCAAAGTGAACAGATAATGTTATCTTTGCGTCCTTGGCGTCTTTGCGTGAGCCTGAGTTAAGAGATTTATATCCTTCCGCGTGGTCCGTGTATTCCGCGGTGGCTATACCTGGGCAGCCCGCTCGACAATCACGTTGATATGCGCGAACAAGCCCGGCCCGAGCTTGAGCTGGACGCGATGCTCGCCCAGCGCCTTGATGGGGTGCTCCAGTTCAAGATAGCGCCGGTCCACCGGCAGGCCGATCTTCTTGCTCAGCTCCTCAGCCACATCCGCCGCGGTGATGGAGCCGTACAGCCGATCGCCCTCGCCCGTCTTCGCCTTGAAGAGCACTTCCTGGCCGTCCAGCCGGGCGGCCAGCGCCTGGGCCTCGCTGACCTTACGTTCCTGCTTGCGGGCCGCCGCCTCCTTGACCTGTTCGGCCTGCTTGACCGCGCCTTCGCTGACCGGCTGCGCCAGCTTATGCGGGAACAGATAATTGGTCGCGTATCCTCCGGCCACGTCCTTGATTTGCCCGGCTTGGCCTAACCCCTTAACTTCCTTCAAGAGCAGCACGCGCATGAAACTACATCTCCTTGATTGAGGTGAAGGAGATTATAACACGTCGGCCTTCCAGCTTCCAGTTTTCAGCTTCCAGTCGTCACCCACCCCACGCGCCGAAGTAATAGCGCCAGTCCGTATCGTGCGCATCGGGATGCATCACCGAGCGCGCCGAATTCACCGTCTGGTCTTCCTCTGTCTGCGTAGCAGCATACGCCGGATTATCGCCCGGCGGCGAAGCGTCGGTCTGAGCGTTGAATGGAGTTTCCTGCGTGTTCATGGCATCCTCCTGGCCAGCCAATAACTTGCATGGCACAAAAAAGCGGGGCCTCCCGCATGGGAGGCCCCGCTTGCTAACGGGTCTGCATCGTCCCTGTCACCTGCGCTTCACTCACCCAGACGGGAATCGCTCCTTGTCTCCAAGGAGCGCAATAAGCGACAGGACGACGAGAGATGTACGCATGGAATATGCTTCCTCATATACGAGAGTACCACAGGGCCAGGAGGGTGTCAAATCGCGAAAACCGGGGTATACTACCCCCCACATCACGACGGAGTAGCCGCATGGCGCAACACACGCACTCACCCTATCTCGAAGACATCCCCCTGGCCGAGGCGCTGGCCCGCTGGTGGACTGCACTGGACGCGGCCGGGCTGGCCGCCCCCCTGCCCGGCGAATGGGTCACGCTGGCGGCCGCGGCCGGCCGCGTCACCGCGGAGCCGGTCTGGGCCCGCATCTCCTCGCCACACTATCACGCATCCGCGATGGACGGCTATGCCGTCGCCGCGGAGGACACGCGCGGCGCGAGCGAGACGCAGCCCCTCCGGCTGGCCGTCGGAAGTGTCGAGCGCAACGGTCGCGCGTTTTATGTCGATACCGGCGACCCCCTGCCCCCCGGCACCAACGCAGTCATCATGGTCGAGGACGTCCAGCCGGTGCAGACGGCAGACGGCGCGGAGATCGAGATTCTCGCGCCGGTCGCGCCGTGGCAGCACGTCCGGCCGATGGGTGAGGACATGGTTGCGACCGAGCTGATCTTGCCCGCCAACCACACGCTGCGGCCCCAGGACATCGGCGCGGCCGCAGGCGCGGGCCACATGCGGCTCAACGTGCGCCGCCGCCCGCGCATCGCCATCCAACCGACCGGCACGGAGCTGGTCGCGCCGGGCAGCGCACTGAAGCCCGGCGACATCATCGAGTATAACTCGCTCGTCATCGCCGCGATGGTGGCAGAGTGGGGCGGGCTACCCACGCGCCTGGCGCCGTTGGCCGACGCCTATGACGCGATCCGCGACCGGGTGCTGGAGGCCGCCGCGACGCACGACCTGGTGATCGTCAACGCAGGCTCATCGGCGGGTTCGGAGGATTTCACCGCGCGCATCGTGGCCGAACTGGGTGAACTGCTCGTCCACGGCATCGCCATCCGCCCCGGCCACCCGGTCATCCTGGGCATAGTCAAGCTGCCCGGCGAGACGCGCCGCGTGCCGGTCATCGGCCTGCCGGGCTATCCGGTATCCACCGCCCTGACCTGCGAGCTGCTCGTCAAGCCGACGGTCGCGGCCTGGCTCGGCCAACCGAAGGCCGAGCGGCCCACGGTCGAAGCGGTGCTCACGCGCAAGGTGGTCAGCCCGCAGGGCGACGAGGAATTTCTACGCGTCACGCTCGGCCAGGTAGGCGAGCGGGTCGTCGCGACGCCGCTGCCGGGCGGCTCGGGCGTGCTCATGTCGCTCGTGCGCGCAGACGGCATCGTGCGCATCCCGCGCGGCGAACAGGGCTACGAGCCGGGCGCGGCCGTGACGGTGCAACTGCTGCGCGCACCCGAATCCCTGCGCCGCACAATCGTCGCCATCGGCAGCCACGACCTCACGCTCGACCTGCTGGCCGACGAGCTGGGGCAGCGCTATCCGGGCCACACGCTGTCATCGGCCAATGTCGGCAGCCTGGGCGGGCTCATCGCGCTGGCCCACGGGGAGGCGCACCTTGCCGGCTCGCACCTGCTCGACGAGGAGACCGGCGACTACAACACCGCCTACATCCGCCGTCTCCTGCCGGGCACGCCGGTCGTCCTGCTCGGTTTCGTGGAGCGCGAGCAGGGGTTGATCGTCCCGCGCGGCAACCCGAAAGGCATCCGCAGCCTCAGCGACCTGGCGCAGCCTGGCGTGACCTTCATCAACCGGCAGCGCGGGGCCGGCACGCGCGTCCTGCTCGACTACCGGCTGGCGCAGGCGGGCATCGCGTCGCGCGCCATCCAGGGCTATGAGCGGCAGGAGTTCACGCACCTCGCGGTGGCGGCGGCCGTGGCATCCGGCGCAGCGGACTGCGGCATGGGCATTCGCGCGGCCGCGCGCGCGCTCGACCTTGACTTCGTGCCCCTGGATCACGAGCGATACGACCTGGTGATTCCAGAACGCTTTTACGAGTCGGCCCTGCTCGCGCCGCTGCTGGCGATTATCCGGGATCCGGCATTTGCCGCGCGGGTGCAGGCGCTCGGCGGGTATGCGACGCCCGCCATCGGCCGCGTGCTGGCGCATCTGCCGGCCGCGCAGGAGTGAAAGGCATGAGCGACAGGCCGAAAGTTCTGCCTTTTCCCCATTTCCACCGGCCCACCGTGCGGGTGGAGATCTGGGAGGGCCGCGGTCGCCCGCATGAGGAGACGGTGCGGGCGGAACTGACCGCGGAAGGCTACCAGGTCGTGCGCTGGAGCAACGAGCCGGCGACCGGCTACCCGCCCCACGCGCACATCTACCCGGAGCTGATGGTCGTCATCACGGGTGATCTCACGCTCGTGCTGCCCGCAGAGGAACGCCTGCTGGCGCTGGGACCGGGCGACCGGGCGCATGTACCCCAGGGCGTGCTGCACGGCACGATGGCCGGCCCGGAAGGCGTGACGTACCTGCTGGCGACGAAGTAGCATAGCCCCTTGTGGGCGTCTCCACGGGCACAAGGCCCTATGCTACGAGGAAATCGGAAGGCCTCACGTCACGTTCACCCCGATCAGCCAGCCCACGCCGAACGTGACGGCCGCGGCCGCCAGGCCGAACAGCACCTGCCGCAAGCCCGACATCAGCGGGCTGCGACCCGTCATCAGCGTGATGGCTGCGCCCACGACAAACAACCCGACCGCACTGACGACCGTGCTGGCGATGATGCCGGGCGTGCCCGCGAGGAAAATGTAAGGAAAGACGGGGATAATCGCGCCCAGCGCGAACAGGAAGAAGGAGGTCAGCGCGGCTTCCCATGCGGAACCGCCGAGTTCCTGCGGGTCGATGCCCAGTTCCTCGCGCGCCAGTGTATCGAGCGCCGTGTCCTTGTCGGAGAGCAGCCGCCGCGCCATATCGCGCGCGGCCTCCGGGGCCAGCCCCTTCGCCTGGTAGATGAGCGCCAGCTCAGCCATCTCCTCCTCGGGAATCTCAGCGAGCTCCTGGCGTTCGATGTCGATCTGGTGCTGGTACAGCTCGCGCGAGCTCTGCACCGACAGCCACTCCCCCAGCGCCATGGACAGCGCGCCGGACAGCAGCCCGGCAAACCCTGTCAGCAGGATCGTCCGGTTCCCCACACCTGCGCCGGCCACGCCCATCACCAGGCTGAAGACCGAGACCAGGCCGTCGTTCGCGCCCAGCACACCGGCGCGCAGGGCATTGCCGCCCGCCGCCCGGTGGCGGCCTTCGAAGCGCGCGAGCGCGCTGCCTTCCACGCCGCGCGTTGCGCGCGACAGGTAGCGGAAGGTGCGCGCGTGCGATTTCTCGTGCGCCGACAATTCCCCGGCATCGGGCTGGCCGTCATACTGGTTCCCCGCGCGGCTCTCGGTCTCCGTCAGCGTCGGGAGGACGAACGCCGTCCCGAAGCGCGCGGCCAGCCCGCTCAGGATGCGCGTGCGCCAGCTTGGACGAAACGCGGGCACCTCCGCCCCGGCCGCGCGCAGTTTGTCCGACCAGAACGCCACGTGCCGTTGCTCCGCATCGGCCAGCTTGCGGTACACCGCGGCCAACTCGGGCTGCTGTTCGGCCGCGGCCAGTCGCCCGTACAGCGCCACTGCGTTGCGTTCCTCGGTCAGGTTCTCCAGATAGCGCTCGATATCACTCTTGGATGCCATGCGTCCTCCTCCTAGCCGCACTGTACGCCGCAATGCAGGTTCGGTCAAATTGGAGCCTTATTGTGGTGTCTGGGGCGGCTGCCGCAGCCGCCCCAGATGCACCACAGATGACACAAAACAAAACCCCGCTGCCGGCCTGTTGGGGTCGGCAGCGGGGTGATACGATCAGCGTGAAGTGCCGGATTAGCGGCGCTTGAGCAGGTCGCGGATCTCGGTCAGCAGTTTTTCCTCGGCGGACGGAGCGGCCGGGGTGGCGGGCTGCTGCTTCTTCATCTTGTTGAGCTGGCGCACGATCAGGAAGATCACGAACGCGATAATCAGGAAGTTGATGACGGCCTGGATGAAGTTGCCGTACGTCAACGTCGCGCTGCCGACCTGGACCATGAGGCCCTTGAAGTCGATGCCGCCGATGATAATGCCGATGAGGGGCATCAACAAGTCATCGACAATCGATTTGACGATGGCGCCAAAGGCCGCGCCGATGATGACGCCGATCGCCAGGTCCATGGCATTGCCGCGGTTGATGAAGTCCTTGAACTCTTTTAGCATGGTCCCTCCTGTGGTGAAATGAATGGAGAATATGAGTATGACGAGGCCGCTGATGCGACAGCAGCCGCGTCCTCAACAATAGAGACCGGTTCTTCGATTCCCGTCTTATTCGAGCGTCTTGTGCAGCCGCTGGGCCTTCGTGACCCACCCGTTGACCATGGCGAGGGCCGGCACACGCCCGACGAGCTTCTGCTCGCCGTTGATGCGGTTGAACTGGTCGCGCAGGTCTTCCGGGCAGCGCGCTGCCAGGTCGCCTACCGTACGCACGCCGGCGGCTTCCAGCAACTGCGTATATGCGTCGCCAACGCCGCGAATGCGGGCAAGTTCCGCGCGGTGAACCAGGCGGGTGATCTCCCGCACGTCCACACCCGTGGATGCAGCAAGATGCTCGATGGCCGCCGCCGACTTGCAAAACCGCAGCAGGTCATCGCTGTCCTTGATCCCGAACCCCTTGAGCTTGCTCTCGAGTGTCGGATTAACCCCTGGCAGTTTGTGGATGACAACGGACATCTTTTTCTCTCCTGTCGCAAATCTGATGGGATGATGACTGTTTGCAGCATATGACGACAGGATTAAGAATATCATTACGATGGGTGCGCGCTGCGACAAATTTTGTGCGTGGGGCGCCTCGGCCGGCACATGCCAAGTCATCAGGCTGCCGACGATGGGTCGGCAATCGGGAAAGTGGCATAGAACGTACTGCCGGCCCCAGGAACACTCTCGAACCAGAGCCGCCCGCCGTGCAGTTCGACCAGCGAACTGGCAATGTGCAGGCCCAGGCCGACGCCCGACGCGCTGATCTGGCGGGCTCCGGGCCCGCGATAGAAGGGCGTAAACAGGACGTCGATCTCCTCCGGGGCAATGCCGATGCCCTCATCCTGCACCGCCAGTTGCACGAACCCATCTTCGTCTGCGCGCTGCAGCGTGACGGTTATCGTGGAATTGGGCGGCGAGTACTTGCTGGCGTTGTCCAGCAGGTTGCCCATGATCTGTGTCGCGCGGTTCACATCGCACAGACAGGCCGGTAGATCGGCGGCGGCGTGCTCGACGATGCGCTGCGATTTGGCCGTAAAGCGGAGACCGAATTCCAGGATCACATTGTGCAGGAGCTCGACGAGATCGGTGTGCTGCAGGACCAGGTCGAGCCGGCCCGTCTCGATGCGCGTCGAATCGAGAAGCTGGTTGGAGAGATGCAGCAGGCGTTGGGCGCTGCTGTCCACGATGTGCAGGTATTCGGCCTGCTGCCCGGCCAGCGGGCCGGCTTCGCCGTCGAGCAGCAGCTCCAGGTAGCCCCGGATAGCGGCCAGGGGCGTGCGCAACTCATGCGCAGCAACCGAGAAGAACGCGGACTTCATCTCATCCAGCCGGCGCAGCTCCGCGTTGTGCGCCTCCAGCTTCGCATTCTGGCGGCGCAGTTCTTCCTCCAGCAGGCGCAGCTCGTTGCGCTGCTGGGTGATGCACCGCTCCAGCGTGCCCATCTCCGTCACATCATGCAGTACCAGGAGCAGGCCCGTAATTTCACCTGCCTTATTATGGAAAGGTAGCAGGATGATGGTGAGATAAGCCAGGCTGCCATCGGGCTGTTCACGGTTGACCCACGGCAGTTGGAAACGCGGCAGCCTCCCCGCGAGCAGGTCGGCCAGGATGGCCTCGGAGCCGACCAATTCCGGCACCGCTTCGACCAGATGCTGCCCCACCCCGCCTGTCAGATGCGCGTGCGGACTCCAGCTCGCATCACTGACCGCCAACACGGTGCAGTTGCGATCGGTGATGGCATACACGATCCGCCGATCACGCAAGATGGCCGGAATCACCAGCTCAAGCACAGAACCTGTCTCCATGCTCATTCCGACAAAGATTGGCCCATATGGCGGAACACATCTTCAACGCGGTCGCCCAGTCGCGCGCTGGTCAGGTAATATGGGGCAGCCAACTCTGCCGCGACCGTGCGCACTTCCTCCTCGGCAACCCGCCGCTGCGCCGTTAAGTCCTGCTTATTCGCCGCCACGACGATGCGCGCTTCCGGGTTGACCCGGCGCAGGTCAGCCGCATAGTTCACCAGGCTGAGCAGCGTGGCCGGGCGCGTCAGGTCACAGACGAGAATGCCGCCCGCCGCGCCGCGCAGATAGCTCGTCCGCACCTGGCTGAACTCCTCGCCGCCCGCCAGGTCCCACAGCATCAGCGTCAACTCCGCGGCCTCGCTGACCTGGGGCAGCACAATCACCTTGCGACTGACCTTTACCCCAATCGTACTGAGGTACTTATCGTCGAACAGGTTGTAGACAAATCGCCGCACCAGGCTGGTCTTGCCGACCGCGATGTCGCCCAGGAGGCAGATCTTTTTACTCAGCGCCACCACGTTCACTCTCCCGTCACGACAGGCACATCCAGGGTCAAGCCTTCCACCTGCACGAGCGCAGAGGCGACCCAGCCGCTTGCGCCGCTGGCCGTACAGCAGACCTGCCACCAGCTGCCGAGCGCATCGCGACCCACAATCCGGAAGACCCGCCCCGCGCCGGCCTGCTCCAGCACGCGGCCCGTGAGCGCAGGCTCGGCCCGCACGTTGACCGTCAACTGGCCCACGCGCGCCGATGGTTCAGGCAGCCGCGTGCGCGTCGCGGTGGCCGTCGGCGTGTAAGTCGCCGTAGGCGACGGCGTAGGCGATGGCGTGACGGTCGGCGTTGCCGTCGGGGTCGCAGTCGGAGTAGCGGTCGGCGTCTGCGAGGGCGTGTAAGTCGCCGTAGGCGACGTCGTCGGCCCCGGCGTCGCGGTCACGACGACCACGACGGATGGCCGGTTGAGCGCGCTGCGCAGCCACCACGCGCTGCCCCCACAGGTCGCCAGCATGCACAGCAGCAGAGCCGCGCCGAGCAGCCCGACAATGCGCCGCTGGCCGCGGGTCAGGCCTTCCGCGCCGGCCTCCGATAGCCGGGGCATCTCGGCCATCAGTTCGCGCAGCTTCGGCTCGACGGCCAGGAACCGGCTCGCGTCGCCGTCGTAGCTCGCCAACTGCTCCACTTCGGCATTCTCGAACTCGATGAGCCGCTGGCGCATGAGCTCGCGGAAGCCCGCCGGCTCGATGCCGTCCACGACGACCGCCAGTGTGGCGTGCCGCGTCGCCTCGATCAGGATGCGCTGCGTGCCATATTGGATCTCGTCAAGCTGGCCGGTGGACTCGCCGCGGCCGAAGGCGTCCTGCACGAAGTCGCGGATCGCAGTCAGCATCCCGCTGACTACATCCGCGTCGCTGTTGGCCTCCGGTTCGCTCGTCACCCCCTGCAGCAGCAGACCGCTCTCACGGTGAATCAGCAGCACCTCGGTGACGCGAAACGGCAGCGCGTCGCGCAGCATCAGCTCGGCCTCAGAGACGCCGGTCAGCCGCGCGCGGAGGCGACGCAACAGGCTGGCCGGGCTGACGGTCGTGCGCATGCGCGTGTCGATGGCCCGCGCAAGATCGCGAATGGCCTCGGCCACGGCCCGGCCGATCAACTGTGCGATGATCGGGTACAGCACCTCGATCATCTCGGCGCGGCTGTCCTGGATTTTGCGCCGGATCACATCGCCGAGAACCGGCGTGATGGCAGCCACCAGCGCCGCATCGTCGCCGGTGCGTTCCTCCAGTTCGGCCACACGCAGCGCCAACTCGTCCGCGCGGCGGCGATCCGGCTCGATGAGGATGCCGCGCAGTTCTTCGAGGGCAGGATCGTATACGTCGGTGTCCGTGGCGGCAGCATCGTCAGCGTTCGGCGGCCAGATGTCGTCGCTGACATGAGTATCCAAAGTGGCTAACTCGGCTGATCCAGGATATTGAGCATGTCGGCCAGGCTGCCGCCCGTCTTGACGTGATTCCCCAACTCGACGAACAGGTCGCCGAGCATCGCGCGGTCGGTCTTTTCGTCGGTCAGCCGCTGAGAAAGCAGGCGCAGTTCCTCGCGCAGGTCACTGTTAGCCTTGCGCAGCTCCTGGCGCAGGTTCTGAAGCGTGGTCTTCTGGCTGCTCTCGTGCTCGGCTATCTGCGTGTTGAGGCCGTCCAGCTCGTTCTTGAGCGTCGTGTGCAGGTCCTCGTCGGCCTGCTGCAACTCCTGGCGCAGGGTTTGCAGGTTGGTGCTCTGCGTTGCGCTTTCCGCCGCCAGTTCCGCGGCCAGCCGTTCCGCCTCGGCCTTCAGCTCGTTGCGCACATCCGTCCCCGTCTGGCGCAGCTCCTGGCGCACGTTCTGCACCGCGGCCGTCTGGCTCTTGCCCTGCTCCGTAAGCTGGGTGGTCAGCCGGCCGGCCTCGGCCTTGAGCTCGCCCCGCAACTCGGTGTCGGCCTGGCGCAACTCCTGACGCAGGGCCTGCAGGTTACGGCCCTGCGTGGCGTCCTTGCTAGTGAGCTGCTCGCTGAGCTGGTCCAGCTCCTGCTGCAAGCGGTCCAGGTCGCGCACGATAGCCTCGAAGCGCAGCTCGTAATCGCGCATCTTCGGGCCAAAGATGATGTCCCGGATACGGTCTACGGATTCACCTTGAAGCGTCGGTTGGGCGTCGGGCATGGATACCTCCTGATGACGGCCGGTGTATGAATGCTACTCCTGCGGCCTGACGTTGGTTTTGGCCGGAAAGCTGTAGCCCAGGCCGCGTTCGGTCAGAATATAACACGGTTGCGCGGGCACAGGCTCGATTTTCTGGCGCAACCGGTGGACATGGACGCGCAGGGTATCCTCGAAGACTTCCTCCATCGGCCACAGCCGCCGCAGCAGGAAGTCCATCGTGACCGTGCGGCCCGCGTTGCGAATCAACAGGTAGAGCAGCTTGGTCTCCGTCGGCGTGAGCGGGATCACGCGATCGAAGATCAGGACGCGCTGGTGGGGGAAATCCACGGCCAATCGCGCATCCACCCGGGTGACCAGGTCCAGCGTATACGCATAGTCGCCGATGCGCCGCAAGACCCGCTGGACACGCGCGAGCAGCTCGCGCGGGCTGAAGGGCTTGGTCACATAGTCCTCGGCGTAGCGGTTGATGGCCTGGATCACGGTGTCTTCCTCGTCCACTGCGCTGAGGAAGATGACCGGCAGGTCGCTGAACTGCTGGACGGCCTCACAGAACTGGAAGCCGTTCAGGCCGGGCATGTTCAGGTCCACAATGGCGAGATGCGGCATCCCCCGGCGGCCAATGATATCGAGCGCCTGGTGACCCGACTCCGCCCCGAACACCTCATAACCGGCATTTTCGAGCTTAGCCTTCACCAGGCGCACGATAGCAGGATCGTCATCGACGACCAGGATACGTTGTGTTACCGGCCCGGAGCCGGGTAAGGGG
Organism: Anaerolineae bacterium; assembly: GCA_040772005.1. Classification (GTDB taxonomy): domain Bacteria; phylum Chloroflexota; class Anaerolineae; order CG2-30-64-16; family CG2-30-64-16; genus MWBF01. The sequence continues at coordinate 104,232 of JAXGYZ010000005.1, read as the reverse complement.
TTGTCGGGCATATACTTCAGCTATGTTCGTGTGCAGCGCAAGGGCTATTCTTCCGCGTAATCTGCCCATTCCACGGTCCGGTTCAGCCGGCCAGATTCCGGGCCACGAAATCCCAGTTGACCAGGCGATCCAGGAACGTTTGCACGAAATCAGGACGGCGGTTCTGGTAGTCCAGGTAATACGCGTGCTCCCAGACATCCACCGTCAGCAGCGCGACCTTGCCCTGCGCCAGCGGCGTTTCGGCATTCGGCGTGCTGGTGATCTTGAGCTCGCCGCCATCCAGCACCAGCCAGCCCCAGCCGCTGCCGAAGCGACCGACTGCGGCCGCCTTGAACTGCTCGGCGAACTTCTCGTAGCTGCCGAAGGCCGCGTCGAGCCGCGCCGCGAGCTCTCCCGCCGGCCGGCCGCCGCCCCCCGGCGTCATGCAATGCCAGAAGAAGGTATGGTTCCAGACCTGGGCCGCATTATTGAAGAACCCGGCCTTGCCGGCATCGCCGGCGGTCGCCCGGATGATGTCTTCGAGCGCCAGGCCCTCATAAGCCGAGCCGGGCAGCAGCTTGTTGAGGTTGTCTACGTAAGCCTTGTGGTGCTTGCCGTGGTGGAAGCTGAAAGTCTTCGCCGAGTAGTACGGTTCCAACACAGTATCGGGATAGGGTAGAGGTGGTAACTCAAACGGCATGGCAGTCTATTCCTTTCCACTCTGAAACATGCCGGCCACAATGCCGGTGCATATATTCTACCCCGTTGTCAAGGTTGTGGCAAGTGTTCGCTCACACCCGAGGGGAAGAGGAGAACAGGTGAAGAGGTGACAAGGTGAAGAGGTGACAAGGTGACGCCGAATCGCAGGTTGATTCTGCTTTCCACCATTGCGAGTCATTAGCACAAGCGTGGGGTCCTAGCCGTCTACATCACCTTGTCACCCTGTCACCACGTCACTCTGTCACGTCACCCCGCCGCGGATCGCGGACACGCCCGCGCCGACGAAGCCGACCGCGCTGGCGAACAGGAATGCTGCGCCGACCGCGGTGAAGAGGGCCGTATCGGCCGCAGGCGCGGCCGCGAGCACCGAGCTATAGATCGCGCCCGCCATCCCGACGCCCAGAGCCATGCCCGCGTTGCGCGCGGTTGCCAGGATGCCCGACGCGATGCCCTGCCGCCCGCGCGGGGCTGCACCCATCAACGCGCTGGTGTTCGGGGAGATGAAAATGCCCGTCCCCAGGCCGGCCAGCGCCAGCCCCGCAACCACGTGAGCCACGGGTGAAGCAGCCCCCAGCCGCGACAGGAAGGCCAGGCCGCACGCCAGGATGAGCATCCCGAGCGAACTGAGCAAGCGCGAGCCGATCCGGTCGGATAGCGCGCCGCTCAACGGCGCAACAATCGCCATCACCAGCGGCTGCGCCGTCAGGATCAACCCCGCCTGTGCAGAGCCGAGCCCACGGCCCTGAATGAGGTAGAACGGCAGCAGGAACGTGATGCTGTAGAGGCAGATGTAGTTCAGCACCGCGCTGGCCGTCGCGACCGAGAACAGCCGCCGGCTGAACAGCGACAGGTCGAGCATCGGCGCGGGCACGCGGCGCTCCAGCGCGGCAAACGCGGCCAGCAGCGCGAACGCCATCCCAAACGCGCCGAGCGTCGGCAGCGAGGCCCAGCCCCACGCGTGGCCCCGGTTGAGCGCCAGCAGCAACAGCGTCAGCCCGGCCATAAACGCAGCGGCGCCGGGCAGGTCGAAGCGTTCGACCTGGCGGGCCGGCCGGTCATCCGGGATGAAGCGCAGGCTCAACGCCAACGCGAGCAGGCCGATGGGCAGGTTGATGTAGAAGATGGCGCGCCAGCCGAGCCAGCTCGCCAACAGGCCGCCGAGCGACGGACCGGTCATCAGCCCCAGGTAGGTCATCGTCGCCTGCAGGCCGAGCGTCCGCCCGCGGCGCTCCGGCGGGAAGTTGGTGGTCAGGATCGCGGCGGAGTTGGCGAACAGCATCGCGCCGCCGACCGCCTGCACCGCCCGCCCCAAGACCAGCGCGCCTGCGGTCGGCGCCAGCCCGCACAGCAGCGAACTGGCGATGAAGATGCCGAAGCCGAGGACATAGATGCGCTTGTGCCCGCGCAGGTCACCCAGCCGGCCAAAGCTGAGCAGCAGCCCGCTGACCACGAGCAGGTAGACGGTCACGACCCACTCGATGGTCGCGACGTCGCTGCCGAGCGCGCGGCGAATGACCGGCAGCGTGGCGTTCACGACGGAACTGTCGAGCGCGGACATGAACGTGCCCGTGCCGACCGCAGCCAGGATGAGCCCGGTGTGGTGTTTCATTCAATCCCTGGCGCGCCACGCTGCAATGTCTGCACGCCAGCCGGCGACAACCGCATCCGCTTCCGGGTCGCCGCCCTCGAAGCGCACGCGCCACTTGCGGAAGGCCAGCTCGTTCTGCGCGTTGACGATGGCCCGGCTGATGCGGGCGGGATAGTTGGGCACCTGGCGCAGGCTGAACAAGCCCTCCCCTAGCAGGATGCGATACTCGTCTGCGGTGATGACCTTGCCGACCTCACCGGCCAACTCCGTGCGGATGACTGTCTGCTCCCATCGGTCGCTGCGCTCCAGCAGGTAGCCGAGCGCGACGTAGAACAAGCCCAGCGTGAGGATGACGGCTGTGACCACGGCCAGCCAGAGCGCGGCCGGCGGCGCGCTCACCAGGGACGCGCCGGGCAGCCCCAGAAACGCCAGAATGGTCCCCGCGACGCTGAGGGTCAGCGTGTTGTAGATGAGGTGTGCGAAGAGGGCCAGCAGGAAGAAGGCGAGCGGCGCGACGACCTGCATCACGCGGCGGCGTTCCTCGCGCGCCAGCCCGAAGCCCGCGCCCACCAGCGCGCCGAACAGCGTGTGGCCGCTCAGCCCCAGCAGGGCGAACTGCGCAATGAGCTGCTGCGCCAGCGCCGCACTGCCCGTCTCGGCAAAGCTGCGCGCGACGGCGTAGGCCGTCTCACCCACCGCGAAGCCCAGCCCGACCAGCGCACCGTAGACCAGGCCGTCACGCACATTGTCGAACTCCCCGCGGAGGAACAGAAAGACCAGCAGCACCGCCAGCGCCTTGAGCAGTTCCTCGATGAGGGGTGCGACCAGAGCGGGGCCGAGGCCGAGCCTGAGCGCCTCGTCGCGGCCCATGCGTTCGAGCGGGAGCGTGGCCTGCACCAGCGGATCGAACGACCGCGCATCGGCTGCGGACAACCCGACCCCGCCGAACAAGGTGGCCCCGGCGCCGCCGCTGAGCAGCAGTCCCAGCCCGGAACTGATGACCAGGCCGAACACGAAGACGCCGAAGAAGACCCACGGCGACTCGCGCTCGCGGCGGTCAAGCCAGCCGATGACACCCAGCGCGGGCGCCGCAAGCAACAGGCTCGCCAGCAGCGCGAGGCCAAAGATGCGCGCGGTGGCGCCGGTTTGCTGGCCTAACCAGACGACATACGCGGCCGCCCCGGCTGCGGCCAGCAGGATCAGCACCCCGGCGAATACTGCGGCCACCGGCGAGCGCCGCACCGATGATGCAGCCACCGAACGAGATAAGGCTGAAGGCAGTTGTGGCATGTCCGTCCCTCCGCTACACGCGTTGATACACATAAACCCGCGGCCCATTATACACCGGTGGACGTGAAGAGGTGAACAGGAGAACGGGAGAACGGGAGAACAGGTGACAAGGTGACAGGGTGACAAGGTGAAGAGGTGATGTGGACGGGCAGGTCTGGTCGGTCATGGCTATGAGCCGCAACGGTGGATAGAAGACTAGCCCCGGCACTCGGCGTCACCTTGTCACCCTGTCACCGTGTCACCCTGTCACCGTGTCACCCTGTCACCACACCAGGTCCACGAACAGCGGCACGTGGTCGCTCCACGTAATCCAGTCGTGCGGGCCGCACACCTCGAAGTGCGCCAGCCGCGGGAGCCGGTCTGCGTCGGGCTGCGAAACGAAGATGTAGTCCACGACGAAGCCCTGCCGGGGACGCCGCTGGTGATACAGCGTGCGGTGCAGCGGCCGCGGCCCCCAAAGCGCGGCTGCTACATCATCGGCATCCTGAAGCCCGGCGCGGCCCAGCCACTCGACCACCGAGGGTTCGCCGTCCCGCCGCCGATAGCTCATGCGCTGGGGCAGCCGGTTGAAGTCGCCCGCGACGACCGCAGGCGCCGCGGTCAGGAAGGGCTGATAGTAGGCGATGGCCGGGGCCGGCTCGTTGGTGGCATGGGCCGCGAACTTGTTCGCCACCCACACGCCCAGCACGTTCAGACGCACCCGCCCGCTGACCTCGACGGGCAGGTAGAGCGCAAACTCGTCGGTATAGGACGCGTGGCGCTGCACACGCAGGTCCCCAAAGGTGAAGATGCCCAGGCCCTTGTTGGGGTTGCTGCCCACCCACTCGAAGCTCGTGACCGGCAGCGGCCGGCCGCGGGCCGCGTCGCGCGCCGGGTCGGCACATTCTTGGACGACCGCGATGTCCGGCTCCAACGCCAACAGGCGCTCGAGCTTCTGGCCGAGCGCCATGTTGCAGTTCCAGGTGACGAGACGAATGCGCATCCAGACCTCACTGGTTTGTAGTATAATGTAAGCGTCAACCTTGCCGCCAACCTCGGATCATGTCATTGTACCGATCGTTCAGGGGCCGATTGTTCGGCCAAGGAGAGACCGATGAAGCGCCGTATGGCTGTGCTGCTCGTGATCCTGCTGCTGGCTGCCTGCCTGCCGCTGACCGTCTCCGCAAGTCCCGCGGCCGGCACGGGCATTTATGTGGTTCAGCGCGGCGACACGCTCGCCGGCATCGCGCGCCGCTACTGCACGACCTGGCAGGCGCTCTACGACCTCAACGCCGCAACCCTCGGCGGCAACCCCAACCAGATTTATCCGGGCCTCGTGCTCACGGTCCCGCTCGGCTGCGGCGGGGGCTATCATCCGCCCCCCGGCGGTCCGGGCGGGGCCTACGATCGCGGCCCGGGACCGCACGCCTGGGGCCATGTGTGGGGCGGCAAATACGTCGTTGCGCCGGGCGACACGCTCTACTCCGTCAGCCGGCGCTTCGGGCTGACGGTGCAGCAGATGGCCGCGGCCAACGGCCTGTGCGCACCGTACTGGATTTACGCCGGTCAACATCTGGTGATCGGTGGCGGGTATATTCCAGCACCCCACCCGAAGCCGCAGCCGAAACCGCTGCCCCAGCCGCTGCCATATCCACAGCCGAAACCCTCGCCCAAGCCTCTGCCGGAGCCGCTGCCGCCCACGACGGGCATACCCTACATCACCATCGTTGACCCGATCCCCGACAGCATCCTGCCGCCGACGTTCAATGTCTCCGGCATGGGCGGCGCGCTGGGAGACGGGCAGGTTGTCGTCCGTGCGCGCGACCGTGAGGGCGTGCTGCTGGCGGAGGAAACGACCGTCATCGAGGGGCCGGGCGCGCTGACGAACGGGGAAGGCCCGTGGCACATCACCCTGACGGTCTATGTGCCGGCCAACATGGGCGGCACGCTGGAGGCGGCCACGCCGGACGGCGCAGTGGTGATCGTCCAGCCGGTCGTCGTGCCCGTCACGTTCACGGGCGCAGGACCGCAGACCATCGTCTATGCCGCAGGCCAATGCGAAATCATACCGGTGCTGCGCGCGCCGCTGTACGCCTACCCCGGCGGGCCGGTGGTCGTCGAGGCCAACTCGACCCTGCCGGTCGCGGCCATCCGCGGGGTGTATCACAACGACCGCCGCTGGTACGAACTGGCCTGGGTCGCGGGCGAACCGTCGGTCTGGCTGCCCGAAACCAGCGTGACTTCCGCCGGCGCCGGTTGCGCGTGGTAAGGAAGAATAGACTTGAAACGCACATCGCGTTCGGAGAGGCAGCAACGAGCCGCACGGTCTGCCGCGCCGCGCCACCCGCGCGCAGGCAAACAGTATACGATCCGCTGGCAGGGCGATGAGCCGGTCGGCTACGAGGTGGACGGCGTCCGCTACAAGACGCTCGACGACGTCCCCGACCCCGCGGATCGGGACAAGCTGATGTCGCTCGCGGTGGGGATCGACGACGATGACTTCGCCATCCCCGCCGGGCCATCCATCCCGCTGGACCGCGTCCTGCTGACCGTATTCATCGGCGTGGCCGTACTGATGCTTGCCATCGCAGTCTACAGCGCGACGGTCGTCGGCCGCGGGCTGGCGCGCGAGCAGGAGACCTCGGGCGAGGTGCTGGACCTGATCGTGCGCCGCGACGACTCCGGCACGCAATACACCTATCCCATCGTGCAATTCACCCTGCCCGACGGCACCCGCAAGACCGTCGAGATGCGCGAGGGCAGTTGGCCGCCCGCATACGAGCAGTTCGAGCCGGTGACGGTGCGCTATAACCCGGCCTTCCCCGAGGGCGCTTATGTCAAATCATTCAGCGACACCCTCACCCGTTACACCGTGACCCTCGTGACCGGCATCCTGGCCGTCGCGTTCGTGCTCGCGACCCTGCTGACCGTGTGGGTGACGAAGCAGGTACCGGATATCGACGCGCAGCCTGAAGAGCCGGCGGAATGACCCTCGATGACTTCTTCGCGGGCCGCGACGCCTCACGGCGCATCTTCGAGGCCGTGGCCGCAGCCGTCGCAAGCGTAGGTGAGGCCGGGCTGCGCGTCAGCAAGAGCCAGGTGGCGTTCGTCCGCCGCCGCGCGTTCGCCTGGGCCTGGCTGCCGGAGATGTACCTCCGTCGCGGCGCGCAGCGCGCCGGGCTGGTGTTCGAGCGGGAGATCGTGATAGACGGGCTGCTGAGCGCGGTCTACGCGATCGCGCGGCATCCGGCCCAGGAGCATCGACCTTGACCTCCACCTTCCAGCGCGACCGCTTCACCTGGTTAGCCTACCTGTTCCTCGCGTTCTACGGTTACTTCCTCAATATCCTCGGGCCGATCACGCCCTACCTGAAGGACGAGCTCGGCATGTCCTACACGGTCAGCAGCCTGCACTTCACCGCGTTCGCGGCCGGGATGCTGGTCATCGGCCTGGCCGGTCACCTGCTCATCCGCCGCGTGGGCCGCGCGGCCGCGCTGTGGATCGGTGCGGTCGGCATGAGCCTGGGCGCGCTGCTGTTGCTGACGGGCCGGTCGCCTGTCGTCACCATTCCTGCGGCATTCTGCACGGGGTTGGTCGGCTCGTTGATCCTGGCCATCGTCCCGGCCGCGCTGGCTGACCGGCACAGTGAGGGCCGCGCGATCGCGGTGTCCGAGGCGAACGTGGTTTCCTCCATTGCGTGCACGCTCGCGCCGCTGATGGTCGGGTGGACGGCCGCGCTAGCCGGCGGCTGGCGGCTGGCCCTGGCGCTGGCCGCGGGCGCGCCGGTCCTCCTGTACCTGGGCTTCCGCCGCGCGACGCCCCCGCCGGCCCCGCCCTCAACACGACAGGCAGCCCGCCCGCTGCCGCGGGCCTACTGGGTATACTGGGCCGCGCTCGTGCTGGCGGTCGCGATCGAATTCTGCATGATCTTCTGGAGCGCGGACTACCTGGAGACCAGCCTGGGGCTGCGCCGGGTGGATGCCGTCCGGGCCGTCAGCCTGTTCCTCGCGGGCATGATCGCCGGTCGGCTGGCGGGCAGCCGCCTCGTGCAGCGCTACCCGGCGCGCAGCCTCGTGCTCGCCTCGGCGCTCGTCGCGGCCGCCGGCTTCGTCCTCTTCTGGACGACGGGCAGTGCGACGCTGGGGCTGATCGGCCTGACTGTCGCGGGGTTGGGGGTTGCCAGCCTGTATCCGCTCATCCTGGCCCTCGCGCTCGGCGCGGCCGGCGCGGACACCGTGCAGGCAGGCGCGCGGGCGACGCTCGCCTCGGGCACAGCCATCCTCGCGCTGCCGCTCGTGCTGGGCCGGCTGGCCGACCTGGTGGGGATTCGCCCGGCCTACGCGGTGGTGGCCGTGTTGTTGACCGGCGTGTTCATCATCAGCGCAGCGACGGGCCGGCGGGCTCATGCGGTACAGACGGCATAACCCCTGACGCGACCTGAAAACACTTCTCATTCAGAGTTGTCAGTGTTATACTATCAACATGAGGTTGTATCTTGACACCTGCAGCTTGCAGCGCCCGCTTGACACCAAGGGGGAGCTTCGGGTTGCGCTTGAATCAGAAGCGGTATTGGGGTTATTGGCACTGTGTGAGTCTGGGAAATCGAACTGCTGTCGTCAGAAGCTCTGCTTTTTGAAGTCGCTAAGAATCCAAACCTGACGCGCCGACAATACGCGCAGGGAGTGCTCATTCACGCGCACTCGTTCGTCATCTTAGAGCAGCAAGTCGAAGATCGTGCCCAAGAGCTCGCTAAGTTAGGCTTCAAACCACTGGACGCCCTACACCTGGCATCAGCCGAAGCCGGCCACGCGGACTACCTGTGCACCTGCGATGACAGGTTTCTTAAACGAGCCAAAGCTATGAAGGCTCTTAGAACCAAAGTTGTATCGCCGATTGACTTGATAGGAGTAATAGAAGGATGGTAGTTCAGACTAAACCTTTAGCAGAAGTGACCCAGAATGCAATTCGGATATTGCTCAGGGAAATCGGCCCTGTGGATACCGTGCGATTCGTGGGGCAGTTCACTGCTGGCTACGGCAACTACACCGAGGAACGCGATACGCTGTTTGCCGATATGACCCTGGACGATATGATTGCAGAGATCAAGCGCCTTCGCGAAAGGTAGACGCAGACTAAGTGTGCTCGCTATCTGGTGCAGGCTGGCCGGGCAGCCAGCGCGCCCGCGCGAGCGTATACCCCTGCACTGACCCCGCACCCGCGGCTGCCAGCGCGGCTGCACACGCCTCCAGCGTTGCGCCGGTCGTGCAAACATCATCGATCAGGATGACACGTTTACCTGTTACGTCCCCCTGGCAGACGAACGCGTCCGCGACGTTGGCGCGACGCTCCTCCGGCCCCAGCCCCACCTGCTGCCGCGTGTGCTTCCGGCGGACCAGCGTCCGCTCGTCAACAGGAATGCCCAACGCCCGGCCGAGCTGCCGGGCCAGCAGCGCGGACTGGTTGTAGCCGCGCTCGGTCAGGCGCCGCGCGTGCAGCGGCACGGGCATCAGTACGTCCGCGGCCAGCCCGAGGCGCGGCCAGGCGTCGACCATCAGCTCGGCCAGTGGCGCGGCCAGGTCGCGGGTATTATCATACTTGAACCGGTGGATGGCCTCGCGCAGGGGCGGCGCGAACAGCGCGGCGGAGGCCACCGCGGCCAAACGGGCCGGGGGACGGCGCGGCTCGATTGCATCGATGACCTGGATGCGCGCCCGGCAACGATCACACAGCAGGACGCCGAGCCGGCCGCAGCCGGGGCAGGCCGGCGGGAAGAAGAGGTCCAACAATGCGCGGCCGGCGGAGGTCAGCCAGGCCGCGTGCGCACGGACGGGGACGCTGTCCACCGCAGGAGGCTGCGTCAGGAGCCGCCGGGGAACAAGCCCTGGATCGTGTTGACCACCCACAGCCGCAGGTCGTCACCGAGGATCAGTAGAATCGCCATCACGATGATGGCAATGAGCACGATGATCAGGGCCAGCTCGATGAGGCTGGCGCTCGATCCCTGGTTGCGCATGTTCGTCACCTTAACCTATGAAATGAACCAGCTTGCGGGACCGGCGGCCAGGTTTGCCCGCAGGCGCCGCCCGGCGCGGCGCAGCCGGCGCACGGCCATCCGTGCCACCGTGCGTCCCGCCTTGAGAATCTCACCCTGCGAAATCTTGGACTGGCCGAGCCGCCGGTCGGCGAAGATGATCGGGACCTCGCCCACGGTGAAGCCCTGTTCCTGCACCCGGTACAGCATCTCGATGAGATAGGAATAACCGTCCGCGCGGATCGTGGCCGGGTCCACCGTCTCCAGCACCTTGCGCCGGTAGCAGCGGAAGCCCGCGGTGCAGTCGCGCGCGTGCAGCCCCACGATGAGGTGCGCGAGCCGGTTCGCGCCCCAGCTCAACAGCTTGCGCTCCGGCCCCCAGTGCTCGACCCCGCCCCCGCGCACGTAGCGCGAGCCGATGACCAGGTCATACCGGCGGCTGGCCTCCAGCATTGCAGGCAGGTAGCGCGGGTGATGGGAGAAATCCGCGTCCATTGTCAGGATGACATCCGCGCCGTCCGCAATGGCCTGGCGGAAGCCCGCCACGTAAGCCGTGCCCAGGCCGAGCTTGCCCGCGCGGTGGATAACCGAGACGCGCGGCGACTGGACCGCCAGCTCATCCGCCAGCGCGCCGGTGCCATCAGGCGAGTTGTCATCGACGACAATGATGTGGATGGGCAGGTCTAGCGCTTGAATTGCGGCCACAAGAGCCGGCAGGTTTTCGCGCTCATTGTAGGTGGGCAGCACCAGAGTCGCCCGGAGTTCCGTTGATGCCAAGTGCGTGTACCTCGCAGGGGGATTGGCTGCTGGACTCATAACATCTGCCGCTCGACACACTGCATTGGATTCTAGCACAAGGTGGCCGTTCGCGCCAGTTGGGGCGACCTCCCCGCAGGGCGAAATCATGTTGCACTCGTGCCTTCTGCCTGGCAGTTGAAACTGCGGCTACCACTGCAAAACCGACCTGCGTCGGTTAGTTTCCAGTCTGCGAAGGCAGACTTCGCAACGGTAGCCGCAACTTCAGTTGCCGGGTGGGTTCACCTGATGCACTCTGAAACCGCCCTGACCTCCCCGGACGGTTGGCATACCGGCGCCCCGTTTGAGCAACCCCGCCAACTGACGTATAATGACGGACAGCGCAGGCCGACAACCGGCGTTCACTCGTTACTCGTTACTCGTTACTCGTCCAGCACCGGAGACCCGCCATGCCCGAAAGTATCGCCCAGCTCGCCCACCTGAACGAAATCGACCTCGCCGTGGATGCGCTCAAGGCGCGGCTGCATGAGATTGCCGAGGGCCTGCGTGAGCCGGCTGCGCTGGTGGCCGCACGTCAGGCCGCCGCGGACGCAGAGGCCGCGCTCCACCACGCCCGCGCCGCTCAGCACGACCGGGAACTCGTCCAGCAGGAAGCGGCAGACAAGCTCAAACGCAGCGAGCAGAAGCTGTACAGCAGCCAGGCCCGCAGCTCGCGGCAGGTGGAGAGCGAGCAGCTCGACGTTCAGCAACTCCGCCACCAGCTCGCAGACGCCGAGGAACACCTGCTGGAAGCCATGCTGGCAGCAGACGAAGCCACGCAGCAGCACACCGCAGCCGTGGCCGAGCTCACCGCGCTGACCGAGGCGTGGCAGGCCCAGCACGCCGCGTTGACGCGCGAGCAGGCCCAGCTCAGGGCCCAGGCCCCGGCGCTGTTGCACCGGCAGGCGGCTGCACGCAAGGCCATCGCCCCGAACCTGCTGGCCGTGTACGACAACCTGCGCCCCCGGCGCGGCGGTCGCGCGGTCGCGCGCATCGACGGCGACGAGTGCAGCGCGTGCAAGGTCGCCATCCCGCCGAGTAAGCTGGCTGAGGTGCGGAGCGAAGCCGCGCTCGTCTACTGCGGCAACTGCGGCCGTCTGCTATGGGAAGATTAACCCCTGAACAAATGTGTAACCTTTGTTATTATGGTGTTCAATTATTGACACTCATCCCTGATGCCGCTATAATCGCGCTGTCGCGATAATATCCTGCTGTGCCCTATCGCACAGTAACACGAACACTTTTTAAGGAGGTGATGCGCCCCGGTGATACGAAGCTCGTCTATCTGATCGCAGCATTGAGCATAAGCAAGCGTTCGTACCGCACCACTTAGAACCGACAAGGAAGGAAGGCACCGCGCAATGGGCCGAAAGTTTTCACTCCTCATGATCGTGGTTTTGCTGGCAGGCATGTTCCTCATGCCGGCCACGGCCGGCGCAGAGGCAGTCATCACCGACGGTGAGCAGACAGCCGCCCCGCGCTATTCGCATCGCCTGATTGTCGAACTCGCCTCGCCGCCCCTGGCCCTGCACGACGGTGGCGCAGCCATCTCCGCCGCAGGCGGCAAGATCGACGTCAGCTCTCCCGCAGCTCAGCAGTACATCCAGCAATTGCAGGCCGAACAGCAGGCATTCGTGGCGACCATGACCCAGGCCATCCCGGGCGCTCAGGTCGCGACCTTCGTCAACGAGAATGGCATTTCCGTCCCTGCAACCTACCAGGTCCTGCTCAACGCCGTGTCGGTCGATGCGGGCAAGGGCGCGGATCTGCAGACCCTCGAACGCCAGTTGCGCCGCCTGCCGGGCGTCGTGCGCGTCTCGAAGGACTGGGCCCACGATCCGGCGATGTACGCCAGCCTCCCGCTGATCAACGCACCGGCCGCCTGGGACAACGTCGCCATCGGCGGCAAATCGAATGCAGGCGCGGGCATCAAGGTCGCTTCGATGGACGGCGGCGCACACAAGGATGCGCCGATGTTCGACGGCACGGGTTACACCTACCCGGCCGGCTTCCCCAAGGGCGACACCCGCGGCACCAACGGCAAGATTATTGTGGCGCGGGCCTATTTCCGCACCTGGGATCCGCCGTCAGCCGGTGATGAGAACGTCTGGCCCGGCACGCGCGGCACCGAACACGGCACGCACACCGCGGCCACCGCTGCGGGCAACGAAGTGCAGGCCAGCTATCTCGGCGCCGCACCTGTGACGCTCAGCGGCGTGGCTCCCAAGGCCTATGTGTTGAGCTACCGTGTGTTCTACAACAGCATCACGAACGACGGCTCCTTCTACAACACCGAAGGCATCAAGGCGCTCGAAGACATCGTCATGGACGGCGCCGATGTCCTGAACAACTCCTGGGGCGGCGGGCCGGGCAGCCTGGGCGGCGAATTCGACGCCCTCGATACGGCTCTGATCAACGCCGTCAAGGCCGGCATCTTCGTCAGCATGTCCAACGGCAACGCGGGCCCCGGCAAGGGTACGGGCGACCATCCGTCCGCGGACTACATCAACGTCGCTGCGACGACGACGACCGGCACCTATGCCGCGGGGCGCCTCAAGGTCACCGCACCTGAGCCGGTGCCTGCGGACCTGACCAGCATGGCCTATGGGACGGCGCAATTCGGTGCACCGCTGCCGGTCGGCTCGCTCCTCGGGCCGTACAGCTATGTCCCGGCAGAGGTTGTCGCGCCAGCCAACATCGAAGGCTGTAGCGCCTTCCCGGCCGGTGCATTCGACGGCAAGGCCGCGCTCATCCGCCGCGGCACCTGCAACTTCAGCCTGAAGGTGCTCAATGCCCAAGACGCGGGCGCCAGCTTCGTGGTCATCTACAACCAGGCCGCGGCCGGCAACACCCTCACCAACATGGCCGCGGGCACGGGCGCTGCCCAGGTCACGATTTCGTCGGTCCTCATCGGCAACACCAACGGCACCAACCTGGTGAACTGGTACACGACGAACGGCGACGCTGCGCAGTTGGCCCTGGACACGGTCGCGTATCAGGCCGGCAACACGCCTGACATTGTCGCGAACTTCTCCTCGCGCGGCCCCGGCGTCGGCAACGTGCTCAAGCCCGACATTGCGGCTCCTGGCGTCAACATCCTGTCGCAGGGCTTCGCGCCCGGCGTGACGGGCGAGGCGCGCCATCTCGGCTTCGGCCAGGCTTCCGGCACCTCAATGGCGGCCCCGCATGTCACCGGTGCGGCCGCACTGCTCAAGCAGATTCACCCGAGCTGGTCACCGGCCTGGATCAAGTCCGCGCTGATGAGCACCTCGAAGTACATGGATATCTACAACCAGGACGGCACCCCTGCCCAGCCGCTCGACATCGGCGCGGGCCGCCTGGACCTGACCAATGCCGCCAACCCCGGCGTCATCCTCGACCCGCCGAGCCTCAGCTTCGGCCCGGTGGCGATGGGCATGACCAAGTCCCTCGATGTCCAGGTGACGAGCGTTGCAGCCAGCACCGAGACCTACGATGTCAAGACCCTCTACACCGGCATGGGCTTCGGCTCGCTGACCACGGTGGACGGCATGACCGTCAGCCCGGCCAGCATCACGCTCGCTCCGGGCGAGACGGCCACGCTCACAGTCACATGGGACACGACCGCCGCGAAGGGCGAGGGCGACAACCAGGGCTACGTCCTGCTGGATGGCGCCACGTATGATGCGCACATGCCCGCCTGGATGCGGGTCATCTACGCGCCCCAGCCGACCGTTTTCGAGGCCGACCTGACGCTCGAAGACGGCAAGGACTACAGCGTCATCGCGGCCGGTGAGCTGGCCGCGGGCGGCATCCAGCCGGTCGTCCTCGACGACACCGCGCTGAACGCCGCGCCCAACGCGGGCGAGTTCAAGATTCGGTTCGTCCATCTCTCGCCGGATGCACCGGCAGTGGACATCGCGCTGAAGGGCGGCGCGGTGCTGTTCGGCAATGTCGCGTTCAAGGAAGCGCAGGACGGTGCATTCCCCGCCGGCTCGTATGAGCTGGAGGCGCGCGTCGCCGGCACCGACACCATCGCCCTGGCCCTCCCGGCCATCAACTTCGAGGCGGGCAAGATTTACACCGCCTACGCAATGGGCAAGCTGGTCGGCCCGGACGGCAAGAAGCTCCAGGTCGTGCTGGATGTCATCGACCCGACCACCCCGCTGGCCGGCAAGGCGCGCGTGCGCGTCGTGCACAGCGTCGTGGATGCCCCGGCCGTCTCCATCTTCGTCAACGATGGGCTGGCCTTCTTCAATGTGGCGTGGAAGGACGTGACGCCGTACGCGACGCTCGATGCGGGCACGTACAACGTCAAGGTCAAGCCCGCGCTCGGTGAAGTGCTGATCATCGACAACGACGGCTCCAGCAGCCTCGGCCTCGACGACTACACGCCGTTCTACACCGGCGCGCTGGACGAGCTCGGCGTCACCTACGATGTGTGGGACGCGGACGCGATGGCCGGCAACCCGGTCAGCATCCCGGATGCCGCCTACCTGGCCCAGTACAAGGCCATCATCTACCAGGGCGGCGACAACTTCCGGCCCAACGGCAGCTTCACCGTCCCGACCCCGCCGACCACGCTGGACATGAACCGGCTGGTCGAATACTGGAACGGCGGCGGCCACATCATCGCCTTCGGCCAGGACCTGGCCTCCCTGACCGGCGGCAGCAGCACGAGCGCGCCGTTCTTCTACGGCGCGACGCTCGGCGCGCGCTACCTCCAGGACAGCGTGAACGGCGAGGTCGTGTTCGATGATTCGGCCCAACTGCTCACCGGTGTGCCTAACACGCCGTTCAGCAACACGAGCTTCGACATCAGCGCGACCGGCGACGGCACCGGCACCAACTATTACGTCGATGAAATCGGCGCCAACTGCACCGATCCTGACTTCACGTTCTGCACCATCACCCCGCTGCTCAAGTACAGCGTCGGCGGCAACAACGTGGAAGAAGGCTACGTGGCGCTGGCGAACCGCGATTACGTGACCCTCGAACGCCCCGGCGTCAGCAACATCGGCAAGGCCGTCTACTTCGCGTTCGGCCTGGAAGGCGTCAACAGCGACACGGGCTTCAACACCCGCAAGGACCTGCTGGGCGCGGCATTGAACTGGGGCTGGGACGCGGCGACCGCGACGATCGATGCGGATGTCAACCCGGTCGGTGACGTGAGCTACTTCACCGCGATGGTGGACTCCACCTACGGCGGCGACGGCGTCATGTTCCGCTGGGACTTCGGTGACGGCACGCCGTTCACCAACTACTACGCCAGCGCGACCGCCGGCCACACCTACGCCAAGGGCGGCGAGTACACCGTCCGCGTCGAGGCCGTCAATGCGCTCGGCACGCACACCATCGCGGAGACGACCATCACGGTCGGCCAGGTCTACACGGAACCCGTGACGACCATCTTCCCGGCCGCGGCCGACACCTTCATCCATTCCGGCCTGCAGACGAGCAACTACGGCACCAGCCCGCTGCTCTATGTCGGCCACAATGATGTCAACCGCACCATCATGCGCTTCGACGTCAGCAGCATCAACCCCGACTATCCGGTCGAAGAGGCGGTGCTGTGGGTCCACGTGAATGCGTATAGCGGCGGCGGCAGCGTGGCGGACATGCAGGTCTTCGAGCTGACGAAGGCGTGGGTCGAGAACACGGCCACCTGGCGGATCCCGTGGACCGTCCGGGGCGGTGACTTCAACCCCACCGCCGTTGCCAGCCTGCCCATCGTCAAGACCGATGTGGGCAACTATATGAAGTTCGACATCACTCCGCTCGTGCAGAAGTGGGTGGCGGATCCCGCCAGCAACAACGGCGTGATCATCCGCCTGCAGAACGAGACGAGCGTGACCCTCTATCGCCTGGGCAGCAAGGAATACTGGGACAAGAGCCAGCGCCCCGGCCTTGAGGTGAAGTACCTTAAGCCGTAACCTGCGGCAGGGGCCGGGCGGCGCGCGGCGTCGTCCGGCCCCGTCAGCGGCGGGCGGGGTGGGGCAAGCTTGCCCACCCCGGCCCGCTTTTTCTTTGGAACTGTTCACCGCTACAAACCCAGTTTCTGTGCGAGGCTGCGCTTCGCACAGAAACCGGGTTTGTGGGCTTGCTGACCCTGTGTGACAAGGTAACGCTGAACAGTTACTTTCTTCGCAAGGATTGACACGCCTGCCCCTTCGGCCTATAATACGCGCGCTCACTAGACACGCGCGCTCACTCAGCGCGTGCGCTTAGGAAGCACGTCGCCCGCATGTGCTAACTCTTGGCGGGCCCCCGCCTGATGTGAAGTTGAAACCGCCTTTACGCCGGAAGAACGCAAGACAGGTCCTTTTCGACGTACCGGGACTCGCGGAAAGGAGGTGATCGGCCACCGATATCATCTCACGGCTCCAGGATCGCATAGTTGCCTTGTTGTTCAGCCGATATAGGAGTAACCCACATGTCCCTGAAATCGCGCAAGTTATTGATGCTTCTGGTGATCCTCACCCTGGCACTCCCTCTTAACCTGTTGCCAGCCAGCGCAGCACCGGCCGCAGAGGCAGGCGTCGGAACCGTCACCACGGCCAGCGATGCCTATTCAAGCAAGATTTACTCTCAATTGAAAGCGACGATGGCTGCGGCCGCGTTGACCGATGAGATCAACCTGCTGGTGTATGCCAGGCAGGGCGCCGACCTCAGCCGCTATCTCGATAATTATCTGGTGCGGCCGCAGGCGCTCCCGAACGGCACCACCGCCCATTATGGCCGCGCCAAAGTCGCGCAGATCGGCAAGCTCGCCGCCCAGCCCGACGTGGCCTTCATCCAGGAGATGAAGTTCCCCGGCGACCTGCCCAAGCTGCCCGAAGGCCCCGCGCCGCGCGTCAACACCGACCTCGGCGTGCTGAAGGCCCGCCTGGCCGCGCTGAAGGCCGGCGCACAGATTGCCACGGTCACCCGCCCCGCCGCCGACCCGGCCCGGATTGCCGACTGGTTCGATGTCCTGGACGTCCACAAGTCGAAGGCCGCGTGGGACCTGGGCTACACCGGTGACGGCGTCAAGGTCATGGTCAATGACTCCGGCATCGACTTCGCCCACCCCGACCTGCAGGGCACGATGGCCCGTGACACCGACCCGGCCTCCCCTTACTACGGCTGGCCCATCGCGTTCGACTCGGCCTCCATGCTGAGCCTCGCGTACGACTACTATCTCGGCTACACCTTCATCAAGGACGGCATGGGCATCGTTGGCGCCGCGCCGGATTATGCCGACACCAGCACCACCCGCTCCGGCGATGCGCTCACGACCAACCCGGACGGCACGTTGAGCGCCACGTTCGCTCCGCTCGGCGGCGGCGACCACACCTACACCTTCCCGGCCACCAGCAAGAGCGGCGTCTACCACTTCGGCTCGCATGTCGATAGCGTACTGGAAGCCCTGCTCGAAGAGCGCGCGGCCGTCCTCGTCGTCGACGAGAACGAAGCCGGTGTGTATGACACCGTCTACGTCGACCTGGACGCCGACTACTCCTTCGTCGGTGAGAAGGCCGCCCGCAAGGGCAGCGAGGAAATCTACAAGGACCTGGACGGCGACGGCTATGCCGACCTGTCCGGCGGCAACATCTACTGGATCAGCGACGGCGCAAACCCGCTGCCGGCCTCCGACTGGCTGTGGGGCATCGGCGCGGACGTGGCCGGCCCCGGCGACCTGGTCGCCTTCACGGTCATGGACTGGTCCGAAGGCGGCGGTGACCACGGCCAGCTCTGCGCTTCGGCAGTGGCCGCGCAGGGCATCATCGATGGCGGCTCCCCCGACTGGAAGCCGGTCGGTGACGGCATGCCCTTCACCGGCATGATCCAGGGCGCGGGCAAGAACGTCGGCCTGGTCGCCTCCGGTAACTACTATGTGGCCCCGGATGCCACCGAAGGCTACCTGTTTGCCGCCCTCGGCTATGACGGCTATGCCGACACCGAGGATGACATCCAGATTATCAGCAATAGCTGGGGCTACTCCGGCACGGACAACGATAGCTGGGACTGGCTCTCCCGCACGGTCGACAGCATCCTGCGCTATGTCAACCCGACCCTGTCCGACATGAACTCGACGGGCAACGGCGCGCCGGGCTACGGCACCGTCACCTCGCCGGGCGACACCCTGGGCATCTCTGTCGGCGCATCGACACTGTACGACTCAACGGGCAGCTTCGACAGCATGACAACTGTCGACCAACTGGTCTACAATGACCTGATGAGCTGGTCGAACCGCGGCCCGACGGCCATGGGCGACAACGGCGTGAGCGTGCTGGCCGAAGGCGCCTGGGGCGCGGGCGCGCTCGCGTTGAGCGAGACGCTGGACGGCTGGAACGCCTGGGAAGTCTGGGGCGGCACGAGCAAGTCCACCCCGACTGCCGCGGGCAATGTCGCGCTCATCTACGAGGCCTTCAAGGCCAAGCACGGCCGCTGGCCCACCAATATCGAGGCCCGCGCCATCCTGATGGCCGGCGCTGACAAGGCCTACAACGACGGCTTCTCCGAGGGCGCAGGCACGGTCAACGCGCTCGAATCGGTCAAGATCGCGGCGGGCCTGGCCGGTGCATACGCGACGCCCGATGGCTGGACCTTCGGCGACTTCCGCGGCACCGAGTACGATGCCTTCGCCAAGATCATGCACCCCGGCCAGACCTCGACCAAGGCGTTCACCGTCTTCAACCCGGGCGCAGCCGACATCACCCTGCAGGTCAAGGACGAGTGGCTCGTCCGCACGGGCCAGAAGACCATCGACATCACCAGCAAGGACCGCACGCTGGAAGAGGGCAACCTCAACCGGGCGGACTACCTGGTGGAACTGACCGGCATGATTCCCGCGGGCACCGACATCATCGACGTCCGCCTCACCTACCCCTTCGAGCAGTTTGAGCCGGAAGGCGACTACAACGTCAACAACAACTCGCGCTGGCGCCTGCACGTTCTCGATTGGACGGATGTGAACGGCGACGGCAACCTGTTCGAGGACCTGAACGGCAACGGCGTGGTCAACTGCCCCGGCAGTTGGGGCTCGGCAGGCTGCGAGATCGATGGCGGCGAATACGTGCGCTTCGGCTACGGCTACAACGCCGGCAATGCAGTTGCGCAGCGCGTCAAACAGCCGCTCGACCGGATGCACGACGGCATCTTCGCGGCCCTGCGGCACTTCAGCCGGCCGGCGACGGTACCCATCACCGACCTGAAGCTGACCGTGACGTTCTATGACATGGCCGACTTCCCCTGGCTCACGGCGGACGCCAGCGTCACCGTGCCGGCGGGCGGCAGCGCCACCTTCAACGCCACGCTGGCCGTGCCCGCGCTGGCAAACGTCGGCCTGTATAACGGCTTCCTGCGCCTGACCGACGAAACGACTGAGATCAGCATCCCGGTCGTCGCGAATGTCGCGGCCTTCAGCACCGACTTCCTGTTCGGCGGCCTGCCCAAGAGCACCGCGCCCTATGACAACGGCGAGGTCTACGGCCACTCCGACTGGACGTGGCGCAACGAATCGGGCGACTGGCGCTTCTTCTTTGTGGACGTGCCGGATAGCACCCCGGCCGGCACCAACTTCCTGATCGACACGAAGTGGACCGGCGACAAGTCCGACATCGACACCATCGTCATGGGCCCCGCGGAGGATTGCTTCAGCAACGGCGTGGGCTGCGAATTCCCGTTCTCGACCTTCCCCGGCGACCCGGATGTCTACGGCCCGTACACGCTGGCCCCGGTCGGCGGCAGCAACCGCAACTACATGGGGTCCGGCAAGTGGCTGTGGGACACCTCCACCGGCGGCCCACGCGAGATCGTGGCAGCCCCGGCCGAGCCCGGCCTGAACCTCATCGCGCTGCAGAACGTGCTCTTCGATGGCTCTGAGGCTGCAGAACGCTTCCAGGGCCAGGTGGGCACGATCGCCGCGATGCCAAGCTCGCCTGACTTCTTCGTCGGCAATGCCACCTCCGGCAGCTTCCCCATGACCGTCAAGTCATCGCTGCCGCTGGTCGGCCTGGTCGCAGAAGGCTTCGGCATGAGCGACACGACGAAGGACACCCAGCCGCAGGTGCAGGACGACCCGAACGATCCGAGCACGTCGACCTACCAGTATCCGTTCACGCTGGAACATGCGGCGCGGCTGGATGTGACGACCACCGCGGCAGCGGGCGACATGGACCTGTTCGTGCTGTACGACTTCAACGGTGACGGCGCATTCAACTTCAACAGCGAGGTTGTCGGCTCCTCGACCACCTCGACCGCGAACGAATTCGTCAGCATCGTGATGCCGCCGGACGGCAACTACATCGCCGCGGTGCACGGCTGGAGCGCGGCCAACACCACGTTCGATATCGCGATCACCGCAGTCCAGGGCTATGACCTGAACGTGACGAACCTGCCGGCCGGCCCGTACCAGCCCAACACACCCATCAACTTCACCGTTGAGTGGCAGTTGGACGCGCCGCTCGCGCCGGGCGAGGTCGCTGAGGGCCTGATCCTGGCAGGGCCTCCTGGTGCAGAGGCTGCGCTGCAGATCCCGGTGCGCCTGCACAACATCACCACCGGCGTTGAGACCGCGACCCTCACGGCCATGGAAGATACCTACATCCAGGCCGGGCAGGCGAACCTCAACTTCGGCGCCTGGGCCTATCTCTATGTCGGCGGCAGCGACGTGCTGCGGTCGCTCGTCAAGTTCGACACCGCGGCCATCGATGCCATGTATCCGGTCAATTCGGCCAAACTCCAGGTGTGGGTGGACGGCTACGGCAGCACCGGTCAGCCGCACACGCTGATGGCGCACAACGTCCTCACCCCCTGGACCGAAATGACCGCCACCTGGAAGACACCCTGGACGACCCCCGGCGGCGATGTCGATGTGAACCCCGCGGGCCAGGCATCCATCAGCAAGATGGATGTCGGCAAGTGGGTCGAGGTCGATGTCACCCCGCTGGTTGCTCAGTGGGTTGCCGACCCCGCCAGCAACAACGGCGTGCTGCTGCGCGCGGTCATGGGCGCGGCCTACTCGACGTTCCGCCTGGCCTCCAGCGAGTACTACTCGCCTGACAAGGCCCCGCGGCTCGTCGTCGAGTACGCGATCCCGTAACCATCAAGACCGCGGAGTTTGCATCTTGAGATGCAAGCTCCGCCTGAGTACGCCTAACAAAACCGTTGGTGTAGGGGCGAGGTGACCTCGCCCCTACAAGTATTGAGAGGTGTTCTGAAGGTGAGGAGTCCGCATCTGAGGATGCGAACTCCTCACTATTCTCCTGTTCTCCCGTTCACCCCGTCACCTCTTCACCCCGTCACCTTGTCACACCCCATCCCGCGCGGTATACTACGTGCGTGCCTGAATTGTCGCAATGGAATGAGGTTGACGCATGATGTTGCATAAGACCGCGCGCCGGGGGATGCGCGGTAAGCCGACTATTCTCCTGCTTTGCAGCAGTTTGCTGCTCGCCGCCACCCTGCTGCTTGGCCTGGGTGCGATAACGCACACAGCGGCAGCGCGCGCAGCCGCCTGGCCCGCCGCAGCCCTGCCGCCCGAACCTGACGTCGCCGCGGCTGCACCGGGCCATTTGGTTATCGGCGTGCCGCCCGGCCTCGATGCCGCGACGGTGCAGCGCCTCGCCGCACGCCACGGCGCGACCGTCGAACGGTGGCTGCCGCGGCTGGGGCTGGCCCTCCTGCGCGTGCCCGCCGGCACGGAGACCGCAGCCCAGGCCGCCCTCGCGGCGGAAGACGCCGTGGACTTCGTGGGCGAGCACCGCCCGCTCGCCCGCATCGCAGACACACCCGGCGATGAATACTGGGATCAGCAGTGGGGGCCGGTCAAGGTGCAGGCGCCGGCCGCCTGGGACCTCGCCTGGGGGCATCCCTCCGTCGTCATTGCGGTCATCGACACCGGCGTGAACTACCTGCACGCCGACCTCGAAAGCCAGATGTGGTACAACCCGGGTGAGAGCGCGCTCGACCCGCTGACCGGCCGGCGCACCTGCGACACGCCGCTGGCGTTCAACGGCATCGATGACGACGGCAACAGCTACGTGGACGACTGCCGGGGCTATGACTTCGTCATTCCGGACAACTCCCCCCTGGACGAACACTCTTCTGGGCACGGCACGTTCGTCTCAGGCATTGCAGCCGCGGCCGTCAACAACCCGGACACGCAAGTGCCGGGCAGCTTCGAGGGCGTGGCGGGCATGGGGCGGAACTCGCACCTCATGGCGCTGCGCGCGCTCAACCAAAACGGTGCAGGCTACACGCTGGACATCGCAGAAGCCATCGACTATGCTGCGACCAACGGCGCGCAGGTCATCAACCTGAGCCTGACCTACCCGCCCACCCTGTCCGACAGTTCGACCGATGCCAATATGCTCCGGCGGGCGATTGCATCCGCGCAGGAGCAGGGTGCGCTGGTAGTCGCCGCCTCGGGCAACGAGAACTATCCCGGCGTCAGTTATCCGGCGAAAATCGCCGGCGTTGTGGCCGTCGGCGCCAGCACGACCGGCGACAACCGCGCCTACTTCTCCAACTACGGCGCGCGGCTGGACCTCGTTGCGCCCGGCGTGGGCATCTATGGCGTGCTCAGACAGCCCGGCACCCGCACCTACGGCTATTACGGCGGCGACCCGGCCTCCAGCAGCGGCACCTCGTTCGCCGCGCCCCACGCGTCCGGCGTCGCCGCGGTCATCCGCGCGCTCCGGCCCGACCTGTCCGAGGCCGCGGTGTATGACCTGCTCCGGCAGACCGTGGACGATGTCGGCGCGGTGGGCTTCGACACGCTGACCGGCTGGGGCCGGCTCAATGCGGCGCGGGCCATCTCGGCGTCCATCCCTGGCCTGACCCTCGCGGTGAGCACGGACACCGGCACCGGCATCAACGGCCGGACGACCGTGCAGGTGCGCATCACCGATCCGGAGGGCCGCGCCGCGGGGCTGGGCGCGCGCGTCGCGCTGAGCAGCACGCTCGGCACGCTCACGCCGGCCGTGGTCACGCTCGACGGCCAGGGCGCCGCGACCGCGCAGTTTACTGCCGATTCGGAGCCCGGCCCTGCACATATCACTGCGACGCTCGGCGTGTTGAGCGTGACCGTTCCTCTCACCATCACGTCGGGCGTGCCCGTTACCCTGACCCTCGACGCCGCGCCCACGCCCGTCATCACCAACGGCACAGCCACCATCACCGCCACCGTCCGCGACGAAGGCGGCAACCCGGTGATGAACAGCCTGCCGGTCAGCTTCACCGCCACGCTCGGCACGCTCGATCCCATCTCGGCCACGACAGACGAGGGGCTCGCAGTCACAACGTTCACCGCGGGCATGACCTCCGGCAGCGCGCTCATCGAGGCACAGGCCGCGGGCTTCACGGCCACGCTGCCGCTGCCGGTCATCGGGCCGGGCGAGCCCTTCACCGTCACCCTCACGGCGGACCCCGCGGCCACGTCGGTCAACGGAGCCCCGGTGCGCATCACGGCACAGGTGGTGGACGCGTTCGGTGACCCGGTCAGCGACGGGACCCCGCTCCACTTCACGACCGACCTGGGCGAGTTGTCCGCGCCGACCGCCCTGACGGATGATGGGGAGGCCGAGATGACCCTCACGCCCGGCACGCAGGCAGGCGATGCCCATATCAGCGCGCAGGCCGGCAACGTGCAGGGCAGCCTCACCGTGCCCATCCTGGCCGGCCCCGCCGCGACCCTGACGCTCAGCGCGCAGCCGGCGGAGCTGTCCGCAGGCTACAACCAGATCGCGCGGCTGACGGCGACCGCAGCCGACCAATACGGCAATCCGGTGGCGGATGGAACGCCGATACAGTATACGACGACGCTGGGCCAATTGGCTGTCGCCTCGGTCGCCACCAACGGGGGCAAGGCCGAGGTGAATCTCATCGGCGGGCTGATCGCAGGTCAGGCGCAAGTAACGGCCACCGCGCCCGGCGGTGCGCAGGGGCAGGCGACCGTGACGATCCGACCGGCTGCGCCGGACGCGGTTGCGCTGACCGCGACACCCGACGAAGTCACGGTCGGCGGCGAAGTCAGCCGGCTGCGGGCCACGGTGCGCGACGCGTATGCGAACCTGGTGGCCGACGGCACAGTCGTCACATTCACTGTCGATCTCGGCGGACTCCGGCCGGTCACGGACGAAAATGCAGCGCCCGTGCAGGTGCTGGCCGTATCAACCGTACAGGGCGTGGCCCAGGCCGATGTGGTCTCTGGCGCGATGGCGGGCTCAGCCACGGTGCGCGCCGCGATTGCGCCCGAGGTGTACGACGCACTCAACGTGACGTTCCGCCCCGACGCTCCCGCCAGCCTGACGCTGGCAATCGACCCACCCCAAGTCCGCACTGGCGGCCGCGTGGAGCTATCTGCATGGGTTACAGACCAGTTCGGCAACCCGGTGCAGGACGGGACGCCGGTCAGCTTCGCAGCCAGCAGCGGCCGTCTCAGCCAGGCGCTTGTGCTCACGAGTGATGGCGCGGCCCTCACCTGGCTCACGGCGCCGCTGCAACCCGGTCCGGTGCAGGTCGTCGCGGTCAGCGGCGCCGCGTCCGACTTCGAGACGCTGACCGTCGAAGAAGGCCCGCCGCTGCAAGGGGTGTTCCTGCCGCTGGTGTTGCGGTGAGGAAGGAAGAAGTGCTATCGTAGCCCACAAACCCGGTTTGTAACGATGAACAGTTACGTGCGCAAGCTTACTTGACGGCCAGAGTCACATACGTTACACTGGCGCAGGTAAAAGGTTGATTCGGATGTTGTTACACACGGTTGAAACCATCGCGCGCGCGTGCTCGTGTTTTGAGCGGGCGTGAACTGGCAAGGCGCCAGCCCACGCTCGCTGAGGATAGCACGCGGCGATGGGACGCGCAACAGACGGAAGCTAGAAGCTAGATAACTGAAGCCCGACAAAACTGGACAGCCGACGATGGGGACATAATCTATCGGATGCCAGCTTCCAGCAACCAGCTTCCAGCTTCCAGTAGCACCACCGAGGCTCATCGCCTGGCTGTTCGCAGCCCGATGAGCCTTTTTTATTTGTCATCATCATAACGAGGATAGGAGCAGTCGATACCATGTCAAAAAGCGAGATTTCTCCCCGCATCGCCGATAGCGTCACCGAACTGATCGGCAATACGCCGCTCGTCCGCCTGCGCAACGTGACCCGCGGCGCGTATGCCGAAGTGCTGGCGAAGCTGGAATTCCAGAACCCGGGCGGCAGCGTCAAGGACCGCATCGGCCTAAGCATGATCGAGGCCGCGGAGGCCGCCGGCAAGCTGGGCCCGGACACGATTATCCTTGAGCCGACCAGCGGGAACACCGGCATCGGCCTGGCGATGGTCGCGGCTGCGAAGGGCTATCGCTGCACGCTCATCATGCCCGAAACCGCCAGCCTGGAGCGGCGCAAGCTGCTGCGCGCGTACGGCGCACAGCTCATCCTGACTCCCGGCAGCGAGGGCATGCGCGGGGCGATCCGGGTGGCAACCGAGATGGCTGCGCAGGACCCCAACTACTTCATCCCGCAGCAGTTCGAGAACCCGGCCAACCCGGAGGTCCACCGGCGCACGACCGCGGAGGAAATCTGGCGCGACACCGCCGGCCAGCTCGACTTCTTCGTCGGCGGAGTCGGCACCGGCGGCACCATCACGGGCGTAGCGCAGGTGCTCAAGCCGCGGCTGCCCGACCTGCAGGTCATTGCGGTCGAACCGGCGGACTCGCCCGTGCTGTCCGGCGGCAAGCCGGGCCCGCACAAGATTCAGGGCATCGGCGCGGGGTTCGTGCCCGGCGTCATGGACACCGCCCTTGTGGATAACATCATCCAGGTCACGAATGAAGAGGCCTTTGCGATGGCCCGGCGGATGCCGCGGGAAGAGGGCATCCTGGTGGGCATCAGCTCCGGCGCGGCCATCCACGCGGCGCTGCACGTCGCGTTTCAGCCGGAGAACCAGGGCAAGACCATTGTGGTCGTCATCCCGTCGAACGGTGAGCGGTATCTCAGCACCGCGCTGTTCGCGGACCTGGCGGACTAAGCACAGCGGGCATACGCAGTCTCAGTACGACGGGTTGGCAACCCGTCCTACTGAGACTTCCAAGGGAGCATTGACTATGCTTAAGAGCATCCGGCGCGACATCCAGGCCATCTTCGACCGCGATCCCGCCGCGCGCAGCGTCTGGGAAGTCTTGTTCCTCTACCCCGGCCTGCATGCAGTCTGGCTGCACCGCGTGGCGCACGCGTTCTGGCGCAACGACCTGAAGTGGCTGGCGCGGCTCGTGAGCAACGTCTCGCGCTTCTTCACCGGCATCGAGATTCATCCTGGTGCGCAGATCGGGCCCGGCTTCTTTATCGATCACGGCATGGGCACGGTCATCGGAGAAACCGCGGAAATCGGGGCCAATGTCACGCTCTATCATAACGTCACGCTCGGCGGGGTGAGTTGGGAGAAGGTCAAGCGCCATCCGACGCTGGAAGACCACGTCGTGATCGGCGCGGGTGCGCAGGTGCTCGGGCCGATCCGCATCGGCGCGCACAGCCGCATCGGCGCCAACTCGGTCGTCGTCAAGGACGTGCCGTCCGGCTCCGTCGTGGTGGGCATCCCCGGCCGGATTAAGAGCCGCAACGGCGAGCTGGCCGAGGGTGAGCACGAGGACCTGGCCCACAATCGCCTGCCCGACCCCAACGCCGAAACCCTGCGCCACCTGACCGCGCGGCTGGTTGCCCTGGAACATACGCTGCAACACATGCGGCTGGATGATGATCATCAGACCGCGGATGCCTGGGTGGAGAGCGGCGGCAGCCATATTTGAGGCCTGTAGAAGTATTACTTCCTGCTCTGGCCGGTCGTGCTCAACGGAGTTGAGCCTACCGTGCCAGCGGCGGAACTTGTTCTTTTACGAGCCCTTAGCAAACGCACGCTGGGCGGCAGGTGACGGACACCTGTCGCCCAGCCTCATGGGTGCAGATGATTCTGACGCGCCCATAACCCGTACCCCGTCCCAAGCAGGCTAATACTGCGAACGCCATATTCAATAGTACCACAAGCCTCTAACCGAAAGTACTATCCTTCATGGTACCACCTGGACTTCCCCAAAAAACCTTTCTCTGCTATGATAGCGGTACAATTTTCGATTAGCGATGCAACATCACCCATCGGGAGCAGCAGTCCGCAGTTATGGCTAAAACTCGCATTCTGTTGATGACTGATCTCAATCTGTTCCATGACGGCCTGGCTGCTATTATCGAAAATCAGGATGATCTGGAACTGATCAGACATGATGGCGTTGCTTTCAGCAACGCTGCTCTGGTACAACATCTGAACCCCGATATCATCCTCCTGGATCTCAACCTCTCCGGAATCGATGGCGTGACGCTCATGCGCGAGGTGTTGGCTGCGCAGCCGCGGGCCAGGATTATCACACTAACAGTGCACAATGATGATACGTCGATTGCAGCCGCCGTACAGGCTGGGGCGGTCGGGTATGTCCACAAGCAAAGCCGGGCCGCCGACTTTCTGCAAGCCATCCATAGCGTAGCCGCCGGAGGCGTCGCGATCGATCCACTGGTCGCCCAGCAGGTGCTCTCCGAGTATCGGAAATTGCTGACCGAGGCAAAGCCTTCACTTGCCAACGACCTGACCGCGCGTGATCTCACTATCCTCCGCTACCTGAGTGAAGGTCATAGCAATCGAGAAATCGGCGCGCTGCTCGGCCTCTCCGAGCAGACCATCAAGAATACGCTCTCCATTCTCTACCAGAAACTCGGCGTGATCAACCGGGCTGAGGCAGTGATGGTGGCAATGCGCCGCAATCTCATCCCCACGCAGAACTGATCTCCGCCGTTGGCAAACAGGCACGGTCGCCGGAGCGGGACGAATGTACCCACGCAGGTACTTTCGCTTGGCGATATTTAGGAAACATGGCACTATGCATCCTCACCGCACATCGATATAATCACATGGCACTTGTGACAATATCACTTGAATCAGATAATGCCACTGCAAATTGATACCTTTGGCTCCTCAAATTGCATTGGCGGCCCATCTGCATGACACCCTGGAGAGGTCCTCAGCCACCGGCTTCTCGTGGGTCAGTCCGTCGCAGCACCCTCGCGCGACGGCCCTTAGCGATAGCCTGACTGTGCCCGGTCAGCCAGCGCACCTGAAAGGACAGCACGATCAACCTGGGTTCCAGTTCTGTGCAACCCAAGCTTGCGGACATGCCTTGCCATTGCCTGCCCACGTTTCGCGCGGCCCGCGCGCGGACGTTACACAGTTCCCACCCATTCCCAAGGAGCGTTTGTATGCAGCGTCTATCTCTCTCCCCCTGGACACGGCTCGTCAGCCTGGCCGTGTTGTTGTGCGCCCTGGCGCTGGCCGTCGCG
The DNA here is from genome assembly GCA_040772005.1 of Anaerolineae bacterium. GTDB lineage: Bacteria > Chloroflexota > Anaerolineae > CG2-30-64-16 > CG2-30-64-16 > MWBF01. The sequence goes on along the minus strand of JAXGYZ010000005.1, from coordinate 75,521 downwards.
CCGGGCGCGTTTGCGGCAAACATCTGGACTGTTGACGATGATTTTGTCGATGATACGGGCTGCGTTTCGCCTACATTCCAGTGCAAGACGATCGAAGCCGCGGTTGGCGCGGCCAGTGCCGGAGACACAATCAACGTCGCGGCGGGGACCTACGTGCTCTCCTCCGTGGTGAACGTCAACAAGGATGGCATCACCCTGGATGGCGCGGGCGCAGGTGCGACGATCGTCCAGGTGTCGGGAACCGGCGACCGGTTCGATATCTCTGCGGCAGGTGTGACTCTGCAGGATTTCGAAATCCAGAAGACCGACAAAACCGGCGAACAGAATATCATCCGTATCCGCAACAGCAACATCACCATCAAGAACAATACCATCCACGGCCAGTTTGTCATCGGTGACGGCGAGGTCAGCCGCGCGATGGTGATCAATGCCGGGGCGTTCAGCGGGTTGAACATCGAAGGCAACACCATCTATGACCTGCGCCAACCGGCCTACATCAGCGGCTTGCATACCGGCACGGTCCAGAACAACCACACCTACCGGACCAAAGGTTGGGTGCTTGAAGGCGGGGATCTGACCTTCACCGGCAATACGTGGGGCACAGGTGCAGATGCCAACGTATACGACATTGCGATCCTCTCCAACGTGGGAGCGGGTCCCTATCCTGATATCGTGGCGATGAGCAATGCCAACAACGGCGCGGTCATCGAAGACCAGCGCGTCAGTCCGGCGGTGCTCTCGGTGGTGTACGTCGATGCAGCAACATCGTACACGACAGATCTCGGCGGCCGCTACCATCCCTATTCGACTATCGCACCGGCGATTACGCGCGTGGTCGCCGGCGGCACGGTGAACGTGGCCGCGGGGACGTATACGGGAAATGTTGGCCTCACCAAGCCACTCACCTTGCGTGGTGCCAATGCGGGGATCCATCCGGCTGTTGGAACTCATCCCACAGAAACCGTTGGCAGCCGCGGCCCTGAGTCGATCCTGTCAAGCACCTACGCACTGAATCCCTCGGCAGACCATATCACGATCGATGGCTTCAAGTTCACCGGGGCCGGAGGTCGGATCATTGACACTTATGCCAATGCCAACCAGTTCCACCTGACCAATTCCATCTTTGACATTGGCGTAAGAGCCCAAACAACGGGAGTGATCCAATTCGGCGGGGGCAGCCATACCGATATGCTCCTGGACTTCAACCTATTCCTGGACAAAGGCGATCACACCCTATACACGGGTGGTGGGCCTTTCGACCGGATGAACATTGCCTATAACAAGTTCAGCTCCGAAGGCGACAGCATCTTCTGGACCGCTTCCGCTCTCGTCGATGGGGTTATCGAAGGCAACGAGTTTGATGGCGCGGCAGGTGTCGCTTCCAATACGATCAACATCGGGCAGGGCGGCAACCTCATCATCAAGGACAACTGGTTCCATGACAACCTGTACACACCTTTGCAGGTGGGCCTGATCGGCGGGTCCATCACGGGCAACACATTTGAGCGCGTGTACCCGTACAGCACCTACGGAGGCGATGCATTCCAGCTCTGGGGCGGCCAGTGGGGCACGGCCGTTTCGACAAATGTAACGATTGAGAACAATCTGATTCGCTATAACGATGTTGCCGGTGCGACGGTGCCCATTCACGGGCTGCGACTCCGCCCACCGGAAACGGGCACAGGTATCGACGCCTCGACCATCCACGTCCGGAACAACGCCTTCATCAATGGTGGTGTTCGCTCGGATGCGAAGGCCATCCGACACCAGGGTGACGTGGCAAGCACGCTCGATGCCACGAACAACTGGTGGGGCACCACGTCCGGAGGCGTGATCGCGTCAATGGTTGAAGGCCCGGTGGACTTCGAACCCTGGATCGCAACATACGCGGACGACCCGGCTAAGACAGGCAGGCCCGGTTTCTGGCCGATTAGCATTGTGCTTGAGACTCCATGCAGCACCGAATGCTATGTCGCCACAACCGGAAGCGACTCGGGGTCGGGCAAGCAGCTCGATCCATTCCTGACGATCCAGAAGGGCCTCGACACGGTGAGCACGGGCGGCACGGTGAACGTGGCCGCGGGGACGTATGTGGAACAAGTCGAGATCGTCAAGGATCTGACGCTGAAGGGGGCTGGAACGACCACAGTCCTACAGTCTCCCGCTACTTTGACGAAGTCTTTCAGCGTTGCGGGCGGGCCCAACAACTATCCCGTGGTGTATGTCCATGATGCAGACGCCGTGACGATCCAAGACCTGATCGTAGACGGCGCGGGCAAGGGCAACGCCAACTACCGCTTCCAGGGCATCGGCTATCACAACGCCGGCGGGAAGGTCAGTGGCGTCGAGATCAAGGATGTGCGTGACACGCCGTTCAGTGGTTCGCAGCATGGCGTTGCGCTATATGCGTACAACGAGGATGCCGCGCCGCGCACGCTGGAAGTCAGCGCATGCAACATCCACGATTTCCAGAAGAACGGTGCCGCACTAGGCGGAGCTGGGCTGACCGTAAACATCCATGACAGTGCGGTGACCGGCTATGGCCCGACATCGATTACCGCTCAAAACGGGATCCAGGTCAGCTACGGCGCAATCGGCACAGTGGGGCCGAACAACGATGTCTCGGCGGTTTCGTACACGCCAAGCAACTGGGTGGCTTCCGGTGTGCTCCTCTATGATGCTGACGTCGATGTGGTCAACAATGATGTGACAAATGCTCAAGTGGGCATTTACCTCTACAAAGGCAACAGCAACATCTCGAACAACACAGTGATTGCCTCTGAAAGTGGGGTTGGCACCGCGGTATTCTCAGGCATCGTTGTGGTAGATCCGCCTAAGGCCATGCCCAGTCCGTTGCTGGAAGGCTCGCAGCTCGCAAGTGCGGCTGTCATGCCGCAAGCCGTCCTCACAGCGAACGTCTCTGGGAACACGCTCACTGGGAGTTGCACCCCGACCTCCTATGGACTGGAGGCCTATGCTGGCTATTACGGGACGGACAGTATCGCGCTAACGGTGAGCGATAACACCATCACAAACTGGGGTTACGGCGTCACCGTTGCGCAATGCACTGGCACTGACTGCACTACCAGCACTTTCGCCTCCGCCCAGGTCCACCACAACACACTTTCGAGCAACTGCGAGTACAGCATGTATGTTGACGGCCTCACATCGACCGTCGATGCCGAGAACAACTGGTGGGGCACGGCCTGCAGCCCGGCGTCGCAGGTGAGCGGCCTGGTCGACTTCACGCCCTGGTGGGGTGACGCGACCGGCTCGTTCTCGCTGACTGCCAACGCGACGGCGATCAATGTCGGAGACAGTGCGGCCCAACAGATGGCCGTCATCAACTGCGCAGCTCCCGGAACCACAGTCACGTATCCGTTGAGCGCGTATCCCGGCGGCGTCATCGTGACGGCGAACGGCGTCACCATCGACCTGGGCGGCGCGACCGTGGGTCATGGCACGCCGGCCTTCACCATCGTCGGTGACGATGTCACGCTGCAGAACGGCATCCTCGACGGCACGGGCAACACGGACGGCAGCGCAGGCGTCCTGGTGACGGATGGGGCCGACAACTTCATCCTCCAGGACACGGAGATCAAGAACTGGGCCGCCGGTGTCGAAGTCGCAGGCAGCCACGAATCGCTCAAGGTCGTCAACAACTGGATGCACCTGAACACGGACGCGGGCCTGCAGGTGAACACCGGCGCAGCGCTGACCGGCATCGTCACAGTGCAGGGCAACCTGTTCAAGGCCAACGGTGTCGGCATCACCAGCGCAGTCACGCTGAACGCCGAGTACAACTCGTGGGGCACGAAGGCCGCGCCGGCAGCGATGCCGAACGTCGATGCGGACCCCTGGACCTTCAGCGAGCTCTACTTCGACGTCGACCCGACTGTGGCGGACGACCAGTACGCCCGCCACGTCAACGAAACCAACGCGTTCGATGTGACCCTGATGGCCGAGGCCGAGAACCTGTACGGCCTGGGCTTCAAGTTCACCTACGACACAGGCAAGCTGACTCTGAACACCAAGACGCTCCAGGCCCCGTGGGCCGGCGCCTGTGCTGAGCTGCTGCCGCAGCCGGCCGGAACGGTGGCCTATGTGTGCAACCTGCTCAGCGGGCCGGAGTGGGATGGCGGCGCGATCGCCACGTTCAACTTCACCGCCAACGCGGGCCCGGCGGGCCCCGGCCCGTGGACCGCGCTGTTCGATATCGCCCATCTGCCGGCCGACACAAACTCGGGGGCGCTGGGCGGCATCAAGGTGTTCGTCAACAATGCCGGGTTCGATGCGCCTAGCACGACTGACCGCGACATCACGGACGTCAACGACGGCGAGATCACCATCGACGGTCTCGCCAACTACACCGGCTTCGTGGACCTGCAGGGCCGCGCGAACGATAGCGGCGCAGTCTTCGACGTCTACAACCAGGCCGCAACGTCCGGGGCGACCGTCTACGCCAGCGGCACCACGGCCTCCAGCGGCAAGTACACCACCGCCTACGTAAGCCTGTGGCAACTGGTGATCGGCCAGACCTACTACTTCCAGGTCGATCGCGCGCTGTACCTGCCGACGACCGCCGTCGCCAAGTACCTGCCCTCAGAGGATCTACCGACCGCTTGGCAGCACAGCAAGCAGCTCGCGACGCGGCCGTTGGAGAGCGTGACGACCGTGGTCTTACTGGGCGGGGATGCAACCAACGACAATGTGATCGACTCCGGTGATGCGGGCTGCATCGGCGGCGCCTACGGCCTTACGCCCGCGGCCTGCGGCACGGGCGGCACGTCGGATGTCAACGAGGACGGCAAGATGGATATCCTCGACCTGACGCTGATGGGCGGCAACTACACCAAGACATCCAGCGACCCGACGCTGACCTGGACGCCTTGAGGTGCAGCTACCGATGATTGTAGCGGTATGGCTGCGATGAAGTAGCGCGCCGACGCCGGCGGGCGGGCCATGTGGGCCGCCCGCCGGCGTCACGTCGTGTCACGCCGGGCCCGGCGAAGCCTGCCCGCCAGGGCCTGCGCAACGGTCACGGTGCAGGCCATTCCACCCACCTATATCTCAAAGAGAAGGAACTCGAATCATGGACTCACCATTTGGTAAACGGCTGACCTTCATGCTGATTTCGCTGCTGTTGCTGGCAGCCGCGCCGGCCGCGTTGGCGGCAGCCGGTCCAGCCGGCGACCGGGACGTAATCCCCGGCGGCATCCCCGAATTGTATGAGATTTCTGTCGCTGCTGAACCTCTCGCTGTGTTCCTCGATGGTCCAGCCGAAGTCTGGGTCGATGACGACTACACCGCAACCACCCCGGGCTGGGGCGTCGATCACTTCGCCTCCATCCAGGCCGGCATCGACGCTGTCGCAGCCGGCGGCACGGTCAACGTCTACCCCGGAACCTACAACGAGACTGCGGCCAGCCGCTACCTGTACAACAACGCCGGCCCCTATCAGTTCGGCCTGTTCTTCGCCGACGAGAAGCCGGGCGTGACAGTACAGGGCCTCAAGGCGGATGGCAGCCCCATCACGGCATACGCCGATGTTGCAGCCACGGTCACGACCAACGCCACGAACAGCTTTGGCTACAGCGGCGTCTTCGTCGAAGCCGACAACACCACCATCGCGGGTCTGCGCATCGGCCCCAATGCGCCGAGCGACAACAAGACCATCGAGGTCATCGGCGAGAACTTCACGCTGAAGAACTCGGTGATCGACGTCTCTGGCGGCGGCTCGGTCTACATCAACGACTGGCGCTACGACGACGGCACCGACACCTCCTATGTCACGAAGTACACCGTCGAAGGCAACTGGCTCAAGTACGGCGGCAGCGTGGACATCTCCAGCGGCGCTGGTGTGACCGGCCCGGCGGCGGATCGCAAAGTCATCAACAACAAGTTCACCGCCGATGGCGAGGCCCCCTACTGGGCGCTGGTCAGCTTCAACGGCATCGTGCCTTCGGTCGGGTGGTTCACCTATCCGGTCGGCGGGGCCACCGTCACCGGCAACGACTTCTCCGGCTCGACCCAGTATATTCGCTCGCGCGGCACGGTGGCCGGCGGATTCGACTGGGCCTCGTACTGGGCCGACAATACCTTCGATAAGGCCGTGCTTGCCACGACCGACGGCAACCCGGCGAACCCGCGAGCCTTCGACTACATGAGCGGCACCTATCTCATCAACAACACCCTGCGCATCGGCGCGGCGATTCAGCCCGAGGTGGACATCGCGCAGGCCGGCGACACGATCCTGGTCAAGGCCGGGACGTACACAGAGAACGTAAACGTCAACAAAGCCCTCAACCTGCGCGGCGCGACCGGCGGCGACTTCTCGTCCACCGTGCCCATTGCAGCATCCCAGGCGCCTGGCGTGTGGTACCCGGACCGCTATGCACCGGCTGTGTTCGAGTCGTATGACTTCGGCGGCGAGATGGTGTTGCGCCACGGTATCCGTGCGACAGATGTGCAGGCGAATTCGTTCTACAACTATCAGGGGCGCAAGCTCGACACCAATTTGACGGGAACCGCGCAATCTATGAGCATTGACCTGTGGCTGGACGCCTCCTGGAACGGCGCCTCGCGGAACGCCGGAATTTGGTCGACCGGGTTTGATAGCGAATCAGCGGCCTCTGCCTATCCAATCGTGGCATGGCGCAGTGGAGGCACCGATCCCGACGGGTTCTACGCATTCGACTATATCAACGGCGGCTGGCTGCCGTTGAAGGTGGCGACAGTTGGCGACTATGGTCGATGGCACACCCTTACCTTCGTCTTCTCCGTGGGAACGGGTGTGGAGTACTTCGTTGACGGGGTGTCCAGGCTCACCTTCGCTGATCCAGACACCGCCAACTTGCGCAACCTGATTCTGAACGCTTATAACTCCGGTGCGGACTACGACGTCTACTGGGACAACTTCAGGGTCGGGTCCGCGACACCCACCCCCTATGAACCGGTTGTCAGCGGCGTAATGAACATCACTGCCAACACCGTCGAAGTCACCGGTCTCTATTTGCAGAACCCGGGCCTCACCAATGCTGTGGTCATCGCCGGCACTTCCAGCGATGTGACGATCGCAAACAATCGCATTCAGGACGTGGGGTCTGAGACCCTGGGCAGCGTGGTTCATGCCATCCTCATGAGTAACGGTGCAGACCAGGTCCGGATCACCCGGAACACGTTCAGCAACTTGCGTGCTCTCAACAAGAGCCTGTCCGCCATCGGTGTCCTGGACTCGGCCGCCACGAACTCCAGCGAAGGACTGCTCATCGAAGGCAATACCTTCTCGGACATCGTCAGCGTGGGTGCGACCAAGGGTGCCTATGGAGTAATCATCAATAACAAGGTCGGCGCCCCGGCTGCGCAGATCCTGAACAACACGTTCAATAGTTTGAGTGGCGGTTGGACGCATGCGATCGGGTTGGAAGGCCCGACCCCGAACGCACTGATCCAAGGCAATAGCTTCAGTGGGCTGACCGCTGCCGGAGCCGACAACATCGCCGTGCACTTTGAGGATAATCCGGTCGCCGCCACCGTAGTGGTGACCGGCAACCAGTTCAACGGTGGCGGCTACTATGGCGTGGCAGTCAACCCAGACGACATGGCGGGCGGCACCAACGGCCTCTGCTACAGCGAACGCCGAGAACAACTGCCGGGGTTCGGCGTGCGGACCGGCGGCCAGCAGTCCCGCAGGTCGATTGACCCCTGGTGGACCGATGCCGCAGGCACGGGCACAGCCTCAGGCGACGGCGCAGGTGGGTTCCAGATTCCGGCCGGCGCATCAACCGCGACGCAGAACGCCATCATCGCCTGTGCGGCAGGCAAGACCGTGACCTACATGGGCGATCCCATCGCGGGCGGCGTGGTCGTGGACACCCCCGGCGTCACCATCAACCTCAATGGCTTTACCGTCGGCGCGGGCTCCCCGGCCTTCACAATCAACGCGGACGACGTGACGCTGCAGGGTCCAGGCGCGCTGGACGGCAACGACGTGGCCTCCCCGGCTGTCCTGGTCAATGCCGGTGCAGACAACTTCACGCTTAAAGACGTGGAAGTGCGTGAGTGGGCCGACGGCGTCGAGATCGCAGGCGATGTCGTGTCGCTGAAGATCGTGGACAACTTCATCTGGGATAACCTCGATGCGGGCCTCCAGGTCAACAGCGGCGTGAACATCGATGGCGTCATCAACATCTACGGCAACCTGTTCAAGGTCAACGGCGGCAACGGCATCCAAAATGACGGCGCCACCGCCGACCTGCCCGCGCAGTACAACTCGTGGGGCGACATCGGCGGGCCGGTGGCCGGCGACGGCGTCAGCTCGAACGTGGACGCCAGCAACCCGACGTACCTCGAATACTTCATCGACATGGACCCCGACACCCTGGCGACCGCGCGCCGCGCAGGTGTGGGGACCTCGTTCGACGTGATGGTCAAGGGCGATGCCCGCAAGGTAAACGGCATCGCGTTCAAAGTCGCGTATGACAACACCGTCCTGCAGCTCAACAGCGCCACGTACCAGGGCGTCTGGGCGGGCGCGACCTGCCTCGGCCCCACGCTGGCGACAGGCTCCGTCAAGGGCACCTGTTACATCCAGACCGACGAGTGGGACGGCGATGCGGCGCCGATCATGAAGCTGAACTTCACCGTGCTGGCCTTGCCATCTTCGCCCTACCCCAGCGCGCTCGACATCCTGCACGCCGCAGTGGACACCAACGCGGGCGCCTATGGCGGCGCGAAGGTCTATGTCAACAACGCGGGCTACGGCCTGCCCAGCGTGCCGGCGCGCGACATCACGGATACGGACGACGGTACGCTCGTCCTGGGCAACCTCGCCAACTACACCGGCTTCATCGACCTGCAGGGCCGCACGAATGACAGCGGCGCAACCCTGCTCGCCAAGAATGTCGCGGATAAGCTCACGAGCATCAACTATGCGTCGGGGACATCCGTCTCCAGCGGCGCATACACGACCGCGCACCTGACCCCGTGGATGATGTTCCAGGGCGAAACCTTCTGGCTCCAGGTCGATCGGGCGCTCTATCTCCCGACAACCCAGATGGGCACTACGCCTTCGGACGGCGACATCCCCGGGAGTTGGGTCCACAGCAAACCGCTTTCATCGATCCCCACCACGCCGCTGCTCAAGGTGGTTCTGCTCGGCGGCGATGGCACTGATGACGATGTGATCGATGTGCTCGACGCCGGCTGCATGGGCATGAGCTACTACACCGCCTCGACATGCACTGGCGGCGCAGGCGCGAACAGCGATGTCAACGGCGACGGCGTCACCGACATCCTGGACCTGTCGCTCATGGGCGGCAACTTCTACAAGGTCGAGTCGCCCTGGACGCCATGAGCATCCTGAGCGTATAGCGCTCTCTGACTGAACCGGCGGGGGCAACCGGAAGGCTGCCCCCGCGTCCCTGTGAACCATTCTATCTGGAGGCAACCCGTGCGGTTTTTCCACCAAGTTATCATGTTGGCTGTGGCCGGGCTGCTTGCTGGTCTGCTGGCGCAGCCGCCGCTTGACGCATTGGCGCACGAACCTGAGGAGGCTGATACGTCCCTGGCCGCAACGGTGACGCTGAAGGCGGCCAGCCCCACGGTCGCAGGCTGCGCTGCCGTGCGCGTGGAAATCTGGGTCAACGATGTGGCGAACCTCTATGCCGCGGATGTCCACGTCCTGTTCGACCCCGCGCTGCTCCAGGTCGTCGATGCCGACCCGGCGGGGCCCGGCACGCAGATCGAGCCGGTCTACAGCTTTCTGAACCCGGGTTTCATCATCAAGCGAGTGGCCTGCAATGCGGCGGACCCCGGCAATCCCGATTGCCCGGTCGGCGGCAAGGTGTGGTACTCCGCGACGCAGCTCAATCCCACGCCGCCCGCCAATGGCTCAGGCCCCATCGCGGCCTTCACGTTGGTCGGCCGCGCCGAGGGCCTGTCAACGCTGGATATCAGCTATCAAAAGCTGTCCAGCCCCACGGGCCAGGAGGTTCCGGCGAGCGGGGTCGACAGTTCAATCGCTGTTACGCCACCCGCAGCCCCACAAGTCACCATCACGAAAGTGGGGAGCACGACTGCCCGGCTCGCATGGCCGGCGGTGCCAGGCGCCACGGAATATCGTATCTACCGCGCCAGCCTGCCATATTTCGCGCCGGCTGAGCCGCCTTACCGGACGACCGCCACACTGCTCTGCGACGATACGGGTGCCCTGGGCAGCGACGCCGTCGAGTATTACTACTTTGTCAAGGCGGCTTGCAGCTCGGGCCTACTGAGTCCGGTTTCGATCCACACCGGGGCCTTCGATTTCGCCCTGGTGCGCGGCTCATAACCGGATGGATGGGCGCCCAGGTCAGCTCAAAAAGGTTCAGATCGTGTCCTGCAAAATACGCTTTTTCCATACTGTTCTCGGCGCGCTGTGTCTCTTCGCGGCGTGTGCGCCCTGCTTGTATGCAGCAGAAACCACGGTCTCCGTCGGTGCTGAACCAGCCACGGTTCAGCAAGGTGCGACGGTGGCCGTGCCCATCCGGATCACCGACGTGACCGGCCTGTATGGGTTTGAGGTGCTGCTCAAATTCGACCCCACAGTCGTGCAGGTGGCGGATGCGGATCCGGCTAAGGCCGGCGTGCAGCTTCTGGCCGGGGACTTTCTGGCCCTGGACTTCCTGGTGCGCAATACGGCGGACAATGCGGCCGGCACCGCGGAGTTCGTGTTGGCCCAGCTCAACCCGAGCGAAGCAAAAAGCGGTACAGGGACCCTGTTCACCGTACTCTTCGAGGGAGTGGCGGCGGGCAAGAACACCACAGTGACGATTGAACGGCTCAAGCTCGCCAGCCGTGACGGCCTCGAGATTCCAGCCCTGGCAGTCAACGGCGACCTTACGGTGGCGGCTGCAACGAGTGCCGCTCCGCCGGCCAGCCCCACGCTGCCGCCCACTGCTGTTCCGCCGGTACTCGACATGGACATTCTGACGGCCACGCCCCTGCCGACTGCGCTGCAACCCGCCGCCCAATCCCCGACAACCACCCCGTTGCCCGCGGCGACAGCCACACCGGCCAGCGTGAGCAGCACACCGACGACCGCGCCCACGACCCCAGCCAGGACGCCCGAGGCCGCGCAGCCGGCGATCGTAGCGACAGCGACCGAACTGCGCGCTGCGCCCGCGGCGACGGCAGAACCCACGTTGGTTGTTGCAGAGCCCACAGCCGCCGCGACCACTGCGGACAGCGCAACCCCCACGGCTACAGTCGTGCGCGTCGCGGCTCAAGGCGGCGCACCCATCCTGGACGGCCAACCGCCACAGCCATCTGATGCCGCGCCAACCACCGGCGCGAGCTCGAACAATCGCCTGCTGCTGGCCGGTGGCGGCCTCATCGCTCTTGCCAGTGTCACCCTGGCAGGCATTTTGATACTGCGCGGCCGCGCTCGCCAGCCCTAGCGGCCGCAGTTTAGGAGGTTACGATGAAATCACATCACCGCTTTGGGCAGCCCGGCGCGCCGGTTCTGCTGCTTCTGGTCCTGCTGCTCCTGGCAGCGAGCCCCGTGTCCGCCGGCGCACCCGACCAGCCTGACTTCCCGCCGGCCATTGTCCGCTGTGATCCCAGCTATGCAGAGGGCTATACGGATGGCACAATCACCGTAGACCTGTATCTGGAAGACACGGAGAACACCTACGGCATCGACGCGCATGTGAGCTATGATACGACCATTGCCCGGGTGGTGGACAAAAACACGGCCATACCAGGCACGCAGATCGAGCCGCTGTATTCCTGGGTGGCTCCCGGTCTGTCTCTGCTGAACGTGGCCTGCAATCCTGGCGACCCGGTCGCCTTGCAGTGTACCACCCCGGCGGACGTCGGAGTCATCTCCTATGCGATGACGCAACTCAATCCGACACCGCCGCTCAATGGCTCCGGGCCGTTCGCCAGGGTGACGTTTCAGCCGCTCACATTCGGCACGTTCACCATGAACTTCACCTACCACAAGCTGTCCAGCCCAGAAGGTGTGGAGGTGCCATCGATCGCAGAGGACTGTACGATCAAGTTCATGTCGCCGCTGGCCGTCAATTTGGCGAGCTTCACTGCCGCGGAAGACGCAGCAGGCGTGACGATGCGCTGGGAAACCATCTCCGAGCAACACAACCGGGGGTTCAATGTGCTGCGGGCATCTAACGTAGAAGGGCCGTGGCGCCAACTCAATCCGACACTGATACCGGCTGCCGCACCGGGGTCAAACGAAGGGCACAGCTACACCTGGCAGGATCCTGCCATTGAGCGCGGCCAAACCTATTACTATATGCTCGAAGACGTTTCGATTGCAGGTGTCACGACGCGCCATGAACCGCTGGAGGTGCGTGTGCAGGCCCCGAATGCAGTCGAGCTCAGCGCGTTCTCCGGACAGGCCCAAGGCGGCATCTTCCCGGCGCTGTTAGCAGGACTGGCACTCTGCCTGGTGGCCCTGTGTCGTATGCGAGCTGGCGCCTGATGCCGCGCCCTGCCAGACTGGCTTTTTCGATCCTCGCGCTGCTACTCGTGCTGGTGACAGCCACGGCAGCGGCTGAACCGACCGTGGTCAGACCCGACCCCCTGCAGACCGACGTTCGGGTCGGCGGGACCTTCGTCGTCAACCTGTACGTGCAGGGCGTCGCCGATCTGTACGCCGCGGATATCCACCTGCTCTTCGACCCGACGATCCTGCAGGTCGAGGATGCGCGGCCGGAGGTTCCCGGCGTGCAGATCCAGCCTCTGGCAACCTTCTTAGCGCCGGACTTCGTCATCAAGCAGAAGGCGTGCAACGCCCCGAGTGTAGTCGATCCTGATTGTCAGACTGGCGGGTTCGTGTGGTATGCCGTGGCCCAACTCAACCCGGCCCCCCCGGCAAATGGCTCAGGGCCGGTCGCGGCCATCACCTTCAGAGCCATCCGTGCAGGCTCGTCGCCGCTGACGATCAGTTATCACAAGCTTTCCAGCCCGAAAGGCGTCGACATTCCATCGACTCCTCAGAGCGGCGTGGTACAGGTAGCGGATGCGATCAGGCAGTACAAGAGCCACCTGCCCTTCGTCTTTCGCTGAGGGCTCGTAATAGAACAAGTTCCGCCGCTGGCACGGTTGGCTCAACTCCGTTGAGCACGACCGGCCAGAGCAGGAAGTGATGCTTTTACAGGCCCTGACTACAATCAGGCGCATGGCCGGGCCACATAGGCTGGCGGCGTGAATTTACGCGAGTCTGAGCTGCCTGGAGGAGCAGTATGTCACCCCAAGATCTGCACTCACAACCCTTTCGCACGATGGTGGCCCTGGGCGAAAGCCATGTCGCCGGGATGTGCGCGACCAGTGAGAACAGGCGTTGGGTCAACATCCTGGCGCGCCTCATCGAAGAGTTCCAGGGTGCGCCGGTCACGCTGCACAACCGCGGTATCAGCGCGAATGCCATCTCCCCGCGCAGCCCCGGTTATGCCGCGTCCGCCAAGCCCAGCGCGCTGGAACGCTATCACCAGGAAGTCATCGCCCTGCAGCCCGACCTGTTCATCCTGTCATACGGATTGAACGACATGCGTGCAGGGATGTCCCTGGCAGATTTCCGCGCCGACATGGGCCGCATCATCGCCGATGTCGCTGCAGCATGTCACCCGGTCACCGTGCTGACCACGGTTTACTACATGACCGCATACGACCTGTACCCGCCCTTCAACGTCGGCAGCATTGCCGCCACCGAAGCGTACAACCGGGCGATCGGCGAACTCGCCGAGCAGCACGGCTGCCTGCTGGCCGATATCTGGGCGGCCGAGGGGCAGGCGGACTGGGTCATCCACCCGGACACGGTGCATGCCAACGACCTGGGGCATCGACTGATCGCGCACCGCGTGTTTGAGACGATCGCCACGCACTGCAGCGGCGTGGCTGCGGGCGTGACGGCAAACCTCGCCGCTGACCGCGCGGAAGTCGCGGCCACGATGGACCGGCGTCGCGCGCCACAGAAGTACGGATAGCCACCGCCATTCGCACCCGCGATATTACTCAGCCTTTCCACGACCGGCCTCCCGATGGAGGCCGGTTGTGCGTTAAGTTCTGATGCCCGATTTGATACCTGATTGAACGAAAATTGGCCGCATCAAATACCCAAGATTATGTTATACTAAGGCAGAGGAGTAACTATTGTGGCGACCGCCTATCGCAATTTCGACCTGCTTGTCGAACGCCGTGCCACCGGCTACCGGACGCGCGTCCAGGATTCGCCCGCAGGCGAGGCGGTTGTCAACTTTGACCTGCCCTTCACCGCCGATGAACTGCGCACCTTCAGTTGGTTGAGCAGTCGGGTCTCTCAGGGTCTTGGGCTGGCGAGTTCTGCCGGCCGAGCGCCGCCGCCGCTTGACCTCCGTCAGTTTGGCGAGCGCCTTTTCAATGCCGCCTTTGCCGGCGACGTGGGGGCCTGCCTGCTGCTCAGCCTGGCCGAAGTCAGAAAAACGAACGCCGGCCTGCGTATCCGTCTGCGCCTCGATCCTGATGTCCCCGAGTTGGCCGAGCTGCCGTGGGAATACCTCTACGCGCCGCAGCTAGACGGCTTCCTGGCCCTCTCTGATCGGGTGGCGCTGGTTCGTTATGTCCAGCAATTACAGCCGCCCCCAACCTTAACCGCCACGCCTCCGCTCGTGCTGCTGGTATTGGCTCCACAGCCGAACAATGTGCCCCGGCTCAAGATCGAGGAGGAATGGAACTCCTTGCAGCGGGCGCTGGCCGGCCTGCAAGGTCAGGGCTGGCTCCGCGTGGAGCGGCTGCCCGCCCCGACGCCTGAGGCTTTGTTGGATCGACTGCGCGGCGATGGCGTCCACCTGCTGCATTTCATGGGCCACGGCTACTTCGACGCGGGGACGCAGACAGGGGGCGTCGTCCTGGAGGATGCAGCCGGTCGCGCAGCTTTTGTCCCGGCCGCGCAGCTTGGCACGATTGTGTGCGACCATGAATCGCTGCGCCTGGTGTTTCTCAATGCCTGTGAAGGCGCGCGCGGGGATGGGGACAATGCGTTTGCTGGGGTGGCACAACAACTGGTGATTCAGGGCGTCCCTGCCGTGCTGGCGATGCAGTTCCCGGTGTCGGATACGGCCTCGCTGACCCTCACCCAGAAATTCTACGAGGCCCTCGCGAGCGGCGAGGCCCTGGATGCCGCGCTTACCTGGGCGCGAAAGGCCGTCAGTCTTGTCGGCCCCGCGGAGAGGCCGCCAGCCGAGTGGGGCACGCCGGTGCTCTTCTCGCGTTCCCCGGATAACAGGCTGCTTACGCTGCCGGCAGGCGATGCACGGCCGGTGATCCCGATCCAGCCCTGGGAACCGGAGACCGTGCTTATCCCTGCCGGACGTTTTCTGATGGGCACGGGACAGGGGACCGGTGCGCCGGCCTGGGAGCTCCCCCAGCAGCTCTTCAGCCTCCCCGGCTACCGTCTCGGCAAATACCCGATCACGAACGCCCAGTATCTCGCCTTTGCGCGCGAGCGCCGCATTGCGGTGGCGGCAGAGACCGGCTGGCCGCTGGCACAGGTGGGGCGGGAGCCGCCGCCCGGCAGGGAGAACCATCCGGTCGTGGGCATCACCTGGGATGACGCAGTCGCCTATTGCCAATGGCTCCGCGATAAGACGGGCCGCCGGTATCGCCTGCCGAACGAGGCCGAATGGGAGAAAGCTGCGCGCGGGGCCGCACTCAGCCCGGAACAGGCGCGCACATACCCGTGGGGCAACTGCTTTGAGCCGCACCGCTGCAACTGTGCCGAGGCCGGCCAACACGACACGACCCCTGTGGGCAGCTATTCGCCCCAGGGCGACAGCCCGTATGGCTGCGCTGACATGGCGGGTAACGTTTGGGAATGGACCAGCACGCGCTGGGGCGCCGAACGCAGCCGGCCCCACTACGCTCCCCCGTATGACGCGGGGGATGGCCGGGAGAACCCGCAACAAGATGAGCCGTTCCGCGAATACCGTGTGCTACGCGGCGGCTCGTACCAGGACTCCGCTGACCGGGTGACATGCACGGTGCGCGGACGCGACGCGGCAAACACCAACCATCCGCGGCGCGGCTTTCGCATCGCCATGGACATCTGAACAGGCTGGAATATGCCGGGCTGGAAGACGACCACCGGCGGAGGGGAGTTGCCATGACCGTCAGCCTGCCACGAGCGACTCGCGCGGCCCAGAGGCCGTCTGCGCTCACACCATTTTGGCCGGATACCAGAGAGCGCATCGCCCAGGGACGGCTTACCCCGTTCATCAGCAACTATATGAGCGCAGCCCTGTTCGGTGTGGCACGCGGTGAGCTGGCCGCGCGCTGGGCTGCTGATATCGGCTCGCCGTTTGGGCCGGCCGACAACCGGGAGACCGCCCACGTCGCACAATACTATGCCGTGACGCACGATCACAACCGGCTGGAGGCCAAGCAAAACTACCTCAACGCGCTGACCGACTACCTGCTTGGTACGGCCTCACAGGACCCGAATGTTGACCAGGATCTGATAAGGGAGCTGACCGACAGGTTCGAACAGGAAGGAACCTTCGGCAAGCCCTTCTCAGAGATTGCCAAAGACCTGGGGTATCCGCGCTTCGATCAGGTGCAGGCCAATCCCTTCCGCATGCTGGCCGAATTGCCGCTGCCCATCTACATCACCACCAGCCACCATCGGTTTCTGGAATATGCTCTGGCGCAGACCCAGACCAAGAAGAAACCTGTCTCCGAGATTTTCTACTGGAACGATACCCTGGACAGCATTCCATCTGTGTTCGATGACAATCCCGGCTGGGAACCGTCGGTCGAGCAGCCACTGGTGTATCACCTGTATGGCCTGGATCAATGGCCGGAGTCGATGGCCCTGACCGAGGATGACTTTCTGGACCTGCTGGACAGGCTGATCGCCCTGCGCTGCCAGGTCAAACTGGTTGAAACGGCCATCGAAGGTTCGAACCGCCGGCGCCGCGACCTGCCCGCGCCGGTGAGCACGGCGCTGAGCAGCACGGCACTGCTGATGCTGGGCTATAACGTAGACACCTGGGAGTTTCGCGCGTTCTTTCGCGGGCTCATTCGCCCGTGGGGTGAGAGCAGGCACAACCGCAATCTGCCTGAAGGCATCAGCATGCAAATTAAACCCGGCGACATGGACGCGCTCGAAGGCGATGCGGCGGGCATCATGAGCTACCTGGAACAGTATTTCAAAGGAGTGCACTTCCGCGTCTTCTGGGGTTCCGTTGATGCTTGTGTACACCGGCTGTACAACATGTGGCAGCCTGACCGATGAGGTGCCGGCATGAGCGAGACTGCGGTTTCCCATAACCCCTATGTTGGCCCGCGCACCTTCGAGGAAGCGGAGGCGGATCGCTTCTTCGGTCGTGAACGCGAGGCGCGTGAACTCGTCGCCCTGGTTCTCAGCGAGCGGCTGACCCTGTTCTACGCCCAGTCGGGCGCGGGCAAGAGCTCGTTGCTCAACGCGCGCCTGGTTCCGCGGCTGCGCGATAAGGAAGGCTTCGCTGTCTTGCCCGTGGGCCGCGTATCGGGCGTGCTGCCGGACGGAGCCGATCTGGCGACCGTCGATAACATCTTCGTTTACCATCTGATCCTGGGCTTGAGCCAAAAGCTGAGCGAGCAGGCAGCCCAAACCGCAGGCGACCAGGAAGTCGGGCTGCCGGATCTGCTTCACACTTCGCTGGCGCGCTTCTTGAGCGGCGAAAGCGGTCCTGACCCGGAGCCGGCTGCCAGCAGCGCCGGGGGCGACCCATCGTCAACCGACAGCACCGCAGACCTCATGCCTCACGTGCTCATCATAGACCAGTTCGAGGAACTGCTGACCACCTATCCGGACCGCTGGCCGGAGCGGGCCGGGTTCTTCGAACAGCTCAACGCCGCCATGGCGCGCCATCCCAACCTGTGGGTCGTGCTCACCTTGCGCGAGGACTACGTAGCCGGACTGGAGCCTTATTCCCACCTGACGCCCAACCGGCTGCGGGCCCGCTTTTACATGCAGCGGATGGGCACCGAGGCCGCGCGGGAGGCCGTCGAGCGACCGGCAGCTAACGCCGGGCGACCGTTTGCCGAAGGCGTGGCCGGGCGGCTCGTCGACAACCTGCGGATGGTGCGCACGGCCGGCCAGGCCGAGTATCATGCCGGCGAGTATGTCGAACCGGTGCAGTTGCAGGTGGTCTGTTTCCAGCTATGGCAGGACCTGCATGCCAGGCCGGCCCCCACCATCGAGCTCGCTGACCTGGAACGGCTGGCCGGCGGCGGCAGCCTGGCCGAGTACATCGATCACGCCCTCTCCGATTTCTACGAGAAGACCATCGCGAAGGTGATAGAGACAGCCGAAGTGGGCGTCACCGAGCCTGTATTGCGCAAGTGGTTCTCCGATGAGCTGATCACCGAGGCCGGGACGCGGAGCATCGTGTTCCGCAACGAGACTACCGGGAAGACGGCGGGATTGCCCAACCGGACGGTTGACCTGTTGACAGCGCAGTTCCTGTTGCGCACCGAGCTGCGCGCCGGGGGCGCATGGGTCGAGCTGGTGCACGACCGCCTGGTGGACCCCATCCGAGAGAGCAACGCCGCCTGGCTCAAGCAGAATCAGAGTCCGTTCCAGCGCCAGGCGGCCATCTGGCGCGACGAAGGTAAGCCCCCCGACCGCTTGCTCCTGACCGGCGATGACCTCACTGCAGCCAGGCAATGGGCCGGTGCATACGAAGGGGAATTGGAGCCGCACGAGACGGAGTTCCTGGCCGCCAGCCAGGCCGCGTGGGACGCGCTGGAACGGCAAACGGCGGCTGCACGCGAGGCGGCACGTCAACGCGAGCTGGAGGCCACGCGGGCGCTGGCCGAGGAACAGCGCCAGCGCGCTGACGAACAGGCCCGCTCGGCCAATCGCTTGCGCATGGTGGCAGCAGCAGCCGTAGCCTTCGCCCTTCTGGCAATCATCGCCCTGCTCAGTGCACGAGAATACGGGCAGGCAGCCAATATCGCCAGAGCCACAGAAGAGGCGGCAAAGAACGCAGCGCTTTCGGCTCAACGTGAAGCCGAAGTGGCACGCGCCACAGAAGAGGCGGCAAAGAACGCGGCAGTTTCGGCTCAACTGGCCGCGCAAGCCGTGAACACGGGCCAGGATGCATCGCTGGACCTGGCCCTCCTGCTTGGAGCCGAGGCGCTGCGTGCTGCTGACACGCCGGCCGCACGAATAACGATGGAGAGTCTTTTGCTGGGGTCGCCGGAGGTCCAAACGTATCTCCGCGCGCACGACGCGCCGGTGGGGAGCCTCGCCTTCAGTGGGGATGGACAGACGCTCATCTCGGGCGACGAGGTCGGACGCCTGGTCGTCTGGTCCGTGGCATCGGGGCAGCCTCTCTGGACCCCCGCTGAACCAGGCCTGGCCGCATCACAGGTAGTCGCGGTTGACGGCACCGGGGAGCTCTTGGCAGCCGGGTCGAGCTATGGTGATATTCGGTTGTGGCAAGGAGAGCAGGGCCCGCCGCGCCGCCTGGATAAACATGTGGATGCCATCACCGATCTCGTGTTCAGCTTTGACGGCGAGTATCTCGCCTCAGTGTCCTTCACTGGAAGGACACTATTGTGGCCGCTCAATTCTTCACGCAGCATCGCTACCCCGCTCGGAGCAGGTAGCCGGCCTGTCACCGCTATCAGTTTTAGCCCCCAAAGCAGCACGGCGCTCATCGCCGCAACGGGCGGTATCGACGGGCAAGTCTGGCTGTGGACGAACCTGGATGCAGAACAGCCTGCCAGACAGGCACTCCCTATCGGGGAAGTCATCAGCGCCACTGTTGACAGCCTGGCCTTCGATGACGCCGGCGTGCGGCTGGCCATCGGGTTCGATGACGGACAGTTCACCGCCTGGGATCTCGAACGGCGAGAGCTCATGTTTGCGCCGGTGGACGCGGAAGATGCCCCCGTGGAGGGTCTCGCGTTTGACCCGCAGGATCATACCCTCGCAGTCCTGTTCGCCAACGGCGCGTTGCATCGCTACGCCCTGGTTGATCTTGCAGCCGGCCCGACGGACCCTGCAAACTGGTCACGACCACTGGTGGGCACAGTGAGCGGGGCGCTCACCTCAGATGGACGCACCTGGGCGCTCGGCCTGGACACTGGCGCCATCATTATCGGGAGCAAGAATGGACCGCCGCCTCTCGATACCAGCGCGGATCGAGAAGTGTTGATCGAGCAAGCCTGCCGTATCGCCAATCGGAATCTGTATGAGTCTGAGTGGAGTCTGTATATCGGTGAAGACGTTCTTCCTTACAGGGAGACGTGCCATGTGATTGAGCCGGCCCCGGCCCGCGGGCCGGCTCAGGGGAGACAACCGCCATGAAAATTACCCGCGCATTGTGTTTGACCCTGCTCTTGCTTACACTGGGTCCTGCACCGGCGACGACTGCCCAGACATCGACCATCGATTGCCGCAACCGGCCAGCTCTGACCCGGACCGCAAACATAAACAGGGCAACCGCGTGTTTTACTGTCAAACCTGCACCTCGCAGTACAGTCCTCCGGCTTGACCTGGCTGTGGCGAGCGGCGCTTACGACCTGTACGTGAGGCCGGGAAGCCCTACATCGCTGGCCGCCGCGGACAAGGTTAACGTCAGCGCCGCCAGCAGCGGGCTCAGCTACGTCCTGGTCAACCCGGGCACGGGCCCCTACACGGTCGCCGTCGTGCGCACCGGCCGGTCCGGTGCCGCGCGCCTGTCACTGGCGACAGGATACGCCGCAACTCTCAAATGCTCCGCGACGTCCTGTATTGCCACCTACCCGCTGACGTCCATGCCCGGCGCCAGATACGGCGACCAGGCAATCTTCTCAGCCGCCATCAACAAAGCCGGCCGCGTGCAAGTCCGGGTGGCCTGGAAAGGCACCGCGCGCCTTTCGGCCCTGCTCTATGGGCCCAGCGTATCGAGAGCCAGCGTCACACAGAGTTCGCTCGCCCGTAAGGACGGCGCGAGCCCGCTCACTCTGACCTATGACGTGCGGAGCACCAACCTGATTCGCGGCGGCAAGTGGTCCGTGGGCCTCAGCAACGGGGGCAAAGCGGGCGGCACCGTCACCAGCGGCGAGGTGCGCATTACTTATCCGCGGTAGGGACCGGCACTGAAGGCAATACGTCTAAGACACTGGTTGAAAAGCTCACGCAAAGCTGCCAAGAACGCTAAGAATCTACCGGCCAAAGCGTTTCTTGGCGCTCTCGGCGGCTTTGTGTGGGTAGGGTTTCGGCCTCCTGCTCAGCCCAGCTCGCTCAACTTCACCGGCCGGCCCTCCCGGTGCGACTCCGCCGCGGCCAGGCCGATGGCCACCGACGCACGCGCATCGGCGCCGCCGACGGGCACGGGCCTGTCGTGCTGCACGGCATCCACGAAAGCCGCGACCTCGGTCGCGAAGCTCTCCGTGTAGCGATCCATGAAGAAGTTGAGCGGCAGGTCGCGGCGCACGCTTGCGGCGTCGCTGATGACCGCGGCGTTCGGGTAGTTGTTGCCCGTCGCGATGCTCCCCTGGCTGCCCAGGATTTCGACGCGCTGGTCGTAGCCGTACGGCGCGCGGCGGCAGTTGTCGATGGTGCCGATGACGCCGTTGGCGAACTTGAGCAAGATCAGCGCGGTGTCCACGTCGCCCGCCTCACCGATGGCGGGGTCCACCGTGACCGCAGCCTGCGTGTAGACCTCCTCGACCTCCGTGCCGATCAGATAGCGGGCCATGTCGAAGTCGTGGATGGTCATGTCGAGAAACATGCCGCCGGAGACTTTGACGTATGAGATGGGCGGCGGCGCGGGGTCCCGGCTGATGATGTGCAGCAGCGCGGGCCGGCCGATCTCACCGGATTCGACGGCCTGGCGCACGCGGCGGAAGTTGGCGTCGAAGCGCCGGTTGAAGCCCACCTGGAGCTTCACCCCGGCCCGCGCCACGGTCGCGAGCGTGTGATCAATCTCGGCCAGGTCGAGCGCGATGGGCTTCTCACAGAAGATGTGCTTGCCGGCCAGCGCGGCTTCCTCGGTGAAACGGGCGTGTGTGTCCGTGGCCGAGCAGAGCAGCACGGCATCGATATCCGGATTGTTCAGCACGTCCCGGTAGTCGCTCGACGCGCACGCGATATGATGCTTGGCGGCCAGCGCCTCTGCCGCCGCCAGGTTCACGTCCGCCACGGCGAGCACGCGCGCCGCGGGGACACGATAGGCCAGCGTATCGGCGTGCACCTTGCCGATGCGCCCGGCGCCGATGATGCCGACGTTGAGGATGTCATTCATGGTTGCGGGCTCTCCCTGCGATAGCGTTACAATCCGATGCCGTGCAGATAGGCGCGGTTGCGCGCAGCGCTCTCCTTCGGCGCGCCCATGCCGGGCAGCACATCCTGCTCCACGATGCCCCAGCGGATGTCGGGCCGCGCGGCCAGCCACTCGGCCACACGCGGGAAGTCCACGCCTCCCTGACCCAGCTCGCAGAACACGCCCCGGCGCACCGACTCAAGGTAATCCCAGCCCGCTGCGCGGCCGGCCGCGGCAATCTCCGGCTGGCAGTCCTTGAAGTGGATGTACCAGATGCGGTCGGCAAAGCGGCGCAGCCCGTCGGGCACGGCCGCGCAATCGCCCGCGGCAAAGGCGTAGTGGCCCGTATCGAATACCAGGCCGAGCAGCGATGGGTCCGTCAGGCTCAACAGCCGGGCAATCTCCTCCGGCGTCTCGACATGGCCCGCGCAGTGATGGTGAAAGACAGTGCGCAGGCCCGTCTCGTGGTGGACGACACGCGCGACCCGTTCGGCCCCGGCCGCGAACACGCGCCACTCCGCATCGCTCAGCCCCATGTCAGGCGTGACGCGGCCCGCATTCTGCGTGCGAACGGGATCGCTGCCGTTGTTGTCGGCCAGCACAAGGAAGGGCGCGTGGCCATCCATGCGCTCCGCTACACCTGCCAGCAGCCGCGCCACCTTGAGCGCGGCCTCGATGCCCGGCCCATGCGCGGCCGGGTCCTTCAGCGCGACAGGCACGAACGCACCGAGCAGGGTCAGCCCCCGCCGCGCCAGTTCGCCCGCCAGCACATCGGGCTCGGTCGGCATGAAGCCCCAGTCGCCCAGCTCCGTGCCCTCGTAGCCGGCCGCGGCCATCTCGTCGAGCACCTGCCCATACCCGGCGGCCTCGCCGTCCAGATCGAATTCCAGCACGCCCCAACTGCACGGGGCATTGCCGATGCGGATGTGAGACATCTTGCCTCCTCTACTCAGTCGACGGTGAAAACCAGAGGCGATTCTGGACAGGATTTACAGGATTGACAGGATTGAAGCGGTCTGCGCCGCGCATGGCGCAAAATCCTGTAAATCCTGTGAATCCTGTCAGCGACACCTCTGCAGGTTCCATCGCAGCAAGGGTTCAGAACTTGCGCGTCCACTCGCCCAGCCAGCGCTCCACAACGACCTTGGTCTGCGTGAAGAACTCGACCGCGTGCTTGCCCTGCGCGTGCAGCGTACCGAAGAAGCTGTTCTTCCACCCGCTGAACGGGAAGAAAGCCATCGGCGCGGCGACCCCGACGTTGATGCCGATGTTGCCCGCGTCGGCCTCGTAACGGAACTTGCGCGCGACCGCGCCGCTGCCGGTGAAGATGCAGGCCATGTTGCCGTACTGCCCGCTGTTAACCAACGCGATGGCCTCGTCGACCGTGTTCGCCCGCATCATCCCCAGCACCGGCCCGAAGATTTCCGTGGTCGCAATCGTGCCGCCCGCCGGAACATCACCGATGATGGTCGGACGCAGGAAGTAGCCCTGCTCGTAGCCGCGGACAGCGGCATTACGGCCGTCCACGGTCAACTCCGCGCCCTCGTCCAGCCCCTGCTGAATCAGCCCCTCGATGCGCGCCTTGCTCTGCGCGCTGATGACCGGCCCCATCTCCACGCCCGGCTCCAGCCCGAAGCCGACCACGCGTTTGCTTGCGGCCTCGGCCAGCGCGGGCACGAACGTCTTTTCTGCGCCCGCGACCGCGATTGCCAGCGACGCAGCCAGGCAGCGCTGGCCCGCGTTGCCGAATGCGCTGTCCGCGACGATGCGGGTGGTCAGCTCCACGTCCGCGTCCGGCAGGATGATGAGCGGGTTCTTCGCGCCGCCCTGCGCCTGCACGCGCTTGCCGCTGGCCGACGCGCGGCTGTAGATGTGCCGCGCAACGGGCGTCGAGCCGACGAAGGTCACCGCGGCGATGCTCGGATGGTCCAGCAGCGCGTTGACGGTGTCCGCGCCGCCGTTGACAAGGTTGACGACCCCCGGCGGGAACCCGGCCTGCTCCAGCAGGCGAAACACCTTCTGCAGCGTGATGGGGCAGCGCTCCGACGGCTTGACGATGGCCGTGTTGCCGCACGCGACCGCATAGGGCAGGTACCAGAACGGAATCATGCCGGGGAAGTTGAACGGGCAGATGAGCGCGGCCACACCGACCGGCTGGCGGATCATGTACTCGTCGATGCCGCGCGCGATGTCCTCGGAGAAGTCGCCCAGCATCATCAGAGGGATGCCGCACGCGGTCTCGACGTTTTCGATGGCCCGGCGCATCTCCCCGCGCGCGTCGTCCAGCGTCTTGCCGTTCTCCAGCGTGATGCTGCGCGACAGGTCCTCGAAGTGTTCTTCCATGAGCGCCTTGAGCCTGAACAGATGCTGGATGCGCGCGGGTGCGGGCGTGCGTCGCCACGCGGGGAACGCGGCCGCGGCCAGCCGCGCCGCCTCATCGACCTCGTCTGCAGGCGACAGCGGCACCTGCGCCAGCACCTCCGCGGTCGCCGGGTTGATGACATCGAGATAGCGCCCCGCCGAGGATGCGCGCCACTCGCCATTGACGAAGTTCAGCAGTTTCTCGCTCACGATGCACCTTCTTTCCGATCGTTCGTAGTAAGCGCTTTTGCACTTTGACAAAATGACTCGGTAGTCTGTGGACCCCACCCCGTGCGAGCTTTGCTCGCCTTCCCGCCCCCGCTGGTGGGGGTGGGAAAGTCCTGTTTTGTGGGGTTTTTGGGCCGCAAAGCGGCCCAAAAACCCCATTCTAGGAACACCCCTCTCCCACATCGCAGTGTGGGAGAGGGGTAGGGGTGAGGGCAACCCCAGCGCCAGGCCACGCACGGGGCGCTAATGCGCGCACTACGAAGCAGAGGCTCTCGCCTTATTCCAGGAAGTACCGCTCTTTCGCACGCATCTCCTCATACGCGGCGCGAGCCGCCTGCACGGACGGCGCATCGCTGACCTCCGGCACCGCGACGTCCCACCAGCTCTCGTAGCCGGGCACGCTGTGCAGCCGGTCGTTCTTGATGACGACGACCGTCGTGCGGTCGGCCTCGCGCGCGGCACGCAGTGCCGCGACGTAGTCGTCGCGCGTCGCGCACTCGATGACGTGACAGCCGAGGCTGCGTGCGTTCAGCGCAAAGTCAATCTCCAGCGGCTCCACCGCGTCGCCCGCCGAGTCGCCGGGGAGGATGCCGTCCTTCCGACGGATGAAGCGCGTGCCGAAGCCGTCCAGCCCGAGCGAGCGGCTGAGCGAGCCGATGCTCTTGAACCCGCCGTTGTCCCACAGGACCACGATCAGCTTGACCCCTTCCTGCACGGACGTGACCAGCTCCGAGGAGAGCATCAGGTAGCTGCCGTCGCCGACGATGACGTAGACCTCGCGCTCCGGCGCGGCCATCTTTGCGCCCATGCCGCCGGCAATCTCATAGCCCATGCAGCTATAACCGTACTCCATGTGGAAGTTCTTGGGGTGGGTCGTGCGCCAGAGCTTGTGCAGGTCACCGGGCATGCTGCCCGCCGCGTTGAGCATGATCGCGTCGGGCCCGGATTCCTCGTTGAGCGCGCCGATGAGCTCGCCCTGGCTCGGCAGGGGCGCGAGCCGGATGTCGTAGATGCGCTGCACCTCCGCATCCCATTCGTCGTGCAGCCGCTGCGCCTCGACCCGGTATGCCGGATCCACCGCGTATCCCCGTAGGGGCGAGGTCTCCTCGCCCGCGAACGAGGCCCCCTCACCCTTTCCCAGCAAAACAAGCAGTTCCTCCAGCGTGACCCGCGCATCGCCGACGACCTGCAAGCCCTGGTGCTTGCCCGCGTCGAACTCGGTGACGTTGATGTTGACAAAGCGCACGCCGGGGTTCTGCCAGGCCGTCTTGGAGGAAGTGGTGAAGTCGCTATAGCGCGTGCCGATGCCGATGACGAGGTCTGCGTCGCGCGCGACGACGTTGGCCGCGAGCGTGCCGGTGACGCCAACCGCGCCCAGGTTGAGCGGGTGGTCCCAGCGGAGGCTGCCCTTGCCGGCCATCGTCTCGCCGACGGGGATGCCCGTGGCATGGACGAACTGCGCCAGCGTCCCGGTCGCATCCGCATAGATGACCCCGCCGCCCGCCACGATCATCGGCCGGCGGCTGGCCCGGATCATCTCGGCTGCCCGTTCCAGCGCGGCACGGTCGGCCCGGTTGCGCATGATGCGCCAGACGCGGCGGCGGAAGAACTCGGCCGGGTAGTCATACGCCTCGGTCTGCACATCCTGCGGCAGGGCCAGCGTCACTGCACCGGTCTCGCTGGGGCTGGTCAGCACCCGCAGCGCCTCCGGCAGCGCGAGCAGCAGTTGGTCGGGCCGATTGATGCGGTCCCAATAGCGGCTGACGGGCTTGAAGCAGTCGTTGACCGAGATGTCCTGGCTCTGGTTGGATTCGAGCTGCTGCAAAACCGGCGCGACGTTGCGCCGCGCAAAGAGGTCGCCGGGCAGGAGCAGCACGGGCAGCCGGTTGATGGTGGCCGTGGCCGCGCCGGTGATCATGTTGGTCGCGCCCGGCCCGATGGAGGAAAGACATGCAAACGTTTGCAGACGATTCTTGACCTTCGCGTAGGCCGTCGCCGCGTGGACCGCCGCCTGCTCGTTGCGCACCTGGTAATAGCGGAAGTCGGGGTTCTGCAGCAGGGCCTCGCCGACGCCCGCGACGCAGCCGTGGCCGAAGATGCCGAAGCAGCCGGCGAAGAACGGCGTCTCCACGCCGTCGCGCTCGACGTACTGCTGCTTGAGGAACCGGATGAGTGCCTGCGCCATCGTCAGGCGCACGGTGGGTGTGCTCATGGGATGTCACCTCCTTAATGAGGTTTGTAGTAGGGGTCTTGGCAGTTTGGTTTTTGTCTCAGTAATAGCTTGAGGAGTTCCGCATCCTCAGATGCGGAACGGCGTGCCTGAGCGACAGCGCCGTTTGCATCTGAGGATGCAAACTCCCCTGACTCGTTGCTGCATTATTTTGTTAATCTCCATCAGCCCCACGAGGGCGCTGAAGCGCCCACTACGAACGACCGGGTTTGCATTAGGGGCTTCAGCGCCCCTTCACGTCATACACCGGCACCCTGGGATCCACGCTCGTGTACGAGTCCTTGACCCAGGCGAAGTTCGGGTCGTCATAGGCCGCGAGGCTCTGCGCGCTGCCCGCCAGGACGTTCAGGTAGTAGGCCGTGTAGCCGACCGGGCTGGACACCGGATGATAGCCCTCCGGCACGAGCACGACGTCATCATTGCGCGCGATCACCGCGGCGTCGATGGGATAGCCCGCCCGGTGCAGAGGCGAGGTCTCGTCGGTGTAGACCCGCTGGATGGCGTAACCCTCAGGCCGGTCGATCTTGTAGTAGTAGATCTCGTCCAAGTCGGCCGTCGGCCTGCAATAGGCCGCCGTCGGCCTGCAATAGGCCGCCGTCGGCCGCGACGGTGTGCACGTCGTGCTTGTGCGGCGGGTAGCTCGACCAGTTGCCGCCCGGCGTGTAGACCTCGACGACAACGAGCCGCTGGCACGGGAAGCCCGGCGGCAGAATCCGGTTGATCTGACGGGTGGCATGGTCGCCCCCGCGAATCTCGACGGTCACGTCTGCAGGCGTGACCAGGCGGGGCGGGAAGGTCTGGTCCGCCGCGACCCAGGCGACCGCGAACTCGCAGGCCGTGGCCGCGGCAGCGGTCAGGCTGGTGTCGATCGGCAGGTAGAGTGCGTAGGGCAGCCCGGCAAAGACGTGCTCCCGCCGGCCCAGCCCGCGCCACTCCCCGCGGTCGGATGTGACATCGAGGGTGCCGCCGAGGACGACCAGCACGAGCTCATGCCCGCCGGTCCGCAACGCCCAGGTCTCGCCCTGCGCCAGCCGGCGCACCTGGAAATGGATGGTATCCCACCCGGCGACCTCCGGCGTCACCTCGACCACCACCTGCGG
The DNA here is from genome assembly GCA_040772005.1 of Anaerolineae bacterium. Classification (GTDB taxonomy): domain Bacteria; phylum Chloroflexota; class Anaerolineae; order CG2-30-64-16; family CG2-30-64-16; genus MWBF01. The sequence goes on along the minus strand of JAXGYZ010000005.1, from coordinate 47,325 downwards.
GTCGCGCGCGGTGCCCGGATGAATCACGAGATTATCTGCGGTGTACTGTCGCATGAAGATGTCCTCTCCCCAGGGCAGACGGGCCAGCGAAGCTGGCCCGTCTGCCCCTGTGACCTGGGAACTACGCGCAGGGCAGTAGCCTGCTTACGAACCTGCCGGACACGGACCGGCTGCAAGCTGCACGGTCACGGCCGGGACGCGGCTCGCGCTGCACCGGACGACGAGCTCGACGGGTACAAGCTGGTCCGTCGCGGGGCGCCCCTCCATCAGGTCCAGCAGCAGCTCCATGCCCAACTGGCCGAGCCGCAGCTTCGGCTGGTGGATGGTGGTGAGCGGCGGCGTCACGTACTGCGCCAGCTCGATGTCGTCGAAGCCCACGATGCTGACCTGCCCCGGCACGCGGATGCCCAGCTCGCGGCAGGCCAGCAGCGCGCCGACCGCGTACATATCGTTGAAGCAGAAGGCCGCAGTGATGCCGGTGCGCAGCGCGGCCAGCATGAGGCTCTGCCCATCAGCCACGTCGTCCGCATAGCTCCGGCGCTCCGGCGCGGCCTGCTGCACGAAGCCGTCCTGCACCGCGATGCCCGCGGCCGCCAGCGCGGCGCGGTAGCCCTGCTCGCGCTGGCGGTTGGAGCGCGGGCGGTTCGGCGCGCCCAGGTAGGCGATGGCTGAGTGCCCCAGTTCGAGCAGATGCTGGACGGCCAGCCGCGCGCCGGCCGCGTTGTCCGCCTGCACGCTGTGGAACGGGTGGCGCGTGACGTCCGCGTGCTGGTTGACCAGCACAACCGGCACGCCTAGCTGGCTGAGTTGGTCCAGCGAGGGGTCGGTCAGGCGCGAGGATGCGGTGATGATGCCGTCGACGCGGCGGCGCTGGAACGACCGGATGACCGCCAACTCTGCCGCTTCGTCGTTGTACGAGACGCCCAGGAACACATCTAGGCCGGCCCGCTTCGCCACCTCGTCCACCCCGCGCGCCAGCCGCCCGTAGAACGGGTCCGCGATGGAGGTGACGACCAGGCCGATGGTATTGCTGCGCTGGCCCTTGAGGCTCTGCGCGACCGCGTTAGGCGTGTAGCCCATCTCCGCGGCGAGCCGCTGGATGTTCCCGCGCACCTCCGCGCTGATGAGCGGGCTGTCGCGCAGCGCGCGCGAGACGGTTGCGTGGGAGACGCCTGCGGCCCGCGCGATGTCGTGGATGGAGACCGGACGCGCTGCCATGCGCCCGCTACCGCTTCACGTCGGGGTCGGGCAGCATGTAGTCGCGCACGATGCCGGTCAACTCGTGGACCGCGGCGATGAATCCGCGCAGGGTGCGCACGGTCGCGCCGTAGCCGTCGAACTCCTCCGGCGTCAGGCCGTCCTCGTCGTACGCGCGGCGAAAATCCGGGATTTTGGCATAGAGCGTCTCTACGATGCGCGGATCGACCGGATTCTGCATGCGCTCGATGACCGGGATGTCGCACGCGTTCGCCTTCAAAGCCCATTCGTAGGGCATGGTCTGCACGATGTCGCCGCCGATCAGCTCAGCCCAATGGCCCAGGTGGCGGTAGGCTGCGGCGAGCGGCCGAACGCGGTAGCCGCGCTGCTGATAGCGCGCATACGCCTTCTTGAATGCGGCGATGCCGGCCCAGGTCGGATAGGCGGGGTCGATGTCGATCGCGTCCCGCTTGACGAGCACCTGCATCCAGTCGTCCAGCCGGCCGATCATCATCGTGCAGACCGGCGCCATGTGGGCGATGTCCAGCCCCTCGGCCTCGCGCCGCCGCAGCCCGCGCTCGACCGCCTCGCCCACCGCCAGCATCTGCGGCACGGTGAACGACACGGTCGCGTTGATGCTGACGCCGTGATAGGTGGCTTCCTCGATGGCCTGCACGCCCGCGCGGGTGACCGGCGCCTTAACCTGCATGTTGGGGGCCAGCGAGTTGAAATAGATGGCCTGCCGTGCGATGGCCTCAGCGTTGCGGTAGTTCTGCGGATTCGTCTGGATGGAGAGACGGCCCTTCTTGCCCTGGTGCTTCTCGAAGACCGGCAGGAGCAGCCGCGCGCCGCGCACGGCCATCTCCGCGACGAGCTGCCAGGTAATCTCGTTCTCCGACCACGTGGGGTTCTCCGCGATGATCTGGCGGATGCGGTCGTGCCAGAGGTGGCCTTCCTTCTTCAGGACCATCACGACAATCTGCGGATTGGTCGTCGCGCCGACTGCGCCGTGCTCGATGCCGTAGGTCAGCTCCTGCACGGAGCAGGAGTCATTCCAGTAATCGGTGCCGGTTCTGGCCACCATCTGTTGCAGTGGGCTGAGGGAAACGCTGGTCATAGGCATAGCTCCTCGGAGTGTCACCCACTTGCCTGAGGCGTGGGTGAGACGGGCAGAATGGCCGGCGGGCCCGTCTTGCACTCGTGTGCATAATACAGGGCGAAGAACGGTTTGTCAAGAGGTGCGGGGGCCAATGAGTGAATTGGAGTCGAGGCTTCAGCCGGTTTGGCTGGCTACGCACGTACAGACCCAAACCGGCTGAAGCCTCGACTCCGCTTGTGAACTGGTTGGAACATCGAGGAGTTCCGCATCCTCAGATGCGGAACGAACCTGGTGCCGGGGGCCGTCCGCATTTGAGAATGCGGGCTCCTCTTCTCGAAAAGGAATGTCTGCGGCCTGGTGCTACTGCATGGCCGAAACAGTGGTAAAATAGACCCCGCAGCCTCTCATCAGACTCGCCATCTTGCTCCATAAGGAGTCATACCGTGCCAGCATCACCATCTCAGTCCCCTGCGCCGAAGGCCTCCGGCGGCATCCGCCAGCTTCCGCGCAACGTCTGGGCGGTCAGCCTGACCAGCTTCCTGATGGACATCTCCAGCGAGATGGTCATCAACATCCTGCCCCTTTTCCTGGCAAACGTGCTGGGCCTCCGGACGAGCGTCATCGGCGTCATCGAGGGCGTGGCCGAGGCGATTGCCAGCATCCTCAAGGTCTTCTCAGGCTGGCTGTCGGACCGGCTCGGCGGGCGCAAGTGGCTGGCCGTCACCGGCTACGGTTTCTCGGCATTGGCCAAGCCACTGTTCTACTTCGCCACGACCTGGGGCGGAGTGGCCGGCGCGCGCTGGGCCGACCGCGTGGGCAAGGGCATCCGCACGGCCCCGCGCGACGCGCTCGTGGCCGACTCCATCGACGAACGGCAGCGCGGGCTCGCGTTCGGCTTCCACCGCGCGGCGGACACTGCCGGAGCCATGCTCGGCCTGGTCATCGCGCTGGGCATCGTGTGGGCCGCGCAGCGGGGCGCGGTTGCGCTCGGCGCGGATGTCTTCCGCACGGTCGTCCTGGTGAGCATCATTCCTGCGATATTGGCCGTGGTTTCGCTTGCAGTCCTGGCGCGCGATGTGCCGATTGCCGGTCAGCGCGCCGCCCCGAAGTTGAGCCTCCGCGGCCTGGGCCGGCCCTTCATCCTCTTCCTGCTGATTGTCGGCCTGTTCGACCTGGGCAACTCGTCCGATGCGTTCCTGGTGCTGCGCGCGCAGGAGCGCGGGCTGAGCGTGGCGGGCATTCTGGGCATGCTCATTACGTTCAACCTCATCTACACGGTCATCTCCACGCCCGCGGGCGCGCTGTCGGATCGCATCGGGCGGCGCAAGATTATCATCGGCGGCTGGGTGGCCTATGCGCTGATCTACCTGGGGTTCGGCTTTGCGCAGACAGCCTGGCACATCTGGGCGCTGTATGCGCTCTATGGGCTGTACTATGGCCTGGCCTACGGCACGGCGAAGGCGCTGGTCGCGGACCTGGTGCCCGCGGCGCTGCGCGGGACAGCCTACGGCACGTACAACGCCATCCTGGGGATCCTGGACTTTCCGGCGTCGGCCATTGCCGGCATCCTGTGGCAGGGGTTGGGCGGCTGGCAGGGCTTTGGGCCCTCCGCCCCGTTCATCTTCGGCGGCGTGCTCGCGCTGCTGGCCGCGCTGCTGCTCGGCCTCAGCGGCATCGGCCGCGCGCGGGTCGGCTGAAGCCTCGACTCCGGTTGCGCCCATCCTCTGCATGTCCGCACGCGCAAATGGTCGATTGTGTGGTACACTGGGCGACATAGCTTCAGCACTGCACTCTGATGGCGTGGTCTGTTCAGACCCCAGGGAGCTTCTCTCTCGAGGCACAGCATGTCATCGTCACTTGACGCCTGGCTTGCACAGGTCGGCTTCCGCGAGGGCAATCCCTTTGGCACCAGCGAAGCCGAACGTGAGGCTGCGCTCCTCGCAGAACTATTCGTCGACACAGGCCAGTTTCCCCTCTTGCGTACCTTCCCCAACCGGATGCAGAGTACCCTGCTCGTGGCACCGCGCGGCAGTGGCAAGACGGCCTACCGGATCATGCTCCAGCAGCAGTGCCGGCCACAGTCACCCACCGCATCCGACCTGGCGATCTCAATCACCGACTGGGAACCTCTGGTGGAGGAGTATCAGCAGCAGGGCTACTGCACCGTTACCCATCACATCAACCGCATCCTGCAGAAAGGCATGCAGGGCCTCCTGGCATCGTTTCTGCAGGATCCCGCCTTGCTCACACGGCTCAAGCCTTCGGCTCAATCCTCGCTCACCTGGTATCTACACGAACTGGCAGGCGAGGCGCTTGCCGCCGAGTCGCTCTACGACACCTTACAATTGGCAGCACCCGGCTTTGCCGCGGACTGGAAGGCGTTTCGCACTGGCGTCCGCAACCACACACTCACAGCTCTGCTCCAGGCGCAAGGCTGCACCGCACCCGTGGCGCTCTGGCTGGCCGATGCGGTGGACTTCGGCGGTGAAATCCATGCGCCCGCCAGCTCGCCCGTCGAGTTGTTTGCGCGTTTCGTCGAGTTGACGCTGGCAACCGGCATCCGACACGTGCATGTGTTGGTTGACCGGCTCGATGAGACCAGTGCTACCGCGACTAGACCCAACACCGCAGTGGAAATCGTCGCGCCCCTGATCAGCAATCTCAAGTTGCTTGAAACGCAGGGCGCATCGTTCCTCTTCTTTGTACCGGCTTCGATGCAGACGCAGTTTCTGATGTATGCTGGCTTCCGTCAGGACAGGCTGCCTGTGCAGGAGTTGATCTGGACCCCGTACGATCTGGCGGAAGTGCTCGCCCGCCGCCTGACCGTCTTCAGCAACGGCACGATTCGCTCCATGGCGCAGGTGTGTGCATCTCCGCTCGAACAAAACATCGAACAGGAGCTCGTGCGTTGGGCGGGCGGCTCCCCGCGCCGGCTGTTGCGGCTGGCCGCGCTGCTCTTTGAGACACACGTCCGCAACTCGACGAACAGCCTGCTGCTGACCCAGGAAGATTGGGAGCATGCTCTGGAAGCCTTCCTGCAGGAGTACCCGCCGCCTGCGCTGCGCATCCCCCACGAGCCATGTTTCGTATTCATCGGCGCCAATGAGGTTCGCTTGACCCCACTGGAGCACAGATTCCTGCAGGCTCTATGGCAGGCCGGCGGCTACCAGGCAAAGAACGATCTGGCCGCCGAGGTGTGGGAAGCGGCCGATGGGATCACCGATCAGGCTATCAGCCGACTGGTGCGGCGCATCCGCGAGAAAATCGAGCCTTACCCCAGCACCCCCATCTATCTCCTGACCGAGACAAACGCGTTTCGCCTCAAGTACACTGCGGCCCCACACGCTGCCCGCTAACCACCTACACCGCTAGCCATCCACCAGCGATCTCTGTGCCAATCTGTCATAGCTTTGTCAACGCGCGGTCATGACATGCACACGCGGCTGTTGTATAAAGGAGACAGATGAACGCAAGGATCACAGACCCATAGCGGAGCCGATAGAAAGCCTGGCAAACACCACAACAACAGAAAGGAGAGCGGCTATACGAATGAATCTCAAGGCTCCAGACGAGCCGAAACCCGCCAAACAACAGAGAAAGGAGGTGGTGCGATTAGACGAACACACGGCAATTGAAGCAGCGCCCCTCTCCGGAGGGCCTTGACTGATGCAAAAGGAGGTGAGACTCATAGAATTCACTGTCAGAGGCTCCGTGCCAGGCGATCCACAGATCGAAGGATCCCGAGGCACGGAGCCTCGGCATTAACTCACTGCTGGGTTTGCTCCGCCGCCTGCGCCTCACCTCCGCATGACACCGATAGAGTATGTGAATGTTTGCATTTCTGAATCGTTACGTTATAATTCTTGCACTGCTGCGCTTGCTGACTTTCTGGGCGTGCTCCGCTCCAGAGTTCGTTGGCAATCTTCCCCTGCACCGTGCGGTTATGTGGTTGGAGCATCCATCGATGGGAGCCGAGACCCGGTTGTCACTGCTGAACAAGTGGCTCTACAACGCCGGCTTTGTCGACCCTGACAGTGGGCGCGTCCGCAACCCGTTCGGTTTTCTCCGCGCCGAAGAAATCGCAGATCGTCAACTCCTTGAAGACCTTCTCATCCTATCCGAAAACCTAGGCGATGCGGCCAATTTTGAGATTTTTCGCCCGGAGCCCGAAGAAGTGGCTCAGCGCCTTCTGCATCCAGAGTACGGAATCTACGTGGGCCCCCCAGGCAGCGGCCGCACAACCCTCGCCCGTTACGCAGACCACCAGCTTGGCAGCCAATCGCTCGGCATCTACAATGACATAGACTCAGCCGCCGAAGCAGCTCGCGAGCATCTCCAGTCAGAAAAGACTGGAGTTTTCTATTTAATCCTGGATCAGCAGCTAACCTATTCGCTTGATGAATTGGCGTATCTCCTCACTAGCCTACAAGGGATGTCTGTGCCAGAATCCAGAGTCTGGATCAAGTTCTTTCTGCCTTGCACCTATTCTGCAACCGATATCGTGCAGCGGCTGCCCAAGACCGAACCCATTTTTGCTCAAGAGTTGTCTTGGAATGCGATAAAACTGCGCGGCGTACTGCTCCAGCGTCTGACGTGGGCTTGCGATTGGCGCCGCAACCAAGGTCTAAACGAATTCTCCACAGAAGAGCTAATTCTGCACGTAGGAGGCGACGTCAGTCTTGCACTTGCGCAGCAAGTCCACACGCCGCGGGAGCTGCTGACCAGCGCCCATAACCTCATCATCCATGCATTATTAGGGCGCACGGAGTTGCCGATTGTGCCTTTGACCCTTGAGGCATGGCAATCCTTTACCACGCCCGTACCGCTACCCGCGTCAACTTCCGTTAGTGCAACCGTTCCTTTGTCATTGAGTGGGATTAGCCAGACAGCACCTGGGCGCAAGAATTTGCCCCAACCTATCTCAGATGCCACTTTGCCATGTAGTCAGATAGCTGCAGACGCAAAAATAGTTCCAAACACTCCTTCTACCGCTGTCTCAGGTCCGCCTTCAGCTCGACGTAAACTAACAATCGAAATGAGTCTACTGGAAGAGAATCCTACAAAAGCCTACATCAGGTACGAGGAACCTAGAGTTCGAAAACATGCGCCACTCCAGGCTGACCTGCCCTATACGCTAAAACGCCAGGATGTAAACCCGCCCTTGAGTATCCTCCGCAAGGCGCTGGATCAAAACTGTCAAGATGAAGCGTATTTCAAAGACAAGGACTGGTCTTACCTCAGAAACCAAAAACTACGGGAGGGGCGCAGTTCGAGAGTAAACCCGGCAATCCGTCAACTTGTTGGCGTAAAGCTATTTGAAGTCCTAAGCCAATCCAAGGACTTCATCCAAGACCTTTGGAACACTAACCTCGCGGCAGATATTCAGCTTCTTCTCAGGCAAGAAGATAGTCTCCTTGCCTGCTTTCCCTGGGAGCTCATTACGTACCGGAGCAACAGCCTTCTGCTCCAATCAGTCGGCCTGACCCGGCATCTCCATGACTGTGAGGAAAACCACGCCGGTCAGCGACCGTTGCGGGTCCTCTATGTCGCGCCTAGGCCAGTGCTGGCTAAAGACATCTGGCCTGGGTATGATGCAGATGATCCCGCAGCCAGCCTAATCAACGAAGATAACAGAGGCAATCGAGTCGCTGTGAGCACTGTGACCGAGCACGTTTTCGTGGATGCCAAACATGACACCGTGCGAACCATCGCAGAGTTACGGCGTCGTCTCGAAAACGATCCCGAGATCTCTGCCATCCATTTCGACGGTCATGTCATGCAAGTCAAGGGGTGCATCACATGCCGGAAATGGAAAAGTGTTGACAGGGAGCGTTGTCCCGAATGCGGAAAGCGGTTGACAGGCGACGCACAAACCATCCTGGCTTTTGAGCAAAGCAGTACTGACAACACCTTAGCTCCCCTCACTGTCTCGGAGCTGGTGGAACTAACCTCACGCTGGACCAATCTGGCCCTAGTGGTATTGTATGCCTGTAACTCAGCCCTTCCGGCCGACACAAATCGCGGTACGATGGGCGCAGCTCAAAAGCTCCTGACAGCCGGTGTCAGGTGCGTTCTAGGGATGCAGGCACCCATCTTCGATGTACCCATGATTCGTCAGGACTTCGTTGACACTCTTTATGACCACTTGAGCACTAACGGCTCCATCGCAACCGCAATGCGCGCGGTGCGTAAGAAACTAGAGAACACGGGTGCGTGGTGGATGCCGACTGTGTACTTGCACGCCGATGACGATGCTCAGGCACCCCTATTCAAGACAACAACTGATTAATCGGTACGAAGCGGAGCAGACACAGTACGAACTGTTGATCGCGTATCTGGAGAAGCACACATGCCCCGAAAAGCGAAATCTACACCTGCCATTTCATTAGAGAAAGCCACATATAGCCCCGCATACTTCGTTGGCCGCGAACGCGAGCTTGCCACCATCACCAGTCGCCTGGAAGACAACCTGTGGTCGGGCGGGGCTATCGCCGCGCCCTCGGTGATCCATATCTGGGGGTTGCAGGGTGTCGGCAAGACCTGGTTCCTGAAGCAGCTACAAGAAGCGAGCCGCCAGATAGCTCCGCGGACGCACAAGAAGCGCGGCGTGCTCTGCCTCTGGCTGGACTTCGAAGACTCGACGCTCTCCAACGCAACCGGGTTGCAGGATGCGGCCCTGGCCGATAGCCTGGTGCGGCAAGCGCGGGAGCAGATGCAGCAGGCGGCTGAGGAGCTGCCTGCGCCGGGCAACCTGCCGGCGGCAATCGAATTTCTGAAGGGCCTGACAGGTGACTACGCGCTGCTCCTGCTCTGCGACACGGCAGAGAAGCTGGCGCACGAGGATCAGTTACGGCTGGGGAGTGAGCTCATCGCGCCGCTGATCCGCACCGATCAGGTGATCGTCGTGATGGCCGGCCGCCGCGAGCTCCCGCGCTGGCGCGACCTGGCTGTGCGCCAACGCCTAAAATCTTTCGAACTTAAACCCTTCGACAAAGCCACCACCAGAGAACAGTTTCAGAAGCTCAACTATCCACCCGAACTGGCGGATATCGTCTACCGTCTATCGTTCGGCCATCCCTACGCCAGCCAGGTCATCGGCGCCTCGCTTAACATCACCTACCGATCAGCCCAGTCGGCAGCTGATTTCGAGCAGGAACACCTGGATGAAGTCAAAGTGCTGCTGGGAAAGGTCGAGGACGAGCTGCTAAAGGCGGCGGAGAGTGCGGACCGCAAGATCATCCGGTGCCTCGCCGCAGTACGGCGCTTCAATATCGAATCGGCCCGCAAGATTCTGCGTGATCTCCAATCCGATGCCCTTGGCCGGCGCAGTGACGGGGAGTTCCTCCTGCTATTCGAGGATCTGCAGCGCACAGGGCTGGTCTGGTGGAGCTCTGAGAAACATGGCTATGTCGTGGGCGAGCCGCTGCGCCGCATCATCGACCTGCGCATCGAGAAGGCGGACCCTCCTGACTTCCAGCGGCGACACAAGACCGCTCTCGCGTTCTACAGCCAGGCGGTCGAACGCAACCCACTGGATCAGCCCCTGTATCTGCTAGAGATACTTTACCACGTAGCGCGGCGGGAGGTGTGTGCTGGTGCAGAGGAGCTCAAACAAGTCATCATCCAAGATTTCATCGAGCAGTATCTGGACCCAGCACACCTGAGCGCCGACGGGGCCGACACCTTCCGGCACCTGCTGGAACGTGATGAGGAACTTCAGAACAGCCGCAACATCCTGCCGTATGAGATACGCGAGGATATCAACACACGGATTTCCGCTCTGATCAACGAGCGGGATGCGCAGGTCAAAGAGGAAGGCGCGCAAGGATGAGCACATCAAACAATGCTTCTGCTATTAGTAGTAACAGCGAGGGACAGTTTGCCCCAAGGGCCAAGTGTTGTGGCCGAAGCAGGGAGTTGAACGGGATCGCGAAGGCGCTTTCAAGCCTACACGGGGGCACAAAGGCCATGTTCTTTACCGGTCAAGGCGGGATCGGCAAGACGCGCCTCCTTGAAGAGGCAAAAAAGATCGCTGATGATCATGCGGGGCCTGTCCTGTGCCGAGACATTATAGACCTTTATCACTCCGAGTTTCATAGTGTGGAAGGGCTGCGTAATGGCCTTGCAGAAAGCCTGGATTCAGACCAAAAGTGGTTCAACACATACCGCGCGGCCGCCCGAAACCTGGAAGCCAGACAGCGCGCGGGCCTCCCCGTGACCGATCTGCAGAAACTGGAACAGGAAGCCACAGACGCCTTCACCAATGACTATCGTGCATTAGCTGCACAGCAGATAGTGCTTTTGCGTTTCGATACGCTTGAGGTCATGCAACACGAGAGCGACGCGGTCCAGGAACTGTGCAAACTCGGCAAAGAAGAACTGGGCGTGCGGGCCTGGCTGATGGCCCTGCTGCCCAGATTGCCCAACACACTGGTCCTGGCTGCCTCGCGGCCGCCACTGGCATTTCAACCGGATACCTCGGGGATGTCCTCTGAGGAGTATAAGCTCGATCAGCTTGACTTCGACGCCACGAAGGAGTATGTGCAAAGCCTATCCGACAAAGAACCCAAGCTCGGTGAGCTGACGGACGTCCAAATCCAACGGCTCCAGAAGATCACCCGCGGTAAGCCCATCCGGCTGAGCCTGGCGATCGAGTTGTGTTTCAATGGTGAGCCTGAGGATCCTTGGGGATTCATTACCGCGCAAGACGATCAGGATCTTGACATTCAATTCGCTGATGCGCTACGGCAGTGCCTGAGTCCAGAACACAGAGTTCTGATTCGTTACATGGCCCTGGCGCGAAAAGGTCTTGACGTTGAGTTGTTGCGCCGTCTGGAATCAAAGTGGACGCGTGAACAGTGCGTGGGTTATCTGGAGGACATGAAGGATTTTGCCTTTGTCAAGACACATCCGAAGTCTGCCAGATTATTCCTGCACGATGAGCTAGCGCGCATATATAACATACATGGATTGGGAGAACACCCCGATACACTCCTGGACAGTGTCGTGGCCTACTATGACCACAAGCTTATCGGGGCGAAGCAGAGCGAGAGAGCATTCGCTTTAGAGTTAGAGCGACTCTACTACGAACTGCGGAGGGATGGGCGTGCAGGATTTGCCAGATACCAGGAACTCGCCGATCGTGCCCTTGCAGCGGGCAACCTCAGCCACGATATGGCCCTGCGCGATGAGTTGCTGCGATTCATCAATGATCCGACCTTGCCTGATTCGGCCAAGACTCTGCCCAGCGCGGATGACCTGAACCGCGATGCCGCCCTGCGCTGGGTGCAGCGCTACATCGCCAAGGGTCAAAATCCAGAGGCAGCGCACATCGGCCGCCGACTGGTGGATGACAACCATCCCTGGTTCGCTAACGGCGACGTTATCTACCGTGGTGCGCTCCGTGTCAGCTATGCACAGGCCATGATATACAGCAAGATGAGCGAAGCCGAAAGTACTGACACTCTGATGAAGGCCATTCACGAGCTTGAGCAATGGAACCCCGAAGAAAGGGTCCTACAAGCAAGGCGCGATCGCGTCCTCGGCCAGGCACACAACTTTCTGGGCTATTCCCATCGTCTGCATGGACGCTACCAGGCCGCGCAAAAGGAATATGAACTCGCCCTCGAGCTATTCCGGGTCCCGGAAGGTTTGACCGACGGCCAGGGTGCTGACACTGAGGGTGATCTGGCGACGACAGAAACCAACCTGGGCTTCCTCTATGGTCTGAAAGGACAGTGGGAAGAGGCGGCGAAGCATCTGGAAAAAGGAGTGGGCATTAACACGAGATTGAAACTTGATTATCCTCTGGGCTTGAGCGAAAATGCTACTGGCTTATCTGCTGTTCATAGCGGCAAGCCTGTTACTGGCGCAGCATGGTGCCGCAAGGCGCTGCGGCATTTCCAGAGTCTTGGCTCCCCGCGTGGCATTGGTCTGGCGCGCCTAGCACTTGGGTTTGCGCTACGAAGGCAAGGTGACCTCTGGAAAAGCCAGACCTACACTATCGAAAAGGCAACAACCTTCTTCGGAATGGCTGAGCGCGAATTGGTTGCAGCGCAAGCAATCTTCGAGTCTCAGGTCGAAGAGCCCACACGCCTGATCGAGGTGTATGATGAGTTGGGCAGCCTCTATTGCGATTGGGCCTGGCTGGTTCAGGTTCAATACCGGAATGCAAGGACACGAAGTCAGAAGGATAAACTCCTGGCGCAAGCCGAGAAGCTGTACGGCAGTGCTGAAGATTACCTGGGATTGGCAGCAAGGTGCTCCGAAGAGCAATGTCTGACTCTGCAGCGCATCGACGCCCTAGATGACCTCTCCCAGGTATTCCATGATCGTTCACAACTCTATGAAGCTGATGAGCAGAGGCGGGAAAGCTATGTGCGGAGGGGCGATGAGCTGCTCGACCAGATCACTCAAGATGCACCTGAGGGATACAGGCTGACCGATCAACAAATGATCAAGCGCGCGGAGGCGCAGGAAGAGTGGTGGTTGGCCCTGGGCAAAGTCGAACTCAGCCGCGGTGTCCGCACTCTGCGGAGGGCTCTAGCGCAGGATATTGACCCTGTAGAAAAGAATGACCTCGTACGAAAAGCGGCGCGCCACTATGCAACCGCCGTTGCCTATTTCCAGAAATACTCACCGAACTCCCTGAAGATGCATGAAACATTGGCTTCCATCTACCGTCGCATGAGTACGCTCAGCAGAGAGAGCCTTCTTGAAGCGCGTCAAGCTATCAGTGATTTCGAGCGTGAGACCAACATATCAATGGCAGGCTTGATCAGCATCTGAGGGGTCGCGAGCGCAAGACTCCGGGCAGATCGACCAGGCCAAATGCAAGCTCTGATCTGAAAATGGATCGCCGAACTGGTGCTCGGCGCAGCTCCACCCCATTTTCCGCTCTCGTTGTCCCGCTGCCGGGGCGGGCGTCTTTCAGTCGTTCGGCACGCTCCACCATGAGGGATGTTTGCATCATGTCGCCCAAGCATAGCAACGAATCAGAGGCCGCACATCGTGAAAGACCCGGCGCGGCGTCGGCTAACGCAGATAAGTCCGAGGTCTCAGGTAAGCAGCCATCCGCAAAACAACGCAGAAACCCGTTATCATTACCTTTCATTGGATCACTATTGCACAATGGTAGGCTTACGTGTCTCGTCCTGGACGAAAAAATCACAGATCCTCCCAGAAAGTTGAAGTCGCCGCGCAGCATCGATAACGACTGTGCCTGCGAGTAGCAAGGTCCGATGCTGCGCACCCTTTCTGCCCCCGCGTTCTACGCCCTCGAGCTGACGCCGGCCTGCAACAACCGCTGCGCCGGCTGTCCGAATGGACTCGACGCGTCGACGCGCAGCAAGCTGGAGCCGCCCCTGGACGGGCAGGCATGGATCGGTATTCTGGACAAAATCGCGCTCTATGCCAGCCGCATCAAGCTCACCGGCGGCGAACCCACTCTCCACCCGAATTTCTTCGCCATCCTCGATCACCTTGACGCACTGAATCTCGAATACTCCCTTTTCACCAACGCGCGCTGGATCGCTCCGCAGCAGCTCCTGCCGCGGTTGCAGGACTCGCCCGCGCTGGTCGGCCTGCTCATCTCGCTGCACGGCGCGATGGCTGCCACCCACGAGGCATTCACCGGCGTCCCCGGATCATTCGAAGAAACCTGCGCCAACATCCGCCGCGCGACCGCGGCCGGCCTTGCAGTCAACCTGAGCACCGTCATTCACAGCCGCAACCTGACCGAACTCCCGGCAGTCGTGGACCTGGCCCAGACGCTCGGCGCAACCAAAGTCGTGTTCAACCGCTATCTGACCGCCGAACCCAACGAACTCACCCCCGGTGAAGCTGAGCTGCGCGAGGCTGTCGTGACAATCGACAGGCTGCTGGGGCAAGGCGCGCCGGTGAAATTCGGCAACTGCATCCCACAGTGTTTCATCGCGAATTCCTCGGTCGGCTGCCTGGCAGGCATCGCTCTGTGCGCCATCGATCCATGGGGGCGCATGAAAGCCTGCACGCACGTGGACTTCACTGAGGGCAGCCTTCTTGAGGCATCCGTACAAGACGCATGGCTGTCGCCGCCGATGCAGGCCTTCCGCGCCGGACTGACGGCTACCGCCTGCCGAACTTGCGCCCGCCTCGCCACCTGCCACGGCGGCTGCCATGCGGTAGCCGCGGCGCATGATACTACGGTGGATCCGCTGGCCCGACCCGGCGCTGCCCCGCCCGCGCCGCCGCCCGTCAGTCTGCACGTGCACCCCGCCTGGCGCCCGCACGCCCGTCTGAACATCCGCGAGGAGCCGTGGGGGCTGGCCCTCCTGCAGGGCAACCGGCTCATAGCCGCCGAACATGCTGCACGGCCCGTTCTGGCGCGACTCGACGGACAGGCCACATTGGCAGAGATCGAAGCGGAATTCGGTGCGGAGGGGTTATCGCTGGTCGCCGCACTCTACGATCGAGGATTCGTACACTTCATGTAAGAGGAGCCATCACCATGCCGCAGATCTCCCTTCAGATTGAGTGCTGGCATGAAGATTGCGCCGGCCAGCCTGCCACTGAGGTCAGGGTTGAAGTGCCGGATAGGGCCACGCACGCCAACGCACGCCAGAAGGAACACCTGGTGTACTGCGCACGACAGCATCCGAACATCGTTACGGTTCCGGACGGCTGGGGCCAACGTCTGCCCACGCTCGGCGGAGATGACGCTCTCCCGCTGCATGGGCGACGGCCTTGATATGCCTGCCATGAAACAAGGTGTACCGCCCAGCCTCAATCAGCAGGCGGACATCGCGGCTGCCACGGCCTACTGGAGGAAAATCCACCAGGAAGCGCCACTTGAGGCCATCAAGAGCGTGGAGGCTGCTGCGAAGCAACTCGTGACATTGACCGGTGCGCTCCAGGCTGCCTATTTTGCGGTCGTGGCCTTG
The DNA here is from genome assembly GCA_040772005.1 of Anaerolineae bacterium. Classification (GTDB taxonomy): domain Bacteria; phylum Chloroflexota; class Anaerolineae; order CG2-30-64-16; family CG2-30-64-16; genus MWBF01. The sequence goes on along the minus strand of JAXGYZ010000005.1, from coordinate 32,109 downwards.
GGTGACGTCCGCACGCTGGTGACCGGGGCTGCGCGGCTCGCCGTCCTCCTGCCCGTCTTGATCTGGCTGACATCGCTGTTCGGTGCCAGCATGGTGTTCGTGCCGCGCGCGCGGGCCGGCGCAGACCTCGATGACTGGAGCGAAGAAGCCTGGGTCGACCTACGCGCAACCTACTTCAGCACCGTACGGAAAAAGCGCCGGTGGCTGCACTGGTCACATGGGCTGCTGATAGCGAGCTTCGCAGTGATGCTCGTGCTCCTCGCCTGGCTCGTGCTGATGCCTTCTGATGGCGGAGGGACTATTACCACGGTGATCGTGCTGACACCCACCCCGACTCCATAGGGCAAAAGCATGATCTGATTTAGGTATGCTCCAAGACTCTCGTTGCGAGCACCTCATCTACTCAGGGTACAGATCGGGTGCAGCCGCCCTTATACGGCAAACGACGTTGAAGGCTTCGACATCGTTGCTGACAGCTAGTGCTCGGCCAATCTCGCGCTTCGCTTCCTCCCAGCGCCTCAGATCGCACAACGCAGCGGCTCGGGTGGTGTGAAGCGCCGGGTTGTTAGCATTACGGAACGTATGGGTTTCTTCCAATGCCTTATGGGGCAGACCAAACGCCCGCAAAACTGAGCACAGCACCGTTCGTGCAGCGAGATTAGCAGGCTCCCTTACCAGGGCCCGCCGAATGAGCTGTTCAGCTCTCACCAGTTGTTGAGCATCGCGCGCCGCGCATGCCGCAGCGATTAGCTCTGGCACTCTGGTGATCGATTCATCTTGCTGCTGCAGGGCTATGGCAATCTCTGCATTGAGTGCTCTGATCACTGTTGCCGGAGGCACCAGCCATGTCTTTGCCTCATACCAGTCTGTCCCCGACCAGATGTAATCCTTGCCTTCGAAGTTTATGACGACGCGTTGGGGCTTCAACATTTTCCTGGTCACCTTGTCAGCATGAGGAGTACAGCTTCAGCCGCCCTCCAGCACGCGCCTGAGCCGCGCGAGCGCGAACGGCGGGCTGGCGAGGATGGGTGCGGCGCCGGGCAGCGGCGGCAGCGCATCCGCGGCGCGGCCCATCGACGCCTGCGCCAGCAGCACGACATCGGTGCTGCGGCGCAGGTCCTCCAGCACGCCGATCACGACCCGATCGTACAGCGCCAGGTCGCCGGACACCAGCCCTGCATAGGCTTCCTCTGCCAGGACTGCCTGCACATCCACCGGCTTGCCCAGGCGGCTCGCCCGGCTGCGCACCTGCGCGGCCAGCGGTTCAAGCGCGGTGCGCGCGGTTGCCGCGATCCCGATGCACGCGCCCTGCCGCAGCGCCTCGTCCACCATTGCTTCGTCCACCGCCAGCACCGGTATGCCGACCTGCGCGGCCGCCGCGGGCACGCACGGCGAGAGAGAGGAACAGGTGACCTGCAGAGCATCCGCGCCCGCGGCCTCCGCCGCGACCGCATGTTCGGCCACGCGGCGGTAGAAGAAGGGCGAGAGTCGCCCCTGGCTGACGGCCAGCCGCGCGAGCATCTCGTCGACGATGTGCCACACCTCGGTCTCAGGCGGCAGCAGGCGCTGCGACAGCTCGGTGAACTGCGCCGTGATGCCGGTGACCGTGCTGAGATAGATAACGCGCTTGCCCATATGCACCTGTGTGATGGAAGAAACACCGGTAGCCTAGCCCCTTGTGGGCGTGCTGACGGGCACAAGGCCCTACGCTACGCATTCTTCGGATCGGCTATTTGGCGCTCTTTGCGTCTTTGCGTGAGATCGTTTCAGTCTGCTGCCGACTGGGCGACAGCCCAAGTCGTGCGGACGAACCTGGCGGCGGCCGCGATGCCCGGCACGCCCCCGTACGATGCCTCTTCCATGCAGATCCACTTGTCCCAGCCGCCGCGCACCAGCCGCCCGAACAACACCGGATAGGGCGTGATGCCCGTCCCCAGGAGGACGTGCTGCAGCTTGCCGCGCCGCGCGCTGTCCGATGCGTGGATGCTGACCACCCGGGGCAGCACCGCGTCCAGCAGCGCAACCGGGTCATCGGAGAAGGTCGCCGCGTTGCCGACGTCGAAGTTGATGCCGATGCCGGCGCCCTCCGTCCGGGCGGCGATCTCACGGAAGATGTCGGGCGGCTCGCAGAAGTCGGTGTACGTCCAGACGCCCGGCTTGCTGTGGTTCTCGTAGGCCAGCGTCACGCCGGAGCCGGCGGTGCGTTCGGCTAGGCTGCGCAGCCCCGCGCTGGCCCACTCGATCCCCTCGGCGCGGCCGGTCTCGGGCCGGCCCTGGCCCGCAGTCACGCGCAGCAACTCTGCACCGAGCGCGGCGGCCACGCCGACAATCGCCTCCCCGTCCGCGAGCGCGGCTGCACGCTGCGCCGGGTCCGGATGCGTGAAGTCGGTGTAGCTCGTGAGCATGACCACACGCGTGCCCGCATCCTCGATCTGGTGGCGCAGCGCGGCCAGCCCGGCAGGCGAACGGTCCGCGATCCACGCGATGCTCAGGTCGATGCCGTCCAAGCCGAGCGGCACGGCCATCTGCGCCCACTCGGCAATCGGCATCCGCCCCGCGGCCAGGTCGGCAAAGAACGAGACCGGCAGACAGCTCAACTTCATGGGTTCCTCCTCCAAGTCACCGGTTCCTTAGGGGATAGTGATCGCTCGCGGCCCCCTATACTGCGCTCCAGCCTGGAGGCAGAAGCGAAGCACCCTGAGCGGAGCGACCGGCCAAGCTGAGCTTGGCTGGGGAGCGCAGTCGAAGGGGCAGCTGCCTGTGGGTGCATCCTTCGACTGGCCTTAGACCGTCAACAGCGGTGAGCCGTTCACCCGCTCAGGATGCTCATGACGCCCGCGCGACAAGCGGGCGCAGATGGTCGAGCGTCTGGCGCGCCGCTGTGTCGCCGTCCGGCTCAGCGAGCAACTCGGCGGACAGATAGCCATGATACCCGGCCCCGTGCAGCGTGTCCACAATCGTCGCGAAGTCGATCAGTCCGCGGCCCGGCGGCAGGCGGTTGTTATCCCCGACGTGGACGTGGAACAGACGCCCCGCAGCGAGCGCGGCGCGGAACGGCTCCGTGCGCGAGGCCTCCTCGATGTTCATGTGGAAGGTATCGAGCACAAGCCCCAGCGCGGGATGGCCGATCTCGGCCACGAAGGCCAGCGCCTCTTCCGCGGTGTGAATCAGGTCCAGCTCGTAGCGGTTGACCGGCTCCAGCGCGAGCCGCACGCCCACATCGCCGGCGTGCCGGCTGGCCGCGGCCAGCACACGGGCAAGCTCAGCGCGGCCGGCGGGTCCCGCGGCAGCCGCGCGACCGCGCAGGCTGCCGACCGTCACGACCGGCGCGCCGACGGCTGCGGCGAAGTCGATCAGGTCTGCGAGGCGAGTCCGGGCATGTTCAGCCATGATGGGGTCTGCGTGCAGGAGTGTCAGCCCGGTCGAGAAGGCGATCGCGCCGCTGCCGATGGCCGCGGCCGCCAGTCCGTATTCCGCCAGCAGGTCGCGGACGGCCGCGGCGTCCAGCCGCGCGGGGTCCACCGGCATCAACTCCAGGCCATCGGCCCCGGCCGCGGCCGCCTTGCGCGCGCGCTCGGCCAGGGGGCCGGAGAACAACGCAACCGGCACCGGCCGCGGCGCCTCGTCGGTCTGCACGCAGATGGCGAGCTTCAGTCCTCGCTTGGCTGCCGGCTGGTCTGATGCCATCGCATCACCCGGCCGCGAGCGCGGGTGCAGGAGCCGATGCGACGCCCAGCGCGGCTTCGACCTCCCCGAGGGCGACGTCGAGGATGGCCAGCAGCTCGGCCATCTCGGCCTCGGTAATGACCAGCGGCGGCGCAAGCAGCATCATGTCGCCCAGCACGCCTTCCACCGTGCCGGTGCACGGGTAGGTGACGAGCCCGTGCCGGAGCGCGGCTTGCTCCACCTGGCTGCTGACCTTGAGGCCCGGCGCAAACGGCGCACGGGTGGCCCGGTCCTGCACCAGCTCGAACCCGAACATCAGGCCGCGGCCGCGCACGTCCCCGATGCCGGGGTGCCGCGCCATCAGGCTGCGCAGGCCCGCGAGCGCCTGCTCGCCCCGCGCGGCGGCGTTGGCGGTGAGGTCATGCTCGAGCGCGTAGTTGATGACCGCGATGGCCCCGGCGCAGGAGACCGCGTTGGCGTTGAGCGTGTGGCCGGCCTTGAACGGCGAGTGGTTGCGCTCCAGCACGGCCCAGATGTCGTCGCAGGCGATGATGGCGGACAGCGGCGTATAGCCTGCGGTCATGCCTTTCGCAGTCGCGATGATGTCGGGCGTCACGCCCCAGTGGTCGATGCCCCATAGCTTGCCCGTGCGGCCCCAGCCGGTCATCACCTCGTCTGCGATGAAGAGGACCTGGTAGCGGTCGCAAATCTCGCGGATGACCTGGAAGTAGCCGTCCGGCGCGGGCACGCAGCCGAGCGCCGCGCCGACGACCGGCTCCGCGATGAACGCAGCAACGTTCTCCGGCCCTTGCTGGCGGATGGCGGTCTCCAGGCTGCGCGCGCAGAGCAGGTTGCACTCGGGGTAGGTCTTCTCGAACGGGCAGCGGTAACAGAACGCGGGCGGGATGTGCGGCGAGTCCACGTACATCGGTTGGAAGATTTTGCGCCGGCCGGTCAGGCCGGAGAAGCCCGCGACCGCGATGTTGTTGCCGTGGAACGCCTGCCAGCGCGAGATGACCTGGAACTTGCCCGGCTGGCCCGCCTCGACCCAGTACTGCCGGGCCAGCCGGACCGCATCGTCGGTCGCATCCGTGCCCGTGCACGTCACCCAGACGCGGCTGTTATCGCGCAGCCCGCCGGGCGCGAGCGACACAATCAGGTCGCACAGGTCGAGGAAGGCCTGGTTGGTGAACGCGTGGGCCGGGTAGAACGAGAAACGCTGCGCCTGCTCGTACATCGCCTCGGGGATGGCCGCCACGCCGTGGCCGATGCTGGTGACGACGGACGAGCCGCCCGAGCCATCGATGTAACGGCGGCCGGCCTCGTCAAAGAGGTAGATGCCTTCGGTGCGGACAATCAGCGGGAAGTCGCGATCCCAGTCGCGATGGACGGCGTGGACATTGGGCCGGGTCATGGCTATCCTCCCTCCGGGGGCCAAAGGGGTGTCAGGGCGCGGCCGCAAGGCGAAGTCCCGGAGCTGCGCGTGCCGCTGCCAGAAAACGATTACAGGATAGCACACGCGCCAGGCAGTGTCAAGGGTTTGTGAGTTCCAAAATGCACGAAATACACGCAGAAAACCTATTGACAACGGCTCCGAAGTACGGTATGATGCCTCTATCGCAGACGGGTTATCTGAAAACGATTTCATCATCCCTCCTCCCTCTACCACGAAGCTGCCGCAAGGAGAAAAACGATGGTGACCAGCACGGCGACCCAGCGCAGCGTCCTGGCGGGGACGCTGAACGTACTCCCCGAGGATGACGTGCTCCGCATCCACGACGCGGCGCTCGCCATCCTGCAAGACCCCGGCATCGAGAGCGAGTCGCAACTCATCCTGGACATCATGGCGCGCAGCGGCGCACGGGTCGACCGTGACACGCGGCGCATCCACATCCCGCCAGACATGGTCGATGCGGCCCTCCGTACCGCGCCCGGGTCATTTGTGCTCCATGCGCGGCGCGACCCCGCCCGAGACCTACTGCTGGAGCCCGGCCGCGTGTATTGGGGCATGGGCGGTACCTCGGAGCCGTACTTCTTCGACTACGAACGCCGGCAGCCGCGCTCGCCCACGCACGCGGACATGGTCACCAGCACGCGCATCGGCCACGCGCTGCCGAACATCGACTTCGTGCAGACCCTCTGCATGTCGGGCGACAAGCCCACCGGCCAGATCTTCTTCCACGACTTCGACGCCATCTTCCGCAACACGACCAAGCCCACCGTCATCAACATCCTGGACCGCCGCTTCACCCAACTGCTGCTGGGCATGACCGCGGCCGCATCCGGCGGCGAGGCGGAGCTGGCCGCGCACCCCAGCGTGCTGGGCATCGTGACGCCGGTCTCGCCGCTCAAGGTCGCGGAGATGAACGAGGGCATCGTGGATGCGGTCGCGGCGGGCGTGCCCATCCTCTACTCGCCCGGCCCCATGATGGCTGCGAGCGGCCCGGCCACAGTCGCGGGCACGCTGGCGCTGACCGCCGCGGAGGTGTTGTTCGGCGTCGTGCTGACCCAACTGCTCCGGCCCGGCGCACCGGTCGTGCTCAAGCCGGACACGGATGTGTTCGACATGCGGACCTCGCAGTGCACCTACGGCAGCCCGGAGCAGAACCTCGGCAAGGCCGCGATGGCGCAGATGGCGCGGCACTACGGCCTGCCCATCTACAGCCTGGGCGGCGGCGTGGAGGGCAAGACGCCCGATGCGGAGGCCGCGTCCGAAGCGATGATGAGCATGTTGCTCAACGCGCTTGCGGGCGCCAACCTCAACCAGAGCCTCGGCAGCATGGCGTTCGGGCTGTATGGCTGCCAGGAGATGGTCGTCATCTGCGACGAGCTGGCCCACATGGTCAGGCACGTCCTGCGCGGCATCACGGTGGACGACGACACGCTGGCGCTGGACGCGATCCGGCAGGCGGGGCCGGGCGGCAGCTTCCTGGGCAGCGACCACACCGTCCGCCACTTCCGCAGCGAACTCTACTTCCCGCAGTTGTTCCGCCGCCAGACCATCGAGCAGTGGACCGAGGCGGGCAAGGCGATGGGCCACGACCTCGCGCACGCGCGCGTGCAGGAGATCCTGGCGACCGCGGGGCCGGTGCCCTTGCCGCCGGAGGTGGACCGCAATCTCGAGCTGGCCCTGCGCGACGCGCTGGCCGCGACCGCCGACATCCGCTGAACCCGGCCCACATCCAGGAGCGCACCATGAACCAGGCCAACCTCAGTCGCTTCGAGCAGGCGCTCCGCAGCCGCGGCTGCCGGGCCGCGCTGCTCGCCGGCCCCTGGACGCTCACCTGGCTCATCGGCTATGCACCCCCCATGCAGACCGGCCCCAGCCCGTTCGAGGGCGGGCCTGCGCTCGGCTGGTGGCAGGACGGCGGCCTGACGGTCATCGCGTCCGACGCGGAGGCCCCGGCCTTGCGCGATTGCGGCGCGGAAGTCCGCGAATATGCCGGATATACCGTCGATGCGCCGCTGGACGTAGTCGCGCGGCAGGCGGCAGTCGTGCAGGACGTGGTGTCTGCGGGCTGCGGGCCGGGCAAGGTTGCGGTCGAGCTCCGGTTCCTCCCTGCGGCGCTGCTGCCCGCGGTGCAGGCCGCGCTGGGCAGCGCTGAGCTGACGCCCTTCGACGGCGCGCTCGATGCCTTGCGCGCGGTCAAGGCCCCGGCCGAGATCGAGCTGCTGCGCGCTGCGCTCGCGCTGTGCGACCTGTCGCAGGCCGAGATGGCCGAAGCCGTCCGCCCCGGCATCAGCGAAATCGCGCTGTGGGGCCAACTCAAGGCGCGGCTGGAGGTCGCTGCGGGGGGCCGCCTGCCGGTCCTGGCCGACCTGGTCGGCGGGCCGCGCACGGGCGATATCGGCGGGCTGCCGGCCGAGTACGTGCTGGCTGCGGGCGACCCGGTCATCGCGGACATCGTTCCGCGGCTCAACGGCTACTGGGGCGACATCTGCGGCACGCACTTTGCGGGCGAGCCGCCGGCCGAGCTGCGCAAGCTCTACATGGTCGTCCACGACACGCTGCGCCGCGGCATCGACGCGGTGCAGCCGGGCGTTCGCGCGTGCGACCTGGACGCGCTGCTCCGCGGAGCAATCCGCGACGCGGGTTACCCGGTCTACCCGCATCACTCCGGCCATGGGCTGGGCGTGAGCTTTCACGAGGAGCCGCGGCTCGTGCCTTACAACACGATGCCACTGGCCGAGGGGATGGTCATCGCCATCGAGCCGGGTATTTATCTGCCGGGCGTGGGCGGGGTGCGGCTGGAGGATGTGGTGCTCGTCACCGCGGACGGCTGCGAGCTGCTGACGCAGCACCTCGGCTGGATGGGATAAGCGCACATGGCAGAGCGCAAGCGCGTGATTGTCTCCGGCGCATCGTCCGGCATCGGGCGGGCGACCGCGGAGCGTTTCGGCCGTGAGGGCTGGCACGTGTGCGTCACCGCGCGGCGCGAGGCGGAGCTGCGCCGCGTCGTGGCGGAGTTCCCACCCGGAGAGCATCTCGTCTGCCCCGGCGATTACAGCGACCCGGCCACCGCTGCGGCCATCGGAGAGCAGGTCAGCAAACGGTGGGGCGGAGTGGATGTGCTGGTCAACTGCGCGGGCGTCTCCTTCGCCGGGCACACGATCGACGCGCCGCTGGCCGATTTTCGCCGCAGCCTCGATATCATGCTCGACGGCGCCATCTATCTGACTCGCATGGCGGTGCCCCTGATGACCGGCGGGGGCCGCGTGATTCACGTGACCTCCATCCACGGGGAGCGCGCCGAGGCGTTTTCCGGCGGCTACGCGATGGCGAAGGCCGCCATCAACCAGTACTGCCGCGGGCTCGCGCTCGAACTCGCCCCGCGCAACATCCTGGTCAACGCAATTGCGCCGGGCTTCGTGCGCACCGCCATGAGCGTGGTCAACGGCGTGAGCGAGCTGGAGACCGAGTGGTTCCGGCAGAACTATGTGGAGGGCCAGCACCTGCCGCTGCGCCGGGCCGCGGAGCCGGAGGAAATTGCGGGCGTGGCGCTCTTCCTCGCGGGGCCCGACGCGACCTACATCACGGGCCAGGTCATCACCGTGGACGGCGGGCTGACGATTACGTTCTAACGCACAGAAGAACGGCCAGGCGGAGATGCCCAAGCGACGTATCACGCTCAAGGATGTGGCAGAGCAGGCCGGTGTGTCCATTGCGACCGCCTCGCGGGCGGTCAGCGGTGCGACGACGGTCTCGGATGACGTGCGCCAGCGCGTGCTGGACGCGGCCGCCGCGCTCAACTACCAGCCGAACCTGCAGGCGCGGGCCTTGCGCCGCCGGGGCAGCCGGGTCGTCGGGCTGGTCGTGCCGAGCCTCGCCAACGCCTACTATGCCGCGCTCGCAGATGCCATCAGCCAGAACCTCATGCGGCGGGGCTATCACCTGCTGCTCGCGCCGACTGCGGATGACCCGGCGGGCGAGACCGAAACGCTGTACGACATGGTGGGCCAGAACGTCGCCGGCCTCATTCTCGTGCCCTCCGCGCTCGACAGCGCCATGCTCGCCTACCTGGCCGAGCACGAGACGCCCGCGGTCGCCATCGTGCGCCGGGTGCCCGGCGATGCGCTGGACACCGTCACCTTCGAGGACACCCAGGGCGCGTACGCGGCCACCCGCTACCTCATCACCCTCGGCCACCGGCGCATCGGCTACATCGGCGGCGACGAGCAGTTCTCCAGCAACCGGGCCCGCTGGCAGGGCTATGCCGATGCCATGCGCGACTTCGGCGTGCCGGTGGACCCGCAACTGGTCAAGATCGATCAGTTGCGCGCGACCTGGGGCACGCTGGCCTGCCTCGACCTGCTGAAGCTGGCTGCGCCGCCGACTGCCATCTTTGCGGCCAGCAACGCGGTCATGCCCGGCGTGATGCGCACGCTGCACTCGCAGCGCGTCGACGTGCCTGCACAGCTTTCCCTGGTGTGCTTCGATGACGTGGACTGGTTTGCGTTCACGCGACCGAGCATCACCGCTATCCGCAGCAGCCAGGCCCGGCTGGCCGAGGCCGCGATTACGCTCCTGTTGGAGCGCATCGAGCAGCCCGCGGCGCAGCCCCGGCCCCCCGTGCTGCTGGAGATCGACTTTTCGCTGGTTGTGCGCGGCTCAACGGCCGTCCTTGCGCCCCAGCCCCCGGCGCAACGCCTGGAACAGGAGACACCCGATGGTCAACGAATCTGAAATCGTCCCGCACGGATCCGCGCCCGCCGTCTTCACGGCCGCGCGTGAGCTGCTGCTCGAATTCAAGGGCGAGACGTACATCCACGGCCTGGACGTCCTGCCCCGCGTCGGCCCGGCCACGCGGCGGCTCGGCCCAGGCGACGGGGGCGCCCGCGGGCTGCTCGTCCGCGATCGCTTCGGCGGCGCGGAGCCGTACCTGGACCAGATTCGCGCATCCCTGGCAGCCGCAGGCGTCACGCTGGTCGGTGAGCTGGACGGCGCACGGGCCAATGCCCCGCGCGACGACCTGGAGCGCATCACCCACGGGCTGGCCGCGGCACAGCCGGATGTCGTCATCAGCTTCGGCGGCGGCAGCACCATCGACGCGACCAAGGCCGCGGAGGTCCTCTGCACGCTCGGCGGCTCCGTGGAGGACTACTTCGGCACCGGCCTCGTCAGCCGGCGGCTGGCGGAGACGGGCAAGACCCTGCGCGGCCACGTCGCGATCCAGACTGCGGCCAGCTCCGGCGCGCACCTGACCAAATACTCGAACATCACCGACCTGAGCACCGGCCAGAAGAAGCTGATCGTGGACGAGGCCATCGTGCCCGCGCAGCCCGTGTTTGACTACGCGGTGACGTTCGGCGCGCCGCGTGCGCTGACCGCAGACGGTGCGCTCGATGGCTTCTCGCATGTGCTGGAGGTGCTCTACGGCGCGGTTGGCAAGCCCGACTATGACCTCGTGGCACGCGTCGCGCAGACGGCCATCACGCTCATCGTGAACTATCTGCCGGTCGTGCTGGCGGAGACCCCGGACGGCCAGCCGCCCGCAGAAGCGCGAGAGGCGCTTGGCCTGGCGACCGACCTCGGCGGGTACGCCATCATGATCGGCGGCACGAACGGCGCGCACCTGACCAGCTTCTCGCTGGTGGACATCCTGAGCCACGGTCGCGCGTGCGCCATCATGAACCCGTACTACACCGTACTGTTCGCCCCGGCCATCCAGCCGCCGCTCGCACTGGTCGCGAGCATCTTCGAGACTGCGGGGTATGCACCGGCGGGCACGACCCAACTCGCAGGGCGTGCGCTGGGGGTCGCGGTCGCGCACGCCATGATGACCTTCCAGGAGAGCATCGGCTTCCCGGTCCGGCTGAACGATGTGCCCGGGTTCACCGATGACCACATCACGCGCGCGCTGGCCGCGGCAAAGAACCCGCAGCTCAAGAGCAAGCTGGAGAACATGCCCGTCGCGCTCTCCGCCGACCTGGTGGACGAGTACATGGGGCCGGTGCTGCGGGCCGCGCAGACGGGCGAGCTGTCGCTGATCCGCAATCTCGAGTAAAGAGGCGCATGAGATGAAGTCCAGGACGGCGCTTCCGTGGATAGTGCTGGGCGGCATCGTGCTGCTGTCCGTGGCGACAGTAGCCGTGCTGCGGCCGCTCCTCACGCGCGCGGCACCGCCGGCCACGGCCGCGTTGGGCGACACCTGGATGCGGCCAGCCGATGAGGCGACGATGGTTTACGTTCCCGGCGGCACATTCACGATGGGCAGCGACGACGCCCGCGTCGACTTCCTCTCGGCCATCTGCAGCGAGTACAACCGGGCATGTTACACCTGCAGCCCGGGCCGCTCCGTCTGTCACCGCCAGTGGTTCGACGACGAGCAGCCCGCCCACCAGGTCACGCTCGACGCCTTCTGGCTGGACCGGACGGAGGTCACCAACGCGCAGTATGCGGCCTGCGTCGCGGCTGGGGCCTGCTCGCTGCCCAGCGAGACGGGCTTCTACCTGCGGAGCGACTACTTCCATGCCTCCGACTATGCCAGCCACCCCGTGCTGTACGTGAGCTGGCAGCAGGCGGCCGGCTACTGCGAGTGGGCCGGCGCACGGCTGCCGACCGAGGCCGAGTGGGAATATGCGGCGGCCGGGCCGGACGGGCTGAACTTCCCCTGGGGCGACGAGTTCGACGGCACGCGGTTGAACTTCTGCGACGATGGCTGCTGGCTGCCGGGCAGCGCCAGCGCGTGGCACGACGGCTTCGAGGAAACGGCCCCGGCCGGCGGCTTCCCTGCCGGCGCGAGCTGGGCCGGCGCGCTGGACCTGGCCGGCAACGCTGCGGAATGGGTGGCCGATTGCTATGCTGCCGACTACTACGTTCAGTCCCCGGCGCTCAACCCACAGGGACCGGCGAGCGGCGACAACCGGGTGTACCGGGGCGGCGCCTGGGGCCTGCAGCCGCTCTACGCCTCCACCCGCTACCGTTCGTTCAAGCCGGCCGATGAGACGAACATCTATGTCGGATTTCGCTGTACGCGCAGTGCATACGTGCGCTGAGCGCACGCGCTCGCTAGGAGGACCCGATTATGCAAGCAACGCAGACCCGGCATCACAAACCGTTGTCCGCGATCGTGCGGTCCATGGCGTTCAAGGAGGCGCTCCTGGGCATCGCATTTGCCCTGCCCTGGCTCATCCGCCTCTTCGTGCTGAACATCTACCCCATCTTTGCTGCCTTCTACTACAGCCTGACCGACTACAGCATCCTGGGCGACTATAAGTGGATGGGGCTGGCGAACTATATAAAGATGTTCACCACCGATACCCTCCCGATGAAAGCCCTGTATAATAGCGCCTACTACAGCCTGGGCGCAGTGCCGCTGGGACTGCTGCTGGCGTTGTTCCTCGCGATCCTGCTCAACCAGAAGATTCACTTCCGGTCGTTCTTTCGCTCGGTATTCTTTATCCCCTCGGTCGTGCCATCGGTGGCAAGCGCCGTCCTCTGGCTGTGGCTGCTCAATCCCCGTGTCGGCCTGATCAACTATGCCCTGTCCTTCTTCGGCATCGGTCGCATCCCGTGGACCAGCAGCGCACTGTGGATCAAGCCGGCCTTCATCCTGATGAGCCTGTGGGGCGTCGGCTGGACCGCCATCATCTTCATGGCTGGGTTGCAGGACATCCCGACCCACCTGTATGAGGCGGCGGAAATCGACGGCGCTGGTCCGTGGGCCAAGTTCCGCAGCGTGACCATGCCGCTGCTGACGCCTACCATCTTCTTCAACCTGGTGATGGGCATCATCGGTTCGCTGCAAATCTTCGGACCGGCCTTCATCTTCAACAACGGCCCGTCCGGCGGCCCACAGAACTCCGCCCTGTTCTACGTCCTCTACCTGTACCAGCAGGCGTTCGTCTACCTGAACATGGGCTATGCCTCGGCGCTGGCGGTGGTGATTTTCCTGGTCATCCTGGCGCTGACCCTGCTGGTGTTCCGGTCATCCAGCCTGTGGGTCTACTATGAGACGGAGGGGCGCAAATGAGCCAGACACTGACCAACCCGGCGCCGGGTACCGTGACGCCGGATCCAGGTGGCAGGATGGGCAGCCTGCGCGTGACGCACGCAATCCAGCATTTCTTTGTCTACGCGATCTTGATCCTGTTCAGCATTGCGTTCCTCTTTCCCCTGTTCTGGATGGCCAGCACCTCCCTGAAGGAGCAGGCGCGCGTCATGCAGATGCCGCCTCAGCTCATTCCAAACCCGATTGATTGGGCCAACTATCGCGAGGCGATGCAGATGCCGGGGTTTGATTTCCCGATCCTGCTGCGCAATACGCTGGTCTATGCCATCGTAGAATCGATCGGCATCATCATCTCCTGCGTGTTGGTGGCCTACAGCTTTGCGCGGCTCAGGTGGCCGGGCCGCGACTTATTCTTCATCCTGACGCTCGCCACGATGATGATCCCGGGCACCGTCACCCTGATTCCAACGTTCATCATCTTTAAGGAGCTGGGCTGGATCGGTGACCTGCGGCCCCTCATCATACCCGGGTTCTTCGGGTCGGCCTTCAACATTTTCCTGCTGCGCCAGTTCTTCATGGGCATTCCGCTGGAACTGAGCGATGCCGCAGTCGTGGACGGCGCCTCGCACCTGCGCATCCTGACCCAAATCATGGCGCCGCTCGCCAAACCGGCTATCACCACGGTGGCCCTGTTCGAATTCCTGTATTGCTGGAACGACTTCATGGGCCCGCTGATTTACCTGAGCGACGAATCCTATTACACACTGTCGCTCGGGCTGTATGCGTTCCGCGGCCGCTGGGAAGTGCGCTACGACTTGATGATGGCCGCCACGATGGTCGTCACGCTGCCCATCCTGATCCTGTTCTTCTTCGCCCAGCGCACCTTCATCGAAGGCATCGCGCTGACCGGCATCAAGGGCTGAGCACAGCAGGCCGCTGGCAGCCGTCCAACCGCAGTGGTTGGCGCAGGAAGGAGGTCCCTATCGCAATGTACCAAACGCCGGGCAAGGTGCTGGCCGCGCCAGTCCTTGCCTGACTCACAGCATTCCGTTCATGTTGGTTCTCGTCTAGCAGCAAAAAGGAGCAGACAGATGGAATCCCGCAAGTTGTCTCGTCGTACATTTCTGAAGCTGGGCTCGGCTGTCGGTGCTGCCACGGCGCTGGCCGCCTGCGCACCCACCGCCGCACCCACGCAGGCGCCCGCTCAGGGCGGCGAAGCCCCGGCCGAAGCGCCTGCTGCAGCGGCTGGACCGGTAACCCTCGAGTACTGGTTCTGCTGGTCGGGCATCTACCAGGACAAGCAGCGCGCCATCCTGGATACCTTCGAGAAGGAGGCCGGCACGATCAAGATCAACGATGTGACGGTTCCGGCCAACATCCGCGACAAAATGCTGACCGCCGTGGCCGCGGACCAGTCACCCGATGCGGCTGCGTGCTTCGGCGACGTGGTCAGCCTCGCAGCCAGGGGCGGTCTGCTCGACATCAGCGAATACGTCAAGGCCTCGAAAATCCTGCAGCTCGACGCGCTCTACCAGCCCCGTGTTGAGGCAACCTTCTGGAACGGCAAACAGTGGGGCTTGCCCTACAACTGCTCGGCAGAGCTGCCGCTGTACAACCGCGGCATGATGGAGGCAGCCGGCCTAGATGTCGAGAAGCAGATCGAGACCTGGGATGAACTGACCGAGGTCTCGAAACAACTAGTGAAGTTCGACGACAGCGGCAACCTGGAGATAGCAGCCTACACTGACTTCATCCCCCGGCACCCGTCGCTCTGGTTCTGGATCAACGGCGGCGACGCTTACGATGCCGTCAACCAGACGGTGACGATCGACCGGCCGGAGAATGTCGAGGGTCTGCAGACGATCATCGACTATGCCTGGAACGTCTATGGCGACATTGCCAAGGCCGACGACTTCAATGCCGGCTCGGGCAGCGCCCAGGAGAGCCCCTTCTGCACCCAGACGAAGGCCATCGTCTACGCCGGCGACTGGGATCCCTCCACCTACAACGAATGGTGTCCCGGGATCGGGCTGTGGCCGCAGTTGTTCCCTGGGGGGCCCAAGGGCGCACCGCTCGCCAGCAACGCGGGCGACTTCATCACCGTGCTTCGGGGCAGCAAGCATCCCGCGGAGGCCTACCAGTTCGTGGAATGGATGGTGATGAAGGGCAACAAGATGTGGACCGAGGCCGGGGTCGATACGAACTGCGTCATCGCAGACGCCGGCATCGTCCGCGCAGACTGGCCGAGCATCTTCGGCGACAAGGCGGGCGAGGTGGCGAAGTGGTGGGCTGAACAAGCCTCGTCCAGCAAGGCGGTCGAAAACTTCCCGGCCTACGGGTTCATGCGTGATGAGCTGGCCCGGGTGATGGACCTGGCCCTGCACAAGCAGATGACCGCAGGCGACGCCCTGGCAGAGGCGCAGAAGACCGTCTCGGCAGAGGCAGACAAATTCCTGGTCGGATGACATAGCGCAAGCGATTTCCGTTCGTAACAGGGGCTTCAGCGCCCGCGTGGGGCTGAAGCCCCTACTACGAACCACGCCACCAAGGAGCGCAGAATCATGACTCATGGCAACGGTGCACGCCCGGCCCCGCAGGTAGGCGAGCTCGTGGACCTGGCCGCGTTCGGCAAGCTGCACTGGTGGAGCGGCACACAGAAGCAGGACCTGCATACCCATCCCATCGTGCCCGAGGCCGACGGGACACTGCGGCCAGTGCGCGACGCGCAGACCGGCGAGTGGCACCTGGGCGTGGAGTGGGACGAGACGCGCGACGTGCGCCAGGTCGCGGTGACCTTCGCCAGCGACGTTCCCCCGGACTTGAAGGTGCAGTACTGGCGCTTCAACTGGCCGACCATCGCACCGGAGCGGCTGCCCGGCGCCCGCCGCGGCTGGATCGGCCGCGACGATCCCTTCCACGGCGAATGGGTCACAGCCAGGGCCGCGCAGGACTGCGAAGGCTCGACCTGCACCTTCACATTCGACCCGATCGACCTGCCGGAGCTGGGCCGCGGCGACGCCATCCACACGCTGGAGGCCGCCCGCGACTACCTGGCGCGCTTCCGGCAGACGCTTAAGGTGCGGCTCGTCAGCACCGGCGACGCGGCGCCGGCCATCCGCAGCCTCCACGTCTATTCCGCCGCGCGCTGGCTGGAGGGCACGGTCGACGTGCACTTCCCTGAAGGCGCGGGGCAGGCGTGGAACGGACATGCCGAAGTGTGGAACGGCTATCTGCAGGGCGTCGAGGCGCTCGGCGGCCAGGGCGAGGCCACAGAGGACGGGAGCTGGCAGCTCGGAGAGGGCGGCCAGGGTGTGCGGCTGCACCTGCTCTACAGCGATACCGGGCCGAATTCGACCGCCCGCACCATCGTAACGCTGTGGACCGGCGCGCGCAGCTTCTCGTTCCAGCCGGTCGACCTTCAGCAGGGGCCGATCTATATCCCCGACTACGGCGTGTTCGTCCAGTGGGCCGGTGCGGACATCGACCGCGCTGCGTGGCAGGCCGAGTTGGGCAAGCGGCCGCGCGCCATTCTCGACCGCGTGGCCGCGGAGCCGGAACAGTCGCTCGGCCGCGCGCTGGCGGAGATTCCGCCGCTCGACCCGACCATCCAACGCACCCGCGCGGAACTGGGCATGTACCTGCCGCTCGGCGTGGATGCGGGCCGCCAGGAATGGGCCGTCCGCTGGAACGCGGAGCTGTTTGCAGACAAGGCCGGACTGAAGCTGAGCGGCCGCGACGCGGCCCATCTCACCTGGCCCGGCGTGCTGCTGCGCTTCCGGTTCGGCACGGGCGACCCGGTCGACTTCCATGAGCGCCGCGGCGCAGTCAAGCAGTCGGTGCTCGACGGCTGGCTGCCGGTGGTCGTCAGCCGGTGGGAGGATCGCGAGTTCAGCTACGAGCAGACCGCGTTTGCCGCCCTGCTCGACGGACCGATGACGCCGGAGGAGGAGCGCCGCGGTGATGAGAACATCGTCGCCATGCTGCGCTTCGTCATCCGCAATACGACCCACGGCAAGAAGCGCACGCGGCTGTGGATGGCCGTCAGCCCGCAGGAGGAATGGGAGCTGCAGGGCGATGGGTCCGGCACACCGGCCCTCGTCGTCGCGACGGGCCGGGTCGTGCCTGCGGAACCCGTCCAGCGGCAGTGGCGGGTGGATGCGTACGACGCGCCTGTCCTGCGCTGTGCGGTCGACCCGCACGGCAAGGGCCGGCTAAGCGCGGTCGGCTGCGCGGTCCCGCCGACGCCGGCGCCGTTCATCAGCCAGCGCGGTCCACGGCCCCGGGCGATGCAGGAGATGTCGGAGGCCGTCCCGACCGCCATCGCGTACGACATCGAGCTGGAAGGCGGCGAGTCGCACACCATCACCATGGCCTTCCCCTTCGTCAGCTTCACCGAAGCCGGCGATTGGCAGAAGGTCGCGCGCCTGGACCTGGACGCCAAGCTGGCCGATGTGGCTGGCTTCTGGCGCGGGCTGGTGGAGGCCGGCGGCCAGATGGAGACCCCGGAGCCGCTGCTCAACGACCTGCACAAGTCCATCCGCGCGCACGTTGCCATCAGCATGGACAAGGACGTGCGCAAGGGCTGGCTCTCGGTACCCGCGGCCACCTACGACTACGGCGTATGCGCGAACGAGGCCTGCTGGCAGATTGCCATGCTCGATCAGGCGGGCCACCATGCCCGCGCCGAGCGGTGCCTGGAGACGTTCCTCGCGACCCAGGGCATGAGTCACCTCGACGGCAACTTCAAGACGTCCGAAGGGCTCATGCAGGGGCTCGACATCGACGACGGCGTGCCGCACCGCAGCGGGTTCGCGTACAACCTCGACCCGGGCTTCATCATGGAGACGCTGGCGCTGCACTGGCGGCTGACCGGCGACCGGGCCTGGCTGGAACGCGTGGCCGACAAGCTCGTGCAGGCGTGCGACTTCATCATCCGCGAGCGGCAGGCGACCAAGCAGCACGAGCCGGGCCGGAACGGTGAGCGGCCGGTGGCCGAATACGGCCTGCTGCCCGCGGGCCACCTGGAGGACAACCAGGAGTGGCGCCACTGGTTCGCAGTCAACGCGCACGCGTACGGCGGCATGCACCAGATTGCGCAGGCGCTGGCCGATATCGGCCATCCCGAGGCGGCGCGGCTGGCGCAGGAGGCCGAATCCTACCGGACGGACATCCGCCAGGCCGCGCACCGCGCGATGGTCGAAGCGCCGGTCGTGCGCCTGCTGGATGGCACGTACATCCCGCGCATCCCGACGCGCACGGGGACCCGCAGCCGCGAGGAGGGCTGGTTCCGCGAGGCCGCGTACGGCGCGCTGCACCTGTGCGAGAGCGATGTCTACGATCCGGGCGAGGAGGAAATGACCTGGGTCCTGAAGGACCTGGAGGACAACCTCTTCATCTCGCGCGAGTGGGGCCGCCCGGTCGACCTCGAACGCTACTGGTTCAGCCACGGCGGCGTGACCATCCAGGCGAACCTGATGGACACCGCAATCGACTACCTGCGCCGCGGGGATGTGAAGGCCGGGCTCCGCTCGCTGTTCAACAACTTCGGCGCATCGACCTACACCGACGTGCGCTGCTTCACCGAGCATCCGGTCATCGAGCTGGGCCACGGCATCGGGCCGCACTACAAGGTGTCGGACGAGAGCAAGGCGCTGGTCTGGCTGCGCGCGTTCCTGCTGCGCGAGGTAGGCGCGACGCTGCATCTGGCCGAGGGCGCGCCGCGCGCCTGGTTCGCCGCCGGACAGCCGGCGTGGGGCGTGCAGCGCATGGCGACCGAGTTCGGCCCGGTCAGCTATCGCGTGCAGCCCGCGGCCGGTGTGCTGACGGTGGAGGTCGACGCCGGCTGGCCGCACGGGCCCGCCGAGCTGCACGTCCACCTGCGCGCGCCGGAAGGCGTGACGCTGCACAACGTGACGGTGAACGGCCAGCCGGCCGCGTATGCCCATGAGACCGTCCGCATCACCGACCCGGCAGGGCACATCACGGTTCACGCCGAATACTGAGTACAACCACCGAATAGACGGACCATGCAGAAGCGTGGAACTCGTCTTCTATAAGACATGCACGAAGCGCCCGGAGCTGCATGGCTCCGGGCGCTTCATTTGCATGACAACTTCCTCGCTTCACCCCCAAACCGAAACGGTTTTGAAACGGTCCCTCGCTTATAGTGGTTCCAGGTCTACAAACCCGATCTTGTCCACGGATAACACAGCGCCAGGGGCAATGACCATATCAGAAGGGGGATGTCCGCATGAAAACCGCCAACGATTTACTGCGCAGCAAGGAGCCTGAAATCTGGGCTGTGACACCGGATTCCACGGTCTTCGATGCACTCAAGTTGATGGCCGAGAAGAACATCGGCGCCGTCCTGGTGATGGACGGCACGACGCTCGCCGGCATTCTCTCCGAGCGCGACTACGCACGCAAGGTGATCCTGGCGGGCAAGAACTCACGGGAGACGCGCGTCTCCGAGATCATGACCCCGCGCGTGGTCTGTGTGCGTCCGGGCCAATCCATCGATGAGTGCATGGCGCTGATGACGGGCAAGCACATCCGCCACCTGCCCGTGCTCGACCAGGACGACCGCGTCACCGGCGTCATCTCGCTCGGGGACGCGGTGAAGGCCATCATCGAGCAACAGCAGTTCATCATTGCGCAGCTCGAACACTACATCGCGGGCACGGACGCGCTGGCGAACCGGGGCTCGTGAGAAACTAAGGAGGGAGATGCGGAGTGGAGCGTCCTCAGACGCGGACCGACCCCGTCCGCATTTGAGAATGCGGACTCCTCTTTGTCACAACTCCTGACACTGCGAGGTGTTCTCGATGACCATCAAAGACTTGCGCTGGCTCGCCCTGCTCCTGCCCGCCATCCTGCTGTTGCTGGCGGCACCGCAGGCACAGGCAGCCCCGCTCCGCCAGGACCCGGTGGCAGGCCAGCAGACGTTCCAGTCCCTGTGCGTCTCCTGCCACACCGTCGGCGGGGGCAACCTCGTCGGGCCGGACCTGGCCGGGGTGACCGAACGCCGCGACGCCGCCTGGCTCCGGCGCTTCATCATGGAGCCGGACAAGGTGCTGGCCGAGGGCGACCCCATCGCGACGCAGCTCCTGGCGGAGTTCAACAACGTCCCCATGCCCAACATGGGCGTGAGCGCGACCCAGGCCGGCGATATCCTGGCGTACCTCGCCGCACCGGCTGCCGCTGCAGCACCGGCAGCCGCCCCAGCAGAGGGCGCGGCCGCCGGCCCCGTCGCCGCTGCTCCTTCGGGCAAGGCCCCCTCGCTGGCGGGCTATGCGCCCTCCGGTGAGGCGCTGTTCAGCGGCGCGACGCCGCTCGCCGCCGGCGGCATGCCCTGCATCGCGTGCCACTCGGTCGAGGGGGTCGGCGTGTTGGGCGGCGGCTCGCTCGGGCCGGACCTGACGCAGGTCCACACGCGCTACGGCGGCACGGGGCTGGCCGCTGCGCTCACCACCCTGCCCTTCCCTTCGATGCAGAGCATCTACGCGACGCGGCAGCTCACCCCCGCAGAACAGGCCGACCTGCAAGCGTTCTTTGCGCGCGCCGCGCAGCAGGCCGCCCCCCGCCCGCTGGAGAAGCTCCTGCTGCTCCTGACCGGCGGCGCAGGTCTGGCCGGTGGGTTGTTCCTGGGGATGCTGTTCTTCTGGCCGCGGCAGCGCACCAGCATTTCGCAGCGCCTGCGCCAACAGGGCCCGCACCGCCCCGCCCGGCGGTAGGCCCACACGGAGGATTTCATGGCCGACTGGGTTAAGGAACAGGTTGCGCCGGTCGAGCGCAAATGGGAAGAGTTCTACCGCAATCGCTTCGCGCATGACAAGCGCGTGCGGACCACGCACGGCGTCAACTGCACGGGCTCCTGCTCCTGGGAAGTATTCGTCAAGGACGGCATCGTCACCTGGGAGATGCAGGCCACCGACTACCCGCTGCTGGAGGAAGGGTTGCCGCCATACGAGCCGCGCGGCTGCCAGCGCGGCATCTCCTTCTCGTGGTATCTCTACAGCCCGCTGCGCGTCAAGTACCCGTATGCGCGCGGCGCACTGCTCGAACTCTGGCGCACCGCGCGGCAGGAACATGCCGACCCGGTCGATGCGTGGGCGGCCATCGTCAACAGCCCCGTGCGCCGCAGCCGCTACCAGCAGGCGCGCGGCAAGGGCGGCTTCCGCCGCATCCGCTGGGACGAGGCCCTGGAAATGATCGCGGCGTCGGTCATCCACACGGTCAAGACGTTCGGGCCGGACCGGGTCAACGGCTTCTCGCCCATCCCCGCCATGTCGCAGATTTCTTATGCGGCAGGCTCGCGCTTCCTGACGCTGATGGGCGGGGTGGCGATGTCGTTCTACGACTGGTACTGCGACCTGCCGCCGGCCAGCCCCGAGACCTGGGGCGAGCAGACCGACGTCAGCGAGTCCGCCGACTGGTACAACTCGCGCTTCATCGCCATCATGGGCTCCAACATCAACATGACCCGCACGCCCGACACGCACTTCGTCGCAGAGGTGCGCCATGCGGGGGCCAAGCTGACCGTGTTCTCGCCCGACTTCTCCCAGGCCTCCAAGTATGCGGACTACTGGATCCCCGTCCACCCCGGCCAGGACACGGCCTTCTGGATGGCGGTCAACCACGTCATCCTCAAGGAGAACTACGTCGACCGGCAGGTCCCGTACTTCATGGATTACGTCAAGCGGTATACCGACCTGCCCTTCCTCGTGGAGATCCCGGCGTCGGCGACGCGGTCGAACACACGGGGCGCGCGGCTGGGCGGCGTGCGGCCGGGACAATACCTGCGGGCCAACCGGCTGGCCGCATACGAGGGCCAGGAGAACGGCGACTGGAAGCTGCTCGTCTGGGATGCCGAGTCCGGCCGGCCGCGCATGCCGAAGGGCACGATCGGCTTCCGCTGGCAGACCGAGAAGGGCCACTGGAACCTCCAGATGGAGGACGGCGCGACCGGCGAGGCGCTGGCGCCGGAGCTGTCCTTCCTCGACCGGCACGACGAGATCGTTCCCGTGGAGTTCGACGACTTCACCGGCGACACGACGCTCAGCCGGGGGGTGCCGGTGCGCCGGGTGGAGACGGCTACGGGCACGATCCTCGTGACCACCGTCTTCGACCTCATCATGGCGCAGTTCGGCGTGAGCCGCGGACTGGTCGGCGATTACCCCACTTCCTATGACGACGAGAGCAACTACACGCCTGCCTGGCAGGAGCAGTTCACCGGCATCCACCGGGACACCTGCATCCGCTATGCGCGCGAGTGGGCCAGCAACGCCGAGAAGACCAACGGCAAGAACATGGTCATCATCGGTGCGGGCGCGAACCACTGGTACCACAACAACCTGCTCTATCGCTCGGCCATCGTCGCGCTGATGCTGACCGGCTCGGTCGGGGTCAACGGCGGCGGGCTGGCACATTACGTGGGCCAGGAGAAGGTCGCCAACCAGGCGTCGTGGAGCGCGATCGCGTTCGCGGCGGACTGGAAGCTGCCCAACCGCCAGCAGAACACGCCCTCCTTCCATTATGTCCACACGGACCAGTGGCGCTACGAGCGCGGCTTCACGGCGTACGACGTGCTGCCGGGCGAGAAGCAGCGCGAGCACACCATCGACTACCAGGTGCGTGCGGTGCGTAAGGGCTGGCTGCCCTTCTTCCCGCAGTTCAACCGCAGCTCGCTCCAGGTCGTGCGCGAGGCCGAGGCCGCGGGTGCGGTCAGCGAGCCGGAGGTCATCCGCTACGTCGTGGACAAGCTCCAGGCCGGCAAGCTGCGCTTCGCGGTGGAGGACCCGGATGCGCCGGAGAACTGGCCCCGCGTCTGGTTCATCTGGCGCGGCAATGCCATCGGCACCAGCATGAAGGGCCACGAGTACATGCTGCGGCACTATCTCGGGACCCACACCAACACCACGGCGAGCGAGATGGCGAAGGGCTACACCAGCGAGGTCACCTTCCGCGACGAGGCGCCCACAGGCAAGCTGGACCTCGTGGTGGACCTGAACTTCCGCATGGACACCTCCGCGCTCTACTCCGACCTGGTGCTGCCCGCGGCGACGTGGTACGAGAAGACCGACCTGAACTCGACCGACCTGCACACCTTCGTTAACCCGATGCAGGCTGCGGTGCCGCCTGCATGGGAATCGAAGAGCGACTGGGACATCTACAAGGCTATCGCGCAGCGGGTCAGCGAGCTGGCGCGCGTGCACCTGCCCCGACCGGTGCGCGACGTGGTCATGATCCCGCTGCAACACGACACGGCGGACGAGCTGGCTCAGCCCGACACGCGCGACTGGAAGCGCGGGGAAGTGGCCGCGGTCCCCGGCAAGACGATGCCCAGGTTCCGGGTCATCGAGCGGGACTACACCCGGCTTTACGAGCAGATGGTCACGCTCGGCCCCGGCGTCGAGGAGCACGGCGTCCTGGCGCACGGCCTCAAGATCCCCGCGGCGGACGAGTACCGCGCGCTCGCAGCGGAGCAGGGCCGCAAGCTGGACGGCCAACTCCGGCCCAGCCTCGTGGATGCACGCGACGTGGCCGAGGCGATCCTCCGGCTGGACCCGGTCACCAACGGCGAGCTGGCCCATCGCGCGTTCGAGGAAGAGGAGCACAAGACGGGCCGCAGCCTGACGCATCTGGCCGCGGGCACGCGCGCCGTGCGCTACAACTTCGCAGACCTCGTCGCCCAGCCCCGCCGGGTGCTGACGACGCCGACGTGGTCCGCCAGCATCAACCACGGCCGTGCTTACTCGCCCTTCACGCTCAACGTCGAGGAGCTGATCCCCTGGCGCACGCTGACGGGCCGCCAGCACTTCTACCTCGACCACGAGAACTACCTGCAGTGGGGCGAGCACCTGCCCACGTACAAGCCGCGGCCCGACCACACCATGCTCGACGAGACGCAGAACTCGCGCGTCGAGGCGCAGGGCCAGGGGCCGCAGGCCCACCTCATGCAGTACATGACGCCGCACGGCAAATGGAGCATCCACTCGACCTACTCGGACAACCACCGGATGATGACGCTCTCGCGCGGCAACTACCCCATCTGGCTGAACGACAAGGACGCAGCCGAGATGGACATCGCGGACAACGACTGGGTGGAATTGTTCAACGATAACGGCGTGTTCGTCCAGCGGTGCGCCATCTCCGCCCGCATCCCGCGGGGCTCGGTGTTCGTGTATCACGCGACGGAGCGCACCATCAGCGTGCCCAAGTCGCCGCTGCGGGGCAAGCGCGCCGGCATGAACAACTCCATGACGCGGGCCCGGCTCAAGCCCGTGCTGATGGCCGGGGGCTATGCCCAGTTCACCTACGCGTTCAACTACTGGGGGCCCACCGGCGTCAACCGGGACACGCACGTCTTCGTGCGCCGGGTGGACAAGGTCGAGTTTTAGAGTTGCAGGAGATCCATTCATGAACGTACGCGCTCACATGAGCATGTTGTTTCACCTCGATAAGTGCATCGGCTGTCACACCTGTTCCATCGCGTGCAAGAACCTGTGGACCGACCGCAAGGGTGCGGAGTATATGTGGTGGAACAACGTGGAGACGCGGCCCGGCACGGGCTACCCGACGCAGTGGGAAGACCAGGAACACTTCCACGGCGGCTGGGAGTACGACGGCGACGGCAAGCTGCGCCTGCGGCTGCACAGCCGGCTGGGCGGGCTGGCGAAGCTCTTCTTCAACCCCGACCTGCCGAGCCTGGAGGACTACTACGAGCCGTTCACCTTCCGCTACGGCGACCTGTTCAGCGCACCGGAAGGCGATGACCAGCCGACGGCCATCCCCATCTCGCAGGTGACGGGCAAGCCGCTCGACATCGAGACCGGGCCGAACTGGGACGACGACCTGGGCGGCTCGCCGCTCTATGCAGCGGGCGACCCCAACCGGCACAACCTGCCGGCGGACGTGCAGGACGCGCTCAGCGAGGTCGAGCGGGTCGTGTTCAACTACATGCCCCGCATCTGCAACCACTGTCTCAACCCGGCGTGCGTGGCGGCCTGCCCCTCCGGCGCCATCTACAAGCGCGGGGAGGACGGCATTGTGCTCGTCAACGAGAACAAGTGCCGGGGCTGGCGCATGTGCGTGGCAGCGTGTCCGTACAAGAAGGTCTTCTACAACTGGAGCACGGGCAAATCGGAGAAGTGCATCCTGTGCTTCCCCCGCATGGAGACAGGCCAGGCCCCCGCGTGCGCACACTCGTGCGTGGGCCGCATCCGCTACATGGGCGTCCTGCTGTACGATGCAGACCGCATCCCGGCCGCCGCCGCCGTGCCCGACGACCGGCTGCTGGCTGACTTCATGGACACCATCCTCGACCCGTCCGACCCGGCGGTGATTGCCGCAGCGCAGGCCAGCGGCATCGACGACGGCTGGATTGCGGCCGCACAGGAGTCGCCCATCTACAAGTTCGCGAAGGTCTGGCAGATTGCCCTCCCGCTGCACCTGGAATACCGGACGATGGCGATGATGTTCTATGTCCCGCCGCTCTCGCCCGTGATGAGCACGCTGGAGAACGCGCTGACCCGGCTGGACATCGGCAACGAGGTGGCAGACTTCGAGCTGCTCGACCGGCTGGACGCGGCCCGGCTGCCCGTCCAGTATCTCGCCAACCTGTTCAGCGTGGGCGACGAGCAGGTCATCCGGCGCATCCTGCGCAAGCTGTATGCGGTGCGGCTGTACATGCGCCGCAAGACGGTCGAGCAGGTCATGGATGCTGACACGCTGGCCGCGCTGGCCGGCGCAGGCTGCACGCCGGAAGAGGCGGAGGCCATCTACCGGCTGACCACGCTGCCTAACCTGGCGGAGCGGTTCGTGCTGCCGCCGTACCATCGCGAGATGGCGGTGGAATCGTGGAAAGACCCGCTCGTCCACAAGGGCGAGGTCGGTGTGGGCTATATGCAGCCCCCGCAGCGAGGTGAGTGATGGGCATCTACGGACTGCTGGCTGAAGCGTTCACCTATCCGCACCCCGCGCTGCTGGCCGAGCTCCAGGCGGACGTCAAGGACTTGAGCAGGCGGCATCCCGCGTATGCGGGGCTGGCGACCTTCTGCTCGCGCATCGCGCGGCTCTCGCTCGAGGAGTGGGAGGAGCTCGCCACCCGCACCCTCGACCTCAGCCCGGCAGCCGCGCCGTATGTCGGGTTTCAAATCTGGGGCGACAGTTACCCGCGCGGCGGGTTCATGTCGAAGCTGAACCGGGCCATGTACGAGCTGGACATCGACCCGGCCGGCGAGCTGCCCGACCACGTCGTGCCGGTGCTGCGCTATCTCGATGCGGCCGCGGCCCCGCTGCCCGAGCTGGCCGAGCACCTGCCGGTTGCAGTCACGCGGATGATTGCCATCCTGCGCGAGAAGGACCGGGACAATCCGTACCTCAGCCTGTACGAGGCGGTGCTCCACGCGGCAGAGAACCTGCGCGTGCAGGCATAGGGGGAGGCATCATGGACTGGAACACCCTCTTCTTCGTGGTTCTGCCCTACGTGGCCCTGTTGACCGCGATCATCGTGACGATCTACCGGGGCATCTACCGCCCGTTCAGCATTTCGAGCCAGTCATCGCAGCTGCTGGAGCGGCGGCAGTTGTACTGGGGCTCGATCTCGTTCCACTGGGGCATCGTCATCATCCTGCTCGGCCACCTCCTCGCGCTGCTCGTGCCGCGCAGCATCGTGCTGTGGAACGCGCACCCGCTGCGCCTCTACCTGTTGGAGCTGACGGGCATCGGCCTGGGCATCTGGGCTCTCGGCGGACTGGTCATCCTGCTCTGGCGGCGAACGGCCGTCGATCGGGTGCGTGTGGTCAGCACGCCGATGGATTTCGTGGTGCTGATCCTGCTGCTGGTCTCCGTCGTGACCGGCCTGATTACAGCCACTTATTACCGCTGGGGCTCCTACTGGTTCACCGGCATCTTCACGCCGTACCTGTGGGGCATCCTGACCTTCCGGCCGGATGCTGCGCCGCTGGCGACGCTGCCCTTCACCATCAAGCTCCACGTCTTCAACTTCTACCTGCTGGCGTTGGCGTTCGCGTTCTCGCGGCTCGTCCACATCATCACCTGGCCGCTGAGCTATCTCGTGCGCCCGTGGCAGATCGTCATCGCCAACCGCCGGCCCGCCGGGCTGAACGACGAGGACGCCGCACGAGCGGGCTCACGCAGGGCCTCGCGAGGAGTCTCACGATGAAGTTCCAGGGCACCCCCCGCCAGGGCTTGCTGGGCGCGACGGCGGCCTTCTTCATCGGGTTTGCGGCGGTCTCGCTCTTCGGCCCGACCGCCAAGCGGCTGCAGGACATCATGGGCCTGACGCCCACGATGGTCGGCTTTCTCGTCGCGATGCCGTCGCTCTCCGGCTCGCTCCTGCGCATTCCGTTCGCTGCGTGGGTGGACACGACCGGCGGCCGCAAGCCGATTCTCACACTGCTGGGCATCTCCATCCTCGGGATGGGCGGGCTGACCGGCCTGATGCTGCTGCGCTATCCCGACGGCATGCGCGCGTCGCTCTACCCGCTGCTGCTCTTCCTCGGCCTGCTGAGCGGCTGCGGCATCGCCACCTTCGCGCCGGGGATCAGCCAGGTCTCCTACTGGTTCCCGCAGCGCCGGCAGGGCGCCGCGCTGGGCACGTATGCAGGCGTCGGCAATCTCGCGCCCGGGCTTTTCTCGCTGGCGCTGCCGTTCGTGCTCGCCGCGCTGGGGCTGCCCGTCGCGTATGTCTGCTGGTTCGTGCTGCTCGTGGCCGGGGCGGCGCTCTACTTCTTCATCGGGCGCAATTCCTGGTATTTCCAGGCCATGGGGCAGGGCGCGGACCGCGAGCAGGCGCGCACGCTGGCCCGCGCGCGGGGCCAGGAGCTCTTCCCGGCCCGCTCCACGAAGGAGAGCCTGCTCATCTCCGCCCGCACCGTCAAGACGTGGCTGCTGACGGCCATCTACTTCAGCACGTTCGGCGGCTTCATCGCACTGACCGCCTGGCTCCCGACCTACTGGACCGCGTTCTTCGGCGTCAGTGCGGTCATGGCGGGCGTCTACACGGCGGTATATTCGCTCTCAGCGTCGCTGGCGCGCGTGTTCGGCGGCGCGGTCGCGGACCGCGCGGGCGGCGAGCTCACCGTCAGGGTCTCGCTCCTGGTCATGCTGGCGGGCGCGCTGCTGATGAGTCTCTCGCACGGCCCGGCCCTGTCCGTCGTGGGAACGCTGGTCATGGCGCTGGGCATGGGCACGGCGAACGCAGCGGTGTTCAAGCTCGTCGCCAAGGAGGTCCCGCAGGCCGTGGGCGGCGCATCGGGCTGGGTCGGCGGGCTCGGCGCATTCGGCGGCTTTGCGCTCCCGCCCATCCTGGGCATCTTCGTGCGGCTGCTGGGCGTGCAAGGCTACGCCACCGGCTTCCTGACCTACGTCGTCGTCGGGCTGATTTCGCTCGCGTTCGCGCTGTTGTTGAGCCGGTCGCACACCGGCACGCCGGCCATCGCACCCGCCAAGTAAGCTGGTGCGGCTGACAGTGGGAGCGGAGGCATCCTGAGCGGAGCGCAGTGCAACGCAGCGGAGTCGAAGGATGCTCCGCCCTGGCCGCCCCTTCGACTGCCGCTCAGGGTGCTCCGTTAGTGGACACACCCGAGTAAGAACTGCTGGAGGAACCCATGCCTACACAGCCGGATATCACCGAACTCCTGGCACAGTCCTCCCGGCGGCACAGCCATCTCTGCCCCCGCCAGGTGTTGGGCGTGCGCCTCGGGCTGGCCGGTGCAGCCGCGCTCGACCTGCCCGGCCCGCGCCGCGACAAGCGTCTGCTGGTCATCCTGGAGGCCGACGGCTGCTTTGCGGATGGCATCGAGGCGGCGACCGGCTGCACGGTGGGCCATCGCACGCTGCGGGTCGAGGACTACGGCAAGATTGCCGCGACCTTCGTCGATGTCAGGACGGAGCAGGCGGTGCGCATCATCCCCCGGCTGGACGTGCGCCGGCGCGCCGCGGCCTATGCGCCCGGCGAGGCACGCCGTTACTTCGCCCAGCTTCAGGGCTACCAGGTCATGCCCGACGAAGAGCTGCTGGCCATCCAGCCGGTACAGCTCACCCGGCCCGCCGCAGAGATCGTGAGCCGGCCCGGCGTCCGGGTGGACTGCGCTGCCTGTGGCGAGGAGATCGTCAACGAGCGCGAGGTCGTCATCGAGGACCGCATCCTGTGCCGGGCCTGCGCGTACGGCGGTTACTACGCCTCAGGCATGACAATGCCGAGCGTTGTCATGCCCGCCATCGAACTGCCCGCCATCGCCCTGCCCGTGCCACACTATGCGTGAGAGGCGTCACCATGGACCGTCACCCAATCCCGCACCAGTCCGAGCTGTTCACGGTGCGCATGTGGCCCGAGGACCTGGGCGAGGGCCGGGTCGAGTGGCGCGGCAAAGTGCAGCACGCAATCAGCGGCGAGACGCGCTACTTCCGGGACTGGCCCGCGCTGCTGGCATTCTTTGACGAGGTGCTGAGCACGGAGGAGGCCGTTGCCCGGCTCAAACGTGAGACATAAATCGCAGACGAATACCGTACAAGGCGCGATAATGGCGCTCAGAGGCCGGGCGTAGGACCGCCCGCCTGTGGGAGGCCATGTGAGTGCGGGCCTGCACATCCAGTTGCTGGGTGAGTTTGCGGTGAGCTATGACGGCGCCCGCGTCAGCGCCGTCAATTCGCCGCGGCTGCGCATCCTCCTGGCCTACCTGATTCTCCACCGCTGCGCGCCGCAGCCCCGCCAGCACCTCGCGTTCCTCCTGTGGCCCGATTCCGCCGAGGAGCAGGCCCGCACGAACCTGCGCAACCTCGTCCACCTGCTGCGCCACGCGCTGCCGCATAGTGATTGCTGCCTCCAGTGCGAGGGGCAATCCCTGCTCTGGGAGCCGCACGTCGGGTACACGCTGGATGTACAGGACTTCGAGGCGGCTGTTCAGACGGGCGCATTGCGGGCTGCAGTCGCGCTGTATCGCGGCGACCTGCTGCCGGACTGCTACGGTGACTGGATCGTGCCGGAGCGGGAACGCCTGCGCCGGTTGTATCTCGCCGCGCTGGAGCAGGTCGTGCAGCAGCAGGAGGCGGACTGCAACTATGGGGCGGCACTCGGTTATGCAGAGCGGCTGGTGCGCGAAGAACCGCTGTCGGAGGCGTACTTGCGCACGCTGATTCGCCTGCAGACGCTGACCGGCGACCGGGCCACCGCGCTGCGCACGTATCACACCTGCGCCACGGCACTGCGCCGCGAGCTGGGCGTGGAGCCATCGCAGGCGACGCAACAGCTCTACCGGCAGTTGCTCCACGGGACGGAGATGACGGCAGCCCACCCGCCCGCCTTTGACCGTACTCCTCAGCCTCCCCGAATTGCCCCGCGTGAAGCGTCCGTGAAGCCCCCGCGCGCGTATCATGGGCAGGCAACTGCCCTGGATCAGCGATTGGGGAGGCACACGATGAGCCAGATACCTCCGGCGGCACAGGTACTGATCGATTTCCAGCCCCGCCATGCCTTCTTCGTGGGCATCGACTCGGACGGCTGCGCATTCGACGCGATGGAGCTGAAGCAGAAGGAGTGCTTCATCCCGAGCATGATCCGCGTGTGGGGCCTGCAGCCGATCGCCAAGTATGCGCGCGAGACGGCGGAGTGGGTGAACCTCTACTCCAAATGGCGCGGGGCCAACCGCTGGCCCGCGCTGGTCAAGGTGTTCGAGCTGCTCGCCCAGCGGCCCGAGGTTGCCGCGCGCGGGGTGAAGCTGCCCGAAGGCAGGGCCATCCGGGAGTTCCTGGCGTCCGGCTATCCGCCGAGCGAGGCGGGGCTGAAGGCCTACATCGGCTCTGGGCATGGCGACGAGGAGCTGTGGCGCGGGCTGGAGTGGACGCGCGCCATCGATGCGGCGGTCGCAGCGACCGTGCGCAACGTGCCGCCGTTCCCGCTGGTGCGCGAGAGCCTGCAGCGGCTGCACGACCGGGCCGACCTGATGGTGATTTCGACGACGGCCTCGGATGCGCTGCAGCGCGAGTGGGGCGAGCACGGCCTGGCGCAGTACATGGCCGTCATGGCCGGGCAGGACATGGGCACGAAGCGGCAGCACCTCGAATATGCAGCGCGGGGCAAGTATCCTGAAGGCCACATCCTGATGATCGGGGATGCACCAGGCGACCGGGACGCCGCGCATGCGGCAGGGGCGTTGTTCTACCCCATCAATCCGGGGGCGGAGGAGCTGTCGTGGCAGCGTTTCCACGACGAGGCGTCGGAGCGGTTCCTCGACGGCACATACGCGGGCGCATACGAGGCCGCGCTGAACGCCGAGTTCGAGCAGTTATTGTCCGACACGCCGCCGTGGGCGGCGGGCCGGCCGTAGCCTAGCCCCTTGTGGGCGCCATGAACGGGGCCGTAGCCTAGCCCCTTGTGGGCGGCGGACTTGTGGGCGGCATGGACGGGCACAAGGCCCTATGCTACAATCACACGGGCTCCGGGACATCCGTAGCACAATGGATACCAGGTACAGGATACCATCCATGCCGTGGAGCAAACCCTATCATCCTGCAAAAAACCAACGTCTCGCTCCTGAGCTATACACAGACGCTAACCGGATATACTTTATTACCATACGCGCATTTGGAGACCAGTCGCCGTTTGTGCGAACTGAACTGAACAAACGCGTGCTGGATGTTCTGCGAGAGGAACAAGAACGTCAAAACTGCGCTGTTTACACATATTCACTGATGCCCAATCATCTGCATTACCTCGTCAGCCCGCGCCGAGACGGCATCTCAGTATTGACGTTTACTGATCAGTACAAGGGCAAAGTCACTAACCAGAGCTGGACCCTAGACTGGCGAGGAAAGCTGTGGCAGCCGCGCTGCTATGACCACATCATACGAACGGATGAAAGCCTCATCGCCATTGCCGAATATATCCTGGGGAACCCGGTGCGGAAAAGATTGGTCGAACATCCTGAAGACTGGCCCTGGAGCGGCCACATGAACCCACTGCCGATAT
>JAXGYZ010000004.1:0-624540 GCA_040772005.1 Anaerolineae bacterium | reverse complement strand
GCGGAGAAGCGAACTGTGTCAGTAGGAATTTGATTGAGGGCTGGGGCGGGCAGTGCGCGCGCCAGCACATACTGCGCCGTGATGACGAGCGTCGCGGCGAAAAGCAGTATCGCAGTCAGCCAGAAGGCGATCAGGGCCCAATCGGGCAGCGAACCGCGCGCGTAACCCTTCGTCAATTCGGGCCGCCAGGGAGATTTGGCTTCCAACGATGTACCTGTCAACAAACGGAGAAGCGGTTGCGTAGATGCAACCTCTTATACCACAGGCTGAATCGGCGGACAAGTTTTCTCGGATAAGTCTACCCCATCCAGCTCAACCACAGAATCCCCAGGAGCAGACTGACCAGCGTAATCGGCACGCCCGCCTTCAGATATTCGCGGAATGACAGCTCTACCCCGCGGCCCTGCGCAACCTCGGCCACGATGAGATTAGCGACCGAGCCGAGCAGGGTCAGGTTGCCCGCAAACGTCGTTGCCATTGCCAGCGTGAGCCAGGCCTGCTGCGGGTCGGGCAACTGGGGCGTGAGGGGCCGGAACAGCAGGACCGCCGGCACGTTGGACACCAGGTTGCTCAGGATGGCAGCGACAATCGACAGGGCTGCGACGCCCTGCGTCGCCAGCGGACGGCCCACTGCGAAGAGCTTCTCGCTCAGTCCGCTGTGTTCGATGGCGCCGGTCACGATGAACAGGCCGCCAAAGAACACCAGCAGCGTGAAATCCACTTCGTGGAACACGCGCTGCGGCCTGACGCGCCGCGTGACGAGGAGCAACGATGCCGCAACCAGCGCGGCCAGCGGAATCGGCGCGCCGGCGATGAACGCAACCAGCATCACGGCAGTCGCGAACATCCCTTTGTGCAGCAGGGGCCGGTAGATGGCCTCGCGCGGCAGGTGGATGTTCTGCGCCAGGGGGCGGGCGAACTCCGCACGGTACACCAGCACGACCACGAGCCAGGCGACGGCCAGCCCCGCGATGGACACCGGCGCGAGCCGCCCCGTGAAGGCGGTGAAACTCAGGCCCGAATTGACGCCGATAATCATGTTCTGCGGGTTGCCGACGATTGTCGCTGCCGAGCCGATGTTGGCCGCAGACACCAGGCCGATCAGGTAGGGGATCGGGTTGCGCTCCAGGGCCAGCACGATATCGAGGACGAGCGGAGTGAACATGAGGACGATGGTGTCGTTGAGGAACAGGGCGGACAGCACGCCCGACACGACGACGATCAGCGCGAGGAGCTGGCGGGGGGTGCGGGCCAGCCGGATGACTTCGCTGGCGATGAGCCGGAAGAAGCCGGCCAGCCGCAGGTTCACGTTGAGCACCATCATGGCAAAGAGCAGCACGAGCGTGTTCATGTCGAGCGCGGCGTAGGCAGCCTCCAGCGGGATGGCGCCGAGCGCGATGAGCGCGGTCGCGCCGACGAGCGCGATCGTGGCGCGATTCATGTGGAGCCACGGGTAGCGGCCCACCGCCACGCCCACCAGCGTGACAAAGACCATCGCGGTCGCGAGCCACTGGAGCAAGGTCATTCGTGCGGCTCTTTCATCTGACGCGCGAAACCGGGCCCTGGTGCGAAAGGCCGTTGCGCCAGGAAACCCGGTTTCTGCAGGATGTTGTGTTTACGCTTGCTGCGCGGTGAAGTAGGTGTGAACCTGCTTCAGCCAGTCGATGATGTCGATCTCCTGCGGACACTTGGTCTCGCACTCTCCGCATTCGATGCAGTTATCGGCGCGTTCTTCCTCGCGCACCCAGTGGGTGTATGCGAAGCGCATCGGGTCGCGCGCGTTGAACATGACGGCCTGGTTGTACAGCTCGAAGATGCGCGGGATGGCGACATCGTTCGGGCACGGCTGGCAGTACTTGCAGTTGGTGCAGGGGATGGCCGCCAGTGCGTCGTACTGTTCGCGCACGCGATCCACCAGCGCGAGTTCCTCCGGCGTCATCGTGCCCGGGCCGCTGCGGTCCGCGCTGGCGAGGTTCTCCGCCACCTGCTGGAAGGTGCTCATGCCGCTGAGCAGCAGGCTCACCTCCGGCTGGTTCCAGACCCATTGCAGGGCCCAGTCCGCGGGGGTGCGGTCGGTCCCTGCCGTATCCCAGAGCGCCTGCACCGGCTCCGGCGGCTTGTTTGCCAGCAGCCCGCCGCGCAGTGGCTCCATGATGACCACGGCCAGCCCCTTGTTCGCAGCGTAGTGGAGCCCTGCGGTGCCCGCCTGGAGATTTACGTCCATGATGTTGTACTGGATCTGCGCCAGCGTCCAGTTGTCGTAAGCGTCCACGATTTCCTTGAAGGCGTCCAGATTGTCGTGGAACGAGAAGCCGAGATGCTGGAAGCGGCCTGCGGCCATCGCGCGCTCGGCCCAGGCCAGCACGCCGAAATCGCGCACCTTGGCCCAGCTCTCCGCGCCCAGCGCGTGAATCAGGTAGAAGTCAGGCGGGCCTTGCAGGCGCTCGGTCTGTTCGTCGAGCAGCGCGTCGAAGTCCTCCGGCTTCTCGACCTTCCAGTGCGGCAGCTTGGTCGCAACCTTCACCCGCTGCCGGTAGCCGTCCTGGAGTGCGCGACCGACAAACGGCTCGCTCTGCGAGCGGTGATAGCCGTAAGCGGTGTCCACGTAGTTGACGCCGTGGTCAATCGCGTGGCGCACCATGCGCGTGGCCTCCGCCTCATCGATCTGGTCTGGCTGCCCTTCCATGGTGGGCAGCCGCATGCAACCGAACCCCAGCGCGGAGACGCGCCAGTCCAGCTTGCCGAATTTGCGATACTGCATGATTCACATCCTCCTCAATGTGGGTCGATCAGCGTACCGGTGAATTGTAACACAGGTTGCAGAGACATGGGAAACGCGCCCGTAGGACGGGTTGCCAACCCGTCCTACAAGCGGGACGGGTTGCCCACCCGTCCTACAAGCGGGACGGGTTGCCCACCCGTCCTACAAGCGGGACGGGTTGCCCACCCGTCATACAAGCGGGACGGGTTGCCAACTCGTCCTACGGGCGGGACGGCCTGGACTACGCGGGTTGGGAATTCAGGACCAGGGACGCGCCAGCAGGCGGCTGGCTGCACTGCGCAGCAGCCGGCGCACGGCGATGTAGAGCGGAAAGGCGGGGTTGAAGAGGGCGCGGAAGAGGAACGGATGGGTGAGATACGCCACGTCGATGCGGTCCAGCCGGAGCGGGTCGCTGTCGGCCTCCACGAGGCCGGGCCGCGCGGTACACGCGCCTGCAAAGCTCTGGCCGGCGATGGCGCGGACGGCCGGCGTGTGGCGGCCGTAGGGATAGGCAAAGAGCGTCACCTCGTGGCCCACCTGCGCTTCGATGGCCGTGCGGCTGCCCGCCACCTGGGCGCGTACCGTGTCCTCGGTCAGCAGGTCGAGCCGCGGGTGGTCGAGCGTATGCGCGGCCATCTCCAGCCCCTCGTGATGGAGCTCGCGCACCTGGGGCCACGTGAGCATGGGTTCGGGCCGGACCTGCGGCGGCTGGCCGGGCCAGCCGTTGTCGCGGTCGATGTAGTTGGCGACCAGGAAGACGGTGGCGGGGAAGCCGTAGCGTCTTAGCACCGGCCAGGCCGCGTCATAGACGCTGCGCAGCCCATCATCGAAGGTGATGGCGAGGGCGCGAGACGGCAGGGGCAGGCCGCGGTGCAGCCGGTCGACGACCTCTCCCAGGATCAGGACGCGCACGCCCGCCCTGTGCAGCGTCGA
This sequence comes from Anaerolineae bacterium, assembly GCA_040772005.1. Classification (GTDB taxonomy): domain Bacteria; phylum Chloroflexota; class Anaerolineae; order CG2-30-64-16; family CG2-30-64-16; genus MWBF01. Next base: position 620,846 of record JAXGYZ010000004.1, on the reverse strand, counting down.
CATCTGCCACTCGAACAGGGCGGGCGTGATGGAGGTGAGCGCGGCTGCGCTCACCCCGTGGTACATCAGGACGGGGAACCCGCCGGTCATCCCTTGCGGCGGGCCGTGTCGCGGGCATGGGCAATGCCGTTGTACACGACCGCGATGAAGGCCCCGAACAGGAAGCCGATCACCAGCCCATAGGCGAGGCCGACGAAGCTGCCGCCCACCGTGACGCTGTAGCCGGGCAGGTATTGCCCCAGCAATCCCAGGTGGGGGCCGACAACTGGTCCTCCCTTGATGACGAGCCACAGGGTCAGCACGAACAGCGCGATGCCGCCGACCAGGCCGAACGCGATGCCGTTGACGACGGCATTCAGCCGCATCACGCGGATCATCACGATGTCTTCAAGGCCAGTTTCATTGTTGTTTGCCATAATGCTGACCATTATACCTCTAATACAGCGATTTCCAGAAAAGCCGCAGCTTGGCCTCGCGCTCGATCGCCTCCAGGGATACCAGGATGCTCAGATTGCGCACACTGCTCGCCAGCCACCCGAGCAAGAAGCCGATTGCAAACGCATACGCAAAGCCGATGACTGCACCGGACACACTCACGGAGTAGAACGGGAACAGTTGGGTCAGCAGCCAGAGCCCGGGTTCCTCACCAGCGACTGTCATCAACATGGTCAGCAGCGTAGCCACAAACAGGCCCAGCCCACCTGCCAGTCCCAGCGCGACACCCATTGCCACCGGGTCGAGCTTCGGGAAGCCCTGCACCAGTTGCTTGCGCACGATCTCCTTGACCTCCTTTTCGCGGATTTCCTCGTGGTACTCGCCGTCGGTGTTGACGCTCCACAGGTCGTTGCGCTCGCCCAGCACGACATTGCGCACGGCCAACATGCCCGTCATCATGGCATGATCCTGGTTGTTGTAGCGGTGCAGGCCGTTGCGCCCGATGGTGACGAGGTTGTCGAGCGACTCAACGAACCCGCGCACATGGCTGAGGTGCTCGCGGTAGGTGCTGTCATACACCGGGTAGGACTTCTCGACGCGGTGCACGCACCCGTCGATCACGTCCGCGCGCTGCGCCAGCCCCATCCTCGCCACCTCTTGCGTGCCGAGCTCGACCAGATCCGCATCGGCCATGTTCCACAGTTCGTCGCCTTCGTTGCAGAAGTACTCCAGGCCCAGGCTGGTCTTGCTCTGGTCGGGCACCATCTCCGGGCTCCAGTTCTTGAAGTTCTGGATGCGGCCCACTTTGACATCCGGCTCGTGGACGTAAATCCAGTTGTCGGGGAAGAGCTCTGCCTGATCGATGATGAGACAGACGGTGAGAAAGTCGCGGTACTTGAGTGACGAAGCGGCATCGACCACGGGCGCCGGTGCGTCTTCCATCCGCTCGACGAGTTCGCGCACGGACATGCTGGTGATGAAGTCGGAGCCTTCGATGAGTTCCTCGACGCCGTTGCGCCGGATCACCACGCCGGTCACACGGCTGCCCTTCCGGCAGATGCGCACCACCTCGGCGTTCAGGAGCACCTGCCCGCCTCTGCGCTCGACTTCCGCCTGCACGGCCTTCCACATCATGCCGGGGCCCTGGCGCGGGTAATCGAACTCCTCGATCAGCGACGTAATCTTGTCTTTCGGGCGGATGAACATGCTCACGATCGCGCTGCCCAACGACAGGTTCTTGATGCGCTGCTGAGCCCACTCTGCCGACAACTCGTTGGTCGGGATGCCCCACACCTTCTCCGTGTAGGTTTTGAAGAACGTCAGGAACAGCCGCCTGCCGAAGCGGTTTGTGACCCACTGCTCGAAGGTGCGTTCCTCCTGCGACGGCCAGATCTGCCACTGCACATAGCTGAGGAAATTCAGGAAGCCATCGACCAGGCCAAGCTCCTTCAGCGCATTGAGCGGCCGCAGCGGGTAGTAAAAGAATCGCTTCCGGTAGAAGATGCGCGAGAGCCGCGGGCGGCGCAGGAAATCGGGGCCCAGGATCTCGCGCCACATCTCATTCACCTCGCGGGACTTCGTAAAGAACCGGTGACCTCCCATGTCGAAGTAATAACCCTTGTAGTTTTCCGTGCGGGCAATCCCGCCCACCTGATCGCGCTTTTCGATGACAATCGGGCGGATGTTCAGCTTTGTCAGTTCATAGGCCGCCGTCAGGCCGGCGGGTCCGCCCCCGATGATGACCACTTGCCGTTCAGACGACTGCCCGGAATCCATTGTCTCTACGCTCGAAATCACCTTTGCCCTCCCTCTTCAACGCATCAAAAACACTCAGGGCTATCGTTGCAGACTTTTCCCAGGAGAATTCACTCGCACGTCGCAGCCCACGCTCGCGCAGGGCCGCGCGCACGCGATCGTTCCCAAGCACCTCCTCCAGACAGGCTTGCAGTTCACGCGGCGAGGCCGGTTCGAACAACAGCGCCGCCTCGCCCACCACCTCCGGCAGCGCACCTGCACGGCTGGCGACCACCGGCGTCCCGCAGGCCATCGCCTCCACGGCAGGCAGGCCGAAACCTTCATCAAAGGATGGCAGCGCCAGCGCCGCGGCCGCATTGTAGATATGCACCAGGTCCTCATCCGGCACGAAGCCGGTGAAGCGCACGCGGCCCTGCAGCGCGGGCGCGGCCGCAGCCCCGCGGAGCGCGTCATACCCTGACAGGAAAGCATCTCCGGTGTAGTCACCGACCAGTACGAGTTGCACGTTCGGCCAGGCGCCGTCCGCGATCAGTGTGGCAAAGGCCTCCAGCAGGGCGGGCAGGTTCTTATGTGGGCTCAAGCCGCCCACGTACAGGACGAAGCGTCCATTTCCTGCGATGCCGTACCGCTGTAACACTTCAGCCGACGCGCCATCCTGGGGTAGCGGCCTGAATTCGCGGCCCGCGGCATCCGGGATGACGACCACCCGGTCCGCAGGCACTCCGAAATGCGAGACGATCGCACGCTTGGCGGTCTCGCTGACCGTGGCGATCGCGCCCCGCCCGCCCGCAGCCGTCGCCTGGCGCACGGCGTAGCGCGTCTTCAACGTCCACATCAGCCGCGTGCGCGGGGATGCGAACGTCAGCTGCGGGAAGCGCTCCGGGATCGTGTCATGGATCGTGACCAGGACCGGCACGCGGGCCGGAACCGGAAAGTATGTGTAGACCGAAGGAAAGTAGAACAGGTCCAGGCCCGCGGCCTGCTGTGACACGGCCCGGCGCATGGCCCACAGGTCGCGCAGCGAGCGGCTGCCCGTGGCAGAGGCCGCCTCGACGGCGGACTGGCGTGTCTCCGCGACCACTTGTTGTGCAGCGGCCGGCAGATCGTCGCACTGCGCGGCGGTGGCGGTGTCCAGGAAGAACGAATACCGGTTGCGCCCGTCCACCGCCAGCAAGGTGGTCAGCAGCTCGCGCGTGTAGCGTCCGTAGCCGCGGCGGTTTGCCCAGCAGTTGCCATCCACGCCGATGTGCAGGCCGGAGTTGCTCATAGCTCCACCTGCACTGCGCCCGGCTGCACGCGCGGGGTTGGCGATGCAAGATAACGCATGGCAAACAGCCGGGCCGCGATCCACACCACGGCCTCGGCGACGACGAGGCCGGCGGCCGCGCCTGCCGGTCCGCCGAGCAGGTAGCCGCCCGGGATGGCAGCCAGGGCCGCCGCTGCACCGAGGGCCGAGCACACCATCTCGGCCTGCTGGCAGCCCGCGGCGATGAGCCCGAAGCGGTAATGCCCGCTCAACAGGGCCAGCAACCAGACGAGCGCCAGCCAGCGGAGCGGCCCCTCCGCCGCCGCGAACTGTGCGCCGTAGATAGCTGTGGTTGCCGGGTTGCTCAGCGCGATCCAGGCCAGCGTTACGACCGGGCCGGCTACCCCGACCAACCGCATGGAGCGGCTCACGAGGGCGTGATACGACCCATCCGCTCGCGTCCAGCCGCGTGACAGCGCGGGGAGCAGGTTGAAGAAGTAGAGCCAGACAAAGGTGTGTGCGGCGAGCAGGATGCGCATGGCCGCGCCGAAGTAACCCAGGTCCGCGGGAGTGGCGACGATGCCCAGGATGGCGGTCGCGCCGAACATGCGCGCGGTCCAGAACATCTGGCTCAACCCGATGGGCACGCCCTCTGCCAGCAGCCGTCGCGAGAAGCGGAACTGCACCTGCAACCTGCCGCCGAGCGCGCGGCGGTACAGGAGAAGACCCAAGCTGGCCGCAGCCCACGCGCCCAGCGTCTCCGCCACCGCGGCCAGCCAGAACTGCTCCGGCGTGCGGACGAACGCGATAATGACGAAAGCGTAGATGCTCTGCCGGATGACCTGCAACAGCGCCACCGGCCACATGCGTTCGTGGCCCTGGAACACCCACTGGAGCAGGAAGGGCAGCGCAAACAGTCCCAGCCCGTAGAGCAGCAGGAGCGACCCGGCGGGCGAGGACCGGCCCGCCAGCAGCGCCAGCGCAGTCACCGCGAGATACGCCAGTCCCGCCAGCAGGATGCGCGCGGCCACAATCTCCGCGACGAGCGGCCCGGTGCGCTCCGGCGTCCGGGCAATCTCGCGTGCACCGTACGGCCCGAAGCCCTGATCCACCACCAGCCCGGCGATGAGCAGGACGGAGATGGCGAACTCGACGTAGCCGAAACGCTCCGGGCCGATGACGCGTGCCAGGTAGGCCACGGCGACGAAGGTCAGGACCTTGCTCGCGGCCTCCGCAAGGGCCAGCCACGCGAAGTTGCGTCCCAGCCTCACTGCGCCTGCACCGGCCCATCCAGCAGGGTGATGGGTTCGCGTTCGCCGCGCGGCAGCTCCGCGGGCTGCTGCCAGGCGCGGGCCGCGACCATCGTCCGGGCCAGATGCTGCGGCTGGAACACGATGCTGGGCCAGAGGAAGACCTCGGTGGTGCAGTGGCAGTCCTTCGCGGCAATCGAGGCACGCAGCTCGTGCGCCTCCGGCGAATCCCAGATTTCCCAGAAGGATTTCTCGCGCAGGTTGCCCAGCGGCTTGTGCAGCTCGCACACGCCCACGTCGCCGTTCGCATAGACGACTGCGCTGATCCTACCCGCGCGGCAGGGGATGACCTGGCGGCCCTGTTCCATCGTCTGCATCTTGGCCCACTGCAGCATCGGCTCGACGCTGCCGCCGTAGCGGCCGGTCTCGCGCGTGCTCCACAGCCGGCGGATGTACTCGTAGAGCTCGCCGTACTCGGCCACCGAGGGCGCGAGCAGGGAGGGGTTCTTCCGGTTCCCGCGGATCACGGCCAGGTTGTGATGATCCATCTGCGGACAGCGTTCGAACAGGTAGGTCGTCAGCCTGCGGATTTCGTGCAGATTCTGGTTGGTCGCGGTCGCGACCGAGTGAATGCGCAGCCGCGGGTCGCGGCGCTGAATCTCGGCCAGCGCGTCGTAGGTCTGCATCGACCGGCCGAAGCTGCCCGGCGCGCCGCGGAATTCGTCGTGATATTCCGGCATCCCATCGAGCGACAGCTCCACGGCGAACAGCTCCAGCTCCGGCTCCTCGAGGGTCTCCGTGACCTGCTTGACGATTCTGTCAGTATAATAGCCGTTGGTGGGCACGTAAATCTGGCGTGCCTGGTTGTGGGTGATGAACTGGCGGCAGATTTCGCTGAACTCCTTGCGCAGGAAGGGCTCGCCGCCGGACAGGTTCAGGTTCTCGATGCGCCCTAGCGAGCGCGACAGTGCGAAGATTTCATCCTTCGTCAGGTCGGACCTGCTGTTCAGGTTGCGCCAGTAGAAGCAGTGGTCGCACTTCATGTTACAGATGGAGTTGATGAAGAGGACCAGGAACGGGGGGCTGGGCAAACGCTGGTAGTTGGTCAGCGTCAGTCGTGCATGACGTTTTACTCGCTCAGTTAATCGCATTGTCATTTCACCACTTCCAATCTCAATCCGGGTGCCGCGCGCCGGTTGGCGCCGCAGCTACGATGTCAAAGTACTGCGTCAGGTGGGCCTCCGGGGTCCACCGTTGCAGGAAGGCCCGGTAGCCGATCTCGCCGAGTGCCGCGCGGGTCTCCGGTGAGCTTGCCATCCGGTGCAGCGCGGCCAGAAGCTCATCGTCCGTGCGATAAACAAAGCCCCCGCCGCTGTCCTGCACCACTTCGGGCAGCGCGCCCAGGTCGCGGACGATCGCCGGAGTCTTGCGGGCGAATGCCTCGACGATGATAACGCCGAACGTCTCATAGGTGATCGACGGCACCACACAGGAGAGCGCATGGTAGTACAAGTTGCCTAGCTGGCGTTGTGGGAGAGCACCCAAAAACTTGATTCGCGGGTTATTTGCTGCTGCCTCGCGCAGCGTTTGTTCGTGCGTGCCGGCCCCCGCGATGAGCAGATCGTACGGTACATCGCACCGCTGCCACAGGTCGATGAGGGTCTGCACGCCCTTGATGGCCTCCAGGCGACCCACGAACAGGAAATAAGGCGCCTCTTGCGGGCGCGGCCCCGGCGTCTGCCAGTCAGCGTCGGCGCGCTCGATGAAGTATGGCAGATGGTCCACCGGCTGCGGGAAGCCGCGCGCCGCGTGCATCTGCGCGGTGAAGCGGCTGGGCGACAGGAAGCGGTCCACGTGCCGGCTGGCGCGTGCCAGCAGCCCTGTATAGCGCCAGAGTTGGGGCGGACGTTTGGCGAGCAGCGTGCACCGCAGGCATTCCGGCTTCTCGCAGGCCCGGCTGTTGAACTTCCAGAGCACGTGCGTCGGGCAGACCAGCCAGTGCTCGTGCGTGGTGTACAGCTTCACCGGGCGGTGGCCGGTCTGGCCGAGTGTGAGCACTTCGGGGCCAAGCAGCGAAATATTGTGATAGTGGATCACGTCGTAGGGCGCGGCGTCGAGCAGCGCATCGATGGCGCGGCGCTTCAGATAGGCGCGGCCCGTCTGCTGGGTCAGGAACGGCGACAGCGCGCCGAGGCGGCTGCGCAGGCCGTGGACGTGGACGTGCGGGTGCTCCCGGAAGGCGATTTCGGGTTCCGCCGGATGCAGCAGGTGATACGCGTCGATGCAATGCACCACATCGACGTGATGCCCCCGATCGCCGAGCGCGTGCGCCAGCCGGTAGATGTACATCGCGTCCCCGCCGAAGCTGTAGGGCGGGTAGAATGTGGTCAGGTGCAGGAAACGCAACGGTTGGTTGATGTGTATCTTCCTCGCCATGACCGTTTAGTGAACGCCGTGTGAAGCCGGTTCTTCACGCTGTTCTGCTGTGTTACGCGCTGGCGGGACAGGCAGAGGCTTTTCGGTCACAGGCCCGTCCTTTGCGGGCCTCAGGTAGCCGTACAGCTCTCCGCAGGACCAGGCCAGGGTCAAAGGTAGGAGGTACAGCAGCGCGCTGATGAACCGCGCTCCAAGCCGCTTGTTCGTGAGGGCTTTCTGTGCCAGTCGCGCCAATCGGACCAGCGGAATGGCCGGGCTCAAGAAGATCAGGGCTGCCCGCGTGGACCGCCTCACCATCGTGGCGCGCTTCGCGCCGTAGACCCATCCCCACTGGAAGCGTTCCCGCAGCGCTGCGTCGAACACCGGATGTCCTCGGTCCTGGCGGACGACGATCTGCGGCCTCAGCCACAAGGTCGCGCCGCGCTGCGCCAGGCCGGTGTGCAGCCCGGTCTCGTGATAACGGTGACGCCACAGCCCGCGGTTGGCCGCCAGCGCTGCGGCCTTGTATGACACATTGACATCCGTCAGGGCGGGCTGCGAGCCTTCGGTCAGCGGCCGCGCGTAACGTCCGAAGTCCATGAAGTAGACTGCCCAACCCAGGAGGCCGCGACCTGCATACTCGACCGCGCCGCCGATCACGGCATGAGGCAGTTGGTGAGCGGCACGCACCTGTTCGGCCCAGTCAGGTCCCGGAATGACGGTATCCTCGATCAGTGCGACCACGGAGCCTCGACAGGCGCTCAACCCCTGCGTCTTCAGCATGTCGTAGGCGTCATGCTGCCGTGCGTATTGCCAGCTGCGCGGCTGGGCCTCACCCTGCATGACCGGCAGGAAGCGGACCGCGGGGAAGTCCGCCGCCAGTTGTGCGTAGTCCGTGTCCGCAGCGGCATGTGGAACTATGATCTCCTCGATGGCACCAAGCATCTGCTGGCAGAGCGCGGTCAGACAGCGGCGGACAAACTCAGGCCCGCCAACAGGCACTATGACGACGGACAAACGCACTTCGTGTGTGTTCACTCTCTCCCCTGTAGTCCCGGATACGGCTTCATGCCCGAAGTTTCGAACGCATACACGCTGAGACTGCCGAATCGTGCCGCGGGCGGCTGCCGGCCAAGATACGTGGCGGCAGGACTGCCATCCGGCACGACAACATAGCGGACGCCGTATTCTGTGAGCAGCTTCTCAGCGGCACGCTGATCTAGCTTTCCCGCAAAGAATGCATCGGATAACTCGACTTGGCTCAAGTACGAGAGACTGAATATGAAATGGCTGGCGAAGCTGTGCATCGGTATGGTGGCAAGCCACGGCGCATGGTTTGCGGGTGCAAGCACAAGGTCTTCGGTATCAGCAGAGTTGTGCAACCACTTGATGACCTGCATTTCAGCGGTCGGAGCAACGGTTGTGAAGGCGTGCACAGGTTCAGGGCGTGCTCCATCAGCATAGCTTGTTGCACCATAAGCAAAGTATGCAGAGAAGGCGAGCAACAGCGAGGCGGCGGCAATCGAAGTCACGACACGTGGATGCTGCCTGCGCATCGTCGTGTACCAGGCATTGTTGGCCGCAAGCCGGACGAGCAGCAGCGCACCGACATAATGGAAGCCATCCAGCAGGTGCTGCGGCCACGGGATGCCTGGAATATACAGGGCCACCAGGGTGAACAGATACCAGTTGCGCAATAGCCCATCCGTCGGCGTACTGACTCTTGGCTGGCGAAGCAGCAGGACGAGCGCCAAAATCGCAGGCAGTCCGAGGATGGTCAACATGCGCAGCGGATTGAAAGGCAGCCAGTCATTCCTTGCTGCCGCATCTCGCAGCCAGGGTGCTGTGAGCACCTGTACGCCAATAGGCAGCAGACCCGCCGCCCCGGATGAGGTAAGCATTCCGGCTTCCAGCCAGGCGCGTCGTGGGTTGTTGCGATGCGCCAGCAGCAGCGTTGGCGCACCTGCTCCCACGATGACAACGACTTCAAATGGATGGACGAGCGCCGAGACAAATGCGATGAGACACGCGTAAAGCAAATAGCGGCGCTGATGCGTGCGCAAGTACAGACCCAGGGTGCTGATCGCTCCCAAAGCACAGGCCGTGCCGAAGGTGACGAAGATGCTGCCCGCGATGCCGTGAAAGAAGCCATCCGAGCTCCACCAGATGAAGTCGCCGATGCCCGGCAGTTCGGGCAGGCCGCGCGCTCCAACGGCTCGGAGTATGCTGACAGGCAAGACTGCCAACGACAGAAGCGGTACGGCCAACACCACGGCAAGTAAGGCGGTGCGGGCTTGTGTCCGATCGTATGTAAACACTTTAATGACTCGCAGCAATACATGAGCGGCCAATACGAAGCCGGCCAAATGCACCAAATGATAGGCTAACAGGACCCTCCCACCCAACAAGGTCGCTAACTGTGCAATCGTCCAGGGCAGCAGAGCAAAGAAGCGCGCTTCAGTTTGCCAGGGGGCATGATAGTTTGAGATCAAGGGAGCGAGTTTGAACCCTTCGATCCAGGTCAGGTATTGCGCCAGGTCCCCTGCTCGCGGCACAAACATGGGCTCGAAGTCGGATGGCGCATGGAGCCAGCCGCCGACGATCGACAGATTGTTGAAGATATAAAGGCCGATTCCCAACAGCCAGGGCGCGAGCACACCGGTGCTTACAAGCCGGCGGAATGCCTGCTTGATCGCGCCTGCATTTCGAAGCGTTTGCTTCGGAGACACTACGTGCGACATGACTCCCGCCGATACCATTCGATCGTCTCGTGCAGCGCATCCTCGATTCCGTATCGGGCCTGCCAACCGAGCACGCGGCGGGCCTTCGTGCAATCGAGATACTGCGCGCGGATCTCGTGGCTGGCTTCGTTCAGGATGCGCGGCTGCAACTCCTCACGGTCGAGCAGCCGCAGGATGTGCTGGACCACCTCCAGGACGGACAGCGGCCTTTCGGTCGCAAAGTTGAACGCCTCGCCCACGCAGCCATCGTCCGGCAGCCGCTCTGCCAGGCAAAGATACGCCTCGACCGCGTCACGCACATAGAAGTAGTCGCGCACGTACTGCCCGTCGCTCCGGATGACCGGCGGCTCGCCCTGCAGCACAGAGCGGATCGTGCCGGGAATCAGGCGGTTGAAGTTCAGGTCGCCGCCGCCGAACAGGTTGCCGCAGCGCGTGATGGCGAGGGGCAACCCATAGGTGTGATAATACGACAGGGCAATCAGGTCAGAGCACGACTTCGATACATCGTAGGGGAAGCGGCCCTGCAGCGGCATGTCTTCGGTGTAGGGCAGGCGTTCATGTGCCCCGTAAGCCTTGTCGCTCGATGCCACCACAATCCGCCGGATGAGCCGGGCATTCGTCCGGCAGGCTTCCAGCAGGTTCCACGTGCCCCGGATGTTCGCTTCGAACGTGGACAGGGGCGAGCGCGCCGACGTACCGACGATGGTCTGCGCGCCCAGGTGGAACACCGTGTCGACCTCGTACTCGTTCAGCGCACGCACGAGCAGTGCGTAATCCTCCAACTCTCCGCGCACGACGTTCGTGCGTTCGAGCAGTCCCGCGCTGACCAGGCGGCTCCGGGGCACCCAGTCGCGGACCAGGCAGGTGACGTTGGCGCCTTCGGCCAGCAGCCGCTCGACCAGCCACGAGCCGAGCAGGCCCGTCGCGCCGGTGACAAAGACGTTGCGCTGACGCCAGATGCTCACCACCGCCTCCAGGGAGCCTGGCCGCTGCTCCACAGGGCTTCCAGGTATTCCTTGTCGCGCAGCGTGTCCATCGGCTGCCAGAAGCCCTCGTGGCGGAAGGCCATGAGTTGGCAGCCGACCGAGAGCCGCTCCAGCGTGTCGCGCTCCAGGATGGTTTCGTCGTCGTCGAGATAATCGAAAATGGCCGGCTCGAACACGAAGAAGCCGCCGTTGATCCAGCCTTCGCCGGTCTGCGGCTTTTCGGAGAACTGCTGCACGCAGTTGCCATCCAGTTCGAGCGCGCCGAAGCGTGCAGGCGGGCGGACTGCCGTGACGGTGGCAAGCTTGCCGTGCGACCGGTGAAAGGCCAGCAGCGCAGCCAGGTCGATATCGCCCACCCCATCGCCGTATGTCACCATGAAGGTGTCCGTCAGCCAGGGCCGCAGGCGCAGGATGCGCCCGCCGGTCATGGTCGCGTAGCCCGTGTCGATGACGCCCACCTGCCAGTCCGTGCCGTCCGTCTGAATCATCCGCCGCGAGCCATCTTGTAGATTTACGAAGTAATCGCTGTGGTGCATGTGGTAATCGTGGAAGTACTCTTTGATCATCTCGCCCTTATAGCCGCAGGCGATGATGAAATCCTTGTGCCCGCAGGCGGCGTAGATGTTCATGATGTGCCAGAGCATGGGTTTGCCGCCGATTTCCACCATCGGCTTGGGCCGCGCGGTGGTCTCCTCGGCCAGCCGCGTGCCCCGCCCCCCGGCCAGAATCACGGTGCGCATTTCAGATCACCTCCGGCTTCGGCAGCGGGATGATGAAACGGCCGCCCCGTTGGCTGTGTGCCGCCTGCTGGCGCATGATTTCCTCTGCGAAGTTCCAGGCCAGGATGAGGACGTCGTGCGGCTGTCGCTCGTCCAGCGCGGCGACCGGCAAGACCGGGATGTGCGTGCCCGGCGTGAACAAGCCAACCTTTAGCGGGTTCTTGTCCACCGTGTACGGCAGCAGGTCGGGCCCGATGGCGCAGTAGTTGAGCAGGGTGTTGCCCTTCGCCGGTGCGCCGTAACCGGCCAGCGTGTGCCCCGCGCTCGTCAAGTCGGCCAGCAGGTCGCGCAGCGCGCGGCGGTGCTGCTCGACGTCACGGGCGAAACGGGCGAAGGTGGCAAACTCGTTCAGCCCTTCGCGTGCCTCATGTGCCAGGTAGGCTGTCACCTCGCCGGCGTCATAGCGGTCTGCCCCTTCTTCAGGTGCGGCATAGACGCGCAGCGAGCCTCCGTGTACCGCCACTTCGTCCACCCGCACGATGCGCAGGTCCGCCCGTCGGTACAGGCTCGCCAGCGCAGTAATGGAGAAGTAACAGAGATGCTCATGGTAGATGGTATCGTACTCAAGCCGGTCGATCAGCTCGCGCAGGTAGGGCGCCTCGACGATGACCAGCCCGTCATCTGCCACCAACTCGCGGCAGCCCTGGAGGAAGCCGAGCGTATCGTCGACGTGCGCGAGGACGTTGTTGGCGATGACCGCGCGAGCCGGGCCGTAGGAGCTGCGCATCTCGCGGCCGCACGCCCGATCGAAGAAGCGATGGACCGTCTCGACCCCGTTCGCCTGGGCCAGGCGGGCAATGTTGCCGGCCGGCTCGATGCCCAGCGTGCGCACGCCATCGCGCTGGAAGCACTTGAGCAGGCTGCCATCGTTGCTGCCGGCCTCTGCAACGAGGTCGGCCGGGCCGAGTTCGAGCAACCGGGTGACTGTTTCAGCATATTGCCGGTTGTGCGCGGCCATCGTGTCCGAGGTGCCGGTTACATAGACATAATCCCTGAAAAGGACCTCCGGATCGATGACGTCCAACAACTGAACGAGCGAGCAGCGATGGCAGAAGTAGACGTCCAGCGGATAGGCTGCTTCATGTGCGAACTCGGTTTCGTCGTGCAGGAAGGCATTTGCCAGCGGCATGGTGCCGAGCGGCAGGAACAGCGAGAGGTCGCGGCTGCCGCAACCCCGGCAGGTGTCGCGCAGGTGGTGGGCTGGTCTCATGGAACTGGTGCGGGCTTGTGAGCTCATGCGAGAGGGCCTTTCAATTGGAGCTCGCTTCTGTGGCAAGCCGCGTCGCGCGGTGGGCGACTTCGCGCTTCCAGCGCGCCATCTTCTTTGAGAACCGGAAGACGAGCAGGTTGCGGAAAAACTCCCAGCACGTCGCTGCGCGGACATGCGAGGCCCCGTTGGCCCGCAGCCGGGCGAAAACGTTGAATTCCAGCACGCGCAGGCCCATCGTGTGAGCCTTGATCATGATTTCAGGGTCCAGGAACCAGTCCTTCGATTCCAGCTCCATCAGGGAGATGACGCGGGTGGGCAGAATCTTCGGGCTGCCGTTGACATCGATCGAGCCCAGGCTGGGCCAGAGTGCCACGACGAACAGGTTATAGGCGACGGAGACGATTTTGCGCCACAGCCCATCCATCCGGAAGCGACGGCGTACCTTGCCCAGCACATTGCCATCGGAGGACGCCACCGTCTCGTACAGCCGGACCACGTCCTCGGCATCGACCTGGCCGTCTGCCGGGATGATGCAGGTCCAGCGCGCGCGGCAGAGCGGCAGGCCCATGAGGATACCGTGTCCGTAACCTTGGTTCACCTCGACCCGGTGGTGCACGACCCGCGGGTCAACCGCGGCGAACTCCCGGATGATTTCGCCGGTGCGGTCGCGCGAGCCGTTGTCCACGGCGATCAATTCGAGGGTGTGGCCGCCGCTCTCGAAGGCCGCCAGGAGCCGCTGCATCGTGTAGGTCAGGATGGCCTCTTCGTTGTAGCAGGGCATGACGATCGACAGATCGGGGAGAGAAGCCGGCCCCGCGACAGATGGCAGTTGAGTCATGATGCGAGCTCCTTGTACGTTGTGGCCCCGGCCGGGTGCGCGACCAGGCTGCGCCGGAGGTCATGGGCAAACAGGGTGCGCGTGAATTTGCCCAGTCCGGCGGGGTGCTCGCCGAAGGTGGCGAGCCTGTTTTCGAGCAGCGCACGCTTGCGCGGTTCCACGGTCGTGAACAAGGTCACTGGCTCCGCATGGCGGAATGCGTCGAGCGGCGAGGTGTAACCGCCCTGCTGCCAACCCTTAACGTCATAGAGGGTCGTCCAGGCAGGTTCTGCGGCCATGCTCTCGCGGAACGGCACGCGCAGCAGCAGCGTGTGCAGGTAGTCGATGATGGCGTCAAGCTGGTCAGCCTGTGGGCCTCCTCCGGTCAGCCCCAACATTTCCTGGATGCCGGTCTTGAGGAAGTCCAGGCTGGCTTCCGTCTGGATGAAGCGGCCAATCATCGAGTATTTGCTCAACAGGTTGCCGCCGAGGCTGCCGTCGACCAGGGCCGAGAAGTGTTCCCTGGCCCAGGCCAGGCACGCCTCCCTGGTATCGAAAAGCTCCTCCTGGCTCTCCTGGAGGAAGTCAGCGATCAACTGCCGGATGCCGGGCGGCGCCTGGTCCAGCCGGGCCTGCAAGTGGCGGATGAGGTCGAACGCCTTGACCCCGTTGTGGCGGACGAACTCGAAGGCTTCTTCGTAGTTCCCCTCGTAGTAGTAGATGGTGATGAGCAGGTGGAGCACCCGCATTTCGAGGTAGTCAGCGAAGCTGAAAGTCGGCGTTTCCACCACGACTTCCTCGACCTCGGTCACCGGTTCGCCGGTGTAGTTGCCGATGTTCCGCGCGACGATGCGGAAGCGGCTGCGGAAGCCCCACTGCTGGCGGCTGTCGGGGTTGCTCAACGGCGCGCCGTGGACCAGCATCAACTGATGCGCGGAGACGCGCTTCACGCCGGTTTCGAGCAGGTCTTGCAGCCCCTGCATGAAGGTTGCCTTCGTCTCGCCGGGCAAACACAGGATCAGCTCGCCGTAGGACTGGATGCCGAGCTCGTGCGCCTCTTCCTGGACTGCGGCGTACGACTCCAGGCTGATGTTGGAGCGGCGGATGTTCTGGAGCGTCTCCGGATTGAGCGACTGCACGGCCATCGTCATCGGCAGGATGGCCTTGGTCTTGTGCATCACGCGGATGATGCGTTCGTGGTTGTTCTTGCCCGTCGTGGTGCGGATGTACTGCGGCCAGTTGTATGTGTCCTGCAGGTAGCGGATGTAATCTGCGATCTCCTCATCCCACGGATACATGCCGAAATTATCGTCGGCAAAGCACAGCGGAACCTCCGGGCGGATGCGCTCGGCCAGATACAGCAGGTCGGCTTCTACGTTCTCGCGCGAATGCCGGTAGATTTTGCTGTTGGAGAGCACGCTGGAATTGCAGAACGCGCAGGTGAAGGGACAGCCGCGCGAGATTTGCAGGATCGGGAAGTAGCCTGACGACAGGAACGGGTCGAGCAGCCCCGCGAGATAGGGGGAGGGTATCTCATCCAGGTCGCGAATGCGGTCGACGGCCGGCCCCTTGACGAAGTCGCCGGTCTTCCGGTTGATCCACACGCCCCCGGCCACGGGCTCGGACTGAGCCTCCTGCACCGAGTGACCGCCTTCCGAGTAACGCCGGAGCACGTTGACGAACGCACGCTCGCCCTCGTAGGTCGGCCCGCGCACCGCAATGTCCACCTCCGGCATGCTGCGCAAGAAACGCGCTTGCTCGCCTTCATCGAGTGGGAAGTTGGGCCCGCCCATCAGCACGAGCAGGTCCGGGCGGCGGCGTCGGGCGTAACGCGCAAAGTGCAGCGCCAGCTCATGGTTCCACGCATAGCTGCTCAATCCCAGGACATCGGGCGGCGCGCTGTCCAATGCGGCCTTGAGGTCCTGAGGCTCACGAATGAGAGTGATGTCGAGCGGCTCGCGCAGGGCTGCGTATTCGCGCGCATACATGGCAAGATTGGCGATGCCCAGCGGATAGATATCGGAGCTTTGGGTCACCTGATTGTGCCCCAGGTCAGCCAATACAACTCTCATATTTCCTCCCGTATCGCAATCAGGTCAATGCGACGGTGTTGCGAATTCCCTCGTGGATTTCCATGCCCGGTCGCCAGTTGGTGTACTGACATAACTTCGTCACGTTGACCGGGTCGTGCTGCATCTCGTCGGGCCGCGCGGGCAGCGCGCCGAACTGCAACCGGTCTGCTGATATGTGGAGCAGGCCCGCCGCAGTTTCGACGAAGGCGCGCACTGTGGTCAGGCAGCCTGTCGCTAGGTTGATGATCTCGCCTGGTGCCGCGTGCGCCAGGCCCAGCTGCAACAGGCCTTCCGCCACGTCTTCGACATAGGTGAAATCCCGCTGTTGCAACCCGGCTGTCAGCGGCAGCGGCTCGCCGGTCCGCGCACAGGCCAGCAAGGAGGGCAGCAAGCGCCCTGCGTGTTCGCCCGGCCCATACACCGTGAACAGCCGCGCGGTCAGCCCGTGCAGGCCGCTGGCGACGCAGCGATCGGTCAGAACGGAGGAACCCGCCAGCTTGGTCCGGCCGTAGAGCGTCGTCGGACGGGCCGGCGTGTCCTCCCGCAGGTCGCCGGCGGCCGCGCCGTATTCTGCGGCAGACCCGACATGAATCAGACGCTGGCCGCTCCAGCCGGGCGCGTCCCCGCCGGCTAGCCAGTCGCACAATGTGGCGGGCAGCCGCGCATTGATGTGCTCCGCCAGGAATGGGTCGCGCTCGGTCGGGTCCACGCCGTAGCCTGCCAGGTTGAAAACGATGGCCGGCCCGGCTGCCGTCATGTGTGTCCGCAAGGCGGCGAGGTCGAGCACATCCGCCGCGATGGTTCGTGCGCGCAACTCCTCCGCAGGGAAAAGCGCGGGCGCGCGGCCTGCATCACGCATGAGCGGGTAAACCTCTGCATCGAGCGCATGGAGATAGCGCACCACCCACTGCCCGATAAACCCGCTCGCGCCGAGGACGACGGTCCGGACGCCTCGGTAGCCGGTGAGTACATCCTCATGTCGTAGTGCGGCCAGGCGCGGGGAAGTGGTTGCTTGAGCCATCACGGTGTTCATGGTGCGGCTGGCCCCGGGCCTGCGGCTGCCGGTTGCTCTGCGACTTCGTACCCGCGACCCGTGATGGTCGGGCCGTCGAGCGTCCACACGGGCCGGTCGGGATACGCGGCCAGCAGGGCGGCGCGTGTCCGGTCGTCCGGCGCCCAGGCATACACCGGTGCATCGGCATGGAGGTCCAACGGGTTGTAGACCGCAGCAGAGGTGTAGTCCGGGTGCGACTCGCCCCGGATGAGCACCAGGCTGCGGCCAAAGTCGTGCTCGGCAGCCAGCTCGCGCACATCAGGGCGCATGCCCCAGAAGTGGTAATACTTGTCAGTCGCGCGCCAGGGCAAGTAGTTGGCCAGCGCCAGCAGGGCCAGCAGCCCTACCGCAGCCAGCACCCGGTTTTCGGCCTGCGTCACGCCGGAAGCGGCGAGCCGGTCGCCCAGAATCTGCATGCCCCGGACGGTCAGGGCGACCAGCGGAATCAGCATGGCGTACCAGTAACGCGCACCGAAGTCCGGCCCGCCGCTGTAGTAATAGAAGAAGTAGGCCGTGAAGACCGCCAGCACCACTGCGACCATCAGCCTGTCGCTGCGCGCGGGCCGTCCGGCAATGAGCGCGATGGCTGCCAGCAACAGCGAACCGGTGCCCCAGCCGAATAGCTCCGTATTGAGCGAGTGGCCGTTCAGGTTGGCGTTGATGAGCGCATCCACCGGGCTGTGGCCGGGGTTCGGGTCCAGCGCCCAGCCGAATCCCTTCTCCGGGCCAAAGCCGAAGCCGTTACGGCCCATGCCGAAGTGCGTATCCACGTAGGCGTTGAGCGGGAAGGAGAGTGCGTCGCCGGTCAGCGCGCGGTTGTACGGCAGGACGAGCGCGCCGGTCAGCAGCGTGCCCACGCCGAGCGCAGCGATGGCCGGTAGGGTCAGCCGTTTGCCGCCCAGCCCCAGCGCCCACAGCCCGATCAGCGCGGCGATAACCAGCCCGTCGAGCGGGCGAATCAGGCTGCCGAGGCCCAGCATGACGCCCGCCAGCGCGGCCCAGCGCGCTGCGCCCGTGCGCCGGGCCTGCAGCACCAGGACGGCCGCTGCGAGCGCGCACGTCAGGCTGAAGGTGTGCGTCATGAAGTTCATCGCCATGAAGACGAACCACGGCGATGCGGCGAGCAGCAGCAGCGCGATGCGGGCCATGCGGCGCTGGTAGAGTCCCCAAACCAGGAGGTAGGCGAGCGGGACGTTGACGCCGCCCAGGAGCGGGTTGACAAGCCACGGCACGCCCAGGCGCACGCCCACGGCCAGCAGTGCGGGCCAGCCCGGGGGCGTAGACGCATACCATCTGCCGTTTGTGACCTCCATCAGGTAGAAGGTGAATGCTTCAGGGGCGGGCGGCGCAGGCAGCGTCAGGGCGCCGCTGGCGAGGAAGCGGGCGTGCATGACATAGGCCACCTCGTCGGTGATGTGCGGGTGGCGCTGGTAGGAGAACACGGCCAGCAGCGCGGCCACGAGCACGACCCACCCTGCAATGATCAGCGCGAAGCGATCCACCCGCGGCGCGGCCTGGCTGCTCGCAGTTTTCTCCGCCGTGCCGAGCAGCGCATCGGCCCGCTGCCTGAACGCTGCCAGCCAATCCGCCGGCAGCGCGGCCACCGCCAGGGCAACCGTCGCGAGGTTGAGGAACTGCACGAAACTCGCGAACAGGAATTCCAGCGCGGTGAATGCGGGGTCTGCCGAGACGGCTGCCGCGGGCAGAACCATGACGGCGGCCAGGAGCAGCCACTGCCACGGGCGGAAGAGCCGCGTGAGCCGGATGCGCACTGCAGGCCACTGCCGCAGGAGGGTGAACGCGACGACCGCCGCCTGCACGAGCACGAACGCCAGCAGCAGATTCTCGACCGGCGTGCGAGCCAGGAGCCTGTAGTGCTGGTAGTGCAGCCGCGGTCCCGCGTCGATCAGGCGCAGCGAGACGGCCTGCCCGACGAGGGCCAAGCCGAGCCACGCGAATGCCTGGTAGCGGGCGAGCCTCCCTCTGGAGCCGGTCAGCTCAATCACCGAGCGGCCACCGCATCTGAATCAACACGGGGATGTACTTTCGGTGTGGCTTCTCTGCCACCATCTGGTAGATGGTGAGCACACCGGCGGCAGGGATGGCGGTCGTCAGGCGCTGGCCGGCGGCCAGCGTCACAGCAGGCAGGTCGACATCATAGGTCGCATTCGTCGTATACTTGAGGCCATACGTGCCCGCAGGCAGGCCTTGCACGGCAAACGTGCCGCCGCTGGATGCCTTCACAACCACCACGTACTTGTTGCCCGGATTAATGAAGGCCAGGGGATCGAATGCGCCCCCGCCGGTCGCCTCGATGCGTACGGCGCCAGGGCGTATGAACTTGAAGTACTGGCGCAGGTATTTGGTGCGACTTCCGATCCGCACGGCGGGCTGCCAAACGTCAGGCTGGTCAATTACGTAATACGCGCCGCCATCATCGGTGCCGCAATAACCCAGCGTGAACTGCTGCCACGCCGAGTTGAGTCCGATTTTCAGGTCTTCATGTAGGTCCTGGTAGCCGCTACCAATATGCTCCAGCATTGAGGTGTGCAGATTGTACTTGACACTTCGTGCTGCGATTTCCTGCAAGGAATTAGCTGATACCCCTCCATATCTGTGGTAGGATATCTCAGACAAATAGCTGAGCGCGCTGGGGACCGCGATCATCTGGTCAAAGTATGAGATGGCATTTGTCATGTTAGTCGTTGACGGTCCGATAAAGCGCATTGGGATTCCCTCAGCCTTGAGTCGGGCGCCGGCTGCCGCAATGGCCTGACCAATCTGCGTCCCTGACCATGCTGCGCCGGTGTCGGGTTCAAGAATGACCTCCCACGCATCCGGAACGAGGTTGTACCTGGCCTTCATGTGTTTCACTGCGGCAAGTACAAACTCGGCATATTCCTCAGGGGCATTCTTGTGCTCGAAAGCCGAACCGGAGAAATCCACATAGTTGATGTTCAAGAACAGGGTCTCTCCTCTGGCCTCCAGCCTTTCCTTGAGAGGAAGGATGATCTTTTCGATCTGATCGTCGATCTCCGCAAACTGGAATCCGGCGTTGTCGATCTGGTGTGGATTGTTGTTGTCGTTCACAATATCGTGCCAGTGTGTTTTCCACTCCTGACGCGTGATCTGTCCGCTCAGATAGAGAGAGAAATAGTCGACTGGGTTTTCGCTGCCGCTCCTGACCTCCAACCGAATGCGATTGATGCCATCTGCTACGGCTTGATCGAAGAGGGATTCCTTATACGCGTGGAACAGGAGCGGATCATACTTGCCTGTAGCAGGGTCGATGGCACATTCCAGTTGCCCCGCCTGTGCCACGGCCTCCCAGCCGGTGATCGTCTGATAGGTCGTCCTGGGATCGAGCGTGATGGTCGTGTTGGGAGCAATGCGCGCGCCCACCGGCCAGGAACCGGCCAGTACCAGTAATATCAGCGTCACGCAGGTGACGCGCGTGATTGTGTTCATACGGGTCTCCGAAACTGATGAAGGTGTGTTGCCCATCGGCTCAACTGTTCTGTCCGGTCTGCGCCTGGGTCAGGGAGGGCCTGGGCCGCAGCCGGACGCCCCACAGCAGCGCCAGCCCGACGGCGGCCAGCCCCAGGAGCAGCACCGAATACAGCCGGGCGTCTCCGATGAAGCCCAGCCGCTCCAGCGTCACCAGCCAGGGCAGGCGCACGCCCTCCGTGGTGATGTGGATCAAGGATTCGAGCACGCCCAAACCCTGTTCCACATCGCGGTACATCGCAAGACACCACGACCAGTACGTGCCGAGCGCGGCGACGGCCCAGCCAATCACGCGCGGGAGTCGCAGCAGCGGCCCCGCGGCCAGCAGAAACAGGAACGGCACTGCCGGGACTACATAGCGGACGCCGCTGTTGAACTGCAACCGGCCAAACTGGTTGGCCGCGGCGAACAGGAAGAGCGCGAGCGTGAAGCCCAGCGCGAGCAGCGTCTCGCGGCGGGGCAGCAAGCGCATCCGTGTATCCCACCAGCCCGGCACGTAAAGCGCCAGCAGCAGCAGCGGTGCAGACGTGAACAGGCCGAAGCTGAGCCCGAACGCGGTCTGCCACAGCAGGTCGGGCTGGGGCCAGGTCATGCCGTTGTAGCCGATCACGGAGTACTGCGTAGGCGGCATATAGTGTTGGGCGGCCAGCAGGGGATGGCCGAACGCAATCCACTGGCAGATGAGGAGCACGCTGACAGATGCAAGCACGCCCGCGCCATACCGGACGAGGTCCGTCTGGTGGCGCAGGGCCGCGGGCAGCGCGCGCTGCTTTGCCCAGGCATACAGGCTCAGGGCTGCGACTGCGACTGCGCCGCTGTAGTCCAGGACCAACGTCCACCCGCACAGCAGCCCGGCCAGCAGATAGCGCGGCCGGCGCGGCGTGGCCGGATCGTCCCATGGCCGCCAGAGCAAGGCCCAGGTGAACAGGGCGAAGTTCGCAATCAGCACATTCTGGTTGAGCTGTGCAGTCCGGTAGAAGACGGGCGTGGCGAACGCATACAGCAGGGCCAGCAGCAGCGCTGTCCGCTGCCTGCGCGTGAGGCCATAGAGGATGTGGAACATCGTCACCGCACCGAACGCGGACAGCGGGGCCATCAGCAGCGCCTGCATGACGCCCGCGCCCAGTGCGAATTTGACATCCAGCCCGCGCGCATACGCTTCACGGTAGAACTCCCGCGCGAGCGGATAGATGTTGTCATATTCCGGCGCGGGCGCGCCGCTGCGCAGGCGCGCCTGCTGGATAGTCTCCACAGCCCGCGCGATGAACGGCCGCGTCACCGCGTACGGGATGGCGCCGAGCAGCGATGCGCCGGGGTTGTTGTTGATATACGCGCCGCGGCCGGCCACGGTGAAGATGTCGGGGTGCAAACCTTCGTATTCGGACACATCGAGGCTCAGGTGATCGCCCAGGCTCAGCGCCGGGTAGATTTCGCGCACGGTGTTGGTCGCAAAGTGCAGCGCGTAGATCAGCCAGCACGTCAGGAACAGCCGCCAGGCCGTGCCCCGGAGCGTGCGTTCAGTCTTCGACGACATGCTTCTCGAATTCCCGGCGGTACGCGTGCCAGCGCGTGTCGTCGAAACGGCCATCTGGTTGCAGACACGCGGCCGCGGCATAGCCCATGTACAGTGCATGGTGCGTGTTGTCGTGCGCAAACAGGCCCTGCCGTCCGAAGGTGAGCAGCCGGGGCACACGGTCCAGCCAATCGAGCAAGGGGTAGAGGTGGGCCTCGAAGCCGTTCAGGTAGATCGGGTAGGCCTGGCGCAGGCGCCGGGTCACGACCTGGCGCACCGGCGCGGCCACCGGCAGGCCCGCACGCGCAAGGTCTGTCTGCACGAGCTCGCCTAGCTCCGCATCGTTCATGGTCCATTCCGGATCATTGACCGCACACGGCAGCTCTGCACACAGCACGGTCGTACCCGTCGGCTTCGTTGACGCCGCGTAGTTCTTCGGCTCCGACAGCCGCGAGATGCGGATGGCGGTCTCGGGGAAGTAGTGCGCGTCGAACTCCGTGAAGCGATCCTGCGCCAGCACCAGGTACACCAGGATCATGGCGCGGTAGCCGATTCGCTCGGTGGCGGACAGAATGTCCGCCGGTGGGGGTGGCTGGACTGCGCGCGCCAGTGCCGTGACCGGAATCGTAGACCACGCGTAATCGGCGGTTGTCGTGCGGGTTGTCTCGCCCTCCGTCCATTCGACAGTGATACCCGCATCTGAGGCCGTGACGCTGCGCACCGCCGCGGCCAGGCAGATGTCTGCGCCCGCCTCAGCCGCGGCCGCGGCATATGCTTCCACAATCTGCCCGAACCCCCGCTGCGGATAGTAGAAGACGCCCGCGCCCGGCCGCCGCAGACCGGGCACCGCGGTGAGCACCTTGCGCACCAGCTTGAGCGGCGAACCGGCGGAGACCCGGCGCTGCGCCTGGACTGCTGCCAATGCCTCCGGCTCTGCGCCCCAGAGCTTGCGGGCATAGGGGAAGTAGAAGTCACGGCAGATGGTGCGGCCCAGTCCCGCCTCCAACACGGAGGCGAACGTGGCCGCAGCGCCGTTCGTGGCCTGCCGCCGCAGGGCCTTGCGCCCCATATCCGCCGCGACGCCCAGGGCAAACGCGGGCGGCAGGCGCAGGCCGAGGTCGAGCGGCTTCAGTGGGAAGTGAATCCACCGCCCGTGCAAGCGGATGCGGCCGTGGCGCGGCCGGACGAGCAGGTCGGGCCCCAATAATGCCCGGATGTCGGCCAGCACGCTCGCGTCGGACGCCGGATGCAGACGGTGGCTGCCATAATCCACATGCACGCCGGCCAGCTCGAAGCTCGCCGCGTTCCCGCCGACCTGCGCGTTGCGCTCCAAAACAGTGACACGCGCCTTCCCCTCGCGCGCGAGGGCATACGCGGCAGCCAGCCCGGCCGGGCCCGCGCCGAGAACGATGACATGCGCTTGGTGATTGTGCGTCTGGTAAGGATGGGACGACATATCGAGAGCGACACCCGGTTTCCTATGAGAGATAGAGTTCATACCACATCATGTAATTCAGTAGGCCCCATAGTGCTCGCCCATGATCGCGACGGCCCTCCAAATGATCGTTAATCAGAGTCGTAACGCCATCAGGACTAAACAACCCGGTACCAATGAGTCGATCCGATCCGAGGTAGAGTGTGAGCAAATCCTTTAGCTCATGTTTCAGCCAGCGGGAATACGGTAGCTCAAGCCCTACCTTTTTCTTGTTGAGGATGATTTCGGGGAGGGTGCCTTCCATTGCTCGGCGCATGAGATGTTTCTTGCGCAATCTCTTTAGTTTCAGGCGCGCCGGCACACGTTCCATGTAGGCCACAAGATCATTGTCCGTGAACGGGACGCGCGCTTCGAGCGAATGAGCCATACTCATGCGATCGTTCTTGATCATCAGGTCATCAGGTAGAAATACTGCGGCGTCGATGTGCATGAGCCGCCCCAGCGTTTCTCGGGCTTTGGACCGCGAATAGACTTGCTCGAAATGGCGCACAGAAGGGCGAGGGCTGAATCTTTCCCTTACGTCAAAGCTATAGAGCGCTTGTTTTTCCTTCTCATCCAGGACAATACGCCACCATAGGTGCGCCTCTGCCGGAGGCAGGTCTTGCCCGCCGAGGAAGCGCTTGAGGCGAAACTCGAAGCTAAGCTTCTTATCAGAAACCGGCAAGTGATTGACCACCGGTGCAATGAGAGAATCTCGAATTGTGCGTGGAATCCGTCTGAACAGGCGCGATAATTTGAAGGCCGAATACGTATCGTAGCCGGCAAAGGCTTCATCGCCGCCTTCCCCGGAAAGCACTACTACTACTTCATCTTTCGCTAGTGCGCAGACATAGTACGTAGGAATTGCCGAGCCGTCGGCGTAGGGTTCATCGATGTGGCGGAGATATGCAGGCAACATTTCGCGAACTTTTTGGGGTGTTACCACCACCTCGCGAGCCAGGGTGCCAAATTGCTTGGCGACAACCCTGGCATAAGGCAGCTCGTTGAAGCTGGCGTCCTCGAATCCCACGGAATAGGTATGGATGGGTTCGGATGAGCGGCGCTGCATCAGGGCCGTTAGGACACTGGAGTCCATGCCACCTGAAAGCAATACGCCCACAGGCACATCAGCAACTAGTTGCCGTTCGACTGCTGCCTCGAGCAATTCACGCACTTGCATGATCGCCCCTGATTCGGTGATTGTCTCATCGGTGTCAAAAGAGGCATCCCAATATCGATGCCACAGCATTTCACCCTGGGTGTTGATTGTGAGCCAATGCGCGGGTGGAACTTCGTGGATCCCTTCAAAGGCGGTCTGAGGACCGGGAATGTAGTCGAAAGTCAGGAAATCGTGGAGAGCCTGGATTGAAGGTTTGCGGGGCACGCGTGGGTCGGCCAGGATCGCCTTGATCTCCGATGCAAAAAGGAAGAAGGCTGCATCTTGATAGTAGAAGAGCGGTTTGATGCCATACCGGTCACGTGCGAGATGTAACTCATTGGTGCGTTTATCCCAGATGGCAAAGGCAAACATACCATTCAACTCGCGAACCATCTCTGGCCCAAGCGCCTCATATAAGTGCAGCAACACTTCTGTATCGGTACGAGAGTGAAAGGGATACATGTCTGCCAGGCGGAAGCGATCTCTCAGAGCTCGAAAGTTGTAGACCTCGCCGTTATAGGTAATCACGACCGATCCGTCTGCATTGCACATCGGTTGATGCCCGGCAGGTGAGAGGTCAATCACTGACAGTCGGCGTGACCCCAGAGCAACGCGTGTGTCGTGCCAAGTGCCGCGATCGCTGGGGCCGCGGTGAGCCAGTACATCGGTCATGCGTTCTATCAGAGAGTCTTCCGGTCCGGCTGCAGAAGGATGCGTACGCAGAATGCCGCAGATGCCACACATAGATTTTAGGACCCTCTCATCGCAGGCGTGTTGAGACGTTCATCACTCATCTTCAAACGATGCCCTCCTCTGGTACCGCCTGCAACTCAGGAGCGCGCTGCTGCCTCTGCTCCATGATGCGCGCGCCGTATGAAGGAACCAGCGGGCCGTTGTGTTGCGCGATCCGCCGCAGCGTGCCGTCTGCCACCATGCCGATGAGCAGGAGTTGCAGGCCGACCAGCAACAGGAGCACCGCCGAAGTGGACAGGACCGGTTGGAACAGCATGTCCCAGCCCCATTTCCCGGTGCGGGGGAAGAACGAAAGAATGTCGAAGATGACCTTGAATGTCCCGAAGCCGCCGATAGCCAGCGCCAGCGGCACGAAAATCTTCATGGGCTGGAAGAGCATCGCCATGCGAAACACCAGCATGATGAAATCCATGAAGTGGCGCGGCACAATCTTCGACTGGCCGACCCGCGCATAGTAGTCGATGGGGTGATAGACGACGCGATACTCATCGGCCAGCAGCGCGAGGGTGGACGTCGTGGTGAACGAGAAGCGATTGGACAGAATTGGGAAATACTGCCGGATGGTCTGGCGGCGAAAGACGCGCAGCCCGGAGTTGAGGTCCGGGATGGCGCGCCCGGCAATGATGGCGGCGAGGCGGGTGAGCACCCACTTGGCGGGCCGTCGCACGAGCGGAATCTGCACGTTCTGGCCGGTGCGCGCCCCCACGACCATGTCGGCCTCTGCGAGCAGGTCCAGCATGACCGGCAGTTGGTCCGCGGGGTAGGTGCAGTCTGCGTCGATGATGCCGACGGTGTCGTAGGTCGCCGCGTCGATGCCTGCCTTGATGGAGGCGCCGTAGCCGCGGTTCTCAAGATGCCGCAGCACGCGTGCGCCGGCCCGCAGCGCCTCATCGGAGGTGTTGTCCTGTGATGCGTCGTCCACCACCAGGATCTCGTGCGGAATCCCGTGTCCGCGCAACGCCGTGCGCACCGCCTCGATCTGCGCCGCGACTCCCAGCCCCTCGTTGTAGGCCGGGATAATCATCGTCACGCCCTCGATTTTGCTCTTCATTTTCTTCACACTACCTTGCGTTACTTGCAGATGCGCGTGAACTTTTGTCCGCACGGAGCACGTAGATCGTCCCGCCGCTGACCGTACCCTCGAAACGCGCCACTTCTTCAAAGTCTCGATTGAGGCTGGTCATTATCTCAGGGTGGACAGCCTGGATGACGGGCGGGAACGTATAGACAAACCAGGTACGGGCGGCGCTGTCGCGCGTTGCATTCAGGGCGGCGACGTCCTCGATGACATGCCAATCGGTGTGAAAATAGTTCTTGTAGGGCAGCGCGGCGATGCTTGCGGTCACAATCGCATCCCCGGGCTGGCGCTGCGCTGTGACGAAGGCCATGGCCCCTTCGTAATCCTGCTTGGGCCCGTAAACCTTGGGTGTGGAGGCGGCCGCCGCGACGATCAACACCAGGCAGACGGCAACCCCACCCCAGGCGGGGTTAACGGCCAGCCGACCGGGACGCCGCCGGGCGAGCCAGCCGGTGATCCATTGGCCGGTCAGGAAGGCCCCGCGCACCAGGACCAGGGCGCCGAAGCCGAAGGCGAAGTAGAAGAACCGCGGCCAGAGGTGATGCCCCATGCCGATGACGACCAGCGCACCTGCCAGCACCGGCACGCCGAGCAGCACGACGATTGCAGGTTGCCGCCGCAGATAACTGAACAGGCCCGCTGCGACGACGATCAGGGCGATCAGTGCAGCGAGCCCGCCCGCAAACCCGATGTTCAGGCCCCGCAGCAGTTCGCTCAACGTCCACAGGGGATTCTTCCATTCCCCGACGACGCTTGGCTCACGCCCCAACCCCCGGAACAGTTGTGGCAGCACCGGTGCATAGAGCAGCAAGCTCAAGCCGGCCGCGCCGCCGAAACCGAGCAGCGTGCCGCGAAGCAGCGCGGCGGCCTCGGCGCGTTGGTTGAACAGCCAGAGCGCCGCCACCGCGGCCTGCCCGAATACCACGAAGACCATCGTCATGTGGGTGTAAAGGCCGAGCGCGCCTGCCGTCGCAAAGGCCAGCCAGTACCGGATGCGGCCCGTCTGGAGCGCGGCCAGCAGCGCCCAACTGGAGAGCAGTGTCCAGAACAGCAGGCCTGAATAGCCGCGTGCGTTCTGGCTGAACCAGATGTGATGATAGGAGAAGGCCAGCAGCGCAGTTGCCAGCAGCCCTTCCGAGACGCTCGTGACGCGTCGCGCCAGGAGATACAGGGTCGCGAGGCTCCCGATGCCGAACAGGGCCGCGGGCAGCCGCAGCGCCCACGGGCTGGGGCCGAAGAGGTCATAGGCTGCCCGCGCCATGAGCGTGTACAGGAAGTGCTGGTTCTCTGAGTCGTACGTCGTGATGATCTCGTGGTATGGCAGGCGCACGTATTCGTAATCGGTGATGATTTCGTCCAGCCACAGGCCCTCGCCCAGTCGATAGAAGCGCAGCGCGCTCGCGGCGACCAGGATCAGCAGCAGGATGACGGTGGCATACGAGCGGGACGACTCACGCGCGGCCGCGCGCGGCCGCGCCTCAGATGGGTTTTGGACAGTGATCGTAGTCATAGATGGGTCACTCGATGCCTGATGCAGGTCAACGGTTCAGCCGGACATCGCCGGGCTGGTGGGCTCTGCGATGCGGCGTTGGCGTCTGGCGGCATAGGCGGCCAGCAGGCCAAGCGCCAGTCCGGCGACGCTGTAGAGATAGTAGAGCAGGTGGAATGGGATGACGGCGGTGGCGAACAGCACGCCGCGCTGACGAGCGAAGAACCGGTAGAACTCCCGGTTGAGGAAGACAAGCGTGCCCAATCCGGCGGCCAGCACGGCGGCCAGCCACACAGGCGCTTGCCGGAGCACGAACGCCATCCCGGCTGCGAATGCGACCACGGTCGCGGCCAGGAACACCTGCGTGCGGTCCCGCGGCCCGGGGCCCGTGTCATACCAAGGCCCATAGCCGACGAGCAGGAGGAAGGCCGCGGCCAGCACCGGCAAGGCGGCCAGCACCGGGCGGACAGGGATCATAACGATGACGAGCGCCAGCAGGGCGCACAAGAGCAGGGAGCTGATGCGCTGGGAAAGCTGCAAATTCAGGTCGTTCGGCATGTCGCGGCGCTCGAAGATCAGTTTGGTCCACGGCACGGCGCGGTAGATCAGGTCGCACTTGATCAGCCCGCCCAGCGTCCACTTCTTCAGGTGCTTGACCTGCAGCGACCGGTCCAGCTTGATGCGATACCCTGCGGCCTTCAGCCGGCTCCCCAGCTCGATATCCTCGATGCTCGGCCGCGGATAGCGTGCCGCGTCGAAGCCGCCCAGCCGGTTGAAGATGGCGCGGCGCATCGCGCCGCAGCCGCTCCAGAAGGTGGCCGCGTCGGCATGCCCCCGTTGGTGGACGAAGTGATGGGCCAGGTTCTTGTACTGCGACACGAAGTTGCGTGCAGCGGGGCTTTCGTCGTAGGAGCCGAAGATTGCGGCGAGATCCGGTTCGTTCCGGAAGGTTTCTGCAATGCGGCCGAGGGTGTCGGGACGGATGAGCACATCCGCGTCGACAAAGAAGAGGAGCTCATGTGTGGCAGCCTGCGCGCCTGCGTTGCGGGCGTAGGCCGGGCCATAAGGGCCGTGGGGGAGGGATAAGAGGGTTACGCCATAAGATTCAGCAATTGCACGCGTATCATCTGTCGAGCCGTCATCCACAACGATACACTCGTAGCCAGTAAACTCGGTCTCCCTGATAGCCTTCAAACAACGATCGAGATAAACAGCCCCGTTGTGGACTGGCACAATAACTGACAACACACCTCACCTCTCAAACTGTTCACTCACACCTGCTACACATGCCCATGCGGATTGTTTCGCCCGAAAGATGGCAGGTTCCACCGTACTCTGCCTGACAGAGCATGCTGGTTCCTGTTTATGCGCCGGAGCCACTGCTACGACGAGCGCATTTCTGGCCCTGGACGCTCAAGGTCTCTGGCGATGGCCCGCATCCTGACTCAACCTGTTTGCCAGGCATTTGGCCGCTGCCTGCTTATTGCGTCCATTACCTTTCCTGATAGCGGACAATCTTGGTGCTATACTTCACTTAATTACTGCATTAATATAGCACAAATCCAACTCCGGG
Source organism: Anaerolineae bacterium (assembly GCA_040772005.1). Taxonomy (GTDB): domain Bacteria; phylum Chloroflexota; class Anaerolineae; order CG2-30-64-16; family CG2-30-64-16; genus MWBF01. The sequence continues at coordinate 591,540 of JAXGYZ010000004.1, read as the reverse complement.
ATTCTAGCAGACCATGGTGCAGGTGTCAAGTACTCATCTAATGTTACGAATGTTGTATAGATGTAGCAGCATTATCTGTCGATGTTGCCTAAGCGGGCGGTTGGTGGAATGTGAGTGCCGTGGTAGACTGGCGCACACTGACAGATGACACGACAGGAAGGAGACAGCACATGGCGCGCGAGGATGATAAGCTAACGGTTTTGATCGGCACGGGGACCGGCGACGCAGGTTCTGACCGGCCGCACAGCCGGGGCATCTACCGGGCGGAACTGGATACGGCCAGCGGCGCGCTGACCATCACCGGCCTGGCCGCGGAGCTGGCCGATCCGACCTTCCTGGCCTGCACGCCGGACGGCGCGCGGCTGTACGCCGTGAGCGAGATTGGCGACTATGGCGGCGCGAGCAGCGGGGCTGTTGCGGCCTTTGCCGTGGATCGTGCGACGGGCGACCTCACCCTGCTCAACGTGCAGCCTTCCGGCGGCGCAGGCCCGGCCTACGTTGCCCTGGACCGCACGGGCCGCATCGTGCTGGTTGCTAACTACGGCGCAGGCAGCGTTGCCAGCCTGCCCGTCGAGCCGGACGGCCGCCTGGGATCGCCCAGCCGGGTCTGGCAGCACACGGGCGCCGGTCCGCAGGCCGACCGGCAGGAGGCGCCCCACGCACACTGCGTCGTGCCGGACCCCGCCAACCGCCATGCGCTGGTTGCGGACCTGGGTGCTGACAAGTTATTCGTGTATTCAATTAACTCGGCGGCGGCGCGGCTCGATGCCTCGCTACAGGAAGTTGCCACGCGGCCGGGCATGGGCCCGCGCCATCTGGCCTTTCACCCGGTGCTCGACGTCGTCTATGTGAGCGGTGAGCTCGATTCGACGGTCAGCGTCTTTGCATATACCCCTGCCACCGGCGCGCTGGCCGAGGTGCAGCACGTCTCCACCCTGCCTGCGAACTTCGCGGGTGAGAACTACCCGTCGGAGATTGCGGTTGCGCCTTCGGGCCGGTTCCTCTACTGCGCCAACCGGCTGCACGACAGCCTGGCCGTCTTTGCGGTGGACCCGGCCAGCGGACGGCTGACGCCGGTGGGGCATGTGCCGCTGGCCGGAGCGCATGAAGCTGCGTTCCCGCGCCATTTCGCCATCGACCCGACGGGCGCATGGCTGCTCGTCGCCAACCAGCGCGGGCACAACGTCGCCGTGTTCCGGGCGGGCGCGGCCACCGGCCTGCCGGAATTCGCCAGCGCGGTCGATATCACGACGCCGATGCATATCCTCTTCTGAGTGCAACCACGGAATACGCAGACCACGCGGAAGGATGATTGTGGCCTTGCGAAGGGCACAATCAGTGACGAATCGAGTCGGTTGCACTCAAGCGTCTGTCCGACGTGGAGTGAGACGATGAACCTAAACCTGTTGACTATCGGCGTCTATGGCTGGGAGCCGGAGCAGTTCTTCGCGGCGCTCCAGGCCGCAGGCATCGATACCTTCTGTGACATCCGCGCCCGGCGGGGCGTGCGCGGCAGCGAGTACGTGTTCGCCAACAGTCAACGGCTCCAGGCGCGACTGGCCGAACTGGGCATCCGCTATCTGCACCGCCCCGATCTGGCGCCCAGCGCGGCCACGCGCGCCGCACAACATCAGGCGGATGAGAACTCACACACCGCGCGCCGGCAGCGTGCCGAACTCAGCCCCGCATTTATCGCATCGTACGAGCGCGAGCGGCTGACCGGCTTCGATAGCGCCGCGTTCGTCACAGACCTGGGGCCCGCCGCGCATCGTGTGGTGCTCATGTGCGTCGAGCGTGAGCCGACCGCCTGCCACCGCGGGCTGCTGGCCGCGCGTCTGGCCGCGGACCTGGGCCTGGAGGTGACCCATCTAACGCCGGAACAGGCTTCCTAGCCCACCAACAGCAGCTTGCCCATCGTCCCGCGGCCCGCGAGATCGATCTGCGCCTGCGCCGCCTCCGCCAGCGGGTACGTGCGGTCGATATGCACCCGGAGCCGGCCCGTGCTCATCCAGTCGAACACGGCGTTCGCATGTTGGAGTAGTTCGTCGCGACTGCGCAGGTAAGTGAACACCGAGGGCCGCGTCACGAACAGCGAGCGCCCGCCGGCCAGCCGCTGGATGTCGAGGGGCGGCGGGAAGCCGCTGGACTGGCCGTAGCTGACCAGGTAGCCGAGCGGCGCCAGGCTGTCCAGGCTGCGGTCGAAGGTGTCCTTGCCGACGGAATCGTACACGACGTTGACGCCCCGCCCGCCGGTGATGCGCTTGACCTCGACCAGGAAGTCCTGCTGCGTGTAGAGCACCATCTCGTCCGCACCCAGCCCGCGCGCAATCGCGGCCTTCTCCTCGGTGGAGACCGTGCCGATGACGCGTGCCCCGCGCATCTTCGCCATCTGCACGAGTAACTGTCCCACCCCGCCCGCAGCCGCGTGTATCAACACCCAGTCGTCCGACTGGATGGGGTAGGTGCGGTGGGCCAGTACGTGCGCAGTGAGGCCCTGGACCATGACCGCCGCGGCCTGCTCCAGCGTGAGCGCCGCCGGCACGGGTGCAAGCTGGTCGGCAGCCACCACCGTGTGCGTGGCATAGCTCCCCGTCGAGCCGCCGAGCCAGGCCACCCGGTCGCCCGGCTGGACGACGGTGACGTCCGGCCCGACCTTGAGCACTGTCCCCGCGCCCTCCCCGCCCATGATGGCGGGCAGCGCCGGCAGCTTGTACCACCCCATGCGCTGGTAGATTTCGACGAAGTTGACGCCGGTCGCGGCCACCTCGACCAGGGCCTGGCCGGGACCGGGTTCGGGCGTGGACAGTTCTTCCAGCTTCAGAACTTCCGGTCCGCCATACTCGTGAATCCGAATCGCTTGCATGTGATCTCCTCCCAGTCTCACGCAAAGACGCAAAGTGCGCAAGGCACTTATTTTATTAATGTCGTCTTTGCGTTCTTTGCGTCTTTGCGTGACAAAATTAATCCGTAAGACGCGGGTCGTGGGCGGATGCGATGCCGTCCGGCGTGGACAGCCCATCCACCGCGCCGGTCAGCAGCGCCAGGAACTCGCACAGCACCATCGCGGTTGCGCCCCAAACCTTGTGCTCGCCGAACGCGTAATAGGGCACGCGCACAGGCGCACCGCGGATATCCCACACCTCCTCGCAGCGCGTCGCCGGGTTGAGCAGGTGCGCGAGCGGGACTTCCAGCACTTCAGCTACTTCGTGGGGGCTGGGAATAAACGCCGGCCGTGCTGCGGCATATGCCGCAATCGGGTAGATGCAGAAGTCGCTCGGCGGAATATACAGCGGCGACAACTGGCCCAAGATCGTCACGCTCGCAGGGTCGACGTCCAGTTCCTCTCGCGCCTCGCGCAGCGCCGCAGTGATCGCATCTTCGCCTGGTTCCATGCTGCCGCCGGGGAAGGAAATCTGCCCGCGATGGCTTTCGACCGAGTTGGTGCGCCGCGTCAACACCAGGCGCAGGAGGGCGTCCTCCCCGTGGGGGTACAGCAGCACCAACACCCCTGCGCGGCGGCAGTCGAGATGCGGGTCCAGGATGCGCTCGGTGCCCGGCCGCGGCGCGGGCGACATGCCCATCTGCACGGGCAGACCCGGCAGCGGTCGCGCTAACACCCGGCGCAGCGTTTCGATTTGTTGCCCTGAGCTTGAATTTGTCTGATTATCTGTTTGCATTTATGACAGTCCGGGCGGCACCTTGTGAATAATGCACCTGAATTGGATGCTGCATCTCCGTGGAGAGTATAGGGGTTTCACGCTGGGCTGTCAACCGGTTTGCCCTCAAGGGGTGCATTTCAGCGGAGCATCCTGAGCGGCGGGCCGCAGCCCGTATTCGAAGGGTGCGGCCCGCCAGACCGCGCCGCACCCTTCGACTACGCAGCGCGGCCAAATGCGCTGCTCCGCTCAGGATGCTTGCTTGCCCCGAAATTGAAACGGACCAGCCTCCAAGACGTAGCAAAAGGGCGATGAGACTGCGCCCCATCGCCCTAACTGCCATTCGATTTCGTCTGACAGCCTACCGGTTCAGCAACAGGTCATCCATGCCGCCCGTCTTGGGCCGGCCAGTACCGGCGTCGCCGCTGCGGCGCTGCTGGTTGAGCGCACCGAGGACTTCCTGCAAACTCTGCTGGGCCGTGCCCCTGTCGAGGCCGGCCTTCTGCGCGAACTCATCGGCGACGCGGGGATCCTGGCGCATCTGCTCCAGGAGGCTGTCCAGGTCAAGACCGCCACCTGAGGGCTGTGCTCGACCCTGTGACGAAGTCGCCCCGCTTTCCATTCCGGGCAGCAGACCGCCCATACCGGACCCGCCCCCTGTCATGCCGCCCAGCAGCTTGCTCATCACAAAGGAGAGGACCAACTGGACCAGCATCTGCGACATGCCCGTCTTCCCGGAGACACCTTCGATGATGGAAGTGCTCTGTTCCTGGGCTGCGCCGCCCGCCGAGCCGTTGAGAATGGCTGAAATGATATCCATCAGCCCGCCCGCGCCGGCCTGGCCGGACGATTGCGGCAGGGACTCGCTGCCAGCGACTCCGCCGCCGAGCATCCCGCCCAGGATGTCTTCCAGGCCGCCGCCCTGCTGCGAGGCCGAACCGCCACCCAGGATGGCATCCAGCATATCCGCCATCGGATCGCCGCTGCCGGCGTTCTCTGTGCTGCGCCGCTGCCCTGCGTTTCCGCCCCCCAGGATCGATTGAAGCAGATCATCCAAACTCATGGTGTAAAAACCCCTTTCGCTTTTACCTGTTCACCCAGCGAAAAGCACAGACGATCATCTGCGCGATTGCTTCTGCATATTAGCAAAACTTTGTTACATTGCAGGTTACGGCATCCGTCATTCTTGGGGCGGAGGTAACTGTCTACCGTTACAAACCCGTTTTCTCGGCGAAGCTGCGTTTTGCACAGAAACCGGGTTTGTGAGCTTGGGGCGGTCCGCATTTGACACCGGTGGCCGCGTGAGTATACTACCTGCCATGTTGTTCATTCGCCTGGGTTCGACCCTGTTACCTGTGCTATGCACTCCTTCGTGGGCGGTGTTGACCTAGTTCAACGCGCCCATTTTCCGTTTGCTTTACGTAATCTTTGGCCGTGGGCGCAATCGCCTGCGGCCTTTTTGTTTTTGGCGAGGATTGTCATGGCTCCTGTACTGGTCAACCTGAGCGGTGTCCATTTTACCTATTTCGACAAACCGATCCTGGTCGGGTTGGATTGGGAGATCCAGGCCGGGCAGAAGATCGGCCTGATCGGGCCGAACGGCGCGGGCAAGTCCACGCTGCTGCGGCTGCTGCACGGCCAGTCCGTCCCGGAGGACGGCTCGATCTTCCGCGTGCGCGACCTGACGACCGGGTATCTGCCCCAGGATGCGGGTGAGTTGTTCGCTGCCGATGCGCAGGATGGTTCAGCCACGCCGCGTACGGTGCTCGATGCCGCGCTGTCCGGTTCACCTGAGATTGCCCGGCTGCGCCGCGCGCTGGATGCCGCGGAAGCGCGGATGGGTGATCCGGCCGTGTATGAGCAGCCGAACCGGCTTGCGCGCGTGCTGGACGAACATGCGCACCTGCTGCACAACTACGAGGCGGTCGGCGGGCTGACCTACGAGAACCGCGTGCGCTCGACGCTGCGCGACCTCGGCTTGACGGACGAGACGTTCGAGCAGCCGCTCGATGTGTTGAGCGGCGGGCAGGCGAAGCTGGTGGGGCTGGTCCGGCTGCTCGTGTGGGGGCCGGGTCTGCTGCTGCTCGACGAGCCCGACAATCACCTTGACCTCGCGGGCAAGGAGCGGCTGGAGAAGCTCATCTGCGACTATTCCGGCACGGTGGTCATCGTCTCGCACGACCGCTACCTGCTGGATCAGGTGGTTGACGTCATCGTCGAGCTGGACCGCGGGCAGGTCACGTCGTGGCCCGGCAGCTACACGCACTATGCCGTGAGCAAGGAACTCGCGCGGCTGCGCCAGGAGCAGATGTACAGGGCCCAGCAGAAGCGCATCACGCAGATCGAGGCGGCCATCAAACGCTTCGAGGAGGCCGCGGCCTTCACGCAGAACGAGCGCCACGCGCGGCAGGCGCGCCACCGCCGCAAGATGCTCGATCGCATGGACAAGGTCGAGCGGCCCGGCGAGCAGGCACGGATGCGTCTGGAGTTGGGCGGCTGGCGGGGCAGCAACAAGGTGCTGGACGTACAGGCTGCGGAGAAGTGGTTTGCGGACGGCGACGACATCAACGTGGTGCTGAACGGCGTCGGCTTCCAGGTGTGGCACGGCGAGCGGGTGGGGCTGGTGGGGCCGAACGGCGCAGGCAAATCCGTGCTGTTCCGCTGCATACTGAACGCGGCGCTGGAGTCCGGCAATCTGCCGGCCGCGCTGCTCAACGGGAGCGTGGCCGCACTGACCGATACCGCGCTGGACGGGGGCGTCATCAAGCTGGGGCCCAGCGTCAAGATCGGCTATTACGCGCAGCTCCATGAGACGCTCAACCCGGAGTGGACGCTGGTGGATGCCATTCGCGATGCGCGGCCGATGTATGCGGATGACGCGGTCGCCCTCCTGCAGCGGTTCCTGTTCGATTACCTGGCGACGCAGAAACAGGTGCGCAATCTCAGCGGCGGCGAACGCAGCCGCCTGCAACTGGCCCGGCTGATGCTGTCGGATGTCAACTTCCTGCTGCTGGATGAGCCGACGAACAACCTGGACATCCCCGCGTCGGAGGTGCTGGAGGCCGCGCTGGAGGAGTTCAACGGGACCGTGCTCGTTATCTCGCACGACCGCTACTTCCTCGACCGCATCGTGGACCGGGTCGTCGCGCTGCAGGATGGCCGCGCGGTGGAGGTCAACGGGGGCTATTCGGATTATCTGGAACGAAGCTAACCGCGTGTTCTGATCGGTGTTTGGATCACGAAGACGCGAACACGGCGAAGGTCGCGAAGCGCGAAGAACGCGAAGGGCTGTGCTTGGGAGCTGGCACTTCGTGCGCTTCCTGTCTCTTCGTGCCTTCGTGGTCCAAATGCCAGGCGGTTCACTTGAGTTGTACACTGACCTCGAACACGCTCTCGAACCAGCGCGCCTTCTTCTGTCCCGCGAAGCGCTCCACTTCGTCGCCCTCGCCGGGCAGCAGGGTGACGGTGAGCTGCCTGCCGTCCAATGCACAGCGGAGGTCCTGCACCGCATCCGTGTGGCTGCGGTCCAGCCCGTCCACAAAGCGGAGGATAGCGCCGAGCTGCGTGATGAGCTGCTGGTCGTCCGGCGGGAGCGCGGCGAACGCCGCGTGGTTCGCCGGGTCAGGCGTGCTGCCGCGATGGTAACGGGCGATGTGCGCGATGAGCGTCTGGCTGTGCGGGGCGAGGCCGGGGATGGGATGCTCCGTGATGAGGCGGAACGCAGTCTTGTGGTGCTGCTCGTACCCTGCGACGTAGCCGATGTCGTGCAGCAGGGCCGCCGCACTCAATAGCGCGCGCGGGCGCAGCTCACCGGACGGCGGCTCGACGTCGGCCAGCGCGTGCAGTCCGAGCAGCACGGTCTCATCGAACAGCCCCAGCGCCAGCCGCTCGTCCTGGAACGAGTGGCCCTCTTCGAAGCTGTAGGACCGGGCGAACCGAATGATTTCGTCGCGCAGCATGACCGCACCCCCGTTTACTCCCCGTCGATCAACTTTCGGCTGATGTCATTGTGCCGCCGGGCCAGCGCATGGGTGTCCAGCCCGACAATCTCCCCGTCGCGCACGCGCACCTGCCCGTTGATGACGCTCAGGTCCACGTTGGGCGGGGTGCAGAAGACCAGCGCGGCCAGCGGGTCATGCCGCGCGCCCGCGAAGCTCAGCCGGTCGAGCCGGTAGCCGATGAAGTCAGCGGCCATGCCGGCCGCGAGGCTGCCGATGTCGTCGCGGCCCAGCACGGACGCGCCGCCGAGCGTGGCGATTTCCAGCGCCTCCTGCGCGCCGAGCGCGTTCGGGTTGCCCATCACTCGCTGAAGCAGCATGGCCTGCCGCGCCTCGGCCAGCAGGTGGCTGCTGTCGTTGCTGGCCGACCCGTCCACGCCCAATCCCACCCGTACCCCTGCATCCCGCATCGCGCGCACCGGCGCGATGCCCGACGCCAGCCGCATGTTGGACGACGGGCAGTGCGCGACGCCGCTGCCGGTGGTCGCGAACAGGCTGATTTCCGCCGTGTTGAAGTGGACGCAGTGCGCGTGCCAGACGTCGGGGCCGGTCCAGCCGAGCGACGCGACATAGTCCACCGGCCGCGCGCCGAACTTCGCCAGACAGAACTCCTCCTCGTCCTTCGTCTCGGCCAGGTGCGTGTGCAGCCGCACGCCATACGCGCGCGCCAGCTCCGCGCTGGAGCGCATGATGTCTGCCGTGACGGTGAACGGGGAGCAGGGCGCCAGCGCCACGCGCACCATGCCGAAGCGGTCGGCCTGGTGGTACGTCTCGATGGCGCGGCGGCTCTCCCGCAGGATGAAGGGCTCGTCCTCCACGCAGTTGTCCGGCGGCAGCCCACCCTGGCTGCGGCCGAGGCTCATGCTGCCGCGGGTCGCGTGGAAGCGGATGCCCAGCTCGACCGCGGCCTGAATCTCGTCATCCACGCGCACGCCGTTGGGATAGATGTACAGATGGTCGCTCGACGTCGTGCAGCCGCTCAACATCAGCTCGGCCAGTCCCAACTTGGCCGATACATAGACCGCCTCCGGCGTCAGCCGCGCCCAGATGGGGTAGAGGGTCACGAGCCAGTCGAACAGCACGTTGTCCTGGGCGATGCAGCGTGTCAACGTCTGGCAGAGATGGTGGTGCGTGTTGACCAGCCCCGGCAGCACGATCATTCCGGCCGCGTCGATGACGGTGTCGGCGGTCTCGGGCAGGTCCGCGGTCGGCCCGACCTGGACAATCGCGCGGTCGCGGACGAACAGCCCGCCATCGGGAATGCGCTGGCGCGCCGCGTCCATCGTCATCAACAGGTCTGCGTGCTTGAGCAAGAGCGTTGACATCCCATCCTCCTCACCCCCTGGTTTCATTTCTTGTACTACAGACGCGGCGCACTTGTCAATACTTGTGTCGAAAATCGCGCTTGCCCGTGCGCCGAATGTCTGTTATCCTTAGCACCTGAAATCATCACGAAAGCTGTCTGTATGATCACCGGCACTCTGATCAACGTTGCAACGGTCATTATTGGGGGGCTGCTCGGCGTGTTGATCGGCAACCGGCTGCCCGAGAAGATGCGCCAGACTGTGCTGCACGGCCTGGGGCTGATGACGCTCATCATCGGCGTCAGCATGGCGATCACGACGCAGAACGTGCTCATTCCGCTCTTCAGCATCCTCATTGGCGGGATTCTCGGCGAACTGCTGCGCATCGAGGACGCGCTGGAGCGAGTGGGGCGCTGGAGCGAGCGGTGGCTGGGCCGCTTCTCGAACGGGCGGAGCGCCGGCCAGCCCCCGCTGGCACAGGGCTTCATCACTGCGAGCCTGGTCTTCTGCGTGGGCCCGATGACCATCCTGGGCGCCATCCAGGACGGGCTGATGGGTGACTACACGCTGCTCGCCGTCAAGTCGCTGATGGACGGGTTCGCGGCGATGGCGCTGGCCGCGTCTCTTGGGGCCGGGGTTATCCTGTCCGCGGGGACGGTGTTCGGCTACCAGGGCGCGCTCAGCCTGCTCGCCGCGCTGTTCGGCGTGGCGCTCGGCGGCGTCACGCGTGAGACGCCCTGGGTAGTCGAGATGACCGCGACCGGCGGCACTGTGATCCTGGGCATCGCGTTCATCCTGCTCGACATCAAGCGGATTCGGGTCGCCAACCTGCTGCCCGCGGTGTTCATCGCACCGCTCATCGTGTTGTTGCTGGGATTGTTGGGGGTGGCTTTCTAAAGTGCAACCACGATGATTCTGTCGGATGACGCCGCTCAGGAACCTCACCCCCGGGCCCTGCGGGCGCCTCCCCCTCTCCTGAACGTGCGAGCGGGCGAACCGCAGGTTCGCCCAAGCTCGCTCCGGTTCAGGAGAGGGGGCCGGGGGGTGAGGACAGCGGTTCGCATCCGGCGCAATCTATGTGGTTCTACCTATCAGGAGAATCAAGGTCAGTGCCGGACGCCAGGTTGATCGTGTTCGCCGGATTGCCGGGCACGGGCAAGACCACGCTCGCGCGGGCCGTCGCGCGCGAGTTGCGCGCCACGTACCTGGATAAGGACACGATCAAGGATGCGGCCATGGCGCTGGCGCGGGCCCGCAAGCTCGAAGGTGGCGCAGAGTTCGCCGCCGCGCTGTCGTATGAGCTGCTCATCCCCCTGGCGAAGGACAACCTGACCCTCGGCCTGCCCGTCGTCGTGGACAGTCCCGCCGGCTATCGCGTGTTCCAGGACCAGGTGGAGGAACTGGCACGCCAGGTGAAGGTCGAAATCCGGCTGGTCGAGTGCATCACGACGGATGAGGTGCAGTGGCAGCAGCGCATCGAGCGCCGCGGGGAGACGCTGCCGGAGCACCGCACGCGTGACTGGGAGGCGGTGCAGCAGGCGCGGGCCCGCTTTGAGCGGCTGGCCGGCCCGCGGCTGGTGGTCGATACTGCCGAGCTGTTGCCCGTGAACCTGCGCAAGGTGCTGGCTTACCTGGGCGAGGGATCCGCCGCCGCGCCGCCCGACGATGCAGACGACCAGGATGAAGCCGGGGCTCGCGATGAAACAGGCGACGATGACGACCATGATTCGCCCGTTGATCTCAACGGCGTTGATCTCAGCGGCGATTAGGAGGGACTGATATGCCGGGCATACAAGTGGTGCTGTTTGACCTGGGCGGCACGTTGCTCCATTACGAGCAGCCCCCTGAGCACACATTTGAGGTGATTAACGCGCGTGCGCTACACGCTTTCCTAACGGTCGCGGCGCATGGCGGAGTGCGCGTGCCCGATCCAGTGCTGGCCGTGCGCGCCGTGGGGCGGATGGCTGCGGCGATCGAAGCCAAATCCAAGCGCACCCACTACTCCAGCAGCGCCGATACGATTATCCGTGAGGGGCTGGCCGCGGTACAGATCGAGGTGCCGGAACGCCTGTGGGGACCGGCGATGGCTGCGTATGACGCGGCTATCTCGGAGATTGTGCAGCCCGTTGCCGGTGATGTCGCTGCCACGCTCGCCCGCCTGACCGAACAGGGCCGCAGCCTGGGCCTGGTGTCGAACACGCTCTGGTCGCCCTCCATGCACGACGCGGACCTGGCCCGGTTCGGCCTGCTGGAGTATCTGCCGGTGCGGGTCTACTCGTGCGCGGCGCGCTTCCTGAAGCCCGACGCGCGCATCTTCCGCCAGGCGCTCGACCGGCTGGACGTGGCGCCCGCCGAAGCCGTGTTCATAGGTGACAAGCTCGACGTGGACGTCGCGGGGCCGCAGAAGATCGGGATGCGGGCGGTGCTCGTCGCCTCACCGTTCCGTGCAGAGGAGAGCGACGAAATCACGCCCGATGCGCGCATCGCGACGCTCGATGAATTGCCCGCAGTGCTGGAGCGGTGGGACCTGGCGCTCGAACCGCACCCGGGCTGAGGCGGGTGGCTGCTGGGGCCAAGCTTCCAGCAGCCACCGGATGAACGTATTCCACGCATTATGAGGCGCTAGGTCTGCCCTGAGTCCATCGTTCAGTTAGTCGAGCTTTTCGAGCGAAACTGCGACCAGTATCGCAGCCCCGCGTTCGGCGAAATCGTGGCGCGCCACCAGTTCATTGCCCCCCTGTTTGAAGCCCTCGGCTGGAACTTGAACAATCGGCAGAGTAATTCTGAATTGTACAAACGGTCTGAGCAGCGACGATAAGGTGCTCATCTAATTCAAATCCATGTTCGAATACCGAACAACCGTGCTTGACATGAAGTGCGGCCCAAGTTAGAATCGCGACGATACTTGAGAATGGATCCTGGCCTCTGGTAAAGTACGACACAGTGCCAGGTGCCACAGTAAGGATAAGTGATACCGATGGTGCGTGGAGCTTAGTATGGACTACATCAATCAGAGCGATTTGGGTGACTGTGTCGATATTCTGAAGGATTTCCCAAGCAACTCTGTTGACTTGATAGTCACTTCGCCCCCATATGCTGATCAGCGCAAGCAGACTTACGGGGGGGTCAAACCGGATGAATATGTAGAGTGGTTCTTACCTAGGTCGGCGGAACTTCTGCGGGTCCTCAAGACAAGCGGCACATTCATCCTGAATATCAAGGAAAGAGTCGTTGATGGCGAACGTCATACTTACGTCCTTGACTTAATTATGCAGATGCGTATGCAAGGCTGGCTTTGGACAGAAGAATTTATGTGGCACAAGAAGAACTCCCACCCAGGCAAGTGGCCGAATCGGTTTCGGGACAACTGGGAAAGACTACTTCAGTTCAATAAGAGTCGCAAGTTTAGTATGTACCAAGACGCGGTCATGGTTCCGGTCGGCAAGTGGGCCGAGTCTAGGCTGGCGAGCTTGAGCGAAACCGATAAGAAACGCGACGAGTCCAAAGTCGGAAGTGGCTTTGGGAAGAACGTCTCGAATTGGCTGGGGCGCAATCAGGTGTACCCGACCAATGTGCTGCATATGGCAACTGAATGCGCTAACAAAAATCATAGCGCAGCATTTCCTATTGAGTTGCCAAGCTGGTTCATACGACTGTTCACGTTGCCGGGGGATGTTGTCCTTGATCCCTTTGTCGGTTCTGGAACGACCGCAATTGCAGCGATTCAACTGGGCCGCGCTTATGTGGGCATAGATGTCAATCCCGAATACGTTGAGATGGCACGTCGGCGCACACGTGAGATGCAGGTGCGACTCCCATCGGTTGGAGAAGAAAAATCCAACTATGACGTTCTTCCAAACGAAAGAAAGAACGGTACCCCACAATGAATGAGCTCGATATCAGTAAGGTACTCTTGTATGTAAATGAAAACATCCTCACCTTCCACGAACGTCGCTTCCGAAGACTCGAAAGATTGAGCCTCGATGCTTTGCTCGAGAAGAACCCTTACTTGTTCAAGGCCAAGCATATCTTGACTGCTGGCGATCTTGTCGTAGGCTTAATGGACGCTTTTCTCTCATCGTCGGAGGAAAAACTGTTTGGGGACTTCTTGGAGGGTTTGGCAATCTTCATCGCCGAACAGACCTGTGGCGGACACAAATCTGCGGCTCAGGGTGTGGACCTGGAGCTAATCTCGGATGATACTCATTACCTCATTTCGGTGAAATCCGGCCCTAATTGGGGTAACAGTTCACAGCACAAGAAATTGGCGGAGGACCTGAGAGTTGCCGAAACTCGGGTCAAACAGTCACAGCGCGGCGTAAAAGTCCAGACCGTGTTGGGAATCTGTTACGGAAAGACCAAGACAAGTTATGTAAATGGGTATCTGAAAGTTGTGGGGCAGAACTTCTGGACTTTGATTGGCGGCAATCGCAGCCTATACGTGGATATCATCGAACCGATCGGCTACAGGGCGAAGGAGCATAATGAGGCATTCAACGAGCGGCGTGCCGCGCTTGCGAATCAGTTGACGAAGCAATTCATTGAGCGATTCTGTGATGCCGATGGGGCAATCGACTGGACGAAAGTCGTAGAGTTCAATAGCAAGAATTACGACCTCGACAAATTCTAGCCTCCAAATCCTTGGTTCACCGACCATGCGGATGTCGCACGGCACGACCGCCTGGTCGCCTTTGTTACGCGATGCTCGACCTGCATGCGCTGCTGGTCGCCTCCGTTCACCCCTTCGGTTTCCGCCGGGCGCGGCGCCGGTCCAGCAGGATGTTGTACGCCAGCACCTTATCGTCCATCTTCTTACTGATGGCGCGGCGGCTGGCGTCATCCTCGGCCGCGGCCAGCTTCTGCCTGAGTTCCTCGATGTCGCGCAGGAGCCCGATCTCCTCCGGCGCATAGCCCGCGTTCCGCAGCATCGTGATGGCCATGCGCTCATCTTCAGGCAGGGCGAAGTAGGCTTCGAGGTTGAGCGGCTTCCCCTGGCCGGGCAGGTTGTCGAACTCGCCGCGGGCCATCGCGGCCTGGATGATCTCCTCGACGACGCGGTCAAGAGACATAGTGTGCTAACCTCCGAGGGCTTTCGCCAGGAGCTCGCGAATGAGGGCCGGGTTGCCCTTGCCCTTCGTCTCGCGCATCACCTGACCCATCAGCCAGCCTAACACACTTTCCTTGCCCGCTCTGTATTTTGTCACCTCATCCGGGTATTTCGCCAGCACCACATCCACAACCGCGGCCAGCGCGTCCGTGTCGCTGACCTGGGCCAGTCCTAACTCCTCGATGATGCGGCCCGCCGGCTGGCCCGTCTCGCACATGCGGCCCAGCACGCGCTTGCCGCTGTTCGCGTTGATCTCGCCCCGCTCGACCCGGCCCAGCAGGTCCGCCAGCGCCGCCGGGCCGACCTGTACCTGTTCGATGGTGGTCCCTGCCGCGTTCAGCAGCCGGAACAGCTCGCCCGTGATCCAGTTGGCGGCCGTCCTGGCGCCCTGGGCCGCTCCGCCGAGAGCCGCTGCGGTTACCTCGAAATAGTCTGCAACTGCGCGGTCGCCGGCCAGCAGCGCGGCATCGCGCGGGTCCAGCCCGAATGCCTGGACGAAGCGCGCGGCGCGGACCTCCGGCAGCTCCGGCAGCGCGGCGTGCAGCTCAGCCACCCACGCCCGGCTAACCTCCAGGGGCGGCAGGTCCGGTTCGGGGAAGTAGCGATAGTCGTTGGCCGATTCCTTGCTCCGCTGGACCACGGTGCGGCCGTGTTCTTCGTCCCAGCCCATCGTCACCTGCACGACGCGTCCGCCGGCTTCCAGCGTGGCAATCTGGCGCGCGACCTCGTATTCCAGCGCGAGCTTGACGGACCGGAACGAGTTGAGGTTCTTCACCTCCACTTTCGTCCCGAACGCAGCCTGGCCCACGGGCCGCACGCTGACGTTGGCCTCGCAGCGCATCGCCCCCTTCTCCATGTCGCCGCTGCTCACGCCCAGGTAGCGGAGGATCTGCTGGAGCTTGACGAGGTACGCGCGGGCCTCTTCGGGCGAGCGGATGTCCGGCTCGGTCACGATCTCCAGCAGCGGCACGCCCGCGCGGTTCAGGTCCACGAGCGTGGCGGCCCCGCGGCCCGCGCTGAGCCGGGTATCGCCGGCCGTCTCGCCCATGTGGGTGAGCTTGCCGGTGTCCTCCTCCAGGTGGGCGCGCGTGATGCCGATGCGCCGGACCGCGCCCTCCGCCTCGACATCCAGCCACCCATCGCGGCACAGCGGCAGCTCGTACTGGCTGATCTGGTAGCCCTTCGGCAGGTCGGCGTAGTGATAGTTCTTGCGCGCGAAGACCGTGTGCTCAGCGATGGTGCAGTTGAGCGCCAACCCTGCGAGGATCGTCTTCTCCACCGCCAGCCGGTTGATGACCGGCAGCGCGCCGGGCAGGGCCATGCAGACCGGGCAGACGTGGGTGTTCGGGGGTGCAGCCGCGTAGTCCGCGCTGCACGCGCAGAACATCTTGGAGGCGGTGAGAAGTTGCGCGTGAACTTCCAGCCCGATGATGGTCTCGTAAGCCGTGTCGCCGGACGTCAACGTCATGTCGCCTGCCTTCGTGCTGGTATCAGCCATGATGGGTCTCAGCCGTGCCGCCGGACGAACCGGCCCATGCGCTCCAGCGCTTCCTCGATCTGATCCTGCGCCGTCGCATAGCACATGCGGACGTAGCCCTCGCCGCCGAGCCCAAAGGCCGGGCCGGGGACCGCGGCCACGCGTTCCTCCTCGATCAGTGTCATGGCAAACTCCTCGGAAGTCATGCCGCTCACCCGGATGTCGGGGAAGACATAGAACGCGCCGCGCGGCTCGAACGCGGGCATGCTGATGCTCTGCAATCCGGCGAGGAGCAGCTTGCGCCGCACGTTGTAGGACTCGCGCATCGCGTGGACCGCATCCTCCGCGGCCGGGTCGGTGAGCGCAGTCACCGCGGCGACCTGGGCCGTGGTCGGCGCGGACATGATGGTGTACTGGTGGACCTTGCGCATCAGGCCGAGGATGTCCGCGGGGCCGAGTGCAAACCCGAGCCGCCAGCCGGTCATGGCATAGTCCTTCGAGAAGCCGCCGATGATGACGGTGCGGTCGCGCATCCCCGGCAGGCTGCTGAACGTGACGTGCGGCTGCGCGTAGACCAGCCGGTCATAGATTTCGTCGGAGATGACGATCAGGTCATGCTTCTCGGCCACGGCTGCAATCTCGGCCATGCGCGCCGTGTCCAACACCGCGCCGGTCGGGTTGTTCGGGTAGTTGATGAGGATGGCCTTCGTGCGCGGGGTGACCGCGGCCTCCAGTTGCGCGCCCGTCACCTGGAAGAGGTGCTCCACCTGGGTGGCGATGGGGATAGGCGTGCCCCCCGCGAAGATGACCTCCGGCTCATAGGAGACGAAACACGGCTCCGGGACCAGCACCTCGTCGCCCGGGTTGAGGACCGCCATGAGGACCAGGTACAGGGCCTCCGAGCCGCCCACGGTGACGAGCGTCTCCCGTTCCGGGTCGTATTCCACGCCGTAGAGCTGCGCCCACTTGGCGACAAGCGCCTCGCGCAGTTCCATGGTGCCTGAGTTGGAGGTGTAGCGCGTTTCGCCGCGGGTCAGCGACGCGATGCCCGCCTGGCGCACGACGTCCGGCGTCACGAAGTCCGGCTCACCGATGCCCAGCGAGATGACATCGTGCATGGTGGCCGCGATGTCGAAGAATTTGCGGATGCCCGACGGCGGCACCGCTGCCACCCGGCGGGATAAACGATCAGACATGATGGCTCCTTATCTGGGGTATCGGTTCACATCCGTTGCCTTGACCACACCCTCCAACACACTGCCGTCCGCAATCACCCCTTGCCCTGCGCTCGCGTTCACCACCTCCACCTCGCCCCGGCACACCACATCCCGCCCGAAACGCACGTCGCCTTGCACAGCGAACCGCCGGCATTCGATCAGCGAGGGCGGGCCATAGGGGAAGCGTGCCTCCAGGTCGTCGATCAGCCGGTAGTACTCGTTATCGAGCGTCACGTCGAGCGGGCAAACCCGGCAGTCGGGATGGGCCACCACCTGCCAGTCATCGGTCGTCAGGATGTACGCGTCCGAGCGCACCGCCAGCAGGTCGGCGCAGGTTTTGACGGGTGCAAAGCGGGTGCGCGGCACGCGGAGCGCACCTGCGCCCTCGAACACGCTGATGGCCGCGCCCATCGCCGTCTCTAACTGATAGACAGGCGGCGATGATTCGTCGCGCGGGTCCAGGGTCTTGTTGTTGCGAATCAACGGCAGGCCGAGTACGCCCTCCCTCTTAACCAATACGCGCTTTAGTGCTGATAAGTTCAACCATAAGTTATTCGTATTGAAGTACCGGTGCTTGCGATAGTCCTGGAATGCAGGCATGTCCGCATCTGCGCACTGGGCCGATTCACGGAGCAACAGCCGTCCATCGCTCGTCCGCCGCGCCAGGTGGCCGCCCTTGCGGTCCGCGTGCGTGCGGTCGGCCACCTCCATCAGGAATGGCAGACCTTCGCCGGCGAAGTACCCGAGCAACATCGGATCCAGCACCGCGCCCAGGTTATCCGCGTTGGATACGAACGCATATTCGTAGCCGTTGTCCAGCAGCGTGTCGAGCATCCCGCTCGTCACGAGTGCCGGATAGATGTCACCGTGGCCCGGCGGACACCACTCGAGCTCCGGCTCTTGCGGCCAGATCGCCGGGCTCAGATCGGCTTGCAGCACCTTCGGCGCCTTGTGCTGCAGGAAGTCCAGCGGGATGCGGCCCTGGAGCTCACCGTAGGAGGAGAGTGCAGCCAGCGAGTCGTCATGCGTGTTGAAGCTGTTCATCAGGACGAGCGGCACGCGCGCAGCCAGGGCCTGGCGCGCGACTACATCGAGGAACGTATAGCCACTCTTGACTTTCAGCAGCGACTTGGCCTTTTCCAGGCCCATGCTGGTGCCCAGCCCACCGTTCAGCTTGAGCAGCACGGTTCTGGACAGGGCCGCGCGGCCCTCTGTGGCAAGCCCAGCCGGGAGTTTTTCCAGGTCCGGCAACGTCTCCACCGGCTCGATTTCGTCTTCCGCGATCAGGCCGGTCGAACCGGCGGCCAATTTTTCGTAGTAGTATTTAAATGTACGAATTGCAACGTCAGGCAGGCCCTCGCCTGCCATACGTTTCGCAAAGGGTGTGAAGTCACCGTTGACGCTCATAGCCCTCTCACTTACACCATAGGATGTTTCATATGCCACGCGGTCGCCTGCTCATAGGCGAACGCGGCAGACAGCAACAGCGGCTCACGAAACGCGCCGGCCATCAGTTGCAGGCCGATGGGCAGGCCCGCCTCGTCGAAGCCGCACGGCAGCGAAATCGCGGGGATGCCGGCCAGGTTGACCGACAGGGTGAAGATGTCCGTCAGATACATGCTGAGCGGATCATCCACCTTTTCCCCGATGCGGAACGCGGTCGTCGGGCTGGTCGGGCAGGCGATGATGTCCACCTCGCGGAAAGCCGTGTCGAAGTCCGCCTTGATGAGCGTGCGCACCTGCTGCGCCTTGAGGTAGTAGGCATCGTAGTAGCCCGCGCTCAACGCGTACGTGCCGAGCATGATGCGCCGCTTGACCTCCGGCCCGAAGCCCTCCCCGCGCGTCGCGCGGTAGGTGTCCCACAGCGACTCGGCGGGCGCGGACAGGCCGTAGCGGATGCCGTCATAGCGCGCCAGGTTCGCGGATGCCTCCGCCGGGGCGATCAGGTAGTAGACGGGCAGCGCCAGGTCCGTGTGCGGCAGGCTGATCTCGTGTACCTCCGCGCCCAGGTCTGCCAGCACGCGGACGGCTGCGCGCACGGCGGCTTCCACCTCCCCCTGCATGCCAGGGACGAAGTACTCGCGCGGCACGCCCACGCGCAGCCCGCGTACGGACTGGCCCAGGCCGCGGGTGTAAGCGGGCACGGGTTCGGCCATGCTCGTGCTGTCGTGCGGGTCGTGCCCGGCGAGCACACCGAGCAGCTCCGCCGCGTCGGTCACATCGCGGGTCAGCGGGCCGATCTGGTCGAGCGACGACGCATATGCGATCAGCCCGTAGCGGCTGATGCGGCCATAGGTGGGCTTGAGCCCGACGACGCCGCAGAGTGCTGCGGGCTGGCGCACGCTGCCGCCGGTGTCGCTGCCCAGCGCGGCCAGGCACTCGCCCGCAGCGACCGCGGCCGCGCTGCCCCCGCTGGAGCCGCCGGGCACGCGCGCCAGGTCCCAGGGGTTATGCGTGACATGGTACGCGCTGTTCTCCGTGCTGGAGCCCATCGCAAACTCGTCGGTGTTGGTTTTCCCAAGGATGACCGCGCCTGCCTGCGCCAGCCGCGCCACGGCGGTGGACTGGTAGGGCGGGATATACGTTTCGAGGATTTTCGAGCCGCAGGTGGTGCGGATGCCCTCGGTGGTGATGACGTCCTTGATCGCCAGCGGGATGCCCGTCAGGGGCGGCAACTCGTCGGTCGTATCGGCAGCCCGCGCGGCGATGAGCGCGGCGTCAGCCCGGTCCGCCGCGGCCAGCGCATCTTCGGGCGTCAATGTCAGATAGGCGCGCACCTGCCCGTCCACCGCGTCGATGCGCTCCAGCACAGCCTGGGTGAGTTCGCGCGCGCTGATCTCGCCCGCGGCCAGCATGCGCCTGGCAGCATGGAGTGTGAGAGTGTGCAGCAATGAAGTATTACTCATGTTCGAGGATGGTCTTCACGCGGAAGAACCCGTCGCGCGGATCGGGCGCGTTGGATAGAACTGCCGCCTGCGGGAGACCCGGCCGGGCTTCGTCCGCGCGCATGACGTTGCGCAGCGGGAGCACGGTGGCGGTGGGTGGGATGGCGGAGGTGTCGATGCTTTGCAGCACCGCCGCGTGGTCCAGGATGGCGGAAAGTTGCTCCTGAAACTGGGCTTTCTCGGCCTCGGTCAGGCGCAAGCGCGCCAGCTCAGCGATATGCTCAACCTCTGCGCGGGAAAGGGCCATGTCTTGCTCCGTCCGGTCCGGCGTACCCGGGGACCGCGTGTTGGATGTGGCCGGCATTATAGCATCTTGCTGCCGGTGGTCACAAACGGTTGGCGGGTCGTCTGGCAGTGTGTTATACTTGTAGCGTGCTGTCGCAGCCGCAGCTATCCCCGGAGGATTCGATGGGCCACCTGTTACGTACGTTGCACGGATTTCGACCGCGGAGCATGGAGCCAGTCGTGACGGTCGGGCACGCCGGTCTCCGGTTACTTGTCACGTTGTGTCTCGCCCTCATCCTGGTTGGGCTCTTGGCTGCCGGTTGCACCCTGTTCGAGCCGCGCGTCGACCCCTATGCAGATATCCGCCAGAACCTGATGGCAGACTTTCCGATTACCGATGCCGAGTTGGACGCGCTGCCGGTCTACAGCATCACGACCCGCATCGACCCTGTCGAAGAGCAGTATACCGGCACGCTCACCCTCAGCCTGCCGATTACGGGCACGGGTGCGCTCGACCGGCTCTACTTCCGCTCCTATCCTAACCTGATTACCTTCGGCGGCAACCTGCAGGTCACCGGGGCCAGCGTCAATGGCGTGAACGTTAACTTCGGCCCTGCTGCCGACGGCACGGCAGTCGAGCTCATCGTGCCCGAACCGCTGGAACCGGGTACACGCGCGGAGGTGTGGCTGGCGTTCAACGGCAGTCTGCCGGACCCGGGCCAGCCGGGCGCCTACACCATCTTCGGCTCCAACGAGGAAGTGCTCGGCCTGACGAACTTTTACCCGATCCTTGCCGGTCGCCGCGGGAACGACTGGGCGCTGGATATCCCGCATCCGCGCGGGGATGTGGGCTTTCACGCGGCCGCGCTGTATCGTGCACGCGTGAGCGTTCCGCCGGGGTTGAAGTTGATTGCCACGGGCACGGAAATCACGCGGACGACCGGCGTGGATGGCTGGGTGACCGCGCAGTTTGCGCTTGGTCCGGCGCGGGAGTTCACCGTGCTGCTCAGCCCGCGATATGAGGTCACGGAGGTGGAGGCGCTCGGCACGCGCATCCGGTCCTACTATTACCCGGAAGACGCAGACGCAGGCAAGTCGGCCCTCTACAGTGCGGCCGCGGCCCTGCGCATCTACAGCGACAAGTTCGGGCCCTATCCGTATCGCGATATGGCCGTCGTGCAGGCGCCGCTGACCTATCACGGCATGGAGTTCCCCAGTGTCAACCTCATCGGCAGCCAGGTCTACAACCGCTACACACAGGACCTGGAAACGTTGGTGGTTCACGAGGTCGCGCACCAGTGGTGGTATAACCAGGTCGGCAGCGACCAGGTGCGCACGCCGTGGCTGGATGAGGGCCTGGCCGAGTTCACGATGTACTACTACTACGGGGGCCGCTATGGTGAGCCGGTCGCGGAGCGGCTGCGGCAGGTGCGCTGGCAACTGCCGGTGGCCGGGCTGGTCGCGGGCGGCAACGACCGGCCCATCGGCTTTCCGGTGCGGGATTACACCAGCCACTATGAGACCCTGGTCTATGGCAAGGGTGCGCTGTTCTTTGCCACGCTGCGCGATGAGTTGGACGCGGAGAAGTTCGACGGGCTCCTGCGCACGTACCTGGCGCGCTACCGCTGGCGCATCGCGACGCCGGCGGAGTTTCAGGCGTTAGTGGAAGAAGTGGCCGGCCGCGATATGGATGGGTTGTTTAATGAATGGGTATACGGGAATGTGACTGCCAGTAATTGACTGATTGAGAGAGGCGGATGATGACGAAGGTGGCGTTTTCGGCCAGTTGTGTCATATGCTTCTGAGCCTCTTTTATGTCATCCCAATTCTAGTGCAGTTTCTACGCTGAGAGGAACTCGTTCACCAGTCTCACAAAGTCCTCTGGTCGTTCGCGCTGCGCCCAGTGACCCGCGCCGGGCAGCACCTCCAGCCGGCAGTCCGGGATGCGGCGGCAGGCCTCCTCTGCATACTTGAGCGGCACAAGATTATCAAATCCGCCATGAATAATTAATACCGGCGCAGTAATTTTATGCAACTCAGGCATGAAGTTCGTCCGCAGTCCACTCCGCAACACCTCGTGCTTCTGGAAGATGTTGAACGCCCGGCCCGTATGGGGCCTGCGCGCGTCAGCCATCACCTCGTCGACCAGGTCCTCGGTCAGCGCCTCCGGCGTGCGGATGAGCGCGCGCAGCGTCGCGCGGGCGAGCGGCCGGCTGCGAATCAGCCAATAGGTCAGCTCGGTCATGTACGGCAGGTGGACGAACAGGTAGCTCAGGAACTGCGGTGGGAAGTCCGGCTGGATGCCGTAGGTGTCCACCAGGATCAGCCGGCGGACCTGCTCAGGGTGCGCGAGGGTGTAGGCGAGCGAGATGCCGCCGCCCAGCGATAGGCCGGCCAGGTCGAACCGACCCAGTCCCAACGCGGCGGTGAATCGCGCCACAAAATCCAGATAGTAGGGAACCGAATAGGGGGCAACCGGCCGGTCGCTCTCGCCGTAGCCGGGCAGGTCCGGTGCGAATACGCGCCGCGTTGCGGCGAGCGGCTGGAGCAGCCCACCCCAGGACAGGGTGGCCGAATCCGTGCCGCCGCCGTGAAGCAGCAGCAGCGGCGGTGCGGTGGTGTGGTCCCCGGCCGACAGGTAGCGGATGCGGGTGTTGTGGAGGGTGAGGGTATGAGTGTCCACGTCAGGAATTCGGTGCCGGAACGAAAGTAAGATTCACCCCCACCTCGCGCAACAAAGGAAGCAAGGAAGCTAGTGTTGGGTTGCCATCCTTTGATAACATGCGGTACAGACTTTGCCGATTCAGGTTAGAGCCTTCAGCAGCACGTCCGATGCCACCATGTGCCTCAGTAACATTGCGCAGCGCAATCAGGAACACCCCGATATCTTGATCCTCTATCGCAGCAGATAAATAGGCAGCAGCTAACTCAGGGTCCCGGAGTTGCTCCATTAGGAAAGCATCATAGCTCTTTGTACTCATTACTAGTTTCCCTCCAATACTGTTTCGCACGGGTGATATCCGCTCGCTGGCTCTGCTTACTACCTCCGCAGAGGAGCAGCACTATTCTTGCGCCTTGGAGGCCAAAGTAGATGCGGAACCCAGGCCCAAAGTGAAGACGAAGCTCATACACTCCTTCACCTAATGCCTCGCAGTCTCCAAAATTCCCCATCCTCAAACGATCGATACGGCTTAAAATGTGGGCCTTAGTGCTTTTGTCTCGCACAGAGCGCAGCCAATCTTCGAATGGCACCCGTCCACTTGGCCCAACGTAGATGCGTAACTCGCGTTCTTGTGGTTCCACATTGTCATTGTCGCCTAAAAGCGACGATCTGTCAAATGCAATAAAAACACGCCCCGGCATCAGCCGGGGCGTGTGGATACTTAGGGCTCGTAAAAGAACAAGTTCCGCTGCTGGCACGGTCGGAGACCGGCCAAAGCAGGAAGTAGTACTTTTACAGGCCTTAGTTGCGGCCGATGGTTTTTAGGCCTTCACCGGCCCCTTTTCAGGCACGAAGAACCGCTTCGCGTTCGCCAGCGTGCTGGGCAGCTCCGTCCAGAAGCTCTTCTTGGACACCTTCTGCCACACTCGCTTCGGGCGGTAGAGATAGAACCGGCGATAGGCTTCCTTCCACTTCCGCACCACCATGTCGGGATCATAACCCGGCATCGTGAAGCGCGCCTTATCGGAGTGAATGGCGTAGTCCTCCCATTCGTGCGCAAAGATGTTGCCATACTTCTCAATGACATCGAACATCTCGGTGCCCGGGTAGGGCGTCGCCAGCATGAAGTTCGCCAGGTCGGGGTCCAGCTCCAGCGCAAACTGGATCGTCTTCTCCATAGTCTCTTCGGTCTCCTGCGGCATCCCGAAGATGAAGAAGCCCATCGTTTGCAGCCCGGCCTCCTTCGACCACTTGAACGCGTTGCGCACCATGTCGAGCGACTGGCTCTTCTTGATGACGTTGCGGAGGATCTGCGGGTCGCCGCTCTCCACGCCGAAGCCCACGCGCTTGCAGCCGGCCTGCTTCATCAACTGGAACAGCTCCGCATCCGCGTGGTTGACCTTCATGCCGTGGACCGTCACCCACGGGACGGTGTTCAGTCCCTCTGCGATGATGCGGCGGCACAGCTCCTTCGCCCGGTCGAGCTTCAGGTTCCAGATGTCGTCGGTCAGGCCGATTTCCGTCGCCTTGAGGTCGCGCACGAGCCAGCGCCACTCGCCGATGACGTTCTCCACCGAGCGCGGCCGCCAGGTGTCGCCGGTAATCGGCTTCGAGCAGTAGGTGCATTTGTACGGGCAGCCGCGGCTCGTCATGATCGTGTAGGCGCGCGCGTGCTTGTCCAGCCCGTCGGTGAGCGGCTGGAGATTGGTGTAGCGCGTGATCTTGTACAGGTCGTGCGCAGGGTAGGGGATGTCATCCAGGTTGGGCACCAGCCGGGCCGCAGGATTGACAACTATCTCGCCGCCGTCGCGCCAGTACAGCCCGTGCACCGTCTCCATCGCCCGGCGGCCTTCGAGCGCGTCCACCAGCTCCAGGATGGACTCCTCCGCCTCGCCCTTGATGACGTAATCGACCTCCGGGTGGGCCTCGCTGATGGATTCTTCCGGCATCAGGGTCAGATGGGGGCCGCCGAGCACGGTGATGAGGCCCATACTCTTGCCCTTCTTCGCCATGTTCCAGGCGTCCACGATGAGGGGCGTGACTGCGCTGATGCCCAGCATCTCGTAGCCGCCACGGCGGACGACCGTCTCCAGCGGCTCATCTTCGATGGCCGCGTCATAAAGCCCCACATGGTGGCCCGCTTCGCGCAACACTGCGGCGAGATAGCCCAGGCCCAGGGGGATGTGTTTCCGTGAAGTCCAGACCTCTGATTCAGGACTGGCGAGTAATACGCGCATACTGACCTCTTACACTCTAGCTGTGCATTAATCTCTTGCTAACTACCAATACCGGTGTTCGAATTCCCGGCGATAGCCGATGTCCGTGCTGAAGCTGGATACGAGACGCCCGGCTGCGCGCGGCCACGCGTGGCGCCGCAAGGCGCGGATCCCCCGCACGGCCATCTGCCGCGGGTGATACAGCTCCTTGCACAGCCAGTCGTACGCCTCGGCCAACTGGTCGACCGTCATGCTCCCTGGCACGAACGTCACATGGTTGGTGTCATACTTGGCCCATGAGAGGCCTTCGCCATCGGGCGCCGGATGTGGCAGGATGCGCCCGGCGGCCTCGAGTTCCTGCCGCTGCACCGTGCCCGGATAGGGCGTCAGGATGGTCGCACTGACGCTGTCCAGCTCGCTGGAGCGGATGAAGTCGCGCGCCGTGCGGAAGGTCTCGAAGGTGTCGTGGTCGAAGCCATATACGAACAGGCCGACCACCCCGATGCCGTGCTGGTGGACGATGCGAGTCACTTCATCGTAGCGGGCAATCTCGCCGCGGGCTTTGCCGCCCAGTTCCTTGCGGTTGGCCGGGTTGACCGACTCGAAGCCGATAAAGAACTTGTCCAGGTGCGCCTCGCGGGCCAGGTCCAACAGGTCCGGGAAGTCAGCGACCATCTGCTCGGCCTGGCACGTCCAGCCGTGGAGCGGCAGCTTTGCCAGCGCGCGGAACAGCTCCTCCATGTAATCGGGATAGAGCCGGAAGTTCAGCCCGAAGTTGTCATCGGTCAGGAAGAAGCGTTTGAGCCGGCGCCGCTCGATCTCGTCCACCACCTCATCCACCGGCCGCAGGCGCATCTTGCGCCCGGACACCCGGATGGCTGTACAGAAAGTGCAGTTGCGCGGGCAGCCGCGGGTGATTTCGAGGTAGGGCGTCCAGTAGTTGCGGTGCTCATCCACCTGGCGCAGCACCCGATCCTGCAAGGTCGCGACGCGCGCGTCCAGCGGGGCCCACTCCTCATCCACATACCGCTTCTGCAGCGTGCCGTGGTCGAAGTCGCGGATAATCTGCGGCCAGGTGCGATAGCCTTCGCCCACTGCGATGGCATCGGCCCACGGCTCCACCTCGTCGGGCACGAGCGTGACGTGCGTCCCGCCGATGACAACGGTCGCGCCCTGGCGCTGGATGCGCTTCGTGAGCATCTTGGCACGGTCGATCAGCAGCGTCTTGGCGCTGATGCCCACCAGGTCCTGCGGGCCGAGCGTGTGAATCGGCAGGTCGCGCAAGTCCTCGTCCCAGATTTCCACCGGAATGTCCAGCGGGACGAGCGAGGCCAGGCGCATGAGGGTGTACGGCTCGCTGGTGCCGCGACCGAAGAAGCGCCCATCGCGGCGCGGCTGGATCAGGATGATTTTGCGTATTGCCATGATGCGTTATTCTTTGTCGCCCTGGAGCTTCGTTGCATTATAGTTGCCGTGCGAGCGGAACGGGCTGGGCTTCCACCAGGCCCACTCCGTGCAGGTGTTGCACGGCGAGACGTGCGCGAGGTCGTTGCGCAGGTGTAGCCGGCGCAACTCCTGCATCTTCGGCCCGTTCCAGTTCTCCAGCACGCGCACGACGCCGTCCGCGCTGCGGACGTTCCCCAGGTCATACGCCAGGTTGAAGTCGCGGTCACACATGGCGATGCGGCCGTCCCAGTAGATGTGCGTGTGATACCAGAGGTTTGGGCACGCGTACCGCTGTTGCGGAACCTGCGGCGCTTCAGGCGCCAGCCCGTTGATGTCCGTCACCTGGCCCGCCCACGAGTCGAACGGCTTCACGTTGATGCGGTCCACGCCGGGCAGGGTCCACGTCCGGACGAACTCATCCACCTCTCCAACCGTGCGCTCCATCTCGATAATCTGGAGGTTGACGAACGGCTGGCGATAGCCCCCGGCCTGCTTCAGTTCGAGGAACCGCCGGATATGGCCGTTGGTTTTCTCGTAGTCGGCGTTGACGCGAATCTGTTCGTAGGTTTCCGGCCGCATGCCGTCCAGGCACAGGTAAATGGCACCCAGCCCCGCATCGAGGATGCGCCGGCTGCGTTCCTCGGTCAGCAGGGTTGCGTTGGTGCTGATCTCGCTGCGCAGACCCTTGCGGTCGCAGTAGGCGATCATGTCGAACAGCCGCGGGTGGAGCAGCGGCTCGCCCCAGATATGCAGGGTGGTCGCCTGCACCCAGGGCGCCATCTCGTCCACGATGGACTTGAACAGCTCGAAGTCCATGTAGCCCTTCTTGCGCACCTGCTCCTTGCGCCCTGTGGGACACATGATACAGCTCAGATTGCAGATGTTCGTGGATTCGATGTACAGCCGGTCCGGCGGGGGGACGAACTTCGTCTGGCCCGTCTCGTACGCGATCCATTTGGCCGGGCGGAGCATCTCGTTGCGCCGCCAGCGCGTCGCCAGCTCGACCTTTTCGAGGAAGGTGCGCTCGGCCCCGGCCCCGGGGCCGTTGTCAGATGCAGTGGTCTTGCTCATCGTGTTCCTAAGAGTTTGTTCGAAAAGGCTCTCACGCTAAGGCGCAAAGAGCGCCAAACAAATAGCTGTTCTTTGCGGCTTTGCGTGAGCTTCTTTAGCAAGGTTTCTGATCGTGGGTGGTTTTACTCCCACGCCGCGCGTTCCTGCTTGGGTTGGTAGCTGCGGAAGCGCGGGAATAGCCCCAGGTTCAGCACCTTGCGGCCCACGTTGCGAATGGGACCGACCTGGGACACCCGATACAGCCGCTCGCCCCACATGGGGCCGAAGTAGCGCAGGTACTTGCGCTTCTCTTTGCTTTCGAGGAAGCGCCGCCGCGCCTGAATCGCCATCTTGCTCAACTTGTCGTCGCTCACGTCCGAGACGTTCATGAACGGCGCAATCTCGCTGGTGTACGAGTTGTAGTAATAGCTCTTGGTAAAGTCCGTATTATACACGGTGTCCGGATTCTTATGGACGAGCTCTTCCCACAACTCCGTGCCGGGCATCGGCGTCGCAATCGAGAACATGGCCTCGCTGAGCCGCAGGCTGGCCGCGAACTCGATGGTCTCCTGCATGGTCTGTTCGTTGTCGCCGGGCAGGCCGAGGATGAAGTAGCCCTTGCTCATGATGCCCGCGTCCTCGGTCCACTCGATGGCCTGGCGCACCTGGTCCAGGTTAATGTGCTTGGCCGTCTTCTTCAGAATCTCCGGATTGCCTGATTCGATGCCGAAGTGAATCTGGCGGCAGCCCGCCCGATACATCTTGCGCAGCAGCTCCGGCGTGACCCGGTCCACGCGTGCGAGGCAGCGCCAGCGCACGTCGAGGTCCTGCTCGATGAAGTAATCCAGGATGGCCTCCAGCCGCTTGACGTTGATGGTGAAGAGGTCATCCATGAAGTAGAAGTTACGCACGCCGTACTGGTCGATTAACTGGCGCAGTTCCGCGACAATATTCTCCGGGCTGCGCTGGCGATAGGTGCGGCCCACGATGCCCTTGAAGCAGAAGGAGCACTTGTAGGGGCAGCCGCGGCTCGTCAGCACCGTGACCATCTGCTCGCCGGTCGGCGCATACAGCGGGTACGCAGGCAGGTCGAACAGGTGGCGCGCGGGGAAGGGCAGCTCATCCAGGTCGGGGATCAGCTCGCGCTCGCCGCCATCCACCACCCGGCCGTCAGCGTCCTTGTACCAGAGGCCCTTGTTCGCCGCCCAATCGGTGTCGCCCCGCTCGATTTGGCGCAGCCAGTCGCGGAAGACATATTCGCCCTCGCCGTACACGAGAAAGTCGATGTGTGGGTTCTGCAACGCCAATTCCGGCAGGGTCGTGGCGTGCGGCCCGCCGAGAATGATCGGTACTTGCGCCCCCAGCCGCGCCTTCAGGAGCGCGACCGCCTCCTCGACGCTCTGGTATGAGGTGGTCATCGAGGTGAAGGCAATCACGTCGGGCCGCCAGGCCACGATATCTTCGACCTCATCGGCCACGGGCCGCTTCGGGCGCAGGCCCATATCGAAGACCGCGGCCGTATGGCCTTCCTGCTCGGCAATGGCCGCCAGATAGGCCAGCCCGAGAGAGGGATATGAATTGACCATCTCGTGCCACTTCGGGCCTACGAGAGCAACGCGCATGAACGACCTCCGTGAGAGTGTTGGTTGAGCCGCGACTTCAGTCGCCGGGCAACCAGCCTAACACCCTATCGTGAAGGGTTCATGGCAAAGGGCGCCCTTTGCCATGAACGTTTGTATATAATGCCAGATGTCACAGCGCCGCACGGCGCTGCGCCGCGGCCCTACTGCAGTGAAGACTCCATGGCGTGGCGCAGCTCCGTCTTCTCCTTGCGCGGCACCACCGTGCGATAGGCGATGCGCAGGTTGCGCCCGAACTTGAGCCAGAAGTCCTTGCGGCGCATGGCCCGTGCGATGTACTTGGGCCGCCAGTAGAACTGGCGATACGCCTTGCGGTACATCTCCTCCATCAACTCCGCGGTGAGGTCGCCCATCTCGTAGCGCGCCTTGGCGTCGAAGAAGACGTAGTCCTCCCAGTCCTGCATCAGGAAGCGGCCGTTCTTCTTGACCTGCTCGTAGACGATCGTTCCCGGGTAGGGCGTCATCATGCTGAAGTTGGCGATCATCGGGTCGAGCTCGATGGCGAAGTCGATGGTCTTCTGCATAGTCTCGCGCGTGTCGCCGGGGAGGCCGATGATGAAGAAACCGATGGTCTCAAGGCCCGCGGCCTTTGCGTTTTTGAACGCCTGGCGGATGGTGTCGTGGTCCACGTGCTTGTCGATCTTGATGATCATCTGCTCGTCGCCGGTTTCGACGCCGAACGCGGTGCGCTTGAGCCCGGCCTGCTTGAGCTTGAGCAGCAGGTCATAGTCCGCCAGATTCGCGCGGATGCCGTTGACGAAGATCCACGGCACGTGGTTGATCTTGTTGGCGATGAGCGCGTCGGCCAGCTCGTGCAGCCGGTTGCGGCGGATGTTGGCGCTGTCGTCCAGCACGCCGATTTCCAGCGCGCCCAGGTCGCGCACCAGGTGCCGCCATTCCTCGATGACGTTCTCCGGCGAGCGGGCGCGCCACTTGATCGGCATGATGCTCTGCGAGCAGAAGGTGCAGCGGTAGGGGCAGCCCCGGCTTGTCATAATCGAGAAGCTGCGCGAGCCGTCGATGGCATCGGTCGCCGGCTGGAGGTTGGTGTACCGGCCCATCTTGAACAGGTGGTACGCGGGCCAGGGCAGGCTGTCGAGGTCCGCAATGACCGGTGCGTCCGCGTTGCGGTGCAGTTGGCCGTCGGCCGTCTTGTAGCTGACGCCCAGCGTGTCGCGGAACAGGTCCAGCGCGGGGTCCATCAGCCCTTGCGCAGTGAATTCCGGCTGGTCGCGCAGATACTCATCCACGATGTTGCTGATTGCCAGCCAGGGGCCTTCGCCCTCGCCGCGCACGACCATATCGACTTGCGGCTGGCGGATTGACTCGAAGTCCAGCTCCTCGGACACGACGCTGACGTGCGGCCCGCCCAGGACGATGGGGATGTCCATCTCCTGCTTGATGGCCGCGGCCGTGCGCCACGACTGCTTGACCTGGGGCGTGTTCGTGGTGATGCCGACCAGGTGCGGCTTGAACTCGTGGAGAAAGTCGGTCAACGACTGGTCTTCCACATCAGCGTCGTAAACGCGCACCGTGTCGCCGCGGCGCTCGGACACCGCGCCGAGATAAGCCAGCGCCAGGTGCGGCGAAGTCCGCGTGTCAATCGGCAGGCGGAACTTGGGATTAATCAGTGCGACTCGCAAAGGAACCTCCGTGACAGGTGGAAGGTTGTCAGGTTGCAGGTTGAAAGTTCGGCCGCTCGCGGTCAACCTGCAACCTGTAACCTTTGAACCTGCAACCTAACTCTTGATTTTCAGGAAATGCAATGCCGTCTTGAGCAGCTCTTTCGGGCCGGCCTTGATCGGATGCACGCGGTGGTAGATGGCATAGCCCTTGTGCAGCTTATGGACCCACCAGAACAGGTTGTCGACGACCGCGTTGTGCGGCAGGCGAATCAGGCGGCGGATGACCGGCTCCAGCCAGGGCCATTCGACGCCGATGGCAAAGAGCCGCTGCAGATGCTCGCGGGCGCGGCGATCCTCCTCGCTGTCGAACACAATCAGGGAGTGATCCCATGCCACCTCACCGATGTCATCCAGCGTGCCCGCCAGCAGCTCGCGCTCGACCGTGAACTGGCCCAGCTCGGTACCGGGGTAGGGCTGGAACAGGAAGGCATACGGGTAGCTGATGCGCGCCTCGCCGTTCAGCCGCATCGTGTCCAGGTCGTCCTCCAGCGTGCTGGTGGGCAGGCCGAGGATGTTGGTCGCGGTGATATGGATGCCGGCCGCGCGCACCATGCGCCCGGCGTCGATCATGTCCTGCCGGGTCATGCGCCGCTTGAGCAGCTCGACGCGGATACGGTCGTTCGCGGCCTCGATGCCCATGCTGACCGTCCCGCAGCCCGCCTTCTTGAGCAGCTCGACCTTGTAGGGGTCCTTGACGAGCAGGTTCGCGCGCACATTGGCGAAGAACGGCAGGCCCACCTCGCGCGGCCATTTCTCCGCGAACTCTTCCAGCCAGTCGTTGTAGATGACGAACAGGTCATCGATGAACACGGCTTGCTCCAGCGGCCAGCGCGCCCGCACGGCCTTGACCTCCGCGATCACATCGTCCACCGACCGCTGCTGCCCGCGACGCTCGCCCTTGTAAATCTGGTAGTACGCATGGTTGAAACAGTAGGTGCATGCGTACGGACAGCCGCGCGAGCTGATGAAGTGCTTGATCTTGCTGGCCGCCAGGTCAGGGTACTTGTCGTAGATCAACGCGCGATCCGGGTGGGGCAGGGCGGACAAGTCGTGGATGAGCGGCCGCGGCAGGTTCTTGACGATCTCGCCGTCGACATTGAACCACCAGTTGGGCAGGTTCGTGTCATACGTGCCGTTGCGCCGGGCCAGCGCGTCCGCCAGGTCCAGCATCGCGCCTTCGCCCTCACCGACGCAGATGCCATCCACGCCCGGCTCTGTGATCATGTCCGGGAAGAAAGTGGGATGCGGCCCGCCGAACACCGAGAAGACCGGCTTCTGGCCTGCCGCGACGCGCCGGGGGTTAAGTTCGTCCCGCAGGCGCTGGTTCAGCTCGAAGTAGCTGCGTTGCGAGCCGGTCATCACGCTGTAGCCCAGGATGTCGGGCTGGAAGTTCAGCGCATAGGCCACCGGGTCTTCGATATCTGCGACCGTCAGGGCGACATCGTGCCCGCCCTGCTTCAGGACGGCGGACATGGACATGATGCCCTGCGGCTCATAGCTGAGCTCCGTAGCGACAAACAGAACGCGCAACTCATTCCTCCGAAGTGAGATTGAAGATTGCAGATTGCAGATTGAAGATTACACTGAGACCCGTTATAGCTGTTGTGCTGTGGTCAGGCGTGATGTGCGGCAGAAAATCTTCAATCTTCAATCTGCAATCTGTAATCAACCCTGTGATCAACCCTTGATGACCGCGAGCGGCTCCAGGCGGGCGACAATCCGGGCGAGCCCCGCGGCCTCTACTACCGCGACGACCTGGTCCACATCCTTATAGGCCTGCGGGGCCTCTTCGGCCAGGCCGCCCAGGCTGCCCGCGCGCACGACGATGCCGTCACGCGCCAGCTCGCCCCGCAGTTGTTCCCCGCGCACCTGGCGCTTGGCCTCCGCCCGGCTGAGCACCCGCCCCGCGCCGTGACAGCACGAGCCAAACGTCTGCGCCATGGCGCCCTCTGCGCCGACCAGCACATATGACGCGGTGCCCATGCTGCCGGGGACGAGCACCGGCTGGCCGATGGCGCGGTAATCTTCCGGCACGTCGGGATGGCCCGGCCCGAACGCGCGGGTAGCGCCCTTGCGATGCACGCACACCTGCTCCCTGCGCCCGCCGACCTGGTGCGTCTCGATCTTTGCCATGTTGTGCGCGACGTCGTAGACCAGCGCCAGGCTCCAGTCGCGCACGCGGCCGGCCAGCACGTCCTCAAAGGCCTCGCGCACGCGGTAGGTGAGCACCTGGCGGTTGGCCCAGGCATAGTTGGCCGCGCAATTCATGGCTGCAAGATAATCCTGGCCCTCGGGTGAATCCAGCGGCGCGCAGACCAGTTGCTTGTCGGGCAGTTCGAAGCCGAAACGGCGGCTGGCCCGCTGGAAGCTCGCGATATAGTCCGTCGCGACCTGATGGCCCAACCCGCGGCTGCCGCAGTGAATCTGCACGGCAATCTGGCCCTGGCGCAGGCCCAAGACGTCCGCGGCCGCGGGGTCATAGATGGTGCTGACGACGTCGATCTCGGCGAAATGGTTGCCGGAGCCGAGCGTGCCCACCTGTTCGAGCCCGCGCCTCTTGGCCTCGAGGCTCACCTTGTCGGGATTCGCGCCCGGCACGCGGCCCCGGTGTTCCGTGTGCTCCACGTCCGCGCGCGTGGCGTAGCCCTCGCGCTGCGCCCACTGGCTGCCGTCGGCCAGGATCCGGTCCAGCTCGGCCTTGTTGATGTGGAGCTGGCCCTTGACGCCGACCCCGCTCGGCACATGCCGGTAGAGCGCGTCCGCGAGCGCGTCCATGTGCGGCTTGACTTCCTCGGCGTCCAGATGCGAGGCGATCAGGCGGACTCCGCAATTAATATCGTAACCAACGCCTCCAGGTGACACAACCCCGTGCGGTAGCAGGGTCGCCGCGACGCCGCCGATGGGGAAGCCGTAGCCCTGGTGGATGTCGGGCATCGCCAGGGCGTGGCCCGTCACGCCGGGCAGGGTGGCGGTGTTGACCAGTTGCTCCAGCGAACGGTCTTCGAGTGCTTTGGTCAGGATGTCCTGGTCGGCATAGAACCGCGCGGGGACGCGCATATCCGGTCGGAACGACTGTGAAATCTCATAGAGTTGGTCGCCGATGGATGTGAGGTCGTGCCGCATGACGGGTTTCATGGCCGGGGGTCCTTCTTTACAGTAGAGACGTCCCGCCGGGACGTCTCTACGGTAAAATTGGCGTGACTGTTAGTGACAGCTGCTGCAGCCGCCACCGCCTTCAGCCCCGTCCTTCGAGCGGAACGAATGGCCGCAGCCGCAGCTCGAAACGGCGTTGGGGTTCTCGATGTGGAACCCGCCGCCCATCAGGCTGTCCACGTAATCGATGCTCGCGCCTTCCATGTACTGGCGGCTCTGCGGGTCGATGATGATGCGCAGGCCGTGCTGCTCGAAGACGCTGTCCACCGGCCGCGGGTTGTCGTCAAAGGTCATGCCGTACTGCAGCCCGCTGCAGCCGCCGCCGCTCACGAACACGCGCAGGCCGTGGGTCTCGCGGACGCCCTTTTCCTTCATAATGGTGTCGAGCTTTTCCGCCGCCGCTTCCGTCAACGTCACGATGGTCTCTTCCATGGTATCGACAGACATGATGTCCTCCGTAGATAATCAGGTGGCCGCCGGTCGGTTCCGGTGGCCCCGGTAGTTGTCAGCCACCGATCTGGCTCATTTCCCTCGATTTCGCGATGTCGTGCTGTTCCAGCCGGTGGCCCCACGGCTTACGGTAGGCCGCCTCGGCCATCAGCCGGCGCAACTCCACGAAATCGGCGCCCGCACGCAGCGGGGTCAGCAAATCTGCTTCGTCATCGCGCAGCAGGCAGAGGCGCAGCTTGCCATCCGCCGTCAGGCGCAGCCGGTTACAGCCCTCGCAGAACGGCTCGGTCACGCTGCTGATAAAGCCGAGCTGCCCGCGCGCGTTGGGCAGACGATAGGGTCGAGCCGGATCATGGCCGTTGTGGCCGGGCACGACCTCCAGCGGCCCCAGCGCAGCTTCGATGAGGCAGCGCGTTTCCGCCGATGACACGACCTGGTCCTGCTGGAAGTCCGCCACGCTGCCCAGCGGCATCAGCTCGATAAAGCGGACTTCCCATGGGTTGTCCAGCGACAGCCGGGCCAGTTCCACGACCTCGTCATCGTTGAACCCGCGTGTCACCACGCAGTTGAGCTTGACGGGCCGCAGCCCTGCCGCCTCAGCCGCCGCAATGCCCTGCCATACATCCGCCAGATCACCGCGCCGCGTGATGCGTCGGAACTTGGCCGGGTCAAGCGAGTCGATGCTGATATTGACCTGGGCCAGGCCGGCCTCGGCCAGCGGGCCCGCCAGCTCGGCCAGCTTGATCCCGTTCGTGGTCATCACCACGCGTTCGATGCCCGGAATGGCGACGATGTTACGCACAAGATTCACTACGCCGTGCCGCACCGTGGGCTCGCCGCCTGTCAGCCGGATCTTGTTGACCCCCAGGCTGGCCGCGACGCGCACCAGCGTCAGGATTTCGTCGTCCTGCAGCAGCGTCGCCGCGGGGCGGAAGCGAATATCCTCCGGCATGCAGTATACGCAGCGGAGGTTGCACGCATCGGTCAGTGAGACGCGCAGATAGCTCAGCCGGCGACCATACGAGTCGCTCATCGTCCCTGGGACGTCGTACAGGGTGATTTTATTCATGATCCCGCTAAGCGTTGCTGTCCGGATTGCTGGCGGGTTGTGGCTCCACGTCTTCCTGGGCGGGAATCAGATAGCGGCAATGCGCGGCTCCATTGAGCACCCGGGTCTCCAGCCGGATCGTTCCCGGGATAAGCTGCTGCAGGATCGCCTGATCCATCAAGCAGATTTCCGGATGTCGTTCTGACACGCCGGCGTATGGACAGTTGCACGCGTGTAGCTCGTAGTGGTCGTCGCAGGAAACCCACCGGGCCTCATAGCCGCGGTTGGACAGAAAATCGGCAACCTGGTCGAGCCGGTCTTCGACGGTCTGGCCCTGCTCTTCCGCAGGCGCTTCCTGCGCGGTGCGCTGGGCCACTCGCTGCAGGACGCCGCGCACCACCGCTTCCGGCAGCGCGGCCTTCAGCTCGGCCAGCAGGTGATTCGCCAGGACATCGTGCCGCTGCGGAAACAGCCTGTAAGCGCTTTCGGTCAGCCCGTAAACCTGGCTGGGCCGGCCCGCGCCGTCCCGGCGGCGCAGGCCGTTCAACTCCACAAGGCCTTCGCCGGTGAGAATCTCGAGATGATGCCGCACGGACACCGGAGCCATGCCAAGTTGAACCGCCAGCTCGGCCACCGTGGCTGAGCCTTTCTCCTTCAGGATTTCGGTGATGCGGCGCCTGACCGGCTGCACTTATCCGCTCCATCAAACCGGGATTGCTGTCGCGTTGCTTCGACGGCAGTGGGGATGATAGCATAGAAGCCCAGCTCTGTCAATTACTCTGATTTTAGTCATAGATATTCCCCCGTATCCAATCGTCTCTTGCGGCGTCTTCATAGTGAAGTTGCAGACAAGGAGTCAGCCAAAGAGTTCCCAACAAAACCGCTGGGGCCGGTCTCGGCACAGTTTTGTTGGGCGTTCTAGGGCGCCCTGTGACGTTTTCGGCACATTCGCGCTTGTCAACCAGTAATATATGCATAATTTGTGGGCAGCCGGTCTGCTGCCGGCGCGCGTGATCAATATCGGCTTTGCAAATAAAGCATATTTATCTGTAGGGTTGATCGGCTTGCTCCGAGGCGCCGCCGGGAATCTCATGGGAAATTGTAAGTGGTATATACTGGTTGGTGGTCAGGTTCGGTGCCAGCTCACTTTTTTGTGTGAATCGGCGCGGCAACTGTGGATAACTCGCACAAAACGGTGGATAACTGTGTGCAACTTTGATGGGATATAGTTGCCAGACAATTGGAGTGAAATGAACGGAGACCGGTGCCAATGCTGCACCGGTCTCTGTTTGTGTCGGGGAATGGCCCGGACTACTGCCCCGCAGCCCCGGTCATCCGCTCGACTTCCGCGTCGACGACGCTCGGCTCCAGCTTGACGAACAGGGCCCGCGGCTCCCGGAGCGGCTGACCCGGCGGGAGAGTGCCCAGCGCCCAGCGGCCCGCCGCGCTGCGGCCATCGTAGCGGAGTGCGTAGTGTGTCCGTTCGGTCTCCGTCAGCTCCGTGGTGTAGAGCGACCCGAACAGGTCGCCCTCATAGCCCAGGTAGTGATGGAGCTGCTGGCAGGTGTACGGCAGGAACGGCGCGAACAGCGTCTTCAGCGTGTCGATGACCTGCAACGCCACGTAGATGGTGGTTGCCGCCGCGGCCGGGTCACTCTTGATCTGTTGCCAGGGTTCCTTCTGATTCAGATAGCGGTTGGCCTCGTGGGCCAGGGCCATCGTTTCGGCCAGCGCCTGCTTGAGCTTGACCGCGTCCAGCAGCGCGGTGACGCGCTCGAAGGCCGGGGCCATCTGGGCCAGGAGCGCCTGGTCGACGGCATCCAGCGGCCCCGGCTCCGGTACCTTGCCGTCGAACCGCTTGTAGGCGAAGCCCAGCACCCGGTTGGCGAGGTTGCCCCAGGTCGCCACCAGTTCCTCGTTGTTGCGGCGGACGAACTCTTCCCAGGTGAAGTTCACATCCTGGCTCTCCGGCGCACTGGCGGTCAGTGCATAGCGCCACGGGTCCGGGTCGTAGCGCTCCAGCGCGTCCGCCATCTCGATCATCCAGCGGCGGCTCTTGCTGAGCTTGCGGCCTTCGACGTTGAGATACTCGTTCGCCGGCACATCATAGGGCAGGTTCAGGCTGCGGTCGTAGCCCACCAGGATGGCCGGCCAGATGATCGAGTGAAACTCGATGTTATCCTTGCCGATGAAGTAGTACGTGCGCGCGGCCGGGTCCTGCCACCAGGCGCGCCACGCTTCGGCGTCGCCGGTCACGTGCGCCCACTCCTTGCTGGCGGCCAGGTAGCCGATGACGGCATCGTACCAGACGTAGATGCGCTTGCTCTCATAGCCGGGCAGCGGAATGGTCACGCCCCACTGGATATCGCGCGTGATGGGCCGCCCCCGCAGTTCCCGGCTCTCCAGCCGCGAGCGGGTCAAGTTCATGACGTTGGGCCGCCAGTGCTCCTTCCGGCCGTCGTTGAGCCAGGCCAGCAGCGGCTCGTTCAGTGCGCCCAGGTCCAGGAAGAAATGCTCTGCCGGGCGGATCTCGATGTTGGTGCCGCCGCAAAACTTACAGCGCGGCCGGATGAGCGCTGTTGCGTCGTAGACCTTGCCGCAGTTGTCGCACTGGTCACCGCGTGCACCTTCGAAGCCGCAGTACGGGCAGGTTCCCTCCACGTAGCGGTCGGCCAGCCACTTTTCGCAATCCAGGCAGTACAACTGGTCCATCTTGTCCAGGTAGACGACCTTATTGTCGATGTGGCGCAGGAAGATCTCCTGGGTGACGGCCCAGTGGTTCTCCGTGTCGGTCTCGGTGAACAGGTCGAAGCTGATTCCCAAGCGGCGCATCATATCGACGTTGCGCGGGTGGTAGCGGTCCACCACCGCGCGCGGGGAAATGCCCTCCTCCTCCGCGCGCACAGTAATCGGCGTGCCGTGCGTGTCGGAGCCGGAAACCATCAGCACATCGTTGCCGCGCAGCCGGTGATAGCGCGCGAAGATGTCCGATGGCAGATAGGCGCCCGCGATATGGCCGATGTGCATGTCGCCGTTGCTATACGGCCAGGCGACACAGACCAGGATTTTGTCCGGCATGGGAATGCTCCTCATTACGAAGTACGACTATGCGCATGATAACGCAAAACCCCGGTTTCGACCAGAAACCGGGGTTCTGTGGGATCACCGGGCGTCACATGACGCTGACTGAGCCGACGCCTGTCTCGATGCGGATATCTGCCTTATTCGCCGCCGTGGCGTAATCCGGCGACTCGTAGCGATGGTCGCCCGTCTGCACGAAGCGGGTCCGGTCGATATCCATGCTCGCCAGCCCGGATTCGGTTCGAATCGTGGCCGCAACCCCGCCTGGCACGCGCACGATCACGCGTGCAGCGCCCGACTCAATCTTGACCCGGGTCAACCCGGCGTGCGCGGGCAGCGTTACGTCGGTATCGCTGGCGCCGGTCTCCAGCTTCAGCTCCCGCACCAGCAGGTCGCTGAGGTCGATCTGCGAACGGCTCGCGCCGGTCTCGAATTCGAGTTCGAGCGGCAGCGTCTCGTTCAGCCGCACATCCCAGTCCAGCCCGCCGGGCGTCCAGTTCCAGGGCGTGATCCAGCCCCGGTTGGCCGGGATGCTTAACTTGACGTCGAGCGTGCTGCCGCTCTGCCGCACGCGGCGGTTCAGGCCGCCGCCGAATGTGCCCGCGACCACCTCGTCCGCACGCGCGCCGCCGCCCACGGTCAACACGCCCGCGCCGTGGGCAATCTCGATGTGCGCCTGCGTGGCGCCTTCCAGCGGCAGCGAGGCTGTTTCCGCAGGCAGCGGGGCGGGGCGCACGAAGTAGCCGACAATCAGCCAGCCGCCGAGGACGATCAGGAAGGCAGGCCAGAGCAGGTTCCACACGCTGATTTCCCAGCGGTCGAACACGCCGAGGTTGCCCAACAGGAGCAGCACGCCTGCCAGGATCAATACTACGGCCCAGAAGACGCCGGTTCGCATAATCAAGCCTCCAGATGTGCAACCTGCAACGGCGCACCGGTTTTCAGGGTTTACTTCGTGTCGTCCAGCGTGTCCTTGATGGCGTCGAGCACGCTCGTCGTCTCCGGCTCCTCGGGCACAATGAACATCAGAATGACGTACAGGATGAGGCCGGAGCCGATGCCGAACAGCAGCAACAACACGAAGACCAGACGAATCAACGTCGGGTCGATGCCGAGATACTTGCCCAGACCGCCGCAGACGCCCGAAATCATCCGGTCTGTCCGGCTGCGATAAAGCTTCTTAGTCTCCACAGTTATCCTCCCACAACCGTTCACTGTATTGCTGGTGGCATCAGCGGGCCGGTTTGCCCGCCGCAGGTCTCCACCTTGCACCCTACTCTACGCAGCTTCCGCCGGAAGGTTGCAGCCAGTTACGCGCCGCCCAGGGTCCGGTGCATGAACACGCAGCCTTCGCGCTGGTCGAACTCACGGAAGCCACATGCACGGTACAACGCCTGCGCCGCATGCCAGTCATCGTTCGTCTCCATCCAGGCGCGCGCCAGCCCGCGGGCTTCCGCCGCCGCGACCAGGTGTTCGACGAGGGCGCGACCGATGCCCCGGCCGCGGCAGTCCTGAGCCACGGAAACGCGCACGAGCTGGCCCTCGGTGGCCTGCACGAGCAGCCCGCCCGTGCCCACCAGCCTGCCGTCTTCCTCTGCTACCACGAAAACATGCCCCGGGGTGATATAGAACTGCCAGATATCGTCCAGATCGGGGTTGTATGCCGGATCCAGATCGGGAAAGTGCTCGCCCAGCCCGGCCAGAATGAGGTCGTGCGCGGCGTGCTGGTCAGACGGCGTGAAGGGCCGGATGGCGATGTCTGTCGTCGTACTCATGCTTCGGCCCGCCGGCGCTTGCTGACATAGACGATCGCGTGGCGCTGGAAGCCGAGGCGGTCGAAGAGGGCCAGCGACGGCGCATTTTCCTCTTCGATGAGCGCAGCCCAGACTTCGAGCCCGAGGTCGTCCGTGAACCAACGCTCGGCTTCTGCCACGAGCCGGGATGCCAGTCCCTGTCGCTGCCAGTCGGGATGGACGGCCAGGCGATTGATCCACCCCTTACGGCCATCGTGCGTCAGCACCGCAGCCGCGACGAGCCGCTCGGCGGCGCGCAAGCCGATCACGCGCTGCGTGCCCAGGGTGAGCTGGCGGGCAAACGCCGCGGGGCCATCGCGGCCCGTCTGCCGGATGGACAGGTCGGCCTGTTGCCAGAGCGCGACCAGCGACTCGTAATCGTGCAGGCCGAGGTCATACAGTATCGTTTTATGATCTTCAATGTCTTGCATGGCGCCCTCTTTTATCTGGCATGCGTAGGTTAAACGTAGTTTGATCGTCAGAAAGATGTAGTCTTTAGATGGGGTTGGCGTCGAGCACTCCGGTATCAGGCATGGTACACTGGCACGTGAGAGATGCGGAAAAGAATTCTCTCCTTCTCCTCCTTTTTGAGCGTCGGGGTAAGGGCAGCCCCGACGCTCGCGCGTTAAGCTCCATGCGTCGAGTGTAATAGACATCCCCTTAGTTAATGAAATCTTTAGCCAAGTCTTAGGCTCATTTAAAGCAATCGGCGCGGCTCTTCTCTATAATGATCACACAAAAGGGGGTAGCCCGCCAAGTGACGCGCACTCCGCTTTGGATTCTAGGAAGGATGGCGAGGGATTGAGTATGAAGACTTCCCGCTATGTATTGACTGCTTTGCTTCTGGCTGGCCTGGTGAGCGTGCTGGCTTTGGCCGCCGCTCCTGCCGTCTCGGCGCTACAGACCAATACCGCGACGCCGACACCGGCCTCTGCCACCGCAACGGCGGAACCGGTCGCTACGGCCACGAGTGCCATGACAACGACCGCACCGGTCGTGGCTGCGGCACCGGCAAGCGTGCTCGACTTGCAGGCTGCGCTGGAAAACGTCTATGTGCAGGCCAGCCCGTCTGTGGTCAGCATCCGTACCCGTACGCTGGCTGCGCAGCAGTTCGGCGGCTTCGGCACTCTGCCGGAACAGGACACGCCCCAGTACGCTGAGGGCTTGGGCTCCGGCTTCGTGTGGGATACCCAAGGTCATATTGTCACCAACAATCATGTCGTGGACGGCGCAGAACGCCTCACGGTGATCTTCTCCGACGGGTTGAGCCTGCCGGCTGAGGTTGTGGGCCGTGACCCCGAGAGTGACCTGGCGGTCGTCAAGGTTGACCCGACCGGCATCGACCTCAAGCCGGTCAACGTCGGGGATTCGACCGCCGTGCGTGTCGGCCAGTTCGCGGTGGCCATCGGCAACCCGTTTGGCCTGGACACGACCATGACCTTCGGCATCGTCAGCGCGCTGGGCCGCACGCTGCCGGTCAGCGACGGCACCATGATGTCGACCACGCGCTACACGATTCCTGACATCATTCAGACCGATGCGCCCGTCAACCCCGGCAACTCCGGCGGCGTGTTGCTCGATCTGCAGGGTCGCTTGATCGGCGTACCGACGGCCATCGAATCGTCCACGCGCAGCTCTGCGGGCGTGGGTTTCGCAGTGCCTTCAGTCATTGTGCAGAAGGTGGTGCCGGAGCTCATCAGCAATGGCAGCTTCGCGCATCCGTTCCTGGGTGTTTCCGGCACGACCCTGACCTCTGAACTGGCGGCCGCGATGGACCTGCCCGCAACCCAGCGCGGTGCATTGGTAGTCGATGTCACGAACAACGGCCCCGCGGATAAGGCCGGCCTGCGCGGCAGCGCCAAGCAGGTTGAGCTCGACGGCCAGCAGGTTCCGGTCGGCGGCGATGTCATCATCGCGGTGGACGGCCAGCCGGTACGCGAT
The DNA here is from genome assembly GCA_040772005.1 of Anaerolineae bacterium. Classification (GTDB taxonomy): domain Bacteria; phylum Chloroflexota; class Anaerolineae; order CG2-30-64-16; family CG2-30-64-16; genus MWBF01. Next base: position 549,446 of record JAXGYZ010000004.1, on the reverse strand, counting down.
TTCGAAGATGTAACGACCTACCTGGCGCGTAACGGTCGCGTCGGCCAGGACATCACCCTGACCGTGCTGCGTGAAGGTGAGGAAACGACCGTGACCGTGATGCTGGCGGCACGCCCCTCTACGCAACGAGCGGCAGCCGAGCAGCCTGGCCAGCAGACGACCGCCCGGGCCTGGCTCGGCATCAATGGCACCACACTGACATCTGACCTGGCCGAGGCGATGGACCTGGATGCCACGCAGGAAGGCGTCCTGATCCTGAACGTGGTCAACGGCAGCCCGGCTGATGAGGCGGGCCTGCGCGGCGGGTTCCGGGCGCTGAACCTGAACGGCGAGCGGATGCCGATCGGCGGTGATGTGATCGTGGCCGTGGATGGTAAGGACATGACCACCATGGAGAACCTGGTGGCCCTGGTGGCCGGCAAGGAGCCGGGCGACACGCTGACGCTGACCATCCTGCGTGATGGCGAGCAGTCCGATGTGACGGTGACGCTGGGCGAGCGGCCTGCGCAGCCGTAACGACTTTCAAGCACCACAAAAAGACCTCGGAGGTTGTGCCAACTACTGTTGGCCTCACAACCTCCGAGGTCTTTTTTTACTTATCGTCGCCTATTACTTCGCCGGCTGTTCGAGTTCCGGCTGGCGGGTCGAAATCTGGATGGTGCGGGGCTTGATAGCCTCGGCCTTCGGGATGGTCAGCAGCAGCATCCCGTTCTCGTAGCGGGCCTCCGCCTTATCGGCATCGACCGGAATGTTGATCGACAGGGTGCGCTGGAACTTGCCGAAGGGCCGCTCCTGCATGACGTAGTCCACGTTGCCCAGCGGCGCCGGTCGCTCGCCCTTGATGGTCAGGGTGTCGCCTTCAATGGTAATCTCCACCTCTTCGGGCTTGACACCGGGCACATTCGCCACCACCACGATGTCGTCCGCCGTCACGTAAGCGTCCAGCGGCAGGCGCCAAACCCGCTCGCGCTCGCCTGCCTGGCCGTTGCCCCGCCGTGAGGGCACAAATGAATCTTCAAAGAGCCGGTCCATCGCTTCCCGCAGGGTTACAGCCTCGCGGAAGGGATCCCAACGGGTCAACATGTCAGCCATTTCAATCCTCCTCGTCCTTACTTAGCCACTACTTTGATGCTCTTGGCCTTCGCCTGTTCCACTTTCGGCAGTTCCAGGGTCAGCAGGCCGTTCTCGAATGACGCCTTGCAGTTCTCGGCATTGACGCCGACCGGCAGGGTCAACTGGCGGGAGAAGCTGCCGTAGCGCCGCTCCTGGCGCAGGTAGTTGCGCTTTTCTTCCCGCTGCTCGGCCTTGAACTCGCCCTTGATGGTCAGCAGGTCACCGGTCAGGGTCACGTCGATGTCTTCGGGCTTGATGCCCGGCACAGCCGCCTTGACGAAGACCGCATTCTCGGTTTCGTATACGTCAATCGGCAGCATCCCCGCGGCCGACTCGCCGTTGCCCAGCAGACCAGGCCGCAGGAAGCTCTCCTCGAACAGGCGATCCATCGCTTCGCGCAGAGACATCATCTCGCGTGCCGGATCCATACGAACCAGGTTAGCCATCTCAATCCTCCTGAGTCAGTATTGATCGTCGTTGATAGTTAATCGTTGTTAGAGCGTTGCGGTCACTATCGCAACTTACGGCTTCATCCTAACGCGGCTGCGTTAGAAGCATGTTGGACGAACGTTAGAGATGTGTAAGCAAAGCCGGATGGCCCAGGGGCTTTGACAAGGCCTGCCAATGCGTGTATTCTGGCGCAGGTGGCCGGGGTATCCGGCGCTGGAGGCAAGGCATGTTTTTGGATGAGGCCAGGATTTTTATCAAGGCCGGCGATGGCGGTAATGGCGTGGTGGCGTTTCGGCGCGAGGCGCACGTCCCGCGCGGCGGACCGAGCGGCGGCAACGGCGGCCGGGGCGGCGATGTGTACCTGGAGGCGGACCCCCAGGTCAACACGCTGCTGGCGTTTCATAAGCAGGTCCACTATCGCGCAGCGAGCGGCGAGGCGGGCCGTGGCAAGAACCAGACCGGCGCACAGGGGGAGGATCTGGTCATCCGCGTGCCCGTCGGGACAGTGGCGCGCGACGTGGAAACGGGCTTTCTGCTGGCGGACCTGACTGCGCCGGGCGAGCGCGCACTGGTGGCGCGGTCTGGCCGCGGCGGCCGCGGCAACCGGTCCTTTCGCTCGGCCATCAACCAGGCCCCGCGTATCGCGGAGAACGGCGAGCCGGGCGAAGAGCGGTGGCTGCACCTGGAGCTCAAGCTGCTGGCCGATGTCGGCATCGTCGGCGCGCCGAATGCGGGCAAGTCCACTCTGTTGAGCCGGGTCAGCGCGGCGCGGCCCAAAGTGGCCGACTACCCCTTCACCACGCTCGAACCCCAGTTGGGCGTGGTCGTGTCCGGCAACCGCGACATGGTCTGGGCCGACATCCCCGGCCTGATCGAAGGCGCGCACAGCGGTGCGGGCCTGGGCCATACCTTCCTGCGCCACATCGAGCGCACGCGCCTGCTCATCCACCTGCTCAACGGCCTGAGCCCCGATCCCCTCGGCGATTACGAGGCCATCATCCAGGAGCTGGAGCTGTTCAATCCGCTCTTGAGCGACAAGCCGCAGATTGTGGTCTACAACAAGATGGACCTGCCGGAGGTGCAGGCGGGTTGGACAGCCGTGGCGCGCAGCCTGCGCGAGCGCGGTGTGGTCGAGCCGCTCGCCATCTCCGCCGCGACCGGCGAGGGCGTGGACGCGCTCACCCAGCGCGTCGCCGCGCTGTTGGCTGAACTGCCGCCGCCCCCGCGCCTGGCCGATGTGCAGCCGCTCGCGCCCATCAGTGAGGCCGAGGACATGAGCTTCACGATCGAGCGCGAGCCGGATGGTGCGTGGCGCGTGTATGGCAAGCGGATCGAGCGTATCGTCAAGATGACGCGCTGGGAGTACTACGATGCGGTCATGCGGTTCCAGCGCATCCTCGAGGCGCTCGGCATCACCGAAGCGCTGCGCGAGGCCGGCGTCACCGAGGGCGAGACCGTGCGCATCGGCGAGCGCGAGCTGGAGTGGAGCGAGTAAGATGGCCGACGCCGCAGCGGGCAACCCATGGCCGGACGGCGCACGCGTCGGCGTCCTGGGCGGCTCATTTGACCCCATCCACATCGGCCATCTGGCGCTCGCCGAGGAGGCGCGCGACCAACTGGGGTTGGTGCGCGTGTATTTCGTCCCCGCCGGCGAGCCGCCCCACAAGCGCGACCGCCGGCTCGCGCCCGTCGAGGATCGCGTCCACATGACCCGGCTGGCGATTGCGGGCAACGATGCCTTTGATGTCTCACGGGTGGACGCCGACCGCCCCGGCCCCCACTACACGGTGGACCTGATCCGCATCCTGAAGGCGCAACTGCCATCCACGGTCGAGCTCTACTTCCTCATGGGGTATGACAGCCTGGCCGACCTGCCCAAGTGGTATCGCCCGGCAGAACTGCTGGCCTCGTGTCATCTCGTGGCGCTGACGCGGCCCAACGTCGACCTGGACTGGGCCGACCTGGAGGCGCGGCTGCCGGGCATCCGCGCTCGCGTGACGCTGTTGGACATGCCGGAGCTGGAGATTGCATCGAACGACCTGCGCAGCCGCGTGGCCGCGGGCCGGAGCATCCGCTACTTCGTGCCGGAACCGGTGCGGGAGTATGTGTGTGAGCGGGGACTGTATCGCGGTTGATAGTCTAACGGGTTTTGGGGCCGCATTGCCCCAAAACCCGTTAGCAGGAGTGAGCACTACTTCTGCCGCGCGAAAAGCTGTGCCAGTTGCTCCGCGCCCTGCGAGTCGGTCACGGCGATAATCTCGTCGTTGACTTGCAGCGTCGTTGGGCCGCGGGGTACCACCATTTCACCCTTCCGCAGGATCGCGGCGATGACCGACTTCTCCGGCAGCGACAGGTCCTTGATCGCCATCCCCACCGCGCGGGCGCCTTCGGGGATTTTCTCCTCGACCACCATATATTCACCCTTGCGCAGCTTCAGCAGGGTGATCATGTCGCCCAGCGACATTTCCTCCGCAATGAGCTTGGCCATCAGGTCGGCCTGGTTGATGGCCACATCCACGCAGAACATCTGGTTAAAGAGCCATTGGCTGCGCGGGTTATTGATGCGCCCGATGGTGCGCGGCACATTGTACTTCTTACGCGCCAGGTAACACAGCGTCAGGTTGTCGGCGTCATCTGTCGTACAGGCCGCCAATACCTGGGCCTGTTGGATGCCCGCCTGCTCCAGCATGGCCGGATGGGTAGGATTCCCCTCGTAGATAACTTCCGTCGGCAGCTCGTGATGGATGCGCGCCAGCACATCGAGCCGGTTCTCGATGAGGTGAACTTTATGGCCCTGTGCGACTAGCAGCGTCCCCAGTTGCGCGCCGGTCCGGCCGCCGCCGGCAATCAAGACGAACATATCAGGCCCCCTTTACCGCAGCGAGCCGCTTGCGCAACTCTTCGATGCCATCTTGCGTGGCGCTCACGTGGACTACATCATCAGGCTGCACGACCGTGTCCGGGTCTGGCAACTGCGCGCGACCGGCGCGCGTTACCGCGACGAGCTGGCACTTCGCATTCAAGATGAGGTCCTTGATTTTGCGGTCGCGCCACGCGGCCGGCACACTGAACTCGTAGACCTCGACCTCGCCGTTGCCCGCGGAGAAGACGGTGTGCAAGGGCTCGTCGCTCAAGAGCTCACCGATGCGCTGCGCGCCCCACACGCTGGGGCTGACAATTTGGAGGCCAAAGACCTCGTGCAGGGATCGCTTGTGCGGGTCGAAGTTGCGGACGACAACCTGCTCGATGCCAAAGGCCGTGTGCGCGGTGTGTGCGACGACCGCATTGATCGAGTCGGACGGCGTAACGGCGGCCAGCGCATCCGCATGCTGGATGCCCGCCCGCAGCAACGCATCCGGCGACAGCACGTCGCCCTCCAGCGTCCGCCCGCGGAAGTCCGCTGGCAGGTTGCGGAACGCGTCTGAGTTGAGGTCCACGACAACAACCTTGTGGCCGCGCTTGAACAGGCTATAGGCCAGTTCGGCGCCGATACGACCACACCCAACGACGATGACGTTCATGATTGCTTCACTTTCTGTCTGGCCGGTCATTCGACCTGATAGGGCACATCCGTGATGACGATGCCGGGCTTGCCCAGCAGCGCCAACTGGAGCCAGGTGGCCGCCTGGGTATGCAGGGCATTGGCCGCCCAATGCTTCGGCACGAACCGCGGCACGACGACGGTAATCGTCTCGTTGGGCTGGCGTTCAGCGGCAATCTCTTCGATGTATTCCAGCATCGGCTCCACCAGGAGCCGGTAGGGTGAATCCAGGATCACCAGGCGCACGCCCTCGCCCCAGGTCTCCCACCGCTTGCGCACCCGTTCGGCCTCTTCCGGCTCGATCATCACATGCACCGCCGTGATGTCATCGGACAGCTTTTGGGCATAGCGCAGGGCGGCTAATGTGCCCCGGTGCACACCACTCACGGGCAGAATCACGCGATGGCGCGGCACCAGGGGCGGCTCACTGTAATCGTCCAGCGACAGACTCTTGGCAAGCCCGCGGTAATGGCGGTGGATGACGGACAGCACGAATACGATGATTGGAATCAAGATCAGGACGATGTAGGCGCCATCGGTGAACTTCGTCACAGCGAAGATCAGCGCCACGATCGCGGTCAACACCGCGCCGATGCCGTTGATGATCATCTTGAGCTGCCAGTTGCGCTCATAACGCAAAGTCGAGCCGCGCTCCTTGATCTCTACGTCCGGCGCAAGATGGCCGATCTTCCACCAGCGCCGCGCCATGCCGCTCTGCGACAGCGTGAAGGAGAGGAATACCCCGATGGCGTACAACGGAATCAGGTTGGTAACGCTGGCGTCGAAGATAACGACCAGCAGCGCGGCTGTCAGAGCCAGAACGGCAATCCCACGCGAGTACACGAGGCGGCTGCCACGGTAAGCGAGCTGCCGGGGCAGAAAGCCGTCGATCGCCAGCAGCGCGCTGAGGCGCGGAAAGCCAGCAAATGCCGTGTTGGCGGCCATGACCAGGATCAAGGTCGTGGCGCTGATGACCCCCAGATAGAGCAGCCCTTCACTGCCGAAGACCGTTCTCGCAAGTTGTGAAACAACCGTTTCGGCCTCGGAGGGGATGGCGCGAATGTGCGTTGCCAGGAAGGTGATCGAGAGCATCAACGTGCCCAGGATGACGGCCATCCATATGAGTGTAATGCCTGCATTGCGGCTGCGCGGCTCGCGGAACGCCGTGATGCCGTTCGAGACGGCCTCAACGCCGGTGAGCGCGCTCGTGCCATTGGCGAAGGCGCGCAGGATCAAGAACAGGCTGACAGCTTGTGCCCCGTGGAGCATTTCCATTTCGGGCGGATCGATGACGGTGCCCAGGCTGCCGGTGATGTAGCGGATGAAGGCGACTATGACTGTGCCAAACAGCATGATAATGAAGAAGTAAGTTGGGATGGCAAAAATGGCGCCTGCCTCTTTGACCCCTCGCAGGTTGATCACCATCACAAACAAGATGAAAGCGATGGCAATTTCAACGCGCCACGGAAACAATGAGGGGAAGGCCGAAGCGATTTGCGCCACGCCGGAGGAAATCGAGACGGCCACCGTCAAGATATAATCGGTGAGCAGCGCCGCGCCGGCGACCTGCGCAGGGAGCTCTCCCAGATTGTCCCGCGCGACGATGTAGGCCCCGCCGCCGCTCGGATAGGCATGGATGGTTTGTTCGTACGACATGACCAGGATTGCCAGCAGCCCCACGATGGCCAATGCGATGGGAAAAGCGAGGTGGAACGCGCCCGTGCCGGCCGCGGCCAACACGAAGAGCAGCTCCTGGGGCGCATACGCGATCGAGGACATGTTGTCCGAAGAAAAGACCGCCAGACCGACGATCTTGCGGATGGCTTGTTCGGGCGCATCGGCGGTTTGTAATGGCCGCCCGAACAGCCAGGTGCGCCATGAACGGCGCGGCGTATAACCCGCCGTACGGTGTTGAATGGCTGTGCCATTCCGGTCTTCAAGCCTGATCATACTGTTTAGTGTTGCACTGTGTGCAACACCCCTGCCTCTCTATATACAATAAATAAAAGCCCACCCATGTTCGGGCAGGCTCCCGCCTAAGCTGTAGACTGCATTATTATAGACCTTGTGGAAACGGCTGTCAAAACTACTGCGCAGCATCACAGGGTATTTTAGAAACTAAGTTATTTATAAACTTGACAAATGCGCCATGTGGGTGTATAGTGAATACATTGTTTGCGAACCTATTGCATGTAATGGAGGGAAAGAATGACACATCAGTTGCCGTCTCTGCCGTATGATTTCGGCGCCTTGGAACCGTACATCGACACGACCACGATGCAGATCCATCATGGCAAGCATCACCAGGCCTATATCACCAACCTGAACAAGGCCATCGAAGGGACCCCCTTCGCCGACATGGCGATTGAAGAGTTGCTCGCGAAGATCGAGAGCGTGCCGGAGAACATTCGCACCGCCGTGCGCAACAACGGCGGCGGCCATGCCAATCATTCCCTGTTCTGGAAGCTGATGGCCCCGAACGCGGGCGGTCAGCCGACCGGCGAGCTGGCAGCCGCCATTGACCGCACCTTCGGCAGCTTCGAGGCCTTCAAGGAGAAGTTCACCGCTGCGGCTACGACGCGCTTCGGCAGCGGCTGGGCCTGGCTCGTCGTCAAGCCCAACGGCAACCTGGAAGTCTACAGCACCGCCAACCAGGACAGCCCGCTGATGACGGGTGACACACCGATCCTCGGTATCGATGTCTGGGAGCACGCGTATTATTTGAAGTATCAAAACCGCCGGCCCGAGTACATCACGAACTTCTACAGCGTGATCAACTGGAGCCAGGTGGCTGAGAACTACGCCAAGGCCCGCAAGTAAGCTCATAGTCAGCGGGGGCCTTGGCCTCCCCTCATCTGACAGGGGGGGAACGCAACAAGCGTTCCGCCCCTTTTTGTTTGCCCCGCAGCCCGCGTGTACAATGCCCCGGTTGACCGGAGTCATCTTTCCCCTGCCAGAGGTAAGCCATGGGCCAGGAACCGAGCGCCATACACGAGTCTGCGGGCAAACGCGCCGCCGGCAAGCAGGAACGCCGCGATCGCCTGTACGAGGCCGCGCTGGCGCTCTTTCGCGAACAAGGTTACGAGCATACCACCGTCGACCAGATTGCCCGCCGCGCGGGCCTGGCCAAGGGCACCTTCTTCAACTATTTCGCCACCAAGGACGCGATTCTGCGCTACATGGGCGAGCGGGAGATTGGCCGGTTGGGTGCGGCCAGCATGTTGGGCGGCAGCGCCTCCGCGGTCGGCAACCTCAAGCGTTTCATGGCCGCGCTGGCCGGCAGCCTGGAAGCGGACCGCGCGCTGGTCCAGCTCATCTTCGAAAAGGGCATCACCGTGCCTGAACTGATGACGGGCAATGCCGGCGGCTTCAGCATCAAGCCCGCGGCTTCGCTGATGATTCGCCGCGCGCAGAAGCTGCGCGAAATCAACCCGCTGCTGGACCCGGATGTGCTGGCCGATGCGCTCAACGCCCTGTATCTGCAACAACTTGTCCGGTGGTGTAATGCGGAGACCGCCTATCCCCTGGGCGAGCGGATGACCGGCATGCTCGACCTCCTGCTCATGGGCATTGCCGATCATCCGGTGCCTGCCCGATGAGCGCGTGGACCCGTCGGCTGGCCGCGGACCTGTTCCCCGGTACGACCTCCCCGCTGGCCTGGACGCTGCTGCGCAGGCCGGTTGAGGACGCGCTGCGGCAGGCGTATTTTGAGCTGGGCGCGCCTGCGCTGCCCGCGGCGCCTCTGTGGCAGCTACAGACCGATGGGCAGGTGTTTGTCAATGCGGCTGCACTGGCCGCGGCCGACGCTGCGCTGCGCGGGGCTGCCTGGCTGGGCGCTGCGCAGCCGGAGCCGCCTGCGGGGCTGCTGGCACGCTTGCAGGCCGGCGCTGCCATCCGCCGCACGGAAGCGCGCCTCGCAGCCGCGGTGGGTGAAGCGACCGCCCTGCACACCGGGTTGGCGCGCTGGCTGAGTTGGGTGCGCGGGCAGCGTTGGGCCCAGGCCGACCTGCTGCAAGTGATGGAAGAACTGGAGCCGCAGGCCACCCAGGCGCTCAAGACCTACTTTATCCTGCGTGCGGGGCTGCCCGCCGCGGGCAGGGCCGTGCCGGAGGGCGCTTACCGGGCGGCTCATCTGCAGAGCGCGGACGCCGCCCGTGCGATGCTGGCGGTCGCGGGACTGCCGCCGGATGACCCGGCGCGGGCGGCCGCGCTGGCGGAGCACGGGCACCGCGGGCCGGGCGAAGCGCGGCCGGATGCGCGGCGTTGGGCTGATGTGCCGGACCTGCTCGCGCAACTGGCCGCGCGAATCTTCCGGTCTTCTGGCGCGCCGCGCGTGGCGGAGCCTGGCCGGGCCGCGGGAGGCGAGGCGCAGGGCTGGCTGGCGCTCCTGGAGGCGGCAGACGTCGCGTGGGACGGTGTGGTCATGACCCTGGCCGCCGCGCAGCACTGGTCGGTGGCTGCCGCAGCCGAGGCGCGCGCCGCCGGGCTGATTGCGCAGCCGGATGATGTCGTGTTCCTCGAACTGGAAGAGCTCAAGCAGGTCGCGACCGGGGAATGGCACGGCGGGCGGCAGGCGGAGACCGAGGCCGCGGTCGCAGAGCGCCGCCGGCTCTACGGCGCTGCCCAACCATACGGGCTCCCGGCTCCGGACGAGCCGTGGCCCGCCGATCCCGGCGCTGCGGCCTTCTGGCTGACTGACCCCGCCGCGACCGTCACCGGCGACGATCCCTGGTCGCCCGGCATCTTGCTGGCGCGCAACCTGGGCGTGCGCGCTATGGTATAATGCCGCCATGGAACGACTGACAGTGGGCTCGGCCCGGCTGGGCATCCCCCTCTCGCCCGCGCAGGTGGCTGCCTTCGATGCCTACACGGAAGAACTGCTCGCCTGGAATCAGCAGTTCAACCTGACCGCCATCACAGACCCCGAACAGGTCGAGGTGCGCCATTACCTGGACTCATTGGCGTTGATTCCCGCCCTGGCTGCGCTGGATGGGGTTTCCATTCCGCAATTCCTGACCCGCAATCCGCGCACGGTGGATGTCGGGGCCGGGGCAGGCTTCCCCGGGCTGGCGCTGCGCATTGTCTGGCCGCGGCTGCGGCTCGTGTTGGTGGAGGCAACGGCCAAAAAGGTGCGCTTTATGGAGCACATGGCCGCACGGCTGGGCATCGCCGACGCGCAACTGGTCCACGGTCGCGCGGAAGAACTCGCACTGCGTGAGCCGCACCGGGCCGCGTATGACCTGGTCGTGGCGCGCGCGGTGGCCGCGCTGCCCACGCTGGTCGAGTATTTGCTGCCGCTGGCAAAGCGGGGCGGGCGTGTCGTGGCTTACAAGGGGACCGCGGCGCACGAGGAAGCCCTGGCTGCGGAACAGGCTATCCACCTGCTCGGCGGGCAGTTGCGCAAGCTCATCCCTGTCGAAGTGCCCGGCCTGGCGGAGACGCGCGTCCTGGTGGTCATCGACAAGGTGCGCCAGACGCCGGAGGGCTATCCCCGCGGCCGGGGCCTCGCCCGCAAACACCCCATCGGCTGCGCGCCGGTCACCGATTCGGAGACTGAAATAGAACGCTGATAAACGCTGATAGTCATGATTTACTGGATGACTGAACAAGGCCTTCATTTGCAGATCCTGAGCCTCAGCGTTTATCAACGTTCTATTCCGCCTCTCCCTTCACACGCCCGCCTTCGACGTGCAGCCGGCGGGCGCCCTGCTGCAGCTCAGGCGTGAAATCATCCCAGTCGGTCGTCGTGACGAGCGCCTGATCCACGCCCGCAAGCGCATCGAGCAGCGCGTGGCGGCGGACGGCGTCCAGCTCGGACATCACGTCATCGAGCAGCAGCAGTGGATTCTCGCCCGTCTTCTCGCGCATCATCTCGACTTCGGCCAGCTTGAGCGCCAGCGCGCCCGTGCGCTGCTGCCCGCGCGAGCCGAACGCGCGCAGGTCGTGCCCCTCGACCAGGAAGGCCATATCGTCGCGGTGCGGGCCGGTCAGCGAGGTGCCCGCGCCGATGTCGCGCGTGCGGGTGGCCCGCAGTTGCGCAGTCAGGCGCTCGGCCAGGGTCGGGATCGTCACCTCGGCATAGTTGAGCAGATGGTCGGCGTCTGCCGCGTGCGCGACGCGCAGCCGGGTCGGGTCGGGGCTGGGCAGATAGGTGAGGCGCAGGCGCTCTGCGCCGCCGGTCAGCTCGCGATGGCGCAGGGCCGCCAGCTCGCTGAGCCGGCGGACGGCCGCTGCACGGCGGATGAGGAGGAGAGCGCCCTGCTCGGCCAGTCCCGTGTCCCAGAAGGCCAGTTGGCCCGTATCCCCGCCTTCATCGCGCAGCCGCTTGAGCAGCGCGTTGCGCTGCGCGAGCAGCTTGCCATATTCCGCCAGCGCACGACAGTAGGCCGGGTCCATCTGACACAGGGCGATGTCGAGGTAGCGCCGCCGCTCGGAGGGGCTGCCCGCGACGAGGCTGACATCTTCCGGCAGGAACAGCACGACGCGCAGCCGCCCGATGAGGTCCAGCGCGCGCTTCGCGACGCCGTTGATGCGTACCTGCTTGCGCACCACCGGCCCGCCCGCGCCGCCGTTGCGGCCCAGTTCCAGCACCAGTTCCAGCCGCTCTGCGGCCGGTCCCGCGCCCAGCTCCGCGACCAGCCGGGCATAGGGCAGCGGCCCCTCCAGCGCCAGCCAGTTGATGAGCTCCCGTTCCGCGGCCGCGCGCGGCGACCGCGCGGTCGCCAGCAGATGGATGGCTTCGAGCAGGTTGGTCTTGCCCTGGGCGTTCGCACCCTGGAAGATGGTCAGCCGGTCGGGCAGGTCCAGCTCCAGCCGGGCATAGTTACGGAAGTTGGTGAGGGACAGGTGGGTGAGGCGCACGGGGAATTGGGAACGAGTAAGAAGTAACGAGTAACGAGTAACGAGTAATCAGGTTCACTAGTTACTCGTTACTCGTTACTCGTTCCGTATCACCGTTGCAGCTGCATCGGCATGATGACGTGCGTGAATTCTTCGGGGCCGGTGCCGACGGGCCGGAAGACGCCGGGCCGGTCGGAGCGGGTCGTCTCGAGGACGACCTCCGGCGTGTCGATGACGGCCATCACCTCCATCATGTAACGCACATTGAAGGCGATTTCCACTGCCGTGCCTTCCACCACCGCATCCAGCTCCGAGACATTGTCGCCGGCCTCCGCGGAGGTCGCTCGGATGGTCAACTGGCCCTCTGTTTCAGTCGCGCCCGGCGTAATGGAGAAGACTACCCGATCCGATGCATCGCGGGCGAACAGCGAGGCTACCTTGAGCGCGCGCTGGAGCGCCGCAGTATCCAGGATCGTGCGCGTGCTATAGCCCTTCGGGATGATGGCGTTGAAATCGGGGAACTTGGCGTCGATGAGCTGCGAGACGAGCGCGACCTGGTAGAATGCGCCCTTCTCAGACTCGCCCTTGCCGCAGAGGCGGAACAAGATCTGATTGCGTGCCGCTGCAACGGCCAGTTCCACCGGCTGCTCCGGGTCGGCCTCGCCGCTGATGCGACTGACCTCCTGCAGGGAGCGCGCGGGTATGATGACGCTGATGTCCGCGGGCGCGGCCGCCGGCAGCACCGTGCGCCGCAGCGAGAGGCGATAGCCGTCAGTTGCGGCCAGCGTCAGGCGGTCCCCTTCGAAGCGGGCGAGCACGCCGGTCAGCGCGGGGCGGCTGGTGTCCTTTGCATCGGCCGCGGCGAAGACCACCTGGTCGATGATCTTGCGCAGGACCGGCGGCGGCAGATTGAGCGGCTGTTCGCCATCCCCCGTCGGGATGAGGGGGAACTCGCTGGCATCGATGCCCTTGATGTTGGATTCGAAGCGCCCGCACTTGAGGTGCATGCTCATCGACCGGACACTCAGTTCCATGTCGATGCGATCGGGCGCGACGGAATTGACCCAATCGGTGAGCAGGCGGGCGGGGAGCGTGACCGCGCCGTCGTCCGCGACCTGCGCACCCAACCAGCAGCTTACGCCGACTTCGAGGTTCGTGGCGGCCAGCTTCAGGCGTTCTTCGTCCGTGCTGAGCAGAATGTTGCTCAAGACCGGCAGCGTGCTGCGCGTGGAGACGGCCCGCCCGACGATGGAGAGCCCTTTGGCGAGGTTTTCCTGCAGGACAGATAAGCGCACGGCGATTCCCTCCCGCGTACAAAATGTGAATGAACGTATGACCGGCGAAGTATAACACTAAGTGAGTGAAATTCAAACTGCTGAAAGACCGTTGAAAGCGGAGTGGAGCATCCTTAGATGCGGAACGCCCCGTCCGCATTTGAGAATGCGGACTCCGCCTTGCCCAACAACGTAGGTCTACCAGTCGGTGACGGACCGCGGCTCCGTGTATGGATCGGGCACCTGCTGGATGCCGAATGGGTGATAATGGATGTGCACACGGCGCAGCAGCGGGATATTCTCCATGAGGATGCGCTCGGCCTCCGATGAAATCCGGTCGCCGGCCAGCACCGAGAGCGAGCCGTCGATGCCGATAGTGATGGAGAGGACGAGGTAGGGGCCGAAGCGGTGGGCATAGACCTCCTCGACGCGGGTGATGCCGGGCAGGGACATGAGCAGGTCGTTGACCTGCGTCGCCAGTTCTTTGCTCGGCACGTTGTCCATCAGGTCAGCCGACGCATCCTGGATAATCTTGATGCCCGTGCGTAGAATTAACAGGGCAACAAACGCGCCGGCCACCGGGTCGCCCAGGGGCAGCCCGCTGCGGGCGAGAAAGATGCCGATCGCAGCCGCAGAAGCCGAGAAGATATCGTTGCGGTGGTCGTAAGCCAGGGCCGCGATGGCTGCATTGCCCGTCTGCCGCTTGATGTTGAGCGTGATGAACATCAGCGCCAGCTTGAGCACGATGGTCAGCAGGGCGACGACCAGAGTGATAAGGGCCGCGCTGTTCGGCTCCGTCTGGCCCGTGATCAGGTTGAACACCTCGTTGACCGCGCCCCAGAAGATGCCGACCGCAGTGGTGATGACGAAGGCGCCGACGACGACCGCCGCGATGCTCTCCAACTGGCTGTGACCGAAGGGGTGCTCGCGGTCCGCGGGCTTGCGTGCCATCTGCATGAAGACGCGCACGACGATGTAGTAGGCCACGTCCGAGGTGGAGTTGATGCCGTCGGCCAGCAGCGCGGAGCTGCCGCCGATGATGCCGATGGCCGTCTTGAGCGCGGCCAGCCCGATGTTCGACCACAAGCCCAGGTTGACCGCGCGCAGGCTCAGGACCTCGCGGCGCCGGGCGTCAGTAGATTCATTCACAGCCTTCATGCTCCTGCATCCAGCCGTGGTCCATGCCCAGGGCTTCGTAGGCGTCGAGCGCAGCCTCGTATTCCTCCGGTGTGATTTTGCGGTTGAGCAGTGGGTCAGCCAGTGCCTTGTAGGCCGGGAAATACTGATCCATCACGCTCAAGTGGACGTGGGGCGAGAGCGTCGTCGCAATCCAGCGGAGCACGCCCGGCGTGTCCGCCAGCCCGTTGGGCAGGACGAGGTGGCGAATAATCATGCCGCGCCGCGCAATGCCCGCTTCGTCTGTGACCAGCTCGTCGCCGGCCTGCCGGTACATCTCCAGCAGGGCCGCGCGGTTATGCGTGACGTAGTTCGGGAAGCCGGAGATGCGCCGGGCGACCGCGTCGTCGGTGTACTTTGCATCGGGCAGCCAGATATCGATGACCCCCTCCAGCCAGCGCAGGACCTCGACACGGTCGTAGCCGCTGGTGTTGTAGACCAGCGGAATGTGCAGGCCCCAGCCTGCCGCGACATCGACCGCGGCCAGCAACTGCGGCACGAAGTGGGTAGGGGTGACGAAGTTGATGTTGTGGGCCCCGCGCCGCTGGAGTTCCAGCAGCCGCGCGGCAAAGCGCTCCGTGCTGACCGCGTTGCCGTGACCCAGTTGGCTGATGGGGTAGTTCTGGCAGAAGATGCACTTGCCCGTGCAGCCGGAGAAGAAAATCGTGCCGGAGCCGCGCGTCCCGCTGATCGGCGGCTCCTCCCAGTGATGCAGGTTCCAGGATGCGATGACGGCATCCGCACCGCTGCGACACGCGCCGGTCTGCCCGGCCAACCGGTCCACCCGGCAGGCGCGCGGGCACAGCTCGCACGTTGCCAGCGATGCCAGCGCGTGCCGCGCGCGCCGCCGCAACGCGCCGCTGCGGTGCAGCGCCAGGTAAGGTGGTTCCCAAACGGTCAAAGAACCTCAATCCTCACCGAATGTCGCGATCAGTCCCTGGATGAACTGCTCGCGCTCGGTGGCTGAGAAGCGCGCCTCCGGGTGCAGCATCAGGTAATTGCGAATCGGCATCTCGCCGTTCCGCACCAACTCGGCGGCCTCTTCCGCGGAGTAATAGTTCTCCTGCCACTCGGAGACGTTGAAGGCCTCGCGGCCTTCGTCCACATGGCGCTGAATCATCCAGGACATCGGCGCGACGTTGCTATACCACGGCCACTTCGTCTCGTTGCTGTGACAGTCGGCGCAGGCGCGGCTGAAGTAGGCTTTGGTCTGCGGGCTGTCCCACACAGGCTCGGCGATCACCGCGGGGTTCGCATGTGCGCGACCGTACGGCACGAATTGTATCACAATACCTGCGACCACGACGATGGCAATGGCGATGAGTACGACCTTCTTAATCATGCTTTGCTCCTTCTGCTCAATCTAAGCGCACGGCCAGCATCTTGAGATATGGTTCCTCCCCGACAAGCACAGGGAAATCGAGCGCCGGCTCATGATAGACGCCAGTGATTTCGCCCTTGCGGCCCGCGGCGGCCAGTCCGGCCAGCACACGCTCGCGGAACGCGCGGCGCGGCAGCTCTGCAACGTTGCAGCAGGCGTACAGCAATCCGCCCGGCGCGGCGACCCGTGCGGCGAACGCGACCAGCTCGTCGTAATCCTGTGCGGCGACGAACCGCCGCGTCTTGGTGCGCGAGAAGCCGGGCGGGTCGAGAATAACCAGCTCGAACTGTTCCCCGCGCCGCGCCAGCCGGCCCAGCCAATCGAACACATCGCCGTAGACGAAGTCGTGCGGGTCCGAGGAGAATCCGTTGGCGCGATAGTTCTCCTGGCCCCAGGCCAGCACCCCTTTGGACAGGTCGAGGTTGAGCACGCGCGTCGCGCCGCCGGCCAGCGCGGCCACCCCGAACCCGCAGGTGTAGGCGAAGGTGTTGAGGACGCGTGCGCCGCGCGCCCAGGCGCGCACCCGGCCGCGGCCCTCGCGCATGTCGGGGAACAAGCCGACGCTCAACCCCTCGCCGGGCCGGATGATGTACGCCAGCCCGTCCTCGTGCGCGATGATCTCCGGCTGCGGCGGGCCGCTGACCGGCTCCGCGGGCGCAAGCTGCTGCAGCTCCGCAGCGCTGAGTTGGCTGGCCTGGCGCGGCCGGTACTTGACGTAAACAGAGCTTGCACCTACACTCTCGCCCAGCTCGGCAAACGGAGAGGTCACCTCTTGATCATACACGCTTGCGACGAGCACATCCCCGTAGCGGTCCACGGTCAGCCCCGGCAGGCCGTCCGCCGCACCGTTGACGAGTCGGTAGATGGTCGTGCCCGCATCCGCGGCCAGCGGCGCGCGGCGATCCAGGGCGAGGCTTACCAGGTCGGATGAAGCGGCCTCCTGTGCGTGGGGCGGTTCCGGCCGGCCTGCCAGCCGACCGGCGAAGGGCCGGGGCGGCGCCGCGGTGAAGGTGACAGACTGGCCGGTCGCCGGATGCGGCAGGGTGAGCTGCCACGCGTGCAGGCACAGCCGCGGGAAGAGCGGCTGCTGCGTGTCGCCATAGAGCGGGTCGCCGGCGACCGGGCAGCCGATGTGCGCGAGGTGCACGCGAATCTGGTGGCTGCGGCCGGTCTCGGGGATGACTTCGAGCAGGGTCACTGGATTTCGGGCACGGTCGGAGACCGGCCCGAGCGATTGGCCGGTCTCGCGGCTGCGGCCGAAATCCGACCGTGCCGCCACCCGATACCGCGTCCGGGCGGACTGGCCGCGCGGATCAGTTGCGGTCGTCACGCGATAGCGGCCGTCCCGGTCGCGCACAATGGGCGCGTCGATGACGCCTTCCGGCTGGCGGGGCCGGCCTATCACCAGGGCGAGGTAGACCTTGCGCACCGCGCGGCCCTCGAATGCTGCCGCGAGATTGCGATTCGCCTCCGGCCGCGCGCTGAACAGCAGCACGCCCGAGGTATCCGCGTCGAGCCGTTGGTGCATGCCCAGGTAGCTCAGGCCGGTCTGCGCCTGGACGACGCGCAGCGCATCGGCAGGATAAGGGTCTGCCGGGTCCGCCGCATGGGTCGGCAGCCCGGCAGGCTTATCCACGACGATGATGTCTTTGTCCTGGTAGAGTAGGTGCAAGATCATGGCTTATATAGAACGCTGATGACGCTGATCTGACTGATCCCAGTGATTATAGTTTAATACGCCGAATCAGCGGCAATCAGTTCAATCAGGGCGCTGATGCGCACTTTATCAGCGTTCTATTTGTCATCCCATCACGGCGCGAGCCGGTTGATGTCGCGCGGGAAGAGCGTTGCCAGCCGGACGTTATCGAGGCCGAGCAGTTGCATGATGAACCGCTCCAGTCCGATGGCAAACCCGCCGTGGGGCGGCATCCCGTACTTGAACGTTTCGAAGTAGGTCTCGAACGGGGTGAGGTCCGTGTACCCGCGCGCTGCTGCGCTGTCCAGGTAGGCCTGGTAGAGGTGGAGCCGCTGGCCGCCGGTGACAAGCTCCGTCCCGCGGAAGAGCAGGTCGAACGAGTTCGAGTAGGCCGGGTCCGCCGGGTTGGGATGCGTGTAGAAGGGCCGCTTCGCCATCGGGTAGCCCGTTACAAACAGGAAGTCGCTGTCGTATTCCTGTCGCGCCCATTCGCCCAGCCAGCGTTCGTGCTGCGGCGCCAGATCCGGCTCCCCGCGGCAGTCCTCGCCGTAGAGCCGGAAGATGAGTTCCTGCGCCTCCGGGAAGTAGATGGCGGGGAACTGCTCCGGCGCAGCGGGCAGCACCGCGTTGACCGCCGCCAGCTCCGGCGCGTAGTGTGCCTGCAGATGATCCAGGATGCCGCGCACGACCTGCGTCAACACCGCCATGACGTCGCGGTGGTCGCGGATGAAGCCCATCTCGACGTCCATGCTGACATACTCGTTGATGTGGCGGACCGTGTCGTGCGGCTCGGCGCGGAAGACCGGCCCGACCTCGAAAACGCGCTCGAACACGCCGACCATGATTTGCTTGTAGAACTGGGGGCTTTGCGCCAGGTATGCGGGCCGGCCAAAGTAGTCCACCGTAAAGACGTTCGCGCCGCCTTCGGTGGCCGAGCCGACCAGCTTGGGTGTCTGAATCTCGGTGAAGCCCAGGGCGGTCAGCGTGGTGCGGAACCCGGCCATAATGCCCGCCTGCAGCCGCATGACGCTGCGCCGGGCGGGATGCCGATGGCCGATGACGGCGTGGTCGAGGAAGGTCGGCAGCGTGGCCTTGACCTCCGGCTTGTTCAGCGGGAATGGCAGCGCGTCGCGGACGGGCGAGAGGATCTCGAATGTGGGGCCGTGGATCTCGATGCCGCCGGGGGCCTGGGGCTCCGCGACGACCGTGCCGGCGGCGGTGAGCACTGTTTCCGGCAGCAGGCCCTCCAGCGCGACCAGCGCCTCCGGCGTGTCGAGCACTACCTGGATGGTCCCGCGCGTATCGCGCAGGATCAGGAAGTTGATCCCGCCCAGGCGCCGCAGCGCATGGAGCCAGCCGGCCACCTGGATACGTTCGCCGACGTGCGCGGCCACTTCGGTCGTGTAAATCCGTTGCATGGGTGCACCTCTTGCAGGGAAATATAAAGGCTCCTCGCCCAAGGACGAGGAGCCTGCTCGCGGTGCCACCCTGGTTTGTCGCGGCCTCACGGTCGCGACCTCAACGGTCTGGTTGACGGAACACCATACGCGATGGCGCGCCGTAGGACCACCTTGCGGTCCGTCAAACGTTGACCTGGCCTCGTAACGGGAGGCGCCGGCCTGGGCCTACTATCTTTTCGACCCCGCAGCTCCGGAGTGTCTTTCCGGGGAGACGCAGGCGGCCTTCACACCGGCTAGCCGCTCTCTGAACAACGCCGTGCCCCCGTACTCTCTCCATCGTCGCTTTTGAGTATCTCGATTGTGCGCCGGAGGATACCACGGGCCGACAGGCTTGTCAACGTCGCGCGCCAGAGTAGCAAAGCGGTATCGGGTCGCCAGGGCCGCGACAAGCTTTTGTGCCTTTTGTCTCCCTGTTGTGCTTGTGGTATGCTTGTGTCAAGTTCGTAGCTTTGTAGGAGGGCGCATGACCGAGTTTTTCGAGCGTACCTATTACGGCAACACCGTGCTCCAGTGGTTGACGACGTTCCTGATTATCCTGGGCATCGTGATACTTGGCCGGCTGTTCTTCATAGTCGTTGCTCGTGCAGTCAAGCGGCTCGCGGCCAGAAGTCGGGTTCAGCTCGACGATATGGTGGTCGACTCGCTCGAAGAGCCGCTTACGGTCATATTGGTCCTGCTCGCCTCGCGGTCCGCGCTTAATCGCCTGACTCTCGCCCCTGGCATGGCGAACTTCCTGGACTCCGCACTGGGCGTCGCCTACGCGCTCCTCGCCGCGTGGCTCATTACGCGGCTCTACGACGCCATCCACCAGCGTTACCTCGTGCCGCTCGCCAACAAGAGCAGCGGGGCCTATGACGACCAGTTGTTACCCCTGATCCGCAAGGGCATCCGCATCATCGTGTGGGTGCTCGCGATCATCGTGGGCTTGAACAACGCCGGTTATGATGTCGGCACCGTCATCGCGGGCCTCGGCATCGGTGGCCTCGCGTTCGCCCTGGCTGCACAGGATACCGTCGGGAACATGTTCGGGGGGATCATCCTGTTCGGCCAGAAGCCGTTCCTGATCGGGGACCTGATCGAGTTCGAGGGCAAGCAGTACGTGGTGAAGGAAATTGGTTGGCGTGCGACGGTGGCGCAGGATTGGAACACCGGCTACCGTGTCACTATCCCTAACTCCAAGTTCACCGGCGGCGTCATCGCCAATGTGTCTGCCGAGAAGGGGTATGTGTGGTCGTACACCTTGAAGCTGTCCGCCGACACCACCTACGCGCAGATGCAACTGGCGTTGGAAGACATCCGCGAAAGCATCTGTTGCCATCCCCAGATAGACGATCACAATGTGCGGTTTGAGACCATCGGTAATTATGCGATGGAAGTGCTGGTGATCTATCACATCACAGATTTCGAGCAACGTTGGCGGGTAATTACCGAGGTCAACCTTGACTTGCTGCGTCGTTTCGAGCTGCACCGGATTCGGTTCGCAGCGCCGGTGCAAATGAGCGTCAACCTCAATGGACGGCCCGGTCCCGCAGAGGGCGCTGACCCGGAAGTCGTCGCCGCCAACCAGACGGAGGTTTTTTAGCATGACCCCACAGGCTGCGACACCTGCGCGCCCGATCCTTTCAGATAGTGCGTCAGATTTGACGTTGCAGGGCATCCCTGTTAGCATGGGCTCATGCGCGGAGGCATTCCGCGCATTTCTATGACCCAGACTGGCCGACCTCTTTGACTTCCCGTGCATCGGCGCCGGCAAGCGGCGGCAGCGGTATTGCCATTCGCAGCGGCGGCATTCTGACTGAATTGGGAGGTCTTAACGAGTGAAACCACGCATTTATCTTGATCCCGTGCGCCCCGGAGCCCTGGGCTCCCGTGGGCGTTTTGTTTTTTCCGCCCAAGCATTTACTTATGAGAGCCGCAAGGCTCTCTTTTTTTGCCCCGCGCCGGGAGGTAAAGTGCCATGCTGAGGCTGCCCGGGCTGATCGACCCGCACGTCCACCTGCGCGAGCCGGGCGGCACGCACAAGGAGGATTGGGACACGGGCACGGCCGCGGCCCTCGCAGGGGGCTTCACGACCGTCCTGGCGATGCCCAATACCCGGCCGCCCATCACCGAGGCGGCGACCCTCGAGCTTGCGCTCGGTGCCGCCGCCGCGAAGGCCCGCTGCGACTATGCTCAGTTCCTGGGTGCCGGGGCAGACAACGGCGCAAGTGCGCCCGTCCTGGCCCCCAGCGTTGCCGGGCTGAAGATGTATCTCGACCAGACCTACGGCCCGCTCCGGCTGGATGCGCTGTCCGACTGGCAAGCGCACTTCGCCCGGTGGCCCGCGGACCGGCCCATCGTCGCACACGCGGAGGACCGCACGCTTGCAGCCGTGATCCTCATGGCTGCGCTCTATGACCGGCCGGTCCATCTCGCGCACGTCTCGCTGCGCGATGAAATCCTGCTCATCCGCAAGGCCAAAGAGCGGGGCCTCAAGGTGACGTGCGAGGTGGCTCCGCACCATCTCTTTCTCACCGAGGATGACATCCCCCGGCTCGGCGCGGGCCGCGGGGAGGTGCGACCTAGCCTCGCCACTTCTGCCGACCGTGCGTCCCTGTGGGACAACCTCGATGTCATCGATTGCTTCGCGACGGACCACGCGCCACACACCGTTGAGGAGAAGGACGGCGAGAATCCACCGCCCGGTTTCCCGGGCCTCGAGACCGCGCTGCCGCTGCTGCTCACCGCGGTCCACGAGGGCCGGCTGACCGTCGACGACCTCATCCTGCGCATGTGGGAGAACCCGCAGCGCATCTTCGGCTTGCCAACACAGGATGACACCTGGGTCGAGGTCGATGAACAGGCGACCTACGAACTCAGCAGCGAGGGCATGTATTCGCGCTGCGGGTGGACACCTTTCGAAGGTTACCCGGTCCGCGGCCGCATCGCGCGGGTCGTGCTGCGCGGGCAAGATGTCTTTCGTGACGGCCGGGTGCTTGCCATGCCGGGCACCGGCCGCAACATTCGCTCACAAACTACACGTTGAGATAAGGAGCAACAAACCATGATTCACATGCCGCCCATTCGTGTCCAGAGTCCGCATCTGCCCTTCGGTGACCGGCAGGATGGGCCGTTTTACGGCCGCGATATCCTGAGCGTCAAGCAGTTCGACCGCCGTGACCTCGAAACGATCTTCGGCGTCGCGCACGAGATGGAAGAGATGGTCCGCCGCGTCGGCAGCTTCGACCTGCTGAAGGGCAAGATTCTCGCCAACCTGTTCTACGAACCGTCCACCCGCACCTCCTCGTCGTTCACTTCCGCGATGGAGCGGCTCGGCGGGAGCGTCATTCCCATCAACGAAGTGCGCTACTCCTCGGTCTCCAAGGGCGAGTCATTGCCCGACACCGTCCGCACGCTCGAAGCGTATGCGGATGTGATTGTCCTGCGCCACCCCGAAACCGGTTCTGCCGCGCTGGCAGCCAAGTACGCGCGCAAGCCGATCATCAATGCGGGCGACGGCATCGGGGAGCACCCGACCCAGGCGCTGCTCGATCTGTTCACCATCCGCGAGGAACTGGGCGACATCGACGGGCTGACCGTTACGATGCTCGGTGATCTCAAGTACGGTCGCACGGTTCACTCGCTGGCGCGGCTGCTGACACTCTACAACGTCCGCCTGAATTACGTCTCCCCGGAGATCCTGCGGATGCCCGCCGAGGTCATGGCCGAAGTCGCGGAGAAGGGCATTCCGCAGGCCGAGCACCGCGAACTCGACCCGGTGCTGGCTGAGACCGATGTGTTGTATGTGACCCGCGTGCAGAAGGAGCGTTTCGCCAGCGAGGCCGAGTACGATGAGGTCAAGGGCGCGTATGTCATTGACACGGAGACGATGGCGCGCGCCAGGGAGCGGATGATCGTGATGCACCCGCTGCCGCGCGTCACCGAAATCGCGATGGAAGTGGACGACGACCCGCGCGCGGCCTACTTCCGGCAGATGGAATACGGCCTCTACATCCGTATGGCGCTGCTGGCGATGGTGTTGGGCAAGGCATGAGCACACTGAGTTTCAACCGCCTTTTGGACGACGTGGCCCGGCGCACAGGTTCGCTCCTATGCGTCGGGCTGGACCCGCACCCCGCAGACCTGCCGGCCTCGACCGCGGACGCGGCGCGCGATTTCTGCCTGCGGCTGATCGCGGAGACGGCGGGGCTGGCGATGGCCTACAAGCCCAACGCGGCCTTCTTCGAGGCTTACGGGCCCGCGGGCTGGGCCGCGCTGGCGGAGGTCATCGCTGCCGTTCCCGCGGGCATCCCGGTCATCCTGGATGCCAAGCGCGGGGATATCGCGTCCACTGCGGAGGCCTATGCGCGGTCCGCCTTCGGGCGTCTTGGCGCGACCGCCATCACGTTGAATCCGTATCTTGGCCGCGACAGCCTGGAGCCTTTCGTGCGTGACCCGGCGCAGGGAGTCTTCCTGCTCTGCAAGACCTCCAATCCTGGCGCGGGCGACGTGCAAGACCTGCGGCTGGGAGGCGGGGAGATGGTGTACGAACGGGTCGCGGCGCTGGCGCAGGAGTGGAATACGAACAACAACGTCGCGCTGGTCGTCGGCGCGACCCATCCCGACGCGCTGGCGCGGGTCCGGGCAGCCGCGCCTGATCTGTGGTTCCTCGCGCCGGGCGTGGGTGCACAGGGCGGCGACCTGCGCGCTGCGCTGCGCGCCGGCCTGCGAGCGGACGGCCTGGGGATGCTCATCCCCGTCAGCCGGGCGGTTGCGCGGGCGGAGTCGCCTCGCCGGGCAGCCGCGGCGCTGCGGGATGAAATCGAGACGCTGCGGGCTGCCTTGCTGTTGGAACGGGGACACGAGCAGCCGCATCCTTCGACTCCGCACGGCGCAGGCACCGCCGTGCTCCGCTCAGGAAGCGCACAGTCAGGGGCGGGTGGCGCCGGCGCGGTTCCCGCATGGCTGGCGGACGGGCTGCTCGCGGCCGGCTGCGTGAAGTTCGGCCAGTTCACGCTCAAGTCGGGCCTGCAATCGCCCATCTACCTGGACCTGCGCCAACTGGTCTCGCATCCGGCGCTGCTGGCCGACGTGGGCCGGGCCTATCTGCCCATTCTCCGGCAGCTTACTTTCGACCGCCTCGCGGCCCTGCCGTACGCCGCGCTGCCCATCGGTGCGGCCGTCAGCCTCGCGGGCGGCTGGCCGATGGTCTATCCCCGCCGGGAGGTCAAGGGTTACGGGACCGGCGCGGCCATCGAGGGCGCGTACCGGCCGGGCGAGCGCGTCGTCGTCATCGATGATCTGGCGACGACCGGCGGCAGCAAGTTCGAGGCGATCGACAAGCTCACCGCAGCGGGCCTGGAGGTAGAGGATGTCGTCGTGCTCATCGACCGCGAATCCGGCGCGGGCGAGGCGTTGTCCGCGGCGGGCTACCGGCTCCATGCAGTCGTGCGGTTGACGGAATTACTGGATTACTGGGAGGCCAGCGCGGTCGTGCCCGCCGAGCAGATTGCGGCAGCGCGCGCGTTTATCGCGCAGGAACGCCAGAGTGCAACCACGGCATAGACAGACTATGCGGAAGGATGAAAGGGATCGGACGGTGTATCGTGCGCTGCGACCGCTGATTTTTCGCCTGCCGCCGGAGACCGCGCACGGGTTGACCGTGGCGTTGCTGCGGCTGGCCGGGAGCCTGCCGCCGGTGACCGCGCTGCTGCGCGCTGCGTTCAGGCCGCGCGGGACGATCCGGCCGGTGCACGCCTTCGGGCTGACGTTTCCCAACGCGGTGGGGCTGGCCGCCGGGTACGACAAGGACGGGCTGGCCTGGCGCGGGCTGGCCGCGCTCCCCTTCGGTCACCTGGAGCTGGGGACCGTGACCCCGCGGCCCCAGCCCGGCAACCCGCAGCCGCGGGTGTTCCGGCTGGTCGAGGACGAGGCGGTGATCAACCGGATGGGTTTTCCAGGCCGAGGTGCAGACGCGCTGGCGGAGCGGTTGAGCCGCGCGGCCCGGAGCCGCGATCTTCACGCGCCGGTCATCGGCGCAGCGCCGGTGATCGGCGTCAACATCGGCAAGAACAAGGACACGCCGCTGGAAGATGCGGCAGAGGATTACGCAGCGTTGGTGCGCCGCTTTGCAGCCCTGGCGGACTATCTGACCGTGAATGTGAGCTCGCCCAATACGCCGGGGCTACGAGCATTGCAGGGCGGCGGCGCGCTGGAGGAGCTGCTTGCGGCGGTCGGCAGCGAACGAGATACGCAGGCGCGGCGGCTGGGCCGGCCCGTCCCGGTGCTGGTCAAGCTGGCGCCTGACCTGGACGAGGATGCGTTGGGCCAGGCCCTCTCGGCCATCTGCGCGGCGGGGATGGACGGGGTCATCATCTCCAATACGACCGTGGCGCGCGACGGGGTGACCTCGCCGCTGGCCGCGGAGGCGGGCGGGCTGAGCGGGCGTCCGCTGTGCGCATGGAACACGGCGCTGGTGCGCCGGACGGCCCGATTGCTGGACGGCCGGCTGCCCATCGTCGCCTCGGGCGGCATCCTCCGGCCCGAAGATGCGCTGGAGAAGCTGGACGCAGGCGCAACGCTCGTCCAGCTCTATACCGGGCTGATCTATGCCGGGCCGGGCCTGGTGGAGCGGGTGGTGGAGGCAACGAACCGGTAGGACGGGTTGGCAACCCGTCCTACGCCGGCAGCAAGCTCGAGTCGTCAAGCACCTGCCGGATGGCCGCGACCAGCAGGGCGGGTGGTGGAGGCAACGAACCGGTAGGACGGGTTGGCAACCCGTCCTACGCCGGCAGCAAGCTCGAGTCGTCAAGCACCTGCCGGATGGCCGCGACCAGCAGGGCGGGTGGTGGAGGCAACGAACCGGTAGACGGGTTGCCAACCCGTCCTACGCCGGCAGCAAGCTCGAGTCGTCAAGCACCTGCCGGATGGCCGCGACCAGCAGGGCGGGTGGTGGAGGCAACGAACCGGTAGACGGGTTGCCAACCCGTCCTACGCCGGCAGCAAGCTCGAGTCGTCAAGCACCTGCCGGATGGCCGCGACCAGCAGGGCGGGTGGTGGAGGCAACGAACCGGTAGGACGGGTTGGCAACCCGTCCTACGCCGGCAGCAAGCTCGAGTCGTCAAGCACCTGCCGGATGGCCGCGACAGCAGGGCGGGTGGTGGAGGCAACGAACCGGTAGGACGGGTTGCCAACCCGTCCTACGCCGGCAGCAAGCTCGAGTCGTCAAGCACCTGCCGGATGGCCGCGACCAGCAGGGCGGGTGGTGGAGGCAACGAACCGGTAAGACGGGTTGCCAACCCGTCCTACGCCGGCAGCAAGCTCGAGTCGTCAAGCACCTGCCGGATGGCCGCGACCAGCAGGGCGGGTGGTGGAGGCAACGAACCGGTAGGACGGGTTGCCAACCCGTCCTACGCCGGCAGCAAGCTCGAGTCGTCAAGCACCTGCCGGATGGCCGCGACCAGCAGGGCGGGTGGTAGAGGCAGTCGAACCGGGATAGGACGGGTTGCCAACCAAGACGTCCCACGTCCTACGCCGCAGCGCTTCGATGTCAAGCACCTGCCGGATGGCCGCGACCAGCAGGGCGGGTGGTGGAGGCAACGAACCGGTAAGACAGGTTGCCAACCCGTCCTACGCCGGCAGCAAGCTCGAGTCGTCAAGCACCTGCCGGATGGCCGCGACCAGCAGGGTGTGCTCCGCGGCATGGACGCGCGCTTCGAGGGCTTCCAGCGTATCATCGCCGTGGATCGGGACCTCGACGGTCGCGATGACCGGCCCGGCGTCCACCTCCGGCACGACCTGGTGAACCATGACGCCAGTATGGATGATTTCGCCCCGCCGGAACGCATGCAGCGCACGCTCGATGGCGTGTGTGCCCGCAAACTGGCCGGGCAGCGCGGGGTGCAGGTTCAACACGCGGCCGGGGAAGCGCTCCAGGAACGCCGGACTCAGCACGTGCATCCAGCCGGCAAGCACGACGAGCGCAGGCTCACACGTCGCGACCTGACCGGCGAGGTCCGCGTCGTATTCCTGCCGTGTGCGTCCCGCATCGCGGTAGGGCTGCAACGGAAAGTAGAGGGTCGGGATGCCGGCCCGCGCGGCGCGCTGGAGGCCATACGCGTCCCGGCGGTTGGACACCACCAGCGCGATCTGCGCCGGGAGGCTGCCCGCTTGGACCGCGTCGATGATGGCCTGCAGGTTGGAGCCGTTGCCGGAGATGAGCACGGCGAGGCGTGCGGGTGCGGTCATGTGGCTCACTCCACAATCTCCACGGCCGGAGCTGTGCCGCGCGCCACCATTTCACCGACGACCCATGCGCCTTCGCCTAGCTGCTCAAGCGCGGCCGCGGCCTGCTCGTGCGGGATGATGAGCAGCATGCCCAGCCCCAGGTTGAAGACGTGCGCCATCTCGGCATCCTCGATCTGTCCGGTGCGCTGGATGAGGCCGAAGATGGGCGGCACGGGCCAACTGCCGCGGTGCAGCCGCGCGGCCAGCCCGGCCGGGAAGATGCGCGGGGGATTGTCGATCAGCCCGCCGCCCGTGATGTGGGCCATGCCCCGGATGTGGATGCCCGCTGCCCACAGATTGTTGACCGCGGTCAGGTACGAACGGTGCGGCTCCAGCAGCGCGTCGCCCAGGGAGCGACCCAGTTCGGGGACCTCCGCGCGCAGGTCGTGACCGGCCAGCACGCGTCGCGCGAGCGAAAAGCCGTTCGTGTGCAGCCCGCTGGAGGCCAGCCCGACGATCGCGTCTCCGGCCCGGATCCCCGATCCATCCACGATGGCTGCGCGGTCCACGACGCCGACGATGGTGCCCGCCAGGTCGAACTCGCCCTCCGCGTAGACGCCGGGCATCTCCGCCGTCTCGCCGCCGAGCAGGGCTGCGCCCGCAGCCCGGCAGGCCGCCGCGCACCCTGAGACCACTGCCGCGACCATGACCGGGTCGAGCCGTCCCGCCGCGATGTAATCGAGGAAGAAGAGGGGCCGCGCCCCCTGGACGAGGATATCGTTGATGCAGTGGTTGACGATATCGTGCCCGATGGTGTCGAACCGGCCCAGCGCGCTGGCAATCTTGATCTTCGTGCCCACGCCGTCGGTCGAGGCCACCAGCACGGGCGCGGCCATGCCCTTTAACGCGGCTGCGTCGAACAGCCCGCCGAACGCACCGATGCCCAGCAGCACCTCGGGGCCGTAGGTGCTCCGCACCGCGTCCTTCATCAGCTCGACGGCGCGCGTGCCCGCGGCGATGTCCACGCCCGCATCCCGGTAGGTCATTGGCTGTGTCCCGGCCATCACTGCACCTTGCTGCCGATGTCGCGGCGGTAGTGCATCCCCTCGAAATGGATGCACTCGATGCCCGCGTAGGCGCGCGCCAGAGCCTGCCGCAGATCAGCGCCCACGCCCGTCACGGCCAGCACCCGCCCGCCGTCGGTGAGCAGTTGCCCGTCCTCTGACCGCCGCGTGCCCGCCTGGAAGACGACCGTCTCCGGCAGGGCTTCCGCCTGCTCGATGCCGTGGATCGGGTGGCCCGTGGTGTAGCTGCCCGGATAGCCCCCGCTGGCGGCCACGACGGTGGCCGCGCTGCCCCCTCGCCAGCGCGGCGGCGTCGCTGCCAGCCGCCCCTCGACGCAAGCGAGCAGCGTATCCGCCAGGTCGCTCGCCAGCAGCGGGAGGATGACCTGGGTCTCGGGGTCACCGAAGCGGCAGTTGAATTCGAGCACGCGCACTCCGGTGCGCGTGAGCATCAGCCCGGCGTAGAGCACGCCGATGTAGGGCGTGCCGGCGGC
This sequence comes from Anaerolineae bacterium, assembly GCA_040772005.1. Taxonomy (GTDB): domain Bacteria; phylum Chloroflexota; class Anaerolineae; order CG2-30-64-16; family CG2-30-64-16; genus MWBF01. The sequence continues at coordinate 520,752 of JAXGYZ010000004.1, read as the reverse complement.
TTGCATGCCGTCCAACGCCGGCTGCAAGACGGTGCGCTGCACCTCGGCCAGCAGCTCCGGCGTTGCCAGCGGCGCGGGGGCATAGGCCCCCATGCCGCCGGTGTTGGGCCCGCGGTCGCCGTCGTAGGCCCGCTTGTGGTCCTGCGCCGCGGGCATCAGCGCGGTATGCGTGCCGTCGCTGAAAGCGAGCACGGACAACTCCGGCCCAGCCAGGCGTTCCTCGATGATGACCTCGTCGCCTGCCGCGCCGAAGGCGCGCTCGACCATGATGCTGCGGAGCGCAGCTTCCGCTTCACGGGCGTCCGCCGGCACGATGACGCCCTTGCCGGCGGCGAGCCCCGACGCCTTGATGACGACCGGATAGTCCACCGTGCGCAGGTGCGTGCAGGCCCGACCGTGGTCGTCGAAAGCCGCATAGGCCGCGGTCGGGATGCCGTGGCAGGCCATGAAGTCTTTGGCGTAGGCCTTCGAGCTCTCCAGCCGTGCGGCGGCGCGGGTCGGGCCGAAGCAGCGCAGGCCGGCTGCCTGGAAGACGTCCACGATGCCATCCGCCAGCGGGGCTTCCGGCCCGACGACGGTCAGATCGATGTTCTCGGCCGCAGCGAAGGCGGCGAGGGCTGCGGGTGTGCGAAGCATCGCTTCGCCCAGGTTGGAGGTCTTGCCGCCGGTGGCAGTGCCGCCGTTGCCGGGAGCGACGACAATGGTCTGTACCTGCGAGGATTGCGCCAGCTTCCAGGCCAACGCATGTTCGCGGCCGCCGCCGCCGATAATCAGGACTCGCATGTGTCAGGCTCCCCACATCTGCTCGAAGGCCAGTTTTTCCTGGCTGCGCAGCGTCCACCACTCTTCCAGCCGGATGGGATACTGGCCGGTGAAGCAGGCGCTGCAATGACCGCCGCGCGCATCCGGCACGCCTTCGACCGCCCGCAACATGCCTGCATGTGACAGGTAGGCGAGGCTGTCCGCGCCGATATCGGCCCGGATTTCCTCCAGCGAGAGGTTGTGGGCGATCAGTTCTTCATGCGTTGCCATGTCGATGCCCATGAAGCAGGGATGCTTGATCGGCGGGGATGAGACGCGCACATGGACCTCCGTGGCGCCGCCCTCGCGCAGCAGCGACAGGATGGGGCCGATCGTGTTGCCGCGCACGATGGAATCGTCGATCAGCACCACGCGCTTGCCGTGCAGATTGGCCGTCAGTGGGTTGTACTTCAGATGGACGCCCACGCGGCGGATGCGGTCATCGGGCTGGATGAACGTCCGGCCGATGTAACGGTTCTTGGTCAGGCCCTCGCTGAACGGAATGCCGGAAACCTGCGCATAGCCGATGGCGGCGGGGGTGGCTGAGTCGGGCACGCCGATGACCACATCGGCCTCGACGGGCGCCTCGCGGGCCAGTTCCTCGCCCAGGCGCTGGCGCACGCGGTGGACGGTCTGCCCTTCGAGCACTGTGTCGGGACGCGCGAAATAGACATACTCGAACACGCACAGCGACAAAGGTTCGGCGGCTGCGCGGCCCTGTATGGAATGGACGCCGGAGTCGTCCAGGCGCACGATCTCGCCCGGCTGGATTTCGCGCAGATAGCGTGCCCCGATGGTTGCCAGCGCGCACGACTCCGAGGCGACGACGTAGCCAGGGTGACCGTTGTTAGCCAGTTCTCCGAGGCACAGCGGCCGGAGGCCCCAGGGATCGCGCACTGCGTAGACGGCCTCGCGCGTCAGGATGACGAGGGCATAGGCGCCTTCGGCTTCGGCCATGAATGCCGCAATGCGTGCGGCCCAGTCCGGTCCGGCCGACTCGCCGCCGGGGGGCGGCGCGGCGAGCATCTGGGTGATGACCTCGCTGTCGCTCGATGAACTGAGGCCCACGCCGCGCTCCAGCAGCCGCCGGCGCAGGGTCAGCGCGTTGGTCAGGTTGCCGTTATGGCCGACGCCCAGGGGTCCATGCATGGTCTCGATTAGGTGCGGCTGCGCATTGCGGATGTGGGAAGAGCCGGTGGTCGAATAGCGCGTGTGGCCGATAGCCAGATGGCCGCGCAGCGGGCGCAGGTTCTGCTCATCGAAGACCTGCGCTACCAGGCCCATGGCCTTGTACATATAGGCCGTCTGGCCATCGCTGGTGGCGATGCCTGCGCTCTCCTGGCCGCGATGCTGCAGGGCATACAGCGCGAAGAAGGCGATGCGGGCGACATCTGCATCATGCGCGTGGATGCCGAACACGCCGCAGGCCTCGTGAAGGTGGTCGTCATCCGGCGCAAGAACAGGGTTCGTGTCAGCGTCGGGCCGGGCCTCGGTGGGCCGCGGGCAGCCAGTTCTCTCAGTGCTGTTCCAGGGCCGTTGCGTCATCGGTTACATTACCTCACTCAGCCGGGCGCCGGATCGCTCGATCATCGGCGATGAGCTGGTCCGCGGCCGCCTGTTGCGCCGCGGTGATGCGGGCCCGGAGCGCCGGGTCGGCCACGGCCAGGATCTTGGCGGCCAGCAGGGCCGCGCCGCCCGGTTCCAGCACCACTGCGGGCGCGATGCCGGATGGCATGCGCAAGGAGGAAAACAGGTCGGCTCCGCCGAACCGCTCCGAGTAAGGCGGACAGGCGATGACCGGCGCGCTCACGTTGCCATCCACCAGGCCGCTGAGCGCATTCGAGCGGCCCGCGATGGTGATGTAGACTTTCGGCTGCGGGTCCGCCTCATAGGCGGCCAGCAGGTCGAGCAGGTAGCGCGCGACCTTGTGCGCCGAGGCTACCCGCAGTTCGCTGGCAAGCCCCAGCTTATCCAACGCTGCGGCGATGGCCTCTGCGTGGGCCATGTCTGCGCGCGAGCCCATAATGATGGGTACGAGTGCCATGTCAACCTCCGTAGGCCGCCAGCGCCCGTTCGATGCGGGCTGCGGCGGGTTGTTCGCCCGGCACAAACGTCTCGCCGGTCAGACGTTCGTAGATGGCGATGTAACGTTCTGCCATCTGGATTGCCACCTCCGGCGGTAGCGCAGGCGGCTGGCCTTCCCCGCGGTAGCCCTGGCGCACATACCACAGCCGCAGGAACTCCTTGTCGAAGTTCTCCGGTTCGGCGCCGGTCCCGCGCACCGCCTCGTAGCTTTCCGCGATCCAGTAGCGGCTCGAATCGGGTGTGTGAACTTCGTCGATCAGGGCAGGCTGCCCATCGATGAGGCCGAACTCGTACTTGGTGTCGACCAGGACGAGCCCTGCGGACCGTGCAACCTCTTGCCCGCGGCGGAAGATCGCCAGCGCCGCGCGCTGAATTTCAGCCCACAGGCCGGGCTCGACCAGCCCGCGTTCGACCACCTCGGCGGAGGTCAGCCTTTCGTCGTGTGCGCCGCCGGTCGCTTTCGTGGTGGGGGTGATGACCGGCTCCGGCAGGGGATCGTTCTTGTGCAGCCCCGGCGGCAGGTCCAGGCCGTAGGGCCGCTCGACGCCCTGCTCGTAGAGCGTCCACAGCGAGGTCGAGGTGATGCCGGTGATGTAACCTCGCACAATGACTTCCACCGGCAGAGATTGGGCCTCGCTGGCAATGGTGACGTTGGGATCGGGCACCGAGAGGACGTGATTGCGCACGGTCGAGCGCGTCTGCTCGAACCACCACGCGCTCAACTGGTTGAGCACCTGGCCCTTGAAGGGCACGGCGCCAAGCACACGGTCGAAGGCCGATACGCGGTCGGTGGTCACCAGGACGCGCCGCCCGCCCAGCACATAGATATCGCGCACCTTGCCCTCGATGCGCGGGCCGAGGTCGGGCAGGTCCACGCGCAGGAGAACATGGGGCAGCGCGGCGGCAATGGTCGTTCGGTCAACCGAAGGTTGCAGGTAAGTGGTCATGGGCAAGCTCCCTTATAGCCGGTTACAGGTTAGCAAGTGTGCGAAGCTTCGCTTCGCCCGGGTTACAGGTTTGCGGTTGGGCTGATTGAGCTGTAGCTCATAACTTTCAAACCTGCAACCTGCAACCTACAGCGCCGCCGCGTAGCGGACGCCGTTACGGAACAGGGCCAGGCCGAGTTGGCCGCGCTCCCCGCGGCGGTACTGCGGGCTCTGTGCCTCGATGATATGATTCTCAGGATGCGGCATCAGCCCCAGCACGGTCCCTGCTGCGTTGCAGATGCCGGCGATGTCGCCGGCCGAGCCGTTCGGGTTCCAGGGATAGCCGACGGTCCCGCCGGGAGGTGCCTGGCCGTCCGGCCGGGTGTAGCGCAGCGCCACCAGTCCACCCGCTTCCAGCTCCACCAGCGTCGCCGTGTCCGCGGGCACGAATTTGCCTTCTCCGTGCGCGACCGGACAGTGGATCAGCTCGTCCAGGCCGCGCGTGAACACACAGGGGCTGGCGGCCTGCGGCTGGAGGTAGACCCAGCGGCACTCGAAGCGGGCCGAATCGTTGCGGGTGAGCGTGACGGTCTGTCGCGCGGCCGCGGGCGTGCCGTTCGTCCCGCCGGGCAGCAGGCCCGCCTTGACGAGCGCCTGGAAGCCGTTGCAGATGCCGAGCACGGGCCGGCCTGCGGCGATGAAGGCGGCGAGCGGCTCGGCCAGCCGGTAGCGCAGCGCCACGGCCCACAGCTTGCCCGCTCCCAGGTCGTCGCCGTAGGAGAAGCCGCCGGGCAGGATGAGCATCCGGTAATCGGACAGGCGCACCTCACCCGCGGTCAGCCGGTTGATGTGGACGATTTCGGCCGCGCCGCCGGCCAGCTCGCAGGCCCACGCAGCCTCGCGGTCGCGGTTCGTGCCGGTGGCGTGCAGGATCAAAATGGGTGGTCGTCGGCTCATGTGAGATGCCCCCGCCAGGCCTGTGCGAGTGCGGGCAGGGCCGCCTCCACCACGGGCCGTCCATCCAGGCCGAGCAGCATGAAGCCGCCATCCTGCCGGACATCCCCTGCGTGTGTGCAGGGCAACCCGGCCAGGCAGGCTTCGAACTCAGCCGCATCCTGCGGCCGCACCTCCACCAGGAACCGGCCCAACGACTCGCTGAAGGCCAGCGTCGCGTCGCGGCCGGCCGCAGGCGTCTGCGGGATGCGGCGCAGGTCGAGCGCCAGGCCCAGCTCACCGGCCAGGCTCATCTCCGCGGCGGCCACGGCCAGCCCACCTTCCGAGCAGTCATGGCAGGCCTGCACCAGCCCCGCGGCAATTGCCCGGTGGAGGCCGCGGAGCAAAGTCAGCCCATGCGCGGGCGGCTGCGGTACGTTGGCCCCGACTAGATCGTGCAGGCGATAGTAGGCCGAGGCGCCCAACTCGTCGCCTGTCAGGCCGAGCACGTAGACGCGATTGCCTGCCGCCTTCAGGTCGGATGTCACGGCGCGCGCGGTGTCCGGCATGATGCCGATGGCAGAAATGAGCAGCGTGCCGGGGATGGCGTGCTTGCGACCGTCCGCGCCCGTGTACTCGTTGTTCAGGCTGTCCTTGCCGGAGATGAAGGGCGCGCCGTACGCGACTGCTGCGTCGTGGCAGCCCTCCGCGCAGCGCACCAGCCCGCCCAGGCGATCCGGCAGGTTTGGGTTGCCCCAGCAGAAGTTATCCAGCAGCGCGACCTGGTCGGGGTCCGCGCCTGCGGCCACGCAGTTGCGCAGCGCCTCGTCCACCGTGGCCCAAGCCATCGCATACGGGTCGAGCGCGCCGTACGCCGGGTTGATGCCCGCGGACACGGCGACGCCGCGACTGACGGTTGCAGGTTGCAGGTCTGAGGTTGCAGGCTGCCGGCGACCGCTCTGCGCCGAGGCAAAGCGGAGGTCCAGGACGGCCGCATCCGCCGGGCCCGCGCTGGCAGCGCCGGTAAACGGTTTACCCACGCTCGCACCCTGCACTTCATGGTCGTACCGGCGGACGACATCCTCCTTGCTGCGGATATCGGGGGTCGCCAGCAGCGCCAGGAGTGTGGACGTCAGGTCGCCGCGCGCGCCGGCGGACAACGCAGCCGGGTCGGGTTCGCGGGTCGCAGGCGGGGTCCAGACGGCCTGCAGGTGACGCCGCGGGATGCCGTGATGGAGGAAGTGCGCGTCCAGTCGGCCAACGACGCGTTCGCCGCAGCGCAGGCTGATCTGCCCGTCACCGGTGAATGTCCCCAGCGCGGTGGCCTCCACGTCCAACCCTGCACAGATGGTTTGCAGCCGCGGCCAGTGGAGGGGCGGCACGGCCAGCACCATGCGTTCCTGGGCCTCGCTGAGCCAGATCTCCCACGGTTGCAGCCCGCTGTACTTGAGGGGGACGCGCGCCAGATCGACCTCCGCGCCCAGCTCCGCGGCCATCTCACCGACGGCCGAGGACAGCCCGCCTGCGCCGCAGTCGGTGATGGCGGTATACAGGCCTTCGTCGCGGGCCAGGAGCACGGCCTCCAGCGCCTGTTTCTCGTGGATCGGATGGCCGATCTGCACCGCGCTGCCCGCAATCTGGCCGGTCTCGTGGGTCATCTCCATCGAAGAGAAGGTGGCCCCGCGCAGCCCGTCGCGGCCCGTCCGGCCGCCGATGACGACGACCAGGTCGCCCGCCTGCGCGGCCGAGCGGTGTGAACCGTGGGGGAGGATGCCCAGGCAGCCGCAGAAGACCAGCGGGTTGGCCGTATAGCCGGGGTCGTAGAGGATCGCGCCGTTGACGGTGGGGATGCCCATCTTGTTGCCGTAGTCCTCGACTCCAGCAGTCACGCCGTCAGCGATGTGCCGCGGATGCAGCACCCCGGCAGGCAGTTCCTCGAAGGGCAGGTCGGCCGGGCCGAAGCACAGCACGTCGGTATTGGCAATGGGCCGCGCGCTGACGCCGATGACGTCGCGCACCACGCCGCCCACGCCTGTGTTCGCGCCGCCGAAGGGCTCGAGCGCGGAGGGATGGTTGTGGGTCTCTACCTTGAAAGCCAGGTCCGTGTGCTCGTCGAAGGCGATGATGCCTGCATTATCGACAAAGGCTGAGCGCACCCACGGCTTGCCGGCCCGTTCGGTCGCCGCGCGAATATAGGTCTTCAGCAACGAGTCGATGCGGCGCACCGCCGTGGCCTGACCCCCACCTGCGGGTCGTTCCTCGTAATCGATGAGTGCGCGAAAGGTCTTGTGGACGCAATGCTCGGACCAGGTCTGCGCCAGCATCTCGAGCTCGATATCCACGGGCTCACGGCGCTCCCCGCGGTAGTAGTCCTGGATGGCGCGCATCTCGGCCAGGTCGAGCGCCAGGCGACGCTCCCGGCTGATGGCTTCGAGGCCCGCGGCATCGGCTCCCGTCAGCGGGATGAGTTCCACGGTGTCATCCGCCGGTTGCGGGAGGGTGAAGGGCGGTGCGATCCGGCTGTTGACCGCGTAGGACTGGATGACGGGATTGGCAAATAGCGTGGTGAGCCGTGTTAGCGCCCCATCCTTCAACTGGCCGGAGATCTCGTAGCGCTGGCCCGTCGCGGCGCGCGCCAGCCCGGCGATGCCGGCCACGCGCGCGCCTTCCAGCAGGTTCTCGGCCACGCTGTCCGTGACGCCGGGGTGGAGCACAACTTCGACCGCCTGATGGCCGGTCGCCCCGGCCTCTGAACCCGTATCGTCCAGGGGGGCCACCATCGTTTCTTCGACCACCGGATCGCAGAGCAGGCGCTCTGCCAGCCGGACGGCAGCCGCGCTATCCAGCGCGCCCTCCAGAAAATAGAGATCGCTGACTGCAATGCGCTCGACCCCGGCAATGCCGAGCGCTTCGGCCTGGCGTTGCAGATTCTCGCCGCGCGCATCCCGCAGGCCCGTGCGTGTGGTGATCTGCACCCGGAAACACTTCATGTCATTCACAATGGGCTTACCTGGCAACAAAGATTTCGAATAGACGGTTTCTCAGAGCGAGGCTGCTGCTGGGGCGGACCTTTAAAGCAACTTCCGAGGGTAACCCGTCGGGATAGCCAGGGAAGGGTAGCATGTCTCGACGGTGAGCGCTTCCGGACCGAACAGGCCCGCCCGCTGTGGGCGGGTTCCTGTCATAAAGATCCTGACGCTGCTATCAGTCTCGGTTCTGCGCAGAGAATAACATGAAGGCCGCAAGGTTGTCAATCTCAACCCTGACATCTCGCGCGCTTCACGTTGGGCGCATCACCGGCCGGAGGCGGATGATACGGCGGGGCATGGCGCGGCGCAGTTGGGCAAAGGGCGCGAGGTGCGCGATGATATCGCCAGACGTACTGCGGCTCGTCAGTCGGCTGGGGCCGGTCGTGCTCGACCACGTTGAGCCTGCCGAGCCACAAATGTAAGGAGGGCAGCGATGGGACAACTGGACGGGAAAGTCGCGATCATTACGGGGGCCACCAGCGGAATGGGCCGGGGCATCGCGCGGCGCTTTGCGCGGGAGGGCGCGCAGGTGCTCGTGAGCGGGCGGGACGCGGCCAGGGGCACCGCGCTGGTTAGCGAGATTGCCGAGGCGGGCGGTACGGCCCGGTTCGTGGCCGGCGACATCTCGACCGCCGCGGCCAACCGGCAGCTTGTCGAGGCGGCCCTGTCCGCATACGGCGGGCTCGATATCCTGGTCATGAGCGCGGGCGACCTCGGCCTGGGTTCGGTTGCTGATACGCCTCCCGACCTGTGGGATCTTACGGTCGCCACGAATCTCAGCGCCGTCTTCTATCTCCTGCACTACGGCATCCCGGCGATGCGGCAGCGCGGGCGCGGCAGCGTGGTGGTCATCGGGTCAATAGCCGGATACAAGGTCTTTCCCAACCACGCGGCCTACTGCGCATCGAAGGGCGCGCTGGTGCAACTCGTGCGCCAGGCCGCGCTGGACAACGGCCCCACCGTCAGGATCAACGCCATCCACCCCGGGCAGGTCGATACGCCGCTGCTCTGGGATTCCGTGCGCGCCTTCCCCAATCCCGATGTGATTGTCCAGCAGACTACGGACCGGCTGCCGATGAAGCGGCTCGGCCAGCCGGAGGACATCGCAGCGGCAGCCCTGTTCCTGGCCGGCGACGAAGCATCCTGGATCACCGGCGCGAACTTCGTCGTCGATGGCGGGTCGCTCTTGTTGTAGCCGGAGGGGTCGCCCTGGAGTTGCTCCATGCGGAGGGAACGGGATGGGGCACGGCGGCGTCTCCTGCGTGGAATGGTGTGAGCGTGCCGCCGGCTTGCACGATTCGTTCATTCGTGTTCGCAATTCGTTGACGGCCGCACCCCGGCGGCGGGCGGCGTTTGGTTAATCGGGCCGTTCGGGTGTAGAATGGCCTTTGAGCGCGACCGGAAACGGGCCGTGTCACCCACCATTTCGGAGAGTTTATGGAGCTACGCGCCTATTTCGACATCCTCCGCCGGCGCGGCTGGATTATCCTCGCGACCGCGCTGGTTGCCCTGGTGCTCGCCACCGGGCTGGCGATGGTGCAGACCAAGACCTATCGGGCCACGGTGCGCGTCAGCACGGTCCCGGCGCGGCCCGACTGGGGCCTCGGTTCCAGCGCCAAAGAGCTGCTCCGCAACTTCGTGATGATCATCAACACGCACGATATGGCGAACAAGGTGATCTCGACCGCGCGTCTGGATATGAGTTCCTACGATCTCCTCGCGAAGCTGACCGTCAGTGCAGAGCCGGATAACTTCGCCATCCGCATCGATGCGGTCGATGAAGACCCCCAGGTGGCCGCAAAGATCGTGCTCACGATGGCCGAGCTGTTCGTCAACGAGCGCGTGGCCTACTACACGACGCTCGACAAGGACAACCGCATCGAGGTCAAGATCACGGACAGCGTAATCGACGCGCCGCTCTACCGGCCTAACTGGCGGATGAACGCCATCGCCGGCTTCGTGCTCGGCGCGCTCCTGGGTACGCTCGTCGTGCTGGCGCTGGAGTGGATGGCCGCGGATATCCTCGCCACCCCCGATAAGGTCGAGCGCACGTTGGGCCTGCCGGTGCTCGGCGCAATCCCCGCGGCCGGCCGCAAGAAGTGAGACACTGCCCATGACACTCAACCTGGTGACTCTGAACGAGCCTGCTTCACCCGCCGCGGAAGCGTATCGCCGCCTGCGGGTGAATCTGTCCGCGGAGCGCGAGCTGCCCCTGCGCACCATCCTGGTCGTCCCGGCCGATACCGCGGGGGACAGCGATAGCGTGGCCGCCAACCTGGCTGTAACCTATGCGCGCATAGGCAAGCAGGTCATCCTGGCGGACTGTGACCTCCGCCGCCCGCGCCAGCACACGGTGTTCGGCGCGGGCAACGATGCGGGCGTGACAACCGCGCTGGTGGCCGAGGCCGCGCCCCTGCCGCTGCAGGAGACATCCGTCCCTGGGCTGCGCTTGCTGACGAGCGGGCCGGGCGTGGAAGTGCCATCCGACCTGCTGGCCTCGCCCGCGATGGGCCGGCTGATGGCCCGCCTGTGTGAGGAGGCGGATGTGGTGCTGCTGGATGCGCCGCCTGTCGCGGTCGCAACCGATGCAACCGAGCTCGCCAGCCAGGTGGACGGCGTGCTGTTGACGGTGACCGCGGGGCAGACGAAGCGGGATGCGGCGCAACGTGCCCGGCAACTGCTGGAGCAGGTCGGCGCGCGCATCGTGGGCGCGGTGCTCGTGAATGTGCCGCTGGACGCTGCGCTGCGGAAGTACGCAGCGGGTTGAGCCAAACAACACAATCGGCTATCGGGGGCGGGTTGGTGAACAATCCGCCCTTTACGTTTGAGGGGTGATGGTGCGATGAAAAACATTATGGTGACGGGCGGTGCAGGATTCATCGGCTCGAACTTCGTGCGTTACATGCTGGGCAAGTATCCCGACTATCGGATCCTGGTCTATGACAAGCTGACCTACGCGGGCAACCCGGATAACCTGCTAGATGTAGACGATGACCCGCGCTTTGCGTTCGTGAAGGCGGATATCTGCGATGCCGAAGCCGTCACCGCCGCGCTGCGCGAACACAACATCGACACCATCGTCAATTTCGCAGCCGAGAGCCACGTGGACAGGTCCATCATGGACCCCGATGCGTTCATCCGCACGGACGTCTACGGCACCTACGTGCTGCTGGAGGCGGCGCGGCAGCTTGGCCTGGAGCGTTATCACCAGATCAGCACGGACGAGGTGTACGGCCATATCCACGGCGACCACCGCTCGGAGGAAACCGATGCCGTGGCCCCGCGCAGCCCGTATGCGGCCAGCAAAACCAGCGGCGACCTGATGGCGGTTGCCTACCACGTCACGTATGGTCTGCCCGTGACCATCACGCGGGGGGCCAACAATATCGGGCCGTACCAATATCCCGAAAAGGTGATTCCGCTCTTTGTAACCAATGCCATTGACAATCTGCCGCTGCCCGTGTACGGTGATGGTAAGCAGCGTCGCGATTACCAGTATGTGCTGGATCATTGTGAAGGCATCGATGTCGTGCTGCACCGCGGCGCGCTCGGTGAGATCTACAATGTCGGCACCGGCGGCGAGATGGAAAACCTGGCAATGGTGGAGATCCTGCTGGATGAACTGGGCAAGCCGCACAGCCTGATTCAGCACGTCGAGGACCGGCCCGGCCATGACCGCCGCTACTGCCTGAACGTGGACAAGCTGCGCGGCCTCGGCTGGGAGCCGCGGCACACGCACGAGGAGGCCATCCGCAAGACGGTGCGCTGGTACGTCGAAAACGAGTGGTGGTGGCGCAAGATCAAGTCGGGCGAGTTCAAGGAATACTATCGCCGGCTGTATGGCGACCGGAAGGTGATCAATCCTGCCTAGGGGGCAATGTTGCTCGAGGAGGCGCAGATGCACGGCCATAGCACGACGGTGAAGATGTACGGCGATATGATGGTGTTCTCGGGGACGGCGAACCGGCCGCTGGCTGAGGAGGTGGCCGCCTGTCTGCACGTGCCCTTGGGCCTGGCGGACATCGAGCAATTTCCGAACAGCAATACGTTCGTGCGTCTGCACCAGAGCGTGCGCGCGAAGGATGTGTTCCTGATCCAGCCGACGTCGGCGCCTGTCAACGATAACCTGATGGAGCTGCTCATCTTCATTGACACGCTGCGCCGTGATTCGGCGGGGCGCATCACCGCAGTGGTGCCCTATTACGGCTATGGTCGGACGGACAAGAAGGATCAGCCGCGCGTGCCGATTACGGCGCGTCTCATCGCCGATTTGATCGATGTGGCAGGTGCAGATCGGCTGCTGACCCTGGACTTGCACGCCAAGCAGATCCAGGGTTTTTTCTCCATCCCGTGCGATGAGCTGCCCGCGCTGGACCTGTTCGTGGACTACTTCACGGCGACGTCGCTGGTGAACACCGTGGTCCTGTCGCCCGACATCGGTGCGGTGCGGCGGGCGCGCAATTTTGCCGAGCGGCTCGATCTGCCGCTCGCGGTTATCGAGAAGCGGCGCACGCCGGATGGCGGACGGACCGAGATTTTTAATCTGATCGGCGATGTGCGTGGCAAGAACGTCATCCTGGTGGATGACGAAATCGACACCGCGGGCACGCTGACGAAAGCGGCGAACTTTGCCCGGATGGAAGGCGCACTCGATGTGGTGGCCTGCGCGACACACGCGATTTTCTCAGAGCCCGCGCCGGATCGCATCCGCGAGAGCGTGTTGAGCAAGGTCATTGTGACCGATACAGTGGCGCTGACGCCGGAACAATGCCGGCGTTGCGGCCAGAAAGTCAAGATGATTCCCGTCGCGCCCCTCCTGGCAGAGGTGATTAGCCGCATCCATACGGGGCGATCGGTCGGGGAACTGTTTGACGAATAAGGCGACCCGTCATAAGGCGGATCGCCAACGGCATGAAGGTGTTAGCAAGATGTTCAAGAATCTGGCAAAGAAGGTTTTCGGTGATCCGAGCGAACGTGAGGCCAGGCGGTTGATGCCCATGGTGGAGCGCATCAACGCGCTGGAGCCAGAGTTCGAGCGGATGAGCGATGCAGAACTGGCCGCGCAGACCGATGCGTTTCGCGCGACGATTGCCACGCGCGTCGGCACGCTGCGTGACGAACTGGAAGATGCGCGGACCGCGTGGCTCCAGGAGCCGGACAGCGGCATGCAGATCCAGCTCCGGCTGGAGGTGGACCGGCTGCGCAAGGAGCTGCGGCAGGCCGAGGCCGCGGCAATGGAAGAAGTGCTGCCGCGCGCATTTGCCGCGGTGCGCGAGGCCGCCCGGCGGGCGGTCGGCATGCGCCCGTTCGACGTGCAGCTCATCGGCGGCATGGTGCTGCACCAGGGCAAGATCGCCGAGATGAAGACCGGCGAAGGCAAGACCCTGGTCGCTACGCTGCCGCTCTACCTGAACGCACTGACCGGCCGCGGCGCGCACCTCGTCACCCCCAACGATTACCTGTCGAAGTATGGCGTGCAGTGGATGGGGCCGATTTATCACATGCTCGGCGTCAGCGTCGGCGTCATCCAATCTGCTGCGGCCAATCCCGACCTCGGCTCGTTCGTGTTCGACCCGGAATACCCCGCTGCGGATGACCGTTACCTGAACCTGCGTCCGGTCAGCCGCCGCGAGGCGTATCATGCCGACATCACCTACGGCACGAACAATGAGTTCGGGTTTGATTACCTGCGTGACAACATGGTGCGCGAGCTGGACGAGTGCGTCCAACGCGAGCTGCACTACGCCATCGTGGACGAGGTGGACAACATCCTGATCGACGAGGCGCGTACGCCGCTCATCATCTCCGGCCAGGCGCACGAGTCATCCGACCTGTATGGCAAGTTCGCGCAGGTCGTCCGCCGGCTGTCTCACGAGACCCACTACAAGGTGGACGAAAAGGATCGGGTCGTCACGCTGACGGACGAGGGCATCGCGCGCATCGAGCAAATCCTGGGGCTGGGCGCAGGCCAGAGCCTGTACGATGCCGAGCACTACGAGATGACGCCGTACCTGGACAACGCGCTGCGTGCGCATGTCCTGTATCACCTCGACCGGGACTACATCGTCAAGGACGGCGAAGTCATCATCGTGGACGAATTCACGGGCCGCCTGATGTACGGCCGGCGCTTCTCCGAGGGCCTGCACCAGGCCATCGAGGCGAAGGAGGGCGTGCGGGTCCAGCGGGAGTCGCTCACGCTGGCAACCATCACCTTCCAGAACTACTTCCGCATGTACGAGAAGCTTGCCGGCATGACCGGCACCGCGCTAACCGAAGCGGAGGAGTTCGGCAAGATTTACAACCTGGACGTGGTGGCGATCCCGACGCACCGGACAGTCATCCGTGAGGACTTGCCCGACCAGGTGTACAAGACGCAGCGGGCCAAGTTCAAGGCCGTGGTAGACGAGATTGCGGGGTGCTACGAAAAGGGCCAGCCCGTGCTGGTGGGCACGGTTGCCATCGAAACCTCCGAGATGCTGGCCGACCTGCTCAAGCGCAAGGGCGTGCCGCACAATGTCCTGAATGCGAAGCAGCATGAACGGGAAGCCGGCATCATCGCGCAGGCGGGCCGGTCGGGCATGGTGACGATTGCGACGAACATGGCCGGCCGCGGCGTGGATATCCTGCTCGGCGGCAACCCTGAAGGCATGGCACGCGAGCGCCTCCGCAAGGAGGGCGTGGACCTTGCCAGCCTCGGCGAGAGCGACCCGGTCTGGCAGGAGGCCCTGGCGCGGGCGAAGGCCGAGGTGGAGCAGGACCGCCAGAAGGTGCTGGCCGCAGGCGGGCTGCACGTCATCGGCACCGAGCGCCACGAGGCGCGGCGCATCGACAACCAGTTGCGCGGCCGTTCGGGGCGTCAGGGCGACCCGGGCTCCTCCCGCTTCTACATCTCGCTCGAAGACGACCTGATGCGGCGGTTCGGCGGGCAGAGCGTCGCGGGCGTGATGAATCGCCTGGGGCTGGAAGAGGATGTGCCCATCGAGCACGGCATGGTCAGCAAGGCCATTGCCAGCGCCCAGGTGCGGGTCGAAGGGTATAACTTCGATATCCGCAAGCACGTTCTCGAATATGATGATGTCGTGAACAAGCAGCGCGAGGTCATCTACAACCAGCGCCGCCAGATACTGAGCGAGCCGACGATGCGGCCGACGATTCTCGGCATGGTGGAGGACGAGCTGCGCAGCCTGGTGGACGCCTTCACGAAGGATCACGATCGCAGCGAGTGGGACCTGGACGCGCTGGCGAGCGAGATTCTGAAGATCATGCCGCTGCCGGACAGCGAAGACCTCGACGTCTGGCGGGCCATGAATGCGCCGGAACTGGCCGACCATCTCGTCGAGCTGTCGGTGGCAGCCTACGATGAACGGGAGCGGGTGATGGGCGCGGAGACGATGCGCCAGCTCGAACGGCTGATGATGCTGCGCGCGGTGGACAACCGCTGGGTGCGGCATCTGACCGACCTGGACGAGCTGCGCGAGGGCATCGGGCTGCGTGCGATTGCACAGCAGGACCCGCTCGTGGCCTATAAGCGCGAGGCGCACGAGATGTACCAGGAGTTCGTCTCCTCCATCGCGCGCGACCTCGTGTACTCGATCTATCACGCGCAGGTCATCACGCGACCTACGCTGCCCGTTCAGCGTATGCAAGTTAATCGTACGGACAGCGGCACGAGCCAGCCGCAGCCGGCGCGCCGCGCGAAGGGCGAGCTGGGCCGCAATGACCCGTGCTGGTGTGGCAGCGGCAAGAAGTACAAACAGTGCCACATGCGCGCCGACCAGGGCCGTGAGATGGCGCCCGTTACGCCGGGCGACGACGGTGCGGCGCGCCAGCCCGTCCCTGCCGGTGCGCGCGGTGGGGCGTCTGCCGGTCAGAACAGGCCCGGCGGCAAGCGGAACGGGAGACGATAGTGAACCAGGCCGTACGCAGCAGACATCCATCTGCTGCGTACGGCTCACGCAGTAAGGACAGTTATGCCTGCAACACATCGCGAATGGATCTACCTCCCCCGCCAGGCCGATCTGGCGGCGCTCTTTGCCGGCGTCCGCAACATGGAGTGTACATCCGTGGTCGGGGTGGCCAACCTCGGCAAGTCAGCCACGATGCGCGCCCTGGCCGAGCCACAGGTGCAGGCGCATTTCCTCGGTGAGGACGCCGCAAGATACCTCTTCATCTACATCGATTTCAACCAGATGCTCGAGATGAGCGACCAGGCTTTCTACGAGCTGGTGCTGCGCATGTCCGTGGATGTCATCCGCCAGCACGGCATCGATTCGGACCTGTTGCGCCAGGTCGAGACGGCCTATACCGGCGTCATCGCGCCGGCGAGCGCATTCGAGATTCCGCTCCGGTTCGCGCAGGCTATGTCGGTCATCGGCGAGCAATTGCCCCAGCGCGTCGTCTTCCTGCTGGATGAAGTGGACGAGCCGGTCGCTGGCATCGACGGCCGCGTCTTCCTGAACCTGCGCGCGCTGAAGGATCGCCATCGCGAGGAACTGACTTACATCACCGCCACCAACCGCCTGCTCAATCACATCCGGCCCGACCCGGACGTCCTGGAGTTCGCGGAGCTATTCAGGCATCAGATTCTCTACATCTCGCTGCTGCAGGAGGATGAGACCCGCCGGTTCATCGAACGTTTTGCGCAGGAGGAAGGTGTCACTTTCAGCGACGGCGACATGGCCTTCATCCGCAGCTGGGGCGGCGGCCATCCGGTGCTCCTGGAAACCACCTGCCGCATCCTGGGGCTGGTGACGGGGCAGCCGGTGCGCGATGCGTCGCAGGAGTGGATCATCCACCGCCGCGCCTCGGAGATGCTGACCCAGGACCTGAACTTGCAGGCCGAGTGCCGCAAAATCTGGAACAACCTGTCCGAGCAGGAGCAGGCCGCGCTGCTGGCGGTCTGTGAGGGGACGGAGACGACCCTGTCCGAACTCGACCTGGTGATTG
Organism: Anaerolineae bacterium; assembly: GCA_040772005.1. Taxonomy (GTDB): domain Bacteria; phylum Chloroflexota; class Anaerolineae; order CG2-30-64-16; family CG2-30-64-16; genus MWBF01. Next base: position 504,032 of record JAXGYZ010000004.1, on the reverse strand, counting down.
CCAAGCACCTGGTCAGGGTCAACGGCAGCGAGCGGCGGCTGTTCTGCCGCGCGTTCGAGGAATTCGTGCAGCGCCAGCACGTCACCCGGCGCACCAAGCAGCAGGGCATCCGCGTCGACCCGGACAGCGGCGAGGCGTGGGTCGAGAATGTCCAGGTGCCGACGCTCACCAACCTGGAATATCGTCTGCTGCTGCTGCTCTACGGGCGCATCGGCAAGATTTGCACGAAGTATGAGGTGGTGGAGGCCGTCTGGGGCGAGGACTATATCGGCGATGTGGACGACGCGCGCATCGAAAAGCTCGTCAGCCGCCTGCGCCAGAAACTCGAGCCGGACCCGGCCAATCCCAAGTATCTGTTCACCGTGCGCGGGCGGGGCTATAAGCTGGTGGACGGCTGACGCATAGCTCGTCAGTCCCCGGCTGATAAGCCGTTTGTCAGCCCGCCGTCCGCCGGCTGTCAAGCGCCGCTGCGCTCGAATGGTATAATGTTTGCATCTATATTTCTGAAATCCGATCAGGTTACAGGAGGACACGCATGGCTTCTCTGCTCGAAAAAGTCAACACGCTCGTCTCGGCCAATCTGCACTGGATGGTTGACCAGGCGCTCAAGCAAAACTCGATTGCCGTCATCAACCAGTACATCCGCGAGGTCGAGGACAACCTGGACGACCTCACCGAGGCGACCGCCACTGTCGGCGGCAATGTCAAGACCATCCGCCGGAAGTACGAAGAGCTCCAGGCGAAGTCCGTCGAGCTGGACCGCAACATCGATCTGTTCCTGCGCGAGGGCCGCGAGGACCTGGCGCGCGCTGCGCAAAGCAAATACAACTCCACGCAGCGCCTGGTCGAGACCTACGCGGGCCAGATCGAGCAGATGCAGCGCGAGTACCAGTCGCTGCTCGACGCGCGGCTCAAGCTGGAAGCCAAGCTGACGACCATCAAGCAGGAGCGCGAGGAACTGCAAGCCCTGCTCGAACTGGCAAAGTCGAAGGAAATCACCGCGAAGGCCATCAAGTCGTTGGACGACCTGGCGGGCGTGGGCGACGCGGACGTGGCGCGCATTGCCGATTCGATCCGCCAGCGCCTGGATCGCGCCTCCGCGGAGAGCGAGATGCGCGCGGCCAGCCTCGACAAGCAGATGGACGAAATCCTGGATCGCGGCGAGCTCGATGCGCAGTTGTCGGCCCGCAAGTCCCGCCTGGGGCTGGAGCGCAGCGGCAGCGCAGGGTAAAGTGCGCCGCCTACGAGCCTGGGGTTGCAAACCCCAGGCTACGCCAAACGAAACCTGCTGAAGCAGGTTGCCCCGTCACGCGGCGAGTGCGCTTTAGCGCACTTGAGCGATAGCAGCCGCCGATTTGAATCGGTGGCGGTGGGGCGGGTTGGTAGGAGGATCTGATGGCATCCTTTCTCGATAAGGTACAGACACTGATCAGCGCGGACCTCAACCGCCTGGTCGACCGGGCGCTGAAGAGCAACGAACCGGCCATCTTCCAGGGGCATATCCGCGAGCTGCAGGGCATGCAGGAGCAACTGGAGGGCCAACTGGTCAAGGTGCGCGCTGAAATCACGCAGATGCGCCGGCGCAGCGACGAGCAACAGGCGCTGGTTGTCCAGCAGGACCTGGAAGTCGACCGCCTGCTGCGTGAAGGGCTGGAGAGCGATGCGCTGGCTGCGCAGGAGCGCCTGAACCAGAGCCGTCTGGCGGCCGCGCGGCAGTCCGAGCGGCTGGAGAACCTGGAAGCGGAGTACACGCGGCTGACCGAGACGAAGGCCCAGCTCGATGCGCGCATCGAAGCACTTGTGCGCACCGAACCGGAGGTCGAGGGGCTGGTCGGGCTGGCGCGGGCGAAGCAGCACACCGCCGAAGCGATGCAGTCGCTCGAGGACCTCAGTGGGACCGGGGACCCGGATGTGGCGCGGGTCGTGGATGCCATCCGTGGCCGGCTGGCCGAAGCCGAGGCGCAGATTGCGATGCTGGAGCAGCGCGGGCTGGCCCACGGCGAAACCCCCGAAGTGCTCAAACGTAAAGAGTTAGAGGCCCAGCTAGAGGCACGCAAGGCACGTTTGGGGCTGTAAGGAGCGCATATGTCCCTCGCACCTGTGATTGGCACGTTGGCCGGTGGCGTGATCGCCATCATCGTCGCGATCATTCTTTTTGCCGCGCGCGGCGGGCGGCGGGCTCAGGCCGTGTTCTTCCTGGTGATCGGCTTTGCGCTCCTGGGCGTGGGCGGTGTGCTGGCCTGGCAGCAGTACGAGCCGGCGACTGCCGCCGGCCCCGGCCCGCTCGTTGCCGCGCCGCGCGGGCCGGTCCAGGTGCGCGTGCTGACCGCCCTGCCGGTCGAGCCGTGGGTGCGGGAGGCCGCACGCGCCTTCAACGAGGCTGACATTACGCAGGACGGCCAGCCGGTTGAGGTGCAGGTCATCGCAATGGACGGCCTGACCGCGCTCGGCAAGTTCGACCGCGACGAGTATGGCAGCCTCGGCAGCCGCACGCGCGACGAGCTCTCCGCCGATGAGCTGGAACGGCTCCAGACCAACTTCCCAACCGTCTGGATTCCCGACAGCCGCTACCTGGTGGAGCTGGCGAACGCGGCGTACAAGGAGCGCATCGGCCGCGACGTGTTCCTGACGGACGGCGAATACCGCGCCCGCCCCATCGCTATCTCACTGTTCGTCTGGGGCATCTACCAGAGCCGCGCGGATGTGTTGACCGCGAAATACGGTGACATCAACTGGCAGACCATCCACGATGCGGCCATTGCTGCGGGCGGCTGGCCGGAGCTGGGCGGCGAGCCGGGCTGGGGCTTCTTCAAGCTGGTCGTGCCCAATCCGCAGCGGAACGTCGGCGGGCTGGCCGCGATGGTCGCGGCCGCGGGCGAGTACTACGACCGCACCAACATCTCCGTGGCGGACGTGACCGATCCGCAGTTCCAGCAGTGGCTCAAGGAACTGATGGGCGCGTTGACGGATGTCAGCGGCGCAAGCGCATACACTGCGGAAGACTTCGCCCTGTTCGGCTACTCCGCAGGCGACGGCGGGCAACTGCTGGAGAGCGACCTGCTCAACAGCATGGAGGGCATCCGCACCCGCTGGGCCGACCCGCTCGTCATCCGCTATCCCAAGTACGTGACCTGGTTCGACTTCCCGTACAGCATCTGGGTGGGACCGGAGACGACCGCGGCTGAGAAGAACGCGGCCTTGCAGTTCCAGCAGTACCTGCTGGGCGAAGAGCAGCAGAAGCTGGCCGTCGAGCAGGGGCTCCGGCCGGCCAACAGCGCGGTCAGCGTGACCGAGGGCGATACCCTGTTCAGCCAGTGGCAGAGCCAGGGCGTCGAGGCGATAGTCCCGCGCACGACGCGCATGGCGTCGCCCAGCCGTGATGTGCTGCTGGCCCTGTTGCGTTGGTTTGATCTGAACGTCGGCAAGTGAGGCAAGGAGTTTGGGAATGACCCGCCAACCGACAGGACCGCGTGCCAGCACGATCATCGTCTTTGTCGCGCTGCTCGCCCTGGTTGTCTGCGTCGTCATGGCGATGCTGTTCACGGCTGTGCTGAACAATAGCCGGACCCAACAGGCAGGCATCGCGGAGACGACGACCGTCGATCCCCGCAGCGCCGCGCTGACCATCGCCTACTCCCCGGAGAAGGCTGCGCTGATGCGCACGCTGGTGGATGCATTCAACGCGGAGGGGCAGCGCACGGCGGACCGGCAGGCGATGACTATCGCGCTGGTGGAACTGACGCCGGAGGAAATGGTCAACCAGGCGCTGGCCGGGGCGCAGACCTTCCAGGCGCTCACGCCGGATTCGTCCCTGTGGCTCGACCAGCTCAACCGGCGTTGGGCCGAGAACTACCCTGCCGGGCAGGAGCCGGGCACGATTGCCCCGCGCCTGACGGGTGAGTCCGTGCGCTATGCCATCAGTCCCATCGTCATTGCCGCATGGGAGGACGTTGCGCGTTCGCTGGGCTGGCCCGACCAGGCGGTCGGCTGGCAGACGCTCCAGACGCGCGCACAGCAGGACGCCAATTTCCGCTGGAGCCATCCCAGCACCGCGTATGCCAGTGGGCTGCTGGCGACGCTGGCCGAGTTCTACGCAGGCGCAGGCGTGCAGCGCGGGCTGACCAACGAGATGGTCCAGGACCAGAAGACCATCGACTTCGTGACTGCGATCGAGCAGACGGTCAAGTTCTACGGCGAGGCCGAGCTGGCCGTCATCGACCGGGTCCTGCGCGACGGGCCGCAGACGCTGGATGCCTTCGTCGTGTCCGAGCAGCTTGTGGCCGCCTTCAACATGGGTGTGTTCGGCCAGCCGCCCGCGCGGTTGGTCGCCATCTATCCGGCGGAAGGGACGCTGTGGGCCGACCATCCGCTCGCCCTGATCGAATCCGCCGAATTGACGACCAATCAGCGGCGCACCTTCCAGGCCTTCCGTGATTTCCTGGCCCAGCCGGAGACCCAGGCTGCGGTGCTGGCCGCGGGCTACCGGCCGGCGGACCTGAGCATCCCGCTGGACGGCGCAGATTCACCGCTCACTGCGGCATACGGCGTGGACCCGCGCCAGCCGGAGACGACGCTGCAACTGCCCGCGCCGGATGTAGTCCAGGTGGTGCAGAATGTCTGGGCGCTGACCAAGCGCAAGACCAACGTCATCCTCGTCGTGGACACCTCCGGCTCGATGGAGGGCGAGAAGCTGGCGAACGCGCAGGAGGCCTTGCGCACCTTCCTCCTGCAGATTCCGACCGGGCAGGAGCGCGTGGGCCTGGTGGAGTTCAACACCGGCGTCGCCAACATCGTCGAGCTGGACCTGCTGGACAACAACCGGGCCGAGCTCAACGCCACGGTGGACAGCCTGCAGGCGAACGGCAATACGGCCCTGCTGGATGCCGTGCGCGCCGCGTATGTGCGCCTGCAGCGGCAGGCCGACCCGGAGCGCATCAACGCGATTGTGGCGATGACCGACGGGCGCGAGAATGCCTCTGCCGTGGGCCTGCGCGAGCTGGCTGCGGAAATCCGGCAGGGCAACGAAACGCTGCCCATCTTCATCTTCTGCATCGCCTATGGCCGTGACGCGGACTACAACGTCCTCGACACGCTGGCCGAGGCGAGCGGCGGTGAGGTGCGCGAGGGCAACACCGAGACGATCCGAGAGCTGTACAAGATTCTGTCGAGTTACTTCTGATGCCTGAGCAATCCACTCGCGACCGTATTGAACAGCAGGTCGGCAAGGCGCTGCTCAAGAACGCCTTCTTCAATCTGCCGAGCGCGCTGATGATCGGCGCGACCATCCTGGCAACCGCGATCATGCCGGACCTGGTGCCGATGATTCCCTGGTTCGCGTGGCCCATTTTCGGCTTCGCGGGCGAGGCCGCGATCGTCGCCGCCAGCCTGACGGACAAGGCGGGGCAGGAGAAGCTGGTCGAGTCGCTGTTTCGCGAGAAGTACAGCCTGAACGGCATTCGCGACCGCAAGTTGCGCGAGAAGCTGAAAGAGGCGGACGAATACCGCCAGCGCATCCAGAGCGTCGTGGACCAGCAGCGCAGCGGCGTGCTGCGTGACCGGCTCAAGACCACGACTAACCAGGTGTATGACTGGATTGCGAACATGGTGGCGCTGGCCCGGCGCATCGACGAGTATCGCACCGATCAGATCATCCGGCGTGACCTGACCAACGTGCCGAAAGACATCGAGCGACTGAAGTGGCGGCTTGATCGGGAGAGCGATCCCCGTGTGCGCGAGCAGATGACGACCACGCTGGCCTCGAACCAGCAGCAGCTTGCCGCGTTGCGTGAGCTGCACGGCCGCATGGAGCGCGCGGACCTGCAACTTGACCACTCGCTGGCGGCGCTGGGCACGGTCTATTCGCAGATGTTGCTGATCGGCAGCAAGGACGTGGACTCGGACCGGGCCGAGCGGCTGGGCGACGACATCCGCGGGGAGGTCATGGCCCTGCAGGACCTGGTCGATTCGTTGAACGAGGTCTACAACGGCGGTCTGCCGCCCATTGAGAGCATCACATCGACTGCAACGGCTGATGAAGAAGACGCGACTGCCGAAGTGCGCCGGGCGCGGCGCGAGCAGTCTGCGCGCAGATAGGGAGACACTATGAGACGGGTTTCTGTTCTGCTCGTCCTGTTGCTTATCACCGCGGTCCTGGCTGCCGGCTGCACCGGCGGCGGAGCCGCTGCGCCCACGAAGGGCGAGGTGACGGTCTACGTTGCCGGTCCCCTGTCGGGCTTCCAGGCGAACACCGGTCAGACGGTCGCGGGCGGCGTCCGCCTGATGGCCGAGCAGCTTAACCGCTCCGGCGGGCTGCTGGGTTACAAGGTCAAGGTGGTGGCGCTGGATGACGAAGCCGATTCCGAAGTGGCCGTCGCGGTCGCCCAGGAGATCAAGGACGCAGTGGCGCGCGGGGAGCGGGTCATCGGCGTGATCGGGCATCCGAATTCCGGTCAGACCGCCGCCGCGATGGAGGTCTACAAGGACCTGGACCTGACGGTCATCACGCCGACCGCATCGGAGGTCGCGCTGACGCAGCGGGGGTATACGAATTTCTTCCGGGTCAACGCAGCCAACGACCTGCAGGCGACCGCGGGCGCGGAGTACCTGATCAAGACGCTCGGCGCGCAGCAGGTCGCGGTGCTCTATAACGACGACGCCTACGGCATCGACCTGGGTCGCCGCGTGGCCGACGAGATCACCCGGTTGGGCGGCACGGTGCCGCTGTCGGTGCAGGTTGCGGTCGAGCAGAATCGCTTCACCGACGAGGTCGCCCGCATCCGGAGCGCGGGAGTCGATGCCATCTACTACGCGGGCTACGAGGTCGAGTGCCCCTACCTGCGCGCGGACCTGCGCGACGCGGGGCTGGACGGGCTGACTTTCATGGCATCCGACGGCTGCTTCCTGGCCGCCACGATCGACAATGCGGATGGCGCGGCCGAGGGCATGTACGTCTCCGGTTTCGCGCCTTCTCCCAAGACCGCGGTCGATGAGGCGTGGGTGCAGGCCTACCAGGCCGTCGAGTATCGCAACCCTGACACCTACTCGGTCAACGGGTACAGCGCAATGCAGGTGCTGGCGGAGGGCATCAAGCGGGCGAACGCGCTGAACGGCCAGCAGGTGAATAGCGCGATTCGCGGTCTCGATGTCCAGACCCCGCTGGGGGAGGTGCAGTTCCAGGAGAACGGCGACCTGCGCGCCGCACAGATTTACATCTTCCAGGTCAAGGGCGGGCAGTTCGTGCAGGTCGCGCCGTAATCCTATCGATAGGGCGTTAGGGCCGCTTTGCAGCCCTAACGCCAGGAAAACGCGATTTGCCTCAATGTGAAGAAGGAGGACAGTCTATGACCCGGCGCTCGGATGGCACGAATCTAGTCGCAATCTACCATTTCATCAGCGGCATCTTCAGCCTGCTTGGCCTCTGCCTGATCGTGACGATTCCCCTGGCGATGGGGCTGTTCGTGCCCGTCAACGGGGACGAGGGCGCCTGGATCGCAGTCGTCACGATGGCGCTCGCGGGGCTCATCGGCGGCGGCATCTTCCTGCTCATTACCATCGCGAACTTCGTCGTCGGCTGGGGCCTGTGGAACCTGCGCGAGTGGGCTCGGCTCAGCGCCATCGCGCTGGCCTTCTTGCGGCTGCTCAACATTCCGTTGGGCACGATCATCGGCGGGCTCATCATCTGGCACCTGCTCAGAGAGGAAACCAAGGACGAGTTTGCAGCCGGCTAGGTCCGCTACCTGTAACACGAATCACATCTCTAACAACCCCTTCCGGGTATGATGCACGGAAGGGGTTGCCATGTGTCTGGCCCCCTTGTTTTGTGTGGAGAAGAATCATTTATGTCTCAGCCATCGTTCACGATCCTGACCATTTTTGCCCATCCCGATGATGAAATCGGCGTCGGCTCGACGCTCGGCTATTACAGCGATGCCGGCGTGCATACGGTCCTCGTGTGCGCATCGCGCGGGGAGGTCGCCACCATCTTCTGCGACGACTGCGCGACCCGCGAGAACCTGGCCGAGGTGCGCACGCACGAGCTGGAATGCGCATGCCAGCATATCGGCATCAAGGAGCTGCGCTGGCTGGACTGGCCGGACGGCGGCATCAAGAACCTGCCGCGGCAGGAAGCCGTCGGGCGAATCGTCGCGATCATCCGTGAGCTGCGCCCGCAAGTTGTCATAACGCATCCAGAGCACGGCCTGTACCCGCATCCTGATCACCTCGCTCTGTGGGAGATCGTGCGCGAGGCGTTCGACGCCAGCGCGGACGCGGCGCGCTACCCCGAGGCGGGCGCGCCGTGGCAAGTTGCCCGTCTGTTCACGCGCGCCATCCCGCAGAGCATCTTCGAGCGCGCGCCCGGCCTGGCCGACTTCCGCGTCGAGCTGAACGGCGAGCTGCTGCCCTTCTACGGCACGCCGGATGAAGCCATCGCCGTGACGATGCACGTGGGGGATTGGGTGCCCCGGCGGATGGCCGCATGGGACTGTCACCGCTCCCAGCACAACCCGAACGGCTTCTCCCAGACGATGCCGGATGGCGTGCGCGAGGACATGGCCGCGAACGAACACTACCTGCTGGCGGCCGCGCATGTGCCGCTGTCCGCGGGGATGCACGACGACCTGCTGGCGGGGCTGACGGCAGATGACGGCGGACTGACGCCGGAGGACGACGGGTCGACAGATGCAGAGGCGGCGCCGGAGGTGCGTGCGGCGCCGTCGCGGGGGTACCTCACCGCGCTGCGCGATGAACTCTCCGCACACCTCGCGCTGACCGAGATGGCCCGGCGCTATCTCGCGTCGCTGCCGGAGCAGAAGTACGCGACCCTGCTGCGCCGGGTGGCCGACGACAGCCAGGAGATCACCTACTGGCTGGCGCGTGCCTTGCGGGTGGCCGGCGACGTGCCCGGCGCTGTTACGCCCAACGAGCGGATCCGGCGGCAGGGTGCGCGGCAGCAGCGGGCCGAGGAGCAACTGCGCTTTCTGCACTTCCACATGGAGCAGTCATTGCGGCACTTCGAGAAGTATGTCGGGGCCGCGGAGGATGCCGAGCAGCGCCGCCTGTGGCAGGATCTGGTCGAGCGGTCACAGGGCGTCTTTGCGGAGCTGACCGCACTGGGGCTGTAGCGCCGGATTCCAGAGATCATCCAGAAATAGCTCACGCCAAGACGCAAAGAACGCCAAGACCTTCATTGCTGATAATCTCTTTGCGTGCTTGGCGGCTTTGCGTGAGCTTCGTGCCTCAATCTGCCGGATGGGCTATACACCTTGTATTCCCGGGCAAATGACCTGCGTCATGGCAGTCTGTCTTCGGCCATGCTATGCTGAGGGCAATCTGCCATCTGAATCCCAGCATGGAGGTCGAAGTTGATCCGATTGCTCTCCGGCAATGAAGCCGTGGCGCGGGGTGCGTGGGAGGCCGGCGCAGCCGTTGCCTCGGCTTATCCTGGCACCCCCAGCACCGAGATCCTCGAGGAATTTGCCCGCTTCCCGAACGTCTACGCGGAGTGGGCCACCAACGAAAAGGTCGCCGTGGATGTGGCCGTGGGCGCGGCCTACATGGGCCGCCGCGCATTCGCGGCCATGAAGCACGTCGGCCTGAATGTGGCCGCAGATGCGTTCATGTACGCGTCCATGACCGGCGCGGAGGCCGGGCTGGTCATCATCTCCGCCGATGACCCGGGCATGCACTCCAGCCAGAACGAGCAGGACAATCGCACCTTTGCCCGGTTTGCGCGTATCCCGTGTCTCGAACCGAGCGACAGCCAGGAAGCGAAGGACTTCACCGTCGCCGCGTTCGAGCTGAGCGAGCGCTTCGACACGCCGGTGCTCCTGCGCCTGACCACGCGCATCTGCCACTCCACCTCGGCCGTTGAACTCGGTGAAGACGAAAGATTCAAGATCGAAGAAAACGACTTCGATAATCTTCAATCTTCAATCTTCAATCTTCAATCTGATTCCAGATTCCCGCGCAACCCCACGAAATACATCATGGTCCCGGCCAACGCGCGGCGCCGCCACCCCGTCATCGAACAGCGCATCCGGGATGTTGCCGCGGCCGCGGAGGACTGGCCCGGCAACCGCGTCGAGCCGGGCGACCGCAGCCTGGGCATCATCACCGCGGGGATTGCCTACCAGTACGCCAAAGAGGTCTTCCCGTCGGCGTCCGTGCTGAAGCTGGGCATGTCCTGGCCGCTGCCCGAACGGATGCTCCGCGACTTCGCCGCGTCGGTGGACCGGCTGATCGTCATCGAGGAGCTGGACCCCTTCATCGAGGAGGCGGTGCGCCTGCTGGGCATCCCGTGCGAGGGCAAGAGCATCTTCCCTCTCGTGGGCGAGCTTGACCCGCGCACCGTCCGCGAGGCCGCGATCTCCGCGGGCCTGTTGCCTGCGTCCAGCCATGTGCCGCTGCTCGAAGTCGAGACGGGTCCGCTGCCCGCGCGGCCGCCGGTGCTGTGTCCGGGGTGTCCGCACCGCGGCGCGTTCTACGAGCTGAACAAGCTCAAGCTGCCTGTGGCGGGCGACATCGGCTGTTACACCCTCGGCCTGACCCCGCCGCTCAGCGCGCTGCACTCGTGCGGCTGCATGGGTGCGAGCATCGGCGTGGCGCACGGTGCGGCGAAGGCGGGCAGCCCCGAGCGCATGGTGGCCGTGCTGGGCGACTCGACGTTCTTCCACACGGGCATCCCCGCGCTGGTCAATGCGGTGTATAACCAGGCGCCCATCATCACCATCATCATGGACAACCGCGTGACGGGCATGACCGGCCACCAGGAGAACCCGGGCACGGGCCACACACTCCAGGGGCAGGCGGCGCCGGTCGTCGATATCGAGGCCGTCGTGCGCGCGCTGGGCGTGCAACAGGTGGTCACAGTTCCTGCGTACGATGTGGACGCTATCGAGGCCACGCTGAAGCGTTACGTCAAGCTCGACGAGCCGTGCGTTCTCATCACGCGGGAGGAATGTGCGCTGCTGCCGTCGGCGCGCAAGCGCTGGCAGCCGCTCGTCGTGGATCCGGACAAATGCAACGGCTGCACCCTCTGCTTCCGCATCGGTTGTCCCGCTTTGACGAAGAGCGACGAGCTGGACGAGCGCACGGGCCGCCCGAAGGCGCTCATCGATGCATCCCTCTGCACCGGCTGCGAGGTGTGTGCGCAGCTGTGCCCGCGCGAGGCCATTTCGTTCCGGGAGGCAGTCGCATGAAAGACACCATCAACTTCCTCCTGGCGGGCGTCGGCGGCCAGGGCACCATCCTGGCGAGCGATGTCCTGGTCAACGTGGGGCTGGCCGCGGGCTACCAGGCCAAGCAGGCCGAGGTCCACGGCATGTCGCAGCGCGGGGGCAGCGTAACCAGCCACGTGCGCTGGGGCCGGGTCATCTATTCGCCCCTCGTCGGCGCGGGCGAAGTCGATGTCTACCTGGCGTTCGAGAAGGCGGAGGCACTGCGCAACCTGAACCAGCTCCGCCGTGAGGCACTGGTGGTCGTGAACATGCAGGCCATCGAGCCTATCACCGTGACCTCCGGCGGACAGTCCTATCCGGACGATGACCGGCTGCGCGCCGGCGTTGCGCAGGTGAGCGGCCAGGCCGTGTACGTGGACGGCGCAGCCATCGCGGAGCAGCTCGGCAACGTGCGCGCGGCGAACGTGGTGCTGCTCGGTGCGCTCTCCGCGCTGATCGAGCGGGAGGGGTTGGCGACCCCGGCGCTTACGACGCAGGTATGGCTGGAGGTTATCACGGGCCGCGTGCCCGCGCGCTACGCCGAGATCAACCGCGCCGCGTTCATGGCCGGTCGCGCGGTTGACTGACATTCAGTATTCTATGTTTACGAGGGAGGGCGAACCGAAGGTTCGCCCTCCCTCGTAAACATTCTGGCTGTCCAACCTTTGTATAATCCTGTGGCCTCGCTTACTGCCCCACTCACTCCCCCGTGGTAGACTTCAGCATACTGTGTTATGTGCGCGGCCATCAACGAATGCGCAAGCGAATAAACGAATCGCCGTTCCGTACGACAATTCGTTTATTCGTTTCGAAATTCGTTTATTCGTTGATGGCCGCGCAGGCAACCCTGCGACTCTGATAAGAGGATATATCCGATGCCACTGCCAGATGCAACTGACGGGGCGTTCATCCGCCTCGTGAATCTTTCGAAGGCCTACCAGGAAGGCGACCGCCGCCGCGTCGTCCTGGAAGATGCCTCCGCCGAGTTCAATCGCGGCCAGTTCGTCGCGCTGCTGGGCCGCAGCGGCAGCGGCAAGAGCACCCTGCTTAACCTCGTCAGCGGCATCGACCGGGCCGATGCGGGCGAGATTTGGGTCGACGGCCGCGAGTTGACCGCGCTGAGCGAACGGGAGCGAACCCTCTTTCGCCGTCGCCACATCGGCTTCATCTTCCAGTTCTTCAACCTGATTCCGACGCTCACGGTCATGGAAAACGTCACCCTGCCCCAGGAGCTGGGCGGCGCATCGCCGCGGCAAGCGCGCAAGGCCGCCGAACCGCTGCTCGATGCGGTCGGCCTGCTCGACCGGGCGGATACTTACCCCGACAAGCTCTCCGGCGGCGAGCAGCAGCGCGTCGCTATTGCGCGCGCCCTGGTACACGATCCCCTGCTTGTGCTGGCCGACGAACCGACCGGCAACCTGGACGAGGCGACAGGGCAAGCGGTGCTGGCGCTGCTGGACCGGCTGACGCGGCAGGCGGGCAAGAACCTGCTCATGGTGACGCACAGCCCGGAATCCGCAGGCTGGGCCGACCGGGTGCTGCAACTGAACCACGGCAAGCTGGAGCCGGTCGCGGCCGTGCCCGCCGCGGTGAGCGGCAACGGCCACGAGCCAGCCCTGCAGGACGTGGCGCACCGATGAATCGCACGCTCTACAACGTCGGCTGGCGTTACCTTGCGCGCCACCCGTGGCAGTCTATCCTGATGATCCTGGGCATTGCGCTCGGCGTCTCGGTCATGGTCGCAATCGACCTCGCTAACGCCGCCGCGGCCCGCGCGTTCGACCTGAGCACCGACACCATCGCGGGCCGTGCCACGCACCAGATTGTCGGCGGGCCGGAGGGCGTCGACGAGGCCATCTATGCGCAGTTCAAGGCCGTGACGCAGGCGCCGCTCGCGCCGGTCGTGACGGATTACATCGCTTCGCCGGAACTGGGCGACCGTCCCCTGCAACTGCTCGGCGTGGACCCCTTTGCTGAAGCGCCCTTCCGCTCCTACCTTGTCACATCTCCGGCGCAGACGGCTTCGGTGGGCGACCCGGCAGATATCGGGCAGCTCGTCGCGTTCCTGACGCAGCCGGGCGCGCTGCTCATCTCCGAGGACCTGGCCGACGACTACGGGCTGGCGCTGGGCGACCCGGTGCGGCTCAACGCGTCCGGACGGGAATCCACCGGCTTCATTGCCGGATTGCTGCGGCCGGAGGACGGGCTGGCGCGGCGCGCGCTGGACGGCACGGTGCTGGCCGATGTCGCGACCGCACAGGAAGTGCTGGGCCGCACCGGCTGGCTCAGCCACATCGACGCCATCCTGCCGGACGACGCGGCGGTCGCCGCGCTGGCTGAGCGGCTGCCGCAGGGGGTTCAGCTCGTGCGCGTGAGTGCGCGTTCCGGCGCGGTCGAGCAGATGACCGCCGCGTTCCGAACGAACCTGACCGCGCTGAGCCTGCTCGCGCTGGTCGTCGGCATGTTCCTGATCTACAACAGCATGACCTTCTCGGTCGTGCAGCGCCGCCCGCTGTTCGGCACGCTGCGCTGTCTCGGCGTCACGCAGGGCGAAGTGGGCCGTCTCGTGCTCAGCGAGGCGCTGGTCATCGGCACGCTGGGGTCGCTGTTGGGGCTGGGGCTGGGCGTCCTGCTTGGCCAGGGCGCGGTGCGGCTGGTCACGCAGACCATCAACGACCTCTATTTCGTCGTCACCGTGCGCGGTCTGGCCATCGACGCGGGCAGCCTGCTCAAGGGCTTTCTGCTCGGCGTGGCTGCGACCGTCGCATCGACGGCCCTGCCCGCATGGGAGGCCGCCACGGTCTCGCCCCGGCTGGCGCTCACCCGTTCCGGGCTGGAGGATAAGGCGCGGCGTGCGCTGCCGGCCATCACTGCGGCCGGCCTGGCGGGCATCCTGGCGGGCACGGGGCTGCTCGTCATCCCGACGCGCGACCTGGTTATCAGCTTTGCGGGCATCTTCCTGCTGACCATCGGTTTTGCGCTGCTCGCGCCCGCATTCACGTGGGCGGTGATGCACATGGCCGTGCCGGTGGGCAGCCGTCTCGCAGGGGTGCTGGGGCGCATGGCCCCGCGCAGCGTTGCGGGCGCGCTCAGCCGGACCGCAGTCGCCATCGCCGCGCTGATGGTGGCCGTCTCCGTGACCATCGGCGTGGGCCTGATGGTGGACAGTTTCCGCAGCACGGTGGTCGCGTGGCTGGGGCAGACGCTGTGGGGCGATGTGTACATCTCCGCGCCGCAGATTACGGCGACGCGTTCTGCTGCGCCGCTGGACCCGCGCGTGGTCGAGATTGCCAGCCGGTGGCCGGGCGTCGCTCGTTGGGATGTCCTGCGCTCGGTCGATGTCGGGTCGCCGGACGGCGCGATCCTGGTGTCGGCGGTTTCCGACGAGGACCTCACCGGGCCGCGGCTCTTCGTGTCCACGGATGGGAGCCGGGCGGAAGTGGCTGCGGCGGTCAAGGCGGGCGCGGTGCTGGCGAGCGAGCCGCTGGCCAACCGGCTCGGCCTGCCGCCGCGCGGCGCGACAGTCACGCTCTACACGGACGCCGGGCCGCAGGTCTTCCCGGTTGCGGGCATCTACCGCGATTATTCCAGCAGCCAGGGCGCGGTCATGATGACGCTGGACCTGTACCGGCAGCACTGGAACGACGCGACCGTGACTGCGGCCTTGCTGGTCGTGGAGCCGGGCGCGGACGTGGACGCGGTGGTGGCGGGCCTGCGCGACGCGCTGAGCGATGTTCAGGGAGTTGTGGTACGGCCCAATGCGGCGTTGCGCGCAGAGGCGCTGGCTGTCTTTGACCGGGCGTTCGCCATCACCGGCGCGCTACAGATGCTGGCTGCCATCGTGGCCTTCATCGGCGTGCTCAGCGCGCTTCTGTCCTTGCAGTTGGAGCGGGCGCGCGAGTTCGGCGTGCTGCGCGCGGTCGGGTTGACCGTGCGCCAGTTCCGCGGGCTGGTGCTGATGGAGACGGGGCTGATGGGCGCGGTCGCGGGGCTGCTGGCGATGCCGACCGGGTTTGCACTGGCGGTCGTGCTGATCTTCATCATCAACCGCCGTTCGTTCGGCTGGACCATGCAGCTCTATGCGGACCCGCTCGTGTTTGCCCAGGCTTTGGCACTGGCCGTCGTTGCGGCGCTGCTGGCCGGCGTCTATCCCGCGATCCGCATGGGCCGGATGGCTGCGGCCGAGGCGCTGCGAGGAGACTGACGATTGAAGATTGAAGATGGAAGATTGAAGATTACGCTGCTCTTCGGATTGGTGATCGCAGCTGTCGTCATAGGAGCCTGGCTCTTCTGGCCGCGAACGGCCGCGCCGCTGCGCGCGAGCCTGGTGGCCGCCGCCCCGCCCGCAGATACGACGGGCTTTGCGCGCGCCGAGGGACCGCGCGACCTGGTCTTTCCGGCTGACCACGGCCCGCACGACGACTTCCAGACCGAGTGGTGGTACTACACGGGCAACCTGACCGGGGAGACGGGCGAGCACTTCGGCTTCCAGCTCACCTTCTTCCGCCGCGCGCTGCTGCCCCCGGCGGAGCGATCGGCGCGGGAGTCCGATTGGGGCACCGAGCAGGTCTACATGGCCCACTTTGCGCTCACCGATGTTGCGGGGCGGACACACCACTCCTTCGAGAAGCTGGCGCGCGGCTCGGCCGGCATCGCGGGCGCGCAGGCTGAGCCCTACCGCGTGTGGCTGGAGGACTGGTCGGTCGAGGGGGCCACGGGTTCGGGTGGCCCCGTGGCCCTGACTGCGGCCGCGGAAGATGTTGCGCTGCAACTGACCCTGCTCAACCGGAAACCGCCGGCCTTGCAGGGCGACCGGGGCTACAGCCGCAAGGGGCCGGAGCCGGGCAATGCCTCGTACTACTACAGCCTGACGCGCATCGCCGCGGAGGGCAGCGTGACCGTGCGCGGGCAGACGTTCGCCGTGACAGGACTGGCGTGGATGGACCACGAGTTCAGCACGAGCGCGCTCGGTCCGGAGCAGGTCGGCTGGGACTGGTTCAGCATCCAGCTGGACGACCAGACCGAGCTGATGGTCTTCCAGCTGCGCCGTGCGGACGGCAGCGTGGATGCCTTCTCCAGCGGCACGCTCATCGACGTGGATGGGAGCACGCGCACGCTCGGCCCGCAGGACTTCAGCATCACCCCCGCCGGCGAGTGGCGCAGTCCCCGCAGCGGCGGCGTCTATCCCGCAGCCTGGACGGTCGCCGTGCCGTCCGCCGGGTTGCGACTAGAGGTCACGCCGCTGCTGGCCGACCAGGAGATGGACATCTCCTACCGTTACTGGGAGGGCGCGGTGCGCGTGGAAGGCGTGCGCGGGGAGCAGTCGGTCAGCGGATATGGCTACGTGGAACTGACGGGGTACGCCCAGAGCATGCAGGGTGAGTTTTGATGTCGATCAGACAGCCGGTGACCATGTCTACAGCCTGGGTCGCGGCCAGCGTTCGATCCGGTCCGCCAGCGGGGGCAGGCACTTGGGGTTGGGATTGGATTTGAACCAGCCCTTGCGCACGCGCTCGGCCTGCTCCGGCAGTTCCGTGCTCCCCCAGACCAGTGATGCGCCGAGGATGCCGGTCAGCACGGAACCCCAGAAGCTCCTCATGAACAACGAGATGACCAGCAGGAGCAAGCCGGCTGCCATCACATAGGGCCACCACTGCCAGCCGAGATGACGCTCCACCCGAATGACCCAGGCGAAGCCCAAACCGATCAGGATGAGCGTAGCGAGGCCGGCAAGCAATCCGGTGAAGTTCATGGCATCCCTACAGTGTGCGATTTGAGCAACCGCCGGTGACGGGCATTCTGCGGGTTGGCGGGTGCATGGCCGCGCACGACGCGGCGCTGCTGGCGCACGCATTCCAGCGCATCCCACAGAAGCGTGATGCCGAAGATGCCGAGGCTGCCGCTGAGCAGGCGCGCATCCACGGCGAACGACGCGGCCAGCGCAGCCAGTCCCGCGCTGAGGAATAGCGGCCAGGGCAGCCACGCCAGCCGGTACTCCAGTTCGCGCACGGCCACATGGCCGAGCCAGATGCTCAGGAAGGCTGTCAGTCCGAACACAAGCCCTGCTAACTGCACCTGGGCACTCCTCTCACGCTGCGCACCATTTCAGGCCGACCAGGGGTCGAAGATCGACACGCCCGTGCCTGCGAAATCGGCCACGTTGCGCGTTGCCACGACCAATCCGCCACTCAGTGCAGTCGCAGCGATCAGCGAGTCGAACGCGGGCAGCGGACGCCCTGTCTGCTCACTGGCTGCCATAAGCTGGCCCCAGGCAAGCATCACTGCGGCATCAAGCGGCAAGATACGACCCTGGAATCGCACCAGAAGTTCCTGCTCCAGCCAGGTGCGTATTGCAGCCTGGCGATCGGACTGGGGCAGTCTCTCCACGCCGCGTTTAATCTCGCCGACAGTGATGGCGCTGAGAAAGGCTTCACTCTCATGCAGACTATCCACCCAGGCGACAACGCGTGGGTCTGGCTGCTTGCGGATCAGTTCCGAGATGACGCACGTATCCAGCAGGTACTTCATAGCGCGAGCACTTCCCGCGGCGGGGCTTGATCCCGATCCAGATCCAGTTCGACGCCTGCCAGCGGTGAATCGGCGAAGAAAGCGGATAGCTTGCCCTGCGCGGCAGTGAGGCGGCGGTACTCGACTATAGACAGCACAACAGCCACCGGTGTCCCGTGCCGGGTGATGACTTGCGGCTCACCGCGCAAAGCTATATCCACTACTTCGCTCAACTTGTTCTTGGCATTTTGCAGTTGCCAGTCCTTCATGACTACTCTCCTGTCTAGCCAGTCTAGACATACTGTAAGTTAGAAGGATTGTTTTGTCAAGTGGCGTTTACGAGCACAAGTTCACAACGTTTTGTGGTTTAGAGGTTAATCCACTCCCCAGCCGTCACCCGCGCGAGTTCGTCCGGCGTCACGCGCAGCAGCGTCCGGTCATCGCCGCCGCCGCCATAGATGACGTCCCAGCCGCGGATTGCCCTGTCCAGCAGCACCGGCACGGGCTGGCGGTGGCCGAACGGTGGCACTCCGCCGACCGGGTAGCCGGTGAGCGCGAGCACGGTCGCGGCGTCGGCCAGCTTGACCTGCTTCCTGCCCACCCCATGCCGCTCGGCCAGCACGCGGCGGTCTACGATCGCGTCGCCTGAGGCGATGACCAGCAACGGTGTGTCGCGCACGATGAACAGCAGCGACTTGATGATCTGCGCGGCGGTGACGCCTAACGCAGCGGCTGCCGCCGGCACGGTCGGCGTCTCCACCGTCATCGGGACGATCTCCGCGGCGATGCCGGATTCCCGGATATACGTGGCGAGGTCAGTGGGGGTGAACGAAGTCGGCTCCGTCATCTGTTTTCCTACGCGTGAGAACACCGAGCTACAGCAACTAACACCCGAAGATCAGCGTCAACTCTTGACGAACGTCCCGTCGTGCAGGTCGGCCAGCGCCTGCAGGATTTCCTCGCGCGTGTTCATCACGAACGGGCCGTAGCGCACGATGGGGTCGCCGGTCGGCTGGCCCGTCATCAGCAGGAAGCGGACGCCCTCTGCACCTGCCTGCACCTGCACCGCGTCGCCGTCGCTCAACACGAGGAACCGGTAGGCGGCCAGCGGCGCACTGCCCCCGAAGCTGCCTGCACCCTCGAAGATGTAGGCCAGCGCGGTCTGTCCTGCGGCGACGGGTTCCGTGAAGGTGACGCCCGCGGGCACCGTGACGTCGAGATAGGTCGGGTCAGCAGCAATTTCGGTGGCCGGGCCGCGCGTGCCGGTGTACTCGCCCGCGATGACCCGGACGGTCACGCCGCCGGGACCGGCGACGATGGGGATCATCCGGGCAGTAATTTCCCGGTAGCGTGGGGGCGACATCTTCAGGGCTGCGGGCAGGTTCACCCAGAGCTGGAAGCCTTCCATCCGGTCGTTCTCCCCGCGCTGGGGCATCTCCTCGTGCAGGATGCCGCCGCCCGCGCTCATCCACTGGACATCGCCGGTATAGATGGTCCCTGCGTTGCCCAGGCTGTCCTTGTGGTCCACCGCGCCGGCCAGCATGTACGTGACCGTCTCGATGCCGCGGTGCGGGTGCATGGGGAACCCGGCGAGGTAATCTGCCGGATTGTCCGACCCAAAGTGGTCGAACAGCAGGAACGGGTCGGGGAAATCGAGGATGCGTGAGGGGAAGCTGCGCTTGAGCCGCACGCCCGCGCCCTCCATCACTGTCTGCGGAATGATCGTCGTCACGACTGACCGGATGTGTTCTGCCATACGTCCCTCCTGCTCTGATTTTACGCTACTCCGTCACCTGCTGCAAAGGCACGGCACACGGAAGGGCGCGTTTCATACTGGGGGCGAACGCGGCCATCGCGAATAAACGAATGCGCTGGCGCGCCACGAATACGCGAATCGTGTGCGCCGCGGCGGGATATTCGTGTATCCGTGCCCAGCGCCGCAGCGCCATTCGCGTATCCGCGATGGCCGCGCCCCCAGCGTGAAACGCACCCCACACGGAAGGAACCACGGAAAACGCGGAGCACGCGGAAGTATAAAATCCTCTTCGGTTTCCGTGTGCTCCGCATCTTTCGTGGTTTCTCATGGGCGCTTTGCTCAAATGGGCGCGCGATGATACACTGCCGCACGTTCGACCCCACCCGTGCGAGGTGTCTGTGAGTTACTCTGCCTGGTATCAGTGCATTCGCGGCTGTCCCGGCCGCTATAACGTTCTGGACGTGATCTATCGCTGCCCGGCGTGTGACGGCCTGCTGGAAGTCGTGCATGACACGTCCGCGCTCGCCGCGGCCGGGTCCGGCGCGGCGTGGCGCGACCGGTTCACCGCGCGCTCGGCCATCGGGAGCGGCCACGTGCATTCCGGCGTCTGGGCCAGGCGCGAATGGGTGCTGCCGCAGGTCAGCCCGGAGCACATCGTTACGTTGGGCGAGGGCTACACGCCGCTGCTGCCCGTTCCGCGGCTGGGCCGGGAGTTGGGCGTCGGGCCGGAGCTATGGGTCAAGCAGTGCGGGGTCAGTCATACCGGGTCGTTCAAGGACCTGGGGATGACGGTGCTCGTCAGCGCAGTCAACCAGATGATGGCGCGGACGGGCTGCCCGGTGCGGGCGGTCGCGTGTGCATCCACCGGCGACACCTCCGCTGCGCTCGCCGCGTATGCGGCGACTGCGGGCATCCCTGCACTGGTCTTCCTGCCCAGGGGCAAGATCACGACCGCGCAGCTCATCCAGCCCATTGCCAACGGCGCGCGCGTGCTGGCGTTGGACACCGACTTCGACGGCTGCATGCGCATCGTGCAGGAAGTGACGCGCGACAACTCCATCTATCTCGCCAACTCGATGAACTCGCTGCGCGTCGAGGGGCAGAAGACGGTCGGCATCGAGATCGTCCAGCAGCTTGGCTGGACGGTCCCCGATTGGATCATCCTGCCTTCCGGCAACCTTGGCAACATCTCCGCGCTGGCGAAGGGGCTGGCCCTGGCGCAGGAGCTGGGGGTCATCGACCGGCGGCCCCGGCTGGTTGCTGCGCAGGCGCAGCGGGCCAACCCGCTGTACCTGGCCTACTGCCGCGGGTTCGACCGGCTGGAGCCGGTGACCGCAGGCGCGACGGCTGCATCCGCCATCCGTATCGGCAACCCGGTCAGCTACGAGAAGGCGGCCCGCGCGCTGCGTGACTTCGACGGGGTTGTGGAACAGGCGAACGAAGACGAGTTGGCGGATGCGGCCGCGCTGGCCGACCGGGCCGGGCTGTACACCGACCCGCACACGGGGGTCGCGCTGGCGGTCGCCCGCAAGCTGGCCGCCGCGGGCACGATCCAGCCGGGGCAGCGCGTCGTGGTCATCTCGACCGCGCACGGGCTCAAGTTCAGCGAGTTCAAGGTGGGCTATCACGAGGGGACGCCGGCCGATGTGGTCGCACGGCACCGCAACCCGCCGGTGGAGCTGCCGGCGGACGCGGCCGCGGTCAAGGCGGAGATTGCGCGGTGGCTGAGCGGGTGAACCGCTTCAGCCTCTATTCAATGCCTGGATTTGGGTGAAGGCCCAAACGAAGACCTGTGCGGCCAATGTAGCTGCTTCACTCGCCTCCTGACGGCTCACAGGTTCGTCCTGAGTAGGATAGCGCGCAGCCACCGCATAACGCGTCAGACCGCTGGCGTCAGTCAGGTCCTGCACGCCAGGCAGTCCAGCATCTTCACAGAGCGTCAACAGCACGCCGATGGAGTGCGTGTGCGGAAAGTCAATCTGACGCCTGACTAATACAGCCTTGAGCGCCTTCTCGGCGGCTTGCTGTGCGTGGAATGCCGCGATCTCGGGCGCAATCCGCTCGTCATCGGTCAGCGCCGCAACGGTCATATCGGCCCGCGCCCGACGCAGCCACTCGGCTGCCAGTTCGTCGACGAGTCCGTCGCGATCAGCGGGCATAGAGCAACCTTCCCTCGCGAAGAGCCGGACGCACAACCGTGCCCACCAAGTCGCGATGGCGGCGAACATAGTCCGCACGGACCACCACGATATCTACCGGTGCACGCAACCCGGCCAGCGCACGATAGATGCGCGCCGACTCAGCGCGGGGCGATGCTACCTCGTCTTTGATGACCAGAATGTCAAGGTCACTATCGGGGCCGGCATCGTCGCGCGCTTGTGAACCGAACAGGATAATCTGCTGTGGATCGCTGGTAGCTACAATGCGCTTAACGATTTCATCCAACAGCGTATCGTCTATCCCGTTCATCTGTCTCTGACCTCCCGCTGTGCTGCCTCGCAAAGATCATACCACACGCTAACGTGGCAGTAAACCGCGGGCTGGCCTCAATTTGTCAAACCTTTCCAGGCAACAAGCCAGGGTGAAGTCATGTTGCAGCCGTACCTACCACCTGGCAGTTGAAACTGCGGCCACCGGGTTGCTGCGCAACCACTGCAAAACCGACCTGCGTCGGTTATTATCCAGTCTGCGAAGGCAGACTTCGCAACGGTAGCCGCAACTTCAGTTGCCAGGTGGGTCCACCCGACGCACTATGAAACCGCCCCAGGCAACGAGCAATCCTCGCGTCACGCCGCCTGCAAGTTCACATAGCCCAACGGGGCGCGGCTGACCTGGCCGAGCGGCATGACGTCCACCAACTCGTACGCGCGCGTGCCGAGCCCCAGCTTCTCCCCGTACTCCACGACCTTGTACGGGTCCTTCAGCGGACCGTGCAGGTGCTGGAAGGGATGGCCCTCGGCATACCACGGCTCCATCGAGAGCGGCACGTTCTCCAGGATCAGCTTCTCGCGCGCAATCACGTCCAGTGATGCCTGCTCGACGGCGCAGATGTCGTCCGAGCCGAAGATGCCCACATCGGGCAAGATGGGCATGCCCGTGAACCCGAAGCAGTCGCAGACCGGCGTCATGTGCGTGCCGACGCTGATGAAGGTGGTCTTGCCCGGCGCGAAGGTGGACAGGCTCAGGCTGACCGAGATGGCGCACGCCTCCTGGAAGGCCCAGAAGTTAACCGGGTCGATCTTCAGCGAGCCCTCCGGCGCGACCTTCAAACAGCGGCCGCACTGGTTGCAGTTGTCAAAGTGCAGGTGCAGGTCGTTCGGATTCAGCTTGTCCTTGACCAGCGCGCCGTGCGGGCACGAAGCGATGATGGCGTCGCGCACCACCGGGTCCGGGTACAGCTCGGGGAACCAATAGGGATCATAGTGGCAGGTGTCATGGATCGCGCTGCGGGTGGGCTGCATCATGCAACCCAGTGCCAGGTTCTTGAACACCCCGCCGAAGCCGCAGGAGGGGTGACCCTTGATGTGCGCGAGGTCGATGAGGAACGTGGCATCCTGGATGCCTCCGCCCACCATCCAATCGGTGATGTTCTTGAACGGGTGCGTGTGCCGGTAGTAGTAGTGTTCGTCCAGCCCGCCCGTCGGGAAGACCGAGCAGCCTACCGTTTCCGCGGTGTAGCCGCGTTCCGCGGCGTTGCCCGCGGACCAGTTGAGGTCCACGATGAAGGGCCGGCCGCCGCCGTCCTTGACGGCCTGCACGACCCTGCGCACGAACACCGGGTGCAGGGTCGAATAGCCGACGTTGCCGCCCAGGTGCATCTTGATGGCGACACTCTCGCCTCTGACCCGGTCGCGAATGTGCAGGCTGTCCACGATCCGGTCCAGCTTGAGGGGCAGCGTCTCGTTGGCGTCCAGACGAGTCTGGCGCGGGGAAGCGTAATACACGATGCTTGACATGAGATTACCTCTACTGTGTATATGGTGGGAACGGCTCGAATGTGAAAGGGGTTACAGTATGCCGTGAGAACGCGGGCTTGTCAAACCGGCTTGCAGCCAGGCCAGTAATTCCAAACGTATGGACACGCAAGCATCCTGAGCGGGTGAACGGCTCAACGTTGGTGACAGGCGGCCGCCAGTCGAAGGATGCTGCCCTCTGGGCCGGCATGCCCCGGCGCCCTTCGACTGCGGGCCGGCCTAAAAAGAGGGCCGGCCCTCCGCTCAGGGTGCCTCCGCAGGTGGCTACTTTGGAATTCCTGGCAGGCATGCGCCTGGGCCGGCCCTCGCTAAGTCCCGCTTTGCGAGACCATCTGTGATATACTGCACTGCACAAGACACCTGCTGGATCTCTGCAATCCCTCAACGTGGAGGAACCCATGGACATCGGAATCCCCAAGCAACGCCGGCCCTTTGACTATCGCGTGGGCCTCACGCCGATGGGCGTCGAAATCCTCACCGGACTGGGCCATCGCGTCTATGTCGAGCGCGACGCCGGGCAAGGCAGCGGCTTCGAGGACGAGCGCTATCGTGCGGCGGGCGGCCAGATTGTTTACTCGGTCGAAGAAGTCTACGGCCGGGCCCAGATGATACTCACCGTGTCGCGGCCCACGCTGCCTGAGTTCGACCTGCTGCAGGAAGGACACATCCTGGTCGGCTTCCTGCACCTGGCAGTCTCCCATCCGAGCAAGGTCGAGACGCTGCTCCAGCGCAAGGTGACGGCCATTGCGTATGAAACCATCCAGGAGCCGGACGGCCACCTGCCGGTGCTCGCCGCACCGAGCCAGATTGCCGGGCGGATGATCCCCCCCATTGCGGCCCAACTGTTGCAGAACAACGAGGGCGGCCACGGCATCCTCCTGAGCGGTGTGCCGGGCGTGCCGCCGGCGCATGTCGTCATCCTGGGGGCGGGCATCGTGGGCAGCAACGCGGCCCGCCTTTTCGGCGCCATGGGCGCGCATGTGACCGTCATGGATACGGACGTACGTCGCCTGCAGGCGCTCGAAGAGCGCGGCTGCCAGGCGGACACGATGGTCGCCTACGACTTCAACATCGCGCGGGCCGTCAAGCGGGCGGATGTGCTGGTCGGTGCGGTGCTCGTCCCCGGTGCGCGTACGCCGCACCTCGTCACGCGCGAGATGGTCCAGACGATGAAGCCCCGCTCGGTCATCATGGACGTCTCGATTGACCAGGGCGGCTGCGTCGAGACGAGCCGGCCCACGACCTACCAGAACCCCACTTACATCGAGGAAGGCGTGATTCACTACTGCGTGCCGAACATGACCGGTGTGGTCGCGCGCACGACGACGCACGCGTTCAACAACGCGGCCTGGCCCTATATCCTGGAGATTGCGCAGAAGGGACTGGCCCAGGCCCTGGCCGATGATGCAGTCTTGCGCCACGGTCTGAACGTCCACAACGGCGAGATTGTGCATCCGGCGCTGCGGAGTTCGCTCGGAGGTGAGGCATGAGGGCCGCGTCTTACCACAACAAGTTGTGCTCCGCAGATGCGGCGGTGGAGGCTATCCAGTCGCACGACCGCGTGTTTATGACCGGCAACTGCAGCGTGCCCAAAGAACTGCTCGGCGCGCTCGTACGTCGGGCGCCGCAACTCGAGGATGTGGAGATCATCCAGGTCCTGACGATCGGGCCCGCCGAGTACGTGGAGCCCGAGATGGCGGGCCACATCCGCGTCAATTCGCTCTTCATCAGCCATAACGTGCGCAAGGCCGTCAACGAGGGCCGCGCGGACTTCACGCCCATCCTGCTCAGCCAGATTCCGCGCGCGCTGCGCGATCCCGGCCTGCTTAAGCCCAAAGTCGCGATGATTCACTGCTCACCGCCGGACGAGCACGGCTATTGCACTTACGGTGTGGAGGTCGGGCTGACCAAGCCCGCGGCGGAGGCGGCGGACATCGTCATCGCGGAGGTCAACGACCAGATGCCCCGCTCGCTGGGCGACAGCTTCATCCATATCAGCCGGCTGACCCATGTCGTGCCGGTCAGCTACCCGATTGTCGAGGTGCCGATGGGGTCGCCAGGCGAGTTGCAGAAGCAGATTGCCATGCACATCGCGGACCTGATCCCCGATGGCGCGACGATGCAGATGGGCATCGGCGAGATTCCCGACGCAGTGCTGCTCTACCTGAAGGATAAACGGGACCTGGGCGTACACACGGAGCTGTTCTCTGATGGCGTCATCGAGTTGATCGAGGCCGGCGTGCTGACGAACGCGGCCAAGACGATTCACAAGGGCAAGTGCGTGGCGGGCTTTGCACTCGGCTCGCAGCGGCTCTACGACTACATGGATAACAACCCGTTCTTCGAGTTTCATCCGCAAGACTACGTGAATGACCCGTTTGTCATCGCGCAGAACACGAAGCAAGTCGCCCTCAACTCTGCGCTGGAGGTGGACCTGACCGGCCAGGTATGCGCGGATTCGATGGGTACGCAGTTCTACAGCGGGGTGGGCGGGCAGTTCGACTTCATTTACGGCGCGCTGCGGTCGCCGGGCGGCGTGCCGATTATCGCGCTGCCTGCGACGGCAAAGGATGGGGCAATCAGCCGGATCGTGCCGACGCTGAAGGTCGGCGCGGGGGTCGTGACCACGCGGAACCACGTGCGCTATGTCGTGACCGAGTACGGGGTGGCGGATCTGTTCGCTCGAACGATCCGCGAGCGGGTTAAGGCCCTGGTGAATATCGCTGCGCCGCAGTTTCGCGATGAGCTGCTCTATTTTGCCAAGCAGCAGCATTGGATGTAAATCAGAAACCCGCTTTCGTGCCAAACTTCGTTTGACCTCAGAAAGCGGGTTTCTAGAAGAAAACGGGTTTCTGTGCGAAACTTCGTTTCGCCGGGAAACCCGTTTTCTCAAAGCGAACCTACTGCCGCTCTGCGATCGGCACCCAGGGCAACTGGTGTTCGCCGGTCCAGTTGGACAGCGGGCGGATGAGTCGGTTGTTGGACTGCTGCTCGTAGACGTGCGCGGTCCAGCCGACGATGCGGCTCATCGCGAACATGCAGGTGAATGCGTCGACCGGGATGCCAATGGAATAGAGCAGCGGCGCGGAGTAGAAGTCCACGTTCGCGCTGAGGTTGCGCGAGCGGAAGTACTCGTCCTGCATCGCGACCTCTTCCAGCCGGCGCGCAATGTCATACCATGCGCGCTCGCCGGTGGCTTCCACCATCTTCTGCACGTTGACCATCAACGCGCCCGCACGCGGGTCACGCACTTTGTACACGCGGTGGCCGATGCCCATGACGCGGCGGCCCGTGCCTTCCAGACCCTTGAACCACGGCTCGACATTCTCCACCATCCCGATTTCCAGGAATTGCTCCATGGCCTCCTGCACGGCCGCGCCGTGAGCCGGGCCTTTCAGCGCGCCCAGCGCGCCGGTGATGGCGGAATGCAGGTCGGAGCCGGTCGAGGCAATCACGCGCGCAGTGAAGGTGGAGGCGTTGAGCTCATGTTCGGCCAGGAGCAGCAGGTACTGGTCCAGCGCCTTGGCGGCCTGGGGATCCGGGTCGTCGCCCGTGAGCATCCACAGGAAGTTTGCGGCGTGATCGAGGTCCATGCGCGGCTTGATGGGCTCGTCCCCGCGGCGGATGCGCTCGAAAGCGGCAATGACACCCGAAATCTGGCCCAGCAGGCGGCATGCTTTGTGCTGGTGCGCTTCGGGCGTGTTGTCCTCTGAT
The DNA here is from genome assembly GCA_040772005.1 of Anaerolineae bacterium. Classification (GTDB taxonomy): domain Bacteria; phylum Chloroflexota; class Anaerolineae; order CG2-30-64-16; family CG2-30-64-16; genus MWBF01. The sequence continues at coordinate 476,865 of JAXGYZ010000004.1, read as the reverse complement.
TCGGGATCATAGTGCGCCAGCATGGAGACCGCCGTGCGCATGACAGCCATCGGGTCGGCATTGCGCGGCATGTTGCGCAGCGCAGGGAAGATCTCCGGCGGCATGAAGCGGCAGGCCCGCGACTGGCGTTTCATCTCATCCAGCTCGTCGGCTGTGGGCAGCCGGTTGTTCCAGAGGAGGTAGGCGACTTCCTCAAACGTGCTGTTTTCGGCCAACACCCGGATATCGTAGCCGCGGTATTCCAGGATGCCGTTCGTGCCGTCAACAAAGCTGATGTTGCTGTCGGCTACGACGATGCCCGCCAGGCCCCCGCCCTTGTTGGCTGCCGGTTTCACTGCCTCTGTCGTGCTCACGGATGCCTCCTGTGTTCAGCTTGCCGTTGCATTGGGATTGACGCCCGCGACTATACTGTATGCCTGTGCGGGCGTCAAGTGGGCTGTGGCCCTATCCTTCAAGGAGCTTGGCGAACTCGCGCATGAGCATCGGCTCCGGCACAGCGCCTTCGATCTGGATGGTTTCGTTGATGACCGTGCGCGGCACGCCCATGACGTCGTACTTGACGGCCATGTGCGGGAACTCCACTACTTCGACCATGTGGGCGGTGATGAGATCGCTCTCCATTGCCAGTTGGTACGCGAGCAACACGGCTCGCGGGCAGTACGGTCAGGTAGGGGTAATAAAGACCTGGATGGTGGTCGGCTGCTTGAGTTTTGCGACCATCTTCTTTGTGTCAGCCGACAGCCCCGACTCGCCCTCGGACACCAGCTTGATGCTTTCGATCAGGCTGCCGAATTCGTAGCCGGAGGGGATGCCGAACATGCGGATGCCGTAGTCCTTCTGGCCGACGACCGCGACGCCGGGCACTTTGTCGATGCCCAGGCTATCAGCCAGCTCCTTGTCCGCTTCGAAGTCGTAGATTTCCACGGAGAGCTTATCCGATAACTCGGCGACTTCCTCGATGAGCTCGCGGGTCTCCTTGCAATACTGGCATTCGAACTTCTGCGTGAACATCTTGAAGGTTACGGGGTTGGCTACGTCCGCCAGGACTTCAGTAACTTCCTTGCGAATCTGCGCATTCAGGAGCGCCATCAGGTCCGGACCTCCTTTTTGAGGTGACCGGCGCAGGGCCGGCGGTTGGTGGTCAGCCCGCAATGTGCGAGTCTGTCCATAGGTCAGATGCTGGTTCAGGGCTAAGGGTTACGGCCCGATTCTAGCATCTCCTCGCGGGCCCGTCAATCGTTCCAAAGCAGGTAATTGTTCACCATTACAAACCCGGGTTGGTGGGTGTGCCGAGGTAACGCTGAACAGTTGCGAAAACGGCAGGGACGGGTTGTCAACCCGTCCCTGCTGCAAGGTAGGAATTACTTCTCCACAAGGTAGCGGCGGCCTACGGTAAAGACCACCAGGAGGCCAAACGCCATGCCGGCCAGGGCCGCAACCCACGGCTTCTGTTGCATCGTCTTGCCGGCCTGTACGGTCAATGCACCCGCCTGCTTGCCTATCTGCTGCGTGGCCGTCGAGACCACGTCATCCAGCACTTCCCGCTTCGCCTCGACAGCCGACATCAGCGGCTTAAGGTCTACCCGCGCCTGCTTACGCTTCTGCTCATACCGCTTGCCCAGCATCTCCTGCAACTCGTTGAAGGTGTTGCCGAGGGTTTCCAGGTCACGGTCGCTCAGCTTCTCCCAGCGTTCCATGACGGCCTCACGAATCTGCCGAACCCGTTTCTCCATATCACGATTCTTTCTTCTTAACATAGTGATTCTCTCCTGCTATCATCAAGTATACTGCGGCATATTGTTTGGAGCGGCCGGGCTGCCGGCCACCCGTTTGAGGGCTTCCACATCCTCGTGGACCTCTTCCAGTTCATCCTGTTGAGTTCGTTCATATCCTGCGTCCCCGGATGAACCATGTCACGGCAATAGCTGCCAGGAGCGAAGCAACCTGCATGACCCGGCTGCGTGATTGGCCCTCTGCCGCGCTTGTTACATTGCGCATGCCCAGATCACGGGCATTCACTTCGCTGGGCTCCTGGGGCCGGTCAGTCACACCTGCCATGACCTGCAACAGGCCCCGCTCCACCAGCAGCTTCTCCCGAAACAGCACTTCCCATTCTTCGTGCTGGATTTTGGCTTCTTGCAGGTGGCGTTCGAATTCATGAAGTTCCAGTGCCAGATCCTCCGGCACGAACCCATTCGAGCGCGCCCGCAGTTGATCCCACAGCCGGCCCAGCCGGTCCTCCATCTGGTTCGCTTCTTTCGTCCAGGTCAGATAGGCGCTGGAGAAGGAAAGCTGTTCGGCCACAATGGCGCGGGCACGGGCAGCATCGTACTTGCTGCCGTTGATCGCCAGGTCCGATGGGTGCAGGATTAGCTCCAGCCGCTTGGAGACCAGCGTCGTCAGATTATCGGCAATCAGGTTGTGGCTCCCGCGGCCCGAGAGGGTCGTCATCACTTTGAGCGGTAGCCGCAGCATCCAGCCAGCCCGCTGCCGGCGGACCTCGAATCCGGCCTTGTTCAAGGCATCCGAGATATCCTGGACCGTGTCCATGTAATCCTGCTCTTCCACGATCATCGGTAGGTGCTCGGTTGTCCAGCGCTTGAACATCGTGCGAATCTTCATGATGGGAACGAAGACGATCATCATGATGAGCGCAATCGAGATGGCGAGCGTGGCAGGGTAGCCCCGGAAGATCGCCTTGACCGTAGCGCCCTTGCCCTGGGGTCGGTCTTCTGGGTCCAGCAGCTTGAGCGACACGAAGCCGACGACCAGGGGCAGCAGCAGCGCAGCCGCCAGCATCGCCAGCCGGACCATGTTGTCGTTCACCCATTCGGGCAGCGTCACAAACGAGAGCAGGAACACGCCTGCCTTCGGGAAGATCACGCCGATGACGACCACCAGCCAGGCCACCGAGGCCAACGCCAGCACAGACAACCACGTCTGCCGCTCCTGGGGCACCTTGCCGAAGAGCGTCGTCGTGGCCCAGCCGAACACCGTGTTCAGCAGTCGCCCGGCCTGGCGCGCCAGGGCGGCAAAAAGAGTCTGTAGGATCGCCATGCTGTTGCTTCTCCCGCTGCTGTGATGCTGCAAAATGACCTGCACGCCAGGTGGTGTGCCCAGCCACCTGGTATGCAGGTCACTTTGCATCATGCGTGCTATCTGTTTGTCTAATCGAACATCATGATGCATGATTATCAACGCACGCCCCAAGTGTACAGCATGTGAGCCGCAGAGGTCTTTACAAGCAACTCAAGACAACCTTAAGAAGGTCTAAAGGACAGCCGGCAGAATGTAACCGGCCGGGCACAAAGGGGAGGCGGGTGGCATGAATTACTGGGAGGGTGAGGCGATCTGCTTGCGGGGCATCGAGCCGGGGGATGCACAGCATTTCTTCCGCTGGAACCAGGACAGCGAGCGCGCTCGCCAGCTTGACTTCGTCTGGCCGCCGACATCGCTGGCTTCCGTGGCAGCCTGGACTGCGGAGCAGAGTGGGCAGAAGCTCAAGGATGACGCGTTTCACTGGGTCATCGAAACGCGCGCCGGCGAACCGGTCGGCTCCATCAGCACCCACGATTGCGATCGGCGCAACGGCACGTTCAGCTACGGCGTGGACGTGGCGGAGGAGTATCGGGGCAACGGGTACGCTGCGGAAGCCATCCGCCTGATCCTGCGCTATTACTTCGAGGAACTGCGCTATCACAAGGTGAACGTGGGCGTCCACAGCTACAACGAGGCGTCGCTGCGGCTCCACGATAAGCTCGGCTTCGTGCGTGAAGGCGTCGTCCGGGAGGCGGTCTACACGCGGGGTCGCTATTATGCCCTGATCTTGTTCGGCATGACTGCGGACGAGTTCCGGGGAACGTCAGCCCTTCACGCGAATCACGCGGCAACGGATCAGAACGGATAAACGTTTGATCCGTTGCCATGCGCCTTTTTAGCTCGCTACCCGGCTCACGATGAAAGCCTCGGCGCGTTCACTGTCCACGGTCAGCGCGATGTCCGCGGTGGCGCACGCGGCTTCGGTCGGCGCGGCGACGAGCATCTGCCCCGCGGTATGACGGCCTTCGGTCTCGATAAGCGCGCGCACCGGCTCCCAGCCGACGAGGTCAGGCTGGAGCAGGCTCGCCGCGGCGAGCGGGTCGTGCAGGAAGGTCCAGTCGCGGTGGGCAAAGCCGGGGTAGATCTCGACCTGGTGCGCAACAGCCTCGTGATAGGCATCGCCCGCCTGCCGGATGCGGGCCACGTCCTTGGGGCGGATGCGGACCTGCGTGGTGACATCCAGCGGTACGATGCGCAGCGGCGCGCCCGATGACAGAACGACGTGCGCGGCCTCCGGGTCGCAGCGGATGTTGTGCTCCACCCAGGGCAGGTGCAGGCTGCCCGCGCCGCCCACCACCCCGCCCATCAGCGTCACCCCGGCTACGTTCTGCGCCAGCCGCGGCTCGCGCAGGAAGGCCAGCGCGATGTTGGTCAGCGGGCCGACCGGCAGCAGGGTAATCTCGCCGGGCCGCGCCATGACCATCCGCACGATGAGGTCGACCGCGTGTTCATCCACCGGGCAGAGCGTTGCGTCGGCCTCGGTCAGGAGCCCCTGCCCCTCGTGCCCGCCCCAGTAGATCGGCACGCGGCCCAGCAGCGGCGAGTGTGCGCCCGTTGCGACCGGCACATCGTGACGCCCACGCAGCGCCAGCAGCTTCAGCACCATGCGGGCGCGGAGCAGCACGTCCGCGTAGACGGTCGTGACTGCGGCGAGTTCTACCTCCGGTGAGCCGAGGAGCAAGGCCAGCGCCAGGCAGTCGTCCACATCGGTGCCGATGTCGGTGTCGAGGATGATGGTTTGCGGCTTCATTCTGCCTCCTCTGGCAGCAGTCCTTTTTGGCTGGAGAGCATTATTGGGGCAGCAGCTTGTCTACCACGAGGCTGGCGTAGAACGTGCGCTCGCCTGCGGTGACGAAATTGACCGCGATCACCATGTCCTTGCCTTCGGGCGTGATGGCCGTAATCTCGCCGGGCCCGAAGCGCTCATGGTGGACGCTCATGCCGACGCGATACGGCTGCGGCTTGACCGGCCCCTTCTTGACCGGCGCCTGGGTCGCAAGGTTAGCCTGGCGATCCCACCACATTTCCGCGTACATATTCAGCTTCTCTGGCGGATTGAGCTTGCCGGTGAACTCGCCGGCGCGGCGCCGCGCCACGCTGATGAGCGGCATGAGCTTCTGCTTGCGCGCATGTGCGACCCGGTTGTTTTGAGCCAGTTGCGCGGCTGCGCGCGCCAGCCCGCTCTCCAGGTTGCGCAGCGCGACGCGCGGCTCGCCGTCCGGGTCGATGCTGACCAGGACAACGCCATGCGCGCGACAGACCGCGGCGCGCGTATCCTCGCGCTCCGCCTCCGCCATGACCTCTTCGTCGCTCTTGCGCTGGCGGCGCTGGGTGCCTTCCAGCCCGACGAAGCGCACGGCCAGGCCGATATCCGGGTAGAGACAGTCGAGCTTGAGCCGCCGGTTTGTGTCGGGGTTGACGAGCCACTCCGGCATCACGCCGTATTCGGTCTCGAACCCGTCGAACACGCGCGCCAGCACTTCGCGCCAGCCGTTAACGAGGTTTGCCTGCATCTATGTCTGCACCTATACGTGATAAACGTGCGCAGCCCGGAAGCTATCGCACGTTAGTTCGCTGATAATAACACGCTGCGCAGGCGGTGTCAAAGCGGCAAAATGCAGGGGGTGCAATTCAGCGGAGCACCCTGAGCGGAGGGCCGCAGCCCGTAGTCGAAGGGCGCTCCGCGGTCTAGCGGGCTGCATCCTTCGACGACGCGGCGCGGCCAAATGCGCTGCTCCGATCAGGATGCTTGCTTGCCCCGAAATTGAAACGGACCCAATGCAGGAAGCACGATGCATGGATGTCTTGTTAAGACAGCAGGGCGGTTTCAGAGTGCATCAGGTGAACCCACCCGGCAACTGAAGTTGCGGCTACCGTTGCGAAGTCTGCCTTCGCAGACTGGAAACTAACCGACGCAGGTCGGTTTTGCAGTGGTAGCCGCAGTTTCAACTGCCAGGCCGAAGGCACGAGTGCAACATGATTTCGCCCTGTTAAGACAGGTTGACGCCTAGAACATACAGGTTGTATAATGTCATTATCCAGCTTGTGGTCCTTGCATGTCAGGAGCCCCTTTCCTGCCAGTGCATTGCATAGAAGATCGTCGTCGCGCTTCTCACACAAGGAGGAAATGATGCGAAGGTTCTCACGTCGTCAGTTTTTGGGCTTTGCAGCCGCGACCGGCACTACGCTCCTTGCCGGCTGTGTAGCGGCACCGGCCACACAAGCCCCCGCAGGCGAAGCCCCGGCAGCAGAACAGCCTGCCGAGCAGCCCGCGGCGGGCCAGAAGGTCACCATCGAGATGTGGACGCCACATCCCCTCGACGAAAACATCAAGATCAACGAGTTCCTGGCCGAGAATTTCCTTCCTGATCACCCTGACACCGACTTCAAATTCACCCGCGTCCCCGACGAGTGGGAGCAAAAGTTCAAGACCGCGGCGGCAGGCGGCACGCTGCCGGACATCTTTGCCGTCGATGGCATCAACCTGCCGACGTTCGCCTCGCGCGGGCTCTGCGCGGAACTGGACGAGGCAGTCGTCCCCAAGTCAGTCCTGGATGACTTCTACCCGTCCGCCCTGGCCGAGATGCAGTGGCGCGGCAAGACCTACGCCACCACGATCGAGACGAACTCGCAGGCGCTCCGCGTCAACATGGACAAGATCGCTGAGGCGGGCGTCGAGCTGCCGACCAACTGGGATGAGATGATCACGGTCGGGCAGGCGCTGACCTTCGATCAGGCGGGCAAGCACCCGAACGAGGCCGACTTCAACTGGGACGCCGTGAAGCAGTGGGGCTTCGAGACGTGGTGCTGCCTGGGTGAAGGCTCCACCTGGATGATCCTGCCCTGGATCTGGATGAATGGTGGCGATGTCTACGAAGAGAGCACCAAGAAGGTGACCATCGCGGATGCGCCGGCCGTCAAGGGCATCCAGTTCCTCAAGGATCTGGTCCACACTTACAAGATCTGGCCGCGCTCCGGCGTGGCGCAGGCCGGGCCCGAAGGCACCTTCTACGGGCAGGTCGTCATCATGAGCGCAACAGGTGCGTTCGACCTGGCGAATCTGACAGTGTCGAATCCACCTGAGTTCAAGTGGGACATTCTGAAGTTCCCGAAACCGGCAGATGGCGAGTACATCAGCGGCGTCGGCGGCTGGCTCATGTCCGCCAATGCGGCAAGCAAGAACCTCGCCCAGGTCATGCCGTTCATGACCTTCACCACCAGCGACACCTGGCAGTTGCATACATCCGAGTTCGGCTACGCCCTGACCGGCCGCAAGAGCATTGCCGAGCAGCGGCTGGCGAAAGTGCCGCAGCTTGCAATCTTCCTGGAAGCCATGGCGACCGGACGCGCCCGGCCCCGCAGCACGCAGTATCCGCTCATCACCGAGGCCCTGCAACTGGCCTTTGACGAAGCGATCTTCGGTGACCGGACGCCTGAGGAAGCTCTGGCGGATGCCAAGCCCAAGATCGAGGACGCGCTGGCCAAGGAAGAAGCCGAGTAAAGCAGTCTCTTTGTTAAGATTTCGGCGGCCGGCGGATCTGCTTCGCGTAGAGTGCCGACCGCCGAAGTCTTGATGGTAAAGAGGAATGGTCTATGACAGGCACAACTCACAGCGTCGCGGGAAGGACCACCGGCCGCCGAGGGCTTTCGCGGGAAGCACGCTGGGGCATTTTTTTCGTCACCCCCTGGGTAATCGGCTTTCTCATCTTCACCCTGGGGCCCGTCCTGGCGTCACTGGGCCTCAGCTTCATGGACTACGAGCTGATTACGGCCCCCACTTGGCGCGGCCTGGAAAACTACGTCGAACTCCTCTCCAGAGACCGCCTCTTCGGTCTGTCCCTGTATAACACGGTCTACTACACCCTGTTCAGCGTGCCTCTCGGCCTCATGGCGGCCTTCTTGCTCGCCCTGCTGCTCAACGTCAAGCTGCCGGGGATGAACATCTATCGCACGGTGTTCTATCTGCCCGCAGTGACTTCCGGTGTGGCAGTCTCGCTCCTCTGGGTCTGGCTGTTCAACCCCCAGTTCGGCCTGATCAATCACCTCCTGCGGTCTATCGGGCTGCCCGGACCGGGCTGGTTGGTGGATGAGGCATGGTCCAAGCCGGCCTTTATCCTGATGAGTATCTGGGGCGTCGGTGGAACCGCGGTCATCTTCCTGGCCGGGCTGCAGGGCGTGCCGCGCAGCCTGTACGAGGCGGCTGAGATCGACGGTGCAAACACCTGGCAGCGTTTCCGCAATGTGACGGTGCCCATGATGACACCCGTCATCTTCTTCAATATGATCGTCGGCATCATCGGGTCGTTCCAGGTGTTTACCTCGGCGTACGTCATGACGCAGGGCGGGCCGCGCGAATCCACCCTCTTCTACGTACTCTACCTGTTCAGACAGGGGTTCAAGCTGCTGCGCATGGGCTACGCGGCGTCGATGGCCTGGATCCTCTTCATCATCATTATCATCCTCACGCTCATACAGCTCCGCCTGTCTACGAGGTGGGTCTACTATGAGAGTGAGCTGACGGAGGAGTAGGCCCGATGAAGACGACCGCTGAAACGTTTGCGCCGCTCAGCCAACCCCTCACGCCCAGAGTCAGCCGGCACCGTGTACAGAAATGGGTGGCGAAGGCGCTTTGGTATGTCCTGCTTACCGGCCTGGGGATTCTCTTTTCCCTGCCCTTCTTCTGGATGCTGTCATCCTCGCTGAAGATCGAGGCGCGCATCTGGATTTACCCGCCCCAGTGGATTCCCGACCCCTTCCTGTGGGAGAACTATCCTAAGGCGCTGGACCTGATGAACTTCGGCCGCGCGCTGCGGAACACGGTCTTCCTGACCGGCGTGGGGACGGCGGCGATCGTCCTCGCCAGCTCCTGGATCGTGTACGGTTTCGCCCGCTTCCGGTTCCCTGGCAAGAATGCGCTGTTCCTGGTGTTGCTTTCGACGATGATGCTGCCGGAACAGGTGACGATGATTCCGCGCTTCATCATGTTCAAGGAGTTCGGCTGGCTCAACACCTACCTGCCGTTGTTGGTCCCGGCGTTCTTCGGCGATGCCTTTTACATCTTTTTGCTGCGCCAATTCTTCATGACCATCCCGACGGAGCTGGATGATGCCGCAAAGATCGACGGGTGCAGTTATATCGGCATCTGGTGGCGCATCATCTTGCCGCTGTCGAAGCCTGCGCTGGCAACCGTGACAGTCTTCTCGGTGATTCGCGGGTGGAACGACTTCCTGTGGCCGCTGATCATCCTGAATGACGCGGCGAAATACAACCTGGCGTTGAGCCTGGCATCGTTCAAGGGCCTCTACAGCACGCAATGGGGCTACCTGATGGCGGCATCGGTCGTATCCCTGCTCCCGATGATTACCCTCTATTTCTTCGCACAGAAGTACGTAGTCGAAGGCATCACACTCACCGGGCTCAAAGGCTAAACCGATTCTAGAGTGAGTACCGCGGTCAGAACTGAGACAGGATTGACAGGATTGACGGGATTACTCCTGTAAATCCTGTCAATCCTGTCGCCTCTGGCTTTCACATTGGACTGAGTATAGACCAGCACATCACGGAGGCATGCATGGCACAGACCAGAACCTATAATGGTTCGTACACCGCAGACAACCTCGACCACGTCGCCTTTCCCCTCGGCGGCATCGGCGCGGGCATGATCTGCCTCGAAGGCGGCGGCACGCTTTCGCATGTCTCCGTCCGCGGGCAGCCGAACATCTTCAACGAGCCGATGGTGTTCGCGGCGCTGCATGTCCGTGGCGAGCAGCCCACCGCGCTGGTGCTGGAAGGACCCGTGCCCAAGTGGAAGATCTTCTTTCCGTGGGACAACCTGTTCGGCAGCGCGGGCAACGGCGGGGCCGGCAAAACTTACGGCCTGCCGCGACACGAGCACGCCGAGTTCCGGCCGCGCTTCCCGTTCGCGTCGGTCGACCTGGCGGATGACCGGCTGCCGCTCCGCACCGAAATCACCGGCTGGAGCCCGTTCATTCCTGGCGACTCGGACAACTCCAGCCTGCCGGTCGCGGGCCTCGAGTACCGGTTTACCAATCCCACCGATCAACCGGTCGAGGCCGTCTTCTCGTACCATGCGGTGAACTTCCTGGCCGCGGGTGAGTGGACTGCGGACCGGGCCTGGCACGGCGAGCGCGGCGTCGGCGCGGCGCCGGGCGGCTTCACGCTCTGGCAGACGGCGCCCGAGGACAAGCCGTGGCAGCAGGCCGCCATGAGCATCTGCACCGACGATGCGGCGGTCAAAGTCAATTGCGCCTGGTTCCGCGGGGGCTGGTGGGACCCGATCACGGTTGCCTGGAAGACCGTGGAGGACGGCACGATGCCCGAGGCCGGGCCGGTGGAGGGCGACCCCAGCCCCGGCGGGAGCCTCTACGTGCCGTTCCGCCTGGAGCCGGGCGAAAAGAAGGTCATCCGCCTGCGCCTCGCGTGGTATGTGCCGGAAACTGATATTCGCTTCGGCAAGGACATGCCGGAGAGCGGCAACGGGCAGCACCACCGGCCATGGTATGCGGGCCGGTTCCCCGATCACGCAGCCGTTACCGACTACTGGCGCATCCATTACGACGAGCTGCGCAACGCGAGCCGGGCGTTTGCGGAGTGCTTCTACGACACCACGCTGCCGCCGGAGGTGGTCGAGGCAGTCGCGGCCAACCTGACCATCCTCAAATCGCCCACGTTGTTGCGCCAGGCCGACGGCCGGCTGTGGGCCTGGGAGGGCTGCCACGACAACCGGGGCTGCTGTCCCGGCAGCTGCACCCACGTCTGGAACTACGCGCAGGCGCTGCCCCACCTGTTCCCCGACCTGGAGCGTACGCTGCGCGAGACCGAGTTCGGGCCCAGCCAGGATGAGCACGGGCACCAGGTGTTCCGCTCTGCGCTGCCCATCCGCCCCATCGTCCACGACTTCCACGCCGCGGCCGACGGCCAACTGGGCGGCATCGTCAAGGCTCACCGGGAGTGGCGCATCAGCGGCGATACGGCGTGGCTGCGGGGCATGTGGCCCGCCATCAAGCTCAGCCTGAACTACTGTATCGACACCTGGGACCCGGAGGGCCGCGGCCTGTTGGTCGAGCCGCACCACAACACCTATGACATCGAGTTCTGGGGCCCCGACGGCATGTGTACTTCGTTCTATCTCGCAGCCTTGCAGGCGGCGGTGAGCATGGCCGAGGCCGTGGGCGATGACCCGACGCCGTATCGTGAGCTTCTGGCGAAGGGCCGCGCCGCGATGGAGAGCGAGCTGTGGGACGGCGAGTACTTCATTCAGCGCATCCAGTGGCAGGGGCTGCGCGCGCCCGATCCCACGGAGGCCGGGACCTACCATACGCGCTACTCCCCGGAGGCGCGGGAACTGCTGGAAGCAGAGGGACCGAAGTACCAGTACGGGCCGGGGTGTCTGTCGGACGGCGTGCTCGGCGCGTGGCTGGGCGCGTGCGGCAGCGTGGCGCCGGTCCTCGACCAGGCGAAGGTGACGAGCCATCTGCTGGCCGTGCACCGTTACAACTTCCGCCATGACCTCTCCGACTACCCCAATCCGCAGCGCCCCACGTATGCGCTGGGCCACGAGGCCGGGCTGCTGCTGTGCACGTGGCCGAAGGGCGGCGCGCTGACGCTGCCGATGGTCTACAGCAACGAGGTGTGGACGGGCATCGAGTACCAGGTGGCGTCGCACCTGATGATGAACGGCCGCATCGACGAGGGTCTGGAGATCGTCCGGGCCGTCCGCGACCGGTATGATGGCCGCGTGCGCAACCCGTTCAACGAGTACGAGTGCGGTCACTGGTATGCCCGCGCGATGGCGTCCTACGCGCTGCTGCAGGGCATGAGCGGCGCGCGCTACGATGCGGTCGACAAGGTGCTTTACCTCAAGCCGTCCGTTCGCGGCGACTTCCGCGCCTTCCTTTCCACCGCGACAGGTTACGGCACGGTCGGCGTGCGTGACGGCCAGCCGTTTCTCGACGTACGGGCGGGCACCATCGACTGCCGGCGGATCGAGTACGAACCGCGGGTCTAAAAGGGTGAGGAGTTTGCATCCTCAGATGCAAACGGTGACACCGGTTAAGCGTGCAGTTCCGCATCTGAGGATGCGGAACTGCTCCTGTGCGCTGTATCACCGGCGTTCTGTGCCCCCGCGCCCACATCGGGTATAATCCCCTGCATGACCCGAGACCTCGACGCACTCTACCGCGACGTCCCTGAACCGAAGCATGTGTGGATCACGCAGCGCGAATCGCACGCCGGCCGCCCCATCCCTGAGGCCGACCAGGCGTGGGATGCCTTTCTGGCGCGCCATCCGGCCGGCCATATCCTGCAAACCAGCCGCTGGGCCGAACTGAAGGCCGGTTTTGGCTGGCCCGCGCAGCGCGCCATCCTGCGCACCATCCCCAGCCCGGACGCGCCGATCCTCGGCGGGGCCAGCATCCTCTTTCGCCGGCTGCCGTGGGGGCAGATGCTGGCGTATGTTCCGCGGGGGCCGGTCGTGGACTGGACCGATGCCGAGCAGGTGCGCGCGGTGCTGACGATGGCGCGCGAGTTCAGCCGCAAGGCGCGCGCCGCACTCATCAAGATCGAGCCGGAACTGCCCGCGTCCGCGGAGCCGGCCGCGCTCCTCACGGGTCTCGGCTTCCGGCCCAGCCCGCAGCGCGTTCAGCCGCTCAGCACCATCCACATCGACTTGGCCGGCGACGAAGAGAGGATCCTGGCGGCCATGAAGTCCAAGTGGCGCTACAACATCCGGCTGGCCGAGCGCAAAGGCGTCATCGTGCGCGCGGGCGGCGCGGATGACCTGCCGGCGATCCAGCGGCTGTTCGATGTCACCGGCACGCGCGATGGGTTCGGCGTTCACAATGCCGCCTATTATGCGCGTGCGACCCAATTGTTCGTGCCGTCCGATCTGGCGACGTGGCTGATCGCGGAGCATGAAGGACAAATGCTCGGCGCGATTGCGGTGTTCGCGCTGGGCCGCATGGCATGGTACATGTGGGGCGCGTCCAGCGACGAGAGCCGCAACGTCATGCCCAACCACGCGCTGCAATGGGCCGCGATCAAGTGGGCGCGGGCACGCGGCTGCACAGTCTACGACCTGTGGGGCATCCCGGATGAGGTGGGCGCGAATCCCGCGGCCTACGCCGAGCCGGAGAGCTGGGGCGAGGGGGGGCTGTGGGGCGTCTACCGCTTCAAACAGGGGTTCGGCGGCCGCGTCGTGCGCTACACCGGCGCGTGGGACCTGCCCCTCTCGCAGTTCGGTTATGCGCTCTACCGGCTGGCGTTGCGCGTGCGTCGCGCGGGCCAGGAAGGCGGCTGACCCATGCCTGATGTGACTGCGGTCACCTCTGCCGTCGAGTGGGACGCCGCGCTTCTTGCGCTGCCCGCGCCGCACATCCTGCAGAGCTGGGCCTGGGGCGAGACCAAGCTGCAAACCGGCTGGCACGCAAGGCGGCTGCTGTGGCGCAGCGACGGCCAGCCGATTGCGGCACCGCCCGTAGCGGCAGCCGCTTTGCTGTTTCGCCGCCTGGTGGGACGGCTGCCGGCGCGTCTGTCACCCGCAGTCGGGTATGTGCCCAAAGGCCCGCTGCTCGACTGGTCGGATCTCGGACTGGCCGATGTGGTCCTGGCGCGTATCGAGGCGGAGACACGCGCTGCCGGCGTGTTCTTCATCAAGATCGATCCGGACGTGCGCGACGACACGCCCGAGGGTGCGACGGTCAAGGCGTTGCTCACGCGGCGCGGCTGGCGGCCGTCCGCGGAGCAGATCCAGTTTCGCAACACGATGATGTCTGACCTGGCGGGCGACGCTGCATCGGGCGTCGCCTTAGACGAGGACGCGCTGCTGGCCGCGATGAAGCCGAAGTGGCGCTACAACATCCGCTTGGCCGAGCGCCGGGGCGTGGCCGTCCGCGCAGGGAGCGCGGCCGACCTGCCCGCGTTCTATGCGATGTACGTCGAGACGGGCCGGCGCGACGGCTTTCTCGTCCGCCCGTTCGCCTATTACCGCGCCATCTGGGAACGCTTCATGGCTGCGGGCTTGGCGCATCTCCTGCTGGCGGAGGTCGAGGGTGCGCCGGTGGCCGGCCTGATCCTGTTCCGCTACGGCCCGACCGCATGGTATTTCTACGGCGCATCCACCGCGCAGGGCCGCGACCTGATGCCCAACCATGCGCTGCAGTGGGCCGCGCTCAAGTGGGCGAAGGCCGCGGGCTGCACGCGCTACGACTGGTGGGGCGCGCCGGACGTGCTGGACGAGCGCGATCCGATGTGGGGCGTGTACCGGTTCAAGCAGGGGTTTGGCGGCGAGTTCGTGCCGCACATCGGCGCGTGGGACTACGTGGCGAACCGCCCGCTCTACTGGGCCTACACCCGCGCGATGCCGAAGTTGCTCGACGCGCTGCGCCGGCGACATCGCACCACACAGGCCGATATTGGACAGGATTAACAGGATTGACAGGATTAGCTTGGTTTCATCCTGTCAATCCTGTCTGGGTGACTATAGACAGAATTCACAGGATTATTAGCTTTGACCTGTCAATCCTGTCTCACTGAGGTTGGTTTGAAGGTTCGGTGTTTGCGTCTGAATTGCAGGCTATCGGCGCCGAAGTTGATCAGCAGTCCGATATCCAGACCGGTGGCTGTGAGGTAGTTGACGAGCTGGACTTCGTGTGCCAGGGTTAAGTTATGAATGGCCTTGTTCTCAATGATGATCCGGCCTTCGATAAGCATGTCTGCGAGAAAGTCGCCGACGATGATGCCATCGTACCATACCTTGATCGGTTTCTGGCACTCGACATGCAGGCCCGCCTTTGCCAATTCATGAGTTAAGGCGTGTTCGTACACAGACTCGAGAAACCCATGTCCCAGGGTGCGGTGTACCTTCATTGCACAGCCTATGATTGCGCGCGTCAGCACCTCTTCTTCCATCGAATTCCCCTCTAGAATTCAGACAGGATTGACAGGATTCACAGGATTATTTAGGCTCTATCCTGTAAATCCTGTAAATCCTGTCTTGCTAAAATCGAACAGGATTGACAGGATTCACCGGATTAGCTTGTCTCTATCCTGTCAATCCTGTAAATCCTGTCTAGAAATATGCGTCCCGCCTACCAGCAGGCATAGCCCCCGTCGATCACCATGTCCGCGCCGGTCATGTAGTCGGAGACCTCCGCGGCCAGGTACACCACCGCGCCCTGCAGGTCCGTTACTTCGGCCATGCGGCCCATCGGCGTCATGGACATCCAGCGCGGCATGACGGCCTGCCCTTCCGGGGTCGCCAGCAGGTCTTCTACCAGCAGCGTGCGCGTGTAGCCGGGGCTGATGGCGTTGACCCGGACCCCGCGCGGCGCCCACTCGGCTGCCAGGCTGCGGGTCAGGTGGATCACGCCTGCCTTGGATGTGTTGTACGCGGACTGGGCCTGCGGCGTGTTGACGATGCTGCCCGACATGGAGGCCGTATTGATGATTTTGCCGTATCCCGCGGCCAGCATGAACTCGGCCTCGGCCCGCGCGCACAGGTACACGCCGGTCAGGTTGACCGCCAGCATGTTGTCCCACTGCTCGCGCGTCATAGTCTCGGCCGGCTCCCACATGCCGATGCCCGCGTTGTTGACCCCGATGGTCAGCCGGTCCCAGTGGTCTACGACCGCCTGCACCGCGGCGCGCACCTCCGCTTCTTCCCGGACGTCGGCGTAGACGGGCAGCGCGTCGATGCCCTTGCCGGCCAGTTCCTCCGCGACCACGCAGGCCGACTCGTAGTTGATGTCCAGCAGCGCGACGGCCGCGCCGGCTTCACCGAGCGCGTGGGCATACGCGCGACCGATGCCCCGGCCCCCGCCCGTCACCAGCGCAACGCGGCCGTCCAGGCGAAAGCGCTCCAGGATGGGCTTGACCTCTTGCAGCATGTCAGGCATGAAGGATTCTCCTTGTCTTGCCGGTGTAGCTTCCGGCGTACCTTCGGGTAGTATCCGCGCCGATCACGCACCGGCAGCGGGATCGACGGCCTCCGCCAGCACGAATCGGAAATTGCCCGTGACAGGGCCCAGCCGCGCACCCTGCGCGTCGAGCAGGAAGGTCTGCTCAATGGCACTGGCATCGAAATGCTCAACCAACCGCATACTATGGCACCCCAGGAACGACGCAATCTCGCCTTCGGGGATGGAGAACATGAGCGCCTCACTCGCATGGCGCTCCCGCATTGCCACGCGCAACTCGGCCGCGCCGTAGCAATGCCGTATGGGTTCCTCTGTCAGCGGGATAGTGTAGTCAAAGGCGATGGCGTTCCGCCCGCGGCTGACCATTGCCAGGGTTTTGTCCACCGCGTCGGCATCCAGGTAGTAACTGACGCCTTCCCACAGGAACAGCGTCTTCGCCTGCGGATCGTAGCCCGCTGACTGCAGGGCATCGTCGAGGGACTGCGTCAGGAAGTCGATAGGGACGAACCTCACAGTTGGCGGCACCGGAATCCGGGCCCCTTTGAGGCATTGCTGCTTCCGCGTTTGAGTCGCGGGGGCGTCCAGTTCGTAGATGGTCGTGTGGCGATTGAGGCCTGCGAAACGGTAGGGCCGGGTATCATAGCCCGCACCCAGGATTACGATGTGCGGGATGCCATCACTCAGCGCGCTGACAAACAGCCGGTCCAACCAGGCAGTCCGCGCGATGATATACGCGGACATGCCGGGCATAGCGGCGTCGAGTTTGCCCCACGCATTCTGCCTGACACGCTCGAAGCGGAGCAGGAAGCGGAAGTGCGCCGGTAGGAAGACCTCGGCCAGGTCATCCGGCCCGAACTGCTCGTTGTGGTATGCTCTGTGTGCGAGCGCTCGTCGCAGCGCGGCGAAGAACGCCGTCTCGGATGGAACCGTCTTTGCATTCTTGGTCGCCATGGCTCACGCCGTCCTTCCTCGCGCCTTCGCGATCCAAACGCGCCCGCCTCGCGCTCACGGCTCCAGCGTGACCTTAATCGACCTGTCCCCACTGGCGACCAGGTCGATGCCGGTCTGGTAGGATGACAGGGGCAAGCGGTGCGTGATGATCTGGTCCATCGGCAGCAGCCCCTTCGCCAGCATGTCCATCGCAATCGGATAGCAGTATGGGCCGAGGTGCGAGCCGCGGATGTCCAGCTCCTTCGTGTCGCCGATGATGGTCCAGTCGATGGTGACCGGCTCGCGGAGCACGCTGAACTCGACGAAGGTGCCGAGTCGCCGGATCATCTGTAGCCCCTGCTGCACGCCGGAGGGTTGGCCCGTGGCCTCGATGTAGATGTCGCAGCCATCGCCGCCGGTGAGCTTGCGCACCTCCGCCACCACATCCGCCTTGTTCGGGTTCAGCCCCAGGTCCGCGCCGCACGCCTGCGCGACCGCGAGCCGGTGATCCTTGAGGTCGAGGCTGATGAGGAGGCCGGGATGCTTGAGCCGGGCGGCGGCCACCATGCCCAGCCCGAGCGGGCCTGCGCCCGCCACCACTACCACATCCCCGAAGTGGATGTCGGCGCGCTCGACCGCGTGGATGGCGCAGGCCAGCGGCTCGATGTACGCGGCATGGGCGAGCGGCACCGCGTCCGGCACGCGGTAGTTGAGCGCGTTGGCCGGGAAGCGCATGTACTCCGCCAGCGCGCCGAACGCGTTCTGCCGGAAGCCGTAGACCGAACCGTTGGGACACATCCAGTACTGTCCGCGGCGGCAGAAGCGGCACTCCCAGCAGGGCACAATCTGCTCGGAGATGGCGATGTCGCCCAGTTGCAGGCCGTATTTTTGCCCGGCTCCTTGGCCCAGCGCGACGACCTGGCCCACGAACTCATGGCCGGGGATGACCGGCGGCTGGCAGTAGCCCTCCCGGTCCGCGTCGCCCCAGAAGAGGGCTGCGCCGAGATAGCATTTCAGGTCGCTGGCGCAGATGGCCGCGGATTTGACCCGCACCACCACTTCGCCCGGGCCTGGCTCAGGCACGGGCCGCTCCTCCAGCCGGTAATCCCCCGGCCCGTGGCACACCACCGCCTGCATGGACTTGGGCAACGGCTCAGATAGCTGGTAGTTCACTGTGACCTCCTGTATTGAACCGCCAAGGCGCGAAGGCCGCGAAGACGTTTGTCTTTGTGTGGCTTTGCGCTCTTTGCGTCTTCGCGGTTCACCCGTCAAGACCCGCGGTGCAGGTCCAGGATCTGCCGCCGCGATGCGGTGCCCGTCGTGCCGATCTGCCGGATGGTGACGCCGGCGGCGAGGCAGGCAACCTCGGCAGCCTCGGCCGCGGTTGCGCCCGCACACAGCGCGGAGGTGAGGCCCGCAAGCGCGGCATCTCCCGCGCCCACGATGTCGATTGGGCCGCGCACCTTGACCGCGGGGACGAGCGTCGGCCCGTCCTGGTAGAAGGTCAGGATGCCTTCGCCGCCCAGCGTCAGGAAGACCGGCTGCCCGCTGCGCCGGTAGAGCCGGCTGCCCGCGGCCTCGATCTGCGCCCGGTCCGCCACCGGGTCGGGTTCTGCGGTGACGGGTTGACCTACGGCAATCAGCGCCTCCCGCGCGTTCGGCTTGAGAATGACATCGTGATACAGCCCGATGCGCGCCCGCGAGTCCGCGGTGAACGCCACCATCGGATAGGTCTGGGCCAGCGTCATAAGCTCCTCGCGGACGTTTTCGGTGATGACGCCGCAGTCCTCCTCCGTCACCTGGTCCGCGATGATGACGCCGTGCACCTGCGGCATCAGCCCGCGCAGCCGCCGGATGACCTCATCCTCCGCGTCCTCGGGCAGGGGCGTCCGGTTCTTGATGTCGAGCCGGTTGGTCTCGTGCTCGCTGCCGTCCGCCTCGCGCAGCATGGGCTTGGTGTAGGTCGGCGTGAAGCGGTCGGGCCGGATGACCAGCCCTTCCACGTCCACCCCACGGCTGTCCAGCCCGCGCAGCAGGTCGAACCCCTCGCCGTCATCCCCCACCACGCTCACCGCGACAACGTGGACCCCCATCGCGCGCAGGTTGGAGGTGACCGTGCCGGCTGCGCCGGGGCTGGAGCGCACCTCGACGACCTGGTGCGCCTCCAGCCCGGTCTCCAGCGAGACCTCGGCGCGGCCCCGGTCGATGAGAAGATATTTGTCGAGGAAGAAGTCACCGATAACCAGGACGGTTAGGTCGGGGAAGCGGGCGAGGAGCTGATCGAGACGTTCAAGGTTCATGAGGCTGTCACCATCCTGTATAGCGCGGGCAGCGTGCCGCGATGCGGGCCGCGGATGTAGAAGCTCTCGCCGCCGTCGTGGACCGTGCGGACGAGGATGGTCTTGTAGGGCCGGTAGTAGTAGCGTGCATCCGTCTTGGGCGCTTCATGCGCTAGGTCGTCGCCCAGGTCCAGCAGGTCGAACACGGCAGTCGTGAAGTGCGCGATGCGCCGGCCCTCCTGGTGCGCGACGTTGCGGGCCATCGCCAGTGCCTTGAGATACACCTCCGGCCCCATGACCGCGGTCCCGTAGTTCAGCATGACGCCGCCTTCCAGCCCGGTCACGGCCTGCGTGAAGATGAGGAAGTCGCGGTACGATGCCTCGCCCAGTGCCGCGCCTTCGCAGTTGGGATGCTCGTGGATGATGTCCTGGCCGATGCCGATATGGACGGTCACGGGCACGCGCAGCCGGTAGCCCGCAGCCAGCACACTGATGTCCCGATGCGGGTAATCCCCCTCCGCGATGGCCCGGCCCAGCGCCTCGCCATAGCCCAGCCCATCGGCCGCGCCTGCGGCCACAATGTCGTTGATGCGCCCCGTCTCCTGCCAGAGGCCGAACTGCCCCTCGCTGATATAGCGCGCGACGCTCTCGGTGGACCCGCCGGCCAGCGCCAGTTCGTAGTCGTGGATCGGCCCTGCGCCGTTCATGCCGACGTGCGTGATGAGCCCCCGCGCCATCAGGTCGATGACGAAGCGCGAGAGGCCCGCCTTGATGACGTGCGCGCCCATCAGCACGATGACGGGCTTGCCCTGGGCCCGCGCGCGGATGATGCGCTCGGCCACCTGCGTCAGGCCGGGGTTGTCATACGGCTCGCCCGGATGGTCGAGCGGCAGCACGTCTGCCAGCGTCATATCGTGGACCCGCTCGGCCAGCGGCCGGATGTGCAGGCGGGCACGGTCGAACATCGGATAGGCCATGGCTTACTCCTTGAACAGGTAGGCAACCAACGCGGTGGACTCGTGGAAATCCGGCACGATGAGGTCCGCGCCCGCCTCGATCAGGCGGGTACGCTTCCACGCGTCGATGCCGGCTCGGTGGGCCTCGTCCGATGCGACGCCCACTGCGATGCCGCCGACGCGCTTGGTGTCCTCGATTTCCACGAAACCGTCGCCGAACGCGACGAACTCCGGCCCGTGCAGTTCGTGTTCGCGGATGATGCGTTCGATGAGCAGCTTCTTCGAAAAGCGGAGATAGTCGTCCTGCGCGCCGTAAATGCGGCTGCTACCGCTGCCGTCTGCGAAATATCCTGTCAGGCCGAGCGCGGCGGCCTCGTCGAGGACATACGCTTCGTCCGTGCCGGAGGCCAGGTAGCAGGCCACCCCGCGCGCCTTCAGTGCGTCCAGCATGGCGCGGCTGCCGGGCACCATCATCTCGTCGGGGTCCAGCCGCCCGGCCTTGAGGCCCGCGACACGGTCCGCGATGCGTTCCCACAGCCGGTCGAGGTACTGCCGTTTGTAGGTGAGGGGATCCTCGGCCGTGCCCCCGCGCCGGGTGATCTCATCCGCAAGCTGCATCATCTGGTAGATGGTCTGCTTGCCCGTCAGCCGCGTCACGAACTCCGTGACGACGGCGGTCAGCGCGGCGTCGCTCTCGTCGGTCGGCGTCTGCCGGAGCAGCTCGACCATCATGGGGATCATGACGCCCTGCCAGCCTTCGCGGATGAGCGACAGGGTGCCGTCGAAGTCGAACAGCGCGTGGCGGATGCGCCCGCGCTCGATGCGGGGGTTGATGATTTCGAGCATATCTCTCTCAGATAGGTATCTCCGTCGTGCCAGCCGAAGGTTGGCACGACCCAGTAAAAATGTCTACTAATTCAGAAGTTTTTCTGCCAGGGCGGCCGCGCCCCAGAGCGGCGCGTCGTCGCTCATGGCCGCGGGCACGATTTCGACGCGCGTCTGCGGCAGGACGTGATGGCGGGCCGTCTCGCGCACGATGCGCCACCAGCGGTCGCCCGACTTGGTGACACCGCCGCCCAGCACGACGCGCTGCGGGTTGACGAGGTTGATCGCGCCGCCCAGCCCCGCGCCGAGCATGGTCGCGCCCTCATCCAGGACGGCCAGCGCCAGCGGGTCGCCGGCGGCAGCCGCCCGCGCCAGCATCTCACCGGTCACCGCGTCGGGATTGCCGCTGGCCAGCCCGGCCAGGACAGGTCCCGCAGCCGGGTCCGCCGCCAGCCGGGCGCGCGCCTTCGCAGCCAGCGCAGGCCCGCACGCTTCGGCCTCGAGGCAGCCCTGCTTGCCGCAGACGCAGGGCATCCCGCCCGGGTTGACGACAACGTGCCCGATCTCGCCGGCCATGCCGTCCGCGCCGCTCCAGACGCGGCCGTCCAACACCCAGCCGCCGCCGATGCCTGTGCTGACGGTGACGTAGAGCAGGCTGGTGGCGCCCTGGCCCGCGCCGAAGCGCCATTCCCCGAATGCAGCCACGTTCGCATCGTTGTCCACAGCCACCGGCACGCCGAACTCGCTTTCGAGCATCTGCCGGAGCGGGGTCTCTTCCCAGCCGGGGACGTGATGCGACAGGCGCACCAGCCCGCGCTGCGCATCCACCGGCCCACCGAAGCTCACTCCGATGGCGACGAGCCGGCCCGGCACCTGCATCAGTAGCCCGTGGGCCATGCTGCGCATCGTCGCCTGGTCATATGCTGCGTCGGGGTCGTGCGGTGAGTACACGCGGCTGTGCGCGGCCCACGCCTGTTCACCGACGCGCAGGATGGCCGCCGTGTGCTTGGTCCCGCCGTAATCGAGTGCCAGCAAAAGTTTGTCCATAGGTTCGCCCATTGTAACGCCCCCGATGCTGTCTCTGAAAATCCCGTTTAGCGCAGTCTCCGACATCGCCTGGGTCGTCGGCAAGCTTTGTGTTCTGCCGGAAAAGTTATTGTATAATCAGGCTCCGCACAACAATCCATATCCCCATATCGAACGACACGGAGGTCCACTCATGGCAGCGTCAGTCGCACGTCCCCGACAACGCAGCGATTACAGCCTGACCGGCGAGTATGGCGCGCTGGCAGTCCAGCGCGGATTGGCCGATGCCAAATGGTATGCTTCGCCGGTTCCCAAGGACCAGATGCGCGCCCTGCTCGAACGCCGCGACGGGCCGGCCGTTCGCGACACGATCATCTGGTTCTCGCTCTTCATTGCCTTCGGCGCGGCCGGCGCGGCGCTCTGGGGCACGTGGTGGGCGATCATCCCCTTCGCGCTCTACGGCATCATGTACGGCACGTCGTCCGACTCGCGCTGGCACGAGTGCGGCCACGGCACGGCGTTCAAGACCGACTGGATGAACAATGTGATGTACGAGATCGGCTCGTTCATGGACACGCGCGAGTCGGTCCCCTGGCGTTGGAGCCATGCCCGCCATCACAGCGACACGATCATCATCGGCCGAGATCCGGAGAGCGGCATGCGCGGCCTGCCGTTGAGCAGGATCGCTCTGGGCTTCTTCAACCTGCCCATCTTTTTCCAGTACTTCAAGACAGTCGCTCTGCACGCCATCGGCCGCATGACGCCTGCCGAACGTACTTACGTGCCGGAATCGGCATTCAACTCGACATACTGGCACGCCCGCGTGTACCTGCTCATCTACGGCGGGACGATTGCCGCGGCGGTCGCAATGGGCAGCTTCCTGCCGCTGATGTACGTGGGCCTGCCGAGCATCTGGGGGCGCTGGCTGCTGATGATTTATGCGATGCCGCAGCACGCCGGGCTGGCCGACGACGTGCTCGATCACCGGCTGAACACGCGCACGGTCTATATGGACCCGATCAGCAACTTCCTCTACTGGAACATGGGCTACCACATCGAGCACCACATGTTTCCGATGGTGCCGTATCACAATCTGCCCAAGCTGCACGCGCTGATGAAGGCCGACTGCCCGCCGCCGTATCGCAGCCTGCTGGAGGCGCACCGCGAGATCTGGCCCGCACTGATCCGCCAGGCGAAGGACCTGGACTACTACATCCGGCGGCCGCTGCCCCCGCCCTCGCCCGCGGCCGAAGCCATGCAGGCCAACGAGGTGATTACGTCAAGTGTGCAGCCGGATGCGGCAGGCTGGGTGGATGTGTGCGAGCTGGGCCGGCTGCTGCCCGGCGATGTCGTGCGCTTCGACCATGCCGGCCAGTCGTTTGCCGTGTACCGCACGCACATCGGCCAGCTTTTTGCCTCCGACAACCAGTGTCCGCACGGCCGCGGTGAGCTCGGCAGCGGCTTCCTGCAGGGCACGGTCATCGAGTGTCCCAAGCACAATGGCCGCTTCGACATTCGCGACGGCTCCGTGCGCCGGCCCCCGCCGCGCACGAACCTGTGCATGTATGCCGCGCGCGAACGCGACGGCAAGGTGCAGGTCAACGTCAACTCGGGCTGCGGCCGCGGCGTGTGAATAGAACACTGATGACACTGATTGGACTGATTTACGCTGATCTGCTCAAAGAGATAGAAATCATAAGAATCAGTTCGATCAGGGCCAACCCCGGTTGGCACATCATCAGCGTTCTATTCTTCCTCCAATAACCCCAGAAACATGGCGTGCAGGATGACGAGGTGCGCGTCCTCGATGATCTGCATCGAGTCGGTCGGCACGATGACCGCGATGTCGCACAGCGGCGCGAGCTTGCCCCCGTCGCGGCCGGTCAGCCCGATGCGCGTCAGGCCCAGCGCGCGCGCAGTCTCCATCGCGGCCAGCACGTTGGGTGAGTTGCCGCTGCCCGATAGCGCAAAGGCGACATCGCCCGGCTCGGCCAGCGCGGCGAGCGGCGCGGCGAACACCTGGTCGTAGCTCACGTCGTTGGCGTAGGCCGTCAAGAGGGCGGTGTTGTCGGCCAGGCAGAAGACCTTGAACCGCGGTCGGTCGCCGTGGACGATGCTCTTCACGAGGTCATTGACGATGTGCGATGCGTTGGCCGCGCTGCCGCCGTTGCCGAACATGAAGATGCGCCGGCCATGCGCCTGCGCATCCTGCATCACCCGGATGATGTCCTGGACCGGCTCCGCGGGGATGTTCGGCAGCACATCCGCCACGCGCCGGAAGTATGGAAGGGTCATATGTCTGTTTGCCTCCTGAGTTGCGGGGGCATGTTATCACAGCGGATAGGTTTGTCCAAGCAAAGCGATTTTCATCATCCGAGACGGATTCGCAGACGCAAGCATCCTGAGCGGGTAAGCGGTCCAACGCTGATGACGTAATATGGCCAGTCGAAGGATGCGGCGACGTGCTCCATGCGCATCCTTCGACTGGCGGGTCTTCGTTGACTAGGTTGAGTGACACACCCGCTCAGGATGCTGACTGTGTCGCTGGCCTACCCCTTCAACGACCCCGCCAGCAGCCCACGCATGAAGTAGCGGCCCAGGAGGATGTAGACCAGCAGCGTCGGCAGCGCGGCCAGCAGCGACCCCGCCATCTGCACGTTCCACTCGACGATGTACGACCCGGCCATGTTGTTCAGCGCGACCGTAATCGGCTGCACGTTGGGCCGGCTCGTGACGATGACGCCGAACAGGAAATCGTTCCAGACCGACGTGAACTGCCAGATGATGACCACGACGAAGCCGGGCATGGAGATCGGCAGGAGGATGTGGCGGTAGATGCCGAACAGGCTCGCGCCGTCGATCTTGGACGCCTCCAGCAGCTCCGTCGGGATGGCCGCGTAGTAGTTGCGGAAGATCAACGTCGTAATCGGGATGCCGTAGACGATGTGGACGAAGATGAGGCCAGGAATGGAGCCGTACAGCCCGACACGCTGCAGCGTCTGCACCAGGGGGATGAGGATGCTCTGGTAGGGGATGAACATTCCGAAGAGCATCAGCGGGAACAGGATGTCGGATCCCCGGAACTTCCACTTTGCCAGCACGTAGCCGTTCAGCGAACCGAGGACCGCCGAGCCGAGCGTTGCGGGAATTGCCAGGTAAATCGAGTTCATGAAGTTGGCGTTCAGCCCGCGGATGCCCTCGGAGGGGCTGCCAAACCACGCTTTGGTGAAGCTGTCGAGGTGGATGCCTGACGGCCACTCCCACATGGTCGCGAGGCTGACCTCCGCAAAGCTCTTCATGCCGGTGATGACGAGCAGGTAGACGGGCAGCAGATAAAAGGCTGCCGCCAGGATCAGCGCCAGGTAGATCAGCGCGCGACCCCAATGAAAGGGCTTACGTGCAGGCGGCGGCACAGGTCGGGGGCGGCGGCGCAGACGGCGCATGGCGGTGCTCATACCTCGGCCTCCGTGCGCGTGCTATAGCGTAAGTAGGGTACGACCAGGACCGCTACCACGAGCAGCAGCAGGATGGCGATGGCCGCACCCTGCGCAAAGTTGTTGCCGCGGAAGGTAGTGTCCCACATGAAGAACGCCGGGACATCGGTCGCAAAGGCCGGGCCGGGGCCGGTCATCGAGACGACAAGGTCGAAGATTTTGAGCGAAATGTGGCCCAGCACGATGACCGCACTGAGCGTGATGGGCTGGAGCATGGGCAGCAGGATGCGGCGCAGAATCTGGAACTCGCTGGCGCCGTCCACCCGCGCAGCCTCGCGCAGCTCGTCGGGGATTGCGCGCAGGCCCGCCAGGTACATCGCCATGGTGTAGCCGGACATCTGCCACGTCGCCGCGAGCACGACTGAGAGCATGGCGTACGAGATGCCGACATAGCGGCTGGCAAGGCCGCCCAGTCCGATGCTCGTGAGGAACTGGCCGACCGCCGATGTGGGCGGAATATGCCAGATGGTCGGGTCGGTGAACCAGCCGGCGCGCAGGAAGTCCAGCCCCACCTTCTCGAACAGGAGGTTGATGCCCGAACTGCCCGTCTGGATGGTGCCCGGATTGAGCAGCCAGCGCCAGGCCACGCCGGTCACGATGAACGAAATCGCCATCGGAAAGAGGAAGATGCTGCGGAAAATGGCTTCGCCTTTCACCCGCTGGTCCAGCAGCAGAGCCAGCACCAACCCGATCACGAGACACGCGAGCAGGAAGAAGAGCGTGAACGTGACGGTGTTGCGCAGGTCGTTCAGGAAGCGGTCAATGGTGAAGAGACGGGCATAGTTGCGCAGGCCCACGAAGGTGTAATCGGGGGTCAGCGAGTCCCACTTGGAGACGGAGGCCACCCCGGTGTAGCCGATGAAGCCGTAGACGAAGACGGCGATGGCCAGCACCGAGGGCGCAATCAGGAGGATGGAGAGAAGCCGGTCGCGACTGAGTTTGCGCACGGTGGACTCCTGTCCGAGGACAGGTTCGTAGCAGGCGCTTGAGCGCCCGGCGTTCAGGCAAGGGCACTGAAGCGCCTGCTACGAACGGGTAGGGTTTACTTGCAGATACCGTTGTCGACACAGGCCTGCTGGAAGTCGGCCTGCGCTTTGGCGACGTCACCCTGGGTGATGAAGGTGGTCAGGATGTCCTTGTACACCGTGGCCCACTTTTCGTAGGCCGCCGCACCGTGCGCAACGCTCGGCACGATGGCATCCTTCGACCAGTCGGTCATGGCCGATTGCAGGTACGCATTGAACAGCGCGGGGTCGCAGTCGGTGCGGGCGCAGATGGAACCCTTCTTCGGGTTGAAGGCTTCCTGCCCTTCCTTCGAGCCGGCGACCTTCAGCCAGTTCATGAGGTTCTCCTGGTTCGGTGCACCCTTGGCGGCGGCGAAGCTGTCGGACAGCGCCACGAAGATGCCCTGGGTGCCGGGGACCGGCGCCCAGCCGTATTCGGTGTACCCCTTGGAAGTGAACCAGCCGTCGGTCCAGTCGCCCATGATGTGCATGGCGCCCTTGCCGTCGATCAGGTATTGCGCCGCGCCATCCCACGTCAGCGCGGAGTAGTCGGTGTTGGCGTAGGTCATGACCTTCTTGAAGATTTCGAGCGCCTCGGTCACCTTCGCATCGGTCCACGGCGTTGCACCGGTCCACAGGCCATTGTAGCCCTCGGCGCCGAGCACGCCGGCCAGGATCGTCTCGAAGGTGTGACCGGCTTCCCAGCCCTCTTTCGTGCCGATGACCAGCGGCACGATGCCCGCGGCCTTCAGCGTGTCCGCGGCGGCAAACCATTCGTCCCAGGTGGCCGGCGGCTCGATGCCGTTATCTGCCAGCACCTGCTTGTTGTACCACATCACATTGGAGCGGTGGATGTTGACCGGCACGCCCCAGAAGTGATCCTGGTATTTGAGCAGCGTGATGAGGTCGGGCGGGAAGACCTTGTCCCAGCCCTCGCCGGCATACAGGTCGTCGAGCGGCTGGAGGTACTTGTCCGGTTCGTATTTCTCGACTTCGAGGCCCGCGTGGAGCTGGAAGGAGTCCGGCGGGTCGCCGCCCGTCAGGCGGGTGGAGAGGACGGCCTTCGCATTGGTGCCTGCGCCGCCCGCGACCGTCGCATTGACGATCTCGATGTTGGGGTATTTTGCCTTGTAGATTTCGTACATGGCGTTCAAGCCGTCGGCCTCGCCGCCTGCCGTCCACCAGGAGAACATCTCTAGCTTGCTGGCTCCGGCCGCGGGTGCAGCCTCTTCAGCAGGTGGGGCGGCTTGCTCGCCGCCGGTGGGCGCGGCTGCCGGGGGAACACACGCCGTCAGCAGCATTGCCACGATGGCGAGCAGACTGACGGCCAGAATGAAGGTGCGGTTCTTGTGAGCCATAGAATCTCCTCCCTGAGAAACCAGGACTTGTGTGAATTGAGGCAATCGACATGACGAGGGTTGTATGTGGCTGCTGACTCACCTCCTAATCCCTGTTGTGCAGGCGGGCAAAAGGCGTGGGCGCGGCAATTACCGCGCCTGTTACCAGCATGTACTATTCTAGCACGGCAAGTTGCGAAGAGTCAAGCGTAAAAAAGACCTCACCCCCCGGCCCCCTCTCCTGCGCCAAGCGCAGGAGAGGGGGAGATGTGCATAAAACTCCCCCTCTCCTGAAAAGTCTCTCTTCGCTTTTCAGGAGAGGGGGCCGGGGGGGTGAGGTCCTACCACACCTCTTCCAGTCGGGCCAGCATGGCCGCGCGCGATATCTGTCCCTGCCACATGTCGCGTACGAAGCCGTCGCGGTCGATGATGTAAGTGACCGGCAAGCCGCGCACCGCGAACAGGCCGCTGGAGATCTGGCCGGTGGTATCGAGCGCCAGCGGGAAGGCGAGTTGCCGCGGCTGTGCGAATGCGTTGACCTGTTCCGCCGTCTCCTGCATATTCACGCCGACGACCGTGAAGCCGTGCGCGGCCTGATGCTCGACGTGCAGGGCATTCAGGTCGGGCATCTCGGCCTTGCACGGCGGGCACCAGGTTGCCCAGAAGTTGAGCAGGACGACCTGCCCGCGCAGATCGTTCAACTGCACGGTCCCGCCATCCGCGGTGGGCAGCGTGAAGTCCGGTGCGAGCCAGCCGGTGAGTCCTTTGTCCGCCGGCCGCGCCTGGATTGTCAGTTCTTCTTGTTGCTGCACGAGCAGCGTCACCCCGGCCCAGATGCCGACCAGGGCCGCAATCACGGTCAGGCCCAGGAGGATGCGGAAGGTCGGCGAGCGCGTGGCTGTGCGCGCCTGCACGGGGGCAGCGGTCCCTTGTTTGCGCGGAGGTGTGGCGGACGGCATCATCACCCTCTTACGCGGCAGCCGCGCTCTTCTCCGCGGCCGCGGCCACGGGGCCCGGTTCGATGCGAATGCTGGTGGTGATTTTCGCGACACCCCTGAGGCTGGCCGACGCACCGCAATACTTCGTCTCGGAGAGTTCCACCGCGCGGGCCAACGCCTGCTCGTCCACCTTGCCATAGGCGACAAACTCCAGGTGGATGTGCGTGAAATACATCGGGTTCTCCGAGTTGCGGTCGCCGGTGGCAAAGACTTTTAGCCCCTCGACCGGCTGGCGCTTCTTCTTCAGGATGCTGATAACGTCCATCGAGGTGCAGCCGAGCAAGCCCATCAACAGCACTTCCATCGGCCGCGAGCCCAGGTCATGTCCGCCCGCGGACTCCCCGGCATCCATCACAACCGCATGGCCCGAATCGCCCTGCGCCACAAACATCATATCTTCTACCCAGGTTACATTCGCGTTGGTCATTGGTAGTCTCCCTTCATCGTATCATCTGTTTTTTCATAGATGCCCGCGGGACGGGTGCGGTTACATCTGCAACAAGCCCAATGCCGCGTCTGCAATCTTATGGGCCGCATCGGGCCGCGCGGTCGCCAGCGCACGCTCGGCCATGCGCGCCAGCTCAGGGTTGCCGGGCCGCAGCAGGTCAGCAACTACGCGTGCAATGCCCTGCGTGCTGGGCTCGTACAGGCCGACATTGTGGCGCTGGACCCATTCGACGTTGCCGATTTCCTGGCCGGGCACGTAATCGGTGATGATCAGCGGCACGCCCATGCACGCGGCCTCCGCAATGGTGGCCGGCCCCGCCTTCGAAATGAGCAGGTCCGTCGCGGCCAGCCATTCCGGCATATTGTTGACGAATCCCAACACCTGTACCGGAATCGGCCAGCGTTCGGCGCGCAGCAAGAGTTGGAGCTCCCGGTTGCGTCCTGCGATGATGGCGAGTTGCGGGTGGGCGGGATGGTCTGCCAGACCGCGCGTGATTGCCAGCGCCAGCGGGCGCAGCCGGCCAATGCCCGCGCCGCCGCCCGTCAGCAGCACCAGCGGGCGTTCCGGCGCGAGGCCCAGTCGCCGGCGCATTTCGCTTCTCGACTGGCCGCGCGCCGCCTGGAAAGCTGGACGGATGGGCAGGCCGATCACCCGCACCTTGTGCGGGGCCATGCCGCAGCCCAGGGCCACGCTGCGTGCCTCCTCTGTTGCCACGATGCACAGGTCCACTTCCGGACAGAACCAGGCCACCGGCGGCGTGACCGGGTCCGTGACCACGGTCACGAATGGGACCCGGCGGCCGGCCTGCTGCAGGATCCAGATCGGCACATCCGTGTGCAGTGGATGCACGCTGATGAACAGGTCCGGGTTGACGCTGAGCATCCCCTTCTCCACCCAGGGGCGAATGAGCGGATAGACGGCCCGCTCGGTCATCAGAACCCGGTCGCGCGACGAGCCGTAGCGGTAGACCAGGCGGTAGAGCCAGGGGGTGTAGTTGACCCAGGGCCCGTAGGTGGCCGACCAGGTGTTGATGGGGAAAGGCGCGTAATCGTCCATCAGGCTCAGGTAGGATACGTGCGCCCGGCCTTCCAAGGCTTCGGCCAGGCTGCGGGCGGCTGCGCGATGTCCGCCGCCCGCGTTGGCAGTCAGGATCGTGATATGGGGCAAGTGGTTCGCCTGGATCACGGACGCATCCGGGGTGCCTTGATTCATCGATCAGTATGCTCCGTCGCCGAAGAGAATCTGGGGCACTGTCCGCAGCATGATGCGCAGGTCCAGGCTGAGGGACCAGTTTTCGGCATAGTAGATGTCCAGCATCACCATCTCGTCGAATGTCAGGTTGCTGCGCCCGCTGACCTGCCACATGCCGGTGATGCCCGGCAGCACCTGGAGACGCTTGTGATGCCATTCCTGGTACTGGGCGACTTCGGCCGGCAGCCCGGGCCGCGGGCCCACAATGCTCATCTCCCCGCGCAGCACATTGAGAAACTGGGGAATTTCGTCGAGACTGGTGGTGCGGATGAGACGGCCCACGCGCGTACGCCGCGGGTCATCGCGTACCTTGAACAACGGGCCGCTGGCTTCATTCTGGGCGCGCAGCTCTTCGAGGCGCTGCTCCGCGTCCACGTACATTGACCGGAACTTGTACACGGTGAACGGGTGGCCGTGGCGTCCGACGCGCTCCTGCTGGAACAGGACCGGCCCGCGCGAATCCAGCTTGATGGCCAGCGCGAGGAGCAGCCATACGGGTGAGCCGAGCAACAGCACCGCGCCGGCAATGAGCACGTCCACGATGCGCTTGAGCGCCAGGTTCAGGCCGGTCAGTGTGGTCTGCTTGATGCTGATGAGCGGAATCCCGTTGATGGCCTCCACGTCTACCCCGCCGAGGCTCAACTGGAACAGGTCCGGCACGACGCGGGCGCGCACCCCGGCGTGCTCCGAATCGG
This sequence comes from Anaerolineae bacterium, assembly GCA_040772005.1. GTDB lineage: Bacteria > Chloroflexota > Anaerolineae > CG2-30-64-16 > CG2-30-64-16 > MWBF01. The sequence goes on along the minus strand of JAXGYZ010000004.1, from coordinate 445,588 downwards.
TCACCAGGCGCACCGTCTTGCGGTGGTATTGCCACGGCAGCGTGATGATCACCTGGTCGATGGCGTGTTCGCGGATGACCTCGGGCAGGTTGTCCAATGGACCAAGCGCGCGGATCGGGCCGATGTCGGTCGTGCTCTTAACCGGGTTGTCGTCAAGGAAGCCGATGACGCGATAGCCCAGTTCCGGCTGCGCGATGAGATTGCGGATGACCGTGCGGCCGACCTCGCCCGCGCCGATAATCACCACCCGATCGACACCCTGGCCCGCCTGGCGGAGCCGCGTAAGCACGACCTGGCGGATGATGCGCGCAATCCCGACGAGCACGACGATGGCAATGCCCGCGTACACGAAGATGATGCGCGAATAGAACAGGCGGCGATAGAAGAAGACCAGCACGACCATCAGCATGATGGCGAGCGTGGTGGCGCTGATGACCGAATAGAGCTCATCCAGCAGGGGCCGGCCGCGGCGCACATCGTATGCACCCTCGCGGCGGCTGGCCGCCAGCCAGATGACCGTGAGCAGGGCGACCAGCGGCAGATACACGCTGAAGGGGACGTTGTTGGCGGGATCGACCGAGCGGAAGAGCTGGAGGTCGTAGCGGAGCCAATAGGCAATGCCGAGGGCCGCCACGATGAGCAGGACGTCCGTGATCGCGGTCACCCACGGCATCCACTTGCGGACATCTCGGCTCATGCTGCGCCTCCCGCTGCGGGCAGGCTCAGGGCCGCCCGGTAGACCTCCGCAGTGCTCCGCGCCGTCGCACTCCAGGAAAAGCGGGCGGCCTGGCGCAGCCCGGCCTCGCACATCTGCTCCCGTAAGACAGGCGCAGACAGCACGCCGTCTATCGCATCAGCCAGCGCGTCCGTGTCCTCCGGCGGAACGAGCCGCGCGGCATCCCCGGCCACTTCGGGCAGCGAAGATGCGGTGGACGTGACGACCGGGGTGCCGCACGCCATGGCCTCCAGCACAGGCAGGCCAAACCCTTCGTAGATGGAGGGATAGACGAACAACTCCGCCGCACGATACCACCAGGGCAGGTCTTCGGCGGGGATGTAGCCGGGGAAGATCACGGCGTCGAGCAGACCGAGCTGCGCCGCGGCCGCGTAGATTTCCTCGTAAAACCAGCCCTTGCCGCCTGCGATGACCAGCGGCGGGAGGGTTGCGCCATGACGGGTGCGCAGCCTGGCATAGGCTTCGAGGAGCCGTCTCAGGTTTTTGCGCGGTTCCAGCGTACCCAGGAAGAGGATGAAGCGGTCGGGCAAGCCCCTGGCCGCGCGGAAGGCGGCCACTTCGGCGGGCGCGGCCGGCTGAAACTCGGCGCCGACGCCGTTGGGAACGGTGACGACGCGCTCGGCTGGGACGCCGCACAGAGCGATGACATCCTGCCGCGTGCTCTCGGAGACGGCAATCACGCGCGCCGCCCGCCGGGTCGAGAGCCGGGTAAACAGGCTCAGGTAGCGCCGGTTGAACGCGCGGAAGGCATGCGGGTAGCGCAGGAAACTCAAGTCGTGCACGGTAATCACCGTCGGACAGGCTGCGGCCAGCGGGGCCGCAAAAGCCAGGCCATGCAACAGGTCTGCGTTGCGCGAAAGAAGCGCCAGTTGCGTTTGCTCCCAGGCAATGCGCCGCCAGGGGCTACGCGTATCCCAACGAGAGCGCACTACGTTCATCCCGGCCGGTGCGACGAATGCCGGTTCGTGCAGGTACGCGATGTAGCAGAAAGGATATCCTGCGCCGGTCACTTCCGGCAGATGGCGCAATAGCTGGTAGATGTAGCCGTTGATGCCGGCCCCCCGATACGACTGGGTCAGCGACAGCAGGTGTGCGTTCAAACCGACGCGGTGGAGGGGCTCGGGACTGCTGGATGCGCGGCCGGATGACATGCGCGCATTATAGCACAGGGTGAAGTCGAACCGCGAAGACGCCGAGATGCACAATAGGCTTGTAGTAGGCGCTTCAGCGCCCGTGCCTGACGGGGCGCTGAAGCGCCCACTACGAACCCATCTGCGTCATCTCCCTGTAGACGCGGGCGGTCGCCGCGGCGACTTGCGCCTGCGTGAAGTGTGCCAGCACGCGCGCCCGGCCCCTCTCCGCCAGCGCGGTGCGTCGCGCGGGGTCACCTGCCAGCGCGGTGAGCGCGTCCGCCAGCGCCTCAGCCTCCCCCTCAGGAAAGACCAGGCCCGCATCACCGATCACGTGCGGGATCTCGCCGCAGTTCGAGCCGGCGACCGGCACGCCGCAGGCCATCGCCTCGATGAGCACGCGACCGAATTGCTCCACCCAGTTGGGGCGGCTGACCGAGGGCAGCACCAGCGCATCCAGCGCGCGGTAGAATCCGGCCATCTCCGTCGAAGGCAGCCGCTCCAGAAAATGCACCCGGTCGCGGATGCCCAGCTCTGCGGCCAGCGCGGCCAACTCTTCCCGCGCGGGTCCGTCGCCGAGCAGCCGCACCTCCCACGCCGCCGCGGTGAGTCGGGCACAGGCGCGCAGCAGCACATCCACGCCCTTCTCCGGGACGAGCCGCCCCGCGAAGCCGATGGTGAAGCGGGGGTTGTCCGGGTGCGGTTCCGGGGCAAAGAGGTCAGGATCGACCCCGAACTGCGGAATGACCGCGACGGGACCGGTGTAGCCCTTGCCGCGCAGCACGGCCGCGGCATCCTGGTTGCCGGCCAGCGCATAAGCCGCGCGGCGATAGTTGACCTGCTCGATGCGGCGGAAGGGCCACGGATAGCGCCGGGCCAGGTTCTGCCAGGTGAAGAAGAGGCTCCGCGCGCCGACGCGCGCGCCCGCGGCCAGCGCGTGCCAGGTCGCGAGGTTGTACGGTTCCTCGTCCATGTGGAGCACATCGGGCCGCAGCCTGCGCAGCAGGCGGCCCAACGTGGGGTAAAAGTGGAGGTGGAACTGACCGTTGAAGGCCAGCGGCGCAACGATAAGCTTGTAGCCTGCCGTGTGCGCACGTTCGAGGCGCAGGGCGGTGCGGCCCTCTTGCCACGCTGCGGGCACGATGGCGGTTAGCTCCAGGCCGGGGACGCGTGCCAGTTCTTCCAGCTTGCGCTGGTATGCGCCCACGACCAGGGCTTTCGAGACGTAAACAACACGCATAAAAGGTTTTTAGTAGAAAGTTGACACCTGCGATGTGTTCTGGCGCGCATTTTGGCGAACTTCGTTGCGCGGCGCTTGCGTTTGCGCCGGAACAGGTGTAAAATCAATCACGAGCGGGTGGCACATACCGGATGCTGACACCGCTACCGTCTACGTTACACATCGTGCCGCAAGGAGGCAGCCATGGATGTCATTAAGGTCTCCGCTCACTCTCGCTCCACTGCGGTGGCCGGCGCGATTGCCGGGGTCATGCGCGATTCGCGTCATGCCGAAGTGCAGGCCATCGGGGCCAGCGCGGTGAATCAGGCGATCAAGGCGATCGCGATTGCGCGCAACTATCTTGCACTGGACGGCATCGATCTGATCTGCTTTCCCGAGTTTGTCGAAATCGACATCGAAGGAAAGGAACGCACGGCGGTCAAACTCATCATCGAGGCGCGAGCCTGATCCGTACAGGAATACTGCATAAGCACAAGCGGGCAGCCAACTGCCCGCTTGTTTGTTCTCAGCAAGCTGCTATGTGCGCTTGCGGCGCCGCGAGCGCGGGCGGCGCGGGCCTGTGGGGGCTGCGCCGCCAGGCGTCTCCCGCGTGCCTGTGGGCCGGTCGCCCTGCGTGGATGCCGCGTCTGCTGTGCGGGCAGTTGGCTCGATGGCAGTCTCAACGCCTGCTTCTGCCGCGTCCACGTCTTCCGTCGTCAGCGGGGCTTCGGCCAGCCCCTCCAGCATTTCAGGCGAGACTGCCATGCCCGCAGGGCGCGGCCGGGTGCGCAGATCGATTCCTGGCTCCGGCACGGCCATATCCACCATCTGCCGTGAGTCGTTCGGCCCCTCCACCAGCACGCTGATCGAGTTCGCCAGTACATGGACCTGCTTGACCTTGCCCACGCCCTGCGGCGTTTCGATCATGCTGTTGATGCGCGGCATCTGCTTGCGCGCCTCGGTGTAGAAGTCGTTCTCGTAGGACAGGCAGCAAAGCAGGCGGCCGCATAAGCCTGAGACTTCCGGCGCGTTGAGCGGCAGGTCCTGGGCCTTCGCCATCTTGATGGAGACGGGCGTGAACTCGCGCAGCCACGACGCGCAGCATAGCTCGCGGCCGCATTTGCCGAATCCACCGATGAACTTGGCTTCGTCGCGCACGCCCACCTGGCGCATCTCCACGCGCGTGCGCAGCGCCTGTGACAGGTCATGCACGAGGTTGCGGAAGTCCACGCGCTGCTCCGAGGTGAAGTACACCACTGCGCTGGCTCCGTCGAAGCTGAACTCGACCTTGACTACCTTGATGTCCATGCGCAGGGCCGCGGCCCGTTGCTTGCAGATGGCCAGCGCCTCCGGCTCGCGGTGTATCATCTGGTCGTTCTGCACCATGTCCCAGGCGGTCGCGCGGCGCACGACCGGCTTGAGTGTGCCGCTGATTTCGTCTGCGCCCACCGTGCGTGCAGAGAGGGCCACCTCGCCCAGCGTCCGCCCGCGCGAGGTCTCTACGACGACATATTCCCCGGCTGCCAGGTCTTCAACTCCGGCCGGATCGAAGTAGTATATTTTAGTAACGGGCCTGAAGGCCACGCCCACAATGACAGGCATTGCGGTCACTCCTCGTAACTTGGGATTGTGCTCACACGACGGCTGGCTTTGGGAGACGCAGCAGCAAGACATCCAGCGCCAGGCGCAAGTTCACGTTGGCGCGGATGCGATGCAGCGTCTGCATGAGGTCGGCGAGCGCGAGCTGCACCTGTTCTGTGCCGAATAACTCGGCCTGCTGGAGCAGTTGCGGCCTGCGGTCAAGGTTGAGCACCGCTTCGGGTATGCGCTGCTGGACGAGCAGGACATCGCGCCACCAGGTGGCCCACAGCCCCAACACTGTTTCGACATCGTCGGCCCGGCTCAGTTTTTCGGCATAGGCCAGCCGCGCGATCGCGTTGCCGGCGAGCAGGCCAAGCAGATCATCGAGATGCCGGGTGCGCCGGTCCCATAATTCGGGATCGGTATGGGCCGCCACGGCCCAGCCCAGCCGCCCCGCGCTGAGCCGCGCGAGCAGCCGCGCGCGCTCTTCGTCCAGGCCCCAGCGCGTCTCCAGTGCGGCCTGAAGCTGGTCGAGCGGCATAGGCCGCAGCCCCATGATCTGGCAGCGCGAGAGAATCGTCGGCAGGACCTGGTCACGCCGGTTGCTGGTCAGCAGCAGAACGACGTGCGGGGCCGGCTCCTCCAGGGTTTTGAGCAGCGCGTTGGCCGCGGGCGGCGTGGCGCGCTCGATCTCGCGGATGATGAACACCTTGCGCCTGCCCTCCAGCGGCGCAATGGCTGCGTCCGCTTGCAGGCTGCGCACCTGGTCGATCTGGATGGTGTTTTTCTCGGCCTTGACCAGTTGGACATCCGGATAGCGGCCCTCGGCCACGCGGCGGCAGGTTGGGCAGACGCCGCACGGCGGGCCTGCCCCGCGCTCGCACACCAGCCCCTGTGCCACCGCGCGCGCGACTGTCGTCTTGCCGACGGCGGCCGGGCCGGTGAACAGGTAGGCGTGACTGGGCCGCCCGCTGCGGATGGCCTGGCCGAGCAGGTCGAGCGCCCACTCGTGGCCGACGACGGGCCAGCTCACCATGCGGGCTTGTTCCAGAGGTGTTGCATGGCGGCTATTGTAACATACCCTACGTCGATGTCCAACGTTCCGCGTCCGGCGGTTGACACCGCGCGGCGCGCGGGCTATGATGCCCATCATCCACCCAGGGAGGCCGCCATGCACGCTGATCTGCTCATCCACAACATCGGCCAGCTTGTCACGCCCGCGGGCGGGCCGCGGCGCGGGCCGGCCATGCGGGAACTCACCGTCATCACGGATGCTGCGGTCGCGGCCGCGGACGGGCGCATTGTCGCCGTGGGCTCCAGCCGGGAACTGACGGAGCGTTTCAGCGCCGCGCAAACCCTGGACGCCGGTGGCCGCGCAGTCATCCCCGGCTTCGTGGACCCGCACACGCACCTGCCCTGGGCGGGCCACCGCGCGGCGGAATTCGAGATGCGCATCGGCGGCGCGACCTACATGGAGATCATGGCTGCGGGCGGCGGCATCGTGCGCACGGTGGCCGACACGCGCGCCGCCTCGCTGGCGCAGCTCGTCGTGGAGACACGCGACCGGCTCGACCGGATGCTGGCGCATGGCACAACCACCGCCGAGGCCAAGACGGGCTACGGGCTGAACGTGCCCGACGAACTTAAGCAGCTCGACGCGCTGGCCGAATTGCAGCGCACGCATCCCGTGGACCTCGTGCCGACGTTCCTGGGCGCGCATGCCATTCCGGCAGAGTACCGCGAGCGGCCCCATGCGTATGTTGCCCTCGTGGTCGATGAGATGCTGCCGGCGGCCTGGGCGCGCTGGCAGACGCTACGCGCCGCGTGGCCGGCCGCGCCGGCCGCGTGGCCCATCTTCTGCGATGTATTCTGCGAGAACGGGGCGTTTGACCTCGCTCAGTCGCGACGGATCCTGGCCGCTGCGCAGCGGTTGGGCTTCGGCCTGAAGATTCACGTGGACGAGTTTGCGCCGCTCGGTGGCGCGCTGCTGGCTGTGGAGCTGGCCGCAGCCTCGGCGGATCACATTGTGACCACCCCGCCGGAGCATGTCGCTGCGCTCGCGGCGTCCAACACCATCGGTGTTGCGCTGCCCGGCACGCCGTTCGGCCTGGCGCAGCACGATTACACCCCGGCGCGCGCGCTCATCGACCAGGGGGGTGCGCTGGCCCTCGCGACCGACCTCAATCCCGGCACGTGCTGGTGCGAGAACATGCAGTTCATGGTCGCCCTGGCCTGCCGCTACATGCGGCTGCTGCCTGCGGAGGCGCTCACCGCCGCAACGCTCAATGCCGCGTATGCGGTCGGCCTGGGGAGCCTGGTGGGGAGCATCGAGCCGGGCAAGCTGGCCGACCTGGTCATCCTCGATACGGACGACTACCGCATGTTGGGCTACCGTTTCGGGACCAACCTCGCCGCGCAGGTGGTCAAGCGGGGCAGGTTAGTGTAACGATTAAGCCCCCTGCAGCTTGATGATCATGCTCCACGTCCCCTGCTGGGTGACTTCCCCGCGCTGGTTGATGACCTCGACATTGAAGATGACGAGTCCGCCGCCGAGCCGGGGCACGGCCTTCTTCTCGGTGACTTCCGCACGCATGTGAATCGTATCGCCGATCTTGATGACCCCGCGGAATTTCCATTCCAACGCGCGGAAGGCCATCGCGGTCTCGGTGATGAAGCCCAACTGCATGGCCAGGCCGGTTGCGACCGACAGGCCCAGCAGGCCGTGGGCGATACGCTCCCCGAACATGCCCTGCTTGGCGTGTTCGGCGTCGGTGTGGATGGGGTTCCAGTCGCCGCTGAGCGCGGCGAAGGCCACGATATCTGCCTCGGTGATCGTCCGCCCCTGCGAGGTCACGGTGTCACCGACGTTGAACTCCTCGAAAAATAACCCGCGCTTGGCGGTGATTTCGGCCATGTGAAATGCTCCTTCTATATGCAACCACGGAATACATGGATCACACGAAAGGCCCGATGCGGCCTTGTACAATCCACGATGATCCGACAGGTTCAGGTTGGCTGTCCCTGGCTCTTCTGCTGCGCCAGCCGCGTGACCAGCGCGCGTTTCAGGTCGGACTGGGCAGTTTGCCAGTCTTCGCTCTGCACATAGGTGACTAACCGCAAATCGAACGAATCGTCGCGCACATCCCCGATAATCACCGCGGGCGGCGGGGTATTAACCACACGCGCATCGGCGGTCGCCAGCTCCAGCAGCGTCCGGGTGGCCGCGTCGATGTCGGCAGCCAGCGGCAGCTTCCACGCCAGTTCGACGCGCCGCGCGCGGCTCAACGAGTAATTCGTGATCGCGTTGGCTGCGATGACGCTGTTGGGAATGGTCACGACCGGGCCATCGGGTGTGCGGATGCGCGTGCTGCGGAGCGAGATGACTTCGACGTTGCCCTGCACGTTGCCCGCGGACACGAAATCGTCCAGGCTGAAGGGGCGGTCAAAGAGCAGCAGTACGCCCGACACGAAGTTGGCCGCGACATCCTTGACGGCCAGGCCGACCATGATGCCCACGATACCGATGGTGGTCAGCGTGCTGGCCAGCAGCGGGGTCAGGCCCAGGATCGCCAGCGAGCTCAGGATGCCGGTGATGATGACCAGGGCCTTGAGCGTGCGCCGGAGCAGCGTGAAGCCGCCGTCGTCGTCCGTGAACCCGCGCGACCGCAGGATCAGGCGGAAGACCCAACGCCCGATATAGCGCACTACGAGCCAGACTGCGAGCCATGTGACCCCCAGCAGCACGAGGCGCAGCGCGAACGCCTGCCAGTGATTGTCCTGCCAGAATGCAGTGGTAAACATGTAGAAGTCGCTCCTCACGACAGCCCGATTCTATCCGGTGCTCGGGTGGGTGTCAACGCGAGAAGGCCGGTCGACAGCGATTTCAAGTATAGCTGGAGCCTCGACTCCAGTCCTCAAGAGATTTCTGTATATGGCTCTGTTGGGCTGGTCGCCCTTTCTGTGTTTCTGTGTCTGCCTTTTGCCCTTCATCCGTTTCGTCATTTATAATCCGTATTCTTACAGCATTCATCTGTCTGTCTGACTCTGGTTGGAGTTGCTCATGGACTCATCGTCTCTTGCGCGTGCCTTGCGCGGCCTGCTGCCCCTTCTGTTGGTGGTAAGCCTCATGGCCTGTAGCTCAGAACCCTCGCCTGCCCCGACGCCTGTCGCGACGCCGGTCGCAACGGCTGAGGCGGTCGCGACTGCCGGTCCGCCCCCGACCGCGACCGTCCTCCCGCCCGTGGAGCCAGAACTCCTCACCCTCCCCGCCGCGTTTCGCTATGAAGTGACTTTACGTCCTGCGGGCGCAACGGAGGAACCGTATAGCGTGGTGATGGGGCAGTACAGCGGCGGCATGTGGTCGCAGTCGACGCGGCACGGTGAGGACACGCCGGAGGAACTGATTGTTGCGGCCGCGGGAGCCGGCGGCGGCGCCATGCACAGCTATACGCGCGCCGCGACCGATGTGGTCTGGACGCGCTGGCCCGGTGTCGGGTTCGATGCCGCGTATGGGCTGACATCGCCCTTTGCGGTGCTGCGGCTCTATCCACTGGCCGACGCGCAGGCCCGCGGTGAACTGGATCCTGTCCAGGGTGTGCCGGAGGCCACTGTGCAGATGCAGGCGGCCTTCACTCCGGCCACCATCGAGCGCCTGGTGAAAGCCAGCGCGTCTGTCGTCACGACAGATGCCGAATCACGCGCCGCGCTCGAAACCCAACTTGCGCCCCTGATGGTTGGGCAGACAGTCAACTACTGGGTAGCCGAGAGCGGCCGGGTGTATCGCGCGGCTGCGACGTTGCTCACCGCAGGCGAGAACGGCGAGCCTGTGCCGTGGCTGGAAGTGACATGGCGCTTCTGGGATTACGATGCGCCGGGCTTGACGGTGGGCGCGCCGGAGGATTTTGCCGATGTTTCCGAGTTGGCGACGGCGCCCGTTGCCGCGCAGGTTGAGGCGGTCCTGGAAGCCGCGACGACCTTGCGCGTGCGTGTGTTCAGCAACCCGGGCGAGTTGGCAGGCAATGCGCGCGTGACCGTCTACCCGGCAGGGCAGCGGCAGGTGGTGGACCAGCTCAGCGCCGCGGATGCGCAGTTTGTTCTGCCGGACGGCAAGTACGATGTGTTGGTGCAGGCGGAGAAGTCGGAGGAGTGGCTCAAGGAGGTGGAGGTCATCAGCGGGACCGTGGCCTCCCAGGATGTGCTCTTCTCGTTCGGCACGCTTGAGATTACCGTGACGCAGGATGGCGCCACGCCGCAGGTTGACATCGTCATCTACCCCGCGGGCCAGCGGCAGACGATGGCTGACTGGCGCACCGAAAACCCCACTCGGGTGCTGCTGCCCGCGGGCACTTATGATATCGAGGTCGCGCTGCCCGACTACACCGGCAGCAAGATCGTGACCGATGTCGTTGTCACCGCCGGCAGCACAACGCAACAGGTCATCGATATCAGCGCAACACCGTGATTGAACCGCGAAGACGCGAAGATCGCTAAGGATTTGATTTTTGGTCTTGGCGATCTTCGCGTCTTCGCGGTTCAACTGAAAGAAACAGCGAAGACGCGATGGACGCTAAGGTTTCCTTATTATTACTCTTGGCGTTCTTTGCGTCTTCGCGGTTCAATCCAACCTCTGGAGTGATCCCCTATGGATGTTGAGCAGACTGCCACCCTCATCGTTGATGCTGCAATCAAGGTCCATCGGGTTCTTGGCCCTGGATTGTTGGAGTCAGCATACCAGCGTTGCTTGCAGCATGAGCTTTGTTGGCGCGGGGCGTTGGTGGAAACTGAGGTGTTGTTGCCCATCAGATATGAGGGAATCGAGATAGAGGCGGCATACCGTATAGATATGCGGGTGAATCAGTGCGTCATCATTGAAAACAAGACGGTTGACAGCCTCCTCCCCATCCATCAAGCTCAGTTACTGACTTATCTGAAGTTGACGAACTGCCAGGTTGGCTTCCTGCTGAACTGGCACGTGCCGGTGATGAAGCAGGGCATCAAACGCATGGTCAACAGTCACGGACGTTGAACTGCGAAGGCGCGAAGATCGCTAAAAAAGATAATAGAAACCTTAGCGTCCTTTGCGTCTTCGCGGTTCAAAACATTCTATTCTTGCCCCTGCGCCTCGGCGTCGAGCCGGTCGAAGAAAGTGTGCATGAACGCCTGGCGCCCGGCGGCGATCCGGCGCGCCGTGCCCGTGTAGAGCCGCTCCGGGATGCGATCCAGCTTGTAGACGAACTCGTGGACCGGCGTGTACGCGGCGCCCAGGTCCGCAGGCGCGTGCTGCGCGCGGTGGGCTGCATCTTCGTCCGCCGCGGCGATCTCGCGCCAACTCATCCGCCACAGCGCCGTGTCATGGCTGCCCGCATACGCGAACGCCCGCGCGATGCCGATCGCGCCGATGGCATCCAGCTTGTCCGCATCGGAGAGCACCTGCGCCTCCAGGGTGCGCGGGGCAGGGTCCGCGCGGAAACGGTGCGCCTCGATGGCATGGCAGACCGCGTCCACGAAGTCTGCGGGTTGGCCGGCCAGCAGCACGCGCGCCCGCTCCGCACCCAGCAGGTGATGTCGTGCGCGGTCCTCGCTCTCCCCGATGTCGTGGAGCAGCGCGGCCGTGCGTACGACGGCCAGGTCCGCGCCTTCTGCCCGCGCGATGCGCTCCGCAGTCGCCAGGACGCGCAGCACATGGTCGAAATCGTGCCCGCCGCCGCCCGTCTCGTACAGCGCGCGCGCCGCCTCAATCGTGATGGGTGTGTCTTGCATCTGACGGCACTACAGGTTCTCGATGTGCACCGGCTCGACCGGGTCCGCCAGCTCGAAGCCGAAGATACGGCTGTAAAAGTAGAGCTCGGCATCCAGCGACCGCTTGATATTCTCGGCGCGGCGGAAACCGTGCCCCTCGCCCTCGAAGGGCAGGTACGCGGTCGGCAGCCCCTTGGCGCGTACCGCGGCGAACATCGTCTCGGCCTGGTTGGGCGGCACCACTTCGTCATCGAGGCCCTGGAAGAAGATCACCGGGCAGGCCAGTTGGTCGGTGAAGTTGACCGGCGAACGCGCGATGTAGATGTCGCGGCGCGCCGGATAGGGGCCGACCAGGTTGTCGAGATAGCGCGACTCGAACTTGTGCGTGTCACGCGCCAGCGCCTCCAGGTCACCGACGCCGTAGTAGCTCGCGCCGGCCTTGAACACGCGGCGGAAAGTGAGCGCGGCCAGCGTGGTGTAGCCGCCCGCACTGCCGCCGCGAATCGCGAGCCGCTCGCCGTCAACCGCACCCTGCGCGACGAGGTAACGTGCACCATTGGTGCAGTCGTCCACATCCACGATGCCCCACCGGTCGTTCAACCGCTCGCGATACGCCCGGCCGTGGCCCGTGCTGCCGCCGTAGTCCACGTCCAGCACCGCGATGCCGCGGCTCGTCCAGAACTGGATTGCCAGGTTGAATGCGGAGGAGGTGGAGCCGGTCGGCCCGCCGTGGCTCAACACCAGCAGCGGCGGCAGCTCGCCCGGCGGCGCGGTGTAATCCCGGTTGCGGGGTGCGTAGTAGATGCCGAACGCGGTCAGGCCGTCCTCGGTTGGGAACTCGATGGTCTGCGGGCTGGAGAGGTAGCCCTCGTCCACCTGCACATCGCTCGTGCGGCGCAGGACGCGCGTGTCACTCGTGCCCAGATCCAGGAGCACGATGGCCGTTGCAGCGACGGGCGAACCGCCCAGGAACGCAACGCGGCCCGGTGCCGTCGACGGCAGGTTGATCTCAGTGTATTCGGTCCCGATGGGCGTGAACTGCTTCGTCCGAGTGTCCAGCGCGGCCAGGTGATCGACGCCTGCCTGCGTGTACGTGCAGATGATGCGGTCGGCGGATTCGAACGCATAGGTGGACATGCCAAAGACCCACTGCGGCTGGCCGAACTCGGCGTCCAGCGGGGCGAGCGGCTCGATTTGCCCGTCGTGCCAGCGGTACAGGTTCCACCAGCCCGTGCGATCCGAGACGAAATAGAGGATGCCGTCCGGCGACCAGGTGGGTTGGAAGACGGATTCTGCCAGGCCGCCGGCCACGAGTTGGGCATCACGCACATCGCCCGCCGCGTCCAGCTCACCGACCCACAGCTCGCAGCCGTCCCACGGCATGTTGGGGTGGCGCCAGGTCAGCCAGGCCAGCCGCGCGCCGTCCGGGCTCAACCGGGGGGACGCGTAGAAGTCGTTGCCCGCGACGAGCACGCGGCCGCCGGCGGCATCGCCCTGTAGATTCAGGCCGACGATGGTATTGACCGCTTCGTGACCCGGGTCAAGATGATCCTCACGCACGCACACGAGGCGATCGCGGGTGCGGTCCAGCACGAAGTCGGCATAACGCAGCGGCAGCTCCGGCGTAATCGGCTGCGGTTCCCGGCCGTCACGCACCGTATAGACGCGCTGGTCCGCGAAATTGACGAAGAATACTTCGCCGCCATCCACCAGGTACTCGCCGCCGCCGTATTCATGCACGCGGGTGCGGACGTTGAAGGGCGCCGGGGTGACATCCTCCCGCGTGCCGTCGGCCCGCTGCCGGACGAGCACCGAGCGCCCGCGCTCCGCCGGGCGGCCTTCCAACCAGTACACATCGTTACCATCCAGCGTGACCCGCCCCAGCCTGACGCTGCCGGCGACAATCAGGTCGGATGTGATAGGCGACTTCCAACTGCCATAGGGTGCAACCCGAGGCTCAGTCATGTAATGTTCTCCTTATTGAGACTCATCACTGCGCAGTTTCGTGTTCGAGCCGTCGCGCGCGACCCTGGAACCAGAGGAAGCCGCCGGGGAGGCTGCCCAGGAAGACGACCGCCTGCATCAGCAGCGAGACGGCCACCGCGTGGTCCGCGGGCACGCCGACCAACCCGAAAAAGAAGGGGTATGCGGCCTGGTTGACCCCCAGGCCCCCACCGACCGAGATGGGGACGGTCTGCAACAGCGCAATCAGGGGATTCAGGAGGAAGATGTACGGCAGCCACATCAGCCCGCCCATGGACTGCGACAGCAGCCAGTTGACGAGGGTGGTACACAGGATGCCGACCAGCGCCACCAGGAAGGCGACTGCCAGCGCGTCGGGGCGGAAGCGGTAAGCGTTGAATGCGCCGGAGACGCGCTCCCACGTGCCGGCCAGGGGGTTGAGCCAGCGCCACGCAAACACCCGGCTGATGATCATGCGCAGCCGGCGGCTGAGCAGGACGGCGAATCCCAGGGCCAGCACCGAGAAGGCGACCAGCGCGACCCATTCCAGCCACTGCAGGTCCTGTCGCCGCAGGACGATGACCGTGATGAACGCGGCCAGCACCGCGCTGCTCATGTAGGCCATCAGGCCGATGATGCGATCCACAACGACCGAGACCGCCGCATCCGCGGTGCGGTCGGTGTAGCGCGCGAGGCTGAACCCGCGCATGACATCGCCGCCTACCATCGGCAGGAAGTTATTGAAGAAGAAGCCCACGAACATAAAGCGCAGCACCGCGCGGAACGGCACGTGGATGCCCTGCGCGCGCATCAGCACCTGCCACTTGGCCCCGTTAACCGCGATGGCGATGAGGTAGAACACGAGCGCCAGCGCGAAGTAGCCGAGCTGTGCGTTGGCCAGTTGCGCGGCCACGCGCTGCATGTCTACCAGGATGAAGGCGACCGCCACCAGGGCCAGGCTGAAGACGATCTTGAGGATGGTGAAGAACCGGTCGCGCACGCTCAGGCCTTCCGTACAATCGCGGCCGGACGGACATCGTCCGCGGCGGCAGTCTGCGCGCGCTCCGCCTCGACATCCGTCTTCTGCGACCAGGCCATATCCCAGACGACATGGCGGTCCTTCTTGATGGCGAAGTCGTACCAGCCCAGGACGCGCGACCAGACTTCCAGCACGGCCAGCAGGACCAGCGTCCAGACCAGGCGCACGGCGCCCCAGATTTCCTTCAGCGCCACCTTCGCGACGCGGGTGTTCTGAATGCTGGACACAGCATAGCCGTACTTGGACTTGAGGTACAGGTGTCCGGCATGGTTGCGCCGCCGCTGGCGCACGAAGTCCTGGATGTTGTCCGGCCCGGTGTTGTAGACGACCGCGTCGGGTGCATAGCGCACCTGCATCCCCCGCTGGACGACCAGCGCCTCGACGAACGCCTCATCCATCGCCACGTCGGGCGGGATGCGGTCGAACACCTTGCGGAACGCAATCATCTCGCCCAGCCGGGGAATCTCCAGGCAGAGCTGGTGCTCCAGCCGGAGGCGCAGGTGCGTGAACAGGCCGACGAGGTGGTCGGGCGTGTTGACGGGAATCTTGTGCGCGCCGGTCATGCCGACGCCCGGGTCGCGGAACATGCGGACGAGGTGCTCGACCGCGTCTTCGTGGGGCAGCGTGTCGCCGCTCTCCAGCACGCAGATGCCGGTGCGCGCGTTGGCGAGGAAGACGTTGATGGCCGCGGTCTTGCCCTCCCGCTTGGGCTGGACGAAGAGCCTGACCTGGGGATGGCGCGCCGCGTAGGACTCGGCAATGGGTACGGTCTGGTCGGTGCAGCCGCTGGCGACGACGATAATCTCGACGATCTCGACCTCGCGCAGGTGTTGGGCCAACAGCGCATCCAGCAGCCGCCCGATATTGGCCTCCTCGTTATAGGCCGTCACGCCCACGCTGCACTGTATGATCGGGTTGCTTTGCTCCAACCGTGTGCCTCCGTGTGGTGTGCGTGCTGCGCGCGTGCGTTGGAGTTCTGGCGGGGAAAGGCGAACGATGCGTGCCTCGGTCGTAGCGAGCGCAGCCGACAAGAAGTAATTATAGCAGCGTTCGCACGATAGGCCAATTTCGTGCGCGTGCCGGGGAGCTCTCCGGCACGCGCCTGATTCATTTCGGCAGCAGTTCCGCGATGGAGGGGCCCACGATGTCTGCCGTCTTGCGGTGGAGCGGTAGGTAGCCCGCCGCAGCCAGTTCGGGCGTCGGCGTGGTCGCCTCGTCCGGTTTGTCTGACAGCGCGACGAGCAGGCAGCCGCGGCCGGCCAGCCAGCGCACCATGTCTACGACCTCCTGCGTTGCGCAGATTTCCTCCACGAACCGCTGCGCCAGCGGCGTCCCTTCGGGCAGGTTGCCCATCCGGTCCACCGTCTCGCGATATTCACGGCGGCGGAACACCTTGAAGGGTGTCAGGTCGCCGGCCAGCGTGCGCGCGTAGATATCCTCGTGCAGCGCGACCACGGCCGCGGGCGACAGGCGGGCCTTCTGTGCGTCGACGCGCGCCATGAAATCGCGATAGCTTGCCAGTTCGCCCGCCTCGATGCCGGCCAGCAGACCGTCGAGCGTGTCTGCCCCGGCCAGGAGCATCATGCAGGTGTAGGCCAGGAAATCCTGGTTGTCCGCGGTAAAGGGGTGGAACCTGGAGACGTTGAGCGTCGCATAGGCGCGGCGGAAAAGACCGTGGTCATAGGACGGCCCCAACGCTTCAGCCAGCGTGGCCTCGATGGCCGCGACGCGCGCCCGGTCGATGGAGCCGTCGTTGCGCCCGCGCGCGCCCAGCAGCGTCTTGTCGATGTCCACGAGCACGACGGTCCGGTCACTGAGCTGCGCGCCCTGCTCGCACAGCCAACCCGCGAAATCCGCCAGCGCGTGCCAGCGGTTTGCCTGGTACAGCCCGTCCTGCTCGGTGATATGGAGGTCCTGATCTTTCTCCGCGCCGATGAAGCACCAGCCGGGCCAGCCCGTGTGCCGGCGCAGGTTGAGGAACGCGCCGCCGTCGCTCAGCATGGTGTCACCGATATAGACGATTTCGTCCACGCGGCCATGCGCAGCGACCCGAAGCAGCCAGGCCAGCGCCTGCGCGTAGGCCTCGTCCAGCTTGCGGGGTGTCACCGGGCCGGGCAGGCCCACCTCGCGCCAGATATCGGCAAAGCGCGGCAGCCGCGCATCCACCGCGTTCAGGTCGCGGTAGATGACCCGATCCTCGAACAGGTCATAGAGCGAGATTTGAGCAGACATAACCTAAGCCTTCAGATAGCCTTGGCTGACCAGCAGCTCGGCATTGAGAATGGAGCCGCCGGCCGCGCCGCGAATCGTGTTGTGCCCCAACACGATGAACTTGTAATCGAACAGCGGGTCGGGCCGCAGGCGGCCCACGCCCGTCGCCATGCCTTTGCCGGCCAGCCGGTCCATGCGCGGCTGCGGCCGGTCGACCTCCGTGTAGAGGATGATGGCCGGATCCGGCGCAGTCGGCAGGCCGAGGCGCTGCGGCTCGCCGCGATAGCTGGTCAGGGCCTCGGCCACTTCTGCGAGGGTCGCGCGGCGCGCCAGCTTGACGCTGACTGCTTCCAGATGACCGTTGCGCACGGCCACCCGGTTGCACTGGGCGCTGACCACGAAATCCGCCGGATTGATCGCGCCATTCGAGAGCGTACCGAGCAGCTTACGCGGCTCCTCCTCGACTTTCTCCTCTTCGCCGCCGATGTAGGGCACGACGTTGTCGAGGATGTCCAGCGACGCGACGCCAGGATAGCCCGCGCCGGAGAGCGCCTGCATCGTGACCACGTTGACCGCGGTCAGCCCGAACGCGTCGTGCAGCGGCTTGAGCGCGCAGACGAGGTGCGTGCTGGTGCAGTTGGGGTTGGTCGCGATAAAGCCCTGGCCCCCGCGTCGCGCCCGCTGCACGGGAATCAGGCCGGTGTGTTCGGGGTTAACATCGGGGATGAGCAGCGGCACGTCCGGGTCCATCCGGTGTGCGCCCGCGTTGGAGCAGACGGCGAACCCCGCGTCTGCCAGCGCTTCCTCGACTTCGCCCGCCGCGCCGCTCGGCAGCGCGGAGAAGAGCACCTTCACGGCGGGGTCCAGCGCGGCCGGCTCCGTCGGCACGAGCGTCATGCCGGCGACCTGCGCAGGCATCCCCCCGCGGAGCAGCCATTTGCATGCCTGCGCGTAGGTTTTGCCGATCGACCGGTCGGAAGCGGTCAGCGCGGCGATTTCGAACCAGGGATGATCCGCGAGCATCTGGATGAAGCGCTGGCCGACCGCGCCGGTCGCGCCCAGGATGCCGACCTTGATTCTGGGGGTTGTAATCATGGATGTAGTCCTTTCTGAGATAGGCAAGGAGCGAAGCGTCCTCAGACGCAGAGCGGTGCTCACCCGTCCGCATTTGAGAATGCGGACTCGGCTATCGGGTATTCGCCCGCGGCGCGAGTCATCCGTTTATCCGCTTGCGGCATCCGTTGCGTTGCCGCTGTTAAGCTGGCCCCCGGGCCAGGGCGACGATATCGCTGTGGACGCCGGCCGCGGCTGCCTCCACCCCGGCGCCGCGGCCCTGCAGTACGAGCGGCGTATCCGGGTAGTAGCGCGTGTGGAACGCGACCAGGTTGTCATTGCCTTGCAGCCGGCCGAGCGCGCTTGGCAGCGGGACAGCTTGCAGCCCCACCTGGGCCCGGCCGTCGCGCAGGTCAGCGACATAGCGCAGGACGTTGCCGGCCATGCCCGCGGCCTCGACTTGCCCGGCGTACTGTCTGTCCAGCGTGGCGAGCCGGTCCAGGAATTCATCCAGCGGCAGCCCCGCCAGTTCCGGCGGGACGAGCGAGCCGACTGTCACATCCGCCAGCTCCAGCCGCCAGCCGAGCGTGCGCGCGAGGATAAGCGCCTTGCGCGCCACATCCATGCCGCCCAGGTCGACGCGGGGGTCCGGCTCGGTGTACCCGCGGGCCATCGCATCGCGCACCAGCTCGGAGAAAGGCCGTCCGGCCTGGAGGCCGGTCTTGATGAAGCCCAGCGTGCCGCTGAGTGCGCCCTGCACGGCATCCACCCGGTCTGCGGCGCGTACGAGCGCGAGCGCGGTCTCGATGACAGGCACGGCTGAACCGACCGTGGACTCGTAGCGGCAGCGGCCCTCGCCGGTCAGCCGGTCGAACAGTTCTTGTGGGCCGCTCATGGGCAGCTTATTGGCCGTTGCGACCGCATAGCCCCTCTGGAGCGCCAGTTCCAGCGCCGGGATGGTGGCGGGCGTGGCCGTCACATCGACGACGATGCACCCGTCACGGCCCGCGACATCCACGATGGCGCTGAGATCGGCCTGCCGGTAGCCGGTTTCGGTGTCTGCGAGCCGGGCGCCCGCGGCTTTGGCCTCGCTGGCCCGGTGCAGCACGCCCGCGCGGATGCCCCGTTCATCGACCAGTGCGCCGTCGCTGTCGCACCAGGCGGTGACGCTGAACGCAACCTGGTGCCGCGCCAGGTGGTAGTCCGCGGCTTCCAGTAACTGCCGGACGAGCGCGCGGCCCACGTTGCCTGCGCCGAAGATGATGAGTGGGATCGGGTTCATGCGGCCTCCGCCGTGGCGGGCTGGCCCAGCGCAAACGCGCTGTGAATGTAGCGCACCGCCGCGCTGGCGTCCGCATCCCCCACCACCAGCGAGATATTCGCCTCGGAGGAGCCCTGTGCGACCGCGATCACGTTGACGCGGTGCTCGCCCAGCGCGCCGAAGATGCGTGCGGCGATGCCCGGCGTGCCGCGCATGCCCTCGCCCACGATGGCGACAATCACGATGTCCGGCTCGACCGTGACCCGGTCGATGAGCCGCCGCCGGATTTCTTCCTCGAAGGTGTGTTCCAACGCCCTGCTGACGCTCGCGGCATCCGAGCCCGGCACCACGAAGCAGATGCTCTGCTCGGAGGATGCCTGGGAGATCATCAGGATGTTGGCGTCCTGCTGCGCGACTGCCGCGAAGGTGCGCGCCGCAATGCCGGGCACGCCCATCATGCCGCGGCCCGCGATGGTCACGAGTGCCAGCCCGCGGATCACCGTCAGCGCCTTGACCTGCCCGCCGTTGCGCGTCTGGCTGACCACCATCGTGCCGGGGAAGCGGGGGTTGAAAGTGTTGCGCACGCTGATGGGGATGCCCAGGTCGATTGCGGGCAGCATGGTCTTGGGATGCAGCACCTTCGCGCCGAAGTAGGCCAGCTCGGCCGCCTCGCTGTATGTCAGCTCCGGCAGGGACCGTGCTTCCGGCACGATGCGCGGGTCGGCGGTCAGCACGCCGTCCACATCTGTCCAAATCTGGATTTCGTCCGCGTCGAGCGCCGCGCCCAGGATGGCCGCGGAGTAGTCTGACCCGCCGCGGCCGAGTACGGTCGGCACGCCGTTGGGCGTGGCTGCGACGAAGCCGGTCACGACGGGCAGGGTCCCGCGGTCGAGCATGGGCAGCAGCCGGTTCCGTGTCATCTGCCGGCAAAGGGCCATATCCGGCGCAGCGGAGGCGTAGTTGTCGTCAGTGACGATCAACTCGCCGGCATCCACGAACTCCGCACGGAGGCCGCGCGCCCGCATGGCCGCAGCCAGGATGGGTGCGAGCAGCCGTTCGCCCAGGCCCGAAATGACGGCCAGCCCGCGGTCGGTCAGCTCACCGAGGATCGCGACGGCCATGCAGAGCCGCTCGAACTCGCGCACCCGCTCGTCGGTCTGCTCCTGCAGGCGGCTGAGGTCATCGAGGTCCTGGACGAGCGCCTCGGCTGCGTCGCGGTGCCGCGCGATGATGGTCAGCCGCGCGTCGCGGTACTTTTGCCGGTCGCCTGCGGCCGCGGCGCGGGCCGAGTCGATCAGCAGGTCGGTGATGCCGCGCATCGCGGATGTCACGACGACCAGGTTCGGGTCGCGCGCGGCCTGGTCGGCTGCAATCGCAGCAACCTGGGCGATGGCCTTCGCATCGTTGACGGACGTGCCGCCGAACTTCATCACTTGCATGGGTCTGCCTCCAGAACTTGCCACTTTCCGTGTGGTCGGTGTCTTCCGTGGTTGCCTGTAATGCCGACCAAACAACTCGTAGCATAGGGCCTTGTGCCCGTCAGCACGCCCACAAGGGGCTATGCTACCCTCTCTCGTCCCGGTTCTGGCTGTTGCCAGCATAACAAAAAGCCCCTCACCACATGGGGCGAGGGGCTTCGCGGTTCCACCCAATATCAGCCGGCCCCGCGCGTGCAGCAGGGGCGGCCCTTTGTCAGCCGTAACGTGGCCTGACGGAACACCATACTGTCCCCGACCAGCCCTCGTCGTGAGATGTCGGCTGGCGGCCAGATTTGAGGCGTTCGCTCCCGGGGGGTTTTCCGCGGGCTTCGGCGGGGCAGGCTCTCAACCGGTGGCCTGCGTTCTCTGGCGTTTCCGCGTCGCGTACTCGTCCCGGTCAACGGTTTCCGTGTATCGAATTGCAGGGATTATAACCGGGTTTCGCCGGGTGTCAAATGTTGCAAAACGCCAAAAGCCCGTTTTCTGCGAGAAAACGGGCTTTTCTTTGGACACGGGCTCGAGAGGAGTTACTCGAACGGTCCGACGGACCGCTGGCGGCGGATCATTCAGGTCTTGACGAGGTTCACCCAGTAGTCGATCACCTCGAACCCCCGCCGGCGGAGCAGGGCGAACGCCTCCACGTTGTCCTTGCTGTGGACATGCACCTCGACGGCCAGGTAGCCGCGGTTCGCCATGTCGGCCAGCGCACGATCGAGGAGATAGGAGCCGTAGCGCAGCCCGCGATACGGCCGGTCCAGCCCGATCCAGGCCAGGGCCGCGGTCAGTGTGTCGGGCAGCGGATACCACACCGCGCTGCCCACGGCCCGGCTGCCGTCCGCGACGACGAGGCCCTGATACTTCCGGCCGCCGTTGTGGCCCCACGTGCGCAGTTGGTAGAAGGGTTCGTCGCCCGTCCAGGGGTTCTGTTCGTTGATGGGTTCGATGCACAGGCCGCGCCGTGCCAGGCCGGGGTCCTCGGGCCGCTCGCGGTGGTGGAGATGCGCCGACATGCTCACATCGCCGGGATCGGTGACCTGGTAGCCGCGCATATTGAGCCACGACACCAGCGCCTTATCGTTGACCGCGCTCACGCCCATCCGCTCGGTCGAACCGTACCAGGGCACCCACAGCTTCTCGATGATGCCGTAGAACGGAGCGTTCTGCGCGGCGAAGTACATGGGGCAGTAGTAGAGGTATGTCTCCGCCTCGTCGAGCAGCGCGCCGCCCAACTTGCGCCCGCGATACTCGGGGAGCACGGCCAGCCATGCGATGTGATGTCGCGCTTCCGAGCTGCGATAGCCGGGCAGGGAGACGATGGGCTTGACTGCGTGGATGCCGCCCACGATTTCGCCGGTCGCCCCCCGGCCCTGGACCTGCGCCAGAATCAGGCCCTCGGGGTCGAAGCCGGGCTGCGATAGCACGCGCTCGGTGAAGTCTGCCTCACTGATGGCCGTCCAATGCCGATGGCCCGCCAGCGCACGATTCAGGAAGGCTACCAGCGCCGGCAGGTGTTTGGGTTGGAAAGTCGTCAGCTTGATCGGATTAGACACCGATATACTTCGCGTAGAGCGTGGCGGCAACGGCCTCGTCAGCCGTGCCCTTGATGATGGCGCGGCCGTCAGGAAAGACGGTGAATTCGTGACCGTCGAGGTGGGCGCGCAGCAGGTACGGGTTGACCTGGACGCGGCCATCCGTCGCGGCGGGGCGCAGCTGTTCGGCCAGCGCAGCCAGGTCAACGCTCTGCTCGGCGGCCCCGACGACGCTGACTTGCACGGCATCGCGGCCGCACAGGCTGGTCGTGCGCGTGCCCGCGCGCGCCTGCAGGAACTCGAACTCCCGCGTGCCGCAGGCCGGACAATCGGGCCGGGGCGCGCCCAGCTCGAACCGCTCGTATGTGCCGTCCCACAGGTCCACGTGGATCATGCCGTCGTTCAGCTCGCCGCGGCCGGTGATGAGTTTGAGCGCCTCGCCCGCGGCGACGGAGCCCAGCAGCGCGACAATGGGGCCGATGATGCCTGCGGTGTCGCAGGTCGGCACGGTACCCGGCGCAGGCAGCTCGCCCATGATGCAGCGGAGGCAGGGCGTGACGCCGGGCCGGATGGTGTGCGTCATGCCGTAGCTGGCGATGACCCCGCAGTAGACCCACGGCTTGCCGAGCTTGATGCAGGCATCGTTGATGAGGTAGCGGGCGGCGAAGTTGTCCGTTCCGTCGAGCACGACAGCCGCATCGGCAATCAGCGCCTCGATGTTGGCCGGGCCGGCGTCCGCCACCACGTCCTCGATGGCGATGCTGCTGTTGACGCGGCGCAGCTTCGCGGCCGCGGCGACGGCCTTAGGCAACATGCCCGCCACGTCGTCTTCATCGTAGAGCAGTTGGCGCTGAAGATTGTTGAGCTCGACATAATCCCTATCGACCAGGCGCAGATGGCCGACCCCCGCGCGCGCCAGGTGATTCGCCAGCACTGAGCCGGTCGCGCCCACGCCGATGATGGTGACGTGGGCGGCGAGCAGGCGGCGCTGGCCGGCCTCCCCGATGCCGGGGAAGATGACCTGGCGGGCATAACGTAAGAGGGTCTCATCCATGCGAGGGGGGGTGCTCCGCTCCCCTACGCAGCCTCGGCTGCGGTTTCCAACTGGCGCAGATAACGTGCCAGCGTCTTCAGCATGTCCGATTCGGTGACAATGCCGATGACACTGCCGTCTGCATCCACCACGGGCAGGCCCGCGATCTTGTGCTCGGTCATCAGTTCGACGGCGTGTACCAGGGGTGCATCCGCCGTGGTGGTCAGCACGCGCCGCGTCATCAGTCGCCCGACAGTCAGGCGATTGAGCATGAAGTGCAACTCGTAAGTGTCAGCATTGACGGCTTCTGAGAACGTCGCCTCGCGCAGGTCGCCGCGGCTGACAATGCCGACGAGGCGGCCATTCTCCACAACGGGCAGATGGCGGATGCCCTTCTCCCGCATCAGCGCACTGGCTGCGGATACACTTGTTTCAGGTCCGACGACAATGGCCGGGCTGCTCATAATCTCACTGACGTGCTTTTTGTCCATGCTGCTCTCCTCGTACGAGATCATTGGAACTGCGGTGCTATTATACATGAAACGTGCCACGCCGCGCGTGGCGCGTGTTCCGTTGCCGCGTTTTGCACGAAGATGGTGCTCAGGCCGTGACGGCGTGCAACCGATTATGCTCGGCAACCTTCGCTTTCAACAGGTTGCCCAGCCGGCGCATGCCCTCTTCCATTTGGACCGGTTCGGCGTTCGAGAAGTTCAGGCGCATGGTGTTGCGGCCATGGGCCGGGTCCGGATAGAAGGCGGAGCCGGGCACGTAGGCCACCTTCGCCTGCACGGCCTCAGCCATCAGGTCGCCGGTATCGATCCACTCCGGCACGCGCGCCCACAGGAACAGCCCACCTTCGGGGTGGGTCCACGAGCAGCCCTCGGGGAAGTACCGTTCCAGCGCGGCGAGCATCACGTCGCGCCGCTCGCGGTAGACCCGGCGGATGGTGCGGATGTGCTCGTCCATGAAGCCGTCTTTGACCATCTCGTAGGCGAGCATCTGGTCGAAGCTGGAAGTCTGCAAGTCGGTGCCCTGTTTCATCATGACCAACTGGTCCACCACTTCGACCGGCGCGACGACCCAGCCGAGCCGCAGGCCCGGTGCCAGGGTTTTCGAGAAGGTGCCCAGGTAGATGACGTTGCCTTCCATGTAGCCGTGACCGTTCGGTGCGGCGCCGGTCTGGTAGTCGGCGTCGAGCGCGACGAGCGGCGGCAGGTGCTCGCCCTCGAAGCGGAGCGCGCCGTAGGGGTCGTCTTCGACGAGAGGGATGCCATACTTGTTGGACAGCCGCACGAGGTCGAAGCGGCGCTCAAGGGACAGGGTTGTGCCGCTCGGATTCTGGAAGTTCGGGAGGATATACATAAACTTGGGGCCGACGCGCAGCGCGCCTTCCAGCAGTTCCGTGCGCAGCCCGTTGTCGTCCTGCGGGACGGAGACATAGTCGGCCTGGTAGGCATTCCAGGCTTGCAGCGCGCCCAGGTAGGTCGGCTCCTCCACCAGCACCCGGTCGCCCGGGTTGATGAGCATCTTGCCGACCAGGTCCAGGGCCTGCTGTGAACCGCTGGTAATCAGGATGTTGCTCGGTTCCGCCTTGATGCCGTAGCGCCCCATGCGCTCACAGATGAAGCGGCGCAGGGGCAGGTAGCCCTCGGTCGGCCCGTACTGCAGGGCGGCCGCGCCGTGCTCGTGCAGCAGGCGGCAGGCCGCGACCTCGCACTGCTCCAGGGGGAACAGCTCCGGGGCGGGCAGGCCCCCGGCAAACGAGATGATATCCGGCTGCTGGGTAAACTTCAGCAACTCGCGGATGATCGAACGCCCCATGCGCTGGGTGCGCAGCGCATAACGGCTCTTCCAGGGTGTACCCACGCTCAACCTCCTCGTTGAGTTCCTTTTTCGCGTACCACTTCCGCGCCGCGGCGGAGGGCCTGCTTGTTGCTTTCCAGGTATCTGCGCTGCCGTTCGGAAAGATGGCGATCCAACGCCAGCTCGACGGCAGCCAGCGGCAGCACGCCCGTCGCAGCCAGGTAGGCGCCGATGAGGACGACATTCGCCTGCCGCACGTTGCCCAGTTCTTCCGCAATCACGTTCGCCGGCACAGGCACGTATTGAATGTCGGTGCGCGCCGGCCGGGCGGGGATCAGGCTCACGTTGTAGACCAGGCGGCCGCCCGGCTTGACGAGCGGTTCGTACTTCTCGAAGGACGGCAGGTTGAGGGCGATGACGGTGGCAGGCCGGCGCACCTGGGGTGAGCCGATCTCCTGGTCCGCTATGACGACGGTGCAGTGGGCCGTCCCGCCGCGCATCTCCGGCCCGTAGGAGGGAATCCAGGTGACGTGCAGCCCGGTGTCCAGCGCGGCGTATGCCAATAACTGCCCGGCAAAGAGCGCGCCCTGGCCGCCGAAACCGGAAACAATGATTTCCTCGTTCATCGTGGCTCCTTTGCCATTTCGCCTTACAACCCCGGTTTCTGTGCGAAGCGCAGCTTCGCCGAGAAATCGGGATTGTGGCTCGAAACCGGGTCTCTTACTCCAGCACCTTTACTGCATCGCTCACCTTGAAGTCGCCCAACGGGAAGTAGGGGACCATGGCGTCGCGAATCCACGCCAGCGCATCCGGCGCCGACATGTGCCAGTTGGTCGGGCAGCTCGACAGGAATTCGATCAGGCTCAGGCCCGCGCCGGCCAGTTGCGCCTTGAACGCGGTAATGATGGCCTTCTTGGCCTGGCGGATGGTTCGCACGTCGTATACGCTGCGGCGCACCACGTACGCGGCTCCCGGCAGCCCGGCAATGATCTCCGCCATGCGCATGGGATGGCCGTGCAGCTTGACATCGCGGCCGGTCGGGGAGGACGTTGTGACCTGGCCCGGCAGGCTTGTCGGCGCCAGTTGGCCGCTGGTCATGCCGTAGACCGCGTTGTTGACGAAGAAGACCGTGATGTTTTCCCCGCGGTTGGCTGCGTGAAGGATCTCCGCCGCGCCGATGGAGGCCAGGTCGCCGTCGCCCTGGTAGGTGAATACCACTTTGTCAGGCTGCGTGCGCTTGAGGCCCGTCGCCATCGCTGGCGCGCGGCCGTGCGCGGCCTCGACGCCGTCCACATCGAAATAGTAGTACATCAGCACCGAGCAGCCGACCGGCGCCACCAGGATGGACTTGCCGCCGATGTCCAGCTCATCAATCGCCTCCGCGATGAGACGGTGGATAATGCCGTGGGTGCAGCCGGGGCAATAGTGCGTCTGAGTGTTGGTCAACGCGTCGGGCCGCTGATAGATGACCTGCCCCTGCGCGATGATTTGTTCCGGCGAGATGTGATTGCCGTCGATCATCCTGGCCTCCTCAAGCCATCCCGGGCTCGACGCGTTCGGCCCGGCGGGCCGCGACGATGCCCAACAGTGTTTCCAGGACTTCGTCCGGCAGCGGGATGACGCCGCCCGTCCGCCCGTAAAAGTGAATGGGACACCGTTCGGCCACGGCCAGCCGCACGTCTTCGAGCATCTGGCCGACGCTCATTTCGGTGACGAGGATGGCCTGCTTCCCATGCGATAGCTCGCGCAGCCGTGCGTAGGGGAACGGCCACAGGCTGATGGGGCGGAACAGCCCCACCCGTACGCCTGCTGCGCGCGCCTCGCGCAGCACGGTCTTACAGGTGCGCGCGACCGTGCCGTAGGCGACCAGCAGATAGTCGGCATCCGCGGTCTCGACTTCCTCCCACCGCTGCTCGGCGGCCTCGATGGCCCGGAGCTTGGCTTGCAACCGGTGGTTGAGCGCCTCCAGCTCGTCTTCCTTGAGGAACAAAGAGGTGACGATGCGCTTGGCCCGGGTGCCCTTGCCGCGTACGGCCCAATCGCCGCGCTCTTCTTCGGTCAGCAGGGGCCGCATGGGCGGCATCTCGGCCGGCTCCATCATCTGGCCGAGCGAGCCGTCGGCTGCGATGATGACGAGGGTACGATATTTCTCGGCCAGCGGGAAGGCATCGTAGACCATATCGACCGCTTCCTGGATGGTGGCGGGCGCGAGGACGATGGGGTGAAAGTCGCCGTGGCCGGCAGAGCGGGTAATCTGGAAGTAATCGCTCTGGCTCGGCTGGATGTTGCCCAGGCCCGGCCCGCCGCGCATGATATCCACGAGGACTACGGGCACTTCCGAGGCGGCAATGTAGGAGAGACCCTCCTGCATCAGGCTGATGCCGGGGCTGGATGAAGAACTCATGGCGCGCGCCCCGCCACTGGCCGCGCCGTACACCATATTGATGGAGGCGACTTCGCTCTCAGCCTGCAGGAAGGTGCGGCCCAGCTCCGGCATCCGGGCGGCCATGTGTTCGAGCAGTTCGGTCTGCGGCGTGATGGGATAGCCGAAGAACGCCTCGACGCCGCCGCGGATGGCGGCTTCGGCAATTGCCTGGTTGCCTTCCCATAGCTCCTTTGCCATGAAAACGCCTCCTATGCACGCACCCGGCGCTCATCGTAGCGGTAGACGGTGAGCACGACATCGGGGCAAAGCAGCGCGCACAACGCACAGCCTGTGCATTTGCCCTCTGGGTCCACCAGCAGAACCGGACGGTAGCCGCGCGCGTTGAATTGCTCGCGGCTCATGTGCAAGATGCCCTGCGGGCACACCGTTGTGCATAACTCGCAGCCCTTACACCGATCCGTTTCGATCACCACAGTGCCTTTGGCCATACCCTGTCACCTCCTTGGGACAGTGTTGACGATTGACAAATTCGTTCTTACTCGTTACTCATTACTCATTGCGAACGAGTAATGAGTAATGAGTAAAAGCGGCCTCCCGAATATTCCTATGAGTTGTCCACGCGTACCGCTGCGGGCCGGCGGAAGGGTGCGCTCAGGGTCCGGCCGAGAGCCTGCGCCGTATCCTGCGCAATCATGCGCGCGACTTCCGCGTAATTCAGCTTCGGCCCGATCACGTCCAGGTTGAGCTCGCGCTTGTCGCATACGGTGGACATATTCGTCTGCTCGACCTCGGGCCGCAGCCGTGCCATCTCCCGCGCGAACTGCTCCGGCGTCGTGGTGACCATCAAATGGTCGATCTCGGCGATGAGCCGCACGGCCCGGTCAATGCGCTGTTCGGTGGCTTCGGCCTGCGCGACGGGGACCAGCCCGTATTCGGCCTTGATGCGGTTGAGCCGCCGGCCCGCCGCGTAGGTTGCGTCCACGAGCTGATGGCGGTTCATCCAGCGCGTCTCGTAGTTGAGCACGTACTTCCAGCTCGGTTGGACGAGCAGGCGGCGATGTTCTTCCAGGGTGTGCGCGAACAGGTGATAGCCGTGTTCGTCGGGGTTCTCATAGCCGCGGCTGCCGGGGTCCAGGAAGGGCGCGAGCGGTGAGATGAACGGCGCGAGCCGGCCATCCTTGCCGAAGCGCGCCAGCAGGTCCTCGCAGTAGTCGATGGTGCCCAGGACGGATGCCGCGGTCTGCTGCGGCAGGCCGGCCATGAAGAAGACATCGAGCCGCTTGGCGCCCACGTCCAGTGCATCCGCGATGGTGCGTTCCATCGGGCCGTTGTCATAGTTCTTGCCGAACGCGCGGCGCACGACCGGGTCATGGCTTTCCAGCGAGACTTCGAGCGTGAAGTTGGGCAGCGCGTCGGCCACCTGCTGCAGGAACTCGCGCGACGCGGGCGAGAACAGCTCAAGGATGACAGGGCCGTCGAAGCCGCGAATCGCGTTGAGGAAGCGGTCAGCGTAGTGGCGACCCTGCGCATCGCGGCCTGCCTGGCGCAGGTCGCCCAGCACGAACACCGGGCCGCGGCTCATCTTGGCCGAGCGCCGCACATCTTCTGCCAGCCGCTCCGGGTCACGGAAGGCGGGCCTGGTGCGCCCATGCATGAGCTTGAACGAGGCAGCCGAGCCGCCGCAAATCACGCAGCTCTGGGTGCAGCCGCGACAGCTCAGCGCGGCGAGGATCGGGTAGTCCGCCCAGTCCTTGAACGGGACGTAGTTGCCCATGCCCAGGTCACGCACCGCGGCCCGCACGACGTAGCGATAGTCCAGCATAACGTGATCGAGATTGTCAGGCCGGTAGGTATGCGGGTTGACGTGGATCTCGCCGTCGGGGCCTTTCCAGGTCAGGTTGGGGATGTCGTGCAGCGATTGGGGAATTTTCCGGTCGCCGCCCGCGCGCAGCCCGGTCAGATAGGCCATCAGTTGGCGCAGCGGCTCTTCTGCCGAGTCCCCCCGGATGACGTAATCGACGTAGGGATAGCGGATGAGCTCCTCGTGGAAGTAGGTCGAGGAGAAGCCGCCGAAGATGATGGGCGTGTCGGGATGGTGCCGTTTGGTCATCTCGGCCACCGCCAGGGCGCCGTGCGCGTGGGGCAGCCAGTGGAGGTCGATGCCGAACGCGGTCGGGTTCAGCGGTCGGATGAGCGTTTCGGGATCGAACTGCTCATCATTCAACATCCGCACAGCCAGGTTGACGATCCGGACGCGCAGTCCGTGCCGTTCGAGATATTCGGCCATCGTCGTGAAGCCGATCGGGTACATCTCGAACACGGGCGTGGACGGCACCAGGTCGCTGACCGGGCCGTACAGGATCGAATGCTTGCGGAAGTCATACACGCTCGGCGCGTGCAGGAAGATCAGATCAGCGCGACTGAACATAGATAAACCCTTATCAGATTAAAAGGACACCTGCGGATTGCGCAGGTGCCTGTTGTGCGGAAGGGCTTTGGCACGGCTGCGGCGCCTGCGCGCCCATTCAAGTGACCCGCTCAGGCCGCCACATTCTCTGTGGACAGCAGCTCGATCAGGAAGTCGAGCAGGTCCGTCTCCGTGATAATGCCCACCAGTTGGCCGTCAGCAACGACTGGCAGACCGCCGATCTTATGGTTGCGCATCTGGCGCGCCGCCTCGGCGATCGTTGCATGCGGCTCGATAGTCAAAGGATTCGGGGTCATGCAGGAACCCACCTCGATATGATCGAGGATGAAGTTATCATACCACTGTTCGCGCACGACAAACGGCGAATTTGCAGCCCGGCGCAGGTCACGATCGGTGATGATGCCCACCAGCCGGCCACGGTCAACCACGGGCAGCCGCCGGTAGCCGCCTTCGCGCATCAGATTGACGGCTGTGCGGATAGCATTCCGCGGTGTCACTGTCACCGGATTGGGGCTCATGATGTCTCTCACCACGCGCTTGGCCTGCATGGCCGGTCCTCCTCTGTCCTGCTGTGCCTGGCGGACGGGCCCCAGAGCCTTCCGCCAGGCACTCCTGCGACATCAGCAGCACACCCGCTGACATATCAGGTATAGAGGTATTCTAGCACTTGCACCTGCGCGTGGGTATGATTCCGGTCATGTCGCTTGCCGCGGCCCTTTGCGGCGCGAAACGCCCTGCAGGCGTACGCCTGCGGGCGTTTCGCGCCGGAACTCTGATCGCGCAGCAATGCCGGGAAGCCCTGGAATCGCTGCCTACAGGTAATAGGTCATCCGCTGCAAGCCCACCACCGGGTCGATGTACTGCACGCGCACGTTGGACGGCACGGTGAGCGTAATCGGCGCATAGTTCAGGATGGACTTGATGCCGGCTTCGATCATGGTGCGCGCCACGGCCTGCGCTTCTTCAGCCGGCGTTGCGATGATGCCCACGGTAATGCTGTGCTCGCGAATCACCCCGGCCAGCTCGCTGACGGGCTGTACCTTGATATGATCGATCCCCATCGGCTTGCCGATTTTGTCCGGGTCGTTATCGAAGATCGCGCGAATGATAAAGCCCTTGCCCTTGAAGCCGTTGTAGTCCGCAATAGCCTTGCCCAGGTTGCCTGCGCCGACCAGCACGACATCCCACATCCGGTTGACCTTGAGAATCTGCCGCAACTGGTCATACAGGAAGTTGATATCGTAGCCGGTGCCCTGCTTGCCGAACTCACCGAAGTGCGACAGGTCCTTGCGGATCTGCGCCGACGAGATGCCGAGGCGGTCACCCAACTCCTGCGACGAGGTAATCTGCCGGCCTTCGGCAATCAGGAAGCTGAGCGCGCGTAAGTATACCGGCAGCCGGCCCACCACAATATCCGGGATCGTTCGTTTTGCCATTTCTCCTCCGTGTTCATCTGTCCATGTGCGCGCCACTGTGGCCCATGCCTGCCATTGAGTCGCACGCTACCTGTAGTTGCTTCGTGTTTCTTTTGTGAATGTTCGGATGCATTCTAGCACACGTTCCATTCTTGTGCAACTCTTGACAAGATGATTGCGCCCTGCGCCACATCCTGCCGGATATCTGCTGCCGGCAGATTTTGTGGTATGATACGGTAGTGGAATCTTGCTTGCGGAGCAGGCCCGTCCGGTGTGCGATGATATAAAAAGATTGTGCAAAGTCTCTACGAGCGTTTCAGGGAGCATCTATGAGGAAGTTTGTGATGGCCGTTCTGGTCCTGGCAGTGCTGGGGGCCGGCGGCTGGTTTCTCTACCAGCAGTTCAACCAGGCCCAGGCCGCGGAAGGCCCGGCCTGGAGTGTGGTCACAGTCACACGCGGCGATATCGCAGCCACGGTCAGCGCAACGGGCGCAGTCCTGGCTGAACGGGAAGCGACGCTGGCTTTTCAGTCGGCAGGCACCATCGACGAAGTTGCAGTCACGGTCGGCCAGGCTGTGACCGCGGGCCAGGTGCTCGCGCGCCTGGACACCACGGACCTCGACCTGGCCATCCGGCAGGCGGAAATCGGGGTGCGGCAGGCTCAGGCGCAGCTCGCCCAGTTGCAGGATGGGCCGACCGACAGCGACCTGGCCGCGGCGCAGGCCGCGCTGGCGAGCGCCCAGCAGGCTTACCAGCAGTTGCTCAAGGGTGTAGACCAGGATCAGTTCGCGGCGGCCCGCGCGCAAGTCGAGCAGGCGCGCGTACAGCTCGACCAGGCACAACAGGCCTACGACAAGGTGAAGGACCGGCCCGATGTGGGCATGTTGCCCCAGTCGTTGCAGCTCCAGCAGGCGACCATCAACTACGAGGCCGCCGAGGCGCAGTATCGGGTCACGACCAAGGGGTCGACCCCGGCCCAGCTTGCGCAGGCTCAGGCACAGATTGCGCAGGCGCAGGCCAGCCTGGACCGGCTGACGCAGGGCCCTTCGCAGGCCCAGCTCGATATCGCTCAGGCCGGCGTGGACCAGGCTGAGTTGGCCCTGGAGCAGGCCCGGCGGCGGCTCGACAACGCGGTGCTGACGGCCCCGTGGGACAGCGTTGTGACCGTGGTCAACGTGGTGGCGGGCACCCTGGCCCAGCCGGGGACACCCGCGTTCCAGATTGCGGACACGAGCCGGTTCCACCTGGATGTGCAGGTGGACGAAATCGACGTGGCCGCGATTGCGCCGGGTCAGGAGGTGGCGATCGAGATCGATGCGCTGCCCGATCAGTCGTTGACGGGGCAAGTATCTCGCGTCGCGCCCTCTTCGAACACGCTGGCGACCGGCGGGGTCAGTTACAGCGTGCGCATCGATATCGCCAACCCTGATGCGCCGCTGCGCGTGGGCATGAGCGCGACCGCAACCATTGTCGCCAGCACGCGGGAGAACGTTCTGCTCATCCCCAATCGTGCGGTGCAGGTCGAGCGAGAATCGGGGCGGACCTTTGTCGAGCGGTTGGCCGGTGGCGAGCCACAGAAGGTGGAAGTCAGCCTCGGCCTGCGCGATGATGCGCGTGTCGAGGTGCGCGAAGGGTTGGACGAGGGCGATGAACTTGCCATCCGCACCATCTCCACGCTGGAGCGCCTGCAACAGACCTTCGGTGGGTTCTAACATGGACGCGACGATGCTAGCGCAACCAGTGGCCCAGGCCGGCCCCGCTATGGCCGTCAGCCCGGCCGGCGGCCCCGTTATCGAGATTCAGGACCTCACCAAGGTCTACCAGATGGGCGACGTGCAGGTGCACGCGCTGCGCGGCGTCTCGCTGACCATCTGCCAGGGGGAGATGGTCGCCATCATGGGGCCGTCCGGTTCGGGCAAGTCGACGCTGATGAACATCATCGGCTGCCTGGACCAGCCCACAGGGGGGCAGTACCGCTTAGCCGGTGAGGATGTTTCGCGGCTCAACGATGACCAGTTGGCCGACATCCGCAACCGGCGGATCGGCTTCGTGTTCCAGAGTTTCAACCTGCTGGCGCGTACGGATGCGCTGTCCAACGTCGAGCTGCCGCTCATCTACTCGGGCTCACGGGCAGCCGAGCGGCACAGCCGCGCCCGCGCCGCGCTGGACCTGGTGGGCCTGGGCAACCGGCTGCATCACCGGCCTAACGAGTTGTCCGGCGGCCAGCAGCAGCGTGTCGCGATCGCCCGCGCCCTGGTCAACCGGCCCAGCATCATCATGGCTGACGAGCCGACCGGCAATCTGGATTCCAAGGCCGGGGCCGAGGTCATGGGCATCTTTCAGCGGTTGAACATCGAGCAGGGCATCACGGTGATCCTGGTCACGCACGAGCCGGACATTGCCGAGCACACCCGCCGCATCATCCGGCTGTATGACGGGTTGATCGACAGCGACACCCAGGTGACGGAACCACGCGTGGCCGGCGATTCGGCCTATGCGTCGCGCCTGGGCCGGCCGCGGGGGTGTTAGCATATGGGCATCGTTGAACAAATCCGCCTTGCGCTGCGCGCGCTGTCCGTGAACAAGCTGCGTTCCACGCTGACGATGCTGGGCATCATCATCGGCGTCGGGGCTGTCATCACTTTGCTTTCCGTCGGCCAGGGGGTGCAGGCGCTCGTCGCGGATCAGTTGCAGAGCATCGGCACGAACCTGCTGTTCGTCGTGCCTGGCAACCTGGATCAGGCCACGATGGGCCGGAGCTCCTCCGGGTTGACCCTGTCGCTAAAGGATGCCGAGGCCATCGCCGACCCTTTCAATGTGCCGGATGCCGTGGGCGTGGCCCCGGAGGTGATGGCTTCGGCAGATGTGAGCCACGGCAAGGCGACACTGCGCCTGTCCGTCTCAGGCATCACCCCGTCCTATGAGTGGGTGCGCAACTTCCCGGTCGCCTATGGGAACTTCATCGACGCGACCGACGTGAGCACGCAGGCGCGCGTGGCCGTCCTCGGCAGCCGGATCGCAGAGCGTTTCTTCGATGAATCCGGCGCCTATCCGATCGGCGCGACCATCAAGATCAACAACATCCCGTTTAAGGTCATCGGCGTGCTGCAGGAGAAGGGCGGCACGGGTGGGCCGGGCGGGAACCAGGATGAGACGGTCCTGGTGCCGCTTTCGACCGCGCATGAGCGGCTGTTCCCGCGCTTCCACAACCGGCAAGGCGAGGCCATGCTGTCGGTGGTGTATGTGCAGGTGGTGAGCGAGGATCGCATGGAGGCCGCGGCACAGGAAATCAGCGAGCTGCTGCGCCAGCGTCATGACATCCGCTTCCAGGATGAGGACGACTTCACGGTCATCAATCAGCAGGACCTGCTCTCGATTTTCGGGCAGATTACCGGCGTCCTGACCATCTTCCTGGGTGCGATTGCAGGCATCAGCCTGCTCGTCGGCGGCATCGGCATCATGAACATCATGCTGGTGTCGGTGACGGAACGCACCCGCGAAATCGGCCTGCGCAAGGCTGTCGGCGCCAAACGGCGGCATATCCTGGCGCAATTCCTGATCGAATCGGTGGTGCTGGCGATCATCGGCGGCCTGCTGGGGATCGCGCTGGGCGCGGCGGGCGCTTTCGGCATCTCCCAGCTTCAGGATGATCTCAATGCCGCGGTCACACCGCAGTCGATCCTGCTGGCAACCGGCTTCTCTGCTGCGGTGGGCCTGTTCTTCGGCATCTATCCGGCAACCCGAGCCTCCCGCCTCAACCCAATCGAGGCTTTGCGCTACGAATAGCATGTTGTCCGCGACCGGGCGTGGCCGGTGGGCTGCGCCGGTCCTCCTCGTGTTGACCCTGGTCGCGCTGACAGCCTCAGGCTGCGGTGGTCTGGCAGCGCGCCAGCCTGGCGCGTCCTCCGGCGCGCCGGCGGCGGCCAGCACCCCGACCCTGGCGGCCTCACCGACGCGGCTGCCGGGCGACCAGACGGCCACGCTGGCTGCGGTGGCATTGCGCCCCGCGCGGCGGAGCTCGCCAGACGGGCTGGAGGCCACCGGCGCAGGCGATGTGGTCGTTCTGCGCAGCGCGCCCGCGGCGGATGCGCGGGTGGTTGTGCAGGTGACCGGCGCGCGGGTGCTTTGGGCCGAGGGGCGCACGTCCGATGGCGGCTGGCTGTGGGTGTCTTACGACGAGGCCGGGCGGCATGGCTGGGCCGCGACGAGCGACTTGCAGTTGCGCGGCGATCCGCTGGCGCTGCCAGCGGTACTGCGCAGCCCGGACATTGCTACTCCGGCGCCTTCCCCTACGCGCGCCCCGCTAATCGCAGATAAGCCGACCGTCATGCCGACCGCGACGGCCAGCCCTATCCCAACCGCCACCAGGGTCGCGCCGGTCGCGACTACG
The DNA here is from genome assembly GCA_040772005.1 of Anaerolineae bacterium. Classification (GTDB taxonomy): domain Bacteria; phylum Chloroflexota; class Anaerolineae; order CG2-30-64-16; family CG2-30-64-16; genus MWBF01. The sequence goes on along the minus strand of JAXGYZ010000004.1, from coordinate 410,196 downwards.
CGGCCGAGCTCGCCCACGCCGGCCCCCGCGCCCGCGGCCGGCCGCCTGCTTATCCAGCCGGCCGTCGGTGAAATCTACCTGATGAACGCGGACGGCAGCGGTTTGCAGCGCTTGACGAACGGCATCGACCCGGTCTTTGCGCCCGACGGCCGGCGCATCGCCTTTACGCGCTGGGGCCCGCCGGACGGCCTCTACATCCTGGACCTCGTTACCGGCCAGGAGCAGCGCGTGACCCAGGGCGATGGGCTGCGCGGGCCGACCTGGAGCCCCGATGGCGGGCACATCGCTTTCAGCCGGGTCAGCGGGCAGGTATTGTGCCTGGATACGCCCATCGGCTGCTTCCGCGAAAGCGTGATTCGCGAGTTCTTCGAAGGCAAGGACTGTATCGAGACCCCCTATGGCCGCTACTGCATCAGCGACTTCGCGATGGTCCTGCGTAACGAGGTGACGCTGGCCGCGGTGAGCACGGCAGATGGCGCGTGGACCGACCTGGCAGCGCAGACCGGCGCGCAAAGCCCCACCTGGCACCCGTACCGCAACGAGATTGTGTATAAGGGCAGCCGCGGCCTGCAGGTCATGGCGCCGGACGGCCAGACCCGTCCGCTGGTGGACAATCCCGCCCTCGCCAGCCCGGTCTGGTCGCCGGACGGCAGCCGGATTGCGGCCCAGGTGCGCGTGCATGACCATTGGGAAGTCTTCGTGTTGGATGCCAACGGCAATACGCTTGCGCGCGTGACCGAACCCGCGCCGCTCTCGCCCCGCGCGCCGAACAATGTCGCGCCGGCCTGGTCGCCCGATGGAAGTGAGCTGTTGTTCCTGACGGACCGCGAAGGCCCCTGGCGGTTGTACCGGACCAACCTCGACGGCTCAAACCAGGCGCCCTTCCAGCCGCAGGCCCTGGCCGGGCTGACCTTCAACTATGCCTACGCGGCTGAGCGCGTCGTGAGCTGGAGCCGCTAATCCATGCTTGGGAGGTACTGATGGCACATCTTCGTCTTCATCCCGTACGTCTGGCGCTCGCCTGCGGATTGGTGCTGGTGCTGCTCGGCGCGGCAGTCAGCGTCCTCCCCGTGCAACCGAGCGCGGCGGCGCAGCCAGCCGCGGGAATCGCAGGTGATCACGTCGTCTTCCTGCCCCTGGTGCAGCGGCCCTGGCCCAACGTGACCGGCGTTTACAACACGATTTCGACGGGCCTGGTCAACAACTGTTCCCTCACGCCGGTGCTGCCCGGTCCCGTCGACGTGCCGGTGACGCAGAGCAATACTGACCTCTCCATGACCTTCCCGGCCGGCACTGCCACCGGCCTGTTCAACGTCAACACGGGCGCCTTTGTGGTCAAGGCGTCGGAAGTCTCGTTCTCGTGTCCGTATGGGTGCGACCGGGTCACGGCGGGCACGTTCGACCGGCAGGCGACGCCCATCACTTTCAGCGCGCGGACCGAGATCTTGATCTACAGGGTGGATGGCTCGGTGTTGTGCAGCTTCAGCTTCGACCAGAACGGGACGCGCAATTGAGCAGGACCTCACCCCTTGCCCCCCTCTCCTGCCGCGGCAGCCAGCCGAATCTCGACAGACAGGCAGGCAGCACCCTGAGCGGAGCGACCAGCCAAGCTTTGCTTGGCTGGTGGAGCGCAGCCGAAGGGGCGGGCCGGTGAGAGGGCATCCTTCGACTGGCGATGCGCTGCTGACGGCGGTGGGCCGTCCACCCGCTCAGGATGCTCGCCCCCTCGGCGCGCGATGTGCCCGCGGCAGGAGAGGGGGCCGGGGGGTGAGGTCGTCGCTTCTCTCCCTGCTCCTCATCCTCCTGACGACGGTCGCGTGCCAGGGCCTGCTGCCCACGCCTGCGCCGCCGACGCCTACCCCGCTGCTATTGACGCGCGCAACCGTCACGGAGAACGCGGCTGCCCCGACGGCCACCGCGTCACCCGCTGCGCAGCCGGTGATATCGACGCCGGCCACTCCCACGCAGCAACCAGTCGCAGAGGCAACGCCTACCGCGGCTCCGCCCGCGTCTGCGGCGCGGCTGATGGCAGTTGGCCGCCGCGCCAGCATCGTCCTGCGAGCCGGCCCCGCAGCCAACGCAGCCGTGCTGGCCCAGCCTGCCGGTTCAACGGTGTTGTGGGTGGACGGGCGCACGGCGGATGGCCGCTGGCTGTGGGTCAGCTACGGCGATGCGGGCGCGCGGGCCTGGGTTGCCGCGGGCGACGTGCAGGTGTTCGGTGAGTTGGCGACCGTCGCGGTGACAGATGCCACTGGCAGCGCGCAGCCGCCGGCCCAGGCCACCGCCGCGCCCACACAGGCTGCCGCTGCGCGGCCATCGCCCGCGGCCCCGCGGCCCACGGCTGTGCAGCCGGCGCTGACGGGCAAGATTGCCTTCCAGACCGCGCCGGGCGGGGACATCTACGTGATGGATGCAGGCGGCGCGAACTTGCGCCGCGTCACTTATGGCCTGGATCCCGCGCTCTCGCCCGCTGGCACGGAGCTCGCCTTCGCGCGCTGGGATGCGCCCCACGGTGTCTTTGTGATCGACCTGGCAACCGGCGCAGAGCGCCGCGTCGCCAGCGCTGACCGGCCCCGCACTCCGGCATGGCAGGCGAACGGCGCTACACTCGTCTTTGCGCAGGTGAGCCGCGATGTGACGTGCCGCCAGTCTCCCTTTGGCTGTCTGACCGACGAGGCGCTGCGCCGCCAGTTTGGCGGGCGAGACTGTGTGCGCACCCCCTTCGGCCAATACTGCATCGGTGACTTCCCGGTGACGCAGGTCTCGGAGACCGGCCTGGTACAGGTGGCCGCGCAGGGCGAAAACCGCCTGGACCTGCCCGCGCTGAACGATGCACAGTCGCCGGCCTGGCATCCGCAGCGCACGGAGGTGCTCTATCGCGGGGGCGGCGGCCTGCAGATCACGGCCCCCAACGGTGCAACCCGCCTCCTCGTGACCGACGCCAGCATCAACAGCCCGGCCTGGTCGCCGGACGGCTCACGCATCGCCGTCCAGGTGCGGCTGCACGATAACACGGATATCTTCCTCCTCGATGCGGCCGGCAACCGGCTGGCGCGGCTCACTGCGCCAGCCAGCGCGACGTCAGTGGCTGCCGACAACGTCGCGCCCGCGTGGTCGCCGGATGGCCGGTACCTGGCGTTCCTGAGCAACCGCGACGGTGCGTGGCGGCTCTACCGGATGAACGCGGATGGCTCCAACCAGGTTCCGCTGGCCCCGGCCGCGCTGGGCGGCATCGCGCTGCGCTACGACTATGCTGCGGAACGGGCGGTAAGCTGGTCGCGCTAAAGGCGGCAACACTCAAACAAATGTTCGTTTTCGGTGTCGCGAATTTGCCATATTCCGTTTTCTGCGATACACTCGAACCTAGCTTTGTAGTCAATCGGCGTATCCCTATCTGTTCAGAAACGAGGTACTTTCTCATGGCCGAAGCCGGCAAGATTAAGGCACTTGATACGACACTCGCAAGTTTGAAGAAGCGCTTCGGTGAAGGCACTGTCATGAAGTTGGGTGAGGCAGAGCGCTTGAAGGTCGCCGCCATCCCCACCGGTTCGCTTTCGCTGGATCTGGCGCTTGGGATCGGTGGCGTGCCACGCGGTCGCATCACCGAGATCTATGGGCCCGAGTCCTCGGGCAAGACGACCATCTGCCAGCACATCATCGCCGAGGCGCAGAAGATGGGCGGCATCGCGGCGTTTATCGACGTCGAGCACGCACTGGACCCGGACTATGCGCGGCGCTGCGGCGTCAACGTGGATGAGCTGTACATCTCGCAGCCGGACACGGGCGAGCAGGCCCTGGAGATCGCGGAGGCGTTGATTCGCTCCGGTGCGGTGGATGTCGTGGTGATCGACTCGGTGGCGGCGCTCGTGCCCCGCGCTGAGATCGAGGGCGAGATGGGCGACAGCCACGTCGGCCTGCAGGCGCGTCTGATGTCGCAGGCGTTGCGCAAGCTCGTCGGCGCGATCAAGGCCAGCAACACCGCGCTCATCTTCACCAATCAGATGCGCCAGAAGATCGGCATCATGTTCGGCAACCCGGAGACGACGCCGGGCGGCCTGGCGCTCAAGTTCTATGCCAGCGTGCGCATGGACATCCGGCGCATCGAGAGCATCAAGGCGGGCGGCAACTCGGTCGGCAACCGGACGCGCGTGACCATCAAGAAGAATAAGGTCGCCGCGCCCTTCCGCCAGGCTGAGTTCGACATCATGTATAATAAGGGCATCAGCAAGTCGGGTGACTTATTAGACCTTGGCACAAATATGGGTATAATAGAGAAACGCGGCGCCTTCTACAGCTACGAGGATTTGCGGCTGGGGCAGGGTCGTGAAAATGCCAAGGAATTCCTGGAGAAGGATCCGGTGTTGATCCAGCGCATCGAGACAGCGATTCGCACGGCAGCATCGATGATCCCGGTCCAGGTGGTCGAAGCGTCTGATGATGACGATACAGACGACGCGGCCATCGAATAGACGCCTGAGGGAGTGAACGCAGCCGCGGGCTCAGGCGCGTGGCTGCCGTAACTGAGTTGATGCCCACCGCTAACTGCGACGGGTGCAGTGAGCGGAAGGCCCGGGATGTGATTGGTGCAAGGCGCCAACCGCAGCCGGGGTGTTCCGGCGGGGGCGACTGACCACAGCGATCTTGTGAAAGTCATTGCACGCCACGCAGCGGCGTTGACCCCCAAAGACTCGCGGGAGTGGATCGTGTTGACCGATCGCCTGGTGACTTAAGGCTATCACAGGCTGAGAGTTGCATAGGGGCAGGCAGATGCCTGGCTCGCCGGTCGTTCGTTCTGACCGGCAAGCTGGAGCCTCTGTGACGGCTGGCGCAGCGCCCTCGATGGCGAGGAGGCTCGCACCAGAAGGCCGAGCCGGATGCTCCCCGATGGGAGCCATCCGGCACTCTCCGTGTCACTGAACTGGCGCGTTTGACGCTGTTGCGCGGACCGTTGGCTGGAGAAGGACGGGCGCGCTTTTGGCGCGTTCTAAACAAGAGCTGTGGACAGGACGTTATGTGCTGTCGCACGGCTCTTTTTTGTTGGTTGCGTTTGGGGTTGGCACTTTGGCCGGCACGATTACGAGCCTCCAGTATCAGAAACGCGCAGCCGACCGGGTCAATGTGTACCTGGACGGCCAGTATGCCTTTGCGCTGCCTGACCTGGTCGCTGCGACGCTGCGCATCGGGCAGTTCTTGAGCGATGCGGATATCGCCCGGCTGGAAGCCGCAGACAGCCTGCAAAAGGCCTATGATCGGGCCGTCCGCTTTCTGAGCTTTCGCCCGCGCAGCATTGCGGAGGTGCGGCAGTATCTGGCGCAGGCCGAGGCCGGGTACAGTGCGGAGCTGGTCGAGGCGGTCATTACCCGTCTCAGCGAACAGGGCTATCTCAACGATGCGGAGTTCGCCCGTTTTTGGGTGGACAACCGCCAGCGTTTTCGACCGAAGGGGGCGTACGCGCTGCGCCAGGAGTTGCGCCAGCGCGGCGTGGAGAATGAGGCCATCGAGACGGCCCTTGCCAATGTGGACGCACTGGAGGCCGCGCAGCAGGCGGCTCGCCCGCGGGCCGAGCGGCTGGCCGCGCTGGCCCAGGCCGATCCCGTTGCTTTTCGGCGCAAACTGACCGACTTCCTGCTGCGGCGTGGCTTCGGCTATGACGTGGCTGAGGATGTCGTGGAAGCGTTATATAAGGAATTAACCCACAACCCATGATGATGTGAAAGTGAGGAACCCCCAATGTTTGCAGGAAGTCCAGGCCTACGTATCGTGGTGGACCTGCTGATCTTCCTGGTAGCCATGGTTGCCGGGGGAGTCATCGGCTATCTGCTGATGAAGTCCCGCCAGTTGCAGGCCCGCAACGAGGCTGACGCCATCACCCGCAACGCCGAAATCGAGGCGAAGCGAATGATGGCCGAGGCGGAGAGCCGGGCCAAAACCATCGAACTGGCTGCACAGGAGCAAAGAGTTCAGGTCATTGAAGAAGCGGAGCAAGAATTGCTCCGGCGCCGCCGCGAGGTCGATCGCGCGGAAGAACGCCTGCAGCGCCGCCAGGAATCGCTGGACGGCCGTCTGGAGCAGTTGGAGCTGCGCAACCGGAAGCTGGACCAGCGCCAGGCCAAGCTCGACAAGCGCGAGGCTGACCTGGCGAAGATCGAGGATGACCATCGCGCCGAGCTCGAACGGGTCGCGTCGATGACCCAGGAGGAAGCCCGGCAGGAGTTGCTGACCCTGGTGGAGCAGAACACCCGCCAGGAGATGGCGCGCAAGATTCGCGAGGTCGAGGCTACGGCCATGGCCGAGGCTGACGAGCGCGCCCGCCAGATCATCACCCGTGTGCTGGAGCGCGTCGCGTCCGATCACGTCTCTGAGACGACCGTGACCAGCGTGCCGCTGCCGAACGACGAAATGAAGGGCCGCATTATCGGGCGGCAGGGTCGCAACATCCGGGCCATCGAGCAGGTCACGGGCGTGGACCTGGTGGTCGATGACACCCCCGAAGCCATCATCGTTTCCAGTTTTGACCCGATTCGTCGTGAGGTCGCACGCATTGCCCTGAGTCGCCTCGTCCAGGATGGCCGCATCCATCCGGCGCGCATCGAGAAGGAAGTCGAGAAGGCCCAGCAAGAGGTCGAGAAGTCCATCAAGGATGCGGGCGAGCAGGCGGTCATCGAGGTCGGCATGCAGATGCTCCACCCGGAGATCGTCAAGCTGTTGGGCCGGCTGAGGTACCGCACGAGCTACGGCCAGAACCAGCTCGCCCATGCGGTGGAAGCGACGCACATCGCGGCCATGCTGGCCGCAGAGATGGGCGCCAATGTGCACACGGCGAAGATGGGCGCGCTGCTGCACGACATCGGCAAGGCCGTCAGCCATGAGGTGGAAGGCGCGCACGCGCAGGTCGGCGCGGATCTCGCGAAGCGTTACGGTGTGCCCGCCGAAGTCGTCAACATCATTGCCTCGCATCACCACGAGGTTGACCAGCTCTCTGTCGAGGCGGCGATTGCGACCGCGGCCGATGCCATCTCCGGCTCGCGGCCGGGCGCGCGGCGCGAGGCGCTGGAGACCTACGTGAAGCGCATCCAGGCGCTTGAGGATATCGGCAACTCCTTCAAGGGGGTGCAGCAGACTTACGCGATTCAGGCGGGCCGCGAGGTGCGCGTGATCGTGAAGCCGGAAGATGTGGATGACCTGGCCTCGATCCGGCTGGCGAAAGACATCGCCAAGCGCATCGAGGACAACCTGGAGTATCCGGGGCAGATCAAGGTGATGGTCGTCCGCGAGACGCGGGCCGTGGAGACGGCGAAGTAGCAACCTCACCCCGTGCGGCCTTCGGCCGCACGGGGTGAGGTTGCTCTCTTATCCCCGCTGTGCCACCACGCCGACCACCATTGGCCGGCGGCGGGTTTCCTCGTAGAAGAACTTGTTGAGCACGTCTTGCGTGCGCTCGACGATGGCCTGCCGCCGCTTCAGGCTGCTGCCCTGGAGCGCGGCCCAGGCACGCTCCGCGGCGCGATCCAGCAGTTCCCCGCTCTCCCGCAGATAGACAAAGCCGCGCGAAACCAGCTCCGGCCGGCCGTTCGGTTCACCCGTCGTGGGACTGACCGGGATGACGGCGATGACGAAGCCATCGCGCGCCAGGATCTCGCGCTCGGCCATCACCTTCGGACCAATGTCGCCGACGCCGGAGCCTTGCACGAAGACGTTGCCGCTAGGCACCTGGTCCACCACCTGCGCGGTGTCTTTGGTGAATTCGAGCACCGTGCCGTTTTCGATGATGAACGTATTCTCGCGCGGGATGCCCAGGCGCTCGGCCAGCCGCGCGTGCGCGTGCAGATGGCGCAGCTCGCCGTGGATGGGCACGAAGAAGCGGGGCCGGATGAGCGACAGCATCAGCTTGAGTTCTTCCTGGCTGGCGTGGCCGGAGACATGCACCGGCATCAGCGGCGGGTAGATGACTTCGGCCCCGCGCGCAATCAGCCGGTTGATGACGCGCGCGACCTCTTCCTCGTTGCCGGGAATGGGCGTCGAAGACACAACCACGGTGTCGCCGGGCTTGACCTCGATTTGGCGGTGCGTGCCCTCGGCCATGCGGGCCAGCGCGGCTTCCGGCTGGCCCTGGCTGCCGGTCGTGACGATTGCGACGCGTTCGTCGGGCAGGCGCAGCGCCTCCCACAGGTCGACCATCAGATCCGGCGCGGCCTGCAGATGGCCCAGCTCGCGCGCGATCTCGGTGGTCTTGACCATCGAATAGCCTGCCACGGCCACGACCCGGCCATACCGTTGCGCTGCATCGAACACTTGCTGAACCCGACTGAGCAGGGAGGCGAAGGTTGCTACGATGATGCGGCCCTTAGCGTTGCGGAAGATCTGGTCGAAGGCGGGTTCGATGACCGCTTCGGACAGGGTATAGCCGGCCCGTTCGGCGCCTGTGGAATCGCTGAACAGCGCGAGCACGCCCTGCGCACCCAACTCACCCAGCCGCGCAAACCCCGGCTGGCCCCCGCGCACAGGCGTGTAGTCGAACTTGAAGTCGCCGGTGTGCACGACGGTGCCGATGGGCGTATGCAGCGCCAGCCCGACGCCGTCGGGGATCGAGTGGGTAATGGCGAGGAACTCCACGCGGAAAGGGCCCACCGTGAACGACTCGCCCGGCAGGATGCGGCGCAGGTTGAGGGCCTCGCGGCCCGGATACTCGGCCAGCTTGGCCTGGATCAGCCCGCCGGCAAGCCGCGTCGCATAAACCGGCGTGTTCGCAGGCAGCACGTCGTTGAGCAGGTAGGGCAGCGCGCCGATGTGGTCCTCGTGTCCGTGGGTGATGATGACCGCGGCCACCCGGGCCGCGTTCTGGCGCAAATACGTAAAGTCCGGGATGACCAGGTCGATGCCCAGCATATCGTGTTCCGGAAACATGATGCCGGCATCCGCGACGATAAGCGTGTTGCCGTACTCGAACAGCATCATGTTCTTGCCGACCTCGCCCAGGCCGCCCAGCGAGACCACCCGCAGTTTGTCTGTCATGGTTGACTACCTCGATTGTTGTGCACGATCCGTACGTAAACGTTATGGTACATTATACCACTTTTGTGCATTGTAAGCTTGCTGCGTTGACGCCGGGCCGGTCTGCCGCTATACTGGCCGCGGCAATGTACTTGCACGTCCGGCAGAAAGAGGTGACACTTGGACGGAAGCGGCGATCAGCGCAGGCCCAAACATCATCCGCGCACGGCCGCACGCGTGTTCAGCGGCGAAGCGGTGGTCATCAGCCCTGCGGAGAACATGGTGCGCATGTTCAATCCGGTTGGGTCGCGCATCTGGGAACTGGCAGACGGCCAACGCACCGTCGAGGAGATTGCGCGGCAGTTGACGGAGGAGTATGCCGTCGAGTTGTCCGCTGCGCGGGCCGAAGTCGAGGAGTTTGTGGATGCGCTGGCGGCCAAGGGGCTTCTGACTTTTGCCGAATGATGCGGATTAGTATATAGTAGTGTTGCTTTATTTGCGTGCGTGTTCAGGTCAGCGTGCGAGAAGGGTGTATTGGTGATATGGCGAACGTTCCGCTTCATCTGAATCTAGGATCCGTTACCGTCGATTCAGCGGCGCCGCTGGATCGTGGTTTCCCTGCCTGCGGCGCCGTTACGGAAGCACGCGACCCCTATGAAGCTCTGCTGTCACGCCTGGGGCATGAATACGTGCCCTTTACGGTGCTGTGGGAGCTAACGCACGTTTGCAATCTCAACTGCATCATGTGTTACAATGTACCCTTGAAGCAGCCTGAGTTGTCAACGGCAGAGTGTCATGCCATCCTTGAGCAACTGGCCGAAGCGGGCACGCTGCGCCTGATCCTGACAGGCGGCGAGATCCTATCACGCCGCGACTTCTTTGCCATTGCCGGGCGGGCGCGTGAGCTGGGCTTCGCGCTGGATCTGAAGACCAACGCCACGCTGGTTACGCCGGCCATTGCGGACCGGTTGGCTGAACTGGCGCCGGTGCAGGTGGATGTCAGCCTGTTGGGCGCCACGCCGGAGACCTTCGATGCGGTGTCAGGTTCGCACCATTCGCTCGAACGGGTCCTGCGGGGCGTCAAGCTGCTGCAGGAACGCGGCGTGCGGGTCAAACTCAATACACTGCTGCTCGACCTGAACGTGCATGAGCGCATGCAGATGCTTGACCTGGCGCAAAATCTTGGTGTATACTACGAGCAGGTTTTGAAGGTCTCCCCAGCGGATGATGGCAGCAACGTTGCAGGCCTTCACCAGTTGTCGCTGGCACAGATGTCGGATGCCTTTGTTGCTGACCAGACGCCGTTTACACCTACGCAGCCGGGTCCGGCAGCGCGGACGTGTGGCGTGGGGCTATCGTCCTGTCTCATCAGTCCCTATGGTGTCGTCTATCCGTGCATCGAGTTGCGCATCCCGGCAGGAGATCTGCGGCGTCAGTCCTTCCGTGAAATCTGGACGACGGCGCCCATCTTGCAGCGGCTGCGGGGCAACCACACCTGGGCCAATCTGCCTGAGTGTCGGGTCTGTCCGCTGAATACCTACTGTGAAGGGCGATGTGCCGGTATCGCCTGGAAGGAACACGGTGACCTGTACGGCGGTCACCTGACGGCCTGTCAGCAGGCGCAGGCGCGTTATGCGCAGGTTAACCCAGGGCAGCCGATCCCTGAGACGCCCTTGCAGGCGAAAATGGGTGGGGCGCCAACATCTGTGCCCGCGAGCGATGGGGTATCATTCGCTCAACCGATTCGACTCTTGGACTAGTGTTGGGTTGCATCCTCGGCCATTTGCGCCGGCAAGGCTGCGTCGAGGACTTACTGTGGAGTTTGTTTCGTCTGCATAGCTATAATGGAGGTCACTCAATGGACGCAAATGCGCTGAATGCACGGGATGAGATGATATCGGATGTGCGCAAGGCCTGGGAAACGCCGCGCATCGTGTTGGAACGGTCGCTGGAAGTATCCGCCCAGGGTGGCCCCCCAGGCGGCGCACCGAACGGCTTTATCGGGCCGCTGACCACGTCCGGCGGTGCCGGTCAATGCGTTTCAACCTGGTAAGCATGGTATCCCTGTATCCGTGGTATCAAGATGCTGCCGCGGCATCGTGGATTGAAGCGGTACATTGGCGACGGAGATCGTAATGCGAGAACCCCGGCCCCGTCTTTGGCGCGGTGCAGTGTGGGGGATTCTGGTAGCCTTTATCCTGGTGATCAGCCTGGCCGCGCCGTCTGGCGCGGCTTTCGCGTCCGCCAGGGACACCGCCACGCCCAGCACGCTGCTCCTGCGCACCCCCGAATATCATCTGTCTGACACCGGCATCACCGTACCTGGTTACGCCGCCGAAACGACGCCTGGACACCCGCTTCTGCCGGTCTATGGCACGCTGGTTGCGCTGCCGCCGACCGGCGATTGGGAGTTGGCGTTTGAAACTCCTGGCAGCCAACTCCTGGAGACGCGCGTAGCGGTACCGGCCGTGCCCGTGCCGGACCTCGATGTGAGCGGCGCAGCGAGCTGGCTCACGCTGCCGCCGGATGAACGCCCGTCCGCGGTGCCGGTGATCGACCGGCCCGATCCCGCGGTCTACGGTGTGGATGCTTTCCACCCCGTCGCGCCGGTGGTGACCGGTGAGCCCATCTGGCAGGGCGAGCAGCGCCTGCTGCCTGTGCGCGTCTACCCGTTCCAATATAACCCGGTCACGCGGCAGCTGCGCTACTACCCCGAGTTCCGCATCCAGATCACCCCGACCGCGGCCCAGGCCGGAGAGCCGCTTGGCGCGGCAGAGGCCGCCGCACCAGCGGCCGCACTTGCCCCGGCCGCGACCAGCGCCCTGCGCATCCGCACGAGCAGCGAGGGGATGCACCGGCTGACGTACGCGGACCTGACCGCTAAGGGAGTCCCCGCGGGCGCCGACACCGCCAGCTTCGCGATGACCTACCTGGGCCAGCCCATCGATATCCAGGTGCTTGACGCGGACGGCGTATTCAACGACGGCGACCTGGTCATCTTCTATGCCGAGGCATATCGCGGCCGCTACATGCGGGACAACGTCTACTTCTTCTCCTACGGCGGCGCACCCTCCGGTGACCGCATCGCCCAGCGGACAGTCACGCCGACCGGCAGCGAGCCTGTGCGGACGGCCATGACGCGCACGCTGCATATCGAGTTTGACGAGGCCTATTTCGGAGACTATCCCCTGCCGTCGACTGCCGACCATTTCTTCGATAGCCCGACCCTTGCAGTTGATGGCACCACCACGGTCAGTGCGCTGAACTACGATCTGGCATTGCTCGATCCCCTGACGACCGGGCAGGTGGCCTTCCGCGGCCAGTTGTATGGCGTCACGGAGCAGGCGACTGCGCCTGACCAGTCGGTGCAGGTGCGCCTGAACAGCCACACGCTGGGAACGTTCGCCTGGGATGGCCGCGTGGGGCATACCCCGCAGGCCACCGGGCCGGCGACCTGGCTCGATGCCACACCGAATACCTTGACGGTCGAAGCCGCGCTCGTCCAGTTGCCGGCAGTGACCGACTATGCGGTGTATATCGACTGGTTGGAGCTGGATTACCCCGCGCTGGCGAAGGCCCAGCAGGACCGGCTGCACATCAAAGGGTTGGACCTTGCACCGACGGATACATCGGTCAGGGTCGAGACGACGGGTTTCACGGCGGATCAGGTGACGGTCTACGATGTCCGTGACCCGCGACAGCCGGTTATCCTCGCGACGCCGCAGGCAATCAACACGGGCGCGGGCTATGATGTACATTTCTGGGATGCGTGGCCTGCGGGCAGCCCGGCCCCGAGTTACTTCCTGGCGAGCCAGGCCGCGCTCCTGGCGCCAACTGCGGTAGAGGCGGCCGATGCGCCGGCCTGGAATACAGCCGCCAACCACTATGACTACATCGCCATTGTCCATCGTTCCCTGTGGGATGCCGTCCAGCCGCTGCTGGACTTCCGCACCGCCCAGGGGCTCCGCGTGGCGAAAGTCGATGTGCAGCACATCTATGACCTGTACAGCGGCGGCCGGCTCGACCCGGAGGCGATTCGCGCGTTCCTGACCTACGCCTATTTCAACTGGAATCTGGGCGGCCCGCGACCGCACTATGTCGTGCTCGTGGGTGACGGGCACTATGACTTCAAGAACGTTCTCGGTACGCCGATGCTCAACCTGATTCCGCCGTATCTGCTCCATGTGGACCCGTGGATCGGAGAGACCGCGGCGGATAACCGGTATGCCAGCGTCAACGGGCCGGACGACTACATGCCGGATATGGCATTGGGAAGGATCCCCGCGCAGAACCCGGCAGAGTTGACCGCAGCGGTCGACAAGATTCTGCGGTATGAGGATGCAGCGCGACCCGACTATGCGCCGGACGGCGACTGGCAGAAGATGGTGAGCTTCGTGGCAGATCAGGCGGACGACCCGGCGGGCGACTTCCAGGCGCTCAGCGAGGATGTGCGCCTCAATTGGCTGCCCGCGTCGTACAATAGCCGCCATGTCTACTGGGAAACGGACTATCAGGTAGCCAATCCTGACATGCTGGATGCCATCAAGGCCGCTCTTGGGGACAGCGTCATGCTCCAATGGTTCGGCCATGCCTCGCGGTTCCGGTGGGGCAGCACGCAAGTCTTCAGCATCTTCTCGGTCAAGGGCATGTCCCCGACGCCTCAATGGCCGCTGACTGTGGACTATTCGTGTTGGACGGGCTACTTCGTCAACCTGCTCAATGCCGCTGGCTCGGGCGACTACCGGTCGCTCAGCGAGGCCATGCTCCTGACCGCCAACCAGGGTTCGGCGGCGACGATTGGGCCCAGCGGCCTGCACGTCGGGGGCGCGCTGCTGACGCTGAATCAGGGGCTTGTCAAGGCCATCTTCCAGGACGAAGTCCTGCCTGTGGGCGATGCGCTCGCTGCTGCCAAGCAACACTTCCTGGCGAATAGCAATAGCTGGCACGATGTCGTCGACACAACCGTGCTGTTCGGTGACCCGGCCATGCGGCTGCGGCTGCCGGTCGATCCAAACGCAACCCCGAATCCGCCCTACGTCGGCATATCTCGCGCAGGCAGCGCGGTCAACCTGTCCTGGCAGCATCCCGACCGGACGCTGACCCAGTACCAGGTCTGGCGCAGCGAGGCCCCGTACTTTGAGCCGGCCCTAGGCCAGGGCACGCAGATCGATAGCTATAGTTACCTGCAATCGGTCTATGGCGAAGGTGCGCCGTTCAGCTACGTGGATGATGGATCGTGCGGCTACTTTGTGGCCGGCGGTCAAGCGCTGCTGCCTTGTACGCCACAAGCGCCTACCACAACGGTTATCGGTGATCCGGCTCACAACTATTTCTGGGTCGTGCGCGGGGGGAATAGCTCGAACGAGTTCGCAGATTCGAACCACGTGGGGGTGTTCAATTACGCGCTGACAAAGGGCAACTAACGGGGACTCTCCCGATAACCCGACAGGGCCACGAACTCAAGCGAGTTCGTGGCCCTGTTCATTGAAGCATTCTATCAGGCGCCGCTAAGCCGCCTTCTGGTAGCCGGCGAGCGTCTCGCTGCGCTGGCGGCCGCGGGCATCCTCATAGCTGACTTCCCACGAGGGCGCCCAGGCCAGCGCAACGCTGTGTACCTTCACGTCGGTCTTGCGCGGCTTGACTTCGATTTCCTCGATGTCGTTGGCTGCGTTGCTCCACTGCTCGGTCAGGGCCTCGGCCTCCTGCTCCATCTCGGCCTTCAGCGCCTCGAAGTCGGCCTTCAGCCGTTCGATTTCCGCCTCCGACTCCGCGATATCGGCCTTGGCCGAGCTGGTCATCCGGCGTTTGGTCGCTGCGCGCGTCAGCCCGCCCAGGCTCCTGCTCTTGCGCCCGAGGACGCCGAGCGCACCGATGACGCTCGATAGGCCGGACAGCACTTCCTCGCCCATGCGGCCTTTGTACTCCGCCTTGTCTTCTTCCAGTTCGCGCTCCTCGCGCGTCAGCCGTTCCTCCAGGCGTTGCAGCTTCACTTCGTATTTGTCGCGCAGCGTATCGACGGCCTTGTCGCGTGCCTCGCGCGCGGCCTCCTGGCAGCGGACGCTGAACTCGCGCTCCGATTCGTCTGCCTGCGCATACAGTTTGAGGGTGCGGTTGTAGGGCAGCTTGAACACCTCGCTGCGGTACAGATAATCGGCGAAGCCGGATTGCAGGCTGGTGTATGTCCGGGGTGAACTGGCGCCCTCCGGCAGGTCCGCCGCGAAGAACGCGCCGTCAACGGGCGCGTTGTCCAGGTCGCGCGGGTCGGCATCCAGCGGCTCGGCATCGCGCCAGGAGACGAGCTTCAGGTCGCGCGGCTCCGGCAGGAGGAAGGCCAGGTCGCGTTCTTCGTCCAGCCCGGTCTTGCGGTCGGTGAAGCGCACCGTGGCAAAACCGGCCAGGGCGGGACGGTAGACGAGCTGCTGTTGTGCGACCGTGACCTGTGATCCGACCAGGTCAATTACACTCCTCTCGGCCTCGCGCTCCGAGACGGCCACGGGCAGATAGCGCGGCTCGATGCCCGGCGGCAGCATCGGCGGCTGCGGGCTCAGTCCGGCGGCGGTTGCCGGCGCTGCTGCTGCGGCGGCAGTCACGTTGACCGGTTGCGCGTCGAGCCGTTGCACCTCGGGCTCCGCGCCGATGACCCGCACCGGGCCGGCGGCCGGCCGCACGGGCGCCGGTTTGGCGGTCTTGCGCTCGGCCATCAGCGAGCGCACCTGTTGCCGCGTCAGCGGGCCGCGCAGATAGCTCATAGCCCAGCGCGTCATGAAAACGACCGGCCCGTCCCCGTGGACGTTGTGGAGCAGGAAGACGCGGCTATCCAGCGCGGTAATCAGCCGGTCCAGTTCGCTCCGGTTCATGCTGGCGCCCGACTCTGACAGCGCACCTTCCAGCCCGTCGAGCAGCCGCTGCTTGTCGCGTTCCGCCTGGAGCTTGCCGATGAACCAGGTGCCGGTGTTGGTCAGCCCCTTGTAATCGAGGTCGACCGGGTTCTGCGTCGTGAGCGTGACGCCCAGGCCGAATGCACGCGCCTGCTTCAGCAGGGTGAGCATCGGACGCTTGCTGGGCGGGTTGGCCGTGGGCGGGAAGTAGCCGAACACCTCATCCATGTAGAGCAGGGCGCGCAGGCTCGTCGTGCCCGGCTGGGCGCGCATCCAGCTGATGATATTTTCGAGCAGGATGGTGACGAAGAACATGCGCTCCGCGTCGCTCAGGTGCGCGATATAGAAGATGGTGTGGCGGGGCTTGCCCGACGGCGTGTGCAACATCGCGGCGATATCGAGCGCCTCGCCCTGCAGCCAGGCCCCGAAACTGGGCGAGGCGACGATGTTGTTGAGCGCCATCGCCAGGCCGAAGCGGTCCTTCTCCGGGTAGAATGCGTCGACATCCAGCACGCCCACCTGGCGGAACGGCGGCTTCTGCACGGCCTGGATGAGCTTCGCCAGGTCCAGTTCCTGCCCGGCGCGCCAGGCGCTTTCGACGATCGTCGAGAGCAGGATGTGCTCACGGCTGCGCACCGGGTCCGCGTCGATGCCGACCAGCCCCAGCAGCGCGGAGACGGTCCCCTGGATGCGCTCGCGCAGCGTCTCGGTCTCGTCGTCCCAGTTGAGGTCAGGCGCCTGGAAGCTGCTCAGGATGCTGACGGGCAGCCCGGCATCCGAGCCGGGGGTATAGATGGAGAAGTCGGCGGACTCCTTCAGGGCCCGGATGCGTTCGGGGCCTTCCTCCCAGCTTGCCAGCCCTTCGCGCCACAACTTGGCCTGGGCAGCCGCGAATTCCTCCGGCGTCTGGCCCTTGCGCCGCGCATCATCCAGGTTAATCCAGGGCAGGAAGTCCTCCGGTCGCAGCTCCGGGAAGGTCAGCAGCAGGTTGGTAATGTCACCTTTGGGGTCGATGATGACCGCGGGCACGCCGTCGAGCGCTGCCTCTTCCAGCAGGTCGATGCACAGGCCGGTCTTGCCGCTGCCGGTCATGCCGACGCAGACGGCATGGGTGGTCAGGTCGCGCGCGTCGTAGTTGATGGCGGCGTCGCCCAGCGTCCGCGTCGCCAGATCGTATGTCTTGCCCAGATAAAAACTGCCCAGTTTTTCGATGATCGGCATGGCCTTACTCCTCACTCGATGCAGTGTTTTAGTAACTGATGCGTGATGCTCCCGTGTGGCCTCATTCGTGGGCGGCCACCATCAATCGTTCGATGTGTTCTGCCGGGACGGTCGCAGCCCGCTGGACCGCACGACGCCAACCGAGCACGCGCGGCAGGCCGGCTAACCCTGCCAGTTGGCCGCGCAGCCGTGCGCGTGCCGCGGCGCCCCGCCAGGCAGCCAGCGCGTCGCGCGTAATCCGCCACTGCGCGGCCACGATGCGCCCGAAATGGCGGCGGAGCAGCGGGCCGGGCATGTCTTTGGCGATGACCCAAATGGTGTTGCGGCCCGTATAATAGCTCGACAGAACGCCGCCGCCCGTCGCGCTCAGGTGATGGTAGAGCCGCGCGGCGGGCACGAACACTGCGGGCCAGCCGCGCAACTGCAGCCGCCACGCCAGGTCCACGTCTTCCAGGTACATGAACAGCCGCGCGTCGAAGCCGCCGGTCTGTTCCCACGCCGCGCGGCGATAGGCCACCCCGCCGCCGCACCCGCCAAACACGACCGGCCGGTCATCGTATTGGCCTGCGTCGCGCTGCCAGACCCCGCGGTTGCGCGGGATGCCGTCCACGCCCATGACGTCGCCCGCGTTGTGCAGCGTGTCGCGGCGGTCGTAGAGCAGCATCTTGCTGGCAAATGCACCGGCGTCCGGGTGAGCCTCTGCGGCTGCGGCCAGCGCGGCCAGCCAGCCCGGTTCGGCCTCCGTGTCGTTGTTGAGCATCACCAGCAGGTCGCCCGTTGCCGCGGCGGCGCCGGCGTTGCAGCCGACCGCCAGGCCGCTGTTCTGCGCCAGCCGGACGACATGCACCTCGGGATAGTGGGCCTGCACGAACGGCACCGACTCATCCGTCGATGCATCATCGACTAAAATGACCTCGGTCAACTCACCAGGGTAGGTCTGATTGCGCAGCGCGTCCAGACACGGCTGGATGAATCGCAGGCCGTTGTAGTTAGGAATAATAATACTGCATTTCAGCATGGTGGTATTTCAACCAGTATTGCGCTGCAACGGATCATTCTGTGGTCAAGCTCTTGACATACTCGGCCAGCGCCTCCTGCCAGGGGCGCAAGGCCAAGCCGAGCGCCGCACCCGCGGTGTTTGCCAGGACCGCGTGCAGCGGGGGCTTCGACGGCCGGGGCCAGTCGGCGCTCAAGATGGGCGTGACCGGCACATCCGTCCGGCCTGCCAGCCGGAGGATGTGCTGCGCGAACTCGAAGCGCGAGCAGAAGCCGCTGTTCGTCAGATGGTAGATGCCGTAGTGCCCGGTCTCCGCCAGCCGCACCAGCGCAGCGGCCACATCGGGCGCATAGGTGGGATTGCCGAACTCGTCCGCCGCAACGCGCAGGCTGCCGTATTTCTGAGCGCCGGCAAGGATCTTCGTGACGAAGTTGGTGCCGCCCGGCCCGAACAGCCAGGCCACACGCACGATGTATCGCCGCGGGAGCAGGTCGGTCACGATGCGTTCGGCTGCGGCCTTGCTGCGCGCATAGACGCTGAGGGGGTTCACTGCGTCCCATTCGCGATAAAGCTCGCGACGCGTGCCGTCGAACACCTCGTTGGTGCTGATGTGCAGCAGGGCTGCGCCTGCACGCTGCGCGCCAAGCGCGACGTTCTGCGCGCCGACGGCATTCACCCGGAACGCCCGCTCGGGGTCGGCCTCGCAGCCGTCCACGTCGGTGTAGGCCGCGGCGTGGACGACGAGGTCAGGCTGGAAGTCGCTGATGCACGCCACCACGCCCGGCTGGGTGATGTCGTCGCAGGGCAAATCCAGCGGCAGGACGATGTGTGCGCCAAACGCCGTCAACAGTTGGCGGCCCAGTTGTCCGTTGTGGCCGGTGATGACCACGCGCATGGGCGGTCCTTTCTCGTATGACAAGGTGACAGGGTGACAAGGTGAAGAGGTGACGGGGTGAAGAGGTGACCGTTCTCTTCGCTTTGAGCGAGGCGCCACACCCAAGTAGCATGGCGCTGCATTTCAGCTCACCAAGTCACCAAGTCACCTCTTCACCTTGTCACCCTGTCACCTCTTCACCCGTTCATCAGTTCCCGCAGCCGGCGGCGCAGCGCAGCCAGGGCAGGGTCCGGCTCAGGGCGCGGATGCCGGGCGACTAGCGGCACGAAGCGCACTTCGGCCAGCCGTGCGGCGCGCAGCGCATCGTCCGGCCCATCGCCAAGCCCCTTCTCGATCAACCAGAGCATCTGATCCCACGCGCGTTCACCGACTGGCATGACGAGGCGGCCACCCGGCGCAAGCTGCTGGACGAGCGCGGGGGGAATCTCAGCCCCTGCCGCCGTGACGATGATGGCGTCGTAGGGCGCGTGTTCCGGCCAGCCGAGGCTGCCGTCACCCACTTTGAGCTCAACTCGGTGGCCCAGGCCCCGCAGCCGTTGGTCTGCCGCGCGGGCCAGCTCAGGCAGCACTTCGACGCTCCAGACGTGCGGCGTGATATGGGCGAGAATCGCCGTCTGATAGCCCGAGCCGGTGCCGATTTCCAGCACGCGGCTGTCGGGCATCAGGCGGAGCGCCTGGGTCATCAGCGCGACGATGTAAGGTTGCGAGATGGTCTGGCCCTGGCCGATGGGCAGGGCGATGTCCTCATACGCCTGGTGACGCAGCTCCGGCGGAACGAAGAGGTGGCGGGGCGTCGCAGCCAGTGCAGCACGGACGGCCTGGTCGGTGATATCCGGCCAGCGCGGCGGCCACCCGTCGCGACCTTGCCCGTCCACAGTCCCTCCTCGATGATTGAGGATTACAGATTGAAGATTGAAGATTGCTGTTCGCAAAGAAGCTGGACAGCTCCCAATCGTAATCTTCAATCTTCAATTTTCAATCTGCAATCGTCAACCGTGCGCCTACCGCCGCCGCGTCAGCTCCAGGAATTCGCTGCGGACGCGGGGGTCGGTCAGGAAGCTCCCGCGCACTGCGCTGGTGACGGTCGAGCTGCTCTGCTTCTCCACCCCGCGCATCATCATGCAGAAGTGGCTGGCCTCCAGGATGACGCCGACGCCGTGAGGCGTCAGGATGTCCATCATCGCGTCGGCCACCTCGTTCGTCAGTCGCTCCTGCACCTGCAGCCGCCGCGCGTACATATCGACCAGCCGCGCCACCTTGCTCAGCCCGATGATGCGACCATTTGGGATGTAGCCGACTGTGGCCCTCCCGAAGAAGGGCAGCATGTGGTGCTCGCACATGGAATAGAACTCGATGTCCTTGACGACCACCATCTCTTCGCAGCAGTTTTCGAAGATGGCGTCGTTAATCACGTCTTCGAGCTTGGTCTGATAGCCGCTGGTCAGGAAGTCCAGCGCCTTTGCCACGCGCAGCGGCGTGCGGCGCAGCCCTTCGCGCTCAGGGTCCTCGCCCAGGCGGACAAGCATCTGCGAGACCAGGGCTTCGAACTGGGGGTCGTACACCTCATTGGCGGCTGCTTCAATGTCGGTGGCATAGTGGGCGTCCGTGAGGGCTGTTGCAACTCGTGAATCTACCACGCCAGGAGTTCCTTTCTCTCTCGATACAGTGTGACGCCGACGGAGCGCGCAAAGCGCAGCGCTCCCGGCTTTTCGACCGTCAGCTCGACGGCCTGCACGCGGGGCTCCTTCTCGAAGCACAGGCGTACGAGGTCCAGTGCGAGCCGTTCCACCAGTTGGGGGGCGCCATCTTCGATGTGGGCGATCAGCGCCTTGGCGATGGTCCGGTAGTTGGCGGCATCCGCGATGTCATCGCTGGCGCCGGCCGGGCGCAGGTCGACCCACAGCGTGACGTTGACGAGGATGTCCTGGCGGTTGAGCCGTTCCTCCGGGTTGATGCCGACGATGCCGCGCACCAGCAGGTCACGAATCACGACGCGGTCGAGCTTAGAGATTTCGGTTTGAGTCATCTTTCCCTTTAGTATGCCCTTGCGAAGATGGCGACCTCGTCGGTGCGCTGGCCCGTGTAGAAGCAGACCCCTTCGCCTTCCGGCTTCTCGAACGGGAAGCAGCGGATGGTGGCCTTCGTCTCTTCCTTGATGCGATCCTCGTCCTCGCCCGTGCCGGCCCAGTGGACGCGGATGAATCCGCCCTGGGCTTCGAGCACCTGCTTGAACTCGCCGTAGGTTTTGGCCGTGCGCGTGTTGGCGTCGCGGTACTCCGTCGCGCGGCGCAGCAGGTTGGCCTGGATGGTCGTCAGCATCTCCTGGACAGCAGCCGCGAGGCCGTCCACCGGCACACCGAACGTCTTGCCCTCCTTGCCCGGCACGTCGCGCCGCGCAAGGACGACGGCATTTTGCTCCACGTCGCGCGGGCCGATTTCGATGCGCAGCGGCACCCCGCGCATCTCCCAGTCGTTGAACTTGAAGCCGGCGCTGAGCTCGTCCCGGTCGTCCAGCTTGACGCGGATGCCCGCCTCCTTGAGCAGGGCAAACACCTGCTGCGCCAGCCCGCGCACGGCTGCCTGCTCCGCGTCCTTGCGCCAGATAGGGACAATGACGACCTGCTGAGGGGCGAGCCGCGGCGGCAGGACGAGGCCCTGGTCGTCGCCGTGTGCCATGATAATCGCGCCGACCATGCGCGTGCTGAGGCCCCAACTGGTTGTCCAGGCGTGATCCAGCTCGTTGTTCTGGTTGAGGAAAGTGATGTCGAAGGCCTTCGCGAAGTTCTGGCCCAGGAAGTGGCTCGTCCCCGATTGCAGCGCCCAGCCGTTGCCCATCATGGCCTCGATGGTGTAGCTGTCCACCGCGCCGGCGAACTTCTCGCGCTGGCTCTTCTTGCCCTGGATGACGGGAATCGCGGCCTCGTTGATGGCGAAGTCGGCGTAGACGCCCAACATGCGGATGGTCTCTTCGAGCGCTTCCTGCTCGGTGGCGTGGGCCGTGTGACCTTCCTGCCACAGGAACTCGGTCGTGCGCAGGAACAGCCGCGTGCGCAGCTCCCAGCGCACGACGTTGCCCCACTGGTTGATGAGCACGGGCAGGTCGCGGTAGGAGCGAATCCACTGGCTGTACATATGGCCGATGATCGTCTCCGATGTCGGGCGCACCACCAGCGGCTCATCCAACTCCTTGCCGCCGCCGACCGTGACGACGGCCAGCTCAGGCGCAAAGCCCTGGACGTGCTCGGCCTCCTTCTGCAGGAAGCTCATCGGGATGAAGAGCGGGAAGTACGCGTTGACGTGGCCGGTGTCCTTGAAGCGCCGGTCGAGCGCGGCCTGGATGTTTTCCCAGAGGGTGTAGCCGTAGGGCCGGATGACCATGCAGCCCTTGACCGGCGAATAGTCGGCCAGCTCGGCCTTCTGCACGACATCGGTATACCAGCGCGCGTAATCTTCGCTGCGCGGGGTCACGCCTTTTTCTGCCATATGTATCTTACTCCTACATGATAACCGTTTGACGCTGTAGAGTCGCTGTACGCAGCGACTCTACAGCGTCGATAACAATTGCACTGCCTCAGCAGGCGTCTCTGCGATCTGCGCCAGGGCCGCAATGGACGATCCCAGGTCCGTGTGTTCCAGCAGCGCCGCGACGACCGGCCGCCACTGCGCGCCGAGCAGGATGAGCGGCCGGCCCTGCAAGCTGCGCACCTGGAGCAGGCTCCACACGAGGGTCACCTCGGACAGCGTGCCGATGCCGCCGCGCAGCGCAACGAACCCCTCAGCCCGCTCGATCATCAGGGCCATCCGCGCGATGAGCGTGGCGGCCTTGATTTCCTCGGTCACCCACGGGTTGCAGGGGGCCGGGTCGAAGAGGGCGCACGTCACGCCGACGACGCGGCCGCCGGCCTCCGCCGCGCCCTGGCTGACTGCCCCCATGCTGCCCGCGTAGCCGCCCGACATCACTGTATGGCCTGCGCTCGCAAGCAGCCGGCCCAACTCGTGCGCCTCCGCATAACACTGGCTGTCTGCCTGGCAGCGCGAACTGCCGAAAACCGCAATGGTTCGCCCCGCATGCATTCTGTTCCTCAACTAGCTGCCGTATGGGTTGCAGGTTGGAAAGCTTCATGTTCCAGGTTTGCAACCTGCAATCTTCAACCTGTTTCCCTTCAACCGCCCCCGTCACCGGCTGCTGCTCACCAACTCCCAGCCGGTCGTCCGTCCGTCATCGCCCGTTCGCCGCCCCAGCTCGAGCACCCGGTAGCCGTAGGTGTTGATGATGCGTGTCCCGCCGTAATCGGTCTCGGTCGTCATGCTGCGGTTGTAGACGTGCTGATGGCCGTGAATCATCAACGCCGGGGTGAAGCGGCGCAGGAACGTCAGATAGGTCTCGAACCCCTGATGGGGCAGGTCCTCGTCGTCGTGGATGCCGCGCGGGGGTGCATGGGTGATCAGAACATCCAGATAACGGCCATAGCGCAGCCGGTTGAGCAGCAGGCGCGCGCCCAGCACCTGCGCCTGCCAGCGCACCGCGTTCTCGCGATACTGGAACGGCGCGCCGGGATTGTACTGGCGGCAGCCCTCCAGCCCGGCCAGCAGCAGCCCATCGTGACAGCCGCGCCGCATGTGCAGGTTGGTCGCCCAGCTCAGCGGCTTGATCGTCGTGACCGGCTCCACGTGCAGGTCCTCGTGCGGCTGCGTGATGACCTTGTCATGGTTGCCGTGGACATAATACAACGGCACATCGAGCAGCCCCACGATATATTCCAGGTAATAATAAGGCAGGTCACCGCACGCCAGGATCAGGTCGACTTTGCCCACGCGCTCACGGATATAGGGGCCGTAAAGCACCGGCTCCACTTTGTCGCTGACAGTTAGAATGCGCATGCGGCAGGTACGTCCCTGTAGTCCTGATGGGCGTATGGTCAGTTGACGCTCAAGTGGGCGCAGTATAGCACGGCCGCGGGATGACTGTCAACGAACGCGCGCAGACCGGCCAGGGCGAAGTCATGTTGCAATCGGGCCTTCCACCTGGCAGTTGAAACCGCGGCTACCCCTACGAAACCGGCCTACGCCGGTTAGTTCCAGTCTGCGTAGGCAGACTTCGCAAGGGTAGCCGCAACTTCAGTTGCCAGGCGGGTTCACCTGGCGCACTATGAAACCGCCCTGGCAGATCGGGCAGTAGAGGGTCTTTTGACAACCCTCTGTCCCACGTGTTAACATTCACAGGCATTTGACAGTCGAGTCCATGCACATGTGCGGTGAATGGTGACGGAAGCCTGGTACGCAATCTATACCAAACCCAACGCGGAGGCGCAGGTGGCGCGCACGCTGATCGAGCGCGGCTTCCATACGTTCCTGCCCATGCTGCCCCCGCGCGGGGAGGGCCGGGCGCGGCCCGTGTTTCCGACCTACCTGTTCGTCCGCTGTGATCTGTCGCAGGTCATCATCGACAACCTGCAATGGATCCCCGGGTTGCAGTATATCCTCAGCTTCGAGGGCCGGCCCGCGGTCGTGCCGGACGACGCCATCCACCTGATCAAGACCGCGGTGCGCGAAATCGAGGCCGCGGGCGGGCTGACGCTGCATCGCTTCAAGCCGGGCGACCGGGTCGTCATCGACGAAGGCCCGCTGGCCGGGCTGCGCGGCGTCTTCGAGGGGCCCGTCAAGCCGGCGGAGCGCGTGCGCATCCTCATTCGTTTCCTCGGTGAGACCAACCGGGCGGAGGTGCCCGTCGAGGTGCTGCGCAAGGCCAGCGATGATGAGCTGTTGCCCCGCCGCCGTGGCACGCGCGGCCGCGGGCGCCGGATTCGCTATGACTGATAGAGGACGGGCCTGATGCCCGGCTGGCGGCGCACCCTCTACACGGTCTGGCTCACGCAGTTCATCGCGGTGGCGGGCTTCTCGTTCATCATGCCCTTCATCCCTTACTACATCCAGGAACTCGGCGTGACGGACGTCCGGGAGGCCGGGCTGTGGGCGGGGGTGGTGACGTCCGCGCAGGCGATCAGCATGACGCTGATGGCGCCCGTCTGGGGCGCGCTGTCGGACCGGTACGGCCGCAAGCTGATGGTGATGCGCGCGTCCTATGCCGGCGCAGTCGTGCTGACCCTCATGGGCTTTGTCACCAACGTCTATCAGTTGGCGATTCTGCGTTTCGTCCAGGGCATCTTCACCGGCACCGTCTCCGCAACGACCACCCTTGTCGCCAGCACCGTGCCCAAGGAGCGCAGCGGCATGGCGCTCGGCTCGCTGCAGACCGCGGTGTTCCTGGGCGTGTCGCTGGGGCCGCTGCTCGGCGGGCTGGCCGGCGACCAGTTCGGCTACCGCTCCAGCTTTCTGATTACCGGCGGGCTGCTGCTCCTGTCGGGCGTGCTCGTCACGCTGTTCGTCCACGAGGACTTTCAGCCGGCTGCGGACGTGCCGCGCACGGGGCGGCCCTCGACGCGGGGCGCAGTGGGGTTGGTGCTGGCGTCGGGCGCGCTGTTGGCGACGCTGGCCGCGCGGGTGCTGCTGCGCGCGGGCACGCGTGCGCTGGACCCGATCCTGCCGCTGTTTGTCCAGACGTTGCTGCCCGCGGGCGCGCAGGTCGGCACCACGACGGGCATCATCGCCAGCGCGTCCGCGTTCGGCGCGGCGGTCGGCTCGCCGGTCATCGGCGCATGGAGCGACCGGCTGGGCCGCCGACGGCTGCTGATCATCTCGGCGCTGGCGGCCGGGCTGCTCTATCTGCCCCAGGCGACCGTGCAGGACGCCCGCTGGCTGATCTTCTGGCAGTTGTTGTCGGGCTTTGCCGTCGGCGGCACGCTCTCGACGCTGACCGCGCTGCTGATGCACGTTGCGCCCCGGGGCCATGAGGGTGTGGTCTTCGGCCTCGATGCCAGTGCGGTCTCGGCTTCAAATGCCATCGGGCCGATCATCGGTGCGGCTGTGGCCGCTTCCATCGGCGTGCGCGCGCCTTTCGTGGTCGCTACGATCCTGTTTGGGATCGGCACGCTGGCCGTGGTCCTGTGGGTCAAGGAGGTTACCTATGGCGCTCAAGTACAAGATTGACGGCACGACGCTTCAGGTCGTGACCATCCAGCTCGAACCCGGCGTGAAAATCTACTCGGAATCGGGCGGCATGAGCTGGATGAGCGGCAACGTCGACATGGACACCAACACCGGCGGCGGCCTGGGTCGCATGTTCCGCCGTGCGGTGGCCGGAGAGTCGCTGTTCATCACGGATTACTCGGTGCCTGCCGGCTCCGGTATCGTGGCGTTCGCCTCCGAGTTCCCCGGTAAGATCGTGGACTTGCACCTGGCGGAGGGCGAGCAGCTCATCGTGCAGAAGGACTCGTTCATGTGCGCGGAGAAGTCTGTGGACCTGGACATGCACTTCCGCAGTCGGATCGGTTCGGGGCTGTTCGGCGGTGAGGGCTTCATCCTGCAACGGTTGACCGGGCCGGGCGATGCGTTCGTGGAATTCGACGGCGAGATCGTGACGTATGACTTGCAGCCCGGTCAGGTGTTGAAGGTGGATACCGGCCACGTCGCAATGTTCCAGCCGAGCGTGCAGTTCGATGTCACCATGCTGCGCGGCTTCCGCAACATCCTGCTGGGCGGCGAGGGGTTGTTCCTGGCGACGCTGCGCGGGCCGGGTCGCGTCTGGCTGCAGACGATGCCGCTGATGAAGCTGGCAAACAAGGTCCTGCAATACCTGCCGCGCACAGAGGGCGGCGGGGGCGGTCCCAGCGGCGGCATCAACCTGGGCAACCTGCTCGGCGGGAATCAGTAGTGGCTGCAACCTTTGTCAACGTTTTAGTTAAAATAGTCGCCTGGCGAATTTGCGCCATTAGATACTACCTGCTATAATCCGCACGCTCAAGGTTTGTAAAAGGAACGGCTGTGAAGGATCTCATGCGCGCCGGTCCGCTGCTGCAGATGGGCTGGGTCGTCGCATTTACCGTGTTGATCCCGCTGGGTCTTGGGCTATGGCTGGATCGCCGCTTCGACACAGCGCCCTTGTTCGTCCTGGTGGGCGCGTTGGTCGGCATCCTGGCGAGCACGGTGGCCGCTGTGCGCATTGCCAGCCGGGCGATTGAAACCCTGAGCCATCCGCCGGCGGAGAAGGCCCGGCCCGACGAGCCGGTTGATCGGGTGAATCCTGCATCAGATCAGGAGGATTGAACAGCGTGCTGAAGAAACTTGCCACCCCTCGTAACCTGGCGATTCTGTTGCTGGTTGTAGCCCTCTTTGCTTTCAACGCGCTTTTTCCCGTGTTGAAGGTGCCCAGTCCGGTCGTATCGCTGGCGGCCGAGCCGATCTTCCACGTCGGCGAATTCACCATCACCAATGCCGTCTTCACAGCCTGGATCGTCATGCTCGTCCTGGTCCTCATGGCTGTGGCCGCCACCCGCCGCATCCCGCGCAATCTGGCGGAGGTCAGCAACCAGGAGCTGGTGCCGTCGGGCTTCCAGAACTTCATGGAAATGGTCATCGAATACGTCTATAACCTGGCGAAGGGCATCGGCGGCAACTGGACCGCCCGCTTCTTCCCCATCGTGATGACCATCTTCTTGTTCGTCCTCCTCTCCAACTGGATGGGCCTGCTGCCCGGCTTCGGCTCCATCGGCATCCTCGAACACCCGCATGACCCGAAAATGGTGGGCTTCGAGACGCAAGGGGCCATCCTGACCAGTGTGCCATCGACCGAACAGGCGGAAGGCGGTCACGGCGCGGGGTATATCGTGGTGCCCTTCTTCCGGGCGCCCTCCACGGACCTGAATTTCACGCTGGCCCTGGGATTGATCGCCATCATCCTGGTGCAGTACTTCGGCGTCAAGGCCCTCGGGCCCAGCTACTTCAAGAAGTTCTTCGACCTGAGCGGGTTCAAGCAGGGCGCGTTCATGGGCGCTATCGGCATCTTCGTCGGCATCCTGGAACTCATTTCGGAGTTCGCCCGCATTCTCTCATTTGGCTTTCGTCTATTCGGCAATATCTTTGCGGGCGAAGTGCTGCTCAGCGTCATGGCCTTCCTGATTCCGTACATCGCTTCGCTGCCGTTCTATGGCCTCGAAGTGTTCGTCGGCTTTATCCAGGCCGCAGTCTTCATGATGCTGGCGCTGGTGTTCTTCTCGACTGCCACAGTCGGTCACGGCACGGAGCAACATCACTAAGTGTCGATCCGAGACCGGCCCCAGCGGGTTTTCGGATAGATTCTAAACCTTTATCCACCAGAAGGAGATTCACATGGACTTGACGTCTCTCGGCACGGCTCTCGCGATTGGTCTGGGCGCGATCGGCCCCGGCATCGGCATCGGTATCCTGGGCAGCAAGGCCATGGAGGCCATCGGCCGCAACCCGGAGGCCGCCGGCGAAATCCGCACCAACATGATCCTGGGCATGGCCTTTGCGGAAGCCATCGCGATTTACGCGCTGGTCGTTGCGCTCATCATCAAATTCGTCTAACGATTGAAGGTTGAAGGTATAAGATTGAAGCCTGACATGGACCCATCTTCAATCTGTAATCTGCAATCTTAGATCTTCAATCGAAGGAGGGGCATTTGGAAAAGCTCGGCATTAACTTAGGGTTCTTCATTTCTCAGCTCGTCAACTTCACGCTGTTGGCGGCGCTGTTGACCGTCCTGCTGTACAAGCCCATCCTGAGAATGCTGAACGAGCGCAAGGAACGCATCGCCAGGAGCCTGGCGGATGTGGATGCGGCGCGCGAGGCCGCGGCGCGGGCGCAACAGGATTACGATAAGAAGATGGTCGAGGCGCAGCGCACCGCGCAGGAGATTATCGCCAAAGCCTCGCAAGCCAGTGAGGAAGTGGCGGCGGAAATCCGGGCTGAGGCACAGCGTGACGCCGAGAATATTCGCCGGAAGGCCCGCGAGGAGGCCGCCCAGGAGCGTGCCCATCTCCTGGCAGAGGTCCAGAGTCAAATCGCCGGCCTGTCTATGATGGCGACCGAGCGCGTGCTGGGCCAGGCGGTCGATGCGAATACGCAGCGCCGGTTAGTGGACCAATTCCTGGCCGAAATCGGTGACGGCAAGCCATGAACGCAGCCGACCGTGCGCAGAACTATGCGAACGCCTTTTTCGAGGCGGCGTTCGACCGCTGGCTGACTTCGCTCGAAGGGGCGGCGCGCACGCTGGAGGGCAACCGTGCGCTCTTGCCGCGCCTCCAGGCGGACGATGTTGACTTCAAGGACCGCCAGGCTATGCTGGCAGGCGTGCTGCCTGCCGATACCGATGCGTTGGTGCGCAATCTGCTCAACGTCCTGCTCCAGCGCGGCGACCTGGGCCTGCTGCCCGAAGTCACGGCCGCGCTGCGCCAGCGGCTGCGGCAGGGCGGGGCCGGCCCCGTGCCGGTGATGGTGACGACCGCCGTCCCGCTGGCCGACGACCAACGCGCCACATTGGAGGCCCGGCTGGTCCAGGAGTATGGCGATAACCTTGCCTACACCTATCATGTGGACCCGGCCATCCTGGGCGGCGTGATCGTGCGTGTGGGCGATAAACTGATGGACGGCAGCGTGGCGGCGCGGCTGGCGGCCATGCGGCAGACGCTTGGCGTGGCGGTGCAGGAATAACGTTCGTCGTGGGTGGCGTTTGTAGTGGGCGCTTCAGCGCCCCGGCAGGTTGCATGCCATCCGACGAACCGGGTGATTGACGATGGAAGGACATCATGGCTGTACGTACCGATGACCTCGTAGCACAACTTAAACAACAAATCCTCAGCTTCGAAGCGCCCACGCGCACGGTGGATGTCGGCACCGTCCTGCTGGTCGGTGACGGCATCGCCCGCGTCCGCGGGCTGACCAACGCGCGCGCCTCCGAGCTGGTGGAATTCGAGAACGGCGTCCTGGGCATTGTCCTCAACCTGGAGGACGACAACGTGGGCGTCATTATCATGGGCGAGTACAGCGGCATCTCGGAAGGACAGGTTGTCCGGTCGACCGGGCGCATCGTGTCCGTGCCCGTCGGCGCAGCCATGATCGGCCGGGTCATCAACGCGGTCGGCCAACCGATTGACGGCAAAGGCCCGATCGAATCCGATAAGTTCCGTCCGATTGAGCGCATCGCGCCCAATGTCATCATCCGCAAGAGCGTCGATACGCCCGTGCAGACCGGCATCAAGGCCATCGATGCCATGATCCCCATCGGCCGCGGGCAGCGCGAACTGATTATCGGTGACCGGCAGACGGGCAAGACGGCGCTGGTGGTCGATACGATCATCAACCAGAAGGACCAGAACCTCATCTGCATCTATGTCGCCATCGGCCAGCGGCAGAGCCAGGTCGCCCAGGTCGTCGCCACCCTTGAGCGTTACGGCGCGATGGACTATACGGTGGTCGTGGCCGCGACCGCGGCTGACCCGGCGGCGTTGCAGTATATTGCGCCCTACGCGGGCTGCGCGGTCGGCGAGGAGTTCATGGAGCAGGGCAAGGACGCGCTCATCATTTACGATGACCTGTCCAAGCACGCCCAGGCATACCGCCAGGTCTCGCTGCTGCTGCGCCGGCCCCCTGGCCGTGAGGCCTATCCCGGGGATGTCTTCTACCTCCACAGCCGCCTGTTGGAACGGGCCGCGCGCCTCGCGCCGGAATACGGCGGCGGCTCGCTGACCGCGCTCCCGATTATCGAGACGCAGGCCGGCGATATTTCGGCCTACATCCCGACCAACGTCATCTCCATCACCGACGGCCAGATATTCCTGGAGAGCGACCTGTTCTACGCCGGTATCCGGCCCGCGGTGAACCCGGGCCTGTCGGTCAGCCGGGTCGGCGGCGCGGCGCAGGTGCGAGCCATGCGCCAGGTGGCCGGGCGTATGAAGCTCGAGCTGGCCCAGTTCCGTGAACTGGCCGCGTTTGCACAGTTCGGCTCCGACCTTGATCCAGCCACCCAGCGCCAACTTGACCGCGGTCAGCGCATTACCGAGGTGCTCAAGCAGCCGCAATACCAGCCGTGGCCGCTCGAAGACCAGGTGATGGTCTTCTATGCTGTGACCAACAATCACCTGGACAAGGTGCCGCTGGACCAGATCGGCGAGTGGCAGGAGAACTTCCGGCGTTACATGAGCTCCAGCCATCCGAACATTGGCCGGACCATTGCATCGCAGAAGAAGCTCGACGACCAGCTCACCGAGGGGTTGAAGCTCGCGATTACGGACTTCAACCAGATGTTCCTGGCGCAGAAGTAGGGGCGACGTGGGGGCGGCCACGTTTGCGGCTGCCACGTTGACTGTGGAAGGTAACGCATGCCCAGCACACGCGAAATCCGGCGGCGCATTCGCAGCGTCAAGAACATCTCCAAAGTGACCAAGGCGATGGAGACGGTGGCCGCGGCCAAGATGCGTAAGGCCCAACAGCAGGTGCTGATGACGCGGCCCTATGCTGAGAAGTCGCGCGAAGTGTTGGCCTTCCTGGCGCGCCTGCGTGCGTCTGCCGCGCCTGAGCAGCCGCTGCTGCAACAGCGACCCATCAACAAGGTTGCGCTGCTGCTCATTACGGGTGACCGCGGGCTGGCCGGCGCCTACAATGCGAACGTCATCCGCGAAGCCATGATCCAGGCCAACGAGCTGGAAGACGCCGGCAAGCAGGTCAGCATGGTGACGGTGGGCGCGAAGGGCCGCGATTTCATGCTGCGCCATGGCCCGCCGCTGCACGCGGTGTTCACCGGCTTGAGCGATCGCCCGTCCGCTAACGATGTGGCCCCGATTGCGCAGGTCCTGATCGACGCTTTCATCAACCAGGATTTCGATGCGGTCTACATTGTTTCCACTAAGTTCGTCAACACGATCCGCCAGGAGCCCGACATCAGCCAACTGCTGCCCATCCAGCCGGCCGAGCCCGAGCAGCCGATGGCTGCGGACTACATCTTTGAGCCGGACCCGCAGACCATCCTGGGCGAAGTCCTGCGCGGCCTGACCGAGCTGCAGATTCTGCAGGCAGTCTATGAGGCGATGGCCAGCGAGCAATCGGCTCGCATGGTGGCGATGCGGAATGCAACTGAGTCGGCCAATGAGCTGATTGGCGAGCTGACCCTCTCTTACAACAAGGCGCGGCAGGAAGCCATCACAAAAGAACTGCTTGATATCGTCGGCGGGTCGTCTGCTCTGCAGCAGGCGGCTTAGCCTTCACCGGATGAGGCAACGCCCCGCTGGGACGTCGCTACCGAACATAGCGGAGTTAAGAGATGCCAAAACAGGGTGCGAAGGGTAAAATCGTACAGGTGATCGGGCCTGTGGTGGACGCGGCTTTCGAGCAGGATGAGCTCCCTGATATCTTCGATGCGCTGGAAATCCCGCTGGACGGCGGCGGTCGCCTGATCTGCGAGGTGCAGGGCCAGTTGAGCGGCGGCTGGGTGCGCTCCGTGGCGATGTCGAGCACGGACGGCCTGCGCCGGGGCATGGAAGTCATCGGCACCGGCGCGCCGATCACTGTGCCGGTGGGCGAGGCCACGCTGGGCCGCATCTTCAACGTCCTGGGCAATGCCATTGACACCGATCAGCCTGTCGACGCGGCGGCCCACTACCCGATTCACCGCGCCCCGCCGACCCTGGTCGAGCAATCCACCGAGGCCGAGGTCTTCGAGACGGGCATCAAGGTCATCGACCTGATTGCGCCGTTCACGAAGGGCGGCAAGACGGCCATCTTCGGCGGCGCGGGCGTCGGCAAGACGGTCGTCATCCAGGAACTCATCCACAACATCGCCAAGTTCCACTCCGGCTACTCGGTATTCGCCGGCGTGGGTGAGCGCAGCCGCGAGGGCAATGACCTGTGGCATGAAATGCGCGACTCCGGCGTCATCAGCAGCACGGTCATGGTGTTCGGCCAGATGAACGAGCCGCCGGGCGCGCGGCTGCGCGTCGGACTGACTGGCGTGACGATGGCCGAATACTTCCGCGACCAGGGCCGCGACGTGCTGTTGTTCATCGACAACATCTTCCGGTTCGTGCAGGCCGGGTCCGAGGTGTCTTCGCTGCTGGGCCGCCTGCCCAGCGCCGTGGGCTACCAGCCGACCCTCGGCACGGACATGGGCGAACTGCAGGAGCGCATCACGTCCACCAAGACCGGCTCGATTACCTCGATGCAGGCCGTGTATGTGCCCGCGGACGACTACACCGATCCGGCGCCCGCAACCACGTTTGCGCACCTGGACGCCAGCATCAGCCTCGAACGTTCGCTGGCCGAGCAGGCGCTCTTCCCCGCGGTGGACCCGCTGGCCTCCACCAGCCGCATCCTGGACCCGAACATCGTGGGCGAGGAGCACTACGCCGTGGCCCGCAACGTGCAGCGCACCCTGCAACGCTACCGCGACCTGCAGGACATCATCGCCATCCTGGGCGTCGAGGAACTCAGCGAAGAGGATCGGCTGACCGTCGCACGCGCCCGCAAGATTCAGCGCTTCCTGACGCAGCCGATGTTCGTCGCGGAAGCCTTCACGAGCCGGCCCGGCGTCTACGTCAAGCTGGCCGACAGCATCGCGGGCTTCCAGCAGATTCTGGATGGCAAGCACGACGACCTGCCGGAGCAGGCCTTCTACATGGTCGGCACCATCGAGGACGCTGTGGCGCGGGGCAAGGAACTGAGGGGGTAATTCCGATGGCTACGATTCGCCTGGACTTCGTAGCGCAGGACCGCAATGTGTTCTCCGGTGACGTGACCGAGGTGCAAGCGCCGGGCAGCGAGGGGCAGTTGGGCATCCTGCCCAAACATGCCCCGCTGATGACGGTGCTCAGCCCCGGCGAGGTCATCGTACATCGCGCAGGGGCCGAGCCGCTTTATTTCGCTGTCAGCGGCGGCTGGATGGAAGTGCGGCCCGACCACATCACCATCCTGGCCCGGACGGCTGAACGATCGGACGAGATTAACGCGGAGCGCGCCGAGGCCGCCCGCGCCCGTGCCGCGCAACTGCTGGCGCAGGGCATCCGTCGCGACCAGCGCGCGCTGGTCGAGATGAGCCTTAAGCGTCAGATTGTCCGCCTGCGCGTGTCCGGCCGGCACCGCGGCTGGTATGGGCCTGTGGGTTCGGAGACGGATACGCAGACGAAGATCGAATGACGACAAACGAGTGAAAAGTAACGAGTAAATCGAGACAAGACTTGTCGAGAGCGCGGCCGGCTAAAGGCTGCGCTCTTTTCTTTTTCCGTTTGGCGCGCAGCCTGCCCCTGCTTGCCCTAGTAAGTCCGTCAAGGCTGGTTCGATGGGCCGTAGCCTAGCCCCTCGTGGGCGTTGGGACGAGCACAAGGCCCTACGCTACGCATCAAATGACCGTTGACGAGGTACTGGGATTTTCACCCCTGGTCACCTTCCGCTGCTTTTCCCGACTTAACCATGTAACTGTTCACCGTTACAAACCCGGTTTCCCGGCGAAGCGCAGCTTCGCACAGAAACCGGGTTTGTGGGCCTACTGATGGGCAGGGGAGCTCATGTTACGAAGTAACGCTGAACACTTACTTAACCATGCGCTTTTGCGCGCCTGAGCACTTTGCCGTATAATCGCAATGTTGTGGACGGCACAGGATGTATTCGCGCGGCCAGCAACGCCTCGCTCGTGTCCTTCATTGCTTTCCATACCACACCAGGAAGCGCCAGCGGGAGCCATTCATGTTTGAACGTCAAATCGGCATTGACCTGGGCACGGTCAATGTGTTGGTATATGTCACCGGCCGCGGCATCGTCTTGCGCGAGCCCTCCGTCGTCGCCATCTCGATGAGAGACAACAAGATTGTCGCAGTCGGCCAGGAAGCGCGCGACATGCTGGGCCGGTCGCCGGAGAGCATCGAGGTTGCACGGCCGATGCGCGACGGCGTCATCGCTGACTACGTTGTCACCGAGGCCATGCTGCGCTATTTCATCCGCAAGGTCGTCGGCCGCGGGCCGATGTTCCGGCCGCAGGTGATGATCAGCGTACCCCGGGGTGTCACCAGCGTGGAGAGCCGGGCCGTCCACGATGCGGCGATGCAGGCGGGCGCCAAGGCCGCCTACCTGATTCCCGAGCCGCTCGCCGCGGCATATGGCGCAGGTCTGCCCATCGGCACCCCGACAGGCAATCTTGTGGTGGACATGGGCGGCGGCACGACCGAAGTGGCCGTGGTTTCGATGAACGATATTGTCGTGTGGAGCAGCGTGCGCGTGGGCGGCATCCGCACCGACGAAGCCATCATGGCCTATGTGCGCAAGAAGTACAATCTGATTATCGGTGAGCAGACGGCAGAGGAAATCAAGATTGCCATCGGCAGTGCGCTGCCGCTGCCCCAGGAGATGGAGATGGAGGTGCGCGGCCGCGACCAGGTCGCCGGGCTGCCCAAGACGATTGTGCTGACCTCCAGCGAAATCACCGAGGCGATGGCCGAGCCGCTGGCTTCCATCATCGGCGTCTTGAAGCAGACGCTCGAAAAAACCCCGCCGGAACTGGCCGCAGATATCATCGACCGCGGCATGGTGCTCTCCGGCGGCGGCGCACTCCTGCGCAACATCGATCGGCTCGTCACCCGCGAAACGGGCGTGCCCGCGTTCGTGGCCGAGCAGCCGATGGCATGCGTCGCCATCGGTGCGGGCCGGGCCCTCGAAAACTACCCGATCATGCGCCGCAGCCTGACCGACGTATAGCCCGCACACCGAACCCGCTGTTTACGTGCAGAGACGTCCCTTGTGGGACGTCTCTTTTGTTGGGGCCATTTTTGCGCAAGCGGCTGCCTGTAGAGGCCGGTCAGGGTGTGCGCAGGCTTACGGGCCGGCGGCGCAGCCAGGCATAGATGCCGAAGAGCAGGCCGACGACCACCAGCTCCAGCGCGGGCAGCCAGGCCCCGGCCCAATCCATCACACCTGCCGAACGGCTCGTCAGGAAAAGCACCAGGTGGCCCACGAACAGAACGATCAGCGTGAGCGCTGCCGCCTTGACGAAGCGGGCCAGAAGCAGGGCGGTCGATGCAGCCGTGCGATAGTAGTGCTCCAGGAACACGACCAGCACAACCAGAATGACGCCGATGATGGGATAGGACCAGGTGCCCACTGCGCGCAAGCGCAGGCTGGTATCCAGCGCACCGAGGGCGCCTGGCTCTATGTCGGAGACCGAGCTCATCGTCAGGGAGTTCATCAGCGCGTCGCGCGCCAGCAGAGCAACCACCACCATCGCAACGATGGTCAGGGCCCACAGCAAATAGGCCAGGGCATACCGGGAGACTGTTTTCATGGATCCTCTTTGCGTCCAAAGCTCAACCGCGGCCCGGAGGCGCGGAGCAGAAAAACGATATAATTATCGCGCTGAATGAACCAGGGTACAAAAACGAGGCCAGGAATCGCTGGGCCGAGGAAGGTCTATGGTTTGCGGGCCTTGATGCTGGCAACGGCCTGCGCCGCGGCCTTGCGCACCTTGTTTTTGCCATCCGTCTGCGCGGCGGCTTCCAGCGCGGGAATGACGCTGCGGTTGCCGATGCGGCCCAATGCCTGTGCGGCGGCTTCGCGCACCATGCTGTTGCCGTCATGGGCGAGCCGGTCGCATAGGGCGTCGAACGTGGACTTATGTCCCACGTTGCCCAGGCCGAGGGCCGCGGCCGCCCGCACTGCGGCATCGGCATGCGTCAACGCATCGCGCAGCGGCTCCTGCGCCCTGTCGCCGCCGAACTCACCGAGCCACTGCGCCGCGCGCTCCGCCAGTTGGCGGTCGCCGGTGTAGAGCCGCTCGATCCATGTATCAACATCCGCCGGCTTCTTGGGCGCGAAGCGCCGCTGCGCCTTCTCCGCGGCGAGGAAGGCCGCATTCAGGTCGGCGAAGGCCGGGTCGTGGGGATTGGGGGCCGTTGCTTCGTCGGGCGTGGGGGCCTTGCGCGGCCGCGTGACCTTCCGCTGCACCTGCACGACGAACTCACTGGCGCGCAACACGCTCGCACCCGCAGCCCGCGCGCGGGCGCTCAACTCCTGGTCATTGGTCACGACCGCATACTGGCCCGGCTGTCGTGCGGCATGGAGGAAATCCAGGATGGCGTCATCCGCACTCTGGCCGGGACGGGTGAACCGGACCTCGATGCCGGGCGTCGAGGCCAGCCGCGGCCGCACGGGTGTACTCGCCGGCAGGCTGACGGCGTACGGGCCGCTGTCGAAGAAGACGATCATCGCGCGACCGCCCATGCGCGCCTGATAGCTCTGCAGGCGGGCCACCAGCCGTTCCTCGTCGTCCGGCTGGCGCAGGTGTATGTCGGGCATGACGCCGATCAAGTTGTGGCCGTCGATGATATAGGACATGGGCCTCGTGGCTCTGCAAAAACGCGTTGACGCTGCCGTTAGTGTATGCTATGATGCGCATAGAGTCAACGCAAAGGAAATCCGGTGATGTCTAACCGTCGTGGCGCTCGCTTCGTGGTCTATGCCTGGCTGCTGGGCTGGCTGTTGCTGGCCCTGGTGAGTCTGCCCGTTCGCGCGCAGTCCGCGCCGGTCAAGCTGGCGCGGTTCCACGGTCCGGTCACGCCTGTCCTCGCGTCGTATCTTGCGCGCGCGATCGCCGACGCGGAAGCCAGCGGCGCGGCTGCGCTCGTGATCGAGCTGGACACCCCCGGCGGATCAGTGGATATCACGAAGGGCATCACGCAGAACATGACTGCGGCGCGCGTGCCGATCATCGTCTACGTCTCGCCCAGCGGGGCGCACGCCGGCTCCGCCGGAACCTTCATCACGCTGGCGGCGCACGCGGCCGCGATGGCTCCGGGCAGCAGCATCGGTGCGGCCAGCCCCGTCACGGGTGAAGGCGCAGATCTGGACGAGACGATGAAGGCCAAGGCGACCAACATCCTGGTGGCTGATATCAAAAACCTGGCCGCACGGCGCGGTGAGAAGGCCGTCGAGTGGGCGGAGAAGGCGGTGGCCGAGGCTGCGGCCGCGACGGCCGACGAGGCGCTGGAGCTCGGCGTGGTGGACGTCATCGCCAGCGACGTGCCCGACCTGCTGGCTCGGCTGGACGGGCGGGAGGTCCGGGTGGCCGGGCAGACTGTCATCTTGCAGTTGAGCGGCGCGCAGGTGGAAGAAGTGCCGCTCAATGCCATCGAAGGGCTGCTCAACCAGATTACGAACCCGGCGATTGCCGCGCTGCTGCTGACCATCGGCCTCAACGCGATCATCTTCGAGCTCTCCAGTCCCGGCGGCTACGTGGGTGGCGTCATCGGGGTCATCTGTCTCCTGCTGGCCTTCTATGCGCTCGGTACGCTCAACGCCAACTGGACCGGATTGGGCTTCATTGCGCTGGCGTTCGTGCTGTTCGTGATCGACCTCAAGGCGCCCAGTCACGGCGCGCTCACGCTCGGCGGGATCGTCGCGTTCGTGGTCGGCGCATTCCTGCTCTTCAACACGGGCGAGATGCGCGTTCCGTGGGCAAGCATCATCACCTCTGCCGCAGCAACCGCGGCCTTCTTCGCCTTCGCCATCAGCAAGGCGCTGGCTGCCCAGCGCCGCCAGCCGGCCATCGGCCTGGACAGCCTCGTCGGCGCGGCCGGCGATGTGCGCCAGCCCCTGGACCCTGAGGGCATGGTCTATGTGAACGGCGAGCTGTGGCGCGCAGAAGCCGAGTCCGGCCCGGTGCCTGCCGGTGCGCGCGTCGTCGTGACGGCTCAGACAGGCTTCCGGCTGCGGGTGCGGGCGATCGAATAACCGCCTCAACCTGTGACCCCAAGGGCTCGCTATATCTGCTGCACCGGTCTAACTGTTTTGCTTTGAGGATGCTGGTGTCGTGCAAAGCGGAGCTTTGCACGACACCAGGTTATGGTTCTATTCCGATGCGGGTGGCGGCTCCGGTTCGGGTTGCTCGCCGGGCAGGTCCGGCTCATGCGGCGGCTCCGGCTCGCCTTCGCCATTCTCTTCCCGGTCTTCGTCCGAGGGCGGGCCGCCGGGCGCGGGCGCGCCATTGGCCGGCTCCCCCTCCTTGCGGTCACGCGGCGGCTGGCCGAAACGCTGGAGCTTGTCTGCGAGCTCATGCAGCTTGCGGTCGACGCGACCGTTGACGCTGTTCGGCGGATATGCGCCCTCGGCGTCGCGCGCGCCGGCCTCCACCCCGGTCAACAGCGCAATTCCCTCGTCCACGGTGCGCACCGGCCAGACATGGAACTGTCCCGCGGCCACGGCTTCCACCACATCGTCGCGCAGCATCAGCGTCGGCACGTTGGCCGCCGGAATGATGACTCCCTGCTCCCCTGTCAGGCCGCCTGGAATCGAGCGGCAGACATCGAAGAACCCCTCGATCTTGGCGGTCGCGCCGCCGATGGCCTGAATTTGCCCCTGCTGGTTGACCGAGCCGGTCACCGCAATGCCTTGTTTGATGGGCAGTTCCGCCAGGCTGGACAGCAACGCATACAGCTCGGTCGAGGAGGCGCTGTCGCCGTCCACGCCATCGTAAGATTGCTCGAACGCGATGCTGGCCGACAGGCTGAGCGGCTTGTCCTGGGCATAGCGCCCGCCGAGGAAGCCGGAGAGGATGAGCATCCCCTTGTCATGGATGCGGCCGCTCAGCCGGGCCTCGCGCTCGATATTGATGACTCCGCTGCGCCCCTGGAAGGTCTGCGCGGTGATGCGCGTGGGCCGGCCAAACTCGTGGTCGCCAAGCTGGACGACGGCCAGCCCATTGACCTGGCCGATTACTGCGCCGGCCGTGTCCACCATGATGGAGCCATCGACAATGGCCTCACGCATGCGTTCCTCGTACTGGCTGGAGCGGTAGATGCGTTCGCTGATGGCCTTCTCTACATCGGCGTTTGTAACCAGCTTGTGACCGGCGCGGACGGCCCAGAAGGCTGCTTCCTGGATGATGTCTGACACGAGGGCGAAGCGGGTGGTGAGCTTGCGTTGGTCCTCCACGACGCGCGCGCTGTGCTCCACGACTTCCGCAACCGCGCTCATATCGAAGTGGGGCAGTCCGAACTCCTCGCAGCGGTTGCGGATGTAGCGGACGATCTTCTCTTCGTTTTCCTGCGTCCAGGGCATCTCGACCGCAAAGTCCGCCCGCACCTTGAAGAGCTTCTCGAACTGCTCGTCGTAGGCAAAGAGCAGGTAATACGTTGGCAGGTCACCGATGAGTACGACTTTGACATCCAGCGGAATCGGCTCCGGCGTCAGCATCGTGGCGGCCAGGACCGCGGCCTGCTGGCTGCTTTCCTCGATGCGGATGCGCTTGTTGCGCAGCGCCTGCTTGAGCCCTTCCCAGGCCAGCGGTTGGCGCATCATAACGCGTGCATCGAGCAGCAGATACCCGCCGTTGGCCCGGTGGAGCGCACCCGGCCTGATGAAGCGATAGTCCGTGACCAGGGTGCCGATTTCGGCGCGCATCTCCACCCGGCCGATGAGGTTCGCGTAGGTCGGGTTCGTCTCGATGACGACGGGCGCACCCTGTAATCCGCTGTGGTCCACGATGACGTTCAGACGGTAGCGGTCGAACGGGGAGGCGGCTTGCGGTTGGAGCGCTGCTACGACATCGCCTGGCGCCCCAGACTCGCTGACGGCTTCGACGGCAGGCTTGAAGTGATCGGCGTTCTGCGCGATGTGCGCCTGCACGGCGCTGAGATACTTCACCACGTCCGGCCAGCCGCCATACTCGCTCAACAACGGTGCAAAGAAGGGCTGGATCGTGGCCGCGGTGATCTCGCGGTCCAGGTTGGCGAGGCGATCGAGAGCGGTCGCTTCCAGCTCCTGCACCTGGCGCACGGTGCGCTCCAGCTCCTCCTGAAGCTCCTGGCCCTGTTCGCTGAGCGCAGACCGCTCGGCCTCTGGCAGCGCGTTGTACTGCTCGCGCGTCAGCGGCTGACCGTCTCTGACCGGGGTCAGGACGGTGCCCGCCGGGGTCTGCGTGAGCGCAAAGCCGCGCTCCTTGACCTGCTTATCCAATTGCTGGAACCGCTCGGCGCGCAACTGGTCAAGCTGGCGTTCCAGCATGTTGCGGCTGTCGGCATACTGGTCGCCACTGAACGTCTTTTTGAGTGCATCGGCCACTTGCGCCAACAGCGTGTTGACCTGGTCGCGCAGCCGGCAGCCGCCGCCTGGCGGCAGGCGCACCGCCATCGGCTGATCCGGCTGGCTGAAGTTGTGCGTATAACCCCAGTCAGGCGGCACCGGCCTGCCTGCGGCTTTCGTCTCCAGGAAGCGGCTGATGATGCTGGTTTTGCCGGCGCCTGCGGGGCCGGTAGCAAAGACATTGAAGCCGGGATAGGGGATGTCCAGGCCGAATTCGATGGCACGCGCCGCGCGCTCCTGGCCGATGATGCCATCCAGATCCGGGGCGTCCGCTGTGGAAGCGTAGGGCAATTGCAAGGGATCATAGCGCCGGCGCAACTGGCCGGCGGTCAACTCAGCGGGCAGGGTCATAGAACTCCTCGAGGCCGTGAATAAATCTCACGATATTGTACCACATCGTGCCGCCGCGAAACCTCTGATGGGGGAGTTGCGTCTTAATAGGTGATAGCTTATCTGTAGTGCGGCTTCTTTTAGCGCGGGGCCGATTTGTGATATCATCGTTTAGTGGGAGGGTTCACCAATGACCGGTGGACCACAGGGATAGGACCATGATCTTCGAGAATTACTATCTGTATCGGTTGGCGTTCTGGGCCATCAACCGCAGCCCGCGCGGTCTGGTCTATTTTATCGCGGGTCTCTTGGCTGAATTGAATTTCATCTTCAACCGGAAATCACGCCGGGGCGTGTATGCGAACCAGGTGCGCGTGCTGCCGCCTGAAACGAGCGCCTTCCAGCGCTGGCGCATGGCACGCGCGGCATTCCGGCACTTTGCCTATGCGATTGCGGATTTCTTTTTTATACCCAACCTCACGCGCGAGAACCTGAGCCAGCACATCGCGGAGATTCGCGGGCAGGAGCACCTGGACGCAGCGCTGCGCGCCGGCCATGGCGGCATCCTGGTCACCGTTCACATGGGCAGTTGGGAGCTGGCGGGCGCGTCGATGGGGTTGATGGGCGTGCCGCTGACGGTGGTGGCGCTGCCGCATAAGGACCCGCGCGTCGATGAAATCTTCACCAACACGCGCGCGGAGGGCAACATGGAGGTCGTGCCCGTGGGCGGGGCCATGACCAAGCTGCTGCGCGCGCTGAAGCGTGGCCGTGTCATTGCGCTGGTGTCGGATCGTGACGTTAAGGGAACGGGGCTGCGGCTGCCGTTCTTCGGACAGTTGACGCGCGTGCCCACCGGACATGCCAAGCTGGCGCTCAAGACCGGCGCCTGGATTTTGCCCGGCAGCACCTACCGGGTGGACGATCACCGGATTGTGCTGGACATTCATCCGCCCATCGTGCCGGACATGCAGACGGACACGGTGGAGAGCCTGACGAGCCGTGCCCTGGCAGTGCTCGAGGACATGATCCGCCGTCACCCGGACCAGTGGCTCTCGTTCTTCAACCTGTGGAGCGAGAACAAGCTGCCCGTCGCCGGCGAGCAGTAGGTAATGGCAACCAGGAAAGAATAGAACGCTGATTGACGCTGATGACCAGGATTTCCGCTGATTGTCTTCTTGTAAATATTGAGGATGATCAGCGTAAATCAGGGCCAAGCGAAGCTTGGCACATCAGCGTCATCAGCGTTCTATTTTTGTAGGGTTTGAATCTGCGCGAGAACAGAGGTGCGGGCTGTGCCGCCGGCGACGGCGCGCTGCTCCACCGAACGCTCGAAGTCCCACACGCTTGCCATCTCCGGCGCGCTGAAGTGCGGGCTGATGGCGTGCAGGTCCGCCGGCGGGACGCTGCGCAGCGGGCAGCCCAACTCCTCCGCGCGGCGCACCACGCGGCCTACCAGGTGATGGCTTTCGCGGAAAGGCACGCCCGCGCGCACTAACGCATCCGCCAGATCGGTCGCCAGCATCTCATCGCCCAGCGCGGCGAGCATCCGCTCCGGGTGAATCGTCAACGTCTCAAGGACGCCCTGCGCCACCGGCAGCGCCAGCGCCAGAGTGTCCACCGCATCGAACAGCGGCTCCTTGTCCTCCTGGATGTCCTTGTCGTACGCGCTCGGCAGCCCCTTCAGCACGGTCAGCAAGCCCACCAGTCCGCCGGTCAGCCGGCCGGCTTTGCCACGCAGCAGTTCCAGCGCATCCGGGTTCTTCTTCTGCGGCATCAGGCTGGAGCCGGTGCTGTAGGCGTCGGCGAGCGTCACGAAGCCGAACTCGCGGCTGCTCCACAGGATCAGGTCTTCGGCCCACCGGCTGAGATGCACGCCCAGCAGCGCGGCCCAGAAGAGGAACTCCGCAATGAAGTCGCGGTCGCTCACCGCGTCGAGGCTGTTCGGCGTGACGCCCGCGAAGCCCAGGTCTGCGGCGAGCGCGGCGCGGTCGATGGGGAAGGGACAGCCGGCCAGCGCGCCCGCGCCCAACGGCAGGACGTTCACGCGCTGCACCAGTTCTGCGAGGCGCTGCCGGTCGCGCTGCCAGGGCCACGCGTGGCTCAACAGCCAGTGGCTCCAGCGGACGGGCTGCGCGGGCTGGACGTGGGTGTAGCCGGGCATCAGCACATCGATTTCGGCCTCGGCGCGGTGGGCTGCGGATGTGATAAGGTCTGCCAGTGCGCTATCCAGCCCCGCGCTCTCCCAACGCAGCCACAGCCGCACATCGGTTGCGACCTGGTCGTTACGGCTGCGGCCCGTGTGCAGCTTGCCTGCGACGGGGCCAATGCGCTCCGTGAGCCTGCGTTCGACGTAGGTGTGGATGTCTTCGTCGGTTGCCGCGCGCAGGTCATGCTGACCATCCGCGACAAGCTCCGCCTTGATATCCGCCAGCCCGCGCGTGATGGCGCTGCACTCATCTGCGGTCAGGAGGCCCGCGTCCCGGATCGCGCGTGCCCAGGCAATCGAGCCGGTGATATCCGCGTTCCACAGCCGCCAGTCGAACGGCAGCGAGGCATTGAACCGGGCCATCAGCGGGTCGTTCTGCCCGCTAAAGCGGCCGCCCCAGAGTTGCGTCATGGAGAATCCTTCGTTGGGAAGTGGGTTAACCAGACCTTGGAGGTCTGTCAGACCTCCAAGGTCTGGTGATCTGAGTTTACTCCCACTTGCTCGCGTCGTTCAGCGCGGCCAAATCCTCGGCGGTGAGCTGCAGCTCGGTCGCGGCGAGGCTGGCATCGAGCTGCTCCGGCGAGTTCGCGCCGATGATGGGCGCGGTCATGCCGGGCTGCGCGAGGAGCCAGGCCAGCGCAACTGCGGTAGGCGTGCTCCCGTGCGCCTGCGCGACCTGGTCCAGCGCGTCCACGATGGCGAACCCGCGGTCGTTGAAGTAGCGCTGTTTGATGCCCTCGGCCCGCTGGCTATCCGGCACGCTGTCGCGGCGGTACTTGCCCGTCAGGAAGCCGCCCGCGAGCGGGCTGTAGGGGATGATGCCCAGGCCCTGGTCGTTGCAGAGCGGCAGCAGCTCGCGCTCGAACTCGGCGCGGTGCGCAAGGTTGTAGTGCGGCTGGATTGAATCGAAGCGGACCAGGCGGTGCTTCTCGCTCGTCCACAGCGCGCCGCACAGCCGCCACGCTTGATAGTTCGAGCAGCCCACGTAGCGCACCTTGCCCGCCCGCACGAGGTCATCGAGCGCGCGCAGGGTCTCGTCCAGCGGCGTCTCGCGGTCATCCGAGTGGGTCTGGTACAGGTCGATGTAGTCCGTGCCCAGCCGGCGCAGCGAGTCCTCGCACGCGCGCACCAGGTGGCCGCGGCTCAAGCCTTCGCCGTTCGGCCCGTCCCACATGCGTCCGCGCGCCTTCGTCGCGACGACGACAGCCTGGCGGTTGCCGCGCGCCTTCAGCCAGCGGCCGATGATCTGCTCGGACACGCCGCCCGGGTTGCCCTCGACCCAGCGGGAGTAAACGTCCGCCGTATCGAGGAAGTTGCCGCCCGCCTCCACAAACGCGTCCATGACCGTGAACGATTCTGCCTCGTTCGCAGTCCAGCCCCACTGCATGGTGCCCAGGCACAACTCCG
Source organism: Anaerolineae bacterium (assembly GCA_040772005.1). Taxonomy (GTDB): domain Bacteria; phylum Chloroflexota; class Anaerolineae; order CG2-30-64-16; family CG2-30-64-16; genus MWBF01. Next base: position 365,301 of record JAXGYZ010000004.1, on the reverse strand, counting down.
ACACCTTCAGCCCAGTGCGTCCTAATCGTCGATATTTCATCAAAGCCTCCTCAATTCACAAATGTATCCTACGTCCGGTAGCTCCCGTTGATGTCCACATACGCGTGGCTCAGGTCGCACGTCCAGACGGTCGCATGGCCTGCGGCCAGCCCCAGCTCCACGGTCACGCTGATCTCCGCCGCCTGGAAGATAGCGGTCGCCAGATCCTCGGAATAGGCGAGCGGCTGGCCCGCGGCCACCAGTTGCAGCTTACCGCGTTCGCCCTCGATCCACAAGTCTGCGCGCGCAGGGTCGACCCGTGCGCCGGAGTATCCGACCGCGGCCAGGATGCGGCCCCAGTTGGCGTCCCCGCCGTAGAAGGCGGTCTTGACCAGCGGTGAGTTGGCAACGGCCTTCGCCGCGCACCGTGCATCTTCCTCCGACGCCGCGCCCTGCACCGTGATCGTGATGAACTTCGTTGCGCCCTCACCATCGCGTACGATCTGCTGCGCGAGGTCGGCGCAGAGGTCGGTCAGCGCATCTGCAAACCGGTCGGCATCCACCGGCCCGGCCGCGCCGTTTGCCAGCACAAGCAGCGTATCGTTTGTGCTTGTGTCGCCGTCGATGCTGATGCTGTTGAAGCTGGCTGCGACCGCTTTGCGCAGCATTGCGTCCAGCGCATCCGGTGCGATCTCTGCATCGGTGACCACGGTGGCCAGCAAGGTTGCCATGTTCGGGTGGATCATGCCCGCGCCCTTCGCCATGCCGAACAGCCGGATGCCGTCCACCTGGCGAAAAGCCACCTTCGGTCGCGTGTCGGTTGTCATAATGGCGTGCGAGGCGGCATCCCAGCCTTCCGGCGAGAGCTGCGCGGCGGCCGCGGCCAGTCCGGCCTCGATCTTTGCCATCGGCAGCCGCGGGCCGATGACGCCGGTGGACATCACCGCGCATGAACGGGGCGGCAATCCGGCTGCCGCCTCTGCACTCGCAGCCATTGCGGCGGCATCAGCCAGCCCGCCCTCGCCCGTGCATGCATTTGCGCAGCCGGAGTTGATCGCCACGCCGCGCAATCCGGCCGGTTGCTCGGCCAGCAGGTTGCGATCGTACTGGACCGGCGCGGCGGGGAACGCATTGCGCGTGAACACGGCGGCCGCATTGCAGGGCCGGTCGCTGACGATCAGCGCCAGGTCCGCCGCGCCGCTCTTCTTGATGCCCGCTGCCACACCGGCGAACCGGAAGCCGCGTGGACTCTGATCGCTCATGGTGATGTCCTTCTTGTAATGAGTCATGAGTAACGAGTAAAAAGTAACGAGTAAATGCCGTTTACTTCTTACTCCTTACTCGTTACTCATCACTCGTTTCTCGTTTCGTCAATCCCGCTTGAACTTGCTGTAGTCCGGGCTGCGGTACTTGCTGACGCCCGTACCTTCGATATCGAGCAGGGCGGATACCTTCATCGGCAGGCCGAACAGCTTGATGAAGCCCTCTGCATCCTTCTGGTTGTACACATCCTCTTCACCGAAGGTGGCATAGTCCTCCCGATACAGGCTGTAGGGCGATTTGCGGCCCACGAGAATGATGTTGCCCTTGTACAGCTTGAGCCGGGCCGAGCCGGTGACGTTTTGCTGCGTGACATTAACGAAGGCGTCGAGGGCCTGGCGCACCGTGGTGAACCACTGCCCGTTGTAGACCAGGTCCGCGTACTTGAGCGCGATGACCTGCTTGTAGTGCAGCGTCTCCTTGTCCAGGCAGAGCTGTTCGAGTGCCTGGTGCGCGCGGTAGAGGATCGTGCCGCCGGGCGTCTCGTACACGCCGTGCGATTTCATGCCGACCAACCGGTTCTCCACGAGGTCGATGCGGCCGATGCCGTGCTTCGCACCGATCTCGTTCAGCTTTGCGACCAGCTCGACCGGGCCGAGCGCCTCGCCGTTGACCCGCTTGGGCACGCCCGCTTCGAAGTAGACCTCGACGTACTCCGGCTCGTCGGGGGCGGTCTCCGGATTGGTCGTGAGCTGGTACATGACCTCTTCCGGCTCCTGCCAGGGGTCTTCCAGGATGCCGCCCTCGTGGCTCAGGTGCCAGAGGTTGCGGTCGCGGCTGTAGATGGACTTGAGGGTGGCGGTGACCGGGACGTTGTGTTCCGCCGCGTACTTCAGGGCGTCCTCGCGGCTGCGGATGTGCCACTCGCGCCACGGCGCGATGATCCGCAGCCGCGGGTTCAGCGCCATGACGGTCAGCTCGAAGCGCACCTGGTCGTTGCCCTTGCCGGTTGCGCCGTGAGCCACCGCGTCCGCGCCCTCGAGTTCTGCAATCTCGACCATCTTCTGTGCGATGAGGGGGCGGGCGAAGCTCGTGCCGAGCAGGTATTCCCGCTCGTAGATGGCGCCCGCCTTGAGGGTCGGATAGATGAAGTCGGTGATGAACTGCTCGCGCAGATCCTCGATGTACAGCTTGCTGGCGCCGGAGGCGAGGGCCTTCGCCTCGAGCCCGGAGAGCTCCTCTTCCTGGCCCAGGTTGGCACAGAAGCAGATTACCTCGCAGCCGTAGTTCTCCACGAGCCACGGCACGATGCAGGAGGTGTCCAGCCCGCCCGAATAGGCGAGTACGACCTTTGACGCGGATTTCTTGGCAGACATGGGGGGAATACTCCTTGAGATTAGGGATGAGTTAGGATTGAGTTGCCAGCCGGATCACATCGCGCAGCATCGCGCCCGCGGTCGGCACAGGGCCACGTTCGTCCACTTTGAGCTGTTGCAGCCCCATGATGTCGGTTTCGAAAACGATGCCCATTTCCCAGCCGCTGACGCCGGCGAGGAAATCACCCGCGGGCAGCCACTCGGGCTGGACAGACAGGCGGTATGCGCCGCGGGCCTGATCCCGCGTCGCGCGCGCGACCAGCTTGACCACGCGGCCCTGCGCCTGTTCCGCCTGAATCTGCTCCGCCGTGATGCCGGTGATGCCGATCACGGGCTGCACATCGGTCAGGGTTGCGGGCATGTGCAGGATGCTGTTGGCGATGATGACGAGCTTGTTCGCCGTATCCCAGCCTTCGACATCGAGGCTCGGGTCGGCCTCCGCGATGCCGTCCACCTGCGCCTGGCGCAGCGCGTCGGCGTAGCTCTCCCCGCGTCCCATCGCCGCCAGGATGGAGTTGCTGGTCGAGTTGAAGATGCCGGCGACCGAACGAATATCGCACGCGGCCAGGTCGCGCTGCCCGATGTTGACCACCGGCAGCGCGCCGCACACGGTTGCGCTGTAGGCCAGGCCCACGCCGCGGGCCGCGGCTGTCCGGGTCAGTTCGTCGAAGGCGAGGACGAGCGGTGCCTTGTTCGCCAGCACGACGGGCAGCCCCCGCTCCAGCGCGATGCGCACGCAGTCCAGTCCTGGCTGCCCGTCGCGCAGGTTGACCGGTGAGGCATCGAGCACCATGTCGGCCTCTGCATGACGCACCATCTCCGGCGAAGGCAGGCCGGGTTGCGCGCCGGGGAAGTCTGCCAGGCGGCTGCCCCCGGCCTTGTGGCCGCGCAAAGCGGCTGGATCGATCCCGCGGCCGTCCAGCAGCGCGGCAGAGGAGTCGGCGGCGGCAGTCAGGCCGAGCGCCAGGTCGTGTCGCTCGGCCAGCAGCGCGGCCTTCTCGACCATCAAATCGAGGAACGCGCGGCCCACGTTGCCCAGGCCGACGAGCGCAATACGGACTGTTCGTGTCATATGACCCCTTTTTGAACCGCGAAGACGCGAAGAACGCAGAGAAACGAGTAAAGAGAAACGAGTAATGAGTAACGAGTAACCTTAATTACTCCTTACTCGTTACTCATTACTCGTTACTCTTTATCTCGGCGTCTTTGCGGTTCACGTCACACCTTCTGCCGGAGCATCTGCAGCCGGCCAAACTTCAGCGCCTGCCACAGCTCCAGGCTGATTTCGGGCGCCAGCGGAGTCAGGGCCGGGGCCGTCTCCGTCAGGTTCATCGCCACGGCGATTTCATCGCACGCGTCGAACTTCGGGCAGTACACGCACTCGTGCCAGATTTTGGGTGAGATGGACCAGCGATCCACGGTCGTGAAGCCGCAGCGGTTGAAGAACTCCTCGCTCAAGGTCAGCGCGCAAATCGTGTCATACCCGTCGGCGCGCGCCTGCTCGATGAGCGCATGGACGAGCCGCCGGCCCAGGCCGGTGCCGCGCTGGTCCGGTGCAACGGCCAGCGACCGCAACTCGGTGAGTTCCGGCGTGAGCTCGACATTGGAGCCGCAGCCGACGACCCGTCCCATCTGCTCTGCAACCAGAAACTTCGGCAGTACGCGGCGAATCTGCTCCGGTGTGCGCGGCAGCATCAGGTTCTGCGCCGCATAGGCATTGATGATCGCCAGGACCGCCTCGATATCGGCCTCGGTGGCCTTGCGTATGTGTATGTCCATCAGCCCATATCCACAATCTCTTGTAGGGGCAACCTTTGTGGTTGCCCAACCTTTACGGTTGCCCCGGCTTCACCCCAACTCGGTCAATACCGCGGTCAGCCGCTCGATGAGCGTGTCGATCTCCGCGCGCGTAATGATCAGCGGGGGCACGAAGCGGAGCGTCTGCGGGCCGGCGTTGACGAGCAGCAGGCCGTGGCGATACCCCGCGTTGACGACATCCGCTGCCGGGATGTCCAGGTCCGCGCCGACCATCAGCCCGCGGCCGCGGATTTCGGTGATGTGCGGCGAGTTGAGTTCCTCCAGCCGCTCCTTGAGGTATTCGCCCTTCGCAGCCACCTCTGCCAGGAACTCCGGCCGGTCCACCTGGTCGAGCAGGGCCTCTGCGACCGAGGCGACGAGCGGCGAGCCGGCGAACGTGCTGCCGTGGTCGCCGGGATGCATGACCGCGGCGACCGCCTCGCGCATCAGGACCGCGCCCATCGGCAGGCCGCCCGCAAGCGGTTTCGCCGCGGTCAGCAGGTCAGGCATGACGCCGTAGCCCTGGTGAGCCCACAGCTTGCCCGTGCGGCCGACGCCGCATTGCACTTCGTCGAAGATCAGCAGCGCGTTGTGCCGGTCGCACAGGTTGCGCAGGCCCGCGAGGAACTCCGACGTCGCGGGGTGGACGCCGCCCTCGCCCTGCACCGGCTCGACGATGGCCGCACACACGCTGTCGTCGAACGCGGCCGCGGCCCCCGCCAGGTCATTGAAGGGGGCGATGCGCACGCCGGGCAGTAGCGGGCGGAAGGGGGCCTGGTACTTCTCGCGCGGGGTCGCGGCCAGCGCGCCGAAGGTGCGCCCGTGGAACGCGTTGGTGAATGCAACGATGACGTGCTTCTCCGGCCCGTAGTGGTCATGGGCCCACTTGCGCGCAAACTTGAACGCGCCCTCGTTCGCCTCCGCGCCCGAATTGCAGAAGAAGACGCGGTCCGCAAAGCTGCCCGCACACAACCGCGCGGCGAGCCGGGCATGCGGCGCGGTGTGGTACAGGTTGGAGGTATGCCACAGCTTGCCGGCCTGTCCGGTCAGCGCGGCAACAAGGGCCGGGTGCGCATGGCCGAGCGCGTTGACGGCGATGCCCGCCACGCAGTCCAGGTACGCGTGGCCCTGCGTGTCATACACCCAGCACCCCTCGCCATGATCCAGCACGAACGGCGGCCGCGCATACGTCTGCAACACATGCTGCCCTTCCAGGGCCATGATGTCTTCCATCGTCTCACCTTTCCGTGAAGAGGTGAAGAGGTGACCGGGTGACAAGGTGAAGTGGTGAGTTGGAGTGGTAGCTTCAACCCGGCTTGGCTGTGGGCTACGCTCACTGTGTTACCGGCTAAAGCCTCCACTCCAAGTCACCTTGTCACCGTGTCACCCCTTCACCTTGTCACGTCGTCATCCTCGTATAATCGCGGTGCCGTTATCGCGCGCGAGGCCCGCGAGGTCAGTGATGACCGCCTGGTACACGCCGCTCTGGACGGCCTCGGTCGCGGAACGCACCTTCGGGATCATGCCGCCCGTGATGTGTCCATCCGCAATCAGCCCCTCGATCTGGGTGACGGTCAGCCCGCGCATCGTCCGCCCCGTGACCTGCACGCCCGGCACGTTGCTCACGAAGACCAGCCGCGTGGCCTCGACGGCTCGCGCGACGCCCGCGGCCACATGGTCCGCGTTGACGTTGTACGCCAGCCCATCCTCGCCCAGCGACACCGGCGAGATGACCGGGGTCACGCCCAGGTCCAGCAATTGGAGCAGCGCCTCGCCGTTGACATACCCGACCTGGCCCACCCGGCCCAGGCTGCGCCCGTTGACCGAGAGCGGCGTCACGCGCACCAGCCCCAGGTCCACGCCGGTCAATCCCAGCGCGTCGACCTTGCCGTTGACCAGCCAGCGCACCAGCCGCGTGTTGACGACGCCGTTGAGCACCATCTCGACCAGCCGGAGGCTCTCCTCCGAGGTGGCGCGCAGCCCCTCCACCGTCTCGAACCCCACGCCGAGCTGCCCGTGCAGGTCCGCAATCTCCTTGCCGCCGCCGTGTACGATGATGACAGCGTGCCCGGTCAGGAGGCTGCGCACGGCATCGACGAACCCGGCCAGGAATGCCTCGTCCTCGACCTGGTTGCCGCCAATTTTCAGGACGGTGACAGGCTTATCGTGTGTGCTCATAGGAGTCCCGTCCGTTCGTCCAGCCCGCACATGATGTTCATGTTCTGGATGGCCTGGCCCGAGGCCCCCTTGACGAGGTTGTCGATGCTGGTAGTGACGATAAGGGTCATTGTGTTGGGCACGAAGGTCAGACCGATGGCGATGTAGTTCGTATGGACGGTGTGGGCCAGCGTCGCGACCTGGCCCGCGGGCAGCAGGTTGACGAACGGCTCGCCGCTGTAAGCCGCCGCGTACTGCTCGCGCACCTGCGCCTCGGTAACGTCCGCGGGCAGGTTGACGTAGATGGTGGAGAGGATGCCCCGGTTGACCGGCAGCAGGTGGGGCGAGAAGATGAGCTGCCACCCGTCCTGGCTGGCGCCCCCGGCCACCTTGAGTTCCTGCTCCATTTCCGCGAGGTGGCGGTGCACCCGGCCGATGCTGTACGGGCTGAAGTTCTCGCTCGCCTCGACGAAGTGCGTCTTGAGCGAAGGCGTGCGACCCGCGCCGGAGATGCCCGACTTGCTGTCTGCGATGACCGTGCCCGTCAGCCAGCCGCAGCGCGCCAGCGGCGCGAGCCCGAGGATGACGCTGGTTGGGTAGCAGCCGGGGTTGGCAACAAGTTGAGTGCGGGCGATGTCTGCGCGATAGAGTTCCGGCAACCCATACACGGCCTCCGCCAGCAGCGCGGTCTTGTGGTGCGGGTGGTTGTACCATGTCTCGTAGACCGCGGGGTCGTGCAGCCGGTAGTCCGCGCTGAGGTCGACCACGCGCGCGCCGGCTGCACGGGCGGCGGCGACGGGCGCCTGGCTGGCCGCGTGGGGCAGGCAGCAGAACACCACGTCTGCGGCGGCCAGGTCCGCGTCCGCCAGCTTGACGAGCGTGCGCTGCCCGATGGTGGGCGGAACCGCGAATGCGTCACCGAACCGCTGCCCGGCGGAGTTCTCGGAGGTCAGCCACACGAGCTCCGCCTCCGTGTGGCGCTGCAGCAGGCGCAGCAACTCCAGTCCGGTGTAGCCGGTTGCGCCGATGATGCCGATTTTCAGCATGATGATTGCTCCCTGTGCAAACAAAAAGCCAGCACCCGGGTTGGGGGTGCTGGCGCCTGATCTGTCGTAGATGTTCGGCTCGCGCGTGCCCTAGACCGGGGGTTATCCCGCTCCGCTGGTACGACGACGAGGAAAGCGGCGGCCACAGGCCGCTAAGCCACAGGCCGTAAAGCCATCGGCTGACAGGCTAAACGCCATGAATCGCTCCGAACAGGGTATGCTGCTGGCGTGTCATGCCAAAGGCATGACACACCATCTTTTCACAAGGGCCGAGTTTAGCACAGGTCGTGGAGGGTGTCAAAACTAATGAGGTAGGTAAGTGTTTAGTACTACCTCGTAACTAAGGTCTCGCGCCCGTCAGTGAGGCCACAAACCCGGTTTCTGCAAAGGGAGCCCGCAGCATTAGCTGCGGGCTCCAGGATAGTATCTGTAGGGGCAAGGTCACCGCGCCCCTACAGATGGTGGTGAACGACGTTAGTAGTTCGTGAACAGTAGCAAGTCGGGCGATTTGCGCCCTTCATTTATTACGACCCCCGGCGTTGCATTGGCGACGAGGGCATTACGCACCGTTGCCGGGGTAGCACTCGGACTGCCCTGCAGGTACAGGGCCGCGACGCCCGCGACGTGCGGGGTCGCCATGCTCGTGCCGCTGATGGTGTTGGTGGCCGTGGTGCTGGTGTACCAGGCCGACGTGATGGACGAGCCCGGTGCAAAGATGTCGAGGCACGCGCCGTAGTTGGAGTAGGAGGCGCGGGCATCGGTGTTGGTCGTCGCGCCCACGGTGATGGCGGTGGGCACGCGCGCCGGCGAGAACTTGCACGCATCCCGGTTGCTGTTGCCCGCCGCGATGGCGTAAGTCACGCCGTCTGTGATGGAGTTCGCCACGGCTGTGTCGAGCGCGGTCGACAGTCCGCCGCCGAGGCTCATGTTCGCCACCGCGGGCGCCCCTGCCTGGTGATTGCTCGTGACCCAATCGACGCCTGCGATGACGCCGGTCGTTGTGCCGGAGCCGGCGCAATCCAGCACGCGCACGGCCTTCAGAGTGACGCCCTTCGCCACGCCGTAGGTGCTGCCGCCCACCGTGCCCGCAACGTGCGTGCCGTGGCCGTTGCAGTCGATGCCGTTCCCGCCGTACGCATCGAAGCCAATGGAGGCGCGGCCGCCGAACTCAGTATGGCTGATGAGGATGCCGGTGTCGATGATGTACGCGGTGACGCCCGCGCCGGTGTTGGTGTAGGTGTAGCTGTTGCTCAACGGCAGCGCGCGCTGGTCAATGCGGTCGATGCCCCAAGTTGCGGGGGATTGCGTCGCGTCGATCGTCACAACCTGGTCGACCTCGACGTAGGCCACGTGCGGGTTGCGCAGCAGCGCCTGGACGGCCCGCTCAGGCAGTTCGGCCGCGAAACCGTTCAGGGCTGCGGCATAGCGGTGGTGCAGCCGGGTCTCCGGCGCCTGTACGGCCTCGGCAATGGCCGCTTCCACGGCCTCGCCAACCGTGCCATCCTTGAACACCACGATGTAGCTGCCGGCGATCGCGCCAGGGGCATCGCGCGCAATCAGGGGCGCCACAGGTCCATCGCCGGCGGCAAACGCCGGGCTGGCAACTGCCAGGACCAGAAGCAAGACCAGACCGACAAACCCGAGCTTCTTGTGCTGCATGTCCAGAACTCCTCTTGAGGATAGAAGCGGACGTCGCTGGCAGGCGCCAGTGGCGTTTCGGTGACGGGCCCGGCCATGAGCTTCCTTGATCAGGACGTGCACCGGCAATAGTGGGCAATTATAGAATTCATTTTCTGGTTGTCAAATGCCGGCGAGCCGGCAGGGTTTCTATTTTGTATGTTAAGGTTGACCTGGCAGCCTCGGAAATGATGTCGTTTGCCCATGCAAATCAGCACGCGGCGGCAAGATTTGACACTCAGGGGCACTCAGGCTATACTATCCTTCGCTCACGGGGCTGTAGCTCATCTGGGAGAGCGCTACAATCGCACTGTAGAGGCAAGGGGTTCGAGTCCCCTCAGCTCCACTGGGTTTCCAACCCGATATGCCGGCGACGAACGGAAGCAGTAGGCCAGCTTCGCAGAGAGCGGGGGAGGGTGCAAACCCCGCGGGTGGTCCGAAGCCCACCTCGAGGCCGAACTCGTCCGGGAGCCGCACAGTTGATGTCTTTCGGCGAAGCCGAACGACGTAGATTGTGCCGGGTCGTGCCCGTTACAGCGCGTGCCAAGTGGTCGGTCAAATCACGGGCCTGTAGCTCAATTGGGAGAGCGCTTGAATGGCATTCAAGAGGCAAGGGGTTCGAATCCCCTCAGGTCCACTACCGGCAACCAGGGTGGTACCGCGGAATCCCTTTCGTCCCTGATGACGAAGGGGATTTTGTTTTTCCTGGGGCCAATTTGCGCGAGTGGAGGAACCTATGGCCGAAAAACGCAGCATCGAACGTTATAACCCGCAGGCCATCGAGCCGCGCTGGCAGCAGCAGTGGGCCGCGAGCGGGCTCTACGCCACGCGGGAAGACCCGGACCGCCGGAAATACTACTTCCTGACCATGCTCCCTTACCCGTCGGGCGACCTCCACATCGGCCATTGGTACGCGATGACGCCGTCGGATGCGGCGGCGCGCTACCTGCGCATGCAGGGCTACAACGTCTTCTTCCCTATCGGGTTCGATGCCTTCGGTCTGCCCGCGGAGAACGCGGCCATCAAGCACGGCACGCACCCGTATCGCTGGACGCTGGCGAACATCGACCGGATGCGCGGGCAACTGCGCAGCATGGGCGCGATGTGGGCCTGGGACCACGAGGCCGTCTCGTGCGACCCCGAGTATTACAAGTGGACCCAGTGGTTCTTCCTGAAGCTGTACGAGCACGGGCTGGCCTACCGCGCATACTCGCCGGTGGACTTCTGCCCGACGTGCAACACGACGCTGGCACGCGAGCAGGTGTGGGGCGAGGATCGCCACTGCGAGCGCTGCGGCACGCCGGTCATCAAGAAAGAACTGGAGCAGTGGTTCTTCAAGATTACGGCGTACGCGGACGAGCTGCTGCGCTACGACAACATCGACTGGCCGGAGCGCATCCGCACCGCGCAGACCAACTGGATCGGCCGCAGCGAGGGCGCGGAGGTCACGTTCCGGACCGAGGCGAACGCTGCGGGCGAGGAGGAGCACGACATCGTCGTGTTCACCACCCGGCCTGACACCCTGTGGGGCGCGACCTTCATGGTGCTTTCGCCGGAACACCCCCTGGTGGACCGGCTGACGACCGCCGAACATCGCGAGGCCGTGACGGCTTACCAGCTCCAGGCCAGCCGCCAGACGGAGATCGAGCGCACCGCGGCGGACAAGGCCAAGACGGGCGTCTTCATCGGCGCATATGCAGTCAACCCGGTCAACGGCAAGCGCATCCCCATCTGGATTGCGGACTATGTGCTGATGGGCTACGGCACGGGCGCGATCATGGCCGTGCCCGCGCACGACGACCGTGACTTCGAGTTCGCGCGGCAGTTCGGCCTGCCGATTGTGCCCGTCATCGAGCGTACCGACGGCCGGGCCAAGAGCGCGGTGTGGGAAGGGTCCGTGGATGGCGGCTTCGGCGCGAGCCTGATGGCCGCGGGGTTGGCGGCCGAGCCGCTGTCCATCCCTGACCGGGGCCGTTTCTATGCTGTGACGCTGGACGGCCACGCGCAGGTTACGGCCTACATCTCTGTCTTGCAGGCGCATCTGAAGCCCGGTCACTGGGCCGACGTCGTGGGGCTGGGCTGGCACGTCGTCTTCCCCGACCATGTGATGACCCTCGACTCGATGGAGGCGGACGCGGCCATCATGGCGCAGATGCACGCGGGCTACGACTATATGCGCCAGTTCCGCACGACGATGGAGATGTGGTGGGCGGTCGAGTGGTATCGTGACGTGCTCTACCATTCGGACTACGGCACGATGATCCACTCCGCCGCGTTCACCGGCACGCCGGGCGAGACGGCCCGGCAGCAGGTCACGGAGTGGCTGGCCGGGCGGGGCGTCGGCAAGGCGGCCGTCAACTACCGGCTGCACGACTGGCTCATCAGCCGCCAGCGTTACTGGGGCGCGCCCATCCCGATGATCTACTGCCCGGACTGCGGCGTCGTGCCGGTTCCTTACGCAGACCTCCCGGTTCGCTTGCCGGAGGATGCGGAGATTCCGCCGACCGGCGAGAACGCGCTGAAGTTCGATGAAGGCTTCCTGTACACGACCTGTCCGAAGTGCGGCGGCAAGGCCACGCGGGAGACGGATACGATGGACACCTTCATGTGTTCGTCGTGGTACCAGTACGCGTATGTCACGCCCTATCACAAGGCCGGCGAGCGGTTGAGCGCGGACGATATGCCGTGGGATGCGCAGACGGGCGACTACTGGCTGCCGGTGGATCAGTATACCGGCGGGCCGGAACACGCCACCATGCACCTGCTGTACACGCGCTTCTTCACGAAGGCGCTGCGGGATATGGGCGTCGTATCGTTTGACGAGCCGATGCTGCGGCTGTTCAACCAGGGCATCATCCTGGGGCCGGACGGCAACCGCATGAGCAAGAGCAAAGGCAACGTCATCGCGCCTGACGACCTGGTCGAGCAGTACGGTGCAGACACGGTGCGCGCATACCTGATGTTCATCGGCCCGTGGGACGCGGGCGGGCCGTGGAATCCGAGCGGCATCGGCGGCGTGCGCCGTTTCCTGGAGCGCGTGTGGGCCATCGCGACCGAGCCGCCGCAGCAGTCCTCGCAGGCCGATGCGGCCACGGTCGACCGGCTGAGCCGCGAGCTGCGCCACGTCACGCATCGCACGCTGCGCAAGGTCAGCGAGGACATCGCCGCGTACAAGTGGAACACGCTCTTGGCTGCGCTGATGGAGTTCAACAACTACCTGATGAAGGCGCGCGACACCGCAGTCTACGGGACGCCGGCTTGGGATGAAGCGATAGACCTGCTGCTGTTGATGCTGGCGCCCGAGACGCCGCACATTGCGGAAGAGCTGTGGCAGCGGCGGCACGGCGGGGATGTGTTCGACCCCGCGCAGAGCATCCACGTCCAGCCCTGGCCGGCCTACGAGCCGGCGCTGGCCCAGGCCGACACCGTCACGCTGGTCGTGCAGGTCAACGGCAAGGTGCGCGATAAGCTGGAGCTGCCCGCGGACGTGGACGAGGCTGCGGCGCGCGAGGCTGCACTGGCAAGCCCGACCGTCCAGAAGTGGCTGGAAGGCAAGCAGGTGCGCAAGGTCATCTATGCCGGCGGGAAGCTGATCAATATCGTCGTGTGACCTGATTGAAGATTGCAGATTGAAGATTTAAGATTGGGACAGGCGTGGAGAATCTTCAATCTGTAATCTTCAATCTGCAATCGAAACAGGGAGGAACATCATGCGCGAGATCATTCACACCACCGCGGCGCCTGCGGCCATCGGCCCGTACAACCAGGCCGTACGCGCGGGCAACTTCGTATTTGCGTCCGGCCAGCTTGGGCTGGACCCGGCAACCGGCGCGCTGGTCGAGGGCGTCGAGGCGCAGGCGCGGCAAGCACTTGCCAACCTCCAGGCCGTCCTGCAGGCTGCGGGCGCGACCTTTGCCGACGTTGTCAAGACGACCATCTTTCTGACCGACATGCAGGATTTCCAGGCAGTCAACACCATCTATGCGGCGGCCTTCGCGGCCGACCCGCCCGCGCGCAGCACCATCCAGGTGGCCGCGCTCCCGCGCGGCGGCGCCGTCGAGATCGAGATGATCGCCTATCTGCCATAGGTGCTGGTAATCGACTTGTGGAGTGCCCGCGAGAGATTGTTTGCCGCGGGCACTCTCGTCATGGAGTGAGTAATATTCAATTTGTAATCTTCACTCCGTAATCCCTTCTTGCGCCACTTGCCCTTTTCTTACACCTTCTGTATAATTCGCTCACTCTTTTTGGAGGGGGAGCACTCATCCTCATGAATACTCGCAAAGGACTGGAGTCCGCCCAGGCGACAGTCGAACCCAACCCCATGGAATCGTTGCCCCTCGATGCCTTCGATTTTCCCCAGTTGCGGCAAGGCGATACCGTGGAAGGCAACATTGTCAGCATCAACCCCAACCAGATTCTGGTTGACATTCATTACAAGGCTGATGCTGTCGTCGACCCCCGCGAACTGGAACGGTTGGACAAGGATTTCCTCATCGCCCTGTCCCCCGGCGATCCTGTGCGGGCACTTGTAGTCGTTCCTGAGGACAAGGACGGCAACGTCGTCATTTCGCTCACCCGGGCCCAACAGGAGCAAGACTGGGCCCAGGCTGAGGATCTGTTGCAGTCCCAGGATGTCTTCGAGGGTGTTGTGACCGGCTTCAACCGCGGCGGCATCATCGTGCGGGTGGGGCGGGTGCGCGGGTTCGTCCCCGCTTCCCAGCTTTCCGGCCGCTGGCAGGCGCAGCAGGACACGGAAGTGGACCCCGAGCAGCGGTGGGCCAAGCTCGTCGGCCAGAACATGCAGCTCAAGGTCGTGGAACTCGACCGCCAGCGCAATCGTCTGATCTTATCAGAACGGGCTGCCATGCGCGACTGGCGCAAGGGCCAGAAAGACCGCTTGCTCTCCACGCTCAACAAGGGCGATGTGCTCAAGGGTGTCGTCACCAGCATCGCAGATTTCGGCGCCTTTGTGGACCTGGGCGGGGCCGACGGCCTGATCCATCTGTCGGAGCTGGCCTGGCACCGCATCGAGCATCCGAGCGAGGTGCTGCGGGTCGGGCAACAGGTGGATGTCTACGTGATGAATGTGGACGAGGAACGCAAGCGCATTGCGTTGAGCCTGCGGCGTCTCCACCCCGAACCGTGGAGCGTGATCGACCAGCAATATACCGTGGGGCAGGTCCTCACCGCCCAGATTACGCGGCTGACCGCGTTCGGCGCATTTGCCAAGATCGACGACGCGATCGAGGGCCTGATTCACATCTCGGAGATGGCCGACTATCGCATCGCCCATCCCAAGGAGATCGTCCAGGAGGGCGACGAGGTGACGGTGCGTGTGATTCGCGTCGATCCTCAGCGCCGCCGCATCGGGCTGAGCCTCCGCCAGGCCAGCGATGATGCCTACGTGGAAGTGGACTGGCGTGACGAAGCCCCGGCTGAAGAAGACGCCGTGCCGGCCGAAGCTGAGGTCGAGAACCAGTCCGAGGCATTCAAGGAAGCGCAGGTCAGCTAGACCAGGCGCACCGGCCATAACTGCTGATCCGACGGGGCGGAGGCATCTGATGTGCCTCGCCCCGTTTTGCTATTCTAAGGATTCCGGCTTACGACATGCCGCGGACTGTATGATATAATGCACATGTCCGGTCGGCAGGCCCGGAGAGTCGCTGAGAACCGCAACGTGCCGCTTCAGGTGACGGCGTGCGGCAGATGCGCAAAGGAAGAACACATATGTCCGACAAATTGGATCGTTTCACTAAGCACGCACGCCAGGTGTTGCAGATCGCACAGGAAGAAGCCGTGCGGCTCAACCATAACTACGTGGGCACAGAACACCTGCTGCTCGGCCTGGCGAAGGAAGAGAGCGGATTGGCCGCTAAAGTTCTGCGGGAGGTGGGTGCGTCGCCGGCGGAAGTCATTCGCCAGGTGGAGCGCATGGCCCCGCGTAACGCGCGTCCGCCGTTCGGCAAGCCGACGCTCACCCCGCGCACCAAGCGGGTCATTGAACTTGCTGTAGAAGAGGCCCGCCAGATGGGCCATACCTATATCGGCACCGAGCACCTGCTCCTGGGCCTGGTGCGCGAGGATGAGGGCATTGCCTCCGAAGTCCTGCGCAGCCTGGGCGCGGACCTGGACAAGGTCCGCCAGCAGACGACCAAGACCATTCTTGAGAACCAGCTTCAGGAGAAGACGACGCGCAAGAAGGAAAGCAAGACCCCGCTGACCGATCAGTTGGGGTTCGACCTGACCCAGCGCGCCGAGGATGGCAAGCTCGACCCGGTCATCGGGCGCGAGAAGGAAATCGAGCGGGTCATCCAGATTCTCAGCCGCCGCACGAAGAACAACCCGGCCCTGATCGGTGAACCGGGCGTGGGCAAGACGGCCATCGTGGAAGGCCTGGCGCAGCGGATCATCAACGGCGATGTGCCGGAAACGTTGATCGACAAGCGCGTCCTGATGCTGGATGTGGGCTCCCTGGTCGCCGGAACCATGTACCGCGGCCAGTTCGAGGAGCGCCTGAAGAAGGTCATCGAGGAGATCACCAACTCGGACGCCATCCTCTTCATCGATGAGGTTCACATGCTCGTGGGCGCAGGCGCGGCCGGCAGCAGCGTGGACGCGGCCAACCTGCTCAAGCCGGCGCTGGCGCGCGGCGACTTGCAGTGCATCGGCGCGACGACGCTGGACGAGTATCGCAAATATATCGAAGGGGACGCCGCACTGGAGCGCCGCTTCCAGCCCATCCTGGTTGAAGAGCCGACGGTCGAGCAGACCATCGAGATTCTCAAGGGCGTCCGGCCCATGTATGAGGGCCATCATCAGTTGCGCATCTCCGATGAGGCGCTGGTGGCGGCGGCACGTCTCTCGGCTCGCTATGTGCCCGACCGGTTCATGCCGGACAAGGCCATCGACCTGATCGATGAGGCGGCCAGCCGCGTGCGCATGTACAAGGCGCCCTACGCGATGACGCTGCGCAATACGTTCCGCGAGCTCAAGAGCGTCCAGAAGGATAAGGAAGCTGCGGTCGAGGCCAAGCGGTTCGATGATGCGCTCGACCTGCGGCATCACGAAATCGAGCTGGAAAAGAAGCTCGAACAACTGCGCAAGGGCTGGGAAGATGCTGCGCCGCAGCCGAGCGTCTCCGAGGAAGACATCGCGGAGGTCGTCGGGATGTGGACGGGCATTCCGCTGCAGCGGCTCGTGGGCGAGGAAACCGCCCGCCTGCTGGAGATGGAAGAATACCTGCACAAGCGGGTCGTCGGGCAGGATGAGCCGGTCAAGGCAATTGCACGGGCCGTCCGCCGCGCACGCACCGGCCTGAAAGATCCCAAGCGGCCCATCGGCGCATTCATGTTCCTGGGGCCGACCGGCGTCGGCAAGACGCTGCTGGCGAAGAGCCTGGCTGAGTTCCTGTTCGGCTCGGAAGAGGCCCTGATCAAGCTCGACATGAGCGAGTTCATGGAGCGCCACAACGTCAGCCGGTTGGTTGGTGCGCCGCCCGGCTACGTGGGCTACGAGGAAGGCGGCCAGTTGAGCGAGGCGGTGCGCCGCCGGCCCTACTCGGTCGTGCTGCTCGATGAAATCGAGAAGGCGCATCCGGAAGTCTTCAACATGCTCCTGCAGATCATGGAGGACGGCAGCCTGGCCGATGCGAAGGGCCGCCGGATCGACTTCCGCAATGCCATCATCATTATGACGTCAAACGTCGGCGCCAACCTGATCAAGCATGGCGGAGGGTTGGGCTTTGCAACCAGCCGCGACGAAGCCAAAGTGCAGGAAAACGAATACCAGTCCATGCGCGACCGGGTTACGGATGCGCTCAAGCGTACGTTCCGGCCTGAATTCCTGAACCGGCTGGACGGCATCATGGTCTTCCGCAACCTGACGAAGGAACAGATCAAGGATATCGTCGATCTGGAACTCAACCGGGTGCGCGCTCAGCTTGTCGAGCAGAATATCACGCTCGAAGTGACCGATGAAGTCAAGAGCATGATTGCGGACACGGGTTACGACGCCGACTACGGCGCGCGGCCCCTGCGCCGGGTCATCCAGGACAAGCTGGAGGACCAGTTGAGCGAGGCCCTGCTGGGTGGCAAGGTCAAGCCCGGCAGCAAGGTGACGGTGACGCTGGGCGAGGATGGCGAGCTGCGGCTGGATGTCAGCAACGGCGAGGCCATGCAACGGCCGCCTGAGGTGGCCGAGGTCCTGCCCAACTGAGCCGGGCCTGATGTAGACTGATGACAGCCGCGTGCACTGCACGCGGCTGTTGCTTTCCCGGATCCCTGGCCCGGCCAATGTGTCCGCTGTGGAGGCGGGCAGCAGGGACCCAAACACCCTCTACCGGCGTCTTACCATTGCATCAACTACGCGCCCGGAGCATACGTGATGTCACAATCTGTCACCTTCCGCCGCATGTGCCTTGTGCTCGTCGGCTTCGTACTGCTCGTCTGGCTGCCCGCGCCCGTCGTGGCCGGGCCGGTGTCGGCTGATGTGATTCCCCCCACGGCCTACGTGCCCGGCGAAATCGTGCTGGCCTGGGAGCCGGATGCCCCCGCGGTGCAGGCCTGGCCGGCCCTGGCGCAGCAGCCCCAATCCGTAGCGGGGCCATCACCGGTGGACCGGACTGCGACCGCGTGGCGCGAGCTGGCCGCTGCCCTGGCCGCGCTGACGGGACTGGAGGTGTGCGAGGCGCTGCCGGAGCGGCATGTCGCTGCGCTGGCCGTCCCGCCGGGCCGTGAGCAGGCTGAGATCAGCCGCCTCGCGCGGCTGCCCTGGGTGCGCTATGCCGAGCCGAACTATGTATACCGCGCGACCGGCATCGACGGCGAGGCGCGCTATCCGACCGACCCCGGCTTCGGCCAGCAATGGAACATGCGCCGCGTGGCCGGCCCGGACGCGTGGGCCGTCACGCGCGGGAGTTATGCTGTCACTGTGGCGGTCGTAGACTCCGGCATCGACCGGGGCCACCCCGAATTCCAGGGCCGTCTGGCACAGGGCTATGACTTCGTCAACGACGACTCTGACACGCAGGATGACTACGGCCACGGAACGCACGTTGCGGGCATTCTGGCTGCCGCGGCAGACAACGGCCAGGGCATCAGCGGACTGGCGCCCGGCGTGCAACTGCTGCCCTATAAGGCGCTGGATGCCCAGGGCAACGGCGACAGCCTGACCCTGGCGATTGCTATCTATGCGGCGGCGAATGCCAATGCGCAGATCATCAACTTGAGCCTGGGCGGGCCGTATCCGTCGGCGCCGATCGCAGATGCCGTGCAATATGCCACGGGCGAGAAACATGCGCTCGTAGTGGCTGCAGGCGGCAACTGCGCGCAGGGCGGGCCGGCGTGCAGCTACATCGTCAACGGTGATTTCTATCCGGCGGCTTATGACAATGTGCTGGCAGTCGCGGGCAGCGATCACTTCGACAACTGGGCGCGCTACTCCAATTACCGGCCCTACATCGACCTGGCTGCGCCCGGCGGCATCGCGAGCGATCCCATCTACAGCACGCGACCCGGCGGCTACGGCTACATGTCCGGCACATCTATGGCGACCCCTCTGGTTTCCGCTGCGGCGGCGCTGGTGTGGAGCACGCTGCCCGCGGCCACGGCGGACCAGGTGGCCGCGATCCTGCGCGACACGGCGGACAAGGTGGGCACCGACCCTGACACGGGCACGCCTTACGCGTACATCGGCGGGCGCAACGACTACTTCGGCTATGGGCGGCTGAACGCTGGCCGCGCAGTGCGCTGGGCCCAACCGCCCGCGCTGAATACCGAGACGACCGCCGTGCGCTTCGTCCTGGGCGGGGTGACACCCGCGGCCAGCCAACGCGTGGAGCTGCGCAATCCGAGCGACCAGGTGGTCGTCTGGCAGGCCAGCGTCGTGCAGGGCCAGAGCTGGCTGAGCGTGCAGCCGGCCAGCAACACGACCCGCTATGATTATCCCAGCAGCCTCACGTTGCGCGCAGGGCCGAGCCTGCCGGCTAACGGTGTCTATTACGGCCTGGTGCGCGTGCAGCCGGTCTACCCTGCCGGCATCGCGGCCGTGGACATTCCGGTGGAACTGGTCGTGCGCTCCTTCGCGCGGCAGACCCATCTGCCGGTCGTTGCACGACAGGCCGCCACGTGGTACGACCCGGCCGTGGGCGGGCGGCGGCTGTGGCTGGGGAACAACCAGGCGACCGAGGAAGTGCTGCCCTTCCCCGTCAACTTCTTCGGCGCATCGCACACGCGGCTGTGGGTGTCGGATAACGGGCTGGTCTACTTCGGCGGCGAGCAGCCGCGCGCGACTGTGCCGCCCGCCGCGTGCCCGCCGACGGCCGCACAGCCAAACAACGCCCTGCACGTGCTGGCGCTGGACTGGGATCCCGGCTTGGGCGGGCAGATTTATGTCCAGCAGCCGGATGCCGATACCTTCGTCGTGACGTGGGACCAGGTGCGGCGGGCGGGCAATCCGCAGCCGCAGTCCTTCCAGCTCGTGCTGCGTCGCGGCGCAGCCCCGCTGGCCTATTACCGTACGGTCGAAACGCTGCCTCCGGGTTATATCGCAGCGGAGAACTACGATGGAACTTATGCGCACCAGGTGTTCTGTGCGGGCGCCGGGCATGCACCGGTCAACGGCACGATCGTGACGTTCGATGTCCGCACGCCGTGGTAAGGAAGATCCTCCTTTGGCCTTTGTTCCGGCCCGGTTTATAATCGCGGTCAGGAGTTGCAATGGCTCATCTGTCATCACGTGAATCGTCACCTGCGGCAGAGACCTGCCGGCGGCATGGCGCGACCATCCTCGGGCTGCTGATCGTCCTGACCGTTATGCTGTCAGGGTGCACAGGCGGAATGCCTCCGGATGCGCCTGCGACCGCCGTATCGCCCACGCGGCCTGCTGCCGCAACTGTGCCGGCCGCGCAGGCAACGCCGGCGAGCACGGCTGCGCCGGGCGCAACGCCACCCGCAGATGACACCCCGCCCTCCGCAACAACCGCGGCGGTGCTCTCCCTGACCTGGTGGACGCCGGAATTCTACAGCCCGCAGGCGCCCCAACCTGCCGGACCGTTGCTGGCCGAGCAGCTTGCTGCGTTCGAGGCCAGCCAGGGCGGACAGGTGCGCGTGACGCCTGTCCTCAAGGCGCGCTACGGGGAAGGCGGGCTGCTCGACTTCCTGCGCACCGCACAGCCGGTTGCGCCCGCAATCCTGCCCGACCTGATCACCCTCGATGTCACAGAGCTGGAGCAGGCCGTGGATGCGGGCCTGTTGCAGCCGCTCGATATGCTGCTCGATGAAGAAGTGACCGCCGGCCTGTACCCGTTTGCACTGAGCGCAGGCGTGTTCGACGATCGCCGCATGGGTGTACAGCATGTCGCCAACATGGCGCACGTCGCGTACCTCACCAGCCAGGTCGAAGCGCCGCCCGCAACCTGGGACATGCTGCTGGAGGAGGACCTGCCCTACCTCTTCCCCCTGGGCAATCCGCAGGCGAATTCGGTCAGCAGCCCCACCGAACGCCTGCAACACGCGATCCTCAGCCAGTATTATTCCACGGGTGTGACCGTTGATTCGGTGACGCGCGCGCCGCTGCTCGAACTGGAGCCATTGATTCGCCTGTTGGAGTTTTACCATACCGCGGCGGAGTCGGGTGTGCTGCCGCCGGGCGCGCAGGAACTGACCGAGCCGGACGCGGTCTGGGGCGTCTACGTCCAGGGCAAGGTCCCGCTCGCGTATGTCAGCGCGCGGCGCTACCTGGCGGAGCGTGAGGCGCTGCGGGGGAGCGGTTACGCGGCGGCCCCGGGCTGGGCTGGGCCCGCGGCCCCCATTGCGGATGGCTGGGCATTCGCCATCGTGACGACGGATCCTGAACGCCAGCGCGCAGCCGCGGCGCTGATTGCCTGGCTCATGCAGCCTGAGAACAGCGGCGCGTGGGCACAGGCGGCCGGCTGGCTGCCCACCAGCCCCGCGGCCCTGTCCGTCATGCGCAGCACCACTTACCACCAGTTTCTGGACAGCCAGCTGCGCGTCGCCATCAGCCCACCCATCGGCCCCGACTATGTGCAGGTGGCGGCGCGCATCCAGCGGGCCATTGTCAGCGTGCTGCAAGAGGGCGTGGCCCCGGCGGAGGCCGCCCAGCAGGCGGTCAACGCGCAGCGTTAAGGCGTCCACCATGCCCCTCACCTCCCTCCATCGTCGCGACATCCTGAGCATCCTCGAACACGCACTCCGGGCCGTGGAGCCGCGGCAGGCCGTGTTGCAGCACATGACCCTGGACGGCGACCGCCTGATGGTGGGCGATCAGACATACGACCTGGCGCAGACCGGGCGCATCCTGGTCGTCGGTGCGGGCAAGGCCGGCGCGCCGATGGCTGCCGCCGCGCAGCAGGTGCTCGGTTCCCGCGTGACCGCGGGCCAGGTCAACGTCAAGCACGGCCATCTGGCGCCCGCGGGCGACTGGCGCCTGCGTTTTGCACCGGGCGACGCGGATGCTTTGGTCAATGTTCTAGGGGCGGCCCTTGCGGTCGCCCCTACAGGCGCGGTTGCCCTCTCGGAGGTGGGCCATCCCGTCCCCGATGCTGCGGGCATGGCGGGCGCAGAGCGCATGGTCTCCCTCCTGACAGGGCTGACGGAACGCGATCTGGTCATCGTGCTGCTTTCCGGCGGCGGCTCCGCGCTGCTGCCGCTGCCGGTGGCGGGCGTCTCGCTGGCGGACTACCGCAGCCTGACCGACCTGTTGCTCCGCTCCGGCGCGGACATCACGGAGATCAACACAGTCCGGAAGCACTGCTCCCGCCTCCAGGGCGGGCGGATGGCGGAACTGGCCGCGCCCGCGCGCATCGTCAGCCTGATCCTGTCGGATGTCGTCGGCTCGCCGCTGGATGCCATCGCGTCCGGGCCGACCGTGCCCGACCCGACGACGTTCGCCGATGCTTGGGCCGTGCTGGCACGCTACGATCTGCTCGAACGCGCGCCTGCCCCGGTCATCGCACACCTGCGCCGCGGGATGTCCGGCGCGCTGCCCGATACGCCGAAACCCGGCAACCTGCTCTTCGCGCGGGTACACAACGTCATCATCGGTGACAATGCCAGCGCAGGCCGCGCAGCCGTGGCGCGGGCACGCGACCTGGGCTTCCACAGTATGCTGTTGAGCAGCTTCGTCCAGGGCGAAGCGCGCGAGGTGGGCCGGGCGCTGGCCGGGCTGGCGCAGGGCATTGCCGCCGGACAATCAGACATCGCGATGCCCGCGTGCCTCGTGCTGGGCGGCGAGACGACGGTAACGCTGAAGGGCCAGGGCCGCGGCGGGCGCAACCAGGAACTGGCGCTGGCCGCGGGGGTCGCGCTGGGCGGTTATGCGCTGCCCTCCGGTGTCACCGCGGCGGTGGTCAGCTTCGGCACGGATGGCACGGATGGTCCCACGGATGCCGCGGGCGGCGTGGGCGCGGATGACACGCTCAGCCGCGCGGCGAGCCTGGGGCTGGATCTCCGCGCGGCGCTGGCCGCCAACGACAGCTATCCGTGCCTGGCTGCGCTGGGCGACCTGCTCGTGAGCGGGCCGACCGGCACGAACGTGAATGACCTGCTGCTGGTGATGTGCTGGCGAGGATAGCGTGGCCGGCCACGAATGGCGCCACGAATGAACGAATGTTGAGCGGGATTGTGCGCATGAAATACCTCGTCCTGTTACTCGCCCTTAGCCTGCTCGCGCCCGACGGTCCGTCTGTATTCCTCCCCTTGCTCCGCGGGGGCGCAGCACCCCTGCCCATCCAGATCAGCGCGCTCTACTACGACACCTACCTGACCGGCGAGCCGGACGAGGCGTTTCAGCTCTACAATCCGCTGCCGCGGCCCGTCTCGCTGGCGGGCTGGCAGATGAGCGCGGGCAGCCGCACGGTCACTTTCCCCTCCGGCATCGAGATCGCGCCCCGCGCGCAGATGTGGTGCGCGCGGCAGGCCGCCGACTTTCGGCAGAGTTTCGCGTTCGCACCCGGCTGTGAGTATGGGGCGGACACCGATCCCGGCGTGCCCAACCTGACGGGCGGCGCGCTGACTCTCGCGAACACGGGCGGCCGGGTCACGCTGACCAGCCCGGACCATACGTATCAGGATGTGTTAGTCTACGAAGCGGGCGACACCGGCGCGGGCAGCGGTCTGCCGGGCTGGCACGGGCCGGCCGTCGAACCGTATCGCCCGACCCGCAGCTTCGGCGCGGAAGGGCAGATTCTCTATCGCAAGCTCGACCAGGCCACCGGGCTGCCCGTCCCCGACACGGACACGCGGGCCGATTGGGCGCAGGACCCCGTGGATGTCATCGATGGCCGCCGGGTGCAGTATCCCGGCTGGGACCTCGCCCGCTTCTTCTTCAGCCCGCCCGTCACTGAGACCGCAACCATGCAGGTGATTATTGCGCCCGACCATGCCTACGATGCGCTGGCCGCGCTGCTGCAGGCCGCGCAGGCGCGCATCCAGATCGAGGTCTACACCTTCGAGAGCGCGCGGCTGGCGGACATCGTGGCGGAGCGGGCGCGGGCCGGCGTGCAGGTAGAAGTGCTGTTGGAAGGCGCGCCTGCGGGCGGAGTGACCGATCAACAGCGGTGGATCGTCCGGCAGCTGAGCGAGGCCGGGGCGCGCGTCGCCTACTTGCGCAGCCGCCCCGAGCTGGACATCGCAGATCGTTACAGCTATCAGCACGCCAAGTTCCTGCTGCTGGACGAGCGTCTCGCATTGGTCGGCAGTGAGAATCTCAGCCCCGACGCCTTTCCCGACGACGCGAAGGCCGACGGTACGTTGGGCCGGCGCGGCCTGTACTTCGTCACCGATGCACCGTCGGTCGTGGCGCGGCTCGCGGCCATCTTTGCGGCAGACAGTGACACGGCGCACCGCGATGTCTGGCCGTGGGACGCACAAGATACACAGCTCGGCGCGCCGCCTGCGGACTTTCAGCCCGACTACCTCACCGGCGGCATATCCTACCCTGTTCGCTTCCCGACGTCACTGCTGCTCCACGACACTTTCACCTTCCAGGTCGTGCAGGCGCCGGAAAACGCGCTGGCCGAGCGCGACGGCTGGCTGGCACTGGTCAACCGGGCGGGCGCAGGGGATGTTATCCTGCTCGAGGCGCTGGATGAGCCGCCTTTCTGGGGGAGTTCGGACAGCAACCCTACTCAAGACCCGAACCCCCGGCTGGAGGCTTACATCGACGCGGCCCGCCGCGGCGCGACTGTGCGCGTGCTGCTCGATGCCTTCTTCGACAACCAGGATCTCGACAATCCGCGCAGCAACCTGCGCACCATCGAGTATGTCAAGGCGGTTGCGCAGGCCGAAGGGCTGGACCTGGACGCGCGGCGCGGCAATCCGACCGGCCGCGGCATCCACAACAAGATGCTGCTGGCCCGCGTGGCCGGAGAGGGGTGGGTCATCGCGGGGAGCCTGAACGGCGGCGAGACATCTTCCAAGCTCAACCGGGAAGTCAGCCTGCGCGTCCGCTCCGCCGCGGCGTACGATTATCTGGCCGCGCTCTTTTGGTCGGACTGGCAGGGCGGGTCGTAGGGAGGGGGGCACGTCTCGCGTCAGCGGCACGGGCATCCTGAGCGGGTGGACGGCTCATCGCTGCTTATAGCGTAAGGCTAGTCGAAGGATGCCGCCCGGCTCCGACCGCTCCGCCCCTTCGACTTCGGCCAGCCCGTCCGGCGGGCCGCCTCTGCTCAGGGTGCTCCGCTCGTCTCTGCCTCCAAGTCAAGACGTATCCTGGCTGGATTTGGAATTGCCGTTTGATGTTACAAGTGTTACGCTATCGGTTCACTGGTGATGTAGAACGGTGGCTCTATGTGGAAGGAAGTATAAGTCGATGTCGTACCGCTCCTGGTTCTGTGGAATCGCCATCCTCGTTCTCGCCCTGACCATGCTGGTCGGGTTGCCGGCTTCAGCCGCGGCCGCGCCCATCCCGCTCGACGATGCGCAGGCCATCTGGCTCGATCCGGGAACGCTCGCCTGGCATGGCACGCTGGCTTCCAGCTATAAGCTGCTCTACGACCCGGATGGCGGGCTGGAGACGACGGCTGCGGAGATCGCCTGCACCTTCCCTGCACCGGCGGCTCCGTGTTTCGTCGCGCTGACGCCGGAAGGCTCGATCCCGGATGGCGCCTTCCCCAAGAACCCGAATGCGGACGGCCTCCTGCGGCTCACAGCCGTGCTGACACCGGACGACGCCAAACACCTGCTCAAGGGCCAGACCGTTGTCGCCAGCTACCGCAATGACGGCCGGTTGGCAGAAGCGAGCCGCACGCAGATACAGAGCGTGCTCGATGCCCTGTACGCGGCCGCCGCCCGCACGCAGACGCTTGGCGTCACATATGCAGACGCAACGCCCTCCGTGAGCCTGTGGGCGCCCACCGCTCGCTCCGTCACGCTCCGTCGCTATGCGGATGCCACGACGTTGAGCTTCGCGCCGCACCCGCTGGCGTTCGATGCGGCTTCCGGCGTCTGGTCTGTCACCGGCGATGCGACCTGGGACCGGCAGTTCTACCTGTTCGATGTCGAGGTCTATGTCCCGGCTGCGGGCGGGGTCATGCACAACATCGTCAGCGACCCGTATGCCGTCAGCCTCTCAGCGGACGGCCCGGCGAGGGACGATGTGCGCAGCCAGTTCGTCAACCTGGACGACGCGGACCTCAAGCCGGCCGGCTGGGATGCGCTCGCCAAGCCGCCGCTGGCCGCGTTCGAGGATATCAGCATCTACGAGATGCACATCCGCGACTTCAGCATCAACGATGCCACGGTGGCGGAGGCGGACCGCGGCACGTACCTGGCGTTCACCTACGACGGCGACGGGCCCGACCCGAACACCGCGCGCTCCGACGGCATGAATCACCTGCTGGCCCTCGCAGACGCCGGGCTGACGCACGTTCATCTGCTGCCCGCCTTCGACATCGCGTCGGTCGTCGAGAACAACGTGCCCCGCACGGTCGAGCCTGATCCCACCGGTTTTCCGCGCGACAGCACAGAGCAGCAGGCCGCGGTGGCCGCGGCACGCGCCAACGACGGCTTCAACTGGGGCTATGATCCGTACCATTACGGCGTGCCGGAAGGTTCATATAGTACGGATCCGAACGGCCCCGCCCGCATCCTCGAGTTCCGGCGCATGGTTGCCGCGCTCAACGGCAACGGCCTGCGCGTGGTCATGGACGTGGTCTACAATCACACGGCCGCGAGCGGGCAGGACGACCACTCGGTGCTCGACAAGGTCGTGCCCGGCTATTACTACCGTTACACGCTGGACGGCGCGCAGTATTCGGATAGCTGCTGCTCGGACACGGCGACCGAGTACGACATGATGGAAAAGCTGATGCTCGACACCGTGCTGCGGTTCGCTACCGCGTACCGGGTGGACGGCTTCCGCTTCGACCTGATGAACTTCCACACGCGGCGCAACATGGCGAACGTGCAGGCCGCGGTGCGCGGCCTCACGCCCGCTGCGGACGGGGTGGACGGGAGCACGATCTATCTCTACGGCGAGGGGTGGGACTTCGGCTCGGCGCAGCACAAGGGCTTCACCGACTGCACCGACGGCTGGTGCTATGCGGGCAAGTACAACATGACCGGCTCGGGCATCGGCGCGTTCAACGACATCACCCGGGATGCCGCGCACGGCGGGTACAGCCAGGACGACCTCGGCATCCGCAAGCAGGGCTTCATCAACGGCCTGAGCTACGACTGGAACGGCTTCGAGTACAGCGGCCGCTTCCAGGCCGACCTGTGGAGCGCAACGGACAGCCTGCGCTCCGCGCTGCGCGGCAGCGGCACGGACTGGAACGGCCGGGGCGCGCCCTTCACCGACGATCCCCAGGAATCCGTCTCATACGTCGAGAAGCACGACAACGAAACCCTGTTCGACCAGAACGTCTTCAAGCTGCCCGTGCAGACGGCCATCGCAGACCGCGTGCGCAGCCAGAACCTGGGCCAGAGCCTCGTCGGGCTGGCGCAGGGCATCCCGTTCTTCCAGATGGGCAGCGACATCCTGCGCTCCAAGTCGCTCGACCGCAACACCTACGATTCAGGCGACTGGTTCAACCGGGTGGACTGGACCCTCACTACCAACTACTTCGGCAGCGGCCTGCCCCCCGCGTGGGATAACCAGAGCCGGTGGGACATCATGGCCCCGCTGCTGGCGAATACCGCGCTGGATCCCCGCCCCGCGGACATCGCGTTTGCCGCCGCGCAGTTCCGCGAGACGCTGCGCCTGCGCTATTCGTCGCCGTTGTTCCGCCTGCCGACCGAGGCGGAGGTCAACGCCCGCGTCAGCCACTACAACACGGACAACAGCCGCGACGCGCTGATCGCCATGCGCCTGTCGGACGAGACGGGCGCGGACCTGGACCCCGCTTACGAGAACATCCTGGTCTTCTTCAATGCCAACAAGCTGGCGCAGAGCCTGCGCATCGACGGCGCGGCCGGCTTCAGCCTCCATCCGCTGCACACGGACGGCGTGGACGACGACCCGGTCCTGCTGGCTGCGACCTTCGATGACGCCGGCGACACCTTCACCATCCCCCCGCGCAGCACCGTCGTGTTCGTGTCCGAGCAGGCCATCGGCGCGGCCGCGGCGCCGAGCACGCTGGACTGGGTGGGGCAGATGTACCCGCGCGGCGGCGTCAGCAGTGCGGTGAACGAAGGCGCGTTCAGTACGCCCGCCTTCGATGTGTACGTGCGGGTCTATGAGCAAGGCTGGACCGAGGGTGAGGGCGGCAATCCCAACATCGCGTGCTTCCTGCACTGGGGCCGCTACGGGGACACCTGGACCGACCTGCCGATGACCTGGACCGCGCAGTACGGGAATGACGACGAATACAAGGCCGCCATCCCACAGGCGACGCTCAACGCGCTCGCGCCCGGCACCTACGGCTACACGGCCTACTGCCGGAAGAGCGGCGAGGCGGGCCAACTGTGGAAGCAGGACGCCTACGACATCGAGGGCAACCCGCTGGAAGACGACCAGGGCGACGGCATCCTCACCGTGATTCCCGCTGCCGACTCCGCCCCGCAGCCGGAGGGCGGCGTGTTCGTGCATCTCTTCGAGTGGCGGTGGGCCGACATCGAAAAGGAATGCAGCTACCTGGCGGAGAAGGGCTACAGTGCGGTGCAGGTGTCGCCGCCCAACGAGCATCTCGTGCCGACCGCGGACCAGGGCGGCCAGCAGGCCAGCGACTACCCCTGGTGGGTGCGCTACCAGCCCGTCTCGCATGACACGACGAAGCTGGACAGCCGCAGCGGCACACTGGCCGAGTTCCAGAGCATGGTGCAGGCGTGCAACAAACTGGGCGTCGCCATCTACGCAGATGCCGTCATCAACCACATGGCCGACATGGAGACGGGCGAGCCGCCGACAGGCACCGCAGGCACGGAATACGAGTCTGACATGCCGGGACGGTTCTACGGCACGGCCTACACTGCGGCGGACTTCCATCCTGACTGCCCCATCACATCCTACCTGGATCGCAATCAGGTGCAGGAGTGCATGCTCAGCAGCCTACCCGACCTGGACACCGGCGCCGCAAAAGTGCAGGAGCAACTACGAGGCTACCTCCAGGCGCTGCTCGACATGGGCGTCAGGGGCTTCCGCATCGACGGCGCCAAGCACATGGCCGCGCGCGACCTGGCCGCGATCCTGGACGGCCTCGCGCTGCCGGACGGCGGCAGCCCGTACATTTACACTGAAGTCATCGACTACGACCAGAACGAGCGCGTGCGGGACTGGGAGTACACGCCCTACGGCGATGTGTCGGAGTTCGAATACAGCATCACCGCGATGGGCGGGAAGTTCAACTGCGGCGGCTCGCTGAGCGACCTGGAGAACGTGCCCGGCTACAACAACATGCTGCCCGACCGGTTCGCCGTGGTGTTCACGGACAACCACGACAACCAGCGCGGCCACGGGCCGGGCGGCAGTTGCGTCGTGGACCACCGCGACGGTCCCGTGCACACGCTGGCGAATGTCTTCACGCTCGCCTATCCTTACGGCTACCCGATGGTGACTTCCAGCTTCTACTGGAACAAGAACCCGGTCGGCCAGGTGGGCGACAGCAAGGGGCCGCCGAGCGCGGAGCCGCCCTTCACTTCCGGCAGCGGGCCGGAGACGCGGCCGGTCTACGCCGAGGGACAGGCCGCGGGCGACGTGCCCGCCAACTGCGCGGCGGCGTTCGAGGACGGCAAGTGGGCCTGCGAGCACCGGCAGACGGCCATCGCCAACCTGGTGGAGTTCCGTCAGGTGACCGCGGGCCAGCCGGTCACGCACTGGCAGAACATCGGCGGCGCGCCGAGCAACCACATCGCGTTTGGCCGGGGCAACCTGGGTTTCGTCGCGATCAACCGCACGGACCGCGCGGCCACGACGACCTACCAGACCGGGCTGGCCGCCGGCGTCTACTGCAACGTCGCACAGTTTGACTACCTGGCTGCGGAGAGCCGCTGCGTGCTGCCCGGTTCGACGACCGATGCGCCCGCGGACGACCTCGTCACCGTGGACGACCGCGGGCAGATTGTGGATCAGAACCTGGCTGCGATGACTGCGCTAGCCATCCATAACAGCGCGCGGCTGGCCGCGCGCAGCTTGCAGGCAACCGTTGAGCCGACCCTGACCGCCGAACCTACCGCGACCCCTGAGACCAGCGCCGCCAGCGCCGCCAGCGAAGATAATGCGCCGACCGAGCCCTCCGGGGAGAGCCGTCCGCTGTGGTTGACCCTGGTCATCGCGCTCCTGGTGCTGGCAGCGATTGCGTTGGTCGTGTGGTGGTTCTGGCGCAGGCGGACGGAGGGGACTGGTTGACCCCGCGACTGATGCCGCCGGTGCGCGTGCTGCTGCTCTCGGCGGTCGGCACGCGCATCAACCCGTACATCGGTCTGCTGCGGGACGGGTTGGCCGCAGCAGGCGCGGATGTGCGGGTGAGCGACGGGCTGGAAGCCGGAAGTTGGATGCTGGACGGCTGGGGGCTGGGCGGCTGGAGGCCGCACGTCATCCATCTGCACTGGCTGGACCGGTATGACCTGCCGCCGGTCCTGCGGTTCGCGGGCGTGCGGCCGGGCCTGTTGCGGCGCGTGCTCACCCGCAGTGGCAACCTGCCCTTCGTGTATGCGTTGAGGCGGCGAGCGCGGCTGGCCCGGCTGTTGCGCCGGCTGGCCGCGTTCCAGCGCGACGGCGGCATCGTCGCTTACACCGTCCACAACCTCGAACCCCACGAGGAGGCAAACCGGGTTGAGCAGTGGGGCAGCGCGCGGCTGGTGCGCCTGGCAGACGTGGTGCACGTCCACGACGAGAGCACTGCGTTGGAGCTCGCGGCGCGCTATGGCCGGACGGCAGACGTCGCTGTCATCCCTCACGGCCACTACATCGGCTGCTATCCCAACACGCTGTCACGCACAGAGGCGCGCGAGCAACTCGGCCTGCCGCCGGATGCCTTCGTGTATGCGTGTATCGGGCTGCTGCGGCCGTACAAGGGGTTGGAGGAGCTGATTCCGGCGTTTCGCAGCCTGCCCGGCACGCATCTGCGGCTGCTGCTGGCGGGCAAGCCGGGGACGCCGGAATACGGGCGGATGCTGGCCGAGCTTGCGGCGGGCGATGCCCGCATCCGACTCGACCCGCAGTTTGTGCCGTCCGAAGAGGTCCAGCTATACTACAATGCCGCGGATGTCTGCGTGCTGCCGTATCGCCAGATTACGACCTCCGGGGCCGCGCTCCTTGCCTTGTCCTTCGGCCTCCCCATCGTCGCACCCGCCATCGGGGCATTCCCCGCCCTGGTCACACCTGCGCGCGGGGTGCTCTACGACCCGGTGCAGCCCGCGGGCTTGACCGTCGCGTTGATGGCCGCGCAGCAACACGATTGGCAGGCCGCGCGGTCGGAAATTGTGACCTGGGTCAGGCAGTTCGATTGGGGCGAGATCGGCGCGCGGTTGCTCGCGGCCTATCAAGGGAGTAGTTCGTAGTGGGCGCTTATGCGCTTTGACAGAATGACTCGATGGTCTGCCGCCCCCTACCCCTAGCCCCGGCCCGCTAGCGGGGGCGGGGAAGCGCTGTTTAGTGGGGTTTTTTGGGGCCGGTTGGCGCCCCAAAAACCCCATTTTAAGGACTCCCCTCTCCCCCACCGCCGTGTGGGAGAGGGGGCAGGGGGTGAGGGCAATCCCGGCGTCACTACCGAGCTAAGTCGTCAAACTACAACAGCACCGTCTGGTGCCTGATGCGGCGCTGAAGCGCCCACTACGAACCAGCGTTGTCAGCCGCCATCACGCGAAGCGATACACCAGCACCGACAGCGCCTGGCCGGTGGGCCGGAAGCCGAGGGATTCGTATAGCCTCCGCGAGACGCGGTTGCTGGCCTGGGTGTTGAGCGCGAGGCCGGGGGCATCGGCCGCGTAGGCGTGCTGCAGGGCGTCGAGCACCAACTGCCGGCCCACCCCGCGGCCCTGGAAATCCGGGTCGGTGGCGATGCGAATCAGGTGCGCATAGTTGCCGGGCAGTCCGTCCGTGGTCAGCGCGAATCCGGCGGGCCGGCCATCGATATAGGCCAGCGCCGCGCGATCCGCGGTCAGCAGCCAGCTCAACACGACAGAATCATCATACTGCCAGAAGGGGGCGAACGCCCGCGCATTGATGGCAAGTATGGTGTCCGCGTCGCCCGTCCCGGCTGCGCGCAGCCGCGCGGGTTCCGGCACGGCGTCCAGGCGATGATGGTGGTGAACGTAGGTGATGACCTGGTCCTCCTGCCGGAACCCGGCATGTACCAGGCTTTCATGCAGCCAGGACAGGCTTGTGAGGCAGATCAATCCGCTGCAACCGCGACGGCGGAGGAGGGGCAGCACCCATTCCAGCAGGGTTGACAGGATGCGCTCAGGGCGGCGGTCGGGGTTCAGCGCAACCAGGTCGATGTCCACCCAGGTCTCCGCCGGCCCAGGCGGGGTGGGGCCGGCAGCCGAGCGCTGCGACAGGCCGAGGAAGCCGACGGCCTCATCGTGGGCCACGGCGAGCGGGCTGATGCCCGCCTGCAGGAGCGCCACCTGATCTTCCGCGGCCAGGTTGCCCTGCCGCCGCCAGGTGCGCGCGAGCAGCGCGGCGACCGCAGCGCGGTCCGCCGGCCCGGCCAGCCGTGTGGTGATCGGTTCCTCTCGTAGAAGGTGCCAGAAACCCATGCGGTGAAGTATGCCACAAGGGGGAGCGAATCTAGCAATACGGCCTTATTGCTTGTTTCCCGTGCGTGGTTCAGGAGTTGCCGTCGGTTGTGGCGTCACCACGAGCGGCAGGACTTCCGGCTCAGAGCCGGCTGTAATCTGCTCGATGTACCTGACTTCTGTTTCGACTTCGCGTTCCAGGGCGTCGGTGTCAACCCGTTCATCCTGTAGTTGACCCAGACGGGCAAGGCTTATGCTGTGGTCTATCTTCGTCAACAGCGCCGAAAGGCGAGTACTACCGTCTTCGTACCGCAGGAACAGTTGGGCTTTAGCCAGCAGCAGACGGTCTTCATCAGAAAGATGGTCCGAAGTCCCGAGTTCTCGCACCATTTCTTCGACCTGTGCGCGAAATACATCTGAACTGGCCATATCCGCTGCGATTTCCTGCATCTTGAGCCGCAAGGCATTGTCCTGCACCTGAACGATGAGCCGTTGCTTCTCAAGGCGTGTGCTGGGTTCGATCAGACCCGTCCTCTCACGTGCCTCAACCACGACTCGCTGCAGGAGCAAGGGGCGAAACAGGCTGAGCGCAGCGATGCCAATCGCGGCAACAAGAAGAAGGAAAACCAGAAAACGTTTCATGGCGTCTCACTACTTGCCAGCAAGGTCCCGCAACTCGGAGGCCAGATCGCCACTTGATTGCAAATCCTGTTCGAGTTGTTCTTCGTTGGCCGACTGTGGCTTTTGCACCTGGCGCAACTCTTGAATCACCCGAATTTCCTTCGCGAGCTGCTGGTCAACCTCGTCCACTGTTGCTTGCGACTGCGCGATGATGTCCTCGTACGTATTACTTACAGCGGCGAGGTTCGAAGCAGGCCGCGCTGCCCGCAGTGCGGTGATGCGCGCGTCGATCAAATCCACCTGAGCTTGCAGCGTTTCCACCGTGCGCTTGCCCTCGACCCATCTCTGGTGTGCGTCAACCGCGGTCTGTTGGCTCAGGGCCAGGCTTTCCTCGTACACCGCAATCTTCTTGTTTTGGTTCTCGAACTCGGCCTTTTTTCTCTCAGCATACTGCTCAAGCTCAGTCAAGGTCATTGTGGAGCCGTTGGTAAGGGTCACGGGCTGACCGGCTTCGATGAGGTCGGCCAGTTGCAGCAGCCCTTCGGCAGCCTTTTCCTTGTTCAGCTTCAGGTCTGCCAATTTCACCGCCATCATCTCTGCGTCCACGGCGCTCTCCGCCTCAATGCGTTGAAGGCGTTCGACCTCGGCTTTGGCAGCGTCAATGGCATCGATAACTTTGCGCCGTAGCACATCCTCCTTGCCTATCGCCGCGTCAATCTGCTGGATCGCCTTGTCCGCAATCGTTTCGACTCGAGGTTGCAGTGTAGTACATCCGGCGAGGCTACCGAGAAGGAAGATGAGGAACACAAAGACCAGCTTGCGCATAGTTCTACCTCCTGGCAAGGAAGCATGAAGCTGACTAAGCAAGGAATACTTGACAGTGGAAAAGGAACATCTGATGCCTTATGACATCTTCTACCCCTGAACCTGGGGATTGCATATGACGTGCATCATAGTCACGCGTTATAGCAAGCACGCCTTTGCCGTGAAATGTCATCCCTCTTATTTGGCTGTCTCATGCCTGGTACTCCGTCTCAGTCCGCTGCACGCGAATCTGGCGACCCTCGAGCGTCCAGATGGTCGTCGCCAGCCGCTCGATGAAGTACCGGTCGTGGACGACGGCCAGGACCGACCCCTGAAAACGCGCGATGGCGCGTTCGAACCGCTCGCGCGAGGGGATGTCCAGATGGTTGATCGGCTCGTCCAGCAGCAGGAAGTTGCACCCCTGGACGGCCAGCAACGCCAGTGCTAATCGGCTGCGCTCCCCGAAGCTGAGCTTGCCGACGGGCACGAACACTTCGTCGCCTGCGAACAGGAAGTAGTGCAGGAAGCTGCGCGCCTCCGTCTCGTCGAGCGGCGCGGCCCGGCGGATCAGGTCGAAGGGCGTCGCAGCCATGTCCAGGGTTTCCTGCTCCTGCGCCATGTAGCCGATCTGCACCCCGTGGCCCAGCCGTATCTCGCCGGCCCAGGGCCGCAGCTCCCCGGTGATGAGCCGGAGCAGGGTCGTCTTGCCGATGCCGTTCGGCCCGATCAGCATCGCGCGCTCACCATAGCCCAGGTGCAGGTTGACGCCGTCGAGCAGCAGCTTGCTGCCGGGGCTGCTGCGCGCGCCATAGCCGAAGGTCAGGTCGTGGACCATCAGGACATCCTGGCCGCTGCGCGGGGTGTCCACGAATTCCAGCTTCATCTTCCAGGTCTGTCCCGGCTTGTCGACCATCTCCTCGCTGTCCAGCATCCGCTCCAGCCGGGCCTTCTGCACCACCGCGCGCCGCGCCAGGTCCTTGGCGATGCGCCGCCAGTGGAAGTGGATGGTCTCGCCCTCGATGTTCTTGGCCTGCCCGCTCAGCCGGCGGATGGAGCTCTCCAGCTTGCGGACGCGGTCTTGCTGTTCGCGATACGCGGCCCACTGCTTGTCCAGTTCGCGATCGATGCTGTAGGCGTAGTCGCTGTAAGTCCCGGCATGTTGCTTCAGCGTGTGGGTGACGTCGTCGAGCGCCAGGATGTGCGTCACCGTGCGGTCAAGGAAGGCGCGGTCGTGCGAGACGATCAGCACCGCGCCCGGATAGCCGTTGAGGTAGGTCTCCAGCCAGTCCAGCGCGACGATGTCGAGGTGATTGGTCGGCTCGTCCAGGAGCAGCAGGTCCGGCTCGGACAAGAGCAGCCGTGCCAGTCCCAGCCGGGTCTTCTGCCCGCCGCTGAGGCTGCTCACGAGCCGCGTCTGCGCGACGTCGGCCATGCCGAGGCCCGCCAGCACGGCTTCGGCATCCGCGTAGCGTGCGCCGCCGCCGAGCGCCTGGAAATCCGCCAGCGCGGTGTCGTATTCCGCCAGCGCGATGGCCAGCGCCTCGCCTTCTGCCGTGGACAGCGCCTCGGCCAGCCGCGCCAGCCGGACTTCTGCGGCTTCCCGCTCGCCTTCTGCCGCGCGGAGTACATCCGCGACGGTCGCGCCTTCGGCAAACTCCAGCGCCTGGGCCAGGTAACCGACGCGCAGCGAAGCGGGCGAGAGCTGCACCGTGCCCTGGTCGGGCGGCAGTTCCCCGATGAGGACGCGCAGCAGCGTGGTCTTGCCGCTGCCGTTGGGCCCGATGAGCCCCCCCCGCTCCCCGCGGTTGAGGTTGAAACTGACCCGGTCCAGCACCTTGAGGTCGCCGTACCACTTGGTCACATCACGAACTTGCAGCATGAGGCAAACTCCAGAAAACAAAAACGCCGCAGACAACGTGCCTGCGGCGTAACATAACTCTTCAGATCCAACAATGGGACAGCAGGCGCGCGGCCCCGCCGCGAACCTGCCGCGCTGCGCCCGATGCGCGAGCGGCCAGGTGGTTTCCCGGTGTGCCGGGAAGCGGGGCAGACCTTATGCTGCGATTGTGCGTGTCACTCGGGGACCTCCAAACTGGCGGTAGTATGCCACAAGGCCACACAGAGCGACAAATCTGGGGGTAACTGTTCGCCGCCACAAACCCGGTTTGTGGGCTTGCTGCCCTTGTGTTACGAGGCAGCGCGGAGCGGCAAATCCGGGGGAGAGGTTGCCGTCTTTTCGGCCTTCTGTTACACTCGTACCCATGTTCACAACGCTCATGTACCGGGCGCGTGTGGTAGCCGGCATGTTGTTGGGCCGGCGCGACATGAGCACGGAAGACCGCAACTACCGTAACCTGCTCCTGAGCGGCCTGTGGTTCGGCCCGGTGGACGGCGGCATCTACAACTTCCTGGGGGTCTTCCTGGCGCGGCTGGGCGCATCCGCCTCGGTCGTGAGCCTGTTGACCTCCGGCCCTGCGCTGCTCAGTATGTTGGCGTACATCCCCGGCGGCGCATTGGCCGAGCGCTCCTCCAACCAGATGAAGCTGTTTGTGCGCGTCACCCTGGTGGCGCGGCTGTCCTACGTGCTGATTGCCTGCCTGCCCCTGCTGTTGACCGGTTCCGCGCTCCCGCTGGCCATCGTGCTCGTCTGGGCCCTGGCGGCCATCCCGAACTCCATCGGCCAACCGGCCTGGACCTCCGCGATGGCGCAGGCCGTTCCGCCGAGCCGCCGCGCAACGCTCAACGGCACGCGCTGGTCGCTGATGAGCCTGTTGTCGGGCGCATCGTTGCTGGTGTTCGGCCTGTGGCTGGATCGCGGCCCCTTCCCGCTGGCCTACCAGATCGTCTTTCTGCTCTCCTTCGCCGCCGCCCTGCTCAACCTGTACTACTTCTGGCGCGTCGTCGTGCCGCCCTTCGTGCCGTCCCCGCGCGACGACACATCCATGCGCCTGACAGAGCGCCTGGCAGACTTCTTCAGGCCGCTGGTCGAGAGCAAGCCGTTCGTCCGTTACAACATCGCCGGCATCGGCTTTCGCCTGGCGATCGCGCTGCCCGCCGGGCTGTACAGCATTTACTGGGTCAACGATCTGAAGGCAACGGATAGCTGGATTGGGTTGCGGGGCACAGCCGGTTATGCGGCATTGGTGATAGGATACTGGTTCTGGGGACGGGTCGCGAACCGGATCGGCCACCGGCAGCTCCTGCTGGTCTGCGGTGCGACGTTCGCCCTGTACCCGGTCGTGACGGCGTTGGCGCCCTCCGTTATCTGGCTGCTGCCTGCAGCCGTATTGTGGGGTTTTGCGGTCTCAGGTATCGATCTGGGGTTGTTCGACATGCTGCTGGCAGTCTGCCCGGAGGGGAAGCAGCCGCGCTTTGCGGCCGCAGCCAACACGCTGTCGAGCATCGCCATCACGTTAGGCCCGATCCTGGGCGCGGGGCTGGCCGAAGCCATCACGACGCGCGGCGCGCTGTTTGTCAGCGGCGCGCTGCAATTTGCAGGCACGTTCGCGTTTCTGCTGTTGCCAAAGCATGAACATGAGTAGGAAACCAGGCCGATTTGTGGCATAATTGGCTGGTTTATATCGCAGCGCAAAGTTGAAGGAGGACATCGGTGGCTAAAGAGTTGTCCAAGAGCGAGCTCCTCGAGCTGTACCGCCAGATGGTGCTGATCCGGCGGTTCGAGGAAAAGTCCGCCGAATTGTACGCCGAGGGCAAGATCGGCGGGTTCCTGCACCTGTACATCGGCGAAGAAGCGATCGCCACGGGTGCGTGCCAGGCCATGCGGCCGACGGACCATCTCTTGACGGCCTATCGTGACCACGGCTGGGCCATTGCGCGCGGGCTCGACCCGCAGGCGGTCATGGCTGAGCTGCTGGGCAAGGCGACGGGTGTCAGCGGCGGCAAGGGCGGCTCCATGCACCTCGCCAGCGCCGAGCACCGCTACTGGGGGGGCCACGCCATCGTCGGTGGGCACCTGCCCATTGCGACCGGCGTCGGCATCGAAATCCGCTATAACGAAAAAGAAGACGCGGTATTGTGTGTGCTGGGCGAAGGGACCACCAACATCGGCTATTTCCATGAGTCCCTGAACCTGGCGGCCGTGTGGAAGCTGCCGGTTGTCTACCTGGTGGAGAACAACCAGTACGGCATGGGCACCGAGGTCGGCAAGGCTTCTGCGGTCGCAGGCATCTTCCAGAAGGGCTGCGCCTACGATATGCCCAACCGCCAGATCGACGGGCAGGATATTTTCGAGGTCTACGAGGCGCTGGATGAAGCCTTCTCCTATGCGCGCTCAGATGGCCCCGTCCTCCTGGAGGCGATGACCTATCGCTACGTCGGCCACTCGATGGGCGACCCTGAGCGCTATCGCAGCAAGGCGGAGATCGAGGAATGGCGCGCCCGCGACCCCATCTTGCGCCTAGCGGGCAAGCTGAAAGAGAAGAAGACGGCGAAGCAGGGCGAACTGGATGCGATCCATGCACAGGTGGAAGAAGAGCTGGCCGAGATTGTGAAGTTCGCTGAGGAAAGCGCCGAGCCGGACGATGCCGCCCTGTGCGAATACGTCTATGTTAACCCGATGGGCCACCGCTAGGAGGATGGTTTGAGATGGCACGCATGACAGTTCGTGAGGCGATCAGCCAGGCGCTCCGCGAGGAAATGTATCGCGACGAGCGGGTGTTCATCATGGGTGAGGAAATCGGCAAGTGGGGCGGCACCTACGCCGTGACGCGCGGCTTTCTGGACGAGTTCGGTGAGCGCCGCGTCAAGGACACGCCGATTGCCGAAGGCGTGATTGCCGGGGCCGCCATCGGCGCGGCAGTTGCGGGCCTGCGCCCAGTTGCTGAGATTATGACCATCAACTTCGCCTTCCTGGCGATGGATCAGATCGTCAACCACGCAGCAAAGTTTTATTATATGTTCAACGGGCAGATCAAAGTACCGCTCGTCATCCGCACGGTCGGCGGCGGTGGCCGCCAGCTCGGCGCGACGCACTCGCAGACGCCCGACGCAGTGTTCGCCCATTTCCCCGGCCTCAAGGTTGTCTCGCCCGGCACCGCGGCGGATGCCAAGGGGCTGCTCAAGGCGGCCATTCGCGATGATGACCCGGTGTTGTTCATCGAGCACGCGACGCTGTATCAGCAGCGCGGCGAAGTGCCGGATGACCCGGATTTCATTATCCCGATCGGCGAGTCGGACGTGAAGCGCCAGGGCGACGACGTCACCATCGTCTCCTACTCGAAGGGCCTCCAGATTTCGCTGGAAGCGGCGGAGAAGCTGGCGGAGCAAGGCATCCAGGCCGAGGTGATCGACCTGCGGACGCTGCGCCCGCTGGACACCCGCCCCGTCATCGAATCCGTCAAGCGCACCAACCGCGTCGTCGTTGTGGAAGAGGGCTGGCGCGCCTACGGCATCGGGTCGGAGATTTCCAGCCGCATCCACGAACTGGCCTTCGATTACCTGGACGCACCGGTCCGCCGCGTGGCCCAGTTCGAGGTGCCGCTGCCCTATAACCGGCGGCTCGAACAGATGGCGCTGCCGCAGGTGGCTGACGTCATAACGGCCGTCAAGGACGTGATGTATCTGAAGTAAGTCGTCGGCAGGCTGTATAAGCGTAATGAGTAACGAGTAACGAGTAAAAACTCTTACTCATTACTCGTTACTCGTTAGCAAGGAGGAACCTGTGGCTGAGCTGATAACGATGCCCAAGCTGGGCTTTGACATGGCCGAAGGCAAGTTGAGCGAGTGGCTGAAGCAGCCGGGCGAGGCAGTCGACCAGGGCGAGACGATCGTGCTCGTGGAGACGGATAAGGCCACCGTCGAGGTGCCCGCGTTCCGCGCCGGCACACTGCTGGAGATTCTCACCGAGGCGGGCGAGAGCGTGCCCATCGGCACGCCCATCGGCATCATCGGGGAAGCCGGCGAGAAGGTCGACCGGGCCGCGTTGGGCCTGGGTGGGGCGGGCGCGGCGGCTGAGAAGGCCGCTGCGCCGGCGCAGGAGAAGACTCCTGCGCCAACTGCCCAGCAGGAGCTCGAGGCCGCGCCGGAAGCGCTGCCCGAAAGCGGCGTCAAGCCCGACCAGCGCACCGGCCCCGCGACCGGCGCGGGCGAAGCGCCGGAGGGCGCGGCTGAGGGTGAGGGCGGCCGCCTGGCCGCATCGCCGGTCGCGCTGCGCATGGCAGCCGAGCTGGGCATCAACCTGCGCGAAGTGAAAGGCAGCGGGCCCGGCGGGCGCATCATCAAGCGCGATATCGAAGCCTTCGTGGAGGGCCGTGCGAAAGCGCCGGTGGCTCCGGAGACTGCTGCGGCACAGCCTGCGGTCGAGGCGGCAGCACCCGCAGCGGCCGCACAGCCCGCGGCTGCACCTGCGCCCGCAGACGCCGAATACACCGTCGAACCGTTCACGGGCCTGCGCCAGACCATCGGCAAGCGCATGACCGAGAGCAAGCAGCTCGCACCGCACTTCTACGTGACCATGGATATCGACATGGCCGCAGCGATGGCGCTGCGCGTGCAGCTCAACGGCTTCGTCTCCGAGGCGGACAAGATTTCGGTGAACGACCTGGTGCAGAAGGCCGCGGCCATCGCGCTGCGCGAGTTCCCGCACATCAACGCCGCGTGGTCAGCCGAGGGCATCCGCCTGTTCAACCAAGTCAATATCGGTCACGCGGTGGCGCGCGAGAACGGCCTCGTGACTGCGGTCGTGCGCGGTGTGGACCGGAAGACGCTGGGCCAGATTGCGAAGGAAACGCGCGACCTCGTGACCCGCGCGCGCGAGGGCCGCATGAAGCCGGAGGAGATGACCGGCGCGACCTTCACCCTCAGCAACCTGGGCATGTTCGATGTGGACGAGTTCATCGCCATCATCAACCCGCCGCAGGCCGCGATCCTGGCCGTCGGCGCGGTGCAGAAGGTGCCCGTGGTCAACGCAGAGGGCGAGATTGTGGTCGGCCAGCGTATGAAGGCGACCATCTCCGCAGACCACCGGGTGACTGACGGCGCCGAGGCCGCGCGCTTCATGCAGGCGTTCAAGAAGGCGTTGGAAGAGCCGATGCGGCTGCTGCTGTAATAAGCAGTTCGCTGATAACGCAGGTCCAGAAACCCGGTTTGTAGCCCAAACCGGGTTTCTCGTTTTACGACGTCACTTCACAGCGCCCCGGTACTGTACACCCTGCTTTTCCTCGCTCCGATCGGTCGCGGGCGGCGGCTCCGGGCCGAGCGCGCTGATCTCCGCGCGCTGCTCCGCGGACAGGGGGAAATCCGCTGCGGCAAGCGCCGGTTCGAGCTGCTCCAGGTTGCGCGCGCCGATGATGGGCGCGGTGATGGCCGGGTGACCCTTGACCCACGCAACGGCCAGCGTGACCGGATGGACGTTGTTCGCTGTCGCGTACGCGATGAAGCGATCCGTGACCTCGTGGTAGGTCTGGTCGCCGTAGCGCGAGTGATACACAGTATTTGCCACGAGGCGGGCCGCCTGCGGCGCCTGTCCCCCGCGATACTTGCCCGTCAGCAGGCCGCCGCCGAGCGGGCTATAGGAGATGACCCCCAGGCCTTCCGCCTCATCCAGCGGGAGGATCTCCACTTCCGCCTGCCGCTTGACCAGGCTGTACATCGGCTGATTGACGGCAAAGCGGGCCAGCCCGTGCAGCGCGGACACGCCCAGCGCGCGGGCAATCTGCCACGCCGCCCAGTTGCTGACGCCCAGGTAGAGCACCTTGCCCGCGCGCACGAGGTCATCGAGCGCCCGCAGCGTTTCTTCCATCGGCGTCAGGGGGTCGAAGGTATGGCAGAAATAGACGTCGATGCGGTCGGTGCCGAGCCGCCGCAGGCTGCCCTCGACCGACTGCTGGATGTGCCGCCGCGAGAGGCCGCGCTCGTTGTCGCCCGTACCCAT
Organism: Anaerolineae bacterium; assembly: GCA_040772005.1. Taxonomy (GTDB): domain Bacteria; phylum Chloroflexota; class Anaerolineae; order CG2-30-64-16; family CG2-30-64-16; genus MWBF01. The sequence continues at coordinate 323,555 of JAXGYZ010000004.1, read as the reverse complement.
CGCAAAGCCGACCTTCGTCGTGATGACCAGTTCGTCGCGCTCACCCGCCATCAGATGGCCCAGGATTTCCTCCGCGCGCCCCTTCTGGTAGACGTTCGCGCAGTCAAAGAAGTTGATGCCCGCGTCCCGGCAGCGCCGGTACATGGCCGCAGAGGTCTCCTCGTCCGCGTCACCGCCGAACGACATCGTGCCGAAGCACAACCGCGACACGGTCACGCCCGTCCGTCCCAGTAGACGATACTCCATGCTGACTCCTTCCGTGCAGGTTTTCAGATAACTGTCCCCCCGTATCTTACCCGCGATGTGCGGTTTCTGTCCATTGCGCGGCCGTGTGCGGGCGCGTTTCATACTGGGGGCGAACGCGGCCAGCGCGCATACGCGAATGGCGCTGCGGCGCTGGGCACGGATACACGAATATCCCGCCGCGGCGCACACGCTTCGCGTATTCGTGGCGCGCCAGCGCATTCGTTTATCCGCGATGGCCGCGCCCCCAACGTGAAACGCACCCGCCGTGTGCGGCTCCATAAGGTTGCCATAAGCTTGCATTAAGCGCAGTACCATTAACATGTGCCCTCAGATCGGGTATGATGCGGCCATCTTGTATATCGCGACGCAAGTCAATGCCTGATTCATTCTTCTCATTCTCATTTATTCGCGTTGACCTGCGTCGTTTTATTTCCCCGACTTGCACAACCGGTGCACATGGGCGTATCATCGACGATTAGTATCTCCCGCCACATCTCTGTCATCGCGCCGTTCAGGTCCTGACCTCCGGCGTCTCACCCTTGCGAGGCCCCTGCCTTGACGACACCTTATCTGCTCCCGCTCGATTCGCCTGCTGCTTCGCTGGAGACTGCGGGCGGCAAGGGCGCGAACCTCGCCCGTCTGATCGAGGCCGGCTTCCCCGTGCCCGGCGGCTTCATCGTCACCACCGCTGCCTACCATGCCTTCTTGCAGGAGAATAACCTTGCGCGGGTCATCGCCGCAGCACTGGCGCGCCTCAAGCCCGGCGATCCGGCCAGCCTCGAACTGGTCTCCAGGGTCATCCGCGAACAGTTCGGCGCGGGCCGCGTGCCCGCGGCGCTGGCCGCCGAGCTGCGCTCGACCTACCTGGCCCAGCCCATCGCACACATGGCGGTCGCGGTGCGCTCGTCGGCCACCGCCGAGGACCTGCCCGACCTCTCTTTCGCCGGCCAGCAAGACACCTTCCTCAACGTCGTGGGCGAGGAGGCGCTGCTCAGCGCGGTCATTCGCTGTTGGAGCAGCCTGTGGACCGCGCGTGCCATCGGCTACCGCGCGCGCAACGGCATCCTCCACGAGGGCGTTGCACTGGCGGTGGTCATCCAGACGATGGTCGAGGCGGAGGCTGCGGGCGTCCTCTTCACGGCCAACCCGCTGACGGGCCGGCGGACGGAGACGGTCATCGACGCGGTGGTCGGGTTAGGCGAGGCGCTCGTCAGCGGGCAAGTGACTCCCGATCACTATGTTGTCGTTCCGGCGCAAGGGCAGGTGGTCATGCGACACCTCGCCGGTGAGGCCGCGGTGCTGCCGGACGACGTGATCCGCGAATTGGCCGCCCTGGGCGAACGCATCGCCGCGCATTTCGGCATGCCACAGGACATCGAGTGGGCGTGGGCTGAGGGCACGCTGTGGATTGTCCAGGCGCGGCCCATCACCTCCCTCTACCCGCTGCCGGACGGGATGGACCCGGCAGGCGAACTGAAAATCCTCGCATCGATCGGCGCATTCCAGGGCGTGCTTGCCCCGTTCACGCCGTTGGGCTGTGATACCCTGGCCGCGTTCGCCGCGCGCGTGGGCCGTTACTTCGGCTATGACCGGACGTATGCGACGCAGACCGCACTGTTCACCGCAGGCGAGCGCCTCTTCGTGGACCTGACGCCGCCGCTCCGCAGCGGCACGGGGCGCAGGGTCATCTTGGCCGCGCTCAGTCAGATCGAGCCGGGTATCGGCCAGGCCATCAGCCAGGTGCTTGCAGATCGCGGCGTCGTGCCGGTGCGGCCGGGTTTCTCGCTGCGCTTCCGCGGCCAACTGGCGCGTTTCCTGCTGCCGCTGGTGCCGCGCGTCGTGACGGCGCTGGTGCGGCCCGACTGCAGCCGCCGCATGGCGCAACAGGCCATCGAGCGGGGCGTTGCGGATTTCGACCGGCGCGCCGGCGCCAGTGTCACCCTGGCGCAGCGGCTGGGCCTGCTGGAAGACATCGCGGACTTCCTGCGCCGGTATATGTTTTATCGTCTCCTGCCCAGCTTCGCGCCGGGGCTGGGTTGCCTGAACATCCTGCATCGGCTGGCCGAGCAGACGCCCGCCGGCCCCACCCTCGCGCTCGAAATCACGCGCGGGCTGCCGCACAACGTGACGACCGAGATGGACCTCGCGCTCTGGCACGCCTCCCGCGAGCTTGCCGTGGACCCGGACGCGCAGGCGGCTTTCGAGCAGCCCGATGCGGCGCTGGCCGCGGCTTATGCCGCGCGCGGCTTACCGCCGGTGGTGCTGGCGGTGCTGGATGATTTCCTGGCGCGCTATGGGATGCGCGGGGTGGGCGAGATCGACCTGGGCCGCACGCGCTGGCGCGAAGACCCGGCGCCCGTCATCGCCGCGCTGCGCAGCTATCTGCAGATTGCCGACACTGCGCAGGCGCCCGATGCCGTTTTTGCGCGCGGCGCGGAGGCGGCCCAGGCTGCGGTGGACCGGCTGGCCGCGGCCGTCCGCCCGCTGCACAGGGGATGGTTCAAGGCGCGGCTGGTGCGTTGGGCTGCACGTCGCGTGCGGGCGCTCGCCGGCCAGCGGGAGAGCCCGAAGTTCACCATCATCCGGCTGTTCGGCCTGGCGCGCGAGGGGTTGCTGGCCTCCGGCGCGGACCTGGCGACCGCTGGCGTGCTCGAACGGCCGGAAGATATCTTCTACCTCCGCCTGGTTGAACTACACCAGCTTGCGGACGTGGAGGGGCGCGGTTTTGGCGCGTACGACTACGGCGCTCTGCGCGGCCTGGTGCGGGAGCGCCGGGCACGTTTCGACCGCGAGTTGCATCGCCGCCAGGTGCCGCGCGTCCTGCTGAACGATGGGCAGGCCTTCTACGAGGGTGTGAGCGATGAGGCGCCGGCGGCTTCGGTGGACGATGCCGCGACGCTGACGGGCAGCGCAGTGTCGCCGGGCGTCGTGGAGGGCCGTGTGCGCGTTGTCCTGAATCCCGCGGCCGCGCAGCTTCGGCCAGGTGAGATCCTTGTCTGCCCCGGCACCGACCCCTCGTGGACGCCGCTCTTCCTTGCTGCGGGCGGGCTGGTCATGGAGGTCGGCGGCATGATGACGCACGGCTCTGTGGTCGCGCGCGAGTACGGCATCCCTGCGGTCGTGGGGGTTACGCGCGTCACGCACCGGCTCAAGACCGGCCAGCGCGTGCGCGTGGACGGGTCGAGTGGGCGGGTCACGGTGCTACCGGACGGATAGGGCGAACCGCGTCCCGCCTTGGGGTAGCATAGCCCCTTGTGGGCGTCCTGCCGGGCACAAGGCCCTAGACTACGGGCTATCCGGACAGGTGCTTGGCCAGCGAGAGGATCTGTTCCAGGTCCAGGACACCCTGCGCGCCCCAGCCCCGCTTGCCCTCCGGAATGGACGGCCGGAACTCCTCATACAGGTCATAGGCCCGGCCCGCCAGCTCAGCGGGGGTGTGGGCCTCGGCCAGCGCAGTCATCGCCTCTCGCACGGTGTCCAGGTTTTCACCGAACTTCTGCCGCAGATACTTCTCGACGCTTTCCGGGCGGATGACCTCCCCGCTGACCGCCGCGCGCAGCCCCTGCGGCGTCCTGACCGCGGGGATGCCGCGGCCGAGGAGGTCGATGAACTCGGTTTCCCGGTCACCTTCCGCCTTGCGCTCCCGCGCCTTCTCCTCGTCCGACTTCGCCTCGTAGATGCCGAGCCGCCGTCCCTTCGACTGCGCGTTCAGCCCCGCAACGGCCTTGCCGAGGGTCAATGCGGTCTCGCGGTCATAGCCCAACCGCTCCGCCACGACTGTCGCCCACAGGGTCAGCACCGGCGCCCGATTGATCTTGATCTTGTTGTCTGCCATTGCCAACTCCTTGCATTTCCGATTATGTGACGCGTGGTGGTGTGGCGCAGTAAGAGACATAACTGTTGGGCCCGTTACGCTGTGGTATACTCGCGGGCAAATAGCACAGGAGGGCGTCATGGCCTGGAACAAACTCACGCCGCAGGAGGAGCACGTCATCGTCCGTCACGGGACCGAGCGGCCCTTCACCGGCGAGTACGATGACTTCTACAAGCCCGGCACGTTCATCTGCCGGCGCTGCAATACACCGCTGTTCTCATCCGAGAGCAAGTTCGATGCGGGCTGCGGCTGGCCCGCGTTCGATGACAGCTACCCGGGCGCGCTCCGCCGGCTGCTCGACCCGGACGGTCGGCGCATGGAGATCCGCTGCGCGCACTGCGACGGCCACCTGGGCCACGAGTTCGTGGGCGAGCGGCTGACCGCGAAGAATACGCGCGAGTGCGTCAATTCGCTCTCCATCCGCTTCGTGCCGGAGGGCCAGCCGCTGCCGGAGGTGCTGAAGCCGTAAGAACGCGATAGCGGGTCAGGTCGCGACCTTCTTCACAATAGCTCGTACTGTGGTACAGCCAACCTGAAGGAGGAACCATGACCAAAGACATCCTGACCCCCATCTGGCAGCATCCCTGGGCAGGTACGGCGGCGACCGTCGTGCTGGCGGCGCTGGCCGGCCTGCTCGTAGCCCTGACCATGCCCTACGGCCCCACGACGGCCGGGCGGGCCATCATCATCCTGGCGCTAGGCCTGGCCGTGGGCCTCATCGCCGGCCTGCTCATGCGCTCACGGTGGGCGCTGCTCGTGGCCCCGCTGGCATACATCGCAGCCGTCGAGATGGCTCGTCGCGAACTGGCAGGTCCGACGGTCGGGCCGATCCGGCTGGACCAGACCTTCGGCATCCTGGCCTTCATCCTGGGCCGCGGGTTTCATGGGCTGGTGGGCCTGCTGCCCATGCTGTTTGCGGTCGGTCCCGGCATGCGCCTCGCGCGACAGCTTGCGGGCCAGGCCGCCTGGCCGGGCAGCCTGCTCGGTTGGCTGCCCATGGCCGGCGCAGAGTTGATGCTGATTGCGTTCATCGTCCTGATCCTGCTGCCGGCCCGCACCCCGCCGATCCTGGATGCGACCGGCAAGCCGCTGGCGGGCAGCATCGCAGAAGTGACCACCGTGCCCATCGGCGGCAGGCCGCAAGGCGTGCTCATGCGCGGGCACAGCGTCGATAAGCCCGTCCTCCTGTACCTGGCCGGCGGGCCGGGCCAGAGCAGCCTGCCGCACCCGCGTGTCATCTTCGAGGACCTGGAACGGGACTTCATCGTGGTCGCCTGGGATCAGCGCGGCACAGGCAAGTCCTATACCGCTCTGCACCCGACGTCCGATATCACGCCCGCGCAGGCCGTGGCGGATACGATCGAGCTCACGGAGTACCTGTGCGAGCGTTTCGACGAGGACAAGATTTACCTGCTGGGCGAGTCCTACGGGACGATCCTGGGGGTGCTGACGGTCCAGCAGCGGCCGGACCTGTATCATGCGTTCATCGGCAGCGGCCAGATGGTCAACGTGGCCGAGACCGACCGCCGCATCTACCAGGGCCTGGTGGCCCATGCGGAGCAGACGGGCGATGCGCAGCTTGCGGCCGCGATGCGCAAGTACCAGGAGCCGCCCTACGCCGACATCCCGTACGCCAACGGGTTCGTCATGGCCCACTATGACCGGCTGTATCAGCCCTACACGCCGCCCCAATCCTACATCGACCGCGGCAGCAAGTCCGGCCTGGACCAGTTCGGCCTGCTCGGCACGGAGTACACGCTGGTCGAGAAGGTGAACGTGCTGCGCGGCCTGATCGATATGTTCACGGTCATGTATCCGCAGTTGCAGGGGCTCGACTTCCGGCGCGACGCGGCCCGCCTGGAGGTGCCCGTGTACATGCTGGACGGCCAGGCCGAGCTGGCGGCCCGCCGTGACCTGGCCCTGGAGTGGTTCGAGCTGCTCGAGGCGCCGCAGAAGCGCATGTTCTCGTTCGAGAATGCGGCGCACGCGGTGGCCTTCGAGGAGTATGAGGCCTTCCACCGGATTCTGCTGGACACGATCCTGCCGGAGACGTATCCGGCCCGATAAGGATCAGACGTCACAAACCCGGTTTCTGTGCGAGGCTATGCTTCGCCGTGAGACCGGGTTTGTAATGGTGAACAGATATGCTTTGCGGAGGTGATTCGCATGTCCTTACCGGCTTCCCTGGCTGACCTCATGGCCTTTGCGGCGGAGACCGCGTACCTCGCCGGGCGGCTGACGCTCGGCTACTTCGGCACGAACCTCAGCCCCGACTACAAGGCCGATGACTCGCCGGTCACGGTGGCCGATCGCCTGGCGGAGGAACTCATCCGCGGGCGTATCGAGAAGGCGTACCCGCAGCATGCGATCGTGGGCGAGGAGTTCGGCGTCACCGAGCACGCGGGCGCGAGCCACCGCTGGTTCATCGACCCCATCGACGGCACGAAGTCGTTCATGCGCGGGGTGCCGCTGTACGGTGTGCTGCTGGGGCTGGAGATCGAGGGGCGGCCGGAGGTCGGCGCGGCCTACTTCCCGGGCACGGATGAGCTGCTCGCCGCGGCGACGGGCGAAGGCTGCTGGTGGAACGGCCGCCGCGCGCACGTCTCCGACGTGAGCGACATGGGCCGCGCGTATCTGTCCTGTACCGACCTGGGCAGCTTCGCAGCCTACGGCCGGGCCGCGGCGTGGGAGCGGCTGGCGCGCCGCGCTTACTACCGCGTCGGCTGGAGCGATGCCTACGGTTACCTGCTGGTGGCGACCGGCCGCGTGGAGATCATGATGGACCCGGTGATGAACGCGTGGGATGCCGGCCCGTTCCCGCCCATCCTGGCTGAGGCGGGCGGCTACTTCGGCGACTGGCAGGGCCACGTCTCGATCCGCGCAGGCGAGGGGCTGGCGACGAATGCCGCGCTGCTGCCTGAAGTGCTGGCGCTGATCAAGGGGCGTGATTGAAGATGATGTCTTCCTTGCCCGCGAGCCGGTCCTGGATGCGCTCGACGACGATGTCCAGGTGGCGCGGCTTGTGGACAAAGTCAAGGTCGTCGGTCTGTATCGTCAGCACCGGGCACAGGTCGAAGCCATGCATCCATTCCTCGTAGAAGCTGTCGAGCAGGGAGAGGTAATCCGCCGTGATGCTGTTCTCCATCGCGCGGCCGCGGCTCTGGATGCGCTCCATCAGCACCGGCACGGGCGCGCGCAGGTAGAGCAGCAGGTCGGGCCGGGGCAGGTGGCTGACGATGAGGTCGAAGACGTTGCGATACGAGCGATAGTCGCGTTCGGAGAGGTCACCGAGATGGTGCAGGGCGCGCGCAAAGATGTAAGCGTCCTCGTAGATGCTGCGATCCACGATGGCTGACTCTGCCGCGCGCGCCAGCGCAAGGTGTTGCTGCGCGCGGTGGCCGAGGAAGAACACCTGCAGGTGAAAGGCCCAGGCGCGCATGTCCGCGTAGAATTCGGCCAGGTAGGGGTTGTCCACGACCGATTCGAACGCCGTGGTCCAGCCGAGCCGTGCGCCGACGCGTTCGGTGATCGAGGTCTTGCCTGCGCCGATGTTGCCGGCGACGACAATGAAGCGTTTGGTCAATTGACACTCCTGTAAAAGCCAGGCATCCTGAGCGGAGTGCGGCAATCTCTTGCGCCGCATGTAGTCGAAGGATGCGCCGCAGTCTTTATCCAGGCCGCATCCTTCGACTGCGCAGCGCAGCTGCCACCCTTGGTGGCCACTCGTGCGCTGCTCCGCTCAGGATGCTCCGCCGAAGGATGCTTTCCTGGCTCAGCGCGCCTGCCTCGCCCTGCGAATCAACTCGTCCAGCGATTCCTCTGCATAGCCGAACCGAGCGAAGTCCGACGGGATCACGCGTCGGCCCTGTTGGATGAGACCCTCCACGTTCGTGCTCGTGACGGGCAGGCGGATGAGCGCCTGCTTCTCGAAGAGGCGCAGCAGCCCGACCATGGGCCGGGCGGGCAGGGGCAGCAGGAGGCGGCGAAAGCCATAGGCCGCAGTGATGGCGGTGATGACCTCGGCCAGCGGGTACGGTGTGGGCTGCTGCAGGTTCCATGCGCGGCCGTGCAGCTCTGTCCCGCCGCTCTGCATCGTGTCGCGCAGCACCTGGCACAGGAAGTCGATGCCCAGGACGTAGATGAGCTGCTGGCCGCCGTCCAGCAGGGGCACGAACGGATAGCGCCGGGCCGACTCCACCATGCGGGCGAACATCCCGCCCTCCCCGATGACCACTCCCATCCGAAACACGATCTGCCCCGCAGCCAGAAAGTCCTGTTCGAGCGCGTACTTCGCGCGGCCGTAGTCCGCGCGGGCATCCGCGTCCGCCGAGAGGCTGCTCAGCAGGACCTGGGTCGTCGCGCCCGCGGCCTGCCCCTCGGTCAGCCAGCGCCGGGTCCCTTCGACGTTCGTCTCGTACGCGTGGCTGCGGCTGTCGAGCGCGGTGTGGATCACCGCGTCGACGCGCTCGCGGGCAAACAGAGGAGCCAGCGAATCACCGAGGGCCGCCGCGTGGACGACCGCGCAGCCGGGCAGCGGCCCCGCCTGCCGCGAGACGCCGATCACGCGCAGGCCTGCCTCCTGCAGGACCGGCGCGAGATGCCGCGCGATGAACCCGCGCGCACCCGTGATGAGGGCCGTCGTCATGCGCCTCCCCGGTCGACCGCCGCGGCTGCCGCGACGCGCATTGCGTTCGCCATCATCCCCAGGCCCATGTTCTTGGCCGACAGGTCCGTGAAGCCTGCCGAATCCGCCACGTAGACGCGCTGCGTGCCGGCGAGCCGGCCCTGCGGGTCGCACTCGTATCGGCCGGGCGCCTCGCGCATGGGCAGCGTGCCCGCATAGTGGATGGCGTGGCCGGTCTTCGGCTTGTAGATGAGCATCGGGTGCGTCCACAGCCCCAGCCGGCGCAGCGCGGCCAGCAGCCCGCCGAGCTTGCGCAGGTCGATGGCATTGGGATGGCCCTCGATGCGCAGCCGGCCGTTCGGTTGGAGCCAGAGGCGGGCCGGGGGCTGCACGGAGGCGGGGAAATAGAGCTGCATGACGAGCATCGCGGGCAGCATGTGCTTGACCAGGGTCAGGTTGGCGCGGGCGGACAGCGGGAAACGGCCGAAGAACTCGGCGCGCATGGGCGAGGTGATTTCGAGCAGGCTGCCCTGCGTGCGGCAGCCGTAGGCCTCCGACTCCCAGATGAGGTTGAGCTGCACCAGGCCGAAACAGCGCCGGTCCAGGCCGCGGCCGATGCTGGCGGGCAAGACGAACGGGATCTGGACGGCAGGGTTCTCGAGCAGGGGCAGCCGCGTCGTTTCGTCCGCCGCGCTCTGGAGCGCGAGCCGGGCCGTGCCGATGGCCCCCGCGGCCAGCAGCAGCGCCGCGCCCTCAAACGTGACCGCTGCCCCGCCGTCGAGCTCGCGGGCATGGACGGTCACGCCGTCCGCGGTCTCGGTCCACCGCTCGACTAGGAGGCCGCCGCGGTAATTCACGCGGTCCGCGGCGATGAGCTTGCGCAGCGTGAGCGCGGGGGTGTACAGGTAGGGCTGGTCCTGCCAGAATTCGGTGTTGCTGTAATCGACCGCAGGCCGGCCATCATACGGCTCGGGCAGCGCGCCGACGCGCGGCCGGCCCATGAAGACGCCCCGCGCGTTGAGCGCGCCGCGTTTTCGCCGGTAGCCGTCCAGCACGCGGCCCGCGTTGTGCGACAGGGCCAGCGGCGGCAGAAGGCCCGCCGGGTCTCCGAAATGGGGCGTGAGGTCGTCGTCCGCGCCGCTGATGCCGATCTCGCGCGTCAGCACATCCGTGTAGGGGTCGAGGTCTGCTGTGCGCAGCGGGAAACCGGCCAGGTCGGCGTCGGTGAAGCGATAGAGCCCCGCACCCCAGGCGTTCGCCAGCCCGCCGAAGCTGAAGCTCTGGACGGCCGCAAACCCCGCGGCATCCGCCGGCGCGAACCGCTCGGCATCGCGGACGACGTAGGCAGCATTCGGCGCGTTCAGCTTGGCAATGCCCGTTTCGCCGGTCAGCAGGTCGCTGACCCCGCGGAAGTCCGCGCCGATCTGCAGGTCGAAGCTGTCGTGCTGCTGCCGCCAGTCGTAGAGGTTGCCCTCGGCGCGCGGGGCGTCCGGCGTCCGTTGCAGCCCGGCGTCGAGCATGAGCGGGCGCAGCCCCAGGTTGGCGAGCTGGAGTGCGGCTGCCGTGCCCGACGGCCCGGAGCCGACGATGATGATGGGCCGCGACTCAACCATGGCGCATCTGCCTCAGCAGCCACAGGCCCTTGACCATCTTCCACACGGTGTGCAGGACGGCCACGCCGAGGCGCACAAGGCCGCCCACGAAGTTGGCGCGTTCGTTGATGAAGAGGGCCTGGTTCTCAGGCAGGGTCTCCGCCAGGTAGGCCATGAGCCCCAGCTTGCGCGTCAGGAGCGGCAACTTGCGCGTGTAACGTGCGGCGAGTTCAAGCGCCTCGAGGTCCGCGCCTGAGGCGATTGCGCGGCGGTAGGCGGCAACGTCCGCAGGCGGGACGTTAGCCTCCAGGAGCACGGAGGCTTGCGCGAACCGCTCTGCGACGGCAGGCGGAATCTCGCGGCGGAAGAGCGTATAGTAAATGCGTTGGGCTTCGTGGTCAGACATAGTGGGAAGTCAGTCAGCTAGAGGATCGGTTCCGAAATCACCCATATACAGGCGTTCATCGCGCATAGATGACCTCACTGTTCGCAAGCACTGAATCGCGAATGCGAGGTTTGAGACCGCTCTTGGGCACCAGGTCGATTTCGCGGTCGAAGAGCGCCTCTAGTTCTCGCTGGATGCGTCCATATTCGAGCAGGCCCATGCGGACCGCGGGATCGAACTCCACGAGTACATCGATATCGCTGTCGGGCCTAAAGTCGGCGCGCAGGACTGAGCCGAACAGCGCGAGCGAACGAATGCCGTTCGCCCGGCAAAATTCGGCCAACTCGCGTTCGGGTACAGCGATGCGAGGCTTTGCCATGTCCCTATTATATACCAGAGTCACGCCTGAGCCATACAAGGTCATCGTGCCTGACCTGGATGACCCCGGCGTCGTCCACGAACCGGTCGGCGCTGTCAGGCGGGAAGCAGAGCAGGTCGAAGGGCGCGGTGCGGGCCAGCCCGGTCAGGGCGTCGTCCACGATGGCGGCATAGGGGGCCAGCCGCATATCCCACTTGGCAAGCGCAAAATGCGTGTGCCGGTGGCGGCGGGCGAGCGAACGAATCTTCGCCACGGTGACATCGCCCGCCTCGCCCCAGAACACCGGCTCCCCCTGTGTATCGAGCGCCACGACATCCGGTTTGTACCGGTCTCCGATGCCGATTTCGACGGTGAGGTTCGGATACACCGGCAGGTACAGCGCCCAAAGCAGCGCCTTCATCAGGACGTGCGTGCTGCTCTCGTTGGGCTTTTTGACGAACACGACCTGCCGCCCGTGCGCGCGCAGCGTCCACTTGCGCCGGAGCAGCAGGTCGTCGGTCACGGCCGCAGGGCTGCGGCGGCCAGGCACAGCCAGGCCGCGATGAACGCGACGCCGCCGAGCGGGGTGATGGCGCCCAGCCAGCGCAGGCCGGACAGGCTCAGCGCGTAGAGGCTGAACGAGAAGAGCACCGTCCCTGCAATGAAGAGCCAGCCGGCCACGATCGGCAGCCGCGCGTCCGGCCAGCGCGCGATGGCCCAGGCCGCGATGAACAGGGCGAGCGCATGATACATCTGGTAGCGCACGCCCGTCTCGAAGGTTGCCAGCAGGTCGGCTGCGAGGCGGGCGCGCAGACCGTGTGCGCCGAACGCGCCGAGCGCCACGGCCATCGCGGCCGACAGGCTGCCGAGTGCGAAGAAGAGTCTGTCCACGCTGCTCCCACTCCATCGGTTGCAGGTTAGAAGGTTGGAAAGTTACAGGTTCATTGTGCAGCAGGCCAATCCCTCCGCCCGCAAACCTGCAACATTCCAACCTGTAACCTTCAACCCGTCAAACGTCGCTTGAAGAACGCCACGATCTCGTTGTAGCAGCGCACCTTGTTCTCATACTTGGTCACGTCGTGGCCCTCGTTCTCGAACACCAGGAAGTCAATCTCCTTGCCCTGAGCCCGCAGCGCGTTGACCACATCCTCCGATTCGCCCGCGCGGACACGCGGGTCGTTGCGCCCCTGGATGACAAGCATCGGGCAGGCCAGTTGGTGCAGGTAGGTGCTGGGCGAGCGTTCGATGAGGAAGTCGCGGTCGTGTTCCGGATGGCCGAGCGCAAGGTAGAAGTACGTCTTCCACGTCTCCGGGATGCGCTCCAGGAAGGTGAACAGGTTGTACGGGCCGAACATATCGCACGCGGCCTGCCAGAGCTCGGGATGTCGTCCCGCGAGCATCAGCGTCATGTAGCCGCCGTAGGAGCGGCCCATCACGCCCACGCGAGCCATATCCAGCCGGGCGTCGGCGTGCAGGTGCGCGTGCGCAGCGACGTGGTCCAGCCGGTCCAGTCCGCCCCAGTCTCGATCCACCCGCTTCATGTAATCCATGCCGTAGCCGTGGCTGCCCCGGACGTTGGGCACGAAGACCGCGAACCCATTGAGCGTGAAGAACTGGATGAGCGGCATGGAGAACCAGGTGAAGTCGGGCCGTTCCTGGCTCTGCGGCCCGCCGTGGATGTAGAAGATGACCGGCCGCGGTCCCTCGAAGCCCAGCTCCGGCGCGGGCAGGTAGAGCCGGGCGGAGATGCGCAGCCCGTCATGGCTGGTGAACGACGCGTCTTCGCCGGGCGCGAGCAGGTGACCGGGGATGCCCAGCACACGCTCGCGCGTAAGCTGCGTGACATCCGGCGCGTCGTCTGGGCCGTTCGCGGGCGTGACCGTGAAGATCTGTGCAGGCGAGGTCGCAGTCGAGAAGGACACGGCATAGTCGCCGCTCGTTTTGTCATAATGAATGGACTGCGCGACCCCGTTCGCGAGCGCGCCCTGGCCGCAGATGACCCGGTCGAGCGTCATGCGGTCGTGCGCCTCGTCGAACGCACCTTCATAGGCCCACGTGCAGCCGTCGATGTTGTAGCGGAGCAGGTAACGGTCGTCGTGCAGGTGTTCGACGTCCTCCAGTTCCCCATCCCCGGAATGCACGGCCCCGATGATTTTGACGGGCCGGATCGCGGTCGGGTCGCCCAGCGGCAGATAGCCCAGGCCATAGCGGTCGTCGAACAGCACGGTAAAGCACAGCAGTCCGCCGCCCGGCGTGAAGGTGCAGGAGCCGAGCGCGTTGAGCGGGATTTCCTCGCCCTCCGCGCGCTGTTCGAGCGGCTTGCCGTAGAGCAGGCGGCGCGCCTCCTGCCCGCGCTCCCACAGGTAGAGGACGTGGTCGCCGCTGGTATAGCCGTCGACCAGCGCAACGCGCGCGTAGTCGTCGCTCACGCCGGCGACCTGGTTGCCGTAGATGCTCGTCCCGAGGAAGGTCAGCTCACCGGTCTCGAGGTCGACCAGGTAGCTCTCCATGTTCGGGTTGCGCCGCGGGTCCACGCCGAGGAAGAAGCGGTTGCGCTCGGGATCGCAGTGGCTCAGCGTCAGCTGCATGCCCGCAAAGCGGTCACCGAAGAGGGGCTCGGGGAAGCCGCCTTCCAGCGGCACCGTGAACGGCTGGTAGTTCTCGTCGCCGTCCCGGTCGATCATCACGATGACCTTGCCGAGCTTGGGAAAGACATAGAACGGGATGGGGCCGACCATCTCCGGCGTCATCAGGCCGATGTCGGGCGGCAGCAGCGGCTCCGGCACGCTGCCGGCCCGGTCCATCGCGTATAGGCTGAGCCGGCCCGACAGGTTGCTGATGAAGTAGAGGCGGTCGTCGGCCAACTGCGGGCTGAGAAACAGCCGGGCCGCGAGTAGAGATTCGATCTTGAATGCAGGCATACAGATGCTCCTATGCAGGTAGAACGCTGCCTAACAAAGCGGTAGGGGCGAGGTCACCTCGCCCCTACGATGGCGGGCTATGTGAGGCGCTCTTAGTACCGCCGATACGCTGGCGGAAGCGGGACGCGTCGCGCTTTGGCAATCCAGGGCAGGCAGAGGACCAGCCCGGCGACGAAGCCCCCGATGTGCGCAAACCAGGCCGTGCCGCCGGTGCTGGATACGCCAAACGACAGGAAGCCGTTGAAGAGCTGGAGCAGGAACCAGACGCCCAGGACCAGGATGGCGGGCAGGGAGGCAATGCGGCCGAAGTAGCCCAGGATAATCAGGGTGTCCACGCGGGAACGCGGAAAGAAGAGCAGATAGGCGGCCAGGACTCCGGCAATCGCGCCGCTGGCGCCGATGCCCGGAATGGTGGAGCCCCAGGAGGACAGCACCTGCGCGAAGCTCGCGGCGAAGCCGGTCAGGAAATAGAAGACCGTGAACCAGAACCGACCCATGACATCTTCGATGTTGTTGCCGAAGATCCACAGATAGAGCATGTTGCCCAGGATGTGCATGATGCCGCCGTGCATGAACATCGAGGTCACGAAGGTCAGCCAGGTCCCAAGGCCCGGGTCCTGGGCGACGCGCGCAGGCACCACGCCGTATTCCAGGACGGCCTGCTGCAGGGCCTGCTCGCCGCCCGTGCCCAGCACGAGCATCTGCCAGAGGAAGACGGCAACGTTGATGAGGATGAGCACAACGGTAACGATGGGGAACCGGTGGGTCGGAATCCGATCACGAATGGGTATCATGTCTCACTCTCGCGCGTGAACTCGAGTACATCCAATACGGCCGGGCCATTATACCACTGCCGCCGTAGATGGCTGCGCGGGCGGGTTCTACCCCAATTGGCCCACGATGCCTGTATAGAGTGCATATGCGGCCAGCAGCGGCAGCAGCGCGAACACGCCTGCGTACGCCAGGCCGCGCGGCCGGGACGGGAGGAATGAGACGACTGCGAGCGCGCCGCCAAGTGCGACGGTCAACGCGAGCGGCCACTTTGGCAGGCCGGCCGGTCCCAGGATGCCCCAGGCGGCCAGGACTACGGCAAACACCACGAGCGCGCCGGCCAGCAGCCGCGCATTCCGGGGTTGCAGCGCGGCGTCCCAGCCCCACGCGTACGCCAGCGCGAGCGGGATGAGCGCGGTGAACAGGTAGCGGCCTTGGTGCTGCAGGAAGGCGAGGTTGTACCACGCATAGGCGAGCAGGGACAGCAGCACAGAGAGGGAGAACAGCCACGCGGCGCGACACTTGGGCGCGGCGGGCATGTTGCGCCGGGCCAGAAACGGCAGCACGCGCAGCGCGAACCCGCCCAGCGCGGTCCCGCTCAGCAGCGCGACGAGCAGATAGAACCGGCTGTCCAGCCAGACGCCCATCCACCCGAACACGCCCCAGAAGCTCTTGAAGGTCCACTCGACCGTTCGCCGCCAGTATGCGGCCAGTCCGAACTGCGCGATGAATTCCGGTGTGCGCATCTGCCCGACGACAATCTCGTCGTGGCGGCGGAGGCCCAGAATGTCCGGCCAGCCGTAAGCCCAGACGTTGCGCGCATACCACGGCAGCGCGATGAGCGCGGCGGGCAGCGCGACGGCCAGCAGGTCGCGCGCGATGGCCGCCGCGGTTGCGCGCTCGCGCCGCCAGCGCCAGAGCAGCACGACCCCCGCCAGCGGAAGCGCAATGTAGGCGGTGGTCTTGGTGATGAGGATGAGGCCGAGCAGCAGGCCAAGCAGCCAGGGGGAGAGGTCCCGAGCGGGACGTCCTTCGACTACGGCCTCCGCAAGCTGCGGCCTCCGCTCAGGATGCTTAGTCATTCCAGGCTCAGAATGCCTGGGTTCCTCTGCCGAAGCATCCTGAGCGGGTGAACGGCGCAACGTTGACTCCCCACTGTCGCCAGTCGAAGGATGTCTGGGCGCTCCTTCGACTACGTCCGCAACTCGTTGCGGCCTCCGCTCAGGATGCGCCACGACCCACCCCACCAGCACGTACAGCACGGCGGCGAACAGCAGCTCCGCCAGCACATCGTTGCCGACCTGCGATACGGTCGCCAGGTGCTGGGGCAGGAAGGCGGCGAACGCCGCGGTCCCCAATGCCAGCGCAGGCCGCGCGGGAAAGATCCGCTGCGCGATGCCGTAGGCCAGCAGGACGATGCCCGCGCCCAGGATGACCGAGAACAGGCGGACCGCAGTCAGGTGGCCGCCCGCCAGGCTGTAGACCGGCGCGGCCAGCACGTAGTAGAGCGGCGGCTGGTGGAACTCGTAGCGGATGGTGTCGATGGGCATGCCCGGCGGGAAGCCCGCGGTCTTGATTTGCTCCATGTAAGCGTGGGGGTAGTCGCCCATATGGAGGACCGGGAAATTGCCCGTTTCAGCAACGTAGCGGACGTAGTTGTAATGGGCCGGCTCATCCGGGGCCTGCCAGGCCGGGGTCAGGCTGGCGAAGGCCGCGCCGAGCAGCAGGTAGACGAGGAGGATGGCGGCCAGCACGCTGCTGGCAAGGCGTGAGGTCATGGGCACTCCGGGATGGGATGATCTGGCTGATTCTCACGCAAAGACGCCAAGAACGCAAAGAAAAGAACTAGCTCTGCGTCCTTTGCGACTTTGCGTGAGATCAGTTGGAGGCTTGGTTTTGGGTGCGTTCGGGCAGCACTTCACGGCCGCGCGTGCCGCCCAGCTCCGGGCCGACGATGCCGTCTGCTTCCATCTGGTCGATCAGCCGGGCCGCGCGCGAGTAGCCGATGCGCAGCCGGCGTTGCAGCAGCGAGATGCTGGCCTTGCCCGCGCGGCGCACTTCCTCGACGGCCTGCCGGTACATATCGTCACGGCCTTCCGGCGTGGACTGGCTCGCGGCCACGTCCTGCCAGAGCGGCTGCTGCAGCGTCTCCTGCCCCGGCAGGTACAGCGGCTCCAGCCCGCCGCTCTCCGGCTGGCCGCCCGCGCCGTCATCGCCGGCGGGTATGTATTGTCCTTCTTCACCGCCCATCAGCGACTCCGGCTCGGTGAAGGTGCGCGCGCCCTTCCAGTACTGCACGAGGCGGTGCGTCTCCCGATCCGACACCCAGCAGCCCTGCAGGCGCAGCAGCTTGCTCGAATCGGGGGCCATGAACAGCATGTCGCCGCGGCCGAGCAACTGCTCCGCGCCCGGCGTGTCGATGATGACCCGGCTATCCACCTGGGAGGTCACCGCGAACGCGATGCGGGCCGGGAAGTTGGCCTTGATGAGGCCGGTGACCACGTCAACGCTGGGGCGCTGCGTTGCCAGCACGAGGTGCATGCCCGTAGCACGCGCCATCTGCGCGATGCGGCAGATGTAGCGCTCGACATCCTCCGGCGCGGAGAGCATCAGGTCGGCCAGTTCGTCGATGACGATGACGATGTAGGGCAGCGGCGGTTCGCCGCGCGCCGCCAGCTTCTCGTTGTAGCCCTCGATGTTGCGCGCGCCCATCTTGGCAAACAGCTTGTAGCGCCGCTCCATCTCCCGCGTGGCCCACTGGAGGACGGGCACGGCGCGCTCGACATCCACGACGACCGGCGCAATCAGGTGCGGGATGCCGTTGTAGACGGTCAGCTCGACGCGCTTGGGATCCACCATGAGGAAGCGCAGCGTGTCGGGCGTGTGGCGCAGCAGCATGGAGCTGATGATCGCGTTGATGCAGACCGACTTGCCGGAGCCGGTCGCGCCGGCAATCAGCAGGTGGGGCATGCGCGCAAGGTCCGTCGCCATCGGCTGGCCGGAGACATCGCGGCCCAGGCCGAACAGGAGCGGGCCTTTGGTCGCGCCGAACTCCTCCGACTCCATCACCCCCCGCAGCGAGACCTGCGAGATGGTCACGTTCGGCACTTCGACGCCGACGAAATCGCGGCCCGGCACAGGCGCCTCGATGCGGATGGGGGAGGCGGCGAGCGCCAGCGACAGGTCATTGGAGAGCGCCTGAATCTGCGAGACGCGCACCTTGATCTGCTTTTCCTCGCCCTTGCGGTCCTTGCGGACAATGATGCCGGGCCGCAGGCCGAACTGCGTGACAGCCGGCCCCTGGTTGACCTCGACCACCTGCACCGGCACGCCGAACCCCGCCAGCGTGTGTTCGATGATCTCGATGCGCTTGCGCAGGTCTTCCTGCTTGATGTCCTGCTCGGTGCTGTCTTCCAGAATCTCCGAGAGGACGGGCAGGTGCCAGGTCTGGCCGCTGCCGCCGATGATGCGCGGCTGAGGCAGCGCCGGGGACGCCGGGTGTGCGGCGGGCGTTCCACCGGTGGCCGTTGCACCGGTGGATGCCCCTGGCAGCGCAGGTTTCTGGCCGGGCGCGGGTCGGACAGCGGGCGTGGCGCGGCGGTCGGCCGGCCAGGTTGCCGGCGTCGCCGGGCCAGATGTGACCGGCGGAAACGGTGCGGGTTGGTTCAGCGGCGTGCGGCGCTCACGCAGCCGGCGCACCCAGCGTTGCAGGAAGTTCTCCGGCTCACCGAGCGGCAGGGGCGGGTTGACGCGCACGCCTTCGGGACCGGCGGGCTCGCGGCGGAAGGCGGCGGCGAGCGCGCTGAGCTTCTGCCCGACATCGGTCACAGTCAGGCCGAATACGGCCATGACCGAGAAGAAGGCGATGACCAGGAGGGTGGCAATGGCCGCGGGCAGCCCCAGCGCAAGAATCAGCCCCTGGCTGAACAGCCAGCCGACTGCGCCGCCGCCCAGGGTCTCATTGCCCGGGATGGAGGGGTCCGGGAGGCCGGCGACCAGGTGGGCGAAGCCCTCGAACGCGATGAGCAGGCCGAGAATGCCGGCGATGCGCCACGCAGTGAGCCCCTGTGCCTCGGTGACGTGGCGCAGCGCGAGCCAGATGCCGAGCGCGCCAAGCAGGAGTGGGACGAACCACGTGCCCACCCCGAACAGGGCCTGCATCACCCCGATAATGGCCCCCGTGACCTGCCCGCGATTGGGCGACAGCAGGCTGAGGAACATGACAATTGCCAGCAGCACGAGCAGGCTGCCGATGATTTCGCCCCTCAGGAACTGTCCCAGGTCTGGCCCGGGCGGTGGCTTGGGTTTCTTACGTCGTGTTGCCATAGTTTATCGCTGCGCTCTGGCCGCGCAAATGTTCTGTGTTGTGTAGATTATACCATAGGTTGCCTGTCAAGGGATATCGTGAGCCCGGGGCCGGGCGCGTTTCATACTGGGGGCGAACGCGGCCAGCGCGCATACGCGAATGGCGCTGCGGCGCCGGGCACGGATACACGAATATCCCGCCGCGGCGCCCACGATTCGCGTATTCGTGGCGCGCCAGCGCATTCGTTTATCCGCGCTGGCCGCGCCCCCAACGTGAAACGTACCCCCCGGGGCAGTTTTGCTGCCAAAGGCGGCAAAACTGCCCCGATAGACTTTTGCACCATTGGGGACGCGCGTCAGGCCGTCTCGCGGAAGCTGATTTGGGGGAAGGGCAGGTCCAGCCGGTCGAGCCGGTCCGGGCCGAGTTTGACCGCGGCGTCGTGGACGGCCCGCGCGGCCGCGGCAAATTCGTGGACGGGCACGCCCTGACTGACGGGCGGCAGGTCCTTCAGGCGGGGCAGGCCCCGGCGAAACATCTTGATTGCGCCTGCGTAGTTGCCCTGTCGGAGATGGTGCAGCGCCACGCCGACCTGCAGGATCCCCTGGTAGAGGTCGCGAACGGCGCGCGGCTCTGCGTTCCAGAGGTGCTCCAGCGTCTCGTGACATTCCCAGTACTCGCCTGCGTTGAACTGCTCGATGCCGCGGCGCAGCGCGGCGGGCGGCGGCTCGTCCCACCCCGCCACGTGCCGGATGGGCGGGTGCAGCGTCTCGCGCACCAGGTCGGGCAGCTCGGAGGTGAAGCGGGAGCGCGCCCACGCGTGGTCGCAGCCCGCTTCGCGCGCGGCCCGCAGGGTAGCCGTATCGACGTGGCTGCCGAAGGCCACGATGGGGATGGCCTTCGTGTGCGGGAAGGTCTTGGCGCGACGCACCACCTCTTCCCAGTCGCCCGCGGACAGGTCCACGAGGATGAGTTCGGGCCAGTGCTCGATGGCTTCCCACAGCGCGGCGGCATTGTCCACCACCACGGCCCGCGCGCCCGCAGCCTTCGCCGCGCTCTCGATGCGCACGGCGAAGAAGAGGTCGGGTTCCAGTGCGGCGATGAAGGGATGGTTCATGGCCGGTCAGGCGGTGCGGCAGATGCGGTAGGTGCAGCTCAGGTCGCCGGCCATCAGGTGCTCCTCGCGCGTGATGTCCGCGTCGGGCAGGATGGCCCGGAGGAAGCTCAACTCGGAATGACAGGCCGCGCGAAACTCGGCCGCCACTTCGTGGACGGCGCAGTTGTGCTCGCTGAGCAGGAAGGTGTTGGCATCCACCTGCTGCCACTCGGCCAGGTAGCCGTCGTTGTTGAGGATGTCGGCCAGCCCGGCCACGCGGTCAGCCAGCGACTTGCCCTCAAGCTGCGCGCGCGCCTGCCGGATACGGCGGTCGGCGCGCTGGTCGAATAACTGGATGATCTCGCTGCCGCTGTCGCGGTTCGCCAGGTAGCCCAGGAGCTCCTTGGCCAGCCCGGCGTAGTTCTTGGGGAACAGGTTCTCGGCCTGGGCGGTCAGCCGGTAGACATAGCTCGGCCGGCCCTTGCCGCGCTGCACCAGCTCGTAATCCACGAGCCGGTCGCGTTCCAGGGTCGTCAGATGGCGGCGCACGCCCATGCTGGTGATGCCGAGCAGCTCGGCCAGCTCGGCTGCGGTCATGCCGCCGCGCTGTTTCAGGGCCAGGAGGATGCGCCGGCGCGTCGGTTGCAACTGGTCGCCGAGTGCCTTGTTCAATTCACTGTCTGCCATCGCCATCTCCGCAGGCGTCCGAGCTGTTGCGCGCCTGATTGTTGTGCATGTCTGCCCTGATGATAGCACAGAATGGGCCAGATGCCAAACATCTTATGTTTTATAAGCGTGTTTGTATGTTATTGTGGGATGGGTTGCCAACCCGTCCTACAGAGGCGCTGCGGGGTTAGGTTGACGCAGCCCCCTTCCCGCGGTACACTGGCGACAGCGTATACGTCGCCGTACTGAAGGAGACAGCCATGCCAGAGACACAGGCGCGGGCCGCGCAAACGGGCGAAATCATCGCCCTGATCCCTTGCTATAATGAGGCCAAGTATATCGGAGAGGTCGTGAAGCGCGCGCTCGCTCATGTGCCGGTGGTCGTGGTGGATGACGGCTCGACCGACGGGAGCGCCGCGGCCGCCGCGCTGGCAGGCGCGAAAGTGGTGGCTCACGCGGTGAACCAGGGCAAGGGGAAGGCGCTCAACACCGGCTTCGACTATGCGGTGGCGCGCGGGGTTGCCGCGGCCATCACGCTCGATGCAGACGGCCAGCACGACCCGGACGAGATTCCGCTGTTCATCGAGGCGTTCCGTGCCGGGCAGGGCGACATCATCATCGGCAAGCGTACGTTCGGTGAGATGCCGCCGAAGAGCCAGTTCGGAAATCGGGTGGGCACGGTGCTGCTCGGCTGGGCGATGGGCCAGCCGATTCCCGATAACCAGAGCGGCTACCGCCTGCTCAGTCGCGATGTGATGGCGAAGGTGCGGCCCAGCAGCAGCCGCTTCGAGGCCGAGGTCGAGATTCTCCTTCGCGCACAACTCGCGGGGTTCCGTGTGGGTTGGGTCCCGATCAAGACGATCTACAACGACAAGAAGAGCCACTTCCGCCCGGTGCATGACAGCGTGCTGTTCTTGAAGATGGTCTGGCGCATCTGGCGCGCCCGGTTGCGCGGCTCGTTCGATTGAGGGGTACAGGAGGCGGCTGTGCAGACCGTGGCGGGCATCCTGGTCCTCATCGCCGGGGTCATCTTTCCGATGGCGATGGTCGCCTGGCTGAGCATGCGGCTGGGACGGAAACCGGCATTGCGCCAGCCGCAGGTGGGGCTTGTGCTGGCCCTGAACGGCGTGCTGCCGGTCGCGCTCGTCACCTCCGGCCTGGCGCTGCTGATGCCTGACCTGTGGGCTTCAGGGGTGCTGCGCTACGCAGTGGCGGTGGCCTGGGCTGCGGTCGTGATGGTGCTGACGGGCCTGGTTGTTATGCGGCTGGCCGCACGCAGGACGGGGCAAGTGCAAGGAGAACAGGGCAGCCATGACAGATGAACTGCGGGCGATGGTCGTGCCAGTCGATGAGGACGTGCAGACCGGCGGCGCGCTGAACGATGCGCAGGCAGCATCGCCGTATCCGGCGACCGGCGCGGGCTGGGGCTGGGTGGGCCTCGTGGCCTCCGAGCGCGGCCTGCGCCTCCTGACGTTGCCCTCGGCCACGCGCGCGGCCGCGCTGCGCGCGGTCCATTACGACTATCCGGATGTGCCGCTGGTCGAGTTCGAGCCTGCGGCCGCGACGGGGGAGGCTGCCGGCGGGCCCGAAGCGCTGTTGCAGGCTGCGGCGCGGCAGGTGCGCGGTTATCTTGCGGGGGCGCTGCAAGAGTTCGATGTGCCGCTGGACCTGCGCGGGCATACTTCGTTCGCGCTGACCGTGTGGGCCATCGCGGCCAAGATACCCTACGCGCAGACGCGCACCTATGCGTGGATTGCGCGGCAGGTCGGCGGGAGCGGCCAGGGCATCTACCAGGCGGTTGGGGCCGCGCTCGGCAGCAACCCGATTCCGCTGATTATCCCCTGCCACCGGGTCATCGGCTCGGACGGCAGCCTGCACGGCTATGCCGGCGGTCTCGCGATGAAGGCGCGGCTGCTGGCGCTGGAGACCGGCCAGGCACGGCTGCTGATATAGTCCACCATGCGCATCGCAGTTTTTGGCGACATCCACGGGAACCTGTTTGCGCTCCAGGCGGTGCTCGCTGACCTGCGCAGCCAGCGGCCCGACGCGCTCGTCGTCACCGGCGACCTGGTGTACAAGCTCCCCTGGGGCGCGGAGGTCGTGGACCTGCTGCGCAGCATCCCCTGCCAGTGCATCCTCGGCAATGCGGAGCTCTACGTTGCGCTGTGGGAGACATCGCTCTGGCCCGCGCACTGGAACATGCCGCTGGCGCAGGAGGTGGTCAGGTGGGAGCGCGCGCGGCTGGGACCGGAACGCGTGGCGTGGTTGGCGGCGCGACCGGAGTACGTCGCCTTCTCCGGGGGCCGCCTGGAGGACCTGCTCATCGTCCATGGTGTGCCGGGCAATCCGTTCCTGCCCTTCCTGCCGCGACCCGGCGAGGAACGCTCGCCCTGGTCGCAGACCGACGAGCGGGTGCGCGAGCTGCTCGGCGGCGCGGATGCCGATGTCGTCGTCTGCGGCCACACGCACGCGCTGTTGCGCCGGTTCGTGCCGGGGGCGAACGGCAACCAGGGCCGGGGCACCCTCATCGTCAATACGGGCAGCCTGAGCTACGGCCGCGGCAAGGGCAAGGAGCAGGGACGCGCCGAATATGCGCTGCTGGATTGGTCGGCGGCGACCGGCTGGCAGGCCACGCTGCGCATGGTGCGCTATGATCCTGCGCCCTTGCACCGGGCCCTGCTGGAGCGGGCAGACGACTATCCCATCGCGGGGTTCATTGCCAACCGGATGCGGCCTGACGAGGCGGCAGCCGTCCCTGAAAAGCCCCTGGACTTCATCCGCTACCGCTGGGGCGATGCGCCGGACTGGTGGGATGAACGCGACACCCTGCCGGCCTGGCGTACGCTGCGCGGTGAGCCGTGACCCATGACGCGTTACATCCTGCGCCGCCTGGCACTGATTCCCTGCGTGCTGCTGCTCGCTAACTTTGCCGGCTATGCTTACGCACACCTCATCCGGCCGTTGCAACTTGCCAATAACCCGCTCGTCGCGCTGAACCGCGAGGCCGCGCCGCTGCTGCCCGCCTACGGCGCATATCTGCGCGATGCGCTGCGGCTGGACCTGGGCGCGATCCCGCCGGCAGGCGCGCCGGTGCTGCAGACGGTCGCCGCGGCAGCCGGCGCCAGCCTGGGGCTGCTGGCCGTGGCGCTGCTGCTCAGCACGATAGCGGGCGTGGCGCTGGGGCTGGTGGCCGTGCGCGGCGAGCCCCCGGGCATCGCGGCCTGGCTGACGATGGCAACCACGCTCGGCCTCGCCATGCCTGCGTTCTACATCGGCAGCCTGGCCGTCCTGGCCGTGCTCAGCCTGCTCATTCATGGCTCGGTCATCAAGCCGCCGCCGATTCAGGGGTTCGGCTGGGACGCCCATCTGATTCTGCCGACGGTTGTGCTGGCCGCGCGGCCCGCTGCGCAGGTCGCGCAGGTCACGGCCAGCCTGCTCGCGGCAGAGATGGATAAGATGTACGTCACCGCGGCGCGGAGCGTGGGCGTGCCGCTGCGTATGATCCGGCGGCGCCATGCGCTGCGCAACATCATCGCGCCGGTGGCGACTGCGGTCTTTACCGCGCTGCGCCTGATGATCGGTGAGCTGATCCTGGTCGAGTGGATTTTCTCGTGGCCGGGGCTGGGCCGCCAACTGGCCCTGACGCTGCTCGCACCGGAATCGACCGCCGGGCCGCGTGTCACCTTTCTGCACGCGCCGCTGCTGGCTGCCACACTCACCGTGCTGGCCGCGGTGTTCCTCGCCGGAGATCTGCTGGCGGGGATTGCGGCGCGCGTTGCGGACCCCCGGCTGCGCGCGGCGACCGAGCAGGCGGAGGACAGCGCCTATGCGTAAGGCGGCCCTCCGCAACTGGCCCCTGGCAGTGGGGCTGCTCCTGCTCTCGTTCATCGCAGTGCTGGCCGTCGCCGGGCCGTCGCTGGCGCCGCAGGACCCGATTGCGACGCACGTGGGCGTGCTCGTGGGCGACACATGGATTTATCCGCCCTATCCACCCCTCACCGTGCCGGATTTCCCCCTGGGTTCAGACCGGTTCGGCCGCGACCTGTTGAGCCGGCTGCTGTGGGGCGTGCGGCCTACGCTTATCCTCGTGGCGCTCGTCGCGGTGATGCGCCTGGGGCTGGGGCTGCTCATCGGCGTGTGGGCGGGCTGGTCTGCGGGCACGGCCAGCCGGATCCCCAACGCGCTCATCTCGGTCGGGCTGACCATCCCGACCATCATCGCGGCGCTGGCCGTCATCACCGCCGTGGGCGTGCAGCGCGGGCTGCCCGCGTTCATCATCGGGCTGGCCGCCACGGGCTGGGCGGACACGGCGCGGCTGGTCAGCGAGCAGACGCGGCTCCTCAAGGGGCAACCCTACGTGGAGGCGGCGCGCGCGCTCGGCGCATCCGGCGCGGAGACGGTGTTCCGCCACATCCTGCGCCAGATCATGCCGCTGTGGGGGATGCTGCTCGCGTTCGAGGCGGGCGGCACGCTGATGGTCGTGGCTGCGCTCGGCTTTCTTGGCTACTACATCGGCGGCGCGTACTGGGTCGTGACCGGCGATTTTTCCGCGACGGCGGTCAGCGGCAGCCCCGAGCTGGGCCAGATGCTGTCCGACTCGTGGCAGATTCTCAAGCCGTGGGCCACCGTCGCGACCGGCACGCTCATCTTCGTGGCGATGCTCGGCTTCAACCTCATGGGTGAAGGGCTGCGGCGGCAACTGGCGCGGCCCGCGCGCCGCCGGGCTCACGGGCTGGGGCGCGTGTTCGGCGCGGCCGGCGACTGGCTGGACGAGGCCCTGCTCGGCACGGACGGAGCTGGCCGGCGGCAAGTGGCCGGCGGCGGGCTGGCCCTGCTGCTGGTGGCGGCTGCGGTGCTGATCTGGAAGCCCTGGCAGGGGAGTGCGCCGGAGTTGAGCGGCGCGGCTGTGCAGGCGAGCCTGCCTGTGCCGGGCGGGCACCTGTGGGCGGCGGAGCGCCACGATGCGTATGGGTCCGCACTGGCGCCGCAGACGGAGCTGGTCACACCGGCGGTGCGCTGGTTCCTGTCCGACGAGACCGGCTTCCCCGGCAGCCCCGTCGTGGATGCTGCGGGCAACGTTTATGTGGCGGCGAAGGGCGGCCATGTATATGCCCTCACCCGTGCGGGCGAGCTGCTATGGCAGACTGCGCTGCCCGCGGAGGCGGTTGGTCCGCTGGCCCTGGGGGTAGGGCCGGAGGGCAGCCGCCTGTACGTGACCGATGGGGCCGGCGGCCTGTCGGCCTTCAGCCTGACGGGCGATCAGCTCTGGCGGGTGCGCTCGGCCACCGGACGCCGCGCAAGCTCCGGCCCGGTCGTGGCGCAGGACGGCACGGTGTATTACACGGTGGTGACTCGCGTAGAAGCCGTCGCGCCCGACGGCCAGGCCGTCTGGACGAGCGACGTGCTCCCCGGCCAGGGCGAGGTCGGGCCCCGGCTCGATGTGGACGAACGCTGGCTCTTTGTGATGGACACAGTGCTCGACCGGCAGACGGGCCGCCTGGCGGATTTCAGAGCGGTCGTTCCACCGGGACAGGCTGGCATCAACGCGGCATACATCATCGGCGGGGATGGCAAGACGTACCTGCGCGAGGGCCACGGCGTTTATCCCTGGGAAATGACGGCGGAAGGCCCCCGGCGCACCGGCCAGATCACCTGGAACTGGCAGGCAGCCACGATCTTCCTGCCCTACGACGCAGGCGTGAGCGGGCAGGGCCGCGTATGGCTGCTCTACGGCAGCGCGTGGGATGACCTGCGGTATGTGATGCTCAGCCCCGACAGCCGGCTGCTGCTGCACCTGCGCTATCCGCAGCGGAGCCCCCGCGTGATCGGACTGGACGCAGCCGGACGCGCGTACATCTGCGGCTCGGACCGGGCCACCGTTCCCGAGTGCCTGGTCATCAGCGAGGGGATGGAAGAACCCATCTGGCAGTTGGGCCTGGAGCGCGGTGCGGGCATCGTCACCGGCGGCGCGCTGACGCCGGGGCGGCTGTACGTCACTACGGAGAACGGATACTTTATCGCCGTTGGCGAACCCTGAGGGGAGTTTTGGTTCTTATGCAAAGTGTGTGCTAGAATCGCGGTTGTTCAATCGCGCAGTGCAAGGGAGAAACCGAATGGAAGATAAAATCCAGGAGTTCCTTGACTACCTGACGACGGAGAAAGGCAGCTCCGAAAATACGACCGCGGCCTATCGGAATGACCTCACCCAATTTCAGGATTACGTGCTGGGCCGGCTGGATTCCGACACCGATCCCGCTGAAAGCTGGGCTGAACTGACCCGCAATGACCTGATCGATTACATCCTGTGGCTGAAGGAGCGGGAGTATGCTTCGGCTACAGTGGCGCGCAAGGTGGCGGCCATGAAGTCGTTCTGCGGGTTCCTGCTGCGCACCGGCGCGCTGGCAGACAATCCCGCCGATGATCTCGATTCCCCAAAGGTCAAGAAGCACCTGCCGACGACCCTGACGCCGGAAGAGGTGGACCAGTTGCTGGCCCAGCCGGGGCAAGTGGGCGAAACGCCGAAGGCGCTGCGCGATACCGCGCTGCTGGAGCTGCTCTATGCCACGGGGATGCGGGTCAGTGAGGTCGCCGGGCTGGCACTGGACGACATCGACCTGGAGGCCGGCTCGGTCCGTTGCGTGGGCAAGGGCAACAAGGAGCGCGTCATGCCGCTGTACGCGGAGGCCGCGCAGTCCGTCGCGGCCTACCTGGCGAAGGGCCGGGCCGCGCTCCTGGGGCAGAACAAGGACGAGCCGACCCTGTTTCTCAACCCGCGCGGCGAGCGCCTGACCCGCCAGGGGCTGTGGCTGATCATCAAGGGCTATGCCAAGCAACTGGGGCTGGAGGACCGCGTCACACCGCACACGCTGCGCCATTCCTTTGCGACACACATGCTCAACGGCGGGGCCGGCCTGCGCGAAGTGCAGAAGCTGCTCGGCCACGCCAATATCTCCACCACGCAGGTGTACACGCACATCACCCAGGGCCATCTGCGGGAGGTCTACGACGGGGCGCACCCCCGCGCCACCGAAGCGAGGGTCTCGTGAGCGCCGCCGACGTGGGCCATCCCACCGTCTTCAACCGGACACACTATCGGGAGGCGGCGGAGTTCATCCGTACGCGCACTGCGCACCGGCCGCGCACCGGCCTGATCCTCGGCTCCGGCTTGCAGGCGCTGGCAGACGAGGTTGCACACGCGGACCGCATCCCGTATGCCGAGATTCCGCATTTCCCGCGGCCCGCGGTGAGCGGGCACAGCGGGCAGCTTGTCATTGGGGAGCTGGCGGGGCAGAGCATCCTCATCATGCAGGGCCGCGCGCATCCATATGAGGGCATTTCGTTGCCGCACGCGACCTTGCCCGTGCGCGTCATGGGCGAGCTGGGCATCGAGACGCTGATCGTGACCAACGCGGCGGGCGGGCTGAACCCGGCCTTCCGCGCGGGCGACCTGATGCTCATCACAGATCACATCGGTCTGATGGCGATGACCGGCGGCAACCCGCTCTGGGGCCCAAACGACGACACGCTCGGCCCGCGCTTCCCTGCGCTGAACAAGGCCTATGACCCGGCGCTGCGCCGTCTCGCGCTGGATGTTGCGGCCCGGCTGGGCATCGAGCTGCGCACGGGAGTGTATGTCGGGCTGGGCGGGCCGACGTATGAGACGCCGGCGGAGGTGCGTTTCCTGCGGCTCATCGGGGGCGACGCGTGCGGCATGTCAACCGTGCCGGAGGTCATCGTGGCGCGGCATATGGGGCTGCGCGTGCTGGGCATCAGCGGCATTTCGAATATGGCGACTGCCGATCCCGATGCGACCGAGGAGGCCGATCACGCTGAGGTGCTGGCAGCCGGGAAGGTGATGGCCCCGAAGATGGTTGCCGTCGTGCGCGGGGTTCTGGAAGGCCTGTCTTAGGAGAACCAGATGACCCTTGCGGGCGTCTGATAGCTTATGGCGATCATCGTTGACTTCATTCGAGAGTACGCCGCGTGGGTGTACGGCGTCTGCGCGCTCGTCGCGTTGTGGTATCTGCGCGTGGTGCTGTTGGCGCGGCGCGAGCGGCGCTATGCCGTATTCACGCTGGAACGTGAGGCCGCGCTGAACCGGGTGTACAGCAGTTGGGGGGTCGCCTTCCTCCTGATCATGCTGATGGGTGTGGTCTATCTGCTCAGCACGGTCGTGGCTGAGGCCGTGCGCCCGCTGGTGGAGGCTGACCGCGCCACGGCAACGCCGACTTTCATGGCGGCCTCAGCATTAGGCACGCCGACGGCCACCCCGACGCTGCCGCAGACGGAACTCACGCCGGAGACGCCTACGCGCCGCCCGCCGCCCACCGCCCGGCCCACGCGTACGCCGATTCCACCGCCCGCAGAGTCGCCGACCGCGGCCGCGCCCGTGGTCCAGCGGCCGCAATGTCCTACCGGGAGCGCAGTCATCACCTCCCCGGGGGTCGGTGCGCAGGTTTCCGGCATGGTGCCTATCATCGGCACGGCGGCGCACGAGAACTTCCAGTTCTATAAGCTGGAGTACGGCGCAGGGGCCAACCCGGGCGTGTGGTCCTACTTCGATGGCCGCGACCAGCCCGTGCAGGGCGGCCAGCTTGGCGTGCTCAACGCGAGCGCGCTGCCGCCGGGCATCTATTCGGTGCGCGTGGTCGTGGTGGACACGAGCGGCAACTTCCCGCCGCCCTGCCAGACCACCATCGAGATTCGGTAAGCCTGAGCAGAGCATGAGCAAATCACTTGGCGACCGGCTGAGGAAGATTCTCCGGGCCGGCGAGGCATGGGGCCGCAGGCAGTGGGCCCAGCTGGCGAGCTGGCGGCGTGCGGCGAGCGCAGTCAGCGAGCAGGGCTGCGTCGAGGCGCTGTACGCGGCCGCGCCCAGGCAGCGCTGGCAGGCCGCGGCCGCGCTGGGCCAGCATCCGATGCGCAGCCCGGAAGCCGTGGCCGCGCTGATTGACGCGCTGGTCGATCCTGAGGAGTTTGTCCGCTGGCAGGCCATCCAGGCGCTCGCCAGGCAGGAAGTCGGCCGCGTATTCGACCCCTTGGTGGCATGCCTGGACGACTCTGAACCCCTGCGCCGCGCGGGTGCCGCAGAGGCATTGGGCCTGCTCGGCGGAGAGGCTGCGACGCAGCAGTTGCTGCCGAGGACGGTTGATCCTGCTCCGGAGGTGCGCGCGGCGGTTGCAGAGGGGCTGGCGCATATGGCCGACCCGACAGCGCTGCCCGCGCTGCTGCCGCTGCTCGATGACCTGGACACGCGGGTGATTCGCGCGGCAGCCCATGCGTTGAGCCGTCTTGAGCAGCCGGGTGCGGCCCTGCCGCTGGCCGAAGCCCTGGCCCAGCCCGGCCAACCGCTGTTGGTGCGCCGCTCACTGGCGGCTGCGCTGGCGCGTGCACCTCATCCGGATGCCCAACCGCAGCTCCTCGCGGCACTGGCCGATCCCGATCCCCAGGTGCGCGGCTATGCGGCCCGCGGGCTGGGGCAGGTGGGCAACGAAGCGGCATATGCGGCGCTCCAGGCGCTGCGCGGGGACCAGAGCCGGTTGATCGAAGGGACCGTCGGGCAGCGGGCCGATCGCGCGCTGGCGATGCTCGACCGCCGCGGCCGGCGCGCGCCGGCCGCGGACAAACCCGAAGCGGAGGCGTAGTGGCGCCGCAGACATTTCAGGTAGGGCGGGTGCGCGTGCACCTGGTCAGCGACGGCATCTTCTGGACCGACGGCGGGGCCGCGTTCGGCGTGGTGCCGCGCATGCTGTGGCAACGGGTCATCCAGCCGGACGAACAGAACCGCATCCCCATGCACCTGCGCTGCCTGCTGATCGAGTCGGACGCCGGGCTGATCCTGGTGGACACGGGCTACGGCGACAAGCTGACGGCGAAGCGTCGCGACCAGCTC
This sequence comes from Anaerolineae bacterium, assembly GCA_040772005.1. Lineage (GTDB taxonomy): Bacteria > Chloroflexota > Anaerolineae > CG2-30-64-16 > CG2-30-64-16 > MWBF01. Next base: position 292,827 of record JAXGYZ010000004.1, on the reverse strand, counting down.
GGCCTGCGCGGAGAATACCGGCTGCAGGGCGAGCTGGCTGCGCTGGGCTACCGGCCCGACGATGTGCGGATCGTCATCGACACGCACCTGCACGGCGACCACTGCGGCGGCAACACGGTCTATGATGCCGACGGGCGGGTCCGCCCCGCCTTTCCGAACGCGACCTATCTGGCGCAGCGGCTGGAGCTGGCCGACGCGACGTACCCGAACGAGCGCACGCGTAACGCCTATTTTGCGGAGAACTTCCTGCCCCTGACGCATCTGTGTCGCGACGGTGGGGAGGACATGCTGCGCGTGCTGCACGGCGACACGCAGATCACGCCTCACAGCAGTGAGGGCGAAGTACGCACGCTCATCACGCCCGGCCACACGCGCGCCCACCAGGTCGTTATCATCGAGAGCGCGGGCGAGACGGCTATCTTCCTGGGCGATGCCGCCCCCCATGCCGTCACGCTGGAGAAGCTGGCGTGGGTGGCTGCCTTCGATGTCGAGCCGCTCGTCAGCATGGAGACGAAACGCTCGCTGCGCGACTGGGCCTGGCGGCGCGAGGCGCTGCTCTTCTTCCAGCACGACGCGACGCTGGCCGCGGGCCGGCTCTCCCACATGAATGACGACTGGCATGTTGAGGTCGTTGATCCATAATGCACTGTTTCCTGCGCCGAGTTGGCGCAGACCAACCCTGGTTTCTGATGGGCGGTAAGATGCGGCACACAGTGCAACATCGATTAAGGACGGTTACCTCATGAGCGAAATCAAGGTATTTCGAATTACCAACCACACCGCTATAGAAGTACCTGGTCAGTCGGTGGCCGTCGAGAAGTCGCTGCAATCCCTGTTGGAGCACAATTTGGAGACGATGTTGGGCGTGCGTTTTCTCCAATCCGAGTTCACAACAAGCAAGAGCCACAGCGGACGCATCGACACACTCGGTATCGATGAAAACGGCTGTCCGGTTATCATCGAATACAAGCGCGCCGTCAACGAGAATGTTATTAATCAAGGCCTCTTCTACCTTGACTGGCTGCTAGACCACAAGGCGGATTTCAAGCTGCTGGTGTTGGAAACTTGCGACGCGGCAACGGCCAGCGAAATAGACTGGGCGGCGCCACGGCTGATCTGTATTGCGGCCGACTTCACCAAGTACGACGAGCACGCCGTCAAACAGATTAACCGCAATATCGATCTGATGCGTTACCGGCGCTTCGGGCCCGACCTTCTAACCCTGGAGCTGGTGCATCGCACAAATGCTACGGATTCCAGAGCGGACGAAACGCATGAATCGGCGGCGAAGTCCTTGAAAAGGACCACAGACAAACCAGTGAGCCAATCGCTGGCGGAAATGGATGAGCCGACGCGTGACCTCTATGAGGCCGTCCGGTCCTTTATCCTCGCCCTTGGTGATGATATTCAAGAGAGGCAGCTTAAGCTCTACGTCGCGTTTCGGCGCATTAAGAACTTCGCATCTATTGTAGTCCAGAAGAAATCGTTTGTCGTCTACCTAAAGCTTGATCCAAAAACGGTGATTCTTGAGCCAGGTTTCAGCCGAGATGTTAGTAATATCGGCCATTGGGCCACTGGGGATCTGGAAATCACTGTCAGAACTCAGAGTGATCTCTTGAAGGCCCAGCCGCTTGTCGTTCGTGCCTACGCAGAAGCCTGAACTAACCGATGTGTATGTTTAGGAGGGTATATGCCAGAGGTCAGTAGGCACCCGATGTTGTCCGTCGTGGCGCCGGTGTATAACGAAGAAGCGATCCTCCCTGAGCTGTATCGCCGCCTCGTCGCGGTGCTGGATGGCGCGGGGCTGGACTGGGAATTGGTGCTCATCAACGACGGCAGCCGCGACCGCTCGCCGGAGATCATGCGCGAGCTGCACGCCGCCGACCCGCGCGTCAAGGTGGTGGATTTCGCACGTAACTTCGGCCACCAGGTTGCCATCACCGCGGGCGCGGACTACGCGCAGGGCGACGCGGTGGTCATCATCGACGCGGACCTGCAGGACCCGCCGGAGGTTATTCTGGACCTGCTGGCGAAGTGGCGCGACGGCTATGAGGTCGTCTACGCCGTACGCGCCGAGCGCAAGGGCGAGACCTGGTTCAAGGAATTCACCGCGAAGGCATTCTACCGCATCATTTACAAGATTACGGACATCAATATCCCGATGGACACCGGCGACTTCCGCCTGATGGATCGCAAGGTGGTGGAAGCGCTGCGCACCATGCGCGAGAAGCACCGCTTCATGCGCGGCATGTCCGTCTGGGTGGGGTTCAAGCAGGTGGGCGTGGAGTATGTGCGCGCGGAGCGTTATGCGGGTGAGACGAAGTACCCGCTCAAGAAGATGCTCAAGTTCGCGCTGGACGGCATCACGTCGTTCTCGTACTTCCCGCTCCAGGTCGCGACCTACATCGGGTTCATCGCGGCGGCGGTGGCCATTCTCGGCATCATCCTCACGGTGATCCTGCGGCTGACGGGCAGCCATGCATTCTACGGGCAGGCGACGACGCTGGTGGCGGTCCTGTTCCTCGGCGGCGTGCAGTTGATTTCGCTCGGCATCATCGGGGAGTATCTGGGGCGGATTTATGACGAGGTGAAGGGCCGGCCGCTGTATATCGTGCGCGAGGCGCTGGGGTTCGAGGAGAAGGTTTCGTAGTATTGCCAGGTACTCTGTAAACGCAGCGATGAGATGTCTGCCACGTGAGATTGATGGACAGGATTCACTGGATTTACAGGATTCCTTTGTTAGTCCTGTGAATCCAGTAGCCCAATAATCGACTCATCTCTCAACTCACGGTCAGCGCATTCCTCCTCCAATAGCATGTCCACATCTATTAGCTGCCCACCGCGCTCCTTCAGAATCAATGCATTGAGTTCAGCACTCTCGGCCTGCCAGGCTCGCCAGGACGCCATGCCATCTACTCTAGGGTGAACCTCCAAGGGTTCATAGTCTTCACCTGAATGCCTCATCATATGTTTCTATGTCCATTCGTGTATTTCCCGGCGGGCTGGCGGGAAGCCCAGACGAGCACGAGCAGCGCGGCCACGCCCAGCACACCCAACGCGATGACCTTGTACAGCCGGTTCTCCAGGAGCAGCGCCAGCCCGCCGAACAGCGCGCAAAAGGCGTAGTAGCTCAGCACAATCTGCCGCTGCGTGAACCCGATGTCGAGCAGCCGGTGGTGCAGATGGTCGCGGCCGTTGAACGCGGGGTGGCCCTCGTGCCGCCAGCGGTTGTAGATGAGCCACGCGACGTCGAGGATGGGCAGCCCCATTGCCAGCAGGACGGTCGCGACCTTCGCGCCGCCGATGATGCCCAGCGCGGCAACGGCCCACCCCAGGAAGTATGAACCCCCGCTCCCCATGAAGACTTTCGCCGGGTTGAAGTTGTAGGGCAGGAAGCCGAGCGTCGCGCCGACGAGCGCCAGCGGCAGCAGCGCGACGCTGAACTGGGCCTCGCGAATCATGTGGATGGTGATGAAGCCTGCCACGATGCACGAGACGCCCGCAGCCAGCCCGTCCAGCCCGTCGAGCCAGTTGACGGTGTTCATCATGCCGGTGAACCAGAAGATGGTCAGCAGGCCGACGACGGCCCAGGGGAAGACGATCTGCCCGTCACCGAGCGGGTTGTTCACGCGCTCGATGAAGATGGTGAACGCGATGGCGATCAGGCTGGAGAGGAATTGCCCGGCATACTGCGACTTGCTGTTCAGTTCCAGCCGGTCATCGACGAGGCCGAACAGGAAGATGACCGTCGTGCCGAGCAGCAGCCCGGTCAGGCGGGTGAGCTCGCCGGGGTCCTGGCTGGGCGGGAAGAGTGCGCGGGGCAGCGCCAGCGTCGCGAGGACGGCCAGGGTGAAGCCCGCGTACATCGCCACGCCGCCGGTGCGCGGCACGATGCCGCGGTGCCTGCGCCTGCCGCCGGGCCGGTCCTGCACATCGAGCGTGTGTCCCACGCGGCGGGCCAGCGGGGTGACGGCCAGCGCGACGGCGAACGCGATGGCAAAGACCAGGACGTAACCGGGCAGGTACGCTTGCATGGGCGGCTCGGGTTCCGGACTGCCACAGAGGGCACAGAGGACACGGAGAATAGAACGCTGATTACGCAGATATAACAGATTTACATGATCGGTTTTAGATTATCCAATAAATCAGTCACATCTGCGTCATCAGCGTTCTATTCGTCTTTGTCTCCCTGTCGCTTGACGTTACGGGCGCAGGCGGTTGAGCATGCGCGGGAAGGCGATGGTCTCGCGGATGTGGTCGAGCCCGCAAATCCAGGAGACCGTCCGCTCCACGCCCAGGCCGAAGCCGCTGTGCGGCGTCGAGCCGTAGCGGCGCAGGTCGACGTACCACTCGTACGCCTCGCGCGGCAGGCCGTGGCGTTCGATCGCGGCCAGCAGCACGTCCGGGTCGCTCATGCGCTCGGACCCGCCGATGATCTCACCGTAGCCTTCGGGCGCGAGCAGATCCGACGAGCGGCAGACCTCCGGCCGGCCGGGTTCCGGCTCCATGTAGAAGGCCTTGACGGCAGTCGGGTAATGATGGACGAAGACGGGCTTATCGAACTGGCCGGCGATGTAGGTCTCGTGCGGCGCGCCGAAGTCGCCGCCCCATTCCATCGCGGGGACCGGCTCATCGTTCGGCGGAACCGTGACGCCCTCTGCCGCGGCCCGGTTGATCATCTCCACCGCTTCGTCGTAGCTGATGCGCGGGAAAGGCGGAATGATTCTTTCGAGGAAGCTGGTGTCACGCTCCAGCAGCTTGAGCTCGGCCGCGCGCTCGCGCAGCGTCGTCTGCACGATGTAGCTGACAAACTGCTCCTCGATTTCCAGCAGGCCCTCGAGCTTGCAGAAGGCAATCTCCGGCTCGACCATCCAGAATTCCTGGAGATGGCGGCGGGTCTTGCTCTTCTCCGCGCGGAAGGTCGGGCCGAAGCAGTAGGTCTTGCTGACCGCGAAGATGTTGGCCTCGTTATAGAGCTGGCCGGTCTGCGCGAGGAAGGCATCTTCGCCGTGAAAGTCCGTCTTGAACAGGGTCGTGGTCCCTTCTGCGGCGGAGGGCGTCAGGATGGGCGTGTCAACGAGAGTAAAGTCGTTGTTGTCCAGCCAGTCGCGGATGGCCTTGACGATGGTCGCGCGTACCCGCATGATGGCCCACTGGCGGTTCGAGCGGAGCCACAGGTGGCGGTGGTCCATCAGGAACTCGACGCCGTGTTCCTTGAGGCCGATGGGGTACTCGGCTGACTCCTGCACGACCTCCAGAGCGTTGACATCCAGCTCGTAGCCGCCGGGAATGCCGGGTGCGCGCTCGTCCGCGCGGACCGTGCCGGTGATGACCAGCGAGGACTCGATGGGCAGGCGTTTTGCCGCCTCGAACATCTCCTCGGACACATTGCCCTTGAAGACGACGGCCTGAATCACGCCGCTGCCATCGCGGACGCGCAGGAACTGGAGTTTGCCTTTGCCGGTCTTGAGTTGCAGCCACCCCTGGAGGGTGACTTCCTGGCCGACGTAGCCGGCGATCTTGTCGATACGGATGATGGGAGACATGCTTACTCCGAAGGTGGATGGCACTGGTTGAACTCGCCCGCAAGCCGCGCTTGCGGGCCTTTGACTTAAGCCGGGATGGAGAGCTGGGCGGTTTCGTAGAGAAATTCAGGAGCAAAGTCGGCGCCGTTTGGCCATTCGATCGTGCGGCTCGTCAGGTACACTTGCCGAAACAAGTTCACATCCCGCAACGGCTCAAAGATCGGCCCGTACAACTCCGCGGACAAGTCGACGACGCCAGCGTCGCCATTACTGAACATCAGCTTCAGTTTATACTCACTCAGATATTCGACACCTGTCACATGCAGGAACATCATGCACCTCACCGTAAAGGGTCTATGGCCCTGAGCGCTTCTCTTGCGCGGGCCCGTTCCCAGTTCTCTTGCAGTTCAACCTGATGCTCGTCCAGCCAGGCCCAAATCAGCAACAGGGCGCGACGCGGCATTGTGCCCGTAATCGCCCCATTAGCTATGTCCACAGTCACCTCGTACTCCTGATACTCAGCGTGAAAGTGAGGCGGGCTGTGGTCATTGTAGTTCATCGTAACCCGGATGCCGTAGAAAACTGAAATGGTTGGCATACTCGGGAGTATACCATCAACTGGCAACCATGTCACACCTGCGCCAGGAATTCCAAATGTAGCCGGCAAAGCATCCTGAGCGGAGGCTCGCAGGGTCGCAGTCAAAGGATCGCCACGGTGCAGGCGTGCTTCGACTACGCTCCACTCCGCTCAGCATGCCTGCACCCTCGCGCACATTTGGAATTCCTGCACCTGCGCACCTGCGACATCTCCACAACTGTCAGCTTCCTGTCAGCCCGTGTCCGGCATCGAGTCCGCGGGTATGCTATAATAGATGCATGGAACTCAGCGTCGGGCGCGCAGTGGGCAAGGTCATCCTGTGCGGTGAGCATGCGGTCGTGTACGGCCGGCCCGCGCTGGCTGTGCCTGTCACGCAGGTGAGCGCGGAGGCAGTCGTTGAGCCGGGCGCGTCGGGTGCAGGGTTGGTGCTGTGCGCAGCGGACCTGGGCGAGGAGGTTCGCCTGTCCGCCGCCGAGTCCGAGCACCCGCTGGCCGTTGCGGCTCGCCTGGCGCTGACGCACCTGGGGCTGGCCGAACCGGACTGGCGCGTGACGATTCGCTCGACCATCCCGGTCGCGAGCGGGCTCGGCAGCGGGGCCGCTGTATCTGCCGCACTGATACGCGGGCTGGCGGCGGGCGCCGGACGGATATTGCCGCCGGAGGATGTGTCGGCGCTGGCCTACGAGGTCGAGAAGCTGCACCACGGCACGCCGAGCGGCATCGATAATACGGTCATCGCGTACGAGCAGCCGGTCTATTTCGTGCGCGGCCGGCCGCCGGAGCCTTTTGCCATCGGCAGCCCGTTCCGGCTGGCGATTGCCGACAGCGGCATCCGCAGCCCGACGCGTGTTGCGGTCGGGGATGTACGCCGCGCGTGGGAGCAGGCACCGGCCCGCTACGAGGGGTTGTTTGACCAGGTGGCGGCGGTGGTGGAGGCGGCGCGTACGGCCATTGCCGGGGGCCACCCTGCCGAGTTGGGGCCGCTGTTGGATGCCAACCACGCGTTGTTGCAGGAGATCGGCGTCTCTTGCGAGCGGCTGGATGCGCTGGCTGCGGTGGCGCGGGCCGCCGGTGCGCTGGGCGCCAAGCTGTCGGGCGGGGGGCGCGGGGGCAACCTGATTGTGCTCGTTGAAAACGGTACGGCTGAGGCGGTGAGCGCCGCGCTGTATGCAGCCGGGGCCCACCGGGTCATTTTGACATCTGTCGGCGGGTAGAGGTTTTTGAGGTCACCCAGGCCACCGGCGGCAGGCGAGGTCAGCCTGCGCCGAATCTTTTTGGCTCGGCAAACGTATAGTAAAGATATGCGTATAGCCTGGGTGTATCTGGAGGAGAAGGATGATGGGCCAGCAGGCCGGACGTCGCGACGACGACTGGCTCCCGAAGATCCTGGTCGGGTTGAGCGTCGCGGCGAGTATAGCCAGAAGTATGCGCAATCAGCGCAGGCGGCGTCACTGGCAGCCGCCGCGCCGGCAGTCGCAGCCGGTCTCACCCTTCGGCGTGCTGTTCGTGCTCGTGGGGTTGTTCATCGCGTTCATCATCGCCATGTCCATCCTGGGCGGGCTGCTGAGCGTGTTGGGGAACGCGGCCGGCGGGCTGATGTGCCTGGCCCCGCTGGCCATCCTGGCATTTGCGTTGTGGGCGGTCAGGAAGGGCTCGACGACGAGCGGGCAGGCGCGCGACATCTACTCCGGCGAGACGTGGACCGACAGCCGCGGTCAGACGATGCACGACATGACGCTGGATGATGGGCAGACGGCTGCGGGTCCGGTGGCTGCCCCGCAGGTCGGGGAACCGCTGCGCCGGACTGCGCCCGCGCCTGCCGTTCAGCCGCGGCGTGTGGCCGCGGTGGACCCGTATCCCGAGAAGAATGCTACGACGCCTGCCGAATACCGCCAGCGCGCCGTCTCCTACCGCCGGCGGATTCAGAGCGTCATCAAGAGCCGCCGGCCCGGTCCATTGGCTGCGCGGTTGGCGAGCGTGCCGGAGAGCCTGAAAAGCTGGGAGGAGCGCGTCGGCCAACTGGCGGACCGGCTGTCGCTATTCGAGAACGATGACTTGATCCGCCGGGACATCAAGGAAGTACCCGCCCGCATCGCGCGGCTGGAGCGGCTCGTCGAACTGGAAGTTGATCCTGAGATTCGCCGCCAGATGATGAAGACGCTGGCCGCCTACCGCGAGCAACAGCGCCAGCTCGACCGGCTGGCGCGCGTGATGCGCCGCACCCGGCTGAACCTGGACGACACGCTCGCCGCGATGGGGACGATTTATTCCCAGGTGCAGGTCGTCAACGCGATGGACGTGGATGGCGTGACCGCCGAGCGCATCGCGGGCGAGATCGACTCCGAGGTGAACCGGCTCAACGACCTGCTTTCGGCGTTGAGCGAGGTGAACCAGGCCACGGTCAGCGACGCGACGGCGACGGCAACCGCTGAGGCTGAATCGACCGGGGAAGATAACCTGGCTGCGCGGCGGGCGCGGCTGGAGCGCAGCGCGCGGCAGTAAGAGAACCACGGAAGACAGGGAGCACACGGAAGCATCAGGGGTCATGCAGGCGTTCTTCGACTACGTGCGCCGCTGCGCGGCGCCCATCCGCTCAGAATGCCTGCAATTCGCCCATTGTTTACTGTTGCGCGGGGGAGCCATGCCGGACCCGATACTTCGCACCTTCATCGCCATCGAGTTGGACGAGCCGCTGCGCGTGGCGCTGGCCGCGGTGCAGGCCAAGTTCAAGCGCCAGGCTCCGCAGGGGAGCGTCAAGTGGGTGGCGCCGGACGGCATCCACCTGACGCTCAAGTTCCTGGGCGATACGCCGGCCAGCCGTGCGGCGGAGATTGCCGCGGCGCTGGCGCGGGCGTGCGAGGGCATCCCGCCGTTCGAGTTCACGGTCGAGGGCCGCGGCTGCTTCCCGAACACACGGCGCCCGCGGGTCATCTGGGTCGCGGTGCGCAGCCACGGGCCGTGGCTGGCGAAGCTGCAAGGCGCGGTAGAGCGTTATGTGGCGCCGCTCGGCTGGCCCGAGGAGGAACGCGGCTTCTCCCCTCACCTGACGTTGGGACGCGTGGCGCGCAGCGCGAATCCTGCGGCTGAGACGGCAGTCGGCCGGATGGTGGAGCAGGCGGTGGTGGAGCAGATTGGCACGCAACGCGTGACTGCGGTCAGCTTGATCAAGAGCGACCTGCGGCCCACGGGCGCGGTGTATACGACCCTGGTCACTGTGCCGCTGGAAGAGGAGATGGGGTTATAGTCGGCGCTCGAGCGCCGGACGTGGGGCTGAAGCCCCTACTACGACCCCGCCGGCTCCGCGTTGGCGGGTGTAGTGACGATTTCCGGCTCCACCTCGGCCAGCACCGGCGCAGGCTCCGGCAGCGGCGGCTCCATGACCTCGGGCAGGGGGGCCGGCAGCGTGCGCCGCGGCCGCAGGCTGAACAGGTTGCGCACTGTGGCAAGCGGCGCGAGGGCCAGCCACGCGACGAAGAACGCGAAGGCAATAATGGCTGCGCCGCCGAGCAGTTGCGCCTGCATCTGGCCCGGCCAGTCCGGCTGGAAGCCCGGGGCGACCAGCAGCCCGGTCACGCCCTGCCCGGCCACATCCAGGTACTCACCCGCGCCGATGCCGTTCCAGCCCGCGCCGGCCGTCCCGTCTGCGAGCAGGCCGACGGCCAGCAGTCCGAAGCCGCCGCCGACGCCGTGGACGGCAAGCGTGCCCGTTGCGTCGTTCCAGCGCAGCACGCGCTCCACGACGAAGACGACGAAGGGCATGAGCAGGCCGAGGGCTGCACCCAGCGCGAGGGCCAGCATGGGCGACAGGAACAGCGCGCAGCCCAGGCTGGCGGCGAAGCTCGCGGCAAACGCGCGCGCCGCCATCAGCGGATCGGGCCGGCCCGCCACCAGCCAGGTGTAGGCGATGGGCAGCAGGCCGCCGGCGCTGGCCGCGAGGATCAGGTTGAGCAGAATGCGCGGCGTGTCCAGCTTCACCGGGTCGAGCAGCGGGTTGAGCGTCACCCACGCGGTTGCACCGGCCAGCAGCAGGCCCGCACCGAGCAGGCAGAGCAGCGGGTGATAGGCACGGGGCAGTGCGACCGGCGCGGTGGGGTCGGCGGGCCGGGGGCCGCGCGGCAGGAAGACGACGAACCCCGCCAGCGTCACGGATGCGGCGAGCAGGCTGACCAGCCCCGCGCCGGCCAGGTCCACAAAACCGTGGCCGAGATCGACGAGGTTGAGGCCCAGGTTGGCAAGCCACCCGCCGCCCCAGACCCAGTTGCCCGCGACCGGGTAAATGAGCGCGCCGGTCAACAGCCCGGCCAGCCCGGCGGCCCAGGCCGGGACGCGGCTGCGCAGCGCGACGACCGGCAGGGTGACGGCGGTGATGAGCATGGGCAGGTTTGCCAGGGCCAGAGCGCGCGCGGCAGGTGTAGCCGCCGGGCCGCTCAGCCCCCAACCGGCCAAGCCGGCCATGCCCCAGCCGGGTCCCCATGTGGGGCCGAGGGCCGACCACTCCCAGATGAGACCTTCGAAGCCGGGCCGCTCATAGATGAGGCCGATGCCGCCGAACTGGAGCGCGAAGCCGCACGCGACGTAGCCCAGGACGGCCAGCCCGGCTGCGGCAAAGAAGCTGACCGCAGCGTGGCGCGCGTGGTGGGCGGGCAGGCCGCCGGCCGCGATGAGGGCATAACCGATCGGAATGAGGAAAGCCAGGCCGTAGGTTGGGGCCAGGTCAACTGGCATGCAGTATACTCCTGATGACGTAAACCCGGATGATGTCAAGACGTTGGGCAACGCGTTGCACGCAATCATGCTACCACAAGCCGAACCTTTAGACAAAGGCTGCTGCCCGCGGCTCCTGGTGGACGCCATGCTCGGCTCGCTGGCGAAGCGGCTGCGCTGGCTCGGCTATGATACGGTATACTGGCGCGATGGCAGCGACGAAGCGCTGATGGCCCAGGCGCAGGCCGAAGGCCGCCTGATCGTGACGCGCGACCATGCCCTGGCGCGGCGGCGCGGGGTGGCCGCGCTGTTGGTCGAGAGCGAGTCGCTGCCCGAACAACTGGCGGAGGTGCGCGCGGCGCTGCCCGTGCCGGCGCAGCCGTTCACGCGCTGCGGCGAGTGCAACGGCCTGCTGGAGACGCTGGACCGCGAGACGGCGCGGATGCTCGTGCCGCTGTACGTCTGGCAGACGCAGGAAGCGTTCTGGCGTTGCCCCGACTGCGGCCGCGTCTACTGGAAGGGCACGCATTGGCCCAGCCTGCTGGCGGAGCTGGAGGACGTGGCTTGAAAAGCAGCCCCAACGTGACTCGCGGCCGCGCAAAGGGCACCCTGAGCGGAGTGCAGCGCAGTGGAGCGCAGTCGAAGGATGCTTGCATTGCCAGCGTGATGCCTACCGACCGGCAGGTCGCGTGGCTGCTGGCGGTTGCTGCGTTTGCCCTGTACGCGGTGACTGCCGCACCGTCTGTCGCGACGCTATTCGACGACAGTCTGGAGTTCCAGGTCGTGCTGCCCACGCTCGGCATCGCGCACCCGAGCGGTTATCCCCTGTACACGCTCGCAGGCAAGCTGTTCACCGGCCTGCTGCCGCTCCGCGACGCCGCAGCCCGGGCCAACCTGTTTTCCGCGCTGCTCGCCGCAGCCGCGGTCGGCGTGCTGTACCGCGTGGCGCGTACGGTGGCGGGCAGCCGGGCCGCTGCCGTCGTGACCACGGTGGTGTTCGCTATCTCTCCGACCTGGTGGTCGCAGGCGACCATCGCGGAGGTCTACGCGCTGCACGGGCTGCTGGCCGTCGCGTTTGTGTACCTGCTGCTCCGCTGGGAGGCGGCGCGGCAGAGCGAGCGCGGCCGGGCTGCCGCGCACCGTTCCGACCGGCTGCTGGCGCTGGCCGCACTGGCGGCCGGGCTGGGGCTGGCGCACCACCGCATGATCGCCCTGCTCTTCCCCGCCGCGCTCGTGTTCATCCTCTGGACCGACCCGGCGCTGCTGCGCCAGCCGCAACGCTGGCTGCGGCCCCTGGCGCTGCTGCTTGCGCCCCTGCTGCTTTATGTCTATCTGCTCATCCGCGGACAGGTCGTGTCGTCGCTGGACGGCACGTATCAGCCCACCCTCCGCGGCACACTGGATTGGGTGCTTGCGCGCGGCTACAGCGTGTTCCTGACGGGCAATCCGTTCGGTGTGACGCGGAGCGCAGGGGACTACGTTGCCCTGTTTCTGCGGGAGATGGGTGCGCTGACTGCGCTGGCAGCCGTGGCCGGGCTGGTCACTGGCTGGCGCTACAGCCTGCGGCGGTCGGTTTTTCTGCTGCTGGCGCTGGCCGGCCAGACGTTGTTCGCGGTCAACTACAAGGTACAGGACATCGAGGTTTTCCTGCTGCCTGCGTTCATGCTGATGGCCGTGTGGGCGGCATGGGGCCTGGCTCCGCTGTTCGACAGCTTCGCACAGCGGGCCGCGGTCAGCGCCCGGCCGCTGCGCCTGCCGCGGCAGGCCCGCCCGTTGTTGACCTTCCTGTGGCTGCTGCCCGTGGCATTCGTGCTGCTCTTCGAGCCGGTCCGCGCGGCAGTGCGCGAGTGGCCGCTACGGGATCGGAGCGACGAGTGGACCGTGTATGACCTGGGCGCGGACATGCTGGACAGCGCGGAGCCGCATGGCGTGATTGTGGGGCTGGGCGGAGAGACGACGTTGGTGCGCTATTTCCGCGATGTGCTGGGCCGGCGGCCCGACCTGCAAGTGGTGTGGGCCGATGCGGAAGATGCGCGGCTGGCAGCGGTGGCCGCGGCGCGGGCGCGCGGTGCGCCGGCGTACCTGACGCGGGACCTGCCCGGCGCGGCCGCACTGTACAGCCTGGATGCCGCGGGGCCGCTGATTGCCGTCAGCCCGAAGGCCACCCCAGGCGCGATTCCGCCGGGGACGGATGTGGGCGGGGGCGTGCGCTGGCTTGCGGGGCGCACGCACATCCGGCAGACACACGCGGGGCCGGTCGTGCGGGTGGCGGTGCAGTGGACCGCCGCCGCACCCATCACTGAGGACCTCAAGGTGTCGGCGCGGCTGCTGGACGCAGCCGGCGCAGTCGTCGTGGCGGATGACCGCGCGCCCGTCCACTTCACCTATCCCACGACCGCCTGGGTCCCCGGGGAGGTGGTCGAGGATGTATATGACCTGACTCTGCCCGCGGACCGGCGCGGCGCGTTCGGCGTACTGCTCATCGTCTATCGCGCGGCCGACGGCAGCGAGGTCGGCCGGGTCGAGCTGCCGCCGGCGCAGGTGGACTGAGCTATAGCCGCGAATTCCAGTTGTAGGCGGAGTCGAGGCTTTAGCCGGACTAGCAGGCTACGCACGTGCACTCCCTAACCGGCTAAAGCCTCGAATCCAAATTGCCTAGGCCGACTCCTCTTTGACCTTCAGCGGGCGGCCATACGTCTCGCTGAAGTCGCGCAGCCGCGCGGCCAGCTCCGGAGTGAGCATGTCCGCAGTGTAGCGCCACTGCCAGTTGCCGCCGGCCCGGCTGGGATAGTTCATGCGCGCTTCCTCACCGAGCCCCATCACATCCTGCAGGGTCGCGACCGCCTGATTTGCCACCGAGCTCCACGCCAGCCGGATGAAGTCCCACGCGATATCGTGCGCGTCGGTGCCGGTGAACCGCCGGATGTTGTGCTTCTCGATCTCGGTGCGCTCGTTCCAGTAACCTACGGTCGTATTGTTGTCGTGCGTGCCCGGATAGACGATGCAGTTCGTCTCATATGTATAGGGCAGATATGGCGGGAAGAACTCCGGCCCGAACGCGAAATGAAGCACCTTCATGCCGGGAAAGTCGAACTGTAGCCGCAGCGCGTCCACTTCCGGCGTGATGATGCCCAGGTCCTCCGCGATGATGGGCAGGACGCCGAGCGCCTGCTGGACCGCCTGGAACAGCTCCGCGCCGGGCGCCTTCGCCCATCGGCCGTTGATGGCCGTCGGCTCATTCGCCGGGATTTCCCACGACGCCTCGAACCCGCGGAAGTGATCGATACGCACGATGTCCACGAACTGCAGCGTCTGGCGGATGCGCCGGATCCACCACTGGAAGCCGTCCTGCCGCATCACGTCCCAGTTGTAGTGCGGATTGCCCCAGCGCTGGCCCGTCGCAGAGAACAGGTCCGGCGGCACCCCCGCGACGACCGTGGGATTGCCCTCGCTGTCCAGCCGGAACTGGTCCGGGTTGGCCCAGACGTCGGCGCTGTCCTCCGCCACGAAGACGGGGACGTCCCCGATAATCTGGATGCCCCGCTCCGCCGCATGGCGCTTGAGCGCGCCCCACTGGTCGTTGAACACGAATTGCAGATAGGCCTGGTACTCGGCCTCTGCAGCCACCTTCTCGCGATGGTCTGCCAGCGCAGCCGGCTCCCGCAGGCGCACCTCGCGCGGCCAATCGTGCCAGCTCCCGCCGCCGAAGTGGCCCTTGAGCGCCATGAAGAGCGCGAAGTCATCCAGCCAGTCGGCATTCTGCGCCCTGAACCAATCAAATCCCTTGTGGTGGTCAGTCGTGCCGTGTTCCTTGAAATGGGCGTAGCTCTGCCGGAGGAGCCGCTGCTTGTAGTCGATGACCCAGCCGTAATCGACCGCGTGTGCGGGGAACGGGGGCACGTCATTGAGCGCGTCGTGGGGCAGCAGGCCGTTCCATGCGAGACCCTCCGGGCTGATGAGCAGGGGGTTGCCCGCGAAGGCCGAGAAGCACTGGTAGGGTGAGTCGCCATAGCCTGTCGGACCGAGCGGCAGAACCTGCCAGAGCTGCTGTCCGGCGTCTGCCAGCCAATCCACGAAGTCGTAGGCCCCTTTGCCCAGGTCGCCGATGCCGAATCTTCCCGGGAAGGAAGTCGGATGACATAAGACGCCGCCCGATCGAGGGAAGCTCATACGTACCACCTTACTTTCTGTGTCAGTACGAGGGCGATCACGCAGGATCGCCTCTACGGTCAGTCTACTTGCTTCGGCGTGACCTCGAAGTGCAGGTGCGCGCCGAACAGCATCTTGGTTTGCGCTTGAATCGTGGGCAGCGCGACCAGGAGCATGGTCAGCACCGGCACGAGAGGCCAGAGCAGGATGTCTGTGAGCAACTTGCGCGGCCGCCAGCCGCCGCCGGCCCGGCGCGTGCTCAGATGTTCGTACAGCACCTCAGCCGAGATGGCGACCGCGTTGAGCAGGTTGCCGGCCTGGAACAGGATGGAATACAGCCCCGGGATGGGCTGCACCACGCCCAGTAGTCCGTTCTCCAGGAACAGGACGACGGAGCCGACCCCGATGATGAGGCCTGCGGTCGTGAAGACGACGTGGTCATGCACTACTTTGAACAGGTACAGGCTCTTGCGGCCCAGCGGCATCTCCGGCCAGCGGCCCCATTGCTGGAGCACATACCCGACATCCTGGCAGCCCCAGGCGTGCCGCAGCCGCTGTCGGTAGAAGTTCGCGAACGCCTGCCAGAGGTTCGCGCCGGTGACTGCATCGCCTGATGTCGGCAGGAAGACCGGCCGCAGCCGGACGCGGCCCTGCGTGCCGAAGGTGCAGCGCAGGAACATATTCCAGTCATCGGCCAGCGCAAACACATCCCAGTAGCCCACGGAGTCTGCGAGCTTGAAGCTGAGAGTGAACGAACTGACGGGCAGCTTGACAGACAGCGGATCGGTGAGCTCCGAGACCTGCACCAGGTTGAAGAAGAAGCTGAGCAGCCGCACCGGGCTGGGCACATTCCAGTGGTTGTTGATGTGGCGCATCGGCGCGTGCCAGACGCAGGTGTAGCGCTCCGGGTCTGCAACGAACTGGCGTCCGATCTCAGCCAGATAATCGGTGTGCAGGACCGAATCCGCATCGCACGAGGTCAGGGTCAGGTTTTCGAGCGGAATGCCGGCGCGCTCTACCAGTTCCCGGTAGGCGACGCGCGCGGCCCACGCCTGGTTGGAGCTCTTGCCGCGCGACTCGCCGGGCAGGTCGGCGGGGTGAATGGAGATGAGGACATGGGCAAAGTAGCCCTCGAAGCGCGCGCGGAGCAACTCGGCTTTGGCGTGTACACCGGCCTCGGCCCCCTCCATTGCCAGGACAACCGTAACGCGGCTGCGGGCGTCGGCCTGGCCTGCGAGGCTGCGCAGCGTGCGGGCCAGCACCTCTACCGGTTCGTGCAGGTTGGGCAGCAGCACGACATGGTGCAAGCCCGCGGCGGCGCCGCGGGTCCTGCCGCGCAGCCCACGGGCATGCTGCTCGGCCTGCCGTATCTTGCGGATGCCGATGGGGTAAAAGATGATGATGACCAGAAGCCGCAGAATCATGTAGACGCCGGCCACCTGCGCGGCAATGACCAGCACGCGCGGGGCGAGGACGGCGCCGAGGATGGCAATGCCGAGGGCCAGCCATGCCAGGAGGCCGGGCACCTTGTACGTGAAGTGGCCCGGATCCTTGAGGGTGTTGAGGCGGGCGACGTGCGCTGCCTGCTGCTCCGGCGGGATGGCCGGCCCCGCGGCGAATATCGGCTGCTGCGCCTCAGCATCGGGCTCCCTGCCGTTGCCTCCGCCTCGCTTTGGCCTGACAACGGCTGCATCTTGTCGCCACTGTGTCTTGGTCATAATGACCGCTTCATTCTGGTGGACGCATTCTACTTGCAGAAAGTGAGGCGCGCCGAGTTCGGGTGACTGTCATGCGCGCCGGGTGCAGTATAGCCGAGGGTGGGGTAAGGACAAAACGAAGGGATGTGCGTGTGCAGATGTCGGGTGGGTGGAGGCTGTCTGACGTTGTCTGACGTTGTCTGACGTTGTCTGACGTTGTCTGACGTTGTCTGACGTTGTCTGACGTTGCCCGACGTCAGCCGAGGACAATGGCGAAGGGGAGCTGGATCGCGCCGGTCGGGCACGCGGGCTCACACGCGGCGTCATACTCGCAGCGATCGGGCCGCGCGAGCACTGCCTTGCCATCGACCAGGGCGAGCGCGCCCGCTTCACAGGCCGACAGGCATTTGCCGCAGCCATTGCACAGGGCTTCGTCGATCTCGGGCAGGATGATCTGGGACATGATGGGACTTCCTATGGCATTGAGTTCACGCTCACTATAGCAGGCAAGGCCCGCGCCTGTCAGGGACTTTTGTCGCACGCCCCGCCTCACATCCCTTCCGCCACCGCCACCAGTCCGGCGCGGTCTTTGATGACGATGCGGTGGCGGTTGAACTCGATCAGTCCCTCGTCGGCCAGGTCGCGCAGCGCGCGGCCGATCATCTCGCGGACGGTGCCGAGCCGGGCCGCCATCTCCGCCTGGGTGACCATCTGGCTGCGGTCGAAATCGCCCAGGCTCTCGGCGCGGGTGGCCTCCGCGAGCAGCAACCGGGCCAGCCGCGCTTTGACGGAGCGCAGCGACAGGTCCTCGACCATGGCGACGAGATGCCGCGTGCGCCCGGCGATGCTCTCGATCAGGGCCCAGGCGAGGGATGGATGGCGCTCCGCAAGGCGGCGGATATCGGCGCGGCTGATGATGCACAGGGTCGCGTCGGTCAGCGCGGCGGCGCTGGCCGGGTTCGGGCCCCCGTCGAGCACCGCGACGTCGTTGAAGGTATCGCCCAGGCGGAAACGGTGCAGAATCTGCTCGCGGCCCTGGGGCGAGAGCTTGAAGACCTTGACTTCGCCGGCCGCGACGATGTGCAGCCCCGCGCAGGGGTCGCCTTCGAGGAAGATGACCTGCCCGCGGCCATACTCGCGCGGCACTGCGGCGGCTGCGAGCGCGGCCAGTACCTCATCCGGCAGCCGGGCGAAGTACGGCACGCGGCGGAGCAGGTCAAGGTCGGTGCAGGTCAGGCGTGACATGAGAGTAGGCGTCAGTCCTGTCTCTCGGTCCAGTTTTCGATTCTGAGGCCGGGAACGCGGTTGAACTCGCGGATATTGGCTGTCACGAGGATGAGGTCGCGCGCGATGCAGGTTGCCGCAATCCACGAATCGTGTACGCCGATCATCTCACCATGCTGTGCAAGGTTGCTCCATATGGCAGCATGTGCGCGCGCGGTCTCAAGGTCGATGTCGAGCACCGGGAAGCGTGCCAGTACAGCTTCCACGAAGGCCATGCGGCGGGCGCGGACGGCGGGATCAACCGAGCGATGTGTGCCGTGCAGAAGTTCGCTGGCTGAAATGACCGACAGGAACACTTCCTCGGCCTCTCGGTTCGTCACGCGCGCTGCCACATCCAGTTGCCCGCGCTCGTAGGCGATGAGGATGCTTGTGTCAATCAGGACAGCCATGGGTCTCTCGGCTCCTCGCGGGCCAGCCCGGCGCGTGCGACCTCGATATCCGCCTCGAATTCTGCGGTTTCACTGGTGGTCAAGGCGGGTAGCGACCGGAGCACCTCTTCCAATTCTCCCAGTAACCGGCCCGACGCCAGCGGTCGCAGCTCAGCGACGGGCTTGCGACCCTTTAGCAGAATGAACCGCTCCCGTCGGTAAGCGACTCGGTTGACGTAATCCGAAAAGCCGCGTACCATCTCAGTAACAGAAAGCCGAGTTGTATGCATCTCTTACACCCATGTAAAATATGATAATCGTATTTTACAACAATGGTCTGATTCAGTCAATCCGTAGGATCACTCGCGCATCCCCGGCCAGCACACCCTCGCCGGCGGGCAGCACTAGCAGCGGGTTGATGTCAAGCTCGACAATCTCAGGATGGTCGGCCGCGAGCTGCCCTACCCGGACGATCGCATCGACCAGCGCGGCGCGGTCGGCGGGCGCGGCCCCGCGCAGCCCGCGCAACAGCCGCGCCGAGCGCACCTCGTCGATCATCTCCTCCGCGTCCGCGTGCGTCAGCGGCGCGAGGCGGAAGCTGACATCCGCCAGCGCCTCGACATAGATGCCGCCCAGCCCGAACATCACCAGGGGGCCGAACGTCGGGTCGCGCTTGACGCCGATGATGACCTCCTGCCCGCCCGTGACCATCTTCTGCACCTGCACCCCGCGGACGTGCGCGCCGGGGTGCGCAGCGTGCGCACGCTCGATGATGGCGGTGAACCCGGCCCGTACCGCCTCGGCGTCCGCCACGTTGAGCAGCACGCCGCCGATGTCGCTCTTGTGGAGGATGTCGGGGCTGATGAGCTTGAGCGCGACGGGATACCCGATGCGTTCTGCAAACTCGACCGCGTCCGCCGGGTCGAGCGCCAGGCCCTCGGGTGGGACAGGCAAACCGTAGGCCTCCAGCAGCGGACGGCACGCGGCCGCATCCAGCGCGGCACGGCCCGCGCCCCGGTGGATGAGCAGCGCGTTCTGCACGTCGCGGCGTGCGCGTGCCCGCTGGACGCGCACCGTGTTCTCGGCCTGCTCGTCGCGCGGCGCGGCGTCTGTGTCCCGCTGCAGCCAGGCCGCGCGCTGCCACAGCGCACCGAACGCGCGGACCGCATCCTCGGGGAAGGTGTAGGCCGGCAGTTCCAGCCGGTGCGCGGCCGCGAAGGCCTCGGCCAGGCTGGCCTCGCCCATCAGGCAGGCGAGCACCGGCTTGGGTGGTCCAGCCTGGGCGGCCGCGGCCGCGCCGAACGCCTCAACGACCGCCGGCGGGTTGATGAGCACCTGTGGCACGAGGATCGCCAGCACGCCGTCGCAGGCCGGATCGGCCAGGACGACATCGAGCGCGGCGCGATAACCGGCGGGATCCGCGCCGCCCAGCAGGTCCACCGGCCCGGCCACCTGTGCATCCGGGTGGACGATGGTCCGGAGTCGCGCTTGCGTCTCCGGGCTGGTGCGCGCCAGCCGTAGCCCGGCCCCCTCCAGCGCATCCGCGGCCAGCGCGGCCGGCCCGCCCGAGTTGGTCAACAGCGCAATCCGGTTGCCGCGGGGCAGCGGCTGGTAGGCGAAGGCCAGCCCGGCATCGAACAGCGCCTGGACGGTCTCGACTTCCTGCACGCCGGTCTGCTTGCACGCGGCCCGGAACGCGGCGTGGACGCCGGCGAGCGCGCCGGTGTGCGATGCGGTTGCCGCCTGCCCGCCGGCCGTGCGCCCCGACTTGAGCGCGAGGACCGGCTTGACTGCGGCCGTCTTGCGCAGCGTATGGGCGAACGCCGGCCCGCCCTTGACATCCTCCAGGTAGAGCGTGATGACCCGGCTGGCGGGGTCGTCGGCCAGGACGGGCAGCATGTCCGTTTCGTTGACATCCGCCTCGTTGCCCACGCTGAGCAGGCGGCTGAAGCCGATGCCCGCGCCGATGGTCCAGTCGATGACGCCGCCGCAGAGCGCGCCCGACTGCGACAGGAACGCGATATGCCCGGCGGGCGGCATGCCCTTGACGAAGGTCGTGTTGAGCGGGGTGTGGGTGTCGATGACGCCGATGCCGTTGGGGCCCATCACGCGCATGCCGTAACGCTGCGCGACGGCGACCATCTCGCGCTCGCGGGCTGCACCCTCTGCGCCGACCTCGCGGAAGCCGCCGGAGATGACGATGGCCGCCTTGACGCCGCGGCGGCCGCACGCCTCCAGCGCAGGGCTGACCGCGGCGGCAGGGATAATCAGCACGGCCAGTTCGACCGGGTCGGGTACGCTCGCGATGTCACCGTAGCAGCGCAGGCCGAGGATTTCATCCGCCTTCGGGTTGACCGGATAGACCGGCCCGGGGTAGGGGCGGTCAGGGTCCAGCAGATTGCGGATAACGCCGTAGCTCAGCTTCTCAGGGTCGCGGCTCGCGCCGATGACCGCGACCCCGCGCGGCGCAAAGAAGGCCAGCAGGTTGTTCGGGTCAGGCTCTGCCTGGGTCATGCAAACTCCTTCGGAAGTGTGGTAGGACGGGTTGCCAACCCGTCTTGGATAACTTGGTTGCGACGCATCCTGAGCGGAGGGCGTCAGGGCCAGGCTGCGCCTGGCACAAGGACGCCCGCAGTCGAAGGAGCCGGACTGGCTGAATTATCAAGGACTCGTTGGAATTACACGGTAGGACGGGTTGCCAGCCTGTCCTACTTGAGCAGCTCGATCAGCCGGTCGGGATAGTCGGTGATGATGGCGTCTACACCGAGGTCGATCATCCGCTGCATGTCCTCCGGTTCGTTCACGGTCCAGACGCGCACGGGCATCCTGAGCCGCGCAGCCTGTTCCATGTAGACTGCATCCACCATCGGCAGTTCCGGGTGCAATCCGTTGGTCTTGCTGTAGTTGCGCGTGAAGGCCCAGCGCGTCCAGCCGGGCAGGTCGGGCGCGAGCAGCAGGCCGGCCTCGATTTCCGGGCCGGCATTCTTGGCGCGGCGCAGCGCCAGCGGGTTGAACGAGCTGATGACCACCTGGTCCACCATGTCGTGTGCGCGCACGGCCTTAACGACATCCGCGCCCAGCCCCATCGTGGCCGAGTCCAGCGCCTTGATCTCGATGTTGACGAGCAGCTTGTCCTTCAGCAGGTCCAGCACCTCGTCGAGTGTGGCAATCCGCGTGCCTGCAAACTGCGGGTCGAACCAGTTGCCGGCGTCCAGCTCGCGTAGCTCGGCCAGCGTGTGCGAGGTGACACGGCCTTCGCCGTTGGTCGTCGCGTTGAGGCGGGGGTTATGAAAGATGACCAGTGCGCCGTCGGAGCTGTACTGCACATCCAGCTCCACGCCGTCTGCGCCCATGCGGACGGCGGCTTCGAACGCAGGTAATGTGTTCTCAGGTGCGACTTTGCTGGCCCCGCGATGCGCAAAGACGAGGGGCCGGCCATGCTCCGGTCGCTTCATGTCTTTCCTCCGATTAGAAAGGCTGAATCAGTCTCACGCAAAGACGCAAAGCACGCCAAGTAAAATGCTTATTGCGCTCTTTGTGACCTTGCGTGAGCCTCTCTTCGATTCTTAACGATGCTTCTTCGCCAGGGCCACGAGCTTCTGTCCATCCCACAGCTCGATGGGCTTGCCCGCGGCCCACTCGCGCGCCTGCCGCGAGATGGCGCCGGTCGTGGCGAGCCAGGCGTATTCGGCGCCCTCGTGCATCAGCGTGCCGTACAGGTCGCGCACGGTCGGCTCACCCACGGTGCCGCGATAGCGCTTGCACTGGACGAGGCCATAGCGCGTGCCGTTGCCTGTCACAGCGAGGTCGATGCCGTGATCGGCCACGTAAGCCGTATCCCGGACCTCATAGCCGTCCAGGGTGAACAACATGCCGACCCAGGCCTCGAATTCCTTCGGCTCGAGTGCCAGCATTTGCGCGAGCGTGCTGACCTGCCGGAAGCGGCGGTGCAGGGCGCTCTTGCCCGTATCGCGCACGGCGGCATAGACCGGCCCGACCAGCAGGAGCATGTGTGCCAGGGCGAGCAGTAGCACGACCCACGGCGATAGCCAGGGGAGCGTGCCCCGGCTGAACTGCCAGGCGATGACCGCCGGCCAGATGACCACCCAGGCAACTGCACCGAGCAGCCACAACCACGGCGGCTCCCCCGCGGGGACCATCTGCAGGCTGGCCGGTGTCTTCGTGAGCGCAGTCAGCGCCCCGCGTTGTTCGAGCTGCGCGCGGGCGCGGCGGACTGCGCCGGGCGAGGGCATCCAATCCGGCTCGCCGTTGGCGCTGCCCTGATTGTCGTCAGTGAACAGCGAAAGCTGAAAGCGGGTCATGGATTTCGCTTGCACATCGGGCCTTTCGGTGCAGAATCGCTCATGGCTTCAACTCATACCGCGTGACCGCAACGCGGCTGAACTCCTGGTGGGCCGTGACCGCACCTTGCTCGGCCAGCCACTTCTCCGTCAGCCCACGCGCATCCCACATCGGCACTTCGGAGGCAATCAGCCAGGCGGCAGAGACGTTCGCCAGCCCTTGCGCCATCCACGCGTCGACCTCTGGCTCGGTCATCCCCCGGTTGGTGTATGGCCCATCGAGCCAGGCAGCCGATGTCGCGCGCGGGTCGTGCTGCGGGTCATAGTAATAGGTGAAAGTGTAGCGTATATACGGGATTTGGTAAACCAGGGGCTCACCCGGCTGCATCTGCTGCCGGACATAAGCCGCGGCGGCGCGAAAATCAGACTTGATGGGTCGGGCTGCCTGCTGCGCGACGCTGAACAGGTTGAGTGCGAGCACAGCCAGCAGCGTGACCAGGCCCACGGGCCGCCAGAGGTGCGCCAGCGCGGTGATGCCGAGCGCGAGCAGGGTCAGGAAGGCGGGCAGGCACCAGATGAGGTAGCGTTCTGTGAAAATCGGCATCCCGAGCGAGACGCCGAACACCATGAGTGGCGGCAGCAGCAGCCAGATCAGCAGCAGCGCGACCGTGCGCAGCCGCGCGCGGCGTGCCCCCTGCACGGCCCAGAGAATCGCGCCGGCGACCAGGGCCAGCATGTAGGGCAGGAGCGCGAGCCACTCGCGGCCGGCCAGCACCCCCAGGCTGAACACCGCGGCCAACACCCGCAAGATGTCACCGAGGGGCACGAAGGGATGGCCGGTCTCGAAAGTGCCGAGCCACATGCCTGCCTGCCACGCGGCCAGCGGCAGGTAGGGCAGGAGCAGGGCCGCGAGATAACCGGCGATGCTCAGCCAGCGGCGCCGCCTATCTGCCGCGGGCAGCAGCGCCAGCCAGATGACCTGCACCGGCACGATGAGCGCGGCCAGCAGGTGGGTGTAGAAGCTCAGGCTGGTGACGATGTACAGGAGCGCCCAACGCCACAGGCCGCCGCGATGCGCCGCCTCGATGGTCAGGAGCAGCGACGCAGGCACGAGGACAGTCAGCGCGGCGTACATCTTGGCTTCCTGGCTGTACCAGGTGTGGTAAGGGGCCAGCGCCAGCAGCAGCGCGGTGAGCAGGGCGACGCGGCGATCCGTGAGGCGGGCGACGAGCGCATAGCACAGGGGGACGGCGAGCGTGCCGAGCACGGCGGACGGGAAGCGCAGGCTGAACTCGCTATGCCCCGCGGCAGCCAGCCAGGGGCGCAGAGCCAGGAAGAACAGGGGCCCGTTGTCGCCGGGCCGGCGGAACATGTTGAGGAGTTCGGGCAGCGGGCGGGTCGCAAACATCAGCGCATCCATCTCATCGCGCCAGAGGCTCTGCGCGGTCAACCCGGCGACGCGCACGGCGAAGGCCAGCAGCGCCAGGCCCAGGGGCAGCCACGCGGTCCAGTTCAAACGCGGGAAGCGGTGAACGCTGGCCGAGGCGTTCATGGGGGCTAGATGCGTGTGCGCCGGCGCGCGCTGCGCCGCATGATCCAGACGAAGGCCACGACAGCCAGCGCGAGCAGCGCCGCGCCACAGCAGAGCCATGCATACCCCAACAGCATCACCGCGCTGTCGATCAACTGCGCCGCGCCTGCCGGCTCGGGGCTGGGCGTCGGCTCGGCTTCGTCCACCGGCGCGGCGGCTCCACTCAGCGGGGGCTGGCTCCCTTGCGTCAGGGCGCCGCCGGACAGCAGATCATCCGGGTTGGTCAGCGTCGGGGCGGGGAGGAAGCCCGGCACCTCGGGCGCCGTCTCCGGCAGGGTGGACTCTGGCTCGCTGACCGGTGCTTCCGGCAGGATGGGCGCGGGCGTCTCCTCCGGCGGCAGCGGCGCAGGGATGAACGCCTCCGGCGTGTCGGTGGGCAGCAGGGGGGATGACTGGAACAGCGCATCCGCGCCCGCGCCGCGCGACGTGGTCAGCGCGAAGGCCGCGGCCAGGATCGTAACGGTCAGTAACAGCGCAGCGCGCAGAGGTCGGGTAGACAAAGATGATACGAGCTTTCGGTGCCGTCCAATAATGTCGTGCGATTATACCATGAAGCGCTGCGGAGGGGAAAAGGCCGGCGCGCTCGTAACTGCTCAGCATTATCTCGTTATACAAGGTCAGCACGTCCACAAACCCGGCTTCCCGAAGAAGCCGGGTTTGTCGCAGTGAACAATTACGGTGCGCTCGACAGGAGTTCTGAGCGGCGAGCCGGGTGGTATTGGCGTCGAGGCTTCAGCCGGTTCAGTCTGGCTGAGTGCGTATCCGACCAAACCGGCTGAAGCCTCGACGCCAATAGTGGATTAAGGGAGGGGCTACACCTGTCCACAGCTAATACAACACCGCAATGTGGCGGAAGGCCCGATCTGCGAGCGAAATGTTGCCCGTGAGTTCGGCCCGTTGCAAGGCCTCCTCGTAGCTGAAGCGCCCGGAAGCGTAGATGTTGAAGTCCAGCACGTCCATCCGGATGGTGGCCTCAGCGTCACCCGTGCCGATCTTCCAGCGGCCGCCGCCGATGCCCGTGAGGTCCAGGACAATGGCCCGTGCGCCGAGCTTGCGGCTCAACGGCCGGGCGAGGTCCTGGACAACGAGGGCGTTGATGCGGCCGTCGTGCGCCTGGGTCCGTTCGAATGGGCGGCTGGTGGCGCGACAGATGTCCAGGCGGTGGATCCAGGTGTCGCGGCTGTGGATGGCGAGCATCAGATGGCGCAGGGTCAGCCAGCCGCCGGTGGGATGAGGCATGCCGAACGGCTTGAGCAGCCGGAAACCGTGCGCCCAGTTGGCAACCGCCCGGTCGCCTGTACGCCTGATCTCGTCGATCAGCTCTGCGGGCGAGCGCATCGCGCGGTCCGCCAACTGCCGCCGGTTGATGGCGTCCTCCGGCAGCCCACGGAGCGAGAGCATCGCCGAGTACTGGTACAGCAGCTCACGGTAGCCGGTGCCGCTGGCATATGCGCCGGCCTGGTGAGCCACCATGTCGCGTACATTCCAGGCGGTGCAGGCCGTCGGTTTGTGCCAGTCTGTATCATCCAACGTCTTCAGCAACGCCAGCAGGCGGCGCAGTTCTTCTTGGGCGAGTTGCTGTGCTTCGGCGGGCGTGACATAAGGGATCAGGGCTGCATCCGCAGCTACGGCGTCCTCAGCAATGGCAGCCGCAGCGGCGGCGTCCGTAGGCAGTGAAACAGTGGTCATCGTCCGTCTCCTTCTCGCTAAACGGGTTGGGTCCAGGCTTTTTCGAACAGGGAGACCGCCGCAGGGATCAGGCCTCCGAACCGGCCCTGGCCGACCGGCAGATGGGGCTCATTCGCCATGTGCAGGGCCGTCAGACCATGCATCACGGCAATTACGAGGTTGGTCATCTGCTGTGGGTCAAGGTCAGAGTGGATAGTGCTGTTCCAGCGGCGTGCCGTGGCATAGGCGCGTTCGAGCGTGGCAAAGCTGAAGTCGAGGCTGGCCTGCGACGGCACGAACCCGGGCACGGGCCGCTCGAAGCACAACTGGTACAGGTCGGGGTGCTCCAGCGCAAAGGCCATGTAGGCTGTGAGATACCGGCGGAGTTCGTCCTGCCAGCCGTCAGCGCCTGCAAGCTGTGCCTGGATGTGGGCATCGAACAGCGTAAAGCCCCGGCGGAACAGGGTGTCGTAGATTTCTGTTTTGCCGGCGAAGTAGTTGTAGAGCGATGGCGCGCGCATGTCGAGCCGCCGCGCCAGTTCCTGCATCGACAGCGCGGCAGGGCCTTCCTCGCGCATGATGGCGCGTGCCGTGGTGAGGATTTCTTCGACGACAAGATCGTGGTTCCGCTGCCGGCGTGGGGATTTCATGTTTGATGCGCTCCAGTTGATTGCTAATATAGTTAGAATATACTAATATCGTTAGTTTACTGAAAGTAGATTTCTTCCAATTGCTGGGAATTGTTTAGGGAAGTGTGTTTCTGTAACTGAACCATTACAAACCCGGTTTCCTGAAGAAGCTGCGCTTCGCACAGAAAGCGGGTTTGTGGGCCTGATGGCGAGGCGTGTACGGATTTTGGACAGGATTGACCGGATTGACAGGATGATCTGGACCGGCGCACCTCCAATCCTGTCAATCCTGTGAATCCTGTCCAGACCTTGAATGAGCCCTGGTCGGACGTACCGCGGTGACGTCGCCGGCCCAGATGATGCGCTCGGTTCCATCATCTCCGGCCAGGATGAGTCCGCCTTCCGGGGTGACGCCGGCGGCAATGCCAACGTACGCGCCAACAGGCAGCGTCACGCGCACGCGCCGGCCGAGGGAGTCGAGCCGGGCGGCCCAGGCTGCGTGGGGAGACTGGCCGCTCAGCAGGCGGTCATAGTGGGTCTCGAAGGATGCGAGCAGCGCAGCGAGCAGGCTGGCCCGGTCCACCGGGTGACCGAGGAGCATGGCGAGACTCACGGCCTGGTCGCGCAGCTCGGCAAGCATGGTCATATCATCCGCTGGACCAGCCGGTGCTGTGAAATCCACGTTGACGTTCAGGCCCAGCCCCAGGACCGCATACCGGATGCGTTCGCCGTCCAGCTCGACCTCTGCGAGCATGCCGCCGAGCTTGCGCCCCGCATGGATAAGGTCGTTCGGCCACTTCAGCCCGATGTGCAATCCGGTCACGCTTTCGCCGGTCTCCGCTGCGGCCAGCCCCAGGCACATCGTCAACTGCCCCGCGTGCGTGACGGGCAGGTCCGGCCGCAGCAGGAGCGAGAAGAGCAGGGACGTGCCCGGCGGAGCCCACCAGCGCCGGTCGAGGCGACCGCGGCCCGCGGTCTGTTCGTCGGCCAGGATGACCAGCCCTTCGGCTGCACCGGCGCGAGCGGCCGCGTGCGCGAGGTCGTTCGTCGAGCCAGTCTGCGCGTGATAGCGCGTGGGCCGCCCGATGCGGCAGGTGGCGAGTGCCGCCTGGAAGGCGTCCAGGTTGAAGTTGCTCATCGTGAGCCTGAGTATAGACGAGAAGGCGTTCAGGTGGTAAACTGGGTTTTCCGATTGTCGTCAATCAGCGGGTGAGCCGCCCCCGGCTGCACCCGTCATATTCAGGAGGAATCTGTGAATCATTCTGCCAACGTTACCTCTGAGCAGGCGGCCCTGACCTTCGATGCATTGGATGACCTGTGCGCGAACGTGATTCGCGGGTTGGCTATGGACGGCGTCCAGAAGGCCGATTCGGGCCACCCCGGCATGCCGATGGGCATGGCGAACGTCGCGCACGTCATCTGGAGCCGCTTCCTGCGCCAGAATCCTGCCGACGAACACTGGTTCAACCGCGACCGGTTCGTCCTCTCGGCCGGACACGGCTCGATGTTGCTGTACAGCCTGCTGCACCTGGCGGGCTATGACTTGCCGATGGATGAGCTCAGGGCGTTCCGCCAGCTCGGGTCGAAGACGCCGGGCCACCCGGAATACAGCCATACGCCCGGCGTGGAGACGACGACCGGCCCGCTGGGACAGGGGTTTGCCACGGGCGCAGGCATGGCGCTGGCCGAAGCGTTCCTGGCCGCGAACTACAATCGGCCCGGCTTCGACGTGGTGGACCACTATGTCTACGCCATCGTGAGCGACGGCGACCTGCAGGAGGGCATCAGCCACGAGGCGGCGTCGCTGGCCGGCCATCTCAAGCTGGGCAAGCTGATCTATTACTACGACGACAACAACATCAGCATCGACGGCCCGACCTCCCTGTCATACAGCGACAATGTTCCCTTGCGCTTCGAGGCCTACGGCTGGCACGTGCAGACCGTGAGCGCGTACGACATGCCCGCCATCGCGGCCGCCACGGTCGCTGCGCAGCAGGTCACCGACCGGCCCAGCCTCATCATTTGCAAGTCGCACATCGCGTACGGCAGCCCCAACAAGCAGGACACCGCGGAAGCCCACGGCGCGCCGCTCGGCGCAGAGGAAGTGCGGCTGACCAAGCAGGCGCTCGGCCTCCCCGCAGATGAGCAGTTCTGGGTGCCGAATGAGGTATACGCGCGCTACCGGCAGGCGGGCGCGCGCGGCGCGCAGCAGCAGGCCGCCTGGAACGCGCTGGTCGCCCGCTACAAGGCGGCGGATGCGGAGCTGGGCACGGCGTTCCAGGTGCAGGTGCTCGACCGCAAGCTGCCCGACGGCTGGGAGGCCGCGCTGCCCGTCTGGCAGCCGGGCGACAAGATTGCCACACGCGCTGCATCCGGCAAGGTGCTCGACGCCATCGGCCCGCGCATCCCGACCCTGATCGGCGGCTCCGCGGACCTGACCCCCTCGAACAACACGCGCTTCAAGGGCGTGACGGACATCAAGCCCGGCGACTTTGCGGGGCGCTACATCCGCTTCGGCATCCGCGAGCACGCGATGGGCGCGATGCTCAACGGCATGGCTGTCCACGGCGGCGTGCATCCCTACGGCGGCACGTTCCTGGTCTTCTCCGACTACATGCGCGGCGCGGTCCGGCTGAGCGCGATCATGCACGCGCCGGTCGTGTTCGTCTGGACGCACGACAGTGTGGGCGTGGGCGAGGATGGCCCGACTCACCAGCCCATCGAGCACATGCTGGCGCTGCGTTCGATTCCGGGGCTGGTGGTGCTGCGCCCGGCGGATGCGAACGAGACGGCCGCGGCCTGGCACTACGCGCTGACCCACCGGGAGCGGCCGGTCGCGCTGCTGCTGACGCGGCAGAACCTGACCGTGATGGCGGGCACCGAGGATCACAGCCAGACGGCGCGGGGCGGCTACGTGCTGGCCGACGCCGCGGACGGGCACCCTGATGTCATCCTGATTGCTGCCGGCTCCGAAGTCAACGTGGCGATGGCCGCGCGCGACCACCTGGCAGAGCAGGACATTGCTGCGCGGGTCGTCTCCATGCCGAGCTGGGAGCTGTTCGACGCGCAGGACGCGGCGTACCGCGAGGCGGTCGTGCCCGCGGCAATCAAGGCCCGCGTGACGGTGGAGGCCGGGGTCACGACCGGCTGGGAGCGCTACGCCGGCGACGCGGGCGCGACGGTCGGCATCGACCGGTTCGGTGAGTCGGGCAAGGGGCCCGCGGTCATGGCCTACCTGGGCATCACCGCGGAGAACGTCGTCCGGCACGCGCTGAAGGTGCTGGGGAAATAACCGGCGCGCATAGAACGCAGATGACGCAGATGAGACTGATCTGCCTGATTGATAAAACATAATAATCACATTAATCAGTTCAATCAGGGCCAACCGTAAGTTGGCACGTCATCAGCGTTCTATTTCTCTGCTCTCAAAGGGGCGAGGCATGGATCATCTCTTTACCCCCTGGCGGATGGCGTACATCCTGAGCGATAAGCAGGTCGGGTGCATCTTCTGCGACATGCTCGAAGGCGATGACCGCAAGATGCTGATCGTTCACCGCGGCCGCCTGGCGTTCCTGGTGCTGAACCGCTATCCCTACAACAACGGGCACTTCATGGCCGTGCCCTACCGCCATGTGGACAGCCCTGAGGCGCTCACGCCGGAAGAGATGGCCGAGGTCATGGACTTGCTCACGCTGGGGCTGCGCGCGCTGCGCCGGGCCATGCGGCCAGAGGGGTTCAACATCGGCGCCAACCTGGGTAAGGTCGCGGGTGCAGGGGTGAAGGACCATTTCCACATGCACGTCGTGCCGCGCTGGAACGGCGATACGAACTTCATGTCGCTGCTGGCCGAGACGCGCGTCATCCCACAGACGCTCGATGAGACGTACCTGATGCTGCGCGCTGCGCTGGAGGATGAGCTGCGCGCGTGAGGGTGCAAGGTTGAGCGCAGGCATCCTGAGCGGAGGGCTGCGCAGCGGCGCCCATCCGTTCAGGATGCTTACGGTCGCCATGCGCCGCCTGCATTTGGGGTTCCTGTTGTGGTAAATGTTTAGCTGTGCAAATACGGATGGGTCATATCGTAATGGAGGGGAAGATGATGGTTTATCGACATCCGCGCGCCCGGTCAGTTCTGGCGCGTGTCCTGCTGCTGGCAGTGCTGCTGGCGATCGCGTTGCCCGCTGTCCCCGCGACGGCGGATGCTGCCGCCGTTGTTGATGATGAGATTCGCCTGACGGTTGAGACACCGGACTTCCGCCTGGATGATGCAGGTTTGCATGTGCCGGGCTATGCGACGCACGCGACGCCCGGCGCGCCCGCCCTGCCGGTGCGCATCGAACTGGTGCCCCTGCCCCATGACGGCGCGTGGACGATCTCCTACACGGCGTCCGCGGGCGAGCTGCTGGCGCTGGATGCCGCGCTGCCCGCCGTGCCTGTGCCGGAACTGAATCTGCATCTGCCGGGCGGCCTGCCCGTCAACGATCCGGACGCGGCGGCAGACCTGCCGGGTGCGGTGCCGCTGGTCGAGCGGCCCGATCCCGCCATCTACGGTGCCGACGCGTTCTATCCCGCGCGGCTCGTCGAGGCCGGGCCTGTCGTGCAGCAGCGCGAGCAGCGATTCCTGCCCGTCCGCGTCTTCCCCTTCCAGTATAACCCCGTGCAGGGCCAGCTTCGGCTGCACCGCACGATCGAGGTACGCATCACGCTTACCGCGTCTGCCGCCGATGTCGCAGGGCAGGCGGAAAGCTACGCCGCCGGCAGCCTGATGCCCGCAGCCAATCCGCCGGGCCTGCGCATCCGGACTGCCGAGCGCGGGCTGTACCGGCTCACGTACGGCGACCTGCAGGCCGCCGGCGTGCCGCTGGCGAGCGCGAATCCCGCGCAGTTCGCGGTGTCATATCTCGGCGCGCCGGTGGATATCGAGGTCACGGGCGCGGCGGATGGTCGTTTCGATCCCGGCGACCTGGTCATCTTCTACGCCGAGCCCTATGTGGGCCGCTACATGACCCAGAACGTCTACCGCTTCACCTGGTCCGGCGTGACTCCCGCGCGCATGGCCGCACGGCAGGTCAGCGCGCCGCCCGACTGGGTGCCGGTCAGCATCATCCCGCAGACCATCCGCTTCGAGCGGGACCGGTCCTATTACAGCACCTATGACCTGCCGCGCGACGCGGATCACCTGTTTGACGATCCGCTGTATGCCAATGCCGCTGTGCCGGTGGCCGGGACGACTTACACGCTGACGCTGCGGTACCTGGCCGCGGCGAGAACCGCGCAACTGCGCGCCGCGTTCCACGGCGGCGCGGCCCTGGATCAGGCGCCGGACCAGTCGGTCGCGCTGCGCATCAACAACCATGACCTGGGCGTACACCAGTGGGACGGCAGCGTCACGCATTTAGTCAAGCTGAACGTGCCCGTCGCCGTGCTGGCAGAAGGGGCCAATCCCCTGCGCATGGAAACCGCGCTGGCCCAGTTGCCGGGTGTCACGGGCTATTGGGTGTCGCCCGACTGGGTCGAGCTGACCTATCCCGCGTGGGCGCTGGCGGAGAGCAACCGGCTCTACGTCGAGGGCCGGTGGGCCGGGCCGGCGACCGCCGGCCCGCGCGTCTATCTGCCGCTGCTGTTCTATCGGGCAGCCGGCGCACCGGCGGCGCAACCGATCCCGTTCAGCGCGGGCGGCTTCACGTCCGCCGGCGTCCGGGTCTACGACGTGCACGACGCGCGGCATCCCGTCCGGCTGGACGGCGCCGCACAGACGCCCGCGGGCGCGACTTACGAAGTGCAATTCCTGGATGGGGCGGGCGCGGGTGCGGCTTACTTCCTGGCGGGGCCGGATGCGCTGCGCCAGCCCGCGGCCATCGAGTCGGACGCCGGTTCGGCCTGGCGCTCGCCGGACGTGCAGGCGGACTACATCGCCATCGTCCACCGTTCGTTGTGGGATGCCGTCCAGCCGCTGCTCGACCATCGCGCGGCGGAAGGGCTGCGGGTGGCGAAGGTGGATGTGCAGCACGTCTACGACGAGTTCAGCGGGGGCCGCGTGGACCCGGAGGCGCTGCGCGCGTTCGTGTCCTACGCCTATCATAACTGGAATCCGGGCGGCGCGCGGCCCGCCTACGTCCTGCTCGTCGGCGACGGGCACTATGACTTCAAGGCCGCCCTGCGTCCCGACATGCCGAATCTGATTCCGCCCTACCTGCTGCACATCGACCCCTTCATCGGGGAGACGGCGGCGGACAACCGCTATGCCAGCGTCGACGGCGACGCGGACTTCATGCCGGATATGGCGTTGGGCCGCATCCCCGCGCGGACCCCGGCGGAAGCGACCGCGCTGGTCAACAAGATTCTCGCCTATGAAAACCCGGCTGCTATGCCCGGCGGCGCCTGGCAGAACCGGGTGACGTTCGTCGCAGACCAGGCCGATGACCCGGTCGGCGATTTCCATGCCATGAGCGATAATATCCGGCTGAACACGCTGCCCGGCACGGTGGAAAGCCGCACCATCTACTGGGAGAAGGACTATATCTACGCGAATCCCGGCCAGGGCACACCGGACATGAACACGGCGATCAAGGCGGCGCTGGGTGACAGCCTGATGGTGCAGTGGTTCGGCCATGCCTCGCGGTTCCGCTGGGGCAGCACCCAGGTGTTCAGCAACTTCTCCCTCGCGGCCATGTCTCAGACTGCCAGCTTGCCCATGACGGTCGACTACTCCTGCTGGACGGGTTACTTCATCAACCTGTTCGACGCGTCCGGCGACTTGCGCTCGTTGAGCGAGGCGTTCGTGCTGACGCCGGGCAAGGGCTCGGTGGTGACGGTCGGGCCCAGCGGCCTGCATGTGGGCAGTGCGCTGTTGGAACTGAATCGAGGGCTGGTCAAGTCCGTGTTCAGCGACGGGATCCAGCCGGTCGGAGTCGCGCTCGATGCGGCCCGGCAGCATTTCCTGGCCAATTCAGATTCCTGGCTGGATATCGTGGACACCACGGTGTTGTTCGGGGATCCGGCAACCCGGTTGCGATTGCCGTAAGCGGGATCCGACGGCGGAGGATGTATGGCCCCTAAAATCCTGGTTGTTGATGACGAAGCGAAAATCGTCCGGCTGGTGCGTTCCTACCTGGAGCAAGGCGGGTTCACGGTGGTCGAGGCGGGCGACGGGCAGACCGCGCTGATCCAGGCGCGGCGCGAGAAGCCGGACCTGGTCGTCCTGGACCTCGGCCTGCCCGGCATCGATGGGCTCGAAGTGGCGCGCATCCTGCGCCGCGAGCGCGACACGCCCATCATCATGCTCACCGCGCGCATCGAGGATACGGATAAAATCGTGGGGTTGGAGCTGGGCGCGGACGATTACATGACCAAGCCCTTCAACCCGCGCGAGCTGGTTGCGCGGGTGCGGGCCGTGCTGCGGCGGGCGACAGCCGCTGGAGCTGGAGCGCCGGCGGCCGGCGCGTTGAGCGCGGGTGGGCTCGTGCTCGACCTGGCCGGTCATGCGGGCGCGCTCGATGGGCGGCCGCTCGACCTGACGCCGACCGAGTTTGAGCTGCTGACCGTGTTGCTGCAGAATCCCGGCCGCGCGTTCACGCGCCTGGAACTGCTGGATCGCGTGCAAGGCGAGGCCTACGAAGGCTACGAGCGCACGATCGACGCGCATATCAAGAATCTGCGGGCCAAGCTCGGCGACGACCCACGCCACCCGCGCTACATCCAGACGGTGTTCGGGGTGGGCTACAAGCTTGGGGCAGACCTGTGAACCGGCTCTGGGTCAAGCTGACCGCGGCCTTTCTGGCGGTCTCGCTGGTCGCCATCGGCGTGGTGGCTGCGTTCGCGCTGCGCACGACAAGCAGCCAGTTCCGCCAATACGTCGTGGCGACCGGCATGGGCGCGCAGGCCGGCTGGGCCGATGTGCTGGTCGACTACTATGCCGGCCGCGGGAGCTGGGAGGGGGTGGAGACGCTGCTGGCAGAGCTTGGGCCGGGCAGCATGGGCCGCGGGCGAGGCGGTGCAATGATGGCCGGCCCCAACCTGGCTATCGCAGACAGCGAAGGCCGCGTCATTGCCAGCAAGAGCGGTGAGCTGGTTGGCGAACAGCTACCGGCGGATGTGCTGGCGCAAGGTGTGACGCTGCAACTGGCGGGCCAGCACATCGGCACGCTGCTCAGCATCCGGTCATCCGAGACCGTCCTGGATCCGCTGGCCGAGGCCTTTCTCCAGCAGGTCAAGCTATCGTTGCTGTGGGCGGCGCTGGGCGCGGCTGTGCTTTCCCTCGTCCTCGGCCTCTTGCTCAGCCGCCTGCTGACTGCGCCGCTCGCGCGGCTGACGCAGGCCGCACAGGCCATTGCCGGCGGCGACCTGTCGCAGCGCGTGGCCATCCATACGCGCGACGAAACCGGCGCGCTGGGCACTGCATTCAATGAGATGGCTGCGAGCCTGGCGCAGGCCGAAACGCTTCGGCGCAACCTGATTGCCGATATCTCGCACGAACTGCGCACGCCGCTGACCGTAGTGCAGGGCAACCTCCAGGCGCTGCTGGACGGGGTCTATCCGCTGGAGATGGCGCAGGTTGCCAGCCTGTACGATGAAACGCGGCTGCTGACCCGACTCGTGGATGATCTGCACGACCTCGCGCTGGCCGACGCCGGGCAATTGCGCCTGGAACGCTTGCCGGTGGACCTGATTGCGCTGGGGCGCGCGGCGGTGGCGCAGTTCGCGCCGGTGGCCGAGGCGGCGGGCGTTCAGCTTGCACTGGATGCAGCGAGCGGGCTGCCTGCGGTGTCGGGCGACGCGGACCGGCTGGCCCAGGTGTTGCGCAACCTGTTGAGCAACGCCCTGCGCCATACGCCGGCGGGCGGGCAGGTGACCGTGCGCGTGGCGCGCGCGGGCCAAGGAGTGCGCCTGGAAGTGGTCGACACGGGTTCAGGGATTGCGGCGGAGGACCTGCCGCATGTGTTCGACCGGTTTTACCGGGGCGACCGCAGCCGCAGCCGCCAGGGTGGCGGTGCGGGGCTAGGACTTGCGATTGCGCGGCAATTGGTCGCCGCGCACGGCGGCACATTGACGGTCGAGAGCGCGGTCGGTGTCGGGACCACGTTCACGATGACGCTGCCGGAAGGCGGAGAGTGACGAACTGAGAATTGCGGATTATGAATTACGGATGCTGTGTGGCCGTTTCAAGTCCTGGCGCAGCCATAGCATACTGAGTCACAACACGCGGAGTCCGCATTTGAGAATGCGGACTCCGCGTGTTAACGGGATCAGCCTCTTTACGCCGCGACCTTCGTCGTGACGGTGAACTGCGGCGGGGCCTCCAGGTGTTTCTTCACCGCACACTGCTCTGCGGAGCGGATGATCGCCTCGCGATACTTCTCCGGGAAATCGGGCGGCAAGACGATGTCGAGTGTGATCTTCGAAATCATGTGGGTGCGTGGATCGGTCTCCATGCGCTGCACGATGCGAATTTT
Organism: Anaerolineae bacterium; assembly: GCA_040772005.1. Classification (GTDB taxonomy): domain Bacteria; phylum Chloroflexota; class Anaerolineae; order CG2-30-64-16; family CG2-30-64-16; genus MWBF01. The sequence continues at coordinate 256,864 of JAXGYZ010000004.1, read as the reverse complement.
CTCGGTCGGCAGGCCGCGCTGGCGGCAGAAGCCAAGCACGTAAATGCCGGCGCAGGTGCCCATCGACGCGAGGAACAGCGAGAAAGGCGTCGGTGCGGAGCCGTTTCCGCCGCCCATCGGCGGCTGGTCGGTCTTGATGGTATAGGGCCCGTAGTACGCATCCACCCGCGCGCCGCCGGGAAATTCGACGATCAGTTCGTTCATGTATGTCCATCCTTGTGGGAAATGATTGCCAACATGCAATCAGATGAGCCGGGCGGCATAAGGTTACAGTCTCCCCTGATTTTGCTTCACGGCAGGCCCATAACTCGTTCATAACTTCTTCACAGGTGCGCAGTAGAATAAAGGCAAGTCATCCGATGGGTGGCTGAGCGAAATCAGGCGAAAAACAAACTCACGGAGGTAAACCCGATGAAACGGTTTCTGATGGTAGCAGTTCTGGTGGTGGCGCTAACGGCGCTGCTGGCGAGCACGGCGCTGGCCGGTCCGCCGGCCCCGGGCGCGCAGGGCTACGGCATGGCCCGCGGGGTGCAGGCTCAGGACGGCACGTGCGGCGACTGCTCGATGGATGGCGCCGGGCAGATGCGCCGCGGCGGGATGCCGGAGTGGGCCGGACAGCCCGATGAGATCGCCACCCTGTTGGGCATGACCGCCGAGGAAATCCAGGCGGAACGGCAGGCGGGCAAGTCGCTGGCGGAGATTGCGGCGAGCAAGGGCGTCAGCGAGGACAAGCTGATCAGCACGATCCTGGACGCCAAGAAGGTCCAGCTCGATGCCCTGGTGGCGGATGGCAAGCTCTCCCAGGCGCAGGCCGACCTGATGATCGAGCGCATGACCGAGCAGGTCAAGAGCATGGTCGAGCGCACGACGACCGGCCCCGCGGCCGATCGTGGTCAGCGGATGGGCCAGGGTGGCAAGGGCCAGTCCGGCCAGGGCCGCTGGAACGATGACTCTGACTCTGACTCTGACGACCAGGCGCCCGGCCAGATGCAGGGCCGTGGGATGCGCGGGCGGGGCAACCGCTAAGAGCAACCACAGAATACGCGGAGCACGCAGAATAACTGAACTTGGCGTGAGGCCCGCATAGAAAACGCCGGTCAGGGAGACAATCCCTGACCGGCGTTTTTTGATGCAGCGTTCCGTGCTGCGTTAGCGCCGCGGTCGAATGCGCATCGGCGTCACCGTGACGGTGGGACGTGCCTTCCCGCGCAGCGCAGGCAGCGCGCCGGCATTCGATTCGCCAGGACTGGGCGGCAGTTCCTTCGACCAGTTGTCCTGCAGCAGCCGGCTGTAGCTGGTATCTGCGGCCAACCGGCCGTACGTCACCTGGTCCACCACATCCCCCTCTGCGTCCAGCAGCCGCACGCGGCCGCCTGCGTCGTCCAGCACAAGGCCCGTGTCAGCCTGGAAGAGCAGCAGATAGCGGTCACCCTGCAGGGCAGTGCGCCGCGGAAAGGTGTAGGTATCAACGGTACCCGACTGCCCGGTGACTTCCAACTTCCACCCGCTGATATCGACGGCCCGGCGCGCCGCGTTGTACAGCTCGATCCACTCGTCCTGCGCATCCGCCGTCCCATCGCGGTCCCAATCGGTCGCCTGTGGGACTGGCAGCAGCTCGTTGAGCCGCACCGACTGCGGTCGCTGCGGCTCGATCGCTGTGGCCGTGGGCGTCCGGGTAGCGGTTGGCGCTGAAGTCGGTTCATCCGTCGGTTCCCCAGTCGACGTAGGCGTGGCCGTCGATGTGGCCGTTGGAGTCGCCGTCGGTTCCTCGGTCGGCGTGTAAGTCGCGGTCGGCGTGTAAGTCGCCGTAGGCGTGTAAGTCGCGGTAGGCGACGACGTTGCCGTGGGCGTCGCCGTCGGTTCCTCGGTCGGCGTGTAAGTCGCCGTAGGCGTGTAAGTCGCTGTAGGCGACGACGTTGCCGTGGGCGTCGCCGTCGGTTCCTTGGTCGGCGTGTAAGTCGCCGTAGGCGTGTAAGTTGCCGTAGGCGTGTAAGTCGCGGTAGGCGACGACGTTGGCGTTGCGCTCGGTCCTGTCGTAGCTGTCGCCGTGGCAGTCGCGGTCGCAGTCGCCGTAGGCGTGTAAGTCGCGGTAGGCGACGACGTCGGCGTAGGCGACGACGTTGGCGTGGCCGATGGCGTAGGCGTGAGTGTCGGTGTCGCGCTGGGGCCAGTGGTGGCCGTCGCGGTCACGGTCGGCGTGCGTGTCACCGTGGCTGTTGCGGTAGCCGTCGCGGTGGCGGTCGGCGTGTGAGTCGGGGTGTAGGTGGGCGTAGGCGACGGCGCCTGGCCCGGCGGGGTCGCCGTCGGGAAGGCAAACAGCAGTTGCCACCAGAAGCGGGCGGCTGCACCGCCGCTCCGCTCGTAGTACTCCACCACGAGCGTATGCGTGCCGGTGAACGCGATATCTATCGGATAGGCCATGCTGGCGTCATTGTCGTGCCACTCGTTGATGACCAGCCGGCCGTCCATGTACACCCGTATACCATCATCCGCCTGCGCAAACAGCCGGTACAGGCCGGGCTGGAGCGTGACCGTGCGGCTCCAGCGCGCGGAGAAGCCATCCGCCGCAATGCCGACCGCCGGCGCGCCGGTGCCCCAGTTGAAGTCGATGTTCCGGTCGTTGCGGGTCAGCGTCGGGTTGCCCGTCAAGTTCAGGTTCGACCAGTACTCGCCCTTCCAGTCAGGGAAGGTGACCGGGCCGAGCCGTTCCCACCGCAGGCGCACCTGTGCGACGCCTGTCCGCTCGTAGTACTCCAGCCGGATGGTGTGGCCGCCGCGCGCCAGCGGCACGTCCGCGAAGACCTCGCGCACGCTGCTGTCGCGCCATTCGTTCAGCACGAGCTGGCCGTCCACGTAGAGCCGCGCGCCGTCATCTACGGTGACGTAGAAGCGGTACGTGGCCGAGTCGAACTCGAACGCGCGCGTCCAGCGGGCCGAGAAGCCATCTGCCGGCAGCCCGGCTGCCGGCGCGCCGCTGCCCCAGTTGAAGTCTACGGTCCAGTCGTTGCGGGTCAGCACGGGCTGGCCGCCCAGGTTGGTATTCGCAAAGTATTCCCCGCGCCAGTCGGTAATCACCGGTGTGGCCGTCGGCGGCACGGGTGTCGCAGTCGGCGGGACATGCGTGGCGGTCGGCGGGATACGCGTCGCGGTCGGCGGGACGCGCGTGGCAGTGGCCGTGGGCGGGACGCGGGTCAGCGTCGGCGGTGCGACTGTCGGCACGAGCGGCGTGACGCCCGCGGTTGCGGTAGCGGTGACGGTGGGCAGCGTCACGCCGGTCAGGCGAAACGCCGCAGACACGCGTTTCTGGATGGCCGTGTCCACCGCGGTAATCAGCATCTCCGGCGTGCTGGCCCAGCGCGGGTCCAGCGGGTATGTGAAGCGCACGACGAAGTCGCCCGCGTCGGTCACGATAGCGGATGCCTGGTCGACCGCCGGCACTTCGCCGGTGCGCGGGTTTTCCAGGCGGATGAACACGGTGTTGCCGGGCCGCCAGCCCTTGCCGGTCACCGTGATGCGCGTGCCCGGCCCGCCTTCGCGCGGCGAAATATCGAGCACCGGCGCGACGATGGGCGAGGCCGTCGCCGTGGCGGTCGGCGTGCCCGCCTCGGCCTGCACAGGCACAAGCTGCGGCAGCACATTGCAGCCGGCCGCGATGGCGCCCACGCCGAGCAGCGTCACAAGCAAGACGATGCCCGCGATAATCGGCCCCGGTTTCAGCCAAAGCCCCTTGGTGGTCGGTTCCCCTTCCATAACTCTCCTCCATACAATACACAATTGCTACATGTATAGACGTACGAAAGTCGGTAGGGTTCCGTTTTGTCGAAAGGGACAAAGACCATAGCACGCAGATGACACTGATGGGACTGATTTACCTGATCGTCTTTGAGTACATCATGTTGATCGGTCAAATCAGCGTCATCAGCGTTCCATTATCTCTCGGTGTCCTCTGTGACCTCTGTGGCTATTTCAGGAGTGGGGGCAGGGTGGTCGCGCCGGTCTGGACGAGGAGGCGGGGCGCACCGCCGATGATGCAGGGCCGGTGGGTGCAGGTGGCCGCGGGCAGGTCAAGCGTGTACGCGCCGCCCACTGCGCGGACGGTGCGCACTTCGCCGCGTTCCGTGATGAGCTGAGCTTCCGGCGCGGTGGCGCGCACGCGGACGCGCGTGGCGCGCGTTGCGCTGGTCCAGACGACAGTGGTGGTGCGCTCCCCGCGGTCAAACCTGACCGCGGTCACGACGCCCTGCCGTTGTAGTATGGCCGTGCGGAAGTCGCGCAGGTACGTCGTCGCCACCTGATACGCGGTGAAAGCGGGCCGCCGCGAATCGTCCCCGCGGAGCAGGCCGTAGGGCTCGATGGATTCCGGGTGGTCGCTGCTGTTGCGCAGCTTGTAGAACTCGACGCGTGTCGCGCCCGATGCAAACGCCAGGCTGAACTCCTGGAGCACAAACGCGGCCTGCTCCTCCAGCGTAATCTTGAAGCGCGGCGGCGACCAGGGCAGCTCCGCCGGGTCATTCGACGGGGGCGCATTCATCTCGTTCAGCCAGATGTCCTTGCCTGCGAGGCCGTGCGCCTTGAGAGTCTTCTGCGTCTCGGCCAGCACTTGCGGGGTCTGACTCGGGTTGAAGTAGAGGTGATAGACGGCCGCATCGAAGTAGTAGCCGTGGCTCGCTGCCTCAGGGTCCGCCACGATGACATCGAGCAGCCGGTCGAGGTAGCGCCTGCGACCGTGGGACCAATCCCAGAAGTAGGTCAGGCCGGCGATATGGACCTGCTGGTCAGGGTCCACACCCTTGATGGCGAGGTAGGCTGTCTTGAGCAGGCGGGCATAGTCTTCGACGCTGCCCGCCCAGGTCTGGCCGGGGTGGCCGGCCTGCCAGACATCCGGCTCGTTCCAGATGACCCAGTGGCGGATGCGCCCGCGGTAGTGCTCGGCCATCCGGCGGGTGAACGCGGCCCACCGATCCATGTCCGGCACGGCGCGGGCGCCGTCCGCGGGGTTGACCGCGGCCCAGGCGGGCGTGCCGATGAGCACGGCCACCACCTCGCGGCCCGCGGCCAGTTCCGCGGCCACGAAGGGGTCGGGCACGTTGGCGGGCTTCCAGTCGTCCGGGCCGCCGGGCTGGATGACATCCCAGCGGAGGATGATGCGCGAATAGCCCGCGCCGGCCTCGGTCGCGGCGGCGGAGTTGACGTAAGCCTCGACGATGCCGAAGCGGGGGTCAGGCGGGAGCGCGTCGGCGTCCGCGAGGGCGGCGACCGGCGCGACCGCGGTCAGTATCACCAGCCAGAGCAGCACACGGTGCATAGGCGTCAGTCCGAAAGGTAGATTAGACAGGATTTACAGGATTGACAGGATTTATCAGATTCACAATATAACGAAGTATCTCTCCTGTACGTCCTGTCCAAAACACCCATCCTGTCAATCCTGTCAATCCTGTCCAAAAACATCCATCCTGTAAATCCTGTCTAAAACCTAAAACTGAAACCGTTTGAAGGCTTCCGCAGCCGGATAGCCGGGCTTGATGCCGGTCTCGGCCACGCGCTCGCGGATGCGCTCGGCCAGCTTCTCCGGGTCGCCCACCTGGCTGGCGTGGCACAGCAGCGCGGCAATGCGGGCGTCGAGACAGCACGAGATGTCCTCCCAGTAATCGGGGTTTTCGGTCCAGAACAGGTAGACTTCCTTGACGCGCCAGGCATCCACGCCCTCGACGAGCTGCTCCGGGAAGATGTACCACTCGCGTGCGGCCCAGACCGCGTCGAGGGCGGCCTGCCCGGCCGCGCGGTGGTCCGGGTGCAACTGGTAGGGCCGCCAGGGGTCAATGGCGACGACCACATGGGGCCGGTGCTGCCGGATGATGTTGCACAGCTCGCGGCGCAGCTCCATCGTGTTTTCGAGCAGCCCGTCGGGCCGGCGGAGGAAGATGACCTGCTCGACGCCGAGGTCAGCCGCGGCGGCCCGCTGCTCGCTCTCGCGGCGTGCGGCCAGCCGACCGGGCCGGAGGTCCGGGTCGTGGCTGCCCTTGTCGCCGCTGGTCAACAGCACGTAGGTGATGTGTTTCCCGGCTTGCGCCCATTTGACGATCGTGCCGGCGCAGCCGAATTCGGGGTCGTCGGGGTGCGCGGCGATGACCATGACGCGGTCGAGAGGTTCGGGTGTCTCAGACATGGGATGATGACTCGCTGGGTCAGAATGTGTGACGAACGGAGCGGAGGATAGCACCATGCGGAGTTCCTGTCAACGCGACGGATTGACGTTCGCCCGTCGCGGAGCTAGAATTCCACCATGAACACCATCCTGCTGGACAGATCGCTGCGCCGGCTGGCACACCCGGCGACCGTGGCTGCGCTCGGCCTGCTGCTGGTCAACGACCACCTGCTGCGCCGGCTCTGGCCCTCCTGGTTCACCGGCAAGCTGGGCGACGTCGCCTGGCTGTGGGCTGCGCCGCTCGCGCTGGCTGGCGTCGCCAGCGTGGTGGCGGATCGACTGCCGCTGTCCCGTCGCACGCGCGAACGCCTCGTCCTCGTCGCCGCCTGGGGCAGCATCGGACTGACGTTCATCCTGGCGAAGACCGTGCCCGCGGCTCAAGCGTGGGTTGTGGCCGGAGCGAGTCGGCTGTTCGGCTTCCCGGTCGGCTGGCGGCTCGACCCGACGGACCTGCTGGCGCTGCCCGCGCTGGTCCTCAGCGGTTGGTGGTGGCTGCGGGGCGAAGCGAGACCGGCCCCCGTTCCGCAGCGGGGGTGGGTGCTCCTCCCGCTGGCCGCGCTCCTGACGATGGCCAACTCGCCCGCGCCCGATCCGGGCATCTACTGCCTGACCGCACAGGATGACGGACTGCACGCATTCTCAAGCTATGCTGCTTATACGAGCACGGATGGCGGGCTGAACTGGCAGGCGGACCCTGTGCTCTCGCGCGATGACTCGTGCATTCAGCCGTGGGGTGGAGAACTTGCCTCCGGTCCCGCAGAGCTAGTCTTGCTGAGTGATCCGGCGCGGCCCACTATGGTCTACCGGTATGCCCGCGGGCAGCCTATCGAAATCTCTGCGGATGGGGGTGCAACCTGGCGGGTGGGCTACAAGCTGCGCCCAGCCACCGAGGCCGAGGTCGCCCTGATGCAGCGCAGCCTGAAGGGCTACCTCACCTGGTACGATGGCCCGCTGGACGCGGCCGTGGACCCGGCCACGGGCAACGCGGTCTTCGCAATGGGCAACCTGGGCGTGCTGGTGCACGTGGCAGACGGCGCCTGGACGTGGGTGGAGGTCGGCTCATACCACCAGGTCCTGATGCGGCCGGGCGATGTCGTGAGCCTGCTGTCTGCGCAGCTCATCCTCGCGCTGGCCCTTGCCGCGATCACCCTCAGCACGCTGGCGCTGCGCCTCGGGCAGGGCGGACCGCTGCCCATTCTGATGATCTTCGCGTGGCTGCTGTGGCCGCTGTGCGTCTTCCTGTTTTCGCCGGAGATTGCCTACGGCTATGGCTTGCTGTTTGTCTGGCTGGGGGTAGGGGGTCTGTTGCTGCTGCTGATCCCGTCGACCATCCTCAGCATCCTGCGGTTGACGCGCATCCCGCGGCCCGAGGTGCAGCGCGTGGCGATCGTCGCCGTGGCCGCCGGACTGCTGTTCCTGCTGCCGTTTCTGCTGTGGGCCATGAACGCGATCCCGCTCTACTGGTGGGCGGCGGGGTTTGCGGTGGCACTGGGGTTTGGCACACTCATGGCGGGGGCGCGTTGGGCGCGCCATGGGTCCTCTGCGCAATAGGGGTGCGGTGTGGAGTCCGCATTTGAGAATGCGGACTCCACTTGTTGCGCGGATACAAAGAGCTTATCCGTCTCTCGTCACAGTGCCGCCCTGCGCACCCCAGGCCGCGATGCCGCCCTTGAGGCTGCGCGCGGCGTAGCCCTGCTGCATCAGCCAGCCGGTGACGCTGTACGAGCGGTTGCCGTGCGCGCAGTAGACGACGATATCCGCGTCGCGCGGCAGCTCTGCCAGCCGCGGCGGGATGCTGTTCATGGGGATGTGCAGGTTATCGGGGATGTAGCCCTGGCGCCGCTCGTAGGGCTCCCGGATGTCCAGCAGGAAAGGCGTCCGCGCACCGTTCGCCTTCAGCTCGGCCAGCAGTTCGCCCACCGTCACCTCAGGGACCGCGACTTCCTCCCGCGGCTGCGGCCGCGATGAATCCGTCCTGACAGCTTTCACCGGCGCATCCGGCTCTGCCCGGCTCACACCCAACGCACGTTTCACCGCATCGAACAACCCCATGCTTCCGCCTCCTATCAAATGAGCACTGACCTTCGAACAACGGGGCTACTATAATCGCCCGCGCGTTCCAGTTCTAGAAGCCAGCTTCCAGGAGACACGCGGATAACGGTCGTCTTGCCACTGCCACGCGGCGCGTGTACAATACGGCCTGTGAAGTTCTGCGCCTGATGGCACACAAGACGCCACCATCTGCCTGTCAGCACAGCCCCATCCCTATCCTGTGACAAGGACGGCCGCACCCATGAAGCTCTCACTCTGGCCCCGACCCTCCACCCGTGCGTTCATGCGCGAGGCGCGGCGCACGCCGGGCTACAGCCTTCTCGACTGGCTGCACGGCTACATCTATGCCCGTTGGCCCTATCTTTACATCGGCATCGGTACGGGCGAGCATCCCCTTGCCAGGCGCGCGAAACCGATCGTGGCCCGGCTGGATGCCCTCATCCGCAGGCGCGGGGCACAGCATGCTGGGGCCGCGTCCGACGTGGACGGCCGTCCCACTGTCGGCTTCGCGGATACCTATCACGGCAAGGTCGTCACCCTCGAGACGGCTACCCGTCTCGTGCAGGTGGACCGCAGCGTGGACCTGGGCGACCTGGAGCAGGTCATCCCGTATGCGCTGGCGCGGGACATCATCCTGCAGAACCCCGACCACATCGTCGCCCTGGAATGTCCCTGCCGGAGCGCGCGGGCCGAGCCGTGCCTCCCGCTCGACGTTTGTCTGATCGTGGGCGAGCCGTTCGCGGGCTTCATCGCAGAGCACCAGCCCCAGCGATCGCGCTGGATTACGGGCGACGAGGCCGCCGAGATCCTGCAGGCCGAGCACGCGCGCGGGCACGTCCATCATGCGTTCTTCAAGGATGCGATGCTGGGCCGCTTCTATGCCATCTGCAACTGCTGCTCGTGCTGCTGCGGCGCGATGCAGGCCCACCGCAACGGCGTGCCCATGCTCGCGGCATCCGGGTATGTCAGCCAGGTGGACGAGGACCTTTGCGCCGGATGCGGGCAGTGCGTCGAGATGTGTCAGTTCGATGCGCTGGCGCTGGACGGCGGACGGTCGATCGTGGACCTGGAGAAGTGCATGGGCTGTGGCGTGTGCGTGGATCACTGCCCGCAGGGCGCTATGGCACTGGTGCGCGACGAGCGCAAGGGCCTGCCGCTCGATATGCAGGCGCTCCTGAGCGCGGCGGGGGCGCGGGCATGAATTGGATGCCCGCGACGCAACCGCACATCCCATCCCCACGGGTGGATCCGGCCGCGCTGCCGCCGGTCATCCGCACGTCGGAGCCGGGCTCCTTCGCGTGCAACACGCTGGCGGTGCGCGTCCCGGCGATCCTGCGCGACACGCAGGCGGCCGCCGCCTACCCGCCGGACATCCACGCCGCGCTGGATGAGCTGCACGCAGAGCTGACGGGCGGCCTGATCCGCGCGCTGCACGAAACTGCGCCCGATGTGGCCTTCTGGAATGCCACGGCCGCGGCCTACCTGGGCCGCTCCTGGCTCGATGTGCCGTGGTACTGGGCCGAGGCCTACTTCTATCGGCGGCTATTGGAGGCCGTGCGTTACTTCCAGCCAGGGCCGTGGCAGGGCGTGGACCCCTATGCGTCCACCAAGCGTCGCGAGTGGGCGGCGGAGGCCGCACCCGCCGCGGTCGGCGCGCTCCTGGAGGCGCTGCCGGACGATGTCGAGGCGCGGTTCGAGACCCTGCTGCACGCCAGCCTGTGGGGCAACCGTACCGACCTCAGCTACATGGTTGCGGCGCACCTCGGCGCAACGGGCGGCCCGGACGCCGAACGCGCCAACCTGCTGGTGGATGATGCAGAGCTGGTGTGGCGACACTTGCTGCGGCACAGCGAGGGCCGGGTTGACCTGCTGGCCGACAACGCCGGAACCGAGCTGCTGATGGATGTTGCACTGGCCGACTTCTTGCTGGTGAGCGGGCTGGCCTCCGAAGTCCACTTCCACCTGAAGCCGTGGCCGTTCTTCGTCTCGGATGCCGTGCCCGCGGACCTGGTGGATGGCCTCGATGCGCTGCTGGCCGCGGGCGACGCAGGGGCAAAGCTCGCGCGGCGGATGGACGGGCATCTGACCGCGGGTGCGCTGACTGTCTCGGCGCACTGGTTCAATGCGTCGAGCCTGTTTTACTATGAGTTGCCGGATGATTTGCACGCTGCGCTGGCTGCGGCAGACCTGGTGATAGTCAAGGGTGACGCCAACTACCGGCGGCTGCTGGGCGATGCGCACTGGTCGTACACGACGCCCTTTGTCGCGGCAGTCGGCTATTTCCCGGCGCCGGTGGTGAGCCTGCGCACGCTCAAGTCCGAGGTGGCTGTCGGGCTGGCGGCCGGTCAGGCGGAGCAACTCGCGGGGGAGGACCCGGACTGGCTGGTCAACGGCCGCCGCGGCCTGATCCAGTTCGCAGAGAACAGCGGCGCGTAGGCACGGTTCGACCGCGGAAGACACCGACCACGCGGAAGAACGGCTTCTTCAAGCGCTGTCCTTCTGTGTGGTCCGCGTATTCCGCGGTAGCCTTTACAGCCGCCCGCCGATGACGCGCGGTGACGTCGGCCCGGGGCTGCCGCTGGCCGGTTCGATCGTGACGCCCAGCGCCTCATAGGCGTCCAGCGGCTGCGCGAGGTCCATCAGTAACAGGCCATACCCCTTGGGTGACACCTGGAACACGCCGCCGCTGTCGCGCTCGCCATCGCGGATGAGCCACACCTGGTAGGCCATGCCTTCGGGCAGCGTCGGCATGTCATAGACGCACAGCAGGACCCACCCCACCCCACCCGGCGCATAGACCACCCCGGCAGCATGGCTGGCTTCGTCATCCGCGTACAGCGTTGCCGTTGGGACCGGCGAAGCCGCGTTGATTGCGGCAACCTGGGCCGCAACCTGCTCCTCCAGCCTGCCGAGCCGGCCAAACCAGTAGACGTTCGTGAGCACCAGCGCCAGCAGCGCGGCCGTGACCAGCGGCCACGCGAGCCGCGGCCCCACGCGTTCCCAGAAACCGGCAAGACCTGTGCGTGCAGCCGGACGGCCGCGGCGGGCGAGCCGCCGCGCCAGGTGTGCACCGGCGTCTGCCGGCGCAAAGCTGCCCGGCACGGCATAGAGCAGGTCGTCGGAGAGCGTGCGGTAGCTGGCGAGCAGCGCGCGGCATTCGCCGCACCGCTCGAGATGCTCGGCTACCTGGCGCGTCTCGACGGCGTCCGTTGCACCGAACGCGTAGGCCGGGATCAAGCCCTGGTACTCCTCATGGGGCATCTCGACCGGGTCTGTTGTTGTCGCGAAAACTCTGCCCATGCTGCTTTCCTGCCGCCGGTTCCCGGCGCGGTCAGAGACCGGCCTGGGCCGGTCTGCCGGATGCACGCCGGATCGACACTACTTGACATCTCCGAGTCAAGAACATGCCCGATCCGCAAGTGCACTACTGCCTGGTTGGAGGCTTCCTACTCGTATATATACGTCTTACCCCTGCGCTGTGGATCACTGCTGCGGCACAGAATCCGGAGCAATCTTAAGCTACATCTTTCACAGTGGGTTTTTTCGCCAACGTGATCCAGTTGCAGGGCGGGCTGCGTAGTCTTCATCAAGCGCCAGTGTAGTTAAGTGTCGGTGAAACCGAAAGATTTGTCGATGCAAGTGTATTGGAGGTAAACGATGTTACGCAAGTTTCTTGTGGTGCTGATGGTCGTCGCGCTGTTTGCCGCCCTGGCAACCACTGCCTGGGCGGCCAATGAGCGCAACTTTGTCGCTCAGCTCTCCGGTGAGGCCGCAGGCCACCCGGAATCTCCCGCGCGCGGTGTCACGATCTTCCACCTCAACAAGGCCGGCGATGAACTGTACTACAAGCTGATCGTCGCGAATCTCGATAACGTGACTGTTGCGCATATCCACTTGACGCCCGCGCCCGGGCCGGTCGTGGCCTGGCTGTATCCGGATGCACCGCCGACCGGCACGCCGCCTTCCTCATGGATCGAGGGTACTTTCAGCGGTGTACTGTTCGAGGGGGTCATCACGCAGGCAGACCTGATCGGACCGTTGGCCGGCATGACCCTCGAAGACCTGTTGTTCGCCATGCGCAGCGGTGGCGCGTATGTCAACGTACACACCAATGATTTCGTGGCCCCGACCAACACCGGACCGGGTGACTTCCCCGCGGGCGAGATATCCGGCACGATCATGCAGCACGGCGGTCCGATGGACTGAGAGGACACAGGCATCCTGAGCGGGTGAGCCGGCCAACATAGTTGACGACGAATGACCAGTCGAAGGGTGCGCCGCGAGCTTCATCGACCAGGCCGCATCCTTCGACTGGTCTTGTGCCTTCCCCGTGCTTGCGCCGTTCACCCGCTCTGGATGCTTCCCGGTTCTTGCAAGGCCCGTCTGTCCTGCGACAGGCGGGCCTTTGTGCGCCCTGATGCGCCCGAAATCGTTTGTGCTGGACTACACAAGTATGTGCGAATCTTGACAAGCTGCATGGTCAGGGGTATGGTGAGCTTGTTCGTTTATAAAGTACCGGTGAGGAGGAACCATGCAGAAGAAGCTATTTGCAGTATTTGGTTTGGTGGTTGTTCTGGCGCTGGTCGCAGCATGTGGCGGCGGCGGCGAGGCGTCCGGGACGGGCAGCGGGGCTGCGGGCAGCGCGAGCAACGGAGAAGTTCTGTTCAAGCAGGCGCTCGTCGGTCAGAATCCAGGCTGTGCGACGTGCCATTCCGTGGACGGGACACAGTTGGTCGGGCCGACGCTGCAGGGCATCGCGGGCCGGGCGGCCTCGCGCGTGCAGGGCGAGAGCGCCGATGAGTACCTTCACCAATCGTTGGTCGAGCCGAATGCCTACGTGGTGGAAGGGTATGTCGAAGGCGTCATGCAGTCGTACAAGGATCTGAGCGAAGCCCAGCTCAACGACTTGGTGGCGTATCTGTTGACGTTGAAGTAGGCCGGCTCCCCCAGCTGCCGGAATCGAATGTGAGAGTGGAGTCCGCATCCTCAGATGCGGACCCCACTTTGTTTCCATCTAACCATTGCCTGATGCGGCACGGCTTCTATTGCTTCATCCCCGGCTCATCCAGCCACAGCCCGCGCAGCTTCTCCAGCCCCAGCCGCAGGCGGCTCTTGACCGTGCCGAGCGGCAGGCCGAGGTATTCGGCCAACTCACTGTGGGTCAGGCCGGCGAAGTAGGCCAGCTCGATGATTTGACGCTGGTTCGCGGGCAACTGCGCCAGGAGCAGGCGCAGGTGCTGCCCGCGCTCCCAACTGGCGTGATCGGTCGGCGGGAGCATTTGTTCGAGAGTGGGTTGGTCATCTCCCTCGCCCGCGGCCAGCTCCGCAGCCACCGGGCGGCGACCATCGCTGCGCAGGCGGTCGATCGCGGCAAAGCGGGTGATGCTGAGCAGCCAGCTTGAAAAGCGTCCCCGCGCGGGGTCGAACTGGTGGCCCTTCTGCCAGAGCTTGATGAAGATGTCCTGGGTGACTTCTTCTGCCCGCCCGACATCCTGCAATACACGCCAGGCCATGCTGTAGACCAGGTTGACGTAGCGTTTGTGCAGAGTCAGCAGCGCGTCCTCATCCCCGCGTGCGATGCGCCGGAGCAGGGTGATGTCATCCGAGTCGCTGCCCGGCGGCCCCCTCATGCGGTCGTGTCCTTAAGCCAGGCAAGGTAAGCCGGAAGGCCAGCCGCCACCGGCAGCGCGAGAATTTCGGGCACCTCGTCGCTGTGGAGGGCGACGATGCGCGCCTGGAGCGCCGGCCAGGCCGCGGTCGAAGTCTTGATGATGAGCTGGGCCTGCGGTTCGGTGTGGATGGCGCCCTGCCAGCGGTAGACCGCCGTCCCGCCCGGGATGACCTGCACGCAGGCCGCCAGCCCTTCTTCGACCAGGCTGCGGCCCAGGTTCGACCCTGCAGCCGCCTCGCTGACAGTCACCAGCACAACCAATGCATCAGCCATCGCGGCCCCCCTCACGTTCGGTTCAGTTCCCCTGGCGCACATTCTAGCATGTGACGGATGGCTGCGCAACAGCCGCGGCTGTTGTTCTTTGTATAAAGTTGGGATAAAGTTCATATAATATTAGCATTAGCAATGAATAAGTTATGTTCAAATGGGGGTTGCATTACATCTTGCTGCTGATGACAGGCATATCTTGAGCGCATAGCCAGCCACTGTTCTTAACGGGCACGGGTAACCAGATCGTGTACCGGAGTCACAGGAGGTGTCGATGTTGGTCCAATCTTGGTCGGGGCGGCGGGTCTTGGTGCTCGCCGCTATCGTCGCGTTGCTGCTTACCCCGTTCAGCGCATTTGCGCAGGGTCCCTCGTTCGAGGTAGTTGCTTCAGGCCTCAACAATCCGCGCGGCCTGACCTTTGCACCTAACGGCCAGCTCTTCGTGGCCGAGGCCGGAACCGGCAACAACGATAGTGCCATCCTGGGTATCGACCTGCAGAAGGGCATTCAGGCGTATCTTGCTCAGGGCCTGCCCTCTATTGTCACGCCGATGGGCGATATCGTGGGCGTTCATGATGTGTCGCCGCTGGGGCGCATCAACTTGCTGGCCCCCATCGGCCTGGGAGCGGACCCGACAACCCGCGCTGCGGGCAGCAAGTTCGGCTGGTTGTTGAGGGTCTCGGCCACAGGCAAGCAGCAATACCGCGCGGATGTCGCAGGCCATGAGGCTGGAGCCAACCCTGACGGGAGTGTGGTGGATAGCAACCCCTATGCGGTGCAGGTGCTGCCCAATGGCAACGCAGTTGTGGCCGATGCGGGCGCCAATGCCCTCTTGTATGTCAACGTAGCAACCGGCACAGTGCAGACACTGGCCGTCTTTCCGGCGCGCGAGGTGGCTGCGCCGTTCCCGCCATTCAGCCTGCCGGCAGAAGCTGTGCCGAATGCCGTCACGCTGGGCCCTGATGGCGCCATCTACGTGGGGCAATTGCTTGGCTTCCCGTTCACGCCCGGCGAGTCGAACGTCTACCGGGTCACCATGGACGGTTCTTATGAGGTCTTCGCGGGAGGGTTTACCTCCATTATCGATGTGACCTTCGATGCCCAGGGCAACCTGTATGTCCTTGAGATTGCCAAGATCGGGCTCCTGAATGCGTTCCAGACGGGCGACTTCACGGGCGCGCTTATCAGGGTCGCACCTGACGGCACACGGACCGAAATCGCCAGCACCGGTCTGTTTGCGCCCGGCGGCGTGGCGATCGGCAGCGATGGCGCGGCGTATGTGACCAACTACAGCATTTCCTCAGGCGGAGGCCAGGTGGTCAGAATCCCATTGCCGTAGCAACTGGCCGGACTCGTTTTCCGGCCCAGGAATTCCAAATAGAGCCGGAGTCGAGGCTTTGGCCGGTTGGGGTATGTCAGCACACAGCCGACCTATCCGGCTAAAGCCTCGACTCCAGTCCGCGAACAGGGCCTGCATTTGGAATTCCTGCTTCCCCCCGCGCGGCGTTTGACACGCGCCCTTCACTGTGTTATAGTCTCCACTAATCGAATACGCCACACAAAAGCGATGAACCGGACGAGTACGCATGGCAAGCGGGGCTCCAGAGAGCGAGCCATTAGCTGTGAGGTTTGCGCCAGCGCACGTGCCGAATGGACCGGGGAGCTGCCAGTCGAAAGCTGACGTCTCGGCAAGCTGAGATGCGCAAGTAGATGCGGCCGGAGCGCCACCGTTAGCAGGGCGAGGGGATCGGAGCCGCAGGGCGGCAGGGTCGCCGCTGGTTGTTCCCGTCCCTGAAACGAGTGAGGCCGCGCAGCATGCGCTGGCGGTCTAACTGGGGTGGCACCACGGGTGGTCAATGACCCTCGTCCCCTTTGCGGGGCGAGGGTGTTTTTTATCCTTTTTCGGCGGGCATCTCCCTCTCCCCTGAGCGGTTGTCGGTTCAGGAAACTTGGTTCGACAACCACAGGCGCCCGTCGAAGTGGGGCTGTCTCACGGCCCAACAAATCCACAAAGGGAGAGCCAAAATGACCACTTTCAACGGCACGGCTAACGGTTTGCATGAGGACTTCCGCCTCGTCTTGCCCCAATCGCGCATTCCGACGCACTGGTACAACATCCAGGCGGACCTGCCTGTCCGTCCTGCGCCCGTCCTGCACCCGGTGACGCAGCAACCTGTCGGCCCGGATGACCTTGCAGTTCTGTTTCCGATGGCATGCATCCTGCAGGAAGTGAGCCAGGAACGCTATATCCCGATCCCGGACGAAGTCCGCGATATCTACCGGCTCTACCGGCCCACACCGCTTGTGCGGGCCGTGCGGCTGGAGAAGGCGCTCGACACACCCGCGCACATCTACTACAAATCCGAAGCCAACAGTCCCAGCGGCAGCCACAAGCTGAACACGGCATTGGCGCAGGCGTACTACAACAAAAAAGAGGGCGTCGAGTCCATCTCAACCGAGACCGGCGCCGGCCAGTGGGGCTCCGCGCTCGCCATCGCGGGCGATATGTTCAAGATCGACATCGACGTCTTCATGGTCAAGGTCAGCTATGAGCACAAGCCGTATCGGCGCTCCATCATGCAGACCTACGGCGCGCGCGTGACGCCGAGCCCGTCAGACCGCACCAACGCGGGCCGCGCGATCCTGGCGCGCAAGCCCGATCACACCGGCAGCCTCGGCATCGCCATCTCTGAAGCTGTGGAAGTGGCGGCGACGAGCGGCGGCAAGACCAAGTACTCCCTCGGTTCAGTGCTCAACCATGTCCTGCTGCACCAGACTATCATCGGCCAGGAAGCGCTGGATGCGATGGAGGAAGTCGGGGAGTACCCGGATGTGGTCATCGGCTGCGTGGGCGGCGGCTCCAACTTTGCGGGCATCGCTTTCCCCTTCCTGGAACGCAATCTGACGCAGGGCAAGCAGACGCGCTTCGTTGCAGTCGAGCCCGCCTCCTGCCCGACGCTGACCAAGGGCCCGTATGCCTATGACTACGGCGATACTGCCGGCATGACGCCGCTGGTCAAGATGCACACCCTCGGCCATGATTTCGAGCCGGCCGCGATCCATGCAGGCGGGCTGCGTTATCACGGCATGGCGCCCTTGCTCTCGCTGCTGGTCAACACGGGGCACATCACTGCGCGCGCGTATCATCAGAACACCTGCTTCGAGGCGGGCATTCTGTTCGCCCGCACCGAAGCCACCCTGCCGGCACCGGAGAGCACTCACGCCATCCGGGCCGCGATCGATGAGGCGCTGGATGCGAAGGCCAAGGGCGAGAAGCGGGTGATTCTGTTCAACCTGTCGGGCCACGGTCACTTCGACATGGCGGCCTACGATGCGTATCTCGCGGGGCGGCTGCAGGACGGCGAGTTCTCGGATGCTGAACTGGCGAAGTCGCTGGCCACCCTGCCCGTGATCGGGTAAACGGGGGAACAAGTGAAGAGGTGAACAGGTGAAGGGGTGATGTGGACTTGAGGCTCCATCATCATCCCTTCACCCTGTTATCATTCTGCCGTCATTTTCTTGACAAACCGGCGATTTCAGCGATAATAGCTTGAGAAATGTCTTCGGCGCCCTGCGGCGCCGTATTGTTCGTAAAAGGGGGATACGATGGCTCAAGCAACTAAGATGGGTGCGGATACCGCAACCCTTGAGAAGCGCCGCAAGGCCCTGACCGGGCACAAGTGCAATAAATGTGGGCAGGATGTCAGCTTCGGTGACCTGATGATGGTCAAGGTCATGGAGATGGAAGGCAATCGCCCGCGCTCGCACCAGGTGATTTATCACCGCAAGTGCTACACGATCTAGTCGTTCATTGAGTGAAGACGGCCCACCGGGCCGTCTTTGCGTTTAAAGTGCCTTTGTCGAGACGGCCCACCGGGTCGTCTCGATGTTTTAGACGCGGCGTCCGCGCTGCACCTGGATAATCACCACCTCGATAAACAAGAGGAACGCGGCAATCAGCACGTTCACGGCTACGGTGAAGGCAAAGCCCAACGTCAGGATTTGCAGCGCACCCGCCACGCGATCGCGCAGCACGTCTGCCAGAATGGGCAGCCCGCCCAGCAGCCAGGCCAGCAGCAGCGCACCGGCCAGGTAGACCGCCGCGACGAGCCACGGCTGGCGGTCGGCCGCACTCGGCGTCATCGCGTTGCTGACGACGAAGATGACATAAGCCCAGACCCAGAAGTCGGGCGCCAGCCAGATGCCGTCGAGCTGCCGCGCGACGCCGGTCCACCCGGCCCGGGTCCACTCCTGGCCCAGGGCCGCCACGTCGAACACCTGGAAGCTCACGAGCAGCAGGACGAGCGTGCCCGCAATGAACGGCGCGAGGCCGACCAGGCTGTCACGCATCGGCCCGCCGCTGCTTACCGTGACGGACCCCAGCTCGATGGCGTTGCGCCGCACCTTCGGCCCCAGTGAGAACTTGCCCACCTTCAGCCCCAACACGGCTGCCGTGATGTAGTGGCTCAATTCGTGCAGGACGATGCCCGGAAACATCACCAGGTAGTAGAGCATGATCGTAACTGCGCCGCTGCCCGTCACGCGCAGGCCGATAATCTGCACCTGCCGGTTGAGCCACCGGCTCAAGACCAGCAGCACCACCAGGGTCAGCGTGAAGGTCAGGAGTGGGGGGAGGAGGGACATGGAATTGATAACGAGTAACGAGTAAGGAGTAACAGTTACACAGGTGCTTTCTTCTTACTCGTTACTCATTGCTCATTCTTTCGCCGCAGTGATGCGGATCATCGCGGTGAACGCGTCGGTCTTGAGGCTGGCGCCGCCGATGAGCGCGCCGTCGATGTCGGGCATGGCCATCAGTTCACCGATGTTCTTCTCGTTGGCGCTGCCGCCGTACTGGATGCGGATGGCCTCCGCGACCTCTTTGCCGTACACCCCGGCCAGCGTGCCGCGCACGACCGCGCCGCAGACCCGGTTTGCCACCTCTTTGGTGGCCGTCTTGCCGGTGCCGATGGCCCAGATGGGCTCATAGGCCACGACGACGCGCGGCGCATCTTCCGCGCTGACGCCCTCGAAGGCCGCGCGTACCTGGCCGCTGACCAGCGTGTCGGTGACGCCCGCCTCGTTCTGGGCCAGGTCCTCGCCCACGCAGACGATCGGCGTCAGCCCGTGCGCCAGGGCCGCCTTGAGCTTCTTGTTGACGGATTCGTCCGTCTCACCGAAATACTGTCGCCGCTCGGAGTGGCCGATGATGACGTAGCCGGCGAGGCCCTGGAGCATCGCGGCCGATACCTCGCCGGTATACGCGCCGCTCTCAGCCCAGTGGATGTTCTGCGCGCCGATGCCGATGCGTGTGCCCTGCAGCGCGTCTGCGACGCCGGGCAGGCTGACGAACGGGGGGCAGACCACAATCTCCACGCCCTCATAGTCCGCGACCAGGGGAACCAGGGTCCGGACGAACTCCACAGCCTCCGCCGGTGTCTTGTTCATCTTCCAGTTGCCGGCCAGGATCGGTTTCCGCATGTTCATGCCTCTTTCACTTGGGTGGTATCATCATCTGACACGGCTGCCTCTGCTGCCTCAGCCGCCGCCTGTTGTGCCGCCAACAGCGCCGTGTATTCCTCGGCACTGATGAGAGTGCCGCCGGTCGCCTCAGCGCTCAGAACGGTCTTCTTCTGCCGGTCGAACTGCAGCGTGACCTCGACGGTCTGGAAGCAGTAGTTTTTGCCGCTCCCGCTGAGGGTCTTGCGCACGACCCAGGTATCATCTTCCTCCTGGCTCGGCTCGTTCATCATGTTGACCCGGCCGAGCAGCGGCTCGCCGCAGCGCCGGCATTTGGCATAGATGAGGTGCGTGTTGGCATCTTCGCCGCCGAAGCTGCTGCCGCCGCCTGCTCCGCCGCGCCCGCCACCGCGCGGCTTGCTCGCGCCGCCGAGCATCCCACGTAATCTGTCCAGAAAGCTCATCGGGCCTCCTCTGGAACGCTAAATCTTGAAGCAGCCGTCCCAATCAGGATGAAACGCAGTCTCGTTGAACGCGCCGCTGGCCGGGTCCTGCACATAGTTGCCCAGGATTTCCCCGCGGGCAATCTTGCGCAGCGCGGCGGCCAGCCAATCGACTTCCTCCTCGGTATTGTAGCACCCGAAGCTGAGCCGCACTAATCCCGGCAGATGCGCCCGGAAGCCCGCCACGACCTGCTTGCGCCAGCTCCATGCGACCGGGTCGGGGATGTCGAGCAGGTGCAGCACATAGGGATGCGCGCAGAAGCAGCCGTTGCGCACGCCGATGCCGTATTCCGCGCCCAGGATCGCGGCGAGCAGGTAATGTGAGACGCCGCGCAGGTTGAACGGGATTACGCCCAGGCGCTCGGCGGCCCGTGCCGGGTCGGCGTCACCGTAAATCTCCACGCCCTCGATCTGGCTGAGCTCATGCAGCGCGTAGGCTGTCAGTCGGGCTTCGTGCTCCGCGAGCCGTTCCATGCCGATCTCGCTCAGCGCTTTGCACGCGGCAGCCATCGCGACCGCGCCGACCACATTGGGGCTGCCGGCTTCGTCACGGTCCGGCGGGCCGGCCCAATACACATCGTCCTCGGTGACGATTTCCACGGTTCCGCCGCCGGTGTAATCGGGTGTGCCGTGTGCAAAGACGGCGCGCGGCCCAATGAGCACGCCGGCGCCGAAGGGCGCATACATCTTGTGGCCCGAAGCGACCAGGAAGTCAAGATGGCCGGGGTCAGCCGCAGGCCGCATGTCGATGGCCCGGTGCGGCGCGAGTTGAGCTGCGTCCACCAGGATGCGCGCACGGTTGGCATGGGCCAGCTCGGCCAGCTCGTGAATCGGGTTGATGAAGCCGGTGACGTTGGAGGCGCCGCTGATCGCCAGGAGTTTGACGCGGCCCGCGTGCTCCGCAAACTTGCGCTGCACATCTGCCATGTCGAGCGAACCGTCCGGCGCCAGGCCGATGTGGACGGTGTGCGCCTGCTCGCGCCACGGCAGGTCGTTGGAGTGATGCTCCATCAGCGAGACCAGCACCACGTCGTCGCGCGTCAGCCCGATGCGCCGGGCAGCCTTGTTGAGAGCCTCGGTGCTGTTCTTGCCGAAGATGACCACCTGGTCCGCGGGGTCTGCACCGAAGAACTGGCCGACGATTGCGCGCGCCTGGTCGTAGGCCTGGCTGGAAATCTCCGACTTGAAGCCCTTGCCGCGGTGGATGCTGGAGTACCAGGGCATGAACAGGTCGATGGTTTCCATCACATCCCACAGCACCGGGGCGGTGGCCGCGTTGTCGAAGTTGACGTAAGGTCGCCGCGTGCCGTCAAGCAGCGGCACCTTGACATCGACGCCAACGACTCGTTGGCGGATGTCCTCGATGGGGAAGGTGTGCGTGGGTTTCTGGCGTTTCTGTGCTGTCATAGGGTCTTTCGTAGACACAGCGACCGAGTGCATGGCTACCTCCTGGGGCAACGCTGCCGTGGGTGGGTGTCTGCTGGGTTGCAGGTCGGGCTCACTGCCATGCAGGAATCCCGTCACTGGAATTAACGGTCACAGGGTATCAAAAGGCGGGTTGTTTGACCATGACGCGGCGCATGTTGGGGTGGATGGAGGCCGAGCGAGGTATGCAACCCTGCGCAGTGGGATGCGTATTAGTTGGTGTACCATTCCATTGTGTTGCCGCTTATGCGGCAGAAGGGACGTCAGCATGTCTGCTCAAATGCCGGTTGGTCCTGATTCGTCATCCGACATCGAACCGCGCGATGGCTTCGACACGCGTGCAGCCCGTCGTGCTGCGCGTCGCGCGCGGCGCACCGAAGGCGGCCCCGCCTGGCTCGGCGGCGCGCTGCTCATCGCCCTGGGCCTCATCTTCATGGCGCAGAACCTCGGGGCGCTTACCTTCAGGAACTGGTGGGCGCTGTTCATCTTCATCCCAGCGGTCGCCTCGTTCGGCGCGGCGTGGGATCGCTACCGCGATGCGGGCGGGCAGTTCACTTCGGATGTCCTGAGCTCGTTGGTCGGCGGCCTGATTTTCAGCTTCGTCGCCATTGTGCTGCTGTTCGACATCAACCTGGGGATCAACTGGGTGATGTTGTGGCCGGTGCTGCTGATTCTCGGCGGTGCAGCGATGCTGCTGAAGGTGTTCTGGCGGTAGGTCCAGGGTTAAATATGACAGGCACGCTGGCCCCGAGGCGCCAGCGTGCCTGTCATTTAAGTTATAACGCGTTATTTGTCGTTCAGCGCTGCGACGCCGGGCAGTTCCTTGCCTTCGAGGAACTCGAGGGACGCGCCGCCGCCGGTGGAGACGTGCGTCATCTTCTTGGCAACGCCCGCCTTCTTCACCGCGCTTGCGCTGTCGCCGCCGCCGATGACAGTCGTCGCGCCGCCCTCGGCCAGCATCTTGGCGATGGCAAACGTGCCTTCCGCGAACTTCGGGAACTCGAACACCCCCATCGGCCCGTTCCAGACCACCAGCTTCGCGGTCTTCAGCACGTCACCGAACAGGGCCAGCGTCTTCGGCCCGATGTCCAGCATCCGCCAGCCCGCCGGAATCTTGTCCACGTCTACGACCTGGCTGTTGGCTTCGGCATCGAATTTGTCCGCGACCACCGCATCTACCGGCAGCACCAGCTTGTCGCCCGCGCCGGCGAGGATGGTCTTCGCCGTCTCGATGGAGCCGGACTCAACCAGGCTGTCGGCCATGTCATAGCCCTGCGCGGCGAGGAAGGTGTTCGCCATGCCGCCGCCGATGATGAGCTTGTCGCACTTGGCGAGCAGGTTCTCGACGACCATGATCTTGTCGCTGATTTTCGCGCCGCCCAGGATGGCGACGTAGGGCCGCTCCGGGTTCTGCGTTGCACGGCCCAGGTATTCCAGTTCCTGTTCCATCAGGAAGCCGGACACCGCGGGCAAGTAGCGGGCCACGCCCTCGGTGCTGGCGTGTGCGCGGTGCGCGGAGCCGAAGGCATCATTGACGTAAATGTCGCCCAGCTTCGCCATCTGCTGCGCCAGTTCGAGGTCGTTCTTTTCCTCGCCCTTGTAGAAGCGCGTGTTTTCCAGCATGAGCACGTCGCCTGGTTTGAGCGCGGCGGCCAGCTTCTCGACCTCCGGCCCGACCGTATCCGGCGCCATCTGCACCGGCTTGCCGAGCAGCTTGGACAGGGCTTCCGCCGCGGCCTTCAGGCTGAATTCAGGATCCGGGCCGCCCTTGGGCCGGCCCAGGTGGCTCATCAGCAGCAGCGACGCGCCCTGGTCCAGCACATACTGGATGGTCGGCAGCGCCGCGCGGATGCGCTTGTCATCCGTCACCACGCCGTCCTGCATGGGCACGTTGAAGTCCACACGCATGAGGACGCGCTTGCCCTTGAGATCGACATCGCGCACGGTTTTCTTGTTCATAAGTCTTTCCTTAAGCTATGTGCCAGGCAACTGTAAGTTGCCTGGCACATGGACACATTTCTATAGCTTGCTCGCCATCAGTGCGGCCAGGTCGGCCGTGCGGACGCTGTAGCCCCACTCATTGTCGTACCAGGTGACGACCTTGAGGAAGTCGTTCTTTTCCTTGCCCAGCACCATCGTGAAGGGCAGGTCGACCGACGAGCTGTGCGGATCGCCCTTGTAGTCGATGGAGACGAGCGGCTCATCGACCGCGGCGAGGATGCCCTTCATGGGGCCGGCTGCCGCTTCGCGGAACGCCTGGCGCAGTTCCTCGGTGGTGGTCGGTACTTCGACCTGGGCGGTGAAGTCCACGACCGAGACGGTCGAGGTCGGCACGCGCAGCGCGTAGCCGTCGAACTTGCCCTTCAGCTCGGGGATGACCAACGCGACGGCCTTGGCCGCGCCGGTGGTCGTCGGGATGATGCTCATCGCAGCCGCG
Source organism: Anaerolineae bacterium (assembly GCA_040772005.1). Classification (GTDB taxonomy): domain Bacteria; phylum Chloroflexota; class Anaerolineae; order CG2-30-64-16; family CG2-30-64-16; genus MWBF01. The sequence continues at coordinate 232,844 of JAXGYZ010000004.1, read as the reverse complement.
CGCGCCCGGCGCAGGTCGCTGTGGGGCAGGTCCAGGATTTTCTGGTCGTTGGTGTACGCGTGGATGGTGGTCATCAGGCCGCGCACGATGTGGAACTTGTCGTTGACGACCTTGGCGGCCGGGGCCAGACAGTTGGTCGTGCAGGAGGCGTTCGAAACGACGTGGTGGTTCGCCGGATCGTACTTGTCGTCGTTCACGCCCATGACGATGGTCAGGTCTTCGCCCTCAGCCGGAGCCGAAATGATGACCTTCTTGGCGCCGCCGCGGGTGATGTGATTCTCCGCGCCCTGGACGGTCTTGCCCTTCTTGTTAACGCCGTCCTTCTTGATGGTGAACAGGCCGGTGGATTCGACCACGATATCGACGCCCAGGTCGCCCCAGGGAATCTTGCCCGGGTCGGTTTCCTTGAAGGCCTTGACGGTCTTGCCGTCGATCAGCAGGGCATCGTCCCGGACTTCCACGGTGCCGTCGAAGCGGCCGTAGTTGGAGTCGTACTTGAGGAGATGCGCCATGGTCTTGAGGTCGCCGATGTCGTTGAACGCAACGACTTCCAGGGTGTCGCCGTGGTAGTCGCGGATCGCCTTGAGCACCTGCCGCCCGATGCGGCCGAAGCCATTGATACCAACTTGCACTGTCATGTAGAAAGCCTCCTTAGATGGGTACTGCGATTATTCACACGGTTGCATATAGCATACGCAGTTGTGATGCACTGAACAATGAGCCAGCGCATATAGCGATACATTCGCCTGTTGTAAGTTATTCGAATTCGCGCTGGCCGAATTCGACCGCCGCCTGGTAGTTGCGGTGCAGCCGCTCGTAGAGGCGCCCGTTCTCGATGGCGAGCGCGCTCAGGCTGCCAATCGCCTCTGCCAGCGCCAGCTCCGGCTCGGTGAACGTGCGTTCGCTGCTGGTGTAGACCCGCAGCACGCCCAGCGGCTGATCCTGCACGTAGAGCGGGACGACCAACACCGAGACGATGCCTTCCTCGCGCGCGGCTTGCGCATACTGGAAGCGTGTATCCACCCGCGCGTCGGGGATGTAAATGGTCTTGCGCTGGGCCAGCGCCTGCCGGTCCACCTTGCTCTGGCCGATGCCTACCGGGCCTTTGGCGCGGTAGCTGGCGCTGAGGCCGTAGGAAGCGCCGAACAACAGGTGTTTGTTGTCTGGCGCCAGCAGCCGCAGAGAGCACGCCTTCGCGGAGAGCGCCTCCGTGGTGCTGCTCACGATCGTCTGCAAGACTTGCATGGTGTCGAGCGACGAGTTGACCGTGCGCGCCACACAATAAAGCGCCTGAAAGAGGTTATCCTGCACTGCGTGCGTCTCCATCTCGTCACTCCTCCTGTCAGCTTGCCACTAGTTCGAGCAATACCTGCGCCAGCTTGGCCGGGTCATGCCGCCAGGGGTATTGCGCGTCCACCAGGTCACCGGTGACCAGCCGGTAATCGACGCTCTCGGGCCGCGGCAGGCCGACCCATTCCACGCCGGCCCCAGGCGGCTGGTTACCGGTGAAGGTGTCATTCGCCAGCACCGTCGAAAAGAGCTCCCGGCCAATATGATCGCGCAGAGCACTGACGTGGTCTGTCAGGCTGTACCCCGCCGTCTCGCCGGCCTGGGTTGCGACGTTGCAGACGTAGACCTTGACGGCCTGTGCACCCGCGATGGCCTGGGCCAGGTCGGGCACGAGCAGGTTGGGCAGCACGCTGGTGTAGAGGCTGCCCGGCCCGATGACGATCAGGTCTGCGTCCAGGATGGCGCGGATGGCTCCCGGGTATGCCGGCGGATTCTCCGGCTCCAGATAGACCCGCTGGATGCGGCCGCCGGTCGCGCCGATGTTCGACTCCCCGCGCACAGTGGTCACACGGTCCGCAGGGGCGCTGCCCTCGGCTGCCAGCACTTCGGCAGACAACACCACCTGCGCCAGCGTCGACGGCATGACGCGGCCGCGCATGGTGAGCACCTTGCCCGATTCTTCCAGCGCGCCCTCGAAGCTGCCCGTAATCGCGGTCATGGCGGTCAGGTAGAGGTTGCCGAAGCTGTGGCCGTCGAGGTCTGTATCGCTGCCGAAGCGATACTGGAACAACTGGCTGAGCAGCCCCTCGTCGTCGGAGAGTGCAGCCATGCAGTTGCGGAAGTCGCCGGGCGGCAACATGCCCAGGTGGCGGCGCAGCCGGCCTGAGCTGCCGCCGTCATCGGCAACGGTGACGACCGCCGTGATGTTGTCCGTGTACTCTTTGAGACCGCGGAGCAGTGTATTGAGGCCGTGTCCGCCGCCGATAGCGACGACCTTCGGGCCGCGCCGGCGCTGCCGGTGACGGTAGACGACATCGGCCACTTCGGTGTGGCTGCTGCGGTGGAAGGCCGAGAGGACAGAGCGGTTGAGGCCCAGGACGGCCCAGGCGACCAAACCGACCCCAATGACCGCCAGGACGGTCATCTGGACGATCGGGTTGACCTGTTGCAGGTGCAGCCGCTGGACGAGGCGCCACAAGCCGGACAGCTCGATGACCCGCGGCAACACTGTCACCGCCCAGACGAGCAAGGCCAGACCCACCAGAAGCAGCGCCAGCCAGCGTTTGACACCCATGCCCGGCCGCAACCACTTCCAATGGCTGAACTGCTCAACCCACTGTCGCATGCCTACCTCGCACCATCCAACGGATTATACGTGAAAGAGGGTCGCGCGTCAAAGACTTGGGGCGAAAGCCCCTCGCGCGGCGATTTGACGCATCCGCATAACAGGGGTAGGATGCAAACGTTTTTGTTCCTTCTGGAACAATCTACCTTTTCGGGAAAGGAATCGTCGTGAACAAGCAAGTCGCAGCACGGCCGCGGGACGGCTTCACCACCGGCCTCGGCGTCATCTTCGCCACCCTCGGCTCGGCAATCGGCCTCGGCAACATCTGGAAGTTTCCCTCTCTCACCGGCCTCAATGGCGGCGCTGCCTTTTTGATCCTGTACCTGGCCTGCACGCTCCTGGTCGGCCTGCCCGTGATGATCTCCGAGCTCTCGCTGGGGCGGCGCGCGCGGGCCAATGCAGTGACCACCTTCGAGAAGCTGGCGCCGCGCCAGCCCTGGTGGTTGATCGGCGCAGCGGGTGCGCTGGCCGCGTTCCTCATCCTTGCGTTCTACACAGAAGTGGCCGCGTGGGTCATCGCCTACATCTTCAAGGCCGCGTTCGGCCAGCTTTCGTCCGCTGACCCGCAGGTCACCGCCGCGGCCTTCAGCGGGCTGATCAGCAGCCCGGTGCAGTCGCTGCTCTGGCAGTGGCTCGTGCTTGCCATGATTGCCGCCATCATCATCGCCGGCGTGTCGAAGGGCATCGAGCGGATGACGAAGCGGCTCGTGCCCGCGCTGTTCGTCCTGCTGCTGATCGTCATTGTGCGCAGCGTCACGCTGCCCGGCGCGGGCGAGGGGCTGGTCTTCCTTTTCCGGCCCGATTTCAGCAAGGTGACGTGGGCGACGGTGCTCGTCGCGATGGGCCTGTCGTTCTTCAAGCTGTCCGTGGGCATGGGCACCATGATTACCTACGGCAGCTACTTCCGCGCGGACCAGAACATCCCCGGGACGGCCGCGCGCGTCATGTTGGGCGATGTGCTCGTCTCCATCCTGGCGGGCATCGCCATCTTCCCGGCAGTCTTCGCCTTCGGCTTCGAGCCGGACGCAGGGCCGTCGCTCCTGTTCATCACCATCCCGGCGGTCTTCAATGCGATGCCGCTGGGCCGGGTGTTCATGGTGTTGTTCTTCTTGCTGGCCGCGTTCGCGGCGACGGGCGCCATGCTGTCGCTGCTGGAAGTGCCGGTCGCGTACCTGACGGAGCGGCTGAACTGGTCGCGCGTGAAGGCCACCGTGACGACGACGCTCATTCTCGCGGTGTTCGGCGCGGGCGCGGCGCTCTCGGGCAGCGTATTGGCCGATTTCAAGCCGTTCGGGATGACGTTGTTCGACCTGTACGACTTTTCGTCGTCCAATATCCTGCTGCCGCTGGGCGGGCTGTTCATCTGCCTGTTCGTGGGCTGGCGCTGGGGGCTGGGCGAGGTGCGCCGCGAGCTCAATAACGACGGGCGGCTGCGCAACGACCGCATCGTGCAGCTTTTCTTCGGCGTCGTGAAGTTCCTCACGCCCATCCTGGTGTTCATCGTCCTGCTGAACGGGCTGGGCGTCATCAAGCTGTAGCGGCTCCCGGCTGTAGCGGCTACAGCTTGGACTTACAACAAAGCCCCGCCGCGCGGCGGGGCTTGCAGGTGTGGGCGTGACCGGCCCCGGTCACGCCCGCGAGTTGGGTTTTACTTCCCCTTGTCGTGCGGCACGGTTACTGTGACCGACTGCTCGGTCGAGTTGCCGCAGGCATCCGTCACCCGATAGGTGATCGTGTAGACGCGGTCCATGCCCGTGCCCGCGCGTTCCGCGCGCAACCGGAAGTGGAAGTCGTCCACGATCACGATATCGTTCGGCGTGTCGCCGTCCCCCAGCCCCTCATCCGGTTCGCTCGACGTGACCGAGACCAGCGTGATGGTCGGGTTCGGGTCGAAGTTGTCGCTGACGCTCACCGTCGCAGTCACGTCCACGTACTTGTGATTCGCGGGCCAGAGCTCGGTGGGGGTCACCGAGAGTTCGGTGAAGGTCGGCGCGATTTCGTCGCAAACGTCCAGATCGACCAGCACCGGATCATGGTCTGACACGCGGAACCAGTCGGGCGCATAGAGAACGGTTTGCAGGTTGGCTGTCTTGAAGTCGGTGTTGTAGTCCAACACGCTCGGCTCGTCCGCGTTAATGTGCCAGTCGGTCACACTCAACACCTGAGGCGTCAGCGTGTGGTTGCTCAGCGCATGATCCAGGTAGCCCCACTGTCCGTCGAAGACATAGGAGTAGGCTTCCTGTGAGCCGAAGTAGAGCTTCAGGTCGGTGTAGCCGATGCTCTTGAGCGCGATGATCGGGTCTTCCTGCGCGTACGAGTTCAGGTCACCGATGATCAGTGCATCGGGATCACCGGTCCCGGTCGGGTCAGTTGCCAGCCACTGTCCGAGGAGATTGGCGGAGTACGTGCGCACGTCGTTGCAGTTACCCTGGCCGTCGCCGGCGTCCGGCACATCGCACGCGCTGCCCTTGCTCTTCAGGTGATTCACCGCGACGACGAGGCGACCGCCGGTGACGTTCTCCTCAAACGCCTGCGCGAGCGCGGGCCGGTTGCGCGGCTCGCTGTCGCCGCCGGTCACGAACTCCACCGTGTTCAGCGCCGCGGTGGTCCCCACCGGCGTCACCCGCGCGGGCTTGTAGATGAGTCCGACCTTGATGGCATCCGTGCCCAGCGCGTTGACCTGGCCCGTGCCCGCGTCCGCATCGATGAAAGCATAGGTGCCAGCCGCAGTGGCTGTATTCAACTGGTCTACCAGGACCTGCAGTGCGCTGGTCGGGCCATACCCGTCGTTCTCGATTTCGACGAGACCGACGACATCTGCCTGGGTTCCCAGGATGGCAGCGACGGTCTTGGGCCCCTGGCGGTCGAACTCGGCCTGCGTGTCCGCACCGCGGCAGTCAGTGGGTGCGCCGCCGACGCCGAGCGTGCAGTTGTCGACTGTATCCGGCAGCCCGTCGAAGGTATTGAAGTAGTTCAGCAGGTTCATGCCCGCCACGCGCAGCGAGCCGGACGGATCGGGTGCAGCCTCCGGGCGGGGATTGGTCGGCTCGAAGTTCACGTAGCCGCTCAATGCATTGATAGGCCGTACGCGATAGGCATTGCCGGAAGCGCTGTTGCCGGCCCAGGTGTAGGTCATCACACCGACGATGCCGGTGGCCGTGTCGCCGCCGCGCAGCGTGTTGGAAGCCGATAGCGGGAGTCCGCTGCGGGCAAAGACGATCGGGTCGGGGTTCTGTACCTGCGAGGCGTCGTCAAGGATGATGCGGTTGAGGTTATTCGCTGCCTGGAGGGCTATGGCTTCTGCCGATAGGGGCGCGTAGATGTTCGTGGGCTGCATGAGCCGTCCACCCGACGACAGCACGACTTGGCCGAACCGGCCGAGCTGGAAGTGTTCGGTCACGTACAGCGTCTGCGGCAAGCGGACGAGCATGCCCTCGTACTGCTCGAGAGCAGTCGCGGAGGCGAAGGGCAGCGTGACATCGACGGGGGCGATGCTGCCTTGCCCCTGTACGACCACCGCTGAAGCACTGATCTGCGTCTGGTCCTGGAATTCGGCGGCCGTGCCGGTCACCTGCACGACATCGCCTAGGTTGACGCTGTTATTGTTGCCGTTGAAGACGAAGATGCCGTCGGAGGTGGTCGGGTCGCCGTCGCCTGTTGCGTCCTGCAAGTAGAACCCGCGCAGCGCAGGCGAGGGACCTTCATGATCGCCGACCACGACGCCCACGGTGGTCACCGGGCCGGTGATAGCCGCGGCTGCGCCACTGCCCTGGATGGCGGGGATAGGCGTGATCACCACGTCGTCGTTAACAATCGTGCCTCGACCCTGGCCGTCCCCGAGCGTAGCGCCTGCTACGTTAGTGACGTTGACGAAGAAGGTCTCATTAGCTTCTGCTATGGCATCTCCGTTGACCTGGACGGTGAACGCATAGCTTGAACTGCCCTGGGGAATGGTCTGCCCCGTGAGCGTATTGGCAGCGTAGTCATTATCGGCCACGGTCGCGGTGTTGTCCGCCGTGGCAATGTCGAATGTGACGCCGCCCGCGCCCGCCGGAGTTGAGAGGCTGACGGTGAAGGCGAAGGCGGTCGTGCCCGAGTCGCCTTCGTTCGCGGAGATGTCATTGATAGTCAGGCTGGGGGTTGTTGTCGCGCCGCAGCTCGCCGTGTGTGCGCCCAGGCCGTCAAAAGTGTCGTTCGCATACCCATCCCATTCCACGGACGGATCGAAGACATTGCTGCCATCCGGATCGCCGGCGCAGACCGTGGCCTTCCGGCGCAGGGTATTGTCCGCCGTGCTCACCAGCCCGGTGCCCCATTCGGTGCCGGGGTTGGAGCCAATCTGTCCGATGGCATCAATGACAGTTGTTCCCTTGCGCAGGACCACCGCGTCATTGCCGTTGAACCAGCCCGCGCCGTTGGTCTGGTCGGCCTGGGCGAGGATCGTCGCGTTGGCCGATGATTGAGCGACGACGTATACATCGCCGTCGGCAACCGTGCCGGTCAGGTTGATGGTCAACCCGGCGCTTGCACTGCCGTTGAAGAACATCTGCACGTTATAGCCGCCGGCAGCCAGGTCCACGGCCGCGCCGGTGCCGTTGTAGATTTCGAGCGCCTTGTTATTGCTTGAGCCTTCGATGTACTCCGAGAAGAAGAGGTCGGTCGGGGGGGCAGCGATCGCGCGTTGCAGCGGGAACGCCAGCAACACTAAGGCCAGGATCGTCAGGAGGGACAGCGCCTTGAACCAGGGTCTATGCATTCTGATACTCCTATGGTGGATAGATGGGAAATCTGGCAGCAGAATCGGTAACAGCCAAACACTGCATCGCATTGTACTCCGCTATGGGGCAGCGCGCCAATTCGTTGGCAGGGCTTCACCCCAAAGGATTTGGCCGGTTCCCCGCCGCGCCGTATAATCCCGCGGCTATCCCGACCCGAGGAGTTCCGCCATGCACCTGCACGACCGCCAGACGCTGACCCGCGCGGACCACAAGCGCTTCATCACTTACCCGTTCGCACTGCCCGCGGGCACCCGCCGGCTCGACGTGCGGTTCGCCTTCGATCCCCCGGCTGAACAGGGCATCGCCAATGTGCTGAGCCTGACGCTGTTCGGGCCGGACGGCTGGCGCGGGGCCAGCCACTGCTGCCGCGCAGCCCAGGAGATTTCCATCAATGCGGAGGCCGCGACGCCCGGTTATCTCGCGGGGCCGCTGCGCGCGGGCGCGTGGATGCTGCAGGTCGAGACGCACGGGCTGGTGCCCGGTACGGCGTGTACCTACACGCTGGACATCGCCTCGCAGGACGGGGCCGCGGTCGATGGCTTGCCGGCTGCTGTGGAAGCGGCTCCACCGCCCGCGCGACCGCCGCGCGGCGGCCCCGCCTGGTATCGCGGGGACCTGCACACGCATACCGTCCACTCGGACGGCCATGTGCCGGTCGCGGGCCGGATTGCCGCGGCGGAGGCGCGCAGCCTCGACTTCTTCTTCCTCACCGACCACAACACGGTGTCCGGGCTGGTCGAGCTCGACCGCATGCCCTCCCCGCGCGTGCTGCCCGCCCGCGGGATGGAGCTGACGACCTTCTGGGGTCATGCGCTGTGCCTGGGCGGCGGGGAATGGGTCGAGTGGCGCGCTGAGCCGGGCACGGGGGAGATGGCCGCGATTGCCCGCGCCGCGGAGGCCGCAGGCCGCCTGTTCATCATTGCGCACCCGCACGCCATCGACGATCCCTACTGCACGGGCTGCGCCTGGCACTATGACGACGTGATGCCCGGCCCGGCGCGCGCGGTGGAGGTCTGGAACGGCCGGTGGAGCAGCGATTCGGGCAACGCGGAGAACCTGGCGCTGTGGTACGGCTGGCTGAACGCAGGGCTGCGCATCGTCGCGACCTGCGGGACGGACACCCATGACTTCTACCCGGAGGGGGTGGCTGAACCATTTTCCCACGTCTACGCGGCCGAACTCACGGAGGACGCGCTGCTCGACGCCATCCGCCGCGGCCGGCTGTATCTGAGCAGCGGCCCGCGGCTGGAGCTGCACGCGCAGGCAGGGGATGCCGTCGCGGGCATGGGCGAAGAGCTGGTATTGTCCGATGAGGGAGCCGCGTTCCGCTGCGCGTGGACCGACTGCCCGCCCGACGCGGTCGGGCGCGCGGTGGTCGACGGCGCGGTGGTTCACGAATGGCGGGCGGGAGGCGATGGGCAGGCGGCGTGGCAGGTGACGCCGGGGCAGGGGTGGTGCGCGGTGGAAATCCGCGGCGCGGACGGCGATATGCTGGCGCTCAGCAACCCGCTCTTCTGCCGGTCGGTTCGAGAGCGGTAAATCTCAGTTGGAGTGGAGGCTTTAGCCGGCGGGCGTGCTTGCACGCCTGGCGCGTGTACGCACATAGCCAGGCCAACCGGCTAAAGCCTCGACGCCACTGGTCCGCGGACGACTATCGCGTGATAACCACTGGCATCCCGATGTACGCCGTGTCCCAGAGCAGCTTGGCGTTGGCATCGTTGAGCATCACGCACCCGAAGGTGATGGGTGTGCCGACCAGCCCGGCCCAGGTCTTCTGGCCCGACGGGTAGTAGGGCAGGCCGTGAATGCCGTTTTCCATGCTGCCCGCCCAGTAGATGCCCAACCAGTACGGCATGTAGAAGCCCCAGGTCGAGCCCCAGGCGTTGCGGAGCTTCGACTGCACCCTGAAGGTGCCGACGGAAGTGCCCGCCCCGCGCCGGCCCGTCGAGCAGCGCCAGTCACCGATGAGCGCGCCGCCCCGGTACAGCCAGCAGTGCTGGGATGAGATGCTGACCACGAAGCGCGTGCCCGCGCCCGATCCGCCGGCGGCGCCGCCGGTTGAGCCTCCCGACTTGCCGGGGACGCGCAACACCATGCCTACGTAGATGCGGTTTGGGTTCGTGATGCCGTTCGCGGCCGCCAGCGCGGATGTGGACACGCCGAGGCGTCCCGCGATAGCGCTGAGCGTGTCGCCGCTGCGTACCGTGTACGTCGCGCCGCTCGTGCTGGCCGAGCCGCCGCTGCTGCCCCCGCCGGCCGAGGGAATCACCAGCCGCTGCCCGATACGGATGAAGTTAGGGTTGCTGATGCCGTTGGCGCGCGCCAGCGCCGTCGTGCTGACGCCGTACTGGCGGGCGATTTTTGCCAGCGTCTCGCCTGCGCGGACGACATGCGTGCCGCCGTCCGCGTGAGCGCTGGCCGCGAACAGGAACAGCACGAAGACCGAGACCACGAAGGTCGTTATGAGTCGTGTGCGCATGAGGAACTCCTCCAGCCGCGATTTTCGGATAACAGCCATATCATGCATCGAATTGTGACAAATTGCAACTCGTTGGCTGGCAGGGCTGGCAACCCGCTAGCGTAGCCGAAACGCTCTACTCCCCGATAATCTTGACCAGGACGCGCTTGCGCCTCCCGCCGTCGAACTCCCCATAAAAGATCTGCTCCCACGGCCCGAAGTCGAGCCGCCCGCCGGTCACCGCGACCACGACCTCGCGGCCCATCACCTGCCGCTTCATGTGCGCGTCCGCGTTGTCCTCGCCTGTCCGGTTGTGCCAGTACTTGCCCACCGGTTCATGCGGCGCCAGCCCCTCAAGCCAGACCTCATAATCATGGTGCAGCCCGCCCTCGTCGTCGTTGATGAACACCGACGCGGTGATGTGCATGGCATTGACGAGACACAGCCCCTCCTGGATGCCGCTCTCGCGCAGCGCGGCCTCCACCTGCGGCGTGATGTTGATGAACCCGCGCCGCCCCGGAACGTTGAACCAGAGTTCTTTGCGATGGCTTTTCATGGTGATTTGGCTCCATCTTAACGCTACTTGGATAGGATTCGCCTACGACTGGCCGACGACGACCAGGGCCTCGCGGCGCAGCGAAAGCTGCACCTCATCTCCTACTTTCAGGTCCAGTGCTGCATAGGTGTGGCTGGCATGCCGCACCTCGATCAGGTGCCGGTTGGCGAGCATGAGGGTCAAGGTTCTGCCGCCGGGATGCAGGCTGATTCCCACGATGCGGCCGGTGACCAGGTTGAACCGCACTGCGTCCACCAGGGGCCGGTCGGGGTAAAGGACCTTGACATCCTCGGGCCGCACGTAAGCCATGACACTGCTCCCTGCGGCCAGGGCCTGTGGGGGCGCCATCAGTTGCAGACCATCCCAGTCGAGCACGAGGCTGTCCGGCTGTGCGGCCACCACCTGCGCCCGCAACAGATTGGGAATGCCCATGATCTCCGCGACGTGCTGGTTAGCCGGATGCCGGAACACCTCGGCCAGGGGGCCGACCTGCTCCACCCGGCCGTCGCGCATCACGGCCAGCCGCTGCCCGACGGCAAAGGCGTCCTCCAGCCGGTGGGTCACATAGATGACGACCAGCCCCAGTTCGCGCTGCAAGGCCAGCAGGTCGCGCTGCAGGTGCTGCCGGACCGCGACATCCAGGGCCGAGAACGGCTCGTCCAGCAAGAGTGCGCGCGGCGCGGCCGCCAGGGCCCGCGCCAGCGCCACCCGCTGCTGCTGGCCGCCGGATAGCTCGTGCGGATACCGATCGGCCAGGTGCGCCAGGTTCATGCGTGCCAGGAGCTCGCCGCCGCGGTGCATCCGCTCCGGCCCATGTAACGGGTAAGCCACGTTCTCCAGGGCAGTCATGTGTGGAAACAGGGCATACTGCTGGAAGACATAGCCGATGTGCCGCTGGCGCGCAGGGATATGGATGGGCCGTCCATCGCCCGACCTGCGGAAAAGGGTCCGACCCTCCAGGACGATGGATCCTTGCTCCGGCGTGATGAGCCCGGCAATCGCGTTCAAAGTGGTCGTTTTGCCCGACCCCGAAGGGCCGAACAGCACCAGGGTCTCCGCGCCGACCTCCAGCCGTACATGCAGGTGGAAGTCAGGCCGCTGGACGGTGAAGTCGGCGGCAAGGCAGGGCGCGGCGCCGGGCGGCATAGAAGTTGGCAGCCCCATCTCACCCTTCCCCGGTGGTGTCCGCAGCTTTGCGGGGCAGACGCGGCTGCTCAAACCGCCGCACGGCCCACAGGCTCACGAACGCCAGCAGTGTCATCAGCAGCACCATGCCGTTAGCCTGCGCGTAACTCCGGTTCTGCACCGCATCGTAGATAGCCAACGGCAGCGTTTGCGTACGGCCGGGGATGTTGCCTGCTACCATCAGGGTAGCGCCGAACTCGCCCAACGCGCGCGCCGATGCAAGCACGAGGCCGGCCAGAATGCCGCGGCGCGCCAGCGGCAGTGTGATGCGCCACAGCACCACGGGCTCCGACGACCCCAGTGTACGGGCCGCATTCTCCAGCGCGGGATCGACCCCTGCAATGGCCGCGCGCGCAGACAGCACGAACAGCGGCAGGCCGACGACCGCAGAAGCGATGGCCGCGGCACCCCAGGTGAACAGGATGCGCCAGCCGAACCACTCGACGACGGGGCTGCCGCGACCCAATGCCAGCAGCAGGTAGTAGCCGACTACGGTCGGCGGCAGCACCAGCGGCAGGCTGACCAGCGCCTCCACCAGCGTTGCCCCCCGAAACCGCCGCCGCGCCAGGAGCAGCGCCAGCGGCAGGCCAGCCGCCATTATCAGCACGATCGCCACCCCCGTGACCCGGAGCGACAACAGGAGCGCGGACCAATTCATGGTACAGCTTCCTCGCCCGGCAGGATAAACCCGTATTTGCGCATGATGGGCCGTCCCTCTGGGCCATTGACGAATGCGGCAAAGGCACGCGCCGCGTCCGCGTGCGCTGCGCCCTTGACTACCGCCAGCGCCTGATCAATGGGCGGGTGCAGGTCCTCGGGCACCAGGGTCCACCGACCCTCCTCCCCACCCGCGGCTGCCGCGGGCACGGACAGCGACAGCGCCGCGATGGCGACATCCACATTGCCCGTCTCGGCATACTGCAACGTCTGCCGGATATTCTCGCCCAGCACCAGCCGGGGCTGCACGGCCTCCCACACGCCGGCTGCCTGCAGCGCCTGCCGCGCCGCCATGCCGTAGGGCGCATGGTCGGGATTGGCGATGGCAATGCGCCTTATGCCGGGCTGTGTCAGGTCCTCGATACGGCTGACCTCCAGCGGGCTGTCCGCACGCAGCCACAGGGTGAGGCGGCCGCGGGCATACAACTGCTTTGTGCCGGCCAGAATCAGCCCCTGCCGTTCCAGGTCTTCGATGAAGCTGACGTTGGCGGCGGCGAACAGGTCCACCGGCGCGCCCTGCTCGATCTGCTGGGCCAGTTGGCCTGTCGAGCCGAAGTTGAAGACGATCGTGTTACCGGTTTCGGCCTCGAAAGCCTCGCCGATTTCCTGAAATGCGTAGGTCAGGTCCGCGGCTGCCGACACCGTGAGCGGACCCGATGCGGGATTGTCGCCTTGCGGGCCCCGACAGGCTGCCAGGAAGAGCGCGGCTCCAAGCAGGAGCGCCGCTGCGCAACATCCGGCGCGCCGCGACCCGGCGCGGTGCTGTGACTGGCCGTTGCATGCAACCGTGTGAGCCTGGGATTTCAGTAACATACTCTTGTGCCCTTATATGACCGATGCCGGCGCAAATGAGCGCGCAGGAACGTCAGCATTGTATCACGCGCTGCCCGTAGTTTCTCATACTGACTTTAAGGCCATTCTATGATATTAGTTACATATGCAAGATTGATACTGAGGTTGGAGCAACGAGCAAGTGAAGTGCTGGATGGTGAGGATTAAGATGAATGCAAGTGAACGCAAGAGTGAGATACGACTGATCGTAATCTCGTTGGTTTTGATGCTGGGCTTTATCGTTGGTGGGTGGCTCGGCGCGAGCGCCCTGACCGCGCGCACGATGCGGTCGCTGGCCGCAGCACAGGAGACCGCTACGCCGCAGGCGGCCGCTGCCGACCACACGGCGGCCGTAAACCACGCTGCGGGGGCGCAGTCCGCTGCCACGGGCGGCCAGGCCATCCCCGTTCGCCAGGGCGGCCCGGCCGCGGATGTGTCGCTGGTGCCCGACGTGTCGTTCACGCTGCGCACCGAGGTCGGGCATGAGGGCCTGTTCTACGTGGGCGTCGGCGGCACCATCGACGGCCAGATCAATCCCACGTTGCAGGTAGCCGAGGGCGCGGTCGTGCAGGTCACGCTGATTAACGGCGACGGCGCGCTGCACGATGTCGTTTTCCCGGAGTTTGGCGCGGCGACCGAGCAGTTTGCGGGCCGCGATTCCAGCAGCACGACGGTTTTTCGGGCGAGCCAGTCGGGAGAATACGCCTACTTCTGCAGCGTGCCGGGCCACCGGCAGGCGGGCATGGAAGGCAAGCTGATTGTGGGGGATGCAGTGACCGGGCCGGAAGCGACCGGCGCGGATATCGTGGCCGATCCGGCAGACCTGCCCGCGCCCGTGGGCGCACGCGGCCCGCAGAGCGTGCGGTTGGACCTGGAGACAGTCGAGCTGAAGGGCCAACTGGCCGACGGCACGACCTACAACTACTGGACGTTCAACAGCCAGGTACCGGGGCCGATGCTGCGCGTGCGGGTGGGCGATTCGGTCGAGGTACACCTGTCGAACAAGGCCGACAGCAAGATGATCCACTCGATCGACTTCCATGCTGCGACGGGGCCGGGCGGCGGCGCAACCGTGACCCAGGTGCCGCCGGGCGAGGAACGCAGCTTCACCTTCAAGGCGCTCAGTCCGGGCCTGTACGTCTACCACTGTGCGACGCCGATGGTGGCTGCACACATCAGCAACGGCATGTACGGGCTGATCCTGGTCGAGCCCGAAGGCGGGCTGCCGCCGGTCGACCGCGAGTTCTACGTCATGCAGGGCGAACTCTATACCCAGCAGGACTACGGCCAGCACGGCGACCTGACCTTCAACGTGGACAAGCTGCTGGCCGAGCAGGCCGAGTACGTGACGTTCAACGGCGCGGTCGGCGCGCTGACGGTCCAGAAGCCGCTGCAGGCGAACGTGGGCGAGACAGTGCGTATCTTCTTCGGCGTGGGCGGGCCGAACTATACCTCATCGTTCCATGTGATCGGTGAGATCTTCGACCGGGTGTACGACCAGGCGTCGATCACTGCACCGCCGCTGACGGACGTGCAGACGACGCTCGTGCCGGCGGGGGGCGCGACGATGGTCGAGTTCAAAGTGGATGTGCCGGGCCGTTACGTGCTGGTGGACCATGCGCTGTCGCGGATGGAGCGGGGGTTGGTGGGGTTCCTGAACGTCGAAGGGCCGGACAACCCGGAGATTTTCAGCTCGCCGCACGCACCGTCGGCTGACAGCGGGCACTGAGGTACACCTGACACAATTGCAGGGGCGCGCGGGCGAGGTCACCTCGCCCCTACAACCGTGGGGTCAGCAGACCGCGTAGGGGCGAGGTCACCTCGCCCTGGTCACCCCACCCCTGCGGTGATGTGTTCTCAGCGCACGATGGCCGAGATGATCCAGGTCAGGATGCTGAGCAGGATGGAGGCAAACAGCGCGCCAAAGAAGCCCTGCACCTTCACCCCCTTGACGAGGGCGGCCATCAGCATCAGCATGAGCGCGTTCAGGACCAGCGCAAACAGCCCCAACGTCAGGATGGTGATGGGCAGCGACAGGAAGGCGAGCACGGGCCGCACGAACGCGTTCAGCAGGCCCAGCACGAGCGCAGCCACGAGCGCCGTGCCCCCGTTCTCGATCTCGATGCCGAAGCGCAGCCGGGAGATGATGTAGAGGCTGAGCGCAGTAATCAGCCAGGTAATCAGAAAGTTCGTCATATAGCCCTCCTTGCGAGCATGTCACCTTCCATTACGCAGGACGGGCCAGGAAGTTGCTGCGCACGAGCCTCAGTACACCCCGTATTCCTCGATGGCCTCGTAGAGCGCGACGATGTTTTCCCACGGCACGTCAGGCTCCAGGCTGTGCGTCGGGCCGAGCACCAGCCCGCCGTCGTACCCCACCGTTTCGATGCGTCGCCTGACCTCCGCGCGCACGTCGTCCGG
The DNA here is from genome assembly GCA_040772005.1 of Anaerolineae bacterium. Taxonomy (GTDB): domain Bacteria; phylum Chloroflexota; class Anaerolineae; order CG2-30-64-16; family CG2-30-64-16; genus MWBF01. The sequence goes on along the minus strand of JAXGYZ010000004.1, from coordinate 217,263 downwards.
CGTGCCGAACGGCATCGTCGTCTGCGTGCCGATGGTGCCCCACAGCGCCAGCCGGTCGCCGTAGCGCTGCTTGACGGCCACCGGGTCGATGCACTCCGGCTGGACCGGGTTGAGGATGGTCACGCCGATGTCGATCAGTTCCGGAATGATGGCCGACGGGTTGCCGTCCGAGTGGTAGAACACGGGCAGGTCGGGCTTAACCGCGCGCGCCGCGGCGATGATGCGCTGCATCCGGCCCTTGAACCACCGACGCCAGGTCGCCGGGCTCATCAACATGCCGGTCTGCATGCTCACGTCATCACCCAGGACGAGCACGTCGACGTCCTGCTCCGCAAAGAAGCGCGCCTGGCCGCAGCGAATGGCGGTGATGCGGTCCAGCAGGCACTCCGCGAACGCGGGCTGGTCACGGAAGTCGCGGAACAGCTCTTCCATCCCGCGCAACTGCCAGGCCACCTCGAAGATGGTGACGGCCATTGCGCCGCCGACCGCCAGATCGCGGGCGTGGTGCGCCCGAATCTGCGCGCTCGCGTGGGCATGCCGTGCGGGGTCTGCATAGTCGGGCAGGGGGAAAGTCTCGAACTGGCGCAGCGTGTCGAACTCCGTCATCGGCGCAATCATGCTGGTGAAGTGGTAGAACGTGCCGGGCAGGTGGGCCGTGCCCCACTCGGTAATCTCGGCCTCCGCGGGCAGGTCGGGGTAATAGGCGGCATAGCGCTCGCGGCGCGCGGCGCGGTCCAGCGCGTCGGCCTCCGGTGGGAGGTCCGTGGCGACGAAGCGCACATCGATGTTGAAGTATTCGTCGGGGTCGTCGCGGCCGGTGCGCCGGCGGAAGGTGTCGAGCACGGCGGGGGTGAAGCCCCAGCTCAGGTCCTTGGGGACGCGGTCGGGCCGGCGCCGCGACACGGCGGCGAGCACGCGCTCGCGGGGGGTCATAGTGGGCATGGCTGCTCCTGCGTGAGAAGGTTGCTACCGCCGATTGTACGCCGACTTGCACGGATGGGGAAATAATCCGAATCTGGCTTGAGTACTTCTCCTATGTCGAATATAATACCGACATGAAGTCCGGTAGATTATCGCGATTCTCATGAGGTTCGGAATGGCAGTCAACGCAGACAAACCACTGACTTGGAAGAAAGATATCGCGCTCTCAGTCGATTGTTACAACAAGTGGTTCCTGGAGTTCGCGCCTGACGCGTACAGGAAGACCAGGGTCCAAACTACGGAACAGGTTGAAAGAGCTCTGCTGCTTACGTCGAATCTCACTCGGATTGAGCCCTCGGTGTTGCGCGAATTTCCGGAAGTGTTGCCCATTCTGCGTATGTCCACTGCACCGCCTTTGGCTCGCGACAGGCTTATAGGCCTTGCCCAAGTATCACCTAACCTCGTGAGAAGTATGGAAGTCCATCGCCGTCTGCCACCTCTGATGAGCGAGGCCTCAGCGGACCTTAGCTTATCAAAGATCGGTGCTGTAATCCTCGAGCTGGCTGATCCGGACATTTTTCCATGGCTCAGTAACGAGAGTCACGGTGCTCGGCAACCGAGTTCACAAGAGACGTATCGCGCGTCGACGATCGTCGCGGATCGACTGTGTGGAGCTGTGGCTGATCCCATCATACGAAACGCTCAAGAACAAAGGCAACTGGCTGCAATAGAGCAGTGGCTTGTTGACAGAGGATACCGACTGGTGCCTTCCAATGCAACGAAGTTTGGCAGTATGGAGCCGGGCACTTTTACGTTTCGCTTGAATGTGCCCGTAATGCTTGGCGACACTGTCCGGATCAACATTCCTATCGATGCGGTCGTCATGCCGAAGCGAGGACTCGATAGTCGGCTGCCCCTCTTGGTAGAGGCAAAATCTGCAGGCGATTTCACCAATACGAATAAGCGTCGAAAAGAGGAGGCCACCAAGGTTTCGCAACTCAGGGCGACCTATGGCGACCAGGTCCGATTTGTCCTCTTTCTTTGTGGTTACTTCGATAGCCCGTATCTAGGCTATGAGGCTGCCGAGGGTATCGACTGGGTCTGGGAGCATCGCATAGATGATCTCGTGGAACTCGGACTTTAGCCGTTGGGTAAATGCGGTAAGAACCGCCATCTGTCATCTATCATGCGTTGGGAGTCAAAGCGTTGGACATTCTTTCCATCAGGGAACTGGAGAAACAGCGACAAGCCCTCCAGTCGAAGCTAGATGCGGGGAAGTCCCAGGTTGAACGAAATCGGTTGGGTCAGTTCCCCACGCCCTCAGCCCTGGCTACCGATATTCTCACGTATGCACGGGGATTGTTGCCTGGAAATGCTGATATCCGTTTCATGGATCCTGCATTTGGAACTGGACCTTTCTACTCAGCCCTTCTTGATGTGTTCCCCCAGGAAATAGTTGCGGCGGCGTGGGGATACGAGGTTGATCCCTATTACGCCGAAAAAGCGCTTGCCTTGTGGCAAGGTACAGCTCTCCGGTTGATCATTGCAGATTTTACCAAAATCAAACCTCCAGATACGAACGGGGAGAAACCGAATCTTCTGGTATGCAATCCTCCTTATGTGCGACATCATCATTTGGAGAATGGGGACAAGCTCAGGCTGCAGAAAGAAGTAGCTCGAAGGGCCGGCGTTAATCTTAGTGGTCTAGCAGGCTTTTATTGCTATTACATGCTGCTATCACATCCCTGGCTGGCTGAGGATGGCCTTGCTGCCTGGCTGGTCCCCAGCGAGTTCATGGATGTGAACTATGGCCGTGAGGTCAAGCAATATCTGCTAGACGCAGTGACCCTTCTGCGAATACATCGATTCGATCCACAGGATGTTCAGTTTGAAGATGCATTGGTGTCGTCAAGCGTGGTGTGGTTTCGGAAAGCGCAACCTGTTGCACAAGGCTGGGTGGAATTCACCTTCGGGGGGACATTAGCGCGTCCCAAAGTAAGGGGCATGGTATCGACCGAGACGCTCCGCGCTTCTCCTAAGTGGACTCGATTTCCGCAGGCCGATGTGCATGCCCAAATCGCCCATGTCAAGAAAAAGATTACGCTTTCTGATCTGTTTACGATTCGTCGAGGTATTGCGACTGGGAACAATAGGTATTTCATCATGACCGCGGAATACGCCAGGGCGCACTCCTTACCCTCGGACTTTCTGGTTCCGATTTTACCCAGTGCAAGATATCTGGAAGTTGATGAAATACATGCGGGCAAGGATGGAACCCCCCAGATAGATAGGCCACTATTTCTATTGTCATGTAATCTGCCGGAGGATGTGGTCAAGAGGCAGTATCCTGCACTGAGTAAGTATTATCAGGCTGGAATTGACGCAAGAGTGAATGAGCAGTATCTCTGCCAACATCGAGATCCGTGGTATGCGCAGGAACAGCGGTCTGCAGCTCCATTACTGTGTACCTATATGGGCCGAGGCGGAGCAAATGGCGAGAAACCCTTCAGGTTTATTCTGAACCATTCGAGGGCGATTGCAGCAAACGCCTATCTCATGTTATATCCCCAGCCTGTTCTCCTTGGTGGTATTGCCACTAGGCCGGAACGAATGCGGGATATCTGGAAGGCGTTGAATGGAATCAGGCTGGAAGAACTGATCGGGGAGGGCAGAATATACGGCGGCGGACTCCATAAGATAGAACCAAAGGAGTTAGGCAACGTCTCTGCGGAATGTATTTTATCGGTATTGCCAGAACCTTTGGAGGAGCAACTGTCAAGTCAAATGACTCTGTTTGATTTGGCGGAAACAAATAGATAGTGGCTTCCCCTGCTGTGGCACGGGGGGCTGGGGCTTCGCCACACCCCCCCGTGCCACAGCGAACTGGCGGAATATCTATTCCTCCAGCGTGGTCAGGTCGCCTTCGGGCAGGCCCTGGGCGCGGGCGCGCAGCACGCGGCGCATGATCTTGCCGCTGCGGGTCTTGGGCAGCTGCGGCACGAAGTTGATCTTCTCCGGCCGCGCAATGGGGCCCAACTCGTGCCCGACATGCTGCTTGAGCTCCTCGGCCAGCGCCTCGGTCGGCTCGTGGCCGGCGCGCAGAATCACGTAGGTGTGGATCGCGTTGCCCTTGATCTCGTGCGGCAGGCCGATGGCCGCGGCCTCTGCGACCGCCGGATGGCTGACCAGCGCGCTCTCGATCTCCGCGGTGCCCAGCCGGTAGCCCGACACCTTGATGACATCGTCCACCCGACCGATGATCCAGTAGTAGCCGTCCTCGTCGCGGCGCGCACTGTCGCCGGTGAAGTAGAGGCCGGGGTATTTCGACCAGTATTGGCTGACATAACGTTCGGGGTCTCGGTACAGGGTCCGCATCATGGCGGGCCACGGCTTCTTCAGCACCAGGTAGCCCTCTTCGCCCGGCGCAACCGGGTTGCCCGCATCATCCAGGATGTCCGCTTCGATGCCGGGGAAGGGCCGCGTCGCGCTGCCCGGCTTCAGGTCCGTGACGGGCAGCGGCGTAATCATGAACATGCCCGTTTCGGTTTGCCACCAGGTGTCCATGATGGGGCAGCGTTCCTTGCCGATGACCCGGTGATACCAGCGCCACGCCTCCGGGTTGATGGGCTCGCCCACGCTGCCCAGCAGGCGCAAGGTGGAGAGATCGTGCCGGTTGGGCCACGCATCCCCGAACCGCATCAGCCCGCGGATGGCCGTGGGCGCCATGTAGAGCACGTTGACCCCGTACTTCTCGATCATGCTCCACCAGCGGTTCGGATAGGGGAAGGTCGGCGCGCCCTCGTACATGAAGCTTGTTGCGCCGAGCAGCAGCGGCCCGTAGACGATGTACGAATGCCCCGTGACCCAGCCCGGATCCGCCGCGCACCAGTAGCGGTCGTCCTCTTTGAGGTCGAACACCCACTTGAGGGTCGTGCCGATGCCGACCATGTAGCCGCCATGCGTGTGGACGATGGCCTTCGGTTTGCCCGTCGTGCCGGAGGTGTAGAGCATGTAGAGCGGGTCCTCGGCATCCATGACCTCGGTGTCGCAGCGGTTGCCGCCTGCGGCCGTGCGCGCGATGGGCAGCGCCATCAGGTCATGATACCAGTAATCGCGGCCCGCCTCCATCGGCACGTCGTGGCCCGTCCGCTTGAACACGATGACGTGCTCGACCGAGCCGGCGCGCTTGATGGCCTCGTCGAGGATACGCTTCAGCTCGACAATCTTGCCATTCATGTAGCCGCCGTCGCAGGTGATGGCGACATTGGACTGGCTGTCCTCGATGCGCCCGTGGAGCGCCTCCACCGAGAAGCCGCCGTACACGACCGAATGCACCGCGCCGATCTTGGCGCAGGCGAGCATCGCGATCGGCAGCTCCGGGACCCGACCCATGTAGATGGTTACGCGGTCGCCTTTCTTGACCCCCATGCTGCGCAGGACGTTGGCGAACTTGCACACCTCGCGGTTGAGCGCATGGTAGGAGAACGTGCGCACCTCGCCGTTCTCCCCTTCCCAGATGAGCGCCAGCTTGTTGCGGCGCCAGGTTGCCACGTGACGGTCCAGGCAGTTGTACACGATATTGGTCTTGCCGCCGACAAACCACTTGTAAAACGGCTTCTCGCTGTCATCCAGCACCTTATCCCACTTCTGGTGCCATTCGAACTCCTCCGCCTGGGCTGCCCAGAAGCCTGCGAGGTCCTCCTGGGCCCAGCGGGCCATTTCTTCGTAGCTCTTGACCGTAGCGTTGGCGACGATGTCGGACGAAGGGCGATACAGATCCTGCGCTTCCTGGCCGTTCGCGTTGCTCATAATATCCTCCGGGTCGGGTTTGGGTTTTATTATACTCAAGATTTGCACAAGATTGCAACCAATGCAGATTGGTCGGGGCGCGTTTCATACTGGGGGCGAACGCGGCCAGCGCGCATACGCGAATGGCGCTGCGGCGCTGGGCACGGATACACGAATATCCCGCCGCGGCGCCCACGATTGGCGTATTCGTGGCGCGCCAGCGCATTCGTTTATCCGCGATGGCCGCGCCCCCAACGTGAAACGCACCCGATGCAGCCGAGGCATTCCAGGTATCGCGCTATGGCGCAATCTGGAGTCGAGGCTTCAGCCGGTTAGGTGGCCTGTGTACATGCACGACCTAACCGGCTGAAGCCTCGACTCCGGCTGCATTCGGAATTCCTCGTTGCATGCGAGGGCTGTTGATCCTCGTAGGTCTGGGATATTCGTGCGATTTGACACGAAGCCGGATAGCGTTATAATCCTCAGCCATAGAACGCGGTCATACGTCCAGCACAGATGAGAGGAGTGGCGTCATGAACTCCCACCCCGTCGGCATCCCTCCACCCAGCCTGCGCCGCCTGCCCATTTACTACCGGCGGCTCGTGCAGGCGCTGGCACAAGGCCAGGCCGTGATGTCGTCCAGGGAACTGGGCGATGCCGCGGGCGTACCCGATGCGCAGGTGCGCAAGGACCTCGGCTACCTGGATTACGAGGGCCGGCCAGGGATCGGGTACGACGTGCGGGCCCTGGCCGCGGGGCTGGAGGATTTTCTCGGCCTTGTGAATGACAAGGAAGCCGTGGTGGTAGGCGCCGGCCATCTGGGGACCGCGCTGGCGGTTTATGAAGGCTTTGCGCGTTACGGCCTGCGCATCATCGCCCTGTTCGATGCGGACCCGGCGAAGCTCGGCGCGCTGCCCGACGGCCGCCAGATTCTGCCGGTCGCGAAGCTCATCGACCTGGTGAGCCGCCTGCAGGTGCAGATCGGCATCATCGCCGTGCCGGAGCAGGCCGCGCAGGATGTGGCGGAGCGACTCGTGGCGGGCGGCGTGCGGGCCATCTGGAACTTCGCCCCGTGTAAGCTGGCCCTGCCCGCAGATGTCCTGGTCAAGAACGAGGACCTGGCCGCGGAGCTCGCCACGCTGTCGCACCACATCAGCCGCCGCAAAATAGGTTGAAGGTTGCAGGTTCAAAGGTTGCATGTTACGGGCGGCCGACGCTTCAACCTGCCAACCTGCCAACCTGCTACTTTCCAACCTTCGAACCCCGTCCCAGGAGATTGCATGTTGTCTATCGTCGTGTGTGTCGGCAGTTCGTGTTACGTGCGCGGGTCGGAGAAGCTGGCCGAGACCTTCGACCGCCTGATCCGCGAGCACGGGCTCGAGACGCAGGTGGAACTGACCGGCGCGTTCTGCATGGAGCAGTGCTCGATGGGCGTGTCCGTGCGCGTGGGCGAGCGCGTCTTTCACGGCCTGAACCCGCTGGATGCGGAGCAGTTCTTCGTCGACGAGGTTCTGCATGCCGCAGATCGTTGAAATCGCCTGGGACAACCTGTGCAAGCACAATGAGGAATTGTGCGGCGACTGGGTCAAGGTCGTTTCGACGCCCGAAGACCTGATTGTCGTCCTCTCCGACGGCCTGGGCAGCGGCGTCAAGGCCAACATCCTCGCCACCCTGACCGCAGAAATCGCGGCCTCCATGCTGGAGAAGGGCGCCAGCATCGATGCGGTCGTGGAGACGCTCGTTGAGACGCTGCCGGAGTGCCAGGTGCGGCATCTCGCGTACGCGACCTTCGCCGTCCTGCGCATCCACAAGGCGCGCGAGGCCTATCTGGCCGAATATGACAGCCCGCCCCTGATCCTCGCGCGCGGAGGCAAAGTCGTGGACCTGCCGGTGCGCGAGCGGGTCGTCTCCGGGCGGACGATTCGCGAGGCGCAGTTCCGGCTGGCGCTGGGCGATTACCTCGTCATGGTCAGCGACGGCTACATCCACGCAGGGGTCGGCGGGCTGTACCGCATGGGCTTCGGCTGGCAGAACATCGCCACGGCCGTCCGGCGTTGGGCGGAGACCCGCGGGGATACCCGGCAGCTTGTCGGCGCACTGCGGCGCACCTGCCTCAAGCTGTCCAATGACAAGCCGGGCGACGATGCGACTGCCGTGGCGATGTGGGTGCGGCCCAAGCGCAAGGTCACGGTGCTGACCGGCCCGCCCGCGAATCCGGCGCGGGATGCGGAGGCCGTGGGCAAGCTCATGGCCGCGGAGGGCGTGAAGATCATCTGCGGCGGGACGACCGCGCAGGTGGCCGCGCGGGTGCTGGGCAAGCCGCTGCGCGTGGCGTGGCAGCCTGCGGCGCGCGCGCCTGTTCCTGCGGCGGGGCCGAAGCTGCCGCCGCCGGGCCTGCTGGAAGGCGTGGACCTCGTTACCGAGGGCATCCTGACGCTGAGCGCGGCCGTGGACCGGCTGCGCACCATCCAGACTGCGGCCGACCTGCCGCCGGACCAGGACGTGGGCATAAAACTGGCCCGCGCGCTGCTGCACGCGGACCAGATTCACTTCATCGTCGGGGATGCCATCAACCCGCAGCAGTTGGCCGACGTGGTGCGCGGGGTGCCGATGCGCCAGATTTACCTCGAGGCGCTGATCGAGAAGCTCCGCCTGCACGGCAAGGTCATTACGGTGGAGCACCTGTAGCTGGCAGAGTACGCCTGGCAGTACCTGTAGGGGCGAGATCACCTCGCCCCTACACCAACGGTCTTGTTAGGCTTACTAAAGCCTCGACTCCAGTCTGCGCTGTGGCGCAACACTCGGGATTCCTGCCCCTTACCCCTCCGGCTGGTGGCACATCTGGCAGGTCTCGACGGCCCGGCCCACATGGTCTGCGGGGGCCGGCTTGACCTGGCCCTCCGGATCATGGCACATCAGGCAGTTCTCGCGGCCTTCCAGTTCGTGCGGGATAGCGGGCGGTGCGGTTGCTTCACCTTCCCCCTCGGCCGGCGGAGCGGGCGGCGCAGCGGGTTCAGGTTCTTCCGCCCCTACCGGTTGGTGGCAGCTCTGGCAGATGTCCACCGAGAATGTCGCGTGGCTGGGCGGCATCGCTGTGAACCCGGGCGGCGGGTTTTCGCTGTGGCACAGCGTGCATTCGCCCATCCCCTCCAACTGGTGGGGGATGCGCGGCGCGCCGGGCGGCGGTTGCTCGCCCTCCTGCACCTCGGCTGTATGACACTGCGTACACATCGTCACAGTGAACGAGGCGTGGTTGTCGGGCCACGGATGCACCTTGCCGGCAGCGTGGCACAGCGCGCAGTCCGTCTTCGCGCCGATGGGGTGCGGCACCGGCTCAGCCTCGCCGCTGGACGGGACGCGCGGCGGCTCAGACAGGGCACGAATCTCCGGTGCGTTCAAATCCGCGAACTGCCATTCGGTCGCATGGCACGCGCTGTTCGAGCAAAAGCTGGAGTTGTCGCTGCCGCCTGGGTTCGTAACCGTGTGGCAGGCGGCACAGGAGTCATCGAACTGGAAGCGGTGCTCGGCCAGCCAGGTCGTGCTCATGTGTGATGCAGGCTCGTTGAGGGGCTTGGGCCCCACGACCGGCGCGGGCTGGCCCGGCCCGGCCACCTGCGGGATGCTGTGGCAGATGTTGCACTCCAGCCGGATGGCCTGGTTGTCGCTGCTGAGATGCTTGCCGTCGTGGCAGCGGAAGCAGCCGGGGAAGTCCTTGTGGCCGATGTTGTTCGGGTGTGACTGCCACGTGACGTTCATGAACGGGAACTGCGTGCGGTCGAAGATGTTCTGCAGGGTCGCAACTACATCGCTGATCTCCTGCTGCCGGGCGGCATAGACATTGGCGTAGTTGTTCGCGTAATAGTCCTCGACTGCAGCAATCGCCTGCGCGGCCTCGTCTTCCGTGGCATACTGCTTCTCCAGCACGGCAACCGCCTGCGCCTTGAGGTTGGGCAGGTCTGCGGGCAGGAGGCCGGAGGCCAGCGCCTCATCCACCATCTCCGTGGGCCGGCGGAAGTCGTGCGAGGCGCGGTTGTGGCAGTCCACGCAGTCCATCTTCCGCTTTTCCATCTGGCTGAGCGCCTCCGGCGTCAGGTCGCTGTCGGTGGACAGGTACTCCGTGACGACGCCGTTGAACTCCGCCTGCACCCAGGGAATCTCCTGGCGCTTCTCGTCGGTGGCAACGTAGTACACGGGGTTGGCAATGTGCCAGTGGATGCCGCGGCCCTGACCCTCGGCAACCGGTCCCCCGCCCGTGCGTATCGCCATCACGGTCTGCGTGAGGGTGTTCTCCTCATCCTGGGCATACTGGTTGAGCGTTACCAGCCGTTCGCCGTAGAATTTCTGCGGCCAGTGGCACTGCTCGCAGACTACCTCGACCGGCCGCAGGCTGTGAATCGGTGAGGGGATGGGCCGTTCGTATGTGTTGGTCGGATAAACCCAGACGTAGCGCACGTTCGCCAGCTTGGCCTGGATCGCGGGGATGGCGCCCGGCCCGATGTGGCACGTGCCGCACTCGGCCCGGGCGTGCGGTGAGTTGTGATAAGCCGTGTATTCCGGCTTCATCACATGGCACAGCGAGCAGAACGCGGTAGATTCGGTGTAGTGCAGCAGTTCGGTAGAGGCGACAAAGAAGACCAACAAGAACACGAGGGCCGCAAGCGTGCCCAAGATGATCAGCGGCCAGCGTCGGCGGCGCGGGCGCGCAGGCGCGGGCGGGACAGCCTGAGGCCTGTCAGCGGGGCTGGGACGTGCCCCGGCAGCGGGCTCAGGCGGGTTGGGGTGGGTCATGGTCCTCCTCCTGGCGATATAAACTCGATAGAGTCGAACGCGTTGGGAGCCCAGGTGGTGATGTGGGACGCAAATGTACCCGCAGTATAGTATTGTATGGTGCAGGTGTCAACATGGTTTGGCGGGAGGCGGGCCGCGCGTAGGACGGGTTGCCAACCCGTCCTACAAGAGGGGACAGCCGGTTTTCATATCACGTAACGGGCGGCTCGGCGCGACCGACGACCGCGGCGACCGCACGCAGCCACGAATCCGACTCTTCGTCGGTGATGCGCTCGGTCCGGAAGCGATGATCGTGCTTGCGAATCAGTTCGTCCAGCTCGTCGCGCAGCTTGCGCCAGGCCGTTGCTTGCCAGCCGGCCAGGAGTCGGGCGGCGCCCTGCCCGGCATGATCGAGGACAATCTGAAAGTGCGGCAGGCACAGGCCGCCCGCCGCGACATAGGCGGCGCTGATGGCGGAGTCGTTGACATGGCGGAGCAGAATCTTGGCGGTGCGTTGCTCGGAGTCGCGCTCCAGCAGGCAGGCCGGGCACGCGCCTGTCGCGGCCAGGCTACGGGCCAGACCGGAATCGCGGCGGCCCCACGGGACGCCGAATAGTCCGGACGGGGGCGTCTGTTCAGCTTCCAGGGCTTTGGTCAGGGTGTTGATGACATCGCGGTAGACGATGGCCGTGCCCAGGACCGAGCCGCGCTTGCCTGTCAGCCGTGCAGCATGGCGATGGCAGACGCCGCGCGCGGCGCGCAGTTCCTCGCGCAGCTTCACATCCGTGACGCCTTCGTGCAGCAGCGCGTTCAGGTAACTGTCGCTGGCCCGGTACGCCAGCCGGCAGAGGGCGCAGCCGCCTGCCTGGAAGGCTTCCAGCACTTCGTGATATAGAACGTCCTTATCGGCCATGCAGGGGATTGTAACGGGGAGGGGAGAGCGATGTCAAGGTGTGACGAGAAACGAGTAAGAAGTAACGAGTAACGAGTGATTTTACTCGTTACTCGTTACTCGTTTCTCATTCGTTAAAGGTGTCGGAACGCGCTGCGGCCGGCATACTGCGCGGCCGGGCCCAGCTCATCCTCGATGCGCATGAGCTGATTGTACTTCTCCACGCGCTCGCTGCGGGCAGGCGCGCCGGTCTTCAACTGGCCGGTGCCCATCGCCACCGTGAGGTCGGCGATGAAGGTGTCGCCGGTCTCGCCGGAGCGATGCGAGACCATCGCGGTCCAGCCCACACGGCGGGCCATCGTGATGGCGGCAATCGTCTCGGTCAGCGTGCCGATCTGGTTGAGCTTGATCAGGACCGAGTTGCCGGCGTTTTCGCTGATGCCGCGCGCCAGGCGCTCGACGTTGGTGACGAACAGGTCGTCGCCGACGAGCTGAATCTTATTGCCCAGCCGCTCGGTCATCAGTTTCCAGCCGGCCCAGTCATCCTGCGCAAAACCGTCTTCGATCGAGATGATGGGGTACTGCGCCACCCAACTGGCCCACAGGTCGACCAGCTCCGCAGAGGTCAGTTTTTTCCCGCCCTCGCGGCGCAGCAGATAGGTGCCGTCATCTTCGTAGATTTCGCTGACTGCGGGGTCAATCACAATGGCGATGTCCTCGCCGGGCTTGTAGCCCGCCTTTTCGATGGCGGTCAGGATCAACTCGATGGCCTCAGAGTTGGCGCCCAGCTTGGGTGCAAAGCCGCCCTCATCGCCGACACCGGTGCTGAAGCCCTTGCCCTTGAGGACGGCTTTCAGCGCCTGATAGGTCTCGGAGCCCCAGCGCACAGCCTCGCGGAAGGTCGGCGCGCCGATGGGCGCAATCATGAATTCCTGGAAGTCGGTGCTCTCGAAGCTGGCGTGCGCGCCGCCGTTCATGATGTTCATCATGGGGACGGGCAGCAACGTCGCGCCGACGCCGCCCAGGTAGCGGTAGAGCGGCAGCCCGCTGGCCTCTGCCGCCGCGCGGGCCACGGCCAGGCTTGCGCCGAGGATCGCGTTCGCGCCGAGCTTGCTCTTGTTCTTCGTGCCGTCCGCCTCCAGCATGACCTGGTCGACGCCTACCTGGTCCAGCGCGTCCATGCCCAGCAGGGCTTCGGCAATCTCATTGTTGACGTGCTCGACTGCCTGCAGGACGCCCTTGCCGCCGAAGCGACCCTTGTCGCCGTCGCGCAGTTCCAGCGCTTCGTGTATGCCGGTGGATGCGCCGGAGGGCACTGCCGCGCGGCCCATCACGTCGTTTTCGAGCCAGACTTCGACTTCGACTGTGGGGTTGCCGCGCGAATCCAGAATTTCGCGACCCACGACATCAGCAATCATGGTTGACATGCGTAGTACCTCCTGAAACCTCGTAAGAAAGGATGGATATGTCAGTGTCCGGCCGGGCCTGGCTCTGGCCGATTGCCGACCGAGTCAGGAGCACGATGTGCTGTGGCTACGCCACAGCCGAGACCGGACCCAGCAATTCTCGGATAGATTCTGTGTCCAATGGCGGCATTGTATCACACATGCGGAAAGAAGAGCGAATTGCCCCCTGCATCATCGCAAAAAACAGCCCGGATTTCGGCTGAAACCCGGGCTTTTCAGTGTAGAGCTGGCACCCTATCCCGCGGGATGGGGTACCAGCTCTACACTGTTACTTGGCTTCGGGGCGCTCGAGGCCTTCCATGTCGACCTCGATGCCGCCGGCAGCCAGGTCTTCCAGGGTGTCGTACAGGATCTGGCCGGCGTACTTCGCATTGTGCGCGTACATGCCCGGATCCTTCTGGACATACTGGTAGTTGTAGGCGGCCTTCAGCAGGCGCGGGGTCCAGGCTGTATAGGAGCCTTCGCCCTCGTCCACTTCGCCGTTGCCGTTGGCATCGTTGAAGTAGTACGGGTACGCGTGCGCGTCGTAGACGATGGGCGCTTCAGCAACTTCCGTCGCGTACGTCTGCATGGCCGCGTACAGCTTCTCGGTCAGGCCCTCGATCTCAGCCTTGATGGGCTCCTTCGCGTCCGCATCACCGTCCAGGTCGGTCGGAGTGATACGGATGTCGCCCACTGCCTCGATGCCGGCATGGCAGGTCGTGCATTTCTCCAGCTCCAGCTCGAGCGCGTGCGGGTTGTGGCAGCCCGTGCAGGTGTCGAAGCCGGGCACATGCTTGAACTGACCGACGTATTCCTTGTCCGCATACTGGTACGCGCCCTGGGCGTCGTTGCCGAACAGCGAAGCGCCCGCGGCGAAGTAGTGGACGTTCTGGAAGCGCAGCGCCGGTTCAGGCACCTCGTCCAGTTCCTTGTCACCGATCGCCGCGTTCATCGTCGCGGTGGACGCGCGCCCCTGGTGGCATTCGAGGCACAGGTTGGCCGCGACCGGCTCGGTGTACGCGCCCTTGTCATCCTTCTCGCTGAAGGAGACGGTCTTGCCGCTCGGGAACGGGACGCCGGTGACCGGGTGCAAGGTGTACTCGGTCAGGCTGTCATGGCAGGTGGCGCAGGCCAGGCCGTTGGACGGCTCGGCCGCAACCACGCCGGTGGTGCGCACAGAGCTGCCGGCCACCGCAACCGTGCCGTTGTTCTCGAGGAACTGGGGCAGGCCGTCGGCGGAGTGGCACTTGGCGCAGTCAGCCGGCACATCGCCTTCGGCATCCCAGTGGCGGAATGCTTCGGAGGTGCCATCGAAGTGGCCCACATCGTTCCGGGCCGCAGCTTCGATGTCGACCGGTTCGGCCAGCGCAGTGTTGAGGTCGGCAATTGCGTCGTGCATCAACTGGATGACGTACTTGGCGTTATGTGCGAACGCACCCGGATCCTTGCCCGCCACCTGGTAGTTGTAGGCGGCCTTCAGCAGGCGCGGGGTCCAGCTGGCGTAGCCCTTTTCGTCATCGTCCTTTGTGCCGTTGGCATTGGCATCCCCGAACCAGTAAGGATACGCGCTCGCATCATAGACGATGTCGGCTTCGGCCACTTCCTTGGCATAGGCCGTAATGGCCTCGCCTAGCTTCTCCTGCAGGCCGGCGTATTCCTCGCCGATGCCTTCTTCAGCATCGCCGTCGCCGTCATAGTCCATCAGGGAACCGGCCATGCGGATGCCGGCCAGGTCCTCTGCGGTCTCGACGCCCTCGTGGCAGGTCGCGCACGCCTCGAGGTTCATCTCGAGCGAGTGCGGGTCATGGCAGCCATTGCAAGTGTTGAACGGCGCCGGATGCTGGAACTTGCCATCGTAGCTCATGCCGTCGTACTCGTACCCGCCCTTGGCGAGCGTGCCGTACTGGGTGGCTGCGGCGGCATAGTAGTGGACGTTGCGGAAGCCAAAGGTGGTGGTCACGTTCTTGGCCGTATCCACCATCGGTGCGACGACCGTATCGAGATCTTCCACCGGATCGAGCTTGAAGGTGTCGGTGATCTGGCGGTCGACGCTGATCTTGGACTCGCGACCCTGGTGGCATTCCATACAGCGGGATTCGTCGCCCAGGTTCGTGATTTCCAGGCCGGACGGGAAGACGACGCTCGTCTTGTTGACGGTGGCGCTGTTGTGGCAGGCCACGCAGTCGACCACGGTGGTCACGGGCGCGGCCGCGTCCACCTTGCCGGCCTCGCTGCCGTCAACGCCCAGGAAATCCTGGTAGCCGGCAGAGCTGTGGCACTTGGCGCAGCTAGTGGGAACTTCCTGCGGGTCATCTTCATCCCAATGGCGGAACGACTCCGATTCGAAATCGGCGTGGGGTGAGTTCTGCCATTCCGTAAGGCC
The DNA here is from genome assembly GCA_040772005.1 of Anaerolineae bacterium. GTDB lineage: Bacteria > Chloroflexota > Anaerolineae > CG2-30-64-16 > CG2-30-64-16 > MWBF01. The sequence goes on along the minus strand of JAXGYZ010000004.1, from coordinate 202,064 downwards.
GGGGATGATGGGGGCCGTGGTGTCTACGGCGGGTTCGGCGTCCTGGGCTGCGGGCGCCGCGTACGCTACGGCAAACAACCCCAGCAACAGGAACAGCACACCCACCATGGCCGCCAGTTTGGGCCAAAGTTTCATAGTTCCTCCTCATCGAAGTTTTGTCTAGATGGGACAGTTTAACGGTCTGGACTGTGTGTGCGGTTTGATAGACGCTGCGCACCTCCTTTATTCAAGCGCATGGACGCTGGCCGACTCGCCGTTCCGCTTCGCACACTGTGCCGGGCATGTGGTTGAGCCGGCCAGTTCGGCCGCTGGATGCGGCGGGCGGTTGCCCGTGGAGATGCCAGAGATGGGGACACATCTCGGCGTACCGGGCAATTGTAGATTATACTACAGTTACGCTCGTACACAATACTACAGTTGTAGGAGATGGTCAAGCCGTCGGTGGTAGATGGGCGCGTTGCATACTGGGGGCGAACGCGGCCAGCGCGCATACGCGAATGGCGCTGCGGCGCTGGGCACGGATACACGAATATCCCGCCGCGGCGCACACGATTCGCGTATTCGTGGCGCGCCAGCGCATTCGTTTATCCGCGATGGCCGCGCCCCCAACGTGAAACGCACCCGTGGTAGATTGGACCGGATAACTGAGCTACATCATTATGCTGTAGCGACATTCGGGCGTAAAATACCCGGCGGCGTAAATCGTTTTGGGGGAAGGAAACGCATGGGCATTGCATTAGGCATCGACACCGGCGGCACCTACACCGATGCTGTGCTGGTGGAGCATGAAACGGGCCGGGTGCTGGCCGGCGCCAAGGCGCTGACCACGCGGCATGACCTGGCCGTTGGTATCTCAGGGGCGATCGAGGCCGTCTTCGAGGCGGCGAAGCAGGAGGGCGCCCCGGTGAGGCCGGTCGACGTGACGCTGGTCGCGCTCTCGACCACGTTGGCGACGAACACCCTCGCGGAAGGGCAGCGCGGATCCGTGTGTCTCTTGCTGGTTGGCTACGACCCTGCGCTGATGCGCCAGTATGATTTCGAGCGCGAGCTGGCCGCGGGGGATGTGGTCTATCTGGCCGGGGGCCACGATGGGCTGGGCAACGAGCTGGCGCCCCTCGATGAGGCGGCCGCGCGCGCGGCCATTCTGGCCCGGCGTGACCAGGTGGAGGCGTTCGCGGTCTCCGGGTACTTCGCCGTGCGCAACCCGACCCACGAGCTGCGCGTGCAGGCGCTGGTCGAGGAACTGACCGGGCTGCCCGTCACCTGCGGCCACGAGCTGACCAGCCAGCTCAACGCAGTCCGCCGCGCCACGACCGTTGCGCTCAACGCACACCTGATTATGCCGCTGCGCGAGCTCATGACATCGGTGCAGGAAACGCTCACGCGCTTTCACATTGCGGCCCCGCTGATGGTGGTCAAGGGGGATGGCTCCCTGGTGGCCGCGGAGTGGGCCATGCGGCGGCCCATCGAGACGATTCTGTCGGGTCCTGCCGCGAGCGTGGTCGGGGCCTGGCATCTGGCGGGCCGCCAGGATGTCTGGACGATAGATGTGGGCGGCACGACGACCGATATCGCCGCGCTGCGTGACGGCTGGCCGATCCTCAACCGGCGCGGGGCCAGCGTCGGCGGCTGGCGGACGATGGTCGAGGCGGTGGATGTCCACACCGTCGGGCTCGGCGGCGACAGCCGCGTGCGCTTCGACAAGCTGGACGGCCTGCACATCGGGCCGCGGCGTGCGGTTCCGCTCGCCCTGCTGGCCGCAGAGTCTCCTGCGGTCGTGACCGAGCTGGCGCGGCAGGTCGAGCTTCAGCGCGGACGCCAGGATGATAGCCTGGGCGAGTTCGTGGTGTTGGGCCGTCCGTCGCGGCGCCGCCTTGACCTGCAGGATCAGGAAGTGTTGGATCGCCTGGCCGCCGGCCCACAGGCGCTGGCCCAGCTTGTCAGCCGGTCGCGTGCCGGTTCACTGCTGCGCCGGCGGGTGGAAGACCTGGAGCACCGCGGCCTGCTGCGCCGCGCGGGCTTCACGCCCACGGATGCGCTGCATGTGTTGGGCCGGTTTAGCGAGTGGAATGCTGAGGCTGCCCGGCTCGGCGCAACGCTGCTGGCACAGCGCGCAGGCATGACGGTCGAGGCCTTCTGCGAGCTGGTCGTCGCGCGGTTTGCGCAGCGCGCGGCCACGGAACTGGTCACGAAGATTCTCGAGGATGAGATTGGGCCGGTCGAGTGGGCGCACGATGCCGTGGGCGCGGCGCTGCTGCGTCATGCGCTCAACGGGCACGGGCCGGACCGCGGCGCGGGCCAGGCGGACCTGGGATGCGCGTTGACGCTGCGGCTGCCGCTGGTCGCTATCGGGGCGCCGGTGGCGGCCTACCTGCCTCAGGTTGCCGCGGCGCTGCACACCGAGCTGGTCATCCCGCCGCATGCGGAGGTGGCGAATGCCGTCGGCGCGGTGTCGGGCAGCATCATCCAGCGCCGCCAGGCGATCATCAACCCGCTGGATGAGGATGGCACCGTCAGGCTGCACCTGCCCGACGGCGTGCACGACTTCTCAGGCGTCGAGGCGGCTGTGGCGTATGCGCAGGCCATCATGCACGGCCATGTCGCGGAGCTCGCCCGGCAGGCCGGCGCGGAGCATGTCGAAGTGCGTGTGACCCGCCACGACCAGACCGCCATGACGAAGGGCGGCTTCATGGAAATCTACCTCGGCAGCGAACTCAGCTTCGTTGCTGCCGGCCGGCCCAGCCCTGCACGGGGCAACGGCGTCGAGGCTGAAGAGGATATCTAGCGGCTGACGAAGCAGCTCACGCAAAGCCGCAAAGTGCTGTAATGCCAACGAGTCCTTGATAATTCAGCCAGCCAGGCATCCTGAGCGGAGCCTCACCCGCAGGGTGAGGCGGAGTCGAAGGAGCCGGACTGACCACCACGAGGGCGCTCCTTCGACTGCGGGCGTCCCGGGGCCAGGCGCAGCCTGGCCCTGACGCCCTCCGCTCAGGATGCGCCGCAACCAAGTTATCAAAGATGGGTTGGAATTACCCCACAAAGCACAAAAGTTAGCTTGGCGGTCTTTGCGTGAGATCCTCCAGTTTTTCTTCCACCTTCATAATAAATCTCCGACGACACAAATGCCGTAAAACATCAGCGAAAACGATATTGATTTGACATCTCCATTACCCCATGTTATCCTAAATCATCTTGTCTAAGTCAACTTTGTTGTATTTTAAGAACAGAAGTCGCTGCTTCTACGGCCTGGAGAGTGGCCGGCGCGCGCCACCCGCGTTATCTGTGAACCACTGCATGCTGACCGTTCCCAGCCTCTTCTCCGGCATTGTGAAGGGGGGTGATCTCACGTCGCTTGAGCGTCGTAAGCTGGCTGACAAGTGCATGTTTGTTGCGACGCCCCTGGCCGCGGCGAGCGTGCAGGCCCAACAGTGAGTTCCGGTTTTCTGGCTATCCGTTCAGATGGAGGAGAAACATGTCTCTCAAGAAGCTGTCGGTATTGCTGAGCATCGTTATGATCGCCAGCATGCTCCTGAGCGCCTGCGCAACCCCCGCAGCGCCCGCAGTCCCGCAGGTCGTGACCCAGATCGTCGAGAAAGAGGTCGAGGTCGAGAAGGTCGTGACCCAGGTCGTCGAGACCGTCAAAGAGGTCGAAGTCGAGAAGGTCGTGACCCAGGTCGTCGAGGCCGCGGCCACCGAAGATTACACCACCCCGCACCCGATCCTGAGCGATGTCCGCGTCCGGCGGGCGATTGCCTTCTGCCTGGACCGCGATGCCCTGATTGCATCGGTCTACCCCTACGTGGAAGACGGCACGGCGTTGGTGATGGACACCTTCCTGCCCAAGACCCACTGGGCGTACAAGGGGCCGTACACCGACATGCCCATGTTCGACCCTGAGGCCGGTAAGGCGTTGCTCGACGAGGCCGGTTGGACCCTGCCCGAGGGCGAGTCCGTCCGCGTGAACGCCAACGGCGAACCCCTGGTCATCAAGTATGCGACCACCACGGCGCAGTTCCGCCAGACCTGGTCCGCGGTCATGGTGCAGAACCTGGCCGACTGCGGCATCCAGATATTGGCACAGTATGTGCCGGCTTCCTGGTGGTTCGGTAACACGACGGGCCTGGCCCGCCGCGACTTCGAGCTCGGCGCGTTCGCCTGGGTCGGCCAGGCGGATCCCAGCGGCCGCACCCTCTACGCCTGTGACCAGGTCCCGCTCCCCAGCAACAACTGGGAAGGCCAGAACTACATGGGCTGGTGCAATGAGACCGCCAGCCCCGCGATCGTCAAGGCCAACAACACCTTGATCCGTGACGAGCGCATCGCGGCCTACGATACCGTTCAGAAGGAATTCGCCAGGGACGTGGTGTCGATCCCCGTGTTCCAGCGTGCCGAGGCCGAGGCCTGGAGTGCTAACCTGGAAGGCATCCGCGCCGACGCGACTGAGTACGCCACGGCCAATTTGCAGGAGTGGACCCTGGCGGACGGCGGCGACACCATTGTCATCGGCATGACGCAGGAACCCGACAGCATGTGGAGCCTGGTCTCCAGCATGGCCGCGCAGCGTCTGGTCATCATCCCGGCCAAGGGCCAGACCTATTCTCAGTACAGCTATGACTTCCAGCCCGTGCTTCAGGATGGCCTTTCCACCATCGAGAGCGGCCTGGCCGAAAACAACACCGTCCAGGTGAAGGCCGGCGATAAAGTTTACAACGCGGCTGGCGATACCGTCGAGCTGGCTGCCGGCGAGAAGATCATCGACGCGACGGGCGCCGAGGTTGAGTATGACGGCTCCAGCACGGTTGACATGCTGCAGCTCAAGGTGACCTACAAGCTCCAGCCGTACACCTGGAGTGACGGCGTAGCCGGTTCGGTCGGTGACATGGAGCTAGGCTTCCAGATCGAATGTGACCCGGAGTCCGGCGCGGTTGAGTTCATCACCTGCAACGCGATCCTGGAGAAGGAATTCGCCACGGATGCCGCCGAAGTGACCGTCACGTACGCACCTGGTTACCAGAGCCCGACCTACTACCTCTACCCGTTCGGCCTCTACCCCAGCCACCAGGTGCTGGCGGATGGCCGCAACCTGAAGGACGTGCCGGCGGCCGAGTGGGCGACCCTGCCCGAGATCGCGGAGACCCCGCTCTCCTTCGGCCCGTACTACATCACCGAGTGGGTCAAGGGCCAGTCCATCACCCTGGCGGCCAACCCCCATTGGTATGGTGGTACACCGGCCACGCCGAACGTGATCTACGTCTTCCTGGCCGACACCAACCAGGCCGTGGCCCAGTTGCTGAACGGCGACGTGGACTACCTGGATGACTCGACCCTGGGCGCGGGCGCCGAGGTGCAGACCGTGATCGACGCGGCCAATTCCACGGGCAACGTCAAGTACGAGATCAGCGGCTCCGCCACCTGGGAGCACATCGACATCAACCTGTTCACCAAGTAACAGGGTGTGCCCGTAGGGGTGGAGGGCGAGCTTCGGCTCGCACCCCCACCCCTACGGTACGCCACAGACAGATCACAAACGGGCGGGTGGCCCCCGGGCAGCCCGCCCGTTATGCTAAACTGCATCAGAGCGGAGGCTCCTCCAATCTGGCAGGCCCCACTAAGTGCTCATCCGTAACAGGGTAGCATAGCCCCTTGTGGGCGTGCTGACGGGCGCAAGGCCCTATGCTACGAGTTATTGGGATAGGCTCCAATTGCTCCTCGGCAGTGTCGGGAGGCGGGTCATGACGAACTATCTGATCCGGCGCGTCTTCCAGATGATCCTGGTGATCTTGCTGGCTGCGCTGTTTACCTATTTCCTGTTTACGATTTCTCCGGGCGGCCCGCTGGCGGGCATCCAGCAGCAGCAGCGGCGCATCACGCGCGAGGATTTGGCGCGACTGTCGGCCAACTACGAGCTGGACCTGTACTGGCCGGTGCGCTTTTCGCGCTGGCTGATCGGCGTGCCGAGCGGGCCGATTACCATTGGCGGCCGCGAGCTGTTTGCCAATACGCCGGTGGGCTGCTATCTGCCGCGCGACCGGCAGGTGGTCATCCAGGATGGGCAGCAGGTTGTGGTGCCTGCGGGCTGCGACGACTATGTCTATCTGTCGGAGATCCCCGAACTGCATCCGGCGGTGCGGTCGAGCCGCGGCATCCTGCGCGGGGATTTCGGTCTCTCGACCGTCGTGCGCGCGGGCCGGCCGGTGTGGAATGAAATGATGAGCCGCCTGCCTGCCACACTGGAGCTGATGATGCTGTCGGTTTTTCTCTCATTTCTCCTGGGCATCCCGATCGGCATCTACAGCGCCATCAAGCAGTACTCGCGCTTCGACTATACCTTTACAACCATCTCGTTCATCGGCTCGGCCATGCCCACCTTCTTCTTTGGCCTGCTGCTGATCCTGGTCTTCACCGTCTTTCCCAATTTGCTCGAAAAGGTCTTTCCCTGGCTGCCAAGCCTGCCGCCAGGCTCGCGCGTGGCCGTGCGGCCCTACGAGGTGGCCTCGTGGCTGCCCCGTGTGACGCCCGGAACGCTGCTCGACCGCGTCTTGCACCTCATCATGCCGGTGGGCGTCCTGACTTTCTTCTATATGGCGACGTGGAGCCGCTTCGTGCGCTCCTCGATGCTGGAAGTGCTGCGGCAGGATTACGTGCGCACGGCGCGCGCCAAGGGCCTGTGGGAGCGCGTCGTCATCATCAAGCACGCGCTGCGCAACGCGCTGATTCCTTTTGTGACAGTGGCCGTGCTGACCATCCCCAGCTTCTTCGCCGGCGCCATCATCACCGAGACGGTCTTCGCCTGGCCGGGCATGGGACGACTCTACTATGACGCCCTGACGCGCAGCGATTGGCCCATCGCGCTGGCGTTCATCTTTATCACCGCTCTGCTGACCGTGTTCGCTACCTTGCTGGGCGACATCCTGTATACGGTCGTTGATCCGCGGATCAAGTACTCATAACTGCCGGAGCAACCGCAATGACTACTGTTTCACGGCCGATTTTGGACAGGGGTAGAGCGTACGAGGATAAGCAGGAGAGCCAGGTGCTGGTTGTCCTGCGCCGGTTCCGGCGTCATAAGCTGGCCGTCATCTCCACGTTCCTGATCCTCTTCATCTTTGTCGTCTCGCTGCTGGCGCCCGTGTTGGCGCCGTTCGCGCGCGACGCCATCGACCTGACGTCGTCGAGCCGCCCTGCGCCGCCCGGCGTCCGCGATACGGCCGGCCAGGTGCATCTGCTGGGCATCGACCACCTGGGCCGCGACCTGTTCACCCGCTTGCTCTATGCGGCGCGCGTGTCCATGTCCATCGCGATCCTGGTCGTGCTCATCAGCGAGACCTTCGGCATGTTCCTCGGCGCGGTCGCCGGATATTTCGGCGGCATTGTGGATACGATCATCTCGCGCGTCATTGAGTTCATGCTGACCATCCCGACGCTGCCCATCCTGCTGATTATCTCGGCCATCCTGTTGCGCCGCGACGTGGTGTTGCCCCTGCCGGCCTTCATCGATAAGTTCCTCAGCGGCCTGTTGCTGGCGCCGGAGCGCGAGGCGCAGAAAGTGGTCGTGCTGGTGCTCATCCTGGTCGTCTTTGGTTGGCTGGGGGCTGCGCGTCTCATGCGCGGCATGGCGCTGTCGCTGAGCAAGCAGGACTTCGTCGAAGCGCTGCGCGCGGCCGGCGCATCGGATGCGCGCATCATCTTCCGCCACATCATCCCGAATGGCCTGGCGCCCATCCTGGTCAACGCCAGCCTGGCGCTGGGCGGCGTGATCGTGACGGAGTCCGCGTTGAGCTTTCTGGGCCTGGGCGTGCAGGACCCGACGCCCACGTGGGGCAACATGCTGTCTACGTCGCAGAGTTACATGTTCCAGCATCCGTGGCTGCCGTTGGTGCCCGGCATCCCGCTGGTGATTGTATCTATCGGGTTCAACTTCATCGGTGATGGCTTGCGCGACGCGCTCGATCCGAGACTCAAGCGATAGGGGGCATGACATAAGATGGCAACCGACACGAATACCGCAGCGGTCCCCCTCCTCGATGTAAAGGGCCTGAAGACCTATTTCTACACCGAAGACGGCGTGGTCCAGGCGGTCAGCGGAGTGGACTTCGCGATTCGCGAAGGCGAGATCATGGGTCTGGTGGGCGAATCGGGCAGCGGCAAGAGCGTCACTTCGCTCTCGATCATGCGCCTGCTCGGTGCGTCCGGCAAGATTGTCGAAGGTCAGGTGGTCTTCAAGGGCCGCGACCTGGTGCCCCTGCCCGAAGAAGAGATGGTCAAAATCCGCGGGGCCGACATGTCGATGATCTTCCAGCAGCCGACGAGCTGCCTGAACCCGGTCTTCCAGATCGGCGCGCAGGTGGCGGAGGTGCTGGAAATCCACCAGGGGCTCAGCAAGGACGCAGCCTGGAAGCAGGCCGTCGACATGTTCCGCAAGGTAGGCATCCCCGACCCGGAGCGCCGCGCGTCTTCCTTCCCGCACGAGATTTCCGGCGGTCAGGCGCAGCGCGTGATGATCGCGATGGCGCTGGCGACGCTGCCCGACCTGCTGATTGCGGACGAACCGACGACGGCGCTCGATGTCACCATCCAGGCGCAGATCCTCGACCTGATGCGCCGCCTGCGCACGGAGACCGGCACGGCCATCCTGCTCATCACGCATGACATGGGCGTCATCGCGGAGATGTGCGACAACGTGGCGGTCATGTACGCCGGGCAGATTGTCGAATACACGGATGTCGCCACGTTGTTCGAGACGCAGCTCCACCCGTACACCGAGGGGCTGCTGGCGGCGATCCCGGTCCTGGGCGAGGTGCGCGAGAGCCTGGCCGTCATTCCGGGCTCGGTGCCCAACCTGATCGACCCGCCGCCCGGCTGCAAGTTCCATCCGCGCTGTCCGTACATGAAGGAGCTGTGCATGGGCGAGACGCCTCCGCTGGAAGAAGTCGCGCCGGGCCACAAGGTGCGTTGCTACATGCGGTTGCCGGAAACGAAAGATCTCTGGGGCGAGGTGCAGCGGGCCGACTGGCACTTCTTCGGTGACGAGATCCTGACAGATATGGCGCCCGAACTCGGCGCGCAGGCAGGTGTGGCATGAGCAAGCTCAATGCTCCGAAGAAGGACCTGCTGGTCATCGAAAATCTGAAGAAGTATTTCCCGGTGCGCTCCGGCTTGTTCCAGCGGGTGACGGCCTGGGTGCAGGCCGTCGATGGCGTCAGCTTCTCGGTGCGCGAAGGGGAGACGTTCGGCCTGGTGGGTGAGTCGGGCTGCGGCAAGACGACCATCGGCCGCACCATTCTGCGCCTGACGCCCCACACTGGCGGCACGGTCTATTTCGACGGCGAGGATGTGTTTGCCAAGCGTGGGGCCGAGCTCAAGGCCCTGCGGCGCAACATGCAGATTGTGTTCCAGGACCCCTACTCGTCGCTCGACCCGCGTATGCCCGTCGGTGAAATCATTTCCGAGGGCTTGCAGATTCATGGCATCGGCAACGGCAGGGAACGGGCCGAGGTCGTGACGGAGATGCTCGCCAAGGTGGGCCTGAACCCCTACCACGCGCGGCGATATCCGCACGAATTCTCCGGCGGGCAGCGCCAGCGCATCGGCATCGCCCGCGCATTGGCGTTAAACCCGAAGTTCATCGTCTGCGACGAGCCGGTGTCCGCGCTGGATGTGTCCATCCAATCGCAGGTGCTCAACCTGCTGAACAAGCTCCAGGATGAATACGGCCTGACTTATCTGTTCATCGCACATAACCTGAGCGTGGTGGAGCACATCAGCGACCGCATCGGCGTCATGTACCTGGGCAAGATGGCGGAGATTACGGACCGTCAGACGCTGTACCGCAACCCGTTGCACCCGTATACCAAGGCGCTGCTTTCCGCCATCCCGTCGCCCAACCCCAGGATCCGGCGCGAGCGCATCGTGCTGACGGGCGACGTGCCCTCACCGCTGCGGCCGCCTACGGGCTGCCGTTTCCATCCGCGCTGCCCCATTGCGGTGGAGATGTGCAGCCGCGTGGAGCCGGCGTTCGAGCAGAAGGCCGCAGATCACTGGGTCGCGTGCCACCTCGTGCCGGCCAGCGGAGCAGTCAGCAGCAACTGAGGGCTCATCCGGTATAAGAACCCCGTTTTCTGCCAGAAAACGGGGTTCTTTGCGCTGGGATTTCTAATTGACTTGACACCCAACAACCACTGTGCTATTATCACCCCCACTCCAAGGCTATCCCCACACTACAGCCCGGAGGCGTGAATGAGCAGACTATTAGAGGTGAAGGGGCTGGAAACGCGCTTCTTCACCCAGGATGGCGTTGTCCATGCGGTCAACGGCATCACATATCATCTGGACGAAGGCGAGACGTTAGCCATCGTCGGTGAAAGCGGTTGCGGCAAGAGCGTTGGCGTCATGTCTTTGTTGCGCTTGATTCCGCAGCCTCCGGGGCGCATCACCGCAGGACAGGTCTTATTTGGTACCGGTGATGACCGTAAGGACTTATTGAAATTATCGGACGAAGAAATCCGCCAGGTGCGCGGCAACCGGATCGCGATGATTTTTCAGGATCCCATGACGTCGCTGAACCCGGTTTTGACCATCGGTTTTCAGATTGCCGAAGCCCTGATGTTGCACATGGGCATGGACAACGCGGCCGCGCGCAAGCGCAGCGTGGAATTGCTCGAATTGGTCGGCATTCCCCGGGCAGCCGAACGCCTGGACGACTATCCCCATCAATTCTCCGGCGGCATGCGGCAGCGCGTCATGATAGCCATGGGCTTGAGCTGCAATCCCCAGTTGCTGATTGCCGATGAGCCTACGACCGCGCTCGACGTGACCATCCAGGCGCAGATTACCGACCTGGTGAAGCGCCTGCGCGATGAAATCGGCATGGCGATCATCTGGATCACCCACGACCTTGGCGTCGTTGCGGGCCTGGCCGACCGGGTCATCGTCATGTACGCCGGCTTCATCGTGGAAGAAGCGCAGGTAAAGGAGCTCTATGCCAACCCCCGGCATCCTTATACGCTGGGCTTGCTCGGCTCGCTCCCGCGGCTCGACGAGAGCCGCTCGCACCGGCTGACTTCCATCGAGGGCCTGCCGCCGGACCTGATCGACCTGCCCAAGGGCTGTCCGTTCTATGCGCGCTGCAAATATCGCATCGAGATCTGCGCGACGGACAATCCGATGCTGCAACCCATCGGCCCCGGCCACAAAGTCGCCTGTCATCGGGATATCACCAAAGTCGCGCCCACCGTGGTGGACGAGGTAGAGGCAGTATGAGCACCAACGGCAAGAACGGGTCGGCTTCCAAGCTGGTCGAAGTGCGCGACCTGAAGATGTGGTTCCCGATCCGGCGCGGCCTGCTCCAGCGGCAGGTCGGCAATGTCAAAGCGGTCGACGGAGTCAATTTCGACATCTACCAGGGCGAGACGTTGGGCCTCGTCGGTGAGTCCGGCTGCGGCAAGTCCACGACCGGCCGCGCCATCCTCAAGCTCTACCGGCCCACGGGCGGCAGCGTGCTGTTCGAGGGGCAGGACCTGGTCAAGATCGAGGGCGACCACCTGCGCCGGATGCGCCGCCAGATGCAGATGATCTTCCAGGATCCGTACGCATCGCTGAACCCCCGCATGACCGTGGGCAGCATCGTCGCGGAGCCGCTCGAAGTCCACCAGATGGGCACGAAGTCCGAACGGCTGGAGCGCGTGCGCCACCTGCTGCAGACGGTCGGGCTGAACCCCTATTTCATCAACCGCTACCCGCACGAGTTCTCCGGCGGGCAGCGCCAGCGCATCGGCGTCGCCCGCGCGCTGGCTGTCAACCCGAAGTTCATCGTCTGCGACGAGCCGATTTCCGCGCTGGATGTCTCCATCCAGGCGCAGGTCATCAACCTGCTCGAAGACCTGCAAGAGCAGTTCAACCTGACCTACCTGTTCATCGCCCATGACCTGTCGGTGGTGCGGCACATTTCCGACCGCATCGCCGTTATGTATCTCGGCAAGATCATGGAGCTGGCCGACCGGGACGAGCTGTACCGCAATCCCATGCACCCGTACACGCAGGCCCTGTTGTCGGCGGTGCCCATTCCGGACCCGACGGTGGAAGAGACGCGCCGGCGCATCATCCTCGAAGGTGATGTGCCCTCGCCCGCGAATCCGCCGAAGGGCTGCAACTTCTGCACCCGCTGCCCGAAGGCGATGGATGTGTGCCGCGAGCAGGAGCCGGCCTTCAAGGACTACGGCGACGGCCACTATGTGGCCTGCTGGCTGCACCCGCAGTGACGGTGTTGCCCTCAGTAGCATAGGGCCTTGTGCCCGTGGCTTACACGCCCACAAGGGGCTAGGCTACGGTTTTTCCATGTTGGCAAAGCTGCCGGCGCTGGCCGGCGGCATTGAGATAGCCAAGACCACATTATCCCAATTCTCTCAGGAGGAGAAATATGTCGGTAAAGAAGCTGTCCGTCTTCTTCGGCATTCTGATGGTCCTGAGCCTGATCGTATCGGCCTGCGCGACACCCGCAGCCCCGAGCGCGCCTCAGGTCGTGACCCAGATCGTCGAGAAGGAAGTGAAGGTGGTCGAGACCCAGGTGGTCGAGACTGTCAAGGAAGTCGAGAAGGAAGTCCAGGTTGTCGTGACCCCAACCCCGCTCCCCGCGGAGAAGGTCGTGCGCATCAACCTCGGTGGCTATCCCGACATCATCGATCCGCAGAAGAGCTCCTTCGTCAACGAGATTGCGCACCTGCAGATGATCTACGAAGGCCTCACCAAGCTGGACAAGGACCTGAACACGGTCCCCGGTGCGGCTGAATGGGCCTACAACGATGACCTCACCCAGCTCACGTTCACGCTGCGCGACGGCCTGAAGTACAGCGACGGCAGCATCCTGAATGCCGCCCGCTATGCGTACTCGATCAAGCGCAACATCAACCCCGAGACCGCCGGTGAATACGCTCAGATCACCGACGAGATCGCCGGTGCGCCCGAATGGCGCGGCTGTGGCGACGATGCGGCGGCCTGTGAAGCGGCTGCGGCAACCATCGATGAGAGCATCGTGGCGAGCCATGCCGACGGCGCGGCCTGCGACGGCTACGAAGATGCCGCCTGCAACACCCTGACCCTGAAGCTCTCCCGCCCGGCCCCGTACTTCCACACCGTCATGTCGCTGTGGGTCACCTACCCGGCCAAGGAAGAGAACATCACCGAGGGTGGCGAGCAGTGGTGGAACAGCTCGAAGTACCAGATCGGCAACGGCCCGTACGTCCTGAAGAGCCTGGAGCCGTTCGTGCGCGCGACCTTTGCCCCGAACCCGAACTACTGGGCCGGCGTTGGCAAGGTGAACTTCGAGTATTCCTACATCACCGACTCGGCTGTTGCGTTCGAAGCCTACAAGGGCAACGAGTTTGACATCATCGGCCTGGCCGCCGAAGACCTCCAGGTCGTGCAGGCGGATCCGCAGTTGAGCCAGGAAGCCAACATCTACCCCGGCTCCTGCACCTTCGCCGTCATGTTCCATCAGTTGAAGGAACCGTTCAACGATCAGAAGGTCCGCGAGGCCTTCACGATGGCGCTGGACCGCGAGACCTGGGTGGCCGACGTGCTGCAGGGCCTCGGCTCGCCCACGCTGACCTGGATCCCGCCGGGGTACCCTGGGTACGACGCGGAAGAGAGCCGCTGGGGCTTCGATCCTGAGGCCGCGAAGGCCGCACTGGCTGAGTCCTCCTACGGCTCGGCTGAGGGCCTGCCGCCCATCGACCTGACCTTCTCCGACTCCCCGCGCAACCGCACCCGCTACGAGTGGCTGGCCGCGAAGTGGGCGGAGGTTCTCGGCGTGCAGGTGACCCTCAACCCGGTTGAGTCCACCACCTACACCGCCCTGACCAAGGACATCGAGACCGCACCGTTGGCCTACATCCTCGGTTGGTGTGCCGACTATCCGGATCCGCAGAACTGGCTGAGCGTCTACTGGAAGACTGGCGGCTTCGGCCAGCGCATCGGCTACTCGAATCCTGACTTCGACGCCCTGGTCGACGCTGCGGACACCGAGCCCGATCCGGCCCAGCGCGCGCAGCTCTACGCTGACGCGCAAAAGCTGCTGACCGACGGCGCGCCGGTCGCGTTCTTCTGGAACAACGTCAACACCTACCTGATCAAGCCGTGGGTGACTGGCGTTCAGAAGACCCCGCAGGATTCCGGCTTCCCGGGCATCATCGACCCGATCTCGATCGACATCGACACGACGCTGCTGCCGCAATAAGCGAGCGTTCTGTAGCGGGCAAGGCTCCCGGTGAGCTTTGCCCGCCCATCGGCGGCCAGGGGATGCGCCTGGGTGAGCGTCTGCTCAGCGTGAGCGGGCAACTCACCCTGAGCAGCCTGCTCAAGGTGAGCAGCCCGCTCACACGGCAGCCCTCTGGCCGTCTCTCGTATGGGAGGGTGGGGACGTGACCACCTACGTTGTTCGTCGTTTGCTCTATATGATCCCCACGCTTTTCCTCGTGGCGCTGATCACTTTTGTGCTGATGCACGCCGCGCCCGGCGGTCCCTGGGACCGCGATTTGAGCGCGCGCCAGGTCGACTCGCGCACGCAGGAATTGCTTAACCGGCGCTTCGGGCTGGACAAGCCGCTGTTCATCAACACGACAGGCGGCAATCCGTTTGACAGCCAGTTCCTGAACTACATCTTTGGCGTGGTGCGCGGCGACCTGGGGCCCTCCTACCGCCAGCGCGGCCTGGATGTGCAGGATATCCTGTTCCGGCCGCCGGAAGGCAAACCGTTCTGGGATAGCCGGTTCGGTTACTCGGTGCGCCTGGGCCTGATCGCTGTCTTCATGGCCACCATCCTCGGTATTCCGCTGGGGATCGCGGCGGCCCTGAAGCGCAACAGCCTGGTGGACTATATCTCCATGTTTATTTCGACGGTCGGCATTTCGGTGCCCAGCTTCGTGCTCGCCATTTTCTTCATCATCATTTTTGCGAGCCGGTTGAGGCTGGTCAAGATTGTCCAGCAGGATTGGAGCAGTCCCGGCGCATGGCTCGTGCCCGCATCCATCCTGGGCTTCGGCACCTTTGCCTACATCACCCGCCTGACCCGCTCGACTATGCTGGAAGTGATGCAGCAGGACTACGTGCGCACGGCGCGGGCCAAAGGCCTGCGCGAGCGCGTGATCGTGCTCCGCCACATGCTGCGCAACTCGCTCATCCCGGTCGTCACTATCCTGGGGCCGGCGGTCGCGGGCCTGGTGACCGGCTCGTTCATTATCGAGCAGATGTTTTCTTTCCCGGGCAGCGGCCGCGCCTTCGTGATGTCCATCCAGCAGCGTGACTATTCGATGATTATGGGCACAACCCTGATATATGCGGTCCTGGTGGCAGTGGCCAACCTGACGGTTGACCTGGTCTACGGGTTCCTCGACCCGCGCATCAAAGTTGGAGATTGAGGTCAGCTATGACGGTCCAAACAAGTACCGCTAATCAGGCGATTCTGGCGCAGACCATCGCGCGGCCCCCGCGTTCGCTGTGGAGCGACGCGTGGCATCGGCTGTTGCGCAACAAGGCGGCCGTGGCGGGCTCAATCGTCATCGTGCTCTTTGCTCTGATTGCCATCTTTGCGCCGGTCATTGCGCCGCACAATCCCCTGAAGATCAACAGCGGCAAGGGCTATTTGCCGCCGGCCTGGGTCGAGCGGGGCCCTACCGGCAAAGTTGGTGAGCCAGCGTTCCTGCTCGGCACCGACAGCCTGGGCCGTGATGTGTTGAGCCGGACCATCTACGGCGCGCGTGTGTCTATGGTGGTTGGCCTCATCCCGACCATCATCATCCTCATTGTGGGGGTCTCGGTCGGCCTGGTGTCCGGCTATACCGGCGGCTGGGTGGATAACTTGCTCATGCGTGCAGCGGACGTGCTGTATGCCTTTCCGGACCTGCTGTTCTTCATCATCGCAATGGCGGCCCTGCGGGAGACGGCGCTCGGCCGGGCGCTCAACGGCCTGCTGCTGTTGTTCGTCTCGCTGTCCATCATCTCGTGGGTGGGCCTGGCGCGTCTCGTGCGCGGTCAGGTGCTCTCCCTGAAGCAGAAGGAATTTGTAGAGGCGGGCCGCATGATCGGCGCCAGCAATACGCGCATCATGTTCCGCCATCTGCTGCCCAACTCGCTCGGTCCGATCATCATCGCAACCGCCTTCCGCATCCCCGGCCTGATTATCACCGAGGCGGTGCTGGGCTACCTGGGGCTGGGCTTGCGGCCGGCCACCGATCCCAATGCGCCCTTCATCACCAGTTGGGGCGCGCTGCTGCTGGACGGCCAGTCCGCCATCAACGCACAACCCTGGCTCCTGCTGACGCCCGCCATCTGCGTCGCGATCGTCGTGCTGGCCTTCAACTACCTGGGCGACGGCCTGCGTGATGCGCTCGACCCGCGGCTGGCCGGGACGGAATAGGCCGGACACCTCTTTTTGAGTACAATAGGGGCGCAGGACCATCCTGCGCCCTTTTTGTTTGTAGGGAGTTGGAAGAGAGGAGTCCGCATTCTCAAATGCGGACAGGTGCGCGAGCTATTGGAGTCGAGACTTCAGCCGCTTTGGTAGTGTGATCTCATTCACACCCTAACCGGCGCAAGCCTCCACTCCAGGGTGTCGTGAATCCCGTGAGGTGCGTGTGATCTGGAAGCGTGCATGTTGGGGCATCTGCCTCGCCCTGACCATTCTCCTGGCGGCCGCCTGTTCGCGCGGCGCGCCGGAGTCGGTCGAGGTCGTGGTGACCGTGCCGGTCGTCGAGACGCGCGTGGTCGAGGTGATGGTGGAGGTCGAGAAGACGGTGGTTGTCACTGCGACCCCTGAGCCGACGCCTGCCTACGAGTCGCCGCTCAACGCGCCCGCGGGCACGCTGGTCTATCCCCTGAGCAGCGACCCGGCCACGCTCGACCCGCAGCAGGCGGCGGATGAAATCAGCCAGCTCGTCGTCCAGCAGTTGTACGAGGGGCTCTACAATCTGCGCGGGGACGGCTCACCTGTGGCGGCGGCGGCGGCGGACCTGGTTGCCTCATCCGATGGGACCGTCTATACCGTGACCCTGCGCTCCGGCCTCACCTGGTCCGACGGCAGCCCGGTGACCGCGCAGCACTACGTTGACGGCGTGTGCCGCGTGCTCGCTCCGGAGGTGGGCAACCCGGCCTACTATCTACTGACCGACATTGCGCCGGTCGTGAACGCGCGCGGCTATGCCAGCGGCGACCTGGCCGACTGCGCGCAGGTGGGCGTCCGTGCGGCGGATGACGTGACCCTGGTCATCACGCTGGAGCGGCCCGCGGCATTCTTCCCCCGGCTCCTGGCCGCACCGCTGTTCTGGCCTGCGCCGCCGGCCGGCCCGCTGACCAACGGCCCGTACCTGCTGGCCGAGCAGGCGCCCGGCGACCATCTCACCCTCACGCGCAACCCGCGCTATTGGAATGCAGGACAGGTGAGCATCGAGCGGATCGAGTTCCGTATCGTGCCCGACCTGGCCGCGCAGTTGGCGCTGTACGAGCGCGGGGACCTGGCCGTCTCCGGCTTGCCGGCGGCGGAAACCCCGCGCATCGAGGCCGACCCGGCGTGGGCGCGCGAGTTGCAGTTGTTGGTGCAGCCCGGCGTGAGCTATCTCGCGCTGAACACGCAGGCCGCGCCGACGAACGACGCCAATGTCCGCCGCGCGATTGCCAGCGCGATCGACCGCTCGGCGCTGATCGAGCAGGTGCTCAAACAGCCGTGGCACCTGCCCGCGTACGCGCTGATCCCGCCGCAGATTCCGGGCTATGCAGGCGACGGCGCGGGCGACGCGTACCGGTTCGATCCGGACGAAGCGCGACGTATCCTGGCCGAGGCGGGTTATGGCCCGGCGAACCCCGTGCCGCCGGTCGAGCTGTGGTACAACCGGGAGGGCAACAACGAGGCGCTGTTCAAGGCGGTCGCCGGTATGTTAGAGGCCGTGGGCATCCCCGTTCGCCTCCTGACGAGCGAGTGGAACGTCTACCTGGATGGCCTGGAGAACTGCAACCGGCCCGTGCAGGCTGATGCGGCGAAGTCCCCTGCGGAGTGCAGCTACAACCTGTATCGCATGGGCTGGGTGATGGACTACCCCGACGCGGCGAGCATGCTGGCGACCTTCCAGTCCGGCTCGCGCTTCCAGTACACCGGCTGGGAGTCGGCGGAGTACGCCGACCGGTTGGGCCGTGCACTGACCGAGCCGGACGATGCGCTGCGCGCGGACCTGTATGCCCAGGCCGAACGCGTGATCCTGCAAGAGGCGGTCATCATTCCGCTCCAGTACTATGACCAGACGGTGCTCGTCAAGGACGGCATCCGCTACGACTACCCGCCGTTCGGCCCGCCCAATCTGCAGTATTGGGAGCTGCGCGGCCCCTAATCTGTTGCGCTGTGTTTCGTTGCGTCGCGCTGCCGCGCCGCGTCCAGCAGCGCCCTGAACAACTGCCCCTGCACCTGGGCATCGGCCAGCGCGTGGTGCGTCAGGCTGCACGGCTGGTCGAGGTGCACAGCCACGTGCGCCAGCGTCGTTTGTGACCATCTGACGCCAGTCATGCCCATGTAAAATGCCTTGATGTCGAGCGCATTGTGCCCGAAGGGGTTGTGGCCGAGGAAGCGGTGGAAGTAGTCGTTGACGAACATCCAGTCGAACGCCGCGTTGAAGCCCACGAACACCGGACGGCTGCCCTCTGGCGTGTGCTCCAGCACCCAGGCCTCGAACTGCGCCAGGGCCGCGCGCGGGGGAACCCCCGTCTCCGCCAGCGCCGCCAGCGACAGCCCGCCAACGGCCAACGCACCGGCATCCGCCTCTTCGTTGACCGGCTTAAGCTCGACATAAAAGGTCTCGTCCGGCTCATGCACGAGGCACGCGCCGATGGATAACAGCGAATAGCGGCTTGGGTGCGGCCCCGCAGCCTCGATATCTACGGAGATGTAGGTTTCACGGGTGGTTGGCGGCATCGTTTCTTCCCCATCAATCTCAGACGTTCGCCTCCGGCCAGCCGGTGACGTCATGGTATAATATCCGTTATGAATAATCTCGTAAAGTCGGATGCCGCGTTGCTGGCTCATCCGGATCGCAATCGGTTGGCGGCGGATGATCGAACCGTACACGACTGGTATCGCTTCATACTCTCTTTTCCACCTCATCTGGTGCGAGAGTATATCTTACGCTTCGGGATCAGGGCGGGTCAGTATGTCCTCGACCCGTTCTGCGGTACGGGCACGACTCTGGTCGAGTGCAAGAAGCTGGGCATTTCATATTACGGAGTCGAGGCCAACCCGCTGGCCTGCTTCGCCAGTCGAACGAAGGTCAAGTGGGATATCGCTGCCCAGGGTTTGTTGGATCATGCGACCGAAGTTGCCCGCACCGCGGCCGCGACCCTCGATGCCGACGGTGTCCCTGACGAGACGCTCCCACTGTTGCAAAGCCAGTCTCATCATGCTAACGGCCGGCTTCGCACGCTGCCGCCAGCCCAGGCGGCGCTCCTCCTCACTAACTCCATCAGTCCCCGGCCCTTACACAAGGCATTAGTGCTGCTTGAACACATAGCACGGCATGGAGACACACGGTATGGTGACCATGAACGTCTCGCATTGGCAAAGGCTGCTGTCCTGTATGCCAGCAATCTGGAGTTTGGCCCGGAAGTTGGCGTAGGTGAACTCAAGGAAGATGCAACTGTTGTTGCCCCATGGCTGGATACAGTTCGCCAAATGGCCGCCGACATGCAAGGACTACAGGATCGCACGAGCGTGTCAGGCCAGGTCTTTCAGGCGGATAGTCGTCATCTTAATGATATACTGCCAGCGCAATCGGTTCACGCGGTCATCACATCGCCGCCCTATCCGAATGAAAAGGATTACACAAGGACGACGCGCCTGGAAAGCGTGTTACTTGGTTTCGTCAAGGATAAGGCCGAATTGCGCCTGCTCAAGCAAGGCCTGCTGCGTTCCAATACCCGAGGGGTCTACCGCGCCGATGATGACGATCGGTGGGTTGCGGAGTTTCCTGACATTCAGCAGATTGCCGATGCCATTGAGGCGCGGCGTCTCGAGTTAGGTAAGACCTCCGGTTTCGAGCGAATGTACGCTCGTGTCACGCGCCTGTACTTTGGCGGCATGTATCGCCACCTGGCGAACTTGCGTCGGGTCCTGTATCCGGGGGCGCACCTGGCCTACGTGGTAGGGGATCAGGCTTCGTACCTTCGTGTGTTGATTCGCACCGGGGAACTCACCGCACAGATTGCAGCCTCGCTGGGCTATCAGGTTGAGAGCATTGACCTGTTCCGTACTCGCATGGCGACCGCCACCAGGGAACAACTGCGCGAGGAAGTCGTCGTACTGCGCTGGCCTGGATAATATCTCGCTTCAAGGAGTGCAGCGATGAGCTTGATGAATCGCTACAGCCAAATCATTGAGCGCGTCTTCTTCCGGCATTATGAGCCTCAACTCGATGAGGTCTGTTTTGATCGCGATGAGTTGGTGCAGGTCGCCCGGGAATTGCAGGTTCCCCTACCGAAGAACCTGGGTGATGTGATCTACACGTTTCGCTATCGCGGCTCACTGCCCGACTCTGTACGCGTGACAGCACCTCCTGGTAAATAATGGTTGATTCGACCTGCCGGACGAGGACGGTATTGTTTTGTTGCCAGCATCCTGACATCTATTGTTCCCTCTCCAGGTCTGGCGGAGATCAAAGTGCCGAATGCAACACCCGGAATCCTTGCACGATACGCGCTCTCGGATGAACAGGCCTTGCTCGCCGTGATCCGTTATAATCGGCTGATCGATATCTTCACGCGCGTCACCTGTTATTCTTTGCAGAGCCATCTCCGTACAACCGTGCAAGGAATGGGACAAATCGAGACCGATGAAGTGTATATCGGCATTGATGATAATGGCGCCCACTATGTTTTTCCAGTGCAGGCAAAAGCGGGGCGCGATGTCCTTAGCACAGTGCAGATAGAACAAGACTTTGCCATGTGTGCGGCGAAGTTTCCTGGATTGATCTGCCGAGCGATCGCGGCGCAGTTTTTGGGGAGCGAACTGATCGCCCTGTTTGCATTGGAGCAGAGCGCCCGCGGGATCGCCGTTACAGCAGAACGCCACTACAGATTGGTTGCGCCGGAAAATCTGACCGCCGAAGAGCTTGCCAGTTACAGGATGAACAGCCTATGAACCTGAAGGCGCTGGCTTGTGTTATGGCTTTGCTCGGGGCAGGCTGCACAGCACCGGTTCAGGCTTTAACCGAAACGCTAACGCCGTCTCCGACGCCCTCCCTGACGCCGACCAGGTGCCCCAGTGCAACAGCCGAACCGCTGTGGGTCGAGCCGGTCATCTCACCTACCGGCCTGCTGACGCAGACGATCACCGTCCGTATCGGCAACGGCGAGGCGGTGACGGTGACCGCCGAATCAGGCGTGTTTACGGCCACGGGCAGCTTCGGCGTCTACGGCGCACCCGCGCTCGTGCCCATCGACCTGCTCCCTGATATGACCCACCACCTCCAGGTGCAGGCGCGCGTGCGCACAGTCTACCAATGGGGGTGCCAGTATGGCGGCTACACGCTCTCGACCTCCCGGGATCGCTACGGCGCGCCGCTGGTGATCGAACAGGTGCGGGCGACAGCCACACCGCGCCCCCGTCTGTACCTGCCGCTGATTCTACGGGGAGCTTGAGGCAGACCGGCCATGCACATCCATCCGTTCCTCACTGATCCCTGCGCCGTCCTTGTCAGCCATACGCCGGTGACCGAGCCGGTGCAGCCGGCAGACTATCGGACGGCTGCGCAGCGCGTCCTGGCGGCCCTGCAGGTCACGCTGGCAGGGGAGAAGGTCGTGCTCAAGCCCAACGTGACCGCGGGCGAACACCACGCGAACCCCGACAGCGGCATCGGCACGCATCCCGCCTTCGTCGGCGGCCTGATCGAATACCTGGCGGACCGGGGCGCGTGGCCGGGCGGCATCTACATCGTCGAGGACCCGCGCGATACGGACGATAATCACCCCCGCCACTGGCGCGGCACCGGCTACGATGAACTGGCAGGGACGACGGGCGCCAAGCTGCGCTGTCCCACGACCTACACCTGCGTCAAGCGGTCCGTGCCGCAGCCGCAGGTGTTTCCTCACCTGAATGTCAGCCGGCTGGCCGTCGCACCAGATAGCATCCTCATCAACGTGCCGAAGCTCAAGACGCACAACCTGGCGATTACCACCCTCTGCCTCAAGAACCTGATGGGCCTCGTCAACGTCTTCAACCGGCACTACTGCGGCCAGGCGTGGCGGGAGCTGGCCGCGGCCGGCATGCTGCCTGAGTCTGAAGGCCGCCCGCGCGAGGCGTGGATGGACGAGGGCATCCACGCGGCCTGGCAGAGAGGGCTGGCCCGGCGGCTGGTCGACACGGCGCAGGTCATCCGCCCGCACCTCAACATCGTGGAGGGAGTCGTCGGCCGCGAGGGCACCGGCTTCCAGCGCGGGCGCAACTTCCCGCTGGGGCTGGCGCTTGCCGGCGTCAACATGGTCGCGGTGGACACCGTGGCCAGCTACCTGATGGGGTTCGACCCGGCCCGCCTGATCTATCTCCAATATGCCGCGGCCGCGGGCCTCGGCAGCAATGACCTGGCGGAACTGCGCGTCTATGTGGTGGAGGACGGCGCGATCGTGCCGTGCCGCGATATCGAGGCGCTGCGCGCGCGGCCCCCGCTGCGGGTCATCCGCAATATCGCAGGCGAGCCGGATATATCGTGATGGGTCCGGAGCCACAAGGAGGAGATATGTCATTCAAGGTCAAGAAGCGCGGCAAACTGACGTACTACTACGAGGGCGAGCGGCCCGTCCTGTCGGCGTTGGTCACCGAGGAGCAGCCGGACGGCGACCTCATCATCCATTTTGCAGGGCTGACCGGCGGCTACTCGGCTAAGGGCGTCCTGGGCCTGGATGAGCTGGTCAGCATGGACCCGCACCGGGAGATTCCGCTGGTGTTCCGCTGCTGGGAGAAGTGGCTGGTCGACGCGGGCATCTGCCGGTCGCTGGCGGACGTGGATTTCACCGAGATTCACGCGTTCGGGTGCCAGCCGAAAAGCCCGAACCCGCTGGTGGATGCCGCGGGCTATGAGGCGGAGAAGGCGCGGCTGCGCAAGGCGTACGCGGAGGCCTACGCGGCCTTCTTCGCAGAGCACCTGCCCGACAACGGCGTCCCGGCCCGCTTCACCGTCCACGTCGTGGATGTGCCGGACCAGGCCGCGTCGTACGAGTTCTACGGCACCGCGCTCTATCAGCGCGGCCTGCATCAGGAGCAGATCCCATGACAACCGCATCCGAGCCGAAACGTTATGACCTGCTGTTGCGCGGGGGCCGCGTGGTCGACCCGGCCAATGGTCGCGATGCGCGGCTGGACGTCGCAGTATCCGGCAAGCACATCGCGGAGGTCGCTGCGGACATCCCGCCGGAGCAGGCCGCCCGCGTGCTGGACGTGGCGGGCGCGCTCGTCACGCCCGGCATCATCGACATGCACACCCACGTCTACCGCTTCACGGTCGGCCCGCACAGCTATGTCGAGGGGATGCACGCGGATGCACACCTGCTCGCGTCGGGCGTCACCACGACCGTGGATGCCGGCACGGCGGGCTGGCGCAACTTCCACGACTTCAAGGTCCGGGACATCGACCGGTCCAAGGTGCGCATCCTGGCCTACCTCAACATCGCAGGCGAGGGGATGGTGGACGCGGAGTCCGAACAGAACGTTGCGGATCTCGACCCGGCGATCACGGCAGCCGTCGCGCAGGCGTATCCCGACGTCATCGTCGGCATCAAGACTGCACACTACTGGACGCGGCTGCCGTGGGACGCGGAGCACGCGCCCTGGGCTTCGGTCGAGCGCGCGGTGCACGCGGGCGAGCTGTCGGGCCTGCATGTCATGGTGGATTTCTGGCCGCGGCCGCCTGAGCGTCCCTACCCGGACCTCATCCTGGAGAAGCTGCGGCCCGGCGACATCCATACGCATGTCTTCGCGCAGCAGTTCCCGATCGTGGACGAGCAGGGCCGTGTGTACGAGCACATGCACCGGGCGCGCGAGCGCGGGGTCATCTTCGACCTCGGCCACGGCGCGGGCAGCTTCTGGTTCCGCAATGCGGTGCCCGCGTTCCGCGACGGCTTCTACCCCGATTCCATCAGCACCGACTTCCACATGGGCAACGTCAACGGCCCGGTGTTGAGCATGGCGACCACCATGTCGAAGTGCCTGAGCATGGGCATGCCGCTGGTCGAGGTGATTGCCCGCTCCACGGTCGCGCCCGCGCGCGAGATCCACCGCCCGGAGCTGGGCACGCTAACCGTCGGCGCGGAGGCTGATATCGCAGTTCTACGCCACCTGACGGGCGACTTCGGCTACGTGGACTGCGGCCGCGCGAAGATGATCGGCCATGATAAGCTGGAGGCGATCCTGACCGTGCGTGGCGGCGAAATACTCTACGACCCGACCGGCCTGGGCGTGCCCGAATGGGAGCACGCGCCGGCGGCCTACTGGCGGATGCCGGAGCTGCAGGCATGAGCACGACCGGCTGCGATGTGTATGATGCGCTGGGCGTGCGCAAGGTCATCAACGGGCTGGCGACGGTCACGATACTCGGCGGCTCCATCATGCCGCCGGAAGTGGTCGCGGCGATGGCCGAGGCCAGCCGCCACTTCGTCGAAATCGACGAGCTGCAGGCCCGCGTGGGCGAGCGGATTGCCGCGTGGACGCACAACGAGGCGGCTTACGTCTGCTGCGGCGCGGCCGCGGGCATCGTGCTGAGCACGGCCGCGTGCATGGCCGGGCTGGACGCCGACAAGCGCAGCCGCCTGCCCGATGCGACCGGCATGAAGGACGAGGTCATCGTGCAGCGGCCGGGCATCGTCGGCTACGCAGAGGCGATCCGCCATGCCGGTGCGAAGATCGTGCGGGTCGGCGACGAAGAGCGCGCGACCGCGGTCGAGCTGGAGGCCGCCATCAACAAGCGTACCGCAGCCATCTTCTACTTCTACAACGAAAGCCGCATGGCCGGGCAGGTGCCGCTGCAGGAGTGCATTGCGCTGGCGCGACGGCATGGCGTGCCGGTGATCGTAGACGCTGCGGCGCAGATTCCGCCGGTGGAGAACCTGTGGCGCTTCACGTCACCGGAACGGGGCATGGGCGCAGACCTTGCCATCTTCAGCGGCGGCAAGGGGCTGTGCGGCCCGCAGAGCAGCGGCCTCATCGTCGGGCGCAAGGCGCTGGTCGAGGCGTGCGCGTTCCATGCCTGCCCGCGCATGGCGCTGGGCCGGACGATGAAGGTGGGCAAGGAGGAAGTCGTCGGGCTGATGGCCGCGGTGAAGTGGTACCTGGGACTGGACCATGCCGCGCTGATGCACTGTTACGAGGAGCAGGTGCAGTACGTCATCGACGCGTTCGCCGGCGTGCTCCACGTGACAGCCCGGCGCAACTTCCCCAGCGAGGCCGGCCAGCCCATGCCGCGCGCGGAGCTGCTGCTGGACGAGGCGTCGCTGGGCATCACGCGCGACGAGGTGCTCGACCGGCTGCGCCGCGGGGAGCCGGCCATCTGGCTTGCCGGTTCCGGCGAGTGCGGGCTGTTCGTCAACCCGCAGACGCTCCAGCCGGGGGAGGAACGCATCATCTGTGCGCGGCTGCGCGAGGTGCTGGTCTCAGAAGCTGTTTGAAAAGAGGAGTCCGCATCCTCAGATGCGGACGAACTGGAAGCTCTCACGGGCCGTTCCGCGTCTGAGGACGCTCCACTCCACAGCTTCTCAAACAGCTTCTTTGGTTTGTAGTAGGCGCTTCAGCGCCCGTAAACTCCCGCAATATCAGAGAAGGTACCCTATGAGTATATGGCAGAGGACGCGGGGATTTCTTGCCGAGGGCGTCGAAATCATCCGCATGATCCGCAGCAGCATGTCAGCGGACCCGGACGCATGGGAATGGGCCATCGCGCGGTTCGAGGCGGAGGACCGCCGGCAGCCCCCGCCGCGCGGGGCCATCGTGTTTACCGGCAGTTCCAGCATCACTTTCTGGAAGACGCTGGCGCAAGACATGGCGCCGCTGCCCGTCATCAACCGGGGGTTCGGCGGCTCACGAATCGACCAGGTTGCGCGCTACGTGGACCGCATCGTCGTGCCCTACGACCCGCAGGCGATCGTCCTGTTTGCAGGCACGAACGACATCTCGGGCCGCCAGCCGAAGACCGCGCAGCAGGTCTTCGAGGACTACCGGACGTTCGTCGCCAACGTGCGGGCCGCGCTGCCCGAGACGCCGATCTACTACATCTCGATCACGCCGTCGCCGTCGCGCTGGGCGCTCTGGCCGATTGCGTGTGAGGCGAACGACCTGATCCGGGCGTATGCGGCTACTGCCGCCGATCACCTGTATTTCATCGACCTGACCCCGGCCATCCTCGGCCCTGACGGGCTGCCGCGGCGAGAGCTGTATCGCTCCGATAAGCTGCATCCGAGCGCGCAGGGGTATGCCGTCTGGACCGAGAACATCAAGCCGGTGCTGTTGCAGTTTGCGTAATTCGAGTCGAGGTTTCTGCCGGTTTGGGCGTGTACGTGCATAGCCAGCCAAACCGGCTGAAGCCTCGATTCCAACGTGTTCTGCGACTCCTACAATGTGCCTTCAACCGCTGCGCCCCGCCTTCAGCCGCGCATAGAGTGCCGCACACAGCGGATAGTGCCAGACGTGGGCATCCATCACCGCCCAGAACTCGTCCAGGCCGCGCACGCCGCTGCGCTCGTAGCGCGTGCACTGTATCATCATCTCCACCTTGTCCGCGTCGCGGACGAGGCGGCCCTCCGGCGTGCTTTCGTCCTCGAACTCGCGCCACGCGGCCAGCAGCCGCGCCGCGGAGGGCAGCGGCGCGAGGATGCTCGTCATGGCGGCGGTTTCCGCGCGGCTCTTCACATCCTCGGGAATCAGCCGCCGGGCGGGGCCGGGCAGGTCGGTCAGTCGCGCCTCGGCCAGGTCGTGCAGCAGCGCGATGGTCAGCACGCGTCCCACGTCCAGCGGAGCGGCAAGCTCCCCGGATGCGTTCAGCACGTCGCACAGCGCGAGCGCCAGCGTCGCCGTGCCATAGGCGTGTTCCGCAACGCTCTCGACGTGCGGCACCCCGCGCAGCAGCCAGCCGGACCGCGGCACGCGTTTCAGCGTGGTCAGCTCCAGCCCGAAGGCAAGCAATTCTTCTTCTGTCATGCTACTCCTGTCCTGCTACTTCAGCTTCTCCGTCCCCTTGAACTCGCGCGCCGGCGACAGGATCGCCAGCGTCTCGTGGTCCTCCGGCATGAGCTGGTCGAGCGCCATGCGGGTGATGAGCTCGCCCAGCGCAGGGCCGAGCATGAACCCCTGCCCGCACATGCCGACGGCCAGCAGCAGCCCCTCGACGCCCGGCGCCCGGCCGACGATGGGTGAGCCGTCCGGCGTCATCGGGTAGAGCCCGCGCCACGTCCGCCGCACGCGGATGTGCATGAGCCGGGGCATCAGGTCAACGATGCGCTGCGCGACCATCGGCAGGAACTCGCTCGTCTCGCGGGTATCGGTGCCCCAGATGCTCGGGCTGGGGGTGATGCAGAAGATGATCTGGCCGGTATAGTGCTGGTAGAAGTAGTAGTTGGTCGAGCCGGGCACGGGCCGGATGTCCACGATCATGGGATTGATGAAGCGTGCAACCGGCTCCGTGATGGCCGCCTCATGCGAATCTGGCCGGACGGGCAGGGCATGGCCCGTCAGCGCGCCGATGGCTGCGGCATCCGCCCCCGCCGCATTCACGACGACCGGCGCGGCATAGCGGCCGTGCGGGGTCGTCACGCCCGTGACTCGCCCGCCTTGCACGTCGATGCCGGTCACCGGCTCGTCGAAGCGGAACTCTGCGCCCAAGGCACATGCGTGATCGTAGAAGGCGTGGAGCGTCAGCAGCGTCGAGCAGTGGCCGTCCTCCGGTGAGTAGGTGCCCCCGCGCAGGTCCACCGGGTTGAGGTCGGGCAGCAGGTCGAGCATAGCATGGCGGTCCAGCCAGTCGATGTTCAGGCCGTAGCCGTGCTGGATGGTCAGCAGGTCCCGGAGGATTTGTTCCTCGCGCTCGCGGTATGCTACGAACACATAGCCGCCCGTGTTCCATTCGATGTCGTCGCCGTAGACCTGCTGCCACGTCGAGAGAATCTCCAGGCTGCGCAGGTTGAGCCCAATCTTGGCCGGGTCGGAATGCGTGGCGCGCACGCCGCCGATGGCTGCCTTGTTGGAGCCCTGCCCCGGGCTGGCCCGGCCGTCGAGCACGAGGGGGCGCAGGCCTGCGCGTGCCAGCGCGAACGCAGCCGGCGTGCCGACGCTGCCCGCGCCGATGATGATCGCGTCATAGGCGGTGGATGTCATGAGCGGCCTCCCTGCTCGACCCCGGCGAACACCCCCAGCGGCACTTCCATGAAGAGGGGCCGCTTGCTCCCCTCGACGACCTCTGCGTCGGGGATGCCTTCTTCGCGGAACAGGCGGCGGATGAGCGCCGTGCACGTCTTGGCACCGCACGCGCCCATGCCCGCGCGTGTGACCGCCTTGATTTCGTTGACGTCGCGGTACCCGCGGCGGATGAGGTCGCGAATCTCGCCCGCGGTCACACGCTCGCAGCGGCACACTACCATGTCATCGGTGAGGCGCTCCACGTAGGAGTCCAGCGGCTCGCTGACTTGAGCTTCCTGCACCTGGATGCCTGCAATGCGCTTCGCGATGTCGCGCGGGGCCGTCACCTGGATAAGGAGCGTCCGGTCGTTCGCCTTCGCCGCGCGGACGCGGGTTACGACCACGTTGCCGAGCGCGACGCCTTCGGTGTCCAGCACCGTGACGTGCTGGTCGGGCTGGATGCTCTCGCGCAGAAACTCGTAGGGGATGGTGACGGTCGGATTTTGCCGGTCCTTGCGATAGTCCACGAGCGTGATGGCCAGCCCGGGGCAGATGGTGACACACTTCCCGCAGCCGATGCACTGTTTGCCGATCTGCGCGCCGATGAACTCCGGCACGTGGCGGATGTCGTCCGGGTCGATGTAGATCGCGCCCTGCGAGCAGACCGCCGTGCAGGGGTTGCAGGGTATCTCCTGCGAACAGTGGAAGACGGGCATGATGCCCTCTTCTTCCGCAGGCTCCTCCCTCGGCACGACCGCGCCCGGCTTGGAGCGCAGGACTTCGGCGGTGCGATACCAGTCCGACGGGATCTCGCCCACATCCTGTCCGAGCGCCCGCGCCGCCTCCAGCCCCTTGATCTTGCCGGAGAACATCGCGGCCGATGCCTCCGCAATTTCCTCCGCATCGCCCGCAGCGAACGCGGTCAGCCCGAACTCCTGCGCCTTGACGTAGAACTCGTTCACCGGGTCCAGCCCGACCGCGATGAGCACCGTATCGCAGGCGAACGACTTCTCGGTGCCGGGGATGGACCGGAACTGGGCATCAACCTGCGCGACGGTCACGGACTCGACGTGCTCCGTCCCGTTCGCGCTGAGGATGGTGTGTGAGGTGTAGATGGGCACGCCCATGCGGTGCAGCTTGTCGCGGTGGACCTTGTAGCCGCCGCACTCCGGCAGGGCCTCCACCAGGCCAACGACCTCGATGCCCGCCTGCAGCGCGTGGTAGCCGGCAATCAGCCCGACGTTGCCGCCGCCGACGATGAACAGCCGCTCCGCCGCACGCACCAGGTCGCGGTTGACGAGGGTCTGGAACGCGCCCGCACCGTACACGCCGGGCAGCGTGTTGCCCCGGAAGGCCAGCGACTTCTCCCGCGCGCCTGCCGCGACCAGCAGCGCCTGCGGCTGCACCAGGACGTATTCCTCCCCGCCGCGCAGCACGCCGACCTTGCCGTCACTGAATACGGCCAGTGCGGTGCTGTCCAGCCAGACCTCGACTTCGGGCAGCTCACGCACCTGGTTTTCGAGCCGCGTGGCGATGTCGATGCCGCGCGTGCCCGCGTAGACCGCGTTGATCGAACCGAAGAAGCGGTGGGTTTGCAGGACGAGCTTGCCGCCGAGCCGGGCCTTGTCATCGATGAGCAGCGTGTGGATGCCGCGCTGGCCGAGTTGAATGGCGGCTGACATGCCCGCAGGCCCGCCGCCGATAATCAGCACCGGCACGGCCAGTTCGCGGATCGCATGTGTGGTCGGCGCGGCGGCCACCTTCGGCAGCTCCGGCAGTCCCTCGACCGGCTCGACGCGCACTCCCGGCCGCACGCGCTCCATGCACGACTTCACGGGCATGCCGTCCGCCAGCACGAGACACTGGCTGCACTGGCCGTTGGCGCAGAAGATGCCCTGGGGCGAGCCATCCTTGGGGTGGTGTCCGAACACGCGGATACCGTTTGCGAAGAGGGCCGAGGCGATGGTTTCATCCTTGCGGGCCACCAGCTCGCGCCCCTGCCAGTAGAAGCGCACGCCCTCGTCCGGCGGAACGGCCAGAATCGGATGTGCCGTGATGCGGTGTTCAGTCATGGATCCTCCTGACCTCTCTGTCAGTTTCAGCTTTCGTCTTATCACTGCCGGGCACGGCTGTCTATGAGCTTGCGCATCCTCCGAGGCGTCGTGGAGTATGTTATACTCAGGCCATGAAAATCGTGGCCGACCTCCACATCCATTCGCACTTCTCGCGCGCGACCAGTAAGAACCTGACCTTCGAGCATCTCTCGCGGTGGGCGCAGTTGAAGGGCGTCCACGTGGTCGGGACGGGCGATGTGGCGCATCCCGGCTGGCTGAAGGAGATGCGCGAGAAGCTGCTTCCGGCGGAGGAAGGGCTGTTCCGGCTGCGCGACGACCTCGCGGACGCGGTGCAGGCGACCGTCCCGCCCGCGTGCCGGGGGACCGTTCGCTTCATGCTCGGCGGGGAGATCAGCAACATCTACAAGCGGGCCGGCAGGTCCGGCGAGACCCGGACGCGCAAGGTCCACAACGTCGTCTTTGCGCCATCATTCGAGGCGGTCGAGCGGCTGCAGGCGCGGCTGGAGAAGATCGGCAACATTCGCTCAGACGGCCGGCCCATCCTCGGATTGGACTCGCGCGACCTGCTCGAAACGATGCTGGACGCGGACCCCGAGTGCAAGCTCATCCCCGCACATATCTGGACGCCCTGGTTCTCGCTGCTCGGCTCGAAGTCCGGCTTCGATACAGTCGAGGAATGTTACGGCGACCTGACGCCGCACATCTTCGCAGTGGAGACCGGGCTGTCGTCCGACCCGCCGATGAACTGGCGTGTCTCCGGCCTGGACAGGTATACGCTCGTGTCCAACTCCGATGCGCATTCGCCGGAGAAGCTGGCGCGGGAGGCGACCCTCTTCGACACCGAGCTATCTTACGGGGCCCTGTTCGCCGCGCTGGAAAGCGGGGAAGGCCCCGCGTTCGGCGGCACGATCGAGTTCTTCCCTGAAGAGGGCAAGTATCACCTGGACGGGCATCGCAAATGTGGCGTCGTGTGGGAGCCGCCGGTCACGCTGGCCCACGGCGGCATCTGCACCGGCTGCGGCAAGGAGGTCACAGTCGGCGTGATGCACCGTGTGGAGGCGCTGGCCGACCGGCCCGCGGGTCACCGTCCAGCACGCGCTGCGCCGTACGACAGCCTCATCCCCCTGCCGGAGGTCCTGTCGGAGGTGTACGGCGTCGGCGCCGGCTCCAAGCAAGTGGAGGCCGAGTATGCGAAGCTGCTGGCGCGTCTCGGGCCGGAACTGACCATCCTGCGCGCTGCGCCGCTGGCGGAGATTGCCGCTGCGGGCGGCGAGCGGCTGGCCGAGGGCATCGGCCGGATGCGCCGCGGCGAGGTGGTTGCAGAAGCCGGGTATGATGGGGAGTACGGCGTGATCCGGCTGTTCCGAGCGGCTGCCTTGCCGGGGGCGGGCGCGGCGCAGTTCAGCCTGTTCGGGGAGGAGGAGCAGCCGGTCGAAGGTCCCTCGTCGGAGGAGCCTCCTGAGCGGAAGCCCGCTGAAGGCGGGCTGGAGTCGAAGGACGCTCCTCCGACTGGCGATTCGCTGTCATC
Organism: Anaerolineae bacterium; assembly: GCA_040772005.1. Lineage (GTDB taxonomy): Bacteria > Chloroflexota > Anaerolineae > CG2-30-64-16 > CG2-30-64-16 > MWBF01. The sequence goes on along the minus strand of JAXGYZ010000004.1, from coordinate 170,065 downwards.
CGTGTTGAGTCGTCCACCCGCTCAGGATGCTTTGATTATGCATGAAAGTCCGTCGGTGGAGCATCCTTCGACGGCGGGCGTCGCGCAGCGACGCACACCCGCTCAGGCTGCTGCTGCTGCTGTTGACGAATCGCTCGTGGCAGGGCTCAACCCGGCCCAGCGCGACGCGGTCCTCTGCACCGACGTGCCGCTGGTCATCGTCGCGGGGCCGGGCACAGGCAAGACGCGCACGCTGACCGTGCGCATCGCGCACCTTATCAAGGTTCACGGTGTCGCGCCGGAGGCCATCCTGGCAATCACCTTCACCAACAAGGCCGCGACCGAGATGGCCGAACGGCTGACCGCGCTGCTCGGGGCAGACACCGCGGCCCGTGTCACGGTCAGCACGTTCCACGCGTTCGGCGCGCAACTGCTGCGCGCCTGGGCCGCGGAGGCAGGGCTGGACCCCGATTTCGTCATCTGCACGGACGCCGACCGCCTGGCGCTGCTCCGCGAGGCGGCTCCTGAGTTGACGCCTGTGGAGGCCGAACGGCTGCTCGTGCGCATCTCGGACGCGAAGAACCGGCTGCAACGCCCGGCGGAGGTCGCAACCGCGGGCGACGCCGACCTGCCTGCATTCTATGCGCGCTACGAGACGGCATTGCACGACAACGTCGCGCTCGATTTCGATGACCTGCTGCTGCGTACCGTCCGCATGCTGGAGTCGCAGCCGGAGGTGCTGGCCGCAGTCCACGCGCGTTACCGCTGGCTCTCGGTGGACGAGTACCAGGATGTGAACCTGGCCCAGGTGCGGCTCCTGCGGCTGTTGACCGCGGGCGGCGCGAACCTGTGCGTCATCGGTGACCCCGATCAGGCCATCTACGGCTTCCGCGGGGCCGACCGCAGCTATTTCCTGGCGTTCCAGCAGGACTATCCCACCGCACGGCTCCTGCGGCTGAGCGACAACTACCGCTCGACGCAGCTCATCCTCGACGCCGCTGTGCAGGTGCTCGCGGCGCAGCGCGCCGAACAGGTCCCGCCGCTCCATGCGGTCGCGGCGCTGGCCGAGTTCAGCGAACAGGTCCGGCTCGACACGCACCGCGCGGCCACGGATCGGGCGGAAGCCGAATACGTCGTCCATCAGATCGAGCAGATGGTCGGGGGGACGAGCTATTTCTCGGTGGATTCGGGCCGGCTGGACGGCGATGCGAGCGCAGACGAGGGAGGCGCAGAGCGGGCCTTCGGTGACTTTGCGGTGCTGTACCGGCTGGGCGCGCAGAGCCGCGCGCTGATCGAGGCGTTCGACCGGTCCGGCATCCCGTACCAGTGCGCGGGCCACGCGCCGCTATCCTCTGATGCGGCGGTGCGGCGGGTCCTTGCGCACCTCTGGCTCACGGTGCAGCCCCGCTCGAAGGTGCACCTGGCCGCGGTGCTGGCCGCCGGCAAACCCGCCTTCCCGGCTTCGGCGCAGGCGAGGGTTGCAGCCCTGCTCGTGTCAAATCTCAATGGACTTGTGGCCGCCTTCGCCGCGGCTGCTGTGGCAGACGGGTTCTCCTCGGCACAGCGCAACCGTCTGCGCAGCCTGGCCCGCTTTTACGAGCGACTGGACCTCGCCGCGCCGGTGGGGGCACTCGTCCGGCAGGCGGTCGCGTTCACAGGCGATGAGCAGGCGGGGCGCGTTCCGGAGCTGCTGCGCCGCGCCGAATCGTCCGGGTTATCCCTGCGGGCGTTCCTGCAGGATAGCGCGCTGCGCGGGGAGACTGACGATTACGACCCGCGCGCAGACCGTGTCGCATTGCTGACGCTGCACGCGGCGAAGGGGCTGGAGTTCCCGGTCGTGTTCATTGTCGGCTGCGAGGAGGGGCTGCTGCCCTACGAGCGGTCGGGCCTGTCCACGGACGTGGACCTGGACGAGGAGCGGCGGCTGTTCTATGTGGGCATGACGCGGGCGCGGCACAAGCTCGTGCTGACCAGCGCGCGCACCCGTTTCCTGTTCGGCCTGCGGATGGAGAATTCGCCCTCGCGTTTCGTGGGGGACATCCAGGACGCGCTCAAACAGGTGCGGGAGATGGCGCCGGGGCGGGCCAAAAAGAAGGCGGAGAACGAGCAATTGAGTTTGTTCTGATGGGTAATAGTCTGTTAACGCAACGGGGCGCACCGCTGCGGTGCGCCCCGTTGCGTTAACACATGCAATCGGTCCTACCGCAGCGCGAGCACCGCCACAGCCTCGCGAATGGACTCCATCCACGGGTACTGCCAGAGGCCCAGCACCAGGGTCGCCAGGCCGGCGATAACGAGGGTCGTCCAGACGGCCCAACCCGTGCGCGGGATGTCGGTCGTGGCCGGCGCGGAGCCGCCCATGTACATCAGCACCGTGACGCGCAGGTAGTAGTAGGCGGCGATCGCACTGTTGAGGACGCCGACAACCGCCAGCCAGGCCAGCCCGCCCTCGACCGCGCCGGAGAAGACGTAGAGCTTGCCGAAGAACCCGGCCAGCGGAGGCATACCGGTCAGCGCGAACATGAAGACGGCCATCAGCAGGGCGAGCGCGGGCCGGCGGGCCGACAGCCCCGTCACATCCTCGGTCGTCACATCGTTCCGGTCACGGCGCTGCACGGCCTGGATGACCGCGAATGCGCCCAGGTTCATGAAGGTGTAGGCGATCAGGTAATACAGCGCACCCTCGAAGCCCCGCTCATTGCCGGCGGCCAACCCGGTGAGGACGTAGCCCGCGTGCGCGATGCTGGAGTATGCGAGCATGCGCTTGAGGCTCGTCTGCCGCAGCGCAGCCAGGTTGCCCAGGGTCATGGTCACGACGGCCAGCCCGGCCAGCGCCAGCAGCCACGGCTTCTCGACGCTCGACACGGCGGCCAGCACCCGAATCAGCGAGACGAAAGCGGCCGTCTTGGTCGCGACCGACATGAACGCGGTGACGGATGTCGGCGCGCCCTGGTAAACATCGGGCGTCCACATGTGGAACGGGACCAGCGCCAGCTTGAACCCGTAGCCGACAAGCAGCAGCCCCATGCCGATCGGCAGCAGCGGCGCAAACGGCAGCGAGGCCGACAGTGGTGCGATGCCCATGCTGATATCGGCCAGATTCGTGGAGCCTGTCGCGCCGTAGATGAGCGCCATGCCGTACAGGAAGAAGCCGCTGGCGAACGCGCCGAGCAGGAAGTATTTCAGCGCGGCCTCGCTCGACCGCGCATCGCGCCGCGCAAAGCCGACCAGGATGTACAGCGACAGCGAGAAGATTTCCAGGCCCAGGAAGATGGTGATGAAGTCGCTGGCCTTCGCCATCACGATCATGCCGGCAGTCGCGAGCAGGAGCAGCGCAACGTAGGCGCCGGGCCGCTGCGTGAAGTCTGCTGTGCGCTCCAGCGCCAGCAGCAGCGCCAGACCCGCGGCCACGAGGATCGCGGCGGCGGCGAACAGCCCCAGCTCATCGGCCAGCGTCATGCCCTGGAACTCAGGGGTGGCGGGACGGACGAGCAGCACGGCGGCCAGCGCGGCTGCCACAGCCAGCAGGCCCAGGAAAGTCAATACCCGCTTGTTGCGCACCACCAGGTCAGCCAGCAACACGAGCGCCGCTGCGATGACCAGGATCAGCAAGGGGAGGATGGCCAGGTAGTTAAGGGTCGGAAAGCTCATATCAGCCAACCTATCGCTCAGAATCCACAGCCATGCTCACGATGGGCTGTTGCCGGTTCAACGCATCCACGACCGCCTGGGCCGATGGGTTAATCTTGTCGAAGAACAGGTTCGGGAACAGGCCGATGACGAAGAAGAGCAGGACAATCGGCACAAGCGTGACGATCTCCCGCACACTCAGGTCGCGCACGGCCATGTTCTCGGCCTTGTTGAGCGGGCCGTGTAGCATCTGGCGGACCGCGACGAGCAGATACCAGGCGGCCAGGATGATGCCGAGCGTGCCGAAGATGGCGTACGCGCGGTTGGTCTGGAAGGCGCCGAGCAGGATGTTGAACTCGCCCACGAAGCCGTTCAGCCCCGGCAGGCCCGCGGATGACAGCGCAACGATCAGGAACAGGAACCCGTAGATGGGGATCTGCTTCCACAGCCCGCCGAAGTCGGCCAGCAGACGGGTGTGCCGCCGGTTGTACAACATGCCGACCATGAGGAACAGTGCGCCGGTGCTCAGCCCGTGGTTGACCATCTGCAGCGTCGCGCCGGCCACGCCCTGCGCATTGAGCGCAAAGACGCCGAGCATCACGAAACCCAGGTGAGCGACGGAGGAGTAGGCGACCAGCGATTTCACGTCCTTCTGGACGAGCGCGACCAGCGCGCCGTACAGGATGCCGATGATTGCCAGGGCCGCAATCCACGGGCCCAACTGTCGCGATGCGTCCGGGAAGAGCGGGAGGCAGAAGCGTACGAACCCGTACGTGCCCATCTTCAGCAGGACGCCGGCCAGGATGACCGAACCGGCGGTCGGCGCGGCGACGTGCGCATCGGGCAGCCACGTATGGAACGGGAACAGCGGGACCTTGATGGCGAAGGCCAGCCCGAACGCCAGGAAGAGCCAGAATTGCAGGTTGGGCTCCAGTCCGATCTGCTGCAACGCCAGCAGGTCGAACGTCCCGCCGCGGGCATAGAGCACCAGGATGGCGACCAGCATCAGCGCGCTGCCCGCAAAGGTGTACAGGAAGAACTTGAGCGCGGCGTAGATGCGCCAGGGCAGCGTGCGGCCGAGGAATGTGTAGGTGCCGTGCGCATCGCCCCAGCCGCCGATCAGGAAGTACATGGGGATGAGGGACAGCTCCCAGAAGGCGTAGAACAGCACCAGGTCCAGCGCGACGAACACGCCGATCATGCCCGTTTCGAGCACCAGGAGCAGCGCCAGGAACGTCTTGAGCTGCTTCTCGACGCCTTCCCACGAGAACAGGATGACGAGCACCGTCAGGAAGGTGGTGAGCAGCACCAGGAAGAGGCTGATCCCGTCCACGCCCAGGAAATACTGGATGTTGAACTGGGGCACCCAGGGCAGCCGCTCGACAAACTGCATCCCGGCCTCGCCCGCCTGCCACCAGACGAACAACAGGCAGGAGATGACGAAGGTCACCAGGCTGACGCCGAGCGCCCACCACTTCTGAAGCCGCTCACCGGGCAGTGCCAGCAGGATCAGCCCTCCCACGAGAGGCAGCAAAGTGATAACGGACAACAAAGGGAATTGAGTCATGATGCCTCTCACCTATCGGATCGCCAGCCAGGCCAGCAGCGCCACCGCGCCGAACAGCATTGCCAGGGCGTACAGGCCGACCATGCCGGTCTGCAAGCGCCGGGCCTGTGTGCCGAGCCAGCCCGTCACCCCGGCCAGCCCGTTCACCGCGCCGTCGATGCCGCGCTGGTCGAACACCCGGCCCAGCCAGCCGCCGAAGTCGCGCAGCGGGTTGACGATCACCATGTTGTAGAGCTCGTCGATGTAGTACTTGTTTTCGACCAGCCGGGCGAACCAGCCCAGCCCTGACCGCACGCGGCCGGGCAGCGCCGGATCCACGATGTAGGCCCGGTAGGCCGCAAATGCGCCGCCGAGCGCGACCAGCGCGGAGACGACCAGCAGGATCAGCTCCAGGGTCAGGTTGTGCGCTTCCGCAGCCGCCTCACCGTGGTGGAAGACCGGGTCCAGCCAGCTATTGATGGCCGAGATGGACGGCAGGCCGATGTAGCCGAGGACGACCGCACCGATTGCCAGGATGATCAACGGGATGGTCATCACCTGTGGCGACTCGTGCGCGTGGTTGAACAGCCGGCGGTCGCGCTCCTGGCCCCAGAAGGCCACGAACACCATGCGGAAGGAGTAGAGTGCGGTGATGAAGGCCGTGATGATGCCGATGACCCACACCGGAATCTGCTTCTCGAAGGCATAGAAAAGAATGGCATCCTTGCTGAAAAAGCCGGAGAGCAGTGGAATGCCGGCCAGTGCGGCGGAGCCCACGAGGAAGGTCCAGTAGGTCGTCGGCAGCTTGGCGCGCAGGTTGCCCATCTTGCGGATGTCCAGCTCGCCGTGCAGCGCGTGCATCACGCTGCCTGCGCTGAGGAACAGCAGTGCTTTGAAGAACGCGTGTGTGGCGAGGTGGAAGATGCCCGCGGCATAGGCGCCAACGCCAACGGCCACGAACATGAAGCCGAGCTGCGAGACGGTCGAGTAGGCCAGGATGCGCTTGAGGTCGGTCTGCGTCAGCGCGATTGTGCCCGCGAAGAAGGCCGTCAGTACGCCGACCCAGGCGACCCAGTTGCCGGTCGTCGGTGCGAGGTCGAACAGCGTGGCCGACCGGGCGATCATATACACGCCCGCGGTGACCATCGTCGCGGCATGGATGAGGGCGGAGACCGGCGTCGGGCCTTCCATCGCGTCGGGCAGCCAGACGTACAGCGGGATCTGCGCGCTCTTGCCCGTGGCGGCCAGCAGCATGAGCATGGTCACCGCGGCAACGACGCCGCTGCCGACGGTCCACACCTCCGGCGCGAGTGCGAACACATCCGCGAAACGCAGCGAGCCGACGCCCGTCCAGATGAACATAATCGCCAGCAGCAGGCCAAAGTCACCGATGCGGTTGACGATGAAGGCCTTCTTGCCGGCATCTGCGGCCGCGGGCTTCTCGAACCAGAAGCCGATGAGCAGATAGGAGGCCAGGCCGACGCCTTCCCAGCCGACGAACAGGAGCAGGTAGTTGTTCGCCAGGACCAGTGTCAGCATCATGAGGATAAACAGGTTGAGGAACGCAAAATAGCGGGGCACGCGCGCGTCGTCGTGCATGTAGCCTGCGGAATAGACGTGGATGAGGAAGCCCACGCCGGTGACGACCAGTGCCATCGTGACCGAGAGCTGGTCGAGCAGCAGGGCGATGTCCACGCTGAAGTGCCCCACGGCCATCCACTGCCAGAGCGTCACCTCGTGGCTGCGCTCCTCGGCGGGCAGGCCGAGCAGGGCCACGAATGAGGCGACCGCGACCGCGAAGCTGAGGAACACCATCGCGGGCGCGAGGATGCTGACCGCGCGCTTCCCCAGCCGCGTGCCGAACAGCGAGATAATGAGCGTCCCCAGCGCGGGGAACAATAGCATCAACCAGGCGTAATCAAGCATGGAAGCTCCCTAGCGGACGGCTGCGCCAAACGAGCGTTGAGCGTCAGTCCCGAATCAACCCTTCAGCAGATTCACGTCCTCGATGTTCGTCGTATCTTTGTTGCGGATGACGGCCATGACGATGGCAAGGCCGACCGCCACTTCTGCCGCGGCCACCACCATGACCATGAGCATGAAGACCTGGCCGTTCAGGTCCAGGAAGTGACGCGCCAGCGCAGCGAAGGTGAGGTTGACGGCGTTCAGCATCATCTCGACCGACATAAAGATAATCAGCACGTTGCGCCGGATGAGCACGCCCACCGTCCCAATCGTGAACAGAATCGCACTCAAAACCAGGAAATAAGATGTTGGAACCATTCATTTACTCCGTGCGCCCTGTTGGCGGGTTACAAGTTACAGGTTGGTTGGTACGCCAACTTTCAACCTTCAACCTGCCAACCTTCAACTCTTATCCGGCGGCTGCGCCAGGACGACCGCGCCGATCATGCCGACCAGCAACAACACCGAGGCCAACTCGAAGGGCAGGGCATAGTCGGTGTAGAGCACCGCGGCGACCGCCTGCACGCTGCCCTGGCCGAACGCGTCAGCCGTATTCCGGGCTGTCAGCAACTGGCCGTTGAGCAGTCCGTAGACGACTGCAGCGAGCAGCCCCAGACCCAACACCAGCGCAACGCCCCGCGGCCAGGTGATGCGGGCCAGGAGCGTCTTGTTGCGGTCGCGGATATCGTTCAGCTCGCCGCCGCCGATGAGCATGACGACGAACAGGAACAGCACGACGATGGCCCCGGCATACACGATGACCTGCACGGCAGCCAGGAATTGCGCCTGGACCATGATGTACAGCGCGGCCAGCGTCGCGAAGTTGACCAGGAGGAACAACGCGCTGTACACCGGCTTGCGGCTGGTGATGACGCCGACCGCCGCGGCCACCGCAATCAGGGCAAACACGATGAATAAGAACATGGGCGCCTCTCCGACGCTTACAGGTTGGCAAGTTTGCAAGTTACAGGTTGCCGGGCACGCGCCTCTGGTAACCTGCAACTTGCAACCTGCAACCGCTCCGTACTGTCATTCGGCCCGCACAACCACGTTGGGGTTGCTGGGCTTCAGCAGCATTTCCTTGGTCCACAACAGGCCGTCGCGCGAGTAGCTGGCGAGCTCGAAGTCGTGGCCGAGCACGACAGCCTCGACCGGGCACGCGGTCTCACAGTCGCCGCAGAAGACGCAGCGCATCAGGTTGACTTCCCACACCTTCGCGTACCGCTCGCCGGGGCTGACCGGGTTGTCCGGGTCGTTCTCCGCCGCCTCGACGTGAATCGCGCCGGTCGGGCAGGCCGCCTCGCACAACATACAGCCGATGCACCGCTCCAGCCCGTTCTCGTAGCGCCGCAGCTCGTGGCGCGCCCGGTAACGGGGGTACACGGCGATGGGCTGTTCAGGATACTGGACCGTCAGGGGGCCCGCGAATAGCGCGCGCAGCGTGACCGCCATCGACTTGGCGATCTCAACGGCCCCTTTGATGCCATCACTTACAGCCATTCAACACCTCAAACAGACCATTATAGTACCGTGACCGGGCTGTCGTTCACGGCTCAGAGCAAGACTACGATAACGGCGGTAATCGCCAGATAGACCAGGGACACCGGGAACAGGAACGTCCAGCAGAAGCGCAGAAGCTGATCGTAGCGCGGCCGCGGTACGCTGGCGCTGACCCAGATGAACAGGAATACCATCGCGATGACCTTGGCGGCGAAGTAGAACAGCCCCAGGATGGGCACTTGCTCCACGAACGGGCCGCGCCAGCCGCCGAAGAAGACCGAGACCGCGACGCCGCTGGCGCCCAGGATGTGCAGGTACTCGGTCATGTAGAACAGGGCAAACTTGATGCTGCCGTACTCCGTCTGGAAGCCCGCGACCAGTTCGTTCTCCGTCTCCGGGAAGTCGAACGGCTTGCGCGAGGTCTCGGCCAGCATCGTGATGAAGTAGAGCGGGAAGGCGAGCAGAATCCACAGCCGGATATACCAGGGCAGCTCCATGCTGACGATCTGGACCAGGCTGAGCGTGCCCGTGCCGTCCGCGGTGCCGAGCGCAGTGGTGAGCAGGATCGCGATGAGCAGGATGCCCATCGGCAACTCATAAGACAGCATCTGCGCGCTGGTGCGCAGTGCGCCCAGCAGCGAGTACTTGTTGTTGCTGGCCCAACCGCCCAGGATCACGCCATACGTGCCCACGCCGGCGATGGCCAGCACCCACAGCAGGCCGATATTCACATCGGCGACGACGAGCGGGATCTCGCGGCCGAACAGAGTGATGGTCGGCCCGACGGGTATGACGGCGAACATCAGCAGTGCGGGCGCGATCGCCAGGCCGGGCGCCATCACGAACAAGACCTTGTCCACGTAAGAGGGCACGGTCTCTTCCTTGAAGATCATCTTCAGCGCGTCGGCAATCGGATGGCCCAGCCCGAACACCCAGGCGCGGTTCGGCCCGATGCGCTGCTGGAAGCGGCCAATCAGCTTCCGCTCGAACCAGGTCGCATACGCGAAGCCGGTCAGCAGCACGATGACCAGGATGAGCGATTTGATTGCCGGGATGAGAATCAGGCTGATCCAGTCCATTGGTTAGTCCTGTCGTCGTTTTGAGCGTTTAGCAAAACCCGCCATCGTAGGGGCGAGGTCACCTCGCCCCTACGACTCTGTTAGGTATCAGGGTCAAGGCGCTGAAGCGCCTACTACGAACTTGATAATATCAGCGTACCGTCACGCTGACGGGCAGGCCGCGGCCCGCGCCCAGCGTCTCCGCAGGCAAGCCGGTCAGTTTGTATGGAACCCACGCGCTGCCCGGCTGTACATGCGGGTCGCTGCGCAGTGCCAGCATGACCGCGCCCGCAGCAGAGCTTACCGTCACCTGCGCGCCCTCGGTCAGGCCCAGCGTGGCGATATCTGCCGGGTTGAGCGCGACGAACGGTGCGGGCATCTGTGCACGGACTTCATCCGCCGCATGTTGCATCAGCACGTCGCCGTCCCACAGGAGCGGGCTGCTCACCAGCCAGAATGCACCGGCCGGCCGGTCAGCGAGCGGCGTGATGTTCAACGGCTCGGGGCGCCGCGCGGCCCGCGTGAGCGCGCTGGCCGGCCACTGCACGCCCAGCTCACCGAGCGTGTCCCACCGGAGGTTGCCGTAGACGGGCACAGCCTTGCTGATTTCCTCGTCCACCGCCTGCACGCTGCTGTAATGCCACGGCTTGGGCGCGGGACCGGTCTTGCCGCGGGCGGTCTTCTTCCGCTTCCAATCAGGCACTTTGGTCGCTTCTGCGGCAGTCTCGCTCCCCTGGGCAGCCAGCCAACGCTCTCCGAGCGCGGCCACGATGGCCCAATCTGCGCGGCTTTCGCCTTCGACGCGGATGGCTTCCGGCCCGCGCTGCACACGGCGTTCGAGGTTCGTATAGGTGCCGTTCGCCTCCGCGAAGCTGCATGCGGGCAGCACGACCTCGGCCAACTGCGCGGTCTCGGTCAGGAACATATCCTGGACGACCAGGAAGTCGAGCTTGCGCAGCGCCTCGGCATTGGCCGGGACGGCCGCCGGATTCGCACCCATGACGTACAGCCCGCGCACCGCGCCGCTGACCATCTCGGTATAGGTGCGGCCGGCTTCGGCGGGCGGCTGCACGCCCCACAGCTTGCCCAGCCGCTCGCGCACCGCCGCTTCGCTGACCGGCAGATGGCCGGGCAGGCTGTCGGCGAGCATGCCCATATCGCGCGCGCCCTGGCTGTTGGCCTCTGCGCCGATGTAGGCCAGCTTATCGCCGTGGCCCAGCGCCGTGGCCAGATTGCTGAGCGCAGTCACGGTCTGGCGGCCTTGCTCCCCGCGTGCTGCGTCCGGCCCGTAGATGAACAGCGGCGATTTCGCACCGGCCAGCGCATCTACCGCACCCGCCAGCGCAGGCGGCACGGGTCGCTTGGCCGTAACCGGCGGCTGGCCCGCGGGCCGCGTGCCCTGTGCACGCGCCGCCGGTTGGCTCTCGGTCTTCGCACCCTGCACGGCGCTCGCCAGGTCGCTCAACAGGCTGGCCTCCTGGCCGGGGTAGACCGGCAGGTATGCGCCGCCCTTCGTGCGCGCGTCCTGCGTGTACCGGGCCAACTCGATCCGTCGCGGGTTGATGATGACCAGCTTCTGGCCCTTGCGCAGCACTGCGCGCTTGATGTGAAGATCCAGCACCGGCGCGTGTTCGCTGGGGTCGATGCCCACCAGCACCACGACGTCGCTCTTAGCGATGTCGGCAATCGCGGACAGGCCCGTTGGGTGGGCGCGGACGCCGGCGCCGTCGGGATAGTCTACGTTGTTGGTGCCGACCAGCACGCGCATGAACTTCTGGAACAGGTACGCGGCTTCGTTGCTGACGCGCGCGGAGGCAATGCCGCCGACGCTCTGCGGGCCTTTCTCCTCCGCGATGCGCTCCAGCCGGTCGACGACGCGGCGCAGCGCCTCATCCCAGGTCGCGGGGCGCAGCGCGCCGTTCTCACGGATCAGCGGCGTGCGCAGCCGTTCCGGGTGGTCCACATACTGCGTGAGGAAGCGGCCCTTGTCGCAGATCCACTCATCGTTGACTGCGGGATTCTCCCGCGCGACGATGCGGCGCAGCTCGTGCACCCGCTCGTCAAGCCGGACGTTGCAACCGACCGGGCAGAGCGTGCAGACGCTGGGCGTCTTGGTCAGCTCCCACGGCCGATAGCGGAATCGCGCCGTCCGGTTGGTCAGCGCGCCGACCGGGCAGATGTCGATGATGCTGCCGGAGGTCTTGGCGTCCACGGGTTGGCCGGGGAAGACGTCGATGATCGTCTCGCCCCCGCGCTCGAAGAGGCCGAGCTGCGGCTTGTCCTCCCACTCGTCCAGGTAGCGGATGCAGCGCCAGCAGAGGATACAGCGTTCCTGGTCCAGCATGATCAGGTCGCTGATGGGATAGTGCTTCTTCTTGTGGCGCTTGGGCTCCACGAACTTGCTGGCGCCCGGCCCGTACTCGTACGTCTGGTCCTGGAGCGGGCATTCGCCGCCCTTGTCGCAGATCGGGCAGTCGAGCGGGTGGTTGATGAGGATGAAGCCGAGCACGGCCTCGCGCACATCGCGCACCTGCTGGGTGTCCGTCTGGACGACCATGCCCTCGCTCACGCGCACGGTGCAGGCGGTGTCGAGCCGGCTGCCGCGCGGGCCGGGGAACTCGACCAGGCACATGCGGCACGCGCCGAGGGGGTCCAGCTTCGGATGCGAGCAGAAGACCGGGATGTCGATGCCCGCCGCCCGCGCCGCGTCAACGACCAGCGTCCCCGCAGGAACCTGGATTTTGACATCATCGATGGTCACGTTGACCAAATCAGCCATACGAAAACCTCAACAGGTGGAAGACTGAAGACCAAAGATTTGAGGCAGATAGCAGATCAGGCGCAGAGCCCAATCTTCAATCTTTCATCTTCAATCTTCAATTCGTCGTTACCGTTTCACCGTCGGCGCGTTGAACTTCTCTTCCTGTGGCAGGCTCGGCGCAGTCACGCCGGAGGGCCGGCCAGGATCGGGCCGGTAGATGGGCCGGATCGGAATGACCGGCTGCTCGGTTGCGCTGGCAATCGCGGCATCGAACTCGGGCCGGAACTTGGCGAGGTTGCTCTGCAGGCCCCACACGGCCGCGAACGAGAACGGGCAGAAGCTCTTGCCCGCAATCATATCTGCGATGTAGAGCATCAGCGCGATGTCGTCCACCCGGCCTTCACCCGCTTCGATGCGTTCGAGAATCTTCTCTAACCAGCCCGTGCCTTCACGACAGGGCGTACACTTGCCGCAGCTTTCCTCGCGGTAGAACGCAATGGTGCGCCGCGCCAGCTCGACCATGCTCTGGTTCTTGCCGATCACGATGACCGCGGCCGCGCCCAGGCTCGACCCGGCCTTCTGGACACTCTCGAAGTCCATCGGGACGTCAAGCTGGCTGCTGTCCAACAACTGCATGGACAGGCCGCCCGGCACGATGGCCTTGAGCTCGCCGGCTTCCTCAGTCAGCCCGCCGCCCCAGTCGTAGATGAGCTCGCGCAGGGTGACGCCGTGCGGCAGCTCGTAGAGGCCCGGCTTCTGGACCTGTCCGCTGATGCAGAAGATGCGGAAGCCCGTGCTCTGGGGCGTACCCCACTGCTTGTACCAATTTGCGCCGTGGCTGAGCACATGCGGCACGTTGGAGATGGTCTCCACGTTGTTGACGATGGTTGGTTTGCCGTACAGGCCTGCGACCGCGGGGAAGGGCGGCTTGAGTCGCGGGTGGCCGCGATAGCCTTCCAGCGACGTGAGCTGCGCGGTTTCCTCGCCGCACTCGTACGCGCCTGCGCCCCGGTGGACGACGATGCGCAGCTTCTTGCCGCTGCCGAAGATGTTGTCGCCCAGGAAGCCGCGCGCCTCCGCCTCCGCAATGGCGGCTTGCAGCCGCTGCGCCGCGAAGTAGTACTCCCCACGTACGTAGATGAAGGCGTGCTCCGCCTCGATGGCGTAGGTGGTCAGGATAATCCCCTCGATGAGCTGGTGGGGGTCATATTCCATAATCATGCGGTCTTTGAACGTGCCAGGCTCAGATTCGTCGGCGTTGACGACGAGGTAGCGGGGATACACGCCCGCGGGGATGAAGCCCCATTTGACGCCTGCAGAGAAGCCTGCGCCGCCGCGCCCGCGCACGTTCGCATCCTTCATCACGGCCACGACATCGGCGGGCGTCTTGCCGCCGGTCAGGATTTCGCGCGCCGTCTCGTAGCCACCGTCCGCAACGTAGGTATCGATGCGGTGCGAATCCGCCTTGTCGACGCGGCCCAGCAGGAAGTTGGTGTCTGGGCGGCCGCCGTGGCGGAACGGGCCGAGCGGCCAGCGTTCCGTCGTGTCGAAGCCGTGGCCCGAGGCGATCAGCGCCAGTGCCTCATCCAGCTTCTCCGGGGTGTCCAGTTCCTCGAAGTAGCGGATGCGGCCCGTGTACTTCTCCGTACACATGAACATGGGGGCCGTCGCGCACGCGCCGAGACACTCGACGTGGCCGAGCGTGAACTTGCCGTCTGCGGTCGTCTCCCCAAAGGCTACCCCGAGCCGCTCCTGGAGCATGTCACCGAGCCGGGCGGAGCCGCGCAGCATGCACGGCACATTGTCGCACAGCTCGATGGTATACTGGCCGGGCTCGTGGTGGATGTTGTACATATGATAGAAGCTGGCGAACTCGGCCACTTCCGCCGGGTCCAGCCCGAACAGGCCGCCGACTGCGGCGATGGCCTCGGGCGGCAGCCAGCCCACCTCACGCTGCGCAACATAGAGCGCCGGTCCCAACGCGGAACGCGCAACCGGATAACGGGCCTGGAGCGCCCGAATTTCGTTAATGGCTTGTTCTGAAAGCACGCATGCCCCCTCAATCACAGATTGAAAATTGAAGATTGAAGATTGAGCCAGTTAGCACGACACATCCGCCCACTTCACAAATCTGCAATCTGCAATCTGTAATCTTCAATCGTTAACGGTCAACGTCCCCCAACACAATATCGATCGTTCCGATGACGAGCACGAGGTCGGCGATCAGGCCGCCGCGGGACATCGTGTCGGTCGCTTGCAGGTTATGGAACGACGGCGCGCGGACGTGCAGGCGGTACGGGATGGCCGTCCCGTCGCTGACAATGTAGAAGCCCAGCTCGCCGCGCGGATTTTCGATGGATTGATACACTTCGCCCTTAGGCGGCACGAAGCCCTCGGTCATCAGCTTGAAGTGGTGGATGACCGCCTCCATGCTGGTGTCGAGCTCCTGGCGGGGCGGCAGTGCCATCTTGCGGTCGGCAGTCCACACCGGGCCGTCGGGCAGATTCTTGAGCGCCTGGTCGATGATGCGCAGGCTCTGGCGCATCTCCTCCAACCGGAGCAGATAGCGTGCGTAGGTGTCGCCTTCGGTCATGACCGGCACTTTGAAGTCGTAGTTTTCGTAGCCGCTGTAGGGCCGCGCCTTGCGATAATCGAACGGGACGCCGCTGGCGCGCAGAATCGGGCCGGTGACACCCAGGCTGTGGCACTGCTCCGCCGTGATCTTGCCGACGCCGCGTGCCCGCCCCAGCCAGACCGGATTCTCCGTGACCATGCGCTCATACTCGTCGATGCGGGCAGGGAAGGCTTTCAGCACGTCCTGGACCCGCTCGACGAAGCTCGGCGGCACGTCCTTCCAGAGGCCGCCCGGCCGGATGTACGAGATGGTGAGCCGCGCGCCGCTGATGAGCTCGAAGATGTCCATGAGCTGCTCGCGCTCGCGGAAGGTGTACATCAACAGCGCGTGGCTGACGCCGGCTGCGTCCATGACGTGCGTGCCCAGCCAGACAAGGTGCGAGGCGAGACGCTGCAACTCGGCGCAGATGACCCGGAGCACCTGGGCGCGCGGCGGAATCTCCACCCCCATCAGCTTCTCGACCGCCAGGGAATAGCCCAGGTTGTTGGACATGGCCGAGACGTAGTCCATGCGGTCGGTGTAGGGCAGAAAGTCCTTGTAGCGGATGGTCTCGCCCTGCTTCTCGAAGCCGGAGTGCAGATAGCCGATGTCGGGGTAGGTCGCGACGACCGTTTCGCCGTCCAGCTCGACCACGACGCGCAGCACGCCGTGCGTGGAGGGATGCTGCGGGCCCATGTTCAGGATCATGTGCTTGTTGGCGTCGGCCTGCTTGGGCGGCACCTGCTGCACCGACTTGGCCTCGATGATCTGCTTGCCGAAGCTCTCGAACTCCTCGTCTTCCCAGGTCATCGAGAAGGGCACCGGCTCGCCGCCGCGCGGGATGTCCTTCCGCAGCGGGTGATTGGGCCAGTTCATCGGCATCAGGATACGGCGCAGGTCGGGATGGCCGTCAAACTTGACGCCCATCAGGTCGTAGACCTCGCGTTCCGGCCAGTTGGCGCCGGCCCACAGCGCGGTCAGGCTGGGCACGGCAGGGCTGTCGCCGCCGGGCGCAAAGACCTTGAGGCCGATCCGTTCGCCGGTGCGCGTCGAGGTGAAATGATAGACCGTGCTGAAGCGTTCTCTGCCCGCGTAACCCCGGTAACGGCTCCAGTCCACCGCTGAAAGATTGGAGAGGTGGTTGAAGCCCAGCTCATCGCGCAGGGTGCGCGCCACGGCCGGCAGGTCAGCCGGGGCTACGGTCAGCGTGGTGTCCCCGCGGAACGTGCTGGCGCCGAGAATGGCTTTCGGGAAACGCGCGGTCAGTTGCTCGCTCGCCGTGGGCGGCGTGGCGGCTGCCGGTTCAGCCGGGATGGTTGTCGATTCATTAACCAGCGTCATATCGCTCATGCCTCGATCTGCTACGTATCTGTCCGATGCTGTGTAGCATAGCCCCCTTGTGGGCGTCAGGTCGGGCACAAGGCCCTATGCTACAAGCTATTCGGATAGAGCTGTGCGCCCGTATCACACGCTGCAACGCAGCGGCTTAAGCCTGTGTGCGCGCGGCCTCAGCCGCCAGCTTCCGGCTGTAGGCCCGGTCGCGGAACTTGTCCTTCTGGATTTTCTGCTGCAACAGGGTAATGGCATAGAACAGGGCTTCCGGCCGCGGCGGGCAGCCGGGGACATAGACATCCACCGGAATGATTTTGTCCACCCCCTGAATGATAGCGTAGTTGTTGAAAGGGCCGCCCGCGCTGGCACAGATGCCCATCGCAATGACCCACTTGGGTTCGAGCATCTGATCATACAGGCGCTTGACGACGGGGGCCATCTTGTTGCTGACGCGGCCCGAAACGATCATCAGGTCGGCCTGGCGGGGGGAAGCGCGAAAAACCTCCGACCCGAACCGGCTGATGTCGAACCGGCTGACGCCGGAGGTAATGGATTCGATGGCGCAACAGGCCAGGCCGAAGGTCAAGGGGAACAGCGAGAACTTGCGCCCCCAGTTGACTGCCTGTTCGAGCGTCGTCGTGACAACTCCCTCATCGGGGAGACGTTCTTCAAGACCCATGGGACACTCCGCTAACGCGTGTGATTATTGCCATTTGAAGGCATCATTCTTCCAGGCGTACACGAAGCCGACCAGCAGAATGGCAACGAAGATCCCCATTTGAATCAGCCCGAACAGGCCGAGCCGGCGGGCCATCACGGCCCACGGGTACATGAGGATGACTTCAACATCGAAGAGAATAAAGAGGACGGCTACGACGTAGAACTGGACCGGGAAGCGCCGTCGGGCATCACCGAAGGGCATAATGCCCGACTCATAAGGCTCATCTTTGGCCGGATTGTGGCGGCGGGGGCCCAGCAGCGCCGAGACGCTGAGCGCAATCACGGCGAAGACCGAGGCGATAATGACCATCACGAGTATCGGAAGATAGCCTTCTGGCATGACCTTGTATACTCCATCGCTGGCTGATATCAGGCTGAATGGCTGTTTTGGGGACAGGTACAATTTGTCAGCCCTGCCCGGGCCGCAGACTAGCGCAGTCTATCACGAAGCTCCGGCCTTTGTCAAACCAAAATCACATCACATCTTCACGGTGCAAGTGCGGTAAGTTACAGAATACCTCGTTTTGCTGCTTTGCATTCCTCATGCGTCTATGTTACAATGTGCGAGCTTTCACGCTGGACGGTATACGTTTCCTCTGTCCAGCACACCATGTGTCCATCTTGGTTTCGTTTGTACTTATGGCGCGAGCCCGTTGCTTGCGCGGCCCAAAGGAGGGTAGACCGTGCTGTCGCAGTACGCGTTTATCGGCATCTTCGCCGTGATTGCCTTTGCTCTTCCAGTCATCGGGCTTGTGATGTCCTGGCTGATTCGCCCCAAGAAACCTAACCCCGCAAAGAATATGACCTACGAATGCGGTATGGAAACCATCGGTGATACGTGGGTGCAGTTCAAGGCCCAATATTATCTTTATGCCCTGATTTTCGTCGTGTTCGACGTGGAAGCCATCTTCGTTTTTCCGTGGGCCGTGGCCTATAACAAGCTGGGACTCTATGCGTTGGTGGAGATGGCGCTGTTCGTCGCCATCCTGCTCGGCGGCTTGCTCTATGCCTGGCGCAAGAAAGCCCTGGAGTGGCATTGATGGATTACATTCGTAACTTCTTCGTCAACCTGGCACGCTCCTGGACGACCTGGATCAGCGGCTTCCTGCCCGATTGGGGCGTGGATTTGGTCAACTACGTAATCGTCGGCATCATCCTGGTGCTGATGCCGGTCCTTGCCACCCTGACGCTGACGTGGATGGAGCGCAAGGTCATTGGCCGCATCCAGAATCGCATCGGCCCCAACCGCGTCGGGCCCTTCGGCATCTTCCAGGCCATTGCGGACGCGGTCAAGATGCTCGTCAAAGAGGATATCGTGCCCGCCGGGGCCGACAAGCCCGTCTTCAATCTTGCGCCCATCCTCATCGCCGGGGCCGCTGCGCTGCTGTGGGCGGTCGTGCCCTTCGGTCGCGGCATGATCGGCCAGAACCTCAACATTGGCGCGCTCTACGTGGTGGCCGTCGGGTCGATTACGACCATCGCGGTTATCATGGCTGGCTGGTCCTCCAACAACAAGTTTGCGCTGCTGGGCGCGTTCCGGGTGGTCGCGCAGCTCCTCAGCTACGAGGTCCCGATGGTCCTGTCCATCGCGACGGTCGTCCTCGTCACCAGCACCATGCGGATGGGCGATATCGTCGAGCGGCAGGTGGTGCCCTTCATCTTCGTGCTGCCCGTGGCCTTCATCACCTACCTGCTGGCCGCGGCCGCGGAGACGGGTCGCGCACCCTTCGACCTGCTGGAGGCCGACTCGGAAATCGTGGCCGGCTATTTCGTCGAGTACAGCGGCCTGAAGTTCGGCTGGTTCTACATTGCCGAATACGGCAACCTGTTCGCCATCTCGGCTATCACGACCACGCTGTTCCTGGGCGGCTGGCGGGGGCCGTTTGCGTCCGTGGCGCCCGTGCTGGGGCCGCTCTATTTCATCATCAAGACCCTGGCGGTCATCTTCCTGCTGATGTGGATTCGCGGCACCTGGCCGCGCTTCCGTATCGATCAGATGCTGGCGTTCGCATGGAAGGTGTTGGTGCCCGCGTCGCTTGCCAATCTGCTCTGGTCGGCCATCGTGCTTCAGGTTGGCCGCCAGCCGGAACAGGCAGGCCCCACCATCGTGCAGATGCTCCTGCTGCTGGTGGGCAACGCGGCGATCATCGCTGTGGCTGGGCTGCTCCTGGGGCGGGCCGCGCGACGCTATGCGGCGCAGCACGGCTGGGCCACGGCGTAGACGCTATGTCGGGGCACGGTCAGAGACCGGCCCCAGCGGTTTTGTTAGGGACTCTTAGGAAGGCGTTCATGCAGCAGGCCATCTTTATCATCCTGGCTCTTCTGACGCTCGGTGCGGCGCTGATGACCGTGACCACGCGCAACCTGCTCCGCGCGGCGCTCTGGCTGGTGGCGACATTCTTCGGCATTGCGGCCATCTTCATCTTCCTCCATGCCGAGTTCCTGGCGGTCACGCAGGTTCTGGTCTACGTCGGCGCGATCTCCACGTTGATTATCTTCGCCATCATGCTCAGTCGGGGCATCATGGATCCGAATCAGGCGCGCTTCAACAGCCAGTGGGGTGTCGTGGGCGGTTTCGCTGCGCTGCTGTTCGTGGCGCTGGCCGTGATCGTCTCGCGCGTCCCGTGGCCCGCAGCCGCGGGCGGCGCACCCGTCGGTGACGTGCCGGCGGACGCCATCGCGCGGCTCGGCGCAGACTTCGTTGGCGCGTACGCGGTCCCCTTCGAGGTCGCGTCGGTGCTGCTGGTCACCGCCATGATCGGCGCGATCATCATCGCGCGCGAGCGGGAGTAACCACGGAATACACGGAATACACAGAAAATACAGAGACAGTGACTTGTGATCCATAATCAGTAACCAGTAATTAGTAATTAGCAATTCCTGCGGAGCCAACTTATGGTCCCACTCTCCTGGTATCTGCTCGTGGCTGCGGCCCTGTTTTGCATCGGGGTTTTCGGCGCGCTGGCGCGGCGGAACGCGGTCGGCATCCTGATGGGCGTCGAGCTGATGCTCAACGCGGTCAACATCAACCTCCTGGCCTTCTGGCGGCACACCGGGCCTGACCAGATGACGGGCCAGCTCTTCGCCATTTTCGTGATCACCGTGGCGGCCGCGGAAGCTGCGGTGGGCCTGGCCCTGATCATCGCGATTTATCGCCAGCGCAACACGGTGAATGTCGAAGAAATCGACATGATGAAGGGATAGCCGATGAGCGAACAAGCGTCTTCCTTCCCGGCCATTTTCAACCTGACGCCGGTTCTGCCCTTCCTGCCGCTGGCTGCGTTTGCGCTCATCGTGTTGTGGGCGCACCGCAGCAAGAAGCTCAGCGCGGGGCTGGCGCTCGGCGGCATCGGCCTGGCGTGGGTGTTGGGCTGGGCCATCACGTTCACCACGTTCGGCATCGAGCACTTCGGTGAGCATCCCTTCCGCGTGTTCCGCGACTGGCTGCCGACCGGCCGCACCTGGCACGCGTTCGGCTTTGCGCTGGATCCGCTGTCCGCGGCCATGCTGTTCATGGTGCCCTTCGTCTGCTTCATGATATTTGTCTATTCGGTCGGCTACATGGGCGTGGGCAAGCCGGAGTCTGAGCACGACGAGCGCGGGAAGCCGGCGGAACCGGGCCACGCCGACCGGCTCGCCAGCCGCTTCTTCGCCTACATCGCCCTGTTCGCCACGGGCATGATCGGTTTCATCCTGGCCGACAACCTGATCCTTGCGCTGCTCTTCTGGGAAATCATGGGCCTGTGCTCGTACCTGCTGATCGGCTTCTGGTACGCGCGTAAGTATCCGAATCCCAAGCAGATTACGCCGAAAGAGGCCGGGCTGAAGGCGTTCCTGACCACGCGCATCGGTGACACGGGGATGCTGGCCGGCTTCCTGCTGCTGTACGGGCTGACGGGCTCGCTGAGCTACGCGGACATCTTCCAGCCGGCGGTGCTGGAGCGGCTGGCGACGACGACCGTCAACGTCCCGATCATCGGGCCGACGCCGTGGGCCACCGTCATCGCCATCCTCATCTTCACCGGCGCCATCGGCAAGAGCGCGCAGTTCCCGCTCCACGTCTGGCTGCCCGACGCGATGGAAGGCCCGACGCCCGTCTCCGCGTTGATCCATGCGGCCACGATGGTGTCTGCCGGCGTGTATCTGGCCATCCGCACCTTCCCGCTGATGCAGGCAGTCGAGCACGGCGCGGCGTTACAGTTCATGGCGTTCATCGGCGCGTTCACTGCGCTGTTTGCCGCCACGATTGCGCTGGCGCAGAACGACATCAAGAAGGTGCTCGCCTATTCGACGATCTCGCAGCTCGGCTATATGTTTGCGGCGTTGGGCATGGGCGCGTACGTGGCGGCCACCTTCCACCTGCTGACGCACTCGTTCTTCAAGGCGCTCCTGTTCCTCGGCTCCGGCAGCGTGATTCACGGCATGGAGCACGGGCATCACGAGACCGCGCACGGCCATGGCCACCATGCAGCAGCCGACGCCCATGCACACGACCATGCTAACCTGCAACCTGCCAACCTTCAACCCGTCTTCGATCCCCAGGATATGCGCAACATGGGCGGGCTGTTCAGCCGGATGCCGCGGACCGCGTGGACTTTCATCATCGGCGGTCTCGCGCTGAGCGGCTTCCCGCTCGTCACTGCGGGCTTCTGGTCGAAGGACGAAATCCTGGCCGACGCCTGGGGTCACGGGCACACGGTCATCTTCCTTGTGCTGGCCCTCGCGGCGCTGCTGACCGCGTTCTATACCGCGCGGCAAATCGTGATGACCTTCTTCGGCCGGCCGCGCACGGAGGCCGCCGACCGTGCGTCGGAGCACGACAGCATCTTCGCCTGGATGACCGTCCCGCTGATGGGGCTGGCGGTCTTTGCGGTCGGCCTGGGCTGGGTGGGCATTCCCGAATCGTTCCCGGTTCTGGGCGCGCTGTCCTCGAACCCGTTCCACCATTACATCGGCGGCCTGGCCGAGGCGCTGCACATCGAGGTCGCGACGCTGCCCTTCAGCGCGGTCCCGCTGCTCACGTCGCTGGTGGTTGCGCTGGGCGGGCTGTTCCTGGGCTGGACGGTGTATCGCGGATACGCGGCGCGCGCACAGAGCGACACGCTCGACCCGCTGGCGCGACCGCTGGGCCGGCTCTACCCGATTCTGCAGAACAAGTACTACTTCGACGAGCTGTATCACCGGGTCTTCATCAAGGGGACGCAGAGGCTGGCGAACGCGCTGTTCAAGTTCGACTCCAACGTCATCGACGACACCATCGTGGATGGCGCGGGAATGATCGGCCGCTGGCTGGCGCAGCTCAGCCATCGCTTTGACTTCCACATCGTCGATGGCGCAGTCAATGGCATCGGTGCGGTGGCGGGCTGGCTCGGCAGCGCGCTGCGGGTTATCCAGACGGGCAAGGCGCAGAACTACCTGCTGGTAGGGCTGGTGGCTGTGTCGCTGTTGTTGGGCGCGTTCCTGCTGCTGCCCAAATGAGCAGGTGCTATAGCAGCGTGCTATAGCACCGTGCTATCTTCATTTATTTCGCGCAACCCGGTCCATCGGAGGGGTCTTTGATGAACAACCTGCTGTTGACGATAATCACCTTCACGCCGCTCCTCGGCGCGGTCCTGACGCTCCTGCCGTGGGGCAAGTGGCTGAATCTCGACAAGCCGCGCGAGGAGAGCCTCATCAAGCGGGGCGCGATTGCCATCAGCCTGCTGCCGCTGGGCCTTGCCATTCTCCTCTGGTTTTCCTACAACAAGGCGCTGGGCGGCTTCCAGTTCGAGGTCAACACGCCCTGGATTCGGGCCATCAACGTCAACTACCACATGGGTGTGGACGGGTTGAGCGTGCCGATGATTTTCCTCAGCACCTTCCTGACCACGTTGGGACTATGGTACTCCGCGCGCACCATCAAGACGCGCGTGCGCGAATTCTTCTTCCTGTTTCTGCTGCTGGAGATGGGCATGTTGGGCGTCTTCGTGGCGCTCGATCTCGTGCTGTTCTATGTCTTCTGGGAAATCGGCCTCGTCCCGATGTACTTCCTGATCGGCATCTGGGGCCAGCCGAAGGACCGCCCGCAGTATTCGGCCATCAAGTTCTTCCTGTACACCCTGGCCGGGTCCGTCTTTATGCTGCTGGCGATCCTGGCGATTTACTTCACGACCGGCACGTTCGACATTGTGGAGGCGGCACGGCTGCGGCCCTTTGCCGACAGCACGCTGCTCTCCGGGCTGGCGTTTTTCGCCTTCTTCATCGCCTTCGCCATCAAGGTGCCGAGCTTCCCGTTCCACACCTGGCTGCCCGACGCCCACACCGCGGCCCCGACCGCCGGCTCGGTCATCCTGGCGGGCGTGCTGCTCAAGCTCGGCGCGTACGGCATCATCCGTATTGCGCTGCCGGTGTTCCCGGAGGCGGCGAAGCGGTATGCGTTGGTCATCGTGATCCTGGGCGTCATCTCCATCATCTACGGCGCGCTTGTCTCCCTGGCCCAATGGGATCTCAAGCGGCTCATCGCCTATTCCTCCGTGAGCCATATGGGCTATGTCCTGCTCGGCGTCGGCGCGGCGGCCTATGCCATCGGCAACCCTGAGTGGGTGGACGCCAGCGCGATGGCGCTCAACGGCGCGGCGTTCCAGATGTTCTCCCACGGATTGAGCACGGGCGCCCTGTTCTTCCTCGTCGGCGTCATCTACGAGCGGGCCCACCTGCGCGACCTCAAGATGTTCGGCGGGCTGAGCAGCCGGATGCCCTATTACTACGGGCTGTTTGCCGTGGCCGCGTTCACCTCGCTCGGCCTGCCCAGCCTGGCCGGCTTTTGGAGCGAGCTGTTCGTCTTCCGCGGCGCATTCGAGATCGTGCGGCTGTGGGCCGCAGTCGGCATCCTGGGGCTCGTCCTGACGGCAGCCTACATCCTGTGGAAGATCGTGCAATACACCTTCCTGGGCGAGTATGACCCGCACAAGGTCGCGCACTGGTCCGACGTGGAGACGGGCGCAGAACTGCACGAACCGAAAGATGTAGCCTTCTTCGAGAAGGTGACGCTCTGGCCGCTGGTGGCCTTCATGATCTTGTTCGGCATCTTCCCCGCGCCGCTGTTGAACTTCTTCAACACCGCTTTCGTGGCGCTGATGAATGGCTTTGCAGGCAAGTGACGCATGAGAGCCAGTGATTTGACCTATCTCCTGCCCGAGCTGATCCTGCTCGGCGGCGCGGCGCTGGTGCTGCTGCTCGACCTGGTCTGGGCCCGCCGGGCGGGAGAGTCGCGCGGCCGGCTCCTGCCCTACGTGGCGCTGGCCGTGCTGTTCGTCGCGGCCCTGGGCCTGATTCCCAGCATCGGCGCCAACGTCAGCGTGGCAACCATGTTGGTGCTCGACCCGTTTGCGCTGTTCTTCAAGGCGTTTGCGCTGCTGGCGGTCGCACTGATCATCCTGCTCTCCACGCCGTACATGCAGACCCGCACGCCCTTCAGCGGCGAGTTCTACGCGTTCCTGCTGGCGACTGCACTTGCCATCTGCCTCGCGGTCAGCGCCAGCAACCTGGTGATGATCTATCTGAGCATGGAGTTCCTCAGCATCACCAGCTACGTGCTGGCCGGCTACTTCCGGCAGGATCGCAAATCGGGCGAGGCCGCGCTGAAGTATTTTCTCTACGGCTCGACCGCCTCTGCGGTCATGCTGTACGGCATGTCGCTGCTCTACGGCGCGACCGGCACGACCGACCTGGCCGGGCTGGCCGCGGGCCTGAGCACCAGCGCGGCCGGGCAGTCCGCCTGGCTGCTGACGCCCGCGATTGTCCTGCTGCTGGCAGGCTTCGGGTTCAAGGCCAGCCTGGTCCCGTTCCACCAGTGGGCGCCGGACACCTATGAAGGCGCGCCGACGCCGGTGACCGCGTTCCTTTCGACCGCGTCGAAGGCCACCGGCTTCGCCATCCTGATGCGCGTTTTCCTGGTCGGCATGGGCGACGGGGCCATTGCATCCCAGTGGATCAGCCTGCTGGTCGCCCTTTCCGTCGTTACCATGACGCTCGGCAACCTGACCGCGCTGCGCCAGACCAACGTCAAGCGCCTGCTGGCCTATTCCTCCATCGCGCAGGCGGGCTACATCCTCATCGGCGTGGCCGCGGTGCTCGGTGACCCGGCGAAGACCTTCACCGGCATCAATGGGGTGCTCATCTACCTGCTGGCCTATTTGTTCACCAATGTCGGCGCGTTTGCCGTCGTGACGGCTATCGAGGATGCGACCGGCAAGCTGGACATCAAGGACTACAGCGGGCTGGTGCGGCGCGCTCCGTGGCTGGCCGCCCTGCTGTTCTTCTTCCTGCTGTCGCTGGCCGGCATCCCACCCACCGGCGGCTTCCTCGGCAAGTTCTTTGTCTTCGGCGCGGCGGTGCAGAGCCAGATGTGGGTGCTGCTGGCGATTGCCGCCATCAACAGCGTGGTGGCCGCGTTCTACTACCTGAACATCGTCCGCTACATGTTCTTCGTACCGGCCACGGAGGAAGGCGAGTCCATCCCCATCCGCGTGGGTTGGCCGCTCCAAAGCGCCCTCGCCATCACGGCCGCGATTACCTTGTTATTGGGCATCGTGCCCGGACGCGTGATTGCCTGGGCATCCGAGTCTGCGCGCTCGCTGCTGTTGGCCCTGCGATGACAGCCCTCAGTCGCCGGTACGCCCGCGCGTAACCGGCGCTGCACGACACAAAAGAGGACGCACAGACGATGAACGATCGAGTCATGGACGCACGTCGGTCGCGCCATAGATCCGGTCGCGAGCGCGGGTGGCAGACCATCTGGCGGCGATACCGGTTTGAAATCATCTGGGCGCTGGTGGTTGCAGCCGGCCTGTTCCTCATCCTTGAGGACATGAATATCCGCGCGACCCTGCTCCGCTGGCTGCGCGATGCAGCCATGGCCCTCTTCCGGGGCAGCGCGCAGTTGAGCGAGCGGGTCGGGCAGACCATCCAGCGCTTAACCGCTTCCGACCTGCTCGGCTATCTGCTGGTCATCGCCGCGGTCGTGGCCCTGGTCTGGCGCGTACGCTGGCGGTTCCAGCACAGCGAGGCCTTCACCGCGCTGCGCTGTCCCAGGTGTGGCGGCAACATCCATCGCAAGCACCGCAACATCGGTGACCGGCTCATCAGTATCGTGGTGCCAGTGCGGCGCTACCGGTGCGTCAACAGCGAATGCCGCTGGCGCGGGCTGCGCGTGACGCCGGTCGGCGGCGCGCCGCGGCCTGTTTCTACTGGCAGGACGGACCCTCGCTGACATGCAACTGGCCCAACTGCTCCAGGATGTGCCGGACATCGCGGCGGTCGCCGGCCCAACCGACATCCCCATCACCCGCATCGTCTCAGACTCGCGCCAGGTTGTGCCCGGCGCGCTATTCGTCGCGTACCGCGGGGTCGGCACGGATGCGCACCGCTACATCCCCGATGCGGTGAGCCGCGGCGCGGCAGCCATTGTGGGTGAGATGCCTGCCGGTGAGACGGCTGCGGGCGCAGCTACGGGCGCAGCCACGTATGTGCAGGTGGCGGACGGCCGCGCGGCGCTGGGCTGGCTCTGTGCGGCGTGGGAAGGGCATCCGAGCCGTGCGCTGGCCCTCGTCGGCGTGACGGGCACGGATGGCAAGACGACCACGACGAACCTGCTATACGCGATGCTGCGCGCGGCAGGCCGCCGCGCCGGGCTCATCAGCACGGTCAACGCGGTCATCGGGGACGCGGTGTACGACACGGGCCTGCACACCACCACGCCGGATGCGGCGGACGTGCAGCACTACCTCAGCGAGATGCGCGCGGTCGGGACGGAAGTCGGGGTGCTGGAAGTGACGTCTCACGGCCTGGCGCAGCACCGCGTGACCGGCTGCCTGTTCGATGTGGCGGTCGTGACCAACATTACCCATGAACACCTGGACTTCCACGGCGATTATGCCGGGTATCGCGCCGCGAAGGCCATGCTCTTTCGCTCGCTGACCGCGCAGCCGCCCCACCTGGCCGAAAAGCCGGGCATCAGCCAGCCGCCGAAGAGCGCGGTGCTGAACCGCGATGATTCCTCGTTCGAATACCTGGCCGGGCTGCCCGCAGCACGGACCTTCACCTATGGCCGGGGCCCCGCGACCGGGCCGGGCACGCACCTGACTGCACACGACGTGACACATCGCCCTGACGGGCTCTCTTGCACGGTCGCGGTCACGGGTGATGCCTCGACCGATGTCGCGCCGTTCCAGATTCGTAGTCCGCTCGTCGGGGATTTCAACGTCTCGAACATCCTTGCGGCGGCCGCAGCCGGGCTGGCGCTGGGGCTGTCGCCGGACGCGCTCAGCGCGGGTGTGGCTGCCATGACGGGCATCCCCGGCCGCATGGAGCGCCTCGACCGCGGTCAGCCGTTTACCGCCATCGTGGATTTCGCGCACACGCCGAACGCGCTGGCGGTCGCGCTGGACACGCTGCGCGGGCTGACGAGTGGGGAGGGGCGCGTCATCTGCGTGTTCGGCAGCGCGGGCCTGCGCGACCGCGAGAAGCGCCGCCTGATGGGGCAGGTTGCCGCGCGCCGTGCCGACTTCACGGTCGTCACCGCCGAGGACCCGCGCACGGAAGAACTGGCAGCCATCATGGCCGAGACGACCGGCGAGATGGTCATGTTGGGGCGGGTGGAGGGCCGCGACTTCGTGGGCATCCCCGACCGCCAGCGCGCGATCCTCTACGCGGTGCAACAGGCGCAGCCCGGCGACGTAGTAGTGGTGTGCGGGAAGGGCCACGAACAGTCGATGTGCTTCGGCACGGTGGAACACCCGTGGCGCGATCAGGACGCGCTGGCCTGGGCGTTGGACTATTTACAGGGCCGCGCGCCGGCCATGCCGCCCTTCGTGCTGCCGACGTGGTAGTGGAAATTCCGAATTTGGCGCCATGCGGAAGATTGCCGGCTGTATCTCGAATTCCTATCTACGAACGCTTTTTTGTGCAAATCTGCCACGCGTAGTACAATAGACGAACGAAATACCTGCTAATCGCAGCGGTGTATTGAAGCGATTGGGAGCCCAGCTTCCGGGGGCCCGGCCAGCGCGTGCCGAGGTTCCAGGGCATCGAGCGCCCGAGGATGTAGAACTTAGGTTTATGGATACAAAACCTGGTAGTACGAGCAGCGCCGGCAGCCTGACGCTATCGATACGGTCGACGCCGTCGACACGGTCGATGGGATCAGCGCTCCGGCACAATCAAACACAGCAGCAGCCGGTGTTGCGCCGGCCCCTGCGTATGCTCGACCCCTCCCTGGTGATCCCCGTCAGGAACTAGACCCCCTGGCCGCCGGATCACCTGCGAGAAGGTGAGCCGGCAGCGTTAACCTGCTCCTGCTGTCATTTCTGATACTCTGAACAGGCCGTCTCATCCTGGCAGTGACCGGGTGCGCGGCGTCTCGTCACGTCTGGGTTCAGGCCACGCGTGGCGCGCACGCGCATGAGTCTGTCAGGCTGCCGGCAAGGAGGCAGCAATGATCACGATGTACAAGACCGGAGAGCAGGGACTCGAAGTTATCGATGAGATCACGAAGGGCTGCTGGATCAACGTGGTTGACCCGACCCCCGAGGAGCTGATGAAGCTGCGCGAGCTCGACGTGCCATACGAGTTCGTCACCTATCCGCTGGACCTCGATGAGCGGCCACGCGTGGAGCGCGAGGACGGCGAAACGATGATCCTGCTGCGGGTGCCCTTCTTCCAGGGTGCGCAGTCCGACGTACCGTACACCACCATCCCGATGGGGGTCGTGTTGGACGGCCAGTGGATCATGACGGTCTGCCGCCATGACCACGATATCCTGCGGGAGATGGCGAGCGGCCGGATTCGGGGCCTTTCGACGGCCAAGCGCAATCGCTTCATCCTGCAACTCTTGCTCAATGCTGCCAGCAAGTACCTGGCGTATCTGCGCGAGATCAACAAGTCGGTCGATGCGCTGGAGGATCGCCTCCAGATGTCGATGCAGAACCGCGAGCTGATGGGGCTGCTGAAGTATCAGAAGAGCCTGGTCTACTTTACGACCGCGCTCAAGGCCAACGAGCTGATGATGGAGCGCCTGCACCGGTCGGGCTTCTTCCGCACCTATCCGGAGGACGAGGATCTGCTGGAGGATGTCATCACGGAAAATCAACAGGCCATCGAAATGACGAACATCGCCAGCAACATTCTCAGTTCCATGATGGATGCGTTTGCGTCCATCATCTCGAACAACATGAACATCGTGATGAAGTTCCTGGCCGCGGCAACGATCGTGATCGCCCTGCCGACCCTGGTTGCCAGCCTGTTCGGCATGAATGTGCCGGTGCCGATGACGAATTTCCCGTGGGCGTTCCTGGTGATTATCGTGGGTTCGCTCGTGCCGGTGCTGATCGTGGTTCGCGTGTTCGTGCGCAGGGGGTGGATGTAGGCGATGAGCAGACCCAAACAGAAGGCCGGTTGAGGCATTCCCCTCAACCGGCCTTTTTGTGGCCCGCAGAATGTTACTTGCGCGCGGCTGCCGTCAACGCTGCATCCAGGGCCTGAAGGCGCTGCTGGACCAGCTCGAGGCCGCGCTGGGCGAGGTCGCGCACCTCGCGTTGCGGGTCGTTCAGCCGGGCGCGGTAAGACTCTTCTGCGCGGCGCAAGGTCTGGCGCCAGGCAAACAGGCTCGCGGCATCCGCGCCTTTGTAGTCGTCGTCCAGCGCCGCCGACTCATCCAGCGAGGCCTGCAACGTCTCCAGCCGCGCGCGGCGCAGGATCGGGTCCAGCGCGGAGCGGCTGTCTGGTGCGGGTGTCAGCCGGTAGATGACGCCGTCGGCCGCGTGGGTGTACAGGACGGGCGCAGCCCAGGCCGGACTGTGAGGATGTACGATCGCGAGCATACTGCGCGCATAGGCGACCGCCACATCCACCTGGCCCGCGCCTTCGCCCAGGCACAGCGATTTATAGAATTCACGCGCAAACGTGATGGCCGGATTGTCGCCGATGGGATACTGCATGGCGACGACTGCAGGCACGCCGAAGCGCACCATCTGCGGCGCCAGGCCCTGAAAGGCCCGTGCATCATCGACGCGCCCGCTGCTGCAGACGTTGAGGATCACCAGGCGCGTGGCTTGATAGTTGACTGCAATCTGCGATAGGGCCGCACCATCCATCCAGTCGAGCTTGCCGTTCGGATGGTTGAGGCTGATGTAGCCGCGGCCGTCGGTGAACGTGCCGTGCCCGCTGAAGTGGACGATGTCATAATTGCCGACGAGCAGCGCGTCGGTCAGATCCGTGCGGGTGACAATCCCATCGAGCACGTGCAGCCGCAGCACGTCCGGCATGGCCGCCACCACGCGCTCGATGTTCTGGCGTTCCTGGGCCAGTTGCAGGTCGGAGGTCGCGGGCAACACCAGCAGCAGGTTCAGCGGCAGGGCCGTCTCCTGCTCGGCCAGGCTGCCGAAGTGTTGGGTCTGGTCATAGTAGCGCACGAGCAGGGTGGCGGGTGAGGTCGCGAAAACGTGGCCGCGCGCCGGATCGCGCAGCAGCTCCCACGGCCACGCGGCAATCTCCGGCGGGTCGATGCTGAGCCGGATGCGCAGGCCCGCGCGGCTCCGCTGCGCCCGATCCCAGGCGACGCGCAGATGCGACTCCACCGGGCCGGGCGCGACCCAGCGGAACAGGGTCTCGCCCGCGGTGCGTGCGGCCTCGTCTGCCGCGCCGCCGTGCAGCACCTCGCTTACGCGGCCGAGCCGGGTCTTGAGCTCCGGCGGGGGCAGCGGCAGCACGACGGACACCCGCCCCGTCTCGCTGCTCGTGGCCGTCAGGTCATAGCCCTGTTTTTCGTGCTCGGTGATGGTAAGCGTGAAATCGTGATAGCGCATCGCATCCTTGCCTGTGCCGCCTGATGGTTGACCTGCCGCCCGTTACGCCATCAACTCGTATCCGCCGTCGATGATGAGCGTCTGGCCCACGATCATGCGCGCATCGTCGGTGCAGAGCCAGGCGACGAACCGGGCGACCTCCTCCGGCGTGACGAAGCGGCCTGCGGGCGTCCGGCGCAGCCCCTCGCTGAGGATGGCGTCCTTGCTGGGGAAGAAGTTCAGCGCCTCGGTCTCGACCACCCCCGGGCTGACTGCGTTGCAAATGATGCCCTGGGGCGCCAGCTCGACCGCGAGATAGCGGATGAGCGTTTCGATGGCCGCCTTGCTGACCCCGACGACGCTGTACTCCGGCAGGACGCGCCGCGAGCCGAAGCTGGTGATGCCGATGATGCGGCCCCAGCCGTTGCGCTGCATGTAGGGAATCGCAGCCTGCGCGCCGAACAGGATGGAACGGGCGTTGATATTGAGCGCCCAATCCCAGCCCTTGAGCTGCTGTGCAACGACGGGCTTCAACACGCCGGAGGCCGCATTGCCGATGAAGATGTCCACCCCGCCGAATGCTTCCGCCGCGGCCTGGACGAGCTGCTGCACGCCCTCGATCTCGCCTACGTGCGCCTTGACGACGAGCGCATGGCCGCCTGCGGCCTCGACCTCGGCTGCGGTCTGCTCGGCCTGGGCCGCGTGGCGGAAGTAGTTGACGGTCACGTTGGCGCCGCGCGCGGCCAGCTCCAGCGCGATGGCCCGGCCGATGCCGCGGCCGCTGCCGGTGATAACCGCGGTTTTGCCGCGGAGGATGGCGAAGGGGTCCAGGTTTGCGGGCATGGTATGCGTCAGGCTTTCGGGTAGGCGACGACGGCTTCCGCGCCGTCCACGAAGATGACCGAGCCGCTGATGAATTGGATGCTCGGATGGCTCAGGGCGACGACGGTCGCGGCGACATCCTCCGGTGTGGTCATGCGCCCGATCGGGTTGCGCTGCATGGTCAAGTCGATCATCTTGTCGCTGCCCGGAATCTTGCGCAGCGCGGGCGTGTCCGTCACGCCGGCCTGGATGGCATTGACCAGGATGCCGCGCGAGCCCAGCTCCATGGCGAGCTGTCGCGTGTGCGACTCCAGCGCAGCTTTGGCCGCGGAGACTGCGCCGTAGTTCGGGACGACGCGCGTGCTGCCCTCGCTGGTCATGCTGAAGATGCGGCTGCCGCGCGTCAGCAGGTTGCGGCGCACCAGGTCCTGCGTCCAGTAGACCAGGCTGTGCGCCATCACGTTGGAGGTCATCTCCATCTGCGCCTGCTCAATCGCGTCCTCGGGATTATCTGCGATGAACGGCTTGAGCGTGCCGAAGGCCAGCGAGTGCATGACGACGTGAACCTTGCCATCGGGCCCCAGCACCTCGACCAATCCATCCAGCACTTTGGCGCGCTTTTCGGCGTCCGCCGCGTTGGTGTTGACGAAGTACGTCTGGACGCCCAGCGCCGCGATCTCCGCGATGACGGCCTTGGCTGTCGCCAGCGTTCCCCGCAAATCCAGGTGAACACCCGCGATGTTCATGCCGGCGGCGGCCAGGGCGCGGCCGGCGGCGGCGCCGAACCCGCTCGAAGCGCCCAGAATCAGGGCCCATTTGCCCTGGAGTGGTTTCTCAGTCATGGTTCCCCCTTTGGAGATTGAAGATTACAGATTGAAGATTGCAGATTAGGCTGTCTGCAATTTCTAGCTGTGTTCGATATAACCCCGTTCCGCATCCGCCGTCGCGCTCTATCAACCGTCGGGCAGCCAGCTCGAACCCATAATCAACAATCTTCAATCTGTAATCTTCAATCGTCAATCGTCAATCGCCCACAAATGCGCGCAGGAAGAACAGCAGGTTAGCGGGCCGTTCAGCCAGGCGGCGCATGTAGTACGGATACCAGTGCGTGCCATAGGGCACGTAGACGCGCATCTTGTGGCCCTGGCGCACCAGCTCGGCTTGCAGCTCCCGGCGGATGCCGTAGAGCATCTGGAATTCGTAAGCGTCCGGCGGGATGTCCTGTCGGTACGCGTACGCGCGCGTGAAGTTGATGACCTCCTGGTCGTGCGAAGCGACGGCCGCGTACGCGCCCCTGGCGCGGGCGGCAGGCTCCAGGCAGGTGCGCACCAGCGCGTTGAGTGCCTGCGTCACGCGCGGGCGGTCCCGGTAGGCGATGTCTGCCGGCTCATCGTATGCGCCCTTGCACAGCCGGAAGTGCCCGATGCCCTCGTCGATCAGCGCCTCGACATCTGACTGGGTCCGGTGCAGGTACGCCTGGACGACGATGCCGATGTTGTCATAGCGCTGCCGCAGCCGCCGGTACAGCGCCAGCGTCCGTGCGGTGTACGGCGAGCCTTCCATGTCGATGCGGACGAAGTTGCCCAGTTCCGCGGCCCGGCGGATGATGCGGCCGGTGTTGTAGTAGCAGAATTCGTCACTCAGGTCCAGGCCCATCTGCGTCAGCTTGACGGAGACGTTGGTTTGCGCGCCGGAGGCATGGATGGCTTCGAGTGCGGCCAGGTACTCGTCCGCGGCCGCAATGGCCTCCGGTTCGCTGGTGACGTTTTCGCCCAGGTGGTCGAGGGTGGCGAGCATCCCCTGTGCGTTGAGCGCCTGTACCGCGCTGATGGCATCGGCCAGAGTTTCGCCGGAGACGAAGCGCCGAGCCATGCGCCGCGAGACGGGCACGCGCACGATGAGATCTTGCAGGGCTGTGTTGCGGGATAGGGCGATCAGGACACTGCGCATGACAGGCATCGTCGTGCTCCTCCGTGATGTAGTGGCTGTATGATGACCCATTGTGCCGCCTGGCACTGGTCTTGTCAACTCAGCGTGCGTGAAAACAGACTCCGAGGATGCTAATCGGCGCAACCATCGGGTCTGGATTGCGTAGTTTAGTTCTAACAACCGGTCGCGGCGTTACTTTCGCAGGCCGAACAGCGGGATTATAATGATGGAATGGGCGTGCGTCACATCTGCGCCTCTGTTGAAAGGAGCATTCGTTGATGAAGAACCACCCACTGAGCTCGGTGATCGGACTCCTTCTGATTGTGGCCGTGGGCGCATGCACGGCGCCTGCGCCGGCTGCCCCTACGGTGGCTGTTGAGCCGACGACCGCGGCGACGGCGACCGCGGAGCCGACGGCGACCGCGGAGCCGACGGCGACCGCGGAGCCGACTGCAACCGCGGAGCCGACCGCAACGGCTGAACCTACGGCGACTGCAGAGCCCGCCGGCAGCATCCCGGATGCGCAGAGTGATCCCCTCGGCGCGCTGCTCTATGCCAGCTCGGGCGATGCCATGAAGTCCGCGGAGTTCCAGTATGACATGGTGATGACCATGGAGCCGGCGGACGAGGCGGCTGAGGAGGCGCTGGGTCCGGCTGCTGGGGCGCTTGCGGGCTTTACGATGACGGCCACGGGCACCGGTGCGATGGAGATCCTGGACGCGGCGGCCATGAAGAACAAGATGCGCATGCAGCTTGATATGGAGGCCGCAGGCGAACAGATACAGATGGAAATGGTCATGATCGAGGATACGGTCTGGGTGCGCACCGGTGAGGATGCGGAATGGCAGATGGCCGAGGCGGATCAGGCTGGGGCGGCGCTGCCCGGCGGCATGGACCCGAACGACATGTTGGAGGCCTTTACCGACGCCACCGATGTTGAGTGGGTGGAGGATACGGAGCTGAACGGCGAGTCCGTTTCGCACCTGCGCTTCACGGTCGATCCGGCGAAGTTCGATATGAGTGCTCTGACGAGCACGCTCGGCGAAGATGCTTCGGCTGAGGATATCGCGGCGCTGCTGAAGGACATGACCATCGATGTAGAGGTCTGGCTGACGACGGGTGACTTGCAGCTCCGCCAGCAGCGCATGCTGATCGGCATGATCATGTCCATGGGCGAAGAGCTGGACAACCCGGATGCGCGCATCCGGATGAACATGGATGCGACGATGCGGCTGATGAATGTGAACGAACCCGTCACCATCGAGCCGCCGACGGAATAAGTCTTTGCACCGCGCAGACGCGAAGAACGCCAGGTCAGATAGAGAAACTTAGCGTCCTTCGCGTCTGCGCGGTGCAATCTCTGCGGTTATATTTCAAACACCAGCGGCAGGATCAGCGGGCGGCGGCCGGTGCGGTTATAGCAGTACTGGCTCAGCACATCCTTGATCTTGTTGCGCGCGGAGGACGATGCGCCGGGCGTGCGCAGCACCTGCCACATGCGATCCTTCGCTCCCTCGATGAGTTCCTCGGATTCCGCCACGTACACAAAGCCGCGCGTCAGGATTTCCGGGTCGGCCACCACGTCACCGGTGGCGCGGTCAATCGCGACCATCGCAACCAGGAACCCATCGCGCGACAGATGCTTGCGGTCGCGCAGCACCGCCGCGCCGATGTCGCCCACGCTCAGGCCGTCCACCAGCACGTGCCCGCCATTGATCTCTTCGCCCAGCGCGATGCGGTCGGGCCAGACTTCGACCACTCGGCCGCTCTCCACGACGAGCATGTTCTCGGCGGGGATGCCGGCCTCGCGCGCGAGCCGCGCGTGCAGCACGAGATGGCGGTACTCGCCGTGCATGGGTATGAAGAAGCGTGGCCGTGTCAGCGACAGCATGAGCTTCAGGTCCTCGCGACTGCCGTGGCCCGACACATGCACGTCGCACAGGTCCGAGTAGATGACGTCCGCGCCCAGCCGGAACAGGTCGTTGATGATGCGGTTAACCATTTCCTCGTTGCCGGGGATGGGCGTCGCGGAGAGCACCACCGTGTCGCCCGCCTGGATTTGCAGTTGTGCGTGCTCGTTGGCGGCCAGCCGCGCGAGCACTGCGCTCGGCTCTCCCTGGCTGCCCGTGCAGACGATGACCACCTGCTCCGGCGGCAGGTTGTTCATCTCCGAGGTGCCGAGCAGGTCTTCGTAGGGCGTGTCCAGGTAGCCCAGGGCCGCGGCCATGCGCACGTTGTTGACCATGCTGCGGCCGATGACGCCGACGCGGCGGCCGTTCGCGCGTGCAATGTTGAGCACCTGCTGGATGCGCGAGATGTTGGACGCGAAGGTCGCGAGGATGATGCGGCCTGGTGCAGCAGCCATGATATCCTGCAGGGTGGCGTTGATCTGCTGCTCGGAGGGTGTGAAGCCGGGGCTGTCGGCGTTGGTCGAATCCGACATCAGGAGCAGCACACCCTGGTCGCCCACGCGGCGCAGCTTGTCGACCTCCGTGAGCTTGCCGTCCACCGGGTCCTGGTCGAACTTGAAGTCGGTCGCGTGGACGATCGTGCCGCTGGGCGTGCGGACGATGATGCCGACCGCGTCCGGAATGCTGTGGCACACATGGAAGAACTCGACGCGGAAGCAGCCGAGGTCGAGCACGTCGGCGGAGGTCACTGTGTGCAGCTCGCTGTCGGCCAGCAGCCCCGCCTCCTTGAGCTTGATCTCGGCCAGCCCGCGCGTCAGCGCGGTCGCATAGACCGGCACGTCGAGATATTTGAGCAAATAAGGCAGCGCGCCGATGTGGTCTTCGTGACCGTGCGTCAGGACAATGGCCTGCAGCCGGTCGGCCCGCTGAGTGAGATAGGTGATATCCGGGTACACAAGGTCAATACCCAGCATGTCGCTTTCCGGGAACATCAGCCCAGCGTCGATGATGAGGATGTCGTTCTCGTATTCCAGCGCCAGCAGGTTCTTCCCGATCTCCCCGAAACCGCCCAGGGTGATCACGCGCAGGGGTGAGTCCGCCAATCAGAACCTCCTATAGTCAGTCTGTCTTTTCCAGTTCAGCCAGCAGGATGGGTATCTGCTGGAAATCTTTGAGCATATCGGCGCGCCAGTCGTCCCGGCGCAGCGCCGCGGCCGGGTGGAACAGCGGCAGGTAGTAGGTGTGGCCGATCCGCTTCGCCTGGCCGTGAATCCGGGTGATGGACTGGCCGGGGAAGTAGCGGGCCATCGAGTGACGGCCCAGCGTCACGACGACGCGCGGCTGAATCAGGGCAAGCTGCCGGTCCAGGTATGCGCGGCACGCGGCCAGCTCA
This sequence comes from Anaerolineae bacterium, assembly GCA_040772005.1. Classification (GTDB taxonomy): domain Bacteria; phylum Chloroflexota; class Anaerolineae; order CG2-30-64-16; family CG2-30-64-16; genus MWBF01. The sequence goes on along the minus strand of JAXGYZ010000004.1, from coordinate 133,086 downwards.
TTGGGCTGCGGGTCGCGGTTCTCCGGCGGGCGGCACTTGACCACGTTGGTGATAAACACCGCGCTGCGCTCCAGCCCGATTTCGGCCATCAGGCTTTGCAGGTAGCGGCCGGACACACCCACGAAGGGGCGGCCCTGCAGGTCCTCGTGGCGGCCCGGTCCCTCCCCGATGAACATGATGCGCGCATCCGCCGGGCCTTCGCCCGGCACTGCGTGCGTCCGGCTCAGTGCGAGCGGGCACCGCGTGCAGACGTGCACCTCCGCGGCGACCTGGGCCAGCGAATCACTCCGGTTCATGCCGCGCCTCCGTTGGTTCGAAGCAGCGGGCCGCGCGGGTCATCGCCTCGGTGCGCGCAGCGGCCAGGCGGGCCTGCAGCGCCGCATCGGCCAGGGTTGGCGTTGTCATAATCAGACCGTCCTCGCCGTCACGATAGTAGCGGCGGCGTTTGCCTGTGATCTCATAGCCCAGTTTCTCGTAGAGCCGCATAGCCGGCGTGTTGCTGACGCGCACCTCTAGGGTCGAGCGCACCGCGCCCCGCTCCAGCGCGGCCTGCATGAGGGCTACCATGAGCCACTGCCCCAGCCCGCAGCCGCGCCAATCCGGGTGCGCGGCGATGGTCGAGATGTGCGCCTCGTCGACCATCAGCCAGAAGCCGCCCCAGCCCAGGATGCGCGGCAGGCACGCCGCCTCCACTGCGTGGGGATCGGGCCGGAGCGCGAGGTACGTCGCCATGAAGTTGTCGGTCAGGTCCACGTAGTACATCTGCCGCGTCCAGGGGTCCTTGAAGGCGCGGCGCTCCAGCAGCATGATGTCATCCAGGTCGGCGGGGGTCAGCGGCGTGATGATGGGCAGCGTCATGGGGCCTCGTTATGCCGATGCCGGGGCCGGCGTGACGGTCCCGTCCGGCTGCTGCATGTAGAGCGGGCTGAGCGTCGCCGGGTCATCCCACTGCCCGGCGGCGTGGCGCGCCCAGGCCAGCTCGGCGAGGCACGCGGCGCGGCGGGATGAGAGCGCCGGCGGCAGGAAGGCGGCGCGGTCGGGGCCCAGCAGACCGGCCAATGTGTGCCGGTCGGCCTGGCTCAACTCCCCGACGAAGACCACCGGCTCGGTGATGGCCGCGGCCAGCGCAGGGAGACTTGCCAGCGTGTAGGGCGCACCCGCGGCCCAACCAGCCGGCCCATGTTCGTAACGTGCCCAGCAGACGCGGCCGCGGCCCGCCTGCACCAGCGCGATGACGGGCCGGGCCTGCGCCTGGTGCCCATAGGCCGTGAAGTCGAGCGTGGAGACGCCCACCAGCTTGAGGCCCTGCGCCAGCGCCAGGCCTTTGGCTGCGGCCAGGCCGACGCGCAGGCCGGTGAACGAGCCGGGGCCGATGGCGACGCCGACCGCGGTCAGATCACGAGCCGTGAGACCTGCCCGGTCCAGCATCTGAGCCGTCGCGGGCAGCAGTTCTTCGGTGTGGCGGTTGGCCGAGTGCCAGTTGTACTCCGCGAGCAGGCCCGTGTCGCCGTCGTAGAGTGCGATGCCCGCCTGGCGGGTGGACGTATCAATGGCAAGGAGCATCGAGGGTCTCCGGCAGGCCGCTCTCTGCCGCGGCTTGCAGGTGCGCCAGCAATTCAGCCCAGGCTGCGCCGTGCGGGGTGAAGGTGAGGCTGCGCTGGGTGTCATCCACGTAGGTGAACGCGACCTCGAGATGGTCGTCGGGCAGCAGGCCGGGGATGCGGTCGGCCCACTCGATGACGACGATATCGTCGCCGGCGAGCAGGTCATCCAGGCCGATGTCCCACATTTCCAGCGGGGCATCCTTGAGCCGGTAGCAGTCCGCGTGGTGGAGGCGCCGGCCGTCGGGCAGCCGGTAGCGGTTGACCAGGACGAAGGTCGGGCTGGTGATGGGTGCGGTGATGCCGAGCCCCGATGCGAGCCCCTGCACGAACGTGGTCTTGCCTGTGCCGAGGTCGCCCGACAGGGCCAGGACTGCGCCCGCGTCCGGGTGTGCGGCAGCGAGTGCGCGGCCCAGGCGCGCAGCGAGCGCCTGCGTGGCTGCGGCGCTGTGCGTGATGATGGTCCACGGTTTCATTTGCATAGTCGGCGGCTATTATACCAAGAGTGCGGGTGCGGACCAAGATTAAGCCGTGGGTAACCAGGGCGAAGTCATGTTGCAATCGGGCCTTCCACCTGGCAGTTGAAACTGCGGCTACCCCTACGAAACCGGCCTACGCCGGTTAGTTCCAGTCTGCGTAGGCAGACTTCGCAAGGGTAGCCGCAACTTCAGTTGCCAGGCGGGTTCACCTGGCGCACTATGAAACCGCCCTGGTGGGTAACCGAATCGTTAGAAACCCGGTTTCTCGGCGAAGCTGCGCTTCGCACAAAAACCGGGTTTGTGTTCTGCGTTGGGCAGAAGCTGTGGTAACATGAGTCGATTGGATCGAACTCAGGAGTGTCATGCATGCGCGTACTGATTATCTCGGATGTTCATGCCAACCTGGCCGCGCTCGAAGCGGTCTTGGCGGATGCGGCGGGCGAATACGACGCGGTCTGGTGCCTGGGTGACACGGTCGGCTACGGTCCGGAGCCGGACGAGTGCGTCGCGCGCATCCGCGAGCTCGGTGCGACCGCGGTCGTGGGCAACCATGACTGGGCCGCGTTGAGCCGCATGGACGTGGATGACTTCAACCCCGAAGCAAAGCGCGCGGTGCTCTGGACGCGCGAGCAGCTCAGCGCGGAGAACATGGCCTGGCTGGGCAGCCTGCCCTCTCAGCCGCTCGTGCAGGGCGCGTTCACGCTGACGCACGGCAGCCCCCGCGATCCGGTGTGGGAATACATCCTGTATCCCTCGATTGCGACAGCCAACTTCGACAACTTCTCGACGCCTTTTTGCCTGGTCGGCCACACGCACATACCCATGCTCTACGTTCAGTCCGAGTCTGACCACAAGGTGCGTGCGCTCGTGCCGGTGTTCGGTAAGCGCATTGTGCTGGGCGACGGTTGGCGCATCATTCTGAATCCCGGCAGCGTGGGCCAGCCGCGCGACAACGATCCCCGGTCTGCCTACGCCATCCTGGACACCGATGCCGCGACGTGGGAGGCCCGCCGCGTGGCCTACCCCATCGAGGTCACGCAGGCGCACATGCGCACCGCGCACCTGCCCGAACGGCTGATTAACCGGCTGGCCTTTGGCTGGTAACATCGTATTGTCGGGGAACCGCCGACTGCACGTTCACGTCTCTTTCTTGCAACCAGTATTTGCTGGCTGCTCGCGCAAGCGTGGAGGAGAAGCCATGAAACGAGCTATCATGGGTCTTGTATTGTTGTTGGGGCTGGTGGTGGCCTGCGCGGCTCCGCCCAGGGCCGCCAACACCGCATCCGAGGCGCCGGCCGCGGCGCCGCAGGAGCCGGTCGCGGGTGAAGCCGATTTCGGCGGGCAGCAGGGCGATGCGAGTGTGGCTGCCCGGATGATTATTCGCACGGTGGACCTGAGCCTGGTCGTGACCGACACGGAGCAGGTGCGCGATGCCGTGAGCGATCTGGTGACCAGCCTTGACGGCTACATTGCGGATGCGAGCGCCTGGCGCGAGGGCGAGCAGGTGCGCGCCCGGATGACCGTGCGCGTGCCCGCCGCGCAGTTGGATGCGACGCTTGCCGCGCTCAAGAGCTATGCAGTGCGCGTGGAGACGGAGAACATCCGCGGGGAGGATGTGACCGAGGAGTTCAGCGACCTGACCGCCCAACTGACCAACCTGGAAGCGACCGAGTTGGAGCTGCGCACGCTGCTGACCGAGGTGCGCGAGCGGACGCAGAGCGCGGAAGACATCCTGGCCGTCTACCGGGAGCTGGCGCGCATACGGGGCGAGATCGAGCAGGTTAAAGGGCGGATGCAGTATCTCGGCACGATGACCGCGCTGGCGACGATCAACCTCGAACTCATCCCCGATGTGCTGGCGAAGCCGGTCGTGGAGCCGGGCTGGCGGCCGCTCGAAACGCTCAAGGCGGCGGGCCGGGCGCTCGTCAATTCGATCCAGTTCCTCGGTGAGGCCATCATCTGGATCATCATTTACGTGCTGCCGCTGCTCATCCTGATTGCGCTGCCCATCGTGCTGCTGGTGCTGGCGCTGCGCTGGCTGATCCGCCGGCTGCGCAGCCGGGCGAAGGGCTGATCGTCGTCGCCGATCCCGCGAAAGGGTGCGTCAATGGACTTGTTGGAGACGTTGTGCACGATCCCCGGCGTGTCGGGTTTCGAAGATGAGGTCCAACGGCTCGTCATGGCCGAACTGGAAGGCGTGTGCGACAAGGTTTGGCGCGACCGCGTCGGGAATGTCATCGGGCTGAAACGCGCTGCCGCCGGGAATGAGAAGGCGCGCAAGGTCATGTTCGCCGCGCACGTGGATGAAATCGGCCTGATGGTCACGCACATCGATGCAGACGGCTTCATTCGCTTCACTCCGGTGGGCGGATTCGATGCCTGTAATCTGATTGCCCAGCGGGTCATCGTGCATGGCCGGCGGCAGATGCACGGTGTGATCGCGCCCCGCATCCTGGGATCGAAGCAGAGCGGCGAGCCGCCGAAAGCGCCGGAGCTGGCGGATCTCTACATTGACCTGGCCTTGCCGCGGGATGAGGTGGCGGCCAACGTCGAAATCGGCGACGTGATCAGCCTCGACCAGGATTTCCGTTATCTGAACGACCAGGTAATCACCGGCCGGAACTTCGATGACCGGCTCGGCGTGTACTGCATGATCGAGGCCATGAAGCGCCTGGGCCCGACCGAGGTGGATGTGTATGCCGTCAGCACGGTGCAGGAGGAGCTGGGCGTGCGCGGCGCGCCGATGGCGGCCTATGCGATCGAACCGGACTTCGGCATCGCCATCGACGGCAGCCTGGCCTGGGACGTGCCGAACATCGCCGATCACGAGAAGCATTGCACCCTGGGGCAGGGCACGGGCATCTATGTCATGGATCGGCTGACGTTGGGCAGCCCGCACCTGGTCCGCTTCCTCGTCGAACTGTGCCGGCGCGCGGGCATCCCCTTCCAGCGCAACATCGGCGGAGGCACCGACGCCTCGGCGATCCAGCGGACGAAGCTCGGCGCACTCAGCACGACCATCGGCGCGCCGACGCGCTACATGCACTCGACCGTCCAGCTGGCCCACATGGATGATGTGCGGGCCACATCCGCGCTGCTGGCCGCATTCGCTGAGCACGCGCACGAGTTGGCCGCGTAGCGCCCCCAGATTAGAGGACCCCCCATGTTTCAGCAAGACTTCACCCCTGACGAACTGGCCGGCCGGCGCAGGCGCGTCCTTGACGCCATCGGCAGCGATGCGGTGGCCCTGATCCAGGGCGCGGAGAAGGAGAGCAGCCACGACCTTTTCCGGCAGACGAACGACTTCTACTACCTCTGCGGCGTCGAGACACCCCACGCGTACCTGCTGCTGGATGGCCGTTCGCAGACGTGCGCGTTGTTCCTGCCGCATCAATCGCGACAGCGGGTGGAGAACGAGGGCGAGCTCCTCTCGGCGGACAATGCTGAGACGGCGCGTGCCCTGACCGGCGTGGATGCGGTGCATGGCATCGAGGAGTTGAGCCGCTTTGTCGATGGGGCGAAGGTGCTCTATACGCTGCTGCGCATGGCGGAAGGCGCGCTGATGAGCTGGGACACCCTGGCGGCCGCGCAACGCGAGGTGTTCTCGGATCCGTGGGACGGCCGGCCGGATCGGATGCGCTGGTTCGTCGCGCTGCTGCACCAGCGCTGTCCCGCGGCCGAGATCCGGGACCTCACGCCCATCCTGAACGAACTGCGGTTCATCAAGAGTCCGCGTGAAGCCGAGCTGCTACGGATGGCCGGCAAGCTCAGCGCGCTGGGGGTCATCGAGGCGCTGCGTTCGACCCGGCCCGGCGCCTGGGAGCATCAACTGGACGCGGTGATGCGCTACACCTACCTGGTCAACGGCGCACGCGACGCGGGGTATCGCGCGATCATCGCGAGCGGCGCCAACATCCGCTTCGGCCACTACCGGGCGAACAACGCGCAGCTCATGGACGGCGACCTCGTCCTGGTGGACTGCGCCCCCGACTACCGCTACTACACCAGCGACATCGGCCGCATGTGGCCGGTCAACGGACGGTACAGCGACGTGCAGCGCGAGCTATACGGCTTCGTGGTGGAGTATCACAAGGCGTTTCTCGCTCTCATCCGGCCCGGCGTGACTGCGGAGCAGATTACGGCGGAGGCGGCCGAGCGGATGCGGGCCGTGGTCGAATCTACGCGCTGGTCGAAACCGGTCTACGAACAGGGCGCGCGCGACGCGCTCCGGTGGGCGTATCACATGACGCATCCGGTCGGCATGGCAGTGCATGACGTGGGCCACTATCGCGGCAAGCCGCTCCAGCCGGGGGTCGTGCTCACGCTGGATCCGACGCTGCGCGTGCCCGAAGAGCAGTTGTACATCCGGTCGGAGGACACGCTGCTCATCACCGAGGATGGGTTCGAGAACTTCACGGCCGCTGCGCCGCTGGAACTCGACGACGTGGAGGCGACAATGCGTCAGGCGGGGATGCTGCAAAGTTACCCGGCCATACCGGCGTAGAGACGATCGCGCGGGCAGTTGTAGAAACCCGCTCCCGGCTCAATCAGGACTCCGGGTCGAACATGATCTCACGGACCTCCTGTGCGCACCGGCAGGCAGCGGCGATCCTGGCGGCCCAAACCAGCGCCTCCTCAAGTGACGGCGCCTCGATGATCGAAAACCCGCCGATCACCGCCTTTGTCTCCGGCACGGGTCCGCCTGAGATGGTCCCGTCTGTCGCAACAATGGTCGCTTGCTGGCGCTGGACACCGCCGCCGAAAATCCAGACCCCTGCGGCCTTAGCCTCCCGAACCACCTTGTGTGACGCTTCACCTACCGCCGCCCAATCTTCATCGGGAATGTGGTCCATCGCGCCGTCATCAAACGAAATCAAGTATCGAGGCATCGCGCTGTTCCTTCTTTGTGGCCTAACGGCCCGGTTTACCTGCGCCTGCGGCTCACACACTTTCGCGACCCCTGACCTCACCGCCGCAGGCACCAGGTGCAAGCAGTGTTAGGCAAGGTCCAAAAAGTAGACCGACAAAACGCGCCCCGCATCCATGATGGGAACTCCGGCTTCAGAATGAGCTCCGCTTCCTTGAAACGATCACCTGAATCCTCTCGAATACGACTTGGTTGAAATACCCAAGTGTAAGTCGCCTATCTCTGGACGTACGGAGTTGGAATTCGCCAAGCTTGAACATGAACACCAAGAGATCAACCGTACGCTCCAATTCTCGAAGATCCTTTTCAGCCTTAGGACTCCATACGGATGGCTTTTCAGATGGAAGGGAGGATAGAACCGACTGAAGCCCATCATCAAGTCTTTCGTAATACACCACATGACACAATTCATGCGCCATGATGGCTGCAATAGAAAACGGATTGTCTAAAAACTTGCTATTGATCGTTACCACATAGCTTGATGCCTCAGGCGTGAGGTTGCGAAAGGTGGTTGTTTTCTGACACTCACCTGGCAAAGCACTAGAATCAGAGGTCTTGAGCGTTATCCTGAGATGGGTTAGCTTCAAGTGACCGACGAGAGCATCAAAAATCCCTCTCCAACCATACTCATTGAATAGATCCGCAACGGTATCGGCCCGAATTGGATTGAGGACAAAAGAAGACTCGCCCATTTTGTAGCTGATTTCATCGATCTTTCGATATACCCAACCCTCCAAAGCCATTTCATCGGTGCTAAGATTTTCGAATGATCCGTACGCTGGCGTAATGTCATCCGGGTAAACACATAGCTTGACCAGCAGGTTCCCTCTCTTTCGGTGGAGGAATGGCCGACCCCATCTAAACGCTGGTTTTTGGCCCAATCCTCTTAGGCGGAGGACTAAGCCATCACGGCTTTTCTCCGGAATCAGGATTCGGATTTTCTTTTCCTTGTCAATTCGCAGCACCTTATCTGTCCCATTTCTGGCAGACGTTTCGGAGAGCCAAAGGCTTTTTCTGATGTCAGCTCCTTTGTTAAGCCGAACATGGAGTAGGAGACTCCCTGTCCTATTGCCCTCCGTTTTTCCGAGTCCGCTAAGCCGAACCGTCACCACTTCATGGATTTCTTTGGGAATCTTCACTTCATAACGCTCGCCCTCGTGTTCTATTACTTTGCCTTTGCCGAGCTCTTCTTCCTCCACCCAGATTGAAAGTTCAAGATCTAGCTCAGACATGGTGACGCCGCCTCTTCACGATCGCGTGCCCAGATCATTGCTACGCCTAGCTATTGATTATGCCGCATATATATCTACATATAGATATATACCATATACATGTAGATACATGCGATTCACGAGCCAGGACGTGCATCCTGGCTCGTCCCTTCCCAGCGCCCGATTACGTGTTCCTGCAAGCCGAGCGCAATGACTCGCTCGTAGCGCAAGCTCCACACCCTCCGCTGCGCATCCCAACGCCTGCCGGCTTGCCTGACTTGCTGCTGCAACATCTTTTCATCAGCAGCCACGCGTACCGCCATCGCCGTATCGGGCGCCGGTTGTGCCTCCCAGGCAGCTTCTGCCACGACCAACTTGAATCTCTTGTCGTGGTGTTTCCTATTGGAATTATCGTCGCGAGCACCACAAAGTCAAGATTCGCGTGTCCTGAACGCCTCGATCTTTTCTTCGTCGAGTTCCCACCCCAGCCCCGGCCCCGTGGGGACGCGGAGATAGCCGTCTTCCAGCCGCAGCGGTTCCCGCAGCAGCAGCTCGTGGATCATCATCTCGGTGAACTCCACCACGGGGTCTGCATTCTTGAGCGCCGCGGCCAGGTGCAGCTTCGCGGCGACCTTCAGGCCCAGCCCCCACTCGGTGCCGATGACGATCGGCCGCTGCGCCGCCTCGGCGACCGCGGCCCACTCCGTGACCCCCTTGATCCCGCCCGCTTTGGCGCATTTCGTGTTGATGATATCCGCGGCGTCGTGTTTGAGGATCAGGTGCACCATGGACAGGCTGTACGCGCTTTCGTCCACCTCGATGGGCAGCGCGGTGGCGTTCCGCAGCTCCCGGAAGCCCGCCAGGTCGTGCGTCTCCAGCGGCTGTTCGAGCAGTTCCAGCCCCGCGCCGGATGCCTCGACCAGCTTGCAGAAGGTCTTCGCCTCGCTGAGGGTGTAGCCGCAATTGGCGTCGGCGCGCAGACTGATGTCGGGGCCGAGCCTTTGGCGGATTGCCAGGATGCACTCGGCGTCGCGCACCGGGTCCGAGCCGACCTTCGCCTTGATCCCGCGAATCCCCTGCTGGTAGTACTCGTAGCTGTGCTCGGCCATATGCTCCGGCGTGCCGCGCGGCACCTCGATCCCGGCGAGGACCTTCTCGCGGCGGCAGCCGCCCAGCAGCGTATAGACCGGCACGCGGAGGATCTTCCCAACGAGATCGTGGAGCGCCAGGTCGATCCCTGAGGTCGAGAAACGGGCGGCGCCCCTGGCGGACTCCCAACTCATCAGATCGATCAGCACCCGCCAGTCCAGGGGGTCTTCGCCGATCAGCTTGGGCGCCATGTGGCGGTCGAGCATCGCCCGCACGACCTCGACCGGCTCGGTCTGGTCGCACGCCGCCTCACCGATGCCGGTAATCCCCGCATCGGTGTGAATCTTGACGATGACATTCGACAGGACCATGAAGCCGTCGGCATTGCGCGGCCGCACGATCTCCAGAACCCGCCCCTTGTGGTAGCGCGCGGGCGCGTCGTGTCCCGCGACTTTGTCCATGCCGTCCCTGAAGCGCCCTACGGGGGCGCTGACCGGAATGGTTTCGATGGCGGTGATTTTCATGCTGTGCTCCGGGCGCTGAGTTTCAGCTCGACCTCACGCGATGTCCTCGTGACGGACAGCCCGCCGAGGGCTGTGCAGCGCAGCTCGCGCGGGAGGGCCTTGCCGACGCGATCCATGGTCTCGATCACCTCGTCGAGCGGGATGACCGGGTCGTAGCCGGCCAGCGCCATGTTCGCGCAGGCGAGTGCGTTGCTGGCCGCCAGCACGTTCTTGCCGAGGCAAGGCACCTCGACCCGGTTTGCGACGGGGTCGCAGATCATCCCCAGGATGTTCTGCAGCGCCAGGGATGCGGCCGTAACGGCTTGCCCGGCCGTGCCCTGCGCCAGCGTGATCAACGCGGCCGCGGCCATGCCTGACCCGGCGCCGCACTCTGCCTGGCAGCCGCCCGTCTCCGCCGCAAGAGTGGCGTGGGCTGCAATGAAGACGCCGATCATGCCGGCAGCCAGCATCGCTTTAGTGATCTCGTCAGATGACAGACCCATCTCGCTCGCCGCGCCGATGCAGGCGCCGGGCAGCCCGCCGCACGCCCCGGCCGTCGGCGCCGCGACGATGACGCCCATCGAACTCTTTACTTCCATCATGGCTGTGACGTAGAGGATGATCCGGTTCAGCATCCCGCCATCGAGCAGCCGGCCTTCAGCCATACGGGCGCGATAGCCGCCGGATTGACAGCCGAGGATGCGATCGGCGTAGCGCGTGCCTTCGATCCCTTTGAGGATGGATGCGTGCATGATCTGCACGATCTCTGCCATGCGCTCGAACACCTGCCCCTCAGACAGCTGGCCGCGCGCGCTCTCGTACCTCAGCGCCAGTTCCCACAGTTCCAGGTCGAGTCCGGTGTTGTACCGGAGCATTTCCTCGCAGGTGATGAACGGGACGCGCATGTCCTGATGCGACAGCACCGGCAGCACGGGGGCAATCTGCTTCAGGCGCTCGATGCCGAACCGCGAACGGAGCACGGCCGCGACTTCGGGGTCCAGAGCGCGCTGCGCCTTGATCTCAACGAGCTGCGTCTCCGCACCGCGGCGCAGCGCGATCTCGTCGGCCTCTATGTGCTGATGGAGGTAGCTGAGAAGCTCGGCCCCATCTGTATGGAGGTACAGCAGGGTCTCGAAGTAGTCGCCGGCCAACGACAGGGGGACGCCGTCAATCGCCACTACCTCGATCATCCCGCCGCCGGTGGAGATCGCCATCACGGTGTGCTGTTCGGTCAGATTGCTGAGCGTCAGGCGGTAGGTGTTCGGATGTTCCGCGCCGAAATCAGCGATCCGGATCTCGACGCGGATGCCTGCTTCATCGATCCAGCGAGCAGACTCTGCCAGTCGCTCATCGGTCGCGTCCCAACCTGCGAGGCCGCCCAGCAGGCCCATGTCGGACCCCTGGCTCGCATGTGTGGTGGCCAGGGAGCCATGGGCGTCATACTCGACGAGGACGTGCTCGATCTCACCGTCCATCAGGTCGCGGGCGATCCGGCCGATGCGCAATGCGGCTGCACAGTGGGAGCTGGATGGCCCGCGCATCACGGGGCCGATGACGTCATTGAGGATGCTGGGATAGTACGTCATTGTCCCTCGTCCCATTGGGACGAGGAGCCGCCGCGGCCCATCAGCCGGTGATACACCTCCAGCCCCTCGATGAGTTCCCGCTGGCGGTCTGCGGTGCGCTTCTGCTCCTGCCGCGCGCGAAATGCGTCGAGCTTTTGGAACACGGTCGCCTGCACCAGCTTGGGGTTCGGCACCATCAGGAAGGTGTAGCCCTCGTCCGCCGCAGCCGTGCTGATGATGACGTCGCCGTAGTTCAGGATGTTGGCCACCAGGCCGTTCTGCACGTAGACCACGTTCTGCACGCGGTCGAGCCCACCCTCGCGGCGCTTGGCAAACAACCCCAGCGGCTTCATCTCGATGTCCATGATGCGGTCGTCGGTCACGACGTAGATGTCGTTGCGGTAGTCGATGTAGTTCCAGAAGAACCAGGCCAGCGCCGAGATCAGCAGCACGAACCAGCCGGCGAACAGCGCCTCGCCCGCCAGGTCGATCCCCGCGGGCAGGGCCAGCGTGTCGCGCGCCAGCAAGACGCCGAGCACGAGCAGGGTAATCATCGACAGGAACGGCAGACCGGTGCGCGCGACCAGGTTCAACCAGTGCTTGCGCCACAGGCTATCACCGGAGAGCGTTCTCGGTGGGGGTGGGGGCGGGCCAAACAACACTTCACGCCACCTTTCCGGGGTCAACCGGCGAAACAGGCTGCTGGGCCGTGGGGCCGTCGGCAGCACGGTCTTGCGCTCGGCCGGCGCAGGCCGGCTGAGCCAGCGCCAGAAGCCCTCGCGCTGCGGTCGTGGGGGATTGCCCAGCGCGCGAGCGCGCTCCGCAACAGGCAGTGAGATCTTCAGTCCGCTCATCAACCCGTGGCGCAGTTCTTCTTTCTGGCGGCCGCGCGCCGCGGCGAGCGTCTCGATGCGCTGCTCTTCGATGGCTTCCTTGACATCGTCCGGCTCCGGCACATGGCGGAAGTTGATGGAGCCGACTTTGGCCGCGGTGCGGATGGTCACATCGCCATAGCCGAAGAGGCGGCCCCAGAAATTCGTCTGCACGGTCACGTCCTGGATCATCTCGACCGGCGCTTCGACGCGCGCCTGGTAGAGCAGCACCTGGTGGTCGCGGCGTGTCACCCGCCGATTCGTCACCGCGTAGTAGTCGTCGAAATAGTTGTAGGCAATCCACCCACCCAGCGGCAGGATGATGAACGCGATCAGGAGTCCCGCAGTAATCCCGGCCCCGGTCAACACCCGCGTGCCCAGGAAGCCGAAGACCAGCAGGAGCGTGAGGAAGATCAGCACCGGCAGAATCGGCCCGACCAGCCAGAACCAGTGTGACCGGCCGCGCCATTTGAGTACCTCGCCTTCCTGCATCCAATCAAACGGAACCTTCGTCTCCTGGATTTCGGCGGTCCGGCTGACCAGCGGGACATCCGGCGACCACAGGTTGGGCCGCTCCTGAAAGGCATAGCGCATGTCGCGGCGGTCGAGCGAGATGATGTCTGCGCCCAGAAGCGTCATTCCATCTGCCTGTTGCGGGCCTTGCACCGCTCGCACGGTGGCATCGCGCGGCCGGCCTTCGAGGAGGGAAGTCGCACCGTAGCCATGCACCGGCAGCCAGCGATTCTTGGGCCGCTCCCGCCCGCTGTCATCGAGGGCGGTTACCAGGGCCGCGCCTTCGCGTATGATGATGTACTGGTTGCCGGTGGCTCCCTGCGTCGTGATGTTCTGCCGCGCAGGGACGAACTCCCAGGCACAGAATTGTGCGAGGTGTTGGCGCTGGACCGGCGTGAGGTCCTGGAACTGGTCCACCTGGGCCAGGACATCATAGATGCGCAACGGCTCTTGCAGCAATCGGGCCATATCGGGGAAGGTTGCAATGAGCCGTCCGGCATGAGCGCCAGGCAGATAGAACAGGTGTGAGTTGACGTGGGCCTGGGCCGAATCGGCTGCCGTGTTCTTGCCGTGGAAACGGAGCTGCTGACCGGCGTCTGTGCCGGGTTCGTCATTGCCGAGCGCGACCAAGAAGTTGCCCGCGGTAATACGCCAGCCTTCGCCTTCGCCGTGGGCGATGGCGGCCGGGCCGGTCACGGCGACCTGGCCCCACTCCACCAGCCAGATGCCCGGCTGATCGCGCACCGGAATGGCAGCCTGGGCCGCGAAATCGCGTTCCTCGATCGGTTCGGCCAGCCGCTGCACCTGCTCATCCGTGAGGCTGCGCAACAGCGGGATGCGACGCAGCCGGGCTGCCAGTTTGTCGTGCAGCAGAGCCTCATACAGCGCCAGATTGTGCTCCATTGCGATGCGCAGATGGGCCGCGGTCATACGCAGCAGGCGTGCCGGGCCGGCCGCAGTCACTCGCGCCGTGGAGTCGTACCGGCCTGCAAACAGGGCGTGCTGGCCGAAGAACTGCCCTGGCTTGAAGGTGAGCTCCAGCCAGGTGCGGCCGCCCTCCGTCAAGTGCTGCACGACCGTGCCCTCGACCACGATGTACAGATAGAGGGGCGGTTGCTGGGGATCGAAGACCGTGGCGCCTGGTGCGTAGGGGATGATGTCCAGGTCCACGAGGATCCGCTCGCGAAAGCCGGGCCACTTCGCGACGAGCGGCGACTGCTTGATGAGTTCCCAGGCCTCGACCAGTTCGCCCTGCGTCAGAGCCATATCACAGGTTCTCCCTCACGGCCTGCGCCGCGTTCAGGGTCATGCCCGGCACGGCAGTCAACTCCTCGACGGTGGCGGCCCGGATGGCCTCCAGGGAGCCGAAATGCTTGAGCAAGGCTTTGCGCCGCGTGGGGCCGATGCCGGGCACTGCGTCCAGCTCGGAGATGATGGAGGCCTTGGCCCGCTGCGCGCGGTGCGCGGTGATGGCGAAGCGGTGTGCCTCGTCGCGGATACGCTGGATGAGGAATAGCCCTTGCGTGCCCGGGGGCAACAGGATCGGGTCGCTGCGACCGGGCAGGAACAGCTCCTCGCGCTGCTTGGCCAGCCCCACCACCGGCACAACTTCAGTCAGCTGGTACTCGGCCAGGACTTCGATTGCAATGCCGAGCTGCCCCTTGCCGCCGTCGACGATCAGCAGGTCGGGCAGGAGCTTCCACGCTTCTGTTGAAGCCCGTGCCTTGCTGCCCGGGTCGGTGACGGCTTCCTCGACCGCGCGGCGGAAGCGGCGGCGCAGCACCTCGCGCATCGCCGCATAGTCATCCGGCTCGCCCAGGTTCCCCCGCCCCTTGACGTTGAAGCGCCGGTAATCGCTCTTGGAGGGCACGCCTTTCGCAAAAACGACCATGCTGCCGACCGTGTGCGTGCCTTGCAGGGTGGAAATGTCGAAGCACTCGATGCGGCCCGGCGGCGCATCCAGTCCCAGCGCCTCCTGGATTTCGCTGAGCGCCTGGGTTTGGCGGTTGGTGTCGGCCTGCCACTGCGCCTGCAGCGCAGTCAGGGTTGTCGTGGCGTTATCGGTCGCAAGCTGCATCAGCTCGTGCTTGGGTCCTTCGTTGGGCACGCTCAAGACCACTTTGTCCCCGCGCCGCGCGCGCAGCCACTGCTCGATGATCTTGCGCTCGTCCAGGTCCTTCTGGAGCAGGATCGTGGGCGGAACGAAGGCGGCCTCGTCGTAGAACTGCTTGACGAACGCGCTGATGAGTTCGCCGTTGGCATCGGCGGGCGCGCCGTCCAGGATGAAGCTCTCCCGGCCGATGAGCTTGCCGCGACGGATGAAGAAGACCTGCACACATGCCTCGCCGGTCCGGTCGTCTTTGGCGAAGGCAATCACGTCCTCGTCCTCCTGCTGGCCGCTGACGATCTTTTGGCGCTCGACAATCTGGCCGGCCGCGCGAATCTGGTCGCGGAGCTGCGCCGCGCGCTCGAACTGGAGCCGCTCCGCGGCCACCTGCATCCGCTCCGTCAGGTATTGCAGCACGCCTTCGCTGTTGCCTTCGAGGAATGCGCACAGGTTGTCGATAATCTGGCGGTAGTTCTCGCGGTCGATCGCGCCGATGCACGGCCCGGCACACCGCTTGATGTGGAAATAGAGGCACGGCTTGGGGTCCTGGCCCGTAATCACGCGGTCGCAATCCAGGTACGGGAAGACGCGGCGCAGCACGTCGAGCGTCTGGCGCACGGCATAAGCGGAAGTGAACGGGCCGTAGTAGCGTGCGCCGTCGCGCTCCATGCGGCGGACGATGCTGACCTTCGGGAAGTCGTCCTGCCAATGGATCTTAATGTACGGGTAGGTCTTGTCGTCGCGCAGCCGGATGTTGAAGCGCGGGTGGTGGCGTTTGATGAGCTCGTTTTCGAGGATCAGCGCTTCGAGTTCGGTGTCGGTGACGATCCATTCCAGGTCCGCGATTTCGGTCACGAGGCGGCGCGTGCGCGGCTCGACGTGCGCGTGGAAATACGACCGTACGCGGTTGCGCAGGACGATGGCCTTGCCCACATAGATGATCTTGCCGTCGGCGGAGCGGTAGATGTAGACGCCCGGCCGTTCGGGCAATGTGTCGAGCTTCTGGGCAAGCTCCGGGCTGATCTGGTGGTTGCTCACAGCCCCATATTATACATAAGAGGGAAAAAGAAACAAGTGTTTTAGTTTCAGTCAATAGGCCCCTTCGCCCTTCACGACCGCCGGAATCGTCTGCAATAGCAGGATGAAGTCGCGGCGCAGCGCATAGTGTTCGATGTAATTCAGCTCCAGGGCGAGGCGCTGCTCGAACGGCAGGTCGCCGCGCCCGTTGACTTGCATCGGCCCGGTCAGCCCCGGCTTGACGGCCAGCCGCCGCCGCTGGTCATCGTTGTAGCGTGTGACTAGCGCCGCCTCCTCGGGCCGCGGCCCCACCAGGCTCATCTCCCCGCGCAGGATATTCACGAGCTGGGGCAGTTCATCCAGGCTCCAACGCCGCAGGAACCGGCCCACGCGCGTCACGCGCGGGTCGTGCGGCAGCTTGAACGCGGGTTCGGTGAGGTGGTCAAGGTCCACGAGTTCAGGCAGGAGCGCCTCCGCGCCATCGACCATCGTGCGGAACTTGTAGATGCGAAACGGACGGCCGTCTTGCCCGATGCGCATCTGGCTGAACAGGACCGGGCCGGGCGAATCCAGGCGCACGGCGGCTGCGATGAGCGCCATCGGCAGCGCAGTAACGGCGAGGCTGGCAGCGGCCAGGCCGACATCGAGCGCCCGTTTGACCGTCCGCTGCACCAGGGTCAGCGGCGGACGGCGCGCACCCGACTGGCCGCGAAAGCGCACCAGCCCCGCCGCAAACCCCATGCCCAGCGCGAGCGCGCGCACCCACAACATCCCGGCTGCGGCAGGCAGCACGCGAGAGTCGCGGCGCCAGACCTTGGCCAGGAAGGGGAGGCTGGTGATCTGGAATCCGACCGCGGCTGCGGCTGCGACAGCCAGCGCGGTCCGGCTCACCTTCGGCGCGACCGGCCGGGCGGCGAGGCCCAACGCGGCCCCGCCCAACGCGGCCGCAGCCAGCGCCATCTGGACCTTGAGCGTCTGCGGCGTGTGCGAATCACGCACCATCCGGGCCGGATGCCAGGCCGCGAGCAGCGCCTTCCAGTAGCCGATGTAGAACTTGCGCCGGACGTACGCGCGCAACGTGGGATTGTGGCGGTGATAGACGCGCGCCGCGGGGACGAACACGAGCCGGTAGCCCTTCTCGGCCAGCCGGAAGGATAGCTCCTGGTCTTCGACCGAAGCAGTCGGGAAGATGGTGTCGAAGCCGCCGTTCGCCAGGAAGACCTCGCGGCGGTACGCGGCACTGTAGGTGTCCACGAAGTCGATGTTGGCTGCGCCGGCCATCCGGTCGTAGCGGTCTTCGTATTCGAGCTGGGTGAAGCGGGGTACGAGCGCGGTCTGCCGCGTGAGGTAGGCCCCCTTCGCGCCCGCGACGTCCGGTTCCGCGAGCGCGGCGGCCAGCGCGGCCAGCCAGCCCGGTTCCGGAGCACAGTCCGCGTCCGTGAAAAGCAGCAGCTCGCCGCATGCGGCCGCGGCCCCTGCATTGCGTGCAGCCGCCGGGCCTGCGTTGGGCTGCCGGATGACGCGCACGCCGGCAGCCTCGGCCAGCGCGGCTGTCGCATCGGTCGAGCCGTCGTCGACCACGATGATTTCGTATTGCGAATGCGGGAAGTCCTGCTGCTGAAGGGCAGCGAGACATGCAGGCAGCGTCGCGGCGGCGTTGTAGGCCGGGACGATGACCGAGACTAACGGGGAGGTTGCAGGGTCGCCACTCACACTTATGCCGCTGCTGCGCGCCGGCTGCGCCGGCGGATGAACCACCACAGGACGACCGCCAGCACGAGCAGCACGACGACGGCAGCGAGCGCCGGCACAAACACCGCAATGAGCGTCGTCGCGCCCGACACGACATCTTCCGCCGCGCTGACAACGGGGTTGCCGATGCCCGCAGTGGTGGCCGTCACCACGGGCCGGGCCGTCGCCTTGAGCGCATGGACGCTGCCTGCCGCGAGCAGGCCGCACACCATCGCAAAGGCCGGGCTCATCTCGCTGATGACGTTGCTGCTGGCCGCGAAGAGGATCGCGCCTGCGGCGGGCCGGATGGCCGTGTTGATGACATCGTTGATGCTATCGACCGCCGGGACCTTGTCCGCCACCATCTCAATGACGAGCAGGACGGCCAGCACGCCCAGCACCCAGGGGTTTTCCAGGGTGTTCCAGGGCGCGCTGAGGGTGATAACGTCGGTATAGCGCGCCAGCAGGCCCACAATCAGCAGCGGCAGATAGGCATTCAGCCCCGTTGCCGCTGACAGACCAAAGGCAGATAAGACCTCGACCACCGCAACCACCCCCGGAGCCTATATTCTGGACAGGATTGACAGGATGGACAGGACAAAAATCCTGTATCATCCTGTCAACCCTGTCCGGTTACTACAGGTCCTCCACCTCAGCCAGGTTGGAGGTCCGATCCTTAGCCGCAATCTGGCCGAACAGGTGCGACTGCACCAGGTATTGCCAGAGCGAGGCCGCGGGGATCGTGATGAGCGCGCCGACCAGCAGGGCGATGAAGCCGAGCATGCCGGCAATCGCGGCGATGAAACCTGCCAGCCAGACCAGCAGGATCGAGATGATCACGTCGCCCAGGTTGCGCTGGGTGAAGGCCCACAGCTTGCCGAACTCGAAGGCGGAGCCGATACGGTCGGTGCGCGCGATGCGGACGTAGATGGCCGGCGTGAACAGCGTCACGACGATCGACCACAGGATCATCAGGCACGAGCCGCAGATTGTGAGCAGGATGGCGATGGTCTCCATGCCGCCCAGGTTGCCGTTATTGCTGTCGGCCAACGCGCCGCCGATCATGACCGGCACCAGCACGATGAAGGCGGGCAGCAGCCAGATGAACAGGGCCACCAGCAGCTTCAGGCCCAGGATGAAAAGACCGCCCCAGTCCTGCCATTCGGGCAACGGGTACTGGTCGCCGTTGATGACGTTGCGCACCACGACCACCGTGTAGCCCAGCACGATGATGAGCGGAATCAGGCCGATGATGAGCCAGGAGAAGAGGATGCCCACCAGCATGAGCAGCGTGCCGATGCCGAGCTTGCGCAGCCAGTCCGGGTCCTCAAAGACGTAGGTGAATGCCTTGCCGAAATCCATGAGAGCTTCCTCCTTATCGACGATGCCTATCAGGGTGTCGAAAACCTACAGCTATCCTACCATGATTGCAGCGCGTTGCATGTCTTTGGGCCGACAGCCAACTGACTGCAACGTGACGCGTTGCCAGCTTGTTGTACTATCAGCTTTACGCATAGGCCCGCAGAATGTTTCAGCGCGCCTGCGCCAAGTATATCACAGCCTCGTCGCCCACATAAGTAGGGGCAGGCTTTACGCAGGGCGAAATCATGTTGCACTCGTGCCTTCTGCCTGGCAGTTGAAACTGCGGCTACCACTGCAAAACCGACCTGCGTCGGTTAGTTTCCAGTCTGCGAAGGCAGACTTCGCAACGGTAGCCGCAACTTCAGTTGCCGGGTGGGTTCACCTGATGCACTCTGAAACCGCCCTGGGCTTTACGCCCGCCCTGGCGCCTCAAAACGGCAGGCCGAACCGCGCCGTCAGCCAGTCGCGCGCCAGGCCGATGGTCGCCAGCTCGGCCAGGGCCAGCGCGCCGCCCACCAGCAGGGGCGGAGCCAGCGTGACCCAGCGCACGGCGCGCGCCTCCCGGCGCAGCAGCATCAGCACCAGCATCGTGTTCAACAGGCCGAACAGCCCGACGATGGTCAACCCGCTGAACAGGGCGAGGGGATACAGCAGCCAGGCTTGCTCGCTGCTGACCAGGGCAACGACAGCCCCGCCGCCCACCAGGAGCCACAGCAGACCGGCCCATGAGTCGACGGACCGCACGGGCGCGGGCATCGCCCAGAGGGTGAGGTTGGCAACCGGCAACAGGAAGCTGGCGATGGCCAGGCCCTGCAGCGTGCCGGTGACGAGGCGCAGCAGGTTGCTCGGCTCGTACAGGTGGGGCAGGCCGAGCAGCGCCAGGTACGAGTTCGCGCCGTCCAGCGCCCATGCCAGGATGAACAGGGCGAAGATGCCGACGGCGCGGCGGTCCGGCAGCCGGCTGGCCCGCCCGCGGCCACGCAGGATCAGCACGGCCAGGCCCGCTACCGTGCCCAGGTAGGTGCCGCTGCAGCGGGCGCAGAGGGGCAGCGGCCGGCCGTTCAGGCTGAAGGTGCGTTCGGGGATGCGATGGCACACGGCGAACGCGGCGCGGTCGGCCTTGGCGAGCAGATTGTGGGGCGGCGCGAACAGGATGGCGACGAGCGCCGCCAGCGCCAGGAGCGCCAGCAGGCCATCCCAGGAGCGCGGCTGTGTGGGCGAGTCGTGCGACATGTGCGTATTATACACGCGGTGGCCGCGCGCAGCATTTTCGCGATTTGGCAGCCCACACAAGGTGTGCTAGACTACAGTCCACGTTTGCGGGCTGTCCGGTGCGGCCAAGCATGCGCGGACAGCAGCAATACCTTGCCCCATCGGGGACTCCCTCCGGGGAACCTTCGCTCCAGTGCAGGAGGTGTGCTACTCAGGGCCTGAGTTCTGTGTGTCATGGCCGCTGTTGCGCGGCGCCCTCAGCCCGTCGCCAATCTTCCATCTGTCTTCTTCCATCTTGCACTTGACGCGGCCCGGCAGAGCGGTTACGGCCTGCGGCGCCCGAGTCGTTCGATTTACCCGGTCTTGGCCATTGGATTTGCAGAGGCGCGGCCTAGCGATTCAATCGGGGATATCGCCCGCTCGACCGAATAGTTCTGTCTGCCTGGCCGGCCCGGTGAGTCAGCCAGTCTGCTCCTGGGCTTTGCTCAACATCCATATTCTATCCCTCTAAAGGAGCACATACTTCGATGGCCAGTGTAACCTACGAACATGTCTACAAGCGGTTCGGTGACGTCATCGCCGTCAACGACCTGAATATCGAAATCGCCGACAAGGAATTCCTCGTCTTCGTCGGCCCCTCCGGCTGTGGCAAGACGACCAGCCTGCGCCTGCTGGCGGGCCTGGAGGAAATCTCCGATGGCCGCATCCTGATCGGTGACCGCGTCGTCAACGACGTGCCGCCCAAGGATCGCGACATCGCGATGGTGTTCCAGAGCTACGCCCTCTACCCGCACATGAGCGTCTATGACAACATGGCGTTCGGCCTGAAGCTGCGGAAGGTGCCCAAGGCGGAAATCGACAAGAAGGTAAAGGAAGCCGCCGAGATCCTCGGCATCGGCCAGTTCCTCGACCGTAAGCCCAAGCAGCTCTCCGGTGGTCAGCGCCAGCGCGTGGCCGTCGGCCGCGCCATCGTGCGCAGCCCGAAGGTCTTCCTCTTCGATGAGCCGCTGTCCAACCTGGATGCCAAGCTCCGCGTGCAGACCCGCGCCGAAATCAGCAAGCTCCACCAGCGGCTGGGCACCACGTTCATTTACGTGACCCATGACCAGGTGGAAGCCATGACCATGGCGAGCCGCATCGCGGTCATGAAGGACGGCATCCTCCAGCAGATTGACACGCCGCAGAACCTGTACGACCACCCGAACAACGTCTTCGTCGCCGGCTTCATCGGCAGCCCCTCGATGAACTTCTTCGAGGCGACCGTGGTGGATCAGGACGGCAAGCTGTACGTGGACGGCGGCACGTTCAAGGTGACCGTCCCCGAGAGCAAGAAGGCCGGCTACATGCAGCATAAGGGCAAGAAGGTTGTGTTCGGCATCCGGCCTGAGGATATCTATGCGGCCCAATATGCGGCCCCCGGCATCACCCCGGCGCCCCTCAAGGCCGATGTGGATGTCTCCGAGTTGATGGGTAACGAAATCTTCCTGTACCTGCTGAGCGGGAAGAAGTCGTTCATCGCGCGTGTGGATCCGCGCACGCACGCTCGCCCCGGCGAGACGCTCGACCTGGTGTTGAACATGGACAACATGCACCTGTTCGACCCGCAGACCGAGAAGACGCTGGACGTCATCTGAGCGATCGGCTGAGTTAAAACATGAAGGGAGGGGGTGAGAACCCCCTCCCTTTTTAGTCCTGGTATTGCGCTCTACTTCATCAGTGCGGCGGCCTCGGCCACCTCGCCGGTGGCATTCTCCGCTTCTTCCGCGGTGATGTGCCGAATCTTGCTCGGATCCGTCACCCGGTCGATGAAAAGCACCCCTTCGAGGTGGTCGATCTCGTGCTGGAAGATGCGGGCGAGGTAGTCGCGCGCCTTCAGGCGCTGCGGCCGGCCGAGCGCATCCTGGCCGCGAATCACGATCTCGGTCGAGCGTTCGACCTCGCCGATGTAGCCGGGGATGGACAGGCAGCCTTCTTCGCCTTCTTCGGTCTCGCGCGAGGCTTTGACAATCTCGGGGTTGACGAACGCGTATAGCTCTGCGGGCAGCCCTGCCTCTTCGTCCGCGGGCAGCTCGACCACGACGATGCGTTCCTGCACGTCGACCTGCGGCGCGGCCAGGCCCACGCCGGGCGCGGCCCGCATCGTCTCGACCATATCGTTGATCAATTGTTGCACTTCCGGCCCGAACCGGGTGACCTTGCGCGCTTTCTGACGCAGGGTCGGGTGGCCGAGTGTGATAATTTCTCGCATTGCCATCGCGTGCCTCGAATTACTCTAGCAAGTAGTATAAAAATTATACGTCGTGCGCAGCCCTTTGTCAAAACTGCCGCTCCCCCCGCCCGTGGAATCCGCGATTTGCCAATCGCAATTTGCGACGCAAGATTAGCGAGAGTATAATGTATGCTCAGACAGGCGGTCAGAATGGACTGACACACTTGGCCTTGGCCCTGTGGCCTGCCCGCGGCGCCCCACGAGGGCCTTTGTCTCGAGATGATCAAACTGGTTTCCCCATGCGCGGCCAGGTCCTGGCCGCACTCGCATCAGAGGCGAAAGGAGGTGGTTGCCTACTCGGACGGCAGCGTTAGCCCCGGCAGGAGGACCTTCGGGCTGATCCCTCCGATTGCTTGCGGGCCATCCGTTCCTTTCTTGCGCACTGGCGGCGCCCTACTTACTCGGAATGTCTACTATATCTATCCACACGATTGGGAGGAGACTTAACAACATGCGTAGCAAACTGTTTACTCTACTAGGTGTCTTGGTCCTGTTGAGCATGCTGGTCAGCGCGTGCGGTGGCGGTGCCCAACCGACCCAAGCGCCCGCTGCAGCCCCGACGACAGCTCCCGCAGAACCGACGGCGGCCCCTGCGGAACCGACCGCCGCTCCGGTTGAGGAACCGGCAGCCGAAGAGCCGGCCCCGAGCGCGGAAGGCATCACTGTTGGCCAGATTACCGACATGGGTGGCATCGACGACAAGAGCTTCAACCAGTCGGCCTGGAAGGGCGTCGAAGATGCTGAGGCAGAGCTAGGCATCGCTGGCAAGTACCTGGAATCGCAGAGCCAGGCGGACTATGCCAAGAACATGCAGCAGTTCGTGAGCGAGAAGCTGGACCTCATTGTGCCGGTTGGCTTCCTGTTGGCGATCGACACGGCCACCGCCGCCAAGGCGAATCCGGACTTGAAATTCGCCATCGTGGACTACAACTATCCGGACTGCTGGGAAGGCGCGGTCGTGGGCAAGGACTGCGGGTCTGATGTGGCGCTCGATAATGTCCTGGGCCTGACTTTCCAGACCGATGAGGCGGCCTTCCTGGCGGGCTATGCCGCGGCCGCAATGACCAAGACCGGCGTGGTCGGCACGTTCGGCGGCATCAATATCCCGACTGTTTCGATCTTCATGAAGGGCTTCGAGGCCGGCGTGAAGTATCACAACCAGGTCAAGGGCACGGACGTCCAGGTCCTCGGCTGGGAAACCGCCAAGAATGAGGGCGTGTTCACCGGCAACTTCGAATCCCTGGATGATGGGCGCAGCTACGCTGAGTCCATGATGGAAGAAGGCGCGGACATCATCATGCCGGTGGCCGGCCCCGTCGGCCAGGGTTCCGCGGCGGCCTGCAAGGAAAAGGGCTGCATGATCATCGGCGTCGATGCCGACTGGTACGAATCCGTGCCTGAGTACAAGGAAGTGTACCTGACCAGCGTCATCAAGAAGATCGATGTGGCTGTCTTCGATGCCATCAAGATGGTGGTGGACGGTAATTTCAAGGGCGGCACCTACGTGGGCACCCTTGAGACCAACGGCGTTGATATTGCGCCGTTCCATGATTTCGAGAGCCAGGTCCCGGACACGCTCCAGGCCGAGCTCGACCAAATCAAGCAGGACATCATTGACGGCAAGATCACCGTCGACGGCGTTCTGGGTCTGTAACCCCATGAGAACAAGGGCCAGAGGAGCCACCATGCGCTCCTCTGGCCCTTTGTGAAATCTGGAGCAGGAGACCGGTATGGCACCCGTACTCGAACTGCGCGGCATCACCAAGGCCTTCCCCGGCGTGCTCGCCAACGACCACATCGACCTGACCCTGGAGCAAGGCGAAATCCTGGCGCTGCTCGGTGAAAATGGCGCCGGCAAGACCACGCTGATGAACATCCTCTACGGCCTGTATCATCCTGATGAGGGCGAAATTCTGGTGCGCGGCGAGAAGGTGCTTATCGAGGGGCCGAATGACGCGATTGCGCGGGGCATCGGCATGGTCCACCAGCACTTCATGCTCGTACCGGTGATGACCGTGGCCGAAAACGTCATGCTCGGCGTCGAAACCACGCGCAATGGGCTGCTCGACCGCGAGCAGGTGGCGCGGCGCATCGACGCAATCGGCCGCGAACACGGCCTGGAAGTCGATCCGAACGCCTATGTCCAGGACCTGCCTGTTGGGCTGCAGCAGCGCGTCGAGATCATCAAGGTGCTGTACCGTAACGCCGAGATACTCATTCTGGATGAACCCACGGCCGTCCTGACCCCTCAGGAAGCCGAAGATCTGTTCAAGGTGCTGCAATCGCTGACGGCCCGCGGCAAGTCGATCATCTTCATCACCCACAAGCTCAAGGAAGTCCTGGCCATCGCCGATCGCATCACGGTGCTGCGCCTCGGGCGCTCCGTCGGCACGGTCGACCCGAAGACCACGGACCCGCAGCATCTGGCGTCGCTCATGGTCGGCCGCGATGTGAATCTTGTGGTCGCCAAGAGCGTGGCCGTCCCCGGCGATGTGGTCCTTGAAGTGAACGACCTGATCGCGCGGGATGAGCTGGGCCACATCGCGGTCAACGGCGTCTCATTCGACGTCCATGCCGGCGAGGTGCTGGGCATCGCCGGCGTCCAGGGCAACGGCCAGACCGAACTCGTCTATGCGCTGACCGGATTGCGGCCCCCGGCCAACGGCACGGTGCGTATCCTGGGTACGGATGTGAGCCGCGCCAGCCCGCGCCAGATTATCGAGAAGGGCGTGGCCCACGTGCCCGAGGACCGCCAGAAGCACGGCCTGGTATTGAGCTTCCCGGTCGCGGATAACATTGCGCTCAACACCTATTACCTGCCGCCGTTTGCCCGGGGGGTCAATCTGCAGGAAGATACGATTCTGGCGACGTCCGTGCAACTGATCGATGAGTTCGACGTGCGGACACCTAGTGCCCAGGTCAACGTCTCTACGCTCTCCGGCGGCAACCAACAGAAAGTCATCGTGGCCCGTGAGTTCTCGCGGCCTATCAAGCTGCTGATTGCGGCTCAGCCGACGCGCGGCCTCGATGTCGGGTCCATCGAATACATCCACTCGCGTATCATCCAGAAGCGCGACGAGGGCGCCGCGGTCGTCGTCGTGTCCTCCGAACTGGACGAGATCATGGCGCTGTCGGATCGCATCGCAGTGATGTATAAGGGCCAGATCCTCGATATTGTCCCCGCTTTGGGGGTCAGCCGTGAGCACCTGGGCCTGCTGATGGCGGGCATCAAGCCGGCAGAGGGTGTCGCGGTTACGCAGCCTGCCCAAGATAAAGTCACGATCGAGCGCGTCTTCTAGCGGATGCGGCCGCGACGTCGCGGGCGGAACCCCGTGGCGCAAGCGCCGAGGAGGTTATGTTGGACAACCAGCAACCGACCGTCACTCCCACTCCCTCGCCGGCGGCTGAAGCGGCCAAGGCTCCGCCGGGGGGCAAACAGAGCTCCCGGCGCCGCGCGGTGGTGCAGACGATCTTGATTCCCCTTCTGGCTGTGCTGACTGGTCTGATTATCGGCGCGATTGTCATCATCATCACCGATCCTGCAGTGGTCTCCGCCTTCAGCAACTTCTTTCAGGCGCCTGGCGCCGCGTTTGCCGCAGCCTGGAAGTCTATCGCGCGGGCCTACGGCGCACTCCTCTATGGCTCGATAGGCAGCCCGAGCGAGATCATCAGCGCGCTCCAGAACGGGAACGCGGCGGCCGTCCGCCAGGCTATCTGGCCCTTTACCGAAAGCCTGGTGGCCGCCACGCCCTACATCTTCGCCGGTCTGGCAGTTGGGCTGGGTTTCAAGGCCGGCCTGTTCAACATCGGCGCCGAAGGCCAGTTCTTCATCGGGTCGCTGGGCGCGGCGTTCGTCGGTTACAGCCTGGTCGGTTGGCCCTGGTATCTGCACCTCCCGCTGGCAGTGTTCGGAGGCTTTGTCGCCGGCGCGGTCTGGGGCGCGATCCCCGGCTGGCTCAAGGCCAAGACCGGCGGCCACGAAGTGGTCAACACGATCATGATGAACTGGATCGCCATCCGCCTCAGCGACTGGCTGATCAACGGTCCGATGAAGGCGCCCGGGTTCCGCCCGGTCACCCCCCATATCCAGGCATCTGCCGAACTGCCCCGCCTGTTCGGCGATCCGCTGCGCTTCAATGTCGGGTTCTTCCTGGCGCTCATTGCGGCAGTGGTGGTCTACTGGCTCCTGTTCAAGACCACGATCGGGTTCACGATCCGTACGGTGGGCGCGAACCCGGACGCGGCCCGCTACGCCGGCATGAGCATTACCCGCACCATCGTGCTTGCAATGACGTTGAGCGGCGGATTGGCTGGCCTCGCGGGTGCGAGTCAGGTGTTGGGCGTGGATTACTGGGTCGGGCAGGGTTTCTCGGCCGGCTACGGCTTCGACGCCATCGCGGTGGCGCTGGTCGGCAAGAGTCATCCGTTCGGCATCGTCCTGGCCGCCCTGCTCTTCGGCTTCCTGCGCAGCGGCGCAACCCGCATGCAGTCGCTCGCGGGCATTCCGATCGACATCATTTCCATCATCCAGGGCCTCGTGATCATCTTTGTTGCCGCTCCCGATATCATCCGCTGGCTGTATCGCCTGCGCAAGGTGGCAGCGGAGAGGGTCGTCCTGTCCCGCGGCTGGGGTTCCTGAGGCAGACAGGGAGGAGACAACCATGACTACTGCAACCGCCACCAGGATGCTCCCTGCTGATCTCCGGCGCAGCCGGATCACAGGCATAGTGCTGCTGCTGATGGGGCTGTCCATCTTCCTGCTTTTCGGGATGGGGCTGGAGAGCGGCCTGACCACGACATTCGGCATGAATGCCGGCGTCGGCTCGCAGGCGCTCCGTATCCCGGACCTGACCCTGCCGACCACGGCCTCGATCTACCTGCTGTCGATCGTATCCATCTTCCTGGGCGCGATGCAGATTACGCGCGGCTACAAGAATGCGGGCGCGCTCATCGGGTTGGTGGCCGCCTTCTTCGTGATTGCCTTCCTCGTATGGGCGGCGCGCGGCCGGTCCTTCAACATGGTCGGCATCCTGAGCAGCTCGCTGGTTCGTGCCACGCCGATCGCGCTCGCTGCCCTGTGTGGCGTCATCAGCGAGCGTGCCGGCGTGACCAATATCGGCATCGAGGGCATGATGCTCATGTCAGCGCAGACCGCGGTGGTCTTCGCCAGCCTCTCAGATAGCCTGTGGGTCGGCCTGATCGCTGCTATCCTGACGGGCGCACTCTTGGCCGCCTTCCATGCCTTCCTCGCCATCCGCTTCAAGGTGGACCAGATCATCAGCGGTGTCGCGATCAACATCTTCGCCACGGGTGCGACCAGCTACATCTCATCGCGCTTTCTGGAGCGCAACGCGGACCTGCTCAACAACTCGGGCGTCCTGCGGCCGATTGCGGTGCCGCTGCTCTCGAAGATTCCGGTCATCGGGCCGATATTCTTCGAAAACAGCATCATCGTATACCTGATGATGTTGCTGGTGGTCGTCCTGCACATCCTTCTGTTTTACACGCCGTGGGGCCTGCGGACACGCGCGGTCGGTGAACACCCGAAGGCTGCGGACACGCTCGGCGTCAACGTCTTCCGGGTGCGCTACATCAACGTCATTCTGGGCGGCGCCATTGCGGGCCTGGGCGGCGCGTACTTCAGCATCGGTTCGGTCGGCCGCTTCGATGAAGTGATGACCGCGGGCAAGGGCTTCATCGGCCTGGCGGCCATGATCTTCGGCAAGTGGACACCCATCGGCGCGTTCCTGGCGTCGTTGCTGTTCGGCTTTGCCGATTCGTTGCAGGTCAAGCTCCAGATTCTGCGGGTGCCTATCCCGTCGGAATTCCTGTTGATGGCCCCGTACATCGTGACCATGATCGTGCTGGCCGGCGTCGTGGGCCGGGCCATCGCGCCCGCGGCCGACGGTGTGCCGTACGAGAAGAGTTAGAGGATCGCTGCAGGGCGCGGTTACTCGTTACTCATTACTCGTTATTCGAATCAGTAATGAGTAACGAGTAAAGAGTAAGTGTGCCCCGTCTGGTTAAGCAGGGTGACATGCGCACTGAAAAGATCACTTTCGCGGGTGGGAGTGGCGCACCGCTGGAGGGACGGCTGGACCTGCCGGCCCAGGCCGCGCCGCGCGCCTATGCCGTCTTTGCCCACTGCTTCGGCTGCACCAAGAACCTGAAGACCATCGGCTTCATGGACCGCGCGCTGGCGGAGGCGGGCATCGGCGTGCTGCGCTTCGACTTCACCGGCCTGGGCGAGAGCGAGGGCGTCTTCGCAGACACGAACTTCACGTCCAACGTGCTGGATATCGCGGCGGCCGCGCGCATGTTGGAGGCGCAACACGAGGCCCCGCGCCTGCTCATCGGCCATTCGTTGGGCGGTGCGGCCTGCCTGATGGCGGCCCGGCATATCCCGTCCGTCGCTGCGATCGTCACCATTGCGTCGCCCGCCAACCTCGGCCATCTCGAGGAAATCATCCTCAGCAAGGCCCCTGAGATCGAGGCGGCAGGTGAGGCGGAGGTCGAGCTGATGGGCCGGCGCTTTCATCTGAAGAAGCAGTTCCTCGATGACCTGCGCGACCAGAGCATGCGCCGCATCCTGGCCGAACTGAAGACGCCGCTGCTCATCCTGCACGCGCCCGAAGACCGGGTCGTGCCGATCAGCGCGGCCGAGCACATCTATGGCCTCGCACGCCATCCCAAGAGCCTCGTTGCGCTCGACCGGGGCGACCACCTGATGCTCGACGAGGAGGACGCCCGCTACGCCGGGCAGCTCATCGCCGCGTGGTTCAGCCGCTACCTGTAAAGTGCCCCGTTTTTGGGCCACGCGGCCTCGTTGGATATAATCTCATCCATCGTTCGTCACCGGTTGGACGGCGCGTCGCCTGACGCGGCCGGCCAGCCGGTTCATTTTGCACGCAGGGTCACCAAACCGTGAGTCTCCTGGAAATCTTTCTCATTGCACTCGGCCTCGCTATGGACGCGTTTGCCGTCTGCCTCTGCGCCGGCACCACCGGCTTCATCAACGGGCCGCGCCCCGTCTTTCGACTGGCCTTCCACTTCGGCCTGTTCCAGGCCCTGATGCCGGCGTTGGGCTGGCTGGTCGGCATTGGCGTGGAGCGATACATCTCAGCGTTCGACCATTGGGTTGCGTTTGGGCTGCTGGCGTTCGTCGGCGTGCGGATGGTGCGCTCCGGGCTGGACGCTGATGACGATGGGCCCTGCGTGGACCCCTCGCGCGGCGGGACGCTGGTCATGCTCGCCATCGCGACCAGCATCGATGCGTTTGCCGTCGGCCTGTCGTTCGCCGTGCTGCGCGTCAGCATCGTCTGGCCGGTCATCATCATCGGCCTCGTGGCCGCGCTCATGTCGATTCTCGGCGTCTACCTGGGCAACCGGTTGGGCCAGACCTTCGGCAAGCGTATGGAAGTCATCGGCGGGCTCATCCTCGTCAGCATCGGCATACGGGTAGTCATCTCACACATGCTGTGAGTGAAGTGTGCTATACTTTTGTTTGTGCTCCGCGTAACGGTGAAAGGGGTGCGTAGATGCGCGGTCTCCTGGCAGGGTTGGTCATAGCCATTCTGGTTATCCTGGTTGCGCTGTTCGGCGCGGCGCTGGGCGCTTTCGGCTTTGCTGCAATCGGCTGGCTGTTGCACCGGGTCTTTGACCTGACGCAATGGCAGGGCACCCTCGTCGCGCTCGCCGTGGGCGTCGGCCTGGGCTACCTGGTCTTCCGGCTGGCCGTGGTCCCGATGACGCCCCCCGTGTGGAGCGGCGATTGGGATTCGTGGGAAGATGCGGAGGAAGAGGCAGCGCCGGACGAGGCTGAACCGCCCATCGTCCCGTGGCGCCGCCAGCGTCCGACGCCGGGCGAGCTGCCCACCCAACAACCCGACGCGCGCAGAGCCAAACGTAAGTGACCTGGTAAGCCGTTTTGAAGTATGAAGGAGTAGCAGTCGTGATTTTCCGACGCCGTGTTGTAGCCTTATTCGTGCCGTTGGTGATTGTCCTGGCCTTGGCCGGCTGCGTGCCGGTCGCCGCGCCCGTGAGCAGCACCGGTCAGATGCCCACCCCTGTGGAGCAAGCCGAGACAGCCGTCGCACCTGCTCAGGATGGCAAGCTCAAGATTGCGCTGATCCCCGTGCTGGACATCATCCCGATTTTCGTCGCGCAGCAGAACGGCTACTTCGAGGCGCAGGGCATCCAGGTGGAGACCGTGCCCGTCAAGAGCCCGCAGGAGCGCGATGTGCTCATCCAGACGGGGCAGGTGGACGCAGTGCTGACCGACCTGCAATCCGTCGGCCTGCTGAACAAGGAGCAGACGCGCGTCAAGGCCGTTTACACCTCGCGCCGGCCCTTCCCGGACGCGCCGCTGTTTCGCATCCTGTCGGCCCAGCGCTCAAACATTACGATTCCGGCTGACCTCAAGGGCGTGCCGATCGGCATCAGCAACAATACGATCATCGAGTATCTCACCGACCGCATCCTGACCGCCGAAGGGCTGGCTCCCGATGAGATCGCCAAGATCGAGGTGGGCGCCATTACCGTCCGCTACGAGCAGTTGATGAACGGCAACATTCAGGCCGCCGTGCTGCCGGATCCGCTGGCGCAGGGCGCCATCGCCGCGGGCGCGACGCTGGTCGTGGATGACGCCGGGTACGCGGAGCTCTCGCAGTCGGTGCTCACCTTTACCACCGCCGCGCTGGCGGCCAAGCCGCAGACCGTCACGAAGTTTCTTGCCGCGTGGGAGCAGGCCGTGACCGAGCTCAACGCGAATCCCGAGCAGTACCGCGCCATCCTGATCGAGCAGGGCCGCGTGCCGCAGAACCTCCAGGACAGCTACGAGATGCCGCCCTTCCCGACGCGCGGCGTGCCGAGTGAGGCCGAGGTCACGGATGTGATCGCGTGGCTGCAGGAGAAGGGCCTCGTCACGCGCAATCTGGCGTACACGGATATGGTGGACGCAGCGTTCCTGCCCAAGTAGGTCCCTTGTCTCTCCCCGCGCCCATCGTCGTTGTCAACGAACTGCACTACGCATACCCGCCGCCGCTGCCCGATGCGGCGGCGGTTGAGGTTTTGCGCGGGGTGAATCTGGCGGTCCACCCGGGTGAGTTTGTGGCGCTGCTCGGTCGCGTGGGCGCAGGCAAGTCAACCCTGTGCCTGGCGCTGAACGGGCTGGCGCCCCATGTCACCGGCGGCGTGTTCCGCGGCGACGTAACCGTGGCCGGGCAGAACACGAAACAGCATCCGGTCGCGGAGCTGGCGCGCACGGTCGGGCTGGTCTTTCAGGATGCGGAAGCGCAGCTCACACAGATGCGCGTCGAAGATGAGATTGCCTTCGGGCCGGAGAACCTGGGCCTGCCCGTGCAGGAGATTGCCGCGCGCGTGGCCTGGGCGCTGGCTGCCGTGGGGCTGACCGAGCACCGTGACCGGTCGCCGCATCGGCTGTCCGGCGGTGAGAAACAGCGGGTGGCGATTGCCGCGATGCTGGCGATGCGGCCGCAGGTGCTCGTGCTGGACGAGCCGACGGCTAATCTGGACCCCGCAGGCAAAGCAGGCGTATTCAACGTGCTGTTGCGGCTGGCGCGTGAGCGACAGGTCGCCATCGTGATCGCCACGCAGGAGGTCGAGCGGGCCGCGCGCTATGCCGGCCGCGTCGCCGTGTTACACGAGGGCCGCATTGCCCTCGATGGTCCGCCGCGTGTAGTCTTCGGCGCGGCTGCGCAACTGGCCGACTGGGGCCTCAGCGTGCCGGAGATGGTCGAGCTGGGCGAGCGGCTGGCCCTGTCTGCGGAGGCTCGCACCGGCATGGGAGCGGCCTATCGCGCCCTGCGGGCCGCGCTGCGCAGCCGGCGCGCGCGGCAGGACCCGGCTGCGCAGCACCAGCCGCCCGAACCGACTGCTCGCAGCGCGCCCCTCGCCGCTGAACCTCAAATCGTCGTCGAGGACCTCTCCTTCGCCTATCCGGACGGCGCAACCGCGCTGCGCGGGGTCAACCTGACCGTGGCGCGCGGGGAGTTCCTGGCGCTTGTCGGGCCGAATGGTTCCGGCAAGACTACGCTCGCCAAGCATCTCAACGGCCTGCTCAGGCCGAGCGGCGGTCGCGTGCAGGTGGACGGCCGGGACACGCGACATCTGCGTGTTGCGGAGCTCGCGCATACGGTGGGCTATGTCTTCCAGAACCCTGACCACCAGATTTTCGCGGACACCGTGGAGGAGGAGATCGCCTTCGGGCTGCGGCTGCAAGGGCTGGCGCCGGCCCACGTGGCCGAGCGCGTGGCCGCGGCCGTGGCGCAGTTTCGACTCGCCGAGCATCGCGACCTGCCGCCCGCGGTCCTCGGCAGCGGGGAGCGCCGCCTGGTGGCGCTGGCCGCAGTTATGGCCGCGCAGCCGGACATTCTGATCCTCGATGAGCCGACCGGGGGGCTGGACCGGCGCAGCCGCCAGGAACTCATGGCCGCGGTGAGCGCGTACCATCGCGCCGGCCACACGGTTGTCCTCATCGCGCACGACATGCGCCTCGTGGCCGAGCACGCCACGCGTGCGGCCGTTATGCTGGACGGTCGCGTGCTGTTCGACGGCCCGCCCGCGGAGCTGTTCGCCCACCGTGCTGTGCTGCGGCAGGCCCGGCTGGCCGCGCCGCCGGTCGTCCGCCTGGCGCAGCGGCTCGAACATTATGGCCTGCCGCGCGGCATCGCCAGCCTGGACCAGTTCGTGGCCGCGTGGCCGCGCCTGTCAGCGGCGGAGGCAGCGTCGTGACCGGCTTCGACCTGTTCGTTCGCCGCAACAACTGGCTGTACGCGCTGGACCCGCGCGTCAAGCTGGCGTTCGTCGTTGTGGCCGCGCTGCTCACGTTCCTCTGGTCCGCGCCCCAGGTGGCGGTGGGCATGGCGCTGGCAGTGGCACTGCTGTGCCTGCTGTTGCTGCGCCTCGCACGTATCCCCTGGCCGCGCATCAGCAGCTTCCTGCGCGGGCTGCTGCCGCTCCTGATCGTCGTCGTCACGCTGACCACGCTGTTTGCGGGCGGGCCCGGGGCAGTCTGGCTCCGGCTGGGGCCGGTGCGCGTGACTGCCAGCGCGGCCATGCAGGGGCTGCTGCTGGCCGCCCGGCTGCTGGCCCTCAGCCTGACGTTCTACTTCTGGATCAGCACGACCGACCAGGGCGAGATGGTGCGCGGGTTCGTGGCGCTGCGCCTGCCGCACACTTGGGGGTTGACGCTGGCGTTGGCGCTGCGCTACCTGCCCATCCTCGGCGGCCTGTTCGAGCAAGTGAGCGAGGCGCAGCAGGCGCGCGGGCTGGACCTGGCAAAGCGCAGCCTCACGGAGCGCCTGGCCGCGTACCGGCCCATCCTGGTGGCAGTCGTCATCGGCGCGCTGCGCCACGGGGAGCGCCTGGGGTGGGCGTTGGAGGCGCGGGCGCTCGGTGCGCCCGGCATTCGCCGGACGACGTTCCGGCCTTTGCACCTGCGGCCGGCGGACATCTATGTGTTGTGCTTGTTGGTGGCTGTAACTTTAATTGCAGTCTTCTTGCGCGTGTTGTAACAACGTATGGTGCCTCACTTTCGATGTAGACCGTGCAGGGTAAACTGAAAATACTTCGGGTCGGGGTTAGGCAGGGCTGGCAGTGCCTAACTTCGGCCCTGTTTTATTATCTGCCTTATGTCCGGCCCGCCGGTTTTTGCGCGCGCAGGGACTCGGTGCTATACTTAGCTCGTTGTTCGCCCCCATAGCTCAGTGGATAGAGCGCTAGCCTCCGGAGCTAGAAGCGCAGGTTCGAGTCCTGCTGGGGGTACTTTCTTTTTAACCGGTCTGCACGTTTCCTCTCTCGCCGGTCAACAGCGCCCGCACTTCTTCCATTTCACTGCTGTTCGCAAGGACCGTGACCCGGTCCCCTAGTTCCAACCGTGTATTGCCGCGCGGCACGATGAACTCGCCCGCGCGCTGCAACACGATGATGAGCGCCGCGCCCGGCAGGCGTAATTCGTGGAGCGGGGTGCCGTTGCAACTCAGGTCCATGACCTCCAGTTCACTGATCTCGCGGCCTGCTGCCGGTGTGGAGAGCAGCTTGTAGATATTCGGGTTTAAGGTCAGGTTTTCGAGCGCGCTGATCTCGGATTCCCATGCCGACACGGGTACGACGCCGATCGCGGTATAGGCTTCCAGGTTGGCAGGCTTGTTGACCCGCGCGACGACGTTGGGCACCCCACACGATACCCGGGCAACCTGGCACAGCCGCAGGTTGCTGGTGTCGTCGCCCAACAGGGCCACCAGCGTGTGCGCCTGGCAGCCGCCCAGCGCGCGGATGCTGTCTTCGCTGACCCCGGCCAGCGGAACAGGTTGGAGGCCCGCACGCGATGCCCCTGCCCCCGGTGCCCCGGATGCAGTCCCATCGAGATACGCAAGCTTGACGCGCTGCTCACGGCGGGCCAGACGCTCCGCAAGTGCGAGGGCTTCCGCGTCGTTGCCCACGACCACTGTCAACTCCGGCGGCGTCTCCGTCCCTGATGGCACAATGCGATTGAACAACAGCGGTGAGACCGTACAGGTGACGAGCGCCACCAGGATAATGGCGGAATTAACGCCGCTGGTGATGACACCCAACTCCAGCGCGATCGCGGACGCGGCAATGATGAGGCTGAGGCGGGAGGACAGGAGAATGCCCGCGCCAAAGGTGCGCCGCCAGTCGAAGTTCAGGCGGAACAGCAGCCCCGACACCAGCTTGATAAGATAGGCCGCCACGATCAGCAGTGGCACGAGCGTCAGAACTTGCCGCGAACCGAGGATGGCACGCAGGTCGAAGTTCACCCCCACCGTAATGAAGAAGATCGGGATGAAGAAGCCAAAGCCCATCACGTCCAATTGCTCACGCAGCGGCGAACTCTCGCGCGGGTCCAGCAGGGCAACGAGCGCACCGCCGAGGAAAGCTCCGAGAATGACTTCGACGCCGAGCTGCTGCGCGAAGGCGATGAAGACCAGGGAAATGGCCATCGCGCCGCGCATTGGGATGTGGCTGGCGGCGCTGCCGACCCGGCGGAAGAACGACTCCAGCGGGGGATGTCGTTGGGCGCGCTGCGCGAGACGGTAGAACGCAAAGAAGAGCGCCAGAATCACCAGGACCACCAACATCTGGAGCGTCAGGCCGTTCGTGTGGAAGATGACGTAGATGCTGATGAGGATCATCGTCGCGAAATCGGCTGTCAGTGAGGCCAGCAGGATGGCCTGACCGTAGACCGTGCGCGTCTCGCGGCGTTCCTTGAGCGTCGGCAGCACCAATCCCAGCGAAGTGGTTGAGAGGACCAGCGTCATCAACAGCGGATCACGCACCAGCCCGATCGCGGTCAGCGTGGAGGAGATGCCAAAGGCCATGCCCAGCGTCAGGACGAATGAACCGATGCCGAGAATGACAGGCGAAAGTCTGCCTGGTTTCTCGCCCGATCCCTGCTGGCCGCCGTTCCGGAGCACGTCGATGTCGAGTTCCAACCCGGCCAGGAACATCAGAAAGCTGAAGCCGAGGGTGGAGAGCATCGTCAGCCAGGGGTCGTGCGCCGAGACCAGACGAAGCCCGCTCTGCCCCACGATGATACCCGCGACGATTTCCCCGACCACGATCGGAATGCGGATCGCGCGGATCTGAGTCGTCAGCGCGGGCACCAGCAGCGCCAGCAGGACGACCGTCAGGAGCGAAAGGTAGGAGGTTCCGCCTTCCATCAGGACTGTTGCTCCCTGTACTTTTCGTATTGCAGCCAGCCGGGCAGCCGCCGGTAGCCCAGCTTCTCGTTAAGGTGCAGGATGGCCGGGTTGAGCGTGTCGTTCTGCGTGCGCGTCTCGGCGTAGCCGCGCGCCTTGAGCGCACGGAGCGACGCGACCTTGAGCGCGAGCGCGACGCCCTTGCCGCGGTGCTCGCGCAGCACGCCCGTCATGCTGGTGTTGGCCGGGCCATCCTTCGGCAGGTCGATCTCGCTCAGCCCGACCAACTCGTCCCCGTGCTTCGCCAGGAAGATGAAGGCAGGGTCGCTTGACGGGCTCGCCAGGTGCTTCTGCCAGAGGTCGTACGGCTCCTCGATGACCGCATCGCCGGGGAACGGCACATCCAACAGCGTCACCCGGAAGAGATCGTACAGTGCTCGTTCCGCGTCGGGCCGCAGCGCTCGCTCCTCAGCAAAGGTCGTCAGGGTGTAACCTTCGGCCTCCACCCGCGCGATGACATCCGCGTATTGCTCCGGAGCGAACGCCGTGAGGTCGAATGCCTGCTCGAAGCGCACGCCGTACTGCCGGTAGCCTCCCGCCTCGAGGAAGCGGATTGCCTCGGCATGATCCTCCCGGCAGTCGGTCCATAGCCGCTGCGCGCCCTGCTGCCAGGCGTAGGGCTCCAGCCGCGCGAACAGCGCCCGCCCGATGCCGCGTCCGCGCCACGTCGGGTCAACGACGGCATAGATCGAGTACACGCCCATGCTGTTCTGCATCCAGAAGGGGAACATGCAGGAACCCTGCCCCACGACCGCGCCGCCGGTCGTTTCGACGACGAATCGGAGCCGCGGGTTATCCGCAGGATAGTTCTTCTCCCAGAACTCTTCTTGCTCGACCGTCGTCGGCGTATCAGGAAAGGACCGGTTCCAGATGGACACCAGTGCAGGAATGTCCGTACTTTGAAAGTCGCGCAGCCGGAAGTTGGGTCGGTCTGTCATTCTACTCTCTTTGGTCCAAGAGACCCGCTTTCGTGCCAGGGGCGAAGTCATGTTGCAATCGGGCCTTCCACCTGGCAGTTGAAACTGCGGCTACCCCTACGAAACCGGCCTACGCCGGTTAGTTCCAGTCTGCGTAGGCAGACTTCGCAAGGGTAGCCGCAACTTCAGTTGCCAGGCGGGTTCACCTGGCGCACTATGAAACCACCCTGTTTCGTGCCAGGGGCGTTTCGCCCCGAAACGCCCCTGGCCTCAGAAAGCGGGTCTCTCTTTGCGCTATGATTCCATCGGGTAGCGCAGCCCCCACTGGCCGCGCAGCGTGTCGAGCGTCTCCATGATGGCCAGCGTCTCGTCCAGCGGCATGACGGCGCTCTCCAGCTTGCCCGCACGGAGGCAGGCCATCGCCTCCGCCGCTTCGTAGTTGTAGCCGTTGCCCTGCATGGGCAGTGTCAGCGTCTCCGGGTCGTGCCCGGCCCGCTGGAGCGTCAGCTTCTCGCTGTGCCACCAGGGGCTGTGGATGCGGATGCGGCCCGCCGTGCCGTAGATGGCAGCCTCCTGGAAGGTGCTCGTGCGCACCGCGCAGGACAGCAGCGCCAGCTTGCCGCCCTCGTAGCCGTAGACCATCGCGGCCTGCTCGTCCACGCCGGTCTCGCCCAGGTGGGCCGCCGATACGATGCGCGCGGGCTTGCCGAGGATCATCGAGGCCAGACTGTTGACGTAGATGCCCACGTCGAGCAGCCCGCCGCCGCCCAGCTCCGGGTTGAACAGGCGGCCGGCCGGGTTGAGCTCGGCGCGGAAACCGAAGTCCGCTTCCACCATGCGCACCTCACCGATCGCACCCTCTGCAATCAGCTCGCGCACCTTGACGATGTTCGGCAGGAAGCGCGACCACATGGCCTCCATGAGGAACAGCCGCTTTGCGCGCGCGGTCTCGATCATCTCGCGCGTCTCCGCCGCGTTGATGGCGAAGGGCTTCTCGCAGACGACCGCTTTGCCCGCGTTCAGGCACAGCAGCGTGCCCATGCGGTGCAGGTTGTGCGGCGTGGCAACGTAGATGATGTCCACGTCCGGGTCGTTGGCCAGCGCCTCATAGCTGGCGTGGCGGTGGGGGATGTTGTACTTGTCGGCGAACTCGTCTGCCGCGGCCTGCGTGCGCGAGCCGACCGCGACGAGCTGCGCGTCCGGCAACTCGGCCAGCCCCTTGGCGAACTGGTTGGCGATGCGTGCGGTGGACAGAATGCCCCAGCGAATCGGCTTGCTCATGCGATTACCCTCTCTCCATTCTCCAGCCACTGAATCTCGGCGGGCGTCAGCGTGGTCTCCAACGCCTTGATGTTATCGGCAAACTCCGCCGGCGTCTGGCAGCCGACCAGCGAGAACAGGTTGAGCGGCTGGTTGCGGCTGTAGGCCAGCGCGATCTCGGGCAGGGTCAGGCCCTTCTCCCGCGCAAGCTGCGCGGCGCGATCCTGCCGGGCGAAGTTGTCCTCGTAGCAGTAGCTCCTGACGCACAGTGCATCGAGGCCGGTCGTGAACTCGCCCAGGTTGTCGCGGCGGAACCGGCCCGAGAAGAAGCCGCCGGCCAGGCTCGACCAGGTGAACAGGGCCAACTGCGTGGCCGCATAGTAGGCGCGTGCGGCTGCGCCGCTCGGCCCGCCGATGCTCACGCAGCCATCCCACGGCGGCTGCACCATCTCGGCCAGGCTGAACTGCGGGCTGCTGGCCGCGAATGGGACGAGGCCATGTGCCTCAGCATAGGCATTTGCCTCCCGGATGCGCTCATACGACCAGTTCGA
The DNA here is from genome assembly GCA_040772005.1 of Anaerolineae bacterium. GTDB lineage: Bacteria > Chloroflexota > Anaerolineae > CG2-30-64-16 > CG2-30-64-16 > MWBF01. Next base: position 94,161 of record JAXGYZ010000004.1, on the reverse strand, counting down.
GCCGCCGAACGCGCGAATCTTGCCCGCCCGGTGATGCTCGTTCAAGATCTCCACGACCGGACCGACCGGCACGGACGGGTCATCGCGGTGGAGGATGTACAGGTCGATGTGGTCCATCTTCAGCCGCGCCAGCGAGTCGTGCAGGTCTGCGGTGATGTCGAACGGCGTCACGCGCTTGCGATCGACATTGTGATGCGCGCCCTTCGTGATGATGACGACCTCGTCGCGCAGGCCGCGCTCGCGCACCCAGCGGCCCAGCGTGCGTTCGCCGTCGCCGCCGCCGTAGACGTGCGCGGTGTCGAACGCGTTGCAGCCCAGCGCGTAGATGCCGTCCAGCAGCGTGAAGCTGGCGTCCAGCTCGCGCGAGTTGACCATCACGGTCCCCTGGACCAGTCGCGAGACCGGCTTGTGGATGCCGGGCACAGAACCGTATTGCATAGCCCCCTCCTCCGATAGCAGTTCGGCTGACTATAGCATCTCCCGGCCTTCATCGCAAAGGTGAATAGAACGCTGATGACGCTGAACTGGTGGAGGCGAGGCTTTAGCCGACGCACAGCATCCTGAGCGGGTCAATGACTCAACGTCGTTGACAGGCTGCCGCCAGTCGAAGGATGCGGGCGTGTGGGGGCATCCTTCGACTGGCCTTGTACCGTAGGTAGCGGTGGGCCGTTCACCCGCTCAGGATGCGCGTGCTCTCAAGTTACTCGCGCCCTGTGACGCAGCGCGCTAATAGCGGAGGAAGCAGGATTCCAGAAGTTCGGGCGGCGGGCGGAGTATACTGCCATGCACGAATGATGGAGCAAGGACGCTTCAATGGTGACGTAGTGGATGCCGGATCAGGGACGGAGTGGGAGAGACCAGCATGACTGAGCACTATAAGTTTGCCTCGCCGGACGAGCTGAAAGACGCGCTCGGCACGCAGCAGTACATCGCAAGCAACGAGATCGCGACCATCATGTATCTGAGCCAGCAGCTTGGCAAGCCTCTGCTGACCGAAGGGCCGGCCGGCGTCGGCAAGACGGAGCTGGCGAAGGCCGTTGCCGGCGCGACGGGCCGCGAGCTCATCCGCCTGCAATGCTACGAGGGGCTCGATGAGACCAAAGCCCTGTACGAATGGGAATATGCCAAGCAGTTGCTCTACACCCAACTGCTGCGTGACAAGCTCCAGGAGACGCTCGCCGGCGCGGACAGTCTGACTGCGGCGGCGGACCGCCTGGCCTCCGAGGAAGATGTCTTCTTCTCCATGCGCTTCCTGTTGCAGCGGCCGCTGCTCAAGGCCATCCTCAGTGAAAAGCCGACAGTGCTGCTGATCGACGAGATCGACCGTGCCGATGCCGAGTTCGAGGCGTTCCTGCTCGAAGTGCTGAGCGACTTCCAGGTGAGTGTGCCGGAGCTGGGCACGCTGGCCGCAGTCCACCGGCCCCTCGTACTGCTGACGAGCAACAATACCCGTGAGCTCAGCGAAGCGCTGAAGCGGCGCTGCCTCTATCTGTTCATCGACTATCCCGATGTCGATCAGGAACTGGCTGTCGTGCGGCTGAAGGTGCCGGAGCTGGCGCCCAAGCTGGCGCGGCAGGCCGTCGAGATGGTGCAGCGGCTGCGCCATATGGACCTCCGCAAGTCGCCCAGCATCAGCGAGACGCTGGATTGGGCGAAGGCGCTCGTCGCGCTCAACGCGCGGAACCTGGACCAACAGACGCTGGACAACACCCTGAGCGTGCTGCTCAAGCACGAGACGGACTTGCAGCGCGTCAAGAATGAAATCAACCGGGCCGCCGATCGCGCGCGCTACGATGATGACGCGGGCCGCTACCGGCGGTTGAACTGATACTGATGAGTAATGAGTAACGAGTAAGAAGTAAGTCAGCGCATTACTCGTTACTCATTACTCGTTACGATTCGGGAGCCATCTATGGACGATCGCATCGTCAAGTTCATCTCCGCGCTGCGCGGGGGCGGGGTGCGGGTCAGCCTGGCCGAGAGCGCGGACGCGTTCCGCGCGGTCGAGGAACTCGGTATTGCGGACCGGGAGGCCTTTCGCCTGAGCCTGCGCGCAACCCTCGTCAAGGAGGCCAACGACCAGGGCACCTTCGATGAGTTGTTCCCGCTGTTCTTCGATAGCTCGGATGCGCCGCCCATGCTGAACATGGCGCAAGACCTGACGCCCGAGGAAGGGCAAATGCTGGCAGAGGCGCTCAAGCAGTTCACCGAGCAGCTCCGCCGGATGATCGAGCGGCTGCTCAGGGGCGAGCAGTTGAGCCAGGAGGAAATGGAGCGGCTCGGCCAGATGGTCGGGCTGAATCGCGCGGACGACCTGCGCCAGCGCGAATGGATGGCGCGCCGCATGGCCCAGGCGCTCAAGTTCAAGCAAGTGCGGGAGGCGCTGCAGAAGCTCCAGGAACTCCTCGCGCAGATGGGCATGAACAAGCAGCGGCTCGACCAGATGCGCCAGATTCTCCAGGCCAACCAGCAGGCGATGCAGGAGCAGGTGCGCCAGTTCGCCGGGCAGAAAATCGCGGAGAACATGGCCGAGCAGCGGCCCAACGACCAGCTCGAGGGGCTGCTCAACCGGCCCTTCAACGCGCTTTCCGACCGGGATATGGACCTGCTGCGCAAGGAAGTGCGCCGGTTGGCCCAGATGCTGCGCAGCCGCGTGGCGCTCCGCCAGAAGCGGGCGAAGACCGGCCAGCTCGATGCGAAGGCCACCATCCGCGCGAACCTGAAGCACGGCAGCGTGCCGATCGACCTCAAGCACCGCGACCGCCATCTCAAGCCCAAGCTCGTCGTTGTCTGCGACATCAGCACGTCGATGCGCCCGGCCAGCGAGCTGATGCTCAGCCTCATCTATGCCATGCAGGACCAGATCAGCAAGACCCACGCGTTCGCGTTCATCGACCGGCTCGAATTCATCTCGCCTGACTTCGAGAGCAAGGAGGCACGCGAGGCGGTCTCCGATGTTTTGCTACGGATGCCCTCAGGCTATTACAATACGGATCTGGGGCACAGCCTCGAGGAATTCACGCACGACTACCTGGACACGGTGGACAGCCGTACGACCTTCATCGTGGTCGGCGATGGGCGCAACAACTACAACGACCCGCGGCTGGACCTCTTCGGCAGCCTGGCGCGGCGTTCGCGGCAGATGATCTGGCTCAACCCGGAGCCGCCGATGCTGTGGACGACGGGCGACAGCGACATGCTTAAGTATGCGCCTTACTGCAGCAGTATCTTGCAGGTGGGCACGCTGGCTGAGTTGGCCGCGGCGGTGGACAGGCTGCTCGTGCAGCGGTAGGCCGGGGGCGGCACGGTGTGCTGTGACTCGGTCGGAGACCGGCCACAGCCGACACCAGCCACAGCGTGATCTGTCGGGGCAGGTTTTGCGCTTGCCCCGTTATGCTTTCCGTTTGGTTTTGCATTGAAGGAGGGATCGTCTTGCGTATCACATTCCACGGCGCGGCCCGCGAAGTCACGGGCTCCATGCATCTCATCGAGGTGAATGACCAGCGCATCCTGCTCGACACCGGCCTGTATCAAGGCCGCCGCGAAGAAACTTACCGGCGCAACCTCAACTTCCCATTCGATCCGAAGACCATCGACGCATTGGTCCTGAGCCACGCCCACATCGACCATTCCGGCAATATCCCCAATATCGTCAAGCAGGGGTTTCAGGGCAACATCTGGTGTACTGCGGCCACGCGCAATCTGAGCGTCTACATGCTGCTCGACAGCGGCCACATCCAGGAGAGTGACGCGGATTTCGTCAACAAGAAGCGCCGTCGCGACGGCCAGCCGCCCATCGCACCGTTGTACACGAAGGCTGATGCTCAGAGGTCCCTGGAGCAGTTTGTGGGCGTGGGGCTGCACCGGCCCGTCACCGTCGCGGACGGCGTGCGGGCGACCTTCTCCAATGCCGGCCACATCCTCGGCTCCACGTTCGTGACCCTGGAAATCAAGGAGTTTTCCACGGGCAAGGAGTGGCGGCTCGTCTTCAGTGGCGACGTGGGCCGGACGGGCATGGCGATTCTGAACGATCCGGAGCTGCCCGAGCCTGCGGACATTCTTATCTTGGAGAGCACTTACGGGGACCGGTTGCACCAGGCGCGTCAGGAAGCCCGCAAGAAGCTGCGCGATATCGTGCGCGATGCGGCCAGGCGTCGCAGCAAGGTCATCATTCCCAGTTTTGCAGTCGGACGCACCCAGGAACTGGTCTACACGCTCAATGACCTGGAGTCTGACGGCGACATCCCGACCGTGCCCATCTTCGTGGACAGCCCGCTGGCGGTCAGCGCGACCGAGGTCTTCCGAATGCACCCGGAGGAATGGGATGAGGAGACGCGGAAGTTTCTCGAAGAGGGCGGACGCCGTAATCCCTTCGATGCCCCCAACATAGAGTATGTGCGCGAGGCCGTCCGCAGCAAGCAGTTGAACTACATGAACGGACCGATGGTCATCATCAGCGCAAACGGCATGGCGGAAAACGGGCGCATCCTCCATCACCTGAAGAACAACATCGAGGACAGCGATAATACGATCTTGATTGTCAGCTTCCAGGCGGAGAACACGCTGGGCCGGCGCATCCAGGAAGGTGAGCGCCGGGTGAAGATTTTCGGTGAGGAGTATGATGTGCGGGCGCGCGTGGCATCCATCGAGGGCTACAGCGCCCATGCCGACCAGCGCGAGCTGATCACCTGGGCGGGGCCGGCCAACGGCCCGCGGTTGCAGCACACCTTCCTGGTGCATGGCGAGACGAACGGCGCCTTCACGCTGGCGGAGAAGCTGCGCCAGGATGGGTTCAGGCAGGTCACTGTGCCCGAACGAGGACAGAGCTTCGAGTTCTAATGAGTGACGAGTAATGAGTAAGGAGTAACGAGTAAGATGCGTGATTACTCGTTACTCCTTACTCGTTACTCAACGGGCGTCAGCCAGCGCGTTGTGCCGTCACCCTCGGCCGCCCAGCCCTTCAGCTTGTCGCCTTCCAGCTCCCACCACGTGAAGTTGTCCTGCTTGATGGGACCGCCCTTGACCGTGAAGAGCGTGCCGCGCAGCACGCGCGCGACGGGCACGGCGCTGGTACCGGCGTCGTTGCGCACGGTGAGCACCTGGCCTTGCTCCGTTGTCACTTGCACGCGGTCCCCCACCTTGATATCTCGGTTGACCGGCTTCGGTGCGCCCGGCGTCTCGACGGTGGGCGCGGGGGCCGCCGTAGCCGCGGCTACCGCTGGCACGAGCCACGGGTCATTCTCCGGCCCGCTGGCGACCCAGCCGACCAGACCGGCCCCATTATCCACACGCCACCAGGTGTAGTTGTCGGCCTGCTGTGGTCCTTCGACGATCGTCAGGTTCGTATTGACGTTGAAGCGGCCCAGTTGTTGCGCCCTGGCGCTCGGTTCGGCGCGCACGTTGACGCCGCCCGACGCGGTCACGCGCACATTGGCGCCCGGGGCCATGCCCGCAACTACGGGGGCAACCGTGGGCGTATTGGTCGGCGTCGCCAGCCCGTCGGATGGGACGGGCGTGCCTGCGGGCTCGCTGCCTTCACCCTGGACCGCCGGCGTGCCGGTAGGACCGTTCAGTTCGGCTTCAGCCGCAGTCGTCGGCGGGGCGGGCGTGGGTGTCACGCGCACCTGGAACCCGCCGCACGCCAGGGTGGCAAGCAGCAGCACTGCCAGCGCCACGAGAGGCACATGTTTGCCTTGCATCTCACACCTTTAGAGTCAGAGTCGGAGATCGGAGGCTGGATGCTGGCTCCTTCGACTGCCCGCATGTTGCGTCCGGCGTTGCGCCGTCCACCCGCTCAGGATGCCGCGCGCGCTTCATCCAGTTTCCTGCTTCCAGCTTCCAGTATCCAGCTTCCAGCTTCCAGCCGTCACATGCTTTCCGGCGCGTTGACGCCGAGCAGGCCCAGCACCCGCGCAAAGACCGACTTGGTGGCCGCGACCAGGCGCAGCCGCGCCGCGCTCAGTTCGGCTGTGACTTCGGTCTCCGGTGCAGCGGCATCCTCAGCGGCCCCGTCGTCCTCGCGGCCCGGCAGGACCCGGCAGTCGCGGTAGAAGGCGTGGAACAACTTTGCCAGGTCTTGCGCATAGAAGGCCAGGTTGTGCGGCGCGAGATCGAGCACGGCCCGTTCGATGACCTCGGACAGGTCGGCCATCTTGCGGAGCAAGGTCAGCTCCGCGGGATGGCGCAGCAGGTCCGGATTGCCGCCGGCCCAGCGCGCGGCCGGGAAGCCACGCTCCGCGGCCTTGCGCAGGATGCTCGCCATACGCGCGTGCGCATATTGGACGTAGAAGGCCCGATTCTCGTCCTTCTGCGCGACGGCCAGGTTCAGATCGAAGTCCATGACCGCCTGGTTGGAGCGGGTCAGCAGCAGGAAGCGCACTGCATCTACGCCGACCTCGTCCACAACTTCGTCGATGGTGATGACATTGCCCGACCGCTTGGACAGCTTGACTTCCTGGCCGTCGCGGTAGAGGCGCACGATATCGTAGAGCAGGATGTCCAGCCGCTGCGGGTCCAGGCCAAGCGCCTTCATCAGGTAGGGCATCCGGCGGGCCTGGTTTTGGTGGTCCACTGCCCATACATCGATGACCCGGTCGAAGCCGCGGAGGACGAACTTGTCGTAATGATAGGCGATGTCGGATGCGTAGTAGCCTGGCTGGCCGGTGGACCGGACGATGACCTCATCCCGGTCGGAGCCCATCTCACTGGTCAGCAGCCACTCCGCGCCATCGCGGTGCGTGGTCATGTTGATGTTGCGCAGGTGGTTGAGCACGTGCTCGAACCGGCCGCCCGGCTCGTACAGGCTGGCCTCCGAGTACCAGCAGTCGAAGTGGATGCGCAGCCGTTCGACGGTCTGCCGGATGCCGGCCAGTACCTTCGCCAGCCCGATCTCGCGCAGCTCGGTGATGGCTTCTTCCTCCGGCATATGCAGGAAGCGGTCGCCGTATTCGGCCACGATCTCGCGCGCCAGGTCGATGACGTCTGCGCCCTGGTAGTGCTGCTTGTCCAGCGGCGCGTCGAGGCCGAGCGCCTGTTTGTAACGCAGAAGTACGGTTTCCGCGAAGGTACGCGTCTGCGTGCCCGCGTCATTGACGTAATACTCGCGCTGCACCTGCCAGCCCGCAGCCGCCAGAAGGTTGCCCAGGCTGTCGCCCAGCACGGCATTGCGGGCGGACCCCATGTGGAGCTGGCCGGTGGGGTTCGCACTGATGAACTCCACCTGGCATGTACGGCCGCGGCCCAGGTCGATGTCGCCATACTGCCCGCCGCTGGCTTCGATTTCGGCCACCTGGCCGGCCAGCCAGGCGTCGCTCAAGCGGAAGTTGATGAAGCCCGGCGGCAGCACCTGCGCCTCCCCGAGCGCGGGATGTGCCGGCAGGTGCGCCGTGATGGCCTGGGCAATCGCCAGGGGCGCCATGCGCGCAGGCTTAGCGAGCTGCATGGCGATGCTGGCGGCATAGTCACCGTGCTTCGGGTCCTTGGGACGCCCGATCTCGACGGTGGGGATTTCGAAGGCGGGCAGGCTGCCGCTCTCTTGCGCAGCCGCGATGCCCTGGCGCACAACTTCCGCGATGTCGTTGCGAATCACAATGGCTCCTGTTCGTACCAGTTGGGTCCTGCCTCGAGGTCTACCTTGAGCGCAGCGCGCAGCTCATACGCGCTTTCCATCGTCGTTTCGACCAGCCGGGCCACGGTCGCCAGTTCCTCGCGCGGCACTTCCAGCACCAGTTCGTCGTGCACCTGGAGCGTCAGCCGCGCGCGGTAGTCGCCCTCCTGCAAATGCCGGTACAGCGCGATCATGGCAATCTTGATGATGTCCGCGGCCGTGCCCTGAATGGGATGGTTGATGGCCGCGCGTTCCGCCGCCTGCCGCATGTTGTAGGCCTGTTGCGTGGTCGCGGTGGTCTTGAGCACCGGGAAGTAGCGGCGGCGGCCCAGCAGCGTCTCGACATAACCCTGTTGCCGCGCCAGCTCCTTCGTTTCCTCGATGTACCGCTTCACGCCGGGATACGTCCCGAAATAGCGGTTCATGAACTGCTCGGCGTCGTGGCGGCTCAGGCCGGTGCGCTGCGCCAGGCCAAACGCGGTCACGCCGTACGATGTGGCGAAGTTCATCATCTTGGCAACCGCGCGCTGCTCCTTCGTGACCTGGTTCAGCGGCACACCGTAGACCTTCGAGGCCGCGCTGGCGTGAATGTCCTCGCCCCGTGCGAAGGCCGCCAGCAGGTATTCGTCCTGCGTGATGTGGGCCAGGATGCGCAGCTCCACCTGCGAGTAATCTGCGGAGAGGATGACATTGCCCTCCTCCGCGATAAATGCCCGCCGGATCTCCCGGCCCACTTCGCTGCGGATGGGGATATTCTGGAGATTCGGGTTGGTCGAGCTGAGGCGGCCCGTCTCTGCGCCTGCCTGATTAAACGACGTATGGATTCTGCCGGTACGCGGGTTGACGAGGTTGGGCAGCGCGTCCACGTAGGTGCCCAGGAGCTTGCTGAGCATCCGCTGTTCGAGGATGAGGTCGATGATTTCGTGCCGCCCGCGCAGCCCCTCCAGCACATCCGCCGCGGTGGAGTAGCCGCCCGCCTGCGTCTTTTTCAGCCCCTCGGTCGGCAGGCCCAGCTTGCCGAACAGCACGTCGGAGAGCTGCTGCGTCGAGTTGACGTTGAACGCGTAGCCGGCAAGTTCCTGGATGCTCCGCTCCAGCTTCTGCAGCCGCGCGGTCAGGTCCACGGACATCTGGCGGAGAAACGGCACATCCACCTTGACGCCGGCTGCCTCCATCGCCACGAGGACGGGTGCCAGCGGCATCTCGATGTCGCGGAACAGGTGGGCCAGCCCCTTTTCCTCCACTTCGGGCAGAAGGACCTGCGCAAGCTGGAGCGTGACGGCGGCATCCGCGCCGGCATAGGCCGTGGCCGCGGCCGCCGGCACCTGGTCCATCGTGATCTGCGTCTTGCCCGTCCCCAGCAGGTCAGTGATGCGTGTCATCTCGGTCCGCAGCCGCGTCCAGGCCAGGTCTTTCAGGCCCAACCCGCGCATCCCGGGGTCGATCAGCCAGGCCGCGACCATCGTATCCACGATGGGACTTTCGACTTTCAGCCCCGCGCGGTTGAGGATGCCGAGATCATAGCTGATGTTGTGCGCAATCTTGTCGATTTCCGGGTTGGCGAACGCGGGTTGCAGTGCGGCGGCGACGGTCTCCCACGGCAAGCCGGGCGTGTCGAAGTGGCGCAGCGGGATGTAGGCGGCCTGCCCCAGGCTCGGTCCCCAGGCGACGGACACGCCCACCAGGTCGGCGGAATACGGGTCGGTGCCGGTGGTCTCGGTATCGAAGGCAAACTGCCGGCTGGCCGCGAGCTGTGCCGCCACTTCCGCCAGTGCAGGCTCGGTGACGACCATCAGCACGTCGGAGACGCCGGTTGTGTCGGATGGCGTCACGCTGGCGGGCTGCGCCATCAGATCGGGCGTCATCTCGAACAGCGCCATCTGTTCCGCCTCGCTGCCTGCAGGTCCCGGCTCGCCTTCCTCGGTCGCGCGCGCGTCGAGTGGCCGCGCGCTGGCCGGCCGCGGGGTCGATGGCGGCAGCTTCTCTACCAGCGAACGGAACGCCAGGTCCTGGAACAGGGCAATGACCTGGTCGCGGTCATAGTCCTGCGTCTGGCAGGCATCGAGGTCGAGCCGGATGGGGACATCGGTGATGATGCGGCCCAGGTTGCGGCTCAACTCGGCATCCGCGCGGCCGGCCTCCAGTGCGGTCTTGAGCCGTGCGGGCGTGACCTCGTCGATGTGCGCGTATGCGGCGTCGAGCGAGCCATACTTCTTAAGCAGCTCGGTCGCGCCCTTTTCCCCGATGCCCTTGACGCCGGGGATGTTATCCGACTTGTCACCCAGGAGCGCCTTCAGGTCCAGCAATTGGTCGGGCCGCAGCTCGTACTTTGCCCCGACGCTCTGTGGGTCATAGATGATGGTGTCGGAGAAGACGCGGCCAGAGGTCAGCACGTGGATGCGGTCGTCGACGACCTGCAGGATGTCGCGGTCGCCCGTGACAATCAGGCTCTGGACACCCTCTGCCGCGGCCTGCTTCGCCAGCGTCGCCAGCACGTCATCCGCCTCGAAGTTCTCTGCGGTGAAGATAGGGATGTTCAGCGCGGTGACGATCTGCTTGATGCGTTCGACCTGTGAGATCAACTCATCGGGCATGCGGGCACGGTGGCCCTTGTAGTCCGCGTACATATCGTGCCGGAACGTGCGGCCCAGGTCGAACGCGACGGCGACATAGTCCGGCTGCTGCTCGCGCAGCACGTTGAGCAGCATGGAGGTGAAGCCGTAGACGGCGTTGGTAAGCTCGCCTCCGGGGGAGGTCAGATTGGGCGGCAGCGCATGGAAGGCCCGGAACGCGAGGCTGTGCCCGTCGATGAGCACGAGCCTTGGGGCCCGCTTGCCGGCGCCGGAGCCGGGCTGCACCGCGGTCGCGTTATCGCTTGGCATCCTTCCTCTTGCGCCAGTTGAATTTCTCGACCTGGAGCTTGCCGGCCTTGGAGAGCTCCATGACTTGCGGATGTTGCAGCGCGTCGCCGGTCAGCCGGATGGAATGGCCTGCGTCGAGCCGCAGCCGCCCGCTCTCCAGTTCGAGCAGGAAGTTCTCACGGGTCGCGTTCGTGACCGTGTAGATTTCAGAGGGTTGCCAGGTAAAGGGCTGTTCGGGCATGGTCCAGACTCCGCTTAGAATGTTCAATGGGGCCATTTTACCCTGCCGCGGCTGGAAAGTCAACGCGCCTGCTGATAGTCGGGCGCGTTTCATACTGGGGGCGAACGCGGCCAGCGCGAATACGCGAATGGCGCTGCGGCGCTGGGCACGGATACCCGAATATCCCGCCGCGGCGCCCATGATTCGCGTATTCGTGGCGCGCCAGCGCATTCGTTTATCCGCGCTGGCCGCGCCCCCAACGTGAAACGCACCCCTGATAGTCCAGCGGATTTCAGGTTTTTGAGCCGGCCATGACAATGGTCATAGGCGGGCAAAGAATCTTCTGGTACATTGGCATATTAGTTCTTCTGTTGCATCATCCCATCATTGTGAGCCTGCCCTTATGACCAGTCGCATCTTGCATCCCTCAGACCTGCCTGAACTGCAACCGACCTGTGAGCTGCACGCGCGAGCCGCGGGCGCAGCCCGTTTCCCGTTTACCGCGACCACGCGCGCCGAAGCGGAGGCCTGGCAGCAGGCCTGCCGCGCCGCGCTTGCGGAAACGATCGGCTTCCTCGATGACCCGGCCGTCCCGGCCGATCCACAGGTGATCGAGGAGGTGGACCGCGGAGACTTCATCCGGCGCAAGGTGATCCTCCACACGGCGGAGCACGCGCGTATGCCGGTCTACCTGCTGCTGCCGAAGGACACGGCCGGTCCACGTCCCGTGGCCGGTCCACGTCCCGTGGCCGTGGCTTATGCAGGCCACGGCTACGGCGTCAAGGACATCGTGGGCCTGTGGGAAGACGGCACAGAGCGACTGACGCCGGACGGCTACCATAAGGACTTCGCGATCGAGTTGTGCCGCCGGGGGTTTGTGGTGGCCGCGCCGGAAATCGCCTGCTTTGGCGAACGGCAGACGGACTACGGCTACCTGGACACGAAGCTGGGCCAGCCGCAGCCCTCGACCTGCCACAACGCAGCAACCTATGCCTTCATGCTCGGCAGGTCGGTCGTGGGGATGCGCGTACGCGACGGGATGCGGCTGCTGGATTATCTCACCACGCTGCCCGAGGCTGACGCGAGCCGGACGGTCGCAATGGGCATTTCCGGCGGCGGCATGTTGACCTTCTTCCACACCATGCTGGACACGCGCGTGCGCGCCTGCGTCATCAGTGGCTACTACAGCAGCTTCCGCGACAGCATCCTCGCGATGGATCACTGCACGTGCAACTTCGTGCCCGGGCTGCTCAAGCTCGGCGAGATGGCCGACCTGGTAGGCCTGATTCTGCCGCGGCCCATGCTGGTTGAGGCGGGCACGCGCGATCCCATCTTCCCCATCGCGACCGTGCGCGCAAGCGTGGCCCGGGCGCGCGAAATCTGCGCAGTGCTGGGCGGTGACAGACAGCAGGATGTCGAGCTGGACGAGTTCGAGGGCCGTCACCAGATCAGCGGTCGCCGCGCCTATGACTTCTTGTGGCAGCAGGCCCAGGCGGCCCGCTGATGGAGGCCGCACGTATGCTCAACATCCATGAACTCAACGTATTCATCGAGGCTGCACTGGCGCAGAACTTCTCTGTCGCGGCGCGGCGGCTGTATCTCAGCCAGCCCGCAGTCAGCCTGCACATCAGCAATCTCGAGAAGCAGCTTGGCCTGGAGCTGTTCCGCCGCAACGGGCGCTCGATCCAGCTCAGTGCGGCGGGCCAGGCGCTGCTGCCCCTCGCCCAGGAGGCCATGCGCCAGGTCAAGCACATCGAGGAAACCATGTGGAGCCTCAAGGGTGTGCTGATCGGCGAGCTATCCATTGCGTGCAGCACGACGGTCGGCAAGTATGTCCTGCCGCGCCTGGTGGCGGGCTTCCGGCGCAAGCATCCGGATGTCCGTGTCACCGTCAATATCATGAGCCGCCGTGCCGCGATCGACTGGCTGTTATCATGCCGCGCGGACATGGCGGTCGTCTCGGCCCGGCTGAACCATGGTGCGGAGCTGGAATATCGGGACTTCCTGGAAGATGACATCATCCTGATTGCGCCGCCTGACCATCCGTGGGCCGACGGGCGGACGGTGGCCCCGGCTGACCTGCTGACCGTCCCCTTCATCCTGCGCGAACCGAGCGCCGGCACCTACGAGTTGCTGCTCGAGGGGCTGAACCAGCACGGCCTCGACATCGGCCAGTTGCCTGTCGCGCTGACGCTCGCCAATGCAGAGGCCATCGAAATGTCCGTGGAGGCGGGCATCGGCGTGGCGTTCGTGTCGCGCATGGCGGCCAGCCGCGGCCTGGCCCTGGGGAAGGTCGTGCATGTTCCGGTCGCGGATATGCCTCTGACGCGGCGCATCTACATGGTGCGCAATGTGCGCCATGCCATCACGCCGCTGGAGCAGGCCTTCTGGAGCTTCGTGTTTGCGGAGGAACACGAGGAGTTGCGTCAGTTGTCCTACGCTGTGTAGGGGTCAGGCCTTGCGCGGAAGGTTGATAAGATAGGGGCAGGCTTTCGGCCTGCCCCTACTCTATGGCTGCTACTGCCCGATGGGCGCCGGCAGCTTCTCCGGAATCACACCCTGGTTTGCCTCGACCTCGTAAGGCAGGAGGTCCTCCTCGCTCAGGAAGATGTCCGCGTTGCCGTGGCAGCTATCGCACGTCGCAGTCTGCGGCGTGTTGCGCTGGATGTTGTGCGGCGTCGCGTACTTCCATGTCGGCAGGGCGTCGAAGTTCCCCAGGATATCTTCGCCATAGAAGGCGAAGTTGTCCGGGTCGATCGGTACGTGCCGCAAGACCACGTAATCCCACGGCCGGTCCTCGCTCTTCTTCGGATTGAGACCGATCTTGAAGTCCATGACCGACGGCTCGATCTTGTAGAAGGGCACGCCCTCTTCGTTCTTCTGGACGTGGCAGGAATAGCAGCTCTTGTTCTCGACGCTGTGGCACACCTGGCATGCCAGCTTCTCGCCGTGGATATTGTGCTGCATGATCTCGCTCTTGCCAGCCACTGCGTCCGGATGGCAGTTGGTACAGGCCGGCGACGGTGCGCCGTCGTAGCGCTCCGTCTTGTCGACCGGCTCGCCGTCGGCGTTCATGCCGTGCAGTTCGGGGCCGGTGTGGCACTTGAAGCAGGCCATCCCACCTTTGGTCCAGTGGATATCCGCCGGGATGCCCTCGTTCAGGCCCGTGTATTCGCTGTTGACGCGCGAGCCGTGACAGCCCGTGCAGGTGCGGGTGAAGGCCTGGACGCTCTTGAACTGGTGGCCGCTGATGAGGCCGCCGCCCACGCTCGTCGGCTGGCTGATATGGCATTGGCCGCAGGTCGTGTGGCAGGAGCTGCAGTGGTTGGCCTGGGCTTCTTCCCAGGCTGCGTGTGACTCGGGTGCATCGCCGAGCCGCTGGCCGATGATGGTGTCATAGCCGTGTGAGTCGAAGTGCAGGCTCACCACTTGCGCTTCGCTGATGTCGGCGTGGCAGGTGCCACACAGCTTTTGGACGGATTCGATGTTGCTCGTGGGATCGACGACCACGCCTTCGTGCGCGGCGGCCATGTCGGTGGTTTCGCCTACGCCACCGTGGCAGTCGATGCAGGTCGCGGCCTTGGCGTGCGGGTCAGCTTCGACGAACTTCTTGGCGTCTACGTAAACCTTTTGCCATGCCTCCAACGGAGGCACATCGCCCCCTCAGCCTTCGCCTTCGGAGAGCTCCTCCGCGGGTTCGTCCTCGACGGCTAACTGCTGGAGGGTTTCCTCGCTGGTGTGGCACTCAACGCAGTTGGTTGCGTCAGTGGAGGCAACGGGCTCAGCGGTCGGCGCCTCAGTGGGTGCTTCAGTCGGTGCTTCGGTTGGGGCTTCGGTCGGAGCCACGGTGGCCGTCGGCGGAGGTTCGGTCGGCGGGACGGCGGTAGGCGCCTCGGTCGGGGCCTCGGTGGGCGGTGGGGGCTCCGGCGTCGGCGCAGGTGTGGCGCTGGCGCCACAGGCTGCCAGGAGGATGATGCACAGCAGGAGCGCGGCTGCGGCTGCTGCCCATCCTCGCCAGGAGTGGGACATGGGGTTCCTCCAAGAGTAGATACTGTGCGACGGGTGTGCACGAGCGGAAGCTCCACACCCGTCGCACAGGCTGGATTTGTCCCCTGAAGGGACGGCTGTCGGTTTAGCGGCGGCGCAGGGCGGCGCCGGCGCCGGCCAACGCCAGGCCCAGCACCATCAAGCCGGCAACCGGCGCGCCGGTTACGGGCAGGGTCGCGGGCGTCGCGGCGGCCGCGGCGACAGGCTCAGCAGCCGCAGTCGCAGCCGCGCCTTCGAGCGTGTAGTTGCCGCTCTTGCTGTCATCCCACACGCCAGTGGAAACGCCTTCGACGATGGCCCAGGAAGGCATGCCGAACTGCATGTTGTACGCATCGTAGCCGAGCAGCCGCAGTGCAGCAGTGGCCTGGCTGGCGGTCTGGCCGGAGTAGCAGTAGGACACAATCTGGCGGTCGGCGGGCAGCTTCGCCAGCATGTCAGCCTTGAAGAGGTCCTTCACGTTGACGTTGATCGCGCCGGGGATGTGGCCGAGCGCATAGTCGTCCGCGCTGCGCATGTCCAGGATCATCGGGTTGTTGGAGTCGTCGCCATCATTCAGGTTGGCGAAGACATCGGCGGCTTTCGTAGCCTTGAATCCGCCTGCATAGTAGGTCTCCGCCGCGGCGGCAACCGTCGCACCCAGGGGAGCCGGGGCCTCGAACTCGTCTTCGAATTGCGCCGGTTCCTGCGAGACGGCGTAACCGCCGCTTTGGCTGGCGAGGAAGAGATACTTGACCTTATCGTTGACGCCCCAGCTCGGGATGCCGTACAGCAGGCTGTAAGCGTCGTAGCCGAGCATGCGCAGGCCAGCGACCGTCTGGCTGGAGGTCTGGCCGGTGTAGCAGTTGACGACGATGGGCTTGTCCTGCGGGAGCTTCGCCAGCTCGGCCGCGGTGAACAGCGTGGCCGCATTCATGTTGACCGCGCCCGGGATATGGCCGTTCGCGTAATCCTCGGCACGGCGGATGTCGATAAGCATCGGGTCATTGGAGTCATCGCCATCATTCAGGGTGGCGAACAGGTCGGCGGCCTTTATGTTCTTGGTTCCGCCGGAGAAATACTGTTCGGCCGCAGCCTGGATGGGGTTGGCAGCCTGGCTGACCGGAGCGGCCAGCGCGGGCATGGCAAAGGTGCTCAGGATGAGCACGAGGGCCAGGAAAATGAAGAAGTACTTGCGAGACATTTGTGTAACTCCTAGGGGGTAGCGCAATAGAAGCAAGCGCGGGATTGCGCCTGTCTTCACAGACATTATCGCATTACTCCCTCGAATGACTTATGATTTACATCAGATTGCATAATCAGGTATTGTTATGAGTATGTTTAGCTTTACTCATAAAAATGAGAGGGTGCCGTCAGTTATCTGTTGCGGGGATGATCCGGCATGCGGTTCTCGATGCGGCGGACGGCGCCGTTAGGGCAGGCGGGGATGCACAGGAGACAGCCGAGACAGCGGTCGATTTCGATGGTCGGCAGGTCCCCGCGTTCGAGTTGGTGGAGGGCGCGCGTCTTGCACGCGCTGCGCGCCCTGCAGGTGTCGCAGGTTTGGCAGGCGCTCACTTCGACGTACAGGATCGGGCGCATACGCTTGACCTCCCGCCGCAGTATAGCGCGGGTGTGTGCGTTTGTCTATCTTGGCGACCACGCGATGGTCATTGACGCAACAGAGGCCCTTGTGCTATATTTGCTCCGCGAGCAGGCCGAGGTAGCGGTCAGAGTTACCCACCTGCCCGACAGGAGGCGTCATGGATAACCTGGTTCCGCATTTCATCGAGTTGATTCGCCGGTCTGCGACAGACCTGCCCGCGGATGTCGAGGCCGCGCTGCGCCGGGCGCGCGAGGAGGAAGAGGCAGGGTCTGCCGCGCAGACGACGCTGGACTCGATCCTCGAAAACGTACAGCTCTCGCGCGCGCATTCCACCCCCATCTGCCAGGACACCGGCACGCCCATCTTCTACGTCTATTACCCGACCGGCTGGTCCACGCTGGAGCTCAAGCGGCAGATTCGCGCGGCCGTGGCCGAGGCGACCGCTCGCTCATACCTGCGACCAAACTCGGTCGATACGCTGACCGGCAAGAACCCCGGCACCAACCTGGGCGATGACTTCCCCTACTTCCACTTCGAGGAGTGGGAAGAGGACTATCTCAAGGTCGACCTGATGCTCAAGGGCGGCGGCTGCGAGAACGTCGGCGCGCAGTACAGCCTGCCGGACAGCCGGCTGGACGCCAACCGTGACCTGGAGGGGGTGCGCCGCGCGGTGCTGGATGCCGTCCAGCAGGCCCAGGGGATGGGCTGCGCGCCTGCAGTCATCGGCGTCGCGGTGGGCGGTGATCGCGCGTCGAGCTACATCAAGTCGAAGGAGCAGTTCTACCGGCCGTTGGACGACACCAACCCCGACCCGAAGCTGGCCGAGCTGGAGGGCCGGCTGACGCGCGAGGCAAACACCCTGGGCATCGGGCCGATGGGCTTCGGCGGCAAGACCACGGTGCTGAACGTCAAGATTGACTCACTGGAGCGGCTGCCGGCGTCCTATTTCGTCACGGCCTCTTATATGTGCTGGGCCGACCGGCGGCGCACGCTGACCTACCGGCAGGGCAAAGTGACGATCGAATAAGGAGCGCGTCCATATGGCTATTGTCGAACTGCACACGCCGATTACAGAGGCAGCGATCCGGGCGCTGCACGTGGGTGACCAGGTGCGCATCTACGGGACCATTGTCACCGCGCGCGACGCGGCGCACAAGTATATGAAGGACACCTTCTTCCACGGGCCGGCCATCCCGGAGAGCGAGGCCGGGGTATATGCCCGGCTGCGCGAGCTCTGGCAGGGCGGGGTGATGTACCACTGCGGGCCGGTGGTCAGCCGGGATGCAGACGGGCGCTGGCGCTTCGTCTCCGCCGGGCCGACGACGAGCACGCGCGAGGAGCCGTATGAAGCGGACGTCATCGCCCACTTTGGCTTGCGCGCGGTCATCGGCAAGGGGGGGATGGGCCCCAAGACGCTCGCGGCCTGCCAGCAGTATGGCGCGGTCTACCTGCACGCCATCGGCGGCGCGGCCACGCTGATTGCCAGCTATGTCAAGGAAGTGCTGGATGTGTTCAAGAAGGAAGAGCTGGGCGTGCCGGAGGCGTTCTGGGTGATTCGCGTCGAGGGATTCCCGGCCGTGGTGACGATGGACTCGCACGGCGTCAGCCTGCACGAGCAGATGTATGAGGCGTCGAGGCAGCGGCTGGCGGAGCTGTTGTAGTCTATGACAAACCGGGCTTCCCGGCGAAACGAAGTTTCGCACAGAAACCCGGTTTGTATATCGTCAGGCCAGCCCCGGCAGCTTGTCCGGGTCGCCGCAGTGGCGGCGCTCCAGTTCCAGCACCTTGCGCCGGAGCCGCCGCAGGTAGTCCAATGCGGCAGCCGCGTCTTCATCCTGCACGATCATCTTGAGCTCGACGATTTCCTCCGCCGACAGCGCTAGCCCCAACCCGAACCCCTTGCCGCCGCTCTGCGCCATGACATTAACCTCCAAATTTGACGTTCTCTGTCCAGGTGTATATACTATACCCCAGTATAGTGTGCCAGGCATGGGCTGTCAAGTTGCGCCGAGGAAGCGATGGAACTCACATCAACTGAGGTCAAGCAGGACCTGACGAACCGGCTCAAACGGATCGAGGGGCAGGTGCGCGGGGTCCAGCGCATGGTGGACGAGGAGCGCGATTGTGCCGCGATTTTGCAGCAGATGACGGCCATCCGGTCGGCGGTACATCAGGCCAGCCTGGTGCTGGCGCGCGCATATGCCGCACGTTGCCTGCAGGAGCCGGCGCCCGGCGACACGGACATGATGCTCGATCAGTTGATGGCCACGCTGCGCAAGCTGGAATAGCAGAAACGGAGTGGCATGAACTACGGAGACCTGTTCCTGGTTTTGCTGCTCGTGTGGGCAGCGGTGATCATGTTCCGCGGCGGCGGCTGAGCCAGCTCAGGCGTGTGCCAGCCGCGACAGGCCAGCACACCGCGGCCCCGTGAGGGCCGGCCAGGTGGAACCGATGATGAGACGGGGACGACAGCCCCGCAGATCGATTCTTGATAAGGAGTATTCAGCATGGGTTTCTTCAAGCGCAGTGGGGGCAACAAGCCCGAAGAGACAAAGGCAGCCGGTCAGGCCGCGGTTGAGCCGCGCCATGTGACGGGCGAGGAGTTCGAGTCGGTGGTGCTGCAGGCGGAACTGCCGGTGGTCGTGGACTTCTGGGCGGAGTGGTGCGGGCCATGTCACGCGATTGCGCCGGCCGTTGCCCAGCTTGCGCGCGAGTACGAGGGCCGCGTACTGGTGACGAAGGTCAACGCGGACGACTATCCCGAGATTCTGATGAACTACGGCATCATGGGCATCCCCACCCTGATCTATTTCAAGGGCGGGAAAGAGGTCGAGCGTGTCGTCGGCCTGAACAACTACGGCACGTTGAAGAACAAGCTGGAGCGCGTGCTCGCCTGAACCAGTGACGAAAGCTCACGCAAAGCCGCAAAGTCGCAAGAGCATCTTTTGCGGTCTTGGCGTCTTTGCGTGAGAATGCTTGCGTGTAACTTATCCTCTCCAATCCTCATCATAGGAGTAACAACGAACGCCGTGTACGCCACCGAGGCTGAGTTGATTGCCGCGGCCAGGGCGGGCCGCCAGGATGCGTTCGCTGAAATCGTCGAACGGCATTCCGGCACGGTCTACAACCTGGCGCTGCGCCTGGTCAACAACCCGCAGGAGGCAGAGGAGGTCTTGCAAGAGACCTTCATCAGCGCCTTCCAGGCGTTGGACCGGTTCGAGGGCCGCAGCCAGCTCGGCACGTGGCTGTATCGCATCGCGTACAACGCGGCGCTGATGCGGCTCAGGCGGCGGCGGGTGGCAACCGAGTCGCTGGATGAGCCGGCGGTCACGGACGACGGCGACATGCTGCCGCGGCAGTTCGTGGACTGGAGCGCATTGCCCGACGAGCAGTTGTTGGGCAAGGAATTCCACGGAGTCCTGGAGAAGGCGTTGGCCGCACTGCCGGACTCGCTGCGGAGCGTCTTCGTCCTGCGGGATATCGAGGGGCTTTCCACGGCGGAGACGGCGGAGGCGCTGGGCCTGACCGAGGTCAACGTGAAGGTGCGGCTCCACCGGGCGCGACTGGCGCTGCGCGAGAAACTCAGCAGCTACTTCGCACCCGTGGTCACAGGCCGGTGATGGGGGATGGGAGATGCACTGCAAAGACATGCTTGGTACGCTCTCGGATTATGTGGATGGCGAGTTGGAGGCGGAGTTCTGCGCGGAGATCGAACGGCACATGGCGACCTGCGGCAACTGCCGCGCGGTCGTGGACACGCTGCGCAAGACGGTCTATCTCTATCGCGAGCACGGCCATGCAGAGGTGCCCGAGGAGGCGCGCGACCGGCTGTACGCCATCCTGCACCTGGACAAGCCCTGATTTGCCATTTCACGGCCACCTGGCTATAATATAACCTTGTTCGGGCGGTTAGCTCAGTTGGCTAGAGCGCAGCGTTGACATCGCTGAGGTCAGAGGTTCAAGCCCTCTACCGCCCACCATAGTCAAAGCGTTGATCGGGACGAGTACGTGAAGCGCCGGCAGCAGAGAGGGCGGGCGCGGCCAACTGGCCGACTGCTGAGAGCCTGCCTCGCACAGCGACACGGAAAACCCCCCGAGAGCGGAACCCGGAACTGACAGTATGGGTTCACGGCTGGCCCCGTTACCGGCCTTACGAGACAGCGTGCGACCAGATGGTCGCCTGGCGATCGTGATTGCCATGCAATCGTGATTGCCATGCAATCGTGATCGCACAGCAATCCCAGATCGCACGCTAACTTGGGTGGAATCGCGGGAACCCCTCGCCCCAATGGTGGGCGTTGGGGTTTTTTGTTTTCCCGCCGCGCGATGTGGTTTCCTGAAAGGGGGTGATCGCCGTGTCGGGCACGACAACTGCGGGTGATACTGCTATGTGCTCCCGCATGGGCGCGGCGCATCGCGCCGCCCTGTATGTAACCGGTATTCGTGTCATTCTGAAGTGGAGAAATGGAGGCCACCATGGCCGGGCAACACAATCACGACGGAGATAAGGACTTTATGCACCGCTTGCGGCACTCGACGGCGCACATCATGGCCGAGGCGGTGTTGCAGCTCTACCCGGACGCCAAGCTCGCCATCGGGCCGGCGATCGACGCCGGGTTCTACTATGACTTCGACCTGGGTAAGGATGAGCAGGGCCGCCCGAAGACGTTCACGCCCGAGGACCTGGCCGAAATCGAGAAGCGCATGCGCCAGTCCATCGCCGCGAAGAAGCCGTTCCAGTATCGAGAAGTCTCGGCGGACGAGGCGCGGCAGCTCTTCCAGGGCCAGCCCTATAAGCAGGAGCTCATCGACGGCCTCGCGAAGGGCGGGCTGGACGAGGACGGCAACGAAATCGAGGGGCCGGTGCCGATGAGCACGTACCGGCACGGCAACTTCGAGGACCTCTGCCGCGGGCCGCACCTGGAGCACACGGGGCAGATTCCGCCCGACGCGTTCAAGCTGATGAACGTCGCAGGCGCGTACTGGCGCGGGGACGAGCACAACCCGATGCTCCAGCGCGTCTACGGCACGGTCTGGCAGAACAAGAAGGACCTGGCCGCGCATCTGACGATGCTGGAAGAGGCCAAAAAGCGCGACCATCGCAAGCTCGGCAAGGACCTGGAAATCTTCGTCTTCGACGAGGAAGTGGGACCGGGGCTGCCGCTCTGGCTGCCGCGCGGCGGCGTGCTCATCGAGGAGCTGGAGCGGCTGGCGAAGGAGGTCGAGGAGCAGGCGGGTTACGTGCGCGTGCGCTCGCCCCATCTGGCGAAGGAGGACCTGTTCCTCCACAGCGGCCACCTGCCCTATTATGAAGAGAGCATGTACCCCGCGATGGAGCTGGAAGGGGTGCGCTATTATGTCAAGCCGATGAACTGCCCCTTTCACCACAAGATTTTCGCGGCCCGGCCGCACAGCTACCGCGACCTGCCCTTGCGGTTCGCGGAGTACGGCACGTGCTACCGGTACGAGAAGAGCGGTGAACTGTTCGGCCTGATGCGCGTGCGCTCGATGCAGATGAACGACGCGCACATCTACTGCGCCGAAGACCAGTTCGAGCGGGAGTTCATGGCCGTCATCGACCTGTACCTGCATTACTTCAAGCTCTTCGACATCGACAAGTATGTGATGCGCTTCAGCACGCACCACAAGCGCGGCCTGGGCAAGAAGTACATCGACAACGAGCGGCTGTGGCTCAAGACAGAAGACATGGTGCGCCGGGCGATGTCCAATGGCGGGATCCCGTTCGTGGAGCAGGCCGACGAGGCCGCGTTCTACGGTCCGAAGATCGACGTGCAGGTGTGGAGCGCGATCGGCCGCGAGTTCACGCTGGCGACGAACCAGGTGGACTTCGCCCAGCCCGCGCGTTTCAGCCTGGCGTTTACGAACCGCGAGGGGCAGGAAGAGACGCCGCTGTGCATCCACCGTGCGCCGCTCAGCACGCACGAGCGGATGATCGGCTTCCTGATCGAGCACTACGCGGGCAACTTCCCGGCCTGGCTCGCGCCGGAGCAGGTGCGGGTTATCCCGATCACGGATGCGCACAACGAGTACGCTTACCGGCTGGCGGACCGGCTGGCCGCGGCCCACGTCCGCGTGCAGGTGGATGCGGGCCAGGAGCGCATGAACGCGAAGATTCGCAGCGCGCAACTGCTCAAGGTGCCGTACATGGCGGTGGTCGGTGAGCAGGAGGCGCAGAACAACACGGTGTCGCTGCGCAAGCGCGATGGTTCGCGGCAGGACGGCATGGACGCGGATGCATTCGTGGCGCTCGTGCAGGAGCGGATCGCCACGCGGGCGAAAGAGCTGTAGAGAAGCGGCCTCACTGAGCCACAGAGATCGCAGAGGAGACAGAGCTTTGAGTAATGGCTCTGTGGTCTTTGTGGCTGAACTTCGTTGGTCCTGCGTCTGCGTCTTTCGTCAGTTTTTGACACTCGCCCTGCGTTATGTTATAGTGTCGCTTCGACGCGCTTGGGCGGCCTGCCCAATGGCGCGCAACGGAGCATTGCCGGTAACTGCCGGCCCTAGCAGAAGAGGAAAAATAGCATTACTACCGTAACCAACAAGTCCGTCCGCGTGAATCAGCAGATCCGCGTGCGTGAAGTGCGGGTCATCGACGAAGAAGGCGCGCAGCTCGGGATCTATACGATTCAGGATGCGCTGCGCCTGGCCTATGAGCGGGGTCTCGACCTGGTCGAGGTCGCGCCGAACGCTGTGCCGCCGGTCTGTCGCTTGCTCGATTTCGGCAAGTTCCAGTATGAGCGGCAGAAGAAGGAACGCGAGGCGCGCAAGGCTCAGAAGGTCATCGAAATCAAAGAGATCCGTCTGCGCCCGCGCACCGGCGAACACGACCTGGATACGAAGGTCCGGCAGGCGCTTTCCTTCCTCGATGAAGGCAGCAAGGTCAAAGTGACCGTGCGTTTTCGGGGCCGCGAGATCCATCATCCGGAGATCGCGCGCGAGCAGTTGGAGGAGTTTGCCAACAAGGTGGGCAACGTGGCCGTCATCGAGTCGCTGCCCCTGATGGAAGGCAAGAACCTCTTCATGTTGCTCAGCCCGAATCCTGCGACCGCCAAGAAACAGGCCGAAAGCCCTGCGGCGAGCTAACGGCAGCATTTGGGTTACAGAACGTAAGACGCGACGCGCAGTTGCGTGACCGCGTTTTACGTTTTATTCTGTCTGGAGGAATTACCGTGCCAAAGATCAAGACCCACAAGTCTACGGCGAAGCGGTTTCGGCGCACCGGCGCCGGCAAGCTGGTGGCGCGCCACCAGGGCCGGGGCCACCTGCGCCGCAACAAGGCCAAGCGCACCCTGATCGCGTACCGCTCGGTCAAGGTGGTGGAGGCTCCGTCCGCCGACAAGCGCGTGCAGCAGCTCGCGCCGTACATCGACTGAGCATTATCGGACCGTCCTGATGGGGGCCGGCGCCTGAGCGTTCTGACGCCTGGGGCCCGCCCGCCGATGGCTACTACGGAAGTGCCGGTACACCGGCCGCCATTCTAGAGGAGAGTACTTATGCCACGTGCAAAAGGTGGAGTTGTTCTCCGCCGTCGTCACAACAAGATTCTCAAGCTCACTAAGGGCCAACGCATGTCGCGCCACCTGCTGTGGCGCCGCGCAAACGAAGGCATGCTGAAGTCCCTGTTCTACGCCACGCGCGACCGGCGCAACCGCAAGCGCGATATGCGCGGCCTGTGGATTGCCCGCATCAACGCGGCCGCCCGGCTCAACGGCATTACCTACAGCCGGTTGACCCACGCCCTGCGCGTGGCCGGCATCGAGCTGGACCGCAAGGTCCTGGCTGACCTGGCCGTCCGTGACCCGCAGGCATTTGCGCGGGTCGTTGAAGTCGCCAAGGCGGCTGTGTAAGAACACATCGCCAGCCGCCTGATTCGGAGACCGGCATGCTTACCAGTCCGGATAACCCGAAAGTCAAGCTGGCACGGGCGCTGTTGGAGCGCAAAGGCCGGGAGCAACAAGGGCGCTGCCTGGCCGAGGGCGTACGTCTGATCGAAGATGCCGTGAGAGCGGGGCTGACCCCCGCTCTCCTCTTTTATACGGCTCAGGCGACGACCCAACCCCGCGCCAGCCAGCTTATCTCCACTGTTGAACAGGCCGGCGCTCCGGTGATGGAGCTGGCCCCGGCGGTCTTCGCCGCGCTGACCGACACCGTCACCTCGCAGGGCGTCATAGCTGTCCTGCCCCTGCCGCAGCTCCCGCCGCCCGCCGCGCCGCGGCTGGCCCTGGTGCTCGACCAGGTGCGTGACCCCGGCAACATGGGCACGATCCTGCGCAGTGCTGAAGCGGCTGGCGTCGACCTGGTCCTGCTGCCTCCCGGCTGCACCGACCCGTGGAGCCCGAAGGTCGTGCGCGCCGGCATGGGCGCGCATTTTCGGCTGCCCATCCTTGCCGGCGACTGGCCTGGGTTGGCCCGTCACCTCGCCGGCCGCCCCGTCTGGCTGGCCGAAGCGCAGGGCGCGGTCGCGTACGACCGCGTGGATTGGACCGTGCCGAGTGTGCTGGTCATCGGCGGCGAGACCACCGGGTTGAGCGCCGCGGCCGGTCGCCTGGCAGCCGGCCGGGTGGCAATCCCCATGATCGGGCCGGTGGATTCGCTGAACGCAGCGATGGCGGCCACCGTCATCCTGTTTGAGGCCGCGCGGCAGCGGCGGGTCGCCGCCACAAACGCCAAAAAAGGTTAATTGCGCGGAAATCTGTAAGGGTGTATCATACGTTTATTCCTGCGAAAGGAGGCCCACGGCCGATATAGCCCTGTGCGGGCTGTCTTCATCAGCGGTAACAGAAAGGTAAGCACCCTATGGCTGCCGAGGTCATTTTTCGTATTCTAGGACTTATTCTCTTCGGCATCGTGGGTTGGGTGGCGGGCACTGTTTGGGCGGGCACGACCGACCTGAACACAACTTCATTGCGCTATATCCTACCCTTGACGGCTGCCGGTGGTATTCTTGGCGTCATTATCGCGCCCTGGCTGACGACACGGCCCGCGGCCTGGTTGAGAAGCACGATTCGCGAGCTTTCCGCCGTCCAGGTATTGGCCGGCTTCATAGGCTTGGGGTTGGGGTTGATCGTGGCAGCCCTGGCCGCCATTCCCCTGTCCTATCTGCCTTTTCCGTTCAGCAGCATCCTGCCGACGGTGGTGGCGATCTTCTTCGGCTACCTGGGCATCACGACGATGACCCTGCACCAGCGCGAGTTCTTCGCCTTTTTCACGCGGCGGCGCGTCGGCGCGGTTGAGACCGAGGAGCACGTCCAGGGCGCGGCGGAAGAGGTGTTGCTGCTCGATACGAGCGTGATTATCGACGGCCGGATCGCGGATGTGGCGCACACAGGCTTCATTCGCGCGCCCATGCTGATTCCGCGGTTTGTGCTGGCCGAACTGCAATATATTGCGGATTCGCCGGACTCGCTGCGGCGCAACCGCGGCCGCCGCGGGCTGGAGATGCTCAACCGGATGCAGAAGGACTCGCCGGTGCCGGTACGGGTGGAAGACCTTGACGTGGACGGCGTGCGCCAGGTCGATGCTAAGCTGGTCCAACTGGCGCGGCAGCTCAACTGCCCGATTGTGACGAACGACTATAACCTGAACCGCGTCGCCGGGTTGCAGGGCGTGCAGGTGCTTAACATCAACGAACTCAGCAACGCAGTCAAGTCGGTCGTGCTGCCGGGTGAGAATATGACCGTGCGGGTCATCCAGGAGGGCAAGGAAGTCGGGCAGGGCATCGCGTACCTGGATGATGGCACGATGGTCGTCATCGAGAATGGCCGCCGGTACATGGACAGCGACATCGAGGTCTCGGTGACGAAGGTGCTGCAGACCAATGCGGGCCGCATGATTTTTGCGGCGCCGGTCCATTGAGATAGAGGCAGAGGATGACGCTGGTCACGGTCTCGCGCCAGTTGGGCAGCGGCGGGGATGCCATCGCCGCGGAAGTCGCCGCGCACCTGGGGCTGCGGCTGGTCGACCGTGAGACAGTGCATGCCGCGGCCCTGGCGGCCGGCGTGCCCGATGACCTGCTGGCGCGGCTGATGTACGAGGGACAGCGCAGCCTTGCTGCCGAAATCCTCGATTCGCTGGCGTCACCTATGTCGCCCGCCGCGGCCCGCTCTGCCCAGGCCAGCCCCCTGCTCGGCGCGTTTGCACCGGTCTTGCCGGCGCCCGCAGTCAGCATTGAGGACGCGGCGCGGGCCGTCGGCCGCGTCATCCAGGACCTGGCTCGCCAGGATAACGTGCTGATCCTCGGTCAGGGTGGGCAGATGTGGCTGGCCGGCTGGCCGGGCGCATGCCATGTGCAGATCGTCGCGCCGATGACGGAGCGCGTGCGGCGGCTCGTGCAGCGTGACCGGGGCTCGCCGTCTGCCGCGCGGCGACGCCTGCGTGCCTCTGACCAGGCCCGCGCCGACTACCTGGCGCGCTATCACAACGTCAACTGGCTCGACCCGCTGCTCTACCACCTGATTATCAATACGGGGCAGATGCCGTTGGAAAGCGCAGTGGCGTTGGTAGAACAGGCGGCCCGTGAACTGGCCGCTGCGCAGTGAGTTGCTACCGAAAGAGGTAGTCTAGCCCCTTGTGGGCGCGTTGGCGGGCACAAGGCCCTTATGCTACGGGATATTCGGATAGAGCGCATTGTCAAATACTTGGAGCAGGATGGCATGACGATCGTTGTCTACAACACTTTGACTCGTGAGACGGAACCCTTCGACACCATCGAACCCGGCAAGGTGCGCATGTACGTCTGCGGGCCGACGGTCTACGATGAGGCCCATGTCGGCCACGCGATGTCCTCCATCGTGTTCGACTTCGTGCGGCGCTATCTGGAGTATAAAGGCTACCAGGTGCGCCATGTCATGAACTTCACGGATGTGGATGACAAGATCATTGCGCGGGCCAATAAGCTGGGCGAGGACCCGGCGGCCCTGGCGAACCGCTACGTCGAGCGTTACCAGGATCAGTTGGTCAAGCTGAACGTGCGCGTGCCGACGGTCTTCCCGCGCGTCTCGCAGACCATTGCAGAGATCATCACCATGATCGAGGGGCTGATCGAACGCGGCCATGCCTACACCACGCCGAGCGGCGATGTCTACTTCCGCGTCCACACGGATGAGGACTACGGCAAACTGTCGCGGCGCAAGCTGGAGGAAGCCGTTTCGGGCACACGCGTGACGAGCAGCGAGGAGAAGCTGGAGGAAGGCGACTTTGCCCTGTGGAAGGCCGCGAAGCCCGGCGAGCCGAGCTGGGATAGCCCCTGGGGCAAAGGGCGACCGGGCTGGCATATCGAGTGCTCGGCCATGAGCATGCAGTTCCTCGGCGAGCAAATCGACATCCACGGCGGCGGCAACGACCTGATCTTCCCGCACCACGAGAACGAGATTGCGCAAACCGAGTCGTTCACCGGCAAGCCTTTCGCGCGCTATTGGATGCACAACGGGATGCTCCAGCTCAAGGGCGAGAAGATGTCGAAGAGCCTGGGCAACCTCATTACGATCGACGAGTTTCTGGCCGAGCATGACGCGGATGTGCTGCGGGTGGTGATTGCGGGCAGCGGCTATCGCAAGCCGCTGGCGTTCAACAGCGACGTGCTGGCCGACGGCGAGCGGGCGCTGGAACGGCTGCGCAGCGCGCTGCGGCCTGCGACCGGCGACAAGACCGACGGGCCGGCGGTGGAGCAGTTGGCCGCGCAGGTGCGCGCGGCGCGGGCTGCGTTCGAGGCCGCGATGGACAACGATTTCAACACGGCCGGCGGCCTGGCAGCCATCTTCGACCTGGTGCGCGCGATCAACTCGGCGCGCGACGCCGGGGTCGGGGGTGAGCCGTTTGCGGACGCGCAGGGCGTTTTCCGTTCGTTGACCGGTGTGCTGGGCCTGCGCCTGGCGGGGCCGGAGGCCGGCGGGCAGTCCATTGCGCCGTTCGTGGAGCTGCTGCTCGAGGTGCGCCAGGACCTGCGCAAGGCGAAGCAGTGGGCGCTGTCCGACAAGATTCGCGATGAACTGAAGGCCCTCGGTGTCGTCGTAGAGGATAGTGCCCAGGGCAGCACCTGGCGATTGGCCGGTTGACGCAGGGGCATCCCTTGTGGATGCCCAGGGCAGGCGCAAGGCCTGTCCCCTGCATGAGAACGGTGGTATGGTGGGGCATCCACAAGGGATGCCCCGCATGATTACTGGATGTGAGAGAGGGAATGTGATGGCAGACGCGCAGCGACCGACCAAGGGGTCTTCGAAGGGCGCGCCCAAGGGGCGCTCATCCGGACGCTCAGGCGACCGTCGCGAGCGGCCTGCAGGTAAGGCCCCGGCGCCGCGGCCCGGCCAGGCGCCGGCGGGGAGCCGCCCTGCGCGTGACGAGCGCCCCGCGCCGCGTACGCCTGCTCGAGACCGGGACGAGGAGCGGACACCCGCGCGCGGACGCAGCGTGCCGCGGCCCGCGGCTACGGACGAGCGCAAGCCGTCTCGCCCGCCGAACGCACAAGAGTCCCGAGCGCGTCCCCCGGCCCGCCGCGGCGGGACCGGGCCGCGCAAGCCTGCCGCGCCTGCGGCGGCCCCCAGCGGGCACGAGTTCCTCTACGGCCGCCACGCCGTCCTGGAGATGCTGCTGGCTGGCCGCCGCAAGGTCTACCGGATTCACCTGCTCGAAGGCACTTCGGCGTCGGGCATCCCGGGCGAGATTGCCTCGCGGGCGCGGCTCCGCGGCATCACCGTGACGGAGGTGTCGCGACAGGCGTTGGACGCGGCCGTTCCGGTCAACCACCAGGGCGTGGTGGCGGAGGTGGATCCCTACACCTATGCCGACCTGGATGACCTGTTGCCCGACAACCTGCCGGAGGATGCGCTGCTGCTCGTGCTGGATCATCTCCAGGATGTGCAGAACATGGGCACGCTGCTGCGCACGGCAGAGGCCATGGGCGTGCTGGGCGTCATCCTGCCTGATCGCCGTTCAGCGGAGATTACCCCGGCTGCGGTGAATGCCTCCGCCGGTGCTGTGGAGCATCTGCGAATTGCGGTGGTGCACAACCTGGCGCAGACGCTCGACCGCTGCAAGGCCGCGGGCGTGTGGGTCGCGGGATTGGACGCGGGACCGGGCGCGGTGCCGCTGGCGCGCGCGGACCTCAAGGGTCGTATCGCGCTGGTGGTCGGCGCGGAGGGCGAAGGACTGGCGCGACTCGTGCGTGAAAAGTGCGACTGGCTGCTCGCGATTCCGATGTACGGGAAAGTGGCCTCGCTCAATGCAGCGGTGGCCGGGTCCATCGCACTGGTGGCTGCACGACAGGCGCAGCGAGGCTCCAGCGTCGAGCCGGCGCGCGAAGAAGGGGTCATTATTTGACTTTAACGGCTTGTGCGCATATACTCACTGTTCGCAGCGCCGGGCGCGCGTTGATGCTATAGCGGGCTGTGACCAGTGCCGACGTAGCTCAATCGGCAGAGCATCGACCTTGTAAGTCGAGGGTTGCCGGTTCAATTCCGGCCGTCGGCTTGCGGGACGATGATCCCGGCAGCACTTTACAATTGATATGGGCAGGTATCCAAGCGGCCAAAGGAAGCTGACTGTAAGAAGTCGGGTTGTCCAGGGTATCATCATGAACAGCAAAGCAAAGGGCAACTTGGCCGTCGCCACAGCGATCAGGCACCTTGTATCTTCTGGATACACAGTAAGCCTGCCACTGGGTGACTCTGCTAAATACGACCTCGTCGTTGAACGTGAGGGCGAATTCCAGGCGATTCAGTGCAAGTTCGCCGGCCATGAGGGAAACGCAGGAATCTATTCTGTGCCTCTCTATGTGTGCGGTGGCAATCGTAGCGCCGGGAATCGCAGGATAAAATACGATCGAAGCGATTTCGATAGTCTGTTTGTCCTGTGTGCCAACGGTCAGACGTATCTGATTCCGGTTGATCAAGTGGCCGGAATGAGTACGATCAATGTGGGTCGGAATAGCAAGTGGTCACGGTGGGAGCGCTACTTACTTCGAGATGGCGGCGATAATTGCAGCCCGGCAGAGGAATCTGTCGGTGAAAACTCCTCAAATTCGGTGAAGCCTGTGAAGTTGGTAACGCCGAGCCAAGCCGTTGCTGCAAAGTAACGGAAGGTGTAGAGACTTAATGGGGAGCATCCAGACCGGATGAAGACAAAGTCCAGCCCACAAACCCGGATGGGGCGGCGAAAGCCGTAGTGGGATGAAATCAGATGGCATTAGCCTTCGGAGGTTCGAATCCTTCCCTGCCCACTGGCAATTGATGATTCGAAATTCGTAATTATCAATTGTACCGGCTGCCCACGTAGCTCAGTCGGTAGAGCACGTTCTTGGTAAGAACGGGGTCATCAGTTCAAATCTGATCGTGGGCTTGTCGCGTTTGAGTCTTTTGATCGCCGCCGCTGTCTGGCCTGACCGGACTTTTCGGCGGCGACTTAACGCCCAAAGGTGAAGGGTTTTCAGGAGGATACCGTCCATGGGGAAGGAAGTCTTTCAGCGGACGAAGCCGCATGTGAACATTGGGACGATCGGGCACATTGACCATGGCAAGACGACGCTGACGGCCGCGATCACGAAGGTCTTGGCGTTGAAGGGCTGGGCGAACTTCCGGGCCTTCGACTCGATCGACAATGCGCCGGAAGAGAAAGCGCGCGGGATCACGATTGCGATTGCGCACGTGGAGTACCAGACGGAGAAGCGGCACTATGCGCACGTGGACTGTCCGGGGCACGCCGACTACATCAAGAACATGATCACGGGGGCGGCGCAGATGGACGGGGCGATCCTGGTGGTGGCGGCGCCGGAAGGGCCGATGCCGCAGACGCGGGAGCACGTGCTGTTGGCGCGGCAGGTGGAAGTGCCGGCGATGGTAGTGTACCTGAACAAGGTAGACATGATGGAGGACGAGGAGCTGTTGGAGCTGGTGGAGTTGGAGCTGCGCGAGTTGTTGTCGAGCTACAACTTCCCTGGGGACGACATGCCGATCGTGCGGGGGAGTGCGCTGCAGGCGCTGGAGTCGACGTCGAAGGACTATGAGGCGCCGGAGTATGCGTCGATCCGCGAGTTGATGCGGGTGGTGGACGAGTACATTCCGACGCCGGTGCGCGAGACGGAGAAGCCGTTCCTGATGCCGGTGGAAGATGTGTTTGGCATCAAGGGGCGGGGGACGGTGGTGACGGGGCGCATCGAGCGGGGCAAGGTGAAGGTTGGGGAGACGATCGAGATCGTGGGGCTGAAGGAAACGCGCGCCACGGTGGTGACGGGCGTGGAGATGTTCCGCAAGATTCTGCAGGAAGGGCTGGCGGGGGACAATGTCGGCTGTCTGCTGCGGGGCATCGAGCGGGAAGACGTGGAGCGGGGGCAGGTGTTGGCGGCGCCGAAGTCGATCACGCCGCACACGAAGTTCCAGTCGGAAGTGTACATTCTGAAGAAGGAAGAGGGGGGGCGGCACACGCCGTTCTTCCAGGGGTATCGGCCGCAGTTCTACATTCGGACGATGGACGTGACGGGGGAGAGCGAGTTGCCGGCGGGGGTGGAGATGGTCATGCCGGGCGACAACGTGAACCTGATCGTGACGCTGATCGTGCCGGTGGCGCTGGAAGTGGGGTCGCACTTTGCGATCCGCGAGGGTGGCCGCACGGTCGGCGCCGGCGTCATCACCAAGATTATCGAATAAACGGTTACAGGTTGCAGGTTCCAGGTTGAACTTGCAACCTTCAACCTGTGACCTGTATCGAGGTTACTATGGCTCCAGCGAAGAAAGCAAACCGGATTGTCGTCACGCTGTCCTGCAACGAGTGCAAAGAGCGGTCCTACACGACTGAGAAGAACCGCAAGAACACGCAGGGCCGCATGGAACTGAAGAAGTACTGCCCGCGCTGCCGCAAGCACATGACGCATCGCGAGACCCGGTAAGTATGACGCCAGGCACATGACGCAAGAAAGCTGCGTCATGGGCCTTTCGTCTCTCACATAGGCGTGTAGCTCAATTGGCAGAGCACCGCTCTCCAAAAGCGGGGGTTGCGGGTTCAAGTCCTGCCACGCCTGTCTAGGCAAAGATGTTCCACCGGAACATCTTTGCACGCTAAGGTTCACCATCAAGACACCGTCTCGGCACGGCTTTCTGATCTTGCAGGATGGTTAGTCAGAGCCGGCCGGACGGTGTCTTGAATCGTAAGCGGCCTGCATCGCGGCGAGCAAAGCGCCGGACAGGTCCCGAGGAGGAAGTGCGTGAGCAGAGAGGCAGTTGAGGCAAGACCGAAGATTACCGATCGGATTGCCGAGTACTTGCGAGACACGCGCGGTGAGCTGCGTAAGGTGAGTTGGCCGACGCGCAAGCAGGCGACCAACCTCACTCTGATCGTGCTGGCAGTGACAGTGGTGATGGCGGCGTTCCTGGGCGCAATCGACTTTCTTTTCGCGACCCTGGTCAGCCTGATCGTCAGCTTGTAAGTTGCACGTCTGCCACGGACCGGCGCGTTGGCTGGCAATGACTGAATGGCGGTGAATATGGACAACTGGCAAGATACTGGCCCGATGGACGATTACGAGCAGCAACCGGCGCTGGATGACTCTGGCGCCAGTGATGTCGCGTCTTCGTACGCGGGTGCAGCGGACGAACCTTACGAAGACCAGTTGCCCATCGAGCTGTCCGATGAGGGCGCCGCAGAGGGCGGCGAGCCTGACGCGGCCAAACCCCAGTGGTATGTCGTCCACTGCTATTCGGGCTATGAGAACAAGGTCAAAAAGAACCTGGAACATCGCGCCGAGTCGATGGGCATGCAAAGCTACATCCTCGAAGTGATTGTGCCAACCGAGGAGCAGGTCGAGCTGCGTGACGGCCAACGGCGGGTGGTGGAGCGCCGCATCTATCCGGGATATGTGCTGGTCCAGATGCTCCTGGACGAGGAATCCTGGTATGTGGTGCGCAATACGCCGGGCGTCACGGGCTTCGTCGGGATCGGCAATAAACCGACCCCTCTGCGCCAGGAAGAAGTGGACCGCATCATGCGCCGCATGGAGGCTGAGGAGCCGGTCGCCCAGGTGAAGGTCAAGGTGGGCGACAAGGTGCGCATCGTGGAGGGCTCGTTCCGCGACTTCAACGGCACGGTGGATGAGGTCTACGCGGACAAGGGCAAAGCTCGCGTCCTGGTCTCCTTCTTTAACCGGGAAACACCGATCGAAGTGGACTTGCTCCAAATCGAGCGGCTTTAGCATTAGGAGTCATTTCTCATGGCGAAGAAAGTCAAGGCGATCGTCAAGTTGCAAATCATGGCCGGCAAGGCGAATCCTGCGCCGCCGGTTGGGCCTGCCCTGGGTCAGCATGGCGTCAATATCATGGCGTTCTGCAAAGACTACAATGCGCGCACGGCTAACCAGGCAGGGACCGTGATCCCGGTCGAGATCACGATCTACACCGACCAGTCGTTCACGTTTGTGACGAAGACGCCGCCCGCCGCGGACCTCATCAAGCAGGCCGCCGGTGTGGCCAAGGGCTCCGGCAAGCCGAAGGCCGAAAAGGTCGGCAACCTGACCCGCAAGCAGGTGCGTGATATCGCAGAGCTGAAGCTCAAGGACCTGAATGCGTACGATGTCGACCAGGCCATGCGCATGATCGAGGGTTCCGCCCGCAGCATGGGCATCACTATCTCGGAATAGTGATGTTATCAACATGGGAGGGTGCCGGTGCAGCTGCCGCTGCAGCAGCAGCACAGTCACCCGCTAACACCAGGCCCGGCGTTCATGCCGGGTAAAGGAGAAAATCATGGCAAAGCACGGTAAGAAGTACGAGGATGCTGCCAAGCTCGTCGACCGCATGAAGAACTATGCGCCAGACGAGGCCGTTGCACTCCTCAAGCAGGTCAGCTATCCGAAGTTCGACAGCACCATCGAGGTGCATTTCCGTTTGGGTGTCGACCCGCGCCATGCCGATCAGCAGGTGCGCAGCACCGTCTTGCTGCCCGCAGGGCTGGGCAAGACCGTGCGCATCCTGGTTTTTGCGGAAGGCGACGGCGCACGCCTGGCGGAACAGGCCGGCGCGGACCATGTCGGCCTCGATGACATGATCACCAAGATTCAGGGCGGGTGGCTCGAGTTCGACATGGCGATCGCGACCCCGCAGGTCATGGGCAAGGTCGGTCGCCTGGGCCGGATCCTGGGCACGCGCGGCCTCATGCCCAACCCGAAGGCCGGCACCATCGTCCAGCCGGATGACCTGCCCCGCGCGATTCACGAGGCTCGCCAGGGCCGTGTCGAGTTCAAGGTCGATAAGACCGGCAACCTGCACGTCCCCATCGGCAAGGTCAGCTTCACCAACGAACAGATGCTGGAGAACCTGGGCGCGCTGATGGATGCCGTCAACCGGGCGAAACCATCCGGCGCGAAGGGCGTCTACATCAAGCGTGTCACCCTGACCTCCACGATGGCGCCTGGCATCCGGCTCGACCCGCTCCAGGCCTCCACGATGAAGGCTGTGGCTGCGTAGGTTGCGTTCGCAGGGGCGTTGAAACGCCCACTACGAACCCGGTCAATGTATGCTTCGGTCTGCGGCTCAATGACGCGCCGCAGACACCCAAAACTCTGGAAATAAGCTCAACCGCTGAAGACAGCAGGCGGCGTTTGAACGGCCTACGGCCGGCCAAACTTATGGACCTAACGTGCCGCACATGGCACACCTGCCGAGGTAGGAAGAGCGCAACTCCGTCATCTATGCCGGAGCCTCTGCGCCTACCTCACAGCGCAGAGGCTCTTTTCATTGGTCAAAACGTACGAAAGGAGGTACGTCGCTTGGCAATCACACGCGAGAAGAAAGAAACTCTGGTCAACGAGTACGTCGACAAGCTGCGGCGTAGCCAGGCGGTGATCGTCACCGAGTATCGTGGACTGACCCACAAGCAGCTCGAGACCTTGCGTCGCGAGTTGCGCGGGGCTGAGGGCGAGATCGCAGTCAGCAAGAACACGCTGATGGCGCGCGCCTTGACCGAGGTCGGCCTGCCGGCCCCGGAATCGCTGTTGAGCGGCACGACCGCAGTCACCTTCTGTTATAACGAGGTGGCTGCACCGGCCAAGGTGCTGAACAAGTTCGCCCGTGACAGCAAGATCCTCGTCCTGCGCGGCGGCCTGATGGGCCAGTCCGTGTTTGATGCGGCGGGCGTGCAGGCGCTCACCGAGTTGCCGGGCAAGGACCAACTGCGGGCGCAGGTCGTCGGCGCACTGCAATCCCCGATCACTGGCCTGGTCAATGTGCTGGCTGGGTCGCTGCGCGGGTTCATGAACGTGCTCAACGCACGCGTAGCGCAGTTGGAGCAACCGGCTGAAGAGGCCGCGGCTGCCTGAGGGCGGCTGTTACAATCCGGGTAATCACGACTTTACATATTTCAGGAGGCACTTTCCATGACTACCGATGAGATGATCGCCGCCATCGAGCAGATGAGCGTGCTTGAACTGTCCCAGCTCGTTAAGGCCCTCGAGACCCGCTTCGGCGTCAGCGCGGCTGCGCCGATGATGATGGCGGGCGCGGCCCCGGCCGCCGGTGCGGCTGCGCCGGCTGCGGCTGCTGAGCCGGTCGAGGAACAAACCGAGTTCGACGTGGTCCTGACGAGCTTCGGCGCGAACAAGATCAACGTCATCAAGGCCGTCCGCGCACTGACCAACCTGGGCCTGAAGGAAGCAAAGGACCTGGTTGAGGGCGCGCCCGCGCCGGTGCTCACCGCGGTCTCGAAGAGCGCGGCCGCCGATGCGAAGGCCAAGCTCGAAGCCGAAGGCGCGCAGGTTACCGTCAAGTAACGACGTTCGCTCGCGCGATCCCAGGCCGGTGTCTGTCACAGACACCGGCCTGTTCTGTTAAGCGCGGAACCTGCCAGGCCTTGTCTCCGTTAATATGCCCAGGGAAGTAAGCGTTCAGCGCTGTCTTGCAACACAAGGTCAGCACGCCACAAACCCGGTTTCTCGGCGAAGCTGCGCTTCGCACACAAACCGGGTTTGTAACGGCGAACAGTCACCCAGCGAAGCGCGTTTTTCAGAAACGCCATTATCGGTTACAATTGTTGCGACCTGCCGGCCCGATTGTCCAGACCCTTTCGGGCTGAGACTCATACACCATTGCAGGATGATATGGCTCACCATAAGCTTGCCAGGTTTGCGGGCGGCTGCGTGCTGTTTCTGCTGCTGGCCGCGGGCCTCCTGGTGCTCGCCGGCATCGGCGCAGTCGCCGGTTACGAGTGGCGTTATCATGACCGGGTGTACGAAGGTGTCTACACGGAAGGAATTCCCCTCGGCGGCCTGACAGTGGACGAGGCGGCGGACGCCATCCGTGACGCGCTTACGCCGTATCCTGGCGCGGCGGTCACATTACGTTATGGCGCACAAGCCTGGGAACTGGCCCCCGCGGATTTGGGCGTGGATGTCAACGCGGCCGCTACCGCTGCTGCTGCGTTTGCCGTGGGCCGCCGCGAACCCGTGTTGACCTATGAAAGCTCGTTGCTCGACCTGCTGACCGGCCTGGCATCTGATCTGTTGGATCAGTGGTATGCGCTCAACATGGGCATCGACATCGAGCCGGTGCTGCGCGTGGACGATGCCCGACTGGCGGCCACGCTGCGGGCCATCGCCGCCGATGTGGACCTGGCGCCGCAGGAGGGCCAGATCAGCATCGAGGGGCTGCGGGCGACAGGCACTCCGGGGAGGCTGGGCCGCCAGGTTAACCTCAATGCGACCCGCACCGCGCTCATGGAGCTGGTGGCCGCGGGCAAGGGCGGCAGCGCACCCCTGGTGGTGCGTGAGCTGCGGCCCACGGTCATGGCCGTCGATGACGCGCTCCAGCGCGCACAGGCGCTCGCAGAGCGGCGGCTGGTGCTCGTCGCGGAGACGTTGGATGGCCGGCAGGAGCATCCCATCGATGCTGCGCGGCTGGCAGAATGGCTGCAACTGACCCCCACCATCGGGCCCGATGGCGGCGTGGACCTGGGAGTGATGCTGGACCGTGAGCGCGTGGCCGCGCTGGTCAGCGAGCTTGCCGGGCAGCTCGACCGGCCCATGCGTGACGGCACGATTGACTGGGACGGCCAGGGTGTGGTCGTGCTGGCGGAAAGCGAGCGCGGGCAGCAGTTGGATCTGGAGGCGAGCGTCGCGGCCATCGAGGCTGCGCTTGTGGGCGAGGTGGCGCCGGCGGCCAGTGTGGCCGCGGGCGAGGTTGGGGCCACCGAGCACATCACGCTGCCCGTGACACTGCTGGAGCCGAGGGTCGATACGACCAGAGTCGCGGAGCTGGGCATCGTGGAGCTGGTCAGCGAGGGCGTTAGCTCGTTTCGCGGCTCGCCGGCCGAACGCGTGCACAATATCGTCACGGCAGCGGATAAGTTCCAGCACGTTGTCGTGCCGCCGGGCGAGGTCTTCTCATTCAACCAGAACGTCGGCAGCGTCAGCGCGGCGAATGGCTTCACGGATGCGCTGGTTATCGCCGGGGACCGGACGGCGGTGGGCATCGGCGGGGGCGTCTGCCAGGTCTCGACGACGGCCTATCGCGCGGCCTTCTTTGGCGGCTTCCCCATCGTGGAGCGCCATGCGCACGGCTACGTGGTGGGCTGGTATGGCGAACCCGGCATGGATGCCAGCATCTTCACCCCGAACGTGGATTTCCGTTTCCGGAATGATACGCAGCACTACTTGCTGATCAAGTCGTATGTGAATACGGCGAAGGGCACGCTCACCTTCCGGATTTATGGCACCAAGCCGGGCCGGAGCGTCGAGATGGTGCGCCAGCCCGCGACGAACGTCCAGCCGGCCCCGCCGCCGCTGTATCAGGAGGACGCCAAGCTCGCGAAGGGCCAGATCAAGCAGGTCGATTGGGCCGTGAAGGGCATGGACGTGGTCATCAAGCGGGTGATTCGCTATGCGGATGGTGCGGTGAAAGAGGAGAATATCGTCAGCAAGTACCGGCCGTGGCGGGCGATCTACCTGTACGGGCCCGGTACGACCGTGCCCGGCAAGACGAGCTCAGCCACCACGCCGTGAACGAACCGCCAGGACGCGAAGGGCGCAAAGCAGAAGAAGTACAGCTTTGCGTCCTCAGCGTTTTGGCGGTGAAATTCAATACGCGCCGATTTCTTCCAGCCGGTCATCGTCGATGCCGAAGTGGTGGGCCAGCTCGTGCAGCACGACGCGGCGTACTGTAGCGCGCAGCTCATCGAGCGAGTTGCACTGTGTTTCGATGGGCCGGCGGTAGATGCTGATTTTGTCCGGCGGGACGAGGCCATAGTGGGTCGTCCGCGCGGTCAGCGGCACGCCGTGATAGAAACCCTGCAAGTCGTAGCGCGACCGGATGCCCATCGTGCGCAGCGTGTGGGGATCCGGCCAGTCCTCGACGACGACCTCGACGTTGTCGAGGCGTTCCTGGAAGAACGGCGGC
The DNA here is from genome assembly GCA_040772005.1 of Anaerolineae bacterium. GTDB lineage: Bacteria > Chloroflexota > Anaerolineae > CG2-30-64-16 > CG2-30-64-16 > MWBF01. Next base: position 55,460 of record JAXGYZ010000004.1, on the reverse strand, counting down.
AGGGCTTCGAGCACCTCTGCAACGAGGTCCATGAAGTTGTCGGTACTGAACATGCGTTAGTCCTGTGCAGGCTTCGGCGTCAGGGCGTGACGCTGAGATCGTCGAGATAGATGGTTCCTGCCGATGCTGTGCCGTCGGGCACGCCGTCCAGGACCAGCGCATACAGGTTGACGGGATAATCCAGCCGGCCGTTGCCTGCCCGGGAGATTTGCCCCTGCGGCCACGGCGCAGTCACATCCAGTTTGGCCGTCAGGGCCTGCCAACCGCTGTGTTGGACCTGCCCGAAGGTGAACTGGCGTACTTCGCCCTGGCTATCGCTGATCCAGGCGTTGAGGAAGTGACCGGAACTGTCACCGTAAACCCATAGGGTGATGGCTGCGGGTTCTCCGCTGATGGCGATGGCCGGACGGGCCTGAAAGACGACGTAGTTGTTCTGGACGGCTGCGAAATCGTAGGCGAGTTTGGCTGCGGCCTGGCCGCCATGGACCTGCTCCCTGGACTGAACGAATGTGCCGTACGGTTCATTGCCGCGGGCCCAGGTGCCGAACGCTTCGAAGTCAGTGATGACGCCGGGTGGCAGACGCTGTGTGATGACCGGCGCCTGCGTGGGCCGGCGCAGCGTCTGGGTGGGGCGCGGCGTAGCGGCCGGCGGAGGTGCCGCTGTGGGCGTTAGTGTTGGCGGCTCCGGCGTATCAGTCGGCACGAGAGTCGGTGGGTCAGTCGGCGCGAGGGTGGGCTTCGGGGTCGGTGGCTCCGCCGTGTCGGTCGGCTCTAACGTGGGCGGCTCCGATGTATCCGTTGGGACGATGGTTGCTTCCCTGGTGGGCGTGTCCACAACTACGGCCGGTTCGGTGACGGTCGCGGTATCGTCAGGCGTCACCTGCGCCACCGTACCGGAGCCGCCCCCCTGACGCAGCACCAGGGCGATGGCAATCGACAGCACGGCCACCAGGACAACGCCGAGCACTGCACCCAGGACGGGACTGAACCGGCGCCGGCTCCCAGCAGACGGCTGTGTGGGCTGCACCGGAGGCGTCGACCGCTGCGGGCTGGTTTCGGTCACGGGTGGGCTGGCTGCGGCGGACGGAACTGGGGTTGGCGCAGGAACCTGCGTTACCGGTGTGACGGGTTCGATCGGCGCGGCCGGGCCGGAGGTGACCGCAGGCGCGGGAGCCTCGGCCTGCGCCGCGGGCGGGTCCGCCTGAACCCACTGCGTACCATCGTGGAAATACCAGAGCCCGGTCTCGTAGCCGATGATCCACCAGCGCCCCTGGTCATCCTGAGTCATCAACTCTTCGAGCCGGGCGCGCAGATCCGTCTCGGTCAACTGGCCGGCATCGAGCTGGCTTTTGAGTTGCCGATATTCGTCTTCAACTTCACGGAACGTCATATCGTGCCTTATCTGCCTGGCTCGGTATGCAAAACGACCAGACAGGGTCATTATACAGGCGTGTGCAACAGTTGTCAATGACTTGTACACAAAGGGGCGCGTTTCATACTGGGGGCGAACGCGGCCAGCGCGCATACGCGAATGGCGCTGCGGCGCTGGGCACGGATACACGAATATCCCGCCGCGGCGCACACGCTTCGCGTATTCGTGGCGCGCCGGCGCATTCGTTTATCCGCGATGGCCGCGCCCCCAACGTGAAATGCACCCTACACAAAGAGGGCAGCGGAGAAGTGCGTTTTGACTACGATTGACTATCGCGACCGGACCAGCGTCATGATCTGGGTGGTGCTGCTCGGACTGGCCGTGCAGCGGTTTCTGAGCTTGCCGGAGCGCTCGATTGAGCTGGAGGTCCTCGGCTCGCCGATTACGCTGACAATCACGGCGAACACGATCCTGGGCGCGGTGCTGGCTGCACTGGCCGCGAGCGGCACAGAGGCTGTCGTGCGGGCGCATCCGCGTGCGCTGCGTGCGCCGGTGCGCGAACGCGGGCTGGCCCGGGCGGCCGCGACGGGCCTGCCGCGGCTGGGAGACTCGGTCGGTGATGCGGCGCGCGCGGCCCTGACGCCGGGGCGCCACTGGGTGTTCTGGGGGCTGCCGGTCGCGCTGATCATGGTGTCGGTACTGCTGATGCCGCTGGCGCCGACGCCGGTCTATTGGGTGCTGGGGCTGATCGTGACGGGGGCGGCGCTGGGGCTGAGCATGGCGGGCATCTATTACACCATCGACCCCTTCCAGCCGGGCTACCGCCGCGCGCGGCTGGGGCTCAACGCGCTGACGTATGCCATCGCGCTGCTGTTGTTCCTGGTCGTCTATCGCACGCGCGTGCGCAGCATCGTCTCGGCCACAGAGGTGCTGCTGGTGAGCAGCCTGTTGGCCCTGGAACTGCTGCGCGGCAGCGAGCGGCCCACTGTCCTTGTGGCGCTGTATGCCGGCATCATCGGCCTCATCCTCGGCCAGGCGACGTGGGTGCTGAACTACTGGCGGCTCGACAGCCTGACCGGTGGACTGGTGCTGCTGGTCATGTTCTACGATGCCGTTGGCCTGGCGCAGAGCGCCATCCAGGGCCGTGTCCGGCGCCGCGTGCTGCTCGAATACGGGCTGATTACAATTGCGGCGTTCGCGCTCATCTGGGAGTTTGCGCCCTGAGAACGAGTGATGAGTAATGAGTAACGAGTAAGGAATGAATTCGTATCACTCGTTACTCGTTACTCGTTACTCGTCCGTCCCCGGCCTCAGCAGTACCACCGCGCTCAGGATGAACGCGGTCCCCAACCACTGCAACGGCTCCAGCCGCTCCGCGAAGAAGAGATAACCGAACAGCGTGGCAACGGCAGGCTCGAACGTGGCGACGATGGCGGCAAGACTGACCGGCACCCACTGGACCCCGATGGCAAACGCCAGGCTTGCCAGCAGCGTGGGAATCAGCCCCATGCCGATCAACAGGGCGATGGCTGAGGGCGACGCCCACCCCTTTGCCAGCTCCGCGGGCGGCACGAGCGCGATGAGGATCGCCGCGCCGATCAGCAGGCCGTACACCTGCACCACCCAGGGCCGGTTGTGGCGGACGAGCGCCTTGTTGAACACGCTGTACAGGCCATAGGTCAGCCCCGCGGCCAGACCGAGAGCGACGCCCAGCCAGCCGCCATTGCTGGCCTGCTGGACGGCCGCCGGATTGTAGATCCGGGCGACGAGCGCCGCGCCGAACAGCGCCAGCGCCAGCGCCGCCACCCCTCGCCGGCCCAGCTTCTCCCCCATCCAGCGCCAGGAAATCACCGCGACCCAGGCCGGTGAGGTGTACATCAGTACCGCCGCGACGGCCACGCCCAGCAGGTTGATGGCGTTCACGTACGTGATGAAGAACAGCGCGACGCCAAAGACGCCATACGCCAGCAGGCCGGGCCATTGCGCCCGCGGCACGCGCAGATCGACGCGGAGCAGCAGCAGCGCGGCGAGCAGTAGCAGCCCGCCGGCGCTGCCGCGCAGCCCGGCCGCGGCCAGCGGCAGCAAGCCGTGGTCGTTGATGAGGAACTTGTAGAAGACGCCGATGGAGGCCCACAAGGTCGCGGCTACGAGCACCAGCACGTAGCCGCGCAGCGCCGATGACGTTTTCTGGTTGTCGGTTGATGGCTGCCGTCGTATAATGCCCACGAATCTTGTATCCCGCTTGATGAATCCGGTTGTGGCGCCGTGCCACAATGCCACTTGCTGTGGCCGGTCCCGGCTATGGCGCAGCCATAGCACACCGTGCCGCCATGAGGAGCCTCTATGTCTGCAACCCGCTTCCTTTATCTCTCGCGTGCCGATGTCGAAGCCGTCGGCGTCAGCATGGCGGAAATCATCGATGCGCTGGCGGTCGCCTTCCGCGAGCACGGCCTGGGCCATGCCGAAATGCCGCCCAAGCCCGGCGTGCATTCGCGGCCCGACGCCTTCATCCACGCGATGCCCGCGTACATCCCCGCCCTGCACGCCATCGGCATGAAGTGGGTGAGCGGCTATCCGGACAATCGGGCGAAAGGCCTGCCGTACATCAGCGGCCTGCTCATCCTCAACGACGACGAGACCGGCCTGCCCCTCGCGGTGATGGACTGCACGTGGATCACCGGGATGCGCACCGGCGCAGCGACCGCGCTGGCCGCCCGTTATCTCGCGCGGCCGGAGTCACAGACGGTCGGCATCCTGGGCTGCGGCGTGCAGGGCCGGACCAACCTGGGGGCGCTGAATGTGTTGTTTCCGCTCACGCGCGTCGTCGCCTATGACCGCACGCCGGAGAACGCGGCCCGCTATGCACGCGAGATGCAGGAGCGTTGGGGGCTGGCGGTGACGGTGGCCAGCCGGCCGCAAGAAGCCGTAACCGGCTGCGACATGGTGGTGACCGCCGGCCTGATCCTCAAGCGGCCGCACGCTACGATCAAACCCGGATGGCTGGACGCGGGCGCATTCGCCTCGCTGGTGGACTATGACTCCTATTGGGATGGCGCCGCGCTCCAGGAGGCAGACAAGTTCTGCACGGACGATATCCCGCAGCTCGAATACTACCGCCGCGCCGGATACTTCCAGAACATCCCACCCATCCACGCGTCGCTGGGCGAGCTGGTCACGGGGCAGAAGCCAGGCCGCGAATCCGCGGCGGAGCGCACCATCGCGTGCAACCTGGGCCTGGCCCTGGACGACATGGCGACCGCGCCGCTCGTCTATCGCCGCGCCGTGGAGCGAGGCCTCGGGACCTGGCTGCCGCTCTGAGTCTGATAACCGCCAAGACGCAAAGAACTGTAATTTCAACCCATCTTTGATGACTTGGTTGCGACGCATCCTGAGCGGAGGGCGTCAGGGCCAGGCTGTGCCTGGCACAGGGACGCCCGCAGTCGAAGGATGCCTGGCTGGCTGAATTATCAAGGACTCGTTGGAATCACGACGCGCAGAGCGCTAAGGTTGGCTGGCTGTCGCTCGTACGTGCCCGCCCCCCAGGTACGCAGCCCGCACCTGCTCGTTCTCCCGCAGTGCCGCGGCAGTGTCCTGGATGGCGATCTTGCCAGTCTCCAGGATATACCCGTAGTCGGCGATCCCCAGCGCCTTGCGGGCGTTTTGTTCCACCAGCAAGATGGTCACGCCTTCTTCCATGTGGATCTGGCGGATGACCTGGAAAATCTCCTGCACCAGGATCGGCGCCAGACCCAACGAAGGCTCATCCAGCAGCAGGATTTTGGGTCGCGCCACCAGGCCGCGGCCGATCGCCAGCATCTGCTGCTCGCCGCCCGACAAGGTGCCCGCCAGTTGTCGCTTCCGCTCCTTCAGCCGCGGGAAGAGCTCGAACACCCAATCCATCGACTTCTGCAGCGCCTGGCGGGAGGTGGTCTTGCGAATGCTGTACGAGCCGAGGTTGAGGTTCTCCTCGACCGACAGTGTGGCGAACACCCGGCGTCCTTCAGGGATGTGGACCACGCCCATGCCTGCAAGCTGGTAGGCCAGGTATCGGCTGAGATCCTCGCCCTTCAGGGAGATCTTGCCGCTCTTAATCGGCACCAGGCCGGAGATGGCCTTGAGCAGGGTCGTTTTGCCCGCCCCATTCGCGCCCAGGACGGCAACGACATGCCCCTCCTGGATTTCGAGCGAGATGCCTTTCAAGGCTTCGACCGCACCGTAGGCTACGGTCAGATTCTCAACAGCGAGCAGCGTAGCGATGTCACTCCTCCTTCCCCAGATAGGCTTCGATGACCTTAGGGTTGTTGTAAATCCTGGACGGCACATCTTCGGCGATTTTGGAGCCCATGTCCATGACGGTGACCGTATCCGAGATGCTCATCACGACGTTCATGTCGTGCTCGATCAGCAGCAGGGTGAACCCTTCTGCCTTCAGCTTCGCCAGGAACGCCATCAGCTCCTCGGTTTCCTTGTCATTCAAGCCCGATGAGGGTTCATCGAGGATGAGCAGCTTGGGAGAGGAGGCGAGGGCGCGGGCAATCTCCAGCAGTTTCTGCTTGCCATAAGGCAGGTTCTTTGCCAGCTCGTTGCGGTACTCCCACAGGCCGATCTGGTGCAGCCGGTAGGCGGCTGTCTCCAGGATCGCATGTTCCTCCTGCTTCTGGCGAGCAGTGCGGAAAATCGACGACCAGGGGCCGGCGGTGGCATGGCAGTGCGGGCTGGACATGACGTTTTCGATGCAGGTCAGGGATGGGAACAGGCGGATGTTCTGGAAGGTGCGGGCGATGCCTTTCGCGATGATCCGGTGCGGTTTGAGCGCGGTGATGTCCTCACCCATGAAGATGACGCGGCCCTTGGCCGGGGGGTAAATGCCGGTGATGCCGTTGAACAAGGTGGTCTTGCCCGCGCCGTTTGGGCCAATCAGGGAGGTGATCTCGCCTTCCCAAACATTGAGATCGAACCTGTTGACAGCAACCAAGCCCCCAAACTGGATGGTGACCTGCTGCGTCTCCAGGACCTTGCGCTTTTCGGCCGCCGGGTGGGCAGCGGCGGCTGCCCCGGCTGGGGCTGTCGCGGCCGTGGCCGCAGCAGCCACGGCCACCGGGCCGCGGGCTACGACGTCCTCGATGTACTGGTTCTCATCAGCCGGCAGGTTGGCTATGCCCAGGCCGCCAAACCCGGCCTTTTCTCGTCGGCGAGGCAAGATGCCGCCTGGCCGGAACACCATCATCGCTACGAGGGCCGCGCCGAAGAACAGCAGCCGGTAGCTGGCGAACTGCCTGAAGATTTCCGGGAAAACAACGATGATGGCTGCGCCCAGAACGTTGCCCGGAATCGAACCCAGGCCGCCCAACAACACGATCACGAAGATCAAGCAGGACTCCATGAACGTAAAGTTATCGGGTGAGATGATCATCATCTTTGAGCCGTAGACATTCCCCGCCACGCCGGCCAGCGCCGTGCCGATCAGGAAGGCGATCAGCTTATAGTGGCGCACGTCGATGCCGTTGGCCTCCGCAGCAATCTCGTCCTCCCGGATGTAGTTCCAGGCCCGGCCGATCCGCGACTTTTGCAGATTGATCAATCCCACAATGACGAGAGCCACAATGAACCAGACGTAGTAGAAGAACTGGGTGGGCGTGGTGATCGAAAACAGCCCGAAGTCCGGATTGCCGATGCCGGTGATGCCGTTGGGGCCGTTCGTCAGGCCGAAGGGGTTGTTGTTGGCGACGATGCGGATGATTTCACCGATGCCGATGGTCACGATGCACAGGTAGTCGCCCTTGAGGTGAATGATGCGGGCGGTGACCAGGTAGGCAAACCCGCCGGCGACCAGGGCGCTGATGGGCAGCAGGAGGACGATCGGGATATGCAACTGGGTGTAGAGAATGCCCGTCGTGTAGGCGCCAATGGCGTAAAAGCCGGCCTGGCCCAGGTTAAACAGGCCGACTTCGCCCAGGACGATGTTGAGGCTCAATCCGAGCAAGACATAGATGCCCACATAGAATCCAACATCGATCCAATAGTTGGAAACGAACGGCAGGTAAGGGAACACCAGCATCAGGCCGACCAGGGCGATGAGCAATATCTGCTGGTGGCGCTTGCTCAGGACGCGCGCACCTTGGGCGGATTGGAAATCATGGATGCGCTGGGTTATGGTGCGGGTGATATCGCTCATGCGCTATACCTTCTCTGCGGTCTTCTCGCCGATCAGGCCGGTTGGCCGGACGCTGAGAATCACGATCAGGATAACGAACACAAAGACGTTTTTCCAGGCTCCCGAAACGTACCCCTCGAAGAGCGCTTCCATCACGCCGAGCAGCAGCCCGCCAAGCATGGCCCCCGGGATGTTGCCGATGCCGCCGAGGATGCTGGCGGTAAACGCCTTCAGGCCGTATGTCCAGCCCAGATTGAAGATGATCCGCGAGTAGTTCAGGCCCGCAAAGACACCCGCCAGCGCGCCCAGCGCCGGCCCGACGAAAAATACAAAGCGGATAATCTTTTGAAAATCAATGCCCATCAAGGTGGCGGTGTCTCGGTCCAGCGCAGAAGCCCGCACGGCAGCCCCGAAGATGGTCTTTTCGATGATGTAATACATCACCGCCATCAACGTGAACGACACCAGGATGGTGGCAAGTTTGACATAGGTAATCCGGACATCACCGAAGAGGAGCAGGCTGCCGGTAGGAATCCCTGCCTGCGGGTAGGCCTGGTAGCGGGGACCCCAGGCGGCCATGATCCCATTCGAGATAAAAATCGAGGCGCCCAGGGCGGACACGACCAGGGGCAGACGTCCGGCCTTATATACCGGGTTGTAGGCCACTTTTTCCAGGAGCAGCCCGGCTACGCCGATGCTGATCATCGCGCCTACGACGCCTACGGCTACGCCGCCCCACACACCAAAAGTGGCAGAAACCCACCCGGAGCCGATCACGAGGATGGTGTAGCCCATGTAGGCGCCCAGGGTGAAGAGATCACCGTGGGCGAAATTAATCAGCTTCATGACGCCGTACACCATGGTGTAGCCCATGGCGACCAACGCGTAGAAAGAACCGATGGTCAGGCCATTGATTAGCTGCTCGAAAAACATCTCCATGGGGTGTGCCCTCTACAATCACGTTGCGGCGTCCAACCGGTGTCAGGTGAGCGATTGCCTGAGACAAGACCCAAGCCTTTGGAGCCCCGGTTGCCAGGTTCCCTGTATGATGGAGCGATGACAGAGGAACACCCTCCCCTTTGGTGACAAAGGAGAAGGTGCTCCCCGTGCTTAGAGGATCATCTGAACTGCCAGTCGCAAGTTATTCTTCGTAGGGCTCGAGGACACCCTGGTCGTTATAGATATAGGCATAGTAGGGGATGTCTTTCCGGTCGCCGCGCTCGGTGAACAACAGCGGGCCGGTGATGCCTTTGGCGTCAGTCATGGTGCGCATAGTGGCGGCTACTTGATCGGGATCGGTGCTGCCGGCCTTCTCGATGGCTGCAACCAGCGCATTGAGCGCATCAGCAGCATAGACAGCCCAGATCGACCCGGGCAGTTCGTTGTATTTCGCCTTGTAGGCATCCAGGAACGTTTTCGATTCCGCGAAGGTCAGGAACTGGGGCATGGGTTCATTCAGGTGGATCGAGCCCGCGATGATGTCCTTCCCGGCGATCTTCTCGAACTCGGGGGTGGGAACGGAGTTGTTGCCGATGAAGGTGCTGGTCACACCGGCCTCGCGGGCTTGCTTGAGCAGAAGAGCCGCCTCAGAGTAGTAGGCTGTGTAGAACCACACATCCGGGTTGAGGGCCTTGATCTGGCTGACGACTGCGGAGTAGTCGCTCTCACCGGGTGTCACTGCATCGTAGTACACGACCTCGACCTGACCGGCATCGACGTAAGGCTGCAGGAACCTGATGGCGTCTTCAGCCACGCCCTTACCGTAGTCCTGGTTGTCGTGCATCACGGCGATGGTCTTGGCGCCCAGGGTTTCCACCGCGAACCTGGCGAAGAACTCCGACTGGGTGTCATCACGTCCTGCCGTGCGGAAGAAATAGGGGCGCTGCTTGTCCATCGTCAAACGGACAGCGGTACACCCATATCCCACCGAAACGACTTTGTTGGCATCGTACAGGTCGGCCGCGGGGGCAGTCACCGAAGAGCCGTAGGAGGCAATCACTTCCTGCAGACCCTGGGAGATCAGCTTCTGTGCGGCCAGGGCGCTGTCCTTGGGGTTGGAAGCGTCATCCACAACGACGATCTCGACGTTCTGGCCCAAGACCCCGCCCTTATCGTTGATCAGTTGGGCGGCGATCTCAACGCTCTGTTGGGCCCACTCGCCCTCAGCCGCGAACGCGCCCGTCAGGGGGGCCTGAAGGCCGATCTTGATGGTGCCGGCGGCGCCGGGTGCTGCGGCCGGGGGTGTGCAGCCTGCTACTGCAAGACCGAGCATCACGATTAGCAGGAACAGAAACAGGCGTCTCATCGGGTGTCCTCCTCGTGAAAGAGAGTATGGGATTGTGTGTCTGGCCCACAGCGGGCCGGTTAGGATGGTGAAAACATGGGCGGTCGGCGGGTGGCTGGTGCTTCACCCTTTTCGCATCGAGGAACAATACCAGACAGAACCTTGTGGATTATACATACAACCGGAAGTGGCGTCAATGTCACAAAATTGGGGGAGTGCGTTCCAACCTGGCGATGTTGCTGCGCCAGTCCTCCCGCTGCGCGCGTCCCTCGGTCAGCGCTGCGACAATATCCGCCAGCGCTCGATTGACGGGCGTCGCAACCCCGTGCTCTGCGCCCAGCCGCGCGACCGCGCCGTTCAGCCACGCGACCTCAGACCGCTTGCCCTCGGCCAGCGCCAGGTGCAGCGACGGCATCTTGCTGCCGCGTCCGCCGGACACCAGGCCGCGCAGCACGCGGGCCAACACGCCCGGCGGCAGCCGCCGCGCGACCGGCGTAAACAGGGCCAGCGGGTAGCCGGCCAGGTTGACAGGCCGGACGTCGAGCGCGGCCATGACGCGGAGTGCCTCCTGCCAGGCGCAGGCCTCCAGCCGGGCAGAAATGGGATGGGCCATCACCTGCGCCGGGGTCCAATCGAGGATGGCGCATGAGGCGTTCGCGAGGAGGTTGAGCAGCAGCTTCGACCACTTGAGCGTCCGGTAGTCGGCGTAGGTCGTCACGTCGAATCCGGCCTGGCCGAGCGCAGTCGCGGCTTCATCGACTCCTACAGTCTCCACCGCCGCCAGTCCCATCCGGTAGCGCGACCGGTGGACCTGCACCTGGCCCGCCGCGGGCACGGAGACGGGTGTATCGAGCGCGCCCGCTATGACCCGATCCGCGCCGAACGCCGCGACCAGGGCTTCTTCGTTGCCGATGCCGTTCTGGCAGGAGATGAGCGGGGGGAGGGAATCCTTCAGCGGGACCAGTTCCTCGATGACAGCCGCCGTGTCGTAGGCCTTGACGGTCAGGCAGGCGAGGTCGAAGCGGTCCGGCCCGGCCAGCGCGTCTGCGGCTGAAGTGGCGACCTGCGGCCGCGTGGTCTGCCGCGTGCCGTCGGGCGCGATGAGCGTTAGCCCGTCTTTAGCCACCGCGTCGCGCAGCGCGGCCCGCCCGACGAGCGTGACGTCATCCCCGGCCAGCGCGAGCCGCGCGCCGATCAGCGAACCGACCGCCCCTGCGCCGATGATGAGTACGCGCAACCTCACCCCTCTCCCACCCCATACGCCTCAGCCAGCACCTGCAGCGTGTGGATGACTTCCAGCCCGCTGCTGCGCGCGATGTTCCAGCGGCAGGTCTCGTTGTCGCAGATGGCCTGGCTCACACCCGAGGCGCGCAGCTTGTCGAAGAGCGGCTGGCCCACCCGCTGCGCGATGTCGTACTTCTCGTGCTTGTAGCCGTATGTGCCGGTGATGCCGCAGCAGTCCACGCCCATCTCTTCGACCGTCAACCCGGGCACCAACCCCAGCAGGTCGAGCGCGGGCCGGCCGATGCGGTGGAGCTTCTGGTGGCAGGAGGTGTGGACGGGGATGTAGCGCCCGCCTTGATCCCGGAAGTCAGTCTTGAGCCGGCCTTCCTCGTGCAGCAGCCAGAGGAACTCGCTGATGTCGTAGACCTGCTCCGCCACCATCTTCGCTTCCGCGGTGTGGATGCCGAGGATCTCGCGGTAGTCCGACTTGATCTCCTGACCGCAACTCGTCCCGCCGACGACGATGGGGATGCCCTGCCCCGCGTACGGTGCGAGCTTGTGCAGCAGTGCGCGGGCATACCGCCGCGCGCCGTCGAAGTTGCCGTTGGATTGCATGGGCAGGCCGCAGCAGTTCTGTTCCGGCAGCAGGACCTCGAACCCGTTATGCTCAAGCACCGCCACGATGGCCCGGCCCACGGATTGCTCGTAATGCTCGGTCGCGCAGCCGTGGAAGTAGGCCACCTTTGGCGCGCCCGGTGGCGTGGGAGCCTTCTCGCGCTGGTGCTGGCCGAAGAACCAGCCGCGGAACTTGTGAAAGTGGAACTTAGGCAGCGGCGCGCGGTGGTCGATGCCGAAGGTCTTCTCCGCGATTAGCCGCGCCGGGCGAAAGTTCATTACGAAGTTCGCCAGTGGCGCGACGAGTCCGCCAACCTGGCCGAGCGCCTCGTTGTAGCCGAACAGCGTGTTGCGCCACAGCTTCGGGTCGAGCGGCGTCTCGCGCAGCTGGCGTTCGCGCATCTCCGCCTTGGCCGCGGTGTTGATTTCCATCACCTTGACGCCGTGCGGGCACACCAGCGTGCAGACGCCGCAGCCGGAGCAGTAATCCAGCGAGTGATCGGGCGATGGCCGCGCCGGGTCGCGGAAGCGCTGCGCCTGCGGCCCGACGTATTTCGGCCCGGGGAACAGGTCCGTGGCCGGGACGACCGGGCACGCGCTCGTGCAGATGTTGCACTTGACGCATAGGTCCGCGGTGCGCCGGATGTCTTCGAGTAGCTTGGGTGTGTAGGTCATAGGATGCCCCAGTGAATTACGAATTAGGAATTATGAATTTATAATTCGTAATTCGTAATTTATCATTCATCGTGCGCCGCGCGATATGCGGTCGCGAGCCAGACGCCCTCGGTCGAGCCTTCCTCCAGCGGGTCGCAGCCGGCCAGCAGGCGGCCCGCGATACGCACGTTGTCCAGCACGACGTTGCCCTGCTCATCGAGCGGGCGCATGTGCGAATCGACGCGCAGGCCGGCCCGGTGGATGGGATGGCTGCCGGCAGGCGGGATGAACTGCGGGTCGAACCACTGCCCGCGCTCGTCCGGTCCTGCCACGGGCAGGCCGAAGACCTTCTCGCGCAGGTGGCCGTGATGGTCGCTGGCGATGCCGCCGCCGTACAGCCCGCCGGTCGCGAGGATGATCCTGTCCGCCCGGTAGACGGCCTCGCGAGCCGGGTTCGGCACGACCACGCCGGTGGCCCGGCTGCCTTCGACCAGCCCGCGCGTGACCTCCATGTCGAGCAGCAGGGGCACGCCCAGGTGTGTGAGCGCATCCTTCAACGCGTTGAACAGCCGCATCCCCGGCACGCTCGGCGGCAGGGTCGGGATCTCGAACACGGGCGCGCCGATGCGCGCCTGCAGGTCTTTCCATGCGGCGCGGTGCTGGGCCAGGCCGATGACGGCCGGCAGCCCGACGCGCGCCGCGCCCTTGAGCTCCGCCCGGAGCTGGGCCGCGACCCGCGTCCGCACGGCGGGCCGGTCGAACAGCCGGGCAACGCCTGCAGCCGTGGCGTCGAACTTGCTGTCGTGCAGCTCGGGCAGCGCGAAGGTGGCCGCGCGTGCCGAGACGCCGCGCCGCGCGAGGTTCTCCGCGCACAGAGCCGGATAGAAGTCGCGCCAGCCCGCCGGCCCCGCAATGAGCATCGGAGAGGGGTCGGAAAGGTCCCCGGCCGCGAAGCTCGCAGGCACGACCGCGGCCTGAGCCTCGCTGCCGAGCGCGGTCGGCAGCCGGAAGTTGCCCACCAGGTCGCCCACATAGGTCAGCCCTGCCGGTTCGACCAGCGCCCGCAGCGCGGCCAGCCCGCGCTCCAGCGCATCCAGCCCGGCCAGCGCATACGGATGTTCCGGCCGCTCACTTGCGAACGTTCGTAGTAGGGGCTTTAGCCCCGTCCCCCCGTCCCCCCGCAGGACGCCGAGCCAGCCCGGCATGATGTGCGTCGTGCCGATGCCTGCGGCCAGTACGCGCACGCGTGCGCCGCCCTGCGCTGCAATGCCTGCGGCCAGCAGCCCCGCCGGCCCCGCGCCGATCACAAGAAGATTATCCATCCAGATTCCTCAAGCTGTTGACGAAGTGCTTATTTTAGTGTATACTCTAGCCATAATAAACCGGTTCGTCCGGTTTACTCGCCCCCGACGATAAGGTCACCACCCGTGGCGGTCTTCCTCTCTGAGGATAGTCGGGGGTGTTTTATGTCCCGAATTCCATACTCGTCGCATTCCACACGTCCACTACTTTGTTGCCAAAGGTACGGTAATATCTGGCTGCTCCTGTAGTCACGTATTCTCTGGTTGCTCCAGCCACCATGTCGGCAAGCTGTAGTCCGTCCTCCCTTGCTGAATCAGCACCTACTATCTTGGAGAACGGGCGTGTTCGTCCCAGACTTGCACATTCGTGACTCAGTCTGACTCGTAATGCCCTTCGGAAGGCCGGTGTGGCCCCATCAATGATGAGTGTGTCGTTCGCCAAATCCAGCTCGGGTATTCTCAAAATCAAACTGGTAAGAAGTGCAACTGCTACTTCCTGGCCGCTCAACGTCAACCAACGATTCCCTAATTGCCGCTTGTCCACAAATGCGATACGAACTCGGAATGGAATCGTTTGTGTCGCCTCGAAGAAAGCAGCCTTCTGGCGTTCTCTTGTGCGGTAGTATTTGAACTCGAATCCGTTCGGTAGATGGAACACTTTCCTCAACGCCTCAAAAGTCGGTAAGGACGTTCGTTGCGGCAACTGCACCAGCACCAGATCAAAGTGGGTCGAGGCCCCTGGCACAAAGGGACTGCCGGGATCACCGGAGTCATCGAGGAAATGAAACTGGGCCACGAGTCAACTCGTCCGCTCTAATCCCAGAATTCCCCGGTAGATTTGTTCGTCCAGCAGGGCCTGGCGCAGATTCTGGCCCCAGAGCAGCGGGTGCATGCCCTTCCAGCGGCGCTGTGCAAAGTCGGCCAGGGCCGTGGTCGCCTGCCCCGCATCCACCTGCCCCAGCTCGTGCAGGATGCCCGTCGCACGGTAGCCGCAGAACCCGCCCTGGCACGGGCCCATGCCCAGCCGCAGGTCGCGGCGCAGGTCGTCCAGCACCCAGGGCGCAACCACGTCGGGGTGCTCGTTCGCCGCGCGCTCGACATCCTTGCGTGTGACGAGCTCACATTCGCAGATCAGCGCGTTGGGCGGCGTCGTCTTGTCCGCGGCGCCTTCTTCGACCTCTGCCAGCCGCAGGCCCAGGTAGTGCGGCTTCGGCCCGTCGAATGGCATGCGCACGTCGGGCACGACGAACTCCTCCGTCCTGCACGGCGCTGTGACGCCGAGCTGCGCACAGGCGACATCCGCGGCGCGCTCGGCCATCAGCCGGTAGGTGGTGAACTTGCCGCCGACAACCGTGACCAGGCCGCCGACGCCGTCCCGCTCCTTGTGATCCAGCACTGCGAAGGTGCGCTTGGCCTCGCGGCCCGATGCGCTGCCGCCTTCCTCGTACAGCGGGCGCACCCCGGCCCAGGCCCGCAGCGCGCGCACCTGGCTGAACCCGGGCACCATCTTCTCACCCTCGTCCAGCATCCGCTCTATTTCCCACGTCTCGACGCTGGTGATGTCAGGGTTGGCGACGTTCACGGAGGTCGTCCCGATGACAGCCACCGTGCCGACCGGCACGAGGATGTCGCCGTCGCCCGGCGGATGGCAGCGGTTGATGATCGTGTTGACGAAGCGGTAGGCCATCGCAACCATCGTGCCCTTGCTCGGCCGGACCGTAACCGGGCAGCCCGCCATCGCGGCAATCTGGCCCGCCCACGCGCCCGCGGCGTTGATCGTAACAGCCGCGTCGAGCCGGCTTTCCTCGCCCGTTCGCCGGTTGCGCAGCGTGGCCCCGATGACCCGGCCTCCGGCAACGTGCAAGTTCACGACTTCGTGATAGGTCAGCACGGTCCCGCCGAGGGCCTGCACCGCCGCGCCGAGCGCGGTCAGCACGTCGAACGAATCGCAGGAGGCGTCGGGCACGCGGAATGCGCGCGTGGCGGCGGGGTTAAGGGCGGACTCCGCCTTCAGCATCTGCCCGATGCTGATTTCCTCGGTCTCGATGCCGCACGCGCGGCACGCGGCCACCCACTTGTCGGCATAGGTCGGGTCATCGTCGGGCGTGGTGATGAACAGCCCCCCGGTGTCCTCGATGGCGTGGGGCAGGATGCGGCGGAGGATGCGGTTCTCCTCGATGCACTCGCGCGCGGATTCGGGGTCACGCACGGCATAGCGGCCGCCCGAATGAAGCAGGCCGTGATAGCGGCCCGAGGTCCCGTCGGTCAGGTCGGCCCGCTCGACGAGCGCGACGCGCAGGCCCCGCAGCGCCAGGTCCAGCGCCGCGCCCCCGCCCGTCGCCCCTCCGCCGATGATGAGGACATCGAAGGTTTGCGTGGTGTTCATGGGTTCCCCTGACGATTACAGATTGAAGATTGAAGATTGAAGATTTCTGCGAGTTGCAGAATCGTGGTTCTGACAGAACTTGCAGTGGACAATGTGGCATCCATACCCTTCAATCTGTAATCTTCAATCTTCAATCCAATTCATCGCCCGTTCGACCGCGCGGCGCCAGCCGCGATAGAGGCGGCTGCGCTCGTCGGCGGGCATGGCCGGCTGCCAGGTGTGACCTATCTGCCAGTTGCGGCGCAGGTCGTCCAGGTTGTCCCAGTAACCGACGGCCAACCCCGCGGCGTAGGCCGCGCCGAGCGCCGTCGTCTCCGCGACGACGGGCCGCACGACGGGCACGCCCAGGATATCGGCCTGGAACTGCATCAGCAAGTCATTATACACCATGCCGCCGTCCGCCTTGAGCGCGGTGAGCTGCACGCCGGAGTCCTGCTCCATCGCATCCAGCACCTCGCGCGTCTGGTAGGCCGTCGCCTCCAGCGCAGCCCGGCAGATGTGGTTCTTGTTGATGAACCGGGTCAGGCCGACGAGCACGCCGCGCGCGTCCGCCTGCCAGTAGGGGGCGAACAGGCCGGAGAAGGCCGGGACGAGGTAGATGCCGCCGCTGTCCGGCACGCGCGCCGCGTAGTCTTCGATATGGTGGGCGAAGTCGAAGAAGCCCAGGTTGTCGCGCAGCCATTGGACGAGCGCGCCCGCAATGGCGATGGAGCCTTCCAGCGCGTAGACGGGCGCGGCGCGGCCCATCCGGTAGGCCACGGTCGTCAGCAGCCCGTGTTTGCTGGGCACGGCCATCTCGCCCGTGTTGAGCAGCATGAAGCAGCCCGTGCCGTAGGTATTCTTGGCCTCACCGATGCCGAAGCACGTCTGCCCGACGAGTGCGGCCTGCTGGTCGCCCAGGTCGCCGCAGATGGGGACCTTGCCGAAGGTGTAGCCGTAGAATTCCGGGTCGCTGGAGGGCCGGATAGTCGGGAGCATCTGGCGGGGGATGCCAAGGACGCGCAAAATATCCGGGTCCCAGTCGAGCGTGTGCAGGTCCATCAGCAGGGTGCGGCTGGCGTTGGTCACATCGGTGACATGCGCGCCGCCGTTCGGCCCGCCGGTGAGGTTCCAGATGAGCCAGGTGTCCATGTTGCCGAACAGCGCCGTGCCCCGCTCGGCGGCCGCGCGTAGCCCCGGCACGTTGTCGAGCAGCCACTTGATCTTCGGGCCGGAGAAATAGTTCGCCAGCGGCAGGCCGGTCCGGCTGCGGAAGCGATCCTGCCCGCCTTCCAGCCCCAGCTCGGCAATGATGCGGTCGGTGCGCGTGTCCTGCCAGACGATCGCGTTGTAGTAGGGCTTGCCCGTCTCCCGATCCCAGACGAGGGTCGTCTCGCGCTGGTTGGTGATGCCGACGGCTGCCAGGTCGCCCGGCGTCAGGCTGCACTTTTCCAGCGCCTCGCGCGTGACGGTCTGCGTCTTGGCCGAGATTTCGAGCGGGTCATGCTCGACCCAGCCCGCCTGGGGATAAATCTGGCGGTGTTCGAGCTGGTGTGCGCCGAGCGCTCTGCCGCTGCGGTCGAAGATGATGCAGCGGCTGCTCGTGGTGCCCTGGTCGATCGCGGCGACGTATTGTTTTCCCTTTGAGGTGGCCGTCATGGCATCCTCCCACAAAAACAGCACAGACCAGGCTCGTTGTCACGCCACCTGGTCTGCGAATCATACCATACTGTCTTAGAACTTGGAGAAGCGGGTGTGCGGCGCGCCGCAAATGGGACACTTGTCGGGTGCCTCGCCATCCATGGTAAACCCGCAGACGCCGCAGACGTAGACGTCGCCCATGTCGGAGTCCTTGCCCGCGGCCACGGCTGCTTTGGCTGCCGCGTACAACGCCGCGTGGACCTTCTCGGCGGCCAGCGCGTCCTCCATGCTGCCCTGGGCGCGCTTCTCCTCGTCGGCCAGCGCCGCCGCGATGAACTCCGGATACATGCTGTCGATTTCGTAGCTCTCGCCGCCGAACGCAGCTTCGAGGTTCTCCGCGGTCTTGCCAAGTCCGAGCGCGCGCAGGTGATTCGTCGCATGAATCTGCTCGGAGAAGGACGCGGCGCGGAACAAGCGCGCGATATTGGCAAAGCCCTCGCGCTCCGCACGTTCGGCAAAGGCCATATACTTCATGTGGGCCTGGCTCTCACCGGCAAACGCGGCCTTCATGTTCTCCAGGGTCGTCTCTTTCATGGGTCATCCTCCTCTGTTTGGCGCGCCACAGCAGGCGGCATTTTGTGCGTAACGTAACATGCCGCCGGGAAGCTGTCCATGACGAGGAACATAGTCGCCGTGGTGGAGGGCGATAGAACGGTGGTGACGCTGATGTGCCAAGCGAGGCTTGGCCCTGATTCATGCTGATTCTTGGCAATTATCGCAGGGCAGAAACTGAGAAAAAATCAGCGTTCATCAGTCCGATCAGCGTCATCAGCGTTCTATTCTTGGTCAGCGCGCGAACAGCCGCGGGGCGCGCGGTTCGGTGCCGTTCTGCAGGCGCTTGATGTTGGGGCGCAGCGACCACGTGACGGCCAGGGCCGCGCCGAGCGCATAGACCAGGTGAATCCACGGGCCGAGCCCTAGCGCCGCGCGCACCGCCAGCGTCACCGGAATGACCGCGGCGATGACCAGCGACGTGACCGAAGCATAGCGGATGACGTTGAGGCCGAAGGGCAGCAGCGGAATCAGCCAGAGCGCGGACAGCGGCCAGAGCGCCACGCACACGCCGATGTTCGGCCCGGTGCCGGCGCCGCCCTTGAAGCCGAGGTAGGGGGACCAGTTGTGACCGACCACGGCAGCGATGCCCGCCACGACCTCGACCCACGGCGAGCTGCCGCCGACCCAGCGTGCAATGACAATCGCGAGGATGCCCTTGAGAATGTCGCCCGCGCCGGTCAGGACCCCGGCCCACGAGCCGCCCGCCCGCATGGCATTTGTGCCGCCCGTCCGCCCGCTGCCATGCCGGCGGAGGTCCTGTCCCTTCATCGCGTAGATGACGAGATAGCCGACGGGTATCGCGCCGATGAGATACCCCAGGACGCCTGCGAGAATCACCCGATACCACAGCATTGTGATCTACACCTCGATCTGTAACTGGATACTTGAAGCTAGAAGCTGGAAGCTGGAAGCTGGAAGCCGTGTTTTGGGACGTTCTTTTTGACTAACACTTGTGCGGCGCGGAAGTTGCGTGTCCCAATAGGGGCGGAGTCCGCATTCTCAAATGGGGACGACCTCCCGCCGCATCGCATCTGAGGATGCGCCGCTCCTCGGGTGCGCTGCCGAAGTTGCGTTTCCCGGTGGCGCGGAGTCCGCATTCTCAAATGCGGACGACCTCCCGCCGCGGCGCATCTGAGGATGCGCGGCTCCTCGATAGTGATGTATGTCGGGCGCCAATGGCACCCGGTCAGGTGCTATCTCTCCAGGATATTGCTCAGAAATGCCTTGGTCCGTTCGTGTTTGGGCGCTTCGAAGAGTTGTTCGGGCGGGGCTTCTTCGATGATCTTGCCCTGGTCCATGAACACGATGCGGCGGGCCGCGGCGCGCGCAAACCCCATTTCGTGCGTCACGCACAGCATGGTCATGCCGCTCTGCGCCAGGTCCAGCATGACGTCCAGCACTTCCTTGATCATTTCCGGGTCCAGCGCGCTGGTCGGCTCGTCGAACAGCATGATCTTCGGGTTCATCGCCAGCGCCCGCGCAATTGCGACGCGCTGCTGCTGGCCGCCGGAGAGCTGGCCGGGGAACGAATCCGCCTTCTCCGGGATGCCGACCCGCTCCAGCAGCTCGCGCGCCACGCGGTCGGCCTCGTCTGAGCTGCGCCGGCGCACGATGCGCTGGGCAAGCGTGATGTTCTGCAGGGCGGTGAGGTGGGGGAACAGGTTGAACTGCTGGAACACCATGCCCACCTCTGCGCGCACCGCGTTGATGTCAGTGGACTTGTGCGTGAGCTGGATGCCATCCACGATGATCTCACCGGAGTTGACTGCCTCCAGGTGGTTGACCGTGCGCAGCAGCGTGGATTTGCCTGAGCCGCTCGGCCCCACAATGACGAGCACCTCGCCCGGCGCGACATCCATGCTCACATCGTCCAGGGCATGGACCTTGCCGAACCACTTGTGGACATGCCGCATCTGGATGATATTTTCTGGCATGTGAATCCTTCCTACCGGCGTTCCACGGCCATGCGGCGCTCCAGGCTGGTCGAGAGGCGCGTGAACAGCACCGTCAGTATAAGGTAAAGGAGCGCGACAATCAAATAGGTGTCGAAGCTTTGGAACGTGCGGCCCACATATTCGCGGCCCCGCCGGGTCAGGTCGGGCAGGCCGAGGATCGACACCAGCGCGCTGTCCTTGAGCAGGGTCACGAACTCGTTGCTCATGGGCGGCAGGATGACCCGCACGGCCTGGGGCAGGATGATGTAGCGCATGGCCTGGATGTAATTCATGCCGAGCGAGCGCGACGCCTCCATCTGGCCCTTCGCAATGGACTGGATGCCGGCACGGAACACTTCCGTCATGTATGCGCCGTAGGCGAAGGTGAAGGCGATGACCGCGGCGGTGAAGTCGCGAATCTTGAGCTCGCTCAGGGCCGGAATCTCGCGGAACAGCACGGGGATGCCATAATAGAGCCACAGCAGCCAGACCAGGACCGGCACCCCGCGCACGACTTCGACGTAGACGGACGAAATGCCGCGCAGCAGCCCGACGTTGGCGACACGCGCCACGCCCATGATCATACCGACGAGCACGATGAAGAGGAATGAGACGATGGTCAGCTTGAGCGTCAGAAAGACGCCGTCGCCTTCGCCGTAGGTGCCGATGACGAAGCGCAGGATGACGCCGTAACGCTCCGGGAAGGCGACGTACAGGAAGATGGCGAGTGCGATGGCCCCGATCAGCAGGAGCCAGTAGCGGTCGAAGTGTTTCCAGCGGCTCTCGTCGCGTGGACGGAGCGGGGCCGGAAGCGGCGCAGAACCTACGGTTGTTTTGGGTATATCAGCCACCTGCAAACTGCTCCTTCGGTTCCGGCGGCGGTGGCGAGTATGCACCGCGGCGACGCCAGGAACAACCATGAGATCATCATTGCCGGAATGATCGCGCGCGTCGTTGCGGTTCGCCGTGCGGCCCTACTTGCGCAGGCGCGGGTCGAGTGCGTCGCGCAGGCCGTCGCCCAACAGGTTAAAACCCAACACGGTCAGCATGATTGCCAGGCCGGGAAAGAAGACCAGGTGCGGGGCCGTGAACACCTGGTTGCGCTCTGCGCCCAACATCGAACCCCATTCGGCCATCGGCGGCTGTGCGCCCAGCCCCAGGAACGACAGCGCAGCGGCATCGAGGATGGCCGTCGCGATGCCGAGCGTGCCCTGCACGATCAGCGGGGTCAGCGTGTGGGGGAGGATGCTGCGCGTCAGGATGCGCATGGGCGGCACGCCGACCGCGCGGTCCGCCAGCACGAAGTCCCACTCCTTGACGGTGAGGACGCTGGCACGGGCCACGCGCGCGTAGGCCGGGATGGAGACAATGCCGATGGCGATCAGCGCATTGATCAGCCCCTCGCCCAGCACGGTGACAATCGCGATGGCCAGAAGCAGCGCCGGGAAGGCCAGCAGCACATCCATGAAGCGCATGATGAGGTTGTCGGCCCAGCCGCCCAGGAATCCCGCCAGCGCGCCGAGGATGGTGCCGATGACAATGGCAAAGCCGACCGTGGTGAAGCCGACCATGAGCGATACGCGCGCGCCATAGAGCACCCGGCTAAAGAAGTCGCGCACGTTGCCATCGGTGCCCATGATGTGCTGCGGCCTGTCCGCCGGGCAGCCGAGGATGTGGATGCACGGCGACTCGCGCTTCTTGACATCTTCCTTGCCGATAAGCGGCTGGTTGGGCGGGTAGGGCGCGATGACCGGCGCGGTAATGGCGATGAGGATCATGAATACCAGGATCACCGCACCGACGATGGCCGATTTGGTGTGGCGCAGCGCGCGCCAGGCATCCTGCGCCGGGCTGCGCGGGGGGCGGTCGGCAATGGTCTGCGAGACGGTGGTGGCCGTGGTGTCGGTTGCGGTCATGGTGTCCTAGCATGCTTCACAACCCCGTTTTCTTGCGAAGCTATCGTTGCAGAACACAACGCTTCGCGCAGAAAACGGGTTTGTAGATACACTTACCCCAACCGCACACGCGGGTCGAGGAACGCGTAGAGCAGGTCGACAAACAGGTTGATGATTACATAAGCCGCCGCGATAATCAGGGTAAAGCCCTGCACAATCGCATAGTCGCGCGCCTGGATGGCATCGAAAAGGATGCGGCCCACCCCGGCCAGGTTGAAAATGGTCTCGGTCAGCACCGCGCCGCCGAGCAGGCTGCCCAATGACAGCCCGATGATGGTTACGACGGGGATCAACGCGTTGCGCATCCCGTGGCGCAGCACCACGCGGCGCTCGTTCAGCCCCTTGGCCCGCGCCGTGCGCACGTAATCCAGGCTCAGCACGTCCAGCAGGCTGGAGCGCGTCATGCGCGCGATGATGGAGAGCGGAATCGTGCCGAGCGCCACCGCAGGCAGAATCATGTGGCGGAAGGTGTCCCAGAAGACCGGCAGGTTGAGCGTGAGCAACGAACTGAATAAATGCATGTTGGACAGGAATGAGATCGCTGAATTGAGCGGGCCGGGCTGGAGGTTGAGGTTCCAGGCCTCCTGGATGGTCGGCACAATCAGGCCGGGCGAGTTGCGGCCCGAAGGCGGCAACTGGAAGGGCGTATCTTTGAGCGTGAGCGCGAACAGGTAGGCCAGCATGAGGCCGAGCCAGAACACCGGCATCGACACGCCGATGTTCGCGATAATCATCGTCACGACATCTACGATCGAGTTGCGCCGGTACGCGGACCACAGCCCGGCGAGGACCCCCACGACCGTGGCGAAGATGAGCGCGGCCAGCGAGAGCTCGACGGTGACGGGCAGGCGCTCGACAATCAACTGGGAGACGGGGCGGCCATAGCGGAACGACTGGCCCAGGTCGCCCTGCGCCACATCCTTGAGGTAGATGCCAAACTGCGTGGTGATGGGCTTGTCCAGCCCGTAACGCACGTTGAACGCGTCGCAAATCTGGTCGGTGGCCTTCTCACCCAGCATCGCGCGACAGGGGTCGCCCGGCAGCAGGCGTGCCAGCGCGAAGGTCACGAACAGGATGCCCAGCAGCACCGGCACCGCGGCCAGGATCCGCTGAGTGATGAAGCGCAGCATGATCGCTCCGGATTGCGAATTACGAATTACGAATTAGGAATCGCGAACGATGTTCGTATCTCCTAATTCGTAATTCATAATTCCTAATTCACCTTATTCGGCCGGCGGTGCGTTCAGGAACTGCCCGAACAGGCCAGGGAAGTAAGTGAAAGAACCGTCGCGGCCCACGTGCAGCGGGTGCGCGGCGTCCCACTGGACCGCGTAGGACAGCAGGACATCCTGGCTGTCCAGTGCGCTGCCATCGTGGAACGTCACGCCCTCGCGGAGCTTGAACGTCCACTCGGTCAGGTCGTCGCTAACTTCGTAGCTTTCGGCCAGGCTGGGCTGCACTGCGGTGCCGCCGATTTCGTAGGACAGCAGCGCCTCGCTAATCTGCTCGCAGACGCGCAGCGCCTCGCCGTCGGTTTCGTCTGCGCAGTACAGGCCCGCAGGCTCGCCGTTCTGCATCCAGACCAGCGTGTCGCGGCCGCCCGGATCCATGCTGGCGAAGTGTTCGTTGCCCAGCGGGCTGGCGTGCGCGCCGGTCACGTCGGCCTTGAAGACCGTTGCGGAGCCGCCGTGCGCCACCGGCACCATGGGAACGTGCTGCTTGATCAGGTTATTGGCTTCTGCGTACAGCGCGTTGCGTTCCGCGGGCTCTACCAGGGAGGCGGCCTCACTCAGCACGGCCCAGATGTCTTCAAAGCCGGCGCCGAACTGCGGGGATGCGCCCCGGCCAAAGTGGTAGTCCAGGAAGTTGGTCTGGTCCGGATAGTCCGCGCCCCAGCCCAGCAGGTACATGGTAAGCTGGCCCGTGTCCGCCGCATCGAGGAACGCGCCGGACTCCATGACGCTGATATTCACGGTGATGCCCAGCTCCGCGAGCTGCGCCTGGATGTCCTGGGCCACGATGCTCGGTTCGGGGAGGTAGGACCGGAACACATCACGGTAGGCCAGCTCCACCTCGAAACCGTCCGGATAGCCGGCTTCCGTGAGCAAAGCCTTGGCGGCTGCCAGGTCGAAGTCGTACCATGTCTCACCATCGCAGCCGCCGGGGATCGCGCAGGGCGTGAAGTGGCTCGCGACTTCAGAGCCTGCCGGGTAGAAGTTATCGACGATGCGCTGGCGGTCGAGACCGATGGCAATCGCCTGGCGCACCTTCTCGTTGTCAAACGGGGCCTTATCGCGGTTGAAGCCGAGATAGAAGATGTTGAGCGCCTGGCGCGGATACAGCACCAGCGTATCATCGTTCTTGATCGTCTCGAAGTCATCCGGCGTCGGGTTGTCGATGCCGTCCACGGTCCCCGATTGTAGCTCGGTCAGGCGCTGGGCGCCCTGCGTCTGCCACTGGAAGACCAGCGTTTCGGCGATGGCCTTGTCGCCCCAGTAGTCTTCGTTGCGGGTCATGATGATCTGACTGCCCTTTTGCCACCGCTCCAGCTTGTACGGGCCGGTGCCAACAGGGTTTTCCGTGAGTGCCGTGCCGCCGCCGCCGGTGCTTTCGAGGTATTCCGACGGTTGAATCTGGAAGGCGGAGAAGGCGACTTTCGACGGGAAGGCCACGTCGGGCTTGCACAGCGTGAACTTGACAGTCAGCTCGTCCACCGCCTCGATGGACTTGATGATCCCGCCATAGTCGCAGTTCACTGCGGCGTAGCTGGTGTCGGTGACGACGGCCTGGTTGCCCCCAGCCGCCGGTTCCTCGGCCGCGCCCGCGGCTGCCGGCTTTTCGCCGATCCATTTTTCGTAGATGGCGTCATATTCACCGCTGGCCTTGATGTTGGCCAACCCGGCGTTGAACAGCGGGAGCACGCCCTCGGGATCGCCCTTGCGGACGGCCAGCGCGTAGGTCTCGTTCGTCTGCAACTCGCCCACGATCTTCAGCTTGCCTTCGAACTGGGGCGACTGCAGGGCGTAGTTGGCTGCGACGGGCGTGTCGACCACGACCGCATCGATGTTGCCGTTGACCATGTCCTGGAGGGCCAGGTCGGGGCTGTCGTACTGCTTCGGCTCCATGCCCAGCTCGCGCACGGCGATGGCGCCGGTGGTCTCGATCTGCACGCCGATGGTCTTGCCCTGCAGGTCGGCCTCGCCTGCGACGGCCGTGTCCTCTGCCAATACGACGATGGCCTGATTGGCATTAAAGTACGGATCAGAGAAGTCCATCGCTGCCTTGCGTTCCTCAGTTACCGTGACCGAGGAGATGATCGCATCGTACTGGCCGGCTTCAAGGCCCGCAAAGATGCCATCCCAGGCCGTGTTCTGGATTTCCACGGTGAAGCCCTGGTCCGCAGCAATCGCATTGATGAGATCGATATCGAAGCCGGTCAGGGCCTTGTTCTCGTCCACGAATTCCATGGGCGGGAACGATGCATCGCTGGCGACCGTGAACGATCTGGCCTCGGCTGGGGGCGCGGCCTCGGCAGGTTGAGCGGGTTCGGCGGCCGCAGTCGGTTCGGCTGCTGTAGTGGCGGCCGGGGCCTGGCCCGCCGGCTGTCCGCCGCCGCAGGCTGCCAGAATGCCGAGCAGCATGACGGTCACGGTCAGCAGACTGAGGTTCCTCAGTACCTTCATGGGTTCTCCTCCTGGTGAAATGGTCGACGCGAGGATGGAAGTCAGAACGGGGATGTCGCGCCGCATCTCCGCTCGGGTCAGGCAGAGTCTTCGTCGCGCCACGACATTGTGTGGGACGCCTCAGCACGCGCCCCGGCACACGCAGGGCCGCGTACAATGGAGTACAATTATAGCGGCGCTATGGAGAATGTCAAACGCTCTCATTGCGCCATGATTTGTCAGGAACTTGTGCCGTGCAGCAGGCGTTTATCAGTATGCTGCGTAACCGTATCACTGGAAAAGTGTGTTACAATTCCCGTTGCCATATGGCACGATGGAGGGTTATTTTGTCTGGTGAGTTCCATGTTTGGTAAGACACGGTCTGCCGTCCTGGCATGCGTGACGGTGCTCGTTGTCTTTGTAGCAGCCCTGACCGCGACGACAGCCGTTGCAGACAACACCGCTGCTCAGGCCGCGACGGCCACATTCAGGTCTACGGCCACCCTGCGACCGGCGGTGCGCACGCCTGTGCCGACGGCGACGCGCGCCCGTGCGACGGTGCAGCGCACCGCGACTCCTACGGCAACAGCGACACTGCCGCCGCCGACGCTCTCCGCGCCGGTAGCTGACCTGCTCGAATCCGGGCGCTGGCACCAGCTCATCGGTGACTGCGAATGGGCGCGCCGCGAGTTTGCGGAGATTGCCGCCGCGCGGCCGGCCTCGGCTGAGGCGGCAGAGGCCAACTACCGCCTGGCGCAGTGTTACTTGCGCGACGATGCGATCATCGAGGCAGCCGATACGCTGGCCGCGCTGCTCAAGACCGCGCCGCAGGCTGACCCGCACCGGACGCCCGCGCAGTTCCTCTACGGGCAGGCGCTGGCGACGCTGCTGCGCTGGGAGGAGGCCGAGGTCGCTTACAGCGCACATCTCAAGCTCGCGCCGGAACTGCAATACCTGACCTGGCAGCGCATCGGCGCGGTCCGCAAGGCCCAGAACGATCTGGCCGGGGCAACGGAGGCGTTCACCGCCGCGCTCGCCAAGTCGCCCGACTGGGCCAACACGGTCCAGATTCGCCGCAACCTGGCCGACCTCGCCCTGATGCAGGACCAGCCGCAGGATGCCGTCGTGCAATACGATGCGCTGCGCGGGGACAACCAGACCGGCGCGCTCGCCGCAGAGATGCACTACCTGGCGGGCAATGCCCTCGCACTGACCGCACCGGCGCCTGTCGCGCCGGCGGCAACCGCGGCTGCGACCGCCCGGCCCACGGCGAGGGTGACGCCGCGGGCCAGCGCGACGCCGATGCCGACCGCGACACCCGTGCCCGTCCCCCCTGCCGCGCTGGAACGCTGGCGTGCGGCGATGGCCGCGGACATCACAAGCCGCTGGGCGCACGCGGCCATCGTCGCCCTGCTCGATGCGGGGGAGACGGTAGACGAGTTCCAACGCGGGGTCGCCAACTATCACACCGGGGTGTATGGCCTGGCGATTGCCGCGTTCGACCGGCTGCGCGCGGCGGATCCCACCGGCAAGGGCGGGCTGGCCTGGTATTACTCCGGGCTGAGCTACATCGCGCTGGGCGACTACGCGGCGGGCATCCGCGAGCTAGAGACGTTCATGGAACGCGCGTCCGACCTGCCCCAGGCAGCCGATGCCTGGATGGCGAAGGCGCGCGCCCAGATGCGCGCGGGCGACGCAGCGGGCGCGCTGGAGACCTACCGCCAACTCGCGGAGCAGAAGTCCGATTCGCCGCAGGCTCCGAAGGCGCTATGGCAGTTTGCCATCCAGCAGGACCCGGAGCCGCCCGTGGCCGCCGCAGCCGCGCGCTACCTCGACCTGGCCCGCCGCTATCCGGCGGCGGACGAGGGCTGGCGCGCGTACCAGAACGCGGGGGTGATCTATTTCCGCCTCGGCAATTACCGGGCCGCGGCCGATACCTGGCGCGAGATGGCCGGCAAGACCGAGCTGCCCGCGTTCACCCGGCCCGTGGCCTACTATTGGCTCGGCCGCGCGCTGCTCGCGCAGGGGGACCGGGCTGCGGCAGAGCAGGCCTGGCAGTCGGCGGAGCAGGCGGGGCCGGAGAGCTTCTACGGGCTGCGCGCGGCAGACTGGCGCGCAGGCCGCGAACGTGAGGGGATGGACGGCCGCCCCACCGGCGCCGCGCAGCTGCCCAGGGTTGAGCCTGCGCCGGGCTCGGCCGCGGAGAAGACGCAGATTGCCGCCTGGCTCAGGACGTGGGCCGGGCAGGGGACGCTCAACCTGCCGCCCGCGGTGCTGAACGACGGCGACTGGCAGCGGGGCGAAGCCCTGCTCGAATTGGGTTTCCGCTCGGCCGCGCTTACGCAGTGGGAGCGTGTGCGCCAGCGGAACGAGAAGAACGCGTGGACGCTCGCAGCCCTCTCGCTGGCCTTCCGCGATCGGGGGGCCAACCGGCTGTCGCTGCTCGCCGCGGAGCAGGTGGTGACGCTGTCCGGCAAGCTGATGCGCGAGGCGCCGGTGGCACTGCAGCGGCTGGCGTACCCGATGCCCTACGACGCGCTCATCCGCGCGGAGGCGGTCAAGTATAAGATCGACCCGCGGCTGCTCGCGGCCATCATCCGGCAGGAGAGCCGGTTCGAGGCTGCCGTTGCATCGGTGGCGGGCGCCCAGGGGTTGATGCAGGTGATGCCTGGCACGGCGGAATCGATTGCCGCGCAGTTGGGCCGGTCGGACTTCGAGGCGCACCACGCATACTATCCTTACATCAATGTTGCGTTTGGCGCGTACTATATCGACCAGTGGGTGACGCACTTCGACGACAGCCTGTTCACGGGCCTGGCCGCATACAACGGCGGGCCGGGCAACGCGCAGGTGTGGCGCAGTTGGGTGTCTCACGACGATGATCTGTTTGCCGCGGCGATCAACATCAACGAGACGCGCGTCTATGTGCAGGCCGTCTGGTCGCACTATGAGGCATACCGCAGGCTGTATCCGCAGTAGAATGAGGGCGTAGGTGCGGGTTCACCCCGCTCCTACGCCTGGCCCTCCCCTGCGTAGAACGCCTAACAAAACTGTGCTCTGGCCGGTCTTCGACCGAGCCAGGGGCACGATGTGCTGTGGCGAAGCCACAGCCGAGACTGGCCCCAGCGGTTTTGTTAGGAATTCTTAGAACGTTTTTGTCCTCGCTCCCATTTCGTGCTACCATGCATCCGTCACGACGGGGTGCAGCCACGCCCCGCAATCCATTCCTCACGGTGGTCTGTCATCAGAGCTTTGTTCACACCAAGGAGAACCTATGACGCCTAACGATAGCACGCGCGCCGCCGGCCTGGATCTCGGCGCCGACCTCCAAGCAACCATCATGCAGTTGCAGGACCTTCAGGAACGCTTCCAGTACGAGCTTCAGTTCGCGGAGCAGCTCTGCATGTGGCACCCGGATGAGGCCGGCGATTGGCGCGGCCTGATGGCCGAGGCAGCACCGCGCGTCGCCGCCGCGCTCGCCACCGGCAACGTGGACACCGCCCGCGCGGCCATCAGCGCGGCCGAGCAGTCCCTGTCGCCCATCGCCCATGTCGCCAAGACGTACACCATCTACTGCGCGGGCCACGGGCACATCGACATGAACTGGATGTGGTCCTGGCCGGAGACGGTCGCGGTCACGAATGACACCTTCGCGACCGTGCTCAAGCTGATGGACGAGTTCCCGCAGTTCCATTTCAGCCAGAGCCAGGCGAGCGTCTACGCCATCATCGAAGAGCACAACCCCGAGCTGTTGGCGCGCATCGCGCAGCGCGTGCACGAGGGCCGGTGGGAAGTGACAGCCAGCCATTGGGTCGAGAACGACAACAACATGGCCGGACCGGAGAGCCTCTGCCGCCACCTGCTCTATACGCGCGAGTACATGCACCACCTCTTCGGCCTGTCGCCGGAGGACGTGCCCATCAACTGGAGCCCGGACACCTTCGGCCATGCCGCGACGCTGCCCGCATACATGGTGCGCGGGGGCATCAAGTACATGTACCTCCACCGGCCCGGTGCGGTCGGCCCGGCGCGACCCGGCATGTTCTGGTGGCAGGCGCCCGACGGCTCGCGCGTGCTCGTGCGCAATGACATGCTGTACGGCTATAACGGCGTCATCCGGCCCGAGGACCTGCTGAAGCAGATGGGCATCTTCATCGATCAGACGGGGCTGCGCTGCTCGCTGTTCGTCTACGGCGTGGGCGACCACGGCGGCGGGCCGACGCGCCGCGACATCGTGCGCGGGCTGGACATGGACACCTGGCCTGTGTTCCCGAACATCAAGTTCAGCACGGCCCGCGCGTTCTACGAGCGGGTCGAGCGCGAGGGCGCGCACCTGCCCGTGCTGGACTGCGAGCTGAACACCGAGTTCACCGGCTGCTACACCACGCAGACGCTCATCAAGCGCAACAACCGCTTTGCGGAGAACCACCTGGCGGATACGGAGGTTGCGTCGAGCCTCGCCTGGCTGGCCCTGGGCCGGAGCTATCCCGCAGACAAGCTGCGTCGCGGCTGGCGCGATACGCTCTTTTCGCACTTCCACGACATCCTGCCCGGCTCCGGCGTCCACGACACCCGCACCTATAACGACGGCCTGTACCAGCAGACGATGGCCATGACCGGCATGATCGAGCGGCTGGCGCTGCGCCAACTCGCCGGCCAGGTGGACACCTGCTTCGCACAGGGCCCGGCGGACAGGCCGATCCCGGCCTCCCGGCTCTCCAATGCGTTCGGCGCAGGCGTGGGCTTCATGTCCAGCAACGGCGCGCTGAGCCAGTCGGAGCAGAGCGCGGGCCAGGGCGACCGTCCCTTCGTCGTCTTCAACCCGGTGGCGTGGGGCCGCGACGAGGTCATCGAGACGACCGTGTGGGACAACACGCCGCCCGGCGCGCTGCTGCCGCCGCTGGAGAAGCGCGCGTTCAGCGTCCGCCTGCCCGACGGCAGCACCTATGCGCCGCAGGTCGTCGGCTCCGGCAACTACTGGGGCCATCGCTACGTGCGCTTCGCGCTGCCGGTGCAGACCGCGGGCACCGGCTATGCCACCTTCGCGCTGAGCGAGACCGCGGCCCCGACCGAGACCGTCCGGCCGGGCGTCTGGCAGTTGGGCGACCGCCAGCCGCAGCCGCGCAGCCACACGCAGCAGCCGCAGGAAGGGCTGGAGAACGACCTGGTGCGCGTCGAGCTGGATATGTCCCACGGCGGCATCCGCTCCCTGGTGGACAAGCGCAGCGGCGTGCAGCTCATCGGCCCGGAGCAGGCGGCGCGTGTCCTGGAATACGCGGTCGAGCGGCCCAACGGCATGACGGCGTGGGTGATGGACAACATCGGCGCGATCGAGTATCCGCGGGTCATCGATATCAAGCGGCAACTGCGCGGGCCGTTCAAGGCCACCATCGAGGTCAAGCTGCGGGTGCAGGAGTCCGACATCACGCTAACCTACGAGCTGCGTGCGGGCGATCCGCAGCTCTACATGCATCTGGACGTGGTCTGGTTCCAGCGCGGGACGCCTGAGACGGGCGTGCCGATGCTGCGGCTGGCCCTCCCGCTTGCGCTGACCGGCGCACAGGGCCGCTACGAGGTCCCGTTCGGCGCAGTCGAGCGTGACCTGAACCGCGGGGAGGAAGTGCCCGCGCTCCAGTGGGCCCAGGTGACCGGCGAGGTGGACGGCACACAGGCCGGATGTCTGCTGGTCAACGACTGCAAGTACGGCTACGCGCTGGACGGCAGTACGCTGCGCATGACGCTGATCCGCAGCAGCTACATGCCGGACATCCTGCCCGAAATCCGCCAGCACGAGATCCATGCGGGGCTGTGCCCCTTCGCGGGCGACTTGCCCGTCGCGGAAGCCGTGCGGCTGGGCCGGAATTTCAACCATGCGCTGCGAATCGTCGGAACGGACGTACACAGCGGGTCGCTGCCGTCCGCGGCGTCGTTCATGGCGGCTGCGCCTGACACGGTCATCCTGGCGAACGTCAAGAAGGCCGAGGGGGATGATGCGCTCGTGCTGACCTTCTTCGACCCGACCGGCGAGGCGGCCGAGGCGCGCGTCGAGTTCAACGCACAAGCGCTGGGAGTTCCTGTCAGCGCGGTCGAGGTGGACCTGATGGAGCGGCCCGTTGCGTCCTCCAGCGCGGCAGTGGACGGCGATGGCGTGACCGTCCAGATTCCTGCGTACGGCATCGCGGCTGTCAAGGTAGGCTTCGCCGCGTAAGGCAAGACTATCAGACATAAAAGTAGGACGGGTTGCCAACCCGTCCTACGTCGCGACTTTGTTGGCGGCAGGTGGTGGGACGGGTTGGCAACCCGTCCTACGTCGCGACTTTGTTGCCGGCAGGTGGTGGGACGGGTTGGCAACCCGTCCTACGTCGCGACTTTGTTGCCGGCAGGTGGTGGGACGGGTTGCCAACCCGTCCTACTTTTTATTCTCTACAAATCGCGTCTGTTGAATGACCGGATGGCAAGCAGCATCACGAGGATGATATAACCTGCGGCATACCAGACCATCAGCGGGCTGGGCGCGCTGGCGGCGCCGAAGGGAGACGCGTCGAAGCCCAGCTCGCGCAGGAAGGGCGGCTGGAGGATGTACGCGGCGCGCTTCCACATGGCCTCGATGGGCAGGAACAGGCTGACGATGATACCGATGTTGACCGCGGCCTCGTTCTGGAGATACGAGCCGATCTGCTCGATCCAGCCCGCGATGAACGCCAGGCCGTAGAACATGAAGATGACGACGCCGTTCGCGAGCGCGGGCAGCCGCGTCCCGCCGAGCAGCGACAGCGACAACACGACCAGCCCCTCCAAGACCATCAGGCCGACGGCCTGGGGCAGGTTGGCGGGTATGTAACCCGACATGATGGCGACGAGCCCAGTCAGGCTGCCGGAAAGGACGACGGTGAACGCGGCCAGCAATAGCCCCAGGCCGAGCCACTTGCCCACGACCACTTCCCAGCGGCGGAGCGGTTTCGTGACGAGCGTCTGAATCGTGCCCGACGCAACCTCGCCAGCGATGGTGTCCACCGACATCAGCAAGGCCAGGACGACGACGAGGAAGTTGACCCCGTAAAGCCCCGCCAGCACGAAGAAGTTGACCGGCTCCAGCACGCGCGCCACCCCCTGGTTGAAGCGGCTCACGTCGCGGTACATGAAGTAGAAGCCGACGCCAAAGATAACCAGGAACGCCAGGCCGAGCAGCACGATGGCCCAGACGATCTTGCGCATCCGGGCTTCGTCCAAAGTGATACGGGCAATCTTCAGGACACTCATGGCGCGGGCTCCTCTTCGCGCATCACGCGCATGAACAGTTCCTCCAGCGGCAGGCGCTGCGGCGCGAGCGCGTAGAGCCGCGCGCCGCCCGTCACGAGATAATCGGCAATCGCGGGCAGCGCGTCCGGCTGGTCGACGGTCAGCATGAGGCGCGTGATATCATCACCCTGCCCGTTCTCCGGCGTCCCGCGGCTATCCAAAACCCGTCCCCACTGCGCCAGCCCGGCGATCATCTCCGCGGTTAGCCCGCCCGCGCGGATCTCCACCTCGGTCGCGCCGCCGGTCAACTCGTCCAGCGTACCTGCGCGCACGACCCGGCCCCGCTTGACGATGGCGACGCGGTCGCACGTGACCTCGACCTCGCTCAGGAAGTGGGAGTTGAGGAACACAGTGACGCCCTGCGCGCGCAGGTCGTGGATGATGTCGCGCACCTCGCGGCGGCCCACGGGGTCCAGCCCGGATGTCGGCTCATCCAGGAACACGAGCGCGGGGTCGTTCATGATGGCCTGGGCCAAGCCCGCGCGCTGCTGCATGCCCTTCGAGAACTCGCCCAGCCGCGAGCGCATCCGGTCGCCCAGGCCAACGCGTTCGAGTAGTCGCGGGATGCGCTTCCGGCGTTCCGCCCGGCTCAAGCCGTACAGCCTGCCGTGCATGTCCAGGAAGTCCCAGGCCGTCAGCCAGGCGGGAAAGCGGAAGTGTTCGGGCAGGAAGCCGACGCGCGCCATCGCGGCCGGATCGCCGGGCCGCTGGTCCAGGACGCGGGCCTCGCCGCCCGTCGGGTAGACCAGGCCGAGCAGCATCTTGACGGTCGTCGTCTTGCCCGCGCCGTTGGGGCCCAGAAAGCCAAAAACCTCGCCTGCAGCAACGTGCAGGTCGAGGCTGTCCACGGCCACGAGCGGGCCGTACTGTTTGCGGAGTGCGGTGGTGTATATCAACATTGGGTTACAGGTTAGGAGGTTGAAGGTTACAAGTTACGTATGACCTGTAACCTTCAACCTCTGAACTTTCAACCGTTATCGCAGCGAGTCTGCGATCTGCAGGATGATCATTTCTTCCATGCTCTCGGCGTTCAGCGCGTGGACAATGCCGTCGCGCTCCCAGAGGAGCATGGTGTTCGAGTGCGGGCGGTTCTGATTGCCAAAGCTCTGGAGCAGCAGGCCGGTCGTGCCGTCGATGTTGACCTCGCGCGCCTCCCCGATGTCCGTCGGCATGGGGATGACGAGCGTGCTGGACCAGTCAATGGTCGTCGCCAGGCGATGCGCTTCCTCCGGCGCGATGCCGAGCAACTGGAAGCCCGTCTCGCTCAACGCGACGAGGTCCACGCCATCCGGAATCTGCACATCCGGGCTGCGCGTCTGGACGAGGTTCAACTCGCCCCGGGGCGTCCGGTAGGTCAGGATGGCGGCCGGGCCGAGATCGACGTCGACCGTGATGAGGTCCGTCGGGGGCAGCCCCGCGGTGGATGCCCCTACGGCTTGCAGCAGGGACTCCACGGTCGTGCGCTGCACCTCGTAGTGGACGGCAGGGCCGTGCTGCACGACGAATTCGGAGAAGTACGCGCCATCAGGCGGCGCAGCCGGCGTGCGCACCGTGAAACCGGCCAGCGCGGATGCCTGGCCGGCATCGCCGACGGTCTGGCGCGGCCCTTCTTCGCGCGTCACGACCGGTTCACCGAGCACCGACTCCGCGTTCTCGGCCAGCGATTCAAGTCGCTGGATTTGTTCGGGGTTGATGGGGATGACGGCGAACTTGCGGACCCGGAACAGTCCCAGGAAGTCCGCCGCGGCTTCGCGCACCGGCACGATGGTGAACAGCAGGCCCAGGCAGACCAGCGCGGTCAGCCCGATCATCACGGGCCGCAGCCGCGGGCTGAAGAGTCGTTGACGTAACATATCGAAGCTCCTTGAAAGCCATTGTTCTAGAGAAACCCCGTTTCTGCCAGAAACGGGGTTTCTGACGGTGACGCCAGGTCGTGTGTGGAAGCGCGCGAGCGCAGCGCGCGCGTCGGGCATGCTGGCCGGGCCGGCATCCGACAGGTATGCCGCAGCGGTCTCCGTTTGCATGCGCAGGTGAGCCAGGTCCGCGGCACAGGCCGGACATCCGGCCAGATGGCCGCTGACGGCCTGCGCTTCCGCAGGCGGCAACTCGCCATCCAGATAAGCGCGCAATTGGTCATTGACGTGACGCATGAGACTTCCCCCGAACGGTTCGTAGTGGGCGATTTATCGCCCCGCTCCTACTTATCTGCCGCGCGATACGCTGTAACGAACGCAGCCTCGGCACGGGCCAGCAGCGTCCCCACTGACCCGGGGGCTATGCCCAACGCGTCGGCCAGCTCGCGATAGCTGAGCCCGGCCTGGCGCAGCAGCAACAACTGTACCTGCCGTTCGCTCAGGGCGGCCAATGCGCGGCGCACCTGTGCCGCGGCCTGGGCCTGCTCGACGGCGCCGAGCGCCGCGTCTGCAATGTCGACGTCGGTGTCCGGGGCAGCCGGGCCGGCCAGCCGGTCCTCGCGCTGCCGGCGGCGGCGCTCCCCGCGCAGGGCGTTGTAGGCCAGGTTGGTGACGACCCGGTAGAGCCAGGCGCGGACATTGTGCTCAATAGTGGAGTTAGCGGCGGCTTGCCACAGGTGGGGCGAGCGGTGCAGGCGGAGGAAGGCCTCCTGCGCCAGGTCTTCCGCTTCCTCGCGCGTCCCCGCCAGGCGGTAGGCTAGCCGGTAAACCCCGTCGTAGTGAGCCAGGAACAGCGCGTCGAAATCGGATGCCACGGTGCGGGCCTCTCCGGTTTGGGTGAAAGTCCGAGCTTGTATCCCGATCATGGCGGTGTCCTGGGTCGATGTTCTACTTACTTAACACCGCCGAGGGGCCAAATGTGACAAGGCCGGTCGTATGAAGGTTAACCATTGATTCTGCTAATCGGTAGGAGGAGTGCCGCATCCTCAGATGCGGCCTCATATACGGCCTCAGATACGGAACCGCGCGCCTGAGCGCCTGGGCCATTTGCATCTGAGGATGCAAACTCCGCTCACTCACTGCCGCAATACTTTGCTGATTTTCCTTACGACCGGCGCGTCAACCCGAAAACGGTTGCTCGGTCAGGCCGGCCGGTCCCTCCGTGACCTGGCGGACGCGCAGTTCGGCCTGGTCCAGCAGCGCGTTGCATCGCTCGGCAAGCTGCGTGCTGCGCTCGAACAGCGCGACGGATTCGGCCAGCGAGCAATTGCCCGCCTCCAGCTTGCGCACGGTCTCTTCCAATTCGGCGTAGAGTTGCTCGAAGGTCATTTCCTCGGTCATTGATTCCTCTCATCGATGTTCCAGGTTGCAAGTTCTCAGGTTGCAGGTTTGTGCTCGATGGCCTTCGGCCAGCAACCTGCAAACCTGTAGCTTCTTGTCCTGTCAATCCTGTCAATCCTGTCCAGGCAAACCCGCAACTTGCCACCTGCAACCTGCAAACCTTCAACCCATCCTATGATGTCACGGTGGCGTCGAAAGTTCCATCGGCCAGCCGCGCGCGGATGGCGTCGCCCGTGCTGACCTGGTTGACGGAGGTGATGACGGCGCCGTCAGGCCGGGTGATGATGGCATAGCCGCGGGACAGCACGCGGCCGACGTCGAGCGCGGCCATCTGGAGCCGCAGGCCGTGGAGGCGCTGCCGCCGGTTGAAGATGCAACTTGTCATGCCGAGCGCGGCGCGGCGCGCCAGGTCGTCCACCCGCTGGCGATAGTCGGCCAGGCGGCGGTCGGGCGCGGCCCGCTGCACCCGGTGGGCCAGATACCCCAGGCTTTGCCGTGCCGCAGTGAGCTGTTGGCTGAGCTGCTGCGCCGCGGCGAACTGGAGCGCGGCCACGCTCGCGGCCACCTCGCGGCCATCCGGCGTGGCAAGGGTCGCGGCCGCGGTCGGCGTGGCCGCGCGCTGGTCTGCGGCGAAGTCGGCAATGGTGAAGTCCGTCTCGTGGCCGACGCCGGTGACCACCGGCACAGCCGATGCGACGATGGCCCGCGCCACCCGCTCATCGTTGAAGGCCCACAACTCCTCGATGGAGCCGCCCCCGCGCGCCAACAGGATGGCATCCAGCGGCTCACGCTCGACCGACCAGCGGTTGAGCAGCTCGATGGCTGCGACGATGGTCGGCGGGCCCTGCTCGCCCTGGACGACCGCGGGGGCCAGGAGCACATCGACCAGCGGATAGCGCGAGGCCAGCGTGCGGAGGATGTCGCGCAGGGCCGCGCCGGTCGCGGAGGTCACGATGCCCAGGCGCTCGGGCCGGGCGGTCAGCGGCCGCTTGCGCTCCACGCTGAACAGGCCCTCGGCCTCCAGCCGACCGCGCAGCCGCTCGAACTCCAGCCACAACTGGCCTGCGCCCGCCGCGCGGATGTCGTCCACGTAGAGCTGGTAGACGCCCAGCGCCTCGTAGACGCTGATGTAGCCGTGCGCGGTGACCGCGTCGCCGTCGCGCGGCAGCGCGAGCCGGTAGGCAGTGGTGCGCCAGATGACGGCCTTGATGGATGCGTTGGTGTCTTTCAGGGTGAAATAGCAGTGGCCGGAGGTGTGCTGCTTGAAGTTGGACACCTCGCCCGACAGCCAGACATCCGACAGCAGCGCGTCCTCGGCAAACCGGGCCTTCAGGTAGGCGGTGATCTCACCGACCGAGTAGATGTTTTGGGCGGGCATTGGCAACACCATCACACGCGCAGGAAGAAGAAGGCCAGCGCCAGGATCAGGTACAGGCCGAGCAACTGCGCGCCTTCCAGCCAGTTCGTCTCGCCGTCCTGCGAGATGAGCGCCGCGACCATGATGCCGGAGAAGAGTGCGATGATCTCGAACTGGTTGAACACCAGGGTCAGCCGGTTGCCCATCAGCAGGCTGATGAAGACCAGCACCGGCGCGACGAACAGAGCGATTTGCAGGCTCGACCCGATGGATACGGCCATGCTGAGTTCCATCTTGTTCTTGAGCGCGGTCTGCACCGCAACCGCGTGTTCCGCGACGTTGCCGACCAGGGGCACCACGATGATGCCGATGAAGAACTCGGAGATGCCCCAGGCGGACACGGTGTGCTCGACCGAGCCGACGAGAATCTCGGACAGGATGGCGATCAGGACGGTGGAGCCGAGCAGGTAGGCCACGGACTTGCGCACGCTCCAGCCGCCGTGATGCGCCTCCTCGACGGCCTGGCCGAGCTCCGGCTCCGGGCTGGTGTAGCGGAAGGCAAACAGCAGCCCCAGCGCATAGACGAGCAGCATCGCGATGGCCGTGCCGATGCTGAGATACTCGACCGGACCATAGGTCTCGGTGTGCGCGAAAAAGAAGAGCGACGGAATGACCAGCGCAAACACGGCCAGCAGTAGTTGGGTCGCGTTGACGCCGGCATGGGTGCGGTCAAACCGCTGCACGCCGTTCTTCAATCCGCCGACGAGCACGCTCAGGCCCATGACCAGCAGAAGGTTGCCGATGATGGAGCCGGTGATGGAGGCCTTGACCAGCTCCATCAGCCCCGCGCGGATGGCGAAGAGCGTGATGATGAGCTCTGCCGCGTTGCCCAGGGTGGCGTTGAGCAGGCCGCCGACCCGCGGGCCGGTGTGCGCGGCAATTTCCTCGGTCGCGTGGCCGAGGATGCCGGCGGTCGGGATCACGGCCAGCGCCGACAGGATGAATAAGAGCGTGGGCGACATGCCGATGAAGCGACCGATGATAGCCACGGGCGCCAGCACTAAGAGCGCGTTTACGTATTTCATGGTAGGCCTGTCCTCTCCTTGATGGCAGTCTGAACGTCTACAGCCATGCGCTGCATCCATTCCCAGGCATTCTCCGGCGGCAGCGCGCCCGTACCATCCATGAACAGGTTGGCGGGGGCGCAGGTGGGCGTCAGCAGGTTAAGGCTCCGGGGCACGACTTCGATGACGATGGGTGTATTGCCGATGGCGTCACCGTCGACATGGACGGGCATGGGCCGGGCAGTGACGATCTCGATACGCCGCGCCCGGAAGATATCCACTTTGGGGTCATCCACGTGGCGGTTCACGAGCAGCTTGACCGCGTGCAGGAGGGTGCGTGCGGGGGTAGTACCCTGGAAGCACACGATGTCCAGGAAGCCGTCGTCGATGACCGCGCGTTGCGTAAGGCGGAAGATGACGCCGTAAATCTGGATGTTGCTGGCAACCAGCATCATGATGCGCCGGCTCATCCGGTGGCCGTCCACGCGGATGCGCACCGACGTGCCCGCGAAATCGCGCAGCGTGAGGAAGCCGGTGATGACGGTGGCGATGAGGCCGAGGCGCCGCTTGCGCTCCAGGTCCGCATGCAGCCCGATGTTCACCGCGGCGTCGAAGCCGATGCCGCACCACAGGAGGAAATGGCGGGCAGGGGTCATGGCCCCGCGGGGGGTCACGCGGCCCACATCGACTCGCCGCACCTGGCCGGCCAGCAGGAGACGTGCGGACTCGAGCAAGGGCCGAGGATGGATGCCGCCCGGCACGGGCAGATTGAGCTGGCGGGCGAAGACATTGCCGGTGCCGCTGGGCAGGACAGCAAGCGCGGTCTCGGTGTTGACCAGTCCGTCCACGGCCTCTGCGATGCTGCCGTCGCCGCCAGACAGGAACACAACGTCGCTGCCACGCAGGGCCGCACGGCGCGCGTATGTGGTGACATCGCTGGGGCCGTGGGTTTCCTCGACGCTGTCAATCTGAATGCCCTGCCCCTCCAGGTAGCGAATCACCTGGAGCAGTTCCTCGTGGCAGTCGTGTTGTCCTGCGGCCGGATTGCAGATAACAGTGGCTCGCATCCTGGCTACACAACCTCATCAGTCGGCCAGCAGCGCATCGGCTGCTGCGTACGGGTCCAGCGTGCGGCCGGCGATGGCTGTTACCAGCGCGGGCAGGCGATCCGCGGGCTGCCGCGCGAGCAGGTCGGCTAGCAGACGGTCGCGCAGGATGTGTTCGAGCGCGGCTGCGGCGCGGGCCTGCTCGCGCTGTGCCAGTTGGCCGCTGTCTCGCAGATAAACGGCGTGACGCTCCACCCAGTCACGCAGCGCTTCGACGCCCTGGCCGCTCGTGGCGACCGTCTTGACGATGGGCGGCAGCCATGAGCCGTCCTCCTGGGGGCCGGGCAGCGCGTGGCCGTGCGGGCCCATCTGCGGGCCGTGATGCCCTGTGGGCGCCGGTGCGAGGCCCTGCATCATCTGGAGCGCCATGACCGTGCGGTCGGCCCCCTCCCGGTCGGCCTTGTTGACCGCAAAGACATCCGCAATTTCCAGCACACCCGCCTTGATGGCCTGCACCTCGTCGCCCAGGCCGGGCGCTTCCACGACGATGGTCGTGTGCGCGGCACTGGCAATATCCACCTCGGCCTGGCCGACACCGACCGTTTCGACGAGGATGCGATCGAACCCGGCCGCGTCGAGCACGGTGATGACATCCGCAGTCGCGCGGGCCAGCCCACCCAGGCTGCCGCGTGTCGCCATGCTGCGGATGAAGATGCCCGGGTCGCCGGTCAGGTCGCGCATCCGCACCCGGTCGCCCAGCAGCGCGCCGCCGGAGAAGGGGCTGGTGGGGTCCACCGCGATGACGCCGACCGTCAGGCCGGTCGCCCGGTATGTGCGCGCGAGCGCGTTGACCAGCGTGGATTTGCCCGTGCCCGGCGCGCCGGTGATGCCGATGACGTGCGCGCGGCCCGTGTGCCCGTACAGTGCAGCGAGCAGCGCGTGTGCGCCGTCAGCGCAGTCCTCCACCTGCGAGATGGTACGGGCCAGCGCGCGGCGGCTGCCGGAGAGGAGGTCGGTGATGAGATCCATGCATCGCAATTGAAGATTGAAGATTGAGGATTGAAGATTCACCCGCTCAACGAGCGACTTTCCTTCTTCAATCTTCAATCTGCAATCTTCAATCCTTCGTCTGCGTCCGGATGAACTCGATGATGTCGTGCGTGCTGGTGCCGGGGCCGAAGACGCCCTTCACGCCCGCCTGCTTGAGCGGCTCGATGTCATCGTCTGGGATGATGCCGCCGACGAGGACGAGCACATCATCCAGCCCTTCCCCGCGCAGGAGTTCGACGACGCGGGGGCAGAGCGCCATGTGCGCGCCGGACAGGATGGACAGGCCCACGACATCCACATCCTCTTGCAGCGCAGCCTCCGCGATCATCTCCGGCGTCTGGCGGATGCCGGTGTAGATGACCTCCATGCCCGCATCGCGCAGCGCGCGGGCGACGACTTTGGCGCCCCGGTCGTGGCCGTCGAGGCCGGGCTTGGCAACCAGTACACGGATCTTGCGGTCGGTCATGCGATTGGTGACTCCATCGGCAGTTCGTAGTTCCTATGCAGTCGCGGCTGTTACACCGTCACGATCGTCCACGCGCCGGAGCCGAAGCGCAGGCTCAGCTCGTTTTGCAGCGTGCGGCAGATGTGCGTGCGGTTGTTGGGGAAGGCAAGCTGGTAGCGCGCGTTGCCCTGCGCCTCGATGATAATCTCGAACCGGTCGTCGCCCTGGTATTTCTCCAGCAGGTCCACCAGCTCGCCCAGGCGGCGGCGGTCGGCCTCCAGGCTGTGGCTGCGGCGGAACGTCAGGCGCAGCGTGCGCGGGCCGGGCGCGGGCTGCGAGCTCACCGGCGCGCGCTGTGCGCTGCCGCCGGTGTATGCGGCCTGCGGCATTCCGTTGATGCCGCTCTCGCGTATGATATCCACCGGGCGGCTCGCCGGGCCGGGCACGGCGGCAGGGAGCACCGCGGGCGGCTCCGGCGGCAGGCTGAGCAGTGACGGTCCGGTCTGAGTGGCTGGAAGCTGGAAGCTGGAAACTGGATCATCGTGACTGCTGCCGTTCCCGTTGTCGCCGTCCGACTCCTCGCTCGGTTCCGCTGCCGGGAGGCTGTCATCGGCTTCAGCTTCCAGCTTCCGGCTTCCAGCTTCCGCTTCCTGGCTTCCGTGCGCAGCTTCACTGCGCCCATCCGGCTTCCGGTCTTCCGCTGCGCCCTTGTTCTCCCCGGCTTCCGCCCCGCTGGCTCGGTCGGAGACCGGCCAGAGCGGGTTTTCGGACAGAGTCTTGTTGTCTGCGGCGTCCGGCTGCCAGCTATCCCCGGCCAGCCACTCCGGCTCTTCCCCGGCAAAGGGGTTCACATCCTCACCGTACGGGTCGTCCTCATCACCCGTGTAGGCGGGCGGGGGCGGCGCGGGGCGGGCTGCGGGCCGCGCCGCGGATGTCGCGGCTGGGCCGCCGTTGCCCTGGCGGACGGTCGGCCGGGCGGGCGCGTTCTGGCCGTTGCGATAGCGATGGTACACCGAGGTCGTATCTTCGATGATTTTCATCCCTTCGACGTAATCCTGCGCCTGGTCCGCCACCACGCTGACGCGGCCGTTGCGGAAGTCGGCCTTGCCCCAGATGACGACGATCTTGTCGTTCGTCCAGAGATGACGCTTATCCTTGAACAACTGCGGGAACACCGTCAGGTCCACGGCGCCCTGCAGGTCCTCGAGCTTGATGAACGCCATCGTTTCGCCCTTCTTCGTCGTGATGGTGCGCACATCGGCGATCAGCCCGGCGATGATGACGGAAGTGCCCTTGAGTTCCTCGGTGATGTCGACCGTGGCGTGCGTGATGACGTTCTGCAAGTCCACGGTCATTTGCTGCAGCGGATGGCTGGAAACGTACACGCCCACAAGCTCCTTTTCCCATTCCAGGATTTCTTTCGGGGTGACCTGGATGCTGCCCGGCATGCTTGCCAGGATATCATCGTCGGCAGCAGCGACAGCTCCGCTGTCGCTGCTGCTGGGGCCAAACAGCGACATCTGGCCGGCCTCAGCCGCCGCGTGCGCGCTCGCGCTGGCGTTGAGGATGGCGTCGATGGCGCCCATCAGCCGGCCGCGCGGCCCGAAGTCGTCCAGCGCGCCGACCTTGATGAGACACTCCAGCCCGCGGCGGTTGAGCTCGCGCAGGTCAACGCGCTCGGTGAAGTCGGTCAGCGACTTGAACGGAGTGTTGCCGCGGGCCGCCACCACCAGGTCCACCGCACCTTCACCCAGGTTCTTGATGGCATCCAGCCCCATGCGGATCGCGATGCCCGGCTCGATGGGGAAGGGGTAGACCGTCGACTGGCGCGGAGACGTGCGGCCGTTCGGCAGCTTCTCGACGCTGAAGCGGTGGCCGCTGACGTTGACGCTCGGCGGGAGCACTTCGATGCCCATGCGGCGGCACTCGGCAATCAGCACGCCGATCTTCTCGGTGTTGTGGCGCTCGACGGTGAGCAGCGCGGCCATGTACTCGACGGGGTAATGGGCCTTGAGGTAGCCGGTCTGCGCGACGATGACCGCATAATCGGCCGCGTGCGCCCGGTTGAAGCCGTAGCGCGCGAACCCCATGAGCGCGTCCCAGATGGCGTCGGCCTCCTTGCGGGTGAGCTTGGAGACCCGGTGCGCACCCTTTGCGAAGATCTCCCGGTGCTCATCCAGTGTCTTCTTGGACTTCTTGCTGATGCCGCGGCGCACCAGGTCGGCCTCGCCCGGCGTGTACCCGGCAATATCGGCCAGGATCTGAATCACCTGTTCCTGGTACACGCACACTCCCATGGTCTCGGCAAGAATTGGTGCCAGGATTGGGTGTACATACTCCGGTTGTTTCTCGCCGTGCAGGCAGGCGATGAAGTCCGGGATGAACTCCATGGGGCCGGGGCGATAGAGCGAGATGGTCGCGGTGATGTGGTCGAACTCGGTCGGGCGCAGCTCCATCAGCACGCGGCGCATCCCCGCACCTTCGACCTGGAACACGCCCATCACGTCGCCGGAGGTGAGCAGCTCGTAGGTCTTGGGGTCGTCGATAGGCAGGTTTTCGAGCGTGTACGCAATGCCGTGGCGCTCCTTGATGAGCGCGGCGGCCTCGCGCATCAGCGTCAATGTCGCCAGGCCCAGGAAGTCCACCTTGAGCAGGCCGATGGACTCGAGGATCGGGTACTCGTACTGGGTGACGGTCTGCGTGATGGCCGACTTGGGCGGGCGCATCAGCGGTGTGTAGTAGGTCAGTTCCCGGTCGGCCACGATGACTGCCGCGGCGTGAATCGAGGAGTGGCGCGCCACGCCCTCCAGGTCCTTCGCCAGGTCGAGCAGATGATGCACCTTCTCGTCGCTCTCGTAGCGATTCTTGAGGTCCAGCGAGTAGAATTCGTGATCCGCCGTCAGCACGTCCGTGATGGTCACAGGCTTGCCGGGGATGCCCGGG
The DNA here is from genome assembly GCA_040772005.1 of Anaerolineae bacterium. Lineage (GTDB taxonomy): Bacteria > Chloroflexota > Anaerolineae > CG2-30-64-16 > CG2-30-64-16 > MWBF01. The sequence continues at coordinate 11,226 of JAXGYZ010000004.1, read as the reverse complement.
ATCATCTTCGCGAGCTGGTCCACCTCCGGCAGGGGCACGTCGAGCGCCCGGCCCACATCGCGCACCGCCGCGCGCGCCTTCATGCGCCCGAATGTCACGATCTGTGCGACCCGGTGGTTGCCGTACTTGTCGACCGTGTAGCGGATCAGTTCTTCCCGCTGGTCATCGGGGAAGTCCAGGTCAAAGTCGGGCATGGTCACGCGGCCCGGGTTGAGGAACCGCTCGAAGATGAGCTTGTTGCGCAGCGGGTCGAGATTGGTCACGCCCATCGCGTACGCAACGATCGAGCCTGCGCCCGACCCCCGAACGTTCCACCAGATGCCGCGGCGCTGCGCGTACATGCACAGGTCCCAGACGATGAGGTAGTAGACATCGAACCCCATGTCGTGGATGATCTTGAGCTCGTGCTCCTTGCGCGCCTGCACGTCCGGGTCGTCGGCCCGGCTGCCGTAGCGCCGGCGCAGCCCTTCCTCGGTCAGGTGGCGCAGGTAGCTCTCGTAGTTGTACCCCTCCGGGATGTCGATGTCGGGCAGGTGATACTCGTGATCCTCCGGATCGACGTCGCACATTTCCGCGATCCTGACCGTGTTGCTGAACGCGTCCGCGGGCAGGTCGGCCAGCGGCAGGAAGGTCTGGCGCATCTGGTCGAGCGACTTGAGAAAGTAGGAGCTGCCGCCATAGCGCAGCCGGTTGGGGTCGGTCATCAGCGCGCCGGTCTGCACGCACAGGAGCACGTCATGGGGCGTGGCATCCTGCTCTTTGACATAATGTACATCGTTCGTGGCAATGACCGGTATGTCGTATTGCTTCGCGTAGGCGAACAACTGGCGGTTGACCTGCGTCAGCTCCGGGATGTCGTGTTCCTGGAACTCGATGTACCAGCGGTCCGGGCCGAACACCTCACGATACCAGTGCAGCCGTTCCAGCGCCTTGCGCTCCTGCCCCTGGCGCAGCAGGCTCGGCAGCTCCGCGGTCAGGCAGCCGGACGTGCAGATGAGCCCGGCGCTGTGCGCGGCCAGGTAGTCCGCATCGATGCGCGGGCGGTAGTAATACCCCTTCATCTGCGCGTCGGAGCAGATTTGCAGCAGGTTGCGGTAGCCCGTCATGTCCTGCGCGAGCAGGAGCAGGTGATGGCGGTTCTTGTCCAGCTCCGCGTCGCGGCCCTCCATCGGGCGGCCGTGCTGGGTGATGTACGCCTCGACGCCCAGCAGCGGCTTGATGCCCGCGGCCTTGCACGCGCGCGTGAACTCGATCGCGCCGTGCATGGTCCCGTGGTCGGTCAGCGCGAGCGCCGGCTGGCCCAGCTCGGCCGCGCGCTTGGTGAGCTGGCTCACCCGGCCCATGCCGTCGAGCAGCGAGTATTCGGTGTGCACGTGCAGATGCACGAAATCGTCGGCCATAGTCGCTACCTGTATTGAGGAGTGAGGGTATTATACCAGACCCCAGCCGTGGGCCGTCAACGCATGGGGCAACGAATTACCGAACGAATGATCGAATTGTGGTGGGGTGGGACGATTCGTTTATTCGTTGCTGGGTGCGTTTCACGTTGGGGGCGCGGCCATCGCGGATAAACGAATGGGCTGGCGCGCCACGAATACGCGAATCGTGTGCGCCGCGGCGGGATATTCGTGTATCCGTGCCCGGCGCCGCAGCGCCATTCGCGTATTCGCGATGGCCGCGTTCGCCCCCAGTATGAAATGCGCCCTTCGTTGCTCTATTCGTTGACGGCTCACGCCTCCTGCGTTATAATAGCGTCTGCACGGATGCACACGTCCGCGTGGACACGGGCGAATAGCTCAGCCGGTCAGAGCGCCTCGCTTACACCGAGGAGGTCGGGGGTTCGAGCCCCTCTTCGCCCATGCTGGTACTGGAAGCCGGAAGCTGGAAGCGACGTGATGAGGGCCTGGTTCTCTGCGGCTGGGGCGGGGGAGCCGGGCCGTTTGTTTATGGAGTGATGGGATGACCGACGAAACGAAGGTCGATGTGCGGCGGCGGCTGCCCGGGGTGGACCGGCTGCTGGCACACCCGGCGCTGGCCGGGCCGCTGGCCGAGCACGGCCGCAGCCTGGCGCTGGACGCGGTGCGCGAGGTGCTGGCCGAGGCGCGGGCGCGCGCGGCCGGTGCGGGTGAGCCGGTGCCGACTGCCGATGCGCTGGCCGCGGCCGCAGCGGAGCGGCTCGTCGCGCTGGCGCGCGGCACGCTCGCGCCGGTCATCAACGCGACGGGCGTCATCATCCACACGAACCTGGGCCGCGCGCCGCTGAGCGATGCCGCGCGCCGTGCGATGGACAGCGTGGCCGCGGGTTACAGCAACCTCGAATACGACCTCGCGGCGGGCGAGCGGGGCTCGCGCTACATCCACGCGGAGGCGCTGCTCCGGCGGCTGACCGGCGCGGAGGCCGCGCTCGTGGTCAACAACAACGCGGGTGCGGTGTTTCTCGTATTGTCTGCGCTGGCCCGCGGCCGCGAGGTGGTCATCTCGCGCGGGCAACTCGTCGAAATCGGCGGCGGGTTCCGCATCCCCGACGTGTTGCGGCAGAGCGGCGCACAACTGGTCGAGGTCGGCACGACCAACCGGACCCACCTGCGCGACTACCGCGCGGCCATCGGCCCGGATACGGCCATGCTGCTGCGCGTCCATTCCTCGAATTTCAAGCAGATTGGCTTCACCGCGGAGGTCGCCCTCGCGGACATGGTGGCCCTGGGCCGTGAGCAAGGCGTGCCCGTCGTGGACGACCTGGGCAGCGGGTCGCTGCTCGACACGGCCCGCTTCGGCATCAGCCCGGAGCCGGTCGTGCAGGAGAGCATCGCGGCCGGTGCGGACCTGGTCACGTTCAGCGGCGACAAGCTGCTCGGCGGGCCGCAGGCGGGCATCATCGCGGGCAACGCCTACCTGGTCGACGCGCTGCGCCACCACCCGCTGACCCGCGCGCTGCGGGTGGACAAGAGCACGCTGGCCGCGCTGCAAGCGACCCTGCTCCACTACGTGCGCGGGGAGGCGGAGACTGCGATCCCCGTCTGGCGGATGCTCGCCGCGCCGCTGGAGGCGCTGGCCGGCCGCGCAGGCGCGTACGCGGCGCACCTGCAGGCCGCGGGCATCCCCGCGACGGTTGTGCCGGCCACGTCCACGGTCGGCGGCGGTTCGCTGCCGGGGGAGACCCTCCCGACGCACGCCGTCGCGCTGGCGACCGCCCGGCCCGATGCGCTGGCCGCGGCGCTGCGCCGGGGTGTGCCGCCGGTCGTCGCCCGCATCGCAGACGGCCAACTGCTGCTCGACCCGCGCACGGTCTCGGTGGAGGACGATGCTACGCTGCTGGCCGCAGTCGTGGCCGCGTGGCAGTAGGGCCGCGCCCTGAGGATGAGTGCGTAGCATAGGGCCTTGTGCCCGTCAGCACGCCCAAGAGGGGCTATGCTACGTTCGTTGAAATCGGCGTGGCGGGGTGATGGGCCGAACCACGGACTTTGGAATAACTGCTGCTGAAAAGGAGAGTTTTGCCGGTTATACTGATGCCGGGTATAATAATCGTCCCCATCAGTGCGCGGCGACCGGGCAGGCGCTGCTGGCCGGTGCGGAGAAAAACGTGAGGATTGCATGGTTTTGACCTTACTGTCGTTCATCCTGGTGATGGGCGTCGTCGTATTCATACATGAGTTGGGCCATCTGCTGGTTGCCAAGCGCAACGGCATCATCGTCGAAGAATTCGGGTTCGGGTTCCCGCCGCGCGTGGTCAAGCTGTTCGAGCGCGGGGGCACGATCTACTCGCTCAATGCGATTCCGTTTGGCGGCTTCGCGCGGATGCGCGGGGAAGATGACCCCACGGATCCGGGCAGCTTTGCGTCAGCGTCGCGCGGCGCCCGCGCCGCCACGCTGCTCGCCGGGCCGGTGATGAACTTCATCCTGGCCGTCATTATCTTCACTGTGCTGGCCTTTATGCAGGGCGTCCCCGATGCCAGCAAGCCCGGTGCGCTCATCATGGGCATCGCGCCGGGTTCGCCTGCCGAACAGGCGGGCCTGCGGGTGGATGACCGCCTGATCGCGGCGGACGGTCAGCCGCTCATCAACATCACCGATTTGCAGACGTATACCAGCGGGCATCTCGGCCAGCCGGTAGTGTACACCGTGGTGCGCACCGACCCGGCGACCGGCGCGGAACAGACGCTGGACCTCACGATGACCCCGCGGACCAATCCGCCGGCGAACCAGGGCGCACTGGGTGTGCAAATCGGCATGGCGATTCGCCCGGCCCGGCCCCTGGAAGCCATCTCCGCGGGCGTGCAGAGCCTGGGCAACATCATCTATCTGACCTTTGCGATTCCTGCGAACCTGATCCGCGAGGGCCGCCCCATTGCCGATGCCGGATTCATGGGGCCGGTGGGCATCGCGGCCACGACCGGCGAGGTGGTGCGCTCTGCGCTGGCAGTTGAGTCCATCCAGCCGGTCCTGTCGTTCGTCGGGCTGCTCAGCGCGGCCCTCGGCCTCACCAACCTGCTGCCGCTGCCTGCACTGGACGGCGGGAGGTTGCTCTTCATCGTCATCGAGGCACTGCGCAGGCGGCGCATCGAGCCTGCGCGCGAAGGCATGGTGCACCTGATCGGCTTCGGGCTGCTGCTGCTGTTGGTCGGCCTGCTCACGGTGCGCGAGATTAGCTCCCTGATCAACGGCACGTTCCCGACCCTCGGGATTCGTTGAAACCCGGACGAATGACGATTGAAAATTGAAGATTGAAGATTGAAGATTAGCCCAATCAGCCACCACAGAGGTTGTTTGCCAGCGTTACATCTTCAATCTTCAATCTGTAATCTGTAATTCGTCTCCGTCCATCCAAGGGGAATAACCCATGTACTGTAAACGTTGCGGAGCGCCCCTCCACCAGGGGGTGGTGCTTTGCCCCGAATGCGGCGCGCGCCAGCGGCGGCATGTGACTTCGGTTACGTGTGCAAGCTGCCACGGCCGCGTGCCGTTGGGCCTCAGCGTGTGCCCGCACTGCGGCCGCAATCTGCGGCCTGCGGGGCCGCGCTGGGGTGTCTGGCTTGCGGGGCTGGCGGTGGCCGGCGTGGTGGGGCTGTGGGGCCTGGGTAAGCTGCCGGTCGAGTCTGCGATCGCACAAGTCATGACCACGCGCGAGCGGCTCGCCAGCCTGATTCAGGTCATCGGTCCGGCCCGCGACGACGAGCAGCCGGTGGCCGCCGTGGTCGCCTCGCAAGAACTTGCCATGCTCGATGAGAAGCCGCTCGAAGGGGAGGCCGCGGCGCCGGATGAGGTGATCGTGGCGGAGGAGGCCGCGGGGCCGCTGGCCGAAGAGGCCGCTACCGATGAGAGTGCCGTCGAGGCCATGCCTGCGACTGCGGCGCTGACGACCACTGCCGCGCTGACCGGCACCGTGCCGCTGACGGCGACGGCCGGCCTGACGAGCACCGTCCCCATCACGACGTCGGTCCCTCTCACGCCGACACTGGCGCCGACGGATGCGCCGACAGCGGCGCCCACGGCGACGCCCACGCTGGAGCCGACTGCGACGCCGACGCTCGAACCCACGGCAACGCCGACATCGGCGCCCACCGCAACGGCCACGGCTGTGTCCGTGCTGCCCGCCGGGCAGGTGACGTACAAGGTGAAGTCAGGCGATACGCTGTCGACCATCGCAGCCCAATACAAGATCACCTGGGAAGTCCTGGCACAGGCGAACGGCCTGAACAGCAAGTCCGTGCTGCGCGTCGGGCAGGAGTTGAAGATACCGGTGGCAGGGTCCGCCGCCGCGCCTGCGCCGGCTGCCCCGCGCGCCGAACCGACGAAATACAAGGTCCAATCAGGCGATAACCTCTCCAGTATCGCCACGAAGTTCGGCATCACCTGGGAGGAACTGGCCCGGGCCAACGGATTGACCAGCAAATCGGTGCTGCGCATCGGCCAGGAGCTCACCATTCCGGTGGCGGGCTCCGCCGTTGCACCGCCGGCCACGCAAGCGCCGTCCGCGACCACCGTGGCGGGGCGGCGGCGACCGCTCCGCCTGTGCCGCCGCCGCCCGCGCCCGACCTGCCCGCGCCGGTGCTGACCGGACCGGGCGATCAGGCCTCATTCCGCGGTGACAATGCCATCATCGAGCTGCAATGGAACCCGGTGCTGGGGATGACGTCTGAACAGCAGTATCAGGTCGTGGTCCGTTGGATCGAACAGGGCGGGCCACAGGAGCATTGGTGGGTCACTACTGCCGCGGGGAGCCGGGTGCCCACATGGCTCTATCTGCGGGCGGACCAGCCGGACCGGAAGTATACCTGGTTCGTGCGTGTCGTACAGGTCACAACAGACGGTCAGGGCGGCGAGCGGGTGATTCCACTCAGCCCTCCCAGTGGTATGCGCGCCTTTTATTGGGGATAAGGAAGCATGTCGGAAAATATCCAGGCATTATTGGCGAAAATCATCGATGAAACGCGACCGGTGCGCAGTATCGATCTGACCGACCTGTCTGACCTCGCACGCAACGAGATAGGTTCCTTTTGTGCAGCATGGGCGCTGCTCAACGACTCCCGGCGGCTCGAACTCGCGACGACGCTGGTCGAGCAGGCCGAAGCCAACATTCATCTGAATTTTCATGCTATCTTACGCACCTTCTTGAGCGATCCCGATGCTCAGGTCCGGCGCATTGCGATCGAAGGGTTATGGGAAGATGAGCGGGCTAACCTGATTGCTCCGCTGGTGGGCCTGCTGCAGGACGACCCCGCGACGGAGGTGCGCGCGGCGGCCGCAACATCGCTGGGCCGGTTCATGCTGCTCGGCGCGCTCGGCGAGATCGGGGATGAAATGGCGCGCGTGGCCGAAGAGGCGCTGCACATGGCCTGGTACCGGGCGGGCGAGCCGGTCGAGGTGCGCCGCCGCGCGCTGGAGAGCCTGGCCTACAGCAGTATGCCGGAGCTGCACACGCTGATCCAGAACGCGTACTTCGACGAGAACGAACTGATGCGCCAGAGCGCACTGTTTGCGATGGGGCGCAGTACGGACCGGCGCTGGGCGCGGCTGGTGCTGGCCGAGTTGGGCAGCCCCGAGCCTGCGATGCGCTTCGAAGCGGCCATCGCGGCCGGGGAAATGGCGCTCCGCGAGGCGGTGCAGACGTTGATCCGGCGGCTGGATGATCCAGATGGCGGCGTGCGCGAGGCGGCCACCGCGGCGCTCGGCAAGATCGGCGGCCCGGTCGCGAAGCGTGCGCTGCAGGCTCTTGCCCGAAGCAGCGATGAGGCGCTGGCCCAGGCCGCAGAGGATGCGCTGGACGAGCTCAACTTCGGCGGCGAGGGATGGGATGATGTCCTGGCCGGCGCAGACAGTGCGGGGCCGCGGGATGACGAGGAAGATGAGACCGACCTGGAAGATGATGAGCTGGAAGGCGACGAGCTCGACGCCGAGATGCTCTATGAGGACGACGAGTTCGATGATCTCGCCGGTGAGGACTTGCTCGACGAGGAAGATGCCGATTTCGAGTTCGACGACGAAGAAGACGGTTGGGATGACGAGGATCTCGATGACGAAGCTGACGGGGTTGACGAGGACGATGAGGACTGGAACTAGCGGAGCAGGGCAACATGGCTAGACGACGACCACCGCAACTTCCGCGCACACCTAAGCCGCCGGTCCCGCCGGTTGACCGGGATGCCCGCGCGCACAGCCTGCTCAACGAAGGCGCGCGGCTGCTGATGGCGCGGCGGCCCGGCGAGGCTGTGCCGCTGTTGAGCCGGGCCCTGGAATTGGACCCCACCAACGCGGACGCCGCGCTCAACCTCGGCAGCGCGTACATCTTGCAGGGCAAACATGCCCAGGCTGTGCCCGTGCTTGAGCAGGCCGCGCAGCTCGACCCGCACAACGCGACGGTGTGGGCCAATCTGGCCGCGGCCTATCTCGGTAAGCTGCCCTTTGCCGAACGGGCCCAACAGGACCAGGCCATCACCGCCTTCGAGCACGCGTTGGCTCTGAATCCTGCCGCGCCGCACGTCCACTACAATCTCGGCCTGATCTATCTCGAACGCAGCGACCTCTTCGGCGCCGCCACACATTTTCAGGCTGCGCTGGACACCGACCCGGCGGACTCCGATGCTCGCCTGTGGCTCGACCGTATCCGCCGCGGCGATCTCGACAGGGACCAACCCCAGGGGTAAACCATGAGCTGGCGCCAGAACCCGTCCCGGGTGGCCTGGATCATCCTTACGACCAGTTTTCTGACGTGCTGCCTGCTGGCGGTCGTCGTGCCGCTGCTGACGCGCAGCTATGTGCTGCACGCGACGCGCGTCAAGACGGCCTATGTTGCCGCCACCGACGGGACCGTCCAACTGCGTGTGCCTGGGGCTGCCGACCGGACCGCTGTAACCGAGCGCCGGCTGGCGCCCGAGGGCAGCGAGATCATCACGGACGCCAGCGCGAAGGGCGTGTTGACGGTCAGCGCGGATGAGGCCGGCGAGCGGGTGCTATCCACCGTCCAGTTGTGGGGCGACACGGCGATTACGCTGTCGCACATTCGCACGCCGCGGTTCGACATCAGCACCGACCCGCATCGCACCGATATCAGCCTGGCCCGCGGCCGGCTTTTCATCGCCAACCAGCGGACGGATCAGCGCGATGTCGTGATGTACCTGACGACGCCGCACAGCCAGATCATCCTGGCCCCGGGGACGTTCGATGTGAACGTCCTCGAAGCGGAGACGCAGTTGCGCATCCGCTCCGGTGAGGCGCACGTCATCGCAGGTGGGCGACAGGTGAACGCCGGGCCGGGGCAGCGGGTGACGGTCGCGGCGGACAGCGCACCCTCGCTGCCCGTGCCTGATACCGTAAACCTCATCCTCAACGGCACGTTCGAACGGTCGCTCGAACCGCTGTGGAGCCAGTTTGCAGAGGTCAAGGAAGGGTACGAACCCGGCAAGGTCGAGCTGTTCACGGAAGGCCGGCGCACGGCCATCCGCTTCTCCCGGCGGACGGAAGACGGCGTGCCGAACCGCGTCGGGGTGCAGCAGACGGTCGACCGGGACGTGGAGGGGTACGACTCGCTGGCGCTGCGGCTGGACGTGAAACTGCTGTACCAGAGCGTGCCGGGCGGCGGCGAGAAGGCCACCGAGTATCCCGTGATGGTGGACCTGTTCTACACCGACATCTACGGCAAGGATCTGCACTGGTACCAGGGGTTCTACTACTTCGACCCGCCGCAGGACAGCCCATACCTGGAGCCGACGGGCGAACGGACGCCCTTCGGCCTGTGGTACACCTACGAGTCGCCGAACCTGTTCGAGCTCCTGAAGGAGACCCGGCCGGCCCGCATCAACTCCGTCAGCATCTACGCGATCGGGCATGACTACGAGAGCCTCGTTTCAGACGTCGCGCTGACGGTACGGTAAGGCGCGCCATGCTCCGCCGCTGGCTGTCGGTTGTACCCCTGGGCCTGGTGCTGCTGGCCTTTCTGCTGCTGGGCAGCCACCAGCTCGACCTGCCCGGCCTGCACTATGACGAGGCGAAAGAGGCCGGCCTTAACGCCATGCAGTTGCTCACCGGCCAGCCGGTGACTGCATTTCGAGATGCCACGGTGACCATCGGCCCGTGGCATCTGCCGTTAATGGTGCAGGACTACATCGGCAGCCTGAACGTGCTGCTGGCCGTGCCGTTCCTGGCCGCGGGCGGGGTCAACGTAGTCGCGCTGCGCTGGCTGCCGCTGCTGACCGGCGCGGGCACGCTGGCGCTGGCCTGGCTGATCGCGTACCGGCTGCGCGGGCCGATCGCAGCCGCGGTCACCGCCGGGCTGCTGGCCGTCAACCCCAGTTTCGTGTTCTGGAGCCGCCAGGGCATCTTCGTCACTAATCTGACCGCCCTGCTCTTCATGGCGAGCCTGTGGACCGGGCTGCTGTGGTGGTCGACGCGACGTACGCTGCCCCGGCAGCGGCATTGTAAGCTGCGCCAGCAGCGGCGCTGGTTGTGGCTGACCGCGCTGCTATGGGGCCTGGGCCTCTATGCCAAGCTGCTGTTCCTGTGGGCCATCGGCGCGCTGGTCATTGTCGCGCTGGCGCTGCTGGCAGCCGAGTGGCTTGCGCGGCGCAGGCGCCCTGGGCGGAACTGCGCAGCCGTCGAGCCGACCACCGTTGAGCACCCTGAGCGGAGCAGCGCAGTAGTTCGCGCTGCGGAGTCGAAGGGTGCGGCGTCCGTGGAGGGCGGGACGTATCCTTCGACTGCGTCCGGACTGCGTCCGGCCTCCGCTCAGGATGCTTCGGCGGGGAGCAGGGCTGCCTGGGTTACCTGGCTCGGCGCGGGCATCTGCTTTCTCGCACCGCTGACGCCGCTCGTGATCTTCAACATCCGCACGGGCGGGACACTCACCTCTATCTTCGGCAACCTGGGACAATCGTACTACGGCGTGGACAACAGCGCGTACCTGCCCAATCTGGCAGCCCGGCTCGGCCAGGTCGTGACGCTGCTGCGCGGCGACCAGTTCTGGTACCTGGGGGAGGCGCGGGCGAATACATGGGCGGTCTGGCTGGCAGCCGGGGTGCTCGCAGTGGGCGTGGTCGCAGTGGGCATCCGGTCGGCATCCGGGCGGGCGCTGCCCGCGTTCCTGCTGCCCCTTGCGCTGCTGGCGCTGGCCGTCGCGCAGAGCGCGTTCACGGTCAGCGACCTCTTCATCACGCATTTTGCCCTGCTGCTGCCGCTGATCCCACTGACCGCGGGGCTGGCGGTGGGCGAGGCGGCGCAACGGATGGATAGACGGATAGCAGCCAGTCTGGTGTTTGCCCTCGCGTTGACCGCCGCGTGGCTCGTCACGGACCTGCGGAGTACGCTCGCTTATCACCGGGTCCTGACGCTCTCCGGCGGCGTCGGCACGCACTCCGACGCCATCAACGGACTGGCGGACTACCTGGACACCGCTCCCTATCACGCGCCGGTCGCGCTGGACTGGGGATTGGATGCCCCGCTGCGCTTCCTGACTGCAGGACGCGTGCAGCCGGTGGAAGTGTTCGGCTATGAGCGGCTGGATGCGGCGGATGAGGGGTTTGCGGGGCGGGTCGGGCCGTACCTGACGGACCAGAACAACGTCTACCTCGCGCACGCGCCGGGGCAGACCGTGTTTCAGGGCCGGGTCGAGGCGCTCGATGCCGCGGCGAGCGGCCAGGGCTGGCTGCTGCTCCAGCAGGCGTGGTTCACCCAGCGAAGCGGGGACGTGCTGTTCATCGTCTACCGGGCGATTCCCTAACAGGCATTTTGAAAATC
>JAXGYZ010000003.1:0-834167 GCA_040772005.1 Anaerolineae bacterium | reverse complement strand
ACCCACGGCACCGGCTTCGCCGGTGAGGGCCTTAACATCTCTGCCTACCGTCGCACCCTGGCAGCCCTCCTCCAGCCGCATCGTTCGAGCAACCTTCAACCTTCAACCTTCAACCAATCTTCAATCTTCAATCTGGGCGAAGGTCCCCTTCGCACATCTTCAATCTTTCATTTCACCGGCGTCCATGCCTGGAACGTCCCGCTCGTCTATGCGCTCCGGCGCCGCGGCGTGCCGGTCGTCCACACGCTGCACGACCTCGACCCGCACGTGGGCGTGCGCTTCGCCCCCGCCATCCGCCTGTGGAACCGCCTGATCATCCGCTCCGGCGCGCATATCATCGTCCACGGTGAGTGCTACCGCGACCGCCTGATCGCAGGCGGCCTCGCACCCGCACGCGTCACCTGCGTGCCGCTGCTGCACGGCTTCTGGGGCCATGCAGCCGAATCCGCCGTGGCCGATCTTGCGACGCAGGCCGGGCTGGCCCGGACCCGCGCACAGCCACCCGTAGTAATCTTCTTTGGAAGAATCGAGGCGTATAAGGGAGTTGACACCCTCCTTGCAGCATGGGAACAGCTCGCTCGTCACCAAAATGCGACTCGTTCGTCTGATACAGTACAGGCACGGCTCATCATCGCCGGACAACTGGCTCCCGGCATGGCACTGCCTGCGCTGCCGCGAGGCGTCGAGCTGCGCAACCGGCGCATCGATGACGCGGAGGGCATGGAGCTGTTCCGGCAGGCCTCGTTGCTCGTGCTGCCGTACCGCGACGGCACGCAATCCGCGCTGCCCGCGGCGGCCTACCGGTTCGGCGTGCCCGTCATGGCGACCGCTTCCGGCGCACTGGGCGAGTACGTTGTGCCCGGCAAAACAGGCTGGGTGGTGCCGCCAGGCGACACAGCGGCCCTGGCCGCGGCCCTGGCCGAAGCGTTGGCCGCGCCCCAACGCCGGCACGAAATGGGCCTCGCAGGCCAGTTGTGGTATCATCAGTCGCGTGCGCGTGAGGAGGTGGCGCTCGACCGGGTGTATCGACAGCTTGTACGTGACTGAACGGAATCGATGGAGCCAGCGCGTCCTTCCGGCAGGTCTCACGCAGACGCATCGAAGTATCGAGACTGAATCGGGTTGTGACAGGATTGACCAGAGGGAGAGACGGCATGATCGACGAGAGAGTAACGACCCTGGAATCGCAGGTCCGGCACGTGGGCCAGAATGGCCGTGCGGCCGGCACTGTTCATACAACAGCGCCCCTGGGGCGCGACGGTCGCCGGACGTGGTTGCCGCGGCTGACCCTGCCGAGCGTCGGCCTGCGTGTATCCGAGCGCAAGCTGCTGCTGGCCGTGTTCGACGTTGCCTTGCTGGTCGCCGCGCTGGTGATCGCCCTCACTGCGCGCACGACGTGGCTGGACAGCCCGGAGGCGTTCTTCGCGCTCTGGCGCTGGTGGGTGACGCTGGGGCTCATCTGGTGGGTGATTGCGCAGTTGCTCGAAGCCTACGACCTGGCCCGCGCAGCGAGTGCGCCGCACAGCATGTTATCGGCGATGGGGGCCGCCGCCCTGACCTCCGTGGTCTACCAGATGATCCCGTTCTTCACCCCGCCGCTGGCCTCGCGCGGGTTGAGCGTGCTCTTTGGCATCCTGGCCATGGCATTCGTTGGGCTGTGGCGCGGCATCTACGCGGTGCTGTTTGTGCAGCCCAACTTCGAGCAGCGCGCGATCGTGCTGGGCGCCGGCGCCTCGGGCCTGGCGCTGGCCGATGCAGTCTCACGGGAGCCGGCGCCGGCTGCCGACGGGACAGAGGCGAAACGCAACCCCTACCGCGGCACCGGCTACGACATCGTCGGCTTCGTGGACGATGATGAGGTTAAGCGCGCAGCCGGCAGTGTTGCCGGCATCCCGATTCTGGGCGCATGTGCAGAGCTGCCCCTGCTGGCAAGACAGATGGCCGTCGACGAGGTGGTGCTGGCGATCACCCACCGGCACGCGATGAGCGACTGCGCATTCGAGGCCCTCGTCACCTGCCGCGAGCAGGGCATCCGGGTCACGACCATGCCGGCGCTGTACGAACGCTTGCTGGGACGGGTGCCGGTCCACCATATCGGACGCAACCTGGCCGCGGTGCTGCCGGCCAACGACAGCGGCCCCATCGAGCGGGTCTACTGGTTCGCGAAGCGCTGGACCGACGCGGTGATTGCCGCGCTGGGCATGATTCCGCTCGGCCTGCTCATCCCGTTCGTCGCGCTCGCCAACGCCATATCCAGTCCGGGCCCGCTCTTCTACCGGCAGACGCGCGTGGGCAAGGCCGGGCGATTGTTCGAAGTCATCAAATTCCGCACCATGTGGCCCTACGCGGAGGAAGGGACCGGCGCCGTCTGGGCCTCGTCCAACGACCCGCGGGTGACGCCGGTCGGCCGGGTGCTGCGCAAGGCGCGGCTCGACGAGCTGCCGCAGTTGGTCAACGTCCTGCGCGGGGAAATGAGCTTCATCGGGCCCCGGCCCGAACGGCCCGAATTCATCGCTCGTCTGGCCGAACAGATCCCCTTCTACCGGGCGCGCCATGCCGTCCGGCCCGGGGTGACCGGCTGGGCCCAGGTGCGCTACGGCTACGGTAACTCAGTGGAAGACTCGCGCATAAAACTGGAGTACGATCTGTATTATGTGCGCCATGCCGGCCTGTATTTGGACGCACTGATCCTGCTGAAGACGGTGGGTGTGGTTCTGCGGTTGCAGGGGAAGTGAGCTGATATGGCAAGGTGGGGACAGGCGTTGCTGGTCGGCGTGTTGGCGGTGGTGTTGGCGTTGGCAGTGGGGCGCAGCGGGGCGGCGGGGATGGCAGTTTCGCCGCCCTCGCCGATCTCGCCGCTGCCGTCGGAGCTCTACCTGCCGGTCGTGCGCGTGGGCCCGCCGGTGCTGCCGGTCTACCTGCCGCTCGTCTGGCGCTAGAAATCTATCCGAATACTCGTAGCCTAGGGCCTTGTGCCCGTCAGGACGCCCACAAGGGGCTATACTACCCCTTTTTCGGATAGACAGCAAGGAGAGCAGCAGCCGACTCTTAGAATGTCTGCGATACTCTTTCTGACCCAGGTGCTGCCCTACCCCCTGGACGCGGGGCCGAAGGTGCGCGCCTATCACATGCTGCGCCATCTGGCGGAGAGGCACGACGTCACACTGGTGTCCTTCGTGCGGCCCGATGACACCCGCGAGGCCGTCGAGCACCTGGCCGGCCTGTGTGCGGGCGTCCATGCCATTCCCATGCAGCGCTCAGCCTGGCGCAATGCCCGCGCAGCCGTCAAAGGTCTGCTGACGAACTCACCCATGGTGGTGGCGCGCGACGAAATTGCCGAGATGTCGCGCACGCTGAGCCGTCTCACGGAAGCGGTTCCCTTCCAGGTGGTTCACGCGGACCAGTTGTCGATGGCGGGGTACGGACAGCTTGCGGCAGGTCAGGCGGCGTGCCAGAACGGCAAGCAACCGCGGCGACCGGCAACGGTGCTGGATGAACACAACGCCATCTACCTGCTCACCCGGCGCATGGCGGACACCGAGAGCAACGCGCTCCGCCGCCTGGTCATCCGGCGGGAGGCAAGCGCGTTTGCGCGCTACGAGGCGCAGATGCTGGCCGCGTATGATGCGGTGCTGACCGTCACGGAGGAGGACCGGCTGCACCTGCTGGCGTTGCTGGGCGACGCCGGCCACTACTACGACGCGGACAACGAGACCAAGTTCACGGTGGTTCCGATCTGCGGCGATGCCGAACAGGTGGCTGTGATTCCGCGCATCCCTGGGGGCCCGCCGACCATCCTGCACCTGGGGACGATGTTCTGGCCGCCCAACATCCAGGGCGTGCTCTGGTTTGCGGGGCAGGTGCTGCCGCTCGTGCACCGGCAGGTGCCGGAGGCGCGGCTCGTCATCGCGGGCAAGAACCCGCCGCCCGAGGTGGTCGCGCTGGCCGCAGACCCGCGCATCGAAGTCACCGGGTACGTGCCCGATCCGACAGCCCACCTCGCCGCGGCCGATGCGTTCATCGTGCCGCTGCACGCGGGGGGCGGCATGCGGGTCAAGATCGTGGATGCATGGCTGCGCGGCCTGCCGATCGTTTCGACGCCGGTCGGCGCAGAGGGCATCGAGTCGCGAAACAGCGAGAATATCCTGATCGCCTCGACGCCTGAGGCCTTCGCCGATGCGACCGTCCGGCTCCTGACCGACCCGGCGCTGAATGCCTGTCTGCGGGCGAATGGCCGCCGCTGGGCCGAGGAACGCTATTCCTGGCAGACGGTCTACCGCCGGGTGGATGAGGTCTACGACCGGCTGCTGAATCCAGAAAGCAATCGAGGCTAACGTCGCTGCTATGACTGAACCGAACCTCCGCCGCCAGTGCCCGTACCTGGGCATGTCCGCCGACCGCGCTGTCACCAACGTTAACCCGACCTGGTCACACCGCTGTTATGCTCAGACGCCACCCGGGGAGCCGGACCTGAGCTACCAGTCCGAGTTCTGCCTGACTGCCACACATGCAAGCTGCGCCTTCTTCGTGGCCGCGCCCGCGGTCAGCCCGGCCGCCGAGCCGCCGCGGAGCGCCAGGACACAGCGGCGGCCGCACCGCCGCAGCCGCTGGCCGCAGGCGCTGCTGTGGGGCGCGCTGGCGCTGGCATTGGCGGCGGTCGTGTTCCTCTACTGGCTGGACCTGACCGGCCGCGAGCTGAGCAGCCTGTTCGGCACCGGCGCAGGCCAGCAGGCCGGCCTGCCGACCCCTGTCGTGGCAGGCACACCTGTGCCACAGCGGGTGACAGTAGCCCCAGAGACTGGGGCTGGCGCAGACACTGCGACTGGGGCAGAGACGGAGGCCGGCGCTGAGACGGCCACCCCTGCGGCAGGCAGCCAGCTCGTCGCAGCCGAGGCGACGCGCTTCAACACCCCGACCGCGGAGCCGGGCGGGCGCATCATGGCGCTCCGGCCGGCCGCGGGCGCGGCCGGCTGGTGGGGCAGCCAGGAGACGCGCGGCAACCACCTGGGCGACTCGTACCTGTATGCCGGCTATTACGAAGGCCAGTCGTTCGTCGCCGCCGCGCGCTTCGACCTGACCCAGGTCCCGCGTGGCGCGCCCATCCGCGAGGCAGTCCTGCGCCTCACCGGGCTGGAGACCGATCGCTTCAACCCCACCGCCGGCGGCTCCTGGACGGTGCATCTCCTGGCAGACGACTCGCTGCCCGATTACGCACGCGCAGACTTCCGGCAGGTGTTCAATGCGCCGGCGGCCGCAACGCTCTTCCCGACGCTTTACCCGGCGGACCTGGATCGAGGGACCGTCAACGTCCTTCCGCTTGACGCCACTGCGCTCGCCTGGCTCGAGAAACAGGTGCTCGACGCGGTGCCGGGCGTCATCGTGCGCATCACCGGTCCGGGCAGCGGCGAAACGCTGTTCGCCTGGGACAGCGGCTCGGGGCCGGCCAGCTTCGGCGAAGGGCCTGAGCTGCTGCTCAACCTCGCCGCGCCGCCGCCAACCGCGCCGCCGCTGCCGACCGAGGCCGTGATCGTCGCGACCCTGACGCCGACACCGGAGAACATCATGACGGCGGCCGCCGAAGCCTGGACGGCGACGGCCATCGCCATCACGACCGGCACGGCTACCCCGCTGACCTACCGGCCCGTCACGCCGACGCCGTCGCCGGCCAACCTGGCGACTGCACAGGCCAACGCGCTCCTGGCCGGCCTGCCGCCCATCGTCCCGCACACGCCGACCCCGGCGAATGAAGCCACCGCCACCGCGGACGCCCTCATCGCTGCGGCCTACGCGTTCCTGACCGGCACGCCGACGGCGACGCCCGTCGACGCCGTGACGCCCATCATCATCACGCCTACCCCGCAGCCGCAGAACGTGCTGACCCAGGCGGCACATTATGTCATGGCGACGCGCGACGCCATTGCCAACGCGGACGCGACGCCCTGGCCCTATAATGCCATCATTGCGACGCTGACGCCATCGCCTGTCGTCGTCACCTATACGCCGGCGCCCGCGAACCGCGCGACGGCAGCTTACCGGGAGGCCGTTGCAACTGCGGTCGCGCTGGTCATCGGGACCTACACGCCGCTGCCGCCGGACGTGGTGACGCCCACGCCGACCAGCGGGGTCGTCCAGCCGGTGCCCACGCTTGACCTGCTGCCGCCGCCCGCAACCGCAACGCCGGCTGCCGCGCCCGCAGCGACAGCCACGGCCACGGTCCGGCCGCCGGCGGCCACGGCCGCGCCGCCCGCCGCGAACGTGACGCCGCGCGCGACGGCTGACCCGGCCCTGGCCGCGAGCCTGCAGCAGACCCTGCGCGAGGCCAACGCGGCCCTCATCGCGCTGATCGAGACGCCGGATGCTGCGCGCGACGGCCTGCGGGCCTACTTCTGCGGCGCGAGTGCCTGGGGCAAGGTGACGTTCTACCTGGACGGCCTGGCTAAGCAGGCCAATCGCCCGACGGCTGCAACGTATACGACCACGAGCGCCGCCGTGCCGGCGCAGGACCCGAACGGCCGCTGGCAACTGCGGGAGGTCGAGTCCTGGACCTACACGCTGAGCGCCGGGGGGACGCGCGTCTCGAACGAGGAGTATCTCTACTGGCTGGTTGCCACGCCGAGCGGCGCACCAAGCGGCGCACCGCCGTTCTGCATCGACGACTATGCGTTCCAGCGGGCGCGGTAGCGGCTCGTACACCGAGGCGCTGAAGCGCCCACTACAAACCTGTTTAGCGTGCGGGGTTCGTAGTAGGCGCTTCAGCGCCCCGCGCGCTGCGTTGCGCACTTTGCATGAATAGGCTATAATCGTCCGGTTACAATTGTTGAGGGGGTAATTGGTGTAATGGAACTGCGTGAGTACATCCGGCCGTTTCGGAAATGGTGGTGGTTGATCATCGGTGCCACGCTCATCGCGACGATCTCCAGCTTCTTCGCGACGCGCCAGCAACCGCCCATCTACAGCACGCGCGCAACCGTGATGATCGGCAGCGCCATCGAAAACCCCAACCCGAACGGCAATGAATTCTGGCTCACACAGCAGTTAGCCAATACCTACGCCGACATCGTGAAGCGGGATAACGTCCGCCAGTCGACCATGCAGGCGCTGGGCCTGGCCTGGCTGCCCGATTACACTGCACGCGTGGTCGCAAACACCCAACTCATCGAGATCTCGGTGACGGACACCGACCCGCAACGGGCACAGGCGGTCGCCAACGAACTGACCAACCAGTTGATCCAGCTCAGTCCCACCGGCCCCGGCCAGGAGGACATGCAACGCCAGGAATTCATCAACGCCCAGCTCGATGACCTCGAAGGGAAGATCGCCGACACGCAGGCCGAAATCGCACGGCGGCAGACCGAGCTCGCCAACATGTTCAGCGCGCGGCAGATTGCCGATACGCAGACGCAGATCAGCGGCTTGCAGAACAAGCTTTCCACGCTCCAGGCCAACTACGCCGCCCTCCTGAGCAACACGCAGCAGGGCGCGCTCAACTCCATCACCGTCATCGAGCCGGCTGCGCTGCCGATGTGGCCCGTCGGGCCGAACCGCAGCGCCACCATCATGCTGGCCGCCGCGATCGGCTTTCTGCTGGCCGCGGGCGCCGCCTACCTGCTCGATTATCTCGATGACACGCTCAAGAACCCGGATGATGTGCAGAAGACGGTCGAGCTGACGACCCTGGGCGCGGTGCCGCGCATGGAAGGCGTCGGACCCGGCAATGAGCTGGCAGTCGCGACCGAAGGCCAGTCCGCGGGCAAGGAAGCCTTCCGCGTGCTGCGGACCAACCTGCAGTTTGCCGCGGTGGACCGGCCCCTGCACACGCTCATGGTGACAAGCCCTGCGCCGAACGAAGGCAAATCGATGACGGTCGCCAATCTCGCGGGCGCGATGGCGCAGGCCGGCCGCCGGACCGTGCTCATCGACTGCGACCTGCACAAGCCGCGGCTGCACCGGCTGTTCGGCCTGCGCAACAACGTCGGCGTCACCACGGCCCTGCTCGAAGAACACCCTGTGCTGGATGGTCTGCTGCAGGACACAGCCATACCCGGCCTGCAGGTGCTCACCTCCGGGCCGCTGCCGCCCAATCCGGCGGAGCTGCTCGGCTCGGCGCGCATGCGCGAATTCCTGGCCGAGCTGCTGACGCAGTTCGACCTGGTGCTGCTGGACAGCCCGCCGACCGCCGCGCTCTCGGACGCGGCCATCCTGAGCACGCAGTGCGACGGCGTCCTGCTCGTGCTCGACGCGGGCAAGAGCCGCCGGGAGGTCGCGCGGCGGGCCATGGAAGCGCTGCGCCGGGTCAATGCGCGGGTCGTGGGCGCGGTGCTCAACCGGATGCCGATGCAGGGCGACAGCTATTACTACTATTACTATTACACTTACGATTATGCGGGCTATAACATGGACGGCCAGTCGGGTCCCGGCCAGAACGGCAGCGACAGCGGCGACCAGAAGAACGGACGCCGCGGATTCCTGCGCGGCCGGCGCAGCGCCGACCAGCCCAGCACACCGGGGGTTGCGCCTCTGCCGCCAACCCGTTCCTGACACCCCTTGACGACCTTCTCACCGTTCGAGTTGCGAGCGAAAGCGCCGCTGCCGGCTGACTGGTTAGTCTGGCTGGGAGCGGCGCTGCGCGTGACGCGGCCGGAACCGACCGCACCGCTACCGGGCGACCTCGCCGCCGTCGCGCCCGCGTTAGACGACCACGGCGTCATGCCCCTCATGTACCTGCGGCTGCGTGACAGTGCAGCCTGGCCGCGCCTGCCCGGCGATGCGCAGGCCGCGCTGGTCGAGATGTTTCAGGCCGCAGCCACCCGCACGCTGCTCCAGGAGGCCGCGTTGACGAACCTGACCGCGAGCCTCACGGCAGCCGGCGTGCGCGTGGCGCTGCTCAAGGGCGCGGCCACCGGACGCACCGTGTACGACAGCCCGGCAGAGCGGCCCGTCAGCGACTTCGACCTCCTGGCGCCGAGCGACCAGGTGGAGGCCGCACGCGCGGTCCTGGTCGACCTGGGCTTTCGCGAGCTCAACCTCCCGCAGCGCGGGCTCCTGGGCGAACGGCTGAGACGCTTCCGGGCCGAGCTGCCCTTCGCAGGCACGGGACCGCAGTACGGGGGCCTGCTGGTCGAGCTGCACTGGGCCCTGCTCGAGATGCCCTACTACATCGACCGCATCCCGATGGCCGAGGTATGGGACGGTGCGGAGCCCGTGACCGGGTTCGCCGCATGGCGGCCCGACCATGCCGTCATGCTCGTCCACGCGGCTGCGCACCTGGCGCTGCACCACAGTCGCGACCTGCGGCTCATCTGGCTGCTGGACGTGGACCGGCTGGCGGCCAGCCCCGCGCTCGATTGGGACAAGGTCGTGCGCCTGGCCGGCGACTGGAACCTGGCGCTGGCCGTCCAGACGACGCTGGCCGTGGCCGCGGCCTGGCTGGGGACACCCGTGCCGTCCGAGGTTATGGCCGGGCTCCAGCGCCGCGCAGATGACCGGGCGGGCCGCGCGCTCTGGGGCCTGGGCGACGAACGTCCCGGTCGCGCGTGGCGGCGCGCCATGACCACGCTGACCGTCCTGGCGCCCCGCGCGAAGCTGGCATACGCAGGCTGGCTGGCGCTGCGCACGGCGGTTGCGGCGGGCGAGGCCCTCCGTGGCCGGATCGAGACCCGGCATGCCGCTTGATAACTGGTCGTCGCGCGGTGACTCCCCCGTGCTGCCGGAGCTGATCTCGGTCTGGCTGCCGCTCCTGCGCGAGGCGCTGGAGCGGGACGGGCAGTTTCGCGTCCCGCTGCGCGGCAACAGCATGCGCCCCACGCTGCCCGACGCCTGCGACATCGTGATCGTCCCGCTGCCGCCTCGCCCGCGGCTGGGCAGCCTGCTCGTCTTTGCGCAGCGGGACGCGTTGGTCGCGCACCGGCTGGTGCGCCGCACGCGGGGCCGCTGGATTGCCCAGGGCGATGGCCGGCTGGTTCCGGACCCTGCGCTGCAGCCCGAGCAGGTTCTGGGGCTGGTCAGCGCGGCCTACGCAGGCGACCGCCGCATCTGGCCGGGACCGCTGGAGCGCGCGGCCGCGTGGTTCTGGGTAGCGAGACACTACGCGCTCAGCGCGGCCATGCGCAGCGGGCGCATGGCCGCACGGCAGTTGCGCCGCTGGAGACAGACATGAGCACATCGCTTGATCTCGACATCGGCGGGCTGGCGCTGCGCTTCGCGCTGCCGCCGGGCTGGCTCCCGCCCCTGCAGGAACGGTACGAGGCTTTTCTCACTGCCCGGCCGCCTGCCTGGTCGGTTACGGTGGAAGAGGGCAGCATCGCCATCGCCGAAAGCGACGCGTGGATCAACCACCAGGGCGCGGTAACGCGCTTCGAGGTCCCCGGGGTCGCAGGCTGGATCGATCTGGCAGGGAGGACGGCGAGCATTCGCACCCCTTCCGCCCGCGGCGCCTGGTCCGCCATCGAGCGGACCGCCGGCTACATCCTCATGCAGGCGCTCCCGCGCGAACAGGACGCGCTGTGGCTGCACGCCAGCGGCGTCGTGCTCAACGGCCGCGGGCACGTCTTCTTCGGCGCGTCCGGCGCGGGCAAGACGACCGTCGCGCGTCTGGCTGCCGGACATGCGGACCTGCTCTGCGATGAGAATGTCGTCCTGAAGCTGGCGGCTGAGGCTTGCGAGCTGCACAGCACGCCCTTCTGGGGCCACAGCACCCCGCCGGAGCTGATCCGCCGGGTCAACCGCCGCGTGCCGCTGGCCGCGCTCTTCCAGCTCACCCATGCGCCCGACTTCACCGTGACCCGGCTCAGCCCCGCCGATGCCGTCACGGCCTTGCTGGGCACCGAGAAGGTCGCAACCGAGCGCGTTGACAGCGCGCTGGCCTGGCTGGCGGTTGCGGGCCGGCTGGTGGAGCGCGTGCCGGTCTACAGGCTCGGCTTCCGCCCTACGGTCGAGCTATGGGATTTCCTCGCGAGCATATCCACGTTATAGGGCGGATTGGCAATCCGCCCTACGGAACTTGTCTCTACACCGGCCCCGGCATTTTCACACTGCTGCGCCAAGGGTCTCTCGATGAAACTTCCTGCAGAGGTACAGCGTCCATAATGCGTGCCATTCTGGTATAATGGAATCGGCTGTCTCCAAAGGAGGATCCTATGCCCAGGCTTACGCGTACCTACCCGCTTCTCCTGATCGTTGCGCTGCTGGCGCTCGTCGCGCTCAGCGCGTGTGTGGGCGGCGGCGCGCCGCCCCCGCGGCCGCCGGCCGATGCGCCGACGAGCCAGGTGGTCATCGAAGTGCCTGCGACACCGCAACCTGCATCGGGCCTTGCCTATGAACTGTCAGCCGGAGCCGACCAGCCGCCTGCCGCGGAGCGCAACCCGCTCGCGACCGGCGAGCCGCTCAGCGAGGCCGACGCGCAGAGCATCCTGGACCGCCTGCCGCCGCTCGCAGAGGAGGCCGGCGATGTGCAGGATTTCCGCTTCCCGGCCCAGTCGCTGCCCGCGCCGCGGCCCGGCGTGGTGGTGAAGGAGCCCTTCCCTGCGCCTGTAGCAGTCGAGACGCCGGTCGTGGAGGCCGGGCCTCTGGAGGTCGTGCGGTATGCGCCCGAGGGCGACGTGCCGCTGGCCGCCAACCTGAGCGTCACGTTCAACCAGCCGATGGTCGCGCTGACCGGCCTGGCCGACCTGTCGAAGCTGCCGGTGCCCGTCACCCTGTCGCCGCAGCCCGCGGGCCAGTGGCGCTGGGTCGGCACCAAGACGCTCGTCTTTGAGCCGCAGGGAGAGACCGGCAGCATGGCCGCCGGGCGCTTCCCGATGGCGACGACTTACACGGTCGAGATCCCCGCGGGCACGACCTCTGCGACCGGCGGCAAGCTGGCCGAGGCCGTTACCTTCTCCTTCACGACCCCGCCGCCCCAGGTGCAGACCGCCTGGCCCCAGGAAGGGCCGACGCAGCGCGAACCGCTCATCTTCGTGGCATTCGACCAGCGCATCAGCCCCGAGGCCGTGCTCGAAACGATCAAGGCCACCACCGGAAACACGGTCTTCCCGCTGCGGCTCGCCACGGCGGACGAGATCAGCGCGGACGAGCGCGCCAGCCAGTCCGCCAAGCGCAGCCTCGAAGGGCGCTGGCTGGTCTTCCGGCCCGTCGAGCCGTTCCCGAGCGACAAGCAGATCACCATTACGGTCGGTCCCGGCACGCCTTCGCTCGAAGGCCCGCTGACCACGACCGAGCCCTACACCTTCTCGTTCCGCACGTACGGTCCGCTGCGCATCCTGGAACACCAGTGCGGCTGGGGCGGCGAGTGCGCGCCCTTTACGCCCTGGCACATCCGCTTCAGCAACCCGCTCGATGCGGCGACGGTGACTGCCGAGCAACTGGTCATCATCCCCGATCTGCCCGGCGCAACGGTCAACGTCTGGGGCGATACGCTGATGATCCAGGGCCGCAGCCAGGGCCGCACGACGTACGTCGTGCGCGTCGGCACCGGCCTGAAGGACATCTTCGGCCAGTCGCTCGAACGCGAGGAGGAGCTGACCTTCGTCGTCGGCTCCAGCCAGCCCATGCTGAGCGCGCCGGGCGGCAACCTGATCGTGCTGGACCCGATGGCGAAACCGGTCTACACCGTCTACAGCATCAACTTCTCGCGGCTGATGGTGCGCGCGTACGCGGTCACGCCCGGCGACTGGCAGCGCTACCTGCAGTTCCAGCAGAACGTCTGGCGGCAGGAGCAACTGCCCACGCCGCCGGGCCGGCAGGTGCTCTCGAAGACGGTCAATGTCGAGGCGCGCGCCGACCAGTTGACCGAGACGAGCATCGACCTGAGCGCAGCGTTGCCCGGCGGACTGGGGCACATCATCGTGGTTGTGGAGCCGGAGCGCAGCGCGCTGCCTTCCATCTTCACGCAGCGCGGTAATCGCGCACCGGTCCTGTATGCCTGGATCCAGGGCACGCGCATCGGCCTGGACGCGTTCGTGGACCAGGGGCAGATGCTGGCATGGGCGAACGACCTCCGCGACGGCGCACCGCTCGCGGGCGTCGAGCTCATGCTCAGTTCGGGGGGCGCCGCGACGACCGCGGCGGATGGCACGGCCACGCTGCCGCTGCCCGCGGGGAGGCCCGCGCAGATGCTCCTCGCGCAGCAGGGCGACGACACGGCCTTCCTGCCGCATAACCCCTACTACTGGGACGAAGGCGGCGGCTGGCGGCAGCAGCCGCTGACAGATGCGCTGCGCTGGTATGTCTTCGACGATCGCGGCATCTACCGGCCCGGCGAAGAGGTCCACGTCAAGGGCTGGCTGCGCATCGTGGGCGCGGGGCCGCGCGGCGACATCGACGCGCTGGGCGGCGCGGCAGAGGCCGTGACCTACCGCCTGCAGGACGCGCGCGGCAACCAGGTGCTCGACGGCCGCGCGGACGTGAACGCGCTCGGCGGGTTCGACTTCAGCTTCACGATCCCCGACAACGTTAATCTTGGCGAAACCTATCTCGGACTGGAAGCGGCCGGCGTCCGCACCAAGCTGGACAACACCTGGTATCAGCATAGGTTCCAGGTGCAGGAGTTCCGCCGGCCCGAATACGAGGTCAAGACCGCGGTCGTCTCACCGCAGCCGCACTTCATCGGTGGAGGCGCGGACCTGGAGGTCAGCGCGGCGTACTACGCGGGCGGCGCGCTGCCCAACGCGGATGTGACGTGGAGCGTCACCTCGCAGCGGAGCACGTACAGCCCGCCCGGCTGGGACGACTTCACCTTCGGCCGCTGGATCCCCTGGTGGTACAGCTACCGGATGGAGGGGCCGTACGGCTATGGCGGCCCAGTAGTCGAAACC
The DNA here is from genome assembly GCA_040772005.1 of Anaerolineae bacterium. Classification (GTDB taxonomy): domain Bacteria; phylum Chloroflexota; class Anaerolineae; order CG2-30-64-16; family CG2-30-64-16; genus MWBF01. Next base: position 820,356 of record JAXGYZ010000003.1, on the reverse strand, counting down.
GCGGAGACGATGACGGGTACGACCGACGCGGCCGGCATCCACCGGCTGCACATCGACTTCCGCGCGGTCGAGCCGCCCGAACCGTCGACCGTCAGCGCATCGGCCACGGTCATGGACGTCAACCGGCAGGCGTGGACCAGCCAGACGAGCGTGCTGGTGCATCCGGCATCCCTCTACGTCGGGCTCAGGACGGACCGGCTCTTCGTCGAGCGGACCGAGCCCATCGGCGTGGACATCATCGTGACCGACCTGGACGGCCAGGCCGTCCCCGAGGTCGAAGTCCAGGTCGTGGCCGAGCGGCTCGTCTGGCGCAACACGGGCACGACCTGGGGCGAGGAACCCGCGGACAGCCAGACGTGCATCGTTGCCTCCGGCAACGCACCCGTGCGCTGCACGTTCGAGACGCCGGAGGGCGGCACGTACCGCATCACCGCGACCGTGCTCGACGAGCGAGAGCGGCCCAACCAGACGCAGATTACCCGCTGGGTGAGCGGCGGCGACCGCCGGCCCCAGCGCAACGTGGAGCAGGAAGAAATCACCCTGATCCCCGACAAGCGGGAGTACCAGGCCGGCGAGACCGCGGAGATCCTGGTGCAGGCCCCGTTCTACCCGGCAGAGGGTCTGCTGACCCTGCGGCGTTCCGGACTCGTGCGCAGCGAACGCTTCACGGTGGACGGCCCGTCCTACACGGTGCGCATCCCCATCGAGGACGCGTTCGTGCCCAACGTCTACATCCAGGTGGACCTCGTCGGCGCAGCCGAACGGACCGAGGACGCGGCGAAAACCGAGCCGGATGTGCCGACGCCCGCAGCCGCGCTCCCCAAGCGGCCCGCGTTCGCGCGCGGGGAGCTGAACCTGCTCGTCCCGCCGCTGACCAGGACACTCTCGCTGGAGGTCAAGCCGCTGGCGGACAAGCTGGAGCCGGGCGGCACGACCGAGGTGGACGTTCTCGCGCTCGACGCGGCCGGGCAGCCGGTCGCCAATGCGGAGCTGGCCGTCGCGGTCGTGGACGAATCCATCCTCGCCCTGACGGGCTACGACGTGCCCGATCCTATCACGACGTTCTACAGCGAGCGCTGGACGGAGGTCAACGACTACCACAACCGGCCCAACATCGTCCTCGCCAGCCCGGACCAACTCGACCTGGATGCGGCCAACCAGGCGTCGCGCGACATGGCAACGGGCGCCGCAGCTACCGAAGCGCCAGCCGCGGCCCCGATGCCGGCCGCGGTGGAGGTCGAGAAGTCGGTCGAAATGGTGGTGGAGGAATCCGGGGCCGCAGAACCGGGCGCGCCCATCGCCGTCCGCCAGGACTTCAACCCGCTGGCGCACTGGTCGCCCGCGGTCGCCACCGACGCGGAGGGCCGCGCGCGCGTCACCGTGAAGCTGCCCGACAACCTGACGCGCTACCGGGTGATCGTGGTCGCGGTGGCCGGCGGCAAGCAGTTCGGCAAGAGCCAGGCGGCCATCACCGCGCGGCTGCCGCTGATGGTGCGGCCGTCGCCTCCGCGCTTCCTCAACTTCGGCGACCAGTTCGAGCTGCCGGTCGTCGTGCAGAACCAGACGGACGAGCCGCTGACGGTCGATGTCGCGGTGCGCAGCACGAACGTCGGGCTGGCCGACCGCAACGGCCGCCGCGTCACGGTGCCTGCCAACGACCGCGTCGAGGTGCGCTTTGCGGCGTTCACCGAACAGGCCGGGACCGCGCGCTTCCAGGTGGCAGCCACCGCCGGCGAGTGGGCGGACGCAGCCAGCTTCTCGCTGCCGGTCTACACGCCCGCCACGACCGAGGCGTTTGCCGTCTACGGCGTGTTGGACGAGGGTGCAGTGGCGCAACCGGTCATCGCACCGACCGGCGTCTTCACGCAATTCGGCGGGCTGGAGATCACCACGTCTTCGACCGCGCTCCAGGCGCTGACCGACGCGGTGCTTTACCTTGTCTCCTACCCGTTCGAGTGCTCTGAGCAGCTCGCCTCGCGCATCCTGGCCATCGCCGCGCTGCGCGACGTACTGACCGCATTCGAGGCGGAGGGGCTGCCGCCGCCCGCGGAGATCGAGGCCGCGGTCGCGCGGGACATCGAGCGGCTGCGCGGCCTGCAGAACGGCGACGGCGGCTTCCCCATCTGGGTACGCGGGTACGAGTCGTGGCCCTATCACAGCATCCACGTCGCGCATGCGCTGCAGCGCGCGCAGATGAAGGGCTACGATGTGCCGCAAGAGATGCTCAGCCAGGCGCACGCGTATCTGCGGAACATCGAGCGGCATTATCCGGCCTGGTACAGCGAGCACATCAAGCAGACGCTCACCGCGTACGCGCTGAACGTGCGCGCGCAGATGGGCGACCGCGACGCGGCGCGCGCGCGGCGGCTCATCAACGAGGCCGGACTGGAGGGCCTGTCGCCCGAAGCCATCGGCTGGCTGCTGCCCGTGCTGAGCGACGACACTGATTCGCAGGCCGAGGTTGCGGCCATCCGCCGCCACCTGCTCAACCGGGTGACCGAGACCGCGGGTGCGGCCGACTTCGTGACCGACTACGCTGACCAGGGCTACGTCATCCTCCACTCCGACCGCCGCGCGGACGGCATCCTGCTGGATGCCCTGATCCAGGACCAGCCGGACAGCGACCTGATCCCGAAGCTCGTCACCGGGTTGCTCGGCCATCGCAAGGCGGGCCGCTGGACGAACACGCAGGAGAACGTCTTCATCCTGCTGGCGCTCGACCGCTACTTCAACACCTACGAGGCGCAGACGCCGGACTTCGTGGCCCGCATCTGGCTGGGCGACCAGTATGCCGGGGAATCAACCTTCCGCGGGCGGACGACCGACTACCACCAGACGGACGTGCCGATGGCCGTCGTTGCGGAGGAAGTGGCGGAGCAGGAGGACCTCATCATCAGCAAGGACGGGCCGGGCCGGTTGTACTACCGGCTGGGCATGCGCTATGCGCCGCGCGACCTCAACCTGCCGCCCTACGAGGCCGGGTTCACCGTGGAGCGCACCTACGAGGGCGTGGACAACGCGGCCGATGTAACGAAGGATGCGGATGGCGTGTGGCACGTCAAGGCCGGCGCGCGGGTGCGCGTGCGGCTGACCATGGTTGCGCCCGCCGTTCGCCATCACGTCGCGCTGGTTGACCCGCTGCCCGCGGGCCTGGAGGCACTCAACCCGGCGCTCGCCGTGACAGGCCCGGCGCCGGGCGATGAGGGCCAGCCGCAGCCGCTCTCCAGGGGCTACTACTGGTGGTGGGGTCCGTGGTACGAGCACCAGAACCTGCGCGACCAGCGGGCCGAGGCGTTCGCATCGTACCTCTGGGCAGGCGTCCACGAGTACACCTACGTGGCCCGTGCCACGACGCCCGGCACGTTCGTCGTTCCGCCTGCGAAGGCGGAGGAAATGTACGCGCCGGAGACCTTCGGGCGCACCGGCGTGGACCGGATGGTCGTGGAATAGAGATACCAGCCGTGGCACGGTTGTGCAACCACAGGTTGCACACCGTGCCACAGCACTCTCCATGGACTCAAGGCAGGGAGCCACTTGAAAGACCTTCTGCTGGCAATCGACAACGGCACGCAGAGCGTGCGCGCACTGGCATTCGACCTGCGGGGCAACCTGCTCGGCAAATCCCGGGTGGCGATTCAACCGTACGTCTCACCGCAGCCCGGCTGGGCCGAGCAGGACCCCGAGTACTACTGGCAGTCGCTCGGCCAGGCCTGCCAGCAGTTGTGGCGGCAGAGCGACTCCATGAACCTGCCCCCCCGTCTGCGGGAACGGCTGGCCGGGGTCGCCATCACCACGCAGCGCTCCACCGTCATCAACGTGGACAAGGCCGGCAAGCCTCTCCGACCCGCCATCGTCTGGCTCGACCAGCGGCGCACGGAGGGATTGCCGCCGGTCGCAGGGCTGTGGGGCGCGGCCTTCCGCGTCTCCGGCATGACCGAGACTGTGGCTTATCTGCAAACGGAGGCCGAGGCCAACTGGATTCGCACCCACCAGCCCGAAATCTGGGCGCAGACGCATAAGTACCTGTTCCTATCCGGTTACCTCACCTACCGGCTGACCGGCCTGTACGCGGACTCGGTCGGCTGCCAGGTGGGCTACGTGCCGTTCGACTACAAGCGACTCCACTGGGCCAAATCAAGCGATTGGAAGTGGCAGGCCGTCCCGATGGATCCGGCGGTCCTGCCGGACCTGACGCCCCCGGCCAGCCAGATCGGAACGGTCACGCGGGAGGCTGCCGAGGCCACCGGCATCCCCGCCGGGTTGCCCGTCATCGCGGCCGCAGCCGACAAGGCGTGCGAGATCATCGGCGCGGGCTGCCTGGAACCGCATATCGGCTGCCTGAGCTACGGCACGACGGCCACCATCAACACGACCCATCGCCGTTATGTCGAAGTCATCCCGCTCATCCCGCCCTACCCGTCCGCGGTGCCCGGCGCGCACAGCCTGGAGGTGCAGGTCTATCGCGGCTTCTGGATGGTCACCTGGTTCAAGGAGCAGTTCGGCTATCCGGAGCTCAAGCGCGCGGAAGAACAGGGCATCGAGCCGGAGGTGCTGCTGGATGACCTGGTCGCGGCCGTTCCACCCGGATCGATGGGGCTGGTGCTCCAGCCGTACTGGTCGCCCGGGCTGAAGCTGCCAGGACCGGAGGCCAAGGGCGCGATCATAGGCTTCGGGGACGTCCACACCCGCGCGCACGTCTACCGCTCGATCCTCGAAGGGCTGGCCTACGCGCTCCGCGAGGGCAAGGAACGCAGCGAGAAACGCAGCGGCGTGCCCATCACGGAGCTGCGCGCGGCCGGCGGCGGCTCCCAGAGCCGGGCGACCATGCAGCTCACCGCCGATGTCTTTGGCCTGCCGGTCGCCCGACCGCACCTGTACGAGACATCCGGGCTGGGTGCAGCGATGGATGCGGCCGTCGGGCTGGGCCTGCATGGCGATTTCGCGACCGCTGTGGCCGAGATGACGCGGATCGGCGACGTCTTCGAGCCGGACGCCGAGCGCCACAAGCTGTACGACCGGTTGTATCACCGGGTGTACGAGCGTATGTACAGCCGCCTGCGCCCCCTGTACGAGGAAATCCGTGACGCGACGGGGTATCCGTCGCGCTGAGTTGTAAGAGAGAACAACGATGTTCGCACCGCTCGATGTCGCGCAACAGACCTGGCTGGCCGCGCAGTTCGCGGCCTGGGCCGCGCTGCTGCTGGGCGGTTTGCTGCAGGCCCGGCCGGGCACACCCCGCCGCCTGCACATCCAGACGGCGACCCGCATCTTATCGTCGCTGGTGCTGGCGATCACGGCCTGGAGCGTCTACATCTTCAACCGCGGGCTTGCACTCAGCATCTTTCCCCTGCTGATTGCCGCGGGCATGACGCTGGGCCTGCTGGGCGACCTGTTCATGGCCGGCGTGCTGCCCGCACCCGACCGGACGCTCGCCGGCATAGCCGCATTTGGCCTCGGCCACATCCTCTATATCGGGGCCGGATTGCTCGTCCGGCTGAGCCTGGGGCTGCCCGCCGGCCCCGCCAGCCTGGCTGCATGGGCCGCCTGGCTGCTCGCCGGCGCTGCAGGCTGGTACGTATTCGTCATGCGCGGCCAGCGCGCCTCGGCCTTCCACTTCATGGCCCTGCTCTACGCCCTGCTCCTGGCGAGCACGGCAGGCATGGCAGCCGGCCTCGCAGTGCAGGTTGCCGCATTCATCCCCTTTGCGCTCGGCGCGGCCCTCTTCTTTTTCAGCGATATGTTGATCGCTGCGGGTCTGTTCAGCCAACAGACATCCCGCCTCGGAGATAACCTTGTCTGGTTCACCTACGGGCCCGGGCAGATGCTCATCGTCTTCAGCGCCGTGACCGTACAGCTTTGGCTGCCCCGCTCCATTTGACATCCATGCATTTGACCGCTATACTGCTGCCGCCTTAGGTACACATAGAACTTCATATCCTTGCATAGAAATACATAGAACAACCCGATGGCTGAATCCATTGACCGCGCCGACTGGCTCGAATTGAGCGAGGCGGCGGACTTTCTAGGCGTCCACTTCACGACGTTGCGCCGTTGGGCCGACGCGGGCCAGGTCCCCTGCATTCGCACGCCCGGTGGCCGGCGCCGCTTCAGCCGGCCAGAGCTGGCTGCGTTCCTGTCCGGCATGCACCAGGGGCAGTTCCAGGCTTACACGCGCATGTTGGGCGCACCGCTCTCGCCGATGGGCGGCCCTGAGCATCTCGAGCTCCAGCAGCAGCCGTGGTACGGTCGGCTGGATGATGCACAGCGCGCGGCCATGCGGCACGACGGGCAGCGCCTGATGGCCGTGCTCATGCAGTATGCCACGCGCACCAACGGCGGGGATGTGTTTCTGGAGGAAGGCCGGCGTCTTGCCAATGGTTACGGCCTGGCCTGCCAGCGCACCGGCCTGTCGCTGCTGGAGACGCTGGAGACCTTCGTCCACGTTCGCCGGAACATCATGGATTCGGTCTACCAGGCGGGTGCGCTGGCCGGAGCGCCGGATGCCGAAACCTGGCGGCTGTACGACCGCATGAACACATTTCTGGACAGCATGTTATTGGCGATGCTGGCGGCTTACGAGTCAGCACGCCCGTCGAATTTGCCAGCCCCATCATCTCCGTAGCGCCGCCGTGCGCATGGACGGATAGCATGTCAGCCCGACGCAGGTTCGCCGGGCCATCCTGCACCGAGGACATATTTCCATTGCTACCATCTGCATATCCTCCACCCCGGCTGGTCTTCTGGGAAACGACAGCCGGCTGTAACCTGGCCTGTATCCACTGCCGCCGCACGACCGTCGCGGACCAACTGCTGCCGCAAGACCTGACGCAGGCGGAATCTTTCCGCCTGGCGGAGCAGATCGCAGAACTTTCATCTGCGGCCGGACAGACCATCCTGGTGCTCTCCGGCGGCGAGCCGCTCTTCCGCCCAGACATCTTCGATATCGCGCGCCACGCCGCAGACGTGGGGTTGATCGTCGCGCTGGCCTCGAATGCCACGCTGATCAATCGTGAGGTTGCCCGGCGCATCGCTGCCAGCGGCATCCGCCGCGTCAGCGTCAGCTTCGACGGCGCGGACGCTGCGACACATGACCTCTTTCGCGGGACCGGCGCGTACGCGCAGGCGCTGGCGGGCATCGAGCAGTTGACCGCAGCCGGGGTCCCGTTTCAGATCAACACCACCGTCGCGCGCCACAATGTCCACCAGATGCCCGAAACGCTGGCAATGGCGCGACGCCTCGGCGCGCAGGCGCTGCACCTCTTCCTCCTGGTGCCGGTGGGCTGCGGCGTCGAGATTGCCGAAGACCAGCAGATCACGCCGGTCGAGTACGAGCAAGTGCTCAATTGGATGTATGACGCGGAGATGGCCGGCGGCATCGAGCTCAAGGCGACCTGCGCGCCGCATTACTTCCGCATCGCGCGCCAGCGGCAGGCCGAGGAACGTCGCGCGGGCATCGTCCGCGCCCGGCCGGCCAGCCATCACCGGCAGGAGGGCATGGGCCACGCGACAGGCAGCGGGCATGACGGCGCGACCGAGCGAGCGCGCCAGGCCATGAGCGCGATGAGCAAGGGCTGCCTGGCCGGGACCGGTGTCTGCTTCGTCAGCCATCGCGGAGAAGTGTTCCCCTGCGGCTACCTGCCCGTGGAAGCGGGCAACATCCGCCGGCAGACCTTTCGCGAAATCTGGGAGGCCTCGCCCCTCTTCGCGGAGCTGCGCGACCCCGACCTGCTCGGAGGCAAGTGCGGCCTGTGCGAGTTCAAGCGCGTATGCGGCGGCTGCCGGGCGCGCGCCTACGGGATGACGATGGAATACCTGGGCGAGGAACCCTTCTGCACCTACGAGCCGCAGGCCGTGCGCGCTGAGGAGTCGCCCGGTCCACAAGGGGTTCAACGATGACCCTGGACGCGAATGCAGGGCTCGACCTGCGTGAAAGAAGCCAGCTTGCGGACGGCAGCACCATCACGCTCGACCAGCGGCTCTTCATGCAGCTACTGGCGTTCGGGGGCTGTGAGGACACGACATCACTCGTCGCTGCCCTTGCCGCCGCCCCGATCCCCGGCGTGCTGTATGAGGACATCAACGATCCCTATGGCGTCGCGCTGCTGACGTTCAACCAGAGCCCGGCTTTCTTCCTGACGGAACTGCGGGCCTTCCTGCACCAGCCCCCGTTCAGCGCCCTAGCACCAAAGCCGAAGTATACGATGCTGGGCCGCACCTATGCCCTCGGCCACGAGACCGACCTGGAGGATGCACTGCTCGCACGGCCCATACGCAAGGTGTGCGACCCGGCCTCCCCGTGGGCCATCTGGTACCCGCTCCGACGCAGCGGTGCGTTTGAGCACCTCAGCGCGGCCGAGCAGCGCGTCATCCTGGCCGAGCATGGCGGCATCGGTCACGCGTATGGCCGCGCCGGCTACGGTACGGATATCCGGCTGGCCTGCTTCGGGCTTGACACGAACGACAACGATTTTGTGGTCGGCCTGATCGGCCCCGAGCTGTATCCGCTCTCTTCGATCGTGCAGCGCATGCGCAAGACCAAGCAGACCTCCACCTATCTCGACCGGCTCGGCCCCTTCTTCATCGGCAAGGCGGTCTGGCAGGGGGCGCCCGTATGAACACGGCTGTTCTGCTCCTGGCCTATGGGGGGCCGTCACAGCTTGCCGACGTCCCGGCCTACCTCGCAGACATCCGCGGGGGCCGGCCCACACCGCAGGCACTTGTCGATGAGTTCACCGAGCGCTACCGGCTGATCGGCGGTCGCTCGCCGCTGCTGGATATCACGCGGAGTCTGGCAACCCGGTTGCAGCGTATGCTCGACCAGCCGGTCTACATCGGCATGCGCCACTGGCATCCGTATATCAAGGATACCGTCACCCAGATGGCCGCACTGGGTGTGGCGCGCGCGACGGTCATCTGCCTGGCCCCGCACTACAGCCGGATGAGCATCGGCGCGTACCGGCAGCGGCTGGACGAAGCGCTCGCAGCCGTCGATTCAGATATGGCGATCGACTTCGTGGATTCCTGGCATCTTCAGCCGGAGTATCTCGCAGGGCTGGCCGCACGAGTCCGGCAGACGCTCGCGCGTTTCGCTGAACCCCAGCGCGTGAAGATCATCTTCACCGCGCACAGCCTGCCGGCTGCCATCATCGACCAGGGCGATCCATACGACGCGCAGGTACGCGCCACCGCCGCCGCGGTCGCAGAGAGGCTTGGCTTACCGGCAGACCGCTGGCTGCTGGCCTATCAGAGTGCCGGGCGTCGCGGCGAGCGCTGGCTTGGCCCCTCAATCGAAGAGGTCGTCCTCGGACAGGCGCAAGAGGACGCGCGCGACTTGCTGATCGCGCCCGTGGGCTTCGTGATGGATCACGTCGAGGTCCTGTACGACCTGGACATCGAGCTGCAGCAGGTCGCTGCCGGAGCAGGTGCGCACGTAGAGCGCACGCCCATGCTCAACGATGGCCCGGAGCTGGTGACAGCACTGGCAAGCATCGCGCAATCACAACCTATAGAACAGGCAGAACTGCATGGCTGATTCATCCACCTCCTGTCATGTCGTCGTGGTCGGCGGCGGCATTGCCGGACTGAGCACGGCCTGGTATCTCATCCGGCAGGCACATGCGACGGGTTTAGACCTGCGCTGCACCGTGCTGGAGCAAACCGAGCATTGGGGCGGCAAGATCCTGACCGAAGACGTCACCGTCGAGGGTGTAGGCCGGTTCGTCATCGAGGGCGGGCCGGACTCCTTCATCGCTCAGAAGCCGTGGGCTGCCCAGCTCGCCGGGGAGCTCGGCCTGGGCGATCGGCTGCTGGGGACCAACGACGCCAGTCGCAAGACCTACGTGGTCAGCCGCGGCCGGCCCGTGCCGCTGCCCGACGGCGTGCTGCTGATCGTGCCGACGAAGTTCATGCCGTTCGTGCTCTCGCCGCTCATCTCACCGCTCGGCAAGCTGCGCATGGGGCTGGACCTGTTCATCCCGCCGCGGCGCGACGGCCGGGACGAAACCCTGGCCGCGTTCGTCCGCCGCCGCCTCGGCGCGGAGGCGCTGGACAAGATCGCGGAGCCGCTGCTGTCGGGCATCTACAACGCCGAGGCAGACCGCCAAAGCCTGCTCGCCACCTTTCCGCGCTTCCGCGCGCTGGAGGAGCAGCACGGCAGCCTCACGCGCGGCATCCTGGCCTCGCGGCGCAACGGGCATGGCAAGGCCACGAACGGCAGCGGGAAACCGGGCGGCGGTCAGCCAGCGGGGTCACGCAAGCCGGCGTCCGCCTTCCTGACGCTGCGCGGCGGCTCCGGCGAGTTGATCGACGGACTGGTCGAGGCGCTCCGGCCGCTCGCTGACCTGCGGACCAGCGCCCGCGTCACAGCCCTGGCGCACGGCGACACCTGGCGGCTGGCGCTTGACGACGGCACGACGCTCGATGCGGATGTCGTGGTGCTGGCGACACCCGCGTGGACCGCGGCGGAGCTCGTGCGGCCCCATGCGCCGGCGGCTGCGGAGCGCATGGAGGCGATCCGCTACGTCGGGACGGGCACGGTCTCGCTGGCGTACCGCCAATCCGATATCGCACACGCGCCGTTGGGCTTCGGCATCGTGGTCCCGCGCAGCGAACGCCGCCCGGTCAACGCCATCACCTTCAGCTCGACGAAGTTCGATGACCGCGCGCCGGATGGTTACGCCCTGCTGCGCGTCTTCTTCGGCGGCTCGCGCAGCCCGCGCTCGATGAACCTGGAGGATGCGGAGTTGCTCCATACCGTGCGCCAGGAGCTGGCGCACCTGACCGGCATCCGCGCGGAGCCGCTGTTCCATCGCATCTACCGTTGGCCCCGCTCGAACCCGCAGTATGACGTCAACCACCTGGAGCATGTGGCTGAGATCGAAAAGGCATTGCCGCCCGCCGTATACGTGACGGGCAGCCCCTACCGCGGGGTCGGCCTGCCGGACTGCGTCAAGCAGGCCCAGGAAACAGCGGGCCAAATCATCACCTATCTTACTGTCGTGGAGAAAAGATGAAACGATACATGAAGCATTTGTCGGTGATTCTCCTGCTGGTCATGGTTGCCGGTTGTGCCCCGCCTGGACCAGCCACTGCGCCGGCCATGCCGGCTGAACCTGCAGCCGCAGCCGCTGATACATCCGCAGAGACATCAGGGCCGGCAGCCCCCGCAGGCGGCACGGTCTATCGTGCGCTGACCTCCGAACCGCCCAACCTGGACCCGCAGGGCGCGCCCCACTCCGGCCTGAGCCTGGTGCTGCCCTACCTGTTCGATACGCTGGTCGTGCTCGACCTGGACAACTCGGTACATCCCTTGCTGGCGGACAGTTGGGAGACGGCTGACGACGGCAAGACGATTACCATGACGCTGAAATCAGGCGTCACCTTCCACGACGGGACGCCGCTGAACGCCGCAGCCGTGAAGTTCACCTTCGAACGCTTCCAGGAGGTCGGCAAGGCATCGCCTATCTACGGCGGCATCCAACAGATAGCGGGCATCGAAGCCGTGGATGAGCTGACGGTGCGCTTCACCTTCGACGCACCCGCGGCCAACTTCTGGAGCACCGTCGCGATGCCGTACGCGGGCATCATCAGCCCCGCATCGGCCGAAGCAGCCGCCGCAGCCGCGGACGGGGCCGCCGTGTTGGTCGGGACCGGGCCGTTCATGCTCGAGGCGTGGAAGGCCGGGCAGTCGATCAGCCTGGTGCGCAACCCGGCGTATGCGTGGGGACCCGACCTGGTCGAGAACCGCGCGGCGCCGCACATCGAACGCCAGGTGTTCACGCTGATTCCCGAGGCCAGCACACAGCTCGCCGCGCTGGAGAAGGGCGAAGTGGACATCCTCTTCGTCAACAACCCGGCCCATAAGCGCGCCCTCGAAGCCAACCCTGACGTACAGGTCCACGAAGCGGTCCTGAACAGCCTCATCTATCTCGGATTCAACTGCCAGAAGGCTCCGTTCGATGAACCGGCTGTCCGCCAGGCCCTCTCTCACGCAGTCAACAAGGAAGAGATCGTGCAGGTGGCGCTCGGCGGCTTGGGCCAGGTTGCGGATGCGCCGCTGCCGCCCACCCTGCCGGGCTACTCGGCGGAACTCAGGTCACACGCGCTGGCATATGACCCGGCGCAGGCGGAATCGCTGCTGCAGGAGGCCGGCTTCCAACGGGATGCAGCAGGCAAGTGGAGCCGGGACGGAACAGCGCTGACCGTCGTCCTGCTGACCTCCACCCGCGCGCCGAACGAGACGATCGCCACGCTGCTGCAGAGCCAACTGGCAGCCATCGGTGTCGATATCGAGATCCAGATGCTCGACTCGAAGGCGGTAATGGCCGCGACCACCGAGGGCGCATTTGACCTGCTCCTCTGGCGTTACGACTGGAACGACCCGGACGCGCTGAACATCTATCTCGGTTCCGACCGCATCGGCAGCACCAACCGTGTCGGCTACAGCAACCCCCAGGTGGATGCCCTGCTGGTTCAGGGGGCGCAGGAGATGGACAAGGCGGCACGGGCGGGCCTCTACGTCGAGGCGCAGATGTTGATCCTGGCCGACGCGCCCTGGCAGCCGTTGTACTACCCGGTGGACATCATTGCGACCGGCAAGCGGCTGCAAGGCGCGGAAGTCGGCTATATGGGCCGCCTGCTGCTCAACGACGCAACGGTCGCGGACTGACGGATAAGGCTCTGACCTGTGATGCTCACGCATCTCCTGCGCCGCCTGGGCGGCTCTGCGCTCGTGCTGGTGGCCGTCAGCTTCATTACGTTCACTGCACTCGCGACCGCTCCAGGCGATGCCGCGGACACGCTGGCCGGCGACTCCGCCTCGCGCGAGCAGGCGGCGGAGCTGCGCGCGGAAATGGGCCTGGAAGGGCCCCTGCTCTCCCGCTACGGCTCATTCGCCTGGGGCGTGCTGACGCAGGCAGACCTGGGGGAATCGCTCATCAGCGGCCGGCCCGTGGCGGGCCTGCTCGCCGAGCGATTCCCCTACACCGCGCTCCTTGCCCTGACCGCCATCCTGCTATCTGCGGCGGCGGGCATGACCATCGGCACGCTCGCGGCCCTGCGCTCCGGCACGCTGGTTGACCTGGGCATCATGGGGCTGACCGGGCTGGGAATGGCCGTGCCGAGCTTCTGGAGCGGCCTGCTGCTCATCCTGGTGTTCTCCCTGAAGCTGGATTGGCTGCCCATCGTGGGCGCAGGCAGCGCGCGCCACCTCATCCTGCCCGCCATGACCCTGGCCCTGCCGACCACCGCAGTCATCGCGCGGCTGATGCGCTCCGGCCTGCTCGAAACGCTGGGCAGCGACTACGTGCGCACCGCACACGCCAAGGGCCTGTCTCGCCGGCGAGTGCTGGGGCGGCACGTCCTGCGCAACAGCCTGCTGCCGGTCATCACCCTGCTCGGCCTCCATCTCGGTCATCTGTTAGGGGGCTCGTTCATCGTAGAATCCATCTTCGGCTGGCCGGGGCTGGGACGGCTCATCGTGCAGGCCATCTTCGACCGCGACACGCCGGTCGTGCTGGGAGCTGCGCTCGTGATTGCCGCCATCTATCTGGTCATCAATCTCGTGGTGGACCTGGCGCATGCCTGGCTGGACCCACGCGTTGCCGAGGAGGCGGTCTAGCGATGGCTGTGCGTTCGATCACATCGCCGGCGACCTGGCTCCGACGCGGCCGGCGAACGCAGTCGACCCTCAACCAAGGGTGCGCTCCCGGCGCGCAGCGCCATGTGCGCTCCCGATACAGTCCCAGCTTGCTTCTGGGGGCCTTCCTGGTTGCCATATTTCTGCTGAGCGCGGCCTTTGCCCCCCTGCTGTCGGCCTTCCCGCCGAACCAAGTCGGCGCGGGCGAGAGCCTGGCACCGCCGGTGCCGATTCACCCCTTCGGAACCGACCTGCTGGGCCGCGACATGTTCAGCCGCGTGTTGCACGGCGCACGAACGGCTCTGCTCATGGCCGGGTTCAGCGTAGGGCTTGCGGCAAGCCTGGGGATTATCGCGGGGCTGGCTGCAGGCTACTACGGCGCGGGCATCGACCAGGTTTTGTCCAGGCTCATGGAAGTGTGGATGGCCTTTCCCGGCCTGCTGCTGGCGCTGATCATCGTTGCGCGGCTCGGTCCCTCCCTGGAGAACGCCGCCATCGCGCTGGGCATCGTGACAGCGCCCGGCTTCTACCGCCTGACGCGCAATACAACACTCTGCGCCAGACACACCGGGTATGTCGAAGCTGCGGCCTCGATAGGTGCGCCCGATCGCCGCATCATCGTGCGGCACATCCTCCCCACCATCGCACCCTCGCTTGTCGTCCTGCTCACCATGCGCCTCGGATTGATGATCCTGGCGGCCGGCAGCTTAAGCTTCGTCGGCCTCGGTGCACAGCCCCCGCAAGCCGAATGGGGCGCGCTCCTGGCGCATGCGCGCGACTACATCGGCGAAGCCCCGTGGCTCGCGCTCTACCCCGGCCTGGCAGTGACCGCGACCGTGGTGGGGTTGAACCTGCTCGGCGATGGCCTGCGCGACCTCTTAACTCCTCGCTCAACACACACCTACCGCTGATCCGGCGCGACCGGATCCTTTGACCTGCATAGCGGGAAGATCACGATTCCGCTCCTGCCGGGCGCGTTACCTAATGGGGGCGAACGCGGCCATCGCGAATACGCGAATGGCGCTGCGGCGCTGGGCACGGATACACGGATAGCCCTGCCGCGGCGCACACGCTTCGCGTATTCGTGGCGCGCCAGCGCCTTCGTTTATCCGCGATGGCCGCGTCCCCTCCGCTCCCTGCCGCCTCAAGGCATGCGTAGCCGCGGCTACGAAACTTGCCGGCAAGTTTTACGATGCCGTATAATTGTATCGGGTAATCTATACGTCGAGCAGGAGTTGGCTGAGGTCGCGGGCGCCCTTCGTGGCCTGCCCGACATAGTGGTTGTTGAAGTAGACGAGAGTCAGGGGGACCTGGGCATCCAGCTCGTGAATTCTGGGCACCCACTCGTTCAGCTCGCTCGCTGAATAGCTATAATCGTAGCGTTCCCAGGCTTCGTCATGCGCATACCACTTGTCCGCGTTGCGCCCGTGGAAGCGCAAATAGGCCACCGGGCCGGTCGCAATGGCGATGGGCGGCATCAGGCCCCTGAGCTGCGGCTCATCGACGCAGCAGTAGCCCAGCGCCAGCGAGCGCAGCAGGTCGAACGTCGCCTCCGCCACCCAACCCGCGTTGCGGAGTTCGACGACGACCGGCAGTTCACCCAAGCCTGCGCGCAGCAACGCCAGGTACTTGCGATTCTCGCGGGTGGGGTGGAACGAGTAGGGGAACTGCGCCAACACGCAGCCAAGCTTGCCCGACTCGACCAGCGGCGCCAGCGCGGCCACGAAACCTGGGAAGTCGGGCGCTTCGCGCGCGTGTGTGAGGCCCTGGAACGCCTTGACCGCAAACAGGAAGTCTGCCGGCGTCTTGCGCACCCAGCCTTCGACCGTGCGCGCCTCAGGGACGCGGTAGTAGGTGACATTCAGCTCGACCGTGGGAAAGCGCTCTGCGTAGTAGGTCAGATGTTCGCGCGCCGGCAGATCAGGCGGGTACACCGGCCCCACCCAATCATCATAGGAGAAACCCGAGGTCCCGATCTTAATCACAATATTATTGCCCGCAGCATAGAAACCCTTACCAGCACTCTTGTATAATAGGCGTTGTCAGGGTATAATCTGCCTGCCAGCAGTCACCGGCATAACATAGTATAAACGCAAAGTTGCGACCAAAGATACGTGCCCTCTGTGCAACATGCATCAGGTCCGTCGTTCTTTTCAAGCAAATCTATCAAATCCAGCGCTGCGATGCAAGGATGCGTTGCTCCAAACTCGACCTGCTCTTGTGGCAGAGACGCTCCCCTTGCATAGCCGGGCCGCCACACGGTATGCAGAGAGCACAAGTCAGCCTGAGAGCATCGCATGCGCCTGGATGACACAACCAGGGTGCGGGAAACGACCCGATTGCCGGTCGTGGGAATCGTCCGCAAGACGGCGACGCGGCGTCGATGGCCAGATCCGGGCGCCCGGGGAGCAGGTTCATGGCGACACTCAGGCAGCAAGACATCGAAGCATGGCTGGCGCAACACATTGCGCAAGCCCTTGGCACCAACGCTGACGAGGTGGGACTCGACGACACCTTCGACAGCTTCGGATTGGCCTCAAGGGATGCCGTGAGCCTGTCGGGCGATCTCGAAGATTGGCTCGGACGCCGGCTTTCCCCGATTCTCCTCTATCAGTACCCGACCATCAGAGAGCTGGCAGTACACCTGGCGCCAGCCGCATCCCCCTCACCGGTAATCGACACAGATCTGCCTCAGGATGCCCCGAACGAACTGCGGCTAAACATCGCCGAAATGTCAGACGCGGAAGCGGAGGCGCTGTTACTGCAAAAACTGGCTCACATGGATGAATGATACGAGCGTAATGCGATGTCAGGTGGCTTTCTGCAGGATTGTTAAGACTGTTGTGTCTGTTGCCTGGTGAAGGATACCATGATGAATGAGTCGAGCGAACGTGGAACGGCAGATCGCCCTGCGAGCCATGCCGAGGCCGGCGCGGGGACGCTGACCCCGCTCAAACGGGCCCTGTTGGCTATCGAGAAGCTGCAGGCACAGAACAATGCACTGCAGAGGGAACTCGAGGGCAAACGGCGTGCACCCATTGCCATTATCGGCCTGGGCTGCCGGTTCCCCGGCGCAGCCGATCCCGAGGCCTTTTGGACGTTGCTCCGCGACGGCGTGGATGCGGTGCGCGAGGTGCCCCCGGATCGGTGGGATGCGGCAGCCTATCTTGACCCCACGCCCGGCGTATCCGGCAAGATGGTCACGCGCCAGGGCGGCTTTCTCGATGCTGTCGACCAGTTCGACCCGGGCTTCTTCGGCATTTCCCCGCGCGAAGCAGCCCGCATGGACCCGCAGCAGCGCCTGCTCCTCGAGGTCTCCTGGGAGGCCTTGGAGCACGCCGGGCTGCCGCCGGAAAGGCTGGCGCGCAGCCGCACCGGCGTGTTCATCGGCATCAGCCACAACGACTATACCCTTCTGCAGTCCGACGACCCCGCGCTGATCGACGCGTACGCAGGCACAGGCAATGCGTTCAGCATTGCCGCGAACCGCCTGTCTTATGTCTACGACTTTCGCGGCCCCAGCATCGCGCTCGACACGGCCTGCTCCTCGTCGCTCGTGACGGCCCACCTCGCCGTCCAAAGCCTCCGCAACGGCGAGTGCGATCTGGCCCTGGCCGGCGGAGTCAATCTCATCCTCAGCCCGGAATTAAGTGTTGCCTTCTCGCAGGCTCGCATGCTCTCGCCCGAAGGCCGCTGCAAGACCTTCGACGCATCTGCCGATGGGTATGTGCGAGGGGAGGGCTGCGGGATCGTCGTGCTCAAACGGCTGACCGACGCGCAACGCGATGGCAACCCCGTCCTGGCCGTGATTCACGGCAGCGCGGTCAACCAGGATGGCCGGAGCAACGGCCTGACCGCACCCAGCGCCCAGGCACAGCAGGCGGTTATCCGCGAAGCCATGCGGGATGCGGGGCTGCGCCCGGAGGATATCTCGTACGTCGAAGCGCACGGCACCGGCACCATCCTGGGCGACCCCATCGAGATGGACGCCATCGGCGCGGTAATGGCCGGTCGCGCGCCGGATTCACCCTGCGCGGTCGGCTCGGTCAAGACCAACATCGGCCATCTGGAGGCCGCGGCAGGCGTTGCGGGACTCATTAAGGTCGTCCTAATGCTGCACCATGGGCAGATCGTGCCCCACCTGCACCTTAAGCAAATCAACCCCTATATCCGTCTGGATGAACTGCCCGTGACCATCCCGACCGCGCTACGCGCATGGAACGCCGCGCCGAGGCGCGCCGGCGTCAGCTCGTTCGGGTTTGGCGGCACAAACGCGCATCTTGTCCTGGGTGAAGCGCCGGATGGCATCAGCATGGAGATGCCCCGCGCTTCCCAACCGGTGGAGACTGCGCTCGCTTCGCGACCGCTGCACCTACTGGCCTTCTCTGCACTGGCCCCCGCTGCCCTCGCCGAGACCGCGCAACAGATGGCGAACTACAGCGCTGCGCATCCCGATGTGCCTCTGGCCGACCTGTGTGGCTCGGCCAACATGGGCCGCAACCACTTCCCCCACAACCGAGCTGCGGTGCATGCCGCTGTTGTGGCTGGCTCGCCGGAGGAACTCATGGCACGCCTGCGCGAGGTGGCGCACGCAGTGACCGCGGCTAGTGAGCGCCGCATCGCTGACCCGCGCGTCGCCTTCCTTTTCACCGGCCAGGGCAGCCAGTATCTCGGCATGGGCCGTCAGCTCTACAAGACTGAGCCGACCTTCCGTGCCACGCTAAACCGCTGTGACGCTATCCTGCGGCCCCTGCTGCCACGCTCCTTGTTGAGCGTGTTGTATGAGCCGAACGGGAGCGAGGGTGCCATCCACAACACCGCGTACACGCAACCTGCCCTCTTCGCGGTGGAATTCGCGCTGGCCGATCTCTGGCGCTCGTGGGGCGTAACCCCGCAGGCCCTACTGGGTCACAGCATCGGGGAATATGTGGCCGCCTGCATCGCGGGCGTCTTCACACTGGAGGAGGGGCTGCGGCTAATAACAGAGCGGGCGCGGCTGATGGCCGCCCTGCCAGCAGACGGGCCGGCAAAGGGCGCAATGGCAGCTCTCTTTGCCGGGCCAGAACGCGTGTTGCCTCTGCTGGCCGGTTGCCGCAGCGATGTTGACATCGCAGCCATCAACGGACCGACCAACGTCGTCATCTCCGGCGCGCACGAGGCCGTCCACGCGGTCGCGGCAGCAGCACAGGCGGAGGGCATCACCGCCCGACCGCTGACCGTCTCCCACGCGTTTCATTCGCCGTTGATGGAGCCGATGCTGGATGCGTTCGAGAAGTTCGCCGGGCAGGTGACCTACCGCGCGCCGGCCATCCCCGTCATCTCGAACGTGACGGGGCAACCAATTGCTACAGCCGGCATCTATAGCGCCGCCTACTGGCGACAGCACGTGCGCCGGACCGTGCAGTTTCAGGCAGGGATGCAGGCGCTTGCCGACGCGCGCTGTAATCTCTTCATCGAAACCGGCCCTCAACCGACCCTCATCGGCATGGGCAAGCGTTGCCTGCCGGAACAAGAGGCGCTCTGGCTCCCCTCGCTCAAGAACGACACGGAGGATTGGGCCGTCCTGCTTGAGAGCGTGGGGGCATTCTACACCGCAGGGGGCGCGCTGGACTGGTCCGCTTTCCACAGTGCCGCGCCTTACCGCCGCACCGTGCTGCCGACATACCCCTTCCAGCGTGAGCATTGCTGGACCGAATCACCGGGCGCAGCGCGGAAGCGACGGGGCCTGCTTGATGCTGCGCCGGCAGTGCACGAGGCAACCGGAGATGCTGCTGCGCCGGCAAGCCCGGAGACTGCGCCGGACGCGCCTACTACAGCGGAGCATCCTGCGAGCCCCCCGGCCAGCGTCCACCCAAGCGTCACGCGTGAGGATATCCTGGCGGCCGCCCCTGAGGAACGGGCCGCCCGCATCATGGATGCGGTGCGAGAACACCTGGCACGCGTCCTGGCGTTGCCCCCGGCACGCATCCCGCCGGAGAGCCGCCTGAACCACCTTGGCCTGGACTCCATCATGGCGATCGAACTGAAGAGCGCCGTCGAGAAAGCGTTGCGCGTCGAACTGCCCATTGCGGCGCTGCTGCAAGGCCCCAGCCTCAGCGAGCTGGCTGAGGTGCTGGCCGGGCTCGTCAGTGACGCGGGTGAAACAGCGATTCCGCTGGCGATCGAGAAAGCGGACACAGAGGCCGAGGCGCGCGATTACCCGTTGAGCGTCGGGCAGCGTGCGCTGTGGCTGCAACACCAGGTGGCCCCGGGCAGCGTGTACAACCCGGTCTACGCCGTCCGCATCAAGTCCGCGGTCGACATCGAGGCGCTGCAACACGCACTCCAGACCCTGACCGATCGGCATCCCGCGCTGCGTACCACGTTCGGTGCGCAGGACGGCCAGCCGTTTCAGCGCGTGCACGGCCATCGCCCGGCGCACTTCGCGGTCATCGACGCAACCGGTTGGGATGAGCCGGCGCTTGAACAGCGCCTTATCGAGGAGGCCTACCGGCCCTTCGACCTTGAGGCCGGGCCGCTCTTGCGCGTGAACCTGTTCGACCGCGGCGCTGCGGACCCGGTGCTCCTGCTCGCCGCGCATCATATCGTCGTTGACCTCTGGTCCCTTGCTATCATTATCCAGGAAATCGGCGCGCTCTATGGCTGGATGACGGCTGCACGACAGGCAGAGACAGGCCGGGGCGAAGCTTCCGCCTTACCTCTGCCCTCCGCGCCGGCGTTGGGTTACACCGATTTCGTCCATTGGCAACACGCCCTGCTCGATGCGGGCGCAGGCGACCAGATGTGGCGCTATTGGCGGGCGCAACTGGCGGGCGATCTGCCCGACTTGAACTTGCCTGTCGACCGGCCGCGGCCGGCAGTGCAAACGTTCCGCGGCTCTGTGGAGTCACTTGACCTCGGCACGACATTGACAGGGCAACTGCGGGAGTTCAGCGCGCGTGTCGGCGTCACTCCCTATGTGACCCTCCTGGCTGCGTTCCAGGCCCTGCTGCATCGCTACACGCAAAACACCGACATCATCGTCGGTTCGCCCACTACAGGCCGCAGCCGCACCGAGTTGGCCCCGGTCGTGGGCTATTTCGTCAGCCCTGTCGCGCTCAGGACGAGCTTTGCGGATAACCCACGCTTCGTGGACTTGGTCAATCGGGTGCAAAGGAGTGTGTTGGACGCGCTGGCCAACGCGGACTTCCCGTTCCCTCTGCTGGTTGAGCGGCTCCATCCCTTCCGCGACCCCAGCCGGACACCGATCTTCCAGACCATGTTCGTGTATCAGCGAGCTCACTTGCTATACGAAGAGGGTCTTTCGCAATTCGCGCTGGGCGCAACGGGCACCCACATGGACCTCGGTGGCCTGCCGCTTGAGTCGGTCGCCATACGCGAACGCATGTCTCCGTTTGACATGACGCTGCTCATCGCTGACTCCGGCCCGGAGCTGGGCGCGGCTATCGAATACAACCTTGATCTGTTCGACCCAGCTACTGCCCGGCGCATGCTGAGTCACTACCGTACGCTGCTCGCCAGTGTTGTCGCCGCACCTGAGCAAGCCATCGCCGACCTTCGCATCCTGCCCGACGTGGAGCGGCAGCTCATCCTGGAGCAATGGAGTCGGACCCGCGAGACGGCACTGCACCATGAAACGATCCATGCCGCTTTCGAAGCGCAGGCCCGGCGGACGCCCGACGCAACGGCGCTGGTTGCAGCCGGTGTGACCTTCACCTACCGCGACCTGAACGAGCGGGCGAGCAGGCTGGCACAACACCTGCATGGCCTGGGCATCGGACCGGAGCGCCTGGTCGCGCTGTCGTTCGAGCGGTCGCCGGAGATGATCGTGGCCATCCTCGGCGTGCTCAAGGCGGGCGGCGCCTATGTGCCGCTCGACCCGGCCATCCCCGGCGAGCGGCTGGCGACCATCCTGGGCGACGCGCGGCCTGCGCTCCTCCTCACCCAGGAACGCCTGGCCGAGGACCTGCGGTTGCAGGTCGCGGGACAGGGCGTGCCGGTCGGCTCGCTCCGTGCGGACGGAGCATGGACCGGCCCCCTGCTCCCTGAGCTGCACGTCGCAACCTGCGACCTGCCCCCGGCCACCGGCGATAACCTGGCCTACGCCATCTACACTTCGGGGTCCACCGGCGTGCCCAAGGGCGTGATACTCCAGCACCGGGGGCTGGTCAACCTCGTGCAGGCACAGGTGACCCTGTTCGACGTCACCCCCGCGGACCGGGTGTACCAGTTTGCCTCGTACACCTTCGATGCCTCGGTCTCCGAGATTTTCATTGCGTTGACCTCCGGCGCGGCGCTGCACCTGGCGCGGGCAGAGACGGTGCTGTCGCCGGAGCTTCTGACGCGCGCGTTGCAGGCCGGGCACATCACCAACATCACCCTGCCGCCGACCATGCTGCGCTTGCTGGACCCAGCCGCCCTGCCCGAGCTGCGCACCGTCATCTCGGCAGGCGAGGCCTGCACGCCCGACGTGGTTGCAGCCTGGGCCCCGGGCCGGCGCTTCATCAACGCGTACGGCCCCTCCGAGGTCACTATCGGGCCAACCGGGCACGTCGTCAACGATGGCCGCCCCACCGTGCCTGTGCTCGCGGCCAACGCGCCCATCGGCCGCCCCATCGCCAACATCACAGCCTATATCCTGGACCGCCGCCTGCGGCCCGTGCCGGCCGGCGTGCCCGGCGAGTTGTACCTGGGCGGCGTCGGCCTGGCGCGCGGCTACCTGCACCGCCCGGACCTCACCGCCGAAAGGTTCGTGCCCAATCCGTTTCTACCAGTTGCAGGTGACAGGTTACAAGTTGAAGGTAACATTGCTGATCCCGGGCAACCTGCCAACCTGGGCGAGCCGCAGCTCGCACAACCTGTTAACTTTCAACCTGCCACCCGTCTCTACCGCACGGGCGACCGCGCGCGCTTCCTGCCGGATGGCGCGATCGAGTTTCTGGGGCGCGTCGATCATCAGATCAAGATACGCGGGTTCCGTGTCGAACTGGGCGAGGTCGAGGCCGCGTTGAGCCACTGTCCGGGTGTACGCGAAGCCGTCGTCGTGGCGCGCGACCTGCGCGAACCTGATGCCGTGACGACCGGAGCCCGGAGCGATGACCTGCGGCTCGTCGCCTACTACGTGGCACAAGAAGGCGCCGGGCCATCCGAGGGCGACCTCCGCGCGCGCCTGCGAGAGCAGCTGCCCGAATACATGACGCCGTCGGCATTTGTCCGGCTCGAAGCACTGCCCCTCAACGCCAGCGGCAAGGTGGACCGCCGCGCGCTGCCCCGGCCGCTCACCACTCGCTCAGCGGCGGATGTCACCCTCCCGCAGAGCCAGTTGGAACGCGACCTGGCGCGCATCTGGCAGCAGCTTCTCGGCGTCGATCACATCAGCATCCATGACAACTTCTTCGACCTGGGCGGGCACTCGCTCCTGATGGCCCAGGCACACAGCCGGCTCCAGCAGTTGCTGGGCCGGGAGGTGCCCATCGTCGACCTGTTCCAGTACCCGACGATCAGCCGCCTGGCCAAGCACCTGGGGCAGGCGCCGGGCACAGCCCAGCCCCCTGCCGGCGCAGCTTCACCCGTCGCGCCGCCCGAGGGCGAAGACGGCCCGCGGCCTGCCGGCGCACGTGCGCAACAGCAGCGCGATGCCGTCGCCCAGCAGCGCGAACGGATGAGAGCGGCCCAACAGGCGCGGCAGGGGGGCGCCGGGCGGCCGGGCGGTGCTGACCGCCAATCGCAGTAGGTGCGCGGCGGGCGCACAGGATGAGTTATGCCAGAAGAACTGACTTATTCGGACTTCGAAGTCGCCGGCGCCGGCGAACCTAAGGCCGCGCTCGCCGGCGACTTCGACATCGCCATCGTCGGGATGGCGGGCCGGTTCCCCGGCGCAGCGAACCTCGATGAATTCTGGCGCAACCTGGCCGCCGGAGTCGAGTCCGTCGCGACTTTCACCGACGAGGAGGTGCTCGCCGCGGGCATCGACCCGGCGCTGGCGCGCGATCCGCACTATGTCAAAGCGGGCGGCGTGCTGGAAGGCGCAGAGTGGTTCGACGCGCGTTTCTTCGGCATCTACCCGCGCGAAGCAGAGATCATGGATCCGCAGCAGCGGGTGTTCCTGGAGCTGGCCTGGGAAGCGCTGGAACACGCCGGTTACGATCCCGCGACCTATGCGAAGATGATCGGTGTCTTCGCGGGCGCGGGCCTGAACAGCTATCTGCTGTTCAACCTGCTGGAGAACACCGAAATCCGGCAGACGGTCCAGCCGTACCAGCTCACCATCGCCAACGACAAGGACTTCCTCTCCACGCGCGTTTCCTACAAGCTGGATCTGCGCGGGCCAAGCCTGGCCGTGCAGACGGCCTGCTCGACCTCGCTCGTAGCCACCCATCTCGCTTGTCAATCGCTGCTTAACTACCAGTGCGACATGGCGCTGGCGGGCGGCGTGACCATCCGGCTGCCCCAGCGCGGCGGCTACCTGTACCAGGAGGGCGGCATCGCCTCGCCGGACGGCCACTGCCGCGCCTTCGACGCCGATGCCGCGGGCACTGTCGGCGGCAACGGTGCGGGCATCGTGGTGCTCAAACGCCTGGCAGATGCGCTGGCCGAGCGCGACACCATCCACGCGGTCATCAAGGCGACGGCCCTCAACAACGACGGCTCGACCAAGGTGGGCTACACCGCGCCGAGCGTCGAGGGCCAGACAGACGTCATTGCGACTGCCCAAGCGATAGCAGGGGTGGATCCGCGCACCATCTCCTACATTGAGGCCCACGGCACGGGTACTGCGCTGGGCGATCCCATCGAAATCACGGCCCTCACGCAGGTCTTCCGGCAGAGCACCGCAGACCGGCAGTTCTGCGCCATCGGCTCGCTCAAGACGAACGTCGGGCATCTGGACGCCGCGGCAGGCGTCGCCAGCCTCATCAAGACGGCCCTGGCGCTCAAGCATCGCCAGATTCCGCCCAGCCTCCACTACCGCCGGCCGAATCCGCGCATCGACTTCGCCAGCTCGCCTTTCTATGTCAACACGAGCCTGCGCGAGTGGCAGCCGGAGGCCGGCGCAGGCACGCGCGCGCTCCGAGCGGGCGTCAGCGCCTTCGGCATCGGCGGCACGAACGCCCATGCCGTCCTCGAGGAGGCGCC
The DNA here is from genome assembly GCA_040772005.1 of Anaerolineae bacterium. Taxonomy (GTDB): domain Bacteria; phylum Chloroflexota; class Anaerolineae; order CG2-30-64-16; family CG2-30-64-16; genus MWBF01. The sequence goes on along the minus strand of JAXGYZ010000003.1, from coordinate 795,587 downwards.
GCCGCGCGAGCCATCCGGCCCCTCCCGCGCGTGGCAGCTCCTGGCCCTCTCCGCGCGCAGCCATGATGCGCTGGAGCGCGCGACCGCGAACCTGGCCGCGCACCTGTCTGCGGCCAGCCCGGATGGAGGGGATGCGCCCGGCTATCTTGCCGACGTCGCCTACACGCTCAAGGCGGGCCGGCGGGCCTTCGAGCACCGCCGGTTTGCACTTGCCCGTGACATCCCGGACGCCGTTGCCGCATTGGCCGACGTCAAGGCGCCGCATGTCGCAACGAACGACGGCGCAGCCGCGCATCGCAGCGTCGCGTTCATGTTCACGGGCCAGGGCAGCCAGTACCCCGACATGGCGGCAGGGCTGTACCGGACCGAGCCGGTGTTTCGTTCGACCATCGACGAATGTGCGCGGCTGTTGCAGCCGCATCTGGGGCTTGACCTGCGCACGCTCATCCTGCCGAGCCACTTCCCGGGGGCCACCGGCGACCTGCAGGAACAGCTCCGACGCACTGCTATCACGCAACCGGCCCTGTTTGCCGTCGAGTATGCCCTGGCGCAGCTCTGGCTGGCCTGGGGCGTGCGACCGGACGCGATGATTGGGCACAGCATCGGCGAATATGTAGCGGCGTGCCTGGCCGGTGTGCTGACGCTGGACGATGCGCTGACAATCGTGACTGCCCGCGGGCGGCTGATGGAGGCGCTGCCCGGCGGGGCGATGTTGAGCGTCCCGTTGAGCGAGAGCGACGCGAGCGCGCGGCTGCGCCAGCCGGAAGCACATGGGTTGGCGCTGGCCGCGGTCAACGCACCGCAGCTATCCGTGGTCTCCGGGCCGTCTGACGCGGTCGCCCGCTTCGAGCAGACGCTGGCAGACGAAGGCATCGCAGTGCGGCGGCTGCACACATCACATGCCTTCCACTCCGCAATGATGGATTCCATCCTCTCCCCGTTTGCGGAGGTCATGCGCAGCGTGCGCCTCAGCCCGCCGGCCATTCCCTACATTTCGAATGTCACGGGGACATGGATCACCGCCGGACAGGCCACGGACCCTGCTTACTATGCGCAGCACCTCCGCCAGGCCGTACGCTTCGCGGACGGGCTGGCCGTTCTGGCCGAAGAACCGACGCGCGCGCTGCTGGAGGTCGGGCCGGGACGCACATTGGTTACGCTCGCGCGACAGCATGGGGCCATCGGCCACACGCGCACAGTCGTGGCCTCGCTGCCCGGCCCGGCAGGGACGCGGACGGCTGCTGCCGGCGATCTGAGCGCCGACGACCAGGCCTTTGCGCTGATGGCGTTGGGCAGGCTCTGGCTGACCGGAATCACGCCCGATTGGGACCCGGCGCAGGGCCAGCCGAGCCAGCCCTGGGCGGCCTTCTATGCGGACGAGGAACGCCGCCGCGTGCCGCTGCCCACCTACCCGTTCGAGCGCGAGCGCTACTGGGTCGCGCCCTCGACCGGCCGCACGGCCGGTGCGCCAAACGCAGAGAAGGCTGTGACCGAAGGACGCAGGCCGCCGGACGATTGGTTCTATGCTCCTCTTTGGCAGCAGGCGCCGCCCCTGCCGCCGCCCGCGCTGTCTGGACAGCGGTGGCTGGTCTTCGCGCACGACAGCGAGGCCGACCGCAACCTGCTGGCCGCGCTCGCGGCGGCCGGCCCCATGCAGTTCACGACAGTCGTGCCCGGCCCGGCATTCGCGGTCGCCGGGGATACCCAGCGGTATGAGATGCGCCCCGGCAACACGCTTGACTATGCGCAACTACTCGATGCGCTGGCCGCGGCGGACCGGCTGCCCCAGCTCGTCCTCCACCTGTGGACGGCAGCGTCCGGTGACGCGCGGGAGCGTGTCCAGGGATCGACGCTCAGCCATGCCGAGGGGTTCGACAGCCTCGTGGCATTGGCCCGGACGTGGTCGGTCTACGGCGGCGGCGCACCGCTCCGCGTCGCAGTCCTGACGGCGGGCATCGGCGATGTCACGGGCAACGAGACGCTGCTGCCGGAGCGCGCCGTCGTCCTGGGCGCGTGCCGCGTCATATCGCAGGAGCACCCGGACATCGCCTGCCAGGTTATCGACCTTGCGCAGCCGCCGGACCGCACGGAACACGCCATCGCCCCCGCGCATCTGCTTGCGGAACTGCACGCCTCGCCCGCTGAAGCGCTGGTGGCCTACCGCGCGGACCGCCGCTGGCGGCCCGTGTTCGAGCCGCTCAAGGCGACAGACGCTGCCGTGCCGCTGCGCGAACGGGGACTGTACCTGATCACCGGCGGGCTGGGCCGCATCGGCTCCGTGCTGGCCGAGCATCTCGCCACAACCTGCCGTGCCCGGCTGGCGCTGCTCGACCGGGCCGGCCTGCCGCCGCAGGAGAGCTGGGATGCGCTCCTGGCAGAGGCCGAGCCCGACAGTGCCGTGGCCCGCAAGGTGCGCCACATTCTGAAGCTCCAGGCGCTCGGCAGCGAGGTCCTTGTCCTGCAGGCGGACGTCGCTGATGCAGACCAGGTGGCGGCCGCGCTGGCGCAAGTGGATCAACACTTCGGGCCGGATGCGCTGGCCGGCGTGATTCACGCCGCAGGCATCGTCGGCGCGGCTGCGATGAGGGCGGTGACAGAGACGACGGCCGCGGACCGTGACGCGCAGTTCGCACCGAAGGTCGACGGGACCCGTGCGCTGGCCGCGGCGCTGGGCGAGCGGCCGCTCGACTTCGTCCTGCTGATGTCCTCGCTCTCCACCGTGCTCGGCGGGCTCGGGTTCGCAGCCTACGCAGCCGCAAACAGCTTCCTGGATGCCTTCGCCGCGCAGCAGCGCCGCCTGCGTCCGCAGCAGCCGTGGCTAAGCGTGGACTGGGAAGGCTGGGATTTCCCCGAAGAAGACATGCTGGGGCGCACGGTGCAGGCCCGCGCCGCGGGGCCGGCCAGCTACAGCCTCAGTCCTGCGGAGGGCGCGGCCACGTTTGCCCGCGTCCTCGCGCTGACCGCATTGCCGCAGGTGATCGTCTCGACCGGCGACCTGGCCGCGCGGCGCGGCCGCTGGACCGTGCAGAACACACCAGACGCCCCTGCTCCGGCGGCTGAACCGCCGGATGCACCGGCAGGCTCGACGCGCTACGCCCGGCCCAACCTGCACACGCCCTATGTCGCCGCCGGGGATGCGCTCGAAGCGGAGATTGTCGCTGACTGGGAGAAAGTCCTCGGCATCGCGCCCATCGGCGTCCACGATGACTTCTTCGAGCTGGGCGGGCACTCGCTCCTCGCGACGCAAATCGTCTCGCGGCTGCGCGACACCTACCACGTGGACCTACCGCTGCGCAACATCTTCGAGACGCCGACCGTCGCAGGGCTGGCCGCGCTCATCCGCGCGGGACAGACCGCAGTAGGCGGCCTGCCGGCTGAAACGCGCCCCCTGGAAGCGATCCCTGCCGTCCCGCGCACGGTTGACGCCCACGGGTTCAGCCTCCTGCCGCTCTCGTTCGGGCAGCAGCGGCTCTGGTTCCTGGACCGGCTGGACCCGGGCAGCCCCCTCTACAACAATTTCGCCGCGCTCCGGCTGACCGCGACCGACGGCAGCACGGGACCCGCCATCGACGCCGCGCGCCTGCAAGCCGCGCTCGCAGAAGTCGTACGCCGCCACGAGGTCCTGCGCACCGTGTTCGGCGAACGTGACGGCGCACCCGTCCAGCGCATCCTGCCGGAGATGCCCGTCAGCCTTGCCGTGACGGACCTACGGGAAGGGCCGAGCCCGGCTGACCGTGCGGCCATCGAGGCTGAGGTCCTGCGCCTGGCCCAGGCAGAGGCCCGCGCACCCTTCGATCTGACGAACGGCCCGCTGTTCCGCGCTCACCTGCTGCACACGGCCGCGGATGAGGCCGTCCTGTTCTTCACGATGCACCACATCGTGTCGGACGGCTGGTCGGTGGGGGTGCTGCTGCGCGAAGTGACGGCGCTGTTGAGCGCAGAGGACGAGGACCACGCGCTGCCTGGGGCAAGCGGCTTGCCTGGGGCAAGCGGCTTGCCTGGGGCAAGCGGCTTGCCACAGTTGCCCATCCAGTATGCGGACTACGCGGCGTGGCAGCGTGCCTGGCTGGCCGAGACACCGGCGCAGGCCGCGGACGCCGCTTCGCAGCTCAGCACCCAGCTTGCGTACTGGCGCGCGCAACTGGCGGACGACCCGCCGCCCCTCGCGCTGCCCACCGACCGGCCGCGGCCGGCCGTGCAGACCTCGCACGGCGCAAACCACTGGTTCAGCCTGCCCGCGGGCCTGTACGAGCAACTGGACGCACTAGCCCGGAGCGAGGGCGCCACGCTCTTCATGGCGCTGCTGGCCGGGCTGGACATGCTGTTGTACCGCTATACGGGCCAGGGGGACCTGGCAGTGGGGACGCCCATCGCCAACCGCGGCCGCACGGAGACGGAGCCGCTCATCGGCTTCATGCTGAACACCCTTGTCTTGCGCACGCGCGTCGCGCCAGACCTGAGCTTCCGCCGGCTGCTTCATCGCGTGCGCGAGGTGGCCCTCGGCGCCTACGCACACCAGGATGTGCCATTCGAGATGCTGGTCGAGACCCTCCAGCCCGTCCGCGACATGAGCCGCGCGCCCTTCTTCCAGGTCATGTTCGACCTGCAGGCCGCGCCGCTGGAAGGACTGGCGCTGCCGGGGCTGACGCTGGCCCGGCTCGATGTGGACCCCGGCACCGCGAAGTTCGACCTGGCGCTCTCGATGGAGTATTCGCGCGGCTCCACGGCGCCCGGCAGCCTGGGCGGCTATCTCAACTACAACCGTGACCTGTTCGACCCTGAGACGATTGCGCAGATGCTCGGGCACTTCGAGGCGCTGCTGGCCGCGGCCGTAAGCGACCCCGACCGCCCGCTCGCGCGGCTGCCGATGCTGAGCGCAGAGGAAGAACGGCGCATCCTCACCGGGTGGAACGCGGCAGCGTTGCCCGCTGCACCGGCCGCACCGGCCGGCGACACGGTGCTTGCGATGTTCGAAGCCCAGGTGAAGGCCCGGCCCGCTGCGCCGGCCGCGATCCTGGCCGTTGACGCCGACCTGCGCCCCGACTGGCGCGAGGAGCTGACCTACGCCGGGCTGGATGCCCGCGCCGAGGCCCTGGCACAGGACTTGAGGGCGCGCGGCATCGGACCCGAAAGCATCGTCGCGCTCCTGCTGGAGCGTTCGCTGGATATTGTGACGGCCATCGTTGCAACGCTGAAGACGGGCGCGGCCTTCCTGCCCATCGATCCCGCCTACCCCCCCGAGCGCATTCGCTTCATGCTGGAAGACTCCGGCGCGCAAGTCCTTGCAAAAATGGAAGCGGGCAAATTAAAGATTGAGAATCGCAGCACAAATCTGCAAGCGGCCGTCGGCCCGCTCGCATCAGACAAGGCGCTGGCTTACGTCATCTACACCTCCGGCTCCACGGGGCAGCCCAAGGCCGTGCTGATCGAAGCCGGGGACCTGGCGCAGCACATCCGCACGGTATCCGCCACGTTCGACCTGCGCCCCGGCGATCGCATCCTCCAGTTCGCGGCCTACACCTTCGACCAGGGCATCGAGCAGATCCTGACCGCGCTGACCGCCGGCGGAACGCTCGTCATGCGCGGACCCGACGTCTGGCCGCCGGAGGACTTCCCCCGCGTCATCGCCAGCTACGGGCTGAACAGCGTCAACCTCCCGCCTGCGTACCTCACCCAGGTGTTGCGAGGGTGGGCGCAGTCGCAGACGTCGCTCCCCGAGGGGCAGTTGCGGACCCTCATCAGCGGCGGCGACGTGCTGTCCGCAGAGAGCCTCCGTCTGTGGCAGAGCACGCCCGCCCGGTCGGCGCGGCTGCTCAACGCCTACGGCCCGACCGAGACGACCGTCACCGCGCTGGTGTGCGATGTGCCGCCCGACTGGTTCGCCAGCGGACCGGGCCGCGAGGGCCGCCCGGTGCCGATCGGTCAACCGCTGGCAGGCCGCACCGCCTACATCGTGGACCGGGACGGCAACCTCGTGCCGGATGGCGTCGCCGGCGAGCTGCTGCTGGGCGGCGCCGGCATCGCGCGCGGCTATCTCGCCCGTCCGGAGCTGACTGCGGAGAAGTTCGTGCCGAACCCGTTTGCGCACATTGCAGATTACAGGTTACAGGTTGCAGGTTTCAAGTTGAACGTTGACGAAGGCCCATCGGCAGGGACGCAGCCTTCTAACTTGCAACCTGGCAACCTGCAACCGGCCACCCGTCTCTATCGCACCGGCGACCTGGTGCGCCGCCGGCGAGACGGCGCCATCGAGTTCCTGGGCCGCATCGACCAGCAGGTCAAGATACGCGGGTTCCGCATCGAGCTGGGCGAGATCGAGGCGGCCCTGCTGCAGCAGCCGGGGGTCGGCCAGGCCGTGGTGGCCGCGCGGCCGGACACTGGAGGAATGCAGCAACTTGTGGCATACTTCGTCCCTTCCGGCGGGCCTCCGGCCGCGGAGCCTGCGCCCACCGATCTGCGCACGGCGCTGGCACAGACGCTGCCCGCGTACATGGTGCCTGCTGCGTTCGTGCGCCTGGAACGGCTGCCGCTAACTTCGACCGGCAAGGTGGACCGTCGCGCGCTGCCTGCGCCGGATGAGTCGGCGCTCGCAAGGGCCGGGGAACGCGTTGCGCCGCGCACGCCCATCGAGCAGGAGATCGCGGCTGTCTGGGCCGAGGTGCTGGGCCTCACGCAGGGCGAGGAAGCAGGAGCCGGGCATATCGGCATCCACGATAACTTCTTCGACCTGGGCGGCCACTCGCTGCTCGCCACGCAGATTGTCGCGCGGCTGCGCGGGCGTTACCCGGTGGAGCTGCCGCTGCGCAAGCTCTTCGAGGCGCCCACGGTCGCCGGCCTCGCGGCTGCGCTGGAGGAGGCCCTGCTCACGCAGCAGAGCGAAGAGGAATTGCTCCGGCTGCTGGACGAGTTGGAAGGCTTGCCGGATGAGGCCGGGGGGTCGGTGCGTGATGAGGGAGGAACAGGATGAGCGGTGAGCTTGCCAGCCGCCTGGAGAACCTGTCGCCTGAAAGGCGGGCGATACTGCTGGAGAAGCTGCGGCAGAAGGTTCAACGGCCCGAAGACACCGGTCTGGCCGCGCCGATCCGGCCGCGCGCTGACGCCTCCGCTTACCCGTTGTCCTTCGCGCAGCAGCGGCTGTGGATTCTCAGCCAGTTGGAGCCGGACAGCCCATTCTACAACATTGCCCTGGCGCTGCGCCTGTCGGGCGAGCTCGATATCCCCGCGCTGGAAGCCAGCCTGAACGAGATCGTGCGCCGGCACGAAGTGCTGCGCGCCCATTTTGTGACGGAACGCGGCAACCCCGTCCAGGTCATCGCGCCCGAACTGCAATTGACCCTGGAGGTCACCGACCTCACGCAGGACATCGGAACCGGATCAGACGCATCTGCAGCCAGTGTCGGGCAGCGCGGCCTGGAGATCGCGCGCGCCGAAGCAGCCGCGCCCTTCGACTTGCAGCGCGGGCCGCTCCTGCGCTGCCGGCTGCTCAGACTGCGTCCGGATGAGCACCTGGTGGTGCTCACGCTGCACCACATCGTCACCGATGGCTGGTCGACCGGCGTGCTGGTGCGCGAGCTGGGCTTGCTGTACGATGCTTTCCGCCGTCAGGGAGCCGCGCAGCCCCCGGCGGTGCTGCCGCCGCTGCCCATCCAGTATGCCGACTACGCGACGTGGCAGCGCGAGCAGATTAGCGGCGAGCGGCTGGCCGCGGAGATCGCATTCTGGCGCAACGCGCTGGCAGGGCTGCCGCCCGTGCTCGAACTGCCGACGGACCGGCCGCGGCCCGCGGTGCAGACCGTGCATGGCACGACCTTTTCCTTCTCGGTGCCCGCGCCGGTGGCGGCCGGCCTGCGGGAACTCGCGCGCCGCGAGGGCGCGACGCTCTTCCAGGTGCTCCTCGCCGCCTATCAGGCCCTGCTGTACCGCTACACCGGGCAGAGCGACCTCTGCGTCGGCACACCGATCGCCAACCGCACCCGGCCCGAACTGGAAGGTCTCATCGGGTTCTTCGTCAACACGCTGGTCATGCGCGCGCAGTTCGGAGCGGACTCCGGACGTGAAGTGACGTTCCGCGAGCTGCTGCACCAGGTGCGCGAGCGCGGGCTGGAGGCGCAGTATCACCAGGACCTGCCCTTCGACCTGCTGGTGGACGAGCTGGCCCCGGCGCGCAACCTCAGCATCACGCCGGTCTTCCAGGTCATGTTCAGCCTGGAGACGCGCAGCGCGCAGGCGGGACTCCGGCTGCCGGGCCTGACAATTACCCCGCTCGATATCCACAGCGGCACAGCCAAGGTTGACCTGACCCTGTTCATGGTCGATGAAGCCGCGCACGGTGCGGATGGCGGCCGCCTGACCGGCGCGTTCGAATACAACACCGACCTGTGGGACGCCGGTTCGATTGCCCGCCTCGCGGATCACTTCGGTGAGTTGCTGCGCGGCATCGTCGCACAACCCGACCGCGCCGTGAGCGCGTTGCCGCTGCTGACGGATCGCGAATGGCAGCAGGCCGTGGCCGATTGGAACGAGACGGCAACCGGCTATCCGCACGACAAGGCCCTGCACGAGCTCTTTGCCGCCCAGCTTGCCGCCGCGCCTGACGCAGCCGCCGTGGTCTACGGGAACACCGCCCTGACCTTCAGAGAGCTGGACCGCCGGGCGAACCAGGTGGCGCACTACCTGCAGAGTGCGGGCGTCAGCCCCGAGGTCCTCGTCGGCGTGTACATGGAGCGGTCCGCAGAACTCGTGGTTGCTCTGCTCGGCATCATCAAGGCCGGCGGGGCTTACCTCCCGCTGGACGTGGACTACCCTGCCGAACGACTGGCCTTCATGCTGCACGACGGCCGCGCGCAGGTCCTGCTAACCCAGGAGAGCCTCGCGGGCACCCTGCCGGCAGTGCAGGCGGCCGGGTCGCGGCCATTGACCGTGCTCCGCATGGACACCGACCGGCGCCTGCTCGACGCGCAGGCGGACACCCCGCCAACGTGCCATGCCACGCCGGCCAACCTCGCTTATGTCATCTACACCTCCGGCTCGACCGGCATCCCGAAGGGTGTCGCGATCCCGCAGCGCGCCATCAGCCGGCTCGTGTTCAACACCAACTACGTCGAGCTCGGCCCGGCGGACCGCATCGCGCAGGCGTCCAACGCCTCCTTCGACGCGGCGACGTTCGAGATCTGGGGCGCACTGCTGCGCGGGGCAACGCTGGTCGGTGTAAGCAAGGACACCACACTCTCCGCACACGACTTTGCCCGTTTCCTGCGCGAAGAGCGCATCAGCGTCCTGTTCCTCACCACCGCGCTCTTCAACTACATGGCGGCTGCGGCGCCCGATGCCTTCGCGACGCTGGGCAATCTCCTGTTCGGCGGCGAGGCGGTCGATGTCCGCTGGGTGCGCCATGTCCTGCAGCACGGTCCGCCGGCGCGGCTGCTGCACGTCTATGGCCCGACCGAGAGCACCACCTTCGCGTCGTGGCATCGGGTCACAGAGGTCGCAGACCATGCCACCACGGTTCCCATCGGGCAGCCCCTTTCGAACACCGAAATCTACGTGCTCGACCGCTGGCTCCAACCCGTGCCCGTTGGCGTGGCCGGCGAGCTGTGCATCGGCGGCGATGGACTGGCGACGTGCTATCTGCACCGGCCCGAGCTGACCGCAGAGAAGTTCGTGCCCAACCCGTTTGCGGGTTACAGGTTACAGGTTGCAGGTGACAAGTTGCAACCTTCCAGCCTGCCACTTTCTGACTTGCAACCCGGGGCGAGCCGCAGCTCGCACACCCGTATCTACCGCACCGGCGACCTGGTGCGCCGGCTGCCGGACGGGGCGATCGAATTCCTGGGCCGCATCGACCAGCAGGTGAAGATTCGCGGGTTCCGCATCGAGCCGGGCGAAATCGAGGCGGTGTTGGCGCAGCACGCCGGCCTGCGCCAGGTGTTCATCATGGTGCGCGAGGATGGCGAGCGCCGCGTCGTGGCATACGTCGTCGCACAGCCGGGCGCGTCCGTCACGGTCAGCGACTTGCGGGCCCACCTGAAGGCCCGCCTGCCGGACTACATGGTCCCGGCGCAGTTCGTTTTCATGGATGCACTGCCGCTGAACCCGAACGGCAAGGTGGACCGCCGCGCCCTGCCCGCCCCGGAACAGGCCCGGCCTGACCTGGAGGGCGCCTACGTGGCCCCGCGCTCGCCGGTGGAGCGGTTCCTTGTCCAGAAGTGGCAGGAAGTGCTCGGCATCGAGCGCATCGGCGTGTTCGACAACTTCTTCGAGCTCGGCGGCAACTCCCTGCAGGCGGCCGTGCTGACCAACCGGATGCAGGAGGAACTGGGCGCGACGGCCCACGTGCGCGCGCTGTTCATGGCGCCGACGATTGCCGACCTGGCGATGTACCTCGACGAGTACTACGCAGATGCAGTCGCCCGCATCGTCGGCATCACGCCGCGATCCGGCGGGGCCGAGGCGGCCGTAGGCAGCTACACCTTCGTGCAGAAGGCCGCGACGTCTGCGCACGTGGACGAGGCGAAGCTGGCCCGCTTCCGCGAGATTGTCACCCCGCTGGCCCCGCGCATCGACACGGCAGAGGACGTGGCAGCAGGCCGCGTGCCCGCCGACAGGAATCCACCGGCCATCTTCGTGCTCTCGCCCCCGCGCTCCGGCTCGACGCTGCTGCGCGTCATGCTCGCCGGCCATCCCGGGCTCTTTGCGCCGCCGGAGCTGGACCTGCTCTCGTTCAACACGCTGGCCGAGCGCCGCACCGCCTTCTCCGGCAAGTACGAGTTCTGGCTGGGCGGGCCGATCAAGGCGCTTACGGAGCTGCTGGACTGCCCCGCGGACGAAGCCGTGCGGCGCATGGACGCGCTGGAGGCCGCCGGTTGGACGACCAAGCAGTTCTACCGCCAGTTGCAGGAGTGGATCGCAGCTTCGCGTCCGGCGGAGCCGATCCCCTGGGCCGGGGCGCCGCGCGTGCTGGTGGACAAGACGCCCGTGTACCCGATGGATGCACAGATCCTGGCGCGCATGGAGCAGGACTTCCGCGACGCGCGCTACATCCACCTGGTGCGGCACCCGTTCGCGACGGTCTACTCGTTCATGGAGGCCCGGCTGGAAGAGATCTTCTTCCGCCACGAACATCCCTTCTCCATCCGCGAGCTGGCGGAGCTGGTCTATACGGCCAGCCACCAGAATATCCTGGCGTTCCTGAAGGAGATTCCCCCGGCACGGCAGCACCGGGTATGGTTCGAGGAACTCGTCTCCGAGCCGCGCACGGTCATGGAAGAGCTCTGCCGTTTCCTCGAAGTCGAATTCCACCCGGATATGCTGGAGCCATATCGCGGCGACAGGATGACGTCCGGAGTCCAGCCGGGCAGGCAGATGGTCGGGGATTTCAAGTTCTACCTGCGCAACCAGATCGACCCGAAGGCCGCCACCCGCTGGCAGCGCTTCAGGGGCGAACACGGTTCGCCCGGCGACCAGCTCTCGGACATCACCTGGGAGGTGGGCGGGCAGTTCGGATATCACCTGCCGCCGACCGATGGTCCTGAGACGAATACAGAAAACCAAGCCGCAGTTGAGGATTCTGCAAACCGGCCTGCGGAAATCTTCACACCGCAGGCGCCCATCACGCCCCGCGGCCCGGATCAACCTGCGCCCTTGTCGTATGCCCAACAGCGGCTGTGGTTCCTCGACCAGTGGGAACCGGGCAGCCCGTCCTACAACGTGCCTGCCGCCGTGCGGCTGACCGGGCCGCTCAACCTCCCGGCCCTCCAGCAGGCCATCAACGAGATCGTCCGCCGGCACGAGATCCTGCGCACGTCTTTTGCGACGGTGAACGGCGTCGCGGCGCCGCAGGTGGCCGCGGACGTCACATTGCCGCTGCCCGTCACCGACCTGCGCAGCCTCGCGACCGCAGAACGCGAAGCGGAGGCGCAGCGCCTCGCCGCAGAGGAAGCCCGCCTGCCCTTCGACCTGTCCACCGGACCGCTGCTGCGCGCGCGCCTGCTTCGCCTGGGCGACAGTGAATACGTGGCCTTCGTGACCATGCATCACATCGTGTCGGATGGCTGGTCCGTGAGCGTGTTCATCCGGGAGCTGGCCGCGCTGTACGAAGCCTATGCGGCCGGACGGCCCTCGCCCCTGCCGGAACTCCCCGTGCAGTATGCGGATTATGCCGCGTGGCAGCGGCGCTGGCTGGAGGACGCGCAGGATGGCGGCAACTCTGCGCTCCAGCGCCAACTGGCCTACTGGCGGCAGCAGCTTGCCGGATTGCCGCCGCTGCTGGAACTGCCTACCGACCGGCCGCGGCCTGCCGTCCAGACGCTCCACGGCGCGCGGCATGCCTTCCGGCTGTCCGCCGAATTGACGGCGATGCTGAAGAGCCTGAGCCGGAAGCACGGCGCGACCCTGTTCATGACCCTGCTGGCCGCGTTCCAGGCGCTCCTGTACCGCTACACCGGCCAGGGCGATATCCCGGTCGGGACGCCGATTGCCGGGCGCAACCGGCCTGAGATTGCCGGCCTGATCGGCTTCTTCGTCAACACGCTGGTGATGCGGGGCAATCTCGCGCCGGAGGGCGAAGGCGATGCTGTGCCGACCTTCCTGGAGCTGCTGCGGCGCACGCAGGCCACCGCCATCGCCGCCTATGCCAACCAGGATGTCCCGTTCGAGATGCTGGTGGATGCGCTCGGCGCGCCGCGCGACATGAGCCACACCCCGCTCTTCCAGGTCATGTTCGCCCTGCAGGATGCACCGCTGCGCGCGCTCGCGCTCCCCGGGCTGACCATCACGCCCATGCAGCCGGACACGCAGACGGCCAAGTTCGACCTGGTGCTGAATATCGTCGAGCGGGCCGACGAATTGTGGGGCGCGCTGGAATACAACACGGACCTGTTCGACGCGGCCACCGCGGCCCGGCTGACCGGCCATCTGGAGACGCTGCTCGCCGGCATTGCCGCCGATCCCGACTGCCCCGTCTCGCAGCTGCCCCTGCTGACCCCTGCCGAGCGTGACACGATCCTGCACGCCTGGAACGCCACCGATCTGCCGGTCGAGAGCCCTGCCACCCTCGATGCCGCCATCGCAGCCCAGGCTGCGCGTACGCCCGCCGCGCTCGCGGTCATCGACCCGGCACGCGGCGTGCAACTGACCTATGCCGAGCTGCAGGCCCAGGCCGCCGAACTCGCCGCCCGGCTCACGGCCCTGGGCGCCGGCCCGGAGACGGTCGTCGGCCTCGTCAGCGCGCGCCGGGCCGAGACCCTGGTTGGCTTGCTCGGCATCCTGCAGGCCGGGGCTGCCTACCTGCCGCTCGACCCGGTCTACCCGCCCGACCGCCTGGCCTTCATGCTGGCCGATGCCGACGTGCACATCGTCGTCGCGCCGGCACAGGAGGACACCGCCGGCCTGCTGCCGCAGGAAGCCTGGCAGCCCACGCCGTCCGACGACGCGCCCGCGCCCTGCGGCCTGCGCCTGCTGGCCCGGCCAGACGCTGATTGGCCCGCCGCGCGCCAACCGACCGCCAGGTTTCCACATTCGACATTCAACATTCAACATTCTCTGGCCTACGTCATCTACACCTCCGGCTCCACGGGCCGGCCTAAGGGCGTCATGGTCAGCCACCGCGCCGCACTCAACCTCGCCGCCGCGCTGCACCACGCGGTCTACGCGGAGCACGCCGCCGACCGGCCGCTGCGCCTGTCGCTCAACGCGCCGCTGGCCTTCGACGCCTCGGTGCAACAGCTCGTCATGCTGACCTACGGCCACGCCCTGGTCATCGTGCCCGCCGAGGTGCGCACCGACGCGGCCGCGTTCGTCGCCTTCATCCGCGACCAGCGCCTCGACCAACTCGACTGCGTGCCCGCCCAGCTCAAGCTGCTCCTGGCGGCCGGCCTGCTCGACCCCGCGGCGCCCTGGATCCCGCGCCTGCTCTTCCCCGGCGGCGAGGCCCTCGACCCCGCCACCTGGCAGCAGTTGGCCGCGGCGGCACCCGCCACGGTCGCCTACAACATGTACGGCCCGACGGAGTGTACCGTCGACGCCACCACCGCGGCCGTCCACCAGACGCCGGACCGCCCGACCCTCGGCCGGCCGCTTGCCAATGTGCGCGCCTATGTGCTGGACCTCGCCGGCCAGCCCGTGCCCATCGGCGTGCCCGGCGAGCTTTACCTGGGCGGCGCGGGTGTCAGCCGCGGCTACCTCGGCCGCCCCGACCTGACCGCCGAGCGCTTTGGGCCGGACCCCTTCACCACGGTTACAGGTTTCAGGTTGCAGGTTGCAGGTTACGGGTTACCGACCGAAGAGGACACACCCAGTTTCGGGCAACCCGCCAACCTGCAACTTGCTAACTTGGCACCCGGGGCGAGCCGCAGCTCGCACACCCGCCTCTACCGCACCGGCGACCGCGTGCGCTGGCGGCCCGACGGCACGCTCGAGTTCCTGGGCCGCCTCGACTTCCAGGTCAAGCTGCGCGGCTTCCGCATCGAGCTGGGCGAAATCGAGGCCACCCTGCGCGACCACCCGGCGGTTCGCGATGCCGCGGTCCTGGTGTGTGAGGACCAGCCGGGCCACCCGCGTCTCGTCGCCTATCTCGTACCCCAACCGGATGCGCCCGCGGCGTCCGCGCTGCGCAGCGCCCTGCGCGAACACCTGCTCGCGCACCTGCCGGAGTACATGGTCCCGGCCGCGTTCGTGGCCCTCGATGCGCTGCCGCTCACCGCCAATGCCAAGCTCGACCGCCGCGCCCTCGCTGCGCTGCCCGTGCAGGAGGAAGCCAGGGAGGCCGTGGATTACGCCGCGCCCACCACGCCCACCGAGCAGGCGCTGGCGGAAGCCTGGGCACAGGTCTTGGGCATCGCACGCGTGGGCGTGCATGACAATTTCTTCGAGCTGGGCGGCGATTCGATCCTCAGCATCCAGGTCATTGCGCACGCGGCCAGCGCGGGCATCCAGCTCACCCCCAAGCAGATCTTCCAGGCGCCCACCGTCGCGGGCCTCGCCGCGCTCGTTGCAGAGCACTCTGCCACGGCAGTCTCCGATCGCCCGCGGCCTGAACAGGGCGTCGTGGAGGGGCCCCTGCCGCTGACGCCCATCCAACACCGCTTCTTCGAGACGGTCACCGCGCCGCACCACTGGAACCAGTCGCTGCTCGTGGCGGTGCCCGGCCAGTTGGACCCCCATGCGCTGCGGGCTGCTATCACCGTGCTGCTGGCCCATCATGACGCCTTGCGCCTGCGTTTCAGCCGGACCGAAGCGGGCTGGCAGCAGGTCAACGCCGGGCTCGATGACCGGGCCGCGGAGCGCATCTTCACCTACTGCGACCTGGCGGCCGCAGACCCCGACACGCGTGCGCGCGTGCTGGAGACTGAAATCGCGCAGGCCCAGGCCAGCCTGCACATCACCACCGGCCCGCTGCTGCGCATCGTGTACCTGGACTATGGCCCCGACGCCGCGGGCCGCATGCTCGTGGTCATCCACCATCTGGCAGTTGACCGCGTTTCATGGGGCATCCTGCTCGATGACCTGCTGGCCGCCTACAAACAAGTTGCCGCGGGAGCTGCCGCGCAGTTGCCGTCCAAGACGACCGCCTTCCGCGATTGGGCACGCCGGCTAGCTGACTATGCGCAATCGGATGCTATAACGGCTCAACTGGCCTACTGGCGCCAGGTGATGCCCCGCGCTCCGCTCCCCGGCCTGAGGCTGGACTTCCCAGACGGCACGAACCTCGAGGCCGATGCCCGGACACATGGCGCCTGGCTCGATCCCGCTGAAACCCGGGCGTTCCTGGATGATGTGCCCGTCCCGTATCAGACCACGCCCCAGGAGGCGCTGCTGGCAGCCCTGGCCCTGGCCTTCGAGCGGTGGAGCGGCACGCGGGACCTGTTCCTGGAAATGGAAGGACATGGCCGCCAGCCGGACCTGTTCGGGGCCGGTGAAGTGGACCTCTCCCGCACGGTCGGCTGGTTTACGACGCTCTTTCCATTCCGCCTGCCGCTCAAGCAGCCCGCCGGCCCGGGCGAGGCCCTCAAGGCCGCGAAGGAGCAGTTGCGCAAGGTACCGCGCGGCGGCATCGACTTCGGCCTGCTGCAGTATCTGAGTCGTGAGCCGGAGGTGGTTGCCGCGCGGGCCGCGTGGCTGCGCCCGCAGGTCAGCTTCAACTACCTGGGCCAGTTCACCCGCGGGCGCGTCGGCCCGCAGACTGCGGTTGACAATGCAATGACAGCCGCGCTGCCTGACGCCGATCCACAGGACGCAACGCGCGCCGGCTTCGTGCCCGTCCCGGAAAGCTTGGCCCCCGATCGGGCGGCAGAGAACATCCGGCCCTATCTCCTGGACGTGACTGCCAGCATCTATCACGGGCAGTTGCGCGTCGAGTTGACCTACAGCGGCAGGCAGTATCATGCCGCTACTATCACGCAACTGGCTGATCACTTCATCGCGGCCCTCCATGATATCATTGCCCACTGCCAGTCGTCCGAAGCCGGGGGCTACACGCCCTCCGACTTCGCAGACGCGGACCTGAGCGACGAAGACCTCGCCGGGCTGCTGGCGGAGTTGGGCGAAGATGAGTAAGATGCAGGGGGAGCACCGGATGTTCTGCCGGGGAATGAACAGACTATGACTGCAGCAACCGCGCCTGCCGGGGGCGGCACGCTTGCCGGTGGCGGCACGCTTGCCGGTGGCGGCACGCCTGCCGGTGGCGGCAGGAAGAACCTCGAGGCTGTCTATCCCTTGTCGCCCATGCAGCAGGGGATGCTCTTTCACAGCCTCCAGGCGCCCGAATCCGGCGTCTACTTCGAGCAACTGGTATGCAGCCTGCACGGCACGCTGGATACTGCGGCGTTCGCCCGCGCCTGGCAGCAGGTCATCGACCGCCACGCGGTCCTGCGCACGGCGTTCGCCTGGAAGCGACTGGATAAGACCGTGCAGGCAGTCCACCGCCAGGTCAGCCTGCCCCTGGAACAGCTCGACTGGCGCGACCTGAGTCCGACGGAGCAGGAGCGCGCGCTGGAGCAGTATCGCGCGGCCGAGCGCCGCGAGGGGTTCGACCTGTCGCGCGCGCCTCTGCTGCGCCTGACCCTGATCCGCACGGGCGAGCAGGCTTACCGTCTGCTCTGGAGCCACCATCATATCCTCCTGGATGGCTGGTCCATGCCCATTCTCCTGCGGGAAGTCTTCACCCTCTACGCCGCCCATGCACAGGGGCGCACCGTTGGGCTGCCCCCGGCACGGCCCTATCGCGACTACATCGCCTGGCTCGGTGAGCAGGACATGGCCGCCGCCGAGACCTTCTGGCGCAAGACGCTGGCCGGTTTCACCGCGCCGACTGCGCTGCGCCTGCCTGCGCCCGGCGCAGACCGGCTCCCTCCGGGGCAGCCCCGTATGGCCGAACAGGAGATCCGCCTGAGCGTCGAAGAGACCGCGGAGGTGCAGAGCCTGGTGCGCGGCCAGGGCCTCACGCTGAGCACGGTCGTGCAGGCGGCCTGGGCACTCCTGCTCAGCCGCTACAGCGGAGAGCGGGACGTTGTCTTCGGCGCCACGGTGTCAGGGCGCCCGGCCGCCCTGACCGGCGCAGACCGGATGGTGGGGCTGTTCATCAACACGCTGCCCGTGCGCGCGCAGTTGGCGCCGCAGGTCGAAGTGCTGCCCTGGCTCCACCAGTTCCAGGCCGAGCTGGCCGAGGCGCGGCAGTACGAATACTCCCCGCTCGTCGATGTGCAGGGTTGGAGCGAAGTGAGCCGCGACCGCCCGCTGTTCGAGACGATCCTCGTCTTCGAGAACTACCCGGTCGACGAACTCCGTGAGGCGCTGGCCGGTCAATCCGGCGGGCTGGAGGTCCGCGATGTGCGGGCCTTCGAGCAGACGAACTACCCTCTGACGCTCATCTCGGGGCCGGGCCGCGCGCTGAGCCTCAAGGTCTCCTATGACCGGGCGCGTTTCGATGATGCCAGCGTGCAGCGGCTGCTGGGCCACCTGCGCACCCTGCTGTCGGGCATGGCGTCGGCGGCACTTACACCGGGGCTCCGGCTGGGTGATCTGCCGCTCCTGACCGAGGCGGAACAGCGCGAGCTGGCCGCCTGGAATGCCACAGCGGCCAGCTTGCCGGGCGCAGACCTGTGCCTGCATACGCTCTTCGAACAGCAGGTCGCCCGCACACCGGATGCCATCGCGCTCATCGCTGAGATCGCGCGCCCGGACGGCGCCCCTGGCTCGGTCCGGCTGACCTACGCTGAACTGGACGCGGCCGCCGGCAGGCTGGCGGAGCAGCTCAGGGCAGTGGGAGTTGGGCCGGAGACGATTGTCGGCCTATGGGCAGAGCGGTCGCCGGATATGCTGATCGCCCTGCTGGGCATCCTCAAGGCAGGCGGCGCGTACCTGCCGCTGGAGGTCACGCATCCCCACGAACGCAGCGCGTTCATGCTCGAGGACTCTGGGGCGCGCGTGGTCGTTGCACAACGGGCGCTGCCGGAGATCAGAGGCTGGAAGCTGGAAGCTGGGAACTGGAAACTGGAAGCTGGAGAGGCTTTTTCGTCGGCTCCAGGGTTGCGGATTTACACACGCGATGAACGCGAGCTGACCGGCGAGCTTCCAGCTTCCGTGCGCAGCAAAGCTGCGCCCACCCAGCTTCCGGCGCCCGACAATCTGGCGTACGTCATCTACACCTCCGGCTCGACCGGCGTCCCCAAGGGTGTCCTGGTGGAGCACCGGAACGTCGTCAATCATGCGCTGGCGATGATCGCGCAGACCGGGCTGGGGCCGGGCGACCGGATGCTGCAATTCGTTGCCTTGAGCTTCGACGCCGCAGGCGAGGAGTTCTATCCCACGCTGCTCAGCGGCGCAACCCTCGTGATGCCCGCTGCCGAACAGCACGTCAGCGGCGCAGAGCTGGCCGCGCTGTGCGAGCGGCAGGGCGTCACAGTGCTGCACATGCCGGCGGCCGTGTGGCATACGCTGGTAGACGACCTGGTCGAGCGGAACCTGGGCTGTGATGCCCCGCTCCGTCTGCTGATGCTCGGCGGCGACACGCCCGATATCGCGCGGCTCAATGCGTTCGGCAAGATGCTGCCCGGCGTTGCCGGAGGCGCGCTGCCCTACCTGAACCTGTATGGCCCGACCGAAGCGACCATCACCGCGACGCTGTACCGCACAACGACCGCAGTCTCCGGCTTTGACCGGCTCCCCATCGGCACGCCGCTGCCCAACGTGCAGATTCACCTGCTGGACGCGCACGGCCGGCCCGTGCCGGTCGGCATCCCGGGCGAAATCCACATCCGCGGCGCGGGCGTCGCCCGCGGGTATCTCAACCGCCCCGAACTGACGGGTGAGCGGTTCGTGCAGGAGACGGGTGCCCGCCTTTACCGCACCGGCGACCTCGCGCGGCGGCTGCCGGACGGCAATATCGAGTTCATCGGCCGTGCGGATGATCAGGTCAAAATTCGCGGGTTCCGCGTGGAGCCGGGCGAAATCGAAGCAACGTTGGAGCGGCTGAACGGCGTCAGACAGGCCATCATCCTGGCAGAAGATGACGAAAACCTGGGCAAGCGGCTGATCGCCTTCGTCGTGGCAGATAACGGCTCGCGCCTGGCCTCCGCCGACCTCCGGCCGGCCCTGCGCCGCCACCTGCCGGAGCACATGATCCCATCCGAGTTCGTCCTGGTGGAGGCCCTGCCGCTGACCTCCACGGGCAAGGTCGACCGCCGGGCGCTGCGGCTGCTGGCCGCAAGCAGCGAAGGTGAGCGCCAGGCAACCTCCGCCAGCTTCGTTCCCCCGCGCACGCCTGACGAGGAACTGGTCGCCGGCGTTTTCAGCCACATCCTCGGCAGCGCGCGCACGAGGCCGGCTGCGGGGAACATTGCCGCCGGCAGGATTGCCGCCGATGACAGCTTCTTCGACCTGGGCGGCCATTCGCTCCTGGCGACCCGGCTCGTCTCGCGGCTGCGCGAGGTATTCGGCGTCGAGCTGCCGCTGGCCGCGCTGTTCGATGCGCCGACCGTCGCCGGCATTGCTGCGCACGTGGCTGCGGCACGCGCAGCCGGCGAGCCCGAACCTCCGCCGCCCATCACGGCCGCCGCGCGCATCGTGCAGGAAGACGGCACCATCCGGCTGCCCGTTTCCTTCAGCCAGCAGCGGCTCTGGTTCCTGGATCAACTCGAATCGGGCAACCTGTTCTACAACATTCCGACGGTCGTGCGGCTGGCCGGTGAGTTGCAGGTATCGGCCCTCAGCGCGGCGCTCGATGAGATTGTGCGACGGCACGAGGTGCTGCGCACCATCTTCGCCGCGGACGGCGGCGTGCCCATCCAGGTCATTCTGCCCGCACCCAGCGTCCCACTCCCCGTTACCGACCTGACCGGGCTGCCGGAGGCCGAACGCGAAGCCGAGGCCCATCGGCTGGCGCGCGATGAGATTCGCACACCCTTCGACCTCGCAACGGGACCGCTGCTCCGGGCGCGGCTGTTCCGCCTGGCCGAGCAGGCGCACATTGCCGTCCTCACCATTCATCACATCGCGACGGATGGCTGGTCGATGGGCGTGCTGGTGGCCGAGCTGGCCGCGCTGTATGCTGCGTTCAGTCACAGCGAACGCGGCATGACGGTCGCACCCCTGCGCAGCCTGCCCCTGCAGTATGGCGACTACGCGGCCTGGCAGCGTTCCACCCTGCAAGGCGCAGCACTGGACCGGCAGTTGGCCTACTGGAAGGAACAGCTTGCGGGGCTGCCCTCGCTGCTGGAGCTGCCGACCGACCGGCCGCGACCCGCCGTGCAGACAGCCAACGGCGGCACCTTCCTGTTCCGCCTCCCGGAGGAACTGTCGCGGGCCATCGTCAGATTCAACCAGCAGCACGGCATCACGATGTTCATGACGCTGCTGGCCGCATACCAGGCCCTGCTGTCCCGCTATTCCGGCCAGTCGGACATCGCCGTCGGCTCGGCCATCGCCAACCGGACGCGAGCCGAACTGGAGCCGCTGATCGGCTTCTTCGTCAACACGCTGGTCTTCCGCACCCGGTTCGATCCCCCGGCGGAGAACCAGCCGCTCACGTTCCGCGAGCTGGTGCGGCGCGTGCGCGAGACTGCGCTCGGCGCGTACGCGCACCAGGATGTGCCTTTCGAGGCGCTGGTGGATGCGCTGCAACCCGAACGCGATCTCAGCCACACCCCGCTCTTCCAGGCCGCGTTTTCCCTCCAGAACGTACCCTTCGAGACGCGCGAGCTGCCGGGGCTCCGGATGTCGCCCGTCGAGATCGACAAAGGCATCGCCGGATTCGACATGCTGCTGATGATGACCGAGACGCAGGCCGGCATCACGGCCGCGTGGGAGTACAACAGCGACCTGTTCGACCGGCAGACCATCGAGCGCATGGCCGGCCACCTGGAAACCCTGCTGGCGGCAGCCGTCGCCGCGCCTGAGCAGCCGGTTGCCGTCCTCCCGCTCCTGCCGGAGGCCGAACGCCGCATGATGCTGGAGACCTGGAACGACACAGCGGTCCCGTTCCCGGACGACACCACCATCCACGCGCTGATCGAGGCCCAGGCCGCGGCCCGGCCTGACGCGGTCGCTGTCGAATTCATCGGCGACCTGGCAGCCTACCAACGGGGTGAAGTCGCCGTGCTGACCTACCGGCAGCTCAACGAGCGCGCCAACCAGCTCGCCCATTACCTGCACAGCCTGGGCGTCGGTCCCGGCACGCTGGCCGGCATCAGCGTAGAACGCTCGCTGGACATGACCGTGGGAATCCTGGGCATCTTGAAGGCCGGCGGTGCGTACCTGCCCCTGGACCCAAACTATCCTCCCGAGCGCCTCGCGTTCATGATCGAGGACTCCGGCATCCCCATACTGCTGACCCAGGCGCGGGTACGGGAAGCTGGAAACTGGAAGCTGGATGCTGACGGTGAAGAGTGGCAAGGCAGGCTGGCGCGCCTGGACGCAGACTGGCCCGAGATCGCGCGCCAACCCACATCCGATATTCCTAATTCCCAATTCCTAATTCCTAATTCCCTTGCCTACGTCATTTACACCTCCGGCTCGACCGGCCGGCCCAAGGGCGCACTGCTGAGCCACCGCGGGCTGTGCAACCTGGCCGACGTGCAAGGCCGCGCCTTCGACATCCGGCCGGGCAAGCGCGTGCTCCAGTTCTCGCCGTTCTCTTTCGACGCGTCGGTCTGGGAAACTGTGATGGCGCTGCGCAATGGCGCCACCCTGGTCCTGGCGCGACAGGATACCATCGCCTCCGGGACAGAGCTGGTCAAGCTGCTGCGGGCCGCCCGGATTACCACTGTAACGCTGCCGCCCTCGCTGCTGGCCGTGTTGGACCCGGACGACCTGCCCGACCTGGAGACCGTCATCGCGGCAGGCGAGCGCTGCACCAACGAGCTGATAGCCAGGTGGGCCGGCGGGCATGCTGAGCAGAGGCCGCCGGCCCAGCAAGGCTTGGCTGAGGCGGACGCAGTCGAAGGGTATCCTGAGCGGAGTCCGCAGCACACTGCGGACGCAGTCGAAGGACGCCGCTTCTTCAATGCGTACGGCCCGACCGAAACCACCGTCTGCGCGTCCATGTTCCAATGTGACCCCCGGATCGTGTGGCCCTTCGGCGGCCCGCCCATCGGCGGCCCCATCGCCAACTTCCAGCTCTACATCGTGGACGAGCACATGCAGCCCCAGCCGATCGGCGTCCCCGGCGAGCTGCTCATCGGCGGCGTTGGCCTGGCGGCCGGCTATCTCAACCGGCCGAAGCTGACTGCCGAACGCTTCGTACCCAACCCGTTTGTGACGGTTGCAGGTGACAGGTTACAAGTGACAGGTTTCAAGTTGCAGATTCAAGGAGACGCCTCAACTCACGGGCAGCCTGCTAACCTGCAACCTCCTAACATTCAACCTGGGGCGAGCCGCAGCTCGCACACCCGTCTATATCGCACCGGCGACCTGGCCCGCTGGCTGCCCGGCGGCGTAGTCGAGTTCCTGGGCCGGATGGACGACCAGGTGAAGGTACGTGGGTTCCGCATCGAACTGGGCGAGATTGAAGCCGTGCTGCGTGAGCACCCCGCGGTGCGCGATGCCGTGGTAATCGCACGGAGCGACACGCTGGCGGGCTACATCGTCCCCGCAGCAGGCGCGGCAGCCACACCCGCCGATCTGCGTGACCATCTGCGGCGCCGGCTGCCGGAACACATGGTGCCGGGCACGTTTACACTGCTGGACGCATTCCCGACCACGCCCAGCGGCAAGGTCGACCGCCGGGCGCTGGCCGCCCTGCCGCCGCCCGAGGCCGCCGAGCGCACCTCCGCCGCGTACATCGCCCCCCGCACGCCGGTCGAGGAGACGCTGGCCCGCCTGGCCGCCGAGTTGCTCAAACTCCCGCGCGTCGGCGTCGAGGACAGCTTCTTCGAACTCGGCGGCCACTCGCTGCTCGCCACGCAGCTCATCTCCCGCATCCGCGATGAGCTCAAGGTCGAAGTGCCCCTGAAGGCGCTCTTCGAGAAACCCACGGTGGCCGCGCTGGCTGAGGTGGTGGTGCAGGCCCAGGCCGCCGTAGCGAGCGCAGAGGCCGCGAGAGTCACCGCGACGTTGAAGCAGGTCAAAGATATGTCGCCTGAGCAGGTGCGCGCGCTGTTGGCTGCCAAAAAGGCAGCGGCTGCAGGAAAGGCGCGTGAAGCATGACCGGGTTGCTGGATGACTGGGGCGAACTGACGCCGGAACAACGCGAACTGCTGGCTTTGCTGCTGGAGGAACAGGGCGTGGAGCTGGATGCGACGGCGATCCTGCCCGCAGAACGACCTGACGGCCATGCGCCCCTCTCGTTCGCCCAGCAGCGGCTCTGGTTCCTGGATCAGTTGACTCCCGGCAGCGCGATGTACAACATCCCGGCGGCGCTGCGGCTCCAGGGGCGTCTCGACATCGAGGCCCTGCACAACGCACTCAATGCTGTGATCCAGCGCCACGAAAGCCTGCGCACCGTCTTTCGCGTGGAGGGAGATGAGCCGGTGCAGGTCATCCAGCCGGAGCTGAGCCTGCCGCTGCCGGTGATCGACCTGACCGGCGCTGAAAACACCGGCCTCGACAGGGAGGCCGCCGCTCGCGATCTGGCACAGGCCGAGGCACAGGCGCCCTTCAACCTCGCGGAAGGCCCTCTGCTGCGCGCCAGTCTGGTGCGGCTGGCGGAAGATGAGCATCTCCTGCTGGTCAACATGCATCATATCATCTCCGACGGGTGGTCCATCGGGGTGATGCTCGGGGAAGTCGCTGGGCTGTATGCCAGCTTCCAGCAGGGTGAGCCGCCGGACCTGCCCCCGCTGCCGATCCAGTACGCGGATTTCGCGGCCTGGCAGCGCCGCTATCTGCAGGGAGAACCGCTTGAGGCTCAACTGGCTTACTGGCGCGCGCAGTTGGCTGACAGCCCGCGCTTGCTGGAACTGCCCACCGACCGGCCGCGACCGGCCGTACCCAGCGCACGCGGGGCCAGCCATACGTTCAACGTGCCCAGGCCGCTCGCTGACGGGATGGCCGCCCTGGCACAGCAGGGCGGCGCGACCCCCTTCATGGCGCTGCTGGCTGCATTCCAGACGCTGCTCTACCGCTACACGGGCCAGGAAGATATTGCGGTGGGCACCCCCATCGCCAACCGCGGTCGGGCCGAGATCGAGGGACTGATCGGCTTCTTTGCCAACACCCTGGTGCTGCGCAGCCGCCTGAACGGCGAGGCCGGCCGCCTGACCTTCCGGCAACTGCTGGCGCGCGTCCGCCAGACCGCGCTCGATGCCTTCGCCAACCAGGATGTACCCTTCGAGATGCTGGTGGAGGCGCTCCACCCCGAGCGCGACCTGAGCCACACGCCCTTCTTCCAGGTCATGTTCGCGCTGCAAAACACGCCGTCCGCGCCCGCGCGGCTGCCCGACCTGACCCTGTCGCAGGTGCAGCTGCACAGCGGCACGACCACCTTCGACATGACCCTGGTGATGGGCGAAACCCCTGACGGCCTGGCCGGGGCCATTGAGTACGACACCGACCTCTTCGACGCAGTCACCATCGAGCGCCTGGCGGGCCACTTCGTGACGCTGCTGGCGGGCATCGTCGCGGACCCGGACGTGCCCATTGCCCGGCTCACCCTCATGTCCGAGGCGGAGCGGCAGCTTACCCTGGTTACGTGGAACGCCACCGAGGCGGCCTTCCCTGCCGACAGCGGCATCCACCAGTTGTTCGAGGCCCAGGTCGCGCGCACGCCGGACACCGTCGCGCTGGTCTACCCCGGGCTGGACGGCCCGCACCCGCGCCCGCGCACGGAGCTCACCTATGCAGAGCTGAATGCGCGCGCCAATCAGCTCGCCCACTACCTGCGCAGCCTGGGCGCCGGCCCGGAGACTATCGTCGCCCTCGCCGTCGAACGCTCGCCCGAGATGATCATCGGCCTGCTCGGCATCCTCAAGGCCGGCGCCGCCTACCTGCCCCTCGACCCCGCCTACCCGCCCGACCGCCGCGCCTTCATGCTCGCCGACTCCGGCGCGTCCGTCGTGCTCACCCAGGCGCGGGTGCTGGAAGCCGGAAACTGGAAGCTGGAAGCTGGAAGCCCGAAGCTAGAGACGGACGACGTAAGCCCGCAAGGTAGGCTAGTCCGCTTGGACACGGACTGGACTGCCATCGCGCGCCAACCCACATCCAACATTCCAGCTTCCGTGCGCAGCGAAGCTGCGCCCATCCAGCTTCCAGCCTCGCTCGCCTACGTCATCTACACCTCCGGCTCCACCGGCACGCCCAAGGGGGTCGGGGTGCCACATCGCGGCGTGGTAAACCATAACACGGCCGTGGCGCAGCGATTCGGGCTGAAGCCGGGCGACCGGGTGTTGCAGTTCGCCACCATCAGCTTCGATGCCGCGGTCGAGGAGATCTTCCCGGCGTTGCAGACCGGCGCAACGCTGGTGCTGCGGCCCGACAGCGTGCTCGTCACCGGCGACGAGTTGCTGCGGCTGATCCGTCAGGAACGCATCACAGTGCTCGACTTCCCGACGGCCTACTGGCGTCAGTGGGTGCAGGAGTTGACTCAACTCGGCGCGTCCATACCCGGTCACGTCCGGCTGGTCGTTGTCGGCGGCGACGCGGCCGCGCCTGAAACATTCGCGGCGTGGTTGCGTCTGGGCGGCAGCCATGTCACCTGGCTGAACACCTACGGCCCCACCGAGACCAGCATCATCTCCACGTGGTACGAGCCGCCGCCGGGCCTGCAAACCTGGGACCCGGACGAAGCATTGCCCATCGGCAGCCCGCTGCCCAACACGCAGCTCTATGTGCTGGACCGTAACCTGGAACCCGTGCCTATCGGCGTCCCGGGCGAGCTCTACATCGGCGGCGCCGGCGTCACGCGCGGCTATCTCAACCGGCCGGAGCTGACCGCGGCACGGTTCGTGCCGAACCCGTTTGCGCAGATTGAAGATTACAGATTGAAGATTGAAGATTCGGCGGGGACAGGCACGCATTCTTCAATCTTGGCGAAGCTCAGCTTCGCACATCTTCAATCTACACCCCGTCTCTACCGCACCGGCGACCTGGTGCGCTGGCGGGCAGACGGCAACCTGGAGTTCCTGGGGCGCACCGATTTCCAGGTGAAAATTCGCGGTATGCGCATCGAGATGGGGGAGGTCACGGCTGCGCTGGGACAGTTGCCCGGCGTGGCCGACTGCGCAGTGCTGGCGGAGGAAAGCGCAGCCGGCAAGCGGCTGGTGGCCTATGTGGCCCTCCAGCCCGGCGCAGGGCAGGACAGCGCCAGGCTGCGCGCGGCCCTGGCCCAACGCCTGCCGGATTACATGCTGCCGTCCGCCTTCGTGCTGCTGGAGGCCCTCCCGCGCACCCCATCCGGCAAGCTCGACCGCCGCGCCCTGCCCGCACCGGAGCCGGCCCAGGCTGACGCAGGCGCGGGGGACGCCCGGCCGCGCACCCCGGTCGAGGAGATGCTGGCGGCCATGTGGGAACGCGTGCTGGACCTGCCCCACGTCGGCCTCCACGACAACTTCTTCGACCTGGGCGGGCATTCGCTGCTCGCCACCCAGCTCATCTCCCGGCTGCGCGCTGCATTCGAGGTCGAGCTGCCGGTACGGACATTGTTCGAGCAGCCCACGGTCGCCGGGCTGGCCGCGGCCGTGGAAGCGGCACGCCGCCAGGCGCGGGGCACAGCCGCCCCTCCCATCCGCCCCGCGCCCCGTGACGCCGCGCCGCTGCCGCTGTCGTTCGGCCAGCAGCGCCTGTGGTTCCTGGACCAACTGGAGCCCGGCAGCCCGGCCTACAACATCCCTGATGCCCTCCGCATCGAAGGGGCGCTCGATGTTCCGGCGCTGCGCCGCAGCCTGAACGAGATTGTCCGCCGGCACGAAGTCCTGCGGACGACCTTTCCCAGCATAGACGGCGTCCCCCAAGTGGCTATCGCGCCGGAGCTTACTCTCGACGTGCCGGTGATCGATCTAAGCGCGCTGCCGGAGCCGGAGCAGGCGGCAGCCGTGCAGCAGCACGCGGCCGCAGAAGCACGGCGGCCGTTCGACCTGGCTGCCGGTCCGCTGGTGCGCGCGACCTTGCTGCGCCTCGGCGCCGAGACGCACGTTGCGCTCCTGACCATGCACCACATCGTCTCCGACGGCTGGTCCAGCAGCGTGCTGACACGCGAGCTCGCCGCGCTCTACACCGCATATGCGGCGACGGATGCGGCGCCCGCGGCCCTGCCGCCCTTGCCGGTGCAATACGTCGATTTCGCCGCCTGGCAGCGCCACTGGCTCACCGGCGAGGTGCGCGACCGGCAGCTTGGCTTCTGGAAGACCGCGCTGGCCGACCTGTCGCCCGCCCTGGACCTGCCCACGGACCGGCCGCGGCCGGCCGTGCAGACCTCCCGCGGCGCGCACCTCACGTTTAGCCTGCCCGCCGAGCTGACGGCCGAGCTCAAGGCCCTGAGCCGGCGCCACGATGTCACGCTGTTCATGGCCGTGCTGGCTGGGTTCGAGGCGCTGCTGGGCCGCTACTCCGGGCAGGAGGTCTTCGGCATCGGCACGCCCATCGCCAACCGCAACCGCGCCGAAATCGAAGGCCTGATCGGCTTCTTCGTCAACACGCTGGTGCTGCGCGCCGACCTCAGCGGCGCGCCGTCGTTCCGCCAACTGCTGGCGCGGACGCGGGAAACCGCCCTGGCCGCGTATGCGCACCAGGACCTGCCGTTCGAGATGGTGGTGGACGCGCTCCAGCCGCAGCGTGACCTCAGCCACACGCCGCTGTTCCAGGTCATGTTCACGCTGCACAGCGGCGGGACCAACCAGGCGACCCTGGAACTGCCGGGGCTGCGATTCAGCCAGTTGGACATCGACACCGGCGTCGCGCCCTTCGACCTCACCCTGACCCTGGGCGAGACGGCCGGCGGGCTGACGGGCGGCGCGGAGTACAACCCCGACCTGTTCGATGAAACCACCATCCGGCGGATGCTCGGCCACTTGCAGATCCTGCTCGCCGCTGCCGTGGCCGATCCGGACACGCCAGTGACCCGTCTGCCCATGCTCAGCCCGGCCGAACGTGACCAGATCCTGCACAACTGGAACGACACCGCCGCGGCCGTGCCCACGGACCTGGGGATGCACCAGCTCTTTGAAGCGCAGGCCGCAGCCCGGCCCGACGCACTCGCCCTCGTGCAGCCGCCGCCGCTGGGCGCTGAGGGGCCGCGCACCGAGCTCACCTACGCAGAGCTGAATGCGCGCGCCAACCAGCTCGCCCACTACCTGCGCAGCCTGGGCGCCGGCCCGGAGACTATCGTCGCCCTCGCCGTCGAACGCTCGCCCGAGATGATCATCGGCCTGCTCGGCATCCTCAAGGCCGGCGCCGCCTACCTGCCCCTCGATCCCGCCTACCCGCCCGACCGCCTGGCCTTCATGCTCGCCGACTCCGGCGCGTCCGTCGTGCTCACCCAGGCGCGGGTGCTGGAAGCCGGAAACTGGAAGCTGGAAGCTGGAAGCCCGAAGCTAGAGACGGACGACGTAAGCCCGCAAGGTAGGCTAGTCCGCTTGGACACGGACTGGACTGCCATCGCGCGCCAACCCACATCCAACATTCCAGCTTCCGTGCGCAGCGAAGCTGCGCCCATCCAGCTTCCAGCCTCGCTCGCCTACGTCATCTACACCTCCGGCTCCACCGGGCGGCCGAAAGGCGTCATGGTGCAGCACCGCTCCGCGGTGAACCACCACGTCAGCGCTGCGCGGCTGTTTGGGCTGACCCCAAATGATCGCGTCTTGCAGTTTGCCACGATCAGCTTCGACGCGGCCATTGAAGAGATGTTCCCCACCTGGTATGCGGGCGGCACGGTGGTGCTGCGGCCGGGCGGCGGCCTGCTGGCAACGCATGAGGTCCTGGAGCTGGTCACGTCCGAGCGCCTGACCGTGCTGGACCTGCCGACTGCATATTGGCACGAGTTGTCGCACGAGTTGGAGCGGCAGGGCGCGGCGCCGCCCACCCTGCGCCTGGTGGTCGTCGGCGGCGACAAGGCCTCCGGCGAGCGGCTGGCGGCCTGGCAGCGCGTCGCGCCCGGCGTGCGCTGGCTCAACACCTACGGCCCCACCGAGGGCACGATTATCGCCAGCAGCTTCGAGCCGCCGCAGGGTCAGCCCTGGCTCCCCGACGCAGAGATTCCGATCAGCGGCCCGCCCGGCGGTCCCATCGCCAACGTCTGCCTGCGCATCCTGGACCGGCATGGCGAGGTGGTCCCCATCGGCGTGCCCGGCGAGCTGTACATCGGCGGCGCGGCCGTCGCCCGCGGCTACCTGGGGAGGCCGGAGCTGACCGCCGAGCGGTTCGTGCCGGATCCGTTTGTGCAAGTTGCAGGTTACAAGTTGAATGTTGACGAAGACGCCGCGAGCGAGGGGCAACCTGGGCGAAGCAGGGCTTCGCACAACTTTCAACTTGCTAACCTGCAACCTTCAACTCGTCTGTACCGCACCGGCGACCTGGCCCGCTGGCGGCCCGACGGGACCGTGGAGTTCCTGGGCCGCGCCGACTCGCAGGTCAAGATTCGCGGCTTCCGGGTAGAGCCGGGCGAAGTCGAAGCGATATTGCAGCAGCACCCTGCAGTGCGGGAGTGCGCGGTGACCGTGCGCCAGGATGACGGTACGCGCAAGCGCCTGGTGGCTTATGCGGCCCCACTCACCGGGCACGAGCTGACCCCCGCCATGCTGCGCGCGTTCCTGGTGGAGCGCCTGCCCGAATACATGGCGCCTGCGGCGTACGTAATCCTGGACGCGCTGCCGCGTTCCCCTGCCGGCAAGGTGGATCGCCATCGCCTGCAGGCGCAGCTGCCCGCGCCCGACCAGGCTGAATACACAGCGCAGGGCGAAGACGGAGCCTACACACCACCCCAGGGCGAGATCGAAGAGAAGCTGGCTGGAATCTGGGCGCAGGTGTTGGGACTGCCCCAGGTCGGCGTACACGATAACTTCTTCGAACTGGGAGGCGACTCGATCCTCAGCATCCAGGTCGTGGCGCGCGCCAACCAGGCCGGCCTGCGGCTGACCCCGCGCCAGTTGTTCGAGCAGCCCACGGTGGCCGGACTGGCCGCGGTCGCCGGCCAGGGGCCGGTCGTGCGCGCTGAACAGGGCCTGGTCACCGGCCGCGTGCCGCTGACCCCCATCCAGCGTTGGTTCTTCGAACAGCGTTTCGCTGATGAGCATCACTGGAACCAGGCGCTGCTGCTGGCGGTGCGGGCAGACGGGCCGGCCCTGAATCCCGGGCATCTCGAAGCCGCCGTCGCCGCGCTGATGGCCCACCACGATGCATTGCGCCTGCGGTTCCAGCGTGCGGGCGGCGAGGTCGAGCAGCACAACGCCGGGCCGGGTGGTCCCCCGGTCTTCGAGTGGGTAGACCTGTCCGGAACGCCCGCGACGCAACGCCGCCATGCGCTGGAAGCGGAGACGGCCCGGCTCCAGGCCAGCCTGAACCTGGCCGAAGGCCCGCTCATGCGCGTGGCCTGCTTTGACCTCGGACCGGACGAGCCCGGCCGGTTGCTCATCGTCGTCCACCATCTGGCGATGGATGGCGTTTCGTGGCGCATCCTGCTGGAGGACCTGCAGGCCGCGTACCGGCAGGCTGCGGCCGGGACACCGATCCGGCTGCCCGCCAAGACGACTTCGTTCCAGGCGTGGGCGCGCCGGCTGGCCGCGCATGCCCGCAGCGAGGCCGTGCAGGCCGAACTGTCGCACTGGCTGGACATTGCCCGGCGGCCCATCGAGCCGCTGCCCGTTGACTTCGTGCCCCCGGCCGCCGCGGCCAACGGCGACGAGGCCTCCGAGCGCAGCGTGCAGGTGACGCTGACCGAGGCCGAGACCCAGGCGCTGCTGCAAGGGACGCTGCCCGCGTTCCGCGCCGAGATCAACGATGTGCTGCTGGCCGGGCTGGCCCACGCGCTGCGCAACTGGACCGGCTCGCCGCAGGTGCTGATCGAGCTGGAAGGCCACGGTCGCGAGGAACTCGCCGCCGACCTGGACATCTCACGCACCATCGGCTGGTTTACCAGCATCTACCCCGTGGTATTTGACCTGCGCGGCGTCCGGCAGCCCGCCGACGCGGTGCGCGCCGTCAAGGACGCGCTCCGGCGCGTGCCGAACCGGGGCATCGGCTTTGGGCTGCTGCGCTACCTGGCCGACGCCAGCGAGGAAGTTGCCCTCCTGCGGGCCATGCCCCAGCCCGAGGTCAGCTTCAACTACCTGGGGCAGCTCGACCAGGTGCTCGCTGAAGAGGCTGCATTCGCCCCGGCACGGGAAGACCGCGGCCCCGACCGCAGCCTGCGCGGGGGGCGAACTTACCCACTCGAAGTGAATGGTGGTATCATGGCAGGCCGCTTGCAGCTCTCGCTGGCCTACAGCGACGCGCTGCACCGCCGGGAGACGATCGAAAAGCTGGGCCAGGCATATGCGGCGGCCCTGCGCGCTATCATCGCCCAGGGCCAGTCTCCGGATGGTCCCGATGAAGCGCTTCTGCGGCCAGAGGATTTCCCGCTGGCAAAACTCGGCCAGAAGGACCTCAGCAAGGTCCTGGGCAAGCTGAGCAAGAGGCTGGACGATAAGGGGAGAAATACGCGCTGATGGATGCCAGAACGATAGAGGATATCTATCCGCTGTCGCCAATGCAGCAGGGGATGTTGTTTCACAGCCTGTACGAGGGTCATTCCGGCGTCTACTTCGAGCAGACGAGTTGGACGCTGCACGGTTCCCTGGATCGGGCGGCCTTTAGCCGCGCCTGGCAGCAGGTCATCGACCGCCACAGCGCGCTGCGCACATCCTTCGTCTGGGAGGAACTGGACGAACCTGTGCAAGTCGTCCATCGCCAGGTCGTCGTGCCGTTCACCTTCGAGGACTGGCGCGGACTGAACCCGGAGGCGCAAGCGGCCCGGCTTGAAGCGTTCATGGCTGCTGATCGGGCGCAGGGGTTTGACCTGCTGGCCCCGCCGCT
This sequence comes from Anaerolineae bacterium, assembly GCA_040772005.1. Taxonomy (GTDB): domain Bacteria; phylum Chloroflexota; class Anaerolineae; order CG2-30-64-16; family CG2-30-64-16; genus MWBF01. The sequence goes on along the minus strand of JAXGYZ010000003.1, from coordinate 763,157 downwards.
GATGCGCCTCGCGCTGCTGCAAGTGGACGACCAAACGCATCACTTCATCTGGAGCCACCATCACCTGCTGCTGGACGGCTGGTCACAGCCCGTGCTGTTCGGTGAGGTGTTTGCGCTGTACGAGGCCGCGCTCCGGGGCCGGACCGCGCGGCTGCCGATGCCCAGGCCCTATCGCGACTACATCGCCTGGCTGCAGGAGCAGGATCGGTCCGCGGCCGAGGCGCATTGGCGGCGCACCCTGGCCGGGTTCGCCGCCCCCACCCAGCTCATGCCCGTCCCCGTCTCCCCGGCCGCGCCGGGCGAGGACCAGGCCGACTACCTGATTCACAGCGATGCCCTGGATGAGCAGGCGACGACCGCGCTGCAAACCCTCGCGCGGCAGCACCGGCTGACCCTGAACACCATCGTGCAGGGCGCGTGGGCTTTGCTGCTCAGTCGCTACAGCCGCGAGACCGACGTGGTGTTTGGCGCCACCGTCTCCGGCCGGCCCGCCGACCTGCCCGGCGCCGAAGGGATGGTAGGCCTGTTCATCAACACCCTCCCCGTGCGCGTGGAAGTGCGGCCTGAGATGCCCGCCCTGGCCTGGCTGCACGAGCTACAGCGCCGGCAAGCAGCGGGCCGCCAGTTCGAGCACAGCCCCCTGGTCGACGTCCAGGGGTGGAGCGACGTCCCGCGCGGCCTGCCGCTGTTCGAGAACATCCTGGTGTTCGAGAACTATCCTGTGGATGAGTCGATCGGCCAGCAGGCGGGGCAGGCGGAGCGGCTGCGCATCGAGAGCCACCGGGCATACACCCGCACGAACTACCCGCTGACCGTGGCCGTCTCGCCGGGCAAGCGACTGGGCATCGAGCTGGCGTATGAGATCGCGCGCTACGACCCCGCGACCATCCGCCGCATGGCCGGCCACCTGAAGACCGTACTGGCCGGCATCGCCGCCGCGCCTGAGCGCCCCCTGGCCGACATCCCGTGGCTGACTGACGCCGAACGCCAGCAAATCCTGGGCGACTGGACCGCCACTGCGCAGCCGTTCCCCGACGATACCTGCATCCACCACCTGTTCGAACGGACCGCCGAATCCATGCCCGCCAACGCGGCGCTGATCTTCGATGCCGACCCGCTCGATGAGGCCCACGAGCAGCTCACGTCTGAGCCTCTCACGTGTGAGCCTCTCACGCGTGAGCTGCTCACCTATGCCGAAGTCAACCGCCGCGCCAACCGGCTTGCACACCTGCTCCGCAGACACGGTGTGGGACCGGAAGTGCTGGTCGGCATCTGTATGGAACGCTCGGCGGACATGATCGTGGCCGTGTTGGGCGTACTGAAGGCCGGCGCCGCGTATCTGCCGCTGGATGCCGATTATCCGCCTGACCGGCTCGCCTACATCCTGCACGATGCGCAGGTCGCCCTGCTGCTGACCCATTCATCACTGCAGGACCGGCTGGCAGCAGCCGAGGTCGCGCGGCTCTGCCTGGACGAGCTGGCCGAGGCGCTGGCAGCCGAAGACGATGCCAACCCGGTCGATGTCGGCGTGGGACCGGCCAACCTGGCCTACGTCATCTACACCTCCGGCTCCACGGGCCGCCCCAAGGGAACGCTGCTGCACCATCGCGGAGTCTGCAATTTGGTGCGCGCGTTAGCCAGCACCCTGCAGACCGGTCCTGGTGACCGCGTGCTCCAGTTTGCGTCGTTCAGCTTCGACGCCTCGGTCTGCGAGACGTTCCTGGCCCTTACCACCGGGGCCGGCCTCTACCTGACGACCCGCGAGACCTTGCTCTCCGTCCCATCGCTGGTTGCGCTGCTGCAGCGCCATGCCATCACCACGGCCACGCTGCCGCCCTCGCTGCTGCGCCTGTTGCCCGCCGAGCAGTTGCCTGCACTGGCAAAAGTGGCCTCGGTGGGCGAGGCCTGCACGCCGGAAATCGTTGCCTGGTGGGCGCCGGGGCGGCTCTTCCTCAACGGCTATGGCCCCACCGAGGCCACCGTGGGCGCGGCCTGGGGCAGCATCGCCGATCTGCCCGCAAGCGCGCGCAGCGTGCCGATCGGCCGGCCCATCGCGAATGCCCGGCTCTACATCCTCGACGGCCACATGCAGCCCGTGCCCATCGGCGTGCCCGGCGAGCTCTACATCGGCGGCGCCGGCGTCGCGCGCGGCTACCTCGACCGCCCGGATCTGACGGCGGAACGCTTCGTCCCCGACCCGTTTGCGCGGATTGAAGATGGCAGAAGTGCGAAGCTGAGCTTCGCCAAGATTGAAGACTGCGTGCCATTTGATAGCGAATCTTCAATCTTCAATCTTCAATCTTCCCATCGTCTTTACCGCACCGGCGACCTGGTGCGCTGGCTGCCTGACGGCCAGATCGAGTTCATGGGCCGGCTGGATGACCAGGTGAAAGTGCGCGGGTTCCGCATCGAGCTGGGCGAGATCGAGGCCGCGCTCAACGCGCTGCCGGACCTGGTGCAGTCGGCTGTGCTGGCACGCGAGGACCGGCCGGGCAACAAATACCTGGCGGCCTTCGTCGCACCGCAACCCGGCGTGCAGGTCACACCCTCTGGGCTGCGCACGGCTCTGCGCCGTAGCCTGCCCGACTACATGGTGCCATCGTACTTTGTCATCATGGCCGAGGGACTGCCGCTGTTGCCCAGCGGCAAGGTCAACCGCAAGGCGCTGCCCGCGGCCGAGGCCGGCCAACCGGCAGTGGACACCGACTTCGTGGCCCCGCGCACGCCCGTCGAGAACGGCCTGGCCCAGATCTGGACCGAGGTGCTGGGGGTCGCGCGCGCCGGCGTCCACGACAGCTTCTTCGATCTGGGCGGGCATTCGCTGGTCGCCACGCAGATCATCTCGCGGGCGCGCCAGGTGTTCGGCGTAGAGTTGCCCCTGCGCGACCTGTTCGACGTGCCCACGATCGCGGGTTTGGCGGGCCGGATCGAGGCGCTGTTGCGCGCGGGCGTCGAGGCGACGGGAGACACTGAACTCGCTCTGTCCCCCGTCTCACGCACGGATGACCTGCCGCTGTCCTTTGCCCAACAGCGCCTCTGGTTCCTGGATCAGCTCGAGCCGGGCAGCCTGTTCAACAATATCCCGACCGCTATCCGCCTGAGCGGTGCGCTGGACGTCGCCGCCCTGGGCCGCGCGCTGGACGAGATCGTGCGGCGACATGAAGTGCTCCGGACGACCTTCAGCACCGCGAGCGGCCAGCCCATACAGATCATTCACCCCGCGGCCGGGGTCCCGCTGCCGGTGGATGATCTGAGCGGCCTGCCCGCAGATGCCCAGGAAATCGCGCTGCGCCAGCACGTTCAGGCCGAGGCCGGCCGGTCGTTCGACCTGGCCGCCGGCCCCCTGCTGCGCGTCCGCCTGCTGAAGCTGGCCGAGCAGGAGCATGTGGCGATTGTGGTGATGCACCACATCATCTCCGACGGCTGGTCGATGGGCGTCTTCGTGCGCGAGATGTCGGTGCTCTATGCTGCGTTCAGAGAAGACCAGGGCAGCTCGCCGCTGCCGCCGCTGCCGCTGCAATATGCCGATTTTGCCGCCTGGCAGCGCGCGTGGCTGGTCGGGCCGGTGCGGGAACGGCAACTGGCCTACTGGCGGCAGCAGCTCGCGGGCAGCGCCTCCATGCTGGAACTGCCCACCGACCGCCCGCGGCCCGCCATCCAGACCTCCAACGGCAGCACGGTCTCGTTTACGCTGGGCGCAGAGTTGTTGGCTGCGCTGCATCAGTTGAGCCGCGACGAGGGCGCGACCCTGTTCATGCTCCTGCTGTCCGCCTTCCAGGCGCTATTGCACCGCTACACCGGCCAGGAGGATATCAACATCGGTACGCCCATCGCGGGCCGGAACCGGCCTGAGATCGAGGGGCTGATCGGCTTCTTTGTCAACACCCTGGTGCTGCGCGGCCGGCCGCACGGCGCACTCCCATTCCGCGAGCTGCTGGCCCAAACGCGCGAGGCTGCGCTGGCAGCGTACGCGCACCAGGACCTGCCCTTCGAGCTGCTCGTGGAGGCGCTCCAGCCGCAGCGCGATCTCAGCCATACGCCGCTGTTCCAGGTGATGTTCGTGCTGGACCCGCCTGCGCCGCACTTCACCGAGCTGCCGGGGCTGTCGCTCCGCGCAGTCGAGGCGCACAGCGGCGCCGCGTCCTTCGATATCACCCTCTCCCTGGCCGGCGGCCCGCAGGGGCTGGGCGGCTACATCGAGTACAACACCGACCTGTTCGACGCGGGCACCATCGAGCGCATGGTGAGCCACTACAAGACGCTGCTCGGAGCAGTCGTCGAGGATCCGGAGCAGCCGCTGGCCGGTATCGCCCTGCTGACCGACGCCGAACGCCAACAACTGCTGGACGATTGGAATCGCACTGCGTTGAGCACCCCAGCGGACCGCTATGCCCATGAACTGGTCGAGGCCTGGGCCGCGAGGCAGCCCGATGCGCCCGCGGTTGTCTTCGAGGAGCAGACGCTGTCGTATGGCGAGCTCAACCGCCGCGCCAACCAGCTTGCCCACTACCTGCGCAGCCTGGGCGTCGGCCCGGAGACGCTGGTCGGCCTGATGACCGAACGCTCCCCGGAGACCATCGTCGGCATCCTGGGCATCCTCAAGGCCGGCGGCGCCTACCTGCCCATCGACCCCACTTACCCGGCCGACCGCATCGCGTTCATGCTTGAGGACTCGGGTGTGCAGATCGTGCTCACCCAGGCCCGGGTGCCGGAAGCTGGAAGCTGGAAGCTGGATAGGCGCAGCTTCGCTGCGCACGGAAGCTGGAAGCTGGAAGCTGATGGTAAAGGGCCACAAGGGATGCTGGTGCGCTTGGACGCAGACTGGCCTGACATCGCGCGCCAGCCCACAACCAATATTCCTAATTCCCAATTCCTAATTCCTAATTCGTTGGCCTACGTCATCTACACCTCCGGCTCCACCGGCCGGCCCAAGGGCGCCATGCTGCACCATCGCGGTCTGTGCAATCTGGCCGAGGTGCAGCGCCGGGCGTTCGACATCGGGCCGGGCTCGCGCGTGCTCCAGTTCGCGCCGCTGTCCTTCGATGCGTCCGTGTGGGAGACCTTAATGGCGCTCGCTAACGGCGGTACGCTGGTGCTGGCCCGGCAGGAAGTCCTGGCGTCCGGCCCGGACCTGCTGCGGCTGCTGCGCGACCAGCGCGTGACCACCGTGACGCTGCCGCCTTCCGTGTTGGCCGTCCTCGAGCCGGGCGACCTGCCCCACCTGGCCGTTGTGGTCGCCGCGGGTGAGAAATGTACCGCGGAGATCGTCCGCAAATGGGCAGCCGGGCATCCTGAGCGGAGTCCGCAGGAAACTGCGGGCGCAGTCGAAGGACGCCGGTTCTTCGATGCCTACGGCCCGACCGAGACCACCGTCTGCGCCTCCATGACCCTGTGCGACCCGACCGACCCGCGCGACCCGACCATCGGCCGGCCCATCGGCAACTGCCAGCTCTACGTCGTGGACAGCCACATGCAGCCCGTGCCCATCGGCGTGCCCGGCGAGCTGCTCATCGGCGGCGTCAACGTCGGCCGCGGCTACTGGGGCCGGCCGGATCTGACCGCGGAGCGGTTCGTGCCGAATCCGTTTCTGACGGTTGAAGGTTACAAGTTGAATGTTGACAACGATGCCTCGACTGACAGCCAATCTGGGCGAAGCAGGGCTTCGCACAACTTGCAACCTGCTAACATGCAACCAGGGCGAAGCGAAGCTTCGCACACCCGCCTCTACCGCACCGGCGACCTGGTGCGTTACCGCGCAGACGGCAACATCGAGTTCCTGGGCCGCATCGACACCCAGGTCAAGGTGCGCGGGTTCCGCATCGAGCTGGGCGAAATCGAGAGCGCCTTGCGCCAACAGCCCGGTGTGCTCGACACCGTGGTCGTCGCCTGGCGGCCCGCAGCCGCAGCGGGCACCGACGCGGATCAGCGGCTCGTGGCCTACATCGTGCCCCGGCAGCCGGAGGCTGCGCCGACCGCTGCGGACCTGCGCGCCGCGCTGCGCCGCCTGCTGCCCGAATACATGGTGCCGAGTTTCTTCGTTATGCTGGAGCGTTTTCCGCTTTCGCCCAGCGGCAAGATCGACCGCCGGGCGCTGCCGGCGCCCGAAGGCGGCCGCGAGACGTTGGAGACGGAGTATGTGGCCCCGCGCACGGCGACCGAGACGCAACTGGCGGCCATCTGTGCGGAACTGCTGCACGTCGAACAGGTTGGCGTCTACGACAACTTCTTCGACCTGGGCGGCCATTCCCTGTTAGCCACCCAGCTCATCTCCCGTGTCCGCGAGACGTTCACGATCGAGCTGCCGCTGCGCACCCTGTTCGAGCACCCGACCGTGGCAGAGCTGGCCGCGGAGGTAGATGCCGCGACCAGCGGGGCCGCAACAAGCGCCGCGCCGCAGGCGCCGGCTATTACCGCCGTTTCACGGGACGCGCGGCGCATGAAACGATCTGACCTGGGGCAGAAATGACCGATACCATCGCTGGATTGCCGCCGGACAGCGAGCGCGCCGACCCCACGGCCGCGTGGGATGCCGAAGACGTCTTCGTCTTCCCGGCCTCCTACGCGCAGCAGCGCCTCTGGTTCCTGGATCAGTTCGAGCCGAACAGCCCGTATTACAACATCCCGACGGCAGTACGGCTGCGCGGGCGCCTGGACGCGGCCGCGCTGGGCCGCAGCGTGAACGAGATCATCCGCCGGCATGAGGCGCTGCGCACCACGTTCGCCGCCCCGGCCGGCACACCGCTGCAAGTCATTGCGCCCGGCCTCACCATCTCCGTGCCCGTTGTAGACCTGAGCAACCTGCCCGACGCCGAACGCGAGGCTGAGGCGCAGCGCCGCGCGGTCGCAGAGGCGCGCCGGCCCTTCGATCTGGCCCGCGGCCCGCTGCTGCGCGTCACTCTGCTCAAGCTCGGCCCGGAAGAGCACATCGCGCTGGTCACGATGCACCATATCGTGTCCGACGGCTGGTCCATCGGCGTGTTCGTGGCTGAACTGGCTGCGCTCTACAACGCCCTCAGTCAGGACCAGGGGCAAGGTGCGCTTGCCCCCTCGCCCCTGCCCGACCTGCCCATCCAATACGCGGATTACGCCGCGTGGCAGCAGGACTGGCTCCAGGGTGAGGTGCTGGACCAACACCTGGCCTACTGGCGCGACCAATTGGCCTCGGCGGATGGCGGCAGCCGCGGCTCGCCCGTGCTGGAACTGCCTACCGACCGACCCCGACCGGCAGTCATCACCAACCGCGGGGCCTCGCTGTCGGTCAAAATCCCGAAGTGGTTGACCGAAGGGATCAAGAAGCTCAGCCGGCAGGAGAGCTGCACCCCCTTCATGACCCTGCTGGCCGCGTTTCAGATGTTGCTCGGCCGCTACTCCGGCCAGACCGACATCAGCGTCGGCTCGCCCATCGCCAACCGCAACCGGGCCGAGATCGAGGGGCTCATCGGCGTCTTCATCAACACGCTGGTCTTCCGCACCGACCTGGCGGGCGAGCCCAGTTTCCGCGAGTTGCTGCACCGCGTGCGCGAGACAGCCTTGGGCGCATATGCGCACCAGGACCTGCCGTTCGAGATGCTCGTTGAAAAGCTCCAGCCCGAACGGGATATGAGCCACGCGCCGTTCTTCCAGGTGATGTTCATCCTGCAGAACGCGCCCAACCGCGCAGAGGAGCTGCCGGGCCTGCGCCTGGAACAACTCGATGTGGACATGGGCACCGCCACTTTCGACCTCACCCTGTCGATGGCGGAAGAGCTTGACGGCTTCGACGCCTCGGTCGAGTACAACACCGACATCTTCGACGCAACCACCATGGCGCGGCTGCTGAGCCACTTCCGCAACCTGCTCGAAGGGGCTGTCGCCATGCCCGACCAGCGCATCTCGCGCCTGCCGCTGCTCGGCCCGGCGGAGCGCCGGCAGATATTGATCGATTGGAACGACACGGCGCGCGACTACCTGGGCGGCCGGCCCGCGCTCCTGCACGCGTTGTTCGAGGAGCAGGTAGCTCGCACCCCGGATGCGCCTGCGGTCGTCGCCGGCAGCACATCCCTCACCTACGCAGAGCTCAACGCGCGCGCCAACCAACTGGCCCATCACTTGCGGGAGCTCGGCGTCGGGGCGGAGACCGTGGTCGGCATCGCGGCGGAGAAGTCGCTGGAGACAATCGTCGCCGTGTTCGGCGTGCTCAAGGCCGGCGGCGCCTACCTGCCCATCGACCCGACCTATCCGGCCGACCGCATTGCCTTCATGCTGGAAGACTCCGGCGCGCAGATCGTGCTCACCCAGGCCCGGGTGCCGGAAGCTGGAAGCTGGAAGCTGGATAGGCGCAGCTTCGCTGCGCACGGAAGCTGGAAGCTAGAAGCTGATGGTAAAGGGCTGCAAGGGATGCTGGTGCGCCTGGATGCCGACTGGCCTGACATCGCGCACCAGCCCACAACCAATATTCCTAATTCCCAATTCCTAATTCCTAATTCGTTGGCTTACGTCATCTACACCTCCGGCTCCACCGGCCAGGCGAAGGGGGTGATGGTCAGCCACCGCAGCATCGTCAACGCGTACCTGGCCTGGGAAGATGACTACCGGCTGCGCACCGACGCGTCCGTACACCTGCAGATGGCGAGCTTCTCGTTCGATGTCTTCACCGGCGACCTCGTGCGCGCGCTGTGCTCCGGCGGCAAGCTGGTGCTGGCCCCGCGCGAGCTGCTGCTGGCCCCGGAGCGCCTCTACGCGCTCATGCGCCGCGAACGGGTGGACTGCGCCGAGTTCGTGCCCGCGGTGCTGCGCCACCTGGTGCAGTACCTCGAGGACACGCGTCAGACGCTGGACTTCATGCGCCTGCTGTTGTGCGGCTCCGATAGCTGGTATGTGGGCGAGTACCAACGCTTCCAGCGGCTGTGCGGGCCGCAGACGCGGCTCATCAACTCCTTCGGCCTGACTGAAGCAACCATCGACAGTTGCTACTTCGAGGGTGCACTGGATGACATGCCGGCGGACCGCCTCGTGCCCATCGGCCGGCCCTTTGGCAACAACCGGCTCTACATCCTGGACGCGCAAGAGCAGCCCGTTCCCGTCGGCGTGATCGGCGAACTCTACATCGGCGGCCTCGGCGTCACCCGCGGCTACCTGAACCGGCCGGACCTGACCGCCGAGCGGTTCGTACCCGACCCGTTTCTGACGGTTACAGGTGACAGGATACAGGTTGAAGGTTACAAGTTGAATGTTGACCTGGAGACCTGCGCTGCGGGGCAACCTTTCAACCTTCAGCCTTCCAACCTGCAACCTGGGGCGAGCCGCAGCCCGCACACCCGCCTCTACCGCACCGGCGACCTCGCGCGCTGGCTGCCGGATGGCAACGTCGAGTTCCTGGGCCGGCGCGATTATCAGGTGAAGGTGCGCGGGTTCCGCATCGAACCCGGCGAGATCGAGGCCGCGCTGGGCGGGCATCCCGGCGTGCGTCAGGCCGTCGTTGCGGCCAGGACCGCGCCCAATGGGGACAAGCGGCTGGTCGCCTACATCGTACCCGCCCATGCGCCGGCGCCGGAGAGCGGCGAGCTGCGCCGCTACCTGCTGGAACGCCTCGCTGACTACATGGTGCCGTCGGCCTTCGTGGAGGTCTCGCGCCTGCCGCTGACCCCCAACGGCAAGGTGGACCGCAACGCCCTGCCGGAACCCGACTGGACGCAACGCGGGACGGAAGAGACCTACGTTGCGCCGCGCACGCCCGTGGAGGAAGTCCTGGCCCGGCTGTGGTCGGATGTGCTGGGCGTGGGACAGATCGGCATCCACGATGACTTCTTCGCGCTGGGCGGGCACTCGCTGCTGGCCACGCAGCTCATCTCGCGGCTGCGCGATGCGTTCCAGGTCGACCTGCCGCTGCGCAACATCTTCGAGTCACCGACCATCGCGACCCTGGCCGAACAGGTTGAGGAAGCGCAACGGACCGCGGCCGGCGTGCAAGCCCCGCCCATCCGCCCGGTGTCGCGCGACCGTGAGTTGCCGCTGTCGTTTGCCCAGCAGCGCCTCTGGTTCCTGGACCAACTCGAGCCGGACAGCCCGTTTTACAACCTCGCTGAGGCCGTACGCCTGAGCGGCCCGCTGGACGAGACAACCCTCATCCGCAGCCTGAACGAGGTGGTACGGCGCCACGAGGCGCTGCGCACCACCTTCCCCACCGTGAACGGGCAGCCGCGGCAGGTCATCGCGCCCGCGCTCACGCTCGCCCTGCCCGTGGTGGACCTGAGCGACCTGCCCGCCGCCGATGCCGAGGCTGAGGTCGCGCGGCAGGCTCGGGCCGAAGCGCAAACCCCGTTCAACCTGGCCGCCGGGCCATTGATACGCGGCCGGCTGCTGCGTCTGAGTTCCACCGAGCACATCATCCTGCTGACCATGCACCATATCGTGGGCGATGACTGGTCCAGCAGCGTGCTGGTGCAGGAAATCGGCCTCCTGTACAACGCGTTTGCCCAGGGCCAGAGGCAAGCTTCGCTTGCCCCCTTGCCTCTGCCCGAACTGCCCATCCAGTATGCCGATTTCGCCGCGTGGCAGCGGGACTGGCTCTCCGGCGATGTATTGGCGCAGCAGATCGGCTACTGGAAGGAGGCGCTGGCCGGCCTCCCGCCCGTGCTGGAGCTGCCCACCGACCGGCCGCGGCCCCCGGTGCAGACCTTCGATGGTGATTATGTCACCTTCGCTCTGCCGGCCGCGCTCTCCACCCAGATTCGGGGCCTGTGCCAGCGGGAGGGCGTCACCCTGTTCATGACGCTGCTGGCCGCATTCCAGACGCTGCTGCACCGCTACTCCGGGCAGGCCGATTTCGCGGTGGGCTCACCCATCGCCAACCGCAACCGGGCCGACATCGAAGGGCTGATCGGCTTCTTCGTCAACACCCTGGTGCTGCGCGCCCGCTTCGACGGCGCGGGCACGGGCCGCACGCCATCCTTCCGCCAGTTGCTGCGCCGCACGCGGGAGACGACCCTAGCCGCATACGCGCACCAGGACCTGCCCTTTGAGATGGTGGTGGACGCGCTGCAGCCGGAGCGCAACCTGGCCCACTCGCCCCTGTTCCAGGTCATGTTCGCAGTGCAGAACGCGCCGCTGCGGGCCCAGGAGCTGCCCGAAGTGACCATCAGTCCGGTGGAAGCCCACAGCGGCACTGCGAAATTCGACCTGACCCTGTTCATGATCGAAGAGGGCGAGCAGCTCAGTGGCGCGCTGGAGTTCAACACGGGCCTGTTCGACCGCGCCACCGTCGAACGGATGCTGGAACACTTCCGGGAGCTGCTCGCCAGCATCACCGCCGATCCCGACCAACCGGTGGACCGGCTGAACCTGCTGCCGGAACATGAGCGCCGCCTGCTGCTGACCACCTGGAACGACACCGCAGTCGAGTTTCCCGAACATCTGGCTGCGCACCAGCTCTTCGAAGCCCAGGTCGAGCGCACGCCCGACGCGGTCGCCGTACGCTTCCGCGACGAGGCCCTCACCTACGCCGAGCTGAATGCCCGCGCCAACCAGCTGGCGCACTACCTGGTCGGGCTCGGCGTCGGTCCGGATGTCCTGGTGGGCATCAGCGTCGAGCGTTCGTTGGAGATGGCGGTCGGCATCCTCGGCATCCTTAAGGCCGGAGGCGCGTACCTGCCCATCGACCCCACCTACCCCGCCGACCGCATCGCCTACATGCTCGCCGATTCCGGCACGCAGATCGTGCTCACCCAGGGGCGGCTGGTAGAAGCTGGAAGCTGGATGGGCGCAGCGAAGCTGCGCACGGAAGCCGGAAACTGGAAGCTGGATGCTGACGGTGAAGGATGGCAAGGCAGGCCGGTGCGCCTGGATGCCGACTGGCCTGACATCGCGCGCCAACCGACAGCCAACCTTCCTAATTCCCAATTCCTAATTCCTAATTCGTTGGCTTACGTCATCTACACCTCCGGTTCGACCGGCCGGCCGAAGGGTGTCGAGATTCACCACCGCGGATTAGTCAACTACCTGACCTGGTGCCAGCGCGCGTATCCGCTGGCCGAGGGCAGCGGCGCGCCCATCCACTCCTCCTTCTCGTTCGACCTGACCATCACGGGGCTGTTTGCGCCCCTGGTGGCCGGCCGGACCGTGACCCTGTTACCTGAAGGACTCGGGATCGAAATCCTGCGGGACGCGCTGCAAGACGCGTCCGGCTTCAGCCTGGTGAAAATCACACCGGCCCACCTGGAGCTGCTGGGCCATCAACTGCAACCGGCCGCGGCCGCGGCCAGCACACGATCGTTCGTCATCGGCGGCGAGAACCTCCTGCCGGAGCACATTGCGTTCTGGCAGCAGCACGCGCCCGACGCGCGGCTGTTCAACGAGTATGGGCCGACCGAGACCGTGGTAGGGTGCTGCGTTTACGAGGCCCCGCGGGATGCGCGATTCCAGGGCGCCGTACCCATCGGCGTGCCGATCATCAACACCCAATTGTATGTGCTGGACCGGCACTTGCAGCCGGTCCCCATCGGCGTGCCCGGCGAACTGTACATCGGCGGCGCGGGCGTCGGCCGCGGCTATCGCAACCGGCCGGAGCTGACCGCAGAACGCTTCGTGCCCAACCCGTTTCTAACGGTTGCAGGTTATCAGGTTGCAGGTTACAAGTTGAATGTTGACCTGGAGGCCTGCACTGCGGGGCAACCTTTCAACCTGCAACCTTCTAACAGTCAACCTTCAACGCGTCTATATCGCACCGGCGACCTGGTGCGCCGGCGCAACGATGGCAACCTGGAATTCCTGGGCCGCATCGACGATCAGGTGAAGGTGCGCGGGTTCCGCATCGAGCTCGGCGAGATCGAGGCAGTGCTGGGCGAACACCCAACCGTGCAGGCAGCCGTGGCCATCGTGCGCGAGGACACGCCCGGCGACAAGCGACTCGCAGCGTACATCGTTCCACGCCGCGTTGAAGCGGAACCCCCTGCGGACGGCTCATCCTTGCCGCAGCTCCTGCCCGCAGCCGAGCTGCGCGCGTTCCTCGCGCAGCGGCTGCCGGACTACATGGTGCCTGGGCTTTACGTGGCGCTCGACGCCATCCCGCTGACGCCCAACGGCAAGGTGGACCGCCGCGCCCTGGCCGCTCAGCCGCTGCCCATCGCAGGCGCAGCCGACGAAAGGGGTCCTGCGCCCGCACCGGCGACGCCGGAGGCCGAGATCATGACCGGCATCTTCGGCGAGATTCTCGGCCTGGCCCGCGTCGCCGCGCACGACAACTTCTTCGAGTTGGGCGGGCACTCGCTGCTGGCGACCCAGGTCATCTCCCGCATCCGTGATGCGTTCGGGGTAGAGCTCCCGCTGCGCGCCCTGTTTGAGACCCCCAGCGCGGCCGGCCTGGCCGGACAAATCGCTGAGGTCCGCCGCGCCGCTCACGGGCTGGCCGCACCGCCCATCCAGCCTGTGCCACGGGACGGCCCGCTGCCGCTGTCGTTCGCGCAGCAACGGCTCTGGTTCCTGGACCAGCTTGAGCCGGGCAGCCCGCTCTACAACATCCCGGCGCCCGTGCGCCTGACGGGGCCACTGGACGTCTCCGCGCTGGAACAGGCGCTGACCGAGGTCATCCGCCGGCACGAGGCGCTGCGCACCACCTTCGCGACGGTTGACGGCCGGCCGGCGCAGATCATCGCCCCCGCGGACACGCTCCCGCCGCAGACCATCCCTGTGGTGGACTTGCGCCGCCTGCCCGAAGACGAGCGCCAGCCCGAAGCAGCGCGCCAGGCCGCCGCAGCCGCAGCCGAACCGTTCGACCTGGCTCGCGGGCCGCTGCTGCGCGTCCACCTGTGGCGCCTGGCCGACGAAGACTACCTGGCACTGCTCAACACCCACCACATCGTGTCCGACGACTGGTCGCTGGGTGTGCTGATGTCCGAGCTGGCCAGCCTCTACGCGACCTTGTGTAAGGACGAGAGGGCAGAAGCAACGTCGCCCCTGCAGCCCCTGCCGGTGCAGTACGCGGATTACGCGGTCTGGCAGCGAAACTGGCTGAGCGGTGAGATCCTGGCGCGGCAGATGGCCTATTGGAAGGAACAACTCGCCGGCCTGCCGCCGCTGCTCGAACTGCCCACCGACCGGCCGCGGCCTCCCATCCAGACTGTGCGCGGAGGCCAGCACATCTTCGCGCTGCCGGTCGAATTGAGCGATGCGCTGAAGGCGCTGGCCCGCCAGGAGGGCGCGACCCTCTTCATGGCCCTGCTGACCGGCTACCACGCGCTGCTCGGTCGCTACAGCGGCCAGGACGACATCGCTGTGGGTTCGCCCATCGCCAACCGCACCCGGTCCGAAATCGAGGGTCTTATCGGCTTCTTCGTGAACACCCTCGTCCTGAGGGCCCATCTGGGCGGTGCAGCCGAGCCGCTGACCTTCCGCGGCCTGCTGCGCCAGACGCGCGAGACCGCGCTGGCCGCCTACGCGCACCAGGATGTGCCGTTCGAGATGCTGGTGGACGCGCTGCAACCGGCGCGCGACATGAGCCACAGTCCACTGTTCCAGGCCATGTTCGTGCTGCAGAATGCGCCCCGGCAGGCGCGCGCCCTGACCACCGGCCTCACCCTCGACCCGGTCACAGAGGGTGGGATGCCCACCGCGCGCTTCGACCTGACGCTGACGATGATTGAGGATGGCGCGGAGTTGGGCGGCTCGCTGGAGTACAACGCCGACCTGTTCGACCCGGCCACGGCGGAACGCATGGCACAGCACTTTGCCGCGCTCCTGGCCGCTGCCGTAGCGGAGCCGGATCGGACGCTGGCAGACCTGCCCCTGCTCTCGGAGGCCGAGCGCCAGCAAATCCTGGTCGCCTGGAACGACACGGCGGCCGAGCTGCCCGCCGACCCGCGCGTCCACCTCCTGTTCGAGGCGCAGGTCGATCGCACACCCGATGCGACCGCCCTGCTCTTCGCCCGCGCGGAGGCCGGCCTGCCCGACGTGAGTCTCACCTACGCAGAGCTCAACGCGCGCGCCAACCGGCTCGCGCACCACTTGCGCAGCCTGGGCGTCGGCCCGGAGAGCATCGTCGCCATCTCCGTGGATCGCTCGCCGGAGATGATCATCGGGATGCTGGGCATTCTCAAGGCCGGCGGCGCCTACCTGCCGATCGACCCCACCTATCCGGCCGACCGCATCGCGTACATGCTGGCCGACTCCGGCGTGCAGATCGTGCTCACCCAATCTTCAATCTTCAATCTTCAATCTGTAATTGCGCACCAAGCAACAACCAACATTTCACCTTCCACATTCAACCTTCAACATGCCCTTGCCTACGTCATCTACACCTCCGGCTCCACCGGCCGGCCCAAGGGCGTCATGCTGCACCATCGCGGCCTGTGCAACCTGGTGCTGGCCCAGACACGCGCCTTCCGCGTGACGCCGGAGTGCCGGGTGCTCCAGTTCGCGTCCTTCAGCTTCGATGCATCCGTCTCCGAAACCTTCATGGCCCTGCTGACCGGTGCAACGTTGGTGCTGGCCCCGCAGGCCGTGCTCTCTTCGCCGGATGACCTGGCCGCGCTGCTACGCGCGCGGCAGATCACCACGGTGACGCTGCCGCCTTCGCTGCTCAAGGTGCTCTCACCCGACGGCCTGCCTGAGTTGCACACGATCATCTCAGCCGGCGAGCGCTGCACGCCTGAAGCCATCGCGCGCTGGCTTCCGGGTAGGCGCGTCTTCAACGCCTACGGCCCTACCGAGGCCACCATCGGCCCCACCCTGGGCCTGGTGACCGGCCTGGACGAGGACGCCGTGAACGTGCCTATCGGCCGGCCCATCGCCAATGCGGCTATCTACCTGCTGGACCGGGCCGGTCAGCCCGTGCCGGTCGGCGTCCCCGGCGAGCTATACATCGGCGGCGCGGGCGTGGGCCGCGGCTATCTCGGCCGCCCCGACCTCACCGCGGAAAAGTTCGTGCCGGATCCATTCAGACCGGTTGCAGAGGAAAGGTTGCAGGTTACAAGTGACGAGTTGCATGTTGCAGGTTCAAGGTTGCAGGTTGAAGCGGACGCATCGACTGACGGGCAACCTGCAAACCTGCAACCCGGGCGAAGCGAAGCTTCGCTCGGCCGCCTCTACCGCACCGGCGACCTGGCCCGCTGGCTGCCGGATGGCCGCATCGAATATCTGCGCCGCATCGACGACCAGGTGAAGGTGCGCGGGTTCCGCATCGAGTTAGGCGAGATCGAAGCCACCCTGGCCCGCCACCCGAACCTGTCGGGCGTGGCCGTGATGGTGCGCGAGGACGAGCCCGGGCAGCGCCGGCTCGTCGCGTATGTCGTGCCCGCCCAGGAGCCTGCGCCCACCGTCACCGAACTGCGCAGCTTCCTGCTGGAATCGCTGCCCGAATATATGGCGCCGGCCGCGTTCGTCACGCTGGATGCGCTGCCCCTCACCCCCAACGGCAAGGTGGACCGCCGCGCCCTGCCCGCACCGGAGGCCGCGCGGCCAGACCTGGCCGCAGCTTACGTGGCCCCGCGCACGGCGGCTGAGGAAACACTCGCCGCCATCTGGGCACAGATTCTCGGCGTCGCGCAAGTGGGCATCCACGACAATTTCTTCGAGTTGGGCGGCGACTCCATCATCAGCATCCAGGTGATTGCCCAGGCGGTGCAGGCCGGCCTGCGCCTGGCACCCAAAGACCTGTTCCTGCACCCCACCGTGGCTGAACTGGCCGAAGTAGCAGCCACGGCAGCCGTGGCTTCGGCAGCGCCATCCGCCCCATCGTCCGGCGACGCGGCCGACGACTTCGGGTGGAGCCAGGACGACGTAGACGACATTCTTTCCGTGTTGGGAGACTTGTAGAGGATTGCAGCGTGGATAAGTCACAGCCCACGGCCGCACCGCAGCCCGACGCCGCGGCCGCCAAGAACATCGAAAGCTTCTACCCGCTGTCGCCGATGCAGCAGGGCATGCTCTTCCACAGCCTGTTCGCGCCGGAGTCCGGCGTCTACGTGGAGCAGCTCAACACCACCCTGCGCGGCCGGCTGGACATCCCCGCGTTCGAGCGCACCTGGCAGCGCGTGGTGCAGCGCCATCCCATCCTGCGCACCGCGTTCGCCTGGGAAGGACTGAAGGAGCCTGTCCAGGTCGTGCGCCGCGAGGTCAATATGACCATCGCGCAGGAGGACTGGCGCGGGCTGGACCTGGCCGAGCAGCAGCGCCGGCTGGCGGCCTTCCTCCAGGCAGAGCAGGCCCAGGGCTTCGACCTGACCAAGGCGCCCCTCATCCGCCTGGCCCTGTTGCGGCTGGCCGACGACGCCTACGAGTTCGTCTGGACCCACCATCACATCCTGCTGGACGGCTGGTCCATCCCGCTGCTGCTGCGCGAGGTCTTTGCCCACTACGACGCGTTCAGCCGCGGCCAGGACCTGCACCTGCCCGCGCCGCGGCCGTTCCGCGACTACATCGTCTGGCTGCGGCGGCAGGACATGGCCCAGGCCGAAGCGTACTGGCGCCGCACCCTCCAGGGCTTCACCGCACCTACGCCGCTAACCGTCGGCCTATCCGCGCCTGATGCCGGCGAAGCCGTGGCCCACGGCGAGCTAGAGGCGCATCTGCCCGCTGACCTCACGGATAAGCTCACCGCCCTGGCACGCCAGTACCGGCTGACGCTGAACACTCTCGTCATGGGCGCGTGGGCGCTGCTCCTCAGCCGCTACAGCCGCGAGGAAGATGTGCTGTTCGGCGCCACCGTTTCAGGGCGGCCCGCAGACCTGCCGGGGGCGGAGAGCATGATGGGGCTGTTCATCAACACCCTGCCGGTGCGCGTCCATGTGCCGCCCGCAGCCGAGCTGCTGACCTGGCTGCGTGAGTTGCAGGCCCGGCAGGCCGAGCTGCGCCAGTACGAATACACCCCGCTGGTCGAAATCCAGGGCTGGTCCGAGGTTCCGCGCAGCCTGCCGCTGTTCGAGAGCATCCTGGTCTTCGAGAACCTGCCGCTGGGCCCGGTCACTGCCGGCGGCGCAGGCCGCGGCGCGCTGGAGGTCGCCGACGTGCGCAGCGCCTCGCATACCAACTACCCGGTCACCGTGGTCGTGGTCCCGGATCGCGAAATGCTGCTGCGCCTCTCCTATGACAACGCGCGCTTCGACCCGGCGACCATCGAGCGTATGATGGGTCACCTGCGCACTCTGCTGGCCGGCTTCGTGGAGGACCCGAACCGGCAGTTGCACCAGTTCCCGCTCCTGACCGCAGCCGAGCGCCGCGCGCTGCTCGCCCGCTGGGATGCCACGGCCAGGCAGTTTCCTGCCGATGCAACCATCCATGGCCTGTTCGAGGCCCAGGCAGCGGCCACGCCCGACGCCATCGCCCTCAATCTGCCGTCGGTCGAGGCGTACACCTCGGCGCTGGACACGCTCCCACCGGCGCCTGCCGGCGTCGCGCTGACCTACGGCGAGCTGAACGCGCGCGCCAACCAGTTGGCCCAGCACCTGCGCGGGTTGGGCGTGGGACCGAACGTGCTGGTTGCCATGTACGTGGACCGTTCCATCGAGATGGTGGTCGGCATCCTCGGCATCCTGAAGGCCGGCGGCGCTTACGTGCCCATCGACCCGGTCTATCCCGCCGAGCGCATTCAGCACATCCTGGCCGACTCCGGCGCACAGATACTCGTCACACAGGATCACCTGACGGCAGACGGCCGGTGGCAGGTGGCAGATGGCGGGTGGCAGGGCAACCTGGTGCGGCTCGACACAGACTGGCCCGTAATCGCGCGCCAACCGACAACCAACATTCCTAATTCCCAATTCCTAATTCCTAATTCGTTGGCCTACGTCATCTACACCTCCGGCTCCACCGGCGTGCCCAAGGGCTGCGGCATCACTCACGCCAACGTTGTGCGACTGTTCCGGGCCACCGAGCACTGGTACGGGTTCGACGCGTCGGATGTCTGGACCCTGTTTCATTCCTATGCCTTTGATTTCACCGTGTGGGAGCTATGGGGCGCGCTGTTCTACGGCGGCCGGCTGGTGGTGATCCCCCATGCGATCACGCGCTCGCCCGAAGCATTCTACCGGTTGTTATGTGCGGAGCGCGTCACTGTCCTCAACCAGACGCCCTCCGCGTTCCGGCAGCTCATCCGCGCAGAAGAAGCCGTCGGAGTCTGCCCCGACCTCGCGCTGCGCTATGTCATCTTCGGCGGCGAGGCCCTGGAATTGCAGAGCCTGCGCCCGTGGTATGCGCGCCACGGCGACACCCGGCCCAGACTGGTCAATATGTACGGCATCACCGAGACCACGGTCCATGTCACCTACCGGCCGCTGAGCCTGGCCGATGTCGAGGCCGGCAAAGGCAGCGTGATCGGCGTGCCCATCCCCGACCTGCAGGTGTATATCGTGGATGCCAACCTGGAGCCGGTCCCCATCGGCGTCCCCGGCGAACTGGTCGTGGGCGGCGCGGGCGTGGCGCCCGGCTATCTCAACCGGCCGGAGCTGACCGCGGAACGGTTCGTGCGAAATCCGTTCGCGCCAGTTACAGGTTCCAGGTTGAATGTTGAAGGTAATGCCCTGGCCTACGAGCAACCTGCTCACTTGGAACCTGCCCACCTGCAACTCCTCTACCGGTCCGGCGACCTGGCGCGCTATCTGCCCGACGGCGACATCGAATACCTGGGGCGCATCGACCACCAGGTGAAAATTCGCGGCTTCCGGGTCGAGCTGGGCGAGATCGAGACGCTGCTGGCGCAGCATCCGGGCATCCGTGAGGCGATCGTGCTGGCCCGGGAGGACACTCCCGGCCACAAGCGCCTCGTGGCCTACTGCGTGTCCGACCGCGCGGCGATACCGGCCCTGAGCGAGCTGCGCGACTTCCTGGCCGCGAAGCTGCCCGATTACATGGTGCCCGCCGCCTTTGTCATGCTCGACGCCCTCCCGCTGACCGCGCATGGCAAGGTCGACCGCAAGGCGCTCCCTGCACCCGACGAGGGCCGGCTGGCCGTAGAAACGGCCTACGTCGCCCCGCGCACTGAGGCCGAGGCGCAGTTGGCCGCAATCTGGGCGCAGGTGCTGGGCGTGCCGCAGGTCGGCATCCGCGATAGCTACTTCGAGTTGGGCGGCGAATCCATTCTCAGCCTCCAGATCATCGCCCGCGCCAAGAAGGCGGGCATCGAGTTCAGCCCGCGCCAGCTCTTCGAACACCCCACCGTCGAGGGGCTGCTGGCCGCGCTCCAGGGCGCGCGGGACGTCGTGGCTGAGCAGGGGGTCGTCACCGGCCCGGCGCCGCTGACCCCGGTGCAGCAGTGGTTCTTCGAGCATCACCCGGCGCACCCGGAGCACTTCAACACCTCCATGCTGCTGCTCACGTGGCCCGAGATGGACCTGGCCGCGCTGCGCGGCGCTGTAGCTGCCCTGCTGACCCACCACGACGCGCTACGGATGACCTTCGCCCGCACGGACGCCGGCTGGCAGCAGACCAACGCCGACCTGCCTGTCGATGTGCCATTCGACAGCGTTGACCTGTCGGGCCTGGAGCCGGAAGCACAGGAAGCCGCGCTGGCCGCCAAAACGAGCGAATTACAGGCCGGCTTCCGCCTGGATGGCGCCGGGCTGCTGGTGCGCGCCGCGCACTTCAATCTCGGCGCCGGCAGGCCGGGCCGGCTCCTGCTGGCATTCCATCACCTGGTGGCCGACGGCGTCTCGTGGCGCATCGTGCTCGAGGACCTCGCCGCGGCCTACCAAATGCTGCGCCGCGACGGAACCCCCGGGAGCCTCGCGCTGCCGCCCAAGACCACCGCCTATCGTGATTGGGCCGCGCGGCTGGCAGAATACGCCGGCTCACCGGCGCTGCTGGCCGAGGCCCCCTACTGGCGCGAACTGGCCGTGCAGCCGGTTGCAACGCTGCCGGTGGACCATCCGGGCGGCCGCAACACCTACGGCGCCACGGACGATATCACCCTGTCCCTCAGCGCGGCAGAGACGCAGGCGCTGCTGCAGGAGGCGCCCGCGGCCTACGGCACCCAGATCAACGACCTGCTGCTGACGGCCCTCGCGCGAACGTTCGCGGCCTGGACCGGTTCCCCGCGACTCCTCGTGGAGATGGAGGGGCACGGCCGCGAGGACCTCTTCCCCGAGGTGGATGTCTCGCGCACGGTCGGCTGGTTTACCAGCATCTTCCCCGTGCTGCTCGATCTGGGCGGCCCAACTGACGGGTCACCGGGGACCGAACGCCCCGCGATCCTGGGCAACCAGATCCAGACCGTCAGGGACCAGCTCCGCCGCGTACCGAACCGCGGCGTCGGCTACGGCATTCTGCGCTACCTCGCGCCCGACCCCGCGCTGCGGGCGGCACTGGCGGCTGCTCCCGCGCCACAAGTGAACTTCAACTACCTGGGGCAGTTCAACCCGCTCATCTCCGGGGCGGATGACGCAGCCGAATCCGCAGGCGACAACCCCGACCCCGAGGCGTGGGCCTTCCTGGGGATCGCGCCTGAGGGACCTGGCCCCGAGCAAGCGCCAGATGCGCCCCGCAGCGCGCTGCTCTACGTGGTCTGTGTCGTCACCGACGGCGGCATGGATGTCCGCTGGCTCTACAGCCCCGAGCTCTTCGAGCGCAGCACCATCGAGCGGCTGGCAGAAGCCTATCTGCGCGAGGTGCGCAACATCATCGCCCATTGCCAGGCACAACTCTCTGGAGGAATACGTGGATAAGCCGGCGCGGCTCTGGAACCGGAATTTCTCCATCCTGTGGCAGGCGCAATTCGTCAGCCGCCTGGGCCGGCAGGCCTTCAGCATGGCGATGGTACTGTGGATCATGCAGGCCACCGGCTCAGCCTCGCTGATGGGCGTGTTGTTGGCGGTGTCATCCCTGCCGGGGCTGCTGCTCAGCCCCATCGGCGGTGCAGTGGCCGATCGCGTATCCCGCCGCACCATCATCGTGTTGAGCGACTTCCTCAGCGGCCTGGTCACACTGGGGCTCGGCGTGCTCCTCCTGCTGTACCCGCAGAACACCAACGCCGGGTTAGTGGGGTTGTTCGTGGTCTCGCTGACGCTGGGCACATTGGGCGCGTTCTTCAGCCCGGCCATCTCGGCGGCAATCCCCGATATCGTGCCGTCCAACCGGCTGCCGGGGGCCAACTCCATGGGGCAGATATCGTCGCAGGTGACGCTCTTCATCGGCCAGGGGCTGGGCGGCACCGTGTTCCGCCTCATCGGCGCGCCGTTCATGTTCATCTTCAACGGCCTCACGTTCCTGTACTCGGCCACCTCAGGGTATTTCGTTCGCATCCCGCCGCCCGCTCGCCGGGAGCCGCAGAAACTGAGGGCAGTCCTGGTCGGGTTTCGAACGGACCTGGCAGAGGGGCTGCGTTACATCTGGCGCAACCCGGGCCTGAAGGCGCTGGTCTTGCTCTCGGCGGCCAGCAGCTTCTTCGCCACCCCCTTCGTCGTCCTGCTCCCGTTCTACGTGGAGGGATCTTTGCGCGCGCCGGTGGACTGGTACGGCTTCATTCTGGCCGCCTTCGGCGTCGGCTCGCTGTTGGGGTTCATCCTGGCCGGTATAGCCAGTCTGCGCGGCCAGCGGCGTGCTACAGTGTTGATCGTCGTCATGCTGCTGGATGCCGTTTTCTACGGGCTGCTGGCGCCGGTGCGCACGCCGGTCCTCGCGCTGGTCATGGCAACGCTGGCCGGTCTCACGGGCGGCTTCGTGACGGTCAACATCACGACCTTGTTGCAGTTGGGCACGCCGACCGAGATGCGCGGCCGCGTCTTCGGCTTGCTGAGCACCATCGCCGGCAG
This sequence comes from Anaerolineae bacterium, assembly GCA_040772005.1. Taxonomy (GTDB): domain Bacteria; phylum Chloroflexota; class Anaerolineae; order CG2-30-64-16; family CG2-30-64-16; genus MWBF01. The sequence continues at coordinate 740,445 of JAXGYZ010000003.1, read as the reverse complement.
CGTGACGCCCATCGGCACGGGGCTCTCCGGCATCGTGGCGGACCTCACGGGCAAACGCATTCCACTGATTTTCGCGCTCAGTGCGCTGGCACTGTTTGCCATCTCCGCGGTCCTGGCTGCCAATCGCGACATCCGGGCGTTCCTTGCCACGGACCCGCAGCCGCCACCGCAGGCACAACCGTTCCCGGAGAGCGCTGCTCCTACGGGGCACGAGAGCGAGGCATAGGGCAAAGCGATGGACACACTGATCGGTTTTTCCTTCACCACATGGCTCAGGCTGCTGGCCGAGAACCGCTTTGCGGTAGGCTGGGGCTATCGTGATCGCTGGTGGACGGTGACCCAGATGAGCTTGCTAAACTCGTTCGGCCGCCGGCGCGAAAACCGGCGTTTCGGCGCGCAGGTCGCAGGCACGAAGGTCGAGGCGCCGGTCTTCATCCTGGGGCATTGGCGCAGCGGCACGACCCTGCTCCACAACCTGCTGATCAATGACCCGCAGTTCGCCTATCCCAACCTGTTTCAGACCACACATCCCCTGACCATGCTGGTGCGCGAGGAGATGATCGAGAACGCGCTGCGGGATGCCGAGGCCCACGGCCGGCCCATGGACAACGTGCAGATTACCTTCCGCAGCCCCGGCGAGGATGAAGCCGCGCTGGCGGTGCTGAGCCTGCGCTCGCCGCTCATCGGCTGGCTGTTCCCGCGCCGCGAGGCCCACTATGACCGCTACCTGACCTTCCGGGATGTGTCGGAGGCCGACCGGCAACGCTGGGAAGCTGCGCTGCTGTTCTTCATGCGCAAGCTGACCTATCGTTACAACAAGCGACTGCTGCTCAAGTCGCCGCAGCACACGGGGCGTGTGCGCCACCTGCTGCGGCTGTTCCCCGACGCACGGTTCATTCACATTCACCGCGATCCGTACACCGTCTTCCGCTCGACGCAGCGCCTCTTTGCCAGGGCGGTGCCAGAAGCCTATCTGCAGCAGCCGCCCCCCGGCGGCCACGATGAGGGGATCCTGCGCCGCTACCAGGCGATGTACACGGCATTCTTCGCGGATCGCGACCTGATTCCGGCCGGGCAGTACGTCGAGGTCGCGTATGAGGACCTCGAACACGACATGCTGGGTGTGGTGGCACACATCTACGACGCGCTGAACCTGCCGGGGTTCGCTGAGATGCAGCCCGCGCTGCAACAATACATGGAGTCTCTATCCGACTACCAGAAGAACGTTCACGAAGCGCTGCCTGAGACGCTCCGCCAACGCGTCGCCGAGGCTGCCCATGACTGCTTTGCGGCGTGGGGCTATCCGCGGTGATTTTCGACAAAGCCGGCTTTCACAAATATACTATGCCCATGGTTGCAGCAACATCCAACAACACCTGGCTTTCCATGCCGCGGCCGAACCCCACGGCAAGGGTCCGCCTGTTCTGCTTTCCTTACTCCGGGGCGGCTGCCTCGGTGTTCTACCCGTGGGCGGATGTCTTGCCCGCGACCATCGAAGTCTGTCCCGTCCAGCTCCCCGGTCACGGCACGCGCCTCGCAGAGCCGCTGCATGACCGTCTGGACCCGCTGATGGTCGCGCTGGCAGCCGGGCTGGCGCCCTATTTCGACAAGCCGTTCGCCTTCTTCGGCCACAGCATGGGTGCACTGTTGAGCTACGAGCTGGCGCGCTTGCTCCGGCGTCGAGGTCTCAGCCCCGTGCATCTGTTCGTGTCGGGTCACGGCGCGCCGCACCTGCCGGACCGCAACCCGCCCCTGCACCAGCTCCCTGACGGTGAGTTCGTGGGGAAGTTGCGCGAGCTCAACGGCACACCGGAAGAGGTATTGCAGCACGCAGAGCTGCTGCAACTGCTGACCCCGATCCTGCGCGCGGATTTCGCCGTGTGCGAGACTTACGAATATTCAGCGGCGCCGCCGCTGACCTGCCCGATCTCGGCCTACAGCGGACTGGGCGATGGCTACGTGAACCGGGAAGAACTAGAAGGCTGGCGCGAGCAGACGACCGGCACGTTCATACTCCGGCTGTTTCCGGGCGATCACTTCTACCTGAACACCGCGCGCCCCTATCTGCTGCAGGCCCTTGCGCGCGAGCTTGAGCCGCGGGTGCGGGAACTGCGCTGATACGATAAGGGCACTACTTCTGAGGAGGCAACATGGCCTGGGATGATCAAGAAGACACCACTGTCTACCGCGTGGTAGTTAACCATGAAGAGCAGTATTCCATCTGGCCGGTGGATCGCGATATTCCATTCGGCTGGCGTGACGCGGGCAAGAGCGGTCCGAAGGCCGAGTGCCTGGCGCACATCAAGGAAGTGTGGACGGATATGCGCCCGCTGAGCCTGCGCAAACAGATGGAGGCGGCCGCCAAACTGCAGCAGGATGAGGGGCAGCAAGACCAATAGTGACAGCCGCGCCGGAGATTCCTGGACTCGCCTGGCTGCCGCCGTCCGGCCAGGCTGACCTGCCAGGGCAAACCGTTCATGTCTGGCAGATCAGCCTGGCTGCGCGGGAGGATACCGTCCGGCATCTCGCCGCAGTGCTCACCGCCGACGAACAGGCGCGCGCGGCAAGGTTTCACTTCACCCAGGATAGCCGCCAGTACATCGCGGTGCGCGGCGCACTGCGCCTGCTCCTGGCCGGCTACGTGCACCAGGTCGCCGGCACACTGCGCTTCGGCGCCACGGAGTACGGCAAGCCGTTTCTGCTGCGCGCTGACGGCCTGCCGGATACGGAAATCGCCTTCAATGTCTCGCATTCACACGAGTTGGCGCTGCTCGCCTTCACGCGCGGCATGCGCGTCGGCGTCGATGTGGAGCGTGTGAGGCCGGAACTGGCAGAGGAGCATATCGCCGAACGGTTCTTCTCCCCGCGCGAGGTGACTGTACTGCGCGGGTTGCCCCGGGCCGAGCAACCGGCCGCCTTCTTCCGCTGCTGGACGCGGAAGGAGGCCTTCGTCAAGGCCCGCGGTGAAGGTCTCTCCCTGCCGCTGCACAGTTTCGACGTTTCGCTGGCCCCTGACGAACCTGCGGCCCTGCTCGACGTGGCAACCGACCCGGCCGAGGCCGAGCGGTGGAGCCTCCGCACGGTGACACCCACTCTCCCCGGCTATATGGCCGCACTCGCCGTCGAAGGCCGCGACTTCGCCCTGGCCTGCTACCAGGTAACTGAGCTCGCAGTCCTGTCCAGGCTGGCCCGCGCCGAGCAATAGAAACGCCGGTCGGAGCTGCTACAACGTCCGACCGGCGTTGATTCTGGTCCGACCATGAACCGTCGGACTAAGGGCCTGCGAAAGTATTACTTCCTGCGCCGGCACGGTCAGAGACCGGCCAGAGCGGGTTATCAGATAGTCTCTGGGCGAATTGTCTAGCGACGGCGCCGCCAGATGAGAGCCGAGCCGACCAGTGCGCTGACCGCAGCCACGGCTCCTGCGCCCAGGGGCAACCCTGCACCCGTGAAGCTGCTCAACGAGACCGCGTTCGGCCCCGTGTTGGTGCTCCCCGGCTCGCAAGAGTAGACCTGCACGCCGCCGCCGCCAGCGGGCGGCACATTGCACACATACGGCTCCGGATCGCCGCTGGGCCCGGCAGCCGGGTCAATCGTGCAAGTCAGCTTGGATGGTGAACCTATCGGGACTGACCATGAACCGTCGGGATTGATAGTGCCCGACCCCACGGAAATCCCGGTCGAGTCCTGCACGCAATCGACCGTCCCGCCGTGCGTCCACGGATCCCCATACGCATCGTTGACCTGGCCCTCCACGGCAGTATAGGCCAGGACTACAGGCACGGCCATGAACAACATGGCGGCTACCAATAAAATCAGGACCGAACTTCGTCTCATAGAGCACCCCCTTCTAATGATGTGGTAAGTCAGCCATCTCTGCCGGGCAGCCACACTGCCATGAATGAATTCTGTCGTTAGCCGCTTGCGCCTAACGCACGACGAGAGGTAACCAGACCTTCTGCAGGGACCTGGTCACCGTCGCGGTTGCAGTAGGCGTCACAGTCACAGTCGCTGTCGGAGTTTCAGTCGCCGTCGGTTCAGCGGTCGCCGTCGGTGTCGTGGTCGGGGTTGCAGTCACGGTCGGTGTCAGCGTTTCGGTGGGCGTCTCGGTGACAGTCGGTGTAACCTCCGGTGTCTCTGTCTGGGTGGGCGTAGCGGTCGCGGTCTCGGTCGCTGTCGATGTCACAGTAGGCGTTTCGGTCGGAGTCTCAGTCGGCGTTGCCGTCGGGGTGTTGGTCGGCTGCAGCCGGACGCCGAAATTGATGATCGGGGCTTGCCCGGCAGCCAGCGTCACCTGGACGGCGGTCGGCGTGGTCGGGATATAGCCGGCGGGTATCTGTGCGACCACTGCATACGACCCAGGCGTGATATCGAACATCTCATACCAGCCGGAAGGCGCGGTCGTTATGCCCTGCATCACAACCTGATCGGCCTGCTTGAGTTGAATCGTCACCAACGCCAGCCCGGCCTGCTCATCTGACTCACGGAAGCCGTTGCCGTTGGCGTCGATGTACACATAGCCGCGCAAATAGGGCAGAACCTGGACAGTGACCCAATCCGTCCGCGAAACAGAGGTGCCGGCCGTGTCCTTTGCCTCCCACGTGGCGATGTTCGTAACGGTGTTCGTCACAGGCGCGTTGGGATTCTCTCCGATGAACCCTATTTGGCCGCCCGGATTGACGTAAGCGATTTCCGGCCCCCAGCCCTCCAGCTTGTCATCGTAGAAAGTATGGGTCACAAAGGTCGTCGTGCCGATGTTGAAGAAGAAGTAGCAGTAGGTGACATTCGTGCCATACTTGACGGTCAGCGCCTCGACCGAGCCTGCGCAGCTCTGCGTCTGCTCGTAGTCTGCGGAGAGCATAACCTTCTTGTTGAAGGTGAAGTCGGCTGCTGCCGGACTCTGGGCCGCATCTGCTTCATCCGAGACAGCCGCGGGCTCCAACCAGTAGAAGGTTCCGGGGCCTGTTCCAGGGATACGAGCCGCAGCGCCGTCTCCGTCTGGTTCCGCTTGCATCGCAGCAACCGGCGCGGCGCGCGTACTCAAGAACATGATCCCTACCAATCCAGATGCGACCAACGCGGCTATCAGCCATCCGCCAGTCCGAAGCTTCGAGGTCATCATATGCACTCCCTTGAGATTATCCCTAAGCTGGCACGGTTGTTCGCGGATTCGCCCCGCTGAGGCTTCATCGGCTCATCACGCAAATTATACCACAGCAAATCATGGATGCGAACCACGAAATTCGCGTTTATGGCGGTGCGCTGCCCGGCTCGACCGTCACCTTCGCGGTCATATTCCATTTCAACCGGTCATCGCTCCGGTCAGGACTCACGACGACGGTGTAGGTGATGTCGCCCTGCGTGTTCTCTCCGATGGACCTGATGCGAAGAACCTGACCGGACACCGTAAGCCCAGGAATAGCATCGAAGGTCAGCACGGCGCGATCACCCGGCTGCACGCCGACGATGTTCAGTTCGGTCAGGTCGCGCGTCTCCACGAGCCAGCTCGAAAAGTCCCCCAACCGCACGGCCAGCGCGCCCGGCAGCGCCTGCTGGCCGACGACGACCTCCACCCCCGCAACAACCCCACTGAACGGCGCCCGGAGCTCAGTTTCCGCCAGGCCGACATTCGCCTGCGCGAGCGCAGCTTCCGCAGCCGCCACATCCGCGTCAGCCGCCTCTATCTGTTCGGGCTGTGCGCCTGCCAACAGCAGGTCTAACTGTGCCTGCGCGCGGCGCACTTCGGCCTCTGCCGCCGCAACATCGGCAGGCCGCGCCGGCGCACGCACCTGGTCGAGATTGGCCTGGGCACGCTGCACCTGCGCCTGGGCGCTGGCAACCTCCGCGGGATTGGCCCCCGTGTTGAGTTCATCGTAGCGAGCCTTAGCCGCCAGATAATCATTGGTGGCGCGCTCCAGGTTGAGCGATTCGGGCCGGCTGCCGATGTCCGGGGCCGATGCGACTTTGTCGTACGCGGCCTGCGCCAGGCTCCGGGCTGCCTGCGCGTTCGCCAGCTCGGCCGCGGCCGCCGCGATGCGCTCCTTGGACGGCCCACTGAGCGCCTGCTCCAGGGCCGCGCGCGCGGCAGCCAGCTCGGCCTGTGCCGCCGAGACTTCTTCAGGTCGCGGCTCAGTGCTCAGGCTGTCCAGCCGCGCCTGGGCTGCATCCAGGGTCGCCTGGGCTGCGGCGATCTCCTGTTCACGCGAGCCCGCCTGCACCTCGGCCAGCCGGGCTTTCGCACGGCGCACGTCCGCCTCGGCGATGGCAATCGCGGCCCGCTGGCGCGCATCGTTCAGCCGCACCAACAACTGCCCGGCCTCTACCTCGTCGCCTTCGGAGACCAGCACCTCGCCCACAATGCCGCCCGCCGGGAAGCTCAGGTCGGCCCGGCGCACCGGCACGACCCGGCCATCCGCGATAATCCGGTTATCAGCCCGGACAGGGGGCAATGGCGTCGGTCCGCCGTTCGGCCCCGTCTGCGGGGTGGCCGGGGGCGCCTGCTGCGTACACCCCAGCAACAGCAGCGCGCTCAACCACAGCAACAATCCGCGCTTCACTCTCATCATCCATCCGCCTCTATTCATAGGCCAGCGCCTCGCGCACGCTGAGCCGCGCCGCGCGCCGCGCAGGCAAGGCACTGGCGACCACTGCAAGCAAGGTCAACCCGGCCAGCCACCCGAAAGCGCCGGCCAGCGAAAACGCATAGCTGAGCGGGGCGCGCAGAAAAGCCACCCCCACGGCATTGCTCAACACCCGGCTGATGGGCACTGCCAACATCACGCCGAGCGCCCAACTGAGCAGGCCGATCAGCATACCCTCGCTGATCACAATGCCGCGCACCGCCCGGCCCGTCGCGCCCACGGCACGCAGCACGCCGATCTCGCGCGTGCGCTCCATCACGTTGATGCTCATCGTGCCCGCCAGGCCGAACGCGCCGACCACCGCCAACACCACCGCCATCAACAGCAGCAAGAGCAGAATCACGTTGAACTGGTTGATGGTCACAGAGCGCACGTCAGCCGTGGTCTGCGTGGAGTTGACGCGGAGCCCGGCCTGCGCATAGGCCTGCTCCAGCGCGCGCGCAACCTGGGCCTGCTCGGCAGGCGTATGGCCGGCAGTCACCACCTGGACGCTCGCCGCGCGATCCACGCTGCCCGCCAGCCGCGCATAGTACGGATAGTTCGCATAAACAGCCGGCCCGGAGAGCACGCCCCGGATGATACCAACGACGATCCAGTCGGCCGACCGGCCATCCAGCACAAGGGTCAACGTCTGGCCGATGCGTACATCCGGCTCGACCTGCAGGAGATCGGTGTTGATGACCAGCGCGTTCTCGTCCTCGGGCAGCAGCCACCTGCCCCGCCAGATATCGGGCTGCAGCAGTTGCGTGGCAGCCGGCGGCGCAATCACCGCCAGCGTATCACCCTCGCTGCCGTCCGGTCGCACGCGCCGCGCCGCTCCATAGCCCCAGCTTTCGACGTTCGTGACGCCGGCCACCGCACGCGCCTGCCGCTCGAGCTCGTCCACGCGATACGAACGGTTGAAGAAAACGCCGACATCATATTGCCAGTACTTGAGAGCATCGTCAAGTGTCAGCAGCAAAGATGCCCGCACGCTGAAAACAGCCACGAAAATTGTGCTGCCCAATCCCAGGGTCAGCAGCGTCAGCGTCAGGCGGCCCTTCCGGCGGAAGGTGTTGCGCAGCGACAGCGCCAGCGGCCGCGATAGCCCGCGGATATGGGCCAACAGCCGGTCCATGCGTCCCTGGCCGAAGCGTGCCGCGCCGAGGCCATAGGAGGTGATGGCCTCGCGTACGGTGATGCGCGTGCCGGAGCGAATGGGCCAGAGCGCCGCGAGCAGCGGCGCGAGCAGCGCGGCGCCCGCTTGCAGCCCCCAAACCCACATGGGCATGGCGTACGTGGTGATGTCGAAGTTGATGAGTCCGGCCAACACGCCCGTGATCGCCCGCGCAGCCGCCATCCCCGCAGGCAGCGCAATGCCCAGGGCCAGCAGTCCCAGCACCAGCACCATGCCCAGGTACAGCCCCGCGATCTGCCGCGAGCGTGCGCCGATGGCCTTCATCACACCGATCTGGCGCACCTGCTGGGCCAGCAGGGCCGAGATAGTGTTCACCACCAGCAGCCCGCTGAGCAGCAGCGCGAGCAGGCCGAGGGCGCTCAACAGCAGCGCCATCGGCGCCACAAATCGCTCGAATGGGTGCTTGCCCGGTTGGGGCACCTGCACCCAGAACACGGCCCGCCCGCTCTTCTCCACGCGGTCGCGCACCTGCGCCGCCAGCGCGGTCACGTGCGCCTGGTCCAACGGGTTCTCCGCGGCGACGATCTGCAACTCGGTATACGTCTCCGGCATGCCCAGCCATTCGAGGCTGTCGAACGAAATATAGCCGTAGATGCGATTGACGAAACGCGCTGACGACTGCGTGATGTCATGCACCACGCCCGTAATCGTCAGCTCGCGCTCGACGTCGTTGGGCAGGCGGATGAGCAGCTTGTCGCCGATACGCGCGCCCAACAGACCAATGGCAGCCCGTTCGATCAGGATCTCGCGCTCGTCGGGCGGCCAGGCCCCCTGCTCCGGAGTCAGCCGGTTGATTGCCAGTGCAGTGAAATCCGGCGCAGCGAACAGGTCGATATCGCGCCACTGGATGCTGCCGCCCGCAGCCGACTGGACTGCCACCCGCGCAGTGACGGTGCGCCGGCCCTCCGCTGCGCCGATGCCCGACATCGCCCGGACCGCGGCCACCAGGACGTCATCGAAGGGTTCCGCATAGAGCCGCGCGCTGGCAGGGTTGGCGGCCCGGTAGCTGGCAGGCAAGTCGCGCGTCACGATCACATAGGTGATGGAGACGATGCCCAGCGCCATGACGCCCACCGCAATCGAGAGCACCATCAGCAAGGTGCGCGTGCGCTGGCCCCAGAGGTCGCGCAGGATCTTGCGCCAGCGGGGAGCAATCACGGGCTGACATCCGGCGCGGCGAGCTGCGCGGGCGGCTCGCCCACGATGCGCCCGTCGGCAATGTGTACGACGCGGCCGGCGCGCTGCGCCAGGTCCTGGTCGTGCGTCACCATGACAATAGTCTTGCCTCCTGCCGCCGCCTCCTGAAAAAGACCGAACACGGTCTCAGCGGTCTGCGAATCGAGATTGCCGGTGGGCTCATCGGCCACGATGAGGGGCGGGTCATTCGCCAGCGCGCGGGCAATCGCCACGCGCTGCTGCTCCCCGCCGGAGAGCGCGGTCGGCAGCTTGTCGGCCTGCGCGGCCATGCCAACGCGCTCCAGCAGCGCCAGGCCGCGACGCCGTCGCTCGCGCACAGGATACGTGTTGCAGAAGTCCATCGGGAGCATCACGTTCTCGATGGCGGTCAGCATGGGCAATAACTGGAAAAACTGGAAGACGACGCCGGCGCTCCGGCCGCGCCAGACCGCCATCTGTTCCTCATTCAGCTTGTGGACAGCCGTATCACCCACCAGGACTTCGCCCGCGGTGGGCCGGTCGATGCCGGTGAGCAGGTTGAGCAGCGTGGACTTGCCGCTGCCCGACTTGCCCACGATGACGAGGAACTCGCCCCGCTCCACCGCGAGGTCCACCCCGCGCAGCGCCATGAACTGCCCCGCGCCCCCGTCGAACTGCTTGACCAGGCCACGCAGCTCGATCAGGTGGGTGTTGCCGTGGCGATAGGTGTGTCCGGGCCCGATAGGGCCCGGTCCAGGCTCAGGGAACCGACGACCGCGCACGCGAAGAACCTCCGGCAGAAGAAGTGTTGCACCGACGCTCAGAACCGCCGCATTATACCACGAGACCCGCGGCTCTTTCGCTGCGCCATGGCCGGTGGTATACTGGCGCGCCAGGAGGAACAGCCATATGACCGTACGCCGACAGATCCTCGATTGCCTGGCGGGCCTGCCGCCCGCGGCACCCATCTTCCTGCCTGATCTGGCCCTCTGGCACCGCTGGCACGCTGCCCGCGGCACGCTGCCAACCGAAGCCGGCGCGACGCTGCCCGATGCCGCGCGCGCGCTCGGCGCAGCCGTCTGGTCGGTCGTCAAGCCCTGGGAGGCCAGCACGCCGGGCGTGGACACCACCATCACCGAGACCGCCGGCGAGCAGGTCATTCATCACCGGACAGACAGGGGCGATCTCACCGCCCGCTGGCAGCTTGGGCCGGACGGCGATTGGTGGCAGGTGGAGTATCCCGTCAAGACGGCAGAGGACCTGCCCGCCGTGCAGCGCCTGATCGAAGCTCGACGGTACGAGCTCCAGCCTGACGCGCTGGCCGCCGCGCGGGAGGCCGTGGGCGATGACGGCGTGGTCGCCCTGGAGCTGCCGATGCGGCCTTATTCGGATGTGCTGCACACGGTGCTCGGCTGGGGCGAGGGATTGGCGCTGCTCCTGGGCGAAGGCCGTCCGGTCATCGAGGTGATGCTGGCCGTGCTGGAGGAACGCCTGGCCGCGCTGACGGCTGAGATTGCCGCGCTGCCCGGCGACCTGCTGCTCGGACCGGACAATCTGGATGGGCAGTACATCTCGCCGCGCGCGTTCCGGCAATACCTGGACGCCAGCTACCGGCGCACTGCGGAGATTGCGCGGGCCCATGGCAAGCCCTTCGTCGTCCATATGGGCGGCCCGGCGCGGCGGCTGCTGCCCCTGCTGGCCCAGGCCGGCATCAGCGGCGTGGAGGGCATCGCCGGCCCGCCGCAGGGCGATGCGACGTTGAGCGAGGCGCGCGAGGCTGCGGGGCCGGGCCTGACTCTGTGGGGCGGCATCCCGCAGGATTACCTCCTTGCTGAACGCACCGAGGCGGAATTCGAGGCCGCCGTGCAGGAGGCGGTGGAGCAGGCGCGCGGCGCGGGCAGCGTGCTCCTCGGCGTGGCGGACCGGGTGCCGGTCGACGCCGAGTGGTCGCGCCTCAAGCGCCTGCGCGGGCTAACGAATCCAGACTTCGAGACGCAAGCATCCTGAGCGGAGTCCAGCCGCACTGCCAAGCACCGCTTGGCAGAGGCGGACGCAGTCGAAGGATGGTCCCTCACGCGGGCGCCCCTTCGACTGCGCTCCCGCCGCTCCGCGCAGGGTGCTTCATTCTGACCCCAGTTTTGGTCGCGCCCGCGCGCCCTGATCTCTTGACACCCTTTTCGTTGGAGGTTAAACTCAGGGCCAATGACCTTGAGGAATACACGAACCATGTCACTGTCTGATAACTGCACCTGTCCGCGCGCTGAAATCATCAACGACCTCATCGCTGAGGACCTGCTCGAATTGCAGGCCGGCGAACGGCTGTGGAAGCTATACTGTTTTCGCGAAGCGGGCCACGCGACCGGCCTGCGCCATCGCATCTATACCAAGTGCAAGGCCGACGGCCGGCTGGCGCTCATCACCTTCGCAGTGCACAACCCGGCGCCTGAGCCGCAGAGCGAGCACAACGGTGCGCCGCCGGAGCCGCCGCCCGTGCGCTCCGGCATCGCGCGCGTCGCGGACCTCTCCGCCGCGGACCTCGATCGGCTGATTGCGGCCATGCGCCAGCAGATGGCCTCGGATGCGTGCGAGGAGCTGGACCTGAGCGACTGCACGACGCTGGATGCGCAGCTCGCCCGCCTGGCTGTGCAGTCATAGAGGCTGTTTGTCAAGAGGTGGAGTGGAGCAGGGCGCGTTTCATACTGGGGGCGAACGCGGCCAGCGCGCATACGCGAATGGCGCTGCGGCGCTGGGCACGGATACACGAATATCCCGCCGCGGCGCACACGCTTCGCGTATTCGTGGCGCGCCAGCGCATTCGTTTATCCGCGATGGCCGCGCCCCCAACGTGAAACGCACCCAGTGGAGCATCCTCAGATGCGGAACGGCTCTATCATGAGCATGTCCGCATTTGAGAATGCGGACTCCTCTCGTCACTTGACCACCAGGAGGCAGCCATGTTCCTGACACGGGACGAAATCGAGACCCGTGAACGGGCCGCCCTCGCGCCCTATGCCATGCCCAGCGGCGATAGCCGGGGGCGTGTGCATGGCGAGGAAGAACACGCCTATCGAACTGCCTTCCAGCGCGACCGTGACCGCGTCATCCACACCGCTGCCTTCCGCCGCCTGGAGTACAAGACGCAGGTCTTCGTGTACCATGAGGGCGACCACTACCGCAACCGCCTCACGCACACCATCGAGGTTTCGCAGATTGGCCGCAGCCTGGCGCGCGCGCTCGGCGCAAACGAGGACCTGACCGAAGCCATCTGCCTGGCGCATGACCTGGGCCATCCCGCGTTCGGGCATACCGGCGAGGTGACGCTCAACCAACTGATGAGCAGCCACGGCGGGTTCGACCATCAGCGCCAGACCATGCGCATCGTCACGCAACTAGAAGATCGCTATCCTGACTTTGCGGGACTGAACCTGACGTATGAGGTGCGCGAGGGGTTGGTCAAGCACGATACGGATTATGACGTCACCGATGCCGCGGGCTATGAGCCGGAAAGGGCAGGCACGCTGGAATGCCAACTCAGCAACCTGGCGGATGAGATAGCCTACAATACGGCGGACCTGGACGACGGTCTGCGGAGCGGTCTGCTGGATGTCTACGAGGTACGCGAGCTGGCGCTGTGGCATACGGTCATGGCCTCGCTCGGGGAGAAGCTCGACTGCCGCCTCGATGACCGGCTGCGCGCGCGTATCATCCGGCGGCTCATCGGCATCGAGATCACCGATGCCATCACCGCGACTGCGGCCCGGCTGGACGAACGGAACATCGCCAGCGTGGCGGCGGTCCGCCACGCCGGTGAAAACCTGGCCGGCTTCTCGCCGGAGTTTCACGCCATGAACCGGGAGCTCAAGGCATTCCTGCTGGCGAACTTCTACCGCCACCCGCGCGTCATCCGCATGGCCTACAAGGCCAACCGGCTGCTCACTGCACTGTTCAATGCATATTTGGAGGAACCGCGGCAGCTCCCGCGCGACGTGCAGGCGCGCATGACGCGCGGCCCCGACCTGCCGGAGCGGGTCATCTGCGACTATATTGCGGGCATGACCGACCGCTATGCGATCAAGGAGCACCAGCGGCTGTTCGACCCGGAGGAACGGGCCTGAACGCTGCGGCTATCAATCAGGATGGGCGAGGTTATCTCGCCCATCCTGCTATCTACTCTATGACTTCCGGAAGACCTGCATCCGCACTTGCAGGTCGGCAAAGATAGCCCGGTTGGCCTCCTGCTCCGCGTACTCCACCCGCTCGACGTGGCCGCGCAGGAGCAGGTCGTGGCTCTCCAACTCGAACTCGGTGCCCTGGCGCACCGGCACAGCCTCGTGCTCGCTGACGTGCTGCGCGCGCGTGGCCGTGTCGCGATACGCCGGCTCGCTCATCAGCACCTTGACGCGCGTGTCGGGGTCGCTGGAATCCCACAGCCACACTTGCAGCGCGACCGCCTGATCCCGGTTGCGGCCCACCGGCTCGTTGAGTTGCAGGCCGCACTGGCCCACCAGGCCGTCGATGGGGTCGTTGATATCGAACGCTTCATCGTAATCCGGTTCGCCCATCTGGTAGACCGCGACGAAATCCCCGAGGCTGGCGCCCAGGCCCCCGCGACGGCCTGCCGGCACTGATCGGGACACTTCAGGGGCAGGCTCCGCAGCGGGCCGCGGGGCAACGGGACGCGTCTCTTCGCGCGGTGCCATGAAGGGCGGCAGGTCGGCCTCCTCGACAACCTCGTCTTCGAAGTCCATGCCGAGACGATCCTCGTAGGAGACCCGCGGCGGCGCGGTCGGTGTACTCACCTCCCGCCAGGTGGAATCAGCCGTGTCGCTCCAGCGATCCTTCTCCCGGGCCGCGACTTCCGCAGCGGTCTGCTCGGCCAGGCTGCTCTCGAACTCATCGCGCGGTTCCCTGATAGAGCCATAGTCGTACTCTGGAGACTCCACTGGAGCCGGCTTACGGCCCAGGATCGAACGCGCCAGGCCGCCTACGTCCGGAGGTTCGGTGCCTTGCTGGGCCGCGCGCCAGCGCATGAACAGGTAGACGAAGAAGACGATCGCGGCGAGCACCAGCACGATCCAGAGGAAGGCCGTGCAGATGCGCATCAGCGACAGCCCGGCCGTGCCGTCACCGCCCGGCACAGGCGTCGGCTGGACCGGCTCGGCGGTCGGCAGCGGACCTGCACCGCTGACCCCCGCCTCACCCAGGCTGACGCTCAACGCCGACGCCAGCAGTTGCACGTTGGCCGCCCGCGCAGCATCCGTGGCCGCCAGAAATTCCTGGGTGTTGCCCAGCGCCACGGCGAGTTCATCCGCCGGCCAACCGGCCAACCGATCCTGCGCCAGTTGCAGATTGCCGTTGGCGGCATAGGATTCGGCCACCATCGTCAGGTACTGGTTTTGCAGGCGCGGGGCCAGGTCCTGGGGCAGCGCATTCTTCCACTCGACCGGCCACAGCCACCAGCCGATGATCAGCCAGCCCAACAGCAAGCCAACGACAAAAGTAATGAGGGGCCAAAAATACCACGGACGAGTGCGACCGGTATCACGATTCATCGTTGTCACCTCCTTAGATGAGCGGCTCCTTCGACGCACGGCTCAGCACTTCCACGCCGTTTTCCGTGATCAAGACCATATCTTCGATGCGCACACCGCCCCAGTCGGGCAGGTAGATGCCGGGCTCGACTGTCACGACGTGGCCGGGGACCATCACGTCCGTCGACAGGCGACTCAGTCGCGGCAACTCATGGATGAACAGGCCGACGCCATGACCGAGGCCATGGCCGAAATACTCGCCGAATCCCGCCGCGGCAATCACATCGCGGGCGGCCGTATCTCCGTCCGGCCCCGACACGCCGGGCCGCAGCAGCGCCTCGGCAGCGAGCTGCGCCTGCAACACCGTGTTGTACACGGTCCAGAACTTGTCCGGGGCGTTCGGCTGGCCGAAACAGACGGTGCGGGTCAGGTCCGAGCAGTAGCCGTCCACCTTCGCGCCCATGTCAATCACGATGGGTTCGCCCGCCACGAGCGGCGCATCGCTGGCACGCGCGTGGGGCCGCGCCCCATTCAACCCACACGCCACTATTATATCAAAAGCCGGGGCTTCTGCGCCATGTGTGCGCATGTAGCTTTCGATGCTCCAGGCGAGCTCGCGCTCGGTCATGCCCGGCCGCGCCTGCGCCAGCGCCGCGGCCAGCGCCTCATCGCCCAGCGCTATCGCACGGCGAATGGCCGCGAGCTCTGCCGCATCCTTGCGGCTGCGCAGCTCCATCACCAGGCCTTTCGTGGGCACCCACTCGATGTCCGGCGCGGCTGCGGTGAGGGTCTGGTAATCGGCATAGGTCAGGTGATCCGCCTCGAAGGCCAGCCGGCGCACACCTGCTGATGCCAGCATCTCCGGCAGCGCGGCAGCCAATGTCGTCGTCACCTTGACCAGTTCGTAGGCGGGACTTTGCAGCCGCACCTGCTCCCAGTAGCGGAAGTCAGTGGCGAGCAGTGGAGCGCGCACCTCGCCTGCACCGCCAGCCGCCGGAATCAGCAGCCAACCTGCCGAGCCGGTGAACCCGCTCAGGTACGCGCGATTCTCCGGCTGGCTGACCAGCAGGGCGTCCGCCCCGGTCGCGGCCAGGGCTGCGCGCAGTCCCGTCAGACGATTGAGCATGGCAGAATCTTGCATTCTCTCCTTATCCCTTCCTGGCGCGCGGGTGCGCGTGGAGCACCGTGTCGCGCAGTTGCGATTGGCTGACCTGGGTGTAAATCTGCGTCGTGCTGGCGCGCTCGTGGCCCAGCAACTCCTGGACGGACCGCAGATCCGCACCGCCATCGAGCAGGTGGGTCGCAAAGCTGTGGCGCAGCATGTGCGGCGTCACCCGGTGCGTGATGCCTGCGGCCTCCGCATAGCTGCCCAACGTGCGCGTGAACATGCTGATCGACAGGCGCTGGCCGAAGCGATTGAGGAACAACGCGGTGGGCCGCAGGCTCACCCAGGCGCCATCCTTGCCTGCCCGCCCGCCATACCGCGCGGCTTCAGCCAACAACTGCGGCCTGCCCTCCTCGATATAGGTGCGCAGCGCGGCCACAGCCGGCACACCCATCAGCGCAATCCGCTCTTTCGCGCCCTTGCCCGTCACGCGCACCTGCGCCTGCGCCAGGTCTACATCACCGATGTCCAGGCCGAGCAGCTCGCTGACGCGCAGGCCGCCCGCATACAGCAGCTCGAGCATAGCCCGATCCCGCTGGCCCTGCGGCGTGCCCGCATCCGGCGCAGCCAACAGCGCGTCCACTTCCTCCCGGCTCAACGGTCGCGGGAGACGCTGAGGCAGCTTGGGCGCAGAGATGGCCTCGACCGGATTGACCGGCACCTGTTCCTGGCGCTTCAGGTAATGGTAGAACGAGCGCAGCTCCGACACGCGGCGCACGACGCTGGCCTTGACATACCCTTGCGCGTGGAGCGCTGCCAGCCAGCTCCGCAGCAGCGCGGGCGTCACCTGCTCCCACGTCGCAACGCCCTTCGCCTGCGCAAAGGCCATGAACTGGCTGATCTCCCGGCGATAGTTCGCCACCGTATGCGGCGAGGCGTTCCGCTCCGCGGTCAGGTATTTGATGTAGGCGTCCAGCGCGTCCTGCATCGGGGTTACCCGCTACGGCTGCTTCTCCGGCGCAGCCTCGATGATGGGCGACCGCTTGCCGCAGACGGTACACTCCGCGGTGTTCTTCGCGGCCTGCACGAGCAGCCCGCCGCAGTGAGGGCACTTCTCCGGCAGCGGCCGCTTCCACGAGCTGAAGTCGCACTTCGGGTAGTTGCTGCAACCGTAGAACACGCGCCCCCCACGCGTGCGCCGCTGAACGAGTTCGCCCCCGTCCTTCGGACAGGCCACGCCGAGCTTCGTCACGAGAGGCTGCGTATAGCGGCACGTCGGATAGTTGCTGCACCCGATGAAACGGCCGAACCGGCCCTGCTTCAGCACCAGTTCGCCGCCGCACTCCGGGCACGGCTCGCCGATCTTCTCCGGCTCCAACGTGACCTTCTCCATGTTGCGCTCGGCATCAGCCAACTGCGGACCGAAGAAGGCGTAGAAGTTGCGCAGGACCGGCGTCATAGCCTCTTCCCCGCGCGAGATGCTGTCGAGGTGCTCTTCCATTTCCGCGGTGAAGCCCACGTTGAATACCCGGTCGAAATGCTTCACCAGCAGGTCATTGACCGTGAAGCCCAATTCGGTCGGGATGAGCTTGCGCTCGGACCGCTCGACGTAGCCGCGCTCCAGGATCGTGGAGATGATGGCCGCGTAGGTGCTGGGCCGGCCGATGCCGTACTCCTCCAGCGCCTTGACCAGCGAGGCCTCGGTGTAGCGCGGCGGCGGCTGGGTGAAATGTTGTTCGGGCAGCAATTGGAGCAGGTCCAGGTCTTCGCCCTGCGCGATAGTGCGGGGGATGGCGCCGGATGCCGGCTGACTCGTGCCCCCTTCGCCTCCCTCATTGTCTGCGGCTGATTCTCCTCGCCCGTTCTCCCGTTCCTCTGCGCCATTCGCCGCTCCCTTGCCGTTGTCACCCGCCGCGCTGCCTTCCGCCGGGCCCGACGCGCCGCCGCTGTAGACGGCCAGCCAGCCGGGGAACCGCACGGTCGAGCCGCTGGCACGGAACAGGTAGGGCCGCAGCTTCTCTGCGGGCTTGCCTGCCTCTACGTCCAGCGTCACCGTGTCGTAGAGCGCGGCGGCCATCTGGCTCGCCATGAAGCGGCGCCAGATGAGGTCGTAAAGGCGATACTGCTCCGGGCTGAGCCGGTCGCGCAGGTCCGCGGGCGCGCGGCCCACCGAGGTCGGGCGAATCGCCTCATGCGCTTCCTGCGCATTCTTCGCCCGCGCCTTATACACATTCGGCTCCGGCGGCACGTACTCGGGGCCGAACTGCTCCACGATGAGGGCGCGCGCCTCGGCCTGGGCCTCCTGTGCGACATTGACGCTGTCGGTGCGCATGTACGTGATGAGGCCGACGGGTCCCCCGCCCTCACCGATGTCGATGCCCTCGTACAGGTCCTGCGCCACGCGCATGGTGCGCGCGGCAGCCATGCCCAGCTTCGCGGCCGCATCCTGCTGCAGCGTGCTCGTCGTGAACGGCGGATAGGGACGGCGCTTGCGCTCGCCCAACTTGACGTTAGCGACCGTATAGGCTGCGCCCTCGAGCTCTGCCACAATCGCCAGCGTGTCCTCGCGGTTCTTGAGATCGGCTTCCTGCCCGCGGATGCGCACGAGCCGCGCGAGAAAGCTCGGCCGCGGCGTCTTGCCGCGCGTCACCTGCTGCGCCAGTTCCGCGTCGAGCGACCAGTACTCGATCGGCACGAACGCGGCAATCTCCCGTTCGCGCTCGACGATCAGCCGCAGAGCTACGGACTGCACGCGGCCCGCGGAGAGCCGGCTCTTGACCCGCTCCCACAGCAGCGGGCTGATCTGGTAGCCGACCAGCCGGTCCAGAATGCGCCGCGCCTGCTGCGCGTCCACCAGCCGCATGTCGATGTCGCGCGCGTGGCTGAACGCATCGGCCACCGCGTTGCGCGTAATCTCGTGAAAGACGACCCGCTGTGCGCGCTCCGGCGGGATCTCTGCGGCCTGCAGGACGTGCCAGGCAATCGCCTCGCCTTCGCGGTCCGGGTCGGTCGCGAGGTAGACCTGCCCGGCAACCGCCGCGGCGCTCTTCAAGTCCTTGACAATCTGCTTCTTGTCGTCGGGCACGCGATACTTGGGCGCGAAGTCGTTCTCCAGGTCCACCGATAGCTGCGAGCGCAGCAGGTCGCGGACATGGCCGACCGACGCGCGCACCTCATAACCCGAACCGAGGAACCGGCCCACCGTGCGCGCCTTCGCGGGCGACTCGACGATGACCAGCTTCGCGCCCGGTCGCATCGAGCGGGCCGCATAACGCCCCGCAGCGCGCGGCGGTTCTTTGCTCTTTGTGCCCCCTGCCGACTTGCGCGGTGCGGGGGTGGATTTGCCCTTCGCGGCGGTGGCTTTGTCCTTCGCGCTGGCTGCCTTGCGCCGCGGACTCGCCGGCTGCGGCGCGGGTTGCGGCAGATTCGCGTGGTCCGCCGTTGCGCCGATGCGGAAGAGCCGCACCCCGCATTCGGGGCACACGCCCTCTGCCGCGGGCCGGCCGTTCGCCATGAAGACCGCCCGGCCCTGGGCCAACAGGCGCATCGTCTTGCAGCGCACGCAATACGCTTCGACCGGCTCCGTCAGGGGCGCGGAGACGCGTTCTGCGGGGGCCGGTACGTCCTTCGGCTGGCCTTGTGCCGTTCGCTCACCTGTGCCGTAGACCCGCTCAGGATGCTTTGGCTCCGGACTGCCGGCCGCCGCCCGGCCTTTCGCCTGAGCGGAGGTGCGGCTCGCCTTCGGGCGCGATGAATCGCCCGTCGCAGGACGCGCGGCGGGCTCGGGCTTCGGCAGTCCTTCGTGCGCGGGCGTATTGCCGATGCGCGTCAGGGCGGTCCCGCACTCCGGACATGTGCCGCGCGTCGCGGGCCGGCCGTTAGCGAGATAAATGGGTTGTGCGTCCTGCACTGGACGGGTCGTCTTGCAGCGGACGCAGTACGCGCTTAACGTGCTTTCACTCATGCTTATGACAACACCAACTACAGATATTGATTCTTCCCGGCCTCGCTGAGGCGGGCGACCACGGCCTTCACATCCTGGGCGCGGTTGCGCGGGCAGATGAGGAGCGCATCGGGCGTGTCCACCACGATCAGGTCCTCGACGCCGATCAGGGCGACGAGTCGCCCGTCGCTCCGCACGTAGCAGCCGCGGGCGTCAAGCGCTATGAGCTCTCCCACGGCACTGTTGCCCGCCGCATCGCCCGGCAGCGCATCCGCCACGGCCTGCCAGCTCCCGATATCGACCCACCCCATGCTCACCGGGATGACCGAGACGTTCTCCGCGCGCTCCATGATGCCGTAATCGATGGAGATGCGCCGGACGTTGAGCCACTCTTCAGCCAGGATGCGGTCCGCGTCTGCCGTGCCGAGGCTCTCGCCGATGCGCGACAGGGCGCGGTGCGATTCTGGCATCTGGACCGCAAACTCGCGCAACAGCCGGGCCGCCTGCCAGATGAACATGCCGCTGTTCCAGACGTGCCGCCCATCTTCGAGCAGGCGCGCGGCCTTTTCCGGCTCCGGCTTCTCGATAAAGGCTGCAGCGGCATAGACGCGAAAGCCATCCACAATCTCCTGCGCTGCACCCAGCTCGATGTAGCCGAAGCGCGGGTCCGCCCAGGTGGGCTGGATGCCGAGCGTGACGATGGCGCCCTGGCCGGCGACCTGTGCAGCGGCGGCCAGGCTGCCCCGGAAGTGCTCGGTGTCCGCGATGTAATGATCGGCCGCGAGCGTTGCCATCACCGCGTCTGGGTCGCGCCGCAGGACATGGACCGCAGCCAGTCCGACGGCCGGGCCTGAATCCCGGCCGCTGGGCTCCACGATGAAGTTCTCCGGCGGCAGGGCCGGCGCCTGCGGCCGCAGCAACCCGGTAATCTGCTCGTTCGCAATCACCAGGATGCGTTCCGGCGGGATCAGCGGCGCCAGCCGGTCAACAGTATGCTGAAAGGTCGTGCGATCGCCCAACAGCTTCAATGCTTGCTTGGGTTGGCTCTGGCGGCTGAGCGGCCACAAACGCGTGCCCGACCCGCCGGCCATGATCACCGCATACAGCATTTCATCCTCCGAAATGACATCTCTCAACTGGTTCGGTAAGCCGCGCGCGCCTCATGCGCCCGGACATAGGTCATGCCGCCCGCCTGGCGCACCAGGCCCTTCAATTCCATGAGGGCCAAAGTGCTGGTCACAGTGGCAATCGGCAGGCCGGTGCTGCGGCTCACCTCGTCTACGTGGACCGGCTCTTCGCCCAGCTTGTCCAGCAACCGCGCCTCGGTCTCGTCCGTCGGGAAGAGCATCTGGGTGGCGACCTGCTGTGGGACGGCCTTCAGGTTGAGGGCCTCCAGCACATCGTTGGCAGATGTGATGGGCGTCGCGCCGTCGCGAATCAGCCGGTTCGTGCCCTGGCTGTTGCGAGCGAAGATGCTGCCCGGGACCGCAAAGACGTCCCGCCCCTGCTCCGCAGCGAAGCGCGCAGTGATCAACGCGCCGCTTTGCTCCCCGGCCTCGATGACGATGACACCCCGGCTCAGCCCACTGACGATGCGGTTGCGAGGAGGGAAGTTGCTGGCTTCCGGCTGCGTGCCCAGCGCATACTCGCTGAGCAGCGCGCCGTTGGCAATGACATCGTGGGCCAGCTTGCGATTATCGGAGGGATAAATCACGTCCACAGACGAGCCCAGCACCGCCAGCGTGCGGCCGCCGGCATCCAGAGCCGCCCGATGGGCCTGTGCATCGATGCCGCGCGCCAGGCCGCTGATGATCGTCGCGCCCGCGGCCGCCAGGTCGCCGGCCAGCCGCCGCGCAGCCTCCAGCCCGTAGACCGAAGCCCCGCGTGTGCCGACGATGGCGACCGCCCAATCATCTTCCGGCTTCAGCTCGCCGCGCACATACAGGACGAACGGCGGGTCGTAGATGTTCAGCAATCGCTGCGGGTAGGCCGGGTCATCCCAAGTCAGCACGCGCACACCGGCCCGCTCCACCCGGGCCAACTCCGCCGCGAGGTCCAACTGCTCTCGCGCCGTCAGCAGGGTTGCCACGGATCGCCGGTCGAGCCCGGCATCGCGCAGCATACTCTCCGGCGCTGCCCAGGCGGCTTCGACGGAGCCACAGGCATCCACCAACGCACGGAATCGCGCCGGCCCGATGCCGCGCACCCGGTTGAATCCGATCCAATAGGCCAAAGGATCCACGAAACGCCCTCCCCGACCGGGATAACCGGCCCGGAACCGGTTGCCAGCATATACGATGGGATTTGTTTTGTCAACACTTGCACAGATGTTCAAGCTGTATGATAAACTGGCGGTGTTACATTCCGTCAGGCTCGACATCCAATCGCAACAGGAGGAAGGTCATGATTCCGGTCGGTCTACAGCTCTACTCGATTCGCGAGGATTGCGCCCGCGACCTGCCCCGCACGCTGGAAGCGGTGGCGCAGATGGGTTATGCAGGTGTGGAGTTCGCAGGATACTACGGCTACGGCGCGCAGGAGCTGCGCCGCCTGCTCGACGGCGTGGGGCTCAAGTGCTGCGGCACGCACATCGGGCTGGACACACTGCTGGGCGACGAACTGCCCCGCACGGTGGAATTCAACCAGGTCCTCGGCAACGAGTACCTCATCGTGCCCGGGCTGACCGAAGCGCGACGCAGCTCGCGCGCGGCCTGGCGCGACACCGCGCAGGTCTTCAACGACGTGGCCGAACGGCTGCAGCCGTATGGCATGCGCACGGGCTATCACAACCACTGGGTGGAGTTTCAACCGATGGATGGCGAACTTCCCTGGGACACCTTCTTCGGCAACACGCGGCACGATGTCATCATGCAGCTCGACATCGGCAACGCGCTGCACGGCGGCGGCGACCCGATCCCCTACATCGCGCGCTATCCCGGTCGCGCCATCACCGTGCACCTCAAGGAGCACTCGGCCACGGACCCGACCGCGTTGATTGGAGAGGGCGACGTGCCGTGGCAGCGGGTGTTCGACCTGTGCGAGCGCGAGGGCAAGACCGAGTGGTACATCGTCGAGCAGGAGAGCTACAAGTACCCGCCGCTGGAGGTGGTCGCGCGCTGCCTCGACCAGTTACGAGACATGGGCAAGGCGTAACTTCCCCACGTTACCTTCCCATAGCAGACGCACTTTCCGCTGTTATGGTAAGGGATCAGAGGTCTACACCGATCATCACGAGTGGCACGGCAGGGACTCCGCGTCCCTGCCGGACTGCACTTCGACTACCCCTCGATCTTTGATGAATCTGTCTAGCTGCAACTCGGTCGCCGGTTCGACCCAGGGCGATTGAGTGAGTTTGCTGCCGGCGTCACGCGGATCGTAGACGGGGCGGTTCATCGGCCGCGTCTTTAGCGTGCCTGCCAATGCCTGCCGAACCCGCGTCACAGCCAACTGCACATATTCGGGCATGATCTCAGCACCCACCCCGCGCCTGTCATGCAGGACTGCGGCAATCACGCTTGTCCCCGTACCGAGGAATGGATCCAACACCCAGTCGCCCTCATTGGTCAGGGAGAGAACCAGCCGTTCCACAAGCTCCACGGGAAACTGACAGGGGTGCTCGGTCTTCTCGACATGATTGCTCTTGACATTCGGGATGATCCACACATCGCCCGGATTCTTGCCGAGTGGATTGCCCGAATACTGTCCTGCCTTGGGGCCTTTGAAGTGCTTCTTGCCGGGATATTTCTGTGGCACCCGCACAGGGTCGAGATTGAAGACGTAATCCTTGGACTTGGTGAACCACATGATCGTCTCATAGCGCCCCGAAAACCGGTTCGAGCAGTGAAGACCATGCTCAAAGTGCCAGATAATGCGGTTGCGCATCTTGAGGCCAAGATCACGGAATACCGGATAGAGAATTGTGTCAAGCGGAATGATGGCGCCGTTATCGACATAGTTGCCCACTTGCCAGCAGATGCTCCCCTGGGGTGAGAGAACCCGCACGCACTCACGAATCACCTGAGCCTGCTGCACAAGGTACGCTTGAAGGTCAAGCCTTGTTTCATACTCCTTGCCAATGTTATAGGGAGGGGATGTGACGACAAGCTGAATCACGCCATCGGGAATAGAGCGCAGCAATTCAAGGCAATCACCAGGAAAAACAACCGCATGGCGAGAGCTCTCAAAAGCCTCATGAATCTCGTGAGTTTCCAACATTGCTACCTTGACCTCAACTGGGCGGGTGCGTTTCACGTTGGGGGCGCGGCCATCGCGGATCAACGAATGCGCTGGCGCGCCACGAATACGCGAATCGTGTGCGCCGCGGCGGGATATTCGTGTATCCGTGCCCAGCGCCGCAGCGCCATTCGCGTATGCGCGCTGGCCGCGTTCGCCCCCAGTATGAAACGCGCCCAACTGGGCCCGCTCGGTGACAGGCGGCCATAGACGAAGTATAATCAGCCTGGCTGGATCTCGCAAACGCACACCCGAACGTGCGTGCGATGCCGCCGGTCATACACCGAAAAAGAAAGACAAGATGCGGAGACAAATAGTGGCAATGCTCACAGAGCGAGCCACGTGAGCAGCCGTACACTCATCGCTGTATGGGTATCGATGTCGATGAGAAGGAGGAGTGTGCAGTGAAGCTGAATCGTGTCCACGTCATCATCAATCCTGCATCGGGGCAGGACAGGCCCATGCTCAATGTCCTCAACACGGTCTTCCGTGGTGCGGGGATCGACTGGGATGTGTTCATTACCAAGGATGCGGGCGACGCGGAGCGCCTGGCGCGCGAAGCCGCGACCGCAGGCGTCGATGCCGTGGTCGTGTACGGCGGCGACGGCACAGTCACGGAGGCGGCTGCCGGACTTGTCGGCACGGAGGTCCCGCTCGCCATCCTGCCCGGCGGCACCGCAAACGCCATTGCGCTGGCGCTGGGCATTCCCACAGACCTGGAAGCCGCCGCGGCCTTACTGGCAAGCGACGAGCTCGCACTGCGCCAGGTGGACATGGGCCGGATCCGAGATAAGCACTTCCTGATTGCCGTCGGCATCGGCATCCCTGGCGAGCTGGCGGAGAGCGCGGACCGCGAGGCGAAGGACCGTCTCGGCTTCCTGGCGTATGCGTTCTCTTCGATCCAGGCGGTCCGCACCGTCGAGGCCGTGCAATACACGATTACGGTGGACGGCGAGCAACGGCAGACCCAGGGCGTAACCTGCCTGATCGCCAACGGCGGCAACTTCGGCATCCCCGGCCTCAACCTGGAGCAGGTGATTGACATGGGCGACGGGCTGCTGGATGTCCTGGTCATTCGACGCGCGGACGTACAAGCCATCGTCTCACTTGCGGCCAGCGTCGTGCGCCAGGATGAAAGAATTGCGCCGCTGGAGCACTGGCGGGGACGAAAAATCGAGGTCGTTGCCGAACCGCGCCAGGCCATCCAGGCTGACGGCGAGGTGCTGGAGCCTGGGCCGATCACCGCGCACCTGCTGCCGTCAGCGGTCAGGTTTGTCGTACCCCCGGCCAGATGACCGGGTCGTAACGGTGACCGTTTGCACGGGCATCCCGGCAGCGCCGGTCGGGCTGCCCGTGCGCATTGCGCGGCCACCCCGTATTCAGCGCGACTGATCGCCCTACTGCCTTTCGAGAGAGCTATCAGTCCGCGCCGGCTGCGTCTTCGCATGATGCACCGGCGCGCTGCGCGCCACCTGGCCCACCCCCTGGCGAGTGGCATTCTCGGCCATTTCCTCGAACTTCTGCAGGTCAGGCGGCACCGTGCTGCCAAACTGAGGCGGTAACTGTTGGAACGGCCCCCCGAAGAGCCAGCGAATGAATCGCCTGGGCCAACTTGCCTGCGGCTCGCTCATGAGTCACCTCCTGCCATATGGATGCGCCATCGACACATCCAGTATACACCCGCAGCGCAAGCCCTGTCAGCCTGTTTGACATCGGACAGGGCCGCCGGTATACTCGCACCAACTCCTGTGTTTTGAGCACCCGCCTCCGGCTCAGTCGCCTGCGTACCCGACTGCGCCATCCTGGAGCGATCATGAATCATAGCATCGCACGCCGCCGCGACCTGCTCTCCACAACTACGGAGGTGCCGGGCGCGGCCCTGACCCGCGGGCGCATCTTCTGGCACGACGACAGCTACACTGACTTCGCCTGTCTGCGCTGCGGAGCCGAGCGGCTCACGCTGCGCGACTTCGACCAGCGCGACCCTGCACCCAAGCTCCACATGCTCAGCCACATCCGCTTCCTGCGCGCCATGTACATGAAGCGCCAACGCCCGCGCATCGTCGCATGGCTGAGGCTGGCAGAGGACCAGGCCGCCGCCGACCTCTTTCCGGGCATCTCGCCCACGACAGACGAGGGGGAGACGCTGCTCAGCGCCAACTCACTTGTGACCTACACCCTGCGCCAACTGGTTGCGCGGGGTTGGCTGCACCGCCGGGCCGGGACATGGCAGGTTGCGGCGCCCGCGACCGAAGCCACCTGGCGGGCGCGGGGCGAGGCGGTCGTCGCCTGGCTGCAAGCCGAGAACCGGCTGCATCTCTACACGGCTCCCTGGATAGCGACGGGCGATGATGATCTGGCGGGCGTGCATCCGCTCGAGGATGTCATCGCAATCGACCGCATCGGCTATGTGCGCGAGCTGGTCTGGCATGCGAATCCGCTGGCCGCGTTCAACACTGCGTTCTTCCTGCTGGAGCCGAACGATTGCCTCAGCCATCACTCGGGCCTGGGCGAGCCCTTCAACCTGTTCGTCAGCGAGGGCGAGATCCAGCGTCCGCCGCTCTACCCGCGCGCAACCATCTTCCAACGGGCGGACGGCAGCTGGAAGACGGGCGTGTTCGGGCTGGCCGATGTGGACCTATGCGTTGGAGACGACCCAACTGCGCTTCCGTTCGCCGTGGACACTCCGGCGCCTGTGACGGCATACACCCGGCGCTGGGCCATCCCCGCCCACGGGCGGGTCATCGGGTTCACCCCACCCGCGCCGCAGCGCCACGAATTCACCATCGTGAACTGCCAGGTTGTCAGCTACAAGCAGGGCGGTGAGCTGGAGATTCCACAGAACGGCTTCGTGCTCTCCTGCGCGCCGGAGGCGCTATCGGACGCTGACCGCGCCGGGCTGATGGCAGGCCAGGCAAACTACCGATTCCGGGATTACCGTCACGCAGGCATCCGGCAGGCGTTGCAGGCGGGCCCGCAACTGCTGGCCGACGGTGCGGTCAGCCTGACGGATAGCACGCTGGCCGAGGAAGCGTTTTGGACGGATCGGCCCCTGCCGGACGGCAGCCGCGAGGTGGGCGTCGTGCCGACCATGTTTCCGCTGGACGTGGACCGCACCCGCGCGGGTCGGGTGGGCGTGGGGGTCACGCGCGCCGGAGAGATCCTGGTCACCGTCCTGGTCGGCTCCGAGACGGGCGGGGTACGCGACGCGCGGCTGGACAGCGCCGGCGCGACCCTCATCGAGCTGGCCGAGTTCATGGCCGAGATGGGCGCGGTGCAGGCGGTCAATATGGACGGCGGCGGCTCCAGCCAGCTCTTCTTCCTGTCGGGCCTGGCAACGGTGGCCGGCGGGCGATTGGGGCTCCAGTCGGTGCACTACGAGCGCATGGTGCCGTCAGTCGGCGTCGTCCGCTAGGCGGACGTATCGCCCGGACACCGCGCACAGTCAACCTCTACAGTGAAAGGGGCATAACATGACACATCGCATCGTCCTCATCGGCGCAGGCAGCGCCCAGTTCGGCACCAGCACGATCGGCGATATCCTGCAGAGCAAGGTGCTCGCAGGCAGCGAGATCGTGCTCCACGACATCAATCCGGTCACGCTGGCTGCGATGGAGCAGCAGGCCCGCGCCTTCATCGAAAGCGCAGGCCTGCCGTTCACGGTCTCTGCGACGATCGACCGGCCCACCGCCCTGCGCGGAGCTGATTTCGTGGTCATCTCCATCGAGGTCGGCGACCGCTTCGAACTGTGGGAGCAGGACTGGCGCATCCCGCAGCAGTATGGCATCCTGCAAGTCTACGGCGAGAACGGCGGGCCAGGCGGCCTGTTCCATGCGCTGCGCATCACACCGCCCATCCTCGACATCTGCGCCGATATCCAGCGCATCTGCCCCGATGCGTACGTCGCCAACTTCAGCAACCCGATGAGCCGCATCTGCACGACCGTCACGCGGGCCTTCCCTGACCTGAAGTTCTTCGGCCTGTGCCACGAGATAGCCTCGCTCGCGCAGTTCTTGCCGCACATTCTGGGCGTGCCGTACGAAGCGCTGGAAGTGCGCGCGGGCGGCCTCAACCACTTCAGCGTCGTGGCGTCGGCCCGTTACCGTGAGACCGGGGCAGACGCCTATCCGGATATCCGCGCCCGCGCGCCAATGTTCTTCGGCAACATGCCGTCGCTGGAGGGCATCTATAAGTACTTCAAGGAGACCGGGCGCTGGCCGGAGGAGACCGGGGATATGTCCGGAGTGATGACCGAAGCATGGCCCGAACGCCGCGTGTTCCAGGTCATCCTGGAAAAATTCGGCCTGATGCCCATCACCAGCGACAGCCATTTCGGAGAGTACATCCAGTGGGCGTACGATGTCACCGACCACAAGGGCATTCTCGACTTCTACCGCTTCTATAAGATGTTTCTCTCCACTATCGAGCCGAAGATCGAGCTGCGGCTGAAGGAGCGAATCGTGCCCATCATCGAGGGCATCGTGACCGATGCGGGTTACGAAGAAGCCGCGGTGAACATACCGAACAATGGGTTGATTGCCGGCCTGCCCGACTGGCTGGTGGTCGAAGTCCCGGCCACGGTGGATAGGGCCGGGCTGCACGGTATCTCGCCGGGTGTGCTGCCGCGCGGCTTCACCGGCCTGCTGATGAACCAGGCCGCAGTCCACGACCTCACGGCGGAGGCCATCATCCACAAATCGAAAGCGGCTGCACTCCAGGCTTTGCTGGTTGACCCGGTCGTCAACCGGTATCACGGCATGGAGGAGATGCTCAACACGATGATCGACTACCAGGAGAAGTGGCTCGGCTATCTTCAATAGCAGAAAGGAAGGCCCGCATGACAGTCAACGAAAGCTCGACCGACCGGATCATCCGCGCCATCATCGGCATTGCGCTGCTGCTCATCGCCTTGTTCGCCGTCACGGATACCGTCCTCAAAGTGGTCTTGATCGTTCTGGCGGCGGTGGCGCTGTTCACGGCGGCCACAGGCTTCTGCCTGATCTATCGGCTCCTGAATATCTCGACGAAGCATTAGGCTTCGACCGTCACCGGCCCGGCGGTCGGATGTGCAGTTGTGCATCCGACCGTTCGGCGCGCTCCCGCTACCCGGCCACTTCCTCGACGGCCTGCGCAAAGGCCAGCACATTCTCCACCGGCGCGAAGTCAATATCGTAGGCCGGACATAGCAGCAGGCCGGTGGGGCCGAGCGTACGCGCCCGCAGCCGCACCTCCGCGCGGATATCCTCCGGCGAGCCGTGCTCCCAGAGCGCCGCGGTCCCGACAGTGCCCCACAGCGCCAGCCGGTCGCCGAACGCCTGCTTGATCGCCACGGCGTCCATGCAGTCGGGCTGAATGGGATTGATGACATCCACGCCAATGTCAACCAGGTCGGGCAGAATCAGCGAAAAGTCGCCATCCGAGTGATAGAAGACCAGGAGCTCCGGCGCGGCTGACCGCGCGGCCCGGATGATCTCCGCCAGCCGCGGCTTGAAGAAGGTCCGCCAGGTCGCCGGGCTGATGATCATGCCGCTCGCCATCGCCACGTCATCGTCCAGCAGCAGGATATCGACCCCGGCGCGCGCCAGGATCACCGCGCTGTGCAGCGCCAGCGCGCCGAGCTGGTCCAGCAGGTAGTGCGCCAGTGCGGGCCGCAGTCGCAGGTCCTCCAGGAATGTGGCGAAGCCGCGGAGCCGGTAGCCGCTCTCGAACAGTTCACCGCCCAGGTGAGGCGGCGAGCCGGCGACAGCCCAGCCGCGGGCGTGATAGGCCGCAACCTGCGCGGCAACCTCGCCCGGCGCGTCCGGTGCGATGACCTGCGGCACGATGAATGCAGCGAAATCCGCCAGCGTCTCCGCAGCCGAGAGGGGCCCGCGCGGGCCGTGCTCCGGGTGATAGTTCCACTGGTGGTAAGGCAGCAGTTGCCGCAGGTTGCCCAGGTGGACATCGGGAGGCAGGCTGCGGAGATAGGCCAGGAAGTCCTTCTGGTCGGCGGGCGGGGTGAAATCCACAAAGCGCACATCGAGGCGCAGTTCTGCGGCCGTATCCGCCATGCCGGGCAGGCGCTCCTCCCAAAACGCCAGGGCCTTGGGTGGGCGATCGGGAGATTGGTGAGTGAGGGCAGCACGTACCCGTTCTCGGGCATTCATTGCACGATCCTCCTTGTGCTGGTCGGGGGAGAAGCTGCTCCTTTGCAGCACCGATAGCCATCATACCACATCCTGCGTTGCCGGGGCGACAGGCTTCAACGGCCGCGCCGTGCCTGCCACAGCGCGAAAACCACCGTACAGCCGAGCAGCACCGCACAGAGCCGGTACACAGTGCCAAGTGGAAGCCATGCCATCAGCCCCAGGGCCAGCGGCGGGCCGACCGCGCTGCCCAGGTCGCCCAGGGTGTACACCACGCTCAGCATCCGCCCGCGCAGCGCAGGCTGGCCGTGATCACCGACGAGCACCGGCGCGAGGGCCTGCACGCCCCCGGCGGCCACCGCAGCCGCCAGCGCCCCGGCGACAGCAATTCCAACGCGCGGGTCGGCCGCCAGCCAGACGCCCGCACCGCCGGCCAGCAGCACGGCAGCTGTCGTCTGCCAGCGCCGGCCGGCCAGGTCTGCCAGGTGACCGGCGACCCGCGCCCCCGCGACGCTGACCAGCGCGCGCAGCGCGACAAACGCGCCGGTCAACGTTGCCAACGGCAGCGCCAGCCGTCCGACCGTCAACCCCTCGCCCACCAGGTTGCTCAGCCACAGGATGGCGGTGGCTGAGGCCACGCCTGCAAAGACAAACCGCGTGACAAACATCGGCACGGCGGCAACCAGGGCAGCCGGCCAGGGGAAACCATCGGCGCCTGTCGCGGCGGACGGCAGCGTCAGGTGCGTGACTGCGCCGATGTTGAGGTCGGGCAGCGCCCGCGCCCACATGAGCGCGGCCAGCAGCGTCAGCCCGCCGCCGATACACAGCGCAGGCCGGAAGCCCACCAGGTCCGTCAGCAGCCCGCCCAGCAGCGCCGCGCCGCCCGTGCCCACGAAGAACCACATCTGGTATTGCCCGCTCAATCTGCCGCGATTCTGCAGTGACGCGACATCGAGCACAACTGCGTTGCCGCCCACCCAGATGCCGGACCAGGCTGCACCCCACAACAGCCGGGAGAGCAGGAGCGGCGCCGGGCCGTGCCCGACCGCGAATAGGAGGGTGGATAGCGCGCCCAGGGCCAGCGCGACCGCCAGCAGCCGGTGACGGGGCAGCCGGTCATACAGGAGACCGGCCAGGCCGTTGGTCAACATACGCACGGCCCGGTTCGCGCCGAGCAGCAGGCCGACCGTCACCAGGCTCACGCCGGCCTGCGCGGCAATCTCCGGCCGCGGGAGAACGATGTAGAGGGTGCTGTCGCCCAGGAGCGAAATGGCCGTGCCGAGGCCAAGCAGGAAGACCACGCGTTCCGGCGAGGGCGCAGATACGGGCCGCGTGACGCTCGCCATCAGCGGGCGCTGCGCGGCAGCCCGGCGAGCAGCGCCACCGGCCCGGCCAGCAGCAGCCACATCACCGCAGTCAGTCCGTAGCTCTGCGCGACGAGGCCCAGCGCCAACGGAATCAGCGAACCGGCGAGGCCGGCCAGGTTATTCACCGCCAGGGCCGTCCCACTCCGTCCCGGCAGCGCCGCGTACAACTGTGCCTGCAGGATCGCATACCAACCGGAATTGAAGAACCCCAGCGCACCCAGAATCACCAGCTTTAGCTCATAACTTGGGGCGAGCAGCATGGCCGGCAACAGGAGCAGTTCGAGCACTGCGCTGATGCGCAGATAGTGCAATCCCTTGACCCGCTCCAGCAGCGGTATCAGCAGCAGGTCACCGGCCAGCCCCACCCCCGTCCACACCGCGACGGCGATGCCTGCCTGCGCAGGCGTGACGCCGGCCACATCCACGAAGTAAAGCGCCAGAAAGCCGAGGAGAACGTCCAGCATAAGATCGCTGAACTGCAACAGCACCAGCCAGCGCAGGACCGGCCCCTGACGCAGTTGCCCGACCGCATCCAGCAGGCCCTGCCTGAGCGGCGCCAGCGTCAGACGCTCGCCGTGTGCGCCGTCGGGGTACGGCATCCGGCGGCTGATGACCGTCAGCAGCAGCAGCAGGCCGGCCATGCCGAGGAAGGTGCCGCGCCAGCCCCAGCCGAGCAGTGACGCGCCGGCCAACGCCAATGGGCCGCCTACGACGCCGAGCGACCCGGCGAAGGTCCAGCGCGCCATGTTCTGTTCGCGGCGCTCCGGCTCCAGGTCCATCAACGTCGCCTGTGACAGGCTGACGAACGCGCCGGACGCGGGGTACATCAGGATGAACGCAATCAGCAGAACGACGAAACCCGGCGCCGCCGTGGTCAGCAGCAATGCCAGGGTAAACGCCAACCCACCGCCCACGACCAGTGCCTTGCGCCGCCACACATCGCCGAGCACCGCCAGGAGGGGCTCAACCGCGTTGCTGATGAAGCCGGGAACGCTGAGGAGTATGCCGATCTCTGCATAGGAGAGGGCGAGGTCATCGCGGATGAGGGGCCAGGCTGCCTCGCGCGCGCCGAAGACGAATTCGTCAAGGAACTCGATCAGCAGGATGACGAGCACAAACCGGGAGAACCGCCGCAGCACAGCACCCTTCACAAGGCCAGGACCAGCCTTCCGCGTGGTCCGTTCATTCCGTGGTTGCGCTCAACGGGTCAGCTCCCCGCACAGGTTCTCCCCGATGCGCTGGCGTACCTCAGCAGGCGTCAGCCCGCAGCCGAACAGGAAGAATAGCTTACACAGGGCTGCCTCGGTGGTCATGTCGTACCCGCTGATGACCCCCGCGCGGGCCAGCGCCGATCCTGCGGCATACTCGCTGAGGCATACGCTCCCGCGCAGGCACTGGGTGATGGCGACGATCACCACATCGCGTGCGGTTGCCTCCGCGAGGGCCGCGAGAAACCGATCGTCGCGGTCCGGCCCATTACCCACGCCGAAGGCCAAGAGCGCCAGCCCCTGCAGCGGCGGCTGGAGCACATTGGCCAGCAGGTCCGGTGACAGCCCGGGGAACAGGCGGAACGCGCCCACCGTGGCGGGCCTCACCGGCCAGACCGGGGCCAGCGGCCCGGCATAGGCGGGATGGGCCAGGCGACTGCGGTCGATCTCCACGCTGACGCCCACGGTGCCGAGCGGCAGATAGTTGGGCGAGTCGAAGGCGTCCAGTCCGTCTGCATCCACCTTCGTCGCACGACAGCCTCGCAGCAGCTTGTTCCCGAAGTAGAGGCACACCTCCGGCACAGGCGCGTGCGCGGCAATCCACATGGACGCAATGAGGTTGGCCCGCGCATCGTTGCGCACCTCGGCCAGCGGAATCTGCGAGCCGGTGATGATGACCGGCTTGGCGAGGCCGCGGAGGAAAAACGGCAGCGCCGACGCAGTGTAGGCCATCGTGTCCGTGCCGTGTAACACGATGAAACCATCGTAGGCATCATAATGTGCGACGATATCCTGGCCGATGCGCACCCAGTCCGCCGGCTGCATGTTCGACGAGTCGAGCAGCGGCGCGTACTCGTGCAGGTCATAGGCGGGCATGGCCGGGTCGGCCAGCTCCGGCATCGCGGCCATCTGCTCGGCCAGGAAACCCGGCGCGGGCGCATAGCCGTCCGCGGTGCGCCGCATCCCGATGGTTCCGCCCGTGTATGCGATGTACAGCCGCTTCATGGCCCGGCGGCTTCGAGGATCGGCGCCAGATCGGGCGGCGTCCAGCGGTCCGACTTGAGCACCTTGCCGTCCGCCCGGTAGATGACCGCGCCCGCCGCGTCCAGCTTGCTCATGTTGCTGCGGTGGACCTCCGCGAAGAGCGGTTCGGCCACGTCCTGCAAGCCGTGGGC
This sequence comes from Anaerolineae bacterium, assembly GCA_040772005.1. Classification (GTDB taxonomy): domain Bacteria; phylum Chloroflexota; class Anaerolineae; order CG2-30-64-16; family CG2-30-64-16; genus MWBF01. Next base: position 706,785 of record JAXGYZ010000003.1, on the reverse strand, counting down.
GACATACGTGCCCAGGACGACGTACATCAGGTCGCTGAGCGCGTCGGCAATCTCAACAAGGTCGCCCGCTTCCGCAGCCTCCCGGTACTCGTTCAGCTCCTCCTGGATGAGGCTGACGCGGAGTGCGACAGTCTCGGGTGATAGAACCGCGGTCGGCGCCGTCTCCATGTGTGCGCCGAAAATTCGATGAAACTCTTCCAGCATACGCAGTTGTTCGATCACGAGCAGATTCCTCCTATGGCGTGAGGCCCATTGTAGCATATCCGCCGGCCCGACGAACGTTCAGACATGCCCTACTTTGTACGCCATCAAACAGCGAAAACCGGCGCGGGCAGGTAAACTACCGAGGATGGAGAGTGCAGACGTATGAACCAACTACCCCCAGAGACGACTATGGGGCCCGTACACCTGCGCGTGGCTGATATGGATCGAGCCTTTGGTTTCTATCGCGATGTGCTGGGGTTACAGCCGCAACCCCAGGCATCCAACGCCGATACTGTCACGTTGCACGGCCTTGACGGCCGGGCGCTGCTCGTGCTCTCTGCCGCGCCGAACGCCCGATCCCGCCCGCCGCGCTCGACCGGGCTGTATCACTTTGCCATCCTCGTGCCGGATCGCGCCAGCCTGGGTGCGACCTTGCGGCGGCTGCTGGACACGCGCTATCCCCTTCAGGGGGCGTCCGACCACGGCGTCAGCGAGGCGCTGTACCTGGCCGACCCGGACGGCAACGGCATCGAGATCTATCGCGACCGCCCGCGCGCCGAATGGCCGTTTGAGGACGGCGAGCTGTCGATGGTGACGGAGTCGCTCGACGCTGAGGCCGTGCTGGCCGAATCCGGCGGCGAGTGGGAAGGGCTGCCCCGCGGCACGCGCATGGGGCACATCCACCTGCAGGTACGAGACCTCGCCGAGGCGGAAGACTTCTACACGCGCGGCTTGGGGCTCGACCTCATGCAGCGCTACCCGTCAGCAGCTGCCGCGCGCGGCCGCGCGTCGGCGGCCTTCCTGTCCGCGGGTGGGTATCATCATCACGTGGGGGTCAACACATGGGCCAGCGCGGGTGCAGCATCCCCGCCGCCGGACTCGGTTGGCTTGGAACATTTCACACTGCTGCTGCCTGATATGGCTGCATTGGAGGCGACCCGGACGCGCCTGGAGGCCGCCGGCGCTCGCGTTGAGTTGCACGAGGACGCGCTGCTCGTTCGCGATCCATCCGGCAACGCCGTGCGGCTGGAGGTCGGAAGCTAAGAACTGGAAGCTGGAAAGGTGGTCTCGGTAATACTGGAGTGAAGGCTTTAGCCGGGTGGGTCGTGTACGTGAACAGCCTGCCTGACGGGCTGAAGCCTCCACTCCAATATCCCTTCCTGGCACTCTTCCATTCGCCAGTTTCCAGCTTCCAGTTTCCAGCTTCTAGCGGCCAGCTTCCAGCATCCGCCACACATCGTGTATAATGGCGCTATCGAATCGAAAATGCATGTTCACACAAAAATGGAGGGAAATCGTTCATGGAATATCGTCGGATGGGCAAGGCCGGGGTGAAGTTGAGCGCATTGTCGCTCGGTGCATGGGTGACTTATGGTGGACAGGTCGGCCAGGATACGGCTGAACAGTGCATGGCCGCAGCTTACGAGCACGGCGTCAACTTCTTCGACAACGCCGAGGGCTATGCCGCGGGCAACGCCGAAGTCGTCATGGGCAACGTGATCAAGAAGCTGGGCTGGCGCCGGGAGAGCGTGGTCGTCTCCACCAAGATCTTCTGGGGCGGCAATGGCCCGAACGACACCGGCCTGTCGCACAAGCACGTCATCGAGGGTGTCAATAGCGCGCTCCGGCGGCTGCAGATGGATTATGTAGACCTGGTCTTCTGCCACCGGCCCGACCCAGAGACGCCCATCGAAGAGACCGTCCGCGCGATGGACATCGTCATCAAGCAGGGCAAGGCATTCTACTGGGGCACCTCGGAATGGAGCGCGGCAGAAATCATGGCAGCCGACGGCATCGCCCGGCAGTATGGGCTGACCCCGCCGAGCATGGAGCAGCCGCAGTACAACATGCTGTGGCGGGACCGCTTCGAGCGGGAATACGCGCCGCTGTACCGCGACCTGGGCTACGGCACCACCATCTGGAGCCCGCTGGCGTCCGGCGTGCTGACCGGCAAGTACAACGACGGCATTCCCGAAGGTTCACGCGCCTCGCTGCAGGGCTACGAGTGGCTGCGCAACTCCGCGGTCACGCCGGAGCGCATCGAGAAGGTCAGGCAGCTCAAACCCATCGCGGACGAGCTGGGCTGCACGACCGCGCAGATGGCGCTGGCCTGGTGCCTCACCAACCCGAACGTCAGCACCGTAATCACCGGCGCGAGCCGGGCCGAGCAGGTCCATGAGAACATGAAGGCGCTCGACGTGCTGCCGAAGCTGACCGACGAGGTGTTGGAGCGCATCGAAGCGGTGCTCGACAACCGCCCGCAGTAGCGGCGACCTGCGGTCGCCCGACTCCCCAAACAAACCAGGTTTCTGGCAGAAACCTGGTTTGTTCTGCCAGATAGCGCACGCCACGACCATGACCCTACCTGCTTTCGACCGCATCACCGATTATCGCCGCCGGACCTACCGCCTGACGCCGGACCTGCGCATCCACACCAAGAAGCAGGCCATCGCGTTCGTCAACGAACGCGGATTCATGTTCTTCTGGCCCGTCAAGGGGACCGAGCTGCCGAGCCTGTGGGCCGCGGTGGCCGGTGACCGCCCCGTGCCGGACGCGCACGACGACCCAGGCCATGTGACCTGGGGCTGGAAAGATGAGCTGCTCGGCGCCCGCGTGTGGTACTACGCGAAGGTCCTACGCAAGAAATCCACCTTCATCGCGCACGATGCGCTGCCCTATTTCTATGCCCTGTCGGAGAACTACGGTGCGCCCGAGGAGGATTACCTGCAGCAGTACCGCGAGGGGCGATTGAGCCACGAGGCCAAAACCATCTACGAGGCGCTGTTGAGCCAGGGGCCGCTGGACAGCCCGGCCCTCCGCCGGGCCGCCCGCATGACCACGCGCGAGAGCGATGCCGCGTTCAACCGGGCCATGCTCACGCTCCAGGCCGACTTCAAGCTGCTGCCGACCGGCGTCGCGCAGGTGGGCGCGTGGAAGTACGCCTTCATCTACGAGCTGACGCACCGCTACTACCCTGACCTGGCAGAGCAGGCGCGACCCATCCGCCAGGCCGCCGCGCGCACGCGTCTGGTGGAGCTATATCTGCGTTCGGTCGGTGCGGCCCAGGCGCGGCAGGTCGAAGCTCTGTTCGGCTGGCCCAAGGCAGAGGCCGCAGCCGCGCTGGCTACTCTGGAAACAGCGGGTATGGCCCGCCCCGGCATCCGCTACGAAGCGACTCCCGGCGAGTGGTGGACGCTGGCGGAGTTGCTGTAGGTTCATACGAGGAGGCAGACAGTGAAGAAGACGGAGGCGTCGAATACGCTGCCCGCTGGGGTTTCCGCCCTGATGCTGACTTCAAGCTCGCCCAACTCGTGCTCGATTCGCCTGACGCGCACCCCGTGACCGGACGAATCGAGTTCGGCAAAGAGGGTAAGCCGCTCTTCATAAGCGGCCCGCACGACAATGTGCAGGCCATCCTCCAGCAGTTGATGCGCACGGCAGGCGAGGGCAATTTCGATTACGTTGCACAGCTCGGTCCCCCTGCGTTTGATCGTCTGTCAGATGATTTCGAGGAGTATGAGGAGTAAGATCATGCCCGCTAAACCCCCACCCTCACAGTCGACCATCTATCAGATCAAGGTCACGCTAAACGGCATCAGACCGCCCATCTGGCGGCGCATCCAGGTGCGGGATGATATCACGCTCGTGCGCTTGCACACCATCCTGCAGATCGTCATGGGATGGGAGGATTACCACCTCCATGCCTTCCGGATCGGCAACATGGAGTACGGGCAGCCTGATCCCGACTTAGGCATCCGCAGCGATCGGGCCGTGAAGCTAAAGCAATTCGTCAGTGGCGAGAAGTTCAAGTTCCGCTATGAGTATGACTTCGGGGACTCCTGGGAACACGTGCTGGAAGTTGAAAAGGTCCTGCCGCCAGAGCCCGGCGTGCACTATCCGCGCTGCCTGACCGGCAAGCGCGCCTGTCCGCCGGAAGATGTGGGCGGCATCTGGAGCTACCCGGATTTCCTGGAAGCCATCCGCGACCCCGAGCATCCCGAACACGACGAGATGCTGGAATGGATCGGCGGCAGCTTCGATCCCGAGGCGTTCGACCTGGAGGATGTGAACGACCAGTTAGCGCAGATCAAGTAGCGCGTATCGCCTGTGGCGGCACAGCCGGCCGCGAGCAGACCGCCGACTGTCACTCAGGCCGCGCCGTACATCTCTGAATTCAGAAAAGGCACCAGGGCCATCTCCAACCCCTGCGCGTAGAGCAGCCGCCGATCCACGCGGCCCTGCGTCAGGTAGCCGATGGCCCCGCCCCGCTGCTTGGAGTTGTGCTGCCCGCTGAGCCGGTCGATGACCGTCCCCAGTTCCTCCCCGCCGGCCAGCGCCGCGATGATGCCGGGCGGCAGCTCGTACATGGGCGACACGCCGAAGCCGAGACGCCCCGCCGCATCGCCGATGCACAGCACCCCGAACGACAGCCAGCGGCCGTGCCACTCGGCCATCCCGCCTTCCAGCCCCACGCAGTACGCTGCACCCAAGTTCCGTTCCCGATTGAGGGCCAGCAGGCTGCGCACCCGGTTTTCCGCGCCGGCGAAGGTGTCATCGCCTGCGGGCATGGCTGAGACGCCGGATGCGACCTCATAGCTATCGACGTCCACCTGGCCGAAGTGCGCCGCAAACACATCGCGCACCGCTGCGGTCTTGACCGGATTCAGCGAACCGACAAGCACCTTCAAGGCACACTCCCCCTAACCGATGAAGCCGGCACGCCAGACGAAAATACCGATCATCACCACGCCTAATACAAGCTGCAACGCACGCGACGCAATGCACCCTGCCAGCCAACCGCCGCCGGCCCTCAGCGCGTCGGCCCAGTCCTTGCGGTGCTGGAACTCCACGACCAGGATGCCGACCAGCGTGCCGATGACTGCCGCGGGCAGGGCGCCGATGCCGCCAACGAACAGGCCGAGCAAGAAGCCTACGATGCCCAGCACGCTGCCCGCGGCAATCGCCTGCCAGGAGGCGCCCGCCATCTTCGTGGCGGCCTGCGTCAGGACGAAATCGGCCACCATCCCGATGGCGGCCAGCACGCCCAACACCACCAGCACCCACGGCGTCATGGTCGCGAATCCTTCGACAAAACCATAGACCAGGGCCGCCAGCCAGATGAAGCCGACACCAGGCAGGCCGGGCAGCACCGTCCCGGCCAACCCGATCAGCATAACCAACAACGCGACCCAAAAGGGCAGGTTTTCCACGCTAGCAATCTCCTCCTCAAATCTCCGATGGCGTGTATCATACTGTATTCCACATCTCGCGCAAGAAACCCGATCTGCGGTATGATAGGGCCTCACAGCCAGGAGGAGCTGCGCACATGCGCGTGTTATTCTTATTTCTGGATGGCGTCGGGCTTGGCCCGGAGGATCCGGCCACCAATCCACTGGCGCGTGCAGACATGCCGAACCTGGCGCGGCTGCTGGACGGCCGCCGCCTGGTCGCGGGCAGTACACCGCTGGAAACGGCGCGCGCTTCCGTCGCCGGCCTGGATGCCTGCCTCGACGTGGCCGGTATGCCGCAATCCGCCAGCGGGCAGGCTGCGCTGCTGACCGGGCTGAATGTGCCCGCGTTGATCGGCTCCCACTACGGGCCGTGGCCCAACCAGGCGATCGTCAATCTCCTGGCGAACGGCAATGTGTTCCGCGCGGTGCGGCGGATGGGGCGCCGCGCCGACTTCCTGAACGCCTACCCGCCGAGCTACTTTGCGGCCATCCAGTCGGGCCGGCGGCTCTATTCCGCGATTCCTCAGGCAGCCGTCAGCGCCGGCCTCGCACTCAAGACCACGGATGACCTGCGGGCCGGCCGCGCGCTCTCCGCAGACTTCACGGGCCACGCGTGGCGCGAGCGGTTGGGACTGGCCGACACGCCGCTGCTGACCGCCCGTGAGGCAGGCGCGCGGATGGCCGCGCTGGCCGCCGGGGCGGATTTCACCTTCTTCGAGTACTGGCTGAGCGACTATGCAGGCCACGGGCAGGACATGGCCGAGGCGTGTGCGCTGCTGGAAAGCGTGGATGCGATGCTCGGCGGGCTGACGGATGCCTGGGACGACAGCGCGGGTCTCATCGTACTCACGTCGGATCACGGCAACATGGAAGACCTGAGCACGCGCGGCCACACGATGAACCCGGTCCCCGCCCTGATCATCGGCGCGGAAGAACACCGGCGGCGCATGGCCGCGGCATTGCACAGCCTGCCGGACATCGCGCCGGCCATCATGCGGGCGATTGCGGGGAGCCTAGTACAGGCGTAACACCAGAGCTATATATGACCACAGAATAGACGGATCACGCGGAAGAATGATTCTTTGACCTATAAGAGGCTCGATTCGCCTTCCGTGTGGTCCGCGTATTCGGTGGTTGTGCTCAGGCTTCGGGCGTGGCGGTCACGGTCGGCTCCGGCTCACGCATATCGCCCAGGCCGACCTGCTGCATCAGCATGGCCATGCGATAGCGCGCCAGCGCAACGAGCTCCGACTGGTTGCTCTCGCTCGCGTACTCGGACGTTTTCTCCAGGGCATCCACCGCCAGCTCCAGCTTGCCCTGCCCCTCATACACCGAACCGAGATAGTACCACGCGACTGCGTTCTTCGGCTCCTCGGCCAGGACCGCCTGGGTATCGGCGTAAGCCTCGTCGTACATGAGAAAGCCCAGGTAGATGCCGGCGCGCGCCAGATGAAACGCGCGCGCGCCCTCGCTGAGCCGGAGCGCACGGTCATAGTTCTCCTGCGCGGCCCGCGTATCGCCCAGCTTCTCCAGCACCGCACCGATGCGGATCCATACATCCGGATCGTCGGGCGTATGCTCAGCCGCCGCCTGGAAGTCCGCCAGCGCCCCTGTGTAGTCGCCGTAGTTGATGATCTTCTGCTCGCCCGCAGTCTGGGCCGACAGCGCAGCCTGCACCTGCGGATCGACCGGGAAGAGCGTGCGCAGAAGCAGCCACGCGCCCACGGCCACCATTGCGACCACACCCAGCGTCACCAGCGTGCGCCGCCAGCGGACTATGCTCTCCTGCCGCACCAGGTCATCGAGCTGCCACCACCACGCCAGCCCGGTCGCGGCGCCGTGCTGGCGCGCGCGCAACTGGTCCAGCCCGCCGGCGGCCCATAGCTCGCGCAGCACGCGCGGCCCGTTGCGCCGCAGTTGCGCCTGGATCGTGTCCCAACGGCCAGCTTCGGGACGCAGGTCAACGCCCTGCGCCTCAAGCTCCGGCCAGAGCTCGTCGATCCGGTCCAGGTCCAGCAGCAGTTCGGCGGCTTCCTGGCCGCTGCCGCGGAGGTTAGCGAGCCGCTTCTCAACGCGGCCCAGAAGTTCCCGCAGTTCATCCGCGGGCGTGACCCGCAGTTCTGCTGCGGGCGTCATTTGACTGGTTCGGATTGCACGCGCCATGTTTACGCTTTACTCGTCCCCGGCCTCTTCAGCCTCGGCTTCAGGTTCCGCCTTATCTTTGGCCTTCGCGGCCTTCTCCATCTCGTTCCAGATGCGGCCGATGCCCTGTTTGATCTGCGACTCGGTCTTGGACTTCAGGGCCGGGGAGATGGGGAACCAGCCGACAACCTCGCGCAGCACCGTCTGGACCGTCTCCTGCTTGGAGCGGTTCTGGCGGTGGAAGGTTCGCACCCGCGCCCGCATGTAGCGGATGTACTCGGACATCTGCTCCGTCGCATCGCGGCCGCAGACAGGCCCGCGGCCCGGCACAATCTGGTCGGCCTTGAACTTGCGGATATAGGTCAGCCCGTCCAGCCATTCCTTCGAGTTGGCCTGCGCCATGTACGGGTGCTGATCGACCCAGACCGCATCACCGACGAACAGGATGCGCTCGTTGGGCAGCCAGATGACGGAGGTGGCCGCGGTGTGGCCGCCGATCTTCATGATGCGCAGGTCGCGGCCGCCGCGCACGATATCCAGCCGGTGCGAGAACGTGATCCTGGGCACGATAATCTGGATGTTCGTGAACTGTGCCTGGATCTCCGGTTCCTTCTTGAAGGAATCGATGACGCGCTGTTTGAAGTTATCGCCATAGCCCTTCATGTGCTTCCAGGCGATGTCATGCGCCACAACGGGCGTCGGCATGAAATACTGGTTGCCGACGATGTGGCCGCGATGGTGGTCCGTATTGATGATATACAGAAACGGCTTGTCGCCGGATATCTGGCGCAGTTCTTCGCGGAAGGCCACGGCCTGCTTCGGCACGATCGGCGTGTCGATGATGATGCAGCCCTCGCTGGTCAGTATGGCACCGTAGTTGGCCCCGCGCTGATCGGTCTCCACGAAGATGCCGGGTGAGATTTCACGCATAAGACACGACCTCGACTTACAGAGTGGACAGCCCCGCGTGCAGCGCAGCGTCCAGGACATCGTCAACGGGCACGCCGCCCTGCGCCCAATCCGGCCGGCCGCCCCCGCGCCCCCCGCCTGCCGTGACGACTATGCGCAGCAGCGCGGCCGCATCGACCGTCAGGTCATCGGAGCGGGTGCAGAACACCTGGGGCCGCTCCCCGCGCGCTGCCAGCAGCACGACGGTCCGCTCGCGCGCTTTCAGGGCCTGCGCCACGCGCTTGACGCGCTCCGCCGGGGCAGCGAGCGCCTGCGCCACAACCCGGTAGCTGCCGCGCGGTTCAGCCCCGGCCCAGAGCGCCGCGGCGGTCGCCTCGACCCACTGGCGGTCCAGGTCGGCCAGCTCCTTGCGTAGCGCGTCCAGTTCGGCGGCACGGCGGTCCACCGCGGCCAGGAGCTCATCCTGCCCCGTCGTGAAGCGGGCGACCAACCCCTGCGCCAGCGCGTGCAGCCGGGCGTAATCCGCCCGCGCGCGGCCGCCGCAAAGGAAGGTCACGCGCAGCTCCCCGCCCCGGCGCTCGGTTGCGATGACCTTGATGAGCCCCACCTGGCTGCTGTTGGCGACGTGCGTGCCGCCGCAGGCCGACCAGTCGAACCCCGCGACCTGGACAATCCGGATGTTTTCCGTGACCTTCGGCGCGCGACGCAGCGGTAGCGCAGCAAGTTCCTTCGGCGTCACATAGCCCGCGGTTACAGGCAAGGCCCGGTCGATGATGCGGTTCGCCGCAGCTTCGGCTGCGGCCACGGCTGCGCCGTCGAGATCCGCGCGCGCCAGGTCGATGGTGCTATAGGCCACCCCCAGGTGAAATGCGACGGTCTCTGCCCCGCACGTTTCGATGAACGCCTGCGAGAGGATGTGCTGGCCCGTGTGCTGCTGCATGTGGTCGAAACGGCGCGACCAATCCACCGTACCTGTCACCGGCGCACCGGCCGGCCAGTCTGCTGGGGCCGCGCCGGCGTCGAGCCAGTGCCACACCAGGCCATCCTCGCTGGTTACGTCAACTACTGCCCTGCTGCCGGCCGCCGCGGTGAGCCTTCCCGTGTCGTTCGGCTGGCCCCCGCCCGTGGGATAGAACGCGGTACGATCCAGCACGACCGCCAGCCGGTCGCCCTCAGCGCGGGCTGCCAGCACGCGGCCCGCGAAGTCTGCACAGTATGCATCGGCGTAATAGAGGCGCTCAGTGTTCATGCGGCATCCGCTGTCCCGCGTGCCGCCGCCTGTGGTCCCAGCGCGTAGTCGGCCAACGTCTTCTGGCTCTGGGATTTGATGGTCAAAGCGCGGTGATATAGGTCCACGTACTTGACTGCGGAGCGCCGCCAGGAGAAATCGACCGCCATGCAGCGACGGACAAGCTGCCGCCAGATTTCTCGGTGGCGGTACGTCTCCAGCGCGCGAATCAGCGCCGTGTACAAGGCCATCGCGTCATAGGTTGCGAAGTCGAAGCCGTGGCCCTCGCCGGTTTCCGGGGTGTAGTCGCTGACGCTGTCCGCCAGTCCGCCGACGCGATGCACGACCGGCACGGCCCCGTAGCGCATGGCGACCATCTGGTTCAGGCCGCACGGCTCGAAGCGCGACGGCATCAGGAAGATGTCGCTGCCTGCGTAGATGCGCTGTTCGAGGGGCCGGGTGAACGTGAGGAACACAGCCACGCGCTCCGGGTAGCGTACGGCCAGCGCATTCAGCATTTCGTGATAGCGCATCTCGCCCGTGCCCATGACAACAAGCTGACACCCGTTGTGGCGCAGCAGCGGGTCGGCAATGGCATTGATAAGGTCGAATCCCTTCTGGTCGATCAGGCGCCCCACAATGCTGACGATGGGCATCTCCGGGTGCTGGGCAAGCTTGGCTTCCGCCTGCAGCGCGGCCTTGTTCGCCGCGCGCGCCTCGATGTTGGTAATGTCGAAGTGCACGGCAATGTTCGGGTCGGTCGCGGGATCGTACAGCTCGGTGTCGATGCCGTTGAGGATGCCGAACAGCCGGTCGCGGCGGTCACGCAGCACCGGATCGAGCCGCTGGCCGAACTCCGGCGTCAGGATCTCCTGGGCATAGGTCTCGCTGACGGTATTGATGATATCCGCGAACAGCAGCCCCCGCGCCATCAGGTCCACGACGTAGTTGAGGTCGGGCGCAATATCGGGATGGGCGATGAAGCCGGTCTCGGCCAGCCCCGCGATTTCGAGAATCCGGTAGCCGAAAATGCCCTGGTATTCGAGATTGTGCGCAGTGTAGAGCGTGGCGATGGACGAGAAGAAAGGATCATCCCGGTAGACCGTCTTCAACCAGTTGGGGATGAGCGCGGTATGCCACTCGTTGCAGTGGATGATATCGGGCTGCCAGCCCATCACGCGGCACGTTTCGAGCGCGGCGCGCGAGAAGAAGATGAACCGCTCCGCATCGTCCGGATACATATAGATGCCCTGGCGGTCGAAGTAACGCGGGCTGTCCACGAAGTAAACGGGCGTGAGGCTGTTGTTCGCGCCGATGCTGCCCTCGTAGATGGCAGCGACCTCGGTGCGCTCATCCATCGGCACCGCCACCGTCTCCAGCACACGGCGCAGGTCGAACTTCTCGATCTCGACGCGGCCATAGCGCGGCATCATGATGCGCACATCATGGCCGAGCGCGCGGATGGCCTTCGGCAGCGCGCCGGCCACATCGGCCAGCCCGCCGGTCTTGGCAAACGGCACGCATTCGGCCGTCAGATACAGAACTTTGAGCGGTTTTAGCAGGCCCATGGCTTGCGGGCTCCCAGGGTGGTGTGGGGCCTATGGTAGCACAGAAAGAGCGAAAGTGCAACGCGCTCTAATCTAGGGCGCGTTACATACTGGGGGCGAACGCGGCCAGCGCGCATACGCGAATGGCGCTGCGGCGCTGGGCACGGATACACGAATATCCCGCCGCGGCGCCCACGCTTCGCGTATTCGTGGCGCGCCAGCGCATTCGTTTATCCGCGCTGGCCGCGCCCCCAACGTGAAACGCACCCTAATCTACGATCTCCGCACGCACGGCCCGGGTGAGCGTGATGAACTCCGGCTCCGTCGTCACAGCGATGTCTCGGGGCCGCGGCAGGGGGATGGCAAATTGTGCGCGCACGCGACCGGGGCGCGGCGACATCACGATGACCCGGTCGGCCAGGAACACGGCTTCGGAGATGCTGTGCGTCACCATCACGACGGTGGGCCGGCGCAGCGACCAGATGCGCGTCATCTCCGCATTCATGCGCTCGCGCGTGAGCGCGTCGAGCGAACCGAACGGCTCGTCCAACAGCAGCACGCTCGGCTCGTACACCAGCGCGCGCGCCAGCGCGACGCGCTGCTGCATCCCACCCGAAAGCTGGCTCGGATAGGCATCGGCGAACCCTTCGAGGTTCACCAGGCTGATGAGATCGTGGCCGCGCTGCGCCATGTCGGCCTGCGTCAGGCCGGCAACCTCCAGGGGCAGCATGATGTTGCCCAGGACGGTCCGCCAGGGCATGAGGTTCGCGCGCTGGAAGACGAAGCCGATCTCGCGGCGTGGCTCGGTCAACGGCTCACCGCGCCACAGCACCTCCCCGCTGATGGGCCGGAGCAGCCCCGCCAGTAGCCGGAGCAGCGTACTCTTGCCGCAGCCGGACGGCCCGACGATGGCGAGATACTCACCGTCCGCCACCTGCAGCGACATGCCGTCCAGCGCCAGCAAGTCTGCCCGGTTGCGGTCATAGAAGGTCATGCGGAGGGACCGCGCCTCCAGGACCGGATGCGCCGCGGTCATGGCGCGGCCAGATGGCCCGGCACGAAGTCGTTCGTGAACAGGTCGGCGGCCACGACCTCCGTCTGGATGAGGCCCATCTCTTTCATGAACTGCGCGGCCTGCTCCCACGCGGCCGGGTCAGAAAGGCCCAACTCGCCGGCCGGCGCCTGCCATAGCTTGAGCGATTCATCGAAGATGGCCCGGCTCACCGCTGCCTGCTCGCCCCCGGCCTCCGGCACGGCCTGCAGGCTGATCTCGAAGGCCGCGTCCGCGTCCGCGAGCGTGTCGGCGAGCCCGCGCAGCAGCGCCGTCACGAAGGCGCGCACCAGTTCGGGCTGGGCCTGGATGGTCTGCTCGTTCGTAATGATGCCGTTCGAGGGCAGGTCTACGTAGTCCGAGACGGGGATGACGGTGATCTCCTCTCCGGCCAGCCGCAACTGCACGGGGCCATTGACGACGTAGTCGAGCGCAGCGTCCACCTGGTCCCGGCTGACTGCCGTGGCCTGCGTGAAGCCGATGCTCTGCAGCGTCACCTGGTTCGCATCCAGCCCGGTCGCGTAGACCAGCGCCTCCCAGCCGACGTAGCTGGCGCCGAACAGCCCCGGCAGCCCGACCTGCTTGCCGACCAGGTCCGCGGGGCTACTGATGCCCTGGGAGGTCTTCGCAAACAGCACGACCGGGAAGCTGCGATACCAGCGCATGACATACCGCACGGGCAGCCCCTGGCTGCGGCCCAGGATGACCTCCTCGCCGCTGCCGATCATGAAGGACAGTTCGCCCGTGCCGACGAGCTTGAGCAGGTCGCTCTCGATGCCGTACTGCGGGATGACCTCCAGCCCGGCCTCGCGGAAGTAGCCGCGTTCCTGCGCCACGTAAAAGGGCGCGAACTGCACGCTGGGGATATAGCCCATCGCAACGGTCAGCCGGGTGAGCGCGGGCGCGTCCGCCGTGGCAACCTCAGCGGCGGGCGTTTCCGGCGCGGCCGCCGGTGCCGCAGGCGTGCCCACCGGCACACAACCGGCGACGAGGACAACTAGCAGCATGAGAACAGGAAGAATGAGTTTTCGGGACATAAGACCTCCGCGGCGCTGAAGCGCCCACTCCAAACCGGTCACGACGCGCGCCGCCAGCGCAGGACCAGATACTCAACGAGCGCAACGACCGAATAGAGCAGCAAGGCAATCGCAACCAGGGTGAAAAGCGCCACGAACAGCATCGGCGTATCGAGGATGCCGCGCGCCAGGTTAATCAGGAACCCAAGGCCCCGGCTGGCGCCGACGAATTCACCCACCACCGCGCCGATGACCGCCAGCGTCACGGCGACCTTGAGCCCGCCAAAAAGAATGGGCAGCGCGGCCGGCACCTCCAGCTTGACGAACGTCTGCCACCGGCTGGCCTGTAACGAGCGCATGAGCGCGTGCAGGTCCGGCTCGACCGACCGGATGCCGACGATGGTGTTGACGAGCGCAGGGAAGAAGACCGTGAGCGCGCAGACTAGCACCTTCGAGAGCCCACCGAAACCGAACCAGATGACCAGCAACGGCGCGAGCGCAACAATCGGCACCGCCTGCGAGGCCACGATGTAGGGCGAGAGGATGCGCTCCAGCAGCGGCGACTTGGCGAGGCCATAGCCCGTCAGCATGGCAACCGTCAGGCCCAGCGCCAGGCCGGCCAGGACTTCCGCCAGCGTCGCGGCCGTGTGCATGGCAAGTGTGCCATCGGCAGCCAGGGTCAGGAAGCGCGCCCAGACGAGCGCCGGGCTGGGCAGGATGAACGCCGGGTATTGCTGCCAGCGGACGAGCAGGTGCCAACCGGACACAAACAGAACCAGGGCCAGCGGAATGAGCAGGAGGTCCAGCCGGAGCAGCCGGCGGCCGGCACGAGCCGGCAGACGCCAGAGGTCTTGCAGGCTCATACGCACATTCCGGGTCGCGTGGCGGGCAAGCGTTGCATTCACAGGGTACTCCCATTTGCTGTGTTAAACACAAAGCCCCAGGGCTACTTGCACCCTGGAGCTGAGAGTTCACTGGCACGCGCACCCACTACCCAACCCTTCCGGGCCCGGTAACAGGCACACACCCTCTCCCATCCGGACTATACCGTCGGCCCCGGCTTCTCACCGGGTCTGTGTCCGGGAGCGAACTCCCATCCACTTGCGGGCTTGGCAAATGTGCGCCTTGCGCACACGCCTTACCGCCGATCGGGAATTGGTTAAGGTTTCTTATGAAACCCAGGTTTCGTCAGAAACCCACCTCACCCTGCCCCGAAGGTGCTGTCAATGATGTGAAGTATAGCACAGCCTACACGGCTGTCAAGTGAATCGCGACTGAGCTCAGGGCGAAATCATGTTGCACTCGTGCCTTCTGCCTGGCAGTTGAAACTGCGGCTACCACTGCAAAACCGACCTGCGTCGGTTAGTTTCCAGTCTGCGAAGGCAGACTTCGCAACGGTAGCCGCAACTTCAGTTGCCGGGTGGGTTCACCTGATGCACTCTGAAACCGCCCTGGACTGAGCTTTCCCTACTTGCGCCGGAAGTATTTGCTTGTGACGGCCAGGAGCAGGAAAACGACCAGCAGCCCGCCCAGCACCGCCAGCGCAAATGCAGGGCCGCGCGTCGCCAGGGTGATGACCCAGAGCGGCACGGTCACAAAGAGCATGGTCAACAGGCCGCAGCCGATTTCCGACAGCGCACCCTTCAGCCACTCGCGATTACGCCAGAGCTTGCCCATCAACGCAGATCAGTCCTCATCCCAGCCCGGGGCGCCGCCGTCAAAGCCGCCTTCAGGTGCAGCAGGCATATCCACGCGCACCACCTCGCCGTGAATATCGACCACGATCCGGAAGCCCAGCATCGCCAGCCATTGCCGCGCCTCGGGCGGCAGACGTTGGCCGAGCACCTGATCCAGGTCGATGTTGCGAATCGTGGAGTCCACCATCGCCTTCGTGAACAAGTCCTCCTGACCCATCATGCGCATCATCAACGTGGAGGCCTCGTCGCGATTCTCCTGGAGCTGCGCCATGAATTGAGACAGGACAACGCGGTCGATGGCGGCAGCCTCGACGTGGCGTTTGAAGCCCAGGTCATCGATCACGTAGTGCGCCACGCCCCCGACGTAGGCGACGGTGACCGGCGCGCCATCCTCAGTCTCGATGAGTCCCTCAAAAAAGGCCATACCCGCGACCTCAGTGCCCTATATGCTTCGGCGTCAGCACTGCATCACGGTTGAGTCCGCGGCTGCTGACAACGGGCAATGCGAAGATGATACCCGTGTGATGGGTATCGAGGGAGCCCAGCACGGCCTCAGTCGCATCGAAAAAGGCTTCCAGGTCTATGTCATCCCCCAAGACCGTAAAGAGCGTGCGATGATGCACCTCCCGTCCTTGCAGCAGGTCCGAGAGACTGGGAAACAAGGGCAGGTCGTCGCGGTTCATAGCCTTCAGCCGGGCCATGCCGCTGCTTTCCAGGATTGTAACGCCCCGGCTACCCGCCATACGCCACGCGTCCAGCACATCTTCAAGGCGATCGATGTCGTCCAGTACCAGAATTACCATGTTTGCCATAACACCCTGCTCCTCTTCGATCAGTCAGGATGCCCCACCCGAGGCGGCATCCATCAGGTTTTTCATTCAGTTGCACCCGTTGCGGCCGGCTGCGAGGCCGCTGCCTTACGGTGAAAGGCGATGCGCAGAAGCGGAGGCGTCACGAGCGTCGTGGCCAGCACCATGATGACCGCCAGGGTCATCACGTCATCCGGCACAATCGCGTTGGCCACCAGCAGTTGCGCCACGATCAGCCCCACCTCGCCGCGGGAGATCATGCCCAGACCGAGACGGAACGACTCGCCCTGGCTGAAGCCACCCAGGAGCGCACCTGCGCCACTGCCCAACACCTTTGAAATGATGGCTACCACGGTGATGACCAGGGTTGCCAACATCAACGGTCCCTGCAGTTCCCAGATATTCGCGTGCAGGCCGATATTGACGAAGAAGATGGGCACGAAGAAAGCATAGGTCAGGATACTGAAGCCCTCGGCGACACGATGGTGCACGCGCGAGCGAGCCACGAACAGGCCTGCCATGAACGATCCGGTAATCATGGCGACGCCGCCGAAGACCTCCGCCGCCCAGGCATAGAACAAGCCCAGCACCACCGCGGCAGATATGACTCCCTGGCTGATGGGCAGCCGGTCGATGTAGTCCAGGATGCGGGGCACGAACAGCCAGCCGACCAGCCCGAAAATGGCCGCAAAGCCAATGACGCGGGCCAACAAGATGAGAATCGCGACGGCGCCCCCGCCGCTGCCCATCGCCAGGGCGATAAACACAGACAGGAGGATAATCGCAGCCACATCGTCGACGACCGCCGCACCCAGCAGCGCAATGCCCTCGCGGCTGCGCAACACGCCTAACTCCAGCAGCGTCTGCGCGGAGATGCTGACGCTGGTTGCCGTCAGCAGCATACCGATGCCAATGGCTGCCACCGGTTGGAAGCCAAACGGCAGCGCAGTGAGCGCACCCAACACCAGCGGCACGGCCACACCCAGCAGACCGGCCAGGATCACCACCCGACCTGCCTTGCGCATCTGCTCCAGATCAACCTCCAGGCCGGCCAGAAACATCAAGAAGATGACCCCGATCTCGGCCAGTTCGGTGATGATCTCCTCCAGATGGGGCGAGCTCAGAAACGTGGCGGACTGGATATCGATCAGCGAAGGCCCCAGGAGCAGGCCCGCCAGGATTTCACCGAGAACGGCCGGTTGGTTGAGCCGCGTACTCAGATAGCCGGCTACTTTGGCGACAGCTATCAGGATCGCCAGTTCAAGCAGTAGCTGTAAGACAGGCGTCATGGATTTAACAACTCCTCAGCAGGCCGCAGCCAGAGCCTTTCGCCTGCGGCACGACAGAACTTGAGCACTTCGCACGAATTGACGAATGCGGAGATTATAGTGGCAATACGGGAATGCGACAAGCTTCACGCACGCCGGGTGCGCCGGTTATACCAACCCACCCGTTGCAGCGCCAGCACGCGGCCGATGCTGTCGAAGTCCATCAGACCCTCGAACGCGCCACCGCAGTAGACGGCCACCACCGCGGCCTGCGTTTCCGCCATCAGACGGCGCGCCACATCGAGCGGAGTGGCACACTCGACTGCCAGGCCCGGCGACTCGATAAACTGCGCCACCACGCCCCGGCTGCCCTCGCGCCAGAGGCGCGCCATACTCCGCTGCGTCGCGACACCCAGCAGATTGCCCCGGTCATCAACAACAGCCAACGCGGAGTACGGCGAGCGCGCCAGCCAATCGAAGGCCGTGTGTACGGGCAGGTCCGCCGGCAGGAGCGGCGCGTGGCGCTCGACTGCGACATCCACGGTCAGTCCGCGCAATCGCTCGTTGAGCAGGACCTCGCGGCCCTCTGCGCCGGCGGCAAAGAAGACGAACAGCCCGGCAAACGCCATGCCCGGATTGCCGTTCAGCAGCCCGAAGAGGCTCAGCAGGCAGGCGATGCCCCGGCCCACGGCGATCGCAATCGCAGTGGCGCGCGCGTAGGACAATCGTAGGGCCAGCAAGGCACGCAGCACCCGCCCGCCATCCATCGGGAAAGCAGGAATCAAATTGAAGACGAGCAAGGAGACGTTCGTCACCCACGCGCAGATGAGCACACCCGCAATGCCGGGCTCGGTCATAGCGAGGAAGAGCGAACCGCCCGGCGTCAGGGTGCCAGGCAGCAACAGCAAGGGCACAGTGATGAACAGCAAGAGGATCGCCAGCACGAGATTCACCGCGGGGCCGGCCAGCGCAATCACCAGTTCGTACCTCGGCCGCGCCGGCAACTGGTGCAGCCGCGCCACCCCGCCGATGGGCAGCAAAATGATGTCTTCCACCCGGATCCCATAGCGTTGCGCGGCCACCGCGTGACCCAGCTCGTGCAACAATACATTGACAAAGAGAACCAGGGTCAGAAAGGCCCCGTAGAGCCTGCCGGCCGGCCCGCTCCAGCCGAGGACGAACGCACCCCAGGCCAGGGCCAGCACAAAGGTTACGTGAACCTTGATGTCGATCCCCCGCACGCGCCCGATCCGCCAGGCCCACTGCATGGCCGTCCTCCTGCGCCTCGCTTTGCCTGATGCACTCCTGATCATGCAGACTGTGACAAATATCATACATGACCTCAGGCGCAGCCGCAGTAGCGATGCTTCCTGACAGCACGCAGCGCGCGCAGGAGCCGACCGAAATCACCAGGGCGGTTTCAGAGTGCATCAGGTGAACCCACCCGGCAACTGAAGTTGCGGCTATCGTTGCGAAGTCTGCCTTCGCAGACTGGAAACTAACCGACGCAGGTCGGTTTTGCAGTGGTAGCCGCAGTTTCAACTGCCAGGTGGAAGGCCCGATTGCAACATGACTTCGCCCTGCGAAATCACCCAAACCACTTGACAACCCGACTGTCGGGCCTTAGACTGACCTGCGGAGGAACGAAAGCGGCTCTCCGAGCGTTAATGATCAGTAATATGACACGATTGTGGCGACCTGCAAAATCATTCTGGCGCATCTGCGCGCTGGGATTGTTGCTCCTGCTCGTGGCGTGCGGTGGCCGGCCGACGGCAACACCCGCCCCGGCCGCCGGTCTTGTCGCGCCCATCGACAGCGCGGAATTTCCCGATGCCAACAGCACCATTCTGATCGAACCTGAGACTGGCGGCGCCATCCGCCTGCGCGGCGGCGCGGGCGTCACGCTCCCGCCACAGGCGCTGTCACAGAAGGCTGCGGTGACGCTGCGCATCGAAAACAGCTTCCCTGCGGTGCCCATCCCGCGCAGCCTCCTGGGCAACGTCTATGAGCTGGCGCTCGAAGGCGGCGAACTCACGGGGCTGGCCCTGGTCAGGCTGCCGATTCCCCCTGAAGTCAATGTCGGGGAATACGACCTCGCGCCTTACCGCTGGAACGGCAGCACCTGGGAGCGGATGAACGGCCGGGTGGCGAACGGCGAGGTGCAGATGGGCCTGAGCGCGCCCGCGCTCATCTCCCTGCAGGGCCAGTGGAACCTGGCCGATGCCAGTCTCACCCTGGTGCGCGTCGAAGGTGTGCAGGGGGCGCTGGCTCTGCCGCTGACCGTCGCAGGGCAGTACCGCTATTCCACCCTGCCCATGCTCAGCGGCGACGTGGTGCCCGCCACGCTCAAGCTCAAGCAGGATACTTCGGGCGGCGCCGGTCGCGTGGCCGGCAACGAGGCCCTGGACAAGACGCTCGACGAAGCGGTGATGTGGTTCAAGCCGGACCCCGCGATGTCGCAGGCTCGTATCGAGTTCTCGCACGTCTTCGAGCTGGACCCGGCGCAACTGGATGTCGCGCCCGGCACAACGACCCGTTTCTATGTGGTGCTGGTGGTTGAGGACTCCGCCGCACCGACGCGGCGTCTGAGCACCGGCATCGAATATGCTCAGGTCTTGCCGATCCGCATTGTCGGACGGGAAGTCGTTCGCCCCCGGCTGATCGGCGAAGAGCGTTACAGCCTCCGCTGGCATGTGCGCCTGAACGGCCAGACGTTCACCCAGGCGCCCGCGACCGGCACGGCGCTGGACATCGACGGTCTGCTGGCGCAGGGTGGGCTGGGGGCCTATCGCATCACGCTGGAAGCCAACGTGGACGGCACCTGGCTGGCCGTGAGCAACGAGGTCGGCATCCAACTTGCGCTCCGGCCCACGAGCATGCCCGAACCGGGCACAGAGCCGCCACTCGTTGCACTGGTGTCGCCCACGCCGGAACTGACACCCTCGCCGGGCGGCCCGCGTCCGGTCGTGCCCACGCGCCGGCCCGGCCCGTCAGGCGGGGTCAATCCCGGCGCGGGCGAATTCGAGCCGACGCCCACGCCCACGGTGGCCCTGTTGTCCACCGCGACGCCGACTGCGACCCGCTTTGGCGACGCCAGCATCTTCTGGGCGGACAGCTATGCCCTAAACCCGGACGCGTGTACGACGATCCACTGGCAGGTCGAGAACGTGACGGCGGTCTATTTCGAGAATGCTCCCGTCACCGGCTCGGGGACACAGACCGTGTGCCCGAGCCAGACCACGATCTACCGGCTGCGTACCGAGAGCGCCGAAGGCACGCGCGAACGGACGCTCACCATCACGGTCGGCACGGCAGGTGAGACGCCCCTCGTGTTTGTGGCCGATTCGTACCAGATCGTCAAGGGGCAATGTACCGACCTGCGCTGGAGCGTCACCAATGTTGCGGCAGTCAGGCTGAACGGCAATGGCGTGGCCGGTGAGGCCAGCCTCAACGTCTGCCCGGAGGTAACGACCGATTATGTGCTTCAGGTGCAGGCCACCGACGGCACGCTCACGTCGCGCAAGGTGACGATCAACGTCAGCCTGACAGACAAGCCCCTCATCCGCTTCTGGGCCGACCGCTATGCGCTGGCCGCCAACACTGCCACCATGCTCCATTGGCAGGTGGAGAACGTTCAGTCGGTGACACTCGACGGGCAGGGCGTCAACGGTATCGGCCAGGCCGAAATAACGCCCGGCAACGGCCAGTTCTACCTCCTGTCTGTTACAACCACGGAAGGCGAAGTGCTCGTCCGGCAGTTGAACTTCACCTCCGGCACACCGGACCTGACCCCAAACCAGATTATCGCCCAGGGCGTCGTGCGCAACGTCGAAGGCCCGTTAGATGTTGATCTCATCAACCCGGGCGACCAACCTGGTTACCGGCTGACGATCGACAGTCTCGCCGTGCTCTTCTCGAATGTAGCAGGCTGGAACCAGGCCATGGTCCGGCTCGGCGTGCCACAGAGCATGATCGACCAGGGCGATGCCGCATCGCTGCATTGGCCGGTCGGCGCGCCGCAGCCCGTAGAGTTCCGCGCGGTGTGCCAGGCCAACGAGTGTATGCTGGTGCCGGCAGAGGGCGCATATCTGTATCTGCGCGGACCATGACGCAATAAACCACAACAGGGATTTCATGGTACAATGGTTTATCGTTGCTTCTATCCCTGTTGAGGTCTTGTTCCGATGACAACCACGCTGGTTTCGGCTGCCCCCCATGGCGCGCGGCTCCTGCACCCCGATGGTCGCCCGTTCTTCGCCGTCATCGTCAACTACGTGGGACACAGTGATCGTGCCTGGGCGCAGTTTCAGGCCGGCCGCTACGACCCGGCCCTGATCGAGGCGGACTTCCGGCGTGCCCGCGCGGCAGGCGCCAACGCAGTGCGCACCTTTGTGGCCGGTCCGCTGCAAAACGAATTCCCGAAGGGCGACTGGGCCAAGCTCGACGGTCTGGTCCAGGCCGCCAGCAACGCCGGCATCTATCTGCTCCTCACCCTGGCCGATTACAGCTTGAGCTATGTGCAGACGCTGGCGAGCCATGCCGGAATGATTGCCAGCCACTTTGCCGGGCATCCTGCGCTGCTGGCGTATGACCTCAAGAATGAGCCCCGCTTCTACCATATCGCGCTGATGCGCTACCCGGGCGGCAACCCGCTCTACACATCGGGCCTGGAGCAGCGATATCCTCCGCAGCGCGACCCGGCGGCGGCGCTGGCCTGGGCGCGCGGGGACGGGGTCGCGCCTGCATCATTGAGCGATGCCGAGGCCATCCAGTACGCCAATATCAGCGAGATTATGGATGCGTTTCTCTCGGCAGCCGCGAGCTGGATCAGCGGGCGGGGTTATCGCGTCAGCGTCGTGGACTACCTGACCGCGCCGGATTCTGCACCCTGGCAGCCATTTCTGACGGTGCTGAATGCGGCCCTGGCGGCCTGGTTGGGCCCCCAGGTCAGCGCCGTCCGCCAGGCCGACCCCGGCCGGCTTATCACCGTCGGCTACAGCGATCCGCTGCTGGCCGCGCTGCCCGCCAACCGCGCCCTGGACATCCACGCCATCAACCGCTACCCGCGCGACGCCACCCCGCGGCAGCTCGACTTCCAGATGATTATCGCGCGGGGCCTGCGTGACACCTTCGCAGGCCGTCCCGTGCTGCTGACCGAGTTCGGCTATGCGACGAGCGAGCATGAACCGGCCCAGGCAGCTATCTACGAGAGTGCAGCGTGGCTGCGCGCCTACGACCTCGGGCTGGCCGGCGCAGGCAAATGGATGCTGTGGGACCTGCCGCCCGGCCCCAACCCGCGCGAGCGCAGCTTCGGCCTGTACGACGCGAACCAGGTTGCCAAGCCGAGCGCCCTGGCCCTGCCTGCGTTGAGCGCGCGGCTGGCTCCCAGCCGGGGCCCGCGCGGCGAGCTGGAAATCACCGCGACCCCGTCGGGCACCACCGCGTACCGTTACCGCGCGGAAGATGCACTCTTTGCAAGCGGCTCGGGCCGTGCGGGCGATGGCCCGGCCCGCTGGGAGGGCAGCGGATGGGGCCAGCTCTTTGTGGATTGGGCCGAGCCGGGCGCGGTGCGCATCCGCACGACGGCCGGGGGCCAGGTCACTTTGGACCTGGAAGCCATGCTCGGACTTTCCGCAGCCCAGGCGGAGACGCTGAGCCGTTCGGGCAGCTACACGCTGACCTGCGGCGGCCGGCCCTGGCCGCACACACGCGCGGGCGCCATCTTCGTCCTGCGGACGGAGCCGGGGCAGGAGGTCACGCTGCGGCTGGCCCTGAAGGCGCTGGATGCGAAAATCGCCATCCTGTGGCCGCACGGCGATGCACCGGTCAGCGCGGCAAACCGCGCCAATATCACGGCCCATCTCACCTTCGCAGGCACGCGCGTGGCGCTGCCGTGCGACCTGGCCCCGCAGGTCACACTCTGGCGCGCGCTCAACAACGAACCGGCCGTTCCCAGCGGGACCGGCGTGCGCCGCCTGGCGGAAGTTAACGGCCGCCGCGTGCCGGTCTGGGATTTCAACGATGTGGATGTCAGCGCCGCGCGCAACCCGCAGAACAAGCTGTACTTCCGCGTCGAGGTCACGGGCTTGCCGGCGCAGAGCAACGTCTGGGTGCACGGGGTCGACGCGCGCACCTATCTGCCCCGGCCTGCACAGGCCACGGCCAACCAGGCCGTGACGCCCGCGACCGCACCGCGCGAGCTGGATGCGCGCATCCAGATTCTGTGGCCGCACGGCAGCGCGCCCGTCAACGAAGCCAACCTTGCCAACATCTCAGTCGACCTGTTCCGGGCCGGAACGTTGGTGCGCCTGGCGCCCGCAGCCACATCGCCCCAGTGGTCGCCGGAGGTCTGGCTGGTGCGTGCACTGAACAATGATCCCGGCGAACGCATTGTGCGGGGCGTGTTGCGCCTGGAAAACGGCGCCAGCGCCCATTGGGACTTCAACGACATCGACGTCAGCGCCGCGCGTGACCCGGACAACAAGCTGCACTTTTGGGTCGAGGTGGACGGCATTATCACTCGCTCCAGTTTTTGGACGCACGGTCTCGACGCGCGGACTTATCTGCCGCACCCGGACGTGCTCTTAGGCGATTGTTCAGCATAGGAGGACTTATGACTCGCATCGTGGCGGACACACTCTGCGGCCTCTCACGGGAGGAAGCGGAGCGCCTGGGCATCCCCCTGATCCCCCAGATCATCAATATCGGGGAGGATTCCTTTCGTGAAGGCGTGGATATGAGCCACGCACAGTTCATGGAGCGGCTTAAGGCAGGCAAGGAGCGGCCCAAGACCGCTGCGCCCTATCCCGGCGACTTCATCGCCGCTTTCGAGAAGCTGATACCGACCGGCGAGAGCATCGTATGCATCCATCCTTCCGCCGATGTCAGCGGCACGGTGCGCTCCGCGGAAACGGCAAAGCTGTCCTTCCCCGACGCAGATATCCGCATCGTCGACACGCGCTCCATCGCGGGGCCGCTCGGCACGATGGTGCGGGAGGCCAGCCGGCTCGCGCAGGCGGGCGCCAGCGCAGATGAGGTCGAGGCCGCGGTGCGCGAGCTGATGCCGCGGGTGCGCATCTACTTCATGGTGGATACGCTTGAATTCCTGCGCGACGGCGGGCGCATCGGCGGCGCGGCCGCGCTCATGGGTACGCTGCTGCAAATCAAGCCCATCCTGACCTTCGTCAACGGCAAGATCGACCAGTTCGAGAAGGAACGGACCAAGCGCCGGGCGCTGACCCGCATCAAAGAACTGGTAGCTGCCGAAGCGGCCCGCGGAGCCGCGGCCCATCTCAGCGTGATGCACACCGGCGAGGTGGAGGAAGCCAACCAGATCGCCGCCGAGCTGTGCGCTGCCGCCGGCACGGACCAGGTGGACATCCTGGAGCTGGCGCCCGCCATCGTTACCCATGCAGGTCCGGGCACGCTGGCGATCGGCTTCTTCACGCCGGCTTGAACAGGGGGAAGCATCGATGACCCTGCGCATGATCAAGGTGAATACGCGCTCGCGCCGCGAGGTCAACCGCTTCGTGACCCTGCCCTTCCGGCTGTATCGCGACTGCCCTCAGTGGGTCCCGCCGCTGGTGGACGACACCCGTCTGATGCTCAACCGGGACAGGTATCCCTTCTACGAACACTCGACTGCCGATTTCTTCCTGGCGGAGCGCGATGGCCGCGCGGCCGGGCGCATCGCAATCCTGGACAACCGCCACTACAACGCGCACTGGCACAGCCAGACCGCCTTCTTCTACCTGTTCGACGCGGAGAACGACCCGGAGGTCGCGCACGCACTCTTCACCGAGGCTGAAGCCTGGGCGCGCGCGCGCGGACTCAACAAGGTGGTGGGGGCAAAGGGCTTCCTGCAGGGCGACGGCATCGGCGTGCTGGTCGAGGGCTTCGAGCATCATCCGGCGGTCGGCATTCCTTACAACCACGCCTATTACGGGCCGCTCATCGAGGCCAACGGCTACACCGCGCAGCGCGACTTCCTGTCGGCTTACCTGCCCGGCAACACCGTCCTGCCCGAACGGCTGCAGGCCATCGCGGAGAAGATGAAGGAGCGGCGCGGCTTCACCATCAAAACCTTCGCCGCGAAGGCGGAACTCCGGCGGTGGATCCCTGCCATCGTGGAAACCTACAACGAGACCTTCCGCGACAACTGGGAGTTCAACCCGGTCACCGAGCGCGAGGCCAAGGTCATCGGGGACCGCCTGCTGCAGATTGCCGATCCCAAGCTCATCAAGCTGGTGATGAAGGGCGATGTCATCACGGGTTTCCTGTTCGGCTTCCCGGACATCTCGGAGGGCATCCGCCGGGCGCAAGGCCGGCTCTGGCCGTTCGGTTGGTTCTGGCTGCTGCGCGAGTTCAAGCGCACCCGCTGGATCAATCTCAACGGCGCCGGCATCCTGGCGCCTTATCGCGGGCTGGGCGTCAACGCGATCCTCTATGTGGAGATGCAGAAGACGATACATGATGGCGGCTTCGACCATGCCGACCTGGTGCAGATGGAAGAGCACGTCCTGACGGTGGCTGACACGGAGACGATGGGTGGCCGCATCTACAAGCGGCACCGCATCTATCAGAAGAACTTGAACTGACCCTGACACTCAGCAACCACGAAAAACGGACCACGCGGAAGATTGGTTCTTGTACTGACTGAGAATACGTAACGGAGAGTGTAGCGTATGCAAGAGATTATTCCACAGGCAGAGCCGTCACAGGAGGTGCGCGCTCCTGAAGGTCGCCAGGTGCTCCTGGCGACCCTGGCGGTCGCCGCCACCTTGCTGGTCTTCTGGCTGCTGTTCCAGTTTCGCAATATCGTCCTGCTCCTGCTGGCGGCGATCGTGCTCGCGACCGCGCTGCAGCCGGTCATCAACTGGTTGATGCGCCGGGGACTCAACCGAACATTGAGCGCAGCCATCACTTATGTCTTGTTCGTAGCGCTGCTGTTGGGAGCCGGCCTGGTGATTGTTCCCATTCTGGCCAACCAGGCGACTGCCATCTCCGGGGTCATCCCGGAATACTATAGCAAGGCCCGCGCGCTGCTGTTCCAGTCCTCGAGTTGGCCGGTGCGCCGGCTCGCCATGTTCCTGCCTTCGCAAGCGCCCATCTCGCTGAATGCCGCGCCCGCCGGGCCGCTTACTGAAGAGCAGATGCTGGCCCGCGTCACGCAGCTCTTCGGCTACCTGGATATCGGGCTGCGCGCGCTGCTCGGCATCATCGGCGTCTTTCTGCTGGCCTTCTACTGGAGCCTGGAGCGCGATCGAACGCTTCGCTGGTTGGTTGGCTTGTTCCCGATCAGCAAACGCCGCGCCATCAGCAACCGCATCGACGATGTCGAGGGCAAGCTGGAGGTCTTTCTCGCTGCGCAGGGAACTCTATGCTTGATTATCGGCGTTGCGTCGCTGGCTGCTTACCTGATTATCGGGCTGCCATACGCCCTCTTGCTCGCGCTGCTGGCAGGCATTGCGGAAGCCGTGCCGCTGGTCGGCCCCTTGCTGGGAGCCATCCCTGCCCTATTCATTGCCCTCACGCTGGACCCATCCAAAGTGGCCGGCGTACTCATCGCTACGGCCGTCATTCAAGTCCTGGAGAACAACCTGATCGTGCCGAAGGTCATGAACAAGGCCGTCGGCGCCAACCCGATCCTGACGCTCGTGACCTTCCTGGTCTTCTCCTATCTCCTCGGGATTGCCGGTGCGTTCATTGCCGTGCCGGTCGCCGTCGCAGTGCAGTGGTTTGCCCAGCGAACCGTGCAGAACCTCCAGGGCGCGCCTGCCGTGCCATCCGATCGGCGGGGCGAAATCAGCGTGTTGCGCTATCAAGCCCAGGAACTCATGCGCGACGTGCGTAAGCAGATGAGCCAGGATGGCGATATGATGTCATCTGTGGACGAAGCGGGGGATGCCATCGAGTCGGTAGCCGACCAGCTCGACGATTTGCTGGCAGATATCGAAGCGGGGAGGGCCGCATGAGCACCATCAGACGCTTCGTCTGGTATACGGCCATCGTCGCGGGTGCGCTCATCGCCCTGGGGCTGCTGTGGCGCGTGCGCGGGCCGTTATTCGTCTTTGTGCTGTCACTGGTGCTGGCGGCTGCATTTCGCCTGCCCATCGATACGCTGGTACGCCGCGGCCTGCCGCGCGGGGCCGCGCTCGGCCTCACCTATGTACTGAGCCTGGGCATCGTCGGCGTGCTGGTCTACCTCATCGGGGTGCCACTGGCCTGGGACCTGGGCGATGCCAGCGGCTACCTGGCCCGCGTTTATGAGCAAGCCCTGGAACGCTGGCCCCTGTCATCAAGCGAGTTCCTGCAGACCGTGGCCGCCCAATTGCCGCCTGCGCCCATGCTCTACCGGATGCTGGCAGGCGAACAAGGGACTGCGATGCTGCAGGGCCTCATGGGCTTCGCGGGCAACATCGCGAACCTCCTGAGCAACCTGAGCCTCGCGCTGGTTATCAGCGTCTACTGGAACGCCGACCAGGTGCGATTCGAGCGGCTGCTGCTTTCTCTCGTGCCGGTGACGCGCCGCAGCCAGATGCGCGACGCGTGGCATGACATCGAGACGCGGGTCGGCGCATACATCCGCGCCGAGGTGCTGCTCGTCATCCTGGGAACCGGGCTCTTATGGGCTGCGTTTCGGCTGATGCAGTTGCCCTACCCGGCGCTGCTCGCGCTGTTCGCTGCGCTGGCGCGGCTGGTGCCCTGGGTGGGCATTCCTGTCGCCCTGATTCCGCCCTTCCTGATCGGCTCTCTCAACACGCCCGCGCTCGGTGCCGTCGCGGCCATCGTCACGCTGCTGGTGCTGCTCGTACTCGAACGGGGCATCAAGCGCCGCTTCTTCCCGCAACGCGAGTATAGCTCCCTTCTGATCGGCCTCACCGTCATCGCGCTGGCCTTCACGGCGGGGCTGGGCGGCGCCATCCTGGCGCCGTTGCTCGCGATTACGATTCAGCTCATCGGCGGGCATCTGCTGGAGGCGCGCAACGCGCCTGCACCGCAGCCGGCACACAGCGCCCTGAGAGCGCAGCTCACCCAACTGCACGCCCAACTGACCGAGGGCGGAGGCCCGGTCCGGCCCGAAATCCAGAGTCTGCTGGAACGGCTCGATCACCTGGTGGCGGCCAGCGAAGAATACGTACAGAAATCCTGAGAGCGGGGAGAGGCCAACCATGTTCACGCCCAAGCATATCCTGATCCTGACCGCAGACGCCGGATTCGGTCATCGCGCGGCAGCCAACGCAGTTGCCCAGGCGCTCGCCACGCACTGTCCCGACGAGTGCCGGGTGACAGTGGTCAACCCGCTCGACGATAAGCGCGCGCCGGCCATCCTGCGCCGGGCACAGGATGACTACGATCGCATGATTCAGTCCACGCCCGAGCTGTACAAGTTCGGCTACGAGGCGAGCGACGGCTCCTTCACCGTCAGCATCGCGGAGCAAGGGCTGATTGCCATGCTCTATCTGACGATGCGCGACGTCGTGCAACAACACAAACCCGATGCCATCGTCACCACCTATCCGCTCTTCCAGGCCCCGCTGGCCGCGCTCTTTGCGCTGAATCGCCAGTATATCCCCGTTCTGACGGTGGTGACGGACCTGGTCTCGGTGCACAGCCTGTGGTTCAACGAGGATATCGACCGATGTCTCGTGCCCACGGAAGCCGTGCGACAGAAGGCGCTGGAGAGCGGCCTGCCGCCGGAACACATCGAAGTAACCGGCCTGCCGGTCAATCCGGTGTTTGGCTCGAATCCCGATAAGGCGGAGCTGCGCCGGCGCCTGGGCTGGAGCGAAGACCGCTGCGTGGCGCTGATGGCCGGCAGCAAGCGCGTCAAGAAGCTGGAGCCGCTGGCGCACGTCCTCAACCACAGCGGCCTGCCCCTCGAACTGGCGATTGTTGCAGGCGGCGACAAGGAGTTACACAGCCGCCTGTCAGAGGTGGAGTGGCATCTGCCTGCGCACGTCTATGGCTTCGTCGACGATATGCCCGCGCTGATGCTGGCGGCGGACTTGATCGTCTGCAAGGCGGGCGGGCTGATCGTCAGCGAGGCTCTGGCCGCAGGTCTGCCGCTGCTGCTGGTGGAAGCGATCCCGGGTCAGGAGACCGGCAACGCGGAGTACGTCGAGCAGGGGGGTGCAGGGGTTCTGGTGGAAGATGCAGTCACGGGCCTCACGACAATCTATCACTGGCTGATGCACGAGCGCGCAGAATTGCATCAGCGTGCGGAGCGGGCGTGTGCCCTCGGCAAGCCGCAGGCGGCGATGCGTGTGGCCGAACTCGCCCTGGCAGCAGCTAACGAGGGGGCCGAGCGCCGCGTACGGCGCCTGGGCCAGGAGACTACGCTGCTGAACAAGCTACTCAGCGGGCTGGACCTCGGCCTGGGCTGAATCGCGGTCTGCGGTAGCAGGCACACTGGCCGCTGCGCTGCCTGATGCAGTGAGTGGCCACTCCTCCCGCCGGGCGAGCGCATCGATGGCCGCACGCTGGGCGGCCAGTTGTTTGCTCGGTCCGCTGCCTTCGCCCACGACCGTCTCACCGATGGACACTTCCACGGTGAACGTCCTGGCATGGTCAGGGCCTTCAGCTCTCAGCGTGCGATAGCGCGGGGTGATGCCGAGGTCCGCCTGCGCGCGCTCCTGGAGACGGCTCTTCGGATCCTTGTCGCTCACTTCGCTGCGCGCCAGCGCCAGTTCCTGCTCCATCATGGGCAGCACCCAGCCCGCCACTGCGTCCAGGCCCCGGTCCAGGTAGAGCGCGCCGACAACGGCCTCAAACGCGGCACACAGCGTGGCAGGGCGCTCGCGACCGCCCGTCTCGGCTTCGCCGTGCCCCATGAGCAGGTTCGGGCCGATATCCAACTGCCGCGCCAGCCGGGCCAGCGTCTCCCGGCGGACCAGCGCCGCGCGCAGCGCGGTCAGCTCACCTTCCGAGGCATTCGGGAACGCGGTGAACAGGTACTCTGCCAGCAGGAAATCCAACACGGCATCGCCCAGGTACTCCAGCCGCTCATTGTCTTCCCAATCCACGGCGGTGTGCTCATTCAGGTAGGAGCGATGCGTCAATGCGCTGCGGAACAGCGACCAGTCTTCGAAGCCCAGCCCGCTCCGCGTCCCGTACCCGACGAGTTCATCAACTTGTTCGGTCATAACCACCTTCTGGTTTGGAATCTATCCGAGAATTGCTCTGGCCGGTCTCGGCTGTGGCTTCGCCACAGCCGAGACCGGCCCCAGCGGGTTTTCGGATAGACAGTTAGCCTGCTTGCCTCTGCACAGCCTGACAGTATAGCACAGGCAGGCCGCTTTAGGTCATTCACGCGGGGCCGTGTATAATCGTTGTCAGTTGTCGTTACACCCCCAGCCGGTTACGGACTGGGGGTTTTATCGCACTGTACCGATCAGGAGTGAGAAAGTGTTCGGGCTTTTCCGCAAAACCCCGGCCCAACAGGCCGAAGATGACGCCAAGATTCAAGCGAGCCTGAGCAAGACGCGTCAGGGTTTCTTTGGGCGCATCGGCACGCTGTTCCAGGCCAACGAGGTCACAGACGAGACCTGGGACGAGCTGGAGGAACTGCTCATCCAGTCCGACCTGGGCATCAACACCGCTTCCGCGCTGGTCGAGCGGCTGCGCAACCGGGTGCGCAAGGAGAACATCAAGCGCACAGAGGACGTGCGCGCGGCGCTGCGCGACGAACTGCTGAAGCTGCTGGCCCACCCGCCGCTGACGAACATCGAAGAACCCCGCATGCTGACCGTAGTGCTCATCGTCGGGGTCAACGGTTCCGGCAAGACCACGAGTATCGCCAAGCTGGCGCGGTATTACCGGGCGCGCGGCAAGCGGGTCGTGCTGGCCGCGGCAGACACCTTCCGCGCGGCGGCCATCGACCAGCTCAAGATCTGGGGTGAGCGCACGGGCGTCGAGGTCATCGCACAGGCCCCCGGGGCTGATCCGGGCGCAGTCGTGTTCGACGCCATCCGCGCCAGCCAGGAATCGCGCAAGGCCGAGCTGCTCATCATCGACACCGCCGGCCGCCTGCACACGAAGTACAACCTGATGAAGGAACTGGAGAAGGTACACGCGGTCTGCGCGCGGCAGGTCCACGACGCGCCGCACGAGACGTTGCTCGTGCTGGACGCGACGACCGGGCAGAACGCCATCAGCCAGGCCAAACACTTCAAAGAGGCGGTGCAGATTACGGGCATCATCCTGACGAAGCTCGACGGCACGGCCAAGGGCGGCATCGTCTTCGCCATCGAGGAGGAACTGGGCGTGCCCGTGCGCTTTGTGGGCACGGGCGAGAAGGCCGACGACTTCGCCGAGTTCGACCCGCGCGCCTTCGTGGATGCCATCCTGGGCATGTAGTTGCGCTAGGTTCGAAGTCGTGTCCGGCCGGACGCAGACACCGCGACCATCGCCATTGCAATCAGCGGGGCCAGGGCAACCAGGAGGAAGGCGGGGCGACCGCCCATCCGTTGAATGGCGAAGCCCATGCCGAGGGAGCTGACGAACAGGCCGACGGAGGTCGCACCGGACAGCAAGGACAGCCCGGCGCCGACTGAGGCCGGGGGCAGCATATCGGTCGCGAGCGCCTGCATCAGCGGTTGCGCACTCATCATCAGGGCGAGCAGGACCGATGCGCCCCAGAAGCCCCAGGTGGAGCCGGCGAACGCGAACGCAAGGAGGGCGAGGAAGCCTGCTCCCAGGCACAACAGGAGCAGCCGCTGCCGTCCGATGTGATCGGAGAGCCAGCCGATGAACAGCGGCGTGGGCAGGCTCATTGCCCCGCCGATCGCGGTAGTCAACGAAATCGCCGTGGCGCTGAAACCATACTGGCTCATGACGATGGAGCGGCCCAGGTTGCCGCCGAAGCTCGCCAGGCTGGTGATCAGGGCAGTCGCGGCCAGGAAGTAGAAGCGCCGACCCAGGCCCGACCGGACCACGGTCTGCGGGCCCGTCTGTTCAGACACCCTGACCGGCGCGACCGGCGGCTCCACGAAGAACAGGCCCGGCACGAGGCACACCAGGCAGATGGCGGCATTGATGACCATCAGCGTCGGGAAGCCCCACCGGTCCGCAATGGGCCCGAAAGCCAGCCCGCTGACCAGCAGGCTGGCGCCCATCGTCAGGGACAGCAGGCCGAAGCTGCGGCCCCGCTGCGCCGCATCGGCCAGCAGCCCGGTCAGGATCAGGATCAGGTTGGTGGCCATGCCGAAGGTGAAGCCGCCGAAAAAGTTGATGACGGTGAGCGCCTGCCACGTCGTCGCCCGGCCCATCAACCACCAGCTAGCGGCGAACAGCACGCAGCTCAACAGGAAGAGCGCCTTGCGCCGCCCGAACCGTCCGGCCAGCCAGCCGGAGAGCAGCGTGGCGCCTACGCTGGCAAGGTTGCCCGCGGCATTGAAAATGCCGGCAGCGGAGGCGCCGCCGCCCAACTGGGCAAGGTAGAAGGGCCACAGGCTCCCCGTGCCGAACGCGGCACAGAGCAACAGGAAGTAGGCGCTGGTAAGGGCGATGACCGACCGGCGAGACATGCGTGCTCCACAGGACGTTGATGCAGCGATGGGGTGCGTGCCGCATTGCACATATCATCGACGCAAGCGCGGCGATTGTCAAACGCAAGAACGTTAAGGCATAGAGAGGGGTCACTACATGGAAGAGATACGGGGCCAACTGGCGGCGCTGGCCGACCAGATCGACGCAATGCGGAGGCGTCTTTGACTTAGAGGGCAAGAAGGCGGAGATTGCCCGGCTGGAAGAGCAGTCGGCCAGCGCCGACATCTGGAACGACCAGCAAGCTGCCAAAGCCGTGATGCGCGATCTCGCCGCGCTGCGGGAGGAAACCGGCACCTGGGACCGGCTGAGCGCGGACCTGGGGGATGCGCTCGCCATGCTGGACCTGGCAGAAGAGGCCGGCGATGAAGAGTTGCAGGCGGAAGCGGCGGAACAGGTGCAAGCCCTGACCAAGCACTACAACGAGCTGGAATTCCGCCTGGCGATGGGTGGGCCGTATGACCGGGGCGGCGCAATCCTCTCCATTCACGCGGGCGCGGGCGGCACGGAAGCACAGGACTGGGCGCAGATGCTCCAGCGCATGTATCTGCGCTGGGCCGAACGCCACGACTACGACGCCGAGATCACCGACCAGCTCGAAGGCGAAGAAGCGGGCATCAAGACCGTCACGATCGAAATCGACGGGCCGTGGGCCTATGGCTATCTGCGGGCCGAGCGCGGGGTTCATCGCCTCGTGCGCATCAGCCCGTTCGACTCGTCGGCGCGGCGGCATACGTCGTTCGCGCTGGTGGAGGTGGTGCCCATCTTCGCAGACGACATCGAGCTGGACATCAAGCCCGACGACATCAAGATGGACGTCTTCCGGTCGTCGAGCGCGGGCGGCCAGCACATGCAGAAGAACTCGACCGCGGTCCGGCTGACGCACATCCCGTCGGGCATCGTAGTCACCTGCCAGAACGAGCGCAGCCAGATGCAGAATCGCGAGTCGGCGATGCGCGTGCTGCGCGGCAAGCTGTACGACATCGAACTGCAGAAGAAGGAGTCGGAGCAGGCGCGGCTCAGGGGCAAGCACATCGAAGCGGGCTGGGGCAACCAGATTCGCTCGTATGTCCTGCAACCCTATCAGATGGTGAAAGACCTGCGCACTGATGTCGAAACGAGCAATACGACGGCGGTGCTGGACGGCGACATCGACGCCTTCATCGAAGCCTGGCTCAAGGATCAAGTAGGCGCGGCCGAGTGACGCGTTGACTCTGCGAGCACCCCTGAGGCCCATTTTCGGATTTGCGTTGTAGAAATACGCTGCTTATAATAAGCACGAGTAGGTCACAAACAGCCGAATACACGGGGCTCACAACTAAGCGCACGAGGCGCAGGTGTACGGACTCACGGTAAGTAGCTGGTGGTGACAGGTGATCTATCCGCCGTGCCGCAAAGGCACTAGTCAGTTCCCTCCTGGAGGCTTTCCGTGGGCCAGACCGCAGACAAGACGATGACGTGCCGCGATTGCGGCAAACAGTTCACCTTCACTGCCGGTGAACAGGAATTCTATGCATCGCGTGGCTTCAGTGAACCGACGCGCTGCGCCGAGTGCCGTGCAGCCCGCAAGGCCAGCCGTGAAGGCGGCGACTATGGCAACCGGGACTACGGCCGGAGCAGCTATGGCGGCGGTCGCGACTATAGCAGCGGGCGGTCGAGCAGCGACCGCGACTACAGCGGCGGAGCCCGCCAGATGTACAAGGCCGTGTGCGCCGATTGCGGCGTAACCACTGAGGTGCCCTTCGAGCCGCGCCAGGGGCGGCCCGTCTACTGCCGCGATTGTTTCGAGAAGCGCAACCCGCGCCGCTAACCCGACTCCTGCGCAACAGATAAACGGATAAGCCGACAGATAACGCCGGTTTGTCCGTTTTTTTATGGATTGGCGTCTATCTGACGTATAATCATCCCTGTGCGTTATCTGAAACAACTCGTCCTGCACGGTTACAAGACCTTTGCGTCCCGCACCGACTTTACCTTCGATGCGGGCGTAACTGCTGTCGTCGGCCCCAACGGCAGCGGCAAGTCCAACGTCGCTGACGCGCTCCGCTGGGTGCTGGGTGAACAGAGCTATAGCACCCTGCGCGGCAAGCGCACGGAGGACATGATCTTCTCCGGCAGCGAGCAGCGGGCGCGCATGGGCATGGCGCACGTCGCCCTTACCTTCGACAACAGCAACGGCTGGCTGCCGATTGATTTTGCCGAGGTCGAGATTGCCCGCCGCGCCTACCGTTCCGGCGAGAACGAGTACTTTCTCAACGGCAGCAAGGTCCGGCTGCGCGACATTGCCGAGCTGCTCGGCAGTTCGGGCCTCAGTGAACGCAACTACACCATCATCGGCCAGGGGTTGGTCGACCAGGCCCTCTCGCAGCGGCCCGAAGAACGCCGCAAGCTGTTCGAGGAGGCCGCCGGCATCACCGTCCACCAGGCCAGGCGCGACCAGGCCAGCCACAATCTCAGCGAAGCCTCCGCCAATCTCACCCGCGCCCGCGACATCATCAGCGAACTCACGCCCCGGCTGCGCTACCTGAAGGGGCAGGCCCGCCGCGCGCAGGAATACCAGCAGCTCAAGAGCGACCTGGAAGCCCAGCTCAAGACCTGGTACGGTTTCAGATGGCGCGAGGCCGTGCTGGCGCTGGCGGCTGCCCGGCGGCAGGCCGAGGAAGAAGGGCTGATCGTCGAGGAACAGGCCGCAGGGCTGGACGCGCACCTGGAGGAAGTCAGCGCACGCCGCGCGGAGCGCGCGGCCCTGCGCGAACAGGTAGGCGAATGGCACCGCGCCAGCAGCGGCCTGCACCGCCAGGCCGAGGCCATCCAGCGCGAACTGGCCGTGCGCGGCGAGCAGGTACGGATGTGGCGCGAGCAGGCGGAAGACCTGGCGCAGGAACTGGTACACCTGACCGCCGCACTGGAGGATGGCGCCGTGCGGCTCCAGGCGGCAGAAGCCGAGCTGAACGAAGCAAAGGCCAGCCATGACGCGCAGGCAGCCCAGGTGGCCGCAGCCCAGCGCGAGCTGGCGGCCCGCGAGCGCGCGCGGCAGATGAAGACACAAGCCCTGAACCAGGCGCAGGACGCGGCGCTGGCGCTG
This sequence comes from Anaerolineae bacterium, assembly GCA_040772005.1. Lineage (GTDB taxonomy): Bacteria > Chloroflexota > Anaerolineae > CG2-30-64-16 > CG2-30-64-16 > MWBF01. The sequence goes on along the minus strand of JAXGYZ010000003.1, from coordinate 671,052 downwards.
CGCACGCAGTTGGCGGAGCGCCGCTCGCGGCTGGCACAGGCGGGCGAACGCCGCAGCGAGCTGGCCGAGGGCGACCAGGCTCAGGCGCAGGCCGCGCAGGTCGCGCAGGCGCAGGCAGCCGAATTGGAGCTACAACTGCAAACGCTGGCCGGCCGCGGCCGCGAGCTCACGGCTACGGTCGCAGAGGTCGAGGCCGCGCGGCAGGAGCAGGCCCAGGCGCTGGCCGCCGCGCAGGACGCGGAACGCCGGACGGCCGAGCAGTTGAGCGCGGCGCAGCGCAGCCTGGCGCGGCTCCAGGATCAGCAGGATATGCTCCAGCGGCTGCGCGACGAAGGCGCAGGGTTAAGCGCAGGCGTACGCGCGGTGCTGGCTGCGGCCCGGCCGCCGGGCAACGGCGCGGGCACTGGACAGCGGCGAACCCAGGACGCGTCACGGCTGACCGGCGTGCTCGGCACCCTGGGCGACCTGGTTGAGGTGCCGCCGGAGCTGGAGCGGGCGATCGAAGCAGCGCTCGGCGGCCGCGTGCAGGATGTCGTCGTAGAAGGCTGGCAGGACGCAGAGGCCGCGGTGGACTACCTCAAGCGCAACCAGGCCGGCCGCGCCACGTTCCTGCCACTCGATACGCTGCGGCCCGGCCGCGCTGTCGATGTGCCGCGCGGCCCCGGCATCGTCGGGCTTGCCAGCGAACTGGTGCATTTCGACCCGCAGATTCGCCCGGCCGTCGAGCTGGCGCTGAACCACACGATCATCGTCGATGACCTGTCTGCTGCACGGCGGCTGTTAGGCCGTTCTGGCGGCGCAACCTACGTGACGCGCGACGGCGAAATCGTGCGGCCCAGCGGCAGCGTTACCGGCGGCAGCGAGAGCCGCAACCGCGATGGCGGGGTGTTGGTGCGCAGCCGCGCCCTGCGCGAACTGCCGCCCCAGATTGCGGCAGCCGCCGCCCAGGTCAAACAGCACGAAAGCGCAATCAACACCGCGCGCCAGGCACAACAGGCCGCACGCACTGCGCTGGACGGCAGCCGCAAGCAGCGCGACGAGCTCACCGCCGCACAGGGCCGCCTCTCCGCCGAGCAGAATCGCGTGCAGCTCGCAGCCGAGCGTGCGCGGCAGACGCAGACATGGCACGAAGAGCAACGGCGCAACCTGGCAAAGGAACTGGCCGGCCTGGCCGACCGCGAAGCCGGGCTGAAGACGGCCATCGCAGAACTCACGGAGCGGCTGGCGCAGCAGGAAGCCCGCGTCGAAGCGGCGCGCCGCGAGGTGGCTGAGCTCTCTGCGGATGATTGGGTGGCGGAGCTGGCCCGGCTACGCGCCGAGTCCGCAGTGAGCGCGGGCCAGTTGCAGGGGTTGCAGGCGCGCGTGCGCGAGCTAAGCACGGCGCAGGCCGACCGGCAGCGCGAGATCGCCGCCAAACAGGCGCGCGTCGAGGCGCTGGCGGGGCAGCAGGCCGAGGCCAACCGCGTCATCGCCGGGCACAGCGCGGCGGCGGACAAACTGGCCGCGGAGATTGCGGCGCTCAACGCGCAGATCGAGCCGGCTGAAGCGCGCCTCGCCCAGATCGAGGTGCAGCAGCGGCGGGCCGAGGAACGTGAGGCCGCGCTGCGTGAACAACTGCGCCACGCGCAGATGCGCAAGAGCCAGGCGGACCTGGCCGCGCAGCGCAGCCAGAGCGACCTGAGCCACCTCCACGGCGAGATTGAGAAGGATCTGGGGCTGGTCGCGCTGACCTACGCCATCGACGGCGACACAACCGCCGGCGAGATCGGGGATGAGCCCAGCGAGGCCCAATTGCCGCTGCCGCTCAATGAGATGGTCACGCAACTGCCCATCGTGGCCGAGCTGCCCGACGGCCTCGACCGTGACGTGCGCAACCTGCGCGCCCAGCTCGCCCGGCTGGGCCCGGTCAACCTCGATGCGCTGGCCGAGTACAACGAGGTCGAGGCGCGCTACAATTTCCTGACCACCCAGGCCGTGGACCTGGAGCATGCGGTCGCATCGCTCCAGGAGGTCATTGCGCAGCTCGACGAGGTCATGGAGCGCGAGTTCGTGGCCACCTTCAAGGCCATCGCCGCGCAGTTCCGCGAGGAATTCGTCAACCTGTTCGGCGGCGGCGCGGCCAAGATCGTGCTGACCGACCCGGACAATCCCAGCGAGAGCGGCATCGAGATCATCGCGCGGCCGCCCGGCAAGCGCGAGCAAGGCCTGGCTTCGCTCTCCGGCGGCGAGCGTTCGTTGACCGCAGCCGCGCTGATCTTCAGCATCCTGAAGAAGCGGCCCACCCCCTTCTGCGTGTTCGACGAAGTGGACGCCGCGCTGGACGAAGCCAACGTGGGCCGGTTCCGCGATGCCATCAAGGCGCTCGGCCGCGAGATGCAGTTCATCCTCATCACGCACAACCGCGGCACCATCGAGGCTGCCGACACGATTTACGGCATCTCTATGGGCGCGGACAACACATCGCAGACCCTGTCGCTCAAGCTCAACGGCCGCGAGCTGGCGCCCTCAAGTGCGGTCGAGAGCTGAGTGCGCTCCCCGCAGCCTGGAAAGTCACCATGACCCGACATCGCCTTATGCTGTACACCATGGCGCTCGGCAGCGTCACTTTGTGGGGCGCCAGCTTCCCGCTTACTAAAGTCGCGATGGCCGAAATCGGCCCGACGAGCCTGGCCTTCCTGCGCTGGGCCATCTCCGCCGTAGTGCTTTGCGCCTGGCTTGCTGCGGGGGCAGCGCGGGGCGCACGCCGCGTGCTCGGCATCACCCCGGCCGCGGCCGCCGCGCCGCAGACGGGCCTGGCGCTCCTGGTCAAGCAACACGGGCTGACCATCGCGTGGGTGGCGTTGACGGGCGTCACGCTGTTTTACTATCTTGAGAACATGGCGATGCGCTACACCACGGCGACCAATGCCTCAGTCCTCTCGAACTTCACGTCGGTATTCATCGTGCTCATCAGCGCGCTTCTGCTGCGCGAGCGGCTGGCCGTGCTGGAATGGCTCGCGATGGGCCTGGCCTTTGTGGGTGCGGTGCTGGTCAGCGTGGGTGCCAGCCAGTTGTCCTTCGGCGGGGAGAGCCTGCGCGGGGACGCGTTGATGGTCGGGGCCAGCTTCTTCGGCGCGATTTACAGCATCGGGGGGAAACGTCTCTCGGAACGGCATGACCCGCTTGCGGTGACCGCGCTGGTGGCGGCGGTCGGCGCGCTCTTTCTGCTCCCGCTGGCGCTGCTCGAGGGGCTGCACTTCGACCTGTCCCCGCGCGTCTGGGCCTACACGCTGGTGTTGGGCGTGGGCTCCGGCGCGCTTGCCAACCTGTGGTGGATGGTGATCCTGCGCCACACGCGTGCGTCACGCGCGGCTGCCGCTCTGCTGCTGATTCCGGTGGTCTCGGCGGCCCTGGCGGTCACGCTGCTGCGCGAGCCGCTGACGCCCACCATCATCCTGGGTGCGCTCCTGGTCCTCGGCGGCGTCGTGGTGGTCCAGCGCCGGACGTAAGCTGTGTCACAGTGCACGATGAGGGTCGAGACGATAATAGAAAGCCGTTAGACGCCAATGCACTGATGATGAAACAGCCTCGTACAGATGATGGCTATCAGCGTTGATCTGTGTTCTATAACGCCATCAAAGAGAGACACGCATGACTGAAATGGACGATCCGCTCGAAATCTACCGCCGCGCGCTGGCAGAAGCGCCGCAAGTGGTCGAGGAACATCCCCCGCGCATCGAGCGCGCGGAGGTCTGGCCCTACCCCGAGTTGCAGCGCCTCTGGGCGCGCGTGCAGGTTAGCCCGTTCGCCGCCTTCCCGAATCTCGCCTTCACCGTGACCGACCCGGACGGGGCGGTCGTCTGCACGATGTTCATGGTGGAGATTCGCGAGGTCTATCAGTCCGTAACACTGCACCTGCGCCAGGCCCCGCGACCTGGCGAGACTTATCGCCTCCTGATCGAGTTGAGCCGCGACGAGGCCGAGCTGGACGCGCGCACGCTGGACTTCGAGCTTGTGTTCCAGGACCCTGCTCAGACAGCCAAACAAGGAGAACAGACGTGAACGATCGGGAAATCCGTCAGCTTCTGGAGACGAGCAAAACCATCGCCATGGTCGGCCTGTCCGACAAGCCGGATCGCGACAGCTATCGCGTGGCCGAGTACCTGCAGCGCCAGGGGTATCGCATCATTCCCGTCAACCCGACCGTGGATGTAGTGCTCGGCGAGAAGAGCTATGCGTCGGTCAGCGACATCCCGGCACCGGTGGACATCGTCGATGTCTTCCGCCGGCCCGATGCCGTCGGGCCAGTGGTCGAGGATGCAATTGCGGCGGGCGCACGGGCCGTCTGGATGCAGTTGGGCATCGAGAACGAGGAGGCCGCGCAGGCGGCTGAAGCGGCTGGATTGCAGGTCGTTATGGATCGCTGCATCAAGATCGAGCACGCGCGGCTTATGTAGCTCGTCTTACACCGGGGTGATGTTCTGCGCGTCGAGCAGGACCCGATAGGCAGTCAGCGCGGCCGGGCCGGTCAGCAGGCCGTCCGCCGCCGGGTCCCAGATATGGGGCCGCATCTCCACGATCCAGCTTCCGTAGGGATCGGTCTCTGCGAGGCTGGGGTCAGCAGTCACCTGCTCGTTCGCCTGCACGACCACGCCGGCAAAGGGCGCAGACAGCGGGCCGTTATACTTGAGACTCTCGACCATCGCCACGCTGCGACCGCGCGGCACTTCCTGGCCGAGCAGCCGCGACCGTACGCTGATGGCGACCAGGGAATTGCGCAGCAGCGCGTAGGCCACCGGCGTCAATCCCACGCGCACCAGCCCGTCGTGGACGGGCTGAATCCACACATGCTTCTCCACCAGGTAGTAGAGCTCGTCGGGGAAAGAGAACCCGCGGATGTCCGTCATGGCTTCACGATGACCGGCATGCCGATGTAAGCCACGTCATAGAGCATCTTCGCATTGACGTTGTCGACCATGACACAGCCGTAGGTAATCGGCGTGCCCAGATAGCCGCTCCAGATCTGGTTACCGGTCTGCGCATCCCACGGCAGGCCGTGGATGCCGTTCTCGCTCGCGCCCGCCCAGTAGATGCCCAACCAGTACGGCATCCAGATATCCCAGGTGGAGCCGTAGGCCTTCGGCAGCTTGGATTGGATGCGATATGTTCCCGGCCGCGTCGCGGAGCCGGAGCGCCCCGTCGAGCAGACCCATTTCGCAATCACCGTTTCGCCGCGATAGAGCCAACAGCGCTGCTCCGAGATGCTGACCACGAAGCTCGTCGCGCGGCCCGGATAGGTCGGCACCGTGCCGCCCGGCCCCGGAATCAACAGGCGCATCCCCACCCGCAGTTTATCCGGGCTGCCCAGCCCGTTGATCTCGACCAGGCGATCCACCGTCGTGCCATAACGCTTGGCGATGACGCTCAGGGTGTCGCCCGGCTGAACCACGTGGATGGTCGGCGTAGGCAGCGGAATGGGCGTGCCGGACTTGCTGCTCGCCCCCCCGGCTTCAGGTATCAGCAGGCGCTGGCCGACATAGATGAGGTCCGCGCTGGCCAGGTTGTTCGCTTCGACGATGGCCGCGCTGGTCACGCCGTAGGCGCGCGCAATCTTTGCGAGCGTGTCGCCCAATTCGACCGTGTGATACTTCGGCCCTGCGGTGGCGGTGGCACTGGGCGTGGCCGCCGGCGTGCCATCCGGGGTGCTGAGCGGCGTTGTAGCAGGCGGCACGGTGGGCGTGGCCGGCGGTTGGATCGGCGTGTTGGTCGGTGTACTGGTGGCCGCGCCGGGCACAGGAATCGTCAGCCGTTGGCCGGGATAGATGACGTCGGAATTCGCGAGCCGGTTCGCCCGCACGATGGCGCTGGCACTGACGCCGTAGCGGGCCGCAATATCCACGAGGCGGTCGCCCGGTTGCACGATGTAGACGACTGGCTCATCGGCAGCAGGTGCTGCCTGGGCAGGCCCGGCCATCATCAGCAGGCCCACGACGGCCAGCGCCAGCGCGAGCCAGGCCCACCGGCGATGTAGCCCCATATTCAAATCCACGTTCCTGTTCAGGTACATACCCGTCCTCCACGGCTGGAAGGCCAACTTCCTGCGCGTTATGTGTAGCCCATTGCAGGTGAGAAGGATACCTGAAAGCGCGCGCGGTGTCAAGCGCCGTACGCACAAACAGATGAGATATTCTGGACGACCTTCCCTGCACCTGGGACACGGCGAAGGACGCGGCGAAGGACGCGGCCGTGCGATACTACCATTGTTGATTGAACAAGACAAACTCACAGCGCAAGGAGATAGTAAAATGACCTGGAAGATCGATTCTTCACACTCGCAAATCGAGTTCACGGTTAAGCACATGATGATCGCCACGGTGCGTGGCCGGTTCGGCAGCTTCGATGGCGACGTGAATGTCAATCGCGATAACCTGTTGGCGTCCACGGTGGAAGGTTGGGTGGAGACCGCGAGCGTCGACACGCGCGACGGCAACCGCGATGCGCACCTGCGCTCCGCCGATTTCTTCGATGCCGAGAAGTTTTCGCGCATGACCTTCCGCAGCACGAAGATTGAGAAGGCCGGCGACGGCGAGTTCAAGGTCACGGGCGACCTGACCATCAAGGATACCACCCGTCCGGTCACCTTCACGGTCACCGATGAGGGTCATGGCAAGGACCCGTGGGGCAACCGCCGCTGGGGCCTGAGCGCCACGGCAAGCCTCAACCGCAAAGATTTCGGCCTGAACTGGAACGTGGCCCTGGAGACCGGCGGCTGGCTCGTCTCTGACCAGGTCAAGATTCAGGCGGAACTCGAGCTGGTCGAAACCGTCGCCGAGCCGGTGGCCGCCTGACAAAGCTGATCCGGCATCCCCGGGCATAGGCAGGCGTGTCGCCTGTAAGTGGAGTCGAGGCTTTAGCCGGCTAGACGGGGTTCACACGTACACTCCCCATCCGGCTGAAGCCTCGACTCCAATCTGCAGAATAGCTCTGCATTCGGCATTTCCGCCCATACGTCATTTCGCAGCATATCCCGTATAATACGGCATATGCTGCGTTTCTATTTCCTGGGTGTGCCGCGCATCGAGCGCGATGACCGGCCCGTCGAGCTGCCGGCAAAGGCCGTTGCGCTGCTGGCGTATCTTGCCGGCAGCGCAGGCCCCGTCCCGCGTGACCGCATCCTGGGTCTGCTGTGGGGCGAAAGCGCCGAAGATGCCGCACGCAAGAACCTGCGCAACACGCTCTGGACCATTCGCCGCGGCCTGGGGGATGGCGTACTCCTCACAGAGGGCGACCGGCTGACGTTGAGCGGCGATGTCTGGGTCGATCACCGCGGCTGGCCGCCCGCCGATGCCTCGGCGGACGCTGCACTGGCCCTGTACCGCGGCCCTTTCCTCGATGGCCTGACGGTCAACGAGGCGTCTGAATACGAGTTGTGGTTGATGATGGAGCGCGAGCGCCTGACGCAGAGCTTCCTGCGCGCCGTCGCAGCCGCCATCCGACTGCACCAGGCGCGCGGCGCATGGCGGGACGTCCTGGCCGTCGCGCGCCGCGGGCTGGCCCAGGACAACCTGCACGAGCCCTTCTACCGCGCCCTCATGGAGGCCCATGCCCGGCTGGGCGAGCGGGCAGAGGCGCTGCGCCAGTATGAGGTCCTGCGCTCCCTGCTCGAGCGCGAGCTTGGCGTCGAGCCGCTGCCGGAAACCGAGGCGCTGGCCGCGGCGCTGCCGGACCTGGCCGCCGGCGCCGCGACCAGCGAGCATGAGGGCCCAACGACAGAGATCGGCCTGCTCTCCCAGCAGCGCCCCCCTGCTCCGCGCCCGCCCGCGGAGAGCCACCCGTTCATCGGCCGTTCGCACGAACTGGCCGCGCTGAGCGAGGAATATGATCGCGCGGATGCGGGCGAGACGCGGGTTGTCCTGCTCTACGGCGAGCTGGGCATCGGCAAGACGCGGCTCTGGCACGAATGGGCGGGGCGCGCATGGCCCGCGGCCACCCCCGTCCTGGAGGCCCGCTGCCTGGAAGCGACCCAGGACCTTCCGTTCGCGCCGCTGACCGATGTCCTGTCCGATGATGTGCGGCTGGCCGAAATCGCGCGCGCAGGCCGCGTGCCGCGCGTGTGGCTGGCAGAGGCCGCGCGGCTCCTGCCGCAGTTGCGCGCCGCCATCCCCGACCTGCCGCGACCGGCCGCGCTGCCCCCTGAAGAGGAACGCCGCCACATCTTCGAGGCGCTGGTCTTGCTCCTGGCCGCCTTCGATGCGCATCCCCTGGTGCTGTTCATCGACGACGTGCATTGGCTCGATACGACCACGCTCGATTGGCTGGCCTACCTGGTGCATCGCCTGCGCGACCGCGGCCTGTTCCTGGTGCTCACCTACCGGCCCGAGGAGGCGCAGCCCCATCTCGTCCGGCAGGTGGCAACGTGGCATCGGGAAGGCCTGGCCCGGCGGCTGCCGCTCGCGCGGCTCAATCCGGACGAGGCTGCCGCGCTGGTCGCCTCGCTACCCATCTCACCGCATCTCGCTGCGCTGCTGCACGCGCATAGCGCGGGCAACCCGTACTTTCTGCTGGAACTGGGCAGCCATTCGTCCGCACTCGCCACCGAGGGCGACCTGCTGACTGGCGTGCCGACCGCGCTGGCCGACCTCATCCGCGCGCGCCTGGAGCGCCTGCCGGACCCGGTCCGCCAGGTCGCACAAGCCGCTGCCGTGCTGGAACCAGACTTCGAGCTGACCACCCTGCGCCGCACGAGCGGCCGCAGCGAAGAAGAAATGCTCGATGCCATCGATGCCCTGCTTGCGGCGGGCATCCTCACCGAACGGACCGCGCACGGTGCGTCCAGCTCAACCCAGGTCGCGTTCCTCTTTGCACATCCCCTCGTCGCGACCGTGATTCGCGACGGGCTCAGCGCGACCCGCCGGCAATTCCTGCACCGCCGCGCCGCCCAGACGCTCGAAGCGGCCCACAGCACGCGACTCGCGCCCGTGGCCGGGCGGCTGCTCATCCACTGGCGCGCCGCGGGAGATGCCGAGCGCGCCGCGCACTGCGCCGACCTGGCCGCCCAACACGCGCTGTCGCTCGCGGCAGCCGCCGAAGCCGCGAACTACCTGCGCCAGGCCATTGCACTTGCGGCCACCCCCTCGCGCCGCGTCGTCCTGGGGGACGCACTCTCGCAGTTGGGCGACCTGCCTGCGGCACGCGCCGCCTTCGCGGACGCGCTGGCGCACGCCGTTACCGAGGGGGATCGCCCCTCCGCGGCGCGGGCCTGCCTGGGCATGGCCCAGACCTACCTGCCCGGCGGCCGCGCCGATGACGTCGTTCAGTGGGCCGAGCGCAGCCTGGAATACCTGGATGCAGCGGCAGACCCCGCGGCCCATGCGCACGCACATTACCTGTTCGGTGCAGGTCGCCTGCGGGCCGGCGGCGCTGCGCTGGCCGAGGCCGACCGCCATCTGGCGGAAGCCGCGCAACTGGCCGCCGCGCACGGGGCGACATCGATTGCCGCCCTCAGCCGGTTCGAGCTGGGCAACCTGCTGGCCGAGCGCGGCGACTTGCAGGCCGCCATCGCCGTCTATGAGGAAGCGATCAGGCTCTCTGAGGCGGCGGGCAATCCCAACCAGCAGGTTCTCAGCCACAACAACGCTGCCTACCACGCCATGCTGGCGGGCGAGCTGCCACGGGCTCATGCGCACATCAGCGCGGCCCTGGCGCTGACCGAGCGACTGGACCTGCGCCTGCCGCTGCAATATCTGTACAGCACGCGCGGGGAGATTGCGCTGGCGGAAGAACAGTGGACTGAAGCGGAAACGTGGTTCCGGCGCAGTCTGGCCGAGGCGGAGACCAATGGCAACATCGAGCAGGGCGCCAAGGCCCGCGCGAACCTCGCGCTGGCCGCGCGCGGCCGCGGCGACCTGGACGAGGCGCTTCAACTGCTGGAAGAAGCTGCGACCCTTGCCGCACCCCTGACCGCGCGCTACCTGCAGGTACAGCTCGACCTGTGGCTGGCCGAGGTCCGGCTGGCACGCGGCGAGCGCCGCGCGGCGCGGATGGCGCTCGAACAGGCCGAGGAGCGGCTCGCCGGCGGCGAGTACCGCCGCCTGGCCGAGTGGGCCGCGCGCATCCGCATGGCCCTGGCATGACCGTCGTCCAGCGCTTGCCTATCCATCATCACTACCCAGGAGCACACCCGTGAGCGATGTTCTCATGACCCTATGGAGCACCATCGAAGACCGCCAGGCCCACCCGCGACCGGGGTCTTATACTGCCAGCCTGTTCGAGGCGGGCCTGCCGCGCATGGCGCAGAAGGTGGGCGAGGAAGCCGTCGAGACGGCCGTCGCCGCGTTGAGCGAGGGCGATGATCGCCTGCTCTACGAGATGGCCGACCTGGTCTATCACTGCATGGTGTTGCTGGCCGCGAAGGGACTTGCCTGGGCCGACGTCGAGGCGGAACTGGCGCGAAGGTTCAAATAAGGGTAGATATGGGGGGCAGGGCCAGACCCCTGCCCCCCATGTTCAAGGCACAGCCGGATCCGGGAACACTGAAACCGTGTGGCTCTCGCGGTTCACCACAAAGACCTGCCCGGTGAGACGATCGACGGCTACACCGAAGGGGTTAAGCCCCACCGGCTGGGGCCGGATGACCAGCCCCAGGTCATTGGCCGAGATGATGCTCACGTTGTTGGATACGCTGTTCGTGATGAATACGTAGTTGGTGGCCGGGTTGACGGCGATGCCGCCGCCGCCGTTGTCGCCGCCGGAGCCGATGGTGCGCGTCATGAGGTGGCTCAGCCCGTTGGCCTGCGCACGGTAGATGACCGCCCATTCCACGTTCGTGCCCCGCGGCGCACACGCGACGAACAACTGACCGTATGCCCGGACATACTCCATCGCGTATGGCACGCACCCGTTGCGCGTGCCGATGGTCTGGTCCTCGATGGCCCGCCAGCCGTTGTTGCCGTCCAGCGTGGTGATCGTCTGGCTGTCGCGGCCGCTCACATAGACCCGGTTCAGCATCGGGTTGAACGCGATGCCCCATGACCCGTAAGCCCGCGTGCTGACATAGTCGGCCAGCACGGGCGGATCAGTGCTCCCGTCCAGCACCGAAAGGGTGTTCGTCCCATACAGGACGACGAAGATGCGCCCCGATGCCTGATCCACCCTGATTGCTGTGGGCTCGCGGCCGACCGTCTGCGTGTGGAGCACCGCGAGGCTGGCGCCGTCGAGCGTGGTCAGCGACCCGTCCGCAAAGCCCAGGACATAGACCCGGTTGCGCGCCTCGTTGACCGCCACACCCCACGGCTCGTCTCCCACTTGCGCGCTGTCCAACACCTGCAACGTCAGCCCGTCGAGCATGTAAAGCCGGTCATCATCGCGGGAGGTGACGTATGCGCGGTGGGTCAGCGCGTTGACCGCGACCGAGTTCGGGTGCGTCGCGGCGGGCAGCGCGATCGTGACCGGCTCGACGGTCGGGAATTCCGTCGGCGTAATCGTGGGTGTACGCGTGTGAGTCGCGGTGGGCGACGACGTTGGCGTGTACGATGCCGTCGGTGTTGGCGTAACAGTAGGCGTGTCAGTCGGTGCGGGCGTATCAGTCGCCGTGGGCGTCGGCGTGATGGACGGCGTGAGCGTCGGCTCCGGCAGACCACTCTGGAAAGGCAGATGCGCGACCATCGCCACGGCCGCAATGCGGTAGCCAGGGCAGGGACAGGCGGGCGGCTCGGCCTGCGGATAGGTCAGTGTTCGCACATTGAGATGATATGGGCCGCTCGATTTGGCCTGCCAGGTGATGCTCGACGCGCAGTACTGCGGATCCACCAGGCAGCGCGGAGTGTCGATGTCGTCGTTCGCCCTGACCAGCGTACCGGCCGGGTCATACAGCATCATGTAGGTGTCGACGCCATCCACCAGTTGCGAGGTTGCGACCTTGTAGAAGCGGCCGGGAACCAGGCCCTCGAAACGATACCAATCCACATCGGTGCGCACGTGAAACGTATGCGCCTGACCTTCGTTGGTGATGGGCAGCAGCCTGGCGTCCGCCTTCAGGTCGTCGGGCTCATAGGCGTCTGCTTCGCAGAGACAATCCGCAGGGGTCGAAGGGGTGATACCGGTTGCGGTCGCGGGCTGTATCCAGGCCCAGGCGACCGTGAGGCCCGCTGCCAGGCACAGCACCCACAGGATCGGGCGCAAGCGCAGCGCGCCGCGTGGGGAGAGCCAACCGCGCGCTGGCCCGGCCCGATCGATGCCAGCCGTGCCGGTCGTTCCCACCGTGTCGAGCGTTGACATGGTCTTCTCCTGTTCGATGCGCGGTCCTGTTGCCTGAACTCTGGACGCGCAAGCGTTACGATACCGACTCACTATTAAGGACGGTGTTGCGCGGTTCCCGTGACGGCAAATTCGTGCTTCCGCGCAGGTATCGTATAATAGTGTAGTCGATTGCGTTCATCTCCACAAAGAGCAAAAGATGGAAACCTTCAACCTTACCGAGCATGTCCACCGCAGGTTCAACGCGCTGACCGGCGAGTGGGTCCTGGTTTCGCCCCACCGCACCAAACGCCCGTGGCAGGGGCAGGTGGAGAAGCTGCCGCCGGAGACCCGGCCCGCCTACGATCCCACCTGCTATCTCTGTCCGGGCAACAATCGTGCCGGAGGCGTGGTCAATCCCGCGTACGAGCATACCTTCGTGTTCGACAACGACTTTGCCGCGCTGCTGCCCGCGGAGGTCATGGGCGGGGTCGATGTCGGGCGACTCCTCCGCGCAGAACCGGTCCAGGGGCTGTGCCGCGTCCTGTGCTTCTCCCCGCGCCATGACCTGACGCTGGCAGAGATGAGTGTCGAAGAGCTGCGCCGGGTCATCGACGCATGGGCTGCGCAAACCGTCGAGCTCGGCGCGCTGGACTTCATCAACTACGTCCAGGTGTTCGAGAATCGCGGCGCGATGATGGGCGCCAGCAATCCGCATCCGCACGGCCAGATCTGGGCCACGGAAAGCATCCCCAACGAACCGGCGAAGGAACGCCAAATGCAGGCCGCCTATTTCGAGGCGCACGGCCGCAAGCTGCTGCTCGACTACCTGGCCCTGGAACTGACAGCGCGCGACCGCCTGGTCTGCGAGAACGAAGCGTGGGTGGCCTTGACGCCGTTCTGGGCCATCTGGCCGTTCGAGACGATGGTGGTGCCCCGCCGCGCCGTCTCCGCGCTGCCCGACCTGTCTGACGGTGAACGCGACGCGCTGGCCGACATCCTGAAGCGGCTGACCACTCGTTATGACAATCTATTCGAGGTGTCATTCCCCTACAGCATGGGCTGGCACCAGCGGCCGACCGACGACCGCGAGCATCCCGGCTGGCAGCTCCATGCCCACTTCTATCCGCCGCTGCTGCGCTCCGCCACGGTCCGCAAGTTCATGGTCGGGTTCGAAATGCTCGGCGAGCCGCAGCGCGATATTCCGGCGGAAGCCGCCGCCGCGCGCCTGCGCGAACAGTCCGAAGTTCATTACCGGATGGCATCATGACACAACAGCTTCTGTCCCATTTCCAGGCGGTCTACGGACGGCCGGCCACCCTCCTGGCGCGCGCACCGGGCCGGGTCAACATCATCGGAGAGCACACAGACTACAACGATGGATTCGTGCTTCCTGCTGCCATCGAGCGGGAGACACTGATCGCGGCGGCCCCGCGCCAGGATCACATCGTGCGACTGACGGCCCATGACCTGCACCGCGAGACCACCTTCGACCTGGCGCACGTCACCCCGGCCATCGAACAGCACGTCATGTGGAGCAACTACGTGCGCGGGGTCGCGGCCGGGCTGCTGGCCGCCGGCTATCCGCTGTCCGGGCTGAACGCGGTCATTCAGGGCAACGTGCCGATCGGCTCGGGCCTCTCGTCGTCGGCCGCGCTGGAGATGGCCGCGGTGCAGGCGTTCGCTGCGGCGGGCGGGTTCACCGTGCCGCCGGACCAGGCCGCGCGCATCGGCCAGCGGGCCGAGCGTGATTTTGTCGGCGCGAACACCGGGCTGATGGACCAGCTTGCATCCGCGCTCGGCCAGCCGGACCGCGTGCTGCTGATCGACTGCCGCGACCTCACCTACCGGCCCGTGCCGACGCCGGCGGGCACGACCATCCTGATTGCCGACACGGCGGTGCGCCGCCAGTTGGCTTCGTCGGCGTACAACGAACGCCGCGCGCAATGCGAAGCCGCCGCGGCTGCAATGGGCGTCCCGGCACTGCGCGACGCCACGCTGGCGATGCTCGCGCGCGTCGACGTGCCGGACGTGGTGCGCCGCCGGGCGCAGCACGTCATCGAGGAGAACGACCGGGTGCTTGCGACCGTCGCCGCACTGGAGGCGGGCGACCTGGCCCAGGTGGGCCGGCTGATGAACGCCTCCCACGCCAGCCTGCGCGACCTGTACGAGGTGAGCAGCGTGGAGCTGGACACGATGGCGGAGCTGCTGCGCCGCCAGCCGGGATGTTACGGCGCGCGGCTGACGGGGGCAGGATTCGGCGGCTGCTGCGTTGCGCTCGTAGAAACGTCCGCCGCGCCAGACGCCATCGCCGCAGTGTCCGCGGCCTATAAGGCGCAGACAGGCCTGACGCCCGCGCTCTACCCCACGCGCGCGGCGCAGGGCGCGCGCGTCGAACGACTTTAGCCAACAACCCTTCCAGAACCCACGGCGCTGCCCATCCTTCGACTTCGCGCAGGATGCGGGTAGCGCCGTGGAATTTCATCCTCCTTCAGATGCCATAGCTCTCAGTCATTCCTAATTCGTAATTCGCAATTCCTCATTCATCTAAACCAGCGTGAATACGGCGGCCAGCACCCACCCGAAGAACAGCGCCGTGCCGATCGCGTAGGGCCACGGACGGTCGAACGCCGCCGTGGTCACGGCAAATACGGCCAGCAGCACAGGCAGCAGCGGCATCAGCAGCACCAGGAACCCCATCGACGGCACGAGCAGGAGCGTGACGAACAGCCCGCCGACCAGCACCGCACTCTGCGCCAGCCACCAGACCACGCGCACTGTCGGACGAGCGCCCCACTGGGCATACCCGGCGACAAGGAACCACGGCACGCAAGCGCCGGCCAGCAGCGGCCAGCGCGCCAGCCGCGGCGGAATCAGCCACCATTGCACCCACACCTCTTGCGCCATCGCGCCAAATGCCAGCGAGAGCAGCGCGAACAGGAGCAGCCCCAGGAGAATCCCTCCGGCAGCGGGGCGGGATAACGGCCGCAGGAAGACCAGCCAAACCACCCCCGCGATCAGCAGCCAGAGCGCGACCGCCCCACCGACCGCCAGCCCGCCAAGATTTGCGACCGGCAAGAGGCGATTCAGCCCGGCAAGAACCAGGACCGCAGTGACCGGCCCGGCGACCAACCCTACCCACCGCTTCCAGCCCGGTGCGCGCGGCTCCGCGGTCCGTCCGCTGCGCAGCGCCGGGGCGACTGCAACTGTGAGCCCCAGCCACGCCAGCAAATGCAGGAGATACCACAAGATGCGCCGGTCGGTGTAGGGCGCCGCGGGCGTCAGGCCGAACGTGCCGTTCAGCCAGTCCAGCATCGCGCGGTGGCTCGCCGGACTGAACAGAATGGACATATGTTCCACGTTCGGGATCACGGTCAACTGCCGCGCCCGGCCGCCGGCCAGGTCCGCGCTCGGTCCGCCTGCCGCGGCCAGGAGCGACTCGGCGTTGGCGACGAACCGGCCCTCCCAACTGCCCGCCTGCAGGAGCAGGTTGCGCGGCGCGTCAGCGGTGACCTCCGCGCCGGTGGGCGAGATGGCGACCACGGCTGCATACCGCTCCGGTGCGGCAAGCCCCGCGGTCATCGCCACGCCGCTGCCCATCGAGTGTCCGACAATCGCGAGCCGCGCCGCGTTCACCTCGGGCTGCTCCAGCAGCGCAGCCAGCGCCGTATCGACGTTCCGCTGCAAACCGGCTGTGCGATCCAGCGGCGCGGGATTCGCCGCGTGGCCGTCGAAGTCCCACAACATGACCGCGTACCCGGCGTGGGCCAGGGTATAGCCATAGCCGAGCATCACCTGCTTGGAACCTGCAAACCCATGCGCGACGAGCACGCCGGGTGCCTGCACAGCATCGGCCCGCACGAGATAGAGCAGCGGTACGCCGTCGCGCGTCAGACCGCGCACGGTCAACCCGCGCTGCGGCGCACGCACCTGCCACCAGGAAAGCACGATGGCAAGCAAAGCGAGGACAACAACAGCAAGGCGCTTGCGGTTCATCCGGCGTCACCCCTTCCTTTGAGCCTGGGACGATTGGCGGTAAAATCACAACATGAACACGCGATCGGCGCTCTTCGATCTCACCAACCCGCTCACGTGGCTGCTCGCCAGCGTTCTGCTGGCAGTGGTGGCAGCCAACGCCGCGTGGCTGCTGCAACGGCAGGCGCCGCAGCGCCTCCCATCCGAGGTGCAGGTCCGGACGGTGCTGGCCTGGCTGACAAAGGCGCTGTTCTATGGGCTTCCGCCGGTGATTGCGTGGCAGACCGGGGTGCTCTCGCCCTTCTACATGGGCATCAGCGAACCGCAATGGCTGACGATGGCCGCGGTCGGCGCGCCTCTCGCTGGGGTCATCACGGGCGTGCTGCTGTTCGGCTGGCTCGTCTACCGGCACATTGAGCTGGTGCCAGGCGAGCCGCCATCGCTGGCCGGACGCATCCTCGCCACGCTGCGCGCGCCGCTCGACGCAATCCTTCAGCAATGGCACTGGGCCTTCTACCGGGCACTGATGATCGGCTGGCTGGCTGAGCTTCAGGCGTCTTCTGCGGTTGCCGTGGCTCTCGCTGCGGAGCCGTTGTACTGGGGCAGTTGGCTCGGCATGGCGCTGGTGGGGCTCGAATTCGGGCTCAATCCCTTTGCCCGCGCCCGCCTGCGCACGCCGGGCCTGCAGGAGGCCATCCTGCGTACGGTGGCGCTGGCCGTGGCAACCACAGCCCTCTTCACGCTGACCCGGAGTTTCTGGCTGTGCCTTGCCTGTCACCTGATCGTCGAAACGGTCATCACCGGCTGGCTAGCGCTGCGCGCGGCCCCTGAGCAGACGTGAGTGTCTGCCGGCAGGCGTGTCTGCCGGCAGACGTGCCTGCTGGCAGACACAAAAAAGCTCCGGGCCGCAGGCCGTTTCGTGTCGAAACCAGTCTGCGCCTCGGAGCCCATCAGTGTGCTTCCCCGTTCCGGTCAGCGGATAATCAGGCCCAGCCCAACCAGGATGACGAAGAAAGTCGCGGCCAGGATGCCCAGCCGTCGCAGGTCCTTCAGCACGTAATGGTAGTCCGTGGTCACGGTGACCGGGACGCGCGGGGCTGCGGCTGCAGCGCGTGAGGCGGCATTAGCTGGCCGAGCCGGCATTGCGGTGCGCGGGGCCGCGGTGCGTGCGGCGGGCGCCGCACCGGCGGGCGTGGTGCTTCCGGTCTGTTGCGCCACCTGTGACGGCCTGCCGTCGCCGTACATCCGCGGTTCAGCGGCACGCGGCACGCGGCGGACTTGTGATTTCTTCTTTGCCATAAAGGGAAAGTCTCCTCCCGATAAGTTCAGCGGTATTATACTGCCGTCGTTCCCGCAGCGCCAATTTCGACCCGGCGATTACTGATGGGGCGACCTGCGAACTGGACTCGAGGCTTCAGCCGGTCACTCTGTCTGAGAGCGTATGCTCCCAAACCGGCTGAAGCCACGACTCCACCAACAGATCGCGGCGCAGTTCAGCGCCTCATGCGTCGCGCCACCCGCACGGTGACCCCCAAGACGAGGGCGGAGAGTTCCCCAACGCCCAGGAGCCGCAAGAGCAGCAAATACAAACCGCCGCCCACCGCACCCGCAACTGCCACAACCAGCACCTCCGCCATGACATTGTCCGGCAGTCGTCCCTCCAGCGGCGGCACGAGGAACCAGACCGCGAGGGCCATGATGGCCGCCGCGACGACAGCGCGTACAAATGTCGCAATGACGTGCTCGCCCTGTGGCCGCCCCACGCTGCGCAGCAACAGCACCACCATGATGAGCGCGTGCGCGGCCTGCTTGACCGAGTCCGCCAGCACCAGGCCCAGGAAACCTAACGGGCCCTTGAGCGTGGCCGCAGCCACAAAGTAGAACCCGATCGAGATGACCCCGACAATGGCCGGCGTCCGGGTGTTCTGGCGGGCATAGAAGGTGTAGTTCAGCAGGAAGTCCACGCCGGCAAAGGGCAGGCCGATCAGATACAGCCGCAAGGCCTGCACCGTCATCACCGTGTCTGCGGGCTGAAAGACGCCGTGTTCGAACAGCAGCCGGACGAGCGGCGCGCCCAACACCCACAGGCCGGTCGTGGCCGGCAGCAGCAGGAGCAGGACCAGGCGCAGCCCGCGGCCCAGGACGCTGCGGAAGCTGTCCCAGTCCATCTGCGCCGCGTGGCGCGACAGGGTCGGCAGCGCGGCCAGCGACACGGCCACGGGCACCAGGCCCAGTGGAAACTGAATGAGCGTGGTCGCATAGCGCATCCAGCTCACGCTCTGGCTCCCCGTCGCCGACGCCCACCGGCCATCCACGATGATCTGTATCTGCGTGACGATTAGCCCCAGCGCGATAGGGAGGTACAGGCGCAAGATGCGCCGGACGGCCGGATGCTGCCAGGCCGTCGAGAACCCCAGCGGGATGCCGCGCAGGCCGGGCGCCATGACCGCCAGTTGGAGGATGCTGCCGCCGACCACGCCGATAGGCAGGGCATAGACGCCCAGCCCCGGCGCCAGCAGCGGAACGGCCAGCACGATGCCCAGGTTGAACACCGCACCGCTCACCGCCGTGTACGAAAAGCGACGCAACGCATAGAGCAGGCCGGTCACTCCGCCGGACACCCCAAAGAAGAGCACCGCCGGCGCGATGATGCGCAGAGAGTTCGTCAGAACCTGTTGAAGAGCCGGGTCTTCGAAGTCACCCAGCAGGCCGGCAAGCGGTGCCGCAAAGAGCTCCAGCAGGATGACGATGCCGGCCATCGCGATAGCGATCAGGCTGAAGACCGTGCTGACCACCCGCGCCAGCTCGTCGCGCTGCTGCCGCCGGGCATAATCGCTGAAGACCGGCACGAGCGCCGCGCTCAGCATCCCACCGACCAGCAGGTCATAGATCATCGTGGGCACGCGCGCAGCCAGGTTGAACGCGCTCAGCGCGCCGCCCGACCCGTAGTAGCCGGAAATGACCGATTCGCGCGCAAGGCCGATCACCCGGCTGGCGATATTGCCGAGGCCGAGGATGCTCGCAGAGCGTGCGAGACCGGGTTCGGGGCGAGCCGCCCCGTCAGGAGTGCTCATTCGGCAGGTAGGGCGCGAATCCGTTCGATAATCAGCGTGGTGGAGCGGTCGGGCACATAGGGCAGGTAGACGACCTGCCCGCCCTGGGCCGTGACCAGCTCGGCCTCCGGCGGCTGCGGGCCGCCCGGCCGACCCCAGTCACCGCCTTTCACATAGATGTCAGGGCGCAGCGCAGAGACCAGTTCGTTGGCCGTCAGCGCGTCGAAGATGACGACCGCATCCACGCAGCCGAGCGCCGCGAGCAGCTCCGCCCGATCCGCCTGGGGCACGAGCGGGCGGCCGGGCTTGCGCGCAGCGGTCGAGGCGTCGCTGTTCAGCCCTACGATGAGCGCGCCGCCCAGGTTGCGGGCCGCCTGCAAGTAGCGCACATGGCCGACATGCAGGAGGTCGAAATGGCCGTTCGTCAGGACGACCGACCCACCCTGCCCCGCGCGCCACGCTCGCGCCTCGTCCAGTGTCATCACCCGTCCCACGCGCGCCTCCTGTCAGTCTCTTGCTCTGATCACTGCCCACACGAAGCGGGGGATGTCCAGTTGCCGCCGCCAGCGCCACGGCTGGGTGAGCAGCCGGAACAGCCATTCCAGGTTCAGGCGCTGCACCCAGCGGGGAGCCCGCTTGCGCGCGCCGGTGATATGGTCGAACGTCCCGCCCACGCCCATCATCACGGGCACGCGCAGCGCGTCGCGGTGCTGCGCGATCCAGAGGTCCTGCCGCGGTGCGCCGTAGGCCACGAACAGGATGTCGGGCCGCGCCGCGGTGATGGCCGCGATGATGCCCGGCGCATCTGAGTCCGCAGGCGTGCCCTCGTACACTCCGGCTATCAGCAGACCGGGATAGCGCGCACACAGAATCTCGCCCGCACGCGCCGCGATGCCCGGGCCCGCGCCGAGCAGATACAGCCGCCAGCCCTCAGCCGCCGCGCGCTCTGCGATGCGCGGGACGCCGTCCGACCCCGTGACGCGCTCCGGCAGCGGGCGGCCCTGCCGCCGCGCGGCCCACAGCAGCCCCACGCCGTCCGCCATACACAGGTCGGCCTGTTCCAGCACGGCGCGGAATTGGGGGTTGCGCTGCGCCTCCATCACGAATTCGGGATTCGTAGTGCAGATGTGACGCGGCCCGCCTTCGGCAATGAACCGCCCGATGCTGTCGAGCAGGCCGGCGTAGGTCAGGGCATCGACACGCACGCCGAGAATCCGGACAGATGGTGTGCGCTCGGCCATCACCGGCCCCGCGCCACGCTTTCGAGCACGGCCAGCGTCTCGCGCGCGCACTTCTCCCAGGAGAAGCGCCTGACGTTCGCGCGCCCGCGCTGCGCCAGCTCCGCGGCCAGCGCGTCGTCGGTCACAAGCCGGTACATGGCCGCGGCAATGGCGTCCACATCGTGCGGGTCCACGAGCAGCGCGGCATCGCCCGCCACTTCGGGCAGAGAAGAAGTCGTGCTGGTGATGACAGGCACGCCATACGCTCCTGCTTCGAGCACCGGGATGCCGAAGCCTTCGTAGAGGGATGGGAAGACAAACGCGCGTGCGCCGCGCAGCAGCGCAGGCAGGTCGGCCTCGGGCACATAGCCCGGAAACAGCACGCGGCCCGCCAGTCCCAGCCGCTGCACCTGCATGGACAGGTCCTCGTGCAGCCAGCCCTGCTTGCCGGCGAGAACAAGCCGGTAGTCCGCCAGCGCGGGATCGGCGGCGATACGGGCAAACGCGTCGATCACGCGCGCCAGGTTCTTGCGCGGCTGGAGCGTCCCGACATAGAGCAGGTACGGCGCAGGGCCTCCGCCGGTCGCGTCCGCCAGGCCATACCTGGACAAGACCTCGCCACAAGCAGCCTGAGCGGGTGAGTGGGACAAGGCTGCCGGCGAGTCTGCCCCTTCCGGCCCGCCCAGGTAAACCACGTGCACCTTACTCGGCGGAACATCGTACGCCTGCACCAGGTCGGCCTTCGTCGCAGCCGAGTCCGCGATGACCGCTGCGGCCTGCCGCGCATTCCAGCCCGTGGACCAGCGCAGATAGCGCAGGTCGCGGGGCAAATGCGCTTCCGGGTAGTGCAGGAAACCCAGGTCGTGTACCGTCGCGACGCTGCGCCGCGGATGGATCAGCGGGAGGACGTGGGCCGGCACGAACAGCACAGCGGGCGCGTGCAGGGCCATCTCGGCGCTCAGGCGCAAATGCGTCCACAGCCGGGGAAAGGGCATCACCCGGATTTCGGCCCGGTGTGCATCGAAGAGGCCATCCGGCGGGGGTTGTTGCGTGTAAAGGCGGAACCGGTGTTCCGTCCCGCTCAGCAGCAGCCCGCGAATCAGGTGCAGCGAGTAGTTCTCGGTGCCGGTGCGGTGAGTTGTCGTGGCACGGCTGGCGTCGATGCCGATTAGCATGTACCCATTATAGCATAGCCGCCTGGATGTCCGCCAGCGTGAGAGGCCCTTCACGAAGTATGACCGCGGTCTCGCCGGTCAGGTCCAGGATGGTGGAGGGTGTGCCGCCCGGACAAGGGCCCCCGTCCAGGATGAGGCTGACGCGGCCGCTGAGCTGCGCGGCGACCTCCGCAGCCGTGACGGGGCTGGCGGCGCCGGAAAGGTTGGCGCTCGTGGTGGCGAGGGGCGCGCCTGCCGCACGGATGAGCGCGCGCACGGCATCGTGATCCGGCACGCGCACGGCAACCGTGTCGCCGCCCGCAGTGACGATATCGGGCACGCGACGGTTGCGCGGCACGACCAGCGTGAGTGCGCCGGGCCAGAACCTCTCGGCTACACGCAACGCGGCGGGGGGCAGATCCGAAGCGACCAGCAGCAGGTCTGCCGGGTCGGCCAGGAGGATCGGGATGGCCTTGTGGCCCGCCCGGATCTTAGCTGTGTACAGCTTGCCGACCGCTTCCTCGTCCCACGCGAGCGCACCGACGCCATACACGGTATCGGTCGGGAAGACGACCAGCTCGCCCGCCCGGAGCAGCGCCACCGCCCGCTCGACCGCCCGCTCGGACAACTCGACCACCGGGGTTGCAATTTCAGCCGCGGCCATTGCGCACCACGAATTTGTCGATGGCCGCAACCAGGCCGTCATCGTCAACCGAGGGCGCGACCCAGTCTGCGACGGCCACGGCTTCGTGCAGTGCGTTGCCCATCGCCACGCCCACGCCTGCCCACGCGATCATGCTGGCATCGTTGCCCGAATCACCGACGGCCATCGTCTCGGACTGGGGAATGCCCCACAACTGCGTCAGGAAGGCCAGCGCATGGCCCTTGGATGCTGCCGGCGAGATGAGTTCTGCGAACAAGTCATGCGAACGGACGACGCTGAGGCTGTGACCGAACCGCGCGCGCAGGTCAGGCACGAGCTGATCGTTCTCGGTCGCCTGCGCGATGTACAGGCCCTTGATCGGGTAGCTGCCGGCCGCGCGAATCTGCCTCACGGCCTCGGGCAGGCTGCGCACCTGGCGCATAGGCATGCCGAACCAACGGTCGTAGAACTCCTGGGGATGGCGCATCTCCACGTGATACATGGCGGTTTCGTCATACAATGTGAGGTCCAACCCCTCGGCTTCGGCATGGGCCAGCACTTCGGCCAGCGGCTCCTCAGGCAGCGGCTCGATCAGCAATGTGTGCGGAGCGGTCCCGCCCAGCTCGCGCACCATCGCGCCCTGGTAGCAGATCACCGGGTCATGCAAACCCAGCGCGCGGGCATAGGGCAGCGCCGAGGCGTAGGTGCGTCCGGTCGCCAGCACGACCCGCACGCCTTGCGCCTGTGCCCGCGCCAGCGCTTCACAGACCGCCGCGCTCGGCAATCCACCGTCGATGGCGGCGGTCCCGTCATAGTCAAAGGCCAATAGTCGAATGGTCATCCGTCACTCATAAAAGCTTATCACCGCGACCCGATCCAGCGCCGCATAATCCACCTGGATCTCGACGCTGGCCCCAGGCAGCAACTCGCGGACCAGTGCGCGCATCGCATCGCCCTGGTCCGAGCCAATTTCCAGGCACACCCTGCCGCCGGGCTTCAGCTTGCTGCGGCCCTCAGGCGTGGCCAGTTGGCCCAGAAGCGTCGCAATCACCCGCAGGCCATCCGGCCCGCCATCCAGCGCCAGCACCGGCTCGTATTCCCGCACCTGTGGCGGCAGCTTCGCCAGCGCATCCGTCGCCACGTAGGGCAGGTTCGCCAGGATGATATCCGCCGGCTCAGGCAGCACGTCCAGCAGGTGACCCGGCAGCAGGTGGACCTGGTCGGCCAACCCATAGCGCCAGATGTTTTGCTCTGCGACTGCCAGCGCAGCGTCCGAGATGTCCACCGCGTAAACCGTGGACTGCCGCGCATTACAGGCCACCGCCACGGCGATGGCGCCGCTGCCCGTACCGATATCGGCCACGACCGGCTGCCGTCCCTCCTGCACCAGCCACTGTACATCGGCCAGCGCGCGTTCGACGAGCATCTCGGTCTCCGGCCGCGGGATCAACACGCGGGGGTCCACCGTGATGTCGAGTCCGTAGAAGGACTTGAAGCCGATCAGATAGGCCACCGGCTCGTTGCGCATCCGCCGCCGGACCAGTGCCTCGTAGCGGCTGATTTCCGGCTCGGTGAGCTGGCGGCCAGGGTGCGCATACACCCACGTCTTGTTGACGCCCAACACATAGGCCAGCAGCACGGCCGCATCCAGTTGGGCCGATTCCACTTCTGCCTCGCGCAGCCGGCGCACCGCGGCCAGCAAGGCCCGTCCGACATCGCTGGTCCGGTCCAACGACCAGACGATTTCATAGCGTCCGTTGCCGTTCTTGGTCGTGCCGTTCACTTGCTTCTCTGAAACCTTTATCTCGGCAACTGGCAAGATGCCATTCATGCCTGCTATGTGGACCTCATGCTCGCTGGCAACCTTGCCATTCGAGCCCCGGCCTTGGGGCTCGGACGAGATCCTGTGAGGTTGTTGTTCTTGCACGTCTATTCCTCGCTGATTGCCTGCAATCTCTCGGTCTGTTCTGTTGCAGCCAGTTCTTCGATAAACTCGTCAAGGCCGCCGCTCAACACGCCGGCCAGGTTATAGCTGGTCTTGCCGATCCGGTGATCGGTCACCCGGTTCTGCGGGAAGTTGTAGGTGCGAATCTTCTCGCTCCGCTCCCCCGAGCCGACCTGGCTGCGCCGCGTCTCGCTGCGCTCGCTCTGAAGGCGCTCCTGCTCCATCTGGTAGAGCCGTGCCCGCAGGATCTGCATGCCCTTGATGCGGTTCTGGAGCTGCGATTTCTCGTCCTGGCAGCTTACTACCAATCCGGTCGGCACGTGTGTAATCCGCACAGCGGAGTCGGTCGTGTTCACGCTCTGCCCGCCCGGTCCGGTGGCGCGGAAGACATCGATGCGCACATCCTCGGGCCGGATGTCTACCTCGACGTCGTCGGCTTCCGGCAGCACCGCCACGGTCGCCGTCGAGGTGTGGATGCGGCCCTGCGCCTCGGTCACCGGCACGCGCTGCACCCGGTGGACGCCGCTCTCAAACTTGAGCTGCGAGTAGGCGCCGCGGCCGCGCACCTGGAAGATGAGTTCCTTGAATCCGCCCGTGCCTGTCTCGTGGTGGCTCAGGATGTCCGCCTTGAAGCCGTGATTCTCGGCCCAGCGCGCGTACATGCGGAACAGGTCACCGGCAAACAGGGCAGCCTCATCGCCGCCCGTGCCCGCGCGGATTTCCACGATGACGTTCTTGTCGTCGAGCGGGTCCTTGGGCAGCAGCAGCAGGTGCATGCGCGCCTCGCGCTCGGCCTGCTCGGCTTCCAGCCGGTCGATTTCCGCCTGCGCCAGCTCGTTCATCTCCGGATCGCCGCCCTCGTCGAGCAGCAGCACAGCGCCGGCCAGCTCATCGTTGGCAGCCAGGTACTGCCGGTAGAGTGAGACCAGCTCCTCGATCTCGGACTGCTCGCGCGCGAGCTCGGCCAGCCGCGCCGGATCGGTCGCCGTGGCCGGGTCGGCCATCAAGCGGTTGAGTTCTTCATAGCGGCGGTCAACTGCCGCGACTTTCTCGATCACAGGCTATCCCAGGAACACGGGCAGATTGCCCGTCGCAATGATGTGTTTCCACTGTTCGGGGTCATTTCCCTCGGTCAGCGCCGCGGACTCGGCCACCACGGTCCCGCCCGCCTCATTCACGAGCTTGCGCATTCCGGCCAGCGTGCTGCCGGTGCTGATAACATCATCGACCAGGATGATGCGCTTGCCCTTGACAAGGCCCAGGTCCTTGCCGTCGAGCCACAGGAGTTGCGGCGCGCCGGTGGTGATGGACAGGACCTCGACGCTCACCGCGCCGACCATGTAGGGCTTGCGGGTCTTGCGCGCGACGATATAGGGCAGCTTCATCCGGACGGCCAGCGCGTGGGCGAGCGGGATGCTCTTGACCTCCGCCGTCATCAGTGCGTCCACACCCTCCCGCGGCAGGCGCCGCGCCAGCTCGTCCGCGATCGCCTCAACGACTTCCGTGTCGCCGAGCATGTTGAAGATGGCGATGCGGACCTTGGGGGCCACCTCGAACAACGGCAGATGCCGGGTCACTCCGCAAATCTGGACTGTATATGAGTCCTGCGACATGGCTGATCTGGTTCCTTTCTGGCATAGTGTAACCGCGCGAAACGGGCCGCGGCGCCTTTGCCCTGGCCCTTCAACACTGATTTTACCACGGCTGCCCCGAAAATGCTATAATCACAGGCCGAACTCCAGTGATATCATGGCAGGACCAACGCAGGCTTCCTTCGACTACGCAGCGAAAGACCGCTGCTCCGCCCAGGATGTCTGCAAGAAGGAGCCTCTATGTCGATCTACCGCCTGCGCACCCTGCTTGCTGCGGCCCTGCTTGCTCTCCTGGTGACGCCGCGCAGCGCAGTCGCGTTCCAGGCGGAACCGGCGCAGGACGCGCCCCCACCACCCCGGCTCTACACGGTCGTGCTGCCCGCAGCAGACGCCGTAGAGCGCACGGCCCTCGCGCAGCAGGGCTTCGCGATCGACGGGTTGAGCGGGGAGAGCGCGGTCACCGTGATGACCGCCGTCGAGCTGGCGGCCGCACGCGCGGCCGGTCTCCGCCCGCTGTCCGTCACCCCACTCGACTTTCCGCCGGCGGACGCGGCCTACCATAACTATGCCGAACTGCTGGCGGCCCTGGCAGATACCGCGGCTGCCTATCCCGACATCCTACGCGTGACCGATGCCGGTGTGAGCGTGGAGGGCCGCGCCATCCCCGCGGTCAAGATCAGCGACCATCCCGAACGCGCCGAGCCGGATGAACCGGCCATCCTGTTCGTGGCGCTCCACCACGCGCGCGAGCACCTGACCGTCGAGATGGCGCTGGCGATCATCCGCCTGTTCACGGAAGGCTATGGCGTCGATCCCGCGCTGACCAACCTCGTCGAGCAGCGCGAGATCTGGGTCCTGCCGAACGCCAACCCGGACGGCGGCGAATACGACATCGAGGCCGGCTACTACCGTTACTGGCGCAAGAACCGGCAACCCAATGCGGACGACAGCTACGGCGTGGACCTCAATCGCAATTACGGCTATCGCTGGGGCGGCGAGGGCTCGAGCCCCTTCCCATCGAGCGATACCTACCGCGGGCCTGCGCCCTTCTCCGAGCCCGAAACTCAGGCCGTCCGCGATTTCGTCATAGCACATCCCAGCATCACCGCGGCCATCAGTTTCCACACCTATGGCGAGCTCATCATGTACCCGTACGGCTACACCTATGACGAGCTGCCTGACGACATGCAGCCGGACGATTACCGCGCGTTCGTCGCCCTGGCGGAGCACATGGCCGCAACGAACGACTACACGCCGCAGCAGGCTTCCGCGCTGTACCTCACCGCCGGAGACACCGTCGACTGGCTCTACGGCGAGCGGGGCATCTTCGCCTTCACCTTCGAGATGTACCCGGCATACTCGGATCCAGGCTTTTATCCGACGGCGCGCAGCATCCCGCGCGAGACCGGGCGCAATCTCCCTGCGGTCACCTACCTGACCGGCATGGCCGACAATCCGGCCAAGAGCATCGGCCTGGGCGGCGATGCAACAGCCCCGCAGGTCAGCCTCTCTGCGACGCAGCAGCCGGGCAGCCCGTCGGTCGCCCTCGCGGCGGAGGCGACCGACGATATGGGTGTCACGCTCGTTGCCTGGCAGGTGAACGGCACGACCGTCGCGCTGGACCGGGCCGCGCCTTACGCGGCCACCTGGATCGCGCCCGCAGCCGGATCGTATGAAGTCGCGGTCCTGGCCTTCGACGCAGGCGCGAACATGGGCGAGGCGCGCGCGACGGTCGAAGTCGACGGCGAGTTCCGGGCGACCTATTTGCCGCTGCTCTTCCGCGGTCAATAACTTTGTGTATCTCCTGTCACGCGTCCGTTATTGCCACGATCGCCGTCTCGTGCTATCCTTCGGCCAGGTGGATTGGGAACGCATTCACTCACGCGGGCGTCCATCCTATGCACGTCACGCGAAGCCAGCGCAAAATCCGCTACAAGGTTAACCCGCTTTGAACAGGACAACCCAACGCGCGCTCAGGTGGACCCTGCTCGCGCTGGTCATGGCCGGAGCCGTCGTCCTGGCCGCCGGCCTCGTGCGCTATGGCGGCCCCGAAGGGCTGTGGCGCCGGGCGTACACCGAAATCGCAGATTACCTGCCCCATCCCGTCTACGTGCCCACGCCGATGGCCGCGGCGCAGCCGGCCGCCGACTTCGAGTTCACGTCGGCGCGCGCGCTGACCCCGACCACGCTCGCACCCTCCGCCAGCGCACCGGCGGCTGAGATAACCGCAAGTCCAGCCGCTCCTGCGGCGGAGCCTGCGCGCACGTCTACTGCGGTCCCGGCCGTCGCATCCAGACCGTCGCCTCGCGCACAGGCCGTCGTGGAGCGCAATTCCGCGCTGGCGTTAGCCAGTGCGCTCGCGGGCATCGACGACGACGCCGAGAGCCTGCACACGCAGCGCCCGACGCGCACGCCCACCCTCCTGCCCACCGCTGAGCCGACTGCGACACCCGCGCCGCCGGCCCTGCCCGCGAATCAGCTTACCGGGCTGGCGCACTACTGGCAGACCTGGAACAACTGCGGCCCGGCCACGCTGGCGATGAACCTGAGCTATTTCGGCGTGCAGCACGGCCAGGACACCGTTGCAGCGGCCCTGCGGCCCTATCGCGACGACAAGAATGTCAACCCGTGGGAGATGGCCGAGTATGCGCGCCGCCAGGGCCTGCGCTCCATTGCGCGCGTCAACGGCGATGCGGGCCGCCTGCGTGCGCTGGTCGACGCAGGCGTGCCGGTCCTCGTCGAGACCTGGTACGAGCCCAAGCCGAACGATGGCATGGGCCATTACCGGCTCATCGTGGGCTATGACGACCAGACGGGCGAGTGGGTGGTCTACGATTCCTATGATTCGCACGGCATCAAGAAGGACCAACCCTACGCGGGCATCCGCCTGCCGTATGATGGCCTCGACCGGCTGTGGGCCGTCTTCAACCGGGCCTATGTCGTGACCTATGACGAGCCGCGCGCTGCGGCAGTGGAGGCCATCATCGGGGGCGACCTGGATGACACAGCCATGTGGCAGCGGTCGCTGGCCGCCGCCGAAAGCGCGGCGCAGGCCAACGGACAGGACCCGTTTGCCTGGTTCAACGTGGGCAGCAGCCTGGTCGCGCTCGGCGATTACGAACGCGCAGCCCAGGCCTTTGATCAGGCACGCACCATCAAGCTCCCCTGGCGCATGTTGTGGTATCAGTTCGGACCGTTCCGCGCATACTACGAGGTCGGCCGCTACGACGAAATCATCGCGCTGGCGGACGCGACCCTCGCACAGGCGAAGTCGGTCGAGGAGCTGTTCTACTGGCGCGGCCGCGCACTCCAGGCGCAGGGCGATATCGAAGGTGCGCGGGCCGCCTGGCAGGCCGCGCTGGGGTTCAACCCGCATTACGCCGAAGCCGCCGCAGCACTGGCGGGCCTGCCGTGACCGCCTCTGACCCGCGCAGCACCGCCCGCCATCTCGCGCGCAATGTGTTGATGGTTTCGGCGGCGTTCGCATTGGCAGCCGCCGCGGGCCTCTTCCGCAACATGATCATCGGCCGCACGTTCGGCATCGGCGCCGGGCTGGACGCCTACTATGCGGCCTTCAAGCTGCCGGACCTGTTGTTCACGATCGTGGCAGGCGGCGCGCTGGCGACCGCGTTTATCCCGGTGTTTGCGGACTTCCTCGCCGTGGAGGATCGGGCCGGCGCGTGGCGGCTGGCGAGCGCGGTGACGAACTGGGTCGTGCTGGTCGTCGGCGTGCTCGCGATCCTTGCGGCCATCCTCGCGCCGTGGCTTGTGCGAACGATCATCGCGCCGGGCTTCGACGCTGCGCAGCAGGCCGAGACCGCCGGCATCATGCGCATCGTGCTCGTCTCCACCCTCATCTTCGGCGTCAGCGCAGTGCAGGGCAGCGTGCTCCACGGCTTCCAGCACTTCCTCTTCCCCGCGCTCGCGCCCATCGTCTACCCCCTGAGTATCGCAGCCGCCGCGCTGTGGCTGGTCCCCACCTGGGGCGTGCGCGGGCTGGCCTTCGGCGCAGTCATCGGCGCGCTGCTCCACCTGCTCATCAAGGTCCCCGCGCTCCTCTACTACGGCTTCCGGTGGTGGCCGGTGCTGTCTGCCGGCCGCGGGAGCATGCGCCGGGTCGCCTGGCTGATGGGGCCGCGCGTGCTCGACCTGGGCGTCTTCCACCTCAGCCTCCTGGCAACGACCAACCTGGCCTCGCGGCTCGGCGCGGGCAGCGTCAGCGCGCTCGAATGGGGCTGGGATGCCATGCAGTTGCCGGAGACCATCATCGGCACCGCGTTCGGGCTGGTGGCCTTCCCGACGCTGGCCGTGCTGGCCGCGCGACACGACCACGCGGGACTGCGGCATACCTTAGGCGAGTCGCTGCGCACCGTCCTCGCACTGGCCGTTCCCGCGGCCGTCGCGCTCGTCCTGCTCGGCAGGCCGCTGCTTGCGCTGCTGTATCAGCGCGGGGAGTTCGACGCGGCCGCGACGGAGGCAGTCTACGTGGCGCTGTGCTTCTACGCCCTCGGTCTGGCGGGGCACACCTGCCTGGAGCTGGCCGCGCGCGCCTTCTTCGCGCTGCAGGACACCGTCACCCCGCTGTGGCTGGCAGCCGCATCCGCCGCGCTCAGCATCGGTCTCGGCCTCGTGCTGATGCGCAGCCTGGGCTACGGTGGGCTGGCGCTGGCGAACTCGATCGCCATCACGCTGGAGGTCATTGCGCTCCTGCTCATCCTGGGCCGGCGCATCGGCGGGGTGGAAGGTCGGGAGACCGCCCTGTCGCTCCTGCGCACGCTGGCCGCCTCGGCGGTCATGGCTGGCGTCGTGATCGTCATCGCGGGCCTGGCAGAGCGCGCAGGCTGGGGCAACCTGATGACGCTGGCCGCCCGTGGCGCGGCAGGTGTCGTTGCATATCTGGCAGCCGCCCGGCTCGTCCGGCTGGACGCCATCTGGCGCTTTGCGGCCGCGCTGGAACCGCGAAGACGCTAAGGTCACGAAGGTCCCCGGTTTGCCTGGAGGAGCCTGCATTCTCAAATGCAGGCTCCTCCGCATGACCCTGCCGCCGACCTGAAACGGCGCACCTTGTACCACCCCTCACAGAGATAGGCAGCCGCACGGTGTATTGTCATCAGATGTGCTATGATTGGCTGTTGTGAGAAGAGAGTGATGCCATGACTGATCCCTATTCCGAGCCGCCCGTCGAGCCGCAGCCGCGGCACAACCCTTATCTGATCGCCGGCGTTGCCCTGGTTGCCTTCGTCTTCATTGCGGGCATCTTCGCCGCCATGACCTTCCGCCAGCGCGTCGGTTCCTCCAGCGGCGCGTGGACGCCCCCGGCCGTGACCTCGACGCCGGGCACGCCCGCCGCG
This sequence comes from Anaerolineae bacterium, assembly GCA_040772005.1. GTDB lineage: Bacteria > Chloroflexota > Anaerolineae > CG2-30-64-16 > CG2-30-64-16 > MWBF01. The sequence goes on along the minus strand of JAXGYZ010000003.1, from coordinate 639,906 downwards.
GCCGCGCAGGCGACAGGCACAGAGGCCGCCGAGGGTGCAACACCTGTGGGCACGCCCACGGCCACCGTTACCGCGGCGCCGATTGCATCCGCCACCGGGAGCGTCACTCCCACGTCCACGCCGACCGAGCCGACCGCCTGCATGACGGACGTGGCGCCGGAACTGGCGTCCCTCTACAGCCTGGCTGAGCTGGGCTGCGCGCGCGGCCCGGCGGCGGTGGTTTGGTCCGCCTGGGAGCCGTTCGAGCGCGGCGCGATGCTCTGGCGCAGCGATACCGACGAGGCCTATGTCCTGCTGAATGACGGCCGCTGGCTGCCGATCACAGAGCCGTGGGACGGGTCTGAGCCCGCGGGCCGCGGCCCCGCACCGGCAGGTCGCGTCGCCCCGGAACGTGGCTTCGGTTGGGTCTGGTCGACGCGCGACGATGTCTTCCAGGCGCTCGGCTGGGCGACGGATAAGGAGAAGGGCTTTTGCGCGGTGCTCCAGCCGTTCGAGCGCGGTTTCCTGCTGCGCAGCACGAACGCCCCGTCCTGCACCGCTGACGAACTCTACAACTTCGCGACCGAACCGGGCTGGCAGCCGCTGGCGCTCGCCGTCCACGCAGCCGGCTGGCGCAGCGCGGACCTCGGCGTGCTGGCAGCTCCGGAGTCCGGTCCGGCGTCCGCAGTCGCCCGCCCTGCCAACCAGGGCCGGTTCACGGCGCGGCCGTTGACCGCGACGTTGGATGCCGACTTCAGCGAATGGCCCGGCGACTGGCAGCCCGTCAGCGCACTCGTCCACGGCCGCGACGCGTGGACCGGCGCCGCTGACCTGGCCGCGCGCTTCCAGCTTGCCTGGGCGGGCGAGGGGCTCTATCTCGCGCTCGAGGTGACGGACGACGCCTATCGCCCCGGCCCGCAGAACACCGACATGTGGCAGGGCGACGGCCTGGAGCTGAACTTCGATCGGGACCTCGCGGGCGACCTGGCCGACCCGAGCAGCTCGGCGGATGACTACCAGATCGGCCTGAGCTTCGGGCCGCAGGCCGCCAGCGCGCGCGGCTATCGCTGGCTGCCGTATGCGCGCGAGAGCGCGCTCGACATCCCCGCAGCGGTCGCACTGACAGCGACCGGCTACCGCATCGAGGCGCTGATTCCCTGGTCGGCGTTCGATATGACGACGCAAGACGTGACTGCGGCAGCCGCCGGTACGCCGTTCGGCTTCAACCTCGCCGTAAACGATAACGACGGCGCCGCGCCGGCTCAACAGACCGTCCTGGCCTCCTCCCCTGCGCGCACCACGCATGACAACCCGACCCAGTGGGGCACGCTCATCCTTGCGAACTGAGGGCAAGAAGTCCAAGTGTAGCGCAATGCAAAAGATTGGAGTGGAGGCTTCAGCCGGTTAGGTCGGCGGTGTGCGTACACGCCCAATCCGGCTAAAGCCTCGACTCCAGGCGGATCCGAAATTCCTCGCTTACGCACGCGTCACCGGCTGTTCGTGTGGTATAATCGTGCGTTGCTGACTGCGAACGGGGAGGGAACGATGGACGAAGCGTTGCTCAAGAAGCTCCAGATCGACCGGTAAAATCAAGACACTGACGCGCAGAAGTGACGCTTTGTTTATGGGCCGTGTGCCGGTGTATACTGGTACATTGTGTTTAGAATCTATCCAAGAATTGCTGGGGCCGGTCTCCGACCGAGCCAGGGGCACGGTCGGAGACCGGCCCCAGCGAGTTTACGGATAGCGAGTTTACGGATAGACAGTTAGCATAAGCGCGGAAATTGCAGAGTGTTATGGCCGTTAATCCTTTGAATCCGATGGTCGTGCAGAGCGACCGCACCGTTCTGCTGGAGGTCGATAACCCCAGCTACCAGGAGGCGCGCGACGCGCTGGCGCGCTTTGCGGAGTTGGAGAAAAGCCCCGAGCATATCCACACCTACCGGCTGTCGCCCCTGTCGCTGTGGAACGCAGCCGCCAGCGGGCTGGATGCGGATGCCATTCTCCAGGCCCTGACCCAATACAGCAAGTACGATGTCCCCGGCAACATCCAGGCCGATGTGCGCGACTACGTCTCGCGCTTCGGGCGGCTCAAGCTGCGCCGCGCCCCGGATGGCGGCCTGCTGCTCAGCGCGGAAGACCCGCTGCTCATGCTGGAAGTCAGCCGCCAGCGCAAGGTCGGCCAGTTCATCACCGGCCAGATCGACGAGCGCACCGTGCAGGTCAATCCGGCCATGCGCGGCCACATCAAGAAAGCCCTCGTCGATGTGGGCTTCCCGGCGGAGGACCTGGCGGGTTATGTCGATGGCGCCCGACTGACCATCCGCCTGCTCGACGCGATGCGGCGCAACGGCAAGGCCTTCACCATGCGCCATTACCAGACGGATGCGATGGAGACGTTCCATGCCGGCGGGTCGGCCCAGGGCGGCTCAGGCGTCGTCGTGCTGCCGTGCGGAGCAGGCAAGACCATCGTAGGCATGGGCGTCATGGAGCAGTTGCAGACCAACACCCTCATCCTGACGACGAATACGGTGGCCGTGCGCCAGTGGATCGAGGAGTTGCTCGACAAGACATCCCTGGCCTCGGACGAAGTGGGTGAATACACCGGCGACGTCAAGGAAATCAAGCCCGTCACCATCACCACGTACCAGATACTCACCTATCACAAGCGGCGGCCGCGCGACGCGGACGAGGCCAACCTGTTCGACGACTTCGCGACGTCCGTGCAGCCGTTGACGCCCGATGACTTCCCCCATTTCAAGCTGTTCAACGAGCGCGACTGGGGCCTCATCGTCTACGACGAAGTCCACCTGCTCCCTGCGCCCATGTTCCGCATGACCGCGGAGCTGCAGGGCCGCCGCCGCCTCGGCCTGACGGCCACCCTCGTGCGCGAGGACGGCAAGGAGGATCATGTCTTCGCACTGATCGGCCCCAAGAAGTACGATGTGCCGTGGAAGGACCTGGAGCGGCAGGGCTGGATTGCGACGGCGCACTGCCATGAGATCCGGCTGGACATGGCGCCGGAGCGCCGCTTCGAGTACGCGATGGCCGAAAGCCGGGAGCAGTACCGCCTGGCCGCGACGGACCCGGCGAAGATTCCCGTCGTGGAGCAGCTCATTGCCCGGCATCCCACTGACCAGGTGCTCGTCATCGGCACCTACCTGGACCAGTTGGCCGACATTGCGCAGTTGCTCGACGCGCCCCTGCTGACCGGCAAGACGCCCGTCCGTGAACGCCAGGCGCTGTACCGCCAGATGCGCGAGGGCACGCTGCGCTGCCTGGTCGTCTCGAAGGTCGCCAACTTTGCCATCGACCTCCCCGACGTCAGCGTCGCCATCGAAGTCAGCGGCACGTTCGGCTCGCGGCAGGAGGAAGCGCAGCGGCTGGGCCGCATCTTGCGCCCCAAGCAAGACGACCGCCCCGCCCACTTCTACGCCATCGTCATGCGCGACACGCGTGACCAGTTGTTCGGAGCCAACCGGCAGATGTTCCTGACCGAACAGGGGTACAAGTACGAGATTCTCTACCGAGACGACCTGGCCGATTACGACCCGGAACGGAACGGTGCAGAGTGGTAGGCGGCCATGACACCTGCGCCCGCACCTGACCCGCAGGCTGCACAGCGGGAGCAATTCCTGCTGCTGCTGCAGGTTCGTTCCGTCGCCGAGCTGCGGAACATCGCGCGCGCCTGGGGTTGGCCGCTCAAGGGCACGGCCAAGAACGACATCGTAGAGCAACTGGCCGGGTACCTGCTGGACGCGCCGCGGATGCGCGCCGTCTACGACGGGCTGTCGCCCACCGAGGCCGCTATCCTCCGCTGGCACAACTTCCTGACGCAAGCTCCCGGCGCGGCCGGGCTGGCCGCCGCACTCTCCCATGTGGAACAACGGCAGATCAGCGCCGAAGAATATTCGACAGCTCTGCAAGTCTTGTATGACCGTGGCCTCGTCTTCACGACGCCGTTGGGCACGCTGGCTGTTCCCGCCCCATTCCAGGCCTGGCTGCCGGCGCTGGCGCTGCCCTGGATGCGCGCGGGCGAACCACTCGTCACCCGGCCGGTTTTCGGCGTGAGCGAGCTCAACACGGCCGTCTACCGGCTCATCTCACGCATCGAGAGCGAGCGACCCGCCGCCACGCGGCCTGCGAACCCTGCGGCCGCCGTCAGCCCTGGCAGCAGCGCCCGGCCCTTCACCAAGCGGCCCGGCCTGCTCAGCAAGGACACCCTGGTCACCTGGGGCTACGCGACGCCCGCAGAGCGCGACTTTGCCCGCTTCCTCCTGGAGCAGCTGGTCCTCGGCCGGATCGTCAAGATATCGAGCGGGGGACCGGGCGCGCGACTGGTCGTGGATGCCGAAGCGCGCGCGACCTGGGAGAGCACCGCGCCGCACGAGCGCGTCCTGCGCCTGCGCGAATGGTGGACGGCGGGCGGCTCGCAGCCCGCCTACCGCACGACCTCGATGTGGAACGAACTCGATCTCGCGATCGGTTCCGTGGCCGGCTACACGCTGCGCTACAGCACACCCTGGGTGGATGCGTTCGCAGCATCCATTCCCGTAGACCTGTTCCGCCAATGGCTGGTGGGCCTGCTCCTGAGCCTCGACAGCGCGTGGCTGAAGATCGAGGAGTTCGTCCGCCTCATCTACCGAGTGCATCCGGCGCCGCTGGGCGCCAGCGGCATCGGCAGGTGGCAATGGTACGACGGCGGCAAGGTGCTGGATCCGACCCGGATGGACTGGCCGACCTGGCGCGCGACCAACGGCTGCCTGGTGGAGGCGCTCCTCACAGGTCCATTGCAGTGGCTGGGCCGCGTGGAACTCGGATACCAGGGGCAGCGGCCGGTGGCCTTCCGGCTGCAATCCGAGCTCCCCGTCGAGGAAATCCGCCTCCCGCCGGACGTGCTCCAATTCATGCGCCCGCATGCGCTCATCCTGAGAAACATCTGGCAGGCGGGGGCGCTGCACGCGCTGCTGCGCCAGATCGCCGTCGAAGCCAGCCGCAACCGCGAACGCATCCACTACCAGTTGAGCGCGCCGGTGTTCCGCAACCACCTGGAGCAGGGGCTGACCGTGGACAGGCTGGCGGCGGACTTCGAGGCGACGGGCGTGCCGCTCCCCGCGGCGGTCATCGCCCGGCTGCGCGACTGGGAGCAGCGAGCCGGCCGCTATCGCCTGCACGACCAGGTGGCCGTCATCGAGTTTGGCGCCGACATGACGCCGGAGGAAATCCAGGCCATCCTGCGCATCGGCGGCGATTGGCTGTATCAGGTTGCCCCGCGCTGCCTGGTCGCGCTCGATGCCGAGCGCGTGCAGGAGCTGCTGGGTGACCTGCGCCGCCGCGGCTACACACCGCAGGTGAAGCCATGACCCGCCCCGGCCTGTACGACGCCATCAGTCTCTTCAACGCGAATGATCTCGGCACGATCCTGATCGAGGCGGGCCAGCTTAACCCGCCCAAGAACAAGGAGGGCAAGACCCGGCTCTGGATGGAGCTGATCGGCCAGCCTGAGCGGATTCGCCGCGCGTACGAACGGCTGAACGAGCGGGCGCGGCGCGCCCTCGAACAACTCCAGCTTGCCGGCGGCGAAATGCGCACGACCCGCTTCCGCAGTCTGCTGGTCGATGCGGGTGTCATCGAGCGCGAGAACCCGCGCAAGCCGGCTTCGGTCTGGTCGACCCTCTCGCGGCCCGAGATGGCCCCCCACCCGCGTGCATTCGCCGAGATTGTCGCGAATCTGCTCCTGCACGGGCTGGTCTGGACCTACGGCCAGCCGACCGCTTTCACGACGGCAACCCGGCTGGGCTTCGATGGCGGGCGTTATGTCTACATCCCCGACGAAGTGGCACGCCACCTGCCGGAGCCGCCCGCCGCCACGCAGCCGCTCCAGCCGCCCATCGGGCAGGTGTTGTCAGGCTCGGCCCGCATCTGCCAGCGCGACCTCTACCTGATATGGAGCGCCGCGCGCGAGACGCCCCTTTCGCTGACCAACAGCGGCCTGTTGCGTGTCACGGACCTCAAGCGCGTCGCCGGTCAACTGCTCACTGCCGAGACTGTGACCTCGGGGACGAAGGAGACCGACTATCGCCGGCTCTTCTTCCTGCGCGGCCTGCTCAGCGCGCAGGGTCTCCTTGATCTGGACGAGAACTTCGACAGACTGGTTGCCCACCCGCAGCCGGCGTTCTTCAGCCAGGCGGCCGTCGCGCGCGTCCGGGCCAGCTTCAACGCATGGCGCGACGGAGCCTGGTGGAATGAGCTGTGGACCACGTATGTCCAGGGATCGACCCGCGCCGCCGGTGCGATCACCGACTTCGCGCCGCCTGCCGTCGTGCAGGCGCGGCAGCGCGTCCTGACTGTCCTGACCGGCCTGATCCGCCAGCAGCAGGCCTCCACACCGGAGGCCGCCGCCGAGCCGTGGATTGCGCTGGACGCGCTGGACACCCATCTCCACTTCCGGGATGAAAGCTTCCTCCTGGACCGCGAGCTGGCGGAGACGCAGGCGCGCTATTACTACTACAGCAGCGGCGACTACGGGTCTCCATATATCGCGAACTCGCTCGGCTGGACGTGGGCCGATTTCGGCCGCGATGAGGACGCCGGCTGGCAGGGCGTCGAGCGCACCTTCATCAAGGCCGTGCTGAGCGAAGGCCTCTACTGGCTGGGACTCGTGGACCTGGGCTACGCGCGGCCGGTATCGCCCGCGGGCGGCAAGGCTCCGGACGGCTGGAGCGCGGTGCGGCTGACCGACATGGGCCGCTGGCTGCTGATGGACGGCCCGGAGCCGGCGATCCCTGAGGAAACCGGGCGGGTGGTGCTGCAACCCAACTTCCATGTCTTCGCCTTCGACCCCATCTCGGACAGCGTCCTGGCCCGGCTCGACAGCTTCGCCGTGCGCCTCAACGCGGAACGTGCGGTCGAATTCGAGATCACGCGCGACTCCGTTTACCGCTCGCAACAGGCGGGGCAATCGGTGGGCGCCATCAAGGCGTGGCTCGAACAGGTCACAGGCAGCCCGCTCCCGCAGAATGTGGGCCGGAGCCTGGACGAGTGGCACGCGGCGTTCGAGCGGATCGTCATCTGGCCGGAGGTGACGTGGCTGGAGGTGGCCGAGCCGGGCCAGGCCGAGACCCTCCTGGCCGACCCCGGACTGCAGGCTTGCATCATCAAGCAGGTCACACCGACCGGATTGCTCGTACACCGCGAGCGCGCGACCGAGTTGGAGCGCGCGCTGCTCGACGCAGGCGAACTGCCCGAACGCACCAACAACCCTGAGACGGCGCGCAAGGGCAGCCTGAAGATAGACGAAACGGGCCGTATCACGCTGACCCAGCAGCCCTCATGGCTCTATGTGCGGGCCGCGCTGGAGCCGCTCACCGAGCAGACCGCAGAAGGGCTACAGGTCACACGCGGCAGCGTGATCCGCGCAGTCAACCAGGGCCGCGATGCAGCGGCGATCCTGGCCGAGCTCAACCATCTGGCGGCCGGCGGCGTGCCCGAAAGTCTTGTTGCGGACATCAAGCGGTGGGCGCGGCACTATGGCCGGGCCACCTTCGAACCGGCCGTCCTGGTGCAATTCCGCGATCAGGACGCGCTGGATGACCTCCGCCGGGACAGCGCGCTGCGCCGCCTGCTCAGGCCCCTGCGGTCCGGCCAGCACGACGGGCTGGCGAAGATCAACCCTGCGGACCAGGAGCGCGTCATGGCGCTGCTCCGCGAGCGCGGCGTCGAGATCGAAGGCGAACCGCCCACCGGATAAGCGGAGTAGCGGGGAGTTCCGTGTTTCCATTATGGTTACTGAGTGCTATGATCGGGCGTGAGAGATGCCGGACCAGGAAACTGCGCCCGAAAGCAACTTGCCAGCGATTTGCAGAGCCTTGAGACTGAGAGTTGATAAGGAGTTGGCCTGAGAATGGCTGTAGACACCACACCTGCTATCGCGGCCACACTGCCCGGCCCGCCTGGCCGGCCCATCACGGGCAACCTGAACGAGTTCGTTGCGGATCGCCTGACCTATCTGCGCGAGCTGGCGCGCACCTATGGCGACGTCGTACGCCTGAAGATGCTGGGCAGAGACCTCATCTTGCTGGTACACCCGGACGCCATTGAGGAGGTGCTGGTCACGAAAAAACGCCACTTCATCAAGGCGCGGGCCACCCGCGCGACCGGCGCGCTGATGGGCAATGGGCTGCTCATCAGCGAAGGAGATTTCTGGCGCCGGCAGCGCCGGCTCGCCCAACCCGCGTTTCACCGCGAGCGCATCGCCCGCTACAGCCACCTGATGACGGGCTACGGCGAGCGGATGCTGGAGCACTGGCAGGACGGCGCGTCGCTGGATGTCCACGACGAGATGGTGAAGGTCACCCTCGCCATCGCGGCGAAGGCCTTTTTCAATGCCGATGTCGCAGGTGCAGCCTCGGACGTGGGCCGGGCGCTTGAGACCGCGCTCCACCACTTCAACTGGTGGGGCAAGAGCGGCTTCATGGTTCCCCTGTGGGTTCCGTTCCGGGCCAACCGGGAACTGGCCGCCGCGAAGCGCCGGATGGATGCACTGGTTTACGGCATCATCGCAGACCGGCGCAGGACAGGGGAAGATCCCGGCGACCTGCTCTCGATGCTGTTCAACGCGCGCGACGACGATGGCTCCGGGATGAGCGATGTCCAGCTTCGCGACGAGGTGATGACCCTGCTGCTGGCCGGGCACGAGACCACGGCCAACGCGCTGACGTGGACGTTCATGCTGCTGGCGCAGCACCCCGAGATCGATGCGCGGCTGGCAGAGGAACTGCGCACCGTGCTCGGCGGCCGCACGCCTGCGCTGGAAGACATCTCCCGCCTGCCCTACACCGACATGGTCATCAAGGAATCCATGCGTCTCTACCCGCCGGCCTGGGTCCTGGGCTACGAGGCGACCGAGCCGGTTACCATCGGCGGCTACCCGCTGGCGAAGGGCACCGCGGTGCTGATGAGCCAGTGGGTCACGCAGCGCGACGCGCGCTGGTTTGCCAGCCCGGACGAATTCCGGCCAGAGCGGTGGGCCGACCCGGCCATGAAGAAGCTGCCGACGTACGCCTACTTCCCGTTTGGCGGCGGCGAGCGGATGTGCATCGGCAAGCCGTTCGCGCTGATGGAAGCCGTGCTGCTGCTGGCAACTATCGCGGGGCGCTACAGGCTTACGCTGCTGCCCGGTCAGGACCTCGTGCCGGAGCCTTCGATCACGATCAGGCCGAAGAACGGGCTGCACATGCAGTTGCAGGCGCGCTGAGCGCGCCGGGCCTTGTGTCCTCTGCAAATCAGATCAGACAGGATTTACAGGATTTACAGGATTGTTTTGGATCGGCTTTCTATCCTGTGAATCCTGTAAATCCTGTCCAAAGGAAATCGGACAGGGACTACAAGATAGAAGACCCATCCTCGAACACCCTGTAAATCCTATCCAAAGGGAACCTGCCACATGAGCGAACGAAACAGCACAGGCCCGGCCTACCGGATTGTAACGTCACGCCTGGTGCTGCGCTGCTGGGAGCCGGCAGACGCGCCGCTGCTCAAGGCCGCGACCGACATGAGCATCGAGCATCTGCGGCCGTGGATGCCCTGGGCTGCGCACGAGCCGACCACCCTCGAAGCGAAGGCGGCGCTGCTGCGGACCTTCCGCGGCAACTTCGACCTCGACCGAGACTACGTCTACGGGATCTTCAACCGCGACGAGACTGCCGTGCTCGGCGGCAGCGGGCTGCACACGCGGCTGGGGCCAGGCGCGCTGGAAATCGGCTACTGGGTGCGCGCAGACGCCATCAACCAGGGGCTGGCGACGGAGGTTACGGCCGCGCTGACGCGGGTCGCGTTCGAGGTCAACGGCGTGCAGCGGGTGGAGATTCACTGTATGGCCGCGAACGTACGCAGCGCCGCGGTGCCCCGCAAGCTGGGCTACCGGCATGAGGCGACGCTGGCGCGGCGGGTGGCCCACGGCCACGAACAGCATGACGAGATGATCTGGACCCTGTTTGCGGAGCAGTACGGGGAAAGTCCGGCGGCGCGTGTCGAGACCGCGGCCTATGATGTGTTGGGGCAGCCGTTGCATCTCCTCCACGCCGCGGCCTGATAGAAAGTTCAGACGAACTATGCCCCTAAACTGGATGGACGTAACACCGGTGTCGTTCAACGCGCTGCTCCTGCTTGAGCGCGCGCAACTGAACTGGCTGCCGGGTTGGGGGTTTCCGCCGCGGGAGCTGGCGATTGCGCTGGCGGCCAACCCGGCGGTGGCCTGGTACCTGCGCCACAAGGCGCCGGAAATCGGCGGGTGGGTGGATGGCGTCCTCGCGCAGCCGGAGGCCGCCGCTGAGCACACGCCCGCCGAAGTACGTGCGGCGGAGGTCGCCGTGCTTGGGACGCTGGAGGACCTGCTCGTCTATGCGCTGGACCCGGCAGTCTATGATGCGCAGCCGTTCCTCGGCTGGGACTCACACGAGCTGACCGGACTGACCGACTTCACCGGCAAGGTGGTGCTGGACATCGGCGCGGGGACCGGGCGGCAGAGCTTCACCATCGCATCGCGCGCGGCCGCGGTCTATGCGGTGGAGCCGGTCGGCAACCTGCGCGACTACCTGCGCGGGAAGGCGCGGCGGCTCGGCCTGACCAACGTCTATCCGGTGGATGGGCTGCTGACGCGCATCCCTTTCCCCGACGGCTTCGCAGATATCGTCATGGGCGGCCACGTCTACGGCGACGCGCCGGAGGCGGAGATAGCGGAGGTGACGCGGGTGACCAAGCCGGGCGGCATGGTCATCTTCATCCCCGGCAACAACGACATCGACAACCCAGCCCATCACTACCTGGTGGGACAGGGCTTCGCCTGGGCTGCGTTCGAGGAGCCGGGCGACGGCATGAAACGCAAATACTGGAAGCGAGCATGAACAAGGAGAACACATTGCACGGCCAACGGGTCATCGTGGCGAACACGGAGGGCGGGGTCGGCATGGCCGCCGCCGCAGAGGTGCTCATGGCAGGCGGGCGCGGGCTGGATGCGGTCGAGGCCGGCATTCATCCGGTCGAGCTCGACCCCACCATCCGCAGCGTCGGTGTCGGCGGCTGGCCGAACCTGCTGGGACAGGTGGAACTGGACGCGCTCATCATGGACGGGCGCACCCTCAAGTCCGGTGCGGTCGGCGCGCTGCAGGGCTTCCTCCACCCCATTTCGGTGGCGCGGCAGGTCATGGAGCAGTTGCCCCACGTCTTTCTCGTCGGCGAAGGGGCCGCCCGCTTCGCGGCGGAAATCGGCGCGGAGGCGGGCGAGAACCGCACCGACGAGTCGCGGCAGCAGTGGGCGGACTGGCTGGCCCGCTACGTCCCGCCCGACCTCGTTGCACGCTGGCCCGACGTGCCGCTCGCACAGTGGGCCCGGCTGACCGCAGACCCGGAGCGCGCGGGCGGCACCACCACCTTCCTCGTGCGGGACGCGCACGCGGACATCACCGCCGGCGTCAGCACATGCGGCTGGGCCATGAAGTATCCGGGCCGGCTGGGCGACTCACCCGTCATCGGAGCGGGCGGCTACGCGGACAATCGCTACGGCGCAGCCGCCTGCACCGGCCACGGCGAGCTGACCATCCGCGCAGGCACCGCGCGTAGCGTCGTCCTCTACATGAAGATGGGCCTGACCGTGCAGGAGGCGTGCCACGAGGCCGCCGCCGACCTGCGGGCTCTCGTCCGCGAGTTCCCCGCCGCGCTGACCATCCATGCCATCAACGCGCTGGGCGAACCCTACGTGCTCGCCATCGGCAAGGAGCCGGGGACCGGCTGGTACTGGTACTGGGCGGAGGGGATGCCCGCCGCAGAAAAGCGCAACGCCGTCGAAGTGCAGTGGTAAACGAATTGACCTCACCTCCTGGCCCCCTCTCCTGAGTTGCGACTCAGGAGAGGGGGAACCGATACGCATTGTGCGTCTCCCCCTCTCCTGAAGGTCACGAGACCTTCAGGAGAGGGGGCCGGGGGGTGAGGCCGCGTTCTCATCAAGGAGTTATCTCACATGGCCTTCAATCTTCGCAACCGCAATTTCCTGAAGGAGCTCGACTTCACCAAAGAGGAATTCGTGTTCCTGCTCAAGCTCTCGGCGCAACTCAAGGCGGCCAAGTATGGCGGCTACGAGCAGCCGCGGCTCCGGGGCAAGAACATCGCGCTCATCTTCGAGAAGACCTCCACGCGCACGCGCTGCGCCTTCGAGGTCGCCGCGTTCGACCAGGGCGCGCATGTGACCTACCTCGGCCCGGAAGGCACGCAGATCGGGCACAAGGAATCCATGAAGGACACCGCGCGGGTGCTGGGCCGCATGTACGACGGCATCGAGTATCGCGGGTTCGGCCAGGCCATCGTTGAGGAACTGGGGAAGTACGCGGGCGTGCCGGTCTGGAACGGCCTGACCAACGAGTTCCACCCGACGCAGGCGCTGGCCGACATCCTCACGATGATAGAGCACAGCCCGAAACCTCTGGAGCAGATCAGCTACTGCTACATGGGCGACGCGCGCTTCAACATGGGCAACTCGCTGATGATTACCGGATGTCTGCTGGGCATGGACGTGCGCATCTGCGCGCCGCAGGTCCTCTGGCCGCAGCCTACGCTGGTCGAGACTGCGCGCGGGCTGGCTGCGGCGTCGGGTGCGCGCTTCCAGCTCACCGAGGACATCGCGGCGGTCAAGGGGGTGGACTACCTGGCGACGGACGTCTGGGTCTCCATGGGCGAGCCGAAGAGCGTCTGGGACGAGCGCATCAAGCTGCTGCTGCCCTACCAGGTCAACCGCCGGGCGATGGAGCTGACCGGCAATCCGCAGGTCAGGTTCATGCACTGCCTCCCGGCCTTCCACAACCGCGAGACGAAGGTGGGCGAGGAAATCTTCCAGCACAGCGGGCTGGAGTCGCTCGAAGTCACCGAGGAAGTCTTCGAGTCCGAAGCCTCGATCGTGTTCGATGAGGCCGAGAACCGGATGCACACCATCAAGGCGATTATGGTCGCCACGCTGGGCGACTGAAGCGGCACGATTTGGCGACGTAGGACGGGTTGGCAACCGGCGCGTAGGACGGGTTGGCAGCCGGCGCGTAGGACGGGTTGGCAACCGGCGCGTAGGACGGGTTGGCAACCGGCGCATAGGACGGGTTGGCAACCCGTCCTACGATTCAGCAGGAGATGATATAATGGGACCCAGGGCATACCGAACATGACAAGAAGCAAGCTCTGGGTCCTGTTATTCCTGGCTCTCGCACTTGCGGCGCTGGTCCTTCTCTCATCCGGCATCGCCGGCCTGACCATGCCCCCTGGCACGCCTTTCACGCTGGGGACGGGCGATCAACCCGCGCAGATTGTAACCCCCGTCCCGCTGTCCGATGCACAGGTGTCGACCCTGGCGCGGCTCATCCGCATCGGCATGATCGTGATCCTTGCGCTCCTGCCCTTCTCCATCATCTACATGTTGCTGACCAAAGAAGGCCGCCGCCGCCTGCTCCCCAACCTCATTCTCTTTGCCCTCCTGCTGCTGCTGGCGCGGCAGCTCAGCGGCAGCATGCGCGCCACCAGCGACCTCAACTTCTTGGGCGGTGCGCGCGGCTTAAACGCGAACGAGTTCGCTGCGCTGCCGCCGCCGAGCGAGTTCAGCGGGGAAGTCCCGGCCTGGCTGACGGCCTTCACCAGCCTGACGCTGGCTGCGTTCGCGGTACTGATGATTGCCCTGCTGGTCTGGGGGCTCTCGCGCAGGCGCGCGCAGCCGCAGGCCCTGTTTCTGGAGCAGATTGCTGAGGAGGCCGAGGACGCGCTGGCGGCAGTGCAGGCCGGCGGCGACCTGCGCAACGCCATCATCCGGGCCTACCGGGAGATGAACCGCGTCGTCTTCGAGGCGCGCGGGGTTGCGCGGGCACGCGAGATGACGCCGCACGAGTTCGAACAGCAGCTCCAGCGCGCGGGCCTGCCTGCCGAGCCGGTCCACGACCTGACGCACCTCTTCGAGGAGGCGCGCTACGGCGCGAAGGAGATGGGGCCGGCCGAGGAACGGCGCGCGGTCGCCAGCCTGACCGCCATCATCGCCGCGTGCGCTGAAGGCAGGTCAACGGCCAACCGCAGCGCGCCGCTCGTCAGCGACGCGGAACCCGAACCCCCAGTGACGGTCGGCGTGTCAGGTGACAGATGAGGGCTGAACAACAGGACAGCAAGGGCAGGCAGACCCGTCCGACGCGGGAGCTGACGCCGCTGCTGGCTGCCCTGCTGCTCATCGGCGGGCTGGTCCTGGTCGTCCTGCTCGGCCTGCTGCTCCAGCCCGCGGTGCGGGGCGCCATCGCCCTGCCCATCGCCTATGTGTGGTGGCTCATTGGCCTTGTCTTCCGCAGCGTGCCGGGCATCCTCTGGTGGGCATGGCTGCTCATCATGGTCTTCATCATTGCCAGCAAGAGCCTCAAGGGCCGGCCGGACGCGCCTCCGGCAGTCCTGCGCGAGCCGGTCATCCGGGAGGGGCCGGCGACGACGTGGTTCCATCGCATCAACCTGGGCCGGCACAGCGAGTACTTCCGCTGGCGGCTGGCGCACGAGTTCGGGCGGCTGGCGCTTGGCCTCCAGGCCTATCGCGAGGGCAGCAGCGTCACGCGCCTCGGACAGCACCGCGCAGCGGGACTGAGCGGCCCGCCGGAGATCACCGCCTATCTGTCCGCCGGGCTGGGCACCGCGCCGGAAGAGCCGCTGCGCGGCCCGGCCAGCCTGGTCGACGCGCCCAGTTGGCTGCGCGAGAAGTGGCGCCTGCGCAAGCAGCCTGCTGCGCGGCGCTCGCCGCTCGCTCTGCCGCCGGAGGAAATCATCGCCTTCCTGGAGAGGGAGTTGGAGTAACGCATGTCTCTCAGCATCGCGCAGGTCGCCGCTCGGAGCGACCAGATCATCCGTGAAGTCGAGCGAGCCATCGTTGGCAAGCGGACGCTGCTCGAACAGATCATGGCCGCAATCCTCGTGCCGGGCGGCCACGTCCTGCTCGAAGACTACCCGGGCCTTGCCAAGACCCTGATCGCCAAGAGCTTTGCGACCGCGCTGGGGCTGGACTTCAAGCGCATCCAGTTCACGCCGGATCTGCTGCCCGGCGACATCACCGGCGGCTACGTTTTCGACCGGGAGCAGAATCACTTCGTCCTGCGCGAGGGGCCGGTCTTTGCCAACATCATCCTGGCGGATGAAATCAACCGGGCCTCGCCCAAGACGCAGTCCGCGCTCCTGGAGGCCATGCAGGAGTACCAGGTGACGCTCGAGGGCGAGACCATGGCCCTGCCCCAGCCCTTCATTGTGCTGGCAACGCAGAACCCCATCGAGTATGAGGGCACCTTCCCCCTGCCCGAGGCGCAGCTCGACCGCTTCATCATGAAGCTCGGCGTGGGCTATCCGACGCCTGACGAGGAGCAGGAGATTCTGCGCCGCCGCCGCAGCCGCGGCCAGGATGCCGTGAACCTGGCGCGCGTCACGAACGCGGATGAACTGGGCGCGATGCGCGCGGCGGTCGAGGAGGTCTACATCGAGCCGGACCTGGAACGCTACATCATCGACCTGGTGGATGCCACGCGCCACCGGAGACAGGTGGCCGTGGGAGCCAGCCCGCGCGGCTCGCTGGCGCTGCTCAAGCTGACGCGCGCCTGGGCCGCCATCCAGGGCCGCGACTATGTGCTGCCGGATGATATCAAGCGTTTCGTGCAGCCCGCGCTCATCCACCGGCTGATCCTCCAGCCGGACCTGTGGATGACCCGGCAGGCTGCGGAGCAGGTGCTGGCCGATATCGTGCGCATGACGCCCGTGCCGGTGGTGGCCGACCTGCCGGGATGAACCGTCTGCTGCTGCTGGCCGCGCTGCTGTACGGCCTCCTTCTCGTCGGCCTGGCGACCCTCAACGGTCCGTTGCTGGCGCTGGCGCTGCCTGTCGCACTCTACCTGGCAGCCGCGCTCGTCTACGCGCCCGCGGCCCCGCGCCTCACCGTCAGCCGCGACCTGTCCGCCGAGCGCGTCCAGCCGGGCGGCACGGTCGACGTGTGCCTGCACATCACCAATGCCGGCTCCTACCTGGAAGAGGTGCTGGTCGAGGACGTGCTGCCCGCGGGCGTCGAAGTCACCGAGGGGGAAACCCGCAACGTCGTCCACCTGCCGCCCGGCAAGACCGTGGAACTGGTATACACGGTGGCTGCGCCGCGCGGCCAGTATCAGTTCGAGCGCGTGGCGGCAACCGCCGGTGACCACCTGGGCCTGTTCCGCCGCCAGATTCGGGTGGCCGCGCCGGGCAGCTTCACCGTCCTGCCTGAGCTGCGCCGGATGCCGCAGGTCGCGATCCGGCCCCGGCGCACGCGCGCCAGTGCCGGGGCCGTGCCCGCGCGGCTGGGCGGTCCGGGGCTCTCGTTCTTCGGCGTGCGCGAGTATCAGCCGGGCGACTCGCTCCGCTGGATCAACTGGCGCGCCGCGGCCCGCCACCCGCGCCACCTGTTCACGAACGAGTTCGAGCAAGAGCGCGTCGCAGATGTCGGCCTGATTCTCGACGCGCGGGTGCGCAGCGACATCCAGGCGCGCGGGGAGTCGCTGTTCGAGCACGCGGTGACTGCCACTGCGTCCCTGGCCGATGCCTTCTTGCGCGGGGGCAACCGCGTGGCGCTGCTCGTGTATGGCGGCGGCATCGAATGGGTCTTTCCGGGCTACGGCCGCGTCCAGCGCGAGCGCATCCTGCAGGCGCTGGGCCGGGCCAGCCGCGGGGCCAGCGATGTGTTCGAGACCTTCGAGTCGCTGCCGACACGGCTCTTCCCCCCGCAGTCGCAGATTGTCATGGTCAGCCCGCTGTGGACCGAGGACCTGCCCATGCTGTTCACGCTGCGCGCGCATCGGTATGAGCTGCTCGTCGTCAGCCCGAACCCGGTCGCGTTCGAGCAGACCGGCGCGCCGGCCAATCAGACGGTCGAGCTGGCCGTGCGCGCGGCCCGGCTGGAGCGCACCCTGCTCATCCGCCGGCTGCGGCAGGCCGGCGCGCAGGTGGTGGACTGGCAGGTGGATGCGCCGCTCGACCGCGCCGTGCTCGCCGCGCTGGGAAGGACGCCCCAATGGACCCGCAGCCTCCGCTGATGCGCTCTGCAACCCAACGAGCGGCCAGCGCCGCCATCCTGGTGGCTGCGGTTGCGGCGGCCGTGCCCTTCATCCGGGGAGAAGGCTGGCCGCTCGTCGTGCTGGCGCTGGTGCTCGGCGCGTTCTGGCTGTTCGAACTGCGCCGCGGGCGGCACCGGTTTGCGTCTCCGCTGCTGGCCGGATACGTCATCCTGGGGGCGCTGGCAACGAGCACACAGGTCGGGTTCCTCGCGCCGCTGGCCGTCGTTGCGGCGCTGGCCGCCTGGGATCTGGACCGGTTTGCCGCACGGCTGGATGAAGCCGGCGGGGCCAACGAAACATCGCTCGCGGAGCGCCGCAGCCTCGAAGCGCAACACCTGCGCCGCCTGCTGCGGGTGAGCCTGTTGGGATTGGCGCTGGCCTGGCTGGCGCTGGCCGTGCGGGTGCAGCTCGCGTTCGGGCTGGCGGTCGCGCTGGGACTGGTGGCTGCGCTGGGGCTGGCCGCGCTGGTGCGCGCGCTCATCCGGCAGAGCGATTGAATGCCGGATGGGCAGAGGGTAGCATAACCCCTTGTGGGCGCTGTGACGGGCACAAGGCCCTGCGCTACGAGTTGGGCGCAAGAGCAATCATACATGGAGGCTTATTCGTGGACGTCACTCATCTCGCCGGCGCGTGGCCGGTGCTCATTACCCCTTATGACAGCAACCTGCAGGTTGACTACTCAGCCTACCGTGACCTGCTCGAATGGTACATCAGCAAGGGCGTCGGGGGGCTGTACGCCAACTGCCTGTCGAGCGAGATGTACCTGCTCGACGACGCCGAGCGGGTGCAGATTGTGGCCGATGCAGTGAAGACCGCCGGCGGCCGCGTGCCGGTCGCAGCGACGGGCAACCTGGGTGCGTCGCTGACCGAGCATATCGCCCTCTGCCGCAAGGTGGCCGATGCGGGCGCGGACGTCGTGATGCTGGTCGTGCCGGAGTTTCACGACAACGACGCCGACCTCGAACGCTATTACTTCACGGTGGCAGAGCAGGTCGACGCCCCGCTGGGACTCTACGAGTGTCCCGTGCCGCGACAGTATCACCTGGGGGTGGAACTGGTGCGCAAGCTGGCCGCGTCGGGCCGCTTCGTCGCCTACAAGGAGACGAGCTGCGACCTGGCGAAAATCTGCGCGCTGCTGGACGCGACGCGCGGGACGCCGCTGGCCCTGCTCCAGGCCAACACGCCCTATCTCCTGGAAGCCATGCGCGCGGGCACGCCGGGTACGATGAGCATCGCGACGAACTGGCTGCCGGAGCTGGTGGCCGCGGTGGTGGCGCGGGGCCCGGCGGACGACCCGAGCGCCGAGCCGCTGCACGCCTACCTGTGCGCCCTGGAGATGGCGGGCCGCGCGGTGCATCCGCTGGGGGTCAAGCACCTGCTGGCGAAGCGGGGGCTGCAGGTGCGGGTCAGCGGCCGCGCGAAGGGCGTGGCACTGTCGGCGGAGGTGCAGCGCGGGCTGGACGCCTGTGCCGCGGTCTGGTTCACCGATACGGGTGAGTTGCGCGTGAGATTGCAGTAACGACGAAAACTTGACGGGGCCGTGCAGTCGGGCTATACTGAAATCGAACATACGTTCGATTTCATCCCGTCGAGGCCTCAATGCCGAAGCGCAAGCTGCGCCGCTTCTCCGAAACCATCGAGTTGTTCCGCCAGTTGCCCGAAGAGCGCCAGGAACGGGTGCTGACACAGATCGCCTTCGACCGGGTCGGCCTGGAGCCGCTGCCCGAGGATGAGCAGCGCAGGAAAGATGAAGTCAGACGGCGCGGACGGAAACAGCATCCTCCGCCCACCCCACCCGCAGCGGACGCGCCGCAAGAGGAAACCGCAGAGAAGAAGCCGCCGTCCGTCAGTCGCCGGAGTGGGAGGCAAGCGCCGTTGACGCCGCGGCAGCCGCCGCATCCGGCGCCGCCGCTTCAGCCGCCGCCACAATCAGGCGGTGAATCGCCTCCCGCTTCTCAGGAGCAGCCTCCCGCAGATAGCCCAGCAGCTCGCGCTCGTTTTCCGATAGTCCGATACTTTCGAAGGCGGTAAGCAGCACATCCAACAGGGCGCTCAACCGCCCGGTGAGGTCCTCGCGCAGGCCCGCGGGCAGCAGCTCCAGCCGTTCGACCAGGCCGGCGACATCGGCGGACGCTGCGCCCACACGCGGGCGCGGTGCGGATGGCTCCGCCTCCAGCGCGTCGATGATGTCACCGGATGAGATGCCCAGCGCCTGGGCAATGGCGCTCAACACCCAGAGGTCAGGCGGGCGGTGGCCGTTCTCGATGCGCGACATCGTCTCGCGCGCCAGCACCTTGCCCTCGGGGATATACTTCCGGGCCTCGTTGACAAGCTGCGCCTGCGACCAGCCGTGGCGCTCGCGCAAGGTCTTGATCCTGTTACCTATGCTCATGGCTACTGCATCCTATGGTTCCGGCATCTCCGGGGCGCCTACCTCATACAGCCACGCATCGAACGCGGCCTGCAAGTCCTGACCGCTCACTTCTTCCGCGACCGCGATGAACTCATCGGTGCCCGCGTAGCTGTCGCGATAACGCTGATAGACCGTGCGCAGGATGTCGAAGAACGTCTCATCCCCCACTTCCAGCCGCAGCGCATGAAACACCAGCGCGCCGCCGAGATACGTCTCCGCGCTGTAGAGCTCGTCCGGCGGCGGCCGGCCGACCGGGACGCCGGGAATGTACCCCCGCGACATGTCGGCCAGCGAGCGGCTCACACCGTCCACCCCGCTGCCGCGGGCTTCCCACAGGTGCTCGGCATAAGTCGCCAGTCCCTCCTTGAGCCACAGGTCCTGCCAGTTCTCCAGGCTTACGCTGTCACCGAACCACTGGTGGGCCAGCTCATGCGCGATGACGAATTCCTCGGCCATGATGGGCTGCGGGCAGTGCAGCGCAAGGGTCTGCGTCTCCAGCGCACCGGCGCTGGCCTCGCAGACCGGGTTGTCCTCTGCCGCGATGACCACGCCGTACTCATCGAACGGGTATGGCCCGAAGAGCTGCGCGAAGTAATCCAGCATCTCCGGCAGGACCGCGAAATTGCGGCGGAGGCCGGCGGGATATTCGGGCGGGAAGTAGCTGCGCAGCACGATGCCGTCGGCAGTCTCGTCCGTCACCACCTCATAGCTGTCGATGTTCACGGTTGCCAGATAGCTCGCCATCGCGCGATCCATCTCCCACACATAGCGCGTGGTGTAGCCATCGTCGGTTGTCTCCACCAGCCGGCCGTTGGCTGCGACGACCCACGGCTGGGGCACGGTGATCTCGAAATGGTAAGTGGCCTTGTCGCGCGGGTGATCGTTGACGGGATACCACGAGGATGCGCCGTTGGGCTCGCTGAAGACGTTGATCGCGCCGTTGGGCGCGGTCAGCCAGCCCAGGTCGGGCAGGACATCCGCCGAAGTGACAGCCGCCGCAGGAATCGGCTCCCCTTGATATGCCACCTGCACCGTGAATGCTGCGCCGGCGGCCAGCGGCTCCGCCGGCGTGATGCGGAGCTCGCCCTGCTGCCGCGTGAAACCGGCGGCCGCACCATCGACCGTCACCTGGTCGATATCCAGCCCGGCGAAATCGAGGTAGAATGCCGCGAGGTCCTCGGACGCAGTTGCCTCGATCGTGGTCGAGCCCTGAAGCGTGTTTGCCTCCGGATCGACATCGAGCACAATGGTGTAGTGGCTGACATCGTACCCGCCGTTGCCGAGGCCGGGGTAGTAGGTGTCGCCAATGCCCGCCAGACCCACGTCGCCGGCGGCAGGGGTCTCCGCTGCGTCCGGCGCGTCACCCAGGTACGGGGGCGGCATGCAGCCGGCCACGACGAGGACGATCACTGCCATCCAGAGCCACGATTTGCCGACAAGTCTCTTGCGCATCACAACTGCCACCTCTTGATCACATCGCATCGTGCGGGTATTATATCACGCAGCCAGAGTGTGTCTGTATGCAAGACCGAAAAGCTGCAACCTACCGCCCTGCCTGACGTATTGAGCATCAGTCCACGAGTACACTGTCAGTATACCTGGGCACGACACCAAGACAGGAGCGGATATCACATGCCTCATCAGCCAGATCGGAAATATATAGTCGTTGGCATTCTCATCATGGCTCTGCTCGCGCTGTCCGGCTGTGGGCTCGTCCTCGGCCGCACACAGCAGGCATACCAGACCGCCGTGATCGTGACGGGCACACCGCACGTCAGCATCGAGACCTTCAACGGCAACATCGAGGTGACCACCGGCGCCGCGGACAAAGTGAGCGCCGGCGTCATCGAGTCGGCCACGGACGAAACCGATTTCGACCGCATGGAGTTCAACTTCTCGCAGGAAGGCCTGAACGTGAGGGGCAAGTGCGCCTGGTCGGACCCCAACAAGCCCTCGAATACCACCTGTGACCTGACCATCCAGGTTCCGGCCGGGTCGGATGTCGAGCTCGTCACCGGCAACGGCGCCATCACCTATCAGGCCGTGCCCGGCAAGACGCTCAAGGCGGCGGTCGGCAACGGAGACGTCAACGTCACACTGCCGCGTGACGCGCAGTTCACGCTGGATGCGGTGGTCGGCAACGGCAAGATCAAGAGCGGCTTCGACCTGGGCGATCCTGATGCGGCCCAGAAGCAGCATGTCACCGGCACAGTCGGTGACATGCCCGCGCTGTCCGTCGCCCTGCGCATCGGCAACGGGGACATCACGGTCGAGCCGGCGCGATGAACGTACCCACGGAATACACGGAGCACACGGAAGAAGCGTAATGGAGATCTTGCCCTTCCACCCTGATTATCTCGAGGCCGCGGGCCGGCTCTTCAGCGCAGGGCTGGCCCGGCTGCGCCACACCGTCCCGGCAGTTCCCGATACTCTGATGGAGCCGGAGCGCGTGCGCGGCAATATCGCCCGCATCACCGCGGCCAACGGGGGCCTCGTGGCGGTGGAACACGGCGAGCTGGCCGGTTACCTGGGCTGGTGGCTGGCGGCGGACTTCCGCGGCGCAGGGCGGAAGGGCGCCTACGTGCCGGAGTGGGCGCACGCGGTCCGGGCAGAGGCAGACGCCGCGCGCATCTACCGGGCGCTCTACCGGGAGGCCGCGAGCCGCTGGACGGCGGAGGGCTGCGAGGTCCACGCGCTCACCCTGCTTGCCGACGACCATGCCGCCGAGCGCACCTGGTTCTGGAACGGATTCGGCCTGCTGGTGGTGGACGGTGTGCGGCCCACCGGCCCGCTGGAGGCGGCCCCGCGCACCGATCTGACCATCCGGCAGGCGACCGCGGCGGACGCTGCGGCGCTGGCCGCGCTGGATGCCGAGCATGTGCGGCATTACGTTGCGCCGCCGGTATTCATGGCCCCGCCTGCTGCTGAGGATGCGGCTGCGTGGGAAGCCTTCCTGGCACGGCCGCGCAACAGCGCCTGGCTGGCGCTCGATAGGGACGCGGCCGCCGGCTTCATCCGGTTCGCGGGGTCTGACTATGACGGCGTGGAGCTGCTGTCCGCCGATACGATGATCGGCATCAACGGCGCGTACGTACGGCCCGGCTATCGCGGCCGCCACGCGGCCGCCGCGATCCTCCATGCGGGCCTGCGCCACTATGCCGCGCTCGGCTTCCCTGCGTGTGCGGTCAACTTCGAGTCGTTCAACCCTGAAGCGGCGAGCTTCTGGCCGCGCTATTTCACGCCGGTCTGCCTGTCGCTGATGCGCATGCCGGAGAACCCGCGCGGCGGGGGTTGACGGGGCGGGGAGCTGTTGTAGGGCGGATTGGCAATCCGCCCTACAGGTGACAACCTCTACCGGCCGCCGAACAGGCCGCCCAGCCCGCCGAGGCTGCCGAGGTCCAGGCTCTTGCCCGCCGCCAGGTTGTCCACCTGGCCGGCCAGGTTCGCCGGCAGCTTCGACTTGATGAAGTCGAGCACTGTGCTGACCGCAGTCTGCGCCTGCGCTTCGGTAATGCCGGATTTCTGCGCCACGAGTTTAATGAGTTCGTCCATGCAAAGCCTCCACTGAAAATGGTCCAGGACGGGTTGACAACCCGTCCTACAATGTTTATCGTGCCGTACGGCGCAAGCATTGTACCCGCCTCTCCCCCGCCAACCTGTGAGCCTCGTTCCCGAATCCATGAATCTGTAGACGCACAACTTGCGCGCCTGCCGTGTTTGACGTCCTTCGCGCTTTGAAGCACAATAGCGCCAAGAACTCAACGAGGAGGCAGCCCTTATGAGCCAGATTCGGCTTGGAGTCATGGCCCCCCTGCCCGAGGGGCCGGAAGAAGCCCTGCAGAAGGTTGCGGATTTCGGGTTCCCGACCTGCCAGGTAGTCTGCTGGGACAACAGCCTGTTCACCGATGCGATTGCCGACCGGCTGGCCGCGACCGCCGCCCGGCTCGGCATCGAGATTACGACGTTGTGGACGGGTGCGCCGGGGCGCTATGTCTGGAACTTCATCGAAGGGCCGACGACCATCGGCCTCGTCCCGCCGGCGATGCGCAGGGAACGCGTGGCCGTGCTGAAGCAGGGTTCCGATTTCGCGCGGCGCGTCGGCATCTCCAGCATCACGACCCATGTCGGCTTCATCCCCGAGAACCCGAGCGACCCGACCTATGGCGAGGTCGTCGCCGCGCTCCGGGAGGTGGCGGAACATTGCCGGGCCAACGGGCAGGAATTCTGGTTCGAGACGGGCCAGGAGACCCCCATCACGCTGCTGCGCACCATCGAAGATGTTGCCACCGGCAACCTGGGCATCAACCTGGACCCGGCCAACCTGCTGATGTATGGCAAGGCCAACCCCATCGATGCGCTGGATGTATTCGGCAAGTACGTCCGCGGCGTACATGCGAAGGACGGCGAGTATCCCACGGATGGCCGCAACCTAGGCCACGAGAAGGCGCTCGGCGAGGGCCGCGTCAACTTCCCCGCGCTGGTCGCAAAACTGAAGGCGCTGGGGTTCAGCGGCGCGCTCACCATCGAGCGCGAAATCTCCGGCCCGCAGCAGATTGCCGATATCCGTCGCGCCCAGGCGTTCCTCGCGACGTTGACTGAATAGATCGTGCCTCACCCCTGGCACGGTGTGCTGTGGCGAAGCCACAGCCGAGACCGGCCAGAGCCATGCTTGGATAGGCACTGGGTCGTGCCATCGGATCAAACCAACCATTACCAGCCAGGAGACCTATCGTGACACACAAAATGCAAAGGCGCCTGCGTGGAGGCATGATTGGCCTGGGCTTCATGGGCCGGCATCACGTCGGGCAATACGAGAAACTGCCCCAGGTGGAGCTCGTCGCGATCGCGGACCCGGACCCCATCCGGCTGCACAACAAGGCGACCGTCGCGGGCAACATCGACCTGCCGCAGCCGAAGATCAATTTCGAGACGCTGCAGGCGTACGCCGATGGCCGCGACCTGATTGCCCAGGCGGATGTCGATTTCGTGGACATTGCGACGCCGAGCCATCTGCATGCGGAGATGGCGGTGCTGGCCGCAGAGGCCGGGCGCCATGTCATCGTGGAAAAACCGATGGCGCTCAACTCTGCGGAGGCGGAGCGCATGATTGCTGCGGCGCGCGCCAACAACGTCCGCCTGATGGTGGCCCAGGTCGTGCGCTTCTGGCCGGAGTATCTCTACCTGAAGGAAGTCGTCACCAGCAAGCGGCTGGGCCGGCTGATGCACGCCGAGTTCATCCGCCGCGGCAGCCGCCCCCGCTGGTCCTGGCGCAAGTGGATGTCGCAGGTCGAGTGCAGCGGCGGCGCGCCGTTCGACCTCCACATCCACGATGTGGATTATGTCCACTTCCTGCTGGGCGAACCGCAGCGGGTCTCGGCCCGTCACGTCGTCTCGCCCGAAGAGACGGGCCACGACATCATCACGGCGCAGTTCGAGTATGGCGATGGCCTGACCGTGACGGTAGACGGCGGGTGGTATGCACCGGCGCGCTACGGCTTCTATTCGGCCTACGAAGCCGTCTTCGAACGAGGCATCGTGCGGTATCATGGCGGCGCGCAGCCGACGCTGACCGTGATGCACAATGACACCGACGAAGTCGAGATCCCGACCGTGAACGGCGACCCCTACGAAGCCGAAATCGTCTTCTTCGTCCGCTGTCTCCAGAACAACTGCGACCCGGCCGAGCAGCACCCACCGGAGAGTTCGCTGGCGGCGGTGCGGCTGGTGGAGCGCGAGCTGGCAAGCGCGTGAACTAACAGGCAGCTCACCCGATCGGACCTTCCGCGCTCGACGCCATGCGCGAGGGGTGCATTCCACTTTCGGGCCGAACGCGGCCATCGCGAATAATCGAATCAGCCCACGAATACGCGAATCGCGTACGTCGCGGGGGCGCCATTCGTGTATTCGTGGGCCGATTCGATTATTCGCGATGGCCGCGTTCGGCCGCAAGCTGAAATGCACCCGTATGCGGGTGCGGAAGGTCTCGTCGCGTCACCACATGGTATAATACGCACAAACGATCGGCTGTGCCTGCGACAAGGCGCAGTGCATCCTGCAACGAGGCTGTGCAATGGCGGCACTCAAACGGCTCATCCACTACCTGCGTCCCTACGCGCTGACCCTGATCGTCACCAGCGTCATCATCCTGCTCAACACGGGCATCAGTTTGCTCCCGCCGCTCTTTCAGCGCGCCATCATCGACGATGTGATCGGCGCGCGGCAGCTCGACCGTTTGCTGCCGCTGGTTGTCGGGCTGGTCGTCGTGTATGCGCTGTCTGCGGTCACCGA
Source organism: Anaerolineae bacterium (assembly GCA_040772005.1). Taxonomy (GTDB): domain Bacteria; phylum Chloroflexota; class Anaerolineae; order CG2-30-64-16; family CG2-30-64-16; genus MWBF01. Next base: position 614,106 of record JAXGYZ010000003.1, on the reverse strand, counting down.
GTTCGGCGATCAGTACCTGCGGCACACCATCGGGGAGCGGTTCCTCTATGACCTGCGCGTCCGCATCTACGACCACCTGCAGCGGCTGTCGCTGGGCTTCTTCGAGCGCACCTCCACCGGCGAGCTGATGTCGCGCGTCAGCAACGATGTCAACGCGCTGGAGCAGTTCGTCACGCACGGAACCATCCTCACCGCGGTTGCAGCCATCCGGCTGGTAGGTGCGGCGGTCGTGCTGCTGACGCTCGAATGGCGGCTGGCGCTGGTCGCGCTGCTGCCCGTGCCGTTCATTGCCATCGGCCTCCGTTACTTCAACCGCCGGGCGCGGCCCATCTACCGCCGGGTGCGCGACCGGCTGGGCGACATCAACGCCCGCCTGCAGGACGACCTGGCCGGCATCCGGGTCATCCAGGCGTTCGGCCAGGAAGAGGCGGAGCTGACGCGCTTCCGCACCATAAGCAGCACCTACATGGCCGAGCGCATCGCCTCCATCCGCACCTGGTCCAGCTTCTTCCCGGGATTGGGCTTCCTGGCGGCGTTGGGCGGCGTGCTGGTGCTCGGGGCGGGCGCAAGGATGGTCGTGCAGGACCAGCTCACACTCGGCACACTCGTCGCGTTCCTCTCGTACATCGTCTCGTTCTACGAGCCGGTGCGCCGCCTGACCGACATCGACAACATCCTCCAGCAGGCCGGCGCGGCTGCCGACCGCATCTTCGAGCTGCTCGATGAACTGCCGGAGATCCAGGATGCGCCGGGGGCCGTGGCCTTGGTGCAGGCCGAGGGCGAAGTGACGTTCGATGACGTCCACTTCAGCTACAGCGAAGGCGACGAGGTGTTGCACGATGTAGATTTCCACGTTGCCCCGGGCGAAGTCGTTGCGCTCGTGGGGCCGAGCGGCGCGGGCAAGACGAGCATCGCCAACCTGCTCTGCCGCTTCTATGACCCTACCCACGGCTCCGTGCGCGTGGACGGTCACGACCTGCGCGAGGTGCAGTTGCGCTCGCTGCGCAGCCATGTTTCGGTCGTGCTGCAGGATACGTTCCTGTTCAACGCCAGCGTGCGTGAGAATCTGCTGTACGGCAAGCCGGATGCGACGGAAGATGAACTGGTCGCGGCCACGAAGGCTGCCTACGCGCACGACTTCATCCTGGCGCTGCCTGAGGGGTATGACACGGAAATCGGGGAGCGGGGCGTGAAGCTGAGCGGCGGCCAGCGGCAGCGGCTCGCGCTGGCCCGCGCCATCCTCACCGACCCCCGCATCCTGATCCTGGATGAAGCGACCTCGTCGGTCGATGCGGAGGCGGAATACCTGATCCAGCAGGCGCTCGAACGCGTGCTGCAAGGGCGCACTGCGCTGGTCATCGCCCATCGCCTGAGCACCATTCGGAATGCGGACAAAATCATCGCGCTGGACGGCGGGCGCATCCGCGAGATCGGCAATCATCGCGAGCTGCTCGCACGGCAGGGGTTATACAGCCAGCTCTATCAGCGCCAGCTGGAGCTGGCCGCGACGGAAGCGTAACGCAGCGTAGGGCGGATTGGCAATCCGCCCGGCAGCCCATTACCTGTCAGCCAGAGCCTCAAGTTCCTCCCAACGGGCGTAAAGCACCGGGAGTTCCTGCTCCACCGCGGCGAGCCGCGCCGTGGCCTCCACCACATCCTCGCCGCCCGCCTGATAGAGCGCGGGATCGGCCAGCCGGGCATAGAGCGCGGCCTGCTCCGCTTCCAGCGCCTCAATCTGCGCGGGCAGCGCCTCCAGCTCGCGCTGCTCCCGGAACGTCAGTTTGCGTGCGGCGGCTGCGGAGGGCGTCTGTGGTCGGCCTGCACCCGCCCGTCCCGCCTCCGGTCGCGTAGCTTGGGAGGCTGCCCCGCCATTCGCCGCCGGCCGCTGGCGCACCCAGTCGTCATACCCGCCGGCATACTCGCCCACGCGGCCGTCCCGCTCCACCGCCAGCGTGCTCGTGACCACGTTGTTGAGCAGCTCCCGGTCGTGGCTGACCAACAGCAGCGTGCCCTCGTATTGCAGCAGCAGGTCCTCCAGCAGCTCCAGCGTCTCCAGGTCCAGGTCGTTGGTCGGCTCATCGAACACGAGCACGTTGGCCGGCTTGGCGAACAGCCGCGCGAGCAGCAGGCGGTTGCGCTCCCCGCCGGAGAGCGTGCCCGCGTAGACCCGCGTCCGCTCCGGCGGAAAGAGGAAGTCCTGCAGATAGCCGATGATGTGCCGCCGCCGCCCGTTGACCACCACGTAGTCTGCGCCGTCCATGACGTTGTCGAACACCGTCCAGTCCTCACGCAGTTGGCCGCGCAACTGGTCGAAGTAGGCGATGCTGAGGTTCGTCCCGTGGCGCACCCGGCCCGTCTGCGGCGCGAGGTCGCCCAGCAGCAGGCGCAGGAGCGTCGTCTTGCCTGAGCCGTTCGGCCCGACGATGCCGACGCGGTCGCCGCGCATGATGGTCGTGGAGAAGTCCTTCACGACCGGCTGCCCGCCATACGCGAAGCCGATATGCTCCGCCTTGAGGACCAGCCGGCCCGAACGCTCGGCCTCCTGGATGCGCATGCGCAGCAGGCCGCCCTCGCGGCGCTCGCTGCGCCGCTGGCGCAGCTGCTCCAGGGCGCGCACGCGGCCTTCGTTGCGCGTGCGCCGCGCCTCGATGCCCTGCCGGATCCAGGCTTCCTCCTGCGCCAGCTTCTTGTCGAACTCGACCGCCTGCGTGGCCTCGGCCTCCAGTACCGCCTGTTTGCGCGCGAGGAACGTCGCATAGTCGCAGGCCCAATCCACCAGGCGGCCGCTGTCCACCTCGATGATGCGCGCGGCGAGCCGGCGCAGGAACGTGCGGTCATGGGTCACGAAGACGAGCGTGCCGCGATAGCGCGCGAGGAAGTCCTCCAGCCAGGTGATGGCCTCGATATCCAGATGGTTGGTCGGCTCGTCGAGCAGCACCAGGTCGGGGTCGCTGACCAGCCCGCGCGCCAGCAGGACCCGGCGTTTGTAGCCGGCAGAGAGGCTGCGGAAGTCTGCCACGGGGTCAAGCTGCATCCGGCTCAGGATGGTCTCGACCTGCTGGCGGCTGCGCCAGGCGGCCTCGGCCTGCACGTCCTCGCTGGCTCCCGGCGTGCGCGCTTCCACGGGAGGCAGACCGCCCGCGATGACCTCACCCACCGTGCCCTCCAGGTCCTCCGGCACATCCTGGGCCAGGTATGCGACGCGCAGACCCTGCTGCCGGAACACGACGCCTTCGTCCGGCAGCAACAGGCCCGCGAGCAGCTTGAGCAGCGTGGTCTTGCCGGTCCCGTTGCGGCCCAGCAGCCCGATGTGCTCGCCCAGCTCCACCTGCAGGTCAATGCCTTCCAGGACCAGAGGCCCGCCGAAGCCGATCGTCACGTCGCGCAGTGTAATCATTGCCATAGAGCCTATTATACGCATGCCGGTCAAGAGGCGGGCATCAAGGATGAACAGGTGAAGAGGTGAGCAGGTGAAGAGGTGGTGTGGGGTTTCCGGTGTGGTACAATACGAGCACAACCCTGGAGGTCAACGCACCTTTCGCAGCAGGAGGCAGTATGGCGGAGAAGCAAGGGACCCCGTTAGAGCAGGTCGGCGGACTGCGATCCGGTCTGGCCGAGGCGCTGCGCCCGTACTGGATCACGACCGTAGAAGAACTGGTCACGGCAGCTTTCGAGGAGAAGCCCCGGAACGGCCTGGCCCATGTGCTGCGCCTCACAAAGGGCGAGATCGACGCACTCGGCCGCGCGCTGCTGCCGCAGGTGCTGCCCGCGGTTCGGGAGCGCATCCACGTCCCGCCGGAGGCCAGGGCCACGGGCGCGCTGGACACGCTGGACCGCAGCCTGCCGCGCGACCGGTCACGCGCCCTCGAAGTGCTGCCCCCACGCGCATCCCTGGTGGACAAGATGCCGGCCATCCGCAACCAGGGCCCCCGCGGCACGTGCGTGGCCCACGCCTGCACCGCGCTGCGCGAGTATCTGACCGGCGACCGCGACATCGACCTCTCCGAGCAGTACCTCTACTGGGCGGCGCGACAGAAGCTCATCACCCCCATCCTCAAGGATAAGCCCGGCCTGCTGCTGGCCTACGGCATGGCCGCGCTGTGCGAGCACGGCATCCCGCCCGAGGCTGCGTGGCCGTACAACCCTGCGCAGCTCGCGGGGAACGAGGACCAGGGGCCGCCCCCGGCTGGCATCGAGGCCCCCGCACGTGCGAATCGCCTGCGCAGGTACCAGGGCATCTTCCCCCGCGACACCTACAGCCTGAAGGTCCAACTGGCGCATGACAACCCGGTGGTGGTGACCGTGCCGACCTTCGGCTTCTGGGGCGGCGCGCTGATCGACTACACGGGCACGGTGCGGCTGCCGTTCACGGCGGAGGGCACGCGCAGCCCGCTCGTCCGCCTGGAAAGCGCACACGCCATCTGCCTGGTGGGGTATCAGGAGGAGGCGGCAGTGCCGGGCGGGGGATATTACATCGTGCGGAATAGCTGGGGAGAATCGTGGGCGGGGCAATGCCCCGACGGCCGGGGCTACTTCTGGCTGCCCTACGCATACGTGGAGCGGTACGGGCTGACCGCGTTTTCGGGGAGCATGTAGAATGATTTGTGTGGCCCTGCTCCGGGGCATCAATGTTGGCGGCAAGAACCTGATCAGGATGACTGAGCTGGCGGCGCTGTTTGAAGCCTTGGGGTTAACGCAGGTTCGCACGTACATCCAGAGCGGCAACGTGGTTTTCCGCTCAGAGGCGGCAAACAAGGCCGGCCTCGCAATCCAGATCGAGGAGGCACTCTCCCGCACCTTCGACTACGATGCGCGCGTGGTATTGCAGACACATGATGAACTGAAGACCGTTGTCCTGGAGGCGCCGGAGGGTTTCGGGAGCGAGCCGGACCTCTACCGTTACGATGTCTTCTTCCTGAAGGAGCCGCTGACCGCAGCGGAAGCTATGAGGAGCGTGACCACCAACGAAGGCGTTGACCGGGTTTGGACGGGGAAAGGCGTGCTCTATACATCCAGGCTTATCAGCCGGGCCGCCCAGAGTCACCTGACCCGGCTCATCGGCCTGCCCGTCTATCAGAGCCTGACCATTCGCAACTGGAATACGACGACCAGGCTGCTGAAAATGATGGAGGAGACGAACGCTTGAGCGAGCGTTGGGTGGGGAGCCGGAGTCCGCATTCTCAAATGCGGACTCCGTTTCTTTGGAGGGTTATTTCCCGGCGCTCTCGCGGCCCATCATCAGCCGCTCGGTGATGAGCTGACCCTGCCGGGCCTTGTCGATGGCGATGCCCAGGCTGCGGGCCGCTTCCTGCGGGCTGTGGAAGCCGGTCGAGTTCTCCGACATCACGAAGTCATAGCGCATCGAGGCCTCGCGGTGCATCTGCTGGGCCTCGGCCAACTGCTCATCGGTCAGCCCCGCCTGCTTGGCCGCGGCCAGCGCGTCGATGAGGTCCTCCAGCGCGCCTTCGGTCGTGCGCAAGAGCTGCGCCGTGTTGTTCTGAATGATCGTGATGCGATCCTTCAGCGCCTGCTCATCGATCTTGTGGCACGTCTGGCAGGCCTGGTTGACGTTGTCCAGCGGGCTGCGCAGCCAGTGGTCCGAGACCTTCGTCGCGCCATCGCGCACGTAGGGCATATGGCAGTCCGCGCAGGCCACGCCCGACCGGTAGTGCAGGCTCGTGGTATAGGTCTCGAACTCCGGATGCTGCGCCTTCAGCATCGGTGAGCCGGCTTCCTTGTGTGTCCAGTCCTTGAACCCATATTCGTTGTAGTAGTCGATGATGTTGTCGATCTGTAAGCCATTGTCCCACGGGAAGGTCAGCAGCTTGTTCTCGCCCTCGAAGTAGTACTCTACATGGCACTGCGCACAGACGTAGGTGCGCATCTCCTGCCGCGTGGCCTTGCTCAGGTCCACCCCACGCTCGGTCATCGCGTTGATAAACGCGGGCCGGGTGATGCGCAGTTCCATGGTGTTTGGCTCATGGCAGTCCGCACACGAAGAGGCGAGGTGGAACTGATCCTGAAGCTCCTTGTAGGGGGTGCGGTTGAAGGCCTCCCAGCCCATCTCCGCGATGAGCGGCGGGGCGTCCGCCGTATGGCAGTTCGCACACGCACCCGGCTGCGCAACAACTTCCTGCCGCCGCGTCTCCTTCTGGTCGATCAGCGCCCAGAAGTGGCCGCGCTCCTCGTTGAAGTCCTCAGCAAACGCATAGCCCGCCCAGACGCGCTTCAAAATCGGGTAGGCTTCCAGCTTATTATAGGGGTCGGAGCCGCCATAGGGCGTCTTGTTGCCGACGATCTCGGTTTTCTTGAAGGTATCGTACTGGCGGGGATAATTCTGCCCCCAGACCGCCGGGTCCAGCTCATTCTCGGCAATGGGGATGATCTGGCCCGACACCTTGCTCTCATTCATCCGGGACTGGATGTTGACGAGCAGCGCAGCCACACCGGCCATGATGACCAGGCCGGCGACGAATGCGAGGCCGACCCAAAGCCAGGTGCGGCGCGATGGAGTGGACTTGGTCATGCAGCTCCTCCTAATGATCGTGACCCACGCCCTCGTGGCAGGAGAGACAGTCGGTGGGGTCCTGGCCCTCGGCGTGAGCGATATCGGCGGTGAATTCGCCGTGACAGTACAGGCACGCGTGCTGCGTCACGTCGCGGTTCATGTCGGTGATCTGAATCGGCTCCGGGAAGTTGCCGGTCGTGAAGGCATAGCTGTGCCGGAACCCATTGATGCCCTTGACGACGTATTTCGAGACGATGTTGTTGTGCGGCGTGTGGCAGTCGTTGCACACAGCGACCGCCTTGTGCGACCCGCGATTCCACGCGTCAAACTGGTCGCGCATGATATGGCAGTTGACACAGGACTGCGGGTCATTGGACAGATACGAGAAGCCCTGGGCGTAGGCAAAGGTGAAGCCACCCAGGCCCGCCGCGCCGCCAAACACGCCGGCCAGCGCAATCCAAAGCCAGAGCGGAAGGGCGCTGAAGAGCAGGGTCAGGGAGCGGCCAAGCGACCGGCCGGACCTCTCTTCAGGCGGGGCGTTTGACATGCGACCTCCTTGTGCAGACAGAAATCAGCCGTTGATGTTGACGAGCAGGGTCTCGAAGGGTATATCCTTGCCGCTGGCCTGGAGCGCCTGTTGGGCAACAAAGACCAGGCCGCGACAGCACGGCACCTCCATGTACGCGACGCGCAGGCTGCGCACATCCGAGCGCTGGAGGATCTCCGTGAGCTTCTGGATGTAGGCCCGGCTGTCATCCAGCTTCGGGCAGCCCACGGCGATCGCAGTATCGACCATCAGGTCGGCGTGCATGTTGGGATTTGCAAAGGGCACGCAGTCCGCAATCAGCGTCAGGGTGGCGCCCTGCAGGAAAGGTGCAGCCGGCGGAAGCAGGTGCAGTTGGACCGGCCACTGACGCAGCTCCGATCGCACGCGCGGCCCCTGCGCGGGTGCGTCCTGGATGACCGGCTCCTCCCACGCGGTCACCTGCACCGAGGGACAGAGCGGGATGGCAGCCGCCGCCGGCCGGGCCACCGGCTGCGCAGCAGATGTCATCCCATGCGCGCGCAGATGCTCGATGTGCCGCTCGACCATGTGCGGTGCGGTCTGTGCGAGATAGCCCAGCACCGCCGGCTCGTCGTAGGACTCGACTTCCAGCTCGACGACATGCAGCGCATCCTGGGGACAATCCCCCAGGCACGCGCCCAGCCCGTCGCAATAGCTCTCCCTGACCAGCCGGGCCTTGCCGTCGATGACCTGCAATGCGCCCTCGACGCAGGCGGGTACGCAGTTGCCGCAGCCGTCGCATTTTTCTTCGTCGATCGTGATGATCTGACGCCTGACTTTCGCCATTCCATTGCTCCATGCCATTGTAATCGGGGCTGCCAATTTGGGCAAGTGACAGAGCGCACAAGTGCTGAGCGTAAATGCCACTCACTGGCTCGCGCTGGCGCCTTGGAGTGTACCGGATTCCGCTGGCGGTGTCAGGGACTTTTGTCGCAACGTGCCAGCCGGATTGGCCCCGTGCGACAAAAGTCCCTGACAGCCTCGTCCGGCCCTGCTATGATGGGGGTGCTGCAAATCCGCCGCCGTGAGGTTAACACGCATGGATCACTTCTGTCCTGGCTCATCTTCCCTGCGCAGGGACATCACCCTGGAAATCAAGACGTGCCCCGAATGCGGGGGCGATGTCGAGCTCTTCTCGATCGACGTGAAGGCGCGCTGCGATAAGTGCGGGTTCATCGTGTACAACAACCTCCAGTCGTGCATCCAGTGGTGCAGCTATGCCAAAGAGTGCGTGGGTGAAGAGGTATACGCGCGCTACATGACGAAGTAGGGTCCCTCCAAGTAACTCAACCCCTACCAATCCCATAGGCCTATGTAAATCGGAGTCGAGGCTTCAGCCGGTGAGGTCGTGTACGCCTGCAATCTCCCAAACCGGCCAAAGCCTCGACTCCAGCTGTATTTGTTACTTCTGATGCTAACTCGGGGGGATATTCGTGTATCCGTGCCCAGCGCCGCAGCGCCATTCGCGTATGCGCGCTGGCCGCGTTCGCCCCCAGGTTGAAACGCGCCCGGCTAACTCTTCGCGCTTGTCTGTTGACAAACTCTGTGCTATCCTCACAATGTTTCACCACTCCATATCAACACGCCATCCCAGGAAGGAACTGACGCCTCATGGAAGAGAAGTCCCTTGCATTTCTCAAAGACCTGCTGGACGCGCCCAGCGCCTCCGGCTATGAGCAGCCCGCCCAGCGCGTCTGGCGCGAATACATGCAGCAGTATGCCGACAAGATTACGACCGATATGCACGGCAACTGCATCGCAGTCCTGAACGAGGCCGGCGCCACCCGCATCCTGCTCGCCGGTCACGTCGACGAGCTCGGCTTCATCGTCAATTACATCGACGACAACGGGTTCATCTTCTTCAGGACCATCGGCGGCTTCGACCTGAACCTGATTCCGGGGCGCCGTGTGCGCATCCACACGAAGAACGGCACCATCCCCGGCGTGACGGGCAAGAAGGCCATTCACGTGATGACGCCCGAGGAGCGCAAGAAGTCGCCGGAGATTCACGAGCTGTGGATCGACATCGGGGCCAAAGACCGCCAGGAGGCCGAGTCGCTCGTCCGGGTCGGTGATTCCGTTACCTACGTGGACAGCTTCGAGCTCATCCGGGGCGATGTGGCTGCGTCGCGCGCGTTCGATGACAAGGCGGGCAGCTTCGCCGTCGGCGAAGTGCTGCGCCTGCTGCAGGGGCAGACGTTCGATGCCGCCGTGTACTCCGTCTCGACGGTGCAGGAAGAGGTCGGGCTGCGCGGGGCCCACACCAGCGCGTACGGCGTGGACCCGAAGGTGGGCGTGGCGGTGGACGTGACCCACGCGACCGATCACCCGGACATGAACAAGCAGCGGCTGGGCAGCGTCAAGCTCGGCGCGGGGCCGGTCATCGCGCGCGGCGCGAACATTAGCCCGGTCGTCGAAGCGATGCTGATCGAGGCCGCCGAGGCCGAGGGCATCCCCTACCAGCTCGAAGCGGCGCCGGGCGGCACCGGCACCGATGCCAACGCCATCCAGCTCACCCGCGCCGGGGTGGCGACGGGCCTGGTCAGCATCCCCCTCCGCTACATGCACACCGCGGCCGAGGTGCTCAGCCTGGAGGACCTGGCGAACGTCTCGCGGCTGCTCGCGGCCTTCATCCGCCGCGTCAAGGACGACACCGACTTTACGCCCTGATCCGGCGGACCGGCCTGCTCTGAATCGTGACAAATATATCATTCAGAGCAGGCCCCTTGTAATACTATTATTAATGGAGACGCGTTACCCTACGCACGCTTCACAAATATAGTGCTGAAAAATGTCGTGTGACCGTTGCCGACGAAACCTGGAGGCGACATGCTCAACCCGTTCCCCGTACACACATCCCAAAAGACCCGGGATTGTCTGGACGATTGCCTGCTGCAATTGATCCTGATCGACACGGTCGCGCTCAGAGATCCCCGCCGGGGTCCCATCGCAGAGCGCATCATTGAGCAGTCGATTCCATTGCACCAATATGACCTGGTCATGGCCCGGTATGACGAGCTCACAGATGATTCGGACGACGAAACCGGCTTCCAGGAGCGCTGGTTTGCTGCCGCCGCTGCCCGCGACAGCCGCTGGAAAAGCGCCCTACTCGCGCAGTTGCTGCGCGTCATCGCTGTAGACGGCGAGCTCGACGCGGCGAGCATCGAAGAGCTGGGCTGTCTGGCCCAAGCCATCCGTGCCAGCGAGGAATTCCAGACGGTGCTGAAGCTGCCCTCGTAGTGACCATGCCCTGACATCCCCGGCCAGCTTCGCTGCATCCCGGCCGCTCCGACATGCCTCCCAGAGGCGTCCTCCCCCCATCCCCCGCAAACCATGACTCTTATCATGTACATGAACGGCTGTTTGGTATATCATTTTGTGCATGACTTCACGATTGCCTGATCATGATAGGGTTAGGATGAAAAACACTCGCTTGCTACTCCTGGCAGTCGCCCTGGCAGTAGCGCTCAGCATCGCGCAGGCTCTCATAGCTGCACCGGCCCACGCCCAGACAAGCCCGACCGACTCGGTGGTCATCTACCTGTTTTGGGGCGAGGGCTGTCCCCACTGTGCCGCAGAAAAGACCTTCCTGACGGGCCTGGCGCAGGAACATCCCGGCATCGTCATTCGCGACTTCGAGGTCTGGCAGCACCCGGAATATCAGGAACCGCTGATCCGTCTGGCCGCGCGCTTTGGCTTCGAGCCGACCGCCGTGCCGCTGACGTTTATCGGTGACCGTTACTGGATCGGGTTCATCGAGGAGCCGATTGGCCGGGAGATCCGAGAGACGGTCGCAGCCTGCCTGACAAACGGCTGCCCGGACGCAGGTGCGGGCCTCTTCGATGTGCCGGCTGCTACCATCACGCCTGAGGCGACCGCGACACTGACTGCGGCAGAGGAATGCGAGGAAACAGGTGGGCAATACTTCACGCAAGAAGAAGGTGCAGCGTGCCTGCCGCCCACAGGCGAGACCGCACCGCCGGCTGCCGCTGCCGCCGCCCAGCCCAGCGCTGCGCAGACCCTTACGATTCCGCTGCTCGGCCAGATCGACCTGGGTGCGCAGTCCCTTGCGCTGAGCACCGCACTCATTGCCTTCGTGGACGGCTTCAACCCCTGCTCGCTATGGGTGCTCTCCGTGCTGCTGGCCCTGACGCTGCACACCGGCTCGCGCAAGAAGGTCTTTATCATCGGCCTGGTGTTCCTGACCGTGACCTCCTTCGTGTACATCCTGTTCATCGCCGGGCTGTTCACGATGTTCACGATCATCAGCTTCGTCGGCTGGATTCAGGTCGTGGTGGCGCTGCTGGCACTGTTCTTTGCAGCCGTCAATATCAAGGACTACTTCTGGTATAAGGAAGGGCTGTCGTTTACCATCTCCAACGAGAAGAAGCCCGGCCTCTACAAGAGCATGCGGCGGGTGCTGAATGCGGGGGATTCGCTGCCCGCGCTGATCGGCGCGACAGTGGTGATGTCCGCCGGGGCATCGCTGGTGGAGTTCTCCTGCACCGCGGGCTTCCCGGTGCTGTGGAGCAACCTCGTTGCGGCGCAGGGCGTGACCGCGCTGACCTTCATTGGCCTGTTGGCGATCTACATGCTGGTCTACCAGGTCGATGAGCTGGCGATCTTCCTGACCGCGGTGTTCAGCCTGCGGGCGAGCCGGCTGGAGGAAAAGCAGGGCCGCATCCTCAAGCTGACCGGCGGCATGCTGATGCTGACGCTGGCCATCGTCATGCTGGTGGATCCCACGGTCATGAACCGGCTCGACACGGCGCTCAGCGTCTTTGCGATTGCGTTCGGCGCGACGCTGCTCGTCCTCCTGGTACACCGGGTGCTGCTGCCGCGATTCGGCATCCACGTGGGCAGCGAGTTCGCCAAGCGGTAAGGACGGGCACAAGGCCCTATGCTACACGGCGTGATCTCGGCAGCAGTCCGGACTGGCACGTAGCCTAGCCCCTTGTGGGCGTCCTGACGGGCACGAGAACGGGCACAAGGCCCTACGCTACCCCTCTGTAACCGCCGCCTGGACCTGCTGCCAGGCCGCCTCTGCGCCCTCGGCGCGGGCCGCCGGCACGGGCAGCGGACTGTACCGGGCGTCGTAATAGGCCGCCGTGATCTCCGCAAACTGCGCGCGCTGGGCCGGGTACACCCCGGCCAGCACACGGGCGTAGTCCTCGGGCGTCAGACCCGGCTGCCGCGGCAGACCGCGCGCCGCCGCCCACGCCAAGAGCGCCTGGTACGTGCGGCGCACCCGCACGCGCGAGTCGTCGCCCGAGATGCGCGCATAGGGCTCCGGCTCGGCCGCGCCGCGCCCCCCCCTCCCCCGCAGCCACCCCGCCAGTTGCGCCTTCAGCAGGTCCAGCGACAGGATGCTCTCGCGCGTCTCCTCCACCTCGCCGTCCTCGGCATAGGTGCGGAAGCGCCGGAACGCCAGCACGAACACCACCAGCAGCACCGCGGCGGCAACCAGCGCAAGGAGGATCCACCACGGGAACTGCGAGCCCGGGCCGGTCGCGCTCTCCTGCGCCAGCTCCTGAAACTGGTCGGTGAGATCGACCGGCGGCCGGATCTGCAGCGTCTCGGCCTCGCCTTCGGGCAGGTCGATGCGCGCCATCAGCCACTCGAGGAGCTTGAAGATCGGATAGCTGATGATGAAGATGATCCAGGAGAGCAGCCAGCCGACCGCGCGCAGGATGCCGGCCAGGATGTCGGCCACCAGTTCCAGCGTGCCCGGCGCAAAGAGCTGACCGAGCAGCAGGCCCAGCAACAGCAGCCCGGCGACCGTCGTGCCCACAGTGCCCCACCAGTAGCGCGCCATCGGGAGACCCTTCTCCGCACGTTGGCCTTCGAACCGCCGCGTCTCCTGCAGGCTCCCCACCGCCAGCGCGACCAGCCCCACCGCCACAAAGGCCGTCAGCACGGAGATGACCAGGCCCGTCGGCACGAGATTGGCGGAGTAGGCGACGAGCATGGCCCCCAGGATGGCTGCCAGGCCCAGCGCAAAGTTACGTTGCAGCGTCTCGTGGTACACGCGCTCGCGGCCCGTGAGCAGGCCCCACAGCAGCAAGAGGGCCGCCGGAAAGACCGTCATCAGCGTGGCGCCCGTCCGGTCGCGGATGACGCTCAGCCAGCGGGGATGCCACAGGGGGGCAATCTCCCGGCCCAGCCCCAGGTACAGGGCCAGCAGCACCATCGCCAGCCCGAACGACCCGCCGATGATGGCTGCACGCCGCGGGGAGCCGGACCGGAACGCATAGACCTGGGCGGCGAGCGTGCCCGCGGCGAGCAGCCCGAACACGGTGCCGAAGCCCAACAGGTCGCCCTGGCCCGGCAGCAGGCTGGTGTAGAGCAGGTGCAGCAGCAGCCAGACCCACAATGCGCGCAGGGCCGCCAGGAGATAGGGCAGCAGCCCGTCGTCGATCCAGCTCCAGGTGCGATCTTGCGGGGAGCGTGTCAGGTCGGGGCGCAGATCGAGGTGCGGACCGCTGGGGTTCATCGGCCGGCTCCTTGCGGCTTGGGCGCAAACGGGGAAATGCCACCCCCAGGCATCGAGGCCGCCGCCGGCGCTTCGCGAGGCTGCTGCCACTGCCGGTGCTCGGTCCACGGCTGGATGCCGTGCTCTGCGCTCCGGGCATAGGCCTCACGCCCGCCCAGCCAGACCAGCGAGATGCCATCGGGCACATCGGCGGGGCGTTCATCGCCGATCGCCAGCAGCGTCACCGCATGGCCGGCGCGGCGCACGTCCAGCAGTGCGGCGTAGATGGGTTCCGCGGGCACGGCGGTGATGGCGATGACCGAGGCGCCATAGGGCAGCGAGGGCAGCTCGGCGCGCAGGTATTGCTCCAGCGGGCCCGCCGGGGAGTCGATCAGCCGGGCCAGTGCATTCAGGATGAACTCCCAGTGTTCGGGCCGCCGCGCCGGCGGCAGCCGCACGCCGGTGGCCGTGCGCCGCTGCCAGCCGTTGGCGTACAGCCCGACGGCCTCGCGGCGGTCGAGCAGCAGCCGGGCCACCGAGGCGGCGGTCGAGATGGCGTATTCCAGGTAATCGTCCACCAGGCCCGGCATCCCGCGCACGGTCTGGATGTCGAGGAAGATGGCGGTGCGGGAGGATGCGCCGGGGTCGAAGGTCTTGCTTTGCAGCTCGCCGCGGCGCGCGGTGGCCTTCCAGTGCAGGAAGCGCGGGTTGTCGCCGGGGACATAGGGCCGCGTGCCGGTGATGCGCAGCGGATCGTCGGTCAGCCGTCGCCGGGTGGGCAGATCGCCGAAGGGATAGCTGGCGGGCAGCACCAACGCTGACACGGGCACCACGCGGGGATAGACGAGCATCTCGTCCACCTGCTCGTCCACCCGCTGCTGCTGGCGAAAGCCGAACAGGTCGCCGGAGCGCAGCAGCACCGGCCCGAACGTCAGCACGCCGCGCTTGACCGCCGTCAGGTGGTAGTGCTTGCGCACCCGCTCGTAGAAGCGCAGCGCGAGCAGGTTGGTGAGCATCTGCCGGTCCGAGCGTGAGGTGCGGAACAGCCGCGCCCGCGCCATGCTGATCTGCGTCGGGAACTCGTCCTCGGCCTTGAGCCAGGACAGCGGCAGCGGCTTGGCGTTGGTGATTTCGATGACCAGGTCGGCCTGTTCGCCCACGAACAACCGGGTTGTGCTCAACCGGCGCTGGTAGGTCACGTTCGTCAGCGCATACCGGTCCCAGAGCGCGACCATCCCGGCCAGCAGCCCCAGCAGCAGCGCCAGCAGGGCCAGCAGCGGGTTGCGCAGGAGGATCGCGCCGATGCCGGCGACCACCGCCAGCACGTTCAGGCTGCGGGTCAAGGCGCGGCCCCCTCGACCGACCAGCTTTCCTCGACCGGCACCGGCGTGGCGGCCACGATTTCCTGCAGGACTTCGCCCGCGCCTTTGCCCCGCACGCGTGCCTGGCTGGTCGTCATCACGCGATGGCCGAGCACCGGCTGCACGAGGGCCTTGACGTCGTCGGGCAGCGCATAGGCCCGGCCCGCGATGGCCGCGCGTGCCTGGGCCCCGCGATAGAGGGCCAGCGACCCGCGGGGGCTGGCGCCCAACTGCACGGCGGCGTGGCTGCGCGTGGCCCGGACGAGCCGCAGGATGTAGGCTTCGACCGCCGGATGCACATAGACGTTGCGGACGGTCGTCTGCAAGCGCAGCAGGTCGGCGGCGTCTGCGACGGGCCGGAGGTCGGCCAGCGGGTTCTGCGTGCGGAAGCGGCGCAGGATGGCCCGCTCCTCCTCTTCCTCCGGGTAGCCCAGGCCCACGCGCATCAGGAAGCGGTCGACCTGCGCCTCGGGCAGCGGGAAGGTGCCTTCCAGCTCGACCGGGTTCTGGGTGGCCAGCACGAGGAAGGGCCGGGGCAGAGGTCGCGTCTGGCCGTCCACCGTGACCTGGCGCTCCTCCATCGCCTCCAGCAGCGCGGACTGCGTGCGCGGGCCGGCCCGGTTGATTTCGTCGGCCAGCACGACCTGGGCGGACAGCGGGCCGGAGCGGAACTCGAATTCGCCGGTCTTCTGGTTGTAGACGCTGACACCCGTGATGTCGGAGGGCAGCAGGTCGGGCGTGAACTGGATGCGCTGGAACGAGCAGTCGAGCGAGCGGGCCAGCGCCTTCGCCAGGGTGGTCTTGCCGATGCCGGGCACGTCTTCCAACAGGACGTGGCCCTCGCACAGCAGGGCAATCAGCAGGAGGTCGATGGTGTCGGTCTTGCCGACGATGACCCGGCCCACGCTGTCGCGCACGGCCGTCGCAATCGCGTTGAGATGGGTAATCTCCGTGAGGAGAGCGGGCGCGAGCGTGGGCTCGGTCGCCCCGGCATTGTCTGCAGGCATGAGGTTTGCGTTCCTATCTGCGTAGATGTAAACCAGCCGGTGTGCCCCAGGTTACGGGCGGGTGCAGTATACATCCGAGGGGGAGAAAGCGCCAAGCAGGCGAGGGATTGGGGGGTGGGAAATGCCATATGCAGGGAGGAGTGCAAGCATCCTGAGCGGAGTTCCGGCGTTCTTTGGCCGGAACGTAGTCGAAGGAGCGCCCTCACGAGGGTGCATCCTTCGACTAGCCTTACGCCGTTGGCGACGATGCGCCGTCCACCCGCTCAGGATGCCTGGTGCACTTATACACCGCTACTGCAGATCGTTCTCCGGCGGAGCGATGCGGAAGGAGCGCGGGCGCTCGATCGCATAGACCCCCTTGCAGGCCGCCATGTCCTCGACCTTGTCGGCGGGCATCCGGCCCGTGATGACGCCGACCTCGGGAAGCTGTAGGTCGACCTCCAGGCCCAGCGCGCGGCCGCGCTCGACGATGTCTGCAAAGTCATCCAGGTAGGCGTCATCCACCGCAATCGAGACCTGGACCGTGTTGGCGTCAAGGCCGGCCTTCGTGGTGGTCCTCCGGCGGCGCGCCGGCGTCACGACCGGCTCCGGCTCGCCGGCCGGTTGCATCCCGGAGCTGCGGCTCCGGCTCGTTCGCCGCCGCGTTGTGCGGCGCTCTTCATCGTCCATATGTGCCTCTTATCAGGGCGCCTGGACCAGCCCGGCGCCGATATCGTTGACGGGCAGGCTCAAGCGCATGGCGCTCTGCAGCAACAGCCAGCCCAGCGCCCCGCCCCGCACGTCCGAGTTCGCCTCGGCGTAAAGCGCCGCGATGCCCGCGACATGCGGGGTCGCCATGCTGGTTCCGCTGATGCTGCGATAGAGGGTGGGCCGCGGCCAGGACGAACGAACGCCCACGCCCGGCCCGGCAATGTCCACCTGCCCGCCTTGCAGCTCGCGGCCGCCGCAGGAGAAGGGCGCGATGCCCAGCCGGCTGTCCAGCGCAGCCACCGCCATGATGGACGGGCAGTTCGCCGGATGTCCGACCGGCGAGATAACGCCCGGTCGCTCGCTCTCGTTGCCCGCGGCCGCGATGATGATGGTGCCTGCATTGAGCGCGCGGCGCGCCACCTGCTCGAAAATCCGCGAGTAGCCCTGGCCGATCATCGTCGGCGCACCGAGGGACATGGAGATGATACGGCACTTCTGGCTGATGGCCCAACTGATGCCGGCCAGGATGCCCGCATCGCCGCCGCTGCCGGCGTTGCTCAACACCTTGCCCACGTAAATATCGGCGTCATATGCGACGCCGTAGCGCGGGCCCTGCCCCGCCATCTTCGGGCCGCATGAGGTGCCGACGCAGTGCGTCCCGTGGCCGTGGCCGTCCTGCACGGCCTCGCCGGGGATGAAGGAGCGCGACACGATGTTGCGGCCCAGGAAGTCGGGATGCTCAAGGTCGAAGCCGGTGTCCAGCACGGCCACCGCCACACCCTTGCCGCTGTAGCGCGACTCGCTGACGCGCGTGGCGCGCAGGCCCCAGGTGAATTCCCGATCATCGCTGAAGGACATCTGATCGACGGTAGAGGTGAGCAGCGAACCCGGCGAGACCGCACCGGTGCCCAGCATGGCATCGGCCAGGTGATTGACCGCATCCCGGTAACCGCGCACATAGTCAGCCGATAGCTGGCTGCCGCCGCCGCCCGTAATCATGGGAGCCGTGAAGCTCATGCCGCCTTCATCGATGGCATAGTTAATGCGCTCCGGCTCGATCGCCATGATGCCGCTGTCGTCGCTGGCCGCCCGGAGCGAACGCAGTTGCTCCGGCGGCGTGTCCACGACCGCCACACCCAGATTCTCGAAGATGATCGCCTCGGCCTCGCCCATCGTCTGGGCATCGACCGCGCCGTTAGCAAAGTCACGCGCGTTGGCAACTTCCAGCCCGGCAACATCCCTGAGCGCACGCACGCCCGATTCAACCGCATCCTCGCTCATCAAAACCAGGTAACGGCCCGTGGTGCCGGGCATAGGGGTCGAGGCCGGGCTTTCGCCCACACCGCTGTCGACCTGCGGCTCATCCTGTGACGACCGACGACTGCGCGACCTGGAACGACTCGTAGCCATTGCTAATCCTCCGCTCGACTCAAAAGGCTCGGTGAGATGCACCGACACATCGATGATGCTCCGACAAGAGGTAGCATAGCCCCTTGTGGGCGTTCTGCCAGGCGCCGGACGGGCCCAAGGCCCTATGCTACGCACCATCCGGACACGCCATTAGTCGCATCAAACACCTTACTTGTACCACATTTACGGCAGCCTTGTCAATAGGTTGCAGAAAAAGTAAAGGGACCTTCAGTTGTCTCCGCCTGGCGACTGCAAGTCGCAGCTACCCTTGCCAAGTCTGCCTGCGCAGACTATTTCGTAGTCGCCGCAGGGCGACTTCGCAACGGTAGCCGCAACTTCAGTTGCCGGGGATACCCGACGAGATTACCCCAGAAAAACCAAAGATATGCCACCCCTCCGGCGCAGCAGGGCTGGTGACCGACTCACCATCGCGCACGCGCACGAGGCGCAGCCGTCCCTGCCCGGTCGCACCGCCGGAGACCGCCGGCCCGGGATAACCGTGCAGCGGGTGCCACGTCACGAACGCACCGTCGACCGTCCATTCCAGGGGACGGAATGCCTCGAACGACAGCTCGCCGGTCCAGTCCGTGCCGTCGCGCGCCGGCAGCACCACCTCCAGCCGGTAACCGGGCCAGTCCGCCGGATCGGGGCCGTGCGTCCGCCAGAGCAGCGTCAGCTCCGGCTCCGATTCATCCGCCAGCGTAAGCTGCGCGCTCGTCAGGCCGAGCTGCGGCGTCAGCGCGACAGGCGCAGCGCCCTCTGCGATGGGGGATTCGACGAGCGCGCCCGGCTCCACTACCAGCACCTGCAAAGCGGGCGCGCCATCCGGTCCGGCAACCGTGTCCGTCTCCGTTGCCGCCGCCCGCAGCCAGGCGTCTGCCCAGGCAGGGAGCGGCGCAGAAGCCGGCATGAGATAGAGCGTCGGTGCGTTCGCAACCGGCAGCGGCAGCGCCGCCCGGCCGTCGAACCAGCTCAACCCCAGATTCATATGCGTGAAGTAGGTCTGCACGGTCGCGCGCTCGTGCAGCAGCATGAAGGTGGGATGGCGGTAGATGTCCGCCGACAGATAGACGTGGCGCACGCGCGCATCCTCGTCATGGGCCAGCCAGTCCGCAGCCGCAACCATATCGCCCTCGAACGCCTCATACGTCGCCTGGGACGGGCCCCAGACGTGGAAGTAGTCGCGCCAGGTCAGCCCGGCATGGAGCAGCAGCGCGAGGCAAACGAGGATGAACCTCACCCCCTCTGACGCCCCCTCTCCTGGTCGCAACCAGGAGAGGGGGTTGGGGGGTGAGGTCCTCTTCAGCCACCCAACCACCGCTGCCAGTCCAACCGCCGGGAAGAAGTACACGCCAGGAATCACGCCCAGCACTCGGGGCAGCGTCGGCCAGCGGTCGGTCGCGAGGAACGACGGCAGCAGCAGCGCCGGAAACCAGAGCAGCAGGAACAGCGCCGGGCCGCTGCGCCAGCGCCAGAGCAGCACAGCCAGCCCGACCAGCGCCAGGAGCGCAGTCACCGGGTCGAAGACCGCCCGGCCAGGCAGGTTGTAGAACTGCTCCTGGTCACCCCGGCCGGGCACGAAAAACTGGAGGACATTCGCCAGCGCCGCCTGCGCCATGCGCGCCAGGGGACTTTCGCTCGACAGGGCCGTCACGGCGCTGGCACGCTGAGCGAAGCTGCCGGGGTGCTGCACGAAGTAGAGGCCGAGCGGCGCAAAGACCAGCGCCGCCACCATGTACAGCACCAGAATGCCCCGCCAGTGCTGTGGCAGGAGCGCCGGGCAGCGGGTCAGCCGGGCCACGAGCCACTGCACCAGGAGGAACCCGGCCAGGAAAAACGGGAAGAACCGGCTCGCCGTGTAGAAGTGCGTTGCCAGGCCCAGCCAGAAGCCTGCCACGGCAAACCACGTGACCGAGCGGCGGTTGACCGCCCGCCAGAACGCTGCAAACGCCAGCGCACCGCACAGCGGCGTGAACACGCCCCGGATGCCGAAGCGCGAGAAGTGGACGTGCCAGTAGGAGGTCGCGATGTAGAGGGCGGCGGTCAAGGGTAACGAGTAATGAGTAATGAGTAATGACGAAGATGCAGGCGCCTTACTCGTTACTCCATTACTCGTTATCGCTTGCAGCAGCTCGCGCCCCAGCCAGTACGCCGCCAGCGCCGTGAGAATCCCGGCAATGGCCGAGGGCAGGCGCAGCGCGAGGGGTGTGACGTCGAGCAGGCGGAAGGCCCCCGCCACGAGCCACATGTGCAGACCCTCGCGCCCGAAGTTGGCCGGGAAGAAGACGCTGCCCCGGCCTGCCAGCACGTCCAGCGCATCCAGGCCGTCGGTGGCCTCATCGCCGAACAGGCCGGGCGGGAGGCTGTCGAGCTGGGTCAGCCGGAACACGGCCGCCACCGCCACGATGAGGGCGATGTGCAGCCAGGTGCGGGCATACCAGGGGCGGCGCTGGGTGTCAGTCACGGGGCTGAGTTTACCATGAAACCGGCCCGGCGGCTACGCCAGAACACCCACTGTATCGCCAGGCGCAGTATGGGAGTCGAGGCTTCAGCTCCGACCTAGAGGAGTTTGCATCCTCAGATGCAAACGGCACTGTCGCTCAGGCGGGCCGTTCCGCATCTGAGGATGCGGAACTCCTCCTATCGGTGGCTGTATCGCCAGGCGCAGTATGGGAGTCGAGGCTTCAGCTCCGACCTAGAGGAGTTTGCATCCTCAGATGCAAACGGCACTGTCGCTCAGGCGGGCCGTTCCGCATCTGAGGATGCGGAACTCCTCCTATCGGTGGCTGTATCGCCAGGCGCAGTATGGGAGTCGAGGCTTCAGCTCCGACCTAGAGGAGTTTGCATCCTCAGATGCAAACGGCACTGTCGCTCAGGCGGGCCGTTCCGCATCTGAGGATGCGGAACTCCTCCTATCGGTGTAGGTAAGCATTTTCGCGTACACTACCAAACCGGCTAAAGCCTCGACCCCACTGGCAGTCTAGCCGTCCGTAGTCTGATTCGCTGCCTCCTCTGCTGCCCGTGCGCGCCCCTGGGCCTCCTGCCGGTACATCTCCCACTCGGCATCGAGACGGGCGGTCTCCTCGGGGGTCTCCTGATAGCGGGATGTCTGCGACCCGCCGGACCGGTTGCCCGACCGGTCGCCCTGAAAACCCAACAGCTTGCCGGCTGCCGACCACGGGTTGTTGTCGCCGCCCCGCTGCGGGATGCCCTGGGTGTACCAGTCGAGCATCCCCGCCACGTTCTGCTTGCGAAACCCGGACAGCACCCACTGCCGGACGACCTCGGCCCAGCGTGACAGATCGGTCACCGTCTCGCTGATGGCTGCGCACTGCGTCGCGTCCGGCGTCCGCCCACATAGCTCCCGGTAAACCTTTACAGCAACATAATCTTGAGATGGGAGAGCGTGTGCGGGTGACTCACTATCCCTCCCTCTCTCACTCTCTCTCTTGTTCAATTGAGTATAGTTAATTGAGTCTAGTTCTGCTAAAGCTGGTTTAGCAGGATGCTCAACGGCGTTTAGCACGGGTGCTAAAGCAGCTTTCCCACCCTGCTGCATATGGGAAACGTCGTTTACTATGGGTGATGAAGCCGCTTGACCGTACGGAATGGGCAGGAGCGTGTAGACGTTTACATGCCGCTGGCCCCGGGACGAGCGCGCTCGTACGACTTCGACCAGACCGGCCACCTCCAGTAGCTGCATGGCCTTAAGCACGGTCGGCTGGCTGATCCCGAGCTGCCGGCTGAGGGTGCGGATCGAAGGGTAGCATTGGCGGGTGACGTTGTCCGCATACTTGCTCAGGACGGCGTAGAGCGCCAGCCCGGCGATGCCGATCTGCGGGCAGAAGTCGGTGATGATGCGGTTGTCGATGATGGTGAAGCCCCGAGGATAGGCCCGGCGAACGGATTCTGCGGCTGCGGGCGGCGGCGTTATGGCGGTCGTTGACATGGCATGGCCTCCTGAACTCGGCGCGCGATGTGACTCTAACGTCATAATAGCACAAGTGCACTAATGTGTCACGTCCTGGGTAGGCGGGGCGCGCTTAACGCTGGGGGCAGACGCGGCCATCGCGAATATGCGAATGGCGCTGCGGCGCTGGCCACGAATACACGAATAGCCCTGCCGCGACGCATGCCATTCGCGGATTCGTGGCGCGCCCGCAGGCGCATTAGTTTATTCGCGATGGCTGCGCCCCCAATGTGAAACGCGCCCGGAAAGATGCTGCATAGGAGGACGCGTCACTATTGGACAGGATTGACAGGATTCACAGGATTGCGACAGGTGTTCATCCTGTCAATCCTGTGAATCCTGTCTCACCGTCGGCCACAGCACGCCGATTGTTTTGCGGCTATGCCGGGGCGCGTGCAGTTGGCAAGGCGCGCCACCTGCGGTACACTAAGAATGCCTGATACACCCGTAGGGGCGAGGTGACCTCGCCCCTACGCGCGCTGAGCTGGACTTCCCGCCCGACAGAGGCCCCGTTGACCCGCCGACACATCCGTGGCATCCTGCAAATCGTCATCAGCACCGTCCTGATGGCCCTGGTTCTGCGCCAGGTCCAGTGGCGCGAGGTGGCGGCGGCCGTGCGGGGCATGAATCTGGGCTGGCTCGGCCTGGCGTGGCTGCTCTACCTGCTGGGGTTCGTCGTGCGCGCAGTGCGCTGGCAGGTGCTTCTCACGGCACTCGGCATCCGCCGCCCGCTGCGCGAGCTGACGGTCTGGTATCTCGTCGGCGGCTTCTTCAACGTCATCCTGCCCACCGGCTTCGGCGGCGACGCCGTGCGCGTGGTCGAGCTGGCGCAAGACGCTGGGGCCACGGGCCGAGTGGCCACGGGCCGGGCGCTCAACAGCGTCGTCGTGGACCGCTACCTGGGGCTGATCGTGCTGCTGGCGATGGGGCTGGCCGCGGGCCTGCTGCGACCGGACCTGGCCGCCGGGCCGGTCTTCTGGTTGATGGCGCTGCTGTTCGCCGGGGGCATCCTGGGCGCCTGGCTGCTCAGCCGCCCCTGGTGGCAGCGCCGGGCGGCGGATACGGGGCTGCCGGGTCGCCTCATAGCCGCCTCGAAGCTGCCAGCCATCGCCGGCGGGCTGGGGCAGTACGGCCGGGCCGCCCTGCTGCGCGGGCTGGCGGCCTCGCTCGTGTTCAACCTGCTGCAAATCGGCTGGAATGCCGCGATTGCGACCGGTCTGGGGCTGCACCTGCCCGCTGCGCTCTACTTCGTGTTTGTCCCGCTGACCTCGGTGGCGCTGCTGCTGCCCGCCTTCGGCGGGCTCGGCGTGCGCGAGCTGACCTACGTCACGCTGCTGGCCGCATCCGGTGTGGCCCAGCCGCAGGCGCTGGCCCTGTCGCTCGGCGTCTACGCCATCACGGTCGCGACCGGCCTGGTCGGCGGACTGCTGTATCTGGCGCAAGGGCTGCGGCGCACCGGCGCTCGCAGCGTACACACGCCAGGGCCGCAAGGAAAGGCATAGCATGGCACCGGAGCTTTCCATCGTCATCCCGGTCTACAACGAGAACGAGAACATCGCGCCGCTGTACCAGGAGGTCACGGCTGCGCTGACGGACCTGGGCCGCTCCTACGAGGTCATCGTGGTGGATGACGGCAGCGCGGACGACAGCTTCGCCCGGCTGGCCGAAGTCCACCGGCAGGACCCCCGCTGGCGGGTCATCCGCTTCCGCCGCAACTTCGGCCAGGCGGCCGGGTTCGCGGCCGGATTTGCGGCTGCGCGCGGGCAGGTCGTCGTCACGCTGGATGCGGACCTGCAGAACGACCCGCGCGATATCGGCAAGCTGCTGGCCAAGCTGGCGGAGGGCTACGACATCGTGAGCGGCTGGCGCACCGAGCGCAAAGAGCCGTTCCTCAGCCGCCGCCTGCCCTCGATGACCGCCAACCGCATGATCTCCGGCGCGACGCACGTCGCCCTGCACGACTACGGCTGCTCGCTCAAGGCGTACCGCAGCGAGGTCGTCAAGGGCATCCGGCTCTACGGCGAACTGCACCGCTTCATCCCCGCCCTGGCGAGCTGGATGGGCGTGCGGGTGGCCGAGGTGCCCGTGAACGACCGCCAGCGCAAGTTCGGCAAGAGCAAGTACGGCATCAGCCGGACGCTGCGCGTGTTCCTCGACCTCATCACCGTACGCTTCATGCTGAGCTATTCCACCCGGCCGCTGCACATCTTCGGCGGACTGGGGCTGCTGTCGTTCGGCGCGGGCCTGCTCATCGGCCTGTACCTGACCTTCGTGAAGCTGGCGCTCGGGCAGGACATCGGCACGCGGCCGCTCCTGCTGCTGGCCGTCCTGCTGGTCATCCTCGGCGTCCAGATGGTCAGCATGGGCCTGCTGGCCGAGATGATCACCCGCACCTATCACGAAGCGCAGGACAAGCCCATCTATGTGATTCGGGAGCAGCTCGATGGCGATGCATAGCGGGGAGCAGGGCGCAGTCCTCGTCACCGGCGCAGCCGGGTTCATCGGCTCGCACCTGTGCGACCGCCTGCTGGCGGACGGCTGGCGCGTGACGGGGCTGGACTGCTTCACGGACTACTACGCCCGGCCCGAAAAGGAGAGACATCTCGCTTCAGCGCGCACCCATCCCGCCTTCAAGCTGGTCGAGGCGGACCTGCTCACGGTGGACCTCGCGCCGCTGCTGGCCGGTGTGCAGGTCGTGTATCACCTGGCCGGGCAGCCCGGCGTGCGGGGGAGCTGGGGCCCGCAGTTCGAGGTCTACACCCGCAACAACATCCTCGCTACGCAGCGGCTCCTGGAGGCGGCGCTGGCCGAAGGCAAGACGCCCGTCGTCTATGCGTCGTCGTCCTCGGCCTACGGCAACCTGCCGGTCATGCCGCTGCACGAAGACATGGCCCCGGCGCCCGTCAGCCCGTACGGCGTGACCAAGCTCGCCGCCGAGCACCTCTGCCGCCTGTATGCCGCAGTCTACGGGCTGCCGACAGTCTCCCTGCGCCTGTTCACGGTCTACGGTCCCCGCCAGCGGCCCGACATGGGCTTCCAGCGGTTCCTCTCCGCAGCCGCGGCAGACCGGGAGATTACGCTCTACGGGGACGGGACGCAGACGCGCGACTTCACCTATGTCAGCGACGTGGTGAGCGGCTTCGTGGCCGCCGGGCAGGCCTGCCTGGAGGGTCGGGCAACCGGTCAGGTTGCTAACATCGCAGGGGGCGTGCGTGCGTCGGTCAACGAGGTGCTGGCCGAGGTCGCCCGGCTGGCGGGCCGCCCGCTGCGGCTGCGCACCCTGCCCGCCCAGCCCGGCGACGTGCGCGATACATGGGCCGACACGACGCTGGCCCGGGAACTTCTGGGGTTCCGCCCGGTCGTCGGCCTGGCGGAGGGCCTCGCGCGGCAGTGGGCAGAGACGGATTGAAGATTGAAGATTGAGGATTGAAGATTTCTGCAGGTTGCAGGTTGAAGGTTACAGGTTACTGCTCACTGCAGAGCATTGCGTCTGGCTTTCGGCGTGCAACTTTCAACCTGCGACGTTTAGTTTAACCCGTAATCTTCAATCTTCAATCTTCAATCGTACATCACAGGAGGTGTGTCATGGCCGGGTTGCCGATTCGGAAGATGACGCTGTACAAACACGGGGTGGGGTATTTCGTGCGGCAGGGGCAGACCGGGGGTGAGACCGTCGCGCTGGCCTTCCGCACGGAGGAAATGAACGACGTTCTCAAGAGCCTGACGACCGTCGCGACGGGCGGGCAGGTGCTGGGCGTGGACTACCAGACGCCGGAGGACAAGGCCGCCCTGCTGGCGCGCTCGTCCATCCAGCTCTCCGATGACGCCAGCCTGCGCGACCTGCTGCGCGACCTGCGGGGGCGTCGCGTCCACCTGACGACGACCGGCGACACCCTGGCCGGCATCGTCGTGGGCGTGGACCTGCCCGCCGAGCGCGAGCCGATGGCCGCCGTCATCCTGTCGCTCTGGCTGCCGGAGGCGCGTGCAGTGCGCCCGCTGCGGCTGGGCGACATGCTGAGCCTCGTCATCGAGGATGAACGCGGGGCGGCCGACCTGGCCTACTTCCTGGAGACAAGCCTGACCGAGGAGGCGAAGCGGGCGGTCACCATCCGGCTGTCCGGCCCGTCCGAGCTGCTGGTCAGCTACATCGCGCCCAGCCCCGTCTGGCGGGTCAGCTATCGCCTGGTGGCCGACGCGACGGAGGCAAACGCCGCTGAATCCACCGCCGGGCTGCTGCAGGGCTGGGGGCTGTTCGACAACACGCTCGACGAAGACCTGGAGAACGTCAGCCTCACCTTCGTGGCCGGGATGCCGGTCAGCTTCATCTACGACCTCTATACCCCCTTCACGCCGCCCCGCCCCGTCATCCAGGAGCAGGCGCGGGGGGTGGCCGGGCCGGTGGAGTTCGAGGAGGCGATCGAGGCCGTCCCCCGCTCCGCAGCCATGCTGCGCAGCGCCAAACGCGGCATGGTGGCGGAGGAGCGCGCGTTCGGCGCGGGCGCGCGGGCGGCGTTCAGCGCCGACGATCTCGCCGCCTCCACGACCGTAACTGCCACGGGCCAGGCGCAGGGCGAGTTCTTCAGCTACGTCGTGGCGAATCCGGTGACGGTGCGCCGGGGCCGGTCGGCGATGGTGCCCATCCTGCAGACCGCGCTGCAGTTCCGCAAGGAGCGCATCTACAACGGGTTCAAGCATCCTCGCCATCCGGTTATCACGATGCGCTTCACCAACGAGACCGGCCTGACGCTGGAGCGCGGGCCGCTCACGGTGGTGGAGGCGGGCGAGTATGCGGGCGAGGCCATGCTGCCCTTCACGGCGCCGGGCGGCGAGCTGTTCCTGGCGTATGCCGTGGACCTCGGCATCACGGTGACCGAGACGCCGGAAGTCGAGCGGCGCGTGGCCGCGGTGGAGATCAAGGACGGGCTGCTGGTCATCCAGGAGTGGGACGTGCAGTCGGTCGCCTATCGCATCGAGAACCGGAACGATGCACCTGCGTCCGTGACGCTCGAACATCCCCGGCTGCCCAACTACACGCCGTTCGAGACGCCCGAAGCTGCGGACAAGACGCCGGAATATTATCGTTATGTCGTCCCCGTGCCTGCCCACGGCGCAGCGGACTTCACGGCCCGCCAGCGGCGGATGCTCGCGCGACGCGAGGAGATCCGCAAGCACAGCCTGGACCAGCTCGCCCGCTGGCTGCGCGACAAGGTGCTGGACGAGGCCACGTTCGAAGGGCTGCGCGGGGTGCTGGCGCTGTATGACCAGATCGGGGAACACGAGGCCGCCGTCAAACGCAACGAGGCCCAGCGGCAGGAAATCTTCGGCCAGCAGAAGGTCATCCAGGGGAACCTGGCGTCGCTCCGCGAGAGCGGCGAGGAGGGCCAGCTCCGTGCCCGGTATGCGCGCACGCTGCAGGAACTCGAAGACCGGCTGGCGCAGCTCAAGCAGGACGACGACGCCCAGCGCGCCGCTATCGCCGGCGCACAGGGGGAGATTCAGGCAGCGCTCAAGGCGCTGTAAGGGGCGCGTGTAGGGGCGAAGGAAACCGCCGCGGGCCTCGCCATTTCCACAACCGTCGAAGGCCCGGCGCAGCCTACCCGACGGCGCAACGTCGAGGGTTTCCTTCGCCCCAGCCTTCCACACGACGTATCGGGCCCGCAACATGGGCGGGGCGTTTCGCATGGTACGCGAGGGCGCAGGAACCCCTCCACGGCATGCCGCCAACGACGATGCGCCGGGCTTTCGGCAGTTGTCGGGGCGGGCACGGTTCTGTACGGTTTCCTTCGCCCCTACTCTGCCGCCGCCAGCGCCTCGACCGCCGAATGGTGCGCGCGACGCGCAAACGTGGACACATCCACCCGCCGCAGCAGCCAGATGGCGACGAACAACCCCACGGCCTCGATGATGAACACCGCCGCATAGGCGACCCGGAACTCGCCGCTCAGGGCCAGCGCCACGTCGCGCACGATGCCGCCCGCCGCTATGCCCGCGCCGCGTGAGATCAACTGCACGACCGACCACAGCGCCAGGTACGCACCGGCCTGCTCCTCCCGGTTGACCGCCATCAACAGGCTGACCCCGCCCACCGTAAAGATGCCGAAGCCGAGCCCGAAGAAGACCAGCGTCGGCATGACCAGCGGCAGCGCCTCGCGCAGCGCCACGACGCCCAGCAGCAGCAGCGGCGCACCGAGCAGCGCCAGGCCCCAGGCCGTCGTGTTGACCTGCTGATCGGGCCTGCGGCGCCGCGTCGCGATCAGCGTGCCCACCATGCCGACCAGCACGCCCGTGCCCCAATAGGCGTTGAAGCGGGTGGTCTCCCCCGCAGATAGGCGGAACACATCCCCGCCGAACGGTTCGAGCATCGCATCCTGCATGAACGCAAAGAAGGCCGATGCAGCCAGGAACGCCATGTAGCGCCGCGCGCGCGTGTCGGCCCAGAGCGCGCCGAAAGTCGCCCGGAACGACGGACGAGCGGTCGCCGCATGGGCCTGCGCTGCGGCCAGGGCCCGCCGTTCCTCACCCAGCACCGACACGATCCAGAAGAGCGCGGCACCGGCCATGCCGACCCAGACGAGCCGGACGAACGCAGCCTGGTCATACTGCGGCATCAGGCCGGCGTAGAGCGCAGGAATGAAGGCGAAGCTGCCCACGAGCATGAGCTGGACGATGCCGACGGCCTGGCCCCGGCGGCTGTACGGCGCGCTGTCATGCACCAGCGCAAGGAACGGCGCGCCCGACATCAGGGTCCCGACGCCGTAGGTCAGGAAGGACAGCAGCGCCAGGAGCCAGCCAAGCGGCGCACCGCTGTCGCGCGCCAGCGCCACCGTGGACAACGGCAGCAGCGGCAGGGCCAGCAGCATCAGCAGCCGGCCGAGCCAGATGTACGCGATGCGCCGGCTGCCCAGGATCGGCTGCGTATCGGAGCGGTGGCCCGCCCAGAGCGTCAGCGGCGCCAGGAAATAGCGCAGCGCAGACAGCAGGGCCACCGGCCACGCCGCAATCCCCAGGTCACTGATGAGGATGCGGTTCCACACGGCGGAGGCCAGCAGGTCGCTCAGCGATGAGCCGATATGAAATGAGCCGAGCTTGAGGGAACGCCAGACGCTGAAGCGCGCCGGCGGCGGATGACCGGTTTCGGGCATGGCAGAACTGAACTCCGCTTTCGGGTTTGGTGTGGTGAGCATACCAGACGGAGATATCGTGTACAGTAAAGCAGCACGCTATTGCGCGAGGAATGACCTACCCGGCCAGCACCTCACGGATGACCTGCACCGCCGCATCGACATCCTGACGGGTCAAGTGGTAGTGCGTCACCGCCCGGATGAGCCGGGGGCCGAGCGCCAGCATCAGCACCCCCTGCGCGCCGAGCCGCTCCTGCAACTGGCGGGCGTCCATCTGCGGATGGGTCACGCGCATGTACACGATATTCGTGCGGCAGGGCGACGGCTCCACGGCAATCCCGGGCACGCCGGCCAGGCCGTCCACCAGCGCCTGCGCGTTGGCATGGTCTTCCGCCAGGCGGTCCACCATCTGCTCCAGTGCGACGATGCCCGCGGCGGCCAGCACGCCCACCTGCCGCATCCCGCCGCCCACGACCTTGCGCATCCGCCGGGCCTCGGCGATGAACGCCCGGCTGCCGACGATGACCGACCCGACCGGCGCAGCCAGCCCCTTGCTGAGGCAGAAGGTCACCGAGTCGGCATCGCGCGCCAGCCGCTTGACATCGACGCCCAGCGCGATGGCCGCATTGAAGATGCGCGCGCCATCCACATGGACAGGCAGGCCGTGTGCGCGCGCCAGCTTGCCCAGCCCGGCCATGTACTCCGGCGTGAGCGCGGCGCCGCTGCACAGGTTGTGGGTGTTCTCGACCGTGATGAGGCGCGTGCGGGGATAGTGGATGTTGTTGCCGCGGATGGCCGCCGCGACGTCGTCGAGGTCCAGCGTGCCGTCTGGCTGATTGCGGACCGTGTGCGGCTGGATGCCGCCGAGTGCGGCCATGCCGCCCTGCTCGTTGATGAAGGTGTGGGCCAGGTCGCCGAGGATGACTTCGTCCCCGCGGCCGCAGTGGGCCAACAGACTGACCAGGTTGCCCATCGTGCCGGAGGCGACGAACAGCCCGGCCTCCTTGCCCAGCCGTGCGGCGGACAGCTCTTCCAGCCGGATGACGGTGGGGTCGTCGCCCAGAACGTCGTCACCCACCTCCGCCTCGGCCATTGCGCGGCGCATGGCGGGGGTGGGTTTGGTAATCGTATCGCTGCGTAAATCGATGATGTGCATAAGAGCCTCCCGTGAAGTTGGGGAGGATTATAGCACATCCGGCGAACCGGCCATCCACGAATACGCGAATCGACTCACGAATAATCGAATAGGACCGCCATGCCGCGCCCCATTCGCTTATGCGTGGCGCGCCCGCGGGCACATTCGCGTATTCGTGGATGGCCGCGCCCCCAACACATCCGCACGCCCACTCAGTACTTCCGCACCAGCGCCCGATACGCCGCCGGCTGGCGGCACTGGAGTATCTGCGTCTCCTCGCGCACCTTGCGCACCTCGTCCAGGTCCACGGTCGCGACAGCGTAGCCCTCGACCGCCTCATCCAGCGCCGTGTGAATCTGCCCGCGCGGGCCGACGAGCATGGACTCGCCGCCGAAGCTGTAGCTCGGCTCTTCCCCGACGCGATTCGCCGCTGCGATGTAGACGCCGTTCTCGCACGCACGCGCCACCGCATACGCGCGCCATTCGTCCATGTTGGCGGTCTCCCAGCCGGCCGGAACCAGGATCAGGTCCGCGCCGTCGAGCGCCAGGCTGCGGGCGACCTCCGGAAAGGCCAGGTCCCACCCGATCATCAGGCCCAGTCCGCCGAACTCGGTCTCGAACACCGGCAGCCGGTAGCCCGGCCGGAACGCCAGCCGCTCCTCCCCGCGCAGGTGCAGCTTGCGGTAATCCCCCAGCAGCTCACCGTCCGGCCCGATCAGCACCACGGAATTGAACAGGATGCTCTCGACCTTCTCCTTGACCGGCATACCGAATGCGACATGGACGTTGAACTCGGCGGCCTTCCCTGCCAGGAAGGAGACGGCGTGCCCCGTCACACGCTCGGCCAGCCGCGTGAAGTTCAGCCCGCACTCATGACCCGACAGCGCCAATTCGGGGAAGACGATCAGGTCCGTCTGCTGCTCCTGGCAGATGCGCTGGATGAACCCCGCCATGCGCCGCAGGTTCTCCTCGTTGTCGTTCAGCACCGGCGCAGTCTGCGCGAGGGCAATCGTGATTTCTCTCATGGCGACTCCTGTCCTGAGCGAAAGTTACGCAAAGATGAGGCAAGTATAGCTCAGGTGTTCGGATATGTAAAGTTAACGGCCAGGCTGCCAGAGCGCCTCGATGTCCGGCAGGCTCATCCCCTCCCAGCCATAGCGGCGCAAATCCACGTAGCCGCGCGCGTCGAACTCGATGCCTTCCTCCTCCAGCAGCGCACGTTGCAGGTCTGCGCCCAGGTCCGCGCGCGAGATGCTGATGCGCCCCGCGCTGTTGATGACACGCTGCCACGGCACGTCGCTAACATCCGACCCGCGCAGCGCGTTGAGCGCCCACCCGACCGTGCGTGCGGCCTGCGGATGGCCGAGCAGCGCCGCAATCTGGCCGTAGCTGGCGACCCGGCCGCGCGGAATCTGCCGGACGAGCAGATAGACGCGCTCGAAGAAGTTAGGTTCCATGGACACCCTACTGCCGCGGGGCCGCGCGCGGGGCCGATAGCGCGGTCTGCTGCCAGCCCGCATACGCAGCAGGAGCGGCCTGTGCGGCCGCGCGGCCATCGGCCGGACCGTAGCCCACCGCAACCGTCACGCGCAGCCCGGCAATGTCGCGGCCCACTGAAGCGAGCGGAATGCTGGCGCTGCGGCTCAGGATGTCGCCGGGCTGGCAGGTGCGCATCTCCGGGACCGCGAACGTTTCGCCGTTGGCATCGGTCATATAGCTCAGCACCAGCGCATCGCCGCCTGCAAGCTGTACCTGCGGCGTCCCCCATTGGACGGCCAGCGGCTCGCTGCCGTCGTTGAGCGCGTTCCAGCTCACGAGCAGGTTGCCCTCGTGGATGCGCATGAACCCGATGCCGATGCGCAACGACGGGCCGGCGATGGTGGAGCTGGCGGCGCTGTAGGCGGGCGGCGCCCACTGCTGGCCGGCTGCCGGTTGGGGCGCAGACTCGACGGGCGCGGGCTGCGCCGTCCGCTGCGGCGCAGGCGCGCGCTGAGCCGGTCTGGGTGCGGGCCGCGCCCTGCGCAGCAGGAGCACGATGACCACCAGGGCCAGCAGCCCGCCCGCCAGGAGCAGGGGCCAGGAAATGCCGTTGTTCACGCTCTCCATACGCCTACCTGCGCCCTCCCAACAGCCTGAACAGGCCGATCAGGATGCCGATGATGGCGCCCGCCGCGATGCCGGCGCGCAGGTCGAAGCCGATCTGCGGGTTGCCGGTGATGTTAAGGGCCAGCACGAAGCCGGCGGAGCTCTCGTTGAGCGTGGCATCCCGCGCGACCACGACGCCGGCGCCGCCGCCGCTGAGGCTGACGGCCTGGCCCTGCGCCACGCCGATGCCGCCGTCGCTGACCTGAATGTTGGCGGCCTGCACCTGCGCGATGCTGCCCCCGGAGGTATGCACTTCCACCGCCTGCATCTGGCCGACCGAGGAATCCTGGAGATGCACTTCGTTGGCCGTCAGTGTCTCCACGCTGCACCCCGCCGCCTCTACAGGAGCGGCAGCATCAGCGTCAGACATCAGGGGTTCGCTGGGGGGTGGTGTGGGGGGCACTGCCGGTTGTGCTGCGAGGTTCAGTTCTTCATCCATGATGTCACTCCTTGGTTCCCTACATGCCATCACTATATGATACAGCCATCTATCTTCGGAATTCCTGATTCCTCATCCGCTGCTGCACCGATTATACAATGGTCATGGTAAAATACCCTCATGGGACGCGATCGCTTCGGCTGGGGCACGGCCATGGTAGCCGGCCTGCTGGTGGCCCTGCTGCTGTGGGGCCTGGCGCTGGGCACACACATCCGCCGCCACGAGCCGGGGCTGTGGACGGTGCGCTTCGACAAGCTGTTGTCCTGCGGGCTCGACTACAACGGGCCGCCCTTCGCAGCGGAGCGCGTCCTCTGGCTCACCTGCGGCGAGTCCGACGGCTGGCAGCTATGGCCTTTGAAATAGCACAGCCAGGCACGCAGCAAAAACGGTTGACACTTCTCATCGCCTGATGTAAGATGGTGTAGAGTCATCCTTCGATGACTCTGTCTCACTCTATAGGATGAGGTAAGACATGGTTGCAGACCTGGCCCGTACTTGGGGTGCACGCATCCTGCAGCCGGTGGCCCGCTTCTTCAGCAACCTCGGGCTGACCGCCAATGCACTGACTGTCTTCGGGTTCTTGCTGACAGTGGCTGTGGCCGTCGTTCTGGCGACGGGACGCACCCAGCTCGCGGGCCTGTTGTTCATCTTCAGCCTCGGCTTCGACGCTGTAGATGGCACGCTGGCACGGCTCACCGGCACGACCAGCCGCTTCGGTGCCTTCCTGGACTCGACCCTCGACCGCTGGGCCGAGATTATCATCTATCTGGCCCTGATCTGGCTCTTCCTGACCCTCAACGACGATCGGGGCGTTCTGCTGGCCGCTGCCGCCCTCTCTGCTTCCCTCATGGTCAGCTACACCCGCGCCCGTGCCGAAGGCATCGGCGTCGCCTGCAAGGAGGGCATGCTGACGCGCTTCGAGCGCCTCGTCATCCTGATTGTCGGGCTGATTTTCAACCTGACACCCTGGGCACTGGGCATCATCGCAGTGCTTGCAACCGTCACAGCAGTGCAGCGGATTCTGGTCACATGGCAACTGGCTGTACCGACCAGAAAATGACCTAGCAGACCGGGCCAAATGTCGCTTCCAAACTGGTTGCTTTGTGCGTTATCTTTTGCCGCCTTCGGCGTCATTAAAGGTGAAAGTGCGCGCACGGAAGTCGACCCGCAGGAATTGGTGCTGGAACGGGCCCGCCAGGCGGATCCCGAGGCGCTGGCCGAACTGTACGACCAGTATGTCGACCGGATCTATGCGTACATCTATCACCGGGTCGGGCAGGTCGAGGTTGCGGAAGACCTGACGGGCCAGGTGTTCATGCGCATGTTGGAGGCCATCGGCGCGGGACATCCCTGGCGCACCTCGTTTTCCGGCTGGCTCTATCGCATCGCGCACAATCTCGTCATTGACTACTACCGGCGGCGCCAGCGCGCGACCTTTGTCGAGCTGGACGGCGCCGCGCCGATCCCAGCCGCCGACGGCGATCCGTGGCGTGCGGCGGAGTTGCGGCTGGAGTCCCAGCGTTTGCGCAACGCCCTCCGGATGTTAACCGAAGAGCAGAGCCAGGTGATTACCTTACGCTTTCTCGAAGAGTTCAGTATTGCAGAAGTTGCCGAGATGATGGGCAAAACCGAAGGCGCAGTCAAGGCGCTGCAATATCGAGCCGTATCCACCTTGAAGCGCGTGATACAGCCATGAGACGCAGTGCCGATGACCGACTGAGCACTCTGCTGGCCGAGTGTGCCGACCTGATCCAGGCGGGCAGCTCCGTTTCGGCCTGCCTCACGCGCTACCCGGAAGATGCCGCCGAGTTGGAGCCGCTCCTGCTGACCCTGGTGGAAGTCCGCCAGCTCAGGCCAGTGCCCCCGCGCACGCCGGAAATCGCGCAGCAGCGGCGTGCCCAGTTCGTCCTGGCCGCACAGCAATTGGCCGGTCCTGCCGCACAACATGCCGGGCGCTCCGTCGGAGTTCCGGCTCACAGACCCGCGACCGGCGGCGACTGGCTGCAACGCCTGGCCGCCTGGCTGCTGGGCGACAGCTTCGCACAGCGCACCCCTATGGCAAGGGGCGTGCTCGCCATGCTCCTGCTGGTTCTCGTGGGCGGCCTGCTGCTGACCGGCGTGGCCTCTGCCGCCGAGAGCACCCTCCCCGGTGACTGGCTCTACCCGGTCAAGACGACGATGGAAGACCTGCGCCTGGCGCTCATGCGCGACTCGCTCCAGCGCGACATCTACCAGGACACCCTCCGGGACCGTCGCCTCATGGAGGCCCGCACGGTCGCAGATACGGGCCGGCGGGTGCGCAGCCTGGCCCTGCACGGCGAAATCACCGAGCTGCACGACGACTGGTGGATCGTGTCCGGGCTTGAGGTGCTCATCGACCGCGACACGCGCATCATCGGAACGCCTGTCGTGGGCGCAACCGTGAACGGCACCATGCGCGCGCCCGGCGACTACACGCTGGTGGCAGTCTACGTAGAGGTCGAGCCTCCGGCAGGCGCCGCGCCTGTGCTGACGGCCACGCCGATTCTCCCGCCCACGCCGACGCGCGTGCCGCCGACGATCACGCGCAACCCGACACCCACTCACACGCCCACCGCCCCGGCCTTCGGCGGCGGGAGCATCCCTGCCGTTCACGACGAACCGGAGGACCCGCCTGCCCCGCAGCCGTCCCTTACGCCGACCCAGACGGCCACACGAACGCCTACGATCACGCGCACGCCTGCGCCGACGGCCACCGCCACCACGACCGAACTGCCGAAGCCGCGCGCCCGGACCACTGGCCGTATCACCGGCTGGGTCCAGCGCATCGAGGGCAGTTGGTGGACTATCGACGGCAAGACCGTCGAATGTGACGGCAACACGCAGTTCAACGGCGATCCCAACGTCGGCTCGCTGGTAGATGCGACCGTCGAGATCACGCCGGAGGGCCGCTACATCGGCCTGTCCATCAGCCGGATCGGCCAGCCGGACCCGACGCCTTCGCCTTTTCAGTTTACCGATGTAATCAGCGCCATCAACGGCGAGTGGTGGACCATCGGCCCTAACACGGTGAAGGTGACAGGCGAGACGCAACTCGAGAACGATCCGGCAGTGGGCGACACGGTTGAGGTCAAAGCCCAAAGCCGCGCAGGCGGCGAAATCGTGGCCCTGCGCATCACGGCCATCCGGGTGGATCCACACCCCATCCAGGGCATCATCGAGTCCATGAACGGGAACATCTGGGTCGTCGATGGGAAGTCCGTCATTGTCGATGGCAGGACCGAGATTCGCGGCACGCCGGAAATCGGCGCGACCGCGCAGGTGTTGGCGATCCCGCAGCCGGATGGCACGCTCGTCGCCCGTACCATCCAAATCATCGCCCCTCCGCCGGCGACCGTCACACCCGTCGTCGCTGAATCTGAGACTGCCACGCCGACGGCCACGCCGGAACCGCCGAGTCCTACGCCGACGCTCACCCCAGTGGCAACGCCGGAGGTGACGGCAACCTCGGAGGCCACCGCAACCTCGGAGGCCACCGCAACCCCGGAGGCGACCGCAACCCCGGAGGCGACCGCAACCCCGGAGGCGACCGCAACGTCGGAGGCGACCGCAACCCCGGGGGCGACCGCAACGCCGGAGGCGACCGCAACCCCGGAGGCGACCGCAACACCGGACACCGGCACGCCGGTGCCATAACGTGGTGATAAGTGTCCCTTCGAGAAAGAGTAGCATAGCCCCTTGTGGGCGTGCCGGCGAGTTATCGATACCATGCGACCACCTGATCGACTGACACGGTTCATCCTGATCGTGCTGGGGCTGGTGCTGCTCAACACAGCCGCGGCGCGGCCCGTGCGCGCCCAGGACGAGACGCCGGCAGCGACACCGACACGGCTCGAGGGCTATCTCAAGCTGGTGGACGGGAGCAACTGGTGGGTGGGCAGCGCGCAGGTAGTCGTCACGGACGAAACCGTCGTCATCGAGAAGCGCGGCCGGGCCGAGCCCGGCGCCTGGGTGGTCGTTCAGGGCCACCAGGCCCCCGGCGGACCCATCCTGGCCGAGCTCGTGATGGTCGAGCGGCCTGCGGGACCCCAAGGCATCCTCTGGCCGTTCTCCGGCCTGCTGACCAAACAGGCGGGCGAGTTGTGGGTCATCGACCAGACGCTCGTGCGCGTGACGCCGGACACTATCATCAGCGGCGTACCGCGCCCCGGCTGGCTGGTCTGGGTCATCGCAGAACAGCCGCCCGATGCGTTGGAGCTGCGGGCCATCATCATCGAAGCGATTGCCGGCGACCCGAGCGAAGTGCCGGTGGAATTCGAAGGCATCCTGGAAGCTGTGGAGCCTGAATGGCGCGTCGCCGGGCAAACGTTCCGGCTGAGCCCGGACGTAGTCATCATCGGTGAACCCGTCATCGGCCAGCAGGTCGAGGTGCGGGCCACCGTCCAGCCCGATGGCTCGCTGGTGGCCCATCTCATCCGTGCGGTGGACACCTCGGCGGATGCCCGGCTCAGCGCCCTGGTCGCAGGCATTGCGCGCGAGCCCAACGGCGAGCAGGTGTGGGACCTGATCGTATTTCCGCCGAGCGCATACGCTGAGCCGGTCATCGGTACGGCGCGCGTCAGCGCCAACACCCTGGTGGACGAGAGCCGGGCCGTGGCACAGACGGGCCAGTGGGTCGAGGTGCAGGGCATCACGATTGGCCCGGACCAGTATCAGGCCGATGTCATGCGCCTGGACCAGCCTGTGCCGGTCGCGATTTCCGGCGAGCTGCGCGCAGCCGGCACGACCGCCTGGTGGACCATCGACGGGATGCCCGTCTGGCTGGGCAGTTCCCGCCTGGCCCGCCTGGCCGACCAGGCGGAAGGCGAAGTGCTGATTCGCGGCCTGCGGTTGGGCAACGGAGTCGTGTGGGCAGAGCGCATCACGCCCACTGCGACCCGGATGCGGTGAAATAAACTGCCGACGGGAGGCGGCTGGGAGGCCGGTGACGATCAAGCCGGGGCCTGTGCGTAACATCATCCGGTTGCTGCTTGCAGTCATGCTGGCCAGCGGCAGTCTTGCCGCGCGCCTGCCGGCGGCCCGCGCCGATACGGACGTGACGCCCTGGTCCGCACCGTTCGCCATCGCCACCGGATTGCCCGACGCAGCTCGCCCGGCCCTGGCTTACACGCCTGACGGCAAAGCCCACGCCATGTGGGAGTCCGAAGGCACCATCTACTATGCCGTCCACAAACCGGGCGCCGCCTGGACAGAGGCGGTCCGGGTTGCCGCGGGCCTGTCGCCATCGCTGGCCCTGGACAGCAAGGGCGTGCTCCACGCCGTCTTCGCCAATCAGTTTCTCGGCGACTACGACATTTTTCATGTCACGCTGCGCGATAACCGTTGGTCACTGCCCATCAACGTCTCACGTACATACGGCGTCTCGGCGAACCCGGTCCTGGCCGCCGGCCCGGATGGGAGCTTACATGCAGCCTGGATGGACAACGCGCCGGGCTACTGGACCATCTATGCAGGGAGCTGGCAGGGCGGCTTCTGGAGCAGCAACGCGATTCCTCACGCGCGCGGGCAGTCCCCTTCGATTGCCGTCTCACCGCAGGGGGTCATCTTCGTGGCCTGGCAGGACCGGCTCCCCGCGCAGACAAACCCGACCGGCCTGTTCGAAATCTACAGCGGCCAGCGGATCGCGGGCGCCTGGACGCTCGCCATCAATGTCTCAGATGCGCCCGCCACAGATTCCATCGGCGCGCATGTCACCGTCACACCCAATGGCTTCGGACACCTGACCTGGGTCGATGGGGGCGCGACGGTGCGGTATGCGTTTGGCCGGGAGTATTATTGGCCGGACCCGGAGACCGTGGTCCAAGTGGCCGGTGCGGCCCGCGGCCCACGGATCGCGGCCGCGAACGACACCCGCCTGCACATCGCCTGGGATGAAGGCGATATCGTGCGCGTGTCCCACCGGGGCACGCTGAGCTGGGGCAAGCCGGAAGTGATCCCCGCAGGCTCAGGGACCTTGAAGGATGTAACACTGGTGCCAACGACGACCGGGGGCGTGATGGTCGGCTGGGTGCAGGTCTACCAACCGGGGAACATCAGCATCTTTGCGAGCAGCCAGGAAACCGAGTGGCCGTACAGACTCTGGATTCCGCTGCTCCTTGCACGGTGACAAGGTGACAAGGTGACGGGGTGATGTGGACAGGCAGGGCCTAGCAATAATAGAGAAGACCCGTAAAGATGGAAAAAAGGCGCAACCCGGAATCACCTTGTCACCTCTTCACCCCGTCACCTCTTCACCGTATCACCGCGTCGCCTCCGGCGTCACCCAACGGCGATCCTCAAAAACCAGCCCGCTGCGCAGCAGCTCCTGCCGGATGGTTTCGGCGCTGATGTCAGGCGTCATCCCCTGCTTCACCAGGTGCATGCGCAGGCGCTGCAAAGACCAGGAATCGAAGCCCAGCCCCAGGTCCTGCGGGTCCGTGGTAGCCAGCCCGACGATGGCACGGCGCTGCTCCTCGCTGAACAGACGCGGACGACCCGGTGAACGGCGCGGGAACAGCCCGTTGATGCCCATCCGGTTGAAACGGTGGATCCACTTGCGCACATTGATGGGGTGCAATCCCACCATCCGACTGATCTCGTGCACGCCCATCCGCTGCGCCGAGAGCTGCACGATCCGGGCGCGCCGAGCCAGCTCTGGATCGAGCCCGCGCAAGATTTCGTCCACCCGGCTGGTTTCCTCTGACTTAAGGGTCCGAACATAAAGTGCCATCCAGTTGCCTCCATTATGGCAGTTGCCCGATGCACCCAGCACGATGCTGGAATACATCAGTGTGGCTCAACAGCAATTACTACTCACTTAGACGAAGGCCGCCACAAAAGGTCGCGCTGTTTTTTCACACAGGCTGCTTATTGCATAATGTCCGTGAACGCGCTATAATCGTCCAAATCTCATGGGACTTGCCCATGCCCACTATCCTCAACAGCCCACCACGGAGGTCCACAACCGCATGAAACGCCTGAACCCTGTGCCAAGCGACCTGGATATTGCCCAGGCAGCCGAACTCAAGCCGATCGTCGACATTGCCGCGAGTCTGGGCTTGGGCGTCGATGATCTCGAAGCCTTCGGCAAGTACAAAGCCAAAGTGCATCTGGATGTCATCGAACGCCACGCCGACCGGCCATCCGGCAAGTACATTGATGTGACTGCCATCACGCCAACCCCACTTGGAGAGGGCAAGACGACCACCACGGTCGGCCTGACTCAGGGCCTGGGCGTGCTGGGCAAGAACGTGGTCTGCTGCATCCGCCAGCCATCGCAGGGGCCGACCTTTGGCATCAAAGGCGGTGCGGCCGGCGGCGGCTACTCGCAGATCGTGCCGATGGAGGACTTCAACCTCCACCTGACCGGCGACATCCATGCCATCACCGCCGCGCACAATCTGATTGCCGCGGCCATAGATGCGCGCATGTTCCACGAGTCCGAGGTGGCGAGCCCCCAGGTCATGTTCGACCGGCTCTGCCCGCCGGACAAGACCGGCAAGCGCAGCTTCTCGCCCTCCATGCTGCGCCGCGTCAAGAAGCTCGGCATCGCCAAGACCGATCCGGAAGAGCTGACCCCGGAGGAACGCGAGCGGTTTGCGATGCTCAACATCGACCCCGACTCCATCACCTGGAATCGGGTCATCGATGTTTCCGATCGTTTCCTGCGCCGGATTCAGATCGGCTTGGGGCCCGAAGAGAAGGGCAAGACGCGCTACACCGGCTACGACATCACGGTTGCCTCGGAGATCATGGCAATTCTGGCCCTGACGACCGGGCTGGAAGACATGCGCGAGCGCATCGGCCGCGCGGTCATCGGCACCAGTCGGACCGGTGAAGCCGTCACCGTCGAAGACCTGGGGGTTGCCGGGGCCGCAACCGTCCTCATGAAGGACGCCATCCTGCCCAACCTGATGCAGACGCTGGAAGGCCAGCCGGCCTTCGTCCATGCCGGGCCGTTCGCCAACATCGCCCACGGCAACTCCTCCATTCTGGCCGACCAGATTGCGCTGAAGCTGGCGGACTACGTGGTGACGGAATCCGGCTTCGGCGCCGACATCGGCATGGAGAAGTTCCTGGACATCAAGTGCCGCTACTCCGGGCTGGTGCCGGATGTCGTGGTGCTCGTCGCCACTGTGCGCGCGCTCAAGATGCACGGCGGCGGGCCGCGCGTCGTCGCTGGCAAACCGCTGGCCTTCGAGTATACCGAAGAGAACCTGCCCCTGCTGGAAGCGGGCTGCGCCAACCTGGTCGCCCACATCGAGAATGTCCGACGCTTTGGCCTGCCCGTGGTGGTCGCGATCAACCAGTTCAAGACCGACACCCCCGCCGAGATCGAGCTCATCCGGCAGAAGGCCATTGAGGCCGGGGCCGAGGACGCCGTGCTCTCGAACCATTGGGCCGAGGGCGGCGACGGTGCGGTCAAGCTGGCCGAAGCGGTCGTCAAGGCCTGCGAGAAGCCCTCGGACTTCCAGTTTCTCTACCCGCTGGAGTGGAGCATCAAGGCAAAGATCGAGAAGATCGCCAAGGATATCTACGGTGCGGGGAGCGTGTCCTACACGCCTGAGGCTGAAGCGAAGATCGCGCTCTACACGCGGCTGGGCTTCGACAAGCTGCCCATCTGCATGGCGAAGACCCATCTCAGTCTGTCGCACGACCCGACGCTGAAGGGCCGGCCGCAGGGCTACGTCTTCCCGATTCGCGATATTCGGGCCAGCGTCGGTGCAGGGTTCCTATATCCGCTGTGCGGCGAAATGCGCACCATGCCCGGCCTGCCCACGCGTCCCGTGTTCTACGACGTGGACCTCGACCTGGAGACCGGCCGCGTGGTCGGCCTGTTCTAAGAAGCTGTTGCAGAAACCCGTTTCCTCAGGCGAAACCGTAGTTTCGCACGAGAACGGGTTTCTTGGGTGCGTTTCACGTTGGGGGCGCGGCCATCGCGGATAAACGAATGCGCTGACGCGCCACGAATACGCGAATCGTGTGCGCCGCGGCGGGATATTCGTGTATCCGTGCCCAGCGCCGCAGCGCCATTCGCGTATGCGCGCTGGCCGCGTTCGCCCCCAGTATGAAACGCACCCGGTTTCTTCGCCTGATTTGTCAAACCCTGCCGTATGGGGTATAATTCCTCTCAGCCTCCGAGGTGTCCAGGCGACCGCGTCGCACGGCCTCGGAGGTCTGAGTGTTAGGAAATGCGGCCCAGGTTGGGCTTTCCCAGGTGGGGGATGTACGATGCCGACTTATGAATACGAATGCGAACAGTGCGGCGTGCGGTTCGAGCGCCTGCAGCGCATGACGGACCCGTCGCTGACTGACTGCCCCGAGTGTGGCGGTCACGTTCACCGCGTCATGCAGCCGGTCGGAGTGATTTTCAAGGGCTCCGGCTTTTATGTAACGGATAACAAGGGCAAGTCGTCCACGGGCATTCCGGGCGGCAAGAAGAAAGAAGAGGAAGCCCGGCCGGCAGATGCCAAGGCCGACACGAGCAAGACCGCGCCGATGACCGGCGGCGGTGACGCTTCGACGCCGGCGGCGGGGTCCACAGCGAAGAAGGACAGCTAGAGACCTTCGGGATGTTTCATCAGAGAGGGCGTGCGGCTTCTTGAGCCGCACGCCCTCTTTTTATTCACAATAACTCCCCGGGGCTGGGGGTGAGGTCACCCCACGCGCGGCTCCTCGTCATCCGCAGACGGCTCATCCGGCACGAAGATGTCCGACGGGGGCAGGGGTTCGACCGGCGCAAGCGGTACGACCGCCTCGACTGGCGCGACCGGCGGCACTGCCCCCGTCAGCCGGCGGTAGACCTCCGCATACAGCGTGTGCCGGAACGTCAGCAGGAAGCTGTTCACCAGCAGCGACAGCACCACCGACACCACCCCGCTGACAATCAGCCAGCCGGCGCGCAGCGGCGGCATATCGAGCTGGCCGTCGCGCATGAAGTTATCCAGGGCCGCGCTCCAGTCCGTCATCCACGAGCCCATCCACGGCAGCGTCAGAGGCAGCATGATCGCCTGGATGAGCGCACTCAGGACGAACGACAGCAGTAGCAGCAGCAGCCAGAAGATGATGAGCGAGCCCAGGTTGCTCGCCGTCAGCCGCCAGCCCTCGCGGACCGCCTCACCGAAGCTGCGGCCGCCCACGACCGCGGACTGGTACATGAGCGGCGGGAAGATGGCCGTGAAGACGGCCAACAGCAAACCGACCAACACGGCTGAACACAGGAACCCAAAGAAAAGGAGGCCAAAGAAAACGCCCCAGCCCTCGCCGCCATTGGTGGCTATCACCCCAAACAGTATCGCCAACAAGCCAGTCATGACGCCACAGGCCAGGAGGAACGGCACGAGGCCCCACAGCAGGTCCAACAGAAAGACATAGACTGCCCTGCCCACGCCTGCGCTCACGCCCCGGCTGGTGTCCGTCTCTCCGCCGGCCCACGCGATCGCGGCCTCGTGCATGATTGCGCCGCGCATGACCAGGCTGACGATGTAGCCGACGAGTCCGAAGACGATCAGTAGGGACAGCCCGATCCAGAGAGCACTCAGGCTGGCCATAAGATCAGCGCCGAGGCCCCGCGGCAACCTCGCAGGGTTCTGCATGAAGCGCGACATGAACTGCATATAGTCGCCCTGCCCCCGGATGCCGAAAAGCTGATAGAGGCCCAGGCCGGCGCTGCTCAAGAGCGTCGCCAGCAGACCGAAGAGCCACAGTTTCTTGTGCTGCCAGATCTGGCGGAACGTGCCCACGAAGATCTCACCGAAAGGCATAGCTCCCTCCTTGTGATGGATCCCCCAACGACAACCTGTCTGGGAGTATACCACAGTCAGCCACGCCGCGCACAGGAACTCCAGATGTAGCCGTCAGCGGAGGCACCCTGAGCGGAGGGACGGCCCGCTTTTTGGCCGTCCCGCAGTCGAAGGGCGCCGGAGCAGACCAGCCCAAAGGGCCGCATCCTTCGACTAACCGCATCCTGTCACGTATATTGAGCCGTCCACCCGCTCAGGATGCTTGTGCGCCCGCACACTTGGAACTGCTTCAGCGCGCATATGGAGTCGAGTCCCGCTCGCCAGCACCTGCAGCGCCGCCGTCCACTGCTTCAGCGCGCATATGGAGTCGAGGCTTCAGATGCGGACGCACGCAGGGGTGTGACCGGCTGAAGCCTCGCTTCCTCGAGATTCGTTGGTATGCGTTTTGACAACGCTGCGGGCTGGTGCTAACCTTGCGCAGCCATGTTCGATTTCACTCTCCTTGCGCAGGATAGCACGACTGCCGCGCGCCGCGGCGCCTTCACCACCCCGCACGGCACGCTGGAGACGCCGGTCTTTGCGCCCGTGGGCACGCAAGCCACGGTCAAGACGCTGACCCCGCGCGACCTGGCGCAGCTCGGCGCGACACTGGTGCTGTCCAACACCTATCACCTGTATCTGCGCCCCGGCACCGCGCTCGTGCGTGACTTCGGCGGGCTGCACGGCTTCATGCGCTGGCCCCACCCCATGCTCACCGACTCCGGCGGGTTCCAGGTGTTCAGCCTCGCCCAAATGCGCAAGGTGGATGCGGACGGCGTCACCTTCCGCTCGCACATCGACGGCAGCCTGCATCGCTTCACGCCGGAAAGCTCCATCGCGGCGCAGGAAGACCTGGGCGCAGACATCGTCATGT
Organism: Anaerolineae bacterium; assembly: GCA_040772005.1. Classification (GTDB taxonomy): domain Bacteria; phylum Chloroflexota; class Anaerolineae; order CG2-30-64-16; family CG2-30-64-16; genus MWBF01. The sequence continues at coordinate 569,610 of JAXGYZ010000003.1, read as the reverse complement.
GCTTCGACGAGTGCCCTGAGCCACTCGACCGCCGCTACAACGAGTTGGCGATGGCGCGCACCCACGCCTGGGCCGCGCGCTGCCAGGCTGCGCACCGGCGGCCCGACCAGGCCCTGTTCGGCATCGTCCAGGGCGGCATCTTCGCAGACCTGCGCATCGAGAGCGCCCGCACCCTGCGCGCGCTGGACTTCCCCGGCTATGCCATCGGCGGCCTGAGCGTGGGCGAGACCAAGGCGGAGATGTATGCGACGCTGGACGCGGTCGTGCCAGAACTGCCCGCCGACAGGCCGCGCTATCTGATGGGCGTCGGCGCGCCCGAGGACATCGTGGAGGGCGTCGCGCGCGGCATCGACATCTTCGACTGCGTGCTGCCCACGCGCACCGCACGCAACGGCGGCCTGCTCACCCGCCGCGGCCGGCTGAACCTCATCAACAGCCGGTACACCGCAGACCCCCTGCCCGTCGAGCCGGGCTGCACGTGCTACACCTGCCAGAACTTCAGCCGCGCGTATCTGCGCCACCTGTTCAAGGCACGCGAGATCCTCGGCCTGCACCTGGCGACGCTGCACAACGTCCATTTCATGCTGCGGTTAATGGAAGAAATTCGCGAGCATATCACCGGCGGCACATTCCCGGCATTCCGCGCCGCGTTCCTGGCCGAATACGCGCTGCCCGACCAGGCCGTACGTCACGCCCAGCACGAAGCCCGGCTAAAGAGTCGCAAGATTGAACCGCCAGGACGCGAACAACGCAAAGCCGAAAAGTCATAAGCGCTTGGCGCACTTCGGGTCTTCACCGTTCCATGTAGTGAAAGGCACGCCATGAACCTGATTCAGGGGATCATTCTCGGCATCATCCAGGGGCTCACCGAATTCATCCCGGTCAGCAGCTCCGGCCATCTCGTCCTCGTTCCCTGGGCCCTCAACTGGCCCGCGCCCAGTCTGCTTTTCGACACGATGGTCCACTGGGGCACGCTGCTGGCCGTCATCACCTACTTCTGGCGCGACTGGCTGGCTGTCATCCGCGGGTTCTTCTCCAGTCTGACCACGCGCGGTCCGTGGAACGCCGCACCGGGTGGGCGGCTGGCTGCGCTTGACAGCCGCCTCGCCTGGGGCATCATCCTGGGCACGCTGCCTGCCGTGGTCCTCGGGGTGCTGTTCGATGAGTTCTTCGAGAGCCTGTTCGGCACGCCGGTGGCTGTCGCCGCCTTCCTGTTCGTCACGGCGCTCATCCTGATTGTCAGCGAGCGGCTGGGACAGCGCACGCGCGAGCTGGAAACGCTCAAGATCCCCGACGCGCTGGCCATCGGCGTGGCCCAGGCCCTCGCGATTGCACCCGGCATCAGCCGGTCAGGGGCAACCATCGCGACGGGGCTGGCGCGCGGCCTGACGCGCGAGGCTGCCGCGCGCTTCAGCTTCATGCTATCGGCCCCGATTATCGCCGGCGCCGGATCGCAGCAGTTGCTGAAGGTGCTGCTGAACAATGAGCCTGCGCCCGACCTGACCGTCGTCATCGCCGGCTTCCTGGCCGCGGCCATTGCCGGCTACCTCTGCATCCGCTACCTGCTGGCCTACCTGCGACAGGGCAAGCTGTATGTGTTCGCGGCCTACTGCGTCATCATAGGTACCGCCGAGCTGTTGCTCTACGTCTTGCGGTAAGAGTCCTGTCATGCGTCGCCTGCCCCTGCTCCTCTTGCTCCTGCTCACGCTCGCGTCCTGTACGACGCAGAGCGTAGCAACACCCGCGCCCGCTGCACTGCGCATCGCCGGCTCCACGAGCATGGCCGCGGCACTCAATGAGCTGGCAGCGGCGTACCAGGCACGCCAGCCGCACGTCCTGGTGGATGTGCGCGGGGGTGGAACGAGTGCGGGCGTGGCCGAGCTGCGCCGCGGCGCGGTGGACCTCGCATCCGTCGCGTGGCTGACGCCGAACGCGGCCGCCCCGACCGGCCTGTCCGCTGTGCCGGTGGGCCGAGATGCGGTGGCAGTCATCGTCCATCCCGAGAATCCTGTTGCCGGGCTGACCATCCTCCAACTGCGCGCACTCTATCGCGGGGAGACGCTCGACTGGGCCGCGCTGGGCGGCGAAGGCGGCGGGCCGCGGCTGGTGAGCCGCGAGGAAGGCTCCGGCACGCGGGCCGCGTTCGAGGCTCTGGTCATGGGCGGCGACCGCGTAACCCTGAACGCCATCGTCATGCCCAATTCGTCTGCGGTGGTCGATTACGTTGCCCGCCATCGCACGGCCGTTGGCTATGTGAGCACGACTGCCGTGACCGGGGATGTTCGGGCTGTGCCGATGGAAGGGGTCATGCCTGCGGCCACCAACGAAGCCTATCACTTGCTGCGCACGCTCTACCTCTACATGCCCGCCCGCCCCTCCAGTGAGGCCCGCGCATTCGTCGAATTCGTGCTCGGCCCTGCCGGTCAGGCGATTATCGCTCGCCACCACGCGCCCATCCGCTGAAGTTCCAGACAGCAACCTCGTACAAGCCCCCCATACCGAATTTGCATTCTGCCAGAAGCCCCGTATAATACTTAACCAGCTAACTTTATACAGGTGAAGTAATGATAACTGAAGACCAACCGAGACTGGGCCGGCTGCTGGCGCACGTATGCCGCCTGCATCACACACGCGCCGATCAGCTCATGGAACAGATCGGCCTGTACCGGGGGCAGGCCTTTCTGCTGATGAATCTCTCGGAACAAGACAACATGACCCATTCGGAAATTGCCGAACGGCTGAAAATCTCTCCCGCAGCCGCAACCAAGGTGATCAAACGCATGGAGCAGGCCGGCTACGTGGAGCGCCGGACAGACGCGAGCGACGAGCGCGTCTCGCGCGTGTATCTGTGCGACAAGGGCCGGGCGCTTATTGCCCAAATTCATGAGACGTTCGGGGAGCTGGAGCGCGTGCTGATTGAGGGGTTGACCGAGACCGAGATTCAGGAGATGCGGACGACCCTCACCCGAATGCAGGCGAACCTTGAACAGAACCGCACCATCGAACCCGACGCCATCCCAGAACCTGAAGCCGAGTCTCTGGTTAAGGAGCAACTGTGATCAAAAAACTCGCTCCCTTCATCGGCCAATACCGGAAATACGTCATCCTGACACCCATCTTCATCCTGCTCGACGTGCTGGCCGAGTTGAGCATGCCCCTGCTTATGTCGCGCATCGTCGATATCGGCATCGTCAATCAGGATGTCAACTTCATTATCCGGATTGGCATCTACATGGTGCTGCTGGCCCTGGCAGGCATCGTATCAGGCACCATCTTCATGCGGCTGTCGATTGTGGGCAGCATGGGCTTTGGCGCGAACCTGCGCGATGCGCTGTTCGCCAAAGTCCAGGAGTTCTCGTTCACCAACATCGACCGCTTCAGCACGGCCTCCCTGGTGACCCGGCTGACCAACGACGTGAACAACCTGCAAATGACGTTTATGATGGCGCTGCGCATGTTGTTCCGCTCCCCGCTGATGCTCATCATCGCCTTCATCCTGGCTTTCAACATCAACAAACAGCTCTCCGTCGTGCTGGGGGTGGCGCTGCCGATTCTGGCCGTGGGCGTTGCGCTGATTCTGCGGACCGCCATCCGCCGCTTCTCCATCGTGCAGGAGCGCATCGACGCCATCAACAGCACGCTCCAGGAGAACCTGATCGGCCAGCGGGTCGTCAAGGCGTTTGTCCGCGCCGACTACGAGACCAGCGAATTTCAGAAGGACAACGATGCACTGACCAAAGCCTTCATCAACGCGGTCAGCATCGCCATCCTCAACTTCCCGCTGATGATGCTGGTCATGAACGGCGCGACGCTGGTGATTCTCTGGCAGGGCGGGCACATGGTCTTCGGCGGCACGCTCGGCGCCGGCGAGCTGATCAGCTTCATCAGCTATGTGACGCAGATTCTGTTCAGCATCATGATGGTGTCCTTCGTCTTTGTGATGTCGGCCCGCGCGAAGGCCAGCGGCGAGCGCGTGCTGGAGGTTCTGGAGACGACGGTCGACATCAAAGATGCTGAAGACCTGCCGGTTGAGACGCGGCGACCGCACGTCACCCGCGGCAAGGTCGAGTTCCGCGATGTGACCTTCAAGTACAGCCGCACCGACACCGGTGAAGACGTCCTCAAAGACATTACTTTCACCATCCAGCCCGGCGAGGTGGTCGGCGTCATCGGCGGCACCGGCACGGGCAAGTCGACGCTGGTCAATCTCATCCCCCGGCTCTACGATGTGACCGAGGGCGCGGTCCTCGTCGATGACATCGACGTGCGCGACTACGCCCTGGAGGACCTGCGTGAGGGGGTCGGGGTGGTCCTCCAACAAAACACGCTCTTCTCCGGCACCATCCGTGAGAACCTCATGTGGGGCCGCGCGGATGCCACGCAGGCGGAAATCGAGACTGCAACACGCGATGCACAGGCGCATGACTTCATCATGTCCTTCCCTGCCGGCTATGACACCGAGCTGGGACAGGGCGGCGTGAACCTGTCCGGCGGACAAAAGCAGCGCCTTACCATCGCCCGCGCCATGGTCAAGAATCCGAAGATTCTGATCCTGGATGACAGCACCAGCGCGGTGGATTCTGCCACCGAAGCGCGCATCCGGGAGTCTTTCTATCGCAACCTGGCCGAGACGACGGTCTTCATCATCGCGCAGCGGCTCAGCTCAGTACGGGATGCCGACAAGATTATCGTGCTCGATGACGGCAAGATTGTGGGCATGGGCGACCATCGCACGCTGCTGGCGACGAATGCGGTCTATCAGGAAATCCACCAATCGCAGCAGGAAGGGGTGCTGGCGCAATGACAGTAGCACGCAACACAGACACACGCAAACCACCGGCGCCGGCGGGCCAGGGCCGTCCCGGCCAGGGTGGTCACGGCCCCGGCCCCTTCCGTGGCGGCTTCCAGAAGCCCAAGGATGCGCGCAAGGTCATCCTGCGCCTCCTGGGCTACCTTAAGCGGCGCAGTTTACTCATCCTCCTCGTGCTGGTTCTGATGCTGGTCAATACAGTCAGCGGCCTGGCGGGCAACTACTTCCTGAAGCCGCTCATCAACGACTACATCCTGCCGGGCAATTTCAGCGGGCTGGCCGGCGCGCTGGCGATCCTGGGCGGAATCTACCTGGTTGGGACCGTCGCCGCCTACGGCCAGCAGCGCATCATGATCCAGGTGGCCCAGCGCACGACGAACACCATGCGCCGCGATCTCTTCGCCAAGATGCAGAGCCTGCCGCTGCGCTACTTCGACGGCCACACCCACGGCGAGCTGATGAGCCGCTACACCAACGATGTGGACACCCTGCAGATGGCGCTGGAGCAGAGCCTCGTGCAGCTTGTCTCCAGTGCCGTGACGTTTGTCGGCGCCGCGATCATGATGATCATCCTCAGCCCCATCCTCTCGCTCGTGACCGGCGGGGTCATCGTCATCATGGTCATCGTCATGCGCGTCCTGACCGACCGCAGCCGCAAGAACTTCCTGGCCCAGCAGCGCAACCTGGGCGTCGTCAACGGCTACATCGAGGAAATGGTGGAGGGGCTGAAGGTCGTCAAGGTCTTCAATCACGAACGCCCGGCCATCGCAGGCTTCAAGGAGCGGAACGAGACGTACCGTGTGGCCGCCACCGATGCCAACTTCTACGCATCCGTCATGTTCCCGGTCATGGGCAACCTCAACAACATCGCCTATGCTGCGACGGCCATGGTCGGCGGGCTGCTGTCCGTCTGGGGCCGCTTCGACATCGGCTCCCTGGCCGCCTTCCTGCAGTATGCGCGGCAGGTCGGCTTCCCGGTGCAGCAGATTGCCAACCAGTTCAACGCAGTCATGTCCGCGCTCGCGGGCGCAGAGCGCGTCTTCGAGGTGATGGATGAGCCATCCGAGGTGGACGAGGGCCAGGTCGTGATTGTCGGGACGACCAAACTGGCCGACGGCAGCTTCGAGGTCAACCGCAACGGCGACCGCCCCACCCACTGGGCGTGGCAAGTGCCGCAGCCCGATGGCTCCGTGCAGTATGTCGAATTGCGGGGTGACGTGCGCTTCCACGACGTTACATTCGGCTATGAGCCGGGCCAGGTCGTGCTGCGCAACGTCTCGCTGTATGCCAAGCCGGGCCAGAAGATTGCCTTCGTGGGTTCCACCGGCGCGGGCAAGACCACCATTACGAACCTGATCAACCGCTTCTATGAAATCCAGGAAGGCAGCATCACGTTCGATGGCATCGACATCCGGCAGATTCGCAAGGACTGCCTGCGCAATTCCATCGGCATCGTACTCCAGGATACGCACCTGTTCACCGGCACCGTAATGGACAACATCCGTTACGGCCGGCTGGACGCCACCGATGAGGAGTGCATCCAGGCTGCCAAGAGCGCCAACGCCCACTCGTTCATCCGGCGTCTGCCGCAGGGGTATCAGACGGTCATCACAGGGGACGGCGCCAACCTCTCCCAGGGCCAGCGCCAGCTGCTCGCCATCGCGCGCACGGCAGTCTCCGACCCGCCGGTGATGATCCTCGACGAGGCGACGAGTTCCATCGACACCCGCACGGAGCGGCATATCGAGCTGGGCATGGACACCCTGATGAAGGATCGCACCGTGTTCGTCATCGCGCACCGGCTCTCGACCGTCCGCAACTCCAACGCCATCATCGTGATCGAGGGCGGCGAGATCATCGAGCGCGGCGACCATGACGACCTGCTGACGCAGCGCGGCCGCTACTACCAGTTGTACACGGGGCAGTTCGAGCTGAACTAACGAGAAAATCCGGAGTCGAGGCTTCAGCCGGTTAGGTTGTGGACGTACACAGCCTGCCTGACCAGCTAAAGCCTCGACTCCAATAGGTAGTTGGTAGTCCGTCGTTCCTAATTCATCATTCATCATTAACTTGCATTCTCACGCGCCCTATGGTAAACTCGGCTCATTGTTAGCCTTCAGGCACCGTGATTTCGAGGAAGTGGGGACAACCCCACTTTCTTTGTTATTCGGGGCCAGAGATGCAGGATGCAACAGGAGTGGTTTACGGGATGAGAAACGAGCTCATCATGGCTATCAACCAGATCTGCGCCGAGAAGGACTTGCCGCGCGATGTGATTCTGGGAGCCATCGAGGAAGCCCTGGTTCATGCCTACCGGCGGAACTACGCGAACAACAACGCGGTCGTGCAGGTCCAGATTGACCCGTTGACCGGGGATTTGCGCGTCTTCTGCGAGAAAACCGTGGTGGAGGATGTGCAGGACCCCAGCGTGGAAATCGGGCTGAAGGAAGCGCGCAAGCTCGATTCGCAGGCCGAGCTTGGCAGCACCGTGCTGGATCCGCGCGAACCGGGCGACTTTGGCCGCATCGCCGCGCAGACTGCCAAACAGGTCATCCTGCAGCGCATCCACGAAGCCGAGCGCGACGCGCTCTTCGACCATTTCCACCAACGCGAAGGTGAGCTGATCACCGGCGCAGTGCAGGCGATCGACTATCGTACCAACCAGGTGACGATCACGCTGGGCAAGAAAGCGGAAGGCATCCTGGCCGCCGAAGACCAACTGCCCAACGACCGCTATCGCATCGGCCAAAACGTGCGCACCCTGTTGGCGGAGGTCAACAAGGGCACGCGCGGCCCGCAGATTCGCCTGTCACGCACGCACCGCAACATGCTGCGCCGCCTGCTCGAACGCGAGATTCCGGAAATCTACAGCGGAACCGTCGAAATCAAGAGCATCGCGCGTGAGCCGGGCCAACGCTCCAAAGTGGCGGTGGCCGCCAGCCAGCCGGGCGTGGACCCGGTCGGCTCGTGCGTCGGCCTGCGCGGCACGCGCATCCAGAACATCGTCGACGAGCTGATGGGCGAGAAGATCGACGTGGTCGAATGGTCGAACGACGTCCGCCAGTTCATCAGCAACGCGCTCAGCCCCGCACGGCCAAGCGACACCATCCTGCTGGAAGACGGCGACGTGCGCACCGCGATCGTGGTCGTTCCCGACCGGCAGCTCTCGCTCGCCATCGGCAAAGAGGGCCAGAATGCGCGGCTGGCCGCGAAACTCACCGGCTGGCGCATCGACATCAAGAGCGAAACCGAAGCTGCCACCGAAGGGCTGGCCGAAATCAAGCGACAGCAGCTCCAGGTGATGAAGCAGCGGTCGCTGGAACAGAAGGCGGCCGCGCTGCCCGGCACCGACGACCTGCTGAGCCGCGCGGAATGGCTGCTGCGCGAGCGCGACAAGACCGCGGTCACGCTGGAGCAGGCCGCCAGGATGCTGGCCGATGCCGAAGCGCTCAAGGATGACACCGAAATCACCGAGCTGCCGCTCGAGGCCGCGGCGGAAGCCGCCGAGCCGGTCAGCGAGGCCGGGCCGGTCAGCGCGGGCGAGCCTGCCGCTGAGCCGGAGGCTGCGGTGAGCGCGGAAGCCGGGGAACCGGTCGCCGCGGCGCCCGAGGCGCCCGAGGTGCCCGAGGTGCCCGAAACATCTGAAGCATCCGTTCAGACGATGGAAGAGCTTGCCGAAGACGACTACCTGCCTGAGTACGAGGTGGGCGACTTCGAAGAGGGCGAAGAAGAGGAAGGCGCCGAGAGCGCGAAGAAGCCGGCCAAGCGGAGCAAGAAGACGGCGAAGAAGCGCGAGCTCGTGTTCGATGAGAACATCGGCGCCGTGGTGTCCATCAAGAAACGCAAGCCCACGCGCGGCGGTTGGGGCGATTTCGAGGACTATTGAGTTGAAAGCGAAGGGTCCCCGGCCCAAGCACGTGCCGGTGCGCACCTGCGTCGTATGCCGCCAGGAACGCTCGAAGCGTGAACTGGTGCGCATCGTGCGCACACCGGATGAGACGGTGCGCATTGATCCGACCGGCAAGCTGGCGGGCCGGGGAGCCTATCTCTGCCGGGCGCGGCCTTGTTGGGAACAAGCCCTCCAGGGCCAACGGCTCGGCGCCGCACTCAAGATAACCTTGAGTCCGGAGAACCTGGCGGAGTTGCGGACTTATGCCGCTACGCTGCCGGAAGTATTGGTAACACAGGACAAGTCGTAGAGGCGTCCCACCGGAGCGTCTCTACACTGCCGGAAGATCGGTAACAGGAGTTTTCTCATGCTGGCCACATGGCCGGAGCCAATGGCCCCTTGCGGGCAGATGTGTGTCGCGGCGTTGAGGCCGGAGCGATGCGAGGTTGGGAATATGAAGTAGGGATGCGTTCGAAGGGCAGCCATCCGCCGCCCACGCTCATACACCCCTTCCTCACACTCTCCTCGCTCCACACCCCTCATACCGGTGGTCGTTCGGGTTTACCTGTCCTTGGGCGCACGTGCGCCGGTGACATCCTGCCCGGCTGCCGTAATGTCACCAGGTCGCAGCCTGGGCACTGAACGGTCTGACACATTGCCTCTTAGCGGCATCATTGCGGCTTCCTGGCCCGCGCCGGCTCTCAGGAGGTATTAACATGGCAAAAGATAATCCGAAGGGCGATCAGACGAGCAAGCAGCAGGATGCGCGCGCACCGCGCCAGAACAGCGCCCCGGTCGCAGACCAGCCGCGCGGGGGCAATCCCAACGGCGGGACCGGAGCGCGCCAGCGTCAGCCCAATGGCCGGGCGGCCAACGACCAGACGAAGGCCGAATCCGGCACGCCTGCCGCTGCACGCCAGCCCCGCCAGCCGGCTACTGTAAAGCCGACCGGGCCTGCGCCCACGCGGCCGACGACGCCACCCGGCAGCGCAGCAGACCCCAACCGCCGCGGCCCCTCCGGCCCGCGGCCCGGTGAGCCGCGCCGCGAGGGCAGCGCACCTGGCTTCCGCAGCCAGCCGGCCGGTCGCGGGCGGAACGAGCCCGAAAATCCGGACGAGGTGTTTAACCAGCGGGTGTTCGACCCGACTGTCTCAGACACCGTCGTGCCGCAGCCGGGCGGCGGACGGCCATCAGGCGGCCGCGGCCGCGAGCGCTCCTTCAACAATGCACCGGCCCGCCCATCGAGCGGCGGTGGCAGCAGCAGCGGCGGCGGCCGGTCCGGCGGCAATGACCAGCGCCGGCCCGCGCAGGCTGCGCGGGCCAAAGGCAACCAGGGCCGCCGGCCGCAATCTTCCGGCGGGGCGAGTCGCTCCGATGCCGGCGTACCGCGGCTTACTACCGTTGAAGCGCCCCGCACGCCTGCCGGCGCGGCCGCGCCTGTCAGCGAAATCATCATCCCCAACATGATCACGGTGCGTGACCTCGCCGACAAGATGCACCGCAGCCCCATCGAGGTCATCAAGACCCTGATGAACTACGGCATGATGGTGCCGATCACCGAATCGATCGACTTCGACACGGCCCAGCTCATCGGGGAAGAGCTCGGCGTCACCGTCAAGAGCGAGGTCGCGCCGGAGCCGGAGGTCGAGGAGACGCCGGAGGAGGCGCCCAAGACGTTGCGCCAGCGCATCATGGCCGAGGAAAAAGAAGAGAACCTCGTCCTGCGCCCGCCGATTGTCACGGTCCTGGGCCACGTCGACCACGGCAAGACGACGCTGCTCGATGCGATTCGCGAGACGCGCGTCGTCGAAGGCGAGGCCGGCGGCATCACCCAGCACATCGGCGCATACCAGGTCGAATGGAACGACCGCAAGATCACGTTCCTCGACACGCCGGGCCATGAGGCATTCACGGCCATGCGCGCACGCGGCGCGATGGTCACGGACATCGCCGTGCTGGTCGTTGCCGCGGATGACGGCGTCATGCCGCAGACAAAGGAAGCCATCAACCACGCGAAGGCGGCCCAGGTGCCCATCGTCGTGGCGCTCAACAAGGTCGACAAGCCGCAAGCCAATGCCGACCGCGTCAAGCAGGAGCTGGCAGACAATGGCGTGCTCATCGAAGAGTACGGCGGCGACGTGATGTGCGTGCCCGTGTCGGCCAAGATGCGCCGCGGCATTGGTGACCTGCTCGAAAGCATCGTCCTGGCCGCCGACATCGACCCGCTGCGTGCCAACCCGCAGGGCGAATGCACCGGCACCGTCATCGAGAGCCGCCTGGATAAGACCCGCGGGCCGATGGCAACCCTGCTGGTGCAGAACGGCACGCTGCATACCGGCGACAGCATTGTGACCGGCGAAACATACGCCAAGATTCGCGCCATGTATGATGACAAGGGCCAGCCGATCACTGAGGCCACGCCCTCGACGCCGGTGCAGATTCTCGGCTACGCAGACGTGCCCGTTGCGGGAACCACGTTCACTGTGGTCGCGGACGAACGCACCGCGCGCGGCCTGGCCGCCGAACGGCAGACCGAGCGCCGCGCCACCGCGACGCAGGCCGCCGGCCCGGCCATGACCCTGGAGAGCATCTTCGCCCAGGCCCAGAGCGGCCAGGTCAAGGAACTGAACCTGATCCTGAAAGCCGACGTGCAGGGCTCCATCGAGCCGATTGTCAACTCGCTGGAACGGCTGGGCGACGAGAAGCTGAAGGTCAAGATTCTGCACCAGGCCACCGGCAACATCACCGAAGGTGACGTGATGCTGGCGGTCGCGTCGGGCGCGATCATCCTCGGCTTCTCGGTCCATGTGGAGCCCGCGGCGCAGCGCCTGGCGGAAAACGAAGGCGTGGATATCCGCCAGTACAACATCATCTACAACATCATCGAGGATGTGCAGAAGGCGCTCACGGGCCTGCTGGAGCCGGTGTACCGCGAGGTCATCACCGGGCACGCCGAGGTGCGCCAGGTCTTCCGGGTGTCGAAGGTGGGCAAGGTGGCCGGCTCGTACATCACCGACGGCGAGATTCACCGCAACTCGCTCGTGCGCCTGAAGCGCGGCGGCGAAGTGCTGGTCGAGGATCGCATCGCAACCCTGCGGCGCTTCCAGGAAGACGTACCGGAAGTCAAGACCGGCTTCGAATGTGGCATCAACCTCAACAATTTCAACGATTTTGAGGTGGGCGATATTCTGGAGGCCTACAAGAAGGAACGCGTAAGTTAAGCCATGGTGAGCCGTCGTCAGGAACGCATCGCTGACCTGCTGCGTGAGGAACTGGGGCTGCTGATCAGCACCGAACTGACCGACCCGCGGCTGGAAGATGCGATGCTCACCGTCACCGATGTGCGGGTCTCAGCCGACCTGCACACGGCGCACGTCTACGTCGAACACGCTCTGGGCGAGGCGCAATCGCGCCAGGTTCTCACTGCGCTGGCCAATGCCCAGAGCTTCCTGCGCCGCGCGCTGGTCGAGAACCTGGACCTGCGCTTCGTGCCCGACCTGTTCTTTCATATCGACATGACCGAGCGCCGCGCCCAGCACGTCGACGCACTGCTGGACAGCATCGCGCAGGCGAGCGCGGCGCCAGCCAATCAGGAACAACATGCCGACGCCAGCGAATCCGACCGCGCCGCCAACGGCCGCGGCGGACAACCAGAACACGCCGCTGACTGAGATTGCCGGCATCCTGCGCCGCGCGCGGCGCGTGCTGGCAATGTGCCACATCCACCCCGATGGCGACGCCATCGGCTCGCTGCTGGCGCTCGGGGGGCTGCTCAAGGCCCTCCCCGAGCCGCCGGCAGCCGTTCTCGCGTGCGCGGACCCCGTCCCGCCTGTCCTGCAATTCCTGCCGGGCGCGGACGGCATTACGCCTGCGCCTCCCGCCGGCCCGTGGGATGTCATCGTCTCGCTCGATGCGAGCGATCCTGCTCGGCTCGGCAGCATCTACCAGCCCGACCTCTATGGGCCCGCGCCTGTCATCGTTCTCGACCACCACATCACCAACCTGCGCTTCGGCACGCTCAATTACGTAGACCCGACCGCAGCCGCCACCGCGCAGCTTGTCCTGCGCCTGGCCGGCGAGCTCCGCACGCCCGTGGATGCCGAGATCGCGCTCTGCCTGATGACGGGCCTGGTCACAGATACGCTGGCCTTCCGCACAAGCAACGTGGATGCCGCGGTGTTGGCCGACGCGAGCCGGCTGGCGGCCTACGGCATCAGCATCGCTGCGCTTGTGCAGCACACACTCAGTGACCAGCCCGCCGCCATCCTGCGGCTGTGGGGGCTGGCGCTCAGCGAGCTGCGGGTGGAGGATGGGGTCGTTTGGTCGGTCGTCACGCGGGATATGCGCGCAGCCGCGGGCGTCACAGGCGAAGAGGACGGCAAGCTGGTCAGCCAGCTCATCAACGCAGCGGAGGCCCGCGCCGCAGTGCTCTTCAACGAGCAGCCCAATGGCGAGGTCGAGGTAGACCTGCGCGCGCGGCCCCCTTACGACATCGCGCAGGTGGCGCTCAGCCTCGGCGGCGGCGGGCATCCCCAGGCGGCAGGCTGCACGCTGACCGGCGCCTGGGCAGAGGTCAAGGACCGTGTCCTGCCGCTCGTACACGCAGCGGTCGAAGTCAAGCACTCTCACTGATTCGGCAGATTGATTGAAGGCGGAAGAACGTTGAACGGCATCCTTAACATCAACAAGCCCGCGGGCTGGACATCGCACGATGTGGTCGCGTGGGTGCGCCGCGTCCTCAAGATCAAGCGCGTCGGCCATGCCGGCACGCTCGATCCGCTGGCGACAGGCGTCCTGCTCGTCTGCGTGGGCCAGGCGACCCGCGTGGCGGAATACCTGATGGCTTCCTCCAAGACCTATCGGGCCGCAGCCCGCCTTGGCCTCACGACCGACACCTACGATACGGACGGCGAACTGGTCGCGACCCGGCCTGTGCCAGAGCTCACGGCGGACGACCTGCGGGCCGCGCTGGTGCATTTCACCGGCGACATCCTGCAGACGCCCCCGGCCTATTCCGCCATCAAGCAGGACGGCGTGCCGCTGCATCGTCGGGTGCGCCGCGGTGAGATCGTGCAGCCGGCCCCGCGGCCCGTGCGCATCCAGAGCATCGAGGTCCTCGCCTGGCAGCCGCCCGATGTGGCACTGGAAGTCGTCTGCGACCCCGGCACCTACATCCGCAGCCTCGTCCATGACCTCGGCCAGGCGCTCGGCTGCGGCGCGACCATGACTGCGCTGCAGCGCACGCGCAGCGGACGCTTCCACATCGCCGACGCGCTTGACCTGGACACGCTGGCGCAGGTCGCGGCCCACGGCGACATCGGGCGGCACCTGCACCCGCTCAGCGCCGCGCTCGGCCATCTGACGCCGGTCGAGGTCACCGCCGAGGTGGAGAAGCTGTTGCGCTTCGGCCAGCCGATTCCGTGCAGCGAACCGCCGGCCAATGCCACCGGCTATGCCATCAACCCGGCAGGCGAGGTCGCGGCCATCCTGACCTACGCGCAGCAGAGCGGCACCTGGCGGCCGGAGAAAGTCTTCGCCAGCGAGAGCAACGGCGTATCATAGATGGACACCCACCTGGGCTTCCCGCTAACACCCTTCGTGCAGCCGGTGTACCTGACCATCGGGAACTTCGACGGCGTCCACCGCGGCCACCAGATGCTGGTGACGGAGCTGGCGCGGGCGGCGCACGCGGCGGGTGGGCTGGCCGGGCTGCTCACGTTCGAGCCGCACCCGCTGGCTGTCCTGCGGCCCGATGTCCGGGTCCTCCGGCTGACCTCCAACGAGGAACGCGCGGCCGTGCTGGCCGCGCTCGGCCTCGACTTCGTGATCGTCCTCCCCTTTACGCTGGAGACCGCCGCCACGCCGGCGACCGATTTCATGAAGGAAGTCTCGCGGCATCTGCCCCTGGCCGAGCTGTGGGTGGGGCCTGACTTTGCGCTGGGCCGGGGCCGGGAGGGGAACGCAGAGCGGCTGGCGGAGCTGGGACAGACGCTCGGCTATCGCGTCCAGGTCGTCCCGCCGTATGATTGGCAGGGCGAGCCGGTGCGCAGCAGCCGGGTGCGCAGCCTGTTGGCAGACGAGGGCGCAGCCGAGGCTGCGGCCGACCTGTTGGGCCGCCCGTACCAGGTGTGGGGCGAGATCGTGCAGGGTGCGCAGCGCGGGCGCACGCTCGGCTTTCCGACCGCGAACCTCGCGCTCCCTGCGGACCGGCTCGTGCCCGCGCATGGCGTGTATGCCTGCTGGGCGTGGCGGGGTGATGGCGCTGCGCTTACGGGCCATCCGGCGGTCGTCAACATCGGCGTGCGGCCCAGCTTCGACAACGGGCAGCCCTCCATCGAGGCCTATCTGCTTGACTTCGACGGCGACCTGTACGGCGAGACGATCGGGCTGAGCTTCATCCGGCGGCTGCGCGGGGAGCAGCGGTTCACCGATATCGCCGCCCTGGTCGCGCAGATTCGCGCGGACGCGGAATCAGCCCGGCGAGTGCTGGCCGACCCACCCACCCACGCCGACCCACGGGGACATGGCGCGTGGCAAGAACTCGTCCACACGGCGGACTGGGCCATCGAGGTGCGCGGGGCGGATGTGCGCAACCTGTTCGCCAATGCCGCCGCGGGCATGTACGCATTGCAGGATGCGGACTCAGCGCAGCCGGTCACACTGGCGCGCGCCGTCCGAGTGGAGGCCGACGGCCGGCCGGACCTGCTCGTCGCCTGGCTCAACCGCCTCTTGCTCAACCAGGAACTTGAGGGTGAGATGTACACGCGCTTCGAGCTGTTCGAGATGTCCGAGCGGGGGCTGCTTGCGGTCGCCTACGGCTATCCGGGCACGCCCGCGCACACCGGCATCAAGGCCGTGACGTACTATGACCTGGCAGTGGAAGAGACGCCTGAGGGCTGGAGCGCGCGGGTGACGTTTGATGTATAACACAGATTTTTAAGCTGTTTGCTCGGCCAGGCTGCGCCTGGCCGAGCAAACAGCTTAAAAACCAACTTCTACACCGCCACCGTCGCCTTGATGTGCGGGTGCGGGTCGTAGCCCACCAGCTCGAAATCCTCATACCGGAAATCGAAGATGGAGCGCACCGCGGGGTTGATGCGCATCTGCGGCAGGGGGCGCGGCTCACGGGTGAGTTGCAGCCGCGCCTGCTCCAGGTGGTTCAGGTACAGGTGCACGTCACCCGACGTATGCACGAAGTCCCCTGGTGCGAGATCACAAACCTGCGCCACCATCATCGTCAGCAGCGCGTAGGACGCGATATTGAACGGCAGCCCCAGGAAGACATCCACCGACCGCTGGTAGAGCTGGCACGAGAGCTTGCCCTCGGCCACGTAGAACTGGAACAGCACGTGGCACGGCGGCAGCGCCATCTTCTCGATCTCCCCCACGTTCCACGCGCTCACGATCAGCCGCCGCGAATCGGGGTTGCGCTGGATCTGCGCGATGACGTCGCTCAACTGGTCGATGGTGCGGCCGTCCGGCGTCGCCCACGAGCGCCACTGGCGGCCGTACACCGGCCCCAGGTCGCCGTCCGGCCCGGCCCATTCATCCCAGATGCGCACGCCGTTCTGCTGCAGCGTGCGCACGTTCGTGTCGCCCGCGATGAACCAGAGCAACTCGTGGATGATGGACTTGACGTGCAGCCGCTTGGTCGTCAGCAGCGGGAAGCCCGCCGCCAGGTCGAAACGCATCTGGTGACCGAACAGCGAGCGCGTGCCGATGCCGGTACGGTCGGCCTTGTCGTGGCCGTGCTCCAGGATGTGCTGCACGAGGTCGAGATACGGTCTCAAATCATGCCCCGCGCAGGTCCACGATGTTCAGCTTGAGATCGGTCAGCACGCGTCGCACCGTATCGGCATCCACATCGCCCAGCTTGATAGTGATGCGGCTGTCGAACTCGCCGACGCCCTCATACGCGACGAGGCTGATGACGTTGGCCCCCTGGGCTGCCAGCGCCTGCGTGATGTTCGCCAGCGTCCCCTTCGCATCGCGCACCGCCAGCGTCACGCGCAGGCCGGGCTCGCGCGCCCCCAACAGCTCCACCAGGATCTTGAAGATGTCCGTCTCGGTGATGATGCCGACCAGCGCACCGCCCTCCACCACCGGCAGGCCGCCGATCTTGTGGTCGGCCATCACGGCGGCTGCCTCTTCGATGGGGGTATCTGCCGTCACCGAAATAACCGGGCTGGACATCACCTGCTTGATAGTGAGCCGGGCGAGCAGATAGTGCAGCTCGTAGACGCTCAACGAGGTCGCGGGGGAAGGCGCGGCATGGAGCAGGTCCTTGTCGGACACGATGCCGACCATCTTCCCGCTGCTGTCGAGCACGGGCAGACGGCGCACGCGACGCTCGCGCATCAGATGGATGCCATCGTCGATGCTGGCCGTCTCAAGAATCGTCACAGGGTTGCGCGTCATGCGCTCACCAACAAGCATGGTCTACCTCCTCAAAATACCCGTATACTCAGGGCTCACAGAACAGCGACTTCCCTCGGTGTAGGGCGGATTGGCTATCCGCCCTATGGCACCTGATCCTTTTCGACCCTAACCGCTGAACGCGCCGCCGATAGCCGCCACGCCGATGCCGAGCCCGGCCAGGATCGCACCGAGAATCCCCACGATTACAATCACGATGATGCCCGAGACCACGACCGTCAGAGCCGCGTTGGTGTCGTCCTGGTCGAGCGATTGCCGGATCGCGACGAAGCCGGCCGCAATCGACCAGAGCCAGGCCACGATGCCGATCAGCCAGCCGACGCACGGGATGGCGCTCAGGATGTTCAGCACTTGCGGCGCGTAGGCGAACCCGAACGCGCGCTGCACCTCACCGAAATCGCCCGTGCCCTTGAAGAACCGCGTGCCGATATACTGCGCAATGAAGACCCACAGGTAGTAGCCTGCGACCGCCAGAAGCAGCCCGCCAATGAAGCCCAGAATCGCTGCGCCGATGCCGTTGCCAGCAATCAACTGGCCGAGGAAATTGCCGAATGCACCGATGGCCGAGACCAGGATGACGACTGCCAGGGCATCCTGGGTGTAACTGGTGTCATGCTCAACCTCTTCATAGAAGGACTTGTCGAGGCGAGCGGCGCGAATCATGCCATTGATGATGCGATTGAAGTCCACGTGATCCTCCTAATAAGCGGGTGTGATGAGTGGTCAAGGTTGATGAGTGCAGACTACGAACGCGGCTTACTTCTCTTGCGCGTGGCGCCTCCTTTCGGGACCCGCTTCTTGGGCAGCGCATACCCCAGCCGGCGCAGTTCTTCCTCGTTCTTGCGCCACTTGGGCCGCACCTTGACCCATAGGTCCAGATAGACCCGCGTCTCCAGCAACTCCTCGATCTGCTGGCGCGCAGCCTGGCCGATCCGCTTGATCATCGCGCCTTCCCTGCCCAACACGATGCTCTTCTGGGAGTCGCGCTCGACAAAGACGACCGCGGAAATGTAGGTGATGCCCTCCTCGCGCTCGGTGAACTCGTTGACAAACACCGCGATCGAGTGGGGGACCTCGTCGCGCAGGTTGAGCAACACCTGTTCGCGCACCAGCTCGCCGGCCATGAAGCGCACCTGCTGATCCGTAACCTGATCTTCGGGATAGAATGGCGGACTGAACGGCAGCAGGCTCGTAATATCGGCCACCAGCGCATCCAGGCCCGTGCCCTCCAGCGCGGAGACGAAGTGTGCACGCGCGTGCGGGGCCAGCGCCTGATAGGCGGCGGCACGCTCGCTGCGCTGCTCCCCCTCCGGCAGCCGGTCGCACTTGTTCAGCACCAACACCTGCGCCAGCGCGGGACCGGGGCCTGCCAGCAGTGCGGCCACCTGGCGGTCTTCGTCGTTCGGCGGCGCGGTGATGTCCGCGACCCACACGACCACATCCGCGTCGGGCAGCGCGGCGCGTGCCGTCTCGACCATGACCTCGCCCAGCTTATGTAAAGGCGCATGGATGCCCGGCGTGTCGAAGAACACGATCTGCATGCCCGGCTGCGTCAGGATGCCCAGGAGGCGGTTGCGCGTGGTCTGCGGCTTGGGCGAGACAATCGCAATCTTCTGGCCCAGCAGCGCGTTGATGAGCGTGGACTTGCCCACGTTGGGGCGCCCGATGACCGCGACGAAACCCGCCCGGTGGTCAGCCGGGAAGTCGAAACCTGGGTCGCGGCCCAAATCGAGCTCTGTCATAGCACCCCCGACCCTACTCATTCACAATCTTGATGCTGAACGGGTTGAAGTCTGTGTCACGGTCGAAATAGTCTTCCTGCTCGGCCCGTTTCAGCGCGGCAACCACGCGATACGTCAGCGGCGTGAACAGCACCTCGATGCCGACCTTGAAGATGTAGTTGGCAGCGATGATGCTGGCAGCGGTGCTCCACGGGAACACGCCCAGCGCACTCGCGATGACCACGAACAGGATCGTGTCGATCCCCTGCCCTGCCAGGGTGGAGCCGATGGTGCGCACCCACAGATAGCGCCCGCTCGTCAGCACCTTCACGCGTGCCAGGATATACGAGTTGGAGAACTCCCCGGCAAAGTACGCCACGAGGCTGGCAACGATGATGCCACCGCTGCTGACCCCGCCCAGGATCGCATCGTAAGCCGTCTGCCCGGCCGCCGCCTGCCAGGCCGCCTCGCCGGGCAGCCGCCCGACGAGCCAGAGCGTGCCGCTCATCAGCGCGGACATCGCAAATCCGGCCCAGATGACGCGGCGGCCGCGCGCAAAGCCGTACACCTCGGTCAGCACATCTCCGAAGATGTAGCTGATGGGAAAGAGCAGCGTGCCGCCATCGAACGCCAGCGGCAGGTTGACCAGGGGCAGCGTCACGCCCCAATCGACGATCTTGGCCGACGAGGCGATGTTGCTGATGAGCAGCACCGCCACAAACAGCGCCATGATGAGGTCATAGTAACGGTAGGCACGAAGGACGGGCTGGAAGCTGGAAGCTGGAAGCTGCGAAAGCGGCACAGGCATGCTCTGGCCCGATATGTCTGACTCAGCTTTCATCCCCGGTCTTTCGGCCTTCGTCATTCGTAATCCATCACTCGTAATTCGCCAGCCGTTCTTCCAGCGCGCACACCTGGTCGTGCATCCGCTGCGGCACGCGCGCGCCGAACTGGGCGAAATGCCGCTGGATGTCCGGGACCTCGCTGCGCCACGCCGCGACGTCCACCCGCAGCAGTTCCTTGAGGTACTCTGCGGATACGCTCAACCCGCTCAGGTCCAGGTCCTCCGACCGCGGCAGGTAGCCGATGGCCGTCTCCTGCGCGCCCGCTCGGCCCTCGATGCGCTCGCACATCCACTTGAGGACGCGGCTGTTCTCGCCGTAGCCCGGCCACAGCCACTTGCCCTCCGGCGACTTGCGGAACCAGTTGACGTAGAAGATGCGTGGGGCCTTGTCGCCGAGGCGGTCGCCCATGTCCAGCCAGTGCTGGAAGTAATCTGCCATGTTGTAGCCGCAGAACGGCTGCATCGCAAACGGGTCCCGGCGCAGCGCGCCTACCGCGCCGATGTTCGCCGCGGTGGTCTCGGACGAGGCCGTTGCGCCCATGAACACGCCGTGATCCCAGTTGAAGGCCTCCGTGACCAGCGGCACCACGCCTGCGCGCCGCCCGCCGAAGACGAAGATATCGATGGGCACGCCCTCGGGGTTCTCCCAGTCCGGGCTGATGACGGGGCATTGCGAGGCGGGTGCGGTGAAGCGGGCATTGGGATGCGCCGCCGGGACCGTACTCTCCGGCGTCCAGTCGCGGCCCTTCCAGTCCACCGTATGCTCCGGCGTGGGCACGCCCATCCCTTCCCACCAGATATCGCCGTCATCGGTCAGCGCGCAGTTGGTGAAGATGACGTTCTCGCGCACCGTATCCATCGCCATCGGGTTGGACTGGTACGATGTGCCCGGCGCGACGCCGAAGAAGCCCGCCTCCGGGTTGATGGCCCGCAGACGGCCATCCGCGCCGATCTTCATCCATGCGATGTCGTCGCCGATGCACTCTGCGCGCCAGCCGGGGATCGTCGGCTGGATCATCGCCAGGTTCGTCTTGCCGCACGCGGAGGGGAAGGCGGCCGCGATATGGTACTGCCGGCCTTCCGGGCTGATGAGCCGCAGAATCAGCATGTGTTCGGCCATCCACCCCTCGCGGCGGGCCATGGCCGAGGCGATGCGCAGCGCAAAGCACTTTTTCCCCAGCAGCGCGTTGCCGCCGTAACCCGAGCCGTAGGACCAGATCAGGTTCTCGTTGGGGAAATGGCTGATGTACTTGTCTTCCATCGGCGCACACGGCCACGATACGTCCGCCTCCCCCGGGCCCAGCGGCGCACCGACCGAGTGCAGGCAGGGCACAAACTCGCCGTCCGCGCCCAACGCTTCGAGCACCCGCTCACCGACGCGGGTCATGATGTGCATGTTGCAGACGACGTATGGGCTGTCGGTGATTTCGACGCCGATCTTGGACATGGGTGAGCCGAGCGGCCCCATCGAGAACGGGATAACATAGAGCGTGCGGCCGCGCATGCAGCCGTCGTACAGCCCGGTCATCGTGCGCTTCAGCTCGTCCGGCGCAATCCAGTTATTGGTCGGCCCCGCCTCGTCTTTGTTGGACGTCGAGATGTAGGTGCGCGCCTCGACACGCGCAACGTCGCTCGGATCCGAGCGAAACAGGACGGAGTTGGGGCGTTTGGCGAGCGGGATACAAGCACCGGTGCGGATCATCTGAGCCAGCAGGCGATCATATTCCGCCTGCGAGCCATTGCACCAATAGACTTCATCCGGCTGGCACAACGCGGCCGTCTCGTCGACCCACTTCTGCAGGCGTTGATTGGCGACAGGGCCTTTCATGGGGTTCTTACCTCTCTACCGGGAAGGATATATGAGACGTTCGAGGATGCGTGCGCCCATACGCCTGCGGACCGGCGCACGCACCGCGAACGGGTTCTTTCGGAGATGCTACAGTTTCAGGTGTGCCATGGTGCTGCGGATCAGGTCCGCCGAGCGCAGCAACGCGGTGCGTTCCTCGTCGTTCAGGTCGAGCTCGAGGATGCGCTGCACGCCATCGTGGCCCAGCACAACCGGCACGCCGAAGCAGATGTCTTCCAGCCCGTACTCGCCCTGGAGATAGACCGAGGCGGGATAAATCTGGTGCGCATTTTTGATGATGGCCTGGGCCATCTTGCAGGCCGACGCGCCCGGCGCATAGTACGCGGAGCCGGTCTTGAGATAGCGCACGATCTCAGCGCCGCCATCGCGCGTGCGGGCAACGATGTGGTCGATCTGCTCTGACGCGAGGAAATAGGAAAGCGGCATGCCGGCAATTGTGGAATAGCGCACCAGCGGCACCATCTCGTCGCCGTGGCCGCCCAACACCGTCGTATGAATGTTCTCCGGACTGATGCCCGTCTCCATCGCGATGAACGTGCGCATGCGGCCGCCGTCCAGCACGCCCGCCTGGCCGATGACGCGCTCGCGCGGGAAGCCGCTGAGCTTGTAGGCCAGGTACGTCATGGTATCGAGCGGATTGGTCATGATCAGCAGGATTGCATTGGGCGAGCGCGGCACCACCTGCTGCACGACGTCGGTCACGATTTTCGCGTTGATGCCCACCAGGTCCTCGCGCGTCATGCCTGGCTTGCGCGCGACGCCCGCGGTGATGATGACCAGATCGGAGTTGGTAGTCTCGGCATAGTCAGTCGTGCCGACCGCGTCAATCGCGTGACCGGCAATCGGGCCGGCCTGGATGAGGTCCAGGACCTTGCCCTGCGCAAGGCCATCCACAACATCCACCAGGACCACCTCGCACCCACCTGAAATCATGGCCCAGTGCGCGATGGTGGAACCGACGAAACCGGCGCCGATGATACTGACTTTGCTCATGAAGGGAACTCCTTTGACTGATGTCTGTGATTCAACGCGCGCGGGTTACGCGCTGACGGGCACCTGGACCGCAGGCGCAGGCACCGAAGAGGCGACTTCGATACCGTCCGCGGCCAGCACGGGCTTGAGCGCGGCGATAGCGCACTCGATCATGGGCAGCTCCGGCTCGCGCGTGGTCAGCCGTTGGAGCAGCAGGCCGGGCGTAATCAGGCCGCGCACGATGGGATTGTCCACGCGCGCTGCGGTGAAACGCATGAATTCATACGCAATGCCCGCGACCACCGGAATCAGCAGGAGGCGCGAGGCCAGCCGCAGGAACAGGTTGTCGAAATGGAACGGCGCAAACACGATGATCGAGATGAGCATGACCGAGAGCAGAAAGCTGGTGCCGCAGCGGGTGTGCGCGGTGGTGAACCGCGCCACCGACTCAGGTGTCAGCTCCGCGCCCGCCTCATACGCGTTGATGGTCTTGTGCTCTGCACCGTGGTAGGCAAACACCCGCCTGATGTCCGGCATGAAGCCGATGGCCCAGATGTAGGCCAGGAACAGCGCCAGCCGGATGACACCCTCGACAATGCTTACGACGATGCCGCCGGAGCCGTCGGGGGCCAGCCACTTGGCTGCGGCAGTCGGCAGGAGGAAGAACAGCCCCACCGCGAATGCCAGCGAGGTCGCCACGGTCGTCCAGGCGACGGGGCCGCTGAACTTGACCGGTTCGCTGCCCTCTTCCTGCAGCGACACATCGGCGGACCACAGCAGCGCGCGCATCCCCAGGCCCAACGCATCCCACAGCATGCCCAGGCCGCGGATGAAGGGCCACTGGCCCCACTTCTTGGTATAGATTGCAGCGGTCAGGGGTTCCTCGTGCAGCTCGATATTGCCGTTTGGCGCGCGCACCGCGACCGCGAGCCGCTTGCGCCCGCGCATCATCACGCCCTCGATGACCGCCTGTCCACCATAATAGAACTTTGCCAACGTTATCTCCCCATCCAGCGATACAGCCCGCCCAGCCGGGGCCGTCCCTATGTCAGGTCATTCTACACGAGCGGACTATGAGTGTCAAAGCGTGTGCCGCGTCAGGCCGCGCCGATGTCCGAATCGTCCGGCTCCTCACCTTCCAGGCCCAGCGCCATCAGGTAGCCGCGCGCCCGCTCGGTCCGGGGATAGCGATTCACCAGCCGCCAGAACTTCGGCCCGTGATTCGCTTCCTGTAAGTGAGCTAACTCGTGAACGAGCACGTAGTCGCGCACCCACGCTGGCATGGCCGCCACGCGGTGCGAGATGCGGATCACGCCCGTGGCCGGCGTGCAGCTCCCATAGCGCCGCTGCTGGTTCGTCACGTAGCGAATCTCCTGCCAGCGCAGCCGTCCGTCGAAATACTGCCGGTTAAGTTCAGCCGCGCGTCGCGCCAGCGCCGTGTCGTCCGCGGTCTCCGCCTTCGCCGCGCGGCGCAGGACCCGCCCCTTGAGCTGCTCGATGATCGGCGCGAGCTCGGCATCGGTGGCCCCGGCAGGTGCAAGCACCTCCAGCACCGCACCGCCCTCGGCCAGCCGGGCCGTGACCGTCCGGCGGCGGCGGTCGCTGCGGATGACGCGAATCGTAGGGTCATTGGTCATGCGGCCGATGATACCATAAGGCATGTCACTTGCGTAAGCCCAGGCACGCTGCTACACTCTACATTACTCACGGGTGCTTTCAGAAGACGGGTTTCTGGCAGAAACCCATCTTCTGCTGATGAGGAAAGATGCCAGGAGAAAACGGGTTTCTCAGGTGAAGCGGAGCTTCACACAGAAACCCGTTTTCTGGAAAGCGCGAGGCTCCATCCATGACCGTGTCATCCGACTTCACCCAGGCCATGAACCGCGTGGCAACCTTCTTCGACTCCGACTATGCCGATTTCGACGACGACCTGCCCGTGCTCGAGGCCTATGCCGCGCGCACCGGCGGGCCGCTGCTCGAACTCGGCTGCGGCACCGGCCGCGCGCTGGTGCCGCTCGCCCAGGCGGGGTACGATGTCACGGGCGTCGAGCTCAGCCCCGCGATGCTGGCGCGCGCCCAGGCGCGTGCAGAGGCGGCAAGGGTTGCAGACCGCGTCCGGCTCATCCAGGGCGATTACACGACTGCGCCGCTCGGCGGACCGTACAAGTTCGCCTACATCGTGATGAACACCTTCCTGCACCTGCCCGACCGGGAGGCCCAACTGGCCACGCTGAGACACTGGCGGGAACACCTTGCGCCCCGCGGCCTGCTGCTGATCGACATATTTCACCCGGACGTGGCGCAACTGGCCGCGCTCGATGGGCGGCTGGAATGGGACAAAACGTGGCAGGACCCGGAGACCGGGGAAACCATTATGAAGTTCGTGACGCGGACGCTCGACCTGGCCGAGCAGGTCATGCACGTTAACCTGATCTATGACGCGGTCGCGCCGGACGGCACGGTGCGCCGGACGATGGTGCCGTTCGACGCGCGCTATCTCTGGCGTTTCGAGGGCGAGTTGCTGCTGGAACAGACGGGTTATACGGTCGAGGCGCTCTATGGGGATTGGGATATGGGGCCGTTCGAGAGCACAAGCGACCGCATGATCTTCGTCGCGCGGCGCAAGCGGTGAACAGGAGAACGGACGAAGAGGGGAACAGGTGAAGAGGTGAGCAGGTGAAAGTGAGGAGTCCGCATCCTCAGATGCGGATTCCTCACTCTGCATTATGGGAGCCTACTGGGTTGCCGTGACCTCGACCGTCGCCGTAATCTCGGCGGTGGCAGTCACCTCCACCGTTGCCGTGACCTCCGGCGTCGGCGTCGGCGTGGCCGGACATTTGCCCGATCCCTCGCGGCCCTGCAACTGAATCGGCGTGCCGGCAAACAGACCGCTCAACTCCTGCTGGAGCAGCGCCTCGTCAGCCACCCGGAGCACCTGCGCGCCGCCGATCTCCGCATACTCAATCGCGTCGGTGCTGAACACAAGCCCGCGCACCTGCGAGGCCTCCAGGTTCGCACCTAACCGCGCCAACCGGATCAGGTCCAACACGCTCAGGTCCGTCTTGAAGGTGTCTGCAAGTGCGCGCCACAGCTCCGGGATGCGCGGAATCGCATCCAGTTGGAGCGCCCGGTCGCGGATGGCCCAGATGAGCTGCTGCTGGCGCCTCGCGCGGTAGAAGTCGTTCGAGTTGTAGCGGAAGGTTGCGAACTTCTTCGCAGCCGCGCCGTCGAGGAACACCTCGCCGGCCGGCAGGTCGAAGGCCACATACTGGCCCTCGATGCTCGGATGCGGCGTGATCTCGTGCAGCGGGCAGTCCAGCGTGACGGTCACGCCGCCCAGCGCATCGACGAGTTGCACCAGCCCCTCCTGGCGGATGCGCACCCAGTGATGCGTCGGAATACCGATGTTGTCCTCGATGACCTTGCCCAGGAGCGCGGGCCCGCCGCCCGGATACTTCAGCGACTCGCCCTCGAAGTCCGCCTGGTTGATGCGCCCCATGCCGTAGCCGGGAATCTCCACCCACAGGTCGCGCGGGAGGCTGACGATGCCGACCTGGTTCGCCTCGTAGTCGATGGCCACGATCATGATGGTGTCGGTGCGCCACGCGCGGTCGCCGGGCCGCGGGTCGATACCCATGACCAGGATATTCTCCGTCTCCTTGACCGACTTCGGAACCCTCGTCGCGGTCGCGGTGGGCGTGATGCTCGGCGTCGCCGTCTCCGTCGGCTCAGGGGTGAAGGTGGCTGTGCCCTCCGACGTAGGCGAATCTGCAAGTTGCGCTTCGGCGGTGACTGTCGGCTCAGAGGTGACCACGATGGGCGTGGTCTGGATGGTCGGCGCCTGGCTGACCTCTGCCGCACGCGGCCGGCACGCCGCGACCAGGAGCGCCGTCAGGAGCAACATGGCAATTGTTATGGAAAGCAGGAGCAGCCGCACGGGAGCCCCGTGCGTGCCGGGACTCCTGCGCACACGCTGCAATCGATTCATAGTTGCCTCAACCTAGCTTGTACCCGATCATGCGCAGGAACCCCTTACGCCAGGCCACGCCCTCGCCGTCTTCGAGACCCTTCGTATGGATGCCGTCGATGACGCCGAGGATGCCCCGGCCCTGCTCGCTCTCCGCGAGGATGACCTGGACCGGGTTGGCGGTCGCGCAGAAGATGTTGGCGACTTCCGGGACCATCTTGATGGTGTTCAGGATGTTGACCGGATACGCATCGCGCAGAAACAGGATGAAGGAGTGCCCCGCTCCCAGAGCCAGCGCATTGCGCTCGGCCAGCGCCTGGAGATCGGGAGCCGTACCCGTGGACCGGACCAGCGCCACGCCGGAGGCCTCGCAGAAGGCCAGGCCGAACTTCGCCCCAGGGATGGCAGTCACGACTGCCTCGTGGATATCCTCCACGGTCTTGATGAAGTGGCTCTGGCCGAGGATGAAATTGAGCCCTTCGGGGTTTTCGATCTCAGCCAGCTTGAGCTGAAACGGTATCTCGCGCATGGGACCTCCTGATGAACCGCGAAGGCGCATAGGACTCAAGAGAGAAAAACGAATCTTGGCGTTCTTTGCGGCTTCGCGGTTACGCGTTCTCCAATCGTTTGAGGGCTTCCCGCCGTAAGACGTCGAGCGCGCGCAAAACGATCCACCGGCGGGCCAGCTCACCGGAGCCGCCATAGGGGTAGTGCAGCACGCGCGTGGTGCTGGGCGTGCCGAGCGCCAGGTACGTCTCGCCGGGATGCTCCCCATACACATCGCCGGCGTCGGGCGCGCTGCCCAGGACGGCCAGCCCCCACCCGCCCTCATAGGTATCAATCAGGCTGGCCGCGGCCTCCGCAGCCACCATTTCGCTGACCCAGCCGAACTCCGCCAGCTTCGCAGGCGACATGTTGAGCGTCGCGGCCAGCGCATCCGGCCCGTCGACGACGAGCGAGTGCGTGACGACGGAGGCCCCTTCCGGCGTACTGCACAGCAGCCGGGCAATCTCGCCCTGTGTCGCGCTCTCCAGGATGGCAACCGTGCGCTCCGCGCGGGCCATCAGCGCACCGGTCACCGCCTCCAGCCGATCCGCGCCGGTGCCGTAGATGGCGTCCGTACCGACCCGCGCAGTCACTTGGGCGGCCATTGCGGCAATCATGGCATCCGCGGTGACCTCGTCAGCCGCGCGCGCGGTGATGCGAATATCTACCATGCCCAGGTGCGCGGCCAGCCCGACCGTGGGATTGGCCGAGCGCATCAGGACATCGATCTGCTCGTCGATCCAGCTCTCCGGCAGCCCGACCGTGCGCAACACCAGTGCCTTGATGGTGCCCTGCTCTGCACCGAGCCGCGCCTTCAGGTAGGGCAGCACCGTGTCCTGCATCAGGCGCTCCATCTCGCGCGGGACGCCGGGCACAGCAATAATGGCGCCCTGCGGCGTTTCGAGGATAAAGCCGGGCGCGGTGCCGACGGGGTTGGGGATGGCCCGCGCACCCGCGGGCAGGTACGCCTGGCGGCGGTTGTTGTCCTTCAGGGGCCGGCCCCACCGCGCCATCAGCGCCTCGATCTGCGCCAGGCACTCGACATCGAGAGCCAGCCCGCAGCCCGTCGCCTCGGCCACCGCCTCGCGCGTGACATCGTCCACAGTGGGGCCGAGTCCGCCGGTGACGATCACCACATCCGCACGGCCCAACGCAACGCGCAGGGCCTCAGCCGTGCGCGCGATGTTGTCGCCGACGCTGGTCTTATAGTAGAGGTTGACGCCGATGTCACGCAATGCCCGCGCAATGTAGACCGAGTTCGTGTCCACAATCTCGCCGAGCAGCAGCTCGGTGCCCGAGGTGATAATCTCGGCGTTCACCTGACCCTCCTATGAACCGCGAAGACGCGAAAGACGCAAAGATGATCCATGAAACCCTTAGCGTCCTTTGCGTCTTCGCGGTTCCATCCCGTTACGCCAGCAGCATGGCCTGGGTGCGGATGTCGCGGAGGCGTTTGGCAGTCTCCTTCGCCTCGTCATCTTCGCGCTGGGCCAGTTCCTTCGCCATCTGGTCCATCAGGTCCAGCACTTCCGGCGTGACCACCTCGCGGTTCTCCTGGAGCATCGCCCGCGTGCCGTCCGGGTATTCCTCGTTGAGCAGCGCGTCCACGAACTGCACCTCGGGCGGAAGGCTCTCCTGGATCATGCCCATCACTTCGTCGTAGACCATCGCCAGCCGCTCGAACAGCGACTCGTTCTTGTCCTGCTGCGCCTTCTGCATGTTGGCCGCAAGGACGTTCATGAACACTTCGTCGATCTCGGCCATGTGCTCCTGCACCGCGGAGCGCGGGCTGGGCGAATTGATGATCTCCTGCAACAGCTTCGCGCCCTCGGCCACGGTCTCGCGCGTCGCCTGGTCCAACTGTTGAGTGACTTCGAGCAGATGGTCGCGCAACTGGGTGAGGCGCGTCTTCTCCGCGCCCTCGCTGGCATCGACACGCTCGCTCAACTTCTGAAAGAAGGTGTAGTCCATGAGCGGCCGGGCGGCGAACGTCATCGCGGCAACCTCGTCCTCGTCGGCTGCAATGACGCGCGCGAGGAACTCATCGGGGTCCTTCAGGTCGCGCAGCCCTTCGACGGCCGCGCGCTGCTTCTGCAGCCGCTTGCCGAACGTCGTGATGGGCATGAGGCCCTCACGCAGCAGGGTGAGCCGCTCCGCAGTCTTCTCGTCACCCGTGGCCTCGGCCTGCTGCAGCATGTTCGCCAGGATGCCGAAGAATTCTGCGTCGATCTGCGCATCATTCCCCTTCAGCATCATCTGCAGGCCCTTGGGATCGTCGGCCATCACCATGAACTGCTCAACCATCCTGGCCTTCTTGCGCTGGCGATCCAGTTCCTCCTGCGTGAAGCCCATCGTGCCCAGCACCGCGTCCATCAGGTTCTGCCGGTTGACGAACTGCCGCGGGGCCAGGAAATAGCCCTTGCGCTGGTCGGGCGGCAACTGGCGCATGATGGATTGCGTCAGGTCGCCGATCATCTTCTGCTTTTCCACCTCGCTGATGTTGAGCTGCTGCGGGAAATAGACCGCGAAGAATTCGGCGCCCGCGTCGTGGTAGACGAGCGGCACTTCGAGCAGCCCGCCGGTCTGACAGTTGGGGCAGACCGCCACGTTAATTTGGTTGGCGAGGAACTGCTGGCGCAGCCGCGGCTCGGCGCTGACGTCGATCATCGTGCGCACCGGCACGGAATACTGCGTGCCGCAATTCGGGCACTGGATGGGGACCGCATTGGCGTTCTGTTCGGATCTCTGGTTCAGTTCGGTCATGGGAAGGCCGGAAGTCCTTTCGTGTATATGAAAGCCTGTGCTTATCTTGTGTATACTGGCGATTGAAATCGCTGTCAGCGCGGCAAAACCTGCCTTCGCAGGTTAGCCTCCGCCGAGTGACGCCGCCAGCGCCATCAGCGCGGCCTCGTCGATGACGGGCACGCCGAGCTGCTCGGCTTTGGCGAGCTTGGAGCCGGGCGCCTCGCCCGCCACCACGTAGCTCGTGTTCTTGCTCACGGAGTCAGTGACCTTGCCGCCGCGCGCCTTGATGAAGTCGCGCGCCGCGTCCCGGCTCAGGGTCGGCAGCGTGCCGGTGATGACGAAGGTCAGGCCGGCCAATGGCTGCGCCTCGGCAGCCGCCTCGACGCGTGCCTGCGCCATGTTGACGCCCGCGGCCTTGAGCTTCTCGACCACCCGGCGGTTCGGCTCCTGGCCGAACCAGTCCACGACGCCCTGTGCAAGCGTCGGGCCAATCCCCGGGATGCTCTCCAACTCCGCCTGTGTCGCTGCGGCCAGCGCGTCGATGGAGCCGAAGTGCGCCATCAGCGCCTCGGCCACCACCTCCCCGACGCCCTTGATGCCCAGCGCCGTCAGGAGTCGCGCGGGCGGGCGCTGCTTCGAGTTCTCGATGGCCGCCAGCAGGTTGTCGATGCGCTTATCGCCGTATCCTTCCAGGCCGGTCAGCATCTCGCGCGTCAGGTAGTAGATATCGGCCAGGTCCTTGATGTAGCCGAGCGACGCAAAGAGCTCGCCCTGGCGGATGCCGAAGCCCGCGATGTCCATCGCGCCGCGGCTGACAAAATGCTCGATGCCGCGCACGAGCTGGGCCGGGCACGCGCTGTTCAGGCAGTATGTCGCGGCCTCGCCGGGCAGCCGCACCGCCTCCCCGCCGCACGCGGGGCACGTCTTGGGCATCTCCCACGGCTGCTCGCTGCCCGTGCGCAGCTCGACCAGCGGCCGCAGCACCTGCGGGATGACCTCGCCCGCGCGCTTGATTGCGACCATGTCGCCCACGCGGATGTCCAGGTCGCGGACGTAGTCCTCGTTGTGCAGCGTAGCCGCGGACACCGTGACGCCGCCGACCTGCACCGGTTCGAGCACTGCGTACGGGTTGAGCGTGCCCGTCCGCCCAACGTTGATCTTGATGTCGAGCAGCCGCGTGACGGCCTCTTCCGCCGCGTACTTGTACGCGACGGCCCAGCGCGGGTCCTTGCCGATGTAGCCCAGACGGTTCTGCAACGCAAAATCGTTGACCTTGATGACCAGCCCGTCCGCCTCGTACGGCAGCTCGCGACGGCCCGTCTGGCCCCAGGCGACGCAGTGCTCGACCAGCGCATCGAAATCGTCGAACAACCAGCGCCGCGCCTCCACCGGGAAGCCGAGCCGCTTGAGGTAGTCGAGCGCCGCCCACTGGCTCGCGGGTGCCTCAGCGCCCGCGCCTTCCAGCACGACAATCTGGTACACCCACAGGCGGATGGGCCGGCCGGCGGTGATGCGCGCGTCGAGCTGGCGCAGCGACCCCGCCGCAAAGTTGCGCGGGTTGGCGTAGGTGCGCTCGCCCGTCTCGGCCTGCCCCGCGTTGAACCGCTGGAAGTCCGCGATGGCGGTGTACGCCTCCCCGCGCACGACCAGCCGTGCGGGCGGCGCGACGTCCGCGTCCTCGGCCACCGGGATGCGCAGGGGCACGGCCTGGACCGTGCGCAGGTTGGCGGTGATGTCCTCACCCACGATGCCGTCCCCGCGCGTCGTGCCCAGCACGAACCGGCCGTCCTCGTAGTGCAGCACCACGGTCAGCCCGTCGATCTTTGGCTCCACGACGTACTGGAGCCGCTCGCGCTCGCTCGCGGGCAGCAGCCGCAGGAACCGGTCACGCCACGCGACGAGGTCCTCCGGCGTGGTCGCGTTGCCCAGGCTGAGGATCGGCGCGGGGTGCGCCACCTTCGCAAAGCGGTCGCTGGCCGCGCCGGGCACGCGCTGCGTCGGACTGTCGGGCGTCACCAGCTCCGGGTGCTCCGCCTCCAATGCGACGAGCCGCCGCCACAGCGTGTCGTACTCCGCATCGCTGATGGACGGGTCGTCCAGCACGTAATAGCGGTGCGCATGATAGCGGATTGCGCGGCGCAGGGTCTCCAGTTGTTGTGCGAGTTCGGTTGTGGCTATGCCGTTGGTCATACCCATCCCACCCCTGTCGATTCACTGACGGACACGCGATTATACCGTGTATTGGCGGGGGATGCAAAGAAAATCGGTTTGACAAATTCTGCCAAGTGAGGTATACCTGTCCCCACGCGCCGCTTGTGCCCCACGGCGCAAAGCACCGCCCGTACCACTCATCAATCCCCATAGGAGACAATGAGGTCCCGTCCTTCACCGCGCCCTATGTGGACGCTATTACCGATCCTGACGCTTGCGGTCGCGGCCTGGTGGAGCCTGGCAGGGCAGCACAACACCGGTTCCGCGGCTGCACTGTTCAAATCCCCCATCCAGACTCCGACTGCACCGACCGCTGCCACTTCGACCCCAACATCGACGCCCGATGGCCTGTTCCGTTCCATCCTCGCCACGCCACAATATGTCGCGAGCTACCGACAGCATTTACCGCTGGTACGCCGCGACTTCACTCCTACGCCGACTCCGACGCCGACGCCGACACTCACCCCGACACCCATCATCTACGGATGGAAAGGCATGGGCGATGCGGGAGAAATACCGGGCGCCAATTCCAGCAATCAGTTCTGGGGCCTGAACCCAAGCTGGTATTACAATTGGGGTTATGCAGGAGTATGGGCTGCCGCGCACCCTGAGCAGGCCCAGAGTGCCGCGACGACAGCTGAGCAGATGGCTTTAGCGATGGAAGACCCACATTACGTTCCCATGATCTGGTGTACTAACGATGTGGACGCTAACTTCATTTCGCCGGAGCTTGCGGCTGGTATGGCCTCTAGCCACCCTGGTCGCGTCTGGTTGCTTTTCAATGAGCCGGATGTCGTGATCGATGAAGATAACTGCGGCGGCAGGATAGATTCACACTACATCGATCTGTTTGGACCAGAAACCGGATACTATGATGGGAACCACTATCCCCACCTTGGGAAATATCTGGCCAAACAGTACATTCGTTATTACGATGCTATCACAGCGGTTGACCCCACCGCGCGAGTCTTTCCCTTCGGTGGAGCTATGCCTCCAGGAGCCGGCGCCAACAACGGTGCGGTCGCGCGTGCGATTTGGAACGGGTTTGCCAGCTACCTGGCGAACCCTGTCGAAGAGCCGAATCCAGCACCCCGACCGCTCCACGGCATTGCCATCCATGCCTATCCTATCCCGCAGAGCACGGGGTGTTGGATTGAAGACTTCGCCTGCTTGCAGCAGGCGTTGGTTAGTACGCACGCCTTCTATCAGGCTGTTAATCCCGGTGTCACGGCACAGAAATCGATCTGGATCACTGAGGTAGGCAACCTGCAACCAGGCGGTACGCCGCCTGGCTCGTGGCAGGGCCGGCAGGCGAAACAGGCTGATACGCTCAATGAGTTGACCCAACCGCTACTGACCTGGTTCACCGCCAACGCCGTTCCCGGCGGCAGCGTGCCATACTTCAATGGTCTGGCCTGGTTCTCGACCCATGATTGTCGTCCCAGGGGTGATGGATCGGTCAAGGACTTCACGGCCAGCGATCTGCTGGACATCGGCTTGGTCAATTGCCCATTGACACAGCAGCCTACGATCCAGCAACTGACTGTCATCGGTCAAGCCTGGGCCGCGGCTCAATGCGCGGCCTGCGCATGCCCCGGGCCAGATTGCCCGTGAGGAAGGACATCATGCCCCGACGATACTTGACCTATCTGTGCTTGGTAGCGTTGGTAATCGAGGTTTCAGGCCAATCGGTGCTTGCTCAGGCTGTACCCCCTCTGCCCGCTTGCCAACCCTTCGCAGGCAGAGGGCTGCACCCTTCTCCAACCTTTGCTCAGGATCACACGCTGTTTACGACCAACGAATGGTCCCCTACAGATCCCTATGTGCACTATCTACGTATCAGTACCGACCGCGGTCTGACCTGGCAACGCCTACCAGGTCTGCCGTTCACGGAGAACCACCGCGCCCAGATCAATTTCTCGACGAACTATGCGGCCGATCAGACCCTGGCAGTCACTTTCAATTCAGCCACGAACATCTCGAATACCGGTGGGGTCACCTGGCGCACGGTAGTGTTTCCTCGTCCCGACCCCAACGCCTTCGCGCTGGGCGATGCCCAACACCTCTTCGCCGGCTACGGCCGGGAGCTCCCGCCGGAGAATCGCGTGCCGGGGGAGGTGCAGGTGTCGCACGACGGCGGCCAGACCTGGCGAAGCGTTCCGACGGGGTTGGACGTCGATCGCATCTTCGTCTCGCCGGCTTTCGCGCAGGACCGCACCGTGCTGATGTCGTTAGGCGCCTATCACTACAACGGCGGCCTGGTGCTGTCCACGGATGCAGGGCTGACCTGGCAAGGGGCCGACGCCGGGCTCGATCTCAGCGGGCTGGGCATCTACAGCCTGGCCTTCTCGCCGCAGTTTGCCACCGACCGCACGCTCTTCTGTTACAATAGCTCCGCCATGGCCTGGGGGGTCTACAAGAGCACCGACGCCGCCGCCACCTGGCAGCACCAGCCAGCGGCGCAACTCGACTTCTGGTCCAGCCCGCCGGACCTGCTGATCTCGCCGCGCTACGCGCAGGATCAAACGTTGTGGCTGCTGGAATACTACCGGGCGATCGTCAGCCGCGACGGGGGGCAGACGTGGCAGCCCGCGACGGCTCATCCGCTGTGGCTACAAGCCGCAGCGGAATACTGCCTGCCGTCCGGTGAGTGTGGCGTAGAACTGTATGGCATCCCACCCGAACGGGGAGCAGGGGGGGACAAGCTCTACCTCTACCGTTCCTACGACTACGGCCAGACGTGGCAGTGCCTCGAAGACCCGACGCCGCCACCGGGCAGCCAGCCGCCCGGCCCGCCGCCGGCGGAGATCCCCGAACCGGCGACCTGGCTGCTGTTGGTGAGCGGGGGCGCGGGGCTGGCAGGGTGGCTGCGCCGCCGGGGTGCTCCACAGCTTTAGCATGGCAAGTTCAGGGGAAGGTGCTTTTGGACAGGATTGACAGGATTTACGGGATTCCGTGGTTCAAATCCTGTGAATCCTGTGCATCCTGTCCATTCTTGCAGGCCCTGTAGCAGCGCAAATATCAGCGTTTTATCATTAAAGGAGGCAGAGCTAAGGCGGGTCGCTGTTGTAACGTGCGGGGTGTCCAGCGCAAATTTATCCCTCGTTACTCATTGCTCGTTACTCGTTCCTCACTTCACCCCAACCCGCATCTCCCACTGGCGGATCGTCACCGTGAAGCGCAGCGCGGCCAGCGCGCGCGACAGATCATCGTCCGCGGGCACGTTGATCATCGTGAACGCGCGGCCGCGGAAGCGGTGCGCCAGGGCCTGCAGCAGCGTGCGGCCCGCCTTGACCGGCCCGAAGTCGGGGTTGAGGCCGATGTCGAGAATCGAGATGGCGTCGGGCCGTTCGCCCACCACGCAGTAGCCCGCCAGCGTATCCTCCATCCACAGCTCGTACGCGCTCGACCGCGCGGCCAGGTGGCGGAGCGTGGGCTCCTCCCGCTGCCAGGAGGGCGGCTCGCCGTGCCACGTCGCGAAGTGCGTCAGCACCCGGTCCACGGGCGCGGGCAGCAGCAGTTCACGCGGGATCGGCAACGGGTCACCGTCCGCCGGGTAACGCCAGGTCAGCAGTTCGCGCGCCTCGCGGAAGCCCAGCTCGCGGTAGAGCGTCGCCGCAGCCGCGTTCTCCTCGATAACCTCCAGCCACACCTCGTCGAGATCGAGGTGAGCCGCGTTCTCCAGCAGGCGGCGGATCATCGCCCGCGCCACCCCTTGCCGGCGCCACGCCGGAATCACGCCCACTGCGCTGATCCAGCCGCGCAGGCCGCGCAGCGACAGGAGCGCCATGCCGACCGGGTCGCGGCCCGCATGCGCGACGACCGACCAGTGCGCAGCCACGTCGTAAATCTGATCCATCGCCTCCATCTGCTGCGCGTTGACCCACAGGGGCACGAAGTAATCCGCATAGGCCGCGTTGAGCGTTGCGGCGCGCTGGGCAAAGGTAAAGAGACCGGCGGGGGAAATCTCGTATGTGCGCATGGGGGCAAGCATAGCACTAGTGTGCAGGGCCGTCAAAACGATTGAAGATTGAAGATTGAAGATTACAGATTTGGGTTCCGGCCTCCGGCTTCCAGCTTCCGGCCTCCAGCCTCCGGCTTCCAGCTTCCGGCTTCCAGTTTCCAGCTTCCAGTTTCCAGCTTCCAGCTTCCAGCTTCGGGCCTCCCACAGTGTAAGCCGCGTGCCTTGCCCCACGGCTAGGATGCCCTATAATGCACCATCATGAGCATGTCCGCTGCAACCACGGAAGGCACGCGCCTGCAGGGCAAGGCCCGCAAGCGTACAGGTAGCCGCGCCCGCAGCCGCTTCTGGCTGGTCGTGCTTTGCGTCGTCATCCTCTTCCTGGTGCAGACCGACGGCTACCTGGGCGCGGCGCGTGCCGACTTCCTGGTCAACCGGGCTGTCAGCGGCGAACAGTTCCGCCTGGCCGCGTGGGAGGTGCAGGCCATCGGCCAGAAGGCGGGCGACCTCCTCAGACAGCCCGGCGCGGACCTTTCGCCCGCGGAGCAGAGCGCGCTGGTCTCGGCATACATCGACGGCGTCGGCCAGGTGGGCCGGCTGCAGCGGGAGATCGAACGCATCTACGCCGACCCTGCCATTACGGACTCGCAGGCTGAAGCGGCCCCGCTGCTGGCCGAGCTGACGGCCCTGCGCGCGAGCCAGGAGGCGAGACGCCCCGCCGCCGAGTGGATCCTCGAACGCCAGGTTGCTGCGATCCTCGCGGACGAGGGACTGACCACGCTCGGCAAGGTCTGGCCGCCCGTCCGCTTCCAGTTCACCGAGAGCCCCAACTACCTGATCGTCTCCCCGCGCGACCGCATCCTGGTCGAGCGCGGGGTGTACCTCGACCCCACCCTCCCCGTTGAGGACATGGAGCGCATCGAGGCCGCGGTGCAGGCCGACCTGGATCGCAGCGCGCTGGTGGACGGCACCGGCGGCTTCTCGTCCTATCCCACGATGGTGGTGGCCTACGCCAACCTGGAGTGGGTCATCGACACGGTCGCGCACGAGTGGACGCACACCTACCTGATGTTCCGCCCGCTCGGCTGGAACTATTACGACAGCCGCGCCATGCGCACGCTCAACGAGACGGTCGCCTCCATCATCGGCGGTGAGATTGCCCAGCGCGTGATGGAGCGCTACTATCCCGACCGGCTGGACCCCGCCGACTGGCCGCGGCCGCTCTCCATGCGCCGCAACTGGCTGCACCACGAGACCGCCGAACCGGACTTCCAGTTCGGTGAGTTCATGCGCAAGACCCGCCTCGAAGTCGACCGGCTGCTGGACGCGGGCCAGGTCGAGCAGGCCGAAGCATACATGGACGCGCAGCGCGAGGTCCTGGTCGAGCGGGGCTACACCATCCGCAAGCTCAACCAGGCCTATTTCGCCTTCCACGGCTCCTATGCCGTCGGTCCGTCATCCACGGACCCCATCGGTGCGAAGCTGCGCGCCCTGCTCCAGCGCACTGCGACCCTGGCGGACTTCCTCCAGACGGTCGCCCGCTTCGACGAACCGGCCGACCTGGATGCGGCGCTGGCGTGGCACGCCACTGCCCCCGATGGCTCAATTACCAGACAGGAAAGGGTGACGCAATGACGACGAGAATCACGGTGGCATACGGTGACGGGATCGGACCTGAGATCATGCGTGCGGTGCTCGCCATCCTCAATGCCGCGGGCGCAGACCTCGAGTATGATGTCATCGAGATCGGTGAGGCGGTGTATCGCCGCGGTGTCACCTCCGGCATTCCCGCGGAGGCATGGGACACGCTGCGCGCCAACCGGGTCTTCCTGAAGGCGCCCATCACGACCCCCCAGGGTCACGGGTTCAAGAGCGTCAACGTGACCATTCGCAAGTCGCTCAACCTGTTCGCCAACGTGCGGCCCTGCAAATCTTACAGCCCCTACGTCGCCTCCCCCCATCCGGGCATGAACATCGTCATTATCCGCGAGAACGAGGAGGACCTCTACGCAGGCATCGAACACCGGCAGACCGACGAGGTCGTTCAGGTGCTCAAGATCGTGTCGCGGCCCGGCTCCGAGGCCATCATCCGCTATGCGTTCGAATATGCGCGGGCGTACGGTCGCCGCAAGGTCACCTGCATGACCAAAGACAACATCATGAAGCTCAGCGACGGCCTGTTCCACCGCGTCTTCGATCAGGTCGCAGCCGAATATCCCGACATCCAGCACGAGCATCAGATCATCGACATCGGCGCAGCCCGGCTCGCCGCGCAGCCGGAGATGCTGGACGTCATCGTGACGCTGAACCTGTACGGCGACATCCTGTCGGACATCGCCGCGCAGGTGGCCGGCTCTATCGGGCTGGCCGGCTCCGCCAACATCGGCCATGCCGCGGCCATGTTCGAGGCGGTCCACGGCTCGGCGCCGGACATCGCCGGGAAGGACATCGCCAACCCGTCGGGCCTGCTGCAGGCCGCGATTCAGATGCTCGTGCATGTCGGCCAGCCGGCGGTCGCGGAGCGCATCAAGAACGCCTGGCTCTGCACCCTCGAGGACGGCATCCACACGGGCGACACCTATCGCATGGGCCTCAGCCAGGAGCGCGTCGGCACCCGCGCGTTCACCGACGCGGTTATCGCGCGGCTGGACCGCCGGCCCACCCAGACCGAACCGGCCGCGTACCGCGGCGAGGGCGTGCAGTTCAGGCTCACCCGGCACGAGCGGGCGGTGAAGGACCTGGTCGGCGTGGATGTCTTCCTGCACTGGGATGAGCCGGGCCGCAATGCTGACGTACTGGCGCAGCGGCTCGCCGCCACCTACGCCGGACCGCTCAGCCTGTCCATGATTACCAACCGGGGCGTCAAGGTGTACCCGGAGGGCCTGCCGGAGACCTTCCGCTCGGACCACTGGCGCTGCCGCTACATGGGTTCCGCCGAGAGTCTCCCGTACACGGCAGTGCTGGCGCTCCTCGCCCGCCTGAATGAGGCCGGGCTGGACATCATCAAGACCGAGAACCTGTACACCTTCGACGGCGAGCCGGGCTATTCGCTGGGGCAGGGCGAATAGGACTTCCCAGCGAACAAGGTTCGCCTTGAACCTTTTTGCACAGTGCGGCGTCTTATACTCCGACGAAAACGCCGGTCCACGAAGGTGTGGAATCCCAACACATCGCTGATGACCTGATTGCGACGCATCCTGAGCGGAGGGCGTCAGGGCGTGGCGCAGCCTGGCACAGTAACGCACGCTGTCGAAGGAGCGCCTCACTCACTGATCAGGCAAGGCTCCTTCGACTACGCCTCGCCCTGCGGGCAAGGCTCCGCTCAGGATGCCTGCCTCGCTGGACCACCAAGGATTCGTCGCATTTTATATCGGAGGTGCAATGTCACGGGTGAGGCAATGGCTTAGCGCCAACCGCCGCGAAACTGCGATCGTGGCCTCGCTGCTCTTTGCGACCGCGGTGTGCGGCACGCTGTTGACTGTGCGCGCGATGTACGCGCGCAGCACTGCACATTTTGGCCTGGTATGGAACCTGTTCCTGGCCTGGCTGCCCATGTTGAGCGCCCTGCTCGCACATCACCTGCACAAGCAGGGCCGCCGTCTCGTGTGGCCCCTGATCGTGCCCTGCCTGCTCTTCTGGCTGCTGTTCTTCCCGAATGCGCCCTATATCCTGACCGACATGCTGCACTTGCAGTGGCCGCAGGCGCGCGTGCCCGTCTGGTACGACCTCATCCTCCTGATTGCGTTCGCCTGGACCGGCGCATTCCTGGGGCTCATCTCGCTGTTCCTGGTGCATGGTCTCGTGCGCCAGTGGGCGGGCCGCGCCGCAGGCTGGCTGTTCACGCTCGGCGTCATCGCGGTGAGCGGCTTTGGTGTCTACCTGGGCCGGTTCCCCCGCTGGAATAGCTGGGACCTGTTAACCAATCCCTCGCTGCTGCTGATGGACATCTGGACGCGCCTCAGCAACCCGCTCGCCAACAGCCGCACGTTCGTCTTCTCCGCGCTCTTCTCGCTCTGCCTGGCGATGATGTACCTGATGCTCGTGGCCGTCGCCCAGTTCCCGGCCGACGAGCGGCGTCGGGCGGATGACTGACGCCCATTCCAGGAATTCCAAAGTGCGCGAGGGTGCAAGCATGCTGAGCGGATGGGCGCCGCGCAGCGGCGCACGTAGTCGAAGCACGCCTGCACCGTGGCGATCCTTCGACTGCGTGCGTTGCGGTGCCAGGCTGTGCCTGGCCCTAACGCCCTCCGCTCAGGAGGCCTGGCAATCTCCATTTGGAGTTCTTGACGCCCATTCCGTGTCGCTTGACATCCCCGTGCGTGTATGCTATCTTACAATCGTTCCCGTTACGCATAACATCTCGCACCTTTAAGTCTGGGCAGGTGGACAATGGCGACCATACGCGATGTTGCGCAAAAGGCCGGCGTCTCAACGATGACCGTGTCGCGCGTCCTCAACAAGTCCGGTTATGTCAGCCAGCCGGTGCGCGCACGGGTGGAAGCCGCCGTCGCCGAGCTTGGCTACGTCCCCAACACGCTCGGGCTCAGCCTGCGCTTCAAACAGACCAAGACCCTCGCACTTGTGCTCACCGACATCACGAACCCGTTCTGGACGACGGTCGCGCGCGGGGTCGAGGATGCTGCCAGCGACGCCGGTTTTACCGTCATCCTGTGCAATACCGACGAGTCCGAGGCCGAGCAGGCGCGCTATCTGAACATCCTGCTGCAGAAGCGAGTGGACGGCGTGGTGCTCGTGCCCGCGTGCAGCGCGCCCGAAGCAGTCGCCTGGCTGCACAAGCGCGAAGTGCCGTTTGTCATCGTGGACCGCAAGGTGGAAGGCGGGCCGGTCGACACAGTGCGCTGTGACTCGCGCGAGGGCGGCTACCGGCTGACGCGCCTGCTGCTGGACCTCGGCCACCGCCACATCGCGATGCTCTCCGGCCCGGTGCAGGTCTCGACTGCGTCCGAACGCACGGCAGGTTATAAGGCCGCGCTGCTCGAGGCCGGCATCCAGCCGGAGCCCGCGCTCATCCTGCACGGCTCGTACGCCATCGCATCCGGCTACGAGATGATGCAGCAGGTTCTCCGCGTCACGCCCCGGCCCACGGCGGTCTTCGCAGCCAACAACTTCGTGGCGATGGGCGCGTATCGCGCCCTGCGCGACGCGGGCCTGCGCGTGCCGGAGGACATCGCCATGGTCGCATTTGACGACCTGCCCGAGGCGATGGTCTTCGAGCCCTTCCTCACCGTCGCGGCCCAACCCGCGTACGACATGGGCAAGCGCGCGACCGAGCTGCTGCTCACCCGGCTGGCGGAGCTTGGCAACGGCCAGGCCACGCCGCATCCGCCGGAGGAAATCGTGCTGCCCACGGCGATCATCGTCCGGCGGTCCAGCGGGCAGCCGCTCGCATCACCGGGGCACGATGCCCACTAAAGAGAGGAGATGCATCCGATGAACTCCAAAGAGCGTCTCTTGACCGCCCTCAAACGCGGTAAGCCTGACCGGCTGCCCGCTTCGGTCCACCAGTGGCAGGGCTACCACCTGGCCGAATACATGGGCGGCATCTCCGACCTGGAGGCCTTCCAGCAGGTCGGCCTGGATGCGCAAATCCAGTATTTCCAGGACATGGGCCAGTTCTGGCTGGTCGATGCGGACATGACGAAGTTCAACACGCCCACCTGGCGCGACGAAGTCACCGCGGTCAGCAGCGACCCGGATCACCGCATCGCGCACCATACCATCCACACGCCCGCAGGCGTGCTGACCTATAAGACCGAGGGCGACCGCAAGACCACGTGGATCACCGAGTACCTCATCAAGCACGACGAGGACATCGAGCTCATCCGCAAGTACATGCCCGTCCCTGCGCTGGACCCGGCCCCGATTGCGCGACGTTATGACGAGGTGGGCGATGCAGGCATCCTGCGCGGGTTCGTGTGGGGCGACCAGGCCGGCTGCTGGCAGCACGCGGCCTGCCTGATGGACATCACGGACCTGATCTTCGCCGCGGTGGATCGGCCCGACTGGGTGCACCGGCTGCTGGGGATCCTGCTGGAGAAGAAGCTCCAGTTCGTGGAGACGATGCAGGGCGCGAAGTTCGACCTGATCGAGACCGGCGGCGGGTCCGCCTCTTCGACCGTCATTTCACCGACGCTGCACCGCGAGTTCTGCCTGCCTTATGACCGCAAGGTGCACGACGCGCTGCACTCGCTGGGCTTCCTCGTCACCTATCACACCTGCGGCGGCACGGTCGGCATCGAGGAACTGATCGTCGCCAACGGGTGCGACGCATCGGAGACCCTCGCGCCGGTGAGCGTGGGCGGCAACCAGGAGCCGTGGGACTTCAAGCGCAAGGTGGGCGACCGCATCGCGCTCATCGGCGGGCTGGACCAGTTCAACACGCTGACCGCAGGCAGCGCCGCGGACATCCGGTCGATGGTCCACCGCCTGTTCGAGACGGTCGGCTGCGACGGCGGCTACATCTGCTCCTGCTCCGACCATTTCTTCGACACGCCGGTGGAGAAGCTCGATGCATTCGCGGATGCCGCGCGGGAGTGCGTGTATTAATATGTCTTTTGTAGTGGCCGCACCCGTGGGCGCGGCCACTACAAAAGACCTGTGATACTTAAAACCCT
Organism: Anaerolineae bacterium; assembly: GCA_040772005.1. Classification (GTDB taxonomy): domain Bacteria; phylum Chloroflexota; class Anaerolineae; order CG2-30-64-16; family CG2-30-64-16; genus MWBF01. The sequence continues at coordinate 527,006 of JAXGYZ010000003.1, read as the reverse complement.
CTCAACTCCGTGCTCGACCGCCGCGGCAGCCCATCCTTCGGCTGCCGCGCGAGCACGACGTACTCGATGCCGTGGGCCTCGCAGTACGCGCGCTTCTCCGGCTTATCCCCATCCTCGTTCACCGCATAGATATGGGGCCGGATGCGCTCGATCTCCGGCTCCGCATCCAGCCAGCCGTGCCCCGTGGACAGCATCGCGCGATACACATAGCGGATGGACGCGACCATGTACAGCCGCTCCGCCTCACCGATCAGCGGGTGGCCCTCGCCCTTGAGCAGCCGGATGTTCGCGTCGTGCCCGACGACCGCATACAGCCGCCCCAGCCCGCTCACCTGCTCGAAGAAACGCACATGGCCGCTGTGCAGCCAGTCGAAGGAGCCGGTAACGATCACTCGTTTCTCCTTACTCGTTACTCCTTCGTCGGCTGCAACAGCGAGTGGAAGCTTGAGCCGGTCATCCCACGCACGTGCATCCACGCCCTGACCGGCTAAAGCCTCGACTCCGGCGGGCAGCTCGTCCACCACCACCACATCGCTCACATACCGCAGCGCCGCCACGAAGTAATGCCGCTCGGCCAGCGGGAACTTCGGCGGGCGGCCGGTCTGCGCGAGGATCAGCGCATCCGACCACAGGTGCACGCGCACCGGGCCGCGCTGCGCGGCCGCTTCCAGCCCGCGCACGTGCTCCGCGCGCAGGTCATCGAAGCTGCCGCTGACCTCGACGACGCTCATTCGCCGCGCTCCCGGCCGGGCAGCCTCACAGTCACGCGGAATCCGCCGGGGACCGGCTCATCCGCCACGACAAACAGGTAGCCGCCCCCGCAGCCGGAGTACATCGCGCCCGGATAGCGCGCCTGGTAATACGCCAGCAGCGCCATCAGGTCCACGGTCAGCGTCGGGTGGCGGACCACGTGCGGCAGAAGCGCCTCCCAGCAGCGCATGCTCTCGTTGAACGACTCGCCCAGCGCGGCGAGATCACGCTGCATGATGGCCGCGTAGCAGTCCTGGCCCGACCGGCCCAGCCGCCGGATCCACTCGGCGTCGAGGTTCTTGATGCCGAGCGGGTTGTAGCCTGCGGGCCGCGGGCAAACCGGTACGAGGTGAATCACCCGGCCCACCCACGCGGCCACCTCGGGATCGCAGCAGTTCTCGACGTGCGCCGGGAAGTAGCCGCCCTCGACCGTGCTGTCGTAGTCCAGCCGGCTGATGCCGGGGTAAATCAGGCCGGCCATGTCCTGCGAGCCGGACGGCTCGGCCTGGCCCCGGTTCTCCGCATCGTAGAGCTCGCGCACGAGGTCGGCCGGCGGCCGGTCGGGCAGCCGGTCGCCCCACATGCGCTGCGCGACGCGGCGCGTGCTCGTCCCCAGGCCGCACCGATCCATGAACCGGAATTCCGGCTCCAGCGCGACGACGACCATCGAGCCGGGCGGCGTGGGGTTGTGCCCCGAGAGGAACGGTTGGTCGATCCACCCGCCGGCCAGGGCCATGCGATATGGGATGCTGCCGATGACGGCCCGAATATCGGGCCGATATTCGGCACGGATATCGGCCTCGGCCTCCCGGGTGGAGGCCGAGGCTGGGGCGGGTGCCGCTGTCGATTGCATGAGATGGCCTCCCGCTCAGGCGGTTACGACGTGCTCGCTGACGACCTGCTTGCCTGCCTTGCGCGCGTAATACTGCCCCTCGATCCACTCGTACGTCCGACGCATGCCCTCGCGCAGCGGCGTGTTGGGCTCCCAGCCGAGGACGGACTTGATGAAGGTGTTGTCGCTGTTGCGGCCCGCAACGCCCTTCGGCGCATCGAGCTGGTACGTGCGCTGCAGCTTGACGCCCGCGATGTCCTCGATAATGTCGACCAACTCGTTGATCGAGACCAGCTCGTGCGAGCCGAGGTTGATGGGCGTGGCAACCAGGTCCTCGCAATGGGTGATCATGTCGATGCCCTTAATGCAGTCGTCGATGAAGCAGAAGCTGCGGGTCTGCGTGCCGTCGCCCCAGATGTCGATTTCCAGCTTGCCGGTGTCCTTCGCCTCGATGACCTTGCGGGAGAGCGCCGCGGGAGCCTTCTCCCGGCCGCCGTACCACGTGCCGTTCGGGCCGTAGATGTTGTGGAAGCGCGCGATGAAGGTCTTCATGCCCCGTTCCGCCCAGTACTCCTGGCAGAACATCTCGCTCATCAGCTTCTCCCAGCCGTAGCCGCGCTCGGCCATCGCCGGATACGCATCCGACTCCTTGAGCGCGCGCACGTTCGGGTCCTTCTGCAGGTCGGTGTTGTACGCGCACGCGGAGGACGAGAAGAAGTAGCGCCGCGCGCCCGCGCGGTACGCCGCCTCGACGAGGTGGGTGTTGATGAGGATACTGCGCAGGCACTCGATGCGGAACCGCTCGATAAAGCCCATGCCGCCCATATCTGCGGCCAGGTTGTAGACCTCCGCCGCGCCTTCGACGGCCTTTTCCGCATTCGCACGGTCGCTGAGATCCAGGCACAGATTCTCGACGCCCGGGGTCCGCTGGTACCAGTAGGGCAGCGGCTTCTTGTCGATGGCGCGGATGCGGGTGAAGCCCTGCTCGTGGAAATGGCGGGTCAGTGCGCCGGCAATGAAGCCGCCCGCGCCTGCGATGACGATGAGGTCGTCCTTCTTGAGGTCAGGACTGGTCGCGGCAGTGAGATTATATTGTGTCATTCGAGTTTCTCCTTGAAATGGTAACGATACCATGCTATCACCGTCCGCTATGCCGGGCAAGTTTGCTCTGCACGCCGATTGCCCGTAAAATGCCTTCTCACATGAATCCCACAGACAGAGAGCCACAATCATGTCAGAACCAGTCTTCGAAGAAGCCGCCGACGCCGGCGCTGTGGTCTATGCCCTTGCACCCTCGCCCGAATTTGCCGGCGACGGCATCTGTTTCGCTGCCACCGCCGCGGGCCTGCTCCGATCGGCCGACCGGGGCACGACCTGGGAGCCTGCCTATGCCGCGCTGAACCTGCCGGAGGCCCTGCCGACACCGGCGGTCGCCGTTTCGCCCGCGTTCAGGCACGACCAGACCGTCTTTGCAGGCGTAGCCGGTTCCGTCCTGCGCTCGACCGACGGCGGACAGACCTGGCAGGTCGCAACCCTGCCCGCGCCTCCGCCGACCGTATCCACGTTGTGCGTCTCGCCCGCCTACGAGGAAGACGGCATCCTGTTCGCCGGGTCGATGCAGGACGGCGTGTTCCGCTCGGCCAATCGCGGCTCCAACTGGGTGGCGTGGAACTTCGGGCTCATCGACCTGAACGTCCTGTGCCTCGCGCTCTCACCGAACTTCGGAGCCGACGAGACGCTGTTCGCGGGCACGGAGACCGGCCTCTTCCGCAGCACCAACGGCGGCCGGGCCTGGCGCGAGGTCCCCCTCCCCGAAGAAGCTGCGCCGGTCCTGGCGCTGGCCCTGTCGCCGCACTACGAGCAGGATGGCATCATCCTCGTCGGCACGGAGGAAGCAGGGCTGTGGATTTCCGCGGACCGCGGCAAGAACTGGACGCACCTCTCCGGGCTGCCCGCGGGCGCAGTCAACGCCGTGCTGCTCGATCCCGAGTATCCCGCGCCCCCGCGACTCCTGGTGCTGATGGATAGCGGGCTGTATCTCTCCGAGGACAACGGGGAATCCTGGCTGGAGCTGCCGCTGGACCTGCCCGAAGACGTCGCGCCGATGTGTGTCGCTGCACCGGAAGGGTTGACCGCCGGCGCACTGCTCCTGGTCGGCCTGTCGGACGGCGCGGTCACGACCGTCGGCTGCCGGAGCTGTTCGGAGTAGACCTCACCCCCTACCCCCTCTCCTGAAAGCACGGCTTTCAGGAGAGGGGGAGTTCAGCACAGGTGAGCCTCTCGCTGTCCTGGACCGCAGTCGGAGAGAGGGGTGGGTAGCCGGAGGCCGCACGGGGTGAGGTGATCACGAGTTACTGGCTGACTCGACGTTTGCAAGGATGTCGGCTAGCGTTTGTGGCAGGTCCGCAAATACCTTCTCATTCCGGATGTGAATCACCCGGATTCCTCGCTCGGCCAGGTATAAGTCACGTGCTCTGTCGTGTTCACGCTGTGCAGGAACATCGTGAACGCCACCATCGAGTTCGATGGCACACTGCTTCTCGACACAGAAGAAGTCCAGGATCAGGTGGTGGTAGGGATGCTGGCGGCGGAACTTCAGCCCCGCCAGCCGTCGAGCGCGCAGGGCTTCCCAAAGGATCTGCTCGGCGGTTGTCTCTGCTTGCCGAAACTCGCGTGCACGCTCGACGATTGCGGCCTCAGGCTTGCCGCGCGATTTGCGGGTCATAAGGTGAACCTCACCCCCAATGCGAGCTTCGCTCGCACCCCCTCTCCCGAGCAAGCTCAGGAGAGGGGTGTGAAGCTGTTGGGCCAGCGGCTATCGTCAATTCTTACCATGTGGATTTTCATGGGTAAAGCTCCCCCTCTCCTGAACCGAGGCGAGCGAAGCTCGCACGTTCAGGAGAGGGGGGCGGGGGGGGGGTGAGGTCACTTCGTCACCGTTCGCCCGATCCACAACTCCTCCGGCTCCTCCAGCAGCGACGCGCGTTGAACGGCCCGCTCGCCGTAGCGCGCGCGGATGCTGTCGAGCGCAGCGTCGAGGTGCGCCTGGCGCTCGTCGCCCTGCTCGAACAGGCGCAGCTGGCGGCCCTCTCGCGTGAGTCCCGTCCCGCTGACCCCCAGCAGCCGCACTGCCCGGCGGTCCCATGCCGCATCGAACAGCGCCAGCACGCTCTCGTAGATGGCCGGGCCTGAATCGGTCGCGACCTCCAGCGTGGTCTGCCGCGTCAGCGTGGAGAAGTCGCCGTAGCGCAACTTCAGCCCGATGGTGCGCGCCTGAAACCCGTACCGGCGCAGCCGTGACGCGACCGCATCGCTGAGCCGCAGCAGTTCGCGACGCAGCACCGCGGCGTCCCGGATGTCCTGGGCGAACGTCTCCTCCCGGCTGAGCGACTTGGTCTCATGCTCCGGCGTCACCGGGCTGTCGTCCAGCCCCTGTGCCGCGCGCCACAGCCACTCCCCGCCGGACCCGAACTGCCATTGCAGGTCCTTGAGCGGCAGCCGGGCCAGGTCACCGATGGTCTGCACGCCGAGCCGCTCCAGCTCGCGGCCCGTCACCGGACCCACGCCCCACAGCTTGCGGATGGGCAGCGGCGCGAGGAACGGGGCCTCCCCGCCGGGCGGCACGACCGTGACCGCGTGCGGCTTGCGCAGGTCGCTGGCAATCTTGGCGACGAGCTTATTGGTCGCAACACCGAACGACGCGGACAGGTTGAGCTCGGCCTCGATACGGTCCTGGATGGCCTGGGCGAGGCGGCCGGGCGGGCCATAGTGGGCCTCCGTGCCGCTGACATCCAGGAAGGCTTCGTCGATGGAGAGGGGTTCGAGCAGCGGGGTATAATCCGCCAGGATCGCCATCACCCGGTCGGACATCTCGGAATAGCGGCCGCGGTGGCCGGAAACGAGCACCGCGTGCGGGCACAGGCGCAGCGCCTGGGCCGTGGGCATCGCGGAGTGGATGCCGAACTTCCGCGCCTCGTACGAGGCGGACGCCACCACCCCGCGCACCTCGGCCCGGCCCCCGACGATGACCGGCACGCCGATCAATGCCGGGTTATCGAGCCGCTCGACCGCGACGAAAAAAGCGTCGAGATCGACGTGCAGAATGGCTCGGGTGGACATGGTTGTGGGCCTCACGAACCCGTTCTGTTGAACAAAACGGGTTCATGTATCAGAAACCCCTTACCCCATATTCTCAGATCGCACCGACGCGTAAATCACGCCGCCCAGCGCGCCCAGCCCCGCGCCGAGCACCAGCGTCAGCGGCAGGCAGCACACCAGCGCGAACCCGGCAAACGTGCCCGGCCCGAAGATGGCCTCAGGGTTCAGCCCCAGCTCCTCGAGCTGGCGCAGGCTCTCCGCGGGTAGCTGGTTCACCAACGTCTGCGTGCCGCCCGACATGGCGAGGCTGAGGGGCGTCAGGATGACTTGCAGGATGCCGGCGATGAGGCCGGCAATCAGCCCGGCCAGCGCGCCCTCGCCCGCGGCCGAGCCGGGCGTGCGCGGCGCCGGCATCCACGAGGCGGCCAGCGCGCCGACCGCGCCGTATGCGATCAGGCTCAACGGCAGCGTACACAGGCCCACCACAGGAATGAGGCCGAGGAGATTCAGGACCAGCAGGGCAATCCCGCCGAAGATACCGGCCTTAATGAAGGGACGAGTCATGCTTCCTCCACTGAGAAGAATCAGGTGCAAATGACCCCGGAGCAACGAAGTTCAGGCCACGCCTGCACTATAGCATCCTGAATAGTGCTTGTCAATCGGTTCGATTTGTAGTAACTTAGCAGCATCCTTCCATTGTCAGGAGCTTGAAGATGAACCCTACGCCGGAACCAACCCGCACCGGCACGATTGCCCTGCTTGTCGGTGTCATTGCGCTGATATTCGGCTGTTGCGGCGGCCTGTTCATGGGCGGCGCAGTCGCCTATCTCATCGCCCGCCAGGCTGCCCCGGCCGATGTCGCGCCGGTCGAGCGCTTCAGCCTGCCCGATATGCCGGAGATGCCGGAACTGCCGGAGATGCCTGAAATGCCGGACATGCCGCGGATGCCGGACTTCCCCGAGGTGCCTGCCGTGCCGAACCTGGGCATGAGCGGGGCATTCGTGCGCGAGGTCATCGCGGACTCACCCGCAGATGACGCGGGGCTGCGCGTCGGCGACCTGATTATGCGCGTTGATAACGTGCCCGTGGACGCAAACCACCGGCTCGCGGATATCATTGCTACTTACGAACCGGGCGATCAGCTAACACTTCAGGTGTTGCGCGGGGAGCGCACCCTGTCTGCCGAGGTGAGGCTCGGCGAGAATGAGGAAGGACTGCCCTTCCTGGGCATTCGCTACGTCGATATGTTCCGGGAGCGGCAGTTGCCCGGCGACTGACGGCATCGAAACAAGAAAGACCTTCGAGGTCGACCCCGAAGGTCTTTGTGTCGGATTATCGCGATGCGACCGGGCTACCGAATCTCGCCGGTCGTAATCGCCTTCTTCACCTCACCGATGGCCTGGGTGATCTGGATATCGCGCGGGCAGGCCTCCGTGCAGTTGTAGATGGTGCGGCAGCGCCAGACGCCCGTCGCCTCGGCCAGGATGGCGAGGCGGGCCTGCGCGCCCCGGTCGCGATCATCGAAGATGAACCGGTGCGCCTGCACGATGGCCGCCGGCCCGACGAAGCTGGAGTTCGCCCAGAAGCTGGGGCATGAGGTCGTGCAGGCCGCGCACAGGATGCACTTCGTCGTGTCATCGTACCGCTCGCGCGCCTCGGGGCTTTGCAGGCGCTCGGTGTAGGGCGCCGGCTCATCGTTGATGAGGAACGGCAGGATGGAGCGATACTGCCGGAAGAACGGCTCCATATCCACCACCAGGTCCTTGATGACGGGCAGCCCGCGCAGCGCCTCGATCTGGATGCTCCTGCCGACATCCTGCACCAGCTCCTTGCAGGCCAGCCGGTTGCGCCCGTTGATGACGATGGCATCGGAGCCGCAGACGCCGTGCGCGCAGGAGCGCCGGAACGTCAGCGAACCGTCCTGGTAGCTCTTGATCTGCACGAGCAAGTCCAGCACCCGGTCGGTCGGCTCCGCGTCCACCGTATAGGTCGCCCAGTAGGGCTTACGATCCTTCTCCGGGTTGAAGCGACGGATTTTGACCCGTACTCTCATCGTGCCCCCCAATCCATCAATAGACCCGCTTGGCCGGTGCGTAGCGGCCCAGCTTCACGGGCTTTGTATCCATCTCGACCGTGCCATCTTCGGCACGATACGCCAGCGAATGCTTGAGCCAACTCACATCGTCGCGCTCGGGGAAGTCCTCGCGGTAGTGGCCGCCCCGGCTCTCCTGCCGCTCCAGCGCGGCAGCCGCCGTCACCTGGGCCAGGTCCAACATGCAGCCCAGCTCCCACGCTTCGAGCAATTCGGTGTTCCAGCGCTTGCCCTTGTCCATGACGGAGACATTGCGGAACCGGTCCTGGAGCTGCTCCAGCCGCTGCAACGCTTCCTCCAGCAGTTCGGCCGTCCGGTACACGCCAACGTGGTCCATCATCAGCTCGCGCATCTCCCGGCGAATGTCCGCGACGGATTCGTGGCCGGTGCTGCTGCGCAGGGCCTCGAGGCCGGCACGCGCGGCGGATTCGCTATCGGCAGGCAGGCTCGGCCAGTCGACGCCGTTGGCATACTGCGCCGCGTGGACGCCCGCCCGCTGGCCGAACACGAGGATGTCCACCAGGGAATTCGTGCCCAGGCGGTTCGCGCCGTGCACCGACACGCATGCACACTCGCCTGCCGCGAAGAAGCCGGGCATGGGGGTGTTCGCGCTGTCGATGACCACCCGGCCATCGTTATCGGTCGGGATGCCGCCCATCGCATAGTGCGCGGTCGGCTGGATCGCCATCGGCTGCTTGACCGGATCAACCTGGAGGTAGGTCTTGCAGAAGTCCGAGATGTCCGGCAGCTTCTGACGGATCATGGTGGCGGTCAGCCGCCGGGGCGTGCCGTCCGGATTCTTGATGCCGTCTTCTGCGAAATACTTGTTGACCGTCTCCGGCCGCACGTCGAGCCAGACGAAGTCCTTGCCGTCGACCCCGCGGCCCGCCCGAATCTCCTGGTAGATGGCCCGCGACACCACGTCGCGCGAGGCCAGGTCCTTGACCGTCGGTGCGTACTTCGGCATGAAGCGTTCGCCCTGCCCGTTGATGAGCACGCCGCCCTCCCCGCGCACGCCCTCCGTCAGCAGGATGCCGAGGTTGAGGATGCCGGTCGGGTGGAACTGGTAGAACTCCATGTCCTCCAGCGGGACGCCGCGGCGGTATGCCACGGCCACGCCGTCGCCGGTGAGTGCATATGCGTTTGACGTGATCTTCCAGATGCGCCCGAAGCCGCCCGTTGCGAAGATGGTCGACTTGGCATGGAAGGTGTGGATCTCGCCGCTGTCGATATGGATCGCAACCACGCCCGCAACCTGCCCCTGCGAGTTCACCAGGAGGTCCAAGACCTGGTACTCGTCGAAGAAGGCCACGTTGTTCTTGATGCACTGCTGATAGACCGTCTGCAGGATCATGTGGCCCGTGCGGTCCGCGGCGTGGCAGGCCCGGCGCACGGGCTGCTTGGTGGCGTTGTTCGTATGGCCGCCAAAGGGCCGCTGCGCAATGCGCCCTTCCGGCGTGCGATCGAACGGCAGACCCATATGCTCAAGCTCGTAGACCATCTCGATGGCGCCATGACACAGGATCTCGACCGCGTCCTGGTCCGCCAGGTAGTCCGAGCCTTTGATGGTGTCGAAGATGTGCCACTCAGCGTGATCTTCTTCCATATTGCCAAGCGCCGCGCCGATGCCGCCCTGAGCCGCGCCCGTATGCGACCGGGTGGGATACAGCTTGCTGATGACCGCGGTCTTTGCGCCCCGAGACGCATAGAGCGCCGCCATCAAGCCTGCGCCGCCGGCGCCGACGACGATCACGTCAAAACGATGCACCATATCGGCTATCAGCTCCTTTCAACACGCAGCGCCTGCGCCCGCCCACCCCGCACAGCCGCCGGGGCAAACCGAAGGCGTCAGCCTGCGAAGACGAAGATCAGGTAGATTGCGGCCAGGATGAGCCCGGCCCACAGCAGGAACAGCAGCGCCTTCAGCCACGCCAGCAGCAGCGGGTGGCGGACGTAATCCTGCAGGATCACCCGGATGCCGTTGTACCCGTGCGTGGCCGTGAACGTCAGCAGCAGGAAGCTGTACACCTGCCAGAAGGGATTGGCGAAATTGGGCGTCACTTCCACCGCGCTGGACTCGACATGGAACGAGATGGGGAAGAAAGCCCAGCGCATCTGCGCACCGACGTCCATGTTGCCCTGCCCGCCCGCAAGATTGGCATAGACGATATTGAACGCGCCCATCAGCAGGAACAGAATACCTGTGAGGCGCGTGAAAAACCACATATACGTTTCGAACTTGCTGCCTGTCCGCCCGCGCGGTAATGCACCGGTCATCGCCATCACAGCCTCCTTAGTGTCCGCCCGTAATCATGAGCACGGCAGGCAGCAGGAACAGCGGCAGAAAGATTGCCCACTGCACCCACATGGCCTCGCGGTTGAACCGGTAGAGCGCGGGCCACATGTCGAGGACGACGATGCGCAGGCCGTTGATCGCATGGTAGAGCACGCAGAACAGCACGAATATCTGCATGGGCAGCGCTTCGTAGAAGTCGGTGAGCGCCCCCGCGATGCTCCCGGTCGTGCCCTCTACGGCGTACAGGAAGAATGCAGCCCAGATGTGCATGGACACGAAGACCACGATGCCGATGGCGCTGATGCGGTGGAGCAGCCAGGCGATCATCGGCTGTCCGCCGCGATAGGCCAGTGCCCTGGGCAGCGACACCCGTGCAAGTTTACTCATGCTTCCCTCTCATCGAATCGCGAAGCGTATTTACTTATTACTCGTTACTCGTCATGCAATGAGTAACGAGTAATGAGTAACCAGTAACCCCGTCCTCAGTTATTCAGCGCGCCCTGGTTGATCCAGCGCTCTACCAGGTCGATCTGGTCCGCGCGAAGCGGGCGACCCGGCGGCATCTGCCCGCCGGCCGGGGTCTCGATGCCGCGCAACATCTGCGCGAGGATGCTGTTCGCCGCATCGCCCGGGATGATGACCGGCGGGTTGTCGCCGGAGTTCATCACCTGCTCGTACGTCTCGACGCTGTACCCGCCCTTGACGCGGCGTCCGTGACAGCTCAGGCAGCGTTTATCGAAGATGGGCTTCACATGCTGGCTGAAGCTCGGCGTCTCGACCAGGGCCAGGTTCTCCGTGCCTTCCTCGTCCTCCACGACGTACCAGGCGCGGATGAACGCCACGATGGCCCGGATATCCGGATCGGTCAGCGCGCCGCCGTAGCGCAGGCCGAACGGCGGCATGCCCAGCGAGTCCCACCCGTAGTCGATGACGTTGAAGATGTTGTCGTCCGTGTGCGTAGTCAGGAAGTCCTGGTCGTTGAGCGGATTCGTGAACTCGCCCGGCTGGTTCTCGATTTCCGCGCCCTCGCCTGCCTCGCCGTGACACGCCGCGCAGTACTCGATGTAAAACTGCTCGCCCGCGGCAATCTTGGCCTCCTCGCCGCCGGCAATCGAGATGGCTTCGGCCTGGGGCGGGGTCGTCACGACAGCCTGAATGGTGAGGAACACGATGCCGGCCACGATCCCAATCATCACGAGGCTGGCGATGGGTCGATTGCGCGGGTGGCGCTTGGCGCTGCGGTCAAAGAACGGCAGGCCGAACAGCCCGACAGCGATCAGCACGCCCAGACCCACAATCGCCACGCCCTCGAGCTGGCCGGGGAAATACTTCAGGAGCTGGAACATCCACAGGAAGTACCACTCAGGCCGCGGGATATAGGATGAGTCCGATGGATTGGCCGGCGGCTCCGCGGGCACGCCCGCAAAGACGGCGAGCAGCACCAACACAATGAAGACGAAGAGCGACACGATGGCGTCCTTGCCGATCGAGTGCGGGAAGAACAACTCACCGTTGGCCTTCTTCTCTTTGTATTTGGCGAGATAGGCTTGCTTCTCGGCTTCGTTCATGGGACCTCGCTCAGGAAAAACGAGTAATGAACAATTAGGAATGAGTAATCAGTAATGAGTAATGAGTAATGAGTGACAGACGACCGAAAGGATTCATTACTCGTTGCTGGTTACTGACTACTCTTTACTCGTTACCCTTTACTCGTTACTGATTACTGGTTACTCTTTACTCGTTACTGGTCGCTCGTTACTCGTCACGCTCCGGCGGATGCGTGATGCCTATTTTGATGATCAGGTAGAGATGCACACCGATCAGGCCCAGCAGGGCAATCGGCAGCCACCAGATGTGCAGGCCGTAGAAGCGGATCAGGGTGACTGCGCCGATCTCGGAACCGCCGCGTGCGATCCGCATCAGGGCGGGCCCGATGCCCGGCACCGCACCGATGATGGCCGTGCCGACCGAGGTCGCCCAGTAGGCTTTCTGATTCCAGGGCAGCAGGTAGCCGCTGAACCCGAGCAGCAGGACAATCAGCAGGAGCACCGCGCCGGTGATCCAGGTCAGCTCACGCGGCCACTTGTATGCGCCCACGAAGAACGCCTTCAGCATGTGGAGAAAGACGACCAACACCATCAGCGTCGCGCCCCAGTGGTGCATGCCGCGGATCAGCCAGCCGAACGTGACCTCGTTCATGATGTATTCGATGGATTCGTACGCGTGGTCCGGCGAGGGCACGTAATAGATGGTCAGGAGCATGCCGGTGATGATCTGGAGCATCGCCAGGATGGTGCTGGCGCTGCCGAGCGTGTAGAACCAGTTGGTCTCCGGCACCGCGCGCGCGAAGACGGTCTTCCAGATCGTGCTGAGGCCCGCGCGCTCGTCCAGCCATGCGAAGATGGCCTGGCCGCGTCCCGGGCCGGAAGCAGGGGTTTTCGCCACGCTACGCCTCCAACAGGATAGATATCTGGCCGTTCTCGATCTTGGTTTCGAACTGGTCGAGGGGGCGGGGTGGAGGGCCTTCCAATATCTCGCCGTGCAGCCCGAACAGGCCGTCATGACAGGGGCAGAAGAAGCCATTGCGCGCCTCGTCCCAGTTCACCCGGCAGCTCAGGTGGGTGCATACATTGGAGAAGACCTGGACGTTCTGGCCGTCGTCTGTCACAGCATAGGCGACGCCCGTCTGCGTGGACTCCACCCAACCGTCCTTGATGCGCCGCGAGAACGGAAAGCCGGTCGGCACGCCGGGCGTGAGGCTGCTGATCGGGCCGAGCGTGAGCCACTGGTCTTCGTTCTGCCGCTTGACGCCAGGCGAGATGAGATACCCGATAGCGGGCAACCCGACGATGAACGCGACCACACCGCCGACGAAACCGATGACACCCGTCAGGAACTTGCGTCGCCCCAGCTCTTCACTGTTCGCCGTGTCTTCGCTATGTGCCAGCTCTTCCTCAGCCATCCGGCGCTCTCCTTCAGAGGATGCACAAATATTCGTTGCATGTGGTTAGGGTTTGTTCAGACTTGCACCATGAGTGACTGGCTGATTATACCCAGCCCCTTGTGTGACGTCAAGCGCGTTACAAACTAACTGGCCGGCACAAACACCATCGCGCTCCACGCCGGCAGCGTCAGGTCACGCCAGTGGCCCGTGATCCGATAGACCCGGTTGCTGATGGCCTCGCGCCAGAGCCCGTCATGCGGGAAGCCCAGCCCGGTCTTCTGGCTCGCATTATCGAAGTTGAGCGCCACAACGACCACATCCCCGGCATCGTCCCACCGCTTGTACCGCAGCACGCGCGTGCGCGGGAATTCGTCCCAGTAATACTCGACGTGGTCCGAGCGCAACGCCGGATGCTCGTGGCGCAGGCGGATGAGCCGCTGGTAGTATTTGAGCTGGCGGCGGCCTTCGTAACGGTCCAGCTTTTTCCAGTCCAGCGGCCAGAACTCAATGGTGCGGGGGCTGTCCTCGCCGAACTCCTGCCCGGCCAGCAGCATGGGCACGCCGGGCGAGGTGAGCAGCGCGGCCAGGCCGAGCCGGGCCTTCTCCAGCGCGAGCGCCCAGCGCGTGGGATAGCGCGCGGCTTCGGCAGGATCGGCCAACTGGATGTGCGCGCCCCAGAACTGGATCTCGTGTTCGGGCCGGCGCTCGTCGTGGCTGACGACGTAGTTAACCACCTGGTCGGCGCGGCTGAACCCCGCGCCGCGGAAACCGCCCAGCGCGTGCTGGAGGTTTTGCAGTTCCCACTGCCACATCTGCGTCAGGCAGTTCTCCAACGTATGATGGAACGTGCCATTCCACACTGCGTCGATATCGGTCTGCTCGACGAGGCGGGCCGCGGTTTTGGCCGGGTTCGTGCCGTTGATGGGCCAGTACTCGCCGATCTGGTAGCAGGCGGGCGCGGTCTCGCGCGCGGTCTTGGCAATGGGGCCGATGCCGGTGAACGGGTCGAACCCATCCTTGTGCGGCTGCCACGGGTCATACTCGACGCCCCCCAGCCAGTCGAACCGGAAGCCGTCCACGCGATACTCTTCCAGCCAGAAACGCACGATGTCCTGCATATACGCGGTGGTGTATGGCGATGCGTGATCCCAATCGAGGCCGCCCCAGCTATTGGCATGGCCGTTGTTGTGGTGGTGGAAGAAGGGATTGAGGTGGGGCAGTTTCTCGCCGGTGGGGCCGAAGAGCGGAGGGTACATCCGGTAATAAGGATGGTCGGCCCAGGCATGGTTGAACACCATGTCCAGGATGACCGCAATGCCTCGCCGGTGGGCCGTGTTGACCAGCGCCTTGAACTCGTTCGGCGTGCCGTAGAGCCACTTCGGTGCCATGTAGAAGACCGGGTTGTAACCCCACGAGCTGTCGCCGGGAAACTCGCTGATGGGCATCAGCTCCAGCGCGTTGACGCCGAGCGCCTGCAGGTGATCCAGTTTGGCCTGGATGCCGGCGAACGTCCCGAACCGCTCGCCGAAGTTGCGCTTCTCGCCCGCAAAATCGCGAACGGAAATTTCGTAGATGACCAGGTCGCGCAGGGGCGGGCGCTGCCAGCCGGCCTCGTCCCATTCGAAATCGGGTGCAGCCGAAAAGACGGCCTTGGGCCCGCGATCATCCCAGCGGATTTCGCGCGCATACGGGTCTGCGACGAACACCTGCTTGCCGGAGCCGTCCATCGTGACAGCGAACCGATATTCTATCCGCCCCGTCAGCGGCAGCGTCACCCAGAAATGGCCCTGGCAATCCGTTTGCATGGGCGTGGCGTGCGGATTCCAGCCGTTGAAGTCACCGACGAGGTGGACGGCGGGCTTGAAGGGTGCAGTCAGGAAGAAAGTGACTGTATCGGGACGTTCGTAATTCCGGAAAGGTCCGCCGCGCGGCATCCGGCCATTGGGCGCGGCAGGATCGGGCACAGGCATGTGCGGTGTAGCCGAAGGTGGCTGTGCAGGTTCGATCAAGCGCGGCAACACTGCCGCACGGGGTATGGTGATGGTCAATGAAGCAGCCTCAAGGAGAGGGATAAGAACTCATTACATCCAACGATATCGGCGCGCATGATACCATAGGGCACTCAAATGCACAAGGCAAGTTCGGAAGCGCGGGCCCACAATAGCCACCGACTTGACCCTGCGGCGGGACGGGACTAAACTGGCCCCACGCTCCTCTTCATCGGCAGCGCAGCCCGGACGGGCAGAAAGCGTAGGCCCACAAACCTGGTTTCATGGCGAAGCTATGCTTCGCACAGAAACCGGGTTTGTTACGCTGAACAGCTACCAGAAAGCAGGTCCACATGCACACAGCCGAGGTCATCATCTCACAGTATCGGGCCGCGCTCGCCATGCTCGAGCAGGCCATCACCCGCTGTCCCGCGGCGCTCTGGGATGCGCCCGAGGACAAGACGCAGTTCTGGCGCATCGCCTATCACGCGCTCTTCTACACCCATCTCTACCTGCAGAGTTCAGGGCAGACGTTCCGGCCCTGGAGCAAGCACCGCGAGGACTACGAGTTCCTCGGGCCGAAGCCGTGGCCGCCGCACGAGCTGCCGAAGATCGGCGAGCCTTATGACAAGGCGACGGTGCTCGAATACCTGGCGTTCTGCCGGCAGCAGGCCGCAGAGCTTGTGCCGCAGCAGGACCTGACGGGTCCGTCCGGCTTCGACTGGCTGCCGATGAACAAGCTGGAGTTGCAGATTTACACGATCCGCCATCTCCAGCAGCACACCGGGGAGCTGATGGAACGGCTGGGCACGCGCGCCGGCGTGGATGTAGATTGGATCGGCACGCGGCATGAGTAATCCCCCTGCCCCGCCCTGTCCGGTCTGTTCGCAGCTGGCGGACCAGCAGTCCGCATACCAGAAGTACGGGCGAGACGAGGACAACACACACCTCCCGCCCGCAGCGGACGCGCTGGTCGTCATGCACGACTTCCGGCCCTACGGCAGCCGTGAGCTGAAACTCAAACAGTGCCCGGCGTGCGGCACGCACTACCTCTACCGGACCGACTACGAGTACCTCGCCAACGGCAGCGAGGATGAGCAACACCTCACGCGGCTGACCGCCGCGCAGGCGGCCGCGTACCTTACTGGAACGGACGACCCCATGAACCCTGCACCGCCCCGCCTCGCGTGCGATGCCATCCTGTTCGACCTGGACGGCGTGCTCATCGACTCGACCACCTGCATCGTGCGCCACTGGCAGCACTGGGCCGACCGACACGGATTGGACGTGGCGACCATCATGCAGCACGCGCACGGCGTCCGCACGGTCGAGACCATGCGGGTCGTCGCACCGCACCTCGATGTGGCGGCGGAGGCCGAGCAGTTCACGGTGCGTGAGGTCGCGGACACGGACGGCGTGATCGCAATCGCAGGCGCGGCCGATCTGCTGGCCGCCTTGCCCCCGGACGCGTGGGGCATCGTGACCTCCGGCAGCACCGCGCTGGCCCGCGCCCGGCTGGCGCGTGCCGGGCTGCCCATCCCACGGGTGCTCATTACCGCGGAGCAAGTCAGCCGGGGCAAGCCGTCGCCGGAGCCGTACCTGGCGGGAGCGGCCCGGCTTGGCCTGCCGGTGGAGCGGTGCGTCGTCATCGAGGATGCACCGGCGGGGGTCGCGTCCGGGGCCGCGGCGGGAATGCGCGTGGTCGGCATCGCATCGACGCACAACCGTGAGGAGTTGCTGGCATCAGGCGCGACGGTCGTGGCCGCTGCGCTGACCGATCTTGAGATACACACGGCATCGCCCAAAGACCCGCTGCACATTCACGTCAGAACATGAAAGGAACCGACATGCAACTCGACCTGTCCGCGGCCGCATGGCTGCACCCGCCGGCCTCCTGCGAGGTCACGGAGCAATCCGTCACCCTCACCACCGACCCCGGCACCGACTTCTGGCAGCGCACCTACTACGGGTTCCGCAACGACAATGCGCCAGCCCTGCTGTGGGAGAGCCGCGACAACTTCACGCTCACCGCGCGCGCCTCGTTCACCTACCGCAATCGGTACGACCAGTGCGGGCTCATCGTCTATCAGGACAGCGACAACTGGTTCAAGGCATCAGCCGAGGCCGAGGATGACTCGATGGCCCGGCTGGGCAGCGTGGTCACGAACCTGGGCTACTCCGACTGGGCCACGACCGACATCCCCACGCCGACGGTCATGTGGTATCGCCTGAGCCGCCGCGGACCGGACTTCCTCATCGAGTCGTCGCCCGACGGTACGGACTTCCGGCAGATGCGCATCTTCCACCTGCACCGGCTGGGTGAGACCACCGCAGAGATGGGCAAGCTCGACCCGCCTGCGCCGCCGGAACAGCCGGTGCGCTTCGGCCTGTATGCGTGCAGCCCGCTGCAATCCTCGTTCCAGGTGCGCTTCGATCAACTGACACTGGAACCGTGCCGGTGGCATGCGCATGGCTGAGACACATCCGGCACCCATCTTCCTGATCGTCGGCCCGCCCGCGGTCGGCAAGAGCAGCACGAGCCGGGCGCTGGCCGCGCGCTTCCCGCGCGGCCTCTACATCCCGGTGGACGACATCCGCATGATGGTCGTGTCCGGGTTGGCGCTGCCCACGGCCGAGTGGAGCGACGAACTGGCGTTGCAGGTCAACCTGGCGCGCACGAGCGCCGTCCACATGGCGCTGCGCTACCGCGCGGCGGGCTTCGCCGTGGTCATCGACGACTTCTGGGATACCAACTGCGACACGGATTATCGTGACCTGCTCGACCAACCCGGGGTGCACCGGGTCGTGCTCTACCCGGAGCAGCCCGAGGCACACCGGCGCAACCTCGCGCGCTCCGGCGACAGTCCCGCAGCCGGGTATATTGACGAGGGCATTCGCATCGTCTACGGGTTGATGAACCCGGTTATCGCACGGCTGGCGCAGGAAGGCTGGACGGTCATCGACACCACCGCGCTGAGCGTCGAGGCCACGGTGGAGCGGATCGTGCGAATGGTCGGGGACTGAGCGTGCGCAACTGAAGCTCTCGACCTCGAGCGGATGTATGTTATAATCTGGGTACACAGAAAGGTGCGAGGTTGAAGACATCGGGCGCACAGCAGTGTTGGTCTGAACAACCTGATCGGAAACGACAAGAGGGAGCGTGTGGTGATGCTGAACAAGGTAACTCTGGACCAGGCGGTAGACATCGCCTCCCAGCTTCCGCCCGACCAGCAGGATATGTTGGTCGATATCCTGCGCAAGCGCCGCACTGAGGCGCGACGACAGGAGATCGCAGCGGATGCGCGGAAGTCCATTGCTGCATTCCGCAAGGGCAAATTCAAGGCGCAAAGTGCAGAGGAAGCCATCGAGGAGTTGCATCAGCCACTTGAGGAATCTGGATGAGACAACTGGTACTGACGCCGAAATTCCGGCGCGCATATCGAAGGCTGGCGAAACGAGATCGAGTGCTGCAAGAGCGAGTCGATGGTGTACTTCGGGCCATGGAAGCGGATGTCTTTGCGCCTACTCTCGGAACCCACAAGCTTGGTGGTGTTCTGTCGGGGCTGTGGGCTTGTGCGTGCGGTTACGACTGCCGAGTCATCTTTGACCTGGAGACTGATGAGGCTACCGGCCGCGAGGTGATTCTGTTGCTTGACATTGGCTCACATGATGAGGTGTATTAAGCGGCGCGTGCTTCAGCACATAACCTGTGTCGTCTGTCGTAAGAGCGGCGCCATCGTCCGTCGCGTCTCGCGCAGCTATGGTCAGGGGGCGGACCTGCTAGTTATCGAAAACGTGCCCATTGTTAGCTGTCCGCATTGCGGCGAAAGCTATCTGACCGCTGAGACCTTGCACGAGATCGAACGTATCAAGATGCATCGCCACGCCTGGGCAGAGGAGAGGCCCGTCGCCGTAGCTGCGTTCGCATAGAGGGCAATTTCGTCAAAGCTGCAAGAACCGTTCGTCCCCAGTCACCCACACGCCGAACAACGGCAACCGCGGCGCGCAGGACAGCCGCTGCACCTCTCCCCGACGCGCCATTACCCCGAAAAGACCCGCAAAACGTTGATAATCGGACCAGCCCGCGTGTTCCCGGTTGAACGAGTGAACCAACATGACCGCGGCCACAGCGCGGTACTGCGCCCCGGTGAGCAACGCGGAGACCCCGCGATGCAGCAGTTGATATCGTAGTGCAGCGGGCAGTTCTGCGGGCAGCCCCAGAGTCCGCGTCAAAAATGCCAACCGCTGCACCTTGCCGGGTGAAGCTCCGCGCAGCCATTCCTCTATCGTCGGCCCGAACGACTCCGCCCCCTTGCCCTCCACCATGATTGCCACCGCGCCCGCTGCGGATTGCGCCAGCACGAAGATGTCATTTTGTGAGGGCCGCGCTCCACCAGGCAAGGGCACCTTGAATTCCGGCACGCCAAGCAAAGCACGCAGCCCCGTCAGCAAGAGGTCGCTGCCGGCTTGAAACGCGGCGGCGACCTCCGGCGGAAATCCGTCGGCATCCATCCAGCATGAAGCCAACGTGCGGGCCGAATAGCCCGTTTTCCACTGCTTGTCGGGTTCGGCCAACAACGACTGCCAGTCGGCCAGGGTCGGGGTCAGGGCAAAAATCGGGTTCATGGAAGGCTGCAAACGCTCTCTGACAGGATTCACAGGATTGTCCTGGTAACTGAATGCATAATCCTGTTGATCCCGTAAATCCTGTCCATAAACCGTAAGTAATCAAACGGGCCGCCGGCACTCTACTGCACCGGCGGCCCGTAACCTTCAACCTTCCAACCTGCAAACCTGCAACCGCACGCTACAGTCGCTCGATCACTGCGGTCGCGAACTCCGACGTCTTGACCTCGCGGGCGCCGTCCATCTGGCGGGCGAAGTCGTAGGTAACGATCTTGTCCGCGACGGTCTGCGTGTACGCGCGGGTCACGGCGTCCGCGGCCTCGGTCCAGCCGATGTAGTCCAGCATCATCACGCCGGAGAGCAGCACGCTGCCGGGATTCACCTTGTCCTGGTCCGCGTACTTGGGCGCGGTGCCATGTGTGGCCTCGAAGACGGCCAGGTAGTCGCCCACGTTGCCGCCGGGCGCGATGCCGACCCCGCCGACCTCCGCCGCAACTGCGTCGCTCAGGTAGTCGCCGTTCAGGTTGGGTGTCGCGATGACATCGTACTCCGCGGGCCGCAGGAGCATCTGCTGGAACATGATGTCCGCGATGCGGTCCTTAACCACCACCTTGCCCTCAGGCGCCTTGCCGCCGAATTCATCCCAGAGCTGCTGCTCGGTGATGGTCACATCACCGAACTCCTGCTTGGCCAGCTCGTAGCCCCACTGCATGAACGCGCCTTCGGTGAACTTCTGGATGTTGCCCTTGTGGACGAAGGTCACGCTCTTGCGGCCTTTGGCGACCGCGTGCTCCAGCGCCTTGCGGATAAGCCGCTTGGAGCCGAACTCGCTGATCGGCTTGATGCCGATGCCGGAGTTGGGCCAGAACTTCGCGCCCATCTCCTCCTTGAGGAACCGCTCGACCTTCTGCGCCTCGGGCGAGCCGGCCTTGTACTCGACGCCTGCGTAGACGTCCTCGGTGTTCTCACGGAAGATGACGACATCGACGAGCTCCGGATGGCGCAGCGGGCTGGGCACACCGGGATACCACTTGACCGGCCGGATGCACGCATACAGGTCGAGGTCCTTGCGCAGCGCGACATTCAGGCTGCGGAAGCCGCCGCCGACCGGTGTCGTCAGCGGGCCCTTGATGCCTACCAGGAACTCACGGATGGCGTCCAGGCTCTCGGCGGGGAAGTAGTCGCCGCCGAACAGGTTCGCCGCCTTCTCGCCCGCGTAGATTTCCATCCACGCGATGCGGCGCTGCCCGCCGTAGGCCCGCTGCACCGCCGCGTCCCAGATACGCTTGGACGCGCGCAGGATATCCGGCCCGATACCGTCGCCCTCGATCCAGAGCAGGATCGGGTTGTGGGGCACGCTCAACTTGCCCTCGCGCACGCTGATGCGCTCGCCATCCGCCGGTACGACAATCTTCGTGTATGCCATGATTCTCCTACTCCTTCATCATCTGCCGCAGGACCGTCTGCAAAATGCCGCCATTCTCGTAGTAGTGCACCTCGACCGGCGTGTCGATGCGCGAGACGACCTCGAAGACCTTGACAGTGCCATCGGGCGAGGTGGCGGTGACCGTCAGTCGCTGCTTCGGCTGCATCTGGCCCGCAATGCCCACGATATCGAACGTTTCCTCGCCGGTCAGCCCCAGGTTCTCCGGATTCTGGTCCGGCAGGAACTGGAGCGGCAGGACGCCCATGCCGACGAGGTTGCTGCGGTGGATGCGCTCGAAGCTCTCCGCCAGCACGGCCCGGACGCCCTGCAGCAGCGGGCCCTTCGCGGCCCAGTCGCGGCTGGAGCCGGTGCCGTATTCCTTGCCGGCCAGAATGACGGTCGGCGTGCCGTCTGCGATGTAGCGCATCGCCGCCTCGTAGATGGACATCTCCTCATCGGCGGGCAGATAGCGCGTATAGCCACCTTCAACGCCGGGCACGAGCTTGTTGCGGATGCGGATGTTGGCGAAGGTCCCGCGCACCAGGACGTTGTGGTTGCCGCGGCGCGTGCCGTATGAATTGAAGTCGATCTCCGCCACGCCGTTCTCGATCAGGTAGCGGCCTGCAGGGCTGTTGGTCGCAATCGAACCGGCGGGCGAGATGTGATCCGTGGTCACGCTGTCACCGAAATACGCCAGCACCCGTGCGCCCGTGATGTCGGTGCGCGGGGCCGGTTCCGGCTCCAGCCCGACAAAGAACGGCGGCTCCTGGATGTAGGTGCTGACGGGATTCCAGGCGTAGTAGTCGCCCTCGGTGACCTTGACCTCGTTCCATGTCTCGTTGCCGGAGAAGACATTGCCGTACTGCTGGCGGAACATCTCCGGTCGCAGGCTGGCCGCGATGGTCTCGCGCACTTCGTCCTGCGTCGGCCAGAGGTCATGCAGATACACCAGGTTGCCCTCGGCATCCACGCCAAGCGGGTCCTGCGCCAGGTCGATGTCGATGGTGCCGGCCAGCGCGTAAGCCACCACCAGCGGCGGGCTGGCGAGGTAGTTCGCGCGCACGAGCGGATGCACGCGGCCCTCGAAATTGCGGTTGCCGGACAACACCGCGGCCACCGCCAGCCCCTTCTCGACGATGGGCAGGGCCACCTCTTCGGGCAGCGGGCCGGAGTTGCCGATGCAGGTCGTGCAGCCGTAGCCGACCGTGTAGAAGCCCAACTGCTCCAGATACGGGGTCAGCCCGGCCTCATCCAGATAGCGGGTAACGACCTGCGAGCCGGGCGCGAGGCTGGTCTTGACCCACGGCCGGGGCTTGAGGCCCCGTTCGACGGCCTTCTTCGCCACCAATCCCGCGCCGACCATCACGCTCGGATTGCTGGTGTTGGTGCAGGAGGTGATGGCTGCGATGACGACCGCACCGTCCTCCAGGTCGCCGGCGCTCGCATCGGCGGCGCGCGTCGGGACATGCGTGATGCGTTCCGCTTCTTTGGGATAGACCTTGCGGAAGCTCTCCTTGACGCCGTCGAGCAGCACGCGGTCCTGCGGACGCCGCGGCCCGGCCATGCTCGGCCGGACGGTGCTCATGTCCAGCTCGAGCGCATCGGTAAACACCGGATCGGGCGAATCGTCGGTGCGGAAGAGGCCCTGGGCCTTGCAGTACCGCTCCACCAGGTCCACCAGCTCCTCGGAGCGGCCGCTCAACGCCAGGTAGCGCAGCGTCTCCGCGTCGACTGGAAAGAAGCCCATGGTCGCGCCGTACTCCGGCGCCATGTTGGCGATGGTCGCGCGGTCCGGCAGCGTCAGGCGGCTGAGTCCCGGCCCGTAGAACTCCACGAACTTATCCACCACACCGCGTGCGCGCAGCATCTGGGTGATGGTCAGCACGAGGTCCGTGGCAGTCGAGCCTTCGGGCAGCGCGCCGGTCAGCTTGAAGCCGATGACCTGCGGCGCCAGCATGTAGATCGGCTGGCCCAACATGACGGCTTCCGCCTCGATGCCGCCCACGCCCCAGCCGAGCACGCCCAGCCCGTTGATCATGGTCGTATGGCTGTCCGTGCCCACGAGCGAATCGGGGAACGCGACCTTGTCGCCGTTCACCTGCCGCGTCTGCACGACGCTCGCCAGGAATTCCAGGTTCACCTGATGGACGATGCCCGTAGCGGGTGGCACGACGTTGAAGTTGTCGAAAGCCTTCTGGCCCCACTTGAGGAACTCGTAGCGCTCACGGTTCCGCTCGAACTCGCGCTCTGCGTTATACATGAGCGCGTACTGCGAACCGAACTGATCGACCTGCACCGAATGGTCGATGACCAGATCGACGGGGATGAGAGGGTTGACGCGACGCGGGTCGCCGCCGGCGCGGGCCATTGCGGAGCGCATGGCCGCCAGGTCGAGGATTGCGGGCACGCCGGTGAAATCCTGGAGGATGACGCGCGCGGGCTTGAACGGCAGTTCCACGGCTGCGACATTGGCCGCATCCCACGCCGCCAGATGTTTTACATCTTCCTCGGTGACCGCGAAGCCGTCCACCTGGCGCAGCAGCGCCTCCAGCAGCACCTTGATCGAATACGGCAGGCGGGAGATTGCGCCGAGTCCGGCCTCCTCCAATGCGCTCAACCGGTAGTAGTAAACAGGCTCTCGCGAACCTTCCAGGACGGCACGCGCGCCGAACGGGTTGCTAGTCATGGACACCCCCTCGCAGAATTCTCAGTGCTTCAAGTCACAGGATTATAGCCGACGCCTCGAACGCCTGTCAATCAGATATCGAGTTGTTCCATCTAGGTCAGATGCTCAGTCGGGCCGGAAGGTGACACCGGCCTGGCGACACAGGATGCGGACGGCATCGCGGCCTGAGAGCAGGCATGTGGGCACGCCGCCGCCAGGCATGACCCACTGGCCTGCCATTGCGAAACGCCGCAGGCCCGGCAGCGTGCGCGGCAGCGTCGTCATCAGGAGGCGCGGAGACGGCAGCCAGCCCTCGTATGCGCCCTCCCGATTGCGCGTGTAGCGCCACGTCGTATAGGGCGTGGCGACGTCGGTAACCTCCACCTGAGCCGCTAGGCCAGGATAGTGGCGCTCCAGCCGGGCCAGCACCTGACCGGCGAGCCGCGTCTTCGCGGCCTCGTAAGCAGGAGGATCGTCCCGCAGGCTACGCCAGTAATCCCACTCGGCATCGAAAGTCGCCTGGATGACCGTCTTGCCCGGCGGCGCGAAGTGGTCGCTATAGTTGAAGATGCGCAGCATCAGGGCCGAGACGGCCTGCGGGACAGCCTGCGGACCGACGGCCAGCGGCTCCGCCAGTTGGAAGACGCGGAGATGCGGCTCGCCCGCGAAGCTCCGCCTGACGCCGTAGCTCAGCATGACCATCGGCCGGATGAGCGGCCAATCGCGATAGCGGGTCCGGATCGCTTCGTCCGCATAACGCCCGCCCAGCATCTCGAAGATGGTGCTGTAACCGTCTGCCGCGGAGATGACTGCATCGGCCCGTTCGACCCGACCGCCGGCCAGCCTGACCCCGGCCGCGGCATCCTCCTCGACGAGGATCTGCTCGACCGTCGCACCGCAGGTCAATTCGCCGCCAAGCTGGCGGAACCGCTCCGCGATGGGTGCGACGAAGCCGGTGGAGCCGCGCTTGAGCAGCCCCAACTGCCCGTCTGCGACCAGCGCGAGGAGCATGTACAGAAACCAGGCGGGAACTTCGGGCAGGAACAGGTTGCAGTAGACCGCACGCAGAAAGGGGTCCTTGATCTGCGGCGCAAGAGCACCCATCGGCCGCGCCGGCTCCCCCGTGAAATAAGGCAGCACCCGACGCATCTCCCACAACATGCGCGCCGAGGCCAGCGGTCCGGCCAGCTCCGGCGGCTCCCCCATGCCGATGTCGAACGCGCCCGCGCCGCGGAAGGCGTCCGCACCCCGCACGATGCGCTCCGCGAAGGGGCCATCGTCAGGAGAGATCACGCGCCAATCATCTGCGAAGCGTGCCAGGTCAGCCGTGACCGCCAGGCGACGGCCCGACGGCTCATCCACGAAGTCGCCGTAATCCGTCAGATCCACGCAGGCGTCGGGCCCCGCGGTGCCAAGTTGTTGATAGAGTCCATACAGGGACTGGCCGGGCCGGTGGCCCATGAGGAAGTGGATGCCGCCATCGATGGTATACTCGCCGCGGCGCCAACTGACGGCAACGCCGCCCGGCTGCGACGCGTGCTCGAAGATGTGCGTCTGGTAGCCGTTCCTCTGCGCATAGACGCCCGCGGCCAGCCCGGCCAATCCCGCGCCGATGATGACCAGTCGCTTCATGGGCCGGCCTCCTTAGAGCACATAACAGAACTTGCAGCCATATAATTCGGTTCGTAGTAGGCGCTTTAGCGCCCGTGTACGCTGTGGCGCTAAAGCGCCTACTACCAACAGAGAAGCCACGGTTTTGTTAGGCGTTCTTAGTCGCCTGTCTCCGCGGCAGCGGAGGGCGGCATAACCAGCACCTTGTCCACGCGGTGCCCATCCATGTCTACGACCTCAAAGTGATACCCCTGCCACTCGAACTTATCGGTGAGTTGCGGGATGCGCCCCAGGTTCATCATCACAAAACCGCCAAGCGTCTCGTAGGTGCCTTCCTGTGCACCGGGCAGGTCACTGACCCGAAACAGCTCAGCAAAGTCGCCTGCGGGCAGCGTGCCGTCCAGCAGCCATGAGCCATCGGGCCGCCGCACGGCCAGCGCCCCTTCCGCGTGCTCACCCGCCGCGGTGATGTCTCCTGCAACAGCCTCCAGCAAGTCGTGTACCGTGACAAGGCCCTGGATGCTGCCGAATTCATCAACTACCAGGGCCAGGTGCAGCCGCGAGTTGTGGAACAGGTCCAGGAGCTGAACTGCGGGGAAGGTCTCAGGCACGAACTGCGGCGCGCGCATGGCCGAGGTTATGTCCACTTCGCCTGTGGTCAACCGGCAGCCCAACAAGGTCTTGGCTTCGACGATTCCGATGACATTGTCCAGGCTGCCGCGCGACACCGGAAAGCGCGCATGGCCGCTCTCCACAATCTGCTCGCACATCTCATCCCACGAATCCTCGATGTCGAGCCAGACGATTTCAGGCCGGGGGGTCATCAGTGTGCCTGCGCGACGCTCGCCCAGACGGAAGACCCGCTGCGCAACCTCACTCTCCGCAGCCGAAAGCACCCCCAGCTCCGCGCCCTGCTCCAGCATCACCTTGATTTCCTCTTCCGTCACTGCGGGTTCGGAGGCCGCCGGCACCCGGAGCAGCCGGATCAGCAGGTCGGTGGAGACGGTCAGCAGCCACACCAGCGGTGCGACAATGCGGGACAGGCCGCTCATCGGGCCTGCGACGATGGAGGCGATGCCTTCCGGATTGTTCAGGCCGAGACGCTTGGGCAGCAGCTCGCCGATGACGAGAGACAGATAGGTGATTGCGCTCACGACAAGTGCCATGGCAAGGGTCTGGCTGTAGGTCGCCGTTGCAGGGAAGCGCACGGCCAGCAAATCCGCCAGGGGGTCTGCGATGCGCGCGCCGCCGAATGCGCCTGCGAGGATGCCGATCAGGGTAATGCCAATCTGGACGGTGGACAGGAATTCGTCCGGGTCGCGCGCCAGCTCAAGGGCAGACCGCGCGCGCGGGTCGCCCATATCGGCCCGCTGCTGCAAGCGCGCCTTGCGCGCGGAGACCACCGAGATCTCGGACATGGAGAAGATGCCGTTCAGCACGACCAGCAACAGGATGATCAGCATCTCGATACCCACGTTTCCCATCACACACCCTTCCCCATGACGCCCCTGGCTGAGGCTCACGCTAAGACGCAAAGTCCAGAATTATGTAAATCTTTGCGGTCTTAGCGGCTTTGCGTGAGCTCGTCTGGCTCCGGCGTTGAGCGGCACCGGCCACCACCGACCTGCAGAACAGTTTCAGTGACTGGACTCAGAGCACATCTTCCAGGAAGGCCGCGACCGTCGCGACATAGGCCGCGTTCTCCTCAACAAACATCATGTGCCCGCTCTGCTCAAAAACCACCAGCCGGCCGTCGGGCACGCCGCGGGCAATTGCCTGTGCAGCGGCCACCGAGCAGGAGCGATCATGCCGTCCGGCCAGGACCAACACGGGCTGTGTGACCTGGGCCAGCCGGTCCGCGACCTCGATGCCGCCGTACTCTGCGTTGGCGAAATGGCGCAGCACCTCCGCCGAGTACACCATGCCGCCGGTTGCGGCCTCGTATTCAGCAATGCGCGAGTCATACGGATCGGCAAAGTGGAACGGCCACTGGTCGTGCAGCAGGTCGACCGCATCCTGCGCATCCCGCACCACCCGCTCGCGCGCCCAGGAGATAACAAGCCGCTCGCGCAGCTCCAGCTCATCGAAGGCGGCGAGACTCGTTTCGACATGCGAGAGATAGCTGGACGAAGGGATGCCGGCAGAGACGATGGTCGCGGCCGCAGCGCCAGGATCGTCCACCGCGTGCTGCAGCGCGACGAACGCGCCATAGGAGTGACCGAGCACCGCATAGCGGGCCAGGCCGAGCGCATCGGCCAACCCGCTCACGTCGCGGGCCATCTCCTCGAGCGTCCAAGTCTCTGCCGGCGCCGGGCCGGAGCGGCCCTGCCCGCGCTGATCCACGAACAACAGCCGCCAGCGACCGGCCAGCGGATCGAGATAATGGCCGAACATCTGGTGGTCGAGGCCCGGCCCGCCGTGCAACACGATGACCGGGCTCCCCTGCCCGCGCTCGACGACATACAATTGCGTATCCCGCACGGGCACAAGCTGCCCGGCTTCCTGCTCCTGCCTCATCGTTTCAATACCTCATCAGAAAAGTCATGCTGCCGTGCTCATTTTAGCCCAGCCGCAGACCGCAGACAAGCAGCGAGGCGGGCGGCTCATCAGAGCGCGCCCGCCTCGCACATAGCTCAAAGATCGTCCGCCGGCTCAGCCCTTACCGCGGCGTCCCAGTTGCGCGTCGGCCATGAAGAGGGCGTGGCCCTGCGTGCCAACCATGCGCAGCATGTCCACGATTTCCGCCGCATGCTTCTCTTCCTCGACCTGTTCGTCGATGAACCACTGCAGCATGATCTGGGTCGGGTAATCCTTCTCCTGCAGTGCCAGCTCATACAGCCGGGTAATCAGGCCGGTGACGAGCGCCTCGTGCTGCTGCACCTGCTCGAAGATGTCCAGCAGCGAGCCGAAGGTCGTCGGCGGCTGGTCGATCGCCTGCAGTGTCACCGCGGCGCCGCGGTCCTGGATGTACCCGAAGAACTTGAGCGCGTGTTCCTGCTCTTCTTTCGCCTGCATCGCCAGCCAGGAGGCGGAACCCCGCATGTTGTTTGCATCGCAGTAAGCAGACATGGAGAGATAGAAGTAAGCCGAGTATAGCTCGTGCTTGATCTGATCGTTGAGAGCGGTAAGAAGGGTGTTGCTCAGCATCATAGACTCCTTGAATGGGATTGTATATTGACTCAATGCACGTCATTGTACTGCGTTTCGCAGACCTGTCAAAGTCCTGGGGCAGCGCACCAAATGTAGAACCCGTTCAGTCCTCGTCGGCGCCTGCCAGCGCAGCAGCCGCCGGCCCGACCGCCAGCACGAGCACCAGTGAAATCAGCACCGCAGACGACAGGCACCACAGGCAGACGGCCTTGATGATGAACAGCTCCAGGTAAGTCAGGTAGATGCTGAAGATGACGCCGAAGAGCGCCATGCCCAGGAGCGCGGGCCCGGCCAGCCGGGCGAGCGCAGGCGGCCCGAACCTGCCTGCGGCCCAGGCCGCCAGGATGCCGATGTAGCCCAGCGCACCGAGCAATCCGACCGGCAGCACGCCGAACAGGGTGGCGAACGGGCTGGCCTGCACCGCGTTGCAGTCACCGACCGGACCGCACACTGCGGCCACGTCCTGCGTCTCGACATAGGTCAGGTAAAGCGCGACGCCCAGGCCCAACAACGACATGACCGGCATTACGACCGAAGCGCCGCCCGGCACCGCGGGAACCTCCCGGCCCAGTGCCAGGAGAACGGCCCCGATCAGCGCATACAGCAGGGCCGCGCCGAGAATTGCCATCACCACCCAGGCCAGTGCGAAACCGTCCGCGCCTGCGGCCAGCGGCTGCGGGCCAGGCGCGGACTCGGTCAGGGCCGGCCGGGAGACGAGATTCGACAATACGCTGAAGATGACCAGGCTGAGAGAGAGGACCTTAGCAGCTCTGACTAGCATTCTTGTTTCCTCGTTCAGGATGTACCGGAGACCCGGCGGAGCGCCGGCCGCGACTGCCAGAGGCCCGTCCAGGCGACGATGCCATAGCCGAGCGCACAAAGGACGAGGAACGGCATGCTGCCGTACTGCCCGTGCTGCCATGCCAGCACCAGCCCTGCCAGCGCATAGGCCATCAGCCCGAACTCGCCCAGGATCGTCCAATCCGGCCGCAGGCGGTAGACGCTGTCGGCCCAGCGGCCCTCGCGGCCTTCCAGCCGGAACTTCGGCGTCCGCCGAAACGTGCCGCCCCACCGCGTCAGCCCTTCGTACACAGCACGCGACGTGCTGAAGGTGATGCCCGCCGCGACAACCAGGAAAATGGGCAGGTACAGCAGCCGCTGCGGCCAGCGCGGGTGCAGCGCCGCCTGGCTGATGGCAAAGAGCAGCGGCGGCCCCAACCCCGCCAGCCCGAACAGCAGCCAGACGCCCGACTCAGGCTGCGGCCGCAGCAGCAGCGGCAGGGACGTCAGCAGCAGGATGACGACCAGGGGCTGCGTGAAGTACCCGCTGACATGCACCAGAGCCATGAGCTTCTGGCGCAGCGGCAGTTTGCTGCGCAGAATCGGCCAGCTCAGCTTGCGGAGGCACTGGATGGAGCCCTTCGCCCAGCGCACCTGCTGGCGCTTGAACGCCTCCATCTGCGCGGGCAACTCCGCGGGGGCTTCCACATCCGGCAGATACAGGCAGCGCCACCCCGCGAGCTGGGCGCGGTAGCTCAGGTCCATATCCTCGGTCATGGTGTCGGCCTGCCAGCCGCCCGCATCCTCGATGCAGGCCCGCCGCCACAGCCCACCCGAACCGTTAAAGTTGATGAGCAATCCGGCGCGGCTGCGCGCGGTCTGCTCGATGACGAAATGCCCGTCCAGCGCGAGCGACTGGACGCGGGTCAGGGGAGAGTATTCCTCGTTCAGATGGGTCCAGCGGGTCTGCACCATGCCCGCATCAGGCTGCGCCTGCAAGACCGGCACGGTCCGCCGCAGGAAGTCGGGCTGGGGCCGGAAATCCGCATCGAAGACTGCGACAACTTCCGCATCGGTCTGCGTCAACCCCCAGGCCAGCGCGCCGGCCTTGAAGCCCTGCCGGTCGGCCCGGTGCAGCACCTGCACATCGATGCCGGCCTGCCGGTGATAGGCCGCCCGCGCCTCCGCAAGTGCGGTCGTGTCGTCGGTGGAGTCGTCAAGCACCTGAATGGTGAGCCGGTCCGCCGGGTAATCCAGCGTAGCCGCTGCGTCAATCAGCCGCTCGACGACGTGCCGCTCATTGTAGACCGGCAGTTGCACCGCGACGTGCGGCCAGTCTCCGTCGGCGATATCCGCCCGCGACGCAACCGTCCGGCGATGCCGGAGGTACAACAACGTCAGTGCCAGTGATTGGAGCGCATAGAGGCTCAACCACACCAGCGCTGCCGTATAGACAATCCGAATCAAACAGCCGCCTTTCCGCCGCCCTAACCCGCCAACACGCGGTCGAGCGCACCCAGCAGGGTGACGACGTTTTCCGGGCGGCAGGACTGCCCCATGAGACCGACCCGCCAGTACCGGCCCTTCAACGTACCGAGCGCGCCGGCAACGTCCACGTTGTATTCGGCCAGCAGCCGGCCGCGCACCGCGGCCTCATCCACGCCCGCAGGCACGCGCACCGTCGTCAGGCTCGCCAGGCGATATTCGGGCGGCACCAGCATGGACATGTCGCGCGCTTCCAGCCCTTCCCACAGCAGCCGGCTGACCTGTGCGTGACGCTCGAAGCGGGCGGCGAGACCTTCTTCGGCCACCAATCGCAGCGCCTCGCGCAGCGCGAACATCATGCTGGCCGGGCCGGTGTGGTGGTAGACCCGCTCCGCGTTCCAATACTTGCGCTGAAGCGTGAGGTCGAGATACCAGCTCTGCACTTTGGTCGTGCGCGCCGCGAGCGCAGCTTCCGCGCGCGGGCCGACCGTGATGGGCGCGAGGCCGGGCGGTGCGCTCAGGCACTTCTGCGAGCCGGTGTAGCAGATGTCGATGCCGATTTCGTCCACCGGCACGGAGACGCCGCCGAGCGAGGCGACCGTGTCCACCAACAGCAGCGCGCCGTGGCGATGGACAACCTCCGCGATGCCGTGGAGGGGCTGGGCGATGCCCGTCGAGGTCTCGCCGTGCACAATGGCAACGAGCTTGGCGGGCCGCTCGTCCAGCGCCTGCGCCACCTGCCGCTCGCTGATGACCTGGCCCCAGGGCACATCGATACGGCGCACGTCGGCCCGCGCGCGGGTCGCCATCTCGACCATCCGCTCCCCGAAATACCCCGCGACGCAGATGAGCACCGGGTCGCCCTCTTCGATGAAGTTGTAGAGCGCGGCCTCCATGCCCGCACTGCCCGTGCCCGGTAGGGCCAGGGTCAGCGGGTTCTGCGTCTGGAACACCATGCGCATGAGTTCCTGGGTCTCGTCCATCACGGCCAGGTAGCTCGGGTCGAGATAACCCACCAGCGGTGTCGCCATCGCGCGCAGCACGCGCGGATGCACCATGCTGGGCCCGGGGCCCAACAGCAGCCGCGCCGGCAAATCTAGATCGTAATAGCTCTGCGTTTGTCGCATAACACGCTCCATTTCAGAGGTCAGCCACAGGACATTCGGTCATTTTAGCCGGGCAGCCGCGCATTGTCAAAGAAACCCGGTTTTTGGCAAAAACCGGGTTTCTCACGCGGGCAAGGGCTATCACATAGATCCAGCCAGTTCGTTCCAGGCGCGTTTCACATTGGGGGCGCAGCCATCGCGAATATACCAATGCGCCTGCGGGCGCGCCACGAATCCGCGAATGGCGTGCGTCGCGGCAGGGCTATTCGTGTATGCGTGCCCAGCGCCGCAGCGCCATTCGCGTATTCGCGATGGCCGCGTCTGCCCCCGCGTGAAACGCGCCAGTTCGTTCATGCGGTATTGGCACGGGCGCCCCATTGTGTTAATATAAGCGCAGAGCTTACCCCGACGGAGGCAAGTGTGCCCCATCCACTTCTGCATACAGCACAGGCGACCGGCACGCCGGTGATTCAGGGCGAGAATGCCACCCTGCTCTGGCAGGGGACCGCACCGCCGCTCATCGCGGGCGATTTCAACGGCTGGGACACCCAATCCTCGCCGGCATGGGAGCGATTGGCTGCCGGCCTGTGGGCCTGCACCCTGAGCCTCCCGCGCGACGCGTACATGGAATATGCCTTCTTCACCGGAGAGGCGCAAGAAGACCGCATCACCGATCCGCTCAACCCGCGCACCACGCCCAACGGCATGGGCCACACCAACTCGTACTTCTACATGCCGGAGGCCGCACCGACCCTGCTGACTCAGCGCATACGCGGCGTGCCGAAGGGTGAAGTCACGCGCCACATCATCAGGAACCGCTGGCTGCTGGCAAACGGCAGGCGCGCGGTCTACCTGTACCAGCCGCCGGTGAGTGAGCCGTGCCCGCTCGTCGTTGTGTATGACGGGGTCGAGTATTACCGCCGCGACCGCCTGCCCGCCATCGTGGACAACCTCATCAGCCAGGGACGCATCCAGCCCATCGCGCTGGCCATGGTCGCACACGGCGGGCCTGCGCGCGGGATCGAATACAGCTGCAGCGAGGCGACGGTCGGCTTCGTGATGGAGCATGTGCTGCCGCTGGCCGAGGAACACCTTAACGTCGTTCCGCCGCAGGCTGCTGCGGGCAGCTACGGCGTCATCGGTGCATCCGCGGGCGGACGGATGGCACTCTTCACTGCGCTGCGCGTGCCGGGCATCATCGGCCGCGTGCTGAGCCAGGCGGGTGCATTCAAGTTCGACAACTACGAGTCGGTGCTGTTCGACCTGGTGCGTTACCCACCGCAGCAAGGGGTGCAGGTGTGGCTGGACTGCGGCACGTTCGACTTCCTGCTGCCCGGCAACCGGGAGATGGCCTCGCTGCTGGCTGAGCGGGGCTACGGGGGCGGCTACCTGGAGTATCATGCCGGACACAACCACCCGGCCTGGCGCGACCACATCGCCGCCGGGCTGGAGGCGCTATACAGGCCGTAAAGACGTTCCGGCGAAGCGGCACTAAAATGAGGAGGGAGGTCTCATGCTCTTAGGCATCGATGTCAGCACGACCGGCGCCAAGGCGCTGGTCATCACCGAACAGGGCGAGGTCATCGCCAGCGCGACCGAGGAATATCCGCTGTACACGCCCCGGCCCCTGTGGAGCGAGCAGGACCCCGCGGACTGGTGGACCGGCGCACAGCGTGCGATTCGCCGCGCGCTCGCCATGCCCGGCGTCTCGGCGGACGACATCCAGGGCATCGGCCTGACCGGCCAGATGCACGGTCTAGTGCTGTTGGATGCGGCCGGCAACGTGCTGCGCCCTGCGATCCTCTGGAACGACCAGCGCACCGGCCCCCAGTGCGAGGAAATCACGGCCTGGGCGGGCGGGTTGAAGCGGCTGATTGCGCTCACCGGCAACGCGGTGCTGCCCGGCTTCACCGCGCCGAAAGTGGTCTGGGTGCGCCGGAACGAGCCGGACGTCTACGAGAGGATCGCACACATCCTCCTGCCGAAGGACTACATCCGCTACTGCCTCACGGGCGAGTTCGCCACCGAAGTCTCGGACGCCTCCGGCACGGCCCTCTTCGACGTGGGCAACCGGCGCTGGTCCGCGACGATGGCCGGGCTGCTGGAGATCCCGATGGGCTGGCTGCCGGACTGCTACGAGTCGCACGTCGTGTCGGGCAAGATCAGCGCCAGTGCAGCGGCGGCCACCGGGCTGCGCGCAGGGACGCCGGTGGTCGGCGGCGGCGGCGACCAGGCCGCGCAGGCGGTCGGCAGCGGCATCGTCCGTCCCGGCATCATCTCCGTCACCAGCGGCACGAGCGGCGTCGTCTTTGCGTATGCGGACAGCTACGCGCCGGAGCCGGACGGCCGGCTGCACGTCTTCTGCCATGCCGTGCCGGGTGCGTGGCACGCGATGGGCGTGATGCTCTCCGCGGGCGGCGCATTCCGCTGGTTCCGCGATACGCTGGCCGGCGAGGAACGCGCTGAGGCTGCGGCCGCGGGCGGCGACCCGTACGACCTGCTGACCGCGCAGGCGGCGAAGGTGCCGCCGGGCGCGGAGGGCCTGCTCTTCCTGCCCTACCTGACCGGCGAACGCTGCCCCTACCCGGATCCGAACGCGCGCGGCGCGTTCGTCGGGCTGACGCTGCGCCACGGCAAGGGCCACATGGTGCGGTCGGTGCTGGAGGGCGTCTCCTACGGCCTGCGCGACAGCCTGGAGCTCATCAAGGGGCTGGGCGTGCCCATCGAACAGGTGCGGGCCTCGGGCGGCGGCGCGCGCAGCCCGCTCTGGCGGCAGATTCAGGCGGACATCTTCGGGACGGAACTCGTGCTCATCAACGTGACGGAGGGCGCGGCGTTCGGCGCGGCGCTGCTGGCGGGCGTGGGCGCAGGAGTGTACCGGGACGCGCGCGAGGCGGTGGATGCCGCCGTGCGTGTGGTCAGCAGCACCGCGCCCGATCCGGCGGCTGCGCAGGCGTACGAGGGATTGTACCCGCTCTACCGGGGGCTGTATCCCGCGCTGAAGCCGACGTTCGACGCGCTGGCGTAGGGCGCGCTCGGCGCAACGGATAAACGGATACTACAGTCTGCCTGCCACCCACAATCCAAGTGGACGGCAGATGCCATTGTATCCTGCCGGTGTCGCTCACTTTACTTGACTAACCAGTTGACTAAGTGTAGAATCAAGCCAAATCACAGGTTACAGAGGTCCGGGCATGACTGTTACTGTCAATATCCATGAAGCGAAGACTCACCTGTCGCGCCTCTTGATGCGAGTGCAGGCGGGGGAAGAGATCATCATCGCGCATGCAGGAAAGCCAGTCGCGCGATTGGTTTCTGTGAAACAGACAGATAAGCGCCGCAAGCCAGGCTCTGCGGCGGGTCTCTTCACCGTGCCTCAGGACTTCAATGAACCCTTGAGCGAGGATGTGCTGAGGGATTTCGGCGTATGAGGGCGCTGCTTGACACTCATACGTTCCTCTGGTGGGTGACGGACGATCCGCAGCTTTCGTCGCTGGCTCGTGCCATCATCGAAGATGGCGGTAACGAGCTGTACCTCAGCGCGGCAAGCGCATGGGAAATCGCGATCAAAGTGCAAACCGGACGATTACCGCTGCCCGTATCTCCAGCAGAATTCGTCCCGCAGCACATGCAGGCGAGCGGATTCCAGCCGATGCCGGTTCAGATCACCCACGCGTTGCGCGTATACGATCTGCCGCCCCTTCACCGTGATCCGTTTGACCGCCTGCTGGTCGCACAGGCGCTAGCCGAGGGATTGCCGATCATTACCGCCGATCCGCTGATCCGGCAGTATGAGAGCGAGGCACTCTGGTAGAGGCATACTCCATAAACAAGACGCTCAAGCCGGTTGACTTGAGCGTCTTGTCATACCCCCAGCAGGACTCGAACCTGCAACCTTATGCTTAGAAGGCATCTGCTCTGTCCTTTGAGCTATGGGGGCATCTGAAGTCGATTTTAGCAGACCTTCGAGATTGTGCCAACCTGGGCCAGCCTTCGGCTGACCCATTGGCCCGAAACCTCGAAGGTCTCAGGCTCACGCTACCCCACCAGTTCCTCCGGTGAGGCAAGCGTGTCCGCGTACGCGAGGAACGCGGCGGTGTCGGGGAACACGCGCGTGGACAGCGCCCGCACAACCCAGTTGGCCCGCATCGGCGTGATCGTGATGACAGGTATGCCCTTCTGATAGGCCACGTACATCTCCAGCGCAGTGCCCATGCTGGCCTGTGGCACGTAGGCGATCAGCACGTCGCAGCCGGTCGCCAGCTCCATCAGTGCGAAGAGCGTCGCCTTCGCGGCTGCGTCATCGTAGGTCACGCTGTTGGGGTGCAGGGCGAGCGGGTCAACGACCTCCAGCTCCGGCCAGCGCGCGTTGAGCGCCGCGCCCAGCTCGTTGCGGTACCCCTGATCCTCGATGTCATCATCCACGCGCGACGCCTGCATGACGCCGCCGATAAACACGCGCATTACCCCTCCTTATGTAAATCAAAGGTGTTTTCGATTACCCCTGGGAGCAAGCTGTAGACCGAACATCCCATCGCCCGCTCGAAGTCATCGCGAATCTGGAAGACGGCCCGCCACTTGGGCACGACGAACGGGTTCGGCCCGTAGCGCATGAGCACATCCACCATCCGCTTCTCCATCAGCACATACCCTTCCGCCATCGCCAGCGAGTCGCACAACTGGATGAGCCGATCGTAGTCATCGAACTCAACCGCGGCCAGGTAGTCCTCGATGAAGCGTTGCTCCGCCGCGGTGCAGTCGAGCGGGCCGAAGACTTCACCGATATTCCTGCACGGGAAGGAGTGCGTCAGCGCCACGCGTGCGGCCGGCTCATACCCCCGGTCGCTCAGGTAGCGGTACCCGTCGTAGACATGCCGGTTGCCGGTCACGCCCGCGCGGCGCCCCATGTCATGCAGCAGGCCGACGATGTACGCGTGCTCCGTATCCAGCCCCGGCAGGTGCGCCGCGATGCGCTCCGCCGCCTGCGCGACGAGGACCGAATGCGCGGTCCACGGCCCGGGATTCAGTTCCCCAGCCTCGCGCAACATTGCCTCCGCCTCACCCCTCGAAGGCAAATTCACCTCTTCTCCCGTTCTCCCCTTCACCTCTTCACCTCTTCTCCCCGTCACCTCTTCATAATCATACCCGCATTCGCGCCCCGCCGCGAATTGGTGGTATACTGGCCGACTGTGCTCCATCAGCAACCGGAGGAACAGGCATGCAACCCACCATCCTGGCCGTGGACCTGGGCGGCACGCAGATTCGCGCCG
Source organism: Anaerolineae bacterium (assembly GCA_040772005.1). Classification (GTDB taxonomy): domain Bacteria; phylum Chloroflexota; class Anaerolineae; order CG2-30-64-16; family CG2-30-64-16; genus MWBF01. The sequence continues at coordinate 489,887 of JAXGYZ010000003.1, read as the reverse complement.
CACTGTGTGACCCGGACGGCCAGATACACCGCCGGACCGCGCGGCCCACGCTGGCCGTGGAAGGCCCGGAATCCGTCATCGCTCGCATCAAGGATGCCGTCTCCGAGGTGATCGAGAGTGTTCCCGGCGAGCAGATCACCGGCATCGGCATCGGCTCGCCCGGCCCGCTGGACCCGATGCAGGGTGTCGTCATCAGCGCGCCCAACCTGCCCGGCTGGTACAACGTCCCGCTGCGCGATATCGTCAGCGCGCACGTAGGCCGCCCCGCCTACCTGGGCAACGACGCCAATGTCGCGGGGCTGGCGGAGACGCTGTGGGGCGCGGCGCGCGGGGAACGGGAGGTCATCTACCTGACCATCAGCACCGGCGTGGGCAGCGGCATCATCACGGACGGCAGGTTGGTGCTGGGCGTGCGCGGGCTGGCCGGTGAGGCAGGACACATTGTGGTCCAGGCCGATGGCCCGCTGTGCGGCTGCGGCAACCGCGGCTGCGTGGAAGCCTTCGCTGCGGGCACGGGCATCGCCAGCTTCGTCCGGGAGCAGTTGAGTGCAGGCGTCCAGAGCCAGGTGCGCACCCTCGTGGACGGCGACCTGGCACGGGTCAGCGCGCGCATCATCAGCCAGGCTGCGCGCGCGGGCGATGCGCTGGCTTGCGAGGCATTCCGCCGCGCAGGACATTACCTGGGCATCGGCATCGCCAACCTGCTCTACCTGTTCAACCCGCACATGATTGTTCTGGGCGGCAGCGTGATGAAGTCGGGCGACCTGCTGATGGACGCAGTGTGGCAGGCCATCCGCACGCTGGCGAAGCCCGCTTATGTCGAGGGGCTGACTATCGTTCCAGCCGCGCTCGGCGATGACGTGGGCCTGCTCGGTGCAGCCGCGCTCGTCGTCCAGGAGCAGCACCTGCTCGGTGTCTGATCCGGAAAAAGGGTAGCATAGCCCCTTGTGGGCGACCTGACGGGCACAAGGCCCCAGGCTACGGATGCTGCACCGTGACCCGCTACAGATTGAAGGAATAAAGACAGGCGAACACCATGCACATAGCGATTATCGGACTACCCAACTCCACCAAGACGACCATTTTCAACGCGCTCACCCGCGGCAACCTCGAGACCGCCGCGTTCAGCTCCGGCCAGTTTGACGTGCATTCGGCCACCGTGGACGTGCCGGACGAGCGCGTGGACCGCCTGTCGGCCATGTTCAAGCCGCGCAAAACGACCTATGCCAAAGTGACCTACGCCGATATCGCGGGGCTCGCGAAGGGCGTCGGCGAAGGCGGGCTGAGCGGCCCCCTGCTCAACACGCTGAGCCAGAGCGACGCCCTGCTCCACGTCGTGCGCGCCTTCGATGACCCCGACGTGCCCCACACGGAGGGCAACGTCGACCCGTGCCGCGACCTGGCGATCATCGACGGCGAGCTGCTGCTGTCCGATATGATTATCATCGAGCGGCGCATCGAGCGGCTGCAGGCGCAGCTTAAGAAGGGCGGCGACAAGCAGGCAAAGGCCCGCGACGAGGCCGAGCTGGCGCTGTTCCTGCGCCTCAACGAGACGGTGAACGCGGGCACGCCACTGCGCGATATGGAGCTGACGCCGGCCGAGATGAAGATGCTGCGCAACTACGGCCTGCTGACACTCAAGCCGATCCTTGTCGTGCTGAACGTGGGCGATGCAGCCGCGGACACGGCAATCGAGTCGCTCTGCGATTACCGCCACCGGCACACGACGATCGGCGCGCTGCAAGGGCGCCTGGAGATGGAGCTGGCGCAGATGCCGCCGGACGAGGCTGCCGAGTTCCTGTCGGGCTACGGCATCAGCGAGCCGGGGCTGAACCGCATCATCCGCATGAGCTATTCCCTGCTGGGGCTGCACAGCTTCTTCACGGTCGGCGAGGATGAAGTGCGGGCGTGGACCATTCCCGTGGGCGCCAACGCAGTGGACGCGGCCGGCGCCATCCACACAGACCTCGCGCGCGGCTTCATCCGGGCCGAGGTGATTGCCTACGACGCGCTGATCTCAGCGGGGAACATGGTGGCCGCCAAACAGAAGGGCCTGCTCCGGCTGGAGGGCAAGGAATACATCGTGCAGAACGGCGACATCCTGAACATTCGATTCAACATCTAGTACCTTGTCAAGGCTCAATTGACGGGTAAAGTCGCTTGAGCTTAATGCGAGCATCAGCCGTCGTGAAACGCCAGTTGACGGTTGCGGCGGCAGCATTACGGTCGGCTTCCCAGGCCGCCACCTCTTGTTGGAGGCGGAGCAGGTTGGGAATGCGCTGATCCAGGCACTGACCACTCAAGACGCTGAGTTCGATCTCAGCCATGTTGAGCCAGCTGCCATGCTTGGGCGTGTAATGGAACTCCAGCCGATCCAAGATGCGCTTGGCTTCGGCAGGCTCGAAGACCTCGTACAATGCGGCCGGATCATGGGTGTTGAGGTTATCCTCAACCAGCCGAATCCGGACGGCGTCTGGGAAGTGGACATCGACGAGGTCGCGCATGCAGTAGGCCCAGTCCTGCTTGGTGCGGTGTTCAGTCGGCTTAACGTGGCGCCAGTTGTGCAAGGGGGCGAAGAACATGAACAGGTTCGCCACCCCGTTGCGCACGTATTCGTAGTCGTAGCGCTCGGGTTGACCCGGCTCGGCTGGTAACGGACGGCGCGTTTCGCCGATCAGTTGCTTGCTGGTCTCGTCAAAGCACACCAGCGGGTAACGCGCCTCGAAAGGCCGCGTATACAGATCCAGCACATCTTCCATGTGGTGCACGAATTCGGCATTGGCTTGGGGTGGAATGCACCACTCCTTCTTTACCCAAGGCTTAAGTTCGTTTTTTTGAGCACCTGGCGCACGGTTTCGTGCGAGATGTTATCGATGTACTCACACGCAACCAGCTGGTCGGCCAGCAGGCGCAGCGTCCAGCGTTGGTGGCCCATCGGCGGCGCACTGCAAGCCAAGGCTACCAGATGGGCTTCGCACTCGCCATCGACCAGGTGGCTGTAGTCGCGACGGGGTTTGTGCCGCTCCAGGGCGGCCTCCAAGCCCTCCTCGACAAAGCGTTGGCGTACGCGTGCAACCGTAGAGAGACCGATATCAAGCGCCTGACGGATGGCTTCGTCGCTCCAGGCCGGGCCACTGTCGCTCTCATCGGCTTTGAGCAAGATACGCGCATGCGTCAGGGTCCGGGCCGGGGCCTTGCCCGCCGACAGCAGGTCCCGGAGCATGCTGCGCTCGTCGTCGGTGAGGGTGACATGGTACTTCTTGTGCGTCGTTGGCTGATCCACGGTTCGTGTCCTTGTCAGTGGTTCTCGCTGGCACTCTGACAAGTATACTCACCTTGGATCACCAATTCAAATCATGCTTGACGGACTACTAGCCGCCCTTATTTCGCCAACCACACCCGCCGCAGCGCAGGCCACAGCCGCGCCCAGCGGCGGGTGCGCTTTTTCTCTGTCCCAGCCTCAACTTTCGGGCCGAACTGCGCGGCCTCGTAGGTGTCCAGCAGGTCCGACGCATCAGCCTGCACGACCTCCGCCGCAGCACGCGTCATGCCCCGCAGAAGGCGCGCACGCTGCGCCCTCTGCGTTGTTGCGCCCACCACACCGCGGACGAACTCGCGCGGGGTGTCCGCCGGCGCAGGGGGGCGCCCCAGCCGCCTGCCCCAGTCCAGAAGGCGCATGTAGGCTGCGCCCGTTGCATCCGTCGCCGTCAGCGGGCTGAACACCAGCCGGGTGAAGCGCGCGAACGACCACAGCATCAACAGCCCGGTCAGCACGGCCAGCACGTTGGAAGTGGCAGCCTCCCGCTGCTCTTCCGCCACGTGAACCTCACCCAGCTCGCGCAGTTCGGCCAGGCCCGGATCGAAGTCCGGGATCATGCCCAGGTAGTCCGGCGTGAATGCGCGCGGGTCGGAGGCGATACGCAACGGCGGCTCCTGGCCGGGCGTAGGCTCGAAACGCACCCAGCCCACGCCGGTGAAGTACAGCTCCGGCCAGGAGTGGGCGGAGAGCTCGGTGACCGTATACTCACTCGTCTGCACGTCGTAGCTGCCAGTGGCATACCCGACTGCCAGCCGCGCGGGGATACCGCTCATCCGCGCCAGGACGACCATCGCGGACGCAAAGTAGTCGCAGTAGCCCCGCTGCAGGTCAAAGAGGAACCACGACACCAGCTCCCGGCCCTCGGGCGGCACGGGCACATCCAGTGTATACTCCAGCCGCCGCAGCGCGGTCTCGATGGCGATGGCTCGATCATACGGCGGCAGTGCCGCGGGCGCGGCTTCCTGCAGGAAGGTCGCCAGTCGCGGATCGAGGTCTTCCGGCAGTTGCAGGTAGCGTGCGGCGACTTCCGGCGGGTACTCGGCGGAGGTCGCGCGCAGGAGCGTGGCATCGGGCACGAACAGGTAGGACAGGACGGTGTACTCGCGCGGCGCGCCCGTCGCTGACAGCGACACCAACTCGCCGGGCGGATAGTAGCGCGCCCGATAGGGCCGATCCGCACTGACCGGCTCGCCCGCTACATAGATGACGCTGCGCGTGGCCTCCACTACCTCCACGGAACTGACGAGCGCGCGGCCGGGGGTGCGTTCCATGTCGGTGCGCCACGGCTCGCCCGCGGCAAACGTCGCCTCGGTCACCGCTGCGCCGCCCCCATCCCAGCCCCGGCCCGTGTAGTGCGCAAATGTCTGCCCGCGCCAGTAGAGGCTCTGCCCGGGGTCGCCGCCGCGCGTGCGCACCCGCAGCGCAATCTCCCGGCCCAGCTCCGGCCGCCCGCCGAGCAGATGCGCGCGGGGCAGCCCGCCCTCGGCAACGCCGAACGCCGGGACCAACGAGCGCACCGGTTGGCCGGCCTCGAAGCTGGCCGAGACGCGCGTCTCGATCTCCTTATAGGGTGACTCGAAGATGCGCCAGAACGCCTGCGAGAATTCGTTCGATGCGATGAACGGCAGCGCGGGCGCCAGAATCATCGTGACCGACGCGATGCCCAGGCCGATCAGCACCATATCGAGCCGGATCTCGGGCGAATAGTCCGTGCCGGTCCGGTCCCAGTGGCGCATGAGCCATGACAGCCGCGACATGACCAGCAGCATGGCGGTCGCGCCCAGGAAGGTGATGAGCGACCAGCGCGTATCGTCCACCCAGAAGGCCAGTTGCGCCAGGACGATGCCCGTGGGCAGCAGCGCGACGAACGACTGGCCGCGCCGCGCAATCCACCAGCCTGCCCATGCTGCGAAGCACCAGGCCAACAGCCCCGCCAGCCCGATGACCACCAGGTTGTCGGGCACACCCGGTCCGTTGACCAGCCCGTCCACCCACCAGCCGACGCGCTGGACGTAGCCTGCCAGCGCATCCCACTGGTCTTGGAAGTAGGTGACGGGTGGCGCAGGCGCGGCCTGCCCGCCCGTGCGCCAGGCGAACCAGCGCGCGGCCTGCCCGACGAGCGGCCCGACGTTCAGCACCCGCACGCCCCATACCAGCGTCGCCACGATGCCCGAGAGCCCCAGGATGAAAGCCGCCGCGATGCCTGGCAGCCGCGGCCGGTAGGCCAGCCACCAACTGAACGACAGGCCGAGGAAGGACAGCCAGATAGCCGGACGCAGCCCGGGCACGAGCGCGCTGTCCACTGCGGCATAGGGCAGCGTCAGCACGACGCCGAGCGCCAGCAGGTACACCAGCCACCCTTCGTCGGGCCGCAGGCGGCGCAGAACCCGGATGAAAAACGGTGGGGGGCCCATATCGGCCGCGGGCAGGCTCTCACCTACAGACATGGTCGCAGCCTCATACCTCTTCCTCGACGCGCACCGGGATCACCCGGCCCGAGCCCAACAACGCCTTCAACTCAGTCCGCTGGCGCTTGATGCGCTCCAACGGACGGAAGGGGAAGCCCTGGCTGATGACCGTGTGCGGGATGCGCTGCTGGCCGAGGAGAGCCCGCAGCCCGTCCAGCCGTTCGGCCGTGCCTGCGGGCGGTTCGAACGTGGTCGCGTCGAGCAGGATAACGGTGGGGGCGTTGCCGCGGCTCACCAGCGGCAGCAGCGGCGCGACCCAGTCGCCGTCCTGCGAGGGCGTGATGATTGCCAGCGTCCGCCCGCTGCCCAGGGTCGGTCCGGCCTGGGCGAGCAGACCGGCAAGCGGCGTGCCCGCCTGGGGCTCGGCCTCTGCCAGCGCGCGGAGGATGTGCCACAACTGCGCGGGGCCCCGGCTGGGTGACAGCATGATGGGGCTGCGGCCCGCCATCAGCAGGCCCACCGCGCGGCGTTCTCCCTGGCGAAGGTACTGTGCCGCCAGCGATGCGGCCAGGATAACGGCATACTCCTGGGTCGCCTCTGCTTCGGCGCCCGCCTGCACCGCGGCGTCCAGGTCCACGACGAGCCACAGGTCGCCGGAAGGCTCGCGGTCGAACTCGCGCACCATGATGTCGCCGTGGTGCGCGGTCGCGGGCCAATGGACGCGGCGCAGCGGGTCGCCCGCGGTGTACTGACGCACGCCGCCCACCTGAATGGTCTCCTCGACGGAGCGTTCCGGCGAGATGGAGCGGCCCGGCGCACGCCCGCGCGGCAGTTCCAGGTTGGGCAGGTATGAGGCCCGCGGGTAGACCATGATGGTCGTGACCTCGCTATAATGCTGGGTGACGCGGAAGAAGCCGAGCGGGTCGCTCATCTCCAGGTCCCAGGGGCCGAGGCGGAACACCCCGCGGCGCTGGCATAGCCCGGCCATCGTCCACCTGCGCTCCGCCTGCCCGCCGACCGCCTCCACACGGTCCACGCTGTACCCGGGCACCTCCGAGCGGTCGCGCACATGCGCCCACAGCACGGGCAGGATGCCGTTGTTGATGAGAGTGAACTCCTCGTACAGCTCGTCGCCCGCGACGACCCACGTGCCGAGCGTCCGCCGCTCCGCGGTGACCCGGTCGCGCATGACCCGCGCCCAGCCGTAGCCCATCAGGAGCAGCGCGCCGAGGCCGACCAGCAGCCAGCTCCAGGCCCGGTCCGGGCTGACCAACTGCACGACCAGCAGCGCAGCCCAGGCGATGAACGGGAGGGCGCTGGAGGGATACATGCGCCGCGTGGGCGCTCCATTGGCTTCCATGACAGGAGTGAGTATACTACACGGCTGAACCACATAACAAGGAGTCAGCGATGACCAGTCACACTGTCGCAGCGGGCGTGCCCCTCTTCCGCAAGCTGGCGGACAACCAGCTTGCCGCCATCCACGGCGCCAGCCTCGCCATCCTGGAACACACCGGCGTCCAGTTGCATCACCCGGAGGCGCTTGCGCTGCTGCGCGCGGCGGGCGCGCAGGTCATGGATGACGGCTGGGTGCGCATCCCGCCCGCGCTGGCCGAATGGGCGCTGCGCACGGCGCCGAAGCGCATCACCTGGGCCAACCGCCAGGGTCGCCCCGTGGTGGCGCTGCATGGCCGCAATGTGCATTACGGGCCGGGATCCGACTGCCCGAACGTCATCGACGTGCGCACCGGCGAACGGCGGCCCGGCACGCTGGCCGACATCCAGGAAGCTGCGCGCGTGCTGGACGCGCTGCCCAACATCGACTTCCTGATGTCGTTCTGCATGGCGTCGGACGTGCCGCAGGTCATCGCGGACCGCTACCAGATGGCCGCGCTGCTATCCAACAGCACCAAGCCCATCCTGTTCGTGACGACCGAGTTTGCGGGCTGTGTGGATGCGGTCGAGATGGCGGAGATCGTCGCGGGCGGCGCAGACGCGCTCCAGCACAACCCCACCTGCGCCTGCTACATCAACGTGACCTCGCCGCTCGTCCACAACACCGAGGCGCTGGACAAGCTGCTGTTCATGGCGGGCCGCGGCCTGCCCTGCACATACAACCCGGTGGTGCTGCGCGGGGCCAACGGCCCCATCACGCCCGCCGGTGCGGTCGCGCTGGGCAACGCGGGCGAGCTGGCCGGCCTGGTCGTCGCCCAGCTCAAGCGCGAGGGCGCGCCGGTGATCCTCTCCGGCGGAACCCAGGACATGCTCGACATGCGCACGACGGGCGATATCTACGCCGCGCCTGAGAACCGGGTGCTCTGCGTGGAGATGGCCCACTACTACGACATGCCCATCTTCGGACTCGGCGGCTGCTCGGACTCGCAACTGCCCGATGAGCAGGCGATGATGGAAATTTCGCTGACGCTGCTGGCCGAGACGCTGGCCGGCTCGCACCTCATCCACGACGTGGGCTACCTGGCCTCCGGCATGACCAACTCGCTCGAATCGATCGTCATGGCCGACGAGATGATCAACTGGGTCAAGCGGTTTATGCAGGGGACCGAGGTATCCGCGGAGACGCTGGCACTCGACGTGATTGCGGCCGCCGGCCCTGCCAACGCCTTCATGCAGCACGACCACACGCGGGCGCACTACCGGGAGGACTGGTATCCAAAGCTGGTGGAGCGGCGCAACTGGGATGCCTGGTCGGCTGCGGGCGGCAAGACCTTCCGCCAGCGGGCGCGCGAGCGCGCGCTCAAGCTGGCCGAGACGCACCGCCCCGAGCCCCTGCCCGCGGACGTGGCCGCCGCGCTGCAAGGGGTGATCGACCGCGCGAAGGAACGATGGGTGTAGGGCGATCCCATGACACTCCCAGACATCATCCGGGCAGAGCTGGGCCGGCTCCGATGCGAGTACGCCTTCTACTGCCGGCTCCCGAACCACGAACCCCTGCTATTCCAGAACCGCGACCGGTTTCTCTCGGCGTCCATCATCAAGGTGCCCATCCTGTACGCCTGGGCCTACCTCGAACAGATGGGCCGCGTCAGCCGGGACGAGATGTGCGAGCTGGACTTTGAGGCGCAGGTGGCGGGGTCCGGGCTGGCACGGCTGCTGCACACGCGGCGTCTGCCCTTCCACGATGTGCTGCTCCTGATGATCGCGCTGTCAGACAACCTCTGTACCAACCTGGTCATCCGCCGCATCGGCCTCGAACGGCTCAACGACATCTTCCGCGGCCCGCTCGGCCTGCGGGACACGCGCGTCGAGCGCAAGCTGTTCGACTATGCGGCGCGGGCAGAGGGCAAGGACAACTGGGTGTCGGCGCGCGACTGCGTGCGGTTCTACGCGCTGCGCGACGAGCTGCCCGCCGACCAGCGCGCGTGGATCGACCCGTTGTTCCTGGCCTGCGTCGACCTGGGACTCTGGCTGCGCAACGTGCCGCGCGACACGGTGGCGTTCTATCACAAGACAGGCAACATCGAGGGCGTCCTGCACGACTGGGGATACACCGAGAGCGCGGACCTGTTCCTGCTCACCCAGAACGTGCAGGACGAATCGGAGGTCTATGCGGTGCTGGACCGATTGGGGCCGCTGCTCTTAACAGGCGACGGAACAATCCTATAGCTGGAAACGTCCGCTTGCCTGGATGACTTTGTAGCTGAAGTTCGCGACGAAGGCCATGAGCTTCTCGCGCAGGTCGCGCCAGTCGTCGCTGTCGAGGATCTGCTTCATGGTTTCCAGGTCATCGGCCACCGCGCCGGTGAGAATCTGCGGGCCTTTGCCGTAGACCGTGTACCACGCTTCCGTGGGTTGCAGGCCCAGGCGCATCAACCCAGGGGCAAACTCCTGCATGATGAACTCAAAATATGGCTGCTCTTGCCCTGACTTGATGTCCCACTTCAACAGAAGCTTTACCATGGGCGGCCTCGTCGGTAGAAGAATCGAATGCCATGAGGATACCAGAATCGAATGCTTTGCGCAAGTCATTGTGCAGGCGTGCCAGCAATCCCAAATGGAGCCACCAGCGGAGGCATCCTGAGCGGAGTTCCGGCCCGTTTTTTGGCCGGAACGTAGTCGAAGGATACCGGAGCGGGGTAACCACGCCGCATCCTTCGGCTCCGCAGCGAAAAGGACCGCTGCTCCGCTCAGGATGCTCACCTACATTTGGAATTCCTGGCAGGCGTGCGCGGAGCAGCTTGTCGTGGGATTACATCGCGGGGCGACTCTTTCCTGCCTTGCTGATGGCAGCCCTCCTGTTGAGCGTGCTCCCGGGCCTGGCGCTGGCTGCACAGGACTCGCCCGACGCGCTGACCCTTGCGGAGCAGGCCGCGGCCGCAGACGATGCAACCGAGCTCCGGCGGCTCCTGCGCGAGACCTACGGCGACGCGGCTGCCTTCCTGCCGGATGCGCGGCCGCCCGCCGCAGCCCAGGCGCTCCTGACCGTATCGACCGCGCCAGGCGAGCGCATCTACGACCTGCGCCTCGTGCCCGCAGGCGAGACGGACGCGGCAACGGAGATGCTCTCCCAGGCCGCTGCGGCGCTTGCCGGTCTCGCACCGGCGCAGGTCGCGGGCGACCGGCTGACCTTCCGCCTGCCGTTCAGCAACACGGCCGACCTGTTGGCGCAACAGGCGCGCCTCCGGGCCAGCCTTCCCGCGGAGCCGGAGCTGGCGCTGCTGGCGGCCGCACTTGCGCCCGATGCTCTGACCTGGCGCTCCGACGCGCTGACGCTGGCGCACACTGCGCTGTATCGGGAGGACGTGAACCTGGTCCCGGTCACCGCGGCCTGCGAGGGTCGCGCTGCCGTGCTGGATTCTGCCGTCGCTGCGCCTGCCGGTGATGATGACCGGCTGGCCCGCGTTCAGGCCCGTCTGTGGGCCGCCGACGCCGCCGCATGGCGCGCCTTCTGCACGCGCAGCCGGGCCACTTACACGGTTTCTTTGGCGGCAGAACGCCCGGCCCGCCGGTGGGCAGTGGCCGCCGGCGCGACGCGGCGGCTGGAGGCCGAGGCCCGCCTATGGCGCTCCGACCGGCTCATGGGAGCGGGTGCGGGGGCCGCGCTGTGCATCGTCCTGTTCGTCGCCGCGCTCTGGCGCGCGAGCGCGCGGCCGGCGAGGTCAACCGCGGACTACGCGGAGCACACGGAAGACTAGCGGTCGAGTCGTAGGGGCGGGGTAATCCCGCCCCTACACAACGTTGCGCTTGTCAGGCGCTCTTAAAGCTCGATATCCCGCTTCAGGAACCCGGCCAGCAACTTGACCGCGCCCTCTACATCGCGGCGGTCTACGATCTGCGAGGGCGTGTGGACGTGGCGGCTGGGGAAGGACAGGCAGCTCGCGGGGACGCCTGCGCGCGTGGTCTGCATCGCGAACGCGTCGGTCGTGCCGCCCGTCAGCACCTCGAGCTGGTACGGGACGCCCTCCGCCTCGGCCACGGCGATCAGCGCCCGGTTGAGCCCCACATGGCTGATCATGCCGGAGTCCTGCACCTTAATCGCGACCCCGCGGCCCATCGCCACATCCATGATCGGCCGGGGATAGGGCGTGTCGCCGGTCAGCGTCACGTCCAGCGCGATGGCAACCTCCGGCTCGACCGCATAGGCCGACGTGCGCGCCCCGCGCACCCCCACTTCCTCCTGCGTCGTGAACACCGCGTACAGGTCGTGCTTGATCTCCACGCCCTGCAGGTCCTTGAGCAGTTGCGCCAGCGCGATGCAACCCGCCCGGTCGTCCATGTTGGGCGAGAACCAGGCGTTGCCCTGCGCGCTGAAGCTCGGCCAGAACTGCGCCACGTCGCCGACCCGCTGCTTCACCTCGTCTCGGCTCGTCGCGCCCACGTCGATGTACATATCGCGCAGCTCCGGCAGGTCCTTGCGGCGGTCGACCTTGCCGTCCAGCCCGATGGTCCCGACCGTGCCGTCGGTGAAGCGCACCTGCGCGCCCCAACAGGTCGTCGGGTAGACTCCGCCCACCGCGGCGAAGCGCATGAAGCCCTTCTCGTCGACGTGCGTCACCATGACGCCGATCTGGTCCATGTGTGCGGCGACCATCACGCGCTTGCCGCCGCCGGTCCCCTTGCGGACCGCGACCAGGTTGCCGAGCGTATCCACCTCGACCGAATCCGCCAGGCCGGCGATCTCGTCGCGGATCGCGGCCCGAATCTCATCTTCAAACCCCGAGACGCCGAACGCCTCGGCCAGTCGTTTCGCCAGTGGTTCCAAGTGTCTCCCCCTTCTTAGCGGGCCAGATGCCCGCGCTCGATCCGCCTGAGTGCCGCGCCGACCAATGCAGCGGTCGCGGCCAGGTCGTTGAGGTTCAGGATGGCCGCGGGGCTGTGGATGTAGCGGCACGGCGTCGCCACCGTGATGGACGGCACGCCCGCGTGCACTTGGTGGATGACGCCCGAATCCGTGCCGCCCAGGCCCGGCGCCTTGTATTGCACCGCGATGTTCTCCGCGGCCGCGGTCTCCTGCAGCAGGCGCAGCATCCCCGGATGCGACACCAGGCTCCGATCCATCAGGGTGATGGCCGGGCCGTGCCCCATGCGGGTGACGCGCGTAACATCCTCGTCCGGCCCCTGCGGCAGGTCATCGCAGATGGTCCCTTCCAGCGCGATGGCCGCGTCCGGGTTGACCCGGTAGGCTGCGACCCGCGCGCCGCGCAGCCCCACCTCTTCCTGCACGGTGAAGACCGCGTACAGGTCCACCGGATAGCGTTCCGCCAGCACGGACACGACCACCGCGCAGCCCGCCCGGTCATCGAAGGCCTTGCCGCGCACGGTCGGCCAGGCCGGGTCATCGTGCAGCCCGGTGAAGCGCGTGGCGAACACTGCATAGTCGCCTGCCTTCGCCTTGCCGTTGGCGCCCTTGTCGTCCGTCGCGCCGATGTCGATGGCGAGGTCCTCGATGCCGGGCACCCGGTCGCCGTTCGACAGGTGCGGCACGGGCGCGCCGATGACGCCGGGGGTCAGGTTGTCGCCCACGAGCACCCGCTTGCCCGGCAGCGTGCGCGGGTCCACCCCGCCCACCGCCTGAAACTTCAGCAGGCCGCTCTTGCTGACCTCGGTGATCATGAACCCGACTTCGTCCATGTGGGCCGCCAGCATGACCTTCAGCCGCGGCGCATCGCCGGCTCCTTCAGCCGCTTTGAAGGCAATCAGGTTGCCCATCGCGTCGACTTCGACGCGGTCAACCAGCGGCTCGATCTCCGCCTTGATCAGGTTGCGCACCGCCCGCTCGTGGCCCGACGGCCCGTGCGCGTTGGACAGCCGCTCCAGCAGTTCGCGTAACTCGGCCATAGCTACATCTCCTCGGCCAGCGCGGCCAGCGTGTCGCCGTTCAGCCGGGCGATGTACGCAGCCAGCAGCCGCGCGGTTCGGTCCACATCCGCCACCGTCACCAATTCGACCGTCGAGTGCATGTAACGGATGGGGATGCTCAACAGGCCGGTGGGGATGCCCTCGCGGGTGACCTGGATGGCCCAGGCATCCGTGCCCGAATGGCCGGGGATGACCTCGGTGACTGTCGAAAGCTCAAGAGCCTCTGCGGTTTCCCGCAGCCCCTTGACGATACCCGGATGGAGATTCGGGCCCCAGCCGATGGCCGGCCCCTTGTCCATAGCCACCGTCTTGCTGGCGTCGATGCCGGGCGTCTCCCCGAAGGTGACGTCCAGCGCAATCGCCAGGTCGGGCGCCACGCCGAACGCGCTGGTCGTTGCGCCGCGGATGCCGATTTCCTCCTGAACGGTCGCCACCGCATAGACATCCCAGGTGTGGTGCGTCTCGGCCAGGTAGCCGAGCGCGCCGAGCATCGCGGCGACGCAGGCTCGATCGTCCAGCGCCTTGGTCGCCGCGCGGCCGCCCAGCAGCTCCGTGTACGGCCCGCGCATCGCAAGGCGATCCCCGACACGCACTAACCCGCCTGCGAAGAAGTCCGCCGGCTTGCCCAGGTCGACCCGCACATCCTCGAAGGTGACGGCCTTGGCCCGGTCGCTCTCCGAGAGGACGTGCGGCGGCCGGCTGCCGATGTAGCCCGGCAGGCCGTCTCCGTACGCCTCCGCGCCCGGCCCCGTCGGGTAGACGGTGACCTCCTGGCCGAGGAGCGAGCGCGGGTCGACCCCGCCGACGCGATGCACGCTCAGGAAGCCATCCTCCACATGCGTGACGATCAGGCCGATCTCGTCCATGTGCGCGGCCAGCATGATGCGCCGCGCCGGTTCCGCTGCGCCGCCTGTTCCGCGGCGCAGCGCGATGATGTTGCCGAGCGCATCGACATGCGTCTCGCTGGCATATGGCTCGGCCAGCGTCTGCACCAGCGCGGCCACCTTCGTCTCCACGCCCGCCACGCCATCCGCGGCGGTCAGTTGTTGCAGCATCTCCGTGATGCGCGCCTTATCCATTTGCACCTGCCCTTCACTACTCCAATTCGACGGCCAGTGCGACGGCCTCGCCGCCGCCCAGGCACAGCGCGGCCACACCGCGTGCCAGCCCGCGGTCACGCAGGGCATACAGCAGCGTGGTCAACACGCGCGCGCCGCTCGCGCCGATGGGATGCCCGAGCGCAATCGCGCCGCCATTGACATTGACCTTCTCGATATCGAGCGCCAACTCGCGCACATTAGCAATGGTCTGCGCGGCAAAGGCCTCGTTGAGTTCGTACAGGTCGAAGTCGCCCGCCGCGACACCCAGCCGGTCGGCCAGGCGGCGCAGCGCGAACACCGGCGCGGTGAAGATTTCCAGCGGCCGGACCGCGGCCTGCGCATAGCCGAGCACGCGCGCGACGGGCTGCAGGCCCGCGGCCCGCGCGGCCGACCGCCGCGCGACGACCAGTGCGGCTGCGCCGTCCGTGATGCCGGGCGCATTGCCCGCGGTCACGGTGCCGCCTTCCTTGAACGCGGGTTTCAACTTGCGCAGCGTGTCCACACAGGTGTCGGGCCGGGGGTTCTCATCCACCTCGAAGGGCAACGGCGGCCCCTTCCGCTGCGGCACGGACACCGGCACGATCTCGGCCCGGAACCGGCCGGCCTCGATGGCCTCCGCGGCCCGCTGCTGGCTGAGGCAGGCGAACTCGTCCTGCGCCTCGCGAGTGATGGCGAACTTCTCTGCGATCCACTCCGCGGCCAGCCCCATGTGCTGCTGCTCGAACGCGCACCAGAGCCCGTCGTGGACGACGGCATCGACCAGCTCGGCATTGCCCAGCCGGTAGCCGAAGCGCGCCTTCGTCAGCAGGTAAGGTGCGAGGTTCATGTTCTCCATGCCGCCCGCGACGTAGAAGTCGCCGTCGCCCGCGATAATTCCGCTCGCGGCCAGCATGACAGCCTTCAGCCCCGACCCGCAGACCTTGTTGACCGTCAACGCGCCGACATGGTCCGGCAGGCCCGCGCCGATGGCGGCCTGCCGCGCGGGGGCCTGGCCCAGGCCCGCAGGCACGACGTTGCCCATGACGACCTCAGCCACGCGCGCAGGATCGAGGCCTGCTCGGCCTATCGCCTCGCGGATGGCAACCGCGCCCAACTCCGGCGCGGGCGTGCCGCTCAACGTTCCCTGGAACTTGCCGATGGGCGTGCGCGCGGCGCTCAGAATCACGACGTCGTTGTCACGCATCGTCCACTCACCTCAACTCAAAGCCCTGCTGTTCGATGAAGCTGCGCAGCTCGGTCCGGGTCGGCGTCGCCACGCGCCGCGCCGAGTGTTCGAGCCAACCGTAGTCTTCCATCTCGCCCGTCTGCCCCGGCACGGCCACCTGCCGCCCCTGGTAGATGCCGGTCTCGATCATCGTGCGGTCATACGCGTGCAGGCTGGCATCCTCCGCCGACCGGTCATACGCGTTCCAGTGCAGCACCGCGGCCAGCGGCAGCCGCGGCCGAAGCGGGGGCTGGCCGTCGGGGTAACCCATCGTCATGCCCACCAACGGGAACACGAGTCGCGGCAGCCCCAGCAGGTCCACGACCCTGCCGGGGTCATTGCGCAGCGCGCCGATGTAGCAGATGCCCAGGCCGAGCGATTCGGCAGCCAGCGCAGCCGTCTGTGAGGCAATGGCCGCATCCACGGCCGCCAGGAGGAAGTTCTCGACATACTCTGACACTTGCTGATAGCCGCGCAGTTCGCAGACCCGATCCAGGCGACTGAGGTCCGCGCACCAGACAAGCACAACCGGCGCCACTGCAACATGCGCCTGGCCCGCCACTTCGGACAGGCCCTTGCGCAGTTCCGGGTCAGTCACCGCGACAACGCTCCACATCTGGAGGTTGGAAGAAGTGGATGTGCGTTGGGCCGCGGCGACGATCTGCTCGACCAGGACACCAGGGACAGGTTCGGCGCGAAACTTGCGGACGGAACCGTGTTCATGGATGAGGTCGATTGTGGGGGTGGGGTGGGCTGTAGCCATGCTCTCTTCCTTCGAAAATGCAGTAGGACGGGTTGGCAACCCGTCCTACCGAGGCTGCGTCGGCAGCTTCAATGCCGTGCGGTCGGCCAACTTGCGCAACACATCCGCCGCATCATACAACTCGTTGCCGTGGCCGAAGCAGATGACCTCCGGCGCGAGATCCGCCAGCTTGCGGATGGAGTGGCGCACCGCGGCATTATCGTCAGAGTAGAGGGCCCCCGCTCCGCGCACCCTGCCGCGCAGCGGGCTGCCCAGCGCATCGCCGGCAATCAACACGCGCGTCGCGCTGTGCCAGTAAGCCGTGTGGCCGGGCGTATGGCCGGGCGTATGGACCGCGACCCAGCCGCCCGGCAGCGGATCACCGTCGCGCAGCCGGCGCGTGGGTGAGATGGGCTGCTTGGGATAGGCCGAATAGGCGGCAGTCGTTACGCCCCGCAGAAGGAGGCTGGCAACCTCGCGACGCTGGGGCAGCCGGCGCCATTGGGTGCTGGTCAGGCTGGGCGCCTCCAGCTCGTGTATGAGCACATCCGCGCCGCTGGCCGCGTGCAAGGCCGCGAGTCCGCCCGTATGGTCGAAGTCGTCATGCGTAACGGCAATCGTCCGCACATCCGACGGCGGGCAGCCGAGCGCAGCCAGGCTGGACAGGAGCCCCGGCCCGGCCCAAGGGTAGCCGCAGTCAAACACGATCGGTTCGCCAGGCTGCCGTTCGGCGGGCCTGGGGTGCCAGACGTAAGCGTTGACCCCCTGCGCGACGCCAGGCAGACAGTGCAGGCCAGGCACGATTTCCATGGTTAGAGGCCGGGCAACCCGAACCGGTCATCGAAAAGCTTGATGGCGCGCTGGATTTCGCGCTTGGCCGAGGCCGCGTCCTCCCACCCGACCGGCTTGGTGCGCATGCCCTCCAGGTCCTTGTAGACTTCGAAGAAGTGCGCGACCTCTTGCAGGAAGTGGGGCGGCACGTCCTTCAGGTCGTGATACTCGCTGAAGAGCGGGTCGGTGGCCGGGACGGCCAGGATCTTGTCGTCGTTGAGCCCGCGATCCAACATGCGGAAGACGCCGATGGGCCGCGCCTGGATGATGCAGCCCGGGAAAGTCGGCTCGTTGGTCATCAGCAGGATGTCCAGCGGGTCGCCGTCGTCGTAGAAGGTGCGCGGAATCAGACCGTAATCCCCCGGATAGTGCAGCGAGGAAAACAGCACGCGATCCAGGACGATCACGCCGTTCTCCTTGTTGTACTCGTACTTGTTTCGCGAACCCTTGGGGATCTCAATGATGGCGTAGATGACATCCGGCACCCTGGGGCCGGGACGAAGCTCACGCCAGAGGTTTTGCATAAGCATGTAATCCTTCTAAAGATGGCGCAGCCGGACGACGCCCTGATCGCGATAGGTTTCCAACTCCGCGGCGCTCACGCCCACCGCGCGCGTGAGGGTCTCCGGCGTGATGTAGTCCTCGAACTTCAGACCCGCCAGCCGCGCCTTCTCCTCCGCGCTCAACGGCCGGCCCTGCAAGACGCCTTCCGGGTCTTCCAGCAGCCGGGCGCGACACGCGGTGCAGACGTGCGTGTGAGCCAGAACGATCATAAACTCGCGCTGTGACATCGGCTAACCTTGCACTTCGTCCAGGATCTGGATGCTGGCGCTGGCGCCGATGCGCGTGGCCCCGGCCGCAAGCATCGCAAGCGCATCGGCGGCGGTTCGGATGCCGCCCGCAGCTTTGACGCCCATCTCCGGCCCGACCGTCCGGCGCATCAGTGCGATATCCGCCACAGTCGCGCCGGCCGGCCCGAAACCCGTCGAGGTCTTGACGAAGTCCGCGCCGGCAGCCTTCGCCAGCGTGCACGCGGTCACCTTCTCCTCGTCGGTCAGGTAGGCCGTCTCGATGATGACCTTGACGCGCGCGTCGAGCGGATGCGCGGCCTCCACGACGCCGCGGATGTCCGTGGCGACGAGTTCATAATTGCCCGACTTGAGCGCGCCGATGTTGATGACCATGTCCAACTCGGCTGCGCCGGCCGCGATGCACTGCGCCGCCTCATACGCCTTCAGTTCAGGCAGATTCGCGCCCAACGGGAACCCGATGACCGTGCAGACATCGACCTGGCTGTCCGCCAGCAGGTCGGCACACAGGGCTACCCATGTGGGATTCACGCAAACTGTCGCGAACTTGTACTGCCGGGCCTCCGCGCAGAGCTGGCGGACTTGTTCCTCGGTGGCGGTCGGCTTCAGCAGCGTGTGGTCGATCATGCGGGCCAACTCCGCCGCGGTGATGGCCGGTCGAGCAGGATTCAGATTGTGCGCCATGTTTCACCCACTGTTCTGGACGGACTACTAACCGTTCGTGTCTGCGACACCGGCCTGCCCGGCGCCCGGGTCCAGGTCATAGTGCGGCACGACGGACCAGTAGCGCGGGGGCCAGTAAGAAACGAGTGCCTTGCCGATGATGTATTCCTCCGGCAGCGGGCCCCACAGGTGCGAGTCGTTCGAGTTGTTGCGGTTGTCGCCCATCACGTAGACCTCGTTCTCGCCCACCGTGACGGCCCCGGCGCTGTAACTGCCGGGATAGGGCCCGAATGGCTCAGGCAGCCGCTGGCCGTTGACGAACACCTCGCCGTTGCGCACTTCCACGACGTCGCCGGGCAGCCCGATGACGCGCTTGATGAAGTCCTTTTCAGGGTCCTGCGGGTACTCGAAAATGATGACCTCACCGCGCTTCGGCTGGCGCACGCACCACGTCTTCTGAAAGACGGGCGTGTTGACGACGGGGATTTCGATGTTGATGCCGGGGCAATATGCGTAGCGATTGACAATCAGGAACTGACCGTCGTGAAAGTTCGGCTCCATGCTGATGCCGTCGATCCGGTAGTTCTGCACGAAATTGCGGATGAGGATCACCATCAGCAGGGCCAGCCCCAATACCTGCACCAGTTCCCAGACTGCGGCGCCAATCGAATTGCCGGTGGGAGAAGATCCCTGCACCTGTGGCTGCACAGGCGTCCTTGACGTGGTTTCTTCGAGATCGGTCACGAGTTATCCTGCCTTCAGGGTTACGTTTGCCGGTGATGCACGGTCCGGTGATTCGGAACATTATAGCATGGGGGCCAGACGTAGCAAAAGGCGCGCGGCGGTCACGGGCGCGTTTCATACTGGGGGCGAACGCGGCCAGCGCGCATACGCGAATGGCGCTGCGGCGCTGGGCACGGATACACGAATATCCCGCCGCGGCGCACACGATTCGCGTATTCGTGGCGCGCCAGCGCATTCGTTTATCCGCGCTGGCCGCGCCCCCAACGTGAAACGCGCGCGGCGGTCACCTCAAGGACAAAGTCATTGTGAAGCCGTACCTACCGCCTGGCAGTTGATGGAGATTTACGAAATAATCGAGTAACGGGATCGCGCTGCCGGCGCTTGCGCCTGCGGTTTGCAACCGCAGGCGTGGGCGGCACAGGTTGCTGGATTCATTTGTTAACCTTCATAAACTGCGGCTACCGCTGCAAAACCGACCTGCGTCGGTTAGTTGCTAGCCTGCGCAGGCAGGCTTTGCGGAGTTGCGGAGCAACCCAGTGGCCGCGACTTCCAGTCGCCAGACAATCACGTCTCTACGCCCACAGCAGCCCGGCCACAGAGACAAGTGACGTACGGCTGTCGTCCGCCGGGCACTGGTCATAGGCGAGCGGAACGCCGCCGGCAGGCGCGAGCAGCCGCAGCGCCAGGTAGACGGGCGGCAGGCCGCAGACGTTATTGCGGTCGCCCACCTTCTCTATCTCTGCGAAGAAGCCTGCTGCGTCGCCTGCGGCCATGTGCGCCAGGAGAGCCGCATCGGCCTGAGCCAGCGCAGCCGCGCCGCCTGCGTCCACCGGCTCGCCGCCAAACGCCGGGCCGATATGGGCCATGTCCGCGGCTGCGATGACCAGGACGCGGCGGCCTGTGCTGGCAGTTCGCAGGGCTGCCAGCAGCCCTGCGATATCAGGGTCAGCCGCCGGGTCGGCCTGCCCGGCAACGAAATGGCCGAACGAGCCGCACAGCACCGGCACGACCTCGCAGGGCCGCCCCCCGCGGATGTGATGCAGCCAGACCGCGGCCAGCTCGATGGAGTGCTCGTTGCGATGGTGCAGTTCCTCTTCGAACGGCGCGCTGACCGTCGCAGCGCAGGCCTCCACGATCGCGGTGGCCGTGGGAAGGATACCGAACGGGGTCGCATAATGCTGCCGCGTGAGCGTCAGCTTGCCATGCCCGCCGCTGTGGTCCGTCCCGAAGATGATGGCTAAGTCCGCAGCTAACGCTGCGGACTTAGCTGGGGCCCAGACTGCGCCGTAGACCGGCCCGCCGCGCTCATAGTCGATATGCGGGCTGACCAGCCCGCGCACGCTGGCGGCGGATGGGGCCTGCTCCAGGGGATATCGGGTGCGCGCCTCGTCGATATACGCGTCCAACTGTGCGGCCAGCGCGGCAGGCTCAGCCGGGTACGCGCCGCCCGCCAGGACAGGAGCTCGGAACGGTGCAGCACGAAAGGCGCTGAGCACACGAGCGCGGGCGGCTGCGGTACGTTCATTTTCGAGCAAGTAGGTCTGGTCGAGAGCGGCCAGCAGTCCGGCTAACCCCTCCGGTGCGACGCGGAGACCGAAATGCGCGAGCAGCGCGGTGCGCAGCTCGTCCGCATCCCGTGTCCCGTCGCACAGCGCCAGAATGGGCGCGGCTGTGGCCGGAATCACGACGGAGCGATCCGCCAATGCCAGTGGGTCACGCAAAAACAGGAGTTCCTGGCCGTCCTGGACGAAGGGGCGAATGTCCAGCGGCCGCAGCCGGGGCCGATGCTGATTCATTTCACTCCACCACACAATCGTCTAGCTCAGTAACCGATCGAAGGCATCTTCGTCCAGCAGGTCGAGCGACGCCACACGGATATCGGCCGGCAGCTCACCGTGCGCGGGGCCGACACCGATGCAGCGCATCCCTGCGCGGCGCGCCGCCTCGATGCCGGCAGGCGCATCCTCGACCACGACACAGCGCTCGGCCGGCACACCCAACTGCGCAGCAGCGACCTGGAACACCTGCGGATCAGGCTTGCCATGCGTCACATGGTTGGCATGCACGATGGCATCGAAGTAGGGGCCGACAGCCAGCACACCGAGAATCGCATCGACATTCTCCGGCGGCGCCGAGGTCGCCAGTGCCTGCCGCCAGCCCGACGCGTGCAGCACAGCCAGCCACCGGGCAACGCCGGGCAGCAACTGCGCACCGCCGCCGCGGAGGACAGCCCGATAGCGCGCCTCTTTGGCATCCGCAATGCGCTGGATTTCGGCGGGAGAAATGGCAGGCCCGAACCAGCGGCGGAGGATAGTGTCGTTGCGCTGGCCGAACGTGAGGGCAAACTCCTCGTGGCTAAGTGCGACGCCCTCCCCCGCCATGGTATCCCGCCACGCCAGCCAGTGATAGGCGCGCGAATCCAAAAGCGTGCCGTCCATGTCCCACAGGACGGCACGCTGCCCATCAAGGCGGGGCGTCAACATGCCCGTTTCATCCGGCCTGACGCCTCTTGTAGACCCAGAACCCGGCGCCGCCCGCCGTGAGCACGCCCAGCGTGACCAGCGCGTTGCGGCCGGCCCGGCGCAGCGGCTCGGCAAACGGGTCGACAGCAGCCGCTGCCCCCTGTTCAGCCTCGGCACCGGAAACGGCAGCCTCACCCGCCGCAGCTGCCTCGCCGGCCGCTGCCTCGCCGGCCGCCCCTTCCGCAGGCGCCGCGGCGACACTGGCCGGCGTGGGCGTGCCTGCCGCCTCGCCGGTGGCGGCTGCCGCAGTGGGTGCAGATGTCTCCTCAGCCGCCGCAACGGCAGGCATCAGAACCTCGGTCCCCGTCACCGTCTCCGTCTCGGTGACCGCCTCAGCCACCCCGATGCCTTCGGTGCCGGTCATGGCCTCTGTGCCAGTTATCGCCTCCGTGCCGGTGACAGCCTCAGTCCCGGTGACCGCTCCGGTCACCCCGACACCTGCCGTGCCGGTCATGGCCTCGGTCGTGGTCACGGCCTCGGTCCCGGTGACCGTCTCGGTCACCCCGACACCTGCCGTGCCGGTCATCGCCTCGGTGCCGGTTATTGCTTCCGTACCGGTGACCGTCCCGGTCCCGGTGACCGTCCCGGTCCCGGTGACCGTCCCGGTCACCGTGATGGGCTCAGTCCCGGTCACGACGCCAGTCACCGTTACCGCCTCAGTGACAGTCACGGCCCCAGTGACGGTGACGGTCGCAGTCGGCGTGATCGTGAGCGTCACTGGAGGTGTGACGGCCGTCTCCGCAGTCACGGTCTCGGTCATCGCGCCTGTCACCGCACCGCTGGCCGCGCCGGCTGCCGCGGCCCCGGTTGCGGTCAGTGTAGCCGTTGCCGTTACAGCCGCGCCCGGCTCCGGTGTTGCGAGGGGCGCCTGAGCTTGCGGTGTGCCGGTGATTTCGGTCGTGATGGTCAGGGGGTAGATGCGCGAGATTTCCGGCCCGGTGGGCTGTCCGGGCACGGGCGTAACCGGCCTGGGCGGAATCCAGAGCCGGTCACCGAGATAGAGCCAAAGATTGGGGCGCACCTTGGAAGGGTTCGCCTTGCGCAGTTCGCGCGCCGGTACTCCCGTCGCCTGGGACACGGTACGCCAGCTATCGCCAGGTTTGACCTGATACCAGTAGCCGGTCTCGTTTGCCCCCGGTACGATGGAAGCGCTGGGCGTCGGCTTCTCGCCGCCCGCCTGGGCTGGGGACTGTAGCAGGCCCAGAGTGAGGGCCAGGATGAGTCCAACCAGGATCGGCGACCAGGAAATAATGCGTCTTATCATTGTCCCTCTCCTGTGGCTAACGTCGCAAGTATCATATCACAAGAGAGGCAAATTGTCAGCACACAAATTACACATTGAAGGTCTTGAAACGCCGTCCAGTACTTGCCAGCTCATCCAGCATCCGCTTGGTGTCCTCGAAGTCTGCGCCGGCCAGCCGCTCCACCTTGCTGCCCCCAGCGATCAGCATCTGCTCGGTCTGGTACGACACACCGGCCACCCCGCCGACGATGGTCACGTATTCGGCGTGGCTGGCGTCCTCCGGCGAGAAGCCCGCCGTGGGCCGGAAGCGGGCGAAGTAATTCGTCGCCGCACCCCAGTCTTCGCGCGCCCAGCCGGCCGCGTTCTGCCAGAACAGCATGTAGTGGCCGATCGTCTTGCCCAAAGGCGGGATGATCAGCCCGGCCTGCACCTGGGCGATCCGCTCTCGGAGCATCTGCTTCCAGTTCTGGCCGGTGTTCCAGTCGCTGCCGGGGCAGGATGTGGCGTTCTGCGGATACTCCTTGTGCCCCATGACGTTGTTCAGCGGGATGTTGAGTTCCTGCATCAGCCACGCCACCAGATGGCCGACCTGCTCGATCTGCCGCTGCGTCGGAATCGCGCCGTTGACGAAGTTGCCCGCAATCGAGATGCCGACCGAGTAGGCGTTATTGTTATAGACCTGGTAAGAGACGGTTTCCAGCCGGTTCGTCTGATTGATCACCCCATCGGGCTGCACATAGAAGTGGTAGCCCATGCCGGGCCAGTCCTTGCCCACATGATAGGCGGCAATGCGCTCCGGCGTGATGTTCGCAGGCGCGGCGCTGTGATGGATCGCGATGTGCGTGATCTTGTCCCGCGTGCGCGTGTCATACTTGAGCGTCGCGTGCTTGGGCAGCTTGTCCACGATGTCGTTGATCTCCGGCGGCTGGACCCTGGCCGGCCCGGCAGAACCGCCCGACTGCAACTGCCGGATCTGCTGCTCGAGCGCCGCGATGCGGCTGTTGAGCGCCTGCTTCTCCTGTCCGGCCGCGTTCACCTGCTGCGCCAGGGCGGTCTTTTCCGTGGTCAGGCTCTGCACCTGCTGCGTTAGCGTCGTCTTGTCCTTCGTCAGCGTGGAGACCTGGCCCGTCAGCGTCGTCTTCTCGCCGGTGAGGGTCTGCACCTGCTTCGACAGGTTGCTCTTGTCGGTGCTCAGCGCCTGCACCTGGGCGTTGAGCGTGTTCACCTGCTGGGTCAGGGCCGCCACGCGCTGCGTCAGCGCGTTCACATCGGGCGCCTGGCTGTTCAGGCGGGCAAGCAGCTCGTCGCGTTCCTGCTGCAACGCGGCGACCTTGCTCTGCGACTGGTTCAGCGCCGCCTGTAGCTGGCTGATCTGGCCGCGCAGCGCGGCCACCAGCACGGCATCCGCGGGCGACCCGCGGTTTGCGTCCCGCTGGAGCTCTGCGACCGCCGCAAGCAGCGTCTCCTTCCACTTCTTGCCCTGGAGCCACTGGGTTCCAGGCGACTGAGTAACGATGAGCTCGCTCGCGCCCTTGACATTTTCGACCGGGATGCCGCGTTCCTGCATCAGCCACGCGGTCAGCGCGGCGGTCGCCTGAATCTGTTCAGGCGTCGGGATCTCGGTGGCGAAGTTGCCCGCAACCGCGATATTGATGCCCTCGGCAATCCACGGCTGCGCCAGGTCCACGACCTCGGTCAGGCTGTTCGTCTGGATGATCTTGCCTTCACCGGTAACCAGGTACTGGTAGAGGATGGAACCCCACCGGCTCAGGTGCGCGGCCGCGATGCGCTCGACCGTGACATTCGCGCCGACCGCCGTGTGGTTGATGACGATGTATTTGATCCGGTCGAGCGGCCGCGGCTTGAGGCTGTCGGGCTTGCGCGTCAACTGTGCCGCGATGTCGGTGATCTCCGGCTGCGGCACCCCGCCGCCCCCGCTGCCGCCGCGGAGCGCGTCCAGCTCCGTCTGCAGCGATTCAAGCTGTACCCGCAGCGCATCTCGCTCCTGAACCAGGGCCGTCCGCTGCTGTTCGAGCGTCGCCCGCTGTTGTTCGAGGGCCGCGCGCGCGTCCTCTGCAACGGCCAGGCTGCCCTGCAGCGCAGTAAGCTGCTGCTCCAGCGTGCTCACCCGGCTGCGCAGCGCGGCCAGCTCGCCGCTGTCGACCTGCGGGCCGCCGCTGGGCACAGCCGCCACGCGCGCCAGCAGTTGGTCCTTCCACCGCTGCCCTTGCAGCCATTGCAGGCCGGGCGAACGCGTGACGATGAATTCGCCCGCGCCCTTGACCACGCTGGCCGGCAGGTTAAACCGGCTCAACAGCCACGCAACGAGCCGCGCCAGCGCATCGAGCTGCGCGTCGCTGGGTACCGTCTCATCGAAGTTCCCGGCCACGTAGATGTTGATGCCGTTGTAAATCCAGGCCTGGTCCGCCGTCACGACCTGGTCGAGCGGGTTGGTCTGCTGAATTTGGCCGTCGCCCGTGATGAAGTACTGCCCCACGATGCCCGGCCAGCGCGCGCGCTGGGCCTGGGCCACGCGGTCCGCGCCCACTTCAGGCCGCACGCCGGTGTGGTTGATGACGATGTGCTGGATGTCGCTGAGCGGCCGCGCGGCAAAGCCCGCCGGGTTGCGCGAGAGCTGGTAGGTGATGTCGGTCATCTCCGGCTCGGCCGGGCCGCCGCCGCCCGCCTTCAGCCGCTCAACCGTGCTCTCGAGCGCGGCGATCTTCTCGTTCAGCATCGTGATGCGCTGGCGCAGTTCCAGAGCATCCTGGGCTGCCAGCCGCAGCCGGACCTTGCCCTCATGCTCTTCCATCGCGATGCGCTGCCAGTCCTGCGTCTTCAGGCCGCTGTCGGGATGGACGTATTCCTCGTTGAGCGGGTAGCCCGTGATATCCAGCCCGTACTGGCGGTAGAAGGCCGCAAACTGGCCCTTGGCCGTCTTCCCCGTCACGTCGAAGCGGATGGGGCTGGTGTCGGGCACCGCCGGCGCTTCAGGCACTTTCGGTGTCGTCGGCGTTGGCGGCGTCGTGGGTGTTGGCGGCGTCGTGGGCGGCGCCGGTTCGACGGGCACAACCGGCTCCTTGGTCAGCAGCGACTCCCACTCGTACCGGTGTGTCATGGCCTGCCGGAAATCCTCAATGACGCCTGCCTTGCCGTCGATGCCCCACTTGTCCACATTCGGCCAGCGGTACAGGATGACGGCCCGAATGAGCTGGTTGCCCGGCTGCCGGTTCCACCAATCGATCTCGCCGTAGGCACGCTGCACCCAACCGATGTTCTCGTTGCGCCAGGCCTCGTCCTGGTCCGTCTCGGTCAGGTAGACGGGCAGCTTGCGCATGGCAGCCGGGATGGCCTTCATGAAATCCTGGTACGTGCGGAAGTTGTACTGCCGGTTCTGGAAGGGCGGGTTCATGAACGCATCGGTGTAGATAAGCTTCGGGTCGGCGCCGTGCGTGTACGCGTGGATGGAGATGCCGTCGCAGTTGGCCGCGCCCACCAGGTTCAGGATGTCCTGCAGATACTTGACCCAGTCGCCGTTCGGGTTGCCGTCGTAGGTCGTCTGCGGATTCCAGGGCGCGACCGCACCGATGATGACCTGGTCGTTCTGATGGCCTGCCACGCCCCGAATCGCGCTGCGACACTGGCGATAGCAATTGGCATACATCGCCGGCAGGATGATTTCGCCGGTATTCACGATGCGCGGCGGGTTGACGCTCCGGTCGAAGCTCACGCCCGGCCGCTCAACCGCAAAGTTCATCTCGTTGCCGATGATCCAGATATGGCACCCGCGCGAGCTGCGCACGAAATTGGCGCACCGCTGGGCGAACTGAGCATAACGGTTGGAGAAGGGGATGGTGCCGTTCGGTTCGTACCCGTTGTTGAGCCGCACGATGATGCCGAAGCCCTGGTCGGCCCACCGGCTGTAGTCGCCGCCGCTCTGGTCGCCGGGATCATTCCCTACCGCTTCGGTGAACAAGACCCAGCCCGGGATCCCCTGCTGGGCCATGATGTGTTCGCCGCCGGGGTCATGGATGCCATACAAATATGGCGAGTCGTTAAGTGGTCGCGCCATGGTATTCTCCGTCGCACGCTAACGCCAGGTTGCCATCGCCGTCTGACACAGTAGGCTTTACTTGGCGAAGATTATACACCGAGTACGCACTCCTGTCTATCTCTGCAACTGCCGAATCGTTGGACGATGTCCCACCCTTGCGGTATAATACGCCCATCTCGGTTCATCTTCATGGAGGCCTGCTTTGGATATCGATTGGTACGGCCAATCCTGTTTTCGGTTGCGCGAAGGCAGCGTGACCGTCGTCACTGACCCTTATGACAGGAGCATCGGGTACAACCTGCCGCGGCTGCGCGCCGACCTCGTGACATGCAGCCACGACGCGCCCGGCCACAGCAATGCCAGCGCCATCAAGGGGGACCCGAAAGTGTTGACCCGGCCCGGCGAGTATGAGGTCAAGGGCATCTTCATCACCGGCATTCAGACGTGGCGCGGGGGCAGCGGGGGCAGCACCGCGAAAGAAGAGAACACCGTCTTCGTGTTCGAGTTCGGTGACATGACGGTGTGTCACCTGGGCGACTTGAGCCGCGTGCTGACCCAGGCGCAGGTGGAATCCATGCCTAATGTGGACATCCTGCTGGTGCCCGTCGGTGATGGCTCCGCGCTGGACGCAGATAAGGCCGCCGAGGTCATCAGCCAGTTGGAACCGCGCGTCGTCATCCCGATGCACTACCTGACCCCGTACACGACGCTCAAGCTCGACCCGTTGAGCAAGTTCCTGAAGGAGATGGGCGTGGCAGAGTCGCCCGCAGTCGAGATGCTGCGCACATCGCGCTCGCAGTTACCCCAGGAGACGCAGGTGGTCGTGCTGGAGTGCAAACAGGCGTAGACGATTGAAGATTACAGATTGCAGATTGAAGATTCCATGCGGGAGAATCTATGAGTCAGTCACGTTTGCTGGTATTGACATTGCTGGCCTGGTTGTTGATCCTGGCAGCAGCTTGCTCCGGCAGGTCGCCTGCCCCGGCGACCCCGTCCGGTGACCTCGCGTCCACACTCGCCGCCGCACAGCAGGCGCTCGACACGGGCAACCTGGCCGCTGCGGAGCAGGGCTTCCGCGCCGCGCTTGCGCTGGACGCCCGTTCCGCGCAGGCGCAGTTCGGCCTGGGCAATACGCTGGTCCGCCAGAACAAGCTGGCAGAGGCCGAGGCAGCCTATCGCGCCGCCATCCAGGCCGACCCGCAGATGAGCACGGCCCACGCCAACCTGGGCGTCGTCTATTACCAGCAGGGCAGTCTCACGAAGGCCGCGGAATCCTTCAACGCGGCCCTGCGGCTGAAGGCCGACGATCCGCAGACGCTCTACCTGCTCGGTGCGGTCCGCATCCAGGAGAACAACCTGGCCGAGGCGGAGAAGCTGCTGACGCGGGCGCGCGATCTCGCCCCCGACCTGCCGGAGGTGTACTACGGTCTGGGCGTGCTGCACAAGCTGCGCGGAGAGAAGGACGCGGCCATCGCGGCCTTCGAAAAGTTCCTGGAGATTGGACCGGGGCAGGATAAGTCCGCTACGGACTATGCGCAGAAGGAACTGGCGGAGCTCAAGGGGCAATAGCTGATGTAGGGCGGATTGGCAATCCGCCCTACAGGGCACGCATTATGGCTTGCGCGTGCGCTCGCTCGTGCGAGACCTGACTTCCCCCAGCACCCACTGCCGCCACAGCCGTGGCTGCAGCGAACGCCATGATTCGATAACCTTTGCCAGCACGCCGGGCGGCGGCTCCTGGCGCCCATACTGCTGGGCGACGAACAGCCCCGCGATGGTGTCTACCGCAGGCGCAGCCTCCGGCAGCTTCTCGTTGAACTGCGCCGCACGTTCGAGCGGCGTCTGGCTCGGCTGCCAGGGGATGCGGAGCCGCGCTGCCCACAGGCCCAGCACACCGAACAACCGCGGCAGCAGGTCGCCCTCCTGGAAGAAGACCCGATTTCGCCGCTGCAGCCAGAGATACGCGCCCACGGATGCGAGCAGGAGCAGTACACCCGCAACCAGCCAGCCCCAGTTCCGCTCGAACCAGCGGCTTACCGGGCTACCCGTCTCGAAATACCCTTCCGGAGCTTGAGGCATGTTGGCGAACGGGTCTTCTTCTTCCAGCGTCTCGCTCAGGTTGTTGCTCGGCTCCGGCGTCAAACCCGCATCCAAAGGCTCCGTTGGCGGCAGCGGCCGCATCAGCAGCGGCTCGGACGCGGTCGGCTCAAACTGGATCCAGCCGAAGGACGGGAAGTAGACCTCCGGCCAGGAGTGTGCATTCTCCTCGCGCACCCGGTAGCCGATCGGCTCGCCCGGGTTGCGCCCCTGCATGATCCAGTCCTGGGTATCTTCGGTCAGAATGGCCTCGCCTGGCGTGTAGCCGACAACGATGCGGGCCGGGATGCCCAGCGAGCGCAGCATCACGACCATCGAGCTGGCGTAGTAATCGCAGTAGCCTTCCTTGCTGTCGAAAAGGAAATAATCCACCCCGTCGCGGCCGTCTGGCGGCGCCTCGATGTCCTGGTTGTAGGTGTAGGTGCGCAGGTACGCCTGGATGGCCTCAGCCTTCTCGAACGCAGTCTCATACGGTGCAGTCACCTCGGCGGCCAGGTCGCGCACGCGCGCAGGCAGGGTGTCGGGCAGTTGGAGATACCGTTCCGTCACCCAACCCGGATACGCCACCGCATCATCCTGCATCAGATTCTCCACAGGCGCCGTGCTGAGTGCCGAGACCACCCGGTAGGACCCCTCCTGCTCCAGGTCGACGCGGCTCTGCATGAGCGACACCAGTTGGAGGGCATCCTCTCCCGACAGCGGCGTGACGTTGGCATTGATCGGCACGCTGACGCGGACCGGCTGCGGCGGCACGAAGATGGTCTCCTGCCGCTCCTCCAGCGGACGAATCGTCGTCGTAATCTCGCGGCGGGCCTCAGCCACCGGCTCGTTCAGCGGCGCACCGCCCTCAATGATGACCAGCTCCGAGTCGGTGTTCAGCCAGCCCTCGCCCGTATAGACATCATAGGCCGCCGCGCGCCAATAGGTCCGCTCGGACGTATCCGCCTCGAAGATAAGCCGGTCGCTGAGCGAGACGGCCCCGCCCAGGGCCATGGACTTGCCGAAGGATGACACCGGGGCCGCGCTGCGCGAGTAGTTCAGCGCCTTGTACATCCGGTTCCAGGTCTCCTCGACCTGCTGCCAGGGCTTCTCGAAGGGCCGCAGCAGCCGCTCGGTGGTCAGATGCTCCGTGGCATCGGGCAGCACCCAGGCGGCAACCAGCACGATGATCGTGAATCCCAGCCCGGCCTTCAGAAAATCCAGCGCAATGTCCGGCGCGTAGCGGACGCGCGTCATCTGCCAGCGGGCCTCATTGCGCGCCAGCTCCACCCGGATTGCGATGAGCAGCACCGCGCCGAGAAACACGACCAGGTACGGCGTCATGTTTGCCGTGGTGTAGTACGCGTTGACCAGCAGCGCGACGCCTGCGGGAATGACTGCGTGCAGCACGCGCTGGTAGCGGTACAGGCTCCAGATGGCAAGAAAGCCGATCCACCAGCCGAGCAGCGCAAGCTGCGTGACGAAGATCAGATTGTCCGCACTGGCCGTCCCGCTGATCAGCGCGGCAATCCAGTTGCCGTTGCGCATCAGCAGCTCGCGGAACGCCTCAGCCGCGGGCAGATTGTCGAACACCAGCTCCCGGAACAGCAGCGCGATCCAGGCCAGGCTGGCCACGATCCCATAAACGGCCGGGAACAGCCCGCTCCACCGCGTCAGGGAGAGCAGAAAGGCCAGCAGCGCGCCTCCGAGCATCGACAGGCGCACGACTTCCAGCCAGTTGGTCCACTCCGCCGTCACCAGCGCTTCAGTGACGGCGAGCAGCATGACCATTGCCAGAGCTAAAGTCCACCAGCCGCCCCCGCGGGCCAGCCGCTCCGCCGGTGTCTGTCCGGGCGGCAGCTCCACGTAGGCCGGCATGACACGAATATCGTTAACAGCCATCTTTTCCTCTAATTTTTCAGCGAACAGAACCTCTCGCTGGCAACACCATTTTATCACTGCCGCACGGCTGGATGTCAAGTGATGTGCGTACCCGTCCGCTTTCGTCATTCGCGTACGTACATTATAATGTTCTGCGGCCCGGGTGACGGGCCTAATTCGACCAGGCGGTAAGCATGTCCTCTGTTGCCCAGGAAGGAGACCTCGTTCTCCTCGTCGCTCCCGATCGCAAACACTATCTCATCCGGCTCAAGCACGGCGAGCAGTGGTTCTCACATCGCGGCTCGATCCTGCACGATGACCTGATCGGCCGGCCGCTGGGCCGCACGCTCAGCACCCAACACGGCGCGGCCATCCTCGCGCTGGAGCCCTCGACCCACGACCTGATCCACGAGATTCCGCGCACGACGCAGATCATCTACAGCAAGGACGCGGCGCAGATTGTCCTCCGGCTGAGCCTCTACCCGGGCCGCAGGATCATCGAGGCGGGCACGGGCAGCGCCGGGCTGACGCTGGTGCTGGCGCGCGCGGTGATGCCCACCGGCCATGTGTACAGCTACGAGACCCGGCCGGAGTCCTACGACATGGCCCGGAGGAATCTGGACGACCTGGGCCTGCTGCCCCATGTCACGCTCTATAACGAGGACATCACCGCGGGGTTCCACGAGAGCGAGGTGGACTCGGTCTTCCTGGACGTGCGCGAGCCGTGGTATTTCCTGGACCAGGCGTGGAATGCGCTCAAGGGCAGCGGGTTCTTCGGCGCGCTGGTGCCCACCGTGAACCAGGTCAGCGACCTGCTGGCCGGGCTCAAGGCGCGGCCGTTCGGTGATATCGTGGTCGAGGAGATCCTGGAGCGCCAGTGGAAGCCCATACCGGGGCGGCTGCGGCCCGAGGACAAGATGACCGGCCACAGCGCCTTCCTGGTGTTTGCGCGGAAGGTCGAGGCGGGCGACGAGTCGCTCACGTGGAATGCGCAGAAGAAGCACCGCGCCTATCTGGGCAAGCTGGCGATGGCCGAGCGCGAGGCGGCTGAGGCCGCTCTCCTGGCAGAAGAGGACGAGGAGACCCAGCGCGCCCGCCGCAAGCGCCCGCGCCTGCCGGGGTGAGGACGAGATCGCTCACGCAAAAGCGCAAAGGACACCCAACAGAGTTATTGCGTAGGGGCGAGGTGACCTCGCCCCTACAAGTACCGTCGGGTGCTCTAGGCAAAAACCTTTGCGCACTTGGCGTCTTGGCGTGAGCCCTATCGTCAGCGGCGGCGCACGAGGACAGCCGCGACACCGAGCAGCCCGGCCCCGCCCAGCGCACCGAGGCCGCCGAACAGCAGCGACCGCTGGCGCTCAGCCACAGCCGGCCCATTGGCCGCAAGCTGCCTGCCGGCCACGAACTGCATGGCCGCCACGGCCTCCGGATCAGCCGTGGCCTTCGGCCGCGGGGGCAGCGTCGAGGTCGCCGTGGCGGTCGGCGTCTGTGTCACCGTGGGCGTCGCCGTCACCGTCGCGGTCGGCGTCGCCGTAGGCGTCGCGGTCTCCGTCGGCGTGGCGGTTGCAGTGGATGTGGCCGTGGGTGCAGACGTTGGTGTCGCCGAGGGCCGCGCAGGCTGCGGCGGTGCGGCCTGTACCGCAGCCGCGGCAGGTTCCGGCGCAGGCGTTGCAGTGGGCGGCGGACTGGTCGGCGGGACGACCGGCTGGCTGTTATCAGCATACAGACCGATGGCGTCCACAAAGATGTAGTTGTCGCCGGTCGAGTAGTTGTGGTCTACATAGAAGAAGACAGTCACGGTGGACGACTGCGCGACCGCCGCGATATCGATGTTGAGCTTGGGCGCCGGGTAGTTGAGCATCCGGCCTGGGCCGTAGTGGAGCGGCCCCCACACGACGCTTGCTGCGTTCGGGTCCGTGCCGCCCGTCGGGTCGATGCCCAGCCGCCGGCCAAAGGCCTCGGGTGCATTCGGTGCGCCCCAGCCGACCGAAGCCTTGTAGGTTGCACCCGGCTGCAGCCCGCCCACCTGCGTCCACACGCCCGCGACGAAGGTGCCGCCGTTCGACCACATCATCAAGCTCGGCGCGCCCCAATAGGTATCCGAGTGTTGCATGAAGGTGAGGTCACCGGACAGGACGAACGGCGTCCAGCCTTCGGGAAGCTGGCGCGGCGGATCGCCTCTGAAATTGTCGAAGTTGCAGTTCGGGATCAGGTTGCCCGGGTCACAGCCGTGCTGCGCAGCTACGGGCAGCGTGGCTCCCAGCGAGATCAGTGTTATGAGGAATAGAACGAGCACTGCCCTGGGCAGTGAGGATGACCGTAAATCCATGATAACAAAGTATAGCGCAGAGACGACGAACCGGCAAAAAGATCGGAAGGAATCCATGCGGAACAGCAACCACGCGAACAGCGGCGCTCAGCATCCTGAGCGGGCGGACGGTTCCACTACGACAACACGGAGGCATCCTGAGCGGGTGGACGGCCCAACCTGGACAATGAGCAGCCTCCAGTCGAAGGATGCGCGCTGGCGTTGGCTTGCCTGTGCGTTTGCCCTCCTGCTCGCGGTCCTCGTGCTCACTGCCTGCCAGGCCGTGCCCGGCCAGCCGCCGGAGACCGCGGCTCTGCCCCAGCCGTCGCCCTCCGCAGAGGCAGCCCTCGCGCCCACCACCCCCACCCCCCAGACGGGCGGCACGCTGCGCTACGGGCTGACCCTGCCGGTATCGGGCATCGACCCGCACGTCAACGCCAGCTCGGAGCTGGGCATCGCGCTGAACGGCGTCTACGACACCCTGGTCGTCCAGGATGCGCTGGGCCGCTTCCATCCCTCGCTCGCGACGGCGTGGACGGTCAGCGAGGACGGCCTGACCTACACCTTCACCCTGCGCCGCGACGTGACGTTCCACGACGGGACGCCCTTCAACGCCGCCGCGGTCGTGCGCAACCTCGCGCGCATTGCGGACCCTGCCACCAAGTCGCAGAAGGCCGTGTTCCTGCTCGGCCCGTTCGAGCGCGCGGAGGCGCTGGATGAGTTCACCGTGCGCCTGGTGCTCGCCGCACCGTACGCGCCCCTGCTGGACGGCCTGAGCCAGGTGTACCTCGGCATGGCGTCCCCCGCCGCGCTCGACCGGTGGGGCGACCAGTACCAGCTTCACCAGGTCGGCAGCGGGCCGTTCAGGTTCGTCAGCTACCAGGAGCGCCAGACCCTCATCATCGAGCGCAACGCAGACTATACCTGGGCGCCTGAGATCCGGGCGCACGCAGGCCCGGCCTACCTCGACCGCGTCGAGTTCCGCTTCTACGCGGACCCGGCCACGCGGCTGCCCGCCCTGCTCTCCGGTCAGGCCGACGTGATGGGCGAGCTGCCGCCGCAGGATGCTGCGCAGTTGACAGCCGGCCCGAATGCCACAGCGTATGCGCTCTACCCGGTCGCCATCCCCGGCCAGTCGGTGCAGTTCTTCCTCAACACCACCCTGCCCCCGCTGGACGATGTGCGGGTGCGCCGCGCGCTGCTCTATGCGACGGACCGGCCCGCGCTGGTCAAGGCCGTGTACGGCGACTTCTCCCCGGTTGCGACCGGCCCGCTCTCTGCGGTCACGCGCGCGGCGTTCGGCCCCATCAGCAGCGTGGCGTGGTATGTCTACGACGTGGAGCAGGGGAAAGCCCTGCTGGCAGAGGCCGGCTGGACGGATTCGGATGGCGACGGTGTGCTGGACCGGGACGGGCAGCCGCTCGTATTGCGGGGCGTGCTCGCGAGCTGGGGGGAATTGGGTTCCGTGGCGACCATCCTGCAGGCGCAGTGGAAGCAGTTGGGCATCCAACTCGACCTGGAGCAGATGCCCTATCCCGCCGTGCTGGAAGCCGGGCGTAACGGCACGCACCATCTCGTGCCGTTCGTCAACTCCGGCACCGACCCGAGCCTGCTGCGCACGTTCTTCCACAGCAGCAACATCGGCGGGTTCAACTGGGCGCGCGTCAGCGACCCGCAGGTAGATGCGTGGCTGGAAGAGGGCGAGCGGCTGGACAACGGCCCGGACCGCTACCGGCTCTATTACCAGGTGCAGGAGCGCGTGCTCGACCAGGCCTGGATCCTGCCCATCCGCGACCAGGTGAACGTCAACGCCGCATCCGCCCGCGTCCAGGGCCTGACCTACGACGTGCAGGGATGGTTCCCCGTGCTGCAGGACGTTTGGCTGATGAACGAGTAACCAGGAAAGAGTAACGAGTAATGAGTGACGAGTAATGGACAGCACCAGGAGAATGCGCGATTCCATTTACTCATTACTTCTTACTCGTTACTCATAACTCCCTCAATCGTTTTCGAGCAGTTCCAGCGTCGCGCCGAGGCGATCGGTTGCATCCACATACGCATAGCGCCCGCCCGTGTATTCGCCCCGCTGCACCGTGGACATGCCGTCCTCGGCCAGCAGCGGCAGCAGCCGCGCCATGCCGTCCACCTGGAACGCGATGTGGTGCAGGCTTTCGCCGTGCTGCACGAGCTGGTCGTTCCACGTGCTCGGCTCACCGATGGGTTCGATGAGTTCCAGCGACACCTGGCCGAGCTTGAAGAAGGCCAGCTTGGCCCGTGCGGTGGACGGCTGTCCGTTGTACTTCGTCTGCGCCACTTCTTCCGGGTCGGTGATGATGACCGGCGGCACCGGCATCCCCAGCACCTCGGCCCACGCCCGCGCCTTCGCCTCGATGTCCCGCACCACGATCGCAACCTGCGTCACCGTGGTCGTCCCCAACGTCGTTCTCATATAGCCTCCTCCTTCAGTGTGCTCCGCTCGGAGCATAGCACAGCTTGGCCCCTCGCGCGAAACGGCATACAATGGCCGCGGAGGTCAGCGCACGGGCATGAGCAAACGGGGTTTCGATATCGCTTTCCTGCGCCGCCGCCTGCTGACGGGCACGCTCACCCTGTGGGCCGTGGTCACGCTCATCTTCGCGCTCGTGCACCTGCTGCCCGGCGACCCTGCGGAAACAATGCTCGCCCGCGCCGGTGCATCGCCCGACGCGGTCGCGGCCCTGCGGGCTGAATTAGGCCTGGACCGGCCGCTGACGACACAGTATGCGACCTGGCTGGCGAACCTGCTGCGGGGTGAGCTGGGGATGAGCCTGTTCAACGGCCGGCCCGTGGCCGCGCTGATCCGCGAACAGGCCGCGCACACCTTCGCCCTGGCCGGCGCCGCGTTCGCCTGGGCGCTCGTCCTGGGGCTGGGCCTGGGGCTGGCCGCGGGCAGCCGGCCGGGCAGCGCCCGCGACCGGCTCGCCAGCGCGCTGGCCGTGACCGGCGTCGCGGTGCCGGTGTTCTGGTCGGGCCTGCTGCTCATCTGGCTGTTCAGCGTGCGGTTGGGGTGGCTGCCATCCGGCGGGGCAGATGGCTGGCGCAACCTCGTGCTGCCCTCGTTCGTGCTGGGCTTTGCCTCCGCCGGGCCCATCGCCCGCCTGACCCGCGCCAGTCTGATCGACATTCTCGATGAGCCTTACATCCTGGCCGCGCGGGCGCGGGGGGTGCCTTCCCGACGCGTCCTGCTGCGCCACGTGGCGCGCAACGCAGTGGTGCCCGTGCTGACGGTGGCGGGCTTGCAGCTCGGTTTCCTGCTGGGCGGCACGGTCGTCACCGAGACGCTGTTCAACCGGCCCGGCCTCGGCAAGCTGCTCGTCGACGCGATCCTCTGGCGCGACCTGCCCCTGGTGCAGGGAGTCGCGCTCGTCGTCGCGTTGACTTACGTGCTGGCGAACCTGGCCGTCGACCTCGCGGCGGGCTGGCTCGACCCGCGGGCAGGCTGGCAATGAGGCAGTTGCGCCAGCGCGTACGCGAGCAGCCGCTCGCGATGGTTGCAGCCGGCGGCCTGCTCGCGGTCCTGCTGGCCGCGCTGCTTGCGCCGTGGCTGGCCCCTGCCCCGCCGGATGCCATCGACCTGGCCGCGCAGCTTGCGCCGCCGTCGTCTGTGCATCCGCTGGGTGCGGATTTCTACGGCCGCGACCTCCTGAGCCGCATCCTCTACGGCAGCCGGGTCACGCTTCTGGTAGCGACGGCCGCCGTTGCGCTCGCGCTGGCCGCGGGCACAGTGATCGGCCTGCTCGCCGGCTATGCGCAAGGGTGGGCCAGCCAGGCGTGGATCGGCCTGATGGACGTGCTGCTGGCCTTCCCCGCGCTGCTGCTCGCGCTGCTCGTGGTCGCGCTGATGGGGCCTGGACTGACCGCATTGGCAGTGGCGGTCGGCATATCCTCGATTCCCGGCTACGCACGCCTCGTGCGCAGCCTCGTGCTGACGCTGCGCAGCGCGCCGTTCGTCGAGGCTGCGGTCGCGCTCGGCGGCGCGCCGCCGCACATCCTGGCGCGTCACCTCCTGCCCGCGGTGTTCTCCCCGCTGCTCGCGCTGGCGACGCTGGACTTCGGCCGGGCGATCATCAGCGTCGCGGCGCTGGGTTTCCTGGGGCTGGGCGCAGCCCCACCCACGCCTGAGTGGGGCCTGATGCTCTTCGAGGGCCGCGGCTATCTCGCGACCGCGCCGTGGGCCAGCGCGTTCCCCGGCCTCGCCATCACCCTGACCGTGTTGGCCGTCACGACCCTGGGGGATGCGCTCTCCAACCCACCTCCGCCCCCGAGCACGTACCAGGAAGGCCGAAAGTAACTGGAGTCGAGGCTATAGCCGGATAGCCTGGCTACGTATAAATACACCCAAACCGGCTTAAGCCTCGACTCCAGTTTTCTGAATGCCGTTACGCCTGATGTGGTTGACCAGGCCACACGGCGTGCGCCCTACTTCCGCCGGTAGAGCACCCGCGTCGGTTCAGGCCGCGCCGCCCCCAGTCCGTACACCGGCTTCGGGTCCCGTGTCAGCAGCTCCAGCTCGAACTGCTGCAACAGCAGCGCGGTGATGATCATCATCTCGTTGTTGGCGAAGTTCACCCCTGCGCACTTGTGCAGCCCGCCGCCGAAGCCGATCAGCGCAAACCGATGCTGCGCATCCTCGGCCCGGTCCGGCGCATAGCGGAGCGGGTCGAACCGGTCCGGGTCGCGGAACAGCGTCGGCAGACGGTGCGCCACCCCGGCGACGACCGTCACCAGCCAACCCTTCGGAACCACGTAATCCCCGACCTCCAGGTCCTCCTCTGCGTAGCGCATCAGAATGTCGGCGGACGGGTGCATCCGCTCGATCTCGCGAACGGACCAGGCCAGGTTCTGCATCTTGCGCATGACGCCGCCGTCGATGGGCGTGCCCGGCGGCAGATGCTCCGTGATTTCCGCCTGCACCCGCGCCTGCGCCTCCGGATGCCGCAGCAGCTCGATGATGGTCCACGCGGCCTGACCCGCGGTCGTCTCATGCCCCGCGAACATCAGCCCGCGAATCAGGCTGCTGATGGACTCGTCATCCATCAGTTCGCCGTTCTTGAGCCGTGCGTTGACGAAGTCCTGCAGGAAGTCGTCGTACCGGTCAGGGTGCTGCCGCCGCTCCGCGATGATGGGGGCAAGGATCGCGCGCATCCGGTTCTTGGCTCGGTCGCGGCGGATGTTCTTGGGCAGCGGCCAGTCCGGCGGCGTCGCCAGGTCGATGCTCTTGCCCAGCTCGGCATAGAGCGCCCAGAATTCCTGCCCGGCCTTCTGCTGGAAGTCGTCGCCCATCAGCGCATAGCCGGCCACCCGCTGCACCAGCCGGCCGATTTCGCCGCTGATTTCCATCTCGCCCGCCGCGCCCAGGCCGTCCAGCCACCGTTGGATGACATCCTGCATGATGCGGACGTACTGCACCATCTTCGCGCCGGTGAAGGGCGCGTAGAGGGCCGGCCGCTGCTCCTGGTACGTCTCCTTCGACGCGAGGAACGCGACGTTGCCGAACGCCGCGGCCAGGCTGCGGTACGGCTTGTCCATCGCCAGCTTCTTGTCGGTCTCGGTGAAGAAGACCTGCTGCAGCTCCGGGCCGATCAGCGCGGCCACGGGCTGCGGGCCGAGCTTGAAGCCGAACACTGGGCCATACTTCTCATACCCGCGCTTCACCATCGCCGCGCGGTCGCTGCGAAAGTCCAGCAGGTTGCCGATCAGGGGCAGCCCTGGCAGCATGGGGGGTGCTGGTTTGCTCATGGGGTCTTATCTCTCCAGTCAGGGTAGCTCAGGATACGCCGCCCGCGCGGCATACGCCATGCCGACCAGGCCTGCGCCTGTATGCGCGCCGAGCACCGGCGCAATCGAACTGATCGGCAGCCACTCGCAGTCGAACTGCGCTGCCATCGCACGGCGCAATTCCTCCGCGCCCTCGGGGTTGTTCGCGTGCATGACCTGGACGCGCAGGGCCGTCCCCGGCGCGTGGTCCTCAGCCGCCACGTGCACCAGCTTCGCCAACGCCGCGTTGAAGGACCGCGCCCGGCTGCGCTGGAAGTACTTGCCGTCCGCTTTGCTCACCCCGATGATGGGCTTGATGTTCAGGATGGAGGCGAGCAGGCCTTTGATGTGGCTGATGCGGCCGCCGTGGATCAGGTACTTCAGGTCGGGCAGCGTGAAGATGGTCTCGGTCGCGTCGCGCACCTGACCGGTCAGTTTGACAATCTGCTCTGCCGTCCAGCCGGCCTGTGCCGCACGCGCGGCGGCCTCCACCTGCCACCCCTCCGCGCCGGACAGCGTGAAGGTGTCGATGACGGTGATATTCGCCTCCGGCACCATCTTGGCGGCAGCGCGCGCGGTCTCGAACGTGCCGCTCAGCCCCGACGAGATATGGACGGACACGATGTCGGGGTCTTCCTGCGCCAGTTCACGGTACAGCTCGATGAATTCGCCCGGCGAAGGCAGCGAGGTGGTGGGCATCCCCTCCGAGGCAGCCAGCAGCGCATAGAACTCCTCGGGTTGGATGTCGACGCCGCTCACGTAGGAGCGGCCGTCCAGAGTGATGGTCAACGGGGTGAAGTGAATCTTCAGTCCTTGCATCTGTTGGGGCGACAGATCCGCGCCCCGGTCGGTCACAACGATCATGCTTGCCTTTCTCCCATCCGATATCAGTGTACAGGCCCTATCGCCTGCCCGCGCACCTGCCCGCGCGCCGAGGCCGAGCGCCGCAGCAACAGCGGCCCCAGCCGGTCGATCAGCCCGCCGAACAACGGCTCGACCCAGGGCACGAACCCCAGCCAGCCGGGCACGTAGGCCACGCGCCGCGGCCGCCGGAGCAGCCCGGCCACGGTGCGCCCCACCGCTTCCGGCGTGACCGCAAACCGCTCGGCGGGGATACGCTGCCCGCCCGCCTGTTGCTCCGAGCGGTCGAAGAACTCCGTGCGCACCGGTCCCGGCCGCACCACGCTGACCCGGATGCGCGTCCCGACCAGCTCACGGTAGAGCGCCGTGGTGAAGCTGTCCACAAACGACTTCGTGGCCGAGTAGACCGCGATCCCCTGCATCGGCAGGCTGCCCGAAATCGAGCCGATGTTGATGATATGGCCGCTGTTGCGCGCCCGCATCGCGGGCAGCGCCAGCAGGGTCAGGTGCGCCACCGCGGCCAGGTTGGTCTGGATCATCTGCGCTGCGACCGGCCACGCCATGTCGCTGCCGAAGCCATACCAGCCGAAGCCTGCGCAGTTGACCAGCACCTCCAGCTCGCCCAACGCACCGGCCGCCTCGATGACCCGCTGGCGTTCGGCCTCATCGGTCAGGTCTGCTGCCATGACAAACGCCTGGCCCCCGTCGCGCCCGATCTCGTCGGCCAGCAGGTCCAGCCGCTCGATGCGGCGGCCCACGAGCGCCACCCGCAGGCCCTGCTGCGCCAGGCTGCGCGCCACAGCCGCGCCGATGCCGCCCGACGCGCCGGTGATGAGCGCGACCTTGCCCTCCCAGTCCGCCTGCCGTGCCTGCGCGGCGGCCACCGTGCGCCGCCAGTGGACGCTCTGCCTCAGCAGCGAGCGCCGCACGACGGGCCGGAACAGGCGCACGAAATACGCCCGCGGGCCCATCAGCCGGACCATATCACGCAGGAAGTCATCCAGCGTCCGCGTCTGGTAGTGCAGCAGCCGCTCGCTCTCCGCAGTATCCAGCCAGTCGGTGGCAAAGGGCACTGTGGCAAAGGCCTCCTGCGGCAGCATCGGCAGCCCCAGCGCGCCCATGATGCGGGCCACCATGTCGCCAAAGATGTGCTGGCAGCGCGGCCCGCCGCCGATGAGCAGCGTCTTACCCCAGACGTCCTCGCTCGACACCGCGTTCGCCAGCGCCAGGCCCACATCCCGCGTGTGGACGTACTCCATCCGGTTGTCGAGCGGCACGTCGAACATGCCAGGGTCGAGCTTCAGCGCAATCGGGAACGTCGCCGCAAGGCGCAGGATGGCCCAGGTCAGGCCCGATGTGCGGATCATCTGCTCGCACGCCAGCTTGTGCCGGGCATAATGCTCGATGGGGTGCGGCGTCTCGGCCACCGTCCGCGGCGGGGGGAGGTCCTGCGTCCTGCCGTAGACGTGCAGGGAGGACGTGAAGATGAGCCGCGGCGGGACGGGTTGCTGCTGCATCGCGTCGATCAGGTTGCGCGTGCCGCCGATATTGACCGCCTCCGCCAGGGCCGGCTGCTGCTCGGACTCGATGCCCGTTGTCGACATTTTGGGAATGATGAAGGCCACGTGGATGACCACGTCCTGGCCCGTCACGGCCGCTGCCACCTCTTGCGGATGCCGCAAGTCGCCCCACAGCACCTCGATCCGGTCACGATAATGCCTTGCCGTCCGTTCGTTGGCTGGCGAGCGCAGGTCGAAACAGCGCACGCGCTGCCCTTGCCGCAGCAGCTCCTCGAGCGTGCTCACGCCGACATTGCCGAAAGCACCCGTTAGCAGTACGTTCATGGTCAGACTCCCCGTAAAAGAATCACGATACCTGTCAGGGAATACATCCTGGGGAGTTCACGCATGTTCGTCTGCGGCGAGCCCGTCCAGCAGCAGGCGGATGGCCTGCTGCGTCGCGCTCGGCCATTCCGCGCCGCCCGGATCCAACACCCCCTGCAACACCAGCCCGACGCCCAACGATACCAACACCTGGGCTGCCAGATTTGGATCCACCGGACGCAGGGTGCCCTCCGCGGTGCCTTCGCTGACGAGGGCCGCGAACGATGACCGGAAGCGCCGGTAGGGCTCGATGGTGGCCTGCCATACGCCGGGGTCCTTCGTCGCCTGCCGCCAGAACTCCACGAACATCGGCACCTGGCCCCTCGCATCCTCGAACACCTGTTGGGCCATCGCCGCGAGTCCCTCCAGCCGCTCCGGCACGGTCTGGCCCTCCACGCGCGCTAATTGCATCGACGCATCGAGCCCGTGAAGCCAGTGCTCGAACAGCGCGAGGAACGCGGCCTGCTTGGTCGGGAAGTGGTGGTAGAATGCGCCCTTGCTGACGCCCGCACGCGCGCAGATTTCGGCCACGCCCGTTGCGTCATAGCCCTCGCGCATGAAGCACTCCGCCGCAGCCTTGAGGATGCGGGCATGGGTTTCTTCGCTGCGATGCTGGGACGTCATCTCTCCTCCATCACAATCAAACCGACCGGTCGGTTTGATTGTGCCACATCGCAGCGCAGCTTGTCAAGTTGGGTTGCAGGCGGTGGAATTCGCAATAGGCGTTGGATGCCGAGGCCATCCACGAATAACCGAATGCCCCTGCAGGCGCGGCGCGAACAAGCGAATCCCGCGCGCCGCAGGGGCCCTATTCGCGTATTCGAGGGATCATTCGCTTATTCGCGATGGCCGCGTCCGTCTATAACGACAATAACGCGCCCCCGCGTGCAGGCCGTTTGACGCAACTGCCTCCCACACATATACTGGTACCCGCTTGCTCGACCACCAAGGAACCTCACCCATGGACAAACTCTGGCCTATCACTGCCCGCCTGGACGAGCACGCCGTGCTCTCGCTGGGCGACATCCCGGTCACCGCACTGGCGCGCGACTACGGCACGCCGCTCTACATCTTCGATGAAGCCACGCTGCGCGGCCGCGCCGCCGAGTACCGTGCGGCGCTGGCAGCCCACTATCCGGCCACCGCGCAGGCGGCCTACGCAGCCAAAGCCTACCTCTGCACCGCGCTCGCACAGCTCATCGCGGAAGAGGGCCTGGATCTGGATGTGGTGTCCGGCGGCGAGCTGTACGTCGCGCTGCAAGCGGGCTTTCCCCCTGAACGCATCCACTTCCACGGCAACAACAAGTCGCGCGACGAGCTGGCCTATGCGCTCGACAGCAGCATCGGCCGCATCGTGGTGGACAACTTCCATGAGCTGGCCCTGCTGGCCGAGTTGGCTGCGTCGCGGCCCGCTGCGAAGCCCGTCTCCATATGGCTCCGGCTCGCGCCCGGCGTCAGCGCGCACACGCACGCGCACATCCAGACCGGCCAGGAAGACACCAAGTTCGGCTTCTCCATCGCGTCGGGCGATGCGGAGCGGGCTGTCGTTGCGGCAT
The DNA here is from genome assembly GCA_040772005.1 of Anaerolineae bacterium. Classification (GTDB taxonomy): domain Bacteria; phylum Chloroflexota; class Anaerolineae; order CG2-30-64-16; family CG2-30-64-16; genus MWBF01. The sequence continues at coordinate 446,570 of JAXGYZ010000003.1, read as the reverse complement.
TGGGCCAGCCGGGCCTGGCGCTGGTCGGGCTGCACAGCCACATCGGGTCGCAGATTTACGAGCCGGATGCACTGGCGCTGGCCGCGTGCCGGCTGGCCGATTTCGCCGCGCAGATGCACCGGCAGCACGGGTTCCGGCTGCAGGAGCTCAGCCCGGGCGGCGGGTGGGGCGTGCCGATGACCGCGGCTGATCCCGAAGCGCCGATCGTGCCCTACGTTGCGGAGCTCGCGCGCGCGGTCGTCACGGCCTGTGCCGAGCGCGGCCTGCCGCTGCCCCACCTGGTCCTGGAGCCGGGCCGGTCGCTCATCGCGCCCGCAGCCGTGGCCCTCTACCGGGTGGGCGCGCGCAAGGAAATCCCCGGCATCCGCACCTACGTCTCGGTGGATGGCGGCATGGCCGACAACATCCGGCCGGCCCTGTACGGCGCGCAATATCACGCGCTGCGGGTCAGAGAGCCGGCGTCCGGCCCGCACAGTTCGGACCTCACCGAGACCGTCACCATTGCGGGCAGATTTTGCGAGTCCGGCGATGTGCTGATTCGGGATATCGCTCTGCCCCGGCTGGCGCCCGGCGACCTGCTGGCCGTGCCGATGGCCGGCGCGTACACCCTGGCGATGGCGAGCAACTACAACCTCGCACCGCGGCCCGCGGCCGTCCTCGTCCGCGAGGGTCAGGCGCGCCTCATCCAGCGGCGGGAGAGCTATGACGACTTAGTCGCCCGTGACCTGCCCCTGCGCGGGGGTGGGGCCGGCGCGCGGCGCTTCACCAAGTATGAGGCGCTCGGCAATGATTATGTCGTGTTGGACCCGGCTGACTGGCCCGAACCGCCCGCCGGCAGAACCATCCGCCACATCTGCGACCGGCATCGCGGCCTCGGGGCCGATGGCGTGCTGTGGGGCCCGCTGCGCTCTGGAGCGATGGCCCGCGAACCATTTGGCGTGCGGCTGTACAATCCTGACGGCGGCGAATTCGAAAAGAGCGGCAACGGCCTGCGCATCTTCGCCCGCTATCTGTGGGATCGCCGGCTCCCCGCGCAGGCAACATTCGTCATTGACACGCCGGTCGGCCCGGTGACAGCGCATGTGCTGGACCCGTCAGGCTCGCGCATCGCGATGGACATGGGGCGGGTGTCGTTCGATACAGGGCGGATCGGCATCGCCGGGCCGCCGCGCGAGATCATCGAGGAAACGGTCGAGGTTGCCGGGAAGTCGTCGCGCATCACCGCGGTCTCGGTCGGCAACCCGCACTGCGTCGTGTTCGTGGACGAGATCCCCGCGTCGGCGCAGGTGCTCGGCCACCTGGCGCATCTGGCGCAGAAGCTCGGCCCACACCTGGAACACCTGCCCCTGTATCCCCGGCGGACCAACGTGCAGTTCGCGCACGCGCTGGGTCCGAACAACCTGGCGATTGCCATCTGGGAGCGCGGGGCAGGCTACACGCTCGCCTCCGGCTCGTCGAGCTGCGCGGCAGCCGCGGCAGCGGTGCGCACGGGTCGCTGTCGCGGCCCGGTGACGGTGCAGATGCCCGGCGGCGAGATGCTCGTCGAGTTCGACGGCGACCGCGTGCGGCTGACGGGCGAGGTCTCGCCCGTCTGCGAGGGCATGTGGCTCGGCCAGCCTGCGTAGAGTCACTGTCCGGCAATAATCGCGAGGAGTTTGCATCCTCATCAATGAGCGCGAGGAGTTTGCATCCTCAGATGCAAACGGTGCTGCCGCTCAGATGCGCCGTTCCGCAGAGGAGTTTGCATCCTCAGATGCAAACGGTGCTGCCCCTCAGATGCGCCGTTCCGCAGAGGAGTTTGCATCCTCAGATGCAAACGGTGCTGCCGCTCAGATGCGCCGTTCCGCAGAGGAGTTTGCATCCTCAGATGCAAACGGTGCTGCCCCTCAGATGCGCCGTTCCGCAGAGGAGTTTGCATCCTCAGATGCAAACGGAACTCCTCATGCCGGCTATCAGAGAGAACAGCTTATCTTCACCAATCGAGGAATGGTCTGTATGATGAATGCAAGTGACCCGGAACCACGCCGCGTCGTCGTGACGGGCCTGGGCGCAGTGTCACCGCTGGGGCTGGACGCTGAGAGCACCTGGGAGGGCATCATCGCGGGCCGGTCGGGCGTCGGGCCCATCACGGCCTTCGACGCCAGCAGTCTTGCCACGCGCATTGCGGCCGGCGTCAGGGGCTTCGACGCGGGGCAGTACATGGATATCAAAGAGGCGCGGCGCCTCTCACTTTTCATCCAGTACGCGGTCGCCGCGACGCAGCAGGCCATCGACCAGGCGAGGTTGTCTATTCCCGAGGATGAACAGCACACGACCGGCGTCGAAATCGGCAGCGCGCTGGGCGGCACCAGCCTCGTGGAGGAGCAGCGCCTCGTGCTGGAACAGCGCGGGTCGCGCGCGGTCAATCCCACGTTCCTCCCGGCCATCCTCATCAACTCGGCCGCGTGTACGGTTGCCATCCGGCACGGCATCCGCGGCCCGGTCAGCGCGCCTGTGGCCGCCTGCGCCACCGGCGCAGTCGCCATCGGGGAGGCCGCGCGACGGCTGTGGAGCGGGGAGGCGGACGTCAACGTCATGCTCGCCGGCGGCAGCGACAGCGTGATGACCGCGCTCGGCATTGCCGCCTTCGGCAGGCTCGGCGCGCTCTCCACGAAGAACGACACCCCGGAGCGTGCCTGCGCGCCCTTCTCCGCCGACCGGGACGGTACGGTCGTGGGCGAGGGCGCGGCTGTCATCGTCCTGGAGACGCTGGCCCACGCGCAGCGCCGCGGCGCGCCCATCCTCGCGGAGCTGGCCGGCTACGGACTCACGTCCGATGCCGTCCATCTCGTCATGCCGGATCCCGAGGGGACGTACGCGGCGCGCGCGATGTCCGCTGCCTTGCGGCAGGCCCGCCTGCGGTCCGGCGACCTGGATTGGATCTGCGCGCACGGGACCGGCACGCAGCTCAACGATGTATCCGAGACGCGGGCCATTAAGCTCGCGCTGGGAGCCGCGGCCTATACGACGCCGGTCAGTTCGATCAAGGGCGCGGTCGGCCACATGCTCGGCGCATCCGGCGCGCTGGCGGCGGTGACCGCGGTTCAGGCCCTCAATGCAGGCGTCATCCCCCCGACGCTCAACTACGCCGCACCCGATCCCGAGTGCGACCTGGATTATGTCCCCAACACCGCGCGCCTCGCAGACGTCCGAACGGTGATGGCCAACGCGTTCGGCTTCGGCGGCCAGAACGCCGCGCTGGTCTTCCGCCGCTGGGAGTAGCCGCGGCCATCGCGAATACGCGAATACGCCTGCAGGCGCGCCACGAATAAGCGAATCAGGCCGCCGCGGCGGCCCTCATTCGTGTATTCGCGGGCTCATTCGATTATTCGCGATGGCCGCGTTCGCCTGTGGCCTACGCAGCCGCCTCGTCAACCGCTTCCACCGCCGCGGCATGCCCGTTCGCCTGGATGAACTCCTCCACTTTGCGACGGCAGACGTCGTCGGTGTACTGCTCCGGCGGGCTCTTCATGAAATAGCTGGACGGGCCGAGCAAAGCCCCCCCGATCCCCCGGTCGAGCGCCAGCTTCGCGCACCGCACCGCGTCGATCACGACGCCGGCGCTGTTCGGGCTGTCCCACACTTCCAGGTGCGCCGTCATCAGCAGCGGCACATCCCCAAACGTCGTCCCCTCGATGCGAATCTCGCAGAACTTGCGATCCGTCAGCCACGGCACATAGTCGCTGGGGCCGACATGGACGTTCTCGGCCCCGATCTCCTCCGTCAACTGCGAGGTAACCGCGTTCGTCTTGGAGATCTTCTTGCTCTCCAGCCGCTCGCGCTCCAGCATGCCCATGAAATCCGTGTTGCCGCCGAAGTTGAGCTGATACGTCCGGTCCACCCGCACGCCGCGATCCTCGAACAGCCGGGTCAGGACCCTGTGCGTGATGGTCGCGCCGACCTGGCTCTTGATATCGTCTCCCACGATCGGCAATCGCGCGGCCTCGAAGCGCTTCTGCCATGCCGGATCGTTGGCGATGAAGACCGGGATGCAGTTGACGAACCCGACGCCGGCCTGTAACGCTTGCTCGGCATAGAAGCGCGCACCTTCCTCGCTCCCGACGGGCAGGTAGTTGATCAGCACATCGGCTTTCGCCGCACGCAGGGCCTGCGCCACATCCACCGGCTCGGCATCCGATTCATCGATGACGCGGCGCAGATACTTGCCCAGCCCATCCAGGGTCGGCCCGCGCTGCACCGTCACGCCCAATGCCGGCACCGCGGCAAAGCGGTAGGTGTTGTTCTGCCCGGAGAAGATGGCCTCCCCCAGGTCCTTGCCCACCTTCTCCGCATCCACATCGAAGGCGGCCACAAACTCCAGGTCGCTGATATGGTAGCCCCCCAGGTCGACGTGCATCAAGCCGGGGATGTTGTCGGCGGGATTCGCGCCGGCATAGTAATGCACCCCCTGGATCAGGCTGCTGGCGCAGTTCCCCGCGCCCGCAATCGCGACTCGTATCTTGCGCTTCATGTTCTCGGTTCTCCTTAGGTTGGTTCAGGCGACGGGGTTGCCCGCCTGCCTGTCGGTGAAATCGGTTCTGGCAGCACCGTGCATGCGCAAACGTTTGCGCAAACATTCGATCCGCAATTCCCCCCTTGCACCCCTTACGCCATCCCTTCGCGGTCTTCGCCCTTCGCGTCCTTCGAACCCTTCGCGCCTTCGTGCTCCAAAGGCCCGGCGCTGCTCCGCACCACCAGCCGCCCCTCCAGGATCACTTCGGGTACGGGTGCGCCGCGGAGCGCGGCCAGGCAGCTCTCCGCCGCCGCACGGCCCAGCGCGCCCGTCGGCTGCATCAGGGTGGTCAGCGGCGGCACTGCATACGCGGCCAGCGGGATGTCATCGAAACCCATCACAGACAGCTCACCCGGCACGCGTATGCCGGTCCGCGCGGCCGCAGAAAGCAGCCCGATGGCTGCCAGGTCGTTGTAACACAGCACCGCGGTCGGCGGGTCTGGCAACGCCATCAGGGTGGCCAATGCATGCGGACCATCCTCAAGCAGCCCGCTCCCAGCGACGACCAGCTCAGGCGCGGAACCGAGGCCATTGGCTGCGATCCCTTCAAGATAGCCTGTCAGGCGCTCGCGGTTGCTCCGCCCGCCCTCCGGCCCGGCGATGAATGCGATGCGCTCGTGTCCGAGCTGGCGCAGGTAGCCCACCGCGGTACGCGCGCCGCCGATGTTGTCCATGCGCACGCTGAAAATTCTTGGCCCGATCGGCTCGTTGTTGACGAGTACGATGGGCGTACGGTCTCCTGTGGCACGGTCCGCGCCGCGCACCAGGTCCCGGTAGCGGGCCGGAACGCGGCTGGAGATGACAATCAGGCCGTCCACGTCACGATCGAGCAGCGTCTCCGCGGCGGCGACCTCCTGGCCCGGGTCCCGATTCGACATGGCGAACAGCAGCCCGTAGCCCGAGTCCCGCGCCGCAGCCTCCGCGCCCTTCAACACCTCGGCCACATACGGATCGGTGACATCCGTCACGACCACGCCCAGCGTGCGAGAGCGTCCTGTCACCAGCCCACGCGCCATCTGATTCGGCCGGTAGCCCAACCCCTCGGCGATGCGCTGGATCTCAGCCCGTCGTTCCGGGCTGATGCGCGGGTGATCCTGCAAGGCCCGGGAGACTGTCGACGGCGACACCTGGGCGATGCGGGCGATATCGACGATGGAGGCTGGGCTCATATTCGATCCGGCGGAATGAACAAACGTTTGCGCAACCGGTCATAGTCTACCAGAGATGAGGGTGGATTGTCAAGCAAAGCTCTCAGGAAAAAAAATCGACCTGCCGTCGGGTGAATTTAACAACCAATAAAAGACACTCGCAATCGAAGGCTCCGACTCTTGCTGTAAAATCCACACCGCTTGCTATTCCCCCTCGCCCGGCGTATAATTGCGTTGAATACCACAAGCCCAGGGAGACCCATAGTGTGATGTAGCAAAGGAGCAGTTGAGATGAAGACCGGTTCCATTCTGCAGTGCCGCAGGCCCCGCGGCGCGGGACGCGTCCTCCTGGCCACAGCCGTCACGTTGGCCGTGCTACTGGCCCTCGCACCCCAGCCACTGGCCGCCGCCGGCAAGCCTCCGGCCGTGCAGACCTTCTACGTGCCCTTCCCCGAAGACCAACTGCTTGCCGGTCTCAAGGCCATCGATGCCGGCAACGTCAGCACCGACCCCGCGAACCCGATGACCACCTACATATCGCTCGCGGCTGTTGCGGCCAACACGATCGTGTACTACGACCAGTGGGAGAACGGCTACGAGTACGATATCTCCAACCCCGGCAACCTCTACAGCGCAGTCAATCCGGGAGGCACGCAGATATGGGGTGACGCCGATCCGGCCAACGGCGCCCCACCGGGCGTCCCCTCCGACGTCATCAACGCAGGCACTGTCATCATCCTCAACAACGCCGTCAACACGGCCACGCAGCAGGCCGTCATCGACTTCGATGGCCGCGACAAGATCGCCGTCACCAAGAACATCGCAGTGACGCGCACCGGCTGGGCCGCCGGCTCGAACACGCTGCTGGCCGGTTCGGTCGAGGCGTACGACACGGCCAACTGGGGCACGCTCTACCGCGCACCCGTGGGCGAGAACATCCCCGATGCCACCGACTACCAGATGTTCTCGTACACCGGCCTCGCCATCATGGCCGGGCAGGACGGTGCGACGGTCAGCGTCGATACGAACGCGGATGGGGACTTCACCGACGCCAACGATGCAAACGGCGTCACCCTGGCCGAGGGCGAGAGCCGCTTCGTCAACGGCGGCGTCAACGTCGGCGCGCGGGTCGTCTCCGATAAGCCCGTCCAGGTGGATATCCTGACCGGCGACCGCGGGTCCGCATATGAAAGTCGCGACTCCGCGCTGCTGCCGGTCAGCCTGTGGACCAACAGCTACTACACGCCCGTTTCGACCGCGACGGTCGGCACGACGGTCTGGCTCTACAACCCGGGCACGACCAGCTTGACCGTGACCTACGAGCGCCGCGTCTCGGGCAACCTGACGACCTCCAACCTCACGGTTCCCGCGGGCGGCTATCTCAAGCAGGTGCTGCCGGCCAACACCCCGGCGCACTTCTATACGGCCGGAGCAGCCTTCTACGCCTTCTCCACGACCGATTCCACGAGCGCGGATTACGCCAAGAACCAGGCATGGGACTGGGGCTTCTCGCTCATCCCGCAGGGCTCGCTCACCCCGCAGGTGCTCATCGGCCTGGGCATCGGCCGCGACCCCACCTCGACGGCCAGCCCGACGCAAAACGGCAACCCGGTCTGGGTGACGCCCATCGGCAACCGCAACACAGCTGTCATGGTCTACGCCGACTTCGATGCCGACCCTGCGACCGGCCCCAATATCGACCCGAACGGCAACCGTTACAACACCGCGTACAGCCTGCGCGAGCTGGACCAGGCCAAAATTTACGATACGCTCGACCGCAACCAGAGCGGCATGCTGGTATACGTGCTGGCAGCCGGCGTCAAGCTGGCCGCGGCCTGGGGCCAGGACCCGCTCACGGCCAGCGATATCGCGCCCGGCCTCGACGTCGGCACGTCGGTGCCGCCCTGCCCGCTGTTCAGCGATGGCAAGAACGGCACGCTCTATGCGGACAACGATGATGACGGGTTCATCACCGCAGGCGACGAGCTCGAGTACACGGTCGTCATCAACAACATCAGCCGTGCGCCCGTGCCCGACGTCATCCTGCTCGACAGCCTCCCCGCCGAGACGACCTACGTGGCGAACACCACGTACAACGGCGCTACGCCGATCCCCGACAACACCGCACCCGCCACGGCCTTCCCGCTGGACGAGGGCGGCACGAACGTTGGGACGATTCCCGTCGGCGGCTCGATTACGGTCACGTTCCGCGTCATCCTGCAAAACCCCCTGCCGGAAAGCACCAACGAGATCGTCAACACGGGCTCGGCCACCGCAGTCGGCGTCACGATTCCATTCGAGGACCGGACGCCGCTCGGCGGCATCGGCGATTTCGTGTGGAACGACTTCGATAAGGACGGCATCCAGGACGCGGGCGAGGCCGGCATCCCCGGCGTCACCGTAAAGCTGTACGACAGCGCCGGCACGCTGCTCCTCGGAACCACCACCACCGGCGCCGACGGCTACTACGCATTCACCGGGCTGGACACCGGCAGCTACATCGTCGAGTTCACGAAGCCCGCGAGCGGCGACCCATCACCGCAGGACCAGGGCGCGGATGATGCGCTCGACAGCGACGCCGACCCCCTCACGGGGCGGACTGCCGTGTTCCCCTGGACCGCCGGGGAGATCCTCCGCACGATCGACGCAGGGTTCTGGCTGCCTGCGCCGCGCATCGAGGTGACCAAGACCGCGAACCCCACGTCCATCCCCGAGACGGGCGGCGATGTGACCTTCACCTTCGCCGTCGCCAACACGGGCAATGTGCCTGCCACCCTCACCGCCCTGTCCGACGATAAGTTCGGCCCGCTGGCCGGCGATGCCGACTGCCAGGTGGGCAAGGTGCTGGCCGCCGGAGACTCGTGCTCCTTCGCGGCCACCTTCGCCGTCCCGCCCGGCCAGTATGGGGGCGCGCACATGGACGTATTCACCGCGACCGCCACGGGCAACGGCGTCACGGTCAGCGACACAGACGACGCGACCGTCACTTATGTCGATGTCCTGCCGGTCATCTCGGTCACCAAGGTCGCGGCCCCGCTCACCCGGCCCGAGCCGGGCGGCGAGTTCACCTTCACCTACGTCGTGACCAACGACGGCGCGGTGCCGGTCACGGTCACCGGCGTCACCGACTCGGTCATCGGCGCGATCACCCTGCCCGCCGACGTGACGCTCGCCCCCGGCGAATCGACGGCCGCCCTGACCGGCAAGTGGACGTACACCGATGACGGCACCTATCCCAACACGGTCACGGCCAAGGCGGTCGACGATGACGGCAACGAGGCCACCGCGACCGCGAGCGCCGAGGTCACCGTCACCGACACCCTGCCGGTCATCTCGGTGACCAAGGTCGCGGCCCCGCTCACCCGGCCCGAGCCGGGCGGCGAGTTCACCTTCACCTACGTCGTGACCAACGACGGCGCGGTCCCGGTCACGGTCACCGGCGTGACCGACTCGGTCATCGGCGCGATCATCCTGCCCGCCGACGTCACGCTCGCCCCCGGCGAATCGACGGCCGCCCTGACCGGCAAGTGGACGTACACCGATGACGGCACCTATCCCAACACGGTCACGGCCAAGGCGGTCGACGATGACGGCAACGAGGCCACCGCGACCGCGAGCGCCGAGGTCACCGTCACCGACACCCTGCCGGTCATCTCGGTGACCAAGGTCGCGGCCCCGCTCACCCGGCCCGAACCCGGCGGCGAGTTCACCTTCACCTACGTCGTGACCAACGCCGGCACGGTGCCTGTCACGGTCACCAGTGTGACCGACTCGGTCATCGGCGCCATCACCCTGCCCGCCGACGTCACGCTCGCCCCCGGCGAATCGACGGCCGCCCTGACCGGCAAGTGGACGTACACCGATGACGGCACCTATCCCAACACGGTCACGGCCAAGGCGGTCGACGATGACGGCAACGAGGCCACCGCGACCGCGAGCGCCGAGGTCACCGTCACCGACACCCTGCCGGTCATCTCGGTCACCAAGGTCGCGGCCCCGCTCACCCGGCCCGAGCCGGGCGGCGAGTTCACCTTCACCTACGTCGTGACCAACGACGGCGCGGTGCCGGTCACGGTCACCGGCGTGACCGACTCGGTCATCGGCGCGATCATCCTGCCCGCCGACGTCACGCTCGCCCCCGGCGAATCGACGGCCGCCCTGACCGGCAAGTGGACGTACACCGATGACGGCACCTATCCCAACACGGTCACGGCCAAGGCGGTCGACGATGACGGCAACGAGGCCACCGCGACCGCGAGCGCCGAGGTCACCGTCACCGACACCCTGCCCGATATCACCATCACGAAGGATGCGAGCCCGGCCGTGGTTCCCGAAACCGGCGGCAACGTCGAGTTCACCATCGTGGTGACGAACAACAGCCCCGAGCCCGCTACGATCACGGCACTGACCGACACCGACTTCGACCTGGCGATCTTCTGCCCGTCCGCCGTCGGCACGGTCCTCACGCACGGTCAGACCTACACCTGCATCTTCACCGTCCTCGTCAGCGGCGACTTCGAGAGCGGCATCTCCCACGAGGACACCGCGACCGCGGTCGCAGCCGACGACGACGGCAACTCGGACACAGCCTCCGACGACGCGACGGTGAGATTCACCGATGTCGACCCACTGATTGATGTCGAGAAGTACGTCTGGGACGGTGCCGCCTGGCAGGATGCAGATGTGCCCACCGGCCCGCACCTCGCCGCCGATCCGCTGTTCAAGTTCGTCGTGACCAACACCGGCCCGGTCGCGCTGAGCCAGCTTACGCTGACCGACCTGCCGGCCATCGCGCAGTTCTTTGCGAACGAGGCATTGACTGCGCCCTGCCTCATCCCGGCCAGCCTCGCGCCGGCAGCCTCTTTCACCTGCTATGGCACGCTGCCGTGGCACGACGGGGTGCAGACCGACACAGCCACGGCCACCGGCAGCATGGCCGACGGCGCGGGCTTCGAGACCGCAACCGACAGCGACGCGGCCAACTACTACGGCGCCCGACCGAGCTTCACGGTCACGAAAGCGTGTGTCAGCACGGAGCCTGTCCCCCAGGAAGGCCCTGCGCACTTCATCGTGACCTTCCACAACGACGGCGCGACTGACCTGACCATCACTGCGGACGACGGCATCGGCGCCTTCACCCTCGCTGCAGGCGCGAGCCGGAGCTTCGACGTGACGCTCCCCGGCCCCTTCATCGGCCAGGCGACCGCCGATAACACGGTCAATGCCTACGCCACCTACGGCGGCGCGCCCGGCCAGGCGCAGCGCATCGACCGGTCGGCCAGCGCCGCCTGTCGCGTCGGCAGCCGGGTGAACGTCCTCAAGTTGACCAACGGCGCGGTCAACCCGGCCCAATCCTGGACCTTCAGCCTGTGGGCCGGACCGGACGGCTTCGGCGGCGCGCAGCTCGCCACCGCCAACACCGCCGGCGATCTCGACGGCGTGCTGGACTTCGCCAACGCGAACCTCGACCGGTACGCAACCTATACGCTCTGCGAGGAGAACATCCCGGCCTGCTGGACGCCCTACTGGCAGGTCGATACGAACGGCGACGGCGTGGCAGACACCAGCCTGACCCCCTACAACCCGAACGCAGATGATGTGCCGCCGCAGGACTTCGGCCATCGCTGCGTAGACTTCGGCGCAAGTACGCCGCTGGGCCTGCTGCTCGACGGCGGCACGTTGCTCTTCCAGGTGGACAACACGCACGGCCAGGGCGAACCGCGCACGCCCGGCTACTGGAAGAACTGGAGCACGTGCAGCGGGGGCAACCAGGCGGCCATCGCCCTGGCGAACGGCGGCTGGCAGGCGGGCTTCTGGCTGCTGGATGACGTCCTGAACCCGGCCGTCGGCGGCGGCGTCACCTGGGACGACATCCTGCCCGACACCTTCATCTTCCCCATCGATAGCTGCGAGCTGGGCGTCAGCATCCTCTCCGGCCTCGACTTCGCAGACGGCGCGAACCGCAACTCGGATGCGGCATACACCCTGGCGAAACATCTGCTGGCGGCCCAGGCGAACTTCATCGCGGGCGCGCGCACCTGCGACGCTGCGACGGACGCGGCCCTCGAGGCGGAAACGCTGCTCGACAGGTACGACTTCGACGCCACCGGCCCGTTCCTGGACACCTGGACCAAGCCGCTCGGTGCAGACTACGCGTACGCGCTGGAGCTGGCTGCGCTCCTGGACCAGTATAACAACGGCCACCTGTGTATCGGCCCGGCCGTCTCCTTCATCACACCGCACGAAGGCGACACGGTCGCCGGCGCCGTCACGATCCAGGTGGACGTCAGGAGCCTCGCGCCGGTAAACAGCGTGGAGTTCTTGGTAGACGGCGTCTTCCTCGGGACGGACACGACGGCCGGCGATGGCTGGACCGTCTTGTGGGACTCGACCGCCGTGCCGGACGGCAGCCACACGGTCGCGGCCAGCGCAACGAATACGCTCGGTCAGACCGGCAGCGCAGACATCGTCGTGCTCGTGGATAACCTCACCGACCCGCCGGTCGTCGCCATCACCGCGCCGCTCGACGCCGCGACCGTGAGCGGTGCGAGCGTGACCATCACGGCCGATGCCGCCTCTCCATCCGGCGTGACGCAGGTCGCGTTCGCCGTGCGCGACCTGCTCGCCAACACGGTCTTCAGCGCGGTTGACAACGTGGCCGACGGCTGGTCAGCCACCTGGAACCTGGCAGGTGTGTTGGATGGCGTCTACACGCTCAGCGCAACAGCCACCGCGACCGGTGGGCAGACGGCCACCGACACCATCAGCGTCACGATCGACAACGTCCCGGACCTGACCATCACGGTCGGCAGCCTCGCCTTCGGCAGCGACTGGTTCAAGCGGAACGTCACCTGGGCCGCGACCGTCCGCATCGGCGTCAGCCCCGCGCTGGACGGTGCGGTCGTCGCCGGGACGTGGAGCAACGGCGACGCCGTGACCTGCACGACCGGTACAGCCGGCGCCGGCGCGTGTGAAGTCACCCTGTCCGCCATCAGCAAGAAGACCGGCAGCGTGACTTTCAACGTCACGGGCATCACCCTGCCCGGCTACACCTACGTCCCGACTCCGGGCCTGACGTCGGTGACGGTGAATCGACCGTAACGACGATTGAAGATGGAAGATTGAAGATTCTTTGTCACCGTCCCGAGGCTGCGCCGGCCTGTAATCTGCTGGTCGGAGACCGCAAATCTTCAATCTTCAATCTTCAATCTGTAATCCGGAGAGAGAATCCATGCGCTACGCCGCTCCCATCCGATGGCTCCTGGTCCTGACATGCCTGATCGCGGGGCTGGGCCATGTGCCTGCCGCCTGCGCCGACTCAGGGGTCTCCGAGACCGCGCTGGATCCCGCGGGCGCAGCTTACGAGGTCAACGCGGACGCGCAAGGACTTCTGTGGATCAGCGACTACGACAGGGGCCAGGTACGCGGGTTGTATCCCGAGGATGGGTACTTCGAAGTCTACCCGGTGCTGGGCCATCCGAGCGATGCGCGGCATGACGGCACCCATCTCTGGTGGGTCGATGCCGCGAGCAACATCGTCGGCCGGGCCTCCACGGATGACGGCACGGTCATGCGCTGGGCCGTGCCCGGCGCAGGGGGCTTCTATGGGACCGCGCTGGATGCTGACGGCCGCCTGTGGTTCACGGCAGCGGCTGCATCGCAGCTCTACCGTCTCGACACATCGGCCGCGCCCGCCGAGCTCTGCACCTACACGCTGCCCGATGGCGGGCAGGCTGCCTACATGGCCCGCCAGGCAGACTATCTGTGGTTCAGCAACCGTATCAACGGCGAGATGCTCCGCCTGCAGGTCAGCGACAACAGCCTGACCGCCTGGCCGCTGCCTGCCGGCAGTGCGCCCCTCGGCCTGGCCGTTGACGCCGGGGGCCGCCTCTGGTATGCGGACACGGGCGGCCGCGCGCTCGCCCGCCTCGCTCCGAACGGGCAATTGGACTTCTACCCCCTGCCGCAGGGCACGACTCCCCGGATGCTTGCGCTCACAAAGGGCCAGGTCTGGTACACGGAACAGGGGCTTGCCGGCATCGGACGCCTCGACCCGCAGCAGGCGGCCCACACGACCGTCCACCTGCCGGTGACGCAGCGCACCCTGGCGGGCAGTTGCGCGGCCATCGTCCCGGCTGACAGCGGCCAGCTCACGATCACGAATATCGATGTGGACTGGCACGCGACGAGCTACCCTGTCATCGTGGACGAGCACGGCTGGCTGGTCTACCAGGCGCCGGAAGATGCCGCGCCCTGGGGCATCGCCGCGGCCACGGATATTTGGTTCGTGGACACCGCCCGCCGCGTGCTCGGCCGGCTAGCGTCGCAGACCGTGCCGCCCGCGCACCAGGTCTACCTGCCGCTGGTCCTCCACTAGACACGCAGGGCCATGTAGCAGACTGGAGTGGAGGCTTCAGCCGGTTTGGTCGTGTACGCCCACACCCTGCTTCACCGCATGAAGTCTCCACTCCCGCAGTCCTAATTCCCAATTCCGCCTCACCCCTCCCACGGCAGGAACATGACCTTCACTGCGGCCTGGGCCTCCAGCAGATCGATCCCCTCCGCATACCGCTCGAGCGGCAGGCGGTGTGTCACCAGCGGCGCGAGGTCGAGCAGGCCCCGGCCGATAAGATCGACCGCGTACTCCGCCGACTCGCGCGAGTGGCCCTTGTACCCGCACAGCCGGAGCCGGTTGTGCTGCGGGCGGTAGGTGTAGTCCTCCCGCTGCACGCCGAACAGCGCCACGACATCCGACGAGTGGTCCAGCAGGAACTCGACCGACGCCTTCGCGCCCACGCAGTCGACCGCGGACGCCAGCTTCGCCCGACCGGCCAGCGCAGCCGCATCGCGCGGGTCATAGACTTCGTCCGCCATCCCGAGCGCCAGCGCCCGCGCCCGCCGCGCCGCGTTCAGGTCGAAGCCTACCAGCTCCGTCGCCCCCTCCGCGCGGGCCATCTGGAGCGCCACCAGCCCCGCCGGCCCGAGCCCCGTGACCCCGAACCGCCGCCCCGCGACCGCGCCCATATCGCGCAGCATCCGGTAGACGGTTGCCACGCACATCGCCAGCTCGACCGGCGCCACCGCCTCGTCGGGCAGGTCCGCGGGCACGCGGATGACGTTATCCGCCTTATGGACGACGAACTGCGCATAGCACCCGGGCACGTGATGGCCCGCGTCACGCCACGCGCTGACCCGATCGCCCGCGGCCAACCCGGTCACGCCCGGCCCGACCGCCTCGATCGTGCCCGTCGCCTCGTGGCCCGGCTGCCCCGGAGCATAGGGGAACTCGAACCTGTGGCCGACGAACATCGGCTCCGCGTGCCGCAGGTGCAGGTCCCACTGCGGGCACGTGGTGACGCCCGTAATGCGCATCAGGACCTCCCCCGGCCCGGGCTGCGGGATCGCGATATCGTGCAGGACCGGCTCGCGCGGCCCCATCATCTGCAGGATCTTCATGTCGTTGGTCTCCGTTTGAGATAGGTCTATGTGCGCTTGAAATAATCCGCTATTGTAGGGGCGAGGTCTCCTCGCCCTACGCGCGGCCGCTGTGTTCCGTAGTTCCCCTTACCGTACCTGCACCTGTATCCGCCCAAACAGCTGCCGGATGCGGGCCAGCCGCTCCTCGTCCAGGTAGGGCCGTTCGAGCGCCCGCAGGTTCGCCTGCACCCGCTCGACGCTGCTCATCCCCGCGCAGCACGTGCTGACATCGTGCGACAGCACGTAGCGCAGCCCCGCCTCCGGCACGCTGTACGGCTGCAGGAAGTCGAACAGCGTGGGCTCGGTGTACGGCGGCTCGGCCGGGAGGTTGCCCTCCGCGATGTGCCGCCGCACGCACTCCAGCGCGGCCGGCACCGAGACCAGCCCGGACTCGCGCGAGGCCTGGTTCAGCGGCATCATTACCACCGTACCTACGTTGTGCTCCCGGCAGAGCGGCAGCACGGCCTCGGCCGCGGTCTGCAGCAGCATGTTGAGCGTGAGCATCACCACGTCGAACGCGCCGGTCGGCACCGCGGTCTTGAGGATCTCGTGCGTGCCGTCGCCCTCGGACAGCTCGCTGATGCCGATGAACCGCACCTTGCCCTGCTCCCGCAGCCGCACCATGGCCTCGTAGCAGCCGTCGTGCATGAAGCGGTCGAGCGACTCGAGCGTGCGCAGGCCGTGGCCGAGCAGGATGTCGAGGTGGTCGCGGCGGAGCCGGCGCAGGCTCTCCTCAGCCGAGGCGACCAGCGCGGCCGGCGACCCGGTATAGGCCGCAGCGGGTCCCCACCCGTCGTAGGGCCGGTATTTCGTCTCCACGATGACCTCGGGATGGCCCATCAGCGCCTCGCCCAGCGCCTCCTCGGACGCGCCGTCGTCGTACCCGGCCGCGGTGTCGATGAAGTTCACCCCGGCATCCACCGCCGCCTGCACCGCCGCGAGAAATCGCGGCCGGTCACGCACGGCCCCCCGCGCCGCACCCAGCGACAGCTCCGAGACCGTCAACTGCGTGCGACCCAACTGTCGAAACTGCATGATGTCCCCCTCCCATTTTAGTGCCACGAATGACACGAATCTTGCGAATTGGCACGAATTCGCCCGTTCACCTCTTCGCCTGTTCTCCTCTTCACCTGTTCACGTCGTCACGGCGCGGCCGCACCTGCGACATGCACAGGATGGCGAGCACCAGGAACACCGCGGTGAACGGCCAGATGACCGCGTGCGTGGTCCGGTCGATGAGCCAGCCCGCGACGATGGGGCCGGTGATCGCGGCCAGCGACGACGCGAAGTAGTAGAGCCCGGTATACGCGCCGATGCTGCCCGACTTCGCCAGGTCATACACCATCGGCAGCGAGTTGATGTTCACCAGCGCCCAGAACCCACCCATGATCGCCAGCACGGCCAGCAGGATGTTGGGGTTGCGGATGAGCATCGCGGCGATGACGCCCGCGGTCATCCCGAGCAGCCCGGTGATGATGGTCGGCTTGCGGCCCACGCGCGTGGCGATCAGCCCGGACGGGATGGCGAAGACGATCAGCATCGCGGCGAACGCGGTGAGCATCTGCGTGCCCGTGCCCACCTCGAGGCCGAGCACATTGCGCGCGTACAGGGTGAAGAATGCCTCAGTCGCATTCCAGCCGACGAACCAGGAGAAGATGGCCCCCAGCAGGAACAGCCCGCTGCGGTCCGGGTTGGTCGCGACCTGGCGGACGTTGGCCCACAGCCCCGGCTCCTTGGCAGAGGGTGGCTGCATGGCGGCGGGCGGCTCCTTCACGCCGAACAGCACGATGGCGATCCCGATGAGCATGATGCCTGCGCCGACGATGAACGGCAGCGGCACGCCAATCCGGTACAGCGCGCCGCCCGCGAAGAGCGCGATCGCGCCGCCGACGCCGCCCATCAGGTTGATGACCCCGTTGGCCTTGCTGCGCTCGCCCGGCTCGAACAGGTCGCCCAGGTACGCGATGGTCGGCGAGCGGAACAGGGCCATCGCCAGGTTCGTACCGAGGATGGCGAGCGCGATGAGGGCGAAGTTCTCGCGCACGAACGGGACGAGGATGAAGAAGACCGCAGCCAGCGGCGCGCCGAGCATCAGCCACGGCTTGCGCCGGCCGAAGCGGGTATGCGTGCGGTCCGACCGGCTGCCGACCCACGGTTGGAGAAACATGTTGATGATGTTGTCCCAGGTCAGGATGAACCCCGTCAGCGCGGCGGTCAGGCCCAGGTCCTCCAACATGGGAGGGATGAGGCTGTTGAACAGCGGCCAGATGATGCTGATGCCGAAGAAGCCGAAACCGAGAATGAACGTGCGTGCCCAGGGGAAAGGTCGTTGTGCCATGATGCTCCTTTGCAGTTTATGTAGGCCGGGTTGGCAACCCGGCCAGCTTCGACCCGGCGGTAGGACGGGTTGGCAACCCGGCCAGCTTCGACCCGGCGGTAGGACGGGTTGGCAACCCGGCCAGCTTCGCCCCGGCGGTAGGCCGGGTTGGCAACCCGGCCAGCTTCGACCCGGCGGTAGGCCGGGTTGGCAACCCGGCCTACATGGTGAATGCGGTCTACACCTGCCGCGCGCGCCAGCCCAGCCAGGCGGTCTGCGCGACCAGGCTCAACATCAGCGCCAGCACACCGACATACACTCCGGCGACCAGCGCCGTAATCACGCCGAGCGTGAGAACGACAGCGCTCGTCACCAGATAGATGACCACCGCCTCCGTGATGCCGCGCGTCCGCCGCGCATGGAGCAGCGAGCCCTGGTACCAGCTCTGCAGCGCAGCCAGCGCGGGCAGCGGCAGCGCAAGCCACAGCGCATTGTGCGCGAGCGCCGCCAGGTCGGGCGCCAGCGCGGAGACCTGCTCGAACCACAGGCGGTTGAGCGGCGTGACCGTCACCAGGACAATGACGGCGGTCAACCCGGCTGCAAGATATAGCGTGAAGCGCCAGAGGCCCGCGCGGGCGCCCGGCTCGTCGAGCAGCGCCACGACGACCTCGTTGAATGCCAGCCCCACGCTCCGCAGCGAGAAAAGAAGCCCGTTCAGCACCGGCCAGACCGCCAGCGAGATGAGCGCGGACGGCATCCGGCTCAGCGCCGCGCTGCCGATGGGCTGCGCGAGGAAGGAGAGCAGCGACGTCAGGACGAGCGGAACATAGAACGCGAAGAACACTCCGTACGTGAGCGGCGGCTGCACCGGCTCGGCCAGCGGCAGGTCATTGCGCAGCACCGGTCGCACCCGCAGCCCGATAAAGGCTGCCTCGCTGATCACGCCCGCGGCCACCGACAGGGTGGCGACGACGATGCCGGGGACGGTGCCGACCGCCAGCCCGATGAAGAGCACGGTCAGGTTGGCAACCAGCCGCACCAGCGTACCCGCGCCGACCGCGCGCGACTGGCCGAACCGGATGAGCACGCCCTGGTGGAACCGCCGGTACCCGATGGACCACGTCCACGGCAGCATGATTTGCAGGCCGATGCGCGCCGGCTCCCTGATCTCCGCCGGCGCGCCGAGGATGTCCCGCACGACTACATAGTAGAGCGGTGTGAACGCCACGGCCGCGTGCAGGACGGTCAGCAGCCCGCCCGCAATCATCATGAAGCGATAGATGAGGCGGTAGGAGTCCACGTCCTTGCTCAGCGCGGTGGATGCGGAGAGCAGCATGATGATAGGGGATTCGATGATGAGCGCCAGCGGAAAGACGATGCCGCCGTATGCCGCCAGGTTGATCTCCGGCTGGGGCAGCCGCGCGACGATCGCGCTCAGCGCGGGCTGGTCCGCGCTCATCAGCAGCCAACTCGCGGCCAGCGGCCACCACGCGCGCGCGATGTGCGAGATGGGCAGTGCATCCTGTGTCGTTGAGACGGCGATATCCGTCCGCATTCACTCACCTGTCGTGCCGCTGGGATGATTGCGAGGTCAAGTCATTCTACACCAGGTGGGGGCAACGGCATAACCTGCCGGCACAGAGAAAGGGCGAACGTGGGCCATCGCGAATACGCGAATCACCCACGAATACACGAATATTCCGCCGCAACGCACGCGATTCGAGTATTCGTGGCGCGCAAGCGCATCCGTTTATCCCCGATGGCCGCGCCCCCAACAGGAAAACCGCCCGCACAGAAAGGCGAATCGGGTGTATACTAAGCACGCACGACGATATCCCATCCGCATAAAAGGAGGGCATGCCCCATGCATGTCAATGTTCCCTTGCGTATGCTCGTCATAGCCGGCCTGACGATCGTCTTGACGCTGACGACTGCGCCCCGTGCAGCCGCAACCGCTGTACCGACACCAACCTCAGCAGCCACGGCGAAGCCGGCCGCCCCAACCCCGACCCACACCGTCACGCCGACGCAGACCACGACGCCGACCATGACCGTCACGCCCGATGGCCTGAACCGGTCGATGACCGCGCTGCAGGCCTCGGGCAGCCCGGCGCTGGACGGCAACCTGGTGGACTGGCAGGCCGCAACGCCGACGCTCCTGACGGCCGCCAATGCCAGCTTCATCCAGGGAACCCTGGACGATGACGCAGACCTGTCCGCCGGCCTGCGCGCAGCCTGGGCGCCGGATGCCTTCTACTTCGCCGCATCCGTCACCGACGACATCCTGATCGGCAACAACAGCGAGAAGATTTGGGGCGACGACACGCTTGAGCTGGGCATCCGCACGGGCGAAACGACGCACCAGTTCACCGTCGCTGTGGACGGCCGCCAGGCTTACCAGGGGGTTGAGATTACCGCGCTGACGGTCGCCACCCGGACGGTCACCGGCGGCTGGAACGTCGAAGTCAAGATCCCGGTCTCCATGGTCGGCCTCGCCACATTGAGTGCGGGCCAGGAGTTCCCGTTCTCGTGGGCGCTCTGGGACGATGACCTGGGGACCACGTTCGGCCAGACGCACATGTTCTGGGCCGACGCCTCGACCAACTCGTACAACCAGAACTGGGGCAAGCTGTCCAATGGCGCCGCCCCGATCATCTTCCCGCTGCCCACGGCCACGCCGACGGCGACGCGCACGGTCACGCCGACGCGCACGCCCACCGCCACCGCCACGGAGACGCCAACGCGCACGGCCACGCCGACGGCAACGGCCACACCCACGGCGACCGCCACGGCTACGCCGTCGCCAACGGCGACTTACACGCCGACGCCCACGGCCACCGCCACGCGGCCCGGCGGCTGCGACTGCCCGCTGGACCCGTTCGAGCCGGATGATACGGAGGCGCAGGCTCGCCCGCTGGCCGTGCAGGGGGTGCCTCAGATTCACTCGCTGCACCAGGTCACGGATGTGGACTGGTACCGGCTTGACGGGCTGACCGCGGGCCAATTCTACCGCGTCGCCACGTCGAGTCTGACCGGCGGCGCAGACACGCTGATGGTGCTCTACCGGGATGGGGTGGAAGTGGCGCAGAACGACGACGTGGACCCCGTGCGCTGCGCGACCGACCCGCAGGCCTGCGCATCGGCCATCCTCTGGCAGGCCACAGACAGCGGGCCGTACTTCCTCGCGGTCAGCGCGGTCAATTACCCGCCGCAGAAGCCGCCGAGCTGCCCCTGTCCCGGCTACACCATCGCCGCAGTGCTCAGCGGGCCGCCGACGCTCACACCGACCGCGACCCTGACGCCGACCAGCACGATGACGCCGTCACCGACCGCGACCCAACTGAGAAATCTGTTCCTGCCGCTGATCCTCCGCTGATGAACAAAGTGTCATCGCGGTGCACGAACTTTGCTCGGTAACCAGGTGCGGGTGCCGCTCATCCACCGGTAAGGGACAGTAAAACGCCAGGGGCCTCATCGTGCCCCTGGCGTTTCACGCGTCATGATGCGAACATAGACCGGTCTACAGGGCCCCTACAACTTTGTGCGGCACATACGGCTCCTCCAGGTAGGCGACGTCCTCTGCGAACTCCAGCGCCTTCTGGATGACCGGCCGGCTGTGCTCCTCGTCCAGCACCCACTTGTGGATCCACCGCTCCGCATCGCCGAAGCCCATGCAGCCGAGGCAGATGCGCGACACCTGTATGCCGGTGGAACCCAATCGTACGTATTCCATGCTTGACCCTGCCTTCCTGCAATGTGCCCTGTAGCTACACCTTCGCCCGGAAATACTCGATCGTGCGCGCCAGCCCCTCTTCCAGCGCCACCTGCGGCTCCCAACCGAGCAGCGTGCGGGCGCGGGTGATATCCGGGCGGCGCTGCTTCGGGTCATCGGTCGGCAGCGGCCTGTACGCGATGCCCGCCGGGTTGCCCGTCAACCGGTTGATGGTCTCCGCAAACGTCCGGATGGTGACCTCCAGCGGGTTGCCGACGTTGACCGGGTCCGTCTCAGCCGACATCAGGAGCCGCACCATGCCGTCCACCAGGTCCGATACGAAGCAGAAGGACCGCGTCTGGCTGCCGTCGCCGTACACGGTCAGCGGCGCACCCTGAAGCGCCTGGCCGATGAAGTTGGGCACGACACGGCCATCGTCCAGCCGCATGCGCGGGCCGTAGGTATTGAAGATGCGGATGATGCGCGTGTCCACGTCGTGGATGCGGTGATAGGCCATCGTGATGGCCTCCGCGAAGCGCTTGGCCTCGTCGTACACGCCGCGCACGCCGATCGGATTGACGTTGCCCCAGTAGCTCTCCGGCTGCGGGTGGACCAACGGGTCGCCGTAGACCTCCGAGGTGGAGGCCAGCAGGAACCGCGCGCCCTTCTGCCACGCCAGGCCCAACGCGTTGTGCGTGCCGAGCGAGCCGACCTTGAGAATCTGAATCGGGATGCGGTCGAAGTCCACCGGGCTGGCGGGCGAGGCCAGGTGCATGACGGCATCCAGCGGACCTGGCACATAGATGTAGTCGGTCACATCGTGGTGGATGAACTTGAAGCGCCGGTTGCCGGCCAGGTGGGCGATGTTGTCGGTCGAGCCGGTGATCAGGTTGTCCATCGCGATGACTTCGTGGCCGTCTGCCAGCAGACGGTCGCACAGGTGCGAGCCGATGAAGCCCGCGCCGCCGGTAATCAGTATACGCATGGTTAGCCCTTCAGGAGAGTTGGAAGGTCAGTTATCGAGTTGCCGCAGAGCGGCTGCAATGGCGGCCTTGAGGGGTGGCAGATCTTTCGCGATTACAGCTCAAACGATGTCCAGATCGATATCAAAATAGCCTCGGTCTCTTCTCACAGGGGGATGGCCTCTTGCAGCACTTGCGCGCGAATGCGAGGGCGGAGACCGTTCTCGGCCACGACGTCAACATCGACGCCTAACAGGGCCTGCACATCAAAGAGCAGCCCGCCAAGATCGAACAGGCTGCGCCCCGGTTCGAGTTCCACCAGGAGATCGATGTCGCTGTCAGGCCGCGCATCTCCACGCGCAACCGAGCCGAAGACGCGCACATTGCGCGCCCCATGCTTGGCAGCAAGGCGGAGCACATCCTGTCGGCGGCTAAATAGCAGAGTCCGGGTATCCATAGCTCAATTATACGTCTGCGGGCCGTTTGTGCAACTCACGCCCGGCATGGGACTTCTTGAGTCGAGCGACAGCAGCCCCAACGCTATCACAAACAGCCCCATCAGGTCTGGCAGGAAGAGCGAGTTGTCGATGAGCCCGTGGAGCACCGTCGCGGCAAACCCGGCCAGCAGGCCGAGCGCCAGCGGCCAGGCGTACGCGCTGCCGCGACGGAACGACCGCCACGCCGACCGGAATGCCACTGCCAGCGCATACAGGCCCGCAAGCACACCCACCAGCCCCAGCCGCGTCCACAGGTCCAGCAGCAGGTTGTGCGGGTGGCTCAGGTTGAGTTCCTCCCACGCGCTCGGCAGCACGTAGTGCGAACGGTAGGCGTACAGGAAGTTGTCCGGGCCGACGCCGAGCAGCGGATGATCCAGGGCCATCTGCCACGCGGCCTGCCAGAGGCGCACGCGCAGGAAGCTGGTGCCCGTCTCGAAGTTGAAGAGGTCAGCGAAGCGCGGGGTGCGGAAGAGCAGCAGCAGCCCGGCCAGGCCGACCAGCACCGCGGCGCCCAGGACCCAAAGCGGCCAGCGCTGCCCGCTGCGCCGCGCGCCGAGCAGCAGCACCGCCGCGATCCCGGCCGGCAGGCCCAGCAGCAGCGCGCCCTTGCTGAACGTCGCGACGCACGCGAGGAGCAGCGTCACGGTGACGAGCGCCAGCCCCGCCCGGATGATGCGCGGCCACCTGCCCGCCAACGGCAGGAACGCAGCCAGGGCCAGCACCAGCGGCACGCCGCGGTCGAGCACGAGCGCCAGGTTGTTGGGCGAGCCGTACAGCGCGCGCACGCGCCACACGCCCTCCACGTCGATCCGGCCCTCGCCGGTGACAAGCTGCCCCAGGCCGACCAGGCTGGCTGCGACCATGCCTGCCAGCAGCCCGGTCACGAGCGGCCACGGCAACAGCCGCGCTGCGCCCGGCCGCGGCGGCACACGCGTGATGAGCAGGTAGAACAGCCCGCCGAACAGGAAGACGATGCGGAACTCACGCCAGGCAACCCCCTGCTCCGCCGCGACCAGCGTCGATAGCAGGCTGGACGCGACCAGCGCCAGCACCGCGAGGTCGGAATGCCAGGAGGATGCTTTCCGGGCTGCCCTCTCCCCCTCTCCTGGCCGCGGCCAGGAGAGGGGGCCGGGAGGTGAGGTCACCACCGCCAGCACCCACCGCGCGACGAACGCCAGCAGGGCGACGGCGAGGAAGAGCTCCGCGTGGCTCAACCCCCAACGGAGGATGTGCTTGGGCGACTGCCAGAAGGGCAGCGCAGCCGCAATGAACGGCAGCGAGAGGTCGGGGCGGATGAGGAACAGCAGGCCCAGTCCGGCCAGCGCGGCGAGGTCCACGACGGCCCAGCGCGAGACGACGAACAGCAGGGCCAGCGCGATAGCTGCAACCCACAGGGCGGCATCCGGCAGCCGCGCGGCGCGATCGAGCAGACGCCGCAGCCACCCGGCAAGCCGCTGCCAGGCATGCCACCAGAACGCCAGCACGGCGAGACCGACTGCGACAGCAGCCGTCAGTCCGGCCACAAGCAGCCGGCCGCGCGGAGCCAGGCCCCGCTCCTCGCCATCTACGACGACCCCTTGCAGCGCCCACTGGCCCCACCCGCCCTGCGCTTCGACCGTGACGCGGTGCTCCACCGGCGGCAGGTCCTCGGCCACCGTGACCAGGCGGACCGCCGCAGCCGGGTCGTGCAGGACGAGGTAGGCCGCACCGGTCTCGTCCACCGGCAGCGCGTTGGCCGGCGCGCCATCTACCGCCACGCGGTAGTAGGCCCAATACGGCCCGCCCTGCACGCGCAGCGCGAGCGCAGTCCCGTAGAAGGTAAATGCCAGCGTGTCGCCGTCCGCGGTCGGGTCCGCGGCGCTGGCCGTCACGCGCCAGCCGGGGCTATAGTGCAGTGCGAGGTGATCGGGTGCATGGCTGCCCGGCGGCAGCACAGCCTCCGTTGGGATCGCCGTCAACGCCTGCCAGGCAGGGGTCTCTGTGCCATCGGGATTGCTCAGCGCGAAGCCGCGCAGCGCCACGTCGTCTGCTCCGGCGGGACGGTACGCGGGCCAGAACAGCCGCCCCAGCCACGGCCACTCGCGGCGCGCCAGCGCAAGCGCCTGTCCCGTGTACTCGCCCTGTTCCGCGACGGTCACGGATTCCCAGGAGGGCGCCGCGTCCGGCTCGCTTGCAGGCTGTACACGCCACCCGAAAGCCACAGCCCAGAGAGGAGTCGCGGCGTCGCGGTGGCGCAGCATCACGTCGCGCAGCAGGCGCACGCGACCGAAGTTGAGCACGGCCGGATTTGCCGGGTCATCCGGCGGCCGCGCAAAGCCGTAGGGCTGCGCCGCGACGACGTCGAACCATGTCGCGGCGTTGAGCGTGTAGAGCGCATCCAGGTAAGCGATGTCGCTGAGGTTGGCCCCGCCGCCTTCAGTCGTCGGCGCGAGCGCGGCGAGCACAACGACCGCATCGGCATCCGCCGCGCGCAGATTGGCTGCCGCCTCGCGCAGCAGGCCCAGGTAGTCCGCGGGGTCGACAGGCCGTGCGCCCCAGTGGGGCGCGATGTTCGGCTCCTGCCAGACCTGGTAATAGCGCAACTGCGCGCCGTAGCGGGCGGCTACGGCGCGCACGAAGGCCCCATAGTCCGCCCGCTCGTGCGGCGGGGCCAGGGGGTTGTCTGCGTCGGCTGCCGCGCGTGCCCAGGCGGGCGAACGGTCGAGGACGACGACCGGCTGGAGCGCAGGGAACTCCGCCAGGGTGTGCATGACTGCATCCCAGCGGGCCCACTCGAACTGGCCCCGTGCCGGCTCGATATCATCCCAGGGCAGCGTGAAGCGCAGGGTGCGGATGCCGGCCCGTGCCAGCGCGGCAAGGGTGTCTGTCAGGGCGGGATCGTGCAGCTCCGCGGCGCTGAGATTCACACCAACCGCGGCGCTGTACGCCGGATTCACCGGCTGGGCATCGTCCGGCGGCGCTGGCCGTGCGAGACCGCGCGCCAACAAGAGCGCGACCAGCCCGCACAGGGCCAGGGGCACAAGCAGCCACTTGACGGGGTGGAATGGGCGGATTGCTGGCATATCTATGCATGCCATGCTAACATAAGTGCCTATTTTGACGAAACCATGCACCTGCGCTAAAATGCATGGTTGTATTTATCGGCCCGGCAGATGCCGGGCTATTGCTTGTAACTCAATGTGAACAATGACCGGAGACCAGCGTTTCGGCTCTGATCCGGCGTAAGCTGCCTGTGCCAGCCAGGGCTGGCAACAGCAAGGAGAGAATAGAACCATGGAGAAACTCGTTCTAAAGGCTGAGCCGCGCAAGACCGGTCGCCATGCCAACCGCGAGCTGCGTGAAGGCTCGCGCGTCCCGGCCGTCGTATACGGCAAGAACACTGAGCCACAGGCCATCTCCACCGACCGCAAGGCTCTCGGCATCGCCCTGCACCAATCCGGCGGCGGCCTCATCGAAGTAGAGCTGCCCGGCCAGCCCACGCTCCACGTGCTGGCGCGCGAGATTCAGCGCCATCCGACCAAGCACTATGTGCAGCACATTGACTTCTACGCGGTCGCCATGAACCAGTTGGTCCGCCTGCAGGTATCCGTCGTGCCGACCGGCACGGCTCCTGTGCTGGAAGATAGCGACATGGTGCTGGTGCGCCAGAGCGACTCTGTGGAAATCGAATGTTACCCGGGCGACATTCCGGAACACCTCGCCGCTGACCTGAGCATCCTCGCCACCATCGATGACTCCTTGAGCGTGAAGGACCTGCAGGTCCCCGCGGGCGTGAAGATCCTCACCCCAGCCGAGCATGTCCTGTTCTCCGTGACCGCATCGCGCGCAGCCCTGGAAGAGGAAGAGACTGAAGAGGCTGAGGAGCCGGCGGCGGACGAGGTCGAGGTCATCCGCAAGGGCAAGGAAGAAGAAGAAGAAGAGGAATAACCCCCACTCCGGGCGGTTATCCTGTTGCAAGGGCGGTCCTGAGGACCGCCCTTATTTTGCCCACTGCAGCGGATCGACCGGTAGCCCGTTGACCTGCAACTCCCAATGCAGGTGCGCGCCGGTGCTCAGACCGGTGCTGCCGACCTTGCCCAATTCCTGCCCCACGCTCACCTGCTCTCCCGCGACCACGCTTAGTTCCGACAGATGCCAGTAACCCGTGTAGACGCCGTACCCGTGGTCGAGCACGACGGCATTGCCGCGCACGAACAATGTCTCGGCCAGCACGACCGTACCGGCCGCGGGCGCGTAGACCGGCGTGCCGGGCGCGGCGCTGAAGTCCTCGCCCGCATGCGCGGACACGGCCGGGCTGTTGCCGTAGGTCCGCCGCGAGCCGTAGGGCGCCGTGCGCGGGAACTCGCCCACCAGGGGCAGCGTGAAGCGGCTGCGGCTGGTCCACGTGCCGGCGGTCCAGCCGGAGAATAGCTCTGCCATGCGCTGCGTCTCCGCGCGCACTTTGGCCGCTTCGGTGAGGATGGCGTCGCTCGTGGACGCGGGGATGTTGTGGCTGGGGAAGCTGCCGGCAACGACCGGAACGGCGATGTGCAGTTCGCTCGCACCCACCCGCAGCGTCAGCGGCTTGCTGCCGGGCGCCGTCAGCGGCGGGATGGGAATGAAGGCAGCCATGCCCGACCCAACCGTGTCCTGAGATAGCACCGGGTAGGCCCGGCCCTCATAGGTCAGGCTTGCGGTCACCGGGCTGCCGGTGCGCAGCCACATGACGAGCGTCTGGCCCTGTGCGGGGGGCCAGGGCCAGAACTGGAGCCGTGTGACTTCGCCCGCCGTCAGGTCGGGCAGACCGGGACCGGAACTCGTGGCTGCGGCCCCGCCCACCTGCAGGACCTGCCCGGCGGTAATGCGGTTCGGGTCAGCGATGCCGTTCGCTGCGGCCAGCGCCTCCGGCGTCACGCCGAACCGCTCCGCGATCGCGCCCAGCGTATCGCCGGGCTGCACCGTGTAGCTCACCGCGCGGCTGGCCGTACGGGCGGCCGTACCGGCTATGGCCGGCGGACGCAGCGGCGCAGGCGACAGCTCGGCCGCGTCGCGCTGCCAGCCCGACGTGCCCGCGGTCCGCCCCTCGATGACCAGGCCGTCCGCCGCCACCGGCGCGGCGAGCAGGAGGCAGCAGGCCAGGCCCAGCAGCAGACTCCCGATCCGTTTATCCGTTCTCATCCGTTGCGCCGCCGTACACTTCCGGCTTCAGCACCGCAATGTAAGGCAGGTTGCGGTAGCGCTCCTGGTAGTCCAGGCCGTAACCCAAGACGAACTTATCCGGGATGTCGAAGCCAATGTACTTGACCGGCACCGCGATCTCCCGCCGCGCGGGCTTGTTCAGCAGCGTGCAGATTTCCAGCGATGTGGGCTGCCGTGCGCGCAGGATGCGGACGAGATAGTCCAGTGTGCGCCCCGTGTCGATGATGTCTTCGACGATCAGCACGTTGCGGCCCTCGATGGAGATATCCAGATCCTTGAGGATACGCACGACGCCGGATGACTCCAGCGCGTTGCCATAGCTCGATGTTGCCATGAAGTCAATCGCGTGCGGCGTCGTGATGTTGCGCATCAGGTCGGCCAGGAAAAGCACACTGCCCTTCAGCACGGCAACGAGCACCAGCTCTTTCCCGGCATAGTCCGCGCTGATGGCCGCGCCCATCGCGGCGATACGAGCCTGCAACTTGTCCGCGGGGATCAAAATCTCGGAAAGGTACGACGGATCGATCATGAGACACCTCGGTGGATGAGTGACGGACGACAGACGGACATCAATGTAGACTCCAGCCGCCCCACCGGCCCACCTCGCGGCCGGGCGGCGGCGGCGGCGCAAAGGTCGGCCGCGGGGTCGGCGTGGGCGGCAGCGGTGTGGCTTCGACCGGAGCCTGGGGCGGCTCCTGGGGTGGAGCCGTCGGCTGCGGCGCCGGTTCGAACGCGGGCGGCGGCGCTGACCCGCGGAAGGCCGCGGCCCACTGCGCGGTCATCTCCAGATAGCGCGTGCCAAAGGTCTGGCTCGGCTCGATGTGCGTGCCTTCGCGCCACTCGTTGAAGCTGTTGATGATGACCCAATCCGGCGACGCGCCGATGGCGGCCTGCCACGAGCGGACGTAGTAGGCGCCGTCCTCCCGGCCCACAGCAAACGCGCCGCCGCGGCCCGTCTTGCGGTCATCATAGCCCGGCATGACCGTGGCGACATAGACCTTCGGCGCGCCCAGCGCGGCGGCCCTGGCCCGCACGAGCCGCGCGAACTTGTTGGCTGTGTAGCCCATGTCCGTGCGGTTTGCCCAGGTGACGCTGTACAGATGATGCCCGTCGAACAGCGACAGCGGCGAAACATCCGTGCCTTCCTCGATCCACAGGCTGTTGCGACCGGGGTCCACCGCATTGCGGATGGCGGCCCACCCCTCCGTGCTGAGGCGGTAATTCTGGTGATAGAAGAAGATGACCGGCTTCCCCTCGACCTTGAGATACGCGCTGTGCTGCGCATGCGTGCTCAGCAGGTGCGCCATGGCGGTCTGGATGGCCCCGGCGCTGCGCAGGTAGGGTGAGTTCATATCGACATCCACCGCCAGGCGGAAGCCCCGCGCGGCGGCCTCATCCAGCATCGCCTGCAGGTTGGTCTCGGTTTGATTGTTGTCCTGCGGTCCAATCCAGTTCACGACCAGCACGTCGATGCCCGCGGACTTGGCCTGGTCAATGTGGCGGCCCATCACCCCGCGATCGCGCGACACATACGGCTCCGCCGGCATATCGGGAACCTTGTCCGCGCTCCAGTCCTTCTCGTCGAACCAGTTATAGTAGAAAGCCAGCACCAGCCGCTCCGGGCTTTGTGCGGCAGCCGGCGCGGTCGCGGCCGCAGGCAACAACAGCGCGGCCACCATCAGCAGGACGGCCGCGCGGCGGAAGGCTCTGGAGAGCCTTGTTCCCAAGATAAGCATCAGAGAGTCTCCACAGATTCACCGGCGAAGGGGCCGTGCGGCTCCACCCGGTGTAAGTCATCGCCCAGCCCGTGGTCCAGGTAGTTTGCCAGCGCATTCATCACGCTGCGGAGGGAGTCAAACCCCCGGCCGTGTCGCGCGTCGAGCAACCACTTGGCCTTCATGCGCGGGCTGTTCAGGTTGATGGCGCGCTGCACCCGGACCTTGGGCAGGCAGAACAGGTCCACGATGGTGAACAGCACGTAGGGGCGATCCTCGCGCGTGGCATCGTGGAACAGGACGAAGGCGCGCGGTGACACAGCCAGCAGCTTGCGCGCGGCGACCTCGTCCAGGGTCAACAGCTCGGCTTCGGGCACGCGGGCCAGCTCGGCCCAGCGCGCCCGGTACACCTGGCGCTTCTCCTTGAGTTCCAGCGCGGCCTGCACCGCGCGTCCGCGCACCCGGCGCGTGAAGTACAGGTCGGCGCGCTCATGGGCGGTCGTGTTATCGGTGTACGACCAGCCCAGCAAGTCCAGTTCGGCCTTGACGGCCTCCTCGAACTCCCGGTCCGCCAGGTCCCGGTCCCAGTACTCCGGTTTACGCTCGAACAGTGATGGCATCTTATACCGCTCTCACCAGCAGCCCCTTGAGATACTCCCCCTCCGGAAAGCTCAACAGGATGGGGTGGTCGGGCCCCTGGTGCAGGTGCGCCACGATCTGAGCATCGCGGCCCGCATCGACGCTGGCGCCGAATACAATCTTCTGGAACAGGTCGGGCGTCACGAGGCCCGAACAGGAGAACGTCGCCAGCAGCGGCGCAGCCTGTGTCTCACCTGTCTGCGCCAGCAGCTTCAGCCCCAGCAGATTGATATCTTTATACCCGCGCGTCGCGCCGTCCAGCTCGGCCTTGTTGCGTGCAAACTTGGGCGGGTCCAGGATGACCAGGTCGAACTGGCGTCCCTCGTCGCGCAGCGCGCGGAGCACCTGAAACACATCGCCCGCGATGCCTTCGGCCTGAGCGTCCGGGTCGAACCCGTTGAGCCGCAAGGCCTCTTCCGCGCCGGCCAGCGCCTCATACGAGCTGTCGATGTTGGTCACGTGCGCCGCGCCTGCGGCCAGCGCATAGACGCCGAACGCGCCCGTGAAGCTGAAGGCATTCAGCACCCGCTTGCCCGTCGCATGCGCGGCCACGATGCGCCGGTTCTCGCGCTGGTCCATGTAGAAGCCGGTCTTCTGCCCGCCCAACAGGTCCACCGGGAAGCGCAGCCCGTGCTCGCGGATTTCGAAGTTCGCGTCCGGCGCCCGGCCCGCGGCCAGCCCGCTGCGCAGCGGGAGGCCCTCCTGCCGGCGCACCGCTGCGTCCGACCGCTCGATGATGCCCGCCGGATGGAACTCCGCCTGGAGCGCCGCGAGCAGCTCGGTGCGGCGGATATCCACCCCCAGCGTAAGGAACTGGACGACCAGCCAATCGCCGTAGCGGTCCACGACCAGCCCCGGCACGCCGTCGCTCTCCGCATAGACCAGGCGATAGGCCGTGGTCTGCGGCTCCAGGTGGAGGTCATCGCGCGCTGCACCGGCTGCAGCCAGCCGCCGCTGCCAGAAGCCCGCATCGACCGTCTCGTGCCGGTCCCACGTGAGCAGGCGGACGACGATCTGCGAGCGCGGGTTGTAGTAGCCGCGGGCCAGCCACGCGCCGCTCGCGTCCGCAACCTCCACGATGTCGCCCGCCGCGGGGTTGCCCGTCGTGCGGCCGATCGCGCCCGAAAAAACCCAGGGATGGCGCTGCCGGATGGGTTTCTCCTTGCCCGGTTGCAGATAGAGGGTGGCCGTCAATCCTGCTCTCCCGCCGGCGCTGTGCGCTCGAATATCACCTGCCAGATGGCCGCGGTCGCCGGCCCGATGGCGGCGTGCTCATCGAGGCGCAGGCCGCAGGCCCAGGCAATGCCAGCACGGCCCACGAGGATCGGCCAGCCCGCCCGTGCGCCGCGCGGGATTTTGAGGTTGATCATCAGCTCATTCAGCCTCACGCTGTGTCCGCCCATGCCCTGCGGCTGGAACCGGTCACCGGGGATGCGCGGGCGCAATATCAGGTCCTGCCCCACCGCATCCGCGTCCAGCCATGCAGCCCACGGGTCAACGTTCTCCGCATACGCATCGGACAGTTCAGCGCGCGCCAGCCGGGCAACCGCCACCTGCCAGCCGGGCCCCAGGGCGGTGACACCCGGCGCAGCCAGCACCGAGCGCTGCGCAATCTGTGGAAGGTCAACACTCGCGGGCGGCAGCGTGCCCTCGGCCGCGATGCGCAGCCGGTCGGCCCCGACCTGTAGCTCCAGGCCTGCGGCCAACGTGGCGGCCTGGCCGGGCTGCCCCTCCCGGCCCAGGCGCACGGCCCGCTCGATATGCTCCCAGTTGATGTTGCGCAGGTGATGCCGCAGCCGGTGGACGGCCTCGCGTACGAGCGCCCGCTGCAACCCGGCGGGCAGGCTGCGCCAATGCGCGCGGTCGAACTGCACCTCATCCGGCGCAGTGGGCCGGACGGCTGTCGCCCAGGTCCGGTGGAGCTCCGCGGCCAGCACCTCGTAATCCCCGGCCAGCACTTCAGCGGTATGTGCCAGGACGGTACGAATCGCCGGATTGTAGGCCTCAAGCACGGGCAGCAGGTCGTGTCGCAGGCGGTTACGGTAGAAAGTCGTGTCTTCGTTGCTGCGGTCGAAGCGGTACGCCAGGCCCTGAGCCTCGCAATAGGCCAGGATGTCGGCGCGGGAAATGTCGAGCAACGGGCGGACCAGCCGCAAGCCTGCCGCGGAACCGAAAGCATCCTGAGCGGAGTCCCGCCGCAGGTGGGGCGGAGTCGAAGGATGCCCTCCCTCCGCCAGCCGGTACTCCGCCAGGCCGGTCACGGGCAGCATCCCGCGCAGCCCGGTCACGCCGCTGCCGCGGAGAAAATGCATCAGGACGGTCTCGGCCTGGTCGTCCGCGTTGTGGCCCACGGCTATTACGCCCGCATCCGCAGTCCGGGCGACAGCGGCCAGGAAGGTGTAGCGCGCCTGCCGCGCGGCCTCTTCAACCGAGAGGCCCGCCTGCCCGGCCAGCGCGGCCACGTCTGCGCGGCCTACGGTACAGGAAATCCCCCAGGCCTCGGCCAGCTCAGCAACGAATGCGGCGTCCGCCTCGGCCTCCGCGCCGCGCAACTGGTGGTTGAGATGGGCCGCGTGCACGCGCAGCCCCGGCATACGCTGGACCAGCCGCGTGAGTAGGTGGAGCAGGCAGACCGAATCCGGCCCGCCCGAAACGCCCGCGACGACTGTCTCGCCTGCTGTGAACAAGCCGCGCTGCCGCACATACGCGTCGACCCGCGGCAGAAGATCGCACATAGGCGGGATGATAGCACGCGAACGAGGAAAACCGGAAACAGCGCGCCGTGGTTTCCGCTTTGACCCGCGGCGGTGTATAATGCAGGGCAGCACCCGAAGTCCGCCGGGCATTTTGACCGTTTGTGAAACCGGGTGATATAATCTTCTACTTGTGCGCGCCGATCGCGCGCCTTTGAATACGACGCAGGAGCACACCGCGTGGTTAGCCCACTCAACTGGCTTCTCGGCCTGTTTTCGCTCGATATCGGTATTGACCTCGGTACAGCCAATACCCTCGTCTACGTCCGCAATCGCGGCATCCTGATCAACGAGCCTTCGGTGGTCGCCATCGACCGGCGCACCAAGAAGGTGCTCGCCATCGGGTCAGAGGCGAAGGAGATGGTCGGGCGCACGCCGGGCAACATCGTCGCCATCCGGCCCCTGCGCGATGGCGTCATCTCGGACTTCGACGTGACGGAGCAGATGCTCCATTACTTTATCGACAAGGTGCACCACCGCATGTTGCTGCGCGTGCCGCGGCCGCGGGTGGTTGTCGGCATCCCCAGCGGCGTGACGGAAGTCGAAAAGCGCGCGGTCTATGATGCCACCATCAGCGCGGGCGCGCGCGAGGCCTACCTGATCGAGGAGCCCATGGCCGCAGCCATCGGGGCCAGCCTGCCCGTTGCGGAAGCCCTGGGCAGCATGATCGTGGATATCGGCGGCGGCACCACCGAGGTCGCGGTGACATCCCTCGGCGGCATCGTCGTGGCCCGCTCGATTCGCGTCGCAGGCGACGAGATGAACGAGGATATCATCAACTACGCCAAGCAGAAATACAACCTGCTGATCGGCGAGCAGATGGCCGAGCGCGTCAAAATCGAGGCCGGGTCGGCCTACCCGCTCGATCCCGAAATCACGGTCGAGCTGCGCGGGCGCAACCTGGTCTCCGGCCTGCCTGAGGGCATCGAGGTCAGCAGCGTGGAAATGCGCGAGGCGCTGCGCAACTCGGTCAGCACCATCATCGACACGGTGCGCCAGGCCATCGACGAGACGCCGCCCGAGCTCATCGCGGACCTGATGGAGCACGGCATCGCCCTGGCAGGCGGCGGCGCGCTGCTCAAGGGCCTGGACCAGCGGCTCAGTGAGGAAACGAAGATGCGCGTCTACGTTGCCGAAGACTCGCTCAGTTGTGTCGCGCGCGGTTCGGGCATGGTTCTGGAAAACTTCGACGTGCTGCAGAAGACGCTTGCCAGCATGCAGCGCGGAAGCACGTTACACTGATAAAGGACGAAAGACGGAGGGCGGTCGACCGGCGAGCATCCCGGCTACATATTGATTCCTCGCCCATCGCCCGGCATCCGTTGCGAACATGACACGCGTATCCGGCCGGACGACGCTCTTTTTCATCCTCGCGGGCATCAGCATCGCGCTGCTCATCCTGTCCAGTTCCGGGCAAATGGCGCCCGTCGAGAGCGCGGCGAGCGTCGTCACGCGCCCGTTCCTCAATGCCTTCAATACGATCGGCCACCAGTTCAGCGAAGTCGTGACGACCGCGCGCGAGCTGAGCACGCTGCGCACGCTGAACCAGCAGCTCAAGAGCCGTGTTGACACCCTCACTATCGACAACCTGCGCCTGACCGAGGTCGAGGCCGAAAACCAGCAGTTGCGCGAGCTGCTCAGGTTCAAGCAGTTGAATCCGACCTACGATTATCGCGGGGGGCAGGTCATCGCGCGCGTCATCAGCCAGGCGGAGACGAACTATCTCTCCAGCCTGTCCATCGACCTGGGCTCGGAACAGGGCATTGCGCGGGGCATGCCCGTCGTGAACGAGCAGGGCCTGATCGGGCGGGTGGACAAAGTGGGGCCCAACTCGGCCACGGTGCTGCTCATCATCGACCCGTCCAGCGGCGTCCAATCCCTGGTCAAGCGCAACCGGGCCGTCGGCGTGGTGAACGGCCGCGCGGGCGCACTGCCGGTCATGGAATACATCCCGATGGACGCGGACATCAGCGTCGGCGACGAGGTGATTACCTCCGGCCTGGGCGGCAATTTCCCGAAGAACGTCGCCATCGGCCAGGTCATCGAAGTCATCCGGCATGACTACGATATGTATCAGCAGGCGGTCATCCGGCCCACGGTCAACTTCGTCCGCCTGGAGTTCGTCCTCGTCATTACCAACTTCAAGCCACTGCCCGGCCAGCCCGAAGAGCTGGAGAGCGTTGGATGACGAGTCGGATGACGAGTCGGATGACGAGTCGGGTGAGGTCGCGAGGCGTGGGCGGGCAGCGGCCATGAGCAAGAGCGGACGCGCCGATCTCTACCTGGGGCTGACAATCCTGAGCCTGGTCATTCTTGTCCAGGGCACGTTGCTATCGCGTGTGCGTATAATCGGCGTTGGCGCGAACCTGCTGCTCGTAACCGTGGTCTGCTGGAGCCTGACGCGCAACGTGCAGGAAGGCCTGGTGTGGGCATTTGCCGGGGGCCTGGGCATTGACCTGGTGTCAGGTCTGCCGCTGGGCACATCGTCGCTCGCTCTGATGCCCACCTGCTTTCTCGCCGGCATCGGGCGCAGCAGCATCTATGCGCAGCACATCTTCTGGCCGGTCCTGCTCGTCATCCTGGCAACGCCGCTCCACGGCTGGCTGATTCTGCTGACCCAGCAGTTGCGCGCGGTGCCGGTCGATTGGGTCGGCAGCACTGTGCGCATCATTCTGCCAGAGCTGGTGTTGAATATCGTGATTACGCTCCCGGTCTATCCGGGCTTGCGCTGGCTGGCCGGCCGCATTGGCGTGCCGGTCATGGATGTATAGGCTATGCGCGGAACACCATCACCGAGCCGCACCCCCGCGTTCATGCGCTTGCTGTTGCTGCGCGGGATCATCGTGCTCGCGGCGGTCATCCTCATCGGCCGGCTCTGGCAGATCCAGATGATTGCAGGTGAGAAGTACCGCCTGCTCTCAGACCAAAACCGGCTGCGCGATGTAGACGTACCTGCGCCGCGCGGGGTAATCTACGACCGGCAGGGCGAAATCCTGGCCCGGAACCGGCCCAGCTTCACGGTAGTCATCATCCCCGGCGACCTGCCCGAGGACCCCGAAGATGAGCCGGCGGAGGAGCAGGATACCAACTCCGCGGCCACGGCAGTGCTGGACCGGCTGCTCGCGATCCTAAACGAGCCGGTGCCCGATCTGCGCGCTTCGCCTACGCCATCCCCCACCGTGGACCCGCAGGCGACGCCCTCGCCCACGTCCGTGCCGCCCAGGAACCCGACTCCCAGCCCCACGCCGCTCCCGATTATGGCGATTCCGGAGCGCCAGCCGTGGATCATGCCGCGCGCCGAAATCGAGCAGAAGATTCAGGATGGCCTGCTGGGCGGCGCTTACCGCCCTGTCGTTATCGCACGTTATGTCAAAGAGGCAACTGCCTTCCGCATCGCGGAGGACGCGGTCAATCTCGAAGGCGTGCAGATTACCCTGCAGCCGATCCGCGACTATCCGAGCGGCTCGCTCACTGCGCACATCATCGGCTACATGGGCCACATCCCGGAAGGCCAGATTGAAGACTATGTCGCCGAGGGGTATCAACGCGATGACCAGGTCGGCCTGACCGCGCTGGAAATCTGGTTCGAGAAAGAGTTGCGCGGGCAGCCGGGCCACCAGACCATCGAAGTCGATGTCCACGGTCGCCGCATCCGCACGGTCGGCGAGACGACGCCGGCGCAGCCTGGCTACAATCTGGTTTTGAGCCTGGACCTGGAGCTCCAGGCTGCGGCCACGCAGGCGTTACAGGAGGCGTTCGACGCATCCTCCGGCTTCACCAAGGCCACCCAGGGCGCGGTCTTGGCGCTCGACCCGCGCAACGGCCAGGTCCGCGCGCTCGTCAGCCTGCCCAACTACGATAACAACCTCTTCGTCAAAGGCATCACCGACGAGGCCTGGAACGCGCTCACGACCGATCCGAACCTGCCGCTCTTCGACCGGGCGGTCGGCGGTCAGTATCCGCCTGGCTCCGTCTTCAAGATTGTGGTTGCGTCCGGCGGGCTGGCCGAGGGGGTAATCAACGCACGCACGCCCCTGGGCGATGGCTTCGACGGGAGCAACGACGGCATCATCTGGCTGCCCAACCAGTACTTCCCCTGGGATCGTTCTCTGGCGACGCCGTTCTATTCCTGGATTCACAAATACGGCCGGGGGCACGGCTCGGTCGGCGTGCGCGACGCGCTGGCCGTCTCCGACGATATCTACTTCTATATGTTGGGCGGCGGTTATCCCGACCGCTTCGAAGGGCTGGGCTCCAAGCGGGTCGGCCAGTATGCGCGGGCGTTCGGTTTGGGCGCAATTACCGGCATCGAGCTGCCGGGCGAAACCCGGGGGCTGGTCCCCGACTCCAAGTGGAAGCGCCTGAACTATGCAGAGAACTGGCTGACCGGCGACACATACAACATGAGCATCGGCCAGGGCTATATCCTGGCGACTCCGCTGCAGATGGCGAACGCCACCGCAGCCGTCGCGAATCGCGGCAAGCTCTGGAAGCCCCAGCTCGTCGACTACATGACGGATGCGGAAGGCGAGGTGGTGCGCCCGTTCGAGCCGCACCTGATTCGCGAAGTGCCCGTCGCGCCCGAGCTGCTGGACATCGTGCGCGAGGGCATGTACGGTGCGATCAACTGGTCGCACGGGACGGCCACACGGGTCCAGGTGCCGGGCATTGTCATCGCAGGCAAGACCGGCACGGCAGAGTTCGCGCGCGACGAGGATAAGGACGGTCAACCCGATCGCGACAAGGACGGCAACCTGCCCACCCACGCCTGGTTCTCGGCCTTTGCACCCTATGTGGAGCCGGAGATTGTCGTGACGGTCTTCGTTGCCAACGGCGGCGAAGGCTCGGCCGTGGCCGCGCCCATCGCACAGAAGGTGCTGCAAGCCTACTTCGACATCCAGGCGCGCCTGGCTGCCGAGGAAGCGGCCGCGGAGGCAGAGGCCCTGGGCGCCGAAGCCACTGCACCCGTACCCGCGGAGGCGCAACCGTAGCGTATGAGACTCGTTTTCAATCGCCGCTTCGATTACGTGCTGCTGAGCCTCGTACTCATCCTGAGCGGGTTCGGCGTGCTGATGATAGCGAGCGCGTTGGCGGGCAACCAGGTGCTCAGCTCCTGGCCGTGGCGCCAGGCCGCGTTCCTGGGTTTCGGTCTGGTTCTCCTGTTCCTGGCAGCGGCCGTGGACTATCGCCTGCTGGCGAGCCTGGCTTTTCCAGCGTACCTCGTTATGCTCGCGATTCTGGCAGCCATTGCCGTGGTCGGCACGGTGTCCGGCGGTGCGCAGCGGTGGTTCGAGCTGGGCGAGTTCCTGCTCCAGCCCTCCGAGCTCATCAAGGTCGTGCTCATCGTCGCGCTCGCACACTACCTGTCGAGCCGCGAGGAAAAGATGGAGAGCCTGCTGACGCCCATCGGCGCGCTGCTGCTCATTGCGCCGCCCGTGGTCTTGATCTATCTCCAGCCCAACCTGAGCACCGCGCTCTCCGTGGTCGTCATCGGCGGGGTGATGCTCCTGATGAGCGGCCTGCGCTTCCGGCACATGGTGCTGTTTGGCGTCGCGGGCGCGGCTGCGGCCGTGCCGGCCTGGAAATTCCTGCTCCAGGACTACATGCGGGAGCGCGTCCTCATGCTTGTCAACCCGAGCGGGGCCTCGCCCGACGACCTGTACAATGTCGAGCAAGCCATCATCGGGATCGGGTCGGGCGGGTGGCTGGGCCGAGGGTTGTTCCGCGGCTCGCAGAGTCAGCTGCACTTCCTGCGCGTGCGCCACACCGACTTCATCTTCTCGGTGACAGCCGAGGAACTGGGCTTCATCGGCGCCGCGCTGCTGATCTTCCTGTTCGGCGCGCTGCTGCTGCGGCTGGTGCGCATCGCCGGGCTGGCACGCGACACCTTCGGCATGTTGATTGTCGTCGGCGTCACCACCATGATCTTCTTCCAGGTCGTCGTCAATATCGGCATGAACCTGCGCATCCTGCCGGCCACCGGCGTTCCGCTGCCGTTCGTCAGTTACGGCGGCAGTTCGCTCTGGACCATGCTCATCGGCATCGGCCTGGCCGAAAGCGTGATCCTGCAGCACAAAAAGATTGATTTTGACCGATAGGAGATGAGTAACGAGTGACGAGTAACGAGTAAGAAGTAATCTCGCTCATTACTCGTTACTCTTTACTCGTTACAGATACCCCATGACCCACATACTTCGTTTTCCTGCCCTGCTGCTCGTCGTGCTTGTCCTGGCCGCGTGTCCGGCCCGGTCCACGCCCACGCCGGCGCCGTCTCCCACGCCCGCGGCCACCCCGAGCGTGCCCGCGCCCGTCGTAACGCCCACCGCAACCGCTGCGCCGAGCCAGCCGACCGCGGTCCCGCTGCCCGCGGGCTGGGCGGAGCACCGCACGCCGGATTTCGCACTGTGGCTGCCTGAGGACTGGACGGTGCTGCAGCCGGACACGGATGACCTTGCGGCGCGCTTTGCTGAATTCCAGGCACAGAACCCCCTGCTGGCCGGCATCATCGGCAGCGCGGATGCGCTGCACGATGTCGCGCTCTGGGCCTTCGGCCCGGTTGCGCCGGGCAGTGTGTTCGTGGACAACCTGAACATCCGCCGCACATCGCTCGGCGGCCAGCCCGCGCCTGACATGGCTGCGCTGATCCAGCCGATTGTCGAGCAGTACCGCGAACTGGCCTTCGCAGACATCGCCACGCGCACGGACCTCATCATTAACGGCCGCGCCGCCGCACATATCACCTACAGCTTCCCGTTTACTGGACGCGACGGTGCGCCGGGCCAGGTCACGGGCCACCAGTATTTCATCGCGACCGACACCGACCTGTGGATCCTGAGCTACGCGGCCGGGCCCGATGCGACAGCAGGCACCGCGGAGCTGTTTGCACAAAGCGCGCGCGCCTTTACCGTGTGGTGATCGGGCAGATATATGCTATAATGGGTTGATATAGTGTGGAATTGCGCAAACACTGTTCGTAGTAGGCGCTTCAGCGCCTCAGGTGCGCGACGGCGCTGAAGCGCCTACTGCCAACCGATAGAGCATCTAAGGACACAGCCATGACACTCTCGGACCAGCGGGTGCGCGTACGGATGGCGCCCAGCCCCACAGGTTATTTTCACCTGGGGAGCGCGCGTACCGCCCTCTTCAACTGGCTCTATGCCCGCCACACAGGCGGCAAGTTCATCCTGCGCATCGAGGACACCGACCGCTCGCGCTTTGTGCCGGACTCGCTGCAAGACATCATGGACAGCCTGGCCTGGCTGGGGCTGGACTACGACGAAGGCCCCGGCGTGGGCGGCGCGTACGGCCCCTACTTCCAGTCGGAGCGCCTGCCCTTCTACCATGAATGGGCCGCGCGGCTCATCGCGTCCGGTCATGCGTACCGCTGCTACTGCACCGCCGAGCGCCTGGATGCCCTCCGTGCCGAGCAGCGCGCGAACAAAAGCCCCGTCATAGGCTATGACCGCCACTGCCGCACGCTCACCCGTGCGGCGCGCGCCGAGCTGGAGGCCTCCGGGGCGCCGTCGGTCGTCCGTTTCGCCATGCCGGTGGACGGGGAGACGCACTTCACCGACCTGCTGCGCAAGATCAAACCCTTCGACAACAACCAGTATCGCGACCCGGTGCTGGTCAAGACGGACGGTTTTCCGACCTACCACTTCGCCAACGTGCTCGATGACCACTTCATGGAGATTACGCACATCCTGCGCGGGGATGAGTGGTTGAGCAGCGTGCCGCTGCACGTGAACCTGTACGACGCGCTCGGCTGGGAGATTCCTGCATTTGCCCACCTGCCGCTGATCCTGGACCCCAGCGGCGAGGGCAAGCTCAGCAAGCGCAAGAAGAAGGGCGAGGGCGACGAGGAACTGCTGACCTACATCCGCGAGTACCGCGAGGCCGGCTATCTGCCCGAAGCGATGTTCAACTTCCTCGCCAACATGGGCTGGGCCTACAGCGCAGACACCGACCTGTTCACGCGGGCGCAGGCGGTCGCGCAGTTCGATATCACCGACATCAATCCGGCTGCGGGCGCGCTACCGCTGAGCAAGCTCCAGTGGATGAACGGCCACTACATCCGCGAGCTGGACCGCGAGGAGCTGACCGACCGGCTGCTGCCGTTCCTCAGCCGCACGTCCGGGTGGCCTGAGGCGGAGCTGGCACGGCATCCCGGTCTGCCCCATGTCGCGCCGCTGGTCGCGGAGCGGCTGAAGACCCTGGATGAGGCTTGGCCGTGGGTCGATTTCATCTTCGAGGACCAGATCGCCTACGATCCCGCGATGCTCATCCCCAAAGGGCTGGCTGCCGGCCGCGCGCTGGCAGCGCTGCAGGCCAGCCGCCGCCTGCTGGAGGAACTGCCCTTCGATGAGACGGCGCTGGACCCGGCGCTGCGCGAGCTGGCCGACCGGCTGGGCCTCAAACCCGGCCAGGTCTTCGGGCTGTTGCGCGTGGCGACGACGGGCAAGAACGTGGCGCCCCCGCTGTTTGGCAGCTTCATGGCCTTGGGCCAGGATCGCGTGCTGGCGCGCTGCCGAGAGGCCGAACATCTGCTAGAAACCCAGATGACAGCATGACCGAAATCAAAACACTCAACGGGCACGGCGTACACTGCGTGATCGGCGCACAGCCGGTGACCCGTGAATCCTACAAACGCTATCTGCGCGAGGTGGGCCAGCCCATGCCTCACGCATTGACCCTCCCGGCATCGGGCACAGCGCCCGTGATCTATGCCTCGCAGACCTCGGCCCGCGAGTACTGCGATTGGCTCAGCACGCAAGAGGGCCGCCGCTATCGTCTGCCGACCATGTCGGAGCTGCTGATGCTCTACAGCGACGACCCCGACAAGGACGCGTTTGGACCGGACCTCTGGCCTTACCAGGCCAATAACCTGTCGGGTGTAAGGGGCGGGGGCCTGAGCGAGGGTCTGAGGCATGTCTTCCTGTGCGAGTGGTCCAACGAGGTGGAGGAGGTGCCGCAGCCGGATCACCGGCCGGCCCGGCTGCTGGGGAGCATTTTTTACCCGCCCTGGCTGCGCGAGGGCGGCACCCTGACCCAGGCCTACCTGCAGGCCACCGAGGGTTATTCGTTCGTCACGTTCCGCGTCGCGGCCGACCTTCTTCCGGGAGTAAACTAATGGTCACACCCTATTCGCAGCGCGATACAGAGTGGTCGCAGGACCGGCTCGGCTCGAATCCGCCGACCATGGGCGAAGTGGGCTGCCTGGTGACATCGGTTGCCTCGGTGGTGACAGACATGACGAGCTACTCGATGTCGCCCGGTTATCTGAACCACTGGCTGCGCGAAAACAAAGGCTTTGCCAGCGGCAACCTGTTCGTGTTCAACAGTGTCGCACCGCTCGGCCTGAAGCTGAGCGCGTTCATCCGGGCCGAGAACAACGAGATGCCGCTGGATAAGCTGACCGCGGCGCTCGAGGATGGTGCGGCCGTCGTGCTGCAGGTAGATTCGACACCCGGCGGCACGCTCAACCAGCACTGGGTGCGGCTCATGAGCCTCAGCGACCAGGATGGCGAGATTATGGACCCGTGGCAGTTGCCCGGCAAAGAAATGGTTAAGCTATCGAAGTACTTTGCCTCGGGCTGGACGCCGAAGCGGGCCATCTTTGCTGCGGCCGTCTATGCGCAGGCCGCGAATCGCTCGCTTTCACGGCCATCATATGCCCCGTTCCCGGGGCTTCCCTCCGCCGGCGACAGCCTGCCCGCAGAACTGCTCGAGGCTGCGCAGCCGTTCCTCTGCCCTCGCCCGCCGGACGAGTAACGGCAGCACCGAGCGGGTTGGACAGCTCGTGCAGCATCAAAGGCGCATCCTGAGCGGAGGGCGGCAATGCCGCACGCAGTCGAAGGAGCTTCCTGAGCGGAGCGCCAGCGCAGTCGAAGGAAAACCCCGTCCAGATTTGCACGATTCCGCCCGCAGTGGTAGAATCTGGAATATCAATCGGGGATAGTTTAATGGTAAAACATCTGACTCTGGATCAGAAGTTTGGGGTTCGAATCCCTGTCCCCGAGTAGATCAACCGGCACTCTGACAACCTGACAGAGTGCCGGTTTTTCGTTGCCTACTGGTTCAGCGCCACGACGCTCGTGCCTTCACGGAGCCGGGTGGCCCAGACGTTGCCGACGTGGTGCAGTTGCCCGTTCACGACCCGGAAGACGCCGCCGCCCGACGCTCCCACCTTCACGGGCTGCTGGACGAAGAGCGCCAGCGCCTCGCCCCGCACCTCCAATCTGGCAGGCTTCACCCACTGCACATAGGTCTGCTGCGGGTACGAGGTCCAGTTCACCTCCGCCAGCTCACCCCAACCTGCCAGCACATCCGCGCCGGGCTCGCCGTCCACGCGGTCGTAAGTGACATTCGCCGCCACAAACAGCGGCTCCGGGAAGGTCAGCAAACGGGAGTGGTAGCGGCTGCCGGCCGGGTCCGGACGCAGCCCCGCCACCAGCGCACCCAACGTCTCCGGATCCTCGTACTCTGCCAGCCGCATGCCGCGGCCGCTGTAGACGACGAGCGCCTCCAGCCTGCACTTGGGATTGTTCGTCCAGCCATAGTGGTCATGGGTCAGCACCGTCTGCTCATCCACGACCGTCGCGTGCGAGTGCACGAGCGTCTGGCCCTGGTTGGCCCGGCTGCCGCACGCCACCCGGAAACACAGGAAGACCGTCGCATCGAGCACCTGCTCTTCCAGCGCGGCGCAGTATTTCCGTGCCGCCTCATCCGCCGGCGCACGGCACGAGACGGGCGCCGCGGCACGAACCGGTGTGCCGGGCAGCGGGACCAGGGCCAGGAACCCCAACAGCAGGAGTCGAACGACCACGGCGCCGGTGCTCAAACTGCATGTGCGCTTCAC
Source organism: Anaerolineae bacterium (assembly GCA_040772005.1). Lineage (GTDB taxonomy): Bacteria > Chloroflexota > Anaerolineae > CG2-30-64-16 > CG2-30-64-16 > MWBF01. Next base: position 402,762 of record JAXGYZ010000003.1, on the reverse strand, counting down.
GGCATACCTCCCTTGCTGATCACCCACCGCACGGGCAAGCGATATTGCCTGTCCGTCTCGCTCCTATGAACGCGGGCGCGCGGGGTTTTCCAGCATGAGGAGGACAAGTTACAAGTGGAGTTGGGTCTTCAGCCGGTTGGGGGAAGGCACAAGGAAAGCGGGAGGGCTTAACGCACAAACCCCAGGCTGTGCACCCGGGGCTTGCCGGCAGAGGGTCAGGCTGGAGTCAGGGGATTAGCTCAGATTTCCAACCGCTCGATGTAAATCTCCTGGCCCGGTCCACTGAGGACCAGCTCGTACTGTGCTGAGGCCAGATCGTGCACCACGAAGTTGCCGCCCGCGTCGACGAGCGCAGTCGCGACCAGCCGGCCGTCCTGCCACAGGTACGCGCTGAAGCCCGCCGGGTCCACCCCGGACAGGAGGCCCAGCAGGTCCCGCCCGTCCGCACCTGCCGCGGCCGGCTGGCTCGTCATGTAGACGCGCGCCCCTCCAGCCTCGTAGATGACCGGACCCGACCCGCCCCCACGCACCCCCGCCAACACGGGTGCAAGCTGCGGCGTGAGCAGCAGGCCGGAGACGCCGCCCGCGAGACGCGCCACCAGGACGTCGATTTGTTCCACGAGCTGCTCCGCCAGGCTGGGTGCGTGTACCGGCGCGAGGTCGCCCAGGAAGCTCTCCAGTTGGGCCACCTCGCGGGCACAATGGGGGCATTCCGCAAGGTGCCGCCCGATGGCACGCGCCTGCTTGCCGGCCAGGACGCCGAGATGGTACTCCCCCAGCTCCAGCGGCGACGGGCAGGTCACCCGGTACAGCAGGGAGCGCAGGACAACTTCCATGCGCTCAAGCCGCCGGGCCCGGCCGCGGCAGTAGGAGCAGCCCCGCAGATGGGCTGCGATGGGTTCATCGGGCTGGCCGTCGAGGAAGGCCAGGAGCCGCGCATCATCGGGCTCCGGCGGCAGGCTACAGGTCAGGGTCATCTCACTCTCCGATATCTGAACGCGCCAAGCGCGTATTTTCAAGCATCCAGGCCAAAGAACTTCCTCAACTGGGCATCGCGACCCAGGCGTTCGAGCACGACCTGCCGGATCAGGTACACCTCGCGGATATCGCGAAACACTTCCCGGTGCCGGGCCAGGAGCGCGGCGGGCTTCAGGTCGAGCAGGAACAGGTCGTGCAGCACCAGGCGCTCCCGGTCGTCGCGCAGCCGCGCCCGGACCATCTGCCAGAGTTCCTCGCGCCGCTCCCGGTGCAGGACTTCACTCTCGACGGACGGGCCGGGATTCCGGGGCAGCACGTCCAGCGCGTCCTCGGGCAGGTCGGAGAGCACGACGGGGCGCGGGCTGGGCCCGGCCCGGCGCAGCTCCTCGATCACCGCGCTGTGCGCGCACATCTTCAGATAGGCCAGCAGCGCCCGCAGGTCGCGGAAGCGCCGGAACTTGTCCGGCGTCCAGGCCGCCCACATGCGTTCGAAGGCCCGGTTCGCGAGGTCGTGGATATCGCCGCCGCTGTGCGCCAGCTCAGGGTGCTGGGCCACCCAACTCCGGACCAGGGGGAGATACTGCGCGCAGATGGACTCCCAGGCGCGCTGGCTGTTCAGTTCCAGGGCGCGGCGGAATAGTTCGAAGCAATCAGGTGAATCGTGGTTGTGCCCGCGGAAGAAGAGCGCGGTCTCATCTGCGCAATCGCGGGTGAGCTCGTCCAGGGTCTTCGACGGCGAACCGGCAGACGGTAACTCGGCCGTAGTCATCGACCACGCTCTTTCGAGTCGGCTGCGTGCAAATCCGACCTCGCACAGTATCGCGCCGGTCTGCGCAGGAATCAATACCCTTGTGTAATTCCGCATCAAATCATCCACCAGGGTTGCGTCCCCATGCGCTGCCCACTCAGTAAGCCCCGGGACAAACGGCAGGAATTCCAAATGTAAGCGGCAAAGCATCCTGAGCGGAGGCCCGGAGGGCCGTAGTCGAAGGATATCCGCTGTCCGGCATTCTTCGACTGCGCTGCGCTCCGCTCAGAATACCTGAACTCTCGCGTACATTTGGAATTCCGGGACAAACGGCGGAACATTTGACGCCCGTACGCGCCGTGTGCTAAAATCTGTGCGTCATCTATCACAAGCCACAATCGCGTTTTACTCAGCCCGCGCGAGCAGTTTGGTCTTCAAGCGAAACCGCCTAGCTTTCGAGAGTACACGTGCATTGCTCCGGCATGCTTCAAACCATTGATGCAAAGGACCTATGATATGGCTGTTGCTGATCCTTCGACCTCAAGCGATAGCGTGATCTCCCCTGATCTTTTCGGCGTTGCGCTCAACACCGCGGTTCGGGCGGCTTGCGTGGATAAGAACGGCAAGACCTACGTCAAGTGCCTCAAAAGAAACAAGGATATCCTGCTGACGAAGGAAGAACTCGTCCGGCAACTGTGGTTGCACCGGCTGGTCACTTATTACGGCTATCCGTTGGAGCGGGTGGACATTGAATATCCCATCACCTTTGGCCGCGACACATCGAAACGGGCCGACATCGTCGTCTTTGACGCCGACCGCCCGACTGTGCCGTATATCATTATCGAGGTCAAGCAGCGCAACAGCAAGACCGGCAAGGAACAGCTTCGCAGCTACACCCATGCCACCGGCGCACCGCTCGCCCTGTGGAGCGACGGCGTCACCGCGCAGGTATGGAACCGCAAGGATCCCAATTACTTCGTCCCGATCCCGGATTTGCCCACGGCGCACCAAACGATTGAGGATGTGGCGGGCCAACCCTGGACGATCGAAACCCTGATCGCCAAAGAGCAGGAAAGGGAGGCAGAGGGCCGCAAAACGCCTTCCCTGCGCCAGCGCATCGAGGAGATGGAGGACGAAGTGCTCGCCAATGCGGGCGTGGACGTCTTCGAGGAAGTCTTTAAGCTCATCTTCACCAAGCTCTACGACGAGCTGGCGTGCTATCGCCGGTGGAAGGGCCAGCGGTTCCTCCGCTTCCGCAACCAGAATACCGCCGCCCAACTCAAAAAGAACATTCAGGCGTTGTTCAACGAGGCGCAGAAGAAGTGGGAAGGCGTGTTCCCGCCTGACGAACGTATCAAGCTCACGCCCGATCACTTGCAGGTGTGCGTCGGCTCGCTGGAAGAGTGGAAGCTGTTCAACTCCAACCTGGATGTGATTGACGAAGCATTCGAGTATCTCGTCAACAAGTCCTACAAGGGCGAGAAAGGCCAGTATTTCACGCCGCGCTGGGTGATTGATATGTGCGTCAAGATGCTCAACCCGCAAGAGCACGAGACGGTCATTGACCCGGCCTGCGGTTCGGCGGGCTTCCCCGTCCATGTTATCTTCCACGTCTGGCGCGCCATCCTGGAGGACGAAGGGATATCCGGCTCGCACCTCTTCACCCTCGACGAGAAGCCCGCCCGCTGTGCCGAGTACGTGGATGATAATGTCTTCGCCATTGACTTCGACGAGAAGAGCGTGCGGGTCGCGCGCTGCCTCAACCTGATTGCCGGTGACGGCCAGACCAACGTGCTCCACCTGAACACCCTTGACTGGAAGAAGTGGGATGAGACCACCCGGCAGGACGAGTGGGCCGATGTGTACGGCGAAGGCTGGCGCAAGCTGCGTAAGCTGCAAGCCGTCAGGGGGGACTATCGCGGCTTCCAGTTCGACGTGCTGATGGCTAACCCGCCCTTTGCCGGTGACATCAAGCAGGGCGATATGCTGGCTTTGTACGAGCTGGCGCGCAAGGTGACGAAGGATGGCAGCCCCGGCGCACAGGAAACGGCCGTGGGCCGCGACCTGCTCTTTGTGGAGCGCAACCTGGACTTCCTCCGGCCCGGCGGGCGCATGGCGATCGTGCTGCCGCAAGGCCGGCTCAACAACGCCACCGACCAGCGCGTGCGCCGCTTCATCGCCGAGCGCTGCCGCATCCTGGCCGTCGTGGGGTTGGACCCCAACACCTTCAAACCGCACACCGGCACCAAGACCAGCGTCCTCTTCGTCCAGAAGTGGAACGACGACCCGGACGCCGGGCCGCTGTGCCCCCGGGTGGAAGACTACAACATCTTCTTTGCGACGCAGCGCAAGCCGAGCAAGGACACCAGCGGCGAGAAGATTCTCGTGCGCGAGGCCGATGGCCGGCCTAAGCGCGACAGCCACGGGCACTGGATCGTCCAGCACGACCTGTTCAATCACGAGGGAATGACAGGGGACGGCATCGCGGAGGCGTTTGCGGAGTTCGCCCGCCGCGAGGGGCTGAGTTTTTTCGCCTGACCCCCTTCGACAGTGCCCGCTACGAACGGCTGTTGGAGGGGTTGGAACTAACCATTGTTTCATCTTCAAGAGTGATTGCAGGTACGCCCACGCAGCGCTTAGATCCTGAGTACTTCCAGAAGCAACACCTGACCGATCAAGCTCTGGCCGAGTCGCGTTTCGATAAGTTTCAGTCTTTCGCTGCCCTGGGGCTCACGGTTGATGGTAGCGCCTTTTATCCTGCGATTGAGGCATACTACGGCCTGGGAACCTTGCCTTTCCTTCGGGTTGCGGATGTCGACACTCTGATTGATTTCGCGAACTGTACGCGTATTCCTTCTGAGCTTTGCGACCGCTTTCCGAATCTTGCCCTGGTGCATCCTGGCGATATAGTTCTTACAAAGGGTGGCTCCATTGCGCGTATAGGTCTGATTACCGGAGAAGCCGCCGCCAGCCGAGACCTGATCTTTCTCAACAGCTCAGTACTGCCGAGAGCCGATCAGATTTTCCTGTACCTCTACTTTCAAACAAGCTTCTTCAATCGAATGCTGCTGCGTTCGAGTTCTCAAACGGCTCAACCACACTTAACAATAACGCTTGTTCGAGACCTACCCGTATTTAATGCGGCAACAGGTCTGAAAGAAAGATGTGTTGAGCTTGTAGAGGAGGCTTTTACTGCCCATACCGAAGGGATTCGACAGAACAAGGAAGCCGAGGCCATCCTGACCGCCGCCCTCGGCCTGGCCGACTGGCAGCCGCCGGAACCGCTCACCTACACCCGCAGCGCCCAGGAGGCATTCGCTGCCGGGCGGTGGGATGCACGTTACTTCTCTCCACGAGTCACCGAACTGCTGGCACGCTTGGGCGCAAGTAATCGCAAGCTTCGTGAGGTTGCGCCTGCGCGACGAGAGCGGTTTGTGCCGGCAAATGATGGGGTCTTTTCATATATCGAAATCAGCGATGTGCTCGGTGATGGTACGACACGGTCGGAACTAATACCGATGGCAAATGCGCCAAGTCGGGCGACATGGCGTGTTCATGCGGGGGATGTGGTTACGTCAACGGTGCGACCTAATCGGCGGCTCACTGCGCTAATCACTCCCGAACAGGACGGATATATCGCAAGCAGTGGGTTTGTGGTGCTAACTCCCCAAGCTGTACCTGCCGAAGTCCTCTTGACTTATCTGCGTCTTCCTCTCATCTGTGAGTTAATGGACCTTCATACAAGTGCAAGCCTATATCCGGCAATCAGCGAGACCGATCTACTCAACCTGCCGTTTCCCGATATCTTGTCCAATGCCATCGACGCAACCGTGACCGCTGTTCGGTCAGCCCACGCCAACCGCCGGCGCGCCCACGCCCTGCTCGAACAGGCCAAGCGCGCCGTCGAAATCGCCATCGAACAGGGCGAGGAAGCCGCGCTGACGTTCCTTGCCGATGCTCCGGCGGCCCCATGAAGGGCATCCTTCGACTGGCGATATACGGTCGGCGGAGGTGAGCCGCCCACCCGCTCAGGATGCTCGCGCCCCTGAACGAAACGCACCGCCAACTGCCAGATTCCAGTTTCCAGCTTCCAGTTTCCAGCTTCCAGCTTCCAGTTTCCAGTCACCAACAGCGGAGGCACAGCCATGACAACCGTCCTCGACGGCCACATTCATCTGATGGGCCCTGAACCCGCCGCGCCGGGCTTCCTGGCCGAGCTCCAGGCCGCAGGCGTCAGCGGCGGCGCGCTCATCTCCCAGCCGCCCGCCTCGTTTGCCCGCGACACGCAGGACGTGCCATCGTCCGCCGCCCGGCTGCGGCACGTGCTCGACTGGTGCGCGCTCAGCTTAAACCTCTACCCGCTCTTCTGGATCGATCCGCTGGAGCCGGATGCGCTCGATCAGGTCGCGCTGGCCGCGGGCCGCGGCGTCGCCGGGTTCAAGGTCATCTGCGACCATTTCCATCCGGGCCATCCGGCCGCGCTGGCCACCTTCCGCGCCATCGCCGCGACCGGCCGGCCGATTCTCTTTCACTCCGGGATCCTGTGGGACGGTAAGCCCTCATCCGAGTACTGCCGGCCCGCGGGCTTCGAGGCGCTGCTCGATGTGCCGGGGTTGCGCTTCGCCCTGGCACACATCGGCTGGCCCTGGTGCGACGAGTTGATCGCCGTTTACGGCAAGATGCTCAACGCGCTGGGTCACCGCCGGTCGCCAGGGGAAGCATCCGGTGTGGAAATGTTCGTGGACATCACCCCCGGCACGCCGCCCAGCTATCGCCGCCGCGCATTGACCGATCTCTTCGGCGCGGGCTATGACGTGGCCGATCACGTCATCTTCGGCAGCGATTGCCGCGCGCCCGGCTACCATAGCGCGTGGGCGCGCGAATGGCTCCAGCGCGACGAGGAGATCCTGACCTCGCTCGGCGTGGGCCGGGATGTGTTGGATAAGGTGCAGGGCGGGAATCTCCGGCGCTTCCTCGGCCTGTCCGGGGAGCAGGTGGCACGCGCCACCCCGCAGCCCGGCATCTGACGGCAGGAATTCCACATGTAGCCGGAGTCGAGGCTTCAGCCGGATTGGTTGTGTACCCATACAGGCAATCTAACCGGCTGAAGCCTCGACTCCGATCTTACGAGTGGGCGACCCATTTGGGATTCCTGGTCTGACGAACAACGTCTGACGCATGAAAGGAAGCGACACCATGAAAAACATCACACTCGGACGCACCGGCATCGAAACGGGCATGATCGGCCTGGGACTGGAACACCTGGAGAAGGCGCCCTTCGCGGATGTGGCGGCGACGGTGGAGGCTGCGCTGGACGGGGGCGTGCGCTACATGGACCTGTTCATGCCCTCTCCTGCCATCCGCGATCACATCGGACGGCTGATGCGGGGCCGGCGCGACCGCTTCCACATCCAGGGGCACATCGGCGCGTGCCTGCAGGACGACGGCCAGTACTTCCGCACCCGCGAGCCGGCCAGAGCCGAACGCCATGCGGAGGACCTTCTGCGGCGGCTGGGCACCGACCATGTCGACACGCTGGCGCTGCACTTCGTCGACGAACCGGAGGAATGGGCGGAGGTCTCTGCACCCGGGGGGCTGCTCGATGTCGCGCTGCGCTGGAAGCGGGAGGGCAAGGCCCGCGCGGTCGGGATGAGCAGCCACAAAGTCGGCGCAGCAATGGCCGCGGTGGAGAGCGGCCTGGTCGACGTTCTCATGTTTCCGGTCAACCCCGCGTTCGACCTCCTGCCGGGTGATACAAAGCTGGAGGCGCTGTGGGAGGCGGATCCGTACACGGGGCTCAAGGCGGCAGGGCACCGGCCGGTCACCTCGCGGCGCGACCTGTTCCTGGCCTGCGAGCGCAACGGCGTGGCCATCGTCGCCATGAAACCCTACGCCGCCGGCTGGGTCTTCTGGCCGGACAACCCCAGCGGCATCGTCCTCTCGCCGGTGCAGAGCCTCCAGTACACACTGTCCCAGCCGGGGGTCTGCGTTGCGGTGCCGGGCTGCAAGACGCCGGAGCAGGTGCGGGCCGCGCTGGCCTGGCTCACCGCATCCGACGAGGAGAAGGATTATAGCGTCATCCTCGGCAAGACCGACTGGCAGCTCTCCGGCGACTGCATGTACTGCAACCACTGCCTGCCCTGCCTGGCCGGCATCGACATCGCCGCGGTGACCCGGCTGCTCGATGCCGCGCGGCGGCAGAGCGTCACGCCCGCGCTGGCCGCCGCGTACGGTCGCCAGCCTGTCCCGGCCTCAGCCTGCCTGGTCTGCGGCGATTGCGAGGCGCGCTGCCCGTTCGGCGTCGCGGTCGAGGCGAACATGGCGGCCGCATCCGCGCTTTTCGAACGGCAGTAGCGCGTGCCCCGATAGTCTGATTGAACAGGTTGGCTGGCCCTCAGAGCGAGCGCGAGGGATTGCCGCGCCGCCCGGCCTGCCCCTGGTCTTGCGGCCACTGGCCGGGCGGCGCGCTGCTAACCTGACTAACGCCGCATCCCCGCGCAGCATACGGCCGCATCAACCAGCCGGCTCAAGCCAGCTCCGGCAACCCGCCTGTCTTCTGCCCATCAACTTCATGCCCCAGCCCGTATGCTATCGGTCCAAGTTTCGTTAGTTAAGGTACAAAGCCATGTTCGCAACCATAGACGACGCCCAGATCGTGTCCGTGATATCGGCGTGCCAGCGCGGCGAGTCGGGCGCAGTGGCGCGGCTGTACGACCTCTATGCGGACCGCATCTACCACTATGTGCTGGCACGCACGGGTGACCTGGAGGCAGCCGAAGACCTGACCGGCGAGGTATTCCTGCGGGTGGTGGAGCACGCGCCGCGCTTCAGGCTCGATGGGTCGCGGCCCGCCGCTTCTGTCAGCGCCTGGCTCTATCGCATTGCCGCGAACCTGGTGGCCGACCATCACCGGCGCCGCCGGCGCCACCTGACAGTCAGCCTGGAGGATGACCTGCCCCGCCCGGCGGAAGCCGGGGATCCCTGGCAGGCAGCCGAGCGCCGCGAGGCGCTGGGCCGGCTCGCCGGTGCGCTGGCACACTTGACCGAAGAACAACGCCAGGTGGTCATCTGCAAGTTTGGCGAGGGCATGAGCAACGCGCAGACAGCCAGTTGGCTGGGCAAAACGGAAGGGGCCATCGAGGCTCTGCAACACCGGGCCTTACGAACGTTGAGTCGCTTATTGGGTACGGGACAAGGTGAATGATGAATGACCGGAATCTGACCGCCATCCTGGGCCGCTGCCTGGAGAAGATCGCAACAGGTGAAACTGCGGCCAATTGCCTGGCGCGCTATCCAGAGCACGCCGCCGAACTGGCGCCGCTGCTGGCGAGTGCGGCGGAGGCTGCACTGCTGCGCAACTACCGGCTCGACGAGACAGCCCGGCTGCGTATGCGCCGCCGGATCCTCCAGGCTGAAGCTGTACGCAACGAACGTCTGGCGCGGCGCTGGTGGCAGAGCGGGCTGTTTGCCCTGCCGCGTGCGGCTGCGATTGCCCTGGTCCTGGTGTTGTCCGTGTTGCTGACCACGGGGGTTGTTGCGGCCAGCCAGCCGGGCGATGCGGCCTACGGTGTGCGCATCACGGTCGAGCGGGTGCCGGCCCTCCTCGCGCGGCAGCCCGAAAGCCGTGCCCGCGCGGAGCTGGGCATCGCTGAGCGGCGCCTGGCCGACCTTGATCGCACGATGAGCAGCCAGGAAGAGACGCTGGACGAGCGCACCCTCACCGCGCTGCTTGCCAGCGTCGCACAGGTCGAGACCCTTGCACCGGCCCTGCCGGAGGCAACCCGGACCGAATTGGCCGCCCGGCTCACCGAACAGGCACGGCAACTGACGCAGTGGGCGCAGCAGGCGCCGCGCGAGGGCGACGCGGCTGCGCTCCAGATAGCCGCCCGGCGCACTCTCCAGGCGGGCGAAGAGCTGGGCCAGCGCGGCCGGCCTCCCGCGGGCCTGCCGGATGCGCCCCAGGCCACCCCAACGGCCCGGTCGCGAACCAACGAACGGAGCACACCGGCTGCCGGCCCGACCGTCACACCCACGCAGCATGCCAATCGACTCCGGACGGGCCAGCCGTCTGCGACGGGCCAGCCAACCCGGACGGCACAGCCTGCCCGAACCGCAACGCCGGAGCCCGAACCGCCCGTCCCGGCGCACCGGGCAAGCGTGACACCGCAAGGTCCCGGCCCGGAGGCGACACCAGAAGGCCCTGGCCCGGAAGCGACGCCGCAAGGCCCTGGCCCCGAAGCGACACCGCAGGGTCCCGGCCCCGAAGCGACACCGCAGGGTCCCGGCCCTGAGGCTACACCGCAGGGTCCCGGCCCGGAAGCGACGCCGCAGGGTCCTGGGCCGGAGGCCACACCGCAGGGTCCTGGCCCGGAAGCGACGCCGCAGGGTCCTGGCCCCGAGGCGACGCCGCAGGGTCCTGGCCCGGAGGCGACGCCGGAGTGCCCCAGCATCGACGGCACCCCGGTCTGTCCCGGCCCGGATGCAACGCCACAAGGCCCCGAGGGAACCGGCACACCGCAAGGCCCGGGGCAAGACGCAACCCCGCAAGGCCCTGGGCCCGACGTAACACCACCGGGGCCCCGGCCGGGCGGCGTGGGCTGAACCTGGACGAATGTGGCGAGCGAGTCAGGAGGAACGATGCGCGCACCCATTGCCATCTGGCTGGTGCTCCTGGGGCTGCTCTTGGCAGCGGTGCTGCCTCGGACCATGCCGGTCACTGCGCAAACCACAGACGGCCTGACCCTATCCTGCCTGGAGCTCGTGCAAAACGGGGGGTTTGAGCAAGGCGCCGCGGGCTGGCAGACCTTCAGTGCACAGGGCTACGACCTGATCAGCAACTTCAACCCGCATACCGGCAGCCTGGGAGCCTACCTGGGCGGCGCCAACAACGCGGACGACCGTCTCAGCCAGGCGCTCACACTGCCCGCCGGGACGACCCTGATCCTGAAAGCCTGGTGGTATCTCGCGACCGCGGAGACCGCAGGCACGTTCGATACACTGACTATCGCGCTGACCGCCGCAGATAGCACACCCCTGAGCACGCTGGCGACGCTCGACAACACTGCACTGCCCGGCCAGTGGGCGGAGCTTACATTCGATCTGACTGCGTATGCCGGGCAAAGCGTGGTGCTCCGCTTCGCAGCCCGCACCGACCAGGACCTCATCAGCGAGTTCTACCTGGACGACATCAGCCTGTCGGCGTGCGCTTCCGATCCGTCGCCCACGCCGACCGCAACCAGCACCAGCCCAATTGACACGACGGCGACTGCAACGGCGACCCCTGGCGCCGATGTGACGCCATCCGCCACCTTCACGCCGCCGCCTGCCAACACAGGCACGGCAACACCCACCGGAACGGCAATCGCCACTCTCCGGCTCTATCTTCCGCTCGTTCAACGCTAAAGGAGGCACGCAAATGAAAGTCCATACCTTCTCACGTCTGCTGGCCCTGCTGATTCTGGTCGCGCTCTGCCTGACGCCTGCACTCAGCTTCGCAGAGGGGCCCGGACCTGGACCGGCCTACGAAGTGCGCTTCACCGGAGTCATCGACATAGTGCCCGCAGCCGCAGGCGACCCGTGGGTTGTCGCCGGCCACACGGTCAATGTCAACGCGGAGACTGAGATTCGCCTGACGACCGGTACCGTCGCCGCGGGCATGTGGGCCGCGGTCATCGCGGACCAGGACGCCGAAGGCACGCTGGTCGCCACGCATATCGCGGTGATGCCGGCTGAGGTCCGGCTCAAGGGGCCGATCGCGAGCATTCCAGAGGGCCGGATCGGCACGTGGGTCATCGCAGGTCAGAGCATCAACGTCACAGACGAGACCCGCTACAACGAACGCGGCGGGCCGCTGGCGGTCGGGGGCTGGGCGGAGGTCTACATGCAGGAAGAGCCTGTTGGCAACCTCACCGCCCTGCGCATCCGCAGCACCGAGTTCCAGGAGGAGGTCGAGGTCTACGGCGTCATCCAGGCTTTCGCAGCGGAGAATTGGACGCTGAGCACCATCCCGCTCATCGTGATCGAGGAGACGATGACAACCGCTGTGCCGCAGGTCGAGCTGCTGGCGCACGCCGCGGCCGTGCTGCAGGATGACGGGGCGCTCCTGGCCCGCACGGTCCGCATCTTCTGGCAGGAGCCGGGCGGCCTGCACCAGGCGGTACAGTTCCGCGGCACGGTGGAGAGCCTGCCCGTGAGCGGACTGACCGGACGCTGGGTCGTCAGCGGCCGCGCGGTGGACGTGACGGATACGACATCGATCATCCAGGCCAAGGGCACGGTCGAGATCGGCAGCGTGGTGCACATCGTGGGCTGGGAAACCGGCGATGCATTGCAGGCCTTTCAGATTACGGTCCTGATCGGCAACTGGCGCGGCTCTGCGTTCCACTTCGAGGGCGAGATCGAGGCGCTGCCCGGGGATGGCCTGGTTGGCAACTGGACGATCGCAGGCCAACAAGTGCAGGTGACGCAACAGACGCGCATCACCGATGCGCAGCACGCCAAGCTCGGCGCCCCGGTGGAGGTCGGCGGCGTGCAGCGGCAGGAGGGCGTGCGCGTGGCGACCTGGCTGCGCGTCCGCGACGCCTCCGGACCGGGCCCGGGGCCGACGATGACGCCGGAGCCCCCACAGGAGCCCCCGGCCACGCCGCGGCCCAGTCGCACGCCCGGCAATCCCGGCCGCGCGGACCAGTAAGAAGCGACGCCTGGGTCAGGCCCAGCCGTTAGCACAGTGATACGCTGAAAGCGGGGCCTGCCATCTGCGACAACCGGATGGCAGGCCCCGCCGCGCCCACGCATTTCGCCTGGCCATCCTGGAAGACCCGGCTGGTTGCGCCCAGAAGGACCAGACATTGCGAGTCAACACAGCACTACGTGAGTGTTACCGTGCACAGGCGCAGGACGGCCGCGCGTGCTTCGCCGCCAGCAACCACGACCAGCACATCTCCGGCCTGAAGCAATGTGTCACCGTGAGGGATCAGCACCTCACCGCCGCGACGCAGGCTGGCAATTACGGCCTCCCGGGGCCAGGCAACCTCGCGCACGCGTCGTCCGTCACACGCAGCGCCGGCCTGGATAGTGATATCTTCGACGCTGAGCGCGCCGGTGGAGACACTCAGACCAGCCTGCGTGCCATGCTGTGCCAGCGTAGCCCGCCGCGTGAGGGCGATATCGTAGGCCCGCACCAGGTCAGCTCGGCGCAGCATGCCAAGCAAACGGCGAGGGTCATCGCGTGCGACCACGGGCAGCCGTCCGACACCTCGACTGCTGATGCGTCGCAACGCCGCTCCGATACTCTCGTCGGCATAGGCTACCAGCAGATCGCGCGTGCAGACCTCGCCCACCCGTCGCGAAGGCCCTCCATGCTCCGCCTGCGCCCGCTCGACATCCTGAATCGTGAGAATCCCGGCGAGCCCGCCCGCGGCATCGACCACCGGCACCCCATGATGGTGCGTGCGAGCCAAAAGGTCCGCCGCAGCAGCCAGCGAATCCGACTCGTGCAGAGCCACCGGGTCGGTCTCCATGACTTCGCTCACCGTGATCTGGTCCAACACCTCCACAGTATCGGCAGCCGACACCTCTGAACCACTGCTCTGGACATCAGCGTGAGCGGCCATCCCTGCGCGCAGCGCCCTGCTCAAGTCGTCTACCGAATCAGCACCCGTGAGCACCGTCAGGCGATCGTTGGGCAACAGAACCGAATCCCCACGCGGTACTACCACCTGGCTGCCACGATGAATCGCAACGATCACGCAGTCCGGCGGCAGCCCCAGATTCCTCAGAAGCTTGCCAACGGCGGCATCACCGCCGCGCAGCGCGATCTCTACCAATGTCGCGCCAATCCGGGATTCGAGGCGCAGCCGCTCGATGTGATAGTCAGCTTTGCTTTTGTCCACCAGCGCGTGCGAATACGCCTGCAGAATGTCGCTCCGCCGCAAAACCCCCAGCACCCGGCGCCGGTGCCGCCGGTCCACCACCGGGATACGCCCGACGTCCAGTGCGCCGAAATGTCGCAAAGCGTCATCCAGCGTTTCATCAGGGAGCGCGGTCAACACGTCCGTCGTGCAGATATCGGCGACCGTTGCTGCCCCACCCGCTGTCAGCGCGCGCTCGAGGTCGGCCAGTGTCACCACGCCGTAGAGTTCGTGTTGAGCGTCCAACACCAGGAGGCCGTGGTGTCCGGTCTCCTGGAACAGGCGTGCAACCTCACTCAAGGAAGTCTCCGGGACCACCGTCGGGAACTCCGTAATGGGTGTCATAGCTTCGCGTACCAGGATCCCCCGCATCAGGTTTGCGTCTTTCTTCGCCCGCACGTCTATGCCACGGCGTTTCAGCTTGAAGGTATAGATGCTTTCCGGCTCCAGTACCTGCGCTAGTACCGTGCTGACGACTGTCGCAAACATCAGTGGCAGGATGATGTGGTAATCCTGCGTCATCTCGAACAAGATGATGATCGCCGTGATCGGCGCGCGCGCGGCACCGGCGAACACGGCAGCCATGCCCACCATCGCGTAGGCGCCGCTGGCGGCCACGATGCCTGGGAAGGCGAGGTGCGCCAGTTGGCCATAGGCGCCGCCCAGCACGGCGCCGATGAAGAGCGCCGGTGCAAAGACGCCGCCCGAGGACCCCGAGCCCAGCGTGAGCGACGTGGCCAGGATCTTTCCAAACACCAGCACGAGGAGCAGCCCCCAACCCAACTGGCTGTTCAGCGCACTCTCGATGGTTGAGAAACCAGTCCCGAACACCTGCGGAATTGCAAACCCCAGGATACCGAGCGCCAGCCCACCCGCTGCGGGCTTGAGATAGTCTGGAAACTGCCAGCGATCGAAGGTATCCTCGAACCAGTGCAGAGCCTTAACAAAGGCTAACGCCGCGCCTGCGGCAGCGATGCCCAGTCCGGTGTACAGCGCCAGCTCCCAGGGGCTCCTCAGGGTATAGGCCGGCATCGCAAAGGCCGGAGAGTCGCCGAGCACGGCGCGGCTCACCACGCTTGCCGTCACAGCAGAAATGACGATCGTGCTGAAGGTCTGGATGCCGAACTCACCGAGGATCACTTCCAGGGCGAACATGACCCCGGCAATCGGCGCGTTGAAGGTGGCGGCGATGCCGGCTGCGGCGCCCGATGCGACCAGGTTGATCACCCGGCGCTCGTTCAGCTTAAGGGCCTGGCCGATAGTGGAGCCGATGGCGGACCCAATCTGGACGATCGGGCCTTCACGGCCCACCGATCCGCCTGCGCCGATCGTAATTGCTGAGCCGAGCGCCTTCCCCAGCACGACCACCGGGCGAATCCGGCCGCCTCGAATGGCAACCGCGGTGAGCACTTGTGGAACGCCATGCCCTTTCGCCTCAGGCGCAATAAAATGAACCAGAGGGCCGACCAGCAGACCGCCGAGCATCGGCAGTGCAATGACGTAGGCCTGACCGAGGAACCCCAGCACCTGCGCGCCGCGGCCGAAGAAGATGCCTTCGAAGAAGCGGATCATCTCGATGAAGGCAATCGCACCCAGTCCGGCGCCGATGCCGACGACGATCGCCAGGCTCATCATGACCGCCGTTTCGGATGACCCGAATCGTCCGGTGAATGCTGAAACAGCGGTCATGACTCGTGTAGACGCTCTCTGGTCTGTCATGTCGATCTACCCTTCCGGAATCGCGCTGGCCCGAGTGCACTCACGCTCCAGCATGCTACCATCGATCGGGAATTATACTACATGAAGACCTTTTCAAGAACCGCATCAGCTCTGATATGATACCAGCAATGTCTCAAAGAGTTACCTCCACCCTGGGTGTGCGGACCTCCTACGATAAGCTGAGCCGGTGGTATGACCTCCTGAGCGGACCGTTTGAGTCCGGCTGGCGAGAGCTGGCCGTGCGCCGGCTGAACATTGCTGCCGGCGAATCTGTGCTGGAAATCGGTTGCGGCACGGGCCATAGCCTGGTCAGCCTGGCCGTGGCTGCTGGGAGGACCGGCAGGGTCTACGGGGTCGACCTGTCGGCCGGCATGTGCCGCGTGTCCGACGCTCGGGTCAAGCGCGCGCACCTGTCGGCGGCCCGCGTGATCCGGGGCGATGCCCTGGCGTTACCCTTTGCCTCAGGTCAGTTCGCCGCCGTCTTCATGAGCTTTACCCTGGAGCTTTTCAGCGCCGGCGATGCCGCACAGGTGCTCGGAGAGTGTCGCCGGGCGCTCGCGGCAGATGGGCGACTGGGCGTGATAGCGCTGGACTGGCAGGAGCATGCCACGGTGATCACGCGGATATACGACTGGGCGGGCCGGCGTTTTCCCGGATGGATCGACTGTCACCCGATTCCGGTCATCGATGTGCTTTGCGGCCATGGCTTCAACCCCACAGAGGTGATACGGGGCTCCCTCGGAGGCTTACCCGTGGCCGTCGTTATCGCACAGAAGATCGACCGATGAACCAGGCACCGGCTCATAGATAGAGATTTCATTATGGCGCGCATCTCTCACAAACTCCGTAACTCAATGGAAGGTGCACTGGCCGGCGGAGGGGATCCGGCGACCTCGCCCTTGTACGTCTTTGGGCCCTTCCTGAGCCTCATCGTGGCCTCCGGCGCGGCCCGCATCGTCTTCGGCGGGTCTGTGTGGCTGGCAGTTCTGACCATCGCAGTGGTCTCGGCCATGTACCGGCTCGTCATGCAATGGGTCACCGATGGCTCGGGGGGAAGCGGCCTGAGCGAAGAGGAGTTCGGTGGATGGGCCGTCAAGGTTAACGCGGCCATCACCTTCATCGAATACACACTGACCTTCCTGGTCAGCATGGCCGCCATGGTCACCTTCATCGCCGATCGCTTCCCTGTCCTCAACGCGCAGATCCTGGGCCTGCAGTACCGCACCCTGGTTGCAGTCGGGCTCAGTTTGCTAACCGGGTGGCTGGTCAACCGGGGCCCCCGGATGGCTGCCCGTACCTTTGGCCCGGCCACAGCCGGCGTGCTCGTTCTGCTCTGGCTGATGATTCTGACAACACTGCTCAAGACTGGCCTTCATCTCCCGCCGCTATCGCTTGCCGCCTTCCTGCCACCGAATCTGCATTTCACCATCGGTGGCTATGTCCGTATCTTAGCGGTCATGACCGGCATCGAGGTGTTTGCCAACCTGGTCGCCGCTTTTGACGGAACGCCGGAACAGAAAAGTCGCAGAGCCTTCCGGAGTCTGCTTATCATCATGGCCACCACCGCCGCGACCATGCTGATAGTCGGCCCAGCCATCTTCGCCCTGTCTGATCCCCACGATCCGCACGTCTCCGTCTTCACCCAGACGATGGACCAGCTCCTGCCGGCGCCCCTGCCCTATCTGGGCTCCTTGGTCGGCATCTTCGTCCTCATGTCGGCCTGTGCCGCCAGTGCTCAGGGCCTGCAGAACCTGGCCTTGGGCCTTAGAGAGCGCCACTATATCCCGTCTGCCCTTGGTGCCCTGAACCGCCACGATGTCGCGGATAAGCCGGTCTGGCTGGAGGTTGGAGTTGTCAGCGTCAGCTTCTTCCTGTTCGGCACTCACGAGGCCACCTATCTGGCCCTCTACGCGGCCGGCGTTTTCATCCTGCTAAGCATGACGGGCTGGGCTGTCACCCAACGCCTGGTACGCGAGCTATCCGGTCAGTTTTCGATCCACCGGGCAGCCTTAGTTGCCGGCACGGCCAGCGCGGCCCTATTGACAACCGGCGCCACATTGATAATCTTCGAGGAGCGATTCCTGGAAGGCGCCTGGGCCTACTTCATCATGGTCCCCATCCTCTATTTCGCGTTCAGCTACTTTCGCCGGCGCATCGGCGCGCCTTCGCCCGAGATGGATTACCTCGGCCAGATCAATGCCAATCTGCTGGCCGGCTTTGGCTTCGGCCAGGCACCCGACCAGGCTTCGACCAACGGGGGAGAGGCTCAGGCCACGATAAGCTGGATGCCTGAGCCGGTCCACGCCTACCGCCATCGGAATGCCATCATCAGGATCGAGCACGTGCTCACGTTGTTGGATGGCTCCGCCTATGCAGCGCAGGCGCTCCCCATGGCCCGGTTCGTCTGCGAGACCACCGGTGCCCATCTGACCCTCCTTGCGGCCTCCCGCGATTACCAGGAGGGCAGCAGCGCACATGCAGAAGCCGCGGCCTATCTCAGTCAGGTGGCTGAAAAGGTCCATGCCGCAGGTATCCGCGTCCACGCGACCGTCCGACCGGGCTCCACCGCCGCAATTGCGCAGCAGGTAGTAACTGAAAAGGGCAGCGACCTGGTCATCGTCACGACGCATGGGAGATCGGGTGAGAAGAATTGGCTGGGCGAGGGATTGTCCAGCAAGCTGGTCCACCTGCTTGACATTCCGATCCTGCTGGTCCAGGTCTTTGAGAGCGGCCCCGCTGAAGCGCCTCATCTCAATCGGATCCTTGTCGGCCTGGACGGTTCAGCCTTTGCCGAACAGCTCTTGCCCTACGCGCGTTTGTTCGCGCAGCAGTTCGATTGCGAGCTGATGTTGCTCTGTGTGCCGGCCGTGCCAGAGAGCGAGAAATACCGCGCCCCAGCCGCCGTCATCAACACCATCCGCAAGCAAGCGGAAGGCAGCATGCGAAGATACCTGGACGAGGTCGCCGCGAGTCTGCGTGCCGAGGGGATAACCGTCCGCACGATCGTAACGGGTTCCTATCCGGCCCGCACGATCGTCGATGTGGGGAAGCGCGAAGGGGTGGATCTGATCATGATCACCTCGCAAGGACGCGGTGGCCTTGACCTGCTCTTCATGGGCAGCGTGGCTCAGCAGGTCGTCCAGCTCAGCGACAGTCCGGTCCTGATCCTCCCCATCAATCGTGAGCTCGCTGAGACCTGAGACTTCCAAGGACCCTCCGTAATCAGCTGCCCCCGCGATGAATCCAGCACGCCACCGGCTGGTCATCGAGATAGCGTTACGCTTCGCGGAAACACCGATCACTGGGGAAGTCCTTTTCGTTTCCGGCGGGGAAAGAAGGCGCGTGTCTGCCGGCAGTACTCGACGTAGGCCTCCCCGTACCGCAACAGCAGGTCCTGCTCCTCGGCCCAACACATAACCAGGAAGATGGGAATGTAGATGAAGGAGAAGAGGGCCAGGAACGGCGAGTGTAGCAGGAACGCAAAAACCCACCACAGCCACACTTCGCCGGCGGCCTGCGGGTGACGGATGTGACGATAGATGCCGCCGTACATCTGGTGTTCGGGTTTCGGTTGCAGCGTTTCCGCGCCAGCGTCTCGGACACCGATGATCATGAGGGCGCTGGCCGGTACAGCGATGAGGATGGCAATCAAGATCGAGAGCGGCCATGGCCAAGGGAAGGTCCGGGGCAACGGCGCCGGCAGCGGACAGAAGAAGTAGAGCACGTAGCCCGCTGCCGCGAGGCCCTCGAAGATAGAGGCGAAGATGCGATCGCGACCGGCATCCGTATAGGCCCGTGGCCCGGTGACCTGAGCGCGGCCGGCCGGGCTGACGCTGCGCACGTAGTAGTAGAGGAAAAGCAAGGAGGCTAGCAGCAGCAGGCCGAGGTTGAGCCAGGCGACCATCTATACTACTCCAGGATACGCCGGATCGTAGCAAAGTGATGGGCGTCGTGATGCACACCCACCCGCAGCGCCTGGATCATATTCAGGCAGCCAATCGCAGGATCGTACAGCGGCGTATTGCCCAGGATGCGCTCGTCCTTGCCTTCATAGAAGCGCCGCACTCGGCCGTGCTCTGCGGCCATCAGCTCTCGCAGAACCGCCAGGGTCGCAGGTCGCTCCGGCGTGTACCTCGGCGGCCATAGCCATCCGACATTCAATGGGAAGCCCGGCCGAGCGTACACATCGTCAATCTCCGTCTCATAGGGCCGTCCGCGGCGCAGATAGCCGATCGGCGCAAGCACGGCCCAGAAGGTCTGAAACATCCGTCGGAAGGATCGCAGCGCGGCTGTCGCATGGGCCAGGTGTTCTCCCGCGGACCACTCCTTCGGACCGGGCTGCTGCCACAGCCGCGCACCATCCACCGTCTCCAGAGCAGCAAAGATTTCCGCGCGCTGTAAGTCCAACAACGTCAAGTAGGCGTCAACATCAGAGAGTGCCTGCATGGCATTCCTCCTCCTGAGCAGCTTGAGAAGAGAAGCGCGCAGCATGCGCAATTCTCGCCTCAGTTGCCGTGTAGCCTGCTCGACACGCTCGGAGCCTAACGGTTCACCGCGCCCTTTAGCAGAGCAAGCGCCTTCGCACCGGTAATCCAGCCGATCAACTAGCGGCTCGCACGCATGCACCCTCGTAGCCGCGTATACTCCTGGCCGAATGCTTTCATGGCAGTCCTCCGTGCTCAACTGCCCCCGCCATGAATCCAGCACGCCACCCGTTGGTCACCGACCGCGAAGGCCGGGGGCTGCTCCTCTTCGCAGATGCAGCCGACCTTGGCGAAGCAGCGCGATAGTAACCTCAACAAACCCGACGAGCGCGGCCAGTGGCTTGCGCCCGTGCACTGTCATCAGGATGCGCAGCGTACCCAGCGTGACATCGGTGGCGATCTCCCGATCTTCCTGCGGTGGCTCGCCTGGCTGCGCTAATCGGAATGTCACCGCACCGGTCACCTGGTCCTCGACCACCAGCGGGAAGCTGGCATAGCAGCGTACCCCTTCATACCGCATCAGTCAACCCAGGGATAACGTAAAGGGTGCTATGCTCAGGTCGGGGATCAGGTGTGGCTGGCCCTGGGGCGACTCACCGAGGAACAACGCCGGGCTGAATTGCGCCCGTGCTCCGGCGCGCAACTGCAGGTCCGAATCGCTGCAGGTGGCCAGCAGCACCACTTCATCGCGCTGAAAGTCGAACAGGGCCACGCTGGCGCGCAGACAGGGCATCAGCTGGCGCCAGCCCTGCAGCGCCGCATCGGCAGTTCGATCCACCGATTGTGCGCCCAGAACCGCGCAGTCTATTTCACGGAGCAGCCGTAGCCGCTCGCGGTACCGCTGCACACCATGCCGTTGGGAAGATTCCAGTTCCTAGACCACGCGCCCTCCTGATGAGATTATAGCATATCTTTTCCACCACACGATGGGCGGCCCCGCGGTAGCAGGGCGAAATCATGTTGCACTCGTGCCTTCTGCCTGGCAGTTGAAACTGCGGCTACCACTGCAAAACCGACCTGCGTCGGTTAGTTTCCAGTCTGCGAAGGCAGACTTCGCAACGGTAGCCGCAACTTCAGTTGCCGGGTGGGTTCACCTGATGCACTCTGAAACCGCCCTGCCGCGGTAGGCCTCCCGGCCACGCCGCGCCCCAGCCGCACACCCGGCAATCCCGGCCGCGGGTTGAAATACGCCAGGTGAAATCACCTGGCCCCTGAAGTTGGGGCATGCGTCTAGACGGGCATGCAGCTAACACGCTACGAGCTAATGCTCGATGTCTGGCGGCGCGAGGGCGTGTACTGACCTAACCCTTGATGCCGGTGAGCGCGATGCCCTGGACGAAGGTTTTCTGAAGGAAGAAGAAGAGCAGGATAATGGGCAAGGTGATCAGCACCGAGGCAGCCATCAGCAGCCCCCACTCGGCGCCATATTGGGAGCGATACTCGTAGATGCCCAGCGAGAGGGTGTACTGCTTCTGGTTGCTCAGGTAGATGAGCGGCCCCAGGTAGTCGCGCCACCGGGCGATAAACTCGAAGATCGCGACCGTCGCGAGGGCCGGCTTCGCCAGCGGCAGGATGACCATGGCATAGATACGCAGTTCGCTGGCCCCATCGATGCGGGCTGCTTCAGATAGCTCCATCGGGAGCGTCATGAAAAACTGCCGCAACAGGAAGATGTAGAGCGCGCTGCCGAAAAAGCTCGGGATGATCAGCGGGCGGAAATCGCCCACCCATCCAAGGGTCTTGAACACGATGAACAGCGGAATGAGCGTCACCTGAAATGGAAGCATCAGGGTCGCGACAGTGAAGATGAACAAGAGATTCCGCCCGGGCCACGGGATGCGCGCCAGGCTGTAGGCGACCAGCGAACAGGAGATGAGCTGGCCGATCGTGGCTGACACGGCGATGACCAGCGTGTTGCGCAGGTAGAGGAAGAAGTCGATGTAGTTGACGGCCGTCGGATAGTTGCTCCACTCCGGCGGAATCGGGACCAGGATCGGCGGGTAGACATAGAGCTGCGTTTTGGACTTGAGCGAGGTGGAGAGCATCCACAGAAACGGCAGCATGAAGATTAGAGCCGCCGGGGTAAGCGCAGCGTGAATCAGGACGCGGCTGGCCAGATGCTTGATGCGCTTCCGGGTTAGCCGCACGCCAAAGATGGTCGGAGGCCGGGACACCGGCTGAGTCTTCACCGTCATGGGCCGGTCATCTCCTCGCTATCGGTGCATGTGAGCCGCCCGCAGGCAGCCCTAGTTCTGCTCTCCGCCGGCATAGAAGACCCAGAGCCGTGCCGACCGGAAAATGACCAGCGTCACGACGAGGGTTGTCAGAAAGAGCAACCAGGCCAACGCTGACGCATACCCCATCTGGAAATACTGGAACGCTTGCTTATACATATAGATGGAATAGAACAGCGTGCTGTTCGCCGGGAAGCCGGTGCCGCCCGTCATGATGAAAGGAATGGCGAAAAACTGAAGGGCCCCGATGACCGACGTGATGACATGGAAGAAGATAACGGGCGTCAGCATCGGGATTGTCACATGCCGGAGCCGGCTGAAGAAGCTCGCCCCATCCACATCGGCCGCATCGTAAAGGTCCTGCGGCACGTCCTGCAAGCCTGCCAGATAGAGGATCACCTGTTGCCCGATAATCCATAAGGCCAGCAGCACGAGGGTGGGCCGCGCCATCTGCGGGCACGTTAACCAGCAGAGCCGGTAGATGCCCAGCCACTCGAAGGGCACGTTGACCAGGCCGGACCCCGGCGTGAACAGATATATCCACACCATCGCCAGGGCCACCTCGGGCACGAGCGTCGGCAGGAAGTAAATCGTCCGATACACGACCTGCCCTTTGATTTTGGCATTCAACATCAGCGCCAGGGTGAATGCCAGGAGCACGGCCAGAGGGATCGAGACGATTGCGAAATAGAAGGTATTGAAGACCGCCGCCTTGAAGTTGATATCCTGCGTGAACAGCTCGATATAGTTGGCTAAACCGACCCACCTGGGGGCCTGTACCGCGTTGAACTTGGTGAAGCTGTAGTAGGCTGAGGCAAGCGTCGGATAGATCCAGAACACCAGCAGCCCGATGAGCCACGGCGATGCAAACAGGAGACCGTTGATGATATGTCGCGTGCGTTGACGCAACCGGCGACGATGCGGCCTTGCAGTAGTCAGTGTAGTGGCCATGGGCTTTCCTGTTGTCTCGGCTGATGCGGAGATCGGTGCATGACGCGCCTTCGGCGCGCCTCATCTCCGTGATGGCTGCTGCACACTCGGTGGGGACTTGGAGTCGCCCTTGCGAGTGACTCCAAGTCCCAGGTCAACTGAGGTTATCAACCGCTAACCTGGCCGCGTGGACCGGTGCATTGCCTGCGCCTTACGAGAAGAAGCCAGCTTCCTCCAGGTCCTTGTTGATGGTGTTGTCGATATCTGTCAAGGCCTGTTCAGGCGTCTTGGTGCCATGCGGGATCTCGTCGCGGAAGGCTGTGTACTGCAAGTCCCACAGCTTGCTCCCGAACGGGATCGGCGGTCGAGTGTGCGACACGGGCAACAGGTCCATGAAGACCGCATGCAGCGGGTCCTCGCGGAAATAGGGGTCTTCCGCGACCTTCTTCATGGTCGGAATGTGATAGGTGTCCTTGTTGTACTTCGTCTGGCCTTCTTCGCCGCAGAAGTACCAGATGACGTCGAATGCGGCCTCGATGTCGGCGTAGCCCTTGGGCACTGCCCAGCTCCAGCCGCCGGCCCAGCTCGCATGCGGCGCCGGACCATCCGGCCCCGGCATCGGCACGACGCCGAAGTTCCCATCCGGCTTGTACTGGTGCGCCTGCGACACTTTCCAGTCGCCGCTGACGATGGAGGCGAACTGGCCGGTCCAGAACCAGTCATTCGGCCCGTCGCAGGCCGTGCCGGCGCAGGCCGCAATCATGGCATCGATGTCCTGGATGCCGATCTCATCCACCCACTGCTTGACGAATTCCATCGCCTTGATGTTGTTGGGATGGGCGAAGGTGATCCTCTTGGTGGCCGGATCCTGGAACTCACCCTTGAAGCAGAAACCCCAGGTGTAGAGCCAAGCCTGGTCATACAGCGGATGGAAGCCGAAGCGGGTCAACTGGCCGCCGCCGCCCCGCACCTCCAACGCCTTGACCATCTCCTTGAACTCGTCCAGGTTCTGCGGCGGTTTCTCGGGATCGAGGCCCGCCGCTTCGAAGATGTCCTTGTTGTACCACAAGGCGCGCGTGTCGGTGTCGAACGGCAGACAGTAGAGCCGATCCTTGAGGGTCGCTTCCTGCCACGCAAAGTCGAAGTACTGATCGGCGGTCACACCAACTCCGTTGGCCGCCTCGGTGATGTCGGAGAAGAAGCCCTGGTAGGCGAACTGAGGAACGGTGAAACGATCTGCGTAGTACGCGCCGGGCGGCGTGCCACCTGCGACAGCCGTCAAGAGCTTCTCGTCGGCCTGGCTACCCGCGGTCTGTGCGATGTAGACAAACTCGACCTTGATGCCCTTGTCGTTCTTAGCGTTGTAGTTCTCGATGATGCCCTTCTGAGACTCGGCGGCGACATCGGTCATGCGGGACCATGCTTCGACGACCTTAGCCTCTGCGGGCGGGGGTGCTGCGGCGGGAGCTTCTCCAGCCCCCTCTTGTGCGGGGGCAGCCGGCGCAGTCGTGGGCGGCGCTACGCAGGCAGCCACGGCCGCGGTGCTCGCGGCCAAACCGGTGCTCAGAAGAAACCGACGTCGCGATAAGGCTTGCTTCATGGGATACACC
Organism: Anaerolineae bacterium; assembly: GCA_040772005.1. Lineage (GTDB taxonomy): Bacteria > Chloroflexota > Anaerolineae > CG2-30-64-16 > CG2-30-64-16 > MWBF01. The sequence continues at coordinate 378,150 of JAXGYZ010000003.1, read as the reverse complement.
TCCTTGTGAGCAGAAAAAGCACTGAAGCAAAACGTGCCAACGACGTACACAGCCTGTAGTCGGCAGCAAGAGCTCTTGCCGCACATGGGAGCCAGCCAGTGCGGCCAAGTCAGGAGGCAATCACGTTAATGGAGATGCAGAAGAAGAATCAGCCATCAACGCCTTTGCCGACCGCTGACTATGGACATCATAGTCCTGTTTCCATATCATGTCAAGCCCATTTTCTTCCGGCCAGGTTCGGTCTCACAGGCAACTTAGTTCGTGAGACCGGGCAAGGTGTACACACCAGAGCCAGGCGCCGCAGTTCATTTGCCGACTGCGGCGCCTGACAACTCGATCTGAGATGCGACTACAGCAGCTCCTGGAGTGCGCGCACAAGCGCGTCGGCATCCGACTCATCGTTGTACGCCTGGAACGACACGCGCACGTAGGCCTGCCCGTTCCAACGGCCGATGGGCACCTCGATACGGTGGTCCTCCCAGAGCGCCCGGTGCAGCGCGGGCAGATCGGTGCTGTCCGGCAGACGGATGCTCACGAGCTGGCTGAACCAGTCCTCCGGCGAGATGACCTCCAACCCTGTCAACGCGTGAATGCGCCTGCGTGTCTCAAGGGCCAGGCTGTGGCAGCGCGCCCGCACGGCATCCCAGTCGTGCTCGGCCTGGAAGCGGATGGCCGCGGGCACCGACAGGAACGCGGACACATCGCGCGTGCCCTGCGCCTCCTGCCAGGCGACCAGCGACGACCGGCCGTTGACCGGCTCGTAGCCGAATCCCCGGCTGATGACCAGCGGGTCGAGCAGGTGATGAACCTCCGGCCGCGCATAGAGGAATGCCGATCCCTTCGGTGCACAGAGCCACTTATGACACGCGGCCACGTAGATGTCTGCGCCCAGCGCATCCAGGTTCAGCGGAATCTGGCTCGCTGCATGCGCGCCGTCGATGATGGTCAGGATGCCCGCGGCGCGCGCCCGCCGCATGATCTCCGCGATCGGGAAGATGAGCGCGGTCTGGCACGTGATGTGGCTGATGAAGATGACCTTCGTGGCCGGCGTGACGGCGGACCAGAAGCGCTCCACGAAGTCTTCCGGCGTCGTCATCGGCAGCGGCATCGGGTGATGCACGTATGCTGCGCCGGTGTGCTCAGAGATGAACCTCCAGGTGTTATCCATCGCGGGATATTCGTGGTCGGTCGTCAGGATGACGTCGCCCGGCCCGAGCAGCAACGCGCCGTGGCCGTTCGCAGGCTGCGAGCCGACGCCCGCCAGGCTGCGCGCAACCATATTCGCCGCGGTCGTCGGGTTCGGGAAGTAGACCAGGTTGTTCGGGTCGGCCACACCGAGATACGCGGCCAGCGCGCCGCGCGACTCGGCCAGCAGCCGGTCAGCGCGGCGGCCGATGAACTCGACCGGCTCCCATTCGAGCTGGCGCTGCCAGGCCTGGTAGGTCTCGAATACGGCCTTCGGGCACGCGCCGAACGAACCGTGGTTGAGAAAGACGACATCGGGGTTGAGCAGAAATTCGGACTTGAGTGAGGGTGGCATGGGGTTCCTTCGGAAGCTCACGCAAAGACGCAAAGAGCGCAAAGCCATCCGGAAGACATTTCTTTGCGTCCTTTGCGTCTCTGCGTGAGATATCTCTCTTTACTTATTTCAGGAATAGTTCGATGACCGGCACGGCCACAGCGGGCCGCTGCATGGGCAGTTCCAACATCAGCGTGTCAGGCCTGCCGCCGCCCGGGTTGATGGTCTCGGCCTCCTGATGCGGGTCGAGCACCTTCATGTGAATCTCGGACGCATCGTTGAGCAACTGTGCGTACTCGACCCGGCCGGCCAGCCCGTCCAGGTGGACGTGCTTGTAGGGCCACGCCATCAGGTGCAGGTACAGCCGGTTGGTCTGCGGGTTGTAGGTGAAGCGCGTGTCGGGCGGCGGGGTCAGCTCGCTGGCCGTGCAGCCGTAGATGCTGCGGCCGTGGACGCGCAGCCACTCACCGATGGCGCGCAGCCGCTCGATCGCCCGCGGCTCGAACTCCCCGCGGCCGTTCGGCCCCACGTTGAGCAGCAGGTTGCCGCCCTTCGACACCGTGTCGATCAGCGTGCGGATGAGCTCATCCGGCGCGCGCCAGTCCAGGTTGTCGCGGTAGTAGCCCCAGCTCCCGTTGAAGGTCTGGCAGGCCTCCCACATGACCCGCTGGCCGTTGACCTCCATCCAACCGCGCGGCTGGTACTCTTCCGGCGTCTTGACGTCGCCCTGGAGTTCGAGCCGGTCGTTGACGATCACGCCCGGCTGCAGCTCGCGCACCATCGCCAGCAGCTTCTCGGACTGCCAATCGTCCTTCCCCTTGCCCTGGCCCCACGGGTACTTGCGTCGCGAGTAGGAGAAGTCGAACCACATCACGTCCACCTTGCCGAACTGCGTGAGCAGCTCGCGCGTCTGGCCGTGGAGATACTCGGCATACAGGCGGACATCGCGGTCCCTATGCGCCTCGCGGTACGCCAGATCGTCGCGCTGCGGGTGAATGGGGTCCACCGGGAACTGCGGGTGGTGCCAATCGAGCAGCGAGTGGTAGAAGCCGACCTTGAAGTCCTCGCGGCGGAACGCGTCCACCATCGGGCGCAGGACATCCTTGCCCCACGGCGTATTGGTCGCCTTGTAGTCGGTCAGCGCGGAGTCCCACAGGCAGAAGCCGTCGTGGTGCTTGGTCGTCACCACAAAATACTTCATGCCTGCGTTCTTCGCCTCGCGCGCCCACAGCGCCGGGTCGTACAGGTCGGGGTAGAAGTGATCGAAGTACTTCTGGTAGTCCTCGTCGGTGATGCGCTCGCGCTGCTTGACCCACTCATGGCGCGCTGCGACGGAGTAGATGCCCCAGTGGATGAACAGGCCGAAGCGGTCTTGCAGGAACCACCCGGTGTCCGCGGGGCTGGCAGATGGATTCATGGCATCTTCCTTGTCCGGACGTGGTGACAGCCGCCCGGAGCGGCGGCTGCAAGGGGATTATCGCGCTTTGAGCAAATAGGGACAAATCCAGTGAGGGGTTGTTACAGCTACAACCCGCGATACGCGCTCCCTCTGGGCGCGATTTCGATGACCAGAACGATCAGCTCGGCATCCTGTATCGTGTAAATAATACGCCAGTCGCCTACGCGCACACGGTACAGATCCTCGTAGCCTTCGAGCTTCCTGTAACCGTGCGGACGTGGGTCATCTTCGAGCTTGTGTAACGCAGCAAGTAGCCGACCCCTTAAGTCTGCCGGAAGTCTGCCAAGGGTCTTCTTGGGTTGACGCAGCAGGATAACTTCCCAGCGAACGGGTTCAGTCATCGAGCAGGCCTTCTGCTCTCAACTCCGCTTCCACTTCCGCCAGCGGTGTTCCCAGGCTGGGGTCACGCCGCCAGGCTTCGAGCGCAGCCTGCGCCCGCCGACCGGCTCGCAGGTCGTCCAGCTCATCCTGCAGGGCCATGAAGTCCTCATACGGAATGACGACTGCGGTCGGCGTGTCATAGTGCTCGATGATTGTGTCATTCCCGGCACGTGCAGCTTCAAGAATGCGCCGCCACCGGAGTCGCGCCTGATCGCTTTTCATGATCTGTACGGTCATCTCTCAACACTCCTTAGAATCTATAGACATTATATCACGCCATGTCAAGTGTCCGTAGTGTCAGCGGTAGTGCCCGCCAAATTGGCCGGAGGCCCGTTTCGTGCTATCCTTCCCCCACACCTCGTCATTGAAAGGACAGTCCCTGATGACTAATGGAACCCCTGAAGTTGCAGTCGCACAGTTGCGCTGCGAGTACCAGACGAACCCCATCGGCATCGACGTGCGCCAGCCCCGGCTGGCCTGGCAGTTGACTTCACCCGTGCGCGGGGTCATGCAGACCGCGTACCAGGTGCGCGTGGGCGAAGGACCTGATGGCCCCTGGACCTGGGACACCGGCAAGGTTGCCTCCGACGCATCGATTCACGTGCCGTATGACGGCCCGGCGCTCGCCTCCCGGCAGCGGTATACCTGGCAGGTGCGCGTGTGGGCGACGGACGCGACCGGACACGCGCACGAGTCCGCGTGGAGCGAGCCCGCGTTCTTCGAGATGGGCCTGCTCGACCCCTCTGAATGGCAGGCGGAGTGGATCACGCCCGACTGGGACGAAGATACGAGCCAATCGCAGCCCGCCCCCCTGCTCCGCCGCGAGTTCAAGCTCGACGGCACAGTCAAGGACGCGCGCGTGTACGTTACCAGCCTCGGCCTGTACGAGCTGCACATCAACGGACAACGCGTGGGCGATGCCGTGCTCACGCCCGGCTGGACGGCCTACGAGCGCTACATCCAGTACCAGACTTACGACGTCACTGCCCTGCTGCGCAGCGGCGCCAACGCGGCCGGCGCGCTCCTCGGCGACGGGTGGTATCGCGGCTTCATCGGCTTCGAGGGCAACCGCAACACCTGGGGCGACCGCCTGGCGCTGCTGTTCCAGCTCCACGTCACCTACGAGGACGGCCGCATCGCGGTCATCACCAGCGACGGCCAATGGGCCGCAACGCAGGGCCCCATCCGCATGGCCGACATCTACATGGGCGAGAGCTACGACGCCCGGCTGGATCATGCAGGCTGGACCGAGCCCGGCTATACCGCGGGCGATTGGGCCGGCGTGCGGGTACTGGACCACAGTAAGCAGGTGGTCGTCAGCCAGACCGCACCGCTCGTCAAGCGACAGGAGGAACTCAAGCCAATCGAGATCATCCATACGCCTGCCGGGGAGACGGTCGTCGACTTCGGGCAGAACATGGTCGGCTGGGTGCGGCTGCACGTGCAGGGGCCGGCAGGAACCACCGTCACACTCCAGCACGCCGAGGTGCTCGACCAGCAGGGCAACTTCTACATCACCAACCTGCGGTCGGCCAAGCAGCTTCTCCAGTACACGCTGAAGGGCGAGGGCGTCGAAGTCTTCGAGCCGCACTTCACCTTCATGGGCTTCCGTTACGTCAAGGTCGAAGGCTGGCCGGGCGAGCTCAAGCTGGACGACCTGACCGGCGTCGTGGTGCATTCCGAGATGCCCGCCACCGGCGAGTTCGAGTGCTCCAACCCGCTCGTCAACCAGCTCCAGCACAACATCGAATGGGGCCAGAAGGGCAACTTCGTGGACGTGCCGACCGACTGCCCGCAGCGCGATGAGCGGCTCGGCTGGACCGGCGACGCGCAGGTCTTTATCCGCACTGCGACCTTCAACCGGGACGTGGCCCGGTTCTTCACCAAGTGGCTGCGCGACCTGGCCGCAGAACAGGGAGCCAACGGCGGCGTCCCGATGGTCATCCCCGACCCGATGGGCCGTTCCGGCTCGCACTTCGCGCGCGAGGCTGGAGGCTCCGCAGCCTGGGCCGATGCGGCGACCATCTGCCCGTGGACCATCTACGTGGCCTACGGCGACCGGCGTATCCTCGAGCAGCAGTATGCCAGCATGAAGGCGTGGGTGGAATACATGCGCCACCAGGCGGGCGACACCTACTTGTGGACGACCGGCTTCCACTTCGGTGACTGGCTGGACTACCGCGGTAACCCCGGCGACATGTCTGCGCCGCCCATCACCGACAAGGAACTCATCGCCAGCGCGTTCTACGCCTACTCGACCAGCCTCCTGCAGCAGGCCGCAGAGGTCCTGGGCAAGGCCGCTGAGGCCGCGGAGTATGCCGACCTGCTCGCCAAGATCAAGCAGGCGTTCGTGGCGGAATACGTCTCGGAGAACGGCCGCGTGGCCTCCAACAGCCAGAGCGCGTACGTGCTCGCGCTGCACTTCGACCTGCTGCCGGAGCACATGCGCCAGTCCGCCGCGGATCGGCTGGCCGCGCAGGTCAAGGCATTCGGCTATCACCTGACCACCGGCTTCGTCGGCACGCCGTACCTCTGCCATGTGCTCAGCCGCTTCGGGCACACCGACCTGGCCTACGAGCTGCTCAACCAGGAGAGCTTCCCATCCTGGCTGTACCCGGTCAAGATGGGCGCGACGACCATCTGGGAGCGCTGGGACGGCATCAAGCCCGACGGCAGCTTCCAGGATGAGGGCATGAACTCGTTCAACCACTATGCCTACGGCGCGATCGGCGACTGGCTGTACCGGGTGTCCGCGGGCCTGGACACCGCGCTGACCGGCCCCGGCTACCGGCACATCACCGTCCGCCCGCAGCCCGGCGGCGGCCTCACGCAGGTGCGTGCTGCCCTCCAGACACCCTACGGCAAGGCTGTCTCCGCGTGGCAACTGACCGGCGCTGACTTCCGGCTGCAAGTGACCGTGCCCGCGAACACGCGTGCGACGGTTCACATCCCGGCGTCCGCGGTCGACCAGGTGACCGAGGGCGGCCGCAGCCTGGCCGAGGCGCCGGGCGTCAGTGGCATCCGGGTCGAAGGCGGCGCCGTTGTGGTGGAAGTCGGCTCCGGCGAATATGCGTTCGTCAGCACCGGCTACAACCTGGAGCAGGCGATGCAGGGCGTGCGCCACGTCGCAGGTCGGCTCGACCTGGGCAGCACCCTGACCGACGTGCTGGCGAACGAGCAGGCCAGGGCTGTGCTCGCCCGCCATGTGGGCGAGGACGTGCTCAACCACCCGTTCCTGCGCCGCGGCGCCGGCAACCAGCCGCTCGACGCGCTGGCGCGCTTCAACCCCGCGCTCACGCCGGAACGGCTCCAGGACCTGGAGCGAGAGTTGCTCGCCCTGGCGTAAACTGAATCGCCAAGACGCGAAGGGCGCGAGGGGGCATGTACACGGAGCACCCTCTGCGCCCTTCGTTCTGCCATTCAACGAACCACCGTCTCAAACGCAGACAGCAGACGTTCCGGCCAGATCGGTTTGCGCAGATACAGCGCCGCGCCGAGGTCGAACGCCAGGCGTTCATCGGTTACGACCGAACAGACGATGATCGGGATGGCGCTCGTTGCGGGGTCGGCGCGGAGGTCGAGCAGCAGGTCCCAGCCATCCACATCGGGCAACATGACGTCGAGCAGGATCACATCGGGCCGGAATTCGGCGACCGCAGCCAGCGCACGGCGGCCCTCGCGGACGTGCAGCAGCTCGTAGGGCGTGCCCAAGCAGTAGGAGCGGTAGAGGGCGAACAAGTCCACATTGTCCTCGATGACGAGGACGGCCACGCGGCGGGACGGGGCCACGGCCAGGGGCAGTTCGAGCGTGAAGGTCAATACGTCGTTTGCGGCGGCTGTCGTGAGCGTGCCCCCTCCTGCGGCCAGTAACTCCTCCGCCAGCGTCAGGTCGAGATGCGTGCCGGGAGATAAGGGCGCACCGGTGATTGTGATACGTGCGTGCTCGGTCAGCCGCTCTGCTGCCAGATTGATGTTCCCTTCCTCGAGCCGCTCCTGCAAGCCTGAGACGATCGACAACACGACCTGACGCAACACCGATGGGTGGAATCGGACGCTCAGGTCGGGAGCGACAGGCTGCACCCGTACATGCACTCCTCCACGCACGGCTGCACTGGCCACCCGCAGCACCCCGCTGAACAGCAAAGCCAGGTCGGCCTCCGCATCGGGCGACTCCCCCTGAAGTGCGGCCATCTCATGGCGCACCTGAGAGCGCCAGTCCACTGCGTCGTCAAGGGGCGAATCGGGCGGCGTGCTGCCGGCCAATCCGCGCCACAACTCCGCGGCCAGCAGGTAGACTGCCTCCCGCTGCGCCCGCTGTAACGTGCGCAGGCTCATGTTCAACTGCGCCGCAGCTTCCTCCTGTGTGAGACCGAGGATAAAACGCATGTGCAGGACGGCCTGTGCCTGCTGCGCATGGCTGCCCGCAGGCGCCTCAGCTTTGTGAAGCTGTCCGATGCGGGTCTTCAGCGCGGCCTGTACTTCGCACTCAGGATCGTTTTCCGCGCAACCGAGCGCGTGATACACTGTTTCCGCACTGCGGAAGTCAGGATCATGGAGGTGGGCCAGCGCGGATTGCAGGTGTTGTCTGAAAGTCTCGAAATCTGGCATGACTCTCGCATCCTTCGACTTCGCTCCGCCCTACGCTGAACGGAACGGGGCGCAGTGGAGGTATTCGTAGCATGCCGCTCAATCTGGGCCTGCAGGATTGGCGGCAATTTGGCGGCATCATGGCGTGTGGCGCGGCAGACACCGGCATTATAATCGAACTACGAGATTTCCCCTCTCTGGCATCGTGTCTTACAAGGAGGCAGCACGATCATGAAACACCCAGTTTCCCGGCGTTCCTTCCTCAAGGGCCTTGGCGCCACCGGCGCCGTGGCCACGCTGGCAGCCTGTACTGCTCCCCCGGCTGCCCAACCCGCTGCTCCTGCCGCGCCCGCCACCACCGCGCCTGCCGCACCTGCCGAAGAAGAGGCCGTGCCGCAGGGCTTCGTGAGCGAGGGCGAAAAGGGCAGCATCAACTGCATCTTCTGGGCCGACACGAACGACCACTTCAAGAAGCTCATCCAGAAGTTCAGCGACGAAACCGACATCGGCATCAACTACGAGATCGCCCCCGCCGCGTACATCGAGTGGCAGCAATTCATGACCACCCGCCTGGCCTCCGGCGATACGAGCGTGGATGTCTTCCACTGTGACGACTTCCAGGCCGCCATCTACGGCGCGGCGGGCTGGCTGTCGGAGCTCGATTCGGTCGTCCAGGCCAACAACATCGACCTGAAGGACTGGCCGCCGACCCTGGTCACGGACATCTCAGTGTGGGATGGCAAGCTGTACCGCCTGCCCTGGGGCAACGACACAGAGATCTGGTTCTACCGCACCGACTGGTTCGAGGAAGCGGGCCTCAAGCCGCCGACGACATGGGATGAACTGCTGGAAGCTGCCAAGACGCTGACCCGGGGCGAAGAGCGCTACGGCATCGCGCTGAGCGGCGTCAAGGGCGGCATGTTGGGGAATGACATCCAGCACTGGACCAACCAGGCCGGCGCCGCCATCAACAAGCTCGACCATCCGGGCGCGAAGACGGCCATCCAATTCTACAAGGACCTGTTCGCCACGCACAAAGTCGCGCAGCCATCCGCACCGCAGGACGACTACAGCACGATCTTCAATGCCTTCCTCGACAATAAGTATGCCATGTGGTGGTGCTGGGACGGCTACCTTGGCGCGTTCCGCAACAATGAGGAATTCTGGAAGGACCAGGTCTCCGTGTTCACCCCGCCCAAAGGCCCCGACAACAACCAGACGATCACCGGCTGCTGGGGCTGGGCGATGAGCAACTACTCGACCAAGAAGGAACTCGGCGCGACCTGGATTGCCTGGGTTAACCAGCCGGAGAACATGAAGACGCAGATCGAGCGTGGCCGCGTGCCCACGCGCATGTCGCTCTGGTCTGACCCGGAGGTGCAGAAACTCGCGCCCTCCGCGGTGTTCCTGGCAGAAATGGCCAAGGACCCGACCTCCTTCAAGGCGCGGCCCATCACGCCGAGCATTCAGGAAATCTACGACGCGGCGGAGGAGAACATCCACGCGTATCTGACCGACCAGGTGGACATCGACACTGCGCTGCAAAACGCGATGGACAAGATCGGCCCGATTCTCAAACGGGACCTGGGCGGCTGACACCCGGGACATCCCGAGCAGAGTATGACAGCAGTCAGCCACTCGGAGTCGAAGGATGCGGCGCGCTCACACATGCCGCATCCTTCGACTGGTCATACCTTGCCTTCAACATTGAGCTGTCCACCCGTTCAGGATGCTCACGTGCGAGAAGAAGGGCGATTTTGGCCGGAGGCATGACTTTGGCTACTGCAAACATCCCGCAGGCGGAGGACGCGGCGCGCAGACGCGGACGCTTTTCCCTGCAGAACATGGGCGTGCGTCGGGTCCTGCTGGCCTACGCGCTGGTGGCTCCCGTCGTCATCTGGCGCGTGCTCACGTCGTTCTATCCGTTCCTCAACACCCTTTACCTGAGCTTCTTCGACAACAGCCCAATCCGGCGCACGTTCAAGTTCATCGGCCTCGAAAACTACATTGCCATGACCAAAGACAGCAACGTCAAGGATACGCTGGCGTTCACGCTGTTCTTCGTGGTCGTGTCTGTATCGCTCCAGGTCCTCCTGGGCCTTGCCATCGCGCAACTGCTCAACCGCAGGTTCCGCCTGCGCAACCTGGCGCGCGCGGTCAACCTGCTGCCCTGGGCCATGTCAGGTATCGTCATGGGCACTGCGGCCCGCTGGATTTTCGATACGAACTACGGTCTCGTCAACGACATCATCTGGCGCATCTCCGGCGCACGGCCCATCTGGCTCGTAGATGTGACGCTGGCCCGGCTGGCCGTTACGCTCACCGATGTCTGGAAAAACACGCCCTTCCTGGCCGTCGTCTTCCTCAGCGGGTTGCAGGGCATCTCCGAGGAGCTATACGAGGCTGCGAAGATCGACGGCGCGGACCGCTGGCGTTCGTTCTTTCACATCACGCTGCCGCTGCTCATGCCTTTGATTCTCTCCATGACCATCTTCATCTCGATTGCCCGCGTATTGAGCTTCGAGATTGTCTACGCGCTGACGCAGGGCGGGCCGGGCATGTCCACCGCGCTGATGTCTTACACGGTTTACCTGCAAGCCTTCCGGGTCCTCAACTTCGGCTACGCATCCGCGGTCGCCATGGGGCTGTTCTTCATCGTGCTCGTGGTCGGCATCGTCGGCTTCGGGTTCGTGCGCCGCGCCTGGGCCAGGTCATCGTGAGGAGGGACACATGACAACCGCGCTGACACGCCCCGCGCTGCGCCGGAAGTTCACGAAAACGCTCCGCCACGTTCCGTTCTATCTGGTGCTGGCGCTGTTCATGCTCGTCATCCTGCTGCCGATCTACTATATCTTCCTGACGGCCTTTGCGCCCGGTGACAAGCTGTTTTCGCAGCCGCTCAACTACCTGCCGCAATCGCTGGAGATGACGCGCTACCGGCAAATTTTCGCCGCGCTGCCTATCGGTCGTTACTTCCTGAACACCATCTTCCTCGCGACCGTCTCGACGCTGTTTGCGCTGCTGTTCAGCTTCATGGCTGCCTACGCCATCGGGCGGCTACAGTTCCCCGGCTCCAACCTGATTATGATGGGCCTGCTCGCCTCAACCATGCTGCCCGGCGTAACAACCATCATCCCGCTGTTCCAGCTTTACCAGAAGACCGGGCTGATGAACACACTGACCGGCCTGTTGCTGCTCTACGGGAGCGGGTTGTTGCCTGTGACGACGTGGGTCTTGGTCTCGTTCATCAAACAGGTGCCGATCGAGGTGGAGGATGCGGCGAAGGTGGATGGCGCGGCGTTCTGGCCGCTGCTGTTCAACATCGTGCTCCCGCTCATCCGCCCGGGCATCGCGACGATGTTCGTCATCAACTTCATCGTCGGCTGGAACGAATTTTTCATCCCGCTGGTCTTTGCCCGCGGTCCGAGCGCAAAGGTCATCACGATGGCGCTGTCCGAAGCACAGGTCATCGGCAGTTCCACCCAGTTCTACCAGTCGTGGGGCAACATGTCGGCAGTTGCCATCCTTGCGACGGTGCCGGTGTTCATCGTAACCCTCGTCTTCCAGCGCCAGATCGTCGAAGGCATCACCAGCGGCGTCTTCAAATAACCGCCTCCCGCCAGGGACCGAGGCTGCAGCCGGCCTTGAATCCGTTGCCGGCCCTGACCTCGGTTCCGGCCCCCACTCTCCCGCACCCGGTATCGTGCGACAGAGATTGCGCCTGGCAGGCAGGGCTCTCCATTCTGCTATAATACGCACACCCTCAAAACCGCGTTTCCGTGCGGAACAGGTTTCGCTCAGAAAGCGGGTTTCTACTTTGGTGCGGGAGGACCAGGCATGACCCACCTCGAGCGTTCCCCCTTCGATGCTGAACTGGCTGCATCACCGCGCTGGGTGCTGGGCCTGATGCTGGGCGGCTCGCTCCTCCTGAGCCTGCTCATCGGGTTGCAGCCTGCCCCGCGCGCCTGGATGCTGGGCACGGTCATATTGCTCATGCTGACGGCGGCGCTGGGTTGGGCGCTGACTGTAGCACGGCCGAGGTCAGCAGCCTGGCTTGCCACCGCAGGGCCGGCCGCGATTATCTTCTATGCGAGCACCCAACCGGGAGGTGATGAACTGCTCGCTTTGTTGGCCATGACCATCATTCTGGGCACGACCCTTATCAGTCTGCCTGCCGCGCTGCTCCTTTCTATCCTGCACAGCGCCGGCCTGCTGATCCTCGTGGCTGCAGTGCCATCCGTATCCGCCGCGCGCGCGGTCATTGCGGTCATCGCGGTGTGGATTGCGTATGGGGCTATGGCTTCAGCATACCGGCCGATACGACACCTTGCCTCGTGGAGCTGGCAGTATTATCGCGCTGCGCAGACACGGCTCGAGGAGGCACAGGCCGACAGGGCGGAGGCGGAACGCACGGTCGCAGACCTCGTCCATGCCCACCGGCAGCTTAGCCTTGCACATGAACGTGAAGCCGCACTCCGCCAGGCCGCGGATGACGCACGGCAGGACAAGGCGCGCTTCGCCGCCCGCGTCTCCCACGAATTCCGTACCCCGCTCAACGTCATCATCGGCATGGTGAGCTTGATGGTCGAGCGGCCCCACCAGTATGGTGCAGCTATCCCCCCGCGACTGATGGAACACCTGAAAGCTGTCTATCGAAACTGCCGCCACCTGGCCAGCATGATCGACGATGTCCTGGACCTCAGCCAGGCCGAGGCAGGTCGAGTCAGACTTCACAAGGAACAGGTCAGCCTGCCAGGCCTGATCGAGTCTGCGGTCAATGTCATCCGGCCGCTGGTCGAACAGAAGGGGCTGCTGTTGAACGTGGAGATGGCCGCAGACCTGCCCCTCCTCGCCTGCGACCGCATCCGCATCCGCCAGGTCCTGCTCAACCTGCTCGGCAACGCGGCACGCGCCACGGACCGGGGCAGCATCACTGTGAGCGTGTTAGCGGAGGGCGGCCACATACTGCTGCTCGTAACCGACACGGGCACAGGGATGGCCCCGGAGGATGCGGCACGCATCTTCGAACCGTTCGTGCAGGGCGACAACAATCCGGGTGGCACACGCGGGGGGAGCGGCCTGGGGTTGAGCATCAGCAAGCAGTTCGTGGAATTGCACGACGGGCGTATCTGGCTGGAAAGCGAACTGGGTCGCGGGACGACGTTCTATGTGACGCTGCCGCTGGCGGATGCGCCGCCGCCGCGTGACGGGCCGGCCCGCTGGAACATGGAAGAATGGCAGTGGATGGAAGGCCGCAGCCGCCCGGCGCTCCCCGACCGGCACTACCGCCCGCGGCTCCTGCTGTGGGATACAACGGGCGGCCTGGCGGATGCGACTGAATCCGTTGAGGATGTGGAGATCATAACCGTTGAAGATGCCGCTGCCTGGAGCGCGCAGGCGCGCGAGACGGTGCACGCAGCCATCGTCAACGCCTACCCGCCCGCCGACCTTGAAGCGCTGCTGGCCATCGCCCGGCCCGCGCTGCCCGATGCGCCGGTGCTCGGCTGCACGTTCCTCTCCCCCGAGGCCCATGCCGAACGTCAAGGCGTGCTGGCCTACCTGACCAAGCCGCTCAGCTTATCCGCCCTGGAGCGGGCAGTGAGAAGGCTCCCCGCCGCCCCGAAGCGCGTCCTGATCGTAGATGATGATCCGGACGCGCGCGAAGTCATGCAACTGGCGCTACAGGCGCTCGACCCCGGCATGTCCCTCACGACCGCAGCGGACGGTGCCTCGGCGCTGGAGCTACTCACCGACAGCCAGCCCGATCTGCTCCTGCTGGATGTCATTATGCCGGGCCTGAGCGGGTGGGAGGTGCTGGCTGCGAAGCAGCAGATTCCCGCGCTGCGCCCCATCCCAACGATCATCGTATCCGCGCAGGACGTCATCGAGGGACCACTGACCAGTGACCGGCTGCACGTGACAGCAGAGCGCGGTTTTACCGGCGGGCAGGTGGTGGCCTGTGCACTGGCCGTAGGAACAGTCGTATTAGGCAGGTAAGGCTCAGGCATCACGCAGGCGCGAGGGTCAGTCACGAGCCCGGTTTCGAGTTCCCAGCGACCAAAAGTCACGGCTACCACTGCCAAGTCTGCTTAGGCAGACTTGGTCGGGTTGCGCAGACTCACGGTGGCTGCGGTTTATGGAGGTTAGCATATTAATCCAGCAACCTGCGCCGCTCACGGCTGCGGTTGCAAACCGCAGCCTGACACCCGAAACCTGCTGAAGCAGGTTCGCCCGGCGGGCAACCGAGCGTGCCGAGGCACGCTTGGCCTGGCAGCCTGCGGTTTGCAACCGCAGGCCCCAGCGCCGGCGGCGCGAACCCGTTACCGGGTTATTTTGTAAATCTCCATCAACCGCCCGAAACGAACTCTTCAAACAGTCTCTTAGGGACATTGCGGCACATAGGGTGTTCCATGCTACACTTTCAATAGAAGAAGACCTGCGTTCGCAGACCTGTCGCGTCCTTCCTGCTTTTCAGGAGTTGTCTATGAGCCACGGCTCACCGTTGCGGATGAAAATGGGTAGAATAGAGTGCCGCCCCGGTGAGAAGTCGGATGGTTGGTTTGGTGCCACGAGCCCGTCAGGAGTTTGACATGAGTGCCTGCAGGCACCGTTGACTGTTGCCCCCCGCCAGGGGAGAGCACGCAAGGGAGAATCTTCGTTCATCAGGCACTCCGCTGGGGCGAGCGCAAGCAGCGGAGGTGAGTCATGCAAGTGGTCTACGAGCGTTGTTGCGGGATCGACGTCCACAAGCAGACCGTAGTGGCCTGTGTGATCGTGCCGGGGCCAGACGGTCAGCCGCTCAAGGAAACCCGCACCTTTGCGACGATGACGGTGCATCTGGAGGCTTTAGCGGATTGGTTGGCCGGTCTGGGTGTCAGCCATGTGGCGATGGAGAGCACGGGGGTGTACTGGAAGCCCGTATACAACCTGCTGGATGACCGGTTCGCCATCCTGGTGGTCAACGCCGAACGCATCAAAGCGTTGGCGGGGCGTAAGACGGACGTGCAGGACGCCGAATGGATCGCCGACCTCTTGCGGCATGGCTTGCTCAAAGGCAGCTTCATCCCCTCGGAGGTTTTGCGAGAACTGCGGGATCTGACCCGCTATCGCACGAAGTTGGGGGATGAACGCAAGAGCGAAGTCAATCGGGTGCAGAAGGTACTGGAAGACGCCAACATCAAGTTGGCGAGTGTCGCCAGCGATGTGATGGGGGTGAGTGGCCGCGCCATCCTGGCCGAGTTAGTCGAGGGCCAAACGGACGCCGCCACGTTGGCCGCCTTAGCCAAAGGGCGGTTGCGCGACAAGCAGGACTTGCTCGTGAAGGCGTTGAGCGGGCGCGTGCGGCCACATCATCGCTTTATGTTGGCGCAGCATCTGAGTCACATCGACTTTCTCGACGAGGCGATGGCGCAACTGGACCAGCAGATTGCGGAGCAGATGCGCCCTTTTGCGGCGGCCTTAGCGACGTGGGATGCCTTGCCGGGCATTAACCAGCGCATTGCCGAGATCATCGTCGCCGAGATTGGTGCGGATCTGGCGCCTTTCGAAGATGCCGACCACCTGGCTTCCTGGGCCGGTATGTGTCCGGGCAACCACGAGAGTGCAGGCAAACGCAAGAGTGGCCGCACGCGCAAAGGCAGTCCGTGGCTGCGGCGGGCACTGATTGAAGCGGCCCACGGCGCAGCCCACACCAAGCACAAGTACTTCCAGGCGCTCTATCGCCGCCTGGCAGCCCGGCGAGGCACACAACGGGCAGCGGTCGCCGTCGGGCACAGTTTACTGGTCACAGGTTATCACCTGATTACTCGGCAGACGGCCTATGAAGACCTGGGTGGCAACTACTTCGATGAGCGGGACCGTGAGGCGGTGAAACGCCGAGCCGTGCGCCGTCTCGAGAAGCTCGGCTATCGGGTCGAACTGGCGCCGTGCGCTGCCCCGGCCGGGTAACGGGACATTTTCAAGGGAGATCACCATGCCCAACATGCTTGCTGCTGTCCTCCATGACTTCAACGACCTCCGCCTCGAAGAGATCCCCCGGCCCGTGCCCACTGCGCCGGGCACCGTCGTCGTGCGCATCAAGGCGTGCGGCATCTGCGCGACCGACTACAAGGCCATCAGAGGCATCCGCCGCAACGTGACCTTCCCCTTCATCCCCGGCCACGAACCCAGCGGGGTCGTCGCAGAGGTCGGGCCGGGCGTCGTCCACTTTAGGCCGGGCGACGAGGTCATCTGCCAGCCGTCCGGCTACTGCGGCTACTGCAAACACTGCCGAGAGGGCAACACGCACTACTGCGAGACCGCGTTCACGACCGGCGGCGACGGCCCGACCGATGTCTGGCCGGGCGCGTTTGCGGAGTACATGCTGACGCATGAGAACTGCCTGTTCCACAAGCCGCCGGAAATCACCTTCGATGCAGCCGCGCTGACCGAGCCGCTGTCCGGCGCGTGGAAGGGCGTCATCCGGTACAGCGAGATGCAGGTGGGCGACGACGCAGTCGTCATCGGCACGGGCGGCATCGGCCTGCTCTGCCTGATGGTGGCGCGTGCCGCGGGCGCGGGCCGCCTCATCGCGGTGGACACGAGCGACTACGCGCTGGGCAACGCGCTGGCGCTCGGCGCGACGCACGCGATCAACCCGGCGCGCGAGGATGCGCGGCAGCGGGTGTACGACATCATCCCCGACGGGCCGGACCTCATCATCGAGGCTGCGGGGCCGATTCAGGCCGTGCAGCTCATGGTGGACCTGCGCCGCCGCGGGACGCGCTGGAACGTCTTCGGCATCACGACGCATGAGAAGTTCGAGCTGGACGGCGGGCTGACGCACTTCCTGGAGGGGCGGATGGATGCGTCGTTCGGAACGACACCCGTCGCGATGGCCCATGCGATCCGGCTGATGGCGCGCGGCCTCGTGGACCCGGAGAAGATCGTGTCGCACCGCTTCCCGCTGGCCGAGATCGACAGGGCGCTGGAGGTCCAGACTTTGCCCGACCGCAACAAGATCATCATCCATCCATGATGGATGATACAGTGAGCGCGCCGGAGCCCCTGCCTGAGCCGATGGGCGTGCCCCTGCTGCCGTCGCCAGCCGAATTCGCGGGCCGCGTTGCGATCGTGACGGGCGGATCTGCGGGCCTGGGCCGTCACCTGGTCGCTGCACTCGCCGGCTTGGGGACGGAGGTCTTCTTCTGCGCGCGCGGCGCGCAAGCCGGCGAAGCACTGGCCGCGGAGCTGGGGCCGAGGGGCCATTTCGTGCCCTGCGACCTGGCGGACCCGGCGCAGGCGCGTGCGTTCGTGGCGCAGGCGGGCGCTTTCCGCGGGAGCATCGACTATCTCGTCAACAACGCGGCGGTGGACCCGCGCATCGAGCTCACAGCCGCCACGGTCGAGGACTTCGACCGCATCATCGCGGTCAACCTGCGGTCGTACTTCCTGGTCACGCAGGCCGCGCTAGGCTATCTCCAGGCGGGCGCGGGTAAGGCCATCGTCAACATCGGCACGACGAACTGGATGCTGGGTGAGGCGCCTTTCACGCTCTACAGCAGTGCGAAAGCGGGCATCCTGGGGTTCACGCGTGCGCTGGCGCGCGAGGTCGGCCCGCGCGGCATCCGCGCCAACATGATATCGCCCGGCTGGATCATGACCGAACGCCAACTGGCCGAGCGCATCCAGCCCGGCGATCGCGAGTCCCTGCTGGCTGACCAGGCGCTCAAGTTCCTGTTGACAGAGGAGCACGTGACGCCCGCGACGCTGTTCCTGCTGTCATCTGCAGCCGCCGCTATCACTGGGCAGAACCTCATCGTGGACGCAGGAAAGCACATGCAGTGAGGGAACGGCAGAGATGAAGTGGAACGCAGAGGCCGCTGATCTGAGTGATCAAACTGATTTGATAAAAGTAATCTCGGTTAACCGGAGCAAAACCGTAAAAAATCAGCGTCAATCAGTCCAATCAGCGTCATCAATGTTCTATTGCTCCTTGTGTTTGGGCTCAGCCGGCGGCGCGTCGGCGTCGTGGACCTCGTAGGGCGGTGTTTTCGGTGACAGGACAACGCCATAGGCGGCGCGGCGCATGTTGTTCCCACTGAGCCGGATTTCCTGCGTGCGCTTGCCCTCACAGCGGAGGAAGACGCCCGTGCCCGCCTGCGCCCGGCAGTCGCGCACCGCGGCCCACCGCACGTTGCGCAGTTTGATGGCGGGCGCGCCGCTGTCGGTCTGCGCCTGCCGGGCCGACACGCTTTCGAGCACCAGGTCCTCGACCTCATCCACCACCAACGCGCTCTCCGCCCGATTCGCGACGTCGCCTTCCCACGCGATCGCCACGTCCTTCACCGTGAAGTTGCGCGCGTGGCGGATGGTCAGCGCGTCGCGCGTGCGCTGCAGCGGCTCATCGGGGTTCCAAGCGACCGCCAGCCGCACGTTATCCAGCGTGACGTTCTCCAGCGGCGAAGCCACATGTCCCTCGATCATGCTCGACCCCATCCCCCGCGCGATGACGTTGCGGATGATGATGTTGCGCATTGCGCCGATGGGCGGCTCGCTGCTCTTGTCGACGCGCGGGTCCAGCTCGCTGCGGCGAATCAGCCGGAAGTGCAGCGGGTCGGCCTCGCCCCACCAGAACCAGTCGAACGTGCGGCACTCGATGGTCAGGTTCGACAGCACGACGTTCTCCACCACGCCGCCGTCGAACACCATGAACGCGATGCCGCGATTCGAGTTGGTGATGACGCAGTTGTCGATGACGACATTGCGGACCGCGACGAGGTTGCCGTCGCAGAACTTGATGGCGCTGGACGACGAGGAGAGACGGCAGTTGGTCACCGTGATGTTCTCGCACGCGCGGGCCGGCCCGTAGATGGCCGACGAGTAGAACACGATGGCATCGTCGCCGGTCTCGACCGTGCAGTTGGATATGCACACATCCCGGCAGCCGTCTGGGTCGATGCCATCCGCCCAGACGCCCGTCTCCTGGCTCGTGCGGATGGTCACACCGTCGATGAGCAGCCGCTCGCAGCCCCACGGGTGAATGGTCCACGAAGGCGAGCGCACGAAGGACAACCCCAGGATGCGCACGTCCGTGCAGCGCACCAACAGCACCAGGTGGCCGACCGAGTTCGCCGTCGGAAATGCGCGGCGGAGCGGCAGCTTGGCCTGCTCCATGCGGACCTGGTTGGAATAGATATAGCGGTCCTCGATATCACTCAGCCGCCACTCGTACTCGGCCTGGCCGTCGACCGTGCCCCGTCCTTCCAGCGTGATATTCTCCACATCCTCAGCATAGATGAGCGCGCGCCGGTCGAAGTGCTCCGGGTCCTTGCTGGCATAGAGCGTCGCGCCCGCCTCCAGGTGCAGGGTCACGTGGCTGCGCAGATGCAGCGTGCCCGAAATATACGCGCCCGGTGGAAAGTAGACGATACCGCCCCCGGCCGCACCGCACGTATCGATCGCCTGTTGGATGGCGGCATGGGCATAGTCGTCCTTATCGCCCGTCGCGCCGAAATCGCGCACGTCGTAGAGTGCCAGGTCACGGTTGATCACGGTTCCTCCGGTGGGTAAGACTCTGATAACGGAAATGAGTGTATCATGGAGCAGTTGCATGGTACAAACGGTTCATGACGCCCACAAACCCGGTTTCTGTGCGAAGCGCGGCTTCGCCGAGAAACCGGGTTTGTAACAATGAACAGTTACGAATTCCTGGCGGTTTGACCACCCTCCTGACTCAGTGCTAGAATCGTGTCCATCAGCGTTGCCCCTTGACCCACGATGAATGGAGACCCGCTATGTTACGCGATGATGCGTTGGCCCTCATCCGCCGGACCGGCGTGATTGCCATCATGCGCGCCCAGGCATCCGACCAGTTGCTTGCGGCCGCGGAAGCCGTCCATGCGGGCGGCGTGCAGGCCATCGAGATCACGTTCACCACGCCCGGCGCGCTCGACGTCATCCGGCAGGCCGTCGCGACGTTTGGCACAGCCGGTACGTCCGGCTCCGGTATGCTCTTCGGCGCGGGCACCGTGCTCGACCCGGAAAGCGCCCGCGCCGCCATCCTCGCGGGCGCGCAGTTCATCGTCTGTCCCACCCTCAACCTCGCCACCATCGCGCTGTGCAAGCGGTATGGCATTCCCGTGCTGCCAGGGGCCTTCACGCCTACGGAAATCCTGTCGGCCTGGGAGGCCGGCGCGGACCTGGTCAAGGTCTTCCCGGCCAGCGCCGGCGGCCCGGGCTACATCAAGGCCGTGCGCGCGCCGCTCCCCCAGGTGGGCCTCGTCCCTGTCGGCGGCGTGGACCTGGGCAACACGGCAGATTTCATCCGTGCCGGTGCAGCCGCGGTCGGCGTCGGCGGCGAGCTCATCAACCAGAAGACTCTCGACGCCGCAGATTGGCCCGGCCTGACCGAACGCGCGCGGCGCTTCATGGCCGAGGTCGCCCGCGGACGCGCGAAGTAGAAATTATGAATGGAGAATTACGAATTAGGAAATGCTCCTGCTCGACCGGCGCAACTCGTAATTCCTCATTCATAATTCGTATTTCCCCCCGGAGGCTCCATGCTCAACATCCTGAAAGATGACCTGTCCGCCTTTGCCGGGCGGGGAGCTGCGTTCGTCACGTTCGGGGAGACGATGGTGCGCGACACGCCGGCGGACCTGCAACGCCTCGAAATGGCCCGGCAGGTGCACCTCTCGCTCGCAGGCAGCGAGTACACGCTGGCAATGGTCCTTGCGCGCTTCGGCATCCCCAGCGCGTACATCACGCGCGTGCCCGACAACCCCTACGGCTGGCTCATCCGCGACACCGCGCGGGGCCAGGGCGTCAACACCGACCACTTCGCCTGGGCGCCGAAAGGCGAGCCGGTGGGCCGCTTCCTCTATGAGATCGGGCGCACCCCGCGCAAGAGCGTCGGCTGGTACCAGCGCATGTACTCCGCGGCCAGCCGACTGGCCCCCGGCATGGTCGATTGGTCGAGCGCACTCGCCGGCTGCCAACTGCTTCACACCTCGGGCATCACCTTCGGCCTGGCCGCGCACAGCAAGTACGAGCGCAACTACCTGCTGGAGACGTTCGAGGAGGCCGTAGCCGCTATGCCCGACGGCTGTCGCGTCGGGCTGGACCTGAACTACCGCGCGACCCTGTGGTCCGCGGAGCAGTGCCGCGCGGTGCTCACCCCGCTCATCAAGGAGCACGTGAGCATCGTCGTGACGACCATCGAGGACATGGCCGTACTCTACGGGCTGGGCTGTGGGCCGTACAGCGCGGAGCAAATCGACAAGGGTGACCTGGGTCCGGTGAGCGATGCCGACCTGCAAGCGTTCGCAGAGCAGGTGCGCGACCTGTTCGCAGCAGAGATCGTGGCGCTGACGCTGCGCTACCCCGACAGCTTCGAGGTCAACCGGTGGGAGTCAGCCGCATTGGACGCCGCAGGCCACTTCGTGCGGTCGGCCGCAGTGCATGATATCGTGCTGCTCGACCGGCTGGGCGGCGGCGACACCTGGAATGGCGGCTTCTACTACGGTTTACTGACTGCCGGCTTCGGCGCGGAGGGACTGGAGAAGGGCGTCCTGGTCGGTGATGCGGCGACCCGGCTCAAACAGACGCTGATGTTCGACCTGCCGGTCGTCACGAAGGCCGAGGTGCAGGACCTCCTGCGCGCCGACATCGCGGGCGGCGGCAAGCGCGTCGCGCGCTAAGCAAGGCATATTGTGAAATCCGTAATAACCATAGTTTGAAGCAGTTGACACTCGCGGATTCCTTGTGCTAAAATCGTAACGGTTATCCTGCCACCACTGCTACGGTTGAGTCGTCCAGGCACGGCTCTGGCGTCGTCGTTCACATCTTGCCTCCAGGGCAACCCCTGCTATCCAGGTTGCACCGCGGATGCAGTTAAGGGGTAGAAGCAGTGCTGCGAGAGCCATATCCGAAAGAGATCGTGCGAGCCGTCGTGGAGCGCCGCGGCGCGGACTGTGTGCCGCTCACCTTCCACAAGTGGTGGGGCGAGGGCACCTATGCCAAGTACGGCACGCAGCTCGACGCGCTCGGCGCCGACATCCCCGATGATGTGCCCGCAGTCAGCTACGTGACGCCGGGGATGTACGAGTCGCCCACGCCGGATCCCGATTACCGCTGGGCCTTCTCCGGCAGCCCCAGTCCCAGCGCCGGCGGGCTGGACGCTCGCATCCTCCTGCCTGACTGGCGCGACCTTGACGCCTACCTGGCCGAGTTCCCTGTGCTGGAACGACAGACCGGCCTGTTCGACCAGGCGCGGGCGTTCGTGGCAGCCCATCCCGACCAGTATGTGCTCGGCCACTGGTGGTACTGCTTCTACGAGCGGCTGTGGGCCATCCGCGGCATGGAGAATGTCCTGTTGGACTTTCTCGAACATCCGGTCGAGCTCAAGCGGCTGACGCAGGCGCTCCTGGATCATCACGTCAAGGCCGTCCGCGAGTTCAAGGCCGCGGGCGTGGACGGCATCTTCACGTCCGACGACCTCGGCTCGCAGCGCGCCCTCATGATGAGCCCCGCCGTTTTCCGCCGGATTCTCAAGCCGTTCTACGCCGAGTTCATCCGCGAGATACACGGCCTCGGGATGCATTTCTGGCTGCACGCGTGCGGCAACCTGACCGCCATCATCGGGGATTTCGTGGAGATCGGGCTGGACGTGCTGCACCCCATCCAGGCGCACACGATGGACTATGCCGCCGTGGCCGAACGCTTCGGCGGCAAGATCAGCTTCCTGGTGGGCGTGGATGTCCAGCACCTGCTGCCGGAGGGCACCGAGGCGGAGGTGCGCGCGGGCGTCCGCGAGGTGGCCCGCATCTTCCGGCGACCCGAAGGGGGGCTGCTGCTGGCCGCGGGCAACGGCATTATGCCGGAGACACCACTGCGCAACATCCGTGCATTTCTGGAAGAAGCGACGCTGTTGTAAGGAGGTGAACCTGGTCCGGACTCGTTGACCATTCCATGCAGGTTCGATGAACGCGTCTTTCAAGGAGGAAAACAGCATGAATCTCAAGAAGCTTTCGCGTCGTGATTTTGTCAAGTTGGGCGGCGCGGCCGCCGTCGGCGCCACAGCCGCAGCCTGCGCTGCGCCAGCCGCACCCCAGGTCGTCAAAGAGACGGTCGTCGTCGAAAAGCAGGTCGAGGTCGAGAAGCAAGTGACCCAGGTCGTCGAGAAAGCGGTCGAGGTCGAGAAGGTCGTAACCGCCACCCCCGAGCCCGGCATCACGACCCCCTGGGGCCGTGTACTTCCGCTGGACGCCGCACCCTGGGAGAAGTCCGTGCACCTGCACGAGACCGCCGCGAACCCAGTCCATCTGGATGCGGCGCGCGACATCTACAACGGCGGCGCCTGCCTCAACTGGTGCACCGAGCCGCTCGTCCGCCGCAACGAAAACCAGGAAATCGTGCCGGCCCTGGCCGATTCCTGGAAGGTGGCCGACGACGCAACCTATGTCGAGTTCCACATCCGTGACGGCGCCAAGTGGAGCGACGGCGTGCCCATCACCGCAGACGACTTCGTCTACACCTATCAGCATCTCGCCAATCCCGAGCTGGCGAACCCGTGGGCCTGGTACTACTACGACATCAAGGGGTTCCAGGATTACAACCAGGGCAAGGCCGGGCCGGAGGGCATCGGGTGCGAGAAGATCGACGACTTCACCTTCCGCGTGTACGGCAAAGATGGCCCTGCGCCGCACCTGTTGAGCTTGCTCTCCTACCAGGCTGCGGTGCCGGTGCCGAAGCACCTGGCGGAGAAGGACCCCGCGCACTGGGCCGACACCATCGAAAGCTACGTCTCCTGCGGCCCGTGGAAGCCGGTCGAGTGGCGGCCCAACGAGATGATCGCGTTCGAGCCGAACGAGATGTACAACGGCCCGCACCCCGGCGGCATTCGCAGGGTCATTAATCCGCTGGTTGCGGCCGGCCAGACCGTCGATAATTTTCCGCAGTTCCTCGCACGCGAGATCGACATCGTCCACCTGATGAACCCGACGCAGGTCATGCAGGCGCGCTCCGACCCGCAGCTGGCGCCCCTGCTTCACTTCACCAACAACTTCCAGGCTCGCTACTTGCAGCTCGACACGCTCAACCCGCCGCTGGACAACCTGAAGCTCCGCCAGGCGCTCTCACACGCCATCGACCGCGAGACCCTGACCCAGAACGTTATGCAGGGCACGATGATCCCGGGCTACTCGATGCTGCCGCCCGACTTCCCGGCCTACAACCCCGAGCTGAAGGAAGTGCAGCGGTTCGATCCCGAGCTGGCAAAGAGCCTGCTGGCCGAGGCCGGGTATCCGGAGGGCAAGGACGCCTCTGGCGCGCAGCTTGAGCTGAATATGTTCTCTAATGGCCGCGAGCTGGAAGCCGAGTTCATTCAGCAGCAATGGCAGCAGATCCTGGGCATCAAGGTGAACCTGGAAGTGCTCGAAGGCGGTGTCTGGGGCCAGCGTCGCGCCGAGCACAGCATGCAGATCTTCCGCGGCCAGTACGAGTATGACTACCTGGACCCGGCGAACATGCTCACCTCGCTCTGGAAGAGCGTCAACGAGAAGGGGTCGCCGCGGCACTCCTGGATCAACCCGAAGTTCGATGAGCTCGTCACCGAGGCGGGCCGCACCGCGGACGAGGCCAAGCGCATCGACCTGTACCAGCAGGCCGAACGCATCCTGGTCGAGGACGTCGGCGGCATCTTCATCGAGCACGAGGTCATCTACCAGATCTGGTGGCCGTTCCTGACCGGCATGCACCCGGATAAGACCGGCAACGTCATCTTCCGCTGGCTGGACATCGCGCGCTACCAGATGTACATCCGCAACGACGTGGAGGAATACCGGCCCGTGCCGGCGTAAAGTTTACCTCACCCCCCGGCCCCCTCTCCTGAGCGCAAAGTACGGCGCTCAGCAGAGGGGGAGTAGGAGGGGGTGAGGCTTCTCCCCCTCTCCTGAACTACGTTCAGGAGAGGAGGTCGGGGGGTGAGGTCTTCGTGCCCGACAAACTCCTGGAAGTCCGCAATCTGAGGGTCGAATTCCGGTTGCCCACCAGCACGATCTACGCGGTCAACGGCGTCTCGTTCGACGTGGCGCGGGGGGAGGTGCTGGGGCTGGTCGGCGAGTCCGGCTGCGGCAAGAGCGTCACCGCGCTCTCGATCCCCGGGCTGGTCGCCAAGCCACACGGCCACATCGTCGGCGGCGAGGTGCTGCTCTACGACGCTTCGGGCAAGCCGCGTGACCTGACCAAGCTGCACGAGTCGGAGCTGCAGAAGATCCGGGGCGACGAAATCTCGATGGTCTTTCAGGACCCAATGACCTCGCTCAACCCGGTCCTGACCATCGGGTTCCAGCTCGTCGAGCCGCTGAAGATCCACCGCGGCATGTCTGAGACACAGGCGCAGGAGGCGGCCGCACAACTGCTCGAGCGCGTGGGCATCCCGGAGGCAAAGCAACGGCTGCGTGACTACCCGCACCAGTTCTCCGGCGGGATGCGCCAGCGCGTGATGATTGCCATGGCTGTGGCGTGCGAGCCGAGCCTGTTGATTGCCGACGAGCCGACAACCGCGCTCGACGTGACCATCCAGGCGCAAATCCTGGACCTGCTCAACGACCTGCGCCGCGAGACCGGCACGTCCGTCATTATTATCACGCATGACCTGGGAGTGGTAGCGGAGACCGCGGACAAAGTGGCAGTCATCTATGCGGGCCTGGTCGTGGAGAGCGCCAGCGTGTTCGACATCTACCGCCGGCCGTTGCACCCGTATACGCAGGCACTTCTGGCCTCCGTGCCGAGCCTGCAGTACCAGCCGGAACGGCTGAACACCATCACCGGCTCGCCGCCGGACCTGACGCAGCCTGTCACGGCCTGCCCGTTTGCGCCGCGCTGCCAGTATCGGTTCGAGAAATGCGACGAGATGCCGCCCCTGGCCGAAGTCGAGCCGGGCCACCGTGCGGCCTGCTGGCTGCATCTGTAGAATCTATTTCCAAGAGAGGAGTCCGCATTCTCAAATGCGGACGAACGGGACGCTTTCACGGAGGCCCGTTCCGCGTCTGAGGACGCTCCACTCCACAGCTTTTCAAAACAACATCCTAGAGAGGTTCCATGCCCGAACCGCTTTTGAGAGTTGTTGACCTGGTCAAGAGCTTCCCCGTCCATAAGGGATTCTTTGGCCAGAAGGTGGACCGCCTGGTCGCCGTGGACGGCGCCAACCTGACCCTCCAGCCGCGCGAGACCTTCGGCCTGGTGGGTGAATCGGGCTGCGGCAAGTCGACGCTGGGCCTGACGATCATGCAGTTGTACGAGCCCACCGGCGGCAAGGTCTACTTCGAGGGTCGCGACCTGACCGAGCTCAAGCCGGACGAGCTGCGCGCGGCCCGCCGGCGGATGCAGATGATCTTCCAGGACCCGTATGCGTCTGTAGACCCGCGCATGACCGTCGAGGAAATCGTGCGCGAGCCGATGGATATCCAGGGCATTGGGACCCCCACCGAACGCGTCGCGACGGCCGCCGAACTGCTCGTCAAGTGCGGCGTCAACGCGACCTTCATGCACCGCTTCCCAAACGAGTTTTCCGGCGGCCAGCAGCAGCGGATCGGCATCGCGCGCGCGCTGACCATGCGGCCTAAACTGCTCATCTGTGACGAGCCGGTGTCGTCGCTGGATGTTTCCGTCCAGGCGCAAATCCTCAACCTGCTGCGCGACCTGCAGGACGAATTCGGGCTGGCTTACATCTTCATCTCACACAACATCGCAGTGACGGCGTTTATGAGCCACCGCATCGGCGTCATGTACCTGGGCAAGATGGTCGAGATTGGCCCGAGCAAGACCGTGCTCAATGCGCCGAAACACCCGTATACCGTCGCGCTGCTCGCTGCCGTGCCGGAAAAGGACCCGACCACGCGCAAGGAACGCGCCCGCCTGTCCGGCGACATCCCCAGCCCGATCGACCGGCCGGCCGGCTGCCCGTTCCACCCGCGCTGCCCGCTCGCGGCGGACATCTGCCGCACCGACCCGCCGCTGCTGCGCGAGCTTGCGCCCGGCCACACCGTGGCCTGCCACTTCGCCTGAGAGGAGGAAGGACACATGGGCCGGTATATTATCGGTCGTTTGCTCGGCCTGGTGGGCGTCTTGTTGGCCGTCTCGCTGATAACCTTTGTGCTGATGCACGCGGTGCCCGCGGGGCCCTTCGACATGATCGGGATGGGCGAGAAACAACTGCCCCAGGAACTCAAAGACCAACTCAACCGGCTGTACGGGCTGGATAAGCCGGTGGCCGAACAATACGTGCTTTACGTGCGCAACGCCCTGCGGTTGGATTTCGGCAACTCATTCTCGCAGCCGGGCAAGCCGGTGGTCAAGATCATTGCCGGACAGTGGCCCGCCACGATCCAGCTCGGGATGCTGACGCTGCTCTTCTCGCTGATCGTGGGCGGCGGGCTGGGTGTGGCCGCGGCCATGAACGAAGGGAGCTGGATCGACAAGTTCGGCACAGGGGTCACGATCTTCTGCTTCATCATGCCCAACTTTGTGCTGGCTTATATCCTCATCATCATCTTCTCAGTCAACCTGGGATGGCTGCCGACCGGCGGCTGGACCGAGCCGAAACAGTGGATCATGCCCGTGCTGGCGAACTCGCTCGGCCCGATCCTGATTTTGCAGCGGTATGTCCGTTCCAGCATGCTCGACGTGCTCCGCTCGAACTACGTGCGCACCGCCCGCGCGAAGGGGTTGAGCGAGCGGCGGGTGACCTGGATTCACATCCTCAAGAACGCCCTCATCCCGGTCATCACGGTTGTGGGTCCGATGGTGGCGGGGCTGGTCGTCGGCTCCATCTTCGTCGAATCCATCTTCCGCGTCCCCGGCATCGGCGCACTCTTCGTCGCGTCGCTGGCCTCGCGCGACTACACCATGATCATGGGGATGACGCTCCTCTTCACGGTCCTGATTGGCGTGTCTTACCTCGTGTCGGACCTGCTGTACGCCGTCGTGGACCCGCGCGTCACCTTCGTCAAGGAGAAGTGAGATGGCCGTCACAACCCTCTCTGGGAACCTGCTCGCCCGACGGCCCAGCTTGCTGCTCAAGGCCTGGCGCCGGCTGCTCCGCAACCGGGCCGGCATGATCTCCCTGGTGATGATCGGGCTCACGCTGCTGGTGGCGCTGCTGGCCCCACTGATCGCACCCTATGACCCACTGGTGGGCGACTTCTCGGCGGTCCTGCAGCAGCCGTCGGCCAAGTACTGGCTTGGCACGGACGAATTGGGCCGCGACGTGCTCAGCCGCATTCTGTATGGCGCGCGCATCTCGATGGCCGTCGGCCTGCTCAGCCAGCTTGCGGTCGTCGTCATCGGCATCCCTATCGGCGCGATTGCCGGGCTGCGCGGGGGCTGGGTCGACTACATGCTGATGCGCGTAATCGACGTGATGTCATCCTTGCCGTCGCTGCTCTTCTACATCCTGCTGATGATTGCCCTGGGCCGCGGCCTGCTCAACATCGTGCTGGCGATGGCGATTACCGGCTGGATCGGCATCGCGCGGCTCGTGCGCGGGCAGGTGCTGTCGCTCAAAGCGACCGACTACGTCCGCGCGGCCACAGCCATGGGCGCGGGCAGCAGCTGGATCATCGCCAAACACCTCGTGCGCAACTCGCTGTCGCCCGTGTTCGTCTCGGTCACGCTCGGCGTGCCGGGCGCGATCTTCTCGGAAGCCGGGTTGAGCCTGCTGGGCCTGGGCATTCCCCCGCCCAATCCCTCCTGGGGCCAGATGATCGGTGAGGGGTCGAGATACTTCCGCACGCACCCGCACCTGATCCTCTATCCGTCCATCGCGTTGACGTTCACCATCCTGTTCTGGATGCTCCTGGGCGAGGCCCTGCAGAAGGCCCTTGACCCGACGGGGAGCTAAAACCTCGAAAGAAGCGACTCTGAATGCTCAACACACTTTCTCACGCGCTCGACGCGGCCGCAGTTCGCGCGGCATTCCCCATCCTGCAAGAAGTCACCTACCTGAATACCGGCACTTACGGCCTGATGCCCGAGCCTGCACTGGCCGCCTACCTGGAAGCGACCGCGGACTTCGAGCGATCCGGCGTTGCCTGCAAGCGCAACCTCGGCGCCGCCATCAACGGGGCCCGGGGCCGCGTTGCGGCGCTGCTCGGCGCGGAGGCGGACGAGATCGCGTTCACCCGCAACGCAACCGATGGCGTCAACCTGTGCCTCGCGGGCTTCGACTGGCAGCCCGGCGACGAGATCATCACGACCGACGAGGAACACCCCGCCATCGCGCACCCGCTGGCCTACCTCAAGCACAAGCGCGGTGTGGTCGTGCGCATGGTCCCAGTGTCGCCGCGCGCGGAGGACATGCTGCCGCACCTGGAGCGGATCGCCGGCCCCGCAACCCGGCTGGTGATGATGAGCCACGTGCCCTGCGAAACGGGGACACGGCTGCCCGCCCGCGAGATCTGCGGTTGGGCGGCCGGCCGGGGCATCCTGACCTGCTTCGATGGCGCGCAGGCGCTCGGCGCGCTGCCGGTGGACGTGCGCGCGGTGGGCGTGGACTTCTACACTTCGAACGCCCACAAGTGGCTGAGCGGGCCGAAGGGAACCGGCCTGTTCTACTGCCGGAAGGACCGGCTGGACACGCTGAACATGGCCCACGTGGGCGCGGGGAGCCTCAAGGCCGCGGACCTGGCCACGGATGTGTGCGAGCCGGTGGACAGTGCCGCGCGCTTCGAGTTCGGCACGCGCAGCTACACGCTGGCCGTCGGGCTGAACGCGGCGCTGGATTGGTTCGAGGGGCTGGGTTGGGACAATGTTTATGTCCACATCGCAGGGCTTGCCAGCTATGCGAAGACACGCATCTCCGAGCGCCCGCACCTCCGGCTGTTGACGCCCATGGAGGCCGAGGACTCCTCCGGCCTGGTGAGCTTCACCATCCCCGGCAAACAGGCCCAGGATATCGCCAGCAGGCTACGCGAAAAACACTTCACTGTCAGGGTAGTCGACCATTATAACTGCATCCGCATCGCGACTGCGCATTTCAACACGGCAGACGATGTGGACCGGTTCCTGGCAGCGGTGGATGAACATTGGAATGCATCAGGGATTTGACACTGACAAGTAAACGGCCTATGATTCCAACTGTCTCTCAAGCTACTTCCAACTATCGCATCCGAATGGCCTAGCTCGTTGAGGAGAGAATCCATGACGCAGGACTTTTCTTCGCTGCGCAAGATGCTGTGCTATCTCTTCGACACCCATGAGCGAGCGCGCCTGCTAGCCAAAGATACGGGGCTTGATGCTGCCGGAATCGCTTTCAGTCCCATACTGGATGTCTACTGGGATAACATTCTGATGGAGGCAATGAAGCATGGTCGGCTGCGGATGCTTCTGGAAAAGGTGAGTGACGAATTTCCCAACTACCGCGACAAGCTAACACTGAAGCCTTTGCTGGAGGAAACCGATCGGCCTCTTGCGAGCGGAGCTGCGACTACGCACACGGAACCGCCGACTTGGTCAACATCAACTCCCTCACCCCTCTACGACATTTTCATCTCCTACAGCCATATGGAAGAATCATGGGTTCATAGCTGGCTTGTGCCAAAGCTGGAGGCAGCAGAACTGAGGGTTTGCACCGACCGCACGTCGTTCGACGCGGGCGTGCCAAGCCTTGTGAACATCGAACGTGCAGTTGCGACGAGCCGTCACACAGCATTGATCCTGACGAACAATTGGGTGGAGAGCCAGTGGACGAACTATGAAGCCTTGCTTACCCAGACATCGGACCCCACCAATCTTCTGCGGAGGACGATACCGATCCTGCGCAAACCCTGCGCTCCTCCGCCGCGCATTGCCATGCTCACCTACGTCGACTTAAGGGAAAGCTTGCACGATCCGGCCCGCATTGAAGCCGAGTTCCACAAACTGGTGGATGCAACTAACGACGTCCGCCGCCTGCCGGATGTTATGCCCACTGACCGGACATTAAGCTCCGCATGGGAACAGCAGAAGGAACCTATCGCTCACAGGGTTCTGCGGCTCATTGCTCGCTACACGACGTGTAGCCGGCAGAGAATTCTCACCGAACTACAAGTCTCGGAAGACGAACTGCAGGAAACTCTGTCCGAACTACTCGAAGCAGACTATATTCGTGGCACGGTAGCTGTAACGAACGGTTCATTCATCATCACTCGAGCAGGACGCGAGCGCGTGAGAGGCTATAGCACAGTGTAACTGACCTGTCAAAGTTGCAGGGGAGAAACAGACATGACCCAACAACCTGCTGACGCAATTTCATCTCGCTACTTTTCCGACCGTCCGGTGGGACTGCAAGGAGACAAGCTCTGGAGTGATCATCCTTTCTCCGCCCAGCTGCGGACTATCGCGGAGCGTATCGTCGCTCCGTTATGCAGCGAGACTCTAGAGTATCCCGACCATCTCTCAGACTCTATCACCTTCGCCGTCTACGGCAAGTGGGGAATGGGCAAGAGCAGTGCACTGCAAATGCTGCAAGAGTTGACTGGCAGGATTGCACAGGAACACCTCTTAGAGCAGCAGATCAGGTTTTGTACATATGCAGCACCTGCATATGAAACCCTGCCTCAGCCTGCGCGCCAGACCGTGGCCTTACGCATCCTCACCTCGCTTGCTGGCACGCCCCAGGAGGCAGTCAGTCGGTTCCTTGCGCCAGCACTTGGCGCAGCCCAGAATCGTGAGTTGGTGCTGCCAGCCGGGTCACCTGACGCTGGCACAGCTCGCATCGCCCGTGAGCTTGAGGGCGTTGCCGGCGCGCTTATCTCACTAATTGACTTCGATAAGATTGTAGCTGAAGAATTACATAGAATTCAGGAGTATACGCTACCGGATGGCACTCGCAAGAGTGGGCCGGCCGCATTGGTTGTGCTGGTCGATGACCTAGACCGTTGCCGCAGCACGGATTTCGTCATGCAGGTGCTCAACGCCATGCAGCAACTAAGCAGCGTCAAGAACCTGTTCTTCGTTCTGGCAGCCGACGAAGCGAAACTGCGCAAGTGTGTGGAAGAGCAGAGCGAGCGCGCCGATGGTGGCGATCCTGATTTTGCCTTGGAGAAGTACATCCAGCATGCAACCTGGGTACCACCCATTGAAGACCAGGACCTGAAGAAATTCATTGAAAGCCTCATGCAGAAGCATGACCCTGCCGATGCGGTCGCGGGCGCCTTGGTAGCAAACGCAAACTTCCTCCAGCGGGGCCTGCGTGAGCGCACCCCGCGTTCGGTGAAACGGTGCATCAACACAATCTGGTTTGACCTGGCGCAAGCCATTCATTCCGGTACTTCCGATGAAGAAAAGACGAAGGTCATCCGCGAACGCATTTTGGAGTATACCTGGCCCGACTTCTATCGCCAGTATGTGTTACCCGCGAAAGATGACGAGGGCTATCGCTATCGGACGGCACTTGCGCTGCTGGAACAGGCTTGCCAAGAATTCACCCTCGGACATAATGAGGATGAGGCACTTCTGCGGTTCAGGCTGAAGAAGATCCTTGACCAATACGGAAGAGACTGGCAAGCTATCACCCTTGAACAAGTCCGTTACCTTGCACTACCGCCCTACCAATGGTCAGCAGGCCCGGATGAACTAGGCATGCAGGTTAGCAAAGAGCGCACGACGAGAACCAACGCGTCTGGCGAAGATATCGGCACTGTTGACGACCTTTTTCACAGCATCTACTTCAAGTCCGAAGCCGCCGACAATGCTGGAAATCGGGCCGAAGCAGTAAGATATGTCAATGAGCTCTATCAGCTCATCATGCGGAATCGAGCGCAGTTCAGTGCAGAGCATTGTCCGCTGGTCGGAAATGCTGCTATCACGGTTGAGCGTGCAGGCAACACGGAACTTGCAACTAAGGTTTACCAGTTGGCCGTCGATCTCAACCCCGAACACTCCAACAACCTGCAGAATTTCGTAGACTTCATCATCAACCGCAAGATCGCGCCCTTGTATCCCAGTGCGCGGGAGTACCTGGCGAAACTGAAGACGGGCAAACACGCTACCCACCGTCCTGAACGCACGACGGCCCTTGAAGCCAGACTAGGGGCATTGACAGGCGCAGAGTTGACAGAGACCGAGGAAACCGTAGCTGACCTGGTGGAAAACTTCTCAACTGGGCCCATCAGTCGTGAGAAGTACTCTGCAGTGATGACTTTCTTCGACCAGATCGCTGACTTCGATGCGATGCGCGTAGTAACCAAGATTTTCTACAGCAGGGCCGAAAGCGCCAGCGGTCGCTACACCGCCTTACGCGGTCTGGGGGACATGCTAGCGGCTTCCGGCATTCCAGAGAAGCGACGTGAAGCAATGGACATGTACCGTTACCTGCTGGAGAGCTCGATGTACACAGGCGCAGAGTTCAACAACGAGCTACCGGACTTGCAGCATAACTACGCGACCTTGCTTTATGGCGAAGATTACGATGACGAGGCGGGCAAGCTCTGGTTTCAGGCCTACTCACAAAAGCCACACGATAACGCGATCCGGCGCGCCTACGGCCTCTACCTAATACGAGCCGGTCGGGCAGATGTAGCAATGATGGTGTCAGAAGGGCGAACCCCCATCGATGGGCCGGTTTTGCAGCCACGACAGAAGGAGTTGCCTGAGCAATTCGCGCCCGAGGTCACTGACCGGTGGTGGGAAGATTGAACCATTTTAGGCACTTACCCGCGCAGTTCAAACGCAGTCTCATACATGGCCCTGACATTCTCCCACGGGAAGCCCGGGTCCACCTCCAGGTAGAGCCAGGAGCCGCCCCCTAGCGTCTCGAATTCCTCGACCAGCCGGAGCAGGTACGCGCGTACCTGTTCCGGCGTCGCGCGCTGCATCAGCTCGCCCCGGTCCGGGTGCATCTGCACGGCCAGCCCCAGCTCGCGGCAGCGCCGTGCCAGCTCCCGGTGGTCGAACAGCGGCAGTTGCGGCCAGACGGCCGTCACGCCCAGCTCGGCCAGGTCCTCCAGGATCGGCCCCACGCAGCCGCACGAGTGAAACAAGATGTGCTTACCGGCCGCGCGCACGGGCTCGAACAGTGCGCGATAACGCGGCTTGAAGAAACGCCGCCAAGTGCGCGGGGCGATCATCATGGCCTTCTGCGTGCCGTAGTCGTCGCCGACCGAGATGGCATCCGCGCCGACTGCCAGGGCATTCTCCACGCCGACCGCGTAATACTCCACCAGCATGTCGGCCAGCCGGTTGATGCCCGCCGCATCCTGGCTGATCTCGATCAGCACGTCCTCGAAGGGCCGCAGGCTCTGCATGGTCTCGAACAGGCTGACCCCGCCGGAGACGTGGTAGTAGGTGCGACGGTGCGCTGCACCGGCGGCCTGCGCCTGTGTGAGCGCGTCGCCCGCCAGCCGGACGATCGGCGGCGGCCGCCAGGTATCCAGCTTCGCCAGGTCCGCCAGCGGATAGCCGATCCGGTGGCCCCACACGCCGTACAGCCGGTACTCCCACGACGTACCCCACTCGTCCGTCGCAAACCGGTGATACCGGCCGTCCGGGTCGAAGTCCGTC
Organism: Anaerolineae bacterium; assembly: GCA_040772005.1. Lineage (GTDB taxonomy): Bacteria > Chloroflexota > Anaerolineae > CG2-30-64-16 > CG2-30-64-16 > MWBF01. The sequence goes on along the minus strand of JAXGYZ010000003.1, from coordinate 343,684 downwards.
GCAGGTACGTCCGGCAGCCGCACCCCGTCCAGCGGGCCGAAGTCGTGGCCCAGGGCAAGCATCAGGTCGAGCATCTTCTGCCCGTGCTCGAACAGGCCGCCGGGCGAAGGATGGAGTTGCAGGGGGATCTTGTTGACCGGCCGGAAAGCCAGCGCAGTCAGGACGCGTTCACGTGGCAGCATTGTTGCATCATCCTCCGAGCAATAGAACACTGATGACGCTGAGCAGACTGATTGAGACGATTTTGTCAAGACGATCAGGTTAAGTGACAGGGCGAAATCATGTTGCACTCGTGCCTTCTGCCTGGCAGTTGAAACTGCGGCTACCACTGCAAAACCGACCTGCGTCGGTTAGTTTCCAGTCTGCGAAGGCAGACTTCGCAACGGTAGCCGCAACTTCAGTTGCCTGGCAGGCTCACCTGATGCACTCTGAAACCGCCCTGGTTAAGTGAACGCTTCAGCATGATCCCGTAAATCAGTTTCATCAGCGTCATCAGTGTTCTATTCGTCTACCCAATCGAGTACTTCTGCGACCGTCACCTGCTCCGGGTCGAGCCAGTGGATGGCGGGGTCAGATAGGGGAAACCAGTTGTACTGCTGCCGGACGAAGCGCCGCGTGGCCTGCTTGACGAGCGCAATGGCTTCATCCAGCGTCGCTGCCCCGCGCAGGTAGAGGCCCATCTGCCGGTAGCCCAGGCCGGTCATCGCAGGTAAATCCCAGCCGTAGCCCGCGTCCGCCAACCGCCGCACCTCGTCCACCAACCCCGCCTCGATCATCGCATCCACGCGCCGGTCGATGCGCTCATAGAGCACGGGCCGCGGGCGAGTGACGCCGATGCGCAGGATACGATAGGGGGGCGGTTCCTTCGCCTGAAGCTCCGATATGGGCCGGCCCGTGACGAGGCAGACCTCCAACGCGCGGATCACGCGGCGGACGTTGCGATAGTCGATGCGTGCGGCCGCGGCCGGGTCGAGTGCGGCCAGCCGCGCGTGCAGTGCCTCCGCGCCGTGCGCTGCCGCATCCGCGGCCAGCCTTTTCCGGAGTTCGGGCTGCGGCGCGACTTCGGGGATGCGCCATCCCTCCAGCACCGCCGCGACATACTGACCGGAGCCGCCGACGAGCAACGGCAGCCGTCCACGGGCATGAATGTCGTCGATGGCCCGGTAGGCAAGCTGCTGGTACTCGGCCAGCGTGAGCACCTGGTCCGGGTCGACGAGGTCGAGCAGATGGTGCGGGACGCGCGCCTGTTCTGCGGATGTCGCCTTGGCGGACCCGATGTCCATTCCCCGGTAGATTTGCCGGGAGTCGGCGGAGACAATCTCGCCACGGAGTGCCTCGGCCAGGTCCAGGCTGAGCGCGGTCTTGCCCGCGGCCGTGGGGCCGACGATGGCAAGAAGCACGGGGTGCGGGGTGTCTGGGGCCATATCAACCGCCGACCGCATCGCGGTAGTGTTCCAGGCTGGCGGCCCGGTCGTCCGGGCCGAACTCGAGGGCAATCACGTCGATGCGGGTGAGGCCGTGCCAGGGCATCTCCGCCAGGTAGGCCTGCACGAGACGGACGAGCTGCATCTGCTTGCGCGGGGTCACGGAGTCGGCCGGGTAGCCAAGAGCCGGCGCGCCGCCTCCTCGCGCCGCGCGGCGGCTGCGCACCTCCACGAAGACGAGCCACTCGCCTTGCCGCGCAACGATATCGATCTCACCCGCGCGTGTGCGCCAGTTGCGCGCAAGCAGCGTGTAGCCCTGGTCTTCGAGGTAGGCCGCGGCGGTGTCTTCCCCAAGCCGGCCCAGGCTGCGCCGCGGGTCGCGGGATGTCGGCCTCATGCCTCACTCTCCACGCCCTCAAACTCCAGGCAACCTGTAACCTGCAACCTTTCACCTTCAACCCGCTGCGCCAGCGGTGCGAAGCTCATCCGGTGGAGCGCGCAGGGGCCCAGCCGCGCAATCGCTTCTCGATGAACCGCAGTGCCGTAGCCCTTGTGCTGGGCAAAGCCATAACCCCGATAGAGCGCCTCCTGCTCCGCCATCCAGCGGTCCCGCGTCACCTTCGCAATCACGGACGCGGCGGCAATCGCGAGACAGAGCGCATCGCCGTGCGGCACACCGCGCTGCGGGCAGGTCATGTCCGGCAGCGTCAGGTAGTCGAGCAGAAGATAGTCGGGCGGGACGGCAAGAGCGGTCAGCGCCCGGCGCATCGCCTCGCGGGTCGCGGGCGCGATGCCGAGGCTGTCGATGTCGGCGGCTTCGACACGGCCCACGCCGACTGCGAGCGCACACGACAGGATCGGCTCGCACAGTGCTTCGCGCGCCGCCGGGGTCAGCCGCTTCGAATCTTCCACGCGGCCGAGCAGCGGAGCGAGGCGCGAGATATCCGGCGGGAGCACGACCGCAGCCGCAACGACCGGCCCGGCCCACGCGCCGCGGCCCACCTCGTCCACGCCCGCCACGGCCCGGTAACCGCCGGCCCAGAGCTCCTGCTCGAATGCCAGCCCGGCACGCTCGATATGACGCATCGGCACACCCGTTGTTGCTCACGCAAAGCCGCTAAGACAGCAAAGTATACTTTTCTATTCTTTGCGTTCTTAGCGCCTTTGCGTGAGCTTTGTGCTTAACCATAAAAGGCGCAGGAAGTATCCTGCGCCTTGTCTGCCCCATTGAATTGTCCACGAACCGGGCGGTTAGTTGGCCCGGCGTTCCTTCAGGCGGGCAGCCTTGCCGGTGCGGCCGCGCAGGAAGTACAGCCGCGAGCGGCGCACCTTCGCATGGCGCAGGACCTCGATCTTCTCGACCCGCGGAGAGGCGAAGAGCCAGGTGCGCTCGACACCGACGCCGTGCGAAGCAATGCGCCGCACGGTGAAATTCTTGTTCATCCCGCCCCCGCGCACGCGGATGACAAGGCCCTGGAAGACCTGGAGGCGTTCTTTCTCGCCTTCGACGATCAGGCTGTGGACCTTGACGGTGTCGCCGGGCTCCAGATCGGGCAGGTCCGTACGCACGGCTGCCGCATTCAGAGAGTCAATTAAGTTCGCCATTGTAATTACCCTTCGTTTGCAAATCAATCGACCGGCCTGCCGTCGCTCGAACTGGAACTTGCCAGCTCATCACCTATCGGAAGCACGGAGCGCACATGTCACGAAGGGGCATTTTAGCACAGATGGACGTACCGGCCAAAAAGCGGGGGTGCGCCTTTTCACGGCGAGTTGTCAGCCGCCTCTGCCTCCAAGCGGGCCAGGAAGGCGCGATCCGCGTCGGACAGCGGCGCAGAGTTGAGCAGGTCGGGCCGGCGCTCCCACGTGCGGCGCAGCGCCTGCTCGCGACGCCAGCGCGCCACCTTGGCGTGGTCGCCGGAAGACAGGATCTCGGGCACGCCCTCCGCTCGGTAGCGCGCGGGCCGGGTGTACTGCGGATACTCCAGCAGCCCGGTCGCAAACGAATCCTCGTATGCGCCGACCTCGCAGCCGAGCGCGCCGGGCAGCAGCCGCGTCACGGCGTCCACGATGATGGCCGCGGCCAGCTCGCCGCCGGAGATGACGAAATCGCCGATCGAGATTTCGTCGGTGACAAGCCCCGCACGCACCCGCTCATCGACCCCCTCGTAGCGACCGCAGATGAGCGCGAGCCGCGCGTGGCCCGCGAGTTCCTCCGCCACGGCCTGCGTGAACGGCCGGCCCTGGGGCGAAAGCAAGATGACCGGCACGTCAGGCAGCAGGGCTGGCTCGGCCCGCGCGGATGGCTCATCCACCGGCGGCCGCGCATCCGGCGTGTCGGGCACGGAGGTCCAACCTGGCTCACGACGCAGGACGGTCTCCACCGCGCGGAAGATGGGCTCCGGCTTCATCACCATGCCGCCGCCGCCGCCATATGGCGTATCATCGGTCACGCGGTGACGGCCTTCCGCATAGTCGCGGATGTTGTGCAGCGCGACGGACACAATGCCCGCCGCCTGCGCGCGCTTGAGGATGCTGTCACCCAGAAAGCCGCTGAACATGCCGGGGAAAAGCGTAAAGATATCGAAGTGCGTCATGTGCGGATTTTAGCATAGGTAGGGTAGAATGGACGAAGAGACGGGCATTGTCATCAGCCGGTCACCCGTCGACCCTCACAGGTGGTTTGGTTGCAACACAACAAACGCAAGAGACCTCGTAGCGGGACGCTGCTCCTGGTGCTCGCCATTTTCTGGCTGGCCGTCGGTAGCGTGCCCGCGCTGGCGCGCGAGGCGGAGCCGGTTCCGATCGCGCAGCGGGCGACCCCGGCTGCGCGGCCCGGCGCGCGCGTGCTGACCGCCGGGGAACTGCCTGCCCCGCACCTGTGGCTGGCGCGGCCCTTCGGCCCGCAGCGCCAGTTGACCCCCGCCTATACCTTCCCCTACGGCAGCACCGGCGGCGGGCGCTACGTGCTGCACACGGGAATCGACATCAGCAATCCCATGTCCACGCCGGTGCTGGCGATGGCGGATGGCGAGGTCGTGTACGCAGGCAGCGACCAGTTGCGCACCTTCGGCCCGAAGCTCTCCTTCTACGGCAACCTCGTCCTGGTGCGGCTGGCGCGCACGCTGGGCGAAGTGCCGGTCTATATCCTCTACGGCCATCTCAGCGAAGTGCGGGTGGCGGCGGGGCGCCAGGTCAAGACCGGGGAAATCATCGGGGCGGTCGGCATGACCGGCATCGCGATCGGGCCGCATCTCCACGTGGAGGTGCGCGCGGGCGGGCAGGACCGCTGGCACACGCGCAACCCGGAGTTCTGGCTGAAGCCGCTGCCGGGCAGCGGGGTCGTTGCCGGCCGGGTGCTGGCGCTGGACGGCACGCCCATCGCCGGCGCGTCCGTCCACCTGTACCGCGGGGATGCCCTGTGGCGCATCGGCACGACGTACCCGGACGAGGACACCATCAACCCTGACCCGGCGTGGCAGGAGAACTTCGTGCTGTCCGACATCCCAGCCGGCGCCGCGCGGCTCGTCGTGCGGGATGGCACGCGCAACATCTCCTTGCCCATCCAGGTGCAGGCGGGCGGGCTGACGTTCGTCGAGTTCCGCCTGGGTTCAACCGCGAAATAGGCGGAGCACGCGGAATCTAAATGTATTCAGGAGACTGACTGTGCCGCTTGCCCTTCATGCCACACGCCGCTGGCGCATCGCGGTCTTGCTCATTCTGGCTGTACTAGCGGGGAACGCTCTACCGCAGCCCGCGCTGGCACGGGGTGCGGCCGCGCCGTCTGCCATCTGCGAGACCGTCATCGGGATGCCGCAGGCGGAGTGCGACGCCCTGGTCGCCTTCTACAACAGCACCAACGGCCCCGGCTGGGCGAACCAGGATGGGTGGCTGGTTACGTCAACCCCGTGCGACTGGCACGGCGTGCAGTGTGCCGCGGGCCATGTTACGGAACTCGTCCTAGTCGATAACAGGCTGCAGGGGCCGCTCCCTGCTGCGCTGGCCGGCCTGATCCACCTCAAGCGACTCGACCTGCAGCGCAACTATCTCAGCGGTGAGATACCGCCTGAGTTGGGGCAGCTTGCCGGGCTTCAGGTGTTGAACCTGAGCCGCAACGCGCTGACCGACAGCATCCCGCCCGCGCTGGGCGCGCTTACCAGCCTGCAAAGCCTCGACCTCTATGGCAACGACCTGACCGGCGCGCTGCCCGTCGAGCTTGGCAACCTCGCCAATCTTGAGAGCCTCACCCTGGGCGGCAACCAGCTCACCGGCAGCCTCCCCGCCAGCCTGGGCAACCTGACCCGGCTGACCTGGCTGTTCCTGGATGACAACCAGTTGAGCGGCGGCATCCCGCCCGCGCTCGGCAGCTTGCCCAACCTGGAGTACCTCGGACTGAGCGATAACCAGCTCACCGGGCCGATTCCGCCGGAGTTGGGCCAGTTAGCGCGACTGGACCGGCTCTACCTGAACCGGAACCTGCTCACCGGAGCCATCCCGCCTGAGCTAGGCAACCTGCGGAGCCTGTGGCGGCTCGACCTGAGCCGCAACCAGTTGGACGGCCCACTCCCGTCTGAGCTAGGCAACCTCCTGAGCCTGGACGCGCTCTACCTGAATGAGAACGCGCTCAGCGGACCGCTGCCCGCCAGCCTGATGCAGCTCAGGCTCCACGAGTTCTATTTCAACAACACGCAGTTGTGTGAGCCGGCGGGGAAGGACTTCCGGGCCTGGCTGGCGAGCATCCCGAACCTGGGGCGGACGGGGATATTTTGCGGGGGCTTCCGGACGTTCCTGCCGCTCTGCCTGCGCTAGAAACCTATCCTTCCGCGTCGTACGCGTATTCCGTGGTTTCGCTCAGGGCGCGACCAGCCAACGGTCGTAGATGCGATCGAGTGTCCCATCGGCCTTCAATGCGGCCAGCGCGGCGTTAACCTCCGCCAGCAGGTTGGGCGCGCCCACGGGCAGCACGATCACGTAAGGGTCGCTGATGAGCGGCTCGCCCGCGATCCGCAGGCGGTCCGCTGCGGGATGGAGCGCCAGGCTGATAGCATCTACCAGCGCGGCGTCGGCCTCGCCGGCGAGGACGGCATCCAGCGCCGCGTTGACCGACTCGCGCACGACGGGCGTCAGCCGTCCTTCCAAGACTCGCATCAGCCGCCGCGCCTCCGCGTCCCCGGTGCTGCCCCACTCCACCGCCACGCGCTTGCCTGCCAGGTCTGCCGTGCCTGCAATCGTGCTGTCCAGCGGGACGGCCAGCACCGTGCCCGCCTCAATGTAGGGAGCGGAGAACACCACGTCGCGCGTCCGGTGTTCGATGACGGGCAGCGCGGACACCGCCGCGTCGATCCGGCGGGCCGATACGGCGTCCATCAGCTCGTCGAACCCCACGCCGACGAACTCCACCCGCACGCCCCAGCGCGCCGCGATGGCCTCGGCCAGGTCCACATCCAGGCCGACCGGCCGCTGCGTCGTGCCATCCAGGATCTCGAAGGGCGGAAAGCTGGGGTCCAGGCCGACGCGCCACACGCCGGTCTCCTGGATGTGCGCCCAGAGGCGGTCGCGGCCCAGGACAATGCCCCGCGCCAGCAGAGCCACAACGATCACCGATGCCAGGAGGAGCAGGCCGAGCCACACGCGCCGCGGCGGCAGCCTGCGCAACCATCGCGCCCTATTCCGCCCTGCACCCTGCTCCTCTACGGGAGCATCCTGAGCGAATGGACGAGCCAACACACCGTGCAACCAGCCACCAGTCGAAGGATGCGTCATGGCAGGTCCTCCCATGACTCGCCCGCGGCGTACCGCTGCACCGCGAGGTAGATGGGCTTCGGCTGAAACTCGCTGTCCACGAAAGTATAGTAATCCTGGTACGTCGCGGCGGGGCGAGGATAGCGAAACGCCCAGAGGCAGAGCGCATCCACCCAGGGCCACTCGGCCAGCACCTTCTCGTACGCACGGATAGTATACCGTGTGCGCTGGAGCGGTCGGACGGCCTTCGTCCAGCGCGGATGATCGTTCCAGCCGCCCTCGGTGATGATGATGTGTTTGCCGGCGTCGCCATTGCGGACCATCAGCTCACGCACGAGGAGCGTGCGGTTGAAGTTGACGGCGTCCTCGCTGGCCGGCTCGTCGGGGTCGAAGGTCCAGCCGTAGGCGTGGACCGCGAGGATGTCGAAGTAGTCTGCCGCGCCGGCGTCGTACATATCCTGGAGATAGATGAGGTCGTCCAGGCCCCACTCGCTGCCGCGCGGCGCCAGCGTGGGCGCAAGCGCGCCGCCAAGCACCTGCACCGCGGGATTGGCCTGCTTCACGGCCACGTAGGCCTGCCGCAGCAGCTCCGTGTACCCGGCCGGGTCCGGCACGCGGTAACCCCACTCCTGGCTCAGGTTCGGCTCGTTCCAGATGATGATATAGTCGACGCGGCCGCGGAAGTGCGTGGCGAATGCAGCCGCGAAACGGGCGAAGTCATCGTAACCCCGCTCATCCAGGTAAAGGGGCGAGGTCTTCGCAGGCCGCGCCCATTCCGGCACATAGCCCAGGCGCGCGATGACGGTGAGGCCCTGGTTAACGGCATGGTCCACGACGAGATCCGCGTGGCTCCAATCGTAGACCCCGCGCGCGGGCTCGTGCGCGGCCCACAGGAAGTACTCGACCACCCAGGACGCGCCCATCTCGCGCACCATCTCCAACGATTTCTGAATCTTCCACGGCTCCACCTCGTCGGTCAGCCGGGTGTGCATCCCCATCTTGGGGTTGATGGAGACTACGTGCTGCGGCGGCCCGAAGATGACGCGGGGCCGCGTCGCAGCGCTCAACACCACGAGCGCCACGCACAAAATGGCACAGAGTTGCCCAATCTGGAGCCAGCGTTGCTTGCTCATCCCTGGCATCTCTGCTAGAATTCGGTCCATGCGGGATCGCGCATCGCGTAACTTCCTGCAGCGGATGCTGCCGGTTCAGCGGACGAGGCCCGTGCGGACAAGGACTGACTGGAGGATGCCTGTGACATTAGCGAACTGGCGTGACCTATCCATCATCTGGCTGGCGCTACTAGCCTTCATCTTCAGCCTGGTGCCGGCGGCGATCTCCTTCCTGATGGTCAAGGGGATGCTCGCGCTGAACCGCAAGCTGCGCGAGTTCTTCCCGCAGGTGTACGGTTACTTCCGCAAGGCCGACCAGATCACCGACCAGGTCAGCCGCAAGATCATTGCGCCCGTCGTTGTGGCGCACGAAAAGAGTGCGCAGGTGCGCGGGTCAGGCTACGCACTTGTCGCAATTGTGAAAGGGCGAAGAGAGAGGTAGCAAGGTGATCGACAAGAAGACAGCCATTTTGATCGGTGCAGCCGTGGGCGCTGTGTTGGGCGCTACCGCGGCCTACGCCTATGCCCGCGTCGACCAGAGCTCGCAGGCCAGCGGGCTCAGCAAGCTCCAGTTGACGAGCCACCACATCGACTCGGCGGACTATGTCAAGCTGGGCATGGCGCTTATCGGTGTGACGCGCATGGTTGCGGGGATGCTCAAGCCCGTCTAGCGCCTCGGACAGCCAGGCAATCATTCACGCGAAACGCTGGTGGATTCGGGTGGGGTCTCCGCCTCATCTGCAACCACCGGCGTTTCTGCGTCCAGGGACTCCGCCGGCTCAACCTCCGGTTCAACTTCCACTGGTTCAGCTTCCACCGGCTCGATATCCGCCGGCTCCATGGCTGCCGGCTCCATGGCTGCCTCGTCCTCGACCGGCGCAGCGGCCGGCTCGACGGAAGACGGCGCGAGCACAGGCGCAGGCTCCATGCCTGGGACCGGCCACACATCGGCCAGCGTACGGCGGCTGCCGTAGAGCGACGGCAGATAGCTGGCAAACAGTTCCACCGGCATCTTCTGCCGGACAGGTTCCGGCCCGCCCTCCCACCATTTGCGCAGCGTGACCTGATCCAGCTCCGCGGTCACCAGCCCCTCGGTGTCATCGGTGCCCATCTCGACCAACACACCGGTGTAGCGCGGGGTCATCTCCAGCGGCGCATAGATGCCGGACTTGCCGGTGAACTGCGCGCCGGAGCCTTCCTCCCGCGCCAGGTGGTTCTTGCCCACCAGGAAGCTGGTCAACGCAAAGATGCGGTTCGCCTGGGCCTGGGCCAGGGTGGCCTGACGGATGTGCGCGGCCAGGGCCGGGTCACTCGCGGCGGCCAGCGTCACCAGGATGTCCGCCCCTTCATAGGCCAGCACCCTTCCCGCCTCGGGATAAAGCCCCTCTTCACCGAGCAAGATGCCGAGCCGGCCCACGGGCGTGGCGATGACATGCCATACATCACCGGCCGTTGCCAGCCCCTCGTCCTCAGTTGACAGCGCGAGCTTGTCATGGCGGCCCAGGGCCTGGCCGTCCGGCCCGAACACCGTCACCCGGTGGCGCAGCAGGCCGGCCCCGCTCGTCTCCGGCAGGTACGCGCTGCCTGCCACAAGCGTGACCGCGTAGCTCCGCGCCAGGCCGCTGAACAGGTCCTCGTACAACTCAGCGACGGCTTCCGGCTCGGCTCGCAGCATTTCAACATAGGCATGGCGGTAGGTGGCGCCGATGAGCGAGGCGGTGCTGCCTGCCAGCGAGCTGCGGGCGCGCGCCCAGAGGGACTGCCCAGCGCGGCGGCGCTCCTCCGCCTGGCGCAGCAGCCGCGCCTGAAATCCCTGCACGCGGTGGCTGGCGGCCAGCGCGCCGGACAGCGCGGGAAAGACCACCAACTCGGCGCCCTTCACGTGCGCCATGTGCATGAACCGGCTGAGTTCCTTGCGATAGCTGTCGACCGAATCGAACAGCCGCATCTGCTGCTGCGTAGTGGCGACGACCAGTTTGCGCATTGCCCCTGCCTTCCGCTGCATGGCCGACCGGTCTTGCGCCGGTCGACATAGCCCATCTCCGAGAGTCGATCGTGTATCGTAGTATAATGCAGCCATTCCACTTTGAGCAAAGGCCTGCCGCACGGGGGCGCGTTTCATACTGGGGGCGAACGCGGCCAGCGCGAATACGCGAATGGCGCTGCGGCGCTGGGCACGGATACACGAATATCCCGCCGCGGCGCCCACGATTCGCGTATTCGTGGCGCGCCGGCGCATTCGTTTATCCGCGATGGCCGCGCCCCCAACGTGAAACGCACCTGCCGCACGGTAAGGGGTCAAAAAGAACAAGTTCCGCCGCTGGCACGGTCGGAGACCGGCCAGAGCACAGTTTTGTTAGGCGTTCCTACAAACTTAACGCAGATTGGAGCCGAGGCTTGAGCCAGCCTGGTCGCATACGAGCGTTCACAACCTGACCGGCTGAAGCCTCGACTCCAACATCACCCGCTCACCTGTTCACCCCGTCACTTCCCGTCGCCGCCCAGCTTCTGCCCGGCAAAACCGGCAATCAGGCTCGTGAACTCCAGTGGAACGATGAACTTCGTGGATGACCCCGCGCCGAGCGCCTTGAGCGCATCCAGGTATTGCAGTTGCATGGTCTTGACATCGACCGCCTGCGCGGACTCGTAGATGCGGGTCAGCGCCATGCCGAAGCCCTCGGCATTCAGGATCGCGGCCTGCCGCTGGCCTTCGGCGTTCAGGATGGCCGCCTGCCGCGCGCCCTCTGCACTCAGGATGGCGGCCTGCTTCGCGCCCTCCGCCACCTTCACGGAGGCCTCACGCTTGCCATCGGCTTCGAGCACGACCGCGCGGCGCTCGCGCTCCGCCGCCATCTGGCGGTTCATGGCCGTCTGAATCTCGCGCGGGGGCACAATCTCCCGGATTTCGACGCCCGTGACCTTGACGCCCCACCGCTCGGTGACCTCGTCCAGCTTGGTGCGCAGGACGAGGTTGATTTGCTCGCGCTTCGCCAGCACATCATCCAGCGGGATGTCACCGATGACCGCACGCAGGGTCGTCGTCGCGATGCCCTGCGATGCCCCGGCAAAATCGCGCACCTTGATGACGCTCAGCCCGGGGTCCACGACCTTCCAGTAGATCAGGAAGTCGATGTCGATCGGCGCGTTGTCCTGGGTGATACAGGTCTGCGACGGGATCTCCAGGAAGTCCTCACGCAGCGTGACCTTCGTCGCCTGGTCGATGATCGGCCAGAGCCAGACCAGCCCCGGCCCGCGCTCACCGACGAAGCGCCCCAGCCGGAACAACACCAGCCGCTCGTAGTCGCGCACGATGCGGATGGGCCGGAAGATTGCCAGCAGGAACAGAAACAGGACGAGCAGAATCAGGATGACAATCGCTGCCTCTAACATAGGGTACTCCTCTCAAACTGCTATCTCACCAGATAGATATGGCGGGTAGCTCAGGGCCTTGTGCCCGCCCGGACGCCCACAAGGGGCTGCACTACAGCACTACACTGCGGCCCGGTCATCCCCGGTCTTCTCGACCAGAAGCCGCAGGCCATCGACGCTGACCACGCGCACCGGCGTGCCGGATGGCAGTGTCTCGCCGGTCGCGGTCTCAGCCGTCCACTCCTCGCCCTCGATGTGGACGATGCCGCCGGGCTGGAGCGGCTGGCGCACGACGCCGGTCTTGCCGACGAGCGTCTCACGGCCCATCGCGACGGGGCGAAACTGCGCGCGCACCGCCGCCGCAATGCCCAGGAAGAAGAACGCTCCCACGCCCACGGTCGTGCCGATGATGAGCAAGGGGTTCAGCCGGGCCACCGGCGCAGCCGCGGACGGCATAGCGACCCACGGCGGCGTAAAGATGAGCAGCGAGCCGAGCAGGAAGGCGATAATACCGCCCACGCTCAACGCGAGGCCCGTGACCTTGATATCCACCAGCAGCAGAATCACGCCGGTGATGATCAACACCGGGCCGAGCCAGTTGGTCGGCAGCCGGAGCAGGCCGTAGAGCGACAGCGCCAGCATGATCGCGCCCAGCGCACCCGGCACGCTCGCGCCCGGCGTCGTGAACTCGGCAATCAGCGCGAGCAGGCCCAGCACGAGCAACAGATAGGCGACGTTGGGGTTGGCGAGGAACGCCAGCACCCGATCCAGGTATGCCACACCGGTGGGCTCATCGAACACCGGCGGGCCGGCGCACCCCGAGAGCACGCCGCCGAACAGCAGCAGCGGCAGGACCAACGAGCGGCTACGTATCAGCATGGAAGCCTCCTTCTACCGCATCTTGCACCATTATACACGATATTTGGGCCGCTGCCTGCCGAGAGGCTGATGTCTGGCTGACGATGACGTGACACGGTGACAGGGTGACACGGTGACGGGGTGACACGGTGACGGGGTGACACGGTGACGGGGTGACACGGTGACGGGGTGACACGGTGACAGGGTGACACGGTGACAGGGTGACACGGTGACGGGGTGACACGGTGACGGGGTGACACGGTGACACAGTGACACGGTGACGGGGTGACACGGTGACACGGTGAAGAGGTGAACGGGTGAGGAGCTTGCATCCTCAGATGCAAGCGAACAACGGGTGATGACGTAGCATCGGAGTCGAGGCTTTAGCCGGTCAGGTTGTGAACGCTCGTATGCGACCAAACCGGCTGAAGCCTCGACTCCATTTGCCCGGAGTAACAGCGACCGCAGTTCGTCCTTACGATTCCCCGGTCAGCTTGGGCTGCTGCCAGGCATCGCCCTTGACGCGGGGGGCCTGCTTATAGGTGATGTTGCCGCCGGTCACGTTCGGGTAGTCGATGCCCTTCCCCTGCAGCAGCTCCGCCACCGTCAATATCTGAATCCGTGGATGCCGGCCCCATTGCGACTGGTAGAAGCCCGCGCTGGCCGCCTCCGCACGCATGGGCGCGGTCGGCTCGTACATGGTGATGAGCACGCCGATCGCCGCATTCTCCCGCTGGACGACGCCCACCAGTTCGCTGACGACGTTCGAGTGGACCCGCCCGCCCTTGACGGAGATGATGATCTCCCTCGCCGCGCCGTCCTGGAAGTAGAGCTTGCCGTCGATGCCCTTATCCGCACCCTTCTTCTGCGCATCGGGCCGCGCGCCGACGAGGCCCAGGCTCCACCACTGGAACTGGTACGGGTCTTCCTGCGCCAGCTTCTGTGCGTCGGACAGCGAGACCGGTTCGCCTCTGGTCTCGTACTTGATGCCATCAAACGCCGCAAGTCGCATCTTGATCGTTTGGATGGCCGCATAGGTAATGTCGATGCCGAGCCACTGGCGGTTGAGCCGCTGGCTGACCGCAATGGCCGTGCCGCAGCCGCAGAAGGGGTCGAGCACGACATCGCCCTCGTTGCTCGACGCCCGGATGATGCGCTCCAGCAGCGCCTCGGGTTTCTGGGTGGGGTAGCCGAGCCGCTCCGCAGCCTGTGAGCCAATAGCTTCAATATCGGTCCAAAGATTGCCGATCTGCTGACCTGGTTCTGCTTCAGGACGAACCTTACGGCGCGGAACTCCATTACTCGTCCAAAACATATCGCCTTGTTCATCCAACGCCCTCAGTTTGTCCTTCGTTAATCGCCATCCTTCTGGCCCCGGAGTATACCCCTTGTATTCATAAACAAGGTTGGGGCGCGCACCCATCGACGCAGAACGAAGCAATGGACCGCTCGAATACGGTCCTTTGGCGTCAGAGAGCGGATAACGCACCCTGAGTTCTTCGTCATCAAGTGGAACCCTTATTCTGTCAGGGTAAAACTCATACTTGTCGGTCTTGGTGTAATACAAGATACTGTCGGTTGATGCGCCGAACTTCCTTGCCGCAAACTGTGAACCTTTAGGTCGCTTATATCTGTGCCAAACAATCTCATTGCGGAATTGCTTTACCCCGAAAATCGCATCCATCAACACCTTCAAATAGTGGCTGGCGGTCGGGTCACAGTGCAGATAGATGCTCCCCGTCGGCTTCAACACGCGGTGCAGCTCGCGCAGCCGGGGGGCCATCATCGTCAGGTACGCCAGCATCCCGCCCCGCGGCAGCAGTTGGCCGAACGCGCGCAGCGCGTCCCCCATCGGGCCGGACTCCAGGGTGAGTTCCTCGTAGGTCAGCGCGGCCTCCGCCCAAGCCCACGTATCCTTGAACGCCTGGAGCTGCGCCGCGGACTTCTCGCCCTTGCGGTCGCTGAACAGGACGTTGTAGGACGCGTTCGAATTGAACGGCGGGTCCAGGTAAATCAGGTCCACGGCTGCATCCTTGATGTACCGCTTGAGGATGTCGAGGTTGTCGCCGTAATAGAGGGTGTTCATGGGCCGCATCCTTGCAGAGCATTGTCGGGTCGCCGCATTATAGCACGACTGTGCGCATTGGCGAAGCTGCATTTACTGACCTTCGGACATTAGTTCGGACAGGTCACCCTGAGCGGGTCGCTGAATCAAGGTCCGTGGCCGCGAGACGCCAGCGAAAGGTCTCCGGGCCGAGATTCTTCGGCTGCTGTGCAGCCTCAGAATGACAGCCCAGGGCTACGGAACGGCGATGTCCGAAGTCACGTCCGAACATCAGTGCATTTAGGGTGAGGGCGCGAACAGGAAGATAGGCAACAAAAAAGCCGCCGAAACCGGCGGCTCTCGTCTATGGCGGAGAGGGAGGGATTTGAACCCTCGATCCCTTGCGGGATACACGATTTCCAATCGTGCGCACTAGGCCAAACTATGCGACCTCTCCAGGAACCGGGCCATTATAGCATGGCCCCCGCGCACGGGCAAAAATAACCAGGGTTTCCCCGCAGCAATTCCGAAAGTACGGACACGCCAGCATCCTGAGCGGGTGCACGGCCTGCCTCTGAGGACGGCATGCGGCCAGTCGAAGGATGCACCCTTACGAGGCCACCCTTCGACTACGGGCGTTGCCGACGCCCTCCGCTCAGGGCGCTTCCCTTCTGTCGCCCAGCGTGAAACGCGCCCCGTATGACCCTCGTCATAGCCCCATCCGCCGCTTCCAGCTACAATGGCTGTGACAATGCGGTCGCCCGGCTCAATCGACATGGTGCTCACGCGCAAAAGAAAAACCCCACGCTCGGTGGGGTTCTTCATTCTTACAGGCGGAGAGGGTGGGATTCGAACCCACGATCCATTTCTGGATACGCGTTTTCGAGACGCGCGCACTAGGCCAACTATGCGACCTCTCCCTGACAGCCGTCTATTATAGCATCAGGGCCGGCAGGCAGCAAAAAAACACCGGTTGCAGGTTGAAAGTTGCAGGTCGTCTGCGCCTCAACCTGCAACCTGGAACTTGTGACCAAAGGGCACGCCACATGAAAGACAAACTTGCAGAACTTCGTGAGATGCGGGCGAAGGCCAAGCTCGGCGGCGGGCAGTCACGCATCGACGACCAGCACGCCAAGGGCAAGCTCACCGCGCGCGAGCGCATCGACCTCCTGCTCGACAAGGGCACCTTCCAGGAACTCGGACGCCTCGCCACCCACAACCAGAGCGACTTCGGCATGGCCGAGAAGAAGTTCCCCGGCGACGGCGTCATCACCGGCTTCGGCAAGATCGACGGCCGCCGCGTCGCGGTGTACGCGCAAGATTTCACCATCCTGGGCGGCTCCTTCTCCGAGGTCCAGTCGCACAAGGTCTGCAAGATCATGGAACTGGCGATGGAGAGCGGCATCCCCGTCGTCGGGCTGCTCGACTCCGGCGGCGCGCGCATCCAGGAGGGCGTGCGGTCGCTGGCCGCCTACGGCGAGCTGTTCGTACGCAACGTCATGGCCTCCGGCGTCATCCCGCAGATTTCCGTCCAGATGGGGCCGTGCGCGGGCGGCGCGGTCTACTCCCCCGCGCTGACCGATTTCATCGTCATGGTGCGCAAGACCAGCTATATGTTCATCACCGGGCCGGATGTCATCAAGGCCGTAACCGGCGAACAGGTGGACTTCGACACGCTCGGCGGCGCGGTCGCGCACAACGTCAACAGCGGCGTGGCCCACTTTGCCGCGGACGATGAGACGGCCGCGTTCCGCCTCGTCAAGGAGCTGCTCTCTTACCTGCCGCAGAACAACAGCGAGGACCCGCCCCGCGTCACCCCGTACGATGACCCCGCGCGCCACGATGCCTCGCTCGACCACCTCGTGCCGGAGGATTCGAGCCAGCCGTACGACATGCGCCAGGTCATCAGCAGCGTGTTCGACCGCGGCAGCTTCCTCGAAGTCCACGCGCACTATGCGCCCAACGCACTGGTCGGCCTGGCCCGGCTGGACGGCTTCCCGGTCGGCGTGGTCGCCAACCAGCCGATGTTCCTGGCAGGCGTGCTGGACATCGACTCGTCGGACAAGATTGCGCGCTTCGTCCGCTTCTGCGACGCGTTCAATCTGCCCATCATCACGTTCGTGGATACGCCCGGCTACATGCCCGGCGTCGCACAGGAGCACGGCGGCATCATCCGTCACGGTGCGAAGGTCATCTACTCGTACTGCGAGGCGACCGTGCCGAAGATCAGCGTGGTCGTGCGCAAGGCGATGGGCGGCGCGTACATCGCGATGAGCAGCAAGCAGATGCGCACCGACCTGGCCTACGCGTGGCCGAGCGCGGAGATTGCCGTGATGGGGCCGGAGGGCGCGATCAACATCCTGTATCGCGACGAGATCAGGAAGGCCGCGGATCCGGCGGCCCGGCGCAAGGAGTTGCTGCAGGATTACGTGGACCGCTTCCACAATCCCTACTCCGCGGCGGACATGGGCCAGATCGACGAGGTCATCGAGCCCAGTTCCACCCGGCTGCGTCTCGTCAACGCGATGGAGATCCTGCGCTCGAAGGTCGCCAGCAACCCGGCTAAGAAACACGGCGTGATGCCGGTGTAGCGATTGAAGATTGCAGATTGAAGATTACAGATTATCAGGTAAGCCACGCCTCCGCGATCAATCTGCAATCTGCAATCTGCAATCTGTAATCGTAAATCGAGGACAACATGAGCGAACTAATCCGCCAGGGCCTCATCATCACGGCCCTGGGCATGGGGCTGGTGTTTGCGGGGCTGGCGCTGCTGTGGGGCGTGCTCGCGCTGATGGGTGCGCTGTCGCAGGCCCGGCTCTCGCGCGAGGAGCGCGAGGCGCAGGACGCGACCGAGCCCTCCGTCAGCATCTCGCTCGCGCCCGGTGCGCCGCCGTTGAGCGAAACGGTCGCCGCGAGTGCTGCTCCGTCCGGTGAAGTCGATGACCTGACCGCGGAGCGCGCGCGCGTGGCCGCGATTGCCGCGGGCGCGCTGCTCGCCAATGCGCTGCCGCTGCTGTTCGACGTGCCGACCGGCCCGGTGTTCGAGCATGGCCGCACGGCGCCGCTGTGGGTCGCGGCCAACCGGGCGCGTGCCCTGCCCTCCTGGCAGCCCGCGCGCCGAAGCGAACCGGGGGATTGAAGTGGGATCAGGGGTTCGTGGTAGGGGCTTCAGCCCCCGACCCACAGGGCGCTGAAGCGCCGACTACAAACCAGACGAGCACAGGTAGGGGTTCGTAGTAGGGGCTTCAGCCCGGAGAATCACGATGACCGTCACGCTGCAAACCGAACGCCTGCTGCTCCGCAACTTCCGGCCCGAGGATGCGCCCGCGCTGCGGCAGTCCGTGCTGCACTATCAGGCGACTCCGTATGCCGCGTACGACCACCCCTGGCCGACATCCGAGGCGGAGATTGCGGGCGTGGCGGCCTGGTTCGCGAGCGCGAACCAATACCTGGCCGTCTGCCGCCGCGACACAGGACTGTATCTCGGTTTCGTGTGCCTGAACCCGGACGAGTCTGCCGGCGCGCGCACCTACAACCTGGGCTACATTTTCGACAGCGAGTACCAGGGGCACGGATATGCGGGCGAGGCGTGCCGGGCCATGCTGTCCCACGCGTTCCGCGACCTGGGCGCCGCGGGGGTCGTGAGCGGCACGCCCGTCGAACATGCGCGTTCGGTCCGGCTGCTCCACCGGCTCGGCTTCGTTCAGCCGGATGCGCAGATCGGTTTTTTCCGGTTGAGCCGTGACGATTGGGAGACAGGCGCGCAAGCTACTGTTGCCAAGACGTCATCCGAGAATTGTTCTGGCCGGTCTCCGACCGAGCCCCAGCGACTTCTTCGGATAGACACCAAAGGCTAGGGAGGTCTGTTTTCGTGCCATCATTCGACATCATCATCCAGGGCAAGAGCTACCGCGTCGACATTCCGAACCCCGGCGCGATGCCGCTCCAGGTCATCGTCGACGGCCAGCCGTTCGACGTGACCATCGCGGGCACCGAGATCACGGCGGCTCCGGCCGCGCCCCTGGCCCAACCGCCCCCGCCTGCACCGCAGCCCACGCCGCTGCCGCCGCTGCCGCAGATCGCGACCCCGCGGCCGGCCGCGCCCGCTGCCGCGTCCGCCGGCCACCGGATCAACGCGCCGATGCCCGGCACGATCCTCACCGTGGAGGTCAAGGTTGGACAGGCGGTCGAGAGTGGGCAGGTCGTCTGCGTGCTCGAAGCCATGAAGATGAAGAACCCGATTCGCGCGCATGCGGCCGGGACTGTGACCGAAATTGCCGTGCAGGCCGGGCAGACCGTCGCGTACGGCGAACTGCTGATTCGCCTGGCATAGGGGGGCGCGATGGGTATCGGGGCCGACAACCTCCTGGACCGCCTGCTGGCGATCGTCTCCGGGCTGCAAGAGCTGACCTGGGCCAATGTCCTGATGATGGCCGTGGGCGGGCTGCTGATTTACCTCGCCATCGCGAAGGAGTATGAGCCGGTCCTGCTCATCCCCATCGGGACGGGCGCGCTCCTCGCCAACATCCCGGGCGCGGGCATGGGGCTGGACCTGCGGGCGATCATGGCCGGCGAGCCGCAGGAGAGCGTCTTCTATGCGCTCTACAAGGCGGGCATCGAGACCGAGCTCTTCCCGCTGCTGCTGTTCATCGGCATCGGCGCGATGACCGACTTCGGGCCGCTGCTCTCCAACCCGCGCATGGTGCTGGTCGGCGCGGCGGGCCAGTTCGGCATCTTCGGCGTGCTGCTGCTGGCGCTCGCGACCGGCCAGTTCACGCTCCCCGAGGCCGCGTCCATCGGCATCATCGGCGCGATCGACGGCCCGACAAGCATCTTCGTGGCGTCCAAGCTGGCGCCCCACCTGCTTGCGCCCATCGCAGTCGCCGCATACACCTACATGAGCCTCGTGCCGATCATCCAGCCGCCCATCATGCGCCTGCTCACTACAAAGGCCGAGCGCCGCATCCGCATGCCGTACACCGAGCGGCCGGTCAGCAAGCGTGTGCGTCTCGTCTTCCCGATCCTCGTCATCCTGCTCACCGGATTCCTCGCTCCGCAGGCCAGCCCGCTCATCGGCACGCTGATGTTCGGCAACCTGATGCGCGAGTCGGGCGTCGTGGACCGGCTGGTCAAGACCGCGGGCAACGAGCTGGCGAACATCACCACCATCTTCCTCGGCATCACCATCGGTGCGACGATGGTCGGCCAGTCGTTCGCCAACGTGCAGACGCTCATCATCCTCGTGCTCGGCGTGCTCGCCTTCATGCTGGACACCGCGGCGGGCGTGCTGTTCGGCAAACTGCTCAACATGCTCACCCACGGCCGGTTCAACCCACTGATCGGCGCCGCGGGTATCAGCGCCTTCCCGATGGCCGCGCGGGTGGTCAATCGGATCGGGCTGGAAGAGGACTACGAGAACTTTCTGCTCATGCACGCGATGGGCGCGAACACCGCCGGGCAGATTGCCTCGGTCCTCGCCGGCGGCATCGTGCTCGCGATTATGATGGGATGACGGGGCCGATTGAAGATTGAAAATTAAAGATTGAAGATTACTGTCCGGCAACAACGGACCTATTCGGTTAACAGGGGATCTAATCTTCAATCTTCAATCTGTAATCTTCAATCATAATTCGTCCAGGGGGAAGATATGCCAATCCTAGCGCGCATCAAGGCCGAATACCACGACTCCATCACCCTCATGCAGGTGGCGGCGGCGCTGCTGGACCTGCCCGGCGTCGAGGATGCCGCGGTGGTGATGGGGACGCGGGCCAACCATGAGATCCTTACAGGGGCCGGGCTGCTGACCTCGGAGGTCGCGGCGACGAAGCCGGATGATCTCGTGATTGTCGTCAAGGCGGCGGACGAGGCCGCGGGACAGGCCGCGCTGGCACAGGCACAGGAGATCCTTGCGCGCCGCGCCCCGCGTACCGAGACGACGGCCGTCCGCCCGAAGTCGCTGGCCGCCGCACTGCGCGCCGCGCCCGATGCTAACCTCGTCGTCATCTCCGTCGCGGGCCGCTATGCCGCACAGGAAGCGCACGCCGCGCTCGCCGCAGGCCGCCACGTCCTGCTCTTCTCCGACAACGTGCCGCTGGCCGACGAAATCAGCCTGAAACAGCTTGCCGTGAGCAAGGGCCTGCTGTGCATGGGGCCGGACGCAGGCACGGCGATCATCAACGGGGTCGCGCTCGGGTTTGCCAACGCGGTGCCCCGCGGCCAAGTCGGGCTGGTCAGCGCGGCCGGGACCGGCTTGCAGGCCGTCACGAGCGGCCTGGCGCGGCGCGGCGCGGGCGTCTCGCAGGCCATCGGCACCGGCGGCCGCGACCTCAGCGAGGCCGTCGGCGGGCTGATGATGCTCCAGGGGCTCCAGATGCTCCAGGCCGACCCGCAGACGGAGATCATCGTGCTCATCTCCAAGCCGCCCGCGGCGTCGGTCGCGGCGAAGGTGCTGGCGGCCGTGAACCCGACCAAACCCACCGTCGTCTGCTTCCTCGGCGCGGACCCGGGCCCTATCGAGGCCGCCGGCGCGCTGCCCGCGACGACGCTCACCCAGGCCGCCGCGATCGCGGCTGCGCTGACCGTGAGCGGCGACTACTGCAGCCCGCTGGTCGAGATGGAGGAAGCGAGCAAGGCGCTCATCCCCCTGGCCGAGGCGGCGCGGGAGCAGCTCAGGCCGGGTCAGCGTGCGCTGCGCGGGCTGTTCACCGGCGGCACCTTCTGCTACGAGGCGCAGGTGCTCCTGCAGAGCCTGCCGGAGCCGGTCTACAGCAACGCGCCGCTGGACAAAGGCAGGAAGCTGGAAGCTGGCAACTGGCATGCTTCGACTGCGTCCGCACTTCCTGCGGCCTCCACTCAGGATGCGGCAACAGCCCACACCATCATTGACCTGGGCGAGGACGAGTTCACCCAGGGGCGGCTGCACCCGATGATCGATCCGGCGCTGCGCAACCGGCGCATCGTCGAGGAGGCGCGTGACCCCGCGACGGCCGTCATCCTGCTCGACTACGTGCTCGGCTACGGCGCGCACCCCGATCCCGCGGGCGCGAGCCTCGACGCCATCCACGCGGCGCAGCGCGCCGCTGCAGAGGACGGCCGGCAGGTCGTGTTCATCGCATCCGTCTGCGGCACGGAAGCCGACCCGCAGCCGCTCAGCGAGCAGGAAGCGAAGCTGCGCGCCGCGGGCGTCATCGTCCTGCCGGATAATGCGTCGGCTGCACGGCTGGCCGGGTTGATAACGCAAGGGTTGTAGGGAGCAAAGGCACTGAAGTGCCCACTACGAACCGTTTGTAGTTGGCGTTTCAGCGCCTTCAGGAAAGAATCACCATGACCGCACCCTCATTCATCCCCGGCATCCAGCTGTGCCGCCGCTTCTATTGGGAGGCGGTGCGTCCGCTGCTGGACGGTGAGTTTCCCGACCTCAGGCACAGCGCCGCGCTGATCGGCCCCGGATCGGAAGTGCTCGGCTTCGACACTGCAATGTCCACCGATCACCACTGGGGGCCGCGCGCGATGCTCTTTCTGGCCCCGGAAGACTACGCACGCTATCACGAAACACTCCACGAAACGTTTCGCCGGCGGCTGCCGCATAGCTTCCTCGGCTACCCGACCAACTTTGCGGAGCCTGACCCAGAGGACAAAGGCACGCGCCTGCTCCAGGCGACCGACAGCGGCCCCGTCGAGCACCGGGTGGAGACGTACACCGTCGAGGGCTATGGGCGGGATTACCTGGGCATCAGCCTGAACGATGCACTGCGCGTCGCGGATTGGCTCTCGATCCCGCAGCAGCGGCTCCGTACGTTCACGAGCGGCGCGGTTTATCATGACGATCTCGGCTTCGCAGACGTGCGGGCACGCTTCGATTACTATCCGAAGGACGTCTGGTTGTACCTCCTGGCGAGTAGCTGGCAGCGCATCGGGCAGGAAGAACACCTGATGGGCCGCGCGGGCTACGTGGGCGACGAGCTGGGTTCCCGGCTCATCGCCGCCCGACTCGTACATGATGTGATGACGCTCTGCTTCCTCATGGAACGGCAGTACGCGCCCTATCCCAAGTGGTTCGGCACCGCGTTCATGCGCCTCCATGCCGGGCCGGATCTCGCGCCGGTGCTGCACGAGGTTCTCGCGGCGGAAACGTGGCAGGCGCGCGGCGACCATCTGGCGACTGCGACCGAGTACCTCGCGGCCAAGCACAATGCGCTCGGGCTCACGCCGCCGCTGCGCGCCACGCGCGCACCCTTCTGGTCGCGCCCCTTCCCCGTCATCGGCGGCGAGTGTTTCGCGGCCGCGCTGCTGACCGAGATCACCGACCCGGAGGTGCGCCGGCTGGCCGAACGCCCCCCGACCGGCGGCATCGACCAGATCAGCGATAACGTGGACATCCTGGAGAACACTCCCCGCGGGGTTGTGCGGCGGCTGTTCGAGTGACGGCCTCACCCCGTGCGGCCTACGGCCGCCTCCCCCTCTCCTGGCGACGGTGCGAACCGGAAGTTCGCACCGTCGCCAGGAGAGGGGGCCGGGGGGTGAGGTCGTACGGTAGCGCGAAACTTTTCACACTTAACAACGTCATAGGATACAGTGTCACTGACGGTGACGACCAATACTCGATTACTCGGGGGTAAAGATGCACCACTCTATCCTGCGCGCGGGCCGTCTGCGGGCGCGCGTCATCTACATCGTGCTGCTGCTGGCATTGGCCGGCAGCCTCCTGCCGGCTGCACCTCCCGCCTCCGCCGATGATACGCCGACGCCCCGCCCGACCGCGACCGTGCGTCCGACGCGGACGCCTTCGCCGACACGCACTCCGACCCCAACACCTACTACCACGCCGACCCTGCCCGCGGCCGCGCCCGACCTGCTCGCGGCAGGCGAGGAGGCGCTACTCGTCAGCAACTTCGCCCGCGCCGAGGAGGCATTCCAGGCCGCGCTCAAGCTGGACGCCCAGTCCGCCGCCGCGCTGACCGGGCTGAGCCGCACCTACGTCGTGCAAATGGGCCGCCAGCGGGACGCATTGGCCGCGGCGGAGCAGGCCGTCGAGCTTGATCCCTCGTATGTGCCCGGCTGGATCGCGCTGGCCGACGTGCAGGTCGACCTCAACCTAGTGGCCGATGCGCTGGCGTCCGCCGAGAAAGCAGTCGAGTTGGCGGAGGACAATGCCGCGGTGCAGGCTGTGCTAGCTAGTGCCTATCGCATCGACAACCGGCTCGACGACGCGCTGGCGGCAGCGGCCCGCGCGGTGGAGTTGGACGGGCAGTCCGCGTATGCATACGGCGCGCTGGGCCTGGTCCACGGGGATCGCGGCGACCTCGGACGCGCAGCCAACGCGCTGAAACAGGCGGTTGCGCTGGAACCGCAGTTCGTCTGGTGGCGCCAGATGCTTGGAGACATATACGCCTCGGCGGGCGAGAGCAGCCGGTCGCTCAACGAATACGACCGCATCACGAAGATTGCGCCGGATTATGGCTATGCGCAGATCGGCCTGGCCTGGCGCGAGATCGACTTGGGCAACAACACGCGCGCGAATGAAAAGATCAGCAAGCTGCGCGAGACGCACCCCAACGCCGTGGAGCCGCGGCGCGCACTGGCCGATATCACCCGCTACACCCAGGGCAGCGCCGCAGCCATCGGGCGCTACGAGGACGCGCTCCGCATCGATTCGACCGACTTCTTCACCCGGCTTGGACTGGCCCGCGCACTATACGAAGCAGGCAACTGCACACGCGCCGAGACGGAGTTGAAGACGCTCCAAAAGCAGTGGCCGCGCAGCGTCGCCGTGCTGGAGCTCTTCAGCTCGGTGCGCTGGTGCTTGAGCGATACGGCCGGCGCGCTGAAGTATGCCCGGCAGGCCATCGACATCCACCCCTACTACCTCCAGGGCTACATGCGCGCCGCAGACGTGCTGTACTACGACGGCAAGGCGGATGAAGCGATGGACATGTATATCGCCGCCATGCGCATCGGCCACCGCGACGGGCAGGAGCACACCGTCTTCGGCTCCTACTTCTACGATCTGGGTGACCTGGAGCGGGCATTGCAGGAGTACAGCCTGGCGGCCATGATGTGGCCGAGCTGGGGCTGGCCGGCCTATGCGCTCTGCACCATCTACATCGACCAGGACCGGCTGGACCTGGCCCGCCAGGCGTGCGCCGCCGGGTACGAGCTCGATCCCACCGATGCGACGATGGCTCGGCAGTACGCGTGGATGCTGCTGCGCGGGGGGCAGCCGCACGAGGCGCTCGACGTGCTGACCAGCCTGGAGGACAAGACCGATGCGACCACGCAGCTGTTCCTCGGCGTCACCTATTACCTGCTGAACCAGTATCGGGCCGCGATCGGTGCCTTCGAGAAATACATGAAGCTTAACCGGGGCGATGAGCCGGACCTGGAGGAACTCGTCGCCGCGCTGCAGGGCAAGTACAGGCTCACGTACGCGGAGGCGCAGGACCTCGCCACGCAGCGTCTACCCGCGGCCATCGGCCGGCCCGTCACGGTCAGCTTCGAGAAGGAGCCGGGCCGGACGGGACTGGTGATCGAGGTCAGGGGGCAGCCCGGCGAGTCGTCGGAGCGCATCGTCATCGCCGCGCTGCAAGCGCTTGCCCAGATGGGCCACGTCGCCCCGCGCATGACGCCGGTCGTCAACGGCGCGCACGTGCGCGCGCTGACCAGCGACGGCGAGCCGATCCTGGCGGCCTTTGCCGGCGTCGGACCGCTGCGCGAGTACATGACCGGGCTGATCGACGGCGAGGAGTTTCTTACCCGCGTGACCTATGAGCCGCTGGAGGGCGGCAACGCGGCAGACGACGCTACCTGGAGCGAGGACGAGGTGCGCGCGCTGGGCGCGCAGGCGGAATCAGTGCGCGAACTGCCGGCGGTCAAGCCGGTGCCCTTCGAAGCCATTACCCAGGCAGAGCTGGAAGACGAGATGGCCGCGATGGCCGATGAAGATATCGAGGCGCTCAAACAGGACGAGGCCGTGCTGCGGCTGCTCGGCCTCATCGAGCGCACCACGAACCTGGCGAAGCTGCTGACCGGCGCACAGGCCTCCTCGCTGCTCGGCTACTATGACCCGGAGAAGCAGGCGTTCGTCTACGTCTCCGACAAGACGCCGTCCGCCGTCGAGCAGCTGACCATCGTCCACGAGTATGTCCATGCGCTACAGGACCAACACTTCACCTTCAGCCTGCCGACCATGCAGGTGGACGACGACCGGCGGCTGGCGTACCGCGCGCTGGTGGAAGGCGATGCGCAGTTGGCGGAGAACCTATATGCGGACGAGGCGCTGGGGTTCAGCGACGCGCTGGCGGCGTCCGCTTCGTATAGCGCCGACCGGCTGAACCGGGACAAGCTGGACCAGATGCCGCCTGTCATCGTCGAGTCGCTGCAGTTCCCCTATGCCTCGGGGCTGGCCTTCGCCAGCCTGCTGTACGACCAGGGCGGGCTGGATGCACTCAACAACGCATTCGCCGCGCCGCCCCGCTCGACCGAGCAGATCCTTCACGTGGACAAGTACCTCAGCCAGGAGCAGCCGGTAACCGTCAAGGCCCCGGCGCTGCCCGCCGCGCTGAAGGATACCTGGCGCGTCGCGGACAGCAACGTCTTCGGTGAGTTCTACTGGCGGCTGGCCCTGCAGACGCGGCTCGGTCCGATGGCCGGCGCGTATGCCGGGACGGGCTGGGGCGGCGACCGGTACACCCTGTTCCAGAAGGGCGACAAGGCCGGTAAGGACGACAAGTCGTCCGTCTACATGCTGGCGGCCGCCGCCGTGTGGGATAGCGAGGCCGATGCGCAGGAGTTTGCCGAGCTATATGCGTCGGCCATGTTCGGCACGCAGGGCGTCACCGAGACGACCGCCGACCTGCTCAGCAGCCGGCCCGTGCGCACGTACAAGGAGCACGGTTTCACCACGGCCCTGCGGCTGGACGGCAAGCAGACCCTCCTCGTGGTCGGCCCGGACGAGCAGGCGGTGGAGGCTGTGCTGGAGGGAGCGAAGTAGTAGAAGGAACCCACCTTCTGGGCGAGGCGGCAGCTTCGCCCGAGCACAGATTTCTACACTCCGTCGTTTGAGATGCCGAAGAGGTCCGGAGTGTGATACATTGCGCCGCCCCTCGTATAATGCAGTAGGAAGGGGTGGCGCAATGCTTGTTCAGGACAACGCACTTGAGCACAGTGCAGCGGGGGAACAGTCCAACGCCGTGGATTGGGAGGCGGTGTATCGGGCTGAGTTGCCCCGCATCTACAACTTCTTCCGATACCGCACCGGCGACAGCACGGCCGCAGAGGACCTCACCGCAACCACCTTCGAGAAGGCATGGCGCGCCCGGATGCGCTATCGTCGCAACTTGGGAGCTTTTTCCACCTGGCTCTTCTCCATCGCCCGCAACGTCGCCCGTGACCATCTCCGGCGCAACAGACGCCCGCTCCTGCCCCTCGATGAATTGACCGAACAGGCTGACAAGCGTGTCGCGCCGGATGTCGCCGTGGAACAGGAGGAGACCATCGGCCAGTTAGCGAGGCTGTTGTGCGAGCTGCCCACACGCGAAGCCGAACTCATTGCGCTGAAGTACGGAGCGGGCCTGACTAATCGCGCGATCGCACAATTGACGGGCCTAAGCGAGTCCAATGTCGGGACCATTCTGCACCGCACGGTGCAACAGCTCAAGCAGATGTGGGAGATGAGCTCATGAACGAGGAATTCCTGGCCGAATTTCGCGAGATCCCGCGGCGCGAGTTCAGCGACGCGCTGTACGTCAAGCTGAATCAGCGAACGACGGAGACGCCTGGGATAAAGACACTGAAGATCGCCGTCGTTGTCACCCTCGCCCTTGTATTACCGATAGCCACAGCGCTGACCCTGTCACCGGTGGCGCGTGCAGGCGCGCAGCGTATCATCCAGACCATTGGCAATCTCAAGTTCGATGCATCGGATGAGTACCCAAGAGGCAACGAGCCAGTCAACATCATCGCAAGCGAGCAAATGAGCCTGGAGCAAGCGCGCGAGCACCTTCCATTCGGCCTGAAGATTCCCACCTGGACGCCGGAAGGGTATCAGCGCGAAACGACAGTGAGCGTAACACACCTACCCGACGAAAACCTGATGGTGATGGTGTCCTGGCGCGGCCACGATAACCGGCTGTTCTTGTATACGTACGCATCGCCGGAAACGCTCATGCGAGAGCCTGGCATGGCCGTGGGGCCAGATAGCGTGCAAGAGGTACAGGTCAACGGCAAACCGGCGGCCCTCGTGAACGGAGCGTGGAATGCCAATACAAGAACCTGGGGGCGGGACGCGCTGATCAGCCTGCTCTGGACGGATGATGAACAGGGCTACATGCTGATGGGAATGGAGCAATACGTTACCGCTACCGACCTGGTACAGATGGCAGAGTCACTCCGGTAAGGTTGCGCCGCCACAGGACCCGTAGGCATGGACAGGATTGACAGGATTCACAGGATTACGTGGTTCAAATCCTGTGAATCCTGTCAATCCTGTCCGAAACCGCCTTCCGTATCCCTCTTGTCATAAACCCCTGTCCCGTGCTAAACTGCGCCCACCACTGACAAGGGGGTCATCGTGAACACGCAGGACTACATCGCGCTCGAAGCCAAGTATGGCGCCACCAACTACAAGCCGCTCGACGTCGTGCTGACGCGCGGGCAGGGCGTGTGGGTGTGGGACGTGGCAGGCAACCGCTACATGGACTGCCTCTCCGCCTACTCCGCGGTCAACCAGGGCCACTGCCATCCCAAGATCGTCCAGGTCATGCAGGAGCAGGCCGGCCGGCTCACGCTCACCTCGCGCGCGTTCCGCAACGACCAGCTCGGGCTGTTCTACCAGGAGCTCTGCGAACTGACGCACTCGCACACCGCGCTGCCGATGAACAGCGGCGCGGAGGCCGTCGAGTCGTGCATCAAGGCGGTGCGCAAGTGGGGCTACAAGGTCAAGGGCGTGCCCGACGGCCAGGCCGAGATCATCGTCTGCGAGAATAACTTCCACGGGCGCACCGTGACCATCGTCGGATTCAGCACCGAGGCGCAGTACCGCGACGGCTATGCGCCGTTCACCCCGGGCTTCAGGATCATCCCCTTCGGCGACGCGCAGGCGCTCGAAGACGCCATCACGCCCAACACGGTCGCGTTCATGGTCGAACCCATCCAGGGCGAGGCCGGCATCATCGTCCCGCCCGCGGGCTATCTCCGCGATGTGCGGCGCATCTGCACTGCACATGACATCGCGCTCGTCACCGACGAAATTCAGACCGGCCTCGGCCGCACGGGCAAGCTGCTGGCCGAGGAGCACGACGGCATCGAGGCCGACCTGACCATGATCGGCAAGGCGCTGTCGGGCGGGTTCTACCCTGTCTCTGCGGTGCTCTCCAACAAAGAAGTGCTGGGCGTCTTCCAGCCGGGCGACCACGGCAGCACGTTCGGCGGCAACCCCCTGGCGTGCGCGGTCGCGCGCATGGCGCTGCACGTGCTGGTCGAGGAAGGGATGATCGGGAACGCCGCGGTGCAGGGCGACTACCTGATGGCCGAGCTGCGCAAGCTCCACAGTCCGCACATCAAGGAAGTGCGCGGCAAGGGGCTGCTTGTAGGCGTGGAGCTGCGTCCTGAAGCGGGCGGCGCGCGGCGCTTCTGCGAGGCGCTGATGCGGCGCGGGGTGCTCTGCAAGGAGACGCACGCCCACGTCATCCGCATCGCGCCGCCGCTCGTCATCACGCGCGAGGAGCTGGACTGGGCGCTGGAGCAGTTCGCAGCGGTGCTTGGAGGGTGAGTTGTCGCGCGCCGTTGGCAGCCGCTTATATGTCTGTCAGTCCCAGGCTGATCATCAGCGCGCGGTCCACCTGCTGCATCAGCGAGGAACCGAGCTGGCCGACCCGCCGATCGAGGCGGTCCTTGTCGATCGTCTTGACCTGGCTGAGCAGGACCGATGACGCGGCGGGCAGGCCGCCTTCACCGGCAGGGACACGCACTTCGGTAGGATAAACGCGCTCACTGAGCGAGGTGGTCAACGGCGCCACTATCGTTGTGGAGGCGTAACGATTGCCCGTGTCGTTCTGGATGACAAGGACGGGACGGCGGCCGCCCTGTTCGTGGCCGATGACGGGATTGAGGTCAGCAAAGTAGATTTCACCACGACGGCACTGGCGGGCCATTGCGTTACGCCTCCTCATCCCAGGGCGCGTTGTGAACGGTGGCTTCGTAATCTGCGTGCGCGAACTCCTCCGCAATCTGCCGATCGCGCTCGTAGTTGACGATATAACCTTCCTTGAGCTGCTCTCGCAGGGCAGACCGCCGTTGTTCAGCGAGGTAGCGCTCCAGCACCAGCCGGATCAGGCCGCTGCGGCTGGTCTGGTGCTGGGCAGCCTGCTCGTCGATATCCGCAAGCAGCGCCGGCGGCAGCGTAATCATCACTTTGGTGGAATGAACTGTCATATAGCACCTCAATCTATACTCGCATCTATACTGCAAGTATAGACCGCAGGATCGTGCGTGTCAAGGGGGAAACAGCATGGACTTATTCAACCAACCTCTTCGCCCTATCAACATCGGCCTGGAATCGTTCCATGACAGCATGGCCGCGCAGGGCGCGGACCCGGTTGCCGTCGAATGGCGGCCGCCGCTGGAGGGCTATGCGGAGCTGACGCACACGGCATCCGGCGTGGACATCGAAGCGGCCAACGCGGAGGCGTTCGGGCGCATCACGACGGGCCGGCCGCTGCTGGTCGGCATGGGCCGCGCGGCCGACGTCATCCCCGGCTTTGCGCCCGTGCGCGGCCGCCTGCTCATCACCCACAGCGGCCCGCCCATCGAGTGGGCGCGCATGTGCGGACCCACGCGCGGGGCCGTCATGGGCGCGCTCATCTACGAGGGGCTGGCCGGGACGCCGGAAGAGGCCGCGGCGCTGGCCGCGTCGGGCGAGATCGAGTTCGCGCCGTGCCACCATTACGGCGCGGTCGGCCCGATGGCCGGCATCATCAGCCCGTCCATGCCCGTGTTCATCATCCGCAACGAGACCTTCGGCAACCTGGCCTATGCGACGCAGAACGAGGGGCTGGGCAAGGTGCTGCGCTACGGCGCATACGGCCCAGAGGTCATCCAGCGGCTCAAATGGATGGACGCGGTGCTGTACCCGGCGCTGGCCGCGGCGCTGGAGGTGAGCGGCCCCATCGACCTGCGCAGCATGACGGCCCAGGCGCTGCACATGGCCGATGAGTGTCACAACCGCAACAAGGCGGGCACTTCCCTGTTCATCCGGGCCATCGCACCCGCCCTGGTGCAGGCGGTGGCGGATCGTGCGGCGGTTGCGGATGTATTGCGCTTCATCGACGGCAACGACCACTTCTATCTCAACCTCTCGATGCCTGCGATGAAGGCGATGCTCATGCCCGCGGAGGGCATCCCCGGCTGCACGCTCGTCACCACGATGGCGCGCAACGGGACAGACTGGGGCATCCGTGTCAGCGCGACGGGCGACCGCTGGTTCACCGCGCCCGCGCCCCTGGTAGACGGCCTGTGGCTGCCGGGCTTCACGGCCGCGGACGCCAACCCCGACATCGGTGACAGCGCGATCACCGAGACGGGCGGCATCGGCGCGTTCGCGCTGGCGGGCGCGCCGGCCATCGTCAAGTTCGTGGGCGGCACGCCCGCGGACGCGCTGAACGCGACGCTGGAGATGTACGAGATCACGCAGGGCGAGCACCCTGCGTTCACGCTGCCCGCGCTCAACTTCCGGGGGACGCCCGCCGGCATCGACGTGCGCAAGGTCATGCGCACCGGCATCACCCCGCGCCTGAACACGGGCATTGCGCACCGCGAGCCCGGCTTGGGCATGGTCGGGGCCGGGCTGGTGTCCGCGCCGTCGGGGTGCTTCGCCGCCGCGTTCGAAGCGCTGAAGTACTTATGACAAGGTGATGGGGTGACGAGGTGACAAGGTGATGTGGAATCGAAGCTTCAGCCGGTTACACTGTGAACGCCGGCTCACTCCCAAACCGGCTAAAGCCTCGACTCCAGTGCTCTCTCGTCGCTCGTGGGCCGCTTGCATCTGAGGATGCAAGCTCCTCCCCTCATCATCTCTTCACCTGTTCATCTGTTCACCTGTTCTCCTGTTCTCCTCTTCACCTTGTCACCCCGTCACCTTGTCACATTTGCGCGGTCGCGGAACTCATGATATATAGCGCATATGCACACAAACGACAATCGAAAATCCTTGCTGTTCCGCGTGCTCCTCCTCACAAATCTGGTTTTTCTGGCCCCTGCCGCAGCGTATGCTGATCCGGTGGGGTCGCTGGCGTCCAAAGCCACTGCTCCAACCGCTGATTTCACTTACACGGTCAAGGCCAACGACACGCTTTGGGCTATTGCCGTCGCGCACGACATCTCCGTCGATGCGCTTCAGGCTGCCAATCCCGCACTCGATCCCAAACGCCTGCAGAAGGGGCAGGTCCTGGTCATTCCGGGTTATGAGAGCGCACCGGCAACGCTGACCGGCGGTGCGACCTACACGGTCAGTCCCAACGACACGCTGTGGGACATCGCGATGGGCTACGGCATCTCGGTCAACGCGCTGATGGCGGCCAATCCCGGCGTGGACCCGCAGCGCCTCCAGAATGGGCAGGTGCTCGTCATCCCAGGCGCGGAAGGAGGTGCGGAAGGAGCCGCGCCTGTCGCCGCCAGCACCCCCTATACCGTCCGGCAGAACGACACCCTCTGGACCATCGCCGCGGACTTCGGCATTTCGGTCGACAGCCTCACCGCAGCCAACCCCGGCGTGGACCCGAAGCTGCTGCGCACGGGCCAGGTGTTGGCAGTTCCCGGCGTGCACCCGGTCGCCGCGCCGGTAGCTGCTGATGCAGCCGTGGCTGCTGATGCAGCCGTGGCTGCTGATGCAGCCGTGGCTGCTGATGCAGCCCCAGCCGACCAGCCACCGGCAGACCAGCCACCCGCACCTGAAGCCGCGCCCCCTGCACCTGCACCCGCGGGCATGCCCGCCGAGTTCGTCGATGCTGCCAACCACCTGCTCGCCCAGATCAATGAGAAGCGTGCCGCCAACGGCATTCACCCGCTGGCCTGGAATGCAGAGCTGGCCGCAGCCGCACAGGCCCACGCCAACGACTGCGCGGCGCGCAACAAGGGCAGCCATGTCGGGTCCGACGGCGCACGGCTGCCGGAACGGCTCGCGCGCGCCGGCTATCCGGCCGCCACGCAGAGCGAGAACTGGGCCAACTCCCGCAGCGTCGGCAGCGCGTTCGATATGTGGTGGAACGAACCGCCGGGCGCCGATCCCCATCGCCGCAACATCCTCTGGACGCGCTATACCGAGATCGGCATCGGCATCGCCAAGGGCGGCTGGGGCTATTACGTCATCGCTGATTTCGGATCGCGCTGATTCGGGCTGGGCCGACACACAGGTTGGCCCCTACAGTTATTACGTCATTACCCACCCCACCTGAGGAGGCTTCCTTCCCATGAAGATCCTTGATCTCACCATCCCGCTGGGCATCGCGACGCCGCCCTGGCCCACCTACGAGCCGCTGCAAGTCAAGTACTTCAAACGGCTGGCCCCGAACGGCGCCAACGGCCAGGTCGTCACCCACTCCAACCACCTCGGCACGCACCTCGACGGGGAAATCCACTTCTTCACCGCGGGCAAGGACATTGCCAGCCTGGATATGGATTTCCTGGTCGCGCCTGCGGCGGTCGTGGACCTTTCGGACGTCTGCGGCGACTACGACATCTACACCTCAGAGATGATCGAGGAGCGTGTGGAGGTCCGCGAGGGCGATATCCTCATCATCCACACCGGCTATCATCACTTCGGCTGGGATCATCCCACCGCAGATGAGATTCGCTACATGGTCAAGCACCCCGGGCCGGATCGCGAGTTCTCGCTCTGGGCCAAGCAGAAGAAGCTCCGCTGGATCGGCGTGGACTGCGGCAGCGCCGACCACCCGATGAACACCATCATCCGCCAGTGGATGCCGCGGCAGGCCAAAGAGGCGAACGCGCACTTCCAGCGCAAGTATGGCACGACGCTCGAGGAACGCTTCGACGACTCGAAGTACCAGCTCATGCACATCGAGATGTTCCCCGACCACATCATCCACGCCGAATGCGTGGGCGGCGAGATCGACCTGCTCGTCAACCGGCGGACGACCATCGGCTTCTTCCCCTGGCGCTACGTGGACGGCGAGTCAAGCATCGGCCGCTGCGTTGCGTTCCTGGAAGATGCCGAATACGAGGAACTGATGGCGAAGAAGGCGGGCCTGCCCGTCACCAAGTTCGGCGACGCGTACGACCCGGCCCATGTCGCGAGCATCAACGCCCTGTCCGTCAGAAGCTGAAGTTATTATTTGACAGGATTGACGGGATTGACAGGATTTTACTGAGTCTCATTCTGTCAATCCTGTCAATCCCGTCCAAACCTGGAGCCGCCATGCAACGTTTCACTGCCGCCTGTGCCCAGTACGCGGTCGTGCCGATGGATGTCCGCGCGAACATCGACCGCGCGGTCGCGTGGACCCGCCGCGCGGTGGCCGAGAGTGCCGCGCAGTTGGTCGTCCTGCCCGAAACCTGCACGACCGGCTTCACGCCCGACATCGGGCCGGAGGCCTTGTGGGACCTGGTGGACGTGCTGCCGGGCCGCCTCTCGGAGGCCGCGCAGCAGGTCGCCGCGGCGCTGGGCATCTACCTGGTGTTCCCGACCTACGAACGCGGAACTGAACGCGGGGTGGTCTACAACTCTGCCGCGTTGATCGGGCCGGATGGCAGTATTCTCGGCGTCTATCGCAAGACGCACTTGTTCCCGACGGAACGAAAGCAGCCTCACCCCCTTACTCCCCCTCTCCTGAACCGGGGCGAGCGAAGCTCGCACGTCCAGGAGAGGGGGTTGGGGGGTGAGGTCACGGCCGGCTGGTCCACCGCGGGCACGGAACCATGCGTCATCCACACCCCCTTGGCATCCATCGGCCTGACCATCTGCTACGACGGCGACTTCCCCGAGCTGTACCGCGCCGAGGCCATCCTGGGCGCGGAGGTCATCTGCCGGCCCAGCGCGCTGCTGCGCTCCTTCGAGATCTGGGAGCTGACCAACCGGGCGCGCGCTTATGACAACCATGTGTATATCGTCGCGTGCAACGGCGTCGGCCCGGACGCAGGCGACAACTACTATTTCGGCCACAGCATGATCGTGGACCCCATCAGCCACAAGCTGGCCCAGGGCCGCGGGACACAGGAAGTCGTCTTCGCAGAGCTGGACCCGGACCCGATCAAGCGCATCACCTACGGCACGGTCAGCCCGATGACCTTCGATCACCTGGCGGATCGCAACCTGGCCGCCTACGGCAACGTCCTGACGCCCGCGCGCAGCCGGTTCGAGCCGGCGAAACGCGCCTAGCGAGCAACTGTCGTTCGTTTTCGTCATTCGTCATTCCTCGTCCGTCGCATTTGCACATTCGCGCGCGCTATGTGATATCATAGTGCGTCAGGGACGCATCCCATCTACCCGCGCGCTCTGGAGGTGGTTGCCACACACAACCGACACCCCGGGAGCCTGGCACTCCCCTGCTCACCAGGCAAACTGTCCTTTTTTCTTTGTTCCCCATCTTCCAGACAAAGGAGACCTGCTTCATGACCGCGCGAAGCGACAGAACCGCGAAAGAGCCGAAGGCCGTCCTCGGCTACATGCCGGAAGACACCCCACCCATCGGCGCCATGCTGAGCCTCGGCTTTCAGCAGGTGCTGACCATGTTCCCGGCCACCGTCCTCGTGGCTATCCTGACCAAGTTCGATGTCGGCGTCACCCTGCTGGCAAGCGGTCTGGGCACCATTGTCGCCCTGCTCGTTTCCGGCCGGCGCATCCCACTCTATTACGGCTCCAGCTTCAGCTACATCTCCGTCATCATCGTTGTGATGACCCTCTATGCGCCTGACTGCTTCAACGATCCCAACACGGTCTACTGTCCCGAAGGCGTGCGCATCGCGCAGGTCGGCATCCTGGGCACTGCGGTCATCGAAATCCTGTTGGGCCTGTTGATCCAGCGCGTCGGCAAGGCGGCGCTCGACCGTGTGCTGCCGCCCGTCGTCACCGGCAGCATGGCGATCGTCATCGGTATTGCCCTGGCTGGTTCCGCGCTCGGCATGGCCGGCGCCAACTGGCTGATCGCGTTCATCACCCTGATCATCACAGTCGCCTTCTCGGTCTATCTGCAAGGCCGCGGGTTGCTCGGCATGTTGCCGATTCTGCTGGGCGCGATTGTCGGCTATCTCATCTCCATCCCCTTCGGCCTGGTCAACTTCGGGCTGATCGGGGCCGCTGACTGGCTGCGCGTGCCCAACATCACCTTCCCGGCCTTCACAGACCCGCGCGCCTGGTCTGTCGTGGTGAGCGTCGCGCTCATCGCCATCGCGACCATCCCCGAATCCACCGCCCACCTATATCAGATGAGCCTCTACATCGACCAGCTCGCCAAGGACATGGGCCGCAAGCCGACCTCGATCAAGAACCTTATCGGCCTGAACCTGGTGGCTGACGGCGCGGATGATATCGTGGTGGGCCTGCTGGGCGGTTGCGCGGGCACGAACTACGGCGAGAACAACTCGCTGATGGCGATCACCCGCAACTACTCGATCCCCGTCCTCTTTGCGGCGGGCGGCATTGCGATCCTGCTCGGCTTCGTCGGCAAGCTGGCCGCGCTGGTCAACACCATCCCCGTTGCGGTGACGGGCGGCCTGGCCATCTATCTGTTCGGCGTCATCGGCAAGCAAGGTATCGCGCTGCTCCAGAGCGAGCGGGTCAACCTGTTCGACCCGAAGAACCTGGCTGTCGGTGCGACCATTCTGATCCTGGGCATCGGCGGCGCGATGGCGCTGCCTGACGGGCTGTTCCCCTTCAAGATTCCGGTGCTCTTCCCGAACGGCATCCCGGCCATCGTATTTGCGGCCATCGTCGGCATCCTGATGAATCTGCTGTTCGTCGTCCTGCCGCCGTCCCGGTTCGGCGTCGTCGAACGCAGCAACCTCGAGTAGGATGCTCCCTTGCTGTCCGCTTGCTGAAGCGCAGCAACCTTGAGTAGGCTTTGCGACGGTCAAGCGTCAGGGTTGCGTACATTGTACGTAGCTTGTACAATACCAGGCGCACAGCACGCGTGCTTGACCTTAACGACAAAGTCATGTAGAA
Source organism: Anaerolineae bacterium (assembly GCA_040772005.1). Classification (GTDB taxonomy): domain Bacteria; phylum Chloroflexota; class Anaerolineae; order CG2-30-64-16; family CG2-30-64-16; genus MWBF01. Next base: position 306,961 of record JAXGYZ010000003.1, on the reverse strand, counting down.
TACCCCTTGCCTGATATCGTACATCTGTGTCAGGCAAGGGGCGGGTGGTGCGCTTCCCTGCACCGTCTATTACCACCATCGCGATCCCGAGGTAAGCAACGTTGCGGCCTTTTGATTACATCATTCCCCAGGATTTTGCCGAGGCAAGTGCGCTGTTAGCCTCCGGCAACGGCACAGCCCGCCCGCTGTCGGGCGGAACAGATCTCCTCATCCGCGTGCGTGGTGGGTTCATTCGCCCTGAGCGTATCATCGACCTGAAACATCTGCCCGGTATGTGCGACATCGCGCGCAGCGACAACGGCTGGTTGGTCATCGGCGCGGCCTGCACGATGAACCAGGTGGCCGCCCACCCCCTCGTCCGCCAGGACTACGACCTGCTGGCGCAGTGCTGCGAATCGGTCGCCTCCTATCAGCTCCGCAATCGGGCCACGGTCGGCGGCAACTGCTGCAACGCCAGCCCGGCCGCTGACAGCGCACCCGCGCTGTACTGCCTGGAAGCCGTCATGGAGGTCTACGGGGCCCAGGGCCCGCGGCGCATCCCGGTCCACGAGTTCTTCGCCGGCCCGCGGCGCAACGCACTCCAGCCGGGCGAGTTCCTCACGAGCATCCACCTGCCTCCGGTTGCGCCCCGTTCTGCCGGCGCGTTCAACAAGCTGGGCCGCACGAAGGTGGGCGACATTTCGATCGTCAGTGTGGCTGTATGGGCCGGAAGCTGGAAGCTGGAAGCTGGCAGCGGGCAACCGGAGCATCCTGAGCGGGTGGACGACGCAACCTGGAGGATGACGGGCCACCAGTCGAAGGAGGCGGACCCATTTGTGTGGCGCATCACCATCGGCGCGGCCGGGCCGACGCCGCTGCGCGCACCGGAGGCCGAAGCCGCCCTGGCAGCAGATGCCTCGCCGGAGGGCGTGGCCCGCGCTGCGCAGTTGGCTGCTGAAGCCGCTCGCCCGATCGACGACATCCGTGCCAGCGCCGCCTATCGCCGGGGCATGGTCGCCGTGCTGACGCGCCGGGGGGTGAACAGCGTGCTGGCGCGCCTGGCCGCTCCTTCGACTGGTGAGAGCCCGTCATCTGCGTTGGGCCGCCCACCCACTCAGGATGCGCTCACATCAGCCGCCGGAGGCGCCGCATGAACCACACCATCCACTTCACCGTCAACGGCGAGCCATACACGCTGGGGGTTGAGTCCCACCACACGCTGCTGCAGGTGCTGCGCGAGCAGCTCGTCCTGACCGGCACGAAGAACGGCTGCGAGGCCGGCGAGTGCGGTGCGTGCGCGGTCCTGATGAACGGCGAGCCGGTCAATTCCTGCATGGTGCTGGCGCCCGAAGCGGATGGCGCGACCATCGTGACCATCGAAGGCCTGTCCCACGACGACCAGCTCGACCCGCTGCAGGAGGCCTTCGTCGCCACCGGCGCCACGCAGTGCGGCTTCTGCACGCCGGGCATCCTGGTCAACGCCCGCGCGTTGCTGGATCGCAATCCCGACCCGACCGACACCGAGATTCGCGAGGCGCTCGTCGGCAACCTCTGCCGCTGCACCGGCTACATCCGCATCATCGATGCGGTGAAGATGGCCGCTCAGACTGGGCGAGAGGTGCCAAGATGAGCCAGCACGCCAAGAAGCACACCGTCATCGGCACCAGCCCCGCGCGCATCGAGGGCCGCGAAAAGGTGACCGGCGCGGCAACCTACGTCGATGACATGCAGTTCGGGCCGAGCCTGCTGCACGGCGCGCTCAAGCGCAGTCCCATCGCCCACGGCTGCATCGTGCGCATCGACGTGAGCCGGGCCAAAGCCCTGCCCGGCGTCCGTGTCGTGGTGACGGGCGAGGACTTTCCCGGCCTCACCGGCCTCTATCTCAAGGACCGCCGCATCTTCGCGCTGGACCGCGTGCGTTCGGTCGGGGAGGCTGTGGCCGGCGTCGCCGCAGATACGCCCGAGATTGCCGCCCAGGCGCTGGACCTGATCGAGGTCGAGTACGAGGAGCTGCCCGGCGTGTTCGACCCGGAATATGGCGCGAGCCCGGAAGCGCCCATCATCCACCCGGACCTGGCATCCTACGAGGTCGTGCCGTTCGTCTTCCCGCAGCCCGGCACAAACATCTCCAATTGGTTCAAGGTGCGCAAGGGCGACATGGACAGGGGCTGGGCCGAGGCGGACCTGGTCTACGAACACAAATACCACGTGCCCCACATCCAGCACGTCCCGCTCGAGACGCACGTCTGCGTGGCGCAGCAGAACGTCAACGGCAAGATCACGCTCTGGTCGTCGAGCCAATCCCCCTTCGCGCAGCGCAACCTCATCGCGAAGGCGCTGCACATCGACCACAGCAAGCTGCGCGTGATTACGCCCTATGTGGGCGGCGGGTTCGGCAGCAAGGCCGGCGTCAGCATGGAAGGCGCGGCGGTGGCGCTGGCGATGCACGCGAAGGGCCGGCCCGTGAAGCTGCGCATGACGCGCGAGGAGGAGTTCTACACCACGTTCGTGCGCCAGGGCCTCGTCGCCATCCTGAAGATGGGCATGACGAAAGATGGCCGCATCACGGCCATGCACAACCGGTTCTATTGGGATGGCGGCGCGAGCACAGAGTATGGGGTCAACATCACCCGCGCCGCAGGCTACAGCGGCACCGGGCCGTACTACGTGCCGAACATCCACGTGGACAGCTACTGCGTCTACACGAATCACCCGGTCGGCGGCGCGATGCGCGGCTTCGGGATGCCCGAGATTCACTTCGGCATCGAGCAGCACATCGACCAGATGGCTCACAAGCTCGGGCTCGACCCGGTCGAAGTGCGCCTGAAGAACTGCCTGAAAGACGGCGACGAGACGCTGACCGGCATGACCATGCACCCGACCGGCCTGAGCGAGTGCATTCGCAAAGCGGCAGCAGCCATAAATTGGGGACAAAAAACCGTATCTTCTTCGCCGCATAAACGTCGTGGTAAAGGACTGGCTGCGATGTGGAAAGCGCCGGCCATGCCCCCGAATCCTGGCTCCAGCGCGGTAGTGCGCCTGAACGAAGACGGCACCGCGACGGTCAGCATCGGCGGCGTGGACATCGGCCAGGGCGCGCTGACCGCGATGGCCCAGTTCGCGGCCGAGGGCATCGGCATCAAGGTCGAGGACGTGCGCGTCAACACGGTGGACACCGACTATAGCCCCTACGAGTGGCAGACGGTGGCCTCCCGCCTGACATGGAGCATGGGCAACGCGGTGCTGCGCGCGGCGGACGCCGCCCGCACCCAGGTCTTGCAGGCCGTGGCTGAGGCGTGGGGCGAAGATATCAACGATCTCGACATCGTGGACGGCCAGGTCGTGAGCTACCGGTCGGAGGAGTCCGTCCCGCTCAAGGACATCTGCATCTACGGGGTGCAGCGCAAGGACGGCACGTTCGTGGGTGCGCCGGTCGTCGCACAGGGCCGGTTCATGCCGGACTACGTCACCCCGCTGGACCCGGAGACCGGCCAGGGGCCGCGTGCCGTGGTTCATTTCACCACCGGCTGTCAGGCCGTCGAGCTGGAAGTCGACACCGAGACCGGCGAGATGCAGGTATTGAAGATCGTGTCGGCCTTTGACGTGGGGAAGGCGATCAACCCGGAGATGGTGCGCACGCAGATGGAGGGCGGCGCAGTCCAGGGGTTGAGCACTGCACTGTTGGAGAGCATCATCCTCGACCACGGCGTGCCGCGCAACCCCAACTTCACCGACTACCGTATCGCAACCGCCGTCGATGCGCCGCTCGAAACGGAGAACATCATCGTCGAGGTGCCGCAGGACGATGGCCCCTTCGGGGCGCGCGGCGTCGGTGAACATCCGATGGTGCCGACGGCCCCGGCGATTGCCAATGCGCTTTACGATGCCACCGGCATCCGGCTGGACAGCATGCCGCTCACCAGCGAGAAGATCTGGCTTGCACTACAGGATAATAGTGCATAATTTTACAGGCGCGTGTAGAGAAAATAGACTTGATAAGTTGCACGGCCTGCATTATAATTGTGTAGTAGTCGCTCGGCGCTTGAAGTCGCAGGCGCATCGCCTCTCTCTTTGCATGCGGAGGTACTCATGAGACAACGTTCTCCGGTGTGGTTGCTCCTCGTGGTCGCCTTGGCGCTTGCCGGTTGCGGCAGCGGCGCAGCAGTCCAGTCGTCGGAAACAGGCACGGCTGGCGGCGAAATCTTCCAGGTTGCTCTGCCCCGCCTGGTCGTCGATCTGGATGCCGAAGGCAATCCCAGCCTGCTCGGCATCAGCCCCTCCTTGCTTGGGATGTTTGGCGTCGACACCTCTGCCATGAAGGTGCCGCCGGCCACCGTGCAGCAGATGGTGGATGCGGGCATCCAGCACATCGAGATCGCTGCCGTCGGTGACCGCATCTTGTTCTTCGTGAACAGCCAGCCCATGCCCCACCTGGGCTGGTCGGCGGAGTCGTTGCCGCGGGCGCTTGACGTCGCGGACATCTTCATGGACGTGCAGAACGCCCAGATGATCCGCCAACTGCTGCCCCTGGTCACGCGGCTGGGCCTTGACATCGTCCTGCGCTTCCCGCGCGGGGATGCGGCTGAGATCCCGATGGTCGATGCCAACGAGGCCAAGAAGTTCCAGCCTACCCCCAGCACCGAGCCCGCAGGCATGATCGTCAAGTTCGAGGCCAAGTTCGATGAGCAGGGCCGGCCGGGGCTGCTCGGGTTGAGCGCAGATGACCTGGCAACCGTAGGCGTCAACTTCGCCCTCCCTGCCGACACGCTCGCGAACATCCAGGCAGCCAACCTGCAAACGGTCGAGTTCCAGACCGATCCTGCGGGTGCGATCATCTACACCAACGGCGAGCCGCTGCCGACGCTGAACTGGGACACCCAACTGCTTGCCAACCTGATGGATGTCGTGCGCAAGCTGGCCGCGGATAACCAGCTTCTGCCGCTGCTCGAACAGGTCGTACCGTACCTGGACCGCGCCGATGTGGGTATTATGATTCACTTCCCGATTGCTGCGGGCCAGGAACCCATTCCGGCCAAGATGCACGAATAACGACGGCACCATACATCGTCGAGACGTCCCGATGGGACGTCTCGACCCCACCTATTATGCCGATAGCAGTGGAGCGGGATCGTCGAGCGCCCGCATGGAACCTGCCACTCGCCGTGCGGGCGGAGCCAGCAATGCTCCACTGATATCAAATATCGTCGTCCGCCGGTCCAGGTATAGGGCCTGAGACCTCATCTCTTCCTAACACACAACGGAGGTGCTATATGCGAAGAGTCGTCGTTGCGTTAGCCATTGTTGGGCTCTTGATGGCAGGTTGTGGCCCCGCCATCATGCCGGCTGCCGCGCCAGAAACCGAGAATGGCGAGCAGTTTGTGATCGCGCTGCCTCGGATCGTCATCGCCTTCGGCGAAGACGGCAACCCGAGCCTCGAAGGACTGGACGTGCAGACCCTCGCCCAGTCGGTCGGCATGAACCTGGACCTGAGCGCGTATCGCCTGGACCCCGCGTACATCAACTGGATGAAGGTCGCGAACGTCCAGCACGTCGAGCTCCGGCAGACCGGCACCGGGCTGGCGATGATGGTTAACGGCAAACTCATGCCGCATGTGAGCTGGCAGGATGGCTCCCTGGAAGCCGCGGGTGGGTTTGTCAAGATGCTCGGGCCGCAGTACGAGCAGTTGGGCGGCCTGGTTGAGAAGCTGGCCCCCATCGCAAAGCGCCTTGGCCTCTCCATCGTGGTGAAGTTCCCGATGGCCGAGGGCACGGAGGCCATTGCGTTGGCTACCGACGATGTCGTGATGGCGACCCCGATGCCGGCCAACGGCCCGGCCTCCGCCGTCATGCAGTTCGAGATCAAGTATGACGGCCAGGGCGTGCCCTCGATCATGGGCATCTCGGCCCGTGACCTGGCGAATGCGGGCATCAACGCCCCGCTGGCCCTGCACCCGTACTACATCCAGCAGGCTCAGGCCAGCAACGTGCAGTTCCTGCAACTGCGCAGCAAGGGCGACGGCCTGTACCTGTACGTGAACGGCATGCCGCTGCCCGGTGTGTCCTGGGACCAGGTCATGCTGCAGAACACCCTGGAAGCGGCCCAGCGCATGTACGCGCACATGCCGATTGACTGGAACATCGTGGACCAGCTCGTACCGCTGTTGAGCAACACAGACGTCTCCATCCTGGTCCACCTGCCGCGCGCCGAGGGCGTCGAGGCTATTCCGGTCAAGATGCAGTAGGCCAACCGCTGCGCCGATGCATAGCACCCCGGCGGCCCGCTGTCGCGCATCATCGCCCGGCAGCGGGCCACTGGGCGCCGCTAGAAAGGATCGACTATGAACGTAACGCGTAGATATCGTCTCTTGCGCGTCATCGCGACAATCCTGAAGGTGGTTGCGTTTGTGATCCTGATCGCCGGTATCGTGGGTCTGGTGGCCGGCCTGGGCGCAGCCGGGGGCATGTCCGCGGAAATGGGGGTGCTCAAAGGCATCTTCACGGCCGGCTCATGGGCCTTGCCGGTCCTGGCGATTGTCTGGTTCGTCCAACTCTATGCTTTTGGCAGCATCATTGCGCTGCTGATCGATATCGAGGAAAACACGCGCCTGATGGCCTCCGAGTAAGCGAGCTCACGTCAAGTGAGCGCCCTATCTCCGACGGGGCCTCTCAGGGAGCGCAGCATCCACACCGCGACCCGAAATGTTGTCTCAGACATGGCCCTACGGCCACCTTCGCCTGCGCGAGAGGTGGCCGTTGGCTGTCCTGGGCTCGAAAGGTTTTCCACGAACTTGCCAAAATCCCCGCCTCGCGCTAAACTAACACCTGGCATGATAGCACGCACGGCCCAGTTGCCTCTTATTTCCGTCGCGTGATGTTGAATCCCCGCAGGAGAAAACTAGGATGTCAAAAATGAAAACGCTCGCCATCTTGACCGGCGGCGGCGACGTTCCGGGCCTCAACCCCTGCATCAAGGCGGTTGTGGATCGCGCCATCGAGGATGGCACTGAGATCATCGGCTTCCGGCGCGGTTGGGCCGGGCCTGTGAACGTCAACCCCGAAGACCCCTCCGAAGATTGGCGCTGGGTGATGCGGCTCAACAAGGCCGTCGTGCGCAAGATCGATCGCTCCGGCGGCACGTTCCTCCATACCTCGCGCACCCGGCCTTCCCACGTGAAGCCGAAGGATGTGCCTGCGTTCCTGCAGCCCACGTTCAACAAGCCCGACCCTGAGACCGGGATGATCGACATGACGCCCCACGTACTGCGCGTCATGCAGCACCTGAAGGTCGACGGCCTGGTTGCCATCGGCGGCGATGACACGCTCAGCTACGCGGCGCGGCTCCACCAGGAAGGCTTCCCCGTCGTCGCCATCCCCAAGACGATGGATAACGACGTCTACGGCACGGATTACTGCATCGGCTTCAGCACCGCGGTCACCCGCAGCGTCGACCTGATTACCTCGCTGCGCACGCCCGCCGGCTCGCACGAGCGCATTGCCGTCATCGAGCTCTTTGGCCGCAACTCCGGCGAGACGTCGCTCTTTGCCGCCTATCTGGGCAGCGTAGACCGTGCCATCATCTCCGAAGTACCGTTCGACATGGACCGGCTGGCCGCCCTCCTGCTGGAGGATAAGCGCGCCAACCCCAGCAACTATGCCATCATGACCATCTCGGAAGGCGCCACCATGATCGGCGGCGACATCATCGAGACCGGCGAGGCGGACGCCTACGGCCACCGCAAGCTGGGCGGCGTCGGGCAGCTCACCAGCGACATGATCAAGAAGATCACCGGCGAGAACACCATCTACCAGCAGCTCGGCTACCTGATGCGCGGCGGCGCGCCCGATTCGCTCGACCGGATGGTCGCACTGAGCTACGCCAACCTCGCCACCGATCTGATTGCCCAGGGCCGCTCGGGCCGGATGGTGGCGCTGCGCGACGGCAAATACACTCACATTCCGCTCAGCACCGTGATTTCGGGCATCAAGCGGGTGGATGTGGACGAAATGTACGACCGCGAGCGCTACCGCCCGAAGGTTGCGAGCATGCTCGGCAAACCGATGTTCCTGTACTAGAAACACAGAAGGCGCGCAGAGTGCAGCGCTGTTGCATCCTGCAAACCGCCTTTCGGAACCTACAGGCAGGGGGCAGCCGGCCGCGTGGTCGTGCCCTCTGCTTTTTTTCTCACGAGCCAGCGCGTCTTGACCGTTACAGGAGTAGTTACCCATGAGAGCCAACCCCGTCCCGCGCGTCAACCTGGGCATCCTCCGCGTTGCCATCGTCGTGGTGTTCGTGCTGATTGCCCTCGTCGTGCTGTTCAGCAGCAACCTCTTCTATTTCATGCAGCGGGTCGAACAGCAGGAAGTCGGCGTTCGTTTCCGCGGCGGTAAGATTCACGAAGTCGTCGGGCCTGGCCTGTACTCCGACGTGGGTCTGTATGTCGAGCTGAAGAAGGTGCCCAGCTCGGCCGTGCCGTTCACCGTCGAAGATCAGGAAATCATCACGAAGGACCGACAGCGCCTGGGGCTGATGGTCTCCGGCGACATCTTCCGGCCCAACCTCGCCCAGGCCGACCTGCTCAAGAACAACTGGGCCCAATACAGCGAGGTCTATCTCCAGGAATCCATCCTCAAGGATCGGGTCGAAGGGCTGGCCCGACAGGCCGCCAAGGTCTGCATCGGTGAACGCACGTTCAACGACAACGTGATCGGTACGGCCCGCGACGTGCTGCGCGAGTGCATCGACGAGGAGCTCAGCCGGCTGGCCGACAGCTACGGGTTGCAGATCGCCAACGTCGTCGTGCCCAACATCATCCTCTCGCCCGAGGCGCAGGCTATCCTGGATGCGACCACGCAGAGCCGGCTGAACACGGAGAAGGCCGCGCAAGACAAGCTCAAGGCGGAGGCCGAGGCGGCCGCCGAACAGGCGCGGCAACAGGGTGAGGTACGCGTGGCACAGAGCCGCGTGCAGGAAGAGGCGCGGCAGCAGACCCTCCTAGCCGAGCTCGAAAAGCAGAAGGCCGAGGCACAGCGCGCGGTCATCGAGGCCACCAAGAACAACGAGCTGCTCTCCGCAGAGCGTGACCTGGCGATCAACCAGGCCGTCGCCCGCGCCGCAGCCGAGAAGGCCAAGGCGGACCTGGCCGCCGAGATTGTCAAGGCGGAGCTGTTTGGGGATAATCCCGCTTACCTGGCAATCCAGACCGCACTTGCCAATGCCAGCGCGCTGAAGGCGACCGACAAGATCATCTTCACGCCGGAGGGCGTCCTGCCGACTATCGTGCTTGCCGGGCCGGGCATCCAGCCGACAGTGGACACGAACGCGACGACATCGGTGCCGTAAGCAGCAACCACAGCGGACATTTAGGTTGAAAAGTTGCAGGTTGAAAGTTGCAGGTTGAAGGTTGCCCATTTGGGGCATGACCCGCCATGCTGGCAACTTTCAACCTGCAACCTTCAACCTGTGACCGCTGTGCCGTGTGGAGCAGGGGAAATCCATGCCGAGCTACTGCGACGTCGCCCGCACCGACCCGGTCCATCAGCCTTACCATGACACCGAGTACGGCTTCCCGTTGCGCGCGGATGCCGCGCTGCTGGAGCGGCTGGCCCTGGAAATCAACCAGGCGGGGCTCTCATGGACGACCATCCTCAGAAAGCAGGCCAACTTCCGGGCCGCGTTCGATGGCTTCGACCCTGAGAAGGTCGCGGCCTATGGCGAAGCGGATGTTGCGCGGCTGCTGGCCGACGCGGGCATCATCCGCAACCGGCTGAAGGTCCACGCAGTCATCGAGAACGCGCGACGCGTGTTGGAGCTGCGGGCGGAATACGGCTCATTTGCGGACTGGCTGGACGCCCATCACCCGCAGACGCTGGCGGAATGGGTCAGGCTGTTCAAGCGCACTTTCCGCTTCACCGGCGGCGAGATCGTGCGCGAGTTCCTCGTCAGCACAGGCTACCTGCCCGGCGCACACGATCCTGAGTGTCCCGTCTATGCCGAGATTGCCGCCCTGCAGCCGCCGTGGATGCGCGTGTGACAATCCCCGCACTCATCCTCGCGGCCGGACTCTCCCGGCGTATGGGGCGCTTCAAGCTGACCCTGCCGTGGGGCGCGATGACAGTCATCGGGCAGGTGCTGCTGACGCTGGACGCGGCAGGCATCACCGAAATCATCGTCGTCACCGGTAACCGTCAGGCGGAAGTCGCTGCGGCGGCACAGGCGACCGGTGTATCGGCCCGCCTCGTCCACAACCCGGATTACGCCTCCGGCGAGATGCTCAGTTCCATCCAGGTCGGGCTGGCTGCCTTGACCGCAGAAGGCCGTTCCGCATCTAAGGACGCGGAACTCCGCACACGCCAACTGCGGAGCCCGGCATCCTCAGATGCCGGGTCCGCCGCAGCCATGTCACTCCATCCCGCCGTGCTGCTCTGCCTGGGCGACCAGCCGCAGATGCAGGTCACGACCGTGCAGGCCCTCCTGGCGGCCGGGGCCGCGAGCGGCTGGCAGCACGTAGTCATCCCCAGCTACAACCTCCGCGCGGGGCATCCCATCCTCCTGCCGCGCCGCCTGTGGCCCGCGATCCTGGCCGCGACTGATAACCTCCGCCGCGTGCTGGCCGACCACCGGGCTATGGTAGAATACCTGACACTCCATACACCGTCCATCCTGGCAGACCTGGACACGCCGGAGGACTACGAACGAGCGAGGTCATCATGCGCATGAGCCGCCTGTTCGGCCGGACGCTGCGTGAAGCGCCGGCCGATGCCGAGGTCATCAGCCACCAACTCTTGCTGCGCGCGGGCTTCATCCGCCAGCTCGGCACGGGCATCTTCAGCTACCTGCCGCTGGCCCGGCGCTCCCTGTCGAAGATCGAAGCCATCATGCGACAGGAAATCAACGCCATCGGCGGGCAGGAGATGACCATGCCGGTCGTCCACCCTGCGGACCTGTGGCAGGAGACGGGCCGGTGGTATCAGATCGGCTCGGAGATGGGGCGATTCAAGGACAAGAACGACCGCGACATGGTGCTGGCAATGACGCACGAGGAGGTCGTCGCCAACCTCGCGCGCAGCGAAATCCGCTCCTACCGCCAGCTTCCGGCGCTTGTCTACCACATCCAGACCAAGTGGCGCGATGACCCGCGGCCACGCGCTGGGCTGATTCGCGTGCGCGAGTTCACCATGCTCGACAGCTACAGCCTGGACCTGGACTTCGACGGGCTGGCCGAACAGTACCGCAGCCATTACACGGCCTACTTCCGCATCTTCGGCCGCTGCGGCGTGCCCGCGCTTGCCGTGCAGTCGGACGTCGGCATGATGGGCGGCAAGCTGGCGCACGAGTTCATGTACATTACCCCGATCGGGGAGGATACGCTCACCCTGTGCGACGCGTGCGGCTACACGGCCAACCGGCAGGTTGCTGCGTTTCACAAGCCGCAGCCGCAGCCGGAGGAGCCGCGGCCGCTGGAACGCGTTGCCACACCGCACACCTCCACCATCAGCGACCTGGCCGCCTTCCTCGGCGTGCCGGAGAGCCGCACTGCGAAAGCCGTCTTCATGATGGCGACCGTGGGGGATACGGAGAGGTTCGTCTTCGCCGTGATTCGTGGCGACATGGAGGTCAACGAGACCAAGCTGGCAAACGCAGTGCAGGCGCGTGACCTGCGGCCCGCGACCGAGGCCGAGATTCGCGGCGTGGGCGCGACGCCCGGCTATGCCTCGCCGCTGGGATTGCGCGATGTGCTGGTCGTCGTGGATGACCTCATCCCGCATTCTGCCAACCTGGTCGCAGGCGCGAACGAGGAAGGCTATCACCTGCGCAATACCAACTATGGCCGCGACTACACGGCCGCGGTCGTGGCCGATATCGCGGTCGCGCGTGACGGCGATCCCTGCCCGCACTGCTCTGCCCCACTGCGCACTGTGCGCGGCGTAGAGATCGGCAACATCTTCCAGCTTGGGACGCGCTACACCGACGCGCTGGGCGCCATCTACCTCGATGCACAGGGCCGGGCGCAGCCTGTCGTCATGGGCTCCTACGGCATCGGCGTGGGCCGGCTGCTGGCCTGCATTGCCGAGGAGCACCACGACGACCAGGGCCTGATCTGGCCGGTCACGGTCGCGCCGTTCCATGTCCACCTCGTCCTGCTGCAGGGCGCAGAGGCGGAGGCCGAGGCCGTCTACCGGGAACTGACCGCCGCAGGCGTCGAGGTGCTGTACGATGACCGGGGCGAGAGCGCGGGCGTCAAGTTCGCGGACGCGGACCTGCTGGGGATGCCGCTGCGCATCACGATGGGCAAGCGGTCGCTTAAGGAAGGCGGCGCGGAGCTGAAGCGCCGGGACCGGCCCGATAAGGTGATCGTGCCCCTGGCCGAGCTGACTGCGCGCGTCAAGGCCGAAATCGCCACGCTGGAATCGGAGATCGTGGACACACTACAGGACGTCGCGCTCGCGTAGACGAACTGAATTTAGACAGGATTTACAGGATTGACAGGATTTTAGAGATCGTTCCTCGCCATCCTGTAAATCCTGTGAATCCTGTCCAAAAATGTTCATGAGTATCGACTATGGAAAGCATCTACACCAAGCTGGATGAGATGATAGCTGCGGGCGAGACGGTGGCCGTGGCGACCATCGTGGACGTGCGCGGGTCTGTCCCGCGCGAGGTCGGCGCGAAGATGATCATCCACCCGCTCGGCCGGCACGTGGGCACGGTGGGCGGCGGCTGCGGGGAGGGCGATGTCATCCGCACCGCGCTCGATGTCATCCAGACGGGAGCGCCGGAAGTCGTCCATGTGGACCTCACCGAGGACATCTCCATGCAATCGCTCGGCGTGTGCGGCGGCATCATGGATGTGTTCGTGGAGCGCGTCAGCGGCGCGGATATGGGTCGGGGCGAGGCATTTCCCGGCGGTCCATCCGTGAACCCTGAAGTTCCTTCGCCCGACGCATCCATCCATACGGACGAACGTGGAGGAAATGCCTCGCCCGTACACGGTGTGTACGACACATCCGCCGGTGACAACGAACAGCGAGGAAATGCCTCGCCCTTACAGGCGTTGCGTACGGCCACGACCGCGCGCGAGCCTGTCGCGTTGGTCACGGTCGTGCGCGGGCCGCAGCCGGGCCGGCAGACCGTCGTCCGGCTGGATGCGCCGCCGCTCGGCAGCCTGGACCTGGGCGAGCTGGAACCCCTGGTCATCACAGACAGCCGGGAGGCGCTGCAGGGCCGCCAGCACAGGCTGCTCCAGTACCAGCAGACCGCTGCGGGCTGGCAGCGCGCGCCGGATCGCCCGCTCGATACCGTGCGAGGACCCGCCTCGGATGTAGCTGTGTTCGTCGAGGTGCAGCGCCGCGCACCGGAACTCATCATCGTCGGCGGCGGGCACATCGCGCTGCCCCTGGCGCAACTGGGCTCGCTGTGCGATTTCGCGGTGACTGTGCTGGACGACCGGCCCGCGTTCGTCACGCGCGAGCGGTTCCCGACGGCCGCAAAGCTGCTCGCCGCGCCCCTGCGCGAGACGGTGCGCGACCTGCCGATGGACGCGGACACCTACATCGTCCTGGTCACGCGCGGGCACAGCCACGACGTCGAGTGCCTGCTGGAGGTGCTGGATCGCCCGGTCGCTTACATCGGCATGATCGGCTCGCAGCGGCGGGTGGATGCGGTCTTTCAACTGCTGGCCGAGGAACAGGGCATCGACCCGGCGAAGTTCGACCGGGTGTACGCGCCCATCGGCATCGCCATCGGCGCACACACGCCCGCCGAAATCGCGGTCTGCATCATGGCCGAGATCATCAACGTCTACCGCGGCGGCCCCGCGACGAGCATCTCCGACCGCCGCCGCGCCCAGAGACAGTAAGGGCTAGATGAATCCCAGAGGGTAGAGCCAAATAGAACGCTGATAAACGCTGATCAGACTGATTTTCATGATCGCTTTATGTCTTGATCCGGTCAATCAGTCCGATCAGTGTCATCTGTGTGCTATTTTCAGTGCCTTTTACGACATTCATTGCACATAGGGAAAAACATGCCTACACCGACTTCGCCACTTCTTGCCGGCATCCGCGTCATCGACATGACCGAGGCGCTGGCCGGGCCGTACTGCACGATGTACCTGGGCGACATGGGCGCGGATGTGGTCAAGATCGAGCGCGTCGGCCAGGGCGACCAGACGCGCGGCTGGGGCCCGCCCTTCGTGAATGGCGAGTCCGCCTACTTTATGTCCACCAACCGCAACAAGCGCAGCGTGACCCTGGATATCACCGCGCCTGAAGGCCAGGCCATCATGCACCGGCTGGTGGACGCCGCTGACATCTTCGTCAACAACCTGCCCCGCTTCGCCTCCATGCAGAAGCTCGGGCTCGACCCGGACGCGTGCCTCGCCCGCAACCCCCGGCTGATTCACGTTTCGATCTCGTCCTTCGGCCACACCGGGCCGCGCGCCGGCCAGCCGGGCTACGACATCCTCTCGCAGGGCATGAGCGGCATCATGAGCCTGACCGGGGAGCCGGACGGCGCGCCCATGCGCTACCCCGTGCCCATCTCCGATATGACCGTGGGGCTGTATGCGCTGATCGGCATCCTGGCCGCGCTGTACGAGCGGGAGCGCACGGGCCGCGGGCAGGCCATCGACGCCGCGATCCTCGAGTCGCAGATGGCCTGGCTGACTAACCTGGCGGGCAGCTACTTCGCGACCGGCCAGAACCCGCCGCGCATGGGCAACATCCACCCAACCATCACGCCCTACCAGCCCTTCCCCACCGCGGACGGCTGGATCATCATCGCGGGCGGCACCGACCGCATCTGGACGCGGCTGTGCGATGCCATCGGCATCCCGCCCGAGGTGCGCGACGACCCGCGCTACGCGACCAACCCGCAGCGCAACGTCCACCGGCCGGAAGTGCAGGCGCTTGTAACCGAGCGGCTCAGGACGCAGCCGAAAGAGGTCTGGCTGGAGCGGCTGCGCGCGGCGGATGTCCCCTGCGGACCCATCTACCTGCTCGATGAGGCGCTGGCCGAGCCGCAGGTGCTGACACGCGAGTTCATCGTGGAGCTGGAGCATCCGGTGGCCGGGCTGGTGCGGTCGCTCGGCTTCCCGCCCCATATGCGGGACGGCGCCGTGAGCTACCGCCTGCCTCCGCCGACATTGGGACAGCATTCCGGCGAGGTGCTGGCGGGACTGGGGTATGCAGCCGATCAACTCGCAGAGCTCAAGCAGAAGGGCGTGATATAGGCTAACCGCGGAATAAACGGAGCACGCGGAAGCGGAGTCACAGGGCGAAATCATGTTGCACTCGTGCCTTCTGCCTGGCAGTTGAAACTGCGGCTACCACTGCAAAACCGACCTGCGTCGGTTAGTTTCCAGTCTGCGAAGGCAGACTTCGCAACGGTAGCCGCAACTTCAGTTGCCGGGTGGGTTCACCTGATGCACTCTGAAACCGCCCTGGCGGAGTCATTATTGCTTGAGAGGAACAAGAGCTCGTGCTATACTTCCTCTTGGAGGGGACAATGACTGCATCGACACGCGATGAACTGCGCCGGCAGCTTGAGTTTCTGCCCGATGATATGCTGCAGGAAGTGGCCGACTTTGTAGCATTCATCCTGGCGCGCCGTGGAAAGTTGGACTACGAAAACTGGACTGAACAGGAGTGGCGGGCTTTCAGTGCAACTCAGTTTCTCAAAGAAGCCGACGATGTAGAGTACAACCTGAAGGATGCTGAAGATATCTCCGAGCGACAGCCAGGTGTGATACTGGTTGCAGGAGGTACCGATGACGCTGTTCGCCATCGATAGAGACCTATGCCTGCGCGACGGCATCTGCGTGGCCGAATGCCCTAGTTACCTCATCGAGATGACAGACGATGAGGCTTACCCGACTCCGACGGCACATGCTGAGCTCGACTGCATAGACTGCGGCCACTGCGTGGCCGTCTGCCCTACCGGAGCGTTGTCTCATCGAAACCTGGCTCCTGCAGAATGCGAGGAGGTGCGCCCGGACATCTTCCCCGACGCCAACCAAGTCGAGCATCTGCTGCGCACCCGCCGGTCGATTCGCACGTTCTCCGAGCAGCCGGTACCGCAGGGGATCCTTACCCGGCTACTCGATATGGCCAGTTACGCCCCCTCTGCCGGCAATACGCAGCCTGTGGAATGGTTAGTGATCTATGATAGCGCGGTCGTTCGGCGCCTCGGAAATCTGGCCCTCGACTGGCTTTATCAGCAGGCTGTCTCTGGCGACTGGCCACGCAGTTACCTCCGCGTTTTCGCCTTTGCTCAGGAACGGCAGTTCGATGTCGTTTGCCGTAATGCACCGCACCTAATCATCGCTCATGTGCTGCCAGGGCAGGAATCGAATGCCTCGATTGCCCTAACGTATCTGGAACTGGCTGCACATGGGCTGGGGCTGGGCGCGTGCTGGTGTGGATTCGTGAGCGCGGCCATCGAGGGATCACCGCCTATCAGGGAGACAACGGGACTGCCTGCCGACCGAGTAGTGGGAGGCACGCTGCTCATCGGCTACCCCAGGTACGTCTATGAGCGCGTACCCTCACGCAAAACGCCTTGCGTCCAGTGGCGGTAAGCCCGACGCCCAATCGACAACGCACCGATTCTTGACGTCCATCCATACCCTGTATATACTACCTTCGTGCGGGCAAGACGCGCACAGATATAGCACAAATTCCAGGAGAGCAACGCATGTCAGCATCACACACCCCTTCTCGCCGCAAGACCTCGACCGAGGTGCTTGCGCGTCCCTAGCGGGGTGCGCCTGGCAGCGGGTCAGCTGACAGCCGGCGTGAAGGCGGACCGGTCGGGGCGTCGTTGACGCTCCGCCTTTCCGCCGCGCACGCCATCAGCAAGCCACGAGCAGCCGCCCTGCCCGTGGCTTTTGTCTTTAAGATCACGTGAATCAAGTGCATCACGCGAATCAAGGTCTCTCCTGGAGGCATGTCTATGTCTGTTTCGTTCGCCGGGCACCGCCATTTGCTCGGCGTGTATCTCCGCCCGCAGCGGCTGCGGGTCGTCGGGTTGGCCCTGCTGCTGTTCAGCGGCATCGGCCTGCAACTGCTCAATCCGCAGATCATTCGCTACTTCATCGACAATGCGCAGGCCGCGGGGCCGCTGCGCAACCTCCTGCTGGCTGCGGGCGCCTACCTGCTCGTCGGGCTGCTCGCACGGCTGCTCAACCTTGCCACCACCTACAGCGGGCTCAACGTGGCCTGGGCTGCCACGAACGCGCTGCGCGCCGACCTGGTCAGCCATCTGCTCCGGCTGGACATGCCCTTCCACAAGACGCACACGCCCGGTGAGCTGATCGAGCGCGTGGACGGCGACGTGAACGGGCTGACGGAGCTGTTCTCGACGCTCGTCGTCAAAGTGCTGGGCAACGGCCTGCTCGTCCTGGCGATCATCATCCTGCTCTATCGCGAGAGCACCGGCGCCGGGGCGATCCTGACGATGTATACGCTCCTCACGGTCCTGGCGCTCGCCCTGGTGCAGCGCATCGGGGTGCGCGCGTGGACGGCCGCGCGCGAGGCGTGGGCCGAGCAGATGGGTTTCCTGGAAGAGCGCTTCGCCGCCACGGAGGATATCCGCGGCATCGGCGCGGAGGCGCACGCGCTGACCCAGTTGCAGGGCAAGATGTACGCACTGTTGCGCAAGGCGCGCGGGGGGATGATGGCGCAGGCGTTGAGCTACGTCGTCACGAACTTCCTCTACATCGTCGGTTATGGGCTCGGCCTGCTGATCGCCGCGCTGCTCTACACGCGGGGCGACGTGACCATCGGCACCGCCTTCCTCATCGTGAGCTACATCGGCATGCTCGCCGCGCCGCTCGACGAAATCCGCCGGGAGGCCGAGAATCTCCAGCAGGCGACCGCCGGCGTCAACCGGATCGGTGAGCTGCTGCGGCTGTCGCCCGGCGTGCAGGAGGCCGCAACCGCAGCGCTGCCCGCTGGCCCGCTCGCAGTCCGGTTCGACCGCGTCACGTTCGGCTATGCTGACGGTGAGGCGGGCGACAACGGCCACGGCGACGGGCCACTCGTCCTGCACGACGTGGACTTCACGCTGGCCGCGGGCCGGGTGCTCGGCGTCCTGGGGCGGACGGGCAGCGGCAAGACCACGCTGACCCGCCTGCTCTTCCGCCTGTACGATCCCACGGCGGGCCGCATCGCGCTCAGCGACGTCGACCTGCGTGATGTCAGCCTGGCCGATTTGCGTGCCCGGGTCGGCATGGTCACGCAGGACGTCCAGCTTTTCAGCGCCACGCTGATGGAGAACATCACGCTGTTCGACCCGGCGATCGGGGAGGCCGATGTTCGCCGGACGCTCGCGTCGCTTGATTTGCTGGCGTGGGCCGAGAGCCAACCCGAAGGGCTGCACACGCGGCTGGCCGCAGGCGGCGCGGGGATGTCGGCCGGCGAGGCGCAACTGCTGGCCTTCACGCGCATCCTGCTGCGCGACCCGGGCCTGGTCATCCTCGATGAGGCCGCCTCCCGGCTCGACCCGGTGACCGAGCGGCGGCTGGAGCGTGCCATCGACCGGTTGCTGAATAACGAACCGCCGCCAAGCGAGCCTCCTGAGCGGGTGGACGGCGCAACCTCGCCCGCGGTGGATCACCAGTCGAAGGGTGACGTACAGGCGTCACACAGCCATCCTGAGCGGGCCGACGGCGCAACCTCGGCCGCGGTCAGTCACCAGTCGAAGGAGCATCCTGAGCGGGCCGACGGCGCAACCCCGTCCATCCACGACGGCCAGTCGAAGGACCGCCGCACGGCCATCATCATCGCGCACCGGCTCAGCACCGTGCAGCGGGCCGACGACATCCTCATCCTCGAGGACGGCCGTGTGGTCGAATTCGGGGAGCGGGCGCGGCTGGCCGCCGACCCGGCCTCCCGCTTCGCAGCCCTGCTGCGGACGGGCCTGGAGGAGGCGCTGGCATGACCAACATATCCCTCGATGCTGGAGCTCAAGAAGCCTCTTCCCGCCGGCTCGGTGTCTGGCCCGCCAACCTGGGGCTCATCCGCTATGCACGCCGGCCTTTTGCCATGCATGCAGTCCTGCAGATATTCGTGCTCGGCTCCGTAGTGCTGCCGGGTCTCATCGAGAAGGCCGTCTTCGACACGATGACGGGCGCGGCGCAGGCGGGCGTCAACCTGTGGACGCTCATCGCGCTCTACGCCGGGATCGGGCTCGCGCGCATGGCCTCCGTGTATGCCGAGGCGTGGGCCGGCTGGACGTTCCGCTACACCGCAGCCGCGCTCGTGCGGCGCAACCTGTTCGCCGCGCTGCTCCGGCGGCCCGGCGCGCTCGCGCATCCCATCGCACCCGGCGAGGCCGTCAACCGCTATCGCGATGACGTCGCGGAGGTGTGCGACTTCCCGACGTGGCTGCCGGATGTGGCGGGCAACCTGGTGTCCTTCGGCATCGCGGTGGCGATCATGGCCAGCATCAATCTGCAAATCACGCTGATCGCCTTCCTGCCGCTCGTCGTGGCGTATGCCGTGGGCCGCGCGACCTGGGGCCGGATGCTGCGCTACCGGGCCGAGCAGGGCCATGCCGACGACAGGGTGACAGGCTTCCTGGCAGAGCTGTTCGGCGCGGTGCAGGCAATCAAGGTCGCGGGCGCCGAAGACCACATCGTGCGTCATTTCGATATCCTCAGCGAGACGCGCCGCCGTGCAGCCGTCCGCACCGCGATGCTCGAGACCGTGGCCTGGTCCATCCATACTTTTGCCGTGCCTGTCGGCATCGGGTTCATGCTGCTGCTGGCGAGCCGGGAGATGGCCGCGGGCCGCTTCACCATCGGCGACTTTGCGCTGTTCACCTACTATCTGGGCTTCACGTCCGCATTCCCGTCCTACCTGGGCACGTTCGTGGGCGACCTCAAGCAGCAGGAGGTCGCGCTCGCCCGCCTGGTCGAGTTGGTGCCCGACGAACCGGCCCGTGTGCTGATCGAGCCGCACCCGGTGTTCGACCATGAGCAAGCTGAATCTGGAAGCGTCCTTCGACTGCGTCCGCCCAGCCAGGCACAGCCTGGCCGTGCGGCCTCCGCTCAGGATGCTGGCGAGATGGAGTCGAAGGGGCATCCTGAGCGGATGGGCGTCGTCCGACGCCCGGAGTCGAAGGACACCCCGCTTCTCACGGTCCGTGGCCTCACCTACCTGCACCCATCCACAGGCCGGGGCATCCAGGGGGTGGACCTCGACCTGCCGCGCGGCAGCTTCACCGTCGTCACCGGGCAGATCGGTTCAGGCAAGAGCACGCTGCTGCGCGCACTCCTGGGCCTGCTGCCGCGCGATGCCGGAGACATCACGTGGCAGGGCGAGCAGGTGGCCGATCCGGCGAACTTCTTCCGCCCGCCGCGAACGGCATACACCTCACAGACGCCGCGACTGTTCAGCGCGACGTTGGCGGAGAACATCCTGCAGGGCTGGCCTGATGCAGGCGATGCCGGACTGGATGCAGCCATCCGCCAGGCCGTCCTGGAGCAGGACGTTGAGACGCTGGAGCATGGGCTCGCGACGGTCGTCGGGCCGCGCGGGGTGCGGCTGTCCGGCGGGCAGGTGCAGCGCGCGGCGGCCGCGCGCATGTTCATCCGCAAGCCGGAGCTGCTCGTGTTCGATGACCTGTCCAGCGCGCTGGATGTGGAGACGGAACGCGCTCTCTGGGAACGGCTCGGCGCCTTTGGGACTGAAGAAGAAAGAAGAAAGAAGGCAGATGGCGAATCATCCAGCTTCCAGCCTCGTCCGACCATCCTGGCCGTCTCGCACCGGCAGGCCGCGCTGCAACGTGCAGACCAGATCATCGTATTGAAAACAGGTCGAGTGGACGCGGCGGGCACGCTGGCTGAGCTGCTCGCGACCTGTGCCGAGATGCGCCGGCTGTGGGCCACCGAGGAGTAGCGGTCTCACGCAAAGACGCAAGGAACGCAAAAGCTCAGACTATTCAAACCTCTGCGTTCTCTGCGCCTTTGCGTGAGCTTCCTCGTCGCCGGATTACATCTTTTGTGGAACCAATCGCCGCACCGCGGCGTATACTGTATCGAATAGCCCGACCGCTGAAGGATGGACTGGTCATGCCCTATCGCCGCTTGCGCCCGCTCCTGCTGCCAGGTGCGTTCATCGCCCTGGCGCTTGTCCTGGGCTGGTCGCTGTTCGGCTACCTTCTGCCGCGCTGGCTGGACCCCGCAGACCTGGTCTATAAGCCGGCCACGCCGAGCATCATCATCACCGACCGGCAGGGCCGCGTGCTCTACGAGGCCATCGACCCGCACGGCAACAAATACGTGCCGCTCGCCCTCACTGAGATTCCGCGCGCATGCCGTGAGGCCACGCTCGCCACAGAAGATGCGAACTTCTATCATCATCCCGGCGTGGACCCGATTGCCATCGCGCGCGCCGCGTGGCTTAACTGGCGGGCGGGCGAGACCGTCTCCGGCGGCAGCACGCTGACGCAGCAACTCGCGCGAAACCTGCTGCTCACCGCGGAGGAGCGGCAGGAACGCACTCTCGCGCGCAAGCTCCGCGAGGCGTGGCTGGCCTGGCGGCTGGAGCAGCGCTACTCGAAGGATGAGCTGCTCGCCCTCTATCTCAACACGACCTACTACGGCCACTTTGCCACGGGCATTGAGGCTGCCAGCCAGGCCTACTTCGGCGTCCACGCGCCGGAGATCGACCTCGCGCAGTGTGCGCTGCTGGCCGGGCTGCCCCAGTCGCCCGCGCTGTACAACCCGATCGAGAACCCCGATGCGGCGCGCACGCGGCAGGCCGTCGTCCTCGGGCTGATGGTGCGTCACGGCTATCTGGACGCGGCGCAGGCCGAGGATGCGCATCGCGAGGCGCTGGCATATGCCAGCACCCCCTTCCCCATCCGCGCACCGCATTTCGTCATGTGGACCCTCAGCCGCCTGGAGACGCTGCTGCCGCCGGAGCGCATTGCCGCGGGCGACTTGCGCGTCACCACGACGCTGGACCTGGACTGGCAGGCCGCCGCGGAGCAGATCGTCGCCCGCCGCCTGACAGAGTTGCGCCCCTGCAGTGCCGTGCCGGATGCGCTGCCCGGCGTCAACTGCGATGCGGACGCGGATCCGGCGCGGCGCGCGGAGAACGTTGCGCTCGTCGCGCTGGACCCGGCAACCGGCGCAGTGGTCGCAATGGTTGGCAGCCCGGACTATTTCGACGTGGACATCAGCGGCGCGCTCAACGCCAGCCTGAGCTTGCGGCAGCCCGGCTCCGCCATCAAACCCCTGACCTACGCGGCCGTGCTCGACCCGGCCCGCGCAGCCAGGGCAGGCCGCGCGGCGTGGACGGCCGCGACGCTCATCGCAGACCTGCGCACCGCCTTCACCACCGCCGAGGGCACGCCCTACGTGCCGAACAACTATGACCGAACCTACCACGGCCCGGTCACCGTGCGCCAGGCGCTTGCCAACTCGTATAACATCCCGGCGGTCAAGACGCTGGACCATGTGGGCGTCGAAGAGCTGATCGACGTCGCCGTCGGCCTGGGCATCCCGTGGCAGCGGGGCGGGTCCTCTGCGGGCAGCGCGGCTGCGCCGGCGCTCACGCAGCCTGCCGCCGGCCAGTGGACCGCGCCCGCAGATGAGACCCCGCGCTACGGGCTGTCGCTCACGTTGGGCGGCGGAGAGGTGGCGCTGCTGGACCTGACTGCGGCCTACGGTGCGCTGGCAAACGGCGGCCGGCCGGTCGAGCCTTACGGTATCGCGCGCGTCACCACACTGGACGGGCAGGAGGTCATCCCGCCGGTTTCGCGCAACACGAGCGGCCGACCGCCAGTCATCGACCCGCGCGTCGCCTATCTCATCACCGACATCCTGAGCGACGACCATGCGCGGCAGCCGGCCTTCGGCACGGGCAGCGTGCTCCAGCTCGATCGGCCCGCCGCAGCCAAGACCGGCACGACGACCGACTGGCGCGACAATTGGACGCTCGGCTATACGCCCGAACTGGTGACGGGCGTGTGGGTGGGCAATGCCGACAACACCCCGATGAAGGACATCAGCGGCATCAGCGGCGCCGGGCCGATCTGGCATGATTTCATGCTCGCCGTCCACAAGGGGCAGCCCCGCGCCGCGTTCACCGTACCCGCGGGATTGGTGCAGGTTGAAGTGTGCGCGGATTCCGGCCTGCTGCCGGAGTGCCCGGCGGGGGGCGCAGCCTGCACCGAAGCTGCACAGCCGGTCACAGCAGACGCGACGACCCAGGTCATCACCTGCCCGCACCGCCGGATGGAGTATTTCATCCCCGGCACGGAACCGGCGGAGGTAGACCGGTCGCATGTGCTGCGGCTGATCGATGTGCGGACCGGGGAACCTGCCACCGACCGCACACCGTCTCAGTATGCGGTCCCGCAGACCTACTGGCTGCTGCCCCCGGAGTACGCAGCCTGGGCGCGCGAGGAGCGCCTCACCGGGATCGCAGTGGCCGGTGCGCCGTTGAGCTTTGCGGCGGCAGGGGGTGGAGGGCAACAGGCTCGACCCGCAACCCGCGCAGCCGTGGACAACACGGCCCCGCTCGCGCTGGTCAGCCCGGACCCGCAGCGCACCTACCGCATCGACCCGGCGCTGCCCGCCAGTGCGCAGGAAGTGCCCGTGACCGCGCTGCCGCGGTTCGAGCCGCAGGGCGAGATTGTGCTGCTGGTGGACGGCGCGACCTACGGCACGCTGGCCGGGCCGGAGTTCACCGCGTGGTGGCCGCTGGCGAAGGGGCGACACACCTTCGAGGCAGTGACCGTTGCTGCGGATGGCACGGAAGTCCGCAGCGGGGAAGTTATCGTGTTTGTGGAGTAAAGGGAGGACCGTATGCGCTTCGAACGTTTCCTGTCGGTCGTGACAATTATCGTGCTCATCTCACTTGCGGCCTGCACCGGCGCCCCCGCGCCCGCGGCTCCGCCGGTCGCTGCACCGCCGGCAGCCGCCGAGCCTGCACAGGCAGTCCAGGCACAGGCCGCCACAGCCACGACTGAGCCAACTCAGCCGGCCCCGACGCCGACGCGCGAGCCGCTGCCGCCGACTGTGGTCAGCATCAGCCCCGCGCGCGGGCAGGAGCAGCTCGTCTCGGCGCCGGTCGTGGTGACATTCGACCAGCCCATGGACGCGGCCAGCACGGGCGCCGCGTTCGATATCGAGCCGCAGGTGCCCGGCGAAGTCGAAGTCGCAGGCGACACGCTCACCTTCACCCCCGCCGAGCCGCTGGCGCGCGGGCAGGAGTACCGTGTCAAGCTGGCATCCGCGGCAACCAGTGCCTCTGGCCTGGCGCTCCAGCGCGAGGTCGCGTTCAGGTTCGTCACCGCAGGCTACTTGCAGGTCACGAACACACAGCCAACCGACGGCACGGACGACGTTGCCACCGACACGCCCATCGTCGTGGCGTTCAACCGCCCCGTCGTCCCGCTGACCGGGGGAGGCGACCAGGCCGGCCTGCCGCAGCCGCTGGTCATCACCCCAACCGTGACGGGCGCAGGCGAATGGATCAACACCAGCACCTACCAGTTTACGCCGGAGGACGGGCTGGCCGCCTCCACCTCGTACACCGTGACGGTCGAGGCGGGGCTGACGGACACAACCGGCGGCGTCCTGGCCGAGCCGTATACGTTCCGCTTCCACACGACCGACCCGGCCGTCGTGCGCTGGCTGCCGGAGAACAATCTGAAGCTGCGCATCGAGAAGCCGATTTCCGTCACTTTCTCCATGCCGATGGATCGCCCATCGACCGAGGCCGCGTTCAAGCTGGCGGACGCGGAGGGGCCGGTCGCAGGCACGTTCACCTGGAATGCCGACGCGACCGAGATGGCATTCAAGCCGACGGAGGTGCTGAAGTTCGGCCGGCGGTACACCGCTTCGCTGGACACCACTGCGCTGGCCGCCAACGGACTCGGCACGCTGCGCGACAACGGCCTGCTGTCCTATGCGCTGCAGACTGTGCCGCTGCCGCAGATCATCAGCACCGAGCCGCGCAACGGCAACACAGCGGTCTCGCCCGACACGAGCGTCCGCTTCCAGTTCGCGGGGCCGATGAACCCGACCAGCTTCGTGTCGGACACCATCACCATCCTGCCGAAGCCGACGCGCGTCTTCACGTACTACAACGACTACGAAGACAGCCTGTTCATCGACTTCCAGAAGGCGCCGGCTACCGACTACACGATCACCCTGTCCGGCAAGGTCGCGGACCTGTACGGCAACACGCTGGGCGAGGATTACGTGCTGAAGTTCCGCACGCGCAACCTCGACCCAATGTTGCAGCTCAACAACATGGGCATCGTCGGCACGTACAGCGCGTACACCGACACGCAGGCCGTGGTCGCGTACCGCAACATGCCCGAAGTGCGCTTCGACCTATACCGCGTCAACCAGGACGAATTGATCGACGTGAGCGGCCGCGACTTCTGGGGCAACTGGGATCGCTTCCGCCCTCAGCCCGACGCGCGCGTGCGCGAGTGGGCCGTGCCGACGAAGGCCGAGCCGAACCGGCTGGGCTACATCCGCGAGCCGCTGGTGGATGCTGACGGCAGCCAGCTCACGCCCGGCGTCTACTGGCTGGAGGTGACCGGGCTGGAGCTGCCGAACGGGCAGCGCCCGCCTCGCCAGTTGATCGTCCGCACGGATCTGAACGTGACGGTCAAGGCGAGCGAGGAAGAAGTGCTCGCCTGGGTCACGGACCTGCAAAGCGGGCAGCCCGTCGAGGGCGTCACGGTGCGCGTGGCCGATAACGCACAGAACGACCTGACCGGCACGACGGGCGCGGACGGCGTGGCGCGCATCAAGCTCACCAGCCCGCGCAAGGTCTGGGAGAGCATCATCGCTATCGCGACCACCGACGAAGGCAGTTTCGGCGCGGCCTCCATCAACTGGGCGGACGGCATCGCGCCGTGGGAATTCGGCCTGTCGAGCGGCCAGGCAAACGAGCCTTACGTGGGTTATGTCTACACGGACCGGCCCATCTACCGGCCGGGCCAGACGGTCTACTGGAAGGCCATCCTCCGCCGCAACAACGACGTCCAATATACCCTGCCGCCTGCGGGCCAGCCGGTCAGCGTCACGATCAGCGACTCCGCGGGCAACACGCTCGCCGACCAGCGGCTCACAGTCAACGCGCTCGGCGCGGTGGACGGCCAGCTCGAGCTGGGCCCCGATGCCACGCTGGGCTACTACTTCGTCTCGCTGCGCCTGCCGCTGGGCAACAAGGAAGAAGCCAGCCTGGGCGTTGGCTTCCAGGTGGCCGAGTACCGGAAGCCGGAATACGAGCTGAGCGCGACGACGGATAAGCCCGAATACATCCAGGGCGAGCAGATCCGCGGCACAGTCCAGGCCGACTACTTCTTCGGCGGGCCGGTCAAGAATGCGCGGGTGCGTTGGACGGCGCTGGCGAGCGACGCCTTCTTCACCTACCGGGGCGAGGGCTACTACAGCTTCAGCGATTGGGACTGGTGGAACCCGGCATCGCGCAGCGGGCCGTGGGGCGGTGAGGTCAGCCAGGGCGAAGGCCGCACGGATGACCAGGGCCGCTTCACCTTCACGCTGCCTGCGGACATCACGAAGTACTTCAGCAGCCAGCGGTTCACGCTGGACATCAGCGTGTTCGACGCCAACAACCAGGTCGTCTCCACGCAGGCGTACGTGGTCATCCACAAGGGCGAGTTCTACATCGGCGTCAAGCCGTCCGCCTACGTGGTCAAGGCCGGCGCAGAGAGCCAGGTGGATGTGCTGACCGTCGATCCGCAGAGCCAGCCGGTCGCGGATGTCGAGGTGGACCTGGTCGTCAACCAGGTCGAGTGGCGCAGCGTGCGCGAGCAGGCGGAGGACGGACAGTTCTACTGGGTCACGCGGCCCAAGTACACGCCGGTTGTCACCGAGACGGTCACGACCGACGCGAACGGCGTCGCGGCGCTCAAGTGGACGCCGCCCGCAGCCGGCGAGTACAAGGTCGAGGCCAGCGCGCGCGACAGCATGGGCCACGCGCTCCGCAGCGCCGCGTTCATCTGGGTCAGCGGGGCGGACTTCGTGCCCTGGCGCCAGGAGAACAACGACCGGATCAAGCTGGTGGCGGACAAGGATGAATACGAGATCGGCGAGACCGCCGAAATTCTCATCCCCAGCCCTTACCAGGGCAGCGTCAAGGCGCTCGTCACGCTCGAACGCGGGCGCATCCTCTCGCACGAGGTCATCGACCTGACATCCAACAGCCAGGTCATGCGGGTGCCGATCACGGCCGAGTACGCGCCGAACCTCTTCGTCTCGGTGATCATCATGCAGGGCATCGACGCAAACAACCCGCGACCGTCGTTCAAGGTCGGCATGGTGCCCCTGAAGGTATCGGTGGCGAGCAAGGCGCTGCAGATTGTCCTGACCCCGCGCGACGCGAGCGCCGCGCCGGGCGTCGAGAGCGATCCGAGCCAGCCGCTGCGCCTCGCGCCGCGCGCCAAGGTCATCTGGGAGGTCGAGACGCTCGACGCGGCCGGCAAGCCGGTGGCCGCGGATGTCTCGCTGGCCCTGGTGGACAAGGCGGTGCTCACGCTGGCGCAGGACCAGAGCGGCAAGCTGCTCGACCGGTTCTACTCGCAGCGCGGGCTCAGCGTCTCGACCGGCGTCACACTGGCGCTGAACGTGGACCGGCTCGTCGCGCAACTGGCCGAGGAGGGCAAGGGCGGCGGCGGTGGCGGCGGCGACGGCGGCATCGATTCGGTGCGCACTGAGTTCCCCGACATCGCCTACTGGCGCGCGTCGGTGACCACGAACGAGGAAGGCGTCGCGACCGTCGAGGTCACGCTGCCCGACAACCTGACGACCTGGGTGATGGACGCGCGCGCCGCGACCGAGAGCACGCTCGTCGGCCAGAACATGGTCGAAGTTATCGCAACCAAGTCCCTGCTCGTCCGGCCCGTGCTGCCCCGCTTCTTCGTGGCCGGCGACCAGGCCGAAATCGCGGGCATCATCCACAACACCACCGCAGACGATCTCGAAGTGCGGATTGCGCTGTCGGCCGGCGGGCTGGATGTCATGGGCGACACCGGCAGCGCCGTGACCGTCCCTGCGGGCGGCACGTACAAGGCCGTCTGGCCGGTCGCGGTCCAGGCGGATGCAGCGGAGGTCAAGGTGCGCATGACGGCGGATAGCGGGTCGGCCACGACGAAGCTCAGTGACGCCGTCGAAATCACGCTGCCCGTCGAGCGGTACTCAACGCCGGAAGTCGTCGGCACGAGCGGCCGCGTGGAGGCTGACACGGACGTGCTGGAACTGGTCCGCCTGCCCGCCAGCATCGACGCAACGCGCGGGGACCTGACCGTCAACATCGAGCCGAGCCTCGCGGCGGGCATGGTCGGCGGGCTGACCTATCTCGAACACTACCCGTACGAGTGCATCGAGCAAACCGTCAGCCGCTTCCTGCCCAACGTGGTCAGCTACCAGGCGCTCCAGGACCTCGACATCGAGCGGCCGGGCCTCGACACGAAGCTGGCGCAGCAGGTCGGCGTCGGCCTGCAGCGCATCTACGCGCGGCAGCACATCGACGGCGGCTGGGGCTGGTGGGAGAAGGACGACAGCAACCCGACCGTCTCCGCCTACGTGCTCTTCGGGCTCGCGCGGGCGCAGCAGGCCGGCTTCACCGTGGATGCCGATGTAATGGCGCGGGCGGCGGACTACCTGCGCGGCACGCTGGCCGCAGCCGAGGAACTCACCAACTGGCAGCTCAACCGGCAGGCGTTCACGGTCTACGCGCTGGCCGAGGCCGGCCAGCCGGAGCCGAACCGCGCGGGCGCGCTCTACGAGCAGCGCGAGCGGCTGGACAACTTCGGCAAGGCGTATCTCGCGCTGGCGCTGAACCTGATCGGGGACGAGGCCGCGCCCGAGCGTATCAAGACCCTGCTGGCCGACCTGTCGGGCCGCGCCATCGTGAGCGCCACGACAGCCCACTGGGAAGAGGCGCAGCCCGACTACTGGAACATGAACACCGACACGCGCTCGACCGCGGTCGTGCTGGCCGCGCTGGCGAAGCTCGACCCGGAGAACGCGCTCGGCCCGAACGTCGTCCGC
Organism: Anaerolineae bacterium; assembly: GCA_040772005.1. Classification (GTDB taxonomy): domain Bacteria; phylum Chloroflexota; class Anaerolineae; order CG2-30-64-16; family CG2-30-64-16; genus MWBF01. The sequence continues at coordinate 277,934 of JAXGYZ010000003.1, read as the reverse complement.
TGGCTGATGACCGCACGGCAGGGCGATGCCTGGCAGACCACGCAGGAGAACGCGTGGGCCATCATCGGTCTGACCGAGTGGATGGCGGCCACGGGCGAGCTCGAGGGCAACTATGACTGGCAGGTGCAGGTCAACGGCGCGTCGCTCGGTGAGGGCACCGTGACCCCGCAGACCGTGCAAGATGTGACGCAGCTCAAGGCGGACATCACCCAACTGCTGCTCGACCAGACGAACGGCGTGGTCATCAGCCGGTCGGCGGCCGCGGGGCAGTCGGGCGCGGGCCAGTTGTACTACACGCTGCACCTGCGCACCTACGAGCCGGTGCAGCAGGTCGCGCCGCGCAGCCGCGGGCTGACTGTCACGCGGGAATACCGGCTGGCCGACTGTGTGCAGACGCAGGAGACCGCGCTGGAGCTGCTGCCGGCCTGCCCGCCCGTCACGAAGGCGAAGGTAGGCGATGTGCTGCAGGCACGTGTGACTCTCGTCGTGCCGAACTACAGCCACTTCGTCATCGTGGAGGACCCGCTGCCCGCGGGCACGGAGGCCATCGACACGAGTCTGCGCATCACGAGCCAGACGGCCCAGGGACCCGAGATGTCGCAGGAGTCCGAGCAAGACATGGGCTGGTGGTGGACGCCGACGCACGTCGAGCTGCGGGACGAGAAGGCCGTGCTGTTCGCGACGAACCTGGAGCCCGGTACGTATACGTTCACCTACCAGGTGCGCGCGACGCTGCCCGGCACGTTCCTGACCCTCCCGCCCACCGCGTACCAGATGTACGCGCCGGAGGTCTGGGGCCGCGGCGCGGGGAGCACGTTTGTGGTGACGGAATGAGGTTGAAATTGCAGGTTGCAGGTTTCAGGTATGAACCTGTAAGCAGAGAGCATCCTGAGCGGGTGGACGACTCGACGTAGAGGAAGAGCTAACGCCAGTCGAAGGATGCAGCACTCGGAAAATGTGATGTAGTAGACAGACTGGGCGCAGTGTGCTATCGTGGGATAGCCACTGCGCCCGTTACTGCCTACCAGGAGGACTGGAATTAAGCTTGCAACTGTAGCCAGTTACATCTGGAGTTCTGAGCAACCTATAACGTATAACCTGGAACCTCACCCCGCCACCACGAACGCCAGCGCCAGCCCGCCGTCGTGCGCGAGGCTGAGCGCCCAGCGGGCCAACCCCTTCTCCGCGGCAAGCGCCGCGGCCCGGCCGTGCAGTTGCAGGCTCGGGCAGCCGGCTCCATCCTGTAAGACCTCGATCTCCAGCCACGTCACGTGACCGATGCCCGTGCCCAGCGCCTTCGCGGCCGCCTCTTTCGCAGCCCAGCGCGCGGCCAGCGACTCGACGCGCAGGGCCGCGCCCGGCTCGCCGGCCCCACACGCGGCCAGTTCTGCGGGCGTGAACACCCGGCGCAAGAAGCGCGCGCCGTGCCGGTCGATCACCGCCGCGACGCGCGCCACCTCCACCAGGTCCGTGCCCACGGACAGACCGGGGAACGCGGCCTGCAAGTCAGTCACGGCGGACTCGATCTCAGTTCTGCCCATCAGATGCCTTCTCGAAGCGGCCGCCGGTAATCCATGCGCACGCAAGACTGCGGAGTCGAGGCTTAAGCCGGTTTGGACAGGTATGTGCGTAGACTGCCTGACCGGCTGAAGCCTCGACTCCAACGAATCGGCAATCTTCAATCTTCAATCTTCAATCTGGAATCGTTCGCCGGCCCGGCCACCACCTGCACATACGATTCCGGGTTGAGATACTTCTGCGCCACGGCCTGAAGCTGCGGCGGGGTCAGCGAGTTGATGATGCCGAAATAGCGTTGCAGGTAGTCCAACCCCAGTTGGTGCCATTCGAGGTCCACGAGCAGGCTGGCGACGCCGTCGTTGGTCTCCATCTGGAGCGGCAGCGATCCCGTCAGGTAACGCTTGCAGTCTTCCAGCTCGTCCTCCGGCACCAGCTCATCCCGTAGCCGGCGCACTTCCTCCAGCATCGCGGCCTTGGCGCGTTCCACATTCGCCGGATTGACGCCTGCAATGGCCGTCCACGTGCCCGGCTCGCGGTCTGCGCTCAAGCGGCTGTAGGCGTAATAGGCCATCCCCTGCCGCTCGCGCACGTTGACCCCCAGCCGGCCCATCATGCCGAAGACGCCCAGGACGGTGTTCGCCATGCGCGCGGCGTCGAAATCCGGGCTGTGGCGGCGCATGGCCGGCCACCCCAACACCACGTCCGATTGCGACTTGTCGGGCATAGTCACGTTGCGGCTGCGCACGCCTTCCGGGTGGACCAGGGGCGGCAAGGCTGGTCGTTCAGGCCGCCGGTAGACCCAATTCCCGAAGGCATCCGCGATGCGCTGGACCGCCTCGTCTGCACGGATCGCGCCGACCACCGAGACGACCATGTCCTGTGGCGCGAAGAAGCGCTCGTAGAATTCCACCAGCCGGTCGCGCGTGATGGCCCGCAGCGACTCGCGCGTGCCCAGCATATCCCGGCCCAGCGGGTGCTGGCCGAACATCAGCTCGCGAAATGCACGGCCCGCCATCTGCCGCGTGTCATTCTCGCGTTCCGCCAGCGCCGTCATCCGCATGCCGCGCACGCGGTCAACGTACTCCACCGGAAAGACCGGCGCACGCAGTTCCTCGGCTACGATGTCCAGCACCAGGTCCAGGTCCTCCGCCAGCGACTTGGTGGAGAAGTTGGTGATGTGGCGGTCGGGGCTGAAGCCGATGGACGCGCCCACCGATTCGATGGCCTCGTTGATTTCCGTGAAGGTGCGCGTGCGCGTGCCGCGGCTCAGCATCGAGGTCACGAACGAGGCCAGACCGGGCACGTCCTGCGGTTCGTCCAGGTTGCCCGCGAGCAGATAGCCTTCCACGACGACCGATGGTGCGCTCCAGTTCTCGCGCGCCAGGACGGTGATGCCGTTCGGCAACTGCGTCCGCAGCACATCGTCGGGGCCGGGCAGGGAGGTGGGCGCCGTCCCGCGGCCGGGCTGCGCGCGGTGAGGATGAGCGATCCGGGCGTTATGCATCGAAGACCTCCTCCGCCAATCCGGCGTCGTCTGCCAGGGCCACACCTGCTTCATCGAATGCGGCTTCTGCGCCGAGCGCGTCCGCGTCCGCATTGCCACTGCGCTGCGGCGTATACCAGCCCACGTTGCGCCGCGCGGGCCTGAAGTACTGCTGCGCCACGCGCTGCACGTCCGCCACAGTCACGGCAGAGACCCGTTCCAGGAAGTTCTCGAACCAGCTTACATCTGCGATCAACTCGCTGAAGCCCAGCCAATAACCCTGGTCGGTCACGCTCTCGCTCGAATAGGCAAACTGGGCCCGCGTCTGTTTGATCGCCTTCGCCAGCTCTGCTTCGGTGACCGGCTCATCGATGACCCGCTGGATTTCCTCCAGCATCGCGTCCTCGACCTCGGCCAGCGTGCGCCCCTCCCGCACCGTTGCGGAGAAGCTGAACAGGTAAGGGTCGATCGTGGATGTAATGGCGCAGTCCGCGTCGGAGGCCAGCTCGGTCTCGACGAGCGCCTGATACAGCCGCGAGCTGCGGTTGGTCGTGCCGCCGCCCCAGAGCGACATGCCCTTCGCCCCGCCCAGGATAGTACTGAGAATGACCATGGGATAGTAGTCGGGGTCGGTGGCCGCCGGCGCGTGATAGCTGACTTCCAGGTAGGAGGTCGTCCCCGGCCCCTCCACGATCACCCGACGCTCGCCGCGCTGGGGCGGCTCCTTGAATGTCACGGGGGGGGTGGGCGGGCCGGGCGGAATCGCCCCAAACAACTCCTGGATGCGCGCCAGCATCGCCTCCGCATCGAAGTCGCCGGCCAGCGCCAACACCGCGTTGTTGGGTGCGTAGTAGACGCGATAATGCTCGTAAAGCTGATCGCGCGTCATGGTTTCCAGGTCGCACTGCCAGCCAATTACCGAATGGTGGTAAGAGTGGGCCTGAAAGGCCGCGGCCTGCAGCGCCTCGCCCAGCAGGAAGCCCGGGTTATTCTCGTTCCCCTGCCGCTCCGATATAATGACGGTGCGCTCCAGCTCGGTTTCCTCGGGGTCGAACACCGCATTGACCATCCGGTCTGCCTCAACGCGGAGGGCCAGGTCGATGCGGTCGGCGGGCAGCGTCTCGAAGTAAGTCGTGAAGTCGATCCACGTCATACCGTTGAACATGCCGCCTTCCCGCGCAATGGCCTTATCGAACTCGCCCTGTGGGAAGGTGGGCGTGCCCTTGAACAGCATATGTTCGACCCAATGCGATATACCCGTGATGCCGGCGCGCTCGTTGCGGCTGCCGACGCGATACCACATCCAGAAGCTGGCAACCGGTGCATGGTGCATCTCGCGCAGCAGCACCGTCAATCCATTATCCAGCACGGTCTTGCGGATGGCGATGAGTGGGTCCAAGTGACCTCCTGACCGGAAAACCCGATGGATGACAACAAATATGAAGGACGAAAAGCAGAGCTCTCGTCCTCCACAGCAGACACAGCAAGCGAATTACACAGACGTCGGGCAGCCAGAAACCGGTGATTACTCCCCGACCGGATTCGCGCAATTGTACCCGCGACCGATGCCGCGGTACAGGAATCCGGCTTCCCACATGGTCTGCGGCTCGTAGACGTTGCGGCCGTCGATGACGACCGGCGTGCGCATCAGCGACCGGATGCGCGGCAGGTCCAGGTGCTTGAACTCGTTCCACTCGGTCACAAGGACGAGCGCATCGCTGCCCTCGGCCAGCTCATACGGCCCTGGCGCCAGCTCGATCTCCGGCGCGACGCGCTCCGCCACGCTCATCGAAACGGGGTCATACGCCCGCACGGTCGCGCCCTCGCGCAGCAGAATATTGGCGATCTCGACCGCAGGCGCATCGCGCATGTCATCCGTGTTGGGCTTGAACGCCAGCCCCAGCAATCCGATGCGCTTGCCGCGCAGCGTGCCCAACAGCTCTCGCAACTTGTGGACGATCAGCCGGCGCTGGTCGCGGTTGATATCCATGACTGCGCGCAGCAGCGCCGGATGCGCGCCGTGCAGCAGCCCCATATATTCGAGGGCCTTGACGTCCTTCGGAAAACAACTCCCCCCGTATCCGACCCCGGCATCGAGGAACGCGCGGCCGATGCGCTTGTCATAGCCCATGCCCGCGGCAACCTCCTTGACATCCGCGCCGAGCTTCTCGCAGATAGTGGCAATCTCGTTGATGAACGAGATGCGCGTGGCGAGGAACGCGTTGGACGCGTACTTGATCATCTCAGCCGTGCGCAGGTCGGTAAGCACAATCGGGGCGCGCAGCGGCAGGTGCAGTTGGGCCACCTTTTCCGCAGCCTCATGGTCCAGCGAGCCGAGCACCACGCGATCGGGACTCATGAAATCAGCCAGCGCGGAGCCTTCCCGCAGGAACTCCGGGCAGGAGACGACCGAGAACGGGATAGGGTTGACCTGGTGCTTGCGGATGATGTCCGCCACCCAGTCGCCCGTGCCGACAGGGACGGTGCTCTTGTTGATGATGATGAGCGGATGATCCATCGTCTCCGCGATGGTTTCCGCAGCCATCCGGACGTACTGCAAGTCGGCCTCGCCATCGACGCCCGAGGGCGTGCCCACAGCGATGAAGACGAACTCCGCGCCGGCCAACCCCTCCTGATAGGAGGTCGTGAAACAAAGACGGCCGGCCGCCACGTTGCGCCGGACTACCTCCTCAAGGCCAGGCTCGAAGATGGGCACTCCGCCCCGGTTGAGCAGGTCGATCTTCTCCTGGTTAATGTCGATGCAGCAGACATGGTTGCCCAGGTCCGCAAAGCAGGTGCCCGTCACCAGCCCGACGTAGCCCGTGCCAATTACCGCGATGTTCTTCATGGTGCCTGAAATTCCTCGCTATTCTTTCTATCGAAATCCCGCCACTTCACGCCTTCGCGCCACATGTAATAGCCGCCCAGAAGCGTGATAGGGAACCAGAGGGCTGCGTGCAACACGATAGTATAGCCGAACGCCAGCCCATAGTCCACTCCTAACGCCTCCAGAACCCGCGCTCCGATCTCGAACGTGCCGATGTAGCCCGGCGCAGACGGCAGCGTCGTCGTCAGGTTGACGACGCCGTTCATCAACATGAGGCCGATGAAGCTGATCGTGAAGGCGAATGCGTGCATGACGAACCAGTATTTGACGGTCTCCAGGAGCCAGATGACGAGCGAGGTCACAAACACCATCAGCACGTCGCGACCGCTCCGCAGGAAGTGCAGGCCCTCCAGGAAGCGCGCATAGAAGCCGTCCAGCGGGCCGCGCAGCCGGGCCGGAATCAGCCGGTCCGCGAAGAAGCGGTAGACAGCCGAGGCGCGGCGCTCATCGAAGACCATCCACAGGAAGAAGGCCAGCGCCGCAAAGAAGGCGATGCTCGCCGCAATCACCGTGACCCGGTAGACGGCTGGGATATGTTCTGCGCCGACGAAGGGCAGCGCGAAGAACACGAACAGCAGCATCACCAGCCCATCGAAGACGCGCTCGACGATGATCGTCGCCAGCGATGCACTGACGCTGATGCCTTCGTTCCGGCGCAGCACAAACGCCCGGATGACCTCGCCCGCGCGGGCCGGATAAACGTTGTTGCCGAAGTAGCCGATGCAGACGACAGGGAAGAGCGCGGCCAGCGAGACCGGCTTCAGCGGCCGCAGCAGGTAATGCCAGCGCCAGGTGCGCGCCCAGACTGCGCCGAAGTAGACCACGATGCCGGGCAAAATCCAGCCGTAATTCGCCTGGCGCAGATACTGGCCGAGCTCACCGAGATGCAGCCCCCGCAGTGAAATCCAGATGAAGAACAGGCTGACGAGAAGGCCGAAAAGGACTTTCCAGCGCCTGCGAATGAAATCCCGCATCAATGCTCTCGCCCGTGTGCTGATGACTTGTCGCTCGTGCTGATGATAGCATCGGGCGGGTCACGGCTGATTTGCCCGCGCGCCCGCCCGATCCGGTGTCAGATATATCACGAATACTGGGTTTACGCCTCGACCGCCGCAGGTGCAGCCATCGTCATGCCTGTCTTGCCCAGCACCTTCTCCAGGGCCATCGTGTGGCTGCAAACCCCGCGCTGCACGTAGAAATCACATTCGCACTTCCAAGCACCTTGCTCATATACCACATGATAAGATTGATGTTTGCCTTTGAACAGGACCTCGACGCTCGCGACCTCCATGCGTTCGGGTTCTTGAGCGTACTCGCGAGCCTTGCTGATCTTGGCGATCATCGCCGAATCCATGAGAAGGCCTCCTTTAGATTGGCGTACCAGAGATAGACCTGCCCACACAGGTCAAAGACACAAAAAACACCGCAGCGTCAGACGCCTCGGTGCTTTGACAGAATAGCAGCATGAGGGCCCATCATTTCGCTTGTGACACCCTCCTGTATACTCTAAGAACCCATGTGCCTCCGGGTTCTATGCTCCGAGTATACCCCCGCGGGCGGGGAATGTCAAACGGTCTTAACCACCGCTCCGATGATGATTGCCCTACTGCGCAATCTGCGGCGCGAGGGCCGCCTCTGAGCCGGCCAGCAGGTAGAACCGTTCCCCCTGGACATCCTGGGCGACAAGCGTCAAGCCGACGCCGCCCTGCCGCGTCCAGAGCTGCCGCGATGCCTCGGCAAGCTGGTCGCTCAACGCCTGCTCCGCATCAGCAGAGAACAGGCCAAGCCGCGTCCAGAGCAGGCCCTGGCGCAGCAGCTCGACCCGCGCCTGCACGCCCTCCACCTCGTCCAGCGTATCAAGTTGCTGGCCGTAGCCGTTGATGAGTGCAGTGTAGACCTCGGTCAACTGAGCGTCGATGGTTGCCGCTTCCGTTTCCCATTCCGGCACGAGCAGCAGGCCATAGTCGCCCCGCGCCACGCGCGCCCTGATGGTCAGCCAGACGGCGCGGTCGTGCAGAAGCGCCAACCGGTCGGCCAGTTCAAGGGTCTCCGCCGTGTCATAGAACGCCGCGCGCGCATCGTCCTCATTTCGCAGGGCCTGACCCAATGCCTGTGCCAGCGTGTCGCGGCTGCTCGGCCCTGCGGAGAGCCAGCGCGCAGCAAGCCCCGCTGCGGCCTGCTGCCGCGCGGCCAGCGCGATCGTGACGCCGGTGGGCAGCGCCACGGTGCCGCGCAATGTGGGCAACAGGGCCGGCGGCGCGGCCACGACCGCGCCCGGTCCCGCCGCGTATTCCTCCAGCCGGCTCTCGATAGTCTGGGCCAACTGCACGTCGTCCAACGCGCGATAACGCTGCGCAACCTGGGTCAGCAAGTTCCGTCGCTGCGCGGGCAGGAGCGTCAGGCTGTAGCGGGCGATATTCTCCGCCTGGGCCAGGCTCAGCCGGGCAATCCAGGCCCGGTCGAGTTGGGCATAGCCCGCGGCCACCTGCAGCGAGATATCCGCACGGGCCAGGTCGTTCAGCGTGGGGCCGAGGCTGGCCAGGTCGAGCGCGGCCTGGTAGCACACGCGCGCCCGCTCCGCATCGCGGGCCTGCGCCTCGCGGGCCAGCAGAAGCCAGTTGCCGCCGCGCAGGCTGTCAGGAATAAGCAGGGCGTAAGCCAGCGTGGCGTAGGCGGTTTCGATCTCACCGGCATCCAGCGCGGCGCGCACCACACGATCATCCGGCTCGCCGGCCAGAGTCAGCACGGCGATATCGGGGGCAACGGCTTCCGCCGATATGACGGACACGGGATTGACCCAGACAGCGGTCTCCGCAGGCTGGCGCGACAGGAAGAAATACGCGGCCAGCAGGCCCACGCCGGCCAGGGTCAGGAGGACAACGGCACTGACCAGGAAAGCCAACAGCCGTCTAGAAGTGCGTTTGGGTTGCATGTGTCCTTGTCGGAGGAGTGGTTCAGCCTGCCCCTGTGGAGCAGCTGAAAACATGATAGCACAGGATGGTCTGCAAGCCTAGTTCAGATGTGATCATTATAAGTCTTGCTGTGGCTGTTTTGCCTAAACCATTTGTGTGTGCTAGAATGCACTTCACTTTCCGGCAGACCCGTCTTCCTCGCGGAGTATGTTAGAGAATGACCATTAACCTCGCGGCCATCACTGAGCGTCAAACGCCCGAGGAATGACACGGCCTGGTTGAAGCTGCCGCCCTCTGGGTGTTCCGGAGGCGCCCTCAGCCCGCTGACATCTATCTCGTACAGGAGTACCGATAAAACACATGGCAGTTACCCACTATCCCAAGCAGTCCCGTTTTGCGACCTGGCTAGAGGGAAAGCGGAGCCGCCGCATTCTGGATGCAGTGCTGGTCGTGCTGCTGATTGCAGCGCTGCTCCTGCCCCCCATCTCGCTGATTGACCGCGTGACTGACCTGGGCACGGCGCGAGTTCCCGAAACCGGCGGCACCCTGACTGACCCGGATGGGACCCAGGTGATCTTCAACCCCGGCACCATTGCGCAACCTTTCCGCGCCAGCCTCACTTCCGTTCCGCGGGTGACCTTCCTGGAAGGCAGCGCCGGGGGCGATCTGCTCGATGCCGCGAAGGCCATCCCGCAGAACCTCGTGGCGAAAAGCCCCTTCTATCAACTGAACCTGCGCGGTGAGCCGCCTACCCAGTCGGTCTGGGTTGCGCCCATCCCCAACGACAGCGAGCCGTATGAGACGCTGGACGTCTACACCTGGGACAGCACGGCCAAGCAGTGGCAATGGCTGCCGCATACAATCATCAGCGAAGACGACCAGATCGAGAGCCGGGTCAACGCAGTGCCGACCTCGCTCATGATCATGCAGACCAACCCCAAGCCGGCGCTCGTCGCGATGGACGCCGCCCTGGCCGGCAACCTGCCGGCGGACGGCAGCGGCGCGATTGCCGAAGTGCACCCGACCGGCCTGTACCTCGGCGGGAACGGCGCGATCGACGGCTCCGTCGATGCGACGTTCGACCAGCTCGGCGGCACGTTCGCGGTCACGCCCGTCATCCGCAACTATGACGGCCCCATCGTCCGCACCGACCTGCTCGCGAACATGCTCGTCGACACGACCCAGCGCGACGCACACATCGATGCGCTCGTCAACCTGGCCGTCGGCAACCTCTACAAGGGCATCGACCTGGACTACCGCGGGCTGGACAAGAACCTGCGCGGCGAGTTCAATCAGTTCCTCAAGCTGCTGGCCGACAAGCTGCACGCGCAAAACAAGCAGCTCAGCGTGCGCGTCGAGCCGGCCAGCCAGGTTGCCGAAGACCGCTTCGACACCGGCGCGTACGACTGGCAGGCCATCGGCATGATTGCCGACACCGTGGGCATCCCGGCGCCGGTCGACCCGCGCGCCTATGCGCCCGGCGGCCAGTTCGACGCCCTGCTGCGCTACGCCGTGGGCCAGGTCGACCGATTCAAGATTCAGCCGGTCTTCTCCGGCCGCAGCGTGGAACTGGCCGGCGCCTACCTGCTCCAGAAGAGCTACAGCGATGCGCTCCAGCCGCTCATCGGCCGGGTCTCCGCAGACCAGACCGTCGTCGAGCCGGGCCAGCCGCTCAATCTCGCACTCGTCTCCAGCCGCCCGACCAGCGGCCTCGTGTACGATCCCAACATCGGCGCTTATGTCTACCGCTACCAGGATGACCAGGGCAACGCGCGCACGGTCTGGCTCGAAAACTCGGCCAGCCTGAGCCACAAGCTCGAAATCCTCAAGCGCTACAACCTGCAGGGCTTCACGGTCGAGAACGTCCCAGGTGACGGGCTGGACACGGACCTCTGGTCGCTCATGCGCAGCTACCAGCAGGGCCAGGCCCAGGAAATCCAGAGCGACTTCCTCGTCGAGTGGACCATCAAGGACGCAAACGGCCAGCTAGTGAGCCAGGTGCGTCCGCTGGCCGACCCGAACGTCGTCGTCGCCGCGCCGGATGCGCCGGGCGCCGTGCAGGTGGAAGTGTCCGTCAAGGACCGCGGCCAGGTGCTCGCGCAGCCCGAAGGCCAGGCGGTCATGGTCGCCACCTATACGCCGGTGCCGACGCCGACGCCTGAGTTCACCCCCACGCCATCGCCCAGCCCCACGCCGGAATTCGCGGAGCTGGTCGCCAACTCCAACGCCAACGTGCGCACCGGCCCGGGCACGGATTACCCGCGGGTCGGCACGCTGCGCGGGGGCGCGACCTACCGCATCGTGGGCCAGAACGAAAACGGCTCCTGGTGGCAGATCAACTATGACAACGGCACGGCCTGGGTCACGGGCGAGCTCGTGACCATCCGCGGCAACACCGAATCGGTGGCCGTCGTCGAAGTTGCGCCGCCGCCGACCCCGGCCCCTGTGGCCGCGGCGCCTGCGGCTGCGGCGCCCGCAGCCGCAGCTCCTGCGGCCTCCTACCCGCGGGCTCCCGGCACGTTCGGCTACGGCGTCCAGGCGCAGGTCTACGGCGGCGCAGACCTGGGGTATATCGTCAATGCCACCCGCAACATGGGCTTCAACTGGGTCAAGTTCCAGCTCCCCTGGAAGGACTTCGAGGGCACCAAGGGCGCCTATGGCTGGGGCGGCATGGATAACATCGTGAACACGCTGCGCGGCGGCGGGCTGAACATCCTGGCCTCGATCGTGAAAGCGCCCAACTGGGCGCGGCCCGGCAACACCGACTTCAGCGTCGAAGGGCCGCCGGCCAACAACCAGGACTATGCAGACTTCGTCGGTGCGTTCGCCGCCCATTACAAGGGCCGCGTGCAGGCCATCGAAATCTGGAACGAGCAGAACCTCTGGTACGAATGGGGCCGCGAGCCGCTGGACCCGGGCCGCTACGTCGATATGCTCTGCCGGGCATACCGGGCCATCAAGGCGCAGGACCCCGGCATGACGGTCGTGCTGGGCGCGCTGACGCCGACCGGCGTCAACGACGGCTCCACCGCGATCGACGACGTCGTCTATCTGCAGCGGATGTATGCCGCGGGCGCCAAGAACTGCTTCGATGCGGTCGGCGCGCATCCCAGCGGCTACAACAACCCGCCCGATGCCAAGATGGGCTACAGCAACCCGGCGGAGCCGAGCTTCAAGAACCATCCGAGCTTCTTCTTCCGAGACACGATGGAACGCTACCGCGCGGTCATGGTCGCCAACGGCGACAGCGGCAAGCGCATCTGGCCGACCGAGTTCGGCTGGGCGTCCGAGAGCAACCCGGTGCCCGGTTACGAATACGCGCGCGACGTCACGCTCGATGAGCAGGCCCAGTACCTCGTCAAGGCCTACCAGATGGCGAAGGCATGGGGCTGGGTGGGCCCGATGTTTGCCTGGAACCTCAACTTCGGCATCACCAACCCGGGAACGGAGTTGGCCGCGTTCGGCATCGCGGGCCGGCCCGCCGAAGCCGCGCTCGCCGGAATGCCCAAGTAACCTGACATCCGCAGGGGCGGCGCGTCGCCTGGCGTGCCGCCCCTGCGCCATCTATCTCCCTTTCACTAACAGAGCGCGCGCTGCCTGGCGCGCGTATCAGCCAGAGCTAACACAGAGGACACCGGATGCAACCCGGCGTACACTTAACCTACCTCCTGAGCCTGTACTGCGGCCGCCATCAAGGTCGCCGCTCACCCGTTAACCCCACGCACCATTCGCAACTCATACCACAATTATATCTTCTGGAGTGTCCATGATGCGCAACAAACCCGTCCACCTATCGCCCCACAGGCATCTCACGCTGTTTGTCGCAGTTGTCATGCTGGCGAGCCTGCTGCTGGCTGCCGTGCCGCCCGCCTACGCGGCCGACGGTCCCACAGCCATTGTCACCGGCAGCGTCGTCAACCTGCGCAGCGGGCCTAGCACGGCCTACAGCAGGATCGGCAGCACGAAGGCCGGCCAGACCTTCATCATCATCGGCAAGAGCGAGAACGGCGGCTGGTGGCAGATCGACGCGAACGGCAAGACCGCCTGGATTTCGGGCTCCTTCGTCAAGACGTACGGCAGCCTCGACGCCCTGCGAGTTGTGAAGGTGGCCGCGCCCCCGGCGGCGGCTCGGAACGTCTCTGCTGGCGCTGCGCCGCGGCCTTCGGCGCCGGGCTTCTTCGGCTACGGCATCCAGGTGGACCCCGGTGACCTCTGGGGCTCGGTGGATGGCGTCAAGGGGCTGGGCTTCGGCTGGGTGAAGTTCCAGTTGCCGTGGAAGGATTTCGAGGGCGGCGGGCCGGGCCAACGCAATTGGCCTGACGATGTCATCGGCGCGTTTAACAGCAACGGCATCCAAATTCTCGCCAGCATCGTCAAGGCGCCCCAATGGGCGCGCCCCGGAGGCACCGACCTGGGTGTGGAAGGGCCGCCCGCGGACCCGAACACCTACGCCAGCTTCGTCGGTGAGTTTGCAGGGCGCTATTGCGGCCGCGTGCAGGCCATCGAAGTGTGGAATGAACAGAACCTCCATCGTGAATGGGGCAACGAAAAGTTAGACGCCGCGCGCTACGTGCGCCTGCTGGCCGCCGCTTACCGGGCCATCAAGGCCGCGTGCCCCGGCATGATCGTCGTCAGCGGCGCGCCGACCCCCACCGGTGCGCAGCCGCCCGCGGCCATCCGCGACACGACCTACCTCGAGCAGATGTACCGCGCCGGCCTGCGCAACTACTGCGACGCGGTCGGGGTGCATCCCAGCGGCTACGGCAATCCGCCGGATGCCCGCTTCCAGGATTGGCAGGCCGGGAACTATGGCCGGCCTTCGCACGTCGCAGATCCATCGTTCTATTTCCGCAACACCATGGAGCAGTATCGCAACATCATGGTCAAGTACGGTGACGGCAACAAGCGCCTGTGGCCGACCGAGTTCGGCTGGGCCTCCAGCGGCAACCCGGTGGGCGGCTACGAGTATGCCGCGTACAACTCGGAACAACAGCAGGGCGAGTACATCGTGCGGGCCTATGAGATGATGCGCAACTGGGGCTGGGTCGGTGTGGCATTCCTCTGGAACCTGAACTATAATCAGACCAATCCCAGCTCGGAGATGGCCGCGTTCGGCATTCGCGGCCGCGCGGCCTACGGTATGCTCCAGGGGATGCCCAAGTAGCCTTCTGAAACCCGATATTCCAAGAAGCCGGGTTTCTGAGGTGGAGCGAAGCTTCACACGAAACCCGGCTTCTCATAAGGAGTTTTACCTTACCATGTCCATCAACCGTGTCAGTTTGCGTAGGTTGTGGCCCTGGTTGCTCATCATCGTGATGCTGGCAGCCGGGCCGGTGCTGGCCTCCTGCGGGTCGGCTGGGCCGGCAGCCACCCCCACGCCGACCAAGACCCCGCGCGTCGAGGCTCCGCCGACCGAAGCCGAGGTGGTCGCCGCCGCGACGGCAACCCCTGCCGAAGCGGCTGCCGAGCCGACCGCGACCGCGGCCCCGACGGACACCCCTGCCGCGAAGCCGACGGCCGGGCCAAGCCCGACGCCGGTGCCGCCGACGCCGACCACGAAGCCGCCTGCGGCGACACCGGTCGTCGGCGGCGGCGACTTGATGGCCTCACCGGACTACGGCATCCAGGCATTCCTCTGGTGGCGGCCCGAAGTCGCGGACCGCGACCTCGGCCTCATCCAGGAGGCGGGCTTCACGTGGGTCAAGCAGTTGTTCTCCTGGCAGGACATCGAGGGTGCGGGCAAGGGGCAGTTCGACTGGACGAATGCGGACCGCGTCGTGGACGAGGTGGAGGCCCACAACCTCAAGCTGATCGTACGCGTGAGCCAGGACCCGGACCGGCCCTTCTGGGCGGGCAACCCGCCGGACAATGCCGGCCACTTCGCAGATTTCCTGGCCGCGGTCGCCAGCCGCTACGCGGGCCGCATCCACGCGTACCAGGTCTGGAATGAGCCGAACCTGGCACGCGAGTGGGGCGGCAAGCGGCCCGACCCGGCCGGCTATGTGCGGATGCTCCAGATGTCCTACAAGGCCATCAAGGGCATCGACCCCAATGCGCTGGTCATCACCGCAGGCATGGCGCCGACGGGCACCGACACCAACGAGGCCATGCCGGATATCAAGTTCTACGAGCAGATGTACCAGGCGATGGGCGGCGACAGCGACGGTTACTTCGACCTGCTCGGCGTCCACGCCGCGGGCTTTGCGGCCGCACCGGAGATCTCGCCCGACGAGACGGCGGCGAACAAGGCCAAATATGGCGGCGAGCGGTTCTTCGCCTTCCGCCATGTGGAGGACGTGCGCGCCGTCATGGAGCGCTACGGCGACCAGGACAAGCGCGTCGCGATCCTCGAGTTCGGCTGGACGACCGACAACCGGCCCGATTCGCCCTACTACTGGCACGGTGCGGGCGCGGGTATCTCGGAGGCACTGAAGGGTCAGTATCTCGAAAGGGCCTTCCGCTATGCGCGCGAGAACTGGACGCCGTGGATCGGCCTGATGACGGTCATCTACATGCCCGATCGGGATTGGACCAAGGACACGGAGCAGTTCTACTGGTCGGTCATCGGCCCGGGCTATCCGGAGCTCTTCCTGCGGGACGCGTATGTCATTCTGTGCATCTATCTGAACGACCTGCGCGGGCAGAAGTGCCCCTACGTGCCGCCGGAATGATGTGCGTAACGAGTAAGCAGTGACGAGAAAGGAGGAAGATGACAGGGTTGTCGTCTTCCTCCTTTTGTTTGTCTCAGTCTATGAGCAGATGAAGTTCCGCATCCTGTCGGTCGCATCGCGACCGCGATGCGGAGCGGCCCGCGGAACCCCAGTATAGCCAGCATCCTCAGATACAAACGCCTCAGCGGCGCTTCCAATCTGCCCAATGGCAGGTCGCCTCGGGGTTATCGCCCACCTGGTGGCCAATCTCGATGCTCACGCTAAGCGGCCCGTCGTTTGCATCCACGACGCTGAGCGTGAGACGCCGGGGCGGGCCGGTCACCGGGAAGTCATACAACCCCTTGTCCGCGGGACCGGGCTTAGAGACCGCGTACTGGACATTGCTGTACTCGTCGATCAGCTTCAGGCGGATATCCGGCAGCGGATTGCCTGCCCGATCCGTCACCTTCCCCAGGACGTAGTTGCCGGGGCAATCGCCTGCGGTATCGCGCACGGGCGCGGCCAGAATGTAGGGATAGGCGCTGGCCGGCTCTTCAGTGGGGGTTGCGGTTTCGGTCGGCGCACCTTCGGTCAGCGATGCGTCAGGCGTCAGGACTTCGCCGGGCTGACCGGCAGCGTCGAACGTCGGGGGCGGGGTCAGCGGCACAGGAGCCACATCAGCCGGTGTGGCGACGACCATGACGGTCCCGGTGGGTCGCGGCGTGAACGTGCTCGTCGGTAAGGCAGAGTTAGTTGGCGGTGGGGTGTCTGCGCCCGAGACCGGCTCCGTCGCGCCGGAAGCGACCTCGGTCGAAGGCGTCCAGGCCGGCCGCGGCTCAAAATCGCTCTGCAATTGTGTCAGCAGGAACCGGGCGCCAAAGACACCGGCAATGCCTGCCAGCAGCAAGATGATTACAAAGAGAAGCGCGTAACCGCGTCGAGCCATACCTCACCTGAGCGTCAAGGACCGGTTTAGTTGCCGGTTGCACTGCAACGAACAAATTATAACTCCAATCGTGCCAAACCGGTAAATGGGGCCGTACGATGAGTGACCTTCCTGCGTTTTGCACGATTCCGGCCTCTGTGATATAGTAACCGCCGTTCGGGCGAGTAGCTCAGCTGGTTAGAGCGCACGGTTCACATCCGTGAGGTCGTGGGTTCGAGTCCCTCCCCGCCCACCTCAACATCATCATCAGGCGCACCTTCGAAGCCCACGGATGGTTATCCGTGGGCTTCCCTTTTTCAAGCACTCACTTGTGAGGCAGCGGGCAGCGCCACAACCCCTGGCAACAGACCACCATCCTCAGCGTTCTGGGCTCCTTCGAACACCCTGACATGTCGCGTGCGGGCCGGGCTGGCGAGCGGGATGGTCCGGTCTGGTAGTATAATGTGGCGAGCGAAACAGAAAGGAACCACGGCAGAGATGGATGCAATCCAGGTCGAGACCAGCTACGGCAAGGTCAGTGGCGCCCGGAGTGACGGTGTCAGCATCTTCAAGGGGGTCCCCTATGCGGGGAGGATCTCCGGCGACCGGAGATTCCGGCGGCCCGCTGAGTTGGAGCCCTGGGCCGGCGTCCGCGAGGCACTGCACCTGGGCGCGCCGGCCATCCAGCCGCCCCGCCGGAACGAGCCTGAGCCGGCCAAGGATTGCCTCTACCTCCACGGCAGCGGCTTCGTGATCGGCTCCGGGGGCAGCCCTGAGCGGTTTGTGGCCTCGCACAACATGGCCGCGCTCTGGACCAGCTTCGCGCGCACCGGGAGGCCGGCTGCGGAGGGCGTGCCGGAATGGCCTGCGTACACGCTAGACGGGCGAGCCAGCCTGCGCATCGACACCCGGTGCGAGGTCATGTATGACCGGTACGGCGCAGAGCTTGCGATGTGGCGGGCCGCCGGCTGGTTATAGAAGGTCAGGCGGGAGGATAGACCATGCGCCAGGCCAACCGGGTCGTCACGGTCACCGTCAACCCGGCCATCGATCAAACGATCTCCGTCCCCAACTTCACGGCGGGGGCGGTCAATCGCGTCCGGAGTTCGCAGATGGACGCCGGAGGCAAGGGCATCAACGTGGCTGCGTTCCTGGCCGACTTCGGCCAGCCGGCCACAGTTACTGGCTTCCTCGGCAGCGCGAACGATGAGATTTTCCGCCGCCTGTTCAGCCAGAAGGGCATCGAAGACCGCTGCGTGCGCATTGCGGGCGCAACGCGCATCGGCGTGAAGATCACCGATCCCACGCTGCACCAGACCACGGACATCAACTTCCCCGGCCAGGCGCCGGAGCCGGCAGACATCGTGCGCCTGTTCGATATCCTCAAGGAGCTGGCCGCAGACCATGAGTGGTTCGTGCTTTCGGGCAGCATCCCCGCCGGCGTGTCGGCGGACTTCTACGCGCGGATGATCCGGACACTGGCGGCTGCGCAGGCGGGGCGCGCGCCAAAGGTCGTGCTCGACACCAGCGGCGAGGGGTTCAGGCAGGCGGTTGCGGCCGGGCCGTGGCTCATCAAGCCGAACACCGACGAACTGGGCGAGTTCACCGGGGAGCGGCTGGAGACGAGCGCGGCCATCGTCAGGGTCGCGCGCGCGCTCATGCAGCGCCACAGCATCACGAGCGTGGTCGTATCCATGGGGAAGGACGGCGCCATCTTCCTTGAAGGCGACGAGACCGTCTGGGCCGTGCCGCCCGCAGTCGAGGTCCAGAGCACGGTGGGCGCAGGGGATGCGATGGTCGCGGGCATCGTTGCGGGCAAGCTGCGCGGCCTGCCGCTGGCCGAGTGTGCCCGCCTGGCGACGGCCTTCTCGGTGACCGCCATCGGTCACATCGGGGCCGGGTTGCCCTCCCTCGCCGCACTTGAGGCCGCGCGGGAGGGCGTCACCGTCCGACCGCTCTCTTCGTCTCAGCTTACCGAGACCCGCTAGGTCAGCCGAGTTCGACGTCGAGACGCTGCATCGGCCCCGTGTTGAGGCCTGCGATGACCTCCCGGCCGATACGAGCGCCCTTCTCCTCGTATGTCACCGGCAGCTCAACCCCGCCAACAGCGACCCGGCGAACCGCATACGCACCGGACTCAAGCCGGCGCGGGTTGTGATAGACAACCTCCCATTCACACCCGGCAAACTGCGTACGGACAGCCGCCCTGTCCTGGTCATCGAATTGCACCGCGGCCAGTTTCGGCGCCAGCACCAGGTCACCCAGGTCGCCCTGCACGCCGAACACCTCGTTCAGCAGCGTCAGCAGATACCAGCTTGCCGAACCGGTCAACCACGGGTACATGCCGCGGCCCCGCTCGCTGATGTATTCCGGCAGGCCGGGATACATGCGGCTGACGGCGAAACCCTGGCAGTGGCCGTAGATCCCTGCCAGCACCTTGTAGCCTGCCCCCGCCAACCCACGACGATAAAGCGCGTTGGCATACATCACCGCCATGTGGCTGAACATCGCGCCGTTCTCCTTGTGGCCGTACGCGAAGCCGAAGCACCGCCCCAGATTGAGCTGCACGCCCCCGAAATCGGTGTTGAGCCGGTAGCCCCCCAGGCGCGGATCGTAGAGGTAACGATCGACCGCGCGCACGATCTCGGCCCCCTGCGCCGCGGTAGCGATGCCGCCCATCAGGGTGAACACCTGCCCGGTCAGCGTCATGCGGACGCCGTTGGCATGGTCGCCCTCGACGCGGCGGCCATCGTTGTCGTAGTAACCGTTGAACCAGCCGTGACCCTCGGCATCGGTCACCCATTCCTGGTCCCGGATGTGCGTCGCAAGCCAGACGGCCTTGGCATCCAGATCGCGGCTCAGGTCAGCCAGGCTCACCCTGGCCCTGTCGCCGGAGATGGTGTGTGTGCAGGCGGCAAAGTATTGGGCCAGACGGGCTTGTTTGGCGGTCACACTGGTGTAGTCCACTGGCTCGCCCACCGTGTCGAGCAGCAGCCGCAGTTCAGCCGCCAGTTCGACTTCGGCCACCCCCAGCCGGTCCAACGCCAGCACCAGCTTGCTCAGGTCGGCCAGGTTGCCCGCATACAGCGCGGTAAAAGCCACGCTTTCCCCGCGCTCGCGCGCCATGTCCATGCCGTCGTTCCAGTCGGCGCCCTCCAGCAAGATATTGCCGGCTGCGCCCACGTTGAAGAACGCGGTGAGGTGTTGAACCAGCAGATGTTCCAGGATGGAGCCGCGGTGGATAGCACCCTGCGCGGTGCGCAGCTCTGTCCCCTGCTCCGGCGCCCAGGCTGCGTCTTTCCTCTGGCAACGGTGGACGTGCTGATCCTTGAAGTAACTCTGCTCCTGCAGCAGGAATCCCAGATCGCCGCTGCGGTCGATGTACAGGCGCGTCGTCAGGTAGGGCCACGCACCGTGGTCCATCCAGACGCGCGGGATGTTGTTGCGGTCAGCGATGAACTCGCCAGGCCGGCTGCCGATGATGGTCGCATTGCTGCCATCCATACGCACGCCTGCGAAGCTGCTGAACAGCAGGTCGTGGACGGGCTCGGGTTCCATGACCAGCAGCGCCAGGCAGTCCTGCCACAGGTCGCGCCAGCCGCGGCCGCCGCGGCCGTAATCATGGGCCGGCAGGAACGAATTACCGAACAGGCGGCGCAGGGTCGGCTGAACCGCCACCCACTTCAGCCAGTTATCGAAGCGCGGATCGGCGGTGCGGAAGCCCAGCGGCCCGACCACGCCCTGCCAATGTAAGCGCGTACGTTCGAGCCGATCAGCGAAAGCAGCCGCGCTGCCGTAGCGTCGGACCAACTCATTTATGTCAACGGAGCCTTCGGCCAGCACGGCGAGAATCAGCACGTACGAGCGCGATTCGCCCACGGCCAGGGCCACATCCGCGAAACGCAGCGCGCCGATGGCTTCGTAGCCGTCCACAGCCGCGCCCACACCCACACCCGTTGCGGCAGCCTGCACCATCGCGGCGGGCCACTCCAGGCTGCCACCCTCACCGATAAAGTCCTCGACAACCGGGAAGAAGCTGACCGGCGGCGCGCCGTCGCCTTCTGCGCCCAACACTGCATAGGTCACACTGTTGGGTCGGTGGCCGCGCTCATCGAAGGTGAGCGTCGGGCATACCTCGACGCCGTGGCGAACGGTGCGAATGCGGTGCAGCAGCGAGGTGACGTGCCTGTGGTCGCGCAGGTTGTCGGCGGAGCGGCCGTAGATGGGGATGGCCGCGGTCGGGGTAAGCGTCAGGGGCGCAGGCCCGATGTTGGTCAGCGTCACCTGCATCAGCTCCACTGTGTCACCGGGTGACGGGTCACCCGCGGGCACGAAGTTCGTTACCTCGGCAACCAGGCCCAGCCGCGCATTGCGCCGCGTGACCTTGTGCCACAGCAGCCCGGCTTCCAGCGTGACCGTCTCGTCAGAGTCTGTGCCGAACAACTGCGCGGCCTGCAGCGCAGAGTTGCCCGTGGCCGACCAGGGCCCGTGTCCCGCAGTATGCACCCAGAAGTTGCGTGCCGAACGCGTGTTGTGCAGATCCTCCATGGAGACCGGCAGGGTCAGGAAGCTGTTCTGGCCTGTCTTGCAGTCGCCATGCAGCGTGGGCGTTACAGCGGACATCATGCCGGCCTCGTTGACCAGCGGGAAGTAGAGGTAGCTCGTCCGGTGAGGCGTATCGAGGCGGAACGTGCCGTCGGCGCCAGTGAACTCCCAGCCGGCTGTTGCGTTGTCTCTCATCGGGTATTACTCCAGGCTCATCTCGATCCGTCGGATCTCGCCGCTGCGGACCATCGCGGCATAGGACGCAGGGATCACGTCACCCTGTAGGGTGATACGGTCACCCCCCAGGGTGAGTTGGTCGCCGTTCGCCAGGTGCACCGTCGCGGCAATCACCTGCGCCGCGCCGGCCAGGGTCCCGGACTTTCGGTAAGTGACCTCGCACTGCCCCAGGAACGTGAAGGTCAGCGTGCCATCCTCCCGGAAGAGCCAGTCCGGCAGGGTTGGCCTGAACGCCAGACATAGTTCGCCGTCGCGCAGGCAGAAGGGCTGCGGCCCGACCATCATCAGCGACCACATGCTGAGGAACTCGGCGGTGGCGCCGGTAAGGCGGGCGACGTAGCCGCGACCGTGCAGCGCCGCATCGGGATGTGCGCTGCTGACGATGAACGAGGAGTTCTCCAGCGGACTGCGCCCGTAAGTCTGCGGATCGAAGAACGGCACGAGGCCGCGGCGGATGTCGCTGAAGAACTCATCGCGCAGCCCCGCCCGCAGGGTCGCCAACAGGTACTTGTAGGCCATGTGCAGGAACACGGATTCGTTTTCCAGCCAGCCCGGCGTGAATGCCCGCAGCCGGCCGATCTCCGGCGAGCAGCCCGCCAGCGGCGCGTTGGTCTTATACATGCCCAGCGCGGCGTCGAAGAGCGGGCCGGCCTTCACCTGTTCGTAGATGGCGCGGGTGCGCTCGAGGTCGGCCCGATAAGCCATCATCGCATGCACCGGCCCCTCCAGGAACGGGGGCAGGGTTTGCAGTTCAAAACGGGTCACGCGCACGAAGGGCCGGCCCTGGCCGTCGCGCAGCGGTTCGGCGTCGGCCCCGGTCATGACCTCGTACTCGCGCGCTTCGTGGATGAAGTAGGTCGGCGGGATGCCGCCGGCCAGCGCCTCGGCCCGCGCGATACCCGCGGCAACTTTGTCACGGAAGGCCTGCAGGATCGAGCCGAGGTTCGGAAAGTCAATCGTCTCCGTGCGCCCATCGAAGCCCAGGCGGACGTGCTCACGGTAGGCCTCGCGCGCAGCCGCCACGGCATCCCAGTAACGGTGATCACGGTCGCCGTCAAACGCGCGCTGGTAGGCAGTCAACTGCGTCACGACCTCGCGCAGCAGGCCGGCCAACTCGATGGGCAGAGCGACACCCTCCCTCCGTTCCCCTTCCTGCGAGGGAGAGGGGGGCAGGGGGGTGAGGTTCCCCAGCAGGCAGTCGAGCAGGCGCAGCAATTCATAGGTCTCCGAAAGCGATGAGCCGAATAACCCCGGCAGGCCGTTGAGCGCATCACACCAGCCCGGCTTGCCTGCCTCCATCTCGACGCCCAGGCCCGACGGGTCGAGGGTCGCGAACTTGAGCAGCGCCAGGCCGGTCAGCTTGGCGAAGACAGTGCTCCTGAAGACCTCCCCCTCCCCGTGGCCCGCCCGCACGAGATGGTGCGGGGGGGATCCACCGGCAAGCCGATGCGCCAGCGCCTCGTCCTCCAGAAGCGCCCCATACTGACGCACCTGACCGTCGGCCAGCAGGACCGTCTTGCGCGCGCGCGGCTGCACGAACGCCGAACCTTGATAATAGGGCACGGTCTTCTCGAACAACAGCTCGTCTTTGCGATCCGGATAGATCGCCAGGTACGCATCCAGCAGGTCGAGGTTGTAGAACCAATGATCAACCCAGTAGCCCTCGGTAAACGTCGCCGCGAACTCCCAGTCAGCCTGGGCCGCGGCCGCTTCGACAAAGGCCGCCGGCGGCACGGTCAGGCGGATGCCGTGTTGCGCAACCGTCTTGAGCAGAGAGCCGGCCGTAAAGGGCTGGCTCAGCAGCGGACGCAGGAGGTCAGGCCGGTCCGCCAGCGCGAGCACGGCCGCTTGCCGCTCAGGCGGGACCGTAAAGCGGCTGCCCAGGACGGTCAACGGGTTGTAGCCGTCCGGCTGAATCAAACCGAGAAAGGCCAGGAACTCCTGATCGCCGACCGCAGGATTGAAGAGCACATCTGAGCGCCGGTTCTGGTTGACATCCCGATAGCTGGCGTTGCCCTGCGAGTAAAACTCGGCGGGCAGCAAGAATGCGTTATAGTCGCGCTCCAGGTCACCGTGCCGTCGGCCATAGAGGTGGTAAATGTGGCTATTCAGGGGCACGGGCCAGCCGCCGCGCAGGATGTTGTCGAGCATCGCCTGCCGGCAGTAGGCATCGAAGCGCGGGTCGCCGGTCTGTGTCGCAATAGGAGCGGTCAACTGCGCGGCCAACGCCTGCGCCTCGGCGCGCTTCGCGGCAACAAATGCGGGATCGGCCAGGCGCGCCCGCGCCCGGTTGATGACCTCTACCTCGCCCACGTGGCCGATGATGGCATAGAGCGTCAGCGCCTCGCCCGGCTCCAACGTGGCCGCGGTCCCTGCAAACCCGCAGGGCGTCCGGCACAGCGGGACCTGCGGCACGGCGGCCAGCTCGGCCAGCGAGCCGGCGAGGAAGCGATCGGGATAGCTGAGGGCGGTGTTGGGACCGAAAACCACGGTAGGATCTACAAACAGCAGGGGCGAACCTCTATGTTTGCCCCCTCCCGTGAAAGCGAGATAGAAATGCCCCGCCTCGAATGTTTCCACCTCGGCACGATCCGCGATGCTGGCCTGCACCCGGTAGAACGGAATGCCCTGCGCCAGGTTGGTGACCGCCATCCACGCCTCGGCGGTGCGGCCGATCTCCTTAAGCATCCCGTTCGTAACACCGAACGGGATGATCGCGGGCAGGCCGTCGAGCAGCTCAATTGAGACCGGTTGCGCAGCGATGTTCTTGATCGTGACCTGCCGCACCAGCGCGGCAAAGCCCTCTCCGGGCAGGATGAAGTATACGACGTTGGTCTGGAGGCCGTGCGCCGTGTTCGTTTCTTCCAGTTCCAACTCGTTCGGCGCGATCAACATGCGGCGTGACCCACTCCCCTGGCCCCCCTCTCTGCGAGGGAGGGGGGAGAGGTCGTTCCCTTCTCCTCGCAGGAGAGGGGCTGGGGGTGAGGTCGGCGCCATCGCGGAAAACGGCTCGTAGTACCTATCGCCGGCCTGATCGCGCAGCTTGATGAAGGTACGGAATCCCATGTACGGCGTCATCTGATAGGCCTTGTTCGCCGGCTGGAACTCCACGATGGGATTGTCCTTGCTCTCCACGCCGAAGCTGGCGACGGCCTGGCCGCGGTTGACGTAGAACGCCCAGAGGGGAATGCCCAACGGCCCCGCGATCCCCGGCAGGAAGCTGGCAAACGGGGGGAAAGCGTCGAAATCCTCGATGACGAAACGGTTCTGGGGGTCGAAATGATGTTGGGTCATGGTGTGTTCGCTTTCAATTTGCACCGCCTGCGAGCTGATGCAGGCGGTGCTCCGTTCCGCTCAGGATGCTGACAGTGGTCAGGGCGCGAAGGCGAAGTCGTCGAAGTAGTAGGTGGACGGACCGCCGATCTGCGCGCCCGTCTTGCCGAAGTTCGGGAACACCGACATGCGGTTGTAGGTGGTCGCCAGGTTGAGCGGCGCGGTGCCCGCAGCCGGGTTGGCGAAGTCGAAGGTCAGCGTCTCCCACGCATTCGCCACCGTCGTCAGCGCCTCGGTCTCGCAGCTCTTGCTGCCGTCGGCGGCGTCCTCCACCTTCAGCCGGATCGGCACGCCTGCCGTGGGCGACCACACCCGCACCGTGATCGTCTTGGCCGTCGCGGTGAACGGAATCGGTGCAAGCGAGTTGCCCGGCTCGGTCGAAACGGTCACGCCGGCCCACAGCTCCGCCGTCGCCGACTTGGTGACCTCCGCCACCTTGTTCGCGCCCCCCGCCGGATCGGTCACCACGCTCGCCGCCTCGGCCCCGCCGAAGCCCGTCAGCGTGTAGCTCACTGCCGGGTCGTCGAACGTCACCGGCAGCCCGTTCAGCACCACGCTCTTCGTGTCGTAAACCTGATCGAGAGAGGCCGCGGCCGTGTTGGCATTGTAGGCTGCGTCGTAGAACTTGCCCGCAGCCACACTGACGGTGATCGTGCCGGCTGCATTGGCAGGCGGCGTCACGACCAGCGTTGCCAGCGTGCCGCTGACGCGCGTGAAGGTGCCCGCGGTGCCGCCCGTTACGGCGATGTCATCCGCGGTAAAGCTCGTGCCCACGTCTTCGCTGAAGGTGAAGGTGAACGTGACCGGGCCCGCCGCCGTCTCCCCGGCCGCGCTGCTGGTGATGTCCACCATTGGCGGCGTGGTATCGTCATACGTCAGGCGCACCTGGTCGAGCAGCACCGGAGCGCGCAGGGGAGCCGGTACGCCGAAGCTGATCGACCGCACGGCCGACAGGTCCAGCTTGGTTCCCACCGCGCCCTGGAAGGCCGTGAACGGGAGGCTGATCTGCTGCCAGCCGCTGAAGTCATCTACAAACGAGGCCGTAAATGGCACGGGCTGCGGTGCAGCCTGGTAAAGGCGCACGTAGTCCACCAGGGTCTGCTGCGGGAAGACTGTGTCGGGGCTGACTGTGCCGCCGAAGTTGCCGCCCACCGCCACGTTCAACAGCATATAGAACGGGTGGTTGTAGACCCACTGCTTGCCGGCCAGGAACGGGTCGGCCGGGGTCGCGGTGAAGTAGGCCACGCCGTCCAGGAACCAGGTAATCTTGTCTGGCTGCCATTCCACTGCGAAGGTGTGGAAGTCGTCGGCGACCGGTTTGCCCAGGTCGACGACCTTGCCATAGCTGTTGCCGCCCGAATAGCCGGGGCCGTGCAGGGTGCCGAAGATTTCGTTGGGCAGGCGCCCGACGTGCTCCATGATGTCGATCTCGCCGGTCATCGGCCAGCCGACCCGGTCGATGTCCGTGCCGAGCATCCAGAACGCGGGCCAGAGTCCTGCTCCGACTGGCACCTTGACGCGCGCCTCGACCCGGCCATAGGCGACCTCGAACCGGTTCTTGGTCAGCAGCCGCGCCGAGGTGTACTTGCACGGGCCGTAGTAGCACTGCAGCGAACCGTCGGCTTCTTCGGTCGTGATCACCAGGTGGCCCTGCCCGTCGGTGGAGGCGTTCGTGCCGCCGGGAGTGTAATACTCCAGCTCGTCGTTGCCCCAGCCGGGGATGCCGTTGACGGTGCCGTCGCCGACCTCGTTGCCCCAGACGCGCGGGTTGGGCGGGGTGCCGGCAGCCGTATTGAACTCATCGCGCCAGACAAGCTGCCAGTTCGCGGGATCAGCCGGGGTCGCCAGGTCATTGGTCAGCGCAACCTGGACCGTTTTGCCGCTGTTGCGGCCGTAGTACCAGAAGCTCAACGCAGAGGCGGCGCTCCAGTCCTGGCCGATGGGGAAAGTGCGACCGAAGCGCTGCATGGGCGGCGCAGCGGGCTGCTGCACAGGCGGAACCGCAGCGAGGCCCTTATGCGTGATGAGCGGCAGATAGCTGAGCTTCTGCGGGCCGACCTGGAGCACGTGCTCGTATGCGCCCTGGCCCGGCAGCGCCAGCGGGTCGCCCGCGGCAATCTCCGGGTTCGACTGGGCCGCGCGCGGGCTCGCGGACCAAAGGTATGGGTAGGTCTCGAAGTCGTCCAGCAGCGGCGGGTAGTACGCCTCGTTATCGAGGATGTTCACCCGCGCCAGGGGCGGCATGCCCAGCGCCAGGCCGCCGGTCGCGTTGGACAGCTCGACCAGCACGCCGCGCTCGCCCTGGAACTTGGCATCGTCGATGGTCTGCACCGTGAACGACTGCTCGGTGACGCCCGGCAGGAAGGTCAACGTACCGGAGGTCGGGACGTAGTCGCGATCTGCGACCGCGGGGCCGAAGGTTGTCGCATAGTCCACCGTCACGGTGTCCGTGTAGGTCTTGCTGAGCTTCGCCGTCACCGTGGCCGCGTCGCCCTCGGTGACCGGATAGTTGAGCGTATTGAAGCCAACCGTCAACGGCTTGATCGGCGCGACGCCATAGACCGAGACATCGTCCAGGTAGTAGGCCTTTGCGCCGCCCGTGCCCAGCGTGCCGAAGCCCCAGCCGTGCACCTCGGTCAGCCCGAAGCCGTCGTTCGGCGCGCCGTTGCCGATCTCCTTGCGGGTCATGCCGGCGAACGGCAGCTCGATCAGCTTCCAGCCGGTGAAGTCGTCCTTGAAAGCCAGGGTCCAGCGCTCGGCGTCATCCCTGGTCGAGCCGGGGTTGCGGTTGTCGAGCACATCCATGAAGAGGTCAGTGCCCGTCCCCGTGCCGTAGAGGTAGAAGGCGATGCCCTCGTACGCGCTCCAGTCCTGGGTCACCCAGGCCGTAGCCCCGGCATTCTCGAAGGCATGAGTGACGCCGGCCCATGCAATGACATTCAGGTCCAGCTTCAGAACATGGTTCCCCGCGCCGCGACCCGGCACGGAGGGCGCCGGATCCGCATCGGTGGTCGAGATGGCGGCCGTGCTGTTCGGGTCCGCAAAGGTGTTGAACCCGATCGGCACCGCGCCGTCCTGCCCGGCCGGCAGCCCGGCCTCGAAGTCGTCCACGAGGGGCAGCGCGGCGCTCGCGGCCGCCACCCGCGCCTGAGCCTGCGGGCCGGGGAGCACGAGCACGCCGCCGAGCAGCAGGCTCAGAATCGCGGCCAAATTAACAAAAGTGGTCCTTAGCTTCATGGCTGAACTCCTCTGACGATGTGGGCTCTGCGGATTCCGTGAACCCGCAGAGCTTGGCGTTACGGGTTAGCCACCTGGAACACCCGCACATAGTCTACTTGCAGTTGCGTGGGGAAGGCGGTGTCGAGGCCGATGGTGCCGCCCAGCGTGCCCCCGATCGCCAGGTTCAGGATGATGAAGAACGGCTGGTCGAAGACCCACTGGCGGTCCCCCACATCGGCGCGGGTCAGCGTGAAGTACTCGGCGCCATCGTAGAACCATGTGATCTGGCCGGCCTGCCATTCAATGGCGAAGGTGTGGAAATCGTCGGCGATGTTGTAGGTCTGCCGGTTCCACCGGCTCAATCCCAGCGCGCCCGAATAGCCCGGCCCGTGTGCGGTGCCGATAACCAGGTCAGGCTCCCGTCCAACATATTCCATGATATCAATTTCGCCGCAATCGGGCCAGTTCGTGCCGTCGAAGCTTGCGCCCAGCATCCAGAACGCGGGCCACAGCCCGACGCCGGCGGGCACCTTGATGCGCGCCTCGATCCGGCCATACTGGAATTCCTGCAA
Source organism: Anaerolineae bacterium (assembly GCA_040772005.1). Taxonomy (GTDB): domain Bacteria; phylum Chloroflexota; class Anaerolineae; order CG2-30-64-16; family CG2-30-64-16; genus MWBF01. Next base: position 249,653 of record JAXGYZ010000003.1, on the reverse strand, counting down.
CCCCTGCGTCTTCAGCCGCGCCGAGGTGTAGTAGGAGTCCTCGTACTTCTCCTGCCTGGCTTCGATGATGAGCAGACCGTCCTGGATGCGGGCATTTTCCGGCCGGTCGGTGTAGAACTGGGCTTCCCCGTTGCCCCACCCCCAGCCGCCGAGGTCGTAGGTCCAGTTGGCCCTGTCAATCGCCCTGCCGTCGAATTCGTCGTGCCAGACGAGCTGCCAGCCCTCCGGCACGGGGACCGGGGCGGCAGGCGTGCAGGCCGCCAGAAGCAGGGTTAGCAGCAGGAGGATTACACCTGGTGTCTTCTTCATGTTGTCCCTTTGGTCATTTCGGGCAGCTCAGAGCGCCTAACAAAACCTGTAGGGGCAGATCTTGCGCCTGCCCTCGGCGGGCGGCCGCAAGGGCCGCCCCTACAGAATCGTTAGGCGCTGTAACCTTCATATAGTCGCCGGGTGATACGCTAAAAACACGACCTAGCCCTTGACTGCGCCCTGGGTCAGGCCGGACACGATGTAGCGCTGCAGCACCAGGAAGATGATGACCATCGGCAGTGTCATGATCAGGACTGCGGCTGCCAGCGTCGGCCAGTTGCTGCCGTAGACCCCCTGGAACACGATCATGCCGCGCGTAATGGGGTAGTAGTTCTGGTTGGTCAGGTAGATGGTCGGCAGGATCAGCTCGTTCCAGATGCCGATGGCGTGCAACACGGCCACCGTGGCAATGGCCGGCTGGATCAGCGGGAAGACCACCGTAAGCACGAAGCGGAAGTAGCCGCAGCCGTCGATCGCGGCCGCCTCATCCATCTCTTTCGGGAGGGTCTTGATGTAGTTGACCAGGATGATGATCCCGATCGGGTTCACCAGGAACAGCAGGACGTAGCCGAACGGGTTGTTGTACAGCCCCAATGCCAGCATCAACTGGAACTGGGGAATCAACGCCACGGGCAGGAACAGGGCGATCACGAACAGGGTCAGCAGGATCTTGGCGCCCTTGACGTATCCGCGCGAGATCGGGAACGCGACGAATACCGCGGTGACAAGGTAGATAACCGTCGCGGAGATCGTGTAGAGCACGGTGTTGGTCAGGTAGCGGGGGAAATTGGCCCTTGTCCACGCCTCGGTGAAATTCTTGAAGTTCAGCGACGTGGGCAGGGAGGTCGCGTTCTTCATGAAGTCGGGCAACGTCTTCAGAGACGTGCTGACCAGCATGAGCAGCGGGCCCAGATAGATGATCGCAAAGAGCACCAAGAGCACATAGGAGAGGATGCGTCCCCAATTGATCCTCCTGGTATCGGTCACCTTCCGGGCAGTCGGTGCGGTCGCAACGGTTGTGCTCATCCCATGATCCTTTCTTCTCTGCGCCGCAGCACGGTCTGGACGATCATGCCGATCACCAGCACGAGGATGAACAGCACGATCGAGGCGGCTGCAGCATAGCCTTGCCGGAACGCACTGGTGACGCTGCCGGAGGTCTGGCCGAAGCCCTGGGCGAAGATCAGATAACCGAGAACCTGTGTCCCGTTGCGGTAACCGAGAAGCACCAGGAACAGTTGCCAGGCCTGGAGCGAGCCGATAATGTTCAGGAGCAGGTTGGTGTTCACGACCGGCGTCAGGAGGGGCCAGACGACGTTTCTGAAGACGTGCCACGAGCCGGCGCCATCGATGCGCGCCGCCTCGTAAAGTTCGTCCGGAATGGTCTGCAGGCCGGAGATGAAGATCATCATCGTCGTGCCCATGTTGGCCCAGATCTGCACGACAATCACCCAGGCGAACGCCTGGCTGGCCTGCCCGCCGAGAAACTCAGACTTCAGCCCGAACAGGCCCAACAACTGGGCCATCGGGCCGCCCAGGGGGTAGAGAAAGAGGGACCAGATCAGGCCCTGGATTACCGCGCCCAGGATGACAGGCATGAAGTAGACGGTGCGGAAGAAGTTGACGCCCCGCAGCTTCTGATTCACGAGCAGGGCAATGACCAGCCCCAGGGTGAACTGGATGGTCGTCACGAAGAAGCAGAAGATCAGCGTCCGCCAGAGCGCGCTGTAGTTGTCGAGCGATGCCTGGCCCATGAAGAGGAATTCGCGGTAGTTCTCCAACCCCACCCAGTTGATGGGCGCACCCCGGATGCCGGTAGCGTCGGTGAACGAATAGACGGCGGTTGCAAGCGACGGGCCCAGGCTGATCAACAGGTAGAAGAAGATCCCTGGCAGGAGCAACAGATAGGGCAGCCACCTGGACCTGCCGTGACCGAAGTGATAGTTCATGGCGTGCCTCCATGCGATATGGCTGTGGGCTTCGCGAGGATCGGACGAGAAGCCCACAGCGGGAAGGCCGGTCCGGCTGACGGCCTACTGGTTCGCGTCCAGCCCGGATTGCAGGTCAGCCTGCACCTTGTCCGCCAACTCCTGCGGGTCGTCGTACTCGCCGAACGGCTTGAAGTACGAAGCCCAGGGGTTGGCGTACTGGCCGGCGCCCTTCGGCGCGATCCAGTACTGCTCGAAGCCCACGCGGAAGTTGGCGAGATACGGTGCAACTTCCTCACCGATCTTCGTTTCCAGCTTGGCGCCTGGCTGGGTGGGGATGAAGCCGACCGCGTTGGCAAACGCCTGGTAGTTGGCCGGGTCCGAGAACTCGGTCAGGTACTTCATGGCCGCGTCTTTGTTGGCGGTCTTGGCGGCCACGGCCCAGCCCTGGTCATACTTGCCGAACAGGTACTTGTTGTCGTCGGCGTTGTCGCTGCCGGGGAAGGGGATGTAGCCCCACTCGAAGGCCGGCTCGGCCGCGTCGATGGCCGAGGCGTACCAGGTGCCGCCGGGGAACATGGCGACTGCACCGGAGGCAAAGCGCCCAGGCGCTGCGTCGCCCGCGATGCCGCTGGCGCCCGCTTCCATCATGTCCTGGGTGTAGACCTTCATCCGCTGCCACATGTCCAGGGCCTTGGCGTCGTTCCACTTGATGGTACCGGTCCACAGCCCCTCAACCAAGCCGGCCTGGTCAGGATAGAGTGCGCCCGTCAGGCCGTAGGCGCCCACGAAGATGGGCCAGCCGTCCTTGCCGCCCGCGGTCATGCACGGAATGTTGGCTGCTTTGAAGGTCTCGCAGGCCGCCACGAGCTCGCCCCAGGTGGTGGGGACTTTGACATTGTTCGCAGTGAACATGTCCTTGTTGTAGTAGATGCCGCTGTAGGAAACGCGGCCCAGGTTAATCGAGTAGACCTTGCCGTTGTAGGTACCGGCGTCCTTGATGGTCGCCTCGTCGTAGTTCTTGACGAATGGCTGATCCGTAAGGTCCATCAACAGGCCGGCCTCGATCAGGGTCTGCCAGTTGGGCTGGGTGACGTTCTTCATGTACGGCTGGGCCGCATTCGCGAAGCCGAAGATATCCACGACATCCACGTCATTGGCGGTCAGCCGGGTCTGCGTGACGGTGCTCAGGTCGTTGGCGTTCACGACCGACATATCCACGGTGATGTTGGGGTACTTCTCCTGGAACGTCTTGTTGAAGGCTTCCATGAACTCCACCATGGGCGGGTTCTGATGTACGAGCACCTTCAGGGTCACTTTGGCATCCGCAGCGGGGGCCTGGGCCGCTCCGCCTGCTGCCGTGGACGGCGCCGGGGTGGCCGAGCCGCCACAAGCGGACAACACGGTTGCCAGCACGATCAACATGCTGACGAGGGCCACGATTTTCCTGGACATGAGAGTCTTCTCCTTATACCGGATTATGAAAGGATTGGTTGGAACAACATTTAGGCGATCACGATTTTGGGATATCAATGGGATGCGCCACCTCCTTCGGGAATCCTGAAAGCGCTTCCAATCGCTGGCGAAAAATCGCTGGCGAAATTAGGAGAGGGTCGGCTCATGCGCTGGCATCCTGGTCCGGCTGATCCGGGGCGGATTCACTGGTGCGGCTGGCCGCCAGAAGCCGCGCAATGGGGTTCGGCTGGTAGCCGTGTTCGCCGATCACCTGCAAGACCCGCTCGCGCACTGCGGGCCGCACATGAGGATGTCCGTTGATGACGCGCGAAGCGGTCGAGCGTGAGACGCCGGCCAATTGAGCGATTTGCTGAAGTGTGAGTGTCATGCTGTCCCCTGCACGTTGGGCTGGGATCGCTTCCACAACTGGATAGAATTCTATCCAGTTAGGCGGCAGGGGGCTTGCCCAAAAGCGCACGGAATATGCAGAATTCCGGAAAGATGGTGCGGAGGAAGAAAGGAAGCACAGGAGCGCAGTCGAAGGGATGCTTTTGTGAGGGTGCATCCCGCGACGGGTCCTGCGTCAGCGGCAGCGGTAAGTCATCCACCCGCTCAGATTGCGCCCTCAGGCGAAAACAGACCCGGCTATGAGCGCCGATAGGCCTCAGGGGACATGCCCGTCTCGCGGCGGAAGATACGACTGAAATAGCTGCTGCTGGAAAAGCCCACGTCCAGCGCGATCTCGGTGATGCTCTTGTGCGTATTTGCCAGCAGTTGGCGGGCCTGCTGCACGCGGTAACGGTTGAGGTAAGCCACCGGCGTCAGGCCGAGTTCCTTATGAAAGCAACTGGTGAGATAGTCATCACTCAGGCCGACATGCGCGGCGATTTCCTGGCGCGAGAGCGGCTCGGCATAGTGCGCCTGAATATAGGCCAACGCCTGGCGCACCAGGCGTTGCGCTTCGCTGCTCAAGACACGCTTGCGCGCCAACGCGATGTCCAGGTGGGCCAGCGTCTCGTCCAGGTTGAACACGCCCTTGCTCAACACCCGCGTCACGCCGATATTCAGCCGGCTCATCTCCGATTCGGTAAGCGTCTGACCGGTGACCACGATGACCGGAATGGTGCGCGTGGCCTCGCGTTCACGCATCGCCTCCAGCACGGCAAAGCCGTCCATCTCAGGCATCATCAGGTCCAGCAGCACCAGATCAACATGCTCGCGCTGCAGAATCTCCAACGCCGCCAGCCCGTTGCGCGCCTGGAGCACGCGGTTGGAAGGCGAATGTCGGCGCACGATGCGCGCGTGCATCTCCAGGGTATCCGGGTCATCGTCAACCACCAGAAACACGCGCTGAGACGCCGGGGAGGACACTGCATCCGGCAGCAGCCACTGCTGATCGAGCGCGCGCGTCAGCTCGGCCAGCTCGATCGGCTTGGTAAGATAGTCCAGTTCCAGGACCGCGCTGCTGTCCTGTGAGAGCGCGTAGAAAAGCACAGGAATCTCCTGTGTCCTGAAATCGGCCTTGAGCATCTTCAGCACATGCCAGGCCTGATCCGAGGCCTGGGTCACATCGAGCACAATCGCGGTGGGAGGTGCGGCCAGGAGCAGAGGTTGCCAGCTTGAGGGCTGATCCGGCAGGGCCATCTGCACCTCAAAGCCGTGCTGCTGTAAGTGCACGCGCAGGCGCTCGCTGGTGTCCGGCGACGGGGTGAGCACCAAGACGCCCCCTTCGCTCCCCGTTGCTGGCGCGGCAACCGATACCTGGACGGCCGGCGGTTCGACGACCGGCAAGGTGAAGTAAAAAGTCGAGCCTGCGCCCTCCTGCCCGGTGGACTCCACGCCGATCGTGCCGCCGTGCAGCTCGATCAGACGCCGGCAGATTGCCAGCCCCAGGCCCAGGCCGCTGTAGCCGCGGATGACACTTCGCTCCGAACGGCGAAAGTCATCGAAAATCGAGCCCTGCTCCTCGGGCGGGATGCCCAGCCCGGTGTCGCGCACGCTCACCGTGACCGACTCGGCGGCGACGTCCACCGCCAGATGAACTTCTCCGGAAATGGTGAACTTGATGGCATTGCTGATGAGGTTCAGCGCGACCTGTGATAGCCGGGTGCGGTCGCCCCAGACCCACGGCCCCGATTCGGGGAGGGTCGCACGCCAGCCAAGCCCCTTATCCGCCGCCAGCCTCCGACCGGTCTCCACCGCCGTCTGTAGAGTCTGTCCCAAATCCACGAGCTGGTTGGTGAGCCGCAGCTGTCCGGCATCGCTGCTGGCAAGGTCCAGGACGTCACCGATCAGCCGGCCAAGATGTTGAGCATTGGCGTTCAGGCGCGCCAGATCGTTCAGCGCAGCCGGGGGCAGTGGCAGAGCGCCCCGCTCGCTGTCGCGCAGCAGGATCTCGCCCAGGCCTACGATCAAGTTCAACGGCGTGCGCAGCTCATGGCTGACGGTCGAAAGGAAGCGGCTCTTCATCCGGTCCGCTTCTTCGGCCAGACGCCGGCCCTCGGTGGCCGCGCGGTACAATTGGGCGGTGTTGAGAGCGCCGGCAATCTGTTGTGCGATCGCGCCATAGAGTTCCAGGTGACCGGTATCGAACGCTACGAACCCCAACTGACCGTGCGGATTTACCAACGGCAACAGCGCCTGGCTGAAAGGCTGCCGGCCTGCGCAGAGGCCCTCAGGGGGATAATCACGGGTCCGAAAACGACACACCGGTTGTCCTGCGGCAGTCACAGAGCGCAAGGAGCTCCACGCCACGGGGTCTTCGCCCTCCGCCTCGAAGAGCGCGACCGCTGCGGTCTGGATGCCCATCTCGGGCAAGTGCTGCGCCAAAATCTGATAGACCTGGTTTTCTTCCAGAGCGGTAAGGAGGCGTGCTGTCAGCAGCCCGATGCGGCCGTCCGTCCAGCTTTGATCCACGACGAACTGCTGTCTCTGGCGCAGCGTGGCCGCACTGATTGCCACGCGCGCCTGGTCCAACATCTCCCGCGCGAAATCCCGCGTGGCAGGCTGGCCCCAGTCGGCCAACAGGGCAGGCATCTCGCGGCCCAGCCGCGAGAGCGCCCCTTGCCAGACGTGCGTGTCAACCCCTTCCGCGATCGTTGCCCGGAGCGCTTCAGCCAGTGTCTGCTGGAAGCCAGCCCCGTCGCGCTGTCCGACACTCAGGATGAAGGCCTCGACGAGACCAGCACAGCGTTGACGCACGTCTTGCGCGTTGGAGCCCTGGGTCTCAGCGAGGATTGTCCCGACCATTGCCTGCACCAGGCGCATACGTCGATCAGCGGACTGACTCGTCTCGACCGCCGATTCCGCCGACCCAGGAGGCAGGCGCCGTGCTCGGAGAGCCGTCCAGCCACAGCCACACGATTCACGCGGCACAAGGCGGGTGGCAATCTGCACCGGCTCGACCGCCGCCGGCCGGCCGTTGATCTGCTGCAAGAGCAGCTCGACCGCGCGATAGCCCATGTTGACCAGGGGAATGTGGACGCTCGTCAGCGGCGGTTCCTGCACCGCACATTCCGGGCGGTCATCGAAGCCGATGACCGCCACATCGCGCGGAACGTCCAGACCGGCGCTGCGGAGTACTAGCAGTGCACCGAAGGCCGACTCATCGTTGCTCGCCAGAACCGCGGTGAACGCCGCACCTGAGTCGATGATCTGGCGCATGGCTGCTTCGCCGCCATCGTAGGTGTGCCGGCCGTAGGCCACCAGGCGCTCGTCCAGCCCATGTTGCGCGAGGGCGGCGCGATAGGCGGTCAGCCGGGCGCCGGTGTCACCGGATATATCTTCCGGGCTGCCGGCGATGAAGGCGATGCGCCGGTGACCGTGCTCGACCAGGTGCTCCAGCGCAATCTGGATGCCCCCGGCATTGTCGGCAACAATCGTCGGACCGTCTTCTCCGGAGCCTATGAACTGTACCGGGTGACCGGCGGCGCGCACCTGTTGCAGGTCACGCGAGCGCGCTGCTGAATGCAGCGGATTGATCGCGATCAAGCCATCGGTGTTCCACGGCCCAATCGGCACGAAGTCGGTTTCAGGCGAGAGGCAGGGCCACGCCGGGCGCAGAGGATCGCTGGAGGTTGCGGTCGGTCCCAACCCGCAACCCAGAAGGAGATTGCAGCCCAAGTCAGCCGCGGCCTGGCGGATGCCGCGGAAGATGGGGTTCAGGTAGCTCAGCGGCCTGGCCGTCCAATAAATCTGCCAGCCGGCCAGGACCCCAATGGTCGGACGGTGCTGGTAGAAGGTCGGTGACACAAGATGCCTCATCGCTGCAAGACGCCACCAATGCCGTTGCCCACGATGATCTGAATTATACGCCGCTCCCTGGCCGATCCCTAATGGACTTTCCGCGCCCGCCGGACGAGAATTGAACCGCGAAGTCGCCAAGTACGCAAACGCTTGAGGCCATTTCTTTGTGCTCTTGGCGTCTTCGCGGTTCTCGTTCGCCGCCCAGCTCTGGCCTGTCCAGGTCAGGGGTCACAGGCGACCAGCTCGGCTTCACTGACGCCATACTCCGCCGCAAGCGCGACCAGCCCATGCCACGTATCCGCGGGCAGCTCGATGCCATCGCGCTCGCGCTGCGCCTGCGCGCGGAACTCCGGCTCCCCCGGGATCAGAATCTCCTCACAGCTTGGCGCGCGCGTGCCGGACTTGACCAGTGCAAACAGGCGGTCTGCCGTGCCGGTCATGTCCGCCAGCGAGCAGAAGGCCTCGATGCGGATCGCCATCAGGAAGACGCCGTTGCCAGTCGTGTGCTCCGGCAGCGCAGTGCAGCCGTGTCCGGTCAGCGCGCCGCCCAGCAGGTCCGCCACCATCAGCAGCCCGTAACCCTTGTAGCCGCCCAACGGCAGAATCACCCCACCGTCATAGAAGTCCGCGGGATTCGTGGTCGGCTGGCGATTGCGGTCGAGGATCCAGCCTTCAGGAATCGGCTGGCCCTTCGCCATTGCGACGCGCAGCTTGCCCTCCGCCGCCGGGGTCGTCGCGAAGTCCACCAGCAAGGGCTGGCCGCCGGTCGGGAATGCATAGGCGAAGGGATTGGTGCCGAAGACGCGGTCCAGCCCGCCGTATGGGGCGACAAACTGCGAGGCGTTGCACGTCAGGAAGCCGATCAGTCCCCGTTCTGCGGCCAGCAACGCGTACTCACCGAGCCGGCCGATGTGCGCGGAGTTGCGCAGGCCGACCGCGGCCAGGTCGTGCGCCTCGGCCTTCGCAATCGCCAGCTCCATCGCCTGCCGCGCGGCCACCTGGCCGAACGCCCAGTGCGCATCGAGCAGCGCGGTCGTCGCAGATTCGCGGACGACCTCGATCGTCGCGGCCGGGTCGATCTCCCCTTTCTCCACTGCACGCACATACTGGAGCAGGCGAATGACGCCGTGCGAATCGTGGCCGGCCAGGTTGGCCCGCACGAGCGAGCCGGCAACCTGTTGGGCCACGTCCGGCGGCACGTGAGCGGCGGTGAGGATGCGGGTCGCACAGATGATGAGTTGCGATGGCGTGAAGCAAAGCTTATTCATTATGTATACTCCGGGGTCGGACGGGGATAGACGACTGCCTGGCGCGTGGTGCTGCCAGGCAGTCAATGTAAATCACGTGCCGCGATCCGTCAAATACTAACCCAACTACCGGCCCCAGGGGTCTGGGCAGCAGATCGGTTCTGGCTTACCCGCAGCCGCCGCCGGAAGGCCCCTTCTTGAGCTTCAACTGAATCTTGGGCGTGTACTCGACCTCGAATTGCTCCGCATCGGGAGTGGCGGCCGGCGAGCGCGCGCCCGTCGCAAGTGTGAACTCGTAGCGCAACCGGTCATCCCCGGCCGCGACGGCTGCCTTGCGCAGTGCGGGATCCGCACTGCCGAATGCGTCCAGCCAGGCATTGACACCGCCCCCGAGCACATACGCATTCGGCACGCTCTCGGCAGTCAGCAGCTTCCAGGCTTCGGTCGCGGCCGTTTCGTCGTTGCTCATCGTCACAAAGACCGCGTTGGCCGGCTCAAGCAGCAGGGCCGGAATCAGGCCGGGCAGCATATCGAGAGACGCATGGCGCGCGTCGGCAATATGGAAGAGATTGTAGTCGGCCTCGCTGCGCACATCCAGCAGCACCACCTTCAAGGCATCGTTGTGCAGCGCATCGAGCAGCTCGCCGGGATCAATCTGCACCGCGCGCTCGGCCAGCAGGGGCTCCTTCTCCGGTGACAATGCCTGCCATTTGTCCGCCGCGGTCGGCTGGCCGATGAAGATGAGTGCCACGGCGCCCAGGGCCAGCGCGGCCGCGCCGGCATAGCGTGCTTTCGGCTCCCGCTTCAGGTTCCGGCCGCCGAAGATGCGCTCGAGATGCTCGCCGCCCCAGAACATGAAGAGGGCCATCAGCACGATGCCCAACACCACCACGCCCACCGGCAGCCCCAGCCAATCCTGCAGGGTGAGCCGGCCCAGGTACGACGAGTTCCAGAACCCGGCAAAGGAGTCCACCGTCTCACCGAAGAGGAAGATGCCGAACAGGCCGCCCAACACGAAGAACAGGCCATCGATCTTGCGCGTCGCCAGCGCCACCAGCGAGGTGCCGGGGCAGAAGCCGCCGACGATGAAGCCGACGCCCATGATGAGGCCGCCCACAATGTCGGGCCACAGATAGGTGGTATTGACATAGATCAGGTTGTAGTCCAGCAGGCCCAGGCCGGTGACGGCGAAGATCAGCACCATTGCGGTCACGATGGCGCCAAACATCACCTTGAGCACCGTCAGTTCCTTGAAGTAAAACTGCCCGGCGAGCTTCAGCGAATTGCCGAACCCGGCGCTCTCCAGGACAAAGCCGAAGGCCACGCCGATCAGCAGATAGACGACGTACTGGCCCCAGTGGCCGAGGTGCGTCGCAAGGGTCAAGGGAAAAGGCGCCATCGTGCCTCCTACGGAGCAGTTCTAGTTCCAGAACTTGCGCAGGAAATAGGCCAGCGCATAAGCGCCGGCGAAGACCGCGAACATGAAGGCCCAGGACCCGGCAGAGAGCACCGCGCCGCCGGACAGCGCATGGCCGGAGGTGCAGCCGCGGGCAAAGCGCGCGCCGTAGCCCATGATGGCCCCACCCAGGAAGGCCATCGCCCAGCGGGTGCGCGGCGTAATCCGCGGGCCGCGCACGGTCTCCACCTTCAGCCGGCCGTTGAGCCAGCCGGACAGGAAGCCGCCGAGCAGCGTGCCTACCACCCCAAACACGGTCCACGAGTCCAGCGGATTCTTGTCGCCCCCGGCAATTTTCACCAGGTAAGGCAACTGGTCCATGTGGTCGGGCGCGATCAGGTCTGCGAAGAACCCGATGATGTTATTCAGCCCGCCCGACGCGCCCAAGCCGTTGCCGGTGAGAAAGAACGAGGCAAACAACACCACGCCGAGCAGTGCGCCGCCCAGGTAGGGATGGATGTACGGTCGGGTCGGCCGCGGCGCGAAGAGCGCGAACCGTGGGCGGGCCGTCCGGCCGGGCACAGGGTTGCCGGTTTCAACTGCCATAAGACGCCTCCTGCGCGGGATGCAACGCTTCCCGCTGGTCATGCGACCACTCGGCCGCGTGCGCCTCCACATCCTCCCAGCCCAACATCATCGCCTGAATCAGGGCCAGCGGAGAGTGGCCGGTGGTGGTCAGATACACATGCACCACAATGAAGGCCGCCAGCAGCCACGAGATGAGCGTGTGGACCGGGGCCAGCAAGGGCAGCCCACCGACGCCCTGCGCCAGGTCGGGCCAGTGCTGTGCGCCCCACAGCAACGCGCCGGTGATCATCTGGCCGGGCAGCAGCACATTGAGCAGGCCGAAGTAGGTAATCTGCTGCAAGGGATTGAGCTTCCGCTCGGGCGTCTTCTCGATGGGGTGCGGCTCGTGCCGGAAGATGCCCCACAGGTAGTACCTGGCCTGCAGGATGGCCTGGTCGTAGAAGCCGCTCGGCCGCGGGATGAACTGCCTGACCTCGCCGCTTGCCAGGTGATAAAAGAGCGACAGCCCCGCGTTGATGATGACGATGGCCGCCAGCACGTTGTGGACATACACCACGGACCTGAAGGCGAACAGGCCGAAGATGTCGGGCTTGTGGATGATTAACCCCGTGCACAGCAGGCCGACGATGGTGAAGGTCTGGAGCCAGTGCCAGAACCGTTCGTAGGCGCTGTAGATGTAGATCCGCTTGAGCGCAGTCGCAGGGCGGGGCCGGCGCCGTGCACTCAGGACGCGCAACCCAGCGTGCGCCGCGACGCCCACCAATGTGCCCGCGAAGGCCAGCAGGCCAAAGGCATCCACGACCGAGACGCGCGACTGACCGAAGATGTACAGCCCCTCGGCCGCGGGAGTCGCCTGGTAGTGCAGCGCACCGCCGGCAGCGGTGTCGAGCCTGCCGCTCAGCTTCGCGTTGCCGCTGGATAACAGGGCCGGCGTGATGCCGGACGGGCCGGCAGTCGCCAGCGTGAACGGCTGCGTCAGGCGCGAGGCTGCGCCGTGACAGGCTGTACACTCGCGCGTCACCCATTCGCCGTTGGCCACGTCATGGCTGACCGCATAGGGCTGCACGTCGCCGGCGATGCGTGGCGCAGCAAGGCCCAGGCCCGCAAGGCGGGCAGCAACGGCCTCCTGCTTGGCCGCAGTGTCCAGCACGAGCTCCGCGGCCGCGAGTCTGCCATCGCCATCCGCATCGAGCGCGGCCACCACCTCGGCGGCATATTGCTCGCCGTCGAAGAAGGCAGCCTGCAGGTCCACCTGGCGCACGGGCCGCGGCGGATCGCCGTAGACCCAGTACCAGGCGGTCACCAGGTTATGTGGCGCGAGCCGGGTCTTCCCATCCACCTCATCGCGCGCCAGCAGCACCGGCTGGAAGCCCGTCACGAGGGAGGACGCGGCCAGGGGGTCACCGTCGACCCCGCGGAACTCGCGCCGCGGCTCGCCATCGGGCTGCAGGACGGTCCAGTCCACGCTCTGCAAGGCAGGCGCGTAAAGCTGCGGAATATGACAGCTCTCGCAGGAGACTGTATCGAGGTGGCGCTGCGTGTAGGGCAGCCACGCATGCGTTGTCTCCGCAGCGTGACACCCATCGCAGCGGCGCATGGTGTCGGCCAGTTCCGGCGCGACCGTATGCTGCGCGGTGGCGCCCTTGGCAAAGTCGTGCACCGGGCGCTCCAGGTACTCGCCCAGGTCGAGCCGTCGCGGGTCAAACGCCAGGTGGTCGGGCCGGGTGGCTGCATTCTCCTGAAAGTAAACGGGATTGTTGAGTGAAAAATGACAGTCCGTACACTGGAGCTGGCGTGCGGCATGGATGTCCCAGGGCCGGGTCAGCCCATCCTTCCCGGCCAGGTTCAGGCCGGAATCGGAGATGTGCTGCTCTGCGATGATCTGACCGGTCGTGAGGCTGGCGCTGTAGCGGGTGGCGTTGGTGCTCCAGGAGGCGTTAGCCGCGGCCGCGAGCGAGAGAGGCGTCTTCGCGTCCGTGTGGACCAGCCCATGACACTGGCCGCAGTTGCCATTGCTTGGGTCCTGCACCGTCACAAACTCCGGCTTGAGCAGGCCCTCCGCGTCGAACGCCTCCGGCTGCCAGCGATACGCGGCGCCATTCATCTCCACCAGGCCCGTTCCCACCAGTGTGGCGGTGTTGGCCCAGCCGAACGCGCCGCTCTGCAGGGCCGCGATGCGGGCGTCGTTATTGGGAGCCGGCAGGTGGCACAGGAAACAGTTCATCTCCACCCCACCCGATGCGGCCCAATCCCAGGCCGCAGCCTCACCCGTCGCGGCATCGAGCAGCGCAGTCTCCGGGTTTGCCGCGTCCGCAGGCAGCGCGGTCAGCAGGCTGCCATCGCGGGCATACAGCGCCGGTCCGCCGCCCACGTGGCGGTCGCCAAAGCGCATCACCCACTCCGGCGTGCCCAGGTCGAGCAGCGAATCGCCCGGGGCAGACAGATACCGGTAGCGCAGGGCGTCCCACCGGCCAAATGCGCCGGCGCCCGCATCCCACGCGCGACCGGTCAACGCGGCGGCCGCCTGCCCCATGCCATCGAGGCCCAGGGAAGCATGGTAGCTGTGCGACTGGATGAACTCCGTGTCGTGGCATGCGCCGCACGTTTTGAGGGTCGAGACCGGCTGGCCCGAGAGCAAGACGTTAACCTCATGGGCATCCAGCAGCGCGAACTGCGGGTGCAGCGGCGCAGGCTGCGGCAGCGGCCGCGCGGCGGGCTGGGCCGCGGCGCTACTGAGGCTCAGCCCGACGGCGAGCAGGACCGTGCTCAGGATGACCGATATGCGTAAGCGATGCGATATCTTCATGTGGCTCTCTTATCTCGCCAGTTTGCGGCTGCCCCACTCGAGGGGATCGCCGTTATAGCCCAGGGCGCGCCAGTCCATGCGCCCATCCGGACCGTGGCACGCTTCACATTGCAGCGCGTCGGCCGCAGGCTGCACCATGTGGGTGGCCGGGTAGTACATCCACGTCTCCGCAAAGTCATACTCGCCGGAGAAGGGGATGCCCGCATCCGCTGCGCCCAGCGCCAGCCCGGAGGGCCAATCGAAGGTGGTCCAGTAGCCGCCTTCGCCCGCGGTGCGCGGGGCCAGCAGAATGTTATTGACCGTGTCATAGGGCTGCCGGGCGACGTGCACCTTGAACGGGAAGATTTTCGCGTCCGGGTCGGTGATGTCGCCGGCCGGCACGTTGATCATCGCCGGCTGCGTGGGGTCGATCTGGTCGCCCAGGAGGTAGCGGTAGGCGTTGCTGCCGTTGAACCAGCGATAGGTGGGTGCGACGTCGGTTTCGTAGTGAAAATCGCCCTTGATCTTCAGATAGGTGAGATGATCCTCGGGCCGGTCCTGGCCGGAGGTGGACCAATCCCAGTAGACCTTGGTCGGGTTCTTGAGCGCGATCGCCGGAATGTGACAGGTCTGGCACGCGACGCTTGCTGTGTGCGCGTTGATGCGCTCATCCACATGCGGCGCGGCCGCGTGACAGTCGGTACACTGCACCTGTTCATTCGCTGGGATGGTCAAATTATCGGCCAGCAGGCGCCCCTTGATGGCATGGCCGGTGCCGCGGTGGCAGTCGATGCACAGAAGGTCCAGGCTGCCCATGTGGACATCCAGGCTCTCCGACGGAAAGTTCAAGCTCGTGTCCAGGTCGCCGTGCTTGACGTTGTTGCCGCCTCCGCCGTCATAGTGGCAGAAGCCGCAGTTCTCACGCGTGGGCAGCCCCACGGTCTGCGCGGCCGCAGCCAGGTCCAACCCTTCGAGCGGATAGCCGTAATCGCCCTTGCCGTAGGTCGAGCGGTCCGCGTGACAGACGAGGCAATCGACGTTGAGCGGGTTGCCGAAGTCAAATGTGTCATCGGCCCAGCCGTAGCCCGCATGGCAGCTCATGCACTTGCTCTCGTTGCCCTGCGCGCTGATGCAGAAGTTGTTGATCTGATTCTTCTTGCCGATGGTCACTATCTCCCCGCGCCAGTCGGCCATCACCGGCGCACTCTCCCATGTCCAGTGGGTCGTGGCCATGAGCTGCGCCGCTGCATCGGGATGGCAGGAGAGGCAGGCCTGCGTGACCTCCGGTCCGGTGGCGTACGGCCCCTTCAGCAGGTGCGCATGGTCGGTCTCCGGCACCCGCGTCGGCACGCTGGCCGCAGGATTGTCCCGCGCCTCGGTGGTTTGCGGGCGCAGGAGCACCAGCGGAACCAGGATCACGGCGAGGGTCGCGACCAGGCCGATGAGCCAGGTGGCGTTCTTTCTCAGCAAGGCAGGAATGCGCATGGCAAACTCCTGAACAGGATGGGCGCCCGCTTGTCAGGCCGCGAAATACGGTCAATCCAGATGGGTCACGGACGGGTAATCGGAGAAGTGCCGCCGGGCCGGCTCCTGGACGCCTTCGGGCGCCTGAAGCACGAGCACCAGCGTGGCCGGGTCGTCGCCGGGGTTGCTCCACCGGTGCGGCAGCCCTGCCTCGAACAGCAGGAAGTCGCCAGGTTTCAGCAAGTAGAGCGTGTTGTCGATCTCATAATGGACCTGGCCTGTGAGCACGCAGACCAGCTCGTGCCCCGCGTGTACAACTTGCCCCGTACCCATGTCCGCATGCGGCGCGAGCGTGATGTAGAACGGCTCCATCTGCTGGCCGTCCAGCCGCGCACCCAATCCTTCGATGGTGAGGCCTGCACCGCGAATCGCAGGCCGTTCGCCTGCGGCGACATGCAATACGCGGGCGCGGGTGTCAGCCTCGAAGAAGTAGCTCATCTTCACGCCCAGAGCCGCGGCCAGCCGCTGCAGCGTGGCGACGCTGGGAGAAATCTCATCCCGCTCGATCAGCGAGATTGCATTGGGCGACAGGGCGGCCAACTCGGCCAGCCCGCGCTGAGATAGCTCGCGCTCTTTGCGCAGGCCGCGCAGGCGAGAGCCGATGGACAACTCGTTTTCCGGCATGGTTATGCAGTCACCAATCTGGGAAGTCAGGCGCGCGGTTCTTTGTGGAGCAAAAGCCGCACAGCACAGCTTGGATTATAGCCTGTTTGCTGCCGGTGTCAACTAATATACTTGACAAACTCTGGCAATCTGAGTAGGATTAGCGCCGGTTTGCCTTTATTCCATACTTGCACCTATTGACATTTTGCACATATAGTGATAGCATCCATACAGGTTATACAAGAAGGAAGAAAGGGTGCTGATCATGCCACGAGGAAGAGGGGGAGGAGGCCGCGGCTTTCGCGGAGGCGCCTGCCCGCGCCGCATCAGTCGCTTCCTGGAGCCGTGCCTGCTGCTCCTACTGCGCGGGGACGCGTCCCACGGCTACAACCTGCTGGAGTCACTGGGGCAGTTCGGCTTCACGCCCGGCTCAGTGGACACGAGCGTGGTGTACCGCGTTTTACGTGAGATGGAGGAATCCGGCTGGGTCAGCTCCCAGTGGGATACTGCCGGCTCCGGCCCGCCGCGGCGCGTCTACACCGTGACCGCGAGCGGGGAAACATATCTGGCGGCCTGGATCAACGACCTGCGCTGCACGCGCGACGAGATCGACCAGTTCATTGAGACCTACGCGCGGCAGAGCGCCGGTCAGGCCAACCAGAACATACCCTGAGGAGGAGGACCATGTCTCAGGAAAACGATTTGGCTCTCACGCCTGTCCCAGAGGCGCGCGTCGAGGTGCTGCCGGCCAAGCCGCAGCGCCGCATCTGGCCGCTCGTCGGCGCCGGACTGGTCTGGGCCGTGCGTGAGCTGTTGCCGGAAATCCTGGCCGTGTGGCAGGCAGCCCGGAACAAAACAGCGCAGCAGGCAGGACTGGCGCAGGACGTCGCAGAGTACCTGACGCCGGCCAGCCAGCCGCTCGCCAGCGGCGTGTTCGCCAACCGGCGGGGTCGCCGCTTACGGCGAGGCCGCGCCTGATCAAGGTCGCACGCGCGGCGTCTTGAGGGCGTCGCGCAGACAATCAAAACGTACATCGAATCTCGAACAACTCACGGAGGACTTACATGCGCATTGCGGTTTCATCCGAGACGAACGCCGGCCTCGACGCGCCGGTCGCCGAGCACTTCGGGCGCTGCCCGTTCTTCACCCTGGTGGACGTGGAGGGCGACTGCATCCAGGCGGTGCAGGTCGTCGCCAACCCGTTCTTCCCGAACCACGAACCGGGCCAAGTTCCGGCTTTTATCCAAAACCAGGGCGCGAATGTCATGCTGACCGGCGGCATGGGCGGCCGCGCGGCCGCCTTCTTCCAGCAGTACGGCATCCAGCCGGTCACCGGTGCATCCGGTGCAGTGCGGCAGGCGCTGGCACACCTGCAGAGCGGCGGGCTGGGCGGTTGGGCGCCGTGCAGCGAGAGCGTGGCGCACGGCCACGGCCATGACGACAGCCATGCAGCGGGCAGGTAGCAAGCATGGGCACTTCACACAAGATCGTCATCATCGGCGGTGTAGCCTGTGGCTGCAAGGCCGCGGCGCGGGCCCGGCGGCTCGACCCTGAAGCCGAAATCACCATCGTCGAGCAGGGCAGCGTCCTCTCCTATGCAGGCTGCGGGCTGCCCTACTACATCCAGGGTAAGATCGGCGAGCTGCGCGACCTGACATCCACGCCCGTCGGCGTGCCGCGCAACCCCAACTTCTTCCGCACCGTGAAAGGCATTCGCGCCCTGCTCAATACGCGCGCTACACGAATCGACCGCGGGACCAAGACGGTGGACATCGTCCAGCTCGATACCGGCGTGCGGGAGACGCTCCCGTACGATCAACTGGTCATCGCTACGGGCGGCCGCTCGGTCATGCTGCCCATCGAAGGCACCCGGCTCGACTATGTCTTCGGCCTGCGCGAGCTGCGCAACGCGTCTGCCATTCGCGATGCCCTGGCTGCCGGCCATATTCAAAAGGCCGTCATCGTCGGGGGCGGGCTGATCGGCCTGGAAATGTCCGAGGCCTTGCGCGCACACGGGCTGGATGTAACCGTGGTCGAGCTCCTGCCGCATGTGTTGCTTGGCCTGCTGGATGTCGAGATGGCGGTTCTTCTGGAAAAACATCTCGAAGAACAAGGCATCCATCTTGCCTGCGGTGAGAAGGTCGTCGCGCTGCAAGGGGATTCCGGCAGCGTCGAGCGTGTCGTGACCGACAAGCGCGTCCTGGAGGCGCAACTGGCCCTGATCGCGGTCGGCGTCCGGCCGAGTGCGCAGCTTGCCATCGATGCCGGGCTGGAAATTGGGGCGCACGGCGGCATCCTGGTCAACGAGAGGATGCAGACCAGCGATCCCGACATCTATGCGGGCGGTGACTGCGTCGAAAGCCTGAATCTGGTCACCGGCGAGTGGAGCTACGTGCCCCTGGGCTCGACGGCCAACAAGCACGGCCGGGTCATCGGCACCAACCTGGCGGGTGGTGAGGACAGCTTCCCCGGCATCCTGGGCACAGCCATCGTCAAGGTGTTCGGCTATAACGTGGCACGCACCGGGTTGACCGAGCAGCAGGCACGCGAGAAGGGCTATGAGGTCGCGAGTTGTATGGCGCCGGCAGCCGACCGGCCGCACTATTATCCCGGGTCGAAGCAAATCTTCCTCAAGCTCATTGCCGATGCCCAGACCCGCAAGGTGCTGGGCGCGCAGGCCATCGGGCCTGGCGAAGTGGATAAGCGCATCGACGTGCTCGCGACTGCGATGAGCCTGGGCGCCACCGTCGACCAGGTTGCCAACCTGGACCTGGCGTACGCGCCGCCCTATTCGGAAGCCCTGGACAACGTCATCACCGCGGCCAATGTCCTGCGCAACATCCTCGATGGCGTCACGCAGAAGGTTTCCGCAGCCGATGTCAAGGCTCGGATCGACAACGGCGAGGACTTTGTCCTGCTGGACGTACGCTCGCCGCAGGAGTACGAGGCAATGCGCATCGAGGACCCGCGCGTGAAGCTTCTGCCCCTGGGGAAGCTGCGCAGCAGCCTCGCCGACCTGCCAAAAGATAAGCCCATCGTCACCTTCTGCAAGGTCAGCCTACGTGGCTACGAGGCCCAGCGCATTCTCAGCGGCGCCGGCTTCCACGACGTGAGTTTCATGGAAGGCGGCATCGTGACCTGGCCCTATGGGCTCAAGAAGGCCGAGGCTCAGGCGTAAGGACTCGAGCAACATGAGTGAAGAGAGAACCACCCCGGTTGCGGCAATGCCATCGGAACACGAAGTGCTCCGAGCCCTGGCCGCGGTCGTGGACCCGGAACTGCGGCGCAGCATCGTGGAACTGGGCATGGTGCGAAACCTGCGCCTGGCCGGTGGCACCGTCGGGTTCACGCTGGCGCTGACCACCCTGGCCTGTCCACTGCGCGACCAGATTGTGACCGCGGCCCGGCAGGCCGTACTGGCGCTGGCCGGCGTGCAGAACGCGGACATCGCCCTGGGCGAGATGACGGCCCAGGAACGGGCGAAGCTGCACCAAAGCGAACCGACGGAGGGCGCGGCGGAGCAGTACAACCATGTCCGCCATGTCATTGCGGTCATGAGCGGCAAGGGCGGGGTGGGCAAGTCCCTGGTCGCCGGGTTGCTGGCAGTGACGCTGCGGCGCAACGGGCATCGGGTGGGCGTGCTGGACGCCGATATCACCGGCCCCAGCATCCCCAGGATGTTCTTCCCGAACGGCGCGCGGCCGGGATCCAGCCCGCTGGCAATCCTGCCTGCGGAGACGCGCACCGGCATCCGCGTGATGTCCATCAACCTGCTGCTGGAGAGCGAGGACCAGGCCGTCATCTGGCGCGGACCGCTCATCAGCGGCGCGATCCGGCAGTTCTGGACGGATGTGCTTTGGGGCGAGCTGGATTATCTGATCGTCGACCTGCCGCCGGGCACATCCGACGCCTCGCTGACGGTGCTCCAGTCGCTGCCGATGAGCGGCGTGGTGCTGGTCACCTCACCGCAGGCCCTGGCAGGCATGGTCGTGCGCAAGGCCGCCCAGATGGTGGCGCGCGTGAACGTGCCGCTGCTGGGGCTCGTGGAAAACATGAGCTACTTCACCTGCCCGGACACCGGCAAGCAGTACGAAATCTTCGGGCCCAGCCACAGCGAGCAGATGGCCGACGCGTTGGGCATCTCGCTGCTCGGCCGCCTGCCCATCGATCCCCGCATCGCCAGCCTGTGTGATGCGGGTCAAATCGAGTACTGCCCGACCGAGGCCTTCGAGCCGATTGCGGAGCAGATTGAGACGCTGGCCCCGGAAGCCCGCAAGGTCGCGCTGCCGGGGCGTTGAGAACGTTGGCATCATCAAACACTGACCCCAGGAGGGTCACAGGATTCAGGAAAGGGGTAACCATCATGCCAAGGGGAGATCGCACAGGACCGATGGGGGCCGGCCCGATGACCGGCCGTGGCGCCGGCTGGTGTGCCGGCTATGACCGGCCCGGGTTCGCCAACGCAGCGCCCGGGTTCGGACGGGGCATGGGCTATCGCGCAGGCGGCGGCGGCCGCGGCTGGCGCAACATGTACTACGCGACCGGCCTGCCGGCCTGGGCGCGTGGCGGTGTCATACCGCCCGCACCGCCTGTGCAGGCCACACCGGATCAGGAAATGATGGAGCTGCGCACCCAGGCCAACTGGCTGGCGCAGCAACTGGATGCTATCCAGCGGCGCATCGAGGCACTCGGCGGCGAGAATCTGCAGCCGTAGCGCCCGGCGAATGGGGCGGTGTCGCAAGGCTGCGGCACCGCCCCCAGGAGGGAAAAATGTTCAGTCGATTGTTGCGCGGCCGCGGCGGGGGCGGCGGTCGCGGAGGAGGCGGCGGACGGGGGAGCGGGCGCGGAACGAAGCCCGGCTCTGGGCCGGGCGGCGACTGCGTCTGCCCGCAATGCGGCCATCGGCAAGCTCACGAGATCGGTCAACGCTGCATGGATATCGCGTGTCCCAAGTGCGGCACGCGCATGGTCAAAGAATAGAGGTCACACCTACATGAAGCTCATCGTTACAGCCACTGCACCCAACTTCGAAGCACCGGTCGATCCCCGGTTTGGCCGGGGCGCCTACTTCATCGTCGTCGACACGGACACCATGCAATGGCAGGCGCATCAGAACCAGGCCGTCAACGCGGCCGGCGGCGCCGGCTCACAGGCTGCGCAGTTCGTCGCGCAGCAGGGCGTGGAGGCCGTCATCAGCGGCGACTTCGGCCCAAACGCCTACATTGCGCTGGCAGCCGGCGAGGTCAGGATGTACCTGTTCGGCACGAGCCAGACGGTCAGCGAGGCCGTCGCCAACTGCGTGGCGGGCAAGCTGCCGGAAGTCCATGCACCGACCGGAGCAGGACATCATGGTGGCCGGGGTGGATGAAAACAGGGGCGGGCTGACCCCGCCCCTGCGGATCGCGGTCGCGAGCGGCAAGGGCGGCACGGGCAAGACCACGGTGGCAACCAGCCTGGCGTTGAGCCTGGCGGGCGGCGGGCCGGGGCTGCCCCCCGCCTTCCTCGATTGCGATGTCGAGGGGCCGAACGCACACCTGTTCCTGCAACCAACTTTCCAACGTCGCCAGGACGTTGCCATCCAGATCCCGCGCGTGGATGCGGCGAAATGCACTGCGTGCGGCCGGTGTGCCGAGGTGTGCGAGTACCATGCCATCGTCGTGCTGGGCAAGCGCACGCTGGTCTTCTCGCAGCTCTGCCACGGCTGCGGCAGTTGCACGCTGGTGTGCCCTGAGAACGCCATCAGCGAGGAGCCGCACGCCATCGGCGTGCTCGAGGCTGGCACAGCGGCCTACGGCATCCCCTTTGCCCGCGGGGTGCTGAACGTGGGGGAGCCGATGGCCGCGCCGGCCATCCGCCAGCTCAAGCAGTGGGCCATCCCTGCGGCCCAGGCAGAGGGCCGGGTAGTCATCCTGGATGCACCGCCAGGCACCTCCTGTCCGGTCGTGGAGACCGTGCGCGGGGCCGACTACCTGCTGTTCGTCACCGAGCCGACCCCCTTCGGGCTGCATGACCTGCGGCTGGCCGCAGACGTGGCCGCGGAGCTGGGCATTCCGGCGGGCGTCATCATCAACCGTGACGGCATCGGTGACACGGCCGTCGATGAGTTCTGCGCAGGCGCGGGGCTGCCGGTGCTGCTGCGCATTCCGTTCGAGCGCGCGATTGCCGAGGGCATCGCGCAGGGACGCACGCTGGTCAAGATTCATCCGGAGTATGCACTGCGGCTCCAGGTGGTATTTGCCAGGATCAGCAGGCAGATGGCAGCCAAGCAGGCAGCGCAGTGCAATTCGTAGGAACGAGAGCCATTGTGAAACAACTCGTCATCTTGAGCGGCAAAGGCGGCACCGGCAAGACCAGCGTCGCGGCCGCGTTCGCACACCTGGCGGCCGAGAGTGTATTGCCGGTCCACGCGGTGCTGGCCGATGCCGATGTGGATGCGGCCAACCTCGAGCTGGTGCTGGGCCCCAGCCCGCTGGAAACGCACGAATTCATCGGCGGCGCGGTTGCAGTCATCGACGAGGCGCGCTGCCAGGGCTGCGGCAACTGCTACGATGTCTGCCGGTTCGAGGCGGTGCTGCGACCTGCTGGTGGCCGCATAGCCTATGCCATCGATCTGATCGCCTGCGAAGGCTGCGCGGCCTGCGTCTACCAGTGCCCGGAGGATGCCATCCGGATGGCGCCGCAACTGGCCGGCCACTGGTTCCGGTCCGCCAGCCGCTATGGGCCGCTATTTCACGCCTCGCTGCGACCGGCCCAGGAGAACTCCGGCAAGCTGGTGACGCTGGTCAAGCAGCAGGCACGGCTGCTGGCCCTGGACGACGGCTATGACGCCGTGCTGGTGGATGGGCCGCCGGGGATCGGCTGCCCGGTCATCTCCGCCGCCTCAGGCGCCGACCTGGCGCTGATCGTGGCCGAGCCCACCGCGGCCGGCATCCACGACATGGCCCGCGTGCTCCAGACGACTGCGCACTTCCGCGTGGCCGCCCTGGTGTGCATCAACAAGGCCGATATCTACCCGGCAGGCACGGCGCAGATCGAATCGTACTGCCGGGACGAGGGCATCGAGGTCGTTGGCCGCATTCCGTTCGATACCGCGGTCACGGATGCTATGGTTCGCGGCGAGCCTGTCACGGCCTACCGGCCGGAGTCACCCGCGGCAGTGGCCCTGACTGCCGTCTGGCAGCGCGTGGCAGAGCGGCTGAACGCGGGAGCAGCATGAACAAGGAGGGACGCTCATGAATGACCCCGAGAAGCTCCGGGAGGCTATTCTGGCGCATCTTACCACGGTGATTGACCCGGAGACAGGCGTGGACGTCATACGGATGCGGCTCATCGAGAACCTGAGCGTGGACGCGCGCGGCTGCGTCAGCTACGTCTTTCGCCCATCCTCCTCCCTGTGTCCGCTGGCTGTCCCGCTGGCGATGGCGATTCGCCGCGCGGTGCGGGAGGTGCCGGGCGTCACCAACCAGATCATGCGCGTCGAAGGTTACGTAGGCAGCGATGCGCTGAATGCACTGCTGGAAGAACTGGCGGAGTCAGCCGGCACGGATGCCGCGCATGATTCAACCGGCACATGACATTTGGCCAGGAAAACGGAGCATCAGCCAACATGAAAAAGATTGGCATTATCATCTGCAACCGCTACCACACCTGTGCGGGCGGCAAGTGCCTTCGAGCTTTGCGGAACCGAGAAGGGGCCTTTGCCCGCTACAAGGACGAGGAGGTCGAGCTGGTGGGCTACACCACCTGCGGCGGCTGCCCTGGCGGCAACGTTGAATATGCGCCGGCCGAGATGAAGAAGAACGGCGCAGAAGTCATTCACCTGGCGACGGGGTTGGTGGTGGGCTATCCGCCCTGTCCACGCCTGGAAGCCTTCCGTGAGTTCATCCCAGCCAAGTACCAACTGGAGGTGGTCGTCGGCACGCATCCGATTCCACAGAACTACTATCTGACGCATCTGCAGCTTGGCACCTGGCAGTCAGCCAGGTCACAGGAACGCATCCAGCCTGTCCTGACGGATGAGCAGACGCGCCTGGCCTACGATTGACGTGGTGCTCAATGCGTGGGGAGTAAGATGTTACACCTGAATGAGACCCCCAGCCATCCCATGATTGCCTTTGGACCCGTGCCATCCCGTCGGCTTGGCCGTAGCGTAGGAATCAACCACATCCCGCCCAAGACATGCAGCTACGCCTGCGTCTACTGCCAGGTAGGGGCCACGAATCGGCTGCGGACCGCACGACGCGCGTTCTATGCCGAGGATGATATTGTGGCGGACACAGAGCGCCGGGTAACCGAAGCGTGGAGCGCAGACGAGGCAATCGACTACCTGACCTTCGTGCCCGATGGCGAGCCAACCCTCGACGGCAGCCTGGGCCGGGTGATCGACCGGCTCAAGCCACTGGGCATCAAGATCGCTGTCATCAGCAATGGCTCGCTGCTCTGGCGGGCTGATGTGCGTGAGGCGTTGGTCGCCGCGGATTGGGTCTCGGTCAAAGTTGACGCCATCCGTCCGGATATCTGGCGGCGGATCAACCGACCGCACCGCAGCCTCTGGCTGGGCCTCGTATTGGAGGGAATACTCACGTTTGCAAGGGGCTTCCAGGGTGAACTGGCTACGGAGACCATGCTGGTACGCGGCGTGAACGATGACCCCGCGCACCTGGCTGAATTGGCAGGCTTCTTGGGCCAGATGCAGCCGGATGTCGCCTACCTGGCAGTGCCCACGCGACCGCCTACAGAGCCATGGGTGATTCCGCCTCCTGAGGATGTGATCAATCACGCATTCCAATTGATACGTGACAAGGTGGCCCGCACAGAGCTGCTGATTGGCTACGAAGGCAACGCGTTTGCCTCGACCGGCAACCTGACCAATGACCTGTTAAGCATCATGGCAGTGCATCCCATGCGGGAAGACGCAGTGCAGGAACTCACACACAGGGTCGGCGCGGGGATGTCCGTGGTGCAGTCACTTGTCGAACAAGGCGAACTCGTCGAGAGCGAATACGACGGGCATAAATTCTATATCAGAAGACTGAAAGGTATCGCGGTGCATGGATAAGCAGAATGAACCCCGTCCGGGGGAGGCGGTGAACAGCACACCAGATAAGACAGAGAGCCGGGACGAAAATGCCGCAGCCCACGATGTCATCGAGCTGCGACCCTTTGCCTTTTCCGCCAAAGTGTTACAGCATGGCCGCCATCCGGCCAATGCGCGCCGGATGGAGCAGCCGGATGCACACGCCATCAAGGTCGGCTGGTGCGGCGAGGTGATGGAAATGTACCTCCGGCTGGACGGGGACTGCATTGCGGAAGCCAGCTTTTGGGCCGACGGCTGCCTCTCCACGATGGCCTGTGGAGACATGCTGACGACGATGGCAGCCGGGAAGTCCCTTGCAGATGCCGCGGCGATTACGCCGGAACAACTGATTGCCGCGCTGGACGGCCTGCCCTTCAAGAGCCACCACTGCGCTGAACTGTCAGTGGAAACCTTGCAGGAGGCCATCGCACGTTGCGGCGAACAGAACTAAGGAGGCTGCTATGCCCGGATACGATGGAACGGGTCCACGCGGGACGGGGATGTTCACCGGCCGCGGGGAGGGATATTGCGCCTTGCGCCTGCCCGAAGCCGGCTCCGGCGAAGCGGTGAGCGGCTATGCCGGCATCGCAGGCCAGCCGGTGCAGCTTCCCCCGGGCGCCGCACAGCCGCGCCGAATCATCGACGCAGCGCCATTCGGCCGTCTGGATGCCCGCGTCGTGTGCCAGGGTTGGCGCCGCCGGTGTGGCCGGCGCAAATAGGTAATTCCTTGATAGGCTGGCTGCCTTGAGCGCGTGCCGCACTGCACCTCGCGTGCCGCCAGTCTATGCGCGTCGTCACTTCCTGAGACGCCAGCAGCAGCAGGGAGGGTCAGATGTGCCAGGCAACTGTGTACCTGGGTGATCAGGTGGTCGCGCGCGACGTGACCTGGCTGGAGCCCACAACGGAAGGCGTGACCTTGGGGACATTTTTCGAGGCTCCTCAAGTCGTGCATGGGCGCATTCGATACCTGGATTTTCTGAAGCACCGTGTGGTGCTGGAACCGCTGGAGGAGAGTCATGGACGAGAACACGAAGCTGCGCATGCTGCTCCCACACTGGATTGAGCACAACGGTGAGCACGCCCAGGAATTCAGGGACTATGCCGGGCGCTCGTCAGATGAGGCGCGCGCAAGTCTGATGGCGGCCGCGCAGTTGGTCGAGGCTGCCAACGCAAGGCTTGAAGAGGCGCTGGCTGCGCTCGGTGGCCCGCTAGAGCACCACCACCACGCATGAGCGAGACCACCGGCCCGGATGCGGCACAGCACATCACCTACCGGCCCATCGGATTTGTCGAAAATGCCTTCGACCAGCCCGTCGCGCCCGAACAGATTCGTGCTGAAGCCTCCCGCATCGTGCTTGATCCGGCGCTGGCCGAAGGCCTGCAAGGGCTCGCGCAGGGCCAGGATATCGCAGTGGTCTTCCATTGCCATCTTTCCGCGGGCTACGAACTGATGCAGCATCCACGGGGCGATACCCGTTCTCCGCGCCGGGGCGTCTTTGCCCTGCGCAGTCCGCGGCGCCCGAACCCAATCGGCATCACCGTCGTGAAACTGACCGCGGTGGAGGGCAATATCCTGCACGTGCAGGGCCTGGATGCGCTCAACGGGACCCCGGTTCTGGATATCAAGCCGGCCTGAGCCTTAAACAGGCGGCTATGGAGGCCTGCCATGTATGACACGCTGCTGGTGCCACTCGATGGCTCGACGTTCAGCGAACGCGCGCTGCCCCTGGCAGTCACGCTGGCACAGAGGATGCAGGCGCGCATCATCCTGCTCCACGTCATCGGTGCTCCCGTTTTCCCCGGCGGTGACACGGTCGAGGCCGAGCGCCAGACGGGAGAAGAGGCCCAGGACTATCTGGCGCATGTGGCGAGCACAATCGCGGCGGAAGGTCTGCATACGGAGACGACATTAGCTTACGGCCAGGCTGCGGAATCCATCCTGCTGGAAATCAAATCGGCCGGAGCCGACCTGGTGGTGATGTGCTCCCACGGTCGTTCGGGCCTGGGGCGCTGGATTTTCGGTTCGGTCGCGGAGCAGGTGCTCGCACACAGTCCTGTACCGGTCCTGTTGGTGCGACCGACCGGCGAGCCCGTCGCGCTGGGGCCGGAGTCTGCACAGCCCGCGCTCCTCGTGCCGCTGGATGGTTCGCCCCTGGCCGAGACTGCGCTGCCGCACGCCGCGACGCTGGCACGCGCGTTCGGCAGCACGATCCTACTCTTGCGCACTGTGGAGCCATCCATGCTGGCCTACCATTACTCCCTGAGGGACCTGGCGCAGGAATCGCTCAGGAATGAGCAGGACGAAGCCAGGGCTTACCTGGATGCCGTTGCGGAACACCTGCGCGGGGACGGGCTGCTCGTCCAGACTCTTGTCCTGATCGGCTGGCCGTCGGATGTCATCGCCTATCGCGGCGCCACCCTGGGCCCGCGCCTGGTGATTATGGCCACGCACGGCAGAAGCGGTGTTGCCCGCCTGCTCCTGGGCAGCGTCGCACTCGAGGTCATTCGCCGCTGCCCGCTGCCCGTGCTGCTGGTGCGTCCGCAGGCCCACACGCCTGGCGAGCCTAAGAACGCCTAACAAAACTGTGCTCTGGCCGGTCTTGTTAGGGACTCTAAACCGACCCCCTGAGAGGCGGCGGCCCGTGGCCGGATAGCAGCAACACGTCGCGCCTTGTTTGTATTTTCACAATGCCGATGCTATACTGGGGCGGAACTCCCTGAGTTCAGACGCCTGCTTTAGTAAGGAGTTGAAGGTGTCCATCCTGTACCACCGCCAGACCTGAACCCCAACCCGGATCGCCGTCGGGCGATCATGGGTTGGCCGGCATACGCCGGGCGGCAGCGGTGGCGCGCCGCCCTGATACGGCATGGCATCTCCCGCCTGAGCCGTCGCCCGCGTATGCTGGCGACGGCTTTTGTTGCCCACATAGTGGCCACGTCGTGGTGCGCCGGCCCAGCCGCGTGCGCCGCGTGGAAACAACATAGGAGGGAGATCATGTCGGAACGTCTCACCCGGTTCTTTGCCTCCCGTTGGGGCATCATCCTCGCGGGCGCCGTCATCGGCGTCCTCGCCCCGCTCCTGCAGAAGCTCGGCAATCCCCCGAACATGGGGATCTGCGTGGCCTGCTTCGAGCGTGACATTGCCGGCGCGCTCGGCCTACACCGCGCCGCGGTCGTGCAATACATCCGCCCTGAAATCATCGGCTTCGTGTTGGGCTCCATGCTTGCGGCCTACGCCTTCCGCGAGTTTCGCGCCCGCGCCGGCTCCGCGCCTGTGGTGCGCTTCGTGTTGGGCGCGTTTGCCATGATCGGCGCGCTGGCCTTCCTGGGCTGTCCCTGGCGCGCCACCCTGCGCCTGGCCGGCGGCGACCTGAACGCCATCCTGGGCCTGGCCGGCCTGGCAGTCGGGATTGCGGTCGGCGTGCAATTCCTCAAGGCCGGCTATAACCTGGGCCGCGCGCAGAAGACGTACACCGCAGTCGGCTGGATCATGCCGCTGCTCATGGTCGGCCTGCTGCTCCTGCTGATCTTCGCGCCGACCTTCAGCAAGGACGGCCCAATCTTCTTCAGCCAGAGCGGGCCCGGCTCGCTCCATGCGCCCCTGCTCATCGCGCTGGCCGCGGGGCTGCTGATCGGGTTCCTGGCCCAATGCACCCGCTTCTGTACCATGGGCGCGGTGCGCGATGTCATCCTCATGCGCGACCTGCACCTGATGACCGGGCTCGTCACGCTGCTGGTCATCGCTTTCGTCACCAACCTCATCCTGGGGCAGGTGCGGTTCGGCTTTGTGGGCCAGCCGGTCGCGCACAGCAGCCACCTGTGGAACTTCCTGGGCATGGCGCTCTCCGGCCTGGCGTTCGCGCTCGCCGGCGGCTGCCCGGGACGCCAGCTCTTCCTCTCCGGCGAGGGGGACGGCGATGCCGCCGTCTTCGTGTTGGGCATGATCGTCGGCGCGGGGTTCGCCCACAACTTTGCGCTGGCCGGCAGCCCGGATTCCGTGGTGGAAGGCGTCGCTAAGGTCGGCGGCCTGACACCTTACGGCATGGGTGCAGTGATCCTCGGCCTGATCGTCTGCGTGGCGATCGGCCTGACCATGCGTGAGCGCACGGCATAGGAGACGTCACATGAAGACAGTGGATGCGCGGGGCCTGTCATGCCCCCAGCCGGTCCTCCTGGCCCGCAAGGCCATCGAGGCCGGACAGTTTCCGATTGAAGTCCTGGTCGAAACCGTCACCTCCCGCGAGAACGTGCGGCGCATGGCCGAAAAGGCCGGCTGCAAGGTTGCCGTTGCGCAGACAGGCGATGAGTTCAGGCTGACGCTGACGAAGTGAGCTATAGACGAGCGGGAGCATGACGCAGGACCCGCACGCCATCCTACGTCATGCTTCCGCGTCGCCGCACTGTGTCCTGAGCGAACCGAGGAACACCATGATCTACTTCGATAACGCGGCCACGTCATGGCCCAAGCCGCCCGGCGTGGCCGAAGCGATGACGCACTACCTGACCGACATCGGCGCGAGCCCGGGACGTTCGGGCCACCGGCTCGCCATCGAGGCGGCTCGCGTGGTCTACGCCGCGCGCGAGGCAGTGGCCGAGCTGTTCGGCGCATCCGATCCCCTGCGCGTGGTCTTCGGCTCGAACGTCACCGAAGCGCTCAACCTGGCGCTGAACGGACTGCTGCAGCCGGGCGACCATGTCATCACGGGCAGCCTGGAACACAATTCCGTCATGCGGCCCCTGCGCGCGCTGGAGCGCGGGGGCGTGCGCGTGACCGCGGTGCCATGTTCGGCAACAGGTGAGCTGGATCCCCAGGACCTGGAAGCCGCTATCGGGCCGGACACCCGGCTGATCGTCCTCAATCACGCATCCAATGTGGTGGGCACGCTCCTGCCGGTGGCCGAGGCGGGCCGCGTCGCGCGGCAGCACGATCTCCTGCTGCTGGTTGACGCCGCGCAGACCGCCGGCGCCTACCCCATCGATATGGAAGCTGACGCCATCGACCTGCTCGCCTTCACCGGCCACAAGTCGCTCTATGGGCCGATGGGTACGGGCGGACTCATCATCGGCGCGCGCGTCGACGTGCGGCGGCTGGCGCCGCTGAAGCGCGGGGGCACCGGCAGCCGCTCGGAGCGCGAGGAACAGCCCGAATTCCTGCCGGACCTGTGCGAGAGCGGCACGCCCAACGCGGTCGGCCTGGCGGGCCTGGCCGCCAGCGTGCGCTGGCTGCTGGCGCAGGGGGTGGCAACCATCCGCAGCCACGAGGTAGCGCTCACCCGGCAACTGCTGGCCGGGCTGACCGCCATCCCGGGCGTCACGGTCTATGGGACGAGGGATGCGGAACGCCAGACGGCCACGGTCTCGTTCAACATCGCAGGCCTCGAACCCTCCGAAGTCGGCCTGCGGCTGGATGACGAATACGGCATCATGTGCCGCGTGGGGCTGCATTGTGCGCCGGCCGCGCATCGCACGCTGGGCACCTTTCCCGGCGGCACGGTGCGCTTCGGGCTCGGCGCGTTCAACACAGCGGATGAGGTGGCGGCGGCGCTTCATGCTGTGGCGACACTCGCACGGGAGGCGCAATGAGCGGGCAGACATACGCCGTGATTCTGGTCTACTCCACCAGTCACGCCATGCGCATCGAAAAACTGCTGGCGGAACAGGGAATCGCCTGCAAGATGATGCCCGTCCCGCGGCATCTCAGCTCCGATTGCGGCGTCTGCGTCCGCATCCTGCGCGACCACGTCGAGGCTGCGCGCGACCTGGTCACGGCCGCCCGGCTGGAGATCCAGGGCATCGAGGACATCTGAAGGGAGCGAACCGATGACGCGTGAAGAGATACGCCTCACCGCGCTGACTACGGCCGCCGGCTGAGCGGCCAAGATGGGCCCTGAGGCCCTGGCGCACGTGCTGCGCCCCTTACAAGGACTGTTTCGTTCCGAACGCTTCCCTGCGCTGCTGCTCGGCCTCGAGGTCAGCGATGACGCGGCGGTCTACAAGATCACCGACGAGGTGGCCGTGATTCAGACGCTGGACTTCTTCACGCCGGTCGTGGATGACCCCTACGACTACGGCGCGATCGCGGCCGCCAACGCCATGAGCGATGTGTATGCCATGGGCGGCGAGGTCGTCCTGGCGCTGAACATCTGCGGTTTTCCGCCCAAGCTGCCGGCGGAGATCATCGCCGAGATCCTGCGCGGCGGCGCAGAGAAGGTGCTCGAAGCCGGCGGGGCGCTGGCCGGCGGGCATACGGTGGATGACAACGAACCCAAGTACGGGCTGGCGGTCATGGGACTGGTGCATCCCGACCGCGTCCTGACTAAGGGCGGTGCGCGGCCGGGCGACATCCTGGCGCTCACCAAGCCGCTGGGCGTGGGCATCATCACCACCGCAGCGAAGGCGGATGCTGCCGACCCGGCGCACCTGCCGCCCGCAATAGCGAGCATGCAACGGCTCAATCGACAGGCCGCGCGGCTGGCCCAGCAGGTCGGCGTCCATGCCTGCACCGATATCACCGGCTTCGCGCTGCTGGGCCACGGCTCCGAAATGGCCGAACGCAGCAATGTCCGGCTGCGCCTCGACGTCGACCGGCTCCCCTTCCTCGATGGCGCGGCCCGCTATGCAGACGCCTGGCTCTTCCCCGCCGGCACCTGTCGCAACGAAGGCTGCTTCAGCCCGCACGTCACCTTCGCGGCGGGTATCCCCGAGGAAATGCGCCAGCTCCTGTACACGCCGGAGACCTCCGGCGGCCTGCTCCTGGCTGTCGCGCCGGAAAAGGCCGACCTGCTGGCCGCTGCGTTTGCCGACGCCGGCGAGCCTTTCTGGCGCGTGGGCGAGGCAGTGCCGGGGACGGGCATCGAGGTGGTGCGTACAGTCTCAACTTGACCCAACCATGACACAATCTTCGTACAAAGTGACACTTCTTACATATCTCCGCCAGTAGCAGGCATACCATCCATGTAGAGTGTCCTGGCTCGGTGTCAGGCAGTCTGAGCGCGTCTTGCGAGCATAGGATGGTGCGGTTTATGCCATCAGCGTCATACCAGAATTTCGAGCTTCAACTGGGGCCGCGCACGGCCGCGGGCTACGAACTGGCCGCGCGCACGCCGGCCGGCGAGGCACGCAGAACCTTTACCCTCCCCCTCGCGGCAGCGAACCCGCAGGCACCCGGAGCGGATTGGCAGGATGCTGCATCGGCGCAAGCTCTCGGCGCTGCGCTGTTCCAGGCCGCCTTCAGCGGTGACATCCTGAGCCTGTACGACGCCAGCCGCGCGCTGGCCCGGCGGGACGGCGCAGGCGTGCGCCTGCGGCTGCGCATCCTCGCGCCGGAGCTGGCCGCGCGCCCCTGGGAACTGCTCTACGACGCGCGGCAGGGCGAGTTCATCGGCCTCTCGCAGCAGACGCCCATCGTCCGCACGGTGGAGACGCTGGCGCCGCTGCAGCCGCTGGCCGTCACCCCGCCCCTGCGCATCCTCGGCCTGGTCGCCTCACCGTCGAACGTTGAGCCGCTGGATACGGCCCGCGAGCGGGACTTGCTCGCGAACGCGGCTGGCCGAGCGGCAAAAAATCTGGAACTCGCGTGGGCAACGAGCGGCAACTGGCGCGCGCTGCAGCAGCAACTGCAACAGGGCCCCTGGCACATCTTCCACTTCATCGGGCACGGCTACTTCGATGAGGCCACGGGCGAGAGCGCGCTGCTTCTCGAAGACGAGCAGGGCCGCGCCGACCCGCGCAACGCGACGGAAATCGCGCGCCTGCTGGGGGACCACCCCACGCTGCGCCTGGTCGTGCTGAATGCCTGCGAAGGCGCACACGCGGAGACGCAAGCCCTCTATGCGAGCATCGCCGAGCACCTGGCGCGCCGCGGGCTGCCCGCGGTGCTCGCCATGCAGGATGTGATCGCCGACACCGCGGCTGCCGAGTTCACGCGCAGCTTCTACGCCGCGTTGAGCCACGGACTGCCCGTCGACGCCGCGAGCGCCGAGGCGCGCAAGGCGATGAGCCTGGCCGCGCCCTACTCGTCCGGCTGGGCCACGCCCGTGCTGTTCCTGCGCAGTGCGGATGGCGCGCTGTGGACGCACCCGGATCAGGCCACAGGGGGAGCCATGAACACAGACAAACCGCAGCCGTGGTGGGAGCAGGTCTCCAACTCGATCGGCAGTGTAGACGCAAGCCACGCGGCCGGGGATGTCATCATCGCGGTGGTCGGCGCCGGTGCGCGCAATGTCGCGGCCGGCAAGAACATCACCCAGACCGTGCACGAGGTGCTCGGCCCGCCTGCGCCGGACGACGCCGCGCAGATCCGGGAGGGTTGCGCCGCGCTGCTGGCCGAGCTGGCCCGCCTGCCGGTGGATGCGGCCGCGGCTGAGCGTGCGAAGATGCGCATCGAGCTCCTGCAGGAGGAACTCACCCGCGGCGACGATGAGACGCCTAACGCCGGCACGATCACCAGCATGGGTGACTGGCT
Source organism: Anaerolineae bacterium (assembly GCA_040772005.1). Lineage (GTDB taxonomy): Bacteria > Chloroflexota > Anaerolineae > CG2-30-64-16 > CG2-30-64-16 > MWBF01. The sequence goes on along the minus strand of JAXGYZ010000003.1, from coordinate 216,033 downwards.
GCTGAACAACCTGCCTGCGCTCTCTGGCGCGCTCGGCGCCCTGTTTGCGCTGCCCGCCGCCGGCCGCGTCATCGCCCGGACCGGCGAGCCGGCGGTCAGGTGGGTGCAGCAGCGCTTCGGCAATGCGTAGGCAGGATGTGTACCCGTGACCACCCCCGATGACCGGAACGGCAAACAGGACCCGCAGGGCAACTGGCTGATGCGCCAGTGGCAGCGCCTGCGCGGGGGACCGTGGCGCGATGTCGTCATCGGCCAGGTCGGCGAGGGCGCGTCCAACGTCGTCATCGGCAAGAACAACATCCAGATCAACGTCGGCGGCCGCAACATTACGCTGCCGGTCTGGCTCATCACACTGGCCCTGTTCGTCATCATCGGATTCCTCGCCTACCAGCCGCTCATCGAGCCGTGGCTCTTCCCGTCGCAGATGAACGCCACCTTCAACATCGCGGTCGCGGAACTCGGCTCACTCGATGCCCACGGCCGGGTGAGCCGCATTCCCTTCGGCGCGACGCTCAGCAAGGCCATCTACGACAAGCTGATCGCAGAATACGAGCAGAACTACCCGGAGCTGACGGGCATGCGGGATGGCGTGCTCATCTGGGAGGACAGCCTGGGCCGCGCAGCGAAGAACGTCCGCTTCGGCGTCATCACTGGGTCTACACCGGAGGCACGCGCTGAACAGGCGGCACGGCTGGCGCGGCGCATCAACGCCGACCTGGTCATCTACGGCTACCTGAGCCCGGACAGCGCCGGCGCCGACGAGCTGACCCTCGAGTTCTATGTCGCGGGGTCGGAGACGGTGCGCGGGGAGCCGGACGCCATCAGCGGCCGCCACGTGCTCGGCCGCGAGGTGCAGGTGCCCGTGGATGCCCGGACGGAGGCCATGAGCGCCGCACTTTGGCTGAACGACGGCCCGCTGGCCGTGCGCTCCCAGCTCATTTTCTGGTTGACCGTGGGCCTGACCTACGAGACGCTGAATAAGCCCGATGTGGCCCTGAACATCTTCGAGCAGGCGCGGGACCGCCTGAACCTCGGGACCGGGGACGGCGCGGCCGTCCTGGAATACTTCATCGGCCGCGAGGCCTTCTGGCTGCGTGACTATGACAAGGCCATTGCCGCGCTGGAGCTGTCGCAGCAGCTCGATCCCACGTACGCCAACGCGGGCATCACGCTGGCAAACGTCTACTACGACCGGGCGCAGCTCTACTACGTCGCGAATCCGCCGCCGGCCGAGCTGAGCCAGTGCATCACCGAGGCGCATCTGGCCGCCGCCGCGCCGACGGCCGAGGCCGCCACCGCGGATATCGACGCCGCGATCGCCGAACTGGAACGGACGCTTGCCACGATCGACGAAGCGCCCTGGCCGCCGATTGCAGCGGTCGGCCATCTCTCGCTGGGCAACGTCTACCGGCTCAAGGGGCAGAGCTATCTGCTGGCCCAGCCGCGCGACCTCGCCCAGGCCGAGGCCTGGTTCGCCAAGGCGCTGCCGGAGTTTCAGACGGCTCTTCAGGCCTTCACCAAAGACAACCAGAAGCGCTATATGGCCTGGACGCACCTGGGCATCGCCACAGTACACTTGTTGCGGGCCTACGTGCCGATCCAACAGGTTGCAGCCGACGAAGCTGCGGCCACGGCCGACCCGAAGAAGCAGGCGAGCATCCGTCTCTTCAAAGAGGCGGCCAGCGAAGCGCGGCTGTGCATCGACCTGAGCGCCGATGTGGGCGACCTGGCTTTCCGCCAGAAGGTACTGGACTGCGGCTGCGTCTACTACGAGCAGCGCGCTACCGCCCTGGCCGCACAGGTGCAGGGAACCATACAGGAGCAGAAATGATGCAAGCAAAACATGCCGCGTTACTGCCGGTCATACTGGCGAGCCTGATGCTTATCCTCGCGTGCTCACCCCAGGAGAGCGAGGCCCAGAGCAACGTGCCCGGGGGGTTGAGCCCCGGCGTGCCGGTCCAGGGTTCGCTGACCAGCCGGTTGGGCGAGGAATGGGTCGTGGCGGCCTGCGCGGGCGATGTCCTGACGGCCAGCATGCAGAGCACGGCCTTTGCGCCCAACCTGGAGCTGTATCCGCCGACGGGCCGGACGCCGCTGGCAGCCACGCGCAACACGACGCAGCGCTCCGTGCAGCTGGCTGCCACCACCCTGCCGGAGAACGGCGAGTACACGCTGGTCGCGCTCGGCAGCAGCGTGCGCGACCGCGGCGCGTACTCACTGACCGTCGTCATCTCCGGCACGACCGCGCTGCCCGAGGACGTGAAGCTGCTGACCCCCGGCGCGTCGCTGACCGGCACGATCAGCAGCCGCGCCGGCGAAGAATGGGCCTTCTACGGCTGCGCAGGCGATGCCGTCACACTGACCATGCAGAACACCGGCTCCACCCAGGCCAACCGGTTCTCGCCGCAGTTGGAGCTGTACGGACCGACGGGCCGCACGCCTGTCGCCACGAGCGCGGCCGGTTCGGCCGCCAGCCGCAGCGCCGGCATCACGGACTTTGCCCTGCCCGAATCCGGCATCTACACCGTGCTGGCCCTGGGGCAGAACATCCGCGACCGCGGTCCCTACTCGCTCTCGCTGGAGGTGACGGCCGCCAGCGGGCCGGCTCCCTCCCCCACGCCGACGCGGCCGTCCGGGCCCCTCTGCACCGTCGTTTCGGCGGGCGGGCTGCGCCTGCGCAGCGGGCCGGGCCTGGACTACCCGATCATCGGCGGATTGCCGGTTAACACCGAGCTGCGCCCGCGCGGGCGCGATGCGGCAGGCGCCTGGATCCAGGTCGACCGGATCGGCTCCACGCAGCGCGGTTGGGTCAGCGCGGGGACGCAGTTCGTGCGCTGCAACATCGCGATCAACACGCTGACCCTCGCGCCGATCCCGCCCCGGCCCACTGCTACGCCCACCCCGCGGCCGACCGCCGCCCCGCCGACCGCCACCCCGCAGCCGACGGCCACGCAGGCCCAGGCCGCGAACACCGGCCTGCCGCAGCCGGAGGGCGCACCGGTTCAGGGGCCGGGCGAACCTGGCGACCTGCGCGGGGACATCTACGTGGGATCCCGGTCGTTGGTCGGCACCCGTGACGGCGGCCCGGTCCTGCGCGGCCCCTTCTACCTGGAGATGTTCGTCTTCGACCCGAGGGAGGGGAATGGCAGCGGCGCGGGCATCAAGAACGTGACGTTCACGATCAACTGCCCGAACGGCCAGTCGTACAGCCGGACCGAAGTGAACGAGCGCTTCTGCGCCTTCGGCGGCGACGGCCCGTGCACCACGGTCAACCCGGCGCAGAGCAATTTCCTGCCCGACTCGCAGTGCTCCATTGAAGATGGCACCTACTTCGCGTCGGTCGAGGTCGTCCCGGACAATCCAAATCGCCAGGGCGGGTTCTGGAACTTCAGCTTCTCGCTCGAACAGACCGGCAGGTAGCCAAGGACAGGTTCCGCACAAGCAAACACGAGGAGGTCAGGTGAAAGCTGGCCTCCCCGTGTCTGTTTTCGATGTGTGGGCCGCAAGCGCGGCAGGCGACCGCCCGGGTCGCCCTACAGCAGGAACCCCGAATGTGCCTGGAGTCGAGGCTTCAGCCGGTCAGGTTGGCTGTGTGGGTACACGCCCAATCCGGCTGAAGCCTCGACTCCCATCTTTTGCTTGGCGCGGCGCACGCGGTTGCTTCTCACCGCTCGCGCTTACTTGCCGGTCGGCACGTACCCGTCGGACAGGGTCTTCATGAAGGCGACGATGGCCCACTCTTCCTTTTCGGTCAGGCCCAGGTCGCCCATTTCGGCCGTGTTGACGTTGTCCACGACCTCGGGCGCGGGCCAGCAGTCCGCTGCCAGGGCCTCTGCCTCAGTGTAGTCATGGTCGTTCGGGCACACGGGCTTCACGTCACGGGTGTTATAGAAGTGGGTGATGCCGTACAGCGACTTGAAGTAGCCGTTGTGGCCGAATGCCTTCACGAAATCGTCACTCGGCCGCAGGTCCACATTCCGCAGGGTCGGCACCTTGTGCTTGCCCATCTCGGATTCGTGGTCTTCCCCGATGCTCATCAGGAAGCCGCCCAGGCCCGGGTCGACAAAGTTGGGGTTGACATCGTACACGGGATTCTCGGGGTTCTTCGGGATGCCCAGGTTGTCGTAGGTAAAGTCGGTGAAGAGCGGCGCCTTGCCCTTGATGAGGTGGCAGGCCGAGCACTTCGCCTTGCCCTGGAACAGCGCCTTGCCCAGCTTCTCCTCGGCCGTCAGCTTGGCCTCGCCCCGCAGCCAGGCATCGTACTTGGACGAGTACGGGTTGACTTCGGACGATTTTTCGTACGCAGAGATGGCGTAGCCGATACAGTCGTATGGCAAGACGCTCGGATCATTGCAGACTTGCAAGTACAAATCAGCGTAGTCGGAAGCGAGAACCTTGTCAACTACCGGCTGACCGATAGGCAAGACGTCCTTGGACAACGCCTGCTCCACGGGATTCAGGAAGGGCCCCTGCGCCTGTTCGGCCAGCGGGTCACCGAGCGTCCAGCCGGTCGCACGGCCATCCCAGAACATGCCGCCGATCCACAGACCCTGTTTCTCATCAAAGTAGAGGACCGGGCTCTCGCCGCCGTAGGCCGTGGTGGGCGGCTTGCGATCACCAAATCTGTCAGGATATGAGCCGGGGTAGACCGAACCGTGTGCGTTGATCTCGAAATCCGGGCCGGTCCAGCCGACCTCGGGTGCATGGCACGTCGCGCACGACTGGTTGCCGTTGGCCGACAGAGCTTTATCGAAGAACAGGGCTTTGCCCAGTTGCTCCTGCGGGTTCAGACCGTCTTGGGCGGAGACGCCGGCAGCCATCAGCAGCAGGACAACGGCTGCGGCGAGAACGAGGGACAGAATGCTTCTTCTATACATGGTGGATTTCTCCTTCAGAACGTCATCGTGGTGGGGTCAACTGGGTTCAACCATCCGACCTTTCCTCGGTACTCTCACCTCCGATCTATACTGTGTTCTGGCAGTCCTTGACGTCGTGCCGGATCATGGTCTGCCGGGCTGGCAGTCGGGACACAAGCCGTAGAAGTCGAGCCGATGACTCAGAATCTCGAAACCGGTCTGCTGCGCCATGTCGAACGCGAGTTCGCTGACGATAGCGGTTTCGAGATCGACGATCTTACGGCAGCGGATACAGATCAGGTGCGGATGCGGCACGGGCTGCCGGCCGTCGAAGCGATTGTCGTCGTCGCTGAAGCCCAGCTCCAGCACCTCGCCCATCTCTTTCAGCACGTTGAGCGTCTTGTAGACGGTTGCAAGACTCATGTCGGGGAACTGGGCCTGCACCTGTGCATACAGGTGGGCCGCGCTGGGGTGCGCCTCGCTGGTAGCAATGAGGTGCAGGAGCGCCGCCCGCTGGGGTGTCATGCGGTAGTGGCGCGCCCTGAGCTTGAGGAGCAGCTCGTCAACCCTGGCTTCACCATCGAACATAGCGCTGAATCCCGCCTGCAAAATACTGCTATGGAGAATCAGTATCCGCAAGCAGGATAGCACTATTCGTATCAAGTGTCAATGGGAAAAAGCAACAGAAGGTACAATTGACGATGCTGCGAACTACATCAGCATTGCCTCTGCGAAGTTGCGCATGAAGCGCGGGGTGCGCGCCAGTTCGAGGTAACGGATGCGGCCGGCGATGGCGCGGGCCTGGCTGCGCTGCGTGCGCGAGATGAGCGCGAGCCGCGCGCCCGTGCCCGCCGCATTGCCCACCTGCGTGACGCGCGCCAGCGGCACCTGCGGCAGCAGGCCGATGGTCATGGCGCTCTCCACGTCGATGTATGTGCCGAACGCACCCGCGATGATCACCCGGTCGACCGCGTCAGCCGTGATGCCCGCGTCCTGGAGCAGCGTCTCGATGCCGCAGCGGATCGCGCCCTTCGCCAGTTGCAGCTCGCGGATGTCGTGCTGCGTCACGGTGATGGCGCGGCCGTTGCCCGCCTCGCTCTCGCTCGCAACCTCGAACTCGAAGTCCAGGTCGGCCTCGCGGACGCCCAGCCCTGCAAGCCGCCCGCGCTTGTCCAGCATCCCGTGCAGCCGGAGCTGCGCGACGACATCCAGGATGCCCGACCCGCACAGGCCCACCGGCGGCGCATCCCCGATCGTCTTGTACTCGACCTTGTTATCCACGATCAGCACCCGCTCGATGGCGCCGGGTGCGGCCCGCATCCCGAACTTGATGTGCGCGCCCTCGAAGGCGGGGCCGGAGGCGCACGACAGGCTGGTCATCTGCCCGCGGTGGGTCAGGCACATCTCGGTGTTCGTGCCGATGTCGATGGCCAGCGTCGTGTCGGCCGCGTCTGCAACGCCGGTCGCCAGCAGCATCGCGACGTGGTCCGCGCCCACGTAGCCGGCGATGTTCGGCAGCAGGTGGACATACGCGCCGGGTGCGAGTGCCAGCCCGATGTCCCGCGCCCTGACGTCCACCGCGCTGCGCACCGCAGGCACGTAGGGCGCGGCGGCCAACTGCGTCACCGGCAGGCCGAGGAGCAGGTGGTGGATGGCAGTGTTGCCGACCAGGACGGCATCGACGATGTCCGCCGGCTGCGCGCCGATCTCCGCGCACGCATCCGCGGCCAGCCGGTTTAGACCCTCGGCCAGCAGCCCGGCCATGCGCTCGGACTCCTCCGCCCCCTTGCCAGCGTAGACCAGCCGGGCGATGACGTCCTCCCCGTAGGCAATCTGCGGGTCCATCGCGCCGCGCGCGGCCCGAGTCTGGCCCGTCGCCAGGTCTACAAGATACGCGGCAATCTTGGTCGTGCCGATATCCACGGCCAGCCCCAGCCATGGCGCATCCGCTGCGGCGACATGCACTACCTCGCGGCCGCGCAGCGTGACCCGCGCGTGCCACTCCAGCCGTCGCAGTTCCGGTGTGGCCGCGCGCACGACTGCCAGATCTGGCAGCCGTACATCGACGCCGCTCGCGGCCGCAACCGCCGCGCAGATGCGCTCGTCGTCCCCACGCAGGTCCTCCAGCGTCGGCCGGTCCATCGTCACCACGTAGCCTGTCACCGAGGGTTGCACCTCCGTAGGCACTTCCAGCCCCTCGAGCTGGGTGCGCTGCAGCGCAGTGAGCGATTCGGCGGGTACGTGCACGCGGCAATCGCTCAGCGGCTCGGCCAGGCAGGCCAGGCGATACCCCTGTTCGAGTTCTTCGGGCGTCAGCTCGCCTTCTTCGGTCAGTGTGACGGGGGTCAGTGTGCCCGCAACAAGCTGCACCCGGCAGCGGCCGCAGGACCCGTTCCCGCCGCAGACGCTCGCCAGGTCCACGCCCAATGCGCGTGCCGCATCCAACAGCGTCCCGCCTGCCGGGCAGGTCCCCCGCCGGCCGACCGGCTCGAAGTCAACGGTATAGGACATGATTTCCTCGCTCAACGCACCCTGGCAAGCCAGCCGCACAGCAGGCCGAAGGCGGCCATGACGCCCAGGCTGGCGAACGCAACGGGCCAACCCGGCCCCTCCGCCAACGCGCCGAAGATGACGGGGCCGATCAACATGCCGGCATTCTGGCCGACCATGATGACGGCCATCGCAAGGCCACCGAGCCGCTCGTCGCCCGCGGCCTCGACTGCAGCCGAGAAGATATTCGTCGGAATGAGGCCGAGCGCCAGGCCGGTGACGACCAAGAGCGCGACAAGAGCCGCGTTGCTCATGACATGCGTCAGCGGAAGCAGGATGATAGAGCACGCGAGGCCGAACACGAAGAGCTTCTTGCGTGAACCCATCCGGTCGGACAGGAGCCCTCCTGCAGGCGCAGAGATAATCGTAACCAGCGTCGGGATGCCTGCCAATACTGCGGCCTGCGCCAACGGCGTCCCACGTTCGGTAGTCAGAAAGGTGGGCATGTACGTAGCGAACCCGATCACTGCAGCGTTGAACGCGCCGAACGCGCCCGCCAACAGCCAGATTTTGCGGTTACGCAGCGGGCTGGCTGGCATGGCCCGGGCTGGGGCTGACGGCGCATGGCCCGCGACCGCCGGAGCAGGCCGGACGACGAGCAGGTAGATGATCGTCATCACCGCCGCATAGGCTGCGCCGACCCACCAGACCGCGGGCCAACCCGCAGATTGGGCGAGCGCCGGCGCGACAATCAGCATGGCGGCCGTACCGACGGGCACCCAGGCCGACCAGATGCCCATCGCAGTGCCCCGCTTCTCGGCGGCGAACCACTGCGCGATGAGCGCGGGGGCCAGCACGGCCATGAAGCCGGTGCCGACGCCCTCGATCACGCGGCTGAGGAGGAGCGTCGTATTATCCTTGCTCAGCGCGCCTACGGCCGCACCGAGGACCATCGAGCCGCCCGCGATGATGCCGGTCGTCCGAAAGCCTGTCCGTTGCAGGATGAACCCGGAGGGCAGCGCCAGGATGAGGCCGGTGATGGCAAAGACCGACATCAGCATGCCCGCACCCGACACAGACAGGTTGAGCGCCTGCATCAGGATCGGCATGATGGGCGGCACTTTGAACTGGTTGAGGGGCGCGGCGATGCTGAACAACAGGAGCACGGCCAGGATCAGCCACGCGGTCGTACTGGTGGCCCCGCGGGCACCGTTGCGGGCAGCGTTAGTCTGCATGGGCTTCCTTGTAGGTGAGGTCCGCAATGCAATACGTGCTGTAGGGGCGGGGTCTCCCCGCCCCAGACACGCATTTCAGGGCGGGGAGACCCCGCCCCAGACACGCATTTCAGGGCGGGGAGACCCCGCCCCTACCTGGTTTCGTCACGCGTTCCTAATAGACGCCGTGTTCCCGGCAGGTGTCGATCAGCGCGTGCATGTTCTCCGGCTTCGCGTGGTCGACCACCGCGCCCGGCGACAGGATGAAGCCGCCGTCGCCGGCCACGTCCGCCAGCAGCGTCTTGACGTAGGCCGCCACATCCTCGGGCGTGCCGGTGGAGATCATCGAGGCCGGCACGTTCCCGCCGAAGCAGGCCCAGCCGCCGAACTGCCGCTTGACCTCCTGCATGTCGGTCTTGTCGAAAATCCAGATGGTCGAGCCCGCGGGGATGTCCGGGTCGCGTGCGATAGCGTCGAGCCGCTGGTTGTAGCCGCCCTCGACGAACAGGAACGGCACACAGCCTTCGTTGACCAGGCCCACGATGAGCGCTTTCAGCGTCGGCCAGTAGAACGTCTTGAAGTCCTTGTCCGACATGAAACCGTCCGCGCCCTTGTGCAGCGGGATGAACACGACAGGCACGCCGCTGTTGGTCGCCGCGCGCACGCCCGAAGCTACGGCCAGGGGCACCAGGCGCTCCATCGCAGCGAGCACCTTCTTCGGCTGGCGGAACTTGTCGAGCATGATGGCGCGCGTCCCGCGCAGCGTGTCGCCCAGGGTGTCGAACGGCGCCTTGGTCGCGCCGCCGATGAACGCGGGCAGGCCCCACTTCGTCATCGAGTAACCGTCAATCGGGCCGATGGCGTTCGCCCAGCGCAGCGCCTCCTGCCCGGCCTCCAGCAGCTTTTCGAACGCCTGGCGAATGGGCGGCACGCCGGCGGATATCATGTAGGGGCCCGTGAAGGGCAATTCAGTCACGTCCGTCATGGGGCCGAGCATGGACCAGCCGGCCAGGCTGCCGAACACGCGCGGCAGGTAGTAGCGCATGAAGAAGTCGGTCGGGTCGTTGATGAGCAGGTCGTACTCGTCCGCGTGCATGTACTCGGCTTCAAGCGCCTGGTACGACGCGCGCGGGTCGACGCCATGGCCCGGCCACTGGTAGAGCTTGTAATCCAGGATGTCGAACAGCGGGCCGGAGCCGGTCATGCCGCAGCTAATGATGGTGTCGGTCTGGAAGTCCTGGTTGTACTTCTTGAAGGCCTGGCCGAGCTTATCGTAATCGTACATGACCTCTTCGGTGGTGAAGCCGGAATAGGCGAAGGGCACGATGCCGCTGTTCAACATGATGGGCACCCGCACCGGCTTCTTGCACTGCACGACATCCTTGAACATCTGCACGCGTTCCCGGTACGCGGCCTCGGCCTCAGGCGTATCGAACTGCACGCCAGGCGCGGCCCAGCGTGCAAAGCGTTCCTCGAACTTCTGCTCACGAGTTAGATTTGCCATGTTATTTCGCTCCTGTGGTCCAGCTCTTGGCGAGCGTCACGGCAGCCATCGCATCCGCGCCGAACGCATCCGCCCCGGCGTACTTGCACACCTGCTCGTCCACCGTCCCGCCGCCCACCATGATCTTAACGCTGTCGCGCAGCCCCGCCGCCGCAATCGCCGCCACCGTCTCCTTCATCGAGTCGTACGCCAGCGTCAGGAACCCGCTCAGCGCCACCACCTGCGGCTTGACCTCCACGATCTTGTCCACGAACGCCTGCGGCGCCACGTCGATGCCCAGGTCGTGCACCTCGAACCCGTTCACGTCCAGCATGAACACCACGATGTCCTTGCCGATGTCGTGAATGTCGCCCTTCACCGTGCCGACCACCACCGTGGCATCCTTCACCACGGCCTGCCCCGCCACCAGGTGCGGCTTCACCTCTGCCGAGATGCTCTTCAGCATCTCGCCCGCCAGGATCAGCTCCGGGATGAAGTACTCCCCGGCCTCGAAGCGCTGCCCGACGACGCCCATCGCCGTCCGGCACGCGTCCAGGATCGCCGCCGGCGCCGTCCCTGCCGCCAGCAGCTCCTGCGTCAGCGCCAGCGCGCCTTCCTCGTCCATGTCCGCAATCGCATTGATCAGTTGTTCCGACATTGAGAAACTCCTTCTGCCGTGCTTAGTAAACGCCGAACTCGCGGGTGGCGTCGATCCACGCGCGGATGTTCTCGGGGCGGCTGCCTTCCATCTCACCGACTTCGGTGCTCATGATAAACCCGCCGCCCTTGCCGACAACCTCGCACACCTGCCTGGTCCGCTCGCGCACCTGCTCGACGGTGCCGCTCTGCAGCAGCGAGTTCTTCATGCCGCCGATGATGCACATCGTGTTGCCGACAATCTCTTTGACCTTGAAGATGTCGCTGTTCTGGAACATGCCGCCGCTCTTGCCCTTGGGCAGTTCCGCCAGATAGTGCAACCGCTGGTCCCAGATGCCCTCGTAATACGGGATGGGGTAGATGCCGTTGTCGATGAGCGCCAGCATCATCTTCTTGAGCTGGGGCCAGTAGAACTTCTCGAACTGCGGCAGCGACATGAAGCCGTCCGAGCCGCGGTGAAGCGGGATGAAGCAGTTCGTCAGCCCGGTCGCCTTGGCGAAGTTGAGGGCAAATTCGAGCTGGTAGTGCAGCACGAGTTCCTCAGCAGCCAACAGCTTGTCGGGCCGGCGCAGCATATCCAGCATGATGCCGCGCATCCCGCGCAGCGTGTCGGACATGAAGTCGAACGGCGCCTCGATGAGGCTGCCTGCCAGGTAACTCGGCGGGAAGCCCAGCGCGACCATGCGGCCGACGGATTCGCCCATCCGTGCGCTGTCTTCGACCGCAGCCTCGATGGCCCGGCCCAGCGCCCTCAGCGCAGCCTGCATGGGCGGCGTGGCGAAAGCCGTCAGGTTGCCGAGGTTATAGTGGCCGAACGCCAGCAGGCTGAACGGCGGCAGCGCGGCGAACGGCTCCAGCTCCCGGAACGCACGCGGCAGGTAGGTGCGGATGGCCCAATCGGACGGGTCGCGCAGGAAGGCGTCGTAATCCTCGCCCTTCATGAACTCGTGCTCGACGAACTGGAACGAGCCCGAGGAGGGCAGCCCGTAACCCGGCCAGCGGGTCATGCGGTCGCCCAGGGCCACGCTCGGCCGCGGGCTGTTGAACAGGCCGAAGATGGTGTCCGGCTGGAAGTCCAGCGCAGCCTTCTCCATCAATTCCTGGGCTTTCGCCGGGTTATCCTGCTGCTCCTGGTGCGTGATGCCGCCGTACTCGCCCAGGAAGTAGCCTGCGCCCATATTGACCGGAATGCGATCCGGTTGCCGCAGCGCCAGTGCATCCTGCAGGCGCTGCGCGCGCTCCGCAAACAATTGCTCGTTGCTCTTGCCTGCATCCAGCTTGTCGGTGAAAGGCATGTTGGCCATGTTATTTCGCTCCTGTGGTCCAGCTCTTGGCGAGCGTCACGGCAGCCATCGCATCCGCGCCGAACGCATCCGCCCCGGCGTACTTGCACACCTGCTCGTCCACCGTCCCGCCGCCCACCATGATCTTAACGCTGTCGCGCAGCCCCGCCGCCGCAATCGCCGCCACCGTCTCCTTCATCGAGTCGTACGCCAGCGTCAGGAAACCACTCAGCGCCACCACCTGCGGCTTGACCTCCACGATCTTGTCCACGAACGCCTGCGGCGCCACGTCGATGCCCAGGTCGTGCACCTCGAACCCGTTCACGTCCAGCATGAACACCACGATGTCCTTGCCGATGTCGTGAATGTCGCCCTTCACCGTGCCGACCACCACCGTGGCATCCTTCACCACGGCCTGCCCCGCCACCAGGTGCGGCTTCACCTCTGCCGAGATGCTCTTCAGCATCTCGCCTGCCAGGATCAGCTCCGGGATGAAGTACTCCCCGGCCTCGAAGCGCTGCCCGACGACGCCCATCGCCGTCCGGCACGCGTCCAGGATCGCCGCCGGCGCCGTCCCTGCCGCCAGCAGCTCCTGCGTCAGCGCCAGCGCGCCTTCCTCGTCCATGTCCGCAATCGCATTGATCAGTTGTTCCGACATTGGAAAACTCCTTCTACGGTCTTATTCCAGCAGACCCGCGCGAAACGCACGGGTATAGTTGAGACAATGGCGGTCGATACCGAGCGTGGCTTCGGCGGCCAGCAGCGCCTTGCGCAGCTCCCGGTCCAGCGGGTCGAGGATGGCCGAGTCCAGCCCGGCCTCCAGCATGAGCGTGAGGAACGCCCGGTTGATGAGTGTGCGCACGGGCAGGCCGTAAGACACATTGCTGAGGCCTGAGGTGAAGTGCACCTTGGGGAATTCACCCTTGACTGCGCGGACCGTGCCCAGCGCGACGCGCGCTGCGTTGCCGCTCGCGCCGATGGTCATGACCAGCGGGTCCACGTACACCTGCTCATCCGGGATGCCGGCGCCGCGGGTCTCTTCAATCAGGCGGCGGACGATCGCCAGCCGGCCATCCACCTCTGCGGGGATGCCCTTGTCGTCCATCGCCAGCGCGATGATGCCGCCCTGCGCCTGCGCAGCCAGTGGCAACACGCCGGTCAGCCGGGCAGCCTCGCCGCTGATGGAGTTGATGAGGGGCGGCCGCTTGACCTCCAGCAGCGCCGCGGCCAGGGCCGCGGAATTCGCACTGTCGAGACAGAGCGGCTTCTCCACGACGGCCTGCACCGTCTGCACCAGCCAGACCAGGTCATCCGGCTCGCGCTCGGTCGGCGTGCCCGCGTTGACGTCGATCCACGTGGAGCCAGCCTCTGCCTGGCTGGTTGCGAGCCGCTGAATGAATTCGGCATCGCGGTTCAGGATCGCCTCTTTGACCGACTTGCGGGTGCCGTTGATCTTCTCACCGATAATCTTCATGCTGCAACCTCACTCTGACGTTGATGGCGGGCGGGCCGCCGGGAAGAAATGCTCGTAGCGGACGATCTCGCCGGGCGGCACGACCACGAATTCGTCGTCCCAGGGGCCGGTCAGCATCTTGTGCGCCAGCGAGTTGGAGCCCTGGATCTCCTCGAACCGCAGGCCCCAGCGCTCCGCCAAGCGCTGAGTGTATTCGCGGTACTGCGTCATATCGCCGCGGCCCGTATCGATAAGGGCCAGCCGCGTGTAATGCTTGATGGAGAGCCGGATCAGGCGGTCGGCCCGCGCCTCGCCGTACTTCGCGGCCAGCCGGTCGAAGTCGCTGAACGGCGTGTCACCGACCTCGATCCACCCCTTCGTGAGGTAGTACGTGCCGGGTTCGGCCTTGATCTGCTTCTTGTACTCGTCGCGCGAGCCGAGGAAGATAGAGATGCAGTCATCGACGTGCGGAATGACCAGCGTGCAGCCGTTGGCGCGCAGGCCCATGACGGCCATGCTGCAGAAACCGTAGCCCAACAGGATTTCGTCCACGGCGCCGGCGGCTGCGTCGATCGCCTCCTGGAGCGCGGCCTTGAGCGAGCCGGGCTGCAGGTGGAGGCCGAAATCGAAGACCTGGTAACTGACATCCGGTGGGAGCAGCGGCAGCAGTTCCTCCATCACCGTGGCACAGGCGAGAACCTTGCGTGAAGCAGACAATGAGACTCCTTTGGCCGGAGCTAAAACGTATTGGCGGGATTCTATAATACCCTAGGGTATTTGTCAAAAAAGACAAACCGTTGTATCATCCTGTACGAAAGAAGACGTATAACGATGAGCCGCCAGACACCGCCCGCCCCTCCTGCGTCGCCCGCCGGTGCACCGCGCATCGACCGCGAACGGTTCGAGCCGCCCTACTACCAGCTTGCCCACATCTTGCGCCAGCAAATCGCGTCCGGCGAGCTGCGGCCGGGCGACCGCGTACCCTCGGAGGTGCAGCTCTGCGAGCGGTACGGCGTCAGCCCGATGACCGCGCGCCGCGCCCTGAATATCCTGCTGGACGAGGGGCTGGTGACGGCCGCGCGCGGCCGCGGCACGTTCGTCAAGCCGCTGGTGCTGGGCGCGGCGACCTTCGGGCTGCACGCGCTGGAGGAACTGTTCAGCGGCGAGCGCACCTCGGTGCGCTTTCTGTCGGTGCGCACGATCCCCTCAACCCCGCGCATCCACCAGCGGCTGGGCGTGCCCGTCGACGACAAGGTTATCGCCATCCGGCGGCTGCTCTCGCGCGACAGTGCGCCCGTCGCTTATCACCGGGAGTACCTGGTCTTCGACCCCGCGCGGCCCGTCGTCGAGGCGGAGATGGGCATCACCAGCCTGCAGGGCCTGTTCCAGGGCCGGGGCGAGACGGTGCTCAAGCGGGGCGACCTGCAGATCCAGACGACGGTGCTCACCGAGGAGGAAGCGCGGCTGCTCGACGCAGCGGTCGGCAGCGCCGCGTTCCGCATCGAGCACACCTTCTACGACTTTGAGGACCGGCCTATCAGTTGGGGCTGGTTTATCGTGCGCGGGGATCGCCTGCGTTTCCACGCGACCGTCGGCGTGCCCAGCGCTGTTGGGGCGAGGTGAGGGACCAGAACGGTAGGGGCGAGGTCGCCTCGCCCAAAGGGGCGAGGTCGCCTCACCCAAAGGGGCGAGGTCGCCTCGCCCAAAGGGGCGGGGAGACCCCGCCCCTACACGACTTGGCCCGGAGAGTGAGCATGGATCGACCTGAGAACAACGACGATATCCAACGACGCCTGTCTGCCGCACTGGCCGACCTGCGGGAGAACGAGGTATTGGCTCTCGTACGCTGGCGCATGGCGCGCGGCGACGACCCGCTGCGCATCATCGAGGACTGCCAGGCGGGCATGCGCGAGGTCGGAGAGCGTTACACCCAACAGCGTTACTTCCTGTCGGGCCTGATCATGGCGGGCGAGATCCTGCGCGAGGTGATGGAGATTGTCATGCCCTCGGTCGAGGAGCGCTTCTCCGGCAAGAGCGCCGGCCGGGTGCTGCTGGGTACGGTGCAGGGAGACATCCACGACCTGGGCAAAAACCTGCTGGTCATGCTGCTGCGCGTCTACGGTTTCAACGTGCTTGATCTGGGCGTCGATGTCGCGCCCGAGGAGTTCGTGGCGCAGGCGCGCATGTTTGAGCCCGACATCATCGGCATGTCCGGCCTGATTACCGCGGCCCACCCGACGATGCGCGAGACGGTCAACGCGCTGCGCGCGATGATGGCCGCCGACGGCACACGCATCCCCATCCTGCTCGGCGGCCAGGTGGACGCCCAGGTCTGCGCGTACGTGGGAGCGGATCATTGGTCCACCGATGCGATGGAGGGCGTACGCCTGTGCCAGCGCCTGGTGACCGCCCCGTAGGGGCCGACCGGTGTGTCGGCCCCGCATATGTAGATGACCTGCAGACCTGGGAGCCGTTCACCATGACCCCACAAACCCGCTTTACCACCGAGTTGCGCGTCTGCCTGCGGCCTGCCGCCGCGCTGGTGATGCTCGTCAGCCTCGTGGTTGTCTGGCTGACCGGACCGCACCCGGTGCTCATGCCGCTGGCGGTGGCCGCCGCGCTAACCATCCTGATCGACATGTGGCAGCCGTTGCTGGCACGCTGGCTGCTGGTGCTGCTCCTGAGCGCCGCGGTATTGATGGCGCGCAACACGCTCGCGACGGATGCGTTGCTGCCATTGCTGGCCGCGCCGGTCGCGCTGGCCGGCGCGTTGCTCAGCATACCTGCTGCAGCCGGCACAGCGGCCATCGTCTCTGCACTGCTCCTGGCTGCGCCGGTCACGGGCGCGGCCTACGTGCTGTTCCCCATCTTCGGGATGCACTCGGTGGTCACCCTGATTGCTGTCTGGGCCATCACCGGCGTCATCTTCCTCATCTACCAGCCGGTCGCGCGTTTTGCCGGGTGGGCCGCCGGCTACTACGCCGACGCGCAGGCGCAGCTCGCGGACGCGGTCGAACGCAAGATCAAGTACGAGCAGATGGTAGAGGACCTGACCCACGTCAGCCGCCAGCTTGCCATCTCGAATGAGCGGCTTGTCGCGCTGCGCCGCATCGCGGAAGAGGCGCAGCAGACCAAGGCTAACGTCGTTGCCAAGGTGAGCCACGAGTTCCGCACGCCGCTCAACATGATCATCGGCCTGGTGGACCTGATGGTGAAAGCCCCGGAGGTGTACGGCCGGCCCTTGCCGCGCGCCGCGGTGGAGGACCTGGCGATCGTCCAGCGCAACTGCGAACACCTGGCCGGGCTGATCAACGACGTGCTGGACCTGAGCCAGGTGGAGGCCGGCCGGCTGACGCTGCATCGCGAGCGCACCGACCTGGCCGCTATCAGCCGGGAAGCCCTAGACGTCGTCGGCCCGTGGCTTCGCAAGAAGGGGCTGGATCTGCAGGTCGAGATTCCGCCGGACCTGCCGGAGGTCTACTGCGACCGGACGCGCATCCGCCAGGTCATCCTCAACCTGCTGAGCAATGCGGTGCGCTTCACCGAGCAGGGGCAGATCAGCCTCGTGATGCGCGTGCGGCCCGAGTCGGTCGTCGTCACCGTCCACGACACCGGCGCAGGCATCCCGCCGGAGGACATCGAGCGCATCTTCGAGCCCTTCTGCCAGGGCAGGCAGCAGCTCTGGCGCGACCGGGGCGGGACGGGCCTGGGGCTGACAATCAGCAAGCAGTTCGTGGAACTGCACGGCGGGCGCATCTGGCTGGAGAGCGAGGTGGGCGTGGGCACTTCGTTTCACTTCGAGCTGCCCACATCTGCCGAGTTGGACCCGGCCGTGCGCCCCACCCGCTGGCTGAACGACGACTGGATGTGGCGCGAGCGCCGCCGGCTGGCCGACCTGCCCGACCTGGCCGCGGTCCCGCGCGTGCTGGTCTGCGACGAGAGCGGCGCACTCCAGGCGGAGTTGGGCCGGCTGCGCGACATGGTCGAGCTCGTCGGAACACGCGACCTACCCGAAGCCGCCCAAGTCGTGCAGAGCGGCGCGGTGCATGCGGGCATCGTCAACGCGGCGAGCGCGGACGAGCTGTTGCCTGCGCTGCAGGCCGCGCGGGGCGCGCTAGGCGCGGTGCCCCTCCTCGGCTGCGTCATGCCGCTGGCCGTGCCGCGCGCAGCCCGGTATCATGCGCTCGATTACCTGATCAAGCCCATCACGCGGGCCGACCTGCAGCGGACGCTTACACGCGCAGGCATCGTCAGTGCAGAGGAAGGCCCGCCGGAGGCGGCCGGCGCGCGCGGGCCGGTGCTGCTGGTGGATGACGACCCGGACGTCCTGATGCTCTGGACGCGCATGCTGGGGCTGATCGTGCCGGAGGTGCGCAGCGTGACTGCGGCGGATGGCCGCAGCGCGCTCGCCGCGCTGCGCGAGCACCAGCCCGCGCTGGTGCTGCTCGACATCATGCTGCCCGATATTAGCGGCTGGGACGTGCTCGCGGCGAAGGCCGGGGCCCCGGACATTGCGGACATCCCCGTCGTGCTGGTCACGGCGCAGGACCCGGTGGAGGAACCGCAGCGCAGCGACGTCGTGGCGCTCGCGGCCGAAACGGGGTTCGGCGCGGCGCGGTTGGTACGCTGCGCACTGGCGCTGTCGCAGATCACACTCGAGGGGGAGTAACGGCCTCGTCCAGCGCGCCAAGAAACGCCTCGCGGCTGATCGGCTTGCGCAGGTACGCGGCCGCACCGAGCGCGAGGGCCAGCTCCTCCTCGCGCACCACCGAGCAGACGATGATCGGCACCGCGCGCAGGGCCGGGTGCTCGTGCATCTGCGTCAGCAGCGCCCAGCCATCGACGTCGGGCAGCATCACGTCGAGCACAATGACCGCGGGCGCGCTGCTCTCCGCAGCGACGAGCGCATGCTGGCCCTGCGCGGCGTGGATCATGTAGAAGCCGGTCCCCGTCAGGTAGCGGCGGTACAGGTGTGCCATGTCGAGATTGTCATCCACTACGAGCACGACGTGCTCGACCGCAGGGAGGTCGATGTGAATGACGACGCCCTCTGCGCCGCCCTCCACCGAGGCAATGCCCCCCGGCACGTCAAGCAAGTCCTGAATGAAGCGGGTGTCCGGCCGCGACTGGGCCGGGATGGGCGCGCCTTCGACGGTCAGCCGCACGCCCTCCGCGTGGCGCTGTGCGCGCACCGCGAGCTGGCCCTGTGTCATCCGGCCGGCCAGCTCCGCGATGGCTGCCAGCAGCACCTGGCGCAGCGCGGCGGGGTGCATGGCGACCGAGATCTCCTCAACGGGTGGAGCGGCAAGCAGGGTGATGCCGCGCCGGTCGGTCAGCGCGCGGCCCAGCGCGGCGACCGTAGTGATGATCTCGTTGAGGCTGGCGACGGCTGCCGGTGCACCTTCGTGCAGGGTGGCCAGCTCCTGGCGCAGTTGGGCGCGCCATTCGGGAGGGTCGAGCTCGGCCGTGGACTCGTCCGCCGCGAGATCGTCGACGCCCTCCGCAGCAGGCGCCGGCTCCGTGGCCGCAGGCTCGGATCCCGCCCACAGGCGCAGTGCCAGCACGTGGAGCGCATCCAGTTGTTCCCGGCGCAGGTGGCGCGCGGTGATGCCCAGGCGTTCGGCTGCACCCTCCTGCGAGAGGTTTTCGACGTAACGGTAGTTGAGCAGGGCGTAGATGCGGCGGATGCGCGCAGCGGGGGGGGTCTGGTCAGCGGGCTTCAGGTCCTTGATCGCACGCAGGACCGTCTCCCACAGCACATCTAGGCCTTGCCTGGGGTCCAGTCCCATGCCCCACCAGGCACGGTCAGGCGGGCGATGGCCCGGGTCGTACAGGTGCGCCACAACCTCACGCAGTGTTTGCTCGAAGAGTTGGAATGTGGGCATGATCCTGAAGCTTCGTTGATGCCAGGCGAACGACCGGCTGATGTCCGGTTAATGTCCGCTCAGGTCCCATGTTGGTCCGGTCGCGGACCTTGTTGGCGTACGCACGTTTGCGTTATCCTCAGTGTAATATAGCCTCAGCGGCGCGTCAAAGTCCTGCTGCCCGCGCCGCTCCACCCCGTTACCATGCGAAGGAGCATCATATGACCACCCTGACCCGTCGCAAGTTTCTGAAAGCTGCCGCCACGGCAGGCGCAGGCGGCATGCTGGCCGCGTGCGCACCACCGCCTGCGGCCCCTGCAGCTGAGCCTGCTGCCGGGACCGCGAAAGAGGCAGAACCCGCCGTTGCGGCTCCCGCCGCAGCCGAGCAGGTACAGTTGAACCTGTGGTGGAACGTCAATCCCACGACACAGGCCGTTGTGGGCGTCTTTGAGAAAGAACACCCCAACATCAAGCTCAACCTCGGTGAACTGGGCGAAGCCGTCTACGGCACGCCGAAGTACGTCACTGCGGTTGCCGCAGGCAAGGGGCCCGATATCGCCTATCAGAATCGCCACACCTTCGGCCAGTTTGCCTCGCGCGGCCTCTATCGCTCCATCGAAGACCTGATGGCGCGCGACAAGATCAACAAGGCCGACTTCATGGCCGGCCCCATTGAGGACCTGACCTGGGAGGGCCAGCTCTATGGCCTGCCGCACACTGCAGGCACGCGCTACTGGTTCTGGAATCGCAAGCACTTCGAGGAAGCCGGGTTCGATCCCGACAAGGGTGCGGAAACCTGGGAAGACATCTACGCGATGGCGCCCAAGCTGAACAAGATGAACGGCGACCGCTTTGAACGCTATGGCTTCCTGCCCAACTTCCCACCCGGCCTCTCCGACCAACTCCTCATCTACGCGATGGAGAACGGTGGCACCAGCCTGGATGCCGACGGCCGCAACGTCCTCATCGACAGCGACGAATGGGTCGAGGCACTGGAGTGGTGCGTCAAGGTCATCGATGACGCGGGCGGCGGGTATGCCTCTGCGGCCTCGTTCATGGAAGGCTTCTCCGGCCAGCCGGTGGATCCGTTTGCCCAGGGCATGGTCTCCATGTGCTCCTACGGCAACTGGATGATTGACTTCTACGCCCGCTTCCCCGACCTGGACTACGACGGCACCGGCCGCATGCCCGTCCCCGCGGCTATGAAGGACAAGCAGGTCAACTGGTCGTGCGGCTGGACCTTCGTCATCGACCCGAACACCAAGTACTACGAGGAAGGCTGGGAGTTTGTCAAGTGGGTGATCGGGCCGGAGTACGTCAAGGCCGCCGGCACTGTAGGCCTGCAACTGCAGACGGAAGAGTGGGAACGCCAGCAGCTGCCGGGCAAGCCGATCTTTGCGCCGACACCGCCAACCTATAAGCCGGCGATGGACGTGATGCAGCAGGAGTACTACTCACTGCTGCCGGATCGCCAGAAGGTCATGATGGAACGCTATCTGGAGTCCGAGACCTTCGCCGTCGGCTGCGGCAAGATCGCCGGCCTCGCGGCGGCGGAGATGTGGGTCGGCTTCAAGAACGCGTGGGAGTCTGCCCTGACCAAGAAGAGTGAGCCGCGCGCGGCCCTCATGGCGGCCAAGGCGGACGTACAGGCGGCGCTGGACGCAGCCTGGAAAGAACGCGAAGCATAACTCGGTAACGAGGGACGCGGGCGGGCACACGAGCAGACTGCGTGTGTCCGCCCGCAATCGTTTGAGAGGCTGCCATGATAGATCTGCTGCGAGGACGCAAGCTGAGCTTGGCGACACGTGAGGCCATCAGTTGTTACCTGTTTATCCTCCCCTGGGGCATCGGTTTCCTCGCTTTCGTCATCGGCCCGGTCATCGCTTCCCTGATTCTGAGCTTCATGGACTACGAGATTGTCGTCCCCCCGCGCTGGGTCGGCATCGACAACTTCGTCCAGTTGTTCACCGCGGATGAGCGCTTCGGTATGTCCATGGGCAACACTGCCTATTACGTTCTGTTTTACGTGCCGCTGCACATGGTCGTTGCCTTGGGGCTGGCGCTCCTCCTCAACCAAAAGGTCGGGGCCATGCCGGTTTACCGGACCCTCTACTATATCCCGTCTATCGTGCCTGCGGTCGCCAGCTCAATCCTATGGGTTTGGATTCTCCAGCCGGAATGGGGCATGCTGAATTCGCTGCTGGGGCTCGTCGGCATTAAAGGACCCTTGTGGCTGGCCTCGCTCACGTGGTCGAAGCCCGCGCTCATTCTGATGGCCCTCTGGGGCACGGGCAGCGCGATGATTATCTGTCTCGCCGGCCTGCAGGGCGTGCCGCAACACCTGTATGAAGCTGCCGCGATCGATGGTGCCAGCGTGCTGCAGCGCTTCCGGCATATCACCTTACCGATGCTTAGCTCCACGCTGTTCTTCATGCTGATTCTGGGCGTCATCGGCTCGTTCCAGGTATTCACTGCGGCCTACATTATGACCGGCGGCGGCCCTGCGGAATCCACCCTGTTCTATATGCTATACCTCTACCGCCGGGCATTCACCTTCCTCGACATGGGCTACGCGTCCGCGATGGCGTGGATTCTGTTCCTGATCGTGCTGGCGTTGACCATCGCGCAGTTTAGGCTGGCGAACCGATGGGTCTACTACGAAGCGGAGCGGAGGTAACCGATGACTGTCACTCCTCAAACGTCCAGCCAGGGCGATAGGATGGTCCATTATGGGACGACGTGGGCCAAGCGGATTCGCTGGTTGTTCGGGCGCTTCGGCGTCCACGGCGTGCTGCTTGTCGGTGCGGCCGTGTTCGCGCTGCCTTTCATCTGGATGGTCAGTACGTCGCTCAAAGCCGACCGGCAGATCTTCGCTTGGCCGCCCGTCTGGATCCCGAATCCGATGATCTGGGATAACTACCCGGCGGTCTTCATCTACGCGCCCCTGCACAAGTACTTCCTTAACACGATGGTCATCGCGAGCGCGCAGGTTTTCGGCGCGGTCGTCACCTGTTCGCTAGCCGCGTACGGCTTTTCGCGCGTGCGTGCGCCGGGCCGCGACACGATCTTCATGGTCATGGTCAGCCAGATGATGATCCCGAGCATCGTGACGCTCGTCCCGCTCTACATCCTGTTCGCCAAGATCAACTGGATCGACACATTCCTGCCGTTGACCGTGCCGGCGCTGCTCGGCTCGCCATTCTACATCTTCATGCTGCGCCAGTTCTTCATGACGATCCCGATGGAACTCGAAGAGGCCGCGATTGTGGACGGGGCCAACCGCCTGAACATCTGGTGGACAATTATCCTGCCGCTGGCCAAGCCCGCCTTGGCGACCGTCGCCATCTTCAGCTTTATGGCCGCCTGGAACGACTTCACCGGCCCGCTGATCTTCCTGAACAACCGGCAGAACTACACCCTGTCGCTGGGCCTGCAGGCGTTCATGTTCGAGCGTCGCACGATGTGGGGCCTGCTGATGGCCGCCTCGACGATGATGATCACGCCCATCCTAGTCGTCTTCTTCCTGACCCAGAAGTACTTCATCCAGGGCATCGCGCTCACAGGCATGAAAGCGTAAGGGTGCGCATGAACGACCGCGAACGAGTCCTCACCATCCTGCAGGGGCGCACTCCGGACCGCGTGCCATGGCTGGGCGACCTGACCTACTGGGCGCACGCACTGGAGGTGCGCGGGGAAGTGCCGCCCGGCTTCCAACGCAGTCCCGCGTACTACGACTGGCACCGCGAGCTGGGCGTCGGCTTTTACCTCCAGGGCTACGAGCCGTTCCGTCGCGTGCTGGACGGCTCCGTGCGGATCGAAGAGCAGCATGAGGGCCGTGAATTCCGGCGGACGTATCACACGCCGGCCGGCTCGATCACGGAGGTGCAAGTCTACCTGCCGGAATCGTACACGCACGCCTACACGCAGCGGCTCGTCAAGACGCGGGAGGACCTGGCCGTCCTGTGCTACATCTTCGAGCATGCGACCTTCGAGCCGGATTATGCGGAAGCCGCGCGGCGGCACCCGCTAGTGCAGGACCTCGGCGTCGTGCTGTGTTACCTGCCCAAGACCCCGTTCATGCAAATGACCGTGCTGTTGGCCGGCATCGAGAGTGTCATCGGCCTGTACATGGACGCGCGCGACGAGTTCGAGGCGACGCTGGCGCTGATCGAGCAGAAATCGAACGAGGCCGCGGAAATTGCGCTCGCCTCACCCGCCGAGTGCCTGATGATCCCTGAGAATCTGTCCTCCGAGGTGGTGGGTAAGCGGTTCTTCGAGCGTTACGTGCGCGGCTACGAGGAGAAGTGGAACCGGCGCATCCGCGAGGCGGGCAAGTTCTCGTTCGTCCACCTGGACGGCACGACGCGAGGGCTGATTCGCGAGCTGGCAAGCACGGGCTTCCGCGTCATCGAGGCCGTGACGCCGAAGCCCGTCGGCGACATCACGCTGGCTGAGATGGTCGAGCGGGTGGAGCCGGTGCAGGAGCCCGGCGTGCCGCCATGCATCCTGTGGGGTGGGCTGCCGGGCATCTACTTCACCGACCTCATCAGCGACGAGGAGTTCGAGCGCCATGTCCGCGAGATGCTGGCGCTCATGGTGACCGAGCCACGGTTTGTCCTGGGCGTCGCCGACCAGGTGCCGCCGGACGGCCAGCGCCGCCGCGTCGCGCGGGTGGTCGAACTGGTGGAGCGTTACGGGTGTTATCCCACACCCGATATCCGGTAAAGCCTGGCACGGCCTCTACACACAGCCTTCCCATGCACCATTGGCACAGGGGCGGTTTGTTGTTGGGCCTGGCGGCCGCGCTGGCGCTGGTGGTGGGTGCGGGCTGGCTCTGCTATCTTGCGCCTGTCCGTACGGTCGGCGGCTACCTGGCCGCGGCCTACCCTGGCCAGCGCGCCCCGCGCGACGTACGACTCTCGGTCACGCGGCGGGGCCCGGCTGCCGCCACCGTGCGGGTGGTCGCACGCTTTGCGGCTGACCCCGACTACGGTACAGTGTCCCCCGCGCCCGCCGATACGGTCTACACCGCGGACATCAAGCTCGCGCGCCAGGGGTTTACGTGGACACCGGTCAGGGGCTTCTCGGTGGATGGCCGCGTCTTCGGCGTCTTCAACGGTGCGTGGACCGTGGATGACCCGGAACTGGAGACCGCGCGCCGCGCCGCCGCACCCTGTGGCTGAACGGGCGAATAGCAGCCGGTCGGCTGCCCGCTATCGCGCCGATTCCTACCGCGCCAGCCAGCCGCCGTCCACAGGTACGATCGCACCGCACATATAGTCCGACGCGGCCGACGCCAGGAACACCACCACGCCGTCCAGGTCAGCCGGGGTGCCCCAGCGCCCCAGCGGGATGCGCTCCAGGATGGCCGCAGTGCGCACCGGGTCGGCGCGCAGCGGCGCGGTGTTGTCCGTCGCCATGTAGCCCGGCGCGATCGCGTTGACGTTGATGCCGTGCTTCGCCCATTCGTTGGCGAGCGCGTGCGTCACCCCCGCCACGCCGCTCTTGGCCGCGGTGTAGGACACGACGTTGATGCCGCCCTGGAACGAGAGCATCGACGCAATGTTGATGATCTTCCCGCCCGAGCCCTGGGCCACCATCGCACGCGCGGCGGCCTGCGCGAGGAAAAAGACCGCCTTCAGGTTGATTTGCAGCACATCGTCCCAGTCGGCCTCGCTGAAATCCAGCGCGGGGCCGCGGCGGATGATGCCCGCGTTATTGACCAGGATATCCAGCCGCCCCAGCTCGGCCACGACCTGGCCGACGACGGCCTGCAGGTCCGCGACGGACGCGTCCAGCAGGTCGCAGCAGACCTGCATGTAGCGGCGGCCCACTGCCTGCACCTGTTCTGCCGTCGCGTCGCTGGTGCAGCGGTCCAGCCCGGCGATGTCCGCCCCCGCCCTGGCGAGCGCCAGCGCCATCCCCTGCCCCAACCCCTGCGATGCGCCCGTCACCAGCGCGACGCGGCCATCGAGCCGAAAGAGATCTTGCATGTTTCCTCACCCCTCTGGCGATGCCAGATCAACCGCCATGCGGCAGACTGGAGTCGAGGCTTCAGCCGGTTAGGTTGGGTTGTGTGGGTACATGCCCCAGGCGTGCAGGCACGCCCACCGGCTAGAGCCTCGACTCCGCGAGCGTCACCCCTATACTCAGTTCAATGTGAAAACCAGAGGCGACTCTGGACAGGATTGACAGGATTTACAGGAGTAATCCCGTCAATCCTGTCAATCCTGTCTCAGTTCTGACCGCGGTACTCATTCCAGAATCGGTTTAGTGCCCCAACGCCTTCAGCATCGGCACTGTGCGCGAGACCCAGCCCAGCGCAGGATCGTCCACCGTCGCCTGCACGCGCTGGTTGCCCGCCAGCATCCAGAGGAAGTAGCTCTGGTAGCCGGGCGCGCTGTTGGTCGTGTGATAGCCGTTCGGGGCCATCAGGATGGTGTTGTCCTTGACGATGTAGCCCGTGTCGACCTCGTCGTTGTAGTAGCGCACCATGCCGAACCCGTCCGCCGGCGTCACCTTGAAGAAGTACATCTCCTCGTGATACGCCTCGCGCGGCAGGTCATCGACCTCGTGCTTGTGCGGCGGATAGGTGCTCCAGTTGCCCGACGGGGTGTAGGTCTCGCCCACGATGAGCCGCCGCGCTGGAAGGTTGGGCTGGCCCGCCAGCGTGAGAATCTGATGGAAATTGCGCGAGAAGTTTGCCGCGCCCCACATCCCGCTCGTGACCTGCTCCGGGCTGATGACATAGGGTGCAGTCGCCAGCTCGCTGGGCGCACTGCAAAGCCCCACCTCCAGCCGGCCCTGCGCAGTGACGGTGAAGTCCGCGCCGCACGGCATGTAGACCGCGTGCGGCTTGCCCGCAAAGACGTTGGGCCGGCCGCCGACATTGGCAAACTCCTGGCCCCCGACTCGGAACGTGCCCTTGCCGCCGAGAATGACCGCCAGCACCTCGCGGTCGCCGGTTGCGGCGCTGTAGCTCTGCCCGGCCGGCAGGATCAGCAACTGGAAGTCCAGCAGCTTGCACGGGTTCGCCGGCAGATGGTTGATGCCCTCATGCGCGGGCACGGCTGTAAAATAGGTCATGTTGCCTCCTCGATGTCGTTTCAGCGTCCCAGTTCCAGCGCGGCCAGGATGAAGGCCGCGATGCCCTTGGGATCGTTCGTCACCACTCGTTCGGTCACGTAGTACTCGTAGCTGCCATCGCGATATGGCGTGCCGCCCAGCCCCGCCGCGCCGCACGTCCAGTGCAGGCTGACGTGGCCGGCCGGGTCCACATGGATGAAGTGCGCGAGCACCTGGTCGAAGCTCACGCGGGCCACGGCCAGCCAGTCGGCAGGCAGGTAGCCCTGGCGGACGCCCTTCGCCATCGTGTAGATGTACATGCACGCGGCCGAGGCCTCCAGGTAATTGCCGGCCCGGCCGCCCTGGTCCAGCACCTGCCGCCACAAGCCGCAGTCGGGGTCCCGCACCGCGTACACCGCGGCGAGTGCGCGCTGGAGGATGCCGATCAGCACGGGCCGTTGCGGGTGGTCAGGCGGCAGTACGTCCAGCACCTCCACGATGCCCATCCCGAACCAGCCGATCGCGCGGCCCCAGAAGTGCGGCGAACAGCCCGTCCCCGGCGCGGCCCAACGCTGCTGGCAGCTCTCATCCCACGCGTGATACAGCAGACCCGTCTCGGGATCGCGCGCATGCTGCTCCAGCGTCACGATCTGGTGGACCGCGTCATCGAAGGCCGCAACGTCTCCGAAGGCGGCCGCATACTGCGCATAGAACGGCCCGGCCATGTAGATGCCGTCGAGCCACATCTGGTACGGATAGATGAGCTTGTGCCAGAAGCCGCCCGCGCGCGTGCGAGGCTGCCGCGCAAGCTGCTCGCGCAGGAGCGCAATCGCCTGCCCGAAACGCGCGTCGCCGCCGGCCTCGTGCAGCGGGAAGAGCAGCCGGCCGGGCGCAATCTGGTCGAGGTTGTAGTCTGCCAGCCAGTAAGTCGCGATGCTGCCGTCGCCTTGCACGAAACGGTCCACGTACTCCCTGACCGCCTGCCCATAGCACGGCTGCCCCGTCCGCTGCGCCACCTGCGCGACCGCGTGCATGAGGAAACCGTCCTCGTAGTGCCAGCGCATGCGGGAGACAGGGTAGCGCGCCAGCGTGGCATCGGCCATGCGCACCGACCAGAGCGCGCTATCGGCGGGCACATCGTCTGCTAAAGGTCGCACGTTCCACCTCCGCTCGGCGGTCGGAAAGTCCGCTACGAAGGCAGATTCGCCGTTATGACAACCAGATAGCGCATGGGCGTCGTGCCGGTGTTCTCCAGGCCGTGCGGGACGCGCGCATCGAGGATGACGACCTCGTTCGGGCCGACCGCATATCGTTCGTCCCCGACCTCGATCGTGCCCTGCCCTTCCAGCACGTAGAACGCCTCGACCGCGTCATGCACGTGCGGCGCGTGGGCGCGCGTGCCCGGCGCGATCTCCGAGACGTGCATGCGCAGCCGCTCGGGGTCCAGCCCCGCCTCGGCCAGGCACTTGTCGATGCCCTTCGTCTGGCGTATCACAAAGCTCATGTTGCAGGCTCCTTCTCCAGCCGCCGCACCAGGTCGTACAGTTCCCCTGGAGTCGTGACCGTGTACTGCGGCATCTCGTCGGGCGTGAGCGGCTGCGTGCGCCGCCGTTCGTTGAGATGATAGAACACCGGGATCAGGCCGAGCCGGTTGGCCCCGGCGACGTCGCGCTCCAGGTTGTTGCCCACCATGACCACCCGGCCGTAGTCCGCCTTCGGGATGCCCAGCGCGTCGAGCGCCGCGCGGAAGATGCGCGGGTCCGGCTTGGTCGCGCCGATGATTTCCGAGATAGCCAGGTACTCGAACAGGGCGCACAGCCCGTGCTGGCGGAGCACGTTCGGCGGGGTCTCCGGCCGGCTGTCGGCCACCAGCGCGAGCCGGTGACCGTCAGCTCGGAGCGCGTGCAGGACCTCCGCCATGCCGGGCACCAGTTCGGCCCGCAGCGTGGTTTCGTCCGGATCCTTGACCTCGGTTTCCTCGACCATGATCGTGTCACCGAGGTCGAACAGCAGCGCGCGTAATCGCATCGCACCTCTCACGGGCCGTATCCTTCGACTTCGCTCCCCAGCCAAGCTATGCTTGGCCGGTCGCTCCGCTCAGGATGCCTGCGCCAGACACAGCGGATGCACACATCCTTCGACTTCAGCCCTGCCAGGCCGCCGCTCAGGATGCCTGGATGGCCCATCTCACAGCGGCATGGGATAGCGGTAACGATCCTGCACCCGCGCCATCTGCTCCCAGTCCTCGACCTCCGCGACCTCCGCCAGGTGGATCAGCTCTTCCAGCAGCGCCTGGGCCGCATCGTAGTTGCGCGTCTGGTGGTTGCCCAACACGTCGAACAACTGCATGGATCGGTCGCCGGTCTTGAAGGCGAGCAGCTCGCGCTCCATATCCAGCCAGTCGGGCAGGATGCATTCAAGCATGATCTTCGGCGGCAGCGGCTTCATCCGCAGCGGCTGGATGCCGCGCTGGTCCACGATCGCGGGCACCTCGACCACGACGTTGTCCGGGATGCCCGGCAGCGCGCCGTTGTTGGGCACGTTGACCTGGAAATAGCCCGCGTTGTTGTTGGTCAGCCCGTCCATGATCGGCACCTGCTGCTCGTGGGTCCGCTGCGTGCCGACGAGCTGCGTCAGGTCCGCCTGGGGGTCGACTGCCCAGCGGTGGTACTCCTTGATACGCTCCTCGAGCTGCTTGACGAAGTAGGGCCGCGCCAGGTGCGTGTCCGGCCCGCCCCACGGCTCCCCGAACCAGCGTTTCTTGGTGTCGATGTCGGTGTGATACCACCACCAGGAACGGTGGCGCACGGTGTCGCCGATGGGGAACAGCCCGAACATGTGGTACTGGTGGACCGCGCCGCGCGACATCTGCGCGTCGTGGGTGCGCTGCGCGACGTGCGTGCGCCAGTATTCCTCGCCCTTTGTCGCAATCCACTCGTCGATCAGCGGGTAGGCGTCCTGACCGTCGTAGATAAAGTGGGTCAGCCAGATGTTGTGGTTGACGCCGGGCGCCTGCCACGTGACCTTCGCCGGATCGATGCCGATGGTGCGGGCGATTTCCTCGTACCCGTAATGGCCGTGACACAAGCCACAGACCTTGATGCCGGTCTCGCGGGTCATGAGGGTGCAGCCGTCGAACACCGGGTTGCCCGACTGGATCAGCCAGGCGTCGGGGCAGATGCGCTCCATATCGCGCGCCACGTCGAGCATCAGTTGGAGCTGGTGGTACGAGCCGAAGCTGCCGCCGGAGTGGTAGTAGCCGTACTTCTCGCCGGCCAGGTTGCGCATCTGGGCCTCGACGATGTGGCCCAGCACATACGCGGTGTTGACTACGAAGTCCGCGTCCTGCAGTGCAGCCGCACGGTCCATTGTCGCCTCGAAGGTCAGGTCCGCGCCGAGCTGGCCTGCATACTTCGTGCCCAGCTTGTGGATGATGTCCAGCCGGTCCTGGTCGATGTCCATGAAAGTGATGTGGCTGCCCCGCAGGCTCTCCGTCAGGCAGATGTCCTTCACCAGGCCGAGCGAGAACTGCGCGCTGCCTGCGCCGATGATGCCGATCTTCACTGCCTTGCCCATTGCAATGCCTCCCTTGATGTTCTGTAGGGGGCCGCGGCCATCGCGAATAATCGAATGGCGACCCCGAATACGCGAATACCGTGATCGCTATGTCGCCCGTTCACCACTCCGCCTTGGGCGAGGTGACCTCGCCCCTACAACTATTATCAGGTAAACTGAGCACATACGCGACCAAACCGGCTAAAGCCTTGACTCCAACATCACCTGTTCACCTGTTCACCCTGTCACCTTGTCACCCTGTCACGTCGTACCGGCAGCACTCCTGCACCGTCTGCATGAACCAGCGCATCCGGCCGAGACCCGTGCCCGCGGCCAGCGAGCCGGCCGTCGTCACGTTGAGCAGCCCCGTGCCGCCCGCCTTGGCGAAGTCCTCCACGACGCGCGCCCGGATTGCCTCGGGGCTGCCGTTGCGCAGCAGCATGGGCGGCATCTGCCCGTTGATGATCGCGTCGGGCATCCGCTCGCGGATGAGCGCGGCGTCGACCGTCGGCCCGTAGTTGACGTCGCGGATGCCGAGCGCATACTGCAATTCCAGCAGGTGGCCCATCGCGCTGTCCGAGTGCTGGTAGCGTCGCGCATCGCCAGGCGCAAGCGCGGCCAGCACCTGCTCCAGCACCGGGTAGCAGTACTCCCGGTACAGCCGCCGATTGAACAGTGCGCAGTTGTCGTCCGTGATCCACCAACCGGGCTCGTCGTTCCCGCTGAACTCGCGCAGGATGCGATTGAACGCCACCATCTTGACGGCCAGCACGTCGCGGAACCGCCGCATCAGGTCCGGGTGGTCGTAGAGCCAGTAGAACACCGTCTCCGGCTTAAGCACCGAGGTCATGATGGTCGCCGGCCCGCGGCTCCCCGTGCCGAGCTTGGGCAGCAGCTTGCCCGCGGCCTTGCGCTCATCCCATTCCGCCAGGTAGTCCTCGGGCAGGCTCCACGTCCGCAGGTCGGTCGCCTCTGCGCGGTCGAGGACACGCGCGAACTCGTCCGGGTCGTCCGTGACCGGCGTGAGCCAGGGCGTGCTGCCCTCATGATAGCCGAACTCGCAGCCGAACAGGTTCTCGATACGTTTCGGCGTCGTGCGCCAGGTGTCCTCATCGAAGAATGCGCGGCCCACGTGCGCGCGGGTGAGCGCGTTAACCTCCGCGTGCAGCGCGTTGCGGTAATCCGTGTCGTGATAGTAGCGCAGCGTCGACGGCACGGCCATGAACTCGAAGATCCAGTGGTCGTCGGGCGAGAAGGAGGCCGGGCAGCGCGGCTTGTCGGTACCGGGCCGCTGGCAGGCCTCGTTCTCGGCCCACCACGCCTCGACGTCGAGGCCCGCGGTCAGCGCCATGAACTCAGGCTCGATGATGGGCATCCGTCATTCTCCCCCGAACTGCAGGCGCATGATGGTCTCTCCGTACTGGATGTCCATGTGGTCCGCGCCGCTCTCCATCGTGCAATACGGGCTCTCGTAGTGCCCGAAGCCGGTGATGGGCTGCTCTACGCCGTTGAGCAGCAGCGGGCCCTCCCAGCCGAAGGCCAGCTCGTCGCCCCGCAGGCTGCGCAACCGCACGCTCAGGTCACCGAACTCGACCGGCAGCGCCTGGCTCTTCTGCTGGAACTCCTCGAAGCTGCCGTCCAGGCTTCGGCGGCCCAGGTGACAGAGCCAGACGTTGTGTGCGGCGTGCGAGCGCAGCTCGCGGTACGCGTTGTCGCCGTCCGTCATCCATTCCAGCCCCCCGGCAGCAGCCAGTGCGATGTAGCCGTCGCCCCGCCGCGCAAAGGCCCAGCGCGGGGTCACGAGGTACTCGTCAAACGCGTGGGCCGGGAAGAAGGCGTGGGTGAAGCCCATCCAGTCATCGTCGGGCAGCCGGTGCACGGCTACCAGCACGTCCTTCCACTGCGCGACGCGCGGCAGCGTGGCGTTGCCGTGCCAGAAGTTCGGTCGGTGCGAGCCGTCCTCGCTGGCGCATGTGGGATGCGTGACGAACACCACGGCCTCCGGCCCCAGCGTCGCCTGCCAGATGTGCTGCTGGTAGCCCGGCTCGCCCGCGTGCCAGTCCTGCGCGGAGCAGAGCATGGCGTCGGGCGTCCTGTACGTGACCTTGTTGACCTCGGCCGCGTGCGAGCCGGAGTTGCGCCAGTCGGCCGGGTCGCCGGTGTGCCGCTCGCGGCTCCACAGTTCCTCGGGCCGGTCCGTCGCAATCTGCGTGAGCAGGGGCGACAGCGTGTACTCCGAGCAGGCGAGGCTGACCGTCGCGAGGATGTGGCTGTTGAACACGCCCATGCCCCAGAGCAGCCGGCTCATGCCCGACGTGGCTTCGTTGTACGCGCTCTTGATGTGCGGGGTGTAGGTGCGGCCGTGAGTGGATCCGAAGACGCCGCGGAACGAGTTGACCGCCATCGTGAAGAGCATCTTGTCGAGCACCACGGTCGCCATCTCGGCCAGGTTGTCGTCCTCGGCCAGGCTCAGCAGGTGCGTCAGGGCCAGGGTGTCCTCTTCGAAGTAGCAGTTCGAGTCCCACTCCACGAAGCCGTGCGCCGCGCGGCCCTGCAGCCAGGCCAGCGCGCGCGCCTCGCCCCGCGCGCGGTGCTGGCGGCCCGTCTCGCCGTTGTTCGTGAAGACCTCGTCGGGATAGAGCTGCCCCGCGAGCACTTCGCACGTATGGAACAGGATGCTGTGGTTCTCGGTCGTGTAGCACATCGCATCGCTGCCCGGCTCGTCGTGCCAGTACTTGAAGTTGACGATGCAGTCGTGCAGCGGCTGGCGCAGCTCGGTGGGAAACTCAGGATTGTCGGCATAGCGGTAGGCCATGCCCAGCAGCCCGACGAGGTAGAAGTCGCTGCAGTCGCCACGGCGGTTGATGCGTGCGATGGTGTCCTGGATAGCGGGCAGCCTGACGCGGCTCCACATGCCCAGGGCCATCTTCGCGATCTCGGAGAAGACGTTCACGTCGCGCTGCGCCGCATCCACCAGCGCCTCGCGGCTGCGCTCCGGCAGCGTGCCGTACGGCTCCTCGGAGAAGCGGCCGCGCGTCGTCCAGCAGCGCAGGCCGCGCGAGACCTTCATCTCACCGACGTAATACTCGCGCGGGGTCGGCATCAGCAGCAGGTCGTACGCGCCGTCCGGGAAGCGGTAGGCCGGGCCCATCTCCGCCCGCACGCCGGGGCCCGCGGTCTTGTGCCCCTCGGTGAAAATCTCGCGGCCGGGCGTCTGCACGCGCACGGTCAGCTTGAGCCTGTCCTCAAAGCCATCCGGCCAGTAGAAGGCCACCGGCTCATCGGCCTTGAACACATCCTGGCGCAGATGCGCGGCATTGAAGGCGCGCTCGAACCGCGCCCGGCGCTCGGCGGGCGCAATCGCGGTCGGCAGCCGCACGCTCAGCCCTTCGCCCGTCCCGAGTTGCAGCGCCATCGCATAGGGGCACTCGCGTGCCGCGACCTGCTCCATACGCACCAGGAGCGTGTTCGCTCCCGCCTGCAAGGTCAGCTCGAAGGTCACGCGCTTCGGCAACTGGTGGTAGAAGTGCTCCTGCCGGTGGACGTGCGCACCATTCAGCCACACGTCGGCCGGGCCGTTCGTCGTGAGGGTGCACGTCACCGTGCGAAGCTGGGCTTCGCCCTGCGCCGCCGCGCTGACGACCTCCGCATAGGCCCACGCGGCCAGGTAGGTCGTCTCGTGGTGGAACACGGACAGGTCGACGTAGTGGTCGTCCCGGCAGCGCACGTAGTTCCACTTCAGTGTGGCCTCGCCTGCGGCGAATGGCTGCGTCTCCGCGGGCGGCTCGGTGACGCCGGAAGCCGGCTCGTGGTAGTGCCGGGCAATCTGGAGCTTGTAGTCTGCGCCGGTGAAGCGGCCGAGGTCCGGCACCACCGTCGCCGCCGGCCCGGCCACCAGCCAGTTGTGGATGTACCCGCCCGCGAGCGGATAGTCGAGGTACGCGATGTTCATGACCCTCCCTCAGGGAAGCCTTGAGTCGAAATCTTCAATCTTCAATCTTCAATCTGTAATCGCAGTTTCGTTCACCAGCCATCCCGGCAGCGGCCGGCCCTGCTCGCGCAGATACCCGGCATACACCAGCCGGTACGCGTCCTGCGCATAATACTGCCCGTACCGCTTGCGCGGCAGCACGTCCAGCAGCCGCTCGGTGATGGTGCGCGCGGTCTGCTCGTCCAGCCCCGATTCCAGCTCGTAGTCGAAGTAGATGGCAAGGTCGGCCGCGGGCTTGACGCGCCGCACGCCGAACTTCTGCGGGTCGAGGTGGACGGGCGAGTAGCGTTCGAGCACGAACTCGCCCGGCGAGGCCGAGTGGATGACGTCGCCGTGCGCGTAGACGAAGTTGACCGTGTCCTGCGCGTCCGCCATCGTCTCGGTCGGGAAGCCGAAGAAGAAGAAGGTATGGTTCCAGATGCCCGCGGCAGTGCTCTCGTGCAGAATGCGGCTCATGTGCTCGCGCTCGACGCCCTTATCCATGTGCACGATCATGCGCTCGGACGCGGTCTCCAGCCCGAACATGATCATCCGGCAGCCCGCCGCGGACATGCTCTCCAGCAGCTCCCGGCTCAACGTCTTCTCGAAGCGCATGCAGCCGCACCAGTGGAACGAGTTCCCTTCGGCCGCCTGCGCGGACAGCAGCGCGGACATCTCGCGCATGTTGCGCGGGGTCATGGCCTCATCCGCAAAGAAGATGTGCTTGACGCCGTACTTGCGACGCAGCGTGAGCATCTGCTCGACGACCTCCGCTGAGCGGATGGGCCGGTAGTGTCCCGGACGGCCGTAGCCCACGTTGCAGAACGCGCAGTCGCCGTGATAGCAGCCGTGCGCGGTCAGCAGGGGCAGGACGGGATACGGTGCCAGGTAGCGGCCCAGCGGGAGACCGTCGAAATCCGGCACGGCAGGGGACGATTGAAGATTGAAGATTGAAGATTGAAGATTGATCGTCCTCGGAGCGTGTGTTGGCGATGCATCCGCAATATTCACGCGAATCGTTGAGCCGGCGCGCCAGGTCAGGTTGGGGACGTGGGTTAGGTCACGGTCACCCTCCAGCGCCTCGGCCAGCCGCAGCAGCGGCTCTTCCCCCTCGAACGCCACCGCGCTGTCGATGAGCGTGAAGACCGCGGGCGCCTTGGGGAGCTGCTCGCGCAGCATGGTGATGTGCGGCCCGCCGACCGTGATGTGACAGGGCAGCTTGGCCTGCTTGATGAGGTGGGCCAGCGTCATGCCGGCGAGCATCTGCCCTTCGGTCGGAATGGAGATGCCGACCAGCCCCGGCTGCAGCGCGACAAGATCCCGGATGATGCCGCGGCGGAAGATGTCGAGGAACGGGTTGTGTTGCTCGTCGCGCACGGCCTGGAGCAGGTCGCGGCTGTTGTCCGCCGCCGCGGCCTGGCGGAAGCCCAGCAGATCGAGGCTCGCCGGATAGAAAGGCAGCGAGGCGAGTTCCAGGCTCTGCACGACGGTCAGGTACGCCTGCAGGCCCGCCTCGCCGTCGAGGAACTCCGGGCTGCGCATGATCGCGACGGCGCGCTCCACCCGATCGGCCAGCTCCGGGCCCTGCTGGAGCGCCCAGCGCACCCGCTCACGCGGCGGCGCGACGGCCTGCCGCGCCGGGTTGCGCCCCGGCTTCAGCCGCGCTGGGGCGCGGCCCAGCTTAAGCCGCGCTACGCTCTGCTGCAGGTAGCCGCGCGTCAGCATGGTCTCGAACACTTCGAGGTTCAGGTCGCGCTGCGTGACGTCGTGCCCGTGCGACCGGAGGTAAAACGAAAGCGCCGGCAGTGCCAGGTGGGGCATGGCCGGCGTCCAGTAAGGCGGAAACAATAAGACTATCTTCATTTATTCACAGGCCAGTACATCTATGCCGTCTTCATAGGATTCCCATAGAGCACACACCGCGCAAAGTGCCCCGGCTCGACCTCGACCCACGGCGGCACATCCCGATCACAGACACCCGGGATGCGCATAGAGCAGCGCGGGTGGAAGGCACACCCCTGCGGCCGGGTGTAGGGGTCCGGGACGGTCCCGCGAATCGACTCCAGCACACGGCGGCCTTGCGTCTTCTGGCCCAGCCGCGGGATGGAGCGCAGGAGCGCCTGGGTGTACGGGTGCTTTGCGTTGTGGAAGATGGCATCCACGCTGGCAGATTCGACCACCTTGCCCATGTACATCACGATGACGTCCTCGGTCATCTGCGCGACGACACCCAGGTTGTGCGTGATGAACATGATAGCCATACCGAGTTCACCTTGCAAATTGCGCATCAGGCGGAGGATCTGCGCCTCCGTCGTCACGTCCAGCGCGGTCGTCGGCTCGTCCGCGATGAGCAGGCTGGGATGGCAGGAGAGGCCCATGGCGATGACCGCGCGCTGGCGCAGCCCGCCGGAGAGCTGGTGCGGGTACGAGTCGATGCGCTCGCGGGGCTTGGGAAAGCCGGCCAGCTCCAGCATCTCGATGGTCTTCTGCCGCGCGACGTCCCGGTTCACCCCCTGGTGCAGCATGATGGCCTCGGAGATCTGGTTGCCGATGGTGTAGACCGGGCTCAGCGAGGCCATCGGCTCCTGGGGCACGAGCGCAATCTCGGCCCCGCGGATACTGCGCATGGTCTGGCCGAGCGGGTCCAGTTCGTGCAGCTTCAGGACCTCGATCTGCCCGCTGCTGTCCTCAGGCCGGCGGTAGAAGTTGATCTCGCCGCTCACGATGCGGCCGGGCCGCGGCACAATCCGCAGGATGGAGCGCGCGGTCACGCTCTTGCCGCAGCCGCTCTCGCCCACCACGCCGATGGTCTGCCCGCGGTAGATGTTGAAATCCACGCCGTCCAGCGCGCGCACGGTGCCCTCGTCCAGGAAGAAGTAAGTCTTCAGGTCCTTGACTTCGACGAGCAGCTGGTCCTGCTTCATACCACAAGCTCCTAACTCAGACAGGATCGACAGGCTGCACAGGACAAAACCGGCGGCATCATCCTGTCAATCCTGTGAATCCTGTCCACACTAACGAGAATACGGATCGGCGGCATCGCGCAGGCCGTCGCCGACGAAGTTGAACGCCAGCACGGAGATCACAACGGCCAGGCCGGGCGCCAGCACCCAGGGCGCCAGCACGAGCGAGCGCAGGTTCATCGCCTCCTGCAGCAGCACGCCCCAACTGATGGCCGGCGGCCGCAGCCCCAGGCCGAGAAAGCTCAGGCCCGTCTCGCCCAGGATCATGCCGGGAATCGACAGCGTGAGCGACGCAATGATGTAGCTGAGGAACGACGGCACCATGTGGCGCAGGATGACGCGCATCTCGCGCGCGCCGTTCAGCCGGGCCGCCAGCACGAAGTCTTCCTCGCGCATCGCCAGGAAGCGCCCGCGCACGACGCGCGCCATGAACGTCCAGCCGACCAGCGACAGGATGATGGTGATCCCGAAATAGACCCGCGTCACCGGCCAGTTGGCCGGCATGGCCGCGCTCAGCGTCATCCACAACGGAATGGTCGGGATAGTGCGGATGAACTCGATGACGCGCTGCACCAGCGTGTCGACCCACCCGCCGAAGTAGCCCGACACGCCGCCCAGCACGACGCCCAGGATCAGGCTGAGAAAGACGCCGACCAGGCCCAGCGACAGCGAGAGCCGTCCGCCGAAAACGATGCGCGAGAACATATCGCGGCCCAGCCGATCCGCACCGAACAGAAAGACGCCCTGGTTTTCCCCGGCATCCGGCACGCCGAACAGGTGGAGGCTCGATGGAATCAGACCGAGCCACTCGTATGGCTCGCCTTGCACGAAGAACCGGATCGGATAGCGGATGGTCGTATCCTCGGTATAGGTGGGCTGCGCCGTGACCGGATCGACGCCGCGCACGGTCTGGTAGATGAACGGAGCCCGGGGCCGTCCCTCTGCATCGATGAAATGGATGCGGGTCGGCGGGGCGAACTTATAGCGAATGAAGGGCTGCTCCGGAATGTAGGGTGCGACGAACTCGGAGAAGGCCGCGCTGAAGTAAAACAGGATCAGGATGACCGCGCTGACCATCGCCAGCTTGTGTTTGCGGAAACGCCACCACATCAGCTTCCACGGGGGTGCGACATAGACGCTTTCCCCGCCGGGGGCGATCTCGTCTTCGGAGGCCGGGCCTTCGGTCGGGCCCGGGCTCTCCAGGGGCCGGTCCATCGGTGCAGAGACGGTCATGTTATCGCTCCAGTCGGATGCGCGGATCAACCCACGCGAGCAGGATGTCCGATATCAGCGTGCCGATGACGGTCAGGGCACTGAGCAGCAGCAGGAAGCTGCCGGCGAGGTACATATCCTGCGAGGTCAGCGCCCGCAGTTGCATCGGGCCGGTCGTCTGGAGGCTCAGCACCACCGAAATCAGCGTAGCCCCCGAAATGAGGTTCGCCAGCGACCAGCCGACGGTGCTGAAGAACGGATTCAGCGCGACCCGCACGGGATACTTCCAGATGAGCTTCAGCTCGTTCATGCCCTTGGCCCGCGCCAGCTCGACGTAGGGCTTGTTCAGCTCGTCGAGCAGGTTGGCGCGCGTGGTGCGGATGCCGGCGGCGGTCCCCTCGACGGCCAAAATCACCACCGGAATCCACAGGTGCTTCAGCATGTCCAGCACCCGCCCGAGGCTCCAGGGCGCATTGATGTACTCCTGCGAAAACAGCCCGCCCACATTCATCTGGAGCTGGGTCTGCGCGAAGTACATCACGATCAGCGCGAGGAGAAAGCCGGGCACGCCGACCCCTATGAAACTAATGACAGACAAGATGTAATCAAGGACCGAATACTGGTGAGTCGCGGAATAGACGCCGATCGGGATCGCGATGAACCACCCGACCAGCAGTGATACAAACGACAGGATCACCGTTAGCAGCAGGCGTTCCCCGATCAACTCCTTGACGGGCTTCTGCCACTCGAACGATTGGCCCCAATCCCCGCGCAGGAGGATGCCGCCGATCCATTTGAAGTACTGCACATACACGGGCTGGCCCAGGCCGTACCGCTCCCGCATCGAATCCAGCTGCTCCTGGTCGATGTTCTCGCCCATCGTGCGCAGGGTGGCGACATACGACGTCAGGTAGTCGCCCGGCGGCAGCTGGATGGCGACAAAGGAGATGATCGAGATCAGAAACAGCGTCGGAATCATGATGAGCACCCGACGCACGATATAGGCAAACATGGGCAGCCTCCCGGGTTGCAGATTGAAAATTGAAGATGTGCGAAGCTACACTTCTCCCGGCTTGAAGATTACACGAATCCTCAATCCACCACCTCTGGCCAATCTTCAATCTTCAATCTGCAATCTTCAATCGGTTCTACATCGTATGCTTCGTCGGATCGTCCCAGTAGTACGTCTCGCTCTGGCAGAACTGCTCGTCGCCGGTGGTGTCGTCGTTCGGCATACCGGGCGGGTAGCCCTTGAAGCCGTTCTTGACGATGGTCGGTGTCGGCTGCTCGCCCAGGACGCCGATCATGGGCAGCTGCTCGGCCCAGATGTCCAGGATCTTCTTGAAGGCCGCGGTCTGCTTTTCAGGATCGACCTCGACGACGATCTCCTCGTCCCAGATCTTCCAGATGTCCCGGATCCAGTGGTCGGCCGGCGGCTCGACCGCGGCGGGGTTGGTCGGGTCGGTGTAGAAGAAGCCCCAGCCCGGGCACCACGGCCGGTCCGGCTGGACGCCGCGGAAGATGATGGCCTCCGGCACGAGCGGCAGCACCGTGCGGTCGCCGCCCCACCAGGCCGCCTCGATCTCGTTGGCCTCGTAGTGCTCGGTGTAGAGCGCGCGCTCCGAGTACTTGTAGGTGGCCTTGATGCCGATCTTCTCCAGGTAGCTGCTCACGAGCAGGACCGCATCCTCGGTGGGCGTGCCGGTCTGATCGGTGCCTTCGATGATGAAGGTGATCGGGCCGCTGCCGTCCTTGAACAGGCGGAAGCCCTGCGCATCTTTCTCGGTGTAGCCGGCCTCGTCCATCAACTGGTTCGCCAGGTCGGGGTCATACTCGATCCAGGCCTTCTCGGCCTTCTCGTAGTACTGCGGCGACATAGGCAGCGGGCTGTATTGCCGCGGCTTGAGCATGCCGTTGAAGATGAGCTCGTTGACCTCTTCACGGTTGATCGCCGCGTTCATGGCCTGCCGCACCTTGAGATCGTTGAACAGCTCGTAGAGCTGCGGATTCTTGCAGCTATGGTTAATCTGCATGGCGATGTGGCTCGCATGGATGGCCAGAATCGTCGCGTAATCGCCCTTCTCCTCGCCGCTCTTATAGAGGGCCAGGTTGGCGAGGCTCAGGTGCCGGGCCTGCATGTCGATCTCGCCGTTGGTCAGCCACAGGTTGAGCACCTCATCCGACTCGAACAGGCGATGCGTGACGGTGTCGATATAGGGCAATTGTTTGCCCTCCGGGTCCACGGCGAAGAAGTAGGGGTTGCGCTCCATGATGAAGAGCTCGGTGGAGAGCTCACCCTTTGCCAGCCAGGGGCTCAGGACCGGCTTGTTGGGATCCATGTACCACCACGACTTGTAGTCGATGTAGTAGCGCTCCCAACTGTCGTAGCCGCGCTCCTTGATCTCAGCTTCCATGGCCGCCTTGTCGTCGGTGGTGTCCTCGTGGAACTTCCTCATGTAGTGGCTGGGGGTCATCGGCCCGCCCATGCCGCCGCGCGTATTGTAGTAGATCAGCATCGGCTTGGGCTTCGTGAAGGCGAACTTGGCCGTGTACTTGTCGACCGCAGTGAACTCGACCGGCGTCTCGGCATCCGAGCGCCACACGGTGGGCAGGCTGGCGTTGACCTTCTTGTTCTGCAGTTCGTGTTCGTACCAGAACGCGAAGTCGTCCGTAGTGAACTCGGTGCCGTCGGACCACTTGGTGCCCTCGCGCAGCTTGATGGTCCACTCGCGGCCATCGTCGGAGACCTGCCAGGACTCCATCAGGCGCGGCTGGAGGTTGAGATCCTTGTCGAACCAGGCCCAGTTGCGGTCCACCAGCTTGGTCGGCCCCCAGCGGTCGGACACGCCCTTGAAGCCGCGGCGCCAGTTGCCGCCGTAGTTACCGATGCCCTCGTAGCTCTCCATGATGGCGGGGTTGATGGGCAGCCGCTCATCGACCGGCGGGAGCGAGCCCGCCTGGACCAGTTCGGCCAGCATGGGCGCTTCCTGGTACTTGCCCGCGGCCGCGACGGGCGCTTCAGTGGCCTTGACGGCCTCGGGGACGGCCGTCGGCTCCGCGGCAGGTGCGGCGGTCGGTTCGGCTGCGGGTGCAGCCGTCGGTTCGGCCGCGGGGGCCGGCGTCTGCTGTCCGCCGCAGGCCGCCGCCGCTGCTCCTACGGCGCCCATCGCAGACAGCCGCAGGAACTCACGTCGTGTGATCATTCGCTGTTTCATTGCCTAACTTCCTCCTTGAAAATGAAACGTTGCGCCAACAGCGTGCGTTGCAGGCAGCCCCGCCTACGCCAGGCCAGCCACACCGAGCAGGCGCAGCTCTTCGGCCCGGTGACAACTGACAAAGTGATCGGGTGATATTTCCCGCAGCACCGGTTCCTCGGTGGTACACCGGTCGATGCAATACCTGCAGCGCGGATGGAAATAGCAGCCGCTGGGTGGATGTGCCGGGTCGGCTACTTCACCCGTCAATGGCACAGCCTCGGTGCGGACACGGGGGTCCGGCTTGGGCACCGAGGAGAGCAGAGCCTCGGTGTAAGGATGACGGGGGGCCAGGAAGAGTTCGGTCGTGGTGGCACTCTCCACAAGTTTCCCCACGTACATCACGGCGACGCGGTCGCTGATGTGCTCGACCACGCTCAGGTCATGCGAGATGAACAGGTACGTCAGGCCGAAGTCGCCCTGCAGGCCCTGCAGCAGGTTGAGAATCTGCGCCTGGACGGAGACGTCCAGGGCCGACACAGGCTCGTCGCAGACGACGAGCTGGGGATGCAGCGCCAGTGCCCGCGCGACGCCGATGCGCTGGCGCTGCCCGCCGCTGAACGCGTGCGGATAGCGGGTCATGTACTCGGGCCGCAGGCCGACGACCTTGAGCAGCTCGGCGACGCGCTCCTTGAGTTCGCTGCCTTTGGCAATGCCATGGTTGCGCAGCGGCTCGCCGACGATTTCGAGCAGCGTCATGCGCGGATTGAGCGAGGAGTAGGGGTCCTGGAAGATGAGCTGCATGTTCTGGCGCAGCTCGCGCAGTTCGCCCTCATTCATCCGGGCGACATCCACCCGCCCCATACGGCGATCCTGGAACCAGATCTGGCCGGCGGTCGGGTTATAGGCGCGCAGAATGAGCCGGCCAATCGTGGTCTTCCCGCAGCCGCTCTCGCCGACCAGCCCCAGCGTCTCGCCTTCGCGGATGAAGAGGCTCACGCCGTCCACGGCTTTGACCGCGCCGACTTCCTTCGCGAAAAGGAACCCGCGCTTGATGGGGAAGTGCTTCTTCAGGTCAACGACCTCAAGGAGCTTGGGGCGCTCGCTCAGTTGCTCGGACATGAGACGCATCCTGTTCTCAAATGTCAGGGGCGGCGGTGACTGCGTCGTCTGCCACGCAGCCGCTGCTCACATGGTTGCCATGCAACACGCCGATGTGCGCCAGCATGGTCAGGAAATCCGCGTACTTGACCGATTTAGGCAGGCACCCGGCGGCGCCTGCCGTCCATGGGGCGGCCGGGTCGTCCGGGCTGATATAGAGAATGACCGGAATGGTGCAGGTGTCGGCGTGCGCCTGTAGGCGGGACAGCAGCTTCCGGCCGGTAGTTTCGGGCAGCGCGCCATCCAGAATGATGAAGGCCGGGTGCAGGTGCGTGGCCCGGCCAAGGACTTCCATGCTCGCGTGCGCAGTGGCCGTCTCAAAGCCGCTCTCCTCCGCGTAACGCTGGAGCAGATAGAGGATGTTCGGATCCTCGACGGCGATCAACGCGCTCTTTGCCATCACCACGGTCTCTGGAGTGACAGCCTGCGTCATCGGGTTCTTCCTCGCCTGCCACGGCACTGGGAGCACAACATCGCGTTTGGGTGGCCGCATAGATAGAAGGAAATACTGGCAGCGTAGCGCACACCATGGGGGCGCATGCTTATGATACTCCCCGAGGACGGGCCGTGTCTTGTTCGATTGGGACTTCTTTCAATACAATTAGGTCAAATTGTGGGGCCGTGATTGAGAAGAGGAGTCCGCATTCTCAAATGCGGACGGGCATGCGGTTCAAACGCGGACGGGCACGCGCTAGGGACCGTTCCGCGTCTGAGGACGCTCCACTCCACAACGGCTAGAACCATCACTGGGAGCGGGGAAGACCGGTAGAGTCCTTGCGGCCGCGATAGGCGCGGGGTGACATGCCGGTCTCGCGGCGGAAGATGCGGGCGAAGTAGCTGCTGTCGCCGAAGCCAACAGCCTCCATCACCTGCGCGATGCCGGCGTCGCTCTCATCAAGCAGGCGCCGCGCCTGCGCGATACGGTAGCGGTTGAGGTAATCCATGGGCGAAAGCCCCACCTCAGCAGCAAAGCAGCGTGCCAGGTGGCGCTCGCTCAGGCCCACGTTCCGCGCGAGCTGGCTGCGCGTCAGGTCCTGCGCGTAATGGGTGTGCATATAGGCCATCGCCTTGCGCACCAGCCGTTGCGACTCGCTGCCCAGCCGCCGGTTGCGCGCCAGCGCCCGCTCAATGTGGGCCAGCGTCTCGTCCGTGGAGAAGACGCCCTTCTGCAGGATCGCGCCCACCCCGCGATTCAGGCGGGCCAGGTCTTCATCCGACAGGCACTGGGCCGTCAGCACGATGACGGGAATGTCCCGCAACTGCGCACTGCGCTGCATCGCCTCAAGCACGCCGACGCCATCCAGCTCCGGCATCATGAGGTCCAGGAGGACGAACAACGGGCGTGCGCCGCCATCGAGCAGCTCCAACGCCTGCCGCCCGTTCGCGGCCAGCAGAATCCGGCAGTTGGGGAAATGGGTGCGGACCAGGTCGCCGTGCAGGGCCCGAATCTCCGGGTCGTCGTCCACGACCAGGATGGCCGCATTCTCCGCTGGCTGCGAGGTCGCCACACCGAGGTTCTGCAGCGCCTGGGTCAGCGCGGCCGCGCCCATGGGCTTCGCCAGGTAGTCCACGGCCAGCACTGCGCCCTCGTCACGCCCAGCCAGCAGCGAATAGAGCAGGATGGGCACGCCCTGTGTGGTCTGGTTGTGTCGCAGCGCGTCCACCAGCCGCCAGCCATACTCCCACGCCGGCTGGAGGTCCAGAATCACAGCGCCCGGCGGGGTGGCGCTGAGGCGGGCCAGCCAGTCGCCGGCCTCAGCAGCGGCCAGTACGTCGACGGCGTAACCCTGCTGTTCCAGGTGGGAGCGCAGCAGCGCGGCGTTGTCCGCCTGCTCGACCAGAAGCACCACCGTGCTGCCATCCCAGGCCGCCGTCTCCGCCGGTTCTACGCCGGCGCTCGCGTGCAGCGCCGGCAGGGTGAAGTAGAAGCGCGAGCCGCCTTCTTCCTGGCCGGACGAATGCACGCCGATGGACCCACCGTGCAGTTGGATGATCTGGCGGCAGATAGCCAACCCCACCCCCAGCCCGCCGAAGCCGCGCGTGGCCGTGCGTTCGGACTGGCGGAACTCATCGAAGATGGCCTGCTGCTCGTCGCGCGGCACGCCGAGGCCTGTATCGCTGACAGAAACGGTGGCCGTGCCGTCGGACGCTTCGATGCGCACGCGC
Source organism: Anaerolineae bacterium (assembly GCA_040772005.1). GTDB lineage: Bacteria > Chloroflexota > Anaerolineae > CG2-30-64-16 > CG2-30-64-16 > MWBF01. The sequence goes on along the minus strand of JAXGYZ010000003.1, from coordinate 171,447 downwards.
ACTTCCCCGCGCGCGGTGAACTTGACTGCGTTGGCGATGAGATTGAGCGTCACCTCCCGCAGCCGGGCCGCATCGCCGTTGACCAGGGGCAGGCCCGGCGCAATCTCCACATGCCAGTCCAGGCCCTTGCCGAACGCCATCTGTTCACCCATGAGCAGCGCCGGCTGCAACACGCTGGCCAGGTCCACCGGCGTGACGGCCAGCCGCAACTGCCCCATCTGGCTGCGCGAGAGGTCGAGCACGTCGCGCACCAGCCCGCTGAGCTGCTGCGAGGTGGCGCGGATGCGCGCGAGGTCCTGCCGGTACGAGGCCGGCAGCGGCGGCCGGTCGCCGTTCCCCTCGCGCAGCATCATCTCGCTCAGTCCCTCCAGCAGGATCAGGGGCGTACGCAGCTCGTGGCTCACCATCGAGAGGAAACGGCTCTTCAGACGATTGGCTTCTTCGGCCAGGCGCTGCCGATCCTGCGCAGCCTGCTGCCCATCCAGCGCGGCCAGATACAGCCGCCGGTTCTCCTCCAGCAGCCGCACGCTCTTGAGCGCGCTGCTCACCTGCTCCTGGATGACGCGGTAGACCTGGCCCTCGCTCCGGCTGCCGTCCAGCATGATGAAGCCGAGCGGCTCGTCCCGGTAGTACAGCGGCTCGACCACGATGCTCTGGCGGGACGCGGTCTGCCCGAATGCGCCGCCCGACGCCAGCACCGGCGCGGACCACTGCACGCCCTCCGGCGGCAGGTTGGCCCGCCCGCGCTCATCGTAGGCCAGCACCAGCCGGCACGCACCCGCCGGGTTGTCCGGGTCCTCGTACAGGGCCACATGGCAGGAAGCGATATTCAGTTCGGGCAGCATGCGCGCGAGGATATCCATCAGCTCGGGGACGTCCGCGGCCAGGGCCAACGACCGGCTGAGGGCATAGAGCCGGTCGGACTGCTGGCCGGCGTAGTGGCCCGCGCGCGCCTGCACGCGCCAGGCACGTTCCCCGACATGCGAACGCGCGTGATGCCAGAGGTCTTCCGCCTGCCGCAGCCGGACCGGGTCAGCGGTCAGATACGGCAGCACCTGCTCGCGCAGCGCCAGGAGGACCTCCTGCCAGTCCCACACCTCGCGCTCGGAATCCTCGGTGTGCGCCAGGAGAGCATCCCACGCCGGCAAGAAGAGGCCTGAGGGCTCGCCCTGTAATTCTGCGAGGAATGCATCGAGCAGGGGCGCAGCCTGCGCGGCCGGTTGGTCCACCGCTTCCAGCGGCTGTGCCAGGACCGCGAGCGCGGCCGCGCGACGCTCGCCGGTCAGCGCGTCGAGACCCTCGGCGTGCTCACCGGCGGGCAAACCGGCCGCCTGCCCGCGGCCCTCAACGGCATCCGAGCAGCCGCACGAACGCCGGATCACCAGGCGCGCGGGCTGCAGGACCTCAGCCGGAATGTCCTCGCCGTTCAAGCGCGCGAGCAGGAGCTCAAGGGCCTGGCGGCCGCGCTCGCGCATGCGAATCTGGACGGTGGTCAGGGCGGGGGAAAGGAGGCGGGTGGCGGGCTTGTCATCGAAGCCGACGACGGAGACATCCTCCGGCACGCGAATCCCGCGTTCCAGGAGTGCGGGCAGCGCGCCCAGCATGAAAGTGTCGCTGGTCGACACCAGCGCATCGAACTCGACCCGGCGCTCCTCCACGAACAGGCGCACCGCCTCCGCGCCGTTCGAGTTCATCTCGATGCCGTCGGCTTGAATCCAGAGGTACGGCGGGGAGACCAGCGCGGGGTCGAAGGGCAGGTCGTATTCTGCCAGCGCGTCGCGATATGCGCGGTAGCGCTCGCGCGCCTCGCGGTGGCCTTCGGGGCCGCGAATGAAGGCCAACCGGCGGCGGCCGTGGACTTCGATGAGGTGGGCCATGAGCGCGCGCTCGCCACCGTAGCTGTCCAGGACGACGCCGGGGATGCCCGGCAGCGCGACGCCGATGCTGACGAGCGGCAGGGGCCCAAACTGGCGGCAGAATTCGTAAGTGGCTTCAGGACCGGCGTAGTAACCGAGGGAGGAACCCCACACCACCAGGCCGTCGAGGCTGGCCCGGTCGACCAGGTCGTAGATCGCGTTGGCGCGGCCGGCTGCGCCTTCCGGATGCTTGACCTCGCCGCCGGCAAAGCACAGCACATCCGCGCCATGCAACCGGGCCGTCTCCAGCATCCCGCTCCAGATAGCCAGCCCGTTGTGGTCGCTGATTCTCGGGGTGATGTAACCGACGCGCGGGCGCCTTGCCCGCGGGCGTTGAGTCTTCAGTTGGCTCATGACCGGCGTTTGTCTCCGCCAGACTTCCAGGTGTATGATGACGCACATTATACACCAACAGCACGAGGGAGTCCACACATGAAACTGATCGCCGATGCCGAGCATGAGCCCGCCGTCACCACCCCGGATGGCGCCCAACGCCGCGTGCTGAGCTACGGCGCGGGGTTGATGCTGGTCGAGTTCAGGTTTGAGGCGGGCAAGGCCTCCTGGGAGCACAGCCATCCGCACGAGCAGGTCGGCTATGTGGTCGAGGGCGAGATCGACTTCTGCATGGCCGGGCACGAACCCGTGCGCCTACACAAGGGCGGCAGCTACTACGTGCCGTCCGACGTCAAGCACTACATCAAGACCTATGCACCGACGGTGCTGCTGGACGCCTTCACGCCCATGCGCCAGGACTTTGTCGCAGGGTGACAACATTGCCACGAGGTAATCATCGATGATCGGTCGAACCTGGCCTTCCGAAATCCGCACATTCAACGATCCCAAGACCGGCCGTGAGATCCAACAGCTCACCGCTAGGGGCAACAACTATCACCTGTATTTCACCGAGAACTCGTTCGATGCGCAGCGCGACGAGATCATCTTCCTTTCCGACCGGGCCGCCGGCGAGGATCGCGCGCCGCACGAGCACCCCTGCTACAACCTGTTCCGCATGGACCTGCGCACCGGCGTGATGACCCAACTCACCGACGAGCCGGCGGAGGAGAACGGTCGCGGCAGCGGCGTGAGCAGCGTGACCAAGACGCCCGACAGCCGCATCGTGGTCTACCGCATCGGCAAGGACACGCTCAAGAAGCTGGACACGGAAACGGGCGAGACTACGATCCTCTACGAGGACGGCGGCAACTACACCATCGGCGCGCCATCCATCGCAGCCAACCGCCGCTATATCGCGTTCTGCCGCAACGAAGATGTGCACGTGCAGGATGGGCCGAATTACACGGGATTCGAGGAACGGTTCTACCGGGTGAAGGACGGCCGGGTGACAGTCGCGCACCTGGACGGCTCAGGCTGGTACGATGTGTTCAAGGACACGCACCAGGTCGGCCATTTCCAGTTCTGCCCCGATGACAGCACGCTCGGCACGTTCTGCCACGAGGGCCCGTGGAACCTGGTCACCCAGCGCATCTGGCTGCTGGACTTCGTAGCGCGCGAGGCCAAGCCCTGCTTCCGCCAGACTGCGGAGGACTCGGTGGGACACGAGTTCTGGACGAACGACGGCTACATCTTCTTCGACAACCGCGGGCCGGGCCACGACGGCACCATCACGTCGGCCCGCACGCAGGCCGTCGTCACCGATGTGCAGGTCAACGAGAACGCGATGACGCCGTTCGTCGGCCTGGCGGACCGGAACGGCAATGTGGTGCGGCGCATCGACATGCCCTACTACTGCAACCACTACCATGCCAACCCCGACCACACCTGCCTGGTGGGCGACGACGTGGACGACCTCGTGCTGATCGACATCACGGGCGACGCCACCCGTCCGGTCGTCCTGTGCCACCACCGGACCTCGTGGCACACGCAGAGCGCGCACTGCCATCCCACCTGGAGCTGGGACGGCTCGCGTATTCTGTATGCGTCGGATTTCGGGGGGCGGATCAACCTGTACCTGGTGCGGCCGTAGACGGGACCTCACCCCCCGGCCCCCTCGCCTGAACTCGTTCAGGAGAGGGGGAGATGGTAGGTTTGAAGTCATCGGCTCCCCCTCTCCTGGGCGTATGCGCCCAGGAGAGGGGGTTGGGGGGTGAGGTCAAGCGTCCTCCCACCCCCCCCCGGCCCGCTCGCGCAGCTCGCGCCAGGTGCGCTGTGGAGCTGCGCTGGTCTGCCGGGGCATCTCCACCAGTTGCTGCAGCCGCCGGTTGAGGGCCAGCGACAGGTGCGGCTCGCCCTGGGCCAGACGGAGCAGGAACTCGTTGCACTCGTCTGCCGGCAGCCGGGCAAGCGCCGCCTCCAGCGGAAAGCCGCCGGTCGGCTGCAGGGGCGGGCTGGTCTCCGCGGCCGCGGCCACGAGCGCCTCATCCAGCACGAAGAAGTCGCAGAACTCCACCAGTGCGGGCGACAGCTCGCCGAGGCCCGCGGGGACGGGCGGCTCCAGCTCGAGTTCGCTGTGTTCCGAGTCTTCCGCGGCAAGCAGCCAGGCCAGGTACAGGCAGCGGTAGTCCCCGCGCAGGATGTCGTCGCGCAGCGGCGTGAGCGCGGCCAGGTCGCCGCGCTGCGCAAAGATATCCTCCGCAGAGCGGTTAGGGAAGGCCATATGCAGCACGACGCACTCCCCCATGCGCGTCAACTCGACGCAGCACTCCCGCAGGTAGGGCTGCAACTCGGCCTCGCGGAGCAGTCCGGCAGGAAAACGGAAGGCCAGACGCTGGTCGCCCCAGTTGGCGTAATACAGGAAGGCATCGAAATAACGCGCCAGCACTTCAAGCGGGTCGTGCCTGAAGCCACCCCAGTGGTATTCCACCCAGGCCCGTGTCGCCGTGACAGCGATGTGGCTGGAAAACTCCTCGACCTCGGCCTGTTCTGCCACAGTCAAGGGCCGGTCAATCGTCTGCCATTCGTGATACTGATACTCGCTCATGAGGAAGACTCCATCCTGCGCAAATTCAGCATTACACCGCGCCGTGACATCTCGATTGCACCACGGCGGGCACGGTAGATGATAACGCATCATCCCCGTCGCGACAAGTCATCGAGTTGAGCGTCCAGGAATCCGAAGCGCAGCCGTCTTGCCGCAGGTTGGAGTCGAGGCTTGAGCCGATTACACAGTGAACGCTCGTACACTCCCAAACCGGCTGAAGCCTCGACTCCACTACGTCGGTATTCCTGGTCAGTCGTCACCCATTGGGTGCGTTTCACGTTGGGGGCGCGGCCATCGCGGATAAACGAATGCGCTGGCGCGCCACGAATACGCGAATCGTGGGCGCCGCGGCGGGATATTCGTGTATCCGTGCCCAGCGCCGCAGCGCCATTCGCGTATGCGCGCTGGCCGCGTTCGCCTCCAGTATGAAACGCGCCCTCACCCATTGCCGGTTATTGGCAGCGTAACATTCATGTGCTAGGATAAGGCTTGAGGTATGCGTTAATTGTTTCACCCCTTTCTACAGGAGGCACATGATGGCAAGCCTGATGAGCGTTGAAGGAATCGGTAAGGTTTACACCGCCAAGCTGGCAGAGGCCGGCCTCAAGACGACGGATGCGTTGCTGGCCGCGGGCGCGACACCCAAGGAGCGCGCCGCACTGGCAGAGAAGACCGGCATTAGCGGAGACCTGATCCTGCGCTGGGTCAATCTGGTCGACCTATTCCGCATCCGGGGCATCGGCGAGGAATACTCCGACCTGCTCGAAGCCGCCGGGGTGGACACCGTCCCCGAGCTCGCGCGGCGCAACCCGGCCAACCTCTATGCGAAGATGGTGGAAGTCAACCAGGAGGAGCGCAAGGTGCGCCGCCTGCCGACCGAAGCCCAGGTCGCCGACTGGATCGACCAGGCCAAGCAGCTCGACCGCAAGATCAGCTACTGAGCAGGCGCGGCCCCGCCGACCGGCTCCGGGGCTACCCGACCTGGGTTTACAAGAGCTAGACGCGGAACCGGCAATACACTTTCAGGAGGACCACCGTGATGAAATCCGGACATCTGCGGCGGCTTGCAACACTCTGCCTGCTGGCGTCCGTGCTGACCGCCTGCATCGCGGCCCCGATGACGCCCGCACCCGCGCCGTCGGCGCCCACGATTGAGCCTGCGCTGCCCGCACAGGCAACCGCCGAACCTGCGACACCCGTCCCGGCCGCGCCTGAAGCCGAACCCACCGCCAGCAGTCCGGCGGCCGCGCCGGCTGCGGGCAGCCTCGAGGGCACGTTCTGGATCCTGGCGCTTTACCCTGACGCGACCGGCCAGATGGTGAGTGTGCTCCCCGACTCGCGCGCCAACATCGAGTTCAGCAGCGGGCAGGTCACGGGCAATGCCACCTGCAATCTCTATAATGGGACCTACACGCAGGCGGACGACAGCCTGACGATCGCGCTTGCTGCGCGCACTGCGATGGCGTGTGAAGACGCGCTCATGGCGCAGGAGGATGCTTACCTGGCCGCCCTGACGCAGGCGGCGAGCCAGCGTACAACCGGCAATAAGCTCGACATCCTGAACGCCGAGGGTGCGGTCATCCTCTCATTCATCGCTGAAGCGCCCCCAGCACCGACCGAGGCCGCTCCCGCACCCGCCGAGACCAGTGCTGCGTTGACCGGCACAGAGTGGCAGGTGATCGAATATAACAATGGCCGAGACGGCCTGGTGTCCGTCATGGCAGGCACGACTATCACCGTGACCTTCGGGGCCGATGGGCACATGGGCGGCACGGCCGGCTGCAACGGCTTCGGCGCGCCCTACACGCTCGACGGCGCCAAGCTGACCATCGACTCGCTCTTCTCCACGATGATGTTCTGCACGGAACCGGAAGGCATCCTCGACCAGGAGGCCGACTTCCTGGCTGCGCTGGCGAAGACCGCCGCCTATACCATCGAAGACGACCGGCTGCTGCTGACCGCGGCGGACAGCAGCCCGGTGCTGACCGCGGTGGGGACGGCTGCCGAGGCTGCGCCCGCAGAGGAGCCGGAGGCTGAGCCGCCGGCCGAGGCTGTGCCGGCCGCAGAGACGGAGCCTGCGCCGGTCGCAACGGAAGCCGTTGCTGAAGCACCGGCCGAGACACCCGCAGAACCGCCGATCGCGCCGGCACCTGTGACCGTGCCGACGGACGCGGCGCTGCTCGGCCAGGTGTGGCAGTGGCAGGAAACGACCCTGGCCGATGGCTCGGTCGTGCAGGTCGGCGCGCCGCAACGCTACACCGTCGCGTTCATGGACGACGGCATCGTGATCGGCCGGGCCGACTGCAACCGCGCCGGGGGCGTCTACACCGCCACCGATGGCGCCCTCAAGCTCAACATCGGTGTACTGACCCGCGCGGCGTGCCCGCCCGGCTCGCTCTCGACGCAGTTCGTCCAGGCGCTGAACAGTGCGGCGACCTACCAGTTCGACGGCGACAACCTGCTGATCAACCTGCAGGATGGCGCAGGCGTGATGCTCTTCATCGGCGCGCAGTAGATCGCACCCACCGGCAACGGATGTGCATAGAAACGGATAAACGGATCGGCGACCTTGCTCGTCCGTTTATCCGTTTTTTTGCGGGCCGCAACCTGCTCGCCTGTGCTGCGTATTGACTGGCAGGCACCCATCCGCTGTCTGTCTCGCCCGCCCGGCGGGCTTCTGCGCGTCCGCACAGGAGAACCATGCCCGACTCCCACATCGTCGTCACCAACCTGACCAAGACGTACCGCGTCCCGCAGCGGGACGAAGGACTGCGCGCCGCGCTGCGCAGCCTGGCCCGGCGCAAGCACCTCGACGTCCACGCTGTCCGCGATATCAGCTTCACCGTCCGGCCGGGCGAGGTGGTCGGCTTCATCGGGCCGAACGGGGCAGGCAAAACCACTACGCTCAAGATGCTGGCGGGCCTGCTGCACCCGACCGCGGGCACGGCGACCGTCGCCGGCTTCACGCCCTGGGAGCGCAAGCCGGACTACCTCCGCCGCATCAGCATGGTCCTGGGCAACAAAAGCCAGATGCTGTGGGACATCCCGCCGCTCGACACCTTCCGGGTGATTGCCGAAATCTACTCCGTACCGCCCGCAGAGTACCGGCAGACGCTCGACGAACTGATCACCCTGCTCGAAATGCGCGAGCTGCTCACCAAGCCCGTCCGCAACTTCTCCCTGGGCGAGCGGATGAAGTGCGAGCTGGTGGCCGGGCTGCTCTACCGGCCCGATGTGCTGTTCCTGGATGAGCCGACGCTCGGACTCGATGTGTCCATGCAGGCGCGGCTCCGCCGGTTCGTGGCGGAGTACAACCGGCGTTCCGGCGCCACCGTCATCCTCACCAGCCACTACATGGCAGATGTAGAGGCCCTCTGCCCGCGCGTCATCGTCATCCACCAGGGCAAGCTGCTGTACGACGGCGGGCTGAGCGAGATGGCCCTGAAGCTGGCCCCGTTCAAGCTGGTCCGCGTGACGCTCGACCAGGGCCGCAACAGTGACGGTTTGCTGGCCGAGCTGCCCGCGGGCGCCGAGGTCATGGAGCACGAGAACGGACAACTGGTGCTGCGGGTGCGGCGGGCGGAAGCGCCGGGCCTCACCGCGCACCTGCTGCAGACGCTGCCCGTCACCGACCTGACCGTCGAGGACCCGCCCCTGGAAGCCGTGATCGACCAGGTGTACCAGGAGGGGGTGATCTGATATGAATCACCGGGGCGGACTCGCACTTGTGCGCAGCACGTGGGCTTCGTGGCTGCAATACCGCAGTTTCTTCTTCCTGCTGGCGTTCGGCTGGATGATCCCGCCGCTCATCTACCTGTTCGTCTGGTCCACGGCCGCGGGCAGCGGCGAGGTGGGCGGGCTGACGCGCAGCGGGTTCGTGGGCTATTACCTCGTGCTGATCCTGGTCAACCAGATGACCTACTCGCAGACCAACTGGACGGTGGGCGACGTTATTCGTTCCGGCGGCATCACGACCTGGCTGCTGCGGCCCATGCCCGCGCTCTACCATGTGCTGTCGTCGGAGCTGGCGGGCAAGGTGGTCTATATGGCCTTTGTGGTGCCGGTTGCGGCGGTGCTGGCGGTCGTGCTGCAACCCGAGCTGCATCCGGGACCCGGCGGAGTGCCTCTGGCCTTGCTGGCGCTGGTGCTGGCGTGGGCGCTGCGCTTCTGCTGGGGCTTCTGGATCGCGCTGCTGGCCTTCTGGGTCACACAGGCCAGCGCGCTGCTGGCGATACAGGACTCACTTATTTTTCTACTGGCGGGAGTCGTCGCGCCCGTTCCGCTTCTCCCACCTGCCCTACAGGTTGCGGCGCGCTACCTGCCGTTCCGCTACATGGTCGGCTTTCCGGTCGAGATCGTGACAGGGCAGCTCGCGCCGGATGCCATCGCGTTCGGCTTTGCGGTCCAGGTCGCGTGGCTCGCCCTGGCGCTGCTCCTGGCGCGGGTCATCTGGGCGCGGGGGGTCAAGCGTTACTCTGCGATTGGGGGGTGATGTGCGCTATCTGCGGCTCGTCGGTTACTTCATTCGCGCTTCTGCCCAGCAGGAGCTGGCCTATCGCGCCAACTTCTTCATCAGCCTGCTCTACTCTTTGCAGAACCTCGTGGTCGGCGTGCTCGGCATTGTCGTGCTGTTCGGGCAGGTGGAAACGGTCAACGGGTGGGACTTCGCCTCCATGCTCGCGCTGCTGGCGGTGTACCTCCTGCTGACTGCGCTGCGCAACCTGTTCATCAGCCCCAGCCTGGATGCGCTGGCCGGGATGGACGGCGAAGTGTGGAGCGGCCGGCTGGACTTCACCATTCTGCGCCCCATCGACACGCAGTTCCTCGCGTCCACGCGCAACTGGCGGCTCTTCAGCCTGACGGACCTGGTGCTGGCGCTCGGCGTGCTGGCCGTCGCGCTGGCGCAGAACTCAGCGGCGGTCACACCTGCGCGGCTGGCCGCGTTCGCCCTTGCGCTGGCTGCCGGGATGGCGGTGCTCTACGCAGTGCTGCTGGCCTTCGCCGGCCTCGTCTTCTGGAGTCCCGGCTTCCTGTTCACGTGGCTGTTCGACGGCATCTTCCAAATGGCGCGCTATCCCGTCGGCATCTACCCCGGCTGGCTACGGATGGTGCTCACCTGGGTCGTGCCGGTCGGGCTGATGACCACCGTCCCCGCACAGGCGCTCTCCGGCGACCTCACGCCCGGCCTGCTCGCGGCGAGCGTCGCCGTCGCTGCATTGCTGGTCGTTGCCGCATCCGTGCTGTTCCACATCGGCCTGCGCCGGTACGCCAGCGCGTCGAGCTGACACCTCACCCCCTGCGGCCTGCAGCCGCCTCCCCCTCTCCTGGGCGCGTTCGCCCAGGAGAGGGGGCCGGGGGGTGAGGACTCGTCACTCCCCCCACCACGTCTCCCCCGCCGCGAGCAGCGGGATGACTGCGTCCGCGTTCAGCCGCAGGCCCAGCCCCGGCGCATCCGGCACGGTTAGATAACCCTCGCGCACAAGCGGCTTGCCGTCGCACGCAACCAGGTCCTCGAACCACGGCCAGGCATAGCCGGCGCGCTCCATCATGCGGAAGTCGCGCATCGTCATGGCCGCGTGTGCGCTCGCCACGATGCCCACGATGCTCGACGCGTTGTGTGCGCAGGTCGGGATATAGTGCAGCTCGGCCAGGTCCGCGATGCGCTTGGATTCGAGCAGCCCGCCCGCCTTGGGGATGTCGATGTGCGCGATGTGCAGCCCGCCCGCCTCGATGAAGGGCCGGAACTCGTGGCGGGTGTAGAGGTTCTCGCCCGTCAGGATGGGCACTTCGGACGCGCGCGCCAGTTCCACCCACGCGGGCGAGAACTGCGGTGGCAGCGGGTCCTCCAGCCAGATGGGATGGTACGTCGCGATGCGCCGCGCCAGCGTGAGGGCGTCGGGCAGGTCCAGCGCCCAGTGGCAGTGGACCGCGATGTCGAAGTCCTCGCCGAGGCTGCGGCGCAGGTTCTGCAGGCCGCGCTCCGTGCGCGCGAGGTCCTGCGTCGTCAGGTGGCGGCTCATGCGCTCGTGTCCGACCTCCCGGTAGTCCGGGTCATACCGCGCGCCGAGGCTCTCCACATCGACCGTCTTGACCGCGGTCCAGCCCTCCGCCTTGATTTCGTCCGCCCATGCCTGCACCGAATCGGCATCGAGGATATCTGCGGGCATCCCCGTCCGATACAGCCGCACGCGCTCGCGAAACTGCCCGCCCAGCAGCCGGTAGACCGGCAGCCCGGCGAGCTTACCCGCCAGGTCCCACAGCGCAATCTCGATGCCGCTCATGGCCGTCACGACCAGCCCGCTCAGTGCGTTGCCGCCCGCCCACTGGTGGCCCATCTTCGTATAGAGCCGGTCCACGTCGCGCGGGTCCTGGCCGACGAGCAGCGGCTTGAGGTAGTGGTCGATGACCGGGCGCAGGCCCCAGCCCCAGTACGCTTCGCCCAGGCCCCACACGCCCAGGTTCGTGTCCACGCGCACGAGGTTCCACGGCGGGATGTCAGGCCGGTGCAGGGTCATAACGCGGATGTCGGTGATGACGGGGGTTGATTTCGGCATGGGTCACCTCTTGGAGTCAGTCTTGGACAGCGAAATACCGCTGCATCATAACACACCCCCAAATACTACCCGTTCGGGTACTATACGGCGTCAACCTGTGCCGGATATACTCTCAACGATTCGTTGGGGCGACCGGTTCGCACGGCGACCCGCAATTCGTAATTCTCAATTCGTAACTCAACCGAAAGGGCTTTTCCATGTCCAAGACAGTCGCTGACGTGATGGAAATGGCGAAACAAGTGCAGATGGTCGACCTGCGCTTTACCGACTTGCCCGGCGTCTGGCAGCACTTCACGATTCCTGCGCATGTCCTCTCCGAAGACACCTTCGAGGACGGCGTCCCGTTCGACGGTTCGTCCATTCGCGGCTTCAAGGAAATCCACGAATCGGACATGCTCCTGCTGCTGGACCCGACGACCGCGTTCATCGACCCCATCTACCAGGTGCCGACGCTCGTCATCATCGGGGACGTCTACGACCCCATCACGCGCGAGCCATACAGCCGCGACCCGCGCTACATCGCGCGCCGCGCCGAGACCTACCTGAAGCAGACCGGCATCGGGGACACGGTCTTCTTCGGGCCGGAGGCCGAGTTCTTCATCTTCGGCGACGTGCGTTACGCCAGCAGCACCAACGAGGCGTACTATCACATCGACAGCCGCGAGGGCTGGTGGAACAGCGGCAAGGACATCGGCCCCAACTTCGGCGGGCAGATTGCGGCCAAGCGCGGCTACTTCCCGACCCCGCCCGTGGACACCCTCCAGGACGTGCGCAGCCGCATCGTGCTTGCCATCGAGAGTGCGGGCATCCCGGTGGAGATTCATCACCACGAGGTCGCGTCCGGCGGGCAGGGCGAGATCGGCATGCGCTTCGACACGCTGCTGCACATGGCCGATAACGTGATGGTCTACAAGTACATGGTCAAGAACGTGGCGCGGCAGAACGGGCTGACGGCCACCTTCATGCCCAAGCCGCTCTACGGCGACAACGGCAGCGGGATGCACTGCCACCAGAGCATCTGGAAGGGTGGCAAGAACGCATTCTACGACGAGACGGGCTACGCGCAGCTCTCGGATACGGCCAAGTTCTACATCGGCGGCCTGCTGAAGCACGCGCCCGCGCTGCTGGCGCTGGTCGCGCCGACGACCAACTCGTATCGCCGCCTCGTGCCCGGGTTCGAGGCGCCCGTCAACCTGGCCTATTCGCAGCGCAACCGGTCGGCCATCTGCCGCATCCCGGTCGGGTCCAAGAGCGCCAAGTCGAAGCGCGTGGAGTTCCGTGCGCCCGACCCGTCGTGCAACCCCTATCTGGCCTTCGCCGCGCTGCTGATGGCCGGGCTGGACGGCATCCAGAACCGCATCGACCCGGGCGAGCCGATGGACAAGGACCTGTACGGCCTGCCGCCGGAGGAAGCCAAGCTCATCAAGCAGGTGCCGGGCTCGCTGGATGCGGTCCTGAAGGCGCTCGAAGAGGACCACGAGTTCCTGCTCAAGGGCGACGTCTTCACGACGGACATGCTCAAGACGTACATCGCCTACAAGCGCGAGACCGAGGTCGACCCGATCCGGATGCGCCCGCACCCGCACGAGTTCACGCTGTATTTCGACGCATAACATCAGCAGAGCAACCCGCCCAGAAAACCCGGTTTCGTGTGAAGCTTTGCTTCACCTCTGAAACCGGGGTTTTTGTTTCCCCTGATTGTGGGCTGATTTGCTGACAGAATCCCCGTTTGCGAGTAGAATGCGCCGCAGCATCAGTCGAAAACGGGAGAGGGACATGAGTGACTATATTCTGCGCGTGATGGCGAAGGACGCCGGGGTGCGCGCGCTGGCATGTGTGACAACGGAACTGGCGCAGGAGGCCGCGCGGCGCCATGCCGCCTACCCGATTGCGGCAGCCGCACTGGCGCACGGCCTGACGGCCGGTGTGTTATTGGGCGCGCTGCTCAAGGTGCAGGAGCGCATTGCGCTCAAGGTCGAGGGCGGCGGCCGGCTGCGTAAGCTGGTCGTCGAGGCAGACGCCTATGGCCGGGCGCGCGGCTACGTGGCCGTGCCCGATGCGGCGTCGGGCGATGACCTGGGGGCAGAGGCGGTCGGTGAGGCGCTGGGCCACGAGGGCATCCTGACCGTCGTGAAGGACATGCGGCTCAAGGACCTCTACCGCAGCGTCGTCCCGCTCGACACCGGGCAGCTCGCCCCGGAGCTGGAGAACTACCTCAACACCTCCGAGCAGGTCCCGTCGCTGGTCAGAATCGGCGTCCGCATGGACGAAGACGGCAGCATTGCGTCAGCCGGCGGGCTGCTCATCCAGGCGTTGCCCGGCCGCGGCCGCGAGGCCGTCGAGCAGCTTGCCGTCAGCCTGGCCGATCTGCCGCCGCTGGAGACGCTCCTGGCGGACGACTTCGGCCCGCACGAGCTGATGGACCGCGTCTTCGGCCCCGTGCAGTACGAGGTCCTGGAGGAACGGCCCGTCCAGTTCCACTGCACGTGCAGCTGGGAGCGCTCGCGGCAGGCGCTCAAGATGCTCGAGGCGGAGGACCTGCTCGCGCTGCTGGCCGAGGGGGAAGCGATCGTGGACTGCCACTTCTGCTACGAGCGCTACCACTTCAGCGCGGAAGACCTCGAAGGCATCCTGCGCGAGCGGGAGACCGTCGAGTAACAGCGTTGTAGGACGGGTTGACAACCCGTCCTACTGATTTTTGTACCCAAATGGGTACTGGCGCACGCCATCCCGCTCTGCTATCCTGCCGCATGTGACTGGCGGGCCGCGCCCGAACGGCGCGACGCAGCACATGCACGAAAGGAGCAGACCGATGGATAGCATCAACGCAGGCGACACCGCCTGGATCCTCGTCGCCACGGGGCTGGTGACCCTCATGACCCCGGCGCTGGCCTTCTTCTACGGCGGCATGGTGCGCCGGAAGAACGTCCTCTCCACGCTCAACCTCAGCTTCGTCATGATGGGCCTGATCGGCCTGCAGTGGGTCTTGGTCGGCTACACGCTCGCGTTCGGGACTTCGCTCGGCGGGATCATCGGCGGGCTCAACTTTGCCGGGCTGACGGGCGTCGGTGCGGAGCCGAACGCCGAGTACGCTGCAACCATCCCGCACATGGCCTTCGCCGCCTTCCAAATGACGTTCGCCGTCATCACCCCGGCGCTCATCACCGGCGCGTTCGTCGAGCGCGTGCGCTTCAAGGCTTTCCTGCTCTTCAGCCTGTTGTGGGCCACCTTCGTCTACGACCCGGTGGCACACTGGGTCTGGGGCGTCGGCGGGCTGCTGCGCCAGCTTGGCGCGCTGGACTTCGCCGGCGGCACGGTCGTGCACATCACCGCAGGCTTCTCGGCGCTGGCCTTTGCGCTGGTCATCCGCAAGCGCGCGGGCTACGGCAACGGGACGATGGAGCCGCACAACATCCCGTTCAGCATCCTGGGCGCGGGGCTGCTGTGGTTCGGCTGGTTCGGCTTCAACGGCGGGAGCGCGCTGGCTGCCAACGGCCTGGCGGTCACCGCCGTGGTCAACACCAACACTGCTGCCGCCGCCGCAGGACTCGTCTGGATGCTCCTGAGCTGGCGCGACCATAAGCCCAGCATCCTCGGCATCGTCACCGGCGCAGTCGTCGGGCTGGTCGCGATTACACCCGCGGCAGGCTTCGTGACCCCGCTCGCCTCGATCGTCATCGGCGGGCTGGCGGCCCCCATCAGCTACTACGCCATCAAGTTCCGCCAGAAGCGCCACCTGGACGAATCGCTCGATGTCTGGGCGTGTCACGGGATGGGCGGCGCGTGGGGCGCGATTGCGACCGGCATCTTCGCCACGAAGACCATCAACTCTGCCGGCGCGGACGGCCTGCTCTATGGCAACCCCGGGCAGCTCGCCGTGCAGCTCCTGACCGTCGTGGCCGTCGCCGCCTTCGCCTTCGCACTCACAACCGTCATCACCCGGCTGCTCAACCGGACGGTCGGCCTGAGCGTCACGCCGACCGAGGAGCAGGTCGGCCTGGACATCAGCGAACACGGCGAGCGCGCGTACGCATAAGGATTTCAGTAGGACGGGTTGGCAACCCGTCCTACATCATTTTCGGGGAGAACCACCATGACCAAGAAGATCGAAGCCATCATCCGGGAAGAGAAACTCAACGATGTCAAGGACGCGCTGCGCCGCATCGGCATCGTGGGCATGAATGTGACCGAGTGCCGGGGGCACGGGCGGCAGGGCGGCATCACGCTCACCGGGCGCTCCGGCAGCTACCAGGTGGACCTGCTGCCCCGGCTGCAGGTGAACATCGTGCTGAGCGACCACAACGTCGCCAAGGCCATCGAGACCATCTGCGAGGCCGCAGCCACCGGCGACATCGGCGACGGGCTCATCTTCGTCTATCCGGTGGACGACGTCATCCGCATCCGCACCGGCGAGCGCGGACAACAGGCCTTGCAATATCCGGACGATATCGACGAGCGGCGGAAGGTCCCAGAAGTGCGGTGAGGGCGCGGGTTATGGTAAACTGGACGCATGACCGTGACGCCTGACGAAGATCGCCGCCTGTTGGCAGTCCTGGCGCAACTGCGCGACGTGGGCCGGCGGGTCAACCAGCTCAACCTGGGCGACCCCGCCGTCCTCGACGCGACGCTGCGCCTCATCGCGGAGAGCGCCGTCACCATCATCCCGGGCGCGACGGCCATCCTGTACACCTACGACCCCGCCCGCAGCAGCCTGGACCCGGTCTCGCGCACCTCGGCGGGCGACCACCCGGCCCTGCTCCGCGATGCGACCCCCCGACCGGACGGCCTGGGGATGCGCGCCATCCGCCGCACGCAGCCCGTGCTCTCATACGATGAGCCGGACCTCGACATCCATCCCGACCGCCGGTCTGCCGGGGCGGCCGCCGCAGCCTGCCTGCCGCTGCTCGTGGCGGGCCAGCCGCTCGGTACCCTTTATGTCTACCTGACGGAGGCGCGGCGGCTGAGCCAGCTCGAATTGCTCCTGCTGGACAACTTCGTCGCACAGGCGGCCATGGCCCTCTACCTCGCCGGCCAGGTCACGCACACACGGCGCAACCTCGCGCGCAAGGAGGACGAACTGGCCCTGCTGCGCCATGCGGGCCTGTTGATCTCCTCGCGCACCCGGCTCGAAGACACGCTCGTTGCCATCCTCGAGATGGCGCTGGAGGTCACCGGCGCGCGCTACGGCATCTTCCGGCTCGTGGACCGCAGCGGCCAGAACCTCGTCATGCGGGCCATTGCAGGCGAACGGCTGGGCCGGCCTGCGGTCGAGGCGCTGCCCATCAACACGACGAGCATCATGGGCCTCGTGGCCAAGACGCGCCAGCCCGTCAACATCGCGGACGTGCGCGAGCCGCCCTGGTCGCGCATCTATTACCCGCTGGACCACTCGCTCCAGATGCGCGCGGAGCTGGCCGTGCCGCTCATCGGCGCGGGCGGTCGGCTGGAAGGCGTGCTGAACCTCGAAAGCCCCCACGCCGGCGCGTTCAGCGAGGCGGACAGTCACCTGCTGCAGGGACTCGCGACCCAGGCCGTCATCGCCATTCAGGAAGTGCGCCTGCTCGACGCGCTGCGCGACACCTCGACGCGCGTACTGACGCAGGACCTCAGCCAGGTCCAGGCGCACCTGGCCGCCCTGCGCGGCGACCTGGTGAGCGGCGATACGGAGTGGGATCGGAAGGTCGAAGCTATCCTGGCCGAGTATGAGGCCCTCGCCCGGGCCAACGCAGCGCGGCAGGAGGCGCTGCGCGAGGCGCAGGAGGCCCGCGCAGTCGCAGAGACGTTCGCCGCGATGGGCGACGTGGCCGCGAACCTGCTCCACCACCTCAACAACAAGGTCGGCACCATCCCGGTGCGCATCGAGGGCATCCAGGACAAATGCGCGCCCGCGCTGGCGGACAACCCTTACCTGGCAGCCAACCTGGCGGAGATCGAGCGGGCCGCACTCGACGCGATGGCGACCGTGCGCGACCGGCTGGCCCTGCTCCACCCCATCGAGGCCGGGCCGGTCAGCGTGGCCGGCTGCGTGGCCGATGCGCTGGCCGCGGCGCGGCTGCCGCCCGGCGTGGCGGTGCAGTCGGCCGGGCTGGATCAGCTCCCGCCGGTGCTGGCGGGCCGAGAGACGCTGGCCCTCGTTATCGTCAATCTGCTGGACAACGCGGCGGAAGCCATGAACGGCCGGGGCGTCGTGCAGATTGGGGGGACCGCAGCGGGAGACTGGGTCGAGCTGGCAATTACCGACGACGGGCCGGGCATCCCGCCGGACAACCAGGCGCGCATCTTCGAATTCCGGTTTTCCGAGCGGCGGCGGGCCGACGGTCGGCTGGGCGCCGAAGGTGCCCGAAGCGCGCGGTCGCGGCTGGGGTTCGGGCTCTGGTGGGTCAAGACGATGATGACCCGGCTCGGCGGCGCGGTCTCGGTCGAGAGCGACGGGCGCCGCGGTACGACGTTCCGCCTGCGCCTGCCGCAGGCTGCACGGCAGGCGGACGGGGAGGCGGCCTCTTGACGTCTGTTACACCGCGCGCACTGGTGGTGGAGGACAGCCCCGCCTGGCAGGAGATTCTGACCGAGCTGCTGACCGACATGGGGCTGGCCGTGGATGTGGCTGCGGACCTGGACGCCGCGGTCGCGCACCTGCGCGCCGCGCCGCACCGGGTCGCCGTGGTGGACCTCTCGCTGCGGCCCGATGACGAAGGCGACCGCGACGGGCTGCGCGTGCTGGAGGCCGTCCGCCGCCAGGACCCCAACTGCGTCGCGCTGCTGCTGACCGGCTACGCGACGGTCGAGATTGCCGTCAGCGTGTTGACCGGCTACGGCGCACACACCTGCCTGCGGAAGGAGGCCTTCCGCCGTGCAGAGTTCCGCCAGGTCATCCGGGAGATGCTGGCGCAGGCCCCGGTTGCTGCGCCTCCCGTTGCCCGGGGCGAGGCTGCCGCAACGAGAGGGGCCACCACGCCGCCAAAGCTCGCCGCTGCACCCCCACCGGCTCTCTCGGTGCACCCTGGCAAGGCCCTGCTGGTCGAAGATGATGCGGGCTGGCGCGCGATCCTGGCGGAGCTGCTGGCGGATGCCGGCTATTCCGTCCACGCGTGCCTCAGCTATGGTGAGGCGCTCGGCCACCTGCGGCGGGAGAAGCACAGCCTGGTCGTCGCAGACCTGTCGCTCGCGAACTCGCTGGCCGCGGGGGCCAACCGCGACGGCTTCGAGGTGCTGCGGGAGGCGAAAGCCGCCGGCATCCCGGCCATCGTCGTGAGCGGGCTGGCGACCCCCGCCGACCTGGAGCGGCTCTACAGCGAGTTCGCGGTCTTCGCGTGCCTGGAGAAGCAGCGCTTCGAGCGCAGCGGCTTCGTCACCGCCGTGCAGGAGGCCACCTCGGCCGGCCGCGCGGGCCGCGGCGAGGTCGCCCGGCTGACCCGCCGCGAGCGGGAGGTGCTCGACCTGCTGGTGCAGGGCCTCACCAACAAGGGCATCGCCCGCGCAATGGTCATTTCGGAGAACACCGTCAAGCGCTACCTCAAGGCCATCTTCGAGAAGCTCGACGTGGACAGCCGCGCCGCAGCGGTCGCAAAGGCGCTGCGATAGGAGACTTGCTGGGCGGCCATCTCGAATAACCGAATGGCACACGAATAACCGAATCCTCTCCTGGCACGGCACTTCGCGTATGCGCTCCCAGCGCCGGAGCCCCATTCGCATATTCGCGATGGCCCCTCCCTCACCTCCCAACGCAAGCAAGCTTACCGCATCAACCCTGCAAACCAGATAAGATGATAGATGGCCCAGCAACGGTGCATAATCGTTGCGGCCGCGCCCTGATCTCTGCCTTGCCCAACGGCAAGCGACACTCTGCGTAGGTTGGCCAGGAAACCTATCAACCTGGCAAGGAGGCACCGTGTTACGGTCGGGGTTGCCTGAACACTCAGGCAGAAGACCCCGAAGCGGGTGAGGAGGTACTATTATGTTCGATAAAATCCTGGTTCCCCTGGATCGCTCCGCGCTTGCGGAGTGTGTGCTGCCGCACGCAGTGGCACTGGCGCAGGCCTTCAATGCCGAGCTCATCCTGTTCCACGTCCTGTCAGGCTCGGATCAACCCGACCGGCTCCGCGCGGTGGACCCGCTGGAATGGCAGTTGCGCCGGGCCGAAGCGGAGAGCTATCTGCAGGGTGTGTGCGAGCACCTGCGCGCATCCGGCGTTGTCTGTGAGGCGCAGGTCAGCGCGGGCGACCCCGCCGAGCTGATCGTCGGCTTCGCGGACGAGCAGGGCCTCAGGCTGATTCTCCTGGCCAGCCACGGCCAGACCGGGCTGAGCGGCTGGAACGTCAGCAGTGTGGTGCAGAAGGTGGTCATGCGCAGCCGATCCTCGCTTATGATCGTGCGCGCGCATGCCGCCCCGGTTCCTGAAGGCGAAGCCCTCCAGTACAAACGCATCCTCGTGCCGCTCGACGGCTCGGCCCGGGCCGAATCCGTGCTGCCGCTGGCCAACGTCCTGGCCCGCCTCCCGGAGACCCTGGTGCTCGCCGCCCACGTGGTCCAACGACCTGTGATGCCCCGCCGCACGCCGCCGAGCCAGGAAGACACCGAACTGGCAGACCGCATCGTCGAGCGGAACCGCGTCGAGGCCGAGAACTATCTCGAATGGGTGCGCCTGCAGTTGCCTCCGGCCACGGTTGAGACGCGTCTCCTCGTGGCACACCAGGTGGCCAGCACACTCCACGCACTGGTCGAGCAAGAACGCGTAGACCTGGTGCTGCTCAGCGCGCATGGCTTCTCCGGTGAAACGCGTTGGCCTCACGGCAGCCTGGTTGCCAGCTTCCTGGCCTACGGCTCGTGTCCCTTGTTGATTTTCCAGGATGCGCCCGGTGAACAGTCCATCCTGACACAGGCGGAAGTCGTCGTACGCAACATCGAAAGTCGCCAGACCGTATGAGCGAGGAAAGACACGACACCGGACCGGGGATCGCTCCCGACTCAGCAGACACACAAACCCTCGCTCACCTGGCCGCGGCTCAGGGCAGGGCCGAGCCTGGCCGCGGCCGCGAACCCTGGCTGCTGGAGAGCATCGCGGCCCGGGAAACCTTTCTGGCCGCAACGGTCGCCTACCTGCGCGATGGACAGGGCGAGCAGACGCTCTCGCACGCGGCCGAGTGGATGCTGGATAACCTGCACCTGGCACAGCAAGCCCTGCGCCAGGTGCGCGAGGACATGCCCCGCAGCTACTACGGGCAGTTGCCCAAGCTGGTGGACGGTCCGCTGCGCGGTTACCCGCGCATCTACGACATCGCGCAGCGGCTGGTGACGCAGAGCGATGCGCGGCTCGATATGGAGCGCGTGCGCCGCTTTGTCGCCCTCTACCAGGAATCCCAGCCGCTGACCATCGGCGAAATCTGGGCGTTGCCGGTCATGCTCCGCTGGGGTATCCTCTCCGTCCTGACGCGCGCGGCCGGCGATGTGACCGGGCGCGCCCTGGCTGAGGCAGAGATGCGCGCTTCGCGCGGCCCTGCAGCGCCTCCGCTTCTCCATACGCTCACGGACGACGAGGTCGTGGGCAACTGCTTCACCAGCCTGCGCACCATGGCCAACTTCGACTGGCGCGACTTCTTCGAAAGCGTCAGCCAGGTGGAACAGATCCTCCGCACCGATCCCGCTGATGTCTACCGCCATATGGACCGCGCCACCCGGGATCGCTATCGCGGGCGCGTCGAAGACCTCGCGCTGGCGAGCGGGCAGAGCGAGCGAGATGTCGCGGCGGCCGCCATCGAGCTGGCACAGCGCGCCGGCGCGGACCTGTCATACGCGCCGACCACGCGGGCAGCCGATGGAGCTGCAGCGGAGGACGCGACCTGGACAGGCTTCGCTGCACCCCCCGCGGCGCACGTGGGTTACTACCTGGTCGACGAAGGCCGGACCGCGTTGGAACGTCGCGTGGGTGCCCGCTTTTCTCTCAGCAGCCGGCTCATGCGCGCCATGCTCGCGCATCCCGCCCGCGTCTACATGGGCTCCACCGCGTTTTTGACCGCGTTCCTGGTGCTCGGCGCGGCGCTGTACGCCGCGACACAGGGGGGCTCCCCGTGGCTGGTCTTGCTGGCGGTCGGCGTCACGTTCATGCCGGCCCTTGCAGCAGCCATCGCGACGGTCGACTGGATTATCACCCTGATCGTTCCGCCTCGCACCCTGCCCAAGCTCGACCTGGCCGAGCAGTCCGGCGCGACGACCATTCCCGATGCCCTGCGCAGCCTGGTGGTCGTGCCCGCGCTGATCGGTGATGCGGAGGACGTGGCCTCGCTGCTGCGCCAGATCGAGCAGCACTACCTGCGCAACCCCGACGCCAACCTGTATTTCGCCCTGCTGACCGACTTCGTCGATGCCGACGAGCAACATCTGCCGGGCGACGAAGCGCTCCTGGAGCAGCAGCGCGCGGGCATCGCGCAGTTGAACGAACGCTATGCGGCGCTCTCCGGCGCAGCCGAGGGCCCGTTCTGCATGTTTCACCGCGAGCGCCGCTGGAACCCCAAGGAAGGCCGGTGGATTGGCTGGGAGCGAAAGCGCGGTAAGCTGCACGAGTTGAACCGCTGGCTGCGCGGCGCGACGGATACGTCCATCGTGTCCTACATTGGCCCGACCGCCGCGCTCCGCCAAGTGAAGTACGTCATCACCCTGGACGCCGATACCATCCTGGGCCGCGACGGCGCGCGTGCGCTCATCGCCACCCTGGCCCATCCGCTCAACCGCGCCGCGGCCGATCCCGAGACGGGCCGGGTGCGCCGCGGGTATGGGCTGCTCCAACCCCGCACCGAGATTGTCCCGGCCAGCGCCAACTACTCGCACTTCAGCCGCATCTTCGCGGGCGATATCGGCCTGGACCTGTACACCAATGCCGTCTCCAACGTCTATCAGGATTTGTTCGGCAGCGGCATCTATGTGGGCAAGGGCATCTACGACATCGACGCCTTCGAGCGCAGCCTGGACGGCCGCGCGCCGGAGAACACCCTGCTCAGTCACGACCTGTTCGAGGGGATCCACGCCCGCGTCGGGCTGGTCACCGATATCGTGGTGTATGAGGAATATCCGGCCACTTACCTGGCGCACGTGCGCCGCCTGCACCGCTGGACCCGCGGCGACTGGCAGCTCCTGCCGTGGCTGCTGCCGCGCCTGCTGAAGCCCGCCGGGCTGCCGGAGGTCCGGGCCGACTTCGACCGGATCGATACCTGGAAGCTGCTCGACAACCTGCGGCGCAGCCTGCTCGCGCCTGCCCTCCTGCTGATGCTCCTGGCCGGTTGGCTCTTCCTGCCCGGCGCAGCCCTGGTGTGGACGGTCGCCGCGGTCGGCGCACTCGCCGTGCCGCCGCTGACCGGCGCGCTGACGCCCGTCGTCCGCGGCCGCGGTCCGCTGGCCTGGCGGCAGGCGGCCCGCTCGCTGTGGCCGGGGCTCCGCCGCTGGCTGCTCGCCGTCGCCTTCCTGCCGTTCGAAGCCGCGCAGATGCTCGACGCGATCGGCGCCAGCCTGGTGCGCGTGCTGCTCACCCGGCGGCGGCTGCTGGAATGGGTGACGGCTGCACAGTCGGCCCAGATGGTGGCCGCCAGCCGCGGGCCCACCTGGCGGACGATGCTGGCCTCACCGCTCGTGGCAGTTGCGTCAGCCGTCGTCCTGTCCCTGCTGCGGCCCGGCAGCCTGTTTGCGGCCCTGCCCCTGTTGCTCCTCTGGGCCATCGCCCCCGAGATCGCCTTTCGCATCAGCCAGCCCGTCCGGCGCGAACATGCACCGCTCACTGCGGCGCAGCGCACCGCGCTGCACAGCCTGGCCCGGCGCACCTGGCTGTTCTTCGAGGATTTTGTCGGGCCGGAGGACCACTGGCTGCCCCCGGACCACTACCAGGAAGCGCCGCTCGGCAAGGTCGCGTCCTATACATCGCCCACCAACGTGGGCCTGCTCCTGCTCTCCACGCTCGCTGCCTACGACCTGGGCTACATCGGCGCCATCAACCTCGTTTCCCGGCTGCGCGCGACCTTCGAGAGCCTCGCGCAGTTGGAACGCTTTCGCGGCCACTTCCTGAACTGGTATGACACGCGCAGCCTCGCTCCGCTGGCGCCGGCTTACGTATCGACTGTGGACAGCGGCAACCTCGCCGCCTGCCTGCGGATCCTCGGCCGTGCCTGCGAGCAGGTGCGCGCGGCGCCGGTGCTGCGGTGGGCCCGCTGGGAGGGCATGGCCGATACATTGAGTCTGCTCGATGATTTCCTGGCTGACCTCGCAACCGCGCAGAATCTCTCCGGCGCCCGCGACCTGCGGACGCTGCTCGGCGAACTGCGTAACGGCGTGCTGGCCGCCGAAGCCGAGCCGGCGAAGTGGCGTCCAACCCTCGACTACGTTGCCGGCGAGGGCTGGCCGCGCCTGGAAACCCTGCTCACGCAGCTCATCTCAGAGAACGCGCCGGTGATCGGCACTGCGGCCCTGGGCACGCTGCGCATCGCGGTCGGGCGCATCAAGAACCAGATATCCACCTTCCACCGTACGGTTGACCTGCTCCTGCCCGGTCTCGCCTGGCTGAGGGAGCGGCCGGCCCTGCTCCAGGCGGCGGAACTGCCGGATTCGCTGAGGGCCGCGTATGACGAACTGGCGGAGAGCCTCCAGAGCATCCCCCCGTTCGCAGAGTACCCGGCAGCCGTCGCCGCGATGCAGGCGGCAGTCGACCGGCTCCTCGCTGCAGTGGACCAACTCCCTGCGGACCGGTACGATGCGCACCAGGTGGCCGACGTACATAGCTGGTGCGACGCGCTGTGTGAGAAGCTCGCGGCAGCCCGGACGATGGGCGAGGAACTCCTGACTGGCCTCACCGACATCGAGACGCAGGCCGAGCAGTACTTCCGGGAGATAGATTTCGCCTTCCTGTTCGACCGCCAGCGCGAGGTCTTCCACATCGGCTACAACGTGCCCGCGGGCAAGCTGGACCAGAACTATTACGACCTGCTCGCATCCGAGGCCCGCATCGCCAGCCTGGTGGCCCTCGCCAAGCGCGAGGTGCCCCGCAGCCATTGGATGCACCTGGCCCGGCCGCTCACCCAGGTCAACGGCGCCCGTGCGCTGCTGTCCTGGAGCGCCACCATGTTCGAGTACCTGATGCCCTCGCTGTTCATGCGCTCCTATGCCGGGACCCTGCTGCATGAGAGCGCGACCGCGGCCGTGGATCACCAGATTGCCTACGGCCGGCGCCGGGGACAGCCCTGGGGCATCTCCGAGTCGGGCTTCTACGCGCTGGACGGCAACAACAACTACCGGTATCGCGCGTTCGGCGTGCCCGGGCTGGGCTACAAGCGCGACCTGGCCGAGGACGCGGTCGTCGCACCGTACGCTTCGCTGCTGGCCCTGCCGTTCCGCCCGGCCGAGGTCGTGGACAACGTGGCACATCTGGCGCGGCTGGGCGGCCTCGGCATCTACGGGCTCTATGAGGCGCTGGATTTCACGGCCAGCCGCCTGCCGCTCGGCCGTGACCACGCAGTCGTGCGCGAGTACATGGCGCATCACCAGGGCATGATCTTCCTGGCGCTGGACAACTATCTCTACGAGCTGCGCACAGGCGAGGAAGCACCCATGCCGCAGCGCTTCCATGCCGACCCGCTCCTCCAAAGCGTGGACCTCCTGCTGCAGGAGCGCGTGCCGACGGATGCGCCGCTCGAGTTCCCGCAGCCCGGCGACGCTGCGCCGGCCCGCAGGTCAGTTGCGCCGGTGGTCTCCGCGCCCTGGCCGGTCCACGTGCACGCGCCCATGCCCGCTGTCCATAGCCTGTCGAACGGAACCTACAGCGTGTTGATATCCGCAGCCGGCGCCGGCCAAAGCCGCTGGGGCGACATCGCGCTGACCCGCTGGCAGCCCGACACCACGCGCGATAACTGGGGCACCTGGCTCTACGTGCAGGACCGTGCGAGCGGCCGGCTGTGGTCGGCCACGCATCAGCCGGCAGGTGTGGCGCCAGCGGCGAGCGAAGTGCGCTTCTACCCACACAAGGCTGAATTCCAGCGCACCGACGACCAGATTGCGCTGACGCTGGAGGTCGCGGTGGCCCCGGATGACGATGCCGAAATCCGCCGCGTCACGCTGCACAACCAGGGCGAGCAGGCCCGGCGGCTGGCGCTCACCAGCTATGCCGAAGTGGTCATGACCGACCCGGCGACAGACCAGCGTCACCCGGCCTTCAGCAAGCTGTTCATCGAAAGCGAATATCAGTCCGAAACGGGCGCGCTCCTGTTCAGGCGGCGCCCGCGCGCCGCGAGCGATGCACCGGTCTTTATGGCCCATTTCGTGCTCAGCGAGGGCGCCGACACCGCGCGGGCAGCCGGCTATGAGAGCGACCGGGCCGCGTTCCTTGGCCGTGGAACGGCGGGCGTGGCCGCGCCGGCCGCGCTGGCCGGCTCACAAGATACAGGTCCCGGCGGCCAGTTGCGCGGCTCGGTCGGCGCCACGCTGGACCCCATCATGGCGTTGCAGTATGAGGTCGAACTGCCGGGCGGCGCCACCACCCAGCTCGCGTTCATCACCGCCGCGGCCCCCTCCCGCGAGGCGCTGCAGGCAACCATCGAGCGCTACCGGGCCTGGCCCTCGGTTGAGCACGCCATCGGTCAGTCGCGCGCGCGCGCCGAACTCGAGCTGCGCCAGTCCACACTGTCATCCGCCGATCTCGAGCGCTTCCAGACGCTGCTGTCCGCGCTGCTCTACGGGCACCATGGGCTCCGGGCCGAGCCGGAGGTCCTGCAGGCTAACACACGGGGCCAACCCGACCTGTGGGCTCATGGCATCTCGGGCGACTATCCGCTGCTCCTCGTGCGCATCGCGGAAGAAGAAGCGCTGGGGTTCGTGCGCGAACTGCTGCGCGCCCATGCTTACTGGCGCAAGCGCGGCCTGATGATCGACCTGGTGATCCTCAACACGCAGTTGGCTGGCTATGACCAGGGGCTGCGCGACCAGATTCAGCGGCTGCTCACACGCATGGATAGCGACGTCTGGCTCAATCAGCGCGGCGGCATCTTCCTGCTCTATGCCCACCAGTTGAACGAGGCGGCCAACACTCTCCTGCAGACGACGGCGCGCGTGATCCTGGATGCGGATGCGGGGAACCTGGCCGGCACGCTGGCGCGACTGGGCCAACAGCCCGCGCCGTTGCCCGCCTTTGCGCCGACCCCTGTGCCGGAGCAGGCCGGGCCGCCCCTCCCGCCGGTCATGCGGCCGGCGGACCTCGCCTTCGATAACGGGCTGGGCGGCTTCAGTCCTGACGGCAGGGAATACGTCATCTACCTTGACCCGCCACATCCGACGCCTGTGCCGTGGGTCAACGTCGTGGCCAACCCCGCGTTCGGCTTCCTCGTCTCGGAATCGGGCGGCGGCTACACCTGGGCGCTGAACAGCGGCGAGAACCGGCTGACCCCCTGGTCGAACGACCCCGTGACCGACCCGCCGGGCGAGGCGCTGTACCTGCGCGATGAGGAGACCGCAGAAGTCTGGACGCCCACGCCGCAGCCCGCGGGCGCCGACCAGCCCTACCTCGTGCGTCACGGCGCGGGCTACACGACCTTCGAGCATCACAGCCACGGGCTGCGCCAGCGCCTGCGTCTCTTCGTGCCGCCTGACGCGGCGGTGAAGATCGTCCATCTGCGCCTGGAGAATGCCACGGAGCGGCCGCGGCGCATCACCGCCACCTTTTATGCGGAATGGCTGCTCGGCACGAGTCGCGCCGCCACCGCGCAATTCGTCATCCCCGACTTCGACGACGATAGCCAGGCACTGCTGGCCCGCAATCCGTGGTATCCCGAGTTCGGCGAGCGGGTGGCGTTCGCCGCGCCGAGCCGGCGGCTGCACGGCCTGACAGCAGATCGCGCGGAGTTTCTCGGCCGGCACGGGACGCTCGGGTGCCCGGCCGCGCTGCAGCGCATCGGCCTGAGCGGCACGATCCAGGCCGGCCTCGACCCCTGCGCAGCCCTGCAGGTACACATCGACCTGCCGCCGGGCGGCAGCGACGAAGTGTGGTTCCTGCTCGGCCAGGGCGCAGACCGCGCCGAGGCCCTCGCGCTGGCGTGCCGCTACCAGGACGGAGACGCAGTCGAGCAGGCTTGGCAGGCCGTGCACGGTTTCTGGGACGGCCTGCTGGACGCCGTGCAGGTCCGGACGCCTGAACCGAGCATGGACCTGCTGCTGAACCGCTGGCTGCTGTACCAGAGCCTCGCCTGCCGCATCTGGGGGCGTTCGGGCTTCTATCAGTCGAGCGGCGCGTTCGGCTTCCGCGACCAGTTGCAGGACGTTATGGCCGCGGTCCATGCCGCGCCCCACCTGGCCCGCGCGCACATCCTCAACGCGGCCGGCCGCCAGTTCGAGGACGGCGACGTACTGCATTGGTGGCACCCGCCGTCAGGCCGCGGGGTGCGCACCCGCTGCTCCGATGACCTGCTGTGGCTGCCCTACGTCACAGCCCACTACATCGAGGCCACCGGCGACCTGTCCATCCTGGACGAACGAGTGCCCTTCCTGCAAGCGCCGCCGCTCGCAGAGGGCGAAGACGATCGTTACGGCGAGTATGCGTCCACGACCTTCCAGGGGACGCTGTACGACCACTGCCGCCGCGCGCTCGAACGCGGGCACACGGCCGGCGGGCATGGCCTGCCGCTGATGGGGAGCGGCGACTGGAACGACGGCATGAATCGCGTCGGCGTCGAGGGCCGGGGCGAGAGCATCTGGCTCGGGTGGTTCTTGCACGCAACGCTCGTGCGCTTTGCAGCCGTGTGCGAGGCGCGCGGCGATGCAGCCCAGGGCGTCGCCTACCGCGAGCAGGCCGCCGCATTGCAGGAGGCGCTGGAGGCGCACGGCTGGGATGGCGACTGGTACCTGCGGGCCTACTACGATGACGGCACGCCGCTGGGCTCGGGCTCGGACAGCGAGTGCCAGATCGACGCCATCGCGCAATCGTGGTCCGTGCTGTCCGGGGCCGGCGATCCTGTCCGAACGGGCCGGGCGATGGATGCCGTGCTGGAGCGCCTGGTACGCGCTGAGGACCGCTTGCTCCTGCTGTTCACCCCGCCCTTCGACCAGACGCCGCATGACCCAGGCTATATCAAGGGCTACGTGCCCGGCACGCGCGAGAACGGAGGCCAGTATACCCATGCTGCCATCTGGACGACCTGGGCGTATCTCGAGCTCGGCCGCGCAGCCACCGCCGAGAGGCTCTTCCGGCTGCTCAACCCGGTCCTCCATGCGGACACCGCGGCCGCCGTGGACCGGTACAAGGTCGAGCCTTACGTGATTGCCGCCGATGTCTACAGCGTCGCGCCCCATACGGGCCGGGGCGGTTGGACGTGGTACACCGGCTCCGCGGCCTGGATGTATCGCCTGGGGATTGAGGGCATCCTCGGTCTCCGCCGGACAGCGGGCGGCCTGCAGATCGACCCCTGCATCCCGCCGGATTGGCCCGGCTTCGAGGCCACCTACCGCCACGGCTCGGCCACCTATCACATCCAGGTGCGCCGTGACGGGAGCTCGGCCGCCCCGACCATCACCGTGGACGGCCGGCCGCTGGCCGGAAACCTCGTCGAACTGCACGATGACGGTGCGGAGCACCGGGTGGACGTCGTCAGCGCGGCCGTCAACGAATCACGCCACGAATGAACGAATCCTCGTCCGGCACGGCCATTCGTTCATTCGTTGCCCCATTCGTTGACGACGGCCGCGCCCCCTACTCCCCGCCCGCGTTCTTCACATACCGGTCGAAGAACGCCACCGACCGCTGCAGGGCCAGGCCCAGGTTGTTCGACAGGTTGTGATTGTCGCCCGCGTACTCGTAATACTCGACCGGCATGCCGATCCCCTCGTCCTGCGCCTGCTGGTACACATCGCGCGAGAACTCGACCGGCACCTCGACATCCCCGGTCCCGTGGTGCAGCTGGACCGGGCCGGACAGGTCTGCCAGGTAGTTGGCGGGTGAGATGGTCGCCCAGAAGGCCGGGTTCTCCTCCGGCGTGCCGTAGGTGTCGGTCAGTTCCTGCCGCCAGCGCCGCTGCCGCTCCGGGATGTTGAGCGGCGGGGCGCTGCTTGGCCGCCGCCAGTTGTTCATCATGTCCGGGTAGGAGGCAATCACGCCCGCCCAGATGACGCCCGCCCTGATGTCGGACGTCGTCACCATCGCGCGCAGCGTGATGTGGCCGCCCATCGAGTGGCCCCACATGCCGATGCGGTCCGGGTCTGCGTCCGCGTAGCGCTTCACCGACCCGACCGCGTTCAGCACGTCGATCGTGTAGCCGGGTGAGCCGTAGCCGCCCTCCGCCTCGCCCTCCGAATTGCCGTGCCCGCGGTAGTCGGGCCGGAAGACGATGTACCCGCTGCGCGCAAAGGCATCGACATACGCGACATAGCGCTCCGTCGTCCGGTACTGCGCGGGCGGAATATAACCGTGGTTGAAGATGACTGCGGGCCAGCCGGTCGCGGGCTTCTCGCCGTTAGGACCAGTTCCGTTAGGAACCGTCAGGAGCGCGTAGATCTTGAGCCCCTCGGACAGGTACGACGCCAGGTAACGCTGGTAGTTCGCGCCGGGCTGGAGTACCTGCTCGATGACGATATCGCTGCCGGGGTACTCCCCCTGCCGCATCACTTCGATCATCAGCGGGTGCAGCGGCGTAGGCGTCGGGCTGGGCGTCGCCGTGACGGTGGGTGACGCTGTCGCAGTCGGCGTGCTGGTGGGCGTCTCTGTCGGTGCAGGCGTAGCGCTCGCGGCCATGGTGGCCGTTGCCGTGGGCGGCTGCGGCGTCGCGGTGGCTGCCGGCGTCGCGCTGACGGCCGCCACCGGCGCGGCCGTGGGCGGCTCCTGCGCCGCGCCCGTGCTGCACCCGATAGCCAGTACGGCGACCAGCATCAACATTGGAAATATTTCTAAGTGCTTCATCCGTCTCTTCACCTTATCCAATCAGTGCCGGTGATTTTATACGATGGGGCCGTGCGCCGCTGTGCCCGCGCTTCCTGTCGTCAGTGTGCGAAAACACACCCGGGTGCGTTTCACGTTGGGGGCGCGGCCATCGCGGATAAACGAATGCGCTGGCGCGCCACGAATACGCGAATCGTGTGCGCCGCGGCGGGATATTCGTGTATCCGTGCCCAGCGCCGCAGCGCCATTCGCGTATGCGCGCTGGCCGCGTTCGCCCCCAGTATGAAACGCGCCCAACACACCCGTGTCACTGGCAGGGCGGTTTCATAGTGCGCCAGGTGAACCCGCCTGGCAACTGAAGTTGCGGCTACCCTTGCGAAGTCTGCCTACGCAGACTGGAACTAACCGGCGTAGGCCGGTTTCGTAGGGGTAGCCGCAGTTTCAACTACCAGGTGGAAGGCCCGATTGCAACATGACTTCGCCCTGTGTCACTGGACATGCATGTGTCCCTATCGTAGAATTGAGCGTAAGAGGCAAGCTGCCCGGCCTCCGCGTCAGGAAGGATATCTGAGGTGCCTCCGTCATCTGCCTACGACGCCGTCGTTTACGACGCCGTCGTCATCGGCGCAGGGCCGAACGGACTGGCCGCGGCCGTCACGCTGGCGCGCGCGGGCCGCGCGGTGCGGGTGCTCGAAGCCGCCCCCACGGTCGGCGGGGGCACGCGCACGACCGGGATGACTCTGCCCGGCTTCCGCCACGACGTCTGTTCCGCCGTGCATCCGCTCGGCCTCTCGTCGCCCTTCTTCCGGGACCTGCCGCTGGACCGCTACGGGCTGCGCTGGATCGAGCCGCCCCTGCCCCTGGCGCACCCGCTGGACGATGGCACCGCGGTCGTGCTGGACCGCTCGGTGGCCGCCACAGCCGCGGGCCTGGGCCGCGATGCCGCGGCCTACGGACGGCTGATGGGTCCGCTGGTGCGGCGCTGGTCTGCCGTGACGGAGGATTTACTCGGACCGCTGCCGCTGCTGCCCCGCTCCCCCTTGGCCTTTATCTGGTTCGGAATCCAGGCCCTGCTGCCGGCCACTCTCCTGGCGCGGCTCTGGTTTCGCAGCGAACGCGCCCGCGCCCTGTTCGCCGGCATCGCCGCCCACTCGATTCTGCCGCTCGAACGGCCGGCCAGCGCCGCGTACGGCCTCGTCCTGGGCATGGCCGGGCACGCGGTCGGTTGGCCTATCGCGCAGGGCGGCTCGCAGGCCATTGCCGATGCCCTGGCCGCGTACCTGCGCGACCTGGGCGGCCAGATCGAGACGGCGCGGCCCGTCGCCTCGTTCGCGGACCTGCCGCGGGCCAGCGCTTACCTCTTCGACGTCAGTCCTATCAACCTGGTCCGCATCGCGGGCGAGCGCCTGCCCTATGCGTACCGGCGCAAGCTGGCGCGCTATCGCCACGGCCCGGCCGCATTCAAGCTCGACTGGGCGCTGGATGGCCCGATCCCCTGGCGTACGGCCGAATGCCGGGCCGCCGGCACCGTGCACCTCGGCGGCACGCTGGCCGAGATGGCACGCTCGGAACGGGCGGCGTGGCACGGCTCGCACCCCGAACAGCCCTACCTCATCTTGACCCAGCCGAGCCTCTTCGACCCGACCCGCGCACCGGCGGGCAAACATACGGCCTGGGCCTATTGCCATGTCCCTAACCTGCACAGCGCGCACGACGCCGTGTCACAACATGAGATGGTCGAACGCATCGAGGCCCAGGTGGAGCGGTTCGCGCCCGGCTTCAAGGCGCGCATCCTCGCGCGGCACGTCATGGCGCCGGCGGACTTCGAGGCCTACAACCCCAACTACGTGGGCGGCGATGTGATTGGCGGCGCGCAGGACCTGCCGCAGTTCTTCGCCCGGCCGGTCCTCAGCCGCGACCCATACGCCACCCCTGCGGCCGGCATCTACCTGTGTTCGGCCTCCACCCCGCCCGGCGGCGGCGTCCATGGCATGTGCGGCTATCACGCGGCCCGGTCCGCCCTGAGAGCGAGGAAGTGATGCCCCAGAACACCAGACGCTATCTCCAGGGCATCCTCGGGATTGCCCTCTATCTCCTGCTGACCCTGGGGCGGGTGTTCCTTTGGCGTCCATCGATTCTTCGTGTAGAATGGCGCACATGCACGACCCGTGGCTTTTCCTCCCCCTCATATTGACCCTGGCCGGCGCACTGCTGGCCGCGGGTTACGGCCATCCTGCGCTCAACCGCCGCCTGAGCATCACCCGGACTGCCTGGCTGCTGGCGAGCTTACCGCTGGCCGCCTTCATCTTCTTCCTCAGCCGCCTGCCGGCCATGACCGACGGCCGCGCGCTGACGCTCACCGTGGATTGGATGCCGTCGCTCGGGATGGCCGCGAGCCTCTACTTCGACAACCTGAGCGCGCTCTTCCTCCTGCTGGTCTCGGGCATCGGCACGCTGGTCGTGGTCTACACGGGCTACTATTTCAAGGGCGATAACAGCGCGTGGCGTTTCCTGGCCTACCTGTTCCTGTTCATGACCATGATGCTGGGCGTGCTGCTGGCCGGCGATGTCATCACCCTGTTCGTCTTCTGGGAGGGCACCAGCCTCGCCTCGTTCCTGCTGATTGCGTACAAATATAAGGACGAGGCCGCACGCCGGGGCGCGTTCAAGTCCCTGTTCATCACCGGCGGCGGCGGGATCGCACTGCTGGCCGGGCTCCTCTTTGTCGGCGCGACCGCCGGCGGCATGGACTACGCCACCATCCTCCGGAGCGGTGACGTCCTGCGCAGCAGCCCGGTCTATGGCATAATGCTCGGCCTGGTCGCGTTCGGCGCGTTCACCAAGAGCGCGCAGGTTCCGGCGCACATCTGGCTGCCCGATGCCATGACCGCGCCCACGCCCGCCAGCGCATATCTTCACTCCGCGACCATGGTCAAGGCCGGCATCTACCTGCTGGCGCGCATGAACCCCGCACTGGGTCTCACCGAGGCCTGGTTCTGGCTCCTCACCAGCTTCGGCCTGCTCACGATGCTGACCGGCGCCTACCTCGGGCTCAAGAAGCGCGACATGAAGAGCCTGCTGGCCTACTCCACCGTCAGCCAGCTCGGCGTCCTGGTCATGTTGATCGGCGACGACACCTCCAACGCGTTCAAGGCGCTGGTCATCAGCGTGGTCGCGCACGCGCTGTACAAGTCGGCCCTCTTCCTCATCGCCGGCATCGTGGACCACGAGGCCGGCACGCGCGACCTGGACCGCCTGGGCGGCCTGCGCCGCGTCATGCCCTTCACCTTCGCCGTGGGCGCCGTCGCCGGCCTCTCGATGGCCGGCCTGCCGCCCATGTTCGGCTTCCTGGCCAAGGAGACGCTGCTGGCCTCCGTGACCCACCCCAGCATCCCACCGGCCGGCGTGGCGTTGCTGGCGGCTGCCGCCGTGATCGCGGGCGCGCTGATCCTGGCCCAGGCCGGCACGTTGATCTGGGAGGCATTCATGGGCGGGCCGCGCGATCCCCACGTGCACGCGCATGAAGCGCCCCGCTGGATGATCGCCATGCCCGCGGTGCCGGCGCTGCTGTCGCTGGCGTTGGGCCTGCTGCCGGAGCCGAAGGGGCTGGCGACCTTCTTCGCCAACGCCGCGGCCGCCGCCTATGGCGACACCGTCAAGGTATCGCTGGCCCTCTGGACCGGCATCAACCCACCGCTAATTCTGAGCATCGTGGCCGTCTCGCTGGGCCTGGTACTATGGACCTTCCGCGCCCGTGCGCGTGCCCTGCAGCAGCGCGTGCCTGAGCGGATCAGCTTCAACGCCTGGTATGCCGCCGCGCTCCGGCTGCTGGACCGCGGCGCCTACATCGCGACGCGCACCCAGTCGGGCCAGCTCCGCCGCTACCTCGCGACGATGCTGGGCAGCCTCGTCGTGCTGATGTTGCTGTTCGGCCGCATGCCGCTGCCCACGACCATCCCGCCGTTCACCCTGGATGAGCTCACGATCCTGCGCGTCTTCACCCTGGGCCTCGCGACCGCCGCCGCCGCGCTCAGCATCTTCCTCCGCCGCGATTTCAACGCCATCCTGGCGCTGGGCGCGTCGGGGTTGAGCGTGGCCGTCATCATGGTCCTGGAGCCTGCGCCTGACGTGGCGCTCGTCCAGGTCGTCGTCGACATCCTCAGCGTGGTGATCCTCGTGCTGGCGCTCACAAGCCTGCCGCGCGAACAGCGCCGTCGCGCCTGGGAGCTGACCTTCAAGCAGAGCCGGGCCGGCCTGGTGCGCGATGCCATCATTGCGGCCGCGGGCGGGTTCGCCGTGATGATCCTGACCTTCGTCGCGTTGACCTCCCGGCCGCGCGTGAGCGTCGTCACCCCGTATTACGAAGCCAACGCCAAGCCCCTCACCGGCGCGGCCGACATCGTGGGCGCCATCGTGATCGACTTCCGCGGCTTCGACACGCTCATCGAGATCGCCGTCTTCGGGCTGGCAGGGTTGGGCGTCTATACGCTGCTGCGCTATGCCGCCCGCGCGGATTGGGGGAAGGGCAGACCGGCAGCCGCGGCCGCCGGAACCCCCACAGCCGCAATTCTCGCTGACCAACCCGTCGCCCACGGCCCGGAACACGAGTACGGCCTCGGCGACGAAGCACACGATCATCGCATCATGGGCATCGGCGGGCTCCGGCCCTCACCGTTCGTACGGGTCCTGGCGCATGTCTTGCTGCCGGTGACGCTGATTCTGGGCTCGGTGCAGATGATGTACGGCCATGACCAGGCCGGCGACGGCTTCACCGCGGGCGTCATCATCAGCCTGGCCATCGCGTTCTGGTACGTGGTGTTCGGCTACGAAGAAACACGGCGGCAGTTGCCGTGGTTGCGGCCCTTCACTCTTATCGGTGCGGGACTGCTGCTCGTCATCCTGGATGCCGTCCTGGCCGCCGTACTGACCGGCTCGTTTTTTGCCAACCTCGACTATGGTAAGATGCTCGGGCTGCCGCTGCCGAGGGGCTTCGCACTCAGCACCTCGTTCATCTTCGAGGCGGCCATCTGCCTGACGGTGCTCGGCGGCGCGTCCATGACCCTGGGCGCGTTGGGCCATCCGAAGGATGCGCCGGCAGAGCAGTAGGCCGGCCATCCAGCTCTGTTGATACAGGAAGACCAGGAAGCACTATGGATCTGCTCAAGGCACTGGCCATCGGCGCGATGTTCGGGGTGGGCATCTTCCAGATGCTGCGCCGCAACGTGGTCCGCTCCACCATCGGGCTGATCATCATCTCGAATGCGGTGAATCTGTTTCTGCTGTCCACCGGCGCGTACCAGGGCCTGGTCGCGGCCTACGTCAACGAGACCGGCCAGCGCAGCGACGCGCTGCCCCAGGCGCTGGTGCTCACTGCGATCGTCATCAGCATGGCCGGATTCTCGCTGGTGCTGGCGCTGCTCTATGTGCTCTCGACGCGCTATCACACCGCGGATTCTGATGAAATCTCGGAGTTGAGGAATTGAGCGACGAACGAAGCAGCCCCTGGCGTGTGACATGGCTCGCAGGATCGGTGAGGCCCTGACACAGTGAACGGACACCTCGTTCTGCTCCCGATCCTTATCCCGCTGACCGGCGCAGCCGTCGGGCTGCTGACCTGGCGCTGGCCGCGCGTCCAGCGCGCGTGGTCGTTCGGCACGCTGCTCACCTCGTTCGCCGCGGCCGTCGTGCTGTTGCAGACCGTGTGGGTGCGCGGGCCGGTCGTGTTCCAGTTGGGCGGCTGGGTCGCGCCGTTCGGCATCGGGTTAGTGGGCGACCTGTTGGGTGCGAGCATGGTCGTGATGGCCCAGGGGGTGATGGTGACGGGCATGCTCTACGCGCTCGGCTGTCGCGATAAGTGCGTCACCTACCCGGCCTTCTATCCGCTCTTCCTGACCCTGACCACGGGCCTGACGGGCACGTTCCTGACCGGCGACATCTTCAACCTGTTCGTGTTCGCCGAGCTGCTGGTGGTATCGGGCGCGGTGCTGACGGCCATCTCCGACGACCGCTACGGCGCGGAGGCCGCGTACAAATACTTCTTCATCAGCCTGTTCGCGGCCATCTTCCTGCTCAGTGCGGTGGGCGCGCTGTACGTCTCCTACGGCACGCTGAACATGGCCGACCTGGCCCAGCGCATCCTGCTGCAGGCTCAGGCGGGGGCCGCGCTGCCGCCCTTACACTCGATGGCCGTGGTGCTGATGTTCGTGTTCTTCATGGCGAAGAGCGCCGTCGTGCCGCTGCACTTCTGGCAGCCCGACTTCCACACCGCCGCGCCGACGCCGGTCAGCGCGATGCTCTCGTCCGTGGTGGTGAAGCTGGGCGTCTACGGCTTCCTGCGCATGACCACGCTGCTCTTTCTGCCCCAGGCCGCCACGCTGAAGGGGCTGCTGGTCGTCCTGGGCATCGCCGGCATCCTGTTCGGCGGGTTGACCGCGCTGGGCACGCACAACGCCAAGCGCATGCTGGCTTACTCGACCCTGGCGCAGATCGGCCTGATCCTGGCCGGCATCGGCTGGGGCACGCCGTTTGCGCTGGCCGCGGCGCTCGTGCTGACGGTCAATCACAGCCTCATCAAGGCCGCCCTGCTGATGCTGGCCGGCGCAGTTGCCAGCCGCGCGCCCATCAAGTCCGCCGCGTTTGCCAACATCACCGGCGTAGGCAAGACGCTGCCCTACATGGGC
The DNA here is from genome assembly GCA_040772005.1 of Anaerolineae bacterium. Taxonomy (GTDB): domain Bacteria; phylum Chloroflexota; class Anaerolineae; order CG2-30-64-16; family CG2-30-64-16; genus MWBF01. The sequence goes on along the minus strand of JAXGYZ010000003.1, from coordinate 134,473 downwards.
GGGCTGTTCCTGCTGGGCGGGCTGGCGTTGGCCGGCATCCCGCCCACCAACGGCTTTGTCGGCAAGCTGGCCCTGTTCCGCAGCGGCGTGCTGGCCGGCGAGTATCCGGCCCTGGCGATCATCGGCGTGGCCGGCATCCTGACGCTGGTCTATGTGGTGCGGGCCTTCCAGCTCATCTGGTGGACGCCGCCTGCAGAGGGGGTCAAGGCCAAGTCGGGCGGTGACAACCTGCTGGCCCCGACCCTGCTGATTGGCCTGTGCCTGCTGCTGGGGCTGTGGGCCGAGCCGCTCCTGCGCCTGGCCAACGCCACGGCGGCGTGGCTGGGCGATCCGACCCTCTATATCACGGCCGTGCTGGGGCGTTAGGGCAGACGACTATGCACTATGTCCGCACCATTCTCATCCTGCTGGTCATTTACCTGGCGTTGACCGGCAACCTGCAACTCAGCAACATCGTGCTGGGCATCCTGGTAGCCGCGGTTGCCGCGCTGCTGTTGCGGCCCCGGCCGGGCCGCATCGACGTGCGCAGGCTGCCGGCTGCGCTCTGGGCGACCATCCGCTATGTCGCGATCCTGGCCGCCGATGTGGTCAGGAGCGGCATCGGGGTGGCGCGCATCGTGCTCGACCCCAAGCTGCCGATCCAGCCGGGCATCGTAGCCATTCACTCGGGCTGCACGAGCGAGCTGGCGACCGCACTCAGCGCCCATGCGCTCTCGATTACGCCGGGTGAGCTGGTGATCGGCATCGACGATAAGGGCGTCCTGTACACGCACTGCCTGGATGCCACGCATGCGGCCCAATACGCGACCGAGGCGCAGGCCATGCGCCGCGACCTGTTGAGCAAGATTTTCGCCTGACCTACCCGGCCTGCGCTGCCTGGAACGAAAGAAGATGAGCCAAATCCTTTCCAGCGTCCTTGATATCGCCCTGGCAATCCACGTCGCCCTGATTGCGGTGTGCGTCTGGCGCGTGTGGCGCGGGGAGAACGTCATCGACCGCCTGATCGGCAGCGACCTGGTGGGCACGCTGATACTGGCCGTGCTGGTGCTGATCGCGCTGATCCTGGTCAACTCAACCTATATCGATGTGGCGCTGGGCCTGGCCGCCCTGGGCTTCGTCGGCACGATCGCGCTGGCGAAATACATCTCGGACCAGCAGATGTTTTAGATGGAACCCGTACCGGGCTGGACGCAATGGACACACTCTTCCAACTCATCGCCATCATCGCTGTAATCATCGGCACCGCATTCTCCATCGTCGGCGTGGTAGGCTTCGTCCGCCTGCCGGATGTCTACACGCGGCTGCACGCGACCGGCAAGGTGAGCGTGTTCGGAGTCGCGCTGCTCCTGCTCGCCACGGTCGCGCTGACACCGCTGGAGTTCGGCAAGGGGTTGGTGCTCATCGTGCTCCTGGTCATCGGCGGGCCGGTCACCTCCCACGCCATCGGCTCGGCCGCCCACCGCATCGGCATCCCGATGAAACACGCCATTCGCGATGACCTGGCGGCCATCGAGCAAGCGCCGCGCCGGGACAACGCGGCGCAACGATAGGGTCTGGAAACCGTGAGAGGGCCATGGTTATCATCTTCGCAGTCTTAGCGGGCTTTGTGCTGGCCGTCATCGCGCCGTGGCTGCACCGGGTCGCGCGCGGGGCCACCGGCTGGCTGCTCGCGCTGCTGCCCGCCGGGCTGGCGGTCTACTTTGCCAGCCTGCTCGGGTCCGTCGCCGACGGGGAGGCCATCACCATCTCCCGGCCCTGGGCCACGGGGCTGGGCATCAACCTGTCATTCTATATCGACGGCTTGAGCCTGCTGTTCGCGCTCATGATCACCGGCATCGGCGCGCTCGTCATCATCTATGCCGGCAGCTACCTGGCCGGCCAACCGCAGCTTACCCGCTTCTACACGCTGGTGCTGATGTTCATGGCCTCCATGCTCGGCGTCGTCCTGGCCGGCAACCTGCTCACGATCTTCGTCTTCTGGGAGCTGACCAGCCTGACATCCTTCCTGCTCATCGGCCTGGACCATGACCGGCCGGGGGCCCGCGCGGCCGCGTTGCAGGCACTCCTGGTCACAGGCGGGGGCGGGCTCGCCTTGATGGCCGGGCTGCTCCTCCTGGGGCAGATTGGCGGCAGCCTGGAACTGGCGGCGCTCCTCAGCAACGGCAACGCAGTCCGCGAACATGCCCTTTACGTGCCCGCCCTGCTGCTGATCCTTCTCGGCGCGTTCACGAAGTCGGCCCAGGCGCCCTTCCACTTCTGGCTCCCAAACGCCATGGAAGCGCCCACGCCCGTGAGCGCCTACCTCCACTCGGCCACCATGGTCAAGGCCGGCGTCTACCTGCTGGCGCGCCTGAGCCCGCTGCTCGGCGGCACCGATGAGTGGCACTACCTCGTCACCGGCGCGGGGCTGGCGACGATGCTCCTGGGCGCGCTCCTGGCGCTCGTCCAGACGGACCTCAAGCGCATCCTCGCCTACTCGACCGTCAGCACGTTGGGCATGCTCGTGCTGCTCCTCGGGCTGGACACGACCCTCTCGGTGAAGGCGGCCATGCTCTTCCTGCTGGTGCACGCGCTGTACAAAGGTGCGCTGTTCCTGGTGGCAGGCATCCTCGACCACGAGACAGGCACCCGGGACATCCGGCGGCTGGGCGGGCTCGCAAGGGCCATGCCCATCACCGCGGCCGCGGCCGTGTTGGCCGCGCTCTCCATGGCCGGTCTGCCGCCCATGCTCGGATTCATCAACAAGGAACTGTTCTACGAGGCCAAGCTGCAAGCTCCGCGCGCGGCGGTGCTGGTCACCGTGGCGGGCGTGGCAGCCAACATGGCGCTGGTCGCCGTGGCCGGGATGGTCAGCCTGCGCCCCTTCTTCGGACGACGCGGGGACCCTCCCAAGAAACCCCACGAAGCGCCGCTCGCCCTATGGCTGGGGCCGGTCGTCCTGGCCGGGCTGGGCCTGCTGAACGGCCTGCTGCCGGAGGCCCTCCCCAGCACGCTGGTATCCGCAGCGGCGAGCGCGGTGCGCGCGCAGCCGACGGAGATCGAGCTGGCCCTCTGGCATGGCGTCAGCCCCATCCTCGCGCTGAGCATCCTCACCGTCGTGGTGGGCGCGGCCATCTACGTGGGACGAGAGGCCGTGTACCGTGCGCTCACGCGTTTCGCGCCCTGGGTCATCTCGCTGCTGCGCCATGCGGGCCGCTGGGGGCCGCAGCGCGGATACGACCTGGCATTGCGCGGCCTGAACCGCGTGGCCGGCGCGCAGACGCGCATCCTGCAGAGCGGCTATCTGCGCTATTACCTGATTATCACCATCCTGACGACCGTGGGTTTGTCTGCCTTCGCCCTGGTCACCCGCGGCGGCGTCATCTGGTCGCCCGAAGCCAACATCGACGTGCGCTTCTATGAGGTGCTGGTCGGCCTGCTCATCCTGGCGGCCACGGTGGTGGCCATCTCATCGTCCTCCCGGCTGACCTCGGTGGCGGCGCTCGGCGTCGTCGGCTACGGTGTGGCGCTCATCTATACCCTGTTCGGTGCGCCGGACCTTGCGATGACGCAGTTTGCCATCGAGACGCTGACCGTGTTCCTGTTCGTGCTGGTGCTCTACCGCCTGCCCCGGTTCGCGCGCTTGACCGCGCGGCCGGCGCGGGTGCGCGATGCGGTGGTGGCCCTGTCCGCCGGCGCCCTGATGACCGTCCTGGTGCTGGTGACGACGGCCATGCCGATGGAATCACGGCTGTCGCCCTTCTTTGCCGAGAATGCGGTGCCGCTCGCGCGCGGCCGCAACATCGATAATGTGATCCTGGTGGACTTCCGGGGCCTGGACACCCTGGGCGAGATCACGGTCTTGTCCGTCGCCGCAATCGGGGTATTTGCCCTGTTGAAGCTGCGTTCGGACAAGTGAACGGGACAAGCATATGACGTCTTTGATTCTCTCCACTGCGACGCGCTACATGCTGCCGCTGCTGCTGCTGTTCTCCATTTTCCTGCTGCTGCGCGGGCACAATGAGCCGGGAGGCGGGTTTGTGGGCGGCCTGGTGGCCGCGGCCGCCTTTGCGCTGTACGCCATCGCGTACGATGTGGCCACGGCGCGCCGTACGCTCGGGATCGATTCCCGCAGCCTCATCGGTCTGGGGCTGCTGGTGGCCCTGACCAGCGGAGTGATCAGCTTGATCGCGGGACAGCCGTTCATGACCGGCCTGTGGAGCGAGTACGCAGTGCCCCTGCTGGGCAAAGTGGGCACGCCGCTGTTGTTCGACATCGGCGTCTACCTGGTCGTCATCGGTGTGACGCTGACCATCATCTTCGGTCTGGCGGAGGCGTAACATGGAGACCTTCCTGGCCTTTGTCATCGGCGGCCTCTACGCCGCAGGCCTGTACATGATGATGCGGCGCAACCTGGTGCGCCTGATTATCGGCCTGGCGCTGCTCGGTCAGGCCGCGAATCTGCTCATCTTCACGCTGGGCCGCCTGACCCGCGGCCAGCCGGCCCTGATTCCCTCCGGCCGCGCCAGCATCGAAGGTCCTTTTGCCGATCCTTTGCCCCAGGCGCTGATTTTGACGGCCATCGTCATCGGCTTCGGCGTCCAGGCATTCGCCCTGGTGTTGTTCAAGCGCGTCTATCAGACCCTGGGCACGGATGACCTCGATGATCTGAAGAGCACGGACACGAACTGATGACGCTCACCCTGGTCCTGCCGCTCATTATCCCGTTGCTCACCGCGATTCTCGCGCTGCTGGCCCGGCAGTCGCTGCGCGCCCAGCGCTGGCTCAGCGTGCTGGGCGCGGCCGCGCTGCTGGCCACGGGACTGGCCCTGCTGTCCTTCGTCTCGCGCAGCGGCATCCAGGTGACGCAGGTCGGCAACTGGCCCGCCCCCTATGGCATCACCCTCGTCGCAGACCTCTTCAGCGCGATCATGGTCGTGCTGGCCGGGCTGATGGGGCTCGCGGTGGCGGTCTATTCCCTGGCCAACATCGATGCGCAGCGCGAACACTTCGGTTACTACCCGCTCCTGCACATCCTGCTGATGGGCGTGTGCGGTGCGTTTCTCACCGGCGATATCTTCAACCTCTATGTCTGGTTCGAGGTGATGCTCCTGTCCTCGTTCGTGCTGGTCGCGCTGGGCGGCGAGCGGGCGCAGCTCGAGGGCGCGGTCAAGTACGTCACCCTCAACCTGATCTCCTCCGCGCTCTTCCTGGCGGCCATCGGCATCCTCTACGGCGTTGTCGGCACGCTCAACATGGCCGACCTGGCCGTCCAGGTCAGGAGCTTCGCGCATCCGGGGCTGCTCACGGCCCTGAGTATGTTGTTCCTCGTGGCGTTCGGGATCAAGGCCGCGATGTTCCCGCTCTTCTTCTGGCTGCCGGCGTCCTATCACACGCCGCCGGTGGCTGTCTCCGCCATTTTCGCCGGGCTGCTCACCAAAGTCGGCGTCTACGCGCTGATTCGCGTCTTCACGCTCATCTTTGTCCGGGACACCGGTTTCACGCACACCGTGATCCTGGTCCTGGCCGGCCTGACAATGGTCACCGGCGTGCTTGGTGCGGTCGCCCAGAACAGCTTCCGGCGCATTCTATCCTTCCACATCGTCAGCCAGATCGGCTACATGATAATGGGGCTGGGCCTCTTTACGCCCCTGGCCCTGGCAGGTTCCATCTTCTACGTCATGCACCACATCATCGTGAAGACCAACCTGTTCCTGATCAGCGGCGTGACGCAGCGCATGTACGGCACCGACCAGCTCAAGAAGCTGGGCGGCGTGTATGCGGCCTATCCCGGCCTGGCCGTGCTCTTTCTGATTCCGGCCCTGTCGCTGGCCGGCATTCCGCCCCTCTCCGGCTTCTGGGCCAAGCTCGTGCTGATTCAGGCCGCGCTGAGCGTCCAGGAGTACGTGATTGTGGGGGTTGCCCTGGCCGTCAGCCTGCTCACGTTGTTTTCCATGACCAAGATCTGGGGCGAGGTCTTCTGGAAGCCGGCGCCGGAGGCCCCGGAGACAGCCGATCCGGCGCCCCGCACCCCGGGCCCGCTCGCGCTGCTGCTGCCCATCGTGATGCTCGCGCTCATCACCGCAGTCATCGGGCTGACGGTGGAGCCGTTCTTCGCCCTCGCCACGCGGGCAGCCGAGCAGTTGCTGAATCCGGACCTGTACATCCAGACCGTGCTGGGAGAGCCATAGCCATGTTGCTCTTGAATGTCCTGCTGGCCCTGGCCTGGGTTGCGTTGACGGGGCAGTTCACGCCCGCCAACCTGGCCCTCGGCTTTGCGCTCGGCTATATCATGCTGTGGGTGGCGCAGCGCGGCAGGAAGCCGCTGAGCTATTTCACCAAGGCGCGCCAGGTGGTGGGCTTTGCCGCCTTCTTCATTTGGGAGATGATTCAGGCCAACCTGCAGGTCACCTACTACATCCTGGCGCCCCACCGCAAGATGCGCCCCGGCGTCATCGCAGTGCCGCTGGACGTGCGCACCGACATGGAGATTACGCTGCTGGCGAACATGATTACGCTCACCCCGGGCACGCTCAGCCTCGACGTGTCGGCTGACCGCCGCGTGATGTACATTCACTCCATGACCCTGGGCGACGACACCGAGCAGTTCCGGCGCCAGATCAAAGACGGCTTTGAGCGCCGTGTGCTGGAGGTGCTCCGATGACCGTGCAGGACCTGGTGGTATACGTGGCGTTTCCGCTGCTGACCATCGCGGTGATCCTCGCATTTGTGCGGCTGGTGCGCGGGCCGACCCTGCCCGATCGTGTCGTCGCGCTGGACCTGATTGCCACGCTGATGATCGGCATCATCGCCATATACTCGATTGCAACAGACGAGCCGGTGTTGCTTGACCTGGCCATCGTGCTGGCGCTGATTTCGTTCCTGGGCACCGTGGCCTTCGCACACTACATCGAAAGGCGGGCCTGACCATGCTGGGAGCCATTACAGGCATCCTGATCCTGGTGGGCGCCATCCTGATGTTTCTGGCGGGGCTGGGCGTTACGCGCATGCCGGACCTCTTCCTGCGGATGTCCGCCACCACCAAAGTCGCCACGCTGGGGCTCGGCACGATCATGCTGGCCGTCGTCATCTATTTTGGAGACCTGGTGGCAACCTCCCACGCCGTCGCCACCATCCTGTTCGTGTTCCTGAGTGCGCCCGTCTCCGCCCACATCATCGGCCGGGCCGCCTATTTCGCCAGGGTGCCGCTCTGGGAAGGCACGGTCACCGATCAACTGCGCGGCCACTACGACATGGGCACGCACCAGTTGGAGTCCATCGACTTTCCTGACCTCGAAGAACATCTGCCCGATATGGATATGCGGAAGTTCCTGCTGCCGCCGGCGTCGCCGGTTGCAGGCAGCACCCTCGCTCAGATCGACCTGCGGCAGCGTTACGATGTGACGGTGTTGGCCATCCGGCGGGGCGCCGAGATGATCGCCAACCCCGGCGGCGACGAGCACCTCCTGCCGGAGGACGAGCTGATTCTGATCGGCTTGCCGGAGAAGCTGGACGAGGCGGTGGCCGCGTTCCGCGAATCATGAATGATAACACTTTGATGAGACACGCTGCCGCAAGTCCGCGGACGCGGGTCTCCATAGCACTGGGAGGACAACCATGAAAATCACCATCGAGCCGCTGGCTCCGGAACAGATGAAGGCCATGCCGAAGGAACTCGTCTTCGGCAAGACGTTCAGCAACCGGATGTTCAGCCAGCGTTACACGCCGGCCCTGGGCTGGCACGACGCGGTCATCGGCCCCTACCGGCCTTTCAGCATGGACCCTGCGGCCGCGGTGTTGCACTACGGCCAGGAAATCTTTGAGGGCCTGAAGGCGTACCGCCGGCCCGACGGCCACATCAACCTGTTCCGCCCGTGGGAGAACGCGCTGCGCTTCAATCGCTCCGCCGAGCGGATGGCGATGGCGCAGGTGGAGCCCGAGGACCACGTCGAGGCGATTGCCGAGCTGGTGCGGCTGGAACACGCGTGGGTGCCCGCGCAGGACGGCGCATCGCTCTACATCCGGCCCACGCTGATCGCCGCGGATATCGGGCTGGGCGTCCATGCCAGCCACGACTACATCCACTACATCATTGTCGGGCCGGTCGGGCCGTACTTCGCCACCGGGTTCAAGCCCGTCGCCGTATACGTCTCGCGCGACCACGTGCGCGCGGTGCGCGGCGGCACCGGCTCCGCCAAGACCGGCGGGAACTATGCGGCCAGCCTGTACGTCGCAGAGAAGGTCGCGGCCCAGGGCTATCAACAGGTGCTCTGGCTGGATGCGGTCGAGCGGCGCTATGTCGAGGAAGTCGGCGCGATGAACATCGCGTTCGTGTACGAGGGCAAGCACATCAGCACGCCCGCCCTCTCCGGCAGCATCCTGCCGGGCATCACGCGCGACTCGGTCCTCCGCCTCGCGCCCGACCTGGGCTACACCGTCAGCGAAGACCGCATCGACATCGGCCAGGTGTGGGACGACATTCACGCGGGCCGCATCACCGAGGCGTTCGGCATCGGGACCGCCGCGGTCATCGCGCCGGTCGGCAGGCTTGGCGACGACCGCGAGGCCGTCACCATCCACGACGGCGAGGCCGGACCGGTCGCCCGCCACCTGTACCAGGCGCTCACCGACATCCAGTACGGCCGCGCCGCCGACCCGTACGGGTGGACGTCTACCATCAAAGTCCCGGGCGCCTGATCGGGATACAAATTGGAGTCGAGGCTTTGGCCGGCTTTGCTGGCTATGCGCGTACACTCCCCGACGGGCTGCTGCAAGCCCACGGCTGCGGTTACATGACGATTAACCAAATAATCAGGTAACTGCGTCGTGCCGCCGGCGCTGGGGCCTGCGGTTGCAAACCGCAGGCTGCCAGGCCAAGCGTGCCGAGGCACGCTACGATCTCTGCTGAGCCGACCTGCTTCAGCAGGTCTGACGTATCAGGCTGCGGTTTGCAACCGCAGCCGTAAAGCTATGCCAATGACACAACCTCCCATCAAACGACCGGTGCTGGTTTTGCTCGCGCTGCTCCTGCTGGCAGGCTGCGGCCCGCGCAGCCTGCAGCCCACCGCGACGCCTGTCGTGGTTGCGGCGGCTCCGACCGTCGAGCCGACTGCGGTCGCAGTTGACACTGCGGTCGCCGAACCCACATCGACCGCCACGCGCGAACCATCGCCCACGCCCGTCCCTCCCACGGCGACGCCGGCCGCGACGGCCACGCACACGCCGCCCCCCACTGCGACGGCCACCGCCACCCTCACGCCGACCGTCGAAGTGACCGGCACCGCAACCGCCACGCCCACCTTCGACGCGTCAGCGCCGCTGCGGCTGGAGCAGACGCAAAACATCCTCGTTCTCGGCGCGGACGTGCGGCCCGGCCCGTGGATGATGCACACGGATTCGATCATGCTCGTCGCCATCGACAAGGCCGCGGACGAGGTCGGCGTCCTGAGCATCCCGCGCGACCTGTGGGTGGAGATCCCGAACTGGGGCGCGGACCGGCTGAACTCGGCCTACTTCGTGGGTGGGTACAAGGACTACCCCGGCGGCGGCCCTGCGCTGGCCGAGCGCGTGGTCGAAGAGGCGCTGGGCGTGCCGGTGGATCATGTCGTGCTCATCAAGATGGACGGGCTGGCGAAGCTGGTGGATGCGCTGGGCGGGGTGACGGTGCACCTGGACTGCCCGCTCTACGAGCAGACACCTGACCCGAAGGACCCCAACAAGATGGTCAACTGGACGCTGCCTGCGGGCGATGTCCAGCTCGACGGTGCGACTGCGCGCAAATTCGCCACCTATCGCTATCTGACGACGGACTTCGGCCGCGCGCAGCGGCAGCAGCAGCTCATCTGGGCCATCCGCGACCGCGCGAGCAGCCTCGACATCCTGCCCCGCCTTCCCGAACTCTGGAACGCGCTGTCCGGCACGTTCGAGACGGACCTGAACCTGCTCGACGTGATCGGGCTGGCCCGGCTGGGGCTGGAGCTCAAGGCTGAGAACGTCCACGGCGCCGCGCTCGACCGCGACGTAGTCGAGCAGTTCGTGACGAAGGGCGGCGCAGCGGTACTCCGCTTCAAGGATCAGGCGACGCTCCGTAAACGGCTGAGCGAGCTGTTCGATACGCGGCCCTTGTCAGCCCTGGGCCGCACCGACCCTGCCGCCTGCCCGCCCAAGCCGCAGGGCTTCTAGAGCAGTATCGTCCTTCTCAAAATGAATTTGACAAGGGTACGGGCTTGTGATAGTGTAACACGCGTTCCTGTTACGCATAACTCTCCGTCTGTGCGAACGCATATTCGCGTCCCAACCGTTGTTCCGCCTTTCCCTGTCGGATCCCCAGCGGTACAACCTTCGACTCAAAAAAGGCCGGTGCTGCTAGACGGCCACAGGAGGTGTCACAACGCAAATTGATGCTCCACCATTGCCCAAAGTCAAAACTCCGAACATCGCACATCGTTCACACCAAAGGAGGTAGTTCATGAAACGCGTGTATCTGCTGCTCCTGCTCGTACTGATCCCCGTCTTTGTGCTCAGCGGATGCTCCGGTGGCGCCGCTCCTGCCCCTGCGCCGGCACCGGCCGCCGAAGAAGCTGCACCAGCCGAAGAAGCCGCCCCCGCTGAAGAGGCCGCCCCTGCCGAAGAAGCAGCGCCTGCTGAAGAAGCAGCGCCTGCCGAGGAAGCCCCGGCCGCCGAAGCCCCGGCCGCAGCTCCCGCCGGCGATTTCGCCGCCCCCGGCGCCTTTGTCAACGACCCGAACTCCGGCCGTGACTACAACCTGGCCGATTTCGTGTCAGAGTACGGCGTCACGATCGAGAAGTACAATGAAGCCCCGATGCTGGCCGAGCAGGTTGCCGCGGGCACTCTGCCGCCCGTCGAGGAACGCCTGCCGAAGAACCCCGTCGTCTCCATCCCACTGATGGAAATCGGCAAGTACGGCGGCGACCTGCACTGGGTCGAATACACCATCGACTACGACCACTACATTCGTCACATCAACGACGTCCATCTGCTTGAGCTGGTCCCCGAGAAGGGCATCGCCATCTACAAGTGGATCGGCGGCAAGATCATGCCCGGCGTCTTCGAAGCCTGGACCGTCAGCGACGATGCCACCAAGTTCACCTTCACCCTGCGTGAGGGCCTGAAGTGGTCGGACGGCGAGCCGGTGACCAGCGAAGACATCCGCTACACCATCGAAGACGTGCTTCTGAACACGGACCTCACCCCCGTCATCCCGCAGTGGCTCAACTGGGGCGGCTCGCCGACCAAGTTCGAAGTCCTGGATGACCGCAAGGTCGCCCTCACCTTCGCCCAGCCCTACGGCTTCTTCCTGCCGCAGATGGTGGGCTGGTCATGGCCGCAGATGGTCCGGCCGTCGCACTACCTGAAGCAATACCACACCGCATATACCGACCTGGCGGAACTGGTGCCCGCCATCGAAGCAGCCGGCCTGACGAGTGAAGACTGGGCCCGCTGGTATCTGAACATCGACACCGACTGGACCAACGGTGAGTACTTCGGCCGGCTCAAGGAGTATCGTGACGCGCCCGTGCTCCAGCCCTTTGTCTGGAAGAGCGAACCCCAGCAGGGCGACATGCTGATGGAGCGCAACCCGTACTTCTACAAGGTGGACCCGGCCGGCAACCAGTTGCCGTACATCGACACCATCTCACGCAGCCTGGTCGCAGACCTGCAGGCTGAAAACCTGAAGATCATCTCCGGCGAGACCGACATTCAATGCCAATTCACCCGCCTGTCCGACTACCCCATGTTCGCTGAGAACGCGGATAAGGCCGGCTTCTCGCTGATGGCCCTGCCTGCCTGGCAGGACCAGATGCTCATCTTCCCCTTCAACATGCAGCCGAAGGACGAGAACCTGCAGAAGGCCATCAACGACAAGCGATTCCGCCAGGCGTTGTCATTGGCGATCGACCGTGAGGAAGTCAAGAAGTCCATCTTCCTCGACTTCGGCACGCCCAGCGCGTTCGCGCCGGTTTCCGGCAGCCCGTGGTATAAGGACGAGTACCGCGACGCCTTCGCGCAATTCGACGTGGACCAGGCGAACGCACTCCTGGACGAGATGGGCCTGAAGTGGGATGCCAACAACGAGTTCCGCACCTTCGAGGACGGCTCGCGCGTGATCCTGCCCATCGACTACTACGACGTCACCCCGCCCGCGACCCCCGGCGGCGAACTCGTCCGCGAGTTCTGGAAGGTCATCGGCGTCGACGCGCAGGTCAAGCAGGTCAGCGGCCAGTTGTACTGGGAGATGCAGGGCGCATCCGACAACGGCGGCACCATCTGGTGGGCCAACGGCCTCTCCCCTGCGGACCAGGTCTTCGTCGGCGGCTTCCTGATGACCACCACCTGGTGGAGCTATCAGAACTCCGACGGCACGACCGGCACCGAGCCGAGCGATCCTGAGGTGCTCAAGCTGTTCGACCTCTACAAGCAAATCCGCGCAGCGACCTCGGACGAGGAACGCCTGCGGATCGGCGACGAGATCTTCAAGCTCCATGCCGACAACGTCTGGGTCATCGGCACGGTGGCGGACACTCCCATCCCGTTTGTCTATGACAAGAACCTGGGCAATGTCGAAATCGCTGGCGAGCGCGGCTACTACAGCATCTCCACGATGGAGCTCGCCGAGCAGTTCTACTGGAAGTAAACCCGAGCATCGATCCGAAAAACGGCTCTGGCCCTGACGGGCTTTTCGGATAGATACTCCGCTGACCATGTGCCGGGCGGCCTTGCGCTGCCCGGCACCCCCTTACTGAGGAATTGCCATGTTCGCATATATCGTGAGACGTTTCCTCTACATGATCGTGCTCCTCTTGCTGCTGGCAGTCACGACTTTTATCATTATCCAGTTGCCGCCTGGGGACTACCTGACGCAGTATATTCAGAGCCTGGAGCAAAGCGGCCAGAGGGTGGATGCATCCGAGGTGGCCTCTCTCAAGCGACAGTACGGGCTGGACCAGCCCATGACCGTGCAGTTCCTCCGCTGGTTCACAGGCATGTTCGAGGGCCGCTTTGGGACTTCGTTGCAGTGGCGCCGTCCCGTGGCCGAGATCATCGGAGACCGGCTCTATCTTACCATGATCCTCAACGTCTTTTCGCTGGGCTTTACATACATAGTGGCCATTGCCATCGGCATCTATTCGGCGACGCACCAGTACTCAGCGGGTGACTACGCTTTCACCACGCTGGGTTTTATCGGCCTGGCAACGCCAGGCTTCCTGCTGGCGCTCGTCGTCATGGTGTTCTTCAACCAGGTCTTTGGCTTCAGCGTAGGGGGCCTTTTCTCCCAACAGTACGCGATGGCGCCGTGGAGCATGGATAAGGTCATTGACCTGCTCAAACACATGATCGTGCCCATCGTCATCATTGCGTTCGGCCAAACTGCGGGCCTGATTCGCGTCGTGCGCGGCACCCTCCTGGACGAGCTGCGCAAGCAGTATGTCATCACCGCACGCACCAAAGGCCTGCCCCAGCGCAAAGTCCTCTTCAAATACCCCGTGCGCGTGGCGCTCAATCCCGTCATCAGCACGGTCGGCTGGCTCCTGCCTGCCCTTGTTTCCGGCGGAACCATCGTCGAGATCGTCCTTTCGCTTCCAACGGTGGGCCCCCTGCTCTACTTTGCCCTGAGCAGCCAGGATATGTATCTGGCGGGCACCCTGGTGCTGTTCCTGGGACTGCTCACCATCATCGGCACCTTCATTTCGGATATGCTGCTGATGGTGGTGGACCCGAGAATCCGATTCGAGCGGGCGAGGTAAACCATGACGGACACAGCACTCAACCCCAGCGTGCCGCAGCGCAAGCCAAGTGCAGAAGAACGCTACTACATGGCCTCCCAGTGGGAGCTCATGCGCCGCAAGTTCAGGAAGCATAAGCTCGCGAATGTCAGCCTGGTGGTCCTCGCGCTGCTCTATCTCGGGGCCATCTTCTGCGGCTTCATCGCGCCGTATAGCACGGACAAACGGGATTCCGACTACCTGTACGCGCCCCCCCAGGGCATCACCTTCCGCAATGCAGAAGGCAGATTTGGCTTGCAGCCCTACACCTTCGGCTTCGACCGTGAGCGCAACCCGAAAACCCTCAAGCTGGAACTGACCGTCAACGAGGAAAAGCGGTTCCCGATCCGCTTCTTCGTCAAGGGAGAGCCGTACAAGATCCTGGGCATTTCGGCTGACGTGCACCTCTTCGGCGTTGACGCGCCGGGCTATCTCTACCTCATGGGGACCGACAAGCTGGGCCGCGACATCTTCTCGCGCATCTGGTATGGCGCCCGCGTGTCGCTCACTATCGGCCTGATCGGTGTGGCGCTGAGCTTCCTCCTCGGCTGTCTCATCGGCGGCATCTCCGGGTACTACGGCGGGACGATCGATACGCTGGTTCAGCGTGTCATCGAGTACTTGATTTCGATACCCACCATCCCCCTGTGGATGGCGCTGGCGGCTGCCATCCCGCGCAACTGGCCGCAGTACCAGGTCTACTTCGCCATCACCATCATCCTCTCGCTGGTCGGCTGGTGCGGCCTGGCACGCGTCGTGCGCGGCAAGCTCATCAGCCTGCGCGAGGAGGATTACGTGCTGGCCGCCCGGCTGTCCGGCCAGAAGGACATGCGCATCATCGTGGGCCACCTGCTGCCCGCGTTCATGAGCTACCTCATCGTCAACCTGACGCTGGCCGTCCCGGGCATGATCCTGGGCGAGACCGCACTGAGCTTCCTCGGCTTGGGCCTCCGCCCGCCGGCGGTCAGTTGGGGCGTGCTGCTCTACGAAGCGCAGCAGGTCGCGGTCGTGATGCTGTATCCGTGGCTGCTCTGGCCGGGCGCATTCGTGATCCTGACCGTGCTGGCGTTCAACTTCCTGGGCGACGGCCTGCGCGATGCAGCAGACCCCTACCGATGAGCAGGAGTGCGATGACATGACGATGCATGATAGCGTGGTTGAACTCAGGAATGTTGCTACCCACTTCTTCCTGGACGAGGGCGTGTTGAAGGCGCTCAACGGGGTTAGCTTCAAGATCGCGGCGCAGAAAACCCTGGGCGTGATCGGCGAGAGCGGCTGTGGCAAGAGCGTAACGGCCCAATCGATCCTGCGGATTGTGCCGCACCCGGGCAAGACGGTCGGCGGTGAGATCATGTTCTGGCGCAAGGATGGCCGCTCGGTCAACCTCCTCGAACTGCACCCGGACGGCGAGGAAATCCGCGCGATTCGCGGGCGCGAAATCTCCATGATCTTCCAGGAGCCCATGACCAGCCTGTCGCCGGTGCACACCATCGGGGACCAGGTCAGCGAAGTTGTCCTGCTACACCGCACGAAGAACAAGCGCGAGGCAAAGGAAATCACGCTCGACATGCTCAACAAGGTCGGCATCTCCAACGCCTCTCAACGCTATAACGAGTATCCGCACCAGTTCTCGGGCGGCATGCGCCAGCGCGCGATGATCGCCATGGCCCTGTCGTGCAATCCCACGCTCTTGATTGCCGATGAGCCGACGACTGCGCTGGATGTGACAGTGCAGGCCCAGATTATCGAACTCATGAGTTCGATGCAGGCCGAGTTGGGCATGGCGATGATGTACATCACCCACGACCTGGGTGTGATTGCAGACGTGGCCGATGAAGTCGCGGTCATGTACCTGGGGATGGTCGCAGAGTACGCCGATGTGCGCTCAACCTTCCGCGAGCCCTTGCACCCCTACACGCAACTCCTGCTCAAGTCGATTCCACGAGTCGGTCGGAAGGCGCGGGTCCGCCTCGATGCCATCGAAGGCAACGTGCCCATCCCGCTGAACCTCCCCGAACAGTGTCCGTTCGTGGACCGCTGTCCGCAGGCCATCCCAGGTGTGTGCCAATCGGCAGTGCCGCAGCTATACCAACCCAGACCAGGGCATCATGTACGATGCTTCCTCTACCGCGATTCGGGGGTCGGCGATGAGCAGTAGCAACGGTCAACAGCCCATTCTTCAGGTGAGCGGGCTCAAACGGTATTTCCCCATCGAAAAAGGGTTCTTCCGCAAGGTCGTTGGCTATGTCAAGGCCGTTGACGACGTGGACCTGTACATCAAGGAAGGCGAAACCCTGGGCTTGGTCGGCGAATCCGGCTGCGGCAAAACGACGCTGGGCCGGTGCATCCTCCGCGCGATCGAGCCGACCGCCGGCAGCATCCATGCCCGCCTCGAAGGCGACAAGATGATCAATCTGATGGCGCTGGACCAGGAGCAACTGCGTCAGAAGCGTCGCTATATGCAGATGATCTTCCAGGATCCCTATTCCTCGCTCGACCCGCGCATGACCGTACTGGACATTGTGGGCGAACCGCTGCGCGCAACCGGCGTTGCCACGGGTTCGGAGCTGGAGGATCGCGTCCGGGACCTGATCACCCGGGTCGGATTGAGTATCGAGACGCTGAAACGCTACCCGCACGCCTTCTCCGGCGGACAGCGGCAGCGCATCGGCATCGCACGCGCATTGGCGACCAATCCGCGGCTCATCATCGCAGACGAGCCGGTTTCCGCGCTCGATGTGTCCGTCCAGGCGCAAATCCTCAACCTGCTGCAAGACTTACAGCGCGAGTTCCAGCTATCGACCCTGTTCGTGGCGCATGACCTGAGCGTCATCGAGCACGTCTCCGACCGGGTTGCCGTCATGTATGTGGGCAAAATGATCGAGATGGCGGAGACTGAAGAGCTGTACCTCGCGCCGCTGCATCCATACACTGAGGCGCTGATGTCCGCGGTCTCCACCACGGACCCCGATATCAAGCGTGACCGCATCATCCTGCAGGGTGAAGTTGCCAACCCGGCCAATCCGCCGTCAGGTTGCTATTTCCACCCGCGCTGTCGGTATGCGCAGCCGGAGTGCAGCCGGACCGAGCCGGCCTGGACCGAGGTTCGGCCCGGCCACTTCGCCAAGTGTCTCTTTGCCGGGCAGTTGAATCTGAGAGGAGTCCCGGCGTAACGGCTCATGGACAACGTTCTGCTTGCAGTCGTGGGATTCCTGGCCTTCATCATCCTGTTCACGCTCGCCGTGCGCTACGGCGCGGTGTTCGCGGGACGCATCATGGGCCGGAAGGTGTATGCCACGCACCATGCGATGGAGACGATCCTCGATACCGAGAAGATACCCCCGGAATGGCTTGAGCCGCTGCCCCGTGAGCCGGCTCAAGCCGCGCAATGGCAGGATCGACAAAAGCGTCGTGCGCTCGAGAAGCTGGCAGAACTCCACAAGTATGCGGAAAATACGCCGGCTTTCGAGGACGCTGAATCACGATTGTACGTCCTCGATGAGTTGGAACGCATCCAGAACCAGTGGACCGAACGCAGATTCGATGAGATCACCGTAACGCCAGGTGGTCCATCCAGCAACGTTTGAACCACGAAGACGCGCAGAAATCCGTTTCCTCAGATGAAGCGCAGCTTCACACGGAAACGGGTTTCTCATCATGTCTTCGCGGTTACAGGAGATTCCTATGCCCGTCTCACCCCACGATCGCGACATCCTGCGCCGGCTCGCCGCCGCACAGGCAGAGATCGCCCAACTCCCCGTCCACGCGGAAAAAGCCGAGATGTGGCGGCGGCTGAACGACCTGGAGCCCGTCCGACCGATGGTCTGGATCAACGAAATCTGCTGGAACGAGGTGAACGTCGACGACGAGCTCACGCTGCGCTGCGAGGACCCGTGGCTGCGCGAGGTCGAGTTCGGGCTGCGCACGCTGCTCTACCAGTGGCGCCACCTCCCCGCCGACATGATCGTCGACCCGTATATCCCCTGCCCCCTCGTCATCCACAACAGCGGCTTCGGCCTGCGCGAGGACGTGGACATCGTCAGGACCGACGAGACGAGCGGCGTCGTCTCGCGCCACTTCCACCCGCAGATTGTCGAGCCGGCGGACATCGAGAAGATCCAGGCGCCGGTCATCACCTATGATGCGGAGCTGACCGAGACGCGCTACGGGGCTATGTGCGACATCTTCGGCGATATCCTGCCGGTGGTCAAGGTGGGCATCAAGGGGAGCTGGTTTGCGCCGTGGGACGAGCTGATTCGCTGGTGGGGCGTCGAGGCCGCCATGAAGGACCTGGTGGACCGGCCCGAGATGGTCGACGCGGCCATGACCCGCCTGGTGGACGGGTATATCGCCATGCTGGACCAGTGGGAGGCGCTCAACCTGCTCACCCGCAACGACGACAACACCCGCATCGGCTCCGGCGGCTATGGCTACACCGGCGCCCTCCCCGGCGAGCCCTACGACCCGCAGTACCCCCGGCCGCACAACCTGTGGGGCTCCGCCACCGCGCAGATTTTCGGCTCCGTCTCGCCCAGGATGCACTGGGACTTCGCGCTCAAGCACGAGATGCGCTGGCTGGAGCGTTGGGGCCTGACCTATTACGGCTGCTGCGAGCCGCTGGATGTCAAGATGGGCATCCTGCGCCGGGTTCCCAACTTGCGCAAGCTCTCGATGAGCCCCTGGATCAACACCGAGCGCGCGGTGCGCAACGTCGGTACAGATTATGTCATGTCCCGCAAACCGAACCCCGCAGTGCTCGCAGAGGACACCTGGCGGCCCGAACAGGCGCGGCAGGACCTCGTGGATTTCCTCGACCGGGCACGCGGCTGCCACGTCGAAATCATCCTCAAGGACATCTCCACCGTCCGCTACGACCCGCGCCGCCTGTGGGACTGGGCGCGCATTGCGATGGAGGTCGTGGAGGACTACCAGCCGTAAGCATTGGAGTCGAGGCTTCAGCCGGTTACCTACCATACCCACTGCCGCATCCTCCGCCCCATTGGAGTCGAGGCTTGAGCCGGTGGGCGTGCCCGCACGCCTGGGGCGTGTATGTGCGTAGCCAACCAAACGGCTGAAGCCTCGACTCCAGCTTCCAGGTTCCAGCTTCCAGGTTCCAGCTTCCAGGTTCCAGCTTCCGCCCGAAAGTGCTCAACGTGCAAATTGTAGCACCTCCCCGGCTGGCTGAATCCGCGCGTTGGCGGTATCATTGGGAAATGCAGACCGCCGGCTGCCAAACTCCCGCCGGCACGGGCCAGGTATGAAATGTCATCGAAACGCACAAAAGTCGTAACGCTGGGCGTCATGTTAAGCCTGTTCATGGCCGCCATCGAAGGCACGGTCGTCGCTACGGCCATGCCCACCATCGTAGCGGAGCTGGGCGGGCTGGCAAACTATAGCTGGGTGTTCTCCGCCTACATGCTGACCTCCACGACCACGGTCCCGCTGTACGGCAAGCTGTCCGACCTCTACGGCCGCCGCCCCATCTTCTTCATTGCCATGGCGCTCTTCCTCATCGGGTCCATGCTGAGCGGGCTTTCCGCGAACATGGGCCAGCTCATCGCATTCCGCGTCTTACAGGGGTTGGGTGCAGGCGGCCTGATGCCCCTGGCGTTCATCATGATCGGCGACATGTTCACCTTCGAGCAGCGCGCGCGGATGCAGGGCTTCTTCTCCGGCGTATGGGGCGTCGCGTCGGTCATCGGCCCCCTGCTCGGCGGCTTCCTGGTGGACAACCTCTCGTGGCACTGGGTCTTTTATGTAAACGTGCTGCCGGGCGCCCTGGCCGCGCTGCTGGTGGGGGTCGCGTGGCGCGAGGGCGTCCACGGACACCCGGGCGTCGCGCGGCCCGTCGTGGACTATGCCGGCGCAGTCCTGCTGACCGCGGCGGTCGTGGCGCTGCTCGTCGGCCTGTTCGAGCTGGGCACGCCGCGCGGGCCGCTCTTGCTCGGCGCGGCGGCAGTATTGTTCGTGGCCCTGATGGTGGTCGAGCGCCGCGCGGCGGACCCCGTCCTGCCGCTGCCGCTCTTCCGCGAGCGCCTGTTCGCCGTCGCGACCGCGCAAGGCCTCCTTGCCGGCTGGGCCATGTTCGGCAGCACGAACTACGTCCCCCTGTTCGGGCAGGCCGTCCTGGGCGTCAGCGCGACCGCGGCAGGCGCGACCCTGACCCCGATGACGCTGAGCTGGGTCGCGGCCAGCATCGTCGGCAGCCGCCTCCTGCTCCACTTCGGCTATCGTGTGATCGCGCTGGCGGGCATGGTCTCCCTGACCGCGGGCAGCCTGCTGATGGTCACCCTGACCGCGACGGCGCATTCGGCGACGGCGCTGCCCCTCATCATGTTCAGCCTGGGACTGATGGGCGTGGGCATGGGGCTGTCCGTCCCCGCGTTCCTGATTGCCGTGCAGAGCAGCGTGCCGCGGCGGCAGCTCGGCACGGCCACCGCGGGCGTCCAGTTCAGCCGCAGCATCGGCGGCACGCTCGGCGTCAGTATCATGGGCGTTATCCTGGCCGTCGCGCTGTCCGCCAACCTCGCCGCGGCCGGGGTGGACGCGAACAGCATCGCACTCGGCGAGCTGATCAACCCGGATGCTGCCCAGACAGCGGCGGGCGCGCTGGACACCGCCGTACAGGATGCACTGGCGGGCGCGATCAGCAGCGTCTTCGTCGCCGCGCTCGTTGCGGCCGTGCTGGCGCTCGGCGTGACGGCGCTAGCCCCGCGCGAGCGCATTGCCCGGCGCAGGCCGGACGCACCCCAGAGCGCACCCGAGACGCCCGGTGGCGACTGAGCAGCGACCGGGCCGGCTATGTGTTACGCTTCACACTGCCGCGGCCGGTTTTGACGCTGGCCGTTTCGGGGATAGAATGTCATCGGCACAAGGAGGAGCCTTATGACCACACCACGCCTCGCGGCGCAACTCTACACCGTGCGCGAGTTCGCGCAGACTCCACAAGACCTGGCCGCCAGCCTGAAGAAGATTCGGGCCATCGGCTATACCGCCGTCCAGGTCTCCGGCATCGGCCCCATCCCGCACGCCGATGTGAAGACCATGCTTGACGATGCAGGGCTTGTCTGCTGCATCACCCACATTCCCTACGAACGGCTCTGGCATGACCTCCCGAGCGTCATCGAACAGCACCGGCTCTGGAACTGCAAGCACGTCGCCATCGGCAGCATGCCGCAGTCCTACCGTGCGGACGGCGAAGCCGGGTTCCGTCGCTTCGCGCAGGAGGCCAACCGGGTCGGGGAAACCCTGAGCCGGGTCGGGCTGACCTTCAGCTATCACAATCACAGCTTCGAATTCGTCCGCTTCGGCCAGCAGACCGGGCTGGACCTGCTCTACGCGGAGTCCGACCCGCGCTACCTCAAGGCTGAGTTGGACACTTACTGGGTACAGCATGGCGGCGGCGACCCTTCCGCCTGGATTCGCAAGATGACCGGGCGCATGCCGGTCGTGCATCTCAAGGATATGGTCATGGTCGAAGGCGGCCAGGACAAATGGTCCGGCGTCGTGCAGGCGATGGCCGAGATCGGCGAGGGCAACCTCGACTGGGACGCGATCCTGGCCGCGTGCGAGGAAGCCGGCGTGGAGTGGTACGCCATCGAGCAGGATGTGTGCCGCCGCGACCCGTTCGACAGCCTCCGCATCAGCTACGACAACCTGCGGGCGATGGGCCTGGAATAACTCGCGACAGGAGGGAGAAGCATCATGACAGAGAACACCCCGCTGCGCCATGTGGTCATCGGCGCAGGCGCGTCCGTCTACGGCATGCACGCACCCGCGCTCCGACTGGAGACGACACAGGTGGTCGGCGCGTGCGACATCGACCCGGCCCGCGGGCAGCCGCGCGCGGATGAGCTCGGCGTGCCGTTCTACACCGACTATGCGCCGATGCTGGCGGAATTGCACCCCGATGTGGCGGTCATCATGACCCCGCACTACTGCCATGCCGAGATTGCGATTGCCTGCCTGCGCGCGGGCTGCCACGTACTCGTCGAGAAGCCGATGGCGCTCGAAGTGGCCGAGGCCGACGCGATGGTGCAGGCGGTGCAGGACACCGGCCGGCTGCTCGCCGTCAACTTCCAGCACCGGCGGCGGCCCGAAGTACGCGCGGCGCACAAGCTGCTGGCCGACGGCGCGCTGGGCACCCCGCAGCGCCTCGAGATGGTCATGCCCTGGCCCCGCACTGCGGCCTATTATCGCCAGGGCACCTGGCGCGCGACCTGGTGGGGCGAGGGCGGCGGCGTCCTGATGAACCAGGCCCCGCACGACCTGGACCTGGTCTGCCATCTGCTCGGCTCCCCGGCCCGCGTCACTGCGTGGACACGCTCCCGGGTCCACGCGATCGAGGTCGAGGACACCGCGGCCGCGATGCTCGAGTGGGACAACGGCGCGATCGGGTTCCTGTATGCCTCCACCGCGGAAGGCGCGCCGAAGGGCGACATCCGCCTTGTGGGCACGGGCGGCATGCTGCGCGTCGGCTGGGGCGAGATGGATTTCCAGCAGTTCGACGAGGACGCCGCGCAGTTCCTGCTCACCACCGACCAGGTGTGGGGCAGCCCCACCTGGCACCCGGCCCCCGTCGAATTGGCGGAGGGCAGGGGCGACCACCCGGCGGTTTACCGCAACTTCCATGCCGCCATCCTGCACGGCGAGCCGATCTCCGCGGACGCAACCGAAGGCCGCAAATCGCTGGAACTCGCCAACGCCATCATCTATTCCAGCAAGACCGCCCGGCCGGTCGACCTCCCGCTGGACCGCGGCCAGTACGCCGCGCTCCTGGCGGAGCTGAAGGGCAAACAATAGCCGCATGTAGGGGCGGGGTTTCCCCACCCGATCGCAGCACACCGGAATGTAGGGGCGGGGTCTCCCCGCCCAACCGCACCACACCAGCATGTAGAGGCGGGGAAACCCCGCCCAATCGCACCACACCGACGTAACTGGGGCGGGGAGACCCCGCCCCTACCGATAGAATATGGCCTCGACTCCATTGACCGGAGAATCCGCACCACCTATGAATGCACGCCAACGCTTCCACGCGGCCCTCAACTTCCAACCCTTCGACCGCCTGCCCATGATCGAATGGGCGACCTGGTGGAACCTGACCATCGAACGCTGGCACTCCGAAGGGATGCCCGCGGAGGTGCGGTCGGTCGAAGCCATCATGCGCTACTTCGGCCTGGACGTCATGCGGCAGGACTGGATTCGCATCCGCAAGGAGTCCTGCCCCATCGCGCCGAGCCACGGCGCGGGCATCATCGCGACGGCCGAGGACTACGAGCGCGTGCGCGAGCACCTCTACCCCGTTCCGGCCATCGACAAAGACCGGTGGCGGCGCTGGGCTGCGGACCGTGAGCAGGGCGACATCGTCCTCTGGTTCACGCTCGACGGCTTCTTCTGGTTCCCGCGCACCCTCCTCGGCATCGAACGCCACCTGTACGCCTTCTACGACCAGCCCGATCTGATGCACCGCATCAACACCGACCTGGCGAACTGGCAGCTCCAGGTCATCGACGAGTTGAGCTCCGTCTGCATCCCCGACTTCATGACCTTCGGGGAGGACATGAGCTACAACCACGGGCCCATGCTCTCCAAGAAGCTGTTTGACGAATTCCTGCTGCCCTACTACCGCCGCGTCATCCCCCGGCTCAAAGAGCTAGGCATCACGACCATCATCGACTCGGATGGCGACATCACCCGGCCCGCCTACTGGTTCGAGGAGGCCGGGCTGGACGGCATCCTGCCGCTCGAACGGCAGGCCGGGGTGGACATGGCCCGGCTGCGCGCCGAGCATCCCCGGATGCGCTTCATCGGGCATTATGACAAGATGGTGATGAACCAGGGCGAGGCCGCGATGCGCACGGAGTTCGAACGGCTGCTGCCCATCGCAGCGCAGGGCGGCTTCCTCATCAGCGTAGACCACCAGACGCCGCCCGGCGTGTCGATCGACGACTACCGCATCTATCTGCGGCTGTTCCGCGAGTACGCCGAGCGCGCAGGCGAGATGTCGCAGTCCATTCTGTCCCGGAGCGCAGCATGACCCCGCGCCCTAACCTCCTGATCGTCCATTGTCACGACCTGGGACAGCACCTCGGCTGCTACGGCGTCAGCACCGTCCGCACGCCCAATCTGGATGCGTTCGCGGCAGAGGGCGTGCGTTTTGCGGGGAGCTTTTGCACCGCGCCGAGTTGCAGCCCATCGCGCGCCGCGCTGTTCACCGGGCGCTATCCCCACAGCAACGGCGTCATGGGGCTGTGCCACGCCTATTTCGCCTGGGACCTCCATCCTGAGGAACGCCACCTGGCGCAAATCCTGGCGGACGCGGGCTATGCCACCGCCGCGGTGGGCGTCATCCACGAGACTCGTTCAGGACCCAAACGCTGCGGATACCAGACCTACGATCCCGCGTCGCGGGCTCGCGAGGCCACGGATGCGGCCATCGGGCGGCTGCGGTCACTGGCAGGCGAACCGGCCCGGCCCTTCCTGCTCTACGCCGGCTTCGTCGAGCCGCACCGCCTGCCCCGCGCGGACTCCGATCCGCCCGGCGAACACGGCTTCACCACACCCTATATTGCAGCGGATGACGCGCTGGGCGTGCAGGTGCCGGGCTATCTGCGCGACACGCCGGGGACGCGGGCAGAGTTGGCCGAGTTGCAGGGCGCGGTCAACCACATCGACGGGCAGTTCGGCCGGCTGATGGCCGCGCTGGACGACCTGGGGCTGGCTGAAAACACCCTGGTCGTGTTCACAACCGACCACGGCATCGCGATGCCCCGCGCCAAGTGCAGCCTCTACGATCCGGGCACGCGCGTCGCGCTGCTCCTGCGACTGCCCGCGCGGCCGGGCTGGCATGGCGGCATCGTCCGTGACGAACTCGTCTCCAATATCGACTGCCTGCCGACCCTGCTTGACCTGCTGGGTCTGCCGGTCCCGGCGAACGTGCAGGGCCGTTCCTTCGCGCCGCTGCTCGACGGGCAGCCGTATGCACCGCGCGAAGCCGTGTTCACGGAGATGACCTATCACGACTACTACGACCCACGTCGCGCGATCCGCACCGGAACGCACAAGCTGATCGTCAACTTCTCCAGCGCGCGCTTCTTCATGGACCCGTCGCAGAGCTGGCGGCCGCGCTCCGACGTCGTCAGCCCGTCCAACCATGCGGTCAGCTATCACAACCATGTCGAGCTGTACGACCTGGCCGCGGACCCGTGGGAATTGCATGACCTGGCCGACGACCCGCAGTACGCAGCCGTCCGCGCCGACCTGCTCGCGCGCCTGCACCGTCACCTGGTCGAGACCGGCGACCCGATCCTGCAGGGCGCGGTGACGGGGCCGCATCACCGCGCTGCCCAGGCACTGCTGGAGGCCGCGCAATGAAGCCCCCTCATGCGTCTGCCATCCACGGATACGCGAATGCGCTCGCGAATACACGAATCTCACCGCCGCGGCGCACCCTATTCGCGTATTCGAGTCGCGCCCGCAGGCGCATTCGGTTATTCGCGATGGCCGCGCCACCCTCAACGGAGGCCCCATGATCGAACCCCGTGACCGCGAGCGGCTGCGCGGCCTCGCGAACCGCTGGATGACCCAGGCGAGCCGGCCCGTCATGGCCGAGCGCCGCCGTGCCTGGACCGCGCTGAAGGACCTGCACGCCGAGCGGCCGATGGTGCTGTTCGAGACGTGGACCCTCCAGGACTACGTGACCGAGGACGAGTTGGTCTGCACCGACCCGGAGTTGCGCCAACTGGAACAGCAGATGCTCTGGCACGTGCGCCACGCGGAAGAAATCGGCGACGACATCGTGGTGGAGCCGTTCTACCGGATCTACTGGCACATCGACGCCACCGGCTACGGGGTGGACCTGCACCCGGAGCACGGCATCGACCTGGAGGGCGGCAACGTCGGCTACACCTTTGACTACCCCATCCGCACGCCGGACGACATCGACCGGCTGGTCCCGCGCACGTGGCAGGTGGACCGTCCGCTGACCGAGCGCCGCGTCGAGGCGCTGCAGGACATCTTCGGCGACATCCTGCCCGTCGTGCTCCACGGGACCGGCGCGTTCTGGTCCGGGCTGACGCAGGACCTCTACAAGCTGACCGGCAACGACCGGCTGCTGCTCTGGACGTACGATGCACCCGATGCGCTGCACCGCGTGATGGCCTACATCCGCGACGACCGGCTGGCCTACTTCGACTGGCTGGAGCGCGAGGGCCTGCTGGGCCTGAACAGCACGGGGTGGGAGCTGGTCGGCTCGGGCAGCCCCGGCTACACGACCGTGCTGCCGGCCGCGAGTCCGGCGGACGGGCAGGTGAAGCTGGCCGACCTGTGGGTGTGGATGGAATCGCAGGAGACGACCATGATCTCCCCGCGCATGTTCGGGGATCTCTTCCTGCCCTACATGGCCGATGTCTGCCGCCGCTTCGGGCTGATCTACTATGGCTGCTGCGAGCCGGTGCACGACCGGTGGGATCGCATCATCGCGGCCATTCCGAACGTCCGCGCCGTGTCCATCTCGCCCTGGTGCGACCAGCGCCTGATGGCGGAGCGGCTGGGCCGGTCGTGCGTCTTCTCCCGCAAGCCCCGGCCCGCGCCCATCAGCGGCGAGAGCCCGGACTGGGATGCGCTCAGCGCGGACACGGACTCGACGCTGGCCGCTGCACGCGATTGCAACCTGGAGATCATCTTCCGCGACGTCTATCGCATCTGCGGCGACCGCCCGCGCCTCCGCCGTTGGGTGGAGATGGTGCGGGCCAAGATGTCCTGAACCTGCGGAGCGGCGCATCCTCAGATGCGCCATTCCGGGCCCGCATCTCAGGATGCGGACTCCGCAATCGTTATCAACCATGAGGAGACTATGAACGTTCGACGCCACTACCTCGACCGTCTCGACGACGCCATCGCCGACGGCCCCTTCATCGCGACCTGGGACTCGCTCCGCGGCTACACCGTCCCGGACTGGTACCAGGATGCCAAGTTCGGCATCTTCCTCCACTGGGGGGTCTACTGCGTGCCCGCGTTCGGCAACGAGTGGTATCCCCGCAATATGTACGTCCGGGGCACGCGCGAGTTCGAGCACCACGTGGCCACCTACGGCCCGCAGTCGCAGTTCGGCTACAAGGACTTCATCCCCATGTTCCGGGCCGAGCAGTATGACCCGGCGGCCTGGGCCGCGCTGTTCCGGGAGGCAGGTGCGCGCTTCGTCGTGCCGGTCGCAGAGCATCACGACGGGTTCGCCATGTACGACAGCGACTTCTCCCGCTGGAGCGCCGTGCAGATGGGGCCGAAACGCGACCTCGTGGGCGAGCTGGCGGATGCGGTGCGCGCCGCGGGGATGGTCTTCGGCCTGTCCACCCACCGGGAGGAGCACTGGTGGTTCATGAATGGCGGCCGCGAGTTCGACTCCGACGTGCAGGACCCGGAGTATGCCGACTTCTACGGCCCGGCCATGCCCAGCTCGACGACCGACTGGGGCATGCACGACTGGACCCCCCGGCCTGACGCCGATTACCTGGATGACTGGCTCGCGCGCACGGTCGAGCTGGTCGAGAAGTACCGCCCGCAGCTCGTCTGGTTCGACGGCTGGATCAACCAGACCGTGTTCAAGCCCTACTTGCAGAAGTTCGCCGCCTACTATTACAATCGCGGCGCAGCCTGGAACTTGGGCATGGCGATCAACTACAAGAACACGGCGTACGAGGACGGGACGGCAGTGCTGGACATCGAGCGCGGGCAGCTCAAGGACATCCGCCCGATGCTCTGGCAGAACGATACGTCGGTCTCCAAGAACTCGTGGGGCTACATCCAGAACCACGACTACAAGAACGCCGGCGACATCATCGGCGACCTGGTGGACGTGGTCAGCAAGAACGGCTGCCTGCTCCTGAACATCGGCCCGAAGCCCGACGGCACGATACCGGAGCCGGAGCAGGCGATGCTGCGCGAGATCGGCCGCTGGCTCGCGGTCAACGGCGAGGCCATCTACGGCTCGCGGCCGTGGAAGACCTACGGCGAAGGGCCGACAGAGGTGCCCGAAGGCTATTTCGCAGACACCAAGCGCAGCGCCTTCACGAGGGAGGACTTCCGCTTCACCCGCCAGGGCGACACACTGTATGCCGTCTGCCTGGGCTGGCCCGCGGGCGAGGCGGTCATCAAGTCGCTGGGCAGCGCGGCCGGCCGGGTCACCGGCGTCAGCCTGCTGGGCGCCGAAGGCCCGCTCGCCTTCCGGCAGGATGCGGCCGGGCTGCACGTGCAGATGCCCGATGCGCGACCGTGCGACTACGCGTATACGTTCAAGGTCGAGTTGACGGGGTGAGATAATCGCCAGACACCCGTTTTCTGCCAGAAAACGGGTGTCTGCGAAGGGTCTCTAGCTCCGAACGGTTCCCGAAATCGAAACACCAACGAGAGGGTCACATGGCGAACAAACTTCCCAATATCCTGTTCTTCGGCATCGACTCGCTGCGCGCCGACCACATGAGCGCGTACGGCTATCACCGCCTCACCACGCCGTACATCGACCGGTTTGCGCAGGGCGCCACGCTCTTCGAGCACCACTACAGCCCGCACATCCCGACGACGAGCGGCTACACCAACATGCTCACCGGCATGGATGTGTTCAGCACGCAGGTCGTCGCGCTGGCGCACAAGGGGCCGCTGCGGCCCGAAGTCCGGACGCTGCCCGAAATGCTGCGCGACGCGGGCTACACGAGCACCTGCATCGGCTTCACCCACAACGCGGCCTCGCGCGGGTTCGACAAGTACCTGGACTTCGACGCGGGCTGGAAGACGTGGGAGCAGGGCCGCATGCCCAAGGCGCAGAACCTCAACGAGGTCGCCGTGCCGGAGCTGGAGCGGCTGGCGCAGGGTGACCAGCCCTTCCTGCTCTTCCTCCGCCACATGGACCCGCACTCGCCCTACCTGCCGCCCGCGCCCTATGAGCGCATGTTCTACCACGGCAACGAGACCGACCCGAACAACCACTCGCTGGACAAGGTGATGGCCTTCGAGCCGTTCCGCGACTACATCGCGAGCTGGCTGCCGCCGGGCTGCACCGACGCGGACTACGTCATCGCGCAGTACGACGGCGAGGTGGCATACATGGACGCGGCCATCCAGACGCTCTTCACCGCGGTGGAGCGGCTTGGCATCGCGGACGACACGATCATCGTCATCACCTCCGACCACGGCGAGACGCTGAACGACCACGACTGCTACTTCGACCACCACGGCCTGTACGACCCGACGCTCGTCGTGCCGCTCATCATCCGCTGGCCGGGCAAGGTGCCCGCGGGCCGCCGCATCCAGGGCATCACGCGGCAGTATGACACCACGCCGACCCTGCTCGACCTCATCGGCGTCCAGCCGGAGGGCGTCAAGTTCGACGGCCAGAGCCTCCTGCCGATGATCGACGGGACGGTCGCCTCGCAGAAGCCGGAGATCTACCTGACCGAGTGTACGTGGATGCGCAAGCACGGCTGGCGGACACCCGAATGGAAGCTCATTGTCGCGCTCGAACCCGACTTCCACTACAAGCCGCCGGTCGAGCTGTACAACCTGCTCGAAGACCCGACCGAGTACAACAACCTGGCGGACAGCGAGCCGGAAGTCGTCGCGCATCTCCGCAGCCGCATGGAGGCGTGGATCGAGCAGCGCAAGGCCGCGACCGGGCTGCCCAACCCGATCGACACGCAGGGCGCGTGGCACGGCGGCACGAAGGGGCCGTTCAGCAGCTCGGACGAGGCGTATCACTCGATGCATATCGGTGACCCGGGCCAGGCCCAGCGCCTGCAGGCCCGCAACAAGCAGTAGTTATCCATCCTGGCTTTGTCACGGTGTGCTGTGGCTGCGCTACAGCACACCGTGACAAAGCAGAGCACTGTATCAACAAGGAGTCAGAATCATGCCACTCAAAGTCGGTATCGTCGGTATGCGCGGCATCGGCAACACCCACGCCCAGGCCCATCACACCGATCCCCTGTCGGACTTCGTCGCGGTCTGCGACATCGTCAAGGAACGCGCCGACGCCGCGGCAAAGAAGTACGGCGTCAAGGCCTACTACAGCCTGACGGACATGCTCCGCAACGAGGAGCTGGACATCGTGGACATCACGACCGGCGGCCACGAGAACGGCAGCTGGCACTTCGAGCCCACGATGGAAGCGCTGGAAGCAGGCAAGCACGTGCTCGTGGAGAAGCCCATCTCCAACGACGTCAACGAGGCGCGGCAGATGGTGGCGAAGGCGGCCGAGAAGGACCTCTATCTCGGCGTCAACCT
The DNA here is from genome assembly GCA_040772005.1 of Anaerolineae bacterium. Lineage (GTDB taxonomy): Bacteria > Chloroflexota > Anaerolineae > CG2-30-64-16 > CG2-30-64-16 > MWBF01. Next base: position 104,438 of record JAXGYZ010000003.1, on the reverse strand, counting down.
GAACCATTACTTCACCCCGACCGCGGACCGGGCGGACGAGTACATCAAGAAGGGCCAGATCGGCGAGCTGGTCTACTGCCTGCACAAGGTCGGCTTCAACGGCAGCGAGGCCGCGTACCAGCCGAACACCAACTGGCGCTGGTGGGGCTTCCCCTATGCGCACATGAAGGCGTTCCTGACCCACCCGTTCAGCGTCATGCGCCACTTCTGCGGCGACATCACCCATGTCCAGGCATTCGTGGAGCGGCCGAGCTTCCGCAAGAAGGTCGGCGACGCGATGCTCTCCATCAACGGCGTGAACGTGAAGTTCGCCAACGGCGGCATCGGCTACCTGCTCAGCCAGCGCGGCGATTCGCCGTTCGGCCTCGGCGGCTGGTGGAGCGTGGAAGTTTCGGGCACGAATGGTGCGTTCTGCATCGAGAACTGCATCGAGAAGATTACCCTGTGGGAAGGCCCCGACCCCAAGCGCCCCGCAAATCCGGCCGCGATGTCGATGGGCATGGCCGCAGTGGCCGATGTGTTCGATACGGGCATCAAAGACTTCAGCGCGACCTTCCCGCTGCGCATCCACGCGTTCCTCGAGGACGTGACCAACGGCGTGCCGCGCGAGAGCCTGCGCGCGTCCGGCCGCGACGGCCTGGCCGCGCTCGAATACACCTGGGCAGCCATGGAATCGTATGAGCAGGGCGGCGCGCTCGTCCGCCCGCACCCGCTGCCCACCCTGCATGGTAAGCCCGGCGCAACGCCGGACTGACCTCACTGACCTCACCCCCCTGCCCCCCTCTCCTGAGCGCACTCAGGAGAGGGGGGTCGGGGGGGTGAGGACAATCACCGGCACGGCCTCCCCCGCGGCGGCCATGCGGCGCTTGAGCGTCTCGGCCAGTTCCGCACGCACCGCGGCGTAGGCCGGGTCCGCGACGAGATTGGTCTGCTCGTGCGGGTCGGCGGCGAGGTCGTAGAGGCAGTCTTCGACATAGGTTTCCGCCGCAGGGTCCGCGCCGGTCACGTGCAGCCCGCGCACGCTGTATTTCCAGCGCCGCGTGCGGACGGCCCGGCCGCAGTGGTCTTCGCTGATCTGGACGAACACCTCCTGCGGCCAGTCGGCGGGAGGCGTCGGACCGAGTAACTGCTGCAAGGGCCGCCCGCGCATTGCAGGCGGCGGGGTCAGGCCCGCGACGGTCAGCAGCGTCGGCGGCAGGTCCATCAGGCTGACCAGCTCGCTGACCCCGCGCGGCTGGAAGGCCGCGGGCGAAACGCCCGCGGCTCGGCGTGCGCCGCGCGGGGCCTTGAAGCCCGGCCCGGTGATGACCAGCGGCACGCGAATGCTGGCGTCGTGGCACGAGCGCTTGTACTCGGCGTTACGGGTGCGGAAGTGCGAGCCGTGGTCGCTCGTAAAGACGACAACCGTGTCACGCACCATGCCGAGCCAGATGAGCTCATCGAGCAGACGGCCCAGGTTCGTGTCGATGCTGTGGCAGGAACCCAGATAGTCGGCGTATTCGTGCCGCCAGTCGCCGCTCGCGTTGACCAGGTCCGGCGGCGGCACGAAGTTGCGAAAGCGCCGCGTCGAACCAATCGGCCCTTCGTGATGGTTGTGGTCGTTCTGGTGGTGCGGCTCCAGGTAGGAGAGGAACAGGAACCACGGACGCTTGCCGTCGCGGCTGCGCAGATATTCGAGCGCCCAGTCGGTCAGCGCGTCGACCCGGTAGCGGCCCTCCGGGAAGTCCCGGCGCTGCATGTCCCGGTCGAACACATGGCCGTCGTAGCTGTGCGAGGTGAACTCCAGCACATCCGCGGCCAGCCAGAAATCCCGGTACCCGCCGCGGCGCTCCGGCGGCACGGCTCGGGTGCGGAAGTCATCCGGCCCGCCCTCCGGCCCGGTGGACGCGAGGTGCCACTTGCCGATGTAGCCGGTCTCATAGCCGGCGTCCGCCAGGTGGTGCGCGATCGTGCGCTCGGTCGGCGGCAACATGCGGTGGTTGATGTGGACGCCGGTCTCGGTCGCATAGCGGCCCGTCTGCAGGCACGCCCGCGTCGGCCCGCACACCGGCTGGCTGGTGAAGGCATATTCGAAGCGGACGCCCTCGCGGGCCATTTCATCCAGTTGCGGCGTCACGGGCAGCGCCTGGCCGTAGCACCCGCAGGTATCCCACCGCTGCTGGTCTGTCAGGATGAAGAGGATGTTCGGGGGTAACATTTCACGCTCCTGTCATCTGGCGACATCGCACATCCTACGCTAAAGGAAGGACTTACGCAAATGCTTCCGGTTTTTCACCTCGGCCCATTCAACGACTGGCGGGAGGAGGCCATGCGCCAGCGCGCGCTCTTCCCCGTGGCCTACCCCGGCCCGCAGACCCGGCAGCGCGTCAAAGACGTGCTGGGCTTCTGCTGCGGCCCTGAGCCGGCGCTGGATGTCCGCTCCGAGGGGACCTGGGAGCGCGACGGCGTGGCCGGCGAGGCGGTCTCCTGGTCGGCCGGCTATGGCCCGCGCACGCAGGCCTGGCTGCTCAAGCCCGCGGGAGCCCAGGGCCGGCTGCCCGGCATCGTGGCGCTGCACGACCACGGCGGCTTCAAGTTCTACGGCCGGGAGAAGATCGCGGACGGATCTGAGCCGGCGGACCCGGTCGTCACCGCGTTCCGCGAGCGGTCCTACGGCGGCCGCGCCTATGCCAACGAGCTGGCGCGACGCGGCTTTGCAGTGCTCGTCCACGACACCTTCATGTGGGGCTCGCGGCGCTTCCCGGTGGAGTCCATGCCCGAGAACATCCGCCGGATGGCCGCGCAACGCGACCCCGCATGGCAGCCCACGGACGGCTCCGCGCACGCCGAGGCGATTGCCGATTACAACTACGCGGCCTGGCTGTTCGAGTTCCACGTCATCGAGAAGTATTGCGCGCTGTTCGGCACGACCTTCGCGGGCATGGTCAGCCACGAGGACCGGATTGCGGTCAACTACCTGCGCAGCCGGCCCGACGTGCGCGAGGGCGGGGTGGGCTGTCTCGGCCTGTCGGGCGGCGGCAACCGCGCCGCGCTGCTGCAGGCGACATCCGACCACGTCCGCGCGGCCGTCATCGTCGGGCTGATGAGCACCTACGCGGAACTGCTCGATAAGCAGGTCACGCACACCTGGATGCTCTTCCCCCACGGCTGGGCACGGCACGGCGACTGGCCGGACCTGGCCGCGTGCCGCGCGCCGTCGCCGTTGCTGGTGCAGTATGACCTGGATGACGAGTTGTTCACCGTGGCCGGGATGCGCGCGGCGCACGAACGGCTGTCCGGCCTGTACGCGCACGCGGGCCAGCGCGACGCGTACACCGGCGAGTTCTACCCCGGCCCGCACAAGTTCGACCTGGAGATGCAGGAGTCGGCATTCGATTGGTTGAAGCAGAAGTTAGCGGCATAGAAAGGAGCATGAGGATGAAGTACAGGACATTCGGCAGACTGGGCTGGCAGGTATCGGAGATCGGCTTCGGCGCGTGGGCCATCGGCGGCGGCTGGGGCAGCCAGAGCGAGGCAGACTCCATCGCCGCGCTGCACCGCGCCCTGGACCTGGGCTGCAACTTCATAGACACCGCACAGGGTTACGGCAACGGCAAGAGCGAACGCATCATCGGTGAGGTGCTGGCAGACCGCAAGGGCGAACATATCTACGTCGCGACGAAGATTCCGCCCGCGGCCGGTTCGTGGCCGCCCAGCCCGTACGACAAGGTCGAGGAGAGCTATCCCGAGGCGTACTTGCGCGAGCGGCTGGAGTTCAGCCTGCGCAACCTCAAGACCGACTGCCTGGACCTCGTCCAACTCCACACCTGGACGCGGGCGTGGAACCGCGCGCCCGTCGCGCTGGAGGTCCTGCGCCGGTTCCAACGCGAGGGCAAGATTCGGGGCATCGGCATCAGCACGCCGGAGCACGACCAGAACTCGCTCATCGACCTGATGCGCGGGGGCTGGCTTGACTCGGTGCAGGTCATCTACAACATCTTCGAGCAGGAGCCGCAGGCCGAGTTCCTGCCCGCGGCCGCGGAGAACAACGTCGGCGTCATCGTGCGCGTCGCCTTCGACGAAGGCTCGCTGACGGGCAAATGGGACGCGGACACCCGCTTCCCAGCGGACGACTTCCGCAGCCGCTACTTCGCGGGCGACCGGCTGGAGCGGACGGTCAAGCGCGTCGCCGCGGTCCGGGAAACCATCGGGGACGCGGAGCCGGACCTGCCGACCGCCGCGCTCAAGTTCGCGCTCAAGCCCGCCGCGGTCTCGACGGTCATCCCGGGGATGCGTAACGCGCGGCAGGCCGAACTCAACTGCGGCGTCAGTGACCAGCCGCCCATGACCGACGAGCTCGCAGCGCGACTGCGCCAGCACAACTGGCTCCGCGCCTTCTGGTATTCCGGGAAGTAACCCTCAACTCCCCCTCTCCTGAGGAAGCAAGGCTTCCTCAGGAAAGGGCAGGGGGTGAGGGCAAGGGGTGAGGCATGCGACTCGGCGGACCCATCTTCGACGCGGCCGGTGACCCTGCTGCGTGGGCGCAGGCCGTCCGCGCGGCAGGCTATCGCGCGGCCTACTGCCCGCTCAAGCCGGACGCAGACGACGCGACGGTGCGCGCCTACGCAGACGCGGCCGCGCGGGCTGACATCGTCGTCGCGGAGGTCGGCGCGTGGAGCAACCCGCTCAGCCCCGACGCCGCGACGCGGCAGGCGGCCATCGCCCATTGCCAGGCGAGCCTGCACCTGGCCGACCGCATCGGCGCGCGCTGCTGCGTGAATATCACCGGCTCGCGCGGCCCCAAGTGGGACGGGCCCGATCCGCGCGATCTGACCGATGAAACGTTTTACATGATCGTTCAAACCGTGCGCGATATCATAGACACGGTGCAGCCGACGCGCACATACTATACCCTGGAAACGATGCCTTGGGCGTACCCGGATTCGGCGGACAGCTACCTGAGCCTGCTCGCCGCCATCGACCGGCCGGCGTGCGCGGTGCACCTGGATCCCGTCAACCTCGTGTGCAGCCCGCAGCGCTATTTCGGCAACGCCGCGCTGCTGCGCGAGTGCTTCGAGAAGCTGGGCCCGCACATCCGGTCGTGCCATGCGAAGGACATCCTGCTCGCGCCGGAGCTGACCGTCCACCTGAGCGAGGTGCGGGCGGGCCTGGGCGCGCTCGATTACGCTGTGTTCCTGGCCGAGCTGGCCCGGCTGGATCCGGACACGCCCTTGATGCTGGAGCATCTGACCGCAGAAGAGGATTACCGGCTCGCCGCCGAGCACATTCGCTCGGTCGCGGCCCGCCATGAGATCCGTTGGTAGATAGCTCACGCAAAGACGCAAAGGCGCAATTAAGTATTATTTCTTTGCGGTCTTTGCGTGAGAATCACTTCGTACCTCGCCGTAAGGAGACCCGATGCCAGCACAACCTCCCCTCACTGCCGTCCTGGCCGGCTGCGGCGGCATCAGCCGCGCCTGGCTCAACGCGATTCGCGACCTGCCCGACCTGCAGATGGTCGGCTTCGTTGACCTCATCGAGGATGCGGCCCGCGGCCGCGCTGCCGAGTACGGCTGGACCGATGCTGCCACCGGGACGGCGCTCGGCCCGGTCCTTGCCGCGACGAAGCCCGACATCGTCTTCGACTGCACCATCCCGGAGGCGCACATCTCAGTCACGACCGAGGCGCTGGCCGCGGGCTGTCACGTGCTCGGGGAGAAGCCGCTGGCCGACAGCATGGCCCACGCCCGCACGATGGTCGCGGCCGCGCAGACGAGCGGCAAGCTGTATGCCGTCATGCAGAACCGCCGCTATGACCCCAACATCCGGCGGCTGCGCGCCTTCCTGGACAGCGGCGCGCTCGGCCGGGTGACCACCATTCACTGCGACTTCTTCATCGGCGCGCATTTCGGCGGCTTCCGTGACCGGATGGAGCACGTCCTCCTGCTCGATATGGCGATCCACACCTTCGATGCGTCGCGCTTCATCTCGCAGGCCGACCCGCTGGCCGTCTACGCGCACGAGTGGAACCCGGCCGGCTCGTGGTATGACCACGACGCGTCCGCAGTCGCGCTCTTCGAGATGAGCGACGGGCTGGTCTACACCTATCGCGGGAGCTGGTGCGCCGAGGGGCTCAACACCACGTGGGAGGCGGACTGGCGCATCATCGGCACTGAGGGCAGCGTGCGCTGGGACGGCGCGACTGGCTTCCAGGCGGAGACGGTCAAGGCGCGCGCCGGCTTCCGCTCGGACCTGCAACAGGTCGAGTTGCCTGCGTTCGATGCAGCCGATAAAACCGGCGGGCACGCCGGCTGCATCCGCGATTTCGTGCGCTGCGTCCGCACGGGCGAGACGCCGGAGACGGTCTGCACCGACAACATCCAGAGCCTGGCGATGGTCTTCGGCGCGATCGAAAGCGCAGATACGGGCCAGCGCGTGACGGTTACGGGGTGATGCACGGATCCTTCGACTGCGTCCCGCCCGACCAAGCAAAGCTTGGCCGTGCGGCCCTCCGCTCAGGATGCCTGCCTGCTAGCGAAGCATCCTGAGCGGGTGAACAGCTCAACGCCGATGACGAGCAATCTCTAGTCGAAGGATGCGCCGTCGTGATGAATGTGGAGAAACCCATGCCAAAGGAAACCATGTCCCCGCGCGAGCGCTGGCTCGCCGTCCTGACCCGCCAGACACCCGACCGCGTGCCGATGGACTACTGGGCGACCGGCGAGTTCACCGCCAAGCTGCTCCGGCACACCGGCCACACCGACGTGCGCGCCATGCTGACCGCGCTCCACGTGGATTTCGTGGTCCACGCCGGCGGCCGCTACGCCGGCCCGCCGCTGCCGCCCCATACGGACATATACGGCTGCCGCTTCCAGGATGTAGACTATGGCACGGGCGTGTATCCTGAATGCGTGTACAACCCGCTGGCCCAATACAGCTCGGTCGAGGAAATCGAGGCGAACTACACCTGGCCGTCCGCCGACTGGATCGACTACTCCGGCGTCAAGGACCAGGTCAAGGGCTGGGAGCATCACCCCATCCAGGGCGGCGGCTCCGAGCCGTTCCTGATCTACAAGAACCTGCGGGGAGATGAGCAGGCGTTCATCGATCTGGTCGAGAACCCGGCCATGGTCCACTACTGCCTCGACAAGCTGTTCGGCCTGGCCTGGGAGAACTCCATCCGCATCTACGAGCAGATTCCCGGCCAGGTCATGTTGAGCTACGTCGCGGAGGACATGGGCAGCCAGGATGGGCTGATGCTCTCGAAAAAGCACATCCGTGAGTTCCTGCTCCCGCGCATGAAACGGAGCATCGACCTGGCGCACCAGGCGGGTGCGCGCGTCGTCCACCACAACGACGGCGCATGCCGGCCCATCCTGCCCGACATGATCGAGCTCGGAATAGATATTCTCAACCCGATTCAGTGGCGCTGCAAGGGCATGGAACGCGAGGGCCTCAAGGCCGACTTCGGGGATAAGCTGATCTTCCACGGCGCAATGGACAATCAGTACACGCTGCCGTTCGGCACGGTGGACGAGGTGCGCGCCGAGGTGCTGGACAACCTGCGCATCCTCGGCGCTGGCGGCGGCTACATCCTCGCGCCCTGCCACAACATCCAGGCCGTCAGCCCGGTCGAGAACATAGTCGCGATGTATGAGACGGGCTACGCGCACGGGTGGACGCGTTGACGATTGCAGATGTGCGAAGCTTCGCTTCGCCAAGATTGAAGATTGAAGATTAGCGGTAAAGCCTGCACTCGCAGCTTCTTACTCGTCATTCTTTACTCGTTACTCATATCGCATCAGGAGCCGTCCATGGACCCAGTCAAAATCGGCATCATCGGCTGCGGGAACATCAGTCCCGCGTACATCAAGGGCTGCCGCGCGTTCAAGGTGCTGGACCTTGTCGCGCTGGCTGACATCGACGTGCGGCGGGCAGAGGCGCGTGCCGCCGAATTCAACGTCCCCCGCGCCTGCACCGTCGACGACCTGCTGGCCGACCCGGAGATCCAGATCGTCGTCAACCTGACCACGCCCCAGGCGCACACGCCGGTCAACCTCGCGGCCATCGCGGCGGGCAAGAACGTCCACTGCGAAAAGCCGCTGGCCCTGTCGCGCGCGGAAGGGCAGCAGGTGCTCGCGGCCGCCGCGGCCAAGGGCCTGCGCGTCGGCTGCGCACCCGACACCTTCCTGGGCGGCGGCATCCAGACTTGCCGCAAGCTGATCGACGACGGCTGGATCGGTGAGCCGATCGCCGCGACCGCGTTCATGACGTGCCACGGCCACGAGAGCTGGCATCCGGACCCGGCCTTCTACTACATGGTCGGCGGCGGGCCGATGCTCGACATGGGGCCGTACTACCTGACCGCGCTGGTCAACCTCGTCGGCCCCATCCGCAAGGTCGCGGGCATGACCCGCATCACCTTCCCCGAGCGCCTGATTACCAGCCAGCCGAAGTACGGCACGCGTGTCCAGGTTGAGGTGCCGACGCACGTCGCCGGGCTGATGGAGTTCGCCAACGGCGCCATCGGCACCATCATCACCACGTTCGATGTGTGGGCGGCCAACCTCCCGCGCATCGAAATCCACGGCACGCAGGGCTCGTTGAGCGTGCCCGACCCCAACACCTTCGGCGGCCAGGTGATGGTGCGCCGCGCGGACTCGAAAGAGTGGCGCGATGTGCCCCACACCCACAGCGTCGACGTCAGCCGCGGCATCGGCGTCGCGGACATGGCCTATGGGCTGGCATCGGGCCGGCCCCATCGCGCCAGCGGCGAGCTGGCCTATCACGTGCTCGACGCCATGCTGGCGTTCGAGGATGCATCCCAGGCGGGCCGGCACCAGGAACTGGCGAGCACCTGCCGCCAGCCGGCCGCCCTGCCCATGAATCTACGGACAGGAGAACTCGATCAATGAAGAAGGCTTTGATGGTTGTCGGCGGCTGGGAAGGCCACGAGCCGAGGCAGTGCTCGGAGATTTTCGCGCCCATCCTGCGGTCACACGGCTTCGATGTCGAAGTGTCGTATACGCTCGATGCGTACCTCGACGCGGAGAAAATGGCTGGGCTGAGCCTCGTCGTCCCGACGTGGACGATGGGCACGATCACCCGCGAGCAGGAAGCCGGGCTGCTCAACGCGATCAAGAGCGGCGTCGGCGTCGCGGGCTGGCACGGCGGCATGGGCGATGCATTCCGCAATAACACCGAGTACCAGTGGATGGTCGGCGGTCAGTGGGTCGCGCATCCCGGCGGGGTCATCGACTACCGCGTGAACATCACCAACCACACGGACCCGATCACCGCGGGCTTGAGCGACTTCGACATGCACTCCGAGCAGTACTACATGCACGTCGACCCGTCGAACGAGGTGCTGGCGACCACAACCTTCGACCGGCCCGAAGCGCCGTGGGCGAAGGGCTGCGTGATGCCGGTCGTCTGGAAGCGCATGTGGGGCGCGGGCCGCGTGTTCTACTCGTCGCTCGGCCACGTCGCGAAGGATTTCGACGTCCCCGAGGCGCGCGAGATTCAGACGCGCGGGTTCCTCTGGGCCGCGCGCTAACCCTGGCAGAGACCTTCGAGGTTGTGCCAACCTTCGGTTGGCCCGAAACCTCGAAGGTCTGCGACATACACAAGGAGCCATTCCCATGACCAAGATTGCCTTCATCGGAGCAGGCAGCGTGGGCTTCACCCGCGGCCTCGTCCGTGACATCCTCACCTTCCCGCGGCTCAAGGATGCGACGCTCAGCCTGATGGACATCGACGACGAGCGGCTGGAGTTCGCGCAGAAGTCCGTCCAGAAGATCGTTGATATGGGGCAGTACCCCGCCAAGGTCGAAGCGACCAAGGATCGGGCCGCTGCGCTGGACGGCGCGGATGCGGTCCTCGTGACCATCCTCGCGGGCAGCACCGACGTCTGGCGCCACGACATCGAGATTCCCAAGACCTACGGCGTGGACACCAACGTGGGCGACACGCGCGGCGTCTCCGGCATCTTCCGCGCCCTGCGCACCATCCCCGTGATGGTCGGCATCGCGAAGGACATGGAGCGCTACTGCCCGGACGCGACCATGCTGAACTACACCAACCCCATGGCGATGCTCTGCCGGGCCATGCAGCGCGAGACCTCCATCCAGCTCACCGGCCTGTGTCACAGCGTGCAGGGCACCGCGATGATGCTGGCGAAGTGGATCGGCGCGCCGTACGAGGAAATCACCTACACCTGCGCAGGCATTAACCACATGGCCTGGTACATCAAGTACGAGTGGAACGGGAAAGACGCATATCCGCTCATCCGCCAGGCCGTCACCGAGCGGCCCGAGGTCTACAACGAGGAGCAGGTCCGCAACGAGATGTTCCTCGCGCTCGACTACTACATCACCGAGTCGAGCGGCCACAACTCGGAATACAACTGGTGGTTCCGCAAGCGGCCCGACCTCATCGAGAAGTACTGCACCCACGGCACGGGCTGGAACCCGGGCGAGTATGCGTACATCCTCAAGGAATATACGAAGCGCAACGACACCTGGAAGGATGCCGCGCGCGAGTGGTTCGCCAAGGACACGCCCATCTCGCTGGAGCGCGGGCACGAATACGCCGCGTCGATCATCAACGCGCTGCAGGGCGGCGAGCCCTTCCAGTTCAACGGCAATGTGTCCAACACCGGCCTCGTCACCAACCTGCCCCAGGGCGCGTGCGTCGAGGTCCCCGTCTGGGCCAGCCAGAAGGGTCTGGAAGCGGTGCACGTCGGCGCGCTGCCGCCGCAGCTCGCGCTGCTGACCGGGCTGAGCTCCGCGATCGAGGAGATGGCGGTCGAGGCCGCGCTGACGGGCAACCCGCGGCTCGTCTACCAGGCCATCGCCCACGACCCGCTGACCGCGAGCGTGCTGTCGCTGGCCGAGATCAAGGAGATGGTGGACCAGATGCTGGAGCAAAACCGGGCGTGGCTCCCGCAGTTCACGACGTTCAAGTCATAGCAGACCTTCGAGGTCTGCGAGACCTCGAAGATCTTAGCTGTAGGGGCGGGGTGACCCCGCCCCTACGTTTGAAATGGAGCGCGTTATGGCGAAGAAGCATGTGTCAGGCGTGGATGAGCTAAAGGTTGCGATCGAGGGGAAGATCAAGGCTCTCAAGGGGCCGCTGGTCAACGACCGGTGGAGCTTCCGCATCGCGGGGCCCGGCGAAGACACGGCCGCGCTGGCCGCACCCGATTACGACGACAGCGCGTGGCCGGTCGTCAAGTTGGGCCATGCCTGGTCATCACAGGACGGCGAGGCCTGGTTCCGCACGGTCGTGGAGCTGCCGGAGACGATCGAGGGATTGCCCCTGGCCGGCTCGCGGCTGGAGATGGAGATATTCCTTACTATCGGCGCGTCGGTCTATGTGGACGGCGTCGAGCGCTACCGTGAGCCCTCCTGGACCGATTCCCGGCCCGTGCCGCTCCTCCTGGTGGAGGACTACCGGCCGGGCACGCCGCTCCACCTGGCCGTACGCGCCAACGCAGGCGACGGGTTCGGCTTCTTCGTCCACGCCAACCTGCGCGCGTCAGGGCTGGCGGACGCCGTCTTCGAGCTTGACCTGCTGGCCGCGCAGATGGCCTTCACCCACACGCTTGCGGAGCGCGCGAAAGACGCCGAAGCGCGGAAACTCAAGCGCACGTGGGCACAGGCCGCGGCCGCGCTGCCGCTCGACGCGCTTGCGACCAACGATTGGGCCGCCTGGCACGCCGGTGCAGCCGCAGCGCGCACCCAGCTCGCGCCCTTTGCGGACGAGGCCAAACGCTATACGGCCTACGTCGTCGCGCACAGCCACATCGACATGAACTGGCTCTGGCCGATGGCCGAGACGGTGGATGTCTGCCGCCGCGACTTCAGCACGATGGACCGGCTCATGGAGAAGTACCCCGATTACCACTTCTCGCAGAGCCAGGCGGCCACCTATGCGATGACCGAGGCCGCGGACCCCGCGCTGTTCGAGCGCATCCGGGCGCGCGTCGCGGAGGGCCGCTGGGAGGTCACTGCGAACACCTGGGTCGAGAACGACCTGAACATGGCGGCCGGCGAGGCGATGGCCCGGCAGATGCTCCATGCCCGGCGCTTCGACAAGGCACGCTTTGGCGTCGACCCGGTCATCTGCTGGGAGCCGGACACCTTCGGCCACCCGGCGACCATTCCGCAGCTCCTTGCACAGGCGGGCATCAAGTATTACTACTTCTGCCGCGCGGGGCGGCGCCACCCGCTCTTCTGGTGGGAAGGTCCGGACGGCTCGCGCGTGCTCGGCGTGCAGGACCCCGGCGGCTACAACGGCGAGGTCACGCCCTCGAACATCGCCCGTGCGACGATTGCCTTCACGCAGCCCTCGGGCACCCATGCGGGGCTCTACGTCTTCGGTGCGGGCGACCACGGCGGCGGCGGCACGGCACGTGACATCGAGATGGCGCGGCGGCTGGACGCCGTGCCGTTCCTGCCGCGCGTGCGCATGAGTTCCGCGACCGGCTTCTATGACGCGGCCCTGGCCGAGCTGGAGAGCCTGCACGCGCTCGATCGCGGCCAGAAGGCGGGCTATCACCTGGGGCTGCCGGTCGTGCGCGGAGAGCTCAACACCGTCTTCGAAGGTTGCTATACCAGCCACGGCGACATCAAGCGGCTGAACCGCGACGCGGAGAACACCCTGCTGACCGCTGAGACGGCCGCGACGCTGGCAACCGTGCTGACCGGCGCCCAGTACCCCGCGGCCGCGCTGGCCGAGGCCTGGCAGACGGCCTGCTTCCACCAGTTCCACGACATCCTCTGCGGCTGCGCCATCGGCGTGACCTATCGCGAGGCCGACGAGCGGCTGAGCGCGGTGCTGGACACCGCAGCGCAGGTGACGCAGACCGCGCTGGCCGGGCTGGCCGCGGCCGCCGACACCGGCCCGGGCGGCGATGGCATCGGCATCGCTGGCATCCGCATCGCGGTGTTCAATCCGCTCGCCTGGGAGCGCGATGACGTGGTGCGCGTGCCGGTCGCGGCCTTCGAGGGCGAGATACCCGAAGGCCTGCTCGACGACCGGGGCGAGTTCGTGCCCGTCCAGCTCTGCCCCGGCCCGGAGGCCGCCAACGACCTCCTGTTCGTCGCCAGGCAGGTGCCCGGTCTGGGGCTGCGCGTCTACCGTCCGGCTGACTCTCAAACGGCGGACGCCGGAGTCGTCGCGGACGCGCGGGCGCACACGCTCGACAACGGCATCCTGCGGCTGCGCGTCAATCCGCAGTCCGGCGCACTCGATCAACTGGTCGACCACGAGGCCGGCCGCGATGTAGCCGGACCGTGGGCCGGCTGGGGCCCGGAGGCGAAGGTCAATGCGGGCATGCTCAACCGCCTGCAGATCCTCTGGGAGCAGCCGCACCCCATGTCGGCCTGGAACATCGGGGATATCACCCGCATCGACAACCTGCTGACCGGCGCAGAGGTGCGCGTCGTGGAATCCGGCCCGGTCGCCGGCGTCATCGAGATCAAACGCCGGTTCCTCGATTCCACCTTCGCCCAGTACGTGCACCTGTACCGGGGCCTGCGCCGCGTGGACTTCGAGACGATCGTGGACTGGCACGAGCGCGGCAGCGCGCACGCCGATGCGCCGATGCTGCGCACGACGTTTGCGCCCTTCCTGCGCGGGACGAGCGCGACCTTCGAGATTCCCTTCGGCGCAGTCAGCCGCCCCGCGGACGGCCGGGAGGTGCCCGCGCTGCGCTGGGCGGATGTGTCGGAGAACGAGCCGCCCGGCACCCGCAGCACCCGCGGCCGTGCCGCCGAGCCGCCTGCGTACGGTGTGTCGCTGCTCAACGACTGCAAATACGGCTACCAGGCGCACGGCAACACGCTGGGCCTGACGTTGGTGCGCGCGTCCTATGAGCCGGACAACAACCCGGACGAAGGGCTGCACCGCTTCACCTACGCGCTCTACCCGCACGCAGGCGACTGGCGCACGGCCGGCACGATCCGCCGCGCCGCGGAGCTGAACCAGCCGCTCGTCGCGGCCGTGACCTCCGCGCACGGCGGCACGCTCAAGCCGGGGCAGCCGTGGCTGGCGGTTGACTCGGACGCGGCGGTCGTCTCCGCGGTCAAGCTGGCCGAGGACCAGCCTGCCGACGGCCATGCGGTCGTCGTGCGGGTCTACGAGCCATACGGCCGGCCCGCGGACGTGACGCTGCAGCCCGGCTGGCCGGTGAACGCCGTTGCCTCAGCCGACCCGCTGGAACGCCAGGGTCCCGCCCAACCCGCCGCAGGCGAGGGCGTGCGCCTCGCGCTCCGCGGCCACGGGATCCAGACGGTGGTGCTGAGCTGAGAACGCGGCCTCCCCCACCCCTCTCCTACGCCATAGGTGTGGGAGAGGGGTGGGGGGTGAGGCCCCGCCGCAGCACCGCCAATATCATCCAGAAGGTGACATTCCATGAACTCACGTGACCGCGTCATGGCCGCGCTGGAACACCGGCAGCCGGACCGCGTACCCAAAGACCTCGCCGGGATGCGCTCGACGGGCATCAGCGCCTTCGCGTATCCGAAGCTTGTGCAGGCGCTCGGCCTGCCTCCGCGGCGCACGCGCGTCGAGGATACCGGCCAGATGCTCGCCATGCCCGACCCGGATGTGCTGGACGCGCTCGGCATCGACGTCGTCACCATCTGCGACGGCGTGACCAGCGCATTCGTCGAGCCGCACAAGTGGCGGCCGTACGACTTCAACGGCCGGCTGAACGCCGCGGTGCGCCACCCGTCGCGCTTCCACACGGGGGAGGACGGCACCATCCGTCAGGGCGGGTCGATCATGCCGCCGTCATCCTACGTCTTCGACGAGCCGCACGGCGGGCAGCCGCTCAACCTGAACGAGGACCTGCCTAAGCCCGACCTGAAGAAGCTGGCCGCGTATCTCAAGCGGCGGCCCCTGACGGACCGGCGCATCGTGGAGATTCGCGAGCACGCGCACCGTGTGCGCGAGGCGTCGGACCGGGCGGTCTTCTTCAACAACGGCGCGGCGCAGTTGCCCATCGGCATCGGCGGCTTTGCGGGGCTGGCGATCTTCCCCATCCTCTGCATCACCGAGCCGGACATGATTGCGGAGTACCACGAGCTACTGACCAGCCACCGCGAGGGCTGGTTCCGCGCGCTGCTGCCGGAGATTGCGCCCTACGTGGATGTCATCATGATGGCTGCGGACGACTGGGGCACGCAGAACACGCTGATTGCCTCGCCCAAGGTCTACCGCAACCTGTTCCTGCCCTACTACCGCCGCGTCAACGATCTCGTGCACGAGCTGGCGCCCGGCGTCAAGACGTTCCTCCACTCCTGCGGCGCCATCTACGATCTGATCGACCTGGTCATCGAGAGCGGGTTCGACATCCTCAACCCGGTGCAGTGGTCCGCGGGGAAGCGATCCTACCGCGAGTGGAAGGACCGCGCCCGCGGCCGTATCGCGCTCTGGGGCGGCGGCGTCAACGCGCAGGTCACCCTGCCCCTCGGCACCGTCGAGGATGTGGCCCGCGAGGCGCGCGAGGTCGTCAGCTACCTCAGCCGGGACGGCGGTTATGTCTTCTGCAATATCCACAACATCCTGGCCGAGATCCCGCCCGAGAAGGTCATCGCGCTGTACCGCGCCGCCGACGAAGTCGGTGGTTAGGCGATGAGTAAAGAGTAAGGAGTAACGAGTAATCTGTGCGGAATGGCTCACGCAAAGACGCCAAGTACGCAAAGTAACTAAAAAAGCCTTTGCGCTCTTTGCGTCTTTGCGTGAGCCCTTTCTTACTCGTTACTCCTTACTCATTACGCGTCACCACTCGTTTCTCTCGGAGAATTCCATGCCCAACGACTACACCATCGCAACCTACTATTTCGGCAATTACCATCAGGATGCGCGCAACGCCCTGGTCCACGGGCCCGGCTGGACGGAATGGGAGCTGGTCAAGCGCGCGGAGCCGCGCTTCCCGGGCCACGTGCAGCCGCACGTGCCGCTGTGGGGCTACGAGGACGAGGCCGACCCGCAGGCCATGGCCCGCAAGATTGCGGCGGCCGCAGACCACGGCGTCGACGCGTTCATCTTCGACTGGTACTGGTACGATGACGGCCCGTTCCTCGAACGCAGCCTGGACGAGGGCTTCCTCAGCGCGGCCAACAACGACCGGCTCAAGTTCGGCCTGATGTGGGCCAACCACGACTGGGTCGATATCCACCCGATCGGGCTGTCCACCGTCCGCAAGCCGCCGCTGCTCTACGGCGGCCGGGTGACGCGCGAGACGTTCGACCGCGTGGTCGAGCAGGTCATCGAGCGCTACTTCAGCCACCCGTCCTACTGGCTGGTGGACGGCTGCCCGTACTTCTCCATCTACGAACTGATGAAGCTGCGCGAGGGGCTGGGCGGGGTCGAGGCGACACGCGACGCGCTGGCCCACTTCCGCCGCCGCGTCCGCGAGGCGGGCTTCCCCGACCTGCACCTCAACGCGGTCGTGTGGAGCGCCAGCCTGCTCCCCGGCGAAACGATGGTCAAAGACCCGAACGAACTGCTGACCCATCTCGGCTTCGACAGCATCACATCGTACGTCTGGGTCCATCACGGCGTGCTGCGTGAGTTCCCGCAGACGGACTACACGGTCGCCCGCGACCGCTACCTGGCCTACTGGGACCAGGCCGAGGCGCAGTTCACCCTGCCCTATCACCCGAACGTCACGATGGGCTGGGACTCCAGCCCGCGCACCATCCAGTCGGACGCGTATCTGCCGTGGAATTACCCGTTCACCGCGGTGCTGGCGGACAACACGCCGGATCGCTTCCGCGAGGCGCTCGCGTTGACGAAGGAACGCCTGGCCGCCCGCGCGCCCAAGGACCGCATTCTGACCATCAACGCATGGAACGAGTGGACCGAGAGCAGCTACCTCGAGCCGGACACGCAGCACGGCATGGGCTACCTCGAAGCCATCCGGGATGTGTTTTGGGGGTGAGGGCTGGAAGCCGGAAGCTGGAAGCTCGCTCGTGTGCGGACCGCCGATCCCCAGATCGGCGGTCCTGCAACTGACGTATTCGTTCCAGCTACCCGCTGCATACAAACCGGCCATTTCCTAAGCCCCAATTCCTCATTCCTCATCCCCAAATCCCCGCCTCGTGCTATACTGCCCCCATGACTGACACGACCCTCTCCCCCCGTCCGGACGCCGCTGACGACAGCATCCGCCAGACCACCGCCGAACTGCAATCCGATTCGGTGCGCGTGCTGGCGCTCTGGAGCTCCGTCGTCGCGTATCTGTGGCTGGCCTTCAACATCTGGGCCGACTACATCGCGAGCGGCCGGTCTGCACTCGTCTCGCGGCCGTCGTGGGCCGGGGCGCTCGTCCTGCTCCTGGCTGCGCTGGCCGTCTACGTGCTGGGGCGCAGGGACAAGCCCCGCTTGGCACGCCCTACCCCTGCGCGCTACATCCTGGCTTGGGGCATCCTGGCAGCCGCACTACTGGCTGCGTCGGCGTTCGAAGCGCCGGGCGTCCACTACGTCCTGATCATCCCGATCACCGTCGCGGGTGTGCTGCTGGGCGAGCGGGGGTTCGCCGCACTGGCATTCGCCGCACTGGCCGGCAACCTGCTCATCTTCCGGCTGCAAGGCACGTCAGGCGTCGAAGCGTGGCTGAGCACCGCGCTCCTGGCGCTGATTACCGGCACGACCGCCCTGTCCGTCAACAACCTGCGGACCGCGCTGGCCTGGGTGTGGCGAGGCTACGACCAGGCCCAGGAGAACGAGGAGATTGCCCAGGCGCGCGCCGCGGAGCTGCAACGCGCGCTTAAGGCGCTCGACGAGGCCACCTACCGCATCGAGCGCTCGAACTACATGCTGGCCCTGGCGCGCGACCAGGCGGAGGAGGCGCGGCGCCTCAAGCAGCAGTTCGTCCAGAACATCAGCCACGAACTGCGCACGCCGCTCAACCTCATCGTAGGCTTCACCGAGCTGATGACCCGCTCGCCGGAATACTATGGCCGCCCCCTCGCACCCGCCTACCTGCGCGACCTCACCATCGTCTACCGCAACGCGCAGCACCTGCAGACGATGGTCAACGATGTGCTCGACTTGGCCCGGCTGGACACCGCGCAGGTCAGCGTGACGCGCGAGCCGGTCGATCCCGCGCAGTTGGTGCGCGAGACGGTCGAGACCGCGCGCAGCCTGGTCGAGTCCGCGGGCCTGACGCTCACCGTAGAAATCGAGCCGCACCTGCCCACCCTGCACATCGACCCGACGCGCATCCGCCAGGTCCTGCTCAACCTGCTGAACAATGCCACCCGCTTCACCGAGCGCGGAGGCATCACCGTGCGCGTGGTGCGCGGCGGCGATGAGGTGCACTTCGCAGTGCGCGACACCGGCGTAGGCATCCCGCCGGAGCAGGCGGCGCGCGTCTTCGAGGAGTTCAACCAGGTGGACGGCGGGACGCGGCGGCGGCACGGCGGGACCGGGCTGGGCCTGGCGATCAGCAAGCGGTTCGTCGAGCTGCACGACGGTCACATCACCCTGCAGAGCACCCCGGGTCAGGGTAGCACCTTCACCTTCAGCCTGCCGGTGGAGGCGCATGGCCCGCTGGCCCTACCAACCGCGCATCCCCCGGCGGAGGTCCGCCAGGAGCCGCTCGTCCTCATTGTGACGCACAGCCAGCGGGGCGCCGGCGCGCTGAGCCGCTACCTGCACGGGTGCCGGACATTGATCGTACCCGACCTCGCGGAAGCCCAGGCGCTGGCCCGCGAGCTCACCCCGCAGTTGGTCATCCTGGATCAGGCGCTCGCCGGGGAAGCGGGAGATGACGGCCCGACCAGAACCAACCCGACACGCGTCTTTGTTCGCAGCCTGGGGAGCCCCAGGCTGCCCGTACTGACCTGCCCCCTGCCCGCAGCCGAACGCGAGGCCGCGGCCCTGCAGGTGGACGGCTACCTGACGAAGCCTGTCTCCGGCCCGGATCTGTGGAACGCGCTGCGCCGCTTCGAGGGCGGCGTCAGCCGCGTCCT
Organism: Anaerolineae bacterium; assembly: GCA_040772005.1. GTDB lineage: Bacteria > Chloroflexota > Anaerolineae > CG2-30-64-16 > CG2-30-64-16 > MWBF01. Next base: position 85,470 of record JAXGYZ010000003.1, on the reverse strand, counting down.
GGTGGTGGACGACGATGCGGATTTCGTGCGGCTGATGGGCCGCATGTTGGCAATGTCTGCGCAGCGCTACCGGGTGTTGGAGGCATACACCGCGGGCGAGGCGCTGACCGTCGCCCAGCGGCGGCGGCCCGACCTCGTGCTGCTCGACCTGGGGTTACCGGACATGCACGGTGCGCAGATCATCCCGCGGCTACGCGCCATGCCCGGGCTGGCCGATGTAAAAATCATCGTCGTCTCCGGCCACGACGCGTATGACGCGGGCGAGCCGCTCTACGGCCCCATCACGGTGCAGCGCGCGGGCGCGCTGTCGGTCACAGAAGTGGTCCAGTGGGCCCAGGCTGCGCTCGACGTGACGATGGGGGGTGAACGGGTGGAATCAACCGGCAACCAGGAATTACAGACGCAAATGGAGTCGAGGCTTTAGCCGGTCAGGTCGTGTACGCCTGCTGCCGGCCTCACCGGCTGAAGCCTCGACTCCAAGCGCTATCCGTTGCCGCTACCCCGGCAGCAGCGGCAGCACCGCCGCAAGCAACCCCTGCTCCGTGATGGGCTTCTCGATGAAACCGGCCGCGCCGAGCGCCAGCGCCAGGTCCTGTTCATGCAGCACGGAGCACACCACGATGGGGATGTGGCGGGTGTCCGGCCGGTTAAGGAGCGCCTGGAGCACGTCCCAGCCGTCCTGCTCCGGCATCATCAGGTCCACAGTGATGAGGTCCGGCTGGAGCCGGGGGGCCAGCTCGAGCGCCTGCTGGCCGCTCTGACAGACGACCACGCGGAAGAACTGCGGCGTCAGGTAGCGCTGCATGAGGTTGAGCACGTCGTCGTTGTCGTCCACCACCATGATCGTACGTTGGCGTTCCAGGGGCAGGCGCAACTCGAAACCCGTAAACGCGGCTGCGCCGCCGAGCAATCGCACCTCCCCCCGGCTCAAGGCCGCCATCTCGCTGAACTCCGCCAGCCGCCCGCGCGCGCCCACCTCCGCTTCACCGTGCAGCGCATCCGCCGGGTCAACCGTCATCTGCAGAATCAGCTCGCCGCCGTGGCTGTCGCCATGCAGCACCAGAGCCGCCGCGTGCGTATGCTCGGCCAGGAAGCCCAGCATCCCCAGCAGCAGCTGGCGCAGCAGGCTCTTCTCCACCGGCAGCCGGGCCAGCGGCGGCGGGACGACGATGGACAGCGCCAACGCGCGCTGGCGCAGCCGCTCCTCCAGCAGCGAGTGGATGCCGCCCAGGAGCTCGCCCAGGCTGACGTGCCGCCCGGCCTGCGCCAGCCGCGCGGCCTCCAGCCGCAGCAGGCCCAGGTCTGGTGCATCGCCCTCCAGCTGGCTCGCGCCGGGCGGAGAGGCAGCAGCAGCGTCGCCCGCGTCCTCCGCTGCGGCCTGGTAACGCTCCCACAGGATGCCCGCCAGGGCTTCGAGAGCAGCCTCATGTTCGCGGTAGTACTGGCGGCGGCTGATGCCGATCTCGTGCGCAATCGGGCCGACCTCCAGGCCGTCCACATACCGCCGCACCACCAGCCGGTGCCGCCGCCACTCGCGGGAGAACGGCGGGGCCAACGGGCTCGGGTCCAGCTCGTCGATGACCTTGAGCAGGAGATCATAAAGCTGCCACGCCCGCTCCTTGCGCCCTGCATCGCGTCCCGCGGCCGTTCCCGGCACGAGGGCCGCGGTGAGCGGGTGCGTGCGCAGGTACACCTGGTCATAGAGGTGCTGGTATAGGTCCGCCACCTGGCGGTTGAAGGCTTCGCGGGTGAGCATGGCACTCTGCACGATGACCAAATATGGCACAGCCTGGCACATGACGTCTGGATTGTGCCAGAAGTGACTGGTATACTAACACAAATCGCCAGATTTTCGCAGCTTCCGTGGCCCTCCCGTCATTTCCATCTGTTCAAAGGAGAAGAGCACATGTCAGCCAACGATTCCAAGAAGCTGAGCCGCCGCAAGTTCCTCAACGGCGCGCTCCTGGCTGGGGCAGGCGCTGGTGCAAGCCTCGCACTTGGCGCGTGCGCACCCACTACCGCACCGGCTCAGGCTCCCGCCGGCCAGCAGCCGGCAGCCGAAGCCACCACTGCACCCGCCGCGGCCGGCAAGGTCAACCTGCGCTTCATCACCAACCACGGCGCAGCGGATGAACCCCTGTTCGTCAAGGTGGTGGACAACTTCATGGCCGCCAACCCCGACATCACCATCGAACGCCTCGACATCGCGGGCGAGGACTTCTACAACTCCATCAACACGCAGGGCGCGGGCGGCCAACTGCCGGATGTGTGGTACACCCGCACGTTCGATGTGCCCGTCTATGCCAGCAAAGGCTGGACCGTGAGCCTGCAGCCGCTTGCCGAGCGCGATGCGGCCGAGGTCAACGTGGATGACTTCTGGCCCGCCGAGCTGGCGCAGATGCAGTGGAAGGGCGAGCTGTTCGCCCTGCCCTACGACTTCTCCAACATCGGCATCTACTACAACAAGGACTGGTTCGATCAGGCAGGCGTTGCCTATCCCGCGAACGACGAGTGGAAGTGGGACGAGCTGCTCCAGACCGGCCTGAATTTCGTTCAGAAGGAAGGCAACGAGTTCAAGACCTGGGCGCTGGATATGTACCTGTGGGACTGGGTGTTCATGGGCCTCCTGTACGGCTGGGGCGGCAAAGTCTTCAGTGACGACTTCAAGGAAGTCCTGATCGACAGCCCGGAAAACCTGGCAGCCATGCAGTGGTTCGTGTCAGCACGCGAGCAGGGCCTCTACCCCGAAGCCGGCGCCGCGCCGCAGGGCGTCGATCCCTTCTCGGGCGCAGTGGTGCCGATGGCCTTCCAGGGGTCCTGGGCCACGGTCCAGCTCCGCGCCAACATCGCGGACAAGTTCGATTTCGACTGCCTGGCGATGCCGAAGTCCCCGTCCGGTGCGCCCTGCATCAACGCGGCCGGCGGCGCGTGGGGCATTGCGAAGAACACGAAGGACCTCGAGGCGTCCTGGAAGTTCAACAAATATCTGACCAGCACGGAAGGGACCAACATCCTCATCTCTGAACCGCTGCGCAGCATCCCCGGCCGCAAGTCCTCGGTGCCGAAGTGGAATGAGACGGCCTCGCAGGGCGGCCTGCCGCCGGAGAACGTAGAAGTCTTCGCCAAGCAGATGGAAGGTGCGCACGGCGCGCCCTACCCGCCGTACTGGCGCGACTATGCCAACGCCTGGACCAACATCATCGTCCCGACCCTCAACGGCACCGTGGACGAGGACCCGGCGGAGACCTTGAAGGCATTCAGCGAAGAAGTGTCCCGCATCATCGACCAGAACCAGGCCAGCCTGGGCTGAGACGTGAACAGGTGAATAGGTGAACAGGTGACGGGGTGACAGGGTCACCTAGTAGGGGCGAGGTGACCTCGCCCCTACAATGTCTTCACCTGTTCCCCTGCTCACCTCTTCACCCCATCACGTCCGGGGGTGCTTATGCTCCGCTTACCCAAATTCTACATGCCCAAGTCGCGCCTCGCGCGGCTGGAAGCCCGTGACGGCTTCCTGTTTATCCTGCCCTGGGCCATCGGCTACCTGCTGTTCCGTCTGGGGCCCCTGCTTTACTCCCTTTACCTCAGCTTCACGGATTTCTCGGGCTCGGGCGCGCCGAAATTCATCGGCTTAGAGAATTACATCTATATGTTCACCCGGGATCCGCGTTTCATGGATTCGGTGCGCTCCACGCTGGCATTTGTCGTGGGCTTTCTGCCGCTCAACCTGATCGTGGGCCTGGCAATTGCGCTGCTCATGAACCAGCGCGTGCGGGGGATTCTGACCTTCCGCGCGATCTACTACCTGCCCTCCGTCACTTCGGGCGTGGGCGTTGCGCTGCTGTGGCAGTTTGTCTTTCACAAACAGTGGGGCATCCTCAACGCAATCCTGTCTTTCTTTGGCATCGACAACATCGGCTGGCTGGTTGACCCGGACTGGGTCATGGTGGCGTTCGTCATCATGTCCCTGTGGGGCGTCGGCGGCAGCATGATCATCTACCTGTCCGGCCTCCAATCCATTCCCACCGAGTTATACGAATCCGCGTCCATCGACGGCGCCGGCCGGACACGGCAGTTCTGGCACATCACCCTGCCCATGCTCAGCCCGACCATCTTCTTCAACCTCGTCACGGGCCTGATCGGTGCGTTCCAGATCTTCGAGAGCGCGTACGTGATGACCGGCGGCGGCCCGCGTTACGCCACGTATTTCTTCGGACTGAACATCTACTTCACGGCGTTCCGGTCGCTGCGCTTCGGCTATGCGTCCACACTCGCCTGGATGCTGTTCGCCATCATCGTCGCGCTGACGATCTTCGTGTTCAGCACGTCGCGGCGCTGGGTCTTCTACGCGGGTGCGCGGGACGAAGAGGCATAAGGAGACGCGCATGGCTATCGGACAACAATACCTCAGCGGCGCCTCAGGCGGGATCGACTACCACGGACTGGGTACTCGGCGCATGCGGCGCATCGAAAAATTCCTGGTCTATCTCGTTCTCTTCATGGGCGCCACGCTGCTCATGGTTCCGTTCTTCTGGATGGCCTCGACCAGCCTGAAGAGTCTGGCTGAGGTGCAGACCTGGCCGATTGTCTGGATTCCGAGCCAGTTCCTGTGGTCCAACTACCCAACTGTCTTTGAGCGCACACCCTTCGCCCGCTACCTGCTGAACAGCCTGATTATCTCCGGCGGAGGCATCATCGGCACCCTGGTCGGCAGCTCGCTTGCGGGGTTCGGCTTCGCCCGGCTGCGCTTCCCCGGCCGCGACCTGCTGTTCTTCATCAACCTGACCACCCTGATGTTGCCCGCGTGGGTCGTCATCGTGCCGCATTTCATGATGTTCAGCTACGTCGGCTGGCTCGACTCTTACAAACCGATCATCGTGCCCGCGTTCTTCGGCAACGCGTTCCACATTTTCCTGTTCCGCCAGGCGTTCCTGGGCATCCCGCGCGAGCTGGAGGACGCCGCGCGCATCGACGGCGCCTCGAATCTGCGCATCTTCGCGCAGCTCTTCCTGCCCCTGTCCAAGCCGGTCATCGCGACGGTCGCCATCTTTGCCTTCTATTACTATTGGAATGACCTGGTCTATCCGCTGGTCTATCTCCAGTCGCAGCTCAAGTTCCCCGTCAGCCTCGGCCTGCGCATGTTCCAGACCGCCAACATGGGTGTGGTTGAGATGCCCCTGCTGATGGCCGCCTCGGTCATGGCCCTGCTGCCGTGCGTACTGCTCTTCCTCTTCGCGCAGCAACTGTTCATCCAGGGCGTCGTCGTCACGGGGGTGGAGAAGTAAGACTACAGATTGCAAATTGAAGATTGAAGATTATGAGACGTGAACATTGCGGCGAAATCTTCAATCTTCAATCTGCAATCTTCAATCAAGGAGTCACATCGCATGACAGTCAACATCGGTATCCTCGGCCTGGCGCACGGCCACGTCAACTCGTACCTGACCCAGTGGCAGCAGAACGCCGGCCATGACATCGCCGCGGTCGCGGCCTGGGACCACGACGCGACACGGCTGGCGAAGGGCGTCGAGCAGTTCGGCTTCGAGGGCTGCGCCAGCGCCGCGGAACTCCTGGCCCGCCCGGACATCCAGGGCGTGGTAGTTGCCGCGGAGACCTCGCTGCACGCCGACCTGGTCGTGCAGGCCGCTAAGGCAGGCAAGATGATTGCCTTGCAGAAGCCCATGGCGCTGACCCTGCCGGAGGCGGACCGCATGGTCGCCGCGGTCGAGCGGGCGGGCGTGCCCTTCACCCTCGCCTGGCAGATGCGCGTCGACCCGCAGAACATCGCCATGAAGGAGATGGTGCAGCAGGAGACGCTCGGCAAGGTCTACATGGTGCGCCGCCGTCACGGCCTGCCCTCCCAGCTCTGGGACATCGCGACCATGTGGCACTTCGACCCCGCGCTCAACCGCGACATCTGGGCCGATGACTCCGCGCACCCAATCGACTTCATCCACTGGCTGCTCGGCGTGCCCGAATCCGTTACCGCCGAGGTGATGAGCCTGCGCGACCCGCGTGCGCCGATGGATAACGGCGTCGCGCTGTTCCGCTATGCAGGCGGCCCGCTGGTGCAGGTCGACTGCTCGTTCACCTGCGTGGCCGCGGAGAACACCACCGAAATCTACTGCGAGCGGGGCAGCATTATCCAGAGCTTCGGGGATGTGCCGGGCTGCGCTGCACCGCGGCCCGCCGGCGACCTGGGGCTGAAGTGGTACAGCCAGGACACGAAGAGCTGGACCTACAGCGACATCCCCAGCCCGGCCCAGCACGGCGCGCGCATCGCGGGGCTGTCCGGCCCGCTCGCCGAGTTCTTCCACGGGCAGCGCGCGCCGCTCGCGACCGCGGAAGAGGGCCGCACCTCGCTGCGCATGGTGCTCGCGACCTACGTCTCCACGCGCGAAGGCTGCCGCGTGACCCTGGACGACCCGCGCATCGCCGCAGTCTGACGGAGAATAGAACGCTGATGATGCTAATGTGCCAAGCGAAGCTTGGCCCTGATTGACGCTGATTTTCTCCATTATATAGATCACAAAAAGATCAGCGTGAATCAGTCCAATCTGCGTCATCAGCGTTCTATTCTAACGGTGAGGTAACTATGCATTACAGCCCCTTCGCCGGCGTGCCCCTGGCCCCCTCCGTCATCTGCCTGGGCACAGGCGGCTATGGCACCAACATCCCGACCGAGCAGGCGTTTGCCCTGCTCGATGCATTTGCCGAGCAGGGCGGCAACTTCCTCGACACCGCGCGCATCTACGGTGCATGGGCGCCCGGCGGCGAAGGCGCCAGCGAGAAGACCCTGGGCGCGTGGCTCAAGCGCACGGCCGCGCGCGACCGGTTCGTCATCTCCACCAAGGGCGCGCACCCCGACCTGGCAACCATGCACATCAGCCGCATCGGGCCGGCGGACCTCGCGGCGGACATCCGGGCCAGCCTCGACGCGCTCCAGACGGACGTCATCGACATCTACTGGCTGCACCGCGATGACCCCGCCGTGCCGGTCGGTGAGATCCTGGCCGCGCTCAACGAGCACCTGGCCGCGGGCCGCGTGCGCGCCATCGGCGCGTCCAACTGGTCGCTCGCCCGGCTGGTCGAGGCGAACGAGTATGCGCGCGAGCACGGTCTGACCGGCTTCCAGGCCAACCAGATCGGCTGGAGCCTGGCCGCGGCCAACACCGGCACGGCGCCGGTCGCAGGGATGCTCTACATGGACGCGGCCACACATGCGTATCACCGGCAGACCGGCCTGCCCGTGCTGGCTTACTCGTCGCAGGCGACCGGCTTCTTCTCCGCCAAGTACCGCCGCGAGCAACTGGCCGAGCCAGCGACAACTACGGCATCACGGCTGTACTTCACGCCGGAGAACTTCGACCGGCTGGACCGCGCGACCGAGCTCGCCCGGCGGCACGGCATCACGGCCAACCAGGTCAACCTCGCCTGGCTGCTCGGCCAGCCGTTCCCCGTCTATCCCATCGTGGGCTGCCGGACGGTCGAGCAGGTGCGCGATAGCTGCGCGGCCGCGGATGTGATGCTGACCGCCGACGAGATCGCCTCGCTGTAGAGACGTTCCGCCGAAACGAATAATAGCCAGAAGAGTTTGCATCCTCAGATGCAAACGGTGAAGCTGGTCAGGCGATCCATTCCGCATCTGAGGATGCGGAACTCCTCCTGCCCATTACAGAAACAGATTGTCCAACTGCAATAGAGACGTTCCGGCGGAACGTCTCTACGCGCATACAGAAAGGCATTGACCATGCAACTCTCATACGAACGCTACCTGGACCAGGTGCTCGGCGGCTGGATCGGCAAGTCCATGGGCGGCGCGATCGGCGCGCGCTTCGAGGGCTACAAGGGCTGGATCGAGATCGCGGCCTCCGAGATGTTCCCCGACAAGATGCCGCCGAACGACGACCTCGACCTGCAGGTGCTCTGGCTCAAGGTGCTGGAGGAGAAGGGCGCCGCGCTCACCGCGGACGACCTCGCCGCGGCGTGGCTGGAAGGGTGCTGGTATCCGTTCAACGAGTACGGCATCTTCCGCCGCAACTGGCAGCTCGGCATCCACCCGCCCATGTCCGGCCGCTTCGGCAACCAGTTCTGGGAGACGGGCGAGGGCTGCCCCATCCGGTCGGAGGTGTGGGGCTATGTCTTCCCCGGCGCGCCGGACCTGGCCGCGCAGTACGCCACCTACGACGGCACGCTCGACCACACCGAGCAGTCCGTCGGCGCGGAGCGGATGCTGGCCGCGATGGCCTCCATGGCCTTCTTCGTGCCCGACGTCCGCCGCCTCACCAACATGTTCATCCACTACCTGCCCGCGGGCACGCCCATCGAGCGGCTGACGCGCGCTGCATTCCAGTGTTATGACGAGGGCGTGAGCCTGCGCGACGCGCGCGACCGCCTGATGGCGCTGGCCGGCCACCCGGAGGCGTGCGACTCGCAGATCAACATCCCGTTCACCTTCCTGGGGCTGCTCTACGGCGGCAACGACCTGGAGAAAGTCATGCTGTCCGCGCTGGCGTGCGGCTACGACACGGACTGCACGCTGGCCTCCGCGGCCGCATTCGTCGGGCAGATTCTCGGCGCGAGCCGCATCCCCGAGAGCCTGAAGGCGCCCATCGGCGACGAGTTGGTCATGGGCATCCAGTACCGGCGGCCAGAAATGACGCTGACTGCGCTGGCGCGCGACACTGTGCGCATGGGCGTGCTGTTGGCGCGTGACCTCGCGACCGGCATCACCATCGAGGGCGCGCCGGAGCTGGCCCCGCTCCCCGCGACCGCACAGGCCCCCGCGACCTCGCTGCGCGTGGAGTACGCGGGGCTGCCCGCAGCCGCGCCGGGCGAGGCCATCCAGGTCGCCGTCCACATCGAAGGCGTTGCGCCGGAAGCCGGCACGCTGACCGTCGCGGGCCCGGCCGGCTGGACGGTCGTGCCCGCGACCGCGCCCGTCTCCCCGGTGCAGCGCGTCGTGCCGCTGACGCTGCACGCGCCCCTCGCGGCGGAGACCTGGCCGATGCGCAACCTGTTCACCGCACGGCTCTCCACCGGCGAAAGCCATCAATTCGGCGTCGCGGGCACGGGGCTGTACAAGCTGCTCGGCATCTACTATGATGCGCTGCCGGACGAGAACGACCCCATTCAGCAGGCGCGGCGCTTCAACCAGCACTACGTCTCGCTGGAGAAGGAGTACATCCCTGAGCCTGAGCCGGACGTGGCCGCGCTGTACGACGCCTGGTCGCGCAAGCTGGGCCGCCTCGCGCTGATCCCGTCCTACGAGAACGAGATCGACCTCACCCGGCTCATCGGGCTGCGCGGGCCGTACTGCGCGTATGTCTACCGGGAGGTCGTCTGCCCGGAGGAGCGTCCCGGCTACCTGGTCATCGGCAACAACGAATCCTTCCGCGTCTACCTGAACGAGGAGCTGGCCGGAGAGCGCGACGAGAGCGTCTGGTGGACGCCGTTCAACAACGTCTTCCCTGTGACGCTCCGGCAGGGCGTCAACCGGCTGCTCGTCAAGCTCGTCAAGCGCGGCGAGGATATGCACTTCACCCTCGCCTTCCGCCACCAGACCGGCCAGTGGGGCCGCCACCACCAGGTCGAGGATTGGATGGTCGACCTGAGTGACCGGACGTAGAAACGAATCTCAGCCACAGAGGACCGCAGGGACGGTTACAGGTTGCAGGTTCCTAGGTTTCGGGCTTTCGGCAAAGCGCCCGTCACCTATAAACCTGCAACATGCAACCTGCAACCTTCTCGTCCTCTGTGGCTCAAACAAGATGGGGGCAACATGAACGCACTCGAACGATTCCTCGCCGTCATGGAATACCAGCCTGTGGACCAGGTCCCGAACTGGGAGCTGGGCGTCTGGCCGCAGACCGTCGATCGCTGGGACGAGGAGGACCCCGTCACCCGCCACCTGCACTACAACTGGTTTCCCGGCGAGGCCAGCCTGGGCATGGACCCGAAGGAGTTCATCTATTTCAGTCCCGCGATGATCCCGGCCTTCGAGGAGGAGACGCTGGAGGAGGACGAGCGCACCGTGACCTTCCGCGACTCCTACGGCCGGATCCGCAAGGCGCTCAAAGAGGGCACCGCGCGCGGGGGCCGCATGTCGATGGACACCTACATCAGCTTCCCCGTCACCGACATGGCAAGCTGGCGCGAGATCAAGAAGCGGTACGACCTGAGCCCGCGGCGCTACGAGCCGAACTGGGAGATCACGCGCGTGGCCGGCTGGCAGGCGCGGCAGCACCCGCTCATCTTCGGACCCAACTGCACGACGCTCGGCTTCTACTGGCACGCCCGCGACCTGATGGGCACCGAGGGGCTGTCGTACGCGCTCTTCGACCAGCCGGAGCTCGTCCACGACATCATGGAGTTCCACGCCGACTTCCTCATCGAGGCCGCGCGGCCCGTGCTGGAGAAGACGACGGTCGAATACGTAGTCTTCAACGAAGACCTGTCGATGAAGAACGGCCCGTTGATCGGCCCGCGGCAGTACAAGACGTTCATCTATCCCCGGCTCAAGCGCGTCGTGGAGTTCTACAAGTCGCACGGCTGCCGCTACGTCGCCATCGACACGGACGGCAACCCGGAGGCGGTCGTGCCGATGTTCATGGACGCGGGGGTGGACATCCTCTGGCCGCTGGAGCGCGCGTCGGACCAGGACCCGGTGCGTCTGCGCAAGAAGTTCGGGAAGAGCCTGCGACTGTGGGGCGGCGTGGACAAGCGTGTGCTGGCAGAAGGCCCCGAGGCCATCGACGCACACCTCCGCACGATGCGCCCGCTGATCGAAGAAGGCGGCTACATCCCTGCCGTCGACCACACCGTCCCGCCGGACGTGAGCTGGCCCAACTTCAAGTACTACATAGCGAGCAAGGCGAAGCTGCTGCGGGGAGAGTTGTAGCCACTAGATGGATGTCTGGTGGGTCATACCTGAAGTATGACTTGACAGAGTGACTCTCGGGGTGTATGATTCGGACATCTCAGACATCGAGGTGTAGAATGACCCTTGAAACACGGAAAGTCACGATTTCGCTCCCCGCCTCTTTGCTGAAATATGCAGACCGACGGGCGACCCAAATGGGTACCAGCCGCAGTGAGGTAATCAGTCTTGTACTGGCGGAGGCGTTGGCGCGGGAAAAAGACGCTCTTGCTGCAGAAGGGTATCGATTTTATGGGCAGGAAGCACAGGAGTTCGCAGAGGCAAGCGCCCGTGCCTTCGCCGAAGTCCTTGCGGCTTCGGAAGATATAGGGACGGAGAACGATGGTGAAACGTGGTGAGATTTACTGGGTAGATTTCGAGCCGGTGAAGGGCAGCGAGCAGGGAGGATTGCGCCCTGCGCTGGTCGTCCAGAATAACACTGGAAACCGGCACAGTCCTACTACTGTCGTCGTGGCCATCACCCGAACGCTACCCCCGAAGCCCTACCCATTCATGGTCGTTGTTGAGCCGGAGGAAAGCGGTCTGCCTGTTGGGAGTGCCATTAACTGCGCTCAAATCGCAACGATCCAACAGAGTGGGCCGGACAGCCGGCTCCGGCCAGCCCGTGGAGAGAGCGAGGTCAGACCCATCGGGAAACTCAGCGTTGAGAAGATGGCTTCGGTAGATGACGCGCTCCGATTCAATCTCGGGTTATGATGGATGCCGGACGAACGACACTGATATAGGCAAAAGCGAAGTGGTGATGGCCAAGATACCCAAGTTTGACTCAGAGCGCGAAGAGGCGCAGTTTTGGGAGACTCACGATTCGACTCAGTTTCTAAGCGAGACCGAGCCGATTGCTATGGAGCGACTCAACCAGGAACAGCCGTGAGTAATCAGATGGACGAAATCGCACGCTATAACTACCGCCGCTGGCAGGCGCTGGCGAAGGCCAACGCCGTGTTCACGCGCCCCCTGCTCGATCTCACCCCCGCAGACGCACGCGAGATCATCGACCCGCACGGCGACCTGGGCGACGTGGCCGGCCGCCCGGTGCTGTGCCTGGCATCCGGCGGCGGGCAGCAGTCCGTCGCATTCGCGCTGCTTGGCGCGCAGGTCACGGTCGTGGACCTCTCCACCGCGCAGCTTGACCGGGATCGCGAGGCCGCCGCGCACTACGGGCTGACCCTCACCGCCATCGAGGCGGACATGCGCGACCTGTCCATGCTTGACGCGGCGAGCTTCGATATCGTGTACCATCCCTACTCGCTGAACTTCGTGCCGGACGCACGGGAGGTCTTCCGCCAGGTGGCGCACGTGCTGCGGCCCGGCGGCGCATACTACTTCAACTGCGCCAACCCCTTCACGCTCGGCTTGCAGGCCAGCGACTGGGACGGCTGGGGCTATCCCCTGCGCTACCCTTATGTCGAAGGCGGCGCGATCACCTCGCAGGATGCGCCGTGGATCTTCCGCGGACAGGCGCAGGCCGAGCCCATCGCCGGGCCGCGCGAATACCGCCACGCGCTCAGCACGCTCGTCAACGGCCTCATCACGGCCGGTTTTGCCCTCATCCGCCTGGAAGAAGAGCATCTCGGTACGCCCGATCCCCACGCCGAGCCGGGCACGACCGCGCATTTCACCGCCGTCGCGCCGCCGTGGCTGCGCTTCTGGGCCAGGCTCCAGCCCGCCTGATCCGAACGATTGCCCTTGAGCGATCGCGGCCATCGCGAATAACCGAATCGGATCGCGAATACGCGAATCGGTCCACCGCGGCGTACCGCATTCGCTTATCCGTAGCGCGCCGTAGGCGCATTTGCTGATTCGCGATGGCCGCACCCCGCATGTAACTCGTCGCTCCCGCCGCCAATCCAGCACCCCCAAATCTACAAACGATTGACATGCCCTGAAATTGTGCTATAATTGTTTCGAGAGTGCGAAGGGATGGGGGTGGCGGGCGTGGATTACGTGGACTTCGACCTGCGAATCGAACCGAAGGCTGGCGGCGGCTACCGCGTGCGCGTGATCGAATCACCCGCAGGAGAAGCAACCGGCAATTTCACTCTGCCCGTCTCCCCCCTTGAGCTCGAGAATTTCCTCCTCCGCATGGGTCGGTCGCGCGGGCGCATGCGCCGCCTGGAGTCCACCGAAACCCAGGCTGCCAAGACCTTTGGCGGCCAGCTCTATGAAGCCCTGTTCACCGGTCCCATCCACAGCGTCCTGTCCACCAGCCTGCGCGAGGCACGCGACCAATCCAAGGGCTTGCGGCTTCGGATACGACTCAATGACACTCCGGAGCTATGCGATATTCCCTGGGAGTATCTGTACGATGGGTCGCTGAACCGCTTCCTTGTCCTTTCCAAGGAGACCCCTCTCGTCCGCTTCCTGGAGATGCCCGACGCCCCGCGTCCCCTGACCGTCAAGCCGCCGCTGCGCGTCCTGGTGATGATCTCAAGCCCATCCGATTTTCCTCAACTCGACACCGAGAAAGAATGGCAGCGGCTGAACGATGCGCTGGCCGACCTGCAAGCCCAACGCACCGTCAGCCTCGAACGGCTCAACGGAGGTTCGCTGGCTGCGCTGCAGAACCGGCTGACGCGAGGTGAGTATCACGTCTTTCACTTCATCGGGCACGGCGGCTTCGTGGAATCGGCCCAGGACGGCGCGCTGCTGATGGAGGATGAGCGTGGGCGCGGCCGCCCCGTCAGCGGACAGGACCTCGGCACCATGCTGTGCGATCACCGCTCGCTGCGCCTGGTCCTTCTCAACGCGTGTGAAGGCGCCCGTTCTTCCTCATCCGATCCCTTTGCCGGCACAGCGCAGAGCATCGTCCAGCAGGGCATCCCGGCGGTCATCGCCATGCAGTTCGAAATCTCTGATGACGCGGCGATCATCTTCTCGCACGAGTTCTACGATACCATTGGCCAGCGCTTTCCGGTGGATGCGGCCCTGACCGAAGCACGGCGCGCCATCTTCGCCAGTCGCGGCGACCTCGAATGGGGCACGCCTGTACTATACATGCGCTCACCTGACGGCCGCATCTTTGACATTGCGGCGGCACCGGAGACGCCGGCGCAGCCGCCGGCCGCAGCCCCGGTTGCACCTGCTGCGCCGGAGCCAGCGCCTCAGGCAGCCACACAGCCAGGCAAGCAGCCAACCCGCATGGGCTCTACTGTGCTGGATAAGGTCCGCAAGCAACTGCTGGATCAGTTATACGGACAAGCGCTCACCGCTTTCTATTCCGAGCAGTGGGAGCAGGCCGTCACGCTCTTGGAACAGGTCGAAGCTGTGCAGCGCGGCTATGAGGAAGCGGCCGCACGACTGGCCGAGGCGCGGCCGCTGGCGCAACAGGCCCGGCTATTCCGGCTGGCCGGAGAGGCCCGCGCCGCCCAGGATTGGGAGGCTGCCGCGAGCCGCCTGCAGGCGCTGGTGGAACTCAACCCGAACTATCCCGATGCAGTCCGCCTGCTGGCCGAGATCGACCGCGAACACACGCTGGCCGACCTCTACCAGGAAGCGCAGCTCCTGCACGGCCTGGGCCAGTGGCAGGCCGTGCTGCGGGTCTTCGTGCGCATTTCGGCCCTGCAGCCGAACTACCCCGATCCAGACGGTCTGCGCGAATCCGCGCGCCGCCATCACTGCGAGGCGCTGTGCAGCCAGGCAGTCGCCCTGATGGGCGAAAAACGCTGGAACGAAGCAGTGCAGGCACTGCGCAGCCTGCTCCAACACGACTCCGCCTATCGCCATCCCGTTCACGGTGCAGCCGCAGACCTGTTGACGGCCGCGCTGCGCAGCAAGGAGCAGAGCAGCCTGCCCACCCCGCGCGGCCCCGAGCGCACGACAAAGCCGCCGGAGCCCCCGAATACGTCGGGCGGCACGAAGCCCCGCCCCAAACCGACAGACCTGCCCCATTAGCAACCGGGGAGTCCGCATCCTGACGGTCGCATAGCGACCGCGATGCAGATAGTCGGCGGAACCTGGAACCACTTCTCTCCACCAGCCAGGAGCAGCTCATGGACTTTCGCCAGGCAGAGCAGGAATATCACAGGCTCAAGGCCCAGTACGACGCGGGACAGCTCTCGGAAGAACGCATGCGGGCCGCGTTGTCAGACCTCATGGTGCAGGATGACCAGGGCCGCTGGTGGGTGCTGGGCTATGAGACCGGCACCTGGTATGTGCATGACGGTCAGAAGTGGATCCCCGGCGAGCCGCCCGCGACCGCCACTACAGCCCCGACACGCACAGCAGCACCTCCGGCTCCGGGGCAGACGGTCCAACAGCCTCTGGCCCAGCCGCTCCCGCCCCGGTCGCAACCCTGGCCGTGGATCGCCGCTGCGCTGGCTGTTGTCGGCATCGTCGCAATCGTCCTGCTGACCCGTGAGGACGGTCTTGGCGCGCGCCGGCCCACCATGCAGGTCATCGCGGAGACACCGGACAGGCTGGCCACGTCCGAGGCCGCCACCCGGCAAGCTGAAGAGGCAGCCACTGCCCAAGCAGCCGCTGCCCAAACCGCCACCGCCCAAGCCGCCACTGCCGAGGCCGCAACGCGACAGGCAGCGGATGAGGAACAGCGCCCGCTGCGCATCGCGTATCACAATAACCAGTCGGGCAACCACGACATCTGGATCATGAACCCCGACGGGTCCGGCCAGCAGCGGCTCGTCGGCTCGGCCTACGATGAGTATCCCTATGCCTGGTCGCCCAAGACCGGCGAGTTGCTCTACACGCAGGGCATCCGCGCCGCAGCCGGCCGCACCGAGCGCGAAGCGTTCGGGCTGTTCCTCGATACCGGCGAAAGTGAAGTCATCACGGCCGGCCTGAGCAATGTCGCCGGCGCGGACTGGTCGCCGGATGGCCGCGCGGTCGTCGTGGCCTCGAACCGCCGGCTGACCGACAACCCGGAAGTGATCTGCGGCATCCCCGTGTCTAACGCGGCCCGGCACGACATCCTCCTCGTGGGCCGTGGCACGCGCACCATGCTGGTGGAGTCCGGCACGACACCCAATGGGTTCCGCATGTGCGGCACGCAGTCCCCGCGCTGGTCTCCTGATGGCAGATATCTTGCCTTCGCCGCGATGGATCGAAAGCCCGACGGCGATTTCTGGAACATCTACCGCGCCAACACGGACGGCGGAGAGCTGTGTGAGCTGGCCGCCGGCGGCAACTGGCAAAACGAGACGCCCGCCTGGTCGCCCGATGGCCGGTGGGTGGTCTACATCTCCACCCGCGCCAGCAGCAGCCCCTCCCGCTACGGCCTCTTTGTCGTGCCGGGCAGGTGCAATGCAAGTGGGCAGCCGGTGGCCGTGGTGCTGTCCTCGGAACTGGATGTGCGCGTGCCCGCCTGGTCGCCCGACGGGCGGCAGATTGCCTTCTCTGCCAGGAACAGCAACGGTTATTACGACCTCTACATCGTCGACGTGGACAACCGGGGCAATCCCACCGGCAAGCCCCGGCCGTTGACCACCACACCCTCTATATCGGAATCCGGTCCGGTCTGGGTGTATTGAACCTCCCCTACTTGACAGCTTTGCCTCCCGATGCTAACATATGAGCAAATACTCATATATCGGATGTGGACGTGCAGGATTTAGCTACCAGAACAACCGACTGTGAGACACCTGAAGAGGCCGGATGCGGCCCGGCGGATGCGGCCACCGTCGCGACCGTCCGCGCGGGCATGGTCACGCCAGCCGTCGCGCGCGACCTCGCCGCCATCTTCAAGGCGCTGGCCGACCCCACGCGCGTGCGCATCATGTCGGCGCTCGCCGGCCGCGAGTTTTGCGTCAACGACCTGGCCGCCGGGCTGGACATGGGCCAGTCCGCCGTATCGCACCAGTTGAGCGACCTGCGCGGCCAGGGGCTGGTGACTGCACGGCGCGCCGGGCGGCATGTATTTTACCGGCTGGCGGATGACCATGTGGAGCAGTTGTTTGCCGTGGGGCTGGAGCACGTAAGCGAGGGTCGGGTCAAGGGCCAGGGTGAGAACGAGCGCGAGGACGAGGGATGATAAAGGGCGAACACCGCGAATTGCTGTTCAGCCTGGCGGCAGGCAGCCTGCTGTTGATCGGATGGCTCGGTGAGCGGTTCGCCGGCTTCCCGCCCGCTGTGAGCCTGGGCCTGTACCTGGCCGCATACGGGTTCGGCGGCTACGACATCACGCGCCATGCCATCGCGACCTTGCGCGCCCGCCGCTTCGACACCGACCTGCTCATGCTCGTCGCCGCGCTCGGCGCAGCCGCGCTGGGTGAGTTTGCGGAGGGCGCGCTGCTCCTGTTCCTGTTCAGCCTCGGCCACGCGCTGGAGGAACGCGCGCTGGACCGGGCGCGGTCTGCCGTTTCCGCGCTGGCCGAGCTCGCGCCCAAGAGCGCGCTCGTCCGCCGAGAGGGCGTCGAGGCAGAGCTGCCGGTCGAGCAGGTGCGCGTCGGGGACGTGGTCATCATCCGGCCCGGCTCACGCATCCCGGTGGATGGGACGGTCGCGGCCGGTCACTCCGCGGTGGACCAGTCGCCGGTCACGGGCGAATCCGTGCCGGTGGACAAGGGGCCGGGTGCATCGGTCTTTGCGGGCACCATCAACAAGAATGGCGCACTCGAGGCCCATGTCACCCGCCTGGCCGAGGACAGCACCCTCGCGCGGGTCATGCATATGGTCGAGGAGGCCCAGGCACAGAAGTCTCCCACGCAGCAGACGATCGAACGCTTCTCGCGCATATTCGTCCCGTCCGTCATCGGCGTCGCCCTGCTGTTGATTGTCGTGCCGCCGCTGTTCGGCGTGCCGCTGCGCGACGCGTTCCTGCGCGCCATGACGCTGCTCGTTGCCGCGTCGCCGTGCGCCCTGGCGCTGGGCACGCCCGCGACCGTGCTGGCCGGCGTCGCGCAGGCCGCGCGCCACGGCGTGCTCATCAAGGGCAGCGCGCACCTGGAAAACCTGGGGCGGCTGCGCGCCATCGCGTTCGACAAGACCGGCACCATCACCCACGGCCGGCCGGTCGTCACCGACGTGACCCCGCTCGACGGCACGGGACCGGACGCGCTCCTGTTCCTGACCGCGGCGGCAGAGAGCCGGTCCGCGCACCCGCTGGCCCGCGCCATCGTCGATGCGGCGCAGGCCGCGCGGCCCGGTGAGCCCTTCCCGGCGGTCAGCGCGGTCGAGTCGCATACCGGCCGGGGGCTGGCCGCCCGCGTGAACGGCACGCATGTGCTGGCGGGGACTCTGGCGCTGTGGACCGGCGCGGGCGTGCCCGTGTCGCCGGCCGTCAACGCGCAGGTGGCGGCATTCGAGGCCGCGGGCAAGACGACGGTCGCGGTTGCGCTGGACGGCCGGCCCGCGGGCCTGCTGGCGCTGGCCGACACGCTCCGGCCCGGCATCGCGGGCACGGTGGCCGAACTGCGGCGGCTCGGCATTGCGGAGACCGTGATGCTGACCGGCGATAACGAGCGCGTCGCGCAGGCCATCGCAGGGGCCGCGGGCATCGCGAGCTACCGGGCCGCCCTGCTGCCCGAGGACAAGCTGGCCGCGGTCCGCGAGTTGTTGGCGCAACACGGCCAGGTCGGCATGGTCGGGGACGGCGTGAACGATGCGCCTGCGCTCGCGCACGCGACGGTCGGCATTGCGATGGGCGGTGCGGGCACGGATGTCGCGCTGGAGACCGCGGATGTCGCGCTGATGGGCGACGACCTCTCCCGGCTGCCCTTCGCCATCGGGCTGGGCCGCGCGGCGCGCGCGGTCATTACCCAGAACCTTGTCATCGCGCTGGGCGTCATCGCCCTGTTGAGCGTGGCCTCGGTCGCCGGCTGGACGCATATCGGCACCGCCGTCGCGCTGCACGAGGGCAGCACATTGGTCGTCGTGCTCAACGCGCTGCGGCTGCTGCGGTATCAGTGATTTACTCCAGCCGAATATCGTGCTGGGAGCGCGGCCATCGCGCATACACGAATGGCACGCGACTAAGCGAATGAGGCACGCGGCGGCCCGATCCGCTTATCCGTGCCGCGCCGCAGCGCAATTCGAGCATTCGTGGATGGCCGCGCTCCTAATCCCGAATATACCCATCTGCACCCCGGCGATTGACAGTTCCGTGACAGCCCGCTAGAATCGGACGCATGAGCAACCTCAACCCTCAACCCAACATACTCTTCATCCTCACCGACGACCAGGGCGCCTGGGCGCTCGGTTGCGCAGGCAACCGCGAGATCCGCACGCCCAACCTGGACCGGCTGGCCGCGTCGGGCACGCGCTGCGAGAACTTCTTCTGCGCGTCACCCGTCTGCTCGCCCGCGCGCGCGTCCATCCTGACGGGCCGCATCCCCTCGCAGCACGGCGTCCACGATTGGCTGCGCGCAGGGAACTATTCAGCCGAGGGGCCGCTGATCGAGTACTTGCAGGGCCAGCCGGGGTACACCGACTTTCTGGCCGGCCAGGGCTACACCTGCGGGCTGAGCGGCAAGTGGCACCTGGGCGATGCACATCACCCGCAGAAGGGATTCAGCTACTGGGCCGTCCATGCGACCGGCGGCGGACCTTACTACGGCGCGCCCATGCTGCGCCAGGGTGCGCCTGACGGCGAGCTCTACGCCGAGCCGCGCTACGTGACGGACGTCATCACGGACAACGCGCTGGCCTTCCTCGAAGCGCAAGCCGGCTCGGACCGGCCCTTCTACCTCGGCGTCCATTACACTGCGCCGCACAGCCCGTGGGACCGGGGCAACCACCCCGCGGACCTGTACGATAGCTACCGCCGTGACTGCCCGTTCGAGTCGGTCCCCCACCTGCCACCGCACCCGTGGCAGGTCAACAGCGCGCCCGTCGGCCAGGATGACGCAGGCCGCCGCGACGTGCTCAGCGGCTACTTCAGCGCGGTCACTGCGATGGATGCCAACGTGGGCCGCCTGCTGGACTGGCTGGAGGCGCACGGGCTGCGCGAGAACACGCTGGTCATCTTCACGGGCGACAACGGCATGAACATGGGCCATCACGGGCTGTACGGCAAGGGCAACGCCTCCTTCCCGCTCAACATGTTCGATACGTCGGTCAAGGTGCCCATGCTGCTGTCGCAGCCGGGCACGGTGGCGCAAGGGAGCGTCAACTGCGACCTGCTGAGCCACTACGACCTCCTGCCGACCCTGCTCGCGCGCGTCGGGCTGGCCGGTGCCGTGCCCGAGGGACTGCCCGGCCGCAGCTTCGCGCACCTGCTCGACGGCAGCATCGCCGGCCCGACCCCGCACGACCTCGTGGTCAGCGTCTACGACGAATATGGGCCGGTGCGCATGGTGCGGACGACCGAGTGGAAGTACGTCCACCGCTATCCCTACGGCCCGCACGAGCTATATCACCTGGCCGAGGACCCAGACGAGACGCACAACCTGATCGAAGAGGCCGGTCAGCAGTCGCGCATCCGGGAGCTGAAGGGTGAGCTCGATGACTGGTTCTTCCGCCATGTGGACCCCCGAGTAGACGGCGTGCGCGAGCCGGTCACGGGCAAGGGGCAGCTCGGCCTCGCCGGCCCCGCCTCCCGCGGGGCGAAGGTCTTTGCGGATGACTGGCACTACCTGCGCGAGACGTCTGACACGCGACCATAACGCCATAGAGGGCGACGCGGCCATCGCGAATAAGCGGATGCGCTCACGGGGCGCGGCACGAATAAACGAATCCTCGCCCGGCACCACAATTCGCTTATTCGTGTCCTGATTCGGTTATTCGCGATGGCCGCGCACCCACTCCGCTTTGCGCGCCCGCCCAAACCGGTGTATGCTGCAACCGCCTCGAAAACGTTTTTCCAGTGCCGCACGGCAGCACATCAGTTCATAAGAATATAGGAGCATGTAATGACGCAAGCCGTTCCCCGCCCTGAACACCCTCGCCCGCAGTTCGTCCGCAAGGCGTGGCTCAACCTCAATGGCCCCTGGACCTACACCCTCGACCCCGGCAAATCCGGCATGGAGCGCGGCTTCCAGTCCAGCGCCGGCTTCGACGGCGAGATCATCGTGCCCTTCTGCCCGGAGAGCCGGCTGTCCGGCGTCGGCCACACCGACTTCATCGAGTGCATGTGGTATCAGCGCGACCTCGCGATCCCCGCAGCGTGGCAGGGCCAGCGCATCCTCCTCCACTTCGGCGGCGTGGATTACGAGTGCGAGGCCTTTATCGACGGCCGCAGCGTGGGCCGACACTACGGCGGGACTGTCTCGTTCACCTTCGACGTCACCGCTTATGTCGAGCCGGGGCACACTCACAACCTCGTGCTCTACGTCCACGATGACACGCGCCACAGCCACCAGCCGGGGGGCAAGCAGTCCATGCGCTACGCCTCGCACAACTGCCACTACACCCGCACGACCGGCATCTGGCAGACGGTCTGGCTCGAAGCCGTGCATCCCCACGGCATCCAGTCGGTCCAGATCGTGCCCGACCTCGACGGCGAACGCTTCATCGTCACCCCCACCTTCCACGCGGTGCGCCGGGGCCTGAGCTTCCGTGCACGCGTCGCACACGAGAGTGAAGTAATCGGCCAGAAGACAGCCGTTGCCGCGAGCGGCGTGCCCTGCGTGCTGGAGCTGGCGGGGCTCGGACTGCGGCCGTGGTCGCCGGAGGACCCCTTCCTGTACGACCTGACATTCGAGGTCATTGACGAGTCGGGCGAGACGCTGGACTATGTCGAGAGCTACGCGGGGCTGCGCAAGGTCCACATCGAGGGCAACCAGGTCTATCTCAACAACGAGCCCATCTACCTGCGCCTGGTGCTGGACCAGGGCTTCTACCCCGAGGGCATCTGGACTGCACCGGACGACGCCGCGCTGCGCCGCGACATCGAGCTGTCGATGGCTGCCGGGTTCAACGGCGCGCGGCTGCACCAGAAGGTGTTCGAGGAACGCTTCCACTACTGGGCCGACCGGCTGGGCTATCTCACGTGGGGCGAGTCGTCCTCGTGGGGGCTGGACGTCAAGGAGCCGGTCAGCGCGCGCAACTTCCTGGGCGAGTGGCGCGAGATCGTGATGCGCGACCGCAACCATCCCTCGATTATCGCGTGGACCCCCTTCAACGAGACATGGGACACCGGCGACCGCCGCCAGCACAACCGGCTGCACATCGACGCGTACGAGCTGTGCCGCAGCCTCGACCCCACGCGACCGGTCAACGACGCCAGCGGCTACAGCCATGCGCGCACCGACTTGTGGACGGTCCACACCTACGAGCAGGACCCGGCGAAGCTCGCCAGCCAGCTCGCGCTGACCGACGGCAAGCCGTGGCGTAACTACCCCGACCGCGAGCCCGAGTACGAAGGCCAGCCGTACATCGTGGACGAGTTCGGCGGCATCAAGTGGATTCCGCCGGATCGCCGCCCCTTTGCGGACAACTCATGGGGCTACGGCCAGGGCCCGCGCAGCCTCGACGAGTTCTACACGCGACTCGAAGGGATGCTGGCCGCGCTGCGCTCGCACCCGTACATCACCGGCTTCTGCTACACTCAACTGACCGACGTCGAGCAGGAGCAGAACGGCGTCTACAACTACGACCGGACCGAGAAGTTCGACATGGCCCGGATCGCGCGCATCTTCCGGATGTAGAATAGAACGCTGATGACGCTGATTTGACTGATTAAACTGATCACTAAAAAGAATCAGTGAAATCGGTCTCATCAGCGTTTATCAGCGTCCCATTTATTCCTCCGACTACGGAGCTGTCATGCCCCCGAACATTCTCTTTATCTTCACTGACCAGCAGCGCGGGGACACGCTGGGCACGGTCAATCCGGTCATCCGCACGCCGGTGCTCGACCGGCTTTGCGCCGAGGGCACACACTTCACGGAGGCGTACACGCCGGTCCCGGTCTGCGTGCCCGCGCGCTGCTCGCTCATCTTCGGCCAGTACGCGACGCGCACCGGCTGTTACGAGAACGGCTACCCCATGCCGGAGGTGACGCCCGACCGCCCGACGTTCATGTCCGCGCTGGCCGCGGCCGGCTACGAGACGCACGGCGTCGGCAAGATGCACTTCACGCCCGACCCGGCCGCACCGCGCGGCTTCACCTCCCGCGTCATCAGCGAGGAGCTGGCCGGCCCGCCGCTGGACCAGTTTCAGGCCTGGCTGATCGAGCAGGGCTATCACGATGTGACCGAGCCGCAGGGCGTGCGCGGGGAGATGTACTATGTCCCGCAGCGGTCGGCGCTCCCCGCGCACGCGCACAACTCGCACTGGGTCGCGGACCGCAGCATCGAATACCTGCGCGGGCGTGACCGGTCGCGGCCGTTCCTCCTCTGGAGCAGCTTCATCGCGCCGCATCCGCCCTTCTCGCCGCCCGCGCCGTGGCATAAGCTCTACCGCGGCCCTGCGATGCCGCTGCCCAAGCGCCCGCCGGACTCGCACAATCTCTGGACCTTCATCAACCGGGTGCAGAACCGCTACAAGTACCGCGATGCAGGCCTCGATGACCGGCTGCTGCAGGTGATGAAGGCATACTACTACGCGCAGGTGTCGTTCATCGACTACAACGTCGGGCGCATCCTGGCCGAGCTGGAGGCGCAGGGCGAGCTGGACAACACGCTCATCCTGTGGGCATCCGACCACGGCGAGTTCCTGGGCGACTACGACTGCTTCGGCAAGCGCAGCTTCCTCAGGTCCGCGGCGAACGTGCCGCTGGTCGTGCGCTATCCCGATCGCTTCGGCATGGGCCAGCGCGTGGCCGCGCCCGCGTCGCTGGTCGATATCATGCCGACGTTCCTCGCGGCCGCCGGGGTTGATGCAGGCGGACTCGCGCTGGACGGCGTGGACCTCGCCGCGCTGGCCGGACAGCCGCAGGCGCGGCCCGCGGTGTTCGGCCATTACCAGTCCGGCCCCGCGGACGCGCACAACCGCGCCTGTTACATGGCGCTGACCGAGCGGTGGAAGTACATCTACTCCGCGGCCGAGAATCGCGAATTCCTGTTCGACCTGCGCGTGGACCGGGAGGAAACGCGCAACCGGGCGGAGACCGCCGGCTACCTCGAACACACGGCCGCGATGCGCCGCTTGATGGTCGGGCAGGTGCGGGCCGCGGGCCGCGAGCAGGTGCTCGACGGCGAGGCGTGGCGCGTCTATCCGCCGCCCACGTTCCACGCCGACCCGGACGGCGGGCTCCTGTTCCAGGACCCGGCTTGGGCCGCGGACCAGTTCCGCATCCCGGGCTACACCGACGACCGGCCCGCACCCGGCCTGAACGTGCAGTTGTAGGTGAAGCTGCGCATAACCACTGTATCCACCATTGAGACAGGATTTACAGGATTGACAGGATGAACAACGATGGCAACCCTGCTAATCCTGTCAATCCTGTAAATCCTGTCCATATAGAAAGGCGCCCGGCCCATGCCCACGCGCAACGATTACCTCAACTATATCCGCGCCGCGTATGCGCGGGAACACGGCCGGCTTGACGTCGAGGTTGCGCGCTGGCAGGAGCAGTTCCGCGCCAGCGCCGCGCTGAATGCGCTGTTCGGCTACGCGCCCCCGCGCTGGCCGCTGCACATGGCCGCGGTCGCCGCCTTCCTGCACGAGCAGACCGGCGACGCGGCCTATGCCGACGAGGCGGCTGATCTCCTGCTGCGCCTCCCCGGGTGGACGGCGCTGCTGCCCGCCGAGGCCGTGGCCGCGCGGCCGGAATATGCGGACGGCGTGCCGCCGCTCGACACGACGTTCGACCCGCTCGTCTACGGCGCGGCCTGCGCGCGCATCCGCCCGGCCGTGGACGCCGCGACCTACGCCCGGCTGGGAGACATCGCCGCAGACAGCCTGCGCCCCATCTGGCGCTTCCCCGAATGGGGCGGCCACAACCGCGCGCTGCTCCGCGCGGCAAGCCTGGCCGTCTGCGCGCAGGCGTTCCCCGTCCACGCAGACGCGTCTGCGTGGACGAGCATGGCGGACGAGCTGGCCGAGGAAAGCTGGGGCCGCTGGAGCATCGAAGATGCGGTGATGTACCAGTCGCACTGGCTGCGCGCGCTGGTGCAGTATGCCGAGGCGCGCGGGCAGGCGGCCGCGCTCGCGGACTTCGTGCAGCCGCGCCTCACCCTGCGCGCGGCCAGCCAGCTCATGTCGCCGCTCGGCATCCTGCCCGACATCGGCGACAGCCACTGGCAAGTGCATGGGCGGTGGGAGTGGCTGGCCTGCCTGGAGTGGGGCGCGGCAACCTACCGCGACCCGTTGATGAAGTGGGCAGCCGCCCGGCTGTGGGAGACGCCGCCCGTTGCCGCGCCGGATATTTCCGGTGCGCAGGCGCTCCTGCTGGCCTGGCGCTGGTGCGATGACGGCGTGCAGCCCGCGGTGCCCGCGGGCCCGGCGCACGACGCGCTGGACGATCTCGTCGCCAAAAAGGTCGTCTTTCGCACCGGCTGGGACGCGCGCGCGACCTACGCGTGCCTGAACTATCGCGATGAGGGCAGCTACGGCCGCGTGGCGCGCGACTACCTGCGCACAACCCTCGCCGTCTCCGCGGAAAAAATGCACCACGGTCACGCGGACGAGGGCGGCTTTTCGCTGCTGATCCACGACGGCACCGTGCTCCTGAGCGAGAGCGGCTATCGCGAGTCGCCGCCCGACGGCATGTACCGCGCCGACTACTACCACAACCGCCTCATCTGGCGGCCCGGCAGCCTGCCCGCGGGCGCCAATGGCACCGCGCTGCGCGACCGGGGCCACTACCGCCCGGTCACAACCGAGCGGCTCTACCTCACGCGGCTGGGCGACACCGAAATCGGCCGCGTCCGCGTGACCGCCCCCGTGGCGGGCGTGCAGTGGGATCGCTCGGTCTTCTTGCTGCCGGACCTCCCGTGTTGGGTCGTCATCGACGCAGCGCTTGCGTTACGAGATGCCGAACGCACCTTCGGCCTGCTCTGGTGGACGACGGACGTGCTGGCCCGCGGTCCCGGCTGGGCCGACACGCACATCGGGAGCATCCAGGGCTGGCAGAACGCCAAGGACGCTGCCCTGCGCATCTACACTCCCGACATCCCCGGCCAGGCGCTGACCCGCACCGAGGCGCGCGACCGCCGCGCGTTCCATGACGAGACGCTGCTATCGACGCTCCACACCGGCGCGCAGGCCGCGGGCCAGGTCACCAACTTCGTGACCGTGCTTTGGCCGCACGCGTATGCGCTGCCGGAAGACGCAGCGGCACCCACCGTCGAGGTCGTGCCGTCTGAGCCCGCCGGCCGTGGGCTGGCCGTCCGGCTGAGGTGGCAGGGCGCGACGCGGCTACTGGCCGCAGCCAACGACTTGGCCGCCGCGCTCCTGGCCGAGGACGTGCGCCCGCGCTACGCCTTCGAGCAGGGCAGGGCCGCTTATGGCCCGCTGGTCACCGATGCCGCGTTCGCCGTGGTGGACGAGGGAGCGGGATGGGCCGGCTTCATCAACGGCACGCGGCTGGACTTCGCCGGCGCGACGCTGTACGCGGGCCTCCCGCACGCGATGTTCCAGGAGGACCGCACCGACCGCCCCGGCGTCCCCGCCCGCTTCCGCTGGACGGGACGGCTCTGATATCGAGACCCTGCAGAGAAACCCGGTTTCTCAGGCGCAGCTTCGCTGCACACGAAACCGGGTTTCTGGAAAGAGACACCCATGACCCATCACCTTGCCATCCACGGCGGGACGCCAGTCCGCACCGCGCGGTTCACCGCCTGGCCGGTCTTCGACCAATCCGAGGAAGAGGCCGTGCTCGCCGCCCTGCGCAGCGGCCACTGGGGCCGGCTGGACGGCGACCGGGTGACTGCATTCGAGGCAGCGTTCGCCACGTACCAGGGCGCGGCGTACGCCATCGCGGTCACGAACGGGACCGTCGCGCTCCGGCTGGCGCTGCTGGCCGCGGGCATCGAGGCGGGCGACGAGGTCATCGTCCCGCCCTACACCTTCCTGGCGACCGCCTCCGCGGTGGTCGAGGCGAACGGCACGCCCATCTTTGCGGACATCGAGCCGGACACCTACAACCTCGACCCGGCCGCGTTCGAGGCCGCAATCACCCCGCGCACGCGCGCCGTCATCCCCGTCCACTTCGCGGGCCAGGCCGCGGACATGGACCGCATCCGCGCGATCGCTGCGCAGCACGGCATCGTCGTGATCGAGGACGCGGCGCACGCGCACGGCGCCGAGTACCGGGGGCAGCGGCTCGGCAGTCTGGGCGATATGGGCTGCTTCTCGTTCCAATCGTCGAAGAACCTGACGAGCGGCGAGGGCGGCGCGATCACGACGAACTCGGAGCATTACGCGCTGCTCGCACGGTCATTCCACAACTGCGGGCGGCTGCCCGAGGGCGCGTGGTATGAACACCACATCATCGGCGGCAACAACCGCATGACCGACCTGCAGGGCGCGCTGCTGCTGGCGCAGATGGACCGGCTGGAGCGGCAGACGCGCACGCGCGACGCGAACGGCCGCTATCTCAACGCGCGGCTGGTCGCCATCCCCGGCATCCGCCCGATGTCGCGCGACCGCGGGGAGACGCGGCACTCGTACCACCTCTATATGTTCCGCTACGACCCGGCCGCGTTCGACGGCGTGCCGCGCGACCGCTTCCTCGCCGCGCTCCAGGCCGAGGGCATCCCGTGCAGCGGCGGGTACAGGGTGGGGCTGTACCGCCAGCCGCTCTTCGCGCAGCGCAACTTCGGCCCCTACCAGGGCTACCGCCTTGCCCGGCCCGACCTGCACTACGACCCGGCGGACTACCCGGTCTGCGAGCAGGCGTGTCAGGAGGCCGTGTGGCTCTCCCAGCAGACGCTGCTCGGCACGCAGACCGACATGGACGACATCGTCGCCGCTGTAAAGAAGGTGTACGAACACCGACAGGAACTCATCAGCGAGGTAGGCTAACCGCGAAGACGCGAAGTACGCGAAGATGACACGAAAGAACATATTTATGTAAATCTTTGCGCTCTTCGCGTCTTCGCGGTTCAAATATAACGGAGAGCACTCATGAAATGCGGTGCGAGCCGGGTGGTGATCACGCCGCGGGTCGGGGTGGACCTGGCCGGGTTTGCCGCGCGGCAGGGGCCGTCGGTCGGCGTACACGATGACCTGTATGCGCGGGCGCTGTACCTCGCCGCGGGCGATGAGC
Organism: Anaerolineae bacterium; assembly: GCA_040772005.1. Lineage (GTDB taxonomy): Bacteria > Chloroflexota > Anaerolineae > CG2-30-64-16 > CG2-30-64-16 > MWBF01. The sequence goes on along the minus strand of JAXGYZ010000003.1, from coordinate 57,487 downwards.
GGCTGTTGTGGCTGCACGCGGACCTCATCGGCCTCTCGCGCGAGCTGACCGCGGAGGTGCGCGAACAACTCGCAGCCGAGTTCGGGCTGGCCCCGCGCCAGGTCTTGCTCAGCGCGACCCACACCCACTCCGGCCCGGCCACCGTGTTCCTCCGCTGGTGCGGCGACATGGACGGGGACTACATGGCCGCGCTCCCCGGCTATCTCCTCCAGGCCGCGCGGGAAGCCATCGCCGAGGCAGAGGACGTGACGCTGCGCGTGGGCGAAGGCCGCTGCACGCTCGGCCAGGACCGGCGGCCGCCCGGTCCGTGGAGCCATGCGGACTCTGCACTGCCGGTCGTCGGGTTCCAGCGCGGCGACGGCAGCTATGCGGCGCTGCTGGCGAACTATGCCATGCACAACGTCGCGCTGTCGTCGGAGAACCGGCACATCTCCGCCGATGTGTCCGGGGCTGCGGCGCGCCACGCCGAGGCGCACCTCCCCGGCCGCCCGGTCTGCCTGTTCACGCAGGGCGGCTGCGGCAACATCAACCCGCCCGCCGAGAGCCCCTGCTACCCAGTCATGCAGCAGTTCGGCGCGCGGCTCGGCAGGGAAGCGGTCTATGCGCTCCAGGTGCAGGCTGTGAGCTACGAGTCTGCCGGGTTATCGAGCGCGCTGGTGGCGCTTGACCTGCCGCTCGACGTATTGGCCCCCGCAGAGGTGGAAGCGGAATACGTGCGCGAGATGACCGCGCTGGACCCCGCCTCCGCGTTCTACGACCATGCAGCCCGCGCCTATGCCGACTGGCGCCGCGAGACGCTCGCGCTGCTGGCCGGTGAGTCCGCGCCGACCACGATTCCGGTGGACATCCAGGTCGTGCGCATCGGTCCGGTCGCATTCGTCGCAGTCAGCGCGGAGGTGTTCTCCCGCCTCGCCGTGGACCTGCGCGCGGCCGCCGGCCCGCGCGTGTACGTCGTAGGGTACGCCAACGGCGACATCGGCTACCTGCCCCCGGCGGAAATCTATGCCGAAGGCGGATACGAAGTTGACAACGCCTACAAGTTCTACGGGCACTTCATGGTAGCAGCGGGCGGCTTTGAGCAGGTGCGCGAGACGGCCCTCGTCATGCTCGGGATGGGATAGAGACCAAGTCTCTCACGCAAAGTACGCGAAGATTTGATACTTAATACCTTGGCGCTCTTTGCGGCTTTGCGTGAGCAGTGAAGCCCAGAGACCCGGTTTCTGGCAGAAACCGGGTCTCTATCGTTCCTCACTTGACAGCTTCCCCCACTTATACTATCCTGTATGTGACAGGTTGGCTGACCTGTCAACCTACATCTCCGCAATCCCCTGGAGGGCGATCATGGCCGATCCGCTCCGTTACATCATCGTCGGCACAGGCGGCTTCGGCGCGTACTGGTCCCGCTTCTTCCTCCCCCGGCTGGCAGAGCTGGGCAAGGCCCGGCCCGTCGCCGCAGTTGACCTGCGTGCCGACGCGCTCCTGAACGCGCAGCAGCACCTCGGCCTGCCCGCTGATCGCTGCTACGCCGACCTCAACCGCGCGCTGGACGAGAACCCTGCCGACTTCATCATCGTCGTGGTCCCGCCCGCACATCACGAGCACATCGTCGATGCGGCCCTGGCGCATGACCTGCACATCCTCTCCGAAAAGCCCATCGCGGATACCATGGAGGGCTGCGCGCGCATCTACCACAAGGTAAATGCGGCGGGCAAGAAGATGGCTGTCACCATGAGCCACCGCTTTGACCAGGACAAGCAGTCGCTCGAAGCCGCCATCAAGAGCGGCAAATACGGACGGCTCAACTACGTGGTGCACCGCTTCACCCACAACTGCCGCAAGTTCGGCTCCTGGGGCGAGTTCCGCCACCGCATCCCCGACCCCCTGCTCGTCGAGGGCACGGTCCACCATTTCGATATCCTGCGCGCGCTCACCGGCGCGGACGGGCAGACGGTCTACGCGACCACGTGGAACCCGCCGTGGGGCGAGTACGCGGGCGACAGCACCGCGCTCATCAACCTGACGATGACCAACGGCGTGCCCTGCGCCTACGAGGGCGCCAAGGCTAACGCCACGACGATGAACAGCTGGGGCAACGACTACCTGCGCGCCGAATGCGAGGACGCGACGCTGGAGCTGGACCGGCGGCAGCTACGCGTGCTGCGCACCGGGCCAGACGGCGCGCCGGTCGCAGAGCCGCTGCCGCTGCTCGAACAGCCCGCCTGGATGAACGCGTGGCTGGCCGAGCTATTCTGCGATTGGCTTGCCGGCGGACCGCCGCCGCCCAACCACCTGGACGACAACATCCAGTGCGCCGCGCTGCTGTTCGCGGCGATCGAGTCGGCGCACACGCATATGCCGGTCGACGTGCAGGCGTACCTGCACAAGCACCTGTGAGTGTATCCGCCAGACGCAGGTTGACGCCATGATGACCGATTTCGAACCCGACCGCACCCAGTCTGAGCCGATCTATCGCCAGGTGGCTGCCTACCTTAAGCAGCGAATCACGGAGGGCGCGTATGTCGCCGGCGCGGCGCTGCCCTCGGAGTTCGAGCTGGCCGCCGCGCTGCACGTCAGCCGGCCCACGGTGCGCCACGCGTTGGAACTGCTCAAGGCCGACAGACTGGTGGAAGCTGCAGCGGGGAGCGGCACGTTCGTCTCGCGCACCGCGGGCCAGCTTGCCCGCGCACGGCAGCTTGCCCGCCCGCGCACCGGCAACCTGGCACTCATCGGGCCGGAGATGCGCGACACCTTCCTGATGCACCTCGTCACCGGGGCCGAGTCGGTCGCCGCGCAGCACGGCTACAACCTGATCCTTGCCAACGCGGGCAACCAGATTCCGGTCGAGCAGAAATACCTGCGCGACCTGTGGACGGGGCAGCGCGCCGATGGCTTCATCCTCATGCCCGCCGACGCCGTCGACCTGCACGCCGGGCTGCGCGAGCTCTGCGCGGACGAGGCGCCCATTGTGTTCGTGGACCGCTACTTCGACGCCTGCACGCTGCCCTATGTTGTGTCCGACAACGTCCAGTGCGGCTACCTGGCAGCGCAGCACCTCATCCGGCTGGGCCACACGCGCATCGGCTTCGTCACCCGGCCCAACCTCTACGTCTCGTCCGTGGCTCATCGGCTGCAGGGCTATCGCCAGGCGCTCGAAGAAGCCGGCATCGTGCCCGAGCCAAGCCTGGTCTTCCAGGGCCTCCTGCCGTTCCTGCGGGAGATCGAGGTGCTCAAGCGCACGACGCCCGATCTCTCCGAGTTCGACAACCGTGCCATCCAGGGTTTCCTGGCGCGGCCCGACCGCCCCACCGCACTCATCGCGTGCAACGACCTGATTGCACTGGAGGTCTTCGACGCGTGCCGCGCGCTCGGCCTGCGCATCCCTGCCGACCTGGCGCTCATCGGCTGCGATGACGACGCGGTCGCCTCGCTCGTCACGCCGCCGCTGACCACCGTCCGCCAGAACGCCTACGCAATCGGCGTCTGCGCCGCGGAACTCCTGCTCCGCGTACTGGACGGCGAGTCTGTCGAGCGTGCCCACGTTCTGCCCGTGGAGCTGATCGTGCGCGCATCATGCGGCGCGGGCCACGCAGACGCCAGGGGTAACGAGCCCGCGGCCGCGGCCATAACCTGAGGAAGGAGGAGAAGCACATCCCGATCCTGTCACCGGCACAACTGACCAGCAACGTCGCTCCCAGCCTGCATTCTGCTACATCTACGGAGGCAATGCCATGAAACGCACCATCGGACTGGCGCTCGTGATCCTGGTTGTCGCCAGTATGCTCGTGGCCTGCGCAACCCCGGCTGCACCGGCAGCGCCGCAGGTCGTCACGCAGATCGTCGAAAAAGAGGTCAAAGTCGTCGAGACGCAGGTCGTCGAGAAGGCCGTGCCCCAGGAGCGCACGAAGGTCACCTTCTGGCACATCTTCGGCTCCGGCCCGTCGCGCGACATCTTCGACAACCTCATTGCCGAGTTTAACGTAGAGAACCCACAATACATCGTCGAGCCCGTCTACACCGACTTTTGGACCTACGACCAGAAGTTCCTGGCCGCAGTGGCCGCCGGCGACCCGCCGGATGTCATCATGGCCGACCAGACCCGCGCCGGCCAGCGCGCCGAGGCCAAGCAGGTCATCGCGCTCGATCCGTACATCGAGGCCGACAACTTCGACATGTCCGTCTTCTGGGAATATCCGCAGAAGGACGTGCAGTGGCAGGGCGAAACCTGGGGCATCCCCTTCGGCCCTGACACCCGCATCCTGTTCTACAACAAGGATAAGTTCACCGAGGCCGGACTGGACCCCGAGAAGCCGCCGACGACCTGGGATGAGTTGTTCCAGTATGCCCAGCAGCTCGACAAGAAAGACGATGCGGGCGAGCTGACGCAGGTCGGTTTCAATCCGTTCTGGGGCAATGTCTGGGTCATGCCCTTCATCTTCACCAACGGCACCGAGATCGTGGACGAAGCCGGCAAGGTCCACATCGACACGCCGGAGGTCGTCGAGACCGCCGTCTGGTACAAGCAGTGGGTTGACCACTACGGCAAGGAGAACCTCGACAACTTCGCCAGCAGCTTCGGCTCCGGCGCGCAGGACCCGTTCATCAGCGGCCAAGTCGCGATGATCATCCAGACGCAGGACTTCATCGCCAACCTGAAGGAATATGCGCCCGACATGAACTGGGGCGCGGCGCTGATCCCGTACAAGAAGGAACCAGCCTCCTGGGGCGCTGGCTTCGATCTGGAGATCCCCTTCGGCGCGAAGAACCCTGACGGTGCGTGGGCCTTCATCAAGTTCATGACGGAGCGGGAAACACAGCTTAAGTGGGCGGTCGCGTCTGGCTGGATGCCGGCGCGCGTGGATGCGGCCCAAGACCCGCAGCTTGCCGCCATACCCGCTTGGGATGTGGTATTGGAAAGCATGAAAGTGACGCACAGCCGCAGATTCGTGCTCGAAGTGCCGACCTGGTATGGTCCGCTCGTGACGGCCTTCCAGGAGGTCTGGGATGGCGTGAAGACGCCGGAACAGGCCATCACCGATGCGCAGACCGCCGTCGATAAGGAAATCGCCAACTTCATAGCGACGCACCAGTAAAGCTGACCTCACCCCCCTGCCCCCTCTCCTGAGAAGCATCAGTTCGCTACTCAGGAGCAGGGGTGAGGGGGGTGAGGACGTTAACCTGCCTTACCACAAGGACGACGCGATGTCCGCATTCACCCAACACCTGTTCCGCCGCCACAGCAGAGGCTACTGGCGCGAAGCCTTCACCGGCTATCTGATGGCCGCGCCCTGGATCATCGGCTTTCTAGTTTTCACCGCCGGGCCGATTCTGCTGTCGTTCTTCTACAGCTTCACGTCCTTCCAGGTGACGACGCCGCCGCGCTGGTTGGGGTTGACGAATTATCGCATCCTCCTGTTCGATGACCCGAAGTTCCACACCAGCCTCTACAACACAGCCTATTATGCTGTGTTCGTCGTCCCGCTGACCATCATCACCGGTCTCATCGTCGCGGTGCTGATGAACCAGCGCGTCGCGGGGCGTTCGGTGCTGCGCACCATCTACTACCTGCCCTCGGTGGTCTCCGGCGTGGCCAGCGCGATGCTGTGGCTCTGGATCCTCAATCCGAAATTCGGGCTCATCAACGTGGCGCTGAGCTGGTTCGGCATCAAAGGGCCGCCGTGGCTGAACAGTGCAGAATGGTCGAAGCCTGCGCTCATCATCATGAGCCTCTGGGGCATCGGCGGCACGATGATCATTTACCTGGCCGGGCTCCAGGGCGTGCCGCAATCCCTGCTCGAAGCCGCCGAGATCGATGGCGCAAGCGCGTGGCGGCGCTTCCGGCATATCACGCTGCCCATCCTCTCGCCCACCATCCTGTTTACGATGATTACGAGCACCATCGGCTCGTTCCAGGTGTTCACCCAGGCCTATGTCTGGGGCGGCGGCGCAGGCGGCGGCCAGCGTGATTCCCTGCTGTTCTACGTCCTGTATCTCTACCAGCGCGCCTTCAACGAACTTAAGATGGGCTATGCGTCCGCGCTGGCGTGGATCCTGTTCATCATCATCCTGGCGCTGACCATCATACAATTCAGGTTCGCGCGGCGCTGGGTCTATTACGAAGGCGGCGATGAAGGGAGGGTCGTCTGACATGGCAACGACCGAAATGCAGGCCACTCCCGCCAAGGCGGTGCCCATCTGGAAGGGGCGCAAGTTCCAGGACCGCGCGTGGAGCATCATCGTCACGGTTATCCTCTGGACCGGCGCGCTCTCCTTCCTCATGCCGCTGTTCTGGATGATCAGCACATCGCTCAAGAGCGACCAGCAAGTCTTCGCCGTGCCGACGGTGTGGGTGCCGATTCCGCCGATCTGGGAGAACTATCCCAACGCGCTGACGCGCATCCCGTTCCTGCTGTTCCTGCGCAACTCGCTCATCACGTCGGTCATCCCGGTCATCGGCGCGGTGCTCAGCGCGTCGATGGTCGCGTATGCCTTCGCACGGCTGCGCTGGCCGGGGCGCAATGTCTGGTTCCTAATCCTGATTGCCACGATGATGCTGCCCGGCCAGGTCACGATGATTCCGGTGTACGTCGTCTACTCGAAGATCGGCTGGGTCAACACCTTCCTGCCGCTCACGGTGCCGTGGTTCTTTGGCGGCGCCTTCTACATCTTCCTGTTGCGCCAGTTCTTCCTCGGCATCCCGAGCGAGTTGAGCGACGCCGCGCTGATCGATGGCTGCTCGCATCCGGGCATCTGGTGGCGCATCATCCTGCCGCTGTCCAAACCCGCGCTGACCACCGTCGCGATCTTCACCTTCCTGCTGACGTGGAACGACTTCTTCGGCCCGCTGCTCTATCTGCGGAGCGAGCGGCTGTACACCCTGCAGGTGGGCCTGCAATACTTCCGCGAGCAGTACTCGGTGGAGTGGCAGGAGCTGATGGCCGCCTCGACGGTCGTGCTGCTGCCCGTCCTCATCATCTTCTTCCTCGGCCAGCGCCTGTTCGTCCAGGGCATCACCCTGACCGGCCTGAAGGGATAGACGACCATGCCACGTGCGCGCAAGAAACTCCAAGAGTAACCGCCTCGACTCCACACGCATTCGAAATTTCCGCACGCATGCACCTGCACCATACTTAGGAGCCACACCTGTGTCTTCAACTGGAACCACAACTGACCCGCAAGCACCCGTCACCCCCGGCATCGAGTCCAACATCCGCACGGTCTACATCGTCCCATCTTCGCACCTGGACATCGGGTTCACCGCGCCCGCGGATATCGTGGCCGGCGACTACAAGCCGCAGCTGGATCGTGCGCTGGACCACCTCGACCGCATCCCCGACCTCGTCTGGAACATCGAAGAGGTCTGGATGCTGGAGCAGTGGCTCAGCCGCACGCCCGACCCCGCGACCGTGGACAGGCTGCTGGCGCACATCCGGGCCGGCCGGCTGGGACTGCTGGGCGGCTGGGCGACCGAGCATAGCGCACTGCTCGATGCGGCGGAGCTGGCCCACTTCCTCTACCCCGCCGAGGAGTTGCGGCAGAAGTACGGTCTGGCCATCGACACGGTGCTGCAGAACGACGTGCCGGGCTACTCGTGGAGCTACCCCGGGCTCTTCGCCGCGGCCGGCTACCGCTACTTCCTGACGGGCCTCAACCTGTTCATCGGCGGCGGGACGAGCATCTCCCGCGCCGACCTGCCCTTCCACTGGCAGGGTGCGGACGGCAGCACGGTCCTGACATGGGTCAACTTCGACTCCTATGTCGAGGGATTCGAACAGCTCACCCTGCACAAGGGCGCCATCCCCGAGGACAAGTTGGCGGAGGCCATGCGCCGTTACACCGACGCCGGCTACCCTTACGATGCCATCCTGCTCCAGCATTCCTTCGACAACCTGGACATCGACGGGATGGGCGTACCTGCGCTCACGGGGCTCATTCGCGAGTGGAACCGCACGCACGCCAACCCGCAGCTCCTCCTCGCCACGCCCGGCCAGTTCTTCCAGCACATGGAGGCGCAGTATGCCGGGCGGTTCAAGACCTACCGCGGCGACTGGGCGGGCCGCTGGGAGGAGGTCAAGGTGGGCAGCCCGGCAGGGCACGCGCTCGTCCGCCATGCGAAGGCTGACCTTGCGGCGGGCGCGGCCCTCGGTACCCTCGCGGGCCTGCTGGACCGGAAACACTTCACAGACGAGTCAGCGCTCGGTGAGCAGGTGGATGCGCTCTACTGTGACCTGCTCTGGTGGGATGAGCACTCCGTCGGCAGCCCGGTGCCCTGGCCGAACTATTTCACCGAGGCGGAGACGAACCAGGACAACCGGCTGCGCTGGGAGATGGCACAGAAGCTCAGCCGGGAGGCCGCGGTCCTGCGCGAGGCAGGCGTGACGGCCATCGCCGCGCACGTCGCAGGCAGCGAGCCGGGCATCGTCGTGGTCAACCCGCTGGCGTGGGAGCGCGGCGGACCGGTCAGCCTGCCGTGGTCAGGCGAGCCGTTGAAGACGACAACAGCGGAGCATCCTGAGCGGCGGGCGGCATTAGTTAGCCGCCCGGAGTCGAAGGACGCGGCACTCCCTCTCGATGGCCCGCATCCTTCGACTGAGGACACTTCGTCACCCACGTTGAGCCGTGCAACCGCTCAGGATGCTCCCGCTCCCCTGTCCATCAGCTTGCGCGACGAGGTGACCGGCGAACTCATCTCCGCCGAGTTCACGGACGGGCAACTGCATTTCATCGCGCCGCCCGTCCCGCCCCTGGGCTACCGCCGGCTCCTCTTCCAATCCGTAGAGACGACCCGGCAGGACGTCCCCCGGCAGGAAATCGCGGCCACCCACGTCCTCGAAAACGCCTACTTCCGCGTGACCGTCGACCGTGCAACCGGCGCGGTCACAAGCGTGTACGACAAGACAGCAGGCCGCGAGTTGATTGCCGGTGGGCAGGCGTTCAACACGCTCGTCCAGGCGGAACGCGGCAAGAGCCGCCCGCGCCGGCTGGCCCCAGTCGAGACGCAGGGACCGGCGACCAGCACCTTGACGCGCGGCGTGCTGGCCGACACGCTCACCATCGAGCGCGCGGGCTCGCCTTTCGTGCGTACGATGATTACCCTGCCCACGAACCAGCCGTGGCTCGAATGGACCAACGAGGCGGACCGCAGCCTCATGCCCGAGGTGCCGCCGGGCCACGCGTCCGACTTCTACCTGTTCGGCTTCCCCTTCAACCTGCCGGCCGGCGGGTTGCAGTTCTGGCCCGAGACCCCAGCGGGCTACCTGACGCCCGTGGCGGACCAACTGCCCGGCGCCAACGGCCGCGGGTGGACGGTCCAGCGGTCCGCGGCGCTGACCGCGGCGGACGGCTACACGGTCGTGCTGGCTGCGGTCGAGCCATTCCTCTTCTACATCGGCGATGCGGAGGGCCAGGGACCCTACACGCCCCCCGCAAACGCGACCATCTACGCCGCGCTGATGTCTAAGGCGGACTACGGCCTGCTGAAGGGCGGCACGTGGATGAAGCTGGCGGACGGCGAGCCGAGCGCGCCGCCGCTCCACCGCCACACCTTCCGGCTGCACACCCAGCCGGCCTTCCACCCGGTCGCCGCGTGCCGCGCGGGCTGGGAGCTCGCGTGCCCGCTCGCGGCGGTCAGCGTGCCGGGGAGCAGCGGCGGCTGGCCGCCGCTCGGCAGCTTCCTCAGCCTCGACCAGCCGAACGTGATGCTGCCGGAGCTCAAGCCTGCGACCCTCGGCGGGCCGGACGGCGTGACGCTGCGCCTGCAGGAGATGGCCGGCCGCGCGACTACAGTCGAAATCGAGAGCGCGTTCCCCGTCGAGCGCGCCTGGCTGACCACGCCGACTGAACAGCCTATCGAGGAGCTGCCCGTGAACCCGCTGCGCGTGCCGGTCGCCGCGCGCGCGATGGTGACGCTGCGGCTGGAGATGTAGATTTACCATGACCACCATCTCACCCGTCGAAAACTACATCCGCGCCATCACGTTCAACTACCCGCACCATATCCCCTATGAGCCGGTCGTGCGCACGGCCGGCTGGGTCGGCGACATGCTATGGGAGGGCGAAGCGGGGACGGACCACTGGGGCGTCACCTGGGAGTACGAACTGGCGGAGTACCTGCCGATGGTCCAGGACCCGCCCATCAAGTCGCCCGACGACCTGGACCACTACCGCCCGCCGGAACCGGTGTTCGCGCTGCGGCCCGGCGCACAGCAGCTCTTCACCGCGCCCGAGCGCGACACCTACCTCGTCTGCGGCTTCCACCCCAACATCCTGTTCGAGCGCGCCTGGTTCCTGATGGGCATGGACCGGCTGTTCGTCGCATTGGTGGACGACCGGCCGCGCATCCGCCGGCTGCTGCACTTAATCATGGACTACCAGGTCGCGATTGCGCGCGAGTGGGTCAAACTGCCCGTTGACATGATGTTCGTCGGCGACGACTACGGCACGCAGCGCGCGCTGATGATGGCGCCCGACCTCTGGCGCGCGCTCATCAAGCCGGAGCTGGCGCGCGTGCTGGGCGTCTACCGCGACGCGGGCAAGTGGATCAAGTTCCACTCCTGCGGCCACATCACGGAAATCCTGGACGACCTCATCGAGCTGGGCGTCAACATCATCAACCCCTGCCAGGCACGCGCCAACGACCTCCGCGAGTGGGGCGCGCGCTTCGGCGGCCGCATCACGTTCGACGGCGGCGTGGACACGCAGCACACCATGATGCTCGGCACCGCGGACGAGATCCGCGCGGAGACGCAGCTCCGCATGCAGCAGCTCGGCCGCGACCCGCGCGGCGGCCTGCTGCTCTGGGCCGACCAGAACATGCCCTTCTCCGCGGAGAGCCGGCAGGTCTTGTTAGACTACATCATCGAGCACGGCGTGTATCCGCTCAAGAACTGATGTCTGAATGGAGACTATCTTGACACAACCTGAATCGACCATGTACGTCATCTCGCACACCCACTGGGATCGGGAGTGGTATCAGCCGTTCCAGCACTTCCGGATGCGGCTCATTCGCCTCATGGACCGGCTGCTCGCGCTGCTGGAGCGTGACCCGCGCTTCACCCACTTCAACCTCGACGGCCAGACCATCGTGCTGAACGACTACCTGGAGATCCGGCCGGACGCGCGGGAGGCGCTGGCACGCTTCGTGGCCGAGGGCCGGCTGGGCGTGGGCCCGTGGTACGTGCTGCCCGACGAATTCCTCGTCAGCGGCGAGTCGCTCGTGCGCAACCTGCTGCTCGGCCACCGCATCGCGGAGAGCTTCGGCCGGGTGCAGAAGGCGGGCTACATCCCCGACACCTTCGGCCACATCTCGCAGCTGCCGCAGATTCTGCGCGGCTTCGGCATCGGCACGGCCATGCACTTCCGCGGGCTGGACGAGGGCGGGCTGAAGCAGGAGCTATGGTGGGAGTCGCCCGACGGCAGCCGCGTGCTGCTCCGCCACCTGCCGACCTATGCAGGCTACACCAGCGCGTGCGTCATCTCCCACGATCGGCAGACTGCCATCGGCGACCTGGTCTCGCTCGCGCGCAAGGAGGCCGAGCGCGCCCACGGGCCGGTCCTCCTGGCGATGAACGGCGTGGACCACATGGAGGCGCGCACCGACCTGGCCGACCTGCTGGCCGAGGCGAACGCGACCGTGCGAGGATTAGCATTCAAGCAGGCCTCGCTCGAAGAATACTTCGCTGCGCTCGCGGAGTCGCTCGACCTCGACGCGCTCCAGGTCGTCCGCGGGGAGCTGCGCGACACGAATCGCACGCCGGGCCGCGGGGTCATGCGCGTGCTGCCGCACATCCTGTCGTCACGCATCTACAACAAGCAGCAGAATGCCCGCACCCAGGGCCTGCTCGAACGGTGGGCCGAGCCGTGGTGCAGCGTGGCCTGGCTGGCAGGCCAGCCCTATCCCGCGGCGGAGCTCTGGCGCGCGTGGGACTGGCTGCTGCAGAACCACCCGCACGACTCCATCGGCGGCTGCAGCGTGGATGCGGTGCACAGCCAGATGGAGACGCGCTTCGCCTGGGCCACCGAGATCGCGGAGTGGCTCGTCCAGGACCGCTTCTACAGTCTGGCGCACGACATCGACCTGGCCGCGCTGGCCGCGGACGAGGTCGCGCTGGTGCTGTTCAACAGCCTGCCGTGGGCCTGGGAGGGCGTCGTCACCGCCGACGTGGACCTGCCGGTGGACTTCCTCAACCGCTGGGCCCTCGCGCAGCGGCCGCAGCCGCCCGCCGCGCTCACTGCGGACAGCGACTATCTCGACATCTACCGCTGGCGGCCGCACCTCGAATGGGCCGGCAACCCGCCCATCCTGCCCGACCCCGCGTTCCGCAGCCTGCAGATTCGCGGGCTGGGCGAGCGCGACGCGCTCCCCGTGCAGCTCGAATCGCAGGCGCGCATGACGCGGACTTATTCGCAGGAGAGCGGCCACACGCTCCAGGAAGTCGTGCGGGCGCGCGTCTCCTTCCGGGCCAGCATCCCCGCCCTCGGCTATGCGACCTATGCGGTCCGGCCTGATGCGAAACCTGACAAACCGGCCGCACAGCGCTACCCCGCCAACGTGCTGGAGAACGCGCACCTGCGGGTGGAGATTGCCGCCGACGGTACGCTGACGGTCACCGACCGAGCGACCGGGGAGGTCTACCGCCGGCTGGGTTACTTCGAGGACGGCGGCGATGCGGGCGACGGGTACAACTACTCCTACCCGGCGCGCGACCGGGTGTATAATACGCTCGGCCTTGCCCCGCGCATCAGCCGGTTGGCAGACGGTCCCGCGGTGCAGCGGTATGCGATCGAGTACGACTGGCCGCTGCCTGCGGCCCTGGATGACCGCCGGCAGCAGCGGCAGCAAGCCCTCGTTACCTGCCCGCTGCGCGTGGTGGTGTCGCTGGCCGCGGATGCACCGCGCGTCGACCTCGAGGTGACATTCGCTAACCGGGCGCGCGACCATCGTCTGCGCATGCTGTTCCCGTCGGATGTGGCCGCGGACGCCTCGCAGAGCGACACGGCCTTCGACGTGGTCACGCGGCCGGTCGTGCCCCAGCCCGTCAGCCACGCGGCGTGGGAGGAGGACCCGCCCGCGACCTACCCGATGCAGAGCTGGATGGACCTGTCGGACGGGCAGCGCGGTCTCTGTCTCATCACGGAGGGCCTGCCGGAATTCGAGGTGCTCGACACCGAGGCGCGCGAGGTTGCAGTCACGCTGCTGCGTGCAGTGGCCTACCTGGCGGGGACGAAAGCCGACTTGCAGACGGCCAATGCCGGCGGGGGGCCGAACCTCGCCACTCCAGAGGCGCAGATCCAGCGCACCCTCACCTACCGGCTCGCCATCCTGCCCCACCGTGGCACGTGGGACGCAGCCGAGGTCTGGCGGCAGGCGCTCGCGCACAACACCGCGCCGCAGAGCGTCGTCGTCGAGCGCAGCCTCTTCCGTGCGGGCACGCAGCCGCCTGCGCTGGGGTTCCTGGCGGTCGAGGGCCGCAACGCGGTGTTGAGCGCGGTGAAGCGGGCGGAGGCCGGCGACGCGCTGATCGTCCGCCTGTACAACCCGTCGGATGACCCGGTGGAGGCCACCATCACGCTGGCCCACGCCATACGAGATGCCGCCTTCGTGGGTCTCGACGAACAGCCAACCAATGAGGCCGCGCCGCTGCTGTCCGATGACGGCCGCCAGGTGCAGCTTGGCATTCGCCCGCGGCAGATTCGCACCCTGCGGCTCTCACCCGCGCGGGAAGCCTGAAGGAGGAACCCGTGTCCCATCTGACGATTCACCTGGAACAGCCCGTCGCCACCATCAACCCGAACATCTACGGCCACTTCGCGGAACACCTGGGCCGCTGCATCTACGACGGCGCGTGGGTCGGCCCCGCCTCGCCCATCCCCAACACCGACGGCTGGCGCAACGACGTCGTGGAAGCGCTGCGCCGGATGCAGGCCCCGGTCATCCGCTGGCCGGGCGGCTGCTTCGCGGACGACTATCACTGGCAGGACGGCATCGGCCCGCGCGAGAGCCGCCCCCGCCGCATCAACATCCACTGGGGGGAGGTCGTGGAGTCGAACGCGGTCGGCACGCAGGAGTTCGTGCGCTTCTGCCGGCTCGTCGGTGCGGCCCCGTACTTCTGCGGCAACGTCGGCTCCGGCACGGTCCGCGAGCTGCGCGACTGGGTGGAATACTGCAACTTCCCGGGTGACAGCACCTGGGCAAGGCAGCGCGCCGCGGACGGCAGCCCCGACCCGCTCGACATCGCCTACTGGGGCATCGGCAACGAGAACTGGGGCTGCGGCGGCAGCTTCTCGCCGGAGGACTACTGCACGGAGTTCCGGCGCTATGCCTCGTTCGTGCGGCCCTTCGGCGGCAAGAAACTCACCCTCATCGCCTGCGGTCCCAGGCACAACGACATCGAATGGACGGTCCGTTTCTTCCGCAAGCTGCGCAAGGACTTCTGGGACTTCAACAACATCCACGGCTTCGCGGCCCACTACTACTGCGGCACCGCCGGCACCGCGACCGAGTACACGACCGACCAATGGTACCAGTTGATCGGCCGCGGGCTGGAGATGGAGCCGCTGGTCGTGCAGCAGCGGGCCGCGCTGGACGCATATGACCCGCAGCGCCGCATCGGCCTGATCGTGGACGAGTGGGGCACGTGGCATCCGGTCGAGCCCGGCACCAACCCGGCGTTCCTCTACCAGCAGAACACGCTGCGCGATGCGCTCGTCGCCGCGACGACGCTGGACATCTTCAACCGGCACGCGGACAAGGTCGTCATGTCCAACATCGCGCAGACGATCAATGTCCTCCAGGCGATGATCCTGACCGAGGGCGAGCGGCTGCTGGTCACGCCGACGGGCCACGTCTACGAGATGTACACGCCGCACCAGGGTGGGCTGTCGGTCGCCACGACCCTCGAGACGGACGGCGTGAGCTACCGCGCGGGCGACAAGGAGGCGACCATCCCTGCCGTCGCCGCAAGCGCGTCGGTCAAGGGTAGCCGCCTGTTCCTGACGGTGACCAACTGCCACGCAGAGCAGGCCGCCAGCGCGACCGTCCAACTGCGCGGGGGCAGCGCGACCGGTGCGACCGCGCGCGCGCTCACCGGCGAGATTCACAGCCACAATACCTTCGACCGCCCGGCCGCGCTGCAGCCGGAGCCGCTCGACGTGGCCGCGGCTGGCGCTTCATTCAACCTGGAGCTGCCGCCCGCCTCCGTAAGTGCATTCCAGATCGAATTGGGATAGAATCCACTACCAGACTGGACTTGAGGCTTTAGCCGGTTAGGTCGGCTGTGTGCGTACACACCCCCAGGCGTGCAAGCACGCCCACCGGCTGAAGCCTCGACTCCAACTGCGCGCGGAATCCCTGGTCCCGCCGCACACCTACTAAAACAGGAGCAATGATGCACCGACAAGTCACACCCCAGGATTTCCCCGACGTACGCTGGCACGGCCACTGGATTTGGGTGGCCGGTGAAGAGCTACCGCGGCGGAGCTTTATGCCCGAGCCCACGACCAGGCGGTCCGAGGCGCGCGGCCTGTTCCGCAAGACGTTCCACCTCGACCGCGTGCCCGAACGCGTGCCCGCCCGCATCACCGCGGATTCGCGCTATCTGCTGTTCGTCAACGGCCAGGAGGTCTTCCGCGGCCCCATCCGCAGCCAGCCCCGGCGCCTGACCTATGACCTGTTCGACCTCGCGCCGTATCTGCACGCAGGTGAGAACACCATCGCCATCTTCGTGGTCTACTACGGCTCGCCCCGCTCGTTCTGGCAGCCGGCCGTCGCCGGCGGCGCGCTGGGACGGGTCGGCATGGTCGTCTTCGAGGCCAATCTTGGCGGCCAACAGGGCTGGCTCGTCAGCGACACAAGCTGGCGGACGCTCAAGAGCGATGCGTGGAGCGAGGACTGGAAGCGGCCGGAGGAGCTGCCGCCGATGTTCGGTGACGCCATCCCCACGGAAGTCGTCGACGCGCGGCGGCTGCCGTCCGGCTGGGAGCAGCCCGGCTTCGACGACAGCGCGTGGGGCAGCGCCCAGCTCCTCGTCACGTCGCACCCCGGCAGCGGCAACCGCACCTCCCCGCCCTCCGACCCCTACGGCCCGCTGCACCCGCGGCCCATCGGCAAGCTGGGCGGCGACCTGCGCACGCCGGTTTCGGTGCGCGGCGAGTACCTGGCAGGGACCGTGGACACGATCATCGGCGACCCGATGCTGCGCCTGCAGACGGCCATTCCGTTCACAGTCAGCGGCTCGGTTGCGGGTGACAGCCTTCCGCTGGCGCTCGACGTACCGAAGGGCGGCAGCGCACGCATCACCTGCGACATGGGCGGCATCGTCATGGGCCAGGTCCAGTTCGAGGTGCACGCGCCCGCAGGAACGGTGCTCGATTTCGCCTACACCGAGGATCCCATCCAGCCGCCTCATCGCGGCGGCTTCGGCGGCATGCACGCGGGCAACCGCTACGTCGCGCGCGGGGAGAACGACCGCTTCAAGCTGTATGATGCGCTGGGCTTCCGCTATGCCTACGTGCTGGTGCACAGCGTAGCCGGCCCCGTGACGCTGGACAGCTTTGCCGTGCAGGAGGATGTCTACCAGTGGCAGCCCGGCGCGGAGTTCGCGTGCAGCGACGACGCGCTGAACCGCATCTTTCATGCCGGCATCCGTACCGTCCAGCTCAACTCGCGCGACGCGTTCACCGACTGCCCGACGCGCGAGCAGCAGGCCTGGGTGGGCGACAGCGTGGTGCACCAGATGGTCCACCTGACCACCAACACCGACTGGCGGCTGGCCTGGCAGTATCTCAACCTCAGCAACTCGCCCCGCTACGACGGCATCCTGCCGATGACCGTCGTCGGCCCCAGCGAGGCGTCCGGCGGCATGACCATCCCGGATTGGTCGCTGCACTGGGTCCACGGCGTCTACAACCTGTACCGCTTCCTCGGTGACGCAGATGCCGTCAAGGAGCTGATGCCGAGCGTCGAGCGCGTGCTGCGCTGGTTTGCGCCCTTCCAGACCTCGGAGGGCCTGCTCAAGGACATCATCGAATGGGCGCTGATCGACTGGTCCGCGGTGTCCAACAGCGACACGAGCGCCATCTACACCGCGCTCTGGGCGCGCGGGCTCCGGGAGTTCGCGGAGATGGCCGGCTGGCTGGAGGAGAAGGCCAGCCAGCGGTGGGCCGAGCGGCTCTACGCGAAGGCACAGGCCGGGTTCGAGGCATTCTGGGATGCGGCCCGCGGCTCCTACGTCGATCACATCGTGGACGGCCAGGTCCGGCCCGAGATGAGCCAGATCGCAGGCGCAGCCGCGATCGTCTCCGGCCTCGCGCCGCAGGACCGTTGGCCGCGTATCATCGACACCATCACCGACCCCGCCCGGCTGATCGTCCAGACGTGGACGTGGGGCGGCGACGCGGGCGGCAACGAGGGCGCGCCGTTCGGGTGGAGCTTCACCCCGCGCTGGGATGTCCACAACCAGATCATCATGGCCGAGCCGTTCATGCAATATCTCGTGCATGACGCGGTCGCGGCGAGCGGCCGCGCGGACCGCCTGCCCGACCTGTATGCGCGCTGGAACGAGTTCCTGACGGGCGGCTACGACACCATCGGGGAGGACTGGCGGCACGGCACGCACGTCCACGGCTGGAGCTGCACGCCGACGAAGGATATGATCTTCTACACGCTCGGCGTAACGCCCGCGGAGCCGGGCTACGCGGCCGCACACATTGCGCCGCGGCTGGGCAAGCTGGCCTGGGCGAAGGGTAAGGTCCCGACGCCGCACGGCCTGATCGCTGTGGAGGCCACGCGCGACGGCGTGACCGTGGACTCACCCGTGCCGGTGATCGTGGAGCTGCCGGGCCAGAATCCCGTGTCCCTCCCCGCCGGAAAGCACACAGTGTGAAATCCGTGGGGCCAGGCTGGGCCATCGCGAATACGCGAATCCGGCCACGAATAACCGAATCGCGCCCGGGACAAAACCCGCCCATTCGCGTATTCGAGTCGCCATTCGGGTATTCGCGATGGCCGCCGCCAGGTTGAATCGAAAGGCTGAGCCATCGCGAATACGCGAATCCGGCCACGAATAACCGAATCGCGCCCGGCACAAGACCCGCCCATTCGCGTATTCGAGTCGCCATTCGGGTATTCGCGATGGCCGCCGTCCCGCCCACACACCGAAAGCCCCGATGCGAAGGAAGGACCTTGATGCAAACCCGATTCGAAATGCCGGCGGACAAGCAGGCGCGCCTCCTGCAGATCGCCGCCGAAACCCCCTGTACCAACGGCATCAGGCCGGAACGCTTCATGCGGCTGATGCAGACCAACAACGCACTGGTAGCCCCCCTGCACTTGTACGGCCTGGACGAGCACGGCCTGGAGCGGCACAATCCCATCATCGTGGCGTTCGGGGACAGCGTGACCGCGGGGCAGTTCGAGATCATGTTCGACCCGAACGACCCGGCCGGCCTCATGGCGATGATTCGCGAGGGCGTGCCGCTCCAGATCGCAGACCTCCAGGCGGTGTATCACGAGCAGTTCAGGATGCTGCTGGCCGAGAAGTACGGCCATACCGCGGTGAGCGTCATCAACGCGGGCATCGGCGGCGACAACATCCTCTCGATGCACCGCCGCGTCTACCGCGACGTCATCCAGCACCGGCCCGACCTCGTCATCATCGCCGGCACGCTCAACTGGTCGGACCAGCTCGGCACGCCGGATGACTTCGGCGCAGCCCTGCGCCACATCATGCAGGCGGTCAAGGCGAACACCGACGCGGACAGCATCCTGCTGACGCCGAATCCGATGTCCGACCTGCTGCCGGATAACGGCCTGGACGCACGCGTGCAGGTCGTGCGGGATGTCGCCGAGGCCGAAGGGGTCTCGCTGGTGGATGCCTACAAACTGTGGGAGGTCTTCACGACCGACCGAACCGAGCTGCGCGAGTGCCTGGCGAACCACATCAACCATCCCACCGCCGTGGGCCACCGGGTGTATGCGCTGGCGCTGATGCAGTTGTTTGAGTAGAGGAGTCCGCATCCTCAGATGCGGACGGGCGGGCGGACCTTCATCCGGCCCGCTCCGCGTCTGAGGACGCTCGCTCCACGCTTCTTCGAGGAGTCCGCATCCTCAGATGCGGACGGGCGGACCTTCATCCAGCCCACTCCGCGTCTGAGGACGCTCGCTCCACGCTTCTTCGAGGAGTCCGCATCCTCAGATGCGGACGGGCGGGCGGACCTTCATCCAGCCCACTCCGCGTCTGAGGACGCTCGCTCCACGCTTCTTCGAGGAGTCCGCATCCTCAGATGCGGACGGGCGGGCGGACCTTCATCCGGCCTGCTCCGCGTCTGAGGACGCTCGCTCCACGCTTCTTCGAGGAGTCCGCATCCTCAGATGCGGACGGGCGGGCGGACCTTCATCCGGCCTGCTCCGCGCCTGAGGACGCTCGCTCCACGCTTCTTCGAGGAGTCCGCATCCTCAGATGCGGACGGGCGGGCATATCTTCATCCGGCCTGCTCCGCGCCTGAGGACGCTCGCTCCACGCTTCTTCGAGGAGTCCGCATCCTCAGATGCGGACGGGCGGGCATATCTTCATCCGGCCTGCTCCGCGTCTGAGGACGCTCGCTCCACGCTTCTTCGAGGAGTCCGCATCCTCAGATGCGGACGGGCGGGCATATCTTCATCCGGCCCGCTCCGCGCCTGAGGACGCTCGCTCCACGCTTCTTCGAGGAGTCCGCATCCTCAGATGCGGACGGGCGGGCGGACCTTCATCCGGCCTGCTCCGCGTCTGAGGACGCTCGCTCCACGCTTCTTCGAGGAGTCCGCATCCTCAGATGCGGACGGGCGGGCATATCTTCATCCGGCCTGCTCCGCGTCTGAGGACGCTCGCTCCACGCTTCTTCGAGGAGTCCGCATCCTCAGATGCGGACGGGCGGGCATATCTTCATCCGGCCTGCTCCGCGTCTGAGGACGCTCGCTCCACGCTTCTCAAACTATGCACGCACGGCTAGGGAGAGGTACGCGCGCAGGCGGCCAAACCGGCTAAAGCCTCGACTCCAAATTCGTAATTCCTAATTTATCATTCCTGCCCGCGCCGCGTCCAGCAGACCTTCCAGCGTCCGGCCCAGGATCCACGCCTTGTCCGCCTCCGGCACAAACGTGCAGTACGTGCGGAAGCACTCAATGGCCTGCCGGTAGGTCATGAAGAAGCGCACGACCGGGTAGTCCGACCCCCAGCACATGCGGTACGGCCCGAACGCCTCGTACAGCGCACGCACGACCCAGCCCGCCTCCGAGTAGGGGAAGTCCCACTTGACGCGGCTGCCGTAGTAGAAGCCGGACGTCTTGAGGTAGATGTTCGGCAGCCGTGCGGACGCCAGCACCTCCCGCAGGCCGGGATGCGGCGGCGGCTCATCCGCCTGCACGAGCGCGAGATGGTGGAGTAGAAACGGCACGGACGGGAACCGCTCGGCTGCGCGGCGGATGGCCGCCTGGTGCTGCGGCCCGCAAGCGATGCTGGCAATCAGCCGGTGTTCCTCCGCCACGGCGAAGAAGGCGAGCCCTTCCTCGGAGTAGAGCCACGCGGCGTCGTCATCTTCCGCCAGGTAATGCGTGAACCCGCTGATGGGCCACTGCCCGACCGCCTGCCGCAGCCGGTCCGCCGCGCCGGGCCGGTGATACGTGGGCTTCCACTGGCTGTCCACGTCCGCGAACTGATAGAGCCGGGGATGATGCCGGCGCACCTGCGCCGCGATGTACGCGTTGTTCTGCGGGTTGTGCTCGATCTCCGCGCAGACCACGACCGCCCGGTCCACCCCGTTCACGGTCATCTCGTCCAGAAGCTGCTCGACGGCCCCGCGGCTCTCCGGGTCGGGCACGGGCGGGTCATAGGGCCAGTAGGTCCACGCGTGGCAATGGCTGTCGGTAATCATCAAAGCCTCCGTTATGATAGAGAATGCCGTTTTCTGACAGAAAACGGCATTCTGAGCACCCTCAGGGCACGCCCTTGCCCCGCACCGCGGCGAGCAGCGCGTACCACTCCTCGCGCGACAGCGCCACGTCCACCGCGGGCGCGCTGTCCGTGATGCGTTCCGGCCGTGACGTGCCGACGATGGGATGGATGCCGCTCGGGTGGCGCAGCAGCCACGCCAGCATGATCGCATCCGCGCTAACGCCCTTCTCCGCGGCCAGTTGCGCGACCAGCGCAGCCGCGGGGCGGAGCGCCTCGTCCACTTCCGCCTCCGGCCGGGACAGCCGCCCGTTGGCGACCGGTCCCCACGCCTGAATCTGGATGTCGTTCTGGCGGCAATAGTTGAGCGTGCCGGTTGACAGGACGGTCGTGTTGCTGGCGATATTGGCAACCAGCCCCTCGGAGATAAGGAAGTGGTGCACAAGGCTGAGCTGCACCTGGTTGGCGACGATGGCTTGCCGCACGTACTTGGTCAGAAGGGCAATCTGGCCCGCAGTGTGATTGCTCACGCCAAAGTGCCGCACCTTGCCCGCGGTTTGCAGATCATCGAACGCGCGGGCCACCTCCTCCGGCTCAACCAACGCGTCGGGCCGGTGCAGCAGCAGGATGTCCAGGTAATCGGTCTGCAGGCGGCGCAGGCTGCCCTCGACCGAGCGGACGATGTGATCATAGCTGAAGTCGTAACGCGCGGGCGCGCCCGGCTGCGGGTCATCCGGGAAACGGATGCCGCACTTGGACTGGATAACGATGCGCTCGCGCAGGCCGGGGCTGGTGCGCAGCAGCTCACCGAACACCAGCTCGGACTTGCCGCGGCCGTAGATGTCCGCGTGGTCGAAGAAGTTGATGCCCGCCGCCAGCGCGGCCTCCACCGCCCGGTGGCCGGCCTTTACCTGCTCCGGCGTGGTCGGCTCGGGCCCCCAGCCGCCGCCGAGCTTCATGCACCCGTAGGCCAGCCGCGAGACGGTCAGGTCCGTGCCGGGGATTCGATAGGTCTTCATGATTCACTCCGTTCTGTTGTGGATGCGCCTGTTCACGCGTCCATCCATTAGCGCAGTATAGGTCACAAGCCCGTTTTCTGCCAGAAGCCTCGTTTGGTGACCGTGAATTGCCCCTAACAGAACGGCTGGGGCCGGTCTCGGCTGTGGCTTCGCCACAGCACATCGTGCCCCTGGCCCGGTCGGAGACCGGCCAGAGCATAGTTTTGTTAGGCGTTCTTAGCCGGATTGGCCGTTTACGTGCGCAGTCAGCCAAACCGGCTAAAGCCTCGACTCCAATTGCGCTAGAATCTCCTGACGCGTCCATCCTCACCGGTTTGAGCGTCGTCCTCCCATGTGATAGACTGGCCCCATGCCTTACACAGCCCAATTCATCTGCGAACCCACGCCGCGTTTCCCCTCCTGTCACGCGGCCAACCTCGCGGTGCTGGCCGGCGGGACGCTCGCATTCGTCTGCTTTCGCGGCTCGCGCGAGGCGGCCGGCGACTCGGTGACGGTGCTCCACCGGCTCGGGCCGGATGGGCGCTGGGATGCAGGGCAGGTGGTCGTGGAGGAGCCGGGCCGGCCCGCGGGCAACAGCGTGCTGATGCCGCTGCCCGATGGTCGCGTCCTCCTGTTCTACACGCTGGCCTACCGGGAGGGCGCGCACGCGTGGGCCAACTCGCTCGTACATTACCGCTTCTCGGAGGACAGCGGACGCACATGGGGGTCGCCGCGCGTGCTGACCGAGGAGTTCGGCTACATCTGCCGCAATCCCGGCCTGGTGTTGGCGAACGGCGAGTGGCTGCTGCCCATCTACGATAACCGGGGAGGCGGCAACCCGGCCCACTCAGGCATGGGGGGCAACGAGGGCGCCGTCGTCATCAGCAGCGACGGCGGCACACACTGGCAGCGTTACGGCCGGATGGTCGCGGATGCGGGCACGGCCCAGCCGTCAGTCATCGAAGTGGCGCCGGGCCATCTGCGCGCCTGGCTGCGCACGCGCAACTTCTGGAACGGCGAGAACCCGGCGTGGGCGTGCATCTACCGCGCGGAGTCGCACGACAACGGGCGCAACTGGACGCGGCCCGTGCGCACCGCGCTGCCCAACAACAACAGCAGCCTCCAGGTCATCCGCCTGCGCAGCGGCGCGCTCGCCCTCGTCTACAATCACCAGGCCGGGCGCACGCGCTCACCCCTGAACATCGCGCTGTCCTACGACCACGGCGAGACATGGCCGGTCATGCGCGAGCTGGAACCTTTCAGCCCGGAAGGTCACGAGTATTCCTACCCGGCCATCGCGCAGACGCCCGATGGCACAATCCACGTCGCGTACACTTACCGGCGAACCCACATGAAGCACGTCGCGATCGATCAAAGCTGGATCGAGAACGGATAAACGCAGATGGCTGAACGCCCCAACTTCCTCTTCTTCTTCACCGACGACCAGCGGTTCGACACCATCCGGGCGCTGGGCAATCCGCACATCGTCACCCCGAACCTGGATTGGCTCGTCGCCAACGGGACCGCGTTCACGGATGCCTACATCATGGGCGGCACCAGCGGCGCGGTGTGCATGCCCAGCCGCGCGATGCTCTGGACGGGCCGGACGCTGTTCCACATCGAGGGCCAGGGCCAGGAGATCCCGCCCGAACACACGCTGCTGGGCGCGGCCCTCCAGGCAGGCGGCTACACCGTCTTCGGCACCGGCAAGTGGCACAACGGGCCGGCCGCCTACGCGCGCAACTTCAACCGGGGCGCCGAGATCTTCTATGGCGGGATGGACGACCACTGGAACGTGCCGGCATGTGATTACGACCCGGCGGGGGAGTATGGGCAGCGCATCCGGCAGACCGTGGACTTTGTCCAGCAGCGCGTCGTGGAGAAGGTGGCCGATCACATCCACGCGGGCCGCCATTCCAGCGTGCTCTTCTGCGATGCCGCGTGTGAATTCCTGCGCTCCGAGGATGCACGGGACCCGTTCTTCGTCTCGGTCTGCTTCATGGCCCCGCATGACCCGCGAACGATGCCGCGCGAGTACCTGGCGCTCTACGACCCGGCGCGTCTTCCGCTGCCGGAGAACTTCCTGCCCGCGCACCCGTTCGATAACGGGGAGCTGGAGGTGCGCGATGAGCTGCTGGCCGGGCTGCCGCGCGATCCGGCGGAGATCCGGCGCCACCTCGCCGCCTACTATGGCATGATCTCCCACCTGGATGCCCAGATCGGCCGCGTGCTGGACGTCTTGCGCGAGACCGGGCAGCTGGACAACACCATCATCATCCTCGCGGGCGACAATGGGCTGGCGCTGGGCCGCCACGGGTTGCTGGGCAAGCAAAGCCTGTACGAGCACAGCATCCACGTGCCGCTGCTGATGTGCGGGCCCGTCATCCCCCAGGGCGTCCGCCGCGCCGCGCCCGTCTACCTGTCCGACATCTACCCCACCGTCTGCGAGCTGGCAGGCCTCGCTGTCCCTGCTTCGGTTGAAGGCGCCAGCCTCGTGCCCGCGCTCCGCGATGCCGCGTACGAGCCGCATGGTCCGATGCTCTATGCCTACCGGCATGTGCAGCGGGCGGTGCGCGAGGGGCGCTACAAGCTGATCGAGTATGCGGTAAACGGGCAGCGGACCACGCAGTTGTTCGACCTCCAGGCGGACCCGTTTGAGCTATACAACCTCGCCGGCGACCCGGCCCATGCCGGCGTGCTCGCCCGGCTCCGGCACGCGCTGGCGCGCTGGCGCGACGAGTTGGGCGACACACAGGAGGGGATGGGCCGCCTCTTCTGGCAGACATATGATACCGAGGAATAGACCCGAGCCATGACCGATATGATCCCCACCCAAGCCGCGCTCCCGGATGTCCGCGTGAGCCGCAGTGCGCTGCTGCACTTCTGTACGGAGCTCTTCACCCGCCTGGGCCTCTCGCCTGCGGACGCGGCCGTGGCCGCCGATGTGCTGGTCGCGGCCGACGCGCGCGGCATCCCGTCGCACGGCATCGCACGGCTGCCCAGCTATGTCAACGGCATCACGACGGGCGCAACCGTACCCGGCGCCCAGCCGGAGATCATCGCTGAGACAGCGGCCACACTGGCCGTGGATGCGCACGGCGGCATGGGCGCGCCGGCCAGCGCGGAAGCCATGCGCCGCATCATTGCCAAGGCGCACACATCCGGCGCGGCCATCGCGTGCGTCCGCGACTCCAACCACTTCGGCATCGCGGGCTACTACGCCATGCTGGCGCTGGAGCACGACATGATCGGGCTGGCGATGACCAACACCGCCGCGCTCGGCGTGCCGACGTTCGGCCGGCAGGTCATGTACGGCACGAACCCCATCGCCTTCGCCGCGCCCGCGGACCGGGAGCGCGCGTTCGTGCTGGACATGTCCACGACGGTCGTGACGAAGGGCAAGCTGGAGGTCTACGAGCGGCTGGGCCAGCCGCTGCCCGACGGCTGGGCGGTCGACCGGAGCGGCCACTCCGCACGCGACCCGCACCGCATCCTCGATGAGATGTTCCAGCGGGTCGGCGGCGGGATGCTGCCCCTGGGCGGCGAGGGGGAGCTGCACAGCGGCTACAAGGGCTATGGGTTGGCCGTGATGGTGGACATCCTCTGTGGAGTGCTCGGCGCGGCTGCGTTCGGGCCAGGGCTGGCCGACAACCCGACTTGCTTTGGCCGCGTGAGCCACTTCTTCGCCGCATTCAACGTCGCCGCATTCCGCGATGTGGCCGGGTTCAAGGCGGACATGGACCAGATGCTGTCCGACCTGCGCGCGTCGCCGCTGGCCGAGGGCGCGGAGCGGATTTACGTTGCCGGGGAGAAGGAGTTCGAGCGCGAGGCAGAGTACGCGCGCGACGGCGTGCCGCTGCTCCGCCAGACGTATGACCGGGCGATGGAAATCGGGGAGTTGTACGGGGTGGAGGGAATCAGGAACACGAAGCCGCAAAGGATGTGAAGCGCCCGAAGCGCGAAGACCGCGAAGGCATGTGTGCAGCGAATCCCTTCGCGTCCTTCGTGCTTCGTGTCCTTCCGTGCCTTCGCGGCGTCGTGTTCCACCCCCCTACCCAACCCACTCCCTGTCCAGGATTGCGTACAGGTACTCGTCCGCCCAGCCGTCCTGCCATGGCCGCGACGCGCGGAAGTGGCCTTCCCGCGTCATGCCGAGCTTCTCCATCACCCTGACCGAGGCCGCGTTCCCCTCGTTGCAGAACGCGACGACCCGGTGCGCGCCGAGCTCCTCGAACGCCAGGCGCAGCACCGCAGCCCCCGCCTCAGTCGCGTAGCCGTGGCCCCACTCCGCCGCGTGCAGCATCCAGCCGATCTCCCACTCGCGGATGTCGGCGTTGAGCAGGGTCAGCGCGAGGCGGCCGCGGGCGCGGTCGTCGGGCCGCACCGTGATGGCGAAGCGGAAATGCGTGCGCGGGTGCTCCTGCGCCCACAGGTACGCCTTGCGGATGTACTCGCGCGTGTCGTCCTCGGTCGGGATGGGCGGCTCGTAGCGGCGGACAACCGGGTCAGCGTCGTACTCTCTCACCGCCGCGAGATCATCCTCCCGAAACTCGCGCAGCACCAGGCGCGGGGTCTCGACCCTCACGCCTGCCCCCACCGCCGCACCATCCAGTCCACGGCAAACGCGACGAGGTCTGCTGCGTCCAGCAGATACGCCTGCGCGTTGCCGACGCGACCGGCGCTCGCACGCCCGGTTGCCAGGTAGGCCTCGATGATGAGCGGAAAGTATTCCTCCGACGACTCGCCCGCCACGATGCTCTCGCCCGTGTCGAACTCCTCGAACGTCACCCACGTACGTACTCCATCCACCAGCACCGGCGTCTTGTTGACCACCACCACCTTGTCCGGCAGCGGCGCGATGTGTTCGGCATAGTGCAGCAGCGACACCGCGCTGAAGGGTGAGCCGAGCAGCAGCACCTTCCCGCCGCTGCGGCAGAGCTTATCGAAGGGCGAGCCGATGCCATAGCCGTATGCGAGCGGATGATCGGCAGTCAGGAACTCAGCTTGTGCGCCGACCGCGGCAACCGAGGCAGTCGGGTGGTTGCTGCGCCGCGCGCCGGGCCACGTCCGCAGGTATTCCGTCAAGATCCCCCAGCGCCGTTCCGCACGCGATGTGGCCGGGTCGAACGGGGGAGATTCATCCAGGTAGGCGCGGCGCTCCGCCTCGGGCAGGCTATCGACATCCTCGGCCAGCGCGCGCTCCCACTCCTCCCAACTGACGTAGATCATGATCGTGCCCGCGTCCGTCAGCACGTCGAGCAGCGCGCGAATCACGGTGTCCGGCCCGCCGACGATCCGGCCCACTGCGCCGAGTGCGGAATGCACCATCACCGTCTGCCCCGCGGCCAGGCCCAGGCTGCGCAGGTCCCGTACCAGTGCGCTGCGCGTGACGAGCGGCGGGAGCGCAGAAGCGCCATCATCTTGGACCATACGTCCTCCCGGAGAATTGTGTTACGCGGAACTTAAGCATATAATCGG
This sequence comes from Anaerolineae bacterium, assembly GCA_040772005.1. GTDB lineage: Bacteria > Chloroflexota > Anaerolineae > CG2-30-64-16 > CG2-30-64-16 > MWBF01. Next base: position 30,090 of record JAXGYZ010000003.1, on the reverse strand, counting down.
GGCACAGGAGAATTGTACTCCTGCTCCCCCGTCTTGACAACATTTTTCCCAGCCCAAAGAGAGGTCAACATGGACAAGGAAGCCTACCTGGCAGAGATTGCCGCCTCGCGGCCCGACCGCATCCGCTGGTGGCAGGAAGCACGTTTCGGCATGTTCGTGCACTGGGGCCTGTACTCGCAGCTCGGCCGTCACGAATGGGTCATGAACCGCGAGCGCATCCCCATTGCAGAGTATGAGCCGCTGGCCGATACCTGGAAGCCGAAGGAGCGCCCCGCGCGCGAGTGGGCCGCGCTGGCAAAGCAGGCCGGCATGAAGTACATGGTGATGACCACGAAGCACCACGAGGGCTTCTGCCTGTGGGACTCGCAGATGACCGACTACAACGCGGTCAAGCGCGGGCCGGGCCGTGACCTCGTACGCGAGTACGTCGAGGCGTGCCGCGAGTTCGGCCTGAAGATCGGCTTCTACTACTCGCTGATGGACTGGCACCACCCCGACGGCGCGCAGTGTGCGGTGGATGAGGCGGCCCGCCGCCGCTTCCTCGATTACACCCAGGGCCTCGTGCGCGAGCTGATGACCAACTACGGCAAGATCGACATCCTGTGGTACGACGTGTCGTGGCCGCTCAAGTCGCCGGAGCTGTGGGAGAGCGTCAAGATGACGTCGATGGCGCGCGAGCTGCAACCGCACATCATCGTCAACAACCGAGACCAGCTCGACGAGGACTTTGGCACGCCCGAGGAGCACGTCACCGCGGAGAAGGAAGGCCGCAACTGGGAGGCCTGCATGACGTTCAACGGCGCGTGGGGCTACATGCCCTCTGCGCCGGACAGCGACTGGCACTCGACGCGCACGGTCCTCGGCATGTTGAGCACCGCGACTGCGGGCCAGGGCAACCTCCTGCTCAACATCGGCCCCGCGCCCGACGGCTCCGTGCCCCAGCAGGCGTATGACCGGCTGCTGCCGGTCGGCAAGTGGCTCGCGCAAAACGGCGAGGCCGTCTACGGCCAGGTGGATCGGGCGGACGGCAAACTGGAGTGGATGCCGCTGTCGGGCAACCCGATGGGCCGCAGCTGGACGCTCAAGGGCAACACCGCGTACTTCTGGGTCGCGCGCTGGCCGGGCCGGGCGTTTGCCATCGGCGGGCTCAAGAGCAGGCTGGTGAAGGCGTCCATCCTCGCATCCGGCCAGCCCGTCGAGTTCGAGCAGCAGCCGGACCGCGTGCTGTTCCGCGGCCTGCCGGAGACCCAGCCCGACGAGTTCGCGGGCACGAGCATCCTCAAGCTGGAGTTTGCCGAGCCGCCGCAGCAGGTCCTCGGCGCGGGCTGCGTGGTGCTGTAGGAATTGCGAATTAGGAATTAGGAATGTGGAGAGGTATGGATGAAGGGTGAGAATGTCGTTCAGGCGAAGAGCTATGCGTTCGCCGTCCGCATTGTCCGCCTGTATCAGCACCTCTCCACCTGCCGCAAGGAGTACACGCTATCGAGACAACTCCTGCGGTGCGGGACGAGCATCGGCGCGAACGTAGAGGAAGCCATCGGCGGGCAGTCGCGGGCCGACTTCGCATCCAAGATCGCGATTGCATACAAAGAGGCCCGCGAGACCTCGTACTGGCTCCGGTTGCTCAGAGACACAGACCACCTGACCGCGGCAGAATTCGACAGCATCCACACCGATGCCGAAGAACTCTGCCGCATCCTTGCCTCCATCGAAAAAAGCACCAAACGGGCAGCAACCCCCGTTCGTAATTCGTAATTCTCAATTCGTAATTCCGAGGCGCCTCATGCACATCCGCTCCTACACCCCCGCCGACCTGGACGCCCTGGTCGCGCTGACGCTGCGCGCGTTCGAGCCGGTGTTCGCCTCGTTCGAGCGCATCCTGGGCCCGCGCATCTTCCCGATCGAATATCCCGACTGGCGCAAGACGCAGGCCGACCTTGTCGTCCAGATGAGCGGCAATTCTAAACTTCACCTGGCTGTCGCGGAGGTGGACGGGCAGGTCGCGGGCTTCATCGCGTACGAGTTCCACGAGAACGAGACAGGTGAGGTCTACTTCCTGGCCGTCCACCCGGACTATCAGAACCACGGCGTCGGCACGGAGCTCAACCTCTTTGCGCTCGACAGGTTGCGGGAAGGCGGCGCGAAGCTGGCCGTCGTTGCCACGGGCGGCGACGAATCGCACGCGCCCGCGCGCCGGTCGTACGAGAAGGCCGGGTATACCGCCCTGCCCCTGGTGCGGTACTACAAGGCGTTGTAGCAGAACGCTCTGAATCTGCGAGCTTTTGCGGCACAGTTGGCCGCAAGAGCGTCCCATCCGGTATAGCATCCCCCCTGCCTCGCCCCAATACACTCCTGAGTTCTCCCCTGTCGCTGCCCGAACAACGAACCGATCTCAGGACGAATAGAGGACAAATCAGGAACGAACATCTCGTAGAATCCCACCAGTAACGCAAAACAGCCAGCATGGACAAAAGCAGTTCGGAGGGATGAGATGTTCGACTATTCGCTTCTCCACTACGCGAAAGAGCACTACGAATTGCGGCTCAAGTCAGCCGAGCGCGGGGCGTGGGAACATGCGCTGCTGAAGGACGTGCCCGACTGGGTGGACCGGGCGCTCGTACGGCTGGGCGCGACGCTGGTCAATACCGGCCTGCGCCTCCAGCAGCGTGAAGCTGTGGAGATAGGGAGGGCCTGAGATGAGCGACCCTATCACAGATGCGACTGGCATAGCCTTCGCGCTGGACGAGATCCGCGGTAGGGGGACTAAGGCGAAAGGCAAAGGTCCTGACGAGACATTGGCGACCATGTTTGCGCGATCCGTATGGGAGGACTGGAACAGGCAGGAGCCAACTCCCCAACCTGTTCCGGCCGTCGGACGACGCACTTCGCTTGTGGAGCGCCTGCTTTGGCAGGTCGGGGAGCTGTTCGTGCGCAGCGGACAGTGGTTACAGGCTCGATTCTGTGTCGAGCCGGCCTGTGCATAAGTGCGACGAAGGGCCGAGCCTGTTGGGTGCGGGCGCGCGAGCTAGCCCGCAGCCGCTTCACTATCCCGGGCCGTGGCTTCTCCCGAAGCCGCGGCCCATGACATATCGCCTGCCGGGAGGTAGGGCTCGGCCGTTGCCTCCAGCGCCTCTTCCAGCGTCATCCCCCGCCCAAGCTGGAACAGCCACTCGTACTCGGCCTGACCGAGCGCGGCCGCCGCTTCCGCCATGATGTCGTCGTAGAGGTCGACGTAGATGACGCGCCGTGCAATCCCAATGCGCCGCCGGAGCGCGGCCACCGCGCCGAAGAGGAGTGCAGCCCTATCCGGCTCTCCGCGGACGGCATAGACAGCGCCAATGCCTTCGGCTGACTCGATGAGATTCATGGGAATGTAAAGCTCCCTGGAACAAGCGACGGCCTCCTGCCAGTAGGCGAAGGCAGAGTCGAATTGTCCGTGTAGGAGTGCAATGCGCGCCAGCTTGTCCAGTACGGCCGCCAGTCCATGTAAATCACCCGACGCCCGCATCAAGGGCAACGCTTCAGTGGCCGAGGCCAGCGCGGCATCCAGATTGCCCTCAGCATAGGCCAGCTCACTGTTGCTGACGAGCATGGATGCCAGGCGGCGCGCGGTCCTTTCAGGTCGATCCGGCGCCGTCTGCCGGTGGTATGCCAACAGCTCGTCGAAGATGGTGCGCGCCTCGACCAGGTCACCCTTGAACATAGCAATGAAACCTATGTAACGGCGGCAGAGGACCATGTCAAGTTCCGCCGCGGGTCCCGTCAACCGGCCAACGATTTCGCCTTCTTGGAGGAGTTCCCGGGCCCGATCCAGATCGCCCTCGAACCCAATGAACAACCCCAAGGCTTCCAGTGCCTTAGTCAGCGCGTGCGAGGCGCCCAACTGCCGGCCGCACGCGACTGCGGGTGCCAGCCAATGCCGTCCCTCGAGCAACTGCCCCCGCAAGAACCAATACCACATCACCGCACCCGCAATCTCCACCCCACACGCAGGATCTCCGCCGGCGAGGCTCCATGCCAGCGCAGCACGGAGGTTGCCCTGCTCTGCGTCGAGGCGGCGGAGCCACTCCGATTGGCCCGCGGTGACCAGATCGGGTTCTGCTCGTAAGGTCAACCCCCGGATATACGCGGCATGGCGCGCGCACACGTCGGCTTCCTCCTCCCCGGCCGCGCGGAGCTGCTGCGCCGCGTATTGCCGCACCAGCTCGTGCATCCCCCAACGGCCCGTCGCGTCGCGCTGCACCAGCGACTTGTCGGCCAGCAAAGCCAGCAGGGCAGCGTCCGCGCCCGATACCTGCTCCGCCGCCTCGGTCGTCCAGCCGCCGCGAAAGACGGACAACTGCCGGAACGCGGCCTGCTGGACCTCCGTCAACAGGTGCCACGAGTGATCGAACACTGCGGCCATGCTGCGGTGGCGGGCGGGCATGTCGCGATGGGTGGTGGTCAGGATATCGATGCCGCGCGCCAGTTCCCCGGCAATCTCGCCGCAACTCATCGTGCGCGTCCAGCCCGCGGCCAGTTCCAGCGCCAGCGGCATCCCTTCCACCAACCGGCAGATCTCCAGCACGCAGGGCAGCTCGCCCTGGGGCGTGAACGCGCGGCGTTGCTGCTGCGCCCGGCGCAGGAACAGCTCCACCGCGCTGTACGCCTCTACGTGCGCCGGCGCCCCGCTGGCCGGATAGCGCAGCCCGCCCAGGTCGTAGAGCCACTCGCTATGCAAGTCCAGCCGCTCGCGCGAGGTCGCCAGCACCTTGAGCTCCGGCGCGGCCTGGAGCAGCTCGGTGATGAAGTCCACCTCCGGCAGCAGTTGCTCCAGGTTGTCCAACACCAACAGCAGGTGTTGGGTCGAGAGCAGGCCCAGCAGCGCGGCCCAGGGGTCCCGCGCGCCCTGCAGCGAGATGCCCAACGCGGTTGCGATGGACTGCGCGATGAACTCCTTTGCACTGACGGCGGACAGGGCGACGAAACAGATGCCGTCGCGGAACGCGCCCGTCTGCGCATCCGCAGCCTGCAACGCCAGCCGGGTCTTCCCAATCCCGCCCGGGCCGACGACTGTAATGAGTCGGCAGGCCGGGTCCGCCAGCCAGCGCGCCAGCTCGGCCAGCTCACCCTCACGGCCCACGAAGCTCGTGGTCTGCGCGGGGAGGTTGTGGCGGCGGGGCCGGGGGGCGGGAGCGAATGGCTTACCGTTCAGCGCGATCTTGTTCTCGGCGGCGGTGGAGGTGATGGGCTGCGCGTCGACCGGGGCCAGCGGCGCCAGGTTGCCCGCCTCGATGACCCGGGCCAGGTTCGTGGTTTCCGGCGCAGGCTCCGCACCCAACTCGCGCTGCAGCAAATCGACCAGCGCCCGATACTGGCGCAGCGCGCCGGCCTTGTCGCCGCTGCGCGCCAGTAACTCCATCAACTGGCACTGTGCCGGTTCATGCAGGGGGTCGAGGCTGACCCGGCGCCGCGCATGATTGGTGGCTGCGGCGTGGTTGCCTTGCCGCGCCTGGCAGCCCGCCAGTCGCGCCAGCACGTTGGACAGCTCATTGCGCAGGCTCTCCGTTTGCCGGAACTGCCACTCGTCGAAGTCGGGTGCATCGGGCAGCGTGAAGCCTGCGAGGAAGTCGTCGGTGTAGAGGCCGGCGGCCTCCTCCAGCCGCCCGATACACTGCGGGCAGATCTCGGAATCGGAGTGACCGCCGGTGGGGCAGATGACCAGGCTGCGCTGGAACTCGCTAACATCCACCCACAGGCCGGGCGCGGCGGGCAGCGCCAGGTTCTCGCGGTCGATGACCAACCATTGGTCGTGGAGCGCCGCATGCAGGACGGACAGCGTGCGGCGGAGATTGCTGCGGGCGGTGACCTGGTCGTAATCGGGCCACAGGAGGGTGGCGATGGCGTCGCGGCTGTGTGCCCGCCCCGTCACCGCAAGGTAGGCAAGCAGAGCGACACCCTTGCGCCGGTCCGGGTTAACCACGGCGCCGTCCACTTCACAGCGTGGCGTGCCGAACAAGTGCATGGTCAGCTGCGCCATCGTCCCTCCCTCCTACTCAGCCCACAAACCGCACTATCTTACCATAGATGCTACAAAATGCAAATCAAATTGAATCAGGTAATGAACAATATTCAGATTGGTTCGGAACGAATAGAGGACGATAATAGTATAAGCTGCACCGGGACCAACAACCTGTGCTCTGAAGGGGGGTGTAAGATGGGGGAGTATCTCGGCGCGCTGCGGCAGTTCAGCCGCAACATGCGGCTCTACGTGCTGTACACGGCGTTGTTCGCTTTCGGTTACATGGGTGTCTTCACGCTGCTGATCAACCTTTACCTGCTGCGCCTGGGCTACAGCATCGAATATGTCGGCATCTTCGGCGGTGCCGGGCTGCTCACCCTGGCGTTGGGGGCTCTGCCCGCGGGAGTGATCGGCGGCAGGCTTGGCAGCCGCCGCACGTTGATCGTGGCGATGATACTGGTCATCGCCGGATCAGCCCTGGTACTGATCAGCGAGTCACTGCCAGCTGTTTTCGGGTTCGCCTGGCTCCTGTTCAGCTATGTGTTAGCCTGGATCGGCGGCACATTCTACATCGTGAACAACCCTCCCTTCATGATGGCGAACACCTCCCCGCTCGAGCGCAACCACGCTTTTGCGGTGGTCAACGCCACTTTGCCTCTGGCCGGCTTTGCAGGCACTCTGGTCGCCGGCTTGCTCCCCGGGCTGCTCGCCGGCCCGTTGCAGGTTTCGCTCGACAGCCCCGCGCCCTACCGGGTGGCCTTGTGGCTGTCCGTCCTGTGCTACCTGTTGAGCTTCGTCGTGCTGCTTCTGACACATGACCAGGCATCAGTCCTGCCGGCTACCGAGGCCCGGAATCCGACCGACCAAGACAGGGGCGCCGCCAGGGCTGAAGCAGCATCGCCCCCACATCGCTTCCCATATGGATTGGTGGCGATCATGATGCTGATCCTGTTCTTCAGGTTGTTGGGCGAATCAGCCGTCGGGGGCTTCTTCACCGTCTATCTGGACACCGAACTACGCACGCCGACGAGCCTCATCGGGCTCGCTACGGCATTGGCGCGCCTTCTGGCTGTACCGGCTGCCCTGGCAGTGCCCCTGTTCATTCAGCGGTTTGGCCTCGCCCGCACCTTTCTGATTTCAGTCATCGTCATATCGGCAGGCATCGCAGTGCTCTCCCTCATTGAGACGCTGCCCGCAGCCGCTGTCGGGTTGTTGTGCATCACTGCGGCGGGGACCATCTCTGCAACGAGCCTGATGCTCTTCCACCAGCAGGCCGTCCGCCCCGAATGGCGGACCGCCATGTCCGGAGGTGTCAGCATGGCCCAGGGCATCAGCATGGCAGTCGTGACTTTTGCCGGCGGCTTCATCATCGCGGCCTGGGGCTTCCGCAACTTCTTTCTTGCGAGCGCTGCGTTGAGCCTCGTGGCCATCGCGCTGTTCCGGGCCTATTTCCGCAGCTCGGAGCGGGCGGCCGCGCCGGCGGCGGAAGGAGCCGAGGTTGCGCCGGAACCCGAAGCGCTGGCCGTTCAGTAATCAGGGCTGACGCGCGCTCTTTGCCAATTCCCCGATAACGTTTACAATACCCTCACCGTCGTAGTTTGGTCCAGGCAACGGGGCCTTCCAGCCCCGTTGCACCATATCCCTCCGAGAGACCCCAATGAACAAACGCTATGCCATCGTCGGCCTCGGCGGACGTTCCCGCATGTACTACGAGGCGCTCGCCGACAAGTATCGCGACACCTGTGCCCTCGTGGGCTTCTGCGATGTGAACCGCACGCGCATGGCCTACGCCAACGAGGTCGTCACCGGGTACGGCGCGCCGCCCGTGCCCATGTACGGCCCGGAGGACTTCGACCGCATGATCGCGGAGCAGAAGCCCGACACCGTGATCGTCACCTCCGTCGACCGCACCCACCACCGCTACATCATCCGCGCGATGGAGCTCGGCTGCGACGCCATCACCGAGAAGCCGATGACCGTGGATGAGGTGAAGGCGCAGGCCATCATCGATACCATCAAGCAGACGGGCCGCAAGCTGCGCGTCACGTTCAACTACCGCTACGCGCCGCACTCCACCAAGATGCGCGAGCTGATGATGTCCGGCGTCATCGGCGACGTGACCTCCGTCCACTTCGAATGGCTGCTCGACATCCGCCACGGCGCAGACTACTTCCGGCGCTGGCACCGCGACAAGCGCAACAGCGGCGGGCTGATGGTCCACAAGGCCACGCATCACTTTGACCTCGTCAACTTCTGGCTCGGCACGCAGCCGCAGACCGTCTTTGCGATGGGCGACCTGCGCTTCTACGGCCGCGAGAACGCGGAGCAGCGCGGGGTCACGCAGTTCTACAGCCGCGCCCACGGCAGCGAGGCCGCGAAAGATGACCCGTTCGCCCTGCACATGGAACAGTCGGAGGGCCTGCGCAAGCTGTACCTCGATGCGGAGCACGAGGATGGCTACTACCGCGACCAGAGCGTGTTTGGCGACGGCATCAGCATCGAGGACACGATGGGCGTGATGGTGCGCTATCGCAGCGGCGCGATCATGACCTACTCGCTCAACGCCTACCTGCCCTGGGAGGGCTTCCGTATCGCGTTCAACGGCAACAAGGGCCGCATCCAGATGATGATTGTTGAAACGCCGTATGTGAACGCAAGCGGAGCCACCTATGCGGAAGGCACGACGCGCGGGCTGCAGATCACCGTCTTCCCGATGTTCGACCCCCCGTATGACGTGGAGATACCGATTGTCACGGGCGGGCACGGCGGCGGCGACGCGGTGCTGCTGGAAGACCTGTTCGGCACGCCGCGCGAGGACCCGTTCCATCGGGCCGCATCGCACGTGGACGGCGCGATGTCGATCCTGACCGGCATCGCCGCCAACATCTCCATGCGCACCGGGCAGCCGGTGAAGGTCGCCGACCTGGTGAAGTTCTAACCTGAGTTAAGATAAGTCACCCCCTCTCCCGCCAAAGGTGGGAGAGGGGCAGGGGGTGAGGGAGAGACATGACCCAACAGCCAACTATCCGTTTCGCCGTCATCGGCATCAACCACGGCCACATCGTCGGGCAGTGCCTCCACTTGCTGCACGCGGGCGCGGAGATGGTCTCCTACTGGCCGCCCACGCCGGACCCCGACGACGAGGCCACCGCTGGCGTGCTGGCCGGCTTCAGGGCCGCCTTCCCCGACGTGCAGCCCGCGCGCTCCGAGGCGGAGATCCTCGAGGACCCGACCATCCACATGATCGTCGGCGCGGCCATCCCAGCGGACCGCGCGCCGCTTGGCATCCGCGTAATGCAGCACGGCAAAGACTACATGACCGACAAGCCGGGCTTCACCACGCTCGACCAACTGGCGGAGACGCGCCGCGTGCAGGCCGAGACGGGCCGCATTTACTCCGTGTGCTACAGCGAGCGGTTCGACGTGAACTCGGCCGTCAAGGCGGGCGAACTGGTGCAGGCGGGCGCCATCGGCAAGGTCGTGCAGACGGTCGGCCTCGGCCCGCACCGCATCCACCCGCCCGTGCGCCCCGGCTGGTTCTTCAAGCGCGAACGGTACGGCGGCATCCTGTGCGACATCGGCTCGCACCAGGCCGACCAGTTCCTCTATTACACCGGCTCGACGCAGGCCGAGGTTGTGACTGCGCAGGTAGCAAACTACAAGCACCCGCAACATCCTGAGCTGGAGGACTTCGGGGAGATGCTGCTGCGCGGAGACGGCGGCACCGGCTATGTGCGCGTGGATTGGTACACGCCCGCGGGGCTGCCCACCTGGGGCGACGGCAAGCTGGTCATCCTGGGAACAGACGGCTACATAGAGCTGCGCAAGTACGTGGACATCGCGGGCCGGCCCGGCGGCGAGCACCTGTTCCTGGTCGACCACCAGGGCGTCCACTACATCGACTGCAAGGGCGGGGACCGGCCCTATGGCCGCCAACTGGTGGCCGACGTGCTCAACCGCACGGAGACGGCCATGTCGCAGGCCCACTGCTTCCTGGCTTCCGAGCTGGCGCTCAAGGCTGCGGCCATGGCGACGCGCCTGGGGCATTTGCATTAGGCACAGCGGACACAGAGAGTGGAGCATTCCGCTCTCTGTGTCCGCTGTGGCATCATCTATTCCGCGGCGGGATGCGGGTCCGCCATCTCTCTGCGGCGCAGGGTCAGCGTATCGGAAGTGCGGAGGCGGTTCCAGATGAACGAGCTGGAGCCGAGGGCCGACAGCACGCCGCCTGCGATGAGCACGGGCGCCGGGCCGATTGCCTCGGCCAGCTTGACCCCGATGAGCGGCATGATGAACGCGCCGATGTTCATGATCGTCGTGTACAGGGCCAGGAACACCGGGCGCTGCGCGGCCGGGCAAATCTTGAGCAGCATCGGGTAGTGGCTCAGGTTGACGGCAGGCGCAACCAGGCCGTACAGCGCCGTGAACATCAGGATGACGGTCAGGCTCGGCGCGATCCCCACCAGGATCGGGTACACGCCGATCGCCATGATCGTCCAGCGCAGCACCTTGTTCTCCCCCAGCCGCATCACCCCGCGCTGCCACAGGTAGTACCCGATGATGGGCGTCAGGTTCGCCATCATGCTGTTCAGCCCCAGCCAACCCTCCTGTGCGCCCAGCGTGCGCACATAGTAGAGGACGTAGACCGGCCCAATCATCCACAAGCCGATGCCGTGCAGCAGCGTGTTCAGCGTGATGCGGGTGAAGTCCGGCTCGGTCCGAAACGCGTCGCGCCAGCCGCGCAGCAGCGCGGCGGGGCCCAACGCCTGCGCAGGCGGCTCCGGCACATGGGACTCCGGGACCTTCAACCGGGTGAGGTAGTACGTGCTCACCATCGCGGCCGCAAACCCCACGCCGTACAGAATCTGGTAGTTCAGGGGGAACGGCACGCTCTGCAGCCAGCGGCCCGCCAGGAACACGCCGACCGTGACCACGCTGGCCAGCAGGATATTGCGGAGCGCGAAGACGCGCGCCCGATCCGTCTCAGGCACGACATCGGCCAGCATCGGCCCCCACGCGACGTTGAAGAAGTGCGCCGGAATGGTAAAGACGATGAGCAGCCAGACAAGCCCCGCGCCCTGGTTGCCGAACGGCAGCCAGGGGATGAAGATGACCAGAAGATAGCCGATGCGCGACAGCAGCAGGCTGCCCAGCAGCCAGGGCATCCGCTTGCGCTGGCGGGTGAGGAACTGGCCCGCGGGCAGCGTCACCAGGATCGCCAGCAGCGCCGGAATCGAGCTGAGCAGGCCGATGTCCGCATTGCTCGCGCCGAGGCGCAGCGCGAACGGCGCGTTGAACGCGGCCGCGGCCGACAGGAACGCCGCCCAGAAGATTTCGATCAGCAGGTACATCGCGTTGTTCGCGCGCGGGTCATCCCCGGGCGTCAACGCATACCGGACGTTCGCAATGCGGCGCTGCACCATCCAGGCGATGTGGCCGGCTATCTCAGCGGGGGTCAAGTGCGAGGATTTGTCGGGTGACATAGATACACGCCAAATGCCGTGGTCTGTCAGAGATAGGAGTCGAGGCTTCAGCCGGTTAGGCAGTGTACGGGCTCAGCCGGCCCCAGGCGTGCACGCACGCCCCACCGGCTGAAGCCTCGACTCTTTTCGGTTTGGAGTTCTTGCGCTTGCCAGCCTACCGCTGCGCGAGCACGCTCTTCTCGTAATCGCGGATGGCGTCCAGGAAGGTGAAGCCCACCGGCACACCCTGCCGCAGGCAGAACTCGTCCCACACCGCGTTGAACGGCAGGGCCTTGAGCTCTTCCAGCAGCGCAAGCCGGCCCGTGTAGTCCGCGCTCACTTCCAGCGCACGCGCCTTCTCGTACGGTTCCAGCAGCGCCATCAGCAGCGCGCGCACCGTGTTGCGCGTGCCGATGACCCACGCCGCGATGCGGTTGATGCTGGCGTCAAAGTAGTCCAGCCCGATGTGGACGCGGTCGATGTAGTTCCCGCGCACGATCTCCTGCGCGATGGCCTGCAGGTCATCGGAGAGAATCACAACGTGGTCGCTGTCCCAGCGCACGCCGCGGCTGACGTGCAGCAGCACCTCATCCACGAAGGTCAGGACCGCCGACAGCTTGTCGGAGATGGTCTCGGTCGGATGATAGTGACCGGAATCCAGGCAGACCAGCGTCTTGTTTGCCACGGCATACGCCAGGTAGAACTCGTGCGAGCCGACCGTGTAGCTCTCCGCGCCGATGCCGAACAGCTTGCCCTCGACGGCGTCCAGGTGATAGCGAGGGTCCAGCTTCTCGACCAGCACCTTGTCGAGCGATTCCTTCAGCAGGAGCCGCGGCGTCTTGCGATCCACCGGCACATCCTTCATGCCGTCGGGAATCCAGATGTTGGTGACGCACGGCGTGCCCAGCTCACGGCCGAAATACTCACCGATCTTGCGGCAGGCGATGCAGTGCTCAATCCAGTAGTGACGCACGCCCTCATCGTAACTGGACAGCGTGAAGCCCGCGTCCGCCAGCGGGTGCGAGAAGAGCGTGGGGTTGAAGTCGAGGCCGTGGCCTTTCTCCTTCGCCCAGCCCACCCAATTCGCGAAGTGCTCCGGCTGCAGCGCGTTGCGCTCGACCCGTTGGCCGCCGGTCTCAGCGTAGATGGCGTGCAGAGCCAGCCGGTGCTTGCCGGGGATCAGGCTGTAGGCGCGGTCGAGGTCGGCGCGCAGCTCGTCGGCGGTGCGGGCCTTGCCCGGATAGTTGCCGGTCGCCTGGATGCCGCCCGATAGCCCCGTCTCGGGCGACTCGAAGCCGCCCACATCATCGCCCTGCCAGCAGTGCAGGCTGATGGGGATGCCCGTCAGCGTCTGCATGGCCTTTTCGGTATCCACACCGAAGGCCGCATAGCGCTCCTGCGCGAGCGCGTAAGCCGCGTGAATTTGATTGTCGGTTGGTTGTTGGGTCATGTCGCCTCCGGACTGATAAGTAACGAGTAACGAGTGACGAGTAATGAGTAACTGGTTACTCGTTACTCGTCAGATTCACCGCGCGCCGCACGCCTGCAGGCACGCCTGCATGTGCCCGCGCGACTCGGCTGCAATCACGGCGCATTGTACTACACTATATTCCTTCGCGCCGATAACTTCGAGGTCCAGCGGCCCGGTGTACCCGTTCTCGTGCAAGACCCGGATGTAGCCGAGCAGGTCGATGTCCCCGCGGCCGTTCGCCTGCATCTCGGGCTTGCCCGGGTTCATCTGCCGGCCCTTGCAGTCGCGGATATGGACGTGCTTAACGCGGTGGATGACCGCACCGAGTGCCTCGACCGGGTTCTCGTCCCCCCGATAGATGTGCGACGGGTCCATGTCGATGCCGAACGCCGGCGAGGTCACCGCCTCCATCGCCTTCAGCGTCGTGGGTGTGTTCCAGATGGCCGCGCCCACGTGCGCCTTGACGCACAGCGTCACGCCGTAGTGCGCCGCGCGGTCCGCGAGCTGGCCGAGCGAATCAATCGTCTGCTGCAGGCTCTCCTCGTCGTCCTTCTTGCCGCCCGGCCCGCAGTTGACGATGGGGATGCCGATTTCTGCGGCAGCCTGGAAGGCCAGCTCCATCCGCGCGGGATCCCGCGAGGGCTGCTCCATCGCCAGCAATTCCAGCCCGTACTCAGCGGACAGGCGCTTGATCTCGGGCGCAATCTCCTGCCAGCGATCCAGCACGAGATGTTGGCTCATGCCGTCGATGGCAGAAAGCTCGATGCCGTCATAACCGGCCATCGCGATATGTTTGAAGGCGGTCTCCAGGTCGTGCCCGCCGAACAGGACTGAATTCGCACCTAGTTTCATGAGGTTCCCTCCACGGATGGTTACGAATTGCGAATTACGAATGAGTAAGGAGTAATGAGTAATCAGTAATGAGGAAATTGGTCACATGCCCGTTTACTCGTTACTCTTTACTCGTCACTCCTTACTCGTTATTTGACCTGCACCACCTGCCCCGAGTCCAGCGACTCGATGGCAGCTTGCAGCACCTTTTGTGCGGCCAGGCCTTCCGCGCCGGAGCCGTCGATCTCCTCGGGCGCAGCGCCCGCGTCGACCTGCGCCACGAACTTGTGGATGCGGTTGCGGAAGGTGTCTTCAAAGTCACGATGCCCGCCGAAGACGGGGTTGCTGTAGACCCGCTTCTCCAGGTCGCCTGCCGGATACAGAGTCACCTCGCGCCACATATCCTCCAGCACGAAACGACCCTTCGTCCCTGCCACCTCGCACCGCTCCATCGGGTGGCCGCGCTCGATGTCATACGATGCCGTCAGCCCGCCGACGACGCCGTTCTTGAAGCGCATGCTGAAGTGCGCGGTGGACCAGATTTGCCGGCCCGGCGCCTTCTGCGCGAAGCACTGGACGGCCTCCACATCGCCGCAGAAGTGGCGCATGACATCGACCGTATGCGGGTTGAGCGCCTTGATCATGTAGTAGGGCGAGCTTTCCGCCGGGTTCTTGATCCACATGCTCATGTTGACGAACAGCAGGTGACCCAGCCGCCCCTCATTCTGCCATCGTTTCGCGACATAGCTCGCCTCGGTGAAGCGATGGTTCAGGTTGATGCCGTAGCAGAGGCCCTTCTCGCGCGCCTTCGCGACCATCTCCTCGGCCCTGGCGATCTCGTTGCTGATGGGTTTCTCGCCCAGCACATGGCTGCCGGCTTCGAGCGCCTGCATGGTGGGCTCGTAATGGTCGCTGCTGTACTCGTAGCCGCCCGTCGTGACGCTGGTAATGTCGGGCTTCAACGCCCGCAGCATCTCCTCCGCACTGTAGAACGCGGGCACCCCCAGCCGGGCTGCGGCCTTGTCAGCCCGCTCCTTGATGATGTCGCACACGCCGACGAGCTCGGCCAGGGGTGTGGCCCGATACATGTCGGCGTGGCGATTGCCGATCGGCCCCATGCCGATGACGCAGACTCTTTGCATGATAACCTCGATCGTGATGACTTCTTAGACTTACGGGGTCCGTCAGCCTGCGGCTGGCAGGAACCCGCAAGTATTACCCCTTCGGCCAGGCTGATTTACTTGCGTTCTCCCGCCTGCAGGCGCGCAGCCTGGGCTGGGTCACCGATGTGCAGGGTGTCATACGCCTGCTGCGAACTCTGGAACGGACCGACGCCCTCGTGGCCGTGCCAGTCCACTTGGTGGTGAATGGGATTCGGCAGGCCGCTCTCCGCCTCGCGGCGGGCAATCCAACTCTCCATGCGCGCCTGCAGGAACGCCACGACCTCCGGCTGCTGGTCCGCCAGGTTGGTGTTCTCCAGCGGGTCCTCCATGAGGTTGTACAGCTCGACCGGCGGCTTGAAGTGCATATCCGGTTCCAGCGCGGAGATGAGCTTCCACTGGGGCGTGCGCCAGCCGTGCTTGCGCATCCACGTGCACTCGGTCAGGTAGAACTCGCTGCGGTTGTGCGCCACTTCGCCGCGCACCATCGGCAGGAGGCTCTTGCCGTCGAACGGGATGTCCGGCTCGATGTCCGCCAGCTCCAGCAGGGTCGGGACCAAGTCCTGGTGCAGGTTATAGCCCGCGACGCGGCGGCCCTTCGGTAGCTTGTTCGGATAGCGGATGATGAGGGGCACGTGCAGGGTCGGGTCATAGAGCCCGTGATGGTCGAAGTAGCAGTCGTGGTCGTAGAGCGTCTCGCCGTGGTCCGAGTTGATGACCACGATGGTGTTGTCGAGCAGGTCGCGGGCTTCGAGCGCGGTGAAGATCGTCCGGATCGCGGCATCCATGTACGCGACCGCGCCGTCATACTGCGCAATCACGTAGTCCTTGTCGGTGATGCCCGGCGGCATCCAGCTGGCGAAGAAGTCACGGAACGGCTTGAAGTTCATCACCGGTTCCATCGACTTGTTCGCCGGGTCCGTCTCGTCGCCGTGATAGAAGGCCCGCTCGTACGGTTCGGGCGGCAGGTACGGCGCGTGCGGGTCCATGTGGCGCAGGAACAGGAAGAAAGGCTCGCCGGTCTTGTCCAGCCGCTCCAGCTCGGGAATCGTCACCTTGTTGAGATTCTCGGCCTTCGGGCTGCGGCCCTCGTTCCAACTGCCCCAGCCGGGAAAGTCGATGTAGGTGTCGAACCCGCGCGATGCGGGATTGCCGCGGAAGCCGACGCAGGTCGTGTGGTAGCCCTGCTCCTTGAGAATCTCGGGCAGCGTCCTGACCTCGGGCCGCATGGGGCCCTTGTGCCGCAGCGCGACAACCTGGGTGGAGAAGATGTCCATACCGGTCAGCATGGAGGAGTACGCGCTGGTGGTCGGAATAAAAGCGCTGTAGGTGCGCTCGAACAGGACACCCTCACGGGCAAAATGATCGATGTGGGGCGTCGTCAGGCGGCCGTACCCGTAACCGCTCATGTGGTCGGCTCGCAGCGAGTCGATGCCGAAGAAGACGATGTTGGGCTTGCGCCCGTGGCTGTTTGGCATGCGGATACACTCCTCTACAAGTCTCTCCTGCTCCCTGAATTATCGCCACATTCAGGATTAGCGCAATTCGGGGCAAATCGTTTTTGCTGTCAGAACAATTCGTGATTTGACACCCGCCGCTCTACAAGTATAATGTCACGGAACTCGCTATAACCCTCGTGTGTGGGTGCTCTATTTCCTCTTCATGACTGCATCGCAGGGCGCCCGGTGCATCTCCACGCACCGACTTCGTGCCAGCGCATCAGTCTCACCAACAGGAGGTGTCACATCGATGTGGCCTCGAGAGGCTGTTCACCTCGTCATACTCTCTTCGCCGTGCTTCCAGAAAATCTGCCTCGCCTGGAAGCCAGATTCAACGCGAATACACATCCATAGGAGGGCTCATCACCATGCGTAAGTTGACCCGTCGCGAGTTCATCCGATTCGGTGGCGGCGCGGCAGCCGCCGTCACCCTTGCAGCCTGTAGCACCCCGGCTGTGCCCGCCCCTCAAGCTGCAACCCAAGTTCCAGCCGCGCCTGCGGCCGGAGCCGAGCCAACGGCAGCGGCAGAGCCTGCTGCTGCGGCCAGCAAGTACAAGGAAGCCCCCATGTTGGCCCAGTTGGTCGAGGCCGGCACGCTGCCGCCTGTGGACCAGCGCGTCCCTTCCGAGCCGATGGTCATCACGCCTCACGAGAAGGTCGGGCAGTACGGCGGCACGTGGCGTTCGGGCCTGCTCGGTCGGTCCGACAACCCCTGGATCAGCCGCACGATGGGCAACGACCCCCTGCTGCGCTGGTCACCCGATCTGAACTCCGTACTGCCCAACGTGGCCCAACAGTGGGAGGTCTCGCCCGATGGCAAGGAGTTCACCTTCACGCTGCGCAAGGGCATGAAATGGTCGGATGGCGAACCGTTCACGGCGAAGGACTTCGTCTACTGGTACGAAGACGTGGTCATGAATGATGACCTGACGAAGGTCAAGCCTTCCTGGTTCCGCACGGGCGGGAAGGTGGGCAGCCTGACGATGGTCGATGATTACACTTTCAAGATGACCTTTGAGACACCCAACGGCCTGCTGATCAAGAACCTGGCTGGCGGCGCAGGGTTCTTCTTCCCGCCCGCGCACTACATGAAGCAGTTCCACATCAAGTACAACAAGGAAGAAGTCGAAGCCGCGGTTGCCGAGGCCAAGCTCCAGGACTGGATGGCCTACTACACTCAAAAGAACGACTACCCGCAGAACGCCGATCGCCCCACGATCCTCGCCTGGGCCGTGACACAGGGCTACGGCGCGGGCGATGCGACCCAGTTCGCCGCTAAGCGCAACCCGTACTACTGGAAGGTGGACACCGAGGGCAACCAGTTGCCGTACATCGACGAGCTGGGCTACCCGATTGTCGAGAAGGTCGACTCGCTGGTGCTCAAGGCGCTGAACGGCGAGATCGATATGATGGATCGTCACATCGCAACACCGGATAACAAGGCGGTCTTCATCGACAACCAGGAGAAGGGCGGCTACACCTTCTTTGACGTGAAGTACGCCTTCGAGTGCCCCACCGTGCTGGCGCTCAACCTGGCGCACAAGGACCCGGCCGTGCGAGAGGTCTTCCAGAAAGTGGATTTCCGGATCGCACTCTCCCACGCCATCAACCGCCAGGAGATCATCGACACCACCTATGTCGGTGACGGCGAGCCGCGCCAGGCTGCACCCCTCGATGAGTCGCCCCACTACCATGAGCGGCTGGCGAAGCAGTACACCGAGTACGATCCCGACAAGGCCAACCAGATGCTCGATGACCTGGGGTTGACGAAGGGTGCGGATGGCCTGCGCCTGCGCTTCGACGGCCAGCCCCTGAACATCACCATCGAGGTCGCCCTCGCCTTCGAGCCTTGGACGCAGCAGATGGAGATGGTCGCGCGCTACTGGAAAGCCGTGGGCGTCAACACCACCGTCAAGTCCATGGAGCGCTCGCTCTTCTACCAGCGCAAGGCGGCCTACGACCACGACGCGGGCGTCTGGACGGGCGCCGACGGTGTGGCCGTCGTAATGGATCCCCGCTGGTCGCTTGCCTTCAGCAACGAATCGATCTGGGGCATCCCCTGGGCCGACTGGTGGAACAGCGGCGGGCAGCAGGGCGAGGAGCCGCCGGAGCCAGTTAAGAAGGGGCAGGAGCTCTACGATCAGTTGAAGACGACCGCGGATGACGAGCAGCAGAAGGCGCTGATGAAGCAGATCCTCGACATTGCGGCAGACAACTTCTGGGCCATGGGCCTCACGAAGTACTACAAGGCGTACGGCATCCGGAAGACGAACTTCAAGAACCTGCCGCAGGAAGTCTGGGCGTGGCATCTGTGCAACAGCCCGGCACAGACGTATCCGGAGCAGTACTTCCTCGAGCAGGCGTAAGGCCGGCGCGGCGCCCCGCGGCGGCGTGCAGCCTGCCGCCTGCGTGCGGAGCGCGTCCACCGGTGATGCATCCGGGGTTGCGCAGTCCAAACTGCGCAACCCCGGAGCCGGCATTTCTGACCGGTGTCCTGCCCGGTACAAGGAGTAGGCCCATGCTTCAATACATCGCGCGACGCGTGGTCATGATGATCCCGACGCTTTTCCTGGTGTCCGTCGTGTCGTTTACGATCATCCAACTTCCGCCCGGGGATTACTTGACTACCTATGTCTCGCAGCTTGCCGCGATGGGCGACCTGGTTGACGAGTCCTCGTTGCAAGCGCTCAAAGACCGTTACGGCCTCGGTCAGCCGGTTTATGTCCAGTATTTCCGCTGGCTGACCAATATGCTCCAGGGTGACTTCGGCCAGTCGATGGAGTGGAACCGCCCCGTTTGGGGGCTGCTGTGGGAGCGGCTGCCCCTGACATTCGCCCTGTCGCTTGCCACCTTGCTGCTGACGTGGCTGGTTGCCTTCCCTATCGGCGTCTACTCTGCCGTGAAGCAATACTCCGTCGGAGACTACATCGCCACCTTTCTCGGCTTCTTGGGATTAGCGACGCCCGATTTTCTGCTGGCACTGGTCTTGATGTGGGTCTTCTTCGCGTTCTTTAACCAGAGTGTCGGCGGCCTGTTCTCACCCGAGTTTGCCAATGCGCCCTGGAGCCTCGCCAGAGTCTGGGACCTGGCCAAGCACCTGGCAATCCCGATGATCGTGCTCGGCGCCAGCGGCACCGCCAGCCTGATTCGAATCATGCGCGCCAATCTCCTCGACGAACTGCACAAGCCCTACGTAGTAACGGCGCGCTCCAAGGGCCTATCTGAAACCCGGCTCCTGCTGAAGTACCCCGTGCGGGCCGCCTTGAACCCGTTCATCAGCACCGCCGGTTGGTATCTCCCGAGCCTCGTTTCCGGCTCGACCATTGTGGCAGTGGTGCTCAGCCTGCCGATCACCGGACCGCTGCTGTTGCGCGCGCTGCTATCCCAGGATATGTATCTCGCCGGCAGCTTCATCTTCATGCTCAGCGCGCTGACGATCTTCGGCACGCTGCTCTCCGACATCCTGCTCGCGTGGCTGGACCCGCGCATCCGGCTCGGCTGAGAGGGATAGCTCATGGCAATTGATTCGACACCGATTACGCCCCCGCCCGGCTCCGACGCCGATGGGCTGCCCGCGGCACGGCCGCAGCAGGAGTCCGCCGAGGCACGCATCTTCGTGGCGTCGCAGTGGCAGCTCGTGTGGTGGAAGTTCCGCAAGCACAAGCTGGCGATGGCGTCTGCGCTCATCATCCTGCTGGTCTACCTGGTAGCGCTGTTTGTTGAACCGATCGCGCCCTACCAGCCGGACGCCTTCAACCCGCCCCGCACCTACGCGCCGCCGCAGCCCATCCACTTCTTCCACGAGGGCCGATTCATCGGCCCTTACGTCCTGGGCCTCAAGCAGGAAATCGACCGGGAGGCCTTGCGCCGCGTCTTCACGCCGGACCCGGAACAGATCATCCGGCTGGGCCTCTTCGTGCGCGGCGAACCATACAAGATGTGGGGCCTCATCGAATCCGATTGGCATCTGTTCGGGCCGATGGAGAAGACCGCATCTCCGGTGTACCTCCTGGGCGCGGACCGTGTGGGGCGTGACGTGCTGACGCGCATCATCTACGGCACGCGCATTTCCATGTCCATCGGCCTGGTGGGCGTCTTTCTCAGCTTCATCCTGGGTCTGACCCTGGGCGGCATTTCCGGCTACTTCGGCGGGCGGGTGGATGATCTCATCCAACGCCTCATCGAGTTCGTCCGCTCCGTGCCGACGATCCCGCTGTGGATGGGCCTGGCCGCCGCGATTCCCGTGACCTGGCCGTCCGAGCGCATCTACTTCAGCATCACGATCATCCTCTCCTTCATCGGCTGGACGGGCCTGGCGCGCGTCGTGCGTGGGCGCTTCCTCTCCCTGCGCGAGGAAGATTTCGTGATGGCCGCGCGGCTGGATGGCGTGAGCGAGCTGCGTGTCATCTTCCGGCACATGATTCCATCGTTCACCAGCCACATCATCGCCTCCATCACGCTGGCGATTCCCGGCATGATCCTGGCCGAAACCGCGTTGAGCTTCCTCGGCCTCGGGCTCCAGCCGCCCGTCGTGAGCTGGGGCGTGCTCCTACAGGAAGCCCAGAACGTGCGCGCGGTCGCGACGGCTCCCTGGCTCCTGATACCCGCGCTGGCCGTGATGGTCACGGTCCTGGCGCTCAACTTCCTGGGCGACGGCCTGCGTGACGCAGCCGACCCTTACGGCCGCTAGATGGGCGCTGACAACGACAGGACAAATGGCATGTCGAATGACGACTGGCTCCTGGATATCAAGGGGCTGAAGACATACTTTTTCATGGACCAGGGCGTCGTCAAGGCCGTCGACGGCGTTGACCTCACCCTGTTTCGCGGACGTACGCTGGGCATCGTGGGCGAGAGTGGCTGCGGCAAGAGCATCACCGCCCGCTCCATCCTGCAGATTGTGGATTCGCCGGGCCGGCTCGTGGCCGGCGACGTCCTTTACCGCCGCGTCCAGCCAACGCCAGGTAACGGCGCCCAGATCGAGGAGATCAACCTCGCCCGGCTCAAAGCGACGGGCCGCGAGATTCGCGCGATCCGGGGCAAGGAAATCTCGATGATCTTTCAGGAGCCGATGACATCGCTGAGCGGGCTGTATACCATCGGCAACCAGATCATGGAGAATCTCCTGCTCCACCAGAACATGAGCAAAACTGAGGCACGCAGCCGGGCCATCGAGCTGCTGCGTCTCGTCGGCATCGCGCGGCCCGAGCAGCGGGTCGATGAGTACCCGCACCAGTTCAGTGGCGGCATGCGCCAGCGCGCGATGATTGCCATGGCAATCGCCTGCAATCCGAGCCTGCTCATCGCAGACGAACCGACGACCGCACTCGACGTGACCACCCAGGCGCAGATCCTCCGGCTCATCCGCAGCATGCAGCGCCAACTCGGCATGTCGCTGATGCTGATTACCCATGACCTGGGCGTTGTGGCCGGCATGTGCAGCGACGTGGCCGTCATGTACTTGGGCCGCGTCGTGGAGACAGCGGACGTAGACGCCATCTTCCACGACCCGAAACATCCCTACACCCAGGCCCTCCTGCGCTCCATTCCCAAGGTGGGCGGCACGATTCGCCAGCGGCTGGACTCCATCGAGGGCATGGTGCCCGACCCGCTCACACGGCCCAGCGGCTGTTACTTCCATCCGCGCTGCACGCGTTTCATGCCGGGCCTCTGCGACCGCGAGACGCCGCAGCCGGTCGTCCTCGGGCCGGGCCGGATGGTCAGTTGCCTGCTGTATGGACCGGGAACCACAAGTGACGGGGCCGTGCGAGCGAACGTTGGGAGCAAGCCAGGATGACCGATACCACCGCGACGAACAACGGCAATCTGCTGGAAGTCAGAGACCTCAAGATGCACTTCCCGATCCGGAAGGGCTTCCTCCGCCGCGTCGCCGGCCACGTACGGGCGGTGGACGGCGTGAGCTTTGCGGTGAAGGAAGGGGAGACGCTCAGCCTGGTGGGCGAATCGGGCTGCGGCAAGACAACGACGGGCCGCTGCATCCTGCGCGCCTATGAGCCGACGGCCGGCCGCATCCTCTATCGCGACAGGGCCGGCGCAGCAGTCGACCTGGCTCGGCTCGACGGCCACGCGCTCAAGCGCTACCGCCGCGAGATTCGCATGATCTTCCAGGACCCGTACTCCTCGCTCAATCCGCGCATGAACGTGCTGGATATCGTGGGCGAGTCGCTGCGGGTCAACGATCGGCTGAACGGCGATGAGTTGGAGGATCGGGTGGCCGCCCTCCTGAGGCAGGTGGGCCTCCGCCCGGAGTACATGCGGCGGTATCCGCACGCGTTCAGCGGCGGCGAACGACAGCGTATCGGCATCGCCCGCGCGCTGGCCTTGAATCCCCGGCTGGTGGTCTGCGATGAAGGGGTGTCGGCGCTCGATGTATCGGTGCGCGCGCAGATTCTCAACCTGCTCCAGGACCTGCAGCACGACTTCAACCTGACTTACATCTTCATCGCCCACGACCTGAGCGTCGTCGAGTACATCAGTGACCGGGTGGCAGTCATGTATGTCGGGAAGCTGGTCGAACTGGCGGACACGGAGGAACTGTACCGCAATCCGAAGCACCCGTATACCGAGGCGCTCCTCTCCGCCGTGCCCAAGCCTGACCCGCGGCTGAACACCATGGACGAGGGCATCGTGCTCGAAGGGGACGTGGCCGACCCCTCCAACCCGCCATCCGGCTGCTACTTCCATCCGCGCTGTCGCTATGCCCAGGATGTCTGCCGCCACGAAGAACCGGCCCTGTCCGACCTGGGAGGCACAGGCCATTTCGTTGCCTGCCACTTTGGGGATCAGTTGCAGCTGAATAGTATTCTCAATATCGGACAAAGCTGAGGGATTCAGCCGAGAATTGCTCATGGTTCATCGGATAGACACCAACAGGAGCAGAATAATGGCTGAACCTTTTCCGGGGTTTCGGTTTGCTGGTATTGAGGACGTTGAGCGGCTCGGTTATGGAGTGGAAGAGAACGCGCGGCGGCTGCACCGCTTCGCTTATGTCGAGCGGCAGCTCATGTGCACGGCCGCGGGTCACCTGTTGAGCATCCCCGAGTGGGAATTGAAGTATCTGCTGGGCCGCCATCTCTACGAGGATGCCGAGCACCACGAGGCACTGCGCACGCGCATCAGCGAGTTGCGGCGCTCCGAAAAGTCGGTCGATGCCTCGCCGGAAGATCGACTCGCTGCGCTCATGGACGAAGTCATTCGCGCGGAAGACGCGATTGAGCTGTTGACCGGTGTCTATGGCGTCATCAAACCGGCGCTGCTCGCGGCTTACAAGGCGCACCTCGCGGCCATCAATCCCCTGGTCGATTACCCTACCGGCCGGACGCTGCGCCTGCTGCTGGCCGAGGAGGAAGAGCAGGCCGCGCTGGGCCAGCGTTATCTCGCGGAGTTAGCCGCGCGGACGGCTGCAGCAGACCAGGCCCGTTCTGCAGCCTGGTCCGCGCATCTGCAAGCTTACCTGGACGCGGCGGGCGGCATCGCCGGCGCCGCGTCTGCCACCGGGGCTGCCACGCTGCCGACCGCGCGCAGCGACGGGCAGCCGTGGGTCATGCCGCAGCAGTCGGGCCGGGACGCTCGCTTCCGGTCCAGCGTACCCAAGCCGCCCACCGTTTTCGTGCCGGAACGGGGCGACGCTGTGCGCGAGGGCCTTGAGCAGATGATGTGGGTGCGCTTCCACGAGATGTCGCCCGCGGAGACCGTGGCCGCGATCATGACGCTGGAACGAGGCCGGCCCTGGGCGTTCTATCGTGACCTCGCGCGGCACTGCTGGGATGAAGTGCGCCATTCCGCGTTCGGTCAGGCGGCCCTGCAGGCGGAGGGGATCGACATCGGAGCGAACCCGAATTGGACCGGGTTCGCGACGATGTGCCTCGCGGAGCTGGACCCCATCGAAGCGTACACGCACCTGACCGTCGCCATCGAGCAGGCGGCCATGAAGTATCCGCCGGGCAAACGCCAGGAGTACGAGTTCTGCCGCGACAAGGCGCAACATGCGTTGATGGCGCTCTACCAGGACTACGATTGGGCCGATGAGGTCATCCACTCGCACTTCGGGCAGGAATGGATCGTCAAGGGGGAACACGGCGGAGATCGCCGTGCGGCCATCGCGGCCGGAGAGTCGACGATGGACCGGCGTATCGGCTTCATGGCGCAGTTCTCCACCGACGGCACCGTCCCGGATCCCTACGCCGGCCGACGCGCCGCCCCTGACAAGGGCACCGCGTCCGGCTATTGATAGGCTCCCGGTTGCCCGGTCCATTGAGTGAGACCAGGGCATGTTTGGCAAGAGGGGGCCGCATCCTCAGATGCGGCCCCCTCTTGCCAAACTCGCACTAAGCGAAGTTGAGCCGCAACATCTCTGCCCCGTAACCGATATCCATGCTCTCTGCCGGCAGCGCGGCACGGGCAAATGCGCTCTCGTGGTGTGCGAGGCCGGTGATGGGTTGCTCCGCGCCGTTCAACAGGAGCGGTCCCGTCCAGCCGAACTCGAGCCGGTCCCCGCGCAGCGTCGTCCAGGCAACCCGCAGGCCGTCGATGATCGGCCGCGTTGCCAGCACCGCGCGGCGGAAGTCCTCGAAGCTGCCGTCCGTGCCCTCCGCCCCCATCTGGCAGAGCCAAACGTTTTGCAATCCCGATGACCGCAGCTCCCGGTGCGCGTCAGGACCGTGTGTCACCTCTGCAAAGCCCCGCGCAGCATACAGCGCCAGGTATCCCTGCCCCACCCGCGCAAACGCCCAATGCGGCAAGCCGTCCGGGTCATCCGAGGCGGCAACGTAGGACTCGTCGAATGCAAACGCCGGGAAGTACGCGTGGGTGAAGCCCAGCCGATCATCTTCGGGCAAGTCATAGAGGGCCACCAGCGCGTCACGCCACTGCGCCACCCGCGGGAGTACCGCGTTGCCGCGCCACCACCCCGCAGCCACGTCCGCCGACTGGCTGAAACAGCCCGGGTGATTCGCGAAGACGATGGCCTCCGGTCCCAGCGTCGCCTGCCAGATGTGCTCGCGGCTGCCGGGCTGCCCGCCGCGGTAGTCCTGGACCGAGCTGAGCATGAGGTCGTTCGTGCGATAGGTGACGGTATTGACCCCGTCGCGGCCTTGTTGCTCGCGCGCCCACACCTCGAACTGCCGGTCTGACGCAATCGCACGCAGCAGCGCGGGCAGCTGGTAACCCCGGCCCGCCAGCCCGAGGCTCACTACACCGCGCAGGTCCGGCTCATAGGTGCCTGCGCCCCAGGCCAGCCTGCTCACCGCCGACTCCGGCGTGAACCGCCCGCTGCGCAGGTAAGCGGGCTGTGCCTCGCCCCGCGTGGGCATGAAGACCCCCTGGAACGAGTGGATGGCGATCTCAAAAAGTGTCTTGTCCAGCAGCACGCCCGCCAGCTCGGCCACGGTGTCGCTGCGGGCAAGATCAACCAGGTGCGCGAGCGCCGCGACGAGCAGGTCAAGATGCGTGTGCCACCGGTCCAGGCCGGTCTGCCCGCACGCGCGCAGCCACGCGGCGGCCAGTTTCTCGCCGCGACCGCGTTCCTGCCTGCCGGTCAGCCCGGATGCGGTGAACTTCGCGGCAGGAAAGAGCTGCCCCGCGAGGATGCGGCAGGTATGCAGGAGGACCTGGTTCACCGGGTCCGCGAGGTCCAGCGTATCCTCGACGCCCGGCGCAGCGGGAAGCGCATAGTCGAAGCCCAGGATCATCGCGTCCAGCTCGGGCAACAACTCGCTGGGGAAGTGCTCATACCCCGCCATCCGTTCGCGCATGGCAATCAGCCCGAGCAGGTCCGGCAGGCAGCCGCCCTCGCGTGCGGTCGCGCGGCGAGCTCGCACGTCGTCGATGCTCGCACGCAAGGACTTCACATCCACCGCCGCCCACCAGCCCAGCGCCATGTGTGCCAGTTCCCCGAACACCCCGCCTCTGCGCCCGGCTTCGCGCATGAGCTCCATCAGCCTGTCATCGTCGTTGCCTTCGGGCCGGCGGCTAAGATGCCCCTTAGCGACCCAAAACGGCAGTGCGCGCTCCGCGCGGAGCTGCCCCTCGTAGTACTGCTCGTGCGGCGGCATCAGCACCGCCCGCATCTCCCCGGACGGCAACTGCGCCGCGGTCATCCCCTGGAACGTACTACCTGCGGCGGCGTGCCCGCCCAGCTCCGCGTAGATGCCGCGGTCGGGCGTCTGGAGCCGGACGACAGACAGGTAGCTGCCGGGGGTGTCAGGCGAAAAGAGCACCCTAACCGGATCGCTCCGCGTGTAGACGCCGCGGTCCAGATAGGCTCCGGCGTAGGCGCGTTCGATGGCCTGCCGCTCCGCGAGACCGCGCGCAGGCGTCAGGACAGGCACGCGCACCGCGACTGCCTCTTCCGGCACACCGACGATCCTTAGCGCGAAGGCAAGGCGGGTCTGCCGCACGCCGGTCTGCTCCAGGTGGACCAGCAGATGATTGTCGCCCCCTGCCAGCCGAACGGCCAGGGAGGTCGTCTGGAAAGCGTCCGCACTACGGTCACGCGCCGCCCCATCCGCAGCGCGTCCCACCGGCGCATTGTTCAGGAAGACTATCGCAGGACACACCGTCGCCAGGTGGAACACAGCCTCGCGTTCATGATCGCTGTGCAGGATACAGTGGGCCCATGCGCGACGCAAGGACGGGCCCGACAAGAAGCCCTCCCATGCGAGCAGATGATCCGGCTCACAGTGGCGGACTTGCCAGTAGAGGGTTCTATCGCGGCAAAGCCATTTGTCGAGCTCGGATGGCCGGTCGAAGTCGGGCGCGGCGACCGGCTGCGCGACAGGCCGCTCGCGAGGCTCCTGGCCGGTGCTGGCAGGCTCATGCCCCAGGGGGTGATCGCACGGACCGAGCGCCAGCCAGTGGTCCACGTAGCCGCGCGCCAATGGATACGTCAGGTAGGATTTGCTCATGCCCTCATCCCGGCGCAGACAGGCTGGTGCGCAGGAGCGCAGCCGCCTGTCTCGCCAACACATGATTGCCCGCGACGGTCAGGTGAACGCCGTCGCCCGTCAGACAAGCGGCAAGGCCGGCGGCGCACACCGCGGCATGCAGATCGTCCACGGTCACGCCGCGTGCAGCCATGACCCGGTCTGCAACACGATTGTATGCGTCAATGTCCACGTTGTAGCGGTCGAAATCCTTGCTCGCCGCCGGCTGCCCATCCACAACAGGCGTGGTGCGTCCCCAGACGAGTTTGGCGGCGCGCGCCTGAAGCCGGTCCACCAGCGAGTGCAAGTTAGCCTCGTACTCGTGAATGGGAACCTGGATGCCGGCCCCGCTCTGTGGCCGCTTGATGTCGTGCAGCCCGCAATTGAAGTGAATCACGTCGTACTGCGCGTCGCCCAGCCAGCCGGACAGATGTGCGAGCAGGTTGCGGCTATCCCCGCCGTTCTCGGGCAAGGTATCCACTTGTGCCGTCCCAGCCAGCAGTTCACGCACCTCCGGCGCATAACCGGCGACGCTGTTGGGGAAGCCGCCGGTGATGGAATCGCCGATCAGCAGGATTCTGTACATGGTTTATGTGTCTGCCTCATGCGTGCGGACGGGATAGTCCGAGCATTATAAGTTGTGTGCCTCAGCTCTGCAACATCCGCTGCAGGCCTGCCAGGAACTCCAAATGTGCGCGAGAGTGCAGGCATTCTGAGCGGAGGGCAGCGCAGTCAAAGAACGCCGGCACGGCCTACATCCTTCGACTACGGCCCTCCGGGCCTCCGCTCAGGATGCTTTGCCGCCTCCATTTGGAATTGCTGGCATGCCTGCCAGAAACCACACATATAGTTGGAGTCGAAACTTCAGCCGGTTGGGAGGTGGACGTACGCCGCATCCCCAGCGAGCCAAAGCCTCGACTCCGATTCTCAGCGAGACTGTGCAGCCGCTTACTCGCAGCCTGGCGCGGGCGCGACACTCTGGCCGAGCTGTGAGCTCCGCTGCGCCGCGTCGATGACCCCGATCACGCGGCGTGCCTGCTCCGGCTTGACGAGCAGCTCCTCGCCCAGCAGCAGGTGGTCGGCCACGTTGCGGTAGTACTGCACCGAGCCGTAGCCCGGCAGCGTGACCTTGACCGTGCTGTCCTGCCGCACGCCGGATGCAAACGACACCAGCCGGATCTCGTCCTTCCAGTCCGCGGTGATGGCGCCCTTCGTGCCCAGGATGAGCCACTTGGGCCGCGAGATGGCCGCAATCGAGGAAATCCAGTAGTCCGCGGTCACGCCGTTCTCGAAGCGGATGTAAGCCTGGCCGTGGTCCTCGTTGGTCACCGCGTTCCAGACGCGCTTCTGGAAGTCGCCCGTGACCTGGGTGATCTTCGACGGCACGAGGTTGAGGATCCAGTCAAGGAAGTGCGCGCCCCAATCGTGCATCACGCCGCCGCTGATGGCCTTGTCCGACCGCCACCAGAACCCCGGATGGCTGAAGTTGCCCTGCCCGCACTCGATGTGGAAGATGTCGCCGATCAGCCCGCGGCCGATGAGGTCGCGGATGGTCAGGTAGTCGCCGTCCCAGCGGCGGTTGTGGAACAGGCTGAGCATCAAGTTGCGGCTGCGGGCTGCATCGATCATCGCGTTGGCCTCGTCCACCGTGATGGCGAACGGCTTCTCCAGGACAACGTGCTTGCCCGCCTCCAGGCAGCACAGCGTCATGGGCGCGTGCAGGTTGTGGGGCAGGATATTGACCACGAGGTCCAGGTCCGGCATCGCAAGCAGGTCGTTCACATCGGTGAAGTAGCCGGCAAGGTCCGGCAGCTCCTGCCGCGCCGCCTCGACACGCGCCGGGCTCGCGTCACACATGGCGACCGTGCGCATGCCCGGCGTATCGTTGATCCAGCTCGCATGGCCCTTGCCCATGTTGAACGCGGGGCCATAGCCGAGCAGGCCGCAGCGGATGGTGCGGTCGGGAGCGTCCACACCGGTGCTCCACCTGATCGCACGCAGCACCAGCTTCTTGAACTCACCGTGCTGCCACGCCTGCGCGGTATGGCCGAGCGCAACATACGCGACGCGGCCTGCGCCATAGGCCCGCGCATAGGCCATCGGCATCTGCTGGCCCTGCCACTGCGTCTCCGCGAGGACCGTGCAGGCCGCGGGGTCGAAGTTCTGCAGGTGGTACATTTCGTCGTAGATGCTGAAGTCGCCCATACGCGCGATGAGGTCCTGCCCCTCGCCCGCGCCGTTCGCCGCGTGCCTGACCGTTACCTTGAATTCGTGGTGCTCCGGGTGATGCAGGAACTCACCGTTGAGCATCTCCACGTACGCGCGACTGCCGCGGAAGCTGTCGGTTGCGGAGTGGATGCCGACGAAGCCGCCGCCCCCGCGCACGAAGTCGAGCAGTCCGGCCTCGCGCGCAGGCGTCAGGTCATCCTTGAAGCCGGTCGCATAGACGACGACTGCCGCATACTGGCCGCCGGGCAGGCTGGCAAACGCGTCCAGGTCATTCGTCATCTCCAGCTCGTAGCGCCCGTCCGCCGCGAGCCAGCCGCTCAGAATCTTGCCGCCGAGCTCCGTCGGGTGGAACTCGGGGCCGCCGTAGATGTACAGGACTTTCTGCATGAGATTCTTCCTTGCAATTAAAGTTATAAATCTTTGTGGTCATGGGGGCACCCGACGTTTGGCCCTGTACAAAAATAAAACCATAGTTGTTAAACAACCCCGCCCCC
>JAXGYZ010000002.1:0-1395274 GCA_040772005.1 Anaerolineae bacterium | reverse complement strand
CGAGCCACAGCCTGCCGAGCCAGAAACACACCTGTATGTGTCTATCATATCACAATAGGATTTTGACAACTTAAAAGGTTTTGCTATACTGCCAGCCACGAGGTTCTGCCACCATGCCCACCGTCAAAGATGTCGCAAGCAGGGCAAACGTTTCGCCTGGGACCGTTTCCAATGTACTGACCGGAAAACGTCCCGTCTCCGCCGCCACCCGCGCCCGTGTCTTGCAAGTAATCGAGGAACTCGGCTATCAACCCAACGTCCTGGCGCGCAGCCTGATCAACCGCCGCAGCGAAACGATTGCGGTCGTTGCATCCGGGCTGGACTATTTCGGCCCGTCGCAGATCGTGGTCGGGATCGAGCGCGCGGCCGGCGAGACAGGCTATTCGCTCCTGCTGCGACTGATTCACTGGTCCGACCCGCTGGAGGCCGAACGCGCCCTGGGCGCGCTCGCCGGCCGCCAGGTGGACGGGATCATCTGGGCCGCGCCGGAGATCGGCGACAACCGCACCCGCATCGTGCCTGAGCGCCTGGTCAAGCTGCCACCCATCGTCTTCATCAACATGGCTCCGCGTCCCGGCATGATGAGCCTCTCCATCGACAATCGAGGCGGCGCGCGGCTGGCCGTCGAGCACCTCATCGGCCAGGGCCGCCGCACCATCGGCCTGATTACCGGCCCGCTCGACTGGTGGGAAGCGCGTGAGCGGCAGGCCGGCTGGCAGGAGGCCATGAACGCGGCCGGGCTGTGCGCGGATGACTCGCTCGTTGCAGTCGGCAACTGGTCGACCGCCAGCGGCGAGGACGGGCTGCGCTGCCTGCTGTCGCGCGTGCCGGAACTGGACGCCGTCTTCGTCTCGAACGATCAGATGGCGCTCGGCGCGCTGCGCACGGCGCACCTGTCTGCGCGCAAGGTGCCGGAGGACCTGGCCGTGGTGGGCTTCGACAATCTGCCGGAGTCCACGTGCTTCTGGCCGCCGCTCACCACCATGCACCAGCCGCTGCTCGACCTGGGCCGACACGCAGTCAGCCTGCTCAACGAGATGATGAAGGAGCGCGCGGCAGGCAAAGCACCGCAAGAACAGCCTGTCTTGTGCCTGAGCCCGGAACTCATCGTGCGCGAGAGCTCGGTCAAGGTCGAGCCGGATGGCTTCCAACGCGCACCATGCGAAGGACTGTAGCTCCAGAGCACCATGTAGTCATACCCTGACATAAGGAGACACCATGAAGACACCCACGCTCGGCGTTATCGTCGGCAATCGCGGCTTCTTCCCCGCGCACCTGGCCGATTCGGGCCGCAAGACCATCCTCCAGGTGCTGGCCGAGGAAGGCATCAACGCGGTCGCACTCACCCCTGAAGACACCAAGTACGGCAGCATCGTGTCGCACGCCGACTCGCAGAAGTGCGCAGACCTGTTCAAGGCGCACCGCGACGACATCATCGGCATCCTCGTCACCCTGCCCAACTTCGGTGAGGAGAAGGCCATCGCGAACGCGCTCCGGTGGTCCGGGCTCGACGTGCCGGTCCTCATCCAGGCCACCCCGGACGAGCCGGCGAAGATGACCATCGAGAATCGCCGCGACTCGTTCTGCGGCAAGATGTCCGCGTGCAACAACCTGCGCCAGTACGGCATCAAGTACACGCTTACCACCCGGCACACGATGGACCCGACCGGCGCGGACTTCCGCGCGGACTTGCACCGCTTCGTCGCGACCTGCCGGACGGTAGCCGGACTGAAGGGTGCGCGCGTGGGCGTCATCGGCGCGCGGCCCGCGGCCTTCAACACCGTGCGCTTCTCCGAGAAGCTGCTCGAACGCACCGGCATCTCGGTCGAGACGGTGGACCTGTCGGAGATGTTCGGCAAGGCCCTGAAGCTCAGCCCGCAGGACCCGAAGGTCGTTGCGATGACCGACAAGATTCGGGCGTATGTGCCGACGCGTGAGACCCCCGCAGAGGCCGTGCTGAAGATGGCGCGCCTGGGCGTGGTCATCGATGACTGGATGGCCGAGAACCGGCTGGTCGCGAGCGCGCTCCAGTGCTGGACCGCGATGGAGGAGTTCTACGGGGTCGTGCCCTGCACGCTGATGTCCATCATGAGCAATGACCTGCTGCCCTCGGCCTGCGAGACGGACATTGCGGGCGTCATCGGCATGTACGCAATGGCGCTGGCCTCACAGCGGCCGAGCGCGCTGGTGGACTGGAACAATAACTACGGCGAGGATCCCGACAAGTGCGTGGTGTTCCACTGCTCCAACCTGCCCAAGGATGTGTTCAAGACTGAGTCGATCCGGCCTGACGATATCATGGTGATGGACTACCAGGCGATCATCGCAGGCACGGTCGGCAAGGAGAACACCTTCGGCACGGTGGTGGGCCGGGTCAAGGCCGAGCCATTCACCTACTGCCGCGTCTCGACGGACGACCTGAACGGCCTCATCAGCGCGTACGTGGGCGAGGGCGAGCTGACCAACGACCCGCTCTCCACCTTCGGCGGCTTCGGCGTCGCGCGCATCCCCGAGCTGCAGACGCTGCTGCGCTACATCTGCGAGAACGGGTTCGAGCACCACACCGCCATCAACCTCTCGCAATGCGCGGACGCGGTGGAAGAGGCGCTCGGCAAGTACATGGAGTGGGACGTCTACCGGCACAGTTGACGGTTGAAAGTTGCAGGTTCGAAAGTTGAAAGTTGAGAGGCCGCATCGGCTGACCTGCTATTCGGTAACCTGTAGGTAACCTGTAACTTTCAACCTTCAGACCTGCAACCGCCGTCCATCACCACGGCTCGAACGGCCTCCACTCCCCTGTCAGAGGGGCGTGGAGGTCGATCTCTCCTGTCAACGGCGTGCGATAGATCAGCACCGTTTCCTCCGGCGTGCTTTCCCGCGCACCGTCCTTCTCGATATACAGCGGCCCCTGCCATCGCTCCCATCCCAGCCTGACATACCACGGCTCCACCGCGGGCGACAGCGCGCCGAACGCGTAACCGCCGATCTGCGCCTGGAGTGCGGCCATGACCGCCGCGCCGTATCCCCGGCGCCGGTAATCGGCGTGCGTCGCGACCCCTTCCACGTACGCACACATCCGCCACGGCCCGTCGCCCACGCGCAGCGGCCGGTCCAGCCATAGCGCGTGGCTGACCAGCCGGCCATCGTCGTAGCCGAGCACGTGGATGCGGTCCGGCGCAAGGTTCAGGTAGTAGCTGTAGTCCAACTCGAAGACCTCGGAGCAGAGGTCGACGACCGCCGCCGTCTGCGTGGGGGTCATGGCATGGGAGGAGAGGGTCAGGAGTTCGAGGGGCATGTCATTCCTGCTGTCAGAAACCCGCTTTCACGCGAAGTAGAGCTTCGCCCAGAAAGCAGGTTTCTGAACACACTACACCAACTCGCCCCACTTCAGCCCGGTGGGCAGAGGCGCGGGGCGCTCGCAGGTCGTCGCGACGCGCACGTGCCGCTCCGACTCCGAGGCCTCCTGGAACGAGCACATCAGGTCGAGCACGTGCATCGCCAGGTCACCGCTCGCGCGCTGCGGCCGGCCCTGGCTGACGGCCAGCGCCATGTCCGCCGCGCCGAGGCCGCGGCTGTTGACGTCGTATCCGTGCGTCAGCTCGACATCGCGCCATTCCTTCTCGCCCGCCAGCCGGATGCGCACCGGGCCGCCGAAGGTGTTCGGGTCCGGCACCTGCAGCGAGCCCTCCGAGCCGTAGATCTCGATGCGCGGGAGGTTGTGCGCCCAGACGTCGAAGCTGGTGATCATCGAGGCCACCGCGCCGGATGCAAAATCGAGCACGCCGGCCAGGTGGGTCGGCGTCTCGACCGTGATCTTCTGCCCGCTGCGCGCCGGGGCGGTAATGAGCCGCTCCGGGAACGAGATGCGCGTGGAGCCGGTCACGCGCACGACCGGACCGAGCAGGCTGACAAGCGCGGTCAGGTAGTACGGGCCCATGTCGAACATGGGGCCGGCGCCCGGCTTGTAGAAGAAGTCCGGGTCAGGGTGCCAGCCTTCCGGCCCGTGCCCGGCCATGAACGCCACTGCGGCGACCGGCACGCCGATCGCGCCGTCGTCGATCAGCTTGCGGCAGGTCTGGAGGCCGCCGCCCAGGAACGTATCCGGCGCACTGCCCACACGCAGCCCCTTCTCGGCCGCGAGTTCCACCGTGCGCTGCCCGTCCGCGCGGGTCGTCGCGAGCGGCTTCTCCGTGTAGACGTGCTTGCCCGAATGGAGCGCGGCCAGGTTGACCGGCGCGTGCGCCGCGGGAATGGTCAGGTTCACGATCATGTCGATGTCGGGGGAGGCGATCAGGTCCTCGACGGTCATCGCACGGATGCCGTGCTCCTGCGCCTTGGCCTCCGCCCGTTCCATCACGAGGTCCGCGCACGCAATCAGCTTGAGGCCGGGCAACTGCGCCGTGTTCTTCAGGTAGATGTTGCTGATGTTGCCGCAGCCGATGATGCCGACGCGGGTCACACCCCCTGCCGGACTAGCGCTTGCCATGTGCGTAGCCCTTTCCGACCAGGTAACTGTAGCTCGCCTGCGCCTCGGCCATCATATCGGGCTTCGCGGAGCGATCCTGCTCGACGATCAGCCACTCAGCCGTGTCTGCGCACGCGCCGATGACCGGCGCCCAGTCGATGATGCCCTCGCCCACCGCGGTCATCGGCTGGTCCTTGACTGCCGGGCCGTCCTTGATGTGGACGAGCGGTACGCGGCTGCCCAGCTTGCGCAGCACCTCCGCGGGGTCGAGGCCCGCGGTCTTGGCCCAGTAGGTGTCCAGCTCGAAGAAGACCTCCGGCGCGAGGAACTCCGCCATGTAATCGATGGCCGGGCGACCCTCGACCATGCCGCATTCGGCCCAGTGGTTGTGATAGCCGAGCCGCAGGCCGTTGGCCTTCGCAACTTCGCTGCCCTCGTTCAGCATGTCGCAGACGCGGCGGATGCCATCCACCGACGCAAAGAGGTCAGGCGACATCCAGGGTACAACCGTGTAAGGCACGCCGAGCGCAGCGGCAGTGTCCAGCACCTCGTTCTTCTTCTCGCCGACGGGAGCGGGCAGGTGCGCGCCGCAGGCAGTCAGACCGAGCTCGCGAAACAGCTTCGCGGCCGCCTGAGGAGTCGTGCCGGGGAAGCCGGCAGCTTCGACGCCGACATAGCCCATCTCGGCCACCTTGCGAATCCCGGCCTCGTAGCCGGCGCTGAGCACGTCACGGATCGTATAGAGCTGCAATGCAATTGGGGCGGGCATGAATGCCTCCTGTGGATGTGATGACCAGGACAATCTGGCTCGGCCTATTCTACACCCGCAGGCGGGAATGTTCACAAACCGCGCGGCTTCACCTCTTGAGCCAACCGAACAGGCCGCCCTCAGGCTCGGCCAGGCCGTGGAAAAGCAATTGCGCGCTATCAGGAGACCACGCTGCCACGTCCGCGACCAGGCCCCGTCCGCTGACGCGCCGGATACCGCTGCCGTCGACGGACATGGTATAAATGGCGGCAGTGGCGTCACGAGTGGAGGCGAACGCAATGCGGCTGCCATCGGGCGACCAGTGCGGCAGGTACTCCCAGGCCTCGCCGCCAATCAGGAGCCGCTGGTTCGCGCCATCGGCATCCATTACGAAGATATCGGCATTGCCGCTGGACTCCGACATGAATGTGATCGTTTTGCCATCCGGCGACCACGAGGGGGAGTTGCCCTCGGCCGGCGTGGGCAGCGAACGCTGCTCGCTCCCATCGGGGCGCATGGTGTAGATGCGCCAGGCCTTTTCGCGCTGCGTGCCAAAGGCAATGGTCTGGCCGTCCGGCGACCACGCAACACCATACTCCTGCACCGCGTTGTCGGTCAGCCGCGTGTCCCCGCTGCCGTCCGCGTTGATGACGTAGACCTCGTGAGAGCTCAGCCCACCCTGCCCCCCGGAAATATAGGCAATCCGGCGCCCATCCGGCGACCATGCCGGCAAGTAGTTGTTACGGCCATTGTCTGTGAGCTGGCGCAGGTTCGTCCCGTCGCTGTTGGCGATGTACAATTCGGCGGGGTTGCTTCCAGGCGACACGATGGCCGGGACCGCCTTGGAGAAGACAACCTGGGTGCCGTCGGGTGACCAGGCCGGGCCCCAGAACGAAACCGCCGGATCCCCCAGCAGCAGGCGACGGCTGCGGCCGTTGACGCCAGCCGTGTAGAGCGCGTGTGCCGGCGGAGGCGCCGCAGCGGGCACGGCCCAGAACGGATCGGCGACCGGCTCGTCGGTGACGGCCGATAGGATACTGTATTTGACCAGATCGTAGACGTGGTCATCCTGTTGTTCGGCCACATCTGGCGCCACATCCGGCCGAGCGGTGATCACGACAATCATGTCCAATTCAGGCAACAGGAGTACGCGCTGCCCACCGTAACCCTGCGCCGCAATCGCCCTCTGGCCAGCGAACAACTCTGGTTTCCAGGTCCACCACTGCATGCCGTACCATTCGATTGATACCTTCTGCCCTGATCCCGCGTTAACCCCGGCGCCTTGGGGAGTGGTTGTCAGCCGCACCCAATCAGGCGGCAGCAGTTCCTGGCCATCCCATGTGCCGCGATTCAGGTAGAGAAAGCCGAACTTAGCCATGTCGCGCGGGGTCAGTTCCAGGGTGGCGCCGCCGATGGTGACGCCGTTAGCGTCGGCAGGCCAGTGCCAGTCGTTGATGCCCAGCGCCGGAAAGAGCCGTTGGCTGGCGAAGGCTTCCAGCGACTGGCCGGTCAGTGCCTGGAAGGCGGCTGAAAGCAACTGTGAATCCATCGTGCTATAGTTCCAGGCCTCACCCGGTCGATGGGCCATCGTGTGCTCCAGCCCGTAGGCGGTCAGGTCTCGTTCCACGGTGGTTGCCACAGCGCCGCCGTAGCCCTGAACAGCCCACAGGGAGGCAGCCTCCTCATACAGCGCGCCTTCGTCGAAGGACAGCCCCGAGCGCATGAGCAGCAGGTGGCGCAGCGAGATATTCCGTTGATCCCGTTGGAGCATGCCAGCGAAGTGCTCACGCAACTCGCCGCCGAGCGTGACGTCCAGGTCGGGAATGATACCCTCCGCATGGGCCATTCCTACCAGCGCCGACGTGAAGCTCTTGGTCACTGAGGCCAACTGGTGCAGGCGATCGGCGTCGTAGCCGTTGAAGTATTCCTCGAAGACCAGGTAGCCATCCTTAACAATTAGCAGGCTGTCCAGGAAGGGCAATTCCTGCTCGATCTGCGCCCGTATCCCGGCCAGCTTTGCCTCATCGAGGCCGTGGTTGCCAGACGCGTCGCTGCGCCAACCTTCGGTCGGCCAGTAGTCGCGCACCGGCGGGGGAGAGGAGGGCAGACTTATCGGCGTTGGCTGCACGCCAGAGCAGGCAGCCAACGCCAGTATCAAATAGAGACCTATGATCAGCGATTTGTGCTGCATGATGCCTTTTTCCTCTCTTTTACAAAACGGCCGGATCGGCAACGTCAGTCGAAGCCGCCGGCAGCGCAGCGCGCAGAAGCAGCCAGCCCAGAGACGCCAGGGCCAGCAGCCAAGCAGTGACAGCCGCGACATACACCGGGTAATTCACGTTGAAAGCGCCTTGTCCGATCGGAAAGAGAAGTGTACCGATCACAAGGAGAATTGGGGCATAGCGTGGCCCTATGCTGGTACGCCACAGGCCAAATCCAAGCAGCAGGTAGTTGAGAAAGAAAACCAAGATAAACGGTAAGATTAACGGCTCTATGGGGTTTGCGGCATCGGTGGCTCCGTGGACGACATCGAGCTGTTGCACGGTAATCCCCAGCGTCAGTTCAGCCAGCGAAAAGACGCGAAGTGCCGATGGCAGGATCGCGCCGGTGGTTCCCAGCACGCTGGTTGCTGTTAACACGATACCCAATTGCGGCCGATGGTGACCGATCCAGCGCGCCAGGGTCAGCAGGCCAATCAGTTGCAGAGAAAAACCGATCAGCATCAGCATCCCTTCCAAGGCGTTGTCATACCAACGTCCGGTGGTGGT
Organism: Anaerolineae bacterium; assembly: GCA_040772005.1. Lineage (GTDB taxonomy): Bacteria > Chloroflexota > Anaerolineae > CG2-30-64-16 > CG2-30-64-16 > MWBF01. The sequence goes on along the minus strand of JAXGYZ010000002.1, from coordinate 1,387,293 downwards.
CCCTATCCCGGCTGCTGACAGCATTGCGGCCACCACAACCAACGCTGGACCGACGATCAAGGCGACGCCGGCCAATCTGTTCTGCAGGGACTCATAGCGCGTCATTCTTGTGCTCCTTAAACGCTAGCCGTTGAATAGCCTTGACTGGCAGAGATCCGCTAAGGCGACCACAGCGCGCGGCAATCCAGATCCTCACACGCCGTCAGGACCCGCTGCAACATGGGCCGCCAGTACTGAGCCTGCGCTTCGTTCACGCCGCCGCGACAGTACTCGACGGCAATGTACACGCCCATCGGCACGCACAGCCGGTAGTCGTAGAGCAGTTGCGACCACGCATAGTCGCGCACCCCGTGCTTGATCAGATGGGTGTGATAGTGCTGCAGAATGGGCAACTCCCACCGTCGCCGCGCGTCAGTTGCCCAATCCAGCACGATGGCATAGACCAGGTCATAGACACCCAGCCAGACGGTCAGGCTCCAGTCGAAGGGCTGGCGGTCGATGAGGTAGAGTGGGCGGTCGCCATGCTGCGGGACCAGGATGTTGTACTCGCCCGCATCGCCGTGAATCAAGGTGAACCCATCAGAGTTGCGCGTCCGCTCGATCATCGCCTGCGGATGCCGGGCAAACAGCTCGCGCATGAGATCGGGCCAGTGGGACTCCAACTGCGCGGCGCAACATCCGACGATGTGGCCCACGCCAGGCTCCGCAATCGCCACGAAGTTGCGGATGTGGTTTGCGCGGTGCATCTCTGCACCTGCCTCTGCGAGTCGCCCTGCACCCCACCAGCGCGCGTGCAGCACGGCCAATGCCTCTGCCAGGGCCAGGCCGTATTCCAGGGTCGGCTCTTTCTCGCTGGCTGCCACATGGGTCTCGGATACATCATCCAGAAGAATGTGGTAACGCTTGAGAGCCGGCGCATAGGCTGCGTCGTAGCAGTGCAGCAGCGGCGCGTTCGCCACATCCACGTAGTCACGGGTGTAGTACGTGACCTCGGAATCACCGAAGGATTCGTCGCCCAGGTCGGTGTTGACCATCTTCAGGAAAAGGCGCCGGGGCAGAGGGCCCTGTGCCGCGGAAGTGTACTTCAACAAAAGGGAGGCATTGCTGGACCAATTCCCCCGGCCTGTGCCCACTGCGAAGGACTCGACTGCGCCGCGCGTCAGCGCGCCGCTCCTGGCGAGGACAGATGTCAGCCAAGCGGCCGTAACCTGGTCAAGGTGGGACACGACTGAGCCAGGTATGGTCGAGTTATCAATCGGCATGTGCGGCAATTGCTATTAGCTTATCTTATATTCGTGCGCAACTCTGTAAGTCAACTCCTAATCGTCGTCACGGCCGGCGTTCAACAGCGAGGTTTCACCTCGAACGCTTGGGCAATTCAGCCCTCGTCGGCTATAATGCGGCCATGTCATCTTTAGCTAAACGTTGGGTTCTCTACGACCCGTGTCCGGAAGCGGTCTACGCCGGCCTGCCGCACTTGAACCGGATTGTCGTGCAGGCACTCTACAACCGCAAAGTGCCCATCGCGGAGGTTGACGGTTTTCTCCATCCCCCGACCATGCTGCGCGACCCCTCGCAGATCCTGGATCTCAGCGCGGCCGTGGCGCGCATCCGCGCGGCCATCGCCGGGCAGGAGCCCATCGTCGTCTACGGCGACTTCGACGCGGACGGCGTCACGTCCACCGCGCTGCTCGTTCAGACGCTCCGGGCGTTCGGCGCGCAGGTCCAGCCCTACATCCCCAACCGGGTGGACGAGGGTTACGGTCTCAACTGCGACGCGCTGGACAAGATCGCATCCTGGGGCACCCGCCTCGTCGTGACCGTGGACTGCGGCATCCGCTCCGTGCGCGAGGTGGCGCACGGCAACAGCCTGGGCCTGGACATGATCGTCACCGACCATCACTCCATCCAACAGGACGCGGACGGCCACGACATCCTGCCGCCCGCACTCGCAGTCATCAACACGAAGCGCCAGGGCGATCCCTATCCCTTCAAGGACCTGGCGGGCGTCGGGCTGGCGTTCAAACTGGCGCAGGGGCTTATGCGTGCGGAGCACGCGGACCCGATTGCGCCTGGCCCGGTCAGCCTGAAGACCGGCGACCTGCTGGACCTGGTCGCGCTCGGCACAGTGGCCGACGTCGCGCCGCTGCTCGAAGAGAACCGCGCGTTGGTGCGGCTGGGGTTGAATGCGCTGAACCGCCCGAAGCGGCCCGGCATCCAGGCCATGCTCGACGAGGCAAAGATCAAGGGCGGCCGGGTCAACGCCTATTCCATCGGGTTCATGCTCGGCCCGCGGCTGAACGCGGCGGGCCGGCTGGCCTCCGCCAGCGTCGGGTACGAGCTGCTCACGGCTGCGGACGGATTCACCGCGAAGGCGAAGGCCGACGAGCTGGGCCGGCTGAACCGGGAGCGACAGGAGCTAACCCAGGCACTCGTGGAACAGGCGAAGGCGGAGATCGGTGATGACGGCGCGGACCGCTATCTGCACCTGATCGCGGGCGAGGGGTATCACCCCGGCATCGTGGGCCTGGTGGCCGGACGGCTGACCGAGGAACTGTACCGTCCGACGATCGTCGCGGAGATGGGTGCAACGGAGACGCGCGGTTCCTGCCGCAGCATCCCGGAGTTCAACATCACGCACGCGCTGGACGAGTGCCGCGAGCTGCTCGTCCGCCACGGCGGACACGCGGCAGCAGCCGGATTCACGGTCAGGAACGAAAACCTGCCGGAGCTGCGCCGCCGGCTGGAGGCCATCGCAGCGGACAGACTGTCTGGCCTCGATCTTACGCCGGTGCTCAAGATCGACTGCGAATATGACCTGGCCGACCGCGACCTGGCGTTCTGCGAACTCCTGCAACAGCTCGAACCCTATGGCGAGGGCAATCCGCAGCCGGTGTTCGTCAGCCACGGCCTCGAAGTCGTGCCGTACAGCGTGCGCACCGTGGGCAGCGAGGGGCAGCATCTCAAGCTGCGCGTGCGCGCGCCCGGCTCGCGCATCGAGTGGGATGCGATTGCGTTCCGCATGGGCGCGTGGGCCGGCGGCCTGCCCGCCAGGCTCGACCTGGCCTACAATCTCGAGATGAACGACTACAGCGGCGCGCCGCAGTTGAATGTTCGGGATCTGCGCGCGGCCTGACCTGTGGTACCGGGCGGTTTCAACCGTCAAGACTCAAGGGGTGTTTTTTATGCCAGAATCCCTTCGGCGTCTCCCCCTTCCCCTGCGCGTGGGACTGCTCTTCGCTGCGGCAGGCATCCTGCTCGCGGTGGTCGGCATCGCGCGCGGCAACGTGCCGATGAACCCGCTGTCCATCTTTCTCGCGCTGCTGATTTCCGGCGGCAGTTGGGGGGTGGTCAGTTGGGCCGTCGCGACGGCAGTGATGGATGTAGAAGGGGCGACCGATGCAGACCCGGCCGCAACCGCAACGACAGAGCAAGGAGACAGGACCGCGGATGAGCGATGAGATGATGCTGTCCGACCTGCGCGCGTTCATCTTCGACATGGACGGCGTGATCTATCGCGGGGCCGCGGTGCTGCCCGGCGCTGCCGAGTTCGTGGCGAACCTGCGCCACGCGGGCATACCCTACCTGTTCGTCACGAACAACTCCACAACCCCGCCGCGCGCGGTGGCCGAGCGGCTCATCGGCATGGGCATCGACGCGACGCCGGACGAGATCCTGACGTCCGCGGATGCAACCGCGCTCGCGCTCGCCAGGGAGCATGACGGCGGCCGCGCGCTGGTGATCGGGGAGGCGGGCATCCGCGAGGCGTTGACGGGCGTGGGATTCACGCTGACCGAGTCGTTCCGCGAGGCCGACATGGTCGTGGTCGGCATGGACCGGCAGGCCACCTATGCGCGGCTGCGCGAGGCCGCGCTCGCCATCCAGCGCGGCATCCCCTTCGTCGCGACCAACACCGACCGCACGCTGCCCACAGAGGAAGGGCTTGTGCCGGGCGCGGGATCGTTGGTCGGGATGCTGGAGATCGCCACGAACCGCAAGGCGCGGGCCATCGGCAAGCCCGCGCCCGACATCTTCCTCGTCGCACTGCAACGGATGGGCGCGACCGCGGCCTACACGGGCGCGATCGGCGACCGGCCGGAGACGGACATCCTCGGCGGCCAGGCCGCGGGCCTGCGCACCATCGCTGTGCTCACCGGCGCGGGCACGCCGGAGCAGTTCGCCGCCATGCACCCCGGCCCGGACTGGGTCTTCGCGGACCTTGTGGAGTTGAACCGGGCGTACTTTCACGGATTGCAGATTGAAAATTGAAGATTGGAGATCCCGGACAGCCGGTCCGGCTCCGAGAAATCTTCAATCTGTAATCTTCAATCTTCAATCCGTCATCACCACCGCTGGTGAACGTGCGGCTTGACGAGCCGGTCGTAGACCTCGCGCGCGGCGGCCATCTGCGCCTCGTTGAGCGCGGGCAGCTCCGCGGCGCGCACGTTGTCCTCGGCCTGGGCGGGTCGCTTCGCGCCGGGAATCGCGCATGTCACCGCATCGAACATGAGGATCCAGCGCAGCGCGAGCTGGGCCAGCGTCGCGCCGCCGGGCACCAGCCGCCTGAGTTCGTCCACCGCGGCCAGCCCGATCTCGTAGGGCACGCCGGCAAACGTCTCGCCCACGTCGAATGATTCGCCGTGCCGGTTGAAGTTGCGGTGATCGTCCGCTGCGAACTGGCTCTGCAGGGTCATCTTGCCGGTCAGCAGCCCGCTCGCCAGCGGCACGCGCGCCAGGATGCCCACCCGCTTCGCCTGCGCCGCAGGGAAGAACTGCTCTGCCGGCCGCTGCCGGAACATGTTGAAGATAATCTGCACTGACTGGACGCCGGGATATTCCAGCGCCTTCAGCCCCTCCTCCACCTTCTCCACGCTCACGCCGTAGTGCCGCAGCTTGCCCGCGGCCACCAGGTCGTCCAGCGCGACAAACACCTCCGGCCGGTAGAATACCTCGGTCGGCGGGCAGTGGAGCTGCACCAGGTCCAGCGCATCGACCCGCAGATTGCTCAGGCTGCGCTCGACGAAGGCCGTCAGGTTGGCCTTGTTGTAGCCGTCCGCCACATGCGGCGACAGGCGGCGGCCGGCCTTCGTCGCCACGTAGATGCGCTGGCCGGCCCGGTCCCGCAGCACCTGGCTGATGAGCCGCTCGCTGCGGCCGTCGCCATACACATCCGCAGTGTCGATGAAGTTGACGCCCAGGTCGATTGCCCGGTGCAGCGCGGCGATCGACTCCGCATCGTCCACATCGCCCCACGACCCGCCGATAGCCCACGCACCGAAGCTGATCTCCGACACCTGCCAGCCCGTCCGCCCCAGTTCACGATAGTTCATAGGGATCCCCTCCTTCATAGACGGAATAGGACGCTGATGACGCTGATTATCATGATTGACAGAATTATTAGAAAATATCAGACAAATCATGATCATCTGCGTGAATCAGCGTTCTATTCAACTATCCCATTCGCAGCAATAACCCGCCGGTACCACAGCGCGCTGGACTTGGGAGTGCGTTCCTGCGTCTCGTAGTCCACGTAGACGATGCCAAAGCGCCTGGTGTAGCCCCACGCCCACTCGAAGTTGTCCATCAACGACCAGACGAAGTAACCCTTGAGCGGCACGCCGTCCGCAATGGCCCGCGCGGCCTGCTCGAAATGCGCCTGGAGGTAGACCAGCCGCTTCGGGTCATGGACGCCATCCGCCCCCGGCTCATCGACGTACGCCGCGCCGTTCTCGGTGACATAGTACGCGGGGAAGGGATACTCGGTCTTGAGCCGCACCAGCATCTCGTGCAGGCCCTCGGGGTACACCTCCCAGTCCATCTCGGTCACCTCCGGCCCGCGGACGACCGTTGGCCGCGCGTTCTGCGCCTCGGGAATCTCCTGGCTGCGGATGATGCCGCGCGTGTAGTAGTTCAGGCCCAGAAAGTCGACTGGCGCGGTCATGGCCTGCATGTCGCCGGGCTGGACGTAAGATAGGCTGATGTTGTGCTGCGAGATGACTTCCTCGGGATAAGGCCGGCCCACAAGCGGGTCCAGGTACAGCCGGTTCTCCAGCGCATCCATATACTGCGTCGCACGCAGGTCGGCCTCGCTCTCCGAGGCCGGGTGTTTTGGATTCAGATTGAGCACGATGCCCACCTGGCTGTCCGGGCTGTCGCGGCGGAGCACCGGGACCGCCCAGCCATGCCCCAGGAGCAGGTGATGGGTCGCCGCGAGGGCTTCACGGATGTTCTGGTGGCCGGGCGCGTGAGCGCCCCAGTAGTAGCCGAGCAGCGCGCTGACCGCCGGCTCGTTCAGCGTCATCCAGTGCTTGACCCGGTCGCCCAGACGCCGCGCGAGGACCTCAGCGTACTCCGCGAAGGCCTCCGCAGTGTGCCGCGCGGGCCAACCGCCCTCGTCCTGCAGCGCCTGCGGCAGGTCCCAATGGTACAGCGTCGCATAGGGCGTGATGCCCGCGGCCAGCAGGCCGTCCACGAGCCGGCTGTAGAAGTCCAACCCCATCGAGTTCACCTTGCCGTAGCCGCGCGGCAGGATGCGGGGCCAGCCGATGGAGAACCGGTACATCTGGAGGCCCAGGTCCTTCATCAGCGCGATATCCTCGCGCCAGCGATGGTAGTGGTCACAGGCCACATCGCCCGTATCGCCGTTAAGGACGCGCCCCGGCGTGTGCGAGAAGCGATCCCAGATGCTCTCGCCCTTGCCGTCCTCGTTCCAGGCCCCCTCGATCTGGTACGACGCAGTTGCCGCGCCCCACCGAAAGTCGTTCGGAAAACTGACTGCCATTGTCACACTCCGTGAGATGAAACTTACGTCGGAAACCTGCGAGGTTTGCAAAAGCCCGCGGGTTTGCGTAACATGCGCCTGGATTCTAGCGCACTCTTTCACTTTTGGGAAAGGATGACACCCATGCGACCCCTGAGCAAAGTTGCGCCCGGCTGGTGGGACTACACGACGCTGGACCGGGCGATCCTGGACGATGCGGCCCGGCTGACCGCGGATGACCTGCCCGGCCTCGCACGGCCCGGCTTCACGATCAAGTTCTACGACACGCTGGAGGACTTCTACCTGGCCGAGGCGCTGGAGTACGTCACCGCCTGGCGGCAGGCCACGCCGGACGCGCCTGCGGGCATCTGCGGGCCGATCGGGCCGACCGAGCAGCTCCCGCTCGTCGCGCGGCTGGTCAACGAGCTGGAGCTGGACCTGCGCCACGCACACTTCTGGGCGATGGACGAGTGGGTCATCGACGGACGGGAGGTCGGTGAAGACCACCCCCTGAGCTTCCGCCGTGCGGACATGGAGCTGTGCTTCAACCGCATCCGGCCGGAACTGCGCATGCCTGCGACCAACCTGCACTTCCCGGCAGTAGACCTGGCCGCCTACCGCGCCAGCTGGCAGCAGGCCCGCTGCATCGTCATGCAGGGCGGACAGGGCGAGGTCAAGCACTGGGCGTTCAACGATCCACCACGGCGCGAGGGCCGCTACCAGGATGCGCCGCCTCCGCCGGAGGAGTACCGCCGGCTGACGACGCGCGTCGTGGACCTGCACCCGATCACGCTCATCCAGAACGCGCGCACCTCGGGCGGCGGCGTGGTGCAGAACGTGCCGAGCCAGGCGCTCACCGTCGGCCCGGTCGAGACGTGGCAGGCAGAGAAGGTGTCCATCTGGCATGCGGGCCAGCACGACAACCCGTTCGGGATGCGGCTGACCACGCTGATGATCTCGCAGCGCATTGCGGACAGCGCGGTGCCGATGTCGCTGTTGGCCGACCACCCGAACGTGCAGTTCAACTTCTACCGTCCGGGCATCGGGACGACCACGGCGGAGATGCACTGATATGCCCCCACGCGCATTCGCGGTCGCGGCCCATCCCGACGACATCGAATTTCACATGGCCGGTACGCTCATCCTGCTCGGCCGGGCAGGGTATGAGCTGCATTACCTGACCATCGCCAACGGCTCCTGCGGCACGACGCAGTACGGCCGGGACGAGATCATCCGCATCCGCCGCGACGAGGCGCGGGCTGCGGCGGCATCCATCGGTGCGGTCTTCCATGAGAGCCTCACGGACGACCTGGCCATCTTCTACGAGCCGGGGCTGCTGGCGCGCGTCGCCGCAGTCATGCGCGAGGTCGCCCCGGAGATCGTGCTGACCCACTCGCCGGTGGACTACATGGAGGATCACCAGAACGCGGCCCGCCTGGCCGTCACCGCCGCGTTCGCCCGCGGGATGCCGAACTACCCGACCGACCCGCCGCAGCCTGCGGTGACCGGTGACGTGACGGTCTACCATGCACAGCCTTATGGCAACGTCGACCCGCTCCGCCAGCCGGTGCGGCCGGACTTCTACGTGGACATCACCGACGTGATCGACGTCAAGCAGGCGATGCTGGCGCATCACCGGAGCCAGCAGGGCTGGCTCGACGAGAGCCAGGGGCTCAGCTCCTACCTCGCGACGATGCGCGAGCTGGGCCGTGAGCTGGGCACACTGTCGGGCTGCTGCGAGTACGCCGAGGGCTGGCGCCGGCGCCTGCACCTGGGCTTCTGCGGCCCGGATGCAGACCCGCTGGCCGCCACGCTGCGCGACAGGGTGAAGACGTGAGCAGGAGACATCGGAGTCGAGGCTTAAGCCGGGTTGGCTGTGGGTCAGCATTCCCTGTGTTTCCGGCTTCAGCCTCGACTCCAGCCGTCGCTATGGCACTCCATTGGAATTCCCGTTCCGCCATCGTTGCGGCTTGCATTTTTCCGCGTTCGGGTGTAGAAAAGACGTTCTAATCTGCGAGTCGGAGGTTGACTTGGCGAAGAAGAAGACAACCGCGGCCAGCGAAGGCGCAGCGAGCGATCCGCTCCTACCGGTCGTCGGCGTACCGGGAACCTATGAGTGGTGCGAGGAAGTGGTCGAGTGCATGCACGCGGCCTGGCGCGCGCGTGAGACATCGGAGCGGGGGTTCCTGGCCGCGGTGCGCGCGGCAGTGGAGCATCGCATCTGGGAGACACTGTCGCCGCCCCCGCCCCAGGAACCCTACACCTCACTGGACAACCTCATCCGCCGCACCGCGGATGAAGGCCAGGCCGAGAACATGCAGCTCGTCATCAGGTTCAGCGGCGTTGTGGATGAGACTGCGAGTCACGGCGATGACGCGCCGCCGTGGGCCACCCGTGCGGCCTCCGCGCCCTCAGCCTACGGCGACGCGCTGGACCCGGAGGTCGCGCTCGGTGAGGCGCTGCTCGCGCAGTTTGCCGCGCAGATGGGAACACAACCAGAGACCGCCGACGACCTGGCCGCGCGGCGTCCGGTGGGCATTCCAGCAGGCATTCCGGCTGGCGAGGACGCGGGAGGCGCGCCTGCACCGGCACAGCCGCGGATGTCTGCCGCTCAACGCAAGCGCGAACGGCTGGAACGCAATCACCCCGAGCTGGTGGACGCGGTGGAAGCCGGGGAAATGACGCTCAAGCAGGCGTATCTCGAAGCGGGCATCGAGAAGCCGCCCCGCACTATCGACAAGCTGCAGAAGCTCTGGCAGACGGCATCCGAGGAGGAGCGCGAGCGGTTCCTTTCCTGGCTGGATGAGCAGATGGCGAAGCAACGCAAACGCGAGTACCAGGAAGAAGTCTACGGCGACGACGCGTAGGGGATAACAGGAAAGGGAATAGCACGCTGACGACGCTGATGATCATGATTTGCGCTGATCTTTGCCGAGTAAAGGCTGAAGAGGATTAGCGTCAATCATGACCGTCAACGTCATCAGCGTTCCATTGAGCGCGATCAGCCACTTCATCCCCTTGTCCCCCTGCTCGACCCCGGCTGCACCCCCGGTTCGCCCCACGAATTTCGGAAATTGCTCGCCAAGGGGCTTGACATGGAGTTAACTCCAAGTGTTATGCTGCTGGCATGGGAATGTACAGGCGCATGCGGCCCGTACCAGCAACATCTATCACTACCAGGAGGAAGCAACGTGTTTGACGTCACGCTTTACCATTATGTGAGCGAGCATTACGAGTTGAAGGTCAAAGCAGAAGAGCGCGCATGGCGTGAGCAGCAGCGGGCGCAGGGCGCAGCCGGCGTGCAGGAACATGTATTGGCGCGCGTGGGGCAGGTCTTGGTCGCGATCGGCTATCGGTTGCAGCAGGAGCAGACAGCAGAGCTGGGAAGAGCGTGCAATGAGCGACTTAATGCCTGCTGCGGCCAGGTTTGCCATAGCTGTTGATGAAGCTCGCGACCGGGTTCGCGCTGCTAATGATCTTGCGACCATCGAGACCGGAGCGAGCAGAGGCGGGGGTTTGACGATACTGCAGAATCAGGAGGTGCAAAGTGCAAATCTCAGACGTGAGCGAAAAGTTCGACATCTCGCCGGACACCCTGCGCTACTACGAAAGGGTCGGGTTGCTCCCGCCTGTGCGCAGGAGCAAGAGCGGACTCCGCGACTACTCCGAGAGCGACCTGATGTGGATCGACTTCATCAAGTGCATGCGGAGCGCGGGGCTGCCGATCGAGCAGTTGGTGAGGTACGTCCAGTTGTTCCCGCAGGGCGAAGCGACCATCGAGGCACGAAAGCAAATCTTGAAGGACCAACGCGAGCAGGTTACTGCCAGGATGGCTGAATTGCACAGGACGCTCGATTTGTTGAACTACAAGATTGCCATGTACGAAAGCAGCATCATTCCTGCTGAACGGGAGCTGCTGCGCGCGCAAAACGATAGCGACGACATATCGAATTGAGCGCATGAAATAGAGGTGTTTCATGTCCCATGAACCCACCAATGCGAGCAAGTCGTTCGAGGAACTTGCGCCGGCGCTGACCGGCTATACGCACGATGTTCTGTTCCGAGATGTCTGGGAACGGCCTGGCCTATCCAGGCGCGACCGGAGCTTGATTACCGTTGCGACCCTGGTGGCGCTGTACCGGACGAACGAGCTGCCCTTTCACCTCAAGCGGGCGCTCGAAAACGGCGTGACACAGGATGAGTTGATTGAACTCATTACCCATCTGGCATTCTATTCCGGGTGGCCGACAGCATACACGGCCTTGACCATCGCTCGCCGCATCTTCGAGGAAGTCGGCGGGTGAACTTGTTCACGGTGAACAGGTTCACACCAGACCAGCGGAGACACTCCATGTTTCAGAAGACTCGACTTGACCGCCGCGCCTTTCTGCGCGGTCTATTGGCGCTGCCTGTTGCAGGCGTAGTCGTGAGCCTGGGCGGCTGCGCGACGCCAGCGCCGGCCACAGAATCGGCGCCAGCTCCCACGGAGACGAAGATGCCGGAACCGCCGACGGCTGCGCCAACCGCTACATCGGAGCCGGCAACATCGACGCCCGAAGCAACCGCCACGCCGGAACCGGCAACATCAACACCTGAGGCAACCGCCCTGCCTGAGAGCGCGGGCGCGGCCACGGTGTTCATGACGACGGACATCACTGCGGCGGGGCTAACCCAAATCTACGAAGCCCTGGGCCGCCAGGCCACCGGCAAGGTGGCCGTTAAAATCTCCAGCGGCGAACCGGGCGGCCATCACTTCCTGTCGCCCGACCTGATCGGATCGTTGGTGCAGGGCGTGAACGGGACGATTGTGGAGTGCAACACGGCCTACGGCGGCCGCCGCGCCGACACTGCATCGCATCAGCGCGTCATGGAACAGCATGGTTTCGCGGCCATTGCGCCGGTCGACATCATGGATGCAGAAGGCACGATGAACCTGCCCATTGTCGGGGGCAAGGACCTCAAGGAAGACGTGGTCGGCTCGCACTTTACCAACTATGACTTTGTGGTCAACCTGGCCCACTTCAAGGGCCATGCGATGGGCGGATTCGGCGGCGCCATCAAGAACATGTCCATCGGCATCGCCTCGTCCACCGGGAAAAGCCTCATCCACAGTGCTGGCAAGGCAACGACCGGGTTCGGCATGGGAACGCCGCAAGATGACTTCCTTGAATCGATGGCAGAAGCCGCCAAGGGCGTCGCCGACTACATGGGCGAGAACATCGTCTACATCAACGTGATGAACAATCTATCGGTCGATTGCGACTGCGACGGCAATCCCGCCGCGCCGACCATGCAGGACATCGGCATCCTGGCGTCGCTTGACCCGGTTGCGTTGGATCAAGCCTGCGTCGACCTGGTTTACGCAGCGCCAGACGGCCAGGACCTGATCGAGCGCATGGAATCGCGCCACGGTGTCCACACGCTGGAACACGCTGCAGCAATCGGTTTGGGTGTCCGCGCGTATAGCCTCGTAACGATAGGCTGAACTCCGTCGAGCGTTGATTCATGAGGAAACACGTATGAGGTCTACGAGCCTGGTACGGTGGCTGCTCGCCGCCGCGTTCCTGGCCGGCTGCAGCAGAGCGGCTGAGTCACCGGCTGTTGCTCCCACCGCGTCGATCGCAACGGCGGATGTCATTGCGCTCGCCACCACGGTCCCACCAACGGCAACCGCAACGGCACAACCGGAGCCGGCAGCGGCATTCAATGGCGGCGGCATGACGAACGACGAACCCGTGCCGCCACCTGTCACCGCCACCATAGAGACTACGGCTGCACCATCGCCCCCGGCCACCGCGACCGCCGCACCGACCGCGACGGTAGCCGCACCGACAGCCGCCCCCTGGTCCACCGACCCGCACCCCTTGCAGATTGCGGTCATGCGGCAACAGGACTATCCGGGCAGCCCCATCACCATCGAACAGACTTTGGAACCCGGGGCGAACTACAGCCGTTATATCGCCTCTTACCTGTCTGACGGCTACAGGATCTATGCGCTGATGACGGTTCCTGACGGAACTGGTCCTGACGGAACTGGTCCTGACGGAACTGGTCCTGACGGCGCGCAGCCTGCGACCGGCTGGCCCGCGATCGTGTTCAACCACGGCTATATCGCGCCCAGCGAATATCGCACGACGGAACGCTACGTGGCCTACGTGGACCAGATCGCGCGCAGCGGCTACATCGTCTTCAAAACCGACTACCGCGGCTGGGGCAACTCGGAAGGCGATGGCAATCTCGGCGGCGGCTACGGCTCACCGGCCTTGACGGTGGATGTGCTGAACGCCGTGGCCGCGCTCAAGTCCTATGCGAATGCCGACCCCAACCGCATCGGCATGTGGGGCCACTCGCTCGGCGGGCAGCTTGCGCTGCGTGCGATGGTGGTGTCGCAGGACATCAAGGCAGGGGTCATCTGGGGCGGCGTGGTGCCGCCCTATCCCGACATCATCGCGCGCTGGGACCGCATGGGCCGACGGCTGTCGGGGTACGCGGGGGCCTGGGGCCGCAGCTTCAGCGGATGGGTGGCGGAGTTCACCACGAAGTATGGCACTCACAAGCAGAACCCCGAGTTCTGGGCCACCATCTCGCCCAACACCTACCTGGCCGACCTTTCTGGCCCCATCGCGCTGCACCACGCCACGACCGACGAGATGGTCCCGCTGGCCTGGGCTGAGACACTGGACGAGCAGCTCAAGGCCGCGAGCAGCCAGCCCAACGAGTTCTACACCTATCCGGGCGATAATCACAACATCAGCGCCAACTTCAACGTCGCCATGCAGCGGACCGTGGCTTTCTTCGACAAGTACGTCAAGGGACGATAATGCGAACAGCCCGCTATATGCATAGTGTGTCAGCCAGACGAGCGGTACAGCCCATGCTAAGCCGCATCACCCTGCTGGCCCTTGCCGCATGGCTGGTTGCATCGTGCGCAGCCCCGACAGCGACTGCGCCGCAACCGACCACGGCTGCGCCAGCCACGCGCAGCAGTCCCACGCAGGCCGCGACGGCGACTGCGGAGCCGCTGACCCAGCCGTCGACCGTCGCCGCAGCGTCGACGCGCCCAGGAGAGACGGCCACACCCACAGAAGCAGCGGCCGCAGCTGTGACGCCGACTGAAGCGACGCCGACCGAAACTGCCGCGGAGGAAGCAGGCGTGAAAATCAGCCTCAACATCGAAGGCCGGACAATGACGGCCACGCTGAACGCCAGCCAGGCAGCCCAGGATTTCGCGTCCCTGCTGCCCGTCACCTTGACGATGGAAGATTACAACGGGACCGAAAAGATCGGATATCCGCCGGGGAAACTATCCGCGCAGGATGCGCCTCCAGGCATTGACCCAGAAGTGGGCGATATCACATACTACGCCCCCTGGGGCAACCTGGCGATCTTCTACCGGGATTTCGGCTACTCGACCGGGCTTGTCCTCCTGGGCACGATAGACGGCGGTGTGGAGTTGCTGAACATGCCCGGCTCTGTCACAGTGACCATTGAGCGTGCCGAGTAGGCGAACCGAAAGAACCATCAAAATAGAGGAGATATCCCATGCGCGGAACTGTCATGTATGGCCCTCGGGACGTGCGCTTCGAGGAGCGCCCCGACCCAGTGATTATCGAACCGACCGATGCCATCATCCGGCTGTCTGCCACCTGTGTGTGCGGGTCCGACCTGTGGCCCTACCGCGGTCTCGACCCTATCAACCGGCCGATGCCGATGGGCCACGAGTACTGCGGCATCGTGGAGGAAGTAGGCAGCGAAGTCAGCCATATCAAGCCCGGCCAGTTCGTCATCGGCTCGTTCTTCGCCTCGGACAACACCTGCGAAATCTGCCGATCCGGCTATCATACTTCCTGCATCCAACGGCAGCCCGGCGCCCCCACCGGCGCGCAGGCCGAGTACGCCCGCATCCCGCTGGCCGATGGGACCCTCGTGGCGACGCCGGAACTGCCGCCCGCCGACCTGGTCCCGAGCCTGCTCGCGGCCTCTGACGTGCTCGGCACGGGCTGGTTTGCCGCGGATGCCGCAAACGTCAAGCCCGGCAGCACGGTCGCGGTGGTCGGCGATGGCGCGGTCGGGCTCCTCGGCATTCTCTCCGCGAAGCAGATGGGCGCGGAGAGAATCATCGCGATGAGCCGTCATGCGCCGCGGCAGGCGCTCGCCCGCGAATTCGGCGCAACCGACATCGTGGCCGAGCGGGGCGACGAAGGCGTGGCGCGAATCAAGGAACTCACAAACGGTCTCGGCGCGCACTCGGTCATCGAGGCGGTCGGCACCCAGGAGTCGATGACGCAGGCCATCCACGCGACGCGGCCCGGCGGCTACGTCGGATTCGTCGGCGTGCTGCACGACGTGACGATCACGGGCCGGGAGTACTTCTTCTCGCACGTGCATCTGCACGGCGGTCCGGCCCCGGTGCGCCGCTACCTGCCCGATCTCATCGACCTGATCTGGCGCAAAAGGATCAACCCCGGCAAAGTGTTCGACCTGACCCTGCCCCTCGACCAAGTGGCGGAGGGCTACCGCGCCATGGACGAGCGCCGCGCGATCAAGGCGCTGCTGCGCCCGTAGCGCGGCGCGGGACGAGAGGCCCGACCGATCGCCCAATGGAGACGGCCGGCAACATCACAAACCCGAGGGCAATTCCGATGGCAAGAATACTCATCACCGGTTCAGCCGATGGCCTGGGCCAACTGGCGGCGAAGGCGTTGATCGAACAAGGCCACGAGGTCGTCTTGCACGCGCGTAACGCCGAACGCGCTCGCTATACGCGACAACAAACGGCAGGAGCCATGCACGCGATCGCAGGCGATCTGTCCGACATCGATCAAACGAAAAACGTGGCCCACGAAGCTAATGTGTTGGGGCCATTCGATGCGGTGATCCATAACGCGGGCGTGTATCAGGCCTCAGCGCGAGAAGTGTTCATGGTCAACATCCTGGCGCCCTATATCCTCACTTGTTTGATGCCAAAGCCCAGGCGCCTGATTTACCTGAGCTCAGGCATGCATCTACAGGGACGCGCGAACCTGGAAAACTTGAGCAAGGAAATGAGCCACATCAGTTACTCGGACTCGAAGTTGTATGTGTTGATGCTCTGTATGGCCGCAGCGCGCAAGTGGCCGGATGTTGACGCCAATGCGGTCGACCCGGGTTGGGTTCCCACCAAAATGGGCGGGCCTGACGCGCCGGACGATCTCCAGAAAGGCTACGAAACACAGGTGTGGCTTGCCGTAAGCGACGATAGTCGGGCGAAAGTGAGCGGCCGCTATTTCCATCATCTGACAGAAAGCCGCTACAATCCGCAGGCTGGCGACGTCATGTTGCAGGAGAGATTGCTGAGCCTTTGCCGAGACATCACGGGCGTCCCTTTCCCCGAATAGATCCGATCGGAACGAAATGCCAAGAAAGAAGGAGTTACGATGACTGACAAACAGGTTTGGTTCATTACAGGAACCAGTCGTGGGATGGGTATGGACTTTGCCAGGGCCGCCCTGTCCGCCGGCCATGCGGTCGTCGCCACAGGCCGCAACACTGACGCCGTAGCAAACGCCGTCGGCCAGGCAGAGGACCTGCTGATCGTTAAGCTGGACGTCACCAGCCCTGCCGATGCTGAGTCAGCAGTGCAGGCCGCCGTCGACCGCTTCGGCCGCATCGATGTGCTGGTCAACAACGCGGCCAACTTCTATGGGGGCTACTTCGAGGAGTTGGCGCCGGAGCAGATCGAGCGGCAGTTGGCAACGGCGCTCATCGGCCCGATGAATGTCACGCGCGCCGTTCTGCCCATTATGCGCCGTCAGCGCTCCGGCCATATCATCTCGATCTCGTCGGGCGCGGGTCTGATGGGTTTTGAGTTCAATGCCGCCTACTGCGCCGCCAAGTTCGGCCTGGAAGGCTGGATGGAGTCGCTGGCTTCCGAGGTGGAGCCCTTCGGCATCTATACCACCATTGTGAACCCCGGATTCTTCCGCACCGAGTTGCTCACCCAGGATTCAACGACCTACGCCACGCCATCCATTGCGGACTATGCCGACCGTCATGTGGATCGGGTACAGTGGTTCGCGGCCATGAACGGCCGGCAATCCGGCGACCCGGCTAAACTCGCGCAGGCGCTCCTCACGATTGCCGGCCAGCAGCCCCCGCCGCGCCGCTTCATCGCTGGCGCCGATGCCGTCGCGATCGCCGAGCAGAAGGTGCGAGAGCTACAGGAGCAGATCAACGCCTATCGCGACCTGTCGCTCTCGCTGGCTCTGGCGGAGCAGTAGCGGTCAGTCCTGCGTAGAAGGTGCACACCATGTCCAACACCCTGGTTGAAAAGAACATCATGGTGCCGATGCGCGATGGCGTGCGCCTGGCAACCGATGTATATCGACTGCCAGGCGCACCATCGGGGCCGGTGCTGATGGCGCGCACACCTTACAACAAGGAATACGCGGCGGGCGGCGGTATTTTCGATGTTCCCCGCGCCGTTCAGGCCGGCTATGTCGTTGTGATCCAGGACGTTCGCGGCCGTTATGCGTCTGAGGGCGAATTCCATCCCCACTTTCAGGAGACCCAGGACGGCGTTGATGCCTTTGCCTGGGCAGCCGCGCAAACCTGGTCCAATGGGGTGATTGGTACGTTCGGCGGCTCTTACCTGGGTTGCACCCAATGGCTGCCGGCTCGTGAACAGCCCCCGGCCTTGCGGGCCATGGCGCCCTCGGTCACCTTCTCAGACCTCTATGAGGGCTGCCTGTATCAGGGAGGCGCCAAAGTGCTGCACGATCTCCGCTGGGCGGTTGCCGACATCGTGCCGGCGGAGCTGGCGCGCCGGAGTGCGCGCGGCGAGCAGCCGCTCGATAGCGGAGTCCCCCTGGACGTGGACGGCGCACTGACGGAAATCCCCCTTGCCACCCATCCGTGGATCCGGCAGTATGGGGCCTTCTATCGTGAGTGGCTGGCCCACCCAACGGCCAGCGACTATTGGCTCGCGGCCTCGCCCCAGGCAGGGTACGAGCAGATCCGCGTGCCTGCCCTCAACATCAGCGGCTGGTACGACATCTTCCTGTGGAGCACTTTCCAGAACTACCTGGGCATGCAGCAGCGCGGCGGCACGGCAGAGGCGCGCCGCAACCAGCGCGTGATTATCGGCCCCTGGACGCACATGAACTTTAGCGGCGCTTTCCCGGAACGCGAATTCGGCGCGGCTGCCAGCAGCGACGCGATCGATTTGCCCGGCATTCAGCTCCGTTGGTTCGACCGCTGGCTTAAGGGTGTGGACAACGGCATAGACAGGGAGCCGGCAGTCACGATCTTCGTGATGGGTACGGACGAATGGCGCGATGCAGCCGAATGGCCGCTCCCCGACACGCAATTACGGCCTTACTACCTGCACAGCCGCGGCAGGGCCAACACGCTGCACGGCGACGGCACGCTTTCTCCCGAGCCGCCGGGCGATGAACCGGCGGACGCATACCTGTATGACCCGCTTCGCCCGGTGCCCACGCTGGGCGGGCAGGTGATCCTGCCCGGTGAGAATGCGATGGGGCCGCGCGACCAGCGCGAAGTCGAGCTGCGGAACGACGTCCTGGTGTACAGCACCCTGGTGTTGGAGCATCCGACAGAAGTCATCGGCCCGATCGAGTTGCGGCTGTTCGTGTCGTCCTCTGCGTCTGATACTGACTTTACGGGCAAGCTGGTGGATGTCTATCCGGATGGACGGGCGATGATCCTGACCGAAGGCATCTTGCGGGCGCGCTATCATGGATCCTTCACCGAGCCCAAACTCCTCGAACCGGACGTCGTTTACGAGCTGCGGCTGAACCTGTGGGCCACGGCGAATGTGTTTTTGCCGGGTCACCGTATCCGGCTGGAGGTTTCGAGCAGCAACTTCCCGCGCTTTGACCGCAACAGCAACACGGGTGGCATCATTGCCGGCGAAACTCGGGATCAGTATCAACCGGCGCATAACCGCATCTTCCATGACGCGACGCATCCCTCCTGCCTCATACTTCCCGTGATTGAGAGATAATCCCATGAGGCGGAGATGACGAAAACCAGCCACAATGTCAGGGGGATCGGCTTTCTCATCCTGGGGATGTTAATCATCTCCATCCAAAGTGTCGCGGTGAAATGGCTGGGCGGCAGCTATCCTGTCCTGGAAATGGTCGTCCTGCGCAACCTGGTTGCCCTGCCCTTCACCCTGCTCTTTTTCCGTTACGAAGGGAAGCGGGGACTACCAAGGACGAAGCGATTCAAGCTCCAGTTCACGCGCGGGATGATTCTCTTTCTTTCTTACACCTCTTTCATGATGGGGCTGGCCGCCTTGCCATTGGCCGAAGTGGAGTCAATCCGCTTTTCCGGCCCGCTGATGATTACTCTGCTCTCGGTCCTGCTGCTGGGCGAACGGGTTGGGCCAGCCCGCTGGCTGGCGCTGCTCCTTGGCTTCCTGGGCGTGCTGCTCATCGTCAGACCCGGCACGGCAACTTTCAACCTCGGCTCCGTCTTTATCCTGATCAGTGTGCTTTTCTATGCACTGACCGTCATCGCCACGCGCAAGCTGCAATCCACAGACAGCAGCGCAACGATGGCTTACTATAGCTCGCTCGTCTACCTGGCTGCCGCGCTGCTCCTGGCGCCGCTGACCATCGGGGTCGGAGAAATCCCCGGCGCCCATCCAAGCATCGCGTTCCTCTTCCGCGACTGGACCATGCCAACCCTGCTCGACGGGATCATCATGGGCGGGTTAGGGTTGGTCTGGGCGGGCTGGACTTATTTCATGGCGCGCGCCTATAGCCTGGCACAGGCCTCGATCGCGGCACCGTTCGAGTATCTGTCGCTACCCATCAATGTGATGTGGGGGTTCGCCCTCTGGCGCGAGCTCCCGCCCTTGTTGACGTGGGCAGGCGCGGCCTTGACCCTGTTGAGCGGGCTGTTTGTTCTGTACCTGGACCGAACAGAACACTGATGCCGTGCCAACGGGGTTGGTACATCATCAGCGTTCTGTTCATGGGTTACTGGCCTGCGAGTGCGTGTTCCGCGTAGTAGGTCATGGCCTCACGCAGGAAGTCCGCCAGACCTGCTGCGTACTTGTCGTAGTTGGCCCGGAACTCCGGGTTGTCCGTGTACAGTTGCCCCAGGCCGGTGTAGGCGGCGGCATCCGGGGTCCAGAACGTGCACACCCACTGGTAATGCCGGGCGATAAGCGCCTGCACCTCGGGGTCGTCGACCGGACGATCCATCAGGCCGGCCAGCCCGCGTGTCACGACGTCGCCTTCGTCTCTAACCGCCTGCCACTGACCCTTGCTCATCCCCTTGGCGCGGCGCTCGGATTCCTCCACTACCTCCACGCCGTAAGCCTCGCGTGACTCGCGCTTGTACCTTTCGATCTGCTCCTGCGAGAAGCCCTCATAGAGTTCCGCATCGCTGAGTGTCATAGTGCCCTCCAACATAAGTAGTGTCTTGTCGACGGTCTTGATCAACCGGCCCAGCCGGGCAGCCTGCGCTTCGAGCAGTTCGCGGTGGCGCCTGAGCGCCCGCACCTGGTCGAAGTTGGGATCAGCCAGGATGCGCCCGATATCCTCCAGCGGGACGTCCAACTGGCGGAAGAACATGATCTGCTGCAGGATGAGCAACTCGCGCTCGCCGTACAGACGGTAGCCGGATGCCGTCCGCGTCGCGGGACGCAGCAGCCCGATCTCGTCATAGAAGTGCAGGGTCCGTGCGCTTACACCCGCCAGCTTGCCGAGCTGCTTCACCGTATAGCTCATCTCCGACCTCCTGGGGAGAGATCATATACTATGACGTAACGTTAATGTCAATAGGGAATATGACGAATTTCAGACGAATTTCCAGTTTGGACCCCTCGCCAAACTCCGCTATGATGCCACTCTGGCAATCTGTACGAAAGGATTCATACCCACTCATGCTCGGTCTTCCTGAATTCCTCCTGGTTGCGCTCGCGGCGCTGGCCGCGGGGCTGGTCAACGCGCTGGCAGGCGGCGGCACGCTGATTTCGTTTCCTATGTTGACCGCCGTCGGACTCCCAGCCGTGGCCGCGAACATCACAAACACGGTGGCGTTGTCGCCCGGCTATCTCGGCGCGACATGGGGCCAGCGCAAGGACCTCGCAGGACAGCGGCAGCGGCTCTGGTGGGCCATGCCGGCCGGCGCCGTCGGCGGCCTCCTGGGTGGCCTCCTGCTGCTCAACACCGGCGAGCGCGTGTTTCGTGAGTTGGTGCCATTTCTGATTCTGCTCGCCTCCGGCCTGCTGGCCCTGCAGGACCCACTCCGCAAGTGGGTGGTGCGCCGGTCAGCCGCGACGCACCGCACCCCCAACGAGCGCATCGCGCTGCTGCCGGTGGGCCTGGCTGCGGTCTATGGGGGATACTTCGGCGCGGGCTTGAGCGTCATCGTGCTGGCCGTCCTGGCGCTGTTCCTCGATGACTCGCTGACGCGGCTCAACGGGCTTAAGCAGGCGGTCGCGTTCAGCACAAATATCGCGGCGGCCACGCTGTTTCTGTTCTCCGGGCAGGTCGTCTGGCCGGTGGCCCTCGTCATGGCCGTAGGCGCGGTCATCGGCGGCGTGCTGGGCGGCAAGCTGGCCGGTCGCATCCAGCCGCAGACGCTGCGCTGGCTGGTCGTCGCCATCGGCGTCGTGGTGGCCGTGATTTATCTCGTGCGATAGCGCGGCCATCACCGAATGAGGCAACGCATGAACGCATGGCGGAACCCAGGGTCGCATGCGTTCATGCGTTGCCCGGATTCGTTGACGGCGACCGGACTCGGCCCACTGTGAACCGCACTGCAAGAAAATTGGCGCTTGCATTATAGGTGGGGAGGGTGTATAGTGAGTACAAACGTCTAACAAGCTTCACACTCACTGAAGGGGGGACCATGACTACTGCGTTTGTACTTAGCGGTGGCGGCATCCGGGGGCCGTTGCAGGTCGGCGCCCTCGCAGCTCTCCTCGAACGTGGCATCGTGCCCGACATGATGGTCGGCACTTCGGCAGGCTCGCTTAACTCCGGCTTCATGGCCGCCTACGGCCCCGAACTCAGCAACATCCCGCGCCTGATGGACGCCTGGCGCAGCGCGACGCGTGAGGTTGTCTATCCGGGGGGCATCTTCTCGTTGATTGGCCGGTTGATCAGTCGTGCGGACGGCTTCTTCCCGACCGAGGGCATGCGCAACCTGATCGCCAGCAAGCTGCCCCCCGGCATCACGACCTACGGGCAGCTCAAGATTCCGTGCTACCTGACCGCGGTGGACCTGCGCAGCCGCAAGCTGTATCTGTTCGGCGAGGATCCCAATTCGTCGGTGCTGGACGGCATGATGGCAAGCAGCGTGATCCCCGTCCTGCAGCCGCCGCTCGACTATCACGGCCTGCAACTGGTGGACGGCGGCGTGCTGGCCGAGGTGCCGTGCAGCGTGGCGATGGACAAGGGCGCGACGACGATCTACGCGATCAACGTGGGCGGCGGTGAGGAGATCCAGCCGCCGGCCAAGGGCATCTTCAACATCTTCATGCGTACGCTGCAAACCTGGCTGGCGCAGTCGTTCTTCCTGGACCTCCAGCGCGCGGACACGGACCCGCAGATCGACCTGCACCACATCCAGATTTCGGCGTTCAACGACCTGTCGTTCAACGACTTCAGCAAGACCGAGGAACAGTTCGTGGCGGGGAAGGAGACGGCCAACCGCTACCTGGATGCCCCCAGGCCGCGGGCGCTGGCGCGTCCGGAAGTAGCAGCGGCCGCCGGTGCAACCGTGCCCGGCGCGCGCGAGTACGTGCTGCCGCAGTATCGTTAGAGCGAATAGAACGCTGATGGCGCTGATAATCATGATTGATGCTGATTTTTTACTTTACCGAAACGAAAGAATATCAGCGTGCATCATGATCATCAGCGTGATCAGCGTTCTATCAGCGTGTGTTGCTATTAACCCTCAGCTAATCCACTGCATGCCGGCGATGCCGGTGATCTGCCAGACGCCATCCACCTGCTCCAGCACGTAGGTCTGGCCGCCGGCGGCGAGCATGCCGATGTAGATGCTGGCCGCTACCTGAATCGTGCCATCCGCCTGCGGTTGAATGTTCCCCAGGGTGATGACCGCACCGTTGTCCTCGATGGTCCCATTCTCGTCGCGCGGCGCGTCTTCCAGCTTCGTAATCCAGATGAACTGCGCGGGCAGGTCGCTCAGGGCCGCGACGATGCTCTGCTGCACCGGCGTCGCGATGACCGGCATGCCTGGCGTCGGCGCATCGCTGCCGCTTGCTCGGATGTCATCCGCGCGCAGCAGGTAAATGCGCGGGAAGTTCGGCGGACTGTCGCCAAAGGTATGGTCCACCGTGTAAACCTGGCGTGCAACGGCCGCGTAGATGCCCGTCTCGTCGATCGGGTCGAGGCCCGTCGCCCCGGCAGGCACGTTCGGCTGGGCCAGCTTCGAGTCACCCGTGACCCAGCAGTTGCCCAGCGTGTCATCCGGGCAGACCACGCGCCACCACGTGCTGTCGGGCTTGACGCCGGTCACGCGTGCGGACTGGCCGGCAAACACCGCACCCACAACAGGATACGACTCCGCAGGGCCCGCGTAGATGGTCAGATCGGCCTGCGCGAGCACGCTCGGCACGGGCGTCGGGTCCGCCCAGCGCAGCAACACCTGGCTGGCGAACTGACTCATCGCCGCCTTCTCATCCTCGGTGGCCGCGCGCTCCCCGCGCCCGGTCAGCAGCAGTCCCACGGTCATTGCATCCGCGGTGGCCTGGTCCTGTTGCGTCTCCTGGAACGATGCCAGCGCATCCACCCATGCATACAGCTCGGCCAGCTCGTCCGCGGTCAACCGGCGGCTGCCCAGGCTCTGAATCAGCGTGCCGCTGCAGTCCGAGCCGTACGCGATGCCGGTCATGTAGACCGACAGGTCATCGCAGAAGCCGGCAATGCCGCCCTCGCGATGCCAGACGAAAGCCAGGCCGTCCGTCGCGCTGGCAGTGCCAGCCTCAGCCTCGCGCGCGACCTGGTTGGCCCACTCGGCCAGCATCCGCTGTTCGGCAGCCGTTGCGGTCAGCGACCCCTGCCCCATAAACGTGACCTGGCCCGCCGGCGTGTCCGCCGTGAATGAAGCATAGGTCGCGAGCAGGTCATCCAGTTGTGCGGTCCGGGCCATGTCTTCGTTCAGCGCGCCCGTGGCCAGCGGACCGTCGCACGCGCCGTACTGCACGCCAGTGAGCGTAATCTGCGCGGCGCGGCAGCTTTCTGCCGTCTCCTGCTGCCAGGCCAGCACCGTCTCGCCCTGCACCGCCGGTTCGGCCGTCACCTCGGTAGCTGGTTCGTCCTCGATGAGCGGCGCGACGCGCACCATGCTGCCCGCGAGATTCGTGCGCAGCGCATAGCGCGTGCCGCCCGCTTCCAGCACAATCAGATAGCCCGGCACGATGGCCATCGTGCAGACCTCGTCCGGCTCGGGCAGGCCCAGGCAGCCGTCCGGCCACTCGACCGCCTCGTAGGAAACGACCGTGAAATCCTCGCCCGCCATGTTCATCTGGCCGGCGAAGATATCGCGCGCGGCGATGATCCCCGCAGGCACGTCGGGTGGTGTGGTCCCTGCGGGAGGCTGAACAGTAACGGGCTCCACGGTCGGCGTGCTGCCCGGCGGTTGTGTAGCGGGTGCGCCGGGCGTCGGCGTGGTGACGATGCACCCGGACAGCGCCAGCACGGCTATTGACAATAGACTCAATACGATCCACTTACGGGAGAACTGCATACTTACCATCCTTTATGTAACGTGGGGCAGTTGACGCTGGCTGCGCCACAGCCCACTGACCCACAAGCATACTCATTTGACAATCTCGACCACAACGCCCACTTCCGCCCAGTCGTACAGCAGCTTGGCGTTCTCCGTGCTGAGCAGGATGCAGCCATACGTGACCGGGCGACCCAGGTTCCGCGTCCAGAGCAACTGGCGGCGATCGCGGCTAGGGAAGCCGTGGAAGCCGTTCATGAACTCCTGGCCGGGCACGGGCCGGTAGATGCCCATGAACCAGGGCATGTACAGGTCCCAGTTGGCGGCATAGGCCATTTCCTCGTGGCTCTGCACCTGGAACACGCCCGGCGAAGTCGGGCTGTCAGGCAGGCCGGTGCTGCTGATCCAGTCCCACTTAAGCTGCCCGTTCTCGTAGACCTGCACGGTCTGCTTGCTCAGGCTGATGATGATGCGCTTGTTCTCGATCGCCGGCAGCGGCAGCATGACATCCTGCGATGGGATGCGAATCGTCTGCCCTGCGAACAAGCCCTCTGCCGTCTCTGGGTTAAGCGCCTGGATATAGGGGTACGGGATGCCGTAGTCGAACGCGATGCTCGACAGCGTCTCGCCGGACTGAACCAGGTGCTCCCGTTCGCCGTGGCTGATGCGCGTGCTGATCGCGGACTGACGCGCCTTGAAGGCATCGACCAGCAGGGGCACGGCATCGCTCGCCGCCACGAAGCGCTCATCGCCAAACGCGGCGCTCTGCCCGGCCAGCCATTCAGCCACCCGGGCCTCGTCTACCGACCAGGTCAGTGCATTGGCTGTCGCCTCACTGCCTTCAGCGGAAGCCGCAACGCCAAAGGCCAGCCACCGGCCCAAGTCCGCGGGCTGGGCGGTCCACTCGGCCCGTTCGTTGCGCACTGCGTCGTACAGCCGTATCGCGATCGGCTGCGCCAAGAGCGGGCTGACCTCGGCGACGAGCGCGCTCACATCCGTGATGGCCGCGGGATGCTCGACGATCGGCAGCGCGAAACGCAGCGCCTCGCCCGGCTGTGCAAGGGCCCGATCCCAGGGATAGGCTTCCAGCGCAGCCAGCGCAGCCGCGATATCGAGCGACCGGCCCGTTGTGGCAGGCGTCGTCTCGATGCGGCCATCCACCACCTGCACGCCTGCGTTCTGCACCGGCACTTCAAGCTCGTTCGCCAGCATCCGCAGGGTGCCTGCGGCGGCCTGGCTGTCGAAGCGCCACACCGGTGCAATGACGGCGGGCTGTACCTGCACGGGCACGAAACCAGTGGATGCCAGCAGGCGGCGGCCCAATGCACCAATGTTCTCGGGCTGCAACTCCTCGCGCCCCACCTCGTAGGCCTGTTCTGCCGTGGCCTGGGCATCGAGCAGCGCGCCGACCTGCACCGGCGAGAGGGTCCAGGTCTTGACCGTGCCGTCCGCCTGCGCGGCTTCCAGCACCACCCGGCGGCTCCGCCATTCGTCATCCAGGCGCGCCGCCGCGTCCGCCGTGGTCCGGCCGCTCAGGCTGCGCCCCAGGACCTCCACGCCCGCCAGGATGCGGTTGCCGCCATAGATTTGCACCAGGCCCACGACGGTGCCGGCGACCAGGCTCAAAAACAACAGCCAGCCGATGAGCAGCAGCCAGAACGCGGGTGACGAGCGGCGCTTGGGGCGCTCACGTGCCGGGGCAGTTTGTGTCGTCATCTGTGTCATCCAATACACCTATCATGCAACCCGCAACATCAGCGCCAGAACTGCGGCAGGTAATCGCGATAGCAGTCCAGGTAATCATCCAGAATCTGCTGCGCCACATCCAGGTCGGTGACGACCGGGTCGAGCAGCAGGCATTGCAGCGCGAGCTGGCGGTCGCCCTGCACCGCGGCATCCACGGCCAACCGCACGACGGCCAGTTCGCGGCGCAGCAGCTCCGCGATACCTTCCGGCATGTCACCGACAGCCACCGGACTGATCCCCGCGCCCGTGATGACTGCAGGTGTTTCAACGATGGCGCCGGCCGGAAGGTTCCCGATCTGCCCGACGTTCGGCAGATTCACTGCGAGATGGTAGTGCCGTCCCACAGCAACAATTGTCTCCACGATATCGCGCGTGCCCTCGCCGTCGCGCTCGCGCAGCGCGTCCACCGGCGCCAGCCCGTCCGCCATCTGGCCGATCAGCGCATGGCCCTCCCGGCGGCGGCGGTCGTTGCGCTCCCAGTCGTACAGGCTGACCTCGTACTTCTCCCACGGCCGCGTGACCGGGTCACTGACCCAGGGCAGGTACTCGCACAGGTGCTCGTCGCCGGGGATGGGAAAGCGCCCGAACGCAGCATACACGCGCCGTGTCAGCGGCTCGAAGGAGGGATCGAGGCGGGCCCACCGCTCCGCAAAGAGCGGGTACAGGTCCTCCCCGGTCCGCCGGTCGCGCACGTCCAGCATCCACGTGAAATGGTTGAGGCCCGCAGCCTGGATGTCGAGCTTGTCCACGGCCTGCTTGACGATGAGCTTCAATCGCGGCCACAGGTCGGGGTCGGCGTGGGAGCTGATGACGCCCTCCGGCACTGCAATGCCCAGCTTATCGGCCAGCGCATAGCCTACCATGCCGTAGCCGGTAAAAATCTGGTGGCACAGGCCGACGACCTTGATCTTGCTGTAGCGATGGATGGCATCGCAGATGCGGACCATGGGGTTCGAGAAGTTGATGAACCAGGCGTCGGGGCAGGCCTGCTCCATCGCGTGCGCAATCTCGAGCACCGGGCCGATGTTGCGCGCGGCATGCGCAAAGCCGCCCGGCCCGCCGTTCTCCGCATACGGCTGGCGCACGCCGTACCGGAGGGGAATCTCCCAATCCTGCTGCCAGAGCCGCTCGCGCGGGGGCACTTCGATGGCGGAGACGACGAAGTCCGCGTCGGGCAGCGCGTCGAGGTGGCCGGCGTGCGCGGTCACGCGCATCTGCGCACCCCACTCGCGGTTGAGCCGTGCAGCCAGCCGCGCCATCAGACCGAGCGCATCAGGATTACGGTCCACGAGCGCGAGATGGCTGCCCCGCAGCTGCGCGCTGTTCATCAGCGCGGAGAGCGTCTCCAGCCCGAAACTGGCGCTGCCCGCGCCGATGATGACGACCTTAGCCATCGTGCCTCCTGTGCGCCCCAACGACGGTTAATTTTGCGCTGTGTGTGCAGGTTTGTCAAGAGAATCGCATACTTTTCCGATGACCATTCAACCGCCGCGGAGCATCCTGAGCGGAGCCCGCTGCTTTTCGCGGGCGTAGTCGAAGGATGCAGAACCAGCCTGGCGTACGGGCAGCATCCTTCGACTGCGGGCGTCGCCCACGCCCTCCGCTCAGGATGCCTGCCGGATACTCTCGGCTACACGCGCGGCAGCACCACACCCTCCGGCGTGATGCCCGCGACGCGGTCCACGCCCTCGTACGCGACGGCCAGAAAGTGGCTCTGGAGCGCCTGCCCCGCCTCCAGCCGCACCGCGCTGCCATTCGCAATGGCCTCGCTCAGCCCACCCGTCGGATAGCTCGTCCACGGCTCCAGCGCAGTGGTGTGCAGCCGGCCCCACCAGGGAAAGCCCGTGCCTGCGCCGTCGAGCTGCTGCCAGTACCAGATGTAGCGGAAGAGAGAAGGATCGAACCGCACGCCGAAGCCGATCTGCCGCGCCGCGTTGGTCACGGCGTACCAGCCATCGGTCAGTTCCGTGATGTAGGCCATCTCCTGCGCGGCCTGCTCTCCGACGGCCGGGATGCGGCTGGCATCTGCGGTCGCGCCGTCCGGCGTGGGCACGTGCGGCCAACGCGCGTGCGCGTTGACCCGGAAGCGCCGCGGCTCGTAGTTGTCCATCACGTCGTTGACGATGAAGCCGTGGGCGGGCACGTCGATCACCGCCCCTTCATCGAGGAAGGGCCGGCCCAGCGCGATGTGCTGGCCCCACATCAGGTGCATGGGCTGGCCGCCCTCGTTGACCACGCGCTCATCGATCGTAAGCACCGCGCGGCCGGGCGTGAGGCTGAGCGTCTTCTCCACGAAGAAGGGCGTGCGGATGGGCCGCACCCACAGGCGGACGGCCACGCGCTCCGGCGAGTCCTCCACGATCATGTGCTCCCACGGGATGAGGCTGACCTCGCCGTGCTGGCCGAACTCCGCGCCCTGGTACGTGGAGAACGGGCCGCCGTTCGGCAAGATGTCGTTCCAGCCGCCGCCGTAGTAGTCGATGAACGTGCCGCTCGTCGGCGAGGAGAGCACGCCCCGGTTCGGGTTGCGCGTGCCCGCGGGCATCTGCAGCATGAAGTCGAGGTCGTGCGGCTTGTAGCGGAATTCGATGATATCGCTGCCCTTGCCGGCCAGGACGACCACGCGCAGCAGCTCGTTTTCGAGGATGACCGTCTGCATCCCCTCGTAGGTCCAGGCATCGGAGATGCGGCAGCCGTGGTTGCGGGGTAGTGCGTAGGACATGATGACCTCTGGTGAATTACGAATGACGAATTGTCAATTATGAATGATGAGGGGCGGCGCTCCACAGGCCGGTCCGGCTGTCGTACTCCCAGCCCGGCGCGTCCACCCCCAGCGTGTGCCGGGGCCAGCCCGCGGCCACGCGGCCGAGCGTCTCCTCCCACGGGCGGATGCCGCCGAGCGCGTCCGCGGCCTCCACGTTGCACGCGCCGACCGCAGACGCCGCAGTCAGCGTCTCCTCCGGCGACAGGCCAGCCAGCAGGCCCGCCAGGAAGCCGGCGATGGTCGAGTCGCCCGCGCCGGTGGTACCGACGACGTTGACCCGGAAGCAGGGGGCCCAGAACTGGCGGTCGGCCCAGGCGTGGGGGTCCGCGGGCGCGGCGCGGCCCGCAGACGCGAGAGCAGCACGGTCCGCCGTGCGTAGATAGAACCCGCGATGCCCCAGCTTCAGCCCGGCAATCTTCGCGCCCAGGTCCAGCATCTCGCCCGTCAGGCCGGCCAGCAGGTCCGGCGTGGCTGCGGAGAGCAGGTTGCCGCCATGCTCGGCCAGCAGCCGGTCGTACGTGGGCCGGCGCAGCATGTATAGCATCTCATCGAGGCTGGGCAGAAACACATCGACGTGCGGCAGCACCTTGCGGATGATGGCCGGCCAGTCCGCGCGGCCCGCGGGCGAGGCCGGATCGGGCAGCGCCATGTCGAGCGAGGTGGTGACGCCCGTGGCTTTGGCGCGGCGGAACAGCTCGGAGACCTCGGTGCCGTCATCGCCGTACATGCGCGCCATCAGCGGCGGGTAGCCGAAGTGGAACAACCGGGCGCGCGCCACCACGTCGTACCGCACATCATCTGCGGTGAAGGTGTCATTGGCGCCGGTGTGGTGCAGGAACATGCGGTCCACGCCGGGCACGTTGACTACAACAGTGTATGATGAGGTCGCCGCCGGGTCCACGATCATGCCGTCGGCCAGCCCCGGCCCGTGGCTGTCGATGACGCGGCGGATCGCCATGCCGAACAGGTCGTCACCGACCTTGCCCATGAGCTGCGTGCGCACGCCGAGCTTGTGCAGGACGACACCGGTGTTGGACACCGGCCCGCCGGTAGAGAGCACTGCCGGGCCGATGGCGTTGAGCTTGCCGGGCACAAGCAGGCCGGTCAGGCCCGCAGGCTGCGGCGGGATCTCCGGGATTATGTCGAGACACAGGTGGCCCGCAACGACGGCATCGAGTTCTGCTGCCATGCTACGTGTTTCCCTCCGCTGCGCGAATGGCCTGCGCCGCGCGGATCATCGCCAGGTAACCCTCCACCGGCACGTAGTCCGGAATGGAGTTGCCGGAACCCAGCGCATAGCCGCGCGCCAGCGCCCGGTATTTCAGCCCGCGTTCCTTGACCCGCTCGAAGATGTCGTCCGGGTCCTCGCGGCACAGGATATCCACGTCGATGCCGCCGAGCAGCGCAATGCGGTCGCCGTAGCGCTCGATCCAAGTCTCGAAGGGCGCAATCTGGTCCTCGTTCGAGTGCTTGGCGTGGATGCCCAGCGCAATGACGTCATCCATTACGCCGAAGATGTTGCCGCACGAGTGCCAGAGGAAGGGACGGTTGGCCCGGCGCACCATATCCACGACGCGGCGGTACTGCGGGATGATATGCTGGCGGATGACAGGCGGCGAGACGAGTGTGCTCGTCTTGAACCCCAGGTCGTCGCCGAAGCGACAGATGGCGAACGTATCGGTGTAGCGGTGCAGGAACTCCTGCCAGATGGTCGCCATCAGGTCACCGATGCGACGGTAGAGATCAGCAAACAGCTCCGGGTCGTCTGCGCGCATATAGGCCAGGTACTCGAAGCCGACCAGGTCCTCGCTGATTTCCAGCACGCCGTTGCCGACCCCGCCGAGCGCCTTCATGCCCGCCGGCAGGTGACGGCCAAGCGCGTCAAAGCGCGGCGCGGCGATGGTCCAGTAGCGCGCCGGCAGTTCATCCCACGGGTAACGTTTGACGTCCTGGCGCGTCTGGAGCTGGCCCTTGCCCCCGCGAATCGCGCCCGGTCCGGGCAGCGCCTCCGTGATGCAGACCTCGTACGAGACGGTGTCGTAGGTCATCTCCTGCCAGAAGCGGCAGTAATGATGGAAGAAGTGGTCCAGGTCCGCACCCTTGTCGGACTCCGCTTCCGCAAAGGAGACGCCCAGGATGCGCTCCATGATGAGCGGACTGATGATATGTTCGTAGACGGGCAGACGCGCGGGCCGCTCGTTGCGCAGCACCGCCAGCATATGGTGATAGTTGGGTGTGAAGGTCATTGTATTGTTCCGTTGTGAGGAGGATGCCGACAGGGCTTACGTTAGCACAAAAACGTTCAAATGTCGAACCTGCGCGCGAATGGACGAGTTCGCCGGAATGCTATATCATTAGCCTTACCGGTGACACCGCGTGCGTGTCGTCGCATCATCTTCCGTGAGGTGGTCATGTCGGCGCCTGCAGCATCAGCCTTTCCGCTGGTTCCGCCCCGTCTTGTTCCGGCCCTCGATCCCGGTTTCCGGCCTGCTTCGCTGGCAAATCGAGCCTTCCGCAACGCAGTTATTGCGTCAGGCCAGGGCGTGCCCCTGGTCATCGGCGTTGAGCGCGTCAACGGCGCGCTGTCCCGCTTCGAAACCATCGTCTATGGCGAAAGTCACCCCCAGGCAGCCGCCAACCTGATGTATGTCGAGCGGCTGGTTAAATTCCTGCTCTGGCAGCGCGGCGGCTGGAAAGTTTACGTCGGCGGGCCGCGCAGCATCGGGCAGCACATCGCGGCGGTCTACGCGGCCGGCGGCGCGCGCGACTTCGACTATCACTTCATGGGCGAGCAGGTTTACCAGCACCCGTTCACCGTCGTCCCATGCGCGGCGGAGGACGTGCCGGCCGAGCACGAGCTGGAACGCGCGCTGGGCCGCCACCTGGAAGGCTGCCGCGTGGGCTTCGACCTGGGTGCGTCCGACCTGAAGGTATCGGCCGTGGTGGACGGCGAGGCGATTTTCAGCGAGGAAATCGTCTGGGAGCCGCGCAAGCAGAGCGACCCGGCGTATCATTACGAGCATGTCCGCAACGCTATCCGGCTTGCCGCCTCCAAACTGCCGCGCGTGGATGCCATCGGCGGCAGCTCTGCCGGGGTCATCGTGGACAACCGGCCGATGGTCGCGTCGCTGTTCCGCGGGGTGCCCGCGGAGCGCTTCGACGCGGTCCGCAGCCTGTTCCTGCGCATCCGCGATGAGTTCGGCGTGCCGTTCGAGGTGGTCAACGACGGCGAAGTGACCGCGCTGGCCGGTTCCATGTCGCTCGAAGAGAACGCGGTGCTGGGCATCGCAATGGGCTCCAGCCAGGCCGTGGGCTACGTGACACCACAGGGCAACATCACCGATTGGCTGAACGAACTGGCCTTCGCACCGGTGGACTACAATCCGGACGGCCCGGTAGACGAATGGTCGGGCGACCGGGGGGTGGGCGCACTCTACTTCTCGCAGCAGTGCGTCTTCCGGCTGGCAGGAGCCGCGGGCATCGACCTGCCGGGCGGCATCACCGATGCGGAACGGCTGAAGGTCGTGCAGGCGCGGCTGGAGGCCGGGCACGCGGGCGCACAGGCCATCTGGCAGAGCATCGGCGCGTATCTCGGCTACGCGCTGGCCCACTACGCCGACTTCTACGACCTGAGCCACGTGCTGATCCTGGGCCGGGTCACATCCGGTTCGGGCGGACAAATCATCCTGGAAGGTGCCCAGGCTGTCCTGGCCGCCGAGTTCCCCGAGCTGGCCGGCCGGGTCAACCTGCAACTGCCCGACGAAAAGAGCCGCCGTGTGGGACAGTCCATCGCGGCCGCGAGTCTGCCGGAGATCAAGTAACCATGCTCTACATACACCATGCCACCACGTACACGCCCTCCGTCACCATCCCGGACAGCGCGGTGCTCATCGACGGCGAGCAGATTGTCGCCGTCGGCCCGATGTCTGAAGTGGATTGCCCGGCGGGCGCAACGCAGTTCGACGCGCAGGGATTGATCGTCGCGCCGGGGTTCATCGACCTGCAATTCAACGGCGCGTTCGGCCACGACTTCACCGCCGACCCGTCTTCGATTTGGACCGTCGCGGCGCAGTATGCGCGCTACGGGGTGACCGCGTTCCTGCCGACCATCATCACCTCGCCGCTGGAGACCGTCGCGGCCGCGCGCGCGATCGTCCTAGACATTCCTGCGGACTTCCGCGGTGCGCTGCCGCTGGGCCTGCACGTCGAAGGGCCGTTTCTCAACCCTAAGAAGAAGGGCGCACACAACCCCGACTACCTGCAGTCGCCCACCGTCGATGCGGTGCGCGACTGGTCGCCGGAGACCGGTGTCCGGATCTTCACGCTCGCGCCGGAGCTGCCGGGCGCGCTCGACGTGATTCGCAGCCTGACGGAGCGCGGAGTCGTCGTAAGCGCGGGGCACAGCATGGCAACTTACGACGAGGCCGTCGCAGGCTTCGACGCAGGCATCCGCTACGGCACGCACCTGTTCAACGCGATGCCGGCATTCGCACACCGCGAGCCAGGTCTGATCGGCGCGCTCCTGGCCGACCCGCGCGTGACCGTGGGCTTCATTGCGGACGGCATCCATACGCACCCCTCCGTCATCGGCATCATCTGGCGCGCGCTGGAGGGCTGGCGCATGAGCCTCGTGACCGATGCGATGGCCGCGCTGGGCATGCCCGCGGGCCAGCACCTGCTCGGCGACTACGATGTCTACGTGGACGAGACGAGCGCGCGGCTGGCGGACGGCACGCTGGCCGGCAGCATCCTGTCGCTCGATCAGGCGCTGCGCAATGTGATTCGCTTTACGGGCTGCACGCCCAACGAGGCGCTGGGTGCCATGACGACCACTGCGGCACGCGTGCTCGGCCTTGAGGAGGAGCGCGGACGGGTCGCGGCAGGAAGCCGGGCCGACCTGGTGCTGCTCACCGCAGATCTGCACGTCCACAGCACCATCGTGGGCGGCGAGGTGGTCTACGAGGCCGCTGCCGGCCGATAAGTCAAGGTACAGCCGCCGAACGTAGGGGCGAAATCATGTTGCACTCGTGCCTTCTGCCTGGCAGTTGAAACTGCGGCTACCACTGCAAAACCGACCTGCGTCGGTTAGTTTCCAGTCTGCGAAGGCAGACTTCGCAACGGTAGCTGCAACTTCAGTTGCCGGGTGGGTTCACCTGATGCACTCTGAAACCGCCCTGGCCGAACGTAGGGTAGGGCCTTGTGCCCATCCTGACGCTACCCAGACGTGCAGCACGCCCACGAGGGGCTATGCTACGTTTCGCAAAACCAGAAGACCGGTTCGCAGGGAGATGTATTCCATGACACTGGACCTACAGACAACGCACGTCTACCGGGAAATCCACGAACAGCCGGAGGTGCTGGCTCGCGTGCTGGCAAGAGAACGCGCCGGGGCCGAGGCGCTGGCCGCCGAAATCCGCCGCCGCAACGTGGACCACGTCATCATCGCGGCCCGCGGGACGAGCGACAACGCGGCACGCTATGCCCAGTACCTGCTCGGCGCCGCGAATCGCCTCCAGGTCGGGCTGGCCGCGCCGAGCCTCTACACCATCTACGAGGCGCCCCCGCGCTTCGGCAACGCACTCGTCCTGGGCATCAGCCAGAGCGGGAAAAGCCCCGACATCGTGGCTGTGCTGGCGGAGGCGCGGCGCCAGGGTGCGCTGACCGCGGCGCTCACCAACTTCCCCGCGTCGGACCTGGGGCAGGCTGCCGAATTCGTCATCGGGCTGCACGCTGGCGAGGAGCTGGCCGTGGCCGCGACCAAGACCTACACCGCCGAGCTGGCCGCGATTGCCCTGTTGAGCGTGGCGTTGGCCGGCGAAGAACGGATGGATGCGCTGCATCGCGTGCCGGAGCAGGTCGCGGAGGTGCTGGCGCTGCACGAGGACATCGCCCTCGTTGCAGAGCGCTACCGCTATATGGAATCGTGCGTCACGATCGGCCGCGGCTATAACTATGCCACCGCCTTCGAGATGGCCCTGAAGCTAAAGGAAATGACCTACACGGTTGTCGAGCCGTACAGCAGCGCAGACTTCCTGCACGGCCCGCTTGCGCTTGTGGCCCGCGGCTTCCCGGTCATCGTCATCGCACCGTCGGGCCGGATGCTACCCGAACTCAAGGCGTTCATGGCCACCGTGCGCGAGCAGCAGGCGGAACTGGTTGTCATCAGCGATGATGAGGCCGCGCTCAGCCTGGCACGGATCCCGCTGGCCCTGCCCGCCGGCGTACCCGAATGGTTATCGCCGCTGGTGAGCATCGTCCCCGGCCAACTGCTGGCCGCGAACCTGGCCCATACGCGCGACCTGGACCCGGATCGTCCGCGTGCGCTGCACAAGGTGACGGAGACGCGCTGATCAATTACGAATTAGAAATTGAGAATTACGAAAGATGGGATCAAGCATCCTGAGCGGGTGGGCGGCGCAGCCACAGTTCGCGCAGTCCCGCCAGTCGAAGGATGACGTGCAAGATAACCACGGAACACGCGGACTATGCGGAAAGCCATAGATACTATTGCGATTTCCGTATACTCCGTGTCTTCCGTGGTGACTCGTTGCCTGGTTGAGAAGGTGTGAGAGATGGCTTCTGTAAGGCTGTTGCTGGTAGATGACCACGCTGTCCTGCGCGCCGGGCTGCGCATGCTGTTGAGCGCGGACCCAGAACTACAGATCGTCGGTGAGGCCGAGACCGGCGGCGAGGGCGTGCGCATGGCCGAGGAACTGCGGCCCGATGTCGTGCTCATGGACATCTCCATGCCCGACATGAACGGCATCGAGGCCACGCGGCGCATCAAGGCCTGCTGCCCCGATATCGCCGTGCTTGCGCTGACCATGCACGAGGATGACCAGTATTTCTTCGAGATGCTGTCTGCGGGCGCGTCGGGCTATGTGCCCAAACGCGCCGCGCCGAATGAGTTGATCGGTGCGATTCACGCGGTCAGCGGCGGCGGCATGTTCCTCTTCCCGTCGGTCGCGCGCGTGCTGGTCAACGAATATCTCCAGCGCCGCGAATC
This sequence comes from Anaerolineae bacterium, assembly GCA_040772005.1. Lineage (GTDB taxonomy): Bacteria > Chloroflexota > Anaerolineae > CG2-30-64-16 > CG2-30-64-16 > MWBF01. The sequence goes on along the minus strand of JAXGYZ010000002.1, from coordinate 1,351,305 downwards.
GCCCGGTGCCGGCGCACGCGGCTTCGAAGAACTGACCGAACGGGAGCGGGAGGTCCTGACGCTGATCGCTGAGGGCCACTCCAACCAGGAGATTGCCGACGCCCTGGTCATCAGCGTCAAGACGGTCAACCGCCACCGCGAAAACATCATGGCCAAGCTCAACCTCCACAGCCGCGTCGAACTGGTCCGCTACGCCATCGAAAAGGGCCTCATCGAGCTCAAGTAAGAGTTGCGGGCAGAGGTAAGCCCCAGGAATTCCAAATGTAGGCGGCAAGGCATCCTGAGCGGAGGCCCGGGGGCCGTAGTCGAAGGATGAAGGCCGTGCGGGCGTTCTTCGACTGCGCTGTGCTCCGCTCAGAATGCCCGCACTCTCGCGTACATTTGGAATTCCTGAGGTAAGCCCTGCCCGCAACATCCCTTTCTCCCCTATGCTATGGCAGGTCTCCGCAACCGAAGGCTGCACGACCGTGCCACAACACGACCGAGCCACAACAAAGACGTCCTCGCGCGCGCATGGGTATAACACCCATCGCCAAGATGGGTAAACCACCCGATTTACCCCGCCTCTCCTGCCTGATATACTCGGAATAGTGAAATCACACTCGGTAACAGCACCTTACAGACAGCGGCCTAGCTTGCCAGGCAGGAAAACGGGAGGACATCATGGAAGCTCTCACCTTCGCAATCGGACTGACACTGCGGCTGGCGCTGCCCGCCGCGATGTTGTTCATGATGAGCCATTACCTGCGCACCTGGGATGCCCACCGCACGGTCTAGTTTGACTGGTTGTATTTGGAGGTTCCAATGCCTAACTTCGTTGATCTACTTGTCTTCTTCGGCATGGTTGCACTGCGCTTCGGCGTGCCGGCGCTGGTGCTGGCAGGTCTGGTGTACGGCCTGAAGCGGCTCGACCGCCGGTGGGAAGCAGAAGCACACGACTATGCCGCCAAGCACCCGGAGGCGCGGCCTGCCGTTCAGCCGACTGCCCCTCGCCCGGCAGCGCCTGTCCGCATGCCTGCTCCCGCCAAGGAGCCGGTGGCGCCGTTCATCATCCCGCCGGCCATCAAAGACCAGCGCATCCAGCCGGGCCTTTCGGCCGCCATGCCTGCTGCACCTGCTTCTTCTACGAGTACGGCACCCGGTGCATCGGCAGCCTCCGCAGCTTCTGCGGCCTGCTGGGATGTGAAGGGCTGCAGCCCGGCAACCAAGAGCCAGTGTGCGGCGGCACAGCACCCTGACCAGCCTTGCTGGCAAGCCCGCTTCGATGCCGAGGGTCAGATTCCCGAGGACTGTGTCAAGTGCGACGTTTTCCAGCGCTACCCGATGGTCTGAGCCAGCAGAAACTTTCCGGAGACTAACATCATGCATAACTCAATAAGAGGGCTGGGGGAGCGCCTCAAGCGCTCCCTGTGGCCCGCGATCATCCCCACATTCGTCCTCCTGGTCCTCGCTCTATCGTTGACGGCAGTCACCAACGCTGACACGATGGCAGCCGCGCAGGCTGATGCAGATGCCATCGCCCACGCGCAGCCGGGCAAGCCTGTTTGCGAAAGCTGCCACGAGGAAACCGGCGTCATCTGGGAGAACTCAACCCATGCTCGAACCGGCAAGGTGACTTGTGAGTCGTGCCACGGCGAATACAAGGAAGGTCATCCGAAGGCCGAAACGATGATCCTGCCGATGGAGTCGGAGACCTGCCACGGCTGTCATGCCGCTGCCTTCGCCGAATGGGAGCAGAGCCTGCACGGTCAGAAGAACCTGGACTGCTACGACTGCCACCCCGCTCACACGCAGGGTTTGCGGCTGCCCACCGAGGAAGAGCTCTGTTCTTCGTGCCATTCTGATGTCGAGACCGAACTGGCGCATGCGGTTCATGACATCACCGCTGTGAATTGCTCTGGCTGCCACATGGCCGTCAGCGAGCGCGAGAAGGCTGAGGCGGCCAGCGAAGGTGTCAGCGTCGTCAGCAACCACTCGTTCACGGTCGCTTCAGATGTCTGCATCCGCTGCCACAGTTCGGCAGCAGCCGCGACAGAGTCCGGCACGGGTGGGGCACCGACCCGCGGCGAGACCACCCGCCAGTTGCAGGTGGCTAACGAACGGATCGAGGAACTGGAAACACAGGTAAACACGACGACGGCGCAGGCGGCTCAGTTGCGCCGCAACGCAATCGTAGGGATGGGATTGACAATGGGTATCGGCGGGTTCCTCGGCCTGGTTATAGGCTTCGCCGGCGCCCTGCTGATTAGCCGGAGGCCACGATGACGGTCAAGAACATGAAGCACGATGCACAGCCGGACAACGGCACCCAATATACACGCAGGCAGTTCATCAAACTTGCGGCCGTAGCCGCAGGCGGCGCGGTCCTGGCGACCAATCTGCCCAAAGGTGCCAAGGCCTCGGCCCAGGCTTCAAACCAGGTCGATCCGGGCAAGACGCCGGGCACGCTGATCGACGTAAGCCGCTGTATCGGCTGCGGCGCCTGCCAGCGGGCCTGCAACGAGGTCAAGGGCCGTGAGGCGCCGGAGGTATTGCCGAGCGCACTCACGGCCAGCAACCTGACCTTCGTCGAGAAGTTCGAGCTGGCAGCGGGCCTGGAGCGCAATGTCAAACGCCAGTGCATGCACTGCCTCGAACCGGCCTGCGTGTCAGCCTGCACGGTTGGCGCACTGAAGCGGGTGGAGCCGGGTCTGGTCGTCTGCGATACGAGCAAGTGCATCGGCTGCCGCTACTGCCAATACGCGTGCCCGTTCGATGTGCCCACCTTCGGCTGGGACGGCGCGCTGGGCGTCATCAGCAAGTGCGACTACTGCCAGGACCGCCTGGCGGTGGGCGAGAAGGCTGCCTGCACGTCGGCCTGCCCGACGGGCGCGCTGAAGGGCGGCACGCGGGAAGAGATGCTGGCTGAAGCCCATGCGCGCATCAAGGCCAATCCGGACCACTACGTGAACCACGTCTATGGCGAGTTCGAGGTCGGCGGTACGTCACGCCTCTACATCTCCGATGTGCCGTTCGAGGAGCTGGGCTTCAAGGGTCTGCCCGAACAGCGCGTGGCGCAGTACAGCGAACCGATCATGAAACGGACGCCAGTGATTGCCCTGGGCGTCGCAACGGTGGCAACGGGCCTGTTTTCTCTGCTCGGCCGCCACGCCGAACACGGCCACGAACACACCGACAGCGAATAGGCACGCGCAAGTTGCGATACGGGAGTTGACATGACTGCTACAACACAACCTACCCCTTCGTTTCGACAGGGACTATCGAATCTAATCAACGAGGCGCTATCCAGCATCAACTGGCTGGTCATCGTCCTCGGCACCCTGACCCTGGCAGGCATCGTCGTCGGTGTCTGGCGGCTCTTCACCGGGCTGGGCGCGTCAACCGGCTTGAACGATGGCTTTGCCTGGGGCATCTGGATCGGCTTCGACTTCACGCTGATTGCCTTCTCCGGCGCCGGCTTCACGATGGCCGCGGTGGTGCACATCCTGGGGCTGGAGCGCTTCAAGCCGGCCATGCGGCCTGCCATCATGGCCGGCTTCCTGGGCTACATCGGCGTCCTGGCCCTGCTGGTGCTGGACCTGGGCCGCCCCGACCGGTTCTACGGGTTCATGATCAACTCCAATGCGCACTCGCCGCTGTTCGAGATCTGCTGGTGCGTGTTGCTCTACTCGATGGTGTTGGTAGTGGAGAACACCCCCCCGCTGCTCGAAGGCACGGGGCAATCGCGCTGGGCGCACCGCATCGAGCGGCTCCTGGCGCCGGTGGTCATCTTCGGCGTCACGCTGTCGTCGCTGCACCAGAGCACGTTGGGCACGTTGTACTTGCTGATGCCCTACCGCCTGCACGAGCTGTGGTACACGCCCATCCTGCCGCTCCAGTTCTTCACGTCCTCGGTCGTGGCCGGGTTGAGCATCGCGATCGTCACTTACAAGATTGCCTGCAAGGTGCGGCGAACCCCGGCCGACCTCAAGGTCGGCGCGGGGCTGGCGAAGGGCGCCATGTGGGTGGCCCTGATTGTGGCGACGCTGCGCATCGGTGAGATCATCTATGCCGGTCACCTGCCGCAGCTCCTGACGAGCGACCCGATGAGCCAGCTCTGGCGGGCAGAGGTTGCAGTGGGCCTGTTGCTCCCGATGCTGATTTTCGCCATCCCATCCCTGCGCGAAAGCAGCATGGGCCAGTGGCTCGGTTCCCTGCTCTTCCTGGGGGGCGTGATGCTCAACCGGTTTAGCTGCACGCTGTTCGCCCAGACGGGCCGGGAAGGCACGGCCTACCTGCCCTCGGCTATCGAGTGGATTTCCACCATCGGTGTGCTGGCCGCGGTTGCGCTGGCCTGGTACATCGCCATGCGCATCCTGCCGGTGGTCCCGCGCAAACAGGTGAAGACCGCCAAGCCCGCATAGCGGGCCGACCGCATAGCGGGCCGACCTGGGAACAATCCAGCCGCAAGGTCCATACAGCCTCACGCGTCGGGTACGATGGGTGAGGCTGTTGTCTTGGTCAGGGCCAGCACAGACGTGGTATACTGGGGGCGTCTACATCTCTCCTGGAGGCAATGATGACTTCTCCGCTCCCCTTCAACGGCCTGGGCATGAGCCTGGGCAACCTGGCGCAGCTCTCCCGCGCCGAGACGCGTTCCATCAGTGCCGAAAACCCGACCGGCGCCAAGGGCCAGGGCGGCATGGCGACCGAGGGGCCGGGCGCGCGTGCCGCGGTCGAGCTGGGCCGCGGCTGGAAGATTGCACCCTGCATCGACCTGCCATCCAACAGCACCGTGACCCTGGCGGACATCGCGGGCTCCGGTGCGATCCAGCGCATCTGGATCACCGTTGACCCGCGCGCCTGGCGCCGCATCGCCCTCCGCTGCTACTGGGATGGCGAAGAGACGCCCTCCGTGGAAGTGCCGCTGGGCGACTTCTTCTGCAACGGCTGGGGCGAGCGGTGCAACGTCAATTCGCTGCCCATCTCCGTCAACCCGGCCGGGGGCTTCAACAGCTACTGGGAGATGCCCTTCCACCGGCAGGCGCGCATCACCGTCGAGAACCTGACCTCCGAAAAGGTCGGCGGATTTTTCTACACCATCGACTACACCCTGACCGACGTGCCTGCGGACCGGGCCACCTTCCACGCGCAGTTCCGCCGCAACAACCCCCTGCCCTACATGCAGGATCACACGCTGCTCGACGGCGTGCGCGGCTGGGGCCACTATGTCGGCACGTACATCGCCTGGGGCTCCAACAACTCGGGCTGGTGGGGCGAAGGCGAGATCAAGTTCTACATGGACGGCGACACCGAGTGGCCGACCATCTGCGGGACAGGCACCGAAGACTATTTCGGCGGCGCGTGGGGCTTCGAGTTCCCGCAGGGGCAGTATGGCGTGTACACGACGCCCTTCCTGGGCATGCCACAGGTCATCAAGCCGGACGGCGCGTACCAGAGCCAGCAGCGGTTCGGCCTGTACCGCTGGCACATCATGGACCCCATCCGCTTCGAGCAGGACCTCCGCGTCACCATCCAGGCGCTCGGCTGGCGCAAGCCGTTGGACGGCCAGTTGCGCTACCTGCCGCTGCAGGACGACATCGCCTCGACCGCGTTCTGGTATCAGCAGGAGCCGCACGCGCCGTTCCCTGCGCTGCCGGACGCGAACGGGCTGGAAGTAGTTTGATCAGCAGATTACAGGTGCGCACGTTGCAGGTTGAAGGTTACCGGTAATGTGATGCGTTGACCCCTGACCCGATCGAAATTCTGCCACGGGCTGGCGGGTCACGGCGGGGATAATCGTGAGGTGTGGCGTGCAAGGACAACAAGACGCCTTTGTGGACGAACAGGGACGGCTCGTCCTGCCGGCGGAAGTAGCCGCGCGGTATGGGCTGCGGCCGGGCGAGACCGCGGCCCTGACCGAGCAGACGGGCGGAGTCACGGTGCGCCGCGCGGCGAGCAGCCTCGCCAAGCTGTACATCGAACCCACCAACATCTGCAACCTGGCGTGCCGTACCTGTGTACGCAATATCTGGGATGAGTCCCTGGGCAAGATGGACGAGGCGACCTTTGCCGCCATCCTGGCCGGGCTGGAGCAGTTCACGCCCCGGCCCAGCGTGTTCTTCGGCGGCTTCGGTGAGCCGCTCAGCCACCCGCGCATCCTGGACATGGTGGCGCGCGTCAAGGCCCTGGGCTGCTACACCGAAATGATTACCAACGCCACCCTCCTGACCGAGGCCCGAGCGCGCGATCTGATCGACCTCGGACTGGACCGGCTGTGGGTCTCGCTGGACGGCGCGCGGCCGGAGAGCTACACCGACGTGCGGCTCGGCGCGGCCTTGCCGATGGTGCTCAAGAACGTCCAGCAGTTCAGCGACCTGCGCGCGCCCCGGCTCCCACGGCGGCCGGAACTTGGTATTGCGTTCGTCGCCATGCGCCGGAACATTGCGGACCTGCCTGCGGTGCTCAGCCTGGGCACCACGCTGGGCGCTTCGCAGTACCTCGTGACCAACGTGATGCCCTACACCGCAGAGATGCGCAGCGAGCTCCTGTATGGTCGCGCGCTCAATGATATCGCCTACCTGCCCTCGCCGTGGACGCCACACCTTGATCTGCCCAGGATGGACTTCAACGAGGTGACCGCGCCGGTGCTGTACCAGGCCATGCGCAGCAATCGCAGCATCACCTTCTCCGGCGCAACCCTGGGCGATGCGAACAATCGCTGTCCCTTCATCGAGGCCGGCGCGGGCGTGGTCGGGTGGGATGGCAGCCTGACCCCCTGTCTCCCGCTCCTGCACGACCACACCAGCTACCTGAACAACCGCACGCGCGTCAGCCGCCGCTACATCGTCGGGCGTCTGCCGGGACAGAGCCTCACGGAGCTGTGGTATGAGCCGGAGCACCTGGCGTTCCGCCGCCGCGTGCAGGCCTTCGACTTCTCGCCCTGCACCTTCTGCGGCGGCTGCGATTGCAGCCTGAGCAATGAGGAAGACTGCTTCGGCAATCCCTACCCCACGTGCGGCGGCTGCCTGTGGGCGCAGGGGATCATCCGATGCCCGTAGGCCCGCAGCTCTCCGTGCACGCGAACCTCTGGCTGGAGGTGGAGGGCCAGGTCGTCCTGAGCCGCTGGCGCGTCCAACTGCTCGAAGCCATCGACGCGACGGGTTCGATCCGGGCCGCGGCCGGCCAGATGAAGATCACCTATGCGCTGGCCTGGCACCGGCTGGACGAAATGGAACAGGCGCTGGGCCTCCGCCTGGTCGAACGCCAGCGCGGAGGCGTGAAAGGCGGCAGCGCGCAGCTGACCGCGGCCGGGCATGATTATGTCGCCCGCTTCCGCCGCTTCGCCGACGAAGCCGACGCAGTGATCGAGCGCCTGTTCGCCAAGGCGTTCGATAGTGCACCCTCTGCCGGCGATTCCCAAGGCATGGACGCGCCAGCATCCTGAGCGGAGCAGCGTTTTTCCGCTGCGCAGTCGAAGGATGCACCCGCCGCCACAGGAATTCCAAATGCAGGCGGCAAAGCATCCTGAGCGGAGGCCCGCAGGGCCGCAGTCGAAGGATCGCCACGGTGCAGGCGCGCTTCGACTCCGCTCACCGCCAGCGGCGGCCTCCGCTCAGCATGCCTGCACTCGCGCGCACATTTGGAATTCCCGCCCGCCGCCGCGGCCGATTTGCGTGCGCGGCAGGATGATGTATAATCCACTTTGCACTTCACATCACAATCCGTACGCTTCGCGCAAGGGAGTCTGTGAGACCCAACCTCTCACCGCCCATCACTGAGACGAAGCGCCGAGAGCTAACAATCCATCTTTCGGGGCCAATTGCAAGCGGCAGGACGTTATATCGATAGGATATAACGTCCTGCCGCTTTTTGTTCCCTTATCAACCCAACGCAAGCGCAACATCATTCAAGGAGGAAGATATGCCACTGGGCGGATTTGTGAACCGGGTCGCCTGGATCGACCTGACGACCGGACACATCGACTACAAGCCGATCGACGACGAAGATGCGCGCAAGTACATCGGCGCGCGCGGACTGGGCGTGAAATACGTCTACGACAACGGCCCCACAGTGGACGCGTTCTCGCCGGACAACCTCCTGTGCTTCATGAACGGCCCCCTGACCGGCACCGACGTCAACATGAGCGGCCGTCTCGCAGTCGTGACGAAGTCGCCGCTGACGGGCACTGTCACCGACTCGCACCAGGGCGGCTGGTCTGCGGCGCGGCTCAAGTGGGCGGGGCTGGACGGCCTCGTTTTCAAGGGCAAGGCGGAAACGCCGGTCTATGCCCTGGTGGAGAACGGCACAGTGACGCTGCACCCGGCCAGCGACCTCTGGGGCACGGGCGTGCATGAAACCATCGAGACGCTCAAAGAACGCCACGGCGAGAAAGATGTCAGCGTGATCGCCATCGGGCAGGCCGGCGAGCATCTGGTCAAGTTCGCCAACTGGATGAATGAGAATGACCGCTCTTCGGGCCGGGGCGGCACGGGTGCGGTCGGCGGCTCCAAGTATCTCAAGGCCATCGTCATCAAGGGCGTCCACGCCAACCGGCCCCGCCCTGCCAACCGGGAAGCCTTCCGCGCAGCGCAGAAGGTGGCGCTGGCACAGCTCACCGATGAGCGCGTCGTGACCTCCCCGCGCAAGGGCGGCCTGTCGGTCTACGGCACCAACGTGCTCATGAACATGGACAACGCCCTGGGCGGCCTGCCGACCCGCAACGCGCAGCACACCAACTTCGGTGATCGCGCGGAACTGCTCAGCGGTGAATATGTCAAGCAGAACATCCTCGTCGACGACCCCACCTGCCACGCCTGCCCGGTCGCCTGCAAGAAAGAGGTCGAGGTCACGGAAGGCCCGTGGAAGGTCCGCATGGAGAGCATCGAGTACGAACCGGCCTGGTCGCTGGGCGCGATGTGCGACAACGACGACATCCGGGCCGTCGCGTTCATGATCGATCGCGCCAATGACTGGGGCTTCGATGCCATCGAAATCGGCGTCGTGCTGGCGATGTATATGGAATACACGCAGCGCGGCCATGCCAACGGCGACGGGCTGGCCTGGGGCGACACGCACGCCATGGTCGAAATGATGCGCAAGATCACGTTCCGTGAGGGCGTGGGCGACATCCTGGCCGAAGGCACAGGCCAGGCTGCGGCCAAGCTGGGCCATCCCGAGTTGGGCATGCACGTCAAGGGCCAGGCCATCCCGGCCTACGACCCGCGCGGCATTAAGGGCATGGGCATCGGCTATGCCACCTCCAATCGCGGCGCGTGCCACCTGCGCGGCTACACCCCGGCTGCCGAGGTGGTCGGCAATGTCCTCGGCCCCTCAGAAAAGGCCGACCCGCTGGCCTGGGAGGGCAAGGGCAAGCTGGCGATGATCTTCCAGAACGTCCATGCCGTGACCGACTGCCTGGATGTCTGCAAGTTCGGCACCTTCTCCCAATCGCTCGACGGCTTCGCCGCGCAGTATACGGCCATCACCGGCGCGCCCTGCTCTGCGGACTACCTGCTGAAGGTGGGCGAGCGCGTCTACAACCTGGAACGCCACATCAACAACCTGTGCGGCATCACGGGGAAAGACGACACCCTGCCGAAGCGCTTCCTGAACGAGCCTTCGCAGTCGCCGGGTTCGTTCGGCTCGGTCTGCGAGCTGGACAAGATGCTGGCGGAGTACTATGCGGAGCGCGGCTGGGTGGACGGCGTAGTGCCTGAGGCCAAGCTACGGGAGCTGGAGATTATCTGAGTTCCTGGGGTAGCCGTCAACGCATTCCAGCAACGCATGAGCGAATAGCTGCTCCAGACCGCAATTCGTTCATGCGTTCCGGGCGCCGCAGCGCCATTGTCCTGAAAAACAAAACCCGAGACATTGCCCATTAGCCGGTCGCGGGCAACACGAAGCTAGACCGGCCCGGGCGCCGGTGTTGTGGGACAGTCAGCATTCCGGCTGGATGACTGTCAGCTAGGTGCGGGCGCGGCCGCTGGGGCTGGGGTGAGCGTCACGCTGTACCCCAGTGCGGTGAGCTTCCGGACAGCTCGGCGTTCTTCTTGCTCCGCATTGCGTTTCAGGAAGTAGTCGCCACCGAGTTCGGTGAAGACAGCTTCGGGATTGGCCAGGAGGTGGTAGACCACGATCAAGATGGAATGGGCGACGGCGACGGCGGCGCGCTTTTCGCCGCGCCGGGCGCGCAGGCGATGGAATTGCGAGCTGAGATAGGTATCTTTCGTGTGCGAGGCGGCCCAGGCGGCTTGCACCAAGGCTGGGCGCAGCCAGTTCTGGCCGCGGCGCGTGCGCCCGCTGTGGCGCTTGTTCGCACTGAGGTTGTTGCCCGGACATACGCAAGCCCAGGAGGCCAGGTGCTGGGCGGTCGGAAAGGCCGTCACATCAGGCCCGATCTCGGCCAGGATCACTGCGGCGGTGCCGCGATCGATGCCTGGAACGGCGTCCAAGCGCTGCACGATGGCCTCATAGGGCGCCGTCGCCTGGCGAATGCGCACATCGAGGGCGGCAATGCGTTCATTGAGGCTGTCCAGTTGATACAACAGCTCACGCCACATGAAACGATGCTGCTCCCAAATGCGTCCCACCAGGGCCGCTTCTAACTCCGGGATCTTCTGCCGCAACGTCGATAGCGCCAGATTGGCCATCTTCGTCACGTCGGTCTCACCCTGGATCAGCGCTTCCACCATCAGGCGCGCGGACACGCCCTGGATGTGACTGACCACGCGGGAGAGCTTGATGTTCGAGTCCTCCAGGATCTTCTCCAGCCGGTTGCTGGCCGCGGTCCGCTCACCCCGCAAGCGGGTGCGGTAGCGGGTCAGATCGCGCAAGTCGCGCTGCTCGACATCCGAGATGAAACTGCGCTGCAGCAAACCGTATTGCCTGAGCTGCGCGATCCATGCCGCGTCTTGGACGTCGGTCTTGCGCCCCGGCACCTGCTTCAGGTCCCGGGCATTCACAATCCAGAGCTCAAACTGCGCCGACAACACGTTGTAGACCGGCTTCCAGTACACCCCCGTACTTTCCATTGCCACGTGGGTGATGCCGAAGCCGGCGAGCCAAGCCGCCAGGGCTTCCAACTCCGCTAAGGTCGTGCCGAAGCGCTTGACGACGCTGCGCACCCCTTCGGAACTCGACAAGCGCACACAAGCCACAATCATCTTCTTGTGGACGTCCAGGCCGGCGCACAACTTGAACACGACTTCCATCTTGTGCCTCCTGCGCCCGTCCTGGCGTACCCTCTCGAAAGGGACAGATTGTCCTGCGTGTTGGCTTCCCCCAAGGAAGGGTCCACATGCTGTGGTGCGCTAGGGTACGCGGATCCAATTCGTTGGCGAGCTTAGCTGTTACTGGCACCACATTGGCGTCGATCTCTCTTACGGACGGCCGCTGCCTTCAGTATAGCACGCGTTTTTCATCCGCCGTGGCGCCAAAGCCCGGCATGTCTAATTCGTTGACGGCTGTGCCTTTGCGCCATTGTGGCCGGTCTCTGACCGGCCACAACGCATTTAACCACCGCCAATCGGCGGGAACATCTTAAGGTCGTCGCCAGGGTTGACCGGTGTTGCCAGGCCCTGGAGGTACTGGATGGGCCGGCCGTTGACCAGCACCTGGATCGTGCGGCTCAGACCGCCATCCGCATCCCATAGCTTGACCGCGAGCGACGGATGCGCGGCCGCAGCCTGCTGCAGGATCGCGCGCACATCGGTCGGTCCGGTCACGTCCAGTTCGATGACGCTGCTGCCCACGAGGTCGCGCAGCGTCGCATACACACGTATCTGCATCGTCAAGGCTCCCCTCATGTCCGCTGCCAGGGTGCGAACTTCTCCAGATTACTGCCGCCGATAAACTCGCGCAGGATGGAATTGTCGGGGATCGGGTCGGACGGCACCGGCTCGAACCATTGGAGGAAGGCCAGCAGGCGCTTGGCCTCGGTGAAACCGGGCTCGCCCGGCTCGATCTGGCGCAGCAGCGGCTCGGTCAGCGGCTTCAGCGCAGACAACTCGTAGACCAGCGCAGAGTTGAACATCACATCCGCGTTTTCCTGGTACGGGAAAATGAAGTCGCGCTCGCCCCGATGGACGCTCTCCCAGCGGCCGATCGTGTCGGCTGCAGTGTAGCCGCGCGTGCGCGCGTCGCGCACGATGCGCCGGATCAACCGGTTGTCGGTCGTGGAGACGCGGTTGTGCCGGTCGATGTTGAGCTGCGTCAGCGCCGAGATGTAGATACGGAAGACCCGTTCGGCGGGGACGCCCGACACCAGGCGCGGATTCAGGCCATGGATGCCCTCGATGAGCAGTATCTGGTCGGGACCCAACTGGATCACGCTCCCCGGCTCGCGCTTGCCTGTGATAAAGTTGTAGCGGGGCAACTGGACCTCCTGGCCGGCCATCAGCGCAGCCAACTGCTCGTTGAAAAGCGGCAGGTCCAGCGCCTCCAACACCTCGAAGTTGTAGTTGCCCTGCTCGTCGCGCGGGGTCAGCTCGCGATCTACGAAGTAGTTGTCCAGCTCGATCGCGATAGGCCGCACACCATTGGCAAGCAATTGCACGGCCAGCCGCTTCGAAAAGGTCGTCTTGCCTGACGACGACGGGCCGGCGATGAGCACCAGGCGCAACTGCTCATGGTGCTCCGCAATCTGCGTTGCGATGCGCGCGATGCGCTGCTCATGGCGTGCCTCCGCAACCAGGACAATCTCCCCGGTGCGGTCGGCCAGGATGGCGTCGTTCAGCGCGCCAACATCCTGCACGCCGAGCAGCCGCAGCGTCTGGCCGTACTCGCGAAACACCGCAACCAGTTTGGGATACTCCACCACCGGCTCCAGCGCGGTGTTCTGCCGCCGCGTCGGGAAGCGCAGGATGAAGCCCGGATCGTAGGGATGCAGATTGAAGTAGGGCACGTAACCGGCAGAGGGCGTCATGTAGCCGTGGAAGTAACCCGCATACCCACGCATCTCATACAGCACCAGGTAGCTCTTGTTGCGGTGGCGCAGCAGCCTGACCTTGTCCTCCTCCCCGCGGCGATGGAACAGCTCGATGGCATCGGCCAGCGGCGCGCGCTGCTTGTGGATGGGCGCATCCAGCGCCACGATCTCGCGCATCCGCGCCTCGATCTGCGCCAGCTCGCCGGGCGTAAAGGGGCCGCGGCCCTCCACCTCACAGTAGAAGCCGCCAAACGTGACCGAGTGGTCCACGGTCAGGCGTGCTTCGGGGAAAAGCTCGCTGGCAGCCACGACCAGCAGAAACGTGAGCGAGCGGCGGTAGATGCGGCTGCCGTCGCGGTCATCCATGCCGAGCGGCTGGACAAGGATATCGTGCTCCACCGGGTACGTCAGCTCGCGCAACTGATTGTCGATCAGCGCGGCGACGATCGGGCTGGGCCAGGGTTGGTCCGCGGCCGCTGCGCGGACATACCACTCCAACAATGTGCCGACGGGCGCCTCATACGTGCGGCCGTCTGCGAACTTAACCTGGGCAGTCGTGCGCGGCTCTGCCCGCACAACCTGGACCGGCGACTCCAGCGTCGTAGTCATCACACAAATCCCTATCTAGGTCAACGCAGGTGGCATAGCGAGACACCGGCCACAGCGTTGGTTCCGGGTTATCGGTTATTACCATCCTGGGATACTGGCCGCGCAATGCCGCAGCCGATAATCTTCTCGTCATACGTCATGCGCAACTGCTCGCCGGGCTGCATGATCAGGTAGTCGCCGTCCCAGTCCCCATCCACCAGGCGCTTGACCAGCACCAGGTCGCCCGCGACCCGATCCACGACCCAGCCGCGGCGGCTCGCATCCGCCTCGGCCCGCGCCAGCGTCTCGGAGATATCCGCGACGCCCATATCGATGACCGCCGCGCGCTTGTAGTGCTGCTGCCACCCGCCCAGCACTTCCATCAGATAGTCGGCGTTGTCCTTGCCGAACTTGGCGACATATTCCTCATAGGTATTGTTCAACCCCATGTCGCCCGCGCCCAATGCCAGCGCGCCGCCGCCACCGTCGTCGCGCTCCACGTAGTCCTGCGCATACCAGTAGGTGCCGGGGAAGTTGTCGAACTGGTAACGGTAACTCTCGCGGCTGCCCAGGAACAGGGTAATGCAGTCATGGGCGCGCGGGATGACCACCGGAAGCTGGCGCGCGATGAGCCCGGCGGTAGCCTGCCCGCACAGGCCATAGCCCATCGCGATGGCGTCATACGCGGGCTGGCCGTTAGGGAAGGTGCGTGCAGAGGCCTCATCGACCGCGGCTTGCAGTGTCTCCCGCAGGTCCGCCGGGTCGTTGTGCAGGCCGCGGCGGAAGAGCTGGATGTCAACGATGTGGGGCGACCGCGCCGCAGACAGATAGAGCGGCCGGGCCAGGACTTCGCAAGCGATACACATCAGGCGCATGTTACACTCTCAGGGGTGGGCAGAATGTCGGGCATCAGGGTTGTGCCCGTATATAGTGAATATCACAGAGGCCATTCTAGCATGGATGGAGCCTGAGGCGAAATGCTGTCGCCGGCAGGGAAGCCATCCCGGTTCTCTTGTCATTTGACAAACGCGGGGCAACCTGATATAAAGCATCCCACAATCGAATAGGCCCATACTTTCATCCAGAGAGGCAGAGGGACCGGCCCTGTGAAGCCTCGGCAACCCGGATAAACCAGGGTGCCAATTCCGGCAGATTCGATCTGGAAGATGAGAGATAGGCGCGCAGTGGCTCCTGCTCATCCCCGGACGCGTTAAGCATCAGGGGATTTTTGTTGCCAGCCGCCCACGCAGGAGCATTGTGCCGCAGCGCCTCCTCGTCAACCGGCGAGGGGGCGCTTTTGATTGGGGAAATCCATCGACGAAAGGGACCTACACCGTGACCACAGATCGCACTTTCGGCTTTACCACCCGCCAGCTCCATGCCGGGCAGCAGCCTGACCCGGCCACCGGCAGCCGGGCCGTGCCCATCTATCAGACGACCAGTTACCAGTTTCGCGATACGGAACATGCCGCGAACCTGTTTGCGCTGAAGGAATTCGGCAATATATACACCCGCATCATGAATCCCACGACCGATGTGCTGGAGCAGCGCATCGCCAACCTGGAAGGGGGCGTAGGCGCGCTCGCGGCATCGAGCGGCCATGCGGCGCAGACCATGGCGATCTTCGCGCTGTGCGCCGCAGGCGACCATATCGTAACCAGCAGCCGCCTCTATGGCGGGACCTATAACCAGTTCCGCTATACCTTGCCGCGGCTCGGCATCAACGTGACCTTTGTGGACCCGACGGACCCGGCCAACTTCCAGGCCGCCATCCGCCCCGAGACGAAGATCCTCTACGGCGAGACGCTGGGCAATCCCGACATCAGCGTGTTCCCGTTCGAGGAAGTCAGCACCATCGCTCGGCAGCACCGCATCCCGTTGATGATCGACAATACCTTTGCGACGCCTTACCTCTGCCGCCCGTTCGAATGGGGCGCGAACATCGTCACTCACAGCACGACCAAGTTCATCGGCGGCCACGGCACGACCATCGGCGGCGTCATCGTAGACGGCGGCAACTTCGACTGGACCAGCGGCCGCTTCGCCAACTTCACGACGCCCGACCCATCGTATCACGGGCTGGTGTATGCGGACCTCGGCGCGCCCGCCTTCATCCTCAAGGCCCGCGTGCAGACCTTGCGCGACGTGGGAGCCTGCCAGGCGCCCATCAATAGCTGGCTGACGGTGCAGGGTGTCGAGACGCTCAGCCTGCGCATGGACCGGCACGTCAGCAACGCGCAGGCCGTCGCCGCGTGGCTGGAGGCCCATCCGCAGGTCAAGTGGGTCAGCTATCCCGGCCTGCGCAGCCACCCCGACCATGCGCGAGCCCAGAAGTATCTCCCGAAGGGGCCGGGTGCCATCCTGGGCTTCGGCGTCCGCGGCGGATTGGAGGCCGGGCGGCGCTTCATCGAACGGTTGCAGCTCTTCAGCCACCTCGCGAACGTGGGCGACGCGAAATCGCTGGCCATCCATCCCGCCAGCACCACCCACAGCCAGCTCAGCGAAGACGAGATGGTCACCGCAGGCGTCACCCCCGACTTCATCCGGCTGAGCATCGGCCTGGAAGACATCGATGACATCCTGTGGGACCTCGGGCAGGCGCTTGACTAACGAGTAACGAGTGATGAGTAACAAGTAAGGAGCAAGGAGTGATGCATCATTACTCGTTACTCATTTCACTCATGAGGTTCACCCATGAAACCCTCCACTCCCAACGCGCTGGGCGTTGTCCAGCCGCAAATGTTCACCTTTGCCCACGACAGGCCGATGGTCATGGAGAGCGGTGCAACGCTCAGTCCCGTCACGCTGGTGTATGAGACCTACGGTCAGTTGAACGCGGCCCGGTCGAATGCAGTCCTGGTCTGCCACGCGCTGAGCGGCAGCGCGCACGCGGGCGGGCTGGACGCCGCGGGTCATACCGGTTGGTGGGATGACTGCGTGGGACCGGGCAAGGCGTTCGATACGGATCGTTTCTTCGTCATCTGCAGCAACGTCCTGGGGAGCTGCTACGGCTCCAGCGGGCCGACCAGCATCGACCCGACCACGGGCCAGCCCTACGGGCTGCGCTTCCCGGTCGTGACCATCGGGGACATGGTGGCGGCGCAGGTCGAGTTCATCAATCACCTGGGCATCGAGCAACTGCTCGCCATTGCCGGCGGCTCGATGGGCGGGATGCAGGTATTGGAATGGGCCGCGCACCACTCAGCGCGCGTACGCGCGGCCATTCCCCTGGCTACGACCGCGCGCAGCAGCCCCATGCTCATTGCGTTCAGTGAGGTGGGCCGCCAGGCCATCTATGCAGACCCGAACTGGCAGAACGGCGACTACTACGGCACGGGCCGGCGTCCCGATGCGGGGCTGGCTGTCGCGCGCATGATCGGCCACATCACCTATCTCAGCGACCAATCCATGCACAACAAGTTTGGCCGGCGGCTGCAGAGCCGCGAGCGGTTCGGCTACGACTTCGTGACCGAGTTCGAGGTCGAGAGCTATCTGAAGTATAACGGGCTGCGCTTCACCCAGCGGTTCGATGCCAACAGCTATCTGTATGTCACCAAGGCGCTGGATTACTTTGACCTGAGCCGCAGCCCGGCGGGCAGCAACGGCACGGGGGCCAATAGTCTGGCTGCCGCGTTCGCCCACGCCGGGCACATCCGCTTTCTCGTGGTCAGCTTCACGAGCGACTGGCTCTACCCCTCCTATCACAGCAAAGAGCTGGTCAGCGCGCTGACCGCCGCGGGCGCAGACGTGACCTACCTGGACATCGAGAGTACGTGGGGCCACGATGCATTCTTGCTGGAAGTGGACACCATGACCCGGCTCCTGGGCAGCTTCATGGATCGATTGGCGAAGGAAGAGGGAATCGTGTAAATGGAAGCGCAGGGCATCCAGCTCCGACCTGACCTGCAGGTCATCGCAGAATTCATCCCCAACGCGACGCGGCTGCTCGACCTGGGGTGCGGCGACGGCGCGCTCCTGGATTATCTGGTGCAGCACAAGGGCGTCAAAGGCCGCGGCATCGAGTTGAGCGAGGCCGGCGTGCTGGCATGCGTGCGCCGCGGGTTGAGCGTACGCCAGGGAGACCTGTCCGAGGGGCTGCGCGACTATCCGGACCGCAGCTTCGACTACGTCGTTCTCAGCCAGACGCTGCCCTTCGTGGATGACCCGGCGTTCACGCTGGGGGAGATGCTCCGCGTCGGGCAGCGTGCGGTGGTCAGCTTCCCCAACTGGGGTTACTGGCATTGCCGCCTGGAGCTCCTGCTGACCGGGCGGATGCCGCTGGCGCCGGACCTGCCCCAGCCGTGGCATGCGGCCCCGCGCTGGCAGGCCTTCACCATCACCGACTTTGCCGCGTTCTGCCGCCAGAACAGTATCGCAATCACCCGCCAGGCGTACCTTGCGCGCGGCCGTCGCGCCCGCATCTTCAAATTTACCAACCTCATGGCGACGACCGGTGTGTTCGTGCTGGAGCGGACCTAAACCGATTCCAGAGTGAGTACCGCGGTCAGAACTGAGACAGGATTGACAGGATTGACGGGATTACTCCTGTAAATCCTGTCAATCCTGTCCAGAATCGCCTCTGGTTTTCACATTGGACTTAGTAAAGTACCTCGTCAACGGTCATTGGATGAGTAGCGTAGGGCCTTGTGCCCGTCCCAACGCCCACGAGGGGCTATGCTACGGCCCATCGAATCAGCCTTGACGGACTACTGACTACTAGCCGCTATGTATCCCGCCCCACGCCCAGGCGCAGCATCAGGACTGCGCCGGTGAGACGGAGCAGCGTCGCCACGATGAGCAGCGGGCCCAGCCCGACCACATCAGCGAGGGCGCTGCCGATGAGGGGCGCGGCGAAGGTCGCGACATAGACCGTGGTATGGTAGAAGCCGATGTAGGTCGCCTGGTTCTCCGAGGGACTCGTCGCCAGCACCATGTCGAAGAAGACGAGGTCCACCCCGGCGAAGAAGAAGCCGTGCATCCCCGCCCACAGGGGCAGCAGCAGCGGTGTCTGGGTCAATGCCGTGAGCAGCGGATAGAAGCTGGCCCCAAACGCGGCAATCAACAGCACGAAGCGCGGGCCGCGCTTGCCCGACACCTGCGTCCACACGAAATACGCGATCATCGCCACGAACGTGGCCGCAGAATTGATCGCGCTGATCTGCGGGTCGGTCGCACCGACCTGCTTGACCCAGTAGATGGGCAGCAAGGGCATTGCCAGCGCCAGGCCCCAGCGGAAGACGAATTGCGCAATGATGAAGTTCTTGAACGGGCGATGGCGCACTACTTCCTTGCGGTGCTCGCGCAGCGAGCCGAACACGCCGCCATGCCCCGGCGTTGCCGGCGCCACCGGCTGCGGCGGCAGCTTCAGGCTGGACGAAAAAATCACGCTGATGAGCGCACCGATGGCCGATCCGATGAAGATAATCTGGTAGTTAAGTGGGAAGTCGAACAGGTTGAGCAGTTGGCCGACGATGACGACGGTCAACGAGTTGGTCAGGCCGAGCGTCGACCAGCGCCGGGACATCAGCGTCAGGCGGCCGCGCGGACCGGCCACGCCGCCCATGACGACCGTGAAGGCCACGCTGACCACCGTCTGCGGCACGGTTGCCAGCGCCCAGATAAGAATGATGATCTCCGGCTGATTGCTCTTAAAGATGAACGGCACGAGGCCCGTCAGCACGTAGGACGAGAGGACCCAGAAGCGCGAGCGGGCAAACCAGGGCACGACATTGGGCCGCCGCGCCAGGAACTCGCCCACGGGCATGGCGAGCAACATGCCGGTGAGCGCGGGCATAGCCGTCAGCAGACCGATCAGGAAGCTGGACGCACCGAGCCGCACCAGGAAGACCGAAAGGAAGCTGCCGACTCCGGCGGTGATGCCGACGCCGATCGCATCGATGACGACGTTGCGTTGGTTGATCTGTTCCTGGCCCCGCGGGCGCACGATGACGTTCCATAGCGGCACGTCATGGGCGCCATGGTCGCTGACGTGCGCTAGTTTGGCTTGCGTTCGACCCTGGACGACAGAAGTTTCTTGTGACATGCGCCCATAGTATCAAAAGGACGGCAGAACGGCAAACCGTATCAGAAAAATTCCGCAAACACCTGGTTCCCCAGCAGCCGTCCCTGCCGGGTCAGGCGGATGCGGTCAGGCAGACGCGCCAGCAGGCCGCGCTCGACCAGGCCGGCAATCTGCGGGCCGAACGCCTCCGCCAGCTCCACGCCGAAGCGCGCGCTGAAGCGGGCATCCGTCACGCCCTCGTCCAGCAGCCGCAGCCCCAGCATCAGCACCTCACCCATCGCCGTGCGCCGGTCCAGTGTCTCATCGTCGCGCTCCGGGCTGGCTCCGCTGCCCATGCGCTCGATGTACTGCGGTACCGGCCGGACGTTCCACCAGCGGCGGTCGTCCTCGAAGCTGTGCGCGCCCGGCCCGAAGCCCAGGTACGGCTCGTGCCGCCAGTAGACCAGGTTGTGCTGGCACTGGAAGCCGGAGGCTGGAAGCTGGAAGCTGGAAGCTGGCGGTTGGGTCTCGCGCGCCCAATTTGAGATTTCGTAATGGGCGTAGCCCGCGGCGGCGAGCGCGTCGGCGGCCAGGTTGTAGAGGTCGGCGGCGAGGTCGTCGTCGGGCGCAGCGGAGAGCCCCCGGCTGACCTGCGTCGCGAGCGGCGTGCCGTGCTCGACGGTCAGGCTGTAGAGCGAGAGATGCTCCGGGCGGAGGGCCACCGCGCGCGCGAGCGTTGCCGTCCAGGTCGCGGGCGACTGGCCGGGCAGGCCGAACATGAAGTCGAGGTTGATGTTGGTGAAGCCCGCGGCGCGCGCGGCATCGTAGGCCGCCGCAGCCTCGTCGGCGCCGTGGATGCGGCCCAGCCATTTGAGCTCCGTGTCATCGAAGCTCTGCACACCCATGCTGAGGCGGTTGACGCCCATCGCGCGCAAGGCAGCAAAGTGCACGCCGTCCGTCGTGCCGGGATTGGCCTCGCTCGTTACTTCTGCGCCGGGGAGCACGTGGAAGGCCGTGCGGCAGGCGTCGAGCACGCGGGCCAGCTGCGCCGGGGGCAGCACGGTGGGCGTCCCGCCGCCGATGAAGACCGTACGCACGTCGGGACGGCCGCGCGCCGCGCCCGCCCGCTCGATCTCGGCCACCAGCGCATCGGTGAAGGGCGCATACAGCCGCTCCAGACCCGCATAGGTGTTGAAGTCGCAATAGTGACAGCGGACCGCACAGAAGGGGATGTGGACGTACAGGGCCAGGGGCAAGCTCACGGCTTGTTCTCGAAGCGGAACCCGTGCCCGCGCATGGTCACGATGTACTGGTGGTCGGGGTCCAGCTCAGCGAGACGCTCGCGCAGCCGGCGCACCAACGCGTCAATGGATTGCTCCGACACGCCGCCTTCGACCACATCGGGCCACACCGCGCGCACGATGTCATCGCGGCCCACGACCTTCGAACTGCCCGCCATCAACTCCAGCAGGCGGTACTGCTGCGCGGAGAGCGGCGGCTCCAGCAACCGGCCGTTGAGATACACCTGGTGGGCCGGCTTGTCCAGACGCAGGCCGCGCTCGGCTGGCCCCTCATCGAACATCAGGGGCGCGGTCGCGCCGGCATCCACGAACGCCAGCTTGAAGCTCAGGGCAATCTGGATTTCGTCGCCGTCGCGCAACTGCTGTGCATGGACGACATCGCGGCCGTTAAGGTGCGTGCCGTTCTTGCTGCCGAGGTCCTCCAGCTCGTAATGATCCTCGCGCCAGACCACGCGTGCGTGCAGCCGCGACACCTGCCGATCGTCCAGCACGATGTCGCAATCCGGTCCGCGCCCGATCGTCACCATCTTGTGTTCGAGCGGCCACATCTGCCCCACGTCGCCGCGCTGCACAACCAACATGGCCGATTCCCGCGTATTCGGTCTCTGGTTCATCCGTTCACCGATTTCCTTGACACTCGTCCCTGGCTGCGGGATAATCATAGCAATGCTGCGCTGGCCCGCAGCCAGAAAACGGATTCCGCCGTCATGGGTGTCGTCACACATTATGTCGCAAGCATTGCAAGTCGGGCAAGTCCTCCGCGACCGGTACGAGATCATCGACCTGGTCGGTCAGGGCGGCATGGGCGCGGTCTACAAGGCCGAGGACCTGCGCCTGCGCGGCCGCATCTGCGCGGTCAAGGAGGTTCTACCTGAACTGATCAGCGGGCCGGGCATGGAAGACCAGGCGCACGAGCAATTCTATCGCGAGGCCAGCGTGCTGGCCCGGCTGGACCACCCCAACCTCCCCAAAGTGTCCGATTTCTTCCAGCAGGACGGCCGCGAGTATCTCGTCATGGACTTCGTGCCGGGCGAAGACCTGCGCCAACTCGTCGAGGAAGCACGGCGCCATGATGGTTTCCTGCCCGAAGCCAGCGTCCTGGCCTGGGCCGCCCAACTCTGCGACGCCCTGACCTACCTCCATACACAGGAGCCGCCCGTCCTGCACCGCGACATCAAACCGTCCAACATCAAGCTGACGCCCCGCGGGGTGGTCAAGCTGGTCGATTTCGGCCTGGTCAAGCTGCTCCAGCCGGACGAGAACCGGACCGTCACGGTCGTGCAGGGCCGCGGCACCGTGGCCTACACCCCCCTGGAACAGTACGGCGGCGACACCGGCCACACCGACGTGCGCTCCGACATCTACTCGATCGGCGCGACCCTGTATCACCTGCTGACCGGCCAGCCGCCCGCAGACGCCAAGCAGCGCTTCCTCAGGCCCGGCAGCCTGACGCCCCCGCGCGACATCAACCCGCACATCTCCGTGCGCACCGAGAAGGCCATCCTGGCGGCCATCGCCCAGCATCCCGACGAGCGCCCGCCGTCTACCGCGGCATTGCGTGAACTGCTCTTCGCCGAAGATGCACCGCCGCCTGCGGATGTCGCGGTGCCGGAGGCGTGGACGCCCCGCGGCATCTGGCGCGAAATGGTCAACTCCCACGGCGCGCTCGTGGTCGTCGTGCTATTCCTGACGATGACCGCGCTGCTGGTCACGCTGCTGTCGCCGCCGCTGCCGTAGTTCGCCTTACCCCTTCACCTGCCGGCGCGTAGTCCATAGGAGCGACAGCGCGCCGCCCACGAACGTGACTGCGCCCGCAGCCCATGCGTAACCCTTCGATTGCCACTCCGTCGAGCCGGGCAGCCAGCCCACCGCATACAGCAGATACGCGATCCATGCGGCCGCGCCCGCCCACAGGGCCGCGACCAGCGCCTCGATGAGATGGGCATACGGCGTATTGCTGTCCTCAATGCCCCGGCGCATGATCAGGAACGCCAGCCCACCGGCCAGCAACGTGCCGATCAGCGCATACAGGAACGCCGGCAGGCCGACGCGCGACTGGTTCGCGCCGGCGGATGATGCGGCGGAGGGGGTCGGGCTGGGCTCCGGCGTCGGGCTGGCCGTCGGCGAGGGCACCGGGGTCGGCGTTGCGGTCGCGGTCGGCTGCGGCGTCGCCGTAGGAACTACGGTCGCAATGCTGCCCGGCGCATCGCCGCCCACCTTGAGCACGATGCGCGTCGAATCGCGCGCTTCGCCGGACTGCACGGTAATCCACAGTTCGCCGGGCCGGTCCAGCGGAACGATGGTGCGCGCGCGGCCGCCCACAGTGGTCTCGCCCTTCGGGGCCAGGGAGAGCGACTCGGTCGGATACTGCAAATGAAACTCGACCGGCGTGCCGTCGGGCACGGGATTCCCTTTGCGGTCGAGAATCACGCCCGTCTCCAGCTCGATCTGGCTGCCGACCTGGATGCTGCCGCTGATGACATCCCCTGAGCCGACCGGCGCCAGGGAGATAATCTGGCCCGGCGCGGGCTCGAGCTGGCGAATCAGCTCGTAGTTGATGCCCGCCACGGTGACGGGCGGCGAGCCTGTCGGCGTAAACTCGCGGAACAGCGCGCGGACTGCGGCCTCCAGGAACGGCCTGGTATGGCTGTACACGCCAAAATACGCGGTCAGCTTGCTGATTTCGGTCGTATCCAGGTAGTAGGGCGCACTGAACGCCAGCACGACGAGCCGCTTGTCGCGCAGACTGTCGGAGCGGCGAGCCAGGAAGGTGCGAAGCGCCGTGGAGTCCGGGTAATCCCCTGGATTGTAGTCCAGTTGCGCGAACACGATCCATTGGGCTTCGGCAATGGCCTGCTCCACCTCCTCGTTCGCCTGCCCTGTGCCGGTCAGCAGTCCGTTGAGGTCTGCAAAGCTGAGGCTGCGCACCTGCTCCGGGCGCACCTGACGGGTGGCGCCTGGCCCGTACAGCCGCATGATGATTTCCTCGATGGCCAGCTCATCGATCAGAGGCCGGGCATCGCACTCTGCGCACTCGCGCACGGTGCGCGTATCGGTGAAGACGAGAATCTTCTCGTTGGCCAGCGGTGCGCTCGGCATCCGGTCGGCCAGCTCATCCCGGCCGGGGTAGATGAGCGTGACGCCGGCGCGGGCCACGGCCTGGGTGACGTTGACGCTCTGACCGACCTGCTGGCTGACTGCACCGACATCGCGCGCCAGATCGAGCGGCGCATCCGTGTCCGGCTGCCAGCGCCCTGCATAGAGATCCAGCTTCAGCCGGATGATGCGCTCCACCGAGGCATCGACGCGCGCACGGAAGCCTGCATCCGTCTGGTACTTCTCCTGGAAGAAGAGGATCGTCTCTTTGATGGCGGTGAACTGGTCGGTCCATTCGTCGGTCAACGCAAAGCGGCCCAGGTACAGCAGGTCATTCCCGGCCAGGAACGCGTGCTGCGCGACCTGGCGGTGGGGGAAGTTGGTCAGGGTCGGGTCGTAGTAGCGGCGCAGGGCCGGCACGCCCAGCGCATCGCTGACCAGCACGCCGCCCGCGGCCCGCCAGGACGCGAACTCCGGCAGCTCCATCAGGTCCTGTAACTGAGGCGCGAGGCTGATGGGGGGCGTGAGTTCGCGGATGTTGCCCTGGAACCCGCGGTAGCGGATGTGCGCGGTCATCAGGGCCGGGGTGATGCCCGGCGTCCGCAGGTCGTCGCCCGCGGTCACCGCGGCGAAGGGCGCCAGCTCGATCTGGCGCAATTGCTCCAGTGACTTCTGGATGGTGGCGACTTCCTCTTCGGGCCGGCGGTCGCTGCCGCCCTGCCCCGGAAAATGCTCGGCAACAGTGAGTACCTGGCTGCCGCTGCCGGATTGGACGCCGCGTATAAATGCCTTGCCCATCTGGCCGACCCAGAAAGGATCGCCGCCGAAGGTCCGGGTATCCAGGTCGCCCTTGCCGCCGGGCCGCGGCACATCCAGCACATCGAGCGTCGGCCCCAGGAGCATGTTGACGCCGGTGACCGATAGCTCGTGCCCGACCACCCGGCCCACCTGCTCGGCCATCTGCGTGGACCAGGTTGCTGCAACCGCCATCGCGCTGGGCAGGGGCGTGAAGCCGCCTGCGCCGCCGAAGAATGAGCCGTCGTCGCCCAACCAATCCAGCGCAATAAACAGCGGAATCGGGATACCGGCATCCTCCGCGAACACCGGCGCAGATGAGACCGCTTCCTCCGTGCCGGGTTCTGCGGTTGCGGTCACCGTCACCGGCAGCGTCGCGGTCAGGGGTAGCGTCGCCGTGACCTCACCGGTAGCTGTCAACACCGCAGTGCTGGTGATGGTCGCTGTAAGCGGAATCGCCAGCGGCGGATTGATGGCGAGCGCCTGTAGTTCGTTGGCGAGCGCAGCGATTTGCTCTGGGGTTGTCCGCTCGCCCGGCTCAGGCGTGGTCGTCTCGGCATCGACCGGCACTGCGGCGGATGCGGCCAAAGCCACCGGCGTATTGCGGAAGTTGCCGTTCTCCGGCAGCAGCACCACACCGCCGACGCGGTAGTCGCGCACCAACACCGCGACATCCGAATCAGGGGGCGCACTGGCACCCTCGAAGGAAATTAGGAAAAGCTGGCCCACCTTGTCGGCCACGCTCATGCGGTCGAGCACGGTCCTGGGATCCACGGGTGGCGCAGGCGTCGGCGTGACGGTCGGGATGGGCGGTGGCGGGTCCGTAGGCCGCGTCTGGGCCTGCCCTGCGCCCGGCGGAGCAGCCTGCAGCGATCCTACCGGCGGCAGCCAGAGCGTGAGGAGCCATGTCAGTACGAGCAGGAGAGGAATGCATCTGCGCATGGTCATTGCGTCCGGCAAGCGGACGTGCCACTATTCTAGCCGGAAGCGGCCGTTGCGTCAACCAGCCCCACCAGGTTACCAGGTTGGGGCGCATTGCACGCTGGGGGCGGCAAGGGGCGCGTTTCATACTGGGGGCGAACGCGGCCAGCGCGCATACGCGAATGGCGCTGCGGCGCTGGGCACGGATACCCGAATATCCCGCCGCGGCGCCCACGATTCGCGTATTCGTGGCGCGCCAGCGCATTCGTTTATCCGCGATGGCCGCGCCCCCAACGTGAAACGCACCCGGCGGCAAGTGAGCGCCCGGAGCTACAGCCTGGCCGAACGGTTAGGACCACGAAGGTTCCGCCCGGGTGACCCCGCGCAGAGTGCGCAACTTCGTCATCGCGTCCTTCGCACCGCGTGCGCCTTCGCACCGCGTGCGCCTTCGCACTTCGTGCGCCCCGCAACGCTTCTCGGGTTCGTGCTAATCCCCCGCTTACCCCTCAAACCCTATCTCGTCCAGATACGCCTGCCCCGCGCGGGTCCCGTCGAAGTAGAACCGGATCGCCCGAATCTGCGTCGGATCGAAGCTCGTGTCCGCCTGCGCGAACGCTGCGAACGGAATCCGGTAGCTCTGCAGCACGCGTTCGTAAGACGAGGCGCGTTTGACATAGTAATCCGCGTTGAGCAGGCTGGACACCGGCTGCGACTTGAGCAGGTACGCAGGTGTGGCCGGCGGCACGGTGCCGAAGCCCCACAGCGGCAGCACGACGGTCGTTCCATTCCCATCCACCAGCGCGACGTCGACATCCAGACCCGTCGTGTCGGTCAGCTCCGTGCCGAGCGAGAACGCCAGCCATTTCTCCCGATTCACCGACCAGTCCGCCAGGTTGCCGGTCGGCAGGTTGACGGTATAGAGGGGCTTGCTGCCTGCGGCCCAGGCCAGGTCCAGCGCATGGTTGCCCTGCTTCTCGCCGTTGCACAGCGGCAACGCGACCCGCGCTGCGGTTGTGAAGCCCTCGGCAACAGCCGTGCCTTCCGGCGCCTCGATCTGCGCCAGCTTGCCCAGTCGGTCGTTGGTGTTCACCCCGCGGAACGTGGCATCCTCGTACTGCGTGACATAGACATCTTCCGGCAGCCAGGTCCGCGCCCGCGCGGGCGTCTGAAACACCTGCCGGTATTCGTCCCGATCGTGCAGCGTCGCCTCCAGGAAGGCCGTGATGAATACCTTGCCGGCCTGCCGCTGCTCCGCCCCGCTCAGCAGCGACGCCCGGTTCAACAGCAGCGATGCCAGCCTGCCTTGATCGGCATCGCCCCACACGGTGTTGAACTGGCCGTGGTTGGCGCGATAGATGAATGCAGTCGCCTTGAAGGCATCCGAGCTACCCTCGAACTTTACCCGCTGGTACTGTTGCAGTCCCGCCATCCAGTAGAGATCCTGGTCGTGTCCGCCATACAGGTACAGGTAGCTCATGTCGATCAGCGTGCGTTTCATGCCATACGGCTTATACTGCCCGTCGGGCGCAGCAATCGCTACCACGCCCCGGATGCCGAAGCCGAACTCCCCTTCCTCGGCAATCTCCGTCACCGGCGGCGCAAGCCGGTTGTTGAAGCCGGCCGCATGCACCGCGGCCTCGCCCCCGCGCGAGTGACCGCCCACGACGACCCGATCCAGGTCCACCTTGCCGTAGAACGGGCTGGCCGGGTCCGCGTTCCAGCCGCGCCACGCCTGCAGGTGCTTGAGCAGCAGCCACCCGCGCACCGGCATCTCCTTGCCGTCACCGTCATAAAGGAAGAACCCGTTGAGGAAGTTCTCGTCCACCGACACGGTGATGATGCCCCGGCTCGCCAGGTGCTCGCCCAGATACGCGTAGCCCGGATCCGAAAAGTCGCCTGCGCTGTGATTGCCGTGTACGATCAGGAAGATTGGGAACGGCCCCGCCCCCTCGGGATACCAGGCCCGGCCGTTGACCGGCAGGCTGCCGAAGTCAAAGCCCCAGAACAGGTTGAAGATGGTGTCGTTGATGCCGCCGAAACCGGCAAACGCGGCGCGCGCATCCACGGTCTGCGTGAGGAGCGCCGCATCCCGACCATATTCGGGCCGGCGGTCCTGCCCGCTGCCATACGTGAGCGTCTTCACCGCATAGCTGCCGGGCAACGCCGGATCCCCGAACTCGAACGCGGGCAGCGCCGCGAGCGCCGTGGCATCCGGCCGCACGAGGTAATCGTCGTAGCCGGGCCAGAGCAGCCAGCCGGCCGGCGCAACATTGATCGCCAGGGCCAGGCTGACCAGCGACCAGCGGAGCGCGGGATGCACCCCGCGTGTGAATGCCACCCCGAGCAGCGCACCGGCCAGGATGAGGGTGGGCATCAGCAGTTCGGCAGGCGGCGCCAGCCGGATGAAGCTAAGAAAGGGGATCTTCGTCCTGTCCACGGCGATGAGGAAGAGCGGCGCGAGCACCCAACCCACCGTCTCCAGCCGCACGCGGCGCACGAATGTGCCCGGCGCCAGTGCGCGCGGCCCGAGCTTGCGGACCAGTGCGCGGCCCACCAGAATCAGCAGCAATCCGGCCAGCTTGCCGGCCAGGCCGACCAGCGCGGCCAGACCCGCAGCCAGGCTGCCGACCAGGACCGCGCCGAGCAGGCAGTTCAGGATGAGCGGGTGAAAGAACTCGACCTGCAGGAACGTCAGTGCGCCTGCCACCACGGATGCGAACAGGCCGCCCCGCTCGATTCCGACAGACAAGCCGTGCCGCAGGTTACTTGCGGTGCGGGACCGGCTGATTAGCTCGGAAGAGATGCTGGCGGCAGGAGCCGGCACTGTGCCGGTGGCGATGGACTGAACGGCTGACATGATCATCTCCCGGTACTGCTGTGATGCGAGGTACAAGCACACAGACCTTACCATATCCCCGCGCAGCCGTCATCGCAGCGAAACAGGAGATTATCGCCAGTTGAATAGTAGATTTGTGGTAGGGGCGCCTCGAAGGGAAGAGGCCCCTCAGTGGGGAATGTGCCGGGCCAGGCGGAGAGTGAGGCGGCGCTCCAGCTCGAGCCGGCATGACTCGCAGTAAAGCTCACCGCGCGGACTGATGCCGATGCAATCGAAGCATAGTTCGGTGCCGCAGAAATCGCAGGCGATCCGGCGGACGCTGTCCATCTTCTTCTCGCACCAGGGGCACCATTGCTGTTCGGCGTGCGGCCTGGTCGTGCGACCGGGTTTCATCAAGTTCGGCTTTCCATGTTAGAGTCTATCCGAATAATTCGTCGCGACGCCCCCGAGGGGCAATGCCACCCCGCGACAGGGGGGCAACTTCTTGTGCCGCCCCTAAACTATCATGTGTCCGGAGTTGTGTCAAACGACGGGACTGTGTGCTGGAGGTGAGACATGCATCGAAGTGAGGGTCTGCGCCCGAACCTGGCGGCCGTGGTGACAGGCGCGGGGAGCGGCGTGGGCCAGGCCGTCGCGCTCGCGCTGGCGCGGGAGGGCGTGCGCGTGGCCCTGGTCGGTCGCACCGCGGCGAAGCTGGCGCGCGTCACCACGAGAATAGCGGAGACCGGCGGCGTTGCAGCCGCCTTCCCCTGCGACGTCAGCGTGCCCGGGGAAGTCGCTGCGCTCCGCGATGCGGTGCTGGAGCGGTTCGGACCGCCGCTCGTCCTGTTCAACGGCGCGGGGCTGCACTGCGAGGCCGTGCCCATCGCAGAGTCTACCCCCGAACAGTGGATCGAGACTTTCGAGGTCAATGCCATCGGCCCGTACCTGACGTGCCGCGCCTTCATGCCGGACATGCTCCGTCACGGCTGGGGCCGCATCCTCAACGTCAGCTCCGCCGCCTCGATCTCGCCGCCGGGCAACATCGGGTCGATCTACCAGCTCAGCAAGGTCGCGCTCAACCACTTCACGCGACAGCTTGCCGTCGAACTGGAAGGCACCGGCGTGACCGCCAACGCGCTGCACCCGGGCGAGGTCAAGACGGAGATGTGGGCCGCCATCAAGGCAGAGGCTGAGAGCCGCACCGGCCCCGGCCGCGGGATGCTCCGCTGGGCGGAGTGGGTGGAGGCGACGGGCGGTGACCCGCCGGAGAAGACCGCGGACCTCGTGCTGGAGCTGCTCACGCCCGCCGGCGACGCAGTGAACGGCCAGTTCCTATGGATCAAGGACGGGCTGCAGCCGCCGCGGCCCGCGTGGTGAGAACGAAACGAGTAAGGAGTAACGAGTAAGAAGTAATGAGTAAAGCGTGGATTTCGAAGATGCGCTATTACTCGTTACTCTTTACTCGTTACTTATTACTCGTCACGGAAGCTTCTTTCCGGGGTTCAAAATCCCGTTCGGGTCGAACAGCGCCTTGACGCCGGCCATGTAGGCCAGCGCGTTAGCATCGACGCCGAGCGTCATGTACTCGCGCTTGAAGATGCCGATGCCGTGTTCGCCGCTGAGCGTGCCTCCCAGCGCGACCGCGGCCGCCAGCACATCGGCTGCGGCCTTCTCCACCCTGCGCATGATGGCCGCGTCGCGGCGGTCGCACAGGATCGTCGGGTGCAGGTTGCCGTCACCGATGTGGCCGTAGACGATAATGGGCAGGTCATTCGCCCGGCTGATGTCGCCGAGCCGCGCAACCATCTCCGGAATCTTGGAGCGCGGGACGGTGATGTCCTCGCCCAGCTTGTTGCGCGCGAGCCGCTGGATGGCCGGACTGAGGTTGCGCCGGCCCTCCCACAGCGCCTCCGACTCCTGCGCCGAGTGCGCCTGACGCACTTCCCGCGCGCCCGACTGCTGCAGGATGGCCGCCACCTGCACGATCTCCCGCACGACGGTGTCCGCATCGCCGTCGACGGCTACGAGAAGGAGTGCCTCCACGTCCGTTGGCAGGCCGAGATGCTTGAAGTCCTCGACCGCCCGGATCGTGGCGTGGTCCATCAACTCGGTGACGAGCGGCACGACGCCCGCCTGCAGGATGTTGCCGACCGCCTGACACGCGTCTGCGAGCCGCGGAAATGCGGCCAGCGCGGTCATCTGCGCCGCGGGCTTCGGCACAAGCCGCACCGTGATTTCGGTCACGACGCCGAGCGTCCCTTCCGAGCCGATGAACAGCCCCTTCAGGTCGTACCCGCTGACGTTTTTGATGGTCCGCCCGCCGAGCCGCAGTACGTGACCGCCGGGGACGACGACCTCCAGCCCCAGCACGTAATCGCCCGTAACGCCATATTTCAGGCAGCGCGGCCCGCCCGCGTTCGTCGCGACGTTACCGCCGATGGTGCACTGGTAGACGCTGGCCGGGTCGGGCGGATAGAAGAAGCCGTATTTTTCCACGGCCTTCTGCAGATCGAGGGTGATGACGCCCGGTTGGACCACGGCCAGGGTGTCCGGGATGGAGATGTCGAGGATGCGGTTCATGCGCGCCATGTTCAGGCAGATGCCGCCGGCCACGGGCAGCGCACCGCCGGCCAGCCCGGTTGCCGCGCCGCGCGGCACGACGGGGATGCAACGGGCATCCGCGATGCGCAGCACCGCCGCAACCTCCGCCGTGGTCTGCGGGTGGATCACGACATCCGGCTGCTGCTCGGCCCACGTACCGTCGTACGCGTAGGCCACCAGGTCCTCCGGCGCGGTGCTGACGCGGTCCGCGCCGAGCGCGTCGCGCAGTTCTCGAATGATGCGTGCGTCCATAGTGTCACCTTTGGTTGCCGTGGCGGGTGTGCGGCCATCTCGAATACACGAATCCGGCGTGCGAATAAGCGAATGGAACAGGCGCCGTCATTCGATTATTCGTTCCTGGCGCCGCAGCGCCATTCGATTATTCGCGATGGCCCTGGCCCCCGCCCAAACTCTCGTCCAACACCTCGACCACGTGCTTGACCACGACCGGCTGCCCCGTGCGCCGGCGGCCCCATTCGAGCTGCAGCAGGCAGCCCGGGTTGGCGCTGACGACGACCTCAGCGCCCGTCGCGGCGACGTCTTCCATCTTCCGGTCGAGCAGCTCCAGCGACATGGGCGTGTGCGTCAGGTTGTAGATGCCCGCGCTGCCGCAGCAGCGGACCGGGTGGCTGTCGGGCAGCGGGCGCATGTCCAGCCCGGTCACGCGGTCGAGCAGCCGTCGCGGCTGGCTGCGCACGTTCTGCAGGTTCGCCAGGTGACACGGGTCGTGGTAGGTCGCGGTCGCGAGCCGGTGCGCCAGCGGCAGGTCGTCCGGCCAGATAGCATCGAGCCACTCGGTCACGTCGCGCACCTTCGCGCTGAAGCGGTGGGCGCGCTCCCGCCAGGCCGGGTCGTCGTGCAGCCACTCAGCGTATTCCTTGAGCGCGGCGCTGCATCCGGCGCAGTCGGTCACGATGGCTTCTACCTCGTCCAGCAGCGGCTCGAACAGCGCGATATTCTTGCGCGCCATATCGCGCGACAGGTCCAGCATGGCCTGGTCGTCGTGCGGCGCGCCGCAGCATGCCTGCCCGCGCGGGGTGACTACATCGCAGCCCGCGCGGCGCAGCACGCGCACGGTCGCGCGGCTGACGTCCGGCATGGCGACGTTCATCATGCAACCGAGGAAGAAGGCAACCCGGTGGCGCTGCGGGCCGGTGGCGGGTTCGACCGCCGCGAGTTCGTGCGCCAGGGGCTTGCCCGGCCGCGGCGCGAACTCGATGAGGTCTACCAGCCGGCGGCCCGGCCCTGGCACATGGCGGAGCACCGCCGCAGCCAGCCGGTCGAGCCGGAGGGCCTGCACCAGGCGCAGCGGCCCGGAGATAATCGCGGCCCGCTCCGCGCCGGTCAGGACGTGGCGCAGCATGAACTTGATGAGGAAGGGCCGCGGGTGTTTCTCTTCGATGGCGACACGGCCGCGCACGATCAGCTCGCCGATGCGCACGCCGGGCGAGCACACGGTGTTGCACGCTCGGCAGTCGAGGCAGTGATAGAGGTGATCCTCCACCCCATCGGTCATCGCCAGCTTGCCGTCCTCGACCGCGCGCAGCAGGCTCAGCCGCCCGCGCGGGGAGAACATCTCGAGTTGGGTCTGCTGGTACGTGGGGCACACGGGCAGGCAGCGCCCGCACCGGATGCACCCCTGGAGCTCGTCATAATCCGGCAGGTGCAGGCTGAAAACCTGCTGGCCGGGTGTGGGTTCGTATAGGCTCATGGCTTCCTGTGGTCCGGTCAGGATATGGCGGTGAGTTTAGCACGCGGGCGGGGTAATGACAAACCGTTGGATCTTAATGCTGCAGCCAGTCGACGAAGCGTTGCACGCTGGACCGGGTGCTGTCGAGGGTCAGGTCTTCGACATCGGTGTGATTGGCTGCAGGCAACAGCGTCCACAGCAGCAACGAGAGTATGGCGAGAACCAGCACAACTTGCATGGGTGACTCCGAGGATGAGTATGGCTGCTCATGTGGACGCCGGAACGCGGCCTGGGGTTCCCCGTGCGGCTGCAGATCCGGGAAAAACACCATGCTGGCCGGCCCCCGGTGCCCCTACCGAAGGCCGGCCGCACGTCCCAACCAGTTACGACACTCGAACCATCCCTATTTCCGATCTCGCGCGCTGTTGATCGTCGCCCGCTCCGCCGCGCTGAGCGGCCGGCCCACCTGGCGCGTCATCCCCGTGATGATGTTGTCCGTGCCGAAGTCCAGCACGGTCACGTCCGGCTCGTGGTCCCAGCCGCCGGTGACCGTGTTGCCATCGGACAGGAGCAGAATCTCCGCGGGCGGGATGGGCGGGTCGAGCGGGATCCCCGCGCCCGCCGGCTCGAACCGACTGAGATTGTTGGCCCGGAGCGTGCTGGCGACCGCACCGCTGTCGATGGCCAGCGCGTAGGCGCCCTGGCCCGCGATCCGGTTCAGCTCGACCGATGTGCTCCGGGGTGACCGCCAGACCCACACGCCGGTGCCCGAGGCGATTTCGATCTCGTTCCCCTCGACCAGGGTCGACCCGTACGCGCCCAGGTCCAGCGCGGGGGTGGCCCACCCCAGGCCCGCGCGGCGTCGCGTGATGCGGTTGTCGGTGAACTCGATATCCATCCCGGGCGCGGGAACGAACGGCTCCCCGGTGAAGGGGTTCGGGAGCACATAGTCGTGCGCAAACAGCGCGGCCTGTTCGTAGTGAAAATCGGCGGCGGCCAGGTCGATGGTGTTGCGCTCGATGATCGCGGTGAAGCGCCTGCCCCTGTAGCCGTTGCCGAGCAGCATGAAGCCGGTGTCGCAGCCATCCAGCGCGTTCTGCCGCAGGGTCAGAGCGCCCTCCGTCCACAGCGAGTACACGCCCGTGTAGATGCCGCGCAGCCCGTACACCTGCGGCTCGGGCAGCCAGGTAAAGTATTTGGCCGTGTACCCCTTCCTGACCCAGTAAAGCTGAATCATATCTGCCTGCGGCCGGCCCGCCGCGTCCCAGGCGAACGGCACGTCCTGGAGCACGTACGCGGCATAGTCTCCGCCGGGCGGCATTGGGCTCGCCGGGTCGTAGGGGAGGGTCACCACAGCGCCTGCCTCATCCGGCGCGGCCTCGGGGAACGCCGCGAAGTCGGCCGCGATCACGCAGTCCTGCACGACGCGATCGCCCCGGATGAGCTCCGTGTCCGAGTACAGCCGGTCATCGTAGCTCCATCCCCGCCGGGCCAGCTCGACCGGCAGCCAGCCCGGGCCAACCCAGAAGATGCCGAAGCCCAGCGGCTTGCCGCCCAGAGCCTCCGTCTGCATCGGCCAGGCGGACGCGATGTGCAGCCGCTCGAAGGTCCCGCCGCGCTGCCCGCCGCTCCAGATGGCTGCGCCGTACGGCCGCTCGAATCCTATCTGGCGGACGCTCAGTTCGACAGCCACCCAGTCGGACTGGGCATCGTAGGCTGTCGCGCCCGGCTCTGTGTAAGGAGGATAGTTGACCGGCGCGAACATCCGTCCGAACAGGTCCTGCGTGATGTGCCAGACCTCGCGACCGCCGGCCGGCAGGACCTCCGGCACCTCGGCCGGCGTCCGGCGACCCACCAGCAGCGGCCACGCGCCGTGCCGGATGGTCGTAGCAGGCGCGCCGGCCTGCGCATCCCACGCGCCCTCGACCGTCAGGTCCTTGGCGATGTGGACGTTCCCGAAGTCACCGAACTCGAACACCCCCGCAGTCAGGCGGACCGTGTCACCCGGCGCGGCCAGGTCCACGGCCGCCTGGATCCGCTGCGGGTCATCGGGCGCCAGGCCGTGCGGGTGGACCGTCCAGGTGTCGCCGTCGTGCTCCACGCCAGGCGGCAGCGTGCCATAGTCACAGGTTGTGGCGGTCGCTGCGTTCATGGGACCTCCATTGACGCGAACCACCGGCTGTCAGGCACCGCTGGCCTCACTCCTGGGATGCTTCCCACTCGTCATATGTCTCGGCGATCAGCTCGCCAAGTTCCCTATTGTAGCCGCTCTTGTGGCCTAATCCCTCCCAGATGCGTGCGTTTTCCTCGGGATGCGTAGCGGCTAGCCACCTCGCGTAGTCGTTGGCGTGCGCGTCCGCCTCAGGTCCGATGTTGTCTTGCCACAGGACGGCACTGATCTTGTCGCCGGTGACCTCGATATAGTAGGTAGCTCCATGTTTGCCGAACAGCGCGGAGGTTGCTCGCGCTTCGCACTTGGTGAGGGCCGGCTGGGGGGTGCCCTCGCAGGTGGCCTCAAGCTCTCGATATCGCAAACCAAATACGTAACCCAGCCACGGCTCCAGCTCTGCGCGTCCCTTGAACGCCATGCCGCCGGCCTGCCGCCACTCCCCGGTGTCGGTGAACAGGGCGATCACGGCTTCGATGTCGCGGTCGGCCATTGCATCGCGGAACTTCTGCACGACTTCCGGCACGGCAGCCGCCACGGGCACGGGCGTCGGTTTAGCAGCTTGCCACTCCTTGTGCAGCGCGGCAATGGCTTCACCGAGCGCCTGATTGAAGGCATTCTTGCCGAACTCCGCATCGAGGCGCGCCATCTCTTCCGGGTGGGCAGTCTTCGCCCAGTCTACGAACTCTTCGTGCCGCGCCTGGGCCGCTGCATCGAGATCTTCCGTGAACTCCACCGCGCCGATCCTGTCGCCCGCGATCGCTGCGTCGTAGGTGACCACGAAGCTGCCGTAGGGGATGTTGCGCGCCTGCACTTTGCAGTGGACGCGCGCCTTATCTGGAGTGAGACTGCACGCGCCGCGCAGCTCCTTGTAGTCGAGCGCCACGGCATAGTAGCCCAGGAAGTTTTGCATCTCGTCGAGGCCCTTGAAGGTCAATACGGTTTGTCCCTCGTTGTGGCGCCACTCCGCATTCTCGTTGAATAGCGCCATCATTTTGTCGACATCATGCTTCGCGAGTGCCGCGCGGAACGCAGCCACGACCTTGAGCGGGTCGGCGGTTGACGGGGCCGGCGTGGGTGTCAGCTTAGTCGCCTCCCACTCGTGGTATGCATCGGCGATCTGCTCGCCGAGCTCCCGGCTGAATTCATACCGACCGATCGAGTCGAAGATGCGTTTAAGATCGTCCGGGTGGGTCGCGCTGAACCAGGCGAAGAAGGCGCCGGAGTTCGCCTCTGCCGCAGCGTCCCAGTGGTCGTCAGTGGTATCAAGTAGGGTGATTTTGCCTTCTTTGACTGTTACGTAGTAGGTGCTCGTACCCTCACCGTCCGGGATGATTATCACCTTCCACAGCGCGTGGCACTCGATGACATCGGAGTTCGCTGTAGCGGCGCATTCGGTGTCGTATTCCCGGTACTCCTGCGCCGTGCCGTATGCCAGGAAGTTCCGGATCGCATCGCGCCCGGTGGCGAAATTAGTGCCTGTTTCATCCACCAGCTTCGCGTCGTCGGCGAATAGCGCGAGCGCGGCATCGGCGTCGCCCTTCGCCATCGCATCGGCGTATGCCTGTGCAACATCCAGTGGGTCAGCGGCCGCCGGGGCCGTCAGGCTGGCTTGCCATTCGTCAGACAGCTTGGTGACCGACTCACCGAGCGCCTGGTTGTAGGCGTCCTTGCCGAATTCTGCGAAGATGCGCTTGGTCTCATCCGGGTGAACGGCCTGAGCCCAGGCCATGAATGCGTCGAAGCGGGAGCCGGCCTCCGCACCGAGCATGTCGGAGAAGTAGAATACCTTGATCCGGTCGCCCTCCACCTCCGCCAGATACTCGGCATCGGCCTGGCCGTACGGCGCGTTGGTTCGCACCACTCTGCATTTGACAAAGCCGGGGTTCGGCGCGGGCTTGCAGTCCGCCTCGAGTTCTGTGTACTCCAGCCCGATCATGTAGCCGAACCACTCGCGCAGCTCGTCGTGACCGTTGATGAAGACCGCCCCGTTGTGCCGCCACTCTGCGTCCTCGGTGAACACGGCTAAGATTGCATCGATATCGCGGGCCGCCACTGCAGCGCGGAACGCGGCCACGACGTCCAGCGGGCCGGGCGTGGCCGTCGGCGGGGCAGGCGCGACCGGCGCTGCCGGCGCCGCACACCCCACGATCACGAAGATGACGAGCATCAAGCTCGCAACCGGTTTGAGCAGAGACCCTTTCATAGGTACCTCCCTGTTGTGTGGAACCAGTCTCATTGCACCCAGCATACAGGACCAGCGTTGCAAAATCGTGACAGAATGCGCGCGGAGGCGAAATTCGTTGCGCTACTCGTGCGATTTTGTGCTATGATTTGTGTGTAGCCCAGGAGTTGTGCATATGTCTGGCCTGGACCTGGTATTGTTTGGGCCGCCCCGGGCGTTGCACGCGGGTGAACCCCTTCATTTCGAGCGCCACAAGACGATGGCGCTGCTCGCCTACCTGGCCGTCACCGGCCAGCCGCATTCACGCGATACACTCGCGACCCTCTTGTGGCCGGAAGCTGATGCGATCCAGGGCCGCGGCGGCCTGCGCCGCGCGCTGAGCGAACTGCGCCAGGCTTTCGGCGCCGGCATCCTCGATACGGACGGGGGCTGCATCGCCCTGGCCGCGGGAGTTCTGAGCGTAGATGTGGTCCAGTTTCGCGCCTGTCTCGCGCGGGTGAACGCACACCGCCATGAGACGGGCCTATGCCCCGACTGCCTGGCGGCCCTGGACGAGGCCGTCAGCCTCTATGCCGGCGACTTCCTGGCGGGCTTTACGCTGCACGACACGGAGGAGTTCGACGCCTGGCAGACGTTCACGACCGAGGCGCTGCGGCTGCAGTTCGCGTCTGCGCTGGAGCAGTTGGCGACTGGCCTCGCGATGCAGCAGCAGCATGCGGCTGCCCTGCCCTACGCGCGGCGCTGGCTGGCGCTGGACCCACTGCACGAGCCGGCCCACCGGCTGCTGATGCGGCTGCATGCCGCGACGGGCGACCGGGCTGCGGCTGCGCGGCAGTATGAGCAGTGTGTCCACAGCCTCTCGGCCGAGCTCGGGATCGCACCTGCGCCGGAAACGACGACCCTCCACACCCGTCTGCTGCTCGACCTGCCGGCCGCCGAACCACCTGTCGCGCGGCCGGTCCACAACCTGCCGCCCGATGTGACGCCGTTCATCGGCCGGGAGGCACAACTGGCGCAGGTGGCCGCGCGGCTGGCCGATCCGGCGTGTCGCCTGCTGACGGTGCTCGGTGCGGGCGGCATGGGCAAGACGCGACTCGCGCTGGAGGCCGCGCGGCGCGCGGTAGACCGCTTCCCGCAGGGCGTCTGCTTCGTGGACCTGGCGCCGCTGACGACAGCAGAGCAACTGGCTGGCACGATCCTGGTGACGCTGGGGCTGGGAGAGTATGGGGCCGGGGGCGCAGATGTACGACTGCTGGAGTACCTGGCCGACCGGCGGATGCTCCTCGTGCTGGACAACTACGAGCATCTGCTGACCGGCGACGGCCCGGACCGTCAGGATGGCTACGGGCTGGTGACACGGCTGCTCAAGGAAGCGCCGGAGGTCAAGCTGCTGGTGACATCACGCGCCCGGCTGAACGTCGCCGCAGAGTGGCTGGAACCGCTGGAGGGGCTGGCCGTTCCGCTGCAACCGCCGGAAGGCGCAGTCCAGCGGCGCCTCTCGCCCGAAGCGACGCTGGCAGTGCTGGAGCAGTATAGTGCCACCCATCTGTTCGTGACTGCCGTGCGCCGCTTGCAGCCGGACTTCACCCCGACGCCCGATGAGGGTCACACGATTGCGCACATCTGCCGCCAGCTCGAGGGCGTGCCGCTGGCCATCGAGATGGCTGCGGCCTGGACGCGTGCGCTGGCGCCGGCCGAGATTGCCCGGCGGATCGAGCAGGGCCTGGAGATCCTGACCACAGCCGCACGGGGCGTGCCCGAGCGGCAGCGTTCGATGGCCGCGACTTTCGACTACTCCTGGCGGCTGCTCGACGCACGGCAGCAGTCCATCCTCCGCCAACTCACTGTGTTTCGGGGCGGCTTCACTGCTGAGGCGGCGGCGGCCGTGGCCGGCGCAAGCCTGGCTGAACTGGCCCACCTGATCGATGCCTCGTGGTTGGGCCTGGGGGAGGCGGGGCGGTACGGCGTGCACGAACTGGTCCGGCAGTATTGCGTCGAGAAGCTGCTGCAGGAGCATGAGGCGCAGACGGGCGAGCCCCCGGACGTCGTCCGTGCGCGCCACGCCCGCTATTTTCAGCCGCTGGTCGTGGACCTCTGGATCGAGGTGTGGCGCCGCAGCGAGCTCATCCACCAGCTGGGGCTGGAGCGGCCCAACCTGGTAGCAGCCTGGGAGTGGAGCATCGCAACCGTAGACCTGGAGGGCATCTGGCTGCTGATGCTCAGTCTCAATTTCATGGCCGACCGGCAAGGCTCGCGCAGCGATATCAGCGCGGTGCTGGAGGCCGGCCTGCAAGCGCTGCGCGCACGCCCGCGCAGCGATCAGGAAAACCCCGATTTCGCGCTGGTCATCGCCATGCTCCTCGGCAGCCTCAGCGAGATGCGGGATCGGTCGGGACGGTTCGCGGAGGCGGGCGCGCTGCTGGATGAAGCGAGGCAACTGCTGGCGGGTCGCGCGGTGGGTGCGGCGCGCTGGGCCGAGGCCGATTACTTCGAGCGCCGCATGCGCGCCTGGCTGCTGCAGGACCTGGGCGAGGTTGCTGAGTCGACCCGCATCTTTCTCCAACTCTGCGCTGAGCTGCGGACCGGCAGCCTCAGCCTCCCGCCCTATACACCCGAGAGTTCCCGGCTGTGGCACATTGAGGCGTCCTGGGGCGCCGGCTACGGGCTGGTCGCGCAGGGCGAATATGACGCGGCCCTAAAACTCATGTCCGAAGCCATCGCCGCATCCGAGCAGGCGTGCTGCGATCTGCTGCGCGCGTATGCCACCCGCGTCCAGGTCATTGCGCTGTTGTATACGGGCGCATTCGACGAGGCTGAGGACGCCGTGCGCTGGATGACCAGCACGGCGAGCGCGTTTGATGACAAACTGCTGCTCGGCCAGGCGCTGCATCTGCTAGGGCTGACGGAGTTGACGCTGGGCCGACCTAAGCGTGCGCGTACCCCTCTCCTCCGCAGCATCGAGGCCTGGCACGATGTCGGCATACGCGAGAGCTACGGCGGCACGCTGTGCGTGTTGGGCCATGTCGAACTCGCACTGGGCAATCCCTCGGGCGCAGAGCGCTACTTCGGTGAAGCCTACGCTGGGGGATGGCAGGCCGGGGGCCTCTATGGTCGGGCGCGGGTGGCACTCACCAGAGGTGACATCGAGGAAGCGCAGACGCTGTGCCGTCGGGCGATTGCCCAGCCGAGGTTGTGGGCCGAGACGAAAGCCTGGATGCTGCTGTGCTGGGCTCAGACGGCTGCGCTGTTGGGCGAGCCGGAGCGTGCGGCCGAGGCATACGGCTGCCTGCTGGCGTGGCGCGGCACGCCATACAGAGCGCGCGAGCGAGCCCGCAAGTTGAGCGCCGAGCTGGCCCCTCGCCTGGACGCGGAGACCCTGGCGGCCGCAACGGCCCGCGGCTCAACGCGGCCGGCGGACGAGGTCATTGCAGAGATCGTCGCCCCAGGTTCGTAGTGGGCGCTTGAGCGCCCTCACCCCGTGCGGCCTTCGGCCGCCCACCCCTCTCCCACACTACGGTGTGGGAGAGGGGTGTCTCCAACCTGGGACTTCCCCGCCCCCGCTGGCGGGTGCGAGGTCAGGGATGCGGAGTGGCAGACTACCGAGCCATTTTGTCAAAATGCACAGCGCCCACTACGAACCAAGAGGGCTGTTCTATCGCCCCGACAGGCCGGTCGCGATCGTTACGACGAAGCCGGTGTCGGTGACGCGCTCCACCTCCACCGCGATCCCTCGCTCCGCATCGGTGAACACATCGCCAGGGCGCCACGCGCTCCCTGTGAGCACATCGTCGACCGGGGTGTGCGCCATCAGGACCGCAGCGGGATAGCTGTGCCGGTCGATCCGGTGGATGATCACGCCTTCGGCCGGCAGGTTGCGGTCGTAGCCCACCCGGCGCCGCGCTTCGACCGTGTAGTACCGGTCGCTGCCGTCCGCGAACGGCACCACTGCCATCAGGTAGTCGTCGGTCTGCGGCTGCGCCAGCCGCTCCAGCGAGATGTGCGCCGTGCTGCCGGCCTCCGCCACATACTTGCGCTCCGCCGGGATCCAGCCGAGCTGGTCCTTCTGATAGGCAATCGGGTGCTGCGCGATCGGGCCGTAGCCGGCATGCAGGCGGCAGAAGCTGCACACGCTCATCAGGTCCCACGGGTTGCTGTGTTCCTCCTCTGAGCCATCGGACGAGTGAGCCAGCCAGAACGTATGGCCCATCTCGTGCGCAACCGTAGACTGCCAGCCGAGCTTGCCCATACAGAGCCAGGTCACCCCGTAGATTTGCTCCTGTCCGTCGAGCGTCAGCCGCCGCCGCCCGCCGTACGCCGTCTCCATGCAGAAGTTGAAGACCAGGTTGATGCCGAAGTAGTCGGGGTAGTAGACATCGGCGTCTGCCGCGGAGATGCAATCACCCGCCAGCCGGTCGAGGAGGGCCTGGTCGACCTGCCGGAGCGCGTAGGCATCTGAAGGCTGCGGCATGACATACCAGCCGGTGACCCGGCTGCCGTCCAGGCTGATCTGGCCGTAGGACACCTCCGCCCAGTAGTGGGCCAGTCCCGGCTCCGCCGCGCCGAGCAGTTCTGCATAGTATTCGGGCAATCCCAAGGTTGGGTACAGGTCTGGGAACTGGCAGAACAGGGTCACGAAGGGCTGCGGGCCGCGCACGTGCCCCACTACTGCCAAGGATGGTGGCGCGTGGGATGCCGCCACAACCTTGACTGCCGGCGCCGGTCCTGCACCGGGCAAACCGGACAGGCACAGCAGCGCCAGCGCCAACACGATAACCCTGGCAACCAACCGGTCGACCATGGCAAGCCACCTCCAGAGAGCGAACTCTCTGAAGTCAACTTACCAGTTGGCCGTGACAGATTCAGAGCCGGAATCGTTGCAGAATCGTTGCAGAATCGTTGCAGCGTCAGTCAGTAGGGGCGAAGGTCACCGCCGCGGCCCGTACCATAACCACACGGGGCGGCAGCACGGCGCATCCTCGTGTGCGAGCTGCCGTTGAGGGTGACCTTCGCCCTTGCCCGCCAGACGGCACACCGTGCGTGTGACATGGGCCGGTTCCGTTGTCGGGCACGCAAGGGCGAGGCCGGCAACGACCATACCCCGTATCCCACCATCCGGATATCAGGGCCTGCCAAGCCGTCCACCACCGGCCGCCATTGCCGGCCTCGCCCCTACCCCTGCGGTGACCTTCGCCCTTGCCCGCCAGACGGCACACCGTGCCTGTGACATGGGCCGGTTCCGTTGTCGGGCACGCAAGGGAGGGTTACAGCCGCTCGCTCACGACCTTCGCCTGCATGAACAACTGGAGGTAGTCTGGCCCGCCGGCCTTCGAGTCGGTGCCGCTCATATTGAAGCCGCCGAACGGCTGCACGCCCACCAGCGCGCCGCTGCACTTGCGGTTGAAGTACAGGTTGCCGCAGTGGAACTCCGTCCGCGCGCGCTCCAGCCGGTCGCGGCGCATCGAATAAACCGCGCCCGTCAGCCCGTACTCGGTGTTGTTCGCAATCGCCAGCCCATCCTCGAAGTCGCGCGCCTTGATGACGCTCAGCACCGGGCCGAAGATTTCCTCCTGCGCCAGCCGCGCATCCGGCGCGATGTCCGCGAAGACCGTCGGCTGGAGGAAGTAGCCGCCCGACTCGTTCGGCAGCGCCTGGCCGCCCACGACGAGCCGTCCCTCTTCCTTGCCGATCTCGATGTACTCCAGGTGCTTGGCGAGCGCGCGGTCATCGATGACCGGGCCCATCTCGACGCCGGGGCCGAACTGCGGGTCGCGCACGTCGAGCTTCTGCGTGCGGGCGATCACCTTTTCCAGCAGCGCATCGTAGACCGACTCCACAACCACCGCGCGCGAGCAGGCCGAACACTTCTGGCCGGAGTAGCCGAACGCGGCCGACACGATGCCTGCGGCGGCCTCGTCCAGATCTGCGGTCTCGTCCACCAGGATGGCGTCCTTGCCGCCCATCTCCAGGACGGTGCGCTTGAGCCACTTCTGGCCCGGCTGCACCGCCGCAGCGCGCTGGAACACGCGGATGCCGATTTCCTTGCTGCCCGTGAACGCGATGAAGCGGGTCAGCGGATGGTCCACCAGCACGTCGCCGACCGCGCTGCCAGACCCGGGCACGAAATTGAACACGCCCGGCGGCAGATGCAGCTCCTCGTTGAACAGGTCCACGATCCAGGCCGCCATCACCGGCGTGGCGCTGGCCGGCTTGAGGACCACCGTGTTGCCCGTGACGAAGGCGGCCGCGCTCATGCCCGCCATAATGGCCAGCGGGAAGTTCCACGGCGGGATGACCACGCCGACGCCGAGCGGGATGTAGTGCATCTCCGTCTCGTGGTTCGGGTCGGACGTCGTCGGGTGCGGCGGGCCGAGCCGCAGCATCTCTCGGCCGTAGTATTCGAGGAAGTCGATGACCTCGGCCGTCTCCACGTCCGCCTCGATCCACGTCTTGCCCGCCTCCAGCGTCAGCAGCGCGTTGAACTCGTGTTTGCGCTGGCGAATCAATCGGGCCGCGTGGAACAGGTAGCGGGCCCGCTCCGCATAGGGCACCCGGCTCCAGGTCTGGAACGCCTCCGCTGCGGCGCGGACGGCCCGGTCCGCCAGCTCCGGCGTGGCCTTGCTCACCCGGCCGATGACCTCGCTGGGGCAGGCCGGGTTGGTCGAGTCAAAGGTATCGTCGGTCGTTATCTTCTCGCCGCCGATGACGAGCGGGTAGGTCTCGCCCAGCCGCCCGCGCACCCGTTCAAGCGCGGCCCGGAACGCCGCTGCGTTCTCCGCCACGCTGAAATCGGTAAACGGTTCATTCGTAAACGCCTTGCGCATCGCATCCCTCCATTGCGTATCGTTCTGGGCGGTCTTGGCTCCCGCTCTGGCCGGAGACCGGCCAGAGCGGGAGCCAGGACCGGCCCATCCATAAATCAACAATATCGTTGCTATTATGGCACATCCGGCAGACTTTGGGCGTAGGTGACGTTACCAATGCACCGGGCATTAAACGATAAGACCGGCCCCGGGGGCAGGGCCGGTCCAACGAGATGAGGCCTGTGGAGACTATGAGGGCGGGGAGCTGCGACCGGGGGTCAGTCGCACTCCAGGCAGTGGTCCTGATAGGCCTTGAGATCGTTCACATGGTCGTTGTAGTATTGTGCTGCGGCGTAGAAGAAGTCGGCAAGCGTCATCTCCTGGCCTTTCGGGTCCTTGGCGAGCACGGCCAGCTCGCCATCTTCGGCTACATCCAACAGGTGCATCAGCCGGCGATGCGCGCCCGTCAGGCCGTCAACGACGGCAATCAGGGCCAGGGCTTCTTTATCACGCACATGGCGTTCGTTCCACTCATCATCGAACGCCACGCCTTCC
The DNA here is from genome assembly GCA_040772005.1 of Anaerolineae bacterium. GTDB lineage: Bacteria > Chloroflexota > Anaerolineae > CG2-30-64-16 > CG2-30-64-16 > MWBF01. Next base: position 1,306,880 of record JAXGYZ010000002.1, on the reverse strand, counting down.
TGCCACGGCCGGCGACTATCCCAGGCCTTAGCCGTGCGGGCCGCTTCGTCCACCAACGACCACACATGCGCGATCACGTCCTTCACCGACCACTGGCCGACCACAGGCCGTGACGTCAGTTCTTCCTCCGTCAACTGCCCCATGGTGTCCATGAAATTCTTGAAGCCGTGATCCAGGGCGACCCATGCCTCATCGCGAGTATGCATTGGTCTGGCCTCCTTACTCCTGTTCCACTAAAACACGCGCCTCTCCGCTGTACACGTTGAGACTATCGCGTCGCGCGTAACCCACCAGGGTCACGTTCCAGGCCTGCGCGAGCGCCACCGAGAGCGTGGTCGGCGAGGTGCGGCTGACCACCACCGGCGCACCCATGCGGGCCACCTTATTCAACATCTCCGAGCTGATGCGCCCGGTGCTCAACACAATCCGGTTGCGTGTCTCGATCCTCTGGCTGAGGCAGCAGCCCCACAGCTTGTCGATCGTGTTGTGGCGGCCGATGTCTTCCACCACGGCCAACAGCCGCTCCTCTTTGCCGTCCACCTCGGCCAGCGCCGCAGTGTGGATGCCCCGCGTATGCTGCGTTTCCTGCATCATGGACATCAGCCGGCCCAACTGTCGGGGCGCGACCACAATGTCGGAAACCAAGGGCTGGGTCTCCGCGGTCAGGTCTGCGAACGTGATGCCGCCGCCGCAGCCGCTCGTAATCACCCGCTGCGCCGGGGGCTCGAAGTCAGCCCAGCGCAGCCAGACCTCGACGCACGCGTTGCTGGGGCAGATAACGATCCGCCGTACGTCGGCGGCACTCTCGATAAACCCCTCGCTGCGCAGAAAGCCGAGCGCCAACCAATCGAGCTGGTAGGGCGAGCACATCAGCATGGCGAGTTCACGTCCGTTGACGTGCAAGCGCACCAGCGCTTCCGCCGCCACGTGCCCGGTTACGGATGCCAGTCGCCCGCTTTCATACCGCTGATACGCCCACTCCCGGCTGACACCCATCCTCCGCGCACTCCTTCAGGCTTTCAGGACATTATAGCCAAGATGGCCCTTGCACGCAAGGCAGTCGCCGCGGGGCGCAGGGCGAAATCATGTTGCACTCGTGCCTTCTGCCTGGCAGTTGAAACTGCGGCTACCACTGCAAAACCGACCTGCGTCGGTTAGTTTCCAGTCTGCGAAGGCAGACTTCGCAACGGTAGCCGCAACTTCAGTTGTCGGGTGGGTTCACCTGATGCACTCTGAAACCGCCCTGCGCGGGGCGCGTTTCATACTGGGGGCGAACGCGGCCAGCGCGCATACGCGAATGGCGCTGCGGCGCTGGGCACGGATACACGAATATCCCGCCGCGGCGCACACGCTTCGCGTATTCGTGGCGCGCCGGCGCATTCGTTTATCCGCGATGGCCGCGCCCCCAACGTGAAACGCACCCGTCGCCGCGCCAGCCCAACCATCATACCCCCTGTTATTTGACACATGCCGCGCGTTCAGGTATACCGTAACATATAGCACGCTTTTCCACCTTTCCGGTGCAAAGGCAAATGATACTGTCAAGGAGTAAGATTAGCACGATGAAAAAGGCTGCAGTTGCCAATAGCAAGAAGTTCTCTGTGACGTTCGAGATGCCGGCGGAGATCGATGCGGGGAGCCTGGTGGTTGTCGGGGACTTCAACAACTGGGATGAGAATGCGACGCCCATGCAGCGGCGCAAGGATGGGGTCTGGACCAAGAGTCTGCGGCTGGACCCGGGCCGGTATCAGTTCCGCTACCTGGCCGACGGCCAGGTGTGGCACAACGACCCGGCCGCGGATGCATACGAGCCGTCGGGGTTCGGTGAGGACAATTCCATCGTCGTCGTCGGCTAGTTAAGACCGCGGAATACGCGGACCAAGCGGAAGCACCAACTAAAGACCGGCCTGCCGTACGGCAGGCCGGTCTTCGTTTGAAATATCTACTTTGCGTCCTTTGCGTCTCTGCGTGAGACTCTTCGGAGCCCGCCTACTTCTTCCCCTTGCCCTGCGCAGCCACCGCGGCGGCAGCGGCGGCCACGGCCGCCGGGTCGCCCAGGTAATAGTGGGTGAGCGGCTTCAGGTCGTCATCCAGCTCGTATACCAGCGGGATGCCCGTCGGGATGTTCAACTCGACGATGGCCTCATCCGTCATGTTGTCCAGGTACTTGACGAGCGCGCGCAGGCTGTTGCCGTGCGCCGCAATGATGACGCGCTTGCCCGACTTGATGGTGGGCGCGGCCTCACTATGCCACCAGGGCAGGAACCGGGCGACCGTGTCCTTCAGGCACTCGGCCACGGGCAAGTCTTCCGGCGCGACATCGGCATACCGCCGGTCGTGGCCCGGCCAGCGCGGGTCGTCGCGGGTCAGCGGCGGCGGCGGCACATCGTACGAGCGCCGCCAGAGCTTCACCTGCTGCTCGCCGTACTGCTCCGCGGTCTGGGCCTTGTTGAGCCCCTGTAGCGCGCCGTAGTGCCGCTCGTTGAGCCGCCAGGTGTTGTAGACCGGAATCCACATGAGATCCATCTCGTCCAGCGTCATCCACAGCGTGCGGATGGCCCGCTTCAAGACCGAGGTATAGGCCAGGTCGAAGGTATAACCGCCCTCGCGCAAGAGCCGGCCGGCTTCCTTCGCCTCCTTGCATCCCCGCTCGGAGAGGTCCACATCGGTCCAGCCGGTGTACAGGTTTTCCTTGTTCCAGGTGCTCTCGCCGTGACGGAGCAGCACAAGTTTCATCATGAGCATCCTCCCAACCAACTGCAGGATTGTGGCTTATACGCGCCAGATGCGGGCATTTTAGCACATGGTACGTGCTGCGCCAAGAACGGCGTGCGGGTGGGCAGGGCGAAATCATGTTGCACTCGTGCCTTCTGCCTGGCAGTTGAAACTGCGGCTACCACTGCAAAACCGACCTGCGTCGGTTAGTTTCCAGTCTGCGAAGGCAGACTTCGCAACGGTAGCCGCAACTTCAGTTGCCGGGTGGGTTCACCTGATGCACTCTGAAACCGCCCTGGCGGGTGGGAGGCGCAGCATTGCGCGTTGGGGCCAGCCCACAGGATGCAGAGGATATCTGTCCGGCCGTTCCGGCGGGTGCCACATAACAGGTCATCTGCGGCCATTGACACGCTCCGATTTGCCGCCTATAATCCCAAACAGCAAATTCGGCTGTAAGGAGACGCGGGATGGACGGATCGGACGAGGCAACAGGAGCGCGACGCATCATCATCAGGCCGAATGGGCCGTACGTGGTTCAGGGCGGCATCCCCCTGGTGACCAAGACGCAGGTGGTTTCGGAGCATGGGGAACCGCTTACCTGGCGAAAACTGGGGACGGTGGAGACGACCGGGGAGTACAGGCTCTGCCGGTGTGGGCAATCGAGCCAGATGCCCTTTTGCGACAGCACACATCGCACAATATCGTTCGACGGCACGGAGACGGTCGATACAGGACCCGAGGCAAGCGAGTGGGTGACTTTCCGCGGCAGCACGCGCATTGTCGTGCGCAAAGATCCCATGCGGTGCATGAGCTCCGGCTTCTGTGGCACGCATCGTGCGGGGCTGCCCGACCTCGTGAGGGCGACCCACGAGAGCGAAGTACGTTCGCTCGTCATCGCGATGGTCGAGCGCTGTCCCTCCGGCGCGCTGACCTACAGCATCGAACCGGGCGAGCCCGACATCGAGCCCGACCTGCCCCAACAGATTGCCGATACCATCGAGATTACGGCAGACGGACCGATAGCCGGCCCGCTCTGGGTGACGGGCAACATCACCATCGAACGGGCCGACGGTCAACCGTTCGAGCCGCGCAACCGCGTGACACTGTGCAACTGCGGACTATCGAAGATCAAACCGCTGTGCGACGGGACGCACCGGCAGGAGGCCGACCGCGCGGGCCGGCGACTCAGGCCGGCGAGCGCATAATCCAGGAGGAATACCCCATGTTTCCACCATCGACTCTGGCCAGCGTTTACGTAAAAGGCAGCCTGAAGAACACGGATGACGGGTTCGAGTTCGCGCTGAGGAACAACATCGAGTCGACGATGCTCTCCGGCATCGGACCGATTGTTGTGGGCGAGCAGACTTACAGCGGGGCCGCAATCACGGTGGCGGTGGGCGGCCGGGTGTGGCAGGGCGACCAGGTCGGTTGGCGCAACCCGGTGCCTGCGAGCGTCGGCGCGACGATGGAGGTCCGGGTGCAGGGTGAGCCACTGCCCGCTGGGCCGGTGCGACTGGCAATGACGGCTGCATCGACCGACATCGGAAGCGTGACGTTCGAGGTGACGGATACGGTGTAGGTTTACTTCGTATTGCGCTTCTGCATCTTGACGCTCCTACCCTTACCTCTCAGATAGGGGGAACCTGCTGGGGGAGGCCCCGCGCCGCGGGGGTCAGGGCAGAGGGAGGTACTCCTATGTTTCGGGCCGGACGCAGGAAGAAGCAATTCCTGTCACAGGAAGCCACTGAGGCAATCCTTCGCAGGGGGCTGGCAGGCGTCTTAGGGGTCCACGGAGACGATGGTTATCCCTATGCAGTGCCGATCAGCTATGTCTACGAGGGCGGGAAGATTTATCTTCATTCCGCCAACAGCGGGCACAAGCTGGACAGCATCCGGCGAGATGACAAGGTCTCTTTCTGCGTGATCGACCAGGACCAGGTTGTGCCCGAGGAGCTGACGACTTACTTCCGGAGCGCCATTGTATTCGGCAGAGCCCGCATTGTCGAGGAGCCAGAAGTCAAACGTCACGCTTTGGAGCTGCTCGGGCAGAAGTACTCGGCGGCTTTCCCGGAGAAGATCGCGGCCTCCATCACCAGGGAATGGGCAGCCGTGACCGTGGTAGAGATTGTGGTCGACCACATGTCGGGCAAGGAGGCCATCGAACTGGTTGCGATGCGCGAAAAGGTGTTGCCGTCAACGAATGATAGTAACGAATGATCGAGTCACGCGGGGAGACGGCCATTCATTGACGGCAACCTTCACACCTTCAACCGGCCGCCAACCCCTCCAGCCGGTCCACCAGCCCCGCCAGCACCCCAAACGCGGCCTCGACCGGCTCCGGGCTGCGCAGGTCCACGCCGGCCTGATCCAGCGCGTCCAGCGGGTAGCATGACCCGCCCGACTTGAGGAAGTCGAGGTAGCGGCCGACCGCGCCCGGTTCACCCGCGGCCACCGCGTGCGACAGCGCATGCGCAGCAGAGATGCCCGTCGCATACTGGTAGACGTAGAAGTTCATGTACATGTGGAGGAACTGCGCCCACGTGCTGCCGATGCGCTCGCGGTCGAACGCCACCTCGTCGCCGTAGCCCTCCCGGAACAGGTCGGCCGTCAAACCGATCAGGATATCCGCGCTCAGCGGCGCACCCTGCTCCGCGCGGCGGTGCACCTCCAGCTCGAACCGCGCCAGCGTCGGCATGATGAAGAAGTAGCGATGGTAGTTTGACATCGCTTCCTCGATGAGCGCGACCTGGAAGTCCCGGCCCGTCTGCGTGCGGAAGAGATAGTCACGCACCATCGCCTGGTTGAAGTTCGACGCGGTCTCCGCCACGAATAGCCCGTACCGGCTGTAGATGAAGGGCTGGTTGGCGCGCGACAGGTACGAGTGCATCGAGTGGCCCAGCTCGTGCGCCAGCGTGCTCAGGCTGAACAGGTCGTCCGCATACGACATCATGATGAAGGGGTGCGTGCCCATCGAGCCGCTGGAAAACGCACCCTCGCGCTTGCCGCGGTTGCGCGCCCGGTCCACCCATCGCTCTTCGAGGCAGCCGCGACGCAGGATCCCCACATATTCCTCGCCCAGCGGCGCCATGCCCTCCGCAATCCACTCGACCGCCTGCTCGAACGGCACGACCGGCTTGGCCGCGGTCAGCGGCGCCTTGATGTCGTATGGGTGAAACTCGGCGTAGCCCAGCGCACGCTTGCGCAGCCGCCAGTAGCGATGCCACGTCGGCAGGTGACGCTGGAAGGTCGCGATGAGGTTATGGAAGACCTCGACGGGGATGAAGTTTGGCTCCAGCGACGCGTGCAGCGACGACTCGTAGTTGCGCGCGCGCATGTAGAAGACGTCCCGCTTGATGGCCGTCGTGAGTGTTGCGGCGTAGGTGTTCTTATAGGCCAGGTAGCCGTCCGCGTAGCTCTCCCACGCAGTCCGGCGGACGCTGCGGTCCGCGTGCGTGACGAGGCTGCCGATGCTTGCCTGGCGCACCTCCAGCTCCGTGCCGTCGGAGGCAACCGCGGGCCGGAACTGGATGTCGGCGTTGTTGAGCATAGAGTAGATGCTAAACGGGCCGGAAGCCAGGTCGCCGGCCAGCGCCAGCACCTGCTCGACCTCGCCCGAGCGCACGTGCGCCGCGCGGCGCTTGAGCCGGTCGACGTAGTGGCCGAAGAACGCCAGCTCCGGCGCCTCCGCAACCCATCGGTCGAGCCGATCGAACCCGATGCCCATCAGCTCGGGATCGAAGAACGCGACCGTGGCCGCGTAGGTCGCGCTCAGGCTGCTGGCCTGCCCTGCCCGCGCCGCGGCCGCCTGATCGTTCGTGTCCGTGCTCGCGCCATTGGATGCGTAGGTCGCGATCTTGCCCATCAGGGTGCCGGTTTCCTGGTACAACGCCAGGAACGCGGCCAGCGTCTGCGGACCCTCGGCCAGCCGGCCCTGGTATGCGGCGAGCTCAGGCAGCCGCGCGCTGAGTTGCTCTCGGGCCGCGTCCCACTCGGCGGGCGTGGCGAAGATGCTTTCCAGGTCCCAGGTCTGCTCGACGGGGACTTCGCTGCGCACGGGCAGCGCGTGTGTTTGAGGCATGTGGGTCTCCCGATATGATTGAAGATTGAAGATTACAGATTGCTCTGACCGCTCGTGTTGTGGCCGGTCGTGCTGTGGTCGGTCTCCGACCGTGCCACAGCAGGAATTGTACATCCGGCCGCGGTTTCTCCCAAACCACTCGACGGGGAGCGGCAAACCGGGTAAAATAGCCACATCACTCTTCAGGAGGCGCGAATGGATCCAACCCTGATCGGCTCGGCCGGCGTGACGCTGCTGCTGGTCGGCTTCTTCCTCAACCTTATCAAGCGCCTTGCGCAGGACAGCGTGGCCTACACCCTGCTCAACCTCGTCGGCGCGGCGCTCTCGGGTTACGCCTCCTGGCTGATCGGCTTCATCCCCTTCGTCGTCCTGGAAGGAACCTGGGCGGTCGTCGCCGCCGCTGCGCTCGTGCGCACTGTGGTGCGGCCGTCAGGCCGTTAATCTGCAATCTGCAATCTGTAATCTATCAGGAGGCTCATGAACATCACGCTTCGCCATATCCCGGCGCCGGCCTTCGGCAACACCGACCCGCTGCCTGCGGTCCCGGCAGCCGAGTATGCGGCGCGCTGCGCCGCGCTCTACGACGCCGCGGGCGCGGACTGGGTTGCGGTCTACGCAGACCGCGAGCACTACGCCAACCTGACCTGGCTCGTCAACTTTGACCCGCGCTTCGAGGAGGCGCTGCTGCTGCTCGGCCCGGCTGGCCGGCGCATCCTCATCACCGGCAACGAGGGCATGGGCTACCTTGCGGTGCTGCCCATCGAGGCCGAGGTGCTGCTGTGCCAGACCTTCAGCCTGCCCGGCCAGGCGCGGCAGACCGCGCCGCGGCTGCGGGATGTGCTGGCGCAGGCGGGTGTGCAGGCAGGCCAGCATGTGAGTGTCATCGGCTGGAAGTACCTCGAACCCGTCGAGGCCGATCCCGCGCACCTCAGCCGGCCGTCCTTCGTGCCCGCGTTCTTCGTGAATGTGCTGGCCGACATTATCGGCCCCGGCGGACGGGTCACCGACGGCACACACTGGCTGATGCACCCCGAGCGGGGCCACCGCGCAGCCAACTCCGCCGCGCAGATTGCGATGTTCGAGTGGGGCAGCCGGCACGCTTCCGCGTCGGTGTTCGGCGTCCTCCGCGGCACGCGGCCGGGGATGACCGAGTTGGCCGCGGCGCAGTTGTTGGGCTACGCGGGCCAGCCCATGACCATGCATCCGATCGTGACCACGGGCAAGGGTGAATTGAACGGCCTGCGCAGCCCGACCGCGAAGGTCATCGAGCAGGGCGACGCCATCTCGGTCGCGGTCGGCTACTGGGGCAGCCTGGTCTGCCGCGCGGGGATGCTGCTGGCCGAACCGGACGAGCCGTTCTTCCGGGACACCGTCGCGCCCTACTTCGGCGCTCAGGCGACCTGGTACGAGTCGATGCGCATCGGCGCGACGGGCGGCGAAGTCTTCGCCGCGGTCAGCCGCGCGTTCGGTGACAGCGGCCTGCGCTCCAGCCTCAACCCCGGCCACCTCGGCTCGTTCGAGGAGTGGCTGAACTCGCCCATCCGCCCCGACAGCACCGAGCAAATCCGGTCCGGCATGGTCTTCCAGGTGGACATCATCCCCACCCCGCTGCCCGCGGGCTACACGCTCAACTGCGAGGACACCGTCGCCGTGGCCGACCATGCGCTGCGCAGCGAGATCCGGGCCGGCTACCCGGCTATGTGGGCGCGCATCGAGGCGCGGCGGCAGTTCATGGCCGAGGCCCTGGGCATCCGCCTGGCCGATGAGATCCTGCCGCTGACCGATGGCCCGGCCTACCTCCCGCCCTTCTGGCTCGCGCCTGAGCTCGTGTGCGTGGTGGAATAGAACGCTGATGACGCTGATCGAACTGATAAACGCTGTTTTTGAAGTTTATGTAGGGTGCTGTGGCCGGTCTCGGCAACCGAAGGTTGCACAACCGTGCCACAGCCCAATCAATATGAGAAACTGTCAGCGTATATCAGGGTCAACCTCGGGTTGGCACATCAGCGTCATCAGCGTTCTATTCACCTTCCCACTAGAAAGAGAGTAATCCTCTATGGCCCAATCATTCTCACGCTCACGGCTGGATCGGGTGTATGCGTTCGTCGCGCGACTGGCGACCTGGCCGGTCATCGGCGGGCTCGTGGCTGCGTTCGTCCTGCTGTTCCTGGGGTTCCAGCTCCGCAGCCGCGCGCTGGGCGGCGTGCCGACGCTGGACGTGCGCATCGGATACACGCCGGACGGTGCGCGGGATGTGCTGGCCGCGCTGGGTGAGTCCGGTCGGCGGCTGTATGCGGCGACGCAACTGACGCTCGATGTGGCCTTTCCGCTCGTCTACACCGCGCTCTTCGCCGCGCTCATCGTCCGCTGGCACGACCGCGAGCCCGCGCGACGCCTGCTCGCCATCCCCCTGCTCGGCGGGCTGATGGACCTGCTGGAAAATGTTACCGCCGCGACGCTGGCGTGGACGTACAATGGCGTAAGCTCCCCGCTGGCCTGGATCACCTCCGCCGCAGGCATCGTCAAGTACGCGTGCTTCGTTGGTTCGCTCCTGTTCGTCATCGTGGGTGGCGTGCGGCAGTTAGGGAAACGCGCATAGAACGCTGATAAACGCTGATGGTCATGCTATACGCCGGTCTGTTGATTCTTCATGTAAAAGAAAAATCAGCGTTCATCAGTTTAGTCTGCGTCATCTGCGTTCCATTCAGCCTCCTATGGTGAACCCAGCCGACTGAACACCAAACTCAAGCCAATCTCGATACGCTGGCATCACAGATGCAATCTGCTATACTGGCTCAGTAGGGCCGGGTACAGAAGTCACCTTTCGAGGAGTCTGCGATGAGCACAACCGAGAGCGGCCGGGCGATGAATCTGGATGAACTACGGGGCCAACTGGCGAGCCGTGTCGCCATCCTGCCCCTGCTGGGCGCCATCCTCCTCGGCGTCGCCCTGAGCGGGAGCCGCCGGGCCGTGGAGCCGGAGCAGATTGCGCTGCTCTCGGGCCTGCTGGGCATCAGCGGCGGCGTCTGGCTGCTCATGCGCAACTATCCCAGGCTCGCGCGCCACCTGCTCATCTGGGGGCTGCTGGCCGTCCTCCTGGGCGTCATGTGGCGCCGGCCCGAAATCTGGCTGCCGTTCAGTGGACTGGTCCTGGTCTTTGTCAGTGCCATGGTCGTCTCCGGCGGCGAGCTGGTCACCGCCGGCCTGATCGGCGCGAGCGCCGCGGCCCTGGTCATGCGCGTCGGCCGGCCCTATCCCCTGCCTGCCCTCACCGTTGCGCTGGCGCTGGCCGCGGTGCTCGCCTGGCTGATCGTCAACACCCTCTACATGGCGCTGGCCTGGGCCTGGACCATGCAGCAGCGTGCCGACGAGAACCTGGAACTGGCGCGGGATCACCAGGGCGAGCTGGCGCGCACCCTCAAGGCATTGGACAACAGCAACATCATCCTCCGCCGCACGCAGCGGGAGCTCATCAGCGCGCGGCAGCAGGCCGAGGCTGCGCGCGGGATGAAGGAGCAGTTCGCGGCCAACGTCAGCCACGAGCTGCGCACGCCGCTCAACCTGATCCTGGGCTTCAGCGAGATTATGAGCCTGTCGCCCGAAGTTTACGGCGAAGTGCAGTGGCCGCCGACGCTCAAGCAGGACATCAATCAGGTCTACCGCAGCGCGCGGCACCTGTTGGGCCTGATCGACGACGTGTTGGACCTGTCGCGCTTCGAGATTGCCGGGTTCGCCCTGAATAAGACGCGCGTTGCGCTGACGCCGCTGCTGGCCGACACCGTGGAGATGGCGCGCGACCTGTTTCACGACCGGCCTGTCAAGCTGGAGACGGCGATTGCCAGTGACCTGCCCACCGCCGAGGTGGACGCCGTCCGCATCCGCCAGGTGCTGCTCAACCTGCTGACCAATGCTGCGCGGCTCACTGAGAAGGGCGTGGTGCGCGTCAGCGCGTACGAGGCGGATAACCGGGTGCTGGTCCAGGTCAGCGACACGGGGCCTGGAATTCCTCCGGACAAGCTGCCATATCTGTTCAGCGAGTTCTACCAGGTGGACCGGTCGTTGAGCCGCCGCCAGGGGGGCGCCGGACTGGGCCTCGCCATCAGCAAGCGGTTTGTGGAGGCGCACGGCGGACGCATCTGGGTCGAGAGCCGGCAGGGTTATGGCTCTACCTTTGGTTTCAGTCTCCCACTGGCCGAAGCCGAAATGCTCGAGACCCTGCACATCCCCGGCCTGACAGACGCCGACAAGACGCCCCTCCAGCCGCCTGTCCTGGTGCTCGATCCGGACCCCGCTGTCACCGCGCTGGTGGACCGCCACCTGACGCGCTATCGCGCGGTCCAGGTCACTCCACCGGAGCGACTGACCGAGCAGGTGCTGCTGCACCATCCCCAGGCTGTCATCGTCAACCTGCCGCCCGGCGAGCGCCTCGACGACGGGCCGGCGCTGCCCACGTCCACGCCGGTCATTGCGTGTTCGCTGCCGAGCCAGGCCTGGGTGGCCAATGACCTGCGCGTCGCCGCCTGCCTGATCAAGCCCATCACCGCGGAGCGGCTGAGCGAACAGGTCGAGCGGCTGCCCGGCGTTCAGGATATCCTGGTGGTCGATGACGACCGGGGCTTTTGTCGCCTGGTGGAGCGGATGCTCCTTGCGCATGCGGCGGAGACAGGCCGCGCCTATCGCATCCGCCGCGCATATGACGGCGAGAGCGGGCTGGCCGAACTGCACGCCGCGCCGCCGGACCTGCTGCTGCTGGACCTGATCATGCCCGATGTGGATGGCTTCCAGATCCTCGCGCGGATGCGCGCCGACCCGCAGCTCGCGCCCATCCCCGTTGTCCTGCTGACCGCAACGAGCCTGGCCGAGGATGCGCTGGCGTTGCGTCGGGGCGAGGTGACCGTGCGCCGGCCGGAAGGGTTGCGCCCGGCGGAGGTGCTCCGTTGCCTGGAGGCGGTGATTCCGGTCCTGGAGCCGCATTATGACGAGCGGGCCGTGCCGGAGCTGGCCGGGTAAACCTACACAATCCCCAACTGCGCAAGCGCGGCCAGGATGTCGTCCTGACGCACAGGCTTCGGCAGGAACATCGCCGCGCCGAGCGCGCGCGCCAGGTCAGGATTGTTGATGACCGAACAGATGATAACCGGAACCTGGGCGGTCTGGCGGTGGGCGCGCAGCTCCTGCAACACTGCCCAGCCGTGCATATCGGGCATCATGATGTCGAGCACGACTGCGGCGGGGCGCAGTTCCAGCGCCAGCCGGAGACCCTCCGCGCCGGTGGTCGCAACCACCACCCGGCACGCCTCGTCCGTCAGGTAACGTTGCAGCAGGCTGACCAGTCCCTCGTTATCGTCGATCACCAGCACCAGCGGGCCGGAGAGTGCCGCTTGAATGACGACATACCGCGCGCCGTCCTCCGCGTCGCGTTGTGTCACCTCCCAGCGCAGTTGCTCGGCGAGCTCGGTGACCACGGCGTCCACAATGAGTGTGTTGGCGGCATGAGGATCCAGGAAGAAGCGCAGGGCCATCGTTGCCCGTTCGTCCGTCGATTCAACCGTCAGGCGCAAGACGCCCGGCTCGGCCTGGCTCAACGCACGGCTGATGACGGTGAGCAGGACCTGCTCGGCCAGCAGCGGGTCGGTCGAAACCAGGAGCGGCTCCGCGCGCAGCTCAATGACGACACGCAGATCGCGCGCCGCGGCCAGCGGCTTGACAGCTTCCTGGCAGCGGCGCAGCAATGCCGCCAGGTCTGTAGGCCGCATCCGCACGGACAGCAGGGCAATCTCGGCCTGTAGCGACGAGGTCTGCGACACATCCGGCGCTTCAGGTAAAGGCCGCGCCAGACGATCCCGCAGCAGGGCCGCCACGCCCTGCTCGCCCTGCCGCAGGTCGCGATCCGCCTGCCGCGTGGAGACGCCCAGCTCGTTGGCGGCCTCGCGGATGGTCAGCCGGTCCACGTAATGGAGCGTCAGCATGTTGTACACCCGCGCATGGGGATAACGGAAAGACGCGCCCTTGCCGGGATTGAGCGCCTCGATGGCGTCAGCAATGGCCGCACGCAGCCGCTGCGCGGCCGCGACAGATGAATTTCCCGTCGCGAGGGCCGGACTCTGGATCAGCGGATGTTGTTGCAGATAGGCGAGGTCGTGCAGATGTTCCAGCGCATCCTTGACCTGCCCGAGGAACGCGTCCGGGAGGTCTCCCGGCGGCTGTGCAGTGTCGGTCATGCCGTTTTCTCACCCGATACGCCGCAAATTGGCGTACATTTGTCGCATCTATGTCGCAGTAGAGAGTGGACAGCCAGACGCTGTCAGGTTATCCTGAAACGTATCCATTTCTACAGCCGATTATAGCACAGAGTCCTCAGAACGTAGACCGGTACGGCTCCCGCCGGAAAGGAGGTTCACAGACGATACCTTCGCGCTCTTGCAGCAGCCTTATATCCAGCTCACATTTGCAACTGTCCAGCCAGACCCCATATGACCCTCTCCCAAAGTCAAGGAGGTAGGAAAGTGAAGAAGCTGATCTCCCGACGTGACTTCCTGCGTGCAGGCGCAATGACCGCCGCCGGCGCAACTCTCGCGGCCTGTGCACCGCAGGCCGCAGCTCCGGCCCAGCCGGCTGCCCCGGCTGAAGCCGAACAGCCCGCCGCCGAAGCCCCGGCAGCCGCCCCCGCCGCGGCAGACGCCGTCCAACTCCGTCTATCGGTCTGGGCCGATGTCCAGGATGCCGATGTCTACACCAAGCTGACCGCCGCCTTCGCCGAGGCTAATCCCAAAATCGCAGTCGCCATCGAGCAGTACGCCGGCGGCTACTACGAAAAGATTCAGGCGAACTTCGCCGGCGGCGACTCCGCGGACATGCTCTACTACCAGGGCTGGATGTGGCTGCCCTACGCAGAGAGCCAGGTCATCGCCCCGCTGGACGAGTTCATCAATGCCGACTCCTACCAGGACAAATGGCCCACGCTCGAAGGGTACAAGTTCATGACCGAGTGGAAGGGCGCGAAGTACATGTCGGCCACTGACACCGGCCCCCTGGTCATCTACTACAACAAGGATGTCTTCGACAAGAAGGGCGTCGAGTACCCCAAGGAAGGCTGGACCTGGGACGACTACAAGAGCATGGTCGAACAGCTTTCCTTTGAGGAAGAAGGCATCAAGTACTACGGCTGGGCGCAAGCCGCGGGCTGGAACGGCGGTTACGGCCGCGTCATCCACTTCATGCGCCGTAACGGCTACATCGAGTGGGACCAGATTATCGAGCCCAAGAAGGCCGGCTGGGTCCACGATGACGTCATCTCTGCGCTCGACTTCTGCGTCGAAGGCGCCATCGCCAAGGAATGGTCGCCCAGCCCGGAGGTCATCCAGGGCGGCGGCGTCGGCGTGGACACCGGACGCTGCGCCATGGTGCTGGAAGGCCCGTGGTTCATGCCGCGCTGCTGGGGCGAGCTCTCGACCCTGGCGAAGGAGACCGGCGGCATCAACTACGACGTCATCCATCCGCCGTATGGCAGCAACGGCAAGAACAATGCGTTCGCCCATGTGCACGGTCACTGCATGGCGAGTGCCTCCACCAAGAAACAGGAAGCCTGGACCCTCCTGAAATACATCCTGGACACCGAGGGACAGACCTTCATCGCTAACGGCGGCCGCATGCCCGGCCACCCGGACAACATCGACAGCCTGTGGGCGCCGATCGCGACCAAGAAGTACAACTTCACAAATTCCAAGGCCTTCTCGGACGGCATGCGCGAGGGCTCGACCCCCATGGTGCTGGGTGAAGGCGGCGAATTCAACGCCTACGGCAGCGGCCCGCTGCAGGTGCTGTGGGACAAGCTCCTGGGCAACCAGGTTCCGACGCAGCAGGCCGTGGAAGAAGCCAACGTCGAGCTGCAAGCCTCGCTCGACCGGTACTGGGCCGAACGCGCGTAACACCCGCACATTCCCTGGCAATGGATCGGAACGGATAGCCGGCTCACCCTTCAACCCAGCCAACCCCGCATCCGATTATCCGGTCCGATCCGTTGCGTCGAACCAAGGAGGTTGCAGTGGCTGCCACCACGATGCCCTTATCCCGCCCGCGGGAACGCTGGAGCAACTTGCAGCGCCGCGAATTCCTGTTTGGGCTGCTGTTCGTCAGCCCCTTTTTGATCGGCGTCCTGCTCTTCTGGGTCGGCCCGATGCTCTATTCGGTCTTTCTGACGACTCAAAAGTGGAACATGATTGCGCCGCCCCAGTTTGTGGGGCTCCGCAATATCAACAAGCTGCTCGCCGACCCGCTGGTCAGGACCGCGCTGCTCAATACGGCGTATTACACCTTCATCGGCGTCCCGCTTCAGCTTACCGTGGCCTTTACGTTGGCGCTGATGCTCAACCGGTCCATCGCCGGCCGGGCGGTCTACCGCACGATCTACTACCTCCCGTCCCTCACCCCGGCTGTGGCGAGCGCGGTGGTCTGGCTGCAAATCCTCAGCCAAAAGGGCCTGCTCAATCAGTTCATCGCCAATTTCGGCTTTGAACCGATCAATTGGCTCTTCCAGCCCGCCGCCACGAAACCCGCCTTCATACTGATGAGCCTGTGGGGAGTGGGGCCGCAGATGATCATCTTCCTGGCCGGGCTGCAAAACGTGCCCCAGGAACTGATGGAGGCGGCGGAGATCGACGGTGCGAGCACCTGGCGCCGCTTCCGCAATATCACCCTGCCGCTCATCTCACCCGTGCTGTTCTTCAACCTGGTGGTCGGCATCATCGGCAGCTTCCAGATCTTCACGGGCGCCTTCATCATGACCAACGGCGGCCCCCAGAACGCCACCCTGTTCATGGTGCTTTACATCTACCGGCAGGGCTTCATGTACTTCGACATGGGTTACGCGGCGCTGTTATCGTGGCTGCTGTTCTTTGTGATCATGATATTTACTGCCATTCAGTTCCGTATATCCAACCGCTGGGTGTACTACGAGGTCTCGTAAACGTGGCAGAGCTACGCCGAGGGAGCGAAATATGAGCGTGACAGCTAACGCACAGGGAGGCCGGCCCGGCTTCACCTGGCATTCGGTGAAACTACAACGGCGGGTCGGAAATATCATCCTGCACATCGTCCTGATCCTGCTGGGGATTACCTTCCTCGCCCCGCTGGCCTGGGTCATCAGCACGTCGCTCAAGCTGCCGGGACAGGTGTTCATCACCCCGATCCAGTGGATCCCGGAGAACCCGCGCTGGGCCAACTACGTGGAGATCTTCACCTATCTCCCCTTCCAGCGGTTCATCCTGAACTCGTTCTTTCTGGCGATCATGGAATCGTCGGGCGCGATCATCAGCTCGACGATCATCGCTTACGGGCTGTCGCGCATCCGCTGGCGGGGCCGCGATGCGGTGTTTACGCTCGTGATTGCAACGATGATGCTGCCGGGCGTGGTCACGCTGATTCCGGTGTTCGTCATGTTCCGCCAGATCGATTGGGTGGGCACGTTCTACCCGCTGTGGGTGCCTGCGTGGTTCGGCAACGCATTCTTCATCTTCCTGATGCGCCAGTATATGACCACCATCCCGTATGAGCTGGACGAGGCCGCGCGCATCGACGGCGCCTCGCACCTGCGCACGCTGTGGCAGGTCGTCGTGCCGCTGTGCGGCCCGGCGATTGCAACCATCGCCATCTTCTCGATTCTGGGCAGCTACAACTCGTTCATGCTCCCGCGCATCTATATCTCGCAGACAACGATGTACACCATCCAGTTGGGGCTGGAGCTGTTCCGCGGTCGGTTCGGCAACTTCTGGCACCTGGTCATGGCCGCCTCGATGATCAGCATCTTGCCGCCGATCATCCTGTTCTTCCTGGCCCAGAAGCATTTCGTCCAGGGCGTGCAGTTGAGCGGGCTGGCGGGGCGGTAGCCTCACCCCCGGCCCCCTCTCCTGCCAACCGACACGAGAGGGGGGTTTCCTTGCCTCTCGCACATCTCCCCCTCTCCTGAAGGCTGGCAGTTCCAGCCATCAGGAATGGGGGCCGGGGGGTGAGGTCGCACAAGGAACCCACGATGCCACCATCCGAGATGACCTCGCGCGAACGACTGCTGGCCGCGCTGCGCGGCCGGCCGGTGGACCGCCTGCCGTGGAGCCCGTTCCTCGCGTACTGGTGGGAGCACCAGCCGCAGGCCCTGCAGGACCGCGGCCAGATTGCCTTCTTCCGGGAGCTCGGCGCGGACGGGCTGCTCCGCGGCTTCCTCTCTCCGTTCACCGTCTCCGACCTCGGCGGCATGAACGGCCAGACCACGCCGCCTCCGCCCGGCGTCGAAATCCGCCGCAGCGAGCAGGGCGACGATATCCGCGTCTGGCTCGAGACACCCGTCGGGATCCTCACCATGCTGGGCCGGCGGAGCAGCCAGGGCAACACCCGCTTTCTCGTGGAGCATCCGGTCAAGCGCCGCGAGGATTACAAGATCCTGAGCTACATCTTCGAGCGCATGATCATCACGCCGCACTATCGCCCGGTCGCGGAGCAGATTGCCGAGGTCGGTGAGGACGGGCTGTCCGTACCGCTGATTTCACCGTTCGGCAAGACTCCGTTCCAGTCGCTCGTCGAGCACTGGGTCGGCACGGAGCAGCTCGTCTTCGACCTGATGGATTACCCCGAGGAGGTGGAGGCGCTGCTGGCAGTGATGTCGGCCAGGGCGGAGGAAGCGGTGCACATCTCGGCGGCCTCCTCCGCGGAAGCCTTCATCACCTGGGAGGATAGCTCCACGACCAACGTCTCACCCGCGCTGTTCCGCCGGTATATTGCGCCCGAGATGAAGCACTGGGCCGAGATCGTCCATGCCGAGGACAAGCTGCTGCTGCACCACGCGTGCGGCCACCTGAAGCAACTCCTGCCGATCATGGCCGCCGAGGACGTCGATTCGGTGGAATCGCTCAGCCCGCCGCCGACCGGCAACATCGAAATCTGGGAGGCACAGGCTGTACTGGGCCGCGACACCGGCCTGGTCGGCGGCATCGAGCCGGTGATGTTCCTGACGCTGAGCCTGGCAGAGCTGCGCGCCTACGTTCAAAATCTGCTCGATCGCATGGACCCCCACGGTTATATCCTCGCGAACAGCGACAGTTGCCCGCCCGGCGTCAGCCTGGAGAAGTTCCGGCTCGTCACAGAGATGGTGCGCCAACACAAGGTGCACTAGATTCCATATCCCACGCCGCTAGATGTGTATAATGCCTCCTGGAAATCACCCAGGAGGCATTTGCTTTGAAGATTGCATTTCCCACGGATGACGGACGGACCATCAGTGCGCACTTCGGCCGCGCGCAGGGCTTTGTCATTGCCACGCTTGAGGGCGACGCGGAGCCGCAGTTCGAGCAGCGTGCGAAGGCCTTCCACGGCGAAGCAGCGGAGCACCACGAAGAACACGATCATCACAGCCATGACCACGGCGGGATGTTCGGGCCGATCACCGACTGCCAGGTGCTGATTGCGGGCGGGATGGGCGAGGGCGCACAGCAGGGCGCGTTGGCCCAGGGGCTGGAGGTGATCCTGACGGGCGAGAAGCAGATTCCGGCTGCGCTGGCCGCCTATCGCGCGGGCACGCTGACCTCGGACTCGCGCCGGCTGCACCGGCACAACCGCAGCGCCGGCGGCACGGTGAAGCTGGAGCTGTAGAGTTGCAAGTCCGGTTACGAATGGCGGTTGGGGTTTTCTGTTGGCAGACCCTCGGCCGCTGCAGCAGCCAGGAGGTTGTCATCGGCCGCAACCATTGTGAGCGCGGGAAGTCCCTGGATTCGCAGTGCGTCGTTCAGGATGAGGGCTGAAGCCAGATGTACCGCATCGTAGCCGCGCAAGCGATACCTGCGTGTCAGCGCGATGGCTCGGTCGATGACAGCCTGGCTGATCACCACTTGGCGAAAGCGAGTCTTCGCATCGCTCATCAAGTCCGCAAGGATGGACTGGTAGTCCTCAACAGCCAGAAACCCGCCGCGGTGCTTGCCTGCCAGAGCGGCAGCTACTTCAACGATGCCGATACTGGCAATTGCGATCGCGTTCGTCTTGTCATCGGAGCATAACGACTCGATCCAGGTGGAGCCTTGTTCAGCGACGTACCTTTTCACCAGGGCACTGGCATCCAAATAGAAAGCGTTCAGCATCGCGGCGGCCTACTCAAAGTCACCACGGCTCTCGACGATAACCTCACTCGTCGCCTTGCCTGCCACGTAGACGAGACGGCGTTGGCGCTTCCTGGGAGTTGTTGCGCGTACGGCGGCATCGCTGGTCGGCTTCACGATGCCGGCGGCCTCCCACACACCTTCGGTGCGCTGGCGCGGCGTTAGCGCCGCGCGCTTGCGCCATTGGCGCAAACCAAGCTCAATGATCTCCGGTAAGCGATCCTGGAGCGGCAAGATCTCCTTTGCAAGATCCTCCGGGAGTTCTATCGGAATGGTGATCATCGTCGCCTCCGAGGCCAGTATATCAGCCCGGACAGGCGGCCGTCAACCTACGCAACGCGCGCTGGTAAGAAAAAATCCTCTTGACTTCCACACCTCCAAGTCTTACACTGCTGATCGTAGCCACATGTCTTTCCATCTCGGCAGCATTCACAGGAAGAGCCTTCCCCATGTCACTTGACGAACTACAGAAACTGACCGACCGCTTCATCGAGGCCTGGAACACTTGCGACGTTAACAAACTCGATGACATTCTGACGCCCGACTTTGCCTATCACAGCCACACCTATGGTGATCTGGACCGTGAGGGATACAAGAAGTACATGATCGGAGTGCATGCGGCATATCCTGATGCTTACATTACGCTGGAGGATGTGCTGAGCGCTGAAGAGAGTCACGGGGTCTGGAGGATGACATTCCACGGCACCGATCAAGGAGGGTCTGTCATCTTGGGCACTCCGCCGAGCGGCAAGGCAGTAACCATGAGCATCATGTCAATCGTCCGTGTTACGGACAACCGGTTTGCAGAGGCTTGGGCTGCGGAAGACGCCTTCGGCTTGATGAAGCAATTGAAGGGGTAGAGTGGGGACCGAACACCTACCCACTCCCTCCCAACGCCGGATCGCGCTGCGCGTGACGCCGGAGGCACAGCGCGCGCTGCGCCAGGGCCACCCCTGGCTGTTCGACCAGGCCATCGTCCACCAGAGCCATGCCGGTGCGGCCGGCGATCTCGCCGTCGTGTTCGACGATCGCCGCCGTTTCCTCGCCATCGGCCTTTACGACCCGACTTCGCCGCTGCGCGTCCGCATTTTGCAGACCGGCCAGCCCGCGACCATCGACGAGACGTGGCTCCGCGAGCGCATTGCGGCCGCGGCTGCGCGGCGGGCGGAGCTGTCACCGACGGGCACGACCGGCTACCGCCTCATCCACGGGGAGAACGACGGGTTGCCCGGCCTGGTCGTTGACCGCTACGAGGATACCCTGGTCGTTAAGCTATACACGCTGGCCTGGATTCCCTGGTCGAATCAAGTCATCTCTGCGCTCCATGTGATCCAACCTTACGCGCGCGTCGTCCTGCGCCTCAGCCGCGAGTTGCTCAACCACCCTGAGCACCTCTATGGTCTGCACGTGGGACTTCTGGCCGGCGCCCACTTTGACGGTGAGCCCGGGCTGGTGCAGTTCAGCGAGAACGGGCTGCGGTTCGAGGCGGACGTGCTGCGGGGGCAGAAGACCGGCTTCTTCCTGGACCAGCGCGACAACCGCGCCCGCGTCGAGCGCCTGGCGGGCGGGCGGCGAGTGCTCAACGTCTTCGCCTACACCGGCGGCTTCTCACTCTATGCCGCGCGGGGCGGTGCACGCGAGGTGTTGAGCGTGGACCTGAGCGCGCCCGCGCTGGCCGCGGCCCGGCGCAACTTCGACCTCAACCGGCACCTGCCGGCAGTCGCGGCCGCGCGCCATATCACGGAGGCCGGGGATGCCTTCGACGCGCTGGCGACTCTGCGTGAACAAGGGGAGCGTTACGACCTTGTGGTCGTAGACCCGCCCGCGTTTGCCAAGCGGGCCGCCGAGATCGAGGCCGCCCTGCGCGCTTATACTCGCCTGACTATCCTCGCGCTCGGCGTGATGCGGCCCGGCGGCCTGCTCGTCAGCGCATCCTGTTCCAGCCGGGTCAGCGCAGACGACTTTTACTCGACAGTCAGGCGCGCGGCTGAAGCCGCGGGTCGGCCGCTGCGCGAAATCGAGCGCACCGGCCACGCAGTTGACCATCCTATCAGCTTTCCTGAAGGCGCGTATCTGAAGTGCCTGTATGCGGTCGCGCCCTGACCTTACGCCATCGACCGCCGGCCCTCGGCATACGCCTTAAAATTCTGCAGGTCCTCTTCCAGCCGGCCCTCGGGATCCGCCAGCAGATTTCCGATCAGCTCGCCCAGCTTGCCCGCGGGCGCATCGTACTGCATGGTCACTGTGACCTCGGTTTGGCTGTCCGACAGGCCCTTGAAGCGGACCTCGCCGCTCGTCGTCAGGCCGCGGTTGTCCTTCGTGTTCCAGGCAATGCGCTCGTTCGGGTCCAGCCGAGTGGTCTCGGCTTCCCAGGTCACGGTCATCCCCAGCGGCCCCGCGACTTCCCATTCGCTCGTCTCTGCAGTGGTATTCTTCACCCGCTTGACGTTCTCCATGAAGTGCGGGAAGTTCTCGAAGTTGGCCCACAGGTTGTACACCGTCGCCGGGGCGGCCTGAACCATGATGCTCTTCGTAAATCGCTCTGCCATCTCACTACACCTCTCTTCCTATATCGATGTGTCAACCGGCTCTACGCTGTCTCGCGCAATCGGATTTCGATCTGACCGTCGCGCACGCGCACGTCATAGGCGGGCTGCCAGTAGGTCGCAGGGCCGTCCAGCACGCGGCCGTCGGCCAGCGCAAAACGCGAGCCGTGACAGTGACAGCGTACCGTGCCATCTTCGATGCCGCTTTCGGACAGCGAGCACCCCAGGTGCGAGCAGGTATCGGCCAGCGCGAAGACAGTCCCGCCGGACCTAACCAGCATCACCGGCGCCTCGTCCAGCAGCACGCGCTGCGGCTGGCCCTCGACCAGGGCTTCCGTGCTTAGCACGGCCCGAAATTCCTCCGGTGGATGCTCGCCTGCGGTCTGGTCAACGCCGATACGTTCTGCAAAGACCAGGTGACCGCCCAGGTACGCGCCGCCGGCCATGAGCGCGTAGCCGACAAAGGCCAGGCCGCGGCCCAGAGGCCGGTTGCCGCCGCGCCGCGCGGCCAGCGAGAAAGCGTACAATGTGGTTGCAGTCGTGTTGAGCATCGCATGGACCATGCCGATGCGCCGCGCATCACCGTCCGTCTTGTGCCAATCGGTCAAACCCGTCAGGGCTGACCCCACCGCGCCGGCCATCCCAAGCGCGACCGCCGCATCTGCTCCCGCGGCCAGCCGATCCTCGCCGGCGGCCATGTCCAACACATCCAGTGTCGCTGCAGCCGTCCACGCGCCGATCGGCACGTCAGTCAATGCCGGGTGCAGCGGGTGGCCCAGCCAGACCCCGTGCAGGAAGTTCTGGATCGGCTGACCGGCCGGACCGAGCGCCTTGAACGCCGAGGCAACGCTTTTCTTCACCGACTTCGAGGCCGGATTGACCCACGGCTGCCCGGCAATCGTCTTGACGATGCTATCCCAGTTCACCCCGCTCCTCCTTTGCCGCTAAGACCTACCCTGATAAGCCCCCACTCCGGACCCAACCCCCGCCCTTGTGACCGTCTGACCTCCGGAGACAGTCGCCCCGGTCTCCAACAGCGACTGGAGCTTGTCGAGGTCCTCATCCATCGCCGACTTCGCATCCGCGCCAAAGAGCGTGGCTACTGCGTGGCCCACTGCACCCGCCGGCGGGCTGTAGGTCATGTGAATGTTCACTTGCGTCCCTTCACCGGCCGCGGTGAAGCGCACACGGCCCGTGGTGTAGACCTGCGAGCCGGGGATGCTTTCCCACGCGATCACGCGGTTCGGCTGCATTTCGGTCATCACAGCATCCCACTCGACGAGCACGCCTGCGGGCCCCTTGGCGATCCAGTGCGAACGGCCGTCGCCCAGATCGCGCACCTCTTCCAGGTGCGACATCAGCCGCGGGAAGTTGTCGTAGTTGCGCCAGAAGTTGAAAACTTCCTCGACCGACGCGTTGACGAACAGGTTCTTGCGGACCGAGATAGCGTTCTGGTCCGAAGGCTGGATCATGCTCAGCAGGCCCTTGTTTGTCAGCCCCTTGGACAGGAAGTTGAGACCGGCCACCATGACAATCTTGCCGCTGATGCCCCCGCGCAGTAGCCCGTAGAGGGCCAGTAGGCCGCCCCCGCCCAGCGACAGCAGCCGTGGACCTGGCCCCATTTCCTGACCACCGTTGAACTGGCCCAAGAGCGTGTTCACATCGCCGCTGCCGTTCACGCCGGACTTGACATCTGCTTGCAGACCACGCGCCCGGTATTCCAGGTCGCGGCGACCGGACTCCCACAGGTCCAGCATATCGTCCTGCCAGCCCGTGACCTTTTCACGCAGCTCCGTCCGCCGCTTTTCACCCTGCTCCGGGTCCAGAAAATACATCGCACCGGCTCCGATTGCCAGCGTCTTTACGAAACCCTTCAAACCCATTGTGCAACTCCTTCTTGATACGTCTGACGCAACCGTTGGTGTAGGGACGAGGTCACCTCGCCCTTACGGAAAATCTACCGGCCGGCGCGCCACGGCGACAACCCACCGGGCCGTCGCCGTGGCTGCTTCATACCTTACCGGTTCGGGTCAAAGGCGTCGCGGACGCCTTCACGCACGCGGTTCCAACCGTGGCGGACTGCATCGACGAAATCATCCCACGCACTGTCAGGATAGCGCTCCGCCCAATCATGCCGGGCCCGGGCCTCGATGTCATACCAATCGCGGCCGCGGTAGCGTTCGTCGTGCGCCAACTCGTAACCGTAGCGGTAGGCCGGCTGATAGTAGTCGTAACCGTAACCGCTGCCGGCATAGTGCCGCTCGTAGTCCTGGCGGAAGTAATCGTCATCGAAGTCGAACGTCTCGCTGACGCCCTGCTTGAATCGCTCCCAGCCGTGCCGGATCGAGTCCTTGAAATCCTCCCATGCATCATCCGGATGGCCCTGCTCCCACTCACGGCGCACGTCCTGCTCGATGGCCGTCCAGTCGCGGTCACCGTAGTGCGGCTGGTTGTGCAGTTCGTAGCCATAGCGATAGGCCGGCTGATAGCGGTCGTAGCCTAGCCCGGTGCGCGCATAGCGCTGCTGGTAGTCCTGGCGGAAGTAAGGTTCCGCCGCAACGAAGCTGCCCAGTGCACCCAGCTCGCCCTGGCGAATGCCGGGATAGCTGCCGCTGGTGCTCATACCGAGGCTCGAATCCGTGTAGCGCCCCACACCTGAGCCACCTTCAACCGTGCCGCCCGTGCCGGTGCCATAGCTGGTCCGGTTCGGGTCGCTGCCGGTGAACGCGCCACCTGCCGTACCGCGATTCGCGGTGTCGATAGCGCCGCCGTTTCCGGTGTGGCTGCTGCCGCCCGTGCCGAGGTCACTGCCCGCAGACCCGACCGGGGTACGGCTTGTGCTGCCGGAGGCGCTGACATCACGCACGTCGCCGCTGCGCATGTCGCGGCCGTTGCCGCTGTAGCCGGTTCCGCTACCCAGGGCGCCCGTGCCTGAGCCTGTCGCCCCGCTGCCGGTGCCCGTGTGCTGCGTCTCGACGTAACCGGTGCCGCCGTTGCCTTCATCATCGAGCGCACTTGCGCCGCCCGTCGTGGAGCCGCGGCGGCCGCTGGTCGCGGGGTCATCGCTGCCGAAGGCTGCGCTGCCCCGGTGGCCGGTCGCCGTGGTCGCGGTGTAGCCGGTATCCCGGTAAGGGCCACGATCGCTGTCATCCACATTGCCATCCCAGCCATCCTCGCGCCAGGACGCTACACGGCGGTTAATGTCCACCGGGCCATAGCGATTCAGAATGTCCATCGCCCGGCCGGTCATGCCCTCGGCTGCACGCACCGTCACGAGCACGCCGCCCCGGCGCACGCCTTCCTCGTAGTAGCGCGCTGCTTCCTCGGGTACACCGGCATCCGCCAGCGCACCGATGACGCCGCCGGTCGCCGCACCCAGGCCCGCGCCGGCCAGGGTTGCCGCCAGCGGACCCGCCGCGATGATAGGCCCGATGCCCGGAATCGCGAGCGCGCCGATGCCCACCAGCAGGCCGGCCAGGCCGCCAAGCACGGCGCCGACGCCCGCGCCGGCTGCCGCGCCGTCCGCGGTCTCCACTGAAGTATCAACCACATCATCGCCCGCGCGCGCCGCAGAGCGATCGCTGGCAACGATGCTGATTTCGTGGCGATCGAAGCCGCTGTTCACCAATTCCTGCACAGCATTCTGCGCCGCACTCATTTCATCAAACAAAGCCA
Organism: Anaerolineae bacterium; assembly: GCA_040772005.1. Taxonomy (GTDB): domain Bacteria; phylum Chloroflexota; class Anaerolineae; order CG2-30-64-16; family CG2-30-64-16; genus MWBF01. The sequence goes on along the minus strand of JAXGYZ010000002.1, from coordinate 1,281,729 downwards.
CCACTGCACGTTCCATTACATCCCTCCATCTATAATACGACAGTCAAGCATCTCAGTGGCCGGTCTGGCCCGAGGTTCGGGCCGACCGGGCCACTTGCAGAACCAATCAAATCAGCGCTTATCAGCGTTCTAACTCCAATACACGATTTCGCTACACTCTCGATCAACTTGCTGGCAGCACATTCGTCGGTGCATTTGTTACGGAAGTCCGGTGCGATGCACGGTGCCCCGGCACCAGGAACATGCGCAGGATAACCCATGTCGTGGCCCTGGGTCTTTATACACGGTTTATATGCTGCTTAAGAAGACCTTAACCGGCCCGCCGGCAGGCAAGCATCCTGAGCGGGTGGACGGCCCAGCGTAGTCAGCAACAGACCATCAGTCGAAGGATGCACCCCTGAGACAACCACGCCGTATCCTTCGATTGCGGGCGTCGCTCTGCGACGCACCTCCGCCCAGGATGCTCTCAAGCATGCTGCCCTGATTTGCGCGATTAGTTGTATGACGCAGCGCGTTGTCTGCGTCTGCCAGCAGTGCTATGCTGCGTCAGACTCACATCTGGCGAGGACGTCTTGACTGAAACTTCCATGATCGGTACGCTGCGCGGCCTGCGCGGGAATGTGCGCGGCTGCGTGTACACCGAAGCCCTGTGGGGCATCCCCTACAACCTGTACGCGCCCTATGTCTCGGTCTATATGCTGGCGCTCGGCCTGAGCGACGCCCAGATCGGCGCGCTGTCCAGCGTCAACATGGCCATGCAGATTTTCTGGGCGCTGATGAGCGGCGCCATCACCGACAAGTTTGGCCGCAAGCGCACCACGCTCATCAGTGACCTCGTCAGTTGGAGCCTGCCCTGCCTGATCTGGGCCGTATCACAGAACTTCACGCACTTCCTGATCGCTGCGGTGTTCAACAGCGTCTGGCGCGTCTCCCATACCTCGTGGACCTGCCTCATGGTCGAGGACACCGATCCCGACCTGTTGGTGGATGTCTACTCGTGGATCTACATCGCCAACCTGGTGGCAGCGTTCGTGGCGCCCTTCAGCGGGCTGCTGATTGCCACCTACTCGCTCGTCCCGACCGTGCGCTTCCTGTTCCTGCTCTCCTTCGTCATGATGACGGCCAAGTTCGTCATCATGAACGGCATGGTGACCGAAACCCAGCAGGGCCGCGTACGGATGGCCGAGACCCGCAACCAATCCCTGTTCGAAATCACGCGCGGCTCCGGCGCGGTGATGCGCGACATCCTGCACTCGCGCGTGCTGCTCTCGGTGACTGCGCTGCTGGTCATCCTGGGCATCTCGCGCATGGTGCGCGATACCTTCTGGTCGATTCTCGTGACCGAGCAACTCAGCATCCCGACGGAGACCCTCGCCATCTACCAGTCCGTGCGGTCGATCATCATGCTGCTGGTATTCTTCCTGGTGATGCCCCGGCTGCGCCGCGTGAGCGTCTACAAGCCCATGTTGTTCGGCTTTGGCGGCCTGGTCATCAGCCAGCTCATCCTCGTGTCAACACCCGCCGGCAGCTACGCCGTCTTGATGCTCGCCACCCTGGTGGAGGCCCTCAGCATGCCCGCGGCCAGCGCCATGCTGGACAAGCTGCTCGTCCTCGTTGTGGAGCCCAAGGAGCGCGCACGCATCATGTCGCTGCTCTATGTACTGATGATCATCTGCACGTCGCCGTTCGGCTGGATTGCCGGCCAGATGTCGCAGGCGAACCGCCTGCTGCCGTTCCTGTTGAGCATCGCGCTCTACCTGGCGGGCGTGGTGTTGACGTTCTACGCCGGCCGTCTGACGCCGGCCACGGAACCCGCAGAAAGTTGATATACACCTGCTCTGGCCGGTCTCCGACCGTGCCAGGGGGCACGATGTGCTGTGGCAAAGCCAAAGCCGACACCGGCCCCAGCAATTCAAGGAGGAACACCGCCATGAATCCCGTCTTCAAGGAAATCTCGCCCCGCGCCATCAGCGACAATGCATTTCGCGCCATCGGCCAGGACTGGATGCTGATTACCGCAGGCACACTGGACGCGTTCAATACGATGACCGCCAGTTGGGGCGCGTGGGGTGAGTTGTGGAACGGGCCGGTCGCCATCTGCTTCGTCCGGCCTCAACGCTATACGTTCGGCTTCATGAACTCGGCCACGCACTTCACCTTGAGCTTTTTCAGCGAAGCCTTCCGGCCTGCGCTGGATTACTGCGGCAGCCACTCCGGGCGTGACGTAGACAAGATCGCGGCGACCGGACTGACGCCGGTGGCCGCGCCCACGGGCGCGGTCTACTTCAGCGAGGCGCGGCTGGTGCTGGAGTGCCGCAAGCTGTACAGCCAGGATCTCACGCCCGACGGTTTCCATGACCCGCGCATCGCGCCGGCCATGTACCCGCACGCGGACTATCACCGGATGTACGTCGGCCAGGTGGTGCGTTGCCTGGTGCAGGAGTAGAGGACCGATGCAAAAAACTTTCGAGGTTTCGGGCCGGCCCGAAACCTCGAAGGTCTTACTGTTACCTTACCCCTGCCCAAACCGGAAATACCCCATTCCAAACCAGGCAGGATACGACGTCGGCGTAGGCACCGGCTGAGTGAGCATATTCAAAGCCTCCGACGCAGCATTGCGTCGTTCCGGGGATTCCTGCTGCTCGCTGGCAACACCCAACAAAGCCAGCCGGTCAGCCCGGTGCATGGTCGAGTTCCCCTGGTCATCGAAGGCCAGCAAGGTGAAGGGCAGGCCCTCGACCGGAATCAACCGTGCCACGGGCCGGTCACCCAGCCCCGCATAGGCCAGCGGCAGCCAGTTCGCACCGCCGTCCAGGCTGAACGCAATCTCCTGCGGCGTCAGGCGAGCCCGCGAAGTGCCGAGCCATACGCCGGTTGCGGCATACAGGATCGCGTCATCTTCCGGGTCCACGGTAATCGCGGTCACTTCCATGACCGCGCCCGGCCCTACGCCCAGACCCGTGTTGCTCTCATACCAGGTGCGCCCACCGTCAAGGCTGCGCCAGAGACCGGCGGATTCCGTCCCGGCATACAGACGCAGGGCGTCGTGCCGCGCCAGCGCCAGGGACTTGATCCGGCTGGGGGTCTCACCGACCTGCTCCCAGCTCCAACCCTTATCTTCGCTACGGAATACCTGCGTGCCCGCCACCGCGTAAACCACCTGCGGATCTGCCGGGCTGGCCTGCACCAACCGGGCATCTGCCGGCAGAACCGTAGTGTCGGCCGCTGCCGCAGGCACGACTGCTATCACCAGGATCAACGCTGCAACCAGGACCCACATACGCTTGCTCATCGTCATCCCACGTTTCATCTCACTACTCCTATAGCTGGGACCGGTCTTGGCTGTGGCTCCGCCAAGCACACCGGACCCCGTTCGCTTAATGCCAATAAAATAACACCTTTGTTGCTAAAAGACTTTAACCAGAGTAGGAGGGGAGATTAAGAGGGACTTAAGCGAAACCCCCGCTTCCGATCGGAAACGGGGGTGCGCTACGAAGAAACCTGCTCGGATGCTAAAGATATCAGGCGGAGGAGGCCGGCCGCGGCAGGGAGATACGAAAGCTCACCCCCTGCGCCGGCCCGCTGTCAACTGTCAGGCGACCGCCTTGCAGCTCGACGAGCTCGCGTGCGATGGCTAACCCCAGCCCCACGCCCTGAGGGAACCGGCCCTGGTGTACGCTGGAGAAGAAGGGCTCGAAAACCCGCGCCAGCTCCTCAGCGCTGAGGCCCGGCCCCGTGTTGCTGATCTCAATCCAGACCTCACGGCCCTCGACACCGGCCCGCACGCGAATCTCACCGGCGCTGGGAGTATAGTCCAGCGCGTTCACCAGCAGGTTATTGAGTACCTGTGTCAGGCGATCAGCGGCGGCCAGCGGCGCCGGCAGATAGTTCGGCAGCTCCACCTGCCAGCGCAAGCCCTTTTGCTCCGAGACAGGCTGCCAGCGCGTCAGAACAGGAGCCAGTATCGTCTTGAGGTCCAGGGGCCGCCGATGCACAGTCAGGGTGTTGAGTTCCAGCGCGCGCCACACCGAAACGTTCTCTACGGCCAGCTCGAGTTCATAGAGTTCCTCATCGATGCCGGCCAGCAACTCTCTGCGCAGCTCCGGGTCCTGGTCGGCCCCGTTGAGCAGCGCATGGGCTGCGGAGCGGCACGCCCCTGTTGTGCGGGCAACCTTGTGCGTCAGCCGCGTCAAGATTTCGCCGTTCTGTCGATCGGCGTTCTTACGCACCCTCATGTTCGACTCGCGCCCCTGGGCGCCTCTTGAAAGTTCATAATTAGGTAACATTGCATCAACCAAACGGCAGACACCGCGCGGTATCGCTGAGCTGAATGCCAGCGACACCTGCTGCGTGTGGCCTGCTATAGAATTATTGCATTTGATGCAAGTATAAGATTCTTCGGCGTCAAGGGTCTTTATGGGGGCTTATTCGCCAGTTTAAGCGAACATTAAAGAACGTACAGATCATTCACACAGAAGTATGATGCCCCGCGTGGTCGCTCCTCCGTGCATTGGCTCACTCGCCCGTGTGCTCGCCTTGCGGCAGTAGCTTATACCCCTTGCCGCGCACCGTGACAATCCGGGTGGGGTTGGACGCATCGTCTTCGAGCTTCTGGCGTAACCAGCGGATGTGGACGTAGACGACCTGCGACTCGCCGACGTACTCCGCGCCCCAGACGCGCGCCAGCAGATCATCCACCGATAGGACGCGGCCGGCCTCGAGCGCCAGGGCGTGCAGCAGGTCAAACTCGCGCGGGGACAGGTCGAGCGGCTGGCCGCGCAGCAGCGCAACATATGCATCCGGATCGATGGTGAGATCGCCCACGGTCACGACCGTCGAGCCCGCCTGGCCCCCGCTCGACGTCATCCCGCGCTGGGCACGGCGCAGCACAGCCTTCATGCGCGCGAGCAGCACATTGGTGTCGAACGGCTTGGTAATGTAGTCGTCAGCGCCCAGCTCCAGGCCCACTACCTGGTCCAGCTCGCGGCGGCGGGCGGTTACCAGGATGACCGGCGCGCTCACATCTGCGCGAAAGAAGCGCAGGGCCTCCAACCCATCCATACCCGGCAGGCCAATGTCGAGCAGCACCAGGTCCGGCGGGTCGCGCCGCGCGAGGGCCAGCGCGTCTTCCGCGTTGGCCGCAGAGCTTGTGCGATAGCCGGCCTGTTCCAGGTTGAAAGCCAGGCTGCGCCTGAGCAGAGCCTCGTCGTCCACCACCAATACATGCGTCGTCATGCTGTTATGTCCTCTCCTTTGGGCGCGATGGTCAGTTCAAAGCGGGTGCCTTCGCCCGGCCTGGATTCATAGTGAATCGTGCCGCCCATCTGTTCGGTCAGTAGCGTCACCACCTGGTAGCCCAGCGAACGCGTCGCCCGCTTCTCGAAATCGAGCGGCAGGCCGATGCCGTCATCGCCCACGGCGATGAATGTGCCGTTGCCATGGGCCTTGACTGCCACGCGCACCGTGCCCACCCGGCCATCTTCCGTTGCCGGAAAGGCATGCTTGAACGCATTGGAAAGCAGTTCGTTCAAGATCAAACCATAGTAGACGGCCTGCTCGGCAGGTACGCTGACCCGCGCCAGGTCATACTCGATGGATACCTCGCTCGTGCAGAGCGCATTGCACAGTTCCGTTGTCAACATGCGCACATACCGGCTCAGGTTGATTTGACCGACATCCTCGGACCGGTACAGGGTTTCATGCACGCGCGCCACGGCCATGATCCGCTTCTGGCTCGTCAGGAGCGCCGAGCGCACGGTGTCATCATCGGTCGTTGCCGATTGCAGTTCTAGCAGGCTGCTCACAATTGCGAGATTATTCTTGACGCGATGGTGGATTTCCTTGAGCAACAGGTCCTTCTCACGTAAAGACTGCTCCAGCGCCTCCCGTACCTTCACACGCTCCGTAATGTCGCGCGCAATGGCTTCCACAGCGATCGGCTGGCCGGCCTCATCCTTCAGCAGGTTGAAGCGGTGCTCCAGCCAGATGTATTCACCGTCCTTGCGCTGCCACCGCGTACGCACTGCACTGTCCGGGGGTTGGGCATTGGGATCGAGCGCGGTAAGCAGCGGCATGTCGTCCGGGTGAACCAGTTGGCGTGCCGTCTCCGGCGCAGCATAGAGTTCCTCGGGCGTGTACCCGGCGACTTCCTGGATGGCCGGGCTGATATACTCGAAATGTAACTCCGGCGCAAAGCCGATGCGGTAGATGATGTCGGGTGCATGCTCGGCCAGGCGGCGATAGCGGTCCTCGCTCTCGCGTAACGCCATCTCCGCCTGCTTCAGCTCGGTCAGGTCTGCCGCCGAGTCCAGTACGTACTCGTCGCCCACCTTGGCGGACGTCGTGCGAATCCACTTGCGCTCGCCGGTCGTGCGCAGCGTGTAGAGCTGGTCGTAGTGCTGCGGCTCGCCAGTCTCGAAGGTGCGGCGGATGCGCGCCGGGAATTCAGGCATGTGGCTGTGAAACTCATCCATCGAGACGCCGAGATATCGCCCGACCTGCCCGCGCCCTATTTCGTTGGCAGAATCATTGAACATGTCCAGCACGAACTGGCCGTCACCTGTGTGCCGCCAGAGGATCGTGGGATAGGGGATCGCTTCGAACAGCGCCCGGAATAATTGCTCCCGCTTCTGCAGCTCGCGCTCCGCCTCCACCTGCTCGGTGATATCATGGAGCATGACCATATAGCCGGACTGGTTCATGGGCACAATGACCCAATCCAGGTGCGCGACCCCTGACCGCTGCGGCTCATACAGCCCCAACCGTCTCACCTCATCGAAGTCAATCGCGGTACGCGAATGGACAGGCTCTCCGTGTGCAAGCTGCGCCCGCTGTTCCGGCCCCAGCGTCGTGCTCTCGAACAGATTCCATGCCTGCATGATGTGCAGATTGGGCAGCCCCAGATAGCTCAGGGTGTTGGCATTCGCATCCACCAACTTGCCGTTCAGGTCATACAGCAAAATAGCGATGGGCGATCCCGCAAAGACCCCCGAGAAGTGCGCCTCGATGCGCAGCCGCGCCTCTTCGCTGCGCAGCCACTGGTCCTTTTCAGCCTCCAACCTGGCGACCTTGTTGCGGAGTTCGTCCAGTTCCTGGTCAAGTTTCGAGTGCATATCCAGCTCAGTCTCTTTGAAGGATGCAACCATTTCAGCCGCCTCGTCATTACATCGCTATCATGCCGGGCAGGCAGTCCGGTCAATACTATATTGTACCGTATAAACGCCCACGCCTGTAATTTGATGCGCACATTATACGAATCCCCCGGAGCCAACATCAAGGGACCTAATGCCCAAAAGCATAAACATTCGTTAATGTCCCCCATACAAGCGCTTAAGGACGGTCGTGCCAGGAAGTGCTAATCTTGGGCATCGAGCCAAGGGCCTGTACAGGACTCATCCTGCTTCACCGGCCAGGTCCTGCACCCGAACGGCGGCGAAATCGTCAACGCATAGGTCACGTTGCAGTGAGGCAGCTGATCTGTACGGCACCAGGGCCAACCGGAGAGTTAGACCGGTTGGCCTTAAGTGTGCAATCGTCAAGAAACAACACTCAGCATCTTCGGAGAAGTATATATGATCGATAGTATGGGTGCGCAGCCTGAGGAACAAGGCTATCGCTTCGGTGTATGGGCGCCCAATGCGCGGCGCGTTTACGTCATGGGGACGTTCAACGGCTGGAAGAAGGGCAAACATCGCCTCAAGAAAGATGGCAACGGCCATTGGACCGGCGTCGTCCCCGAGGCCAAGCCCGGTGACGAGTACAAGTATCGCATCATCGGCCCGAACGGCGAAGAGCTGAGCCGCCTGGACCCGTATTCGCGCATAGTCACAAACTCGGTCGGCAACTCGATCATCCCACCGCCCGGACCCATGTGTGAACCGCAGGAGTTCGGTATCCCGCCGCTCAATCGGTTGGTCATCTATGAAATTCACATCGGCACATTCGGGCTGGAGCAGGGCGACCGGCCCGGCACGATCCGCGCGGCGATCGAGTGGCTGCCTTACCTGAAGGAGCTAGGCGTCAACGCGGTGCAAATTATGCCGCTTGCTGAGTTCCCCGGCGGCTATTCCTGGGGCTACAACCCCTCGATGATCTTCGCCGTCGAGAGCGACTACGGCTCGCCCGCTGACCTGTGCGAATTTGTCTCGAAGGCGCACGAGCTGGGCATCGCCGTGATCCTCGACGTGGTCTACAATCACTTCGGGCCAAGCGACCTGGACCTGTGGCGGTTCGACGGCTGGCAGGAGAACGACAAGGGCGGCATCTACTTCTACAATGATTGGCGCAGTGCCACACCCTGGGGCGACACGCGACCCGACTATGGCCGCGGCGAGGTACGCGAGTACATCAAGGACAACGCACTCTTCTGGCTGCGCGAGTACAACCTGGACGGCCTGCGGTTCGATTCGACCATCTACATGCGCAACGTGCATGGCTATAACAGCGACCCCGGCAGCGACCTGCCCGAGGCGTGGGGCCTGCTGCAGTGGGTTAACAACGAGATTCAGGCGGCCAAACCCGGGGCCATCACGATTGCGGAGGATCTCCAGAATAACCCGCAAATCACGAAGGAAACCTCTGAAGGCGGCGCAGGTTTCCTGAGCCAGTGGGATGCGCGCTTCGTCCATACGATTCGCGAGACGCTGCTGCTGCCGGATGATACGTCGCGCGACATGAACAAGGTGCGCGAGGCGTTGGTGCACCGCTACGACCTGGATGCGTTCCACCGCGTGGTCTACACTGAATCACATGACGAAGTGGCGAACGGCCGGGCGCGCGTGACCGAGGAAGTGGCGCCGGGCGATGCCGGCAACTGGTTTGCCAAGCGCAAGTCGGCGCTCGGCGCGGCGCTGGTGTTCACCGCGCCGGGCGTCCCGATGATCTTCCAGGGGCAGGAGTTCCTGGAGGACGAGTGGTTCCACGACCAGGACCCGCTTGACTGGGCCAAGAAGGACCATTTTGCGGGCATTCGCAAGCTCTACAGCGACTTGATCCGGCTGCGCCTGAATGCGGAGGGCCACACCGCGGGGCTGACCGGCCACGATGTGCAGGTGTTCCACGCGAACGACAACGATAAGGTCGTAGCCTATCACCGGTATGCGTCGGGCGGGCCGGGCGACAGCGTCGTGGTCGTTGCCAACTTCCGAGATCACACCTATGGGGACTATGAGATTGGGCTACCTCACGATGGCGTGTGGAAGACGCGTATCAATGGCGACGCGAAAGTCTACGATCCGAGCTTCGGTGACACGCCGGCAATGGAAGTCCTGGCCGAGGCAGCGGAATTTGATGGGTTGCCGTACAAGGGCCGCGTCAACCTCGCGCCGTACAGCTTCCTGGTTCTCTCCGCCGACCCGGCCTGATTAGCCCAACAAAAAAGCGGAGTGTGCATTCTCGAATGTGCACTCCGCTTCGTTTAGGTCGTCAAGAAACTCACGCAAAGCCGCAAAGCATGAGGCTGTATGCTTGGCGCGCTTTGCGGCTTTGCGTGAGCCTGCCTAACCCTGCAACAACGACTCCGTGCCGTCGATCCAGATTTCCGTCCCGGAGATGAGCCGCGACGCATCCGAGGCCAGGAACAACACCAGGTTCGCGACATCCTCCGCCTTGCCTGGCTTGCCATGCGTGAGCGGCAGGGCGCCCTTCGGGTACTCTGCTGGCCAGCCGGCGTCTTCCAGGTTGCGTTTCTCCGTGTTATCGTCGATCTGCGTCTCGATCGCACCCGGGCAGATCACATTCACGCGCACCTTGTCCTTCGCCAGCTCCAGCGCGACCATCTTGGCAAAGGCCACCTGGCCCGCCTTCGACGTGGCATAGGCCGACGCGCCCGTGTTGCTGAACATGCGCGTACCGTTGACCGACGAAACGATGATGACTGAACCGCCCTGCCGCTTGAGATAGGGCGTCGCATACTTGACTGTATAGAACGTTCCATCCAGGTTGATGGAGAGGGTCTGCTTCCACTCATCTACCTGCAGGTCTTCGAGGGGCGCCCACGTCCCGTTGATGCCCGCGTTCGCCAGCACGATGTCGAGACGGCCCCATTTCTCGACCAGCGCATCGATCGCCTGCTGCACTTCTTCGGGCCTGGAGACATCCGCAAGCAGCCGCATGGCCTGGCCCCCATCCTTCACGATGTCGTCGACGACCTTCTGCGTTTCCTTCTCATCACGGCCCAACACACCCACCTGCACGCCGTGTTGCGCCAACAACTGCGCGGAGGCCAGCCCAATGCCTGAGCTCCCGCCCGTAATCAATGCCACTTTGTTCTTCATATAGTCTCCCGTAACAGAATGTTTCGGAGCAGCCTAACATATGGCCTGCGACGGCCGCCTTAAGGTCAATTCAACGTCACCTTAACCCGCCCTTAGCTCCCCCGTGTACCCCCTCATAAGGTCCCTTTAATGTCCTCTTGCAGCACTCTTAAAGACCGGGAGGCTGCGCCCGTGGTATCCTGCGGACACTGATTGCGAATGTGTAGGTACTGATGTATGTGTATCGACCTGGTTGAGTGCCGTATTGATTGAAGATTGATGTGAGCCTTAGCGACGAGTTGAGATCGAGTCGAGAGTACAGAGACCTGAATCGACCTGAAAAACGCAAAGCGAGTGAGGGACAACATCAGACAAGGAGTAGACAATGGCTGACGATATTCTGGCTGGCAAGTTCAAGCAGTTGCGCGGACGACTCAAGGAACGATGGGGTGACCTGACGGACGACGAGCTGATGCAGAGCGAAGGCAACGCCGACCGGCTGGCCGGGTTGCTGCAAGAGAAGTACGGCTATACCAAGGAACGGGCTAAGCAGGAGCTCTCTGAGTTCCTGGGTGAAGTCGACCGGAGCCTGTAACGATAGATGGAGTGAGGCCGCACCAGATGCAACAGTCTGGTGCGGCGCTTTACAGAGGCAAGGAGTAAGGAATGGATTACACATTGAGCATGGCTGACCTGGGGGTTGCCAACGATTCGACGGTGCTCGAGGCCGCAACCCCGGGCGAACTGGTAGAAAAGGTCGTTGAACACCTGCGTGCAGAGCATGACATCGACATGCCGGATGCGGATGTCATCATGGGTGCAGCGGGCAATGGGACCACGCTGGGAGTCGGCGGCGCGGGGCTGAACCCGGTCACGACTGGGGCTGGGACTACACCGGTGGCGGAGGTTGTCGTCGGCGGGACGCTCGACGATATCGACGATGCAGCCGTTATTATCGTCAGCCGCCTGCGCGAGCTGCTAAACCTGCAACACCTCGACGACGATCTCGAAATCTAACCAATTCAGACCTTCGGGGTCCTGTGCTAACCTATGGTCAGCCAGGCCTCGAAGGTCTTTTTTGGTTCCCGCACGGAGTACCATCTTATGTCATTATTGGGCGTACTCGTCCTGCTGGCCGTTGCAGCCGTCTGCGGCGCGATCGGCCAGGCCCTCGTGGGCTACTCGGTCGGCGGCTGCCTCGTTTCCTTGATTGTGGGCTTCATCGGCGCGCTGCTCGGCAGTTGGATGGCGGGCCAACTTGGCCTGCCCGACCTCTTCGTCGTGACCGTCGACGGCCAGCCGTTCCCGATCGTCTGGGCCATCATCGGCTCCGCAATCACCGTGCTGATTATCAGCCTGCTCACGGGGCGCAACCGCGCCTGGCGCTGGTAGGCGATTGCGAAATCTTGCCGCGCGTGGTTCGCGGTTGATGTTCTGCCTCCGCCCCGCCAGAATAACCGGCAGAGCAAACAGGCAGATACTGTAGGACGGGTTGGCAACCCGTCCTACAGTTGCGACGGCATTGTTTGCCGTTCTCAGCGCGGCAGCACCCGCTTCGGAATTTTGCACACCATCGTGTACGCCGGGTCGTACATATTGCCCAGGTCATACTTCACGCAGTAGCCGATGACCAGGCTGGCTTCATGGACCGACAGCCCGTAGTCAGCCTGTAACCAGCGCAGCATCTCGCTCGTCGCGTGCTGGACGGCCTGGTCGAGCGGCCGTGCATTGCCCACCGTGAAGATGTATCGCTCGTTCTCCCCGCGCGGCCAGCTCAACCCGCCGCCCTTGCGCAGGTCCACCGTAAACTGCACCTCGAAAGACACCTCGATGCCCGTCCCCGTCATCTCGCCGTCGCCCTGTATGGCGTGACCATCACCCAGAAAAAACAGCGCGCCCGGCTCGAAAACGGGCAGGTGGACCGTTGCGCCCGCCTTGAAGCCGCGATAATCCATGTTCCCGCCGTGCGGCCCTGAGGTTGCCGTGCTGATGGCCTGACCGCCCGCGGCCGCCACCCCGAAGCAGCCCACCATCGGCTCCAACGGCAGGGTGAAATCGCCCAGTTTGCCCTCCGGCTCGACCAGCGAGGCCGTCCCCGCGGCATTGTCGATGCGCCACTCCACATAGGTGCGCTGGCGCTCCAGCCAGGGGATCGTTGCGGCCACCTCCGGCTCGACGACGTTCGGCGCGAGCAGCGGCCGCGCCCAGCCGATTTCACGGTTTGGTGCCAGCCGGTCGAAATGCACGATCAGGGTGTCGCCCGGCTCCGCACCTTCGATGTAAAATGGCCCGGTTTGGGGATTGGGCCGCTCGGCGACCTGCACCCCGTGCATGTCGCTGCCGCCCGCATCGATGGTCGTGGTCACGACCGTGTCGCCGGGCCGGATGTGCAGCACCGGCGCATGGCGTCCCAGCGTCTGGTGATAGTGGTCGGGCTGAAAGTGATGTATGGTCATGGTTTCCCTCCGTTGGGGCTAACTGTCGCACAACGCCTGCCGCCTGTCAAAACCGTCCGTTTGGCCGATTCACCGGCCCATAGTAAGATCACGCCAACAGCCAGAAGGAGACCCCCATGCCCCATGTTGCCGTCTTTGGAGACCACTTTGTGCGTGCCTCCATCCTGATCCAGGCGCTCGAAACCCATGTGCGTCCGGTGCTCGGTCCGCTGACCTATACGTCCTGCGAGCTGGGCTATCCGCTGGAGCCGGCACAGCATAACGCCGAGATCCGCGAGTACGTTGGCACGGAGGCGGACGCGCTCGCGCATGTGGCGGGCGCACAAATCATCGTCAATCACATGGCGCCGTTCACGGCCGCGGTCATCGCGGCGCTGGACCGCGTGGAGATCATCGGCTCCCCGCGCACCGAGCCGGTCAACTTGAACATGCACGCGGTCACCGCGGCGGGCATCCCGGTCGTCTATGCGCCGGGCCGCAATGCGCGTGCGGTTGCGGAGTTCACAGTCGGCCTCATCATCGCGGAGACGCGCAACCTCGCACGTTCTCATGCCGCGCTGGCGCAGGGCATCTGGCGTTCCGACCTGTACCTGTACGACCATGCCCCGCGCGAGCTGGCTGGGCAGACGGTCGGACTGATCGGATTCGGCAACATCGGCAAGCTGATACCGCGCTACCTCCATGCGTTCGGCGTGCGCGTCCTGGCATATGATCCCTACGTGCCCGATGCCGCATTCACCGAGCGCGGGGTGGAGCGCGTCACGGACATGGCCGCGCTCCTGGCTGAGTCCGACATTGTGAGCCTGCACGCGCGCGTGACGCCGGAGACGCGCGGTTTCATCGGTGAGCCGCAGTTCCGCCAGATGAAACGCGGGGCCTACTTCATCAACACTGCGCGCGGGCCCATGGTGGACTACGATGCGCTGTACCGCGCGCTGGCCGGCGGCCACCTGGCCGGCGCGGGGCTGGAGACGTTTGCCCTGGAGCCGATGCCGCCGGATGCGCCGCTGCTGCGGTTGCCCAATGTCACCCTGTCGCCGCACATCGCCGGCTGCTCGGTCCAGTCCGCGCAGAACGCGGCAGAGATGGTCGCGGTGGACATCGCTAACTTCTACGCGGGCCGGCCGCTGGCCCACTGTGCAAATCCGGAGGTGCTGTCGCATGGCAGGCGCTGACCTGGTGCTCGGCATCGACATCGGCACGACCGGCGCGAAGGCCGCGCTGTACGACCGGGCGGGCCGCCTGCAAGGGCTGGGCCAGGCCGAGTATCCGACCCGTCACCTCCGGCCCGGCTGGGTGGAACAAGCGCCCGAGGACTGGTGGCAGGCCGCGTGCGCGGCGATCCGGCAGGCGCTGGCCGCGGTGCGAGGCGCAGCCGGCCGCGTGGCGGGTCTCGCCGTCAGCGCGCAGGCCCCCACCCTGCTCCCGCTGGATCGTGCAGGTCGCCCGGTCCGCCCCGCGCTCATCTGGATGGACCGTCGCGCGGACGCGGAGGCGAAGGAGCTGGCCGCCCAACTCGGTCCCGGCCGCATCGAGCAGCTCACCGGCAACCGGCCCGACCCTTTCTACGTCGCACCGAAGCTGCTCTGGTTCCGCCGCCAGGAACCGGACGCCTTCGCGGCCGCCGTCGTCTTCGTGCAGATCAACGGGTACATCGCCTACCGTCTCTCCGGTGCGCTCAGCCTGGACCCTGCACACGCGGGCCTGCTCCAACTGCGCGACCGGCGGACGGGGGAGTGGTCCGCCGAGCTGTGTGCGGCCTGCGACGTGACGCCGGACAGCTTCCCGCCCATCCGCGCCGGGCACGAGATCATCGGCACGGTGACGACCGCGGCTGCGGAGGCGACCGGACTGGCCGCGGGCACGCCGGTCATGGCCGGCACGGTGGACGGCGCGGCCGCGGCCGTCGAAGCGGGCGCAGTCGAGCCGGGCATCGCCGCGGAGATGACCGGCACATCCACGGTGCTGCTCATGCCGCACGACGGCCGCGTGCTGGAGCCTGCGTTTATCGCCATGCCCCATGCCATCCCCGGCATCGACATGGTGTTGGGCGCGATGGTCGCTTCCGGTGCGGCGCTGCGCTGGTACCGCGACCAGTTCGGGCAGGTCGAGATGCAGGCTGCAACCGGCCTCGGCCTCGATGCGTATGACCTGTTAAACATCCAGGCCGAACATGCACCGCCGGGCAGCGGCGGCCTGATCTTCCTGCCGTACATGATGGGCGAGCGCGCGCCGATCTGGCACACGGAGGCGCGAGGCGTGTTCTTCGGCCTGTCGCTCACTTCCACGCGCGGGCAGATGATTCGCGCCATCCTGGAAGGCGCCGCGTATGCCCTGCGCCACAACGTCGAGGTCGCCCGTCGCGCTGGGCTGACCCTGCGCGAGGTGCGCTCGGTCGGCGGCGGCACGCGCAGCGCGGTCTGGAACCAGATCAAGGCCGACGTGCTGGGTCTGCCGGTCGTCCTGCCGGAGACCTCGGTCGGCGCGCCGTTCGGGGATGCAGTGCTCGCCGGCATGGGGTTGGGCTGGTATCCCGACCCGCAGGCCGCGCTGACGGGGTTGGTGCGGGTGCGCGGCCGGTACGAGCCGGACCCGATGCGCCACGCGCGCTACAGTGAGCTCTACGCCATTTACCGCCGCGTCTATGAGCACGTGAAGGATGACTTCGACGCACTGGCGCGGGTGGGGGACGGGGGGCCGTCATAACCTCACCCCCCCGTCCCTCTCTCCTGAGGTGCGAACCTTCGGTTCGCACCTCAGGAGAGAGGGAGTTAGAGGGGGTGAGGACCGCCGATTCCACCATCGAATCTCAGGACCGAGGGACCATGCACACTCCACACATCGCGCTCGTCACCGGCGGGGCGCGCGGCATCGGCCAGGCGACGTGCCTGGCCCTCGCCGCGCAGGGCGCGGCCGTGGCTGTCCACTATCACAGCCGCGCCGATGCAGCCCTGGCGGTCGTCGAGCAGATTCGGGCGGCAGGGGGCACGGCCCTGGCCGTGCGGGCCGACCTGCGAGATCCGGACGCCATCACGCGGCTCGTCACAGAAGTCCGGGCGGGGCTGGGGCCGGTGGACATCCTGGTGAACAACGCCGGCGAACAGGGCACGGCCGCGGTCACAGAGATGGCCGACATCGAATGGCAACGCAGCCTGGATTTGAATCTCACCGCGGCGTTTCGGCTGGCGCAGGCCTGCCTCCCCCATATGCTGGCGCAACGGTGGGGGCGCATCATCAACGTCTCCTCGCAGGCCGCGTACACCGGCTCAGCGCGGCACGCTCACTACGCGGCGGCCAAGGCCGGGCTGCTGGGATTTACCTTCTCGCTCGCCAAGGAGGCCGGCCCCCACAATGTCACGGCCAACGTAGTCGTGCCAGGCCGCATCGAAACAGACATGCTGGCCGGCCAGTTGGCCGCGCGCGGCGAGGAGTGGCTGAAACAGACGCCGCTGGGCCGGTTGGGGCGGCCGGAGGAAGTCGCCGCGGCCATCGCCTTCCTGGCGAGCGAGGCGGCCAGCTATATCACCGGCGCCGCGCTGCAGGTCGGCGGCGGCCTGGTCATGGGATAGGCACATGCAAACCACCCATCGTAGTTACTCAGAGGTCTCCGGCGACTTCCGCCGGCTCGCTCGCTTCGTGACGACCCAGATGCCCTACTTCCGCACTCACTCGACCTGGTGCCTCGGCCGGTTCGTGGACTGGAAGTATGGGCTGTACGAGAACAAGACCGCCCTCCCGGGCTTCTGCGAACGCAATGCGGAGGTCTGGTTCGACGGATTCGACGAGGTCGCAGGCTTCGCCATCTCGGAGAGTGGGGATGCGGGCATTGCTATCCTGCTGGCGCCCGGCTACCGGTTCCTCTTCGCCGAGCTGTTGGAGTGGTCGCTGACGAACTGGGCCGAACGCGGCCCCCGTTTCACGGTCGAAGTCACGGAACGCCAGGCGCCGGAGATGGCGACCCTCGAACGTTACGGCTTCCACCGCGGCGCGGCATTCTACACGCAGCGGTTCGACCTGGCGCGCGAACCGGTCCGCCGTTTCCCGCTGGAGCCCGGCTTCGTGATCGTCGATATGCGCTCGCATGGGGACTACCGCGGCCAGCGCATCCTGCGCGACAATGCCTTCATCGGAATCACGCCCACGGAAGAGGTGCTGCAACGGCACATGGCTTTCTACAATCACAGCCAGGCGGGGCCCATCTATCACGGGGACACTGACCTCTGCGTGATGGCGCCGGACGGCCAGCTTGTCGCCGGCTGCGAAGCGCTCATCGACGCGGCCAACGTCGAAGCCGACATCGAGCGCGTCTGCACGCACTCCGACTTCCGGCGCCGCGGCTTTGCCCGTGCGGTGACTCAGGAGTGTCTGAACCGGCTGCGCGCGTACGGCTTGCGGAACGCCTACATCACGGGCTACGACCCCGAGGCAATTGCCCTCTACCGTTCCCTCGATGCGGCCGAGGAACGGCAGTCGTTCGTGTACGAACGAGCCTGAGGATACGCCATGCCGGCTCCCACAGATGACGCACTGACCGCGGCCGTCCGCGCCGACTTCGACCGGCTGGCCGCGTTCGATGAAGCAGGCTGGAGCCACAACAGCCACTATCACGGCTACCTGCTGCGCCAGTTGCCCGCGCGCGTGGACCGCGGGCTGGATGTCGGCTGCGGGACAGGTACGTTTGCGCGGCTGCTGGCCGCGCGGGCCGGCAGCGTCCTGGGACTCGACTTCTCCCCCGAGATGATCGCACGGGCGCGAGCGCGCTCCGCCGGTCAAGCCAACATCACCTACGAGGTGGCCGACGTGCGGACGTGGCCGTGGCCTGCTGCGTCCTTCGACTGCATCGCATCCATTGCCACGCTGCACCATCTGCCGCTGGCGGAGACGCTCGGCCAGATGGCCGGTACGCTGCGTCCCGGCGGCGTGCTGCTCGTCCTCGACCTTTATCAGGCGGCGACACCCGCCGACTTCGCCGTGAGCGGCCTCGCCGTGCCGGTCAGCTTTGCGCTCCGCTTGCTCCGCAACCGCCGGCTGCACGACCCGCTGCCCGCCCGCGAGGCCTGGGCTGCCCACGGGCCGCACGACCATTACCTGACGCTCACCGAGGTACGCCGCGTGGTGAGGGATCTACTGCCCGGCGCGCACGTGCGTCGCCACCTGTTCTACCGCTACTCGCTCATCTGGCGCAAGCCGGACGCGTGAACGGCCAAGAGTGCATCCGAAGTATTCGTAGCATAGGGCCTTGTGCCCGTCCGGACGGGCACAAGGCCCTATGCTACCGTGTTATATGAATGGACTCATCAGGCATCGCCATGTTCAACGTCTGCTATCAGTGCGGCATCTATCGGGCCGACAAGATCATCGACCCGGCCGGCCCCTACGCGGTCTGCCCGGAGTGCGGCCACCGGCATCCATTTCTGCGCCAGCCATTGTTCACGGTCGGCGGCGCCAGCGGGACGGGCAAATCCGCCCTGTTGCGGGCTTTGAGCATCCAGCCGCAGCCCGCGGTGTGCCTGGAGTCCGATATCCTGTGGCGCCCCGAATTTGACCGGCCTGGGGATGGCTACCGCGACTTCTTCGAGACCTGGCTGCGCATGGCAAAGAACATTGGGCAGGCGGGCCGGCCCGTCACGCTGTTCGGCGCGGGCTTTGCGGTGCCGGGGAACCTGGAGGCCTGCGTCGAGCGGCGCTACTTTGGCCCGCTACACATCCTGGCCCTCGTATGCGACGACGATGTGCTCGCCCAGCGGCTGCGCCAACGCCCGGCCTGGCGCGGCGTGACGGAGGACTTCATCGCAGCCCAACTCGACTTCAATCGCTGGCTGCGCGACCAGGGCCCGCAACCGGCGCCGCCGGTGGCCCTGCTGGACACTACTGCGCTTACCGTCGACCATGCGGCCGCAGAGATTACCCTTTGGCTCAAATCCCGTACCCGTGATCTGCCAACCCAACCCAATTCGTAATTCGTCATTTGTCATTCGTCATTAAACGAGAAACCGGTGCAGCCCCCCAGCTACACCGGTTCCCCACCAACCCCATTCAACCCAACGCTTTCTCGTTCTCACCCACTCACGGAGGAAGACTCATTCAATCCAAACCCCATCACCCGCAAACAAGCTACCGTTCAAACGTATCCTCGTTTTCCGATCCACACACCGAGGCAACCTGCTCAACCGATACACAACCCGATCATCCGTCTCACGCCACACGCAACTCACACCAATCCACACTCGAACCCCGCCGCTACATGCGCTCCTCGTTCCCGCTACGCACACCGAGGCTGCCGATTCCCTCCAATCCATGCACAACCCAGTCCATCATTACAGGCACGCGATCGAACTCCCCCAAATTCAATCGCAGAAGAAAGCTGTTACTGAATCAACGCTTCACGAGCTACTTGGTTGCATTGCTGTCGAGCTTATTGCCGGCATCCACAGCCCTGCGCAGCTCGATCATCAGCGTTTCAACCCTGGCCTTGGCCACAAAAGCAGCGGCCCCGGCCATCTTGGCTCGTTCGCGCGTCTCAAAGTCGTCCTGAATCGTCAGGATCACGACTTTACAGTCGGGAGTCTGGCGCAAAAGGCGTTCCGTTGCCACCAGCCCGCCCATGCCTGGCATCATGATATCCATCAAAACCAGGTCGGGTTGCAACATCGCGGCCAACTCAAGAGCCTCTTCGCCGCAGCAGGCCTCGCCAATGACCGTCAGGTCAGGATCCAGTGCCAGTTGCATACGCAAGCCCAATCTGACAGCCGGCTGATCGTCCACGATCAGGACCCGTGACATTCAGGCCTCCTCTCACGAGTTGGCCTTGACGGTGCTCACCGTAACGCTCCGGCCCATCCTGCTGACTCGCGCGGTATCCAGTCTATTAGAATGTCACCCCTCGTTGGCGTCTTCGCGGCTGCTGGTGCAACCCTTCGCTCAACTGTGCACAGTATATGCGCATCCGCCGCATAGTGCATCCGCCCCACGGACCATCTTGCATAGGTCTTAAGACCTATATGCATTAAGCGGGCCTTAAGCGGTTTTTACCAGAATTGACTGCTTGACAAAAGGCAGCTTCCAGACTTATAGTATCCCTATCGCTTTGGTCATACTTTCACCCGTGTCCATCTTCAATCCTCATTCGAGTTGATTCAGACCTGCACCGTTTCCTGTGTCCGTCGGTCAACGGGTCCTCAGGCCCGGCAACGCTGCCGGCAATTACCCTCGATGCAGTGGATTCGCCACGATGCCGTGACGCGTGGATGACCCGAAGGACGCCTCCCGATGAGACTCCTCCTCGTCTTTGCACGCCTGTTCCTTTAAGGAGGCGCAGCACACTCACCGCTATCCCTATCACTCTATGATCCGGCCCTTAAGATCCCGTATCACGGTGAAGACCGGCAGCCTCGCCGGTCAGGCAGGAGGAACGAAGCATGAGCGTATCAAACCGATCCAGGCGCTTATTCGCGTCATCCGGTAAGGCGGGTCGCCACTTGTCGCTGCTGTTGCTGGCCGTTATGCTGGTAATTGCGACGGGCGCGCAGGCAGGCACGACCCGCGCCCCCGCCGCGCCCGTGGATGAAGGCGTGACCACCCCACGCGATTTCCTGGGCTATGACATCGGCCAGGACTACAAACTTACGCCCTGGGAGGCCAAGTTTATCCCGGGTGAAGGCCCGCGGCAGGGCATCGTAGATTACGCCTACGAGTTGGAACGCACATCCGATCGGGTGCGCGTGTATGAGTACGGTGCCTCGGAAGAGGGCCGGCCGATGATCCTGACGGTCATCACCTCGCCGCAAAACTGGGCACGGATGGATGACCTCAAGGGCATTCTGGCCAAGCTGGCCGATCCCCGCCAGATTCGGTCCGACGCAGATGCGAAGGCCCTCGTGGCGCGGGGGAAGGCCGTCTACTGGCTGGTAGGCGCCATCCATGCGACCGAACGCACGAGCCCCGAAGTTCTGGTCCGCCTGAGTTACAATCTCGCTTCGGGCGAAGACGCCTGGACTCACAGTGTCCTCGACAACACCATCGTCGTCATCGAGAACAGCGTCAATCCCGATGGCCTGGAGATGGTGACGGACTGGTACTACCAGTACCGGGGCACGCCCTATGAGAGCTCCAGCCCGCCCTACTACAACCACTACATCAACCACGATAACAACCGCGATTACCTGGGCCTTGGCGCAGTCGAATCGCAGCAGAACGCGCTGATCCGGCACGAGTGGCATCCCACCCTGTTCCACGACCTGCACGAAACGATGACGATGCTCTACATGTCGCCCGGCCCGGACCAGACTAACGAAGCTACCCATCCGATTACGGTGGCCGAGTGGCTCGGCTATGCGGGCCACGTGATGACCAACCTCATCGCCAAGGGCTACACCGGCATCTTCACCTACGATTACGCCGAGATGTGGTACCCCGGCTTCATGAACTCCTACACATCCGGCTACAACAGCAACGCTATCTTCTACGAGCTGCAGGGCGCCAACCGCGCCTCACCGCGGGAAATCACACGCCTGGGCCGAACCCGCTCCTGGTACAATCCCGCGCCGTTCACTGTCCCGTTCACCTGGCGGCTGATGGATGCCGTGAACCTCGAAGAGGACGCGCTGCACGCCAGCCTGGGGTACATGGCAAATAACAAGGACACCTTGCTCTACAACTACTACCTCAAGGGCAAGCTCAACATGCAGAAGGCTGCAAGCGAGCCGCCATACGCCTTCATCATCCCCCAGGACGGGGGCGACAACGCCGACGTCACCGACATGATCAACAACCTGCGCGACCATCTGTTCGAGATTCACCGGGTCGCAGAGCCGTTCACCATCGACGGCACCGAATACGCGGTGGGCGATTACGTGCTGCTGTCCAACCAGCCTTACGGCATGCTCGTCAAGAACCTGCTGATGGCACAGAACTACGTGCCAGTCAAGAACTCGTTCGACGTGACCGGCTGGACCTACGGGTACATGCGCGATGTCAAGACCGTCGAGGTCATGCAGCCGCTGCCCGGCGCGGTCAAGCTGATCCCGCTGACCGCCCAGGTTGCGTATGCAGGCACGCTGACGGGCGGCCCCGCAACGACCTATGCTATCGAGCACCAGGCGAACAACAACCTGGCGCGCGTGCTGCCGGCTGTGTGGGCTGATCCGAACATGGCTGTAGCGCAGGCCGACGCGAGTTTCACCGCGGACGGGCGAACGTTCCTCCCCGGCACGTTCATCATCACGACGACCGGCACCGCGCAGGACCATGCCAAGCTGGCCGCACTCGTCCAGGACTACGGGCTGACGGCGTACGCGCTGAGCGAGACAGTCGCCGGAACCCCACTGCACCAGCCGAAGGTGGCCCTCTACACGCCGAACAACACGACCAGCGCCACCATGACCGAGGGCTGGGTCCGCATGCGGCTGGACCGCACCGGCTTCCCCTACACACGGCTGTACAAAGAGGACGTGAAGGCCAATGCGCTGGCCCAATACGATGTCATCATTCTCCCCGATAACTCGACGTCGGGCCTGGTGAACGGCACTTCGTCGTCCAGCCTGCCTCCGGAATACCGCGGCGGGATCGGCGATGCTGGGGTCGCCAACTTGAAGAGCTTCGTCGAGGCCGGCGGCACCCTGATCGCCATGGGCCGCGCGTCGCTCCTGCCGATCGACAAGGGCTGGGACGTGGGCGTCAAGGTGCCCGCCAGCGTGCGCGCCGCGGTGGCCGCGGCAGAGCTCACGCCCGAGGACGAGCCGTACATGGACTTGCCCTCCGAAAAGCTGCTCGCATGGGCGGAAGGGGCCGCATCTGTGGCCGGCACCGCGGCTGAACCGTTCGTCTGCCCTGGCGCCATCATCCGCATGAAGGTGGACCCGACGACGCTCGTGGGCTACGGCTATGACGAGGAAGAGGCCGTCTGGTGCGAGAGCAGCACGCCGCACTTCGAGCCCGCCGCGGGCACACCCCCGACCGTCGTCGCACGCTATCCCGAGGACGGCAAGCTGCTGTTGAGCGGCTACGTGAGCGGCGAAAGCGCCCGGCAGGGCAGGCTCGCGGTCGTGGACGCGCAGATTGGCAAGGGGCATGTCGTCCTGCTCGCACCGAACACCCTCTACCGTGCCCAGGCGACCGGCACCTTCATGTTGTTCTGGAATGCCATCTTCTCCGGCGCCCGCACCGTGGCACCGTAGGTCATGAGGAGGAACCACATGCTAAAGCACAAACTTCCGCGCCGGTTCAGCGCCGCGCTGAGTATCGTGCTGTTGATCGTCATGCTGGTGACGATGACCGGGGCCAGCGCCAGCTCGCCGGTGGACTATGATGTCACCACCCCGCGTGACTTCCTGGGCTACGACATCGGCCAGGATTACAAGATTACGCCCTACCAGACCCACGAGCTGAAGGGCGAAGGCGTGCGCCAGGGTATCGTCGAGTATATGCACGAGCTCGAGAGGACCTCCGCGCGCGTCCACGTCATCGAATATGGCCAGTCCGAGATGGGCAAGCCCATGATCCTCACGATCGTCACCTCTGAGGAAAACTGGGCGCAGATCGACAACCTGAAGGGCATCCTGCGCAAGCTGGCCGACCCGCGTCAGGTCGTCAGCGACGACGAGGCGCGCTTCCTGGCCGAGCAGGGGAAGGCCGTCTACTGGCTCAGCGCCGCCATCCACTCGACCGAACGCACCAGCCCTGAGGTTCTGGTCCGCATGGCTTATCGCCTGGCCTCCAGCAACGACAGCCAGACGCTCGACCTGCTGGACAACCTGATCATCGTCCTCGAGAACACCATCAACCCCGATGGCCTGGAGATGGTGACGGACTGGTACTATGAGTACAAAGACACGCCCTATGTGTCCTCCGGCCCGCCGTACTATGGCCAATACGTCAACCACGACAACAATCGTGACTTCCTGGGCATCAGCCTGGCCGAGTCGCAGGCCAACGTCCTGGCCCGCCAGGAGTGGCTGCCCACGGTGTACCACGACCTGCACGAGACGCGCGACATGCTCTACATGTCGCCCGGCCCTGATCCGACCAACGAAGCAGTGAGCCCCATCACGGTTTCCGAATGGATTGCTTTCGCGGGCTACAACATTGCGCAACTGATCGCTGCTGGCTGGGAAGGCGTTTACACCTACGACTATGCCGATATGTGGTATCCCGGCTACAACCACGGCTATAGCTACATGCACAACACGCATGGCCGCTTCTACGAGCTGCAGGGTGCCACGCGTGCAACCCCGCGCAAGATGACCCAGCCCTCCACCCGCGCCCGCTCGTGGTTCAACCCGCTGCCCTACAAGGTGCCCTTCACATGGCACCTGATGGATGCTGTGAACCTCGAAGAGGACGCCATCCGCAACGACCTGACCTATACCTCGAAGAACAAGAATATGATGCTCTATAACTTCTACATGAAGGCCAAGACCAACATGCAGAAGGCGACGAGCAGCGCGCCCTATGCGTTCGTCATCCCGCAGGATGGCGGCGACAACGCAGATGTGGTAGACCTGGTCAACAACCTGCACATCTTGCAGGGCTTCGAGGTGGATCGCGCGGGCACTGCGTTCACCGCGGACGGCCGGCAGTTTGCTGCGGGCGACTACGTCGTACGCACCGACCAGCCGCTGGGCCTGACGGCGAAGAATCTCCTGATGGTGCAGACATATCCGCCAGTCAAAACACCGTACGATGTGACTGCCTGGACTTACGGCTTGATGCGTGATGTCGAAGTCGTCGAGATGAACACGCCCTTGCCACCCGGGCTGGGCCTGCTGCCAGTCACCGCAGAGGTGGCGTATGAAGGGACCCTGACCGGCGGCCTCGCGCGGCATTACATCATCGAGCACGGCTCGAACAACAACCTCTCCGCTGCGCTGCCCCAGCTCTGGGCCAACCCCAACCTGTCCGTGGCGCAGGCCGATGCTCCGTTCACCGCGGACGGCCGCACCTTCGCTGCGGGCACGTTCATCGTGCGCACGACCGGCTCCCAGGCCGACCACGATGTGCTGGCCGCGCTGGTGGCCGACCTCGGCCTGACGGCCTACTCGACGGCCGGCAGCGTCCCCGCGACCCGGCTGGTCAAGCCCCATGTGGCCATCTACTCATCGAACAACAGCAGCAACACGACCATGCCTGAAGGCTGGACGCGCATGCGGCTGGATCGCGCGGGCTGGGACTACACCCGGCTCTACCCGACCGATGTCCAGACCGGCACGGTGGCGGGCTTCGACGTCATCATCATCCCGGATATGACGACCGCGACCCTCCTGAACGGCAGCGGCACATCCTCGAGCATCCCGCCGGCCTACCGGCCCGGCATCGGTGCGGCAGGCGCGGCGAAGCTGAAGGCCTTCGTGGAGGCGGGCGGCACGCTCGTCCTGCAGGGCCGCAGCACCATGCTGCCCATCGACCAGAACTGGGGCATCGGCGTGAGCGTGCCCGCCAGCGTCGCGGCGATGGCCGCGGTGCCCGTTCCGGACGATCCCGAGGCCATCCCCGACTTCGGCGGCGCGCCCCCGGCAGCCGCAGGCATCGCGGGTGTTGACGCGGCGCCGGCAGCCGGCTGTCCCGGCTCGATCGTGCGCATCAAGGTCGATCCGACCACGCAGGTCGGTTACGGCTACGACGAAGTGGAAGCACTCTGGTGTGAGAGCTCGACGCCCTACTTCAGCGGGGTGTCGGGTGACGCAACCGTCGTCGCAACCTACCCGACAGCCGATGACGGCGCCCTGCTGCTCAGCGGCTACCTGAGCGACACCGCCGACGCCGGGCTGCGCGGCAAGATTGCCATCGTGGACGCGCCCCTGGGTGCGGGCCATGTCGTCCTGCTCGCGCCGAATACGCTGTATCGCGCCCAGTCGACCGGCACGTTCATGTTCTTCTGGAACGCGCTGCTGACCGGTGCGCATAGCGGCCAAACCGGCTTCTCGTCGTACTTCCCGTTCCTGATGCAGGCCGGGGGCGACTGATCTTTCCCTGAAGTCGGAGTCGAGGCTTTGGCCGGTCAGGCTGGGCTGTGTGAATCCACACCCAAACCGGCTGAAGCCTCGACTCCAACAACCTCGGCAATCCTGCCGGCTTCATCCTCACTTGCCACGAATGCCGTCTCCGAGTATCATGCCTCTTGCCATGAACGTGCGCGAAATCCAGGCCAAGACGCTCCTGTCCTCAGTCAAAGACCCCGACCCGTGGTTCGGGATCAAGTACACCATGAACCTCTACCGCGGGTGCGGCCACCACTGCATCTACTGCGACTCCCGCAGCGAGTGTTACCAGATCGAGGATTTCGACGGCGAGGTTCTCGTCAAGGCCAACGCGCCCGCACTGCTGCGCCACGAGCTCGCGCACAAGCACATCAAGGGCTACATCGGCACCGGCTCGATGAACGACCCGTACCAGCCGGTCGAGCGCAAGTTCCGGCTGACCGCACAGGCGCTCGCAATCATCGCGGAGTTTGGCTTCCCGGTCCACATCCTGACGAAGAGCGATCTCGTGCTGCGCGACGTGGACCTGCTGCTGGCAATCAACGCCGCGGCCGGGCCGGCAGGCGCGGTCGCCAGCTTCACCATCACGGCTACCGACGATGAGCTGGCGCACAAAGTTGAACCGGGTGCGCCGCCGTCCTCGGCCCGCTTCCGCGCGCTGGAGACGCTCGCGGCCGCGGGCATCCGCACCGGCGTCATGCTCATGCCCGTGCTGCCCTACCTTGAGGATAACGCAGCTAACATCACAGCCATTGTCACCCGCGCGCATGAGTGCGGCGCAAGCCATGTCGTGCCCGGCTTCGGCATGACCCTGCGCAACCGGCAGCGCGACTATTATTACACCGAGTTGGACCGGCTGTTCCCCGGCCTGCGGCCCATCTATGAGCGCCGCTATGGCGAGCGTTATCATGCTGACGGCCAGCACACCGCGCAGCTTGAGGCGTTGTTCGACGGTCTCGCCCAACGCTACGGCCTGGCGCGCGGGGTCGCGCCGTATCGGATGCAGCAGCCGGTGCAACTGAAGCTTCTTTGATTTGGAGAGCACAGGATACGCCCAATGACCATCACACTGCCTGCTCGACCGCCTTTTTCCCTCCCTGTCGTCGTCAACTCGCACGGCTGGGTCCAGCTCGCGCCTTTTCGGCCCACGGAAGACGGCGGCTTCTCCTATGTCGCGCGGCTGGCGCAGGGGCAGGTACTGGAGCTGACCGTCGAGCCGCTGCCCGAGGCCGTGAGCGTGAGGACGGATGTCCCCGTCAACGCGGCAGAAGAGACCGAGATCGCAGATACCGTACGTTGGATGGCCGGCCTCGACCAGGACCTCTCGCCCTTCTATAAGGCCGCGGCCAACGAGCCCAAGCTGGCTCGCGCCGCAATCGAGGCAAAAGGCCGCATTCTCCGTTCGGCCACGCTCTTCGAGGATGTGGTCAAGACCATCCTCACCACCAACACGCTGTGGGCCGCGACGAAGCGCATGACCGCCGCGCTCGTCAACCTGTATGGCGACCCGCTGCCCGCAGAGCCAACTCGCCGCGCGTTCCCCACGCCTGAGCAGCTCGCGGCCGTCAGCGTGGAGGCGCTGCGCAGCGACGCGCGCCTCGGCTACCGCGCGCCCTACGTGGCAACCCTCGCGCGCGAGGTCGCGTCGGGTAAGCTGGACCTGGAGACGCTCAAGATGGCGTCTCTCCCCACGCCGGAGCTGCGCAAGCAGCTCATCAGCATCCAGGGCATCGGGCCGTATGCGGCCGCGAACCTGCTCATGCTGCTGGCGCACTACGACTACATTCCGGCGGACTCGTGGGCCGCGAAGATGGTCTCGCGCGAGTTCTTCGCGGGTGCGCCCGTGACACCCGCGGATATCGAGAAGGTCTTTGCGCCGTGGGGCAAGTGGAAGGGCCTGGCCTATTGGTTCTGGCAGTGGGATGAACATTAGGGAGGAGTTACACGCCATGCAAGGACCTGCAGGAGTGGTCAACGGGGCAGCCGGGCTGCCGAAGGTCGTGATGTCGGCTGCGGACGGCGCGCGGGCCGAAATCTATCTGTACGGCGCGCATGTGACGTCTTGGATTCCCGCGGGCGGCGAGGAACAGCTCTATCTCAGCCCGCAGGCCGACTACCGGCCGGGCGTCTCCATTCGCGGGGGCGTGCCGGTCGTCTTCCCGCAGTTTTCCGGCATGGGACCGCTCCCCAAGCACGGATTCCTGCGGACCCTGCAGTGGGAGTATATGGGCGTGCGGCACGGTGAGACACCGGCCGCAGCCAGCATCCCGGCCACCGCGACAGCCGAGTTCGTCATTGCGGACAGCGAACACACCCTCGCGCTCTGGCCGCACCATTTCCGCGGCCGGCTGGCCGTGACTGCGGGCGGGCCGCAGTTGGCGGTCGGGTTGACCATCGAGAACACGGACGACCGGCCCTTCGAGTTCACCGCCGCGCTGCATACCTACTTCGCGGTGCGCGACCTGGCAGCCGTCGCGGTCGAGGGGCTGGGCGGCCTGCCCTTCCGCGATGCCGCGGACGGCTACCGCGACAAGGTGCAGGCGGACAGCCAACTCCGCTTTGAGGGCGAAGTGGACCGCATCTACTTCAACGCGCCGCGACAGGTCACGCTGGCCGAGCCGAGCCACCGCCTCGCAGTCGCAACGGAGGGCTTCCCGGATGTCGTCGTGTGGAATCCCGGCCCGACGAGGGGCGCGGCGCTGGACGATCTCCCGCCCGGCGGCTACGGGCGGTTCATCTGTATCGAGGCCGCCATCGTCGGCCAACCCGTCGAGCTGCACCCGGGGCAGACCTGGCAGGGCCGCCAGGTGCTCACCGTCTGAAAGGCAAGATGCCATGTCGTATGAACGTACGCTGTACCCTCTGCTGACCGAAGCGCGGCTGGTCGCGCCCATGTGGAGCGGCAGCCGCCTGGCCGCGCTGCTCGGCGTGGAAGCCGACATGCCCCGCGTCGGCGAAAGCTGGCAAGTCTACGAGGGCAACCGCATCACGAACGGCTCGCTGGCGGGGCAGACGCTGGCGGAGGCCACGCGCGTGTTGGGGAACGCGCTGGTCGGCTCGCGGACCGTGGCCCGCTACGGCGCGGACTTCCCCCTGCTGGCGAAGCTCATCGACGCGGGCGACCGTCTGTCGGTCCAGGTGCACCCCGACGACGCCTACGCCCACCGCGTCGAGGCCGGGTCCGGCTTCCACGGCAAGACCGAGGCGTGGCACATCCTGGCCGCAGACCCGGGCGCGTCGCTCATCTACGGCTTTGCGCGGCCCACCTCGCCCGCCGAGGTGGCAGCCGCCGTCACAGATGACACGCTTCTCGACCTGCTCCAGCACATCCCGGCCGCGGCCGGCGATACGGTCTATGTGCCCGCCGGAACCGTCCACGCTATCGGCGGGGGCATCCTGCTCTACGAAATTCAACAGAAGTCGGACATCACCTACCGGCTGTACGATTACGGCCGCAAGGATGCCCGGACGGGCCGGCCGCGCGAGCTGCACGTCGCCAAGTCGCTTGATGTGCTGGACTTCACGCCTCCCGGCCGCGGCCTGCTGGCCCCGCTGGCGCTCGCGCCGGGCCGCGACCTGCTCGTCGCGTGCCCGTTCTTTGCGCTCGAACGCTGGCAGGCGGACGGGCCTCGGGCACTGGCGACTGACCCGGGCACGTTCGAGATTCTGACGGTCATCGACGGCAGCCTCGATGTGGAGTGGGCCGGCGGCGCGCTCGAACTGCACCGCCAGTCGGCCGTCCTGCCCGCCGGATTGGGCGAGTACACCCTGGCGCCCCGCGACGGCTGCCGCTGGCTGCGCGCCTACGTGCCCGACCTCGCCGCGGGCTTAATCGAGCCGTTCCGCGCTGCGGGATACAGCGAGGACGCGATTCAGACTGTAGTCATGAATTAGGACCTGGAAACTGGAAGCTGGCAACCGGAAACTGCTGCGCAGATAGTGCATTCTGTCTCCGATGGCCGGTTATTCTGGGGCCACCGTCATTACGAAAGGAAAGCTATGTACCCGTTTCTTTTGACCCTGCACTCGTTGCTTCGTTGGGTGGTCGTCATCCTGGGTGTCATCGCCGTGGTGCGCGGATTCATGGGCTGGCGCGGCAACCGGCCCTGGACGCAGACCGATAACCGTGTGGGCCTGGCCTTCGTCACCAGCCTCGACGTACAGTTGCTGATCGGCTTCCTGCTCTACGTCGTCTTCAGCCCGATGACGACTGCCGCACTGCGCGATTTCGGCGGGGCGATGGGGAATTCCGTCCTGCGCTTCTATGCCGTGGAGCATCTCTTCGGGATGGTGGTGGCGCTGGTGGTGGCCCATGTGGGCCGCAGCCTCGCCCGACGCGACCGGCCCGCGGCCGCGAAGCACCGCCTTGCAGCCCTCTTCTTCCTGGCTGCGCTGCTCATTATCTTCGTCAGCATCCCCTGGCCGTTCATGCCTGCGGGCGCAGGCCGGCCCTGGTTCCGTTTGGGGTGAGTGGGTGGCTGGGGCCGGTCTCGGCTGTGGCGGAGCCACAGCACGCCGTGCCCCAGCCAGAAGGATATGATCTTACGAAACTACTTGCCCATCCCGCAGGGACACGATACGGTCCACGTACTCGTCCACCAGTTGGTCGTGCGACGACATGAGGATGGTGACGTGCTCCTGCTCGATGACCTGGCGGAAGAGGGTCAGCACCTCGCGCGCGGTGGTGCTATCCAGCTCGCCCGTCGGCTCGTCAGCCAGGATCAGGCGCGGCTTGTTCGCCAGCGCACGGGCAATCGCCACGCGCTGCTGCTGGCCGCCGGACAGCTCATACGGCCGGTGATGCATCCACTTGGTCAGGCCGACCAGGTTGAGGCAGTAGACTGCCCGCTCCTTCCGCTCCCGGATGCGCGCGCCGGAGATGCGCAGCATCAGCTCGACGTTCTCATAGGCCGACAACGTCGGCAGCAGCCCGAACGACTGGAAGATAAAGCCGATGTGGCGTGATCGCCAGCGCGTGCGCTGCCGGTCGCTCAGCCGGGCAATCTCCTCACCGAACACGCGCACCGTCCCACTGGACGGCCGGTCCAGCCCGCCCACGCAGTTCAGCAGGGTCGTCTTGCCGCTGCCCGACCGCCCCTTGAGCGCCACAAACCCGCCCGCCGGAATGCTGAGGTCGATGCCGCGCAGCGCGGCCACCTCCATCGACCCGACCTTATAGATGCGCTTGAGGCCAGCCGTCTCAACTGCCGGCACGCCGTTTGTCTCTGGTTGCATGAATCGGAACCTCGTCGCCCTTATAGCCTTGTCCAGATAACACGTAGCATAGGGCTTTGTGCCCGTCCGCACGCCCACAAGGGGCTATGCTACCCTCGTTCGGACCGTGATCTATCAATTGCCCCGGTGCAGCAGGCGCCCGAGCAGCCCACCCCGGCGCTTGCGTTCAGCCAATTCGTCCACCGCGGCGCTCGCCACGCGCTCGTCGCCCTGCCGTGACGCCGGTCGGATCAGCACCCCATCCTCGTGGACCTCGATACGCGCGCGGCCCTGGAAGCCGTACTCCTCCAACAGGTGCTTGGGAATCTGGAGCCGCCCCGCCGAGTCGAGGACCAGCAGTTCCTCGAAGACTTCCTCTTCCTCGATCTCTGCCTCGACCTCGTCTCCGTCCCCGTTCCCGTTGACGCGTTCTGTCCGCGTCTGGCGCATCGTCTCCGCAGCCAGCTTGCCATCGCGGATCGCGACGACCCGGTCCACATGCCGTGCGATGCCGGGGTCGTGGCTGACGATCAGCGTCGTCACGCCCAGCTCGGTGTTCAACTGGCGGAACGCAGCATAGATGGTCAGCGCGGTCTCGGTGTCCACTTCGCCGGTCGGTTCGTCGGCCAGCAACATGCGCGGGTCATTCGCCAGCGCGACCGCAATCGCGACGCGTTGCTGCTCACCGCCGGAGAGTTGGCCCAGCGCATGGCGTCGCCGCCGCGTCAGCCCGACTGTCTCCAGGAGCATCTGCGCACGCTTGCGCTTGCCGCGCACCGTGCCTGCCAGCGTCATCGGCAGCTCGACGTTTTCCTCCGCCGACAGGTAAGGGATCAGGTTACGCGCGCTCTGCTGCCAGACAAACCCGACCTGCGCACGGCGATAGTGGTCGAGCGCAAGGTCGGACATCTTCAGCAGGTCCTGGTTGTTCACCCACACGCGGCCCGCGGTGGGCCGGTCCAGCCCACCGACGATGTTCATCAACGTCGATTTGCCGCTGCCGCTCGCGCCGACGACGCCGAGCAACTCCCCACGCGCGACCGTGAGGTCCAGCCCTTGCAGTGCGACGACCTCGAGCTGGGCGACCTTGTAAATCTTGACCAGGTTATCACAGATGATGAATGGCTCTTGTGACATGAATCTGCCTTATGCGGTCTCACCGAGCTTGACCGCCTGGAAGATGCGCATGCGCAGCAGCAGGACAGCCAGTACGGTCAACACGCCTACGAAGAGCAGCCCGAAGAGCGCCCAGATACGGACGATGGACGGCCACGCGATGGACACCAGGTAGGGCGGGATGAGCGCCTCCGGTCCGGACCCGACCTGCAGATACGGGATGAACAGGCTGCTGGCGGCCACACCCAGGATGGTGCCGATGACCAGGCCCGCCAGGATGATAAACGCCAGCTCGCTGGCCAGGAGCACGGTCATCTGCGTGGAGGACAGGCCGATGGCCCGCAACATGCCCAGCTCGATGAACCGCCGCCGGAACGAGAAGAGCGCGTAGAGCGAGAAGCCGAGCACCGTCAACAGGGCCGCGGCCGCGAACCCGATCGATAGGAATCCGAACAATCCCTGCCGTTCGGGGCGGGTCTGTTCCTTGTCCACCCGTTCCAGTGCCACATCGCTCACTGAGGCGCGGAATCCCAGGTCGAGCAACTGCTTGTTCATCTCGGCTTCGGTATGCTTGCCGTCCGTGCGGAGCCAGACATCGTAAGGGTACTGGTCTCCCGCCAACTCGTAGAGGTTATCCAGGTTGCCGACGAACAGCCACCCGGTGTCCTCGCTGCCCGGATACCAGGTCGGGAAGTATTCGAATGTCCCGGCAATCTTGGCGTCGAGATCGACCGCCTTGCCGTAGAGCTGCACCTGGATGCGGAAGATGTCGCCGACCGCGAGGGCGTTCTGGCGCAGGAACTCACTGGGAACGATGACGGCATCCGGCGAGGTCGCGAGGTTATTCATCAGCGTGCCCATGCGGTAGGCGGCGAAGTCACGGCGCCAGTAGGCCACACGGGAGAAATCCACGCGGTCCACGCCCATGAACTCCGCTTCCTGGAAGCCCCCGCTCAGGTTGCTGGAGGCGGGGTACGTGCCGATGCGCGCCGCGGCCTCCACACCGGGGACCTTAAGGTACTCCGTCACCGGCAGGAAGTTCCAGCGCGGGCCCGCGATGACGGCCTCTTCTTCCTCCGCGGTTTCCTGTGCCGGGGCCGTGCCAAACATGAACGTGCCGGAGGCCTGCGTATCCTCGGCCAGCTCGTACACGCGCATATCCGAACCCACTGCGTAATACGACTGGTCGTACAGGTGCGCGTCAAGCGTCTCAGCCAGCGAGGCCGTGAACGCGGAGAGGCTCAACGTCAGCACCAGCAGGATGAGCGGTCCGGCATATGTGCCGGGCATCCGCGCCAGCTGTCGCGCCGCCAGCATCGCGCCCACACCGCCGATCTTCGACAGCACCCACGCCAGCACGGACATGATTGCCGGCATCAGCCGCAGAACCAGCAGGGTCACGGCGAAGATGCCGAGCGCGGGCACGAGAAAAAGCAGAGGGTTGGCAAACGGGTCGCCGCTCAACTCCGCGCCCGGCACGGAAATCGTGCCTTGCTGGCGCAGCAGGTAGGCGCCGTAGCCTGCGGGGATGAGCAGCAGGACGTCCAGGTAGGCGCGCTGCCACCACGGCGGGCGCAGCAGCCGCGCCCGCTCCTGCTTGTAGGTCACGATGGTAAACTTGGCCGCCGAGAACGTCGGCCAGAGCTGCGCCAGCAGCGCGATGGCGAACGCGGCCAGGCCGAGTTCGAGCGTCGTCGGGCTGAAGCTCACCCGCAGGTCGGGCCGCTGTGTGAAGTCGAGGAAGCTCGTCGTGGAGCCGACGGCCTGGGCAATCCAACTGCTGATGGGCACCGCGGCCAGGAGCGCCAGCAGGCCCAGCACCGCCGCCTCAACAAAGGCGATGCCTACCACCTGCATGGACGTAGCCCCGCGGCTGCGCAGCACCGCGATTTCATTCCGCCGGCTGTTGACCGCCAGACCGACCGTCAGCCCGATGAATGCCAGCAGCAGGCCGAGCGTCGGCACGTTGAAAGCATACAACAGCACGGTCAGCAGCATCGCGGAGCGGCGGTAGGACTGGAGCGGCGTGAGGGGGGAGCGGTCGAGGCTGGCCCCGGGCAGGAGGCTGCCCACCCGCTGCTGCAACTGCATGATGCGGCTGACCAGGGCGGGCACCTCAGTGACGGTGACATCGTCCCCATCCAGCACAAAGTACCACAGCCCCAGGTAGATTTCGTTCTCCAGATAGGGACTCAAGTACTGCAGGAAGGTCGCTTCGGGAACGATGAACTGCTCTTCCAGGCCGACGGGCCGGTAGAACCAGTACAGTTCATTGGGGTCCCGGGCGTCCCAGACGCCGGAGATGCGGACGGGAATCTCAAACCGGCGGGTGCTGCCCCGCTGTTGCGGCACGAGCGCCACGTACTCCTCGCCCGCGTGCAGGCCGAGCTTCTCTGCCAGCCCATCGCTCACCAGGACCTCGACCGGTTCGGTGCTGCCGGTTGCGGCGGGGCGGGGCCAGGTCCCTTCCACCAGGTTGATATGGTTCTCGAAGTCGCTCGCGGTGCTGAAGGACACCCAGGCGAGCGGTTTCTTGACGTCATCGTATTCGACCGCGTTCGCCGGAAAGAGGCGCAGGTTGTCGGTCTTGAAGTGACGCACCGCCACCTTCTGCGGCATGTTGAGTGCATCACTCAGGCCGAGAGACATGAACGCATCCAGCGGCTCAACATCGGCCCACTCGACCGCGCCATGCCATGAGCCGATATAGCGGAACATGAACGCGAACGGCTCACGGGAGGCCGCCGTCGTCTCCTGCATCTGCTCGCTGGTGCCAAACAACCCGGTCTTGAGCATGCGGTAGTACACGGCATCGGCGTAGGCCGGCACGCTCATGACCAGCGCACTGGAGACGATCAGACCCAACAGGGTCGCGATACTCAGGCCGAACTGCGACAGGAGTCGCTTCAGGGCAACGACAACGATCGCCCAGGTCCGCAGCAGGAAACCCATGCTTACCGCCCTACGATTGTCTGGCCCTCTTCCAGGCCCTCCAGGATTTCGACCTGGTCTTCATTCTTGACGCCCAGCTTCACATCCTGGCGGCGCTGTGCATCCCCGTCCTGGACGACCACGAAGTTACGTCCCTCGAAATTGCGGATGGCCGCAGGCGGCAGCCACAGGGCCTCCTTGCGCTCCTCCAGAATGATGGTGAGCCGGATGAGGTCGCCGAGATCATATTCCTGGATGATCGCAGGGTCGGTGACGGTGAAGCGCGTCGTCTTGTCCTCTTCCTGGACTTCGGTGCTCGCCCCGCCGCTGCCATAGGGATACGGCAGCCGCCGGATGGCAGCCTCAAACTCCTCACCGGGGCTGCTGACCGGGTTGGCCTTCGCGATCATGCCCTCGGTCAACTCCTGCATTTCCTCGGTCTTGAGTTCCGCGGCAATCTCGCGCTCGCCGGGGATGGACACTGTCGCCACCGGCTTGAAGGCTTCAGCCGCGCGGCCCTCCGTCAGCACGATAGACATCACCATGCCATCGAACGGGGCGATGATCTGCGAGTCAGCAATGGCCGCCTGGACCCGCTTGACTTCCAGCTCCGCACGCGCGACATCGTTGGCGATGAGCGGGTCAATGCCCTGCTCCAATGTGCTCACTGCGAGTTGCGCCAGCTTGACCTGCTGTTCCTGCAACTGCACCCTGTATTTGTGCGCGGCAATGTCCTGCATCGTCAGGTCATACGCGGCCTTGGCCTTGTCATACTCCATGGTGGCCTGCTGCAAGGCCGCCGCCTGCGGCGAAGCGCCCACGTCCCCGCGCCACGCGATTTCATCATAGGCGCCCTGCGCCCGGTCGCGCGCCAGTTGCGCCTGTTCCAGGCTGATCTCGGCCTGTTTCTGGCGCGGGGTCGGGTCCTGCATCTTGACCAACTGAAGGTTGAGCTGCGCAGCTTCCAGGTTGATTTGGGCGCGCTGCAATTCCGTGCTCAGGCTGCCTTCGGCCTTCGCCACAACAGATTGGGCCCGGTTGAGCTCCAGCTCTGCCGACTGAAGCTGGCGTTCCAGGTCCGGCATTTCGAGCTCAGCCAGGACCTGCCCTTCCGTGACGGTGTCGTTCCGCTTGACGTGGATGGCCTTCACTCGTCCGTTCGAGCGGAAGAACAACTCTTGTTCCGTCACGGGCACCACGCGGCCAGTGACCTGCAACCGGCGCACGACGTCGCCGCGCGCGACGGTGTACATCGGTTTCTGCGCGACGATGGGCGTCGGGATCGGTGTCGGCTCAGCCTCGTCTGCTGCGGCGACCTCCGCAGCCGGCCGCGCCGATGGCAACAGGGAGCAACTGGTGACAAGAATGGTAACGAGCAGCAGCAGGCTGAAACGGCCGAGGATTGAAAAGGGATGGACAGTTTTCTTCATTGATCACTCACAAAGGTTCGGCGCCACTCTGGGCACCAGACAGAAGATAGGGCAGTTGACCCGTAAGCCCAGGGCCTTGTGCCCGTCAGAACGCCCACAAGGGGCTGTGCTACTTTATCCGACAGGTTACACTCGTGGTTCGGGGCCATGTGCCCGGCAGATGCCTGATAGTATATGGTGAAAGCGCCCTTCCGGACATGCGCACGGTCATACAACGGGCGCTTTTCCGCGATCAGCGCGCTGACGGCGGTCAGGAGCTGACCGCCGTCAGCCCCTGACCGCAGCCTTCAGGTTCTTGAGCCGCTTCATCACATCGTTGGCGCCGCGGCCAAAGTAGTCGTGGAGGGTCACGTATTCTGCATACAACTGATCGTAGACCTGCTTCGCCGCGGGGTTGGGCTCATACTGGTCGGCGCGCAGCCCGGCCATGTGGCGGGCGGCCTCCACGATGGTGTCGTAACCGCCGGCTGCCGCGCCTGCAGCGACTGCGCCGTGCATGGCCGCGCCCAGCGCGCCGCCCTGGTGGGAGCGCGCGACTTTGATGGGCCGGCCGGTGACATCGGCGTAAATCTGCATGAGCAGCCGGTTCCGGTCCGGTAGGCCACCGGTCGCGACGATCTCGTGCACCGGCACGTCATTCTCTTCAAAGGCCTCGATGATGACCCGCGTGCCGTAGGCCGTCGCCTCGATGAGCGCGCGGTAGATTTCCTCGGGCCGCGTCAGCAGCGTCATCCCCAACAGCAGGCCGGTCAGGTCCACGTCCACCAGCACGCTGCGGTTGCCGTTCCACCAATCCAGCGCCAGCAGCCCGCTCTCGCCCGGCCGCAGCGCCGCGGCCTGCTCCTCCAACAACTGGTGGATATTGCTGCCGCGCGCCGCGGCCTCGCGTTCGTAGGCGGCGGGCACGCAGTTCTCCGTGAACCAGGCAAAGTGATCGCCCACGCACGACTGGCCGGCCTCGTAGCCGAAGAAGCCGGGGATGATGCCATCTTCCACGTAGCCG
Organism: Anaerolineae bacterium; assembly: GCA_040772005.1. Classification (GTDB taxonomy): domain Bacteria; phylum Chloroflexota; class Anaerolineae; order CG2-30-64-16; family CG2-30-64-16; genus MWBF01. The sequence goes on along the minus strand of JAXGYZ010000002.1, from coordinate 1,244,352 downwards.
CACATCCCTGGCACGATGCGCTCCTCCGTGCCCAGCACCATGTGGCAGTTGGACGTGCCCATGATGATGACCATGCGGCCCGCCTCGGTGACGGTCGCCGCGGGCACTGCGACGTGCGCATCCACGTTCGCCACGGCGACAGCGGTGCCCGACCGGAGCCCCGTCCATGCGGCCGCCTGCCCGGTGAGCCCACCGGCGCGCTGGCCCAATTCTGCAATCTCGCGGGAGAGCTTGTCGTCAACCAGGCGCTCCAGCCGCGGATCCAGCGCGCGGAAGAACTCGTTCGGCGGAAATCCGTCGTGCTTCGACCAGATGCCCTTGTAGCCCGCGGTGGTCAGGTTACGGGTCTCGACGCCGGTGAGCTGCCAGATGACCCAGTCCGCAGCCTCCAGGAGACGGTCAGCGCTCTCATATATCTCCGGATCCTCGTCCAGAATCTGCCAGGCCTTCGGCACGAACCACTCGGAGCTGATCTTCCCGCCGTACCGGTCCAGAAATGCGTAGCCGAGCCGCTCCGCCGTTTCGTTGAGCTTGTTGGCCTCCGGCTGGGCCGCGTGGTGCTTCCACAGCTTGACCCATGCATGGGGCCGGTTGCGGAATTCCGGGAGGAAGCAGAGCGGCGTGCCATCGGCCTTCGTGGGCAGCATCGTGCAGGCGGTGAAGTCGATGCCGAGGCCGATCACATCCTCCGCCGCGACGCCGCTCTCAGCCAGCACGGCCGGAACCGCGTGCCGCAGCACTTCCAGGTAGTCGTTCGGGTCTTGCAGGGCCCAGTCCGGCTCGAGCCGGATTCCCCCTGCATCGGCGGGCAGCCGCTCATCGAGCACGCCGTTGGCATAGGGATGGACGCAGGTGGCGACTTCACGTCCGTCGGCAACATCCACGAGCAGCGCGCGGCCCGATTCCGTTCCGAAATCAACGCCGATCACGTATTTGGGCATAAGGCCTCCAGGACTTGTCATCGGGATACAATGTGGCAGCGAGAACAGCCTGAGAACAGACGATATTCTATCATATAAAACGGTTTTGAGGAAAATGGGACGTCAGGAGGGGTAATGTCTCAAGTTGGGTAGAAGACCGCCATTTGAGATGGTAATATCCCGGCGATCTAACCTGGATGAAGGTCATTCACATCGCGAACGATCTATCAACAAAGCCTGCATTCGGATCCTCCGGAATGGAGAGGGCGTAATCAGCATGAAGGCCCAGTCCCACTGTGCGGCCCAACCGATCGTAGCCACCGCACCATGACCATCAGCGTCACACCGCCCTGGCTCCGCGCCTCCACCACCTCGAAGCCGCGCCGCTGATAGAAGCCGACCGCGTGGGTCGTCTCCAGAATGAGCTTTTCGCAGCTCCAGCCATCCGCCAGCCCGATCAGCCGGTCGAGCAGCGCCATCCCGCAGCCCTGATCACGAAAGGCGTGGCGCACCGCCATGCCTGTGATGCGCGGGGTGGTGGTCGGGGGTGGTCCGGATCGCGAACTTGTAAAGTGACGCGAAGGAGCCGCACTGCGGTGAGCCTAACGAAGCGCGAAGGCCGTTGTGAGCGGCGCCTCGCGCTTCGTGATCCAGGACTTTATGTTCGAACCATCCTCCTGCTCGCTGCAGGCATTGTGAACGTCGGCAGCGAGCAGGTTATTGGAGTATTTGGAGCAGGCATTGCGAAGGTTGTACCGAGGCTTCACCGCCTCTCAAACACTAAAGCCCACTTAGTTGCCGGTTCAGGCATCACACCTGCTGGTATGATTGCGGCCGAAGTCTCAGGAGATTCCCAGACCTTCTCGAATTCATCAAATGATATGGTCCAGTACGGTTCCCCCCGCAGCGTATTCTGAAGATAGATCTCCTGCTTCGACACATTCATACCGTAGACCTTGGCGAAATGGGCAAACGTGTCACCCTCAAATGACGGTGTGTTCCCAGTGACTTTGATATCGACAATGACATCTCCGCCTTCGATAAGGGCCTTGTGCATCTGCTCTATCGACCATTGGTCCTCAGCATTCACGCTGAACTCCTCACCAGCCAGTTCGCTGGCCACGGCTGCCAGATCGCTGGGCTGAATGCCAGTCTCCTTGCCATACTTCTCTCCGGCCCTTTCCAGAATGCTCTGCAGACTGATATCCCCCACAACCTGCTGAAGAGCCACAGGCCCGCATGCCATGACTCCGGCACTGTCCTGTGTTGCCTGATCATACTGGGACACTTTCTGGAACTCATCTGGATTCACTTGCCCAGCCTGCAAATGCTGTTTCCGAACCGCCAAATCCCTGAGATCCCTGGCCAAATCGTCCCGTTCGCGTTCCATCTGGGTCACGCCCAAGATGGAGTGGAGCACAGGGCCCAGAATAGGGATCGATACAAATGGCCTAAACCACTCTATCTGTCGGTCCTTCTTGTATAGGTTTGTGGCCGCTTCTGCTATCCATTGGTCAATGGACTCCTCGCTATAGGCATGCCATCCATAAGGATCCGCCCAGTTCACCGGATTCGCCCCCACATATCCATACCGGTGCAACGTCACAGGCTCCGGCAGCTGCCCGCGATACGGATCCTGCTGCATCCACACCCCCCGCAGCGGATCGTAGTCCCGGGCGTAGAAGTGCAGCAGGCTCGTCTCCTCGTCGTACTCCTGGCCCGTGAAGGTGTACCCGTTGTGCGGGTCGGTCCAGTTGCCGTTGTCGGGGTAGACATAGCCGTAGGGGTCGTAGCGGTAGGTATGGACGCTCTGCCCCTGCTCCTTGGTCAGCGCGCTGATCGAGCCCAGGCCGTCGTAGTGGTAGGTGTAGCGCTGCCCGCTGGGGAAGTTCTGCATGGCGAGCATGCGGCCCATGTCCCCGCGGTAGTAGTTGCTGTACTGGCCGTTCCACATGTTGTACTCGGCCACAGGGTCGAGCATGTCGAAAGTGTACTCGGTGCGCTTGATGCCGCTGGCGCCGGTCTTCGGATCGTAGCTCTTGACCAGCCGGCGATTCAGCCCATCATAGCTCATGGTGGTCACAGCGCGATCGACGCGGGTGCCCTGGGTGTTGGCCTGGTAGTCCAGCCCCTGGGTGAGCAGGTTCTCGTAGTTGTAGGTGTAGTCCGTGCCCTGCGTCTGCGGTCCCTGCGGCCCCGGCCACGCCATCCCGATCCGATTGCCGTTGGCATCGTAGGTGTAGGTAGTCGCCTTAAGCTCTCCGGTCTCGTCCTGGTTGGCCTTGTCGGCCTTGTCCAGCTTGACCAGCAGGCTGTTGGCGATGCCGTCACTGTCGATGTCGCCGCTGGCGCGGTATGCCTGCACCTGGCTGCGTAGGGCTGCGATCGCGGCTGTTGTGGCAGACTGGGTGGGCGGCTTGTTGCTGTAGAGACGGGCGATCAGATCGTCGGCTACGGCGAGCAAGGCATCGGCGGCTGCCGTCGTGATGTGCTTGCCGCGCTGCGCTGCGACCTCGTGGCGGAAGGCGGCCAGCGCCTGGGCCACGTTGGCCGTCCGGCTGGGCTTCACACCGTTGGCCGATGTGTCGGTGATGACCGACAGCAGCTCGTTGGCCTCATCGTAGGCGTAGGTCTCGGCCTTGGCATCGAACGGCTTGGGCGAGAGCTCGTCATCATTGGTGCTCAACGTGAGCCGGTTGCCTGCCGCATCGAAAGTATAGCCGGTCCACGCACCCTCGTTGTTCTCGGTGCGGGTCAGGCGGCGCAGCGGATCGTAAGCGTAGGTTGTGCTGACGGTCGGCGGGTTGCGCCAGCCGTACTCGGCATCGATCTTGACGCGCTGGCCCACTTCATCGTAGGTGTAGCCGAACGAGCTGATCGTCTTCCGGGCGCCAACCGTTTGGCGGTTGACCAGCGTGAGCAGGCGGTCAGCTTTGTCATAAGCCATCTCGGCCACGGTGTCGTTGGCGTTGGTGGCCAGGGTGACCTGTCCGACGCCGTCGCGCTGGTAGCTGGTGACGCCGGCCAACGGGTCGCTGACGGTCTTGAGCCAGTTGTTCTTGTAATAGCTGTAGGCCACCGTGCGGCTGTCCGGGTAGGTGATCCCGGTCCGGTTGCCGACGGGGTCGTACCCGTAAGCCAACGTCCGGCCCAGGGCATCCGTTGCGCTGGTCATGCGGTCCAGTTCGTCGAAGACCCAACTGCTGGTCCCGAGGTTGTCGGTCATACCCACCAGGTTATGGTTGGGGTCATAGGTCCGCGTCACTGCCGTGCCGTCGGGGTACTCGGTCTGCCACAGCAGGTCATCGGCATAGTAGCTGTAGCGGGTGAGGGCGTTGTTGGCGTCCAGCATCGACTCCAGATTGCCGACAGCATCGTAGGTGTACCGCCACACGTTGTTCAGCGGGTTGATCTCGTGATCCAGCCGATCCAGGCTGTCTTGGACGAACTGCGTGGCGTGGGTGAGCGGGTCGACGATGCGCACGACGTTGCCGTTTTCGTCATATGTGTAGGCGTAGCGCACGTTAACATCAACGCCCGGCTCCACGTACGGCCGGTAGTTCAGGATGACCGCGGCCAGACGGTAGAGCGCATCGTACTCGTAGCGAGTAACGACTTCGTCGGCCTCGATCAGATCGGTGCGGTTGCCCAGCTTGTCGTACGCGTAGCGCGTTGTTTCGTCTTCGGCGTTGGTGGTCCATGAAAGCCGATCCAACTCGTCGTAGCCGAATTTCGTACCGTGCATGTTGCCGTCGACCCACTCCACTACATTACTGTTAGGATCATAGCGCTGGCTGGTGACGTACCCTTCGGCATCAGTGTGGGTCAGCAGTCGGTGCAGCCGGTCGTAGGTGTAGCTGTCGGTGTGGCCGTTCTGGTCGGTGCGGCTCCGCAGATTGCCCATCGCGTCATAGACGTTTGTGATCGTGCCGCCCTTTGCGTCTGTGATCAGAACGGGCCGGTTCAGAGGGTCGAAGGCTGTCTCCGTCGCATAGGTGCGGGCATTGGTGAGGCGGATCTGGTTGCCGACTGCATCGTAGTCATAGACCTCCGTGTGACCTTCTGGGTCGATCCTGGTGATGAGCCGATACAACGCGTCGTAACGGTATTCAGTGGTGTGGTTGTTGGCGTCCGTCACCAATAGCGGATGGTCCATGCCATCGTATGCGGTGTGAGTGACGCCAGCCTGGGCATCGGTCACGTGAGTCAGTCGGTGTGCCGCGTCGTAGACGTAGTCGGTGGGGAAGCCGCGCGGGTTGATCTGCCGGCGCAGCAGGCTGTCGCGATAGTATTCGTAGCGAGTTGTGACGTTGGTGTCGCCGTCACCGGGTTGGTCGGCCCGCTGGTTGCGGATCGAGGCAACCAGCCGGTTCAATTCGTCGAACTCACCGCGGGTGACGACGCCGTAGGGGTCAGTGGTCTGGGTCAGGTTATGGGCGGCATCATACTCAAAGCGGAACTCGCTGCCATCCGCGTCGCGGACCAGCTTCAGCAGATTGTCGCCATCGTACTCGAATTCCGTGGTGAAGCGCCGCGGGTTGGTCAAGCTCGTCAAGTTGCCGACATGATCATAGCCGTAGTCGGTCTGCCCATCCTCAGCATCGGTGGTCCGCCAGCGGCGGTTGAGCTTGTCGTACTCATGCCGCGTCGGGAAGGTAAGCGCGTCCACTTCCTCAACCAGGTTGCTTGCAGCGTCGTAGCGGTAGCTGAGGATCACATTGACGTCAGCGCCAGGCGTGACGCCGGGTTGGTAATTGCGGGTCTGGCTGACCAGGCGGTAGAGAGGATCGTAGTCGAATTTGGTCACGACCAGATTCGGTGCGGCGCGCGAGGTTTCGTTACCAACCGCGTCGTAGTCATGCCGGGTCACGCCGCCCAGGGCGTCCGTCTCGGTCGTCAGTCGGTTCAACTCATCATAGACGTAATCCGTGGCATTCCCATTGGGATCCACGACCAGGGTGCGGTTGCCGTTAGCGTCATACTCGAAGGTCCACGTGTTGCCTGCGCCGTCCGTCTGAGTCAGCAGCCGATACACCAGGTCATGCGTGTAGGTTTCGGCGTGCTGCTCTGGGTCGATCACCGACTTGAGCGTGCCAACCGCATCATAGGTCATCGCCGTTACGACGCCGGACACAGGGGCGATGATCCTGACCGGCCGGTTGAGCGGGTCGTACTGCGTCGTCGTGACGAAGCTGCGGCCATTTTGTTCGGTCAGGCGGTTGCCGACGCGATCGTAGGTGTATGTCTCCGTATGGCCTTCGGCATCGGTCTTGGAGATGGGCCGGTTTAGCGCGTCGTACTGGTAGGTCGTCGGATTGCCGTTGGCGTCTCGAACCACCGTGCGGTTATCCACTTTGTCATATTCGTAAGGTGTGTAGGTGTGCCCCTGCGCGTCCGTGATCTCGATCAACCGGTTGGCCGCGTCATAGACATACTGGGTGGTGTTTGCGTTCGGGTCGGTGACTGCCTTCAGATTGCCGGCCAGATCGTAGGCAAACCCTGTGCGTACATGGGTCTCGCTGTCGGGAACCATGTACGGCTGGAAGTTCCGAATCGTCGCCGTGCGCTGATTGAGCGCGTTGTACTCGTGGTGCGTCACCACGCCCAGGGGATCGATTTCATCGGTCAGGTTGCCGTTGGGGTCGTAGAGATAGTGCGTCTCCTGGTCCAGCGCGTCGCGCATCAGGGTGCGCCGGCCGTTGCCGTCGTACTCATACTCGGTCGTGTTCAGCCGCGGGGCGACAACCTGGAGCAGATCACCCATCGGATCATACGTGAACCGGGTGATCTCCTGCTCGGCGTTCTCCTCGCGGACTTTGCGGTTCAGTTCATCGTAGTCGAACAGCGCTGAGTTGCCGTTGCCATCGGTCAGCTTCTTGATGTTGCCGGCCAGGTCGTACTCCCAACGCGTGACCACGTTGGTGTCGGCAGTGTGCGCCGCGCCGTCGATGGTGTTGGCGACGCTCGCAGTGCGGCGGTTCAGTTCGTCGTAGACGTCGAATGTGACACGCCCCTCAGGGTCGATGGTCTTGAGGACGTTGTCCACCCTGTCGTAGACGAACTCCGTGGTCGCACTCTCGGGCGTGCCGAAAGCCGCATGGACCGCGCTCACGCGGTAGACATCGTCGCGCTCGTAGACTGTGATCCGGCCTTCGGGGTCTGTCTCCGAAGCCAGGTGGTTCATGGCGTCGTACGTCAGGTGGGTCAGGAAATCCAGTTGATCGTAGATATCGGTCAGGTTCTCGGACGCATCGTACCCATAGTCGATCTCACCGCCGTTCGGGTCGATCTCAAGATCCAGGTTGCCGTTGGCGTCGAACCGATAACCGACATGATAACCCAACGGGCCGTCTACGTCCGTCAGTTTGTCGTTGTGGTTGTATGTATAAGTGTAGATCTGGCCGGTGAAGTCGGTCATGGCGCGGACCCGCCCCAGACCATCATAGGTGTACCCCATGATGTGCCCTTCAGGGTCGGTCAGAGACAGCAGGTCGCCGGTCAGGGGATCATAAGTCAGGGTCGTGGTTTCCCGATTGAAGTCGGTGACCGATGTCGGCAGGCCACGGCCGTCGTTGACGATGTCGCTCTCGGCCAGGTCAGGGTTGATGATCTTGACCAGGTTGCCGCGGGGGTCATACGCCCAGCGCATCTCGCGGCCGAGCGGATCCCGCTGATAAGTCACCAGGTCAAGGCTGCTGTCGTACTGCCACTCGCGATGCCAGCCCAACGGACCATCCTCGGTCAGGCGATTGCCCTGGTCATCGTAGCTGTACCACCACTGGCGGCCCTCCCGGTCGATGAACGACGTACGGTGATCGTTGTCGTCGTAGCCGAACCGTTCCGAGGCACCCAACGCGTCGCGGGACTCGATCAGCCGCTGCGTGTCATCATAGACGTGCGTAGTAACATTGCCCAGCACATCGGTCAGCGTGGTGGTGTGCGCCGCGTCGTCATAGGCGAACACTGTCCTGGCCGTAGCGCCCTCGATCTGCTCGATCACCCGGCCGACGTCGTCATATTTCATGCGCAGGCTGGGGTGTCCTTTCGGCGTGATCACTGCGGCCAGCCGCTTGCCGGCGTCATACTGGTATTGCGTTGTGGCGCCTTCGCCGTCGGTGATCGCCGTAAGCAGCTCATCGGAGTAGGTGAAGCTCAGGTGGCGGCCTTCAGGAGCGTCGATTCCACTGATTTGGCCGTCAGCGTTGTAGGTGAACGTGGCCCAACGGCCGGCAGAGTTGTCGGCACGGGTCAGGTTGTCGCCATCGTAGCTCAGGTTGATCGTGTTGCCGTTGCGGTCGGCGATCTGGATCAAGCGGCCCTCAGCGTTGAAACGATAGGAGGTCAGGTCCTTGCGCTTCAGCAGGTAGCCGCCGCCATCGGCCGTCAGGGTGTCGTAGACGCGCGTGTCGTCGGGGACGTAGGCGCCGCCCACGGCTGCGAAGTTGACGGTGCGTCCGTCAGGATAGCGCACCTGTACGCCCGAGAACAACGTATTGTCGAGGATCAGCAGGCTGGGGCCGAGCGAGAAAGTCCAGCCCAGGCCGAACGGCTCGACATGGACATCGTAAGGCGTTTCGACCACCCCGTCCCCATTCGGCGTGTATTCGATCGTGCCCACCGGTTCGCCGGCCAGCGAGTTGTACGCCAGATCAATCTTGATGTCGCTGTCCCCCGGACCGGGCACGGTTAGCAGTGAGAGGGGATAGTAGAAGTTGCCGTGGGCCGTGTTGACCGGGTCGGCGGCCGTTGCGTTAGTGCCTGGGCTATCACATCCTTTGGCGCTACAGGCGAAGTTGGCGCCGCCGAGCCCGCGCGAGAGATAGCCTTTGATGTTGATGAGGGTGCCGGGCGGAAAGACGGCGGTGTTGCCCGAGGTATCGGTAGCCACCACCTGCACCTGGCTGATCTTCGCCGCTGGAATCGGGACTACAACCTCATAGAGATCGCCTCCGATAGGGCTCATGTTGAGGCTGACCCCGTTGAAGATCAACACTACTTCGGCGACCTGGACGTTGTCGGTGACTTCGGCGCGGAAGACCGAGCTGCCCTGGCCGTTCAGCCAGCGATTCACCGAATGAATCACCGGCGGCTCCAGGTCAGGCTGGCACGCGGCCGGGTCAGGGCAGAAGGTGAAGCGGACGGCGTCGTAACCGACCTGCGAGCCCAACTGCGCCTGTTCTGGCACAACATCGTCCAGGTAAACGTATTCGCCCCCACCGGCTGTGAACTCGAACGCGCCGATGTTCTTCCAGATGCCACTGCTGGTCAGCTGGTTTACGGTCACCGCATCGACACTACCTGCGTGGTAGACCCTGTACGTCGCGCCAGTAGTAGTAGCATCCGCTGCTGGAATAAAGACCTCGACCTTGTAGAACCCGGCGTCCGACAAGCTCGGCGTCCAGGTCGCCCAGTTCCACGGCTGGTCAAGTGGCCAGGGTTCGTAGTCTGAGCGGTTCCAGGTCCAGTAAGCATGCCCGCCCCAACAGCCAGCGGAACTGCAGGATGCATCCCAGAAGTAGTCTACACTGCCGTCTGCTTCGAAGCGCCGGAACCCACTGTCCAGCTCATCCACGATCACTTCGCCGGCTGCCGGTACTGCGGGAGCAGCCAGCGCCGTGTTCTTTACCAGGGTGAAGCTGCCGAGACGATCGGTCCTGGCGACCGCAAAACCGTCCTGGAATTCCGTGGGCAGGAGTTCCCATTTTGTGCCGTCCGTCGCCAGGCGGGCGATCGCGACGTCGGGGGCCGCAGCATCGAGAGATGGGAGCGCGATGCTCACCGTGGCCCAGAAGCGCGATGCAACCGGCGCGGGTTTGCCGCCGCCGGGTTTGGAAACGGGGAGCGCGGCGGGATCTAACGCCGCAATCTGTGCGGCAGCATCCAGCGCCAATGCTTCGGATGCCGAGGCATCGGCCTCCAGGCGACTTGCCTGGGCAATGTCGAGCCAGTGACCGCGCACGGTAGCGATGGGACCGAGAAGGGCAAAGTTGGCAGGCAAAGCCGCGTCCTGCGCTTGTTCCAGAAAAGCAACCAGCGGCTGGGGTAATCCGCTGGCGTCGAAGCGCACGCTCAGGCGACCATCTGCGAGGGTAAGGACGCCACCTCGCTCGGGACGAACGATGGTTGGCCGCAGTGCGGATTTTGCCGGGTCAGCGGGCGGCTGCGGGGCCGCGATCTGCTGTCGAGAAGCTGAAGTGTTGCTGCGAGTGGTTGGCGCCGCCGGACGAGAGGTTCTCGGCTGTGCGAGTGCGGATTGCCAGGCGCCGCCCATCACGCCGACGGACGGCTGAGGCAGACTGCTTAGCGCGGTGGAGAGGACCGGAGACGTCAGCGTCGCGGAGGCCGTCTCCGAAGTGAGGGCAGGCTGGCGAACCGATCGCGTGGCACTGGCCGGCGCTGCGACTGCTGTCGCAGGCGGCAGGGTCGTCAGGGTCACGAGCACGACGACCAGCAGGATGGATGGGAGCGAAGTACGGTGTCTGGATGGCATGGGTGGATTCCTCCTGAATGGAAAGCTGCTGTCAAGGGACGACTCGCGAAATCGCTGAAACGAATGGATTGCCAATTCTCTGTCTCTGAGCTATCCGGTGACTATGCTTTGGGCTTTTCCTCCTTCCTGATTAGGTGCAGCCCGCCAGACTGCGGGCTGCACCACGCGCATTCTAGCCTATGTGCATTCTGTAACGAAACAAATGACGACGCGTGCCGTTTGTCTGACAACTTCCTTAGCTTGGGCTGCCGCTCACTGCCAGTACCGCGGCGGTGTGGGCGGTCTGGTCAACAACACACCGCTGACGAGACCAAGAATAAACGCGATCAGCATCATGATCAGCACTAAATCGATGTCCATAGGAGCCCCCTTTGCCAACTAAGTTGGCCGGCATGCTTCGTTTAGCCGAAGCGGTCTGCGATGCTGCGATAGAAGGGCAGGGCGCTGTCTTCGAGCGCCAGGATCAGCGCCTCCTGGGAATCAGTCAGGCGCACAAGGGCATCGGCTGGCGGACAGACTGTTGGAGCCAGCAGGGTCAGCTCCCCCGGCAGCTTACTGAACGGCAGATCGGCCCGGGCCGCCGCGCAGAGTGTCTCCGGATCGAGCCAGGTCAACAGCGGAATCTCCAGCGATGGCCGTGGGCAGCTCAGGAGCTCGGCCAAGAAGACCACCAGACACGTCTCGCCCCGATGCGCGGGATGCCATGGCTCATGTGCTGGTGTACGGTAGCCGCGAAAGACAATCGCCAACGGCGATTCGCTGCCGGCCAGGGGGAATGAATCGACCTGCCCGGGCCCGCGAACCAATAGGGTGCTGCTGCTCGGCAGGAGGCGGATACCGCAACTGATCTCCTCGATGGCTTCACGCTGGGCGGCAGCCGTGAGTGACGGATCGCTGGGCTCAACGCCGCCGCCGATGCCGGTCAGCTCCAAGACCGGGCCAACAGGTGACGCGCGCAAAGGCCGGCCGCCAAAGAGAAAGCCTGCGCGGCCGGGGATGAGCAAGCTGACGCCGATGAAGATCCCAAGCGCGGACAGCGATGCGAGGAAGGGGGTGAGGGTTTGGACAGGCGATGACATGGCATACATCTCCTTGGTCCAAGAAGGCAAGGCACGAAAGTCAGTATTTCGATTTATCTGATTAACGACAATTCGACAAAGACATACCACACTTGCGTGAGGTTGTCAATACCCCAAATGAAAAAGGACGCAGTTTGCGTCCTTTTTCATGCACCGGCAGGGTCGGTGATTGGGGATGGGCCGGTCTCATCGGGGGTGCGCAACATGTAACCTTCACCGCGCGCTGACAGGATTACGCGCGGCCGGCCAGGATCTTCTTCCACCTTGTCGCGCAGCCGGTTGATTGTCTTTTCGACCACTGAAAGGGTGCGGCCCACACCCCAGACGTGCTCCAGCAGTTCCTGAGGGGTGCACACCTGGTTGGGCCTGCTCAGGAGATACTGAAATAGCCGATCCTCAACGGCTGTCAGCCGACGCGACTGCTCGCCCAGGCGGACCTCGCGCAGCTCAGGTTGATAGTGGTATGCAGGGGTGGCAGGGGCATTTCGAACATCATTCGCCGCAGAGGACGCAATCGATCGATGGCGCGCAATCCAGTACCGGCAGGCATCCGCGAAAAGCGCCGGTTGGCCCTCCCTCAGTTCCACAAGCCCCAGTTTACGCTCCAGGCGGCGGAGCAGGATCGGATCTCCGGAGGGCACGCCGCTGCCCACGCTGGCAAGGATAGCGCGCTCTTCATCGGTGCGCCGCGCGTAAAGGCGTTCGCACAGCCAACGCGCGTGGGCATCATACCGAAAATCGCTGCGTACGGCTTCCATAAGCTCGTCCGAATCGAGCACATCGCCCTCTTCGGCCTGTGCCTGGAGGAGATAGCTGCATCCCAGCTTCAACAGATCCGGATGGCGGCCGGTCTCATGCCGGATGAGCTGGACCAGAGCTGAGGAGAGCGGCAGCTGGCCTTCGGCCTTGACAGCGGCCTGGATCAGGCCGACGGCCTCTTCCTCGGTGAGCAGGCCCAGGTAGTGGGTCGCAAAGATGTTAGGCAGCGGCGAGACCTGCTCGGCGCCGAGCGGGCGGCAGACCTGTCCCAGCGGATCAGTGCTGGTGATCACCAGGGCAAAAATGGATGCAAAGCGGGTCGCCAGCGCGCGCAACCAGTCGAGGCCCTGCGCCGTGATGCCCGGTATCAGAAGTTCGAAGTCATCGATCAGCACGATGACGCGCGTGCGCGGCTGGGCGGTCTGCAGATGTTCCAGCAGGTTTTCCACGGCCCGATATGTCTGCCAGGCGAGATCTTCGGATTTGGCTGGAGCACCGGCCGGCGCGACGCCCGCGCGCGCAGCTGCCTCGATCAGCCGGCCCTGCAGTTGTGCCCAGAAAGCTGCCGGCCCCCGATCGGCCCATTCGATCAGGCGGACCCAGGCATATATGCCGGTCAAGCCTGCCGGCAGCCCGATCTGTCTGCGATAGACGGCGTGCAGCAGCGAGGTCTTGCCGATCCGCGGCTCGCCCACGATATTGCAGTTTTGAGGAATCTCGCGGCCAAGCTGACTGGCCAGCCAGGTCAATGCTCCGCTGCGGCCGTAAAAATGCGTGTCCGTCCACACCGGTTCACGAGACAAAAACGTGTTGTCTGTCATGCGATCTCTCGAAGCATCCTCGCGATAGAATGATTGGCCTTGATCCAGCGTTGGCACAATGGGACCTTCAGCCGGTGGCGCGCTTCACCATCGAACTCGAGCGTGTCCATCTTGGCCAGCGCTTGCAGCCCTTGCCAAATTGCCTGTTCGTGGAGGCGCGTTGGTTCCAGTGCCTCACACAGCGCCTCAAAAGGTGCCCAGCCCTCGGCATCCGGCGTCAGCGTAGCAACCGCGGTCAGGAAGAGCTTGTAGTACTGCTGCACCCGGTGATCGATGGCGCTGTCGGTGCCCCACAGATGGTTGAAGTGGTGTTCTTCCTGCGCCGGCAGCCAATCATCCAGCGCGTTGTCCAGGTGTCCCTGGCTGACCCGTGTGCCGCCCGAGTTGTACGCGCTGAGCGCCAACTCACCACAGAGCATGTGCAGGTAATAGGGATGGCCGGCGGTCAGTGCCAGCAGAGCATCGACAACTTCATTATCATAGGTCAGATGTTGGGCCGGCTCCACGATCAGGCGCCGCGCCTCGGCACTCGGCAGGCAGTCCACCTTTTGCGTGTGCGTGACGTTCAGCAGTGATGAAGCCCCTACCTGTTGGCGCAGGGTGTCGAGCACGCCGCCGCCGCTGAATAGGAAGCTGATCTGGCCGCCGCCGGTAATCAGGCTGCGTAGATAGCCGAAGCTGTCCGCCAGGCTGGCCTTCTCCTCTCGCAAACCCGCCAACACCTGGAACTCGTCCAGGATCAGGACGATGTGGCGGCTCTCGACTGCGTGCAGCGAATCCACAAAGGGCCTCAGATAACCGAGCGGGTCGCGCCGCATGCGGTTGAATTTCGGCACACTGATATCCTGATGGTTGATAGCAGCCGCCAGCCGTTTCGCGATTGTGTGCAGGAACACGGCCGTATCCTGGCCGCTGATGCTCTGCATATCCACAAACACCGGCAGGTAGATGCTGTCCGATAGGAGGTGCTCCAACTGCCGCAGTAATGAGGTTTTGCCGATGCGCCTCGGTCCCCAAAGCAGGATCGCCTTACCCGGTGTGGGATCGCGCAGATAATCGGCCAGCCTGAGAAACTCCAGATCCCGGCCGAAGAAGCGCCGACCGGTGACCGGGCTCAAAGTGTAAGGAATTTGGAAGTACTGGGAAGGGCCGGGCCGGCTGTCCGGCGCCGTGTTGCCCCAATCGAGGTGGCGGATGCTCTCGTCCGCCCGCAACCGGTCCAGAAGGGTCCTGATCTGCTGCGAGGTCGTTTGATCCAGGTCCAGGGTGATGCGCGCCGAGCCATCCTCCATTCGATCGGCATAGAAATGACTCATGGCAATCCCTGACTCAGTAACCGCCGTGGCAATGTCGCGCACCAGCCCGGCGCGGTCTTCGGCACTGATGCGAATCTGCGCGGCGTCCTGCCAGGGCCGCGTCTGCCACTCCACCGACAACAGCGGCTTCAACCGGCGAACGGTGGGGCACGTGGCCCGGTGCACGACGACCTCATCGTGTTGCGTGACGTAACCGACAATGGGCTCAGGCGCCAACGGCTTGCAGCACTTCGCCAGGCGGCGCGGCAGGTGCGCAAATATGAGCGGAACACTGATGGCCTTCGGAATAGGCGCGCCGCGGTCCTGCGCTGCCTGCTGCATGCGCGTTACCACTGTCACCGGCGTCAAACGTCCCAGCGCCAGCGCAATCTGTAGTTCGCGCGCGGTGCTATAGCCCAGTTCTGAAGCCACAGCCCGAACCCGGCTGGCGGTCTCAGCCGACGTCAATGTAGCGCCGATCTCGCGCAGTTTGGCATCGAGTACATTCCAGCCTTGCTGAACTATGCCATCCGGGCCTTGGGACATCCGCCAGCGCCCGATTTCGCGGCGTGCCCGACGGGATTTGACCGTCTTCAGCCAATCCTCACGCGGCCCAGTGCTGGATTCACTCGTCACGATTTCGACGACATCGCCAGTGTGCAGGGCGTGCTCCAAGGGCGCCGGCTCGCCATTGACGATTGCGCCCACACATTGATGCCCGATCTGCGGATGAACGGCGTAGGCAAAGTCAATGGCCGTGGCATCGCGGGGCAGCTCCTTGAGGTCGCCGTTCGGTGTGAATACTGCAATCCGGTGAGCCGGCGGGTCACGCCATTCGGGCGGTTTCGGCAGGAGTTCCTCAGGCACGCCGGCCCAGCGGGCCGTGATGCCGTTTTCCGCAACCAAATGCGCCTCACGTGTGCGAATGATGGTAGTTAGGGGCGTGCCAGGCTCGCAGCGCAGACGGGTGTGAATGCCGCGATATTGGTTCGACTTGGGGCTGGCAATGTAGTCCCAGACCTGACCTGCAAGCGGTGGCCACAACTGATGCATCGCACGCATCGTCGTGTAGCAGCTATCGGTCGATTCGACCAGGATCAGGAGAGGCGCCAACAGATGGATGGGGATAGCCCTGTCTGCATGCAGCAGCTTACGGTACAGCGAATAAAGGCTGACCGGCAACAGCGTCACCTCGGCCGTGATCCCTGAGTAAGAAAGATGATTCCGTGCAGTCTGCAGCACGCCTTCGGCTGCAACCAGACGCTTCTCAGAGCCAAAACGCTGGGCGGTTTCGGCGAATTTGTCAGGGTGCAGCAATTGGAATGCGCCATCCTCTAATGCGCGCTTGGCGCTCCACATGCCCAACCGGTTGGCGATAGGTACGAAGATGCCCATTGTTGCCAACGCGTAGCTCTGTTCTTGCTCTCCCGGCAAGGCGCAGCGCGAAGCCAATTTCTCGATGCGGTCGGCGATCTTGATGGCGGCTGCAACAGGATCCTGGTGCAGTACACGGACGATACCTGGCAAGCGCGTGACCTCCGCTTCCAGGTCGTAGAGCAGGCTATCTGATTCTGCCGCGGCTTCGGGTAACCCCACGCGACTCAACTGGACGATAGATTCGATACGGTCGACCATCTGATCGCCGAAGGCCTCGCGCACTGCTTGTCCCGCTGGTTCTGCCGTGTAGCGGCGGTCTGTGACATCGTGGAGGAGGCCCGCGATGATGACCTCGACCGGCGCGCGCCACTCGCTCAGCAGTTCAGCTACGGCGATGACGTGCCCCAGGTAGGGCCGTCCCCCCTGACACACCCGGCTCGCATGGGCCTTCTCGGCCAGCGCCAAGGCGCGCTCCAATTGCGGCTGCGCACTTTCGCCGGCGTAGCTGACTACGTGTTGGATGAGATGCGTGCTTGGGCTCATGGACTGCCGATCCTTCGAAGGCATTCCCACTATAGCACAATAAAGTCGTTTTGTCTATATGGCGACGAATGTTGTTTTGGGATCGCAATCAGAAGGCATCGCAGGGCCAGCTCACGCACCTAAAAACAAAACACATAGCCAATAGCGTGAATTGCAGGCATCCTGACAACCGATGTCCTTTGTGCACGAGCACCACCTGCATTATAATCCGGATATCGTTAAGGGTCCGCGAAGATGGAGTTTCTGCGGATTGCGGTGAAAGGCCTCTGAATTGTAATGCTGCGCGCGCGTCGCGTGGCCTACGGCTCGTTCGCCCTCCCGGAACGAGATTTGTTTGACACTGAGGATCGTGCGCTTCCTCCGGCCAAGCATCCTGTGATTGTCGCATGGTATGAGACACCGGCCCACCTGGATTGGACGAAGCGCGCAGCGCGTGCTCAGCCTGCGTGAACCGCTAAAGGCGCTCGAGTGATCAATATAAAGTATAACGTGCATGCCAACAGACACCTACCGCCGCTTCTTCCTGCTCGCAGCCGGTGAGCGCCCAGGCGCCGACTACCGCATCATCGCCTGCCCCCGCTCCTCACCGGTCGCCGTGATCGCACCACACGGCGGCGGCATCGAGCCCGGCACATCCGAGCTGGCGCGGGCGATTGCCGGCAAGGAGTTCAGCCTGTACTGCTTCGAGGGCCTCAAACCGGACGGCAACGAGGCACTGCACATCACCAGCACCCGCTTCGACGAGCCGCAGTGCCTGGCCATCGTCGCGACGAGCGAGGTCGTGCTTGCGGTGCACGGCTCTGCCGAGCAGGAAGAGAGCGTTCACGTCGGCGGCCGCGACGCACGGCTCGCAAGGCGGCTATGCGAGGCACTCAACGCGGCAGGCTTCGCGGCCCAACTGGACGACACCGCCGATCACCCGGGTCACCTCGCGGCCAACATCTGCAACCGGGGCCGCTCCGGCCGCGGCTGCCAGTTGGAGATCAGCAACGGCCTCCGGCTCACGCTGTTCGAAGGGCTGAAAAGGCGACAACGGGAGCACACAACCGCGCAGTTCGAGGCTTTCGTTGTAGCGGTCCGGACCGTGCTCCTGGCAGCATCAAGTTGAGCAAGGAAGGACGCATGACCCAAGTCCAACGCACGCTGGCCTACCTCTGGTCAGTCGAGCCGGCTGGCGCCACAAACGCTGATCTCGCGCGCCATCTTGGAACCAGCCACCAGACCGTCTACATGCTGACCCAAGACCTGCTGCGCCTGATGGCCGCCTACGGCCGCAAGCGCATCAGCGAGTTCGTGTGGCTGCGTGGCGAGCGCCAGTTGTCGGCCCCGACCTTCACCTAATGGCGCAAGCTGTTGGGCCTGCGCCGCCGGCAGCACGCGCCCTTTCCCCCACAGGCCAGGCAAGTGTGGCCCTTCTGATCGTCACAGCCTGCGCAGGCTCTGTCGTCGAATTCCCGCCAAATATCCATGTGAAAAGCCCGACCGCCTCTGGTCGGGCTTTTCTGTCCCAAGATCTACAACCACCAGTTATCCACCGGTGACGCCTTCTGATACGCCCTGGCGTAGTCAGTCTGAATTCACAGAATCGGCGCGGCCGTTTTTTGTGTTGCGAAGGTGACCAGCCGTAAGTTCAGTGAAACACGTACGGCGTGCAGAGGGGTTAAAACGAAACCACACGGTTGCCTGGATGGCAGTTCCGTGTGGACTAAGTCGGGGAGAGAGGATTTGAACCTCCGACCTCACGGACCCGAACCGTGCGCGCTAGCCTGTCTGCGCTACTCCCCGTACGCTTGGCATTATAGTCCGACCGGCGTTAAAATGCAAATATATGCGCAACCGATTGACGAACCCGACTGGTCGAAGACGGAGGCTCCCATATGTCGCTGCAAATCGGCATCGTCGGACTCCCTAATGCGGGGAAGTCCACCCTGTTCAACGCGCTGACCCAGGCAGGCGCGGCGACTGCGCCCTATCCCTTCACCACGATCGACCCGAACGTCGGCGTCGCAGCCGTGCCCGATCCGCGCCTCGACGCACTGGCCGCGCTCATCCAGCCGGAACGCATCGTGCCCGCAGCGGTCGAGTTCGTGGACATCGCGGGCCTCGTCAAGGGCGCGAGCCGGGGGGAGGGCCTGGGCAACCAGTTCCTCGGCCACATCCGCAACGTCGATGCCGTCCTGCTGGTCCTGCGCGGGTTCGATGACCCGGATGTACCCACGACGGGCGACAACGTGGATCCCGTGGCCGACCTGGAGACGCTCGAAACCGAGCTCATCCTGGCCGATGTCGGCACGGTCGACCGCCGCATCGAGAAGGTGCAGGGCATGGCGAAGGCCCATCCGCGCGATTTCGCAGACCAGCTCGCGTGGTTGGCCCGGCTGCGCAGCCACCTGAACGACGGCCAGGCCGCGGTCGCCTTCGCTGAACCGGCCGCGCACGCCGACTGGACGGCAGAACTGAACCTCCTCAGCGGCAAGCCCCGTCTGTATGTGCTCAACGTGAGCGAGGCCGCGCTGCCCACAGGCGGCCCAGCCGCGGAGCCCGTGCAGGTGCGCGCGGCCGCTGAAGGCGCGGCGTGTATCGCCCTGTGCGCGCTCTGCGAGGCCGAGTTGGGCACCTGGCCCGCGGACGAGGCTGCCGCCTACCGCGCCGACCTGGGCCTGGCCGAGCCAGGCCTCGACCAGCTCGTGCGCGCGAGCTACCGCCTGCTGGACCTCATCACTTTCTTCACCATCACCGGCGGCAAAGAGACGCGTGCGTGGACGCTCCGCCGCGGGCAGACAGCCATCGAGGCCGCGGGGCTGATTCACACCGACATCCAGCGCGGCTTCATCCGCGCCGAAGTCGCGCCGCAGGCTGCGATTGTGGCCGCGGGCGGTCTGTCCGGGGCGCGCGCCCACGGCCAGTTGCGCCTGGAGGGCCGCGAGTACGTCGTGCAGGACGGCGACGTCATCCATTTCCGGTTTAATGTTTAATGTCTTGTTGGGGCAGGGACATCCTACGGATGTCCCTGCCCCAACAAGACCTAATGAGGGAGACTCATGCCCCAAGTCGTCTTCATCATGACCGATACGCAGCGCAAGGACATGGTCGGCTGTTATGCAGACACCGGCCTGCGGACCCCCACGCTGGACCGGCTCGCCGGCGAGGGCGTGCGCTTCGAGCGCGCGTACACCTGCCAGCCCGTATGCGGCCCGGCCCGCGCCGCCCTGTTCACCGGCACCTACCCCCACCTCAACGGCGGCTGGGCCAACTCGCTCGCACCGGGCGACAATGTCCGGACGCTCGGCCAGCGCGTTGCGGATCACGGCATCCCGGCGGCCTACATCGGCAAGTGGCATTTGGACGGCAGCGACTATTTCGGGCTGGGTCACGCCGCGCCGGGCTGGGACCCGGCCTACTGGTACGACATGCGCAACTATCTGGAGGAACTGACGCCGGAGGAGCGCGTGGCCTCCCGCTCGCCCGCGCTCAACCACGACCCCAACCTCACCGCCGATTTCACCTACGGCCGCCGCTGCTCCGACCGTGCCATCCGCTACCTGGAACAGCACGCCGGCGACGACTTCCTGCTCGTGCTCTCCTATGACGAGCCGCACCACCCCTTCATCTGCCCCCGGCCCTTCTCCGAGATGTACCGCGACTACCGGTTCCCGAAGCGGCCCAACGTGTGGGATACGCTGGCCGACAAGCCCGCGCACCACCGGGCCTGGGCCGGCGCGGCAGTGGACAGCGACCGCGATGCGTTCCAGATCGTGCACCCGGACTACTTCGGCTGCAACAGCTTCGTCGATGACGAGATCGGCCGCGTGCTGGCCGCCGTGGATCGCTGCGCACCGGGCGCGCTCGTCATCTATACCTCGGACCATGGCGACCTGCTCGGCTCGCACTGCCTGGGAGGCAAGGGTCCGGCCATGTACGAGGAAGTCGTCAACATGCCCTTCATCGTCCGCTGGCCCGGCCACGCGCCCGCGGGCGTCGTCTCCGATGCCCTGGTATCGCACATCGACGTGACCCCAACCATCCTGGACGTGCTCGGCATCCCGCAGTCCAGGAGCTTCCACGGGCGCAGCCTCGCGCCGGTGCTGCACCGGCCCGACGTGGCCGCAGCCGACGCCGTGTTCATGGAGTTCGGCCGCTACGAGGTGGACCATGACGGATTCGGCGGGTTTCAGCCGGTGCGCGCCTGCCGCACGCCGCGGTACAAGCTGGTGGTCAACCTGCTGACGACCGACGAACTGTACGACCTGGAAGCCGACCCGTACGAGATGCGGAACCTGATCGAGGATCCCGCCTATGCCGCGGTGCGCGACCAGCTCCACAACCGGCTGCTCGACTGGATGAACGAGACGCGCGACCCCTTCCGCGGCTACTACTGGGAGCGCCGCCCCTGGCGTACGGATGCGCGGCCCGCGACCTGGGACTACACGCTGATGACACGGCAGCGCGAGGAAGAAGAATACGAGCCGCGCCAGCTCGACTACGGGACCGGGCTGGAAATGCGCGCGGCCACCCGGCGCAAGGGCACCTGATGCAGCGTGCCATCATCGGCTGGCAGCAAGATGAGATAGGCGACTGGGTCGCGGTGCTGGCATGCGGCCACGGCCAGCACGTCCGCCATACCCCGCCCCTGGCCGACCGTCCCTGGGTGCTGACGCCGGAGGGCCGGGCGCGCTTCCTGGGATACGAGCTGAACTGCGTGCGCTGCGATGCCGGCGAGCCGCCGACATTTATCATCGAGCGATTCTGACGTCCTGTTGCCAGCATCGCGCGATTTGCCCTTCTTCCAGGGCCGTGCTATGATGGCCTCATGTTGACTCGCAGTGTTGTTTTCTCCGTCCATCATTATCAGCCGCTCCACGCTTAGGAGACTGCTGGCGATTGATGGCGCGCTGCGCGACGGTGGTTTCCCTGGGCGTGGAACTGTGACGGTTCCACGCCCTTTTTGTTGTCTTGGATTACCCGCTCGATGAGGGTTCAGAAGGAGGCAGGAAGATGGCAGCGAAGGTTGAGCCACGCGTCCCCAGGGGGATGCGCGACATCCTGCCGGAGCAGATGGTGCGCCGGCAGTATGTCATGGATGTAATTCGCGGCGTGTTCGAGGAGTTCGGCTTCGAGCCGCTGCAGACGCCGGCGCTCGAGCTGGAAGAGACGTTGACGGGCAAGTACGGCCCCGAGGCGGAACGCTTGATTTACTCGGCCACCTACGGCGGCAAGGACGAGCGCCTGATGCTGCGCTACGACCTGTCGGTCCCCCTGTCGCGCGTCGTGGCGATGTACCCCAACCTGCCCAAACCCTTCAAGCGGTATCATTTAGCGCCGGTCTGGCGCGCGGACCGGCCCCAGCGGGGCCGCTGGCGCGAGTTCTACCAGTGCGACGTGGACACCGTAGGCAGCACGAGCATGCTGGCCGACGCGGAGACCATCGCCGTCATCTACACCGTGCTCTACCGGCTCGGTTTCCGGAAATTCAAGGTCAATATCAGCAACCGCAAGCTACTGGTCGGCCTCGGTCAGTTCGCGGGCGTGCCCGCCGGCCTGCTCAAGGAGCTGTATCAGTCGGTCGACAAGCTGCCCAAGATCGGCATCGAGGGCGTCAAGCAGGAGATGCTGGCCGCGGGTCTGCCCGATCCGGTCCGCGATGCCATCCGCAAGGTGGCGCGGCTGTACCTGCAGGGTAAGGTCGGCCTGGACGCGCTGGCGGAGCGGCTGGCGGGGGAGACGCTGCCCGGCGCCAACGGGCCGACGCCCTTCCCCGTGGACCTCGCGGAACTTGTGGCAGGGCCGCTGCGCGAGGTGCTCGCGGCCGTACCGCCCGGCTCAGTGGCGTCGGACCGGCTGCAGGATACCGCAGGCGAGCTCATCAACGGGGTCACACCCGCGCTGCGCGCCTACTACGGCGGGACGCGGGACCTGATCCCCGAAGCCGTCGTGGAAGGGCTGCTGCCGCTGCTCGACCTGCAGGGCGACAACCGCACCATCCTGGCCGCGCTGCGCGAGGAGCTGGCCGCCTATCCCACGGCCGTGGAGGGCATCGACGAGTTAGAGACCATCCTGCGCTACCTCGAGGGGCTGGGCGTGCCGGAACAATACATCAGGGTCGATGTCTCGATGGCGCGCGGCCTGGAGTATTACACGGGCTCCATCTACGAGACCGTCGTTGAAGAGGCGCATGTCGGCAGCGTGACGGGCGGCGGGCGGTTCGACAACCTGGTCGGCATGTTCACGGAACGCAGTCTGCCGGCAGTGGGCACGACCATCGGTATCGAGCGGCTCATCGCAGTGATGGAGGAACAAGAGATGTTCCCGCCGAACGTCGGCAGGACGACCGTGCAGGTCCTGGTGGCGGCCTTCGCCCCGGAACTGCTCGAAGCCTCTATCGCCCTGGGCACGCAGCTCCGCGCGGAGGGGCTGCGCGTGCAGACGTACTTCGAGCCGATTGCCCTGCGCGAGCAGATCGGCTATGCCAACACGAAAGGCATCCCGGTCATCGCCATCATCGGGCCCGACGAGGCTGCGCAGGGTCAGGTGACAGTGCGCAACCTGCTGACAAAGCAGCAGCAGACCGTCGCGCGCCGCGAGGCCGCGGCGGTCATCCGCGGGTGGGTGGGCTGACGGCCTCACCCCCGGCCCCTCTCCTGAGCGTGCGAACCTTCGGTTCGCCCAGCGCTCAGGAGAGGGGAGCTGGGGGGTGAGGCCACAATTTGCCTTCCCCGCAACATTATGTTATAGTCGTCTGTACCGCGCGAGGGCTGCCACGCCCTCGCTCTTTCTGCCCCCGGCGAGCGGCTCCAGGTTGCTCCGTCCGGCGGCAACCGTGCTACGAATGCGTAGCCCGCGATTTCCGAGGAAAGGAGGCATTGGCGCGGCATGTCTGACGTTTTGCGCGATTACGAGATGGTCTATATCGCTGTCCCGCAGCTCGATGATGAAGGCCTGGCTACGTTGAATCAACGTGTGGCCGGCTGGATCACGGCGGCAAACGGAACAGTGACCGACACGAACGTTTGGGGCCGCCGGAAGCTGACTTACGCAATCCGTAAGCAGACCGAAGGCATCTACATCCAGATCAACTTCCAGCTCACCCCAAGCGCGACCCGCGAGCTCGAACGCAATCTGCGGCTCGACGAGCAGGTCATCCGACACCTGGTCATTCGCTTGGGCGAGGACTGAGCGATCTGGACTGAAGCATGGCAGCAGTAGTACTTCTAGGCTGAGACGGGAGATGGTGAGGTGGCACGAGGACTGAATAAGGTTCTGATCATCGGGAACCTGGGGCGAGATCCAGAGATGCGTTATACGCCCAGCGGCAAGCCTGTGACCTCTTTCAGTGTTGCAGTCAGCCGCGGGTGGACGACCAGCGCTGGCGAGCGGCGCGAAGCCACCGAGTGGTTCAACGTGGTGGCCTGGGGCACCCTGGCCGAAGTCAGCAATCAATTCTTGCGCAAGGGCTCCCGTGTCTATGTTGAAGGCCGCCTCCAGACCCGCAGTTGGGACGATCCCGACGGGCAGCGCCATTCGCGAACCGAAGTGGTCGCGACCGAAATGGTGTTTCTCGACAGCCGTCCCGGCAGCGAGCCGGAAGATCTCGGCTTCGACGACGAGATGGGATTCTAGCACTCAAAACGGAGTCATAACACAATGGTAGAGGAAAGAGAAGGCAACGGCCAGCCCGCGGCGGGCGGCGCACCTGCGGGTGCTCCGGAGCGCAGTGAGCGGCGGCCGTGGAATCGTGAAGGTCGGCCGGGCGGTGGACCGCGCGGGCGCTTCCAGCGCCGGCGCGTCTGCGCGTTCTGCGTCGATAAGGTCGACACAATCGACTATAAGGATGTCAACACTCTGCGGCGGTTCGTCTCGGACCAGGGGCAGATTAACTCGCGGCGCCGCACGGGCACGTGCGCGCGGCATCAACGCCTGGTTACGGTCGCCGTCAAACGCGCGCGCTACCTGGCCCTCCTGCCCTATACTGCGGAGCATGTGCGCCGCTATAGCTGATGGGGTTTGACCGGGCCCTGGCCGCTGCTGCGCTCAGGGCCCTCTTGAGGAAGACAGATGGCGAAGCGCAAACCTGAAGAAGTGCGCGAGATCACGCGCAAAGAGACGCATCTGCGCCGCAAGGACGCGGAGGCGAATCGCCGCATCCTCCTGGCGCTCGCCGGGGTCGGCATCCTCCTTGTCCTGCTCATTGTTGCGGGCGTTGCACAGGAACTCCTGATCGCGCCCAACCAGCCGGTAGTCACGGTCAATAACCAGCGGCTGAGTACACGCGACTATCAGAAGCTCGTCAAGTACGCCTGGTTCCAGGAGGGGCAGGTCACGGACCCGCAGGGCACCAGCCTCACCGTGCTGGATGAAGCCATCGATAATGCCCTGATGGAAGAGCAGGCCCAGCAGCGCGGCATCACGATCAGCGACGAAGAGGTCACCGAGACCATCGAGAAGCTGTTCGGCTACTATCGTGTGCCGCCGACCCCTGTGCCCACGCGCACACCGGCGCCGGAGCCCACCGCAGACCCGAACGCAACGCCGGTCCCGACCATAACGCCCGCGCCGACTGCGACGCCGGTGAGCCTGGAGTCGTTCCAGACGGCATACAAGAACTACCTGGACCGCATGAACACGGCCACCGGCATGACTGAGGCGGACTTCCGTGCGCTCATTCGCCGGGACCTGATTCGCGAGAAGCTCTACGAGGACGTCACCAAGGACGTGCCGACGACCGGCGAGCAGGTACATGCCCGGCACATCCTGGTATCCGTGCGCACGCCCGCGCCGACGCCGACGCCACTGCCTGAAGGACAAGCCACGCCTACGCCCGATCCGGCCGCGCCGGCGCCGACACCGACGCTCGAGCCGCGGGACGATGCACAAGCGCTGGCACGCATCATCGAGATTCAGCAGCGTGTGGGTGCAGGCGAGGACTTCGCGGAGCTGGCGCGCCAGTTCTCGGATGACACTGGCAGCAGAGACAACGGCGGCGACCTGGGTTGGTTTCCGCGCGGCGCCGGGCTGGTGCAGGAATTCGAGGATGCAGCCTTTGCGCTGCAGGCCGGCGAGGTCAGCCCGCCTGTCAAGACGCAGTTCGGCTATCACCTGATCAAGGTCGAAGAGCGCGATCCAGCCCGGCCGCTGGATGACTACACGGTTGCGCAGAACAAATACACCGCCTACCAGGAATGGCTGACCAACCTGCGTGACACGGCTACGGTCACGCGCAACTGGACCGTCGATAAGGTTCCGCCCACGCCGTCAGCCGGCGCCGTAAGATAGAAGGCTGGTCTGATCTCATCCGAAAAATGGTAGTCCAGCCCCTTGTGGGCGTCCTGACGGGCACAAGGCCCTAGGCTACGAGTCTTCGGATAGACTCCAAACAGAAGGGCGCAGATTTCTCTGCGCCCTTCTGTCTTATCCACTACCCGGCATGGATCATGGCTTGTCCGATCTGAATAGACACTCACCCCGCGCGGCAGGACAACGAGGACAGGAGATGGGATGGAGTTGCGCCGAGCTGGTGCTCGGCGGTCCATGTTCAGATCAGACACCTACCCGTTTTGCCGTCGGACCTGCTGGACGTTGGGCAGACGCTCGATGCGGGTGAGCACCCGGCTCAACTGTTCCGCATCGCGCACTTCCAGGGTTGCAGTGATGAGGGCGAGGTTGTCCTGCCGCGCCGTGACGGCGGACGCGTCTTCGAGGTTGATGTTCTCTTCTTTCAAAACGCCTGTGATCTCGTTCAGCAGCCCGGCCCGATCATACGCCTGGACGCGAATCTTGACCCGCGAGATTTTCGGCGGGCTCGCGCCCCAACTGACCCGGATGACCCGCTCCCCATCCAGCCGCAGCACATTCGGACAGTCGCTGCGGTGGACAGCTACCCCGCGGCCGCGCGTCACGAAACCGGTAATCTCATCGGGCGGCACAGGGTTGCAGCAGCGCGCGATATAGGTCAGCATGTTGCCCGTGCCCATCACCGTAACACCGTCGCCGCTCAGCTTGACCGCGGGCGGTTGAGGGGCTTCCTGCGGCGGCAGGGTCGCAGCAGCTTCCTTCGGCAGTTCCTCGACCTTGCCGAGCTGGAGCACGTGCTCTGCGACATCCGCAGGCGTATGATCACCGGTGCCCAGCTTCTCCAGGAAGTCGTCCAGATTCTCGACCTTGAACAGCGAAGCCACCTCTTGGTACGACTTGTTGTCGATACCCAGCCGGTTGAGCTCGCGCTCCAGAATCTGGCGTCCCGCAGTGATGTTCTCATCCCGATTCTGTTGGCGGAACCACTGGCGGATTTTCGTGCGCGCCCGGTCAGTCTTGACATAGCCCAGGTTAGGGTTGAGCCAATCGCGGCTGGGACCGCCGCGCTTGGCGGTCAGGATTTCGACCTGGTCACCGCTCGACAACTGGTAGTCAAGGTTAACGAGCCTGCCGCGCACCTTCGCGCCGCGGCAGCGATGGCCGATTTCCGTATGGACCCGGTAGGCGAAGTCGATCGGGGTGGCTCCGGCCGGCAAGTCGATGACATCACCCTTCGGGGTGAAGACATAGACCCGCTCCTTGAACAGGTCCTCCTTGACGGTTGCCAGGAAATCGCTGCCGCCGCTCTGCTCCTGCGATTGCCACTCGATGACGGAGCGCAGCCACGCGATCTTGCGCTCGTAGGCGTCATCATGCCGCGTCTGTGACTTGTAGCGCCAGTGCGCCGCAATGCCGACCTCTGCGATGCGATCCATTTCCGGCGTGCGAATTTGCACTTCGAGCGGTTTGCCGAACGGCCCGTAGACGGCCGTGTGCAGCGACTGGTACTGGTTCTCCTTGGGCGTCGCGATGTAGTCATCGAACTCGCCCTTGATCGGGCGCCAGAGGGTGTGTACGACCCCCAACGCCGCGTAGCAGTCGCCGATTTCCGGCACGATGACGCGCACGCCCTGCTGGTCGTAGACCTGCTCCATGTCCACGCCCTTGCGATTCATCTTGCGGTAGATGCTGTAAATGTGCTTGGGGCGGCCCGTGACCGTCGCCTGAATGTTGTGCCGTGCCAGCTCGTTCTGGAGTTGGGTCACGATGCCCTGGATGTACGCCTCGCGTTCCGGGCGCTGTTCGATCAGCACCCGCTGCATTTTCTCGTAGGTATCTGGCATCAGGCAGCGGAACGCCAGGTCCTCCAGTTCCCACTTGACCTGGTAGATACCCAGGACACTCGCCAACGGCGCATAAATGTCGAGCGTCTCGCGCGAGATGCGCAGTTGCTTCTCGCGGCTCATGTAGTTGATCGTTCGCATGTTGTGCAGGCGGTCGGCCAGCTTAATCAACACCACGCGCACATCGTTGACCATCGCCAGCAGCATCTTGCGCAGGCTCTCGACGCGCGGGTCACGGCTATCGGTCGGCAGAGAGGCCATGTCGGCGATATTGCTCAATTTGGTGACGCCATCCACCATACTGGCGACTTCGGGCCCGAACTCCTCAGCCAGTTCGGGCATCTTCACCGCGGTGTCCTCCGCCACATCGTGCAACAGCGCAGCCGCGACCGTCTTCGCATCCAGCCGCAGGTCGGCCAGAATCTGAGCCACGGTCATCGGATGCACGATATAGGCCTCGCCGGACTTGCGCAACTGCGGTCCATGGGCGCGCTCGGCCACTTCGTAGGCGCGTTGGACCAGCGCAACGTCCTGTTGCGTGTAGCTTTTAGGAAGCTGGTTGAGCAGAGTTTCCCAAGTCATGGCGCAGCCCGGTCCTTTAATCGAAATGCGACGCGGTAACTACTGCGTCGCATGCTTCTACACGCCCTTATGGTGACTATAGCACAGGCCGCGCGGCAGGTCAAGTGCGGATTTTCGCGCGGGCGCGTTTCATACTGGGGGCGAACGCGGCCAGCGCGCATACGCGAATGGCGCTGCGGCGCCGGGCACGGATACACGAATATCCCGCCGCGGCGCACACGCTTCGCGTATTCGTGGCGCGCCAGCGCATTCGTTTATCCGCGATGGCCGCGCCCCCAACATGAAACGCACCCTTTTCGCGCAAGTGTCCAGCGCTACCTCGTAACACAAGGCCAGCACGCCCACATGCCGGGTTTGCAACAGTGACAGTTACTAATGGATAATAGCTTGCAGAATTGGCCGGACTCAAGATATAATCTTGCCAATGTAATGCTATAGCCGAACTCCCGAAAGGGAGACGGGGGAACCATCTTAGTGGGGTGAGTCGCACGACTCGTGCGTAGGGCAACCATCTTCCAGCCCGAACCCGTCAGCTAACCCCGCAGGCGATTGGAAGAGACAGGAACCCAGTTTGACCTCTGAGAAAGGCGACCCTCCGGCCTTCCTCTC
Organism: Anaerolineae bacterium; assembly: GCA_040772005.1. Taxonomy (GTDB): domain Bacteria; phylum Chloroflexota; class Anaerolineae; order CG2-30-64-16; family CG2-30-64-16; genus MWBF01. The sequence continues at coordinate 1,215,745 of JAXGYZ010000002.1, read as the reverse complement.
CGTACTCCTGTCTTCTGTCCAACCAATCGAGTGATTCGTCGCAGCCTGGCAGCCGTTACACCCTGCATGGGTTACATTGGCCGCGGGCGCGCGTTTCGACAGGAGCAAGATTATGCAGAACAAACCCGTTGTCATTGCCGCCGCGCTCGGCGAGTGCGTCCACGTGGCCGGCGTCGCGCGTTTCCTGCGGTTGGCCGAACAGGCCGGCTGGCAGACCGTATTTCTCGGCCCTGCTGTTGCGCCGGAGCAGCTCATCCAGGCAGCCCAGGAACACCACGCGCAGTTGGTCGGCGTGTCATACCGGCTCACCCCGGAGAACGGCGCGGCCCTGCTGGCCGAGTTTGCCGAAAGCGCCGATGACCTGCGCCAGGCCGGCGTGCGGTTCGCTTTCGGCGGCACGCCGCCCGTCGCAGAGCGCGCCCGCAGCCTGGGCGGCTTCTTCGACGCCGTCTTCGACGGCTCAGAGCCGGTCGAGGCAGTGCTGGCCTACCTGCGGGGCAGCGGCGGGCCTGACGTGGCTGCCCCGCCGCCCGCGACGCTGCTGGAGCGCCTCGCCTGGAAGGCACCTTATCCCCTGCTGCGCCACCATTTCGGCCTGCCGTCGCTGGAGGCCACGCGCGCGGGGATCGCAGAGATTGCGGATGCGCGCATCCTCGATGTCATCTCGCTGGGCATCGACCAGGATGCGCAGGAGAACTTCTTCCACCCTGAGCGCCAGGATCCGCGACGCCGCGGCGCGGGGGGCGTGCCGGTGCGCAGCGCCGATGACTACCGCAGCCTCTACGCGGCCTCGCGCACAGGCAACTTCCCGCTGCTGCGCACCTATTCGGGCACCGATGACTTCGTGCGCCTGGCCGAGATGTACCTGGAGACCATCAACCTGGCCTGGGCCGCCGTCCCGCTGTTCTGGTTCAATGCTATGGACGGCCGCGGGCCGCACGGACTGGCTGAATCGCTAGCCCTCCATCAGGAGCTGATGACCTGGTACGCGCAGCGCGGCGTGCCGGTGGAGGCCAACGAGCCGCACCACTGGGGGATGCGCGACGCGCCGGACACGGTCTTCGTCGCGGCGGCCTATCTCTCCGCGTACAATGCGCGGACCTGCGGTGTCCATGACTATATCGCGCAGCTCATGTTCAACAGCCCGAACGATCTCTCGGATGCGATGGACCTCGCCAAGATGCTCGCCGTTCTGGAGATGGTGGCCGAGTTAGAGACCGAGGACTTCCGCATCTGGCGGCAAACGCGCACGGGCCTGCTCAGCTTCCCGCTGGACCCGGAGGCCGCACGCGGTCACCTGGCTGCGGCCACCTACCTGCAGATGCAGCTCAAGCCGCACATCCTCCATGTCGTCGGGCACACGGAGGCCGACCACGCGGCCACGGGTGCAGATGTGATTGCGGCCTGCAAGGTGGCGCGGCGCGCCATCGAGAATGCGTTGGCCGGCGCGCCCGATATGACTGCGGACCCGGCCGTCCAGGCACGCAAGGCCGAACTCATTGTCGAGACGCGGCTGACGCTGGACGCCATCCGCAGCCTGGCTGCGCCTGCTGTGGATGACCCGCTGGCGGACGCGGCGACACTCGCCGCGGCGGTCGAGCATGGCATCCTCGATGCGCCCCAGCTCAAGGGGAACCCTTACGCGCGGGGCACGGTTGTCACGCGCATCGACGAGCGCGGCGCGTGCGTCGCGGTGGACCCGGCAACTGGCCGGGTGCGCAGCGAGGCAGAACGGCTGGCCGGGCTGCGCCTCGGCGCAGTCAACGAACGACCAACCCTCGAACTGGCATGAGGAGGAATCACATGATACACACCAATACACGCTACACGGTGATCGGCAGCGGGCACGGCGGCAGAGCCATGGCCGCCCACCTCGCGCTGATGGGCTTCCATACGACGCTCTTCAACCGAACGCCTGAGCGCGTGGCCGCGATCCGGCTGCGCGGGGGCATCGACCTGGAACGCAACGACGGCCTCCCCGGTGGGTTCGGCCCCCTGGCCCGCGTCACCTCCGACTACGCCGTAGCACTGGCTAATGCCGAGATCGTCATGGTCGTGACGCCATCCTCCGCGCACCGCGATGTGGCGCAAGGCTGCGCCCCGCACCTGCAGGATGGGCAAATCGTCGTGCTGAACCCGGGGCGCACTTGCGGCGCCATCGAATTCGTGAAAGTGCTGCGCGACCAGGGCTGCCGCGCCGATGTGACGGTGGCCGAGGCCGGGACCTTCATCTACGCCAGCCGCAGCGACGGCCCGGCCCAGGCGCGCATCTTCCGCGTCAAGGAAGCCGTACCGCTGGCCGCGCTGCCCGCGACGCGCACCCAGTCCGTGCTGGATGCGCTCCGGCCCGCATACCCGCAGTTCATCGACGGCGGCAACGTGCTCAAGACCAGTCTCGACAACATGGGCGCCATCTTCCATCCGACGCTGACGCTGCTCAACGCCGGTTGGATCGAGGCCACGCACGGCAACTACCAGTTCTACATCGACGGCGTGACGCCCTCTGTCGCCCGCATCCTGGAGGCGATGGACCGCGAGCGGCTGACGGTCGCCGCGGCGCTCGGCATCCGTGCGCAGAGCGCGCTGGAATGGCTGCAGATGGCCTACAACGCGACCGGCAACGACCTGCACGAGGCGATCCACAACCAACCGGGCTACTATGGGATTCAGGCGCCGCCGACTCTCAATCACCGCTACATCTTCGAGGACATCCCGATGAGCCTCGTGCCATTGGCCGCGCTCGGCCAGCGGTTCGGGGTGTCGGTGCGCGCGATGGATGCCATGATCCGGCTCGCGTGCATCATCCATCGCACGGACTACTGGCGCCGCGGCCGCACGCTGGACAAGCTGGGCATCGAGCAATGGAGCGTCTGCGAGCTGACCCAGTATGTGAACGAGGGCACGGTGGACGGCGAGGATTGCGGACTGGGGTTCAACAGCCAGCCGGCCGTCGCCCGCTTGCCCGAACCCGTACCCGTGGTCGAGCTCCTGGAGCCGGAAGTCGCCGCCTGACGAATGAGGTTGTTCGCGGGTCTGACGGGCCGCTCTGCGGCCCGTCAGACCCGCGAATGGTTAACAGCACCTCTGATGGTACAATAAGCCCCGGTTTCCCAATCCCATCCCATCATGAGGTCCTATGGATTTCGCAGAACGCGTTGGACACCTGGAGCCGGAAGGCGCATATCATATGCTGGCGCGCGCCCAGGCGCTGGAAGCGGCCGGTAAGCACATCATCCACCTGGAGATCGGCCAGCCCGATGTGCCGACCTTCAGCCATGTGGCACAGGCGGGCATTCGGGCCATCGAGCAGGGTTTCACCCGCTACACTCCCTCCGCGGGCATCCCGGCGCTGCGCGCGGCCATCGCGGAGGACGCCGGCGCGCGCCGCGGCATGGACATCCGGCCGCAGCAGGTCGTGGTCGGCCCCGGCGCGAAGCCCGCGCTCTTCTTCCCGACGCTGGCGCTCGTGCGGCCCGGCGACGAGGTCATCTATCCGGATCCCGGCTTCCCCACGTATGCGGCGATGATCGGCGTTGCGGGCGGGATCGCCCGACCCGTGCCCCTATGCGAGGAGGCCGATTTCTCGTTCGACCTGGTCGCGTTCGACCGCCTCCTCACCGACCGCACCCGGCTCATCATCCTCAACTCGCCCAGCAACCCCACCGGCGGCGTGATGCCGCTGGCGGCCCTGCAGCACATCGCGGAGGTCGCCATCCGCCGCGACATCTGGGTGCTCTCGGACGAGATTTATATGCGCCTCGCCTTCGATGGCCGGCCCGCGCCGAGCATCGCGACCCTCCCCGGCATGGCCGAGCGGACGGTCATCTGTGACGGCTTCTCCAAGACCTACGCGATGACGGGCTGGCGGCTGGGCTACGGCATCATGCCGGAGGCGCTGGCCGAGCGCGTCGAGCTGCTGCTGACCCACGCGGTCGGCTGCACCGCGAGCTTCACCCAAGTCGCGGGCGTCGAGGCGCTCCGGGGACCGCAGGAACCGGTGGAGCAGGTGGTGGCGGAGTATCAGCGTCGCCGCGATGTCCTGGTCGCAGGGCTGAACGCGATCCCGGGCTGGCGCTGCCGCGTGCCGCAGGGCGCGTTCTACGCGTTCCCGAATGTGTCTTCCCACGGGCGCAGCTCCGCCTGGTGGGCGGACATGCTGCTGAACGAGGCGGGCGTGGCCGTGCTGCCGGGGACGGCCTTCGGCCCGAACGGCGAGGGGTATCTGCGGCTGTGCTTCGCCAACTCGATGGATAACCTCGAGATGGCGCTGGACCGGATTCACGCGGCGGTCGCGCGGATGTAGGGCGAAGACAGAGTTTCCATCAAAGGTGTTTTGGGCGGCTGCGCCCCCCAAAACACCTTTCGAAACAAACTTCCCCTCCCTACACGAACCTGATCTGATCCGGCGATTGCAGCGGCACGGGCGGCGCTTCCTCCACCACGCGCAGCGGGTCCGCGTTCTTCAGCTTCCCGAAGGAGAGCCCCGTCAGGCTTTCGATCTCCGCGATGGGCGCCTGGTAAAGCTGGAAGCGGCCAAAGACAAACTCCGCGCCGGGCAGCATGTCACGCTGGGACATGATGTACCCGGTCGCGCAGAGCTTGCGGGTCTCATCGTGCCGGAACGCAATCACCTTCCAGAAGCGCACCGGCACGAGCACCCCGAAGTAGACCGGGTCCTCGTCACTGAAAACCGGGCCGGTGAACACGCTGATGCGCATGTCGTCCTGGTCTGCATTTTCGAGCGCATACTCTTCGAGTCGCAGCCAGATGCCGCCGTTGAAGGGCTGGAACTGCGGCGTGGCGTTGGAGACATAGAAAGTATCCTTGTTCGCCTGCTTCGCGAGCTCGACCGAGCCCCAGTTAGGATCCTCGCGGCGGGTCATGTGGCCCCGGCTGAACCGCCCCTCCGTCTCCTTGCCATAGCACTCGTTGAGAATCTGCACCTCTTCCGGCAGCCGCGGGTCGAGCCGCCAGCCCGGCCGCTTGCCCCCTACTTTGACAAGGCTCTTGCCGTCGATGTTCACCGCCGAATAGAAGCACAGGCGGCGGTCGTTGTTCATCACGACCGAGAAGTGCGTGTATTTCGCCGTACCGGTGAGCTTGCCGGTCGCAGGATCGCGGAACTTCAGGACCTGGCCTGCGCGTTCGCCTGTGACCTTCGGCAGCGGCACGGTGAGCCGCGACCCGAGGAACTTCGTGTCGTAGCCTGTCCGGTTTGCCAGGTTGTCGGCGGGCGCTTCCTCCCCGGCTTCAGGCGCTTCCACTTCGGGTTTGGGCACGGCCGGGGGCAGCGGTTCGCGCGATACGGCAAACACCGAGTGCGCCAGCGCCCTGTCGAGCAGCGTGCTCGCGTTGACGGCGTAGTTGGCGCGGCGAAAGTCGCCGAGGAAGTGCATCCCCACCACGTAGCCTGTGTCCACGTCCAGCACGGGCGAGCCGGAATTGCCGCCCAGCGTCGTCGCATCGTGTGCAAACGCCCAGGTGCGGCTGCTCACGCTCATCACGCAGCCGGGGCTGAGCCGCTTGACGTCGTAGATGGTGCCGAAGATGGCCTTGGCCGCTTCCGTCGCATCGAGACCGTAGCGCGGGTCGAACGCAGGATAGCCGACGACGGCCAACGACGCGCCGGGCTGCAAAGGTGTACTCAACACGGGGATGGGCGGCGGCAGGTTGCCGTGCGCGGCCAGCTTGAGGAACGCGATGTCGGGCAGGGCCCGGTCCACATCCTCGAGGAAGATGATCTCCTGCACATCGACCTCGAACGCATCGCCGCCCTGGTATTCCTCGCGGAAGTCGATGCGCGCGGCCATGTCAGACCCCAGGAAGCTCTTGAGGAAACGGCCACCCGCGCCATCCTTGCGCGCAAACGCCTCCGCAACGTGCCGGTTGGTCGCGATGACGCGCTCGGCGATGACCCAGCCCGTCCCGCAGTGGCGGTAGCCCGCGCCATCGTCCACCTCGATACGGCCGATGGACGGCAGCCGGGCCTCGATGATATCGCGGCGGGCCGACAGGATATCGGCCCAACTGCCCGAACGGGGCAGTTCGAACCGGTTCCTGCGCACCAGCAGGGACGGCCGGCCGGTCAGCAGGACCACTGCTTCCTCGCCGGGTGACAGGCCGTGCAGATCCTCACCGATGAAGGCACGGGCGCCGGCGCGGGCGCTGATGCTGGGCGCGACCTCGGCCTCAGCTATTTCGCGGCGCAGCCGGGGGTCAGTAAGCACGGACGAAATGCGGCTTTCCATGGTGTGCCTCCGGGCAAATGAAAGGACGGGGAAACCTCGCCCGTCACGCAGCATTATACACCCATTCCTGGCCCGCCGGCGCGGGCAGTGCAGAACCAGTTTTCGCGTTCTTATGAGGAGTGCGCATCTGCGGATGCGCACTCCTCGCATTTCGCGTCAGTTCAAGAACCGGAACGAGCGCAGCACCAGGTCATACAGCGTTTCCATCTCGCGGTACATCTCTTCCTGCGCCTCATCCGCGGGCACGAACACGAACGTATAAACCTTGTCTCCGTGCACCGCGATGACCTGGCGGCTGAGGTCGTGGCCGGGCACGTTGTCCAGCCGCTCGGCCACCTCATAGCCGACCGTCACGCCGAAGGTGCGCGCCACGCCCTCCCCGAACTCCGCAACGATGGCATCCGCCGCCTGCGCGGCTGTGCGGCCGTTCGCGTCCGCCACCTGGATGAACACCTTGGGCCGGCTCACATCCATGAGGGAACCGGCATAGAGCACGACCTCATCCGGGTTCGGCTCGGCCACCTGGTAGTCGTCCGGATAGAGCAGGCAGAAGGCCCGGTCCTGGTCCACCAGCGCAACAGTATCGCGCGTCGCGTCGAGGCAGTCCAGCACCGCCCGGTCCGTCGGCAGTTCCGCCCCGTCAGGGAAGAAGGTGAACGAGCTGAGGATGTCCATGTACAGGCTTGCCATGCCTGCGAAGGCCTCGACTGCCGGATCAGCAGGCGCAAAGGTGAGCGTATAGAGCTGGTCCGCATAGACGATCAGCACGCGGCGGTTGATTTCCTGGCCGGGCAGGTTGTCCAGCACGATGGCCGGCTGGCCCGCGACCTGCGCTTCGGACTGCACAATGTCGAAGTCCGCGTTGTCCGCCACAATCTGCGCGGCCGCGGCCTCCGCCGTGCGCCCTGCCGCGGGCTCGACATGGATGTGCACCCGCGGGTCGCTGGCGTTCAGCAGGCCGCCGATGACGAGCAGCGTCTCGGACTCATTCGGTTTCTCGACCTTATACTCTGCCGGGTAGGTCAGGCAGTAGTCGTGCTCGAAGTTGATCAGCCGCTGCATGCCCGCCTCAGCCGACGGGCAATCCGCCAGCAGGTCTGCACCCCCGACCGGATCGGTGGCAGCCGGTACCAGGCTGTCGGACTGCGCAGGTGCAGCGGGTGGCAGCGCAGTGCAGGCGCTCACCAGGATGAGCAACAGGCTCAGGAACAGAGACGGCGCAAAGCGGAAATATGGTCCAGTCATCTCTTTCTCCTCATCATTACAAGATCTACCAGGATCACAGACCTATCGACGCTGCGCCATCCCATCGGGTTCCGGGTTATTCCATCGTGGCTTCCGGGCCGCGGTTGCGCCACGCGTCGATGAAGCGGCGGATGCGAGCCTCGTCATAGCTGTCCAACTTGTCGATCCAGCCCCACGCCGTCAGCGCGATGGCCGCGTCGACATTCGTGCGGGGCACCACCGTGACCTTCCAGCCGTTATACGCGTTCAGCAGGCGGCGCAACTGATATTTCGTGTCTTCGCAGTCGGGCAGCTTGCTGCAATCATAGCTGATAACGATATGGCCGTGCTCCAGGTTGTGGACCACGTACTCATCGGCCTGCGGCTCCTCATAGAAGCCTGCCCGGATCGGCGTGTCGTAGTGCCAGCCGGAGGTCGGCGGATCAGAGTTGTACGGCGGGTGGCTCGCGCCGACTTCGATGTGCTGCTGGCCCTGGATCAGCATGCGCTGTCCGGGCACTCCGGCGCCCGCCGATGATGGATTCGCGATGAGGATCCCCGCGACCAGCAAGACAGCCAGCAACAGGCCGCCGCCGATCCACGGCATGTAGCGCCGCCAGACCGGTTGGTCAACGGCCGCGCGGCGCGCCGTGGAGGGGGCTGATTTGGGGACGGTGGGGCGTCGTTTTGCCATGCTGTTTTGCTCCTCTATTTGACTTCGATACGAAACTCGCGAGTGACATTGTGGTCTGCCGTCTGCACCTGCACATCGATCTGCCACGGGCCGGCCATGCTGAGATTGGCGGCGGTCGCATAGCGCCCGCTGCCCTGCGCGGTGGCCTGGCCGGACAGGTCGCCCATCGAGTGACCGATCATATCCGCCTTGAGGTTGACCACCGCGCCGTCCACCGGGCGGTTGGCCGCGTCCTTGACCTCGACGACGAACTCAACCCGGCCCGCCTCGGGCTCCGCGGGGTTCGTGCTCAGCGTGACGAGCAGATTAACGGCATCGCCGGTCGCTGTCTGGCCGCCCGTTCCGGCGCATGCAGCCAGCATCAGGATTAGGATCGGTATAACCAGCACTGTGGATTTACGCATAGTACCCCCTCTACATGACCTCGATCATCATCATCAGGCCGCCCGGTTCCTCGCCATCGTTGGTCGTGTGGTGTGGGATGTGACAGTGCACCATCCAGTGACCCGGCTGATCCGCCACCCACTCGATGTCGTAACGCTCGCCGGGCGCAACAGAAATGGTGTCTTTCGTGAGCTGCGCAGCCTCGGGCACAGGGTAGCCGTCCGTGGCCACCACCTTGAAATGCGGGCCGTGCAGGTGAATCGGGTGGACGAACTGGCCGGTCGAGACCAGCCGCAGCCGGATGCGCTCTCCGACTTTCATTCTAATCGGCTCGATGGCCGGATAGGCCTTGCCGTTGATGGTAAAATAGTTGGGCTCCATGCCCGCCATCGGCATCGCCGGATAGGTCAGCCCGCCGATGACGCGCCATTCACCGAACATCAGCGTGACGTCGAGGTCCGGTGCGGGGCCTTGCGGCTCGCGCGGCTCGATGATGAACGGCGCATACAGCCCGGTCATCACCTGCGCATCGCTCTGCACGTGCGAGTGATACCAGTACGTGCCCGCGGGGTTGGCCTCGAACTCGTAGGTGAACGATTCACCCGGCGCGACCGCGGGCCGCGGCATGTCGGGCACGCCGTCCATGTCGTTCGGCACGAGGATGCCGTGCCAGTGAATCGTCGTGGAATAGGGCAGGGTGTTCGTGAGGATGACGCGCACACGGTCGCCCTCCGTGACGCGAATCTCGGGGCCGGGGACCGTCCCGTTGTAGGTCATCGCGGTCACGGTCACATCGGGCAGAATGTCCCACTTGACGAGCTGCGTCGTCAGCTCGAAGACCTTGACGTCACCGTCCATGCGGTAGGCCAACGGCTGGCCGCCGCGCGTCTCAGTTGACGCAGGAACATCCTTGAACGGCAGCGGGTCGCCGTGATGCAGGTGATCATGACCGTCGTCGCCATGGTCCGCGCTCATCTCAGACGGGGTGGGCGTCGGACCGGACTGGGCCACGGAAGGCACCGCCTGACCGCGCGTGCAGCCGGCAGCAAAGATCACCAGGAACAACAGCAATGTAACGCGGTGGACGAACGGATGAATTTTCATATGTGCCTTCTGTTACATAACCCCTGAAATGAAGCGAGCGCAATGGTCGGTCAAACGACCACTGCGCTCGGTGCGACGCTGTGACGGGTGACTGCGAGTCACCTGCTGTTAGTTAATCCAGTTGGAAAGAACGGTCAGTTCCCGATTGGGTTGGGCCGGATCATCCGTGCGCACATCGACCCGGAAGTCGTGCGGCCCTTCCATTCCGGCATGCATCGTAAACTCCAGCGTGAGCGTCGTCTGTTGGCCGGGTTGCAATGTCGTCGAACCGACGACCGCGCGGGGCGGTCAGCAGCCCTCGACGACGCGCACCTGCGGCTGGTCGAGGATCTTGAGTGTCCAGCCGCCGGTGTTCCGGAGCAGGAAGGTGGCCTTGACGACCTTCTCGATCGGCACTTCACCGAAATCGATCAGTTCGCGGTCCACGGTCAACTCGGGAGCGCCTGCACCCTGTGGGCTGGACGGCGACGCCGTCTCACCCTCGGGCCGCATGAGCACCGCCAGGCCGAAGATAATCAGGACGAGTGCGGCCGCGCCAACGAACAGCGGCCAGGGCGTGCGCTTAGGGGCCGGCGCTGCCGCGGTCTTGCGCGGCGTGATGGGCTGTTTTGCCATGTTGTAATCCCTCACTTGTCGAACAGGAACGTACGCAAGTACGCCACCATGCCCCACAGCTCTGCCTCGCTGTAGAGCGAGCCGAACTCCGGCATTCCTGTGCCCATGCCCCCGCGAAGCAGCTTGCCCTGCAGCAGCACGTCGCTCGCCGAGAGCATCTGCCCGGCGTTGGTGAAGTCCGCGGGGCCGGCAGGCATCATCGGGTCCATCTTCGCCATGCCGGGCAGGTTCTTGCCTGCCAGGCCATCTCCGCGGCCGGCCTCGCCGTGACACGCCGCGCAGTCCCGCGTATAGAGCGATGCGGCACGGTCGAGGGTCTCCGGCGGCACGTCCCGCAGCCATGCCAGCGCCAGGAGGTCCCACACGTCCTCGTCGGTGAGCTTGGCCGTGCTATCCGCAGCACGCAACTGCTCGAAAGCCTCTGCCGGAGCCACTGTGCGCCGCGTCGCACCGGCGGCCAGTTCAACAGGCAGGGGCACGTTCAGAGCTGCGCCGCGCTGTGCGGACGGGCGGACGGCGGGCGCCGCGGCGGCATCGTGCCGCATCGCGTCGATGTCGATGCCGAGCTGCTGAAACAGGGGCGCGACCGGCGTGGGCATTACTCCTGCCCCGCTCGCGCCCGCCACGACCTCGATGACCCCGCGCATCCGCCAGTGATCGACGCCGCACCAGCGCGTGCAGGCGAAGGCATACCGGCCGGCCGCCTCCGGCACAACCGCTACATCAACGGGCTTGCCCGGATAGATCTCCGGGATGTCCACGCCGAGCTCAGGGATGATGAAGCCGTGCACCACGTCGGGCGAGCTGATGCGGAGCGTGACGGGCTGGCCCGCCACGAGGCGCAGCCGGTCCGGGACAAAGCCGCCCGCTTCCGGCGCTTTGGCCTCGATATGGATGACCGGCGCGTCTATAGCCCGCGTGCGCAGCGCCTCGTAGCCGAACAGGCCCGCGGGAAACAGGACGACGATGCACAATACGATCGCGATGGCGAGAAGCTCACGTTTCATAGTCATCAGGCCAGGTAGAGCGCCAGCAGGCCCAGCGTTGCAAAGGTGCAGAAGCCGGCGACAGGCCAGGCCGCCCGCGGCGCGTGGCCGTGCTGCCGCGCGGTGCGCAGCGCAAGATAGATCGCGGCAGCCAGGCCCAGCAACAGGACCGGCACCTGCAGGTAGGGCACGAGGCCGGGCACGTAGGGCGTCCACGGCAGGTGGACCGTACCGAGCAGGTTCCAGCCCCAGCCGAACGGGTCCGCCAGAACCGACCACGCATACGAGAAGTTGACCAGCACGAAGGCCAGCGAGAAGGCAATCCACGCGGCCAGGCCCAGCGGCACCAGGACGGTCGCATAGTCTGCAAAGAGCCTGCGCGCCACCTCGCGCGGCTGGCGGCCGCGGCTTCGTCCCGCCCGACCAACCTGCCGACCTCGCGCAGGCCGGCCACTTCGGGCTGATGGGCATGCGCGAGCGCGCGCTGCTCTATGGCGGGCACCTGCTGATCGAATCCGCATCCGGCCGGGGAACCCTGATCACCGCGCGGTTGCCGGTAACTCAACAATCGTGACCGCAATCGGAGTCGAGGCTTCAGCCGGTTTGGGAGTGTGCTCCAGCTGCTGACCTATCCGGCTAAAGCCTCGACTCCAATCTTTGGCAGAGCTTTGCATCTGGCATTGTGGCGCATCCCTTGTCCCTTCTCCTGCGGCTGTGATATAGTCGTGTTATGACACGCATCGTCTTCATGGGTACACCCGAATTTGCCGTGCCGTCGCTGGCAGCCCTGCTCGCTGCCGGGTACGAGGTAGCGGGCGTGCTGACACGCGCGGACCAGCCCGCGGGCCGCGGGCAGCAGGTCGAGATGTCGCCGGTCAAGCGGCTGGCTCTGCAGTACGGCCTGACCATCCAGCAGCCGCGCACGCTGCGCAGCGCGGAGGCCCAGGCTGAGTTGGCCGCGCTCGCGCCCGATGTGATGGTGGTCGCGGCCTACGGGCTGATCCTGCCCCAGGCCGTGCTGAACCTGCCGCGTTTCGGCTGCGTCAATGTTCACGGCTCGCTTCTGCCGCGCCACCGCGGGGCCGCACCTATCGCGGCGGCCATCCTGGCCGGCGACACCGAGGCCGGCATCAGCATTATGCTCATGGACGCGGGGGTGGACACCGGCCCCGTGCTCAGCACGGCCAGCCTGCCCATCGCGGCGGACGACACGACCGGCACGCTGACGCCCCGGCTCGCTGCGCTGGGCGCCAACCTGCTCATCGACACCCTGCCCGCGTATCTGCGCGGCGACATCCAGCCGCAGCCGCAGGAGGACGCCGACGCAACCTACGCCCCGCGCATCAACAAAGAGGACGGGCAGATCGATTGGGCCGAGCCTGCCGACCTCATCGCGCGGCGCGTACGTGCGTATCAGCCGTGGCCTTCCGCCTACACGACCTGGAACGGGCTGCTGCTGAAAGTGCTGCGCAGCCGGGCCGCAGGCGAAGGACGATCCGATGCTCTGCCGGGCACGGTCATAGCCGGCCCGCGCGGGACCGCGGGCGTGGTCACGGGCGAAGGAGTCCTGTGGCTGGAAGAGGTGCAACTGGCCGGGAAACGCGCGCTGCCGGTCAATGCGTTCGCGGCCGGCGCGCGCGGCTTCATCGGCAGCCGTCTGCCGGGATAGGGGCCGTCAGGTGCAGTTCTGGCGGGTGGCGGCCTGAACCACACCCGACGGCTTGCGCCGATTTGCCAGATTTCGCCGCCTTGAGTATAATCTCATATCGAATCGGGGCGTAGCGCAGCCAGGTAGCGCACTTGAATGGGGTTCAAGTGGTCGGAGGTTCAAATCCTCTCGCCCCGACCAGCGTCTACTGGAGGGGGTGGGATGTGTCTGTCCCACCCCCTGTTTTTGTCAAGGACCGCATCAACGACGAGCGATGAACGAGCTGCCTGATATAGTCCCGCAGGAATTGCGAGACGTCGCCCTCGGTATGGCCATCACGGCTGACATCAGCCGGTCTGACCTGTTGTTGCTGCGTCCCCTGCCTGCGGGCCAGGTCAGAGTCGTGGCCCAGGCTCAGCCACACTCCATCTCACCCTTGCACGCCGACAATCTCATCGAGCGCACCTGGATCAACCGGGATGCGCCTGTCATCCTGGATGCGGTGAAGAAGCGTAAGCGCGTGCGTGCGCACCGGGACTTGCCCGGCGGCGCGCCGGTGATGCAGGATGTGCGGCCCATTTTCGGCCATGATGGCCGGCTGATCGGGCTCTTGAGCTTCGAGACCAGCCTGATTCAACTCGAACGCCACCGGCAGCGCCATCCCTCGTTCCGGCGAACAGTCGAGTGGATCAAGACCATGTGCGTGCGGGGCGAGCTGGCCGGAGCCGCAGGCCTGTCACCGTTTCACGAGATGGACGGCGTGCTGCTGGTGGACACCCAACGTCGCATTACCTACCTCAGCGGCATTGCCAACAATCTGTTTCGCCGCCTGGGTTATATGGAAGACCTGCGTGGACGCCGGCTTTCCTATCTCGGCACCAACGATGATGACCTGGCCATCACCGCCATCCAGTCTCGCCAGCCGCTGGAATGCGAGTCTAGCGAGAGCGGCCACATCTGGGTGCGCAAGCTGCTGCCGGTCTGGGCGCCGCCGACGATGTACGGCCGGCTCGACCGCCTGCTCAGCGGACAGGGTCACCGCGGCGCGGTGGGCGGCGTGCTGATCCTGATTCATGACGCGACCGAGGAGCGCCGCAAGAAGGAGGAGCTCCAGGTCAAGACGACCATGATTCAAGAGGTTCACCACCGCGTCAAGAACAACCTGCAGACGATTGCGGCGCTGTTGCGCATGCAGGCGCGGCGGGCCGGAGACAACAGCACTCAGCAAGCGTTGCATGAGGCGATCGCCCGGATTCTAAGCGTGGCCGTCATCCACGAGTTCCTGTCGCTGGACGAGAGCCAGTCCATTAACATCAAGGATGTGTGCCAGCGCATTGTCGGCCAGGCGCGGCAGGTGATTACGCCCGGGACGCACGTCGACTTCACCATCGAAGGGCCGAGCATCTACCTGCCCAGCCAGCAGGCCACAGCCTGTGCGCTGGTCATCAACGAGCTGGTCCAAAACGCGCTGGAACACGGTTATGCGGGCGGAAAACACGGCCAGGTCCAGATCGAGCTGACCGACGGCGGCGACCGCGTGCAACTCGAAATCTGCGACGACGGGACACCGCTGCCGGACAATTTCGACCTGGGCAGCAGCCCCAGCCTGGGCCTCCAGATTGTGCGCAGCCTGGTGCAGGGCGACCTGCATGGCGAGGTGCGCCTGGAGAATCACCCCGAGCGCGGGGTGGTTGCCACGGTGGCCTTCCCGAAAGCCTTGCTGGGGAAGACCACCAGCGGCTAATCATAGCGGCAAAACATGGAATTTCAACGGGTGCTAACCGGAGCCGGTCATGCAGCCAGGAGGACACAATGGAACGCACGCGAGTTATTGTTGCTGACGATGAATCATTGATCCGCATGGATCTGCGGGAGATGCTCACCAACCTGGGTTACCTGGTGGTGGGCGAGGTGGCTGACGGGCGCAGCGCCGTCAACCAGGCGCGCGAGCTGCGCCCAGATGTGGTCATCATGGACATCAAGATGCCTGACATGGACGGCATCGAGGCGGCGCGCGTCCTCACTGAGGAACGTATTGCGCCCGTCGTCCTGCTGAGCGCCTACAGCCAGCGCGAACTGGTACAGCGGGCGCGCGAGGCGGGGGTCGTCGCCTACCTGGTCAAGCCGTATCGCGAGGAAGAATTGACGCCCGCGATCGAGGTTGCACTCGCACGCTTCGCAGAGTTCAAGGACCTGCAGAAGCAGGTCAGCGACCTGACCGAAGCCCTGGAGACGCGCAAGCTCGTGGACCGCGCCAAGGGCATCCTCATGGATAAGCAGGGCTTGAGTGAGGCTGAGGCTTTCCGCAAGATTCAGAAGATGAGCATGGACAACCGCAAACCTATGAAGGAAGTTGCGGAAGCCATCATCCTGGCGCACCAGGTCGGACAGGGCTAGGGGCCCCTCTGAATCACTCGTAGCATAGGGCCTTGGGCCCATGATGACGCCCACAAAGGCTATGCTACCACTGATTCGGATGAACCGTAAGAGCGCAACCAGGAACTGCTCCGGCCCCAGGGCCCCTCTCCTATCACGCGCAGACGTCTGGCCCCCCGGATGCCTGCGCGTTTTCCTTGTTTCAGGAGCCAACCGGGTGAAGCTATCTGTCCTGATTCCCTGCTATAACGAGCGCGAAACCATTCGGGAGATTGTCGCGCGGGTCCGCGCAGTCGATATGCGGATGCGCGTGCGAGACGGGCGCTTCGGTCTGCCGGTCGCGCCGGATGGGACCGTCGAGCTGACCGTCGAGAAGGAAATCGTCATCGTGGATGATGGCTCGCAAGACGGCACGCGCGACATCCTGCCTGAACTGGCTGCGCTGCCCGACGTATTCGTCCACTACCACGAGCGGAACCGCGGCAAGGGCGCAGCGGTGCGTACGGCCATCGAACATGCAGCGGGCGACATCATGCTGGTCCAGGACGCGGACCTGGAATACGACCCGCGCGAATACCCGGCGCTGCTCCAGCCCATCATCGAGGGACGGTCACAGGTTGTTTACGGCAGCCGGTTTCTGGGCGGCCCGCGCAAGGCTATGCTCTTCTGGCACATGCTGGGCAATAAGTCCCTGACCCTGTTCACCAACATCCTGTTCGATACGATCCTGAGCGACATGGAGACATGCTACAAGGTCTTCACGCGCGAGGTCGCCCAGCAGTTGCGGCTCAAGTCGCCGGGCTGGGGCTTCGACCCGGAGATTACCGCCAAGATTCTCAAGCGCGGCTATCGCATCTACGAGGTGCCCATCTCCTACAACGGCCGCGAATACGACGAGGGCAAGAAGATCAGCTGGCGCGATGGCCTGACGGTCATGTGGACGCTGCTGAAGTATCGCTTGACGGAGTAGAACGTGCTGGCGGCGCGCAACCGGCCTTCGCATGCCCGGCCGCTCAGCCTCCGGGCGACGGCGTGGCCCACCTGGCTGGTCTTGAGCGGGGTCACGCTGCTGGCCCTGGCACTGCGGCTCGTGCCGTTCCTGACCGCCTACCCGCTCCACCGTGACGAGGCGCTGTACGGTTACTGGGCGCGGCTGATCGCGTCCGGGCAAGACCCCTTGCTGCTGAGCCCCTGGATCGACAAGCCGCCGCTCGTGCTCTACCTGCTCGCGGGCAGCCTCCGGCTGTTCGGCGCAGGCGCGGCCGCGCCGGATGACCTCGCGCTGCGGCTGCCGGGCATGGTCGCATCGGTGCTGGCGGTGCCGGCGCTCTACGGGCTGGCGCAGACCGCGTTTGACCGCCGCACGGGACTGCTCGCCGCCGCGCTGCTGGCCCTCTCGCCGTTTGCCATCCTCTTCGCGCCCACCGCGTTCACCGACCCCTGGTTGACGCTCTGGCTGGTGCTTGCGGCCTGGGCCGCGCTCGCGCGGCGGCCCTTCGTGGCCGGGCTGCTGGCCGCCCTGGCCGTTGCCAGCAAGCAGCAGGGCGTGTTCGTGATCCCCCTGGCGCTGATGCTGATCGGCAGCCCAGGCATCCTGAGCGGTTGGATGGCACAACCTGTCCCCTCCACACGGGCCAGTCGCAGGACGTCATCCTTCATCCTCTATCTCAAAGCCTTCGGCGCTGCATTGGTCGGCTTTGCGCTGGTCTTCGGCCCGCTCACCTACTGGGACAGCCTGCGCTGGCACAACCGGCCCAGCTTATGGGACCGCAGCCTGAGCACCTACAACCCGTTGACGCTCGCGGCGCCGGCGGAATGGCTGCCGCGGTTGGGCCACTGGGCCGGGCAGGCCGGCTACTGGTTCGGCCACCCCATCATTACCGCGTTGATCGTCGCCCTGGCCGCCGTGGCGGTCTATTCAGCGCGCAAGGCTCGCGTATGTCCGCCGTCGCAGCAACGGATAGCCACGGATAAACGGATGGGGTCTGAGCACGACGCACGTCCATCCGTTTATCCGGGGCGAACTGAAGGTTCGCCTTCATCCGTTGCTACGCTCCTGTTCGCCACTTATGTCCTGGGCTACTTCGCCGTCCACGTCCTCATCACCTTCCAGCCGTGGGATCGTTACCTCCTGCCGCTGCTGCCGCTCGTCTGCCTGCTCGCCGCGCGCGGGCTGGCGGAGCTGCTCACGCGGGTCCGGGGACCCGTCTTTGCGGTCGCGCTCACAGCCGTGCTGACCGCCGCGGCCGCATTCGGCGTCACCGGCCGCCTGCCCGTCGGCAGCGACCACGGCGCGTACGCGGGCCTGCCCCAGGTCATTGCAGAACTGCGCAGCCAGCCTGCGGACGCCATTATCTACCAGCACGCGCTCGGCTGGCACTTCGATTACTACCTGTTCGGCGCACCCCAGGAGCACCGCTGGTTCGGTTCCGGCTGGCAACTGGCGGATGTGGCTGCGCGCATGGCGCGGCAGGGCCGCCCGCAGTGGCTCGTCCTGCCGACCTTTGAGCAGGAGTGGGCGGATGCGGCCCGGCTACCGCTGGCCGCGCGCGGGCTGGCGCTGGCCGAGGCAGAGCGCATCCACCGCAGCGACGGCAGCGTCTCTTTCGTGCTGTATCGCATCGCGCCAGTGCAGGAGGCCGGACGATGATCCGTCGGCGCAGCCTCCTTGCGGATCTCGGCGCGTGGGCAACGCTTGCGCTGGCGACGCTCGTCATCCTGTGGCCGCTGGGGACCACGAACCGCATCCTGGCCGGCGTCGATGCCTTCACCTACTTCGACCCGTATTGGGATTACCGCATGGCCGCGCTGCGCGCAGGCGAACTGCCGCTCTGGAATCCATATCTGTTTCTCGGCGTGCCATTCCTGGCTAACCCGCAGGCTGCGGTGCTGTATCCGCTCCACTGGCCCTTGAGCTGGCTGACATCGCAGGCCGCGCTCATCTGGTCCGCGCTCCTGCACGTCTGGCTCGCCGCGGGGTTCACCTACACGCTCGCACGGCGTTCATTCCGCCTGACCCGGCCGGCCGCCTGGCTTGCGGGCGCGCTGTTTGCGCTGGGCGGGTTCACGCTGGCGCGCATCGAGAACATCAACCAGCTCAACGCGCTGGCCTGGCTGCCCGCGCTGCTCTGGCTGTACGATGAGACCGCCGGGGCTGCGTCCTGGCGGGGCCGAGTGCGTTGGGGGGTCGCGTTCGCGGCCGTCATCGCGCTGCAACTGCTGGCCGGCCACACGCAGACGACCTTCATCAACATGGTGGCGCTGGGGCTGTATGCGCTGGCGCGGCTCGCGCGGCTGTGGCGTGGCGGGCGGGCGCCACAGCCTTCGACTGTAGATGCGCCGTCCGCAGCGTTGAGCCGCACACCCGCTCAGGATGCCACGACTGGTGCTGCGCCGTCGGCAACGTCGAGCCGTCCACCCGCGCAGGATGTTTCGGGCGAGATGCTGGACGTCACCTCTTCACCCGTTCACCCGTTCACCTCTTCACCCGTTCACCTGCTCACCTCTTCACCTGTTCACCTGCTCGCGTCGTCACTCGCCCCGCTGCTCGCGGTCGTCCCGGCGCTGGCGCTGTCAGCAGCGCAACTGCTGCCGACGCTGGAGCTCAACGCCCTGGGGCTGCGCACGGGCGGGCTGCCCTATCGCCAGGCGGCCAGCTTCTCCCTGCAGCCGCGGCTGCTGGCGCAGTCGCTGCTGCCGCCCTACGGCGGCGGGCTGGCGGAAGCATTTGCCAGCGAGGGCTACGGGGAGTTCGCCGGCTACGTGGGCATGGTCGGGCTGGTCCTGGCGGGGTGGGCGCTGGGGCGCGCGTGGCAGGCCGGTGTACACGGAATGGAGCATCCTGAGCGGAGGCCGCCACCAGGTCGCCGGCCGGAGTCGAAGGATGAGGTCGCTCCTTCGACTGGCGACGCCGCCGAGGACTTTGTCGAGTTGCGTACCCGCTCAGGACGGGCCACCGCAGATCACGGCTCAGTCATCGGTCCGGCGCTGCTCGCTGCGGTAGGGCTGTTCCTCGCGCTCGGTGCGTACAATCCGGTCTACTACCTGCTGTGGCGCATCGTGCCGGGCTTCGACCTGTTCCGCGCCCCCGCGCGCTGGCTGGAACTGTATGCGCTCGGCGTCGCGCTGCTGGCCGGCTGCGGGCTGGACACGCTCCGCCTGCCGCGACAGGCGCATGCGCCACGCCTCGGACGTCATATCCTGCGCCAGGCCGCGTTGATTTTCCTGGGGCTGGCCGGCGCGGTGCTGCTTGCCATCCAACAGTGGCCCCCGCTCGTGACCATCGGCGGCTGGCTGGCCGCGCTGCTGCTTGCGGCCGTCCTCGTGCGGGCCGCGCGACGCTGGCCGCGGGCTGCAGTTGCAGGCCTCCTGGCGCTGGCGCTGTTCGAGCTCTGGCTGGCGGGCCGCGCCCTGCCCTTCGCGCAGGCCACCGCGCCGCTCGCCGCGGGACTGCGCAACGCGCCTGCCGCGCTGCTGGCAGCGACCGCAGAGCAGCCGCCCGCGGGCCGCGACCGCTTCCTCAGCCTGTCCGACATCCGCTTCGACCCCGGCGACCTCCCCGCGCTGCGCAGCATCCAGGCGGACCGGCTGCCCGCGGACGCGATCGAACGCATGGTGCGCGCGCTCAAGCAGACCGAGGTCATCGCGCCGAACCTGCCGCTGCGCTTCCGCCTGCCCGCGGTAGACGGTTACGACGGCGGCCTGCTGCCGCTGGACCGTTATGTCCAGATCCAATCGCTGTTCCTGCCGCCGGAGAGCCTGGTACCCGACGGCCGCCTGCGCGAGCAGCTCCAGCACATCCCGCCGGACCGCCTGCTCGACCTGACCGGCGTGCGCTTCGTCATTACAGACAAGCAGCGTGACCTGTGGGCTGAGGATGTGTATTACGACCTGGAACATCCGGCAACGCTGATGCCCGGTGCGACGGTGGAACTCGATCTCACCGGCTATCCAGCTTTCTCCGCGACAGGCCTGGGCCTCGTCGCAAAGGCCGCAGGTGCAGCCGGAGAGACGGCGCGCGGGACCGTCGTCGTGGCTGCCGCCGCTGCCAGCGTGTCGCTGCCGTTCGTCGCCCCTCTCCCGGCCGGTGACGGCCAATCGGTGCCGCTGCGGCTGGACTTCGCCGCGCCGCTCACGCCCGTGCGCATCACAATAGCGGCGGACGCGGCCGGCCCTGGTCTGACCGTGCGCGGCCTGAGTCTCATCGACGCGCGCACCGCCGCGCACACCTCCATCACCGTCTCCCCGCGCGGCAATTTCCGGCGCATCCACAGCGGCGATGTCAAGGTCTACGAGCGAACCGATGCACCGGGCCGCGCCTGGCTGGTGCACGCAGCCACACTGGCTGCGGACGACGCAGCCGCGCTGGCGGCGCCGGCAGACCCGGCGTTTGACCCGCGCACACGCGCGATCCTCAGCAATGTCGCCACGCTCCCGGAACTGCCCGCCGATTCATCCGCCGCGACGTTCCCAGGCGAGTCCGTCACGGTCGTATCGTACACGGCCGAACAGGTCGCGCTGCGCGCCGATGTCGTGGCCCCCGCGCTGCTCGTCCTGGCCGATAGCTTCTACCCGGGCTGGCAGGCGACGGTGGACGGCGCGCCCGCGCCTATCCTCCGGGCGAACCTGATGTTCCGTGCGGTCAGCCTCTCGGCGGGACAGCACGACGTGGTGCTGACCTATCGTCCCGCAAGCTGGCAGCAGGGATCGCTCATCAGCCTGCTCACGCTGGGCGGCTTGCTCGTGGTGCTCGGTGCGAGCTTCTACCGCAGGCCTGTGTTATAATCCGGCCATCGCTTTGCGCTATCGCGGAGGTTGGAATGAACGTCTTCAATCGTATCGTCGTTGTATTGGTCTTGCTGATCCTGCTGGCCGCACTCATCACCCTGGCCGTCGTACCTTTCAACGCGCTGAACGCCGTACGCACCGGGGCGGAGGGGTTACAAACCTTCCTGGCAAATTTCGCGCAATCTTCCAGTACGCTTTTCATGGTGGCACGCGCGGCGGTCGTCCTGCTGGCCGTGCTGCTGTTCGGCCTGCTCCTGGCCTTCGAGCTGCGCCGCGGGGGACCGCGCGTCGTGCGCGTCCATACCGAAGGGGGCAGCCAGGCCTCCGTCACGACCGACTCGGTGGCACGGCGGCTGACCTGGCACATCGACCAGCTTGCGGATGTCATCTCGGTCACGCCGGTGGTGAGCGCGCACGGCCAGTCCGTGAATGTGCGATTGGACCTGGAGACGCAACCGGAAGTGGATGTGCCGATGAAGACCGATGAGGTGGTCGGCGTCACGCGCGAGGTGATTACCGAACGCATGGGCCTGCAACTGGGCAAGGTTGAGGTGCGCATCAAGCACGCGCCCTATCAAGAAGGGACGGCCGTGTGATCGGACCGGACGCGCACGAACTCACCCCGCCGGGAGCCGTTGACGGCGGGAACACCAGCCCCAACGGAACGTCAAACGAGATCGTGCTCAGCGGCGACGCCCTGCAGAGCGTGGTGGAAAGCCTGCTGTTTGTCGCGGCCTCGCCCACGCCGCTGGCCCGGCTGGCGCAGGTCACCGGCGCAACCGAGGAGGCCGTGCAGGAGGCACTGGAGCGCATCAGCGCGGCTTTTGCAGCCCCCGGTCGCGGCCTGCGCCTGCTGCGCAAGGGCGACCGCGTCTACCTGACAACCGCACCCGCATCGAGCGCGTACATCGAGAAATTCCTGGGCCTTGACCTGAGCAGCAAGCTCTCCACGGCTGCGCTGGAGACACTGGCCGTCATCGCGTATCGCCAGCCGCTAACCCGCGGGGACATCGAGATGATTCGCGGCGTCAACTGTGATGGCGTGCTGCGCACCCTGATTGCACGCGAGCTCGTGGAACCGGTAGGGCGTCTCGAACAGCCGGGCCGCCCCTTCCTCTACGGCACGACCCTGCAGTTCCTCCACTATTTCGGGCTGGACAGCCTGGAACGCCTGCCCCCCCTGCCTGCCGACCAGGCACAGGAACCACAGGTAGAAATCAGAAAGTAAAACGGACTACTGCGGTTTTCGCCCTGTAGGCTTACGCTAGTGCGCGAGTCATCGAACCCGAACTCTCACATCGGGTTCCAGCAAGGAGATCCTATGGCTGAAAACCTCTGGGCATTACGCGAGCAGAAGAAGTTGAGCGTAGCGACCCTCGCCAGCCGGGCCGGTCTGCCGATCGGTCTCATCATGGAGTACGAGGCAGGACAGCGCAGCATCGATCCCCGGCATCTCTCGCGTCTGGCGCGGGCGCTCTACATAGAGGAAGCTGACCTCCGGCTGCGGTCCGACCCGCGGCCGGGAGCAGGCCAGTTGGAGCGTCAGCCCCGGCCTGCTGCCGCGCCCTCTGCTGCGACGAATCCCGCACAAACTGCTGCTCAAACGAATGACCGGCCCGAAGCATCTGCGGGCGGTCCCGCGGCAGGTGCGCCGCCAGG
The DNA here is from genome assembly GCA_040772005.1 of Anaerolineae bacterium. GTDB lineage: Bacteria > Chloroflexota > Anaerolineae > CG2-30-64-16 > CG2-30-64-16 > MWBF01. The sequence goes on along the minus strand of JAXGYZ010000002.1, from coordinate 1,193,020 downwards.
CGGCATGGCGCGCCAGTCGCGCGAGCGCGGCGCGCGTCCGCAGCGCACCGCCGCACCGCGGCCGCCGGCCCCTGCCCGACCCAGCCAGATTGCGCATTTGCAGGATGTTCTGGCGCGGCTGGGCCGCACCCAGGCCCACATCGAGGCGGAACTGGGCAAGTCCTTGACGGAGATCGACCGGCCCACCGCGAGCAAGCTGCTCACCCAGCTACAGACGGAGCTGCGTGAGGGACGCACGGCTGAACGTCACCGGGCCTATCTGCCCGAGGCCGTCGACCAGTACGAGCTGCGCTATCTGACCGATGTAAAGGAAGCCGGCACGCCACTGCACTTCACGCTGTTCGATGGTGCAACCCTCACCGGCGTCATCGTGGGGTTCGGCCCGTACAACATCACATTGCGGGAAGCGAGCGGCCGTGAGATCACCGTCAACAAGCTCGCGATCGTCAGCTACGCCAGGTCAGCGGACACGCCTGCCCCGTCCCGTGAGCAGGAGCAGCCAACATGAGCCTGGGTGATTATCTGCGGCTCCTGCGCGCACAGCGCGGGGGCGTGACGCCGCTGGACATCGAAACGGCCCTGCCTGACCTGACGAAGGGCGTCTACCGGCAGATGGAGCAGCGCTATCGGGCGGTTGGCGATGACGCATCGATTCGGCTCATTGCCGGGTATTACGAGCAGTCGTTCGAGGAGCTGCGGTGGCGGCTGGACTGGCCGCGCAAGGCGCTCAGCCGAGCGCTGGTCCAGGCGCGCATGAACGATACGCCCATCACGCTGCACCTCTGGAACGGACAGGTGCAGACGGGCCGCGTGAAGTGGTGGGACCTGGGTGCGCTGGAACTGGAGACAGCCGGCGGCCCCATTGTTATCCAGCGCCACGCGATAGAACGCTGGGACCCGCGCGCACCCGATGTTGAGACGGCCGCCGCAGATGACGGCGAAGGCGACGACTAAGTAAGCCTGACAAAACCGTTGGTGTAGGGGCGAGGTGACCTCGCCCCTACGAGTATTGATCAGATCCGCACGCTTTGCCAGCGGCCCTGCCGGAAGCGCAGCGCCAGCAGCAGCGTCTGCACGCCGAACCCGATCACCAGCGCCCAGAAAATCCCATGGACCCCCAAGCCCGCAACGGTAGAGAGTAACCACACGGCGGGCAGCAGCACCACAATCTGCGCAATGAAGTTGACCACCATCGGCGATACCGTATCGCCCGCGCCGGTCAGCGCGCCGTCCAGCACCGTGCTCAGCAGGAGCAGCAGCCGGTAAAGCGCGAGTACAGCAATCACCTGCACCCCCAGGCTAATGGTCTCCGTGTCAGTTGTGAAGGCCGCATAGGCGGGTCTGGCAAACAGGATCAGCAGCCCGAGCAACAGCGCCCCACTCACGGCGGTAGCCGCGGCGATGAGCCTGACCGCACGGCCCGCGCGCGCCGGCTGGCCTGCACCGAGGTTCTGTCCCACCATCGCCGGCGCAGTGACGCTCAGTCCGCCGGCGGGTGCCAGCAGCAGGCTGCTCTGGCGGCCGAACAGGCTGAAGACGGCGACCGGCGCCGCGCCGTATCCGGCCATGAACCGCAGCAGGATGCTGTTGGTGAGATTCGGAATGCCCTTCTGGATGATGCCCGGGATGGCGATGCGCAGGATGCGCCACATCATGCTCAGGTCCGGGCGGGCATAGCGCCGCTCGATGCGGACTGCGGCCCGGCCGCTCGCCAGCAGAAACAGCCCGTAGCACATCCCGGCCGTGTTCGCCAGCACGAGCGACAGCGCCGCGCCGGTCACACCCAAGCCCAGGCCGATCAACAGCGGCTCCAAGGCCAGGAACGAAAACAGGGTCAACAGATTCATCTGAAGCGATAGTTGGGGATTGCCGGAGGAACTCAGCATGCCGCCCATGCTGGGGACCATCTCCAGCGCAATAAGTCCGGCGAATATCACGCGGGCATACGCCATCGTGGGGGCCAGCAGATCGCCGCTCGCGCCGGCCAGCGTCAACAGCGGCTCGATGAACACCAGACCGAGAATCCCCAGGCCGCCGGAGGCCAGCACGAACAGGATCACGGCCTGCGTCGCGGCCCGGTTCGCCAGCTCATGTTCCTCAGCGCCGACATACCGGCTGATGACCGCGGCGCTGGCCCCGCTGAGCGCCATCAGCACACTGATGAGGGTGATGCGGAGCGTAATCGCAATCATGGCTGCGGCAAGCGCGTACGACCCCAACTGGCCGAGCCAGTAGGCGTCATACAGGCCCGGGAAGAACGATAAGGCCTGGCTGATCATCAGCGGCCAGCTAAGCTGCCAGATGTTATCGCGCAGCCGGCCGTGCGTGATGTCAACCGAGCGTCCGCCCAGGCCCAGGCGCTGCATGAATGTCCGTGACAGTTGCAAAGGTTTTAACTCTCAATCCGGCGTAAGGTGGTTGCGGCCCGGTTCCATCGGCGCTCCGGCTCGGTCGGAGACCGGCCAGAGCGGTAGTTGGCATAAGAATGGTTGCGGCCCGATTTTATCCCTGCTCGACCGCCCCGGCGAGTAGCCCGCGACGCATGGCGTCCGGGATACGTATAACACGGCCCTGGTGGTCTACGGAGATGAGCTTCGTCCGCCCGGTGACGAGCAGCGTATCGTCCGCCGCGCGGCGCACCTCGTAGCTGAAGGTCAGGCCCCGGCTCTGGAACTCCTCCAGGGAGCAGATCACCGCCACTTCTTCGTCGTAGCGCGCGGGATGGTAGTAGCGTGCCTGCACCTCAGTGACGGCCAGGGATAATCCTTCGGACTCCATGCGCGAGTAGGGATAGCCCATAGCGCGCGTGAACGCGCTGCGCCCTTCTTCGAACCAGCGGATGTAAACGCTGTGATGCACGACGCCCATCTGGTCCGTCTCGTAGAAGCGGACGCGCAAATGCGTCGCGACGGTCCAGTGACCGGCTGCGTTGCAGTATGGTATATCGTATTCGGGCATGGCTCCTCAAACGGCCGGAAAGTGCGCCAGCGTGTCCTCGTAGACCTGATAGTGCTCGCCCTCGGCCTCGTCCGGGTCCACGTACTTCATCCACAGGGCCTGGTCCTTGTACAGCCCCGCCAGGTCGCGGCGGCTCATATTCAGATTACCCTGGGTCTCCGACCACACGACCTTGTTCATGTGCAGCAAGATGTAGCGGCCTGCGTGCTCGCGCGCAATCTCGTGCATGTGATCGCGGTAGTACAGGCCCTGCTCCGCGGTGGTGCGCCGCCAGCTGATCACCGTCTCGCGCGAGTCCGTCACCCGCGAGAAGAACTCGCCCACGGGCGCCTCCACCTCCGACGCGTAGTCCATGTCGGCCAGGTCCACCGTCCCGAAGCCGCCCTGCGCCGCGATGAGCAGCGCGTTGCGGTCGCGGTGGAAAGGCTCGGTCAGCCAGTCGGATTGCGGGTCATGGCCCATCAGGTGCGCACCGACCGCATCGGTCGCGATGACCTGGTCGCCCGCGATGAGCGTGTCGGCGATGCGCGGGTGGTCGCCCGGCCCCCACTCCTGCCCGGCCTGGCACACCAGCCCGTCCAGGATGTTGAGCACCGGGTCATAGATGCGGCCCAAATCGGCCAGCATGTACGGCATGCGGACGAGATGGTGGTAGTAGCTGCGCGGCCGGCCGTCCGGCTGCAGCGGCATCAGGCCAAACAGGTTCTTCAGGCACAGCGTGATGCCCATGAACGAGTGGTTCTTGAGCTTCTGCACCGAGATTATCGCGTCGGCCTCGGTCGTCGAGTGCGGGACGGGATAGCGGCGGAACATCTGGCCGCCACCCGGCACATCCACCCACTCGACCGGGTCCGTGCGCCCGTCCACGAACGGGACGTCGTACTCGGCCATGACCTCGCGGAGCTGGACGAGTGAGTCCGGCGGGTCCTCAGGCAGGTTGCGCTCGACGCCGACGTCCACCACGAAGATATCGGCCCGCGTCCGCTCACGCAGCAGCCGCAGCACCGCGCGGCCTACCTGGTCGCTGACGAGCTGCTGTCGGTGGCCTGCGTGCATCACGACATGGTGCTCGCCCCAGTGATGGTTGAACTTAATGCCGATGCGCTGCGCCTTGCGCAGCTTCTCCCAGGCGCGGTCTAGCGGCTGCGTCGCGCGGACTAATGCCGCGTAAATCTCTTCGTCGCCGGCGCGGTGGTCACAATGCACCGCGCGCACGGTATACGGTCGTGGCACAGTTGCCCTCCCCCGTCATCAATGGTTGGCGTCAGTGTCCCGGAGCGCGAGAAAGATGTCAGTTGTCTGAATCACGGTTGATGAAGAGTGACCGACCGCACGCAACTGGTATGTGCGGCAGTCGCCCGTCATCCTTCGACTGGCCAATGTGCGTATGGAGCATTGCGCCGTGTACCCGCTCAGGATGCTTGCGCCGCCGGTCAAACCTGCGCCAGCACCGAGGTCAGGCCTTCCAGCGTTTCCTCCACATCCTCGTTCGTCAGCAGCGGGCTGATGTCCAGATGCACCGCGCGACCCAACAGGTCCAGCGAGCGCGGGCACATGTCGGGCGTGTAGCGGATATCGCGCTGCGCCCAGCGCCACGGTCCGCCGTCTGCGGTCCACGTGCGCTGCTCCATGATCGGCGTCCAGTGGCGATAGATGTGGTAGTCGCTGTGATCGGGATGGTAGAGCACGCCCGCGCCGATGTTCTCCGCACGGAGCGCCGTAGCGACGGCCTCGGCACGCGCGGCATCGGGCAGGAACATGACGAGCGCGATGGCTGCGTCGCCGTCGGGGTCCACCATCTCACGGAAGCCGATGCCGCGGGCCTGCACAACCTCCGCCAGCCCGGCCTTGAGCATCCGCTTGCGGGCGCGCATCGCATCGAGCAGGCCGTCCAGCCGGCGCAGTTGCGCCAGCGCGACCGCGGCCAGCAGCTCCGGCATGCGGAAGTTGACGCCCCAGATGATGTCTTCAGCGGGGAAGTTGTTGCGCAGCCCGCCGATGACGTCGTGCCACATGACTGCCCGCTTCCAGACCGCCTCGTCGTTCGTGATGACCATGCCGCCCTCGCCGGACGTGATGATCTTATTGAACTGGAGGCTGAAGCAACCCACGTCGCCGAACGTACCGAGGCGCTGCCCGCGGTAGCTGGCGCCGTTCGCCTGGGCCACGTCCTCGATCAGGCGCAGGTTGTGGCGCGCGGCAAGCGCCTGGAGCTCCGCCATGCGGCAGGCCGCCCCGCGCATGTGGACGGCCATGATCGCGCGGGTGTAAGGCGTGATCTTGCGCTCGACGTCCGCCGGGTCGAGGGTCAGCGACTCGTCCACCTCAGCGACGACCGGCACGCCGCCGACCGCCAGGACCGCGGACGCTGATGCAATCCAGGTATACGCGGGCACGATGACCTCGTCGCCCGGCCCGACGCCGATGCCCTGCAGCCCGCACATCAGCGCGGCGGTGCCCGACGTCACCGCGAGGCTGTGCTGCGCGCCGTGATGTGCGCCGAACGCAGCCTCCAGCTCATCCACCAGCGAAAGGCCCGGCTGTGGCCCGTAGTAGCGAAACAGCCGTTTGGTGCGGAGCACATTGAGAACGGCCTCTTCTTCCTCCTGTCCGATGCTCATGCCGCCGGGGTACATCGGGGGAAAACCCTGCCGGCGGGCAGGCGTCCCGCCGTGAATCGCGAGCTTGCGTTGCGCCATTGCCAGCTAACTCCTTGAATCGCAGACTCCACAACCGTGTCGCATCTGAGGATGCGACACTCCTCAGTGTAAGGTGCGGAGTCCGCATCCTCAGATGCGGACCCCCCTCTCTATAACAGGCCTGCCAGCAGTTTTTCTGCGTTGCGGTGGCAGATGTTGTGGCGGTCGTCGTCCGTGATGTGCGCGGAGAGCAGCGCGCCCATCGCGTGGTGCGGGTCGAACCAGGGCAGGTCCGTGCCGAAGAGCAACCGGTCGGATCCGGCCTCGCCGCAGAGCGCTTCCAGGCTGCCCCGGTCATCGAACACTGCGGTCAGCTCCAGGTAGAGCTGCGGGAACTCCCGCGCAAGCGCGCTGGCCGCCTGCCAATCGTCATGGATCGAATGGCCGAGCAGGACGCGGCAGTTCGGATACCGTTCCGCGACCTTGCGCACCTCCACCGCACCGTCGAACGGGCTGCCCCCCCAGGTGTGCATCAGCACGGGCAGGCCGCGGCGGTCCGCATATGCGAGCGCAGGCCGGTACCCCTCATCGCTCAACGGGACGCGGTGATAGTCGGACAGGAACTTGAAGCCGATGAAGACGTCGCGGTGCGCCTCGAACGCGTCCAGGTCCGCCGCCGCCTGCGCGGGATGGTTCGGGTTGATGACGCAGTACGCACGCAGCCGGTCGGGATAGCGGCGGACGGCCTCGATGCTGGCCCGGTTGCCGATGTCAGGCGCAAAGAGCGCCAGGTGATGCGAGAACACCAACAACCGCACACCGCACTCGTCCATCGTCCGCACCATGTCGGGTGCATCGGGCCGCGGAAAATAGATGGAGTGCCACGCACCCATGTGGCCGTGCATGTCATAGATGGGGCAGGCGGCCGCGCGGCCGTACGCCCAGAACTCGCGCGCCAGACCGGAATCGGAGAGCATGTCACCCCTCGCTAAAGAGAAGGTTTGTAGTAGGTGCTTCAGCGCCGGACACTGAAGTGCCTACTACGAACCAGTTCACCAGCTCAACAGCCGTTCGAGATTCCCCGCGGCGATGGCCTGTTTCGCCGCGTCAGGAATCTGCGCATGGCGCAAGGCCAGCATCATGCCGCCCATGTACGACTCCGGGAAGCCGCTGCCGAACAGGATGCGCTGCGGCCCGTAGTCCGCTACCAACGCCTCGATGCCGCCGTCGAGCATGTACTGTGACAGCTCGACGTGCACGTTGGGATAGCGGGCGAGCAGCGGCCGGAAGAAGCGGTCCGCGCCCCACGGGCCGTGGTCACAGATCACACAGGTCAGTTCCGGGAAATCGGCCAGCAGCGCGTAGATGACGTGCCACTCAATCCCGCGGCGCAATGAGAGGAACAACGGGACGCGGCGCTCGCTCAGCGCGGCCAGCCAGTCGCCCATCGCAACAGCATTCAGCAGGTAATGGTGGGGCGTCGGGAAGACGCGCAGCGCGGCCACGCGCGCCGCGGCCATGGCCGCGAAGAACTCCTCTGGCGGCGGGAACTCGCGCGCACAGTTGGGCAGGATGGTCCAGCAGCCGGCGAGCCGGTCATGGGGTGCAATTGCATCCGCCAGCAGTTGGTTGCCGACCCACGGCGACGCGTCGTGCTGGCTGATGTGCCACGTCAACGCGCGCGCGATGCCCGCCCGGTCCATCTCCGCCAGCAGACCCTCCACCGTCGGGACGGTCGCGGCCGACTTGCCGGACGGCAGGCCGAAGAAGGTGTTGCAGTCGTAGAAGCGCAATGCCAGTGGCTCCATGAGGTACTCAGATCGTTGAGTCAGGGTATGTAAGCGCATTCTACCACGTGAAGCGAGGTCCGCGATAGCTTGCACCCTCTTGACAAATAGTTGTACAATTGTACTAAACAGATAAGGATGTCAAATGGATATCGTCATCGATGCTTCTGCGCTCATTGCGGTCCTCGCTGGGGAGCCGGAGCGTGAACACCTGCTCAGTCTCACCATCGGAGCCAATCTCATCGCGCCCCCTTCCGTACATTGGGAAATCGGGAACGCGTTTTCGGCCATGTTACGACGGGGCAGAACGGACCTGTCCACAGTGCTCGACGCGCTCTCGCTCTATGGGGAGATACCAATACGCTTTGTTGCTATCGAACTCGCTGAATCAGTTGAAATGGCGGGCAGACTTGGTATCTATGCATACGATGCGTACCTGTTGACCTGCGCCCGCCGGTACCGCGCTCCTCTGCTTACGCTGGATGTCCCGCTGCGAACTCTGGCACGTCGGGTTGATGTAGCTGTATTGGAGGTGACATCGTAATGAACGAATACACGTATTCCGAAGCGCGACAGAATCTGTCTGCCCTACTGGAGCAAGCAGCCCAGGAGGGCGAGGTGCGTATCCGCCGGCGAGATGGCCGCGTGTTTGTAGTACGACCGGAAGCCGAACGCGGGTCGCCGCTGGATGTTGGAGTCGTGGACCTCGGCGTCACCACTCAAGAGATTGTCGACATCCTGCGCGAAGGGCGACAACGGTACGGTTGACCTGCCCTACGACGGCTCGGCTGCGCCCCACAGCCGCTGCCGCTGTTCCAGGTAATACAGGTAGTGCGCGTACGGCACGTCATCCGGCACGCCGTGGTCCACGAGCGGGATGAAGCCGCCCTCCGCGGCGACCGGCGCGAGCCGCGCCAACTCCCGGTCGATGGCGGCCGGCCCTTCTGCCAGCGCACGCTTGTCCACCCCGCCCCACATCACGATCGAGCGGCCATACTGCCGCCGCAGCTTGACCGGGTCCATCCCTGCCGCGACCTCCAAGGGATAGAACCCCCGCACGCCGCCCTCCACCCACAGGGGCAGCAGCGCCTCGATGTTCCCGTCGCAATCCACCCACGACAGCTCGACGCCGTGCTCGGCCAGGCAGCGCGTGACCTTGCGATACTGCGGCAGCATGTACGTGCGGAACATCGCGGGCGAGAGGAGCGGCCCGGTCTTGTAGCACATGTCTTCCCAGAACATCGCAAAGTCGATGCGTACCTCCTGCAGCGCGCGGCGCAAGACCTCCACGAAGAAGTCGCCCAGGTACTCCATCATCTCCCGGACGAGCCGTGGGTCATCGTACAGCAGATAGCTCAGTCCCTCGAAGCCGATCCAGTCCCGCAGGAAGCCGTAGAAGCTGCCGCCGTCGATGCTGATGGGAATGTCGCTGGCAGCCCACTCACGTTTGAGCGCCTCCCAGGTGGCCGCATCCGGGTAGCGGCCCGCGGCTGCCGGGTCCAGCCGCTCATCGCGGAACCGCTGCCAGTCCTGCCGGGTCTTGATGGGGTATTCGACGAACTGCGTCGAGTGCAGCGAGCCGTGCGGCGGCTTGAACTGGCGCACCACGACGCCGTTGCCCGACCGGTAGACGCGGTACGCGTCCGTTTCTTCGTACAGCTCGTATGCGAAGCCGGGACAAGGCCCGATGTTCACGGGCACGCGCGGGATGCCCCAGAAAGCGGAGTACATGCCCTCGAAGCCGAAGTGCCGGATAAACCAGGCTCGAGAGTCGAACGTATCCGGCTCCACGCCCGGCGGAACGGGCAACCCCTGCTCGCGCCAGGTCTCCCAGGGGCCGAGCCAGTCGGACCAAAAGGGCAGCCGGTCCACCGGCTGATAGCGCATCGTCGCCCAGAAGCGTTCGCGCGGGTTCATCGCCCCTCCGCTCTACATGCCCAACTTGTCGAGATTGGCCCGCAGACGCATCAGTGCCGCCACGTAACGCTCCGGGATGACGCCGTGCGGGTCAGGGCCCACGTCGAGCAGCAGATTTGTCCCGCGGCTGCGCGCGACCAGGTACATGCCCAACAGCTCTGCGTCGCTGCGCGGGCGATCCCATTCCACATAGAACCACTCCTGTCCGATGGGGTCGCATACTTCGCCGGGGATGTAGTAGGTCTGGCCCTCAATCTCGCGCCACGGCACGTACCCGCCGTGGCTGTTGGGCAGGAACCGCTCGATAGAGATGAGGTCGGTCGGCCACGCGGCCGCAACACTGAACTTCGAGCCGTCGCCGATGCCGTGGTTCATCATGATATAGGCCTGCGGCTGGAGCTCCGCGATGCGGTTGTAGAGCTTGTGGCGGTAGTCCCGTGGCAGGACCATCGGGATGTCGATCCACACCTCCCCGATACGGCCGTAGTTCGTGAGCAGTTCCTCGATCTGCCCCCACTGGAACTCGCGGTACTCCTGTGTCGTGAACGCCTGCTCCCAGCGCGTCAGCGTGGGCGTCAACGAGCCGAACAGGTGGTGGTTGTCCCACGAGCAATAGTAGAAACCGGGCATGACCCCGCGGCGCTCGCACGCGTTGACGAACGCCTCCACGACGTCGGTCGTGTTGCCGCTGTTGCCGACGTGATAGTCCGTGAAGCGGCTCGGCCAGAGGCAGTGGCCGGAGACGTGCTTGGTGGTGAGCACGGCATAGCGCATGCCGGCATCGCGCGCGACGCTGACCCACTGGTCCACGTCCAGACGGTCGGGTGCGTAATGTGACGCGGGCTTGTCCCCGCGCGAGTACTCGTCATTGTCGAACGTGCTCATGCCGAAGTGGATGAACATGCCATAGCCCAGCGCCTGCCAGGCTTCAAGGCTGGCGAGCGGCAGACGCTGCGCGCCTGTGGTTGTCTGTGTCATGTGATCGTTCCTTTCTTACCGGTACGGCTCGATCGCGCGCATCAGCGCTTCCGCGGTGCGCACGTCCACCGCGCCGGACAAGAGGATATACAGGCCCTCTGGCCCCACCGCGTCGATGAGCGGGACGACCTCGTCCGGCTGCACGCCGACGGCCTGCACGCTCTTGCCCCCCTTGCGGATGCGCCGGTACAGGTCGAACCAGCAGGGATCGCCGCCGCCGGGCCGCCCGGCCTGGGGCGTCCACTCGATGCCGTTGAGCTGGGACACCTCGAGCAGCGGGTCGACCTGCTGCAGCGCGTTCGTGCCGTCGAGATGGTAGAGGGAGAAGTCCAGCCACTCGCACTGCGCCGCCAGATAGGGCTGGACGAAGCGGCGAAACATCGCAGGCGACAGGTTGGCCGAGATGTCGCACTGCACCTTGGCGGTCTTGCCCGGCCCCCAAATCTGGAACGCGGAAAAGGCATTCCCGCCCACCGAGTCTTTGACCCGCGCATACATCACGTCGAAAGCCTCGAAGTAAGCCGTATTGAGGTCTGCCAGCCGGTCGAGCACCCAGCCGGGCCGGTCCACCAGGTCATAAAGCAGGGGCGCATCCCCGCGCAGCGCGGCCAGCGTGTCCAGGTTCTCGATCATGTCGGGGATGCCAATGAGGTACCGGCCCTCGCTGCGGTGCAGGCCTTCCTCGATAAGCGCCATGTGCGCCGCGAACCAGTGGTTGCCCTCCGGCTCGAAGCGGATAGGGCCATAGCCGTCCGGGTCGCTGACAACCGGCCAGTACCACACCGTCTCCCGGTCGAACTCCAGCCGTGCGCCGAGGAACGCGCCGAGGCTGCCGGGGCCGATCTGGGTATCGAAGTAAGGAAACGCTTCGGCCCAGAAATCGACGTTCGCCATGTGCCACTCGGCGCGGCTGCAGCGGTACACGGGGTCGGTCCACCACGTCGCGACGTCTGCCGGCTCGACCGGCGGGGGCTGCACGTCGGGCCGGGGCGTCTCACGGCGGACGGTCAGGTGCAGCGCCAGGCCCTCGCCCCGCCACCAGCGGACGAGATTGCGTTGCGCGATATCCCAGTCAGGTTTCCACAGGAGCTTGTCGGTCATCGGTACTCCCGCGACCGGTTACAGGTTACAGGTTCGAAAGTTACAAGTTACGGGTATAACACCCACCTTCAACTTGCAACCTTCAACCTTCGAACCTGCAACCGCTCAATAAACGCCGTACTCGCGCGCGGCCTCGTACATGGCGAGCACGTTCTCCGTGGGCGAGTTATCCTGGAGCTGGTGCGTCGGCGCGAGTGCATAACCGCCGCCGGGCATCATGATTTCCAGCGTCTCGCGCACGTTCTTGACCACGTCGTCTACCGTGCCGTACGCGACCGGCCCGGCGGTGGAGATGCAGCCGTGGAAGGCCAGCTTGCCCCCGAAGCGCTGCTTCAGGTGCGCGGGCTGCATGTTCTTGGCCTCGGGCTGGAGCGTGTCCACGACCGAGACGCCCATCTCAATGAAGTCGTCGTAGGCCCAACTGCTCGAACCGCAGGTGTGCACCATGACCGGGATGTTGAAATGTTTGCCGATGTCGATGATGCGCTGGTGGCGCGGGCGCAGTTGCTGGCGGTACAGCTTGAGGCTGATCATCGGCGCGATCTGCGTGCCGAGGTCCTCGCCCATGCCCAGGACATCGATGCGGCCCTGCGCCGCCTCGATCGTGCGGTAAATGACCTCCAGCTCGACCGCCGCCTTGCGGTCCAGGTAGCAGCACAGCGCCGGGTCATCGGTGATGAGGTCCACCAGCACCCGCTCCATCGTGCGGAGCATCCCCGTGCTGTTGATGATGTCGCCCAGGCCCGCGCCGCCCGCGACGAGGCAATAGTCGCCGGCCTGGCGGCAGCGTTCGGCGACGACGGCGTAATCATAGTCGTCGGGCGAAGGCATGGGCCACTGCTCGATTTCCTCCACCGTCGCGTCCTTGAGCGGCCAGTCGCAGTAGTCCCAGTAGCCGCCGGATTCGTGCTCCACCCAGCGCCGGTGGATGCCCCAGATATCTACGACGACGCCCGGCGCGTCGGCGTGCAGCTTCGGGCCGATATAGGGCGCACCGATATGGCGAAAGTCCACGCCGAGCGCCTGGCACAGCCCTTCGTGGTCATCCGCGGCCAGCCCGAAGTGGTCCTTCAGCCGCCGGTCGATGCCGGGGTTCGAGGAATAGTCAACAGGCACGCGGTCCGGTTCGGCGTGGGCGAACGCGGTCAGGACGCGCTCGCGCGGGGTCATAGCGTGACGGGTCATGGTGCGGCATCCCTTTCATGGATGATGGTAACGACACTCTCAGCGAGCAGACGCTCGAAATCGGTGCGGGTGAAGCGGCCCGCACCAGTGTGCAGGGTGTTCGCGCTGCCGGCGGCCACGCCGCGGCGCAGCGCCTCAGGCAGCGGCAGCCCCCGGCTCAACCCGAAAGCCAGTCCGGCCAGGAGACAGTCGCCGGAACCCACCGCGCTCCCCGCGTCGATGCTCGGCGCACGAACCTCCCAGGCCGCACGGCCGTCGCTCGCCAGCGCGCCCGCGGCCCCGCGTGACACCACGACGGTCGTCTCGTAGCGCGCGGCGATCTCCTGCATCGCGCGGATCATATTCGCCGGGCCTGTCGACTGCGCGCCGGCCAGGTCAGCGAACTCGGCTGCGTTTGGCTTGACCAGCGCGGGCCGCCCCAGAAGCCCTTCGCGCAGCGCCTCGCCGGAGGAATCGAGATACGCGGGCAGGCCGTGCTCGCGGGCGATCTCGATCAATGTGCGGTAGAGGTCGGGCGGGCAGCCGGGCGGCAGCGTGCCGGAAAGCGTCACGCCCGTGACCTGCCCGAGCAGTGCGCAATACTGTGCCAACAGCTCGGCCACCTCTGATTCGGCGACAGGCTCGCCACGCTCATAGATTTCGGTGACGCCCCTGCTCTCGTTGTCAACGATCGAAAGACAGGTGCGCGACTCGGCCTCCGTGTGCACGAACGCTGCGCCGATGCCCTCTGCGGCCAGCCCCTCCTCGATGAACCGGCCCGCGTGGCCGCCCACCCAGCCCGTCACCATCGCGGACTCGCCCAGTGTGACGAGGGCGCGCGCCACGTTGCACCCCTTCCCGCCGGGCAGCGCCAGCACGCTCGCGGGCCGGTGGATGGCGTTGAGCTGGAAGCCGGACACGACCACGGTCTTGTCGATAGCCGGGTTGGGGTTGACGCAGAGGATCACGTTGAGCGCTCAGCCGCCTTCCGCCGCCTTGCCCGCGGAGCCGAGCACCCGGATGCGCTCGGCCACCTGCGCGGCCATCGCGTCACGCGCCGGGCCCAGATAGCGCCGCGGGTCGATCTCGCGCGCGTTGGCTGACAGCACCTCCCGAACGGCCGACGAGAATGCCTGGTTGAGCTGTGTGGCGACGTTGACCTTGCACAGCCCCAGGCGGATGCCCTCGGCCAGGGAGGCGTCGGTCACGCCGGACGCGCCGTGCAACACCAGCGGCACGTCCACCGCGGCGCGAATCGCGGCCAGCCGGGGCAGGTCGAGCTGCGTGTCCTTCTGCCGCGCGGCGTGCACCGAGCCGATGGCGACCGCCAGCGTGTCGATGCCGGTCGCTGCGGCAAACTCAGCAGCCTCCTCCGGCCGGGTCAGCGCGCCTGGGTCCGCCTCGCCCGCCGCATTGAGCCGCGGAACCTCGCCCAACTCAGCCTCGATGGCGGCGCCCGCGGCGTGTGCGGCCCGGCAGAGCCGTGCCGTGACCGCAATGTTCTCCGCCAACGGCAGCTCTCCCCCGTCGAACATGACCGATGTGAAGCCCAGCTCCAGCGCCAGCAGGACATCCGCCTCGTCGCCGTGGTCCAGGTGCAGGCCGACGGGCACGTCGACGCTCTCAGCCGCGACCTGCGCAATGGCGACGATGTAGTGCAGCCCCAACCGCGCATCGCCCAGGCCCGCATACTGCAGGGCGCGGCGGCTGATCTGGATGATGACCGGCGCGCGCTCGACGGCTGCGGCCGATACGATGGCCTGCACCTGCTCCAGGGTGTTGGCATTGAAGGCGCCGACGGCATAGCCGCCGCGCTGTGCGGCCTGAAGCCAGGGCAGGGAATTGACGAGCATGGACGGACTCCGTTCGGGAATGAGTAAGGAGTAACGAGTAAAGACTATTACTCCTTACTCATTACTCGTCGCTCATTCCGCACACCGATCGAATACGGGCAATAACCGTTTGACGACATCCAGGTAGACCGCGAACCGCTCCTGGTAATGTGCATGGCGAGCAGGTGACGGCTCGTAGACGGTGCGCCGGGGCAGCAGCCGTTCGACGCACGCGGCCACATCGTCGCACAGGCCGGCGGCGTGTGCGGTCAGCGCGAACAACCCCAGCCCGTGCCCGCCCTCCCCGCCGTCCGCGCAGCGCGCGACAATGAAGGGCCGGCCCGTCACGTCCGCCTTGATCTGGCACCAGACCGCGCTGCGTGTTGCGCCGCCCTCGCCCAGCCACTCCCCCACGTGCACACCGCGCTCTTCCGCGATGACGAGGTTATGGTACACCGCAAACGCGCACCCTTCCATGATGGCGCGCAGGATATCGGGCCGCGTTGTGTTGTACGACAGGCCGAAGAACACCCCGCGCGCGGTCGTGCTCCAGATGGGCGTGCGCTCGCCGGCCATGTACGGCAGGAAGAGCAGCCCGCCGCTGCCCGGCTGCGCCTGGCCGGCCTGATCGCTGAGCAGCTCGAACGCGCTGAGGCCGAGCCGATCCGCAGTCGTAACTTCCGCCTGGCCGAGCGTATCGCGGAACCACGCCAGCGAACCCCCGCCTACCGTCCCGCTCTGCAGGAGGTATTGGCCGGGCAGGACGTGGTGCGAGAAGATGAGGCGCGGCTCGACGACCACCCGGTCCACGCTCAGGCCCATGCCGCCCGCCTGCCCGCCCTGGTCCATCGTCTGACCGGGGCGCACGACGCCCGCACCGAGCGCGCCGGCTGCTGCATCCAGGCAGCCCGCGATGACCGGCGTACCCACGGCCAGCCCGGTCGCCTCAGCCGCGGCTGGCGTCACAATGCCGACAATCTCCCCCGGCGGGCAGAGCCGCGGCAGCTTCCCGGCCGGAATGCCCAGCAGCGCAAGCGTCGCCTCGTCCCAGCGCGCGGCGCCCATATCGAAGAAGTGATAGCCGTAGGCCTGGGTGAAATCGCAGGTCAACTCACCGGTGAGCCGCGCGGTCAGGTAGCCGGAGGAGGTCAGGAAGGCGTGCGTCGCGTCGAAGATGTCCGGGTGCTGCGACTTGAGCCACAGCAGCTTGGGCGTGATGTAGGCCGGGTCGAGCGGGTTGGCGCTCAGGTTGACCAGTCGCTCCGCATGCGGCCCGCGGCGCAGTGCGTTAGCCTCGGCCTCCGCGCGGCGGTCCAGCCAGATGAGCGCGGGCGCCAGCGGCTCCACCTGCGCATCGACCGGCAGCAGCGTCCAACTCAGCCCATCGACGCCGACGCCTGCCACCTGCTGCGCACGGACGCGCGCCTCTGCGAGCACCTGCCGCGTGGTCAGGCACGCGGCCCGCCACCACTCACGCGCGTCGATCTCCGCCCAGGCCGGCTGGCTGCGGGTCAGGCTGTAGTCGCACGTCGCGCTCGCCACGCGGCTGCCTGCGGCCGTCCACAGCGCGGTCTTGGTGCTCGACGTGCCGATGTCGATGGTGAGGATGTAGCGGTCGGACATGGATTTTCTGTTAGTAGTAGGCGCTTCAGTGCCAAGCGGCGCTGAAGCGCCTACTACTAACCTGCCTATCGCGTCAACCGCCGGTGCACCAGGCGGTGCGGGGTCTCTGCGGCGACACCCAGGCGGCGGCGGCGGTCCGCCTCGTAGTCCGCGCAGTTGCCCACGAACCAGTTCACGCTGCCGTCTTCCTCGAACGCGATGATGTTGGTGCAGATGCGGTCGAGGAACCAACGATCATGGCTGACGACGAGCGCGCTGCCGCCGAAGTCGTCGATCGCCTCTTCCAGCGCGCGCAGGGTGTTGACGTCCAGGTCGTTGGTCGGCTCGTCCAGCAGCAGCACGTTCGCCTCTTCCTTCAACACCTTCGCCAGGTGCACCCGGTTGCGCTCGCCGCCGGACAGGTCGCCCACCTTCTTCTGCTGGTCCGTGCCGAGGAAGTTGAACCCCGCGACATACGCGCGCGAGTTCATCTTGTGCTGGCCGAGCGTCAGCGTGTCCTGCCCGCCGGAGATTTCCTCCCACACGCTCCGGTCGCCGGTCAGGGTGGCCCGACTCTGGTCCACGTAGCCCAGCTCGACCGTCTGGCCGACGGTGATCTTGCCTGCATCGGGCTGCTCCTGGCCCGCGATGAGCCGCAGCAGCGTCGTCTTGCCTGCGCCGTTCGGCCCGATCACGCCGACAATCGCGCCGGGCGGCACGGTGAAGCTCAGGTCCTCGAACAGCAGGCGGTCACCGTAGGCCTTCGATACGCCGTCGAACTGCACGACGACATCGCCCAGCCGCGGGCCGGGCGGGACATAAATCTGCATCTCCTCACGGCGGCGCTCCGTCTCCTGGCTCAGCAGCCGCTCGTAGGCCGTGACGCGGGCCTGACCCTTCGCCTGCCGCGCGCGCGGGGACATGCGAATCCATTCCAGCTCGCGCTGCAGGGTGTTGATGCGCCTGGTATCGGCCTTCTCCTCGCGGCGCAGGCGCTCCTGCTTCTGCTCCAGCCAGGAGGAATAGTTGCCGCGCCACGGGATGCCATAGCCGCGATCCAGTTCGAGGATCCACTCCGCCACGTTGTCGAGGAAGTACCGATCGTGCGTGACCGCAATGACGGTTCCCTGGTAGGCCTGCAGATGCCGCTCCAGCCAGGCAACCGACTCCGCGTCGAGGTGGTTCGTCGGCTCGTCCAGTAGGAGGATGTCGGGCTCTGTCAGCAGCAGGCGGCACAGCGCGACGCGGCGGCGCTCGCCGCCGGAGAGGACTGCAATCGGCGTGTCGCCCGGCGGACAGCGCAGCGCCTCCATCGCCTGTTCGAGCCGGTTGTCGAGGTTCCAGGCATCGTGCTTGTCGATTTCCTCCTGCAGGCGGCTCTGCTCGGCCAGCAGCGCGTCGAAGTCGTCGCCGTCCGCGGTCGCGAACTTCTCGTTCACCGCGTCATACTGCTTGAGGAGGTCCACGATCGGCTGCACGGCCTCCTCGACGACCTGGCGCACGGTCTTGGTGTCGTCGAGCTGCGGCTCCTGCTCCAGGAGCCCGCGGCTGTAGCCCTTCGAGAGCATCGTCTCGCCGGTATAATCCTCGTCCACGCCGGCCATGATGCGCAGCAGCGTGCTCTTGCCCGAACCGTTCAGCCCGAGCACACCAATCTTCGCGCCGTAGTAGAAGCCGAGCGAGATATCGCGTATGACCTGCTTGCCGGGCGGAAAGACCCGTCCGACGCGCACCATCGAGTAGATGACCTGTCCGTCTGCCATAAAACTCCTCGCAACCTTAACGGGAGCCACCGCTGGGCTCCGCTGTTGTCAGTGGTCAGGCTCTACCTTAACACAGGTAGGAATGTGCGTCAATTGGGCAGACTGCCGCCCTCACCCGTGGGCCGCGCTTGACAGCCAAAACATGATGTATACAATGATGTATAATCAATCAGGATGCGGAGAAAAACCAATGGGAACCAAGGTGCGCAAGCAGATCTACATCGAACAACACCAGGAGGCCGAGCTGAAAACGCTGGCCGAGCAGACCGGGCTGAGCGAGGCCGAGATCATCCGGCAGGCGATCAACCGGCAGGCCAGAGTTCTGCGCTTACCTCGCCGCGAACTGGACGTCTGGGAGACAGAACGGGCGTTTATCGCCCGGTTGATGGCCCAAGGGCCTGTGAGGGGTACGCGCACCTGGACGCGCGAGGATCTCTATGACCGCTAGTGTCTTCCTCGACACCAATGTGCTCGTCTATGCCTACGATCGCTCTCAGCCCGCTAAGCAGGCTCTCGCGGTCGCCACACTTGAGCAGGTCATCAAGTCAGGCCGCGGCATCATCAGCGCCCAGGTCTTGTCGGAGTTCTTCAGCGTGGTGACGCGCAAGCTCCCGGCTCCACTCACGGTCGAGCAGGCGGCTGAGCGCATAGCAAACTTCTTACGGCTGCTTGCAGTTGTTCCACTCACTGAGTTAATCGTGCTGGAAGCGATCCGGGGGGTCCGCGAGCACCACCTCAGCCTTTGGGATGCACAGATCTGGGCGGCGGCGAAACTCAATCAGACCCCCGTCATCCTGAGCGAAGATCTCCAGCATAACCTTATCCTGGAGGGGATTCGCGTCGTCGACCCGTTCCAGCCGGCATTCCGTGTGGATGAGTGGTTATAGGCAGAGCGACACCCTCTTACCGGCACAGCTCCTGCGCGACCGCCGTGTAGACGTCCGCGCACTGCGCCACGCTCGCCAGGTCGATCCATTCCTCCGCCGCGTGCGCGCCCGCGCCCGTCGGGCCGAGCAGCACCGTCGGGATGCCTGCAGCGGCCAAGAGCGCGGAATCAGCCCAGTACGAAACGCCGCCCACCTCCGCCGGCCGCCCCGTCACGCGTGCCAGGTGTGCGCGGCACATCTGCACGATGTCCGCAGCCTCGTCTACTTCGAAGGGGTCGCGCGCCAGGCCGCCTGACAACTGCGCCCGAAAAGCGGGATCATCGCGGCCGCACGTCTCAAGAAGGCCCTGCAACTCTGCCTCCACCACCGCCATGGACTCGCCAGGTATCGTCCGCCGCTCGACTCCGAGTTTGCAGTGCGCGGGGTAGGAGGATGGCTCCTGCCCGCCCTCGATGAGGCTGGCGTGGATGCTGCCGCTGCCCAGATGCCGGTGCGTTGGGTGGGCGCGCAGGTCGCGGTCCAGCTTCTCCACTTCGACCAGCACGCGGCCCATCTTGACAATCGCATCTACGCCCAGATGCGGGCGAGAGCCGTGCGCAGCGACCCCGAACGTCTCGATGTCGAACCAGACGAAACCCTTATGCGCCACGGCCAGCACCATCTCGGTCGGCTCGGCCACGATCGCGGCGTCGGGCTGCCAGCGGTCCAGCTCGCGCACGACCGCCTCCGTGCCGAGGCTGGCGACCTCCTCATCGGCCACACACGCAACAACCACGTCTCCCCGCAAGCCGAGCGCGCGGGCACGCTGCGCGGTGATGAGACTGGCTGCCACGCCCGCCTTCATGTCGTAGGCCCCGCGGCCGTACATCCGACTCCCCTCAATGCGCGGGGTGAACGGGTCGGTCATACCCGCCAGCCCCACAGTGTCTATGTGGCCGTTGAGCAGCAGGTTCCTGCCGCCGCCCGTCCCGCGCGCCGTCACAATGGCGTTGGGGCGGCCGGGCGCGGCTTCCTGCATTGCCACTTCCAGCCCGCGGCGCGTCGCCCACTCCGCGATATAGGCGGCAATCTCGCCTTCGCCCCGCGCGCCGGGGATCAAGTCAGGGTTGACCGAGTCGATGCGCACGAGCGCGGCGAGCAGATCGGTGAGTTCATCGCGGTCAGTCATGTAAGCGAGCCTCCTGCAAAGATGGATAATCTTACCGCGGTTTTGGTCAAAAGTCCCATCGCGGGTACACTACGACCAATGTATCACCACTTCTGACAAAGGAGTCACCCCATGACCGAGCAACGTAAGAAGGTCTCCCTGCCCGTCCTCTTCGACAAGATGGCCAAGGGCACACCCCTCACCATGATTACCTGCTACGACTACCCGATGGCGACATTGGTCGAACAGGCCGGCATCGACATCGTCCTCGTGGGCGACAGCCTGGGCATGACCATGCTGGGCTACGAGTCCACCCTGCCCGTCACCATGAATGACATGATCCGCCATGCGCAGGCCGTGCGCCGCGGCACGCCCAACGGCTGGCTGATCGGCGACATGCCCTATATGAGCTACCAGGCCTCGGACGAGTCCGCGGTGCTCAACGCGGGCCGCTTCATGGCAGAGGCGGCGTGCGACGGCATCAAGCTGGAGGGTGGCGCGGAAGTCTGCCCCCGTGTGCGCGCGATTGTCGCCGCGGGCATCCCGGTCATGGGTCACCTCGGGCTGACCCCGCAGAGCGTGTCGTCGCTGGGCGGCTTCCGGCTCCAGGGCAAGAGCGCGAAGCAGGCGAAGAAGATTATCGACGACGCGCGGGCGCTGGAGGAAGCGGGCGCGATGGCGATCCTGCTGGAGCTGGTGCCCGACCAGGTCTGCGGGATCATCACGGAGCGGGCGAAGGTGCCCATCATCAGCCTGGGCAGCGGCCCCAACGCGCACGGCCAGCTCCTCATCTTCCACGATATGTTCGGCCTGTATCCGCGCTTCACGCCCAAGATGGCGAAGCAGTATGCCAACGCCGGGAAGCTCATCGGCGACGGGCTGAAGCAGTACGTGGCCGAGGTGACGGGCAAGGTCTTCCCCGAGCCGGAACGTTACTTCGGCATCAAGGAAGACGAATATACCGAGCTCCGCCGCCTCGTGGCAGAGGATGACGCTCGTGTAGGATAGGCACGGCGATGTTTCTCGTTACTCGTTACTCGTTTGCGTAATGAGAAATGAGTAATGAGTAAGGCGAACTAAGGAGCGCATTATGACAAACAAGGAAGAACTGCGCGCAAGGCTGCGCATTCCACAGGGGCGATTGGATGACATCAACGCCCTGCTGCTCGATCCCAATACGCGGGTCGTCAACGACCTGCTCGATGTGGTTGCCAGATACGGCACGCCGGAAGAGATCAACGCGAAGGCCGCGCGGGCGCGTGACTTCGACACCCTGATGACGCGGCTGGCCGAGCACGATTGCCGCTATCTCGATGAGTTGATCTGGCTGCAGGCACAGCGCGACGCGGGTGCATTCGTCAGCGAGGCGGACTATCGCCGCGCGGTGTTCGGTCCGCAGGCAGACGCCACGACCTTCCGGGATGAGTTTGCGGTCACGCTCGAAATCAGCGCAGCGCAGTATTTCCCGTGGGTCATCGAAGAGGCGCGGCAGTCAATTGCCAAGGGCGAGCTGATGCCGGGCCGCTTCATCCGCGTGCGCAAGATGCGCGAGTCCGAGGCGGACTGCGGCGACATGCTCGCGTTCGCGGCCGCGATGCAGATCATGGGCGTGTCGTACGTCGAAACGCTGGACACGAAGGGCACCGACGGCTCCAACATCCACCTGGGCGGGCCGGACACCATCACGGGTTACTTCGGCGGCATCGGCCAGCCGAACGACCATGTGCTCCGGTGGGTCGATGAGTATCTGTATTACTACACCACCTACGGCACGCGCCAGGTGCTCAATATCAATCCAGGCACAGTGCTGGCCGGTTACTTGCTGCACAAGCTGGGCATCGACAACGAGTTCAAAATCAGCGTCTACATGGGCAACGACAACCCCTATGCCGCCCTGTGGACCCTGCTGGCAGCCAAGCTGTTCTCGCGCGACGATGGCACCTGCCCGCTCATCGGCTTCAATTGGAGCAACTCGGTCAACAACGAGACCATCGAAATCACGGCCCAGTTCCGTAAGGCTCTGGGATTCGAGGACGTGGTACGCTTCGAGCACCATATCACCGAATCGTACCGGCACATCGTCCGCCAGCCGTACAACCGGCGGGACGAGTTGGTGGCGCTGGCCGACCACGTCGCTAACATCTCGGCCAAGCACGAGGGCGGCGACCCCGATGTCGAAGTCACGCGCGACTATCCGTCGGACATCCTCGATTACTTCCGCGCCAAGGACGAGATCGAGGCGGCGGGCGCGATGCCCGTGCTGTTCCGCAACTACCTGGACAAGCACGAGTCGGTCAACCGCACGGCCCGCGCGCTGACCGCCGCCGGGTTGAGCTGGCTCGCCGCGCCGAAGCTGCACCACAGGAAGTGAGAACGGGAACACGATAGGATGCTTGGAACACGAAGGCGCGAAGTTGCAGAAGGTCACGAAGCACGAAGAACGCGAAGCATCCGGACACGCATTTCCCACGCTTCGTGTCCTTCGCGCTTCGTGTTCTCCGTCGTCTTCGCGCCTTCGCGTTCCAGATATCCTCATGACCCACACATCTGGGTTGGAGAGCGTCATTGATTCGTAATCCGCGTGTCATCACGGCGGCATCCTTTGCCGCGATGTTGTTCCTCGGCATCGGCAGCGCACTCATCGGCGCGGCTGCCCGCAGCATCGGCTTCACGCCGGAGCAAATCGGGCTCATGCTGGCCGTGCAGAATATCGGTTTCGGCGTGGCCGTCGCAGCGACCGGTGCGCTGAGCGACACGCATCCGAAGGCCAGGCTGCTGCTCTTCGGCAGCCTGATCCTCGGCGCTTCGTTCCTGGCCTTCTATGTCTGGCCCGGCTTTCTCATCAACCTGGTGATTATGATGTTCATCGGCGTCGGCATCGGCAGCTATGAGGGCGTCACCGATGCGCTGATGTTCGACCTGCACAGATCACGCGCCGGTTTCTTCGTCAACGTCAACCACCTGTTCGTGACGCTCGGCTCGATGGTGATTGCGGTCTACCTCATCTTCCTCGCCGCGCAATGGCGGGCCGCGGTCGTGCAGGCAGGCATCGCCGTGCTGGCGCTGGCCGCAGTGTTCGCGTTGATCCACCTGCCGGTCAGGCAGGAGCACGAAGCGGGGCTCGGCGAGAAGCTGCGCACGATCGCCCGCAGCCGCCTCATCGCGGTGCTCTTCGTCCTGACGGTGCTCATCATCGGCGGCGAAGGGACCGTGATCGGCATTCTCTCCACCTACCTGGCCGACGTGCGCGGGTTCTCGACGCTGGACGCCAATATCGGGCTGGTTGTGTTTCTGGTTGGCATCGCGGCCGGACGTCTGCTGGTCGGCGTGTTGGCCCGGCCTCACCGCCTGTTCGGGCTGTTGCTGGGGCTGCTCGCCCTGTCCAGCGTCGTGATGCTGCTGTACTTCACGGTGAACCTCGGCCTGCTCATCTGGCCCTTCACGTTTGTTGCAGGGCTGTCGGTATCCGCGCTGCTGCCGCTCATCCTGGCCTATGCCGGGCTGGCCTTCCCCCACATGCCGGGCACGGTGATGGGTGCGGTCAAGATTGCCATTCCCACCGGCGGCATCGTGATGCCGCTGCTGCTGTCCGCGGTCAGCGCGACTGCATCCTTCGGTGCCGCGCTGTTGCTGCCGCCGGTCGGGTTGTTTATCGGCCTGCTGCTGTTGCTCTGGCTGAGCCGCACGCAGCCCGCCGCTGCTACACAGCTTTACAGCAGTGCTGCGAGTGAGTAGAATAGGGCGGAAATCCGGGAACTTCGTTTCCGCAACACATGAGGATATGCCAGCGATGTCAGACAATCGCCCCCTGCGCGTGATCAATGCCGTGGCCCCCGTGCGCATCTGCGACAACGGCGGGTGGACCGATACCTGGTTTGCCGGGCACGGCAAGATCTTCAATATCGGGGTCTACCCCTATGCCGAAGTGCAAATCGAGGTCTATCCCTACGATCGGCATGCGGGCGGCGACAGAGTGGTCATCTACGCAGAGAACTACGGCGATCACTACGTGCGCGACCTCCAGCTCAACGGCTGGCAGAAACACCCGCTCATCGAGGCGGCCATCGAGCGCATGCAGGTGCCGGAGGACCGGGCCGTCCACGTCACCATCTTCTCCGAGGCGCCCGGCGGCGCATCCACGGGCACGTCCGCCGCGGTGACGGTCGCGCTGGTCGGCGCGCTGGACCGGCTGACGCCGGGCTACCTGACGCCCCACGAGGTCGCCTACACGGCGCATGCCATCGAGGCCGAGATGCTCCACCAGCAGAGCGGCATCCAGGACCAGCTCGCATCCGCGTACGGCGGCATTAACTACATCGAGATGCACCATTATCCGCGCGCCTCGGTGTCGCAGATTCAGGTCGCGAATCCGATCTGGTGGGAGCTGGAGCGGCGGCTTGCGCTGATCTTCCTGGGCAAGACGCACAATTCGTCGCAGGTGCACGAGAAGGTCATTCGCGAGCTGGAAGACGCAGGCCCGGACAGCCGCAAGCTGGCCGTGCTGCGCACCACCGCGGAACGCTCGCGCGACGCGGTGTACGCCGGCGACTTCGCCGCCCTGGGCCGCGCGATGAATGACAACACCGCTGCGCAGGCCGAGCTCAACTCAGCCCTGGTCAGCGCGGACGCGCGGCGCATCATGGAGATTGCAAAGGCCCACGGCGCGCTCGGCTGCAAGGTCAACGGCGCGGGCGGCGAGGGCGGCTCCATCACCATCCTGTGCGGCGACCTGTCCTCGGCCAAGCGCACGATGATCCGCGAGATCGAGGCGGAGAACGGACTGTACAAGAACCTGCCCATTTATCTGAGCCGCTTCGGCCTGCGCACGTGGGAAGGCAGCCGCCACGAGAGCTGATCAATAGCACGCTGATAACGCAGATCGAACTGATCTACATAATCTAGGCCCGAATCTCAACGTTCCATTTCAACCTTGAAGGAGATAACATCATGCCACGACCCATCACACTCTTCACCGGCCAGTGGGCAGACCTGCCCTTCGAGACAGTCTGCGCGAAGGCGAAGGCCTTCGGCTATGACGGCGTGGAAATCGCGTGCTGGGGCGACCACTTCGAGGTGGACAAGGCCCTGGAGAGCGACGCGTATCTGCGCAATCGCCATGATATCCTGGAGAGCCACGGCCTCCAATGCTTCGCAATCAGCACCCACCTCGTCGGCCAGTGCGTCTGCGACCGGATCGACGAGCGCCATGCCAGCATCCTCCCCCCGCGCATCTACGGCGACGGCAAGGAGGACGGTGTGCGCGCCCGCGCAGCCGAGGAAGTCGCGAACACGGCCCGCGCCGCGAAGAAGTTCGGCGTGAACGTCGTGCCCGGGTTCACCGGCTCGCCCATCTGGCACATGGTCTACTCCTTCCCGCCCAACCCCGGCGACTTCCTGGAGAAGGGCCTGAAGTTCTTCGCGGACACCTGGAAACCGATCCTCGATGTGTACCAACAGGAAGGCGTGCGCTACGCGCTGGAAGTCCATCCGACGGAGATCGCGTTCGATATCGCCAGCGCAGAGAACGCGCTCAACGCGCTCGACTGGCATCCCGCGTTCGGCTTCAACTATGACCCCAGCCACTTCGGCTACCAGGGCGTGGACTACGTCAAGTTCATCCGCAAGTTCGCGGACCGCATCTACCACGTCCACATGAAGGATGTGTGGTGGTCGGACGTGCCGACCGAGGCCGGCGTCTTCGGCGGGCATCTCAACTTCGGGGATTCCCGGCGCTTCTGGGACTTCCGCTCGCTGGGCCGCGGCAAGATCAACTTCGAGGAAATCATCCGCGCGCTCAACGGCATCGGCTACCAGGGGCCGTTGTCGGTCGAGTGGGAGGACGGCGGCATGGACCGCGAGCACGGCGCGACGGAAGCCGCCGCGTTCCTGCGCAAGCTGGATTTCCCGCCCTCGGCCGTCGCTTTCGACGCCGCGTTCGAACGGAAGTAACGCAGCGGTCATCCGCTTTAGCACATTACGGAGGTTCATTCATGGCCGAATCATCGTTTGGCAGCATGGCCGGCCCGAAGGCCGAGGGCTCCATTCCGGAGCTTGGCATCGGCATGTTGGGCTATGCGTTCATGGGCAAGGCGCACACCAACGCGTTCAAGAAGATCCCGTACATGATGTACCCCCCGCCGGCGATCCCGAAGCTGGTCGCGCTGTGCGGGCGCAA
The DNA here is from genome assembly GCA_040772005.1 of Anaerolineae bacterium. Classification (GTDB taxonomy): domain Bacteria; phylum Chloroflexota; class Anaerolineae; order CG2-30-64-16; family CG2-30-64-16; genus MWBF01. Next base: position 1,167,070 of record JAXGYZ010000002.1, on the reverse strand, counting down.
CGAGGAAGCCACGCGCGCGGCCGCGGAACGCTATGGCTACGAGAAGGTCTACACCGACTGGCGCGAGATGATCGCGGACCCGGCGGTGCACATCTTCGATAACGGCGGGCCGAACAACATCCATGCAGAGCCGACCATCGCGGCCGCGCGGGCGGGCAAGCACGTCTTCTGCGAGAAGCCGCTGGCGCGCACCGCAGCCGAGGCCAAGACCATGCTGGACGCCGTCAACGCGGCGGGCGTGAAGCATATGGTCGCGTTCAACTACCGTTTCGTCCCTGCAATCCGGCTGGCCTACGAACTCATCAGCAGCGGCAAGCTGGGCCGCATCTATCACTTCCGCGCGGTCTACCTGCAGGAATGGATCATGCCGCATTACAACACCGGTATGATCTGGCGGACGGATAAGGAAACCGCGGGCAGCGGTGCGCTGGGCGACCTCGGCGCGCACATCATCGACCTGGCACGCTTCCTGTGCGGCGAGATCAAGAGCGTCGGCGCGCTGACCAAGACGTTCATCCCGGAACGCTCCGGCCAAAAGGTCGAGGTGGATGATGCATTCGTCTCCGTCGCGGAATTCGAGAACGGCGCAGTCGGCACGCTCGAAGCCAGCCGGTTTGCGGGCGGCAACAAGAACGGCGAGAAGCTCGAAATCAACGGCGAGAAGGGCAGCATCCGCTTCAACATGGAGCGCATGAACGAGCTGGAGGTGTTCTGGGTGGGCGATGAGCCGAAGGAGACCCAGGGCTGGCGCACGGTGCTCGTCTCGGAGAGCTACCATCCGTGGTGGAGCAACTGGTGGCCCCAGGGCCATATCATCGGCTGGGAGCACACCTTCATCCACGAAATCACGCACTTCCTCGACTGCATCGTGAACGACAAGGATGTGGCGCCCTTCGGCGCGAACTTCGAGGACGGCTACCGCGCCGCGGTCGTGTGCGACGGCATCCTGGAATCCGCCGCGACCCGGCGGATGGTGGACCTGAAGTATTAGCGGGGCCTCACCCCGTGCGGCCTGCGGCCGCCCACCCCTCTCCTGTGCTGCGGCACAGGAGAGGGGGAGTTTCCGCGCACATTCCCCCTCTCCTGAGCAAAGCTCATTTACTTTGCTCAGGAGAGGGGGCCAGGGGGTGAGGTCAACTCTGCGTCGTATTCTCCAACTGCGTCTCCCCGACGCGCACGCGCACCATATCCCCCACCTGCAGCGTGAAGTTCTCGCCGGGCACGATGCCCGTGCCGGTCATCAGGAACGCGCCCCACGGGAACGACAGCTCACGGAACAGGTAGTCGGCCAGCTCTTGCGGGCGGCGCTTCATCCGTCCCAGGTCGGTCGCGCCGCTGAATATCACTTGACCTGCACGCGCGATCTCCAGGCTGATGCTGACTGCCGCCAGCTCGTCTGCAGAGGCCAGCACGATTCCCGCGCCGAGCGCACACGACCCGTCATACACCTTCGCCTGCGGCAGGTAGAGCGGGTTCGCGCCCTCGATGTCGCGCGACGAGACATCGTTCCCCGCGCAGTAGCCGACGATCTCACCGTAGCGGTTGAGCACCAGCGTGAGTTCCGGCTCCGGCACGTTCCATCCGCTGTCCCGCCGGATGCGGATGGCGTCGCCCGGCCCGACCACGCGCCAGCCCGCAGCCTTGAAGAACAGCTCCGGCCGCTCAGCCTCGTACACCCGCTGATAAACATCTGCGGTCGCCGACTCTGCCTCGCGCGCCTCGCGGCTGCGCAGATAGGTCACACCGCTCGCCCATACTTCCTGCTCCGTCTCAATGGGCGGGAGAGGGTGCCCCGCGGCCTGTTCGCCGGTCAGATGGCTCTCCAGCAGGGCGGGCAGGTCCGCGGCCCGTTCCTGCAATGCCCGCGCGAGGGTAAAATCGGGGCTCAGATGCCGGTTGTCGAGCGCCCAGCGGGCGGCGCCCAGGCTGCGATAGCGTGTCAGTATCATGCAAACCTTCCTTTCGCGGGTCGGGGTTAGCTGCATTGTACCCAGAACCATAGAGAGCACAAGCGCCCGGAAACTCCAGAGGCAGGCGGCGTCGAGGCTTCAGCCGGTCAGCCTGCCTACGCACGTATACGCCCAAACCGGCTGAAGTCTCGACTTCAATTTTCGTCAGGGCACTACATTGGAGATCCCCAACACACACCCGGCTGCGCGCTTATTGTGCGCCAGGGCGGTTTCATAGTGCGCCAGGTGAACCCGCCTGGCAACTGAAGTTGCGGCTACCCTTGCGAAGTCTGCCTACGCAGACTGGAACTAACCGGCGTAGGCCGGTTTCGTAGGGGTAGCCGCAGTTTCAACTGCCAGGTGGAAAGCCCGATTGCAACATGACTTCGCCCTGATTGTGCGCAACTCGCACTTGACGGATTAGAAAATTCGTGCTATTATAGAGCCATCCTGAACTGAGTTGCCTGCCAGGGAAAGGGAAAGAACGATGCCTAGAGTCGTGCATTTCGAGTTGGCGGTGGATGATGCTGAACGGGCGGCTGCATTTTATCGCAATGTCTTCGGCTGGAAGATCGACAAGTGGGAGGGCCCGATGGATTACTGGCTCATCACCACGGGCAACAGCGACGAACGCGGCATAGACGGGGCCTTCACGCACCGTTCCGAAGGCTTCAAAAACACGGTGAACACGATCGACGTGCAAGCGCTCGATGAGCATCTCGCGCAAATCGAGGCCCAGGGCGGCAAGATCCTGATGCCGAAAGGCCCGGTGCCAGGAATCGGCTGGCTGGCCTATGCGGAGGACACCGAGGGCAACGTCTTCGGCATGATGCAGATGGACCCGACCGTCCAGGACAACGGCCTGACGGCCTGACGACAGTACACGATTCCAGGCGCAGCCTCAGACGCACGATCTGTGTCTGGGGCTGCGCACGTTAATGCCTGCCGCATCGACCGCCGCAGGCACTACTCGCGCGCCAGGATCTCATCTACGATCTCGATGGCGGATGCCACGACATGCGGGCAGATGGTGGTGAATACGTGCCGCTCGCGGGCGGCCGCCAGCCCTTCCGGCGTGGAGGTATCCGCACCGATCAGGTCCCGGCAGCGGACCGCGCCGTTGGCCGCCTCGAAGCGGCGCAGGAACTCGGCGGCCAGCGCGTAGGTGCGCTCCTTGGCCGCCTTATCGGGCAGTGCGCTGCCGTAGCGGAGGCCAAGGGCCATCAACGCGCCCGAAGCCGCGCCGCAGACCTCGCCCTGGCGTCCGATGCCGCCGCCGAACGGGGCCGCGATCCGCAATGCCACATCCAGCGGCAGGCCGAGCGCCTCTGCGAAAGCGGAGAACGTCGCCTGGGAACAGTTGTATCCCTCGCGAAAGCGGGCGAGGGCCGCATCAGTTTGGAAGGCAGATTCTTTCATCGAAAATGATACCTCGGATTGGACAGGCCGCCGCAGGATGCCGCGAGGCGGGTCCAGTTGTAGTGCTGTGGCTTATTCTGCGCCGGGCTGACCCGCGGCGGCCAGCAGCGCGGCCTGCACGGTCACAGCTACCAGCAACGCCCATAACACTACAGCCGCTAGGACATGAAGGACGAGCAAAGCCGAACTGGTCCCGGTCCACACCAGCAGTGCGGTGATGGCGACCTCAGCGAGGAACGCGAGTCCAGTGTACAGTACTGTCCGTCGCAGCCCGCGGTCACGGGCTGTGCGCACCGCCTGCACGACCAGCGCAAGGACGAGCAGCGCGGCCAGCGCGGCCAGGGCCAGCCGCGCGGCCTGTGGCCAGCCGGCCCGGTCGTCCGGCAGAATCTGCCACAGCGGCCAGCCCACGCAGCGCGTGAGCGAACCCGGCCCGGCCACCAGCACGCCGCTCACGTACACAGCGTAAACCGCGCCGAGTCCCGCGCTGCTCAGCCGGGCCAACGGTGTCCGTAGCGCGAGGCGGTCAGGTAACCCGGGCGAGCCGTGCCTCCGCCAGGCCACCGTTGCTGCGGTCACAACCAGCGCCAGCACCAGCAGCGCCGAGCCGAGGTCGATGGCCGCAAGGACCGGAGGCAGGCCGGTCAGGACGGTGAGGGCGCCGAAGATGATGACCGCGACCAGGAAGACCAGTGCGACGGCCAGCGGTCGGCTCACCCAGCGCAGGGAGCGCGTCCTCCGCCAGCTTACGACTGCCGCAGCGATGATCAGCGGCGAGGTCAACAACGCTACGAACCGGTGCGTGTACTCGATGATGGAGTTGATCTGCGGGGGCGGGATGATACGCCCGTAGCAGCCCGGCCAATCGGGACAGCCCGTGCCTGATTCGGTCGCGCAGACGGTGCCGCCCAGGGTGACGAGCAGGCAGGTCATCACCGCTGCGACGAGCAGAAGATTGCGGTGGCCCCGCGTGATGCGGGCGCCGGCAGGTGCAGAAGCGGTCAAGGCATGCTCCGGTGAGTGTGTTGCCCGCCATTGTACCGCAGATTTGGCCTTTCGTTCCAAAACGCGCAGGCGCGCCCGCGAAATCCGCCTTGTCACCCTTGTGTGGCTATGGTATCATATCAGCACTTCTGGTTGCCGGTCGCCACAGGTCAGAGAGGAAGCGCATGGAAATCGAAGCCAAATTTGCCATTCCCAACCGGCAGGTCTACCGTGACTTCGTCCGCGTGCGCCAACTGGCGGGCTTCACGCTCGTCCCCGCCGGCGCAGTCAATGTCACCGACCAATACGTCGATACCGCGGATGCCCGGCTGCTCCACGCGGGCTATGCCTGTCGCCTGCGAACTGCGGGCACCGATGTTGTGGTGTCGCTCAAAGGCCTGGGGGGCGCAGAGGGCGCCGTCCACCACCGCGACGAGCAGGAGGTGCGCCTGCCCGGCCTGACCCTGGACATCCACGCCTGGCCCCCCAGCCCGGCGCGTGACCTTGCCCTGCGCCTGGCCGGCGACACCCCATTGCAGCCGCTCTTCGACCTGGAGCAGCACCGCGTCCGCGCGGACGTGGTCGAGACGCTGCCTGACGGCGCGCGCCATCTGGCAGAGTTGAGCCTGGACGCGGTGCGTGCAGCCGTAGGCCGGCGGCCCGCGTTCTACTATGAGCTGGAGGTCGAGCTGACGGGCGACGGCACGGAGGCTGACCTGGCGCGCATTGCCGCCGAACTCGCGGAGACTTACCAACTTGCCCCGGAATCGCGCTCCAAGTTCGAGCGCGGCCTGGCTGCGCTGCGCAGCCGCGGCGCGGCGGTCGAGGGCCGCCTCTCGCCAGCAGAGCAGGACGCGCTGCATGGCTGGGCAGGCCACGCCGACCCCGAGCTGGCCCGCCGCGCTGCGGTGGTACTGGCGTGGGCCGAGGGGCTGCCGACACGGGATATCGTGGCGCGCAGCGGTCTCTCCGCGGGCCGGGTGCGGTTCTGGCTGCGCGCGTTCCGCGAGCGGCGGATGGCGGTCTTCGAAGAGGACGAGGGGCGAGGGTCGAAGGACGAGGGCGGACCCGAGACGCCAGGCCAACGACCGGCGACCCATGCCGGGAGCCGCAAGGCCACGCGCCGCGCAACGGACGGACAACCGGCACAGCCCCGACGAGGCCGCGCCGCACGTGCCGAACCGCAGGCTCAGGCTGCACCTCTGCGCGAGAGTCCGCGCCCACCCGACAAGCGCCAGGGCCTGCCGACGGTGCTGGCCTTCTGCCGGCTGCACGGGGTGGACCTGAACCACGCGCGGCGGGTCGCGCAGCACGCCGACCGGCTGTTCATGCTCCTGCGCTCCCGCCACCGGCTGCCCCGCAAGCGGCGCAAACTGCTGAAGCAGGCCGCGCTCCTTGTCACTGTGGGGGCCCAGACGGACCCGGAACGCCCGCACCGCGCGGGCCGCGACCTCATCCTCGCCCAACCCTTCCACCGGGTTCCGACTGCCGACCGGCTGCTGCTGGCCTGTATCGTCGCGTTTCAGGGCCGCAAGGTCAAGCCGGAGCGGGAACCCACGATGGCGGCGCTGGAGCCGAAACAGCGCGACCAGGTGTTGCGGCTTGCCGCGCTGCTGCGCGTGGCGGAGGCGCTGGATTTCTCCCGCTCTCAGACGACCGAAATCACCGGTGCGGAGGACGCAGACGCGGCCAGTTGCGAAATCCAGCTGGCAGGCCCGTCCGCTGAGGTGGATGCGCTGCAGGCAGCCGAACGAGCCGACCTGTGGCGCCGGCTCTTCAACCAGGAGCTGCTGTTCGAAGCGGCCTGCGCGGAACCGGCCGCCGAGGCTGCGGGCCAGCTTGTGCCGGCCAGCCAGGCGCCGACCGCGACCACAGCTCCCCCGGCACAGGGGCCAGTTGCGGAAGAGCTGATCGCCGGCCAGCCGGAGCCGCTGCTGCCGGACGAGCCGATGAGCGAGGCCGGGCGCAAGCTGCTCCGGCTCCACTTCGGACGGATGCTGGCAAACGAGGCCGGCACCCGCGCCGGAGAAGACATCGAAGCCCTGCACGATATGCGCGTCGCAACCCGACGCATGCGCGCGGCCTACGGCGTCTTTGCCGAATACTTCGACGAGGCCGTGCTCGATCCTTTTAACAAGGGCCTGCGCCGCACGGGCCGCAGCCTCGGCGCGGTCCGTGACCTGGATGTGCTGCTCGAAAAGGCTGAGGCCTACCGTGCGGCGCTGCCGCCGGAGGCTGTCGAGGCCGGCGACCTCAGTCCGCTGCTGGATGACTGGCACGCGCGCCGCGCGGTGGCACGGCGCCAGATGCTCGAATACCTGGATGGACAGGGTTACCGCACCTTCGCCGCGGACTTCCGCACGTTTCTCACCACGCCCGGAGCAGGCGCGCTCACCTACCCCGCCGACCAGCAGCCCGTGCCCTACCAGGTGCGGCATGTTGTTCCCCGGCTGATTTTCACGCGCTACGAGGCGGTCCGCGCGTACGAACCGGTTATTGCCGAGGCCCCGCTGCCCACCTACCATCTCCTGCGTATCGATTGCAAGCGGCTGCGCTACGCGCTGGAGTTCTTCCGCGACGTCCTGGGGCCGGAGGCCCCTGGTCTCATTAAACAAGTGACTGCGCTGCAGGACCTGCTCGGCGCGCTCCAGGATGCGCATGTCGCAGAAGGTCTGATTGCCGAGTTCCTGCAGGCGCAGCCCCGGCGCAAGAAGAAAACCCCGGCCATCTCTCTCACCGGAGTCGAACAATACCTGGCTGCGCAGCGTGCGGCTCAGGAAGATTTGCTGGCCCTGTTTCCGCCGGCCTGGTCAGAGGTGACCGGACCGGAGTTCCGCCGCGCACTGGCGCTGGCGGTGTCAGTCCTGTGACGAGGTGACAGGAGGATCGTCATGTCGAAGAAGCATAAGAACCATCAGGACACGGAGGCCGCGACCGATGCACCAGCCGAGGCGCCCGCGGCCAAAGGGACTGCGGCTTCCGCCGGGAAAAACGGCGGCCAGCCGAAGGCGGATGTTCAGCCGAAGCACGAGCGCATGAAAACCAAGGAGTACGAAGAAGAGCTGGCCAAGCTGAACATCGAACTGGTCAAGCTGCAGGAGTGGATCCGGGCCAAGGGATTGAAGGTCGTCATCATCTTCGAAGGCCGCGATGCTGCAGGCAAGGGCGGCGCGATCAAGACCATCACGGCACCGCTGAACCCCCGCGTGGCGCGCGTGGTGGCTCTGCCTGCACCGACCGAGCGTGAGAAGACACAGTGGTACTTCCAGCGTTATGTCACCCATCTGCCTGCGGGTGGAGAGCTGGTGCTCTTCGACCGTAGCTGGTACAACCGCGCGGGCGTCGAGCGCGTGATGGGCTTCTGCACAGAAGACGAGTACCGCGAATTCCTGCGCTCCTGTCCCGAGTTCGAGCGCATGCTGGTGCGCTCCGGCATCATCCTCATCAAGTTATGGTTCTCGGTCAGCGACGAGGAGCAGGAAGCTCGCTTCCGCGCGCGCATGGAGGACCCGACCAAACGCTGGAAGCTCAGCCCGATGGACCTGGAATCACGCACGCGCTGGGTGGAGTATTCGAAGGCGAAGGATGCCATGTTCGCCTCCACCGACATCAAGCAGGCGCCGTGGTATGTCGTGCGGTCGGACGACAAGAAACGTGCGCGGCTCAACGTCATCCGCCACCTGCTGAGCCTGATCCCCTATGAGGACCTGACGCCGGAGCCCATCCAACTGCCGCCGCGGCAACCTGATGACGGCTACGTCCGCCCGCCCATCACGGACCAGACATTCGTGCCCGAGGTGTACTGAGCCGGCCGCCCCGCCGGCGGCCTCTCATGCGGCGGGGCGCATCCCCTTCAGCACCGGCGCGAGCTGCTTGCGCAGGTCCGTGAAGATCTCATGCACCGAGCGATTGGCGTCGACCGTGATGAACCGGTACTCCTTCGCGATCTGGCGATACTGCGCGAGCAGCCGCGTCTGGTACGCATGCCAGTTCTCGAAGATGTCATCCCCGCGCAACACATCCATCCCCGACTCCCAGTAGTCGAAGCCCTCACCGGCCAGCACCCGCGGGACCAGGTGTTCGAGGTCGGCCTCAAGGTACAACACCGCATCCGGCACGATGGCAAAGCCGAATAAGTCCTGTAGCCAGTCATACGCGACCCCGCGGACGAGCGCCCGCGCAATGATCGAGTAGATGTAGCGATCTGTCAGGCACACGAACCCGGCCCGCAGCGCCGGGATGATCTCCTTCTCCAGCCGGTCCGCGAAGTCCGTCGCATAGAACAGGTTGAGCGTGATGTCGCCGAGCGTATGGCCTTGCTTCGCGCGCTGCAAGCCGGGCCCGACGAGCGACGACCGCGCCAGACCGGTCTGCGTCACCGCGTAACCGCCCGCCTCCAGCCATTCGTGCAGCAGCGCGACCTGGGTCGAGCGGCCGACGCCGTCCGTCCCCTCCACCACAATCAGCCGGCCCGGCAGCTCGGTCGCATCGAAGCCCGGGATGTTGCCCGACCCGTAGTAGCGGATGCGCGTCATACGTCGCTCCTGACCGCAGCGGCCCCGCGGTTGAACTCGAGATAGCGACCGTACAGCCCTTCCTTCGCCAGCACCTCACGCCACGGCAGCAGGTTGGCCTTCGGCACCCCGCGCAGATGGGGCATCACCAGCGCCCGCACCTGCTGCTGCTGGTGCACCAACGGCTGCATCGCGTCGATCACCGTCAGCCCAAACTCCTCGACCATCCCCTGATACTGGCCCAGGATGCGCTTCTGGAACAGCCGGAAGCACTCGTAAGGATCCGGGCTGAGGCCCAGGTCCATGCCCGCCTCGTACCACTTCAACATGGGGCGGCCCACCAGGATGCGCCGCAGGGCCTCTTCCAGCGGCACCTGGAAGTAGAACGCCACCGTGGGCTTGACCGCGAAGTTGTAGACCTTGCGCACCCACTTCGCGGGAACGCCCCGTGCGCCGTCACGCGCAAAGGCAGTATAGATGTAACGGTCGGCCAGGACGATGGCCCCGGCCTTGAGCGCGGGGATGACCTGGCGCTCCATCCGGTCGGCCAGGTCCGCGGCATGGATCAGGCTGAACGTCAGCGGGGTCAGGAGCTGTTCCTTCTTGCCGCGGCCGGTCGTCCGCCGGACGAGGGGCGATGAGTTCCACTCGGTGAAGACGACCAGGTAGCCCTCGCTGCGCAGCCACTTGTGCAGCAGGTCAAGCTGGGTGCTCTTGCCTGAGCCGTCGATGCCCTCGACGATGAACAGGCGGCCCGGCAACTGCGTGCCATCGGGTAAGGTTGCCATGCGTCACTCCTGTTTGCGGGTGGGCAATGCTATAATGTCGGTCACTGGCATAGCCGAGCGCAGTTTAGCATCGCGGCGGCTCGCGCGCAACCTTCCCGACCTGAGGATGAGCCATGACCAACGAGCAAGAACTGCTGGCCCTGTTGAACCGCCACCTGGCGAGCATCTGGGCGGGCGACCTGGAGACCTACCGGGCGACCACCGGCGAGGACGTCACCTTCTACGAGTGGTACATCAGCACGCAGCGCATCGACGGGCTGGACTTCCACCTGCGCGAGACGGCGGCCAACTTCCGTGCAGCCGAGGCGCGGCGGCAGAGCGGCCAACATTACGAGGTGGAGCACGAGGTGCTCGAACCGAAGGTGCAGCTCTATGGCGACGTGGCGATCATCACCTACACCCTGCTGATGCGCTACACGACGGACGAGGGTGTGCGCCATGCCGAGCACAACGAGACGCGCGTGTTTCACCGCCGACCGGGCGGGTGGCAGCTCGTCCACTGCCACAAGTCGCCGATGTGGCCCGCGCCGCACGTGCCGGGCCGGGGCTGAGGCGTATGGCTGAGAGCGACGGCCGCAAGACGGCCCTCATCACGGGTGCATCCAGCGGGCTCGGCGCGGAATTCGCGCGGCAGCTGGCGGCCCTGGGGTACAATCTCGTGCTGACGGCGCGGCGGACCGACCGGCTGGCCGCGCTGGCGGAGACGCTGCACACGCGCTATGGCGTCCGGGCGGAAAGCCTGACCGCGGACCTGAGCACCGATGTGGGCGTGGTCGCGGTCGAGGACCGGCTGGCCGAGGGCGACGTGCACCTGCTCGTCAACAACGCCGGGTTCGGCATCGGCGGCGCCTTCGCGGAGGCGAGTCTCGCGGGCCAGGCCGAGATGGTGCAGGTCCACATGGTCGCGCCGATGCGGCTGATGCACGCGGCGCTGCCGCACATGGTTGCGCGGCGGAGCGGCGGCATCATCAACGTGGCATCGCTGGCCGCGTTCTTCACGCTGCCGGGCAATGCTAATTACGGCGCGACGAAGGCCTACCTCATGCGCTTCTCGCTCGCGGTCCACGGCGAGGTGCGGCGGCAAGGCGTCACGGTGCAGGCGCTCTGCCCGGGCTTCACCGTGACGGAATTCCACGACGATCAGGCGCGCGTGCGGATGAGCCGGAACGCGCTGCCGGGGTTCCTGTGGGGATCGAGCCAGGCGGTCGTGCGCGACTCGCTCGTCGCGCTGAGCCGGCGGCGGTCGCTATGCGTGCCGGGCCGGCTCAACCGGCTGCTGATGTGGGTGGGCCGCAGCGGGCTGGCCGACTGGGTGATTCCGCTGGCAATGCGGAAATAAGTCTCAGAAACTGTTTAGAAAGCTGTGGAGTGGAGCGTCCTCAGACGCGGAACGGGCCCCGTGAAAGCGTCCCGTTCGTCCGCATCTGAGGATGCGGACTCCTCTCTTCAAGCGGCTTCTCAACTCAGGCGCGCGCGCCAGGCACAGATGGCCTCGGTGTGCACCGGATAATGGCCGTAGGTGTCGAGCCGCACGCGGCGCCGGAAGCGCGTGTCAGTCGTGAACTGCTCGTCGGGTGCGTTCTCGATATAGGCGACGAGCTGCCGGTGAGTCTCAGCGAGTTGCCCCAGGATATCAGCCAGCGGCAGGCGGCGTTTAGCCTCCGTCATCTGCGCGTTGAAGGCGTCGACCCCGCCGTACATGACCGAATACCTCGGCGGACGGTCCCCCTGGAGGATCAGCGGCAGGTACTTCAGCGCCTCCTCCTCCCAGGTGGTCACATGGGCGAGGATCTCCTTCACCGACCAGTCACCCGTCACCCCCGTCTCTGTGAGCTGCGCGTCGATGAGACCGGTGTAGGATGCCTGCAATGCTGCCCAGGCCTGCTCGAGCTTATTCAGCAGTTGTGTTTTCGTCATTTTGGCCCGCCTTTCTGTTGCTGTATACCCTGATTCCCGGCGGAGCGCAAATTACCTTGCAGGCACAATCGGCGTGCACCAGCTGCCTATTTGGTGGAAAATATCGGCGGGGCGCATACCAGAACCTCAGTTGCGGACGGTTGGCGATATTGCGTGAAAATGGCGCGAAAACCTGTGTTTTTGCTCTACATAGGGTTTATAGTGTGAACATGGGCCGGAATCAGGCGTAAAATCCGCAGCAAGTATGGCGATTATACATAAATTCACAGCAGATAGGGCCGAAGTGACGACCGGCAACTGGCGTGGCAGAAACACCTCCTCGGCGGGCTGGAACGGTTTGAAATGACTCCCTATTCACATTAAGCAGATTTGTGAATTTGTGGTCGCGGTGCTATAGTTTGTGGGTCGTTGCCGCTTCTCTATGAAAGAGGAGAACCCCCGTGGCTCGCCCCGTTTCTTTTGCCGTCATTTCTCTTCTCATTGGCTTTCTATTTGCTACCCTAGCGTGTTCATCTTGTAGTTCGCCTAGTCAGGACGCCATCGCGACCAGTGTTGCGGAGACGTTGACAGCGCAAGCGCCACCTCCTACCTCCACCCCTGAGCCGCCTGAGCAATGGGCGGGTCTTGTCAAGGACTTTCTACTTTACCTTGTCACTAGCCCCGACTATGACCCAGAAGGAAGAGTGCTGCATCGGTATATCGATACACTGTCTATACAGGTGGCAGATAAATCCGTCAAGCTAGTGACAGGTGAAATAGTAGAGAGTGAGGACGATTTTCTCAGCTTAGTTCACGAAGCCATTGGGTTGACCGCCATACTCTCGAGCGCTGGCCGCGATGGTGATTGGGGACTTGAGCGAATAGAACTTCAGGCACGAGGTAGGACCGGCAAGTCCGCATCTGTGTATGTTGCAGGGCATGAAAATCTTGCCCGCATAGTAGACGGCACTCTTACGGTCCTGGATGTCCTGGAGGCGGAAGATGTCGAGCCTTCGCAGCCGACTGGGCCTGGTAGTCTCGAACTCTTTTGGTCAAGAGTGGTCCTCAACATCCGCACGGGCCCGGGAACCGACTTTCAGAGGGTTGGTCAGATGAAGCCTGAAGAGATGTGCGAGGTTGTGGCTCACAACTCCGATGACTCGTGGCTTGAGGTCTACTGTGACCCGGTACGGCAAGGATGGGTCAAAGCGTGCTTTGGGACTCTGAAGGTCATCATTGATGACATCGTTGTGACAGTGATTGAAGGGAACTGCACAGCACCGCCTCTTCCCCCGGCTCGCACGCCTCCTCCCCCGCCTCCTCCCTCGACTTGCCGCATCAAGGGAAACACGAGCTTTGACTCAGGTGAGAAGATATACCATTTGCCAGGGTGTCCTGACTATGACAAGACGACAATAAGACCCGAATACGGCGAACGTTGGTTCTGCACCGAGGCCGATGCTCTTGCAGCCGGTTGGCGGAAGGCACACAACTGCCCGTGACCGCGCCACTGGCCTACACGCCAGTGAGGGCCGTATCCCATGCATCACTAGTTAGGGTCTCTTCACACCGAAGTGAAGCGGGCTGGTGGAAAGGTCTCCCTCAACCCGTCCTATCTCTAGACTAGCGCATGTGTGGATGAATAAGCTTATGGCAATCCTCGCACAGCGTCCACAGGTTACCTAGGCTGTTCGTGCCACCCCTGGACAGCGGCACTATGTGATGAACGTGGAGGGTTGCGGTATTCATGCCACAGTTCCCGCACCGATAGCCATCTCTCTCCAATGCTTGCCGCCTCAATTCCCCCCAATCAAGTGGATAACCCATAGGCGCGATAGGTTTGCGACGCTCCTTTAGGACGAAATACACTCCGAGAACGGCAAGGAGGAGCGGGACTCCTACAGCCTCCAAACGCAGGTCAGGGTCATGAACTTCCAACATGTTGTATAGTGCCAACGACCCGAAGAATATCTGGAGGCCCCATCCTGCACCGTATAGACATCCCGGGTTATTGGCTTTGGCCCGCGCCTGACGCTCTTCAGTCTCTTCACGCCGTCGTTTTGTTGCCTCGCACACGGCTATTCCAGCTTTGACCTTGTTGTCAATGTCATGGAGCGCAGCGCGCATGCTAACGGGGTAGTCCGAGGAGAGCGGCTCGTCAACGGGCACATCGGCGCCTGTAGTTTGCGCTGCCCCAAACCACTGTGGAGCGGTACGGACGACGCTCTGGATTGTTAGCAACTGGTCTAGATTCCAGATGGTGTAGTTGAAGTAGTTCTGCGATGGCTGACTCTCCTCGGCAATCATCCTATCTAGTTTCCTCTGGAGAGCTGTCATTGTTGGACCCGTTATTCTTCCCTCGGCGGCAACCCGCACCAACTCCCGCAGTGCATATAGCTCCAACGTTGTGAAAAAAACCTGGGCCGACAAATCACCTGGGTTGGTCATCTCCGCCTTCTACTAGTACCTTGTCAAGGCTCAATTGACGGGTAAAGTCGCTTGAGCTTAATGCGAGCATCAGCCGTCGTGAAACGCCAGTTGACGGTTGCGGCGGCAGCATTACGGTCGGCTTCCCAGGCCGCCACCTCTTGTTGGAGGCGGAGCAGGTTGGGAATGCGCTGATCCAGGCACTGACCACTCAAGACGCTGAGTTCGATCTCAGCCATGTTGAGCCAGCTGCCATGCTTGGGCGTGTAATGGAACTCCAGCCGATCCAAGATGCGCTTGGCTTCGGCAGGCTCGAAGACCTCGTACAATGCGGCCGGATCATGGGTGTTGAGGTTATCCTCAACCAGCCGAATCCGGACGGCGTCTGGGAAGTGGACATCGACGAGGTCGCGCATGCAGTAGGCCCAGTCCTGCTTGGTGCGGTGTTCAGTCGGCTTAACGTGGCGCCAGTTGTGCAAGGGGGCGAAGAACATGAACAGGTTCGCCACCCCGTTGCGCACGTATTCGTAGTCGTAGCGCTCGGGTTGACCCGGCTCGGCTGGTAACGGACGGCGCGTTTCGCCGATCAGTTGCTTGCTGGTCTCGTCAAAGCACACCAGCGGGTAACGCGCCTCGAAAGGCCGCGTATACAGATCCAGCACATCTTCCATGTGGTGCACGAATTCGGCATTGGCTTGGGGTGGAATGCACCACTCCTTCTTTACCCAAGGCTTAAGTTCGTTTTTTTGAGCACCTGGCGCACGGTTTCGTGCGAGATGTTATCGATGTACTCACACGCAACCAGCTGGTCGGCCAGCAGGCGCAGCGTCCAGCGTTGGTGGCCCATCGGCGGCGCACTGCAAGCCAAGGCTACCAGATGGGCTTCGCACTCGCCATCGACCAGGTGGCTGTAGTCGCGACGGGGTTTGTGCCGCTCCAGGGCGGCCTCCAAGCCCTCCTCGACAAAGCGTTGGCGTACGCGTGCAACCGTAGAGAGACCGATATCAAGCGCCTGACGGATGGCTTCGTCGCTCCAGGCCGGGCCACTGTCGCTCTCATCGGCTTTGAGCAAGATACGCGCATGCGTCAGGGTCCGGGCCGGGGCCTTGCCCGCCGACAGCAGGTCCCGGAGCATGCTGCGCTCGTCGTCGGTGAGGGTGACATGGTACTTCTTGTGCGTCGTTGGCTGATCCACGGTTCGTGTCCTTGTCAGTGGTTCTCGCTGGCACTCTGACAAGTATACTCACCTTGGATCACCAATTCAAATCATGCTTGACGGACTACTAGTTAACGAAGCCCATGAACCATCGGATTGCATTGCTCACCTAGCCTAGCGCCGCATTCGTGGTGAGGCAGCCAGTGCGACGGTGGAAGATTCTAGAGCCAGCTGAGGGTAGGTTGTGGTGGGATACCCGCGGGCTCCGGCGTTGGAGCGATTTGACAGATTCAGGCAAACCGTGTAGGGTAAGAACATAAGTGCCGAGTGAGTGCGGAAACACTCACCCGGCTGGCGAACAAGTGGTGATAGCACTTGCGCACCGAGGACGATTCTAACACAGGCGCGCGTGCTATTCCAAACAGGCACGGGCGCTTTTTTTGTGGGTTTTCGGACTCACTAACCCGCGAAAAACCGCCCTATGACGCACCTGAACAATTGACCACAACGGGTTGTAAATAGGCGTGACCCATGCCCGGCACTTGCCGAAAGTGCCCCGCGCATGGTAAGATAGCCTTGCTCTCAGCCCCCATAGCGCAGCGGATAGCGCGTCTGACTTCGGATCAGAAGGTCGCAGGTTCGAATCCTGCTGGGGGTATTCCCCTCTTCCATCGCACGCCATTCACGTACACATCGCCAAACGGCTGCTGGCACGGTTGTGCAACCTTCGGTTGCCGAGACCGGCCAGAGCAGGGAGAACGCTGTAGGACGGGTTGGCAACCCGTCCTACAGAAAGCACCCAGCTCAGCACCCACTCGCGTCCATCACCGCGACTGCGGCGATGTCCACGATGTCGCGCACGTCGTCGCCGGCCTGGAGGACGTGCACCGGCGCGCCCATGCCGAGCAGGATCGGGCCGATGTTCTCGGCGCCGCCGAGCCGCGCTAACAGCTTGTAGGCCACGTTCGCGGCGTCCAGCGAGGGGAAGACCAGGACGTTGGCGTCGCGCACCCGGCTGAACGGGAAGCGCTGGTCGACGATCTCGGGCACGACTGCGGTGTCGGCCTGCATCTCGCCGTCCACCGGCAGGCCGGGGCAGCGTTCCTGCACCAGGCCGACCGCGCGGCGCATCTTCTCCGCGAGCGGATGGCGCGTGCTCCCGAAGTTGGAGAAGGAGAGCAGCGCGACGCGCGGCTCCATCCCCAAACGCCGCGCAAAACCCGCGGCCAGACAGGTGATGTCGGCCAGATCCTCAGCGGAGGGCTCGATGTTGACCGTGGCGTCCGTAAAGAGATAGGGCCGGTTGTTGACGATCATGATGTAGACGCCGGCCACCAGCCGCGTGCCGGGTGCGGTGTGGTGAATCTGCAACGCGGGCCGGATGACATCGGGGTAATGGTGCGTCAGGCCCGCGAGCGCGGCGTCGGCATCGCCCATCTTGACCATCATGGGGGCCAGCACGTTGGGATCCCGCAGCAGGCGCCGCGCCTCGGCCAGAGTCACCCCGTAGCGCTGCCGCAGCTCGTAATACGCCTCGGCGTATGGCTCGGTGCGCTCGAAGGCCTCCGGGTCCACCACCTCGGCGCAGCATTCCAGCCCCAGCCGTGCCAGCTCGCGGTCGATGACCTCGGGCCGGCCCAACAGGATCGGCAGCCCTATCTTCTCGTGCACCAGGCGCACGGCCGCGCGCAGAATCTTCGGGTGCTCACCCTCCGCGAAGACAATCCGCGTGTTGCCACCTGACCGCTGCGCGCAGTGCATCAGGTGATGGCGCACCTGTTCGCCCTGGCCCAGGCGCACCGAGAGCTGCTCGCGGTATTCGTCCAGGTCGAGCTGCAGCCGGGCCACGCCGCTCGCCATCGCGGCCTCGGCCACGGCAACCGGCACATACTCGATGAGCCGCGGGTCGAGCGGCTTGGGTACGATGTAGTCTTCGCCGAAGCGCAGGCTGTCCATCCCATAGGCGCGCAGGACGCTGTCGGGCACATCCTCCCGGGCCAGCGCAGCCAGTGCGCGGGCAGCCGCCACCTTCATCTCCTCGTTGATGGTGCGCGCCCGCACGTCCAGCGCGCCGCGGAAGATGAACGGGAAGCCCAGCACGTTGTTGATCTGGTTGGGATAGTCCGACCGGCCGGTGGCGAGGATGGCATCGGGCCGGGTGGCGCGCGCCAGCTCATACTTGATCTCCGGGTCGGGGTTCGCCATGGCGAAGACGAGCGGCCGCTCGGCCATGGTCAACAGCATCTCCGGCTTCAAGATGTCGGCGGCCGAGAGGCCGTAGAACACATCTGCCCCGCGCACCGCGTCGGCCAGCGTGCGCGCATCGGTGTCCGCAGCAAAGCGCGCCTTGTACTCGTTCATGCTCTCCGTGCGGCCGCGGTAGATCACCCCGCGCGAGTCCACCAACAGGATGTGCTCGCGGCGCACGCCAAGCTGCACCATCAGCTCGGCGCACGAAATGGCTGCCGCGCCGGCGCCGGACACGCAGACGCGCAGCTCGTCGGGGCGTTTGCCCACCAGCTCCAGCGCGTTCAGCAGCGCCGCGCCGGTGATGATGGCCGTGCCGTGCTGGTCATCGTGAAAGACCGGGATGTCCAGCGCCGCGCGCAGCGTCTGCTCGATATAGAAGCACTCCGGCGCCTTGATGTCCTCCAGGTTGATGCCG
Source organism: Anaerolineae bacterium (assembly GCA_040772005.1). GTDB lineage: Bacteria > Chloroflexota > Anaerolineae > CG2-30-64-16 > CG2-30-64-16 > MWBF01. The sequence goes on along the minus strand of JAXGYZ010000002.1, from coordinate 1,149,272 downwards.
CCGAAGGTGGGCGCGATGGCCTTCACCGTCTGGATGACAACCTCGGGATCATGGCTGTCCAGCTCGATATCGAAGACGTCGACGTCCGCGAACTTCTTGAAAAGGACGGCCTTGCCCTCCATGACCGGCTTACCGGCGAGCGCGCCGCGGTCGCCGAGGCCGAGGATGGCCGTACCGTTGGAGATGACCGCGACCAGGTTGCCCTTGGCCGTGTACTCGTACGCGAGTTCAGCCCGGCGCGCGATCTCCAGCACGGGGACGGCCACGCCCGGGGTATAGGCCAGCGCCAGGTCGTGCTGGGTCGCCATCGGCTTGGTGGGCACGACGGCCAGCTTGCCCGGCCGGCCGGCCAGGCGATGATATTCAAGCGCATCTTCGGGGGTGATTTTAGCCATGGGGTATCCTCCTCTATCGCGCTTGATATTGTACCATAGCGCGCAGCTTGCAGGATACGTGAAACCCTGCGCGAGCGCTTGCGTAGATGGGGGTGTAAGGGGCAGACACTGGCCGGGCGAGGGGACCTCGCCCCTACGCCAGCGGGTCTTGTTGGACGCCCCAAATACGCGCGAGGTCATAGAAGGCTCATGAAGATTCTTCTCATCATCGTCGCAGCGCTGGCGCTCATCGTCTTGCTCGGCTGGCTGGGATTGCAGGTCCGGCCCCAGCCGTTCCCGGCCTATGCCGGGGCCGCGGCCCCCTTGCAGACCGTCCCTCTGCCCGGCGGGCTGCCCGCGCCGGTCGAGCGGTTCTACCGCACGGTCTACGGCGAACGCGTGCCGGTCATCGAGACGGTGGTCATCACCGGTCGCGCGACCATCCGGCCGGTGTTCAACATCCCGCTGCCCGCGCGCTTCATCTTCGTACACAACGCGGGCCGCGACTACCGCCACTATTTCGAGGCCACCTGGTTCGGCATCCCGCTTCTGAAGGTGGACGAGGGCTACCTGGACGGCGCGAGCTTCTTCGCCAGCCCGATGGGATCGTATACCGACGAACCGAACGCCAACCAGGGCGCGAACCTTGCGCTGTGGGCCGAAGCGGGCTGGTTCCCCGCGCTCCTCGTGACCGACCCGCGCGTGCGCTGGGAGCCGGTCGACGACGTCACTGCGCTGCTCTACGTGCCCTACGAGGCGGGCGAAGAGAACTTCGTCGTGCGGTTCAATCCCCAGACGAACCTCATCGACCTAATGGAAGCCATGCGCTACCGCGATGTAGGCGAGGGGAAGCCGAAGATCCTCTGGATCACCCGCAACGAGCCGGGCCCGACGCTGGAGGGCCTGCCGCTCCTGGCGACCGGGTCGGCTACGTGGCTGGACCAGGGCCGGCCGTGGGCGGTGATGACGCTGGAGACCGTGGTGCTGAACGCGGACGTGAGCGGGTATATCCGGGCGCGGGGGTCGGAACAACCGTAGTATAGCCCCTCGTGGGCGTTCGGACGGGCACAAGGCCCTATGCTACGGGTTACGCGAATAGGCTGCCGTGGACCGCGGCCGCGCGTTGCGACAGAAGTGCGACAGTTCTGCCATTGACGGATGACAGATGGCCGGTAGAATAGGGCCTATGACGACGATCCTGCTCATCGAAGATGCGCCGGACCTGGCCGCGGTGGTCCGCCGCGAGCTGGAGGCCGAGGGCTACGAGGTGCTCCACGCGGCGGACGGCGTGACGGCGCTGCAGTTGTTCGACCGGCACCCTGCCGACCTGGTCATCCTCGACTGGATGCTGCCGAAGCTGGACGGGCTGGAGGTGCTGCGCCGGCTGCGCGCGGCCTCGGCGGTGCCCGTGCTGATGCTCACCGCGCGCGCGGAGGAGACGGACCGGGTCGTCGGGCTCGAGTTGGGCGCGGACGACTACCTGACGAAGCCCTTCAGCGTGCGCGAGCTGGTCGCGCGCATCCACGCGCTGCTCCGGCGCATCCAGCGCGTGCAGGAGATCGTGGCCGCGGATCGCGCGTCCGATGACACCCCGCTCACCTACGGGCCGCTGCGCCTCGATCCCTCGGGCTACCGGGCCACGCTCGACGGCGCGGCGCTCGACCTGACCCGCACCGAGTTCGACCTGCTGCGGCTGCTGCTGCGCAACCCCGGCCGCGCGTTCAGCCGGTCGTACCTGCTGGACACCGTCTGGGGTGCGGACTACGTGACAGGCGACCGGTCGGTGGACAACGCGATCCTGCGGCTGCGCAAGAAGCTCGGCCCGCTGGAGGAGGTCATCGAAACGGTGTGGGGCGTGGGCTACCGGCTGCGACCGGAGATGCAGGAGCGGCCATGAGCCGCGCGCGGTTCACGCTGAGCGCCGCACCCATCCAGGCCATCGCCGAGGCGTGGGGCATCGGGCTGCTCATGCTGCTCGCGCTGGCCCGGCTGGGCGGGGAGCCGGCGGCCAATACGCTGAACAACGGCATCCTCGTGCTGTGCAGCCTGAGCGGCCTCTGGGCCGTCGCACGCACGCGGCTGCCCCGCGGGAGCCTGCCGCGCCAGGCGGCATCCGAAACTGCCGTGGGCGTGACCCTGAGCGGAGCAATGCTGGGTCTGCTCCTGCCGCTGCAGACGCTCGGGCTCGGGACGGCCTGGAGTGCATCGCACTGGCCCGCCTACATCCCCTCGCTGCTCCTCGCGGCCACGGGGGCCGGCTACCTCGGCGCCCGCGCCATGCTGCGCATCTGGCTGGCGTGGGACATCCTGCGCCGGCAGCGGCTGCTCTGGTCGCTCACCCACGCGCACCTGGTCGTCGTAGTGTCGGTCGTCCTGCTGGGCGTCCTGTTCCTCTTCATCATCTATCCCAACACGTACCGGGGCATGTTCCTGGGTGCGAATGGCAGCACCGACCCGGTGGCCATCGCGATCGAGGCACTGGTAGGCATCCTGCCCGCGGCCGGCGTGGCGGTGATCCTGCTCGCGATGGTCCTGGCCGTCCTGCTGCCGCCCTCCGCGCTCTTCTCGTACTTCTTCGCGCGGCGCACGACGCAACGCCTCGATGCCCTGGCCGCGACCGCCAAGGCCGTGCGGCGGGGCGACTACGGCGCGCGCGTGGCGGTCACCGGCGAAGACGAGGTGGCACACCTGCAGGCCGATTTCAACGCGATGGCCGACGAGCTGGCAGGCACGCTGGCCGACCTGCAGGTCCAGCGCGACACGGTGACGCAATTGCTGCAGGCACGGCGCGAGATGATCGCGAGCGTGTCGCACGAACTGCGGACGCCGGTCGCGACCGTGCGCGCCCTGCTGGAATCGAACCTGGCGCGGCGCAGGGACGAGCTGGCGCCGGCCCTGGCCCATGACCTCCGGGTGATCGACGGCGAGATGGCGCGGCTGGAGGGGCTGATCGATGACCTGTTCCTGCTGGCGCGCGCGGAGGCGGGGCGGCTCGAGCTCGCGTGCGGGCCGACCGACGTGGCGGCGACCGCGCAGCGCGTGATCGATGCGCTGGCACCGCTCGCGTGGCAGAGCGGCCGCGTCGAGGTGGTCGCGGACCTGCCCGACGGGCCTGCGGGCGGGCGACTGCTGGCCCATGCCCATGCGGAGCGGCTGGGGCAGGTGCTGGCCAACCTGCTGCGCAACGCAATCCGTCACACGGAGCCGGGCGGCATCGTGTCGGTGGCACTGCGGACCGAGCCGGATGCGGTGGTGCTCGAAGTGCGGGACACCGGCGCGGGCATCCCGGCCGACGAACTGCCGCACATCTGGGAGCGCTTCTACCGCGGACGGAGCGACCGGTCGAGGGCGGAAGACGGCGCGGGGCTGGGGCTCGCGCTGGTCAAAGAACTCACCGAGGCCATGGACGGGAGCGTGACGGTCGAGAGCACGGCGTTCCCGGGCGCTGAGGGCAGAGGGAGCTGCTTCACGGTGCGATTGCAGCCGGCGCAGGGACCGGAGGGCGAGCCACCTGACCCCTGACCTCGGGGACACGACCGGCGAACGGAGCGGGCGCGGTGGAAGCTGCGCCCGCTTCTTTTTTTGCGCGGCCTGCGACACGATTGCGACAATCCGCCGATACCCGTGCGACAGGCGAACGGTAGAGTGTGGGACAGATGGCTGAAGAAGAAACAGAAGGAGCAAGGACCATGATATCGGTATCGCCGAAACCACTGTCGCAAACCTTCACATCGCGGCCGCCTGCAGAGCGGCTGCACAAGCCGCCGCTGGCCGCGTACATGATCCAGACCGAGGGATTGACGCGGCGATTCGGACGCGTGGCCGCGGTGGACAACCTGGAGCTGGCCGTGCCGCTGGGCAGCATCTACGGCTTTCTCGGGCCGAACGGCGCGGGCAAGACGACGACCATCCGCATGCTGCTGGGGCTCATCCGGCCGACCGCGGGCCGTGTGCGGCTGTTCGGCCAGCCGCTGGAGGGGAACGCGACCGACCTGCTGGCGCGGACCGGCTCGCTGGTGGAGACGCCTGCGGTGTATCCGCACCTGACCGGCCGCGAGAACCTGGAGGTGATCCGCCGGCTGCGCGGGGGGACGGCGGCGGAGGTGAGCCACGCGCTGGCAGTGGTCGGGCTGGAGGACGCGGCCGGCCGGCGGGCGGGCACGTACTCGCTCGGCATGATCCAGCGCCTGGGGCTGGCGGCCGCGCTGATGGGTCTGCCCGCGCTGCTGATCCTGGACGAGCCGACCAACGGGCTGGACCCGGCCGGCATCCACGAAGTGCGCGGGCTGATCCGCCGGCTGCCCCGCGAGTACGGGGTGACCGTGTTCATCTCCAGCCACCTGCTCAGCGAGGTTGAGCAGATGGCGACGCACATCGGCATCATCCAGGCCGGCCGGCTGGCCTTCCAGGGCACGCCCGATGAGCTGCGAGGCCGCTGCCAGGACCACGTGGTCCTGAAAGTGGACCGGCCGGAGGCGGCCCAGGAGGCGCTGCGGCGGGCAGGCTGGCCCGTGACGCACAACGGCGACCACACGCTGCGGGTCGATGCAAACGGCGAGGCCGACGCCGGTCTGCTCACGACCCAACTGGTGCGCGGCGGCCACACCGTCTTCCACGTCGAGCTGGAACAGCCGTCGCTCGAGGACATCTATCTGCAATTGACCGCGTCGCCCGCGGCCGGAGGAAACCGATGAACGCATTCGCACGCGCGCTCAGCGCGGAGGTCCTGAAGACCAAGCGCACGCTGGCCCTGCTGATGACGGTGCTCGCGCCCGCGATCATCGCGGTCATCCTGTTCGCCATGTACCTGCAAGGCCGCGCCTTCCACCTGGCGCAGACGGACCGCAACGCGTGGCTCTCGCTGCACCAGAACGGCCTGCTCTTCTGGGCGCTGCTGATGCTGCCGCTCTTCGTAACGCTGGAGACCGCGCTGCTCAGCGGGCTGGAGTACGAGCGCAAGAACTGGACGCTGCTCTACACGATGCCGCTGCCGCGCTGGGCGTTCTATGCGGCGAAGCAGGTCATCAGCCTTGCGCTGGTCGCGCTCAGCAACGCGGTGATGTTCGGCTTCGTCGTGCTGGTCGGGCTGCTCCTGCAGCAGCTCGAGCCGGGGTACCGGCTGCGTGGGGACCTCATCCCGTGGGCGGAGATGCTGAAGGGCTACGGCCTGCTGTATCTGGCCGCGATGGCGATCATCTCCGTCCACCTGTGGGTGAGCAGCCGGTGGCCGGGCTACATCGTGCCGTTCGGCGCGGGGATCGGGGCCACGGTCGCAGGCGTGCTGGTGTTCGAGTCGGAGTGGGCCCGCTTCTTCCCGTGGAGCATGCCGGGGCTGCTGGCGCTGTCGACTGTAAACGAGATCCAACCGGCGCTGTCCGTGCCGCTGTTCCTGGCGGTGGGGGTCGGCGGCGGGCTGATCGTCGCGCTGGCCGGGGGGTGGCATATCGGGCGGAGGGATGTGCTGTAGGGGACGTCCCTGGAGGTGCCATGCGAGAGGGCCGCTCCTTCGATTGGGGCGGCCCTCTCTGTCCCTGCGCGGCGCTCCGCCGAATGCGTTGCCGGCGCAGGGTGTGGACGGGGATGGACTACCGGGGTTGGATCACAGGCGTTACCTGAGTATTGGCCTCGCTGGAGACAGCCTGGCCAACGGAGTTGAAGGCCTCCAGCCGGTACGTGATCGTGCCGGGGTTGGGCGTGTCGCAGTCGCCGTTCCCGTTGCCGGAGAAGGCCGCGATGTTGGAGGCCGTGTGCACATTGTCGGCGTAGAGCGCGTTGTTCTTCCACAGCCGAGCGTAAGTCACATTGGCGCCGAACTCCCACGACACCCACACGCACGCCCCCATCTGGGTGCTCTCCGTCGCACTGAGCCGGACGATCTCCGGCTGGCCGGGCGGGGGTGGCGGAGGAGGAGGCGGCGGCTCACCCGGGTTCACGTTGAGGGTGCGCTGGGCCTTGACGAAGCCGCCCGGGCCCCAGGCCTGCAGCTCATACGGCGCCTGCCCCGGACCGGGCGGGCAGTCCTGGAATGAGGCGCTGATAGGCGCGTAGTCCCACAACGGCGTGCCGCCGCGCACCAGGGCCACCCGGCTCACCTCGCCCTGCACCTCCCACCAGAGCTGGACGCACTGGCCCGCCGTAACTTCCCATTCGGGGCTGCTGTTGAACTGGGCAATCACCGGCGCGCCGCTGACAGCCGCCACATTGATGGTGATGGAGCGGACCACGGCCTCGCCGTTCAGCTTTTCGACGCGCAGGTCATAGGTCAGGGTGCCCTGCGGACATTCCTGCTTGCCGCCCTGGCCTGTCGTGCCGTACTGCTCGTACGGCTGCCCCTGCGGGTAGAAGTAGACGGCCCTGACGTTGGTCACGTTCCAGGAGAAGTTCACGCACTCGCCCTGGTTGATGTTCGTCCGGTCCACGCCGAACTGGATGTCCGCGTCGGGCGGCGGTGGCGGCGGCGGCACGGGCGTGGGCGGACCCGGCACCCGGATGCCGACCCAGACGCGCTCGCCGAAGGGGACGCCGGCGCTATTGGTCATGTGCCAGAACCCCTGGAAGGCGCCGGGCGCCTGCGGTGCAGTCAGGTTGACGGCGATGTCGATCGTCTCGCCCGGCGCGACCACCCGGCCAATCACCTGGTTCTCCCCGCCCATGCGGGCCGCGGCCGTGTTGCCGTTAGCATAGGCGAAGACATAGTCCGCGCCCCAGTCGCAGTTGCCGGCGTTCTTGATCCGCCAGGCCTTCTGGAACTGCTGGCCGGGCTGCATGACGGGCGGCGCAGTCATGTTCCCGTCGTCGTAGTTGAGATCAGCCACGTACGCCATGCCGTCGATGCACGGCACCGGGGTCGGCGTCGCGACCGGCGTGGGCATCAGGGTCGGCGTCGGAATCGCGGTCGCAATGTCCTCGACCACCTCGGGCGCAATCTGCAGGTACTTCTCGGCCAGGGCGGCCAGCGTGCCGTCGCTGCGCATCTCGGCCAGCGCCCGGTTCAACTCAGGCAGCAGCGTCGAGCCCTTGCGGACCGCGATGGCGAAAGGCTGGGGTCCCTGGCCGGAGCCCACAACCTTCGCCTGGCCCTGGCGCTCCAGGTTGAGCGCGGGGATTCGGTCCATCAGCACCAGGTCGACCCGGTTCTCCTGCAGGTCGCGCACCGCGTCATCCAACCGCGCGTAGGAGAAGAGGTCCTGCTTGGGCATCAGCCCGAACTCAACCCGGGTGCGGGTCAGGTAGGTCTCGTAGACGGAACCGCTCTGGACGCCGATCTTCTTCCCGTTCAGGTCTTCCGGAGCCGTGACCGCCGCGATCTCGGACTGGGGGCCGGCGATAATCGCATCGGAGCCGAGCCAGTACGGGTCGGTGAAGTCCACGACAGCCATCCGGTCCTGGGTAAGGGTGATGGCCGCGATGGCCGCGTCCACCTGCTGGAGCTGAAGCGCACCCAGCACGCCTTCGAACGCGAAGTCATTGAACTCGGCCTGCAGGTCCAGCCGCTGCGCCAATGCGGTCATCAGGGCGACATCGAAGCCGTCGGGGCGGAAGTTCTCGTCATACTGGTCGTAGGGCGGATTGTCGAGCGAAGTGCCGACCAGCAGCCGGCCTGCGCCCAGGGCCTGCGCCAGGTCATCGCCCGGCACGGGCGTCGCCTGCGGCGGCGCGACGGTGGGGACCGGCGCCTGCGTGGCTGTAGACGCGGGCGTGCCGTTCGTCGGCAGGATCTGGCCCGGGGGCAGCGGGGTCTGGGTCGGCGTGGGCGCGACGGCCGGCGCGGAACATGCGCCAATCACCAGCGCGCCCAGCGCCAGCAGCAGGATGGTCAGGATAATTTTCCGTGACATGGGGGGTACTCCTCACACCCAAGCCATGGCCGTCAGACCGGCTGGACGACCACTTCGATGTCCGTGGCCGGCGCGCCGTCCTCGAGGACGCGCTGCCGGGTTGTGTTGATGTAGCGCAGGGCGCCGTCGATGGTGATGCGCACCGACAACGCATAGATGCGGCCCTCCCGGATTTGATCGGGGTTGTAGGCCAGCTCGAAGGGAATGGGCACCTGGCGGCCGCCCGCCACCAGCCGCTGGGAGGCGAGGACCGTGGACGGCGCATCGGCGAGGGTCACGTCCTGCAACTGCACCTCGATCACCGCGACGGGCGGCAGCGCGCTGCGGTTCAGGTAGGTCACGGCGCCGCTGATGACGCCTTCCGGCCCGGCCATGCCCTCGCTCTCGGGCGCGGGCGTCATCATGATCTCGATGCCCGTCTCCGGCGCGCCCTGGGTCAGGACCAGGTAGGTGTCGCCGGGAATCCAGCGGATGACACCGCCGGAAATCAGGTGGGCGGCCACGCGGTACGTACGCGCCGGATCGATCCGGGCCGGGTCATACTGGATTTCGAAGGGCAGCGGCACCTGCGCGCCGTCGGTCATCACGGTCTGCGCGGCGACCACACTGGCAGGCGTGCCGGCATCCGTGATGTCGAGCAAGGTGACGTCGAGCACAGTGTCCGGCGGGAGCGCGATGCGCGGCTGGTAGGTCACGGTCCCGCTCAGCACGCCGATGGCAGCCGGCGCCGCACTGGTCTGAGGCTGAGGCCGTGCCACCTGCTCCACGATGATCTCGACGTTGTCGGCGGGCGCGTCCTGGGTGATGACGGGATAGCGCCGCGTGCTGGTCCAGGTCAGCTCGCCGCCTTCCTTGATGGTGGCCCTGACAGCCCATATATCCATCGGCTTGATCTGCGCGGGGTCGTAGGTCAACGTAAAGGCCAGTGGGACCTGTGCGCCCTGCGGTTCGATCGTCTGGGATGCAATGATCGTGGCCGGTGCGTCCGCACGGGAAACTTCCTGCAGCGTGACCTCAACGACGGCATCGGGCGCCAGCGCGATGCGCTCCCGGTACGTGACCGTGCCGTTCAGGACGCCGGTGAGACCCGACGGCTGCCCCGCGCCCGCCGCAGGGGGTGTGGCGGGGGGCAAGTAAGTGCAGGATGCGAGCATGATCATTGCCCCGGCCAGGACCAGATGGGCCAGGCGAGACGGGGCCAGGATATCGTTTGTCTTCATGTCTGAATTCTCCTTGTTCTCAGATTCCAAGACACCAACGCAGGGGTTGAAGCGCAATTTCAACCCCTGCGTTGACGATCAACTTAACGGGCGCAGTACCTATACCTTCGTCACCTTTTGCGCTGCTGGCCGAAGAGCCGCAGGATGCGCAAAAAGATCATGATGAAATTCGTGAACAGGGTGGCCGCGCTGAGGATCACCAACCTGTCCTGGAGCTTCGGGTCATTCTCCTCGGCCATCTGCGCGATGGTCTGGATGGAGGAACCGGTCGATATCGTGAACAGGATGAGCAAGCCGAGTGAGACGAGCCAGTCCAACAGCTCACTCCGGAGGAACACTGCGTTGATGACGGCGAAGACGACGATCGCGAAGCCCGCTGCCCAGAGATAGAAGCGGATGCCGCGCAGGTCCATCTTCGTGACCAGGGCAAAGAGCGTCATGCTCCCAAAGAGCACCACGGTCGCCACGAAGGCGATGACCAGGGAGGCGGTCGTGTACTGGTTGATGACGGTCGTCAGGAAGATGCCGGTGGCCAGGGTGTAGATGACGAAGAGAACGGCTCCCACGGAAGCGGGCACCGCCTTGACGAGGGGCCGGAAGCCAATCGAGAAGACGAACCAGGCGACGAGCAACACCAGCGATATGACCGGGTTGCTGATGGCCCAATTCCGCAGGAACTCGAAGCGACTGACCGCAAAAGCCCCGATGGCAGCCAGGATCATGCCCCCGAACATCCACATGAAGGCGCGGGAGAGCACCTCGCGCACAGGGGTAGAGATCGCCTTGTTGTTATCGACCGTGAGAATGTTTTGTGCCATAGTTTAGTCTCCTGTTTTGAATCCTTAACCGGTGAGTTTACCCCACGCGACTTCAGGCAATGACCATGCCCAAACCAGTCAGCAGGATGGCGACAAGCCAACGCACGACCGCGATGGCGATGGCGGCCAGGACGGCGCCTCCAAAGCCATGAACCCGCAGGCCGGGGAGAATCTTGTCGCTGATCAGCAGCACAACAGCGGCGACGATCAGGGCCACCAGGGACCCCAGGAGTCCTGTCCCCACGGAGGCGCCGGCAGCGGCCAGCAGGAGGGCCACCAGAAACGTGACCACGGCGATGACGATGGCCGCAAGGATCGCGGCGCCGAAGCCGCTGACACTCAGGCCGAGGTTGAGCTTGCCGACGATCCAGATGATCAGCGCGCTCAGGAGCGTTGTCAGGACGAGTGATGTGATTACGCCGATTACTACAGGTGCCATAGATTGTTTTCCTTTCTTTGCTGTTCGTTGATAGCTACCCGATCCGGGTACATTCGAGCTTCCTGAGACCGATTGCACTCGCGACGTACAGACGGTTGCCCAACATCCTGAAGCTGCTGGCCGAAGCCAGGGCGGCCAGGAATGAATTTACGTGCTTCACCATAGCAGGCTCGCACAGGTTCGTGTCACCCGACAGTCCGGCAATGGAGAGGGCAGCTCCGTCCGCGGCATAGGTGGCCGTGAAATAGCTGCAGGCCGCATACACGTTGACGCTGGCATCCGGCGTGAACTCCAGGGTGAATGCCGCATCGCCCTGGGGCGTTGCCAGGCCCGGCCCCATAGCATAGGCCGTGACAGCCCAGCACGTTCCCGACAGCAGGTCACCGTGCACCGGACGGGGATTCTCTGCACCAGGAAGCGCGGGCTCGTCCGTATCCCGCTTGACGTGCATCCCAGGCTTTCCGACGGAACTCTGCCGGCGCAGTGCGTCCACCGCTTCGAAGAGCTGGGGCACCGGGAAGCCTCTCAGCAGCACGTGGTCCGCCCCGGCATCCTGCATCGCGCGTAAGTGGCCAGTTCGGTCCACCACCACGATGCACCCCATCCAGCTCCAGTTTGACTTAACTTCCTGCACGAGCGCCGCAGTTCCTGCGCCCAACCAGCCTGCATCCAGGATGACCAGGTCGGGCAGTGCGGCGCGAATTGCCTCCGCAGCGGGCAGCCCTGCGCTGGCCACCAGCGGCTCAGCATCGAGATACGAAGCCAGGAGGGCTTGCAGTCCATCGCGCAAGCGTCCCGGTGCGGCTAGGATCATCACGTCCACTGCGACTCACTACGGCTGAATTCATGATTTATGCATCGCCAATATGTCGCATTTCGGTTGCGGATGCATCGGTAAGACCCCCGAATTTGTGAACGCAAAAAGACCGCTCTTGCGAGCGGTCCTGATTCAGCAACTCTATGGAAGCGACGTCGGTATATTTACCGAGGGGTCAGTCGTGCAGGCTCACCAGCCCCTGGCGCAGGGCGTACAAAGCAGCCTGGGTGCGGTTGGAGACCTGGAGCTTCGCCAGGATGCTGTTGGTGTGCGAGTCGACCGTCCGCTTGCTGACCACCAGGGCATCGGCAATCTCGGCGTTGTTCAGGCCGCGGGCCATCAGCTTCAGCACCTCGAGCTCGCGCTCGGTCAGCAGGTCGCCGGGAGCGGGAGCCGGCCTGACCCCGCCCAGTTCCTGCATGAGCCGGCGGGCAATGGTGGGATGGAGCGAGGGCTCGCCCCGGTGCACGGCCCGGATAGCCTGCACCAGGTCTTCGGGCAGCGAGTCCTTGAGCACGTAGCCCATCGCCCCGGCCTTGATGGCCGGAAACGCCTGGTTGTCCTCCGAAAAACTGGTGAGCACCAGGATGCGAGCCGCCGGATTCTCGCGCAGGATGTCGCTGATGGCCTCGACGCCGCTCTTGCGGGGCATCAGCAGGTCCATCAGGATCACATCCGGCCGCAACTCCCGGGCCTTATCCACTGCCGCGGCGCCGTCGGCAGCCTCGCCGACCAATTGGAGGTCGGGCCGGGATTCGATCAGCGCGCGCAACCCCTCACGCACGACGGCATGGTCATCGGCAATCAAGATACGGATGGGTCCAGTGTCAGCCATCAGCCTACCTCCGGGCGAGCGACTCTTACGCGCACCTGTGTTCCCTGGCCGGGCGTCGATGTGATGACCAGGGATCCGCCGGCCTGCTCGGCGCGATAGCGGATGTTCGCCAGGCCCTGGCCACCCCCTTGGGCGGCAGCCTGGGGGTCAAAGCCTATGCCGTTGTCGGCCACAACCAGTTCGACCCAGCCTTTGCCCGTTGCCAGTTGGACCGTAACGGCCGTGGCCTGCGAGTGTCTCAGCACGTTATTGAGCGACTCCTGGGCAATGCGGTAAAGGGCGTCTTCGACGGGGCCCGGCAGCTCCGGCGCGGCATCGCCCTCCATCAAGGTAACCTCGAGCCCGGCGCGGCGTTCGACCGCCTCGAGCCGGCGTTCGAGGGCACTGCGCAGTCCACCGTGCTCGAGCGCCGGGGGGCGAAGCTGGTAGATGAGCAGCCGCATTTCCTTGAGGGCCTGGTGAGCCGTCTGCTCGATCCGTTCGAGATAGTGCGACACGCGCTCGTCCTGGCTGTGCCCGTGCATCGCGCGTGCCGCGTCGGCAAAGAGGGCCAGGCTGTAGAGCGATTGGCTGACCGCGTCATGCAGGTCACGGGCCAGCCTCTGGCGCTCTTCCAGCAGCCGGGCGTGTTCTTCGCTGCGGCGCAGCCGGTCGCTCTCGACTGCGGTGCCGAGCTGGTCGGCGATGGTGGTCAGAAGGGCCACCTCCTCGGCCATGAACTCCTGGTTCTGCGCGCGGAACACGCTCAGCACCCCTGCGGGCCAGTTCTGCACCCGGATAGGCACCGCCAGGCAGGCCTGGCGCTCAGCCGCAGCTTCGGAAGGCCCGGCCGCGACCGCCCCGCCCAGCGCGGGCGGGGTGTCGAGCAGCATCAGCGGCCGGTCTCGGGTCAGCACCTGGTTCCACCATTCCGTGCCCAACGAGGCTGCGCCCGGGCCGGCAGCCGCTTGGGGAGGAAAGCCCCGCTGCGCCACCAGTTGCAGGGGTGATTCGGCGTCTTCCCGCAGATGGATGGCGCCGATCTGGCAGCCCAGGGTCGCCAGCACCACATCCAGCGAGCGAGCCATCGCCCGGTCCAGGGGCAGGGCTTCGCCGGCGATGGCCGACACCTGGTAAAGCGTGTTGAGCTCGCGCGTCCGGTCGACCACGCGTTTCTCGAGGCCCTCCAGCATGTCCCTTTCCACGGCCAGCCGCTGCTCCAGCTCCTGGTTGAGTCGCTGCGCCTCGGCGGCCGCGGCCGTCAGCTCGGCCGTGCGGGCAGCGACCAGTTCTTCGAGGTGATGCCGGTACTCGGCCAGTTGGCGCTCGGCGTCCTTGCGGGCCGTGAGATCCCGGACGACGTTGAGCAGCACCTCCTGCCCGCCGTAGAATCCCGGCCGGCTGCTCACCTGTGCAGGCATCTCCCGGCCATCTGCACACCGGTAGAGACACTCGTAGAAGATCGTGTCGCTGGCGACGGATTGCCAGGCAAACTCCTCCATGGAACCGTCGCCGCGCCGAGGCATTTCGATATCACTCAGGTTGAACCTGAGCAGCTCATCGCGGCTATAGCCGAGGCGGCGGCCGGCGTTGGTGTTGGCATGCAGGATCCGAAAGGTGATGGGGTCGATCACGAAGATGGATTCGCCGGAGAGTTCGAGCAGCTCATCAGCACGACCGCCAGCCGCCTCCAGCTCGGCCACGCGCCGGCGCAAGGCGGCCAGCTCCTGCACCAATTGCTCGGTGGTTTTTTCCCGATCGGGTTGTGCGGTCATGGTCATTCCCTCAGTCCGGCGATTTGGCGGCGAGCCAGGCTGCCCAAAACTCCCGGTGATACTGCTGGCGCAGATAGGCCGCTTGCATCTCTGGGTCAGGATGGTCGTCCAGGTAGGTTTGCAGTACCTCTACCGCCGCAGCCAGGATTTCACCGGCCTGGGCCAACTGCAGCTCCTGGCAGACCTGCCAGGCGAAATAGAGAGCGCGCATCGGCTCATCGGCCTTCTCGAACGTGGGGCTGCCGGTCCAGTCCTCCAGGAGCTGGGCCGCCCACGCATGCGCCGCACCTCGATCGCCCTGGCGCAAGGCGGCGAGCGCCAGGCCGGCCCAGTCTTCTACCTGGTAGTGAGGCTGTCCGAGCTCCTCGCGGATGGTCAAGGCCTGGCGGTAGTAGCTCTCGGCCGTGTGAAACTCACCCTGAAGCAAAGCCAGGGCCCCCAGGTGATGCAAGACAAGGGCTTCCCTTGATCGGTCTCCCAGCTCCCTTCTGACTTCCAGACCGTGCTGGTAGTAACGTTGGGCCACACCATACTGACCCTGTTCTCCGGCTACCAGCCCGAGGTTGGTAAACGCGTTGGCCTCCACGTCCCGGTCACCAATCTCCAGTGCAATGGCGAGGCTCCGCTCATGGTAGCTGATCGCTCTGTCATGCTGCCCTTGGCGCAATGCTACCTGGCCCAGATTGGTCAGTATCATCCCCTGGGCTGCCCGGTCGCCGATCTCCTGAGCGATGGCCAGGCCGTGCTCGTAGTAGTCGAGCGCTTTGTCATACTGTCCCTGGTCCTTTGCGACAACCCCCAAGTTCTGCAGCGTGCCACCCATCCCCGCCCGGTCGCCGATCTCCTGTTTGATGGCCAGACTCTGCTCGTAGTAGCTGCGCGCCTCATCATATCGTCTCTGCCGACGCGCAAGATTCCCCAGGTTATTCAGCGTCTTACCTGCGCCGGCCCGATCGCCGATCTCCTGCTTGAGCGCCAGGCTCTGCTGCCAGTAATCGCGCGCCTGGTCGTAATGTCCTTGTTGCAGAATCACTGCGCCCATGCCGTTCAAGGCCGCTGCCGCCGTGTGCCTGTCGCCCGTGCTCCGCGCCAGCGCCAGGCTCTGCTCCAGCGCAGTCATCGCCTGCCGGTGTGCGCCCTGCCGCCAATCGATCTCGGCCGAATCGAGCAGGATTTGCCCTTCCTGTGGCCGGTCGCCCATCTGCCGGGCCAGCTCCAGCGCCGCCAGATAGTTGCTGCGCGCGGTCTCGTAGTGCCCCTGGGCGTTGGCAACCTCACCCAGGTGCCGGAGAGACTGCACCTGCCCCGGCCGGTCGGCAATCTCCTGCTGCAGGCGGAAGGCTCGTTCGTGATGATGCCGGGCGGCCGCGTAGTGACCTCTCCGGCGGGCAATCTCGCCCAGGCCGCTCTGGGCGCGGGCGAGCTGAACAGGGGCAGGGATTGCAGCAGCAAGCTCCGCAGCGCGTTCATATCTTTGCCTGGCCGGCTCGTAGTCACCCTGTTGCCGGAGAGCCTGGCCGGCCGTAATCAGGGCCTGGGCCTGGCCGGCGCCATCCTCACATGCAGCAGCCCACCGGTGGGCCTGCTCCGCGGCAACCAGCGCGGCGGGATATTCTCCCACCTGGTTGTGATATGCACCGGTGCGCAGGGCGACCTCGCAGCGCTGCGCCGGCGTCCCGGCCAGGGCATCCAACCGAGCCAGGTCAGCCGCCTGGGCAGCCCGGTCCCCCTGCAGGTCATAGACCTGTTCGCGGCCCAGATAGAGGACGTATCGCTCGCCGGCCTCTGCCTCAGGCGTGAGCGCCAGCGCCTTGCTGAAGAAGCGCACTGCATCGGCGCCGGCATATTGCGCGGCCGCATACTCCGCGGCAATACGGGCATAGTGTGCCGCCCTGCCAAGGAATGCACCTGCATCCCCCTCGCCGGCCGCCTCCCAGTGCGTCACCAGGGCCGCCGCGTACGCGGGATCGCCCGGATGCACCTGTTCATAGGCTTCGGCCACCTGCCGGTGCAGGCGGGGTCGCTCCGCATCATCCAATTCTGCTATCAGTTGCGTGCGCAGCGTGTCGTGCACAAAACGCCAGGAACCCTCCCGGGCCTGCAGGGCAGCCACGTTGGCGCAATCGGCGAGCCAGGTCTCCAGGTGTACATCAGGGTCGGCAGCGTGCAGTACCTCAAGATCGAGTCTCCGCCCGGCCACCGCTGCCAGCCTCAGCAAGGGGCGATGGGACGCCGGCACCCGCGCCAGGCGCCTGCGAATAATCTGCTGCACACCCCCGGAGAAGACCGTCTCCGGCAAGGGCATGCGGGCCACCTCCTGCAGTCGTCCAGCTTCTGCGGCAAGGGTGCGCACCGTTTCCACCACAAACAGGGCATTGCCTTCGGTCTCACGCTGCAGCAGGTCCAGGACGCGTGGCTGTTCGCCGGCCGTGCCTAACATGGAGACGACCAGTTCAGCCATGCTGTCAGGAGATAAGGGCGCCAGGGGCAGCGGAGTCATCATGGGGCATTCGGCGGGCAGGTCGGGACGCTCCTCGCTGCGATAGGCGCCGACCACCAGCAGCGGCAGTTCTGCCAGACCGCGGCTGAGAACCTTGAGCGGCTCGATCCCGGCAGAGGCCCAGTGCAGGTCCTCGAGGAGCAGCACCAACGGCCCGCCGGTTTGCGCCGCTGCCCAGCAGACTTCGGCCAGAGTCAGGTGCAGGCGTTGGCGCGCCGCCTCGCCTTCCAGCTCGGGCACGTCGGGGATATGTCGCCCCAGCAGGCCAGGCAAGTCGGGTGCCAGGGGCTTAACGACTCCTGCAGTGAAGTCGTCCAGCGGGAGCATGAGGGCCAGCCTGCGCAACGGTTCCCGCCAGAGCTGATACGGCGCGCCGCCATTTTCAACCGTCTGGCCGCGCACCACGGTTGCCCCGGCCACAAGTGCCCGCATGCGCAATTCGTCGAGCAGGCGTGACTTACCTATGCCGCTCTCGCCACCGATCAACCAGGCGCTACCTCTGCCTTCTCTGGCTCGGTCCAACGCAGCGGTCAACTGCGCCATCTCTGCGTCACGGCCAACAAAGCGGGCTGCAGTCAGAAAGCTCTCGCGAATGGCGCTGCTCTCCTCAGGAACCGGCTGCCCCGTGGCCTGGCTCAGCGCCTCGACGACCTGGTCTGCGCCGGCATAACGTTGGTCGGGGTCCTTGGCCAGCCAACGCGCCAGGACTGCCGCGAGTTGGCGGTTCTGCAGCCCGGAGAGATCGGGGGCCGCGTGCAGGATGCTGGCCATGAGTTGAGCCGGATGGCGCGTGTCGAACGGGTGACAGCCCACGAAAAGCTGGTAGGCCATCACGCCTACAGCATAGAGGTCCGCGGTCTGGCTGGCGGGCTTGCCCCGCAGCACTTCGGGCGCCGTATAAGCCAACGTGCCCATGGCGTGCTGAGCCTGGGCCAGCGCATCGGCGAGGCCAAAATCGAGCAGCCTGACCTGGCGTTGGCCCGTCACCAGCACGTTGGCCGGCTTCAGGTCACGATGCAGGATGCCCCGGCGGTGCAGGTAGGCGAGGGCCTGCAGTACCTGGATCAACAGCGCGGTCTGTGTGTTGAGCGACTGACCCTGTCCCGCCTCGAGGATGGTGCAGACATTCTCCAGGAGTTGTCTATGAGCCACGGCTCACCGTTGCGGATGAAAATGGGTAGAATAGAGTGCCGCCCCGGTGAGAAGTCGGATGGTTGGTTTGGTGCCACGAGCCCGTCAGGAGTTTGACATGAGTGCCTGCAGGCACCGTTGACTGTTGCCCCCCGCCAGGGGAGAGCACGCAAGGGAGAATCTTCGTTCATCAGGCACTCCGCTGGGGCGAGCGCAAGCAGCGGAGGTGAGTCATGCAAGTGGTCTACGAGCGTTGTTGCGGGATCGACGTCCACAAGCAGACCGTAGTGGCCTGTGTGATCGTGCCGGGGCCAGACGGTCAGCCGCTCAAGGAAACCCGCACCTTTGCGACGATGACGGTGCATCTGGAGGCTTTAGCGGATTGGTTGGCCGGTCTGGGTGTCAGCCATGTGGCGATGGAGAGCACGGGGGTGTACTGGAAGCCCGTATACAACCTGCTGGATGACCGGTTCGCCATCCTGGTGGTCAACGCCGAACGCATCAAAGCGTTGGCGGGGCGTAAGACGGACGTGCAGGACGCCGAATGGATCGCCGACCTCTTGCGGCATGGCTTGCTCAAAGGCAGCTTCATCCCCTCGGAGGTTTTGCGAGAACTGCGGGATCTGACCCGCTATCGCACGAAGTTGGGGGATGAACGCAAGAGCGAAGTCAATCGGGTGCAGAAGGTACTGGAAGACGCCAACATCAAGTTGGCGAGTGTCGCCAGCGATGTGATGGGGGTGAGTGGCCGCGCCATCCTGGCCGAGTTAGTCGAGGGCCAAACGGACGCCGCCACGTTGGCCGCCTTAGCCAAAGGGCGGTTGCGCGACAAGCAGGACTTGCTCGTGAAGGCGTTGAGCGGGCGCGTGCGGCCACATCATCGCTTTATGTTGGCGCAGCATCTGAGTCACATCGACTTTCTCGACGAGGCGATGGCGCAACTGGACCAGCAGATTGCGGAGCAGATGCGCCCTTTTGCGGCGGCCTTAGCGACGTGGGATGCCTTGCCGGGCATTAACCAGCGCATTGCCGAGATCATCGTCGCCGAGATTGGTGCGGATCTGGCGCCTTTCGAAGATGCCGACCACCTGGCTTCCTGGGCCGGTATGTGTCCGGGCAACCACGAGAGTGCAGGCAAACGCAAGAGTGGCCGCACGCGCAAAGGCAGTCCGTGGCTGCGGCGGGCACTGATTGAAGCGGCCCACGGCGCAGCCCACACCAAGCACAAGTACTTCCAGGCGCTCTATCGCCGCCTGGCAGCCCGGCGAGGCACACAACGGGCAGCGGTCGCCGTCGGGCACAGTTTACTGGTCACAGGTTATCACCTGATTACTCGGCAGACGGCCTATGAAGACCTGGGTGGCAACTACTTCGATGAGCGGGACCGTGAGGCGGTGAAACGCCGAGCCGTGCGCCGTCTCGAGAAGCTCGGCTATCGGGTCGAACTGGCGCCGTGCGCTGCCCCGGCCGGGTAACGGGACATTTTCAAGGGAGGTCCATGGTGAAATACGGCTGATGTTGGGCATCGAAGCCGTAATCCAGGACACTGATGATGTGTGGGTGGCGCAGTGAGGCGAGGGTCCTGAATTCCTGGGCGAGGGCCAGCCGGAGGCCGGCGCCGGATTCCTGCGGAACGGCAGATATCGGGACGCGTTTGAGGGCCACCATGTCACCGCTCAAGCGGTCGATGGCGCGGTAAACGGCGCCCATCGCTCCCCGGCCGATCGGCTCGAGCAGATGGTACCGACTGCCGATCAGGGAAGAGGCTGCCGGAACGTTCATCCAATCATGATGGGACATGGATTGCCGGGATCGAACTACAGGCCCAACTTCCTATGGTCTATCTTCAACATAACACAGAAAGACAGCAGCACCAAAACCGCCGGAAAATCGTATCTCCGGCGGTGTGGAGCAACAGGTTCAGGGGACGACTACTGCGGCGAGCAGGCCGACAGGTCGCCGGTGGTCATGCCGATCTTGAGCGCCTCCTGGCGCTGCTGCGACGAGCCGTGCGTCCAGGTCTCCGGCGAGACATAACCCTGCGTCTCGCGCTGGATCTGGTCATCGCCTACGTTGGCAGCGGCGTCAAGGGCCTGGACGATATCCTGCTCCGTGATCTCGGTCAGGTAGCCGGTGCTGGTGGCATGGTGCACCCACACGCCGGCCAGGCAGTCCGCCTGCAGCTCGATCTGCACGGCCACGCTGCGCGGCCCGGTTGCACCGGGGCGGCTCTGCTCCAGCACGCCAACGATGTTCTGGATGTGATGTCCGTACTCGTGTGCCAACACATACGCTTCGGCAAAGCGACCGCCCATCGCACCGAACTGGCTCTGCAGTTGTTCGAAGAAGGCCAGGTCCAGATAAACGGACTGGTCTGCCGGGCAGTAGAACGGCCCCATCGCAGCCGAGGCGGCGCCGCAGGCGGCCTGGGTGGCCCCGCTGAAGAGCACCGTCTTGGCCGGGATGTACTGGCTCCCGCGGCGCTCGAATTCATCAGTCCAGAAGGCCTGGATGCTGTTGACATACCCCACGACACGGCAATCCTGGCGGTTATTGGCATCCTCGCCGGTCTTGCAAACTTCTTCTACGGTTTCAATGCTCGATTCGCCCGCGCCCGATGGCACGGACTGCTGCATGCCCGGCCCAATCACGTCCTGCAGGGCGCTGGGATCGACGCCGAACACCAGTGCAACCAGCAACACGATGATGCCGAGCCCGCCGCCGCCGACGGCCATCGCCGTCCCGGTGCGGCGGCCGCGCCGGTCCTCGACCTGAGACGTATCCAAACGAGACCTTCTGTTAAACGACATGAGCCTGCTCCTCCTCTTCTGGTTCAACATCAATATTGAGATTTCAAAGCATTACATTCGACATTACGCTCATTGAACAGAGGATACCCCAAACCCGGAGTCTCGTCAACGCCGTTCAGTGTAAAAATGGTATGCCAGGCTGCGGTTTGCAACCGCCGCCTGGCATACCACAAACCATTGCAGTCAGATTTCCTCAGGCGGCGTCGGACGCCAGATTCGACTCATCCCCCGGGTCGGATTCCTCATACCTGTGCCAGACGGCCGGCTGCCCGTTGTGATAGTAGGCCCGCAGCTCCGCTGTATCATTAAGAAAGTTCAGCCGCCCCACCTCCACCCGCGTGATGGGCAGGCCCGTGCGCTGGCGCAGGTCTGCCAGCAGCAGCTCCCGGTGCTCCGGCTGGATCAGCTCGATGCGCTCGTAGCGGATGGCCTGCATGTTCTCGTAGTGAAAGCCCCACTCGCGCTCCAGGATGTACAGCACGGCCGCCACGATAGCGTTGACCACGGCCAGCATCAGCCAGGCGTCGCTGCGCATCAGCACCGAGTTCATCACGGGCAAGGCAATGATAATGAAGAGATAAGTCATCTCTCGGGTCGACATGGTGCTCGTCCGGTAGCGCAGCACCGAAAAGATGGCAAACAGGCCGAACCCCACCCCCAGGCTCAACTCCGCACTCGTCAGGAAGCTCATCACGAAGTAGATGATGGTGTTGAACGCCAGATAGGTGAAGACGTAGTTCTTGTTCCGGTTGACCGGGTAATAGATGAACCGGACGATGACCAGGCCCACCAGCAGGTTGACGGCGAAGCCGATGAGCAGGCTAAGAAAGTCCATGCGATGCTCCTTGGGCCAGGCGGGCGACCAGCCGCTGCTTGGCCTTGAATTTGTTGTGCTTCACCTGCGGATAGAGCAGGCTGATCCCCACACAATACTTGCTGAAACTCGTGCCCCGGACGTGGCTCGCCCGCATCAACTGCACGAACTCGGAGGCCGTGGCCGAGCCCTCGTACTTGACTTCGGCCACCGCGACGGCCGGCAGCGCCATGCTGTCTTCACCCCACGCGAAGGTCAGGTCCAGGTCCAGCGTGACCCGCTCGGCGCGCTGCCGGCTGACCAGGGTGATGCGGGCGTAGTCGTTCCACAGCGCCGCCTGCAGCTCTCCGGCGCGGTACGGGCAGGCCTCTGCCAGGAAATGCTCCGCCTGCTCGCCCAGGCTCGTGATGAGTTGGCTCGTCGGCATGCGGCTCTTGAGCGTGCGCTGGTTGGGCGTGCGATGCTTGACCTCGAAGAAGGCGGTGTGGGAATCTACATACTCACGCGCGCGCACCTTGTATCGGTCAGGCACCCCGTTGTGATGCCGGCGGTAGAGCAGCAGGTCCGGCGTGTCGAAGTACAGCGTACGGTAGTGGCTCATCCGCCGGCCGGCCACGACCAGGACCCGGTAGGAGCCGCGTACCTGCCGCAGGATGCCGGGCAGCTGCGCCTGGGGCATGACATACTTCAGTTCGGACCGGTTCAGCAACGCCTGGCCGGTCAGTTCCGCCAGGCCGATCGGCTCGAAGGTCGCCAGCAGCGCAGCCAGGTCAGCGTCTTCTGCTGCCAGCGGAGCGCTGCCGGGCCGGCCTGCCAGGCGCGGCCGCGCGCCGTATGCTTCACCCAGATACCGTAATGCCGTCAGTTCCATAGCGTCCTCGATTCCTGTCAGGCAGCCTGGTTCTCAGGTTGCTGCCCGCAGTATAGTGGCCCGATATAAAGGGCTGATAAAGATTCCGTTGAGCCTGCGTCAGATTTCACGCGTCCGGCAAGTTGGTGTTCGGGTGAGTCGGGCATATACTGTGGCTGCCACATCACATGCCAAGGAGCACCCCAATGCCACTGCGCAGCCAACAAATCCTGGGCCGGCCCGAATGGTCCACCCAGCGCGCGTACTACAAGGCCATGGCCTACAGCGACTACGACCTGGCCCGGCCCATGATCGGCATCGCCAACTCGTGGAACCGCGTCGTGCCCGGCCATTACAACCTCAACCTTGTCTCCGATTACGTCAAGCAAGGCATCTTCCAGGCCGGCGGCACGCCCGTGGAGTTCGGCGTGATGGCCGCGTGCGACGGCATCGCGCAGGGCCACGAAGGCATGCGCTACATCCTGCCGACGCGCGACCTCATCGCCAACAGCATCGAGCTGATGGTCGAGGCGCACCGGCTGGACGCAGTCATCATGCTCGGCTCGTGTGACAAGATTGTGCCGGGAATGCTCATGGCCGCGGCCCGGCTGGACGTGCCCGCGCAGATCGTCGTCGGCGGGCCAATGGAGGGCGGCTGCGAGTTCGACGGCCGCGCGTCCGACGGCACCTCGCCGACCGAGGCGCTGGGCATGTTGCGCGCGGGGCGCATCACGGAGGCGGAGTTCATCGAGCTGGAGAACCACGCGACGCCGACCTGCGGCTCCTGCTCGTTCCTGGGCACGGCCAACACGATGTGCTGTGTCGCGGAGGCCATCGGCATGTGCCTGCCCGGCAGCGCGACCATCCCGGCCACGCACGCGGACCGGATGCGCAGCGCGCAGACCGCGGGCCGGCAGATCGTCCAGCTGGTACAGGAGGGCATCACTGCACGGCGCATCATCAACCGGCAGGGGCTGGAGAACGGCATCCGGCTGGGCGCGGCCATCGGCGGCTCCACCAACCTCGCGCTGCACATGCCCGCGATCGCGTACGAGGCGGAATGCCCGGACATCGACATGGCCCGCTTCGAGGAGCTGTGTCGCACGACGCCGCACATCGCCAGGATGAATCCCGCGGCCGCGCCCAACGTGCCCGACTTCCACCGGGCGGGCGGCGTGCAGGCCGTCATGGCGGAGATTCTGCCCCTGCTGCACGGCGACGCGCTGACGGTCGCGGGGACGACCGTCGCGGAGAACGCGGCCTGCGCGCCCGCGGGCGACCGCAGCATCGTCCGCCCGTTGAGCGACCCGTGGCGCGCAGGCGGCGGGCTGGCCGTACTGCAGGGCAACCTCGCGCCGATGAGCGCGGTGACCAAGCCCGCGGCCATTGCAGACCACATGCAGGTGTTCACGGGCCGGGCGCGCTGTTTTGACTGCGAGGAAGACGCCAACCAGGCCATCCTCGACGGCGTTATCCAGCCGGGCGACGTGGTGGTCATCCGCTACGAGGGGCCGAAGGGCGGGCCGGGCATGCGCGAGATGTACATGGCGATGAAGATGCTCTACGGCCGCGGGCTGGCGCTGAGCACCGCAGTCGTGACCGACGGCCGCTTCTCCGGCACGAACAACGGCTGTTTCGTCGGCCACATCTCACCGGAAGCGGCTGAGGGTGGGCCGCTGGCCGCGGTGCAGGATGGCGACCAAATCACGGTCGACATCCCCGCGCGGCGGCTCCACCTGCACGTGAGCGACGAGGAAATCGCGGCCCGCCTGGCCGTGTGGCAGCGGCCGCCGCTGCGCGTGACGCGCGGCTACCTGGCACATTACGCGCGCTTTGCAGAGTCCGCGCACTACGGCGCGCTGATCAAGAACGAGTAACGAGTAATGAGTGATGAGTAATCATTCGTTTCTCGTCACTCGTTACTGATTAGTGCAAAGTCAGGCCGCAAGGAAGAACCATGCACCCGGCCGGCGTTCTTCCGTTCGGCTACCATGCGCGGCCCGGTGTAGAACTGGCGCGCCAAACGCTGGAATGAACGTCTATGACGCGCATCCTTGACAGGTCTGCCGCGTGCTTCTATTGTTAGGCTTGCCATAACCGGCCGAGTATCGTCACATTCACTGGGAGGAGTCATGCGCATTCTGGTCACAGGTGGCGCGGGCTATATCGGCAGCCACACCTGCGTCGAGTTGCTGAACGCGGGGCATGAGGTCGTGGTCGTGGACAACCTGTCCAACAGCAAAGAGGAGGCGCTGCGCCGGGTGGGTGAGATCGTGGGGTCGGAGGCTGCGCGGCGGCTCACCTTCCACCGCGTGGACCTGCTGGATCGCGCCGCGCTCGACGCAGTCTTCAGTCGCGCGCCGGTCGACGCGGTCATCCACTTCGCCGGGCTGAAGGCGGTGGGCGAATCGGTCAGCATCCCGCTGCGCTATTACCATAACAATGTCACCGGCACGCTCATCCTGTGCGAGGTCATGGCTGAGCACGGCGTCAGGAACCTCGTGTTCAGTTCCTCCGCGACCGTGTACGGCGAGCCCGCGCGCGTCCCGATCACCGAGGACTTCCCCCTCTCCGCCACGAACCCCTACGGCCGCTCCAAGCTGATGATCGAGGACATCCTGCGCGACCTGGGCCGGGCGGATCCCACGCTGAACGCCATCCTCCTGCGCTATTTCAACCCGGTCGGCGCGCACGCCAGCGGCCGCATCGGGGAAGACCCGCACGGCATCCCCAACAACCTGATGCCCTTTGTTGCACAGGTGGCGGTGGGTCGCTTGCCGGTGCTGCGCGTGTTCGGCAACGACTATCCTACGCCTGATGGCACGGGCGTGCGCGATTACATTCACGTCGTGGACCTGGCGCTGGGCCACCTGGCCGCGCTGGACCGGCTGGCCGCCAACCCCGGTGTCGTCGCCTACAACCTCGGCACGGGCCGCGGCTACAGCGTGCTCGAAGTGGTCGCCGCATTCGAGCAGGCCACGAATCGTCGCGTTCCGTATCGCATCGTTGCGCGACGCCCCGGCGACGTCGCGGTCAGCTATGCGGACCCGACCCGCGCGCAGGCGGAGCTGGGCTGGCGCGCGGTGCGCGGGCTGGCTGATATGTGCGCCGATACGTGGCGCTGGCAGTCGCAGAATCCCAACGGCTATGCGTGAGGGCGAAGCTGTCTCACGCATAGGCGCAAAGGCCGCCAAGAGAATGGGAAGAGATTAGATTTGCGTCTTGGCGTCTTTACGTGAGCTAATACATGGTCTGATGAGGCTGGCATGACAGATACTTCCCTGGCGCTGGTCGTCCTGGCCGCCGGCATCGGCAGCCGCTACGGCGGGCTCAAGCAGATGGACCCCGTGGGACCCAGCGGCGAAATCATCATCGACTACTCCATCTATGACGCACTGGCCGCGGGCTTCAATAAGGTGGTCTTCGTCATCTCCGAGGCAATTCAGGAGGCCTTCCGCGAACGCATCGGCAGCACCCTCGAGGGCCAGGTCGAGACTGCGTACGTCATCCAACGGCCGGATGACCTGCCCGCGGGCTGGACCGTGCCGCCGGAGCGCAAGAAGCCCTGGGGCACGGCCCACGCGGCGATGGCCGCGCGCACTGCGGTGGACGGCCCTTTCTGCGTCATCAACGCGGATGACTTC
Source organism: Anaerolineae bacterium (assembly GCA_040772005.1). Taxonomy (GTDB): domain Bacteria; phylum Chloroflexota; class Anaerolineae; order CG2-30-64-16; family CG2-30-64-16; genus MWBF01. Next base: position 1,123,428 of record JAXGYZ010000002.1, on the reverse strand, counting down.
TATGGCCGGAACGCGTATGCGGCCATTGCGGACTATCTCACGCAGCCGGCCGCGGATTCTCCTACCGACTACTGCATGGTCGGCTACCGGCTGGGCAACACGCTGACCGAGCACGGCCACGTCGCGCGCGGCATCTGCACGGTGGATGCGGCGGGCTATCTGGTCGGTGTGCGCGAGCGCACGCACATCGAGCGCCACGGCACGGCCGCACGCCACGTCAACGACGACGGGACCACGGTTGACCTCCCGCTGGATGCCATCGTCTCGATGAATATGTGGGGCTTCAGGCCCGCGCTGTTCGCCGCCCTGCAGGCGCGCTTCGCGCGCTTCCTGGAGCGCAACCGGGCTGACCTCAGCAAGGTCGAGTTCTATCTGTCCGACGTCGTCGGGGATCTGGTCGCGGACGGCGAGGCACGCGCGCGGGTGCTGCCGACCGAGGAGGTCTGGCACGGCGTGACGTATGCGCAAGACAAGCCGCGCGTGCATGCGGCCGTGCGCGACCTGGTGCGCCGGGGCGTCTATCCGGAGAACCTGTGGGGCCGGGCATGAACACTGACGATGCCGCCAGGCCGCTCAAGGCGGTCATCCTGGCCGCAGGCGACCGATCCATTGCCGAGGACGGGCAGTCGCTCCTGCTCGAAACCCTCGGCGGCAAGAAGGTGATCGACTATGTAGTCGAGAACGTCGGCCACATCGTGCCGCCGGAGGACACCTACATCGTCATCGGCTACCGGGGCGACAGCATCCGCCAGCACCTCGGTCCAGCCTACACTTATGTCCATCAGGCCGCGCCCCAGGGCACCGGCCAGGCCGTGTTGGCCGTCAAGCCCCTGCTGGCAGACTACGACGGCGACCTGTTGATCCTCTATGGCGATACGCCCCTGTTCAGCCCGACGTCAATTCGCGGGCTCATCAATCGCCACCGCCTGCGCCGGGCCGACCTCACGCTGCTGACAGCCGTCGCAGACCGGCCCTACCCCTATGGCCGGGTCATCCGCGATCGCAGCGGCAGCATCATCGCCATCATCGAGGAGGCCGCCGCCTCCGCCCACCACAAGGAAATCCGCGAGCTGAACGTCGGCGCGTATGTCGTCTCGGCCCGGCAAATCTGGCCGGTGCTGGAGACGCTCACCCCTTCGCTGAAGGACGGCGAATACCGCCTGACCGATTCGGTCCACCGCCTGATCCACCAGGGCCTGCAGGTCGACTGCTACCAGATCTACGACCAGGATGAAATCCAAGGCATCAACACCCGGCCGGACCTCGAACAGGCCGGGTTCATCCTGCTCAAGCGCTCGTTCCGGCCCCGCCGCGAGCAGGAGCGCAACGTCGTCAGGTTCGGCACGGGCGGCTGGCGCGCGGTCATCGGGGAGGGCTTCACGCTGCTCAATGTGCGGCGGCTGTGCCAGGCGCTGGCGAATGACGTGGCGCGGCGCGGGCTGGAGCAGCGCGGGGTGCTGATCGGCTATGACCGCCGCTTCCTCTCCGACCGGGCCGCGGAGGCCGCCGCGGAAGTGTTCGCAGGCAACAACATCCGCACGATCCTGCTCAGCGAGGACGGTCCGACACCCCTGATCGAGTTTGCGACGGAGGCAGTCCATGCGGCCTACGGCCTGGCCTTCACCGCGAGCCACAACCCGCCCGAATGGAACGGCCTGAAGGTGTTCCACGGCGACGGCTCGCTGCTGATGACCGCAGAGACGGATCGCATCGAGGCGGAGACGAACGCACTCGATCCCGATGACCTGGTCACTGTCCCGCTGGAAATCGCCATCCCCGCGGGCATCGTCGAGCGCCGCGACTTCGTCAACCAGTACGTGGACCGGGTGGAGTCGTTCATCGACATGGCCGCGATCCGCAAGGCGGGCCTAAGGGTCATCGTCGACCCGATGTACGGCGTCGCACATTTGACGCTCGGCATCATCCTCAACGAGGCGCGCTGCCGCGTCACCTTCATCCACGAGCGGCGCAATCCGCTGTTCGGCGGCCGCTCGCCCGCGCCGGACCTCGACGCGTTGCGCCTGCTGCGCGCGCATGTGCGCGATGAGCGCTACGACCTGGGGCTGGCCACCGACGGCGACGCAGACCGCATCGCGCTGATCGACGAGCGCGGCGAGTACGTCCACATCAACGACCTGCTGCTGCTCCTGTACTGGTATCTGCACGAGGTGAAGCGGCAGCGCGGCGCGGTCGTGCGCAACCTTGCAACCACGCACCTGCTGGACCGGCTGGCCGCCTCGTTCGGGGAGCAGGCCATTGAGACGCCGGTCGGCTTCAAGTGGATTGCCGCAGGCATGGTAGACCACAATGCGCTGCTGGGCGGCGAATCCAGCGGCGGCCTCACCATCCGAGGTCACATCCTGGGCAAGGACGGCATCTTCGCCTCCGCGCTGATTATCGAGATGCTTGCCAAGACCGGAGAATCCATCTCCCAGTTACAGGAGCGGGTCTGGGCCATCACGGGCCGGCTGTACAGCGTGGAGGACGGGCTGCCCGCGACGCCCGACATGCGCATCATCGTGCCGCAGCGGGTGCAGGCGCTCATCGACAGCGGGAACGCGCCCGCGCCGATCCTGCGCGTACGCGAGGATGACGGCATCAAGCTTTACTTTGCGAACGACAACTGGGTGCTGCTGCGCTTCTCCGGCACGGAACCGCTGCTGCGCATCTTCGCAGAGGCCGATACGCGGGAGCAAGCCCGCGCGCTGGTGGACTGGTTGAAGTCGGCCGCACAGGCCGGGTAGGGAGCTTTCATGGCCCACATCGCACTCTCAAAGAAGGAACGACTCCGCCGGCAGGCACGCGGACAGGAGATCGATCGCGTGCCGTCGCTCGCCGGCTGGATCGGCGGCGTGCGCGTGCTGTCCGACCTGGCCGGCATCAGCACGGACGAGTATCTTGCGAATCCGCTGGCCGGCGTCGTCAAGGCCGGCCTTGCACTCGATGCGGACGGCATGGTCCAGCCCGCCATCCCGACGCAGCTCGACCAGATCCGCACAGGTTCGGTGGAGGAGAGCCACTATGCGGGCATCGAGCCGGAGGCGCTGCTCGACCGGGCCAACTCGCTGCCCGACAGCGAGCGCGACGTGCTGGCGGCCTTCGATGCCGCGGCCGAGGAGCGTCGCTACCGCGACTACTTTGAGAACGCGTTCCGCAATTACGGCGGCATCGAGCCGATCCCCAACTTCTGGGAAATCGGCGGCCACTTCCCGCTCTACAGCGAGTTCGGCTACACTGCCTTCCTGCTGGCCTGCGCGCTCTATCCGGAGGCCGTGGGCAAGATCTGGTGGGCCAAGAGCCTGCACTCGCGCGAGCGCGCAAAGATCCTGGTGCGGCTGTACCGCGACTATGACCTGGTGCCGCTGATGTTCTGCGGGGAGGACCTTGCGAACAACAAGGGGCCGATGGTGTCACCGGCGTTCCTGCGCCAGCATTACCTGCCTACCGTGCGCATGATCATCGAGCCGCTCGTCGATGCGGGCGTACGGCTCATCCACCACTGCGACGGTGACGTCCGGCCGCTGGTCGCGGACTATCTGGCCGTCGGGTTCAGCGGGTTCCAGGGATTTCAGTATGAGTTGGGGATCGACCCGTATGCACTGCGCCGAATGCGCAGCCCGCTGGGCGAGGAGCCGCTCTTTTTCGCGGGCTTGAGCGTCAGCCGCACGCTGCCCTTCGGCACGGTGGAAGATGTGCGGGACGAGGTGGATTACTTCCTGGACTTCACGGATGGCGGCAAGGGGTTATTCCTGATGACCAGCAACGTCACGGGCGTCGAGGTACCGCCGGAGAACCTGCGCGCCGCGTATCACTATATCAAGGAGTGGGACCCGGCCCAGCCCCGCGCGGTGCGCCGGCAACGCTGGCCGTGGGGCGAGACGCACGAATGATACCTCACCCCCCAACCCCCTCTCCTGAATCCTTCAGGAGAGGGGGAGTAAGCCCGACGCGTGCCCCCTCTCCTGGACAGGCCTGACGGCCTGTCCAGGAGAGGGGGTCGGGGGGTGAGGTCAGCCCTCTCTTGCTTCCTCAGCAGAAACGACCGGCACATCCACGGCCCGCACCGTCACCGAGACGCTGGCCGCGACCCAGGCCGTACCCGTCGCGGTCCGCACCTGCCACCACGACCCGTCCGCGTTGCGCCCGACGATGGGCAGGCTCTCGGTGATGCGCAGTTGGCCGGCTACCGGGAAGCTCGTACCCGGCCCGCGGCGCACGTTGATGGTCCCCTGCCGTGCCAACACCGCCGGCCCCCTCAACTCACGAAAGCTGACCGGCTGCTTGACCCAGCGATCGAAGAACGCGACCGAACTCGCCATGGCCCGGCCGAAGTTACCGGAGATGTTGTGGTTGTCGCCCGGGTAGGCGAACAGCTCGATCGGCATCCCGGCAGCCTTGCCCTGCGCGGCCAGGCCCTCCGACAGCACCACCGGCACGGATGCATCCCCGCGCGCGTGGTGCAGCTGCAGCGGACCGTTCAGATCCGTCAGGTAATGGTTGGCCGACAACGTCCGCCAGACCTCCGGGGCAACCTCCGGCTGGCCGAACTCCTCGACCAGCTCCGTGCGCCAACCCCGGCGCAGCGTGGTCGTCGTGCCGGATGGAGTCGAGGTCGTCCGCCGCCGCCACTGCGCCAGCAGATCCTCGTATGAACCCACCACGCCGCCCCAGATGACCCCCGCCTTGATGTCGGGTGAAACCACCATCGCGCGCAGGGTGATGAACCCGCCCATCGAGTGGCCCCACATGCCGATGCGGTTCGGATCGGCATCCGCATAACGCTTGATGGAGGCCACCGCGTTCAGCACGTCGATGGTGTAGTCCGGCGCGCCGTACGCGCTGCTGGCCGAACCCTCGGAGCTGCCGTGCCCGCGGTAATCGGGCCGAAACACGATGTAGCCCGCGCGCGCAAACCCATCCACATATGCCACATAACGTTCCGTCGTCCGGTACTGCGGGGGGGGATGTAGCCGTGGTTGAAGATGATCACCGGCCAGCCGGTCGCGGGTTTCGTGCCGCGCGGGACCGTGAGCAGCGCATACTGCTTCAGCCCCTCCGACCGGTACGAAGCGATATACCGGTCATAGTTCGTCCCAGGATTCAACTTCTGCTCGATGACGATGTCGCTGCCAGGATAGGTCTGCTGCCGCAGATACTCGATAGACAGGCGATGCGGCTCCTCCGCAGCGTCCTGGGTGTACGCCAACGCGGGAGCGGGCATGACACTGGCGAGCACCAGCAGGGTCACCAGCACCAGTGCAGTCCGTTGCACGCGATTCATGGTAAGTCCTCCGCACATGGGATAGAGTCAGATAGTATAGCTTATATCACAGTTCTGTAAAGATTTGATGAAGATTCGCGACGTAACGCGAAGTAAACGCGGTCTTTATCAAACCTTTACAGCCCTCTGCTAAATTCGAGGTGGCAGGCGAGCCAAACCAACTGCCATCCGGAAGAATGTAAGGAGGTAGCGAATACGATGTTGAAGAAGATTGCTGCGGTCCTGGGCGTTGTAACGCTCATCGCCGCACTCGGCATCACTGCGGTAGGCACAGCCTTCGCGCAGAGTGAGACGCCATCCACGGAGGCGACGCCCACGACCCCCACCAGGCCGCTGCGCGGTCTGGAAGGTCGCGGGTTCGGCTTCTTCGGCGGCGGCTCCGTCACTCAGTTCGACAAGGTTGCAGAACTTCTCAACCTGACGCCGGCTGAACTGTTCGACCAACTGCACAGCGGCAAGACCCTCGCGGAGATTGCCGAGGCGCAGGGCGTCGACCTGGATACGATTCAGGAAACTCTCGAGGCTGAAAGGATCCAGGCCGTCAAGGATAGGATCGCCGAGGCAGTGGCCGACGGCACGATCACCCAGGAACATGCAGACTGGCTCCTCGAAGGCATCGAGAAGGGCTACACCTCCGGCCACAGCTTCGGCTTCGGCATGGAGCGTGGGCACGGCAAGATGGACGGCATGCGGGGCATGCGCGGCATGCCCGGGATGCGGGGCTCTGACAGCAATCAGACCGCACCCTCGACTGAAACCGCACCCGGCACCTCATCCTGAGTCACCGGTCCCCTGGGCCTCAGGTGCGGTGGCACCACACCTGAGGCCTGAGGGCGTGCTCGCCTGATGAATGCGGGGAACGAGGTTAGCCTTGTTCCCCGCTGATGCGAGAAAGGTCGCAGCATGGCCAGCCAAAAGCTCATCGAGCTACATGATATCACCAAGATTTACCGCATGGGCGACATGGAAGTCCATGCGCTGCGTGGCGTCTCGTTCGAGATTGCGCCCGGCGAGATGATCGCCATTATGGGGGCTTCTGGTTCGGGGAAATCCACGCTCATGAACATCCTGGGCGCGCTGGACGGTCCAACGAGCGGCACTTACCTCCTGGACGGGCAGGACGTGAGCAAGATGCGGGATAACCAGTTGGCGAGCATCCGCAATCACAAGATCGGCTTTGTCTTCCAGAGCTTCAACCTATTGCCGCGCACGACCGCCCTGGCAAACGTCGAATTGCCGCTCATTTATGCGGGCGTCACGAACGGACGGCGGCGCTGCATTGCGGCGCTGGAAAGCGTGGGCCTGGGCGACCGCGTGAATCACCGGCCCAACGAGCTCTCCGGCGGCCAGCAGCAGCGCGTCGCGATTGCCCGCGCCCTGGTCAACGAGCCCAGCCTGATCCTGGCAGATGAGCCCACCGGCAACCTGGATTCGAAGGCCGGCGAGGAAATCATGCGCCTGTTCCAGGAGTTGAACGAACAGCGCGGCATTACGATCGTCTTTGTCACGCACGAGGCAGATATCGCGCAGCACACGGAACGCATCGTCCGGCTGCACGACGGCCTGATTGTCAGCGACGCGCCTGTTGTGAACCGGATGCGGGCGCCTGGGCTGCCAACCGGACAGGTCAATCCGCTGACCGCCCCGGCTGCAACCCGTGTTACGGGGGCCGCCGTCCCGGTATAGGGATATCAAGACGCATGGGAGGAGGCATTATGAACAAGGCTGTAAAGATCATCCTGGGCATCGTCATCGCCCTCGCCGTGGCAGGCGGCAGCTTCTATGGCGGCACGGTCTACGGCAAGTCACAGGCACAGGCGGAGCTACAGGAGCGGTTCGCAGCCGGGCGGACCGGAACATTCCCCAGCGGCCAGGCGACCGGTCAGGGGAACGGCACGCGCACAAACCAGGGCAGCATGCTGGTTGGCGAGATCAAGACGGTCAACGCCGATAGTCTCGTCATCACCGACAGGGATAATAACGAGATCACTGTCAAGGCGACAGATACCACTCTCATTGAGAAGAACATGTCGGTAAAGGTTACTGACCTGGCAGCAGGCGAGACCGTTGTTATCTCCGGCAACAAGGCCGCCGATGGCACGATTACCGCCCGCTCGCTGCAGGTGGCGCCGGCCGGGCGGTTCAACGCCGTCGGCGGCCCGGCTCCCATGGCCCAGGGCGATGCCGGACAGGGCAGCCCGCAGGGTGATTTTCAGCCGGGCGGCGCGCCGCCTCCTCCGGAGCAATGAGCCTGACGGCATGGCGGCTAAGGCCGAAGGAGTTGCAAGGATGAAGAAGTTTGTGCGTATCCTGCTGGTGCTCGTGCTGGTGGGGATCGTGGGCGGAGGCGGCTACTGGCTCTACACCAGGGAGGTGGCAGCCCAGAGTACCAGTTCGGCCACAAGCGATGGCTCATACATGCAGGTGGTGTCCGCCACGTTGGGCGACCTGAGTTCCACGGTGACCGTCGTCGGCCAGATGGAAGCCGTCCAGCAGAGCGACCTCTCCTTCAGGCAGATGTCGGCGGCAGATCGTCTGCTGACGCTGAATGTGACCGCCGGCAACACAGTTAAGACAGGCGAGATACTGGCGGCCATCAGCGCGGAGACCTATCAGCAGGAGGTCGACCAGGCGCAGAGCGACTTGCAAGCCGCGGAGGAGCAGCTGGCCGACCTGCAGGTTCCGGCCACCGAGTTGGAGATGGCCCAGGCCGATCTGAAGATCGCGCAGGCCGAGCAGGACCTCGCCCAGGCCCAGGCCGACCTGGCCGACCTGGAGGAGACGGACCTGACCGACCTGCAGGCCGCGGTGACATCGGCGCAGAACGATCAGAAGCTGGCCGAGCTGGAACTGCAAGCGGCGCAGCATGACTCGCTCGCAAAGAGCGAGCGCGACCTCCAATATGCGATTGCCTGGAAGGAGCGCCGCATCAACGAACTGCAGGACATGGTCGCACACGGCAAGGCGAATGTCGAACAGACCGAGGAACTGGCGACCGAGCAGGACGAGCTCATCGAGGCGCAGGCCGACCTGGCGCGCGTGCAGGCGGAACGCACATTATCGCTCCGCTCTGCTGAGGCGGCGGTCGCGAAGGCTAAGCTGGCCGCCAGCGACGCGCGGAAGGCGCTGGCCGAAGCGCAGGCCGGCGACGAGCTGGCGCTGGCGCAGGCGCAGTTGAACATCAGGAACGCGGAGGTCGCGCTGTTAAGCGCGCAGGAGGGCCGCGCTGACCTGGCCGCCGGTGCGGATGCGACCGACCTCGCCGCAGCACAGGCCAATGTCGACAAGAAGACGCTCGCCCTGAAGGACGCGCAGGCGGCTCTTGAGGGCACGCAGCTCCTGGCACCGTTCGACGGCACGGTGTTGCAGACCCACGTTCAGGCGGGCGATAAGATTGCCGCAACGACGGTCGTGCTCACCCTGGCGAATCTGAGCGAGTTGCAGGTGGTCGCCTCCATCGATGAGACGACGATCAAGCGGGTGGCCGCGGGCCAGACGGCCGGCGTCACCTTCGACGCGCTCCCCGGCACCACCCTCAACGGCGTCGTCGGCGAGATCCCCCTGCAGGGCGCCCTCTCCGGCGGCGTCATGACCTATGACGTGCCCATCCGCATCCCCGGCGCCGAAAACCTGCCCCTGCTCGTCGGCATGACCGCCAACGTCGTCATCCAGACCGGCGCGGTTCAGAACGCCCTGCTCATCCCGACCATGGCCCTCACCAAAGCGGACGGCATGTACACCGTCCAGGTGCCCAACACCCTCGACCCCGCCGGCGCACCGGAGTCCGTCCCCGTCGAGGTCGGGCTCAGCGACGGCACCTACACGCAGATCGTGCGCGGCCTCGTCGCAGGCGACCAGGTCCTCGTCACTATCTCTGCCGCCGACAACAGCTCCTTCCGCGGCTTCGGAATGATGGTGGGCGGCGGTATGCCCGGTGGCGCACAGCCGGGCCGATAAGAAGGTCAGTATGAAACGCATCATTACCACTATCGTGATTCTTCTCCTGCTGGGTGCGGCAGGCTATGGCGGCTACCGGTTGTATCAGAGCCGGACCGCCGCGAATAGCACCGCTGAGAGCGGAACTTACACCCAGACCGTGACGGCCACGACCGGCGAGCTGAGCTCGTCGGTGACGGTCGTGGGCGAGCTGGCTGCCGAGCAGAGCGCCGACCTGGCCTTCGAGGAAATGAACGGCACCGCGCCCCTCCTGGAACTAAAGGTCGCGGCGGGCAGCACCGTGGCGGCGGGCGATGTGCTCGCCACCATCGACCCTGCCGATTACCAGCAGGCCGCGGACCAGGCGGAGAGCGACTACCAGGCGGCTGTTCAGGCCCTGGCTGACCTGGGTGAGCCAGTCACCGCGCTTGAAATCGCTGAGGCCGACCTGGCCATTGCAAAGGCCGAGCTCCAGGTCAAGCAGGCGCAGAACGATCTGGACGATGTCCTGAACCCGGACCTCGAAACCCTGCAGTCGGACCTGGCGGACGCGCGCGACAGCCTGGCCCAGGCGCAGGCCAACCTGCTGGCGGCGCAGGACACCGGCGACGAAGAAGACCAGCTTGCCAGGCTGCGCGAGACCGAGTCCGAGGCCGCGGCAGAGCATGGCCGCCTGGCCGCAGAGACCTACTCGGATGTGTACTACCAGGACCGGCTCACCCTGGCCTACAACAACATGATGAACGCGCAGGACTCGCGCGTGACCTACGAGCTACAGATGCAGACCAGCCTGCTCAAGGCGCAGATCAGCGTATGGCAGGCCGAGCAGAACGTGACAAAGGCGCAGAAGGCCCTGGCCGAAGCCCAGGCCGGCGACCCGCTCAAGGAAGCGAAAGCCCGCCTGGCGGTCCAGGAGGCCGAGGTGAACCTGAGCGCGGCCAGAGAGGCGCGCGCGGATCTGGCCGCCGGTGCGGATGCGACCGACCTCGCCGCAGCACAGGCTGACGTCGATAAGAAGAAGCTCGCCCTCCAGAACGCCGAGACGGCCCTGGCCGGGACGCAGCTCATCGCGCCGTTCGACGGCACTGTCCTCCAGACGAATGCCAACGCAGGCGATGACATCTCGGCGGGCAAGGTCATCCTGACGCTGGCGAACCTGAACGAGCTGCAGGTGGTCGCGTCGATCGACGAGACGACGATCAAGCGGGTGGCCGCGGGCCAGACGGCCGGCGTCACCTTCGACGCGCTCCCCGGCACCACCCTCAACGGCATCGTCGGCGAGATCCCCCTGCAGGGCGCCCTCTCCGGCGGCGTCATGACCTATGACGTGCCCATCCGCATCCCCGGCGCCGAAAACCTGCCCCTGCTCGTCGGCATGACCGCCAACGTCGTCATCCAGACCGGCGCGGTTCAGAACGCCCTGCTCATCCCCACCATGGCCCTCACCAAAGCGGACGGCATGTACACCGTCCAGGTGCCCAACACCCTCGACCCCGCCGGCGCACCGGAGTCCGTCCCCGTCGAGGTCGGACTCAGCGACGGCACCTACACGCAGATCGTGCGCGGCCTCGTCGCAGGCGACCAGGTCCTCGTCACTATCTCTGCCGCCGACAACAGCTCCTTCCGCGGCTTCGGCGGCGGCATGATGGGCGGCATGGTGCGCGGCATGGGTCGCTAAGGAGTAGCACGATGCGCAAGCTATTGATGGTCCTGCGAGTTTCGGTGCAGTCGCTGATCGCGCACAAGATGCGCTCCTTCCTGACGATGCTGGGCGTGGTCATCGGCGTCGCCGCAGTGATTGCGCTCGTCGCGGTCGGCAATGGTGCGAAGGCCCAGGTGGTCGAGCAGTTCGCGTCGCTCGGCTCGAACCTGCTGTCAGTGAGCGCAAGCACCAACTTCAGCTTTCGTCCCGGCCAGGGCTTCCAGACGCAGACGCGCGAGCTGAACATGCAGGACGTCAGCGCCATCGAGCAACTGGCAACGACCGTCGCGCGGGTCGCGCCGGAATACAGCAGCCGCGGCGCGAACGTGACCTACGCGGGCACGAGCGCGCAGCCGAGCATCACCGGCGTGACGGCCGACTATGCCACCGTCCGCAACTGGACGGTGAGCCGGGGCCGCTTCATCACTGCCGGGGACAACACCGACGCTGCCATGATCGCAGTGCTGGGCAGCACGGCTGTCGAGGACCTGTTCGGCAGCGCGACGGTCAACCCGGTCGGAGAGACCATTCGCATCAACCGGCAGAACTACACCGTCGTGGGCGTGCTGAAGTCCAAGGGCGAGAGTGGCATGAACAACCAGGATGACGTGGTTTTCATCCCGTTCCGTACCGCACAGCTCAAGCTCGGCGGTGCAGGCACGACGACTGTCAGCGCGATCAACCTGCAGGTCCGCTCTGCAGATGACATGGACTTCGCGCAGGCCCAGGTGACGGCGATCTTGCGCACGCTGCACGAGATCGGCACGAGCGAGGACGATGACTTCATCGTGCAGAACCAGGCCGATATCCTCAGCACCGTCGAGGAGACGACCGGCACGTTCACGACCATGCTGGCCGGCATTGCAGCCATCTCGCTCGTCGTCGGCGGCATCGGCATCATGAACATCATGCTGGTCAGCGTCACGGAACGGACGCGCGAGATTGGGCTGCGCAAGGCCGTGGGCGCCAAGCGCAGCGACCTGCTCATCCAGTTCCTGGCGGAGGCCATCGTGTTGAGCGCGGTGGGCGGCCTGCTCGGCGTGGGCGTCGGCATCGGGACCGCGCAGATTATCACGCCCCTGATGGGTTACAGCCAGGCCCTCGTGACCGCGAGTAGCGTCGTGATGGCGCTCGGCGTCTCCCTGGGCATCGGCGTGTTCTTCGGCTTCTACCCCGCAAATCGCGCGGCCGCGCTGAATCCGATCGATGCGCTGCGGTACGAGTAGCAGGTTGCAGGTTACAGGTTTCAGGTTGTAAAGGCCAGCGCCAGGGCGATTTCAGAGTGCATCAGGTGAACCCACCCGGCAACTGAAGTTGCGGCTACCGTTGCGAAGTCTGCCTTCGCAGACTGGAAACTAACCGACGCAGGTCGGTTTTGCAGTGGTAGCCGCAGTTTCAACTGCCAGGCAGAAGGCACGAGTGCAACATGATTTCGCCCTGGGCCAGCGCAGTGAGGCCTTGCATCAGGTTGCGTTGCCGGGTATCATGGTGACACGATGAACCGAACTATTCTCGTGGTGGATGACGACAGGAAGATCGTTGACCTGGTCGCGCTCTATCTGAAGCGCGACGGCTACACCGTGCTGACCGCGTCCGACGGCTACGAGGCGCTGGACATCGCACGGCGGAAGCTGCCCGACCTCATCGTGCTGGACCTCTTGCTGCCTGAACTCGGCGGCACGGATGTCTGCCGGCTGCTGCGCGCCGAGTCCGACGTGCCGATCATCATGCTGACCGCGCGCGCCGCTGATGAGGATAAGCTGCGCGGCCTGGACCTGGGCGCGGACGACTATATGACCAAGCCGTTCAACCCGCGCGAGCTCGTCGCACGGGTACGCGCTGTCCTGCGGCGCACCACGCCGAGCGAGCCGGTGTCCGAGGATGTGAGCTACGGCGACCTCGTCATCAGCTTCATCCGGCATGAGGTCACGGTGGGCGGGCAGCCGGCCAATCTGACGCCGACGGAGTTCCGCCTGCTGGAAGCGCTGGTGCGCGAGCCGGGCCGCGCCTTCTCGCGCTCAGAGTTACTGGATCGCGCGTTCGGCTACAACTACGAGGGCGTCGAGCGGACCGTGGACGTCCACATCATGAACCTGCGGCGCAAGATCGAACGCACGCCGGGTCGCCGCTACATTGCGACCGTGCCCGGGCTGGGCTACCGCTTCGAGGATCGCCATGTGGAATAGCCTGCGCGTGCGCCTGCTGCTCTCCACCATCCTCGTGGTCATCATCGCGGTGAGCGTGATTGCTTTTGTTGCCACGCGGCGGACGGAGGGCGAGTTCCAGCGCTATGTCGAACGCCGCTCGCCCATCGATGACCGGCGGTTGGGCTATGTGCTGGCGAAGTTCTACGAACAAAACCAGGGCTGGACCGGCGTCACCAGCGAGGTCGAGCGTCTCAGCCAATTCGCCGGCCAGCAGGTCGTGCTGACAGACCCGGCAGGCAAGGTGATTGCGGACAGCGCCGGCTCACTGGTGGGCCAGGCGTCCGAAGACCGCTGGGGACCGCCGCGCGCCATCATCCAGGACAGCGGCGCCGTCCTGGGCGCCGTCTACATCGACCCGCTGAAGAAACCGTTCGACCCGGCAGCGGCCTTCATCCAGGCCGTCAACCGGTCGGTGCTGCTGGGCGCGCTGGCTGCGGGGCTGGCCGCGGTCATCATCACGCTGGTCCTTTCAGGTCGCATCCTACGGCCCGTCGAGAATCTGACTGCGGCTGCGGGCCGCATGGCGCAAGGCGACCTCGCCGTGCGCGTGCCGGTGGAATCACAGGACGAACTGGGACAACTCGCCGGGGCCTTCAACGCGATGGCCGGCAGCCTCGCGAAGCAGGAGGAGCTGCGCCGCAACATGGTCAGCGATGTTGCGCACGAGCTGCGTACGCCGCTGACGAACCTGCGCGGCTACCTGGAAGCCACCCGCGACGGGCTGATCAATGCCGATTATGCGCTCATGGACAGCCTGTACGAGGAGACCATGCTGCTCAGCCGGCTGGTCAACGACCTGCAGGAGCTGGCGCAGGCCGATGCGGGACAACTCACGCTCCTGCGTAACCCGACGCCGCTGGCCGGGGTGGTCGAGCAGGCGGTTGCGATGCTGCGCCCCCAGGCCAACACCAAGCAGATTAGGCTGGAGACTGACCTGCCGGACGACCTGCCGCTGGTGGACGTGGATGCGGAACGCATCGGCCAGGTCTTGCGCAACCTGCTCAACAATGCGATTGCCCACACACCGGATGGGGGGGCCATCCGCGTCAGCGCGCAGGTGCAGGGCGGAGAAGTGACGGTCGCAGTGCGCGATACGGGCGAGGGGATTGCGCCTGAGCACCTGCCGCACGTCTTCGACCGTTTCTACCGCGCGGACAAATCGCGCGCGCGGCAGACCGGCGGTGCAGGACTGGGACTCGCGATCGTGCGGCAACTGGTCGTTGCCCACGGCGGCACGGTGGGCGTGAACAGTGTGGTCGGCCAGGGCAGCACGTTCACGTTCAGCCTGCCCGTGGCGAGGTAGATGGCTGCATCCTTCGACTGGCGGCATTTCGCTTGCAACGTTGAGTCGTCTGCCCGCTCAGGCTGCGCGATAGCTTGGCCAAGCCCAATCCGAAAACTCGTAGCATAGGGCCTCGTGCCCGTCATACCGCCCACAAGGGCTTAGGCGACTATTTTTTGAATCGAAGCCTCTACAGCCCCAACTGCCCCAGGAAGTACGGCCACTGCCGCAGCCACCACGGCCAATCGTGGGCCACGTCATCGCCCCAGATGTCTACCCAGCAGGGCACGCCTTTCGATTCGAGCACGCCCTTGAGCGCATACGCATCCGCCACCATCGGCTCATCCCAGGGTCCTCGCCCGGCGCAAATGATGATGTTGCTCTGGCGATACTGGTCGAGGAACCAGGGATCGGTCATGTTCGGCAGATAGGCCAGGGGCGTGTTGTAGTACACTGCACCGTCGAGGCAGTCACCGACGAACATGTGGAGCTGCATCAACCCGCTGAGGCAGATAACGGTGTCGAAGACATCGGGATGGCGAAAGAAGAAGTTCGCGGCATGGTAGCCGCCCATGCTGGCGCCGGTGGTCATGAGCTTGCCATCCCACCCGCGGCCGCGCAGGAAGGGCACGACCTCATGGACAATGTAGCGGTCGTAGTCGTCGTGGCGCCGCGCCCGATCGACGGGATGTGCGCCCCAGTTGCACCAGGATTCGTTGTCCAGGCTGTCCACCGTGCAGACCTGGATGCGCCCGTCCTCGATCGATGACCGGCAGGCCTCGATCATCCCGTAGTCTTCCCACTCATAGAAGCGCCCGCCCTGACAGGGGAACACCACGACCGGCTTGCCCGCATGGCCGTAGACCTTGAGTTCCATATCGTGCCCGATATGGGGGCTGTGCCACCGGTGATATTCGATGTTCATTCCTGGAGCTCCTGAATATAGCTCGCCGCGGCGATCATTTCCTCCCGGTCGGGCGTGCGCACCAGGTAGGTGTAATTGCCCATCGCCAGGCTGAAGATGGGGCTGATGGCCTCGTGGTGAGCGATGCAGTAGCCGAACGCGGCCAGCACCTCGTCGTGCGAATACCGGTACCACTTGTTGTTCTTCCGGCTCACATAACAACAGTAGTACTTGCGGGCGTAGTGCTCCATGAACTTGTTGTTGACCACAACGTTGGCCCAACCCCAGTATAGGTCCACATCGCAGGAGTAGTTGTACACATCCAGCGCCGGACCGCCCGGCGGCCGGATGTTCACCTCCAACGCCACCAGCCTGCCCTCCGGCGTGCGGAAGAACTCGAAGTGGAAGAAGCGCTCGCGCACATCGAATTCCTTCAGCAGTCGGCGACCCGCCTCCTCCAGGTCCGGCGCGATGTCGCGGTCCGCATAGAAGTAGATGTGGCGGTCCTCGTTGACGACCTCCATGATGCCCTGGCTATAGACGAGCGACCCGAAGAAGACCGGCCGGCCGTCGCGATCTGCCAGGCCATCGAACGTGCAGATCGTGCCGCGCACGAACTCTTCGAGGACATAATCGACGGGCGGCTTGGTGGCGAAGAAACGTTCCAGCGCGGCCTCATCATCGAGCCGGAAGGTGTTGGCTGCACCGACCCCGATATCGGGCTTGGCGACCAGCGGATAGCCCGTCTGCTCGGCCAGCGCACGCGCAGCCTCGATGCCGTTGACCAGCCCGCCGCGCGCGGCGGGCACGCCCGCGCGCTCGAATGCGGCCTTCATCAATGACTTGCGTTTGTACGCGGCAATCTCGTTGATGCCCGGCCCAAACATATTGAAGTCCGTGCGCAGCTTGGCCTCGGTCTCCATCCAGTATTCCGAATGCGATTCGAGCCGGTTGAGGCGGCCATGACGGTGGATGAAATAGCCGCAGGCGCGCAGCAATTCATCGTAATGGTGCATGTCCCCGACGCGATAGTAGTCGGCCAGCGCCTCGCGCAGCTCAGGGCGCAGCCATTCGTAGGGTTCGTCGGCCAGCCCCAACACGTTCACGCCGAGCCGGGCCAGGTGCACGCTGAACAGGTAATAATTGGGCGGAAAGTGAGGTGAAAGATGGATGTAGTTCATTAGGACATCCCTGTAGAGCTGAATAATCGCAAGTGTCACTGTAAGGGTGGTATGGCATCATTCTACATGAGGGGACGTGAGCGTGTCAACGCACCCGCCGTCAGCCAACAGGATCAACCTTAAGGCTGCCTGTGATTGGGGCATGAGCTTACATTTCGGCAGGGACGCTTGCGTTAGTCTCATGAGGTACAATCGCTTTGTAAGTACGAGTGAAGGGAGAGGAACCATGCAACGCGAGACGTTGGTACGCATCCTGGGCGATGCGGCAGTGATGAAGACAATCGAAACAGCCCTGCGGCGGGTGCTCGCCCTGTGGCGCAAAGATGCAGCCAGGGATAACCGGCAGGCGTGGACCAAGAGCGGCGCGGCGTTTGCGCTCGGCGCAGCCCTGGCCGCAGCAGCAGCCTACGGCTTCAGCCGCCTCAACCGGCAGTTGCAGGACGGCGGCCATCCCCGCCTGAGCGAACAGCTACGCCAGCAGGCCGACCAGACGCTCGCACAGACGCGCAACGCCGTGGAGCACACGGCCCATGTGGCTGGCGAGCGGCTGGAGCAGACGCGCGAAGTGGTCGGCAAGACCGCGCAGACCCTCGGCGCGCGCGTCAGCGAAACCGCGCCGGAATTGGTCAGTCGCGTGGGCCAGACCGTCGGCCAGACGGCGCAGGTGGTCGGCGAGCGGCTGGAGCAAGCGCGCGAGCGCCTCGGCGCCAAGGCCGACGAGGCCGCAGTTGCCAGGTTCGAGATCGACGCGCAGGTCAGCGACCTGGCGCAGCAGGCCGGCAGTGTGGCCCAGGAAGCCGCCAGCCAGGCGCGGGAGCAAGTCGATCGCATCGGCGAGCAAATTGAGACGGGGGCCGGCG
Organism: Anaerolineae bacterium; assembly: GCA_040772005.1. Taxonomy (GTDB): domain Bacteria; phylum Chloroflexota; class Anaerolineae; order CG2-30-64-16; family CG2-30-64-16; genus MWBF01. The sequence continues at coordinate 1,106,075 of JAXGYZ010000002.1, read as the reverse complement.
ACAAGGTTGACCAGGTGCAGGAGGTCGCGGCAGAGGCCCGCGCCGTTGCCGGGGAGACAGGCGAAGCGGCCCGCGAACAGGTCGAGCGCATCGTCGAACAAATCGAGACGGGCACCAACGATGCGTCCGGGCAGGTCGAAACAGTGGCAAAAGATGCGGCTGAGGAAGTTAGCACGCGGCTCGGCGCAAGCGAGAGCCTGGGGCACGAAGCGCGGCGACGGGAGCCGGGCGCTGAACAGGCCGTCGATGTAGCAGAGATAATCGCAGAGATCGTGCCGGGCATCGAAAACGATGGCGAGCGGGGACTGATCAGCGTAGATGCACCGATCACGGAAGTGCCGGCCCTCAGCGGCGGCATGAAGGTCGTCGCGATCGACGGCACGGACATCGGCCGGGTCAAGGATGTGCGTGAGGATGGCTTCGTGTTGAGCCGCCCGCGCGGGGCTGACCTGCTCGCCCCGCTCGATAGCGTCTACAAGGTCGAGGATACGCTCGTCTACCTGCGCATCAAGGCCAACCAGGTCGCGCGGCAGGGGTGGGAAAGCCTGCCCACAGACGAATAGAACGCATAGGAGTCGATTACGCTGCAAAGCCTGCGAGGTTGTACCCGCCTTCGGGGAGCACAACCTCGCAGGCTTTACTCTTTCCTTCAACGGATAAGCGCAAAATCGAACTCGCCGACACGGTTGCCGAACGCCGAGCGGCTGTTGCCGCTGACCGAGCGCACGACGTAGGTATAGTTGTCCAGCGTGCTGACCAGGTTGTCGTGGGGATACGGCGGAGTCGCAACGACTACGCAGTTCGTCCCCGGACAACTCGTGCCCGGCGTGAAGGAGGGATCGTTGATCCCCCACCACACCTCATACCCGGTGGCATTTGGGTCTGTGGCCCAGTCGAGCGTGATGGTGCTCCCGCTGCGGCTGATGGTGACTGCTGGAGCAGCAAGCGGCAGCTTGGAAATGGTGATGTTGTCCACAAACGCGCCGCCCAGGCCCACGGAATAATCGCTGAGGAAATCCCAGCGCACCCAGACGGAAGAATCGCCCAAATAGGGTGTTAAATCTACGACGACTTCATACCAGTCAAATGGACCTTCTATCCACGCGCCTTGCGTGTATGAGATCGCGTCTGTAGAAGTTCCGATGTAAAAGTAGTCTTCCTCAAACCCCACTTCAGTCTCCAGCCAGAGCCAGGTGCTGACCTTTGCATCGACCGCGTCGCTGAGGTCGAACGGGCCGTAAACCATGCGGGTATTCATATTATCGGGATAGGGCCACGTGGCCGGATCAACTGCGTCCGTCCCGCCGCTGGCCGGCCAGGCCGACCAATTGCCCGGCCAATCCGGATACGTCGCGCTGGCCGGCTCGAAGTCCTCCTTGCCCCAGTACCTTTGGAACCCATCGTTGCTGACGTCCGTGACCGTCCACCCGCTGCCGGGCCAGACGCCCTCGAAATCCTCGGTCATGACTTCCTGCCAGCCAGGCGGCAACGCGGCCGGCCCGTCAGGCGCGCGCGCCGGCACCTGTAGGGGCGGGGTCTCCCCGCCCTGCGCGCTGACCGGCGCGCCTTGCGCGGCCAGCAGCAGAAACACCACCATGCCGAAAACAGCCAGCTTATACATGGGAACCCTCTCATAACAGCCGAGGCGGAGACGGCGTCGGTTACGCTATCTCCGCCTCGGACACGCTCAGCCGCAGGGCTGAGTCTTAGGGCAGCAGGATGTGTTCAGATTCCTGGCCCACCGGCGCATCGCGGTACAGGAACAACAGACCGGTCTGTGAGGGCGATGCCGTCTGCCCGACGATCGGCGTCAGGAAGTACAGCGGCTTGGTCGAAGAGGTTGGCACCGAGAAGAACCACTGCCCCGGGCGGAACTTCGGCCAGCGAGCCGTATAGCTGTGGTACGACGCGCAATCGAATGGCGAGCAGTCCCACAGATCGCCCGTGAAGTAGGCGTCGAATGCAAACACCTGGAACTTGAACTGCTGCAGGGGATCCACATCGATGGCCGCAGCGGGCACCGGCAGGATCCAGTTCTGCGAGTCGAAGTTCGAGTTGGCATAGAAGTACGGCCGCGTCGGGCGGATGCCGTTTTCGCCATTGATGTCGACGACGAACACCGCGTTGCGGCCGTCGCTGCCGGTCAGGGCGACGTCGTAGTTGAACACCACGTAGTCATCTACCCCATTGGCATCGCTGTCGATGTAGATATCGAATTCGATGGGGAAGTTGTGCGAGGCGCGGTAGGGCTTGTCGTACACCGTGATGCCGAAGTCGATCACGTCATCGCTGAGCGGCGCGCCGGGAACGGCGATGACACTCGCCCACCGCGTAATGTCCGGCACGGTGTAGCCGCGCACGCCCACTTCCTTGATGTCGATGGCCGTTGCGTTGATGCCGGGCAGGATGCCGGGCTGGTAGTCCGTCTCGACGCAGTTGCCGCCATCGACGATCTCACAGTTGTTCGGGCTGACGTCCACCAATGCAAAGGTGTCCGTGCGGCCGGTCTTGTACGGGGCGGTGTTCGTCAGGGTGATGACGCGGCCGGCCTTGCCTGTGATGCTCGTGTCAGCCGCCTGCTTGGGCAGATTCTGCCACGGCATCCGCACGGTGTTTTCCGCGCCGCCATCGATGGTGACGAAGCCGTCATACTCGAACAGGGTCAGCGTCGGGCAGCCGGTGCGCGGATTGATGGCGCCGGGGTCCGACATGTCGCAGTAGATGTTCGTGCCCGCATCGCCAAACGTGCCCGCACTGAGGGTCCAATCCCGCAGACCCGCGGCGTCCACGGTCAGCGTGACGTCCACAAGGCCGATCCACCTGGCCGGGACGGTCACGGAGCTGGGCGAGAAGGTCACCGAGACGCCCTTGTCGACGTCATCGGGATAGCGGAAGGAGGCGCTCAGATTGTAGGTGCGTTCCGCAGTGCCGGCATTCGCAATCAGCACCGTGCGCGTTTCGCTGTAGGTGGTCGCCACGCCGTCATAGCCGAACGACAGGCTGCCCGCAATCGCGTTCCAGGCATTGAACAGATCATTGCCGAACGGGTAGGCGCTGAGGCAGTCGTACGAGCCGTTGTACCACTCCGGCAGCACGAGATGGGTCATCGCATTGGTCGGCGGCGTGGAGACGGTGCAGCCCGGCTCACGCGCGCTGGGATCCGCACTCCACCAGGCATACAGGTCCGTGACATCCAGCGCAAAGGTGTCGGTCTCGTAGGCTGCCAGCGAATCCACCCGGCCCGCGCCTTGCAGCGTGATGGGCGCCAGGAAGCCGCGGCCGCCGTTCTCCAGGCTGCCGCCGATGTAGGTGTTCGGGTTGGCGTTGTTCTGCAGGATAGCCTTGACCAGCGGCGTCATCGAGATGCCGGGGCGCACGACGCCCGGATTGGCGTCATTGAGGATGCCGCGCTGCTCCAGGTTCTGCACGACCAGGGCCGCTGCGCCGGAGATCATCGGCGCGGCGCCGGACGTGCCGCCGAAAGCCGTCTTGCCGCTGCCGGTGCCGACCTCGGCGGAGACGCTTGCGCCGGGTGCGGAGATGTCGGGCTTGATCGCGCCGTCAGCGATCCGCGGCCCGCGGGAAGAACTGGCGACGATGTCATCTTGCAGGGCGATGAAGTCATTCGGGCCGATGGTGGCCGTCTGGCCGAGCACCGTCTTCAGACTGTTCCCATCATTCTGGGTGATGCTGAGCGTCGGTGCAGTGACTGCGCCGCCGCCGTAGCTGAAGGTGGGCGGGGTGTTGGAGAAGCTGTTGTTGGCAACCAGCACCGCCACCGCACCGGCGGCGCTGCCGTTCGCGCCCTTGATGCTGATGGCGCAGACGCCGCGGTCCACCAGGAGGACCTTGCCCGCCAGCGAACCGGCGGGGAATGCAGCACAGCCGTTCAGGTTGCCGCCCGCGCCGTCACCGTACTGCAGCGGGCCCGCGATGTCCGTCGTGATGGCCGGGCCCCACGGCTGCAGCACGCCCGCGGCCGTCACGTCGCCGGCGTTGATCAGGTAGAGCTTCTCGGACGGCACGCTGCTCTGTGCGACGCTGATGGCGCCGGCTGCGGCCGAGGGCGAGCCAACGATGTACGGCTTGTCCGCGCTGTTGCCTGCGGAGGCCACCACCACGGAGCCGTAATAGCTGGCGATGTTCGAGAAGTGGGTGAGGTCGTCTTCCGGCTGGCCGTAGAGCGAACCGAGCGACATGTTGATGACGTCCGCAGGATCGAAGGTCGTGCAGTCGTCATCCGTGCTCGGATCGCATGCGCCCCAGTCGGAGTCATCGAGGTCCAGCGCGTCGTCGATCGCCAGCAGCAGGGCCAGGCCGTTGCAGGAGGACGAGACTGCGCTGCACGCCTTGAAGGACCAGATGTTGACATCGGGCGCCACGCCCTGGTCGCCCGCGCCGGGGGCCGATTCCAGGCCGCCGATGATGTCGGCAACATGCGTCCCGTGTCCCTCGAAGTCAATCGGGTTCGGGTCATTAGTCTGGGGCCCGTTGGGCCAGGCCTCGCCTACCCAGTCCCAACCGCCGGCGACCTTGGCGTTCGGGAAGAACGCAGGATCAGCCGGCAGCGAATGCGCATTGCAGGTGGGATCGGTCGGGTCGGGGGTCTTCGCGGGGTCGCCGCAGTACGCCTCCGCATAGGCTTCCGGGGTGCCTGCGCCGCCCAGCTTCACGTGGGTATAATCGATACCGGAGTCGATCACGGCAACGTCCAGGCCGTAGCCGGTATAGTCATGCTTGCCCGTGACGCCCTGCTGTTGCACGGCCGCCGCGCCGATCCAGGGCACGGTTTCCGTCAGGTCCAGCTCGTAGTTGCCGATGCCGCGTACGCCCGCAACATGATTGAGCGCGGCAAGCTGCGTAACCTTGTCGGCGCCGATGACCACGCCCAGGCCCGTTGATGCCTGGATGAAGCGCCCGACGACCTGACCGCCCAGCGCTTCCACCTGGGGAATCAGCTCGTTCTGGAGGGCTTCGATCTCGGCCACATACGCACGTCGCTCGGCATGGGTCCAATACTTGCCGACCATGGCGAGCGGCGCCTTGTCTACATGCACAACGACCTGCACGGGACCGGTCGTTTGGCTGCCCGGCCTCTGAGTCCACGATTGAGCGGTGGCATCCTCCACCAGACGCAGGTGAGAAGGCAGTTTCGGGGTTTCGGTGTCTGCCGCAGCGGTGGCCGGCAGGATCATTCCACCCACGAGCAGAATGACCAGCAACAACGCTGGCAGACGCATCCGCGATTCCTGTGTACGCATGGGACCTCCTGATGACTCTAAAAGCGGCGGTTACGACACATACAGGATGAGCAACAACGGAGCGTGCAAGAAAGCACGAGGCAGCTCATAGAGGGGAATCAAATGCCATATCAGGTCATGGACCACCTCCTCACAATACAGCATCAATCTTAGCAGATTTTCCTGCCTTGTCAACTTGCCCTAAGAAAGAAAACCTCAGCCGGCCTTTGATGCAAAGGCCGGCTGAGGTTGACGGTAAGAAGAGGCGTATGGAGAAGTATCAACCTGTGTAGACAAGCGTACCGTACTCGCGGGCCGTCCGGCACATCGCCAGGATGTTCTCGACCGAGATGCCGTCATGCAACGAGTGATCGGAGGCGAGGATGTACCCTCCACCCGGCGCGGCCGCATCGATGGCGGCACGCACCTCGACGGCCACATCCTCCGGCGTGCCATACGGCAGCGTGCGCGAGGAGTCGATGTTGCCGATCAGGCAGAAGCGGTCGCCGTAGTGCTCCTTGACCCAGCGCAGGTCCATCCCCGCGGTGCGCTGCAGCGGGTGAATCGCGCTGATCTTCGTCTCGGCCGCAAGGTCCGGCAGATAGTCGGTCAGGTGGCCGCAGCAGTGCAGCAGCACCGGCACGCCCAGCCCGTCTACATACTCCACCAGGTCGGCCAGGTAGGGCAGATAATATTGGCGGAAGTGGCTCAGCTTCATGAAGCCCCGCCGGCTGTCGCCCAGGTCATCCGACAGCCACAGCGCATCCACGCCCGCCTCAACCGAAAGCCGCGCGGCCTCCTTGTTGTACGCGTTCGACATGGCAAAAATCTCGGTCAGCAGCGCGGGGTCGTCGTAGAGCGCGTAGCTGATGCGCTCATAGCCCATCAGCAGCCACGTCGTCGTGAACGGGCCGGTGACGCCGCCGGTGAGCGCGAGATTGTCGTGCGCCAATGTGTGAAAGACCTCCAGCGCGGCGGTCCGGCCGGGCAGGGTCGGGTCGGGCGACCGGTAATGCTGCCAGTCGGCACGCGACTTGATGGGATAGTCCACCGGCGCGTCGATGGGCCAGGACGCCTCGTTGTGCTGGTAGGTCGTGCCCCACTCGTCGATATAAGTGTTCGCATCCAGCCGCGCGGGCTGGAAGCCATTGAACCCGCCGAAAGGCAGCCAGACGCCATCCATGTCCAGGGCGAGGGCACAGGCGACGGCATCAGGCGCGTTGTATTCGCCGGGCCGGTGGCCGATCAGCGCCTCGTACATCGGCTCCTGGAACAGGAAATCGAAGAGCGGCACACGATCCGGCTGCCCGCGGCGGATGGCGGTCATGAAGCGCTCGCGACGGGTCATCGAGGTTGTCAGAGAGTTATTGTTCATTGGCGACTCCGGCTTCATACAGGAAGCAGGATGCCTGGTGCCCGTTGCCGCCGACGCTGTACAGGGGCGGCATCTCGATCTTGCAGCGTTCCATGCGCGCGGGACAACGGGCATAGAAATGGCAGCCGCGCGAGGGCTGGAGCCGGGTGGCGTCCTCCGGCGGCAGCTTGATGTTGGTGTCCCACTTACGTTTGGGGTTCGGCGCAGGAATCGAAGCGATGAGTTCCTGCACATAGGGATGCTTGGGATTCTCGATGATTTCGACGGTGTGGCCGCGCTCCGCCACGATGCCCTGGAACAGGATCACCATCTCGTCGCCGATCTGGTAGGCGGTGGAGAGGTCATGGGTGATGTAGAGGAACGAGATGCCGTGTTCGTCGCGCAGCCGCAGCATGATGTCGAGGATCATGGCGCGCAGCGATGCATCGACCGCAGACACCGGCTCGTCGGCCACGATGAGCCGGGGCCGCAGCATGTACGCACGGGCCACCATGACGCGCTGACGCTGGCCGCCGCTGAGTTGGTGAGGATGCTTTTCAAGGATCTCTTCCCCACGCATGCCGACCAGCTTGAGCGCGTCCTCGATCAACCCGCGGGCCTCCTTCTTGGTACGCGCCATGGGAAAGTGGCGCATGGCCATGTCGAAGATGTGCTGGACGCGGAAGAACGGGTTGTAGACCTCATACGGGTCCTGGAAGATGGCCTGCACTTCCTTGCGATAGGCCAGCCGCCCGCGGCGGTCCATCTGGCCGATATCCTGTCCTTTGTAGAGGATATGGCCTTCCGTCAGGGGCGTGAAACCGAGGATGGCATTGGCGAGCGTCGTCTTGCCGCTGCCGCTCTCACCGGCGATGGTGGTGATGCGCGCCGGCGACTCGTAGATGTCGAGGTTGAACCGGTCGAGCGCGACCAGGGGCGGCGTCGAGTCGAGAAAACCCCCGCCGAAGGTCTTGGTTGCGTTCGTTATTTGCAGAATGGGCGTCGCCATGACTACGCCAGCCTCCAGCTCTTGACTCTGATGCAAGCCACAAAATGATCCGGCGCGACCTCTTCCAGCGGCGGGCGGCCCGCACGGCAGTCATCGGTCACGTACGGGCAGCGGAACTGGAAGATGCAGCCGGGCGGCGGATTGCGCAGGTCGTGGGTCAGCCCCTCGGTCACCTTCAACGGCTTCCGCTCGTCAATGGACGGGATAGACTCGATGAGCAGTTGCGTGTAGGGGTGCAGCGGCTGCTCGAAGATGGACTCAACCGGCCCCACCTCGACCAGGTTGCCTGCATACATGACGGCCACCCGATCGACCATCTGCGCCTGCAGGCCCATGTCGTGGCCGATCATCAGCATCGAGACGCCGAGCCGCTTCTTCACATCGAGGAGTGTCTGCGCGACGACCCGCTGCACCACCACGTCGAGCGCGCTGGTCGGCTCATCTGCGATGATGACAGGCGGGTTGAGCGCGATCGCCATCGCAATGCACACGCGCTGCTTCATGCCGCCGCTGAGTTCGTGCGGGTACATTTCGTAGATGCGGCCCGGCAGGCCCACGTCATCCAGCAATTGCAGGATACGCTGCTTGAGCGCCGCACCGGCGATGCCGCGCTCGTGGGCCTGGATTGAGTCGCCCATCTGTTCCTTGATCTTGAGGACCGGGTTGAGCGAGTTCATCGCACCCTGGGGCACGAGCGCCAGCTTACGCCAGCGCAACTGGCGCAGCTCGCGCTCGTTCAGGCCGTTCAGCTCCTCGCCGTCCACCCAGATCTCGCCCTTCGTGATCTTGCCGGGCGACTGCACCATCTGCAGGATGGCCATGGCGACGGTCGTCTTGCCGCAGCCCGACTCGCCCACCAGGCCCATGATTTCGCCCTGCCGGAGGTAGAAATTCACGTTGTTGGCCGCGATGACGGCCCCGCGGTCGGTGAAGTAGTGGACGCTGAGGTCCTTGACCTCCATGATCTTCGGCGCTTCGTTGATGCGGTGCATCATGCCTTCACCCCCCGCAAGCGCGGATTGGCAATCTCGTCCAGGCCAATCGTGATCAGGAAGAAGCCGGTAAAGATGATCATCAGCATCAGGATGGGCGGCAGCCACCACCACACCATGCCGCGCAGCAGGGCCGAGGCGCTGGTTGCATAGTTGATAATCATGCCGAGGGAAGGCACACGGGTCGGGCCAAGGCCCAGCACCTCCAGGCCCGTCGCGCCCAAGATCGCACCGGACACGCCGCCGGTGAAGCTGGCCGCCAGCCACGGCAGCATGTTCGGCAGCATCTCCACGAACATGATCTCCACCGCGCTCGCGCCGGAGAGCATCGCCATGCGCACGTAGCCGCGCTCCCGCAGCGTCAACACCTGGGATCGGACGAGCCGCGTCGGGCCGGGCCAGGCGAACATCGCCAGGATGAAGGCCATCGTGGTGGTGTCGGTCATCTGGACGTAGGAGGCAATGACGATGAGGACCATCAGCGAGGGAATGGTGATGACCGAGTCGCTGATGGTGCGAATCACGGCGTCCACCTTGCCGCCGAAATAACCGGCCAGCGAGCCGAGGATCAGGCCGACGCCCATGCCGATGGAGGAGGCGATGAAGCCGACCTTGAGCGACGAGGGCGTGCCTACAATCAGCTGGGCCAGCATGTCGCGGCCCATGTTCTCCGTGCCGAGAGGGAAGGCAGCCTGTCCCTTTTCCATCCACATGGGCGGCAGGTTGCGCGGGCCGGACGCGACATAGGCCAGCTCCGTATCCCAGAACAGCGGGCCGAGCAGGCTGAACAGCAGCACGGCAAGGATGATGGACGAGCCGATCGCCAGCTTCTGGTTCATCCAGGAGATGCGGAAGCGGCGTGACTTGGCGGGTGCGGCGACGGCCGGAGGCGCGCCCCCGAGGGCGGTGGATGTCATGGTATCGCTCCTTCTCTGCCTCAGGCCTTGCTCTTGCGGAAGGTAATCCGCGGGTCAATCAAGGGGTAAAGGATATCGAGCAGAAACACGCTCGTGGCGGTGACAATGATCATTAAATTGGTAATGGTCTGCATGACCGCGTAATCCTGCGTGATGATGGCCTCGTAGAGCTTGTATCCCGTCCCCGGATAGGCAAAGATGTACTCGACCAGCGTCGAGCCGCCGATCAGGCCGGACAGGCCCAGCGCCAGCGCGGTCAGCGCGGGGAGGATGGCGTTGCGGATGCCGTAGCGGAAGAACACGCGCACCGGGGAAAGGCCCTTGGCCTGCGCCAGGAGGAAAAAGTCCTCGTTGTTGACGCCGATCATCAGGCCGCGCATCCCCAGCGCCCAGCCGCCCATGGCGGTCAGGACGATGGAGAAGATGGGCAGGATGCTGTGCTCGACCACGCTCTTGATGAACTCCCAGTTCCAGCCCGGGTCCACGTCGCGGCTGTACCCCCCCGTTGCGGGCAACCAGTGGAGCCGAAACGCGACGATATACAGAATGAGGATGCCGAACATAAAATACGGGATGGAGGTAAAGGTGAGCGTCAAGGGCAGGAGACGCTGCAGCCAGCGGGGCGTTTTGCGCCACCCCATGAGCGCGCCGTCGATGATGCCGATTCCAAATGAAAGCAGGGTCGCAACAGAAATCAGCCCCAACGTCCAGGGTATGGCTGGTCTGACAATATCCCAGGCCGTGCTGGGGAATTTCGACAGCGAATAGCCGAAGTCGAACCGTACCAGGTTTCCCAGGTAACGGAAGTACTGGACGTACAGCGGATCGTTCAAGCCGAACCGGTTCTTCCAGGACTCGATAATCTCCTGCGCATTTTCAACGCGGCCCTGCACCTGCATCATGCGTGTGACCTGCGCCGTGACAGGGTCGCCAGGCGCGAGCCGCGGGATGAAAAAGACCGCAGATGTGCCCAGCCAGATGGTCAGCAGCCACATGAAGGCACGCGTGATGAGGTATTGTTTGGTTAACCCGCCCATGGGACCTCTTCGTGATGAGTAACGAGAAACCAGTAAAGTTGGAGTCGAGGCTTCAGCACCACAGACGGAGGCTGAAGCCTCGACGACGAACCCAGGCGTTTGCACTAGGCGCTTCAGCGCCATAGACCGGGGGGCTGAAGCCCCTACTACGAATTAAGCGTTATTGCCCGGCCGGCTTGATCTCGGTGATGACGTTGACGAAGCTCGGGCACCAGAGCACGGGCCGCTGATAGTAGTTGTCCTGCCGCGGCCAGTTGGTCCAGTAGGTCTCATTCCACGGGATGAGCTTCTTCGACTGGGCCGACGGGATCACGGGCAGTTCATCGTACAGGATCTCGAGCGCGCGCGTGGTGTCTTCGATCAGCTTGGGGTCGTCCCACTTCAGCGTGCCGATCTCCTGGGTGAGGTTCGTGTACTCCTCGTTGTACCAGCGGTACGCGTTCTGCAGGCCCTCGGGGCGGCTGCCGATCGGCGCAGGATCGCCGGCCATCGTGCGCAGCGTGTTGTACGGCTCCATGATCGAGCCGCACGTCTGCCAGCCGCTCATGGCTTCGTAGTTGCCGAAGTTGAAGTTATCGCCCCAGGTCTGGCCGGTCAGCTTCACCTTGACCGCGTTGATGCCGAAGCGCTGCAACTGCTCGACGAACACATCCGCGACGCGCTCCAGCTCGGAGAACGCCTCATGAACCTGAATCTCGAGGCCGAGCTGCTTGCCATCCTTCTCGTAGTAGTCGCCATTCTTGGTGTAGCCCTTCTCCGCCAGGATGCGCGCGGCTTCCTCGACGTTGGGCTTCAAGAACTTGTCGATGGTCTCCTGCGGCACGAGGTCGGTGTACTTCTGCATGGACGGGTACAGCGGCCAGAAGTACGGGCCCATGATGGAGGTGCCTTCATACGCAATCTCGATGATCTGCTCGCGGTCCATCACATAGTTCAGGACCCAGCGCATGTCCTTATCGTTCCACGGTTCAACCATGCTGTTGAGCGAGATGGAGCGGGCGCAGGGATCGGGCCACACATAGGGCAGCTCATCGCGGAAGGCCTTCCAGTTGGGGTTGCCCGCCTCCAGCGCCTCGAAGGAGCTGAGGGTGATGTCCTGCAGGCCGTCGAACCCGTTATCGATGCCGGTCGCGACGCGCACTTCCTCGGTGCCGGCGTAGGAATAGATGACCTTCTTGGGCGCGGGCAGGTTCTTCAGCCCGATCTTCGCCGCCCACCAGTCATCGTTGCGGACCCAGATGGCCTCATTCGTCGTGACCTTGTTGAGCACGTACGGACCAAGGGTCAAGGGCCAACCCTTCTCGGGGTCGTAGTTCTTGAAGGTGAGCGGGTCCTCGACGGTTTCCCAGACGTGCTTGGCGACGATCATGTCGGCGCCGCACAGGTGGTCGGCGAAGCGGTCCAGCGCGAAGCGGACGTTCGGCTTGTTGAGGGTGAACGTCATGGTGTAGTCGTCCACCTTCTCAATCGACTTGATCCACTCTTTGTAGGTGAAGTGTGCGCCGAGGCTCTCGGTGTCCATCTGGAGCTGGACGGAGAACATGACATCGTCAATGTTAAACGGGTGGCCGTCGCTCCAGGTGATGCCCTTCCGCACAACCAGGGTCCAGATAGAGGCGTCATCGTTGGACGTAAAGGACTCGGCCATGTAGTTCTCAATTTCGCCGGTGCCGTAGCTCAACAGGACGAGGCGCGCTTCCAGCGTGCCGAGACCCCAGCCGCCGAGGTTGTTCGGCACGTAGGGGTTCCAGTGGTCGCCTTCGAGGCGGTACGGGTTGTCGAGGATGAGGGTTTCCTCGCGCGGGGCGTCGGCGTATTCGGCGTACTTCGCTGCGGCATCCACAGCGGCAGCTTCTTCAGCCGGGGCAGCCGCTTCGGCTTCTTCAGCGGGCGCAGCTTCTTCAACGGGCTCGGCCGCTTGCTCTTCAGCCGGAGCCGCCGGCGCGGGGGCGGGGGCTGCAGGAGCGCAGCCCGCCAGGATCATGGCCAGTATCGAGAATACGGCCAACCAGCGGAACAGGGACAGTTTCATCGACGCTACTCCTTTGCAGTTTGATGAACATGAATGGTAGGCGTGGACAAACGGGGTGACATGACTTGACAGGGCAGTGTCAGGCGATGGCGTTACAACTCCTTCCCACCGTGCGGTGATGTATGGTCGGCGCAGTGCGCCGGGAAAGACGACGGGGCCAGCAGACAAGACGATATATAGCCGCAGGTTTACAACTAGAAGTGTACTACTGGCCGAGGGGATAATCTGAAATCTGAAAAACCTTATAACACAAGGCAGAGCCGGTGTCAAGCGGGATGTGAGAAATTGCGCGATATTCCCGGCACCAGATGATTGATTCCACACGGAAAGTGTGCTATAATGAACAAAGTTCACCCCGCAATCCGGCCTCGGAGATGCCATGAAGACGGCTCAACGCCTGGAGTACATCGCCGCCCTGGTCGACGCGCAGGGGTACGTTTCAGTCAACGAGCTGAGCGCCCAATGCGCGGTGTCGGCCATGACCATTCGCCGGGACCTGGCCGAACTGGCCGCCCGCCACCAGGTCGAACGGACGCACGGCGGCGCGGCTTCGCTCCGCAACGCCACACCCAGTGCGCGTCTGGTCGCCCGGCCCGCCCTGGCTTCTGCGGATGTCCTTATCGCGACCACCCTCTCGCCGGGCCGCGACGTTATGCCTGACCTGGCGGGCCGGGCCGTACCGTTGATTGCGGAGGCGCTGCCTGTGCGCGGAGCCCAGACCCTCGTCGCCATCGATGACCGGGCAGCGGGCTACGCTCTGGGCGGGTGGACTGCCATCTATGTGCAGAAGCATTTCGCGGGTCGCGCGCACGTGCTCGACCTGACCGATAACCTGAGTAACACCCAGGCGCGCAGCGAGGGATTTCTGGCTGCGCTGCGCGCGGGCGGCATTGAACTCGCCGGCGTCCTCTCCCTCAATCCGCAAGGCCATGCCGATCGCTCCTATCAGTTAACACGGGACGCCCTGACGCAGCGGCCCGACATCAACGTCATCTTCGCCATTAACGACAGCCACGCATGGGGTGCGATCCGGGCCTGCCGGGAGCTCCATCTGCCGCCCGAACGCATCCTTGTGAACTCTTTCGGCCTGGAAGGCGATACGCTGCGCGATGCACTGATGGAGGCGCCCTCCGCGCAGAACTACTGCAAAGTCGGCCTTGCGATGTTTCCCGAGCTCATCGGGCCGGCGCTCGTTCAGGCCGCGATCCTGACGTACAACGGCATGGATCTTCCCCCGCATATCGTCACGCCCGTTGCCGTGCTCACGCGCGAGACGCTGCCCCAGTTCTACCGCCGCGAGGTGGGTGGATGGCGCGTGCGCGCGGATGTAGCCGCCGAACGGTTGGCCCTGCCGCTCGTGGCGCAGATGGCCGCACAGCGCCAGGCCGCGCGCCTGCCGCGCCAGGTGGGAGTGCTCGTGCGTTACATGGAGCACGAGTGGTATCGCAATCTGCTCGCAGCCATGCACGCGTATGCCGAGCCGCTGGGCATCACGATTGCGGTGCTCGACATAGAGCAGACCTTCCGCGAAGAGCTAGAGCTGCGCCGCCGCGAGATCGCCCGCTGCGCCGCACAGCTCGTGCAGCCCGGCGAAGTCGTGATGGTGGATGGCGGGCCGCTGGCCGGATACCTGGCCGAGGAACTCGCACACCGGGGACAAATCACGGTGGTCAGCAATGCGCGCCGCGCCTGGGATAGCCTGGTCGCCGCGCACAATGTCACCCTGGTCTCTACCGGCGGCGTGCTGCGCCGCCACACCGACATGTTGGTCGGACCGACAGCCGAGGCCGCGCTGGCGACGCTCCGGGCCGATAAGCTCTTCCTGAGCGTCACCGGCATCAGCCTGGCGTTCGGTCTCTCGCATACCGATATCCCCGAAGTCACGATCAAGCAGGCCATGCTCCGCTCCGCGCGCGAAGTCATTCTCGTGGCCGATCATGCCTGCTTTGGCCGCGAGGATACTATCCAGGTCGCACCGTTATCGTCCATCCATAAGCTCATCAGCGACAACGGGCTGCCCGCTAGCTGGCGCTTGCAGTTGAGCCAGTTAGGCGTGCAGGTCATCCTCGCACCCTCCGGCGGCGCCAAGATGTAAATGTTCAGCGCTATCTCGTCATATAAGATCGCGTGTCCGTCAGCAGACCCACAAACCCGGTTTCCCGGCGAAGCTGCGCTGCGCACAGAAACCGGATTTGTAACGGTGAACAAGTTACGCCAAGAACGGCAATTGACACCCTCTCATGCAGACGCTATACTGACGGGCAGTCGCTGGCTGCCCTCCGGACAGCCCTGAGCCAAACGTCACGCGACCCATGCGTACAAGGAAGAGGCATGACAGAAGTCGTCATCTCGCATCCACCGGAAACCGCCAGGGGCAGCTTTAGCGGCGCCCTCAAGACCCCCTTTCCCCTTGCTTCCAGCATCCAGCCCCGAAGGAGTATGCATGGCAGAATACGTGAACCTGAAAATCGCGATTGAGGACCGGGTCGGCCTGTTGACGATCGACCATCCGCCCGCCAACGCCTTTAACACGGCGACGCTGGATGAGTTGGATCGCGGCCTGGATGAGCTGTTGGCTGACGACGAGGTGAAGGTTATCGTCATTACCGGCGCAGGACAACGTGCCTTCGTCGCCGGGCTGGACCTGAAAGAGGCCGCGAACATGCTGACGGGCGCGGACGCCGACCCAGCAGCCATGCTCACCGTGATGCAGAAGGGCCAACGCCTGTTCGACCGGCTCGAAAACGCCACCAAGCCGGTCATCGCGGCCATGAATGCGCTGGCTCTGGGGGGCGGACTGGAACTGGCAATGGCCTGCCACATCCGCATCCTGTCGGACCAGGCGCGCGTCGGCAGCACCGAGTCGAACCTGGGCCTGATTCCCGGCTGGGGCGGCTCGCAGCGGCTCCCGCGCCTTGTCGGCATGGGCAGGGCCCTCGAACTGATGCTGACCGGCGACATGATCGACGCGCAGGAAGCCCTCCGGTTGGGCCTGGTCAATAAGGTCGTGCCTGCGGACCAGGTGCTTCCCGAGGCGCTGAACCTGGCGAAAAAGATCGCGGCCAAGAGCAAGCTGACCAATGAGGCGATCCTGCGCGCGGCGATCGAGGGCGTGCAGATGCCCCTCCAGGCAGGCTTACAGCACGAGCTCAAGCAAGTGAGCACGCTCATCGGCAGCCACGATCTGGTCGAGGGCATTCAGGCCTTCGTCCAGAAGCGACAACCGACATTTACCGATAAATAACATACCTGCCTGTTCGTAGGAGGCGCTTCGGCGCCGTTGGGTTTGTGAAGGCACTGAAGTGCCCACTACGAACAGACGGGCCGGCTGGCGCTGCAAAATGGGCGCCAGCATCACCTTAAAAAGAGTGCCAAAATGGAAATGCGCCTGGATGGACCGCAAATGGCGGTATTCATGGACTTTGAAAATGTAGCGACCTCTGCGGAGGCCAATCTCGGCGATTTCGATGTCAACACCGTCATGGATCTGCTGCGCTCACGCGGGCGGCTGCTCATCAAGCGAGCTTACGGCGACTGGGGACGCTTTCACCGCTACCGCCGCCCCATGCTGGAGAACGGCATCGACCTGTTCCAGCTTTATTCCGTGGGCGTGCAGCACAAGAACCGGGCCGATGTGCGCCTGGCCATCGACGCAATGGAGACGGTGTTCACCCGCCCCCAGATCGACGTCTTTGCCATCGTCTCCGGCGACAGCGACTTCACCGAGCTGATCCACAAGCTGCGCGACTATGGCAAGTACACCATCGGCATCGGCCTGCACGCGGCCACGAGCGACTTGCTGCGCCGCGCGTGCGACGAGTTCATCTTCTATGAAACGCTCGTCGCAGAAGAAATCGGCGATATCGCCGACGAACTGCAACTGCCCGACCCGCGCGACCTGCTCCACCGCGGCCTGCTGGCCGCAGAACAGAAGGGCGAGACGCCCGTGTTCGCCGGCCGGCTGAAACAGATCATGCTGGGGCTGGATTCCTCGTTCAACGAAACCAACTACGGCTACCAGCAGTTCCGCGCGTTCCTCGAAGCGCATCAGGACCTGATAGCCATCCAGGATCAGGGGATGCAGCTCTACATCAGCCTGCGCCGCGAGCCGCGCGCGACCCCGGCCACCACAGAGCCATCGGGCCTGCCCACAGAAGATGCACCGCCTGCGCCCGCAGATGCGCTGCCGCCGCCGCCGGTCACCAAGCCCGTCGCAGACATGGGCCAGCGCTATCGCAGCTTCCTCCGCGAGGCCGGGCTGCGCATGGTCGAACCCAGCGCGCGGCGCCAGGTGCTGGCAGACTTCCTCACCGCGCTCCACGACGAATCGGAAGCCATCTCGCTCAACTCCGCGGCTGATATCCTCAAGGATCGCTATGACGCGGAGAACGCCCTGACCCAGAAAATATCGGTTGCGGATGTCATGCGTCTGCTCATCATGAGCGGCGCGCTGACCTTTGCCGGCAATCACGCGGCCGGTGATGCACCGCTCAGGCACGCCGACGCACTCGTACTGGACCGCCTGGCACAGGCTTGCGACGCCGCGTATGTCTGGCGGCTCGTCGAGGGCGGCCTGCCGGTGTACCCGGAGCAGCTTGCGCCCCTGCTCTACGGCTTCGACACGGGTTCAGCCGCAGTCGAGCTGTTGTGTGACCGGCTGGTCGAGCGCGAGATGATCGCGGCCTGCGGCGACACCTACTGCGTGGCCCCGGGCCAGATTGCCCGGCTGATGCAGCAGGAGGAACTGCTCCTGGCAACGGCCAACGTAACGCGGACACCGCTGCCCAATGGCGAGCCGTTGACCGTAATGACGGCGGAGGATCTCTTCAAGCAGGCTTCCGAGCTGCGCCAGAAAGACTTTGCAGGCAGCGCCCACCGTTACCTCCAGGCGGCGCGGGTCCAGTTGGAGCTGCTCAAGACGGGGCAGCCGCGGGCCGGTTTCGACGACCTCAAGTGGTACCTGACCAGCTACTGCTCGGTCAAGGCGGGGCATGCCTTCGTCACCGGCAACTACGGGGAGGCCATTCCCTACTACCTGGCCTTCTTCGGGCTGGCGCAGGAGGCCGACAGCGTGTGGCCGCGCATCCAGCGGCTCGTCAACCCGATGGCGAGCTACTTCTTCGCCATCGCCGGCAAGCAGTTGAATGAAGTCGTGCCGCCGAACCTGGGCCGCTCGCCTGCGGCGCAGGTGGCGCTGCGCATCCACAACCACGCGAATCCCAGCGTTGGCCTGGCCTGGGAAGACCTGATGACCCGACTGGCCTGCGTCAACCTGGGCATGATCCGCCAGACCTACCGCGAGGTCAACGCGCTCCTGGGGCCGATCGGTTCGCCGGGCAATCCGCCTGCAGGCGACAATTCCGCGCGCATCGAGCACACGCGCGCCTTCCTTGCGGGGCTGATAGCCCAGCGCGAAGACGAGATCGAGATTGCCGAGCAAGCCGTGCGCCTGCCTTAGGTCGGTAATCGGGATCAGGCGACACGCCGGGGAAGCCTATGATCGAGAGCACAACACCAGGCCAGATCATCATCCTCAACGGCGCGCCGCGCTCCGGCAAGTCGAGCATTGTCACGGTGATTCAGGAAACGTTCGACGGCGTGTGGCTGAACCTGGGGGTGGACGGCTTCATGGCGATGACCCCGCGGCGCTATCACCCGGGCATCGGGCTGCGGCCGGGCGGCGAAGCGCCCGCGCTCGAACCGCTGGTGCGCGTGCTCTATCTGGCCATGTATGAATCTATTGCGGCGCACAGCCGGTTGGGTCTGAACGTCGTGGCAGACGTGGACCACCACGATGCTTACTCGACGCCGCTGGGGATTCTGCCGGAGTGCGCACGGCGGCTGGCCGGACTGCCGGTGCTGTTCGTGGGGGTGCGCTGTCCCCTCGAGGTGATCATGCAGCGGCGGCACGCGACGGGTTGGACGGAGGATCCCACCCACATACCGCCGCCTGTGCGGTTGTGGCAGCAGGAGGTCCACAGACCGGGCATCTACGACCTGGAGGTCGACACCTCGCTGCTCAGCCCGGAGGAGTGTGCGGTCGCCATCCGCCGGCGACTCGCAGAGGGTCCACCGCCGACTGCGTTCCGGCAAGTGGCCTCACCCCCTAGCCCCCTCTCCTGAGCGGTTCAGCCGCTCAGGAGAGGGGGTCGGAGGGTGAGGCCACTTCACCACTGAAACCCGCCGCGGTAGGCCACGAGGCGCTGGGTCAGGCTGCCCGCATACCCCTCCAACCGGCGCATGAGGGCCTGCCACTCCTGCCCCTGAAGCGCCGTGCGCGCCGCATCGGCGCTGTCGGCCACGAAGCCGAGCAACCGGTTCGGATAATCGCCGTAGGCGGTATGCCAGGCATCCGTCGGCATCAGGCCAAGTTCCTGCGCCTTCGGCAGGAACTCCTCCATCACGAAGCGCCGGTAGGCGTTTTCATGGCCGGGCTTGATGTCGTACGACAACAGAACTTTGACTTGCTCGCTCATAGCAGCTTCACACTTCTGTTCAAATCAACGTCTTCATCCGCAGCATACGATCCGTCAGGCTGCGCAGCGCAGTTGCAGCCGGGGCCTTGCCGTCCAGCTCCAGACGCCGCGCTGCGGCCTCGGCGGTCGTGAAGAACGTGCCATCCAGTGAAGGCAGGTTCTGACTGACGAGGCGCGTTACTTCCGGTTCGCTCGGGGCCTTGAGTAGCGCCCTGATCAGGTCCAGGGCTTGCTGCTCTGTCATCACATCCTCCAAATCAGGGTGCAGGCGCAGGCCTGAGCGCGCCTGCACCGGCTGCCATTATATCTGAGCCATAGCGGAAGGGCAAGCGCCCGTCCGTAATGCAGGCTACGATAACGCTTGTGCCTGGTTTGACACCATATTCTAAGGCTAGTATAATGCCCACTCAGTGCTGTTCGGCTGCACAAGTTTTCTATTTTCCTAAGGAGTCAGGAAGTCGTGGGGCAGGAAGCAAGCACCCTCAACATTGCACCGCGCAAAGTCGTAAAGACGCTGGCGGTGGGCCAAGAAGTTGAGGGCGTCGTCAAGCGGGTCACCGATTTCGGTGCCTTTGTGGACATTGGCGTGGGCCGCGATGGTCTCGTCCACGTCTCCGAAATGGCGCAAGGCCGTGTTGCCAAAGCGTCCGACGTAGTCAATGAGGGCGACAAGGTTCGCGTTTGGGTCAAAGAGCTGGACCGGGAGAAGAACCGGATCAGCCTGACGATGGTCGAACCCGGCACCCTCACGCTGCGTGACCTCGAAGAGGGCGCGATCGTGACCGGCAAGGTCACGCGCCTCGAACGTTACGGCGCCTTCGTGGATATCGGCGTCGGTCGCGACGGCATGTTGCATGTCAAGGAAATGGGTCGCGGCTTCGTCGAAAAACCGGAAGACGTCGTCAACATCGGAGACGAAATCCAGGTCCAGGTGCTCGGCATTGACCGCCGCCGCGGCCGGGTCGATCTCAGCATGAAGGAACTGCTGCCTCCGGCTTCCGAGTCGGCGCCGCGCGCCGCGCGGGGCGAGGCAGGCGCCTCT
Organism: Anaerolineae bacterium; assembly: GCA_040772005.1. Lineage (GTDB taxonomy): Bacteria > Chloroflexota > Anaerolineae > CG2-30-64-16 > CG2-30-64-16 > MWBF01. The sequence goes on along the minus strand of JAXGYZ010000002.1, from coordinate 1,085,976 downwards.
CAGGCTGAGGAAGCACCGGTCGAGATCCCTGCCGAGGAAGCATTCCTCTCGCCCTTCGAGCTGGCTTTCCAGGAAGCGAGCAAGGACAGCGGGGATCGCCGACGCGAGCGGCGCAACAAGAAGGCCAAGGTGTGGGAGTTCGAGGACGATGAGGAAGAAGACCTCATCAGCCGGACGATCGCTCATCACCGGAAGAGCAAGGGCCTGTAGGCCAACTCACCATCTGGCGTACGCGCCTCTATAGACGTTCCTGATAACGGTGTGGGGATGCTCCCCACACCGTTCTTCGCGTTAAGGCACGTCGGAGCCACAACACGTCGTGCCTCCGACAAGAATCACGCAAAGACGCAAAGAGCGCAAAGCAATTATAACAGGTAAATCTTTGCGGTCTTAGCGTCTTTGCGTGAGTTCGCCAAACATAACCACTCAGTCCAGTACGACCGTCACTTCGTCGCCTGCGGGCAGGCCGTTGCTGTTGAGCGGCACCTCGACGATCCCCTCGGACCGCACCAGCGTGAAAATCAGGTTGGACTTGCCGAACACGGGCACGGCCCATGTCTCTCCTTCCCGCTCCTCCAGCCGCACGCGCACGAAGTCCGCGCGGCCGCTGCCCGCGGGGATGTTGCGAGCCAGCCGCGCGCGCGTCGTGCGCGGCGGCACGGGCCGCGCGGCCAGGCACATCAGGATGGCCGGTTTGACGAAATGCAGGAAGATGTTGATGCAGGAGACCGGGTTGCCCGGCAGGCCGAACACCGGCTTGCCATCGCACATCGCAAGGATGGTCGGCTTGCCCGGGCGGATGGCGACCCCGTGCACCAGCACGCCGGGCTGGCCCGTCTTGTTGATGGCCGCCGCCGTCAGGTCACGATAGCTGACCGAGCTGCCCGCGGTAATCACGACGATGTCGGCTTCCTCCCACCCGCGGCGCACGGCGCGATCGAGCGCTTCCTGCTCGTCCGGCACAAGGGGATAATTGATCGGGATGCCGCCGGCGCGGCGCACGAGCGCGGCGAGCGTATAGCTGTTGATGTCGCGCACCTGTCCCGGCCCGGGTTCGACCTCGGGGGGCACGACCTCGTCGCCCTGGCTGACGATGGCGACCCGTGGCTGGCGGATGACCGGCACGCGTGTCACGCCGAGCGCGGCGAGCCCGCCGATATCCTGCGGCCGGAGGACCTGCCCCGCGCGCAGAACGACCTCGCCCGCCGCCACATCCTCGCCCGGCTGGATAACCGCCTCGCCTTCCGCTGCGGACCGGTAGACCTCGATGGCGAAGGCCGCGAAGCCGGCCTGGCGCGGCGAGCTGCCGAACATCGGGGCCGCCAGCCGGTTCGTATTCTCGAGCATCACCACGGCATCCGCACCCGGCGGGATCATGCCGCCGGTATGCACCAGCGCGGCCTCACCCGAGCTGAGCGCAAAGTCGGCGGCGGCTCCCATCGCAACCTCGGCCACCACATCCAGGTAGGCCGGCGCGCCGGACGAAGCGCCGTGGGTGTCCGCGGCGAGGACCGCATAACCATCCACCGTGCTGCGGCTGAACACCGGCAGCGGATGGGGCGCGGTCACATCTTCCGCCAGCACCCGATCCAACGCGTCAGCCAGCTCGCACGTCTCGCAGACGGGCGCGGGCTGGAAGTGGCGCAGGAAAATCTCCCACGCCTCTTCAGCCGTCCGCAGTTTCAGGAATTCAGGCATTCGACTCCCATCCAATATGCCAATGATTCTTCCGCGTGTCTGCCTGTTCCGTGGTTACAGCTAGCTGCGCAGCCAGGCGATACCGGACAACACGGAGAGCACGCCCGCGATGACCAGCACGCCCAGCGCCAGCGGCGCCAGGACTGCGATCAGCGCGCGTTCGAACGACAGGCTGTGGCTGGCCTGCGTGGCCTTGATGTAGATAACCACGCCCCAGACGTAGGCGATCGTGCCGATGAGCGCGCCCACGAACGGCAGCCAGCGCAGGATGTCCAGCACGTGGGGGACGGCGTACAGCGCGGTCGCGCCGAAGAAACCATGCAGCGAGCCGCGGCCGCCGAGCATCCTGGCGGCGAGCATGACCCACACCCCGTAACCCAGCCACGCGCCGAGGCTGGCAACGGCCAGCGGCAGGTGCGCGGCGCTGAACGGTTGCGACAGCCAGTTGCCCAGGGCCTCCAGCACCCGGCCCACCGGCCGCGGCAACCTCGTGGGCAGTTGGTCCACCTCCTGCCGCACCTGCAGGGCCAGGTCGAAGGCGTTGGCAACCTCATCCACGACCGCGGCGCGGGTGGCCGTTGACAGACCCAGGCGGGCCATCCACGGGCCGGCGGCCTCGAGCGCCTCACGCAGCGCGGCGCTCGTCTCGGCGGTCTCGGCCGCGGATGCAGGCTGAAGCCCGGCCATGATCTCACCCGCAAAGCCCGGCACGCCGGCCAGAAGGCTGACGACCAATACGATCAGGAAGCCCTGCAAGAAGGCATCATAACGACCGGCCAGCCCGGTGTAGGCCGGGGTGTACAGCCGCGCCGCATCCCAGAGGCTGCGGAACCAGTCCTGCAGCGGCCACCGCCGCGTGGCCGGAGCGGCAGCCGGTTGACTGTCCGCGGGCTGCGGGTTGATGGGTGTTTGCGGAGTTTCAGGGACGCTCATCGCTCACCTCCCTGCCAGCAGCGCGGTCAAAAGCGCCATCAAGGGTGCAGAGAACGCAATCACCAGCGCCCACAGCAGCAGGTACACCAGGTAGGGCAGGGCAGTCGCAGCCACGGCGCGGCCCCAGGGCAGCACGTGCGCCGTGCGCACCGCCTTGTAGCGCAGGATGAGCTGCCAGATACTGACGGCGCTTCCGATGGCAATATAGGGGATGAACTCCAGCCCGTGGAACACCCACGGGGTCAATGCGAGCGCAGTCGTGCCGAGCATCTGGTTCAGCGTGCCGCGGCCGCCCAGAAGCCGGCCAAACAGGTACGCCAGCGTGCCGTAGATCAGCCAGCTCAGCACGCCCGTGAAGGGCCAGAGCACCACGTTGAGCGCGGCTCTGAGCGGGTCGGGCGCGCCGAGCAGGGCCGGAACATAGCGCCAGCCGAGGTCCCAGTTATCGGTAAAGGATTGGATGGCTGCCGGGTTGTTGGCAATGGAGGGCCACCAGGCTTGCTGCTGCAGGCCGCGCAGCACAATCGCCTCGATGGATGCCAGGCTGGGAATGGTGGCCCAACGCAATACCTGGCCGATCAGGTTGAGCAGGGCGGTTGCTACGCCGAGCAGGGCAACGAGATACAGCCCCTCTACGAATGGATTGTCATCGTCGCGCAAGTCCTCGTAGGCGTCCGCGTCGAGGAAGAGCGCCCGCCATATGAGGGCAAGCGACAGGGTGCGGTGACCCATGTGTAACTCCTTTCCCACCTACATCAGCGAGACGAGTATAGCACAACGCTGACGAAAGATGAAGGACGAAAGACGAAGGACCAGGGCGAAGTCATGTTGCAATCGGGCCTTCCACCTGGCAGTTGAAACTGCGGCTACCCCTACGAAACCGGCCTACGCCGGTTAGTTCCAGTCTGCGTAGGCAGACTTCGCAAAGGTAGCCGCAACTTCAGTTGCCAGGCGGGTTCACCTGGCGCACTATGAAACCACCCTGGCGAAGGACGAAAGATAGGGTTGAGCGGATGTTTGCTGCGCCAGGGGGAACAGAAAGGCTCCGCAAGCCGACCTGCGGCCTGCGGAGCCTCACTTCATAGCGAACGAACTCCATGGGTATGGGCTCGTCCGTCCTTCGTCGTTCGTCGTCCGTCCTTCGTCCGCCCTACGGCACAATCGGCCCCATGCCCAGGCGCACGCGAATGAGGCTGGCGACGACCACCCCATCGGCGCGCTTCACGCCCTCGTAACGGGCAGTCTTGCCGACTTCGATCCGCTGTCCGAATACGCTCGTGTTGTCATTCACGAGCACCTTGACCCCGGAGATGGTCCAGATGCCGTCGTGAATGTCCGCGGGCAGCGCCTCGATCACGCCGTTCCCGATAACGTACTCGCCGCCCTCCTCCGGGCTGCTGATGACCGTGATCTCGGTCGCAAGCAGCTTGCCGCCGAGCGTCCAGCCAACCACATGCACGGTCGCGCCGACGACGGCCAGCCCCTTCTCCTGATGGATGCGGGTGTTGGCGAGAACGATCACCTCTTGACCATCGACCGTCCAGATGCCGCGCAGCCCCACCTGGGGCAGGGCCTCGATTTCGCCGACAAAGTCGGCCACCGGCGGCATGGTGCGATCGATCCAGGCCACCCGCAGGACTTTCGCGACGAGCGTGCCATCATCCTGCAGGTCAGCGGCCGCGTGGCCGATCAGCCCCACAACCGGAGTGCCGGAGATCAGGGTGTCCGGCGTGATGCTGAGCGGAATGCCGCTGATGACCCATTCTGTGTCGTTAAACTGCTGAATTTCGCCGGAGACCATGACGGCATCCTGGTCACCGATCCCGACGATCATCGTGGCAGTCAGCACACCCTGATCCTCGGTCATCACGGCCTCGACCCACCGGCCTTCGACGACTTTGCCGCTGCGCTCGCTGATACGGGTGTCCTCGGTCACGTTCACCGTCACACCCGCGATGACCCAGGCCCCAGCGGTGGTCTCCGGGATATCCGTCACCACACCGCGCAACCGCACCTGCTCAGGCCGCACGGTAATCTGCTTCGCCAACAGAGAACCATCATCGAGCTTCGCTGCAGCGACCTCAGCCCACTGGCCGGGCGTCGCAGGGCTGACTGTCAATATCACGTTGGTCAGATCATCGGTGGCCACCGTCTGGCCGCCGATGACCCAGGCCTCGCCTGCCGCGCCGACGGTCGTGATAACGCCGCTGAAGCGTACATCAAAGCCCACCTCGACCGCGGCATCGGCAAAGGCCGGCGCCACTCCCACTGCGCCCAGGAGGACGATCAGGGCCAACATACCGAGCGTCCGAAGCGTCCACATAGATTTCATGGTTACTACCTCCCTTGTCTGTGACGTACCACAAGTACAGAGTCTCGATTTGTCTATGGCGCTGCTCGCCAGACCAACGGCAGGTACACCCGCTGCCGCGCACAGCCTTGAACGCTGACATCGTCCACAAAGAACCGGGTCGGCTTACTGTCGTCCGTGCTGGCCGTGAAGCGCAGCAACAAGGACCGCCCCCGATACGGCGTCAGATCACTGCTCGCCCTGTTCCAGACCCACGACTCGGCCGTGGTGTTATCGCCGGTGAGCAGGGTTGCCACCCACGTCGTGCCATCGGGCTGGTACAGCTCCACGCGCAACCGGTCGAATGCCGCGCCTGTGCCGGCTTCTTCGGTCTGCAGCGCCCACCAATACGCGAGCGTGATCTCATTCACATCGGCGGGCAGGGCAATGGTCTGAGTCAATCGGTCAGTCGCGTTATTGACCCCGCCCAGGTCCGCGGCATACTGCCCGCTCTTCCAGTAGAAGTTCGTAACGAGCGCACGGCCGGCCGGATTGGGCGCCTGTGTCCAGCTCTGCCCCACCTGCTCAAACCCACCGTTGACTACCAGTTCGCGGCACCCGGCTGCGGCGCCCGCCGGCGCTGCACGATCCAGCCCCTGCGCGGCGAGCGATGGGGCCGACGCCAGCGTGACCATCATACACAGCACCAGGCATGCGACCAGCCGGTCAATCCTGCGTGGCCCATTCACCGCAGCCCCCCTATGGCCGCTTGCGGCGCGGCTCCGGCGTGCCAGTGCGGTCCGGCCGGCCCGTTGTGATGGCGGTCAGGGCTGCTCCGGGCGTATGCCGCGGGTCCGGGCCAATAATCGGCGGGGGCCCCGGCGTCAGCGCAGCCAGCGTTGCCAGCGGCGGCAGCATCGTCAGTTCGGGCACACTCGGCGGCGCCTGCAGCGTACCGGTCATGGTCAGCGTCGGCTGTATCGTCTCCGGCGGCGTCGCGGTCGGGGTCGGCAGGCCGGAAACGCTGGTCGTGACGGTCGCGGCCAGGGTCGCACGCAAGGGCCGGGTCGGCAGCACGATTGTCGGAATCTGAATCGTCGGGACGACGATGGTAGGCATCACAACTGTCGGCACAGCCTCGGTGGGCTGCTTCCCCGGCGGCAGGGCCGTCGCTTGCAGTGTCAGCCTCGGCTCAAGAATCCGGGTACGCCTGGGCCGCGGCGTCGCGGACGGCTCGACTGCGGGCGGCGATGTCGGGCTCGCGCTCGGCACCACGATCGGCTCGTGTGTCGGGTGAGCCGCAACCGTTGGCACCGTGATCCTCACCCGGGTCGGCAGCGCCGTTGGACTGGCCGGCGGCTCTGCGCTCGGCGTGGGGCAGATCGATGGCGTACAGGTCGGCGAGGCCTCCCGCGTTGGGGCCGTCGACCTAGTCGGCGCAGCAATCTGGGCCGGCACGGGCGTCTCTGTGGGCGCCACCGTAGCAACTGCGCTCACCGGCGATACCGTCAGGCTGGGTGTAGGCGATGCAGGCGCCGGCTGCGGCGTCGCGGTCTCCACGGGAGCCTGGACGAGCCGGGCCGAAGCGTCGCGGATCCGCTCGGCAGCAGCCTGCAAGTGAGCCTGGGCTTCGTCCTCGGTCGCGACGCCCGCCAGTGCAGCCAGTTCCTCAGCATGACCGGCCACTGCATCCAGGATAGCGAGCCGTTCCTCGGCACTCAACTGCTCGGCCCGACGCAGGGCAGCTTCGTCGCGCGCCAGCAGTTCACGGAGCGCGGCGGGCTGGACTGCACCCCCGCGGATCAGGTATTCGCGCACGTCTGACAGGCGGCGTCCGGCAATGTCGACTTCCTCCGCAGCTCGACCGGCAGACGAAAACTGCACCAGAATCGGCGCACGCTCGACCACGATCCGCAGCGGATAGGCGAAATCGCCCGGCTGGCTTGCGGCAATCGCGGCGCCCGTCACACTGACAAAGAGCACGGCAGTCAGCAGCAGCGCCACAGGCAGCACGCGCAGCCAGCGTGCGACGACAGGCGTCTGGGGCCGGTTGCGTTCAGCCAGTGCTTCACGTAGTGTGACCTTCGCGCGCAGCCGCTGGCCCTGACTCAGCCGGGCGCCGGCCAGGTCGTGCAACTCCGCCGCAGTGAGGAGCAACGGAGCCAGTTCCGCTGCTTTCTGCGGGTAGCGCGCCAAGCAGGCCTCGATGCTCTCACCGGCGGCCATCCGTGCCAAACAATCATCCACCATCCGACTCAGGTTCATCGTAGCGCCCCGCGGCCTGTCTCCGGTCCTACCAGGCCGCCATCTTCCACCCTCAGAAGCCGGCTGAGGGCCTGCAACGCACGGTGCTGCAGTGACTTGACGGCCCCTTCGGACTTGCCCAGCCAGGCCGCCACCTCTGCGTTGCTCATGTCTTCGCCGAACTTCGCCAAAATCACCAACCGCTGCTCTTCACTCAACGTCTCAATGGCCCGGCCCAGCCGCCGGAACAACTCCTGTTGTTCCGCCTGGCGATGCGGGCTGGCATCGCGGGCTGGCAGTCGCAGCTCCTCGGTCAAGCTCATCTCTGGCACCCGACGCGCCTGCCGGTAATGATCATTGACCAGGTTGGCCGCAATACGATAGATCCAGGCGCTAAAGGAAGCGGCCGGCCGCCGGTGGTTGATCCGAAAGCCGGCGATATGCCGGATGACCCGCACGAACAACTCCGTCGTCAGGTCCGCGGCAATCTCTGGATCGCCTACGCGCGCGTAGATATAGCGATACAGCCGGTCTGCGTAAAGGTCGTACAGCGCTTCGACGGCAGCCGACTCGCCGCGCTGACATCCAGGCAGCAGCGACGTGATCTGCTCGTCGTTGATCGCTGGTTGCATGGCCATGCTCGTTCTAATCAACGCTGAAGGCAGCGCGGAGGTACGGGCTGCCGAACAAGCCGAAATGTCAGTTTTGTCATGTTCGGGCAGCCTGAATTGCCTGGCGCGCCAGGGCTTCTTCTTCGCCGCGCGTGGCAATCGCACCATCCAGGCGGGCGGACCGGATGCGGTCAAGGACCGCGCGATAAATGCGGCCTGGCGGCAGGCCCAGCTTGCGCAGGTCGTCGCCGGTCAGCAGCGGATGGACGTGTTGCCACTCACGCTCGTACCGTTCGAGATTCCGGCGGACGGCTTCATCGTCGGCGGCGATGTGCAGCACCAACCTTGCGCCTGCGCTGGATTCATCCAGCAACTTGACCGCCTCGCTGGGGCGGAGGTCCGGCGCGGCGAGCTGAGGCAGACAGGCAGCCAGCCGGTGAACCTCCTGCGTCAAGTCGCGGTATTCCTTGCGTATACGCACTTTCTCGTTAAGCTCGACCAGATCGGCATCCTCCATACCGTAAGTCAACAGGGCAAAGTAGAGCCAGGGCAGTTCCTCCGCTGCAAGATTGTCCGCACACGCGCTGTCGCTGAGAAGCGTATGCCACTCGGCGCGTAAGACCGCTGATTTCGCGATGAACCAGGCATCGCAGTGAAGCGCGGGATGCAGCCGCACCAGCACGCCCAGCTCAGCCAGGCGGCACAGGCTGCGCTCCGGCTGGGCCTCGGCCAGGATCAGCTCCAGTTCGTGACGGATGCGCTCGGCACTGACGCGCTCCAGCAGGTCCAGGCCGCCGCCGATGAGTTCCTCGGTGCGCGGCTCGATGTGAAACTGGAAGCGCTGTTCGAACCGCGCCGCGCGCAGGATGCGCGTGGGGTCTTCGATGAAGCTCAGGCTGTGCAGCACCCGGATGATGCCCTCATCCAGGTCGCGGCGGCCGCCATAGGCATCCAGCAGCTCGCCCCACCGGTCGGGCGTGAGCCGAATCGCCAGGGTGTTGATGGTGAAGTCGCGGCGGTGCAGGTCCTGCTTGATGCTGGAACGTTCGACCGTCGGCAGGGCCGTCGGATGCTCGTAGAATTCGGTGCGGGCCGTGACGAAATCGAGCGACTCCGGCAGGATGCCATCCGGCTGCTCGCTCGCCGCCTGCTTGCCGGCCACCGGCAGAATCCACTTGGCCGTGCCGAAGCGCCGATGGCTGCGCACGCGGCCGCCCGCGCGCTGGGCCAGTAATTGCGCCAGGCGAATGGCATCGCCCTCCACGACCAGATCGACATCGAAGTTGGGCTGGCCCAGGAGCAGGTCACGCACGAAGCCGCCGACCACGTAAAGGGGATAGCCCAAATCACCGGCCACTGCGCCGACCTGGTGCAGCAGGTCCAGCAGCGCCGCGGGCAGCGCGCGCGCCATCGTATCGGCCAGCGATTCCGGCCCGACACTGACCGTAGCACCCTGCCGGATCAGATCGGTCCGCGTCACGATGCCGAGCAGCGCGCCCGTCTGCGGATCGAGCACGGGAACCTGGCCCCAGTCGTGATCGGACATGACCTTGCGCAGCGTCGCCACGGAATCCTCCGGCGTCACGTAAATCTCGCCCGCGCGCATGTAGCGCCGGACGCTATGCCCTTCCAGCCCATGATGGATGGCCCGGTCGATCTCCCGCCGCGTCAACATGCCGACGATGCGCGAACCTTCGACCACCGGAAAGCCCTCGAACCCGTAGCGCCGCCCGCGTTCTGCCGCAGTCGCAATGGTGTCGGTCGGCGCGAGCGTCTGCGGCGTGCCATAGGACATGATCTGGCTCACGGTGACGCTGGGGCGGATGTGGCTTTGCAATGCATAGACCAGCGACTCGAAGACGCTCGGCAGCGAGCTGTTACGCACCAGCGCGGCCGCGGCGCGGCTGTGACCGCCGCCGCCGAAAGCGGCCGCGATGTTGCCGACATCTATGGCGTCATTGGTGCTGCGCGCCACCATCTGCAGATAGTTGCCCATCTCCACCAGGATGAACAGACCGTCCGGCTCGTACAGGTCGTACAGCTTATGCGCCAGCGTGGAAATCTCCTCCACCGGCGTGCGCACGCTGGCGCTGGCGATGATGACCGTATGGCCGTGGAACTGGTACGGTTGTGCGCTGTCAGCCAACTGCTCATAGAGCTGCTGCTGCTCGTCCGTGAGCGGATGGTGCAGAAACCGGTTGACGACGAGCAGGTTGGCCCCGCGCTCCAGCAGCCACGCAGCCGCGCGCATATCGCGCGGGGTGGTCGTCGAATAGCTCAGGGCGCCGGTATCCTCGTAGATGCCGAGCAGCAACAGCGTCGCCTCGATGGGACTGAGCGTGCCGCCGCGCTCCGCGAGCCGTTCGACCAACAGCGTGGTGGTGGCGCCCGCCTCCTCACCCCAGAAGCTCCAGCCCGCGGGCAGCTCGCGCATCAGCGGGTGATGGTCGATTATCAGGCCCGTGGCTTGAGCACTCATGCCGCGCAGCGGCTGGATCGTCTGCGTATCCACCGCGATGAACTCTTCGATGCGACGCTTGGGCAAGTCGTCCTGCCGCACGAACGGCAGCAGTTCGGCGTAGTCTGCCAGGAAGGCCTCGAGATTGCGGTTCATCTGCCGCGGGAGGACGGGGACGCTGTGCGGATAAAGCCGGGCCGCTGCCAGCAGGCTCGCCAGCGCGTCGAAATCCGTGTGTTCATGGGTCAGGATCACAACGAGGGGCTGAGTCGAGGGCTGCATTGTTTCTGCCTCACAAGCACACGCTGGACGCAAGTACGTTAGACACAAACGCCCGGCACAGTGCCGGGCGTCGTATGGCTGCGCAGGGGATGGGACAGGATCGGGTTAACGCCGGCGTTGAGCACACTGGCTGCATACGGTCGTATGGCTGAGCACCGCCAACCTTTCGGGTTCGATGGGCCGCCCGCAACGCTCGCAGCGTCCGTAGATGCCCATGTCGAGTTGTTGCAGGGCTTCCTCGATTTCTGCCAGATGCTGCTGGGCGCGGTCACGCAGGGCGAGATTGAGCTCCCATTGATAGATCATGGGATCGCCTTCGCCCAGCTCATAGTCGCCCTTGGTTTCCAGGCGATTCGTAAGCTGCTCAAGCTCCTGCAGCACCGCGGCACGCTCCGCCTGGAGCCGGGTGCGCGCTTCAGCAGCAGATTCCTGTTCGGTGTTCATCGCGCCTTTACGATTATCTTGCTAAATGACCTGCGCGCGGCAAACAGGGAACGGCCTTTGTCATGGGCCGCTCCCTGACCCTGGGCCCCTAGGCCTGGGGCGCGGCTTCGTCCTCATCCTCCGGCGCAACTTCGTCAGCCACGTCGGCATCAGCCTCAGCCGCCGCATCCAGCACCTCTACCGGAACAGCATCCGCGACCACGCCGCCTTCAGCCTCGAGCACCTCGAGCGCCTGCTGTTCCTCTACGGGTAGAGCTTCCGCCTCGACCGGGGCCGCCAGTTCTGCGACCTCAGCCTCGGCTGTCTCCGCAGCAACCTCGGCCTCGACCTCCGGCACGAACGGGGCCTCGGGTTCGCTGACCAGTTCAGGCGCTGCGGCCAGCGGTTCCTCGACGACCGCCTCTGCTTCCGCAACCAGGACGGGCTCGGCGGCCAGCAGCGGCTCGCCTTCGACCGCCTCGCCCTCAGCCGCCTCTGCCTCGGCGACAGCCTCGCCCTCAGCCGCCTCTGCCTCGGCGACAGCCTCGCCCTCGACCGCCTCTGCCTCGGCGACAGCCTCGCCCTCGACCGCCTCTGCCTCGGCGACAGCCTCGCCCTCGACCGCCTCTGCCTCGGCGACAGCCTCGCCCTCAGCCGCAGCCTCGCCCTCGACCGCCTCTGCCTCCGCGACAGCCTCGCCTTCGACAGTCTCGCCCTCAGCCGCAGCCTCGGTCTCGGCTTCCGGCGCGCCGTGCTGCTCGCGATAGCTGGCAGCCCACTCAGCCCACTCGGTCTCGGAGACCTGGCGCAGGCTCAGGCCGATGCGGCGGCGGTCCGGCTCGATACGCAGGACGCGCAGCAGGAGCAGGTCGCCGGGCGAAACCAGGCTCTGCGGATGATCGGGCCGGATGTCGGCCATCTCGGATACATGCAGCAGGCCTTCGACGCCGCTGCGCAGCCGCACGAACGCGCCGAAATCGGTGACCCGGGTCACGACCGCCTCGACCAGCTCGTTGACGTTGTACAGCTCCTCGATGTGCGTCCACGGATCCGGTTGCACGCGCTTCAGGCTCAGGCCGACGCGTTCGCGCTGCTTGTCGATGCGCAGCACTTTGACCTCGACCTCCTGGCCGACCTTGAGCACCTCGCTCGGATGGGCGACCGGGAACCAGGCCAGCTCGGAAATGTGGACCAGCCCATCGGCCCCGCCGAGATCGACGAACGCACCGAACTCCGACAGGCTGCGCACGATACCCGTGCGCGTCTCACCGACCTGGATCTCATCGAGCAGTTGCTTGCGATGTTCGCGCTGCCAGCGGCGGCGCGCGGCGCGCTCGGACATGATCAGGCGGCGGCGCTTCCGGTCGACCTCGACAATCTTGACCGGAATCATCTTTCCGACGAAGGTTGCCAGGTGAGCCTTGCGCTCATCCGGCGACATTTCGCGCGGCAGGGTCGAGATGTGCGATGCGGGCACGAAGCCGCGCAGCTTGCCGAAGATGACCTCCAGGCCACCGGCGTTGTGACCGCTGACCTCAGCCTCGAACATCTCGTTGCTGTCCATCATCTGCTGGGCAACGAGCCAATCCTTTTCCTGCAGCGCGCGCGAGAGTGAAACGATCAGGTTCCCTTCCCGGTCGGACGGTTGGAGAATATACACCGGCCAGGTTGTGCCTTCCTGAATTTCCGCCAGAGTGGATTTCTCCAGCCGGCTCAGATCGTTGGCCGGCACGATCGCTTCTCGTTTCAGGCCGAGATCGATGATGATCTCCTGCGGGCTGACCGAGATGATCGTACCCTCGCGAATATCGCCTCGCTGGGGCATGTCATACCCTCCCTGGTCGAGCAGGGCCTGCATGGGATGGACCTCAGCGGGTGGCTTGGTGGGTGGCAAAGACGTAGACATGGGAAAGGAACCTCCGAACGATGGGTTGAAAAGATCGAAACATATGGCGTGACACACGCGCCATAAGGCAAAACCGGCCCGACTGTGGCAGCCATCATGGGAGCGCAGCAACCAGGCCTGAGTCCGCATCGCGCATCCCTTAACGCGTTCAAAGGCACGAGCGAATTTTGCTTCACCCGCGCGCAATCGCCCGCTATTTAGGATGCGGGGCTAGTATAGCGAAAGAATAGGGGTTTGTCAATCAGCGGGCAGCCTGCGCGCGAACTTGAGGCCGAACCTGATGGTCCGGCCTCAGATATGGCTGTATCGTTGCCGCCTGCGGTTGGTGGAGATCAGCAAAACAATGCAGCAATAAGGCAGAGGAGTTTGCGTCCTCAGACGCAAACGGCGCAGTCGCTCAGGCGCGCCGTTCCGCAGCGCGGTCGCGATGCGACCGTCAGGATGCGGAACTCCTCTAACCGGCGACGGCTGCTTCCACCATCAACGCGGCTGGTGCGGCCTCTGCCTCGGCAACCGGACTCACCTCCAGCACCAGGGGAGCCTTCCTGAGCACGTCCGCGGCTTCCTCCGGTGAGGTGGGATTGATGTAGAACCCCGAACCCTCCTCGAAACCAGCCGCCCGCGTCAGGCGCGGGAGAATCTCGACGTGCCAGTGATAGTCATGCTGGATGGTCGCCCAGTAGCCGGCCCGCGGCCGCCGGAACGGAGCCGTATGGATCAGGTAGTTGAACGGCGGGTCCATCAGCGCGGTCCGCATCTTAAGCAGCGTGGTCTTCAGCGCCTCAGCCAGCCCCGCGTATTCGGCTTCGCTGATGTTCACATAGTCGGAGTTGTGCTGCTTGGGCACAATCCATGTCTCATAGGGCACGCGCGCCGCAAAGGGCGACAGCACCACAAACGTATCATTCTCGAAAACCAGGCGCTCGCGCGTCAGTCGCGTCTCCTGCTTGATGATGTCGCAGAAGACGCAGCGGCGCTTGAACTCGTAGTACCGCTGCGCACCGGCCAGTTCTTCTTTGACGCGCTTCGGCGTCACGGGGGTGGCGATGAGCTGCGAGTGCGCGTGGGGCATTGTCGCGCCCGCCAGGTAGCCCTGGTTCTTGAAGATGAGCACATACTTGAAACGATCGTCGCCGCCCAGGTCGTTCATCCGGTCACGATACGTGCGGAGGATATTGCCGATGTGCGGCTCCGGCAGGTCTGCCAGCTCCACCTGATGATCCGGCGTCTCGACGATGACCTCGTGAGCGCCGACCCCGGCCATCATATCGAACATGCCCACCCCTTCGCGGGTCAGCTTATCCTCGATGCGCAAGACCGGGAATTTGTTCGGCAGGACGCGCACCTGCCAGCCGGGCGTGTTCCGCGGCGAACCATTCGAACGGATCGCATAGATTTCGTGGGGGTCCAACCCCTCCTGGCCGCCACAAAAGACACACGGCCCCGCCTGCCTGACCGTTGCCGGCAGGCCCATTTGCTCAGGCCGAATCCTACGCTCTGGCGCAATAATCACCCACCGCCCCATCACCGGATCACGACGTAACTCAGACACCCTCACCCTCCTATCGTCAGGCTCCGGCAACGACGATGTTGCTGGCTGGCTGGGCCCGACTGAACAATGCAAAATTGTCGCGCCAACACATTACGAACTGCATAAAAAATCCGACGACACGCTGTATATGACGTAAAAACGCGCGAAAAGACATGCCGAAACGCGACGTGGCAGCATCCTATTATTCACGCACTGCCTTTAATGTCAACGTTGTCATAGATGGATTGGTTCCATAGATGCACTGCCTGTGGCTCGACAGAAGAAAGTCTCAAACCGCGTAGGGAAGCGTATTCTGATAGACCCACATCAGGGTGTGGAACGCCTGGACGACGATCAAGGCCCAGCCCGCAGCACGCAGCGCGGCTCGGTCCGGCAGCACCTGCCCCAGCACATAGGCCAGCAGCACGGACGCCGGGAGCGCCGCGGGCGAGAACAGATCCCAGTCGCGCTGCCCGCCATAGTCGGGGTTCCAGACCAGCGTGAGGGCCAGATACAACAGCGCCAGCGCCAGCAACCAACGAAAAGTGACATCCGCCCGCGGCAGCGCGCGCCGGGCCAACACGGCTGCGAGAATCAGCGCGGGCCAGACCACGGGCGCGGAGAGCAACTGCTGGTTGGCGATGTCGAGCGCGTGCGCCAGGGAGAACATGGTGTAGTGCTCCCAGCGCGTTGTCACGGCAAAGAGCGGCACCAGCCAGCGCCGGTCGCCGCCGCCCGGCGCATCGACGCCCATGAGAGCATCCAGGCCATGCTGGCCTGCGGTCATCAGGCCGATAACTCCGGCCAGCACGATCACATAGGGCACGGCCATGCTCCACACGAGCCGGCGGGGCGACGCGCGGCCTTGCCGGTAGAGCAGATACGCCAGGTACAGCAGACCGGGAGCCAGGATGATGGTGGAGGGATGAAACGCATGGGTCAGGGCCAGCGCCGTGGCTGGCCAGACGAGCGGCAGCCCGTCGCGCAGTGCGCGCAAGCCCAGCCACAGGAAGATCATCACACCGACGGCCATGATCGAATAGTTCTCGACGTAGCCGAAGAACAACTGCATCGTCCCAAGTGACAGAATCAGCCCGGCGATCAGCACCCGCTCCGTGGGATCCCGGCCCAGGACGGCAGCCAGCCGCAGCACCACCCACACGAACAGCGCGCCGCACAGCGCGCTGACAATCCAGTAGACCGGTATCGGGTCGGGCCAACCCCATAGCCGGTTAGCCAGCTGCCACAGCCGCGCATGGAGGTAGACATCGAGCGGGGCCTGCCAGACATAAGTGAGCTGCACGTCCGGATGCGGGATGGCGCGGCTGAGGATGTAGGCGTCGCCCCAGCGCAGATGGCGGATGCGAAAGACGTAGAACGGGATGATGCTCAGGCCCGCGATGACCAGCGGCAGCGCCCGGCTGCGCCGGCCCGGCCAGGCCAGCACGCGGGCCAGCGCGGGCCGAATCCGCTGCCAGAGTGCATCACCGCGGAGCACCAGCGCGGCGGCTGCCAGCGCCAGGCCCCACCGCCAGCCCGCCGGCAGGTAAGTCGCGGGCCACAGGCCCCAGGCCAGCGGCTCCGGCAGCAGGGGCACGGCCAGATGCAGGGCGATGAGCAGCAGGCCCAACAGGCGAAATGACCTGATGAGATGTTTCATAGCGGCTGGGATGGTGTATAATTTGATTCAGGAGGCGACATGAAAGCTCGTGACATTATGACAACCGACGTCATCACCTTCGCACCCGATACGGGCATCGGCCACATCGCGCGCGTGTTCGCCCAGGAAGGGATCAGCGGCGCGCCTGTAGTGCAGAACGGCGAAGTCATCGGCATCGTCACCGAAATCGACCTGATTGCTCGCCAGGCCCGCCCCCACTCGCCGGTATATCTGCCGCTGCTCGGTGCGCAGATTCCGCTGGGCGGCCAGCGCGAGTATCGCGAGGTCGTCCGGCGCATCCTCGGCCTGACAGCGCAGGACATCATGACCACGCCGGTCGTTTCCGTGGATCCGGACACGGACCTTGAGGAAGTCGCGACCCTCATGGTGGAGCACAAGGCCAACCCGATTCCGGTCCTGGAGGATGGTCGCCTCGTCGGCATCATCGGCCACACCGACCTGATCGTGCACCTGGCCGAAGCGACCGAGCCGGCGGAGTAACCGCGGCGCCCCTCACTCGACCAACCGGTTTTCCAGGACCATGGTCGATTCAAGATTGTGCAGTTGCAGATACCAGGCCGCGGCATCGACGAGCGCCTGCTGTGGGATCATGCCCACGAGTTCGCTCGACTCGACCGAGACGCCGTAGCGCGCGGCCTCCAGGCGCACCAGTTCCACGACGCGGTGGACGGGCGTCTTGGTGAAATCCGTCAGATTCATGCTGACCTGCGCCTTGCCGTTGACCAGCAACCCCAAGGCCTTGACATAGCGCAGGCCGCCGTTGGAGTGGCGCACGGCCTTGGCAATGGCCTTCGCAATCTCGACGTTGGAAGTATTCAGGTAAACGTTGAAGGCAATCAGCGGCGCACGCGCGCCGATGACGGTGGCGCCCGCGGGACCCAGGCGGGCCGGCCCGAAGTCGGGCACGCGGTCCGCATCCGTCTCGATCTCCGCTTTCAGGCCCTCATACTCCCCCCGACGCACATCAGCCAGGTTGACGCGGTCGGGCCGCGTCGCAGCCTGCTCATAGAGATAGACAGGGATCCCCAGCTCATCCCCCACCCGCCTGCCCAGTTCCCGCGCGAGGGCGATGCACTCTTCCATCGTGACCCCGCGCACCGGCACAAACGGCACGACATCGGTCGCGCCGATGCGGGGATGTTGGCCCCGGTGCTGGTCGAGGTTGATCAGGCCCGCTGCGGTCTGGATAGCATCGAACATCGCGGGCACGAGCGCCTCAGGCGGCGCGACCAGCGTAAACACCGAACGATTGTGGTCCGCATCCCGCTCGATATCCAGCAGCCGCACATCCGCATGGCTGCGAATCGCCTCAGCAATCGCGTTCAGCACCTCAGGTCGCCGGCCCTCGCTGAAGTTGGGCACACACTCAACAATCCGCTGCATAGCTTGCTCCTTGCACTCACCACTATCTGCTGTCCGGTGAGCATAGCGCCGCCATTATAAGCCAAAGGCAGGCGATGCCCAAGGCCGGATATCACATTTTGGTCATTCGCCGCGCAAGCGGTAAAATGGGGCGACTTTCCGAACATGATCTTGAAATCCCTCCTTCTGCAACCGCTTGGCCCTGCGCTCGTCCTGGCTATCGCCGGTATCATACTTGCGCTGGCGCGGCGACTCAGCCGCGGGGCCGCCACGTGGGCCGGCGCGCAAGCGATCCGGCCTGCCCGCTGGCAGCCGTGGCCCTACGCTCTGCGCCTGCCGTTCGCGCTGGTCGGCGTTGCCGGCGCCGCGGCCATCCTGGTCTGGCTGCGCCTGACCGATGCCGACGCAGTGGCCGGTTGGCAGTGGCAGCCCCTCACCGTCGCGGGCAGCACCCTGGAATGGCGGCTGGACGGCTGGAACTGGCTCGTCTCCGGGCTGATCCTGCTGCTCACCGCGGTGGCGCTGCTGCTCGACGAAGAACACTCCCGGCCGGCCGGCCAGTTGCGCAGCCCCGCGGCTGCGCGCAGCCAACGCCTGGACCTGTTGGGGACCGAGGTCGAGCGCACGCTCTGGCTCGCCGCGGGCGCACTGGTCTTCGTCTGTTCCGCCAATGTGCTGACCCTCGCGTGCAGCTGGATCGTGCTGGACGCCGCGCTGGCGATGCGCCTGCGGCCTGGTTTGAGTCCCGAGCCTGCCGCGCGCGCCTGGGGCCTGCTGACCCTGTCGGCCATGCTGATGCTGTTGCTGCTCGTCTCTCTCGGCGAGAGCGGGCTGCGCACTGCGCTCACCGGCCAGATTTTCACCCGCGGGGAACTGACGCTGCTCTGGGCGCTCGGCCTCATGCGGACCGGCGTCTACCCGCTGCACTTCTGGCTCACCGGGCCGGGCAGCACCCCGCGTGCGGTGCGCATCGCCATGTCGCTCACCGTGCCGGCCGCGGGGGTATGGCTCCTGGTGCGCGTCTACGAGCTTGGCGGCACGGGCTGGCTGCGCCGGCCCGAATGGGTGGCACTGGGTGCATTGGCGCTGTTGGGCACGGCGCTGGTCGCCTGGACGACCGAAGATGAGACGTGGCGCTGGCGCTGGATTGCGCTCAACCGCAGCGGGCTGGCCGCCATGGCCGCGTACGCCGCCGGACTGTCCGGCCCGCAGGTGTTGGTGTGGGCCCTGCTGGCGTTCACATTGGGCGGCGCGCTCCTGATGGTCGCGCGGGCGCTGACACAGGACACGGGCATCCGCACGTTCGCCTGGGTGGCGGCCTTCTTCATCTGGGGCTTCCCCGGCACGCCGGGCTTTCTGGCCCGGACCGGGCTGGTCTTTCCGACGGGGCTGGCGCTGGCTGTGCCGCTGTTCGTCCTCGTGCTGCTGGCCGAGGTGCTGCTCGTGGCTGCGCTCTGGCAGGCTGCGGCAGCCTCGCCGGCTGCGCCTGCATCCCCGCGGCCGAATATGGTGGTCATGCAATTGTTGCTGGCCTTCGGGCTGCTGGTCATATCACTGCTGGTCTGGGGCCTTAACCCGCGCCTGATTGCCGGGTTCGTGACCATACCGGAAGGGGAGACGCTGCGTTCGCTCGGCGGCATGATCCTGGGCGCGCGACGGTCGGTCTGGGCAGGTCTGGTCCTTTCCGGCGTGCTGGGCGCGGCGCTCGGGGTGTTTCGCGAGCGCCTCTTCGGCCAGATGCGTGGTTGGCAAAGCGCCATCACTGAGATTGTCAGCCTGGACTGGCTGTACCAGGGCATCGTCGCGGGCCTGGTCGTCGTGGGCAACGCGCTGCGTTACTTTGCCACTCTCGGTGAGGGGGAAGGTTATCTGGGCTGGCTGGCCCTCGCCGCTCTGATCCTGTGGGTGCTGTTAAGGGGATAATGTCTCTCGACGATCTGTTTCGCCAACTGAGCATCCTGATTGGGCTGCCGTCCGTCTACGTGGCCGGTGCGGCTGCGGCCGTCGTGGTGGTAGCGCGCGACTGGCGCGCCGTGTTGTATGGCTACGCGCTCGTATCGGTCATGCTGGCGCTCCTCCTCTCGCAGGTCATCCCTGCGGAGTGGGCGCTGCAACAGGCCATCATCGGCGGCCTGGTCGCGGTGATGCTCTATCTCTCCGCCGGCCAGTTGCGGGGCAATCGCGGCCGCTATCAATCCGCCGAGCTCCAATGGCCGCAGATGGCTTCGCTCACCAGCTTTCGGCTGCTGGCCGTCGCGCTCATCAGCGGCATCTTCATTGTGGCACGCGACAATATCAAGCTCCCGCTCATCGAGCCGGTGCTGCGTGACGCGTTCTTGTGGCTCGTGCTCATCGGGCTGCTGGGGCTGGCGCTCCATGAAGAGCCCTTGCACGCCGGCCTGAGCCTGCTCATCGTCTTGGGCGGCAGCCAGTTGTTCCTGTTCACGCTGACGCAGCAACGCGTGCTGGTCGGCATCATGCAGGGCGGGCAGCTCCTCTTGGGGTTGGCGGTCGCTTATCTGGTGCTGGCACGCGGCCTGGCGGTCTTCCGGCCGGAACTGCCGCCCGCGGGGCCGGGCGGAGGTCAAGCGTGATTCCGGGACCCTGGCTGCTGCTGGGCGTGCTGCTGGTCGGCGCGGTCATCGTCTATCTGCTGCGCCGGCTGGAGCCGGTGGCTTCGCTGCTGGCCGCAGCGATCTCTGCCGTGCTCGGCCTGGCCCTGTGGCGCTTCCCTCTCACATCGCCCGTCAGGGTGATGGGCCGCGCGGTCCGGCTCGGCCAGGAAGTAGTCCTGGATGACCTCTCCCTGCAGATTACGCCCTCGGTGCGCGCACTGCTGATCTTCCTGCTGTTCGCCGGCGCGGTCACCTTCGTGCTCGCCTGGCGCACCTACCAGGGCCGGACGTTCTATCCCTTTGGCCTCGTTCTGCTCGCCCTGTGGGGCGCCATCGCCATGTTGCAGCCCCTGACCTTTGCACCTGCCGTGGTGGTGCTGGCCTCGATCCTGGCCGTATTCCTGATTCAGGCGGGCCGCGCCGGTGAGACGCAGGGGGCCTGGCGGCAGTTGATGTTCCCCGCGCTGGCCGTGCCGTTCTTTATCGTTGCGGCCTGGTACATGGATCAGGCGCCGCTCAATCCCGACGACGCCACCCCCTACCGCGTCGCGAGCTGGCTCCTGGTCGCGGGCTTCGTGCTGCTGCTGCAACCCGCCCCGCTCCATGTGGCCCTGCCCGCAGTGGCGGGACAGTCGCCGCTCGTCGTGGCTGCATTCCTGTGGATCGGCGGCCAGACCGTGACCCTGTTCCTGCTCCAGCGCTTCCTGGTGACGTATCCGTGGCTCAGCGCCTCGGTGGATAGCGCGCGCTGGTTGTTCTGGCTCGGCATGCTGACCGCGGCGCTGGGCGGCGCGCTGGCCGCCGTCCAGAACCGGCTGGGACGGCTGACCGGCTATGCCGCGCTCTATGACTACGGCATCCTCATCGTTGCGCTCGGCCTGCGCGGGACCGCGGGCCTCCCGACAACTATCTGGCTCCTACTCACCCGCACCCTCTCGCTCCTGACGCTGACGACCGGCGCGGCCACCCTCCGCCACCGGATGACCAGCGACCGGCTGGACAGCCTGGCCGGAGCCGTGTCGCGGCTGCCGGTTGCCGTCATCGCGCTCATCATCGGCGGCTTCGGGCTGGCGGGCCTCCCGCTGACCGCGCAATTCGCCTCGCGCTGGGCGTTGCTCCAGCTCGTGAGCGAGACCGACCTGCGCTGGTCGCTCCTGCTGCTGTTCGGCGCGCTCGGCGTACTCGTCGGCACGGTGCGCGCGGCCCGCGCCTGCTTTGGAGACCTGAAGGCCTCCCCTGTCGAGCGCGAATCCCTGTCGCTGGTCGTGCTGACGACAGGGCTCGTCGTCTTGAGCGTTCTGCTCGGCCTGTTCCCGCAACTTCTGACGGGTCCGGTCGCCTCGGTCATCCTGCCGCTCTCCGTTCTGGAACCGTAAATGCGTTTCTGATAGGTTTTGACAGGGTTCTCCATCTATAGTCAGAAGGTTGTCTGAGCCAGGAGGCGAGGAGCCGGCCGTTGACCGGCGACTCACCGATTTTTCGCGACCTTGAGATATGTGAGATATGCCACAAACATCCCGTATCAGTGGATTCTATAACCTGACCCCGGCCGCGCGCCGCGCAATCGTCGCAGATTGGGCCGACCTGACGCCGGAGCAGGCGGCCAGCTTAGAGACGCTGCTCGCGTCATCCGGCGGGCTGTCGCTGGAGCAGGCCGACAAAATGGTGGAGAACGTGGTGGGCACGTACGCGCTGCCGCTGGGCATCGCCACCAACTTCGTGGTCAATGGCCGCGATGTGCTCGTGCCGATGGTCATCGAGGAACCCTCCGTGGTCGCGGGCGCCAGCTTCGCAGCGAAGCTCGCCCGCGCGGGCGGCGGCTTCCATGCAGAGACCACCGAGCCGCTGATGATCGGCCAGATGCAGGTGCTGGAAGTTGCGGACCTGCCGGAGGCTGCGGCGCAGGTGCGCCGCCAGAAGAAACGGCTGCTCGATCTTGCCAACAGTACCGACCCGGTCGTGGTCAGCCTCCACGGGGGCGCGCGCGATATCGAAGTCCGCACCATCCCGGACAGCCCGGTCGGCCCGATGCTCGTCGTCCATCTGATCTACGACTGCCGCGACGCGATGGGCGCCAACATGGTCAACACGGCCTGCGAGGCGCTCGCGCCGCTCGTCGAGGAGATGACCGGCGGCCGCGTCAACCTGCGCATCCTGTCGAACCTCGCGGACCGGCGGCTGGCGCGGGCACGCTGCGTCGTCCCGGCCCAGGAGCTGGAGACCGAGGAGCTGCCCGGCGAGGTGGTCGCGCAGCGCATCGTCGAAGCGTACGCCCTCGCGGCGGTCGATCCCTACCGGGCATCCACGCACAACAAGGGCATCATGAACGGGGTGGATGCCGTCGTCATGGCGACCGGCAACGACTGGCGCGCCATCGAGGCCGGAGCGCACGCCTACGCGGCGCGCGATGGCCTGTACCGGTCGCTGTCGACCTGGAGCTACACGCCGGGCGATCCGGCGACGGGCGCCCGCCCCGCACTCGTCGGGAACCTGGAGCTGCCGCTCGCCGTCGGCACCGTGGGCGGGGCCACGCGCGTGCATCCGCTGGCGCGCTTCGCCCTGCAGGTGATGCAGGTCAAAGGCGCGCGTGAGCTGGCCGAAATCATCGTCTCGGTGGGCCTGGCGCAGAACCTGGCCGCCATCCGCGCGCTGGCAACCGAGGGCATCCAGCGCGGGCACATGGCACTGCACGCGCGGCAGATTGCGATTGCCGCCGGCGCGCGGCCCGACGAGGTGGACCGCGTGGCCGCGGTGCTGGTCGCTGAAAAGCAGGTGCGCGCAGACCGCGCCCGCGAGATTCTGGCCGCTCTACGGGAGAATCCCGCGGCAAAGATTTGACAAATCATATGCAAACATTGTATAGATAGTGATGTGCCTTACAGTGTGGCTGTGCATGCAGGTCTAAGATATGCGTGTACAGCCCGGTGAAACTGGGTGATTGAGGAGTAAAACTCCATGTTGAAACCTGTTCAGGATGTCGGGATCGTCGGTTACGGGGCCTATGTCCCGCGCTACCGCTTGCCCGCGACCGAAGTCGCGCGGGTCTGGACGGATGGCTCCGGGGGTCTGCCGATTAAAGAGAAAGCCGTTGCCGGGCTGGATGAAGACACGCTCTCGATGTCCATCGAGGCCGCGCGCAACGCGCTGGCGCGGGCCCGGATCGACCCGCAGGAGCTGCGCGCGGTGTGGGTGGGCAGCGAGTCGCATCCCTATGCCGTGAAACCCACCTCCACCGTCGTGGCCGAGGCCATCGGCGCAGCGGCCAACATCCAGGCCGCAGACCTGGAGTTTGCGTGCAAGGCGGGCAGCGAGGCCATTGTTGCGGGCATGGGCATTGTCGGCTCCGGCATGGGACGCTATGTCCTGGCGATCGGCATGGACACCGCGCAGGGCCGGCCCGGCGACGCGCTGGAATACACCGCCGCGTCGGGCGGGGCCGCGTTCATCGTCGGGCCGGCGGAGGAAAGCCTGGCCGTCTACGAAGGGACGCTCTCGCACGTCAGCGACACGCCGGACTTCTGGCGCCGGGCCTATGCACATTATCCCAGCCACGGCCACCGCTTCACCGGCGAGCCGGCCTACTTCGAGCACGTCGTGACCGCGGGCAAGCGCCTGCTGGAGGAGATGGGCACGCGGCCCTCCGACTACAAGTACGCCGTCCTGCACCAGCCGAACACCAAGTTCCCGCAGCGCGCGGCGCAGATGCTCGGCTTCACCGCGGAGCAGATCAAGACCGGGCTGCTGGTGCCGGTGATCGGCAATACGTACGCCGGATCATCTCTCATCGGCCTGACCGCCATCCTGGACGAGGCGCAGCCGGGCGACCGCATCTTCATGGTGTCGTTCGGTTCGGGCGCCGGCTCAGATGCTTTCTCGATTCGCGTCACCGAGGGCATCGCAGAAGCGCGCGGCCGTGCCCCGCGCACCCAGGACTACATTGCGCGGCGCAAGGTCATCGACTACGCGACCTACGTCCGCTACCGCCACAAGCTGCAGATGAACTGAGGGTCTGGACATGAGAGATGTAGCCATTATCGGCATCGGGCAGACGCCCGTGGAAGAACATTGGGGCCGGTCGCTGCGTCACCTGGCCCACGACGCGATCATGCCTGCCCTCGCAGACGCGGGCATCGAGACGGCGGACGCCCTCTATGTGGGCAACATGCTGTCGGGCGAGCTGGGCGGGCAGGAGCACCTGGGCGCGTTGATCGCGGATTTCGTCGGCCTGCGCGGCATCGAAGCCATGAAGGTCGAGGCCGCGTGCGGCTCCGGCGCGGCGGCGCTGCGCGTCGGCCTGATGGCCGTCGCCAGCGGCATCCACGATGTCGTGCTCGTGTGCGGCGTCGAGAAGATGACGGACGCGGTCGGGCACGAGGTCACATCGGGGCTCGCCACCGCCGCGGACCAGGAGTACGAGGTCAGCCAGGGCATCAGCTTTGTGGGCCTCAACGCGCTGCTCATGCGCCGCTACATGCACGAATTCAACGTGAAACACGAGCAGTTTGCCGGCTTCGCGCTCAATGCACACCGGAACGGGGCCAACAACCCGAACGCGATGTTCCGCTCGCCCATCAGCCAGTCGACCTACCTGAAGGCGGGCATGATTGCGGACCCGATCAACCTGATGGATTCCAGCCCGGTGTGCGACGGCGCGGCGTGCGTGGTCCTGGCCGCGGCGGATTTCCACCGCTCGCGGGCGAAGGCGCACATCCTGGCATCGGCGGTCGCGACCGACAGCCTCGCGATCCATGACCGCCGCGACCCGCTGGCGCTCGACGCCGTGGCGCTATCCACGCAGAAGGCGCTGGCCCAGGCGCGGCTGACCACTGCGGACATCCAGGTTTTCGAGGCGCACGACGCGTTCAGCATCATGGCCGCGCTGTCGCTGGAGGCGGCGGGCTTTGCGCCGCGCGGGGCGGGCGTCTGCCTCGCCACGGATGAGGAAATCGGAATTCATGGCCGCATCCCCATCAGCACGATGGGCGGGCTGAAGTCGCGCGGGCATCCGGTCGGCGCGACGGGCATCTACCAGATCGTTGAGGTAGTGCAGCAGTTGACCGGCCAGGCCGGCGCGAACCAGGTGCCGGGCGCGCAGATCGGCATGGCCCAGAACATCGGCGGCAGCGGCGCGACCGTGCTCACGCACATTTTGGCCGCGGCGTAACCTGTCAAAACCTATCAGCGAGACGCCAGATTGTGTCAACAGCCGCAATCTGGTAGGTTTTGATGGAGGTATCTGCGTATAATCGGCACAGTTTGAACCTGTATCGACTGGGAATCTACTTTCGGAGGAACAAGCATATGTCTATTCCGCGCAATTGGCGGACCCGCCAACAGCGTTACAGCCTGAAGGCCGAAATCTGCAATACGTGCCACAAGCACATCTTCCCCCCGCGCGATGTCTGCCCGCACTGCGCGGCAGAAAAGCAGAGCTGGACCAACCTGAGCGGGCAGGGCGAAGTGTACTCGTTCACGACCATGTACAATGCGCCCGCGGGCTTCGAGGAATTCGCGCCCTACACGATGGCGCTCGTGAAGCTGAGTGAAGGCCCGATGGTCACCGCGCAACTGACCGATGTGGATGTCGAGGAAGTCAGGATCGGCATGCCCGTCGAGATGGTGACGCGCAAGCTGACCCAGGAAGGCGACGAAGGGCAGATCGTGTACGGCTACAAATTCCGTCCGCTGCTGCGCGAGGCCGCCTGAACCTGCTCACCGGACTAACCTGATAATAGAGGCAGAGCGTCAGACGCTCTGCCTTTTGATTTAACCCCTTCCGGCTATTGCGCGTGACCTGCTTTTCGTGTATGATGCGCGTGTATGAACGCCCCCACACGACTGCTCATACAGTTCTGTCTGGCCGCGCTCCTGTTCCTGGTGTCCGCCGACACGGGCTGGGCAGCGCCGCCGACGCCTGTCATCACGACGCCGACCCCCGAGCCGACCGCTACCCCGCGCCCCTTGACTTTCCAGGAGGCCATGCTCACGCCGGAGGCCGTCCGGCAGCAGGATTTCATCCTCCTGCCGTTCGTGGCCGGCGGTGCAGCCGGCCCGGCCCGAGACCCCGATGCGCCCGCAGACGCCTTCAGCTATACCGTGCAGCCCGGCGACACGCTCTGGTCGTTGGCCCTCGATTTCGGCCGTGACCTGGACACCATGTCCTGCGTGACGACGCCCACCGGCTCCGACGCCGAGACCCTCACGCCGGGGCAGACCATCCGCGTTCCTGCGCTCAACGACCTGTGTTACACGGTGACGCCCGGCGACACGCTGGCCGGCATCGCCGCGCGCCACGGCCTGACCGTGGATGACATTGTCCGCGTGCCGTGGAATGGGTTCGCCGCCCCGCCCTACCGCGTGGTCGCGCGGCAGCGCGTGCTGCTGCCCGGCGCACGGCCCAGCGGCGAATTCCGCCCGGAGCCGCGCACGGTCAGCATCCCGGGCGACGCGTTCGCGGGCACCGATTACGCAGACTGGCCCTACGGCGACGGCCACTTCATCTGGCCGGTCAAGGGCTGGATTTCGCAGGGTGCGCGGGTAGGCCACGTGGCAATCGACATTGCAGTACCGAGCGGGACGCCGGTCAAGGCAGCAGACCGCGGGACGGTGGTCTATGCCGGCTGGAACCCCACGGGCTACGGCTTCCGGGTGGTCATCGACCACGGCATCGACTACGTGACGCTGTACGCCCATCTCAGCGATATCTATGTCGAGCAGGGGCAGGTCGTGGCGAAGGGCCAGGTCATCGGCGCGAGCGGCGCGAACGGCAACGTCACCGGCCCACACCTGCACTTCGAGCTGCGCGACTTCGGCCGGCTGGTCAACCCGCTGCCCTTGTTGCATTAAGAACCTCCCCGAAGTCCCAATTATCCCCTTACGGAAGATGGAGGCGGGTTTTAGCCGGCTCGGCGCTGTCCGCCCACAGCCGGCCTGAACGGCTGAAGTCTCGACTCCGGCTATATTTGAATTCCTGGCAAGCAGATATACCGCCTTGACCTTCACGTAATTACGTAATACACTCTTTTGCGTGAGGTAGCCATGCAAACACAGAACGTGACCCTATCTATTCCCAAGTCCATCCTGCTGAAAGCCAAACGACTAGCCCTGGAACGCGGCACGTCCCTTTCGGGGCTGCTGACTCAAACATTGCAGGAGATCGTGGAATCCGAGGATGCCTATGAGCGGGCTCGGACCCGTCATGGGGCCATCCTTGACCACCCCGTGAAATTGGGGACGGAAGGAAAGGCAACCTGGACGCGAGAGGAACTGCATGAACGCTGAGCCTCGTCGCCAGTTTGTTGACACCAACATCCTGGTCTATGCCCACGATGGCTCCGGCGGCCGGAAGTATGATATCGCGGCAGATTTGCTACGGCGCTTGTGGGCCGACCGGCAAGGCTGCGTGAGCACACAGGTGCTCCAGGAACTCTATGTGACCATCACCCGCAAAGTGCCGCATCCTCTCGCGTCGCCAGCGGCAAGCGACATCATCGCTCAATTGGCCGTGTGGCACGTACATCGGCCGGACACACAAGACATCCTGAGCGCCATCAGCCTGCAAGCGCGTTACGGAATTGCCTTCTGGGATGCGATGATTATCCAGAGCGCAGCGAGGCTCGGTTGTGAAGTCGTTTGGTCAGAAGATTTGAGCGAAGGCCAGCACTACGGGGATGTATTAGTGCGCAACCCGTTCCGCTTGCTCATCGAATGATGAGTGTGCGCAGATTCGTCTACCGTTCAAGGCGGCTTTCCGGCATAGTACGATGACCCTGGCTGCTGGTGGACGACACCGTGTCTACCGGTAGCCAGGCCATGCCAGTAAGGGATCGGAGTGCCAGTCTGGGTCTACTCTGCCGGTTCCCAGCGCCAGCCGCCCCCGGCGGCAACGATGTGTCCCACGCCCATCGGCGGCAGGTGCGGCGCAAAAACCAGCATCCCTTCGTCTGCCGCGCGGGCGAACAGCGCACGCCGTGTGGCGACGGTCTGCGCGGCGGCAAAGTCAAAATCGGTGTGCCACTCCGGATGCTCGACGTGGATCGGGTGGTGCACGACATCCCCCATGCACAGCAGTTGCTGGCCCTCCGATGCCAGCAGCAGTGCCAGATGACCGGCGGTGTGACCCGGCGCAGCAATCGCCCGGATGCCCGGCACAATCTCTGTCCCCTCGTCCGCGAGCGATAGCCGGCCCGCCACTGCCAGCAGGTTATCGCGGCTGCGCTCGCCGCCGACATCCTGGAGCACCTGCCGGTTCGCCTCTGCGGTGGCCCAACCCCATTCGGTGCGCCCCACAACGAAACGCGCATGAGGGAACGCAGGACTCCCGTCGGCCCGCGTGTTGCCCCACACATGATCCCAATGCCAGTGCGTCAGGATCACCGTGTCGATGTCCTCCGGGGCGATGCGCTCGGCCTGCAGCCGCGCGTGCAGCCGGCCGAGCGCCGGATCGTCGCTCGGCCCTGCGCCCGTATCCACCAGGATGAGCTGCGCGCCGGTGTCCACGAGCAGGCAGGCCAGCGCCAGCGTCACCTGTCCCGTCACCCCGTGTCTCCCGCACTCGTGGTCACGCTCGTCCGCAGGTGCATTCGCGAAGAAAGACGCGGCCTCTCCGCCGAGCCCGACGCTGTCCTGCAGCGAAATGCAATTCAGCGCACCGACTGTAAAGTGGAAGTTTTCGTTATCCATATCTGATTGTTCCTTGCGCAGCTTTCGGATATGGCGGTACCGCTACATTGTTCCAGGTGAAGTGACACGGTGAGTATATCACAGGTAGCAGTAGTGAGTCCCTGGACGCATCGCGAGGGCAATTGACACTGCCATCGCAGCAGGTTCAGGGCCATTCAGTTCTTGCCGCCCGGCGACGGTAAGTCGCGGCCACGGTTGCGAAGTCGCCCTGCGGCGACTGGAAAACAGCCTGCGCAGGCAGGCTTGGCAGAGTTGCTACGCAACACGGTGGCAGCGGTTTCCAACCGCCCGTACCCCAAGAACTGAATGGCCCTGCAGCAGTTTCGCTCCGGCGTGCCGTTTTCCGGCAGTTATTGTATAATGAAGGGCCTGACACAAAATGCATGAATCAAAAATGCGCGGGTGTCTGGCCGAAACTATACTTTTGCCAGGACGAAGAATATCGGTGGAGAGGATGACGGCGCCGTCTGCCTCAGCTATTCTTTAGAAGGCGGTTCGAGGAAGAGGGCGATGCTGATACGTATCTTGTCATTGAACGCCTGGGGGGTTCCCGTCATCTCGCGCGACCGGGCGGCGCGGATGCGCGCAATTGGCCGCGCGCTGGGGGAAATCGACGCCGATGTGGTCGGACTGCAGGAGGTCTTCTACGCCAAAGATCGCCGGCTGCTGGTCGAAGCCGCGCGGCAGGCCGGACTGATCTACAGCCACTATTTCCACTCGGGCGTGATGGGCAGCGGGCTGCTGACCCTGTCGCGCTTTCCGATTGTGGAAACGGACTTCCTGCGGTTCAAGCTCAACGGTCGACCCCAGGACTTCGTGCGCGTGGATTACTATGCTGGTAAGGGCGTCGGCCGCGTGCGCGTGAGGACCCCGGGCGGCCCGCTGGACGTCTATAACGTGCATCTCATTGCACCTTACCTCCAATGGGGACCGGACCGCTTTGCCGCTCACCGGGTCGCGCAGGCGCTCGAAGTTGGCCGTTACATTTCCAGGGAGTCCGAGGCGATCCCCGCGGTCCTGGTCGGCGACCTCAACTGCCACCCGGACGATGCAACGTATCGGGCGCTGCTGGCTGCAGGGGGCCTGTCCGAAGCAGGGGGTGATGCGGATCCCCTGGCTGCGCAGTTTGACCCTTCAGAGCGCAACGGCTATGCCACAATCCATCCGCCGCACCTCTACGACTATGTTCTATCGCGCTCCGGGCCGAAGCACCACCTGACAACCCGGTGCACGCGCTTCGTCATGGGTGGCGTGCCGGAGCCCAACCCCGACGGCCTGAAGGGCTACTCCGATCATTACGGTGTCCTGGCAGAGTTCGAGCTGGCGCGGGCGGTTCAGCCCTTGCGAGCCGGGCTCACGCCCCGCGTGCCTCTGCGAACCGTGGTGGAAGCGCCGTTTCATCACGGCATCTATGGCTATCGGAAGCACCGGCGCAAGGCCAGGCTTGTCGCTGCGGCGGCAAGCCTAGGGTCTGCGGCCCTGGTAGGCGGCGGGCAGGCAATCCATCTGGGACCGGGTGGGACGCTGCTCATCGCTCTATTGTTGGCCGGCCTCCTCGTTACCGGCGGCCTGAATCTTTCCACGGCCGCGCGGCTCACGTCAGAGGCGCGCACGTTGACCGATATGCTGGCTGAAGAACGAATCTAATGCCGGGGGCGGCCACAAGGGTCGCCCCCTACAGCACCGCTTCCTCCGCCATCGCCAGCACGTTCTCCGGCGGGACGTTGGGCAGCAGCGCCTCGTGGCTGGGGCTGACGATCAGCGACGGCCCCAGCAGCGCCTTCACGCGACGCACGTCCGCGCGGATGTCGTCCGGCGTGCCGTTGACGAGCAGGTCCTGCGTGTCGATGCCTCCCAGGAACGCAATCCGTCCCTTATAGTCCCGCGCCAGCGTCTCCGCGTCCATGTTGCGCGCCCGCGCCTGCAGCGGGTGCAGGCAATCCACGCCCGCATCGATCAGCCGGTCGATGACCCGGAAGATGGAACCGCACGAGTGGAGGATGACCTGGTAGCCGTGGCGGTGGCCCTGCTCGGTGAAGCGGCGGAACCACGGCATGATGAACCGGTCGAACAGCTTGGGACTGCAGATGAGGTCGAGCTGCGTGCCGAAGTCGTTGCCGAAAAAGAACCCGTCCACCAGGTCGCCCGCGGCCGCAAAAAACCGCTCGTTGGCCTCATAGTAGAGGCTGCAGATGCGGTCGGTCGCGGCCTGCACGACCTCGGGATGGGTGTACATCTTGACCATGTAGTTTTCCATACCGAACAGATCCATCAGGTGATGGTAGAACGGCGTCCAGAACCCGCTCGCCCGGTAGACGTCGCCCGCCGCACGCAGGTCGGCCAGGCACTCGTCGAAGTTGAGATACGACAGGTCGGGCCACGGGAAATCCTCGACCTCGCGCGGGTCCTCGCACGCGGCCAGCGGCCCGGCCTCGCCGTGGCTCTTCTTCATCGAGTGCAGGTCGATCAGCTTGCGCCCGTCCGGGTGCTGGTAAGTAGACTTATAGAATTCGGGCGACAGCCACACCAGGTCATCGCCCAGCTTGCGGCGCAGTTCGCTGTTGGTCTCTGTACCGAAGTACTTGTGATAGATGGGCCACGTTTCGGCATGGGGGTTGCCCATCCAGAAGCCGCAGCGGTCCGCCGGCTCGCGCGCGATGATCGCGCGGATACGCTCTCGACTGTTCATGCACAGCTCCGTTATCAGTTATACCGGCACTCTCTGGCCGCATCGACGAACGCCTGGAGATTGACCGGGTCGCCAAAGAAGAAGTGGTCGGAAGGACAGCAGATGTAGCCGCCGTTCGGGCAGGCCGCGTGCAGCCGGAACACGGCCTCGCGCACCGTCGCCGGCGTGCCGTTCTCGAAGTAGGCGTTCTGGTCCAGCCCGCCGACGAAGAACAGCCGGTCGCCCACACGGCGCTCCGCCTCGGCGAGGTCGCAGTCCGCGCCCATGCTCGGCGGCGTCATGGTTTCCAGCCCGTCAGCGCCGGTCTCGACCACCAGCTCCAGCATCTGCATCAGCCCGCCGCAGAGATGATAGACAACCTTCATGCCCGCCTCGTGCAGCGCGGCATTCTGGATGCGGTCATACGGCAGGCAGAATTCGCGGAAGAACTTGGGGCTGATGACCGTGTTCGAGCCTGCGCCCCCGCCGACCTCGATGAGGTCGATGGGGATGCCCTTGAGCATCTCGACATAGCGCAGCCGCTTCTGCAGGATGGCGTCGAGGGCGAAGTGGAGGAAGTCCGGCTTGTCCATGCCCCAAAGGATGGCGGTCTGCGTGTCGGCCAGCGTGCAGAAGTCCTGCCAGGGCGAGCCCTGCCCGTAGCCCCAGGCCCAGGAACGCACGATGCCGCGGCTGCCGAGGCGCTCCTGCATCGCGATGACCGGCGCAGGGTCCAGGCGGATGGGCACGGGCGCGTACTTCGCAAACAGCTCCATGTCGCGCTCGGTCTTGATGAGGAACTCGGTCTCCCAGGGCGTGAACGCGTTGTACGCGCCGGCATGGTGCAGTTCGCCTTCGGGGGTCGTGATGGTGGCCGCCCACAGACGGTTGCCATCGGCGTCGGTGCCCAGGTCGCGGCGGTCGGTCTGCCAGTTCGCCAGGTCACGCTCGTCCCAGATGAACTCGGGGGCCGTGTAGATGACGTGGTCCATGCCGAAGCGGTCATAGGCTTCGAACGGCTCGCAGCCGCCCAGGTAGGTGTCGAGGTAGTAGCGCATCCAGTTGTGGACCTGCGCAGGCAGGTGATCGGGTTTTCCGTTAGAGATCGCAGTGAGGAGTCGTTCGCGGGCGTCCATGGTTGCATCCTTGCGAGTGAGATACGGTGATTATAACCTTTTACACCGCGAAGACACAAAGGAGCACAAAGACACGCGAAGACTCCAGGCTTCTTATTTCTTCGCGTATCTTAGCGTACTTTGCGTCTTTGCGGTTATTCGCCTTCGCGGTTACGCGCTCGCCCGCCGGCCCTTCTCGGTCAGCGCAAGCACCGGCGGCTTCCCCGTGACGCTACATGCCGAGGACAGGCCGCACCCGTCGCAGCCGGATGAAAACCCGGCATCCAGCGGCGCGAGATAGCCGCGGCGGGTCAAGTCTTCCATCATCAGGCCGACCAGCCCCTCGCTGATGTCCAGCCGCCGCGCGAGCTCGGCGGTCGAACTGATGCCGCCCTCCCCCAGCAGGCGCAACAGCCGGCCCATGACCGCGCCGCTCATAGCAACCGTCCGATTTGGTAGACCAGCACGCCTGCGCCGAGCGAGAGCACCAGCAACAGCCCCACGCTGGCTGCGGTCCAACGCCAGGAGTTGGTCTCCTGCTTGATGGTGATGGTCGTCGCGAGGCAGGGGATGAACAGCATGGTCACGACAAGGAAGGCCAGCCGGGCCGCAGGCGCGAGCGTCGCAGCGACCTGCGCGGCCAGCGCGCCGGCCTGCTCGCTGCCGCTGTAGAGGATGCCGAGCGTAGCAATGGTGTTCTCTTTGGCGAAGAAGCTCGTAATCAGCGCCACGATCATGCGCCAGTCGGTCAGCCCCATCCACGCGCCGACCGGCTCCAGCAGCCGGCCGACTGCGGCCAGCACGCTCGTCTCGATGTCGCCGCCCGGCAGCGCTGAAAGCGCCCAGACGATGACCGAGGCCAGCAGGATGAGGCTGCCCGCCTTCTGCAGGAATGACTTGGTGTTGTTCCAGACATACAGCCCAACGGTGCGCGCATTCGGGATATGGTAGAGGGGCAATTCCATGATGAAGGCGGTCTGTTCTCCCTTGAAGGCCAGCTTGTTGACCGCGATGCCCGCAACAGCCAAGACCAGCAGGTTCAGCGCGACGAGGCCCCACGAGCCTACCGCAGCATATGGGCCCAGAAATGCGGGCGCCAGGAACGCGATGACCGCCAGACGCGCGGTGCAGGGCACCAGGGGCGCAAGCAGGATCGTGAGGAAGCGGGCGCGGCGCTCTTCGAGAATCCGCGCACCGAGCACCGCCGGGACGTTGCAGCCGAAGCCCAGGAACAACGGCAGGAATGACTTGCCGTGCAGCCCCATCAGGTGCATGAACCGGTCCATGACATACGCGCCGCGCGATAGGTAGCCCACATCTTCGAGGATGCCGAGCAGCGCGAAGAAGATCACCAGGATCGGCAGGAAGGTCAGCACCGTGCCCGCACCGTTGATGATGCCGTCGTTGATCAATGCCAGCAGCCAGGCCGGGCCGCCTGCCAGCAGGGCAGTCACCAGGCCGCTCAGCCCGCCGAGCACCGTCTCCGCCAGCCACTCCGCGACCGGCGTCGCAATGGCATAGGTCAGCCAGAAGGCCACGCCGAAGACGGCCAGCAACAGGCCCAGCCCCAGCAGCGGGTGTGTGGCAATCCGGTCCAGCCGCTCAGTAACGGTGATCGCGCCCGCGCGCGGCTCGATGACTGCGGCGCGCATCATACGTCCGATCCACTCGTAGCGCCCGCCGGCAATATCCAGGAAGGCATCCTCATGGTCGAGCAGGATCGCGTGCACCTGCGTCCAGATGGCCTCCGGCAGCGCGGCCTGCATGATGGCGGTCACTTCGCTGTCGCCCTCCAGCAACTTGAGCGCGACCCAATCCGCCTCATACGGCGCGGGGATGTGCCCCGCAATCAGGCGTACCAGCTCATCCAACACCGGTCGGTGCTCAGGCCGGATTTCCGGGCGGTTCGGCGCAAAGCCAGTAGGATTGGCGGCCAGCTTCAGCGCGGCGTCTACCAGTTCATGGACACCTATATTGCGCGAGGCAATCACCCTGACCACCGGCACGCCGAGCGCAGCCTCGAGCACGTGCGGCTCGATGTGGATGCCGTGCTGCTCGGCCACGTCGCTCATGTTGAGCCCAATGACCAGGGGCCGGCCCAACGCCAGCAGCTCAGCCACGAGATACAGGCTCCGCTCCAGCGCCGCCGCGTTGACCACGGCCATGACCACATCGGGCCGCTCCTGCAGGAGATACTCGCGCGTGATGCGCTCCTCCTCGGAGTTGGCGGTCAGGCTGTAGGTCCCCGGCAGATCGACAATATCGAGCAGCGTACCGTCGTGCTCGAAGCGGCCGGTCTTTTGCTCCACAGTCTTGCCGGGCCAGTTGCCCACATGCTGATTGAGGCCGGTCAGCATGTTGAAGACGGTGGATTTGCCGACATTGGGCTGCCCGACCAGCGCAACGGTCAATTGCGCGGGCACGCGCGCGGGCAGGGGCTCGCTGTCGTTGTCATGGCAGCCAGGCTTGACCAGGCGCAAGGCGGGCGGCGCCACCTGTGCCGCCCGCTTCCGTGCGACGGACAATCTCATCCTTCGGCTCCTGTCAGTTCGGCGCTGCCGCCAGGACGAGGACATGGCTGGCTTCGCGGCGGCCCAACGCCACCAGCGTGCCGCGCAGCGCCACCAGGACAGGCCCATGCCCGTAATTCTGCCGGATGACAACTTCTGCCCCCATCGTGAAACCCAGGTTAGCAACCCGGCTGCAGAATTCGTGTCCGCCCTGAAGAGAATATACGATCCCACGCTGCCCGGCGGGCAGCGCACTCAA
The DNA here is from genome assembly GCA_040772005.1 of Anaerolineae bacterium. Lineage (GTDB taxonomy): Bacteria > Chloroflexota > Anaerolineae > CG2-30-64-16 > CG2-30-64-16 > MWBF01. Next base: position 1,050,708 of record JAXGYZ010000002.1, on the reverse strand, counting down.
GGGTTGCGGCATAGCTTCGGCGTGCGTGTGGTGCATAGACGTCCTTGCAGCGGCATAGAGAGCAATAATGCGAATAATTTGCAATAAGTATCTACCTGTACTGCTACCCATGTCTATGACGTTCATCACATCGGCCTGGGATTCTGTGCCTGGGTCCTCCTTGACCGGCATTCCCTTTTCATGTTACAACAGGCATACGATTTGGCTTCATATAAGGAGATTGATCCATGCGCGTGGCAGCCCTGATCCTCGCCGGCGGCGCGGGCACGCGGTTGGGCGTCCTGTCCGAGCAGCGCGCCAAGCCTGCCGTCCCCTTCGCCGGTCGCTTCCGCATCATCGACTTCACCCTTTCCAACTGCGTCAACTCCGGCATCTATGACGTCGCGGTGCTGACGCAGTACCTGCCCCGCTCGCTCAACGACCACATCGGCATCGGGCGTCCCTGGGATCTCGACCGCACGCGCGGGGGCGTCCGCCTGCTGCAACCCTACCAGGGCAAAGGCCACCAGCAGTGGTACGAGGGTACTGCGGATGCCGTGCTCCAGAATCTCGACTATCTCAGGCAGACGCGCGCCAACACCGTGCTCATCCTATCGGGCGACCACATCTACAAGATGGATTACCGGCCCATGCTCCAGGCGCATCAGGAGCGCGGGGCCGACCTGACGCTGGCGGTCATGGACGTCAAGCCCGAAGAGACCTCCCGCTTCGGCATCGTGCTGACGGACGAGGATGGGCGGGTGACGGGGTTCATGGAGAAGCCGAAGGAGGCGCCGAGCACGCTTGCCAACATGGGCGTCTACGTCTTCCGGGTGGATGCGCTCATCGAGCGGCTGCAAGCCCTGGCTCCCAAACACAAGGACCTTGACTTCGGCAAGCACGTCATCCCCAGCATGCTCGACCGCTACACCCTCCAGTCCTATCCGTTCGCGGGGTATTGGGTGGACGTGGGCACGGTGGACGCCTACTGGACGACCAGCATGGAGCTCATCTCCGGCCATTCGCAGCTCAACCTCTACGATCCCGACTGGGTCATCCACACGCGCAGCGAGGAGCGTGCGCCGGCAAAGGTCGGCCCGCAGAGCCGCGTGCAGGAAAGTATGATCTGCAATGGCTCCTTCGTGCGCGGGCAGGTGATGCGCTCGGTGCTGTCGCCCGGCGTCTACGTCTCGCCCGGAGCCGTGGTGCGCGAGAGCGTGATTATGAACGACACCTGGATCGGCCCCGGCGCGGTGGTCGATCGGTGCATCGTGGACAAGAACGTTGTCGTGGGAGCAGGTACGGAGCTGGGCTTCGGCGATGACTTGGACACGCCGAACGCCGCGGCCCCGGACAGGTTCTACACCGGCCCGACCATCGTCGGCAAAGGCGCACACATTCCCGGCAGCCTGCGCATCGGGCGCAACGTCGTCGTTCAGGCCGATGTCGACGAAGAGGCCTTCGCCAGCTTCGGGGACACCGTGCCCAGCGGCTCCACGGTTGCATAGAGGGGGTGCATCATGGCAGTTATGGCGATGATTCTGGCGGGCGGCGAAGGCCCTGCGCTGAGCGTGCTGACGGCCAAGCGGTCGGAGGCGGCCGTGCCGTTTGCGGGCAAATACCGCATCATTGACTTTGCGCTGTCCAACTGCGTCAACTCCGGCATCTTCGATGTCGCGGTGCTGACCCAGTACCAACCCCGCTCGCTCAACGAACACATCGGGGTGGGCCGGCCCTGGGACCTCGACCGCACGACAGGCGGTGTGCGCCTGCTCCAGCCGTACCAGAGCACCAGGGGTGAAGCGGGCGCGTGGCAGGCCGGCACGGCGGACGCCATCCGCTTCAACCTGAATGTCCTGCGGCCGACTGTGGATGACGTGCTCATCCTGGCCGGCGACCACATCTATACGATGGATTATGGTCCCCTGCTGCGCGAGCATCGTGAGCGTAACGCCGATGTTACGCTGGCCGTCTACACCGTGCCCGGGTTCGAGGCTTACCGTTTCGGTATGGTCACTGCCGACACGCAGGGTCGGATCGTCAAGTTCGAGGAGAAGCCGCGGCGCACGGCCAGCACGCTGGCGAGCATGGGCATCTACGTCTTCAAGCGCGAGGTCCTGGTCGATTGGCTGAGCCAGGCGGGCGCCAACGGCGAAGACGAGGGCCATAACCTGGCGCGCGACTACATCCCCGGCCATCTAGCCTCCCATCGCGTCTTTGCACACCGCTTCCAGGGCTACTGGGCCGATGTGGGCACGATCCAGGCCTACTACGAAGCCAACATGGCGCTGCTGACAGAAACGCCCGCCCTCGACCTGTACAACCCGGATTGGGTCATCCACACGCGCAGCGAGGAACGCGCGGCCGCGCTGATCGGCCCGGAGGCACGCGTGGAGGGCAACCTGCTCAGTGACGGCTGCCGCATCGAGGGCACCGTGATCCGCTCGATTATCTCGCCCGGCGTCTATGTCGCGGCGGGAGCCACGGTGCGCGACGCCATCATTATGACGGATACGGTCATCGAGCCGGGCGCAGAGGTGGACCGTGCGATCATCGACAAGCACGTGACTGTGGAAGCAGATGCGAAGGTCGGCTGGAGCGAGAAGAACACGCCGAACCGGGAACGGCCCGACCGCCTGAACACCGGCCTGACGGTCGTCGGCAAGGGCGCGGTCATCCCCCAGGGCATGCGCGTGGGGCGCAACGTCGTCATCCACCCGCGCGTCACGCCCGAATCCTACAACCGCAAAGAGGTGCCCAGCGGCGCGACCATCTACGCGTGAGGAAGCCGCACGCATACGGGTTAACCCACGAAACAGGCGGAGCACACGGAAGATGGACCGGCCGTCTGCGTTTACGCGCAGGTTCGGCGGCCGGTTAGCTCCTGACCGCCATCTGCACGGCCAGTGCATCCACCGTCAACTCGCCGCCCTGTACGAACACGCCCCAGCTCCCTTGACGGTGATCGTACATCCGCGTGCTGAGCGCGGTCGTACCGTTGGCATAGACCTCGCACACCGTCCCATCCAGCACGACCGTCAGCTCGACGGCTTCCCCGCTGCAGAGGGCCAGCGGCCGCTCGGTTTCGGCCGCATAGGGCCGGTCGCCGGGCCGCGGCCACGCATCGCAGACGAGCCGCTGGCGCGCGAGATCAGCCCGAAGGTAGTACCCCGCCTCGAAGTCGGCGTCTGCACGCAGCATGAGGCCGAACGACGCAACTTCGGCGTTCGGGCGCAGTTGGGCCGTGATGCGGCAGATTTCGGGAAGGGCGTCGGCCGACGCGAGCGCATACCCGTCCTTTGCAGCCAACGTCGTCCGTCCCCCAGCGGCCCCGCAGCTTCCGATGACTGCATGGAGCGAGACCGGCATGGTATCACCGAATCCCGCCTGCCGCGAGCCCGGCTCCTGCACGACCAGCGTGCCGTCGGCCTGCTGGCAGATTTCGTGTACGACCAGTGCGCCCCCCCACTGCCAGGCCCCGGCGTCAGTCTCGCCCTCGCGCGTGGGGTTCCAGCCAAACAGATAACGGTGAACGCCATCGGACGCTGTCTTGGCGGCATAGAAGGCACGGCCGTCAAAGGTGTCCACCGGCGGGGTCAGCCACGGGCCGGCCAGCGAGCGCGCCATGCGATAGCGCGTCACGGTCGCGTCGCTGAACTCGGAGAACAGGAGATACCACCAATCGCCCATCCGAAACAGATCCGGGCATTCGTGAGTATAATAGAGGTGCGGCGCATAGAGCGGCGCGGCGACCCGCCAATGCCTCAGGTCTTCTGAGGTGCACAGTGCGGTGCAGCCGCGCCGGCGGGATGGCCCGCCCGGCAGCCGCGCGGCCAGCAGCATGTTGTATTCGCCGGACTCCGCATTCCAGAACACGAACGGATCCCGCCAGTCATGCGGCTCGAAGGTCTCGCGGGGCGCGTAGAATGTGTCCGCGGGCTGCTTTTCCCAGGCGATGAGGTCGCGGCTGACCGCGTGCATGACGCCCTGCTCCGGCAGTCCTCGCGCCCGCAGGTGGGGGTTGTGCCCGGTGTAGAAGACGTGGAACTGTCCCCCGGCCTCGATGACGCTGCCCGTGAAGACGTAGAGGTCCTGCTCCTCAACGGAACCGCGCGGCAGGGCCTCGCCGTAGTCCGTGAAGTGCAGGAAATCGCGCGTCCCCAAGTGAAACCAGGGCGTGCCCTCACCGCAGCGCGCGCTATCCCGATAGTCCTTGAGGTAAAACAGGTGGTATTCACCGTTCCAGAAGAATGGAATGAAGTCGCCGGGCCAGCCATCGGACGGTTTGTAGAAGAGGTCTGCGGGCATGGGAAGTCTCCGTTCGTGCGTACAGGATGGTTGGACGATGTGCGTTGAACCCAACGTTACAAGGTCACACAGGCAGTGTCAAATATCCCTGCGGCCGGTCAGTGCAACTAAAAGACCGACCTGGACGTCATATTACGGCAGGCACTTATGGCCTGCGCGAGAATTCGTCATGTGTCTTTATTTGGAAGGTAAACCTGCTATATGACTGAGAACCCGTCCGATCGGAACACAGCGGAGCCTACCGCAGCGCGCGCCAGCCGCGACCGTGCGCCGCGCGCTGCCAGTTGGTGGGCGCCCGCGCCGCCGCAACCGGAGAGCGGCCTGCGGCCGGCCCTGCCGCGCATCCAGCCGCGGCGGCTCTACGCGTCGCCGGAGCCGCCGCCCAGCCCGGCCGCCTGGTGGACGCCGAAACAACCCGCTGTACCACAGGCGATGCCGCCTGAGCCGACGCGGCTGCCCGGCTGGGGCACGCCGGCGGTCCGACCTCAGCCCGCACCGGACGCCCATGCGCCGTTCCGCCCACGCGAGACGCCGCGCGCCGCAACCGAACCGCCCACCGCACTGCCGGCGACAGCGCAGACCGCCATGCCCGCGCGCGCGCCTGAGCCGCTCCCTGCGGCGGTGTCATCCGCTCAACAGGCGACGCGCTCCGCGGCCAGAACCCAGCCGCCCACCGCGCCGCCAGCGACAAGCATGCGCCGCGCGACGCCGCCACCGGCCCGCCGAGGCGGGTGCAGCCGCTTCCTATTCGTGCTGCTCCTGCTCGCTGCGATCGTCGTGCTGTTCCTGGGCGTCGCGCTGATGGGCTATGCGAGCATCGCGCGCGACCTGCCGCCGCCGGACGAGCTGCAGGCGCGGGCCAGCCAGTTCGCCTCCACGCTTATCTACGACCGCGAGGGCAATGTCCTGAACGAGGTCGCGGACCCGAACTATGGCCGCCGCACCGTCGTGCCCATCGACCAGATATCGCAGTATCTCAAGGATGCGACCGTCGCGACCGAGGATCCGAACTTCTACTCGCATCCGGGCGTGGACCCGGTGGGGTTGGGCCGTGCGGTATTCTATGCGCTGCGCAACCGGGACCTGAGCGGGCCGGGCGGCAGCACCATCACGCAGCAACTCGTCAAGCTGACGTTCCTGTCAACCGAGAAAACCATCTCGCGCAAGGTCAAGGAGGCGATTCTTGCCACTGAAATCACGCGGCGCTACCCGCGCGACGAGATTCTCCAAATCTACCTGAACGAGGTCAACTACGGCAACCTGGCTTACGGCATCGAGGCAGCGGCAGAAACGTACTTCGACAAGCACGCGTCGGAGTTGACGCTGGCCGAATCCGCGATGCTGGCCGGCCTGCCCCAGGCGCCCGCCTACTATGACCCCCACACCAAGATGTGGGAGCCAGACGGCCAGCCGGGCGCGGTCAAGCGGCGCCAGGGTGTCGTCCTGCGCCTCATGGTGGAGCGCGAGTACATCAGCACGGAGCAGGCCAACGCAGCCTGGGCCGAGCCGCTGAATCTCCAGCCGCTGCGCCAGGTGTATGACTCGCAGCACCCGCACTTCGTCCTGTACGCGCGCAGCCAGGTCGAAGAAGTGCTCGGCCCGGAACTGGCGAACAAGGGCGGCCTGCGCATCTATACCACGCTCGACCCCCGGCTACAGGCTGCGGCGGAAGAGCAGGTGCGCCAGCAGGTCGCGCGCCTATCCGGCCAGAACGCGACCAACGGCGCGGTCGTTGCCATCCGGCCCGCGACGGGCGAGCTTCTCGCCCTGGTCGGCAGCGCGGACTTCCACAACGCGGACATCAGCGGTCAAATCAACATGGCCGTTAGTCCGCGGCAGCCCGGCTCGGCCATCAAGCCCTTCGTCTATCTGGCGACGTTCGAGATGCCTGCGGAGGTCGATCCTGCACCGGAGGCCGTCGCTACGGCGCAGTCGGCGCGCCTTGCCAGCGTCGCGCAGCCCACGGTGGAGGGACAGGTCGCCAATCCCGCGGAAGTCAGCGCCATCGAGCCGCCGGGCTATTGGACGCCGGCAACGGCCATCCTGGACATCAAGACTGAGTTTCCGGACGGCGCAAATCCGCCCTACGTGCCCCCCAACTACGATGAGAAAGATCACGGCCTGGTCAACGTGCGGACCGCGCTGGGCAATTCGTTCAACATCCCCGCGGTCAAGGCCCTGCAGCACGCGGGCATCGACCGGCTGAAGGATGTGGCGAGCCGCGCGGGCATCACGACCCTGACCCGCCCCGACTACGGGCTGTCGCTGGCGCTCGGCGGCGGCGATGTGACGTTGCTGGAGCTGACCGGCGCATACGCGACCCTGGCGAACAACGGCGTGCGCACCAGCACGAGCCCGGTTGCCTGCGTGCTGGACAGCGAGGGCCGCCTCATCTGGCGCGGCGCGGCCGCAGAAAGCGTGGCCGGATGCCTGGGCGCATCGGCTGATCCGGCCCTCGGCGTGGCCGTCACGCCCGCGGCGCCGGAGCAGGTCTTCAACCCGCAGCATGTCTATCTGATTACGTCTATCCTGGCGGACCCGGCCGCGCGCAGCATGATGTTCGGCGGGGTGCGCGAGATGACCCTGCCCGACCGCCCTGCAGCAGTCAAGACCGGCACGACCAATGACTATCGCGATGCGTGGACGATGGGTTACACGCCGGACCTGGCGGTGGGCGTGTGGGTGGGCAATGCCGACTACACGGAAATGCAGCGCCTGGCCGGTTCGCTCGGCGCGGCGCCCATCTGGCAGGCGGTAATGGTGCAGGGGTTGCAGGATCGATCCGCAAGCCAGTTCACCGAGCCGGCAGGGATGCTCCGCACACAGGTATGCGTCGAGAGCGGCACCCAGCCGAGCGAAGCCTGTCCCAGCCGCCGCGAGGAAATCTTTGCGGCCAACCAGGGGCCGCTCCCCGCGGGCTATGACCTGTGGCAGCGCGTAGCTGTGGATCGCGTCACCGGCCAGCTTGCGACGGACTTCACGCCCGAAGACCGCATCGAATCGCGCGATGTGATGGTGTTCCCGGAGAAATATCGCGCGTGGGCCGAGGCGCACGGTTATCCCATCCTGGGCCAGCAGCGCCCGCCGCTGGCCTTCGAGCCTGAGCTGGCGCTCTACAGCCCGGAGGACGGTGCGACCGTGACCGGCCTGACGCCGGTGGTGGGCCGTGTCCGCGTGCCGGAGCCGTTGATCTGGCGCCTGGAGTATGGCGTCGGGCCGGATCCCATCGGCTGGGGCGTGCTCTCCGGCCCGAACCCGGCGGACCCCGCCAACCCGGTGGGTCGCGAGCTGGACGGCGCGTTGGGCGACTGGGATGTCGATGCGACGGTCGCACAGCACGACACAACTGACTTCTCACTGCGGCTGGCCGCCTACTATGACGCCAACTCGCTGGATTATCCGGTGGCCGTCTCGAACGTCGTCTACATCCAGGTTGCCAGCCCGACCGCAACGCCCTCCCCAACTGAGACGGAGACGCCCGTGCCGACCGAGACACCGACGCCCACTGAGACGCCGGAGCCGACGGTGGTGGTTGAGCCGACCCCAACGGCTACCCCCGACCTCAGCCTGACGCCGGTCATCGAGCCGTCGCCCAGTCCGACGCCGCCGGCCGCCGTGTCCATCCGCGCAGCGATTCTGGCACCGGAGGAAGGCGCAGCCGTGACCGGCCCACTGGATATCGTGGGAGTTGCCGATGGACCGGGCTTCTTCACCTACTATGTCGAGTATGCGCCGGGGGCTGAACCTGCGCCAGGTGACTGGCAGCCGGTGGCTGAGGCGTCGGCCCAGCCTGTTTCGGGCGGATTGCTGGTCACGTGGGATACCACCGGCCTGCCGCCGGGAGTCTACACGCTGCGCCTGCGCGTGTTCGATGTCACGAACAACTTCGTGCTGGACGATGTGCGGGTTAACGTGACGGGGTGATGTGAGATAGATAAGAACGCCTAGCAAAACCGCTGGGACCGGTCTCTGACCGTGCCCCTGTGACGGGATAATATGGGATAGATAAGCGGGCGGGCAACTGCATGCAGTTGCCCGCCCCTTTATTTTCGTGCGTGATTCGTCCGGCCTACGGCAGATACCCGACCGGATTGACCAGCACACCGCCCTTGCGCACTTCGAAGTGCAGATGGGGGCCGGTCGAGCGACCCGTGTTGCCCATGTTGCCGATGACGCCGCCCTTGGCAACCACGGTTCCGCGCTTTACAAAGATGCGGCTCAAATGCGCGTAGAGCGTCTGTAGCCCGTTGCCGTGGTCGATGACGATGTGATAGCCGTAGCCGCTGTTGCTCCACCCGGCGACGACCACGACGCCCGAGTCGGCCGCCTTGATGGGCGTGCCGATGGAACGGGCAATATCCAGCGCCCGGTGCAGCGGCTTGTAACCCTGTGTGATCCTGCCGGAAGTAGGCCAGATCAAGACGCCGGTGCCGCGCCGCGACGTGCCTGAGGGTGTCTGGTAAACCGTCACGGCGGGCTTCGGCAGTTCCTTCACGCCCCCCGGTACGACCAGCTTCTGCCCGGCCACGACGGTCGGGTTCTGCGCATCCAGGTGGTTCAGTGGATACTGGATGATCGCCTCCGGCGTGACCTTGTACGCCTTGGCAATGCTCTGGATAGTATCCTTCGGACCTACGGTGTGATAGATGCCGTTGAGCGGCAGGATGACCAACTGCTGGCCCAGGCGCAGGAGATCGGGGTTCTTCTCCAGCCCGTTGGAGAACATGATCGTCTCGGCGTTCAGCTTATAACGTTGGGCAATGCCGTACAGCGTGTCGCCTGCGGTGACGGTATGCGTCACCACATCCAGGCGCGAACGCTCCGGGATGAGGGTGATGGGCACGGCGGCGCGCACCAGCGCCACGCTTTCCGCGGGGTTCTCCTCCGTCGTTGCGGCATCTGCCACGTACTCGGGGATCAGCGCGCCATCGATGATCTCGGCCTCAGCCGGCTGGGCGGACTCTTCCGCGATGTCCCACGCGGGCAAATCCACCTTGCTGAAGACGAGCACCAGCACGGCGACCAGGAGGATAATCAGGTGTGACCCGACGCGTACCAGGGAAGTCGTACCTTCGGGGCCGCGTTGCGCGAGAAGGTTGAGGACAGACTGCCAGAGTTGATACCCCGGCCCCCATTCGTTGGGAGGTACCGCGGGTCGGTTGTCGCTTGCTAAGTCAGCGCGCATGCGGCGCGACCTCACATGATGTGGAATAACTCAGGACTTCAGTATAGCAGACCTTCGAGGTTTGGCAAACCTGCGGCCGGCACAACCCAGGGCGAAGTCATGTTGCAATCGGGCCTTCCACCTGGCAGTTGAAACTGCGGCTACCCCTACGAAACCGGCCTACGCCGGTTAGTTCCAGTCTGCGTAGGCAGACTTCGCAAGGGTAGCCGCAACTTCAGTTGCCAGGCGGGTTCACCTGGCGCACTATGAAACCGCCCTGGGCACAACCACGAAGGTCCTGGAAGTCACTTGAGCAGAAACTACATGCTCTGTGACAGCGTGTCGAGGAACACCTTGTTGTTGCGCGTCCGGCGCAGCCGCTCCAACACCGGTTCGAGCGGATCCTCGCCCGTCTGCCGCAGCATGTCGATCATCCGGCGCAGCGTCCAGACCTTGCCGAGCGTCTCCGAGCCGAGCAGCAGTTCCTCGCGGCGGGTGCCGGAACGCACGATGTCGAACGCGGGGAAGATGCGGCGCTCCGCAAGGCGGCGGTCCAGGTGGAGCTCCATGTTGCCGGTGCCCTTGAACTCCTCGTAGATGACATCGTCCATGCGGCTGCCGGTGTCCACGAGGCAAGTCGCGATGATCGTCAGGCTGCCGCCTTCCTCGATCTTGCGGGCGGCGCCGAAGAAGTGCTTGGGCGGATACAGCGCGGCCGGGTCGATGCCGCCGGACAGCGTGCGGCCCGACGCAGGCACGGTCAGGTTGTACGCGCGCGTCAGCCGGGTGATGGAGTCGAGCAGGATCGCCACATCGCGGCCCGCTTCTACGAGGCGCTTGGCCCGTTCCAGCCCCATCTCCGCAACGCGCACGTGCGACTGCACCGGCTCATCGAAGGTCGAGGCGAGCACTTCGGCCTCCACCGCCCGGTCCATGTCCGTGACTTCTTCCGGCCGCTCGCCGATGAGCAGGACCATCAGGACGACATCCTGGAAGTTCTCCGAGATGCCGTTGGCAATCTGCTTGAGCACCGTGGTCTTGCCGGCCTTGGGGGGTGAGACGATGAGACCGCGCTGGCCGCGGCCGATGGGCGCCACCATGTCGATCAGGCGCGTCGTCAGGATGGATGGGTGCGTTTCCAGGTTGAGCTGTTGATTGGGGAAGATCGGCGTCAGGTCCTCGAACTTCGGCCTGCGCTTGGCAACCTCCGGGTCAACCCCGTTGACGGCCTCAACCTTGAGCAGCCCATAGTACTTCTCTGACTCTTTGGGCGGGCGCACCTGGCCCACCACAAAGTCGCCCGTGCGCAGACCGAACCGGCGAATCTGGCTCTGCGAGATGTAGACATCCTCCGGCCCCGGCACCATCTGTTTGTTGGCACGCAAGAAGCCGATCCCATCCTGGATGACCTCCAGCGTGCCGCCGCCGAAGATCAAGCCCTGGGCCTCGGTATCGGCGCGCAGCAGGCGCATGATCAGGTCATTCTTTTTGAGCCGGGTATAGCCAGTCACGCCCATCGTACGGGCGATCTCTTGCAGATCGGTCAGCGTTTTCGTCTCAAGTTCAGCGATATTCATGCTTTACTCCCATCGGCCATCAGCAGAAACGGAAATCAGGCACGTCTACCAATCCGCCTGACCGCGAACGGGCACCGCGCGGCATGAGCCATCATTGGATAGCTGCCTGGTATCAGCAAACAAACAAGCACGCAGGAGGGGTCCCACGGAGGCTGCCTGCTGCAATTTAACAGTGTGTGACAACGTGAAAGCTGTAACGCAGATTCCTGGAAAAAGTATGCGGCGCGAGCTGGAATGCTGATTGGCTCTGCCGTAGATAGTCAGGTTGCGGGATGAGCGCAAGACGACGAGGCGAACGCGCAATGTGCTCAAATCCACTATCTTTGCATATCTGCCCTACTGAGAAATGTGCACGGCGGCACACTCATAATCGCAGAGAAAGTAAGAGGATACGGTGATGCACAAGTATGTTCAAACTGAAGTATAGCACACAGGTACAAAGGCGTCAAGTGACGCGACGATCCATTCGCGTCGTGATGTGCAACGCAAACATCTTGCGCTGGCCTGCACACGCGACAACCCCCTCGACCGGTTGACAGTCGAGGGGGCGTTCAGGTGAAGCCTCAGAAATTTAGTTGCTCGGCGGCAGAATCACGGAGTCGATGACGTGAATCACGCCGTTGCTCGTCTCGATGTCGGTGATGATCACCGTCGCATCGTTGATCTTGACCTGGCCGTCCGTCACCGTGATGGTGATCGGCTGGCCCAGCACCGTGTCCGCGCTGGTCAGGTTGACCACATCAGCCGCCATGACCTTGCCCGCCACCACATGGTACAGCAGGATGTCCTTCAGCTTGGCCGGCTCCGCCAGCAGACCCTCGACCGTCCCCGCCGGCAGCTTGCCGAAGGCCTCGTCGGTCGGCGCAAAGACCGTGAACGGCCCCTCGCCCTTCAGCGTCTCCACCAACCCGGCTGCCTGCACCGCCGCCACCAGGGTCGTGAACCGCCCGTCCGCAATCGCCGTGTCCACGATGTCCATAGCCATCGGCGCAGCTTCGGCTTCCTCAGCCGGCGGCAGAATCACGGAGTCGATGACGTGAATCACGCCGTTGCTCGTCTCGATGTCGGTGATGATCACCGTCGCATCGTTGATCTTGACCTGGCCGTCCGTCACCGTGATGGTGACCGGCTGGCCCAGCACCGTGTCCGCGCTGGTCAGGTTGACCACATCAGCCGCCATGACCTTGCCCGCCACCACATGGTACAGCAGGATGTCCTTCAGCTTGGCCGGCTCCGCCAGCAGACCCTCGACCGTCCCCGCCGGCAGCTTGCCGAAGGCCTCGTCGGTCGGCGCAAAGACCGTGAACGGCCCCTCGCCCTTCAGCGTCTCCACCAACCCGGCTGCCTGCACTGCCGCCACCAGGGTCGTGAACCGCCCGTCCGCAATCGCCGTGTCCACGATGTCCATAGCCATCGGCGCAGCTTCAGGAACCGCTGTAGGTTCAGGCGCAACAGTTGGCGCAGCCGGCGCCATCGGCGGAGGCATACAGCCGGTCACCAGGATCGCCAGGATCAACATGATCGATAAACCAAATACGGGACGCATTTTTCAGTATCTCCTCTTGCTAGGTTTGTCTCAGTGTGTGCCTGCTGGTCGGCACGTTGTCTTACAAACAATTTACAAACCTTATACACCGTGTTTACCCTTCGCACTGTAAGCTGCTTTCCGATTGCCAAACTTGCAGCAACCCGAACTCATGTTCGAAAGCGTCCCCTCTGATTTTGCCTTTACCCGCGCTTTGAGCTATACTCGGTAGCAGGGATATTAGCCAGCATGCACGTCCGGGAGAAAGTTGATGCCCAGTTTCAAGCTCGTCTCTGATTTCCAACCGACCGGCGACCAGCCGGACGCGATTGCAAGGCTGATCGCGGGACTGAAAGAAGGCTACCAGCACCAGACCTTGCTCGGTGCGACCGGCACGGGCAAGACCTACGTCATGGGCAAAGTGGTCGAGGCAGTCGACCGCCCTACCCTGGTGATGGCCCACAACAAGACCCTGGCTGCCCAGCTCTACAGCGAGTTCAAGGAGTTCTTTCCGCACAACGCGGTCGAGTACTTCGTCAGCTATTACGACTACTACCAGCCGGAAGCCTATCTGCCGCGCACCGACACCTACATCGAGAAGGACGCGCAAATCAACGACGAAATCGACCGGCTGAGGCTGGCTGCCACGTCCGCGCTGTTGAGCCGCCGCGACGTCCTGATCGTGGCATCGGTGTCCTGCATCTACGGCCTGGGCGACCCGGCGGAATACGGCCGTGTCACCGTCAAGCTCAAGCGCGGGGAGGCCGTGCGCCGTGAACTTGTGCTGCGCGAGCTGGTCGAGATCTTCTATGAGCGCAACGACATGGAGCTGCGTCGCGGCAAGTTCCGGCTGCGCGGGGATACGCTGGAGATGATGCCCGCGTATGCCGACATGGCCTACCGCGTCGAGTTCTTCGGGGACGAGGTGGACCGCATCACCGAGATCGACCCGCTGACCGGCGAGGTCGTGCGCAAGCTGGACGAGCTCGAAATCTTTCCCGCCAAGCACTTCATCACGCCGCAAGACAAGCTCACCGAGGCGCTCCAGATCATGGAGGCCGAGCTCGAGGCCCAGCTCAAGAAGTTCCGCGATGAAGACAAGCTGCTCGAAGCGCAGCGCCTCGAACAGCGCACGCGCTATGACATGGAGATGCTGCGCGAGGTGGGCTATTGCTCCGGCATCGAGAACTACAGCCGGCCGCTGGCGCTGCGCCCGCCCGGCTCGCGGCCCTTCACCCTGTTGGACTACTTCCCCGCGGACTGGCTGCTCATCGTGGACGAGTCGCACATGACTATCCCGCAGATTCACGGCATGTACAACGGCGACCGCGCGCGCAAGGAAGTGCTCGTGGACTATGGGTTCCGTCTGCCCTGTGCGCTGGACAACCGGCCCCTCAAATTCGAAGAGTGGGAGGCCTCGCTCAACCAGGTCATCTACACCACCGCGACGCCCGGCCCCTACGAGATGAAGAACTCGGCGCAGGTGGTCGAGCAGATCATCCGACCCACCGGCCTGGTGGACCCGCAGGTGGAGATCCGCCCGACGAAGGGCCAGGTGGACGACCTGCTCAAAGAGATTCGCAAGCGGGTCGCGCTGAACGAACGCGTGCTGGTCACGACGCTGACCAAGCGTATGGCAGAAGACCTGGCGGATTACCTGCAGGAGGTCGGCATCAAGGTACACTACCTGCACTCCGAGGTGCAGACAATTGAGCGGATCGAGATTTTGCGTGATTTCCGGTTGGGCGTGTACGATGTAGTTGTCGGCATCAACCTGTTGCGCGAGGGCCTGGACCTGCCCGAGACCAGCCTGGTCGCCATCCTCGACGCGGACAAGGAAGGCTTCCTCCGCTCCGAGCAGGCGCTCATCCAGACGATTGGCCGCGCCGCACGGCATGTTCACGGCACGGCAATCCTGTACGCCGACAACATCACCGATTCGATGCGGCGGGCCATCGACGAGACGAACCGCCGCCGGGCCAAGCAGGAAGCCCATAACCAGGCGCACGGCATCGTGCCGACCTCGATTGTCAAGACCGTGCGCGACCTGACGCAGCGCCTGCAGGTCGAGCGCGGCAGCACGCCTGCCCGCTGGGGTGATGCGGCCGTGGCCGAGGCCGGGCCGGAATACCACCTTGCGCCGACCGCTCTGCCGAAGGACGAGGCCACGCGGCTCATCAAGGACCTGGAAAAGCAGATGAAGGCCGCCGCGCAGGGCCTGGAATTCGAAAAGGCAGCGGTGCTGCGCGACCAGATCATCGAGCTGCGCCAGGCGCTCCAGGCCCAGGACTCCCGGCCCGTCTGGGAGCAATTGCGCGACGAATAGCGTTACGCGATGAATAACAGAGTCTTACTTTGAATCAAGGAACACCTATGGAATTCGGAACCATCCGCCCCATCAATATCGACGCGGAGATGCAGGCCTCGTATCTCGACTATGCGATGAGCGTCATCGTCGCGCGCGCCCTGCCGGACGTGCGCGACGGGCTCAAGCCGGTCCACCGGCGCATCCTGTGGGCCATGTACGACCTGGGGTTGATGCCCGACAAGCCGTACAAGAAATCGGCACGCATCGTCGGTGAAGTGCTGGGCAAGTATCATCCGCACGGCGACGTGGCCGTGTACGAGGCGATGGTCCGCATGGCGCAGGACTTCTCGCTGCGCTACCCGCTGGTGGACGGCCAGGGCAACTTCGGCTCGGTGGATGGCGACAACGCCGCGGCGATGCGCTACACCGAGGCGCGGCTCGCGCCCATCGCGCTGGAGATGCTGAACGACATCGAAAAAAACACGGTGGACTGGAACGACAACTTCGACGGCACCCTCAAGGAGCCGTCGGTGCTGCCGGCCGCGCTGCCCAACCTGCTAGTCAACGGCTCCAGCGGCATCGCCGTGGGCATGTCCACCAACATCCCGCCGCACAACCTGGGCGAAGTCTGCGACGCACTGTGCTATCTCATCGACAACCATCACCGGCAGGAAGATGTCACGGTCGAAGACCTGATGCGTTTCATCCCCGGCCCGGACTTCCCGACCGGCGGCGTGGTGTACCGCTACTCGCAACTGGGGAACGGCGAGAATGCCGAGCAGGAAGACGCCATTGCCAAGGCGTATGCCGGCGGCAAGGGCAGCATCGTAATGCAGGCGAAGGCGCACATCGAGGACATGAGCCGGAGCAAGGCCCGCATCGTCGTCACCGAGCTGCCGTATCAGACCAACAAGAGCAGCCTTATCGAACGCATTGCCGAGCTGGTGCGGGATGGCCGGATCGAGGGCATCACGGACCTGCGCGACGAGTCGGACCGCACGGGGATGCGCATCATCATCGAACTGACGCGCACGGTTGACCCGAGCGAGGTACTGAGACTACTTTACAAGCTGACCCCCTTGCAGCAGACCTTCGGCGTGTCGCTCCTCGCGCTGGTGGACGGCGAGCCGCGCCTGTTGAGCTTGAAGCGCGCGCTGCTGCACTTTATCGAGCACCGCCAGGTCGTGATCGTGCGCCGGGCCAAGCACGACCTGGCGAAGGCCAAGGAGCGCGCCCACATCGTGGAAGGGCTGCTCAAGGCGCTCGACATCCTGGATGAGGTCATTGCCCTCATCCGCGCCTCGCGCACGGCAGAGGTGGCCCGCGACGGCCTGATCAAACAACTGGGCTTCACGTCCATCCAGGCGCAGGCCATCCTCGACATGCAGTTGCGCCGCCTGGCTGCGCTGGAACGTCGCAAGCTGGAGACCGAGTACAAGGAGCTCCTCGCGCTGATCAAGGAGCTGGAGGAGCTGCTCAAGTCGCCTAAGAAGGTGCTGGATGTCATCCGGCAGGACCTGAAGAATCTCAAGACGAAGTACGGTGATGCCCGGCGCACGCAGATTGCGGACCGGGCGAAGGGCGTGCTGACGACCATTGACCTGCTGCCGCAGGAAGAACTCTGGCTGACCCTGAACACGGACGGCACCCTGATGCGCCATCGCGGGGAGAAGCCGGCGTTCCCGCTGCCGCCGGTGCAGTTTGCCGTCAGGGGCGACACCAAGACCGACCTCTACCTGTTCACCGCCCGCGGCCAGGCGGGTCGGGTGCAGGCGCACCAGATTCCTGAGACGGGCGGCGGCCATTTTGCCAATCTGGCCGGGCTGCGCCGCGGGAGCGAGGTTGTCGCGCTTCTGCCGCTTCCCAAGCCCAACGGCGAGCCGTTGAGCGGCTACATCGTGATGGCGACCGCACAGGGCAAGGTCAAGCGCATCAACGCTGCGGACCTGGCGGCCAACACCGGCGACGCGCCGCAGGTCATCGGGCTGGATGAAGGAGACCGGCTGGCCTGGGCCGGCATCAGCCAGGGCGGCGGCGAACTGCTGCTCTTCACCGCGCGGGGGCAGGCGATTCGCTTCAGCGAAGACGATGTGCGCGCGATGGGCCTGCCCGCCGGCGGCATCGGCGGCATCCGGCTGACCGCCGATGACCGGGTGATTGCAGGCGGGGTGGCTGCGGCGGGCGCGAGTACTGCCCAGGTTGCGCTGGTGCTGGGCGCGGGCTACGCCAAACGCGTGCCGCTGGCCGACTTCCCGACCCAGGGGCGCAACGGCAAGGGCATCGGCGCGGCCAAGCTATCGAGCCGGTCGGGCGATGTGGTGTGCGGCGCGCTGCTGGAGCCGGAGGACCGGCTGGTGTGCGTGCAGTCCGACGAGTCGGCGGTCGGATTTGCCTGTGCCGCGCTGGCACAGATGGGCCGGCCAGCCAGTGGAAAGGCGCTGCCCGGTCTCGTGGCAGGGCAGCCGGTGACGCGGGCCTATGTGCTGGCGGGCGCGGGCGAACCGGATGCAGGGCCGAAGGGTCGGGCGACGCCACGGAGGTCACGCAGCGCCGCAACGGATAAACGGATAGCAACGGCCGCGACGCCTCCTGCCACCTCCGCCGCGCCGAAACCGGCCCGCAAAGCGGCTGCCGCACCCGCAGAGGGAGCGACGTCTGCGAAGGAGCGACCGGCGCAACGGATGGCGCGCAGCGCGGCAACGAATAAACGGATAGCGACGGCCGCGACGCCTCCTGCCACCTCCGCCGCGCCGAAACCGACCCGCAAAGCGGCTGCCGCACCCGCAGAGGGAGCGACGTCTGCGAAGGAGCGACCGGCGCAACGGATGGCGCGCAGCGCGGCAACGAATAAACGGATAGCGACGGCCGCGACGCCTCCTGCCACCTCCGCCGCGCCGAAACCGGCCCGCAAAGCGGCTGCCGCACCCGTCAAAGAGCCCGTATCTGCCGGGAGAGCCGTGGGCGGCAAGTCGACCGCAGCCAGCAAAACAACTGCGACCCGTAAGACAGCCGCATCCGGTAAAACGGCCGCAGCCAGCAAGACCACGGTGACTGGCAAGACGACTGCGCCCCGCAAGACAACCGCGGGCGGCAAACCCGCTACAACCAGCAAGGCGGCCCCCGCCGCCAAGAAGGCGGGGCCTGCTCAAGCGCCGGAGAAACCCACCGCTCGTCGCGGCAAGGCCGTCGTGGTGGACGCTGCACAGTTGTCCCTGCTGTCATCTGTGCAACCGCCAGAGACAGGCACAACCGGCAAAGCCAAGCGCGGGGCCAGCAAGCCGGCCCCGACGCCTGCGCCAGAGAAGTCGCCTGCACCCAAGACCAAACCCGCGCGCAGCCGGAAGAAATAACGAAGCGGAGAATGGGTTCGCATGCTCCATCCTCCGCCTGATTAGCAGCGCCCTTCGTCTATCGTCCCGTGTCGGCCCGCTCCCCCAGCGGCAGCTTGACGACGATGCGCGTTCCATGACCGGGCTGTGACTCGACCAGCAGATCCCCGCGAATCAAGGCCACCCGCTCACGCATCCCGACGAGACCCAGCCCGGAGCGCGGCTCATGGCGCGGCGGCGCGGAGGTATCGAATCCCGTACCGTTATCGCTGACTTCCAGACAGATGTCGTCAGCCGTCTGGCTCAACGTGACCGTCACCTCAGTCGCCCGCGCATGGCGAGCCACGTTCGTCAAGGCTTCCTGCGCAATACGAAAGAGCACCGTTTCGTGCTGTGCGGGCAGGCGCGGCAGGGTGCGATCCGCGAGCAGTACGGCAGAGAGGCTGGGCTGCCGCGCCTGGTACTGCTGAATATACCAGCGGAGGGCCGGCACGAGGCCCAGGTCGTCCAGTTGTGCCGGTCGCAGGTCGGCCATGATGTTGCGAAGTTCGCTCACGGCCAGGTCGTTCAACTCGCGCAGGTTGCGCACCATAGAGGTGGCGCGCACCGCATCGCCGGCGCTAAGCTGCGTATCGACTGCGGCCAGTCCCATGCCCAGGGCCAACAACTTCTGGCCCGTCTCGTCGTGCAGCTCGCGCGCAATGCGCTGGCGCTCCCCTTCCTGCGCATTGACGAGCTGGCGCACCAGGTCCTCAAGCTGGTTCTCGCGCTCCTGAACCACCTGATACAGCCGGGCATTTTCCACGGAGGCCGCAATCTGCTGGGCGAATGCAATCAGCAAGTTCAACTCATCGCTGCCCAGCGGCTCCTCTTCGCGCACGGAGGAGAGGGCCAGCCCGCCAAGAATCTGCACCTGGCTGCGCAGCGGCACGCCCAGCGTGCGGAACCTGCGTTCAGCCGGTTCGCTCTCGTCGGCCAACAGCACGATTTCCCCATCCAACCCGGCACCGGCGGGCCCGTTAGCCTCCACGGCACGCGCGATGACTGCGGTGATCGGCGGCGGGTTCAGCGGCCGGGGAGCATTGGGCCGCCGGTACTCGCCCGCCAGCTCCAACCCGCCATCCGGCCGCCTGAGCATGATGATACTGCAACAGGCGCGCTCGAAGCTGTGCACGATCTGGTAGAGCGCGCTGCCGAGCATGCGGCGCAGATCGATCGTGGAGGTCAGGATGTGCGATAGCTGCACCATAGCCGACAGCTCGGTTGCGGTCGCGCTCAGGCGGACATTCAGCGCCTCAACTTCGTTGGCGCGGCGCTGTTGCGCTTCGAGCGCGGCGGCCTGCGCCTCGATGCGCGCCTTATTCGCGCGTGCCAGCCGCAGCCGGCTTTCCAACTCGAAGGCGCGCAGCGCGCTGCCGAGCGCAACGGTGATCGCCAGAGCAGATACAGTGCGCAACAACTGGATGGGGATGCCGAAGATGCGCAGGAACATGGCCGAGTTGATGGTCTGCGAAGGGAAGATGAGGCTCGACCGCACAAAAAGCTGACCGAAAACGCCATAGACCAGAAAGGCGACTGCAGCCCACAGCAGGCTCCGGCCATATTGAGACATGCCGCGCGCATGAAAATCGTGCCGTTCACGGATGAGCGCCAGGGCAGCCAGCGCCGAGCCGGGAATCGCCAGCCCGTAGCGCGCCAGCACATCGGCGGAGGCCCAGATTTGCGGCCATGTCGCGTCATGCTGCCACGCCACAAACGCCACCGCAACCAGCCACAGCACCGCCATCAGTGCCACCTGGATCACCTCGCGGCCCGGCCTTTTCTCCGCCCCGGGCAGCAGGCGCACGCCGAAGATCAGCAGCAGGAGGAACGAGGCAAGCAAAGTGAGCAGTCGAAACGTCTCGGCGACAGGCCCCGGCTGGTAAGCCAGCGTCCTGACCGCGAAAATCTGGAACATCTCGAACCACTCGTGCACGCCGTGGACAAAACCGAAGAGAGCCAGGGGCCGCAGGGCGCGGGCAAAACGGAATTCAGAGGCCCGGCCCGACTCCAGCAGCACGACCAGGCCCAGGCTGAAGAAGGCCAGACCATAGAAGAAGTAGACGTAGACGATGTTGGCGTCGAAGAACTGTGCGGTTGCGCCCATCTTCTACCTCACCCCCGGCCCCCTCCCCTGCTGTCACGCAGGAGAGGGGGAGGTGCGGGCTTCGCGCTGCGTGCGCTTAGCGTCACTTCGTCGCTTCGTGTTCCAATTCGCTGCGCGCGGCCTGCGCGGCGGCCAGGTATATCTCGCGCAGCGGAATGTTGTGCTGCGCGGCCAGCTTCCGGCAATCCTCGTATTCGGGAGCAGCTTTGGTCTGCCCGTCGCCCCAATGCGCGACCTTGACGCGCACCGGGCCGTACGGCGTCTCCACCGTCTGGCTCCGCCGCGGGAGCGCCTGCCGCATCACCTCGTAGCGGCGGATGCCCAGGGTGCTTGTTTCACTGAACAGGATGTCGGAGAGGGCCGCGGCTGCGCTCGGCCAGCAGATGACCGCGAGGAGCGTTGCGGGCCGGTTCTTCTTCATCTGAATCGGCGCCAGAAAGACATCCAGCGCGCCCGCGGCAAACAGGCGGCCCATGACGTAGTCATACGTCTCAGGGTTCAGATCATCGATGTTGGTCTCCAGCACGACCAGGGCCTGCAAGCCGGAGTCCCCTGCGGCTGCCGCCTCACCCACCAGCACACGCAGCACGTTCGGGATGGCGAAGTCCTTGCGCCCCGCGCCGTAGCCGACCGCGGACAGGGTCATGGCCGGAATGCCGCCGAAGTCCGCAGACAAGGTCGAGAGCAGCGCCGCGCCGGTCGGCGTGACTGTTTCGGCCTGGATCTCGCTGCCGGTGACCGGCGCGCCGCGCAGCAGCGCGACCGTAGCCGGCGCAGGCAAGGGAATGCGCCCGTGCGCGCTGTTGGTGAAGCCGCGGCCCAGGGGGATGGGCGAACAGCGCACGCGCTCGATGCCGAGTGCGTCCAGCCCGCTGACCGCGCCGACCACATCCACGATGGTGTCGATGCCGCCCAATTCGTGCAGATGAACGTGGTCCAGGCTGCTGCTGTGGATGGCGGCCTCTGCCTCACCGATGCGGTGCAGGACGGCGATCGATTTCTCGACGACATGCGCGGGCAGATCCCCGCCCTGCACGATGGCCTCGAGCTGGGGCAGGTGCCGCTCCGGTACATCGTCATCCACGACGACATCGACCTGTGTCGCCGCGATGCCGCATTTCTCGACCTTCTCGACGCGCAACTCGAAGCCAGGCAGGTGCAGCGCGGCCAGCCGTTCCCTCAGCACGTCCGCGGGCAGCCCGGCGTCCAGCAGCGCGCCGAGGATCATGTCGCCGCTTGCGCCGCTGACACAGTCAAAATAGAGAGTTTTCATGGATCTCCAACAGAGAACTATGGCACATCAATCGCCGGTGCGCGATTGGCCGCTTCCAGGATACGATGCGCGAACACCGCCGCGCCGAAACCATTGTCGATGTTGACCACCGCCACACCCGTCGCACAGGAGTTGAGCATGGCAAGCAGCGCAGCCAGGCCCCCGAAGCTGGCCCCGTAGCCGACACTGGTCGGCACGCCGACGACCGGGCATGCGGCCAGCCCGCCGATGACGCTCGTCAGCGCGCCCTCCATGCCCGCCACGCTGACGATGACCGCGGCCCGTTCCACGTCGCTGCGGCGGTTGAGCAGCCGGTGGAGGCCCGCGACACCTACGTCATAGGCACGCACGATACGGTCGCCCAGGAATTCGAGCGTCTGGGCCGCTTCTTCTGCTACGGGCAGGTCCGCCGTCCCCGCGCTGGCAATCAGCGCGTAGGGCGCGGTCTCCGGCGGCGCGGCCAGTTCCCCGCGCACCAGCGTCACCAGCCGGGAGAGGGGATCGTAATGGGCGGCGGGCAGCCGCGCCTGGATGAACGCGGCCATCTCCGGCGTGACGCGCGTGCCGAGCACGCGGTCATGGGCCTGCCAGAGCCGATCGAGGATGGCGGCTGCGTGCTCGTTGGTCTTGCCCTGGCAGAACACGACCTCCGGCAGCCCCTGGCGCAGCGCGCGGTGAAGGTCCAGTTGCGCGTAGCCCAGGTCTTCATAGGGCAGCGACTTCAGGCGATCGAATGCAGCGTCGACGGGCAGTTGGCCCGCCTGCACCGCGTCCAGCAGGTCACGCAGCTTGTTCGCGTCCATGCACTAGAATGACCTCATTCAGGCTGCCTGACCGGAGGCCGGTCAGGTCGAGCGATATGTATTGATAGCCGGCCTCGCGCAGCGCCGCGATAATCTCCTGGCGCTGGGCCAACAGCCGGTCGAAGTCCGCAGGCGGCACTTCGATGCGCGCAACCTTGTCGTGGTGGCGCACGCGCACCTCGCGGAACCCGCGCGCGCGCAGCGCCAGCTCGGCCCGGCCCACCTGGTCCAGGATTGCCGGTGTGATGCGCGTGCCATAAGGGATGCGCGAGGAGAGACACGGCGCGGACGGCGCATCCCAGTTCGGCAGGCCCAGCTCTTGTGCGGCCTGGCGAATCTCAGCCTTCGTAAAGCCGAGCTCCTGGAGCGGGCTGCGCACACCGTTCTCGCGCGCGGCGCGGCGGCCCGGCCGGAAGTCGTCCACGTCGTCCGCGTTCGTGCCGTCGGCCACATAGTCAAAGCCGGCCTGCCGCGCCGCGGGAATCAACTCGCCATAAACATCGGTCTTGCAGAAATAGCAGCGGTTGGCTGGATTCGCCAGATACCGCTCATCTTCAACCTCGTGAGATTCGATCCACAGCAGCGGCGCGCCGATCTGGCGGGCAAGATCCTCCGCGCCGGCCCGCTCATAGGCGGGCATGCTGGCGGAGACGGCAGTAATCGCCAGGACATTGTCCCGTCCCAGCGCGTCATAAGCGGCTTTGAGCAGGAACGTGCTGTCTACCCCACCCGAATAGGCCACGGCAACGCGGCCCAGCGAGCGAAAAAGGGTGTGCAGGTTCTGCATTTTCTCGTCCAATGCTGTTTGATCGCCCAGTGTTGTCTTATCGCGCAATACGGATTCCATCATCTCCCTCAAAACGGCTTTTTGTCGGCGCCCTGGCTGCGTGGCAGTTCGCGCAGGTGCATCCGTGCGTGCACCGTGATGATGCGGATGAAGTCGGCCAGGGTCGCGTCATCGCCCAGCGCCGGGTGACGTCCGCGGCGCGCCAGGTCTGCTTCGGACAGGCTCGCCACCAGCACCAGCGTACCCTCGCGTACGTCCAGGAGTTCCGCCAGCAGCTCAACCGGCTCGCGCGCCTGCAGCGCGGCCACGTGCTCGGCATTGTAGCGATCCACATCGAAGCCCACAGGACTGCCGGCCCCACCGTGCGCGACTTCAGCAATCAGGCGTTGATGGCCCCTTTCCGCGCTGACCAGATGTGCAAGCAGGTCACGCGCCCGCCATGCGCCTGCCGCCTCGCCGAGCGGCGCGGCCCACTGCTCCGGCGTCAGCGCGGCCAGCCGTGCGTACACGGCCGCGCCTTCGGCGCGCAGCTTTTCCAGCAGCAGCGGGATTTGTTCACTCATCGCACTTACCGGATGCGCACTTCCATGCGGCCTTCAAGCGTCTTGACCTCCTCGACATACCACCTGGCGGTATACTGCTCCAGCGCCTGGTTGGCGACGGTCGGAATGACGGCGGCCAGCAGCCCGCGCGGGCTGATGGATTCCGTCTCCAGTTGCAGCTTGCCGTTCTGTGCGACCAATCGGCCGACCAGGACAAGGTTTTCGACGTTGACCGGCCCGTAGCTGAGCGCGGCGGCCTCGATGCGCATGCGGCCATCCGTGAAACGGACCCGCAGGTCCTTTGCGGTCGCGCCGCTATCGCCGCCGACGCTCGACTCCACGGCACGCATGACATCGGCCTCGGTGATGACAACGAGCTTGGGGTCCTGCGTCGCCGTCGCGACGACCTCCGTGCGGGTAGCAGTTGGCCGCGGGGTGAACGCCGGCCGCGGGGTCGCAGTCGGCAGCGGAGTCTTCGTCGCAGTAGGCTCCGCGGTCACGATGCTGCCCTCGCTGGTAATCGGCGCAGGCGTCCAGATGGCCGCGGGCTCCTCGCTCTGCAGCCGGACGCACGATACGCCTGCAGCAACAACCAGCAGCACTGCCAATACCAATCCAATCCTACGTCCCATTTACAGTGATACCTCTTTGTCTTAGCTGACTCCAGCAGGGAATCAGCCTAGATGAGCACAATCTCGTTTTGCAGCGGCAGGGTCGTCACCTCGACATCATCGCCCGCCACATAGCAGTCGATTTCCAGGCGCACGCCGAAGTGCTCCGCCGGCAGGTAGATGCCTGGCTCGATGGAAAAGCCGACACCTGCCAGCAGCCGGCGGCGGTCCTGCGTCTCCAGGTTGTCAATGTTGACGCCGTTGCCGTGGCCCGTGGTTCCGATCGAGTGGCCGGTGCGGTGGATGAAGTACGGGCCGAACCCCGCCTCCGTGATGACGCGCCGCGCGGCATCGTCGACTTCGTACCCATAGACGGGCTGCCCCGCGCGGATGCGTTCGCGGGCGAAGGCGACTGCGGTGTCACGCGCCTCCCGGACGATGTCGAATACCGCCACCATGCGCGGGGGCACGACCGGCCCGGCATACGCGACCCAGGTGATGTCGCCGTAAATGTTGTCCGGCCCCGGCTCCTTCGTCCACAGGTCGATGAGCAGGAAGTCGCCCCGGTGCAGCGGCGTGTCCGCGGCGCGGCGCGGGCTGTAGTGCGGATCGGCCGCATGCTCGTTGACGCCGACGATAGGCGGGTGGTCGGCCTCCATGCCGCGCGCGGCAAACTGCGCCATCATGAAGTCCTGCACCCCGCACTCGGTCACGGGCAGGCCCGCGGCCAGCCGCTCGCGCACGTGGCCGAAGGTGGCGTCCTTGACCTCGATCAGCGCGGCCGCCGCGCGGCGATGGCTGGCAAGCTGCTCCGCGGTCCAGACGGCCTCAGCCACCTGCACCAGGTCTGCCGAGGTCACGATTTCGACGCCCAGGCTGCGCACCAACTCGACCGTGCCCGCGTCCACGCGGCTGATGTACGGGATCGCGCAGCCCGGCGAAACTTCCATCGCGATGCGCTGCGCGCCGCCGATGAGCGTGCGCAGCGCCTCCGGCCAGGACTGCCAGGAGACATACGACGCGATGCCGGGTGCCAGATCGCGCAGCCCGCCCGCCTCGATCGCGTGGGCCAGCCAGCGCGGCTCGCCCTGCGCGGGAATATAACAGGCCCACCGGCGGCTCAGGAAGCGGTCCGCCGGCATCCCGGCCACGCGCCGCGCGATGGGATTCAGGTCCTTGAAATCGTAGAGCAGCCAGCCGTCCAGCCCCTCGGCACGGAGCGCGTCCTGGATTTCAGCGAGTCGGCGCACGTTTTCCTCCCCTGGCGTCAGTCATGGTCAAACGCAACGCCCATTATACCCCGCGAGCGGTAGATACGTCTAATCATCGCGCCGAACGGGGTGCGTTTCACGGTGGGGGCAGAAACTTGCGGAGCACCCTGAGCGGAGGGCAGCCCGCTGTGCGGGCCGACCGCAGTCGAAGGGGCGGCCGCGTGAGGCGCATCCTTCGACTAGCCTTGCACTGTCGGGAGCAATAGCCCGTCCACCCGCTCAGGATGCTCACGCCCTGAGACTAAGAGATACCTCGCCGACAGGCACCAGGCCTGCGCCTACCGTGCAACCAGCTCGCGCACCGTTGTCCACACGCGGTCGAACATCTCCGCGGTCAGCCGGCCCGTCTGCGTGTTCTGGCGGGAGGGGTGATAGGAGGTGACGACGGTCGGCAGCCGCCCCGCGTCAGGCCCCGCGGCGAGCGGCACAACTGCGGCATGAGCGAAGCGCGGCAGCAGCGCGGCCCGGCCCGCGAACCCCGGCAATCCCTGGTACACGCGCAGCACCGCGTCGTACCCGATGCGGCCGAGCGCCACGATGACCTGCAAGCGGCCGAGCAGCGCAATCTCCTCGACCAGGTACGGCCGGCAGGTGTTCAGCTCTTCGGGCGTCGGCTTGTTGTCCGGCGGCGCACAGCGCGCCGCGGCCGCGATGTATACGTCGGTCAGCGCCAGGCCGTCGTCCCGGCGCCGCGCTGTCGGCTGGTTGGCGAATCCCGCGCCATAGAGCGCGGCGTACAGGAAGTCGCCCGAGCTGTCGCCCGTGAAGACGCGGCCGGTGCGGTTGCCGCCGTGCGCCGCGGGCGCCAGACCTACGATCAGCACCCGCGCGGCGCGATCTCCGAACCCCGGCACGGGCCGGCCCCAGTATTCCTCATCCCGATACGCGCGGCGCTTGACCCGCGCGGTCTCCTCGCGCCACGCCACCAGGCGCGGGCATAAGCGGCAGGCAACGATACGCGCCTCCAGGCTGTCCCAGGCATCTGTGTTCAGACTGTGATTCATGCTATAATTAAAGCACAGATTTCCGCTCTCGGGGCAATCGGCCATCCGCCCCGGCAGTCACGGTCACGAACCCGCACCCGATTCAGGCTTTCCTCGTATAATAAGTGGGCGCCGATGCTCGCCTACGATGTAGAATCCTGTGTGCAAACCTTAAATCTTTCAATATACATTATACAATCTATTGACAAACCTGAGATGGCGTGCTATACTGATTTATACTAAGCCAACAGAAGAACCGGGGCCGCAATTGCGACCCGCACAAGGGAGCTAACCGGATGAACGCAGCAGGGACAACATGGGAACAACATCTGGTCGCGCTGGCGCTGCCGGGGCCGGAAAATGAGGCTCCATATCCATCGGCGTCACAAGACACAGGACTGCTGGAGCAGGCGTATGCATATTGCGATGGTCTTGCAAGTGCCAATGGCCGCACCTTCTACCTGGCCTCCCGGCTGCTGCCCGAAGAGAAGCGCAGTGCCATACGCGCGCTCTATGCCTTCTGCCGTGTCACCGACGACCTGATCGACCGGTCAGCGGGCGACCTGGAGGCCGGACTGGCGGCGTGGCGCAGTTGCACGATGGCGTTCCCGCCGCCGTGCGACAACCCGGTGGCGGTGGCCTGGGCCGACACGCGCACGCGCTATCGCATCCCCGCACGGTATGCCGAGCAGCTCGTACAGGGCGTGGCGGCTGACCTGCAGAAGAAGCGATATGCGAATTTCGAAGAGCTGACGGTCTACTGCTACGGCGTGGCATCCACCGTGGGCCTGATGTCCATGCACATCGTTGGCTATTCGGGGCGGGACGCGATCCCCTACGCGGTCAAGCTCGGCGTCGCGATGCAGCTCACCAACATCCTGCGCGATGTCCCGGAGGACTATGCCGCGGGCCGCATCTACCTGCCTCAGGATGAGCTGGCCGCGTTCGGGCTCAGCGACGAAGACATCGCCACAGGCCGGAACGACGACCGCTGGCAGCGGTTCATGCAGTTCCAGATTACGCGCAACCGGCAGCTCTATGCCGAAGCACTGCCGGGCGTCGCGAAGCTCCATCCTGCGGGCCGCTATGCCGTGGCGGCTGCTGCGGAGCTGTACCGGGCGCTGCTGGACGATATCGAACAGCACGATTACGATGTCTTCAGCCACCGCGCCCACCTCAGCACGTTCGGCAAGCTGCGCCGGCTGCCTGCGGCCTGGCTACGCGCCCACCGCGGCGAGTATGCTGATCTGCAGGTCGAGCCATTCGGTGGTTTGGGCGGTGAGATACCGGGCCAACTGACCCAGGCTTCTGTGCGGTGAACGTAGATCCGAAAAGGTAGCACAGCCCCTTGTGGGCGTCATGACGGGCACAAGGCCCTATATTACTGTGGACGGAAATGAGGTGGATCGATGCGCGTGATTATTACGGGCGGAACGGGTTTTATCGGACGTAACTTGGCGGCGGACCTGGCAAGTAGCGGCCATGAGGTCATTCTCTTGAGCCGCAACCCCGCGCAGGCACACGGCCTGCCGGCGGGCGTGCGCGCGGAGCGATGGGACAGCCGCAGCGCGGCGGGCTGGGGGCCGCTGGCCGACGGCGCGGGAGCGATCGTCAACCTGGCCGGCGAGAACCTGGCCGGCAGCGGCTTCCTGCCGACCCGGTGGACGCCGGAGCGCAAGGCGCTCATCCGCCAGAGCCGGTTGGATGCGGGCCGCGCAGTGGTGGAGGCAGTAAATGCCGCGCAGGTTAAGCCGCGCGTGGTCATCCAGTCGTCGGGCATCGGCCACTACGGCTCGCACGATGACAAGCTGTTGACCGAGGCCGACCCGCCCGGCGCTGACTTCCTGGCCCGACTGACCGTAGACTGGGAGAACAGCACCGCGGCCGTGGCTGCGCAGGGCGTCCGCCACGTCAGCATTCGTTCCGCGGTTGTGCTCAGCCCCGACGAAGGCGCGTTGCAGCGGCTGATTCTGCCCACGAAGCTGTTCGCCGGTGGGCCGATGGGCAGCGGCAGGCAGGGCTTCGCGTGGATTCATCCCGTGGACGAGACCGCCGCAATCCGCTTCCTCATCGAGCACGACGCGGCCTCCGGCCCCTTCAACCTGGTGGCCCCGCACCCGACGACCTACGCCGAGTTTGCGCGAACGCTGGCCCGCGTCATGGGCCGCCCATACTGGCTGCCCGTGCCCAGTTTTGCCTTACGCGCCCTCCTCGGTGAGGTCGCCAGCGTCGTCCTGGAGGGCCAGCGCGCCGCGCCGCAGCGGCTGCTCGACCTCGGCTTCACGTTCCGCTTCCCCACCGCCGAAGCCGCGCTCCGCGACCTGCTGCGCTGAGTTACTCATTACTCATCAGAATCGAGACCCATCCCATGAAATTCGAACACCGCTTCCGCGTCAAGGCCTCGCTGGACCAGGTCGCGCAGTTTCACAGCCGGTCGGCCAGCATGCCGGCCATCACCCCGCCGCCGATGATCGTGCGCGTCCATGCCGCGCCGGAACAGCTCAAGAGCGGCGACGAGATGGACTTCACCCTGTGGGCCGGGCCGCTGCCCATCCGCTGGGTCGCGCGCATCGAGAACGCCGGCAGGAACGGCTTCACCGACCGCCAGGTGCGCGGGCCCTTCGCGTCGTGGGTCCACCGGCACAACTTCCGCAAGGTCACGCCCGAACTGACGGAGGTCTATGACCACGTCGAGGCGACGGTCAAGCGTCACGCGTTCTGGAGCCTGGTCGGCTGGCTCATGTGGCTCGGCATGCCGGTCCTCTTCCGGTTTCGCGCCAGCCGGACGCGGCGGCTGTTGGAGACGAATTGAAGATCACAGATTGAAGATTGAAGGTTGAAGGGGTGGGGAGTGAGTGAGCGGGTGGTGGTGATTGGGGCAGGCGTCGGCGGGCTGACCGCAGCGGCGCGGCTCGCGCAGCGCGGCCTTGACGTGACGGTGCTCGAGGCGCACGTCTATGCGGGCGGCTGCGCGGGGACGTTCTACCACCAGGGCTACCGCTTTGATGCGGGTGCGACGCTCGCTGCCGGGTTCGAGCCGGGCGGAGGCATGACGCAGTTGGGCGCGGCGCTGGGCATCACCTGGCCCGTCACGCCCGCGGAAGTGGCAATGCAGGTTCACCTGCCCGATGGCGCGATCGTCACCCGCTGGACCGACCCGCGGCGCTGGGCCGAGGCCCGGCTGGCAGCCTTCGGCCCCGCGGCCGAGCGCTTCTGGCGCTGGCAGGAGGCCGCCGCCGACCGGCTGTGGGAGCTGGCGCTCCGCCGGGTCCCCTGGCCGCCCCAAAACCCGGGCGATGCTGCCGCGCTGCTCAGGGCCGGTGCACAGACTGTGTTGGCGGAGCCCTGGCGTGTGCCGGCCTTGGCCGCGGATGCGCTGCGCCCCGTTGCGGCGCACCTGCGCGGGATGCCGCCTCACCTGCGCCAGTATGTGGACGGGCAACTGCTCATCGCGGCACAGGCGACAGCCGCCCAGGCCAACGCGCTGTACGGCGCGGCTGCGCTGGATATGCCGCGCCGCGGGGTCGCGCATGTGCATGGGGGCATCGGCCAGCTCGCCGCGGCGCTCGTGGACGCGGTGCGCCGCGCCGGGGGCGAGGTGCGCTTACGCCAGCGCGTCACAGGAGTCCGCTCCCAACCGGACGGCAGCTACGTGATCCGCACCAGTAAGGGCGCAGAGTTCTCCGCCGACCAGGTCATCTTCAACCTGCCGCCGTGGGATGCCGCCGTGCTGCTCGGTGAAGCTGCCCCGCCGCGCATGTCGGGTGCCAGGCTGCCCGCGGACGGGTGGGGCGCATTCATGCTGTACGTCGGGCTGGATGCATCCGGCCTCCCCGCGGATACGCCGCTGCATCACCAAGTGCTCCTGCGCGAGCCGCTCGGGGAGGGCAACAGCGTCTTCCTGTCGCTCAGCCTGCCGGAGGATGCGGGCGCCAGTCCACACAGCCGCGCGCCGGAGGGCCATCGCGCGCTGACGCTCAGCACGCACACTGACCTGCGGCCGTGGTGGCGCCTGTTCGAGACGGACCGGCCGGCCTACGAGGCGCGCAAGGCGGAGTACAGCGACCGCGTGCTGACGGCCGCAGAGGTTGCGCTGCCCGGCCTGCGCAGCGCCGCACGCCTGGTCCTGCCCGGCACGCCGGTGACGTTTCAGCGATTCACGAGCCGGAGCCGCGGGTGGGTGGGCGGCTTCCCGCAGACCTCGCTGCTGCGCGCGTGGGGGCCGCGCCAGGACCGCGGCCTCTGGCTGGTGGGCGACAGCATCTTCCCCGGCCAGTCGGTCCTCGCGACGGCGCTCGGCGGCGCACGCGTCGCGGATGCCCTCGTGAGAAGCACGGGAATGGCGAGTGCACCGACCCGCGCGGGCATTCTGAGCGGAGCGTAGCGCAGTCGAAGAACGCCGCACGTCGATATCCTTCGACTCCGGGCGTCGGCGACGCCCTCCGCTCAGGATGCCTGTGCTCAACGCTCATGCTCAAGAGCGGAGTCCGCATCCTCAGATGCGGACGGGACGGAAGGATGCAGCCTTCTTCGCACGGCAGTGGTAGAATACCTGTGACGACTTTCGCAGGAGGGAATGAGCCATGAAGGTGGGCATTGTCGGCAGCGGACAGGTTGGCGGCACAGCCGCCTATGCCATGGTGATGCGAGGCGTGGGCCGCGAGATTGTGATGGTGGATGTCAGCCGGGAGCGCGCGCAGGCCCAGGCCGAGGACATCTCTCACGCGGTGCCCTTCTTGCACGACCCTCTGGATGTGCGCGCGGGCGACTATGCGGACCTCAAGGGCTGCCGCGCGGTGGTCATCGCAGCCGGCGTCGGCCGCCAGCCAGGCGAGTCGCGGCTGCAACTGCTTCAGCGCAACGCCGCAGTCTTCCGGCAAGTGGTGCCGCAGGTACTGGAACATGCCGGGAATGCAGTCCTGGTGCTGGCGACGAACCCGGTGGATGTCACCACGCATCTCACCGCGGCCATTGCAACGGAACACGGCATCCCCAGCAGCCGCGTCATCGGCTCCGGCACGACGCTGGACACGGCCCGGTTCCGCACCCTGCTGGCCGAACACCTGCGCGTCGATCCGCATCACGTCCACTGCTACGTGCTGGGCGAGCACGGCGATTCGCAGGTGCTGACCTGGTCGCTGGCGACCGTCGGCGGCGCGAGCGTGCGCGAGTTCTGCGATCTGCGCGGGATCACGCTGGACGAGAGCGTCATGCAGGACATCGACCAGCGGGTCCGCTTCGCGGGCCGCTCGATCATTGCGGGCAAAGGTGCGACATATTACGGCATCGGCAGCGCGCTTGCCAGTATCGTGGATGTGATTCTGCGCGACGAGCGCGCGATTATGACCGTCTGCACGCCCCTGCCCGAAGTCGCGGGCGTGCGGGACGTGACGGTCTCGCTGCCCCTGCTGCTCGGCGGCAGCGGGGTGGTTGCCAGCCTGCCCGTGAGGTTGGATGCAGGGGAGACCGCAGCGCTGCACGCGGGTGCGGCGGCCGTCCGCGAGGCGATCGACAGCCTGGGGTTGTAAGTTCAGGGGTTCGTAGCCGGCGCTTGAGCACCGGACGGGGGGCTGAAGCCCCTACTACAAACCTTGGGGAGAGTGGGGACCAAGATGCAGGATGAGCGAATCGAGCTGGGCCGAAGCGGCTTGCACGTGCCGCCGCTAGGGCTCGGCACGTGGCAGTGGGGCGATACCATGATGTGGAACTACGGCCAGGGCTACGCGGAGGCAGAAATCCAGGCCGCGTTCGATGCCAGCCTGGCCGCGGGCGTGAACCTCTTCGACACTGCGGAGATGTACGGCCGGGGCCAATCCGAGCGGTTTCTGGGTGGGTTCGTCAAGGCGCATATCGCCGCGGGCGGCGAGCGGCCCGTGATTGCCACCAAGTACATGCCCTATCCCTGGCGGCTGACCAGGGGACGGCTCACGGCGGCCCTGCGCGACAGCCTGGACCGGCTGGACCTGGACCAGGTGGACCTGTACCAGATTCACTGGCCCTTCCCGCCGCGCTCCGTGACGACCTGGGCCGATGCGCTGGCGGATGCGGTCGAGGCGGGTCTGACGCGCGCGGTGGGCGTCAGCAACTACAGCGTGGACCAGATGCGCCGCGCGCATGAGACTCTGACGAAGCGCGGAGTGCCGCTGGCGAGCAACCAGGTGCAGTACAGCCTGCTCTACCGCCAGCCGGAGCGGAACGGTCTCCTCGCAGCGTGCCAGGAGCTGGGCATCACACTGATCGCCTACAGCCCGCTGGCGAAGGGCCTGCTCACCGGCAAGTATGCACCCGGCAGCCGGCCCGCAGGCCGGCGCGGGCGGCGGTATAACGATGAGGTACTGGGGAAGGTCGCCCCGTTGAGCGGGCTGCTGCGGGACATCGGACAGGCGCACGGCAAGACCCCCAGCCAGGTGAGCCTCAACTGGCTCATCTGCAAGGGGACGTTGCCGATCCCCGGCGCAAAGAACGCGCGGCAGGCCGCGGAGAATGCGGGCGCGCTGGGCTGGCGGTTGAACACGGATGAGGTGGCCGCGCTGGAGCAGGCGGCGGATGCGACAGGGGTGACGGCATAGCGATGGGCATGTTGCAGGATCGGGTCATTGTGATTACGGGCGGCAGCCGGGGCCTCGGCCTGGCGAGCGCGCGGGCGTGCGCGCGGGAGGGCGCCGCGGTGGTGCTGGCCGCGCGGGATGAAGGGGCCGTGGCGCAGGCGGCAGCCACGCTGCAGGCAGAAGGGTTACAGGTGGTCGGCACGACCTGCGACGTCAGCGACACCGAGCAAGTGGAGGCGCTGGCGCAGTTCGCTGTGGCTCACTTCAAGCGCTTCGACGTCTGGGTCAACAACGCGGGCTACAGCGCGCCCTACGGCCCGGCTGCGCACGTCGCGTCGTCCGCCTTTATGCGCGTGATCGAGACAAACATCATCGGCACGTACAACGGCTCGATGGTCGCGCTGCGTTACTTCCTGCCTGCGCGCCGCGGCAAGCTCATCAACATCCTCGGCCGCGGGTCGAACGGCGAGGCTTCGCCCAACCAGGCCGCCTACGCGGCCAGCAAGGCATGGGAAGCCAGCTTCACGCGGTCGCTGGCGAAGGACTATCGGGACTCCGGCATCAGCATCCACGCGTACAACCCGGGCATGATGATCACCGATTTCCTGACCGACCTGGTCGCGGTCGCGGGGTTTGAGCGCCGGCTCCAGCGCGCCATGCCCACGGTCATCCGCATGTGGGCCAAGCCGCCCGAGGTCCCCGCGCAGCGCGTGGCGTGGCTGGCCTCCGCCGCGACGGACGGCAAGACCGGG
The DNA here is from genome assembly GCA_040772005.1 of Anaerolineae bacterium. GTDB lineage: Bacteria > Chloroflexota > Anaerolineae > CG2-30-64-16 > CG2-30-64-16 > MWBF01. The sequence continues at coordinate 1,016,802 of JAXGYZ010000002.1, read as the reverse complement.
CTGGAACTGCGGGAGATGAATGCGCTGAACATGGCTGCAGGCGCGATTCGCGAGGGCTGGGCTCGGCTGACCCGGCGCCGCCAGACCGGCCCCGAGGTCAAGATTACGTTGGTGCCCGCAGTGCTGCCGCTGCCCCCACGCCACGGCGCCCCCGTGGGCGAGAAGTGGGAGCGGGAGCCATGACATACTTCGGTTTCCTCGTTCGCTTCGTGGGCATCCCGCTGCTGATTCTGGCCATCCTGACCTGGCTGGATGCGCGGCGCGGCCTGCGATTGCCGCCCTCGCTCAGCCAGCTCCCCGGCGGGCTGCTGATTGCCGCGCACATCGTCGTAGCTGTCCTGTGGACCACGCCGTGGGATAACTACCTGGTCGCGACCGGCGTCTGGTACTACGATCCGGCCCTGGTCACGGGCATCACCCTGGGCTGGGTGCCCATCGAGGAATACACCTTCTTCGTCGTCCAGACCGCGCTGACCGGGCTGTGGGTGCTGTGGCTCGGACGGCATCTGCGGCCCGCGCCGCTCCCTGCCCCGAAGCGCCCCCGGCTGAATCTCGTCGCCGCGGGCGTCACCGCAGTCATCTGGCTGGCGGCAGTGGTGCTCTTCTTCTCGCGCTGGCAGCCCGGCACCTACCTGGCGCTGGCGGTCGGCTGGCTGCTTTTCCCGGTCATCCCCCAGATGCTGCTCGGCGCAGACATGCTCTGGCACCAGCGCCACGTCGTGCTGCCGGGTGTCCTCGGCCCCTGGCTCTACCTGTCGGCCGCAGATTTCATCGCCATCGACGCAGGCACGTGGACGATTGCGCCGTCGCAGTCCACCGGCGTGATGATCGGGGGCGTGCTGCCCATCGAAGAGGTCATCTTCTTCCTGCTCACTAACATGCTGATCGTATTCGGCATGGTGCTCTTCCTGAGCACAGACAATGCTGCGGTCAAGGGTTTCATCGGCAGATTGACCCGGAAACCCGGATTCTCAGAGAATCCGGGTTTCTGATCTGGAGATTAACAGAAGCCCGGTTTCTCAGGCACAGCTTCGCTGCGCACGAAACCGGGTGTCTGGACTTTATTCGGACTTAAGAGGTTTACATGCGTCGAAGTCGTTTGTTGAGTATCTTCCTGGTCGTCTTCATTGACCTGCTCGGTTTTGGCCTCATCCTGCCGCTGCTGCCCTATTATGCCGGGGCATACGGGGCCAGCCAGCTCCTCATCGGCGGGCTGGCCGGGGCCTACGCGGCCGCGCAATTCATCGGTGCGCCGCTGCTCGGCCGCCTGTCCGACCGGTTTGGCCGGCGACCCATCCTCGTCGTTAGCATCGCGGGCACCGCGTTGAGCTTCGTCATCCTCGGCCTGGCCGAGCCGCTGGGCAAGGCGCTGGCCGGCATCCCGCTGGCGCAGGCCACCAGCGAACAGGCCATCGCCCTTCAGAACGCGACGGTCATCGGCGTGATGTTTGCCTCGCGGCTCCTCGGCGGTCTGACGGGCGGCAACATCACGGTGGCGCAGGCGTACATTGCAGACGTCACCGACGCCGAGAACCGGGCGAAGGGGCTGGGGCTGATCGGTGCAGCCTTCGGCCTGGGCTTCATTCTGGGGCCGGTGGCGGGCGGCGCGCTCAGCGCATTCGGCTACGATGTGCCTTCCTTTGCCGCGGCCGGACTGGCACTGCTCAACCTGCTGGCCGTCATCTTCTTCCTGCCCGAATCGCTGACCAAGGAACGCCGCGAGGAACTGCTGACCGAACGGCGGTCGCTCATCAGCCTCGGCGCGATGTGGGAGGCGCTCAACAAGCCGCGGGTCGGCCCGCTGCTCAACATCCGCCTCTTCTATGCCCTGGCCGCCGCCATCTTCCAGACCATTTTCACCCAGTGGGCGATGGTGCGCCTCGGCCTGACCTCCCAGTCCACCGGCTGGCTGCTCGGCTATGTGGGTCTGCTCTCGATCATCGTGCAGGGCGGGCTGATCGGCCCGCTGACCAAGCGCTTCCGAGAGTACCAACTGATCTTCTGGAGCACGGCGATCATGGCCGTGTCGCTGCTGGCCTGGGGCCTGACGCCTAACCTGCCCGTGCTGCTCGTCGTGATGATTCCGATTGCCTTCGCAACGGGCGTGCTCAACACGGTCATCAACTCCGCGATCACGCGCGCCGTGCAGCCGCAGGAGATCGGCGGCGCGCTCGGCATCGCCGGCTCGCTGGAGAGCCTCTCACGCATTGTTTCGCCGCTGCTGGGCAGCGCGCTGCTCGGCGCAGTGGGTGCCTGGGCGCCGGGCCTTGCGGCCAGCCTGATCATGGGCGGGGTGGTGTTCTATGCGTGGCAGCACCTGATTGTGCGGCCCGATGCACCCCTGGCCGTGGGCACAGCCGGACCTGCGGCGCAAAGCCACAAGTAACATGCGAACTCATCTGCCGTCCCGGATGCAAATGGAGTCGAGGCTTTAGCCGGTCAGGTTGGCTATGACCGCACACTCCCAAACCGGCTGAAGCCTCGACTCCAATCTTGGAAAGGGCTCTGCCTTTGGAATCCCTGTAGGCGCAGTCGAAATCATTCTTCAAACTATTGACAAAGCATCAACAGTATGATACACTTTCATGGACAACGTCGACATGAAAGGAGTCGCTGAGTGGCCAAGAAACTGATGGGCGCCGACGCGCCCGACTTCACCCTGCCGGCAACGAACGGAAGCACGGTCAGACTGTCGGACTACCGCGGAAAGAATCTCGTGCTGGTGCTGAACCGGAGCATCTACTGACCGTTCTGCCGCCGGCACATGGCGCAGTTGCGCCAAGATTATGCGCAGTTCACGGAACGCAATACCGAGATTCTCGTCATTTCGCCGGAAGACATGCCCGACGTCAGCAAGTTCTGGACGGCGGAGCGCATGCCGATGCCCGGCCTCGTCGATCCGGGCCACGAGGTTGCCAACCGCTATGGACAGGAGGTCAACCTCCTCAAGCTCGGACGCATGCCCTCGCTGCTGATCCTGGACGCGACGGGCGCCGTGCGCTACGAGCACCGGGCCAATAGCATGTCCGATATTCCGGCCAATAAAACGCTGTTGGCAGTTATTGACGAACTGAATCGGGAAAGAATCAATGCGTAACTGGCGGGCCATCTGGCAGCCGGAGCTGTATCACGGCTGGGGCAAGCGCCCGCCCTTCTTCGAAGGGTGGTATTTCAAGCTGGTTGACGCCGGCGAATCGCATCGTTATGCGGTGATTCCCGGCGTCTTCCTCGGCACGGAGCCGGGCAGTTCGCACTGCTTCGTGCAGACGCTCGACGGCGCGACCGGCCAGTCCACCTATCACCCCTATCCGTATGAGACCTTCCGCGCAGCCCCCGACGAGTTCAACATCTGGGTTGGACCGAATAACTTTCGCGTTGACGGTCTGCTGCTCGACATCGACGCACCTGAACGGCGCATGCGCGGCGCGCTGCGCTTCGAGGGGCGCACTCCGTGGCCCGTCACGCTGGCCTCGCCAGGCATCATGGGCTGGTACGCGTATGCGCCCTTCATGGAGTGCTACCACGGCGTTATCAGCCTCGACCACGCCATCGACGGTTTCCTGGAGGTAGATGGGCGGCTGCTCGACTTCGGGGGCGGCCACGGCTACATCGAAAAGGACTGGGGCCAGGCGTTCCCGCAGGCGTGGGTCTGGATGCAGACCAATCATTTCGATACGCCGGGCACTTCGCTAACTGCTTCGGTCGCGATCATCCCGTGGCTGGGCAACCAGTTTGACGGCTATATCGCAGGCCTGTGGCACGAAGGGCGGCTCTACCGCTTTGCGACCTATACTGGCGCGCAGCTCCAACGCTTCGAGGTGGATGACGACCGGGTCGTGCTGCATCTTGCAGATCGTCCCGACCGCCGTGGCGGTTATCGCCTGGAAATCACCGCGCGGCGCAGCCACGCCGGGCTGCTGCACTCGCCGGAGCGCACCGCCATGCTCCAGCGCGTGCTGGAGAGCCTGACGGCCACGGTCCACGTCCGGCTCGTCGCGCAGAAGTCGCCTGAGCAAGTCATCTTCGAGGGCACAGGCCGCCATGCCGGGCTGGAGGTCGTCGGCCCCGTAGAACAAATGGAAGTAAGGAGTAACGAGAAATGAGTAACGAGTAAAAAGTAAAGAGTACTGGGAGCTCACTCGTTACTCCTTACTCATTACTCGTTACTGATTACTTTTTACTCGTTACTCGTTAGGACCACCATGCACACCGAGGGACATGCGCCGGGGCGCATTGCGCTGTTGGGTTCGGGCGAGACCTCGCTGGCCGGGGGCCGCGTCTTCGAGGCGCTGGCACGCGTCCTGCCCACGCCGCTGCGCGTCGCCGTGCTGGAGACCCCGGCAGGCTTCGAGCTGAACTCTGCGCGCGTGGCGGGCCGGGTGGCCGACTTCCTGCAAACCCGCCTGCAGAACTACCGGCCCGCAATCAAGGTCATCCCGGCACGGCAGCGCGGGACGCGATTCAGCCCCGATGACCCAGACATCACTGCCCCGCTGCTGCAGGCCGACCTGCTGTTCATGGGTCCGGGCAGCCCCACCTACGCCGTCCGGCAGTTGACCGGCAGCCTCGCCTGGCACCGCACGATTGCGCGACAGCGGGTGGGCGCATCCCTGGTGCTGGCGAGCGCAGCAGTCGTCTCGATCAGCGCGTTCGCCCTGCCGGTCTACGAGATTTACAAAGCCGGCCATGACCTGCACTGGGAGCCGGGGCTGGACCTGTTCGGGCCGTATGGGTTGAAGCTGGTGTTTGTGCCCCACTGGAACAACGCCGAGGGCGGCGCGGAGCTTGACACGAGCTGCTGTTTCATGGGCCGGTCACGCTTCGAGATACTGCATGCGATGCTGCCGCCGGCTGTCACGGTGGTCGGCATCGACGAGCACACTGCGCTTTACATCAACCTGGCCGACGGCTCCGCTGAAGTCATGGGCGCGGGCGGAGTCACCGTGCTGCGGCCCGAGGGAGCCCGCATCATCGCGTCGGGCGGCTGTTCGCTGGCCGAGTTCGGGCCGTTTGCCTGGCCTGCACCGGACGCGGGCCTGCCCGCCGCTGTGTGGGCCGAAGCGCTCGCCGTACACGAGGCCGACGCACACACCAAGCAGCCGCCGGCCGAGGTAGAGGCGCTGGTCGCGCAGCGCGAGGCTGCCCGGAGCCGCCGCGATTGGGCGGCTGCCGACCGCTTGCGGGCGCAGGTCGCGGCGCTGGGCTGGGAAGTGCGCGACACGCCGGCAGGGCCGCAGATTGCACCCCTGGCTGAGAAGTGAGCTTGACGGTGATCTGGGATTTTCAGAACCTCCTGGCGCGGCGGCTGCTGCTCTGGTCCGCGCTGAGCGTCATCGGGGGTCTGCTGTTGCTGGCCCTCGGTGATGCGTTCTGGCGCGGGTTCGGCGTGCAGGCGGTAGCCTGGGGCGGCATCGACGCCGCCATCGCCTATTTCGGGCAGCGCAGCGCCGCCCGCCAGCGCGCGGCCAGCCGCGGGGATGCACGGGCGGTCGGCCGCGTTGCGGCCAACCTGCGCCGACTGCTGTGGCTCAATACCGGGCTGGACGTGCTGTACGTGGCCGGGGGCGTGCTCCTGGTGTATACTTTGGGGCGCACGGACCTCTTCGCCGCAGGCAGCGGCTGGGGCGTCATCCTCCAGGGCGGCTTCCTACTGATCTTCGACCTGCTGCACGCGCTGGCAGTGCCCCATGGCGCGCCGGAGACGACGGTCCACCAGGCCTTCAGCGCGGCGTTCGCCGGACCGGAGCATAGGTCGTTCCGGCTGGCAGGCGGGCCGCAGACCGCGCTGCTCATCCACGGGTTTGCGGGCACGCCGGACGAGTTGCGCGGGCTGGCCGAGTCGCTGCACCGGGCCGGCTGGACGGTCAGCGTGCCGCTGCTGCCGGGCTTCGGTGCGGACATTGCCACACTGCCCGAGCGCGAGCACGGTGAATGGCAGGCGGCTGTGCTCGACGCCGGTCGCGAGCTGGCGGCAGATGGCCGCGGCCCGGACCTCCTTGTCGGCTACTCCCTGGGCGCGGCGCTGTCCGTCGCTGCGGCCAACACCTTGCGGCCCGCGGGCCTCGTGCTGTTGGCGCCGTTTCACTGGCCGGAACCGTGGTGGCTGCGCCCTGCGGAGTTCTTCGTGCGGCCCTTCCTGCCGGTTGGCTTTCGGCCTCTGCGCAAGGCCGACTTCAGCGACCCGCGCCTGGCCGCGGGCATCCGCGGGTTCATGCCGGATGTGGACCTGGGCGATCCGCAGGTGCAGGCCGCGATGCGGGACTTCCGCGTGCCGCTCTCCCTCATCGACCAGGTACGCACGGCCGGGCGGCGCATGCTGGCAGCCGCACCGCAGGTCACTCCGCCCGTGCTGATCATCCAGGGCAGCCGCGACACCGTGGCACGGCCGGCCGGTGCGCGCAAGCTCCTGGCGCGGCTGCCCCGCGGGGCCCGCTACGTGGAAGTGGACGGCGAGCACGACCTGATGCGGCCAGGCAACTCCGCATGGCCTGATGTCGAGCGGGCGCTGCTCGACTTTGCAGCCGAAGTGACCGACAGATAAGCAGGAACCTGATGATCGATTCTGATACCCGCCCGGACAGCACGGGACGCAAGCTGTTGCACACGATGCGTAAAGCGATTACGGCACAGATATCGGCGTTGATAGCGCCTGCGGACTGGCACGGAAACGCGAGCAAGCTGCTCATCGCCTGGGTCGCCGGGATGCTCGCCATGCCCATCGGCGAGTGGATCGTGGGCCGCGGCGGGCTGATCGCCGGCGTCATCCTGACGGTGCTGCTGCAGGCCTGGCTGGCGATCTTCTTCCTCATCCGGGCCGGAGGCGTCCGCCGCGCCGCGCTCATCGTGGCAACCGTCGCGGTCGTGGCCTGGGCATCCGAGGCGCTCGGCTCGCAGACCGGCTTCCCCTTCGGCGCGTATCACTACACCGACCGGCTCCAGCCGCAGTTGCTCGGCGTGCCCCTGCTCATCCCGCTCGCCTGGCTGATGATGCTGCCGCCCGCGTGGGCCGTCAGCCAGCGCATCACCGGCCGGGCGTCGGGGCCGCTGTTCGTGGCCGTCAGCGCGCTCGCGTTCACTGCGTGGGACCTGTTCCTCGACCCGCAGATGGTCCATTGGGGTCTCTGGACGTGGGACCAGCCGGGGCAATACTTCGGCATCCCGCTCGTAAACTACGCGGGGTGGCTGGCCGTGTCCGCGCTGATTACCGCGCTGGCGCGGCCGCCCGTACTCCCCACGCGACCCCTTCTCGTCATCTACACGCTGACCTGGCTCATCGAGACGGTCGGGCTCATCCTGTTCTGGGGACTGTATGGCCCCGCGCTCGCGGGTTTCGTGGGGATGGGGTTGTTCGTGGCGCTTGCATGGCGGTCGGGCTGGAGGAGTAGGTGGCAGGTCTCTGGGCAGTCGTAGGATTCTTCCTCGGCGCCATCCCGTTCTCGGTGTGGCTGGGGCGCCGCGTGCTGCACCGCGACCCGCGGCAGTATGGCGACGGCAACCCCGGCGGCACGAACGTCATTCGCGCGGGCAACCGCGGCCTCGGTGCACTCGTGATCTTCCTCGACATGCTCAAGGGCGCGCTTCCCGTCGCGCTTGCGCATTATGTCTTCCGGGTGGACGGCTGGCCGCTGCTGCCTGTCATCGTGGCCCCCATCCTCGGCCATGCGTTCTCGCCCTTCCTGCGTTTCCGCGGGGGCAAGGCCGTCGCGGTCACCTTCGGCGCGTGGAGCAGCCTGACCGTGCCCTTAGGTCCGTTCGTCATGGCCCTGCCGCTGGTCATCATCAACAACGTACAGGCCAACTCCGGCTGGTCGGTCATGGCCGCGTGGCTGGTCTGGCTGGTCTACCTGCTGCTGACCGGCGCGACGGGGCCGCTGTTAGGCGCATGGGCCGCGACTCTGCTCATCCTGGCCTGGACGCACCGCGCCGACCTGCGCCATGCGCCCCGCCTGCGGTCCGCGCGCGGCCACCGGGAGGGTGTGTGATGGTGCTGCTCGCGCTCTTCGCGTCCGCTGCGCTGCTCGGCATGACGGGCATCACCCTCGCCAACCTCGTGCTCTTCCCGCGGCTCGCGCATCCTGTGTCGCGGCTGGAGCGGTGGCTGATCCAGGAGCGCGACTTGTATTTTCGCGGCAGACGGGGTCAAGATGGCCCTGTCCAGAGGACTGGGTTGGTCTCGGTGCTCGTGCCTGCGCGCAATGAGGCCCCGGTCATCAGCGGCACAGTCGCGCGGCTGCTGGCGCAGGACTATCCCTGCTTCGAGCTGATCGTGCTGGATGACCACTCGACCGATGGCACGGGCGACCTGGCGCGTGTGGCCGGGCACGGCGACGGGCGGCTGCGCGTCATCTCCGGCGCAGACCTGCCGCGCGGCTGGGCGGGCAAAAACTGGGCCTGTCACCAGTTGGCGCAGGCTGCGCGCGGCGACCTGTTGGTCTTCACCGATGCCGACACAGTCTGGCTGCCCGGCGGCCTGTCCGCGGTCGTGGCCGAGCAGACCCGCACGGATGCGGACCTGCTGACAGTCTGGCCGACGCAGGTGACGGAAAGCTGGCCGGAACGCCTGGTGGTTCCGCTGATGGCGCTGGTCGTCGTGGGGTATCTGCCCGTCTTCCTGACGCACTATGCGCCGTGGACCCCGTTCGCCGCGGCGACCGGGCAGTGTCTGACCTTTCGCCGTGCCGCGTACAATGCAATCGGCGGGCACGCAGCCATCCGGGGTGAGGTGCTGGAGGACGTCAAGTTCGCGCGGCGCATCAAGGCCGCGCGGCTGCGGCTGCGCATGGCCGACGGCGACGGAGTGGTCGCGTGCCGCATGTACACCGATTGGCCGTCCGTCCGCGACGGGTATGCCAAGAACATCCTGGCGGGCTATGGCAGCTCGCTCTTCTTCATGGGCCTGGCAACGCTGTTTCACTGGCTCGTGTTCCTCTTCCCGCCCGTATGGTTGCTGGCGCCTGCAGGGAAGGCGGCGCTGAAGCGCCGCACTACGAACGGGGCGTGCGCAGGCAAGGCGGCGATCAATCGCCGCACTACAAACCAGGAACATGTTTGTAGTACGGCGCTTCAGCGCCGTGGGTGGCCCTGGTGGCCGCTCGCGCTGACCGCACTGGGCATGGGCGTGCGCGCAGTCACCGCCCGCTTCACGGGGCAGCGCGGCCGCGATGCCCTGCTGATGCCTGTGTCTGCCGTGCTGATGACCGTCATCTCCGCGCGCTCGGCATGGTGGCAGGTGCGTTACGGCGGGCCGATGTGGAAGGGCCGCGTCATCAAACCAGTGCAGGAGGCAGAACCGTGAGCAAAGCGGCTGGCGCGCCCGATACACGCAAAGAGGTCGTTGTGATCGGCGCAGGCATCGCCGGTCTGAGCGCGGCCATCCGGCTCGCTGCAGCCGGGTTGCGCGTGACCGTGCTCGAACAGAACGAGGCGATCGGCGGCAAGATGCACGAGGTGCGCGCGGCTGCACCGGACGGCCAGGGTGCCTTCCGCTGGGACACCGGCCCGTCGGTCATCACCATGCGGCACGTGCTGGCCGACCTGTTTGCCGCGGCGGGCCGCCGCCTCGAGGACTACCTGACGCTGCGCCCGGTCGACCCGCTCACGCGGTACTTTTACCAGGATGGGACGGTGCTCGACGCCACGCGCGACTGGCCGCGGCTCGCCGAGCAGATCGCGGCCATCGATGCCCGGGATGTCGAGGGCTACGCGGCCTACCTGGCCTACGCCGCGCAACTGCACCGCATCACCGGGCCGCTGTTCATCTACGGCGAGCGGCCGGGGCTGCACAGCCTGCGCGAGGCCGCGCCGGCCGACGCGCTCCGTATGGCCCCGTGGCTGCGCATGGATGCTTCCATCCGCCGCTACGTCCGCTCGCCGCATCTGCGCCAGCTCTTCGGCCGCTTTGCGACCTACATCGGCTCCAGCCCGTACCTCGCGCCGGCCACGCTCGGCGTCATCAGCCACGTCGAGCTGACGCAAGGCGTCTGGTACCCGCAGGGCGGCATCTACGCGATTGCCCGCGCGCTGGCGCGGCTGGCGGGCGAGTTGGGTGTCGAGGTGCGTACTGGCAGCCGGGTTGCACAGGTCGAGGTCAGGGATGGCCGCGCAGTGGGCGTCACGCTGGCGAGCGGACAATTCCTCCCTGCAGATGCGGTGCTGGCGAACGTGGATGTGACGACGCTCTATGCGTCGCTGCTCCCGCGCGGCGTGATTTCCGCGCGCAAGGTCGACCGGCTGACCTCGGCGCGGCATTCCTGCTCCGGCTTCATCCTGCTGTGGGGCATCCGCGGCGAACATCCGCAGCTCGCGCATCACAACATCTTCTTCTGCCGCGACTACCCGCAGGAGTTCGCGGATATCTTCGACCGCGGCGTGCCGCCTGCGGAGCCGACGCTCTATCTCGCGATTACGTCCAAGACCGAGCGGAACGATGCGCCGGCCGGGCACGAAAACTGGTACGTGCTGGGCAATGCGCCGCCGACCGGCCCCGCGTTCGACTGGGCTACGCAGGCAGCCGCGTACCGCGAAGTCGTGCTGCGCCGCTTCGCGCAGTTCGGGCTGGACGTGCGCGACCGCATCGTGACCGAGCAGGTCATCACGCCCGCCGACCTCGCAGCCCGGACCGGCGGCTGGCGCGGCGCGCTCTACGGGGAGTTGTTCGACAGCCCGTGGGTGGCCTTCCGCCGGCCGACGAGCCGCGCCGGCGACATCCCCGCGCTCTACCTGGCAGGCGGCACGACCCATCCGGGCGGCGGTGTGCCGATGGTCATGCTTTCGGGCAAACTGGCCGCGGAGGCGGTCACCGCAGATTTGAGGAGCACATCATGAAGTCGGTTATTATCATCGGTTCCGGGATGGGCGGGCTGGCCGCGGCGCTGCGGCTGCGCAAGATGGGGTTCGATGTGACCGTGCTGGAAAAGCAGCGGCGGCCCGGCGGCCGCAGCAACGTCCTGCAGGAGCACGGCTTCCGCGTCGACATCGGCCCCACCATCCTCGTGATGAAGGATACCTTCGAGGAAACCTATCGCGCGGTCGGCCAGGACATCAACCAGCGCATCCGGTTCACGACGCTGGACCCCAACTACCGCATCTACTTCCACGACGACACGCACATGGACCTGTACAACGGCATGGCGAAGCTGGCGGCGGAGGCGGAGCGCATCGAGCCGGGCGTCACGGAGCGGCTGTTCGAGTTCATCGGTGCAAGCGCGCAGAAGTACCGGCTGGCGATGGACTTCGTGACGCGCAACTATGACTCGATCTTCGACCTGGCGAATCCCGTGGCCGGCTGGCGGCTGGCCCGGACGCAGGCCTATCAGAAGCTCTACGACCAGGTCGGGCAGTTCTTCCGGACCGACAAACTGCGCAAGGCGTTCTCCTTTCACTCGATGTTCCTGGGCCTGTCACCGATCGACGCGCTCGCGATGTACAGCCTGATTACCTATGCCGACCTCGTGGAGGGCATGACCTTCCCGATGGGCGGCATCTACAGCGTCATCGAGGACATGGTCAAGCTCGGCGGGGAGATGGGCGTGCGCCTGCGCACGGAATCGCCCGTGGCCGAGATCGTGGTGGAGGGCGGCGCGGCGCGCGGGGTGCGCCTCGAATCGGGCGAGTTCATCGCCGCGGACATCGTCGTCTCCAACGCCGACCTGGTCTATACGTACCGCAAGCTGATTGCTGCGGAGCACCGCCGCGACTACCCCGACGCGAAGCTGGCGAAGATGGAGTACGCCTGCTCCGGCTACCTGCTTTACCTCGGCGTGGACAAGCTGTATCCCCACATGCGCCACCAGGCGCTGTACTTCTCGGAGGATTACCGCGCGAACCTGGATGCCATCTTCCGCAGCAAGACCCTACCCGCAGACCCGTCCTTCCACCTGAACAACCCGACCATCACCGACCCGAGCCTCGCGCCGCCCGGCCACAGCGTGCTCTACCTGCTCGCGCCCATGCCCAACCTGCAGGGCAACGTCAACTGGGACGACGCCGCGCCGGTCGTGCGCGAGAAGCTGCTGCGCCAGCTCGAGCGCATCGTGGACCCCGACATCCGCAAGCACATCGTCTGGGAGCGCGAGTACCGGCCGGCGGACTGGCTGCGCGACATCAATGCCCCGTACGGCGTGGCGTTCGGCTCGCTCTCGCACGGCTTCTTCCAGTCATCCTACTTCCGGCCGCACAACAAAGCGCGCGACATCAGCGGGCTGTACTTCGTCGGCCAGGGCACCTACCCGGGCATCGGCATGCCCATGGTGCTGCTGTCCGCGCGGCTGCTGGCCGAACGGCTGGCGGTGGATTATCGGATGTAGAGGCATGGGTGTTTTCGCTCATGGTTGACGTAAAGGAACGCGGCACAGTTGCGATCCCCGCCGACTACGCGGAGTGCCGCCGCATCATGTCCGCCGCCAGCAAGAACTATGCGTTTGCCTCGCGGCTGCTGCCGGGGGGCATCCTGCGCGACGTCGAAGCCCTGTACGCGCTCATGCGCGTGGGCGACGACCGGGTGGACGTGACGCACGCGGGGTTCGCTTCACGGGAAGCGGCGATCGAGGACTGGGAGCGGGCGTACTGGCGCGCGTTCGAGACCGGCACGAGCGATCATCCCGTCATGCGCGCGTATCTCAATACCGCACTCAAGTACAACATCCCGGCGGACGTGATGACCCCCTACTTCCGCGCAATGCGCGACGACATCACGATTACGCGCTTTGCGACCTTGGCCGACCTGCTGTACTACATGGAGGGCAGCGCGCTGCCGGTCGGCCGGGCCATGGTCTACATGGTTGGCGTGCGCGCGCCACACACGGTGGAGGACACGCTGCCCCACGCGGACAGCCTGTCCATCGCCATGCAGCTCAGCAACTTCTGGCGCGACGTGGGACAGGACTGGCGCATCGGTCGCGTCTATCTACCCCAGGAAGACATGGCGCAGTTCGGCGTCACCGAGGCGGACCTGGCCGCGAGCCGGGTCACGCCCGCGTTCATTCGGCTGATGGAGTTCGAGATGGCGCGGGCGGAGAATTACTATGAGCACGCGCGGCCGGGGGTGCGCCGCCTGGCGCGCGGCCGGTGGGCCGTGATGGCCGCGCTGGAGGTCTACCGGGCCATTCACGCGGCCATCCGGCGGAACGGGTACGATGTGTTTACGAAACGGGCAACGACCACCCGCCTGCAAAAGGTCGGCTTGGCCTTCCATGCCGCGAGGATGCTGCGCGCTTGATACGTCTTGAGCTGCGATGCTTCCGCGTGGTCCGTGTATTCCGTAGTTGCCCTTAGGCCAGCTCAATCGTCAAACACGCCACGCCGTACGGAGGGAGCGAGAACACAAGTCGGCTGCCATCTACCGTGCGCTGGGGCATGAGGTCATTCACCACCGGCACGGAGGCGCGCTCAAGCTCGGCCAGTTCGTCCCGCGTCGGATACTCGGGACTCCCCAATTCGATCCATCTTTGCTTGGGGTTCGCATGCGCGTCATCGAGCCGCGTGATGCCGACCGGCCCGTTCAGCGCCACGCCCTGCAGGGCGAGGACCACTTCCTCCGTGCCGATCGGCTCCGCAGGGACATTGTGGTTGTACGCCAACACCGTCAGCCGGGATCCGTCGCGCACGGCCAGCACCTCGGCCGTGGAGCCTGCTCCCCCTCCCACCGGCAGCCGCCGGTCGCCCAGGCGGTGCAGCAGCTCGAAGATGCGATAGGTCGGCTTGGGGATGCCGTAGATGTTCTGCAAGCCGAAGCCGCCGTGGAAAGGTGCGGCAAACTGCCCGCGCTCCTCGAACAGGTCGGAGAACGTCCAAAACGAATAACCATCCACCAGCCCATCGTTGTCCGCGATGGTCTTGAGCACCATCGCCGCGGCATACGGCTCGTCGTGCAGGGGGTCCGGCAACGCCGCGGAGATATTCCACTCGGTGTAGTAGAGCGGCAGGTCGCCGGCCTGCTCGCGCGCCCGCGCGGTCATCTTGCGCAGGACGCCGCGCTCATACTTGCCCATCTCATGGGCAAACTGCCGGAAGAACTCCTCGATGGTCAGGTTGCTGTTGCGCCATAGCGGGTCATCGGTGGGGTAGTGGTGGGTGGACACGAAATCAATCGGCACGCCGGCGCTGCGGCAGAAGTCGAGCATGTCCGGAATCCAGGCGTTGACCGAGGTCGCGGGGCCGCCGACGCGCAACTCACCGTCCACCCCCTTGATGGCGCGCACCGCGTGCTCGTACAGCCGGAAGTATTCCTCCTGGGTGCCCGCCCAGAAGTACCTGAGATTGGGCTCGTTCCACACCTCGAAGAACCAGGTACGCACTTCGGCCAGCCCGTACCGCTCGACCAGGTGCTGCGTCAGCGCGCGGATGAGCGCCTCCCACTCGCCGTAATCCGCCGGCGGAGTGACGTTGGCCCGGTAGTGGAAGCAGGTGGTCGGCCCGGACGCCAGCGCGCTGGGCATGAACCCCAGCTCGATGAACGGCTTCATGCCGATGCTCAGGAGGAAGTCGAAGATGGCGTCGATGTTGAAGAAGGAGTAGCGCAGGCTGCCTTCGGTCTCGCCCCGGAACAGATCGACGTCGCGGATGCAGACGCTCATGTCATCGTCGAGCAGGCCGTGGAAGCGCACATACTGGAAGCCCAGCTCCCGGCGGCACTTCTCCAGCTGCACGCGCCAGTCAGCGCGCAGGCCCATGACGGCATGGCAACTGCCGATGCACTGCTCCCAGTAATGCGGGAACGGCGTCGTATCCGCGCCTACGTCCAGGCGAAACTCGGCCATGATGCACTCTCCTCACGAACGATTGTCAGCCACAGAGATCACAGAGGACACGGAGGACGATTCTGAACTTCAAAAGTACAGAGCTCAGTGTCCTCTGCATCCTCTATGGCTAACCCGGAGTTACACTTGATATCACCGGTCTGCCGTTCAGCGCCGCCGGCCCGCACTCCCGCGCCCTCCACCGCCCCAGATCAGCGCGAGGCCCAGCAGGAACCCGAACACATACCAGTTGCCGTTGTTGTGCACCTCGAAGACGTGCACCGTGTCGGAGAACAGCGAAATGATGAACGTCACGGGTGCAATGATCCCGTGCCACAGGCCCTGCCAGAAGCCGGCGACGCGGCCCTCTTCATCGGGCGAGTTCACGGCCGGATTGGGACCAGCTACACAGCCGGCCAGAATAACGACGGCCAACAGCAACAGCCCTGCGACAAGAACGGTCTTCTTCATGGGTTACCTCCTCCCATTATCGATAGACCGAGTATCGCGCCACGCTGCCGCCAAATCCCGATGTGCAGCCGACGAAAACAGGACAGTGCTGACGGACTTGAGAGCTCAATAGAACGCTGATAAACGCTGATGGCACTGATCTACAGGATTGAGCCAAGAGATCAGATGAATCAGTCCAATCTGCGTTCTATTCCACCAGCCCCTCTACAAGCTGACGCACGCGGTCGGCATTCGTCTGCGACACGGTGAACTCCGGCGGGCGGAGGACGCCCCCCATGTAGCAGCGCGTATTGCGGTAGGTCATGCGGCCTTCCCGGGTGGAGCGCAACGACGCATGCACCTCGCGCGGGTGGCAGCTCGCAAGAATCTTGCCGATGTTCCGCTCGCTGATGCCCCCGCCGGGCATGATGATGATCCGGTCGCCCGCACGCCGCGCCAGCTCCGCCAGCAGGTCCAGCCCTTCCAGCGCGGTCGCTTCCTGGCCGGACGTCAGGATGCGGTCCACCCCCAGCTCGATCAGCGTCTCGAGTGCCTCGAACGGGTCGCGCGCCATGTCAAAGGCGCGGTGGAACGTCACGCTGAGCGGCCGCGCCAGCCCCATCAACTCGCGCGTGCGGGCTATGTCCACTGTGCCGTCGGGATCGAGCAGCCCAATCACCACGCCCGCCGCTCCCAGCTCCCGCGCGCGCCGGATGTCGTGCGCCATCACCGCGAGCTCGACATCGGAATAACAGAAGTCGCCCCCGCGCGGACGGATCAGCACGTTGACGGGGATGCGCAGTTCGCGACAGGCCAGCGCCACCGTGCCGTCGCTCGGCGTGATGCCCCCCTCCAGCAGGTCCGCACACAGCTCGACGCGGCCCGCGCCGCCCGCCTGCGCGGCCCGCGCCGACTCCACCGAATCCACACACGCTTCCAGCAACACCTGCGCCATGTCACCCTCCCATCTCGTCCAGCAGGCCCGCGATGCGGCCCGCCTCGAACTCCTCAGCCAGGATATCCATCAGCAGCACGTCGTACTTGCGCCCGGCGATGATGCGCGCCTGTCGCTGCAAGCCGACCTCACGGAAGCCGACCTTCCGGTAGGCCTGGATGGCCCGCTCATTGAACGTGAACACGCCGAGCGAAACGGCGTTGAGGTTGAGCAGGTTAAAGCCGTAATCGAGGAGCAGCCGCAGCGCATCCTGTCCATAGCCCCGGCTCCAGTAGGATTTTTCGCCGATGACGATGCCGAGCATCGCCCGCCGGTTGAGCTGGTCGATAGCGAAGAGCACGCACCGACCAATCACCTGGTCGTTGGCCAGGTCCACGATGCTGAAGATGGGCCGCTGCAAGCGCAGGTCCTCGGCCAGGTGGTTCTGCTCGCTCTCCAGCGACAGCGACAGGTAGGCTTCATCGCCCAGCGGGATCGCCACTTCCAGGTCGTTGTCCCAGTTGGCCCACAGCTCGGCGTCCGCCGGGCTGGGCGGTGACAGGTAACACTTCGTACCGATTAGTTTGCGATAGTGGGGCAAGGAATCACCTCTCAGGCATCGGCTTGCCTGCCGGCGTGTAGCAACAGCCGCCGCTGAGACACCACCAGCAGCGCCGCGACGAAACCGACCACCGCGGCCAGGCGCAGGCCGAGCACGATGCCGCCGGGGATGTCGGCCAGGAAGCCGCTGATAATCGGGCCGATGAACATGCCGCCGAACAGAGCCAGGTTGTAGAGGGAAACGTACTCGGTGCGCTCGTGATCCGGCGTGAGCGCGACCATGTTGCTGAACAGGGTGGTGTAGAGCGCGGAGATGAAGAACCCGGCCATCATGGCCCAGGGAATGAGCCACCAGATGGAGGGCGAGAGGGAGGTCAGCAGCGGGTACAGGGCATAGCCCGCGGGGGCCAGCGCCAGCGCCCACACCCGGCCGATCCGTCCGACCAGCCGCTGCATGGACAGTGCGCCGACGACCCCGGCCGCAGAAGCCGCAGTCACCAGGATGCTGATCTGCCCGTCCGTGGCCGCGAGCAGGCGCACCCAGTACAGCGGGAGCAGCGGCGAGATCATGCCGATGACGACGTGGCTGAGGCAGGCGACCAGGAGGAACACCGCGTATCCGGGGCGCTGCAACATGCGGCCCACGTCGCCCAGCAGCGGCTTCTCGCTGCGGCGCGGCAGCGGGTCGACGACCTGTAGCTGCTTGACGTACCACACACTCACAAGCGAGGCTGCGAAACCAATCAGAAAGATGACCTGGTAGTTCAGCGGGAAAGCCAGCCATTGCAGGATACGGCCTGCGGCGAGGGTGCTCAACGTGCTGGTGATGCCCAGCCCGGCCATGCGCCAGCCGACGATCTGCGTGGTGCGCCGCGGGGGCAGCATGTCGGCCATCATCGCGAGGAAGCTGGTATTTGCCACGGCCAGCGGAAACGCCTGCAGGATAACCAGCAGGACGGTGATTTCGGCCCGCCCGCGCGTGAGGAAAAAAGGCAGCAGCGCGATGGCAAGATAGAGCAGGCGGTGCGTGAGCAGGCTGGTGACGACCCAGCGCAGCCGGTGCCCGCTTGCGGCCATCAGCCGGCCCGCAGGCAGCTGCCAGAGGATGCTGACCAGCGCCGCGCCGTATGTAACCGCGCCGAGGAGCAGGCTCGATGCGCCCAGGCGGACGACATACACCTGGATCAGGTTCATGGTCGTCCCGATCAGGATGCCGTACCAGGTGATCTCCGCGACGAGGCGCCGGATGTTGGCCTCGGTCACATCCGGCGGGGCCGAGGCTGCTGCCCGCGGACGCCAGAAAGCAAGGCTACGCAACACTAGGTCCGCTCAACCAGTTCGATCAGCACGCCGTGTGCACCCTTCGGATGGATGAACGCGATGCGGCCATACGCACCCTGCTTAGGCGTCTCGTCGATGAGCTGCGCGCCCTTCGCTCGGAGGTCGGCCAGTGTCGCCTCGATGTCATCCACCTCCAGGCAGACATGGTGCAGGCCCTCGCCGCGCTTCGCGAGATAGCGGCCGATGCCCGACTCTGCGCTGAGCGGCTCCAGCAGCTCGATCTCGCTGTCGCCGGTGGGCAGGAAGGCCATCTTGACATCCTGCTCGGGCATCTCGCGCACATCCGTGACGGTCATGCCCAGCGCGTCACGGTACACGCCGAGCGCGCGGTCCAGGTTCTCAACGACAATAGCAATATGGTCGATCTTTTTGATGCTCATGGTTCCTCGATGTATCTGTTGTTGCTGCCGTTGACTTGGCTTCACCCCAGGTCAACGGCAACAACAATAGCCCTTATTCTGGCCGGACATACCATTCCTCGCGCTCTTCATCGAAGTCCGCGATCTTGGTAATGTCCATTTTTACGTACTTTCCGGTACAGTCCGCGGCCACGGTCCCGTCGGGCAGGTAGACCTCACCGGTGCCCTCGAACAGGCGGGAGCGGTCGACCGTGATGCGCCCGACCGCGGTCAGCGGCGTGCCGAGCGGGACGGGCTTCAGGAAGCGGACGTTCAGCTCGACCGTCACGCCCCAGATAGCCTCGCCGTACTTGATCATGATGGCCCGGCCGATGGTTTCGTCCAGCACGGCAGTGATGACGCCGCCGTGCATGCGGCCCGGATAGCCCTGATGGTGTTCGTTGCCGGTAAACTTCGCCAGCAGCGAACCGTCTTCCTGTTCATAGAAATGGACGTGGACGCCGGCGGGATTACGCTCCCCGCAGACAAAACACATCCGGCTCGTGGGTTGTTTATTCATGTCCTTGCCACAGAGATCACAGAGCACGCAGAGTCTTGCTGAGACCTACGGTCGGTACTCGCCAAACACGCTGCGCAGGGTGTTGCAGATCTCGCCCAACGTTGCGTAGGCGCTGACGGCCTCCACGAACAGCGGCATGAGAGCCGCGGATGGGTCGTGCGCAGCCGCACGGATACGTGCCAGCACTGCGTCCACCGCAGCCTGGTCGCGGCCCGCGCGCACCTGCTGCAACCGCGCCACCTGCTCCGCCTGCACCGCGGCATCGATCTTGAGCAGGTCCGGCGGCAGCATGTCGTGGCTGCGCTGGAACTTATTCACGCCGACCACGACCTGCTGGCCGTCCTCGACCGCGCGCAGCGCAGCATACGCGGCATCCTGGATTTCGCCCTGGATGTAGCCCGCCTCGATGGCCTTGCGCGCGCCGCCCATCGCATCGATGCGCTCGATGTACTGCAACGCGCGGCGCTCCAGTTCATCCGTCAGGGCTTCGACGTAGTACGAGCCGGCCAGCGGGTCCACTGTATCCGCAACGCCGGATTCGTAGGCGATGACCTGCTGCGTGCGCAGCGCGACCTCGACCGCGCCCTCGCTCGGCAGGGCCAGCGCCTCATCGCGCGAGTTGGTGTGCAGGCTCTGCGTGCCGCCCAGCACCGCGGCCAGCGCCTGCAGCGTGACGCGCACGACGTTGTTTTCCGGCTGCTGCGCAGTCAGCGTGGAGCCGGCGGTCTGGGTGTGGAAACGCAGCTGCCAGCTCTTGGGGTCCTGCGCAGCAAACCGCTCGCGCATGATGTGTGCCCAGATGCGCCGCGCCGCGCGGAATTTAGCGACCTCTTCCAGGAAGTTGTTGTGCGCGTTGAAGAAGAACGCCAGTTGCGGCCCGAAGTCATCCACCTTCAGCCCGGCCTCCAGCGCGGCCTTGACGTACTCGATGGCATTCGCCAGCGTGAAGGCGATTTCCTGTGCAGCCGTCGCGCCCGCCTCGCGGATATGGTAACCGGAGATGCTGATGGTGTTCCAGTGGGGCACGTGCGTCCCGCAGTAGGCGAACAGGTCGGTTATCAACCGCATGGACGGCGCAGGCGGGAAGATGTAGGTGCCGCGCGCGATGTATTCCTTGAGGATGTCGTTCTGGACCGTCCCGCGCAGCGCGGCCTCGGCCACGCCCTGCTTGCGGGCCACCGCAATGACCATCGCAAGCAGGACACTGGCGGGCGCGTTGATGGTCATGCTGATGGACACCTTGTCCAGCGGAATCTGGTCCAGCAGCGTCTCCATGTCGGCCAGCGACGAGATGGCTACGCCGACCTTGCCCACCTCGCCCAGCGCGAGCGGGTCATCCGCGTCATAGCCGATCTGGGTGGGCAGGTCGAACGCGACGCTGAGGCCGGTCTGCCCCTGCGCCAGGAGATAGCGATAACGCTGGTTGCTCTCGGCCGCGGTGCCGAACCCGGCATACTGGCGCATGGTCCAGAACCGGCCGCGATACATCGTCGGCTGCACTCCGCGCGTGTACGGATATTCGCCGGGCAGCCCCAGCTTCTCCTGGTATTCCGCATCGACCGCCGGACAGGCCGCTGCGTCTGCGTCGGGCGTGTAGACCCGCTCGACCGGAATGCCGGAGGAGGTCTCGAAGCGCGGCGTGCGTTCCGGCGCGCGTGCCAGGACCTTCGCGACGGTCTTCTGCTCCCAGGCGGCTTTACGTTCTGCCAATGTTGTCATATCTCTGCCTCGCAAACCAGAAACCCGTCTTCTAAGGTGAAGCGCAGCTTCACACGAAGACGAGTTTCTGACTGGATTAGCACACTTCCACTGTCTCGTCGGTCACGGCCGGGGCCCTATACTTGCGCTCGAACAGCTCCGGGTCATACGGCGCGCGGCGGTTGGGGCAGCCCTCGCGCGGGCAGAGCTGGCACGAGGCAAAGGTTTCCTCGGTCGGATACAGGATGCCGGAAACCGACTTGGTCGGCACCATCAGCAGGCTGGGCGTGAGCTCGACGCCGATCTCGCCGGTCACGTCACCGACCAGCGCGAGCAGGGGCCGCTGCTGGCTGATGGGCCAGTCGCCGAGCGAGCCGGGATTCATGCCGGCCATCTGCGGCACACTGTAAACCTCGCGCAAGTGGGCCTGAAATGCGCCGATCGCGCTGCCCAGCACGGCCTGGTTGATGGCATCGGCGTAGTAGCGGGCCAGCATGTCCTCCTGCCCTTCCGCCCAGGCTTCCAGCTCGCGGCCGGATGTGCAGAAGTAGGCGAAGACGCGCTGCAGCGAATCCAGGTTGACGCGCAGCACCCGGCTGGCAAAACGGATGCCGTTGATGACGACGGCGTCCGGCTCCTTCGTGTCGATAAAGCCGATCCGGTACATGGCTTTGGGCCGGGCGATGGTCTGCGCCTCTGCAATGAGGTCAAGCACTTCGGTCTCAGCACGCGTGCCCGGCTTGACGCGCATCCGCGCCAGCACCGCGGCCGCGTCGATCTGAAACGGTAATGGATTAAGGACGATCGAGTCCACTTAGGCACCTCAGAATTGTAAATGACCGGCACAGCGCGTGCCGGTCAAGCTCAGAATAGACCAGGACGCTCTGCGCGTCCATGATATGTGTCAGGCTAACTGGCAGTCTTCAATCGGCCGGCTTGGTCCCGAACACGATATCCCACAGGGGCGAGCTGACCCCGAAACGCTGCTGCGGCGTCTTGAAGTGGTGCATCATGTGGTAGCGCTTCAGGTACTTCATCGCACCGCCCCGGATCGGCCAGTGATGGGTGGCATAGTGGATCAGGTCATAGGCCAGGTAGCCCAGGGTAAACGCGCCGAACACCGGCGCAACCCAGTGGCCGGCCTTGAGCAGCACAGCAAAAACCAGGTAGAACAGGCCGTAGAACAGCGCGGCCAGCGGGATGCTGACCACCGGCGGCATAACCAGCCGGGTCTTGAGCTGCGGCTGAACGTGATGAACGCCGTGGAACATGAACCAGAAGTTCGCCAACCGCTCGGACTTTGGATCGAAGTGAAACATGAAGCGATGGAGCAGATACTCGGTCAGTGTCCACAGCAAGAGGCCGAGCAGCGCCCCTGCGGGAATGTGCGCCCACGACTGGCCCGGCTCCAGGGCCAGGATGGCACGGGCGAAGAAGAAAACGATCACCGGTGTCCAGATGATCGTGACGGCCAACGGCGTGATGTGCGTAAAGAACTCCAGGAAGTCCGACTTGAACAACCGGATCGGGACATCGCTGTGATTGATGTTGAGGGTATTCGCAGTTTTTGCCATACCGCCTCCTGATGCTGCTGGCTGCTTGTGAATGATGGCTCGAATTACTTCAGCGTCATCAACACCTGGCCCTGCTTCACCTGCGCGCCAGGGTCGATGCGCAGTTCGTGTATTATACCCCCACGCGGCGCGCGCAGCTCATTTTCCATCTTCATCGCTTCGAGAATCACCAACGTCTCGCCTTCGCTGACCTCTTGCCCCGCACTGACGGCCACCTTGACCACCAGGCCCGGGATCGGCGCCTTGATGGGCAGTTCGCCCTCCGGCGCGCGCAGGCTGCGGTCGGCCAGCGCCAGCCGCCGCGAACGTTCGTCCTGCACCTTAACGAGATAGCGCAGGCCCGACACCATGACGCCGTAGGTGTTGCGCGGGTCCTGTTCAGGGTCCAGCACAATCTCGTAAGAGGCGTTGTCGATGAGCAGCGAGTAGAGATGCTGGCCGCCGACCAGGCGCATGTTCGCCGCCATCTCCTGCCCGTCCACGGTGATGCGGCCCTGATGGTCGATGTCGATCTCGTAGGTCTGGTCGTTCACGGTCGTATAGTACTTCATAGGTTACTCCGGGTTTGTAGACGGCGCTGAAGCGCCTACTACAAACGGGATATGTGTCCTCAGCTCCCGCTGCGCATGCGCTCGGTGCGCGGGCGGGTGGAGAGCTTCCAGAAGGACTGGCGCATGCCGTTGTCATCGCACGGGGTACGCGACGAAAGGATGACGGCCTGCTGTTCCTTCTCGTGCTCCACCAGCGCGGCCGCAATCGCCGCGACCTGCGCCAGGCTGCGGCTGGGCGCAGCCGCCATCTTGAAGCCATCCGGCCCATCCACGAAGCTCGTGTCAAACTGCCCGCCCTGGAACCGCGTGCTGTCCATCACCCGCTGATGGAAGGGAATGGTCGTATGGATGCCCCCGATACGGTACTCGTCCAGCGCGCGGCGCATCCGCAGGATGGCCTCGGGCCGAGTCTCGCCCCAGACGACGAGCTTCGCCAGCAGCGGGTCGTAGTACAGGCTGACCTCCCAGCCCGCATAGATGCCGCTCTCCAGCCGGACGCCCGGTCCGGTGGGCTCCAACAGGCTCGTGATCTTGCCCGCTTCCGGCAGGAAGTTGTTGTACGGGTTTTCTGCGCTGATCCGGCATTCGATCGCCGCGCCCTTGAACGTGATGTCGTTCTGCGTCCAGCGGAGCCGCCGACCCGCGGCCAGCGCAAGCTGCTCCTTGACGATGTCCACGCCCGTCACCAGCTCCGTGACAGGATGCTCGACCTGCAACCGGGTGTTCATCTCAAGGAAGTAGAAACTGCCCGCGCGATCCAACAGGAACTCGACCGTTCCGGCATTGCTGTAACCCACTGCCTGCGCCGCGCGGACGGCAATCTCGCCCATCTGCGCGCGCAGCTCCGGCGTGACCGCGACCGACGGTGCCTCTTCGATGAGCTTCTGATGGCGGCGCTGGATGGAGCACTCGCGCTCGCCCAGGTGGATGCAGTTGCCGAAGCTGTCTGCGAGCACCTGGATTTCGATGTGCCGCGCGCGGGTGATGAGCTTCTCCAGGTAGACGTTGTCATCCCCGAACGCGCTCTTGGCCTCGCGACGGGCCGCAGCCAGAGCGCGAGGGAGCTCGGACGGCTCCATGACCGTGCGCATCCCCTTGCCGCCCCCGCCGGCCGCGGCCTTGACCAGGACAGGATAGCCCAGGTCCTTTGCCGCGGCCAGGGCCTCGGCATCGCTCAGGCCGGCGCAGGGGTCGCAGCCGGGCGCCGAATCGCTGCCGGGCACGACGGGCACGCCGGCCGCGATCATCGTGCGCCGCGCCTGCACCTTGTCGCCCATCGCCCGGATGGCCGCGGGCGGCGGACCGACCCAGGCCAGCCCGGCGTCCTGCACCGCAGCCGCGAACTGCTCGTTTTCGGAGAGAAAACCGTAGCCCGGGTGGACGGCCTCCGCGCCGGAGGCCAGCGCGGCTTCGATGACCGCGGGGATGTTGAGATAGCTCTCGCGCGCGGGCGGCGGGCCGATGCGATAGGCCTGGTCCGCGTAGCGCACGTGCAGCGCAGCGCGGTCCGCATCCGAATACACGGCGACCGTTCGCTGCCCCCGCTCCTGGCAGGCCCGGATGACCCGAACGGCAATCTCGCCGCGATTGGCGATTAAGACTTTTCTGAACATGGTTTACTCATTACAAAGGTATATTCCCGTGTTTCTTCGGCGGATTCGTGTCCCGCTTGTTGTGCAGCATTTCGAGCGCGTTGATCAGCCGGAGGCGCGTCTCGCGCGGCTCGATCACCGCATCGAGATAGCCGCGCGCGGCGGCCACATACGGATTGGCGAACTTCTGCCGGTAATCGGCCACAAGCTGCGCGCGCGTCTCCTCCGGGTTGGCCGCCGCCTGAATCTCGCGGCGGAAGATGATATTGACCGCGCCCTCCGGTCCCATGACGGCCAGCTCGCCCGTCGGCCAGGCCAGGTTGATGTCCCCGCGCATATGCTTGGAGCTCATGACGCAGTAGGCCCCGCCGTAGGCCTTGCGCACGACCACGGTCAGCTTGGGCACGGTGGCCTCCGCATACGCATAGATGAGCTTTGCACCGTGACGGATGATGCCGCCGTGCTCCTGCACCGTGCCGGGCAGGAAGCCGGGCACATCCACCAACGTGACGATCGGGATGTTGAACGCATCGCAGAAGCGCACGAAGCGCGCGGCCTTCACGCTGGCGTCGATGTCCAGGACGCCCGCCAGCACGGCCGGCTGGTTGGCGACGATGCCGACGCTGCGGCCATCCAGCCGCGCATAACCGATGACGATATTGGCAGCATAGTTCTGCATGATTTCCAGGAATTCGCCGTTGTCCACGACCCGCGTGATGATGTCGCGGATGTCATAGGGCTTGTTCGGCTCCTCCGGAATGATATGCTCCAGTTCTTCGTCGGTGCGCAGCGGGTCATCCTCCGTGCGTTCGAAGGGCGGGTCTTCCATGTTGTTGCTCGGCAGATAGCTCAGGAGCCGCTGCACCAGAAAAACCGCGTCCTCCTCGCCCTCTGCCGCGAAGTGCGCCACGCCGCTCGTAGACGCGTGGGTCAGCGCGCCGCCTAAGTCCTCGAACGACACCTGCTCGTGCGTGACCGTCTTGACCACGTCCGGCCCGGTCACGAACATATAGCTCGTGTCCTTGACCATGACAATGAAATCGGTGATCGCGGGCGAGTAGACTGCGCCGCCCGCACACGGCCCCATGATGATGCTGATTTGCGGCACGACGCCGGACGCCTGCGTGTTGCGCAGGAAGATGTCGGCATAGCCGCCCAGGCTCATCACACCTTCCTGGATGCGCGCGCCGCCGGAGTCGTTCAGCCCGATGATCGGCGCGCCGTTCTTCATGGCGAGCTCCATGACCTTGCAGATCTTCTCGGCCTGCGCCTCGCCCAGGGAGCCGCCCAACACGGTGAAGTCCTGCGAGAAGACATAGACCAAGCGGCGGTCGATCGTCCCATACCCGGTCACGACGCCATCACCGAGATATTCCTGCTCGGCCATGCTGAAGTCCGTGGACCGGTGGGTCACGAAGCGATCCAGTTCCGTGAAGCTGCCCTTGTCCAGCAGCAGCTCGACGCGCTCGCGCGCGGTGAGCTTGCCCTTGGCATGCTGCTGCTTGATGCGTTCTTCGCCCCCGCCCAGGCCGGAGCGGTATTTCATCTCGCGCAGGCGGTCGATCCCGTCTTGATGCGACATGCTAACTCCCGAATCATAATATCATTAGGCGGGTGCAAGGCCCGCCCCTACAGTGGCCGCCTTCGTTGCGACCGCCCCAACACGAATCCCACGAGCGTAACGCTAATCCCCGCAACCAACGCGCCGCCGACGAGCAGCACCCCCGCATCGAACCAAAACCGGTCGGGGAAGAGCCGGATGAGCGAGTCGCTCCAGTCGAACGTCCAGGTGCCGGGCGGAAAGAAGACATCGTGGAACATGACGAAGAAGGTGTTCCACGCCAGCAGCACGAAAAGAATCAACAGGACCAGCAGGCCGGTCGTCAGCAGCCCGCCGCCGAACAGGGCCGCATAGCCCTCCGCCCGCGTCTCGCGCCGCGCCAGCAGCACGATGAGGCTGGCCGCGAGGACCAGCCCTGCACCCAACAGCACGCGCCACAGGACATCGGTCAGCCGCTTGACATCGATCATGTGCCGGATTTCGTCGGTCGTAAAGAGCAGCCGGTTCGTCCCCGGAATGCGCAGCTCCTGCAGCATGGTGATGGCGACATCCGGCGGGTCGGGATGGTTGAGATAATTGATGTTGACCAGCGCCAGCTCCAGCCGCTCCTCGGCGGTAAAGCCGTAGCGGTCCGGCGGGAAGTCCGGCTTCGCATACTCGAAGCGCGGATACCAGGTGTTGACCATCACCCGTGCGGCCAGCAGGATAATGACCACGGGCAGCAGCAGGACGATGAGCCAGCGCAAGACGGCAACGAGTGCGTTTTTCAAATGACGAACTCCTTTGGCCGAAGGACTAACGAGTAAGGAGTAACGAGTAATAGCGAAATCTCCTTTACCCCTTACTCTTTACTCATTACTCATTCCTAATTCATCTCACAGCCACCGGTCGAACCAGGCCAGCGTCCGCCGGATGTATTCCTCCGCCGCGACCTCGAACGCCTCGAGATGATCCGCGCCGGGCACAACCCATAGCTCGCTGCGTTCCGGTTGCTGCGGATCCTGGATGAGCGCGTAGGCCCGCTCGCTCTGCCAGACGGGCACCGTGCGGTCGGCCTGGCCGTGGATGAGCTGCACCGGCATCCACACATGCGCGTCGGCCAGCAGCCGCGGCAGTTCCCGGTTCCCGAGTTGGCGCATGACCGTCTGCACCGCCAGGTACAGGGGACGCTGCAACACGCCGGAGTAGAGCCCCTCGCTGTGGATGGGCGGGCTGTCCAGCACCATCGCGTCAAAGCCGCCGCCGGCCGGTCGCGCGGCCAGCGCCAGGCCCAACGCGGCGCCGAACGAGTGACCCCACAGACCCACCCAAAGCTGATCGTGCGTGTCGCGCAGCCACTTGGCCCAGCCCCGCAGGTCTGCAACGGGCTTGACGCCGGTCACATCCCATGCGCCGCCGGAGCGACCGTGCCCGCGCGCGTCGACGAGCAGGAAGTTGAACCCCTGGGCCAGCCCGGCGCGCACCAGCGGCCAGGCAAACAGCGGCTCCCGGTCCTCCGTGCCGAACAACCTGAGATTGGGCAGTTGGATATCCGGCGCGGTCATGCCGGGGGCATGAATCCCGGGCAGGTTGACGGGCTTGCGCTCGTAAAGCGCTTTGCGGGCCAGGATGACGCCGGCGCTGCCGTTGAACCCATGATGATGAACGATGGTGCGATCATGGAGTCGGCCGTTCGGGCCGGCTGCGCCCGGGAGCCAGACGGCATGCAGCAGTGCGCCGTCCTGTGCGGTCAGGCTGACTTCCTGCCCGCGCTCCGCGAGGTCGGGCGGCAGGTCGGCGACGACCCGCTGCGGATGGGTGAAATAGTAGTTTGCCCCGCCCGCAATCAGCGCTGTGCTGACCGCCTGCACCAGCAGGCCGCGCGAGAGTAACAGACTGATACCCATAGTAATCCCTATGCATAACCGCCAATCGACCATTCAGTCGCGGCGGAACGCAACTTTGCGCACGATAGCTACGCGACCTGCACCAGGATCTTGCCGAACGCGGCCCCGTCCAGCATCCGCCGGAGTGCTGCAGGATAGTCTCCCAGCGGATAGACCGAATCGACGACCGGCGTCAACCGGCCCGCCCAGACCTGGGCCATGACCTGCTCGAAGTCCGCCTGGGTGCCCATCGTGCTGCCGATGATGCTGAGGTGTTTGCCGAACATCAGGCTGACCGGAACCGCGGCCTCATAGCCGGTCGTGCCGCCGACGGTCAGCAGCCGGCCGCCCTTCGCCAGCGCACGCAGGCTGGAGCCCCAGGTGGCCGGGCCCACGTTGTCCACGACCACATCCACCCCGCGCTTGCCTGTCGCGGCCCAGACCGCACGGCTCCAGTTCGGCTCCGCCTGCCGGTCCACGGTCCACTCTGCACCGAGGTCACGGGCTTTCGCCGCCTTCTCTGCATTAGCGGCGACCACGTAGACCTGCGCACCGGCCAGCCGGGCAATCTGGATGGCCATGCTGTTGACGCCGCCACCCGCGCCCACCACGAGCACGGTCTCCCCCGCGCGCAGCTTGCCGGCGCCGATCAGCATGTGCCAGGCCGTCACCCCGACTAAGGGCGCTGCGGCCGCGGCGTCATCGCCATAGCCGTCGGGGATCGCGATCAGGTTGCGCGCGGGCACGCGCACGAACTCCGCGTAGGCTCCCGCGCTGTGCTCGCCCAGGATGGCAAAGGAGTCGCAGCGGTTATGGCAACCCGCGGTGCACTGCGCGCAGTGCCCGCACCAGAGGGTCGGGTTGGCAACCACGCGCTGGCCCGCGCGCCAGCCCGTCACATCCGCACCGAGCGCAGCGACTATGCCGCTGAAGTCAGAGCCGAGAATATGGGGGAAGGCCAGGTCCAGCCCCCTCCAACCGGTCCGCACGAAGTCATCCAGCCGGTTCAGCGCGGCGTAGCGCACCTGCACGAGCACTTCGTCCGCCGCAGGCTGCGGGACGGGGATGTCCTCGCGGTACTCAAGCACCTCCGGCCCGCCGTGGCGATAAAAGACAACCGCACGCATGGTTTATGCCTCCCGCTTAGCGCATGGGGGGGCTCAACCTCACCCCCCGGCCCCCTCTCCTGACGCTGTGCGAATCCTAAACTCGCACAGCGTCAGGAGAGGGAGAGTGCCGCTCAGGACAGCCCGGCAAGCAGATCCCCGCAGCCGGGCGGCGGCTGCCAGCCGTCGGCCGCCCAGCCCAGCAGATAATGCTCGGCGACGATGCTGCCCTCCGGCAGAGATAGAATCTGCGCGGTATCCGCACTCTGCGAACGGTGACAGGCCAGCGCGACCCGTTTGACCTGTTCGAAGGCGCTGATGTCCACCGTCACCTCGACGGCGTCGGGCGAGACGCACGCGAACTTCGCGCCCTCCGGATTCGCCAGCTCCTGGCAGGTGACGACCTGGTAGAACAGCCGCCGCACGCCCAGGTGATCGGGCGCGGCCCGGATGGCATCCACCACCGCGCGATGCACCGCGATGTGGTCCGGGTGATACGTGATGCCGTGCTCGTCGAAGGTGACGATGACTTCCGGTCGCAGCGCATCGATCAGCCCGCCGAACTGCGCGGTCAACGCCGGCAGGTTCCATGCAGCCGCTCCGCCGTCCGGATAGTCCAGCAGGTACAGTTCGCTCAGCCCGATGAGTTGAGCCGAACAGCGCAGTTCATCGCTGCGCAGCTCGGCCAGGGCCGCGGGCGAATCGGCCAGCCCGCCCGTCTGCCCGGCCTCCCCGCGCGTGACGCAGACCAGCGCGGTGCGTATGCCTTCCGCGCCGTAGCGCGCCAGCGTCCCTGACGTGCCGAACGCTTCATCGTCAGGGTGCGCCGTGACGACCAGGAGGGTCACGGGGCTGCCTGTCATCTGCCGTCTTCCTTCCGCGAGCTGCCTTCGATGCGCTGCACGACCTGGAGCACTTCGCAGGCGACCTCATAGCGGCCAAAACTGGGCATCAGGTAAACGCCCTGCACCTTCGGTCGCGCCGTGAGCTCCAACAGGAGTTCCTGGGCCATCCTGACGCCCTCGCGGCGGCCCTCTGCGCCCGCCCGTTCCATGCGCGCCAGCGCGTCTTCGCACAACGTGATGCCCGGCACCTCGTTGTGCAGGAAGGTGGCATGGCGGTGGCTCTGCAGAGGGAGGATGCCGATGAGCACCGGCACGGGGAATGGGCCGTGGCGCTGCTCGTACAGATCATAGAAGCGCTGCCAGACCAGGGGATCGAAGATGGGCTGCGTCATGGTGAGATGCGCGCCCGCGGACACCTTCTTATGGAACCGGTCGACCTCTTGCGCCAGGTCGGGCTTGGTGGGATCACACGCCACCGCTATCGTGAAGGCGCTCCGGCTGCCGAACGGCTTGCCCGCCCGGTCCAGGCCGCGGTTGAACCCGTCGATGATGCGCACCAGCCCAACCGAATCCACATCGTAGACCGGCGTGCTGTCCGGCTGGTCGCCCAGGCTGGGCGGGTCGCCGGTGAGCGCGATGATGTTGCGGATGCCCAGTGCGTGCGCGCCGATCAGGTCGGCCTGCAGGCCGGTCAGCGACCGGTCGCGGGTGGTGAAGTGCAGGATGGTCTCGATGCCCACCTGTTGCTGGATGAGCACGCACAGGGCCAGCGCGCCCATGCGCACGCGCGCCATGGGGCTATCCGCGACGTTGACTGCATCCGCGCCGTACTGCTGCGCGATGGCCGCGCCTTCGAGCATCTTCGCCGCGCTGAAGCCCCGCGGGGGATCCACTTCGACGCTCACGACGAACTTGCCCTCGCGCAGCTTGCGCAGCAGCCCGGTGACCGGCGGCCCGGCATCCGCGTCCCCGGTCTCCAACGCCAGCAGGGCCGCGCTCTCCACCGGCTGCACGCGCACCATCGGCAGCGGGCTCAGCTCAGCCACGGCCCGCTGGTCCGCAGGCTGCAACCCGCTGTCCGCAACGCGGTCCAGCGCGCTGCGCATGGCCGCGATGTGGGCCGGGGTCGTGCCGCAGCAGCCGCCCAGCAGGGTTGCGCCCGCAGCCAGGAACTGAGGCACGCGCTCCGCAAAATAGGGCGGCGCGGTAGGATAGGCCATCCGATCGCCGGCATGGAACGGCAGCCCCGCGTTCGGCATGGCCGACAGCAGGAGGTCGGGCTCCGCGGCGTGCATCTGCGCGACGAACTCGAGAATGCGCGCGGGGCCGAGCGAGCAGTTGACGCCCGCCACATCGACGCCCGCCTGGGCCAGCCGGCGGGCGACCTCCGCCGGACCGGCGCCCTCGATGGTCAACCCGTCGTTGCCGAAGGTGATTTCGGCCACCACCGGCAGGTCGGTCGCAGCGCGGGCCGTCTCCACCGCGAGTGCCAGCTCCTCCAGGTCAGAGAAGGTTTCCAGGATGAGCAGGTCGGCTCCGGCTTCCCACAGCACATCGATCTGCTCGCGGAAGGCTTCCCCTGCGGCCGCAGGCTGCAACACCCCGCTCCGCCGGACGCGCTTGCCGAGCGGCCCCACCGAGCCCGCAATCCACGCGGCCGCGCCGCTGATTTCGCGCGCCTCGCGCGCCAGCTTCACCCCGCGGAAGTTGATGTCCCGCATCTTGTCGTCCAGGTTGCACTCGCTCAGCTTGATGCGGCTGGCCGCGAAAGTGTTCGTCTGGATGACTTCGGCGCCCGCCTTGATGTAGGCCAGGTGGATTTCGCGCACCCAATCCGGCTGCGTGAGGTTCAGCTCTTCGACGCACTGCTCGAACGCAGCCCCGCGCGCGTGCAGCAGCGTGCCCATTGCACCGTCCGCCAACAGCGGGCCGCGGCGTAGACGCTCCAGGAATGGGTGGACCATGTGATGCTTCCCTTTATGTTCACGAATGGCGCAGATTATAGCATGGGCGGGCGCGGCGCGGCAATTGCCAGCCGCGGAGATAGGTGCTATAATCCGCAAACGCCAATTTCGCTCACCCCTCGGAGGTCGCCATGAGTCGACGACGGACGTATGTGCTGGCCGGGCCGCTGATTGCGGCGCTCGCCCTGGTGCTCATCACCCTTTGGATTGCCTCACCACTGACATACGCCCAGGCCACCGCGACGGCCCCTGCCGCGGATGCGGCCGCGGCGACCGCGGTCATCACGGCCACGACCGCCATCACTGTGACGCCCGGCACGCCGACCCCGACTGCCACGCCTACGTTGACGCCGACCGCGACCCCGACGCTGACCGAGCTCCAATCGCGGCTCATCCTCGGCAACACTTATCTGCAGGGCCGCGACTATGAGCGCGCAGCCCAATTGTTCCGCGAAGTGGCCGAGGAAGACCGCGGCAACGCGGAAGCCCTGGCCGGGCTGGCCGCGGCGCTGGAGGGCAGTGCAGCCGAGATGGCGACACTGATGGCGCCCCTGCCGGAGCCGACGCCCGTGCCTGCACCGCCCGTCGTAGAGCCGACGCTGGCAGACACCGTTGCGACGAGGGTGCGCGAGTACGCGGGCATTGCGATCGCCGCGCTGCTGCTGATCCTGGCCCTGTACTTCGCGGCCCACCTGCTGCGCTGGGTGCTCTACTGGCTGCGCGAGCTCTGGTATCGGCGCATCCTACCCCTGCTGGGGCGACCGGCAGTGGAGCCGGGCTACCTGATCGGACATTTCACGAACACCCTCGGCGGCGCAGGCGAGAATGCCGCCGCGCTGGTGCCGTTCGCGCTGGCCGATAAGCTCCTCGCCTGGAACCAGTTGGTGCAGGCGAAAGAGGTGCCCGTGGAGCCGGAGCCTGCGCTCGACCTGGGCGGCATGTCCTGGCTCAAGGTGTTCTGGCGCTGGATTCTGCCCGCACCGCGCGGGTATCGCGTGACCGGCGCGCTGCTGCCCGGCGCGCGCGGAGCCTACCGGCTCGCCGTCCAGCGGATTGACCTGGCCCGCAACAGCGTCGAGCGGAGCGCGACATTCGAACTGACCGGGACCTCTCCTGATATCGCCTACCGTGACCTGGCCGGCGAGGCCGCGAAGTGGCTGGTGAAGCCCGTGGACATGGAGGCTGCCGCGGCGAGCATGCGCGGCCTGCGCAGCGCCCGCTCGCAGGGCCAACCGGAAGTGTTGTCGCCGAGCGAGATCTTTGACCAGGCGCTCGCCCTGCTGCTGCCGGTGCGCCAGCAGGTCAGCCAGGGCGCGGTGGATTTCGGTGATGCACGCGAGCGTCTGCGGCAGGCGGTGGAACTGCTGGCGGACCTGCCGCCCGAATCTTCGCTGCGCAAGGACCTGGAAACCGTCATCGCGGACCTGCGCCGGCAGATACCGGGCAGTTGAGGTTACTTGGGTGCGTTTCACGTTGGGGGCGCGGCCATCGCGGATAAACGAATGCGCTGGCGCGCCACGCATACGCGAATCGTGTGCGC
This sequence comes from Anaerolineae bacterium, assembly GCA_040772005.1. Lineage (GTDB taxonomy): Bacteria > Chloroflexota > Anaerolineae > CG2-30-64-16 > CG2-30-64-16 > MWBF01. Next base: position 983,567 of record JAXGYZ010000002.1, on the reverse strand, counting down.
CGCGGCGGGATATTCGTGTATCCGTGCCCAGCGCCGCAGCGCCATTCGCGTATGCGCGCTGGCCGCGCCCCCAGTATGCAACGCGCCCGGTTACCAGGGCGGTTTCATAGTGCGCCAGGTGAACCCGCCTGGCAACTGAAGTTGCGGCTACCCTTGCGAAGTCTGCCTACGCAGACTGGAACTAACCGGCGTAGGCCGGTTTCGTAGGGGTAGCCGCAGTTTCAACTGCCAGGTGGAAGGCCCGATTGCAACATGACTTCGCCCTGCCCGGTTACCAGGGTGGTTTCATAGTGCGCCAGGTGAACCCGCCTGGCAACTGAAGTTGCGGCTACCCTTGCGAAGTCTGCCTACGCAGACTGGAACTAACCGGCGTAGGCCGGTTTCGTAGGGGTAGCCGCAGTTTCAACTGCCAGGTGGAAGGCCCGATTGCAACATGACTTCGCCCTGCCCGGTTACTTTTCCGACTTGACATGCGGCCGCGAATGGCCTAGAATCTACGTACATACATAAAGACGTCGAACCGGAGGAGTAGGCTGGGGCTGCACGGCAGCCCTTAAGGCTGCACGGCAGCCCTTAAGCCGCCGACAGAGAGAAGGGGTCACCGGGTGGAAGCCCCTTCAGGGTGTGAGCGCAGCCGAACGTCGCCGGGGAGTCGGATGCTGGAAACTGGAAGCTGTGTGCCAGCAGCTGGCACGCTGGCTTGCAGGAGTACTGCGTCACGGGTTGCGCGCCGTTATAGCGCATAGAGTGGCAGGCTGTACTGTTAGCTTCCGGCTTCCAGTTTCCAGCCTGCAACCAAGGTGGCACCGCGGAGACCTTCCGTCCTTGAGGACGGAGGGTCTTTTTGTTTTTTCGGGCTGCCGTGGTATAGTGCCACCATGCCTCCATGCCACCATAGTGGCACAGGTTGGCAGCGAGGAGGTGCCAATGAGCGAGGATCACGTTAAGCTGACGGTGCGCCTGCCTGCCCGGCTGCACAAGGCGCTCAAGGAGCGCGCGGTCGAGTACAACGTCTCGCTGAACCAGGCGGTCGTGGATGCGCTGGCGTTAGGTGTCACGGGGGAGCCACTCGAAGAGACGGAAAGGGAAAGACTTGTGCGCGCACTGCGCGAAGCCGGTAAGCTCTCTGAGCCGGGAGACTTGCTGCCATGGATCGAAGGCGTGGAACCATCTACGCTAGAAGAAGCCCAGGAGTGGTTGAAGGACATCCCACTTTCCGATTGGATTATCGAAGATAGAGGACCGCGTTGATGCCTACCTACTATCTGGACACCAGTGCGTTGGTGAAGCGCTATCTGCCAGAACCTGGGACACCATGGCTGAACCAATTGCTCGGTGAGGACGCGAGCACGCTGTTCCTGAGCAGTGAATTGGCGTTAGTCGAAGTTGTCAGCGCCCTTTGTCGAGCGCAACGTGAGAAACGAATTAGCACGACGCATCGGGACCGTCTGATTAACCAGGTGAACGTTGAGATACAGCGGCTCGTGCGTGCGGTGTCGATTTCACGACTTGTAGTGCAAACAGCAGGCAGCCTGGTGATTAGGCACCCACTTCGCGCCTATGATGCCATTCACCTGGCTACAGCACTCGATCTGGCAAGCGACCTGGCGCGCTTGGGTATGAATGCCCCTATCCTGGTCAGTGCAGATATTGACTTGCTGGCCGCGGCGCAGGCCGAGGGTCTGCAAGTTGACAACCCGAACGCTCACGCCTGACGGCAGCACGCTGCCGCCCGGCGTGAGAGGAGAAAGAATCATGGCTGCTTTTGATATGCCCAAGACCTACGATCCGAGCGCATCCGAGCGCCGGATCTACGACTGGTGGGAGCAGTCCGGCTTCTTCAAGCCGGAAATCGCGCCGGCAGACGCCGAGCCGTTCGTGATAGCCATCCCGCCGCCCAACCTGACCGGCGAGCTGCACCTCGGCCATGCGATGTTCGTGTCGCTGGAAGACCTGATGATCCGCTACAAACGCATGCGCGGCTATGCGGCGCTGTGGGTGCCCGGCTATGACCATGCCGGCATCGCAACCCAGCTCCAGGTGGAAAAGATGCTGGCGCGCGAAGGCACCCGACGCCAGGATATCGGCCGCGAGGAGTTTCTGCGCCGCACGTGGGCCTGGAAGGAGAAGTACGGCGGCCACATCGTGCGCCAGTTGCGCCGCCTCGGCGCCTCCTGCGACTGGGACCGGATGCGCTTCACGCTGGACGAGGGCTTGAGCCGGGCCGTGCGCGAGGCATTCGTGCGCATGTACCGCATGGGCCTGGTGTATCGCGGGGAATATCTCATCAACTGGTCGCCCGGCCTGCAAACCGCGGTCAGCGACCTCGAGGTGGAGTACAGCGAGGAAGACGCCACCCTCTACTTCTTCAAGTACCCCATCGCCGGTGCGGACCTGGCCGACGGCGAGGGCAAGGGCTACATCCCCGTGGCAACGACGCGGCCGGAGACCATCCTGGGCGACACCGCGGTGGCCGTGCATCCGGATGACGAGCGGTACCGCCACCTGATCGGCGCGACCTGCCTGGTGCCCATGCTGAAGCGGCCCATCCCCGTGATCCACGACACCTACGTGGAGCGCGAATTCGGCACCGGCGCGCTGAAAATCACGCCCGGCCATGACCCGAACGACTTCGCCATCGGCCAACGCCACGGGCTCGGCATCGTCAATGTGCTCACCACCGACGCGCAGATGAACGCGAACGCCGGCCCCTACGCCGGGCTGGACCGCTTCGAGTGCCGCAAGCGGCTGTGGGAAGATATGGCGGCGGCGGGACTGACCATCAAGACCGAGAAGTACCGCACGCAGGTGCCGCGGTCGCAGCGCGGGGGCGAGATTGTCGAACCGATGGTGAGCACCCAATGGTTTGCCAGGATGACGCCGATGGCGCTGATGGGTCTCGAGGCGGTGCGCGCCGGGCGCATCAAGATTGTGCCCGAACGCTTCACGAAGGTGTATTACAACTGGCTCGAAAACATCCGCGACTGGTGCATCAGCCGCCAGCTCTGGTGGGGCCACCGCATCCCCGCCTGGTATTGCGCGGACTGCCGGCAGATGACGGTGGCAATGACGGACCCCGACCGCTGCGAGCATTGCGGCTCGACGCGCATCGAGCAGGACCCGGACGTGCTCGATACGTGGTTCAGCTCCGCGCTGTGGCCGTTCTCGACGTTGGGCTGGCCCGATGACACGGCCGACCTGCGCCGCTTCTACCCGACGACGGTGATGGAGACGGGTTACGACATCATCTTCTTCTGGGTGGCCCGCATGATCATGCAGGGGTTGCTATTCACGAACGACATCCCGTTCGAGACGGTGTACCTGCACGGCCTCGTCAGAGATGACCAGGGGCGCAAGATGTCCAAGACGACCGGCAACGTGCTGGACCCGATTGCGCTGCTGGATGGTGCGTCGGCGGAGCAGCTCGATGTGTACCTGCGGCAGCAGTACCCGGAGGGCATCCCGGCGATGGGCGCGGACGCGCTCCGCTTCACGCTGCTGACCGGTTCCGCGCCAGGCAACGACATGAATCTCAGCCTGCAGCGGGTGGAAGGGAACCGCAACTTCACGAACAAAATCTGGAACGCCGTGCGCTTCGTGCTGTCGCAACTGGAAGCTTCCAGCTTCCAGCTTCCAGCTTCCAGCTTCCAGCTACCCGAACGCTGGATCCTCAGCCGCCTGTCTGCGACCATCAGCGAGGCAACCCGCCTGATGGACACCTTCCAGTATGGCGAGGCCGGCCGGCAGATGTACGAATTCTTCTGGAGCGAGTTCTGCGACTGGTACCTGGAGATGAGCAAGATTGCCATCTACCGGGGCGATGCGACCGCGAAGGCGCAGGCCCAAGCCGTGCTGGTGAAGGTGCTGGATGAGGCGCTGCGGCTGCTGCACCCCTTCATCCCGTTCGTGACCGAGGAAACGTGGGGCTATCTCAAGCAGGCGGCGGGCGACGAGACCTGGCCCGCAGGGCTGATTGTGGCCCCCTGGCCGGAGCCGGGACTGCGCGATGAAGCCGCCGAAGCGGAGATGAGCCTGGTCATGGATATCGTGCGTGCGATCCGCAATGCGCGGGCCGAGTACGATGTGAAGCCGGGACAGTTGATCGCGGCCGAGATCTCCGCCGGTGACCGCGCGGGCCAGCTTCTGGCTCAGGCGGAGGTGCTCTGCTCGCTGGCCCGGCTGGATCCGGCGCGGCTGCTCATCGCTGCACACCTTGACGCCCCGGCTCAGGCGCTCACGCTCGTGACCGGCGCGGTGTCCACCTATCTGCCCCTGGCCGATCTCGTGGACCTGGCCGCAGAGCGCAGCAAGCTGCAGAAGGAACTGGCGGAGACCGAGGCGCAGACTGCCCGCAGTGAGACTCTGCTCAACGGACCGTTCGCGCAGCGTGCGCCCGCCAATGTCATCCAGCGCGAACGCGACAAGCTGGCTGAGTTGCAGGCACGGGCCGAACGGCTGCGCGCCCGCCTGACCGACCTGGCGTAGACTGAAGGCGCCAGGAGCAGCAATCGGACATCGGGAGCATCCTTCGACTACGTGCGCCGCTACGCGGCGCCCATCCGCTCAGGATGCTCCCCCCGGTGCATGGCCGGTCACGCACTTCTCGATGGTGGCGCGTCGCCGTGACCGCACATTTGATGGATTCGCTCGCCAACGGGCACAGATATGACGCGCATCATAGACGGAAGATGTATCCATGCTAGAGTGTCTTTCTGATAGGGCGTATCGTCATCACGCTCCACACCGCACATCGCTGCTCTCATCGCAGTTGCCCCTGATACGCCCCTTCCAGCATATGCCAGGGCTGGCATCAATAGTCCTGTACTCGCTCTATCCCTGGTGTTCGGCCAGCAACCGGCCGGTGCAGCCAGGGATTCTTGTTTGGAGTAGCGAATGAGCGCCGGAACTATTGTGACAATTGGCGGACATGAAGTATACTACGCCGGTCGTCCGCGAAGCCCGCTTGGCCAAGAGCCGTTGTCTGACAGCCTGAAGTCGCACACGACCCGGCCGCAGCCTGCCGCCCACCCACTGGCGATTCCAACGGCCGTGTGGCCGTTTTCCGCCGTACTGGCAGCCGGCCTGCTCGTCCTGTTGGCTATCATCCTGGTGCGCCACACCCGGCGCCCATCATAGGGCGGCGTTGGCGACGCAGGCAAATCTGATTCTCGCAGCACTAACTCGAGGACAAGCATGACGAAAGTCATGTAACAGAACGCATATCCTCAGTTATAATGCGCACCATCTGTCCTGGCGTACTTCACGGCCGCAGTTTTCGCGCGCCGGTTTGCGCCCCCCATTCTCGGAACCGTTTGGAGGACGAGTTTATGTCTCTCGCTCGCTTGAGCCGGCCGCATTACAGGTGGCTCGCGGCAGGCATCCTCACCGGCCTGTTGCTAGTTGGCTGGGTGACGGTTGCCAGCGCGGCACAGGAAGACAACGAAAGCTGTCTGGGCTGTCACAGCAACGCGGGGCTTAACGTGACACTGGCGAGCGGCGAAGTGCTGCCGCTCACCGTGGACCCGCAAGTCTACAGCGCATCCGTGCACGGTGCAGCAGGCCTGACCTGCGTCTCCTGTCACACCAACATTAATGGCTACCCACACCCCAAGTTGACCGCCGGGGACCGGCGCAGTTTTCAACTGGAACGCTATCAGCAGTGCCAATCATGTCATGCCGACCAGTATCAGGCGGCACTCGATAGCAACCACGCGCGCGCACTCGCCGCCGGCAACCGGAACGCGGCCATCTGCACCGACTGCCACGGCGCCCACAATGTCAGCAGGCCCAGCTCCCCGCGGCAGAAGATCTCCACGACCTGCCAACAGTGCCACAGCGCCATCTATGAGCAATATGCCGAAAGCGTCCATGGCGCAGCCCTGATTGAGAGCAGCAATCCGGATGTCCCGACCTGCACCGACTGTCACGGCGCACACACCCAGGAAGACCCGCGGACCACGGAGTTCCGCCTCAAGTCGCCCGACCTCTGCGGCAGTTGTCATGCCAATGCTGCCCTGATGCAGAAGTATGGCATCTCGACCCAGGTGTTCGACACCTATGTCGCGGACTTCCACGGCACGACGGTCACATTGTTCGAAAAGCAGCACCCGGACCAGGGGACCAATAAGGCTGTCTGCACCGACTGTCACGGCATCCACGACATCAAGGCCGTAACCGATGCCGATGCAACGGTCGTCAAGGAGAACCTGCTGGCAACCTGCCGCCGCTGTCACCCGGATGCGACCACGAATTTCCCGGACAGTTGGGTCGGCCACTTCCAGCCTACGCGGGAGAATAATCCGTTGGTGTACTACGTTAACCTGTTCTACCGCATACTGATTCCCGCAGTGATCGGCGCGATGGCCGGGTTTGTCGCGATCGACTTCCTGCGCAAGCTTATCACCAAATTCGGCCGAAAGGGGGCGTGACATGGCACAGCAAACCGCAGACACCCACGCCCAGAAGTCCTATACGCGCTTCAGCGTCCCACAGCGCATCGAGCACATTGTGCTCCTGGTGTCGTTCACGATGTTGGCGATCACCGGGTTGATCCAAAAGTTCTCTGGCGGCTGGCTGGCCGACGGCATGATCGCCGTCTTTGGCGGCATCGAGGCCACGCGCATCATCCATCGCATTGCCGCGATTGTGTTCGTGCTGCAGAGCATCTACCATATCCTCGTGGTCGGCCACAAGATCTTCGTCCGCCGCAGCGAATTGTCCATGCTGCCCGGCCTGCGCGACGTGACCGACGCGATCGATGTCCTGCGCTACAACCTGGGGTTGGCGAAACAACATCCCAAGCTGCCGCGCTACAACTTCGCTGAGAAAGCGGAATACTGGGCCCTGATCTGGGGCGGCATCGTCATGGCGATCACGGGCTTCATGTTGTGGAACCCGATTGCCACGGCCAGGTTCCTGCCCGGCCAGATCATCCCGGCCGCTAAGGCCGCGCACGGCGGCGAGGCCGTCCTCGCAGTGCTGGCGATCATCGTCTGGCACTTCTACAGCGTGCACATCAAGTTCTTCAACAAGAGTATGTTCACTGGCAAGCTGACGCGCCACCAGATGGCGCACGAACATGGCGAAGAACTGGAGCAGATCGAGACCGGCCGCGTGCGGCCCGCACCCAACCCCGAGGGTGTACGCCGCCGCGAGCGCATCTACGTGCCGATTGCCCTGGTCATTGGCCTGGTCTTCGCCGTAGGGCTATACTGGTTCTCGACATTCGAGGAAACCGCCCTGGCCACGGTGCCGCCGCCAGCTACAGACGTGCCGGTGTTCGTACCGTTGACGCCCACACCCGCACCCGAAAGCACGGGCGAAACCACGCGGGTCGGCTCGCCCATCACGCATCCCATCGAAGGTCGCGAGGAGTGTGACACCTGCCACGGCCTGTCCGGCATGATGCCATATCCCGCCGACCACGAGGGGCGCCCGAATGACTCTTGCACGGTCTGCCACCTGCCCGGGCCAACGCCTGAGCCAGGGGCTGAGCAGCCTGCAGGCGGTGATGGCACTGCCAGGCCCATCCCGCACCCGATCGAGGGTGAGGCCTACGCCGACTGTGCGACCTGCCACGGGCCGGGCATGATCAAGCCGTTCCCGGAAAACCACAACAACTTCCCGCAGACTGCCTGTACATCCTGCCATCAGCCGGTCGGTGAAACCCCGGCGACCGACGAAACCCCGGCGACGGCTGAGACACCGGCGGCGAGCGGCCCGAACCCGATCCCGCATCCCATCGAGGGCGAGGTATATGCGGTCTGCACGAACTGCCACGGCGAGGGCAAACCGCAGGCGTACCCGGACAACCACAAGACGTTCCCGCCGGAGACCTGCACTTCGTGCCATCAGCCCGCGGCTGCTGAGGGCGAGGCCACACCTGAAGCTGCCGGCGAGGCCACGCCGCGGCCCACGCAGGCCCCGAACGACTATCCGACCGTCCCGCACCCGGTCGAGGGCGAGACGTACGAGAACTGCCTGGCCTGCCACAATCTGGACTCGGCCATCAAGCCGATCCCGGCCAATCACGAGAACTTCCCGCTGCCAAGCTGTACGACGTGCCATCTGCCCGCGCAGTAGGTAGCACGACTTGACCGCACAATAAAGGCCCGGCGCTATGCCGGGCCTTTTTGTTAGCCTCTGCGTCCTCTGTGACCTCTGTGGCTTATCTCATGGCACGATCACCGTGCGCACTTCGCCGCCGAAGCGTTCCAGCGCGTCCAGCGTCGCGTTGACCGGCGCGGCATCCAGCGGGACGGTGCGCGTGACGACGTGCGACAGGTCCAGCACCTTACGCCGCGCAAACTCGATCAGCAGCGGAAACTCCTGCAGTAGGTGATCGGACACGCCGATGACCTCCGCCTCCTTGCCGATCAACTCGCGATAGGAATCTACCTCGAACGGCGTCTGCGTGATGCCCGCGAGGCTGGCGCGGCCCAGGATGCCGAGCGACTGCACCGCCTGGCGCATGGTCAGCGGCAGCCCGATCAGCTCCACCGCCACATCCACCCCGCGGCCGTCCGTCAGCCGGCGCAGCTCCACAACCGGATCGACCGCCCGCGCATTCACTGGCGTCGCGCCGAAAGACTGGGCCAGCGCCAGCTTCTCCGGGTTGATGTCCACCGCATACACTTCACGCGCGCCGAGCCCCCGCGCAAGCTGGATGGCCGACATGCCCAGCCCGCCCGCGCCGAACACGGCGACGGTCTCGCCCGGCTGGAGCCGCGCCTTCCGCAGCGCATGGAACGACGTGGACGACGAGCACATCATGATCGCCGCGTGCTCGAAAGGAATCTCGGCAGGCAAGGCGATGACCCCGCGCTCCGGCACGGCGATGTACTCCGCATAGCCGCCGTCGCGATGCTTGCCGATCATCTGTCCGCGCACGCAGAACTGCTCCTGGCCCATGTTGCAGTAGTGGCACTGGCCGCACGTGACCAGATAGTGCAGGCAGACGCGGTCGCCGGGCCTGACCCGTGTCACACCCGCGCCGGTCGCGGCCACCTCGCCCGCCACCTCATGCCCCAACGTCAGGGGGAGCGGACCCGCATAGGACACGCCCGCGCGGTAGTGCGCGTCGGAATGACAGATGCCCGCCGCGCGGACGCGCACCAGCACGTCGCCGTCGTGCAGCGCGGGCACAGGCACATCGCGCTGCTCCAGCGGCCGGCCGATCTCGGTAAGTTGAACTGCCTTCAAGGGAAAGACCTCCTGTTATTTCACGCAAAGACGCAGAGAACGCAAAGGCGAAAAAGACTTCTTGGCGCACTTTGCGTCCCTGCGTGAGCTTCTCCATCTCACGCAAAGACGCAAAGACCGCAAAGGCGAAAGAGACTTCTTGGCGCACTTTGCGCCTTTGCGTGAGACCTCGTCTGGTATCGCCGTTACGGCGTCGGTTGGACAGGTGCGAAACGCAGCGCGTGGGCCGGTGAATCAGGCCAGGGCTGCGGCACGTCCAGCGCGACGTCGGCGCCCTGCTGTGTCCAGCGGACCGCCGCGGGGTTGCCCAACAGGTGCGCTTCTGCGACCGCGGGCAGCGCCAGGTCGCGGATGACGACCTGCGCGGCAGGGGGGGTGTCCAGCAGGATCGCGTAAAGCGCGTCCCCGCGCTGCAGGAAGCGAACCGCCGTGCCGTCCGCCGTCTGGCCCTCGGCGCGCGTCCACGGCCGCGTGCCGTAGATGGCCTCCCCGTTCACCTTCAGCCAGGCGCCCATCGCCCGCAGCCGGCGCATCTGGATTTCGGGGATCGTGCCGTCGGCCATCGGCCCCACATTCAGCAGCAGGTTGCCGTTCTTGCTGACCATGTCCACGAACGACCGCACCAGCGTGTCCGGCGCAATCAGGTGCTCGTCCTGCTCCAGCCGGTTATAGCCGAACGAGTAGCCCATTCCGCGGCACGCTTCCCATTTGCGGGCCTCGATCTCACTGGCGGCGGAGTACTCCGGAGTCCTGAAATCCGAATGCAGCCCGCCGCTCGGGGAGCCGAGCCCGCCCTGCCGCTTCATCAGCAGCGGCATCAGCAGCCGGATCGCGCCGAGGATCAGCCGGGCGCGCAGGCTGCCGGGCCGTCCCAGGTTGGATTGCAGGAAGCGGTCGTTGACCACGCCATCGGGGATCGCGTTGTAGTAGTCTGCAAAGAGCTTGAGCAGGTTCGCCTCGTAAGGGAAGCCGATGTCGTTCCAGAGCACCGAGGGCTCGTACCGCTCGATGAGCTCGCGCCAGTGGGCCTCGGCATAGGCCGCGTATTCCGGCTGCTGCGGGACCGCGGCGACCAGGTCATCCACATCCGCAATGACATGGTCATTGAACGTCCAATCCAGCCCACCCGAATAGTACAGCCCCAGCGTCATGCCGCGGGCGCGCACCGCATCGGTCAGCTCCCCGATGACGTCCCGCTCCAACTGGTAATCCTGCTTGAACGGGTTCGGGTGCCAGCTCGGCCAGAGCAGGAAACCGTCGTGATGCTTCGTGCCCATCACCACATAGCGCGCGCCTGCGTCCGCAAACGCATCGGCCCACGCGTCCCCGTCCCACTGCTCGCTCGCCGCACGGAACAGCGGCATGAACCCGTCGTAGGGGAAATCCGCGCCGTAGGTCTGGCGGTGATACTCCTGGGCCGGGCTGCCCGGGATGCGCAAGCTGTTGGCGTACCATTCGGTGTAGGGGTTGTGCTTCAGCCAGTAGCGGAAGCCGTGTTCCTTGACGACCGTCGTCAGTTCTCCGCTGAGCGGCGCCCAGCCGGCCACGGCGGAAGGGTACCAGTGGACGAAGATGCCGAACTTGGCGTCGTTGAACCAGTCGGGCAGCGGATGGGCGGACAGAGATGCGCGGGTGGGTTCGTAGGGCATGGCGCGGTGACTCCTGGCGTGGTCTCATGTGGATATCGGCGCTATTATACCCCGGCGACCCTCCGTTTTGACAATCCTCCCGCCGCGTGTTACTTTCGCATTCACTCGACAGACCTCGCCAGACTCAACAAGGGACATCATCATGCAGCACCTTTCTTTCCAGGACTGGGTTATCGTGTTGGAGGGCGCCGCGCCGTGAACCCGGACCAGTCGTTCACCAGCGGTGTCATGTTTCACCCGACCTTGAAGTACTGGTTCAATGAGGTCGTCGGGGGCCCGCTGCTGCTCCTGGCAGCGGCCATCGCGCTGCTGGTGCTGGACCCGGAAGGCGGAGTGGTCCTGGCACTTATCGCGATCCTGTTGGCCATGAGCTTTGTGCCGCGCGCGATCAACACGACACGCAGCTACCTCGAAGTGGATACGCTGGGGATGCGCGGGCAGGTGCACGACTCGCCACCGTTCGACATCCCCTGGGCCGAGGTCCGCGCGGTGCGGCTGACGGAGGCCGCGCAGCGCAAGACCTTCCTACAAGTGGGCGACGACGAAGGATGGAACGATATCTCTCTGTATGAACTGAACGCGACCGCCGTGTGGACAGCGCTGGCAGATTTTGCGCCTCACGCTGTGCTGGAGGAAGATGCGTTCGACCGCTTGCCATGGATGCAGGCGGCGCGCGCCGAAGAGGGCGTGTTCCTGGCGCCGGACCATGCGGTTGTCCGCGTCCGGATCAGCAGGATGTGGTCCATCATCGGCTGGCTCGGCCTGGTCTTCGTCTGGACAATCGGTGTGCTCGCATGGTGTGAGGGCGACTCACTCGTGGGCGGATTGCTCATCTTGTTCGGCGTCCTGGAATCGTACCTCATCTACGCCGGCAACGCGGTCATTCACATCGGGCCGGAGACGGTCGGCCTCGTGATGCCCGGCTGGCCGGCGTACGGGCTGCGGTGGGATGAGGTGCAGCGGGTGGAGGCGGACCACGGAGATCAACAGTTCGTCCTCCATGCGGCGGGGAAGCGGATGACGCTGCCGGGCACGAGCTTCTGGCGCGGGACGGATCAGGAGGCAGGCGAAGTGGCGTTCTTCGGCCACCTGGAGCAGCGGAGCATCCCTTTCAAGCGGCGAACCAGGGCATACTTCGCGCTGTCGAAGGGTGCGCGTGTGCCGCGCAAGATATTTCGGTAGTCGTACTTCAGGAAGATCGATTTGGGCTCACGCAAAGGCGCAAAGAACGCAAAGACAAAGCAAACTTGGCGACCTCTGCGTCTTTGCGTGAGCCAAACCGTTTGTGTATCGAGGGAGAGCTTTATGACGCGGAAACCACAGGCGAAGGTCGGCGTATTCGGAATCGGGCTGGCCGCGTACTGGCCGCAGTTCGAGGGCCTGCGCGTACGGCTGGAGGGATATCAGGCCGGGGTCGAGCAGCGGCTCGCGGACATGGGCGCAGAGGTCGTGTCTGCCGGGCTGGTGGACAGCGCGCCCGCCGCGCAGCGCGCAGGAGACCTGTTCGCAGCCGAGAACGTGGACCTGATCGTGTGTTACGTCGGCACATACGCCACATCCTCACAGGTGCTCCCCGCGGTCCAGCGCCGCCGCGCGCCCGTCCTCGTCCTCAACCTCCAGCCCGCGCCCGCGCTCGACTACCCCAACACCGACACCGGCGAGTGGCTGGCCCATTGCTCGGCGTGCTGCGTGCCCGAGATCTCCAACGCGTTCAGCCGCAGCCGCATCCAATTCAACGTCGTCAGCGGCCTGCTCGAACCGGCGGAGGGCCACGCGGCGCGCTACTTCGACCGCGCATGGGATGAGATCGCAGACTGGGTGACGGCCGCGGGCATCCTGCGTGAGTTGAGCCGGGCGCGCATCGGCTTCCTCGGCCATACCTACCCCGGCATGCTCGATATGTACTCCGACTTCACCATGCACCACGGCCAGTTGGGCAGCCACGTCGAGGTGCTGGAGATGGACGACCTGCACGCGCGCGTCGAGCAGGTGACGGATGCAGAGGTGGATGCGAAGGTCGCGGAGATCCAGGCGGTCTTCGACATCGCACAGCCGGGCCGCGACAAAATCTCGCAGCCGGTCACCGAGGACGCGCTGTGCTGGACCGCGAAGGTTGCGTGCGGGCTGGACCGGCTGGTGGCGGACTTCAGCCTCAACGGCCTCGCGTACTACTACCGCGGGCTGAACGGCAACGCGAACGAGGAACTCGGCGCCAGCGTCATCGTCGGCAACTCGCTGCTGACCGCGCGCGGGGTGCCTGCCTCGGGCGAGGGCGACCTGAAGAACTGCATCGCGATGCTCATCATGGACCGGCTCGGCGCGGGTGGGTCGTACACCGAGTTCTACGCGATGGACTTCAATGAGGACTTCATCCTGATGGGCCACGACGGGCCGGGCCACGTCGCGATTGCGGAGGGCAAGCCGGTGCTGCGCGGGCTGGGGCTGTACCACGGCAAGCGGGGCTTCGGCATCTCGGTCGAGTTCAACGTCCGCAACGGCCCCATCACCATTCTCGCGCTGACGCAGACAGGCGAGGGCAAGCTGAAGCTGCTGGCCGCAGAGGGCGAGTGTATCCCCGGCCCGCGCATGGAGATCGGCAACACCAACTCGCGCCTCAAGTTCGCCCTGGACCCGGCGGAGTTCATGAACCGCTGGTCCGAGCAGGGGCCAACCCACCACTGCGCGCTCGGCGTGGGCCACCACATCCGCACCATCCGCAAGCTCGCGCGGTTGCTCGGATTGGAGTTTGTGGAAATCGGTGGATGAATAGAACGCTGATCAGACTGATTTGGCTGATTGGCGCTGATTTTCTCTTTATCGAAATCAAGAGATAATCTGCGTGGATCAGTGTAATCAGCGTCATCAGTGTTCTATTCCGTCCTGGCCTTAAGGAGAACAAGATGAACAGTCGCGAACGGTTCCTCGAGGTGATGAACTTCAACACCGACGTGCGCACCCTCAAGTGGGAATTCGGCTTCTGGGGCGAGAACATCAACCAGTGGTATGAGGAGGGGCTGCCGGAGAAGTTCGGGACGAACATCCCGACGCGGCTGACCACCGTCAATGCCTCGGTCTACACGCCCGCGTGGACGCACGCCTGGCGCAAGAACCGCACCTACCTCGAAAAGTACTACGGCGAGCGCGAGCAGCGCATTCCCCTGCCGAAGGGCATCGCCACCTGGGGCGGCGGGCTGTACTGGCCGAGCCAGGGCTTCCCGTTGGCCCTCGACGTGATGGACTACTTTGGCTTCGACAAGAGCACCGCACAGGTTCCGGTCGAGCAGGTCTTCTATCCGATGTTCGAGCCGCAGGTGCTGGCCGAGGACGAGCAGTACGTCGACTATGTGGACATAGACGGCGTCAAGCGGCGCTTCCAGAAGGAAGAGGGGGTCATCCCATCCGCGCTCGACTGGCCGATCACCGACTGGGCGAGCTGGCAGGAGTTGAAGCAGACGCGGCTGCGGCTGGACAACATTCGCGACCGCTTCCCGGCCAACTGGCCCGAGTGGGTCGAGGAATACAAGACGCGCGACTACCCGCTGGCAATCGGCGGCTACCCGTGCGGCTTCTTCGGCACCCTCGTGCACCTGATGGGCTACGAGAACGTCTTCCTGAAGTATTACGACGCACCCGACCTCGTGACCGATGTCCTCAACCACTTCACCGACCTGTGGATCGCCATCTGGGAGGAGCTCCTCAAGGATGTGACGCCCGACTGCTGCCACATCTGGGAGGATATGTCCTCCACCAAAGGGCCGCTCATCTCCAAGAAGATCTTCACCCGCTTCATGGCTCCGTGCTACCGCCGCGTGACCGACTTCCTCAAGGGCCGGGGCGTCAACATCATCCTCGTGGACACCGACGGCAACTGCGAGCCCGTCATCCCGTGGCTCATCGACGTCGGCGTGACGGGCGTCTACCCGATGGAGGTCAGCGCGGGCATGGACGTGATCAAGGCGCGCGAGCTGTACCCCGACTTTCAGATGATGGGCGGCATCCCGAAGTACGATATGGCGCTCGGCCCGAAGCGCATCGACGAGTTCCTGGAGCCGGTGGCTGCGCTGTTGGAGAAGGGCGGTTACATTCCGTTCGGCGATCACCTGATCTCGCCCGGCGTCACCTGGGAGCAGTTCAAGTACTACCGCGAGAAGCTGAACGCGCTGATTGACAGCAAGGGGAACCGCTGATGCGCATCACCCGCGTGGATGCCTACCCGCTGGTTTATGTCGAGCCGAACGACTGCAACAGCACGCGCCACCTGCTGCTCGTCCGCGTCGAGGGCGCAAGCGGGATGTGCGGCTGGGGTGAGGCCGTGACCATCTGGCCGGAGCCGACGCTGGCCGCGGTGGAGATCGTGCGCGGCGGGCTGGCGCAGGTCGTGCTCGGCCGCGAGGTCGAGGATGTGGAGGCGCTGTGGCTGGCGCAGCGCGACCACATGTGGTGGTACGGCGACACCGGCCTCGCCTGCTTCGCGCTCAGCGCGCTGGATATGGCCTTGTGGGACCTCAAGGGCAAGGCCCTCGGCCAACCGCTCCACCGGCTGCTCGGCGGCAAGGTGACGGATCGGGTGCGCGCGTGCGCCAGCAGCCACCCGAACAAGGCCACGATCGATGCGATGGCCGCGGAGCTGGCCGGCATGGCCGCGGAAGGCTACACCGCACTCAAGGTGGGCTTCGGTAAGAAGGGCGATGCGCGGCTCGGCCAGGACGCGCGCCGCGACCTCGACTTCGTGGCCGCGGTCCGGTCGGCCATCGGCCCGGACATCGACTTCATGGTGGACATCGGCTACAAGGTACGCTACGAGGTCATGCAGGCCGTCCGGGTCACGCGCGGGTTCGAGCAGTACGGCATCCGCTGGATCGAGGACCCGCTGCCCTACGAGGACTGGGACGGCTACCTGCGGCTGCGCGACGCCATCCAGACGCCCATCGCGACCGGCGAACGGCTGTGGCGCGTTGCAGACTATCAGCATCTGATCGAGCGCGGCATCGGGGACATCATCCTGGTGGACGCGGGCCGCGCTGAGGGCGTGACGGGCTGGCAGCGGGTGAGCCGGCTGCTGCACGCCGCGGGCCGCCACGTCAACGCGCACGCGTGGAGCGGCGCGGTGCTGACCGCCGCGAGCCTGCACCTGACCGCGACCGCGCCGAATCACATCATCTTCGAGCTCAAGCCGAAGCAAAGCCCGGTGCAGTTCGACCTCGTGGACCGGCCCGTCGAGCAGCACGGCGGCTGGGTCGAGGTGCGCGACACGCCGGGCATCGGCGTCGAGGTGGACGAGGCCGCGCTGCAGCGGCACCTGATGAAATAACGAAGGCAGAATGGAACGCTGCTAACGAGCCAACCTTCGGTTGGCCCTGATTGAACTGATTTACATGATAAGAGCAGAATGAGATCAGTCAGATCAGTCTGATCAGCGTTGATCAGCGTTCTATTCTCGTCCACCATCCAGCTCAACCAGCCTGTGGTTGACGTCGCGCAGGTCGTCGTACAGCAGCCGGTAGACATCTCGGTAGAGTATGTCGTACCACGTCGCGTGCTTCGGCTGCGGCTTGATGACCGTGCGGCCATACTGCACGGACGCGGCGGCATCCGCCGGGGAGCGGAAGACTCCCGCGCCGAGACCCGCGAGCAGGGCCGCGCCGAGCGCAGCGGCTTCGGGCACGTCGGACACGACCACGGGCCGGTCGAGCACGTCGGCCTTGAGCCGGTTGAGCAGGTGCAGCCGCGTCGTGCCGCCCGTAAGGATGACGTCTGTCGCAGTCTGACCCGTCAGGGCCGCCATCGCCTCGACGTTGTGGCGCAGCCAGAACGCGAGGGATTCGAGCAGCCCGCGAAAGAGGTCGCCCGGCTCGTGGTCTGACCGCACGCCGACCAGCGCGGCGAGGCTCGCCAGGTCGCCCTCGGGCGTGCCGGAGCCGCCGTGCAGGTGAGGCAGCCAGACCGGTCCGGCCCGGCGACCGACGCCCTGCGCCGCAGCCGCTTCGAGCGGCTCATAGTGGAGGTCGGTCGCGCCCGGCCCGGCCAACTGGCGCGCCAGCCAATCGACTGCGCCGCCGGTCAGCTTCAGCCCGGCTTTGAGCACGTACAGGTCGCGCAGCACGTGAGCATAGCAGGCGAAGCCGCCCGCCGCGGCCTCAGGGCTGGTGTGGAATGCGGGCAGCAGGGCCAGCACGGCCCCTGCGGTGCCGCTGGAATCGACGATGGTGCCCGGCTGCCACGCGCCGACTGCGAGCGAAGCGCACAGGTGGTCGTGGCCGCCCAGCACGCACGGCATACCGGCGGGCAGACCGATCGATTCGGCAGCCGCGGGAGTCAGCATCCCGACCGCCGTCCCCGCGGGCAGCGGCCGGGGCAGTTGCTCCGCGGTCAGACCGGCCGCGGCCAGCAGTTCCGGCGACCAGGTGCGCGCCCGCTGGTCGAATAGCAGGGTGCGCGAGGCGATGCTGTAATCCGTGGCGGCCACGCCCGCCAGCCGCCAGAGGATGTAGTCCGGCACCGACAGCCAGCGCGCGGTCTGCCGTGCGACTTCGGGGTGATGCTCGCGCAGCCACAGCCACTTGTTCGCGCCGAACGAAGGGCTGGCACGCTGGCCGGTGATCGCGTGGAGCTGTGCCGCCGTCCACCGCTGCCGCCAGAACGCCGCCTGCGGCTCGCAGCGCCAGTCGTACCAGGCGATGACCGGATGAAGGGAGCGGCCCGCCGCGTCGAGCGGCAGACCCGCCTCCGCGAAGCCGGCGATCGCGAGGCCGGCATACGACTCGCCCGCCGTCTGTGCGGCGACTTCCGCCAGGCAGCCCGTCACCGCCTGCCAGAGCGCGGCCGGGTCGTGCTCGCTCCAGCCAGGCTGCGGATGACTGACAGGCGTCGGACGCGTTGCGGTGCAGCGGACGCGGCCCGCGTCCGGGTCATATGCGCTGGCTTTGATGGTCGTCGTGCCGAGGTCGAGACCGATAAGCAGGGTCATGGGTTGGCTCTTTATAGCGAGAATGTTCGGATAACCAGAGGAGTGAGCATCCTCAGATGCGAAACGACATTCTGACAACCCGTCTGCATCTGAGGATGCAGACTCCGCATCTCAGAAACTTCCTAATACTCTGCGATCTGTTATCATAGCGCAAGGAGGAGGAAACGTGAACTCCAGAGAACGCGTCATCCGGGCGCTCACCCGGCAGGGGCTCCCCGACCGGGTCCCGCTCCAGTTCGACCTGTCGCGCAGCCTGGCCGACCGCTTTGCAGAGCGGTACGGTGTCCCGACACACTATACGACCGCGTATTACGAGGACGTGACAGGCCGGCTGTCGAACAATGACCTGCGCGTGGCGATGGGCAGTGACTGCGTCGTGGTCGGCGCGAGCCTGCCGCGCGGGTATCAGCATCCCACCGACGCCGACGGCAACATCATCAACGAGTTCCGGATGCCGATGCGCCAGGGTCCGCTCTACATGGAAGTCATCGAGCGGCCGCTCGGCCAGGTGCAGACGCCGGAGGATGTCGCCGCCTTCGCGTTCCCCGATCCGCTGGCCGAGGGACGTTACGATGATGCCGAGCACTATATCCGCAAGTATCGGGGCGAGTACTTCATCATCGGCGACATGGAACTGACCATGTTCGACATGATGCAGCAGCTCGTCGGGCTGGAGAAGCTGCTCGTGGACATGGCACAGGGCGCCGCATACCTCGAACCGCTGATGGACAAGTGCGGCGACTTCGCGCTGGCGGTCGGCGTCAAACTGGTGAGCCTGGGCGTGGACGGTGTCTGGGCCGGTGACGACTTCGGCGCGCAGAACGGCATGTTGATCTCCCCGCGCATGTGGCGCCGCTACTTCAAGGAGCGTTACCGCCGGATTTACGCCGCGCTCAAGACGGCGAACCCCGACGTCCTCATCATGCAGCACTGTGACGGCGCGGTCGCGCCCATCCTGGGCGAGTGGATTGAGGCCGGGCTGGAGGTGTTCAACCCCGTCCAGCCGAACGTGCCCGGCCATGAGCCGGAGGACCTGAAGAGCAAGTTCGGGGACCGTCTCTCCTTCTGGGGCGCGATCGACCAGCAAAAGCTCCTGCCCTTCGGCACGCCCGCGGAGATCGAAGCGGACATCCGCGCGAAGATCGCGGTGCTAGGTCGCGGGGGCGGGTACATGGTCGCGCCTGCGCACATCATCCAGGGCGACACGCCGCTGGAGAACGTCGAGGCGTTCATCGCCGCGGTGAAGAAACACGGCATCTATCAGTAAGCCCGCTGGGGCCGGTCTCGGCTGTGGCTTCGCCACAGCACACCGTGCCGCAATCGGGACTTCATACATCAAAAGGAGCTTTCATCTATGAAACGGGTCGGCATTCTGCTCAAGGTCAAGCCTGAGATGATCGAGGAGTACAAGAAGCGGCACGAGAACGTCTGGCCGGAGATGCAGGAGGCGCTGCGGCGCACGGGCTGGCACAACTACTCGCTGTTCCTGCGCGAGGACGGGCTGTTGTTCGGCTACTATGAGGCGGAGGAAAGCCACGAGGCCTCGGTCGCGGGGATGGGGAAGGAGGAAGTCAACCAGCGGTGGCAGGACTGGATGGCGCCGTTCTTCGAGGATCTCGGCGGCGGCCACGCGGACGAGGGGATGCAAGTCCTGGAAGAGGTGTTCCACCTGGACTGAGAATTGTAGGACGGGTTGGCAACCCGTCCGGCATGTGAGACGGACCCGCGCACGGTGTAGGACGGGTTGCCAACCCGTCCGGCATGTGAGACGGACCCGCGCACGGTGTAGGACGGGTTGCCAACCCGTCCGGCATGTGAGACGGACCCGCGCACGGTGTAGGACGGGTTGGCAACCCGTCCGGCATGTGACGGACCCGCGCACGGTGTAGGACGGGTTGCCAACCCGTCCGGCATGTGAGACGGACCCGCGCACGGTGTAGGACGGGTTGGCAACCCGTCCGGCATGTGAGACGGACCCGCGCACGGTGTAGGACGGGTTGCCAACCCGTCCGGCATGTGAGACGGACCCGCGCACGGTGTAGGACGGGTTGCCAACCCGTCCGGCATGTGAGACGGACCCGCGCACGGTGTAGGACGGGTTGCCAACCCGTCCGGCATGCGAGACGGACCCGCGCACGGTGTCCGTCCGGCATGTGAGACGGACCCGCGCACGGTGTAGGACGGGTTGGCAACCCGTCCGGCATGTGAGACGGACCCGCGCACGGTGTAGGACGGGTTGCCAACCCGTCCGGCATGTGAGACGGACCCGCGCACGGTGTAGGACGGGTTGGCAACCCGTCCTACAGTCGATAGTTCCAGCGCCATTCATCCCATGACGCAGCCAGCCCTGCCTTGACTGGATTATTGAGCACGTAAGTCACAATGCGATTGTACTCAGCCTCGTCGCGTACGACATGATCGTAGCTCTCATCCTGCCAGAACTGGCCTCGCCGGCCCAGCAGCAGATTTGCCTGATAGGCCGTATGGCGCTTAAGGGAATGCAGGATGGTAGGCAAGGCATGAAATTCGCCATCAGCTTTCTGCAGTGGCGTCAGGACAAGGTGGACGTGATTAGGCATGATAGAGAACGCTTCAAGCCTGCAAACTCTTCCGTCACGAAAGCGTAGGCTCTCAGCAACCATGTCCCCGACTGCATCCTCGCTGAGCCAGAAGGGACCGACTGATCGAGAGTGAAGTGCTGCATCCCACTGGCCAAAGGAAATGCGATTCTCGAGGTCAGCCTGGCGGCTGCGCTCTTCCAGGTCGTCAATCCGATTCAGCCGCTGTTCCACTTCCCTTCGACAATTCTTCAGTTCGTCGACCACAGCAACGGGCAACGAGCCGGCGAGCCGAAAGGTAACAAATAGCGTAGCCCCGAGTGGTTGATAGTGAGGCAAATGCCGGTGATAGAAACACTTGTGGCGAACGTTTGACATTCTATCCGCTTCTGTGTCGCAGGTCGGAAACCTTGGATACCGCAGGACGGGTTGGCAACCCGTCCTACAGATATCGCAGCAGCAGGCGCAGCACCGCCTCCGCAGCGAGCCGCTTGTTCCCGATGCGGTCCGAGGGGAAGACGTGCCGCTCGCCCTGCTCCGTGCCCGGCGCAGAAACATGGATGTAGATCAGGCCGGTCGGCTTCGTGGCCGTGCCGCCGCCCGGCCCGGCGATGCCCGTCACCGACGCGCCGACCGACGTGCCGAAGACACGCCGCGCACCTCGCGCCATTTCCTCCGCCGTCTCCGCGCTGACGGCGCCGTGTGCAACCAGCGTCGCGTGCTGCACGCCCAGCACGCCCTCTTTCGCCTCATTCGAATACGTGACCGCGCTGCCCATGAAGTAATCCGAGCTGCCCGCGACATCGGTGATGAGCGAGCCGATCAGCCCGCCGGTGCACGATTCGGCCAGCCCGAGCGTCAGCCCGCGGCGGCGCAGCAAGTCGCCCACCTCAACTGCCAGCGGGTGCGGCGCGACCGGTTGGTCCTTTCGATCCATCATAGCTCGCTTAGATGTAGCCCCTGTCAAAGTACCTGCTTCAGTTCTTCGCGCGACACATCACAGTCGCGCAGTATCTGTGCCATCAAGCCGGGGCCAATCGTCTCACCGCGATGAACAGGGACAACGGTGATGCGACCGTCCGGATGCTGTAGGAAATGGTGACTCCCCTTGATGCGAATCACGTCAAACCCCAACTTTCGCAAAGCTCGAATCAGTTGGGCGCCTGTCACGGCAGGGAAGATACTCACACTGTCACCGAGACACGTTGAATTCCGACAAACTCGTTAGTCACTGGTTTTTGCACTTCGAGACATAACTCGATGGCTTCTTTGATGCGCTTCATGAGCACATCGAGCGACTTTGCCTGAGTATGACAACCTCGCAGCGCCGGCACAGACGCGACGAAGTAGCCTTCCTCGTCTTTTTCAATTACGACACTGAATTCCAGGGTCATCGTGCATACCTCAACTCTTGCTGCTTTTCGCGGCTGACAGTCGCATTCTACCACAAACTTGACGCGTGTAGATGAGAATAGTGGTCTGCTGACAACGTTTTCTATGCGTAGGCGGGTTCCTCTTCCTCATCTCCCGCGGCCTGCGGCAGATGCAGGGTGAAGGTGCTGCCGCGGCCCGGTTCGCTGGTCACGGTCAGCTCGCCGCCGTGCGCCTGCGCAATCCAGTGGGCGATGGAGAGGCCGAGGCCGGAACCGCCCGGCCGCGCACGGCTGCGGTCCGCGCGGTAGAAACGTTCGAAGATGTGGGGCAGGTCCTCTGCCGCGATGCCCACGCCCGTGTCCTCCACGCCGATCGCAACCCAGTCGTCATCCCGGTGCAAGGTCAACGTCACCTCGCCGCCGGCCGGCGTGTACTTGATCGCATTGTCGGTGAGATTCAGCAGGAGTTGGCGCAGACGGTCCGCATCGCCCTCCACGATCGCCTGATCCTCCGCGCCGAGCCGGACGGTCACGCCCGTGTTGCGCGCCATCACCTGCGCCTGGCGGTAGATGTCGAGGAGCAGGGTGTCCAGTTCCACCGGCTGGCGGTGCAGCTTGAGTCCGGCATCCGCCTGCGCCAGCAGCAGCAGGTCGGCCACAAGGCGGCGCATGCGTGCGGTCTGGTCCTCGATGGCCGCGAGCGCCTCGCTCCGCATCGTCGGGTCATCCGCAGCCCCGCGGCGCAGCAAGTCCAGGTTGCCCTGGATGGTGGTCAGCGGCGTGCGCAGCTCGTGGCTCACATCCGCGACCAGCCGCTGCTGCGCGTTGAAAGCCTCGTCCAGGCGGCCCAGCATGTCGTTGATCGTCTCGGTGAGCTCGCCCAACTCATCGCCGGGCATGGCGACCGGGATGCGCTGGCTGAGGTCTTCTGTGCCGGTGATCTGCTGTGCGGTCTCCGTGATGGCCTTGATGGGGCCAAGGGCTGCCCGTGCCAGGATATTGCCGCCGACCGCAGCCAGCAACAGCGCCAACAGGCTGCCAAACAGCAGCGCGCGGCGGATGACGTCGAGCGCATCTGAGGTGCTCGCCATGTTGGCCGCGACTTCGATGATGCCGATAATCCGGTTGCCGAGCGGAATCGGCAGGCTGATAACCCGCAAGCGGGCGCCGCTCGTCTCAAGGGTCATGCGGCGCGGCTCGCCGGGCACGATGTCCTGCACGAACTGGAGCGGCACGGGCAGACGCTGCCCGCGCAGGTTCTCCGAAAGCTGGACCGCGCGTCCGTCAAGTTGCACAATCTGGATGAAATACTGCGAGCCGTAGACGTCGATCGGCGGCAGTTGAGCGCGACCCAGCAGCATGACCTGGAGCGGGTCATTCTCGGCCTGAATCAACGCGATGACATCCTCCGCCTGCGCGATGAGCCGCTCGTCGAGGTTCGTGAGCAAGATGCGCCCCACGAGGGTATAGATCAGCACGCCGATGACGAGCAGCGAAATCGCCAGCAGACCGGTGTACCAGAGCGTCAGCCGGGTACGAATGGACATGCCACCTTACTCTTCGCGCAGCGCATACCCGACCCCGCGCACCGTTTGGATGAGCCGGGGTTCGCCACCCTCCTCCAGCTTGCTGCGCAGATAGCGGATGTAAACCTCGATGATGTTCGACTCGCCGCCGAAGTCGTAGCCCCAGATGCGGTCGTACAGCGTGTCGCGCGTGAGCACCTGGCGCGGGTGCTGCATGAACAGCAGCAGCAGGTCGAACTCGCGCGCCGTCAGTTCGATGCGCCGCGTCCCGCGGAAAACCTCCCGCGTCACCGGGTTGACGCTCAAGTCGGCGAAGCGCAGCACGTCCTGTTCGCTTGCGGGCTGGCGGCGGCGCAGCAGCGCACGGATGCGCGCAACCAGCTCATCGAAGCTGAACGGCTTGACGACATAATCGTCCGCGCCGGCATCCAGCCCCTTGACCCGGTCGGGCACGGCATCTTTCGCAGTCAGGATGAGAATGGGCACATCGCTCGCAGCCCGCAGCCGCGCGCAGACCGTGAGCCCGTCCATGCCGGGCAACATCAGGTCCAGCAGCACCAGGTCCGGCAACCGGTCGCGTGCGGCGGTCAGGCCCGCAGGCCCGTCGCCAGCCACCTGCACGGAGTACCCCTCATAAATCAACCCCCGGCGCAGGAGGTCCGCGATCGACGGGTCGTCTTCAATGACCAGGATATGTTCGGGCATAGGAAAATCCAATCGGGTAGCCTGCTAACTGTCAGTCCAGCGTTTGTACACTATCCTGATTCTACACGCCGAAAGGTTTGGATGCAAGGTGTTGGCGTCTTGTTATGCCAGGGGTATAATATCAGGACGCGTGTTCACCGTTCCCACTGAGGAGTCAGGTAGTCTGATGGATAACATCGAAATCATCGCCTCTCTGGCGCAGCGCGTCACAGAGAATGTCGAAAAGGTCATTGTCGGCAAGCGCCGAGAGGTGGAGATGACCCTCATCGCGCTGCTGTGCGAGGGTCATCTGCTCATCGAGGACGTGCCGGGCGTCGGCAAGACGATGCTCGCGCGGGCCATCGCCAAGTCGATCGGCTGCACGTTCAAGCGCCTCCAGTTTACGCCGGACATGCTGCCCAGCGACGTGACGGGGGTGTCGGTCTTCAACCAGAAGACCCTGGAGTTCGAGTTCCGGCCCGGCCCGGTCATGGCGCAGATTGTCCTGGCTGACGAAATCAACCGCGCCACGCCCAAGACCCAGTCCGCGCTGCTCGAAGCGATGGAAGAGCGCCAGGTGACGGTGGACGGCCTGACCTACCCCATGGAGCGGCCTTTCCTCGTCCTGGCGACTCAGAACCCCATCGAATATGAAGGCACGTTCCCCCTCCCTGAAGCGCAGATCGACCGCTTCATGATGCGGTTGAGCCTGGGCTATCCGTCGGCCGCGGACGAGATGCATGTGCTCGACATGCAGCGCGAACGGCATCCCATCGAAGAGATCGGCCAGGTGGTGAGCGATGACGAGCTGCTCGCGGCACAGAACGCTGTAAAGTCCATCTATGCGGATGATCTGATCAAGGAGTACATCGTCGAGCTGGCGAACGCCACGCGGCGGCATCCCGATATCTATCTCGGCGTCAGCCCGCGCGGCAGCCTGGCCCTTTTCCGGACGAGCCGGGCGCTGGCCGCGCTGCGCGGTCGCACTTATGTCATCCCCGACGATATCAAGGCGCTGCTGGAGGCAACCTTCGCTCATCGCCTGATCATCAGCCCGTCGGCGCGCATCAAGAACGTCGAAGCACGCGCGGTCGTGGAGCAAATCTCCCAATCCATCCCTGTGCCCGGCACGCGTATCCGGGCACGCTGACCGTGACACGGTCGATCGGCATCTTTCTGCTGTGGGTTGTCGCGCTGGTCTTTGCGACGACCAGCGGCCGCGACATTGCCTTCAACCTGCTCTACTTCATCTCCGGCGTCATCGTCGCCGCGCTGATCTGGGCATGGGCGAATCAGCGTGGGCTGGCCCTGCGCCGCGCGACCCGCGCCCAGCGTTCGCAGGTCGGCAAATACTTCGAGGAAACGCTGGAGCTGGTCAATCGCTCGCGCTTCCCCAAACTCTGGGTCGAGGTGCACGACTATTCGAATCTGCCGGGCCATCATGTGAGCCGGGTCGTCAACTCGCTCGGTCGCAATGCGACCTCCCGCTGGCAGGTGCGCACGCTTTCCCGGCGCCGCGGCCGCTATAACCTGGGGCCCATCACGATTACGAGCGGCGATCCGCTCGGCATCTTCCGCTTCACGCGTTCGCTGCCGGAAGTCACATCCCTCGTCGTGACCCCACAGACGGTGGACGTCTCGCAGTTCATGCCGCCCAGCGGCTACCTGCCCGGCGGCGAAACGCTGCACCGCCGCACGCCCTACGTCACGGCAAGCGTGTCCGGTGTACGGGATTATGTCCCCGGCGACAGCTTCAACCGGATCCATTGGCCGTCCAGCGCGCGCACAGGCCGCCTGATTTCGAAAGAATTCGAGCTGGATCCCCTGTCCGATGTCTGGCTGTTCCTCGATATGTACGGCGATGCCCATGCGGAGACGCCCTGGGAATCGCCGGTTGAGGATATAGAACTGCCCTGGCTGTCGCGCCGCGCGGAGCAAATCGAACTGCCGCCAAGCACGGTCGAGTACAGCGTCACCATCGCGGCGTCGCTGGTGCAGCACTTCCTGGAAGCTGACCGTGAGGTCGGGTTCCTCAGCTACGCGGCCGCGCGCGAGGTCGTGCAGCCCGACCGCGGCGAACGCCAGTTAATCCGCCTGCAGGAAATCCTGGCCGTCATCCAGGCGGAAGGCCGTGTGCCGCTAACGCAAGTGTTAGCCAGCGAAGGCACAACGCTCGCGCGTCACATCACCCTGATCGTCATCACGCCATCGACCGATAGTCGCTGGGTAGCCGCGCTGCGCAGCCTGCGCGCGCGCGGGGTCTATGCCATCGCGGTACTGCTGGCCGCACGCACCTTCGGCCCGGCGCCTGAATGGGAGCCGGTGCTCGGTGAGCTACAGGCCAACGGCGTGCCCGCCTATCTCGTCCAGAAAGGTGACGACCTCACGACGGTCCTGGGACGCCTGGCCAGCGGGAATGGCCGCGGCACGCTGCTGCGGTAAACAGGCCGGAGAGGCAACAGTGTCCATGTCTCCCAGACGCGGTTTGACCTGGCTTCTCGCCACCTTGTTGTTGAGTCTGAGCTTCCTCCCCGCAACGGGCGCGCCGGTCGCGCCGGCTGCGCAGCGCACTCCCGCGCCGGATTGGGCCGCGCCGCATGTGGCCGGGCAGTTGCTCGTCAAGCTGGCGGACGCGGCCGCGACGAGCGATGCGGCTGCGCTGGATGCCCGGCTGGATGCGCTGGGCGTACGTGCGCTGCGCACCATCCCACAACTTGGGCTGGCCCTGGTGCAGGCACCCGCGGGCGCAACTCTCAGCGAGGCTGCCGCGGACCTCACCGCGCAGGCCGACATTGCGTGGGCCGAACCCAACTACACCTTCCACCTCGATTTCGTGCCCGATGACCCGTTCTACCTCACCCACCAATCGGCGGCGCTGGGCCGCATCCAGATGCCCGCGGCCTGGGATCTCACGCTGGGCCGCCCGGAGGTTGTGATTGCCGTCCTGGACACGGGCGTGGACATCACCCACCCGGACCTGGCGGACGCCATCTGGACTAATCCGGGCGAGACACCGGATAACGGGATCGATGACGACGCCAACGGCTTCGTGGATGACATCCACGGCTGGGATTTTGCCACGGGCGACAACGACCTGGCCGATGACCACGGGCACGGAACGCACGTGGCCGGTATCGCAGCCGCGCGCACGAACAACGGCATCGGCGTGGCGGGCGTCGCGGGCCGCGCCACCCTCATGCCCGTCGATGTCTTCGGCGGCGGCATCGGCACCTACGAAGACCTGATCCGGGCCATCGTCTACGCCACCGACAACGGCGCGCACGTCATCAACATGAGCCTGGGCGCGAGCAGCTACAGCCGGGGCGAAGAAATGGCGGTCAACTATGCGTGGGAGCGCGGCGTAGTCGTGGTGGCTGCGGCAGGGAACACCTGCACCAACACTAATTATAACGCACCGCCCTGCCTGTCCGACCACTATCCCGCAGCCCATACCAACGTCATCGCCGTGGCCGCGACCAATGCCAGTGACGTGCTGGCCTCTTATTCGACGCGCGGTGCGTTCGTGGATGTGGCCGCGCCGGGCGTGGGCATCTATTCTACCTTCCCAGGCGGCGCCTACGGCTCGCTCGGCGGCACCAGCATGGCAACGCCGCATGTCAGCGGGCTGGCCGCGCTCGTGCTGGCGCGCAACCCTTTCCTGACCCCGGACCAGGTGCGGCTGGTGATCGAGCTGGGGACGGAGGACCTGGGTCCCAAAGGCCCGGACATCTACTTCGGCTACGGGCGCATCGATGCACGGCGAACGCTGGAGATGACGGAACCGGATACTCGCCCGTTCCCTGAGCGCCCCGTCGCGCCGCCGCTGGATTTCACGCTGGCCGGCTGCACGGAACTGATTCCTGACGGTGACTTCAGTGCAGAGATGGGAGCGTGGCAGGCAGAAGGCCCGTTCGCGGTCCAGCCTTTCGGCGGCAATCCGGCCGCGCACTTCAGCGGCGGGCCGAATGCATCGGGCACCTTGACGCGCACCGTGACATTGCCACCGCACAGCACGGAGGGCGTCCTGTGGTTCAGATACCGCATCGATAACGCAGATACGGGCTGGGGCACGGACCCGGCCGCACCCTACGATGACCGCCTGACCCTGGCGTTTCGCAGTGCGGACGGCACGGTGCTCTCGACGCTGCTGCGTACGGGCAACTCGGCGGACACCGCATCCGATGGGCTGCCGTGGGATCGCTACCTCTACCGCATGGAGGCCGCGGACCTGGTTGGGCTGGCCGGTGCAGACCCGCTCCACCTGGTGTTCAGCGCGGCCAACGACGGCGACTCCGCCAAGACCGACTTCTGGATCGACGATGTGCGTTTCTGCGTCCAGGGAGGACCAGAGCCGGCACACCGGTTGTTCCTGCCGCTGGTGTTGGGGGGGATGTAGGTTACTCGATAGTCTGCGCAGGCAGACTTCGCCGGGTTGCGTAGCAACACAGTGGCAGCGGTTTCTAACCGCCGGGCATCGAGAGCCCCGACGGATTCGTCACTCCAGGGTCTTGAGCCAGGCGCGCAGCGTCTCCGCGGTAGACTCGAAGGCGATGTCATCCCACGGAATCGCGTCCGGCGCAAACCAGCGGACGTCGCTCACGTCGTCCCCGGCCGCGGGCGCGGCCTGTGCGGTGGAAGCGACCGGCTCTGCGCGGTAGAGCAGCAGGATGCCGCGGCGTTCGGCCCAGCCGGCGAGCGGCGCCACGCCCAGCAGCGCCACGGCACGCACCGTGATACCCGTTTCCTCGGCAATCTCGCGCACCAGCGCGTCCTCCGGCAGTTCATCCGCATCCATATAGCCCGCGGGCAGCGCCCAGAACCCGATCCGCGGCACGGCCAGCCGCCGGACAAGCAGCACCCGCGGGCCATCCGTCACCAGCGCGGCGACCGCCACCTTCGGGTCTGCGAAATGGATGAAGCCGCAGTAGCGGCACGCACGGCGCACCCGCCCGAACTTGACCCGCTCGGTCAGCGGCGCGCCGCACTGCGGGCAGTAGACGTAGGAAGGCTTCAAGGGACCTGTGTCTCGACCGCCGCGCGGATCGCGCGCAGGTTGCTGAACGGCGCATTGACCGGTGCAACACAGCCGGAGGACACAATCAGCCGGCGGCCGCCGGTCTGCGCGATGGCATCAGCAACCCGGCCGCGCAGCAGGTCCGGATCCCCGCGCAGGATATCGTCCCAGTGCTCCAGCCCGCCGCACACCGCGCCGCCAAAGCGCGCCTGTCCTTCCGTGAGGCTGGGACCCGCCTCCCGGTCGTGCCAGTTCAGCGCGTGGACGGGGTAGGCGGCGGCCAGGTCGAACATGCCGGTCGGCCCGTGCAGATGGAGCAGGTTGAACCAGCAATCCTCGACCGCAGCCAGGATACGCCGGTCATACGGTTCACCGAACGCGCGATATTCTGCCTCGCTCAACAGATGGTAGTTCGCCAACTGCATCGCGTAGTAGATGCCCGCGATGCCGGTAGACTTGCACGCGGCGATGAACCGCAGGGTCGTGCGCGTGATGATTTCCAGCCCGGCATGGACGAGGTTCGGGGCCTGGCGCATGTGCGTAACCAGCCGCTCTGCGCCTGCGAGGTTCCTGGCCTGCGCGAGCGGGCTGAAGATGGTCTGGATGAACGGCGGCAAATCGGCCGGTGCGCTGCTCATCAAGCCGGACGCGATGCGCTGCAAACAGTCGATTTGCGCAGCCAGCCGGCCGCTTTGCGGATCAAGGAACGGCAGGGTGGCCCACTGTTCCGGCTGCTGGACCACCCGCCGCGTGTACTCGCGGTTGCCCTCATCGCCGCCCACCCAGCGGTCTTCCGCGCCCCAGTCCACGAGGCAGAAGCTGCTGGCCGGCGACACCTTGATGAAGTCCCAGTCCCACTGGGCCTGCCAGGCCAACGTTGCCCAGGCCAGGTCGTCGGGCCGCTGATCATCGCCAGGGAAGTGACGCCACAGCGCCACGGCGATCCGATCCACCGGCTGACCGGCGACGGTCGCCTGGAGCCGCTCGCGCCGGGTCATTTTCAGGGTCATGCCCATGCTCCTACCATCGATGCTGAGTGCGCATCCTCAGATGCGCATTCCTCAGGGGAAGAATAGAGCCCACAGCCGCGGGCCGAAAATCGCGATGCCGACACCGACCGCGGCCAGGGCCGTCACCAGGACTGCGCCCGCCGAGACATCCTTGGCGGCCTTAGCCAGCGGATGACGGCGCTGCGTCAGCAGGTCCACCGACAGCTCAGCGACCGTGTTGATCATCTCCGCGCTGAACACCATGCCGAAGGCCAGCGACAGGATCGCCCACTCGGCTGCGCTCACCCGGAAGTACACCGCGGCCAGCACGACCAGCCCACCGATCAGCAGGTGCACGCGGGCATTGCGCTGCGTGCGCACGGCGTAGGCGATGCCCTCGAACGCGTAACCGAAGCTCCGCAAAAAAGCTCTCATGGCGCAGGATGCTGCCGGGTCAGTCCGGCTGTGCTGCCAGTCGGGCGAGGATCGCATCCTGCTGTGCCCACATGGCGGCTTCCTCGGCGGGGGTGCCGTGGTCATAGCCGAGCAGATGCAGCGTGCCGTGCACGGCCAGCAGCCGCAGCTCATCCGCCACATCCCGGCCCAGCTCCGCAGCCTGGCGCTGCGTGTAAGGGAACGCAATCACGATGTCACCCAGATAACCGCTCATCTCCGGCGCGCTGACGAACCCGGGGGTGGGTTCCTGCGCGGGGAACGACAGAACATCCGTCGGCCCATCGACGCCCCGGTAATGCAGGTTCAGCTCCGCAACGGCTTCGTCTGAAGTCACGACGAGTGTCACGGCGTCGTCAGCGTACTGTTCCACCGCGAGGGTCGCAGCAATAGCAGCCGCCAGGTCACATCCGTCCACCGCATCGGCATAGAGGTCATCGACCTCCACGACGATCGGCTCCTCCGCCGGTTCCTCGCTAGAAGACGGGCTCGTCATCGGTTTCGGTTGCTCGGCCATTATCTGACGCTTTCTCCTGTTCCCCTGGCGCGGGCGTGGCACCCTGGACATCCCCATTGTTCGAAGGCGGAATCGCGGGCGGGCTGGCGACCGCGTCCTCGTCCACGGCGGCAAGCGGCGTAATGGCCACCGGAGCCTGCGCGGCCATATCGGACGGATAGGCGATGCGGGGGTGGTGCAGGCCGCGCAGCACATCGACGAACGCCTGGCGGATGCCTGCCAGGTCGGCCATCGTCAGCGGGCAATCGTCAAGCTGCCCGGCCAGCAGGCGATTCTGGATGCTCTCCCCGACAATCTGCTCCAGTTCCTCGATGGAGGCCGGATGGCGTGCCCGAACGGTGGCTTCCGCCCCGTCAGCGAGCATCGTAATAGCCGTCTCCCGCGTCTGGGGCCTGGGACCAGGATAACGAAACTGCGATTGGTCCACAGCCTCTGCGGAGCCGGCCTGCTGGACGGCCTGGTGATAGAAGTACGAAACCAACAGCGTACCCTGGTGCTGTGGGATGAACTCGATGATGCGTTCGGGCAGCCGGTACTTGCGTGCCAGCTCGATGCCGTCCTTGACGTGCGTGATGATGACCTGCGCGCTCGTGTACGGGTCGAGGCGGCTGTGCGGGTCCGCGCCCTCCGTGCGGT
Organism: Anaerolineae bacterium; assembly: GCA_040772005.1. Taxonomy (GTDB): domain Bacteria; phylum Chloroflexota; class Anaerolineae; order CG2-30-64-16; family CG2-30-64-16; genus MWBF01. The sequence continues at coordinate 952,000 of JAXGYZ010000002.1, read as the reverse complement.
TCTCGACAAAGAAGTAGGGCCGGATGGTCTTGCCGACATCATGATAATAGGCCCCGACGCGCGTCAGCAGCGCATCTGCGCCGATGGCTTCCGCGGCGCGCTCCGACATGTTGCTGACGATCAGCGTGTGATGATACGTGCCCGGCGCCTTCAGCAACAACTGGCGCAGCAGGGGATGGGTGGGACGCGAAATCTCCAGCAACTGCACGGGCGTGGTGATGCCGAACAGCGCGCCGATCAGATACAGTCCCATGAGGATGACGGTGGCCGTTATCACCGCATTGACGAACGAGGCGACCGATAGCTCCAGCAGGCCGCGCCAATCCCAGGCGCCGGCGCCGATGCGGAACACAGCGACGACCAGCAGGTTGGAGATCAGCACATAGAGCGCAGCCCAGGCGAAGTTGATCATGCGGTCGCTCCGCCGCAGCTTGAGCGCACCCACCAGCGCGCCGGACATCGCGAACGCCATCAACTCCAGGCTGCCGGCTGAGATCCAGCCGACCATAAGCGTGAACAGACCAATCGTCACCAGTGCCACGCGCAGGTTCACGGCGATCGCCAGAATGATGGGCAGCGCCGCGTACGGCACAAGATAAGGCAGCAGGGCGCGCGCCGGCAGCATGGCCTTCACGGTCAAGGTGAAGACGATGAATGCAAAGGCAATCAGCAGCATCTGCCGCGTCCGCAACCATAGGAGCGGTTCCTGCCGCCAGAGATAATAGAGAAAGACGGCAATGAGCAGCATGACGAAACTGGCCGCAGCGCGAACTTCGCGCCAGGACCAACCGCTTTGCTGCAAGCCCAGTGCCCGCAGCGCCTCGACATCCTGCTCCGTGACGATGTCCCCGCTGCGCAGGATGATCTCGTTGCGCTCGACCGTCGCGCTGACCGGCTCGACCGCGTTGCGCGCAGCCTCGCGGCGTTCCTCGGTGCGCTCCAGATTGAAGAAGCTGTTGGGGACCAGCAGGTCCTGGACGATTTCGCTGACCACAGTGGCATCTTCGTCGGCCAGGTCCAGCCGGACGCGGGCGGCCACCTTGCGCCGCTCGTCGGCCAGGTTGTTCTCGCGGATATCGGCGCGCATCGCCTGTTCGAGCACGACCGGCACCTCGCCCGCAACGCGCTCCCACATGGCTTCCGGCAGCACCAGGATGCGGTTGATGGCCGCAGCGGGCAGGTCCAGCCCAACGATGGCCCGGATGTAGTCCGTCTTGGCCGCGTTATCCGCATAGCTGTCGCTGCGGACAGAGGTGATGTAGTCCAGGATTTGGCTGGCAAGGAGGAGTTGCTGGCGGCCAATCCGCGCCTGCGGCGGATCGTAGGCATCCGCGACCGCGTTGGCGGCCAGCGTACGGCGCTGCTCGGTCTGGATGTCGCTCAGATAAGTTGCCTGGCGCGGGGCCACAATATCGCGCGGCGCGACATCGCCCACCCGGAGCGTCACCTGCCCGCTCAGGGGCAGGCGCACGACCAGGATGGCGATCATCAACAGCGCGACAACCAGCCAGATGGCGAACACGCGCAGCCGCGTCGGCCACGGGATTTCCTGTGACTGAAACGTACGCCAATCCGGACGAGGCCCATCCAGTGCAGGCCCGCGATTTGCGGTCGTCAAGACATGCCCCTACTGCGTCAACTGCTCGCGCACGATGCGATTGACCAGTTGGCCGTCGGCCAGGCCGCGCAGATCAACCGTCAGTCGCTTCATGACCGGCCCTATGCCCTTCATGTCGGTCACGCCCAATTCTGCGATGACGGCCTGCACGCGGGCCCGAATCTCGGCCTCGTCCATCATCTTCGGCAGATACGCCTCGAGGACCGCAATCTCGGCTTCCTCTTTCGCGATCAGGTCGGTGCGGCCGCCCTTGGCAAACTCGGCCGCGCTGTCGCGGCGCTGCTTCACCTGCTTCTGGATGATCTTCTGGACCTCGTCCTCGCTGAGCGCGTGCTGCTCCTTACCTGAGACCCTGGCCTCCATGATGGCCGTCTTGACAGCGCGGATAGCCAGTTTCCGGGTCGTGTCACCGCTGCGCATCGCTTCTTTCAGGTCCGCATCCAGACGTTCTTCAAGTGTCACGGGTACTGCTCCTTGATTAACTCACTACACCATTGTGCCGGCCAGGTCGTCGCCCTGCAGGCCCACCAGCCGCGTCGCCGTGATGCGGTTATGCAGGTCTGCGCCCACGGGCGCCGTCGCCAGCACACGCAGGTAATTGTCGGTCAGCCCGGCCCACACTACCAGGCCGCTCTCCGGCTGTGCATGGAGCGGCTGCTCCCACAGCACCGGCCGCACCTGGCCCACGAATCCGGCGCGCACGGCCTGCCCCAACTCCACATCCAGCTCATGCAGGATGCGCACACGGCGTTTGCGCTCCTCCGCGGGCACCTGCCCCGCAAAGCGTGCGGCGGCCGTGCCCTCGCGCGCAGAGTACGGGAAGATGTGCATATGTGCAAAGCGGTTGCGCCGCGCAAACGCAACTGTCTCAGCAAAATGCGCCTCCGTCTCACCGGGGAAACCGGCAATCAGGTCGGTCGTCACCGTCAGACCAGGGATGCGGGCGCGCGCCGTCTCGACCAGCGCCTCGAACTCCGCAGCCCGGTTGCGCCGCGCCATGCGGCGCAGGATGGCATCGCTGCCCGACTGCGCGGGCAGGTGCAGATGCGGCATGAGCCGGTCAGGGGCCAACTGCCACAGCTCGAAGAAGTCCGGCGCCAGGTCGAACGGCTCCAGCGACGACAGGCGCAGCCGCGGGATGCGCGTTCCGGCGAGCAGGGCGGTCACAAGCGCACGCAGGTCGCTGCCGAAATCCGACCCGTAGCCGCCGAGATGGACGCCGGTGATGACGGCCTCCTGGTAGCCCTCCCGGTGCAGCGCGTTGACCTCAGCCACGATCTCGCCGGGCGGCCGGCTGCGCTCTTCCCCGCGTGCCACAGTCACGATGCAGAATGTGCAATGGTTGCGACAGCCGTCTTGCACCTTGATGAAGGCACGCGTGCGACCGCCTTGCGGCGCAGACGCAGTTGAAGGTTTCAGGTTGAAAGTTTCGGGTTGGCCCGAAGAAAACGAGCCTGCAACCTGCTCTTCCAGCAGCACGAGCAGGTCATCCTTGCGCGTGTTGCCGACGACGAGCTGCACGTTGGGTAGCGCCGCGACGGTCTCGCCTTCCAGGGTAGCATAGCAGCCGGTCACGACCAGTTTCACCGCCGGGTTGGCGCGCGCAAGCTGCCGTGCCAGTTGGCGGCTCTGGCGGGCAGCTTCGCCCGTCACCGCGCAACTGTTGACGACGCACACATCGGCCTCGGCCGCGGACTCGGCCAGATGATGCCCTGCGGCCGCCAGCTTGCGGCCCAGCGCAGCCATCTCGGCGTAGTTCAACCGGCAGCCGAGGGATTCCAGGTACACTCGCATGCGGCCCAGTATAGCCGAAATGCCGGCTTCGGACAAGCGGCAGTGGGAGACGGTCAGGAATTCCGGATGTAACGCCGCAGCACAAGTTGGAGTCGAGGCTTTAGCCGGTTAGGGTGTATACGCACTCAGGCAGCCTAACCGGCTGAAGCCTCGACTCCAAGACACCTGGCATTCCTGGTGAGTCGCCAGGAGTTCCCTGTCTAGCTCAGTCCAAATGCCCCTCCGCGCGAAGCCAGGCTTCCGTAAGGTGCATCCCGGTCGCGAAGTCGATGCGGGGCGTGTAGCCCAGGAGGCGCCGGGCCTTGGCGATGCCGAACTGCGATGGATTACGGCGAAAGTGCAGGCTCCACGGGCCGACAGGCGCGCGTCCCATCCGTGCCCGCAGCCAGTTGGCTGCGGGCAGCCGTGCCAGGCCCGCGACCCAGCCCGGTACTGCCGGCAGCCGGTCAAGGCCCAACATCCGCGCATAGGCCAGGTAGAACTCACGATAGGTGACCGCGCGCTCGTCGCACAGGTTGAAGGTCTCGCCGGTCGCCGCGGGATGGACCAGCGCCAGCAGCAGGCCGTCCACCACGTTGGCGATGTAGCCTGGGGTCACCAATCCCGTGTCGCGGCCCAGCAGCACCAGCCGACCCGCCTTGATCTGCCGGAGCGGACCGAGCGTCCAGGCGTCCCCGCGCGGGCCATATGTAGAAGCCGGGCGGATGATGACAGAGGGCAGCCCGCTGCCGCGCACCAGCGCCTCCGCGGTAATCTTGCTGTCAGGATAGGCCTGGCCCACGCGCGGCGTGGCTGTGGTCTCGTCGATGAGCGGGGCCTTGTTCACGCCGTAGACGGCCACGCTGCTGATGTAGACGAACCGCGTGACGCCTGCGGCCTCAGCCGCTGCGAGCACATTCGCCGTGCCATCGACATTGGTACGCCAGGCCAGATCGGGCGGCGTCTCCGGCCCGCCCGTCCAGGCGGCCGCGTGCACGACCGTGTGGCAGCCCTGTGCTGCCCGCACCAGGGCAGGCGGGTCCAGCAGGTCCGCGGGCAGGACCTCTACCCCGCGCTGCTCCAGCCAGCCTGCGGCAGACGGCCGCCGCGCAGTCCCCCGTACGGGCACGCCCAGACTCAGCAGCCGCTCGGCCAGGTGTGAGGCGATGAAGCCGGCGATGCCCGTAATCAGGACAGGCCCGGCAGGTGTGTCATTCATGGCCCGATTGTAGCGCAGACGGTTGCGGGGTGTAAAGCGATGGGCAACCGCGTTGTCAGAAGCGCGGCAGCATGGTAGACTGCCCCAAAATCAGCACACATGATGGCAGGAACTATGTCCACCGAACCCAACTGGCTCAAGTACATGACCGACTACAACGAGGGCCTCGGCCTCGTCTACGAGCGGTTCGTGCTCAACGACTTCCTGCTCCGCATCAAGGGACGCTACGGCTTCCATACGGTCCTCGAAGCGCCGCTTTACGGCATGGCCGGTGTCAGCGGCATCAACAGTGTCCACCTGGCGCGGATCAAGTGCCCCGTGACGTTGGTCGATGATGACGCTGTACGGCTGGCCGGCGTCCGGCGCATCTGGGAGGAGTTAAATCTGCCCGTCCGGGCCGACCTCGTGACCGACTGGGCGCGGCTGCCCTACCCGGACAACAGCTTCGACTTCGCCTGGAACTGGGCCGCGCTGTGGCACCTGGCTGACCCCGCGGCGCTGCTGCGTGAGCTCGTACGGGTGAGCAACTGCCTCGTCTTCGTCGCCACGCCCAACCCCGTGCAGGTCGGCTACCAGATGCGCAAGCACATCGTGGAACCGGACTTCGTCAAGGAAATCGACGAGAAGTGGACCGACATCGGCCTGCTCCGGCGGCAGCTCGAAGCGCAGGGCGTCGAAATCCTGGAGCAGGGCGTGCTGGACACCCCGCCGTGGCCTGACACGGTCATGCCCGCCCGCGAACTGCTCGGCAAGCTGGGCATCCGGTCCGCAAAACTCCAGGGCAAGTTCAGCGGCGAAGGCTGGCGCTGGTCCACGATGGATTATTACCTGGGCCGCGACCCCGACCTCTACCAGCGCGTGATGAAGTATGCCTGGCTGGAACGCTGGCGGCTGCCCTGGCAGGTCAAGCAAGTCTGGTCGCACCACCGGTGGGTGCTGGGGCGGAAAAAGCTCAAGGGCTAGCACTTCGCCCAGGCATGCCACATGCAGACGCCAGCGCAGGCACCCTGAGCGGAGGCCCGCATCCTGACGGTCGCCAAGCGACCGCGATGCGGGCGCAGTCGAAGGGCGCCGGAGCGGGTCTGTGCATGGCCCGCATCCTTCGACTGGCGGTATCCCGTAGACGAGGTTGAGCCGTCCACCCGCTCAGGATGCTTGCGTACTTACGCTTGGAACTCCTGGCCCATAAGCGTCTGCCTTTGCCCGTTCGCCGCGCGTGTGCTATCATGCGGCCATGCGCAGCTCCGAGAACACCCTTCCCAGCGGCACGGCGCAACCCGCCGCACAGGTGCGCCGCACCTCCCCGTATGCCGCCGCCTGGGCTGTACTGGGGCTGTTCGTGCTGTTGGCCCTGGCCCTGACGTGGCCCCTTACGGCACATCTCAGCAGCCGCCTGCCCGGCACCGCGACCTGGGCGTTCGATGAATCCACCTTCGCCTGGAACATCTGGTACTTCAAGCACGCGCTGCTGGACCTGCACACCAGCCCGCTGCACAGCAACCTGATCTGGTTCCCGCTCGGCATCGACCTCATTCTCTACACCTACAACTTCTTCAACGCGCTGATTGCCCTGCCGTTGCAGCTGGCAGGGAACGTGCCCCTGGCGAGCAACATCACTCTGCTCCTGGCGACGGTGTTGAGCGGGCTCGGAACGTACCTGCTGGCCCGCTATCTGCTGGGCGATTCTGTCCACGCGCGGCGATTGACGCGTCGGGATGCGGTCCTGGCAGCCGTTGTCGCGGGGGTCATCTACGCGTTTGCCTCGAACCGGGCCGTCTACGCCGCGCTCGGCCACTACGACATGGTCACGACGCAGTGGCTCCCGTTCTACACGCTCTACCTCGTCAAGACGCTGCGCGAGCCCCGGCTCAAAAACGCGCTGCTGGCAGGGCTGTTCTTCGCACTCGCCGCGCTGGCGGAGATGATCTTCGCCTCATTCCTCGCACTGTTCTCGCTCATCATCCTCGTGGCCCTATGGCGCAGCCTCCGGGCGCGCTGGGCCGCGCTGGGCCGGCTGGTCATCGCGGCTGTTGTGGCCGGGGTGCTCTGGCTGCCCGTGCTGCTGCCGGTGGCACGCGAGTTTACCCGCGGGGATTATGCGCTGGAGGGCTGGGGGGAGAGCATCAAGCTGAGCGCGGACCTGGTAGGGCTGGTCACGCCGACTGCGCTCAATCCGCTGCTGCGCGCCGAGGGCGACTGGCAGCCGGCGCTGCGCGCAGTGGAGGAAGGTAAAGGCCGCTTCGGGGACATCAACACGGTGTTCCTCGGCTGGGTGACGCTGGCGCTGGCGCTGGTGGGCGCCTGGGTAGGCCGGCGCCGCGTGGCGGCCTGGGCGTGGAGCGCGCTCGTGTTCGGCATCCTGGCGCTGGGGCCGCTGCTGCAGGTCAACGGGCGTTTCCGGTTCAGCCTCGACGGCCTGCTGCCCGAAGGGGTGACGTTCCCGCTGCCCTTCGCGCTGCTCCACTTCATCCCGGTCATCAACGGCAACCGTGCGCCCAACCGCAACAGCGTCATCCTGATGCTCGCGCTGGCCGTTCTCGCCGCATATGCCGTGGGGTGGCTGTTGAGCCACAGAGGATACAGAGGGCCATTAACCGCGCGCGGGAGATTCGCATCTGAGGATGCGAACTCCACACACACTGCTCCCACCGCGGAGTCCGCATCCTTAGATGCGGACGGAGCAAGCGTTCGGCGTAAGTACTCAGTATTCTGTCTGCTCTCTGTGGCAATCGTCGTCGCGCTCATCCTGAGCGAACACCTGGCCGTCCCGCTGCCGACGACCGACGCGCGTATCCCCGCGGTCTATGAGAACATCGCGGCCAGCCGCGATGAGTTTACCATCCTGCAACTGCCGCTCGGCTGGCGCAACAGCTTCGGCGTCTTCGGCAGCGAGCAGACGAACCTCCAATATTTCCAGACCGGCCACGGCAAGGCGATGCTCGGCGGCAACATCAGCCGCGCGCCCGACTTCAAGATGGATTATTTCAAGCGCATCCCGCTGTTCCAGGCGCTCACCGCGCTGGAGATGTACGAGGATGTGCCGCCCGAAGTCGATGCCGCAGCGCAGGCGCAGGCCGGCGAGCTGATGGCGCTGTACAACGTCCGCTACTTCATCACAACGCCGCCCATCGCGGGCCGCTACCCGTACCAGGACACCTGGCAGCGCACCGAAGCCTATGCGTTCGATGTCCTGCCGCTGGAAGATGAGCCCATCTGGGAAGCGGATGGTTATCGGGTTTACCGCGTCGAGCAGCCCACTGTGCCCTTCCCCTTCCGGCTGGATATCGGCACGCCGGGGACGGAGCCCTACCTGGGCGCGGGCTGGGATCTGGCCCTGGCCGAACAGCCCTACGGCGCGACAGCCAGTTGGGCAACCGGCCAGACGGCCTACCTCTACCTGCCGATGCCGCAGGACCGCTGCACGAGCGACTTCTGCATTGCGGGCGGCGCATATCCCCTCAAGGTGCGCATCGCGCCGCTGACCTACGAGGGCGCCGCGCCGCAGTCCGTGTCGTTCTACGTCAATGGCAAGCAGATGGGCCTGCCCCATCCGCTCGCCCCCGGCTGGCAGACGGTCGAGCAGTGGGTGGCCGGCCTGCACTGCGGCTCCAACACCATTGAGCTGCGGTTCGATTGGGCCGTCAGCCCCCGGACCGCCTTCCCGGATGCGACGAGCCGCGCAGTCATCGGCGCGACGGGCATCACCAGCCCGGTCAACCTCGATGTGCATGCCTTCAGCGAGGCGTACATCACCGCGACGGCCGCAGATGGCACGGCGCGCGATGCATCCGCCGGCCGGGCCGGCTACAACGTCGCGGTGCTCGATGAGCGCACCGGCGCACTGCTGGACAAGGCCGGGTTCGATACGACGGCGAACACCCACGAGGCCGACAGGCTCGCCGCCTACCTCCAGCGCATCCCCGCAGGGCGCATCGTCGTGCTGGCGACGAAGGGCGCGGCGACCGCCAACCTCACGCCCGCGGCCGTGGCCGCGCTGCGCGGCGTCGGATCGACCATAGCCGATACCGCTGAACTAGCCGGGCAGGCGCACGCCCTGGTCGGCGTGCAGGGCGCACCGCCCGGCTCCGCAGCCGAGGCCATTGCACCCGACGCCTTCATACGCGTGGCCGGCGATTTCCGCACGCTGGCGGCCGCGGTGGACTGGGTGGAGCTGGGCCGGTGAGCCTAAGCTTCACTGCCCCGAACAGTCGCCCGGCTGCGCAACCGCGGGCAGCAGTCAGCGCAGACCTTCTCCTCGCCGCCGCTGCCGGGTTGCTGGCGCTTGGCCTGTACCTGCGCACGCTCGCGCCCGGCCTCCTGTGGGGCGACAGTGCAGAGTTCCAGTTTGCCGCGTGGCTCGGCGGCTTTACCCACCCCACCGGCTACCCGCTCTACCTCGCGCTCGGCTGGCTGTGGACCCATCTGCTGCCCTGGCACGATCCCGCGTGGCGCATGAATCTGTTCTCGGCGGTGTGGGGCGCGGTCGCGACCGGGCTGATGTACCTGCTGGCGCTGCGCCTGCTGGCCGGCGTTGCACGCCCGGCGTACCGGCGGCTGACCGCACTGGCCGCTGCGCTCGTCTTCGCAGCGACGCCCACCTTCTGGTCGCAGGCCATCGTCGCAGAGGTGTATTCGCTGCACGCGGTCTTCGTCGCCGCGGTGCTGCTGGCCCTCCTGAGCTGGGCGCCGCACGCGGCAGAGCCGGCAGGCCGCGGCCGGGCGCTCCTGGTCACTGCACTCTACGGCCTCAGCCTGACGCATCACCGCGCGATGCTGCTGCTGGCGCCCGCGCTGCTGGTCTTCATCTGGCAGACGTTACGCCCCATTCCAGCACCAACCCGCCGCACGGTCTACGGCGGCGGTGCGCTGGCCCTGCTGTTGCTCTGCCTGCTCGCGCCCCTGCTGTTCTACCTGTACATCCCGCTGCGCGCCACGGCCGCGGCGTATTACCAGATTCCGCTCGGCCCCGGGGAGACGCTCGCCCTCTACGATGCCACCTTTGCCGGATTCATCGCCCATGTGACCGGCAGCTCATTTGGCGGCGCGCTGCAAATCGGCGCACAGACGCAGGCGCAGATTGTGGGGCTGTGGAGCCGTTTCACCGGCGAATTCTCGCTGCTCGGCGTGCTGCTCGGCCTGGTCGGGCTGCTCTGGACATTCGTAAGCCCGGTGCGGCGGCGCAACCCGGTGACGCCCCTGCTCGTGCTGACCTTCCTGGCCGTCATTGGCTTCAACCTGGTCTACGGCATCGGAGATATCCACGTCTTCTTCATCCCCGCGTACCTGGTCTGGAGCCTGTGGGTCGCACTCGGTGCCAGCGCACTGGCACGGCTCCTGGCAGCCGCGCCGGCCGCTTTCCGCACCCACCGGGTGGCCGCAGATGAAGACGTGAGCGGCTCCGGCTCTCCGGTTCACCTGCTCGCGCCGCTCTTGTTGTGCGTGCTGGCCGTGCTGCTGCTCACCGGCAATTTTGCCCGCGTGGATCGCAGCGGCGACCAGGCGGCACGTACGACCTGGGAAGGCATCCTCAGCCAGCCCATCCCGGAAGGCAGCCTGCTCCTGTCCAATGACCGCGACGAGATGGTCCCGCAGTGGTATCTGAAGTACGTGGAGGGTGTCCGGCCCGACCTGGTGGGGCTGTTCCCCGGCCTGCAGCCCGGCGACGAGTGGGCGAACGTGAGCCAGGTCATCAGCCGCGCGCTGCGCACCGGCCAGCCCGTGTATGCCATCAAGCAGATGCCGGGATTGAGCGTGAAGTTTGCGCAGGAAGGGCCGCTCGTACCCGCAGCAGGGAGTGCCCCCGTCTCCGAGGGGCGGCTCGGCCAGTTGATGCACATTACAGGCCCCGCAGTCGAGAAGGCGCCTGACCGGCCGCTCGCGCTGGCTTACGGCGATGCGCTCAAGCTGGTGGGCTACGACCTCGAACCGGCGATGGCAACCGCAGGCGGCACGCTGGCCGTGACCCTGTACTGGCAGCCGCAGCGCACCATGATGCGCGCCTACACCACTTTCGTGCACGTCGTGGACGCAGATGGCACGGTCCTCGGCCAGAGCGACCAGCAGCCCGGCGGGGCATACTACCCCACCAACCTGTGGCGGCCCGGCGAAGTGCTGCGCGATGAGCACCGCGTCACGCTGAAGGCGCTGGGCCGCGCGCCCTACTCGCTGGTAGCGGGCGCATACACGATTGACCCGCAACTGCAACATCTCGGCACGCCGCAGACCATCGGCCGCATTGCGCCGGCGCGTGCGCCGGATGTTATGCCGCAGGATGTGGCGCACCGCGTGGACATCGAGTTCGGAGAGCAGTTGACCCTGCTGGGCTATACCCTCACAGAGGGCCAAAGCCAGGTGACCATCCGCATGTACTGGCAGGCCATCCAGCCGCCGGCGGATGACTACACGGTCTTTGTACACCTGTTGGATGCGCAGGGGCAGATTGTCGTGCAGCGCGACCAGCAGCCGACTGGCGGTCGGATGCCGACGAGTACATGGCCCCGGGGATACACGGTTGCAGATGAGATCATCCTGAATGTACCCGCCAACCTGGCGCCCGGCACGTACCGGCTGGTGACAGGCGTCTATCAACCACTCAACATGATGCGGCTGCCCGCGGTGGATGCGGAGGGCCGCGCGCTCGGTGACAGCGTGCCGCTGGGCGAAATCGTGCGGCGGGCAAACTGATAAGACAAGTCCCGCGACCTGCGGACTATTGACAAGGAGGTTATGCGCATGAAGTTTGTCGCCTGTGTCAAACTGACACCCGACACCGAACAGCTTACGGAAGTGCGGCCCCAGGATGTAGGGACCGGCGACCTGGGCGTAACGATGGTGATGAACCCGTGGGATGAGTTTGCCGTCGAAGAAGCATTGGCGCTTCAGGAGCGGTACGACGGCGCGACGGCAGTGCTGACCGTCGGCGGCGAGGAATCCATCGAGGCGCTCAAGAGGGCCGTCGCGATGGGTGTCGAGGAAGCCGTCCTGCTGTCGGACCCGGCCTTCGAGGGCAGCGACGCATGGGGCGCCGCGCACATCCTGGCCCAGGCCATCCGGCAGCTTGGCGATTACAAGCTCGTGCTGACCGGCAAACAGTCGGTGGATGGCAACAGCGGCATGGTTGGACCGGGTCTTGCCGCGGAGCTGGGCGTGCCGTTCATCGCCAACGTCGTGAAGGTCCTTGACCTGACCGGGGACAGCATCACCGTGCGCCGCATGATGGACGAGGGCATCCAGACGGTCCGCGCCACGCTCCCTGCGGTCATCACGGTCAGTATCGAAATCAACGAGCCGCGCTACCCCAACTTCATGGGCATCCGCAAGGCGTCGCGGATGCAGTATCCGGCCACCGGTGCGGGCGATCTGGCCGGGCTGGACATGAGCCGCATCGGCGCGGAGGCCGGGCTGGTGCGCTGGTCGAACCTGCGCAAGCCGCCCGCGCGCGGGGGCAAGGTCGAGTTCATCCAGGGCAGCACCCCGGCGGAGCAGGCTGCGCTGCTGGCCGACAGGCTGATTGCCGAGAAGGTCGTATAGGGACGCGGAGGAGAACGATGAGCATTCTTGTTTATGTAGACCAGTTCGGGGGGCAGGCCAAGCTCGTCTCGTGGGAGATTCTCGGCAAGGCGCGCGAGTTCGGTGACACGCTCGGCGTGCCGGTCGTGGCCGTTGTCGTCGGCCAGAACATCAGCAGGATCGCGCAGCAGGCCATCTCATACGGCGCGGACCGTGTGCTGGTCGCGGATGCGCCTGATTTTGCGCAGTACCGCACCGGCGCGTATGCTGCCGCGCTCAAGGCCGCGATCGGCGCGGTCCACCCGCGCATCATCCTCGCACCCGCGGTCGTCGGTGCACGCGAGGTCGCGGCGCTGGCGGCCGCACAGGCGCGCCTCGGCATGGCCGCGGACGCGCAGGAGGTATCGCTGGCTGCGGACGGCAAGTTACAGGCCGAGCGGCCGGTCTACTCCGGCAACATCCTGACCACTGTGACCTTCCGCGACGCGGTGCAGATGGCAACCGTGCGCAGCCGCTCCTACCCGATGCCCGCGGCCGATGCCGCGCGGACGGGCGAGGTCGTGCCGCTCCGCGTGGACCTGAGCGGCGCGGCCGCGGGCGAGGAAATCGTCGAGTTCGAGAGCGCGGGTACGGGCGACGTGGACCTGCAGAACGCGAGCATCATCGTGGCGGGCGGCCGCGGTGTCAAGGGGCCGGAAGGGTTCGCGCCGCTCCGCGAGCTGGCCGAGGTGCTCGGCGGCGCGATCGGCGCATCACGCGCCGCGACGGATGGGGGCTGGGTGCCCTACAACTACCAGGTGGGACAGACGGGCAAGATTGTGAGGCCCGACCTGTACATCGCGTGCGGCATCTCCGGCGCGATCCAGCACATTGCAGGCATCACGGGCGCGAAGGTGATCGTCGCCATCAACAAGGACAAGGACGCGCCCATCTTCGGGGCCGCGCACTACGGCATCGTGGGCGACCTGTTCCAGGTCGTGCCCGCGCTGACCGCGGCGCTCAAGACGCGCCTGGGGAAGTGACCTCACCCCCTGGGCGAGCTTCGCTCGCACCCCCTCTCCTGAAGGCTGCGGCCTTCAGGAGAGGGGAGAAACCTCTTGTCAACTCCCCCTCTCCTGCAGCAGGGCTGCAGGAGAGGGGGTCGGGGGGTGAGGCCTCGTCTATACCTCAATCTCGGCCACCGAGCCCACGACCGCCAGCGGCCGGTAGGGATATCGCTCGATATCCTCCCGCCGCGTCACGCCCGACAACACGAGGATGGTGTCCATGCCGGTCTGCACGCCGGCAATCATGTCGGTGTCCATCCGGTCGCCCACCATGACCGTCTCTTCCGAGTGCGCGCCGATGTGGTTGAGCGCGATGCGCATCATCAGCGGGTTCGGCTTGCCCACGAAGAAGGCGTTGACGCCGCTGGCCCGCTCGATGAGCGCGGCGACCGCGCCGCACGCCGGAACTGTGCCCGCTTCCGACGGGCCGCTGGGGTCGGGGTTCGTGGCGATGAAGCGCGCGCCCGCCTGGATGAGCCGGATGGCATGGGTCAGGCTCTCCAGCGAATAGCTGGCCGCCTCGCCCAGCACCACGTAGTCCGGATTGCGGTCGGTGATGACATACCCCGCGCTGTGTATAGCCCAGGTCAGCCCGCTGTCGCCGATGACGAAGGCAGTGCCGTTCGGCCGCTGCGCGTGGAGGAAATGGCCGGTCGCCATCGCAGAGGTGAAGATGGCCTCCGGCGGGACGTTCAACCCGATGCCCTGCAAGCGATAGGCGAGATCGCCGGGCGTGTAGCGCGGGTTGTTGGTCAGCACGAGGAACTTCTTACCCGCCGCCTTGAGCCGCTCGATGAACAGGTCGGCGCCGGGGATCAGCGTGCCGCCTGTCACCAGCACGCCGTCCATGTCGATCAGGTAGTTCTTCGGGTGTTCCATCGGCCTCTCCGTGTTCTCAAAGCGCCTGCAGGACGACAGGCAGTTCCGCCAGTTCCCGAATCCGGGCATCCGGCACGATCTCCGCATGCTGCTCGAAGCGGTGATCCACCTCGATGAGCACCCCCCGCATCCCCGCTGCGTGCGCGCCGCCGACGTCCGCGACCAGCCGGTCGCCCACATAGACGGCCTCCTCCGGCGCGACGCCCAGCAAGTCCAGCGCGCGGCGGAAGATATCGGGGTGCGGCTTGGCGACACCTGCCTCGGACGAGTAGACCTGCACACTGAAGTAGGGCGCCAGCCCGCGGCGCACCAACGACTCGGCCATGAAACGCGCGGGCTGCACCGTGTTGGAGATGGCGCCCAGACGATACCCTGCGGCATGAAGTCGCTGCAGGACTTCCAGCGCTCCGGGCCTGAGCGGCGCGGTCGGGCCGCCCCCGCCGACACAATAAGCGGTGCTGGCCGCCTCGACAAGTTCGTCGTTCACGGGCAGGCCCTGCCGCGCGAGAAAGCGCGCCATCACCGTGTAGATGTCGATGCCGCGCAGTTCGGCCAGGGCCGCGTGGTACTGTGCCTCGCTGTCCTCGGCCAGCGCCGCCGCGAAATGCGCGCGGCCGGGGAGACCCGCCACGCCCTGTGCGGCCAGCACGTCATACACATGCCCCGCGCGCAGGAGCAGCCGCGCCTCATAGCTGCCGCGGCCCTCGCCCAGGTCCACCAGCGTGTCGCCCAGGTCGAACAAGACTGCCTGAATCTGCATGGTCCTATCTTGCCAGAATCTGCGCGGCGCGCAGCGCGCGCTCCGGGTCCGGCGCAACCGCGCTCACGGCGAGCGTCTGCCGGAGGTGCGCAGGGTCGAGGCTGCCGAACAGCGCGGCCGTGACCTGCGGCAGCGAACGCGCAAACTGCAAGGCGCGCGGCGCCAGGCCGTCCAGCCGCGGGAATGTGTCGGCCAGCACAGCCGCGTGCCGGTCGGTGAGCGCCCCCTGTCCCAACGCCGCGCTGCCGATGACGGTTACACCCAGGTCGCGCGCAGCGTTCAGCACGGTGAGAACTTTGCTGCCCACCGGCTGGTTGCGCAAAGTCTGCGCTTCCGCCATGACCGCGTTGACCGGCAGTTGGATGGCCCGCAGGTGGTGGTCAGGCCCGGCGACCTCCGCGGCCAGTCGCAGCATGACTTCCAGGCTCAGGTAGTCCGCGGAGACCGGTGCGCGGCGCAGCCCTTCCCAGGTCGCGATGCCGTAGCAGCCGACGCGGCCCGCGGCCACCTCCTCCTCCAGCGCGGCGAAGGCCAGTTGCATGCGCTTGCGGAAGGTCGCCCGGTCCACGAACGCCAGTTGAATCTCCGGATTCTGTATGAAGTAGATATCCAGCGCGCGCAGGCCCAGGTTGCGCAGGCTCCATGCGACCTGCTGGGCCAGGAAACTCGGCGCAAGGCAGTGGATGCCGCCGGCCAGGTCTTCCGGGTCCGCGATGCCGCTGCGCACAAAAGCATCGTACACATACTGGGCGGGGTCCGCAGGCCGCTGCAGGTAATGCGGAATCAGCCCGCCCTTGCTCATCACCACGAGTTCATCGCGACGGCACGCGCCGGCCTCCACGAGCTCTGCGATCGCGCGGCCCAGCGCCAGCTCGCTCCGCTGCGCGCGATAGCTGGGCGCGGTGTCCAGCAGATTGCAGCCGCAGCCAACGACCTCTGCGACCGCGGCGCGATAGGCGGCATCCACCTCGTCCGAGAGCGCGCCGCCCGACGTGCCATAGCCGACCGACGCCACCGTCAGCCCTAAGGCCGTCAGCCTCAATGCTTGCCGGTAGTGCGTAGGATGCACCGCAGGCCGCCCCTCCGGTGGTCGCTGGTCCGCGCAGTGCCGTGCCGCAAAACGGGCTGTACCGCTCGCGCTCGCGCGGCCGGCAAGCGCCGCCCGGCCGGTCTGGATCATGCTGACTCGCCGGTCCGCGTCGCGGCGGCAGCTCCGGTCTTCGCCAGCTTCTTGGCCCGATCCTCCGCCTTGCGCGCAATCCGGTTGAAGGTGCTGGACAGGCCCATCGCCTTCTTGACGATGCGCATGGTCTCCCCCGCTTCTCGCTGCATCCGCAGGCTGCCCTCGTAGATGATCTCATCGACCAGGCCGCCCTGCGAGGCGTAATAGGCGCGGCGCTCGCGCATGGGATCGAGGAACGCGTTGAGCGTGTTCGCCAGCCGCTCCTTGACCTCCACATCGCCCACCTTGCCGGCCCGGTAACGCTCCTTGAGCTCCGCCACCAGCGCCTTGTCGGGATCGAAATGATCCAGGTAGGTGAAGACCGGGTTGCCCTCTACGTTGCCCGGGATATCCGCACGGATGCGGTTCGGGTCGGTATACATCCCCTGCACCTTCTTGCGCACGCTCGCCGCGTCCTCGGACAGGAAGATGGTGTTGCCGATGGACTTGCTCATCTTGGCCTGCCCGTCCGTGCCCGGCAGCGAGTCGCCCTCTACCAGGTCATCGGGAATCGGGAAGACCTCGCCATACAGGTTGTTGAAGCGCCGCGCGAGCTCGCGCGTCACCTCGACGTGCGCCTGGTTATCCTTGCCCACGGGAACCAGGTGGGCGCGGGGCAGCAGGATGTCCGCGGCCTGGAGGACCGGGTATCCCAGCAGGCCGAAGGGGATGGCTTCCACGTCCAACATGGCGGCCCGCGCCATATCCTTGATGCTCGGCACGCGCACCAGCCGCGGCACCGTCACCAGGTTGCCCAGCAGCAGGGCCAGCTCGTAGGTCTCGTGGACTGCGGACTGGAGGAAGATGGTGCACTTGGCCGGGTCGATCCCCGCGGCCAGGTAATCCAGCACCATGCCGCGCGCGTTGTCCGTGACTTTGGCAATGTCCTCCGTCGTGTTCTTCGTGGTCAGCATGTGCAGGTCCGCGATGATGAAGAAACACTCGTATTCATCTTGCAGGCGCACGCGGTTGCGCAGGCTGCCCACATAATGACCCAGGTGTAAGAGGCCGGTGGGCCGGTCTCCAGTCAGAATGCGCTTGCGGGTTTCCATTAAGACTCTCCTTCGCTACCTTATGAATCCGTAAAGCCGTTCCGGCGGAACGTCTTGATTGGTTTAAAACAACACGCCTCGTCCCTGGAATTCCAGGGACGAGGCGCAACGTTTGCGGTGCATACCTCGCGGTGCCACCCTGCTTGGGCCGGCGCGCCGGCCCCGCTCAACCGGCAACCCTGCGCATATGCAGACAGGGATGCCGCGCGCCCTGATAACGGTGGCGTCTCCGGCGCGGCCTTATCGGCCTGCAACTCCCCGGCCCATTCAGCGACGCGGTGACAACCTCTCTCACACCTGTCAGAGGCTCTCTGCGATGCCCCGTGCGCCGCCTACTTGCCCGGTTCACAGTCGTTCGTGTATATGTGCGCAGTATGCCACAGGCCTCGCGCGCTGTCAAACGCGTTTTGGCAGATTCCAGGCGTCCCAAATGCAACTGATGTTATACTATCCTGTAACGGGAGGGATAAGACTGTGAAGCAGAATGCTGAACGCCCGCAGCACGGGCCCCACCGGGAGCTCTTTGCCGACGGCACGCTGTCCGCCGAAGGGACCTACCAGGGCGGCAAGCGGCACGGCCGCTGGACCTACTACTATAAGAACGGCCAGATGAAGGCGACCGGCGAATACCGGCAGGATCAATTTGAGGGCTTCTGGCAATGGTGGCACGACAACGGCCAACTGATGCAGGCCGGGGCCTTCGAGAATGGGCAGCAGACCGGTCCCTGGCAGCGGTACTTCGACAACGGCCAGTTGTGGGATGAGGGTTCCTACGAGCGCGGCAAGAAGGTCGGGCCGTGGACGGTCTACGACCGTGATGGGGCCGTGAAGCAGAGCAAGGTCTTCAGACCCAGGACGTAACGTTAGGAGGGCGCGGCCATCGCGAATAACCGAATGCGCCCACGGGCGCAACACGAATACGCGAATCGGGCCACCGCGGCGCGTGGGATTCGCGTATTCGTGCCCAGCGCCGCAGCGCCATTCGCTGATTCGCGATGGCCGCGCCCTCCTCTGCCCAGATCACTGTCAGCCCGCCAGCCGCGCGACGATCGTGTCCACGTCATAGACGCAGCCGCCCCACGTGCCGCCGCAGACCTGCTGCAGCGCCGCCCACAGCCGCGTATCGTCGGGCAGGCCAGGGTCGGCGCGCAGATCGGGATGCGCCGGCCGCGCAGCCAGCGTTGCCGTGCCCCATGCCTCCCCGTGGACCGTGCCCGCCGCGCCGACCAGGTCGATCCGGCCCGCCAGGTTCACCCGATCAACGATAAGGCGGATGACATCCCCATCACGCACGCGGCCCAGCGGTCCGCCGGCCAGCGCTTCCGGCCCGACGTGGCCCACGCACGCGCCTGTGCTCAGCCCGCTGAACCGCGCATCGGTGATGAGCGCAACCTCCTTGCCCCACGGCAAGTAGCGCAGCGCAGCGGTCAGTTGGTAGGCTTCTTCCATGCCCGAACCCAACGGACCGCGGCCCATCAGCACCAGCACATCGCCGGGACGGACCGGGTCGGGCGTCAGGCCCTTGATGGCCGCGATGGCGTCACGCTCGGTCGTGAACACGCGCGCCGGCCCGGTCTTGCGGTAGACGCCGTCCGGGTCCACAACTGATGGATCCAGCGCGGTGCTCTTGATGACGGCGCCATCGGGCGCGAGGTTGCCGCCGAGGAAGCAGACGGTGCTCGTCAGCCCGCGGCGCGCAGCCGCATCGGGGGCCATGATGACGTCGTCCGGGTCGATGCCATCCACCTCTTGCAGCCGGGCGCGCATGCGGGCGCGGCGCTCGCTGTCCTCCCACCGGTCGAGCTGTTCACCGAGCGTGCAGCCTTCGACCGTCCGCGCATCGAGCCGCAGCAGGCCGAGCCGCCGCAGATGCAGCATGACCTCAGGCACGCCGCCCGCGAGGAACACCTGGACCGTTGCATAGCCGGTCGGACCGTTGGGCAGCACATCCACCAGCCGCGGGACCTGCCGGTTGATCGCCGCCCAGTCCGCGGCAACGGGCCGGCGCAGGCCCGCCGCGTGTGCGATGGCCGGGACGTGCAGCAGCAGGTTCGTGCTGCCGCCGAATGCGGCATGAACCGTCATGGCGTTGTGCAGCGCGTCCTCCGTCAGGATGTCGCCCGTAGTCAGGGCCGCGACCTCGAGGTCAAGCAGCGCGCGTGCGGAGCGCCGCGCCAGGTCCAGCCAGACCGGTTGGCCCGACGGCGAGAGCGCCGAGTGGAGCAGCGACAGGCCCAGCGCCTCGGCCACCACCTGGCTCGTCGCGGCGGTGCCGAGGAACTGGCAGCCGCCGCCCGGTGAGGCACAGGTATGGCAGGTCAGGTCTGCGGCCTCGTCCAGCGAGATCAGGCCATGTGCGAAGCGCGCACCGACCGACTGAATCTTGCCCGCGTCCTCGCCCTGCTCCGGCAGCAGCGTCACGCCGCCCGGCACGATGACCGTGGACAGCTCTCGCTGCGCCGCAAGCGCCATCATCATCGCAGGCAGCCCCTTGTCGCACGTTGCGATGCCCAGCACCCCGCGCCGCGTGGGCAGCGAGCGGATGAGCCGGCGCAGGACCAGCGCCGCGTCGTTGCGATAGGCCAGGCTGTCCATCATGCCCGGCGTACCCTGGGTGCGGCCGTCGCAGGGGTCGCTCACAAAGCCGGCGAAGGGGGTCGCGCCCGACTCGGCAATCTGCCGCGCGGCCGCCTCCACCAGCAGGCCCACCTCCCAGTGTCCTGTGTGATAGCCCAGGGCGACCGGCGTGCCGTCCGGCGCGCGCACGCCGCCCTGCGTACTGAGGATGAGGAATTCCTTCGCGCGCAGCCGGCGCGGATCCCAGCCCATGCCGGCATCCTGGCTCAACCCGAAGATTTCGCCACTCGGCGCGGTGCGCAGATATTCGGCATCCAGGGGCAGGCGGCCTATCGGGCCGCGCGCATGGGTCGAGATATGGTAAAGGTCGTCGTCCATGATAGCTCCATCTCTGAATTGACATCCGCTTCTAACTGCATACAATTATTGTATCACCTCCCCAGTCACCGGCAATGTTTGCGCGCCGCGAATCGACCATTGCATACTTGACCACCGAAATCCCGTCCGTTGCGGAGTAAACTGATATACGGTGACGCCGGGCAGTTGACATGGCCCGTTTCTTTGCCTTCAGGAGGACAACTCATGGTGCAGTTCGGCAATGTCCCTCCGGCCACCGGTGAATGGGAATGTGTCGAGTGCGGATACATCGAAGAAGGCGTACAGGGTCAACGACCCAGGGAATGTCCCGAGTGTGGGGCTCCCGGCACGGCGTTCGAGTTCTTCGCCTACGACGAAGATGATGACGACGAGTGGGAGATCGAGGACGAGACCGATGAGGCTGACGACACAGATAGCTTCGATGTGGATGTAGATGAGGACGACGACTATTGAGTAGCATAGCCTCTTGTGGGCGTATTCACGGGCACAAAGCCCTATGCTACGAATCATGCGGACAGGCAAGACCAGGAACAGGAAAGGGAGGCAGTATAGCCGTCGCGCTCCCGGCGGCTGTTAACTGAACACATAAGGTTGGGTGACCGCGGCCCCGACGCTCCGGTTGAGCGTCATGGGCTGTAGGGCCCGATATACATCACGATTTCATCGCCCCTGCGACCGCAGTTATGCGTGGTCTGCCGCCAGCGCCATCCGGCGCCGGCCGCCGCCGCGTAACTTGCATCTATGGTCGCAGGGGTTTCGTTTGGGCAGCAGTCGAACCTGGAACAGTGCATAACCAGCTCTGGCCGGTCTCGGCTGTGGCGAAGCCACAGCACACCGTGCCAGAGCCAGGCAAGAGACAACTACCTCAGAGAGGTGACAATATGAATCCTGCAGAACTGCAAGTCGTAAGCGAGGAACCTCCCCAACAGAGCGCCCAGGAGGAACCTCCCCACCGTCGCGGCACGCGCCGCGCGGCGCTCTGGACGGATGTGCCCGACGCCCAATGGAATGACTGGCGCTGGCAGTTGAGCCACCGGCTGAACAGCCTCGAGGAATTGAGCCAGATTATCAATCTGACGCCGGAGGAAGTGGAGGGCTGCCGCAGCGCGCACTTCCGCGTGGACATCACGCCGTACTTTGCGTCGCTGATCGACCCGGACGACCCGAACTGTCCGATCCGCCGGCAGGTCATCCCGACCGGCAAGGAACTGACCGCGTTCGCCGGCATGTACGAGGACTCGCTCAACGAGGACGGCCACAGCCCGGTGCCAGGGCTGGTGCATCGCTACCCCGACCGGGTGCTGATGCTGGTCACGACCCAATGCGCGAGCTACTGCCGCTACTGCACGCGCAGCCGCATCGTCGGTGACGCGGCCGCGCAGTTCAGCCGGAGCGACTACGACCGGCAGATCGAATACATCGCAGCCACGCCGCAGATTCGCGACGTGCTGCTCTCCGGCGGCGACCCGCTGGTGCTGCCGCCGAAAATCCTGGAAGACATCCTGCGGCGGCTGCACGCGATCGAGCATGTGGAGATCATCCGGCTCGGCAGCCGCGTGCCCGTCTTCATGCCGCAACGCATCACGCCGGAGCTGGTCGCGATGCTGCGCCAGTTCCACCCGCTATGGCTGAACATCCATTTCAACCACGCGCAGGAACTGACGCCGGAAGTGAGCCAGGCGCTCAACCTGCTGGCCAACGCGGGCATCCCGCTCGGCGCGCAGACGGTGCTGCTGGCGGGCGTGAACGACTCGGTCGAGGTGATGAAGGAGCTGGTGCACAAGCTGGTCAGGAACCGGGTGCGGCCCTACTACCTCTACCAGTGTGACCTGGTGGAGGGCGCGGGCCACTTCCGCACGCCGGTCAGCAAGGGCATCGAGATTATCGAGGGGCTGCGCGGCCACACCTCCGGCTATGCCATCCCGACCTATGTGGTGGATGCACCCGGCGGCGGCGGCAAGATTCCGGTGATGCCGCAGTACCTCATCAGCCAGGCCCCAGGCAAGGTCGTCCTGCGCAACTTCGAGGGGTTCATCACGACCTACGATGAACCGAATGACTACAGCGGGCACACGACGGCCCGGCCTGAGCGTGCAGTGGCAGACGGTGAACCGGGCCAGTCCGGCATAGCCGGTCTGCTCGCAGGCCAGCGCAGCCACATCAAGCCGGAGGGCTTCGACCGCACGCACGCCCGGCTCGGCAGCATCACCTGGGACCCGGCGCCGCTGACGATGACGGTCGCGCCGGTGCCTGCGCCGGTCAACGGCAACGGCAAGAACGGCCACGCCTGATGCTCACGCCAAGGCGCAGAGGACGCAAAGATATCTGATCTTCAGTCTTGGCGCTCTTTGCGTCTTGGCGTGAGCCACTTCGTTTCTCTTTGCGGTTTGGCGTGAGCCGCCTCATCCCTCAGGAGTTGTCTATGAGCCACGGCTCACCGTTGCGGATGAAAATGGGTAGAATAGAGTGCCGCCCCGGTGAGAAGTCGGATGGTTGGTTTGGTGCCACGAGCCCGTCAGGAGTTTGACATGAGTGCCTGCAGGCACCGTTGACTGTTGCCCCCCGCCAGGGGAGAGCACGCAAGGGAGAATCTTCGTTCATCAGGCACTCCGCTGGGGCGAGCGCAAGCAGCGGAGGTGAGTCATGCAAGTGGTCTACGAGCGTTGTTGCGGGATCGACGTCCACAAGCAGACCGTAGTGGCCTGTGTGATCGTGCCGGGGCCAGACGGTCAGCCGCTCAAGGAAACCCGCACCTTTGCGACGATGACGGTGCATCTGGAGGCTTTAGCGGATTGGTTGGCCGGTCTGGGTGTCAGCCATGTGGCGATGGAGAGCACGGGGGTGTACTGGAAGCCCGTATACAACCTGCTGGATGACCGGTTCGCCATCCTGGTGGTCAACGCCGAACGCATCAAAGCGTTGGCGGGGCGTAAGACGGACGTGCAGGACGCCGAATGGATCGCCGACCTCTTGCGGCATGGCTTGCTCAAAGGCAGCTTCATCCCCTCGGAGGTTTTGCGAGAACTGCGGGATCTGACCCGCTATCGCACGAAGTTGGGGGATGAACGCAAGAGCGAAGTCAATCGGGTGCAGAAGGTACTGGAAGACGCCAACATCAAGTTGGCGAGTGTCGCCAGCGATGTGATGGGGGTGAGTGGCCGCGCCATCCTGGCCGAGTTAGTCGAGGGCCAAACGGACGCCGCCACGTTGGCCGCCTTAGCCAAAGGGCGGTTGCGCGACAAGCAGGACTTGCTCGTGAAGGCGTTGAGCGGGCGCGTGCGGCCACATCATCGCTTTATGTTGGCGCAGCATCTGAGTCACATCGACTTTCTCGACGAGGCGATGGCGCAACTGGACCAGCAGATTGCGGAGCAGATGCGCCCTTTTGCGGCGGCCTTAGCGACGTGGGATGCCTTGCCGGGCATTAACCAGCGCATTGCCGAGATCATCGTCGCCGAGATTGGTGCGGATCTGGCGCCTTTCGAAGATGCCGACCACCTGGCTTCCTGGGCCGGTATGTGTCCGGGCAACCACGAGAGTGCAGGCAAACGCAAGAGTGGCCGCACGCGCAAAGGCAGTCCGTGGCTGCGGCGGGCACTGATTGAAGCGGCCCACGGCGCAGCCCACACCAAGCACAAGTACTTCCAGGCGCTCTATCGCCGCCTGGCAGCCCGGCGAGGCACACAACGGGCAGCGGTCGCCGTCGGGCACAGTTTACTGGTCACAGGTTATCACCTGATTACTCGGCAGACGGCCTATGAAGACCTGGGTGGCAACTACTTCGATGAGCGGGACCGTGAGGCGGTGAAACGCCGAGCCGTGCGCCGTCTCGAGAAGCTCGGCTATCGGGTCGAACTGGCGCCGTGCGCTGCCCCGGCCGGGTAACGGGACATTTTCAAGGGAGCACATGACCATGCGATTGAACGTCGCCGTGCTGGCGAACCTCAAACGGAACGCGCCTCAGTATGAGGGCATGCCCGCGGATGCGTGGGATGACCTGGATTCGGATATCACGGTCGACTCGCTCGTCGCTGCGCTGCAGGCCGGCGGCCACCGTGCCACGTTCCTGGAGGGCAACCTCTCGCTCATCGAGGAGTTGCCCAGGCTGAAGCCGGATATCTGCTTCAACATCTGCGAAGGCCATTGGGGCGACAGCCGCGAGTCGCACGTGCCTGCGCTGCTGGAGATGCTGCGCCAGCCCTACACCGGCAGCGGCGTGCTGACCCTCGCGCTCACGCTCGACAAGCCCATGACCAAGCGCGTGCTGGCCTTCCACGACCTGCCCACCCCGGCGTTCCAGGTTTTCGAGCGTGCGGACGAGCCGCTGGACGACGACCTGCGCTTTCCGCTGTTCGTCAAGCCGAGCCGGGAAGGGACGGGCATGGGCGTCAGCGGGCAGTCCATCGTCCACGACGAGCGCGAATTGCGCGAGCAGTTGCGCGAGCAACTGGCGCGCTACCAGCAGCCCATCCTCGTCGAACGTTTCATCCGGGGCCGCGAGGTCACAGTTGGGGTGATCGGCAACCTGCGGCCGCCCGTTGCGCGGCGGATGCCCGACGACGAGACCGCGCGACGCGTGCTGGGCGGGCTGCACTTCCTGCCGCCGTTGGAGGTGGACTTCCGTGCGTATCCTGAGACCGAGGGCGGCGTGTACACCAACCGCATGAAGACCGAGTGGGCCCACGACTTCCACTACCTCTGTCCCGCGCCGCTGGACGCGGCAATGGTCGAGCAGCTCAACCGGCTCACTGCCGCGGTCTTTCGCGTGACGGGGTGTCGTGATGTCGCGCGCGTCGACTTCCGGCTCGATGCGGATGACGATGACCGGCCCTACATCCTGGAGGTCAATCCGCTGCCCGGCCTCTATCCCGGGTTGAGCGACCTGGTGCTGGAGGCTGCCGCGGAGGGCACCAGCCATGCAGGGCTGATTAACGACATCCTGGATGCGGCTTGTTTGCGGTACGAGATATAAGTCTGAAGTCAGTCGCAGAAGTCCATGCTTGAGGAGATGGGCACCGAAACGTGGACTTGCGTGCCCTGCCGGGGTGCGCTGGCAATCTCGATGGCGCCGCCGACTTTCGCCACCCGCTCGCGCATGGAGCGCAGGCCCAGGTGGCCCGGATATTGCGCCGTCGGGTCAAAACCGAGCCCATCATCACAAATGCCGAGCCGGAGCCTATTGCGCTCGCAGGTCAGGCTGACTTCCAGCCGGTGGGCCTGCGCATGTTTGATCGCGTTCTGCAGGGCCTCCTGCGCAACACGATACAATGCCTCTTTGACCGCCAGCGGCACCGCCGGTTCGCAGCACAGACTCAGTTCCACCGAGATGCCGTGGCGTGACTTGACGGCCTCCGCCTGCTTGGTCAGCGCGGCCACCAGGCCCTCCATCTCCAGCGATTCGGGGCGCAGCTCGAAGATGAGGGTCCGCATCTCCCACAGCCCGCCGTGCGCCAGTGAGAGCGCATAGTCCAGGGCCTCGCGCGCCTTGACTCGATTTGAATCGAACAGGACCAGCGCCGTATTAATCCCCAGCGAAATGCCGTACAGTGCCTGCGAGACGGAGTCGTGCAACTCGCGCGCCAGGCGCTGCCGCTCCTCCAAGGCGGTACGTTGCTGCAATTCCAGCAAGAGCTCGTTTTGCGCGCGGTGCAGGTTGTCCTCGGCCAGCTTACGCTTGCTGATGTCCTCGATGATGCTGGCAAAGCGGTGCGGCCCCGCCGGAAACGTGCTGATGCGCTGGTGCCGGTTGACCACCTTTGCATAGGTTTCGAACTCGATGGGCGACTGCGTCGCAACGACCTGTGCGAAGCGCGGCAGATACTCCTGGACGGCTGCGGGGAAAAGCTCGCTGATGCGCCGGCCTGCAATTTGCTCGCGGGCCACGCCGGTGTGACGCGTGTATGCGTCATTCACCTCGAGGATACACCAGTCGGCCGGCTTGCCCTGCTCATCATACAGCAGCTCATACAGCGCAAACCCTTCCGCCATGTTTTGAAAGAGGAGGCGATATTTCGCCTCGCTTGCGCGCAAGGCCTCCTCCGCCGCCAGTCGCGCCGTGATATCCTTGCCAAAGACGGCCAGCCTGATGACCTCGCCTCCTGCATCGAAAACAGGGTGGACGTGGTTGTCGTAAGTCCGGCCGGCGCGCTCATCGATGAAATCCATCGGCCGGCGCGCTGTGAGTATGGCTTGCAGATAGCCTTTTCGACGGGCGGCCACATCAGGCGCGAAGTGATCGAACAACAGAGTGCCGACCAGTTGTTCCACGGTGCTTCCCAGCCGTTCAGCAGCCGTCTTGTTTGCAGCGAGGATGTTGCCCCGTGTATCTAACAACAGCGCCGACTCGGTCGAAGCGTCCATGAGCGCGCGCGCCGTCTCCTCGCTGGTTTGCAGGGCCCGCGCCATGTGGGTGCGCTCGACGATCTCCGCGTGCAATGCCGCGTTGGCCCGCTCCAATTCAGCAGTACGCACACGAACACGCGCTTCGAGCTCGTCGCGCGCCTGGGTCAGCACCGCCTCCGCCTGGCGTCTGGCCGCCATGCCGCGGTTGATCATGTAATAGGATAGGAGCAGAACAAGAGCCGCGAGGATGAAGTGGAGCCAGCCGAACTGCTCCAGCCCACCGAGGAGGTAGTCCAAGACAAGGTCCAGCCCGATGAAGATAATGGCAAACAGGGCCGGAACCAGGACATCTTTCAATCTCAGACGATTCATAGACCGGCTGCTCGCTTGCAAATCACTTGGGCGGGACGAGTCCGTTGCGAATGGCATAAAGCGCGGCCTGCGTCCGGCTTGTGACGCCCAGCTTATTCAGGACGTGGCTGACATGCGTCTTGACCGTCTGCTCGCCGATTTTCAGGTCGCGGGAAATCTCTTTATTGCTGTCCCCCTGCGCCAACAGCTTCAGCACCTCGATTTCGCGGTCAGTGAGAGGCTCTGTTGCCTTCTCGGGGAGGCGCACGTCTTGCAGCAGCCGTGCGGCAGCTTCGGGCGAGAGCTGCACCTGCCCCCGCGCCGCGGCCTTGATGGCACGACAGAGTTCCCCGGCATCGGTGTCCTTCAGCAAGTAGCCGATGGCCCCCGCGCGCATCGCATCGATCACCGCATGATCCTCGATGACACTGGTCAGCGCGACTATCTCGATCTCAGGCAGTTCGCGCCGGATGGCGGCTATGGCCGTGATGCCATCCATCACAGGCATCAGCAAATCCATCAACACAACATCAGGATGGAGCTTGCGCGCCAGGGCTAAGGCTTCGGCGCCGTCACGCGCCTCGCCGCAGATTTCCAGTTCCGGGTCGGCCCCCAGGAACATACGCAACCCCTGGCGCACGACGCTGTGGTCGTCAGCAATCAGGACACGCATCGTCACCAGCCCCTCCTCATACTTATGAGTGAGAATTCTATCACACCAAGGTTTGTTCAGAAAATCACTCTTTATCCGGTCGCATTCCAGCGGACGCCGCCCTATACTGCTGACAGTGGCGGCGCAGTTGGCGACCGTCACCCGAACCGTTTGCAGCGCAACTACCACAACTATTCTACCATGTGTCTTCAAAAGTTGCATAAGTTCCGGTTCAGGAATTCGAGGCTGATGTGATTCGACTCCTGATTGTTGAGCAGCAACCCGGTGTGCGGACGGGACTGCGGATGCGCCTGGCCGTCGAGGCGGACCTTGCCGTCGTCGGCGAGGCGGCCAATGGCGAGGCCGCGCTCGACCTGGCCGCCCAATTGCAGCCCGATGTCATACTCGTTGATCTGGACTGCCCGCCGCTACGTGGCTTGGGGATGTCGGAGGTCCTGCGGTCCCTCTGTCCGCAGTTCGCAGTCATCATGCTGAGCCTCCAGGATGATCCATGTACGCGCCGAGTCGCGGCAGACCTGGGCGCCGCAGCCTTGGTCGTCAAGTCCTTGCCTGCGGCCACGCTGCTGACAGCGATACGCCAGATAGCCTGTCAGCGAGGCAGCCAGCCCGATGGGCCCCTCTCCTCAGCCAATGTATAGGAGGTGAAGTGCGCAAACAGATGTCGAAAAGTAGTCGTAACGCAAGTGGATGTGCGGAATGCACGAAGAAAGCGGCGGACCCCCTGGCCGGGCCAGACCCCAGGGGCAAACCCCGCCGCTGAGCGGTGCAGCAAAGGAGAATCAGAATGCCCCTCATTCGGCAGATCATCAATATTGGAGCCCTCCTGTCATTGCTCGCCTCGCTGCTGGGCATTGGCGGGGAGGCTCCCGCCAACAGGCCGAACCTGCAGCGCCTGCTTGCACCGGACAGCAGCGTCGTCGCGTCGGTGCCGGCAAGCTCGGTGGATGAATCGGCAGTGCCACACTACTTTGGCCCCTGGCCGAACTGGGCCAACAGCCCGTTCACGCTGCCCGATGCCGTTGTGACCATTACGGGCGACGGCGCGGGCGCCACTGCGGAAGCCTCGGTCGGCCTGAACGGCATGATCACCGGCATCACCATCACCAACCCCGGCAGCGGCTATAGCTCGGCCAACGTAACGATCGCGGGATCGGGCGCGGGCGCTGCCGCTGACGCCGTCGTCACGCCGACCGGCATCGTCACCGACATCACGGTGACCGCGGGCGGGGCGGGCTATACCGCGCCCACCGTCACCATCTCAGGCGGGGGCGCGACCACCGATGCCACCGCCACCGCGTACGGCGGCATCGGTGAACTCATGCTCACCAGCGGCGGCAGCGGGTACACCTTCCCAACCGTCGATTTCGACTATCCGGACGACCCGAACGGCACGATGCCTAAGGCGCACGTCGACTGGGATCCCGCGACAGGCGTCATCACGGCCATCCACATCGATAACCCGGGCTCCGGCTATCTCACCCCGCCCAACGTCGTCATCCGCGACGGCACGCAGGCCGACCCGATCAACAACCGGGCCGTGCGCGCCTCCGCCGTCCGAACGCAAGCCATCCAGGCGGAGCAAGAGGGGGCGCTGGCGGGTGTAGCCGGCGGCTTCACGACGCTCGAGACCGCCACTGCCACCGCCACCGCAACCCTCGCCGTGCAGTATGTGGTCGTGGATACCTTCGGGGCGGGCTACACGTCGGCCCCGACCGTGACCATCAACGACCCGACCGGCACCGGCGCGATCGCCACGGCCACCGTGGATGCAGGCGGCGTCACCGCCATCAACCTCACGAACGCAGGTTCCGGTTACATCACCGGGAACGGCATGAAAAAATTCGTCGACCCGCTGCCCGGGCTGTGTGATCCCGCCAACGGCGGATGTCCCACCGTTGCCCAGTTGCAGGCCGACCCGCTGGCAAAAGCCCTCCCGCTCGGCGTGCCGGAGGTCAAAACCTACAATGGCATCGAGGCCGACGAGTACGAGATCGCACTCGTGCAGTTCCGGATGAGCTTCTCGTCGAGCCTGCCGCCGACCACCCTGGTGCGCGCCTATGTGCAGGTCGAGACGCCTGCTATCGCAGGTATCAGCCAGCACGTCCCGTTGGTTAACGAGATGCTGGACGGCAGCACACAGCCGGTGCTGATCAACGGCGTCCAGGCTTACGGCATCACGCCGCCGCAGTACCTGGGGCCGGTCATCGTCACACCCAAGAACCGGCCCGTGCGCATCGTGTTCCACAACATGCTGCCGACCGGCGTCGACGGCGACATGTTCCTGCCGGTGGACACCTCGCTCATGGGCTCCGGCATGGCCGGCGGCAATGAGCCCTACGACCCGATTCCAGTGCCGAATGGGACCGTGCTCGACGAGGTGCGCAATCCGCCATGCACCACGGCCCGGGACGGGACCGCGGGCGCCATCGAATGCTATACCAAGAATCGCGCCACGCTGCATCTGCACGGCGGCAACACGCCCTGGATCAGCGATGGCACGCCGCAACAGTGGATCTCGCCCGCCGGTGAAAATACGGCTTACCCGGAGGGCGTCAGCGTGGGCAACGTGCCCGACATGAACGTCTGCGCGGCCGACGATGACGGCTGCCAGACCTTCTACTACACCAACCAGCAGAGCGCGCGGTTGATGTTCTATCACGACCACGCGTACGGTCTGACGCGCCTCAATGTGTATGCAGGCCAAGCCGCGGGCTACCTGATCACTGATGACACCGAGGCGAAGCTGATCGGCCCCGGCGGTGCGCTCGAGGGTCTCGGCGTCGGCATGCCGCTGATCGTGCAGGACAAGACATTCGTGCCGGAACCCGAGCAGCTCGACTGGCAGGACCCGACCTGGGATTCTGACCGGTGGGGCGGCTATGGCAACCTGTGGTATCACCACGTCTACATGCCTGCGCAGAACCCCGGCGACCCGGGCGGCATGAGCGCGTTCGGACGCTGGATGTACGGCCCGTGGTTCTGGCCGCCCGCCAACGAGGCCAAGTTCGGCCCGATTGCCAACCCCTACTACAACCTGGACCCTGAGGGGCCAAACGGCATTCGGGGCGACGCCGATGACTGGACGACGCCGCTGGCTGTGCCCTGCAGCTTCGACGACCCATCCACCTGGCAGTACCAGGAGGACCCGTTCTGCGAGCCGCAGCTAATCCCGGGGACGCCGAACATCTCCGCCGGTATGGAACAGTTCAACGACACGCCGCTGGTCAACGGCACGGCCTACCCGACCCTGACCGTCGAGCCGAAGGCGTATCGCTTCCGCGTGTTGAATGCGGCCAACGACCGCTTCTTCAACTTCCAGTGGTACGTCGGCGACCCCAGCACGGCGAGCACCGACACCAACTACAAGGGCGAGGTCATCGGCCCGACTGAGGTCGCACTTGATGACACGCTGCTGGCGCTGGCGCAGACCGACGGGACCATCTTCCCGATCCCGGATGAGAGCGATGATGGTGGGACCGACCCGAGCTTCAGTGCACCCGGCCCCGACTGGATCGTCATCGGCAGCGAGGGCGGCTTCCTGCCCGCGCCGGTGCTGCGCGACGGCCAGCAGGAGACCACCTGGGTCACGGACCCGACCGTCTTCCACGTGGGCACGGTCGATCTGTTCTCGCTGCTGCTGGCGCCGGCCGAGCGGGCCGATGTGGTCGTGGACTTCTCGCAGTTCGCCGGCCAGACGCTCATCCTCTATAACGATGCACCCGCCGCATTCCCGGCCCGCATCACGAGCTACGACTACTTCACCGGCGCGCCGGACATGCGTCCGGTGGGCGCGCCGCCCATCCTGCCCGGCTACGGCCCCAACACCCGCACCATCATGCAGGTCAAGGTCGCCGCAGCCGTCTCCGACCCGAACGATCCGGCCGTGGGCTTCAACCTCCCTGAGCTTGAGGATGCCTTCAAGCACAAGGCCGACCGCTCCGGCGTCTTCGAGTCCGGCCAGCACCCGATCATCGTCGGGCAGGCAGCCTACAACTCGGCCTACGGCACGAGCTTTGTCTCCGGCGGCTGGTGCAACTCCCCGACCAACCCGACCACCCGCTGCGACGGATTCCTGCGCATCTCCGAACAGGGCGGCGATCTGTTCAAGTTCGACACGCTGACCAAGGCAGATGTGTTCGGCAATCCGAAGCAGATATCCGTCAAGATCGAGCCGAAGGCAATCCACGACGAGACGAACGCCTCAGCCTTCGACGAGTTCGGGCGCATGCAGGCCAACCTGGGGCTGGAAGTCGTCCCGGCCACGCCCATGTTGCAGAACGTCGTGCTGCATCCGTACGTCTTCCCGACCACCGAGATGGTCGATACCTCGAAGCTGCCTGCGGCCGCGCAGTTCGTCGCGGCGACGAACACCTTCGACGATGTGACCGTCACCCCCATCTCCGTGGGCGATGACGGGACCCAAATCTGGAAGTTCACGCACAACGGCGTGGATACCCACCCGATTCACTTCCACGCCTACGATGTGCAGACGTTGAACCGGGTCACATGGGACAACATCGTCATGCCGCCCGACGCCACCGAGCTCGGCTGGAAGGACACGCTCCGCATCAGCCCGCTGATGGACACCATCGTCGCGCTGCGGCCCGTGGTGCCACAGTTGCCGTGGGACGTGCCCAACAGCATCCGGCTGCTCAACCCGGCCATGACCGACCAGACGCCGCTGATCCTCTCCTCGACCCAGCTCGCACTGGGGATGGGGCTGACGGCGTTTGCGCCGAACGGCGAGCCCATCGACGTCTATAACCACTTCATCAACTTCGGCGCGGAGTACGTCTACCACTGCCATATCCTCAGCCATGAGGAGATGGACATGATGCGACCGGTGACGCTGGCCTACCCGCCGGTGGCGCCGAGCAACCTCATCGTGCAAGCGCCTGTGGATCCGCCAGGCAATGGCGCGCGGGATCGGTACGTTGATCTGAGCTGGACGGACAACTCCCGGAGCGAGACGAACTGGGTCATCGAACGGGCCACCAGCTATGCAGGCCCGTGGTCCGTGCTCGCCGTGATCGACTCGGATCCACTGAACCCGGGGCTCAGGGAGACGACCGGCGAAAGCATCGGTGGCACGATCGCCTACCGCGACGTGATCGGCGCCACCGCGAGTGCGTTCGCGTACCGGGTGCAGGCCATCAACGTGGTCGGTGATACGTGGAATTACGCCAACCCGGCGCTCAACAACATCGTGAGCGGCGGCTTCCCAACCATAACAACCCGGTCGGCCTTCACAAACATCGCCTCGTGGGTGCCGCAACCGGCTGCGCCTACGCTGCTGATTGCCACCGCCGTGCGGCAGGGCAGCAATAACCGCGTCGCGCTGGACTGGACCGACGTGCCCGGCGCAACCGGCTATGTCATCCAGCGTGCACGCGATGCGGCCTTCACCCAGAACGTGACGATCATCAACCGGCCGCCCATATCAGCCTACGTTGATACGGTGCCGCGGCTCCCGCTGGGCACGGCGTACTACTACCGTGTCATGACACTCAATCCGATGGCGTCCCCCTGGTCGAATGCCCTGAGCATTACGACGCAGTAGTTCGCCCGCAGCGCGGGATGTTCGGCAGAGGAAGCGATTTCTCCCCCGAACATCCCGCTTCGAGTCACTCTGAGAGCGTGTGTCATGATGTACCGAAGGCTGGCACTGGTCATGCTGGCAACCCTCCTGCTGACAGGAACGGTCGCCAGCCATGCCGCGACGCCTGCCCAGGCGGTACCCGCCCAGGAGACGCCCGGCTGGCAGCAAGTCAATACCAATGGCTTTGGCGTCCCGCAGGCGGTCGAGGTGAGCGCGCTGGAACCGTTCGGCGCTTACCTCTATGCCGGCACTACCAACACGCTCGACGGCGCACGGCTCTATCGTTCACCGGACGGCACGACCTGGACCCCAGTCTCCGAACCGGGGTTCGGCATTCCGTTCGATATCCGCCCGCTGGGTATTCTCGACCTGGCCGGCTACAACGGGCGACTCTACGCCAGCACGGGTCGCACCGACAATGCCGCGGAAATCTGGCGTGCGCAGGACGGCCTGACCTGGGCGCCGATGGTCATCACCGGCTTCGATGACCCCGACACCGTGGATATCACGGCCCTGATCGCGTACAACGGCGCACTCTACGCTGGAGCCCACAACCTCGTTAAAGGGGCGCAGGTCTGGCGCAGCTACAGCGGCGATAACAATACGTGGATACAGGTGGCTCCCGCTCAGCCCGGCAGCGGGCCGGGCCAGGTGACCGGGTTTGCCGTCTTCGACGGTGCGCTTTATGCCGCGGTAGAGTCCGAGGCGCCGGCTCAAATCTGGCGCACGTACGGCGGCGAGTGGACCACCATCGTGGACGATGGGTTCGGCAGCGCCCTGACCACTGTGACCGGCAGCCTGACCGAATTCACCGGCTACCTGTATGTCGGCACAGGCAATGAGACCAGCGGCGCTCAGCTCTGGCGTACGGCGGATGCGGTAACCTGGGAACCGGCGAGCGTCCCTGCCTTCGGTGATGCGCACAATGAGCAGGTCGAGGCCGTGTTCGTCTTTCAGAACCAGCTCTACGCCAGCGTAAAGAACACAACGACCGGCCTGGAACTGTGGCGCTCGCCGGATGGTCTCGCCTGGGAGCAGGTGAACCCGGATGGTTTCGGTGACAGCCGCAATTCCGGCGTCAACGGGAGCAATGCAACGGCCAGCTTTCTGGGTCGCCTGTATGCAGGCACAGCCAATACGGCTGCGGGCGGAGAAGTGTGGCGGATGCTGCAACCGCAGCAACGCACCTATCTGCCCCTTATCGTGCGCTAACCGTACTGCAAGACGGAGTCAGGTGATGAAGGGAATTTTGGAGATGGCATCCACGAAGCGTACAGCGCTGGTGTCGTTGGGCCGGCTTTGGCTGATCGCGAGCCTCCTGCTGGCCGCCGCGCCGGGCGCAGCCACGGCAGCCCCGCACGCGGACGCGGCCCTGGAGCCGGCCGTGCCCGCTCCAGCCTATCTGCTCATGGAAAACGTGGGCCAATATGCCGATGAGGCCCGGTTCCTGTTGAAGCAGGGTGACCGGCACATCTGGATAACCGGCGATGCGCTGTGGCTGACCATACCTGACCCGTTGCCCGCGGAACAAGACCCGGCAAACTTGCTGCGCCAGCCGGGCCGCCAGCGGAATCCGGCCGCGGTCGCCCGACCGGGCACAGCCATCCGCTTCACCTTCCCGGGCGCGAGTCCTGCCGTGACCCTGGAGCCGTCCGGCCGCGTGACGACCCAGGTGTCCTACCTGACCGGCAGCGATCCGGCAGGGTGGCGGCGTGGAGTGCCGGTCTGGTCGGGCGTGCGGTATCGCGACCTGTATCCTGGCATCGACCTGGTCGTCGGCGACAATGCCACCGGGACCGTGCCCTGGCGTTTCGAAGCGCGGGCGGACGCCGACCTGCAGTCTGTTGCGCTCCGGGCAGAAGGGGCCAACACGGTCACTGCCGAAGCCGGACAGCTACGGCTTGACCTGAAGGGCCAGACCGTGCAGGTGGCATTGCCCGCCTGGTCGCTGGAAGGCCAACCCGTACGCGCCACCAGCCTGGCTGTGCCGCAGGATGCGGAGGGCGCTTTCAGCCTCACGCCTGCCACGGAATTACCCGTCGAGCAGACCGGCGCTGCGGGGCCTGCTGCACTTGATGATGCCGCAGACCTCATCTATAACACCAGCTTCACCGGCAGCGCCTATGATGCCGGGTACGGCATCGCAGTCGATGCCGCCGGTAATGCGTATGTCACCGGCGAGACGCAATCCCCCAATCTGCCCATCAGTGCCGGGGCCTACGACCCGACCAACAGCGGCGGCACGCCCCCCACGGATGCCTTCGTCGCCAAGTTCAACCCCACAGGGACCGCCCTGCTCTATCTGACCTATCTCGGCGGGTCCGACCTCGACCTGGGCTGGGGCATCGCGGTGAGTGGGGACCTGGCCTATGTGGTCGGGGAAACCCAATCCACGAACTTTCCGGGCATGACCGGAACGGTCACCGGCACGGATATCTTCGCGGCTGCGCTCAATGCCACGGGCAGCGGCGTCCGCTACGTCACACGGCTCGGCGGCAATGGCGCAGATACGGCTGCCGGTGTGGCCGTTGAGGGGCTAGATGCCTACCTGGTGGGCACCACAACCTCTTCGGATCTGCCGGGCACAGGATGCGGCGGACTTAACAGCGCCCGCCTGGTGGTTGCCAAACTGAGCTCGACAGGCGCGCCGGCCTACACAACCTGCCTGGGCGACCTGGATTTCACGGTCGTGGGCTACGGCATCGCCGTGCGCAGCGGAGCCGCGTATGTCACCGGCGAGACCGGGCCTGTCGTCGGGGTGGCGCGCGATGTCATCGTCGCCAAGTACAATCCCGACGGAACGCTGGGCGGCGGCATCCCCATCGCGGGCAGCGGGGATGAGTGGAGCAGCGGCATCGCCGTTGACGGACCGGGCAACATTTATCTGACCGGCACCACGATGAGCGCGGCTGATTTTCCGGTGACGAGCGGCACGGCGGCCTGGGGCGGCGGCGCCAGTGATGCGTTCGTGCTCAAGCTCTCCTCCGCATTCGGGATCACCTTCGCCACCTACCTCGGGGGCAGCGGCGATGACTATGGCGCGGCCATCGCGGTCGACACCGTCCAGGCGTTCTACGTGACGGGCGCCACCACTTCCACCAATTTTCCGGTCAGCACGGGCGCTTACGACACCAGCCAAAACGGGGGACTGGACCTGTTCGTCGCCCGCATGCATCTGGGCAGCAGCGCGCCGAATAAGGTCACTTACGCCACGTACCTGGGCGCGGGCAACGAAGATTGGGCGTATAGCGCGGCCACCGATACCGGAACACAGGCCTTCGTAACCGGCAGCAGCGCGTCGTCCGCCGCCCTGGACTCGACCAATGCGCTCGTCGCCAGACTGAAGGTGGGCGTCCCGCCCGCTGCGCCGGTGGTGTCAATTGCCGCCAGTGGAACAAATGCGGCCCTGAGCTGGGCCGCGGTGCCCTCCACCAGCAAGTACCAGATATTCCGCAGCAACACGCCGTACTTCCAGCCGGGCGATTGGAGCAGCCCCACGCCACGGCAGGAGATCACCGGCTTGTCCTATCCCGACCCTGCCGTCCTGACGACGGTCGGCGCGTACTTCTACCTCGTCAAGGCCGTCAACGCCGCGCCTGAAGCCAGCGCGAGTTCGAATCAGGTCGGCAAGTTCACCTTCCCGTTGGTGAAGGGCGTTACTCCCTGACAGCATCCGTGCCACAGGGGGAGCCCGTTTTCGCGTGGTTGAAACCTGATAGGTTAATTGATTCATATCGCAGGTTATAACATGTTCAGCACACCGGCAGCCCGGCAACGTCACATCCTCGCATTGCTCGATACGCGCCACCTCCTGACCATCCAGGAACTGGCGACCGAACTGGGCGTGTCAGCGATGACCGTGCATCGCGACCTCAACAAGCTGGCGGACAGCGGCCGGCTCGTCAAGACGCGCGGCGGCGTTGCCTTACCCTCACCGGCGCACGGCCACATCAGCGCACCGGCGCTGTGTGCGATGTGCAACCGGCAAGTGTCCGAACGGAGCGCGGTCATCCTGCAAGGCCACCGCCTGGGCCGCCTGACGGCCTGCTGCCCGCACTGCGGGCTGGCTCTGCTCGAACGCAATACGTCGCCGGAACTGATGCTGGTTACGGATTTCCTGTATTGCCAGATGGTCAGCGCGCGGGATGCAACGTATCTGGTGGGCAGCGATGTCCACTCCTGCTGCACGCCCGGCATCCTCGCGTTTGCCGACCACAATGCCGCCGAGCGATTTCAGCGCGGCTTCGGCGGCGACATGATGAACCTGGTGCAAGTACACAACTTCCTGCAACGCGGATTGGCGCTTTCTGAGGAGCTACGGAGGTAAGCAAGATGAAGACGATTGTGAGGTCTCCCTGGATCCGGCGAACCCTGGCAGCAGGGGCCTTCCTTGCGATGCTGGCAGGATGTAGCCCTGCGGCGCCCGGACACTCCGGCACGGACATGCCACAGGCCCCGGCGGCAGAATCAGAAGCGGCCCTGGAAGCCCAGGCGCCGGCCGGCTCAATTCTGGCGCGCCAACAGACCGCAACCCTGCAGGCATGGTTAAGCTGTGATCCAACGCAGCCTGTCAGAGGCACGGCGGACATGGATGCGTATCTGATTGATATGGACGGGCAGCCGGTCACAGATGCGCAGGTGACGTTCGACATCGACATGACCAACATGAGCCACGGCATCAACCAGGTCACCGCGATGCCGGCCGGCGACGGGCACTATGTCGGACAGGTGCACTTCTCGATGCCCGGCCCGTGGCGCCTGATCGCCATCGTAGAGCGACCTGACCATGAAGCCGAGCAGGTGCGCTTCGACTTCAAGGTCAATCGCTAGCAGGAGCAAAGCATGAACCTTACGACAGCCGTGATTTTGTCCCTGGCCTTTGCCGCAGTCAGCGCGGGCGTCGGTATCTACCTTGTGCGCTACCGGGAGAGCGTGACCGAAATGCTGGGGATGATGATCGGGATGACGATGGGGATGATGTCGGGCATCGCCATCGGCTACTTCATTGGCGCAGCGACCGATATGTTCATCAGCAACCTGGTCGGCGTCACGGTGGGGCTGGCTTTCGGCGCGGGCTTCGGCAGCCTGGGCGGACTGATGGGCGCGATGGATGGCGGCATGGGCGGGTTCATGGGCGGCATGATGGGTGGGATGCTGGGCGTGATGATCAACATCTCCCCGACCGCGGTCTGGGTGACGGCGGGCCTCACGACCGTAATCTGCCTGACCATCTATGCCGGCCTGATCCGGCTGGTGCGCAAGAGCTGCGCGCAGCAGTACGCCAAAGACCCGGTCTGTGACATGCTGGTGGATGTCGCCACCGCGAAACTGACGAGCAGCTATCACGGCGCAACCGTGTACTTCTGTGCGGCAGGCTGCAAACGGGCCTTTGACAAGGACCCGGAGCACTACCTGGTCCAATCGCTGCGGCAGAGCGCGGCGCAGAGCGCGGCGGCTGACATGGGCGCCCTGCCCTCAGGGAGAGCATAGATGGCTGAAGTCAAGCAGGTCACTTTTCCTGTCACCGGCATGACGTGCGCCAACTGCGCCGCGGCCATCGAACGGAACGTCCGCAAGCTGCCGGGCGTCGATATCGCGAACGTCAACCTCGCCAGCGAGAAGCTCACCGTCGCCTTCGATCCGACGCAACTCGACGAGCAGGGGATTATCACGCGGGTCGAGCACATCGGTTACGGCATCCCGATCGGCAAAGTCGAACTGCCCATCACCGGTCTGCGGGATAATTCCGACGCGCTGACACTGGAGAAGCTGCTGGCCCGGCAGGAGGGCGTGCTGGCCGCGGGCGTGAGCTACGGCACCGAACGCGCCGCCCTGCAGTACATCCCCGGCCTGACGAGCATCGCGGAGCTGGCGCGCATCGTGCGGAAGGCGGGGTTCGACCTCGTGCAGGCAGGCGAGGCCGAATCCATCGAGGACGCCGAAGCCCACGTGCGCGCCGCGGAAGTCGCCCGGCAGCGCCGCCTGCTCATCCTCGGCCTGATCTTCACCGTGCCGCTCGTGACCTACAGCATGGCGCGCGACTTCATCGTGCCCTTCCAGCACGACCTGTGGGCCATGCTCGTCGCGGCCACCGTCGTGCAGTTTGCGGTGGGCTGGCAGTACTACGTCGGCGCGTACAAGAGCCTGCGTGCGGGCGGCGCGAACATGGATGTCTTGATTGCGTTGGGCTCCTCGGTCGCCTACGGCTACAGCGTGGGTGTCGTGCTCGGCCTGATTCCCAGCCCCAACGTCTATTTCGAGACCGGCGCAGCCATCATCACGCTGATTATGCTCGGCAAGTTCCTCGAAGCGCGTGCCCGCGGCAAGACATCCGAAGCCCTGAAGGCCCTGATTGGCCTGCGGCCCAGGATTGCGCATGTCATCCGCGAGGGCGTCGAGACCGAGATCGACGTGGACCAGGTCGTCGTGGGCGACACGCTGCTGGTGCGGCCCGGCGAGAAAGTGCCCGTGGACGGCATCATCAGCGACGGCCGCTCGGCCTTCGATGAGTCGATGCTGACCGGCGAGTCGATGCCCGTCACCAAGGGACCGGGCGACGAAATCATCGGCGCAACCATCAACAAGGAAGGGCTCATCCGCTTCGAGGCCAGCAAGGTCGGCAAAAACACGACGCTGGCCCAGATTGTGCGCATGGTGCAGGAGGCCCAGGGCAGCAAGGCGCCCATCCAGAAGCTCACCGACCGCATCAGCGCCTACTTCGTGCCCGTCGTGATCGGCATTGCGCTGCTGACGTTCATGGGCTGGCTGCTGTTGACCCGCGCCGACTGGTCTGGTGCAATGATCAATGCCGTGGCCGTGCTGGTCATCGCATGCCCGTGCGCGCTGGGGCTGGCGACGCCGACCGCCATCATGGTCGGCACGACGAAGGGCGCGGAAAACGGCGTCCTCTTCAAGAACAGTGAGGCGCTGGAGCGCGCCGGCCGGGTCAAGGTAGTGGTTCTGGACAAGACCGGCACCATCACGCGGGGCGAGCCGGCCGTGACGGATGTCATTGCCGTGGATGGCGCAATCGGTCTCCCTCCCGACGAGGTGCTGCGCCTGGCCGCGAGCGCCGAGCGCGGGTCGGAACACCCCCTCGGCCGAGCGATCGTCGAAGCCGCCACCGCCAGGGGCCTGCCACTGACAGAGCCCACCGCCTTCAAGGCCGTCAGCGGCTTCGGCATCCGCGCCACCGTGGCCGACCAGCGTCTCATCGTCGGCAACCCGCGCATGTTGCAGAACGAAGGGATCGCGCTGGACGCGCTACAGCGGGACGTGGACCGGCTGCAAGCGGCGGGCAAGACGGCTATGCTGGTTGCGGTCCGCCCGGCCAGCAGCGAAGCGCTCCCTCGGTTGATCGGGCTGGTGGCGGTTGCGGATACCGTCAAGCCTGGCTCGCGGGAAGCCATCGCGGAGTTGCACCAGCTTGGGCTGGATGTCGTGATGATTACCGGCGACAACCGGCGCACGGCCGAGGTGATTGCGCAGCAGGTAGGCATCGCACAGGTGCTGGCCGATGTGCTGCCCGGCGACAAGGTGAACGAGGTCAAGCGGCTGCAGGGGGCAGCGGAGACCGGCAAGGCGCACCGGCTCGTTGCGATGGTGGGCGATGGCATCAACGATGCGCCCGCACTGGCGCAGGCCGATGTCGGCATCGCGATCGGCACCGGCACCGATGTCGCCATGGCGGCCGCAGGCATCACGCTGATCGGCGGCGACCTGCACGGCGTCGTGCGCGCCATCTCTCTGTCGCGCGGCACGCTGCAAACTATCGTGCAGAACCTCTTTTGGGCCTTCTTCTATAACGTGGTCTTGATCCCGCTCGCCGCCTTCGGTTTTCTGATTCCGATGGTCGCCGCAGGCGCGATGGCCTTCAGTTCCATCTTCGTGGTGACCAACAGCCTGCGGATGCGCGGGTATGACATCCACAAGCTCACCGCGCCGAAGCCGCTGGCGCGCCAGTTGGTCGAACTGGCCCCGCGGCTGGTGGTTCCTGCTGCGGCGTTGGCCCTGCTCATTGCACTCTCCATCGGCTGGCTGATGCCGGCCAAGGCACAGGAGTTGGCGCAGGTCTACACGGGACGCCGGACCAACACCTACCGCGCGTACATCACCGCGGCGACGCCCATTGTGGCGGGGCAGCCTGCGCAACTCGATATCGAGATTGTCGACCAGTTCGGCAAGCGCGAGACGGAGTTCCGCACCTACGATTTCGACACGCTGCAATATTACGCCTACCTGGCAATTGCCCGCCAGGACCTGGCATCCCTGGAAGTGACACCCCTCTACCTGCGGCCCCAGCCTAAGCCGGTTGCCGGTCAGGCTGCCGACCCAATGGGCTCACAGCCGTTCTCCTATCTCGCGGTTCGACCGAAGGTCGTCTTCCCTGCAGAGGGGCAATACGTCGCGTTCCTGAAGTTCTGGCCCCTCGGCGACGAGGAGGTCACCCTGACCGTGCCCATCGATGTGGGGGCAGCGACGACCTCTGCGGCCAGCCTGGCGGCCGATTCGTCAACCACACAAGTAGTGGATGGGTTGCAGGTCACCTTCGGCAGCCCGGAACCGCTGCGGGCCGGGCAGGAGAGTGCGATCTCCTTCATTGTGCGAGATGAGGCGGGCGCGGTGCTTTCGGATGACATCGGGCTGCGGTCGGGCTCCTCGCTCCGGCTGTACATCGTAGACGAAACCCTTACGACTTTCCTGGAGGAAGAGCCGGTCGATCGCGGCAGCCTGGGATTTAACATCCGATTCCCGCAGCCGGGAAAGTACAAGGCGTGGTTCGCCTTCAAGCATGAATGGAAGCTGCACCAGGTCTCGTTTGTGCTCGAAGTCAGGTAAGTCACAGGCAAGCGAAATCGGTGTCGTCGTCTGTTGGGTCCATATTTGCATTGGATACAGGAGGTCATCGGATGAAGAACTGCCAGTCCCTCTCAGTCGCGGTGCTGCTGATCCTGATTTTCGTGACAGGTTGCAGCAGCCTTCCACCCGTAACGGTATCGAACATAGCAACCGCAGCGCCGGATCAAGTCACGCTGAAGGTGTTTGCGCCTTCCAGCATGACCGATGCAGTCAAAGAGCTGGCCGCGGCCTTCGAGACAGCCAATCCAGGGGTCAAGCTCGCCATCGAAATCGGCCACTCGCCCACGCAGCGGCTGCAGCTCACCCAGGGCGCAGTCGGTGACGTCTTCATCACCGCCAGCCAGCGAGACATGGCCGATGCCATCACCGACGGCAGCGTCGACGCCGGCGCCGCGCACATCTTCGCCCTGAACCAGCTCATCGTCGTCCTGCCGCCGGAAAACCCGGCTGACATCCAACAACTGGCGGACCTGGCGACGGAAGGGGTCCGCTTGTTGGTGGCCGTCTCAGATACGCCCATCGGCAAAGTGACCCTGACGAGCCTGGACAAGATGGAACAGCAATTCGGCGCGGGATTCAAAGATAAGGTTCTAGCGAATGTGGTTTCCAATGAGGCCGGTGTCAAGCCCATCGTCGCCAAGCTCCAGTTGGGTGAAGCTGATGCCGGCGTCGTGTTTGTCACCGATGCGGTCGCGGCGCCCAAGCTCAGGACGCTCGAGATTCCGCCTGATATGAACGTCATCTCTCAACTGAACATCGCCCCGTTGGCGGAGGCGCCACACGGTGATGGCGCGGCAGCCTTCGTCGCGTTCGTGACATCAGCCGAAGGCCAGGCGATTCTAAACAAGTGGGGCTTCCTGCCGGGGAAATCGTAAAACGTCACGCGCCACGTAGCGCAGGGGAGTGCTGGCAATGATACGAGATGCAGTGCCTATGGCGACGATAACGGGAAGGTTATCCCAGAGCCCGAGGGTCGCGCCGCGCGTCAGCGATGCGGCATACCACCAGAAGGTTCACCGGATCGGGCCGTTGGCCGGCTTCTTCGTGCCCGCGGCCCTGGCCGGACTTGTGCTGGCGCTCCCCCTGACCGTGCTGCTCTGGCACGGCGTCACTGCGGGCATCGCAGGCTACCTGGCGGACCCCTCGGTCATTGCCGCCGCGCGATTGAGCATCCAGACCAGCGCCGTCAGTATGCTGTCGACCCTGCTGCTTGGCACGCCCCTGGCGTATGTCCTGGCGCGCTGGTCGTTCCGGCACAAAGCCGTTGTCGAGGCAATCATCGACCTCCCGATTGTCCTGCCGCCGATGGTGGCAGGCATCGGGCTGCTCCTGGCGTTTGGGCGCAACGGTCTGCTGGGCGGCCCCCTGCACCAACTGGGCATCCACCTGCCCTTCACGACTGCGGCCGTGGTCTTTGCCCAGGCGTTCGTCTCCGCGCCGCTCTACATCCGGGCGGCCAGGCTTGGTTTTGCGGCAGTCCGGCCCGACATGATCGAGGCCGCCTATACGGATGGGGCAACCGAAGCGGAAATCTTCCGGCTCATCATGGTGCCGCTCGCCGGCCGGTCGATGTTGAACGGGTTGATCATGTGCTGGGCCCGCGCTTTCGGCGAATTCGGCGCAACCATCATCTTTGCGGGCAACCTGCAAGGCTACACCCAGACCATGCCGCTGGTTATCTTCAACGGCTTCGAGACCAACCTGGGCGTTGCGCTAAGCATCTCGCTGATATTAATCCTGATTTCCGCGGCGGTTTTGCTGGCGCTGCGGGCCATCGAGAAGACCACGCACATCAACATCTGAGTTCGACTACGGAACAAGCAGACCACTCGACAGGCCCGGTCTGGCTTCGGGAAAGATACGGCACGCGCCTGAGTCCTTACCCGCCATTTGCAAATTTGCGCACTTTAGCATCTTGTGGCATTCTCCCGCCCGCACGGGCTGTTCATGCGGTCACGCCGCAGTGTGACCATCGGGCCCA
Organism: Anaerolineae bacterium; assembly: GCA_040772005.1. Lineage (GTDB taxonomy): Bacteria > Chloroflexota > Anaerolineae > CG2-30-64-16 > CG2-30-64-16 > MWBF01. The sequence continues at coordinate 908,162 of JAXGYZ010000002.1, read as the reverse complement.
GGGCAGCAAAGGCGAGGAGGGAGCCATGAGCGTAAAAGTCTTCTGCAAGCTCGCGGACTGTGTCAACTGGGACAATGGCCTCTGTGGCGCAGAGGAAATCCGCATCGACCGCGAGGGTTACTGCGCGACCTATGAGGAAATCCCGGAAGAGGCCGCGGATGACCTGGACATGCCCGCGCACGTCGAAGACCTCAACTGGGAAGATGAAGAAGACGAGGAACTGGAACTGGACGAGTTGGGTGAGGATGGCTGGGAGGAACTGGACGAAGAGAACGAAGAGGAAGGCGAAGACGAAGAAGACGAGGACCGCTGGAAGGACTGACCCGCCGCTGATTCGCTCCCCCCGCCGGCCGGTCAGATGGACGCCCGTCCATCTCCGAAATTCCGCGCCTGCCGGATGAAAGCCACGCTGCTTTTTGCACAAAGGGGCAGCTCATCATATAATAGTGCCCTGTGCCGTCCGGAGCAACCCAACCACCGGACGATTTAGCGCGAATTCCCACTGGTTGTAAATGCAAGTGCTCGCGTCCTGCTATACGCGGGCCCTACTTTCAGGAGGCTGCTTTCACATGGCAAAGAAATGGGTATACCTGTTCACCGAAGTCGCAGACGCAGAGAAATACGTCGGCGGCTCGTGGGATGCGGTCCGTGGGCTGCTTGGCGGCAAAGGCGCAAACCTGTTTGAGATGACGCGTATCGGTCTGCCGGTGCCCCCTGGCTTCACCGTCACCACCGAAGCGTGCAATGCTTACCTGGCGAATGGCGGCAAGTTCCCCGAAGGCATGTGGGACCAGGAGCTTGCGGCGCTGAAGGCCACCGAAGAGGTGACGGGCAAGGGCTTCGGCGATGCGCAGAATCCCCTGCTGGTTTCCTGCCGCTCCGGCTCCAAGGAATCCATGCCCGGCATGATGGACACTGTCCTGAACATCGGCCTGAACGACGCAACCGTCGAGGGCCTGGCCGCGCTGACCGACAACCCCCGCTTCGCCTACGACGCTTACCGCCGTCTCGTGGAAGGCTTCGGCAAGGTCGTGCTGGAGATCCCCGACACCGCGTTCGAGCATGCCCTGCACACCATGAAGGACGCGCTGGGCATCACGCTGGACACCGATCTGAAGACCGATGACCTGAAGAAACTGACCGCCCAGTACAAGGCGATCGTCAAGCAGCACAAGGGCTTCGATTTCCCGCAGGACCCCATCGAGCAGCTCCGCCTGGCGACCGAGGCCGTGTTCAAGAGCTGGAACGGCAAGCGCGCGGTGGATTACCGCCGCCATGAGGGCATCCCCGACACCCTCGGCACCGCGGTCAACATCGTCACCATGGTCTTCGGCAACATGGGCAACACCTCCGGCACGGGCGTGGCGTTCACCCGCAACCCCAGCACGGGCGAGAAGGCCGTCTACGGCGAATACCTCATCAACGCCCAGGGCGAAGACGTGGTCGCCGGCATCCGCACCCCGCAGAAGGTCGCAGTGATGGCCGACGAGCTGCCTGAAGCGTATGCGCAGTTCATGGACATCTGCGAGATTCTCGAGAAGCACTACCGCAACATGCAGGACGTCGAGTTCACCATCGAACGCGGCAAGTTGTGGATGCTCCAGACCCGCAACGGCAAGCGCACCGCGGCGTCCGCCATCAAGATCGCGGTGGACATGGTCAACGAAGGCCTCATCACCAAGAAGGAAGCCATCCTGCGCGTCACGCCCGACAACGTCAACTCGCTGCTGCACCCGCAGTTTGATCCCGATGCCAAGAAGGCCGCAGCGAAGGAAGGCAAGCTGCTCGGCAAGGGCGTGAATGCATCCCCGGGCGCGGCTGTGGGCCGGGCGTATTTCGATGCCGACACCGCCGAGGAAAAGGCCAAGGAAGGGCCGGTCGTCATGGTGCGGCCGTTCACCAAGCCGGATGACGTCCATGGCATGATCGCGGCGAAGGGCATCCTCACGAGCGAGGGTGGCGCCACCAGCCACGCCGCCGTGGTCGCCCGCCAGTTTGGTCGCCCGTGCGTCGTGGGTGCGGCAAGCATCAAGATCGACATGGAAGCGCGCCAGATGGTCTCCAATGGCGTCGTGGTCAAGGAAGGGGAATGGATCAGCGTGGATGGCGGCACCGGTGAGGCGTTCGTCGGCCAGATCCCGACCGTCGCCCCCAAGTTCGAGGAACAGACGGACCTCATCACGCTGCTGAGCTGGGCGGACGAAATCGCTGCCGAAGACGGCAGCCGCCAGCCGGGCAAGAATGGCTCGCCGACCCGCGGCCTGCAGGTCTGGGCCAACGCCGACTACCCGGCGGACGCGCGCCGCGCGCGGGCCTTCGGCGCGCAGGGCATCGGCCTCTGCCGCACCGAGCACATGTTCTTCGAGACGCAGCGCCTGCCGATCGTGCAGCGCATGATCCTGGCGGAGACCAGCGAAGCACGCACCGCGGCCCTGAACGAACTGCTCCCATACCAGCGGTCGGACTTCGACGGCCTGTTCGAGGCAATGACCGGCCTGCCCGTCATCATCCGCCTGATCGACCCGCCGCTCCACGAGTTCATGCCCGACGAGGAAGCGCTGCTCGAAGAGGTCATCGAGATGCGCATCAAGGGCGAGACCGAGGGCCTGAAGGATAAAGAAGAACTGCTGGCCGCGATCCGCGGGATGCACGAATCCAACCCCATGATGGGCCTGCGCGGCATCCGCCTGTCCATCGTCATGCCCGAAATCGTCGAGATGCAGGTGCGGGCAATCTTCGAGGCTGCATCCGACGTCGCGCAGCGTGGGTTCGACCCGCACGTCGAGGTGATGATCCCGCTGACCGGCACGGTGCGCGAGCTCGAGTACATCCAGCCGAAGCTGGAACGTATCGCCAAGCAGGTCGTCAGCGAGAAGGGCGTCCAGGTCGACTACAAGTTCGGGACGATGATCGAGATCCCGCGCGCGTGCGTGACCTCCTACGAGATTGCCAAGCTGGCTGAGTTCTACAGCTTCGGCACGAACGACCTGACCCAGATGACCTTCGGCTACAGCCGGGATGATGCGGAGCGCAACTTCCTCCTCAAGTACGTCGAGGATGGCATCCTGCCGAAGAACCCCTTCCAGGTCATCGACCGCGAGGGCGTCGGCGCGCTAATGGACACCTGTGTGGAGCAGGGCCGCAAGACCCGCGACGGTCTGGAAGTCGGCATCTGCGGCGAGCACGGCGGCGACCCCGAGTCCATCGAGTGGTGCCACCTGATCGGCAACAACTACGTGAGCTGCTCCCCGTTCCGCGTGCCGGTGGCCCGCCTGGCCGCCGCGCAGTCGGCCGTGAAGCACTGGGGCAAGTAAAACTCTGACCGGATAGTGTCAGACAGATAGACAACAGGCCAGGCTCGCATGCGAGCCTGGCCTGTCTGTTATGTAGTACACTGCTTATCGGTACACTTCGTCGTGGCTGCCGATGTCTAGCAGGATGATCTGCTGTTCAGCGATAATGACGGTCAGGGTGATTCGATAGCTCTCGGTGATGCGGACGGCTTGACTCCCCTTCAGCTTTCCACTCAACAGGTGATAAGCCAGGTGTGGCGCAAAAGGATCTTCCTTGAGGTCATCGATGATCTCTGCATAGCGTCGTCGTAGATCTGGATGTTTCTTCAAAAACTTGCGCGAGCGACGCAAGAAGTATTCAGTCGTTACAATTGTGAACACTACTCGCTATCCTCTTCATCCAAGGCTCGCAGCAGTTCCTCCGCAGATGCAAATTGCCGTACGCGCCCGGCCTTGTAGTCTTCCAGAGATGCGAGCACACGCGCTTCGTAGGCCTCCTCCTGCGCGTCGAGCAGTTCCTGATACCGCTCCTGAGACAACACTACATACTGGGGCCGGTTATTGCGGATGATGTGAACGTCCCCTTTGCTCACCATGTCATCGACGGCAGCAATGCCCCGCCGCTTGATTTCCTGGGCCGGAATCGTATACATTTGGCACCTCTTTTGATACTGAAGTCAGTATGTGTTATAGTACCAGAGAACAATCTTTCGGTCAAGCGGAAGGAAACATCATGCCTCGAACCTTCCTGACCGCCGAGTGGCGGCACCTGCTGATGCTGAATTACGAAGTCCCGCGCGATCTGCTGACGCCCTATCTGCCAGCCGGCGTCGAGCTCGACCAGTATGAGGGCCGCGCACTCGTCAGCCTGGTGGGGTTCCGCTTCCTCAACACACGCGTGCTGGGATGGCTGCCGGTCCCTTTCCACCGCGATTTCGACGAGCTCAACCTGCGCTTCTATGTGGTGCGCCACATGCCGGACGGTGAGGTGCGCCGCGGCGTCTGTTTCATCCGCGAGTTCGTTCCCCGCGCCGCCATCGCCTTCGTTGCGCGCACCCTCTACGAGGAACCGTACAGCGCAGTTCCGATGCGCCATGAGCTGGCGCTCGATGCGATGCCGCCGCGCGTGGCATACGGTGTGCGGGTGAACCGCGCGTGGCACACGATGTACGGTCAGCCGGCCGGCGCGCCGGCCCTGGCGACCGATGACCCCGCGATTGCCTTCATCACCGAGCATTATTGGGGCTACACCAAACGCAGTTCCGGCCGGACATCCGAGTACCAGGTGGTCCACCCGGTCTGGCAGGCCCGCCGGGTGGAGGATGGGGGCTTCGATGGCGATGCGGGTGTGCTGTATGGACCCCGGTGGAGAGCGGTGTTGAGCGCGCGGCCCCACTCAGCGTTCCTGGCAGATGGCTCACAAATCTCAGTAATGATGGCAAATCAGGACTGATGTCGCAACTGATAGCAACAACTGGACGGATGGGTCATGTGCGATTTACCGGCTGACACTGGCGAAAGTACATCCACCACACACTATCGAACAACTGAATCACTGTGCGCGTCGGCTCGATCGCATGGAGTAGGGGCCAGACATCACAATTCTCCTGGCGCGTAATATCATACACAATCCAGTCCAACGCGCCGAGTATCCATTCTTTGCTCTTGACCGACTCAGTACGGGCCAATGACTCCGGCCAATGCCGATTCATGTAAGCCCCAAAAATCGCCTGGTTATCAAGAACCGGGATCAGGTCAGGACGTTTTTTGTGTAACACCTTGGTAGCGACGGATGCAGCAAATCCCGGTAAGGCCGCCATCTGCGCAATCACCGACGCAACTTGGGTGCGCTCGGTCTGCGAAATCTGCTGCAAGGACTTTGCTGGAAGCTCGGCCAACGGTATTGTATCCGCATATAGTTGAAGGCTGTGAAACGCGCGCCAACTGGCCCTTGAATTGACGAGCAGGGTCACGGCCAGATCTTCTGGGACTATACGCCCTTTGGGTGTAGTGGGCACGTAGTCGAGATAGTAGCAGCCCGTATCGTAACGATATTGACGTAGAAGCTCATCGGCGTTCGGAATCAAGCGGTCAATGTGACCAGCACCGAGGACAAGGTTCACCCCTGTCATCTATCGCCTCCTAGATTGTCGTGGTTATGTCACCATTTCCACCCACAGATCGCTGAATCGGGCGCCGTCCACGCCGGTAACAACCCGGACCGGCTGCCCGGCCGGGTCCACCCGCTCGTACAGCCAGCCATCCTCAATATCCAGCCGCAGCGGGACCTCGCTGATCTCCACACCCTCCCGCCAGCCGAGCGCAATCGCGCACGCGAGCGGATCATGCTGCCAGTTGATGATGTCGTCGGGCAGACCGGGGCACGTCCGGCCGTAGACCGTCTCGTTGTCATACTCGACCGCAAACGCCTCCGCCTGCCGCGCGATGAGCTGGGCCAGCGGCCCGGCCCGCCGAAGCGCGGGCAGGTGCGCACGCCTGAGCGCAGTTTCGACCGTCATGGACAGCGGAATCAGGGTCGGCTGCGAGTTCTCGATGACGGTCTTGGCGGAGTTGACATCGGCCTGGATATTCCAGTCCATGTCGTTGCCCCACGGCGGGTAGCCGGGCCGCACCGGGTAGACGTACCCGCCCATCAGATAGAGGTGTGCGCGGCGCAGGATGCCGGGTGAGCGGCGTTCCAGCAGCGCAAGGTTCGTGTACGCGCCGATGCCCACGATCAACGCGCCCTGCTCGATGCTGCGTTCGAGCAGGGCCAGCGCGTCGTCGAGCGGCCCCGGCGCAGGTGCAACCGGCTCCGGCCAGTACGCGGCCTCATCGGGCAGCCCCGGCATCCCCCGGTAGCAGCCGAGCGCGACCTCCGCGCCCGCGGCCACCGGCACATCCGCGCGCCCGGCCAGCCGCAGCGCGTAGCGGGTGTAGCCTGCGCGGCGGCCGTCGTTCTCGGTGTTCGTCGTGACGGCCACGAGATCTGCGCCGGGCCAGCGGAGCACCAGCGCCAGCGCGCACAGGTCATCGATGTCGCCGCCGAGGTCCGTGTCGAGGTGTATCTTTGGCATGATGGCTGCTCTCACAAAAGCTTACATGCATCCTGAGCGGGTGAACGGCTCAACGTGGACGACAAAGCGCCGCCAGTCGAAGGATGCGACTCCAATGTCCCGCTGGAGCTTCATGCTCTGGATGCGACCGCGGCCTGTTGCAGCGCCTGCAATGCCGCCAGCGCCGCGGGGCCGGACTCGACCGGCACGAAGATGTGGTCGTGGTATGCAGCTGCCACGACATTGCAACTGATGCCTGCCTCAGCCAGCGCGGCCGCAAACGCTGCGGTCAGGCCCACGGCGTGCAGGTCCGAGTGGACGGTCAGCGTGAGCCACACGGCGCGGAACAGGACGGGCCAACCGAGCCGCTGCGCCTCGGCTTCCTCCAGGATGACGGTCAGCCCCTCGGCCTCGCGGAAGGTCGCCAGGCAGGAGATGCCGGTCAGATCGGTCGCCGGCGGAACGAACGCGTAGACATACACGCCGGGGTTGAGCACCGGCTCCATGGAGCGCAGCAGTTCGGCCAGGACCGTTTCACCGTGCGACATCGATAGCTCACGTTAGGCTCACGCAGAGACGCAAAGAGCGCAAAGAAGCATTCAGCGGGCGGTCAGGCGACCGGTGCGACCCAGCCCGCTATCATGACAAAGTGGCTGAACGCGCCCAGGATGACAAAGACATGCCATACCTCGTGGAACCCGAAGACGCCCGGCCACGGGTTCGGCTTCTTGAGGATGTAGATGACTGCGCCGGCGGTGAAGAACAACCCGCCGAGCAACAGCCAGACCAGCGCGGCCGGCGGGAGCGAGGTAACGATCTCCCGCGCCGCAATGACCGAGAGCCAGCCCATGAACAGATACACGCCGGCCGTCAGCCAGCGCGGCGCACGAATCACGAACAGCTTGACCGCGACCCCGACGACGGCCAGCGACCAGATCACGGCGACCATACCCCAACGCCAGAACCCGTCGAAATAATGCAGGCAGACCGGGGTGTAGGTCCCTGCAATCAGCAGGTAGATGGCCGAATGGTCGAGCTTGCGCAGGAACAGCATGACCGCGGGCCGCGCGTCGACCATGTGATAGCCGGCGCTGGCGGCGAACATCAGGACCAACGTGACGCCGTAGACCGCCAGCGCGGCCAGGATCAGCGGGTTGCCGTCCCGCGCCAACCAGATCAGCAGGCCCAGCCCGGCCACGGCTGCCAGCGCCGCGACGCCGTGCGTCAGGCCGTTGACCGGCTCACGCAATCGCTTAAGCATCGTTCCTCCGGGAGACCTCGGCCGAGAGGACATCGACCGATGGCACATCGGCCAGATAAACGCCGTCGGCCCGCAATTGAGCTTGCAGGGCCGCGACATCCACCTGCGCCAACAGCTGCCCGCTCGCCAGCGCCAGCGCGGCGGCAGTTCCCACGCCCTGGCCCATGACCATGCAATGCGTCTGCACCCGCACGGAGGAGTGGGCTTCATGGGTGGAAGACGCGCACCGCCCGACGACGCCCAGGTTGGGCACCTGCGCGTTCAGGCACATGCGCAAGGGGATGTGATAGCTCGTGCCCGCGGCCAGCCGGTTGTGCGCGCCTGCGTCCGTAAAGGTGGTGTAGCCGCTGCCCTTCGGGTCATGGATATCCACCATCCAGACGCCGTGCCCGATAGCGTCGGGCTGCTTGGCCGCGCCGAGGACCATGTCCACGGTCAGGGTGGTGAGTCCGCGGACGCGCCGCGATTCGCGCACGCCGAGCGCAAACGCAGTCTGGTCGATCTGCGCCGCGGCCATGCCGGGCATGTTAGCGCGGAAGAACTCGAGATACTGGACGATGTACTCGTGCGCCGCGGCATTGAGCCGGGACAGTTCCGCCTCGTCCAGCGGATTGCCGGCCACCGGGCAGACGTTCCAGGGCATCTGGTTCGGTGCGCCCCAGTAGGTAAACGAGCCGCGCATGTTGCCCTCGTTGAACGGCGCCATCCTGCCCTGCTGCCGCAGCGCGACCATGCGGTCGATGATCGCGTTGACCTGCTCATGCGGGACCGCGCGGACGACCGGCTCATCGATCCCCTTCAGCGTGAAGATGAGCGTCATCCCCTGCACCAGCCCGTCCGCGGGCCGGCCATACTCGAAGGGCACGCCCGCCTTCGCAGCCACGTCCCCGTCGCCGGTCGCGTCGATGACGACCTTTGCCAGCAGCGCGCGGCGGCCCTGCTTCGTGTCGGCCAGCACCCCGCGGATGCGCCCGTCTTCGAGGATCGGTTCGCCTGCAACCAGGTGGCAGAGCGTCTGCACGCCTGCCTCGTCCAGCATTCGCTGCCAGACGATGCGCATGCCCTCGGGCTCGAACCAGTGGGTTTCGTGCGCGCGGGGATACTGCCGGTCCTGGCGAATCCAGCCGTGCGGCGCCGCGCGCTCGGCGGACTCCTCCACCAGGCCGTAGATGACCATCTTCTCGCGGTCGCTACGGTGCCAGCCGTTGACGAGCGCGTTCGTCGCCATGCCGCCGATCGTCGGCCACCGCTCAACGAGCGTGACCCGGCAGCCGTGCCGCGCCGCGCTGACTGCGGCCGCGACGCCCGCGCAGCCGCCTCCGCAGACGAGCACGTCGGTCTCAACCAGCACAGGCACTTTCTGGGCAGGTATCAGAATATCCATAGACACTATCCTTCTCTTACACATGCGGGAACCCGGGATTGTGCGCGACCTCCCACAGGAAGCCGTCGGGGTCGGTGAAATAACCGGAGTAGCCGCCCCAGAAGACATGCTGGCCGGGCTTGATCACCGTGCCGCCGCAGGTTGCGACGTGCGCCAGCAGCGCGTCCGCAGTCAGCGCGGCGCGGAGCTGTCCGATCCCGCGGGCCTGCTGGCCGGCACCGGCAAGCGCGCCCGCCATGTCAAGCTGCGGCGGGCGGAGGATGCCGCGAATCCTCTGGTGCGCGACTTGCTGGACGCGGCGCTGGCGCTACACCACTGTTAGCTACATTGCAGGATCATCCAGACTCGCTCAAAGTCATGCGCGACAAGAGCCTGCTGCGGAATCCAGTAATACAGTAGGCCTGCATCGCCCCACGACATGTCGGCGACATCCTCACTATCGATTTGCAGGAGTAACTGCCAGTTCGGTGCCTGAGCGCGAAGAGGCTCGGTAGCCGGGTCCCCCCATGGCTCGATGCCGCCAACGTAGATGCCGGCTGTCACCATAGCGCACTCAGGACGCATGTCCCCCTGAATCTGTATGGGATAGCCGAATAACTGGGAGTGCTGCTGCCAATCAAGCTCGATGTAGGCTTCACGCTCTTCCATTGTCATCAGGTCGAACAGAACGGAGAACTCCGGCCAATCGTGTGGCGGCAGGGAAACGTCAGCCTCCAACTCGATCGAACAGACCGGGTAGCGACCATGTTCGGGCACATCTTCCGGTATAGGCCGCTGTTGCAGCCTCAAACCGGACGAATACATCACGCGAAAACTGCCCGCGTCGGCAGGGTCAAAGCCCCACGTTCGCTGATCGGCATCGTAGAAAAAGGATAGCAATCCCGTCCGAGGCAGCGCCCTCGCCACCGGGAAGGCCGCAACGTCTGCAAGGCTGATTTGCGCGATGAACGACAGGCTCTGCCCCTGCCAGCGCGGCCAATCCAACCCTTCCTCCAAGTCCGGCAGCCCGCCGAGGCGAGACGCACCGACTGTCATGTGGCTGGTCGAATGAGGGATCACACGGATGCAGTCTGCCGCCACCTCAGCAATCCGGCCGGCGTACTTACCGAGGCCGGCCGCATGCACGGCCTTTGTCAGTTCACTGCGATTCATTGTCGCCCTCCAGGTGCGACTCCATCGTTAACACATAAAGTATAATACGCCGCAGAGATAACTCGTAACTCGTCATTCATAATTCTCAATTCGCCGTTATGCATCCACTCGACCCAACCACCCTGCACCGCGCGACCGCGGAGCTCGCGGCACGGGACGCGCGGCTCGCGGCCATCCTCGATGCACACGGACCGCCGCCGCTGTGGGCCCGCGAGCCAGGCTTTCCCACTCTCCTGCACATCATCCTCGAACAGCAGGTATCCCTGGCCTCCGCGCGGGCCGCCTTCGACAAGCTGGCTGCGGTCGCCGCGCCGCTGACGCCGCAGCGGTTCCTTGCGCTGGACGACGTGACCCTGAAGGCAGTCGGCTTCAGCCGGCAGAAGGCGCGCTACGGCCGGGAGCTGGCCGCCGCGCTCGTGTCGGGCAGCCTCGACCTGGACGAGGTTGCGGAGATGGAGGATGAGGCGGCCCGCGCCGCGCTGATGCGCGTGGTGGGCATCGGCCGCTGGACCGCGGACATCTATCTGTTGATGGCACTGCTGCGACCCGATATCTGGCCGGCGGGCGACCTCGCGCTGACCGTCGCCGCGGTGGAGACATTGGGGTTGCCCGCCGCGCCGGCACAGGCTGAACTGGCAGAGCTGGCCGCGGCGTGGCAGCCGTGGCGCGCAGTGGCCGCGCGGCTGCTCTGGCACGCGTATCTGAAGAAACGGGGTAAGTGAGCGTTTGGTGGGCTGGATAGCTCACGCAAAGACGCAAAGATCGCAAAGGATTCATTCTATATGTGTTTCTTTGCGTCCTTTGCGTCTCTGCGTGAGCATTCTCACCCGGGCTCGCGATCCACAAAGTAGAGCGGGTCGCGGCGCAGCGCGGCCTCTGCCGCATCCCATAGCGCGGCGGCCTCGATGAGGTGGCACTGGGCAGCCAGCACCGGCCCCTCCTTGAGATGCGGCTCGGCCAGGAGCTCCGCGACCCGGTCATACCGCTGCTCCCACCCCTGGAACCCGTGCCGCCGATAGGTCTTCTCGATAACCGCGCCATCCCACAGGATCAGCCGGTAGGTCAACGGCTCCCCGAAGAGATAGTGCGGCTCCACCAGCTCCTCGACGCCGTGCATAGAGGTGTTGGGCCTTAACGAGCAGCCCAGCATGAGAATCTGCCCGCCCGCGTCGCGCAGCCGGCGGAAGGGCGAATGCGGGCCGACGGGCGTGCTGTCTTCCAGGTGCGCACCGAGAAAGTGCTCCGCCCGCGGGCCGACCGCGCAGACCGAGTGCGTGGGGTGGATGCTGCGCTGCGTGCCCGGCCGCAGCCTGAAACGCTCTGGGATCAGGCCCACGTTGGACGGCGTGCCGCGCACGTCAAAGACGGGGTTGTGGCTCCGGACGAATTCATATGAGAGCGCGGGCAGCAGCAGCGTCCCGTCCTCGCCCAGCGCGGCCATCAGCCCCCGCACGACCGTCTCCGCGCCGCCGGGCACGCGGCCAAGCGCGCGCAGCGACGAGTGCACCAGCAGGCTCCCGCCCGACCGCACGCCCAGGCTGCGCAAGGCCGCGGCTATGTCAGAGATGTAAGCGTCGATCATCGCGTCCCTGGGTCGCTCACGCAAAGAAGCACAGTGCGCGTCTGGAATCTGCAATCTTCAATCTTCAATCCCAAAATACTCGCGATACCGCGCATACAGCCCGTGCGCCTGCTGATAGGCAGAGTTGGGGCTCATGAAGTGCGAGAACTCGAACGTAATCGCCTTCTCGACGCCCACCTGCTGTGCCGCGGCCAGCTTGAGCAGCAGCTTCTCCCACTTGATCGGCGGGAAGCGGATAGGCATGTCGCGGTCGAAGGTCTCGCTGTTCGTCCAGCAGCGCAGCCCGTGACGATCGGCCAGCGCCTTATTGACGGCCAGATAGTCGGCGAGCTCGTGGAAATCCACATGGCCGTCCTGGAACGCAACGATATCCACTGCACCGCTGATGCCCGCCATGATCTCGCCCCATTCCTGCTCATGCTGGGCCACGGTCAGCGTGTCGGCGTGCGCGGCCGGGTCCAGCCCCGCGGCCTTGATGCCCTGCATCCACGGCGAGATGAGCACCGGCAGGTTGCCGGAGATAGCCTTGCAGTGGCGGCCCATCGTGGCATAGATTTCGATGATGCCCTTGATGCGGCGGCTGACCTCCTGGGTGAGATACCAGCCGCGGAACGCGGGATGGCTGCCGTAGCGCGCCCACACCTCGTCGGCCACGCCGCGGTTCAAGTCCAGTTCGGTCTGCCACTCGCCCGCATACCAGTAGCGGCCCGAATCATAGGTGCCGAAGTAGAAGCTCATGTCGTATTTCTGCGCGAGGTCGAGGAACAGCGCAACCAGGTCGACTGGCGGGCGATGACAGCCTTCGCGCGCAATCAGGAACTCGGAGGGATAGGTCAACCAGCGCTTGAGGCCTGAGCGGATGAGGATCACGGTGTCGATGCCGATGGCGCGCATGGCGGCAAAATCGGCATCCCACTCGCGCGGGCCCCAGTTCTGATGGGGGATGTCGTAAGAGATTTCGTCCAGAAAGGTGCCGGTGAGAGGAATGGCGGCAGGTGCAGCAAGGGCGTAGGTCATGGCGTTGCTCCTGTTGGCGGCGCCACTGGCGGTCATGGCTCAGTATTCATCCGCACATTGATCGAGCTTGGTCCGACTACGGAACGGCTCACGCCAAGACGCAAAGAGCGCAAAGCATTCTGCCTGGTACTCTTTGCGTGCCTGGCGGCTTTGCGTGAACTTCGTGGCAAGACCGGCTCGCGCAGATTGAACATCTTTGGGTGGCGCCAGGATGATCGTGGCGCCATCGTACAGCAGGAGCTTGTGGAAAGGCAAATGCCTGCTCACTGGCCGACGCTTTGCTGCCCTCAGTCGTTTCCGCCGACTTGCAACTCCCACCGCAGAACCTGCGTAATGTGTATGATGGGAACACCCATCGAAAGGATGAATCCACATGGACCACAGCATGACCTGTACCACCTTTGAGCTGCCCGGCTACCGCGTCACCCGCAACTTCGGCGTCGTGCGCGGGGTCACCGTCCGCGCGCGCGGGCTGGTCGGCCAGTTCGCAGCGAGCCTGCGCACCATCGGCGGCGGCAAAATCTACGAGTACGTGAGCCTGTGCGAGGAGACACGCGAGGAAGCGTTCGACCTGATGGTGAAGCATGCCGAGCAGTTGGGCGCGAACGCCATCATCGGCGTGCGCTATGACGCGACCGAGCTGGCCGAGAACATGACCGAGGTCCTGGCCTACGGGACCGCGGTCTGGGTGGAACAGGTATAGTGCGATGCAAGAGCCGGCCGTTCTGATGGATCCCGACGAAGTTCGGGTGGAGATTGCCCGTTACTATGACGCCGACGCGCAGCGTGAATGGGAGCGGGCGACGCGTCACCCGACCGAATTCGCCGTCACGCGCCGCGCGCTGGCCCAATACCTGCCGCCGCCACCCGCACGCGTGCTCGACTGCGGCGGCGGGCCGGGACGCTATGCCATCGAGCTGGCGCAGCAGGGTTATGAAGTGGCCCTGTTCGACCTATCGCCCGTCAACCTGGCGCTGGCCCGCGAGCACGCCGCTCAGGCCGGCGTGACGCTCGCCGCGTTCGAGCAAGGCACGGCCACGGACCTCTCGCGCTTCGCGGATGACAGCTTCGACGCCGTTCTGCTGATGGGGCCGCTCTATCACCTGCTGACCGAGGCGGAACGCCGGCAGGCGGTCGCAGAGGCGCGCCGCGTGCTCAAGCCGGGCGGACCGCTCTTTGCGGCATTCATCGCGCGCTATGCCGCGCACAGCGATGCGGCCACGAAGTTCCTCCTGGAGCCGGTCGAGCGACCGGGGCTGTACGAGCGCATCGAGGAAACCGGGCTGCTTCCGCCTGGGGAGAACGAGGGATTTGCCGCCTATTTCGCCCGCGCAGAGGAAGCCGCCGCCCTCTGCTGGGATGCCGGATTGGAAGTACACGCGCTGCTCAACGTGGAAGGCATCGTTGCCGGAAAGGAGCATTACGGTCTGAACCAGCTCACCGGCGCGGCCTGGGCCTGGTGGGAAGACCTGAACTGGCGGCTGGCCGCCGAGCCTTCCCTGCTGGCCGCGGCGCAGCACTACCTGGTCGTCTCGATCAAGCCGCGCTGGCGCCGGCTGCTGGCGGACATCGTCCGGCAGTGCCGCGCGGCAGGCATTCGCGTGCGCGCGGTCGGCGGGACCGCGCTTGCACTCCACGGGCTGCCCATTCCCGTGAAGGATATCGACCTCGACCTTGACACGGCAGGCGTCTACCGGTTCGGTGAGCTGTTCGCCGATCACGCGGTGCAGCCTGTAGGCCGCTCGGAGAATGTGCCGTACCGGTCGCACTTCGGCCGCTTCGACTTCGACGGCCTGGTCGTAGAGGTGATGAGCGACCTGGAATGGCGCGAGGGCGACTCATGGCGGCCCATCGTGAACGTGACCGAGATGGACGTGGAACTGGAAGGCGTGCCGGTCACAGTGCCGTGGCTGGAGGAGGAAATGCTGGCCTACGTGCGCCGCGGCAAGCTGGAGCGCGCGGCACAGGCGTTACGCCGGTGCGACCAGGCGCGGCTGTTGGCGCTGCTCCGCGGGGAAGTGAAAACGGGCGTCGTGTAGGTACGCCCAGGGAGGTACGCTTGGCTGAGTTGGTAAAGTCAGAGGAACGGATCGACCGGGAACTGGCCGGTGAGCCGGTGGCCGTGCAAGGTGGGACACTCCTGCCGGTCGCGCGGCTGCAAGGGAAAGTGTGGCGCGGTCCGGCGGAACAGCCGGCCGGCGGTCACGTGCACTTCGAGGCAGGCTATCTGCGCCTGACGCCGATGCGCGCGGTGGTCACGGATGTGAGCGGCCAGGAGCAGACGGTCGCCATCACCGACCCGACCGGGGAGGCGCTGCGCAGCATCGGGTCGGGCGCAGCGAGCATTGCCGGCCTGTGCCTGGCGTTGATCATCGTGGCCCGGCTCTGGCGGTCTCTCAAAGCAATCAGGAGGTCTGGACGATGAACGAGAAGTATGAAGCGCCCGCGCTGCCGATCGAGGAAATGCTGCAGCGGTTGAACGCGTCCAGCGTGTTCGGTGAGCCGACGCGCGAGGGGGCCACGACGATCATACCGGTGGCTGCGGTATCGTATGCCTTCGGTGCGGGCGGCGGCTACGGCAAGCCGCCGGCAGGCGAGGCCACAGAAGCCGGTGAGGCAGCGGCAGAGAGTGACACCGGTGAAGGCGCCGGGAGCGGCGGGGGCGGGGGCGGTCGCGCGAAGCCGGTGGGCTACATCCGGCTGGATGCCGACGGCGCGCACTTCGAGTCGATCCAGGATGAATCGCGCATCGCGCTGGCCGGCATCGCGATGGTGGCCTGGGCGATCTTCTGGATCACCGCGACGATCCGCGCGTTCGTGAAGAAGTAGCGCGTCCGGTCGTACGGTAATCTCACGCCAAGACCGCAAAGAAACCTCTACTGAGACTTTGCGTTCTTGGCGTCTTCGCGGTTCACCTCTCCAACAGCTCCGCCAGGTCGGTCAGCGAACCCTGATACGTCGGCGCGGGCGTCTCCGGCAGGAGAGCAGTTGCCGCGCTGGGCACCAGGAACGTCGGACACCCGACGGTTGCTGCGACCATGTCCATGTGTTCGTCGCCCACGACGAGGCACTCTTCCGGTTGCCGGCCGAGCCGGGCAATCACGTCATCAAAGAAGCGCAGGTTCGGCTTGCAGTAGCGGCTGTTCTCGTAGGATGTCACCCACTTGTAGGGAAAGTCATCCACCCCGGCCCAAGCCATGCGCTGCCGGATCGCGGTCGCAGGGAAGAGCGGGTTCGTCGTGATGGCGACGTCGTAGCCCAGCGCGAACGCCAGCTGCACGACCGGCCGCGCCTCCGGCTTGCGCCGCGTGACCCCCGCCAGCTTCGGGAAGTCCTCGGCATAAAAGGCGTCGAAGATAGGTTCCAGCTCCGCGCGCGGGCGGCCCACGAGCGGGAAGAAGACCTCCGCGAAGACCTCCTGGTTGGTCGCGCGACCGTCGTTGGCCAGCATCGCCTCGGTCGCCTGCATCAGGTGAGTAACAAAGAACCGGGTCGGCAGGATGTGCCCCACGCGCGCGCCCAGCGCCTTGAGATACACCGGCAGGAAGTTCTCCATGTTACTGTCGAGCAGCGTCCCGTCCAGGTCGAACAGGATTGCTTTGATAGGTCCAGACAAACTCAGGCTCCTGTGTAAAGGGATATACTGGCGGTGCATAATACCACAACTGGCCGATTGGCGCCCGTGAGTGTCTCTGGCCTGGGCTGTGGTAAAATGCAAATGACTTCCTATACGTTACTTTGGAGGCTGCTGATTATGTCCATGACCCCGCGCGTTGCACTGTTACGGCAGGCCAGCCTGGACGCGGTCCCGTATATTTCCACCGAGCGCGCCGAACTGCTGACCGAATTCTACCGGCAGGACGGCGCAGCGGGCTCCGGCCCGGTCTCCGTGCCTGTGCGCCGCGCGCTGGCATTCGAATATCTGCTGGAGCACAAGGCCATCTACATCGGAGACGGCGAGCTCATCGTCGGCGAGAAAGGCCCTGCGCCGAAGGCCACGCCCACCTACCCCGAGCTCTGCTGCCACAGCCTGCAGGACCTGGACATCCTCGACACGCGGCCCAAAATTCCGTTTGCCGTGGATGAGCGCAGCCGGGAAGTGTACCGCGACACGGTCATCCCGGCCTGGCAGGGCCAATCCATCCGCGACTTGCTCTTCCGCGAGATGACGCCGGAATGGCTGGCCGCATACGAAGCAGGCATCTTCACCGAGTTCATGGAGCAGCGCGCGCCGGGCCATACGGTGTTGGACGACAAAATCTACCGCAAGGGGATGCTCGACTTCGTGGCCGACATCGACGCCAGCCTCGCCCGACTGGACTTCCTGCACGACATGGACGCGTACGACAAGCAGGAGGAACTGCGCGCGATGCGCATTGCCGCAACCGCGCTGATCCGCTTCGCGCAGCGGCACGCAGAGCTGGCGCGGCAGGCCGCGACCGAGACGGGCGACCTCGTGCGCCGCGCGGAGCTCCTGCGCATCGCGGAGGTCTGCGAGCACGTGCCTGCACACGCCCCGCGCGACTTCTGGGAGGCCCTGCAGTACTACTGGTTCGTCCACTTGGGCGTCACCATTGAACTCAATACGTGGGACTCCTTCTGCCCCGGCCGCCTCGACCAGCACCTCGAACCCTTCTACCGTCGCGGGCTGGCCGACGGGACGCTGACGCGCGAGTCCGCCGAAGAACTATTGCAGTGCTTCTGGATCAAGTTCAACAACCAGCCCGCGCCGCCGAAGGTCGGCGTCACCGCGGCAGAGAGCGGCACCTACACCGACTTTGCGCAGATCAACGTCGGCGGGGTCCGGCCGGATGGGGCGGACGGCGTGAACGAGGTCAGCTACCTGCTGCTCGACGTCATCGAAGAGATGCGCCTGCTCCAGCCGTCCTCGTCCATCCAGGTCAGCAAGAAGAACCCCGATCGGTTCCTCCTACGCGCCGCGCACATCATCCGCACCGGCTTCGGCCAGCCGTCCGCGTTTAACCATGACGTGATCGTGCAGGAGCTGGTGCGCGCGGGCAAGTCCCTCGTGGATGCGCGGTGCGGCGGGTCCAGCGGCTGCGTCGAGGTCGGTGCGTTCGGCAAGGAGAACTACAACCTCACCGGCTACCTCAACCTGCCGAAAATCTACGAGCTGGCGCTGCACAACGGGCGGGACCCGCGCACGGACGTCCAACTCGGCCCGCAGACCGGCGACGCGACCCAGTTCACGTCATTCGACGAAGTGTTCGAGGCATACCGGACGCAGCTCACCTATTTCGTGGACGTCAAGGTGCGCGGGAACAACGTCATCGAGCGGCTCTATGCGCGCTACATGCCGTCGCCGTTCCTCTCCCTGTTGATCGACGACTGCATCGCAACGGGGCGGGACTATCATGACGGCGGCGCACGCTACAACACCAGCTACATCCAGGGGGTCGGCCTGGGCACGCTCACCGACGCGATGACCGCGGTCAAGTACCACGTCTACGATACGGGCGCGCTGACGATGGCAGACCTGCTGGCGATGCTGGACCGCGACTTCGAGGGGCACGAACGCGAGCGGCTGATGCTCGTCAACCGCACCCCGCGCTACGGCAACGACGACGATTACGCAGACAGCATCATGCGAGCCATTTTCGAGTCGTATTATGCGGCGGTGGACGGGCGGCGGAACACGAAGGGCGGCGAGTATCACATCAACCTTCTGCCGACGACGTGCCACGTCTATTTCGGCTCGGTGATGATCGCGTCGCCCGACGGCCGGCACGCGGGCAAGCCCGTGTCCGAGGGCATCTCGCCCGTGCAGGGCGCGGACCGCTGCGGGCCGACCGCAGTGCTGCGCTCCGCGGCGAAGATGGATCACCTCCGCACGGGCGGCACGCTGCTCAACCAGAAGTTCACGCCGGGGCTGCTGGCAGGCGACGGGGGGCTGGACAATCTCGTCCAGTTGATGCGCACCTACTTCCGGCTGGACGGGCATCACATCCAGTTCAACGTCGTGGATGCGGCGACGCTCCGCAAGGCACAGCGTGACCCGGAGCAGTACCGCGACTTGATCGTGCGCGTCGCGGGCTACAGCGACTACTTCTGCGACCTCAGCCTCGCGCTGCAGGAGGAAATCATCGCGCGCACGGAGCACCAGACGTTCTGAGCAGGAGAAGCTCACGCAAAGACGCAAAGGACGCCAAGGCCGCTGTAGATCATCTTGCTTTGCGTTCTTGGCGCCTTTGCGTGAGCTACAACCTGTCCTCCAGCCGCATCATCAACCCGTGTTTCGGCCTCAGCGTGACGCCCGGCTCGACCACGACCGGATGACCCTCGACCGGTCGCAGGCGGTAACGCTGCGCGACGGCCGCGATGATCAGGCTGGCCTCGACCTGCGCGAAGTAGTTGCCGATGCACAGCCGCGGGCCGCCGCCGAACGGGTAGTAGGCGAAGCGGTTCCGGCCGGCAGACGCTTCCGGCCCGAACCGCTCCGGCTGGAAGGCATCCGGCTCGTCCCATACGTCCGCCAGCCGGTGCGTCACGTACGGGCTGCACACCACCAGCGCGCCCGCAGGCACGTGATACCCGCACACCGTGTCGTCGGCCAGCGCCTTGCGCGTGATGATCCACGCGGGCGGGTAAAGCCGCAACGCTTCCTGAAACACCCACTCGGTATAACGCAGCTTCGGCAGGTCGGCCATCGTGGCCGCGCGGCCGCCCAGCACATCCGCCAGCTCCGCGTGCAGCCGCGCCTCCGCCTCCGGATGCTCCGCCAACAGTTGCCACGTCCACGCCAGCGCACTCGCGACCGTCTCATGCCCTGCGATGAGCATGGTCATGGATTCATCGCGCAGGTGTTGGTCGCTCATGCGCTCGCCGGTCGGTTCATCCGTCGCGGCCATGAGCATGGCGAGCAGATCGTCGAGGGCCTGCGCATCCTCAGCATCCTTCGACTGCGTCCCATCGAAACTGCCGATGGGACTCCGCTCAGGATGCCCCAATCCGCTTGGTGAAGCATCCTGAGCGGGTGGACGGCTCACCGTTGATAACGAAGCAAGGCCAGTCGAAGGATGCCGCCCCCGCCGCGCATTGATCGTGCCATATACCGCACGGTCGAGCACCCGCATGGCGCGGCGGTGGGCCCGGTTCCCGCGCGTGGGCAGCCATTCCGGCACAACGCCGAAGGTGCGCGCCCGGCCTACGATATGATCGAGCACGGTCAGGGTCGCGGTCGCGAGCTCGTCCGCCTGATCCCCGATCTCCGCACTGAACATCGCCTTGCCGACAATCTGGAGCGCGACGTGCATCATCTCCGCCGCAACGTCCAGCGGCTCGCCGCGGGCCGCGTGCTCATCCCAGCACGCCAACATGCCCTCTGCCGCTGCAGCCATCATCGGTGCAAACGCCGCGATGCGCGAGCGATGGAACGCGGGCTGGGCGAACCGCCGCTGCCGCAGCCAGAAGTCGCCGTCGCTCGTCAGCAGCCCCTGGCCGGTGATCGTGCTCAACAGGTTGTACTGGAAGGTGTCCTTGCAGTAGTTGCGGTGGTTGTCCTGGAGGATGTACTTGACGCCATCCGGCGCGCAGACGAGATAAACGGCCAGCGGCCCGACGGGATAACGCACGATCGGGCCATAAGTCCGCGCGACCTGGAGCAGGAACGCGTGCGGCCCGTCGCGCAGAGCCGCCAGGTCATCGAGCGGCGGGCGGTTGCCCGGGCCGGGGGGACTAGGCATCAAGCAGCAGCCTTGTAAATGGCAGGACGATAACGGGGTCGCGGTATTACCTTCCCCTGCGCACGCGCTGCTTCGAGCCATGCAGCCTTGGCAATCTGTAATTCCGCCAGTGCTTCCACAGGGGTTTTTCCGAAAGCAGAGCAGCTCTTGAGATCAGGAATATCAGCGATATAGCCGTCGTCCTCTTCGCTATAGAAGATATTGATGTGGTAATCTTTCATCAATCCGACTCCAATTCAAGGTTATGCTGCTCGACCAGTGCCAGGAATTGCTTCAACTGATAAGGCTTGACCTTGCCGTCCACTTCCTGCAAATTCACCATTTCAGGAATGTCAACCCTGGTATAGATGTGATGGCTACCACTGACCCGGGCAAGACGAAAGCCGAACGCTTCGACCAGTGCGACTGCATCCGCAAAAGCGATATTCTTCGATCCTTGCAGTGCCTTTGCAAGCAGCTTTTGCTTCTTCGTCACCCACTTTTCTCCTGAAGAACTTCATTACCCGCAGTATATCACGCCCGCGACCTTCCACAAAAACCCTGTTGACACTGCGGCACCGCTGTGCTAGTATCAAAACGCTGCTTGTTGCGTTAATCGTACAGACCGCCGTCGATTCCGTCTTGCTTCAGTGCTGATCCAAGAGGTATGCCTTGACGCTTGTGTCTATGTCCCATCTGCCAGTGCGTTAAAAAGGCCGCGCCCGTTTGCGGGTGACGGCCTTTTTTGTGTTCGCGCACGTCTGCACCTTCATGGATAGGAAGGAGTTTCGTATGTCGAAGTATCGCCTGATTGCGCTATTGACCATCCTGAGTATGCTGTTGACCCTCGCGCCGCTGGCGATGGCGGCCCCCGCATTGTCGCAGGTCAACGTTGCCGGCAGCTTCGAAAGCGAAATCGGCGGCAGCGGTGACTGGCTGAACAATGATCCCGCGACGAACCTGACCGATGCCAACGGCGACGGCGTCTGGAAGTTCGAAGCCGCCGTGCCCGCAGGCGCCTACGAGTATAAGATCGTCGAAGACGGCGACTGGAGCAAGGCGTATCCTGCCAACAACGTCCCCTTCACCCTCGCCGCCGACCAGACCGTCAAGTGGTACTATGACCCGACGGATCACTACGTGGCGGACAACGCCAACCAGGTCATCGCAGTCGCGGTCGGCAGCTTCCAGTCAGAAGCGGGCGCCGCGGGCGACTGGATGCCCGACAACCTCAAGACGCTGCTCAAGGGACCTGACGGTGAGGGCAAGTACACCTTCCTGGCAAAGGCCCTGCCTGCCGGCAACTACGAGTATAAGGTTGCGCTCAATGAGAGCTGGGATGTCAACTACGGCGCAAACGGCGAGCCCGGCGGCGCGAATCTCCCGCTGGCCGTGCCCGCGGGCGGCTCGGATGTCCTGTTCACCTACGATCCCGTGACGCACATCATCAGCGCGGAGGTGCAGTCGAACGAACCGCCGCCGCCGCCTGACTTGCTCGTGACCTTCCCCGGCAGCTACCCTGAAGCCGCGGGCCTGGGCGGCAACTGGGCGCCCGACAACCTCAATACGCAGGCGACCGACGCCAACAACGACGGCGTCTGGAAGTTCGTCACGAATGCGATTCCGCCCGGCAGCTACGAATTCAAGGCGACAGTCGGCGGCTCCTGGACCGAGAACTACGGCCTGAACGGCGTGCCCGGCGGCGCGAACGTCCCGTTCACCGTCGCAACGGCGGGCCAGCAGGTTCACTTCTACTATGACCGGAGCGACAACTACGTCGCCTCGCGGCCCAACAGCCGGATTGTCGTGCTGGTCGGCAGCCTGATGGGCGCGGCCGGCGGCGCAGACTGGGCGCCCGACAACCTCAAGGGCTGGATGAAGGACAAGGACGCGGATGGCGTCTACGAGATCACGCTGACCCTGCCCGCCGGTTCGTACGAGTACAAGGTCGCGGTCAACGAGAGCTGGGACGAGAACTACGGCGCGGGCGGGGCACCGGGCGGCGCGAACATCAGCCTGGTCGTGCCCGCGGGCGGCTCCACCGTCACGTTTACTTTCAACGACACGACCAAAGAGATTCGCGACACGATCAACAACCCGACCGAGCCGGGCATCGATGGCGACATCTGGTGGGACGGCCTCGGCCATGACTCGCGCGACCCGCTCTACCGCACGCCGTTCGGCGCAGTGACGATGGGCACCGAGATCCGCCTGCGTTTTCGCACGACCGCGGGCGATGTGGAAGCGGTCGGCGTGCGGGTGGCCGACACATTCGGCGGAGGCGCCAGCACCTACCGCATGACGAAGATCGCGACCGTGCCGTCCGACGCCAACACCTGGGGCTACGACATCTGGGAAGTGACCTTCGATGCGCCCGACCATCTGACCGTCCTGCAGTATGTCTTCGGTGCGGTCGATGGCGACAGGATCGTCTACTATGGCGACGATGCAGCGGCTGACGGCGGCTGGGGCGCCGGCTCGAACGGCAACCAGGTCACGCCCTTCGACATCTACGTCTACGATGCCGCGTACACCGTACCGGACTGGGCGAAGAACGCAACCATCTACCAGATCTTCCCGGACCGCTTCCGCAACGGCGACGAGTCGAACGATCCGACCGCGGCCGACTGGTTCTACCCGGCGGAGCGGGGCCACGCGTGGCCCATCGCGCCGTGGAACACCATCGTGCCCGACCCGGAGCCGAACGTGCCGGAGAACCCCTGGCAGATGACCTACAGCAGCACGTTCTACGGCGGCGACCTCCAGGGCGTGCTCGACAAGCTGGACTATCTCCAGAGCCTCGGCGTCACCGCCATCTACTTCAATCCGATCTTCGACTCGCCGTCCAACCACCGGTATGACGGCCGCGACTACCGCACGATTGCGCCGAGCCTGGGCGACCTGGCGCTGTTCAACCTGCTGAATCAGGAGACCGAAGCGCGCGGCATGAAGCTGATCCTCGACCTCGTGCCCAACCATGTCTCGTCGGACAGCATCTACTTCGACCGCTTTGGCCGCCACCCGGAAGTCGGCGCGTGCGAGTCGGTGGACAGCCCGTATCGCGACTGGTTCTACTTCACGCCGGCCAACCCGCCGGGCACGGGCGTCTGCGCGGGCGACACGAACTACGAAGCGTGGTTCGGCGTCGTGACGCTGCCGAAGGTCAACACGACCAATAACGACGCGGTGCGTGAATTCTGGATGCGCAACGACGATGCCACCGCAAAGTACTGGCTGCGCGAGGGCGCGGACGGCTACCGCGTGGACGTTGCCAACGAGATTCACCCGAGCTTCTTCCAGGAATGGCGGCCCATCCTGCGGGCCGAGGACCCCGAGGTCCAGACCTACTCGGAGACGTGGAACGAGAGCGACGTGCGGCCGATGGTGCTGGGCGACAAGTTTGACTCCACGATGAACTACCGCTTCGCCACCGCGCTGCTGAGCTTCCTGCGCGACACGCCCTTCAGCGACGGCGACGGCAACCTGAACCTCACACCGCTGGAGCCCAGCGAGTTCGAGGCCGCGCTGCGCGGCATCCAGGAGGACTATCCTGAGCCGGCGTGGGAGTCGGCCATGAACCTGCTGGACAGCCACGACACGAACCGCGCGGTCGTCAAGCTGGACCACGACGGCATCACGGGCACCGGCGCGAACCGCACGCCGATCAACGGCTTCGAGGACGGCAAGGCCCGCTTGAAGACGGTCGCCATCCTCCAATTCACGCTGCCGGGCGCGCCGACCGTCTACTACGGCGACGAGGTCGGCCTGGCCGGCTTCGGGTCCGATGTCCCGCGTGATGACCCATACAACCGCCAGCCGTACCCGTGGGCCGACGAACCGGGCTACGACGCCCTGCCCGACTGGCGCAAGGCGGACGCCGA
The DNA here is from genome assembly GCA_040772005.1 of Anaerolineae bacterium. Lineage (GTDB taxonomy): Bacteria > Chloroflexota > Anaerolineae > CG2-30-64-16 > CG2-30-64-16 > MWBF01. The sequence continues at coordinate 883,854 of JAXGYZ010000002.1, read as the reverse complement.
CCTGCTGACCCACTATCAGGCGATGGGGCAGCTTCGGGCGCAGTACAGCTTCCTGCGCACCGGCAGTTGGGACACCCTGCTGACCGATGACACACACGACGCGCTGGCCTATGCCCGCCAGAACGCCGACGGCGTGGCCGTGGTCGTGGTCAATCGCGCGAAGACCGGCCAGACCATCGACGTGCCGGTGGACGGCTACCTGCCGAACGGCCTGGCCTTCACCGACGCGCTGAACGGCGGCACGGTCACGGTGACGAACGGCAAGCTGACCGTCACGCTCAACGGGCTGTGGGGCGCGGTGCTCGTACACGAGGGCGAGGTCGTCCGGCCCCCGGCCCCGGCCAACCTGCGGGCCGTCGAGGATGAAGGCGCAGTCCGGCTGACCTGGCAGGCCGTGCCGGGCGCGACGGGCTACCGGGTCTACCGGTCCTACGTCTCGGGCGGCGGTTATGAGCTGCTGGCGGAGGTCACCGGCACGCAGTACACCGACACCGCTGTCGTCAACAGCCAGACGTACTACTATGTGGTGCGCGCGGTCGTGGACGGCCTGGAAAGCGAGAACTCGAACGAGGTCAGCGCGATCCCGCACCTGGTGCTGGCGGGGCTGCTCATCGAAGAGCCGCTGGTCATCACGCACACCATCGCGGCGGACCAGCCGACCGAACCCATCTACGCCCGCGTGCGCGTCAAGTTCGAATCGGAGAAGCCAGGCGCGCTCGAAGGCGTCATCCTGCAGGTCGGGTACGGCTTGCCTGGCACGCTCCCCGGCACGTGGGACACCTGGCAGCCGATGACCTTCGTGAAGGACTACAACGACTCGTCTGACCAGATGCTCCGGGAATGGGAGCAGTGGACCGGCGTGCTCTATCCCGACCAGCTCGGTGAGTTCACCTTCCTCGTTCGGGCCAGCACGACCGGCGGCCGCGACTGGGCCTACAGCGGCTTCCATCTCGGCGTCACCAGCGGCGGCACGCTCATCGTCGTGCCGTCCGATGATACGACCGCGCCCGCGGCCCCGACCAACCTGCATGTGACGGGCACGACGCCCGACAGCATCTCGCTGGCCTGGGACGCGAACACGGAACCGGACCTCTACGGCTATGAAGTCTACCGCCGGCGGCTGTGCGGCGTCCCGATCGGCACCTGGCACGCCATCGCCATCGTCACCACCGGTACGGTCTACGTCGACCGCGATGTCTCGACCGGCTGCAACTACGAGTACTACATCGTCGCCGTGGATATGGCGTACAACCGGTCGTCGGCTTCCAACCATGTGGAGGCCGTTGCGGAGGCGCGGATGGTGCAGGTCACGTTCAACGTGACCGTGCCCGACTTCACGCCGGACACCGACACCGTCTACCTGCCCGGCACGCTGCCGGAGATGGGGCCGTGGAATCCCGGCCTCCTGGCGATGACCAAGACCGGCGACAGCACCTGGAGCGTAACGCTCGATATCCTGGACGGCACGCGGCTGGAGTACAAGTACACCCGCGGCAGTTGGGATACGGTCGAGTGGTGGGAAGAGATTTACGAACTGCTCAACCGGGTGCTCACGGTGGACTATGGCACGGACGGCACGATGATCGTCAACGACACCGTGCCCGACTGGCGCGACCCGCTCGTGGTCAGCTCGAATCCGGCGGACGGCGCAACCGGCGTGCCCGTCAGCGCCGCGCTGTCCGTGACGTTCAGCCGGCCGATCAAGCCGGACTCGCTGGCCGGCAAGGTCACGCTCACGACGAACAGCACGACAGTCGCCGGCGCAGTCACCTACGATGACGCGACGAAGACCGTGACCTTCACGCCCTCCGCGCCGCTGCTCGGCGGCACGACCTACACGCTGACCGTCGGCCCGAACATCATGAGCGATGCCGACGGCCCGATGCAGGACCCGTACATCGTGACCTTCACGACCGCAGGCCAGCGGGTGCAGGTACTGTTCCTGCCGCTCGTGTACCGGTAGACCGGTCTCGGCAGGTAGCCTGACAACTGTGGGGCCGGTGCGCCGTGAGGTGCACCGGCCCCACCTGTGTACGCTGCGAACAGCGAGTTGACCCACCCATGCGAAGTTGTATCGCATACAGGCAAGCGGATAAATCGCCGGACTCCTGCCGGACGACTGGCAGGGATGGGACTGCAGCGTACAGATGTAACGGATTTGTATCTCTATAGTGCTCACCCATTAGCTACATACATCTGATACCGTTATCCCCGCTTGCCTCTATCCGACCTGGACCCCACCCCGCACGGCTCAGCCCGACGAGCACCATCCCAACACACAAGGAGAATGTCGTGAGATTTGCCGTTCATGTGACTGTCCTGGCGCTATGCCTCCTGCTTGTACCGGTCGCCGATGCGGCGGCAGCGGAGCCTGTCGCCCCCAACCTGGCCGGGCCCAACGTGACCCTCAGCACTTACTACGGAGGTACAGGCAACGAGTGTATCTCGGACCGCTGCAAGGTAACCGTGGATGCCCAGGGCAACATCTATATTGTCGGTACGACCAGCACAGCGACCTTTCCGGTCGTCAGGCCCCTCTACACGCTCAACAGCGGTGTCTTCGTCGTCAAGCTGGCGCCGGGCGGCGGCAGTGTGATCTACAGCACCTACATCGCGGGGGGCACGGGCTTCGGCATCGCGGCGGATGCGGCCGGCCGCGCGTACGTCACAGGTTTCACGGCCGACAACGCCTTCCCGCGCACTCCGAATGCGCTGAAGTCCACGCGGGGGGGTGTAGACGCCTTCCTTGCCGTGCTCAGTCCGGACGGCCAGCAGCTCGTCTACGGCAGCTACCTGGGCGGCTCAGGCCGGGATGAAGCCTATGACATCGACCTGGATGCAGCGGGCAACATCTACCTCACCGGCTACACAGAATCCTCCGACTTCCCGGTTCAGAATGCACGCCAGAGCACCTTCGGCGGCAGCAGGGATGGATTCGTCATGCGCATCAACGCCAACTTCACGCTGGGGTATAGCACCTACATGGGCGGCAGCAACGACGACCGGTACTGGGCCCTTGCTGTAGACGCGAGCGGCAGCGCTTTTGTCACCGGCCAGAGCAACAGCAACAACTTCCCTGTTACGCCGGGCGCGTTACAGACGGTGCGCTACAGCGGCGCTGGTTCCGATGCGGTGATTGCCCGCTTCAGGGCGGACGGTGGACTGGTCTACAGCACTTTCTACAACCAGTCTTCGACCAACCCGGGCGTCGATATCGCCACTGACGGCCAGGGTTCAGCCTATGTCCTGACGCGCTATGAGGGGATCCTGCGCCTGACTCCTGGCGGCAATGCCGTGGCCTACAAAGTCAAACCACAGTTGGAGACCGATGTCTCGGGCGAGGGCGGCATTGCACTGGACTCCGCGGGCAACGCCTATGTGGTCGGCCGGACTGGCCCCGCCGCAAATAAGGACGTGAAGTTCATCGCCATCAGCTCTACAGGCCGCATCATGGCCGAACGAACCTGGGGCGGATCCGGCGAAGACTGGGCCTCGGGGATCGCCGTGCGCACGCTGGATGGCTGTGCAGCGACGGCCTTTGTGATCGGAACATCGCTCTCGACCAACTATCCGACGACCCCGGGCAGCCTGCAACCGAATAGCGGTGGCGGCGCCGACACGTTCCTGACGGTGCTGGACCCCCTGCCCAGCTGCAGGGTCTATCTCCCGCTGCTCAGGCGCTAGACCTGGCTCCCGGTCCCTGCGTCCGGGAGATCGTGGGGCCGGTGCGCCGTGAGGTGCACCGGCCCCACCTGTGTTAAGAACCTACCCGTGCCTGCAACTGCGGACGCTTTTTGTCGTATAGGGAGTTGATAGCAATTCGGCCTCAACTTGTCAGCCATCTGTCGGCATAACTTCGGTACGCCGCATGGCGCTGTGGTAGAATAGGGCTATGTGGAGGTGCATCGCAATGAAACGAGACACCGGTTTGCCTGGCGCACGCCTGGCGCTGTTTCTGTTAGTCCTGCTGCTGTTCGCGGTCGCTTCGCCGGCCGCCTACGCCCAGGACAAAACCCTCTACTGGCAGCGATATGATGTAGATCTGACCGTGCAGCAGAACGGCGATCTGCGCATCGTGGAGACGCAGGAACTGGTCTTCACGAGCGGCACGTTCCGCTTCGGTCAGCGTGAGGTCCTGCAATCGCGGTTCAGCGACCTGCGAGACGTGACGGTGAGCGAATTGGGCGGTCCGGAGTATCAGTACTCCGAGGTGGATGCACCTTACACCTACCGCGTGTTCTACGACGGCGGCTACATCAAGATTCGCTACAATTTCCCGCCGAGCGCCGACATGCGGCGCACCATCGTCATCGGCTACACCGTGACCGATGCGCTGCGCTACTACCCTGACACCGGTGTGGACCAGCTCTTCTGGAAGGTTATTCCGTCGGGCAATCCCTTCCCGACCCAGTCATCGACCATCACGCTGCACCTGCCCGAACCGGCCACCTTCACCAACTATGGCATCTATGGCGCGGACGCGGAGGCCGAATTCCAGCCAGGCCAGCGCGACGCCACGATCCGCATCGCGGATAGCATTCGCGCGGGACAGGAAGTGGAAGTCGTAGCCGAGTGGCAGCACGGCATCGTCGCAGGACAGCCGGCGCCGTGGCAGGCGGAGCTCGATCAGGCTGCGGAAGCGCGCCGCCAGGAGGAGCAATTCCGCACGCAGTGGGGCCCCGTGTTCGACCTGGGGTTCATGTCCCTCGGCGGCCTGCTCGCCATCGGCGGGCCGGTGCTGCTGTACATCTGGTGGTATCGCCGCGGTCGCGATAAGCCGGTCGGCCTGGTCGCGGATTACCTGCCTGAGCCGCCGTCCGACCTGCCGCCCGGCATGGTAGGCACGATGCTGGATGAGCGCGCCGATATGGAAGACATCATGTCCACGCTGCTCGATCTGGCGCGGCGCGGCGTGCTGGAAATCGAAGAGGAAAAGGAGCCCGGCTTCCTGGGCATCGGCAGCACCACGGACTTCATCTATCGGCGCAAGCCCAACAACGTGGCGTTGCGCGCGTATGAAACCCTGTTCCTGAAGTCATTCTTCGGCAAGAAGGACGAAGTCCGGCTGTCAGATCTGAAGAACAAGTTCCACGCTTCGCTGGCGGGCCTGCGCTCCGCGCTCTACCAGGAAGTCGTCAGGGAAGGGCTGTTCAAGGAAAGCCCGGACGCGGTCCGCAGCCGCTACGGCTGCCTGGGCATGGGCGCGCTCGCCGCGACATTCTTCGCCGGCATGTTCCTGCTCGGCATCACCGGCAGCCTGTCGTCGTTTGCCATCTGCGTGCCGCTCGGCCTGGGCGTGATCGCCATCGGCATCATCATCCTCGCCCGCTACATGCCGGTGCGAACGGAGCGCGGGGCCGAAGAACAGGCCCGCTGGCTGGCCTTCAAGCGCTACCTGCAGAACCTGGAGAAGTACACGAAAGTCGAAGAGGCGACGGACATCTTCAGCCAATATCTGCCGTATGCCGTGGCGTTCGGCCTGGAGCAGAGCTTCATCCGCAAGTTCGAGAAGGTCGAGGCTCCGCCGCCGACGTGGTGGATCCCCTACGGCTACCCGCGACCGTACTATGAGGGCAGCGATTGGAGCGGAGGCGGCGGCACGCGCTCGACGCGCGGCGGCCCGGTTATCGGCGGCGGCGGCATGTCCGGCGGCTTCCCCGGCGGCGAGGGCGGCGGCGGGCGGCCCTCGATGGGCGATATGTCCCGCGGCATGGGCCAGAGCCTCGCCGGCATGAGCATGGGCCTGGGCACGATGCTCTCGCAGGCCTCCCGCACGCTGACCAGCGTGCCGCAATCCTCGGGTGGCAGCCGCGGTTGGTCGAGTGGCGGCGGCGGCTTCTCCGGCGGAGGTTTCTCAGGCGGCGGCGGCGGGGGCGGCGGCGGCGGCGGGGGCGGCGGCAGCAGCTTCGGATGATATCGGAAGATGCAATGCTGTGGCCCGGTTGGCTGTGGCCGGTCTCTGACCGGGCCATGACAGGCTTGCGAACCAACGTCAGTCAGGGAGGGACATGATGGGTCAAGGACGAACAATCGGTGCGATTCTCATTGCCATTGCAATCATCGTGCTCATCGTAGCCGTGGTGTGGCTGGTCGTCGAGCCGTTGCAGCAGGAAGGGGGCGTCGGCGGTGCGGTGCTCGGGCTCTTCATCGTGCTGCTGGTCTTCGTGCTGCCGCTGGCAGGCGGCGGCATCTACCTGATGACGCGCGGCCGGCAGGAGGCCAGCGAGTATGCGGAAGTCGCCAAGCAGAAGAAGATCCTGAACATGGTGCTGGCGCAGGGCAAGGTGCAGCTCTCCGACGTGGCGCTGGAGCTCAACACGCCGGTTGACAACGTCGAGGACATGGTCCATGACCTGGTGGGGAAGAACCTGTTCAGCGGCGCGATCAACTGGGAGGACGGCATCCTGTATTCCAAGCAGGCGTCGCAGATGAAGGCCGACCGCAAGTGCCCGAACTGCGGCGGCCAGGTAGAGCTGGTCGGCAAGGGCGTCATCAAGTGCCCGTTCTGCGGCTCCGAGGTGTTCCTCGCGACCTGAAACGCCGTTTAGCCTGGGGCGGCTGCATCCTCAGATGCGGCTGCGGTTTAGGCGAGTCGAGCCTGTTAGGAAGGAAGTATAGATGAGCAATTCTGCAAAGACGTATTTCAGCACGGACAGCGGCTTCCCGTTCATCATCCGCGTGCTGTGGTTCTTCCTGGTCGGCTGGCACGTAACGCTCTGGTGGATCCTGATTGCGTGGCTGCTCAACCTGACCATCGTCGGGATGCCGTTCGGCGTCTGGATGTTGAACCGTGTGCCGCTTGTGTTGACTTTGCGAACACAGCGCGGGTACAATGTCGGACAGGTGCGCGATGGCGGACAGGTCACCTGGGCGCATGAGACCCAGCGGCAGGCGCCGTTCCTGATCCGGCTGGTCTATTTCATCCTGATCGGCTGGTGGTTCAGCCTGATCTGGTCCCTGCTGGCCTGGTTGCTGTCCATCAGCATCGTCGGCCTGCCGTTTGGCGTGTGGATGTTCAACCGGTTGCCCGGCGTCACCACACTGATGCGACACTAAGGGCGTGTGCTTTCACTCACCGATGGAGGAGGCGTATAAGCTATGAGTGCAATGAGCGATTTTGACGACCTGGACAGGGCCAAGGACGAAATGGGAGGCATCGAGCGCTTCCTGTCGAAGCTGCCCGGCATCAAAGGCTACCGCGAGAAGGAGATGCGCCGCGATGCTGACAAGCAGTTGCGCGATACGCTCGCGCGGCGGCTGGAGACCCGGCGGCGCAAGCTCACGGGGATGCAGGGTGACCTGCTGACCTCCGGCGGCATCCAATGGATGGATGACGTGGAGCGTGTCGTGGGCCGGCTGCAACTGCTGATCGACCGCATCAAGACCGCGGCCTACGGCTATGCACCGCTGTGGGCGCTGAACCGCGTGCGCGAGGATGACCTTCAGCGCATCGTGGACTTCGACCAATCCCTGTTCGATGAGGTCGAGCGCCTCGACGAAGCCATCGGCGACCTGGAAAAGGCCGTGCAGGTGAACGATGGCATCAAGGAAGCCTTGCAATTCCTCGGCGATCTGCTCAACGGGCTGAACGACACCTTCAGCCGGCGCGCCGACGTGATCCAGAACATCTCGGAATGACCGGCTCAGGTTCGACCGCACCCGTATAGGAGGGACACAAGATGGCTCGGATTTTCGATGTCGTAGAGGCCCCGGATCAGGGACTCAACCAGATGGTCTACCGCGTGCCCAACAGCGGCAGCGGCGACTTCCGCCTCGGCTCGCAGGTCATCGTGCGCGAGAACCAGGTCGCGGTCTTCTTCCGCGACGGCAAGGCGCTCGACACCTTCGGCCCCGGCCGCCACACCATTACCACGGCCAACATCCCGCTGCTCATCAACATCCTGGGCATGGCCTTCGGCGGCCGCAGCCCCTTCACTGCGGAAGTCTACTTCGTCAACATGCGCGACTTCATCGACATGAAGTGGGGCACGCCGGAGCCGATTTCCCTGCGCGACCCGGACTTGGGGCTGGCGCGGCTGCGGGCCAATGGCCGCTACTCGATGGCGGTCGGGGATGCGCAGATGTTCGTCGCCAAGATTGTCGGCACGCAGGGTCTCTACACCACGAACCAGATCGAGGACTACCTGCGCGGCATCATCATCAGCCGGCTGACGGATCTGTTGGGTGAGCTGAAGACCGGCCTGTTTGACCTGCCGGCGATGTTCGACGAGCTGAGCGCCGCGCTGCGCGTGAAAGTTGCTGAGGACTTCCTGGCATTGGGCATCGTGCTCAAACAGATGTACCTCGGCTCGGTCAGCCCGACCGAAGAGACCCAGAAGGCCATCGACGAGCGGGCCGCGATGGGCGCCATCGGCGACATGCAGAAGTACATGCAGTTCAAGGCCGCGCGCGCGATGGGCGACGCAGCCGCCGCGGGCGGCGAGGCGGGCAGCGCCGCAGGCACCGGTGTGGGTCTGGGCGCAGGCATGGGCCTGGGCGCGGGCATGGCCGGCATGATCAGCCAGGCGATGCAGGGCGCGGGCCAGCAGCAGGGCCAGCAGGGCGGCGCGGCCGCCGTGCCGGATGTGATGACGCTGGCCGAGGCTGCTGCGTACATGCGCGTGAGCCAGCAGGACTTGCAGCAGTTGATCGCTTCCGGCCAGGTCAAGGCCAAGCAGATCGGCAGCGAGTATCGCATCAGCAAGAAGGCGCTGGACGCGTTCCTGGCGGAGTAACGACGTAAGGCGTAATGAGTAACGAGTAAGCAGTAAAGAACCCCGGTGGCGTGGGGTTTGCAAAAGAAAAAGCGGGTTCCACGGCGAAGGTACACTTCGCAGAGGAGCCCGCTTTCTTAATGGTTACAGGCGACGGTCGCCCTTACGCGGTTTCCAGAATGATCTCCGGCCGCGGGATCTTCATATAGTCGAGCCACTCCAACCATCACCCGAGTTCGGCCTCACCTTCGGCCAGGAACTCAGCGAGCCACTGAACCACTGCCGGATGATGCAAGGGCACGTCGCCCAGCTCTGCCCGGATCGCAGCAGTATCGAAGCGGAATATCCGGCTCGCGGCCGGACCCCGCATCACTCGATGCTCGTAGCGCAGTTGCGGCGCACCCTCGGCCAACAGAAAGGCGAGCAGCGTGCCGGGCAGATCACCCAGCGGTTGCCGGTCAGGATGGGCAAGCTGGAACGTGGCCTCGACGGTCGTGCCCTGGCCCGGCGTCGACGCAATGCGCAGGTCACCGGCGGCCCGCTCTGCTGCGGCAGCCAACAGGGGCAGCCCCAGGCCCACATGTCGTGTGGTCCGCGTAGTAAAGAACGGGTTCGTGACCTGGGCAACGGTTTCCGGCGTCATGCCCCGGCCATCATCGGACACCGTAATCGCCAGCCGGTCGCGCGCGCTGTCTTCCTCGATGGTCAGGCTCACGTACGTCGCGCCGGCATCCACCGTGTTGCGCAGGATATCCAGAACGTGCAAGGCGAGTTCGCGCATCGCCGCCTCCCGGCACATCTATTCCAGCGCCAGGAGCTGCTCGATGATGCTGTTAGGCGCCAGCCGACCATATCGCACGTGAAAGAACGCGACATATGGACGACCGGCAGCGTATCACGGGCGCGGCTGAGTGACCATGACATCTGTCATAGGTGCAGCGCGCGCAGCACCTCCGCCACCGTCGGCGCGGCAATGTCCAGCGTCAGGCGCGCAGCCATCTCGTTCAGACGGTGTGCATCGCTGTTCTTGATGAGCGGCCACCGGGCCACATCGGGCCGGCGCCGGCGCAGTTCGGCGGGATCCGTGGCCCGAAAGATTTCCAGCGCCGGCACATCCAGCGCCGGCGGGACAAAGCCCAGGTTGACCAGCAGACTGAATGATGGCCGGTCGATGTGGGCCGGCACTGCCACTCCGCCCAACGCCTTGACGCGGCGCACCGCCTCTTCGAGGGGCAAGTCGGTCGAAGTCAGCAGCAGCCGCTCCTCCGTCCGCACATAGTCGCCCGTCGCATCCACCACGTATTGCGCGCCGAGCACATCGGCGGGGTTTTGCTGGTCGGGCAGGTGGTCGAAGACGATGCCCTGCCACGTGAGGGCCTGCTCCACTGTGTCAAAGAGGCACAACAGGTGGACTTCCTCTGCGGTCTGGAGCTCCATGCCGGGCAGCACTGCCACCCCACTGCCCGCGGCCGCGGCGACGACCGCGGCGCAATTGGCGGCGGCATTGTGATCCGTGATGCCGATGAGGCCCAGGCCCAACTCCGCCGCGCGCCGCACAATCAAGGGGGGGATCATCTCCACTTCGGCACAGGGCGAGAGCACCGTGTGAACGTGAAGGTCAACGTGGGTCAGCGTATGCCCAGCTCCCACAGCCGGCCCGCAATCTCATAGCCGGCCATGCTCGTTGTGAGAATTGCGACGCCCTCTTCTTCAGCTTTCGCCAGTGCTTCGGCGGCCACGGGTTTGGCTTCCGCCACGATGACCGCGGCCAGATCGTTCAGGCTCGCGACCGCAACGACGTTCAGGTGTCCTTGCAGCGTGATCCAGATGTTCCCTTTTTCGGCGCCTGCCATCGCGCAGCTCAACAGGTCCGCGACATACCCGCCCGTGACCGGGGTGTCCAGGCCCGCACGACCGGCTGCCACTGTCAGACCGAGCGCGTTAACGACTTCTCTGACTCTCATGAGTTTCTGCCTCACCAGGTTTCAGGTAGATGATTGCTTCCAGGCGCGTCCCCTTGAACGGCCAGGAATTCAGCACGAGACGGTCAGCGCACGCTTTGATATTCGCCAGGCCCATGCCTGCGCCGAAGCCCATCTCACGGATCCAATCCGGCGCGGTGGAATAGCCGGGCTCCATCGCCTTTTCGATGTCCTCGATGCCCGGCCCGCCATCGTACACCATCAGGGCAATCAGGTCGGAGTTGATTTCGGCCACGAGATGGCCGCCTTCCGTGCTGTGAATGACGACGTTCATCTCTGCTTCGTAGGAGACAATCGCCACGCGGCGCACGATGCGCGGGTCCACACCGAGCCGGTTAAGCGTCTGCTTAAGCTGGCTGGACGCCCGGCCCGCGCGGTTGAAATCGCGCACCGCGATGTCATACCGCAGGATCAGGCTCGTCCGGTCAGAAGGGATGTCCTCGAACAGGTGGCGGACGCGATAGCGCCGCAACTCTTCCTCATGGTAGGCGTGCTCCAGTGCGCGCAGCACGCCGCGGGTAATGTCACCCGGCGTGAGGATGCCCACGAGCCGGTGTTCCTCGTCTACGACGGGCAACCGGCCCACGCCGGCCTGCGAGAATACCGTCAACGCATGGACTGCCGACTCGCGCTCGCCGATGGTATGCACCAGCGCGGACATATAACGGTTGACCGGCGCATCGAGATCGTTTGCCTCCAGCGCGCGGATGACATCCTCGATGCTGACAACCCCCGCCAGATTGCCATCTGCAAGCACAGGTAGCCCGGAGATGCGATGATCCCGCAGGGTGCTCTTGACCTCGCGCATGGTCGCGGCCGGCGTCACCGTGACCAACCGCCGCGTCATGATATCGCCGATCTTCAGCTCGTAGACCAGCTCTTGCGCCTTCAGGACTTCAGAGGGGGGCACCGCAAAACCTACGATTCACCCGACCGGCCCGCGCCAGGGCTGCGCTTGCAGGCCGGCAGCCCTGCGGCAAACAGGCGTCCACAGCTCTCGAACATCGTCAAGTCAGTGCCCAGGAACGGAATGCCCAATTCTTCGGCCAGATCAAGCGTCTCCTGGGGCGGCATTTTGCCACGCACCATCAGAATTGCGACTACGTCGGCCATCTCGGCGGTGCGGACCACCTGCGGATTGGCCAGTCCGGAAACGAGGAGCGCCTGCGACAGATCATATCGCAGGGCGTCACTCATCAGGTCCGCGGCAAACCCGGCATAGACTTCGGTCGTGGGGTTGATGTTCGGCGAAATGGGGCGAGCGTCGGTGAGCGCCATAACTTCACACAAGCGCATGCAGTGTCCTTCCTCCACGCCACTCGTTGCTGAGCGCGCGTCAAGCTCCCGGTCAGTATGGCCGGAGACATACATGTGGAATCTATCACAGAGGCGGGTGGGGAGAAATGACGACGGTCATAACGGAATAAAGAAACCCGGCTTCTGGCAGAAGCCGGGTCTCTTGCGCGACGGACATGCCTACATAGAGAAACCGGGCCTCTGGCAGAAGCCCGGTTTCTGAAGCGACGGGTGAAGTTACGGCTGCGCCTGGGCCGTGGTCTGCACCTGATCATTGCCAACGACCAGGGCAATATCTGTCTGTTCGGAGGGTGGCTCAGAGCGAATGCGTTCCGGCGGGATGCCGAACCACTGGACCAGCGCCTCCACTGTGGCCGGGGCCGCGTCGCCATAAGTCACGAGCCACGTCTCGGCATAGTCTGCGCGGTCTGCATTGCCGACGGTCACAACGTTATAGCCGTTCGTCACGAGGAGGGCCTGGGTCTTCGCGGCCAGCCCCTTCTCCTGCGTGCCGTTCAGAACGGTGATACGCGCGGCTTCATCCAGGATCACCTGACGCGCACTCTCTTCCGGTGAGGGGCCGGCGGCCTCATCTGCAAAGATGGCTGCGGCGGCCGCGCGAATCTTATTCATATCCGGCACGAGGACATACCCCAGCTTTGGGTCGTTCTGGATGACCTGGCCCATCTTCGAGTCGATGACGATGCGGGTGACATTCGCCAGGTCCGCCTGTTCAACCGTGCGAGCCAGGGCGATGGCCTTGTCGACCGGCATGTCCGTCTCGACCGAATTCGCCATCGCGATCGCCAGCCCCGGCAGGCGGGGCAGCAGGGACGCCATGACGCCCGGCTGCGTCACCTTGTCCTTGATGGCCATAATGACCTGTTGCTGGCGCGCGGCACGCACATAGTCGCTGCTGCCGTGCCGCGTGCGCGCGTACTTGAGCGCGCGTTCGCCATCCATCGTCTGCAGGCCGGGCAGGAAATGCAGCGGCGGCTCATAGCCGTAGTTGTTGTCGGGATACTTGTCATCGTAGATCTCCACCGGCACGTCGATTTCCACGCCGCCGATGAGGTCGATGATGTCAATGAAGCCTTCGAAGTTGATGCGCACGTAGTAGTCGATCGGGTAACCAATCAGGTCCTCGACCGTGTCGCCCAGCAACGCCGGGCCGCCGCCTGGATAGCCGATGACCTCGCCCGTCGGGTAGACCGACGTAATCTTCATGTCGCTGCTGGACATGGGCGGCTTGACCTTAAGATCGCGCGGGATTGAGAGCATCCCGGCGCTGCCCGTCTGCGGATTGAGGGTCATTACGATGATGGTGTCTGTGCGCGCGACGCGCTGGCCGGGCCGCGCGTCCACGCCCATCAGCAGGACCGTGGTGCGATCCATCGCGGCGGGCTGGTCCTCGGTGACGCCTCTGCTGACTGGCTGGAACAGCGAGCCGGAGGCAGTTTCCACCGTTTCGCCGGTCTCCGCGACCGGGCGCACCAGCTTGGGCAGCGACAACGGTGCCATCTCCGGCGCCTGCGCGGCGGCAGACTGGCCCCAGGACAGGAACATATAGGCCACGTACAGAAACGCGGCCACGAAGACCATCAATAAGCCGCCGAGCAGCAGCCCTGACCAGAGGGATGTGCGCCCCGCGCGGGCCTCATCTTTGTGTTCTGACAAGCTCATAACGATGAATTATATCCTTCACGGGCGAATTTCAAAAAACACGTACTACGCCGCGTGGGACACGCGCCGCATCTGGCGCCGCCTATCGTAACAGACGACGCCAGTGGCTTGGGAGTTCCGGGATGTGCGATCAGGGCGTGGCGGTGGGTGTCTCAGAGAGACCTGCCGGTGTGCTGCCCGGAGCAGGAATGTCGATCTTGTACAGTTGATCCTGGGTCAAGACGTAGAACATCGAGCCTGCCTCGTCGAGGTACAGGCTGCGCAGATTGCGGATGATGTCACCCTCGCGGGCGCGGAACTGGCGCAGGAACACGCCCTCTTTGGTCGCCTCGACGATGCGCCCGTTGCCCGCGTCGGCCACGTACAGCCGGTCGCCTTCGATGGGCACCACCACGGCTGTCGGCGCCGACAGGTCGCCGGGCAGGCCCTGCCACACGAAAGACCGCCCCTGGCCGCCGAAGAACTTGAGCAGGCGGCCGTCGCTGTAGAGCAGCCAGATATTGCCGTCGATTGCCACCGCTTGCAGGCCGGACAGGTTGACCTGCGTTCCCTCAGCGAAGTAAGGCTCCGGGTCACCGAACCCGTTGGCCGCCGGGCGATAGCGCCAGATCTGGTTGGCGCCGACATCCACCACGTACAGGTTGCCGCCATAACCCAGCGTGAAACGCGGTTCGCCCCACCGGTCGCGGCCGGGCAGCGCCAGGCGCTCAGGACCCCAGGTGACATCATACCCGACCAGTCCGCCGGCGGTGTCCAGCACGACCAGCTTGCTCCGCTGGCCCGCGGTGGCCGACTCGACCCAGGCCATGTCCACGAGGTCACCGACCGCGAGTTCGCCCACCTGCTCGCCCTTGCTGATGAGGGGCTTGTCCGCGGGGGTCACGCTATCGCCGAGCGAGGACCGGGTGAACCGGTACACGCGCATGGGACCGTGGTCCAGGGCGAACACGGCATCGCCGCTCACCAGGACCCGGTCGAGCTGGCGCGTCTCCTCCTGGAACTCCCACAGCGGCACAACGCCATACAAGGGCGTCACGCGCTCCAGCTTGTTAAGCAGGTCGATGTAGCGCGTCTCGACCGGCTCCAACCGCTCGTCGTTCGGCCGCAGTTCGATCACCTGGTCGAGGAAGTCGCGCGCGCCCGCGAGATGCTGGATCGCGGCCGCTTCGTCGGTCATCGCTTCGGCCTGGGTGATGATGTTCGATGCACCATCCAGCTTCTCCTGGACCTGCGCGTCGATTGCGTTGCTGCGGCCATACAACATCGCCAGCACGATGCCGGCAATCAGCAGGGGGATGACGACCAGCGCGATGAGCAGCCACCAGGGACTGCGCCGCGGGGCCTCTTCCAGCTCCTCTTCCGCATACTCGGCTTCGGGTTCGACAGCTGTCGTGGCCGCGGGCGGTTGGTAGGTGCCAGCCGGTTCGACGCGCGCCGGTCGCGGCGGCTGCACCGCGGACGTCTCTGCGGGCGGTGCATCCCAGGTGGCCGACGCGTAAGGCGAGCGGAATGAACGGGATGAAGGTGCAGCCGGCTCCTCCGGCTGGGCAGGGCGCGGCGCGGCGGTGCGGGGTGCAGCGATGCGCGGCGTGGCAGGCACGGTTGCGGGCGGCGGTTCCGTCACCGGCGGCGCGGCCTGCCCAGGGGAAGCCGGCGGGCGCGTCTCTTCAGGCTCCGGCTCTGGGGCTTTGTCTGCCGGTTCCTCGGCTTGGCGGCTCTTTCCGAACCGGCGGCCGCCGAAGATGGAACGTCGCGGCGGCTCCTCGACGGGCGGTTCAGCAGGTTCCGCCGGCACACCCGGCGGCGCAACCACTGCCGTGGCCTCATCGCGCAGCTCAGGGATATCGCGCGTGAAACCGATCAGCAGCGCGGTCAAGTCCGCGTTTCCGGCCAGTTGACCGAGATACTGGGTCGCCAATGACACGCCGGAGGCGGCCGCGGCCACGGCCAGCGCCTCGGGCGCGACCTGGTTCGGCCAGTCGCTCTGCGCCATCAGCACCATGCTGCCCGGCTCGACCGTGCTGTCGTAGATGTTGACATCAGGCCGGTCTTCGCCGCCGAGCGCCGGGCCGAACGCGCCCAGTTGGGCCGGGAACTGGTCAATTGTGCGCTCGTGGCTGACAAGCACCAGGCTCGGCCCAGCCTGGGCGATGACCAGTTGGCTGCCGTAACGCACCACCAGGCTCATGCCGGCACGCCACTGTGCCTCCGGCAGGCCTTCGTTGGCGCGACGGAGGACGGCGTGCGCGCTGCGCACGGCCTGGCGCAGCGCGCCTTCCACCGTCTCGCCCATCTCGTAGAACGCGGTCTGCGCCGCATTCAACATCTGGCGGTACAGCGCAGCATGACCGCCCTCGGCCCCGCTGACCTCGACCAGGATGTAGAGGCTGCCGCGCTGCGCGCTGGGCAACTCGGGGGCCGGTTCGACTGCGCGCACATTTCCGGCGCGGGCCTGCCACCGTCCGCCTGAACTACTGAACTGTCCGATCGTGGTGCGAAGAGGTTCTGGCATGAGAAGCTCCTTCGGAAGCCAGGCTGTTCTCAGCCGCTGCGGGCCGCCATCAGCCAACCAGGATTGTATGCTAGCGCGCGCCATTTGTCAATCGTTTGGCATTGCGGGGTATTTTGGTCTATAATGTATGCGAAAATCTGTTCGCATGAGGGGGAGGGGCCTTGACGCTCGAACTCAACAAGCTGACGACCCAGATGGATGCGATGGGCCGCGTCATGGTCAGCCGCCGCGATGATGCGCAAGACCGCTCCGCGCGGGCGCGCGAGCTGCTGATTCAGCACGCGGAGGTCACAGAAGAACTGGAGCGCAAGATTGCCCGCGCCCGCGAGGTGGACGAGTGGCGCCGCGGGGCCATCCCCAGGGGCAAGCGGCTGGACGAAACGGTTGCGCCCGTGCACGCGCCGGACAGCTACGTGCTCATCGCGGCGGACGGCAGCCAGATTTACCCGGACCGCCACGCGGCCGCGGCTTACTTCCTCCTGAACACCGGCACGATCGTGTTCCGTTGCGGCTCCGGACAGGCGCCCACGGTGAGCAGCACGCCCGAAGTATTCTACGCGGACGAAGAGCTGTACGACGAAAACGGCGATATGCGAGGCGCAGATTACGTCAGCGCGCAGCGCAACCGCCGCGAAATCGAGGCCCTGGCCAAGCTGGCCGAAGATGAACGCGCAGGACTCGGGGGCGATGTCTCCGTGCCCATCATCTGCGTGCTCGACGGCCCGCTGCTCCCCTGGATCCGGCCAAACCCTGAGAACAACCAGGCCATCAACGAGGAAATCGACTTCTTCGTGCAGCAACTGGCCCGGCTGCGCAAGGCCGGCGCGATCCCTGTCGGCTACGTGGACAAGCCCGGCAGCGCGTACGTGCTGCGTATCCTTGAACTCATCGGCCTGCCCATCGAGAAGATTACCCGTGAGACGCTGCGCGAAGGCCGTTTCAGGCAGCTCGCCGACCGCATGTTGTTCAACGGCCTGCCACCCGCACACCGCACGGGCCTGTTCGAGCCGAACTCCAACACGAATGACCGCTACCAACACCGGTCCGGCGGCGACCGCATTGCGTTCGCGTATGCTAACATGGCGCGGCAGCCAGGTGTCGACAACGCGGCTGTCGCCCGCCTGGAAGTGCCCGGCTGGATCGCGCAGGATCCGGCGAAGCTGGACATCGCGCAAGCCGCGTTGTATGCTAACTGCGAGCCCGTGCGCTACCCGTACGTCCTGGCGCGAGCGCACGAACTGGCCGTCGTCACCCAGGCCGAGAAGGCCGACCTCGAAACCATGCTGGCGCAGGTGATGATGCGCAACGGCATTATGCCGGAGATCTCGTTGAAGGCTGCCAACAAGCTGTTGACTTCACACAGGAGATGACATGACCGGAGAAGAGAGGCAGATTGGCCGCGTGTTGCGCTCGACGACCGCGAGCTACACCGTCGGCTGCCGGGAGCTGACGACCGAGCAGAACCTGCTCGTGCCGCAGTTCGGCCAGCTCGTCAAGGCGCGGATGCTCAACGGCGAGACCATCTACGGGCTGATCTACTGTGTCACCATCGAGGATGACGCGTTCGTGCGCCAGCTCGTCGCCGCGGGCGTGGAGAGCGCTGAGATCATCGAGGACCAGCGGCAGAAACGCCAGGTGCCGGTGGTCGTCGATGTGCTGACCGTCGGGTACTGCCGCGGGAACACCATGATCCAGCGCCTGCCGCCGCAGCCGCCGCGCACGCTGGACCCCATCTTCTCCTGCAACAGCGCTGAGTTCGTGCGCTTCACAGCCGAGCCGGACTGGTTGCGCATTGTGCTGGCCGCGCAGGATGCACCGGTGGACCAGCTCGTCGTGGCGGCCCTGCGCGCCGCGGCGGATGCCCGGCCACCCGACCAGCACGAAGCATACAAGATTGCCGCGGGCCGGGAGCTGGCGCGGCTGCTGTCGCTCGACATCGCGCGGCTGGACGGCATCCTCAAACAACTGCGATAAACACCACAGGAGTGAATCATGCCTTCGATTTCATTGAAGGGTCAGATTGCGTTTGTTACAGGTGTGACTTCGGGCATCGGCGCGGCGACCGCGCGGGCGCTGGCCGCTGAGGGCGTCCACCTGATCCTGGCCGCGCGCCGCGAGGAGCGCCTCAACGCGCTGGCCGGGGAACTGGCCGCACAGCACGGCATCGAGACCCACACGATCGTGCTGGACGTGCGCGATGCTGAGGCCGTGGCACAGGCCGTCGCGGCCCTGCCCGAACGCTGGCAGGCAGTGGACATCCTGGTCAACAACGCGGGGCTGTCGCGCGGGCTCGACAAGGTCCACGAGGCCGACCTGCAGGACTGGGAAGAGATGATCGACACCAACGTCAAGGGCCTGCTCTACGTGACCCGCGCGGTGCTGCCGGGGATGGTCAGCCGCGGCCGCGGGCATGTGGTCAACGTCGGCTCGGTGGCCGGCCGCGACGCGTACGTGGGGGGCAACGTCTACTGCGCGACGAAGGCTGCCGTCGCGATGCTCACCCGCGGGATGCGCATGGACCTTCTCGGCGCGGGCGTGCGCGTGACCAACATCGAGCCGGGCATGGTCGAAACGGAGTTCAGCCAGGTCCGCTTCCACGGCGACGAGGCGCGCGCCGCGAAGGTGTACCAGGGCATCACGCCGCTCACACCAGAGGACATCGCGGAGTCGATCATCTGGTCGCTCAACCGCCCCGCCCATGTCAATATCCAGGACATGCTCATCCTGGCGACCGCGCAGGCGTCCGCGACGATGGCCCACCGGACGTAGTGACGGGGTGAACAGGGGAACAGGTGAGCAGGTGAAGAGGTGAAGAGGAGAACAGGTGACTTGCCGGAGTCGGGGCTTTAGCCGGTTTGGGTGTGAACGCTCACAGCCCAGGAAACCGGCTGAAGCCTCGACTCCAGACAATTCGTAGCATAGGGCCTTGTGCCCGTAACGCCCACAAGGGGCTACGCTACAAACACACTGAGGTGGAAAACGGCATGACCGAGAATGACTCGTTCGCCCAGGAGTTCGATAGCCTGACCCGCGCCAGCGATGAGCGCGCGCTGGCAAAGGCCGAAGCGGAGCGCGCCGAGAAGCTGGGCGTCATCAGCGGCGGCTCGCTCAGCGCGGGGCTGGATGTCAAGCTCGACCGCGACGTCGCCATCGAGGAGCTGGCCGTGGGCCGCTACGTGGTGGCCCGGGGCCGCCGCGCGCGCTTCTTCTGCATGATTACCGACGTTGCACTCGACAGCACCAACCCCCTGATCGCCAAGCAGCCGCCCGATATGTCCGACCCGTTCCTGGCAGAAGTCCACCGCGGCACGACCACCTTCGGCAACGTCCACCTCAGCCCGCTCCTGCTGATGGAGGAGGCCAGCAGCGAGGTCAAGCCGGTCAAGACAGTGCCGGAGCACTTCACGCCCGTCTTCACCGCCAGCCAGGCCGAGGTGGACCAGGTCTTCGGTGAGGAAGGCACGCAGAAGGTCGGCGACAAGGCAATCCACAACTTCCACATCGGCGCGCCGCTGGACATGGAGAACGTCAAGGTGACGCTCAACCTGGAGCGCCTGGTGGAGCGGTCGAGCGGCGTCTTCGGCAAGTCGGGCACGGGCAAGACGTTCCTCTCGCGGCTGCTGCTGGCGGGCGTGATTCGCGACAGCGTGGCCGTCAACCTCATTTTCGACATGCACAACGAGTACGGCTGGGCGGGCACGAGCGAGGACCTGGGCGGCCAGGCCAAGGGCTTGAGCCAGTTGTTCCCCGGCAAGGTGGATATTTTCACGCTGGATGAGGATTCGAGCCGTCGGCGCGGCGCCAAGTTCAACTTTACCGTGACTATCGGCTATGACCAGATCGTGCCGGAAGACCTGGAGATGCTGGCGGGCATCCTCAACCTGACCGAGCCGCAGATTGGCGCTATGTATGCGCTTCACCGTAACTTCAAAGAGCAGTGGCTTAACAACCTACTCAGCGTGGAGTGGATAGAGGCACAGCGAGGTACCAATCCGGACACCCAGAAGGAGATCACTGGTCTACGAGCTGTGGCGGAGGAGACCGGTCAGCCCCTCAACGTGCTCGCAGCTCTTCAGCGTCGTTTCGAACGCATGCGCAATTACTCATTTCTTAAGCCCAAGGTACTGGATAACTCTGTCGACCGCATCATGAGGTATCTTGACGCAGGGACAAACATCGTGTTGGAATTTGGTCGCTATGGGAATGACCTTGGCGCGTACATCTTCGTCGCAAACTTTCTGACGCGCCGCATACACGAGCGTTATGTTGAAAAGAAGGAGCTATCCTTTGGGCGTGAGGGGCAGGAACCCAGACATCTCGTTATCACCATCGAAGAGGCGCACAAGTTCCTCGATCCGGCCGTGGCCGAAAACACCATCTTCGGCACCATCGCGCGCGAGCTGCGCAAGTACAACGTGACGCTGTTCGTTGTGGACCAGCGGCCCAGCGGCATCGACTCGGAGGTCATGTCGCAGATCGGCACGCGCGTCACCATGCTGCTGGACAACCCGGAGGACATCAAGGCGGTGCTGTCGGGCGTCAGCGGCGGCGAGGGGCTGCGCGAGGTGCTGGCCCGGCTGGACACGAAAGAGCAGGCCCTCATCCTGGGCCATGCCGTGCCCATGCCCGTCGTCGTGCAGACGCGGCGCTACGACCCGGACTTCTACCGAGCCATGGGCCTGCGCTCGGCGGCGGAGCTGGGCGCGCGGCTGAACGAGAACCGGGCCGCCATGCGCCCGCCGAAAGACTTCGCGGGGTTCGATTGATTATGCAACCCATCAAACTATTGCATGTGGCCGATATCCATATCGGCATGGAAAACTATGGGCGGGTCGAGCCGGGAACAGGCATCAACGGCCGCGTGATGGATTTCCTCCGCCGCCTGTCCGACCTGGGCGAGTACGCGGTGGACCACGGCGTGGACCTGTTCGTCTTTGCCGGCGACGCGTACAAGACCCGCGACCCGAACCCGACGTACCAGCGCGAGTTCGCGCGGCGCATCAAGCAAATCGTGGATACAGGCATCCCGGTCATCTTGCTCGTCGGCAACCACGACCTGCCCGCAGTCGCGCGGCGTGCCACGAGCATCGACATCTTCGGCACGTTGGACGTCCCGAACGTCTACGTCGGCAACCGCGAGGAACTGGTGCAGATCACCTGCCGCCGCGGCCAGCCCTTGCAGGTCGCACTGGCGCCCTACCCGCTGAGGTCGTCCCTCATCAGCCGGGAGGAGCACCGCGGCAAGAGCCTCGAAGAGCTGGACGGCCTCCTGCAGCAGGCGATGATCGACAACCTGGCGGCCCTGGCTGACGAGGCGCGGCAGCAGCCGGAGATTCCCGCGATCCTCGTCGGCCACTTCTCGGTCAACGAGGCCAGCCACGGCTCGGAAAAGAACATCATGATCGGCCGCGACGCGGCGCTCCCGCGCTCCGTCCTGGCCGATGCCACGTGGCGTTATGTCGCGTTGGGCCACATCCACAAGCACCAAAACCTCAACCCTAACAACAACCCGCCCGTGGTCTACAGTGGCAGCATCGAGCGCATCGACTTCGGTGAAGAACACGAGCCGAAAGGCTTCGTCGTCGCGGACATCACGGACGCCGGAACCACATGGCAGTTCCAGTCAGGCTACAAGCGCCAGCCGCGGCGCTTCGTGACCATCGAGTGCGATGTCTGCGAGCGGCCCGACCCCACCGCGGCGGTCATCGAGGCCATCGAGGCGCGCGGCGACCTGTCGGAAGCAGTCGTGCGCGTCATCATCAAGCTGCGGCAGGAGCAGGAGGCCACGCTCGTCGAGCGGGAGGTCGTACGCGCGCTGGAAGGCTGCTACTACGCCGCAGGGCTGAACAAGAACGTCGTGCGCCCCGAACGCCAGCGGCTGGGCGGCGTCTCCGTCGAGTCGCTGACGCCGGTCGAGCTGCTGGCCCGTTACTTCGAACTCAAGCAGGTGGACCCCGGCCGTGCGCGACTGCTGCAACAGCACGCTGAAGCGCTTATCATGGCCGCCGATAGCACAGCCCGGTAAGAAAGAAGGATTCATGGAGATTCGCTTCGACACGTACTACAACTACGCCCAACTGACCGAACGCCTCGCCTGGCTGGCCGGGCAGCATCCTGCCATCATGCAGGTGACTGTCCTGGGCCAGTCGCACGAGGGCCGCGACATCCCGCTGGTCATCCTGACCAACCGGGCCACCGGGCCGGACGCAGAGAAGCCTGCGTTCTGGCTGGATGCCAACATCCACGCGACCGAGCTGACCGCGTCGATGGCGGCGCTCTACTTCATCAACAAGATGGTCAACGCCTACGGCAGCGACCCGAAGGTCACGCGCATCCTGGATGAGCAGGTCGTGTACGTCGTCCCGCGACTCAACCCGGACGGCGCAGAGCTTGCGCTGGCCGAGACGCCGAAGTACGTTCGCTCCGGCACGCGACCGTATCCGTTCGAGGAGAAGCGCGACGGGCTGCACACGGAGGATATCGACGGCGACGGCCGCATCCTCCAGATGCGCATCGCGGACCCGACCGGCGACTGGAAGGTGTCTGACCGCGACCCGCGGCTAATGATCAAGCGCGGCCCGGATGAGGACGGCGGCACGTATTACCGCATGTTCCCCGAGGGCCTGGTGGAGAACTACGACGGCCACATCATCACGATGGCGCCGCCCGTCGCGGGCCTGGACTTCAACCGCAACTTCCCGGGCTCATGGCGGCCCGAGGGCCAGCAGCGCGGCGCGGGCAACTTCCCAGGCTCCGAGCCGGAGATTGCCGCGGTCATCAAGTTCATGGCCGACCACCCGAACGTTTACGGTGCGCTGACCTTCCACACCTACAGCCGGGCCATCCTCCGGCCCTACGGCACCAAGAGCGACGATGAGATGGACACCGACGACAAGTGGGTATTCGAGGCCATCGGGGAGCGCGGCACCGAGCTAACCGGCTATCCGTGCGTCTCGGTCTACCATCACTTCCGCTATCATCCGAAGGAGGTCATCACCGGCGTCTTCGACGACTGGCTGTTCGATCACAAGGGCATCTTTGCCTTCACTGTCGAGATGTGGGACCTGGCGACTGCCTCCGGCGTGGAAGAGAAGAGCAAAGAAAAGAAGTTCATGGACTGGTTCCGCAAGCACCCGGTCGAGGACGACTACAAGGTGCTGGACTACATCAACCAGCACGCGCCCGAGGGCCTTGTGGCGTGGTATCCGTTCGAGCACCCGCAGCTCGGCCCGGTCGAGCTGGGTGGCTGGAACACGCTCTACACCTGGCGCAACCCGCCCCACGCGCTGCTGGAGGCCGAGATTGCGCCGCACGCCGACTTCACCATCGCATTTGCCTCGCTGGCCCCGCGGCTGGCGTGGCGCGAGGTCGTGCTGACCCCGCTGGGCGACGGCAACTATCACCTGCTGGCCGTCGTGGAGAACCGGGGCTTCCTGCCGACGCGCGGCTCGAATCAGGCGGTCAAGATGAATGCGGTGCGGCCTGTGCGCCTGGAACTGGCGCTGCCGGAGGGTGCGACGCTCAAGGGCGGCAAGGCCAAGCAGGAGATCGGCCAGCTGGAAGGGCGGTCGAACAAGCTCGACGTGAGCTACGGCGATCCTTCGCCGACCGACAACCGCGGCAAGGCGGAGTGGGTCATCCACGCGCCCGCCGGCGGCACGCTGCGCCTGACCGCGGTCGCGGAGCGCGGCGGCACGGTCCGCCGCGAGATCGCGTTAGCATAGCTTGCGTCACGGAGCTCCCGCCACGAATGACACGAATTGGATGAATAACCACGAAGCACAGAAATGAAACAGGTTATTCGCTCAATTCGTATCATTCGCGCAATTCGTGACGGGAGCTTCGTGCAGAATCTGCCTGGCTGAGTACCCAACAATGACTATCCTGCCCTTTCACGCACTCACCCCCGACCAGCTCAACCAGGTCCTCGCCATCTACCGCGAGGCGTTCGAGGCGCCGTGGGAGTGGCCGGTCGAGAAGGTTGCGCAGTTGGCGGACCGAACGGCCCCGCCCTCTCCCTGGCACAATGCCGCGCTGCTGAACGGCGATACGACCATAGCCATCGCAATCGCAAAGTACTTCACCGAGACCAACCTGTGGTATCTCCTTTATCTCGCGGTCGATGCGGCGCGCCGTGGGCAGGGCGCCGGCTCGACGCTGCTGACGCATATGCTGGCACTGGGTGAGGAGCAGGCGCGCGCCGCAGGCCGGCCCGGCTGTCGCGGGATGGTGTTGGAGGTGGAGACGCCCGGTGTGCCGCCCGCAGCTACCCTGCACATCCGCGCCCGCCGCATCGCGTTCTATCGCCGGTTCGGCGCGCTCGACATCGGCGTTCCCGTGCCGCGCGGGCCCTGGATTCCACCGGAGCAGCCCGATTGGAACATCATGTTTATTCCCGGCACGGCCTGGTCAGGCGAACTGGACATCGCGACCCGCCGCGAGTTGGGCCGCGCTTTGATGGTCGAGGGCTACGATATCCCGCCCGATGCGCCCTGGCTGCTCGAGGAACTGGCCCGGATCACTTGACCGTTGTTTGCCAGCGGCATGTTGTGGTATAATCGGGCCAATCGAGCGTTTGGAGGGCTAGGCTATGGTTGAAGTAACGATCGACAGCGTGCGTGTGAGCCTGATGTCGCAGCACCGCGTCGTAGTGCTCAAGGATACCGGATCATCACGCTACCTGCCCATCTGGATCGGCCCCTTCGAGGCAGATGCCATCACCATCGAGCTGCAGAATGTTGAGGTGGCCCGACCGCTGACCCATGACCTGCTCAAGGCCACCATCGAGAAGCTCGGTGCGGAGATCGTGCAGATTTCGATCACCGACCTGCGCAACGACACATTCTATGCCGAGGTTGCGTTGAGCGTGGACGGCCGCCGGCTGGAGATCGACTCGCGGCCCAGCGATGCCATTGCCCTCGCCGTACGCGCGCAGGTGCCGGTCTTTGTAGCCGATGAAGTCATGGACCAGGCGGCCATCGTGCCCGAACCAGACCTCGACACCGGGCTTGGCGCAACCTCTGAAGGTGCAGAGACCGAGGACAAGACGCCCGACGCGTTCAGCGATTTCCTGGAGGGCCTGGACCTGAGCGGCCTCGACTGAGCCATCCGGCCATGCTGCCGGGGGGTTCAGCCGCGCCGCGCTGCTGGCGCGGGATTGTGTGGACGGTTCTTTTGCAGGCCGGCTTGTGAGCCGGCCTTGTTGTCCCTTATGGGCCCGGCGCAACCAGACTTAAGCTGCAATGGACAGACCAGACAAGACCATTCCTGCCAATCCGGAGGCCGAAGAAGCCGTTCTCGGCTCGCTGCTCATCGATCCCGATGCCGTGCTGAAGGTCGCGTCGTTCCTCGAAGCGGATGACTTCTACCGCGAGAAGAACGGCTGGATCTATCAGGCCGTCCTCGACCTGCACGAGCGCCGCGAACCGGCGGACTTCGTCACGCTGACCGACGAGCTGGAACGGCGCAACATCCTCCAGGAGGTCGGCGGCGCGGCCTACATCACCGCGCTCATCAACAGCGTCCCCTCCGCAGTCTATGTCGAGCACTACGCTCACATCGTCGAGCGCACCGCCACCCTCCGCCGGCTGATCGACGCAGCCGGGCAGATTGCTGCCCTGGCCTACGAGGAAGCCGAAGATGTCGGTGAAGTCGTGGACCGCGCCGAGCAGTTGGTATTCAACGTATCCGAGCGCCGTGTCCGCCGCGACCTCATGCCCGTACGCCAGGTCATGCACGAGGTGGTGGACCGCATCGACTTCCTCCATCGCCACCAGGGCCAAATTCTCGGCGTCCCGACCGGCTTCACGCAGTTGGACCGGCTGCTGGGCGGCTTCCAGAAATCCGACCTGATTATTCTTGCCGCCAGGCCCAGCGTGGGAAAGACCAGCCTGTCGCTGAACTTCGCACTCAACGCTGCGCGCAGATATCGCAAGGTGGTTGCCTTCTTCAGCCTCGAAATGAGCGCCGAGCAGCTTGTCCAGCGGCTCCTCGCCATGGAGACCGGCATCGACCAGCAGCGCCTCCGCAAGGGCGAAATCCAGGACCACGAGTGGGACATGCTGATGGCCGCGGCAGGCGAGCTCTCCAGCACCATGCTCTTCATCGACGATACGCCGGCGCTGTCTGCGCTGGAGCTGCGCACCAAGGCGCGGCGGCTGCAGGCCGAGCACGGGTTGGATATGGTGGTCGTGGACTATCTTCAGCTCATGCGCGGAGACAACCGCAGCGAGAACCGGGTCCAGGAAATCAGTTACATCTCCCGCTCGCTCAAGAGCCTTGCGCGCGAGCTGGAGACGCCGCTCATCGCGCTCTCGCAGCTCTCGCGCGCCATCGAAAGCCGGACCGATCACAAACCCATGCTGTCGGACCTCAGGGAATCGGGCGCCATCGAGCAAGACGCGGATATCGTCATGTTCATTTACCGCGAGGACATGGTCAAGGAGAACAGCGAGAAAAAGAACATCGCGGACGTCATCGTCGCCAAGCACCGCAACGGGCCGACGGATTCGATCCCGCTGTACTTCCGCAAGGAACTGACCAAGTTCGAGAATCTGGAAGTCGTGCGCGAGGCATTGGAGTGAGCCGATGAGTCCCGCGCGCAAGCAGATGCAGGGGTTCGCCGGCTTCCCGGCCGGTAAGCTGAGCACGACGCCGGTGCCGAACCAGTTCTTCAGTGAGCTGCTGCCGCTGGTGGACAACCTGGCCGAGCTGAAGGTCATCCTGCACCTGTTCTGGTTGATCGGCAAAAAGCGCGGGGTGCTGCGCTATGCCCGGCTGGACGAGCTGCTGGCCGACCAGCGCTTGCTGGACGGGCTGGCAACGCCGAAGCTCAGCGGCGAGGACGTGCTGCGCGACGCGCTGGAACGCGCCTGTGCGCGCGGCGCGCTGCTGCACACGACGGTGCGCCGCGGAGCCGCCGCGGACACCCCTGAAGACTGGTACATGATCAACAGCGCCAACGGCCGCGAGGTGTTGGAGAGGCTGCGCGCCGGCGAGCTGGACCTGCAGGCCGATGTGAGCGAGGACCTGCAGCTCCAGGTGGAGCGGCCCACCATCTTCGTGCTGTACGAGCAGAACATCGGCATGTTGACGCCGATGATTGCCGAGGAACTGCGCGACGCGGAGAAGCACTTCCCGGCCGAGTGGATCGCCGACGCGTTTCGCGAGGCAGTCAGCCTGAACAAGCGGAGCTGGCGCTACATTCTACGTATTTTAGAACGGTGGCGTGACGAAGGACGAGATCGCACTGAACGAAGTCCTGAGTATCGGCCGGACAATGAAACTCTGGTCCGTCGTTATAGTGAAAGGAAACCTGGCAACAAGTAGCAGGTGAAACGATGAAACCACTCAGTGACTTGCTCGACAACTATGGAAACGAACAACGCAAGACCGGCGAACTCCCTCAACAAAGGGGAGCCAAATCATTGCGTGATCCACTCGCACCCAAACCCGATACTTGTCCCATCTGCAAAGGCAAGGGCTTCCTGATCTACGACGTGCCGCCCGGGGATCCACGCTTCAACCGGCTCGTGCCTTGCCGCTGTACAGAAGCTCGTCTGATTGTCGAACGCACGCGCACGTTGCGTGACATCAGCAACCTTGCCGCGCTTGAACGTTTCACTTTCGACTCATTCCTGCCCGATGGTATCGGCGGGCCATCAGCGGTACGCGCCTCCCTGCGGGGGGCCTACGAAGCATGCTATGCATACGCTCAACAGCCCCGAGGATGGATTGTGTTGCTAGGTGGTTATGGTTCCGGCAAAACTCATCTGGCAGCGGCTATCGCCAACTACAACCTTGCGTTGGGCCGGCCGGTCATGTTCGTAGTCGTGCCTGACCTGCTAGATCACCTGCGTGCTGCGTATGCACCGAACAGCGAGACCGGTGTGGATGAACGACTCGATACCATCCGCGAAGCGCCACTGTTGGTCCTGGACGATCTTGGCGCACACAACAGCACAGCTTGGGCACAGGAAAAGCTGTTTCAGATCATCAACTACCGCTACAATGCACAGCTCGCTACAGTGATGACTTCAAATCTGCGGTTGGAAGAGATTGACCCTCGCATTTCATCGCGTCTCGCAGATCTCGATCTGTCTCAGCTAGTCGAGATTGATGCACCCGACTTTCGGGGAGGTAGCCAAAGTCTGATAGGCACCGCAAACCGGGGTGTCCGTGATTTAAACGCCCTTGCTTTGTACACCGAAAACAGTTTAGAAAACTTCTCAATGCGGCTCGAAGATGAAATGTTGGCTGAACAGCGGAAAGGCTTACGAGATGCGCTGGAGCAAGCACGAGAGTATGCCGCAGATCCCAGCGGTTGGCTTATCTTCAGTGGTACATATGGATCTGGGAAGACGCACTTAGCTTCCGCAATCGCCAATTACCAAGTTGAACAGGGAAAACCATCACCCATGCTCGTGGTAGTTCCAGATCTACTTGATCATCTGCGTAGCACATTTGCGCCCACCAGCACAATTTCACTTGATAGAGCATTTGAACAGATCAAAGCTGTCTGGTTGCTGGTGCTTGATGACCTGGGAACCGAGAATGCAACACTCTGGGCCAAAGAGAAACTCTTTCAGCTTATGAATCATCGCTACGTGACCAAGCTACCAACAATCATCACAACCCATCAAACACTGGAGGAACTTGACCCTCATATCGCAAGTCGTATGAGTGACCTGAAACGTGGGCGAATCGTTTATCTTAATGCTCCTCCCTATCGAGGCAGTGAAAGTCAGGAGCGGGCGGTCAAACGCGCCTCTCCTAAGCGCAACCCCAAATAAGCACCCCCCTCGAATTTGACGAGTTCCCTTCTATTGGGTAAAATCCGGCTTGCTTAGCACTCAGATAGCGAGAGTGCTAAATCACAGCATGTCGTGATATCTGCCCAACCTGATTGGGCCACATCTTTTCCAGGGAGGCTATTGGACTATGAATCTCAAGCCGCTCGCCGATCGTCTGGTTGTTGAGCCGACGGAGCAGGAAGAAGTCACCGCCGGTGGCATCATCCTGCCGGAGACCGCCAAAGAGAAGCCGCAGCAGGGCACTGTCATCGCCGCCGGCCCCGGCCGCATGGACGATGACGGCGACTACATCAAGATGGAAGTCAAAGTCGGTGACAAGGTCCTGTACGCGAAGTACTCCGGGACCGAGATCAAGATGAATGGCAAGAAGGTCCTCATCCTGCGCGAGTCCGACATCCTCGCCATCGTGGAATAAAGACCGAACCCTGTGGGTTTTACGGCCCGCAGAGACCAGATGATTATTTATCAGGAGTGACATTCAATGGCAGCCAAGCAGTTGATCTTCTCTGAAGAAGCTCGCCGCAACCTCAAGATCGGCGTTGACACGCTCGCAAGCGCGGTTAAGTCCACCCTCGGCCCCAAGGGTCGCAACGTGGCCCTCGATAAGAAGTGGGGCGCACCGACCATCACGCACGACGGCGTGACCGTGGCGAAGGAAATCGAGCTGCAGGAACCGTTCCAGAACATGGGCGCGCAGCTTCTCAAGGAAGCCGCCACCAAGACCAACGACATCGCCGGTGATGGCACCACCACCGCGACCGTCCTGGCCCAGGCCATCGTGACCGAGGGCCTGAAGAACGTGGCCGCCGGCGCCAACCCCATGCTGCTCAAGCGCGGCATCGACAAGGGTGTGGCCGCTCTGTCCGAGCACATCCGCAGCCAGGCCATCGCCATCACCACCAAGGAAGAAATCGCCGCCGTGGCCGCTATCTCGGCCCAGGATCAGGAAATCGGCGACCTCATTGCGGACGTGATGGACAAGGTCGGTAAGGACGGCGTCATCACGGTTGAAGAGGCCAAGGGCCTGCTGTTCGAGACCGAGTATGTCGAAGGCATGCAGTTCGACCGCGGCTACCTGAGCCCGTACTTCATGACCAACCCCGAGGCGATGGAGGCCCAGCTCACCAGCCCGTACATCCTCATCACCGACAAGAAGATCTCCGCGGCGCAGGACATCGTCCCGATCCTGGAGAAGCTGGTCCAGCTCGGCAAGCGCGACGTCGTGATTATTGCGGAAGACGTGGACGGCGAAGCGCTGGCGACCCTGGTGCTGAACAAGCTGCGCGGCATGTTCAACTGTCTGGCGATCAAGGCCCCTGGTTTCGGCGATCGCCGTGAGGCCATGCTGCAGGACATCGCCGTGCTGACCGGCGGCACCGTCATCACCGAGAAGCTCGGCAAGAAGCTCGAGAGCGCGCTGATCAGCGACCTCGGCCAGGCCGACAAGGTCATCTCGGACAAGGACAACACCACCATCGTCGGCGGCAAGGGCGAGGGCGAACTCATCCGCGGCCGGATCGAGCAGATTCGCGTCGAGATCGAGAACTCCACCAGCGACTACGACAAGGAAAAGCTGCAGGAGCGGCTGGCCCGGCTGGCGGGCGGCGTCGCGATCATCCGTGTCGGCGCCGGCACCGAGGTCGAGCTGAAGGAAAAGAAGCACCGGGTCGAGGACGCACTGAGCGCGACCCGCGCGGCGGTTGAGGAAGGCATCGTGCCCGGCGGCGGTGTGGCGCTGCTGAACGCGATTGCGGCCCTGGATGCAGTCGAAGGCGGCCTGGAAGGCGATGTGCTGACCGGCGTCAAGATCCTGCGCAAGGCCCTGCCCGAGCCCATGTTCACGCTCGCTGAGAACGCCGGCTACGACGGCGCGGTCATCGTCGAGAACGTGCGCCGCACGCAGAAGGAAAACAACAACCTGCACTATGGCTTCGACGTGATGGCGGAAGACTACGGCGACATGATCGCAAAGCAGATCATCGACCCGGCGAAGGTCACCCGCGGCGGCCTGGAGAATGCGGCATCCATCGCCGCCATGATCCTGACCACCGAGGCCCTGATCACCGACATCCCGGAGAAGGAAAAGCCGGCGGCCCCGGCTGGCCCCAGCCCTGATATGTACTAGGCCGTAACAAGTAAAGAGTAACGAGTAACCAGACTCCCCGGCTCCGTAAGAAGCCGGGGAGTCTTGCTATTCACGCCTATCTCAATGTCAGCGGCAGCGCGGAGCCATAACGATAATCGATGCGGAACGAAAGGATGCCGGCGCCTGAGCTCGGCGGCAAGCCCACCTCCACCCAGTACATATAGGAGCCGTTGTTCACGACGGGGGTGGCAATCGATGTATCCTGCAGGTAGCGGATACCCGCTGCGGCGTCCGTTGAAGCGACATACCCGATCTGCGCGACACTGGAGTCATCCAGGCCTGCGCGAGCTAACGCCGCCCACATGTTGGAAGTGCTGTTGTCGGTATACCAGACAACGAACCGGGTAATCGTCACTCCGTTAGGCAAGTTCACCGGCGCTTCGTAGTAGTGCGTGGAGCTGTCAGGGTTGTATAACGTGCGACCGCTGATGGAGAAGGGCACCGTTTGGTTGGGGTAGGGCTGAAACGTCAGCGCAGACTGCGAGAAAAATCCAGGCCCGCCGGACGGGATGGCGGCCGGCGCGGCCAGGTCGGCTGTCAGGCTCGGATCCGGGGCTGAGGCAGGCCCGGTGTCCTGGGCGACCGAAGCGCCCGTGGCGAAGAGACAGAGCACCAGCGTCACGATCACGATGAGCAGCGAACGAGGGGGATGGATGCGGTAGCGCATAAGAATATCCTCCTGCGAATGTGCCCCCAACAGGTCTGGCAGAGGGTTGTTGGGGAGGCTAAGATGGCACATCGCCACCTGCCCATCATCTTAGTACAAACGGCCTACAAACACAATGCCGGAGGCTATCACTAACATAAAGCTGCGCCGAGCGGGTGCTCGACGGGCCAGTCTCAGATCAGGCGCATATCCACTACCGCAGCCGTCGCGGACGCACGCGGCCCTCGCGAATCTCCCGCGCCAGCTCGCGCTCATCGGCTACAGGGCGCGCGAACTCCGTCGCCGTCGCGCCGACCTGTGCGGTCGCGTGCGCATCCGACCCGCCGACGACCGGCAGCCCCAGGATGCGCGCCAGGTCCTCGGCCTGCCGTAGCTCATCGGCATTCACCTGTCCGTTGAACGTCTCGACGGCGTGCAGATGCACGAACTCGGGCCGGACAGCCAGGTTCGCATCCAGCGCCAGGCCCTGCTTTTCGAGCCATTGCCACAGCGCCAGCCCGCCGCCGTGCCGGAAGGGATGGGCGAGCACGCTGGCCCCGCCGAGCTCATCCACGCGGCGCAGCAGTTCCACGCCGTCCACGCCGTCGGGGATGTCCTCGTCCAGCCCGAACACCAGGATGTCGCCCAGCGTCGTCCGCGCCTCGACCCCGCGAAACACGGTGAAGCCATACTGCTCACGCGCCAGCGCCTGTGCTGCGCGGCCGCCCCACGCATACAGATGATCGGTCACACAAATAGCATGGAGTCCGGCCTGCATCGCCGCCTGGATAAGTTCGTCCGCCGTCTGCACCGAACAGGGCGAGCACGGCCGCGTATGTGCATGTAGGTCAATCAGCATCGGGTTCCCGCTTCACCAGTATCAACGTGAAATCGTCATATTGCGCCGCTTCGCCTGCGAAAGCCTGCACGGCCGCATCGATTGCTTCTGCGATGGCCTCCGCCGGCTCGGTCAGATGCTCAGCCAGGACCGCAGAGAGCCGTTCCGCGCCGAACTCCTCACCCTCCGCGTTCTGCACCTCCACCGCGCCGTCCGTATAAAACAGCACTACATCGCCCGGCGCGAGCAGCAGCGTCTTCTGCCCGAACACGGCCCTCGATACCACGCCCAGCGGAATGCCCGCAGTCAGCATGGGCTCAATCTTGCCCGCCTCCTGCGAGGCATAGAGCGCGAGGTTGTGTCCGGCGCTGGCGTAGGTCAACAGATGCTTGCGGCTGTCCAGGACGCTGTAATACACGGTTACGAACATATCGGCCTGGCTCTCCGCCAGGATGAGTTCGTTGGCGCGCTGCAATGCGTTGACCGGCTTGCGGCCGGAGAGCGCGACCGCGCGCAGCACGGTCCGCGCGAACATCATGTAGAGCGCGGCAGGAATGCCCTTGTCTGCGACATCGGCCACGACCAGCCCCAGCCGGTCCTCGTCCAGCGGCACGAAGTCGAAGAAGTCGCCGCCCACCTCGCGCGCGGAGCGCCAGCGGTACACGACCTGGTAGCCGGGCACGGTGGGCGCCTCCGCGGGCAGCAGCTTGCGCTGGATGTCATGCGCCAGCTCCAGCTCCCGGGCGAGCTGCGCGCGGCGGGCTTCTTGCGCCTGCAGCCGCGCATTCTCGATGGCGATGGCCGCCTGGTTCGCGATGCCGGTAACAATACGGACGCGTCGCGGGCTGAAGATGTGTGTGCCCTGCACGTCATCAGCCAGGAATGCGCCGATCGGCTCATCGGCCACCAGCAGCGGCACGGTCAGAATCGTGCGGCTGCCGTACAGCGCATGCCACTCGGCAGGCACGCGGGGGTTGCCCACCGTGTCGTTGACGACCAGCGGTTGCCCCAGCCGGCAGGCGTCGTCGAGCAGCGGCAGTTCGCCGGGCCGGATGACCGCGCCCATGTACGCCTCGGCCAGCCCGTCGCGCAGGGCATGGACAGTGCGCACGCGGTAGTTGCCCGTATCGTCTAGCAAGAGGGCGACGCAGCGGTCCACGCCTGTCAATGCAGGCACGAGCCGGGCGACCTGCTCCAGCGTCACCTCGACCGCCTGGAGGCGGCGGATGGCATCGGCCACCTGGAGCAGCACGGTGGAGGTCCACACCTCCTCCTCGCGCAGCGCAGTCAGGCGGCTGTTATCCACGGCTGCGGCAACCTGGTGCGCGATGCCGCTCAACATTGCGAGCCGCCGCTCGTCGAGGGCCGGGGCCAGCTCCCGCTTGAAGCTGGCGCCCATGACGCCAAACACCTGTCCCTTGTTCAGCATGGGCAGCAGTGCAACCGTATCGCCGGGACACACCTCGCGGAAGGCCGGCGGTAGGGCGGTGATATCATCGATGACCACCGCCGTCCGCTCCGCGCGCAGCCGGTCCACCGCATCCCATGCGCCCGGCGGCAGGCGCAGCCGCGCCGTCAGCTCGTCCAGCATGAACGCGTCCTCAGCCGGCACATCGTCTGCCAGCACGCGCTCCCACGCCAGCCCGAAGGAAGCGCCGAACTCGAACACCTCGCTGTCGTCATCCCGCAGCCAGATGGCGGTTGATTCCACACCCGCCAGCATGGCCGTGACGCGGGTCGCGGTGTCGAGCACCTCGTTGACGTTCTCGGCCTGGCTGGTCGCCTCCGCCACCTGGAGCAGCACCGTTGTGACCCAGGCCTCTTCACGCTGCGCTTCATACGCGCGCGCTGAGTTCACGGCCACGGCCACCTGGTCGGCCAGCGTGCGCAGGATGAACAGGTCATCCGGCCCAAACGCATCGCGCTGCGTGCTCTGCACATCCAGCACGCCGATCACGCGCTCTTCGACGATCAGCGGGACGGCCAGCTCCGCGCGCGTGTCGGGCAGCAGCCGCGGGTCGTCCGGGATATACAGCGGCTCCGCAGAGACATCGTTCGCCATGAGCGGCTCGCCGTGCTGCGCGACCCAGCCGATGATGCCCTCCCGCCCGATGTGCATGGAGCGGCCCTCGCGCAGCCACTTCTGGGCAAGCTGGCTGGAGCCAATCTGGTGGCCGCTGGATGCCTTGAAAAGCGCCCGGTCGCTGCCCGCCTCCACCAGGAAGATCTGCACGTGGTAATAGCCAAAGCGCGACCGAATCAGCTCGACGACCTGCGTCAGCAGCAAGTCCAGATCGAGGATGCTGGTCAACTTGCGGCCTACCTCGGAGATGGTCATCAGGTCGTTGAGGCGGCGCTCGTTGTGCCGGTAGAGCCGCGCGGTGCTCAACGCCGCCGCCGACTGATTCGCCAGGATGCCGAGCAGGCGCAGATGGTCCTCGGTGAAGGCATGGGGCGCGGGACTCTGGATGGATAGCGCGCCGATGGTCGTTGCGCCGGCCACCAGGGGCAGGAACACCGCAGAACGGGGCGGATTCTGGCTGATATACGTGGGCCGGGCGGGCAGGCTGTCCATCTCCGTGAGGAAGTCATTCACGAGCAGCGACTGACCCGTCGCGGCCAGCCAGCCGATGATGCCCTGGCCCGGCGTGAGCGGGAAGGTCGCCGGGGGCTGGCGCTGGCCGTCGCGCACCCACACCTTGATGCGGTAGCGGCCCTCCTCGAAGAGGCCCAATTGGAAGTTATCGGTGGGGACAATGCGCCCGGCAAGCTGGTAGATGAACTCGCACAGCGCGTCTTCATCCAACTGCGCCTGCACGATGGCGCGGCCAATCTCGGTCAGCGTGGCAAGCTCGGCGTGGCGGCGCACAATCCGGCGGCCGCGCGGCCGGCCCGTCGGGGCAGGTTGCGTTCCGGTGTGTCTGGCCTCAGCCATTCCCCTCCTTGACGAGGATGGCATTCCGCTTCACCATGACGAGCGTATTGCCATCCTCCGTAAAGGTAAATCGCACTTCATCCATCAACTGATAGATGATGTACAGCCCCAAACCGCCGATGGGCCGCTGCTCCAGCGGCAGGGTCAGATCGGGCCGGGCAATCTCGCTGGGCGTGAACGGCCGGCCATGATCGTGCACCGTGATGACCACGTCACGGCCCCGGCTGACAAACCAGATGGTGAATTCGCCGCCTGCCCCGTCGTAGGCATGCTCGATGACATTGCAGCAGGCCTCTTCGACCGCAAGCTGAAGGTCGAAGCAAAGCCCTGGGTCGACCTGGGCATCCTCGCAGGCTTCTTCCATGAAGGCAAAGACCCCGGGCAGGTCATCCGCGTCGTAGACGGAGATTGCGCGCTGGAAAGCGTCCATACGCCTGGCACACCTTGAGCTCAAACGAAAAGAAGCTGGAGGCCGGCCCCGAATGGCGACTTCCAGCTTCTCGCACCCTCAGGCGGGCTTAGAAGCTCCCAACTGCCTGAGCCTCAGTGTCGAAGATGACGAACTGCGTGCTCAAGCCCGTCAGGTCAAGAACCTTCTTGATGTTGGGATTGACTTCGGCCAGACGCATGTCCCCGCGATTCCAGCGGCGGCAGTTCTTCCACGTGCTGATCAGCTCGCGCAGCGCCGCGCTGGAGGTGTAGTTCACGTCTTTCATATTGAGGACCAGTTTGTAGTGCCCGGCATCGGTGAGCTCGCGCAACTTGGCGCCCAAATCAGGGGCGACGCTGCCGTCGATGCGGCCGGAAAGGCGAACCAGCGTACACCGCTTAAGATCGATGCTGGAGAATTCCATGCTTACCTCCTGGGGTGGGGCTTATGTCAAAAGAGTAAGGGTCGTGACTATGCAGCCGACTATACCACAAAGGGCAGGGCTACACAACTTCAGTTAGGGCGCTACTGACGGCAGGGGGCGCAGGCGGCTCAACCAGGCGCGTAGCCGCCATGCCGAGCCCGAGATAGGTCCAAAGCAGGACGCCCATGTGCGGATAGACCAGATTGAACAGGTAGTGATCAAAGATGCCGCCGACCATGCCGCCGACAATCGCGGCGCCGAGACCAAGGAACAGCGCCTCCAGCCCCGGATCCGTGTTCTTCCGCCAGGCCACCCACAGGCTGCGCAGGTAGCCGGCCAGCACCAGGAGGAACACCGTCACCCCGATCACGCCCATGATCTCGGCCATCAGCAGGTAGACGTTCGACACGCCCACATACAGGTCGGCGTCGGGTGAGCCGGCAAAGCCGACCCCCAGCCACGGATAGCGGGCAATCAGCGCGAGCGCGTCCTTGTATTCGCCCAGGCGCATCAGCGTTGCCCGATCCTGGAGCTGGATGCCTTCGACAAAACGCACGATGTATGCCTGCGTCTGCGGCAGGAAGATCAGCAGGGCTGCAGCAACTGCCCCGGCCAGCAGCAGCTTGCGGTAGCGCAGCAGCCCGATGACGGCCACCCCGGCCACCAGCCCGGCCATCGAGCCGCGGCTGTAGGTCAGGTACAGCGCCAGCGCCTCGGCCGCCACGAAGGCGAGAATCCACGAACGGCGGAACAGCGGCCGCGGGCTGACCAGTTGCGGCAGTGTGAAGGCCGTGACCAGGATGAGGAACCCGCCGAGTACATTCGGGTCCACCATTGTGCCGATGGCGCGCATGGGGTTGTCGGCGCTATCCTCGATGTAGCGCAGCGCGCCCGCGCCGCCCGGGTAGTTGAAGCGGCCCAACGCGTTCAAGATGCGGATGGTCCAGGCTTCAGGGATGACGTAGAAGACGACCGCGATGGCGGCCCCGGCGGCCCCGGCCAGCATGACGAGACGGGCCATGAAGTCCACGTCGGCGCGGCGGCGCAGGGTGTTGACGAGCACGAAGAAGAAGGCGATCGCCAGCGCCAGCTCCGCGAAGTTGCGAATCACGGTCATGCTGGGCCGGCTGTAGCGCAGGCCGTTGGCGAACGAGAAGACGGCCATCAGCAGGAACAGGAAGACCAGCGGGCCGAGCGCCGTGCCGACCAGCTCGCGGTCGCGGCGGGTGACCACGCGCAAGACCCACACGAAGTAGACGGCCAGCAGCGCCACGTCGAGGAAGGTGGGCCGGAAGCCGAGCTTGAAGGGCAGGGCTGCAAAGGGCAGCAGCCCGATGACGCCGAACAGCGCCAGCAGGCCCCAGCGGATATCGCGCAGGATGAGCAGCCCGCCGATCAGCACGATGAAGCCGGCGATGGCGTACAGCGGCCCCAGCGCGGCCACCGTCAGCGCGGCCACCAGCGCGGCGAGCGCGAAGAGCAGACCGCGTGCGACGTAGGCTGTGCGGCGGTTTGGGCTATACAGAGCAGATTCGATGCGATGCAGCACCGTCTGCGGAAGGTCAGCGATCATAGGAAACTTATTATACCATCTGCAAGGCAACGGATTGAAACGGATAAGCGGATCAGTCCGCCAGAAACCCGCTTCCTGCGAGGAAGCGGGTTTCTACGCGTGGCATACTACCGCACCATTACGGTCCCCAAGTCCACCCGGCCATCGGCGGTCGGCGGGTCGAGCGGGAGGTTTTGTAATGGCTCCGGCTGATACATCCCGGCCCGGATGCCGACCTCGCCCGATAGCCCCGCGGGCAGCGGCACGCGATGGCGGTCCACGATGACCTCACCGGCCCGCCAGCGCGTCGTCGGCGTGAAGCCGCCGACCGGGTCGCCGTCATGCTGGCCGATGACAAGCCCGTCAGCGCCGACCGCATGGACAAAGACCTTGTAGTTCGTGCCTACCTCGCGCAGCGCGTACCAGTAGAGCGTCACGTCGAGCGCATCGCGCACGGGCGCGACGTCATACCCGACCAGCAGGGCCACATCCCCCACCGCCGTCTGAGCGGGCTGCGGCGTCCAGCTCCGCCGGCCCACGCCCCACCCGTTGAGCGCCAGCACGAGCGCGCAGATAACCAGCGCGGCCCCTGCGGCCCGTAGACCGCGGGAAGCTGTCTCTCCAACACTGGCAGACTGCCGGAGTCGAAGCTTTAGCCGGTTTGGGCGTGGACGTGGAGCCGGAACGTGACCGGCTGAAGCCTCGACTCCACTCGCAACTGGAACGACGGAGGCAAACGCCAGCACCGCCCACGCCAGCGCCGCCAGCCCCCCGAGCACTCCGGCGATTATCCACGAGCGCGACGGACCGAAACGGAACGCGACACTTTCGCGGCCTGCGGGCACGTCCACGCTCACCAGCCCCAGCTCGCCGGATGGATACGTCGCTGTCTCCACTTCGTTGAGCTGCGCCCGCCACATGGGCAGGTGGAACTGGTGCAGGCGGAGCGTCAACGGCTCGCCCGTTTCGATCGCCAGCGCCAGGCTGTCATAGCCCACCCGCTCGACGGTCACCACGGGCCGCGCTGCCGGGGCAGGCGTGCCGGTCGCCCCCTCTCGCGGACGCCCCAGCGCCCACCGTTGTTCCGTCACGGTTAAGGGCAGGAACTCGCCCGTCCAGGTCGCGCCGACCTGGCCTGCGGCATGGTCCTCCCGCCACATGCGGTCCGGCGTCGCGGCATCGGCCGCGGTGAAGGGCAGAGGGTCAAGCGGCAGGTGCGGCAGCGGCTGGATGAGCAATAGGACCGCGAGGATGACGAGGATCAACCCAATGATGGAAGCATCCTGAGCGGGTGAACGGCTCAATGCTGTTGATGAGCTATGACCAGTCGAAGGATGAGTTGTGGCTGGGGTCACATCCTTCGACTGCGTGCGTCGCAGCCAAGCCTTGCCTGGCTGAGCGACGCCCTTCCGCTCAGGATGCTCGGTAAAGCCTATCAAGCCATCCAGGAACAGCCCCGGCAGCGCGGCGGCAACGGAGATCAGCCCTACCGCGGCGAGCACCATGAACCGCCACGGATACTGCAGGCTACCGAGGACCGGCGTTAGCGGCTCCCAGATGGGCAGGCTGGCGGCGGAGGTCATCAGCACGGACGCGGCGACCAGCACCAGCCCGAAGGCTGTGACAGACCGGGCGTGCTGCCGCCGCCCGCGCCAGAGGCAGAGGGCCAGCACCAGGACGACCAGCCCGGCCGTAAGCCAACTAAGCGGATAATCGGCCCGCAACTCGTCCGGCGAGACGACGGGCGACCGCTCGCGGTAGCGGTAGAACAGCGCGGCCTGCACGAGCTGGCCCAATGGTGCGAGGTGCGCCCGGTAGCCATCCGACGGGCCGAGCGCCAGCCCGACAAACCGGCTCTCTGCAAAGTAGGGCAGCCAGAGCGGCGCGCTCAACCCCAGGCCGAGCGCCAGCGCCGCGGCCGCATGAAGCAGGAGCCGCGGCTGCCGCGTCCAGCCGGCCAGCAGTACAACGAAGAGAATGGCCACCGGCAGCAGCAGCAGCGCGGTCAGGTTGTGGGTGTAGACCAGCCCGGCCCAGGCCAGCCCACCCCACAGGAGCGGCGGCAGCGGCCGCATGCTCCGAAACACCGCGGTCAGCGCCCACAGGATGAGCGGCGGCCAGATGAAGGCCATGTGCTCAGGCAGCGCGCCGCGCACGTAGACATCGGCCAGATGGTACGGGAAGTAAGTGTACGCGACGGCGGCCAGCAGCCCGCCCCACGGTCCCCAGAGCGAGCGGGCAAAGCCGTAGGCCGCGAGGGCCGCGAGGACGAACCCCAACGCAAATGTGACCTCCACAGCGACAGACGGCGATATGCCCAACAGTGACAGGAGCGCGGGCGGCCAGTAGGCCAGAGGCGCATAGAAGTTGAGGACGGCCTGTCCGTAGCCGAAGCCGAAGTCAGGGAAGAGGCGGGGGTGCAGCACGCCGTGCTGCCACGCGTCCGCCAGCGCGGTCGCGCGGTAGACGTGAAAAAGCCCGTCATCCGACGCGAAGAAGCCGTCCCGCAGCAGCGGCACAACTGCGGGCAGGCACATCAACGCCAGGAGGACCGCACGGAGCCGCTTCATGGGATGTCGAACTCCGCCAGCAACACCTGGTCCGCGACCGGCTGCCCGTCCGGGCCGAGGACGGCCAACCGCGCGCCTGTCGCCGGATCATACAGCCCCGCCCGCAGCTGGTAATGTCCCGGCGGAGGGTCGCCCTGCCATTCGAGGATATGCGTGTCGTCCACCACCTCCCCCGCCTGCCAGCGCGTCGTCGGGGAGAAGAAGAAGCCCGGCTCGCCGTCGTGCTGCGCCCAGAGCTGGCCGCCCGCGTCGACCAGATGCACAAAGACCTTGTAGTTGGTCGCCGGGTCGGTCAGGGCCAACCAGTGCAGCAGCACCGCGGCCTCCCGGTCGGGGCGCAGGGTGTCTGCCGGCGCGTGGTAGCCTGCCAACTGCACCTGGTTGGCGAAGTTCGCGCTGACCG
This sequence comes from Anaerolineae bacterium, assembly GCA_040772005.1. Classification (GTDB taxonomy): domain Bacteria; phylum Chloroflexota; class Anaerolineae; order CG2-30-64-16; family CG2-30-64-16; genus MWBF01. The sequence goes on along the minus strand of JAXGYZ010000002.1, from coordinate 842,911 downwards.
CCGCGGGGGTGAAGTCCGCGGGCCGCGCCAGCCGCGCGGCCGCGGTCAGGACCGCGTAAATGACGATGATGACGACAAACGGGACCAGGCGCGCACGCAGCCAGGCTAACCGGCTAAAGCCTCGACTCCAAATGTGCATACCCCTGAACAGCAGTACTCCGGCCAGCGTCGCGAGCGTGATCGCCCACCCGATCCGTCGCGGGGGGGTCGAGCCGAAGCGGAAGACGACCTCATGCTCGCCTGCGGGCACGTCCACACCGGCTAATCCGAGCGGCCCGGCGGCTGCCGCGGGCTGCACGCGGCCGTCGATCACGGCCTCCCAGCCGGGGAAGTAGAACTGGTGCAACTGAAACGTCCACGGCTGCGCCGAGGCAACGCGGTACGCCCTGGCAAGCGGCGCCTGGCGGCCCGGCGTGATCGTGACGGCGAGCGGCTCCATCGCAGCGGCGCCAGTATCAGAGGCGGAATCAGGCAGAAAAAACTCCTCGCGCGGGGTCTGCACGGAGACCGGCATGTACTCGAACATCCACGGGCTGCCGTGCTCGCGCAGCCACAGCCCCCGGCCATAGTCGTACATTGCGAGATTCGCGAGGTTGATCGTTTCATCCGTCGCAGGGATGTCTGTCGCGGGGATGTTCATCGGCTGCCACGGCAGGTTGGGCAGCGCCGCGCTCGCCAGCAGGAGCGCAACAAGGATGACGAGAATACTCGCCACAAGGGGCCGGAATTGAGGCTTTGGAGTCTCTAACAAAACCTCCGCTGGGGCCGGTCTCCGACCGTGCCCCCCGGCTCGGTCAGGAGACCGACCGGAGCGTGAGAAGGTTTTGTTAAGCGCTCCTGGCCGGTCAGGGTGTCCATCCGGGTCCACCGTATCGTCGGCTGGAGCTGCGATATCGAGTTCCCGGGGCAACATGAGTGTGAGGTAACCGGTCAGCAGCGCGGTACTCAGCGCGGCCAGTGTCTGCCAGCGCCAGGGGAACTGGAGGAGCAGCAGGCCCGGAATGCGCCAGATGGCCGCGGATAGCGCCGACTGCATGAACAACGCGAAGAGGGTCAGCCCGGCCAGGACAGGCAGCGCGGAGGCCGCAACGCGCGACAGCCTGCGCCGCTGCACCAGGCCGACCAAGAGGCCGAGCCCGGCCAGTGCGCCTTGCGCCAGCCCCAGGCGGTGCTCGATGCCGCGCTCCGGCGTAACGTAGTGGTGATCCCAGCTCCCGCCGAGCAGATAGCGGGGCTGCTCTAGCGCACTCGACCAGGCGGCGAACTCCTCGGGAATGTGCCCCGCGCGGACGTAACGCGCTTCCGTGACCGCCGGCAGCCAGAAGGCCGCGCTGAGCACGAGGGCCAGCAGCCCCATAAGCACCGTCCCGCGCAGGAAACGCCACCGTGCCGCCCCATCCGACACGCCCGCAAACGTGAGCAGGAGCACCCAGGCGGCCAGCACAGGCACGGCCAGCAGCACGGTCAGGTTGTGCGTCAGCACGAGGCCCGCGACCGCCGCGCCGCCCCACAACACCGGTCCCCAGGTCGCCCGCGGTTCGCTGCGGCCCGCGGCCCGGCTGACCTGCAGGAGCGCGAGCAGGAGCAGCGGCAGCCAGATGAACGCCAGATGCTCGGCCAGCGCGCCCCGCATCCACGCATCCGCCAGATGATACGGCGCCCAGGCGTACGCGACCGCAGCCAGCGCGCCGCCCCATCTGCCGAGCAGCTCGCGCGCAAAGAAATACATAGCAACCGCGGACAGGACCAGCCCTGCTGCCAGCGTCCACTCGAACGAGGTGACGAACCCCGCGCCGAGCCGGTGAAAGAGCAGGCCGATGTAATAGCTGAGCGGCGCGTAGAAGTTGAGGACCGGGAAGCCGTAGCCGAAGCCTTCCTCTGCCTGCCAGCGCGCGCCGATGTGCCCGGCCCGCAGCGCGCGGTCCAGGCTGAACAAGCGGAAGACATGGTGCGCGCCGTCGTCCGTCTGCTGGAGACCCGCCTGCCACAACGGCTGCAGCGCGGGCAGGATCAGCAGGACGATCAGCAGTACGGGCCAGGCAGCCCTCAGCCATCCGCGCCAAACGTCGAAGTTCAAGCGAGCACGCATGTCACCCATCACTCAGCGGGGGGGAAGTTACCGGGCAAGGGCACATCCGCCCGGCCCAGCGGCGTTTCATCCGGGAACGCGTATACCGTCACGTCTGCGCGGGACAGCGCGGCCATCGCCTCATCCGGAATGCGATACGGATCGCGAATCACCTGCGCGGGCTGCCAGCGATCCGTGCTGTAGCGGCCCGCGCCCGGCGAACGCTTCCACTCCCACAGCACCGCGCCGTCGCTCCCGTACACGCGGAAAATCACGCGCAGGTCCACGGCCACCGGCTGCATCGCGCGCCAGTAGAGCGTGAGCGGCGGCTCTGTGCCGGTGTCAGGCGACCATGCAGCCGCAACCAGCTCCAGCGGCCCAACCGCGGCCTGCACCGGCCTTGCGCTCGCGACCTCAGCCGCAGGTGCGATTGGCGGCGCAAAGGGCTGCCGGATGCCGAGCTGGAGCGCCAACAACGCGGCCAGGAGCATCACGCCCGCCAGCGCAGGCGCGAGCCAGCGTGACCGGCCCACCGGCAGCCATGCGGCCAATCCCGCGGCGACGAGCAGTCCGATGGGGGCCAGGGCAGGAAACAGGAGCCGTCCCTGGTCCGTGCCGAGCGCGACCTGGCTGTATGATACCATCGAAAGCATGACGAGCAACGGCGCGCCCGCCAGCACCAGCCAACGGACGGCGGCGAGATTGGGAGTCGAGGCTTCAGCCGGCGTTGACTGCGCTCCCGTGTGGAAGGCATCCTGAGCGGGTGAACGGCTCAAACTCATTGGCTCACTACCGCCAGTCGAAGGACGCTCGCCTTCGCGCGCAACCTTCAACCTGTAACCTGCAACCTTCACCGCGCCCGCGACAGCGCCCGCGGCGATGACACCCCACAGGGCATACAGGGGCCAGGGCAGGGCGATATGACCTGCGCCGCCGAACTTGCCCCAGAAGCTCAGGAACCAGCCGCGGGCCAGCCAGAGGAGGTCGAGGGGCGCTGTGCGGCGGTCGATCGTGCCGAGCACGACGGGCGTGCCGAGCGGATCGCCGTAGAGCGTCCAGTTGCGCCAGAGCCAGGGCACGGCGATGGCCGTAGCGATGACCGCGGTCAGGATGAAGCGTTCGAGATGGCGGAAGGGCCGGCGGATGCGCCAGCCGTCACCGAGCAGCAGCGCCAGCGCCGCCACCGGCCAGATTGCGATGACGCTCGCCTTCGTCAGGAAGCCCAGGCCCAGCGCGACCCCCGTGACCAGCGCGGCGGGCCAGGGCTGGCCCCCTAGGGCCCACCACAACGCTACGGCAGCCAGCGCAGCGGCCAGCATATCGTTGGTGACTGCGCCGCCGACGAAGAGCGATTCCGGCAGGAAGGCGACGAAGGCTGCGCCGGCCAGGGCAATCTCCGGCCGCGCGGGCCACAAGCCGCGGCCCAACCCGTAGGTCGCAAGGACGAGCAGCAGGCCCGCCAGCACCGAAACCCCCCGCGCCAGATGCATGGCGAGCGGCCCGGCCTGCCACGGCCACGCTTCGAGCGCCGTATGGATGAAAAAGTTCGGGGCGAGCGCGTCTGCGGTGACGCCGACATCCGGGTTCGCGGCCAGGAAGTCGAAATCCAGCCCTGCGGCGCGACCCGCGGCCGCGGCCAACAGGTAATAGAGCGGCGGATGTTTGCCCTGCGTGACCGTCGTGCCCTCCGGCAGCCGGCCTTCCTGGCCGATGTAGACCGCATAGGCGTAGTGGTCGGCCTCGTCCGGCGCTTCACCGAGCGGATTGAGCGCGCTGTAGGCGAGGCCGAGCACGAGCCGGAGGAACAGCAGGAGCACGAGGCCCGCGCGCCAGTAACGGTCTCGGTTGAGAGCGGTCATGGCTGACCCTCCCGCACCGGGACGTGGGCCAGCGTCAGCGCATCGCCTGCCGCACCGTCCGCGGTCTGCACCATCAAACGTTCTCCCGTCTGCGCGTCGTACAGCAGCACGTTGAGCGTGTAGCTGCCCGCCGGTGCATCGGGCGGCAGGGCCAGCGCGAGGCGGTCAGTGATGCGCTCGCCCGGCTGCCAGCCGGAGACGGGCCGGAAGCCGTTGCCGGGCCGATGATCCAGCCCCGCGGCAAGCTGCCCATCACCGCGGAGCAGTTGCAGCGAGAGCACGATGTCTGCGTCCGGCGGCTGGTCCGCGCGCCACGCCAGCGCCGCCTGCACCGTCTCGCCCGGCAGCAGATAGCCCGCCGCAGCGTGCTGCCCGCGCAGCCGGATCTCCACATCGGTAAGCTCGATGCCCGCTCCGAAGCGAGCCTGCTGTGTCTCCGGCGCGACAGGCGCGCCTGCAACCAGGTCATACCGGCACAGCCGCACCTGCGGCCCGCGCCACGCGCAGCCCGCGCCATACCCGATATCACCGAGCCACCGCTCGACGATGCTGTTGGCATCGCCCTCGGTCACACGCTCCAGCACGAGCCAGGCCCGGTCGTATTCGGCCAGGTCTGCGGCGTGCCGCGCCTGCCAGTCCTGCTCCCGGTCGGTGAGGTTCTCGCGCGTCAGATCCAAGCGCGGAGGGCAGCCCCCGCGACAGTAGTTGACCAGCGCAACGGCCGGCCCGGTCAGATTCTCGGTCCAGAGGTCGGTGATGAGCACGTCGCCGGGCCGCGTCTGCTCGGCCACGGTCTGCGCGGCCGCGGGGTAGCCCAGTTCTGGCGTGTACCGCTCATCGAGATAGACATAGCGGAGCAGGTAGACCGATAGCACGAGCCAGCCCACCAGCAGGAGCCCCGTGATCATCACAGACACGCCGCGGTGCACCCTGCGCCGGGCAACCCAGAGCAGCCATCCCCCTGCCAGGACCGCGCCGGCTAGCAATGGCGCCAGGAGCGAGCCGGCCACATCCACCTGTCCCAGGCGGCCCGTCACCCAGGCGAAATCGAGCACCTGCGGACGGAGGAAGCGCAGCATCCCCGGAATGGGCCAGAGCGCCCAGTTCCAGGTGACATCCGCGCCGCCGACATTGCCTGCGAACAGCACTGCGCGCGTGTAGACGTTGAACGGCACCGCGACGCCCAGGAGCTGCACGCCCGCGCTGAGCGCGGCAAGCGCCACCGCAAGTGCTTTGCCTGCGCTGCCGAGCCGAGCCACCAGCCAGACATACCCGGCAGGCAGCGCCAGGCAGAACAGCGGCAGCAGCGGGACCAACTGTCGCGGGCCGAACGCCCAATAGCCCCACCAGAAGGGATTCGTGGTCGAGAGCAGAATGTAGAGCAGACCGCCGCCCCAGCTCAGCCACGCAGCGACCGGGTGCTGCCGTGCCGATACGACCGCGCCGATACCGGCTATGACGAGCACCGGCGAAAAGAAGAACAGCCCCCACCCGGGGCTGACCCACAGCGCGGCGAAGATTCCGGGCCGGGGCAGCGTCCACACATACGCGGGCACCCTTCCTGCGAGCCAGACGAGGGCAAGCACGCCGACTAGAACTGCGGCCACGGCTGTTGCCAACCGCGCACCGCTGGGCAGTTGCTCAAAGCCGCCGGCAGTCGAACCATCCTGGGCGGATGAGCGTCCGTGCCGGGCAAAGCCTGGCCGTGCGACGCACGTAGTCGAAGGATGCCCGCTCCACACACTACGATACACCCACGCCAGCCCGACCACGCCATAGACCGGCAGAAAGGCCAGCGTCGTCTGCTTCACCGCCACCGCGCACACGAACGCGACTGCCGCGGCCAGCAGCGGCAGCAGTCGCCCGGCCCGCCAGAAGCGGAGCACGCCCCACGTCGCAACCAGCAAGGCCAGCCCCGCCGCAGGCTCGCGAAACAGGTAATGGCTGTAGGGCCATGCCAGCGTGCAGAGGCCGTAGGCCAGCCCCGCGGCGAGGCGCAGCCGTGTTGAGTAGTTCAACTCGGCCAGAGCCAGATACAGGAATGTTGCGGTGGCCGCGGTGATGACGATATTCAGGAGCAGCGCGGCCTGGAAGCTGCCGGTGCCGGGAACCAGCATGGACAGGGCATAGAACGGGGCAATCAGCCACGAAAAAAGCCAGCCGTGCGCCTGCACCCCGGCGGCATCGCCGCGCAGCGCGGCCTGCGTGCCGTCGAGGTAGAACCACTCGTCCGGGTTATGCGGCGCGCCGCTGTAGGTCAATAGGTAAAGAAACAGCAGGAAGACAAACAGGGCGGCCGCAAGCAAGCGATCTGGCCTCTCACCCGCGGCGGACCGCGAGGAAGGAGTGAGCGGTAGCGACATGCGAAGCTTTCTGCGGGCGACTCGCTGCCGCGCGTGCAGGCGCGGGTGTGCAAATTGTGTTCGCACGATGGCAGCCATTTTAGCATCGGCGCGCTCGCGCGTCAAAGGTTCCCCGTGCGCGGCGGTGGACGAAGAGCTCACACAAAGACGCAAAGAGCGCCAAGTGAATCTATATCGACTCTTTGCGTCCCTGGCGGCTCTGCGTGGGCCCCTATCGTTCGACCTCCGCGATGCGCAGGTACTCGCCTGCCTCGCTGCCGTCGGGCAGGGTTACGGGGAGGGGCGCGAAGCTGGTGGCATCGTAGAGCTTGACAATCACCGTGTAGGTCCCGCTCGGCAGATCAGGCGGCAGGTCAAACCGGTAGGCATCCGCGAGGACTTCGCCGGCCAGCCAGCCGGTCGTCGGATACGCGCCGTCGCCGGGCGGCTGGTCGCGCTGTGCAGCCAGGACACCGCCGGCATCGAGCAACTGAACTGAAACGTTGTGCGGCGCAGCGCTGGGGCCGAGCGCCTGCCAGTAGAGGGTTAAGGCGAGCGTGTCGCCGGTGATGACCGGCCCGTCGTAGCCGAGCAGCCGGCCCAGCGCGCCGAACGTCGCCCCCGATGTGCGCTCGATTACAGCAGGCGGCTCGAAGCTATGGGCCCGGCCCGCGATCTCCGTCTGGCCGAGCTCGACCGCAGGGGATGTCTCGTCTCCGGCGAGCAGCCGCAGCACCAGGCGATACGCGCCGTTGGCTGCGTCGGACGGTAGCTGCCAGACCTGCCGGTCGCGCACGGTTTCGCCGGCAGCCCAGGCGTCCGAAGTGTACCCGTTGGCAAGCGCGGCCGCATGGGTCACCGGCGTTGCGGACGGCTCCACCGCGAGCGGCAGCAGCTCGAACTGCGCCTGCATCTCCGGCAGGGACGCCTGCTCCGCCTGCCAGTAGAGGTCCACGGCGAGGCGGTCGCCGGGGCTGAGCGTCGCGGGCAGGGGACCGCGGCCCAGCAGACGCAATCCGCGCCAGGCGAACGACATCGGCGCGTCCAGCGGCAACTCCTCGACGGCCGCAGGTCGGGTTGCACGCGTGAGGGTCATCTCACCCAGCGTCACGAACGGTCCCTCGGCGCGGGGCCCGGCTGCGGACAACTGCGCCAGGGTCACGGGATCATAGACGGCCAGCTTGAGCGTGTACCGGCCGGGCGCGGTGGCGGGCTCGGGGTGCAGCAGGAAGACGCCGAGCGGCCGCGCGTCCGTCGTCCACTGGGCCGGGGCCAGGTGCCGGTCGTTGACCACGGGCCGGTCATCCCGCGCAACGATCAGCCCGTTGGCATCCTCCAGGACGAGCGTTGCTTTGAGCCCCTGGCGCAGCGCCGTCTCGGGAGCACTCGCGCCCGGCAGCGGCGCCCAGCGCACGACGGCCCAGACGGGCCTGTCCGCGGGAGCAGTCGCGACGCGCACTTCGTCCAGCGTGCTCGTGGAGCCCGCGCCATGCCCGCCGAACGCGCTCCCGTCCAGCCGGACCTGGTTGCCAAAGCGGGCGTCCGCTGCGGCCAACGACTGCACCAGTTCGAAGCGCGTGTCCGGCGCGATGGCATACCAGGTCAACGTGTAGCCACGAAACGCCGCCTCGCCCTCCTGCGTGCCGAACTTCTCCAGCATGAACGGGACGGCCCCGCGCGGGTCCGTGTCCGACTCGAACCAGCGCACCCAGTACACCCGCGCGCGGCCCTGCGTGAGCTGCGTCAGCCGGTCGGCCAGCGTGTTGAGGTCCACGAAGAGGTACTGCGCCGGCGTCCGGTTCGCCGGCTCGGCGGGCGGAAAGCCGCCGGCCAGGCTGTCCCAGCGGTCGTAATAGAAGCCGAAGGGGTAACGCTGATCCACCAGGATGAGGTCGCGGGCAGGGTCGGAGTGCTCGTCCAGCCACGCGATGAGGCCGCGCGTGTCATCGCGGAAGAAGCGCGTGTCGGTGAGGTCCGTGTGCAGCCCGGGAACCATCATCGCGACGAGCGCGGCCGCGGCCAGCAGCCCCAGGCCGCGGTGCAGCCGCGCCCAGCCTGCCAGCGCAAGCCCCGCCAGCAGCAGCCAGCCGGGCAGCGCGACGCTGATGTAGCGCGTGGCGGAGGTGGCGCGGTCGCTGATGACCAGGTAGTAGATGAGGAGGGGCAGCAAGGCCCACAGGAGGGCGAGCAGGATCGGGCCGCAGCGAGCGGCGGTCGTCGGGCCGAGCGTCTCCGCATCCTTCGACTGACCGTTGTGCGCCGGCTGTCTTGAGTCGTTCCCCCGCTCAGGATACCTGCGCGTGCGCGCCAGGTGCTGCCGAAGCGAGCCTATGAGCACGGCCAGCCACCCGCCGGCGAGCAACACGCCAAGCGCCAGCATCCAGGGGCGAGCCCCCACCGGGTCGAAGTGCTCGCCCAGGCTGTAGACGCGCGCCAGTTCCGCCAGAAAACCGCTCACCTGCGGGACGACGAGGTTGGGGTTGCGGTAGCCGGGAATCTGGCGCAGCGCGACCGGCAGCCCCGGCAGGCAGAGCAGCGCGGTCAGCAGGCCCGCGAGCAGCAGCGGTTTCAGCCGCGGCCAGATGTACACCCATCTGCGGGGCAGCGCGAACAGCGCGCGGAGCCCTGCCCAGCCCCACAGCGGGACGAGCGCGAACACCGCGGCATAATGCGTCAGCAGGGCCAGGGCGGAGAAGACGGCGAAGGCGATCCAGAGGATACTTTGTCGCCGGCTCGGTCGGAGACCGGCCGGAGCCCTCTTTCCTCCGCTCTGGCCGGTCTCGGACCGAGCCAGGGCTGCAGGAACGACCAGTGCGGCTGCGGCCAGCCAGGCCAGCGTCATCGTGTACATGCGCGCTTCCTGCGCCTCTCCGAGCAGAAAGGGCAGGAACGCGGCCGCGATGGCCGTGCCAGCACCGGCCCACGGCCCTCCCGTGCGGCGGCCCAGGCCGTACATCAGCGCGATGAACAGCACGCCGAACCACGCGGACAGGAAGCGGATGGCAAACGCGCTGCCGCCTGCCAATCCCATCCAGCCGTGCAGCAGGTAGAAGTAGACCGGCGGGTGGATGTCCAGTTCGCCTGCGGTCGCGATTTCGGCCACGGGCCGCGCGGCCACCTCGATGTTGCGCGCCTCGTCCCACCAGACATCCTGCAGGTCGAGCCGGTACAGCCGCAGGGCAAAGGCGGCCAGGAGCAGCAAGAGCAGCAGGCCGCACAGCGGGACCGGCCGCCTCATTTGACCGTCACCGTGCCGAGCAAGACGCCCTGATCCTGCACCGGCTGATCGCTGGCGACGACGGGCAGCCGCGCCGCCCCTGCGCTTTCGCTCGGATATAGGCCCGCCCACAGCCCGTAATCGCCCGCCGGCAGGTCGGCCGGCAGCGCCAGGACGAGTTCGCTCAAGACACGATCGCCGGGCTGCCAGAAGGGCGTCGGGTAGCGGTTGGCCGCGGGCGGCTCGTCGAAACCCGCCAGGCGTGTCCCATTCGCGTCCAGCAGGTGTACGAACGCGGTGTACTCCCCTTGCGGCGCGGCCTGTGCCTCCCAGAGCAGCGCAACCGGCAGCTCACCGCCCGCGCTGGCCGCGGCCGGAACACGCTGGCCGGTCAACCGGATACCGTCACCGAACGTCACCTCGACCGGCAGCAGCCCGCTGTCCGCGCGGGTAGGTGGCCGGGCAGGGATCACATCGACCTGGCCGACCATCGGCGAAGCGGGCGCGCCGTCTGCGCTGTATGCCTGCAACGGCGCAGCCGTATCCTCGGGCCGTGCAAACGTAACATACACCGAGGCCCTCAGGGGGGACCGCTGATCGATTGGCTGACTGATGAGAACCTCGTAACGATCCTCGTAGATGCGGCCCGGCTCCCACATGCTCGTCGGGAGCCGTCCCCACCCCGGATGCGTGGTGACGTTGCCGATGGCGCGGCCATTCTCATCCAGCAACTGCAAGACCAGGAACAGGTTGGTCTCCAGCCGGTGTGGCGCGGCCAGGTACAGTGTCACCGGCACGCTCTCGCCAGGGCGGAAGCGCCCGTCTGGCAGGGCAATGCCCGCCAGTTCCACCTGCTCATCATAGACGAGTTGCATCTCCTGCACGCCATCAGGCAGCGCGGCCACGGCTTGCGGCGGTCGATATGCCGCGGGCAGCACGACCAGCAGGCTGTAAAGCGAGCAGGCGACGAGCGCAGCCGGCAGCAGGCCGAGCGCGGGCAGACGCCACCGGCGCGGCAGCCGGCTCGCCCAATATCCCAACCCTGCGATGAGCAACGTCGCGAACGCGCTCAGCATCGGGAAGAGCAGGCGGCCCTGGCTGCTGGTGGCGAACGTGGACCAATAGACCATGAATGCGACCAGGATGACGACCCAGATGCCGAGAAAGAACCTGACCCGCGCGATCGGCGCGTGGAGCCAGCCTCGCCCGTCGCGCCGCCATCCCTCCATGCCGGAGACGGCCAGCCCGGCAAAGGCCAGCAGCGTGACCGCGTCGAGTGTCTTGTAGATCCAGCCGGGCAGCGGGATATTGAACCAGCCGAACAGCCCCCAAAACGAGTACCGCAGGCCGTTCATCTCGCCGACAAAGCCGTTCCAGGTGCGCGGGGTGGTCCGCAGGCCGGTGATGGTCAGCAGCCGGTTGGCTGCCAGCCATTCGCCGTAGAGCACGTAGTTGCGCCAGTACCACCAGCCAGCCACCGCGACGGCGGGCACTGCAACGAGCGCCGCCGCGACCGCGAACAGCCGCCATGAACGACGCTGCCAGGCGGTCCACAGGATGGTCAGGCCCGCGGGCGCGAGGAGCACAAGCCCTTGCAGCTTGCTCAGCGCGGCCAGACCAAGTAGCAGGCCAAGCACGCCCCACTCCCACCAGACGACCGGCGCACGGGCGTCCCGCGCAACGAGCCGCGCCAGCCAGTAAATGACGGCGAGGCTGACCACGGTGATCATGCTGTCGTTCGAGACCGAGCTGAAGATGAACGCCACCTGCGGGATGACCGCCACCAGGAGAACGGTCAATACGGGCAGCAGCGAACGCGGCGGCAACGCCAGGCGGGCGGTCAGGCAGGTCAGCAGCAGCCCCAGGCAGCCCAGCGCCAGGGAGAACCAGCGCCCCACATGCACTGCGAGGTTGGTCCCGCGCAGCGGCAGAGGCCGGCTGCTGTAGAGCATCAGGTTCTTGTTGCCGGGTGAAAGCGGCACGCCGAGATTCACCTGGGGGTTCTGCACGTTGAGCCGGTCGAAATCGCCCTGGTCGATGCCCGCAATGAGCCGGCCCAGCAGGAAGTAGTACAGGGGCGCCTGCGTGCCCTCGTGCAGCCACGGCCCAGTCGCCTCGATCGTCTGCACCGGCAGCGGGTTGCCCTGCGCCAGATGTCGCGCAAATGCGTAGTGATACACCTCGTCGGGCTTCTCGAAGGGCGGCACGACCAGGCTGTACCAGAGACCCAGGCCAATGAAGAGCAAGACAACCGCCGCCAGCAGCGTGCGTTCGACGCGAGGACTCAGCCGGTCGGGAATGCTAGGGCACATAGGGCAACAGGAGGGTCTGACCGTCCGCAGCGACCAGGGCCGGGTCCGCCTCCGTCAGGGGCAGCTTTTCCAGGGTCTCGGCATCGTAGACCTGCAGCGCGAGCCGCACCTTCCCGGGCGGGGCGGGCTCTGCTGTGCGGGGCGGCAGTTCGCTGTACTCGACAATCGTCTGGCCTGGCCCCCACATGGTCGTCGGCAGGAGGCCGTGATACGGCTCGCGTTCGGTGTGACCCGCAGCAGGCAGCGGTGCGCCGTCCGCGCCTGTCCAGCGCAGGATGTACTTGTAGCGCCGGTCCATGGCCTGTGCGGGCTGCCAGTAGAGGGTCACGGGCGTGACGCTCGCCGCACTCAACGGCTGGCCGGTGTCGTACCCGCTGAGGCGGACGCGCTCACCGAAGACCGCGCTCACCGGATGCTGCACGGCTGCGGGAAGGGCAGGGAGGACGGGCGCCTGCGGCAGGTACAGCTTGAGCCACAGGAGCGTGTTGGATTCGTAGCCGTTGTCCTGCACCAGGAAGGCGTTGGCGGAGAGCCACTCGCGCGTCTCCTGCTGGAAGGGGCTGAGCGGCACCATGCCGGAAGCAACCAGCCAGATGCGGCGATGACGGCCGAGCATCGCGGCCAAGCGCGCCTCGGTGACCTCCCACGGCGCGCCGAGTTGCGGGAGGCTCTGCCAGGCATTGCGCGGTTCGTCTGCGGCCGGAGCTTCGGCAGGCACCGCGCGTGCCAGCAGGTCCAGGGGGAGGTAGTGACGGTACAGGCGCACCATCTCCGTGGGCACCATGACCAGCCCATCGCCGGGTTGCAGCGCCGCGGCCAGGTCCACGCCCACGGCCGCGAAGTTGTCCTTGCTATACTCTGGCGAATAATAGTAGTTATAGGTGCTGTAAACGCTGCCGGCCAGCAGCAGGGCCGCCAACGCCATCGCGGCCCAATGCCGGATATGCCACACGGCCGCGAGACCGCCGGCCACCAACAGCAGGAATGCGCCGCTGATCAGGCTGAGGTGCCGCGCGTTCATGTAGGCCGGCTGCACCCACTGGATGACCTGAAGCAGCAGGATGGGCAGCAGCAGGAACGCGGGCAGGAACCAGGCCTCCGGGTTGGTCAGCCGGCCCCGCCGCAGTGACCAGGCCACGCCCAGAATCGCTAGCCCCGCAAAGACCAGGTCCAGCCATAGCACCCGCGCCACATCGACGCTCAGCCCGAGGCTGAAGGCGTTGAGCAAATCCCGCGCCATGACCGGCAGCGATACGATCGCAAAGTTCGTCCCGGCCCCCGGGCTTTTCAGCACAAGGCGGTCCAGCGCCCAGGCAATGAGTGCGCCGCCTGCCAGCAGTCCCACGATGACCAGGCCCGCCTGGCGGCGGCTGCGCGCGGCCAGCCGCGCCAGCACGATGATGGCATGAACGGGCAGGATCAGGACCGCCAGATAATGCGTGCCCAACAGCAGCACCAGGGCCACGAGATAGCCGAGTAGATATCGCCGCGCCACGGGTCGGGAGTCCTCGGCCCACCCGCGCAGCAGGAGGTAGGAACTGACCAGCGCCAGCAGAGGCACCAGCGTATACATGCGGACTTCGCGGCCGTACCAGAGATAGAAGGGATTGGCCGCCGCGAGCAGCGCGGCCCATATCGCCGCGCCGGGTGGCAGGACGCGGCGGCGGACCAACAGCCGGGCCAACGTCCAGGCAGCCGGTATAAGCAGCGTGGCAGCGGCCACGGATGGAAAGCGCAGGACGAGGTCGCTTTGCCCGGCCAGCCGCATCAGCCCACCGAGCAGGACGAAATAGATGAACGGATGCTGGTCGAACGAGAGCGCCTGCGTGATGCCGTCGTCGAAGACGAAGTGGCCCAGCAGCAGGTCGGCCAGCGGCGACTCGGCGCGCTGGAGGCTCAGGCTTTCGTCCCACCACAGGCTCTTGGCATCCACCCGCCAGAGCAGACGCGCAAAGGCGACCAGGATCAGCACGACGAGCAGCCAGCGAACCCGGCGCCTGACCGATGCCTGCGCAGCCCCCTCGCGCAAGTAGCTCCCCATACTCATGCCGCTACCGACCCAACTGGCCGTACAGGTCAAGATGCCGCCGCGCGATGACATCCCAGGCGAACGCGCGCGCCAGCGCGGCTGACGCGGCGCCGAGACGCGCGGCCAGCCCGTCCTCAGTCATCAGGCGGGTGACTGCCGCGGCCAGTGACGCGGGGTCATCCGGCGGCGTCAGCAGCGCGCTCTCGCCGTTGACCGGCAGCGGGAAGAGGCCGGGGTCGGCGCGCACGGCGGCCGGGACCTCGGTGCTCACGATGGGCAGGCCGTGGGCCAGCGCGGCCATCAGGCTGCCGTGGCGGAGCGAGGCACCCTCCCGATAGGGGAGGACCGCGCAGTCTGCCGCGAGCAGATTGGCCGACACCTCCGGCGGGTCGGTGAAGCCGGTCCACTGCACGCGCTCGGCCAGTCCCAACTCCGCAATCAACGCCTCGACCTTTGCCAGGTAGGCGAGGTTGGTCGGGTCGCTCGCGCCGACCTTGCCGCCCACCATGAGCAGCCGCGCGGGACGGCCCGCCCGCACCAGCTCCGCAAGGCAGCGGATGAGCGTCTCTCCGCCCTTGCCCGCGTTGAGAAAGCCGAAGTAGCCGAGCAGCCAGGTGTCGCGGTCCGCACCCCAGCGCGCCCGCTGGCGGTCGCGCTCGTAGCCAGGCGGCGGCTCGCACTGGATGTTGCTCCCGATGGGAATCGGGTGGAGCTTGCCTGTCAACCCCGCGGCCTGCAGGCGCACCCAGTCCGCCGGGTTGGTCACGACGTTCGCGTCGCTGTGCCGCGCCAGCGCCAGCACGGCCTGGTGGCGCAGCGGGCCGGCCTTCGGGAACAGGTAAGGGAAACGGAGGTCGTGAAACGTGGTCAACGTGCACGGCGGCGCGCCGTGCCCTGGCGGCGCGCCGTGACCTGGCGACGCGCCGTGCCCTGGCGGCCGCCCGCGCATCCGGCGCAGCCGCCAGGGCAGCAGGTTGACCGCCGCACGCAGCCCATAGGCCGCAGACTGGTACTGGATATGCACGATATCGGGTTGCAGTTCGCGGATGGCGTGCAGCGTGTAGCCCCAGAGCGCCCAACCGGTGCTCGTCATCACCGCATGGACGGTCGGCTCGTATGCTGCGGAGGGCGCGCGCAGATGGTCGCCGCCCGCATCGGCGTGGGTCAGCACGTGGACGTCTGCGCCGAGTTGGCCCAACGCCTGGCCCAGGCGCCGGGTGTAGTCGCCCACACCGCCCTGCATGGCAGGATATTCGCCGGTGACGAAGAGGATGCGCATAGGGCCTCGTATCACAGAGAGTCAGCGCAGGCCGGACGCCGGGCGCAGGCCGGAGGCCGGCCGGAGGCCGGACTTGAGCAACTGACGGTATGCGGCCAGCCGTTCGCGCCGCAGCGCGCGGCGGGAGCCCAGCAGCCACTTGCCTGCTTCCAGCAGCCATTCTACGGCAAACATGCCGAGCACGGCAAGCCGCACCGTTTCGGCAGCCGCGCGGCCGTGGAACTTGCGGAAGTAGCGCACCCGGCTCCGGTGAAAGCGGATGTGTCGTGCGGCCACGACCTGCTCCGACGACTTCCCTTCATAGTGGATGATCTCTGCGGTGGGCAGATAGACCGTCTGCCAGCCGGCGAGCGCCGCGCGGCGACACCAGTCCAGCTCCTCGGAGTACATGAAGTACCCCTCGTCGAACCCACCGATTTCGTCCAGCACCGCGCGGCGGGTCAGGAGCGCCGCGCCGACGACCCAATCCACAGGCGATGCAGGATTGAAGATTGAAGATTGAAGATTTTCCGCCATCCCGGTCGTAATCTTCAATCTTGAATCTTCAATCTTCAATCCCTCGTCTTCCATCCGGTACGCCCGCGCCCAGGGGTTGTCCGGCCAGTGCCAGGCCAGCGGGGTGCTTTCGAACAGTGCAGTCGCCACCGTGGGGAAGCGACGCGCCGAAGACTGGCGGCTGCCGTCGCCGTAACGCAGCCGCGGCCCGAGCGCGCCCACTTTGGGATGCGCTTCCATGTAGGCGACCATGGTGGAGAAAGCGCCGGGCGAGACGACAGTATCGGGATTGAGGAACAGCACATAACGCCCGCGTGCCAGCGCCAGTCCCTGGTTATTGCCGCCGGTGAACCCGCGGTTCTCCTGGTTGGCGATCAACTGCACCGCGGGGAACTCAGCCGCGACCATCGCCGCGCTGCCGTCGGCGGACGCATTATCCACGACGATCACTTCGACGGTCAGCGAGGGGCCTTCGGTCGCGGCCGCGACCCCCGCGGCCAACGAGGCCAGGCATGCGCGCAGCAGGTCGCGCACGTTCCAGCTTACGATAATGACGGAGAGGTCAGGGGCTGTCACACGTGTCGGGAAACCACAAAGTCCGCCAGATTCGTCAACGCCCGGCGGTAAACGTTGTCCGGGAACATGGCCAGGTCCCGCTTGGCGCGCTCCGCAAAATCGCGCGCCTCCGCGGCTGACTGCGCCATCGCGTCCGACGCGCGCACTTGAGCAATCACATCGGCAATCGCTGCGTCGGCAGCCGCCGGGCCGGCATCTACAGCGCTGCCGTTGCTGCCCTGCGTGAGCAGCTCGATGACGCGCTCCGGATGCGGATGGCCCTGCAGAAAGTAGAAGAACGGCAGGGTCACGATGCCCTGGCGCAGGTCGCCGCCCACCGGCTTGCCCAGAGTCGCCTCGTTGCCCTGGTAGTCCAGGATGTCATCGACAATCTGGAAGGCCATCCCCAGGTGCTTGCCGTAGTCATCGAGCGCCTGTTCCTGCTCCGGTGTGGCATCCGCCAGCATTGCGCCGGAGCGCGTCGCGGCGGCAAAAAGCGAAGCCGTCTTGGCAAAGATGCGCGGGTAATACGCGTCTTTCGGCTGGCTCCACTCGCGGCTGGAGAAGAGTTGGCGCAGCTCGCCGTCTACGATGGTGCGCAGCGTCTCCGCGAAGAGCTGCACCACGCGAATGTTCTCGGTCTCCGCCGCGAAGCCGGCGGCCCGCGCGAACAGGTAATCGCCTGCCAGCACGGTTGCGCCCTTGTTCCACACTGCGTTGAGCGTCGTCACCCCGCGGCGCACAAGTGCGTTGTCGATCAAGTCGTCGTGGACCAGCGTGGCGTTGTGCAGCATCTCGACCGCGGCCGCCATCGCGATGACTTTTTCGGGGACCCGGTCGGCAAACAGGCCATGCGCGCCCAATGCCAGCGCAGGCCGCAGTCGCTTGCCGCCGCTCGCCAGCAGTTGCAGGAACGCCTCAGCGAGCGGCGCGTAAGCCCCGGCGCCGATGGACCGCATCTTTTGCTCAACCTTAATAAGGTCGTCTTGTACCAGCTCGAGCAGTGTCACTTCTTTAATCATGGGTTCCTTACGCCGAGCCACTGACTGCTGACCCGCGCGGGCTGAGAATCTGTCCGGGCCAGCGGCCGGGAGCCTATCCGCATCACTCGTAGCATAGCCCCTTGTGGGCGTTTTGGCGAGCACAAGGGCCTATGCTACGCTGTTAGGATACACAGTCAGGCCGCCCCTGGCAGGGCGAGATTCCTGGTCCCGAAGCATTGGTGCGTCGTCGCTTCGGTTACTTGTACTACTTTGTCAATTGTCGTCTCAAAAAGCCGTGCCAGACTCCGGACAATCAAGGGCACATAGGCCGGCTCATTCCGCTGGCCGCGATGGGGGTGCGGCGCCAGATATGGCGCATCCGTCTCCAACACCAGCCGGTCCAGGCGCAACTGTGGCACCAGGGCGTGTAAGCGCCGGGCATTCTGAAATGTCACCGGGCCGCCCAACCCCAACACCAGCCCAGTCGCGTAAGCCCGCTGCGCCTCATCCAGCGTGCCGGAGAACGCATGCCAGACGCCTACGTCTATGTTACCGGTTGCGGCCCTCTGTGTCGGTATCTGGCGTACCCATTGTTCAATTTCCCACAGCAGGTCGGCGGTGCACGACGGTGCATCCGACGATGCGGACCCCTGCGCATTGCGTGTGTGCAGGATCACGGGCAGGCCCAACTCCGCGGCCAGGGCCAACTGGCTGCGCAGCGCCCGCTGCTGCTGGTCGTGCGCAACACGCTCCCAGTAATAGTCTAGCCCGATCTCCCCGATGGCGACCACCCTCGGATGCTGCGCCAGCTCGCGCAGTGTCTTCACAGTGTCCTCGGTGAAGTCGCCGCAATCGTTCGGGTGGACGCCCAGCGCCGCATAGACGCCCGGATAGCGGTCTGCCAGCGCCAATACCCGCTCGCATGACGCCAGGTCGATCGCCGGATTGATGATGACCTGCACGCCTGCCGCCGCGGCCCGCTCGATCACCGCCTCGCGGTCAGCGTCGAACTGGTGCAGGTCCAGGTGGCAGTGGGTGTCGATCACGCGATGCCCGCGATTTTCAGCCCGTCGGCCAGGATTGCAGGCACCAGGTCGCCGTGCGTCGTCTCGCAGTACACGCGAATCAGCGGCTCGGTGCCGGAGAAACGGACGAGCAGCCAGCCGCCGTCTTCCAGCGAGAACTTGTAGCCGTCGGTCGTGTTCTTGTCAGTGACCTTCAGCCCGGCAATCTCTGCGGGCTGTGCCCGGTCGAGCCGTTCACGCGCGGCCTGCTTCAGGGCATTGTCCGTCAGTCGGGTGTCGATGCGGTCGTAGTAGTGCGGCCCGCCCACCATGTCGAACAGCATGGTCAGCAGCTCGGTCGGCTTCTTGCCCGTCCGGCACAGCAGGTCGAGCAGGTACAGATTGCCCAGGATACCGTCGCGCTCCGGCACGTGCCCGCGGAAGGCATAGCCGCCGCTTTCCTCGCCGCCGATGAGGCCGTCGTGCTCCACCATTGCGGGCGCAATGTACTTGAAGCCCACGCCCGTGTGTACGACGGGCACGCCGTACCGTTTGCCGAGCTTGTCGAGCATGGAGGTCGTGCTGAGCGACTTGATGATGGGCCCGCGCTCCCCGCGCACTTCCAGCAGATACATCGCGAGCAGCGCGTACACCCGCAACTGGTCCACGAACGCGCCGTTCTCGTCGCCCATGCCGCAGCGGTCCGCGTCGCCGTCCAGGATGCAGACGACATCCGCGCCCAGCTCGCGCGCCTTCGCCAGCCCGGCGTCCACGTTCGGGGGAATCGGCTCCGGCCGCTTCATCTCCGGGAAGACCGGGTTGCGCTCGGCATGATATTCGATGACGCGCGTCTTGCCGCCGCCGACGAAGCGCGAGATATAGCCCGCGCCGTTGCCCCACATGTTGTCCACCAACACGGTGAAGCCTGCATCCTGGAGCCGCTGCACATCCACGAGCGAGCGGATGCGCGCATCGTAATTCGGGACAGGGTCATAGGCGCGAATCAGGCCGGCCTTCTGCGCCTTGTCGAAGTCCATGCGCTGCACGCCCGCGACCGTGGCCGGGATGCGCGCCTCGATGGCCTTCAGCCCGGCCGGGTCAATCGCGCCGCCATTGAAATCGCGCACCTTGAAGCCGTTGTCCTGCGGAGGATTATGGCTGGCCGTGATGTTGATGGCGCCCAGCGCGTGTACGTCAGTGACGCCGAACGACAGGACCGGCGTCGGCACGCCGCCGCCCGCGAAGTGCACGGGGATGCCGTTGCCGGCCAGCACCTCGGCCGCGGCCGCCGCGAAATCCTCGGATTGGAACCGCTTGTCGCCGCCGATGACCGCGCCCCGCTGCGCCGCGTCCGCATAGGTCGCCTTGAGATAGTCCGCAAAGCCCTGGGCGCACCGCCGCACGTTGTCGAAGGTGTAGGTATCGGCCATGCGCGCGCGCCAACCGTCCGTCCCAAATACGATATCGCTCACCAACTTACTGCTCATCTGCTCACCACCCATCTCTCACCCTATATGCGGCGTGTGATTGCCCTGCTGTCGCAGCCGCGCCAGGTCCGCCTCCACCATGATGCGCACCAGGTCATTGAACGTCACCGACGGCTGCCAGCCCAGCACCCGGTGAGCCTTGCCCGCATCACCGACCAGCAGGTCCACCTCGGCAGGCCGGTAGAACTTCGGGTCCACCTTGACGTATTGCTCCCAATCCAGGCCCACACAGGCGAACGCGGCCTGGCAGAACTCGCGCACCGAGTGGGTCTCGCCCGTCGCGACCACGTAGTCATCCGGGCGGTCCTGCTGGAGCATCAGCCACATTGCGCGCACGTAATCGGGCGCGTAGCCCCAGTCGCGCTGCGCATCGAGGTTGCCCAGTAACAGCTCATCCTGCAGGCCGAGCTTGATGCGCGCGGCCGCGTTGCTGATTTTGTGGGTTACGAACTCCAGCCCGCGGCGCGGGGATTCGTGGTTGAACAGGATGCCGGAGCAGGCGAACAGGTTGTAGCTCTCGCGGTAGTTGACCGTGATCCAGTGGCCGTACACCTTCGCCGCGCCGTACGGGCTGCGCGGATAGAACGGCGTCGTCTCCCGCTGCGGCGTCTCCTGCACCTTGCCGAACATCTCCGAGCTGGAGGCCTGGTAGAAGCGGATGTGACGATCGACGATGCGAATGGCATCCAGCATCCGCGTCACCCCGATGGCCGTGAACTCACCGGTGAGCACGGGTTGGGTGAAGCTCGTCGGCACGAAACTCTGCGCGGCAAGATTATAGACTTCATCGGGCCGGTACTGCTGCAGGAGATTGATCAGGCTGACCTGATCGAGCAGGTCACCCTGCACGATCTCGATCCGATCCTGGATATGGCGAATCCGGTCAAAGTTGATGGTGCTCGTGCGCCGCACCATCCCGATGACGTCATAACCCTTGTCCAGCAGAAACTCAGCCAGGTAGGAACCATCCTGGCCGGTGACGCCGGTGACTAACGCTGTCGGCATGCCTGACCTTTCGAATTAACGCGTCACGCGCAAGCCCAGCGGCGTCGGGTCGCTGGCCCCCGTCCGCAGTTGCTCGCGCCAGTAGTCGAGCACATCCCGTATGCTCTGGGCAAAGGGAATCACCGGCTGCCAGCCCGTCCGCCGGTGCAGCCGTGTGCAATCCGCTATCACGAGGGGGACATCGACCGCGCGCATGCGCGCCGGGTCCTGCTCCACCTCAACCTCGACGCCGGACGCCGCGATGAGCGTCTCCAGGAGCTGGCGGACGGTGTGCGCCCGGCCCGCGCCCAGGTTATAGACCTCGCCCGGCTCGCCCTGGGTCAGGGCCAGCACATACCCCACGACGATGTCGCGCACATCGCTGAAGTCACGCGCCACATCGAGCGCGCCGACGCTGATGCGCGGGGGTCGCAGTCCCGCCTCGATTTCCGCCACCTGCGCGGCAAAGTCCGGCGCAACGAACCCCTGGCGTTGGCGCGGCCCGATGTGATTGAAGGGCCGCACGCGCACCGCCTCGACGCCGTTGCTCAGCCAGTATTGCAGGCCCAGGTAGTCCTGTGCAACCTTGCTCACCGCATAGGGCGAAGTCGGGCGCAGGGGCGTCTCCTCACGGATAGGCAGCTCCGCCTCACTCACGCGGCCGTATTCCTCGCTCGAACCGACGACCAGCACCCGGCTCTTAAGCCCAAGCTGCGCCACGACCTCCAGCACATTGAGCTGCGACCGGATGTTGTTTTCCAGCGTGAACCACGGGTCCTGGCGCGACAGCGATGGGATGGGCTGGGCGGCCAGGTGGAAGATGTAGTCGGGCCGGCTCTGCTCGACGATATAACGCACCACCTCCAACCGCGACAACTCGGCAGGGAACAACTGCAACCGGTCGCCCAGATGAACGATGTTGTCCGGCTTGCCGTAGACCGTCCCGGCGACCTCCCAGTCGCCCTGCGCCAGCAGATATTCTGCCAGATGACTGCCGACAAAACCGGAGATGCCCGTAATGAGCGCCCGCAAAAGCCCCTCCGCACCCGCGCCGCCCGCGTGCCTTACGACTGCAACGCGCCCGCGCGCATACCGCGACGTTTGTTACGTTTGCAGCGATTATACCGCATCACACGGTGAAACAAAAGAAATCAGGCTATTCATCCGTAACAGGGACTGCCCCGGCACATGATGGTGCAACAGCAGAACACAAGAGACCGGATTTCCGCTCCACTTCACGGAAACCCGGTCTCCGGGGTGATGCTGCGTTTCAAATTGGGGGCCGCCACATCTTTCGACCGCGCAGCAGCAAAGCTGGCTGCTCCGCGGGGGATGCTTCCGCGACCTACAGCCCCGCGGCCTTGCGCAGCGCGTCCACCTTGTCCAAGCCCTCCCAGGGTGCGTCGATGTCGTGCCTGCCGAAGTGACCGTAGGCCGCGGTCGCCTGGTAGATCGGGCGGCGCAGGTTCAGGTCACGGATGATGGCCGCCGGGCGCAGGTCGAAGTTGTCGTGGATCAGCTGGACGATGCGCTCATCGCTGATCTTCCCCGTGCCGTAGGTCTCGACGGCCACGCTCAAGGGGCGGGCCACGCCGATGGCATAGCTGACCTGGATCTCCAGCCGGTCGGCCACGCCTGCCGCAACGAGATTCTTCGCGACATAGCGCATCATGTACGCAGCGGAGCGATCGACCTTCGTCGGGTCCTTGCCGGAGAACGCGCCGCCGCCGTGCCGCGCAACACCGCCGTAGGTGTCCACGATGATCTTGCGGCCCGTCAGCCCGGAGTCGCCCATCGGCCCGCCGACGACGAAGCGGCCGGTCGGGTTGATGTAGATCTTCGTGTCCTTGTCCAGGTAGCCGTTGGGGACCACGTACTTGATGACCCGCTCGTACAGGTCGGCCTCGATCTTCGCGTGCTCGACATCCGGGCTGTGCTGCGTGGAGATGACGATAGTGTCCACGCGCGCCGGTCTGCCGTTGTGATATTCGACCGTCACCTGGCTCTTGCCGTCGGGCCGCAGGTAGGGCAGCGTCCCGTCCTTGCGCACGTGGCTGAGCCGCTTGCACAGCTTGTGCGCCAGGTCGATGGAGAGCGGCATGTAGCTCTCGGTCTCGTTGCACGCAAACCCGATCATCATGCCCTGGTCGCCCGCGCCGATGGCCTCGATCTGCTCATCGGTCATCTCGCCCTTCTTGGCTTCCAGCGCCTTGTCGACGCCGAGCGCAATGTCCGGGCTCTGTTCCTTGATGCTGACGATGACGCCGCAGGTGTCGGCATCGAAGCCGAATTTCGCGCGCGTGTAGCCGATGTCGCGCACGACGTTGCGCACCAGCGAGGGGATGTCCACGTAGGTGCTGGTGGTAATCTCGCCCATGACCAGGATGAGGCCTGTCGTCGTCGACACCTCGCACGCTACGCGCGCATCCGGATCATCCTTGATGATGGCATCGAGGACGGCATCCGAGATTTGATCGCAGATTTTGTCCGGATGCCCCTCGGTCACCGACTCCGAGGTGAAATAGAACTTGGGTGAACTTGCGAATGTTGTTGTCACAGACACTACTCCTTGTTCCGATTCGTGGTCTTACAGCATTGAAGATTGCAGATTGCAGATTGAGGATTACTGGTTGCGGTTGTCCTCTTGAATCTTCAATCTGTAATCTTCAATCTTCAATGATCGGTCACGTCCCCATCCGCCATTCGTTCAAGTAGGCTTCCTGCTCCGGGGTCAGCACGTCGATGTTGACGCCCATCGCGGCCAGCTTGAGGCGGGCAATCTCGTTGTCGATCTCCTGCGGGACGCTGTAGACGGTATGTTCCAGGCTGGCATGGTTCTTGACCATATACTCCGCGGCCAGCGCCTGGTTGGCGAAGCTCATGTCCATCACCGCGCTGGGGTGGCCCTCGGCCGCGGCCAGGTTGACCAGGCGGCCTTCGCCGGCCAGGTAGATCCGGCGGCCGTCGGCCAGGATGTACTCATCCAGGAATTCGCGTACCCGGCGGACTTCGACGGCCATCTCTTCGAGCGCGGGGATGTTGATCTCCACGTTGAAGTGGCCGGAGTTGGACATGATGGCGCCGCTCTTCATCGCCTCGAAGTGGTGCTTGTCCAGCACGTTGATGTCGCCGGTCGCGGTGATGAAGATGTCGCCCTGGGGCGCGGCCTCGGCCATCGGCATGACCCGGAAGCCATCCATCGTCGCTTCGAGCGCCTTGAGCGGGTCGATTTCGGTCACGATGACATCCGCGCCCAGGCCCTTGGCGCGCAGCCCGATGCCGCGGCTGCACCAACCGTACCCGGCCACGACCACCTTCTTGCCGGCGATGAGCACGTTGGTCGCGCGGATGACGCCGTCCATGGTGCTCTGGCCCGTGCCATAGCGGTTGTCGAACAGGTGCTTGGTCATCGCGTCGTTGACCGCGACCACGGGGAACATCAGCTCGCCGTCGTGCGCCATCGCGCGCAGGCGGATGACGCCGGTGGTGGTTTCCTCGGTGCCGCCGATGATGCCGTCGAGCAGCTCGCGGCGTTCCTTGTGCAGCGTGCTGACCAGGTCCGCGCCGTCGTCCATGGTGATGTGGGGCTTGAAATCGAGCGCGGCCTTGATGTGCTCGTAGTAGGTCGCGTTGTCCTCGCCCTTGATGGCGTACACCGGCATTTCGTAATGGGCGACGAGGGTGGCTGCGATGTCGTCCTGGGTCGAGAGCGGGTTGGACGCGGTCAGCACGACGTCCGCGCCGCCGGTCTGCAGGACGCGCATCAGGTTGGCCGTCTCGCTCGTGACGTGCAGACACGCCGAAATGCGCAGGCCGTCCAGCGGCCGCTCTTTGGCGAACCGCGCTTCGATCAGGTCGAGCACCGGCATCTCACGCGCGGCCCACTGCATGCGGAACCGGCCCTTGTCTGCCAGGCGGATGTCCTTAATGTCGTAGTTAGTGCTCACTCGGTAGTTACTCCTTCGGGCAATTAGGAATTACGAATTATGAATTTCGAATTTAGAATCAGTGACTATGGGGCAAGCTGACCACTACTGTGGCTGCGCTGGCTCGTAATTCTAAATTCCTAATTCGTAATTCGGTTCAACATATCGTCTAGCTCCGGCGCGCCGCCGAAGTATGCGCGGTAACGCGCCACGAACTCTGGCACCGTGTAACGGTGGTTCATCGTCCCTATCTGCTCGAGGCAGTAGGTTGCGGCCAGCGCGCCAAGGCGCGCGGTCGTCTCCCACGAATAGCCGCGCACCAGGCCGGTCAACAGGCCGCCGCGGAACGCGTCACCGACACCGGTTGGATCCACAATGTGCGCCGCGGGCGCGATGGGCGCATCCACCCGCCGGTCGCGCGACATGAGGGTGGAGCCGTCCGGGCCGCGGGTGACGACCAGCAGCTCGACGCACGCGAGGATGCCGGCCTCATCCAGCCCGGTCTTCGATTTGATGAGCTCCAGCTCGTAGTCGTTGACCGTCAGCGCATACGCGCCCTGCATGCCCGCGAGCACCTGCTCGCCGCTGAGCCGGGCCAGCTGCTGGCTGGGGTCGAAGATGAAGCGCAGGCCCAGGTCGCGGCACTCGGCGCAGTTGCGCAGCATCCCTTCGGGATCGTGCGGCGAGATGATGACATAGTCCACCTCGCGCGGGTCCAGCCCGCGGTAGGTCAGCTCGCGGCCCCGGCTCATCGCGCCCGCATGGAACCCGGCAATCTGATTCTGCGCCAGGTCGGTGATGACGGTGAAGGTGGCGGTGAACTCGTCGGGATAGGCGATGACGAGCGCGGTGTCGATGCCCTGGAGCTCCAGCCACGCGCGGTACTCCGCGAAGTCCTGGCCGACCGTGCCCATCAGCCGCGGGCGCTCACCGAGGAGCGCCATCGTGTATGCGATGTTCGGGCCGATGCCGCCGCGGCTCATCTGCTTCTCTTCGACCAGGAAGCTCACGCTGAGCTTGCCGGCCTCGGGCAGGATGTGTTCCAGGAACCGGCCGGGATATTTCATGATGTAGTCGGTCGCGATCGATCCGGTGACAATTACGGACATGGCACTTCCTTTGAACGTCGGTAGCTGGAAGCTAGAAGCTGGAAGCTACCGGTATGGTTCTACATGCTGTTCGACGACAGCCTGCAGAAAGCGGTTGAGTTGTTTTCCCAACGAGCTACATCTTTCCGAAAGCGCTTCATGAGCCTCGGCATTGAGGTTCCCGGTAGCATGTAACATATCCAGATGGACCCGGGTCTCGTCGCAGGACGCCAGCGCAATAGTCAAAAAATGGACATACTCATTCCCGTAACGCCGGCGGCCGAACCCTTCGGCAATATTGGCTGGAACGCTCTTGGCCGATCGACGGATCTGCGAGCCTATCTCGTACAACTCATACTTCGGCAGGCCCATCGACATCCTATGAACTTCGACTGCGACTTCGAAGGCCAGCTGGTACACCTCGAGATCGCGATAGCTCTTCACCACCACTCTTTCGACCATGCCAGCTCTCCCTGACGAACGATTCCCAGCTTCCAGCTTCTAGCTTCTAGCTTCCAGCTTCCCGTATCCGCTGCTCCGCCAGCCGGCAGTACTCCTCGGACAGCTCGTAGCCGACGTAATGCCGGCCGGTCAGGACCGCGGCGACGGCGGTCGAGCCGGAGCCCATGAACGGGTCGAGCACCAGGTCGCCGGGCTGTGTGTAGAGCAGCAGCAACCGTCGCGGCAGCTCCTCCGGGAAGGGCGCGGGGTGCGCTACGCCGGTCTCGGTGGTCATCTCCCAGACCGAATCGCCCGGCTCCGTTGCCTGGCCCCACACCGCGCGGGCTATGGACTCGGCAATCCACTCGTCGTCCTTGCCGCGGCGCCGCGCATCGGCTAACTTCTCGGCAATCTTGCGCTCCAGGTCCTTGAGCCGATCCTCGGGCCGCCACACGCTGCGCGTCCATGAGACGAACTCGTTGCCCGTGATGCCCGTGAGACCGCCGTCCACCAGCTTGAGCTGCGCCTTGCTCCAGACCGTGATGTACTCGTGGACATCCCGCAGGATCGGATTCGACGAGCGGGCGAAGCTGCCCCAGGCCGTCGAGATGCCGGCGGAGGCCCCTTTGTCCCAGATGATGTGCCCCCGGTGCAGCCACTGGCACGGGCTCGTGCGCAACTGCTCGTCGATCAGGCTGACCAGGGAGAGGTACGGCTTGCGATCGGTGTTGGCGACGTTGATGCACAGCCGGCCGCCCGGCGCCAGCACCCGGTAACACTCCCGCCACACGCCGTCGAGCAGCGCAAGGTACTCTGCCAGCCCCAGGTCGTCGTTGTGATCCGTGTAGTCCTTCGCCACGTTATACGGCGGCGAGGTCACGACGAGCTGCACGACGCCATCGGGCACGCCGGACATCTGCCGCGCATCCGCACAGAAAATCGTGTCGAGATAAGGCCGGGCTATCTCGGCAGGCCCCATGTCAGCCGTCATCTGGCTGTATCCTCACATTGTCGAACAGGATGGGCGCGACAGGCTGTGACCACGAGCCGCCATCCGTTTATCCGGTGCGAACCGCAGGTTCGCCTCTATCAGTGGCTGCGCGCCGCGGCCCGCCGCGCAGCCGCGGCTTCCACCGCCTGCCGCAGGCTCTGCTCGAAGGGCGGATAGCAGATGCCTTCCTCGGTGATGATGCCGGTCAGATAGCGGGCCGGGGTGACATCGAAGGCCGGGTTGTACACGGCCACGCCCTCCGGTGCGATACGCTCGCTGCCGACCTGCGTCACTTCCTCCGCGGCGCGCTCTTCGATGGGAATCAGGTCGCCGTGCGCGAGCGCGAGGTCGATCGTCGGCGTCGGCACTACGGCGAAGCAGGGGATGTGGTTCTCCTTCGCAATCACGGCCAGCTTGTACGAGCCGATCTTGTTTGCCACATCGCCGTTCGCGGCCACCCGGTCTGCGCCGTAGAGCACGACATCGACCCGGCCCAGCCGCATGAGCATCCCCGCGGCGTTGTCCGCGATCAGCGTCATGGGGATGCCGTCCTGCGTGAGCTCCCACGCGGTCAGCCGGGCGCCTTGCAGCCGCGGCCGCGTCTCGTCCACCCAGACGTGGACCCGCTTGCCCTGCTCCACCGCTGCGCGCACCACGCCGAGCGTCGTACCGTAGTCCACGGTCGCGAGCGCGCCCGCATTGCAGTGGGTCAGGATATTCGCCCCTTCCGGCACGACCGCCGCGCCGAACGCGCCCATCCGCCGGTTGATTTCGACATCCTCGTCCGCGATATGTTGCGCCTCCGCAACGATGGCCGAGCGCAGATCGTCGGGGTTGGGGAGCACGGTGTGCTGCGCGAGGTCCATGATGCGCGCGGTCGCCCAGCTCAGGTTGACCGCAGTGGGCCGGGCCGCATCGAGCACGGCCTGGGCCGCCGCCAGGTCGATGAGCAGGCCGTCACGGTCGCGCGCCGGGCTTTGCAGCGCGGCCAGCGCCATGCCGAACCCGCCCGCCGCACCGATGGCCGGCGCGCCGCGGACGACCATGTCGGTGATGGCCTGCGCGACGGTGCGATGATCGGTGTACGACAAAACCTCGTATTGCAGCGGCAGGATCCGCTGGTCGATCATCTTGAGCTGGTTGTCTTCCCACCACAGGGTGCGCGGCATGGTGTTCTTCCCTCCCGAGAAAACGGGTTTTTGTGCGAAGCTGCACTTCGCCTTGAAACCCGGTTTCTAACTCGGAAATAAAAAAGCCCTCCGGGAGGAGGGCACAGCGCGGACGTTGGTCCAACCTCTCATCTTTCAGCACTGGGTTTGCGACGCATGTCGCAAACACGCTGACGGACTTGGCACCAGCCTGGACCGGCGGCACAAACCCCTGCGCTTTGCACTCTGTCCGTAGCACGCTTCACATTCTGCGTGCCCGGGGCTCAGCGTATAGATTCGCGCAACCATGATCCGGGACTCCAGGTGGTTGCCGGGGGCTCATCGGGCCGTTCCCTCCCCCCCTCTGGATGAGTTGTCCAGTTGCCAGTTTGTTAATCCGCATAAAAACGGATGCAACGCCGTGCAAATCATACGGCAAGTGATAAGTCTAGCATAGGAGCAGACTCGTGTCAAAAATGCGAGCCTGTTGGGTGCGTTTCACGTTGGGGGCGCGGCCATCGCGGATAAACGAATGCGCCGGCGCGCCACGAATACGCGAATCGTGGGCGCCGCGGCGGGATATTCGTGTATCCGTGCCCAGCGCCGCAGCGCCATTCGCGTATGCGCGCTGGCCGCGTTCGCCCCCAGTATGAAACGCGCCCAGCCTGTTCAGCTCCCGAACGACGCGAGCGCACGGCGAAGGCGCTCCTCCACGTCCGTGATGTCACGCGGCAGCGCCTGGACCGCACGCTGCGCCTCCACGATGCTGTAGCCCAGCGCGGTCAGCGCGTCGATGACCGCGGCGTCCGCCTCGGTGACGGCGGCCAGCCCCTCGGACACCTCGCCCGCGCCGATCTTGTCCTTCAGCTCCAGCACAATCTTCTGCGCGGTCTTCTTGCCGATGCCCGGCACGCGCGCCAGCAGCTCCGGGTGCTCCTGACCGATCGCCAGCCGCAGCGCATCCGGGGCCATGAACGAGAGCACGGAGAGCGCCAGCCTCGGCCCGACTCCCTGCACGCGCATCAGATTCTCGAACAGGCCGAGTTCTTCTTCGCTGCCGAACCCGACGAGCGTGAGGTCGTCCTCGCGCACGATCAGGTGCGTGTAGAGGACGATCTCCTCGCCGGGCCGCGCCATCGCCAGCGTCGGCTGCGGGCAGAGCACCCGCACACCGATGCCGCCGACCATGACGATCAGGGCTTCGTTCGACTTGCTGTGGACCCGGCCTTCGACAATGGCAATCAAGGCAGCCTCTCGCTATTCTTCGGCCAGCCGGCGGAGCCGCTGGCTGTGCAGGTGACAGATGGCGACGGCCACGGCATCCGCCGCGTCATCGGGCCGGGGGATGTCCGTCAGCCCCAACATCAGCCGCACCATCTCCTGCATCTGCTGCTTGTCCGCGCGGCCGTAACCGACGAGCGCCTGCTTGACCTCCGCAGGCTTGTACTCGTAGACCGGCAGGCCCGCCTGCGCGGCGGCGAGCAGCACCACCCCCCGCGCCTGCCCGACGGTCAGCGCGGTCGTGACGTTGCGGTTGAAGAACAGCTCCTCGACGGCCACCGCGGCCGGCGCGGCCTCGCGCAGGAGCGCGCTGATCTCATCATAGAGCTGGCGCAGACGCTCAGGCATCGGGGTGTGTGCGGGCGTCTGGATCACGCCGTAGCGGACGAGATAAACCTCGCCCGCGGCATCCTCGCCCACCAGGCCGAAGCCGGTCGTCGCGGTGCCCGGGTCAATGCCCAGGACAATCAAGCGAGACTCCACGTGGTCAGGCCAGTTGGGCCAGCGCCTCGTCAGAAATCTCGAGGTTGGTGTAAACCTTGCTGGTGTCGTCGAGCTCTTCGAGTGCTTCCACCAGGTTCAACACCTGGAGGGTGTCCGCGGGGCTGAGCGAAATCATCGTCTTCGGCTGCATGGTCAGCTCGGCGGATTCGATCTTGTAGCGCGCATCCTCGAAGGCCTGGCGCACGGTCTGCAGGTCGGACGGCTCGGTATAAATCTCTGCGGTCTCGTCGCCGAACTGCACGTCCTCGGCCCCGGCGTCCAGCGCCAGCTCGAAGACCTTGTCCTCGTTCTTGCCTTCCATCGAGACAGCGATGTAGCCCTTGGACTCGAAGAGCCAGCCGACGCTGCCCGACTCGCCCATGCTGCCGCCCCCGCGCGTCAGCGCGCGGCGGATCTCGGAGACCGTGCGGTTCTTGTTGTCGGTCACGGTCTGCATGAGAATCGCCACGCCGTGCGGCCCGTAGCCCTCGTAGGTGACCTCTTCGAGCTGGCCGCCTTCCGAATCCAGCCCGGCCCCGCGCTTGATGGCGCGCTCGATGTTCTCCTTGGGCATGTTCTCGGCGCGCGCCTTTTCAACGATCAGCCGCAGCCGGAAGTTGAAGTTCGTGTCAGGGCCCTGGCGCGCGGCAAGCTGGATTTCGCGCGCCAGCTTGGTGAACATCTGCCCGCGCTTTGCATCGGCCGCGCCCTTCTTGCGCTTGATGGTAGCCCATTTTGAATGTCCAGACATAGTGCCCCCTTCAGAGTCTATTCGTATTGAGACCGTATTGACAGGATTTGCCTAATGCACGGCGTGGACCGCGTCAATCCGGTCAATCCTGTGAATCCTGTCGAAAGACGTATCGCGGTATCTCAAGCCGACCGGTCAAGGACGGCCTTCATAAACGCTTTGAAAAGCGGATGCGGACGGTTCGGTCGCGAGCGGAACTCCGGATGGAACTGCGTGCCGAGCATCCACGGATGCAGGCTGCGATCCAGCTCCGCGATTTCGACCAGCCGGCCGTCGGGCGACAGACCGGAGAAGCACAAGCCCGCCTGGTTCGCCGGCCCGCGGTAACGGTTGTTGAACTCCCACCGGTGGCGATGGCGCTCGCGCACGGCATCCTCCGGCGCGTACGCCTCCGCAGCCAGCGATCCCGGGGTCAGCACGCACGGCCAAAGTCCCAGCCGCATCGTTCCGCCCATATCCTCGATGCCCTCCTGATCCGGCATGAGGCTGATAACGGGATGTGGCGTCTTGGGGTTGAACTCGGTGCTGTGTGCCTCTGCATGGCCGAGCACATTGCGGACGAACTCGATGCACAGGACCTGCATCCCCAGGCACAGGCCGAAATATGGGATGCGGTTCTCCCGCGCGTAGCGCGCGGCGTTGATCTTGCCCTGGACCCCGCGCTCGCCGAAGCCGCCGGGCACGATGATGCCGTCGATGCCCGCCAGCCGCTCGATGCCGCCCGGCCGTTCCAGCGATTCGGAATGCACCCATTCGATGTCGAGGTCGCGATCCCACGCCCACGCCGCATGGCGCAGCGCCTCGCGCACGCTCATGTACGCGTCTTCCAGCTCAACGTACTTGCCCACCAGCGCCACCTTCACCGTGGGCTTGGGCTTAGAGATTTGTGCCACCAGGCCGCGCCACTCGGCCAGGTCCGGGCCGGTCGTGTTCAGTTCCAGCCGCTCCGCGATGAAGTCCGCGACGCCCTCGTCTTCGAGCATCAGCGGCACCTCGTAGATGCTGGACGCCGTATATGCAGGGACGACCGCGCGGCGCTCCACGTCGGTGAACAGCGCAATCTTCTCGCGCACGCTCTGGCTGACCTCGACATCCGAGCGGCAGACGATCATGTCCGGCTGGATGCCGATGCTGCGCAGCTCGCGCACGCTGTGCTGGGTCGGCTTGGTCTTGAGCTCGTTCGAGCCGGACAGCCACGGCAGCAACGTGACGTGGATATAGAAGGTCTTGGCCCGGCCCACATCCTTGCGCATCTGGCGGATGGCCTCGAGGAAGGGCTGGCTTTCGATGTCGCCCACCGTCCCGCCGACTTCCACGATGACCACATCGGGGTCGCCGTGCCGCGCGGCGTCCTGGATGTGCCGCTTGATCTCGTTGGTCACATGCGGGATGACCTGGATAGTCCCGCCGAGGTAATCCCCGTGGCGCTCGCGTGCCAGCACGCTGCTGTAGATCTGGCCGGTCGTGACGTTGTTGGCCTTGAGCAGGTTCTCATCGATGAACCGCTCGTAGTGGCCCAGGTCGAGATCGGTCTCCGCGCCGTCGTCGGTGACGAACACCTCGCCGTGCTGGTACGGCGACATGGTGCCCGGATCGACGTTCAGGTAGGGGTCGAGCTTCTGGATGGAGACGCGCACCCCGCGGCTCTTGAGCAGCCGGCCCACCGAGGCTGCGGTGACACCCTTGCCCAGCCCGCTGACCACGCCGCCCGTCACAAAGATGTAGGCTGTCACATTGGCTCCATAGAGTTAATAAAAAGGAGACACGGACGTAACATCCGTGTCTCCGGCGCGCTAAACGAAATCCCGGCTCAATGTCGGAAATTTGAGAATCATCCGCAGCGAGATGGCTGCCTGGCGAATGCCTTGCGAGTGCATAGCAGGTGGAATATACCACAAAACGCCCGAATCGCCAACAAAGCGCAGGCGCGGTTGTGAGCCACGAAGAGCAGCTTACTCGCTACTCGTAAGCCGTAATGAGAAATGAGTAAGGAGTAAGCGGGGAGCTTGTCGGTTCTCCAAAAGGACGGTAGACTGCGGGCATCACCGAAAGGAGGCCACAATGAAGTGGATTGCTCGCGGTTGCTTCGTTGGCTTGTGTGCTTTAGCCGCCCTGCTGTCTCTGCCGGCCAGCCCCGCCGCCGCCCAAACCGAACCGCCGCTGTGTTCAAATGTGCCGAAATACCATGTCCAGACCCAGGTCTCGCCCACCTTTCGCGAGGACCGCACGCTGTTCATCCTTGTACGCAACGCTGACGAAGCCCGCTCGGAGGTGTGGCGCAGCCAGGACGGCGGATTGACCTGGAACATGGTTTACTTCGATCCGCAGCCCATTCTGGAACTGGAAATGTCGCCGCAGTTCGTGGATGACCAGACACTGATGCTGGTCACGTACACCGAACTGGCCGTCTCCCATGACGCAGGGCAAACCTGGGATGTGCGCCCGTTGCCTGCGCTGCATTACAACCCCACTCTCTTTGTGACCGGGCCAACCAGCCTGTACCTGTCCCTGCAAAGCCATCGGGGTGGCCCTCCCTATGATAGGGTCGGCACGTACTATTCTGCAGACGAAGGGAACACATGGGGGTTCTGGACGAATAGGGTCCTTGTCGCCGTCTCGCCTTTCTTTGAGCAAGACAGCACGATGCTGGCATGGGCCGACGGCTTATGTGGTGCGTCTCTTTGCCTGTCAACCGACCGAGGCCAAACATGGAGTGCTCCACAGTCGGACCCAGGTTCTGTGCAGAAGGTGCTATTCTCGCCGACGTATGACCAGGATCACACAATCTACGCCAACGCTGACCGGAAGCTGTATCGCTCCGTCGACGGCGGTGTGACGTGGCAGTATATCTCGATCCGTGAGTGGGACGAGAGCTGGCGTCCCCTGCAGGACTTCGTGTTGTCCCCACGCTACGCAGAGGATCATAGCCTTTGGATTCACGGCGGACTATATGGCTCCGCCGTGTCAAGGGATGGCGGCGCGTCTTGGTCGCCTCCTTCGTTGTACATGATCCCTGTCGCGGCCATGGATGATTGCTCTTCGGCTACAGGCTGTCGAGTGGCCGTGATCGGCAGGTACTACTATAACGGGGGTTTATACAAGTCTTACGACTACGGGCAGACGTGGCAGTGCCTGGAAACGCCCTATGCGCCGCCTGCACTGCCGCCCGCCGAGATCCCCGAGCCGGGCACGCTCCTGCTGCTGGCAAGCGGGCTGGCCGCGCTCGCGGGGTATGTGAGAATTGGACGCCGTCAACGAATAGCGGAACGAATGAACGAATTGCCCTCCCCATGCACTATTCGTTCATTCGTTCCCCCAATTCGTTGACGGCCGCCAGTTGTCCCGCAGCCACGCGTACATCAGCACCCCGCCGGCGATGGAGACGTTGAGCGACTCGGCCTTGCCGGTCATGGGGAGGTGCGCCAGCTTGTGGACGTGCGCGGCGACATCCGGCGAGAGGCCGCGCGCCTCGTTGCCCAGCACCAGCGCGACGTTCCCCTGCCACAGCCCCTCGCCCCAGGGCTTGCCCGCGTGCGTGCCCGCGCCGACCGGCTGCACCCCGCGCTCCGCCAGCCAGCGGAACAGCGCGGCCACGTCGCCCGTGCGAATGACCGGCAGGTTGAACAGCGAGCCCATGCTCGCACGCAGCGTCTTCGGGTCATACAGGTCGACGCCCGGCTCGATCTGCACGACCGCGGCTGCGCCGACCGCGTCCGCGGTGCGCACGAGCGTGCCCAGGTTGCCGGGGTCCTGCAGCCGGTCCAGCACGACGACCAGCGCGGGCTGCGCCAGGCGGACGTCGGCAAGCTGCACGTCGGGCAGCGCGAAGGTTGCCAGCAGCCCGCCGGCCATCTCGCGCTCGGCCAGTGCATCCATCACCGCGGGCGCGACGCGCAGGATGGCCGCCGGGGTGCGCCGGAAACGTTCGAGGAGGGAAGGTGCAATCTTCCCCGTCATCTGCTCTTCGCAGTAGAAGACCGTGTCGGGCTGCGCGCCGCCGTCCAGCGCCATGTGGAGCAGTTGCAGCCCCTCGACAAGAAAGCGGCCCTGCTGCTCGCGATGCTTCCGCTGCGCCAGCTTGCGCGCCTCGACGACGTGCCGGTTGGCCGTGCTGGTGATCGTGAGTTCGGGTGGCATAGGCGCAAGGATACCACTTTTCTGACTACCTGTCAGATGTGCGCGGCCTTCCACGAATACGCGAATCATGGCGCGAATACGCGAATACGACCGTGACAGGACGCCGCATTTGTTTATTCGTGACGCGCCCGTGGGCGCATTCGCGTATTCGTGGATGGCCCAGTCCCATTCCTTCTCACCCTCCCGAACAGATGTGGTATAATGCGGCGGCGCGGACTCCGACCGGAGCCGCACACGATTTCCACTCTGTTGGAGGGCCTGTTGCCCCGCACCTATGTTGCCATCGACCTGGAAACAACCGGCCTGAGCGCGGAGCGCGATGCCATCATCGAAGTGGGCGCGGTCAAGTTCCGTGACGGCGAGGTCATCGACGAGTTCGGCAGCCTGGTCAATCCGGGCCGGCCCATCCCGCCCGAAATTACGATGATCACCGGCATCGCGGACCGCGATGTCGCGAACGCGCCGCGCTTCAGCCACGTTGCCACCGACTTCATGCGCTTCGTCGGCGGCAGCCCCGTGGTCGGGCACAACGTGGGGTTCGACCTCGGATTCCTGCGCGGGCAGGGCCTCCTGACGGAGAATGTCGGCCTGGATAGCTGGGAACTGGCGACCATCCTGCTCCCCTCCCTGCCCGGCTACAGCCTCTCCGCGCTGGCCGAACGGTTCGACATCCGCTCGCCCAGCCAGCACCGCGCGCTGGACGACGCGCGCGCGACGGGCAGGCTCTTTGCGCTGCTCTGCGACGAAGCCGCGCGGCTGCCCCAGGCCGTCCTGCTCGAGATCAACCGGCTGACCGCGGGCAGCGACTGGCCGCTGGCCGTGGTCTTCGGTGAGGCGCTGACCACGCTGGGCATCCTGCGTGTGCCGCGCGAGGAAATCCCCCTGCCGGATATTGCCCCGGCCAGCCCCCTCTACCAGCCCTGGCGCTTGCCGGAGCCGCTTACCGCGGCCGAGACGCCGGACCCCGTGGAGGTCGAAGAACTGGCCGAGATCCTGCAGCCGGGCGGCGCGCTGAGCCAGGCATTCCCCGGCTACGAGTACCGGCCGCCCCAGGTCGAGATGATGCGGGCGGTGGCCGACGCATTCAACCAGGGCCATCACCTGCTGGCGGAAGCGGGCACGGGCACGGGCAAGTCGCTCGCGTACCTGCTGCCCGCGCTGGCCTTTGCGGTCAGGAACAACGAGCGGGTGGTCATCAGCACGAACACCATCAACCTGCAGGACCAGCTCTTCAAGAAGGACCTGCCCGACCTGCAGCGCGTGGTGGCGCGCAACCTGAGCGACGAGCCCGCAGGCATCCCCTTCCCGCGCTTCAACCCGAACCGCGAGGGCTTCCGCGCCGTGCTGCTCAAGGGGCGCAGCAACTACCTCTGCCCGCGGCGCTTCAATGCACTCAAGGCGCGGCCCAATCTGTCGCACGACGAGTTGCGCGGCATCACGCGCATCCTCGCCTGGCTGCCGCGCACCAAGACCGGCGACCAGAGCGAGCTGTCGCTGCCGCTGCCGTCCGACCGCTTCGTGTGGAGCCAGGTCTCCGCAGAGAACGAGGGGTGCAGCCTGACGCGCTGCCAGAGCGAGATGAACGGCCGCTGTTTCTTCTACCGCGTGCGCAAGGCCGCCGAGGCCGCGCACGTCATCGTGGTCAACCATGCCCTGCTGATGGCCGATATCGCGACGGAGAACCGCGTCCTGCCGGAGTACCGTCGCCTCATCGTGGACGAGGCGCACCACCTGGAGGACGCGGTCACCGACCAACTCAGCTTCAAGGCCGATGCGTTCGCGTTGCGTCAGTTGTTCTACGTCTTCTACAGCCAGCCGGGTATGACGGCCGCGGCCCGCGTCAGCGCGAGCCGGCAGCGCACCGGAGGCCGCGCTGCGCCGCCCGCGGCGTCTGCGGCCCCGCGGGCCAGCGGCCTGCTGCCGGAGCTACTGACGCTGCTGCGCGCCAGCCTGCCCGACGCGGACTTCAGCCGCTTCCGAGAGCCGATCATCCGCCTGCACGGCGATGTCGAGGCGGCCTACGCGCGGCTGGACAACTTCTGGGAAGTGCTCGACGACTTCGTGCAGGAGATGGTGCCGCGCGGGCAGACGAACGAGTACGACCTGCGGCTGCGCGTCACGCCGGCCACCCGCAGCCAGCCGCTGTGGGTCGATATCGAGGTCGCCTGGGACAATCTGGGCATCGTCTGGAGCACGCTCATCAAGCATCTGGAGGAACTGAAGGACGACCTGGCGAAGCCCGCAGCCAGCCGTGAGGACCTGGCCTCGCTGCACGAGGAGTTCTCCGGCGCCATCCTCCAGCTCGTCGAGACGCACGCGCAGATGGAGACCTGGGTGATGAAGCCCAAGGCGGGCGACGTCTACTGGATGGAGGTGAGCACGGGCGAGCGGCAGGGCAAGCGCGTCACGCTGCGCTCCGCGCCGCTGCACGTGGGGCCGCTCGTGCAGGACCACATCCTGTTCAAGAACGAGACGGTGGTGCTCACTTCGGCTACGTTGCGCACGGCGGGAACGTTCGATTACCTGCGTGACCGTCTGTCGGCCCACGACGCGGACACGGCCACGGTCGGCTCGCCGTTCGACTACAAGGCCTGCACCCTGCTCTATCTGCCCGCCGACCTGCCGGAGCCGAACGCGCCCGGTTACCAGACCGCGGTCGAGCAGACGTTGATCGGACTGGCAAAGGCGCTCGACGGGCGGACGCTGGCCCTCTTCACCTCGTATGCGCAGCTCAAGCGCACCGCACAGGCCATCATGCCCGCGCTGACGCAGGCAGGCATCACCGTGTTGAGCCAGGCCAGCGGCGGGTCGCGCCACCAGATGCTCGAGACCTTCAAGGCCAACGAACGCACCGTGCTGCTCGGCACGCGCAGCTTCTGGGAAGGCGTGGATGTGGTCGGTTCCGCGCTCAGCGCGCTGGTGCTGGTGCGGCTGCCGTTCGCAGTGCCGACCGACCCCATCGTGGCCGCGCGCAGCGAAACCTTCGATGACCCGTTCTACAACTACCAGGTGCCGGAGGCCATCCTGCGCTTCCGGCAGGGCTTTGGCCGCCTGATCCGCAGCAAGACGGACCGCGGGGTCGTGGTCGTCCTCGACAAGCGCCTCACCTCCAAGAGCTACGGCCACCTGTTCCTGGACTCGCTGCCGGAGTGCACCGTCCACAAGGGCCCGCTGATGAACCTGCCCGCGGCCGCGAAGGCCTGGGTGGATGACGCGGCGGGGTGAACGGGGGAACAGGCGAAGAAGTGAAGAGGTGACCGGGTGAAGAGGTGAGGAGTGCGCATCCTCAGATGCGCAACGACAACAAACAGTGGGGCGGCATTGGAGTCGAGGCTTCAGCCGGTTTGGTAGTCTGCGCGCAGAGCCAGCCCAACCGGCTAAAGCCTCGACTCCTCGTTGGACTTAGAATTACTGTCCGTTGCCAGGGCGGTTTCATAGTGCGCCAGGTGAACCCGCCTGGCAACTGAAGTTGCGGCTACCCTTGCGAAGTCTGCCTACGCAGACTGGAACTAACCGGCGTAGGCCGGTTTCGTAGGGGTAGCCGCAGTTTCAACTGCCAGGTGGAAGGCCCGATTGCAACATGACTTCGCCCTGGTCCGTTGCTCGTCATATTTGACACAACCCCGCGGCATCGCTAAAATAAACGTTCGCAACCTCCGAGGCTACCCTGGCTCGGAGGTTTTGCCGCCTGAATTGTGATAACCTGGCCGCTCGCGCGGCCGACAGCAGGAGTAATAAAAAGCCATGATCGGCGTTCAGGACCTACGCAAGGGTGCAACTTACACTGAAGATGCACAGCTCTGGCGCGTGCTGGAGTACCAACACATCAAGTCGGGCCGCGGCGGCGCGACCATCCGCGTGAAGGTGCGTAACGTGCGGACCGGCGCGACGCTCGAAAAGACCTACCCCTCCGGCGGTCGGGTGCAGGACATCCGGCTGGACCATGCCGAGGTGCAGTATCTCTATCATGAAGGCGACCTCTACACCTTCATGAACATGGAGACCTACGAGCAGCCGGTGCTCCACGCGGACATGCTCGGCGACGCCGTGAACTTCCTGGTGGATAACATGGTGGCCCAGCTCGAAAGCTACGAGGGCGAACCCATCAGCATCGAGTTGCCGACGACCGTGGACCTCGAGATCGTGCAGACCGACCCGGGCTTTGCGGGTGACACCGCGACGAACGCGACCAAGCCGGCGCGCGTCTCGACCGGCTACCTGGTTAACGTCCCCTTGTTCGTCAACATTGGGGATAAGGTGCGGATTGACACCCGCACCGGCGAGTATCTGACTCGGGTCTAGCCGGATTTTGCGCACAACACCAATCTGGATATAATTATGGCAGTCGGTGCTTAACAGCCCGGCTGCGTGCCACCCTAGCTCAATCGGCAGAGCAAGCGCTTCGTAAGCGCTAGGTTAACGGTTCAATTCCGTTGGGTGGCTCCATGTGACGGCCCTGACCCGCCCGTCCGCCCCGGCCTTGCCGGTCGTGCGAGGGGGGTCGGGGTCTCTTATTTTCCGAGCCACTATGTCCCTGAATTCAGCGCCAGCCCGCCGGCTCAACCGTGCCCTGGACAGCCTGTGGTATCTTGCCAGCGCGCCGCAGACTCTGGCGCTGCTATCGGCGCTACTGGCTGCCACGCTCGCGTTCGCGGCCAGCATCTCACAGATGCCGCGCGGCCTGGACGCCGTCGCTGAGGAGCAGTGGCTGGCCTCGGCTTTGCCCCAGTTTGGCCGGTTCGGCCAGTTGCTCCGGGCGGTGGGCGCGTTCAACGTGCTGGATGGTGCATTCATGCACGTGCTCCTGGCCGCGCTGGCATTCGTCCTGGCCTTGCGGCTTGCAGCCCAGGTGCGCTTCGCAATCCGTCTGCGGCAGGGGACCGGCATCCGCCTCGCGCCCGCCGGGTTGCCGGTGGCGCAGGCCGACGCACACGGCCCATTGGCGGACGTCTTACAGCGCGTGATTGCGGCTTGTCGCGGCCGGTTCCCCGTGACGCGCATCGCCGAAGAGGAAGGGCATGTGCAGGTCTATGCCGAACGCCGCCGTGCGGGAGCCTGGGGACCGGCGCTGACGTACCTCGGCGCGCTCTCCCTGCTGGCCGGGCTGCTGGTGGACGGTCTGCTGGGCTGGGGCGCACCTGCGTCGGTCATCCTCGCGCCGGGCGCCAGCACCACCGTGGGCGCAGCCGACCGGCTGACCCTGACCCTGGCCGACATTGCCGACGAGCCTGCCAGCTCGACTGTTACGCTGGCGCACGCAAACCAGGAGGCAACCGTGCGCGCAGGGTTTGCCCGGCCGGGCCGGTGGCGCAACATCTGGCTGGCGCAGCGCGCGACCGGCCCCGCGCTCGTCGTCAGTGCGACAGACGGCAGCGGCCGGCTGCTGCCGCTGCAATCGCTGGCAGCCGGCGGCGAGGTCGGTGAATCCCTCCAGCTCCTGTTCAGCGAGACGCAGAACGAACAAGCCTTCGCCATCCCGACCCTCAACCTGACGCTGCGCGCCATCTACTATCCTGCGCTGCCCGACCGCGGCATCACCGCGCCCGTCTACCAGGTGGAAGCCTACCGTGAGGACGAGGCCGCGCCGCTCGCCAGCGCCCTGGTAGAAGATGAGGCCGACGTGCCCCTGGGCAGTGTAAGTCTGAGCCTCGCCGCGGAGCGCTATGTGGAGCTGGCCGTCGCCTATCTGCCGGGCCTGGTCCTCGTGGCCCTGGGCGGGCTCCTGCTGCTGGCAGGCGTGGTGTTGTCCGCGTGCTGCGGCCCCGTGCGCGCCTGGGTGGACATTACCACCGGTGGGGAGCAGGTGCGTGTGGTCGTGCGCCAGGCGCAGCCGTTCCTCCCCCAACGCGAGGCCGCACAGTTGCTCGACAGCGCGACCACGCCGCCTGCGCTGCCGGCCGCGCCGGCAGACGAGTTGCCCCATGACGCCTGAGCGGCTGGTCTGGCTCCTCGCGGCCCTGATCGCGCTGGCAGGCAGCCTGCTCACGCGGTGGCCGCACGACCTGCACCGCCGGGATCAATGGGTGCAGGCGTTGGCCGCCCTGGCCGGGGCTATCCTGGTGGTGGGCCTGCTCTGGCACAGCCGCATAGCTGCGACGTGGCCCGGCGCGACGCTGGCTGACCGGCTGGCGCTGCTGGGCATGGGGGCGCTGGTCACGTTCTCCTGGTGGCGCGGCCATGCCGTGCGGCATGGCGAGTCAGGGACCCGCCGGAGCGCCGCTGCGCTGCTGGCTGCGGCGGCAGTCCTGGCCGTTGCCGCGGCCCTGGCCCTCCGGCCAGCAATTGACGAG
This sequence comes from Anaerolineae bacterium, assembly GCA_040772005.1. Lineage (GTDB taxonomy): Bacteria > Chloroflexota > Anaerolineae > CG2-30-64-16 > CG2-30-64-16 > MWBF01. The sequence continues at coordinate 801,761 of JAXGYZ010000002.1, read as the reverse complement.
GCCGGGTCTTTCGTCGGACAGACCTGGCTGCCCGGCCTGGTGGAAGTCGTGGCAGGAACCGGTTCCGGCGGTTTGCTGACCGCGTTTGCGCTGTCGGTCACCGCGCGGCGCGCGCCGATTCCACCGGCAGATGCCGGGTTGTCGCCGGGCCTCAGCGCGGTGCGCATCCCTGCACTCGACGCGGGACGCGGTGCGGCGCTCTTCTGCTATCCCTGGCTGACCGCCGCTGTCCTGCTCGTCGCAGGCCGGAATCTGGCCGCGTATGCGACGCTCTGGCGCGGAGAGCCGGGCGAGTTGTGGCTGCTGGCCGCGTGGCTGCTGGCCGGCGCCTACCTGCACCTGACGTCGAGCTGGCGTCCGCTGCGCCTGCCCGCCTGGCTGCCGGCACTGCTGGCCGCGCTGGCCTTTGCCGCCGCGTTTGCAGCCACGGTCACCGGCAGTATCGCGTGAGTCATCTCTTGTGTCCGTTGCGTAGTGAGGTCCCATGAACCCAATCATTATCGGCGTGGCCGGGGGCACCGGATCGGGCAAAACCACCGTGGCCCTGAAGATTCTGGAACGGGTGGGCTTCGACCGCGTGGCGTATGTGCCCCACGATGCCTACTACCGGGACGCCAGCCACCTACCCCCCGCGGAGCGCGCCCAGCTCAACTTCGACCATCCCGACTCGCTGGACAACGACCTGATGGCCGAGCATATGCGGCGGCTGCGCGCAGGGCAGGCGGTCGAAATCCCCGTCTACGACTTCAAGACCCACTCGCGGCTGGCGGAGACGCGCCGCGTCGAGCCGCAGCCGATCATCCTCGTGGAGGGCATCCTGATTTTCGCGGACCGGCAACTGCGCGAGCTGATGGACATGAAAATCTTCGTGGACACGGATGCCGACCTGCGATTCATCCGCCGGTTGCAGCGCGACATGCAGGAGCGCGCCCGGTCGCCTGAGTCGGTCATCAACCAGTACCTCAACACCGTCCGGCCCATGCACCTGGAGTTCGTCGAACCGAGCAAGCGATATGCCGATGTCATCATCCCCGAAGGTGGACATAACGAGGTAGCGATCGACATGGTCGCGGCCCGGCTGAGATCGCTGGTTGCGGAAGCGAGCGCGTCTGCCGAAGTGGGCGCTGCGTGAAAGGCCCATGATGCGCCAGCGTCCTTCGATTGCGTTCCGCTCATCTGCGGCGGAACTCCGCTCAGGATGCTTGCGCCGCCAGCATGAAACGTGCCCATGAAAGGATTCCGATGAGCGAGCGTCCCTATACCGTGCATCCCAGCGCGTATGTCGATGAGCCGTGCATCATCGGCGCGGGCACGCGCATCTGGCACTTCTGCCACGTGATGGCCGGGGCCATCATCGGCGAGCGATGCGTGCTGGGCCAGAACGTCTTCATCGCCAACGGCGTCACGGTCGGCAACAACGTCAAGATCCAGAACAACGTCTCCCTCTACACGGGCGTGGAGCTGGAGGACGATGTCTTCTGCGGCCCGTCGTGCGTCTTCACCAACGTCATCAACCCCCGCTCGCAGATTGTCCGCCACAGCGAGTACCAGCGCACGCTGGTTCGTCGCGGCGCGACCATCGGCGCCAATGCCACCATCATCTGCGGCGCGACCATCGGTCGCTATGCGTTCGTCGCCGCGGGTGCGGTCGTGCGGGGCGACGTGCCGGACTATGCGCTGATGCTCGGCGTGCCCGCGCGGCGCCGCGGTTGGATGAGCCGCCACGGCCACCGCCTGCCTGCGCCGGATGCGCAAGGCATCATGGTCTGCCCGGAGAGCGGCTGGCGCTACCGCGAGGTCGAGCCGGGCGTCCTCCGCTGCCTGGACTGGCCGGAGGAACGGAGCTTGGAATAGGACACAGATTGGACTGATGTAACTGATTGTACTGATTTCTCAAAAAGATCAGGAAAATCAGTCCAATCAGTTGGATCAGCGTGCCATTTTGCACTCGTTGAAAGGACTTTCTCCTGTGTACGATAAACCCATTCCTTTGTTGGACCTGAAGGCGCAGTATGCGCCGATTCGGGAGGAGATTCGCGCGGCCATCGATCGCGTGGCCGACACGCAGTATTTCATCGGCGGCCCCGAGGTGGAGGGGCTGGAGCGCGAGATTGCAGCCTATTCGGGCGCCGCCTACGGCATCGGCGTCACATCGGGCACCGATGCGCTGATCGTCGCGCTGATGGCCCTCGGCATCCAGCCGGGCGACGAGGTCATCACCACCCCGTACACCTTCTTCGCGACGGGCGGCTCCATCCACCGGCTCGGCGCGGTGCCGGTGTATATCGATATCGACCCGGCCAGCTACAACATCGATCCGGCCCTCATCGAGGCGGCCATCACCCCGCGCACGCGCGCCATCATGCCGGTCCACCTCTACGGCCAGATGGCCGACATGGACCCCATCATGGATATCGCCGCGCGGCACAATCTGTATGTCATCGAGGATGCCGCGCAGGCCATCGGCGCGGAGTACCGGGGCCGACGGGCCGGCTCCATCGGCCATTTCGGCTGCTTCAGCTTCTTCCCGTCGAAGAACCTGGGCGGCTTCGGCGACGGCGGGATGGTCACTGCGCAGGACGAGAAGCTGGCGCACGATGCGCGGCTGCTGCGCAACCACGGTGCGGAGCCCAAGTACTATCATAAGGTCGTCGGCGGCAACTTCCGCCTCGACGCCCTGCAGGCTGCGGTGCTGCGCATCAAGCTCACCTACCTGGACGGCTGGACCGCGGGCCGCCAGCGCAATGCCGCGCGCTATCGCGCCCTGTTCACCGCGCGCGGGCTGACGGACATCGGGCTGCCGGTCGAGCTGCCGGAGCGCCGCCACATCTACAACCAGTTCGTCATCCGCACCACGCGCCGCGACGCGGTCATGGCCGAGCTGAAGGCGCGCAAGATCGGGCACGAGATTTACTACCCCGTCCCGCTGCACCTGCAGGAGTGCTTCGCCGGTCTGGGCTACCGCGCGGGCAGCCTGCCGGAGAGCGAACGGGCCGCGAACGAGACACTGGCCCTGCCTATCTATCCGGAACTGACCGAGGAGATGCAGGCCGCGATCGTGGATGCAGTAGCCGCAGCGTATTGAGGGGGGCTTGGACCCAACCTGCCCATGAAGATCGTCACCATCGTCGGCGCGCGACCCCAGTTCATCAAGGCCGCACCCGTAAGCAAGGTGCTGCGGCGGCAGCATCGCGAGGTGCTGGTACACACGGGCCAGCACTATGACCGCGAGATGTCCGACATCTTCTTCACCGAGCTGGCCATCCCCCGGCCGGACTACGAGCTGGGGATCGGCTCCGGCTCGCACGGCTGGCAGACAGGACAGATGCTCATGCGCGTCGAGGAGGTGCTCCAGGCGGAGCGGCCGGACTGGGTGCTCGTCTATGGCGACACGAACTCCACCCTGGCCGGCGCGCTGGCCGCGGTCAAGCTGGGCATCCCCGTCGCGCACGTCGAGGCAGGACTGCGCAGCTTCAACCGCTCGATGCCGGAGGAGCACAACCGCGTGCTCACCGACCACTGCGCTGACCTGCTCTTCTGCCCAACACAAACCGCGGTGGACCTGCTGGCAGCGGAGGGCGTGACGCAGGGGGTGCATCTCGTTGGGGATGTCATGTTCGACGCCGCGCGCCAGTTCGCGGAGGCCGCGGCTGCACGCGCGACGATCCTGGCCCGCCTCGGTCTGGCGCCGCGCGGGTATGCCCTCGCGACCCTGCACCGGCCCTACAACACGGATGATCCGGCGCGGCTCCGCCTGGTGCTCGATGCGCTGAACCGGCTGGAACTGCCCGTCGTCTTTCCGGTGCACCCGCGCACGCGGGCGCGACTGGCCGAGATGGGCACGGCGGAATGTGCCGGCACACTCGCAACTGGCTTGCACTGCGTGGAGCCGGTCGGCTACCTGGACATGCTGGCGCTCGAACAGAGCGCACGGCTGATTCTGACCGATTCGGGCGGGGTGCAGAAGGAGGCGTACTTCTTCGGAGTGCCGTGCGTCACGCTGCGGCCCGAGACCGAGTGGGTCGAGACGGTGCAGACGGGGTGGAACCGCCTTGCCTGGGGCGACGCGGAAACCGTGCTGGCCGCGGCCCGCGGGCCCTGGCCCGGCGATGCGCCGCCGCCCATCTTCGGCGACGGACACGCGGCCGAACGCATTGCCGCGCTGTTGCAGACGCAGGGAGGCTAGAACGTGCTACCGCCGGCCGACGTCAGGCTGCCGCGGCCCAAATGGCTCCGGGCGATAGGCTGGACGCGTTGGGGCCAGCAGGCCATCGAGTGGGGCTACGGCGCGGTCCCGCCGAGCCTACTCCTGGTCAACTTCCTGTTCCAGCGCATCCTCCGCCAGAACATCAGCGCACCGTTCTCGGTCAACTACCGGTCGACGGTGACCTCTGGGCGGAATATCCGCCCCGGCCGGCGGGTCGGCGCGAGCTTTGCCCTCAGCGGCGGCCTGTACGTGAACGCTCTGCACGGGGTGGAGATCGGCGACGGGACGGTCATCGCGCCCAACGTCGGCATCCTGACCACCAACCATGACCTGTATGACCGCAACCTGTCCACCGAAGACGGGCCGGTGCGGATCGGAAAGAACTGCTGGATCGGGATGAACGCGGTCATCCTCCCCGGCGTGACACTGGGCGACAACGTGACCGTGGCCGCGGGCGCGGTCGTGACCAGCAGCTTCGACAGCAACGTGATCATCGGCGGGACGCCTGCGCGGGTGCTGAAGGAGGTCACGCCGGAGGCGGTGCTGGCCTACCGCCAGCGCCACGGCATCCGCCAGACCGAGGACCTGCAGCCGTACCTCAAGGCTCGCGAAGAGGAAGTCCGCTGAACACGCCAGACCGCCTGCGCGAGCTGACCCGGCGGCCGTTCCTCCGCCAGGTCGGGCTCACCTTCACCGCCCAGGTCGCCGGCATGGTGCTGACAGTCGCCAATGCCGCGATCATCGCGCGCTGGCTGGGGCCGGAGGGCAAGGGTGCATACACGCTGGCGACCCTGATGCCGTTCATGCTGGCGCTGTTTCTCAGCGGCGGCATCGGCCTTGCCAACGTCTATTTCGCGGGCTCGCAGCGCATCGACGTCGCCCGCCTGACCGCCAACACACTGGCTTATGCGCTCATGGCGACCGCCGCGGCCGCACTCATCGTCGCGGTTCTCACTCTCAGCGGCGCACTCGCGCGCTGGATGCCGGGCGTGCCCGTGCAGGTCATAATCCTGGCATCGTTCTGGCTGCCGCTCTCCCTGCTCAACAGCCTCCTGCTCAACATCCTTCAGGGGCTGCGCCGCATCCGGGAGGTGAATTTCGCGAATCTGACCCAGGCTCTCGTCACCTTAGCAACCACCGGCATTTTCGTGATCATGCTCGGTTGGGGCCTGGCCGGCGCGGTCATCGCCACCTGGCTGGGTGCAGCCGCCGCACTGGCGATGGCTGTCCGCTATCTCAGGCGGGAGGGGGCGAGCTTTCGCCCGCGCTGGGATGCGGCTGTCCTGCGGCCCACCATCTCGTATGGCCTGCGGGGCCATATCGGCAGCATCTTCCAGTTCCTCAATTATCGGCTGGACACCTTCATCGTCAACGGTTTTCTGGGCACCAGCGGGGTCGGCTTCTACGGCTCCGCCGTCTCGCTCGGTGAGCTCCTGTGGCAGTTTCCGACTGCGGTCGGCTTTGTCATCTTTCCCAAGTCATCGGCCAGCCGGCCCGAAGAGATGAACCGCTTCACGCCCAGAGTCCTGAAGCTCACCCTCGGGATTCTGATCGTGGGTGCAGCGCTGCTGGCCCTTGCCGGTCCGTTGCTGATCGAGATTCTGTATGGACCGGCGTTTGCCCCCTCTTACCGCCCACTGCTGGCGCTGCTCCCCGGCATCGTCTTCATGGGCGGCGGTAAGGTGCTGGCGAACGAGATGGCGGGGCGGGGCTATCTACAGTACAACTCCATCTGTGCCGGGTTGTCCCTGGTGCTCACGATCATTCTTGACCTGACTTTGATCCCGCGCTTCGGCGCTGTCGGCGCAGCCGCGGCCTCGAGCCTGGCGTATCTGGCCTTCTTCATCGCTGCGCTGGGGTTCTATCTGCACGTCAGCCGCCGGGCAGCTTCGGCGGCGACTGCATGAGGCGCTCACGGGAGGTTCCTTCTTGACGCGCACTGCCCTGTTCCTGGCCTACCATTTCCCGCCCGCCGGCGGGCCGGGCGTCCAGCGTTCGGCCAAGTTCGTCAAGTACCTGCCTGCTTTCGGCTGGCAGGCCGCGGTGTTGACAGCGACGGAGCAGGACCACCCGGTGCTGGACCACACCCTTGCGCGCGACATTCCCCCGCAGACGCCCATCTATCGCGTGCGCGCCTACGACATCCAGATGTTGCGGCCCCAGTTCGAACGGCTGAAGCTCGGCAAGCTGCTCAGTGCGATCAACGCGGCCCTCTACCTGCCCGACACCCACCGGCTCTGGTCGTTCCTGGCACGTTCGGCCGTGCGCCGCGCAATCGAGGCAGAGCAGCCTGTCCTGGTCTACTCCACGTCGGCGCCCTTCAGCGCGCACCTGTTGGGATTCTGGGTCCACAAGACCTTCAGCCTGCCCTGGGTCGCGGATTTCCGCGATCCCTGGAGCGAGGACGACCTGCTGCCCTATTACCCCGGCTACCGTGCGCTCAACCGTGCAATGGAGCGCCGCGTGCTCCGGGCCGCCGATCACATCATCACCGTTTCGGAGCCCCTGGTGGAGATGTTCGCGCGGCTTTCCGGTCGTCCACGCCAGGAAATCACCCTGATCGAGAACGGGTACGATGAGGACGATGTGCCTGCTCTGCCGCCGCCCCACACGGCACGCTTCACGATCACCTACACGGGCGAGTTCAGCCGGGTGCGCCTGCCCGATACGTTCATCGCGGCGGTCGATAGCCTGGTGCAGGGCGGGGCCATCCCGATCGAGGAACTGCGCGTGGCGTTTGCCGGTAAGAATACGGCTAAGTTCGTACCCAACCGCCCGCCCTTCGAGCAACTGGGCTATCTCGATCACACATCATTGGTCGACCTGCGCCGCGAGAGCGATCTGCTGCTGCTGATCCAGCACGATTCGTACAGGGGACGCGGCAACTTCGGGGGCAAGTTCTACGAATACCTGGGCAGCAACCGGCCCACGCTCGCCATCACCGGCCCGGATAATGCAGCCGCGGAGCGGCTGACAGCCGCCCGCGCAGGCACAGCCGTCCGGCACGACCCGGCCGAAATCGCCACTGCCATCCTGGGCTATTACCGGCAGTGGAAGCAGGGAGTCTTTGCGCACGCGCCCGACTGGAACATCATCCGCCAATCCACCCGGCGCAACCAGACGCGCAGCCTGGCCGATGTGTTCGAGGCAGTGGTGCGATGAACATCTGCCTGGACCTGTCAGCCGCGGTGCATCACCGGGCGGGCATCGGCCGCTATACCCAGGAGCTGCTGGCTGCCCTGCTGGCGCTGGACCCCGCGGTGGCGTACAGCGCCTTTTACAACCGGCCAGCCGACGCGCGGCCCGACCCGCCTGCCGACCGCCTGCCCGCGCTGACGGTGCCGTGGGGCGACAAGCCCTGGCGGCTGCGCGTGTTGTTGAGCCACCTGCTGCGGCGGCCGCAGGACAGCCTCCTGCCCGGCATCGATCTCTTCCACGCGACCGATCACCTGCTGCCGTACCTGGGCCGCGTGCCGGGCGTCTTCACGCTTTACGACGTGACCTACCTGCTCACCGACACCCACGCAACGTTGAATCGCGCGTTCCTGACGCTGATGATGCCCCGCTTCCTCCAGCACGCGCGCGGTGTGATCGCCATCTCCGAATCCACCCGCCGCGACCTGCTGCGCCATTACCGGGTGGACGAGCGCAAGGTCCACGTCATCTACGGTGGGGTCGCGCCGCGGTTCAGACGGGCGGCGCAGGATGAGGTTGCACAGGTGCGGCAGAAGTACAGCCTGCCGGAGCGGTTCATTCTGGCCGTCGGCACCATCGAGCCGCGCAAGAACCTCGTCCGCCTGCTGGAAGCCTATCGCAGCCTGCTCGACCGCGGGAGTCACGCGGGCCTGGTCATCGCGGGACGCAAGGGTTGGCGCTCCGAGGGCTTCTTCGAGCGCCTCGCCGCGCTGCGGCTGGCGGAGCGGGTCACGCTGCTCGGCCCCTTCCCCGACGCAGAGCTGCCCACGCTGTACAGTGCAGCCGATGTGCTGGCCTTCCCGTCGCTGTATGAGGGGTTTGGCCTCCCGGTCCTGGAAGCGATGGCGTGCGGCACGCCGGTAGTGGCGAGCAACACGTCCGCCATCCCGGAGGTGGCGGGTGAAGCGGGCATCCTGGTTCCGCCGCACGATGTGGCCGCGCTGGCAGCCGCGCTCGAACGCGTGCTTGCCGACGCCGTGCTGCGGGCTGACCTCCGCGCCCGCGGGCTCGCGCAGGCCGCGCCCTTCACGTGGCGGCGTTCGGCAGAGGCTACGTTGGCCGTTTATTGCTCGGTGCTGGACACCGGGAGGCGCGCGTGAGCGTCTACTTTGACATCTCCGCCGCGGTGCACCGCCGCGCAGGGCTGGGCCGCTATGCGGAGAGCCTGGCGCGGGGCCTGCTGCCCCTGCTCGGTGACGAGTTGGCCTTGTTCTACAACCGGGAGGCGGGCATCGACCCGCTGGCCGGGCTGGAGCAGGTGCCCAGCCGGACGGTCAGCCTGGGGTACAAGCCGTGGCGCATGCTCGTCTGGCTGGGACAGGTGGCCCGCATCGGGTTCAACCGGCTGCTGCCGGGCGCGCGGCTCTATCACGCGACCGAGCACCTGCTGATGCCCCTGCGCGGCATCCCGACCGTGCTGACCGTCCACGACCTCATCTTCCGCCGCTATCCGGCGCACCACAAGCGGCTCAATCGCACCTACCTCAACGCGACGCTGCCGCTGTTCTGCCGCCGCGCCGGTCACATCATCGCTGTGTCGGAGCAGACGAAGCGCGATGTCATGGCCGCCTACGGCGTGCCCGCGGAGAAGGTCAGCGTCATCTACGAGGCGGCGGACCCGCGCTTCCGGCCGCAGCCGCCGGAGGTCGTGGCCGAGGTCCGCGCACGCTACGACCTGCCCCCGCGGTATGTCCTGTTCGTCGGCACGATCGAGCCGCGCAAGAACCTCGGCCGCGTGCTGGTCGCGTTCGAGCGGCTGCACCGCGAGGGGCTGTCCGATGCGCTGGTGATTGTCGGCAAGCGCGGCTGGCTGTACGATGACTTCTTCGCACAGCTTGAGGCGTCATCTGCACGGCAGGCCGTCATCTTCCCCGGCTTCGTGCCCGACGCGGACCTGCCCGCGATTTACACGGGCAGCCAGGCCGTCGCCTTCCCCAGCGAGTTCGAGGGGTTCGGCCTGCCGGTGCTGGAAGGCATGGCGAGCGGCGCGCCGGTCGTCTGCTCGAATACCTCCTCGCTCCCTGAGGTGGCCGGCGATGCTGCGCTGCTCGTGGACCCGCTGGACACGGACGCGTTGGGCGCTGCGCTGCGCCGCGTGCTCGCTGACCCCGCGCTGGCCGACGAGCTGCGCCGCCGCGGCTTCGAGCAGGCCGCCCGGTTCTCGTGGGCGCGGGCCGCGCAGGAGACGGTGGCGGTCTACGAGAGGTTGTTGCGGCCATGAGCCATTACGTCCTGGACGCGCGCACGGCCACGCCGCATTTCCCCGGCATCGGGCGGTATGTGACCAGCCTGGCACAGGCCCTTGTGCCGCAGCTGCGGCCCGGCGAACGGCTGACCCTGTTCTGCCACCCGGACCATCCCATCGCGCTGCCGCTGCCTGCATCGCCAGCCGTGCAGGTGTACCCGCTGGCCGTCTCGCCCTTCTCGCTCGCGCAGCAGTGGGCCGTCCCGGGCCTGCTGCGGCGGCTGGCCGCGGACCTCTACCACAGCCCGTATTACCTGATGCCCTACCGGCCCGGTGTGCGCACAGTGCTGACCGTCTACGACGTCATCCCGCTGCGCCACCCGGAGCACAGTTCTACCCGCGCGCGGCTGCTCTTCCGGCTGACGACCGCGCTTGCGCTGCGCAGCGCGGCGCAAGTCATCGCCATCTCCGAGGCCGCGCGACAGGATTTCGTGGCCGACTTTCATGTCCCGGCTAACCGCATCCGCGCCATCCCCCTGGCCGCGGACCCGGCCTTCCGGCCCCAGCCGCCGCAGGTCGTGGAGGATGTGCGCCGCCGCTACAGCCTGCCCGACCGCTTCGTGCTCTACCTCGGCAGCAACAAGCCGCACAAGAACCTTGTCCGGCTCGTGCAGGCGTGGCGGATGGCGAATTCGGAATTAAGAATTACGAATGAGAAGTTGGTTGTGGCGGGGGCGTGGGACCCGCGCTACCCCGAGGCTAAAGAACTGGCAGACTCCTTCAACATGACCTCTATTGACAAAGACCGATATCCTCAATCCACAATCTTGAATCTTCAATCTTCAATCGTCTGGCTCGGCCGCGTGCCGGAGGCCGACCTCCCCGCGCTCTATGCCGCGGCCGCCGCGTTCGTCTTTCCCAGCCTGTACGAGGGGTTCGGGCTGCCCGTGCTGGAGGCGATGGCGTGCGGCGCGCCGGTCATCTGCTCGGCCGTGTCCAGCCTCCCTGAGACCGCGGGCGACGCGGCCCTTCTCGTGGACCCAACCGACGTGAACGCGCTGGCCGCGGCGCTGGCACGCGTTCTGATTGAGCCCGGCCTGGCCGCCGACCTGCGCGCCCGCGGCTTCGCGCAGGCGGCGCGCTTCACCTGGGAACGCACGGCCGCGGAGACACTGAGCATCTACAGGCAGGCATCAGCGTGAAGATCCTCCACATCTACAAGGACTATCCGCCTATCCTGGGCGGCATCGAGAACCACGTCAGGCTCCTGGCCGAAGGACAGGCGCATCACGGACACCAGGTGACGGTGCTCGTGACCAATCCGGCGGGAGCAAAGACGGTCATTGCGGAGGAAGGCGGCGTGCGCGTGATTCGTGCGGGCCGCATCGCTACCATCGCATCGACGCCCCTCAGCCTGGCGCTGCCCGCACAGCTCGCGCGCAGCCGGCCCGACGTAGTTCACCTGCACTTCCCGTACCCGGTCGGGGAGGTGAGCCAGTGGCTGCTGCACCGGGGCCAGGCCACCGTGTTGACCTATCACAGCGATGTCGTGCGGCAGGCCGGCATCCTGCGACTCTACCGGCCGCTGCTGCGCCGTGTCCTGCGCGACGTCCACGCCATCATCATCGGCAGCCCGCCCATGCGCAAGAGCGCGTACCTGGCCGAACACCAGGACAAGCTCCACCTGGTACCCTACGGCATCCCGCTGGCGCGGTTCCGCCAGGCTGTACCCCCTGCGGGAGTCCGGGAGGCCGTCTCGCTGCCGACGCTCCTGTTTGTCGGTCGGCTGCGCTATTACAAGGGGCTGGATTACCTCATCCGTGCGCTGCCGCAAATCAACGCGCGGCTGCTCGTCGTGGGCAACGGGCCGATGGAGGCGGAGTGGCGCAAGCTGGCCGCAGACACCGGCGTGGCGGAGCGCATCACCTGGCTGGGCGAGGTGCCCGACGCACACCTGCCCGCGCTGTACCACGCTGCGGACCTGTTCGTGCTGCCCGCCAGCCATACGAGCGAGGCCTTCGGCCTGGTGCAGGTGGAGGCGATGGCGGCGGGGCTGCCCGTCGTCTGCACCGAGCTGGGCACGGGCACATCTTACGTCAACCAGGACGGCGTGACGGGCCGCGTCGTCCCCCCGCGTGACCCGGCCGCGCTGGCCGCTGCCATCAACGCGCTGCTGGCCGACCCTGCGGAACGCGCGCGCCTGGCCGCGGGCGCACAGGCCCGCGTCGCCGCGGAGTTCGACCTGCCGATCATGGTACGCCGCGTGCTGGAATTATATGAAAGCGTGCTGACGCGGGGCACGACCTCAGATGAGGCATGAGAGTGGAATTTCAGCGTACAAGCTTTGCTTTTAACCGCGGGCCGGGGTAAAATAGTATGGTTGTCATCCTGTTGAACCTGGTCTGAGAGTCACTTTTTGGAAACGCGCCTGAGCCGTATCTGCAACGCCATCATCGAGGCCGGCTGGCTGGCCGCCCTGGTGGTTGCCCCGCTATTCTTCAACACCTTCTCAAACCGCGTCTTCGAACCGGACAAGCTCCACCTGGTGCGCTCCATTGCCCTGCTGATGGCCGTCGCATGGGTGGTGCAGTTGCTGGACAGCGGACTGCGCCGGGGGGAAGGCTGGCGAGGACTGTGGACTCGGGTGCGCCGGACGCCGCTGGTGCTGCCCGCGCTGGTGCTCGTGGCGAGCTATCTGCTCAGCACCGCCCTGTCGGTGGTCCCGCGCATCAGCTTCTTCGGCTCGTATGTCAGGATGCAGGGCACGTTCTCCTACCTGAGCTACGTCGCCATCTTCATGATGATGCTGACCAACCTGCGCACGCGCGACCAGGTCAGCCGCCTGCTGCACACGGTCATCCTGACGAGCCTGCCCATCAGCATCTACGGCATCATCCAACACGCCGGGCTGGACCCGCTGCCCTGGGGCGGCAATGTGCAAGAGCGGGTTGCGGCCAACATGGGCAACGCGATTTTCGTGGCGGCCTATCTCATCATGGCCGTTTTCCTGACGCTGGAACGCCTGCTCAACAGCCTGACCGCCATGCTCAGCACGGACCGGGGCGGCCTGAGTGACTCGCTGCGCGCGGGCGGCTATCTGTTCATCCTGGTCGTCCAGCTCATCGCCATCATCTACACGCAGAGCCGCGGCCCGTGGATGGGCCTGGCTGCCGGGCTGTACGTCTTTGCCATGCTGGGCCTGCTGTTGCTCGCGCGTTGGGCTGTCCAGCGGAAGCAGGTGCCCGCGGGCCTGGGCTGGTTGACGCGCCACCTGCGGAGCGCGTGGCTGGCGCTCATCGGGCTGACCGTGGCCGGGCTCCTGTTGCTGGTCACGTTGAATCTGCCGAACGGCCCGCTGGCCCGCGTGTGCGACCAGCCCTATGTAAGCCGGCTGTGTACTCTCTTCAGCACGACCGAGGGCACCAACGCCGTGCGCGTCCTCATCTGGGAGGGCGTGGCCGACATGATGCTGGCTCCGCACGCGCCCATCCAGCAGCCGGACGGCACGCCCGACGCGCTCAATGTGCTGCGCCCCCTGGTCGGCTACGGCCCCGAGTCCATGTGGGTCGTCTATAACCGCTTCTACCCGCCGGAACTGGCGCACTACGAGTCGCGCAACGCGTCGCCGGACCGCTCGCACAACGAGACGTTCGACACGCTCGTGCGCGGCGGGTTGTTCCAGTTCGCCGCCCAGCTAGTCCTCTACAGCGCCATCTTCTACTACGCGCTCCGCTGGCTGGGCCTGATGCGCGGGGCCAACCGGCGGCGCATCTTCATTGCATTTATCGTGGGCGGCGGCGCGCTCGGCGTCATCGTGCCCCTGCTCGCGGACGGCAGCCTGCGGCTGGCCGGCATCGGGCTGCCGGCCGGGCTGATCGCGGGCGTGATCGTCTACGTCACCGTCGATCTGCTGTTGAGCAGCCGGACCGCCGCGGAAACCACCAGCACCGCGTCCGGCGACCGGCAGTTGCTGGTACTGGCACTGTTCGCCGCCATCGTGGCTCATTTCGTCGAAATCCACTTCGGCATCGCGATTGCCTCGACGCTGACCCACTTTTGGGCGTTTGCGGCGCTGCTCGTCGTCGCCGGCATGGGCTGGCTGGAGACAGACGTGATACCGGAACCGGTGGCTGCACCGCCGCCCCAGTCAGGGGCTCGGCGCAAATCAGCTACCGCGCGCGCGGCCCAGGCGCAGCGCCAGGCGGCCAACGCATCTGCGGCCTTGCCACCAGTAGCAACCCATGCCTCGCCGCTGCGGCGGTTCCTGCCCTATGCGGGCATCGCCGCGCTGGTCACAGTTGTGCTGGTCTGGAATTACACCGTAAACCAGACGGGCGCCCAGGATCCCCTGACCATCCTGTTCAACGCGTTCACCCTCCGAGTCAGCAACTACCAGGTCGTTTCATCGCCGATGCTGCTCATCCTGGTGCTCTTCACTTGGCTTGTGGGCGGCATGTTGGCCGTCACCGAAACGGCCGCGGCCACGCCACGGGGCGCAGATGATGACGGGGCGCCTGCCCGGCACGCGCCGGTGCTGCTCCTGGCGGCCATCTATGCGGCGGTCGTCATCGGCGTCTTCCTGGGCTACGGCGCAGTACAGGCCGGGCGACTCAACGTCGCGGGGCTTGTCCCCATCGAGATCTATGACCGCTACGCGCGGCACATCGTCGTGTTCGACAGCGTGCTGCTGCTGAGCACGGGCGTGCTGGCCGTGACGCTGGCGCTGGCAGGCAACCGGCCCGCGCGGACTGCCCGGGCCTGGTTTGGCCGCTGGCCGTTGCTCTCGCTGAGCGCGGGCGTGGGGCTCGCGGCCCTGGCGTTCCTCGTGATCGTTAACGTCAACCTCCAGACGGTGCAGGCCGACACCTATTACAAGTCCGGCCTGAGCTTTGAAAGTGCGAACGATTGGGAAAGCTCGGTCGTGTTGTACCGGGAGGCGTCGAGCCTGGAGCCGCAGGAGGACTACTACTATCTCTTCCTCGGCCGCGCGTTGCTCCAACTGGGACAGTTCACACAGCCGGGCACGCCGACCCTGCCGGAAAACCTGGACCAGATCGCGACCGGCGACCTGCCATCGCTCATCGAACGGGGCTTGCGCTCAGGGACCCGCGAGGACATCCTGCGGTCGGCACACGCATCGCTGATGGCCGCGCGGCGGCTCAACCCGCTCAACACCGACCACAGCGCCAACCTGGCGCGGCTGCATCGCGCGTGGGCGTTCACGGATGCAGGCACGGCTGCCAACCTGAATGACCCCAACAGCCTGCGCGAGCTGCTGCTCAGCGACCCGGACCTCGTCAACCGCGACCGGCTGGACCGGTCGCTGGCCTACTACCGCCAGACCCTCTCGCTCAGCCCCAACAACGCGGGGCTGTGGAACGAGCTCGCGACGGTGCAGTTCATCCTGAATGACCTCGCAGGCGCGCAGGCGACCCTGCAACGCTCGCTCGACCTGGACCAGCGCTTTTCCCCGACCTACCTGCTGCTGGGCGATGTCCGCGATGCCGCGGGGGACGGCGCCGGTGCGCTCGATGCGTACCGCCGCGCCGCGGAGCTGGCGCCGAACAATACGAGCGTTCTGAGCGCTGCGGGCGTGGCCAGCGCGCGCGCTGGTGACACGGATGCCGCGGTGGCTGCCTTCCGCCGCATCATCCAGATCGAGACGAACACTCTGGAATCCGCCGCCGCACAGCTTGACCAGTTGGACGCCGTGGCCGCGGCTGCGGGCGGCTATGCCCGGCTACAGTCGAGCGCGGCAAACCGCCAGGGCCTCCTGCAGGGGCAAATCAACAGCCGTCGCACCCAGATTTCCCTCAGCTACCGCAACATCGCCCTGGTACTGCGGGACGCGGGCCGCATCGAGGAAGCATTGGCCGCAGCACAGCAGGCCGCAGGATACGCCGGGCAAAACGACCTCCCGGCCATCGAGCAGTTGATTGCCGACTTGCAGGAACGGCAGACCCCATGACCGCATATCTCCTGATCCTCATCAGCGCCCTGCTCCTGGCGCTTGCGGCGACGCCGGTGGCGAAACGCGTGGCGTACCGCTTCGGCATCATCGACAAGCCCAACGCGCGCAAGGTACACAGCGTCCCGACGCCGCTGCTCGGCGGCGCGGCCATCTTTGCGGCGGTGCTCCTCGCCCTGGTCATCCTGGGCGACCGGTTCTACGCCAGCCAGGTCGCGGGCATCCTCCTGGGCGCGACGCTGATGTCCTTCATGGGGCTGTGGGATGACCGCCGCGGGCTGAGCCCGTGGATCAAGCTGGCCGGCCAGTGTGGGGCTGCGGCCATCCTGACCGTCACGGACGTGCGCATCGGCCTGTTCCCATGGGAGCCGCTCAACTATGCGGCCACGATCCTGTGGGTCGTCGGCATCACCAACGCGATGAACCTGCTGGACAACATGGACGGCCTGAGCGGGGGCATTGCCGCGATTGCCGCGCTCTTTTTCCTGCTGTTCGCCGCGATGAGCCGCCAGTATCTCGTCGGCGCGCTTGCAGCCGCACTCGTCGGCGCATGTCTGGGCTTCCTGTTCTACAACCTGAATCCTGCCAGCATCTTCATGGGCGACACGGGCAGCCTGTTTCTCGGCTTCACGCTGGCCGCCGTCGGCATCAAGCTGCGCTTCCCGGAGAATTCCGTGTTCGTCACATGGATGGTGCCGCCGCTGGTGCTGGCCGTGCCCATCTTCGACACGAGCCTGGTCATCCTGTCGCGGCTGCGGCGGGGCCTGAACCCGCTGACGACGCCGGGCAAGGACCATCTCAGCCACCGGCTCGCGCGGCTGACGGGCAGCCGCCGCGAGGCCGTGCTGATATGCTATCTCTTTGCCTTCATCGCGGGCGTCGTCGCCACCTTTGTCACCCAGGCCAGCGCGCTGGAGGGCTATGCGGTAGGCGCAGTGATGTTCGCCGGCGGCGCGTATGGCATCTGGCGGATGGAGAAGCTGTTCCGCGGCTGGCAGGCCGCAGACGCACGCCCGGCTGCCGAGGGCCTGCACGGAAACACATTGTCATAATGATAACCCGTCATACATACCTGAGGAGATGAAATTGAAGATTCGAATTACGGCCATGTTCGCTCTGCTGCTGGCGCTCGTGCTGGCAGCTTGCGCCCCTATGCCCACGACGCCTGCGGCACAGGAACCGGCCACCGTCGCACCGACCGAGGTCGTTACGGAGGCGACAGCCACCCCGCTGCCCGCGGAGACGGCTGCACCGGAAGAACCGGCGGCTACCGATGACACCCGGCCCATTGTGCCCGCGCCCGTGGACGGCGAGCGGCCGCTCGCAGACCTGCCTGTCGCGGAACGCCAGGAACGCTTCAGCGGCCCGGCGGAAACCTATGTCAAGCCCGGCACGGTCTACATCGCCACCATCGTCACCGCTAAAGGCAACATCGTTGCCGAGCTGTACCAGGACACGCCGGAGAGCCTTAACAACTTCGTGACGCTGGCGCTGAACGGCTACTACGACGGCCTGACCTTCCACCGCGTGGAACCCGGCTTCGTCGTGCAGGGCGGTGACCCGGCCGGCACCGGCATGGGCGGCCCCGGCTACACCCTGCCGGCGGAGATCATCCACAAACACCCGCGCGGCGCGCTGGCCTGGGCGCGCACCGGCGACGACATCAATCCGGAGCGCCGCTCCAGCGGCAGCCAGTTCTACATTACCCTGGACGCCACCGAGTTCCTTGATAACGCCTACACCGTGTTCGGATACGTCATTGAGGGCATGGATATCGTGGACCAGATCACGGTCGGTGACGTGATCGAGCGCATCGATATCAGCGAAGGTACGGCCTCCCAGTTGCCGACGCCCGCGCCGACCCCGACCCCTTATGCCCCGACCGCAGCAGAAGGCCGCCCGCTGGCGCAGCTCCCGCTGGAGGAGCGCGACGGCATCTACAACACCGCGCCCGATCTGGACCTGGACACAACCAGGATGTATCAGGCCACCATCGAGACCGACAAGGGCAACATCGTGATGGACCTGAACGCAGAGGCCGCGCCGCTGACGGTCAGCAACTTCATCATGCTGGCGAACCTCGGCTACTACGACGGCATGCCGGTCGCGCATGTGCAGGCCGACACCTATCTCATCATCGGCTCGCCCGCAGGCCGGCCCGACAGCGATGTCGGCTATGCGCTCGAGGTTGAGGCCGCTGCGGCAGCACAGGAGATCATTACCGGCACAGTGGCGATGTACCCGGTGCAGACCAGCACCGGCGCACTGAAGGCCAGCGGCAGCCAGTTCTTCATCTCCTTCATGACCCTGCCGCAGAGCTCCACGCCGCTGGATATCTTCGGCACCGTCACCGAAGGCATGGACGTCGTGCTGCAACTGGCCATCGGCGACGTCGTCAAACAGATTACGGTTACCGAGAAGTAACCAGCACTGAAGAGTAGAGGAGTACCATGGCGAATCGCTATTCCAAACCGTTCGAGTTGAAGATCGACCTGAAGAAGAACTACACGGCCACTATCGAGACAAACCGCGGGGTCATCACCCTGAAACTGTATGCGACGCAGGCCCCGCGCACGGTCAACAACTTCGTCTGCCTGGCGGAAGATGGCTTCTACGATGGCGTCACCTTCCATCGCGTCATCAAGGACTTCATGGTGCAGACCGGCGACCCGACCGGCACCGGCCGCGGCGGTCCCGGCTACCAGTTCAAGGACGAGTTCGACCCGAAGCTCAGGCATGACAAGGCGGGCGTCCTCTCGATGGCGAACGCCGGGGCGAACACCAACGGCAGCCAGTTCTTCATCACCCACGTACCGACCCCCTGGCTGGACGGCAAGCACAGCGTCTTCGGCCAGGTCGTCAAGGGCCAGGACGTGGTGGACAAGATCGAACAGGGCGACGTGATGCTGTCGGTGCGCATTACGGCCGAGTAAGGTATCAGATGTGTTCTGGCGGTGTGCCGTGGCGAAGCCACGGCACACCGCCAGCGCCATCGAGTATGCATCCCCTACCGCAATCGTAGGGAGCAGGACAACAGCACTCTCGCAGCCAGGGATGAAAGGCTCAGGATGATCACAAACGAAGGTTGTGCCCAGGGCGGAACCGAACCGCGCACGCCGCCCCTGAAGGAAGGCCCACCTGCATCCTCCACCGCCGCCCGCCGTATGTCGCCTGGCCCACGCCAGGTCGCACTGCGCGTACTGGCCTTTGTGTTTGTTGTCGCGCTCTCCGCCCTGATCGTCATCTACAGCGAACAGCTCGTACAGCTTGGCGCTTACGGCTATTCGGGCCTGTTCCTGCTCAACCTGCTCGCCAGCGCGACGTTGATCCTGCCTGCGCCGGGCCTGGCGCTGGCCTTCGCGGCCGGCGCCAGCCTGAACCCGTTCTTCGTCGGGCTGACGGTCGGTGCAGGGTCTGCCATCGGGGAACTGACCGGCTACCTGGCGGGGTTCAGCGGCCGCGGCATCGTGGAGTCCGACCCACAGTACGAACGCGTGCATCGCTGGATGGTCACGCGCGGCCTGTGGGTGATCTTCATTCTCAGCATCGTGCCGAACCCGCTGTTCGATGTCGCAGGCATCACAGCCGGCGCGATGCGGATGCCCGTCTGGAAGTTCCTGGGAGCCGCGCTGCCGGGCAAGATCATCAAGGCGACCCTGCTGGCGCTGGCCGGCGCAGGGATGATGGATGCGCTCAGTCCCGTCATCGAACGCCTGCTGATGCGGTGACGCCAGTGAATACTTCGCTCGACGCCGTCTTCGTCTTCGCCTTGCTGGCCTTCCTGCAGCTCTGGGGCGGCCTGGCCCTGGGCGCGGGCATCTGGGGCCGCAAGCTCATGCCGATCCTGTGGGGCCTGCTCATCGGCGCCGCGCCGCTCTACCTGGGAGTGGAACGGGGTCTCGTGCTCGGCTCCTGGGTCCCGCTCGCGGCACAGCTCGCCGTCCTGCTGCTGAGCGCGGCCTGGGTCATCCTGCGGCCTTCGCGGCTGCGCGAGGCCTTTCTGAAGCCGGGCATGAACACGCTGATGATCGGCACCTTCCTGATGGCGATCGGCGCAGTTCTCGGTGCGCTGTTCTTCCGTCTCGGCTCCGAGCCGCTTTCGCTGATTGTCGGCGGGGCCGGCTTCATCTTCGGCTCCATGTGGTTCGGAGCCGGCATCAAACAACTGCGCGGCAAGTAGCGCGGTGGTGGTTCGATTCGGCAAGGGTTATGTTTGAGCTTGTATTTCTCGGTACATCGGCCTCCGCGCCTTCCGCACAGCGCGGACTCTCTGCCGCGATGGTGCTCCATCGCGAGTTTCGCTTTCTCATTGACTGCGGGGAAGGCACGCAGCGGCAGATTTTGCGCAGCGGCCTGGGCTTCAAGCGGCTGGAACGCATCCTGCTGACCCACGGCCACCTGGATCATATCCTGGGGTTGGGCGGGCTGGCCTCCACCTTTGGCCGCTGGGATGCCATCGAGGAGATGGAGATTTTCGGCGGCGCGTTGGCGCTGGCGCGCGTGCGCGACCTGATGCGGGTGGTGTTCGGGCCGGCGGAGGCAAAGGTCAACATCGCGTACCGGCCTGTGGGGCCGGGCACGCTGCTGGAAGATGATCTGTTCAGGCTGCGCGCCTTCCCGGTCGAGCACCGCCGCACGGAGGCGCTCGGCTATAGCTTCGAGGAAAAGGCGCGGCGGCCCTTTCTGCCGGAACGGGCCGAGGCGCTGGGCGTGCCGTTCGGCCCGATCCGCCGCGACCTGGTCAACGGCAGGCCCGTCACGCTGCCCGACGGCCGCGTAATCCAGCCGGAAGAGGTGCTGGGGCCGGAGGTCAAGGGACTGCGGCTGGTCTTCGTGGGCGATGCGGGCCGGGTGGATAACCTGGTAGACGAGGCCGCGGGTGCAGACCTGCTGTGCATCGAGGCGACCTACACGGAGGCCGAAGCAGACGTGGCCGCGGCCTTCGGCCATCTGACCGCAGGGCAGGCCGCATGGCTGGCGCGGGAGGCGGGCGTCAAGCAGCTCGTGCTGCACCACATCTCGCGGCGCTACAGCAGCAAGGACATCCTCGACGAAGCGAGCCAGGTCTTCCCGGATACGATGGTCGCCCGCGACTTCGACATGTTCCGCCTCGTCAAACAAAAGCCGCTGGAACGCGAGGATGTGCGCCAGCAGCGGGAGGCTGCTGCGCAGGCGCACCGGCAGCGCAGCGAGGATGCCGGGGCCGGGAGTTAACTGATCTCAGCCCGGCGGCGGGACGGGCAGCCGGTCCAACGGCGTCGCCAGCCACGGGTCCGCCGCCTCGATGCGCATGTCCGGAATGCGCTCGACGACCGGGTATTTCCGGCCACAGCCCGGCTCCTGGCACACGAGCCATGCCTCTTTGACCAGCGCCACGCGACCGGGGTTCTCGCCCGCCACACGCGTCTCACCCGTGACGCAATGCGGGCAGCGCAGGATTTCAAGCAAGTCTTGCGGAATCACAATCTCTCCTCGTTCGCCTGTTCAGGTAACAAACGCAACCATACTTGTCCCCGCGTGATTTGTCAAGAGCGGCGAGAGGCTCACCAGGGCGAAATCATGTTGCACTCGTGCCTTCTGCCTGGCAGTTGAAACTGCGGCTACCACTGCAAAACCGACCTGCGTCGGTTAGTTTCCAGTCTGCGAAGGCAGACTTCGCAACGGTAGCCGCAACTTCAGTTGCCGGGTGGGTTCACCTGATGCACTCTGAAACCGCCCTGGAGGCTCACGCAAAAAACAAGTTCCGCCGCGGGCACGGTAGGCTCAACTCCGTTGAGCACGACCGGCCAGAGCAGGAAGCGTCGCTTGGCGCCTTTGCGTGAGCAATCCACCGCCGCTCACCGGACGACCAGCGGCAGGTACACGCGCAAGGCGCCAGGTGGCGTCGTGGGCGTGGCCGTCGCTGTAGGCGAGGATGTCGCCGTGGGTGATGGCGTTGGAGTATAAGTCGACTCCGGCGACGATGTAGCTGTCGATGTTGCGGTCGCGGTAGGCGTGTAGGTCGCTGCAGGCTCATCTATCAGGGCCGCGAACTTGAGGTCGCGCACGGTCATACCGGCATACGCGATGCGCGGCGCACCGGATGCATTCAGCGCCAGCGCGGCATACGCGCCGGCAGCTCCCGCCGCATCCACCGTTGTGATCGTCCAGCTTCCCCCCGCCCGGTGCGCGTACTTCAGGACCGCGCGCGTATCATCCAGGTAAGCCACGTGCGGCGTGCCTGAACCATCGAGCGCGAGCGCACAGTAGCCGCCCGTCACGGGCGCACCCGTCTCCACGGTTTCCACCTGCCACCCCGCGACCGCCAGGCGCGCATAGCGCAGGTCAGATGTCTCCCCCGCCTCCTGGGTAAAGCAGATGTGCGGTGCATCCGCGGCGTCCAGCGCCAGCGAGTTGAAGTGGCCGGCGAACCCGCCTTGCGCGATCTCCGCCTTGTCCCAGGTCCCGGCGGACCTCGTTGCGTAGATGAAGGCGTCCGCCTGCGCATCGTAGTAGCTCACGTGGAGCACGGCTCCCTGGAGCACGGCTCCCTGATCCAGCGCGAGCGAGATGGCCTCACCGGTCTGCGTCGGCCCGGTCACGGTGTCTGTGGTCCACGCGGCGCCGGTCCACGTTGCAATCTTGACGGACTGGTCGCTCCCGTCATAGTAGGCGATGTGCGGCTGGCCGCCGGCGTCGAAGCGCAGCGCGGGCCGCTTCGGGCCGGTGGTGTCCAGCGCGCCCACGTCGCCGTCTATCGTGGTGAGCTGCCACTGGCTGCCCGTCCAGAGTGCGTAGCGGAGCTGGCCGGGCGTCTGCGCGTCCGCGTAGCGGTAGTAGACGATGCGGGGCAGGCCGTCGTGCAGCGCGACAGCCGTGTACGCGGGCAGGCCCGGCGTGGCATCGACCACGTGCAGCGCCCACGCCTCGCCCGACTGCCGCGCGTAGCGCAGGCTGCCGCTCTCTGCGTCGCGGTAGCTGATGTGGACTTCGTCCCCCGCGTCCCCCGTGACATCCAGTGCAAGTGCGGTGTACGCGCCGGTCGTGCGGGCGGTGTCGAGCGTACGGAAGGTCCAGTTGAGACCGGGCCGCCGCGCATACACCAGTTCCAGCCCGCGGCGGTAGGTGATGTGGGGCGTGCCGCTCGCGTCCAGCGCAAGGGAGGTATCGCGGCTCTCCGCCGGGTCGACGACCACGCGATACCACTCGCTGCCCGTCCAGCGCGCGTACTTCAGCCCGTTGTACGCGCGATAGCTGATATGTGCGTAGTCCTGCCGATCCAGCCGGAGCGACGGCTCGAACCCCACTTGATAGGGCAAGAGCGTGTCCACGACCTGCACGAGCCAGCCCGCGCGCGTGAGCCGGGCCAGCCGCAGCTCCGCGCGGCCGCCGCCGTTCGTGCCGGTGTAGGCCACCTGCGGGTTGCCGCCGCTGTCCACTGCGAGGGAGCGGCCTGCCATGACGCCTGCGGGGTCAACGATCTGGATGGTCCAGCCGCCCGCGTCACGCTGCGCATGGCGGAGCGCGCCGGTCCCGTAGACGAGGTGCGGCGTATCCCCGCTCAGAACCACGTCGACCGCGCCGCCGGAGGCATCATCGACAGATTCCCGCAGCCAGCCGCCCGTCGTGCGGTGTGCATAGGTGACGGCGCCCGTCGTCGCGTCCCGGTAGGCTGCATGCGGTGTGCCGGCTGCGTCCAGCACAAAGCCCAGCGCCGCATCGAGCGTGACGCCCGCCTGGACGGTCTCGGTGCGCCAGCCGACGCCCTCGCGCGTCGCATACAGCACTGCACTCTGCACGGCATCGTAATAGACGAAGTGGGGCGCACCCGCCGCGTCGAGCGCGAGCACGGCGTACCGGCCTGCGCCAGGGCCGGCGTCCACGACGACCTGCTGCCAGAACGCGCCGTCGAACCAGGCGTAGTACAGGTGGTCGCCGCCGTAGGCCACATGCGGCCGACCCGCCGCATCGAGCGCCAGGCTGCGCGGCCCCATGTCCTCGAACCACTTGGGCGCGTCGATGCTGCGCACCTGCCAGGCCGGAGCCGCAACACCGGCTGCGCCAGGTGACTGCGCCTGTGCAGACAATAGCAGGCTGCTCGACAGGAAGGCCGCCGCAACGACCAAACCGGCGGCTTTCCAGGTGAAGTTAGAATGTGAGTCAGGCAAAGGAACCCCCGGCGGGATCATGGGCACACCCCGCAGACATCTCAAGGATGAGCAAATGATATCACGAAGCTCGCGCCCGGTCAGTGAGCGCCGCGCCATTGAGCCGCGCGGCAACGGATACAGGCGAACCTTCGGTATGCACGATCATCCGATATAGTCCCGGCCGTAACATGCCTTCTGCGAAACGAACGCCCAGGGCGGTTTCATAGTGCGCCAGGTGAACCCGCCTGGCAACTGAAGTTGCGGCTACCCTTGCGAAGTCTGCCTACGCAGACTGGAACTAACCGGCGTAGGCCGGTTTCGTAGGGGTAGCCGCAGTTTCAACTGCCAGGTGGAAGGCCCGATTGCAACATGCCTTCTGCGAAACGAACGCCCGCCTGATTCTTGCCGTCACATGGCCCGTATGGTATACTCACTCGTCGGGCCGGTAGCTAGACCACTCGCCCAATTATACACGCCTGCGTTCCGACTGGCCGTGCCCATTTCGCGTGTTGCGCATGGAAGTGGGTCCCAGGGAATCACGCCGGCGGAAGATCAAACGGAAAGGGAGAACCGCATACCGTGTCAGTCATTTCCATGAAGCAGTTGTTGGAAGCGGGCGTCCACTTCGGGCACCGCACGCGGCGTTGGCATCCGAAGATGCGCACGTTCATCTTCACCGAGCGCAACGGCATTCACATCATCGACCTCCAGCAGACCATGCGGCAGGTCAACAACGCCTATACCGTCGTCCGCGACACCGTGCGCGAGGGCGGGCTGGTGCTGTTCGTCGGCACCAAGAAGCAGGCGCAGGAAACCATCCGGCAGGAAGCCGAGCGCGCGGGCATGCCCTTCATCGTGCAGCGGTGGCTGGGCGGCACGCTGACCAACTTCCGCACCATCCGCGAGCGCATCGAGTACATGCAGGAGCTGGAGCGCCGCGAGGCCCGCGGCGAGCTGGATCGCCTGCCCAAGAAGGAAGCCCTGTTGCTGCGCAACGAGCTGCAACGCCTGAACACGCGCATCGGCGGCCTGCGCAACATGACGCACCTGCCCGACATGATCTTCATCGTCGACGTGATGCGTGAGTCGCTGGCTGTCACCGAGGCGAACAAGCTGAATGTCCCGATCGTTGCGATGGTCGATACCAACTGCGACCCCGACCCGATCAACTATCCCATCCCGTCCAACGACGACGCCATCCGCGCGATCAAGCTGATGGCCGGCAAGATGGCCGATGCGGTCATCGAGGGGATGCAGATGCGCGCGATCGACGAGGCCGATCGCGGCGCGACCGAGGCGGCGGACTACGAGCCGGATGAACTGGCCGACGAGAAGCCGACCTACGTATCGGCCCGCGACATGATGGAACAGGACATGCCTGAAGGCGAGCCCGAGGAATACCTCGGTCCGTCTGTGCTGGCGCGCCTGGCCCAGGGCCTCGAAGAAGAAACTGCCCCCGCCGCGACCGAGAGCGTTGAGACAGCCGCACCTGAAGCAACCGCACCCGAGACGGCCGCACCTGAGACGACGGACGCAGAAGAAGCTAACTAAGGAGTTCAGCGTGGAGATCACTGCAGCTATGGTTAAGGACCTGCGCGCGCTCAGCGGCGCGGGGGTTTTGGAATGCCGCAAGGCGCTGGAAGCGGCCGGGGGCGACTTCAACAAGGCAGCCGAGCTGTTGCGCGAGAAGGGTCTGGCCGTGGCGGCCAAGAAGGCCAACCGCGAGGCGCGCGAAGGGCTCATCGGCCATTACATTCACATGGGCAGCAAGGTCGCCGGGCTGGTCGAGGTCAACTGCGAGTCTGACTTCGTGGCCCGCACCGAGCAGTTCCAGACGCTCTGCAAGGACCTGGCGATGCAGGTCGTGGCCGCCCGGCCCACCTACGCCCGCATCGAGGACATCCCGGCGGACGTGGTGGAGCAGCAGCGAACGCAGTTCCGCGCTGAGGTCGATGCCAGCAAGCCGGCCGAGGTCGCGGAGCGCATCGTCGAAGGCAAGATGGCGAAGTTCTACGAGGAAAGCGTCCTGCTGGAGCAGCCGTTCATCAAGGACGAAGGCGTGCGCATCAAAGACCTGATTACGCAGACGATTGCGAAGCTGGGCGAGAACATCGTCGTCCGGCGCTTCAGCCGCCTCGAAGTCGGCGGCTGAGCCGGCATGAGTGCTCTCCGCTATCGCCGCATTTTGCTGAAGCTGGGGGGCGAGGCCCTGGCCGGCGAGGGTGGTTTTGGCATTGATCCCCATCAAGCCAACATCGTCGCCGGCAAGATTCGCCGCCTGCTGGATATGGGCGCAGAAGTCGCGGTCGTCATCGGGGCGGGGAACCTCTGGCGCGGGAAGGACGGCCAGGAACACGGCATGGAGCACGTCACCGCCGACCACATGGGGATGTTGGCGACGGTGATGAATGCGCTGGCCCTGGCCGATGCCCTACGCCGCTTCGGCATCGAACCCCGGGTGATGACGGCCATCGAAATGCAGAGCGTAGCGGAGCCATACATCCGCGGCCGGGCCGTCCGGCACCTGGAAAAGGGCTACGTCATCCTGCTCGCTGCGGGCACGGGCAACCCATATTTCACCACAGATACGGCCGCCGCGTTGCGCGCCATGGAAATCCACGCGGAAGTCGTCATCAAGGCGACCAAGGTGGACGGCGTATACGACAAGGACCCCAAGCGCAACCCGGATGCCAAACGGTTTGAGCGCATGACCTACATCCAAGCCCTCAACATGCGCGTCGGCGTCATGGATAACACCGCGCTCACACTGTGCATGGACAACGACCTGCCGATTATCGTTCTGGACCTGTGGCAGCCAAATGCAGTCGAACAGGCTGTGCTCGGTGAACCGGTCGGCACGCTGGTCAGCGCGTAGCCAGCAGCCACGGACCGCAGTCAACGACAACGACGTCACCGATATCCACCACCAAAAGGAGTGTCTCGTGATCAAAGATGTTCTGCAAGATGCTCGCGAGCGTATGCACAAGACCGTTGAGTCCCTGCAGAACGACCTGCGGGGCATCCGTACAGGCCGCGCCTCGCCTGCGCTGCTCGAAGGCGTCCGGGTCGACTACTATGGCACGCCGACCGGCCTGAACCAACTGGCCGGCGTCACGGCGCCGGAGCCGCGGCTGCTCGTCATCCGCCCCTGGGATCGCTCGACCATCGGCGCCATCGAGAAGGCCATCCTGAAGTCGGACCTGGGGCTGAACCCCAACAACGACGGCCAGGTCATCCGCCTGATTATCCCGCAGCTCACCGAAGAGCGCCGCCGCGATCTGAGCAAGCAGGTCGCAAAGCGGGTCGAGGAGGCGCGCGTTTCCGTGCGTAATATCCGCCGCGACGCGATCGACATGCTGCGTGACCTCGAAAAAGAGAAGATGATCAGCGAGGACGACGAGGAAGAGGGCAGCAAGAAGGTGCAGGAGCTGACGGACGATTACGTCAAGCAGATCAACGAGGTCGGCAAAGCTAAAGAAGCCGAGATCCTCGAAGGATAACGTCCCGGACGCGCTCAGGACCCGCAGGGGCGAGGTGACCTCGCCCCGACGACCGCGGGTCTTGTTACGCGATCTTGGGCATTACCTAGCCTGAAAGGCCCCTCTATGCCGAGCCAAACCTGGCGTGAACGTTACCCGGAGATCACGCGCGTGCCCTACCATGTTGGCATCATCATGGATGGCAACGGCCGGTGGGCGCAGGGCCGCGGCCTGCCCCGGCTGGCA
This sequence comes from Anaerolineae bacterium, assembly GCA_040772005.1. Classification (GTDB taxonomy): domain Bacteria; phylum Chloroflexota; class Anaerolineae; order CG2-30-64-16; family CG2-30-64-16; genus MWBF01. The sequence goes on along the minus strand of JAXGYZ010000002.1, from coordinate 774,352 downwards.
GGCCATAAGGCCGGCACGGAGAACATCCGGCGCGTCCTGCGCGCGGCGACCGACTTCGGCATCAGAGTCCTTACCATCTACGCCTTCTCCACCGAGAACTGGGGCCGCCCGCCGGATGAAGTGGCCGGGTTGATGAACCTGCTGGGCCAGGTCATCCGCCGCGAGACGCGCGACCTGCACGCCAATGGCGTGCGTATCCTGCACAGCGGTCGCCTCGAAGGCATTGCGCCCAACCTCGTGCGCGACATCCAGGATGCCATCGCCTTGACGCGCGAGAACGAGCGCATCACCCTCAACGTGGCCTTCAACTACGGAGGCCGCGCCGAAATCGTGGATGCCGTCCGCCACATCATGCGCGACGGACACACGCCCGAAGCCGTGACCGAAGAGCTCATCTCCGACTATCTGTATACGGGGGGCCTGCCCGACGCCGACCTGATTGTGCGCACGGGCGGGGAGTATCGCCTCAGCAACTTCCTGCTGTGGCAGTCCGCGTATGCAGAATATTACGCCACGCCCACCTTCTGGCCCGATTTCGATGAAGGCGAGTTGGCTGCGGCCCTGGTCGAGTACAGCCAACGCGAGCGCCGGTTCGGCAAAGTACCCTCGACGGACGGAACCCCATAACCTGATTCGCCCGGAGACTGCCATGCTGCGCGCGCGCATCTTGAGCGCCATCGTCGTGGTGCCGGTGGTTGCTCTGCTGGTATACTGGGGCAACCTGCCCTGGCTCGGTTGCATCCTCTTGACCGGCATCCTGGCATGGCTCGAAATGAATCTGCTCCTGCGCCGTCCGGCGTGGTCCGCAGACCGCCTTCTCAGCCTGGCATTTGTCATTGCGGTCCTGCTGGAAGCTTATTTCCACCAGACCGGGCACCTGCGCGTGGACCTCTTCCGCCCCCTGATGGCGGCGCTGCTCATCCTGGGGCTGGTGGCTGCCCTCTACGACAAAGCCGACCAGCCCGTGCAGCAATGGGCCATGAACACTGCATCCTCCCTCTATCTCGGCTTTCTGCTCAGCCATTTCATCACCTTGCGCCTCCTGCCGGCCGGCCTGCAGTGGACCCTGGCTGCTCTGACGCTGACATGGGTCTACGATGCGGCGGCCTTTTTTATCGGCAGCAGGCTGGGCAGGCACAAGCTGTGGCCGCGCATCAGTCCCAAGAAATCATGGGAGGGCCTGGTGGGCGGCACGCTCGCCATCCTGATCGTGGGGCCGCTGCTGGGCCAGTGGCTGCTCGATATCGGGCCGTGGCGCGGGCTGTGGTTAGCGGCACTGGTCGCGCTGGCCGCGCCCTTCGGTGACTTCGCCATCTCGCTCTTCAAGCGGACCGCCCACGCCAAGGACAGCGGCCACCTGATTCCGGGTCACGGCGGCGTGCTGGACCGGCTCGACAGCCTGCTCTTCACGTTTCCGGTGGTCGCTTACTTTGCCATCTTCAATCTCGGGGGGTAATCGTGGCACAACCTCAATCGAAGCGCAGCATTGTCAACTCCTGGGTGATGTATGACTGGGCCAACTCGGCCTTCGCGACCACCGCGATGGCTGCGGTGCTGCCAGTGTTCTTCAGCACTGTGGCCGCCAAGGGCGTGCTGACGCCCGTGCAGGCCAGCAGCACCTGGGGCATCATCAGCACCATCGGGATGCTGCTCGTCGCCGTGGCCGCGCCCGTGTTGGGGGCCATTGCGGACTACGGCGGCTCCAAGAAGCGCTTTCTCGCCGCGTTCGCCATGCCGGGCATCCTGGCGGCGGCGCTGATGGTTTTCATCGGCACCGGCGACTGGGTGCTGGCTGCGGTGCTCTATATCATCGGTGAAATCGGCTTCTCGGGCTCGATCATCTTCTATGACTCGCTGCTGCCCCACATCGCCAAGGCCGACGAAATCGACATGGTCTCCGCGCGCGGCTACGCGATGGGCTATCTCGGCGGCGGCATCCTGCTGGCCATCAACGTGCTGATGATCCAGATGCCGGACGCGCTGGGCATCACGGCCCTGGGCGCGCGCTTCGGCATCGGCGGCACGGAGATGGCGACCCGGCTCAGCCTGTTCAGCGTCGGCCTGTGGTGGGCCATCTTCTCGATTCCGCTCTTCCGCAACGTGCCGGAACCGCCGGGCACGCGGCTGCTGGCGGACCGACCGGCCAACCCGGTGCGCGGCGGCTTCGCCCGCCTGGCGACCACGTTCCGCGAGCTGCGCCTCTATCGCCAGTTGCTCGTCTTCATCATCGCCTTCTGGATTTACAACGACGGCATCGGCACGATCATCAAGATGGCGACCATCTACGGCGCGGAAATCGGCATCGGGCAGACGGACCTGATCGGCGCGCTCCTGCTGACGCAGTTCGTGGGCATCCCGTTCTCGCTGCTGTTTGGCCGGCTGCCGCGCCGCGAAGACCCCAACCAGGCTTTCTTCCTCAGCATGGTGCTCTACAACGCGCTGACCATCCCGCTGATCGGCATCCTGGCCCCGCGGTTCGGCGTCACCAGCGGGCCGGTGGCCGTGGGCATCGTGCTCGTCAATCAAGTCGTGGCCTTCTTGCTGGCCCACTTCGTGGGCCGCCGGCTGCTGGCGGGCGTCGCGCAGCGCATCAACACCAAGAACGCCATCCTGGTCGCGCTCGCCGTCTACTGCCTGGTGTCCATCTGGGGTTACTTCATGGCGACGGCAGTCGAGTTCTGGCTGCTGGCCGTCATGGTCGGGCTGGTGCAGGGCGGCAGCCAGGCGTTGAGCCGCTCGTTGTTCGGCAACATGGTCCCCAAGGCGCAGACCGCGGAGTTCTTCGGCTTCTACGACATGAGCTCGAAGTTCGCGGGGCTGGTCGGCCCGCTGATGTTTGCGGTGGTCGGCCAACTCTTTGGCAGCAGCCGCCTGAGCATCGTCTCGTTGATCGTCTTCTTCATCGTCGGCGGGCTGATCCTGAGCCGGGTGAACGAGGAGGAGGGGATGGCGCTGGCTCGTTCGGTGGATGCCAGGACTGTGAAGGAATGACAGGTTTGTAGTGGGCGCTTCAGCGCCGTTGCGTGACAGGGCGCTGAAGCGCCTACTACAAACCCAGGCAGAACGCAGTAGGCTGGCGGGCCGCAGCATGTTACAATAGCGCCCTGGCGCGAATGGATCGTTGTATCGAATCGGAGGAGGTTCGCATGGCAGAGCTGCCCGAACGGAATCTGGCATTGGACCTGGTGCGCGTGACCGAGGCGGCAGCACTGGCCGCAGGCCGCTGGATGGGCCGCGGGGATAAGATTGCGGCAGACCAGGCGGCGGTCGACGCCATGCGTCTCGTATTGAACGAAGTTGAGATGGATGGCGTCATAGTGATCGGTGAGGGCGAGAAAGACGAAGCGCCCATGCTCTATAACGGCGAGCGCCTGGGCACAGGCAACCCGCCGCAGGTGGATATCGCGGTGGACCCGATTGACGGGACCACGCTGACCGCCACGGGCCGCTCCGGCGCGCTCGCTGTGGTGGCGTTGGCCCCGCGCGGCAGCATGTACGCGCCGGGCAGCCTGTTTTACATGAACAAGATCGCGGTCGGCCCCGAGGCCGCGGATGTGATCGACATCAACGCGCCGGTGGCCGTGAATCTGCAGGCCATCGCGCGGGCCAAACACCGCGATGTGGATGACCTGACCGTGCTGATCCTCGACCGGCCGCGCCATACAGGTCTGATTCGTGAAATCCGGCAGACCGGCGCGCGCATCCGGCTGATTGCCGACGGCGACATCTCCGCGGCCATCAGCGCGAGCACGCCCGATACGGGCGTCGATGCGTTGTTCGGCATCGGCGGCTCGCCTGAAGCGGTCATCACCGCGGCTGCGATCCAGTGTCTCGGCGGCGCGCTCCAGTGCAAGCTCTGGCCGCGCAACGATGACGAGCGGCGGCAGGCGCTGGAGCAGGGCGTGGAGCTGGATCGCGTGCTGACGCACGGTGACCTGATTGACAGCGATAACGTCTTCTTCGCGGCGACCGGCATCACCCGTGGCGAGCTGCTGGACGGGGTGCAGTATTTCGGCGGCGGCGCGCGAACCTCCAGCATCGTGATGCGCTCGAAGTCCGGTACCATTCGTCAGGTGGTGGCGACCCATCGCTGGGACAAGCTGATGCGCTTCAGCCAGATCAAGTTTGACTAAGTGTCTATCCGAAAAAGGGGTAGTATAGCCCCTTGTGGGCGTCCTGACGGGCACAAGGCCCTAGGCTACGAGTATTCGGATAGACACTAAATCCAGACAGACCAGAGTTGCATGACAGAAACGAACGAACATTTACAGCCAGATGGACAGACCGGCGAGGCACGGCGGTTGCCGCCCGCCGTCCTGGTGGATTCGCGCGCCTCGTTCAACGAGATGATGGCTGCCCTGCGCCAGGAACCGGCACTGGCGCTCGACACGGAATCCGATAGCCTCTACCGCTACTTCTACCGGGTCTGCCTCATCCAGATCAGCCTGCCCGACATCGACTACCTCGTGGACCCGCTGCGCGTGCCCGACCTGGAGCCGCTGGGCGCGCTGCTGGCCGATCCTGCGCACGAGAAGGTCTTTCACGCGGCGGAGAACGACATCCTCATGCTGAAGCGCGACTTCGGCTTCAGCTTCGCCAACCTGTTCGATACGATGGTCGCCGCGCGAATTCTCGGCTGGCGGCAGGTCAGCCTGGCCGCGCTGCTCGAAAAGCATTTCGGCGTCACGCTCGACAAACGGACGCAATTGACGGACTGGGGCCAGCGCCCCCTCAGCAAGGCACAGCTCAGCTATGCGCGGCTGGACAGCCACTACCTGCTGCCCCTGCGCGACCTGCTCGCCGTCGAACTCAAGCGCCGCGGCCGCTGGCGCGAGGCCCAGGAGAGCCTGGCCTCCCTGGTCGACGTTACCTACGTCGAGAAACCGTTCGACCCGGATGGCTTCTGGCGCATCAAGGGCGCGCGCGACCTGCGGCCCGCTGAGCTGGCCGTGCTGCGCGAGCTGTACCTGTGGCGCGATAGCCAGGCGCGGGCAGCCAACCGCCCGCCGTTCAAGATCATCGGGGATGACTCGCTGCTGCGCCTCAGCCAGCGCCAGCCGCGACACCTCAACGACCTGCGGCTCAGCGAACGGCAGGTGGACCACTATGGCGACAGCCTGCTCGCCGTCATCCGGCGGGCCCAGGATGCGCCGCCGCCCCAGCCGCCCGCGCGCCCGCGCGGGGGCAATGGCCGCCCCGACCCGAACGTGACCGCAGCCTACGACCGGCTGCGCACCTGGCGCGCGAATCGTGCTGCCGAACGCGGGGTGGAGGCCGATGTGGTGCTGACCAACGACGCGCTGATGGGGATTGCCCGTGCTGCGCCTGCAACTCTGGAGGAACTCGCCGGACTGGGCATCCTCGGCCCCTGGAAGCTGGAGGAGTATGGCGCCGAGCTGCTGGACGTGCTGGCAGCGTAGGATGGCGTATGCCTGATCCCTCGTATCACGAGATTCGCCTGGGCGATGTCGTGCGGATGCGCAAGACCCACCCCTGCGGCAATGACCAGTGGGAGGTCGTGCGACTGGGCGCGGATATCGGCATCCGCTGCCTCAAGTGTACCCGGCGGGTCCTGCTCCCCCGCAGCCAGTTCGTGCGCCAGGTAAAGGCTCTGCTGCGGCCCGGCCCCGAACCCGCGCGCAATCCCTTCGACGCGCAGGACGATGGTCCCTTCTCGGGCGGACCGACCGAACGGTACGACGGCTGACACGCATGTCTCAGCTTACCGGTCGCGGCTTCCGTCCCGTACTCACTAACCGCCACTTCCGCAAGCTCTGGCTGGCCCAACTGCTCGCGCTCGTCGCCCAGCACGCCATCACCTTCGTCCAGTTGGTGCTCGTCGAAAAGCTGACCGGCTCCACTGTCCACCTGGGCCTGACCATCCTGGCTTTCTCCCTGCCCGGCGTGATCCTGAGCCCGATCGCCGGCGTGACGGTGGACCGCCTGCCGCGCAAGTGGATCATGGTCGGCTCCAACCTCGTGCGCGTCTTTTTTGCCCTCGGCTACATCCTGATCCTGCAGATGCCCGCGGGCACGTGGCAACTGCTGTCCATCTACTTCATCACCTTCCTGACGTCGACCGTCGCGCAGTTCTTCGCGCCCGCGGAAGGCGCGACCATCCCGACCCTCGTCGGCGAGCAACACCTGCTCGCCGCAAACTCGCTCTTCACGCTGACCCTTATCCTGTCGCAGGTGTTGGGGCTGGTCGTGCTGGGACCGCTCGCCATCAGCCTGCTGAAGATCGAAGGTGGGTTTGCGCTGATTGCGGCCATGTACCTGGGCGCGACGCTGCTGCTGACGCGGCTGCCGCGGGACATTCCCCATGAACACGGCGCGGCCAACGCGGCCTCCATCTGGCAGGCCCTGCGGGCCGACCTGCGCGAGGCGCTGCGGTTCCTCTCCGGCCATCGCCGGTTGCAGGCCAACCTGGTTCAGTTGCTCACAATTTCGACCATCATCATCCTGCTGGCGATGCTGGCCCCCGGCTATGCGGCGCGCGTCCTGGGCATGGAGCCGGAGAACGCCATCATCGTCTTTGCGCCGGCGGGCTTCGGGATGCTGCTGGCCACCGCGGCGACGGGCCGCTGGGGCCACGTCCTGCGCCGCATCGGCTTCAGCCACCTGGGGCTGGCGCTGGGCGGGCTGGCCTTCGCAGGACTGGGCTGGGTCAGCCTGGACTACCACCACCTGCTGCAGCCGCTGCTGGCCGTCTATCCGCAAGCCGCGTTCAGCCTGACCACGATGACCATGATCCTGGGGCTTGTGATCGGCGTCAGCCTGGCGATTGTCAATATCCTGGCGCAGACCTCGGTGCAGCAGGAGACGCCATCCGAAATGCGGGGGCGGGTATTGTCGCTCCAGTTCATGCTCAACAATCTGCTTGGCATCCCGCCGCTGCTGGGCTTCGGCGGCCTGGCAGATGCCATCGGGATCCCGCGCGTGATGGTGATTATCGGCCTCGTGACCGTCGCGATGGGCGGCCTCAGCCTGCTCGTGACCCGCCTGCCGGTCAGCCGGTCAAGATGAATTTGACACAGAGGCCCGGACCTAATATAATTGTACAGCTTGAGCGGGTGAGACCCAACGTCTGTCTCGCCTGCTTTTTCTGTCTGCAATCAAACTGATAAACTGTCAGGAGCTCTATTCATGGCAACCAAGCGAACGTATCAACCGAAGAGCCGCCGCCGGGCGCGCGTGCATGGCTTTTTCAGCCGCATGAGCACCCATGTGGGCCGGCGTGTGCTGAAGGCGCGCCGGGCGAGAGGCCGCAAGCGACTCACGGTCTAGCGTGCGAGCATCACGGTGGAACGCCGGTATCGGCTGAGCGACAAGGCGCGATTCCGGCAGGTCAGGCGGGAAGGCACGAACTGTGCGCACCCTTTGCTGGTGCTGTGTTACCTGCCCAACGGATTGACTGTCAGCCGGTGTGGATTCACGGTCAGTAAGCGAATCGGGAATGCGGTAGAGCGGAACCGGGTCCGCCGCCGGATGCGTGAGGCGGTGCGGCTGATGTGGGAACGGGTGGAGCCGGGCTACGACCTGGTCTGGATTGCCCGCTCAGGGGTTATCGGTGCTGAATTTGCCGAGTTGCAGAGTGCCTGTGCCCGTCTGTTACGGCGGGCACGCTTGCTAACGAGCGATGGTCAAAAGCCTGTTCCTGACACTGATCCGGTTTTATAGGCGCTGGATTTCGCCAGCGTTACCGCCCTCCTGCCGCTTCTATCCGAGCTGTTCGGAGTATACCTACCAGGCGATCGAAAAGTACGGAGCCTTGCGCGGCGGCTGGATGGGTGTGCGGCGCATTGTCAGATGTAACCCCTGGAACCCCGGCGGTTACGATCCTGTGCCCTAACAATCAGGAGTTTCTAAAAGCGTGAATAAGAAGCGCCGAACCTTGCTCTTGCTGGTGGTCATGGCGGTAGCCGCGATGATCCTCTCAGGATGTACCCTGCCGCAAGGTGAAGTCGATCTCAACAATCCATCAGGTCTGTGGAACACCCTCGTCTACCTGGTGGCCAAGCTGCTCATCGCACTCAACCGGGCCATTGCCTCCATCGGCATTCCTTATAGCTGGGGCTGGGCGATCATCATCTTTACGATTGCCATCAAACTCGTCACCCTGCCCCTGACTCTCAAGCAGCTTCAATCCACTAAAGCGCAGCAGGAACTCCAGCCCAGGCTGCGCGAACTACAAGAGAAGTACGGCAAGGATCGCCAGAAGCTGTCCGAAGAGCAGATGAAGCTCTACAAGGAATCTGGCATCAATCCGCTGGGCGGCTGTCTGCCGCTGCTCATCCAGATGCCGGTGCTGTTCGCGCTGTACCAGGCGCTGTACATCCTGGCCAATCCGAGCGTCAACGAGCTGACCAACGCGCGCTTCTTCTGGATTCCGGACCTGTCCTATCCTTCCCTGGAAGTCGGCACAAGCTGGATTGGCACGAGCTTCACCGAGGGGAACTGGGCCAAGCTGATTACCTACTTCAGCCTGCCCGTGGTCATGCTCATCACGCAGTTGCTGCTCCAGAAGATGTCGCAGCCGCGCAAGGATCCTAAGGGCAGCGCAGCCGACCCGCAGACCCGCATGATGAGCCAGATGATGCTCTTTATGCCCATCATGTTCGGCTACATCACCCTGGGGCTGCCCTCGGGCCTGACCCTCTACTGGACGGTATCGAACATCCTGGGCATGATCCAGCAGTACTTCATCACCGGGTGGGGCGGGTTGGCCGATTGGTTCGCGTTCCTGCGCAAACCCGAACCTGCTGAGGCGGTCGCGATGACCGCGGCCAGTCCTGCAGCGATGATTGAGCCTGAGCGGCAGGTCAAGCGGCGCAAGCGCCGGAAGTAGTGCCTGCAGCAACCCGTGTCATGTAATTCGAGGTAATTACGGGAATGATGTCAGATAACGAACACAGCGGAGAGTTCCGCGGAAAAACGATTGAGGCAGCCATCAGCGCGGGCTTGGCCGCGCTGCGCGTGTCACGTGAAGAGGTCGAAGTCGAGGTCGTGCGGCCAGGCAGCCGCGGGGTCCTGGGCATCGGCGCGGAAGACGCCATCGTGCGCCTGACGCCCATCCGGCCTGAGCGCCTGGCGCCGAAAGCCGCCGCTCCCGCGCGCCAGCCGGCCCCGCCGCCTGCAGAGCCGGCCCGGCCCGCGCCCGCGCGCACGGAGTCGCCGCGCACCGAACCGAAGCCCGCAGCCACTCCGGCGCCGCAGCCCAAAGCTGCCGCACGCCAGCCTGAGAATCGCCCCCTGGCAGTAGGCGATGACAAGGCCATGGTTGCAGCGCAGAAAGGACGCGAGATTCTCGCAGGCCTGCTCGAGCGCATGAACCTCCGCGCCACGGTTGAAGTTGTGCCGCAGAGCGCCGCGGAGACGGACGAAGAAGATGAGTCCGTGCTGGTGCTGAATATCCAGGGCGAGGACCTGGGCGCCCTCATCGGCCGCCAGAATGAAACGCTGTCCGCGCTGGAATTCCTGACGCGGCTGATGGTGAATCAGCAGGTACACATGCGGACGTCCTTCGTGGTGGATGTCAACGGCTATCGGGCCAAGCGGGCCGAGGCGCTGCGCAAGCTGGCGCTGCGCATGGCGGAACAGGCTGTGCAGACCAACCGCACCGTCTCGCTGGAGCCGATGCCGCCCGCCGAGCGCCGCATCATCCACATCGCGCTGCGCGAACACCCGTCTGTGACGACGCAGAGCGTGGGCGAGGGTGACCGCCGCAAGGTTACGATCGTCCCGAAGCGCAGCTAAAGCAAGCGCACCATCCACATCGAGCTGGAGTCGAGGCTTCAGCCGGTGGGCTATGGCCGGTCTCCAACCGGGCCACAGCACGGCGTCTGCGTGCCACCAGACTGACCGGCTGAAGCGTCGACTCCAAATATCTTCATCTGCTGCGCCGGCCCTATGACTAAGGGCCGGCGTTTTCATGCAACCCGCCCGCTGTGTTACAATAGCGCCAGGCTACCACGACAAGAGGTCTCGCGTGCCCATCGATTTCCTGACCATCGGCCACATTACCCATGACCGCGCCCCTGAGGGCTTTCGCCTCGGCGGCACCGTGTCTTTTGCCGCCGTTACCGCGCGGCGGCTGGGCCACGAACCGGCCATCGTCACCCGCGGTTCAGCCGAATTGCTGCACGACGGCGCGGACACCGCGACGCGCGGCTACCATGTCGCGCCGCCGGGCAGCCCGCTGGCCGGCATCCCCATCCGCCTGCTGCCTTCACCCGTCAGCACGACCTTTACGAACACCTATCGCGGCGGCCAGCGCACCCAGATTCTCGAGGTGCTCGCCGACCCGATTGCACCCGACGAACTGCCCGAAGAGTGGCGCAACGCGCCCATCGTCCTGCTGGGCCCGATTGCCCGCGAGATTCCGACCGAGTGGGCCGATGTCTTTCCTGACTCCCTGGTCGGCATCACCCCCCAGGGTTGGATGCGCCAATGGGATGAGGCCGGGCACGTCAGCCCCGCGGCCTGGCACAACGCAGCGCCGTTCCTGCGCCATGCGGATGCAGTCATCCTGAGTCGCGAAGATGTCGGCGGCGATGACGCCTACCTGTATGACCTGGCCGAGCAGACGAAGCTGCTGGTCGTGACCGACGGCTATCACGGCGCCTGGATTTACACGGGCGGCCACAGCTACCACATTCCCGCGCGACCCGCACAGGAGGTCGACCCGACGGGCGCGGGCGATGTCTTTGCCACGTCGTTTCTCATCCGCCTGAGCGAGACGGGCGACCCGTTGGCCGCGGCGCGCTTCGCCAACATCGTCGCCTCCATGTCCATCGAAGCGCCGGGGATGGATGCCATTCCGGAGCGGGCGCAGGTGGATGACTGGTTGAAACAGCAACCGACATGACGCGCATCTACGCATTCGCCAACCAGAAGGGCGGCGTCGGCAAGACCACGACCGCGGTCAACCTGGCCGCGTATCTGGCCGACGCGGGCCGGCGCGTGCTGCTCATCGACGCCGACCCGCAGGCCAATGCCACCAGCAGCCTGGGAGTGGATGCGACGACGTTGCCCGCCTCCATCTATGACGTCCTCGTGCGCCGCATCCCGCTGGCCGACATCATCATGCACACGGACCTGCCGGGGCTGGACCTCGCGCCCAGCGCACCGGCCCTGGCCGGCGCAGAGGTGGAGATGGTATCCATGCTGGCCCGCGAACACCTGATGCGCCGCGCGCTCGACGGCGTCAGCGAGCAGTATGACCATATCCTGGTGGACTGCCCGCCCAGCCTCGGCCTGTTGACTCTTAACGCGCTGACCTGCGCCACCGACGGCGTCATCGTGCCCATCCAATGCGAGTACCTGGCGCTGGAGGGCCTGGGCCGGCTCTGGCAGACCATCCAGCTCGTGCGCGAGAATCTCAACCCGCAGCTCTACATCAGCGGCCTGGTCCTGACCATGTTCGACTCGCGCACCAACCTGGCCGAACAGGTCGCCAACGAAGTGCGCACCCATTTCAGCGAGCAGACGTTCCGCACCGTCATCCCGCGCAGCATCCGCCTGAGCGAAGCGCCCAGCTATGGGCGTACGATCCTGCACTACGCGCCTCAATCCGCCGGTGGGCTGGCCTACCAGGCGCTGGCGCAGGAATTGCTGGAACGGGAAACTATCTTAGGGCCAATCCCCAAAAGGGTGGCATAGCCCCTTGTGGGCGGGCTCACGGGCACAAAGCCCTATGCTACAGATTCTGAGTAGCTTAGCCCCTTGTGGGCGGGCTCACGGGCACAAGGCCCTATGCTACAGATTCTGAGTGGAACCGCGGTGTGAGGGAGGAGGTTGACATGCCACAACCGACACGTGGACTGGGGCGGGGCCTGGGCGCGCTGATTCCGCAGGCAGGCCGGGCCGGTGAGCCGCCGGAGGAAGGGAACCCACCTGCCCCGGGCATCCTCCAGGTTCCGGTAGGCGACATTCTCCCCAATCCGCGCCAGCCGCGCGGCAAGATTGCCCCCGAATCGCTGAGCGAGCTGGCCGCGTCCATCCGGGAACACGGGCTGCTCCAACCGCTCATCGTCACCCGCGGCCGGCCCACTGACCGCGCGCCCTACCAGCTCATTGCGGGCGAGCGCCGCTGGCGCGCCGCACAGTTGGCCGGGCTGCCGACCGTGCCGGTGCTCGTGAAAGAGGCCACCCCCCAGCAGTTGCTCGAGATCGCGCTGGTGGAGAACATCCAGCGCGCGGACCTCAACGCGCTGGAAGAAGCTGAAGCCTACCAGGCGCTCATCGCGGACTTCAAGTTGAGCCAGCAGGAGGTGGCGGACCGCGTGGGCCGCAATCGGGTCACGGTGACGAACGCGCTGCGGCTGCTGCGCCTGCCCGACGCGGTCAAGGCGCTGGTCTCGGAGGGCGAGCTCACCGAGGGCCACGCGCGCGCGCTGCTGGGGCTGGACGACGATGAACTCATCGAACGGGCTGCGGAACAGGTGACGCAGCGCGGGCTGAATGTCCGCCAGACCGAGGAGCTCGTCCGGCGGCTGCTCGCGGCACAGCAGCGCGAGGTCGAGGAGAGTGACGCAGAAGCCGCCCCCCCCGATCCCCTGACCCGCCAACTCGAAGAGGCCTTCCGCGGCGCGCTCGGCACGAAAGTTGCGCTCACGCGCGGCCGCCGTGGCGGTCGCCTGGTCATCTCCTTCTATTCGGACGAAGAACTCCAGTCCATCTACGAACGGATTGTCGGGAACGAGTGATGCCCACCCACGCTCTCTACGCTGACCTGCTCTTTACCGGCGGCCCCGTCTACACCGCCGACCCCGCCGGCCCGCGCTGGGCCGGGGCCGTCGCCGTGCGCGAGGGGCGCGTCCTGGCCGTCGGCGCCGCGGTTGAGCTGGCCGACCTGCGCGGGCCGCAGACCGAGGTGGTTGACCTCGCAGGCCGCCTGCTGCTGCCCGGCTTCACCGAGAGCCACGTCCACTTCATCGAGCTGGCCCTGCGCGCGGTGCAGGTCGACGCGACCAATGCCGTCTCGGCCCACGAGGTTGCGGGCATGGTCAGTGATGCGCTGGCGCAGCGCCGCCACGACGCGAGCGGCGGCTGGGTGCGCGGCGGCGGCTGGAACACGAATATCTGGCCCGGCGGCAGCCTCCCGCACCGGCAAATCCTCGACGAGGCCGCGCCCGACATCCCCGTCGCGCTGGACAGCAAGGCGATGCACGCGGTATGGGTCAACAGCGCAGCGCTGCGCCGGGCGGGCATCACCGCGGCCACGCCGGATGTGCCGGGCGGCGTCATCGAGCGAGATGCAGACGGCGAGCCGACCGGCGTGCTGCACGAAAACGCGGTGGACCTTGTGGCGCGGGCATACCCGAAGCCCGCGGTGACGGACACGACCGCGGCCGTCCTGGCTGCGACACCGGGCATATGGCAGACCGGCATCGTCGCCCTGCACAACGCGAACGACTCCGAGGACGGCCTCTCGTTCCGCACGTACCAGGCGCTCCGCAGCGAAGGGCGGCTCGGCCTGCGCGTCGTGCAGCACATCCCCGTCTGCAACCTCGCCCATGCCGCAGCGCTCGGCCTGCGCAGCGGGCTGGGGGATGCGTGGCTGCGCGTGGGCGGCGTCAAGATGTTTGCCGACGGCGCACTCGGCAACCGCACGGCCAGCATGTTGCAGCCGTTCACCGGCGAGCCGGATAACTGGGGCGTGCCGACCACCGACCCGGAGGAGATGCTGGAGCTGGCGCTTGCGGCGTCTGCCGCGGGACTCAGCCTCACCATTCACGCAATCGGCGACCGCGCCAACCGCGACGTGCTGAACGTGCTGGCGGAGGTGCGGCGGCAAGAGACGCTACACCTGCGCCACCGCATCGAGCACGTGCAGGTCATCCATCCGGCCGACCTGACGCGGCTGGCTGCGCTGGATGTGCTCGCGTCGGTCCAGCCCATCCATGCAACGTCGGATATGCTGATCGTGGATCGCTTCTGGGGACCGGAGCGCGCGCCCGGCGCCTATGCCTTCCGCAGCTTGCTCGACTCCGGCGCGCACCTCGTGTTCGGCTCGGACGGGCCCATCGAGCCGCACGCGCCGCTCACGGGCATCCACGCAGCCGTGACGCGCCGCCGAGCGGACGGCACCCCCAGCCCGGCCGGCTGGCAGCCGCAGGAGCGCATCACGGTCGCCGAGGCCGTGGACGCGTACACCTATTGGCCCGCGTATGCCGCGGGCGAGGAACGGTACCGGGGCAGCATCACGCCGGGGAAGGCTGCGGACCTGGTGGTCTTGGGGGCCAACATTTTCGAGGCGGACCCGATGGCCATCCGCGACACGCCGGTGGACATGACCGTGCTGGACGGCAGGGTCGTCTGGCGGGCCGGAAGCTAGAAGCTGGAAGCTGGGCGGAACGCCGAGTGGTGCTCGGCATTCCTACATCAGCGGCCGTACACGGAGACGTGCATGCTGCTGGTGGCGGTAAAGGGTTCGCCGTCCCAGCCGCCCCAGCGGTTCTGCAGGCGCAGCCCGGCCAGCCGCGCCATCAGGTCGAGTTCGGCAGGCCAGGCATAGCGCTGGACCACGGGGTTCAGACGCACACCGGCAGCGGAAAGCGACACATGGCTCTCCTCGATGATTTGCGTCGCCGCGTCATGGCGCAAGACATCGAGCCGCACCTCATCGACCTCGATCGCTTCGGCCTCCACATACTGCTCGTTCTGCAGCCGGTAGAGAAACGCCGGCACATATGCCTCGATCACAAAGCACCCGTCGTTCGTGAGGTGGGCGGCGACGTTCTCGAAGCAGCGCACCTGATCATCCTGGGTGAGCAGGTTGAAGAACGAGTTCCACACGACATAGATCAGGCGATAGCTGCCCGGCACGGACACATCCGCGAAGTCACCGGCCGTGACCGAGAGCTCAGAGCCGCCGGGTTGGGCCTTGAGTTGAGCGAGCACGGCGGGTGAAATATCGATGCCATCGACGCGCACGCCCCGCGCGGCCAGCGGCAGCGCGATCCGTCCGGTGCCGATAGCCAACTCCAATGCCGGACCGCCACCGGCCAGCCGTTCCAGGCACGCGACGGCCGCGTTCTCATCGCCCCGCTGAAAATCCCGCATTTCCGCGGCGACTTCCGCGCCGAAGCTCATAACCGGCTGATAACCCTTCATGCCAACCTGTCTCCTGACGCCAATAAACTGCGTTACCGGAGCACCCGCTCGTCGCCCACACGACGGGTGACCTTCTGCTCGTCCAGCCGCTCCATCAACGCCAGCGCATACTTGCGGCTCGTGTTGTAACGGTCGCGCACCTGCGCGACGGTCATGCTGCCGTGCTCCTTGATGTGGCCGATGATGCCCGCCACCATCTCGTCGTAAGTTTCGCGGAGCAGCAGCACATCCTCGCTCAACCGCACGAGCACATCCTGGTATAGGAGCGCGCTGATGATCTCCGCATCCGTCATGGCAACGCTCTCGGCCATCGAGGGCGGGGTGTACGGCTGGCGCCGGAACGCGGCCAGCAGCGCGTCCACCCGGGGCCGCTGTGCCGGAGTGAAGACGATCTCGTGGCCGGGCCGCGCCAGGTAGTCCCCACGCTCGACCAGCACACCCTCGCTGACCGCGCGCGCCAGCAGCTCGTTGTACAGCTTGCCCGACCACCGGTCGCGACCCTGGAGGCGGCTCTTGAGTTCCTCCCGCGCCATGCCGGGGCGCAGCGGGTACTGGGCATGGAAGACGGCCAGCATGTCGGACATGCGCGCAGCCAGGAGGCCCCAACCGCCGAGCGAAATGACCGGGGTCAGGCTCTTGCTAAACGGCGGCTGCACCGCGCCCAGCGGAATGAGTTGGCCGCCGGCGACCATACTCGCCAACACCGGCTCGGCAGCCGCCGCGTCCAGCCCCGACGCTTCAACGACCGTCTTGCATGGGGCCGGCTCCTGCCGCGCCAGGCCGTGCAGCACAAGGTCTTCCGGTGTGCCGCGCGCAAGCGTTTCGAGCTGCACCAGCACGTCCGGCTGGAGGCGCCGCCAGCGTCGCCGCGGATGCGGGTTGACGACCGTCCCGCCGCCGAGCGTCAGGCTGGGCGACGCCTGCCGGATGATGAACCGGTCGCCCGCCGCGACGACCACCGGCGCAGCCAGCACCACCTGCACCCAGCCGGTCTGCCCCGCGTTGAGCTGTTCCGCGCTCAGCAAACGCGCACGGCCGGGAACTTCCGCCGCGCCGCTGAAGAAATCTACAGGCTGGCTATGGCGCAGGGGCGGCAGAGACGCATCCCCGCGCACCATCCGCAGCCGCACATCGACCAACGTCGTCGGCTGAACCGTGCCGGGTTTGCCGACCACCATGCCGCGCTGCAAGTCGTCAGGATGCACGCCGGTCAGGTTCATGGCCAGGCGACTGCCCGGCAGCGCCAGCTCGACGGCCTTCTTGTGCGTTTGCAGCCCGCGAATGCGGGCGGTCAGCCCGCCGGGCAGGATGGCAACCTCATCGCCCACGCGAAAGTGCCCGTCGCTGAGCGTGCCGGTCACGACCGTCCCGAAACCGGCCACGGTGAACACCCGGTCAATCGGCAGCCGGGGCTGGCCCTTGTCGCGGCGCGGGGGCACGGCTGCCAGCGCATCCGCCAACGCCTGCCGCAGCTCTGCCAGCCCCGTCCCCGCGCGCGCGGACACGGGCACGATCGCTGCGTCTGCCAGGGCCGTGCCGTGGAGCGCCGCGCGCAGGTCCGCCTCGACCAGTTCCAGCCAACCCTCCTCGGTGATGGTGTCTGTCTTGGTCAGCGCGACCACGCCCGCAGGGATCTGCAACAGGTCCAGGATCGCAAGGTGCTCGCGCGTCTGGGGCATGACACCTTCATCCGCGGCAACGACGAACAGCGCCGCGTCGATCCCGCCGATGCCCGCCAGCATGTTCTTGATGAAGTCAATGTGGCCCGGCACGTCGATGACGCCGACCGTTTCGGCGCCGACCGTTTCGGCGCCGACCGTTTCGGCGCCGACCGTTTCGCCCCCCAGGGCCCCAGCCCCTGCAGACTCAGCGGCCTCGTTGCGGGCGGGCGGCAGGGTAAGCCAGGCAAAGCCCAGGTCGATCGTCATCTCGCGCTCTTTTTCCTCGCGCAGCCGGTCCGGATCGATGCCGGTCAGCGCGCGCACGAGCGTGGATTTGCCGTGGTCTACATGCCCGGCGGTGCCGATGACACGCATAGGAGCCTCCATAAACACAGGCGACGAAGAGGCGGGCGCGCCTGCCTTCGTCGCCTGCGAATCACAAGCCTGGGGCGTCAGTCGGTCTTGGGTCGCGCGGCCAGCGACCCGCTGATAGCGTCCAGCAGCCGCTGGGCATTCTGCAATTGCAGCCCGCCCTGCCCTTCATACGCACGCCACAAGGCCTCCACCTCGCGCACCAGCAGGGCCAACTGCTTTTCCAGGGATGGGAAGCGTTCGATGACCTTCTGGTTGACTTTCTGCTGTTCCTGGATGGTATAGTCCCAGCGCAGGGTCTCTTTCTTCCACCGCTGCTCGTTCTCGGCCTGCCACTCGGCCAGTTCCTTCCGCTGCCGTTCTTCCGCCAACCGCTGCAGCTCGGACACCTGCTTCTGGCTGTGTACGACCTGCGCCTGGAACTCCTCGAGCGCCTTCAATGTCCGGCCCACTGCCTCGTGTCGCGCCTCGAATTCGCGCAGGCGCACGGCCTGCTTCTCGATGAGCGTCCGCTGATCGACGAACTCCTGCTCCCAGACGGTCATTTGCCGCGTGCGTTCAACTTCACCGAGCTTCTGCGCCTCGATGAACACCTGCTGCTCCTGGCGCAGCGCTTCGGGGATCGGCTGAATCCTCTGGAGTTCGCGCTCCAACCGCTGGACGCGTTCCTCGACGGGCGGCATACGCGTGCCGATCACCTCCGTACGCTTGATGAGGTCAACGTGCTCGGCCTGAAGCTGGGCGATGCGCTTGTTGTCCTGGGCGCGCTGCTCGATCATGTAGGGCAGGCTGCGCGTGCGGTCGTCGATCTCCTTGCTGACATTGGCGACCGACTGGCGCAGCGCGAGCAGCATCTCACCGAGACGCTGATCCTCGGCCTGCCGCGTGACCAGTTCCTCCTCCAAGCGAGGAATGCGCGTCAGTTCCTTGCGCACCTCCGCCACCCCGCGACTGAGCGCTTCGCGGTCAGACAGGCGGGCGCGCTCAGACTCGCGCTCGGCCTGCACGCGCGCCTCGGTCTGCTTATCCAGCATGACCACGACCTCACCCCTGAGCTGCTGAAGCGCCTGCTCGATCTGGGTAAAGCGCGTGAGTTGGGCCTGCGTGCTCGCCAGCCGGCTCTCCAGGTCCTGGATGCGGCGGGCTTGCTCCTGGCGCTCGATCGCCAGGCTTTGCAAGCGCTGGTCCAGCTTGGCAATTTCCTCACGGTCGCGGCGGTGCTCTTCATCGAGCCAGGCCACCATCTGGCTGAGTTGGGTTAGGTCCATGTGTCTCCGTCCAGGAAGCAAGGATGGGAAGCTATTTGAACAAGGTGGTGCCCGGCATCCTTAGTGTCTATCCGAAAAGTCGTAGTCTAGGGCCTTGTGCCCGTTAGTCCGCCCACAAGGGGCTATGCTACCCTTTTTTCGGATAAACACGTAGATGCGAGGCAGCCCCTCAGATACCGCAACGGTCATTCGTCCAGCTCGACAATGGCATTCGTCCGCATGAAGACCACGCGCTCACCGATGTTGGTCGTCCGGTCCGCAAACCGTTCCAGGTTGTGGGCCACCCACAGGAGATAGGTTGCGCGGGTGATGGTACGCGGGTCCGTCATCATGATCATCAGGAGTTCGCGATAAACCTGGTCGTTGAGCTGGTCGATCTCGGCGTCACGCGCGGCCAGCGCACGGGCCGCATCCACATCGCCGCGCAGGAACGCGTCAAGCTGTCCCTGCAGCATCTCGCGGCCGATCTCCGCCATGCGCGGCACGTCAATCAACGGCTTGAGCATGGGTTGGTCGGCCAGCCGCAGCGCAATGACGGCGATGCCCTTGGCGTGGTCAGCCATCCGCTCCAGTTCCGAGGCAATCGACGCGATGGAGAAGATCAGCCGGAGGTCACGCGCAACCGGCTGCTGGCTGGCGATCAGCAACAGGCACTGCTCTTCGATTTCATGCTGTGCCCGGTTGATGTTCTGATCATCGGCAATGAGCTCCTGAGCCAACTGCCCATCGCGTTCTGCCAGCGCGCGCACCGCCTGTTCCTGGGCATGCGCCACCATCAAGCCGAGGCTGACGAGGCGCTCCTGCAGGGCTTTCAATTGGAGATCGAAACTCACACGCGTCACCGTGCTGCTCCTTCCAAAGCGGCCACGCGGAAACAGAGCCGCAGCTTGTTGCTCAGCGCATTATAGCATCCTTTAGCCAGCGCTGAAAACTACACCAGTCGCTCAGGGCAGGGCCTTTCAGTTCTTGGGTTACGGGCGGTTGGAAACCGCTGCCACCGTGTTGCGTAGCAACCCTGCCAAGCCTGCCTGCGCAGGCTGCTTTCCAGTCGCCGCAGGGCGACTTCGCAACCGTGGCCGCGACTTACAGTCGCCGGGCGGCAAGAACTGAATGGCCCAGTCGCTCAGGGCGCCTTTGGTCTACAGGCTCAACCGTGCTAAGATAGACCGGTGAGCGTGTACGCTGCACGGGGAGGACTGCATGGAACCAACTTTGGCCGTTATCGACATCGACATCATCAGCGGCCAGGATGAACTTGCGCGGGAAGGCCTGCTCGCGAACCTCAGGCAGCACTGCGAGCCCTGCCTGACGGTCTTATGGGTCAACTGGTTGCGCGAACGCGCAGACCTGCGCGTCGTCTGCATGATCCATGACCTGGCCGAGCTGGACAACTTCCTGATTGACGTTGTCCGGACGGTGCCGGGAGTGCGCGGCACTTCCGCGCAACTCGCCTTCGATGGGGTGGTCTATGCCGACCCCATCCTCGATGTCTCCTTGATGGAGACGGGCTGGGGTCGCCGCGCCGCCGCGACGGTCCTCGTCAAGCTGCAACCAGGCCGCGACCGCGAGGCGTTCCAGGCGCTCATCAGCCTGCCGGCCCACGAGCAGGTGAGCGTGGTCTGGGTGCTCAAGCTCTTTCACCGAACCGACGCGGACCTGATGCTCCTGCTGCTGGGGGAACGCACCGCGGCTCTGACGGGCTATGTCATGAGCTGGATTCGCACAGTGCCTGGCGTCATGGACACGCAGCTCACCAGCGTCCTGGACTGGTCCATCCTCGGCGAGCCTGAGAGTTTCGTCGCGCTGTCTGAACGATTCCCGATGCCGGCCATGCAGGCCGAAACGCCGGCCGGGCAGGCGGAAGCCCAGGCCTGAACGGAGAAGGAAGATACTATGCTTGCGCTTTCATGTGATAAATGCAGACGCCGGTTCACCCTGCCGGATGAGGAGCTGCAGGGCTACGTGCAGCAGGCCGAGGGCAAGAAGCACGCGCTGGTGCTGTGTCCCCATTGCGGCAAGGGCAACAAGGTCGCGCTGGTGCGCCTGACGCAGGCGCTGAGCACCGCGCGCCGCGCTCCGGCCCCGGAAGAGCCGGCGGCTGCCGGCGAGCAGACGGCTCCACAGGAGCAGACGGCTCCACAGGAGCAGACGCCCGCTGCATGAAAGTCGCGCTCGTCCATGACTGGCTGAACCAGGTCGGCGGTGCGGAATACGTGCTGGAGGTGCTGGTGAGCATGTTTCCGGCCGCGCCGGTCTATACCAGCATCTATGCGCCCACCCGGATGCCGCCCGCCTACCGGTCATGGGACATCCGGCCCACCTTTATGCAACACCTGCCCGGGGTGATGGCGCATCACCAGGCCTACCTGCCGGTCTATCCGCTGGCATTCAGCCGGATGGACCTGCGGGGCTATGACCTGGTGTTGAGCAACAAGAGCGGCTTCTGCCACGGGGTACAGCCGCCGCCGGATGGCCAGCACATCTGCTATTGCCTGACGCCGACCCGCTTTCTCTGGCAGTACGACACTTACCGGCAGCGCGAGGCCATCCGCCCGGGAGTGGACCGGCTGCTGCGGCCGCTGATCGCCGCGCTGCGGCGCTGGGACTATGCCGCGGCCCAGCGCGTCCAGCACTTCATTGCGATTTCGGGCGAAATCCAGGAGCGCATCCGCCGGTTCTACGGCCGCGAGAGCACCATCATTTATCCGCCGGTGGACATCGCGCAGTTCCAGCCGGACGGGGAGCCGGTGGGCGACTACTTCCTGGCCGGCGGGCGGCTGATTCCCTACAAGCGGCTGGACCTGGCCGTGCGGGCCTGTTCGGAGCTGGGGCTCAAGCTGCTCGTCTACGGGACGGGGCGCGACCGCCCCGCGCTGGAGCAGATAGCCGGGCCGACTGTAATGTTCCTGGGCCGCGTGCCCGCGGACGAACTCGCCCGGCTCTACCGCGGCGCGCGGGCATTCATCTTCCCGGGCCTGGAGGACTTCGGCATTGCGCCGCTGGAGGCGCAGGCTGCGGGCCGGCCCGTGATCGCGTTCCGGGGCGGCGGCGCGCTGGACACAGTGATCCCCGGCTGCACCGGCGAGTTCTTTGACGAGCAGACGCCGGCAGCCCTGATGGGGGTGCTCGGTCGCTTCGACCCGCGGGCCTATGACCCGGCCGCGTGCCGCCATAATGCCGAGCGCTTCAGCCGGGAGCGGTTCGAGCGCGAGTTGGGCGAGTATATCGCAAGGACGGTCTGATGGAGCTGCGTGCCTACTGGAACATCATCATGCGGCGCTGGTGGCTGCCCGTGGGGCTGGCACTGGCGGTCGCGGCCCTGACCCTGGTCATGCAGCGGCCCTGGCAGCCCCGGCCGCCGGTGTACACAGCCTCGATGCGCTTCAACGTCGGCGTGCAACCCGAACGCATCCCCGGCGTCTATACGTATGACCGCTACTACACCCTGCTGACGTCCGAATACTTGGTGGACGACCTGGGCGAAATCGTGCGCAGCGGCGCGTTTGCTGCCGCGGTGAGCGAGCGGCTGGCCGGGCAGGGCATCACCGTGGCGCCCGGCGCCATCGGAGCCAGCACGCAGCCCGGCAAGCTTCACCGCATCCTGACGGTCAACGTGACCTGGCCCGACGCGGAAGTCCTGACGGCCATCGCGAACGCAGTGGCGGCCACGCTCACCGAGGGCAGCGCGGAGTTCTTCGGCCAGTTCAGCGCGGAGGAAGCCGACATCCGGCTCATCGACGCACCGTCGGTCAGCGCGGTGGGCCGGCCCGCGCGCGAGCAGCTTGACCTGCCGCTACGCGTGCTGCTCGCCCTCGCTGCGGGCATCGGCCTGGCCTTCTTGCTGGACTACCTCGACACCTCGGTGCGTGAGCGGCGTGACCTGGAGGAGCTGGGGCTGCCGGTGCTGGGGGAAGTGCCGCGGCACTGAGAACTATCCACAATGGCCCGAACTGGCGGCTGGATGCCGCCCACTAGGGGTAGGGGCCGCCTCGATACAGCAACCTAATTCTGCCCCGCGGCCTGCCGGTTATCCACACAGTACCCCTGTTATCCACACAGAACAGGGGAGTTATCCACAGAAATGCCTTAAAAACCACCTGGGGGCGTCTGCATCGCCGATGCAGATGTCCCCAGGTCACGCGTACAAATCGTGTGAAGCTCAGGCGCGCGCGTGCTCATTCTGGCGCACGCGCACCGGCTCATACAACCGGTTGCGCAGGTCGTTGACGGTGCGCGCGAGATCGGAGTCGCTGTCCAGTTCGCTGCTCACCCGCTCGCAGCCGTGCAGGACCGTGGTGTGGTCACGCCCGCCCAACACCAGCGCAATCTGCGGCAGCGAAGCGCCCGTCTCTTCCCGCATGACATACATGACCACCTGGCGCTGCAAGGCAATGCGCGCGCTGCGATTGCGGCCCTTCAGGTCCTCGACCGTAATCCCAAAATGCTCGGCGGCAACCTGGAGGATCGCATCGAGGCTGAGCTTGCTCTGCACAGGGGCCAGATAGGCCAGCGCATCCTCCACCAGTCCCGCATTCAGCGGCCGGTGGAAGAACTCGGCGTGCGCCAGCACCTTGTTCAATGCGCCTTCCATATCGCGGATATTGCGGTAGGCGCGCTGCGCAATCAGATGCAGGACATCGTTCGGCACATCGCGCCCCAGCGAAGCCGCCTTCGCCTGCAGGATGGCGATGCGCGTCTCCAGGTTGGGCGGCTGGATGTCGGCAATCATGCCCCAGCCGAAGCGCGAGCGCAGACGCTCTTCCAGGGTTGGGATGGCCTGGGGCGGGCGGTCGCTGGTCATCACAATCTGGCGGTTGGCCGCGTGGAGCGCGTTGAAGGTGTGGAAGAATTCCTCCTGCGTCTGCTCCTTGCCCGCAATGAAATGGATATCGTCCAGCAGCAGCACATCGATCGTGCGATACTTCGCCCGGAACTGGTCGGTGGCCTGCATGCGGATGGCGTTGATGAGGTCGTTGGTAAAAACCTCCGACGTGACATACAACACGCGCTTGCCCATCGTCTGCACGGTGTGACCGATCGCCTGCAGCAGGTGGGTCTTGCCCAGCCCGCTGCCGCCGTAGAGAAACAGCGGGTTGTATGCCGTGCCGGGACGTTCGGAGACTGCCAGGGCGGAGGCGTGCGCCATCCGGTTGGATGGCCCCACGATGAAGGTGTCGAAGCTATAGCGCGCACTCAGATCGGCCCCATAGGTCATCTGCGGCTCGACAGGCGCCGGCTCGGCCTGGGTGTCGTAGGCCAGCAGCGGCGCCGGCGGCGCGTCCGGGTCGTCGGCAACGGGCGTAGCCTGAACCACAAACGTAACTTCCACTGTGCGGCCTACGATGCCGGCCAGTGTGCGCTTGATGAGGGGACGGAGTCGCAGCGAGAGCCAATCCTTCGCGTATGCGTTGCCGACCCCGATCACAAAAGCTCCGTCCTCATGGGCCAGGCACTCGGTATCCCGAACCCACGTCTCGTAGGTGCTCCGGGGCAACTGTAACCGCAACTGGCTGCGGGCGTTGTCCCAGATGTCCCTGGCGGATCTATTTGTCGGCACTTCAACAGCACACATAGCTATCACCATCACCCTGAATTGTCCAAATGACAAGGCGTTGCACGCCAGTCGGCGCTGATCGCGCCGGTCAAACTGGTCCGAACCCCGCTGCGCACAAAGTTCGCAGGCGAAATCAAAGCTGGCCTGGCACGCGGAGCGTGCAAGCATCTGGGTCATCCCGCCTACAAAGATACAACCGCGTTCGTTTTTACCAGGACGGCAAGTGGACCGCCCACAGCAGAAAGCCGGAGGAACTCATCATAAGCTTGCAGCACCCAACTCGGGGGTGCGGATGCGATACCGATTGTCTATCCTTTTGCGGGGGGCATTCTAGCAGAGGGGCCAGGGGCAGACAAGGCAGCAGTAGGCGCTCTACTGCTGCCTGGTCAATGCTTATGTAGCGCGGTCCGCGCGCGCACTCCTGTTCTACGCGACCGGTTGTGGCGGGCTGGCAGCCTACCACAGTAGGCAGGCGCAAAAAGTGGGCGCGATGCCGACCTTAAATTTAGAGCGCGTGCTAAGTCGTTAAGGTACGTTATGCCAACCGCTTTCAGGCAGTCAGGGCGCCTGCTCCACCTGGATATCGCCCACCCGTGAGCGCAGGACGAGCTCCGTGCCGCCGGGCTCCCCAACCTGCCCGGTGATTTCCTTGCCCGTGAAACCGGGCCGTTCCTGCTGGCCGACGACATCGAAGTCCACCGTGGCATCGCCGATGTCGCTGCGCGCCTCGATCTGGAACGCGCTCTCCGGCGGCAGTTGCAGCAGGATGCGCCCCACATCGCTGGTCATCCGATACGTGGCGCCGGTCGTCAAGGCGCCTTCGAACCGGATGCTGGCCACCCGCGACTCCACCTCCAGGGCGGTCACCGGCTGGACATCCGTCAGCTCGACCTCGCCCACATCGGCAGTGATACGCACATCGCCGCGCACGCCATTCACCGCCAGCCGTCCCACGCCGACCTTCAGGTCGAGCTGCGTCTCCTCAGGCACCGTCACCACCAGGTCCACCTGGGGGGTGCGCGGGGTCGTGCTCGCCCCTGCCTGCCAGTCCGGCCCGGTCACCGCCACACGCACGCCCGTGGCGGCCGGCTCGATGGACACATCGATGCGGTCCAGCGTGCGCTGCGCCTCCGCAGCGCTCCGACCCCACGCGCGCTTCGTGGCTTCCACCGTGATCTGCCCCGGCGAGCCGGTGCGGACGGTGAGGCTGCCCACAGGCAGGTCCACCGCCAGGGCGGCCGGGTCTGCTACCTCGAGCGTGCGGCCAATCGTTGCGGTGATTTCGTTGTTGGCGCTCCAGACCCAGTTCGCGCCGCGTTGCAGGTTGCGGGCGAGCAGCAGCCCGCCGATGCTGGCGACGAAACAACAGACTGCCAGCACCACCAGCAGCAAGACGATCCATAGCGTGCGGTTGCTTCTCATAGCTCTCCTCCGTTGGCAGACGGGTCGATCCATCCGGTCCATCTGACAGTCAATACGGCTGGGCGGGGAGAAAGTTTCTCGGTCGCAAGGTGACGTCGTGAGCCGCCTGTCCTTCGACTCCGCTGCGCTCCGCTCAGGATGCGAGGCAGCCGCGTCGTACGCAGGAGGCTCTGCTGTCAGGGTAGCATCGGGATCTTGACGCCCATGCGCTGCGCAGCCGCGATGGCCTCCGGATACCCCGCATCCGCATGGCGCACGATGCCCATGCCGGGATCGGTCGTCAACACCCGCTGGAGCCGGGCCGCCGCCGCGGGGGTGCCGTCGGCCACCGTCACCTGGCCCGCGTGCTGGCTGTAGCCGATGCCCACCCCGCCGCCGTGGTGGAAGCTGACCCATGTCGCGCCGCCCACCGCGTTGACCAGCGCGTTGAGGATGGGCCAATCCGAGATCGCGTCGGAGCCATCGCGCATAGCCTCTGTCTCGCGATTCGGGCTGGCGACGCTGCCCGCGTCGAGATGGTCGCGGCCGATGACGATCGGTGCGCGGACACGGCCCGCGGCCACAGCCTCATTGAAGGCCAGCCCCGCCCGCGCCCGCTCCCCGTACTTCAGCCAGCAGATGCGCGCAGGCAGACCCTGCCACGCGATGCGCTCCTGGGCCATCGTGATCCAGCGCCGCAGGTGCTCGTTCTCCGGGAACAGGTCCAGGATGATACGATCGGTCTCATAGATGTCCTGCGGGTCGCCGCTCAGCGCGACCCAGCGGAACGGGCCGGAGCCCGCACAGAAGAGCGGGCGGATGTACGCAGGGACGAAGCCCGGATAGGCGAAGGCATCCTGGACGCCATAGTCATAGGCGCGCTGGCGCAGGTTGTTGCCGTAGTCGAATACGACCGCGCCCGCGGCTTGGAAGTCGAGCATCGCCTGCACATGCGCGGCCATGCTGGCCATAGCCTGCGCCTGATACCGGTCCGCATCGGCCTGGCGCAGCTCTGCGGCCGCAGCCATGCTCAGACCCGCGGGGATATAGCCCATCAGCGGATCGTGCGCGCTGGTCTGGTCGGTCACGACGTCGGGCCGCACCCCGCGCGCGACCAACTCCGGCAGCACCTCGGCCGCGTTGCCCAGCAGGCCGATGGATTTCGCCTCCCCGCGGGCGCGCGCCTCCTCGGCCCATGTCATGGCCTCTTCCAGGTTGTCGGTCGCCACATCGAGGTAGCGGTGTTGCAGCCGCCGTTCGATGCGCCACGGGTCCACCTCGACGACGAGCGCCACGCCCTCGTTCATCGTGACGGCCAGCGGCTGCGCGCCGCCCATCTCGCCCAGGCCCGCGGTCAGCACCAGCTTGCCCTTGAGCGAGCCCCAGCCTTCCTGCCGTGCCAGGCTGCCGAACGTCTCGTACGTGCCCTGCAGAATGCCCTGTGTGCCGATGTAAATCCAGCTCCCTGCGGTCATCTGGCCGAACATGATGAGCCCCTCGGCTTCCCAGCGGTCAAAGTTCGCCTGCGTCGCCCAGTGCGGCACGATGTTGGAGTTGGCGATGAGCACCCGCGGCGCATCCTCGTGCGTCCGGAAGATCGCAACAGGCTTGCCGGACTGGACGAGCAGCGTCTCGTCCGGCTCCAGGTTGCGCAGCGACTCCAGGATGGCATCGAAGCAGGCCCAGTTGCGGGCCGCCTTGCCGCGGCCGCCATACACGATCAGGTGTTCAGGATCGCCCGCGACCTCCGGGTCCAGGTTGTTCTGGAGCATGCGGTAGGCCGCCTCGATGAGCCAGTTCTTGCAGGTCAGTTCGGTGCCGCGCGGCGCGCGGATCGTGCGTGACATATGCACCTCCATCGGAAATACTGTAGGAAGGGTTGGCAACCCGTCCTACAGATACAGGTCAAAGCTATTTCCCGACCAGGGTCGCGTCCACTGCCTGCCGCAGCGTCCCGTCCCTGACCAGCCGGTGGATCGCGTCCATATGCGGGTACATCACGACATCGCGGTCGATGAACGGCACGTGGCGGCGAATCAGACCGTAGGCCGCACGCGTGCCGCGGCCGAGCTGCGCGTCGGGCAGCGCCGCGCGGCGGAAATCGATGGCCTGGGCCGCGGCCAGCAGCTCGATGGCGACGATCCGCTCCACGTTGCTGATGATCTGCCGTGCCTGCCGCCCGGCAATCGGCCCGTTGGAGACGTGGTCTTCCCAGTTGGCGGAGGTCGGGATGGTGTCCGCGCTGGCCGGATGGACGAGCGCCTTGTTCTCGGAGGCCAGCGCGGCCGCGGTGTACTGGGTGAGCATGAAGCCGGAGTTGAGGCCGCCGCTCTCGGTCAGGAAGTCGGGGAGCACGTGGCGGTTGCTGCTGCCGTCGGTCAGCCGGGTCAGGCGGCGCTCCGCAATGTTGCCCAGCTCCGTGAGCCCCAGGCCCAGGTAGTCGAAGGCAATGGCAAGCGGTTCGCCGTGAAAGTTCCCTCCGCTGATGGCGATGGGCGTGCCATCGGGCTCCCAGAAGATGAGCGGGTTGTCGGTTGCGCTGTTGAGCTCGATTTGGACGACCCAACGTGCATACTTGATGGCATCGTGGCACGCGCCATGCACCTGGGGAATGCAGCGGAGGGTGTAGGCGTCCTGCACATCCGGGTGGTCCGGCGGGCGGACGAAGGTGGAGCCGGCCAGCAGCTCGCGCAGGTGCGCGGCGCACTCGTTCTGGCGGGGATGCGGCCGGGCCGCGTGGATGCGCGGGTCCAGCGCCCACAGGGTCCCGTGCAGCGCCTCGAGGCTCAGCGCGCCGGCCACGTCCGCACAGCGGGCCGCGTTCTCCGCCTCGATGACGGCCAGGCTGCCCAGCGCGGCCATCAGCGCGGTGCCGTTGGTCAGCGCCAGCCCTTCTTTCGCCTCCAGCGCCACCGGCGCCAGCCCGGCGCGACGGAGCGCCTCGCCGCCGGGCATGCGCTCTCCGCGATACTCCGCCTCGCCCAGGCCGATCATGGTGAGGGCAATGTGTGCCAGCGGCGCAAGGTCGCCCGACGCGCCCAGCGAACCCTGGATGGGCACGATGGGATGGACGTTGCGTGCCAGCATGTCCAGCAGCAGGCGGAGCGTCGCCAGGCGAATGCCCGAATGGCCTTTTGCCAGGGTGTTGGCCCGGATCAGCATCATCGCGCGCACAACCGGCGTCTCGAAGGGCACACCTACCCCGACCGCATGGCTCATCACGATGTTGCGTTGCAGCTCGCGCACCTGGTCGGCCGGGATGACACGATCCTTGAACGCACCGAAGCCGGTCGTGATGCCGTAGATGATGCGGCCATCCGCGACGAACTGCTCGACTGCGGCCCGCGCCCGGTCGACGCGCGCCTCGGCCTCCGGTGTGAGGCCCAGTTCTATAGGGTCTGCCGCGTGGGCGACAGCCCACACGGCTTCAATGGTCAGTTGCTCGCCATCGAGCAGCAGTTGTGACACGCTATGCCTCCCCGAACAAAACGCCTGTGGCAGGCGCCGTTGTAGTTTGACAGTTTAGCTCGGTAGTGGGGGCGGCAGATTACCGAGCCATCTTGTCAAAACGCTAAAGCGCCCACTACGCACCCGGCTCTGCGCTTTGGGCCAGCTCCAGCGCGCGGGCAATCATCTGGCGCACGGCATCCGTCAGCGGGTAGGCGGCGAGCTCTTCCGGCGTGACCCAGCGCACCTCATCCGCATCGTCGCCGGCCAGCGCCTCGCCCGAGATGCGGTGGGCCAGGAAGTCGATCACCACGAAGTGATAGACCACGCGGCCCTGCTCGTCGCGCTGGACCGGCTCGAACACGCCGAGCACCGGCCCGACCGTGACCTCCAGGCCGCACTCCTCGCGCACCTCGCGCTGCACCGCGTGCGCGGCCGTCTCGCCCAGCTCGATCAGCCCGCCCGGCAGCGACCATGCGCCGGCGGCAGGCGGGTGTCCTCGCCGGATCAGCAGCACGCGCGTGCCGTCCCAGACCACGGCGCCGACGCCCACCAACGGCCGCGAAGGGTACATCCGCTCCGTTTGCTCGCTCACACGCTCACCGTTTCTTCGCAGCTCATCCATAAAAGCAAGCCCCTGCCGGAGCAGGGGCCTGAACGGAGATGCTGATACTTCCCCGTCTATGATTTCACTTCTTGGGGTAGCCGGGGCCGCTGTGGAAGTAGGCGGCATTCAACTCGATGGACGCAACATACTGTGGGAACTCGATCTTGAGGTCATCCTCAGGCCGGATGGCGTCCACCGGGCACTCCGGCACGCACGCGCCACAGTCGATGCAGGTGTCAGGGTCGATGTAGAACCAGGGCCACTCGTCCTCTGGCTCACCGGGTACGATGCATTCCACCGGGCAAACCTCTGCGCATGCCCCGTCGCGAATGCACAGGTCAAAAATTACATGGGTCATTTCGTTTCCTCCTGGAAGTGGGGGTGCTGTGAACTACGCGGCGGCGGCGATCAGGCCCCGTCCGTCTAGTGGATAGCGAAATTCTAATCCCGGTTGTATCGTTTGTCAAACAGCGCACAATGGAAGCAGGCAGGTTCAACTGCGGGCAACCGCGGCCAGCCGCTCCATGTCCAGGATTTCGATGCGCTTGCGCCCGATGTCGATCAACCCCTGCGCCTTCATGTCATTGAGAACCTGGGTGGCCGTCTCGCGATAGGTGCCGATGGTTTCTGCGAGGTCTTGATGCGTCAGGCCGGTGATGTCGTTCGCGCCGCGCTCGTTTGCCAGCCGGATCAACAGCGAGGCCAACCGTGCGGGGATGCCCTTGAAGGCCATATCTTCCAGCCGCGCCTCCGCGTCGTTGAGTCGCCGCCCCGTGATTTCCAGCATCCGCAGCCCGACGACGGGCTTGTTGAGGATCAGGCGTTCCAGGTCGGCCCGGCTCATCACCAGGATCAGGCAGTCATCGAGCGCCTCGGCAAAAGCGTTGTGCATCGCCTGGCCGAGGAGCGCCATCTCCCCGAAGAGCGTGCCCGGGCCAAGTGTTGCGATGACCAGCTTCTTGCCTTCCGGTGAGATGCGGTATAACTGGACGCGGCCCTCCTTGATCAGGAAGAGCACCTCGCCCACATCTTCCGGCTGGTAGAACACGCGGCCGCGCGGCACATTGGTGATCGTCGTCATGCGGTCGAGCTCGACCATATCCCGTTCCGATAAATCACGGAAAAGGTCTACATCCGACAGATAATCCAGTTTCTCTTCCATGCTGGCCTCGCTCATGCGCCGTACCGGCTCGTAAGTCGTGCAAGTGATTATAAGGCTTGCGAGTGGAAATGACAAGGGCCTTGGGATATAATAGCGCCATGAATCACGTGCCCGTGGCGTCGTCCTCGCCATCACCTTTCACAAGCCAGTTCGAAGGTCTGCTGCTGGCGGCGCTGACCGTCGCGCGCATCCGGCTCGACACGCTGGCCGAGGCTGCGGTGCTGCCGCTGCGGCAGAACGATGTGGCGCGGCATCCGTGGCTGGGGAGCTTGCTTTCGTCGGAAGCGATGACCTTGTTGGCCCAGCAGCAGACGGTGGACCCGATTGGCTTGCTGCTCATCGTGGCCGCGCTCGCATGCCTGCTCGCCTATCTGCTGGTCTCCGAGTTCATGCGGCCCAGCCGCGGCCGTCATGTGACGAAGCTGGCGCTCATCTGGGCCATCATCCTGCTCACGGTCTTTGCGTCCAGCCTCAAGCTGACGCTGCTGCGCCAGCAGAGCGGCCCGGCCTCCTACAGCCACGACGGCGGCGTGATACAGACTGAGGCGACCATCGACTATTTGCTGGCGGGGCGCAACCCCTACGTGGAGGATTACACGCAGACCCCGATGGCCGAATGGGGCATCAACGAGTTCCGCACCGCGCTCTATCACTACCCCTACCTGCCGTGGACGTTCCTGTTCTCCGCGCCGTTCAAGCTGGCGAGTCAGGCCCTGCTGGGCTGGTACGACCAGCGTTTCGTCTATCTGCTGCTCTTCGCCCTGACTCTGCTCCTGGCGACCCGGCTGACCGCGTCAGCCACGCGGCAGCGGCTGCTGCTGATGCTCCTGGGGCTGAATCCGCTGCTGGGGTCCGACGTGATTTTCGGCCAGAACGACAGCTTCGTGCTCGCCTGGATCGTCCTCAGCTTCTTCCTCTGGCGGCAGGGCGCCCGGCACGCAGCCCAGGGCCGCGGCCGCGCCACCTGGCAAGCCGGGGCCGCCATCGCCTTCGGGCTGGCGTGCGCCAGCAAGCCGACAGCCTGGTTTCTCGCGCCGTTCTACCTGATGCTGTTGGCCGGCGGCGACCCGCGCGACCTCTGGCGCAGGCCCATCGCCTGGGCCGGTCGCGCGCTGCGCGCGGGCTGGCCTGCCCTGGCGACGGCCCTGGTGATTGTCGGCCCATACTTCCTGTGGCAGCCCGCAGCCATGATCGATGATGTCTGGCGCTGGTCTGCCGGCACCTCGGATACGGCCTACCAGATTTGGGGTTGGGGCGCCTCCAATCTGCTGCTGGCCGCCGGCTGGGTCAGCGACCGCTTCGCCTACTGGCCTTTCTGGATCCCCGAACTGGTGGTCGGGAGCGTGCTGCTGGCGGCGCTGCTCAAAAAACAAGCCGGCGCAAATACGCCGGCTCGGGTACTTTGGGGCTATAGCCTGTGGCTGCTGGCTTTCTTCTTCGTCTCGCGCTTTCTCAATGAAAACTACCTGAGCTTCATCCTTGCAGGATTTACGCTCGGCGCGTTGGTGGATGACCATGTGGCTGCGGGAGACGATGCAACAGGCCCAGGACTCCCAACGGTCCTCTAGCTGAGCAAGTTGCTGCGCGCCCGGTCACTGACCGTCGTGGCAGCATATTCGGCAATGCTATCGCGGGCAGTCAGCGATTGCTGGCGGAGCGCGTCCGTATAGCTGCGCATGAACGCATCCGTGCGCGCAATCGCATCCTGGGTCAGCTCACCGCGGCACGCCGCCAGTGTTTGCGTCAGAGCGTGGAGGATGCAGGCCAGGGCAGTCCACGAGGGTGCGAGCCCGACCGTTCGCACGGGCGCGTGCAGGATGTGCTCCGCTGCGCTGGCAATGGGATGTGTCACCGAGGCCATGATGCCGATCGTCTGCGCGCCAAGGCTGCGCACAGTCTTGAGCAAGACAGCCACACCGGGTGTCAGAGCCGTCATGCCGATGCCGATAAAGACATCATTCGGTTGGACCGAGGACGCAATGGCCGCCTGTCCAGACAGGTCTACGTTAATGGCGTGCGCAGGCAGGCCAAGCGACAATAGCCGTAGCGCGAAGGCTTCGGCCAGATAGGCCGAGCTGCCCTCTCCGCCGACGAAAATGCGCGGCGCTGAGGCGAGGATGTCGATAATCCTGAGAATGACCGCATCATCCAGATGCAGGAGCAGGTAATCGAGGTTGTTACGGTCCTGCAGCAAGTTGCGGCGGAACACATGCACCGGAGCATTGTCGCCCTCCGGCGGCTCGTAAACTCGGCGCAAGTCCTGCTTGACGTCGTTCTGCACTTCCTCGATGAGCTCCGGGAAGCCGGGATAGCCCAGGCGTTGAGCAAAACGAACCACCAGAGCCGTATCCACCTGCACATTGCGGGCAATCTCCGCGGCGGTCATGAACGCGGCGTCCTGATAATGCTCCAGGACATAATCTGCGATCCGCCGGTAGCCGGGCGAGAATTGATCATATAAGGTGCGTATTCGTTCCTGGTACACGTCATCCTCCGGGGGGAAGGGATTTGGGTGATGAGGCAGACTGATGCTGCGAACATTTGTCTGCCCGCAGCAGTCTGGCTGCGGGCAGACAGGTGACGACTATGACAATGCTTCGAGCACGTGAGTGATTTCTGCCGCCCGCTTGGCAGATGCTTCGGCCTGCAGGCTGACGAGTGTCTGTGCGATGGCGGTGCAGAGTGAGTAAAGCCCGGTCAGGCTGAACAGCGCGGTGTCTGTCTCGCCGGGCGCATACAGCAGGTGTTCGGCGGCACGCGCGGCCTGACTGCTGAGGCTGGGAGTGCAGGCCAGGCTGAGTGCGCCGTTGGCGCGCGCATAGCGCAACACACGCGCCACGCCCGAGGGTCCTTCCACCGGTGTCACACCGATGACGACTTCCTTGCGCACCAGGTGGCCCAGCATGGCTGCCCGCTCATATACATCGCCACCCGCAAAGACAACCGGCAGGCCGGCTTCACGAAGCATGCCTGCGAACGACTCTGCCACCGGCGCGCCATACGACTCACCGATGACGATGATGCGCGGCGCGGCACGCAGCATATCGAGGATATTTTCCAGGGTGTCCAGGGTGTTGTGGGCCAGGGCTTTTTCCAGGTTGGCCCGGTCCTTCGCGACCAGCGTCTGCACCCTGGCATGAAGCCCGCCTTCTTCCTCGGGGGTTGCGTATGTCTGGCTAAGCTCCAGCTTAACCTGATCCTGGATGTCCTCGATGAGCTCAGGAAAACCAGGGTAGCCGAGACGTTGGGCGAAACGCACAACGGTCGTCGTGTCCACATCCACGGCGTCGGCGAGAGCGGCCGCGGTCATGAACGCTGCAGTCCGATAGTCGCTGAGGATGAAGTCGGCAACTCGACGATAGCTGCGCGACAGGTGGTCGTAGTGCTTTCGGATCTGCTCTCTGAACATGTCTCACCTCGCAAAGGTCTTCAGCCTCGGACAGGTCACCGAGGCTCATATCAATACCGCCTTCATGCAGAAGGCGGCTATGATTGCACTGGATCGGGTGTGCTGGAATACACAAACTGCCAAATCAAACACTATTGTCAAGCAATCCAGAACTCAAACCAAGACATGGCTGGCAAATGTTTCAAAGTCAAGTATAGTGTACAACCGAAATAAAGCGTTGTCAACCCTAATTATAGCCAAATGCAATTTAGGAACTCCAGCTTTTTTGGCAAATGACGCCACACTTGTTCCAAGTCATTTTGGTCAGTCAAGCCAGTTTTGACACCCGCCCCGCTCTCGGTTATCCTCGGCTACAGAAGCTAACAGGGGGCATGAGAAACTTGCGCGTACGTCTTGTCGAACGGTGGCTGGTGTGGTTGAGCGTCCTGGCAATCAGCGCAGCCTGCGCGGCCGATGGCGAGCCCACGGGCGGCAGCCCGGTCCGAAGCGCGGCCGTTGCGCCAACAGTGGTCATGGTCAGCGCGACGACTTCGGCGCTCCTGCCATCTGCGACACCGGCTGCGTCAGTCACCTCCACGGCAACTGCAACACCGACTGAGACCACAACTGCCACGCCGACGGCATCGGCCACGCCGACGGCATCGGCCACGCCGACGGCGTCCGCCACGCCTGAACCGAGCGCAACGCCCACCCCGGGCCCGACGCCCGATGGGATCGCGCGCCAGCTCCGCGTACCCATCCTCATGTACCACTATGTCTCGCAGCCGCCCGCCGGCGCAGACATCTATCGCCGGGACCTGTCGGTCACGCCGGCGCAATTGGACGAGCATCTGGCCTATCTGCAGGAAGCGGGCTATGTCGTGGTGACGCTCGACGACCTGCTGTATGCGCTGACCCTCGGGCGACCGCTGCCGGAGAAACCGGTGATCGTCACCTTCGATGATGGATACGAAGATAACTACATTAACGCATTTCCCATTCTAAAGAAACGGGGACTGACAGCGACTTTTTTCATTGTCACGGACTGGGTCAATGCGTCCCGCGCCGGCTATATGACCTGGTCACAGATCGAGGAGATGGCCGCGGCAGGGCAACGCTTTGGGTCGCACAGCCGTGACCACCCTTCGCTGGCAGGCCAGTCAGTGGACTATCTCGTCTGGCAGGCACTCGGCAGCAAAGAGGCCATCGAAGAGCACCTGGGCTACCCCCCGCGCTGGGTGGCCTACCCGTCGGGCGGCTATGATGCACGCACCATCGCCGTCTTCGCGTCCGCGCATTACTGGGGCGGGCTGACCACGCAGCAGGGCGCGACCCACACCCTTGCAGACATCTTCGAGTTGAAGCGCGTGCGCGTGCGCGGGACGCACACGGCAGAGGACCTCGCGGCCCTACTCGAACTCCCCTGGTAGAATCTAATACACTGCCACGCTGATTTTGCGGAACGTAGCGTAGCCCCTTGTGGACGCAGCCGCGTTGGCGGCAGAACGGGCACAAGGCCCTACGCTACACAGCAAAACCGACGTGGTGAAGCCATAGCCGCACGGCCATCAGACCTTCTCGGCTATCGCGATGATCGACGTCCCGAAGGGCAGATCGACGCGGCGCAGCAGGGCCACCTCCAGCTTGCCCACCCATGTAAGAAGCGCATTCAACAGCGGCGGCGCAGGTTCCATCTCGACCTGGTAGGCATCCTCGTCAAAGTGCGGCGAAGCCAGCTCGGGCTCCGCGCGGCCGCGGCGCAGCAGGATCAGCGCGGCCGCCAGCGGGAACACAAAGAAGTTGTTATAGGAGATGCGCAACACGCGGAAGCCGTGCTGTTCCAGTTTGGCCTTGAGTTCAGGCCGGCTGTAGCGCCGCTGGTGCATGTTCAGCACATCGTTCTTGCTCCAGAGGAACATGAAGGCGGGCACGGTGACCAGCAGCCGCCCGCCGGCCAGCCCCCCGCCCGGCGAGCGCAGCACGCGGTGGCATTCCTGGAACGCGGCATCCTGCGCAGGGACATGCTCCACCGTATCCAGCATCGCCACCAGCCCGAATTCGCCATCCCCGAACGGCAGCGCATCCGCCGTGGCCTGGTATGCCTCCATCCCGCGCTGGCGCGCCACCTCCAGCGGCCGCGGGTTCGTGTCCACACCGACCACATGGCCGTAGTGCGCGAGATGGTGCGCCATGTTCGCCGCGCCGCAGCCGATGTCCAGCACGCGCCGGTCGCGGCCCGGCCCGATATACCGGTCCAGGTAAGCCAGAATGGCGCGCGTGCGCGAAGCAAACCACCAGTGTCGGTCCTCTTCCAGCACGGTCAGCATAGGGGTTGCAGGCATCCAGGTTCTCTCCTCTCAGGTTCGTAATCGGCGCAGGTGCGCCAGAAAACGAACGCAGCGCTAAAGCGCCCACTACAAACCGGCACGGTTCAGCAGCGCCTCGGCCGTGGCCCAGACCACCTCCGGGCGAATCGCAGCCAGGCACTGGTGCTGCGACAGCACTGCCGCGGGCCAATCCAGCCGGTCGCAGGGTGCACACGGAAACGGGCTGGGGAGCACCACGTGACGGGCCGGGTCGCCCCAGGGCCCGAACTTGGCCGCGGGCACCGGGCCGTAGAGATGCACGGTCGGCGCATCCACCGCGACGGCCAGGTGCAGCGGCCCCGAATCCGAGCCGAGCACCAGCGCAGCCCGGCTGTATAGCGCGGCCAACTGCCCCAGGCTCGTCTGCCCGGCTGCGTCGATCACGGGCGCATCTGTTGCTGCGGCCACCGCAGCCGTCAGGCCGCGCTCGCCCTGTCCGCCGGTCAGCACCACCCGTAGTCCAGCCTGAACCAGACGTTCCGCAATGACTGCCCAATGCGCCGCCGGCCACTGCTTGACGGCTGCGCCCGCGCCCGGATGGATGGCCGCGATACGCGGCTCGGCCCCGACCCCCTGCTCCGCCAGCCACCCTGCGACATGCGCGCGGTCGCGTTCGGTGACGAAGAAGCGCGTCGGGCCGGGCAAGCCAGGCACGCCGCCTGTCAGCTCGGCCAGCAGCCCGGCGTTCTGCAGCACCTCGTGGCGGCCCGGCTGATAGCCTATGCGCCGCGTCAGAAAGGGCCGCGTGTCCGGCAGGTCATACCCGATGCGGCAGGGGATACCCGCGGCCGCGGCCAGCCACGCGCCCCACCAGTGATCGAACCGCAGCACGACCGCCGTATCATACCCGGCCCCGCGCAACCGGCGGGCCTGCTCGCGCAGCAGGCGGTACGGCGCCCAGGCGCTCTCCTTGGGCCGCCGTTCGAAGCCGGGAAACGGCAGCAGGAGCACGTCGTCCAGGTCGGCATTGGTGCGCACGGCATCGGCGCCCCACGGCCCGGCCAGCAGCGTAATCCGCGCCTCCGGCAGCGCGCGGCGCAGCGCATGGAGCGCCGGCGTCAGGAAGAGCATGTCGCCGAGATGGTCCGGCCGGATGAGCAGGAGCGAGCGCGGGGCCGGCCACGCTTGCGGCCGCGCATACAGCCGGCCCGCCAGGCTCAGCCCGGCGCGGCGCAACCGCCCGCGCAGGACCCGGCTGCGCGGCTCCACATCTACGGGCGGGCTATCGAAGGGCGGCGCGGGCAGCGCGCTCACCGGTAGAGCGCCTCCAGCCGCGGCACGATGGCATCCCACCCCAGCTCGGCCGCGACGTGCTCTCGCGCCCGCCGGCCCAGCGCCGCAGCCTGGGCCGGGTCGCGCAGCAGCGCCAGCACCGAGGCCGCGAAGGCCGCGGGCTCGTCCGCGAAGACAACCTCCTGCCCGCCGGTGAACGCAAAACCGTCGCAACCCAGGCGGGTGGAGACGATCGGCCGCCCCATCGCCATCGCTTCCAGCACCTTGAGTCGCGTCCCGCCGCCGATGCGCAGCGGAACGACGTAGGCCCCCGCGCCCGCGATGTAAGGGCGGACATCGGGCACGCGGCCCGTGAGCGTAACCGCAGGATGCTCGGCCAGCCGCGCGAGGCGGGCGTGCGGCTGCTGGCCGACCACGTAAAAGTGCGCGTCGGGGGCCTGCTGCAGGATCAGGGGCAGCACTGCGTCGACAAACCAGAGCACCGCGTCCACGTTGGGCCGGTAGTCCATCTTGCCGGTGAAGACCAGCGCGTTACGCGCCATGCCGGGCTGCGGCGGAACCACGCCGGGCTGCAAAAAGGTCAGGTCCACGCCGTTCGGCACCACGGTCACATCCAGACCGGGAAGCAGCCGGCGCAGCGCCGCGGCATCGGCCTCCGACACGGCCACCACGCGGTCGGCCGCCCGGCAGACCTGCCGCTCGTAACTGACCAGTTTGCGCCACTGGATCAACGAGTAAGCCGCCGCCGGCCAGCGCGGCGGGCGGCGCAAGTCCGTCAGGTACGCGCGGCGTTGCAGCACATACTCCGCGTTGTGGTCATCGAAGACGAGGCGGGTCGCGCTGCGCCCAGGCTGCCGCGGCATGTACCCCGCCATCTCGATGCCTTCGATCTGAATCACATCATACTCGCCCCCGTCCTGCCCGGCCAGCAGGCGGTCGAGGTGTTCGTGCATGATCGGTGAGGCGAGACGCAACGCCATATCGGGCAGCGGGCTGAGAAATGTGTCGCGGATGCGCTGCCGCGTGGTGCGCACGGGCTGCGGCAGGGTGATAATTCGGCGGCAGCAGCGCACCAGCTCCTCCGGCAGCTCGTCTGAGATCGTCCCATCCGCAACGAAGGAAACGAGGTCCACGGTATGCCGGTGGGCCAGCCCCGCAATCAGGTTGAAGTTGCGGATCGTCGTGCCCTGCGAGGTGCCGGTCAGGGCCTGCGGTGGGATGGGCAACTGGGGGGTGAGCATCAGGATACGCGCCATTGTGTCCCCGTCATCTGAACCATCTGGATTGGAAAGGCTCCGGTGCCTGCCTGTAACGCGACTGCGTCACAGGTAGGCCGCCCTCCGGTACACATCCATCGTGAGTTCGGCCGCGCGCTGCCAGGAGAAGCCGCTGGCGCGCTGCAGGCCCTTGCGCCGCAGCTCCGCGGCCAGCGCATCGTCGGTCAGCAGCCGCCACAAGGCCACGGTGATCTCCTGGTCCTGCTGCGGGTCCACGAGCAGACCCGCGTCACCGACCACTTCGGGCAGGCTGGAGATGTTCGACACGATGACCGGCGTGCCGCAGGCCATAGCCTCTAACGGCGTGAGGCCGAACCCTTCATAGAAGGCCGGATGCACCAGGCAGCGGGCCGCGTTATAGAGATAGCGCAGGTTGGATGCCTCGACGCGGCCCAGGAAGAACGTATAAGGGCGGATTTCGAGCTTGTCCACCAGCGCGTAGACGTCATCGCTCAACCAGCCCGGCGCGCCCACCAGCACCAGCGCGGGAGTCAGCTTGTAGTCCTGGCGCAAGCGGCTGTAGGCGTGCAGGAGCCCGCCGACGTTCTTGCGCGGTTCAATTGTGCTGACGAAGAGGATGAAATCCTCCGGCAGGTCGTAGAGCGCCTTGACGCGCTGCAGCGCCTCGGTCCGATCCACCGGCCCCATCAGCGGATCCGCGGCCTCGTAGATGACCGAGATTTTCTCCTCCGGCGTGCCCAACATGCGAATCAGGTCGCGCTTGGTGCTCTGCGAGACGGCGATAATCTGGTCTGCATGGCGGACCGCGCGGTCGATGCTGCCGTAGTAACGTGCGGCGTCGCGGGTCATAAAGTGCGGATAGATCAGGAAAGCCAGGTCATGGATGGTGATGACCGACCGGCCGCGATAGCGCAGCGGCGGGATGAAGTCGGGGCTGTGAAAGACATCGGCGCCGATGCCGCGCGCCACCCACGGCATCAGGAGTTGTTCGGCGCGGTGGTGGCTGGGCACGCGCGTGCGTGCGATGCTGACGTTGGGCGCGTTGATCAGCGGCTCGCGGCTGCGGGCATCCTGCAACAGCGTGAATCGTTCTTCAGGGAAGGCGGCGGCTAAGGCATCGGTCAAGGAGAGGGTATAAGCTGCAATCCCGGCGCGCGTGTAATACACCAGTCTTGCATCTATGCTAACATGCATGCCCAACCGGCCTCCAGACTGCGTAATCGCAAAAACGCCCTCCACACAGGCTGTTCGCCGCTGGGAGGGCCTCGATGTCCCACATGATGACGCGGCGCATCTTATCATGGTTGCCCGCGCGCGTCAAATGCCATTCACGATTTTCTGCGGTATAATGGGACCAGATATCGACTCACACTGCACCCCTGTTCAGGAGGAAGCACATGGAGATCCTGTTCCAGTTTCTGACCTCGTTCGGCGTCATCATCCTGGCCCTGCTCGTGCTCGCCAGCTCGGCCATCAAGGTCGTCCAGGAATACGAACGCGGCGTCATTTTCCGGCTGGGCCGGCTGGTCGGCGCCAAAGGCCCCGGCCTGTTCTTCATCATCCCGATCGTGGATCGGATGGTGAAGGTTGACCTGCGCGTGGTCACACTCGACATCCCCTCGCAGGAAGCCATCACGCGCGATAACGTGACGGTCAAGGTCAATGCGGTGGCGTACTTCCGGGTGGTCGACCCCTCGCAGGCCATCGTCAAGGTGGAGGACTTCCGCCGCGCGACCTGGCAGATTGCGCAGACGAGCCTGCGCTCGGTCCTGGGCCAGTCAGACCTGGACGAGTTGCTGGCCCGTCGCGACGAAATCAACCAGCAGCTTCAGGTCATCATCGACGAGCAGACCGAGCCGTGGGGCATCAAGGTCAGCATCGTCGAGGTGAAGGACGTGGAGCTGCCCGATACGATGAAGCGCGCGATGGCCCGCCAGGCCGAGGCGGAGCGCGAGAAGCGCGCGAAGATCATCCATGCCGAAGGTGAGTTGGTCGCCTCCCAGCAGTTGACCGAGGCTGCGGAGATGATCGGCCGCCAGCCCGCAGCCATCCAGTTGCGCTACCTGCAGACATTGACGGAGATTGCGGCGGAGAAGAACTCGACAATCCTGTTCCCGGTGCCCATCGAGTTCATGAACGCGTTCAGCAGCCTGCTGGACCGTGGCAAGGACAAGGCCTAGAGCCGCACAAACAGTGAGGCGCTGCCTGGGCAGCGCCTCACTCGGAATTCAGTTGCCGGATGAGCCGCGCCGATCAGCGCGGCTCATTGTGTCGTATGCCTCAGTCGTTCTTGCGCCGGCGCGCCTGCATCCGCATCCGCGCGTAGCCGGCCAGCCCGGCGAGCCCGCTGCCGAACAGCAGCAGCGTGCCCGGTTCGGGGATCTCCTCCGGCGCGAGCGCCCGCACCGTCACCGACACCTCGTTGGATTCGCGCGGCGCACCTTCAGCGAAGCTAACCGTGGCCGCGTTGGTGATCAGGTACTGGAACGGCACCTTCGTGCCCGGCGCCACCGGCGCGGTCTTGCCGGTGATCGTCACGACGACCTCGGCACCCGGCGCCAGCTCGCCCACGGTGACCGTCAGCACACGGGTGGCCGCGTCATAGGTCGCCGTGCCCTGCGTCGTCGTTGCGGTCACGTTCACCAGTTTCGGGTGAATCATGTCGGTGATGACGACGTTGGACGCATTGGCCGAGCCGCTGTTGGTCAGACGCACCGTGAAGATGATGGTCTCCTGGTGGCCTTCCGCAATCCACACCTGCGACTTGTTGACCGACTTGTAGATTTCCGGCTTGACCGTCGCGTCGAGCGGGTTGCTCACCTTCGCGGTCACATCCGGCACCTCGTTGGTCTCCAGCGTGGCGATGTTGTCGATCGTCAGCGCAGTCCACTCCGCGAAGCTCAGCGGCGCGGCCGCCTGGCCCGTCAGCCCGACGATCGTCATGTTGACCTTGACCTCGAATGAGCCGCAGCCTTCCTGGTCCACGGCCAGCGTGCCCAGGTCCCAGGTCAGGGTCTTCGTGGCTTCATTGTAGGTCGCGCCGCCCGTCGCGCTGCCCGGCACGTACGTCGTGTTGGTTGGAATCGGATCCATCAGCTTCGCGCCCGTCGCGTTGCCGTTGCCCGTGTTGCCGAAGCAGACCGTGTACTTGATCGTGTCGCCCGGCTTCACCGCGCCCGCGGGATCGTTGACCTTGGTCAGCCGGAGGACCGGCAATGCGCGCACGCGCACCGCATCCGTGGCCTCGTCGCGCACGCCCGCATCATCCAGGATGACGACCGTGTTGAAAATGTAGCTGGCATTCTCCAGCGGCCGCTTGACTTTGACCGTCAGCGTCCGCGTACCTTCGTCGCCCGGCTGCAGGTCGCCCAGGTTCCATTTGACCGTGCGGGTGGCCGGGTCATACGCACAGAAGTCGCTGCAGCCGATGAAGTCCACCTGCATGGGCAGATAGTCTGTCAGCACGACATTGGGCGCAGCCTCGCGGCCGGCCGCAGCATAGGTGATCGTCCAGACCAGCTCGGCCCCGGCATCGACCGGCTGGCCCACAGGCAGGTTGTTGTCCTTCGTCACGGTCAGGATGTGACCGTCGGCATAGCCGAAGTCCGCCGTCAGCACGTCACCGCACGCGTCGATGGTGACCGGGTACGGGCTCACCTGGCCGTTGTTGTTCGCGTTCGGCGCGCCGTAGGTCTGCGTATAACCCAGCAGCCGGTTGTTGAGGTCAGTGACCACGACCCAGTAGGAACCGGGGGCGAGGCCGCTGAACAGATACGCGCCGCTCGCGTTGGTCGTCGCCGTCGCCACAACCACGTCATCCGCGGTGCCGAGGGTGCCATCCGGGCCGGGCGCCACGAGATTGACCGTCACGCCGGAGATGCCGCGTTCGTTGGGGCCGGGCTCGTACACGCCGTTGCGGTTGGCATCGTAGAAGATCAGGTCACCGATGGTGACGCACTGGCGCTGGTATCCGAAGTCTGCGTCGAGGTAGGATTGGTTGGCCGCGAGGGTGATCGGGCCGTGCGGATTCGTGCCGCCGGTCTGCGTCAGGCCGGTCAGGACGCCCGCGGTATCCGTCACGCGCACGCAGAAGGTGCCGGGCCCCATACCGGTGAAGAGGTAGATGCCCGCCGCGTTGGTCGTCGTGGTGCTGACCACGCTGTCGTCGGCGGTCCCGCACTGGCCGTCCGCGCCCGCGGAGAGCAAGTCGAGCGTGACGCCGCCGATGCCGACCTCGCCGCCATCCTGCACGCCGTTGCCGTTCGCGTCGCTCCACACGCGATCACCGATGGCCTGGTCGCTGGAGTAGCCGAAGTCCGCCTTCAGGTAGTTCTCACCTGTCGCCAGCGCGATCGGCCCGTGGGGGTTCGTGCCACTGACCAGCGTCAGCCCCCCAGGCAGCGTCGCGTCGTCCACGCGCACGCAGTAGACGCCCGCGCCCACGGCCGAGAACAGGTAGTTGCCGTTCGGGTTCGTCATTGTCGTGGCAACGACCGTATCGTCGGCGCTGCACACGCCGTCCTCGCCGGCCAGCGAGAGCGTCACCGTCACGCCGCCCAGGCCCGGCTCGCCGGGCTCGCGAATGCCGTTGCGGTTGTTGTCGTACCAGACCGTATCACCGATGGTCCCTTCCGGCGTCTGCAGGACGTTGGTCAGTTCGACCGCCTCCTGATCCTTGCCCGGCTTTTCGTCGGAGATGGTGGCCCGGTTCTCGATGTTGAGGCCGTTGGGGAAGTCCAGGTTGACCTTGACGACCAGCGTCACCGTGCCGGAGTCGCCGGGCACCTTGTCGCCCAGGTCCCACGTAACGATGCGCGTGGCCGGGTCATAGACGCCGCCGTCCGATGCGCTCACGAACTGCGTGCCGAAGGGCAGCGGGTCCTTCAAGACCACGCCGTCCGCCGGCTCATTCCCAGTCACGCCCCAGGAGAGCGTGTAGGTTAGTTCCGCGCCCTTGGCCACCGGGTCCGGGCTGTCCGCCTTGTCAAGGGTCAGCACGTGGTCTGCACGCACCGTCGTGACGTTGGTGTCCTGGACGGGTGTGGAGCCGGGGGTCTCGTCGCTGAAATCGACGACGTTGGTCAACAGCGTGCCGTCATACAACGGGCTGGCGACCTGCACGACGACCGTGAAGCTGCCGCTCTCCGGCGTCATCAGGTCACCCAGGTTCCACGTAATCGTGTGGGCGACGGCATCATACGTGCCGCCATCCGCATCCACGACTGTGACGTTGTCGGGCAGGGTGTCCACGATGACTGCGTTGTCCGCCGGTTCGTTGCCGGTGACGGCCCAGTCAATCGTGTAGGTCAGCTCGGCGCCCGCATCCACCGGATCCGGCGCAGCGGTCTTGTCTACCACCAGTTCATGGCTGCTGCGCACGGTGCTATCGAGGCTGTCGCTCGCGCTGTCGCCCGCCTTGTCGGTGATGGTGACGTCGTTCGTGAAGGTAGTCCCGTTGTACAGCGGGCTCTTGACCTCCACCGTCACTTCGTACACGCCGGACGTTACGGGCGTGACATCGCCCAGGAGCCAGGTGACGGTGTGCGTGTTCGGGTCATACAGGCCCGCATCCGTTGCGCTGACGAAGGTAACTTCCTGCGGCAGCGTGTCCACGATGGTCACGTCTTCCGTGTAGGCGTTGCCGCCCACGGTCCAGTCTACCGTGTAGGTCAGCTCGCTGCCGGCATCCACCGGTTCTGGCGCGGCGGTCTTGTCGATGCTCAGTTCTGCCTGCGCGGTCACGCTGGTGTCATCGGCGGCCTCGTCGTCGGCAGGGTTCGTGTCGCCGGCGGAGGTGGTGCTGATGACCGCACGATTCGTGACCGTGGTCACGCCGGGCGGGAAGACCGGGTCGAGCTGTACGGTCACAGCGACCTGCCCCGTTGCGCCCACATTCAGCGTGCCCAGTTCCCACTTGACCGTGTGTGTCGCGCTGTCGTAGACGCCGCCGTTAGTCGCGCTGACGTAGCTCACGCGCTCCGGTAGGGTGTCCACGATGACCGTGTCGGCCGCAGGGCCGAAGCCGTAGTTCTCGTAGTCGATCGTATAGGTCAGCGTGTCGCCGGGTGCAGCCGCATCCAGACCGTCCGTCTTGCTGATCTTCAGTTCAGGATTGGC
The DNA here is from genome assembly GCA_040772005.1 of Anaerolineae bacterium. GTDB lineage: Bacteria > Chloroflexota > Anaerolineae > CG2-30-64-16 > CG2-30-64-16 > MWBF01. The sequence goes on along the minus strand of JAXGYZ010000002.1, from coordinate 729,421 downwards.
GAGCGGGATCGCGGCCTGGACGAACCATGCGCCGCTCTCGCCCATCTGCTCGATTTCCTGGGCGCCCGTGTCCACGGACTCGCCCTGCACCGCCAGCCAGGTCGTGCCTGCAGGGATATTCACCTTCAGGCGCGTCACCGCCCATTCGGCGCCGACATAGCCGCCGAAGTACTCGACGATAGGCGCATAGGTGGTTGTCCCACACTCGTAGTACCGGCCAAACGGGTTCTTGGCGAACAGACGGCCGCCGTTGACGCCCGTCGAGGGCGTGCCGTACTTGATGAGGTTAGCGGGCGGGGTCCCCGTGCCCCACGCGCCCCACAGGTTCTCCGGGCGGCAGGGATTCGCGTGATCCGTACCCGCGTGGTTGAGGAACAGCGTCACCGTGCGATCGGTCGGCGCCGACTCGAACTGGAAGATGACCGGACCGGCGGTTTCCTCGCCCGGCGTGTTCTCCCAATACCAGTCCATCTCATCCGTCAGGTCGATCAGCTTGGGGGTAGTGCAGGCCCCGGTGCTGTAGACCACAACGAGGCTGGCGCCGTTGCGCCGCGTGTCTTCCGGCAGCGCACCCCAGCCTGAGAGGGCAAAGCTGTTAGCGCCCTGCTGGACGAGGTTATAGCCGTTCGGGCCCACATCCGCGCGCCACATGAACCACTCGGCGCTCTTGGGACTGGACTTCTTCTGGTCTATCAGTTGCCCGATGACGGTCGCACCGTTGACCGTAAGATCGCTGTTGTTGGGTGAGTTGGGTGCACCGGTGTCTTCGGTCCCGATCCAGACCAGGTAAGCATCGACGACCGGCCCAGGCACGGAGATGTCGATGTTTGCGCCGGACGAACCGGACCACATGCCCGCCCCGCGCACCTCCAGGTCATAACAGCCGGCCCTGGGATAACCAGGGATACGATCCAGCGGTGCACCTTCTGCGCCCGCAGGAACCACGATGAACATCGACAAGAGCAAAACAAGCAGCACGAAGAGTGACAGGGGAGGCGCTTTGCGCCCGATACCGGTTGGGGTCATGTACGTTCCTCCTTGAATTGGGAGTGCAAACAGCATGAGGCCTGCTGTCTGACCGACACGCTAAGAAGCCTGCGCATGCCTGTGGTGGAAAATGCATACGACGGGCGGGCCGAGAGCAAGCCGGATGCGATAGGGCGCGCCTGAATGACCGGTGCAGGCGGGCCCGGCCGGTTCGTCCCACGAAGGGTGGCCTGAATCAAATCGGGACGCGCTTACGCGCTGGGACACGGATTTCCCGCCAGGGTGGACAAACATGGGCGGCCTCCGGTCAGGGACGGCTGTCGAAATTGGAAAGATGGACTTAAGAGAGACGCGTGCATTATAGCACCTGGTTTTGGCGATGTCAACGACAAATTACATTCCAAACGTGACGATTCATTCATAGAAACAGGGACATTGCCGCCGCGAATAGCTTCCACCCTCCTTGACGTTCCGCCACAAGCTCCCTATACTTGCCATTACGGTCGTGCATTACCAGAAAAATGGAGCACATCATGTATCAGGTCCTTCTGGCACTGTGGCTGTTTGTCCTGCCGGGGCTGTTTGCCCCCTGGCACGATTATCCGACCCCGATGGATGCCTACATCAACGACTTCGCAGGCGTCCTCAGCGACGCTGAAGCGGACCAGATCGCGGACCGGCTGGATCAACTCTATGACGAGACCGGCATCGAAGCCGTTGTAGTCACTGTTCCCTCGTTCAGCAGCTTCGGCACCGGCGACCGCACCCTGGAGATCTTCGCCACCAACCTGTTCAACACCTGGGCCATCGGTGACAGCGAACTCAACAACGGCGTACTCCTGCTGCTGGCGGTGGATGATCGCGAGGTGCGCATCGAGCTCGGCGCGGGCTACGAGGCCACGGTGGACGACGAGGTGCAGGCGGTCATTGACGAGCAGTTGATTCCGCGCTTCCGTGAGGGCGACTATGGCGGCGGGCTGCGCGACGGCGCGCTGCGCCTGGCGGATGTCCTGACCACCGAATGGCAGCGCGGGGTCGATCCCACCCGCACCCGCGCCCCGGCCCCCACCCCGTCCGGCATGCAGATCGGCGGGCAGGAGCCTGCACCGGCGCCTGCTCCCGCGGAGCAACCGGCCGCGCCGCAGGCGGGATCAGGCGGCATCCCCATCGGCCCCCTGGTGGCAATTCCCGGCGGGCTCGGCGTCCTGGGGCTGGGCGGCTTTGGGGCGTATCAACTGCTGAACCGGCGCAGCCGGCGCTGTCCCAACTGCGGCAGCCAGATGCACCTGCTGGACGAAGCCGCCGACGATGCATTTCTCAATGCGGGCCAGCAGACCGAGGAACTCCTGAACTCGGTCAACTATGCGGTCTGGAAGTGCGGCGAGTGCGGCAACCACGTGCTGCGCCGGGAGCGCCGCTGGTTCTCCGGCTATGAAAGCTGCCCAAGCTGCGGTTATCAGGCGCTCAGCGTGCAGCGCCAGCGCCTCGTCGAACCGAGCTACGAGCAAACCGGCGTCGAGCGCATCGAGCGCGCCTGCCGCAACTGCAACTACCAGAATGCCAACGACATCACGATCCCGCGGCTTGTGCGTGCCGCGGCCGCGCCGGCTGGCCGGTCCACGATGGCGCGGACACTGAGCGGCCGGTCGTCGAGCCGGCGGTCATCGGGCAGCTCGCGTTCGTCGTTCGGCGGCGGCCGGTCCCGCGGCGGCGGGCGCAGCGGCAAGTGGTGAAGGATCATGCTATTTGCCTCGCGCGGTCCGAAGGGGTAAAATAGCAGCCAGGGCTGATCCGCACCTTCAGCGACGAGCTGCCGCCCTACCCTGATGCGATATCACGGGTAGGGCTTTCTATTTGGGAGGCTGCTGCATGGAATATGCCGATCTCCGCGCCGCCGAGGCGCTCACGTTCGATGATCTCCTCCTGGTCCCGGGCTATGCCGAAGTCCTGCCTTCGCATGTGGACATCCGCACGCGACTCCATGAGACGCTCGCGTTGAGCATCCCGGTGCTCTCCGCCGCGATGGATACCGTCACAGAGGCCGCGATGGCGATCGGGCTGGCGCGGCAGGGCGGGCTGGGCGTCATCCACCGCAACCTGAGCCCCGAGGTACAGGCCGCGGAAGTGGACAAGGCCAAGCGCTCCATGTCCGGCATGATCGTCGATCCCATCACGCTGCACCCCGACGCGACCCTCGCAGATGCCGAAGAGATCATGTCGCGCTATCATATCTCAGGCGTTCCGATCACCGAGGACGGGCGGCTCGTCGGCATCCTCACCAACCGGGATATCCGCTTCGCCACCCATCACGCGGCGCCGGTGCGCGAATACATGACCGCCGAGAACCTGGTCACCGCGCCCATGGGCATCGCGCTGGAAGATGCGAAGGCCATCCTCCACCGCCATCGCATCGAAAAGCTGCCCATTGTGGACGAGCACGGGATGCTCAAGGGCCTCATCACCTACAAGGATATTCTGAAGAAGCAGGACTACCCCGCCGCGGCGACCGACGGCCGGGGGCGGCTGCTGGTTGCCGCGGCCATCGGCGTGGGCAGCGACCTGGACACGCGGCTGGAGCTGCTGCTGGACGCGGGCGTCGATGCCTTTGCGGTGGACACGGCCCACGGCCACTCGGCCAACGTGCTGCAGGCCATCCGCCGGGCGAAGATGATTGCACCCCAGGTGCCTGTCCTGGCCGGTAACGTCGTCACCGCAGAGGGCACGAACGCGCTCATCGACGCAGGCGCGGATGCGGTCAAGGTCGGTGTCGGCGCGGGGTCCATCTGCACGACGCGCGTCGTTGCGGGCGTGGGCGTGCCACAGATTTCTGCGATTGCAGAGTGCGCCTCCGCGGCGCGGCCGCGCGGGGTGGCGATCATCGCGGACGGCGGCATCAAGTATTCCGGCGACATCGTGAAGGCGCTGGCCGCGGGCGCAGATGCGGTCATGCTCGGCTCGCTGCTGGCCGGGCTGGATGAGTCGCCGGGCGAGATGGTCATCACCGAGGGCCGCCGCTTCAAGGAATACCGCGGGATGGGCTCCATGGGTGCGATGAAGGGCCGGGCGAACGACCGCTACGCGTCGGGCCAGGCGGGCGGCGGGAAGGTCGTGCCGGAGGGCATCGAGGGGCAGGTCGCCTACAAGGGCGCGCTGGCCGACTACATCTTCCAGTTAATGGGCGGGCTGCGTTCCGGCATGGGCTATGTCGGCGCGGCGGACCTGGCCGAACTGCGCGCGAAGGCGCGCTTCATCCGCATCACCAACGCCGGGCTGATCGAGAGCCACCCGCACGACGTCCTGGTCACGAAGGAAGCGCCGAACTACCAGGCGAACCCGCGCTGAAACTTCCAGTCGAAGCCCGGTTTCTGTGCGAAGCGTAGCTTGGCCGAGAAACCAGGCTTCTGAAAAGGAGAATTATGACGATCACGGCAGTCGTAGGCGCACAGTGGGGCGACGAAGGCAAGGGCCGCGTCGTGGATTACCTGGCGCAGCAAGCAGACCTGGTCATCCGCTACCAGGGGGGCGACAACGCGGGGCACACGGTCGTCAACGACCTGGGCCTCTTCCGGCTTCACCTCGTCCCCTCCGGCATCTTCAACCCGGCCACGCGCTGCATCATCGGCCCCGGCACGGTCGTGCATCCGCCCGCGCTCCTGGCGGAGATGGCCGAGCTGACTGCCGCGCATGTCTCGCTGGACAACCTCTGGCTCTCCGAGCGCGGGCACGTGGTCATGCCCTATCACCGGCTGCTCGACGGGCTGGAGGAGGGCGCGCGCGGGGGTGCACAGATCGGCACGACGAAGCGCGGCATCGGCCCGACCTACGCGGACAAGGCCGCACGGCACGGCATCCGCCTGGGCGACCTGCTGCGGCCCGACTACCTGCGCGAGCGGCTGGCCCTGATTCTGCCGAACAAGAACCGCGAGCTGGCGCACTTCGGCGCGGCCCCCCTCGCACTGGAAGACGTGATCGGTGAGGCGCTGAGCTGGGGCGAGGCGCTGGCGGGGCGCATCACCGACACCCTGCCGATGGTGCAGGAGGCCGTGCGCAGGGGCCACGAGGTGCTGCTGGAAGGCCAGCTCGGCGTCATGCGCGACCTGGACTGGGGCACCTACCCCTATGTCACGTCGTCCAATCCGCTGGCCGCAGGCGCATACCTGGGCGCAGGGCTGCCCCCGCGCGCCATCGACCGCGTCATCGGCGTCGTCAAGGCGTACTGCACCGCGGTCGGCGCGGGACCGTTCCCCACGGAACTGCACGACGAAACCGGCGCGCGGCTGCGCGAGGTCGGCCAGGAATTCGGCGCGACGACCGGCCGCCCGCGGCGCTGCGGCTGGTTCGACGGGGTGGCCATCCCGTACGCCGCATGGCTCAACGGGTTCACCGGCCTCGCCGTCACCAAGCTCGACGTGCTCGACGGCGTGCCGGAACTCAAGATTTGCACCGGCTACCGCATCCGCGGGGAGGTCATCGCGCGCGTGCCCGGCACCTGCGACATGGCCCTGGCCGAGCCGGTCTATGAGACCTGGCCCGGCTGGCAGGAGCCGACGCGCGAGGCGCGCACGTGGGACGAGCTGCCAAAGGCCGCGCGTGCCTACCTGCACCGGATGGCGGAACTGGCAGGCGTGCCCATCCAGTACGTCTCCGTCGGCCCCGAGCGCGACCAGTTGATCGTGATGTAGCGCGCCATGGCAGAGTCTTTCACCCACGACACCTACCTCTCGCCGTTCACCTGGCGCTACGGCTCGCCGGAGATGCGCAGCCTGTGGAGCGAGGCGCACAAGCGGCGGCTCTGGCGGCGCATCTGGGTCGCGCTGGCTGAGGCCGAGCAGGCCGCGTGGCTGGTCACGCCGGAGCAGGTGGCAGACCTGCGCGGCCATGCGGCAGACATCGACCTGCCCCGTGCCCATGCCATCGAGGCGGAGATCCACCACGACCTGATGGCCGAGGTGCGCACGTACGCGGAGCAGTGCCCCACCGGCGGCGGCATCATCCACCTCGGCGCAACGAGCATGGACATCGAGGACAACGCGGATGCCCTGCGGCTGCGCGAGGGGCTGGACCTCCTGCTGGCCGGCACGCGCAAGCTGCTGGCCGCCTTCGCAGAGCAGATCGAACGCTGGGCGGATGCGCCCACGATGGCCTTCACCCACCTGCAGCCCGCGGAGCCGACCACCATCGGCTACCGGCTGGCGCAGCACGCCCAGGACCTGCTGGCCGACCACGCCGAGCTGGCGCGCGTGCGCGGCGAGATACGTGGCAAGGGGCTGAAAGGTGCGGTCGGAACCTCCGCCTCCTATGCGCAGCTTCTCGCTGGCACGGGCCTGTCGCCCGCCGCGCTGGAGCAGCGCGTAATGGACGCGCTCGACCTGCCCGCGTTTCCGGTTGCGACGCAGACTTACCCCCGCAAGCAGGACTACCGCGTGCTGGCTGCGCTGGCCGGGCTGGCCGCGACGCTGTACAAGTTCGCGTTCGACCTGCGCGTGCTGCAGTCGCCGCCGCTGGGCGAGTGGGCCGAGCCGTTCGGCAGCCGGCAGGTCGGTTCGAGCGCGATGCCGTTCAAGCGCAACCCCATCCATGCGGAGAACATCGACAGCCTCGCGCGGCATCTCGCCGCGCTGCCCCGGGTCGCGTGGGACAATGCCGCGCACAGCCTGCTGGAGCGGACGCTGGATGACTCGGCCAATCGGCGCAGCACGCTGCCCGAGGCGTTCCTGATGGCGGACGAGCTGCTGCGCCGCGGGCTGCGGCTGGTCGAGGGGCTGCGGGTAGACGAGCGTGCGGCCGCGCGGCTGCTGGCCGTCTACGGGCCGTTCGCCGCGACCGAGCGGCTGCTGATGCAGGCGGTCAAGCGCGGGGGCGACCGGCAGGAGTTACACGAGGTCATCCGCGAGCACGCGCTGGCCGCGTGGGCTGCGGTGCAGGGCGGCGCAGCCAACCCGCTGATCGACGCGCTCTGCGCCGACCCCCGGCTCGCAGGCTACTGGCCGGACGCCGCGGAGGAGATGCGCGGGCTGCTGGAGGCGTCGGATTATGTCGGCGACGCGCCTCAGCGCGCGCGAGCGCTGGCAGGGATGATTCGAAAAGAAGGGGAACCACGATGACACGACGCGCCATTCTGAGCGTATACGATAAGACCGGGCTGGTTGACTTCGCCCGCGGGCTCGCCGCGGCGGGGTTCGAGCTGGTCGCATCCGGCGGGAGCGCGCGGGCGCTCGCCGCAGCGGGACTGCCGGTCGTGCCCGTCGAGCAGGTCACGGGACACCCGGAGATCCTCGGCGGCCGCGTCAAGACCCTGCACCCGGCCATCCACGGCGGCATCCTCGCGCGGCGCACGCCTGATCACCTGGCCGAGCTGGCCAGCCACGGGATCGCGGCGGTGGACCTGGTCGTCTGCAACCTCTACCCGTTCACGGAGACCGTCAGCCGGCCCGGCGTCACCGAGGCGGAGGCGGTCGAGGAGATCGACATCGGCGGAGTAACGCTGCTGCGCGCGGCCGCGAAGAACTTCGAGTCGGTGACCGTGGTGTGCGACCCGGCGGACTATCCCGCGGTGCTTGTCGCGCTGGCCGCGGGCACGCAGACCGCGGAGGAGCGGCGGCGGCTGGCGCTGAAGGCGTTCCGGCACACGGCGGACTACGATGCCGCCATTGCGGCCGCGATGGCTGAGTGGTTGAACCGCGAAGACGCAAAGGGCCGCGAAGAGACGGAAAGACTGCCCGAGCGGTTGGTGCTGACGGCGGAGCGGGTGCAGGCGCTGCGCTACGGAGAGAATCCGCACCAGCAGGCCGCGCTGTACCGCTGGGCGGGCGCGGCGCCGGCCTTCGAGCAGCTCCAGGGCAAGGAGCTATCCTACAACAACCTCGTGGACCTCGAGGCGGCGTGGGCCATGCCCCAGGAGTTTGCGGAGCCAACGGTCGCCATCATCAAGCACACGAACCCAAGCGGGCTGGCGTGCGCGCGGTCGCTGGTCGAAGCGTACCGGCTGGCGTTCGAGTGCGACCCGGTGTCGGCGTTCGGCGGCATCATCGCGTGCAACCGGGAGGTCGATCTCGACGTAGTAGAGGCTATCGGCGGGTTGTTCGTCGAGGTGCTGGCCGCGCCCGGCTATACGCCGGAGGCCCTGGCCTGGCTGGCCGAGCACAAGAAGAACTGCCGGGTCATGCTGGCGCACGGGAGCGCGGGGGATGAGCTGGTACTGCGCTCTGTTGCCGGCGGGCTGCTGGCCCAGACGCCCGACACGCGCGGGGTGGACGAGGGCACGTGGCGCGTGGTCACGCGGCGGGAGCCGAACGAGGCGGAGCGCCGGGCGCTGGCCTTTGCATGGCTGGCCGCAAAGCACGTCAAGTCCAACGCGATCGTGCTGGCCCAGGGGACGGTCACCGTGGGGGTCGGCGCGGGGCAGATGAACCGGGTGGACTCGGTGCACCTGGCCGTCAAGCGGGCAGGGGAGCGCGCACGGGGCGCGGTGCTGGGGTCGGACGCGTTCTTCCCCTTCCCCGACGGCATCGAAGCGGCGGGCGAGGCGGGCGTGACCGCGATCATCCAGCCGGGCGGCTCGCTGCGCGACGAGGAGGCCATCGCGGCCGCAGACCGCTGGGGCATCGCGATGGTGTTCACGGGGGAGCGGCACTTCCGGCATTGATTCTGATCTAGAAACCCGTTTTCTGTGAGGCGAAGCTTCACTGTAGAAAACGGGTTTCTAAATACGAACCACCAAGGAACTTCATGGCGGCACACATGAATTCCCGGCGCGGGCCGAGCGGCATGACGGCCTTCACGATCATCTGGCTCGGCCAGATCATCTCGGTGCTCGCCACGAGCATGACCGCGTTCGCGCAGTCCATCTGGGTCTTCCAGGAGACGGGCAGCGCGACCGCGCTCGGGCTGGTGCAGGTCTTCTTCATCGTCCCGTTCCTCATTCTCTCGCCCGTCGCCGGCGTGATGGTCGATCGCTACAATCGGAAGCTGATGATGATGCTCAGCGACCTGGTCGCGATCCTGCCCACCGCGGGGCTGCTGGTGCTCTCCGCCGCGGGCCGGCTGGAGGTCTGGCACTTCTACGTCGCGGCGGCGTTCCAGGGCATCGGCAACACCTTCCAGTGGCCGGCCTATTCCGCGGCCATCACGATGATGGTGCCCAAGGAGCAGCTGGGCCGGGCGAACGGCATGATGTCGCTCATCGAGGCAGGGCCGAACGTCGTCGCGCCGATCCTGGCCGGCGCGCTGCTGCCCGTCGTCGGCTTAACCGGCATCCTGGGCTTCGACGTGATCACGTTCGTGATTGCGGTGCTGGCGCTGGTCATCGTGTTCATCCCGCAGCCGGAGCGCACCGCCGAAGGCCGCGCGGGCGAGGGCGGGTTCCTCAAGGAGGCCGCGTACGGCTTCCAGTACATCTTCGCCCGGCCCAGCCTGCTGGGGCTGCAACTCCTCTTCTTCACGGGCAACCTGTTCTGGGGCATCGCGCAGACGCTCATCGCGCCGATGATCCTGGCGCGCACCGGCAACAACAGCCTTGCGCTCGGCACGGTGCAGTCTGCGGCGGCCATCGCGGCTGTTGCCAGCGGAGTCGCGATGAGCGCATGGGGCGGCTTCAAGAAGCGCACGTATGGCGTCATCTTCGGCTGGCTGCTCTCCTCGTTCGGGCTGATTCTGCTCGGCCTGGGCCGCACGCTGCCCATCTGGGTCATCGCAGGGGCGTATATGGGCCTGTGGACCGCGCTCATCAACGGCTCGAATCAGGCCATCTGGCAGGCGAAGGTCGCGCCCGATGTGCAGGGCCGCGTGTTCTCGGCGCGGCGGCTGATCGCCTGGTTCGCGCAGCCGATCAGCCCCATCATTGCGGGCACGACCGCCGACTTCTTGCTCGAACCGGCCATGCGGTCCGGCGGCGCGCTGGCCGGCACGTTCGGCGGGCTGTTCGGCACCGGGCCGGGCGCAGGCATGGGCCTGCTGATTTCGCTGATGGGCGTGGTGACGGTCGCGGTTGCCCTGGCCGCCTACTTCCTGCCCGTCATCCGGGAGGCCGAGACGCTGCTGCCCGACCACCAGGTCCGCCCCGCGAAGGCGGCCAGTGAGACGCAGGCTTAGGGGAAATCCGGTCTTCGCGTGGCGCGTTTGGTCTTCGAGGTGTAGCCATCGCGAATAAACCAATGCGCCTACGGGCGCGCCACGAATACGCAAATGACGTGCGTCGCGGCAGCGATATTCGTTTATTCGTGCCCAGCGCCGCAGCGCCATTCGCGTATTCGCGATGGCCGCGTCCGCCCACAGCGAGAAACGCGCCCAACTTCGCAACTTCGCGGGTGCGTTTCACGTTGGGGGCGCGGCCATCGCGGATAAACGAATGCGGGGGCGCGCCACGAATACGCAAATGACGTGCGTCGCGGCAGCGATATTCGTTTATTCGTGCCCAGCGCCGCAGCGCCATTCGCGTATTCGCGATGGCCGCGTCCGCCCACAGCGAGAAACGCGCCCAACTTCGCAACTTCGCGTCGCGCTTGACAAACTGGCCCTGTGGGAGTATAGTTGCGCCACAACTGAATAGCTACGACCAAAGCGCTGACGGAGGAAAGTAGCCGGGGGGATGACCCCAGAGAGGCCGGGTCCCGCGAGGGGCTGCAAGCCCGGCCGGAAGTATCCCCGACGAAGTTCCCTCCTGAGTGGGCGGGGGAAAACGGTTGAAGGTTCAGAGTTGAATGTTGCAGGTCGGAACCTGCAACATGAAACTTGCTAACTTGCAACCGTCACGTAGTCCGCCACGGCAGCCCGCCGTTACCCAGGGCCGCCGGTAAGCTGGGCGAACAAAGTTCGCACGTGAACGAAGTTCGCACGGCCGCCGGGCAGAGGTGTGAGTGTCCGATACTACGGGCGCTCAAACCAGGGTGGTATCGCGGAGTGCGTGCGCGCATTTCGTCCCTGCGACGAAGTGCGCGTTTTGTTTTAACCTGTGAGACTTGCACGAGATGGTCTGTGGCACGGTGAGACACCGGCCACAGCAGGAATGTGGAGGATGAGATGCACGAGAACCTGGTGAAACTGCGGACCGAGGCGCTCGACGCGCTGGCTGCGGCCGGCGACGCCGATGCGCTGGAGGCGTGGCGCGTGCGCTACCTGAGCCGGAAGGGCGGGGCGCTCAGCGCGGCGATGGACGTCATCGGCAAGCTGGCCCGCGAGGAGCGCCCGGCTTACGGCCAGGCGGCCAACGAGGTCAAGGCTGCGCTGGAGGCGGCATTCGCGGCGCGGGAGGATGCGCTGAAGCAGGAGGCGCTGGCTGCGGAGCTGTCCGCCGGGACGGTGGATGTCACGCTGCCCGGCAGGCCCCCCAGCTTGGGCCACCTCCACATCACGTCGCAGAACCTGCGCGAATATCGGGCGGTCTTTGCCGAGATGGGCTTCGAGGTCTACGACGCGCCGGATGTGGAGACGGACGACTACAACTTCGGCCTGCTGAACATCCCGCCGTATCACCCGGCGCGCGACATGTGGGACACCTTCTGGGTCAGCCAGGACGCGCAGCCCGATCCGGCCCAGCGCACGCTCGTCATGCGCACGCACACCAGCCCGGGCCAGATTCGCGCGATGCGCGAGCGCTGCCCGCAGCCGATCCGGGTCATCCTGCCCGGCAAGTGCTATCGCTACGAGCAGATTACGGCCCGGTCGGAGCACCAGTTCTACCAGATCGAGGGGCTGGCCGTGGGCAAAAACATCCGCCTGACGGACCTGATCGGGACGCTGCACGAGTTCGCGCGCAAGATGTACGGCCCCAGCCGCACCCTGCGCGTGCGCGGCAGCTACTTCCCGTTCACCGAGCCGAGCATCGAGGCCGACATGGACTGCATCCTCTGCGGCGGCAAGGGCTGCGGCGTGTGCAAGTACACCGGCTGGCTGGAGGTCGCGGGCGCGGGCATGGTGCATCCGGTCGTACTGCGGAACGGGGGCTATGACCCCGACGTGTTCAGCGGGTTCGCGTTCGGCATGGGTGTGGAACGACCGGCGATGTTGCGCCACCGGATCAACGACATCCGTTATTTCTACGCGAATGACCTGCGCTTCCTCGGGCAGTTCGGATGACAGAAGGTTGAAAGTTACAGGTTGAAGGTTGAAGGTTACGGATTGAAGGTGCGGATCGTGCAACCTGCAACGTGCAACCTGATAGCCTTCAACCTCGAGAGGGAGGAACGATGAAGATACCACTCAGTTGGTTAAGGGATTATGTAGACATAGACCTGCCGCCGGAACAGCTTGCCAACCGCATGACGCTGGCGGGGCTGGAAGTCGAATCGCTTACGCGAATCGGTGAGCTGTGGGACCGCGACAAGCTGTTCGTCGGTCAGATCCTGGAGGTCCGGCGGCATCCGGACGCGGAACGGCTGACGCTGGCGCGCGTCGACTATGGCGCGGACGGGTCGCTGACCGTGGTCACCGGCGCGCCGAATCTCTACCCATACGCGGGCGTGGACCTTGCGGGCCGCGGGCCGAAGGTGGCGTTCGCGCTGGCGGGCGCGCGGCTGGTGGACGGCCACAGCGACGAGCGCAAAATTGCCCGGCTCAAGCCAAGCAAGATACGCGGCATCATGTCCGAGGGCATGGTCTGCTCGGAGAAGGAACTCGACCTGAGTGACGAGCACGAGGGCATCCTCATCCTGCCGGACGACGCGCCGGTCGGCGTGCCGCTGGTGGATTACCTGGGCGACATCGTCCTCGACTACGACGTGAAGGGCGCGATCGCCCACCTGGAATCGGTGTACGGCGCGGCACGCGAGGTCAGCGCGCTGACCGGCCGGCCGCTGCACGACGATGTGATGACCGTGCTCGACCGCCGGCCCGTGACCATCACGCCGGACGCCGATTTCGCGGCCATTGTGATCGATGCGCCGGACCTGTGCCTGCGCTACTCTGCCGCACTCATCGAAGGCGTGCGCGTCGGGCCGTCGCCCATGTGGATGCAGCAGCGGCTCCAGCGCGCGGGGATGCGGCCCATCAATAATGTGGTGGATGTGACGAACTACGTCATGCTCGAACTGGGCCAGCCGCTCCACGCATTCGACTACGACCTGCTACGCCAGCGTGCCAGCGAAGCTGACCAACGCGGAACGCCGAACGGCGTTCCGCCGGGTGGCCGAAGGCCACACATCATCATGCGCCGCGCGCACCGGGGCGAACGGATGCAGACGCTCGACGGCGTGGACCGGCAGCTCGACCCCGAGATGTTGATGATCACCGACACCGCGGGCGCGGTGGCCGTCGGCGGCGTCATGGGCGGCGCAGAGACCGAAGTCTCCGCAGGGACGACCGCGATTCTGCTCGAATCTGCGAACTTCAACTTCCTGAGCATCCGCCGGACGAGCCAGATGCTCGGCCTGCGCAGCGAGGCGGCCAGCCGGTTCGGCAAGCAGGTGGACCCGGAGCTGACCGTCAAGGCGCTGGCCCGTGCGTGCCAGTTGCTCGCAGAGCTGTCGGGCGGCACGGCGCGTCCGGTCTATGCCGACAGCTACCCGGGCAAGCCGCAGCCGAAGCACGTCGTGCTGGACCCGGCCTACGTGGACCGCCTGTTGGGCATCACCATCCCGGCGGAGGAGCAGGCCCGCATCCTGCGCAGCCTGGATTTCGGCGTGACGGCCGGCGGCGACGGCCTCCTGCACGTGGACGTGCCGAGCTTCCGGCAGGATGTCAGCATCCCGGCGGACCTGGCGGAGGAGGTCGCGCGCGTCTACGGCTACGACCGGATGCCGAGCACGCTGCTGGAGGATGAGCTGCCCCGCGCGCCGCGCAACCTCAAGCTGGAGTCCGAGGAAAAGGTGCGCGACGTGCTGACTGGCTGCGGGCTGGACGAGGTCATCACCTATTCGATGATCGACCTGCGCGACGAGGCGAAGCTGCTGGGCGCGGAGGCTGCCGCGCAGCCGCACGTGACCGTGCTGAACCCGCTGTCTGCGGAGCGCAGCCACCTGCGCACGACACTGCTGCCGGAGCTTATCAAGACCACGCGCGCGAACTTGCGCTTCACCGACCGCGTGGCTATCTTCGAGCTGGGCCGCGTCTTCATCCCGCAGCCCGAACAAACGCTGCCCGCGGAGCCGCGGCGCCTGGCCGCGCTGCTGGTCGGGCCGCGCGAGCCCGCCTCCTGGCTGGGCCATGATACCAGCCCGATGGGGTTCTTCGACCTCAAGGGCGTCGTGGAGACGCTCGCGCAGCGGCTGGGCGTGCTGGGCGTGACGTGGGAGCGCGGCAGCCACCCCGCGCTGCACCCCGGCCGCACTGCGAAGGTGCTGGTCAGCGGCCAGCCGGTCGGCGTCGTCGGCGAGCTGCACCCGCAGCTGCGCGCCGACCTGGACCTGCCCGACCTGCCGGTCGCGCTGATGGAGCTGGACTTGGACGCGCTGCTCGCCGGGTGGGGCGCCCAGCAGGAGATGGTCGAGTTCCCGTTGCAGCCGCCGGTGTTCGAGGACCTGGCGCTGCTCGTCGATGAAAACGTGGCGGCCAGCCAGGTTGTAAGCCTCATCCGGCAGACGGGCGGCAAGCTGCTCGTGGATGTGCGGCTGTTCGATGTGTACCGCGGCGGACAGATCCCTACGGGCAAGAAGAGCCTGGCCTACTCGCTGACCTTCCAGGCCGCGGACCGCACGCTGACCGCGGAGGACACCGCCAAGGCGCGGCAGAAGATCGTCGCGCGGCTGGAGCGCGAGCTCGGCGCGACGCTGCGCGGGTGATGGCCTCACCCCCTAACCCCCTCTCCCCAACAGCAATGCTGCTGGGGAGAGGGGGAACGATTCGATGCCGCCCGGCATGTCTGGCTCTGCTTGCGATGTTGCCAGGCACTTTGCGTCACATCTCCCCCTCTCCTGAGCGTGCGAACCGAAGGATCGTACGCTCAGGAGAGGGGGTCGGGGGGTGAGGTCCACGCCCTGCGAATTTCCCGGGTGCGTTTCACGTTGGGGGCGCGGCCATCGCGGATAAACGAATGCGCTGGCGCGCCACGAATACGCGAATCGTGGGCGCCGCGGCGGGATATTCGTGTATCCGTGCCCAGCGCCGCAGCGCCATTCGCGTATGCGCGCTGGCCGCGTTCGCCCCCAGTATGAAACGCGCCCAATTTCCCCCGCACCTGCCCATCCTCTTGACAACCTCGAGTATAATTAAGTTCTTTGCGCCTCTCGGCAAGGGGCAGCAGATATACAATCCGAGGTGCTATGACCAGTATCCTGTTCAGGCCGGGGGATGTCCTGGCCACATCGGACGCGCTCCGCGCGCTGGAATTCAACGAAGTCACACCGCAATGCTTGCTCGGTCGCCACGTGCGCGGCGACTGGGGCGAGCTGCCTGCACGCGAGCGCCGCCGGAACGAAATGCAGGCGTTGAAGGCATACGGCACGGTCACCAGCCGCTACCGTCTCAGCGACGGCGAACTGGTCCTCGTCACCACCGATTTGCACCGCGCGGACACGCTCATCAGCCAGCCCGGCGACGACAAACACCTGGCGCGCTTTGCCGAGGCCTGGCGCCAACCCTGCTATGCGCTGGAGCCGCCGGGCTACCCGTATTACCTGGTCCGCATCTGGCCGGGCGAGACCGCGCAGCCCGATCGGGTGCTTGAGCTCGCTCGCGCAGTACCCTGAGGAGGGCTACCTCAGCGCCGCGCCGATCCCTGCGGCCCACTCGGAAACCGCCTGCCAGTCCCGGAAGTCGCCCATTGGGGCCTTGACCATCTTGACAATCAACCGCTCCGGCAGGCTCAACGTCTGCGGGTCTATCTTGCCGCCGAAGACAGCCAGATCGCGCGGCTGGATGCGATCCGCGACCGGCTGGAGCTTCTCCGGCACACGCCAGCCCTTCAGCAGCACCAGCGGATCGCCCTCGCCGGTCGGTCCGCTGGAGAACAGCCACACCGGCCGCTGCGCCAGCGCAGATTCCTGCCCCGTCAGCAGTTCGGCTGCGGACTTCACCCACTGGCCCGCATAGACGCCGCTGCCCAGCACGACGCCCGCATACGGGGCTACGCTCGCTACCTTCTCGGCGGGCAGCACATCCACCGCCAGCCCGGCATCCGAGAGCGCCGCGCCGATCTTCTGCGCGATCTCCGCGGTCGCGCCGTGCTTGCTGCCGTAGGTTACCAGAACTTTCTCGGCCATGTTGTTGCTCCTGAACGATTGTTTCGTGCAATGCGGAGTGGAGGGTCCTCAGACGCGGAACGGGCCGGTCAGCGCAGGCCCGTCCGCATTTGAGAATGCGGACTCCGCGTTCCAGGCAAACACTCGAATCCACGATTAACTACGAGCCCGCTTGACACGGGTTGCACGAGCAATCACAAGGCCGTATGGTAGAATACCCGCGCACCCGCCCGTTCTCATCCCATGACCGGAGACACACCATGACCCATCGCATCGACCTCAACGGCGACTGGCAGCTCGCCGGCCTCCCTGAGACGCCCACCTCTGCCGCAGCGCCCGTTGACCCGTTTGGCGGGCAGGTTTCTCCAAGTGCACTGACCCTCGCGGCCACTGTGCCGGGCAACGTCGAGCTGGATCTCGAGCGCGCGGGCATCCTGTCCGACCCTTACTATGCCACCAATATTCGCCTGCTTCGCCGCTATGAGTCGTACGAGTGGTGGTATACCCGCGAGTTCGACCTGCCGCCCGACGCCGCGGGGCAGGACTGGGACCTCGTCTGCGAGGGGCTGGACACGCTGGCGACCGTCTGGGTGAACGGCCAGGAGATAGGCCGCGCCGCCAACATGCTCATCGGCCACCGCTTCGCGGTTACCTCCGCGCTGCGGCCGGGGCGGAACCGCATCACCGTGCGCTTCGGCTCCGCGCTCAACCACGCGCGCAGGTTCAGCTATGACGCGGCCTCCTCGGGCGCGGATTTCCGCGAGGAAGGGCTGTTCATCCGCAAGGCTCCCCACGTCTGGGGCTGGGACATCCTGCCGCGCGCCGTCTCCGCGGGCATCTGGCGGCCCATCTATCTCGAGGCGCGGCTGCCCAACGCCATCGAACAGCTCTATCTCTGGACGATCGGGACGCATCCCGGCGGTGCGACCCTCGGCGCGCGCTGGCAGTTCCGCACCGACGCCGCGAACATGGACGGCTTCAGCCTGCGCTTCAGCGGCACCTGCGGCGAGCACACCTTCGAGTTCGAGTGGCCGGCGGAGTTCCTTGCAGGCGGTTGCCGCATCCCGGTGCCCGGCGCACGGCTGTGGTGGCCGCGCGGCTACGGTGCGGCCGACCTGTACACGGTGACGACGCAGCTCTATCGCGGGGGCGCGGTGCTGGCTGAACGGACCGACCGCATCGGGATCCGCACGGTGGTGGTGGATCGCACGGAGACGGCCGGGCAGATGTGGTCGCCGGAGGCTGCGTCGTCCACCGTGGCCCGCCATGACCGCGCCCCGGACCCCGCCAGCCGTTTCGTTATCTACGTCAACGGCGAGCCGATCATGGTCAAGGGCACGAACTGGGTGCCGCTCGACGCCTTCCACAGCCGCGACGCCGAACGGGTCGACCGCGCCGTTGCGCTACTCGATGACATCGGCTGCAACATGGTGCGCTGCTGGGGCGGCAACGCCTACGAGGGCGACCGCTTCTTCGACCTGTGCGATGAGAAGGGCATCCTGGTGTGGCAGGACTTCGCGTTCGCCTGCGCGCGCTATCCGCAGACCGAGCCATTCCTGGCCCAGGTGCGCACAGAGGCTGAGGCCGTGACCGTGCGGCTGCGCAACCACGCCTGCCTCGCCATCTGGTGCGGCGACAACGAAATCGACGGCATGTATGTCAACGACGGCCTGTCGCCGGAGCACAACCGCCTCAGCCGGGAGGTGCTGCCGCAGGTGGTGCACCGCATGGACCCGCATCGCGCGTTTGTGCCCAGCTCGCCCTATGTGCCGCCCGTACTCACCGCGCACCCGACGGCCGATATCTGGACGCGGACGCCGGAACAACACCTGTGGGGGCCGCGCGGCTATTACAAAGGCCCCTTCTACACCCAGCACAGCGCCCACTTCATCGGAGAGATCGGCTATCACGGCTGCCCGAATGTCAGTTCGATTCGCCGCTTCATCTCGCCCGACGCGCTCTGGCCCTGGCAGGGAGAGGACGGCTGGAACGACGAGTGGCAGGTTCATGCGGTCTATCACTGGCAGCACCGCCGCATCGACCGCGACCGCATCAAGCTGATGGCGAACCAGGTGCGCGAGCTGTTCGGCGTCATCCCGGAGGACCTGGAGAGCTTCGCGCTCGCCAGCCAGATTGTCGAGGCCGAGGCGGTCAAGTTCTTCATCGAGGCCACACGGCTGCGCAAGTGGCACACGAGCGGCATCCTCTGGTGGAACCTGATCGACGGCTGGCCGCAGTTCTCGGATTCGGTGGTGGACTATTACTTCGGCATCAAGCTGGCCTACCATTATATCCGCCGCGTGCAGCAGCCGGTATGCGTCATCATCGGGGAGCCGGGGCCGGGCAAGCAGTTGCCCGTCATCATCGCGAACGATGCGCTGCAGCCTGTCGAGGTGGACTATCGCATCACCGCCGGCGGTGAGGTGGTGTCGGCAGGGACCTTCGTTGCGCCGGCCAACCAGAACTGGCAGGTGGACCACATCCGCACGTTCGCCAGCGACCACAAGCTGTACCTGGTCGAGTGGACTGCGGGCGGCGAGGCGTTCGGCAATCACTACCTGGCCGGGCAGCCGCCGTTCTCGCTGGAGCAGTACCGCGCATGGCTGGCGGAGATCGCCGCGCTGCCGCGTGCGTTCGACGCGGACACAGTCGCACGGTGAGGGAGAGGTTGACTATCATTGAGGGGCTTCAGGGAGGTGGGATTTATGGTTCGCGTACCGACAGACCGACCGCCGACACATCCCGGTGAAGTGTTGGCCGAAGAGTTCCTGGCGCCGATGGGGTTGACGCAGCGCCAGCTTGCGGATGCCATCCGCGTGCCTTACCAGCGCGTCAATGAAATCGTCAACGGCCGGCGTGGCGTCACGCCCGCGACTGCATTGCGCCTGGCAAAGTTCTTCGGCACGACTCCCGATTTCTGGCTGAACCTCCAGATGCGTTTCGACCTCTATGAAGCACAGCACGACCAGCAGAACGAGCTGGCACGCGTCACGCCATACAAGGCTATCGCCACTGCGGCTGCAGCCGTTCAGGAATCAGGCCCTACCTGGGAAACCGACCACAAGTCGGACAGCGCAGCGTAAGTCTATGGAAAAATAGAACGCTGATGACGCTGATCTGACTGATTCTCATGATCTATAGTGATAGCTCAAATCAGTTCGATCAGCGTCATCAGCGTTCTATTTATCGTCCCCTCAACGCGCGCCACACGCGTTCGGGCGTGAGCGGGATCACGGGCGTCTCGATGCCGGTCGCATCGTAGACTGCATTCGCAACCGCCGGCGCGACGCCGTCCAGCGGAATCTCTGCAACCGCCTTGACGCCGAAGGGGTGCGTCGGCTCGTAGGTCGGCACGAAGCGCACTTGCAGCTCAGGCATTTCGTCCGCGGTGAAGATGCGGTAGTCACCGAAGCGCGGGTTGACCAGCCGCCCGCGGTCATCCAGCACCATCTCCTCGCACACCGCGTAGCCGAGCGCCTGCGTCATGCCGCCCTCCACCTGGCCGGTCGCGGTGGCCGGGTTGACGATCACCCCGCAGTCCAGCACCATCACCAGCTTCTCGACCGTCACCTGCCCCGTCTCCACATCCACGACGACATCCGCGAACTGCGCGGCGAAGGGCGGCGGGCTGTCCGGGCTGACATGGGAGCCGACCGCCATGATTTGGTGCTGGTCGCTGTGATGCAGGCTCTCCAGCGCGACCTCGGCCAGCGTCACGCTCCGGCCGTCCGGCGCCCACGCCTGCCGCTCGGCCAGCATGATTTCCTCCGCGGGCGCACCGAGCATCTTGCCGGCCACCGCCTTGATCTGCTCCGCGACCCCGCGCGCGGCCTCGACGACCGCCGCGCCGGAGATGTAGGTCGTGCTGGACGCATACGCGCCCTTGTCGAACGGCGTGAAGTCCGTGTCCGATGAGTAGGTGATGAAGTCCTCCGGCGGACAGCCGAGCACCTCCGCGGCCATCTGCGTCAGCACCGTGTCTGAGCCGGTCCCCAGGTCCGTTGCGCCGACGAGCAGGTTGAAGCTGCCGTCATCGTTCATCTTGATGCTGGCCGCGCCCATGTCCAGGTTCGGGATCGCGGTCCCCTGCATGACCAGCGCGACGCCCTTGCCGCGACGGAGGTCCTTCGACTTCGTGCGCCGCTGCGCGGCGCCCATCCGCTCAGGATGCTCGGCCCACCCGATCAGCTCTGCGCCGATGCGCGCGCACTCGTGAATGGCGTTCGTCCGGATCATCTCCGGGTGCGCCGCGCGGCCCTCGCTCCAGGCCTTTGCCATCGGGTGTTCCTCGCCGGCCTGCAGCACGTTCATCAGCCGGAACCCCAACGGGTCCAGCCCCAGGCTGCGCGCGATGCGCTCCATGTGACACTCGAGCGGGTAGAAGCCCTGCGGCACGCCGTAGCCACGATAGGCGCCGGCCGTCGGCGTGTTGGTGTAGACCACATCCGCGACGAAGCGGATGTTGGACTGCGCGTCCGCGCCCTTGTCGGCCGGATAGAGCGACATGGCCTTGTGGCCGGTGTTGCCGGTCACAGTGAGCGCGTGGTTGCCGTATGCGCCCGTATCGCTCAGCACGCGCATCTCGTTCGCCACGACTCGCCCGTCGGCCATCACCCCCGTACGCATGGTGACGCGCATCGGGTGGCGCGAGGTGCTGGCAAGGAAGTGTTCTTCCCGTGTGTATTCCATCTTGACCGGCCGCCCGGTCGCGATGGTCAGGTGGGAACAGATGTCCTCGATCAGCACTTCCTGCTTGTTGCCGAAGCCGCCGCCGATGCGCGGCTTGATGACCCGGATGCGCTTGATGGGCAGGCCGAGCACCGGCGCCAACATGCGCCGCGCATGGAATGGCACCTGTGTGCTCGTCCGGATGACCAGCCGGTCGTTCTCGTCCCAGTAGGTGATGCAGACCATCGGCTCGATGGGCGCCTGCTGCACCTTCGGGACCTGGTACTCGCCCTCGAAGACGTAGTCCGCGGCGGCCAGCGCGGCATCCACGTCGCCCAGCTCGATGCGGATGGCCGCGGCCAGGTTGCGCGCGGGGTCGCAGTCTGCAAATGGCACATACTCCGGCTCGTCGTGGATAACCGGCGCGCCGGGCGCCATCGACTCGCGCGGGTCCAGGATCGCGGGCAGTTCCTCGTACTCGACCTCGATCAGGCCGAGCGCGCGCTGCGCGATTTCCTCGCTCTCCGCCGCGACCGCAGCCACGCGGTCGCCAACGCAGCGCAGCTTGCGGTCCAGACTGAAGAAGTCCAGCGGGCCGGGGATGGGGTCGGACTGGCCTGCGGTGGAGTGCACCACGCGCGGGATATCTGCATAGGTCAGCACCGCATGGACGCCGGGCAGCGCGCGCGCCCGTGAGACGTCGATGTGCTTGATGTAGCCGTGCGCGATCGGGCTGTGCAGCAGCTTGCCCACGAGCATCCCGCGCATCTCCACATCGGCCACGAACGCGGGCTTGCCCTGCGCCAGTTTGACCGCATCGACCTTCGGCTCCGCCGCGCCGACATAGCGGTTCTCCGCGGGCGCAACCACCAGCGTGGGCAGCGCCACGCGGGTCTGCGTGGTCACAGGCGCGTCGGTCTCCGGCTCCACGACCTCACCGGCCGCCACGGCCAGCCGGTCGCCGGCGGCGGGCGGCCCCTGCCGCGTCTCGTCGGGCAGGGGCAGTTCGGGCGGCGGGAGGCTGCCTGGAATGGCCGGCGGCTCCTCCTCCCCGCGCAGGATCGCGGCGGCGCGCAGGACGGCCGCCACCGGCTTGGCGTAGCCGGTGCAGCGGCACAGCACGCCCGACAGCGCGTCCCGCACTTCCGCCTCGGTCGGATTAGGATTCTGCTCCAGGAGCGCCTGGGCCGCGAGCAGTTGCGCCGGGGTGCAGTAGCCGCACTGGATTGCCCCCGCCTGGATGAACGCCTGCTGCAGCGGGTGCAGCCCGGCCGTGTGCTTCCAGCCCTGTTCCGGGTGCTCGCCCAGGGCCTCCACCGTCGCGATGTGATGCCCGTCAGCCTGCGCGGCCAGCAGCGTGCAGGAGGTCACGGGCAGGCCGTCGAGCCGCACGGTACACGCGCCGCACTCGCCCGTCTCGCAGCCGTGCTTGACGCCAAACACGCCGTGCCGCCGCAGCGCATCCAGCAGCGATTCGTTCGGGGCCACCTCCCAGGTTTGCGGCTTGTCGTTGAGGGAAAATTCGAGCAGCATCACGACCTCCCTGCCTGTGACAGCGCGCGCCGCGCCAGCACGACCGCCATCTCCCGCCGGTACTCGCTCGAACCGCGAAAGTCGCCTGCGGGGTGAACGAGCGGGGCCAGTTGCGCCACCGCACCCGCGATCAGGTCCGGCGTCAGAGGTTGTCCGGTCAGAGCCGCTTCCACAAGAGGCACGCGCAGCGGCATCGGCGCCACACCGCCCAGCACGAGACGCGCGTGGGTGCAGCGGCCATCGTGCGCGCTCAGCGCGCCGAAGGTCAACTCGGCGACGGCCAACACAATCGGCGCATCCGCGGGCGTGCGCGCGACCGTCTCCAGCGCATAGCCCGTCACGGCGCCGGTCAACGGCACGCGCAGGCCGGTGACGATGGCCGGTGCGGCGAGCAGCGTCGCCCGCTGGTCGAGAAACTCGGCATAGGGCATGATCTGTTCGCCGGCCTGCGTGGCGAGCACGACCTCGGCGTCGCACGCCAGCAGCGCGGCCGGCAGCGGGTCGTTGTCCGCCGCGACCACGGCCGCTCCGCCGGCGGTTGCGCGGTTGCGCTGCACGCTGCCGCCCCACCGCTGCGCACATTGCCCCAGGATTCCCAGAAGAGACGAGAGTTCCCCGCCTGAGGTCTCCTCGTCCAATCCTTCGCCCGCGGCCAGCCGCGCCCGCGTCACCAGCGCGCCGATGTGCAGTAGTCCACGGTCGCGCTCGAACGTGAGTTGGTCCAGGCCCAGCCCTTGCAGATCAACGACAGCTTCGATGGTGGGGTCCGCGGAGGCCAGCAGCGTGTCGCCGCCGGCCAGGACGGCCGTGCGGATGTCCGGCCGGGCAAGAAGCGCCAGCGCGTCCGCCGTTCCTCGGCCCTCTGCCGCGGGCCGGTGATATTCGCGGAGGTTGAGTAGCATCGCAGAGCACCTCCAGAGGATTGATAGTACCGATTATAGCACAGCCGCGGCGGCCATCGGCAATCCTCTGGCGCTCAGAGGCTTCCGGTTCGTAGTAGGCGCTTTTGTGCCAGATCATGCACGGGCGCTGAAGCGCCTACTACAAACCCGCAATTGCCCGGCGCGAGGCCTCATGCTACACTACAGGCCGAGGTAACTTCGCCTATGTCACGTCTCATCCGCAAGACTCTGCTGGCCGCGGGCGCGGCCGCGGGGCTTGCGCTGCTGTATGGCCGCTACGTCGAACGCGGCCGGGTCCGGCTCGACCGCTTCACCGCCGAGGTGGACAGGCCGGGCCTGCCGCCCCAGGGCGTCACCATCCTGCATCTCTCTGACCTGCACATCCGCGAGCGCGAGCCGGTGCAGGCGGCCAAGCTCGCGCGGCTGCACCGGCTGCTGGCAGACGAGCACTACGACATCCTCGCGCTGACCGGCGACCTGATTCACAATATGGCCGGGCTGCCCACCGCCGCCGCATTCCTGGCAAAGCTGAATCCGCGGCTGGCGGCCTTCGTCGTGCCCGGCAACCGCGACTATCTGGAATCGAGCTTTCGCGCCTTGCTCGGCACGCCGGAGGAGCGGCAAGGGCTCTCGCTCGCTAAACAGACATCGCTTGCCGCCCGCAAGATCGGCCGCGTGCTGCGCCGTTTCCTGCGCAACGAGGCGGGAGCCAGCAAGACACGCGGCTCACTCGGGCTGCGCGCGAACGATGTGCCCGCGCTGCTGGCCGCGCTGGCTGCGCAGGGCATCCAGCCGCTGGTCAATCGCAACGTACACCTCGTCGCAGACGACCTCGACCTGTGGGTTGCGGGCGTGGATGACCTGGGCAATGGGCGGCCCGACCTGCCCGCTGCGCTGGCCGGTGTCCCTGCGGATGCGCCGCTGCTCCTGCTGGCCCATAACCCCGATATCTGGCTGCAGGCCCGGGCCCACCGCGCAGACCTGATCCTCTCCGGCCACACGCACGGCGGGCAAATTCGCCTGCCGCTGCTCGGCTCGGTATACCGGCAGGGCACGCACCTGGGCCGGCAGCGCGCCGCGGGGTGGTTCCAGCAGGGCCAGGCCCGCATGTTCGTGAGCCGCGGCCTGGGGGAGAGCTTCCCGCTGCGCCTGGGCGCGCCGCTGCAAGCTGCTCTCATCCGGCTGCTGCCCGGTCCTGGGCTGCGACCGGTCTCCGACCGTGCCGCTACTGCAGAAACCGAAGTAGCTCGGTCGGCCCAAGCGTTGGGCGAGACCGGCCGCAACAAGTTCACCCTCCGGCCGGTCGGTGAGCGGGATATGGACGCGCTGCTCGCGCTCTACCGCGAGTGCGAGGACTTTCTCGCGCTGGGCCCTCGACCCCATGCATCCGTCGAGATGGTGCGCGGCGACCTGGCGCTCTCAGCCGCGGACGGCGGCATCTTCTGCGGCATCTATGCACCGGGCGGCGAGTTGGCGGGCGTCGTGGACTTCACCCCGGCCGGCCGCCGTGACATCACACAGGAGGCACATATCGAGCTGCTCATGCTGGCGCCGGCGTATCGCGGCCGGCGGCTGGGCGAGGCAGTCGTGCGGGCAGTGGAGGCGGCCGTCTGGCGGGCGGCAGCCGTGCAGGCCATTGCGGCCGAGGCGCAGGTCAACAACCCCGACGCCATCCGCTTCTGGCAGCGGATGGGCTACCGTATCATCAGCGGCCCGCACGCCCAGGCGGATAGCACGACATCCTGGTATCTGCGCAAGGAGCGAGCATGAGCAAGGCGACACGCTGGCTGATCGGCGGCGCGGCGGTTGCGCTGGGCGGCGGGCTGCTGGCGCTGGCCTACGCGCGCGGCCGCGAGCCCCAGGATGTCCGGCTGGACCGCTATACGGTGGAAAGCGACCGGCCGGGGCTGCCTGCTGCCGGGCTGACCATCCTGCACCTGTCCGATTTCCACTTTCGCGCGGGCGGCGCGCTGCAGGCGCGCAAGATTGCCCGTCTGTTCGACCTGCTGCGCGACGAGCGCTACGACGTGCTGGCACTGACCGGCGACCTGATCCACGACTGGGCCGGGCTGCCCGCCGCGCTGGACCTGATTCGCCATCTGCGGCCAGCGCGCGGGGCCTTCTTCTGCCCCGGCAACCACGACTATGCAGAGTATTCCGTCTGGGGGGTCTTCGGGCACACCTGGCACGAAGGCGATGACGTAACAGCCCGGAGAGACACGCGGCCGCTCCTGGCCCGCGGCCTGGACGCGGCCCAGCGCATCGGCGATTTCGTGCTGAAGGTGGCTCGCAACGACCTGGTGCGCCTGCCGGTGGCATTCAACGACATGGCTGCGCTGCGGACCGCACTGGCGGACTGTGGCGTCGAGACGCTAATCAACGCGGCGGCCCCGCTGCGCATCGGGGAGACGGACATCTGGTTCGCAGGCGTGGATGACCTGTTGGAAGGCCACCCGGACCTGCCTGCCGCGCTGCACGGTGTACCGGCGGATGCGCCCCTCCTGCTGCTGGCGCACAATCCGGATGTCTGGCTCGATCCGGACGTCCGCCGCGCGGACCTCATCCTCTCCGGCCACACGCACGGCGGCCAGATCCGGCTGCCCCTGCTCGGCGCGGCGCATACCCAGGGCACCCACCTGACGCGGCAGCAGCCGGCCGGCTGGTTCACGCGCGACGGTCAGCGCATGTTCGTCATTCGGGGACTGGGCGAGAGCATTCCGTTGCGGTTCGGCGTGCATCCGCAGGCCGCGCTCATCCGGTGGCTGCCGCGGACGGAGACGGGGTGACAAGGTGACGGGGTGAAGAGGTGATGGGGTGACAAGGTGACAAGGTGACAAGGTGACGGGGTGAAGAGGTGACGGGGTGAAGAGGTGAACAGGTGAACAGGTGAAGAGGTGAACAGGAGCAGGGGCGAGGTGACCTCGCCCCTGCCGCTTACTGTCTCTATACTGTCAGCGTGGGATCGCCTACCGTGGGCACTTCGACCGGCCCGTCTGAGGGCTGCCAGCAGACGCACCGGCGGGCAGGGGGCAGCGGGCGGTCCTGAAACGGTCCGCCGGGACAGCGGCAAAACGCGTGCAGCCGCGGCACCTGCCCGTCGCCGTTGCTGCGAAAGAACTCGACGAACGCACAGTTGTCACACGAGTCTGAATGTCGCTGGCGCCGTATGCGCCGCATGAGATTCGTGAGCCAGGCCATCATCCGGCGCACTTCCTCTTACCGGCCTCTCCCTACTCGTCGCGGGAGCGCCACAACGCCGGCGGCCGCTCATACACCAGCCCGCGCTTGGTGTCCATGACGATATGCATCCCATCGGTCAGGGCCTCGACCCCATCCTGCACGCCGACGACGGCAGGCAGCCCCAGCTCCAGCGCGGCGAGACGGCAATGGGCCTCCGGCCGCGCATCCGCTGTAATCAACCCTAACGCCTTATGCAGCACTGGCAGAAACGTCCGGTCGGTGTGAGAGGTGACAACGATCTCGTCCGGTTCCACCCGGACATCGGGCGACACGGGCGCTTCGAGCCGCCGCACCCGGCCGATCACCTTGCGGTCGGCCAGGCCCAACCCGCGGGCCAGGATGCGCTCGATGAGATGCACCTTCATCAGGTTGGTGGTGCCGCCGCCGCCTTCCACCGAGCCGCCCGTCACCACCACGACATCGCCTTCTTTCACATGGCCGGCTCGCTGGGCAGCTTCGACGGCCTCGTTGATCACGGCGTCGGTGCTCTGGCCGCGCTGCGACAGCAGGGGAAAGACGCCCCAGAAAATCATCAACTCGCGCTGTGCGAACGGGCGCGGGGTGACGGCGATGATGGGACAGGGCGGCCGGAAACGTGAGACAGTCCGCGCCGTCGCGCCGGACACGGTCGGCGTGACAATCGCGGCCGCGCTGAGGTCCAGCGCGGTCTCGACGGAGGCGTGTGCGACGGCCTCGGCAAACGTGCGGCCCGCGCGCGCAGCGAACTGCTTGCGAGGATCGCTCAGATGCGCGCGTTCGACCTCCTGGGTGATGCGCACCATCGTCTGTACGGATTCGAGCGGGTACTTGCCGGACGCGGTTTCACCGGAGAGCATGATGGCGTCCGAACCGTCGAGGATGGCATTGGCGACATCGCTGGCCTCGGCGCGGGTGGGCCGGGGATTGCGAATCATCGAGTCGAGCATCTGGGTGGCCGTGATCACGGGCTTGCCGGCCTGGTTACACTTGGTAATGATCATCTTCTGCAACATGGGCACGGCTTCCGGCGAGATTTCGATGCCGAGATCACCGCGCGCGACCATGATGCCGTCAGCGGCCGCGATAATGTCGTCGATGTGGATGATGGCTTCCGGCTTCTCGATCTTGGCGATGACCGGCGTCTGGCGGCCAAACGTCGAAAGCTGGCGAATCTGCGCCTTGAGATCCCACACTTCGGCTGCTGTTCGCACGAATGAGAGGGCGATCCAGTCCAACCCCTGCTCGATGGCAAAGGCGAGGTCCTCGCGGTCCTTCTCGGTAATGGCCGGAATGCTGATGGCCGCCCGCGGAAGGTTGAGGCCCTTATTCGAATTGAGGATGCCGCCCGTGACGACGCGCGTCGTGATTTCACTGCCTGCCACTGCGGTGACGACCAGCTCCAGCAGGCCATCATCGATCAGGATGCGGTCCTCAGGCTCCACCACTTCCGGCAGGCGCTCGAACTGCACAGGGACGCGGCCGGCTGCGCCGACAATGTGATCCGTAGTCAGGATGAGCGTCTCACCGGTGGTGAGCAAGACGCCGCCATCCTGCATGGTCCCGACGCGCAGCTTCGGGCCTTGCAGGTCACCGAGGATGGCGACGGGCTTGCCGACCTGTTCAGCAACGGCGCGGATGCGCTGGATGTTTTCGAGATGGGTTGCCGGGTCGCCGTGCGAGAAATTCAGGCGCGCCACATCCATGCCTGCCCGCATGAGACTGGCCAGCGTCTCCGGCTCTCTGCTTGTCGGACCAATAGTGCACACAATCTTGGTGAACAGGTGCATCGAACTCCTCCGCTCTCCCTAATAGTGCGCCCAACCCCAGCTCGTCGGACGGCAGCGCCCTGGGCAAGACAAGAAGGTTGCTTCCGCGCGATCTGTGTATTCCGTGGTTGCGTCAAAGCGCCGGACCCCAATTGACGCCCAATCTTGCGGTCCATGCTAACACAAAGGCCGCGCTCTGTCTAACATACTCTGACAATTGACACGCGCTTGCCCAGTCGGTATCATGGCAGGCGAGAGGAGCAGAGCATGAGCCAACCCACAGACGAACAGCGCGCGTTTGCCCAGGCGGTCTATCGCCGGCTGATCGATGCCTACGGTGAGCCGACCTGGCGGCCCTATTACGCGCCGATGGATGAGTTGGTGCTCACCTTCCTCAGCCAGAATACCAGTGACCTCAACTCAGGCCGCGCGTTCGAGGCATTGAAAGCGCGCTACCCAACCTGGCAGGAAGCAGCCGATGCGCCCGTCGCGGAGCTGGCCGAGGCCATCCGCTCTGGCGGGCTAGCCGACCGCAAGGCCCCGCGCATCCAGGCCGCACTGCGCCGCATCCACGCGGAGCGCGGCGACTACAACATCGACTTCCTGGCCGACCTGCCGGTGGAGGAGGCCATGAGCTGGCTGCGCTCCTTCGATGGCATCGGCCATAAGACCGCTTCCATCGTCATGCTGTTCTGCTTCGGCAAGGCAGCCTTCCCGGTGGACACGCACGTGGGCCGGGTCACGCGGCGGCTGGGGCTGGCCGAGCCGAAGGCGCCGGAGGAAAAAATCAAGGGACTGTGGGAGACGTTGGCGCCGCCTGAGCAGTTCTATGCCCTCCATCTCAACCTCATCCGCCACGGCCGCCAGGTCTGTCATGCCGCCCGGCCCGAATGTCGCCGCTGCGTGTTGCTGGACATCTGCGCGTATCCGGACAAAACCCTCTGATGCCTCATGCTGGGTGTTTGAATTTCTATGCTATAATGTATCCTTATGCATCCTTGTTCGCGTCTGTGTCTCAGCCGGCTGAGCGCGCATCCGATTCCGTAATGTGAGCCAAATCGCATGACACGACCATCTCTATCCCAGGTGTTCAGCCTGACCCTGGTGCTCGCATTTCTGCTGCTGCCCGCGCCCGCGCGCGCGCAGGACGCCGGCGCCGCGGTCACGCGGCTGCGCATCGGCGTCACGACCGACAGCATTACGGTGCTGGGTCCGCAGGATCTCGTCGCGGCGGGCCTCAACCCCGCCACCGTCGACCCGCGCACGTTCGCCCTCAGCAGCCTGGATCAGCCCGTGGCTATCTATGTGACCGGCGAGACCGATGGGCGCTTCGATGCGCAGGATCGCCTCTACTTCTTCGGCCAGCGGTTCCGGGGGCCGGAGATGGACCAGAAATACACCGATGAGCGGGTGTACTGGCTCACCGTGGGCGGCGCAGCAGGCCCGCGCATATCGACGCTGGATGCCACACCCGCCGGCGACTTGACGCCGGCGCAGGATTTCGCGACTACCCTGCGCGCCGAAGACTCGCTCTACTGGTGGACGCTCCACCGGCTCGGCGCAGACACTCAGGACACCTGGTTCTGGGCGCAGTTGCAGCCGTCCGGCGCCGGTCAGGTTGTCACCGCCAGCCTGCCGTCTGAGGTGCCGTATCCTGCCCCAGGCACGCCCGCCACCCTGCGCCTGGAAGAGCACAGCCGCGCCGGCACGGGCAGCGCCAATCCTGACCACCGCACGACCATCGCGCTCAACGGCGCGCCGGTGCTCGACCAGACCTGGGACGGGCTGCGCGTGCGCAAGGTATTCTCGGCTGCGATACCTGCGGGTCTCCTGCAACACGGCGTCAATACGGTCGAGGTCGGCGCGTGGGTCATGCCCGGCGTCACCGCCGACTGGGTCTATGCCAACTACTGGGAACTGGACTACCGCCGCCAGTTCCGCGCCTGGAACGGGCAGCTCGACTTCACTGCGGAGACGGCCGGCCCGGCCGAGTATGCTGTCGGCGGCTGGACCGATCCCGACGTCGCTATCTGGGATGTCAGCGACCCGGCCAGCCCGCGGCGACTGGTGACCAACTTCAACCATCACCTGCGTCTGCCCCTGGTCTTCGGCGGTGCGGCTCAACTCGCCGGTGGGCAGAACACGGGCGCGCTCCCCACCGCCGAAACCGTAGTCCGTTTCCGGGCCAATGCGACAGCCGGCGCGCGTTACTGGCTCCAGGCGCAGGACGCCTTCCGCTCCCCTGCGTCCATCCGCCTGCGCGGGGACACCGGGTTGCGCGTGCCCGCGGGCGGCGCGGATGCCGTCATCGTGACCTCTGCGGAGCTGCGGCCCGCGGCGGAACGCCTCGCCGCCTGGCACCGCCAGGAGGGCCGCCGCGCGCTGGTCGCGGATATCCAGGATGTCTACGATGAGTTCAACGCCGGCATCTATCACCCGAAGGCCGTACCCGCCATGCTCAAGTGGGCGGCGGCCAACTGGCAGCAGCCCGCGCCCGCGTTCCTGACGCTCATGGGCGACGGCCACTGGAACTTTAAGGGCTTCAGTCCCGCGCTCTACCCGCCCCAGCCGAACCACATCCCGCCATACCTGGCCTGGGTAGACCGCTGGCAGGGCGAAGTGCCCGCGGATGCGCTCTACGGCGACCTGGACGGCGACATGATTCCGGAGATTGCCGTGGGCCGGCTGGCTGTGAACACCCTAGCTGAAGCGAACAACGTGGTCGACAAGATCATCAGCTATGACCAGGGCGTGCGGTCCGCGGCCTGGCAGCGCAAGGTGCTGTTTGTGGCCGACAACCCGGACCCGGCCTCCGGAGACTATCCCGCGGTCTCGGACGAGATTATCGCCGGCCATATCCCGCCAGACCTCGAAGTGACGCGCGCGTACATCTCGCGCAGCACCAATCCGCCGACCGAGGCCGAGATTCAGGCTGCACGGACGACCATCTCCGATACCATCCAGTCCGGCGTGTGGATGGTGCAGTTTGCAGGGCACGGCGCGATTCCGCTCTGGACGCACGAGGTCATCTGGCAGACGGCGGATGTGCCCGGCCTGCGGAACGCCACCCGCCTGCCGGTCGTCATGACATTCAACTGTCTGGATGGCTACTTCGCCCATCCTGTCACCTTCAGCGTTGCGGAAACGATGCAGCGCCACGCGGGAGGCGGCTCGATTGCCGCGATCTCGCCGTCGGGGTTGGGACTCACCGCCGACCAGCACGAGTTCCGCAAGCTGCTGATGGATGTCATGTTCAAGGAGAACGTCCGTGAGCTGGGCACTGCCCTGACCATCGCCAAGCGCCAGTACTACCAGCTCTTCGGGGATGATTATTTGATCCAGACCATGACGCTGTTCGGTGACCCGGCGCTGAGGCTGCCGGGACCGGCGACCCAGTAACGAAAGTATGATTAGACTTATGCGTGATCGTCGGATATGGTACTGGCTGATCCTCAGCCTGGTTATCGTCGCGCTCATCAGCCCCACGCTGGCGGTCCGCGCCAGCGTGGTTTTACTCGATTTCACC
This sequence comes from Anaerolineae bacterium, assembly GCA_040772005.1. Classification (GTDB taxonomy): domain Bacteria; phylum Chloroflexota; class Anaerolineae; order CG2-30-64-16; family CG2-30-64-16; genus MWBF01. The sequence goes on along the minus strand of JAXGYZ010000002.1, from coordinate 697,710 downwards.
GCCACACCACTCACCAGCACCATCGAACTGAAGTGGGAAACGGCTACAGAAAACAACACCATCGGGTTCAATGTCTACCGCTCCGATACCGAGAATCCGGCCTCCTGGGGCAGCCCGATCTTCACCACCGGCTCTCGCAGCCTGGATGGTAACACAGGCGCCCAGTACACCTACGTGGATGGCAATGTGCAGCCTAACGTCCTCTATTTCTACCTCCTTGAGGAGCTGTCCAACAGTGGAAGCGAGCAGTTCACGGACAAAATCCGGAGCGCCGGCATCGGGCTGGCAACCAGCACCGCCACCATCTCGCCCACGCCCACGCGCACCGGCACGCCCATCGTCGTTGATCCCACGCGCACGCGCACCCCGACTCCACGGCCCCTGCCGACCGATGCCCTGGCGCCGACCGCCACGCGGCAGTTCCCGAACACTGCGACTCCCATCCCGACCGCCACGCTCACGCCCTTCACTGGCTCCGCGTTCAATTCGGCGCTGCCCACGCCGTTCCAGCTACCGACCGCAACGCCGCTCACCTCGTTCCAGTTGTCCTCGCCCACCCCGATGGGCGGCGTCCCGCTCCAGCAGGCGCCCGCCTTCGAACCGGCGGCCACGCTGACGCCCACGCCTGAGCTTGTCGCCCTCACGCCGTCGGCCACGCCCACCTTCCTGACTGCGCAGCTTGAGCCGGAGGCCAGCCCTACGCCCCTCCTGCGGGCACAGCAGAACATCACGCGCACGCCCCAGGTGTTCGAGCCGAGCGCAGCACGCCGCGCGACACCGGCTCCGGCCAGTCCAGCGCGCGACTCGCGGCTGGCCTTTACGCTCGGCGGCGGCGCGGTGGTCCTGGCCGTCTTGCTCGGCATCGGTGGAATTGCGTTCTGGCAGCGGCGGCACTAACGCGCATGGCCTCCATCCTTGACATCCTGTTCCGGCGGCGGGCTGCGCGGCTCCTTGGGCTTCTGGCGCTGGTCGCGCTGGCCGGCTGCAGCCGCGCGCCCCAAGCAGCCGTGACGAGCGTCAAGCTCCTGGTGGATGCGGACGGCGTGTACCAGGTCACGGCCGGCGAGCTGGCCGCAGTCGGCTTCGATCTGGGGGATGGGTCCGACCATCTGACACTGACGATGGGGGGCGAGCCGGTTGCGTTCGAGCTGACGGGCCGGGGCCGTGACCGGGCGCTGCGCTTCTACGGGGAGGCGCTTGGCCCGGAGGCGCACACCGCCACCAACGTCTACTGGCTGGCACAGGACCCGTCCGCCTCCGGCGATGCGCCCGACCGCATCTCGGAGAACAGGGAGCCGCTCCCCGCCGGCGTCACAGCCGCGCAGGTCGTGACGGCCACGGTCCACATTGAGGAACAACGCCAGCACCGCAGCGATGCCGCAGAAACCGGCGACCGGTGGACCTGGCAGACGCTCTTCGCGCCTGCAGATCTCGAATTCACGGCCAACACGCCCGCGCCGGCGGACGGTTCCGGCGTGCTCCGCCTCCACGTCGTCGCCAACTCGCAGGCCGAAGTCAACCCGGATCATCACCTGACCATTGCGGTGAACGGGACGCCGGTGGCGGATGCGACATGGGACGGCCTGGGGCCGCACGTCATCACCGCGACCATCCCGGCGGGCATCTTGCTGGACGGCGATAACGCAGTCCGGCTGGCCGCGCCGGGCGATACGGGCGCACCCGCGGATGCGGTCATCCTGGACCGCGCGGAGCTGGCCTACACGCGCAGGTTAATTCTGGATGGTGAAACGCTGGCTTTTGCCGGTGATGCCGCGGCCTATGCCGTCGAGCCGGCGGAGCAGCCCGTCCTGCTCTGGGATGTCACCGCTCCGGCGCGGCCCGTCGCCCTGCCGCTGACGGGCGCGCAGGACGGCCGGCTGGCGATTCCGGGCGGCGCCGGCCGCCGCTTCGTCACGGTCACCGAGCGCGGCCTGGCCAAGCCCGCAGCCATCCTGCCTGCGGCAGCTTCGGACCTGCCCGACTTTCCCGGCGGCGCAGACCTGCTGATCGTCACAATGCCGCAGTTTCGCGAGGCACTCCAGCCGCTTGTCGATGCGCGCACCGCGCAGGGGCTGCGCGTGGCCGTCGCGGATGTCACAGCGGTGAACGATGCGTTCAACCACGGGCGCACCGGGCCGGACAGCATCCGCGGCCTCGTGGAGCACGCGCTGGCCGCCTGGGAGCCGCCCGCGCCGCGCTACCTGTTGCTGGCCGGCGATGCCAGCTACGACCCGCGCGGCTATCTCAACGGCAGCGAGAGCGACCTGGTCCCTGCGCGTGAGGTGTACACGACTTACTCCGGCTGGACGGCTTCGGATGTCTGGTATGCCATGCCCGATGACGGCCCGGCCGCGAAACCCCGACTCGCCATCGGCCGGCTGCCCGCGCAGACACCTGAGCAGATGGCCGTCATGGTTCGCAAGACTCTCACCTCCGAGCAGGCGACCGGCGGCGCCGCCTGGCAGCGCCGCGCGCTCCTGGTGGCCGACAACGACGAGCAGGGCTTTGCGGACGAGACCGCTGATTTTGCGGCCCGGCTGACCGGCTACGATGCGCAGCAGGTCACGATTGCGGACGATGGCCGCGCCGCGCGGGAGCAACTTATGTCCGCCTTCGACGATGGTACGGGGCTGATCGGCTACTTCGGCCACGGCAGCGTGGTGCTGTGGGCGCAGGAAAAGGTCTTTGCGACCGAGGATGTGGCACAGCTCACAAACCGCGACCGGCTGCCGATCGTCTTCACTGTCACCTGCCTGAGCGGCTTCTTCAGCCACCCGACGACGCCATCCCTGGGCGAGACGCTGCTGCGCGCGGACAACGGCGGCGCAGTGGCCGCGCTCGTGCCGTCCAGCGCGGCGATCCTGAGCGACCAGCGACTGCTGGCGCAGAACCTGGCGGATGCGCTGGCGGGCGACGCGGAGACGTTGGGCGAGGCGGTGCTGCAGGCGCAGGCCGGACTGCCGGAGACGCTGGGCGGCGTGCGCGAGATCCTGCTGACCTTCAATCTGCTCGGGGATCCGACGCTGCCGCTAAAGCGCTAAAACACAAAAGGCTCCGTGCCTGGACGGTAATTCAACCGTCCAAGCGCGGAGCCTGTATTATGCAAACGTCCCCTACTTCGCGTTCTCCGCCCCCAGGACGACCGGAATGGTCCCCAGCAGAATGCTCAGATCACGGCGCAACGAACGGTCCGCAATGTATTCGATGTCATAGCTGACGATCTGGTCGAAGCTGATGCTGCTGCGCCCGTTAATCTGCGCCCACCCCGTCAGCCCCGGCATGGCGGCCAGCCGCAGCCGGTGGCGTTCTGAGAAGAAGGCCACCTCGTAGTCCATGGCCGGACGCGGCCCCACGAAGCTCATATCGCCCTTGAGGATGTTGACCAACTGCGGCAGTTCATCGAGGCTCGTGCGACGCAGCCAGCGGCCCACCCGCGTGACCGTGTGGCCATTGGACGCCGGCTTATAGATGGCCCGGCCCTGCTCATCCGCCAGATGGTCAGCCCCCTGGCCCTTGATGTAGGCCTCTGCAAACTGGCGGTGGGTCTGGCTGTGATCCTGCCCGTTGGTCATCGAGCGAAACTTATAGAAGTTGAAGACACGGCCCCGATAGCCGACCCGGCGCTGGATGAAAAAGACCGGCCCCGGCGAGTCCAGCCGGACGGCCAGGGCAATCACCGCAAACAGCGGAACCAGCAGGATCAACAGGATGAGAGCCGCAGTAAAATCGAATGCCCGCTTGAGATAGGGATACATCCGGGCCAGCCAGACCTGATGTCGGGAGGCACGCTGCGCATCAGGCTCGCTCTGCCAGCCGAGGGGAAGTTGCCACGAAGCAGGATGAATCCGTTGGTCTATCATGCCATGATTCCTATGCGATAAACGATGTGTGGAAGCGGAGAATGACCGGAATTCACGCTCCAACAGCCGAAACTCGCAGCAACATAATGATAAGTACCTGTTTGAGCCTAAGATAGCATCTCAGCGTGAACAAATGCTGAACACGCCGCAGCGCGAACATGAAAGTTTTGCCATCTTCGTTAATGGACGTACGTCAAATGGGAAACGGGAGACTTCCGCCGCAATGAGGCCGGGCGCGGCAAAGGGGATTGTAGCATAGGATGCGACGGGGTCAAAAACGGAGCCGGATTGTAGGGCGGATTGGCAATCCGCCCTACGTAACACCCTATCGCTTGAGTCGGGCGCGCACCCGCTGCCGTACGGCGTCGGTATTCTTGCGCAAGTGGCCGCGCCAGTCATCTTTCCCCACGGGGCCCATGATCTGATTGTAGACGTGGCGTTCGGTGCGGATGGAGGCCGAGCGGAGACCGGCAAAGAACCACAGCACCGGCGAGAAGACCCGCCGCCACCAGGGGAGCGGCCGTGTGGGAATCGGCACGCCCCACTCCAGCGCCGCCGCCGCCCACGTCAGCCCCGCGCCGAAGCCCACCATGACCATCCGGTCGCCCGGCTTGATGCGTCCGGCCCGAATGGCCTCCGTGAGGGCGATCGGGATCGAGGCGGCTGAGGTGTTGCCGTAGCGTTCGAGGTTGACGAAGAACTTGTCGACCGGCACGGAGAGCCGCTTGGCCGCGGATTCGATGATCCGGACGTTGGCCTGGTGCGGGATGATAATGTCCAGTTCCTCGGCCTTCCAGCCGGCCTTGCGCGCCACCGACTCGGTGGCGCGGGGCATGACCGTCGTGGCAAACCGGAACACCTCGCGGCCGTTCATCTTGATGAAGTGGCTGCCGTCGCTCACCGATTCGTGGCACGCGGGGCGGTGGCTCCCCCCGCTGGGCACAATCAGCAGTTCGCCGCCCGAACCGTCGCTGCCCAGCTCGGTTGCCAGCACGCCGCACCGTTCGGTGCAGTGGCTGACGACAACCGCACCGGCGCCGTCGCCGAACAGGACGCACGTATTGCGATCCGTCCAATCGGTGATGCGGGAGAGCGTCTCCGCGCCGACGACGAGCACATGGTCTGCGCTGCCGCTGCGCACCGCGCTGGCCGCCACGCTGAGCGCATAGATGAAGCCGGAGCAGCCCGCGCTCAGGTCGAACGCGCCCGCCGCGGAAGCGCCCAACGCGTCCTGCACGAGGCTGGCCGTCGAGGGGAACGCATACTCCGGCGTGGCAGTCGCGACGATGACCAGGTCGATCTGCGAGGGCAACACCTGCGCGACGAGCAGCGCCTCGCGCGCGGCCCGGATAGCAAGAGTCGCGGTGCTCTCCCGTTCGCCCGCCACGACGTGCCGCTCTTTGATGCCCGTGCGTGACACGATCCACTCGTCCGTCGTGTCCACCACGCGCGCGAGGTCGGCGTTGGTCAGCACCTTTTCCGGCACGGACATGCCCCAACCGGTGATCTGAGCGTAGCGCCCGTTGGCGGACGCCTTCGATGGCGGCGCGATCATGCCAGCCGCCGGAAGATCACGGTGCCGTTGTGGCCGCCGAAGCCGAACGAATTCGACATCGCCACCTCGAGGCGCGCCGGGCGAGCCCGGTTCGGCACATAGTCCAGGTCACAGTCCGGATCGGGCGTCTCGTAGTTCATGGTCGGCGGCAGGACCTGGTCGCGCAGGGCCAGCAGGCAGAAGCCGGCTTCGACGGCCCCGGCCGCGCCCATCAGGTGGCCCGTCATGCTCTTTGTCGAGCTCATCGCCAGCCGGTAGGCATGGTCACCGAACACCTGCTTGACGGCTAGCGTTTCGCTGGCATCGTTCAGGGGGGTGCTGGTGCCGTGGGCATTGATGTAATCGACCTGTTCGGGCTGTAGGTCCGCACTTTCGAGCGCCATCCGCATGCAGTCCGCCGCGCCCACGCCGTCCGAGGACGGCGCGGTGATGTGGTAGGCGTCCGCTGTGTTGCCATAGCCGATGATCTCGCCGTAGATGCGCGCGCCGCGCGCCCGCGCGGTGCTCAGCCGTTCGAGAACCACGATGCCCGCGCCCTCCGCCATCACGAAGCCGTCGCGGTGCTTGTCGAACGGACGGCTGGCCCGCTGGGGGTCCTCGTTGAACGTGCTGAGCGCGCCGATATTCTCGAACCCGGCCATCGCAATGGGCACGATGGCGGCCTCCGAGCCGCCCGCAATCATCATGTCCGCGTGGCCGCGGCGGATGGTCTCCGCCGCCTCGCCCAGCGCGTGGCTGCCCGTCGCACAGGCGGTCGCAATGGCGAGGTTCGGGCCGCGGGCGCCGGTGCTGATGCTCACGTGGGCCGACGCGCTGTTGAGCATCAGCGCCGGGACGGAGAAGGGGCTGACGCGGCGCGGTCCTCGTTCCAGCAGGGCGGCCTGGTTTTCGAGGATGGTCTGGATGCCGCCGATGCCGGAGCCGACGAGCACGCCGACACGGCGGGCATCCAGCGTCTGCATGTCGACACAGGCATCGCGCAGCGCCTCGGCAGCCGCGACGGCCGCAAAGTGCAGGAAGCGATCCATGCGTCGGGCGGTCTGCCGGTCGAGATACGCGCTGGCGTCGAAATCCTTGACCTCAGCCGCGAAGTGGGTCTTGAAGTTGCCGGCATCGAACGCGGTCAGCGGACCAATGCCGGAACGCCCCGCCAGGATGCCTTCCCAGGTGGACGGCGTGTCATGGCCGAGGGGTGTAACCAGGCCGATGCCGGTGGCGACGATGCGTTGAGACTCAGGAAGTGTCAAAGGGGCCTCCGCGTGTGTTTTGTCACTCGCATTAACACAACGGTGGACTGGAGGACGCGCCGGACTGCGCACACAAAAACGCACGGCGGCTGCCGGTAAGGGCAACCGCCGTGCGTGTACAGGCTCAAGCGGGTCGCGTGACCCTGGGGGCGGGCTACCGGGCTGCCGTCCGGCGGCGGGACACGCCCACGCCGATGGCGGCGACCAGCGCCAGTGCGCCGAGCCCCACGTAGAGCGGCAGGCTGTTGGTCTGCTGCGCGCTGCTGTCGGTCAGGGTGACGGAGTTGGGCTCACTGGTGAGCAACAACGCAGGCGCAACACCACCAGCCGCAGGCTCCTTCGAGTCAAAGCGCACGGCCGCATTTTGGATGCCGCAGTTTCCCACAACTACTAAGACAAAGCTAACGACGTTATCCCCATCGGCCTCCTGCTGGACATAAGTCCGAAGTAGGGGAAAGGTGTCACTGCTAAAGGTGATAGTGCCAGCACCAGCTACTGCAAGCTTACCCAACTCAGCACCTGTAGTCGGCGGATTATTGGGCTGGGTATTCCAGGTGACAGTGTCCGACCAACTATCTCCGGCTTCACGAAGAGATATCTGGGCGCCAGTCCAATCGCCAGAGACAAAGTTCGCTCGAAGGTTGACATCTACAGATTGGAAGATCGTACCAGGTGTCACATTTGTCAAGTCCCACTTCAGATAGCTGGCGCGATCTGGATTGCACGCTGCGAGCGCAGAGCGCGCCCACAGATTCTGCAGTTCCGTAGAGGTGTCATTCGAAGGGCTATCTGGATTAGCCAACTCCACCCAAGCATCGTTCGCTGGGGGCCCTGAAACTTGGGCCAAAGCGACTAATGGCACCATGACCATTGCAGACACAACCAACACAGCGACCCACGATTTCTTCATTAGACACTTTCCTTTCTGGCAATGCCTAGGCCCGCACACTGAGTTATGATGTGCATGCTAGACACTGTATGCTCTCAGGGCCAGCTAGTGATGCCACCTGTTCGGAGGCACACACGATACGGATAGCCGATACTGATCGAAAAAGTATCGCCATCCTGAATATCAGGATACCAGGTCAGAAACGTCTGTGTCGCAGCGCTGAGCTGACTAACTTCCTGAACGTTACCGATCAAATCAGCAAGCTGTTGAGGTGTCATTGCTGCCTGATCAAGCGGTATGATAATGTCGTTGTAGAGGCATCCAGTACCGGCAGGCCGGGTCAGCGTGTTGTGCACAGTTCCTGGATTCGGTACATTGCCCACAAAGCTAACAACACTATTGGCGTTGCTGTCAAGGAGCAACCAATAGACTCCACCAATCTGCATGGAGAAGTTGTCACCATCGCCAATGGGAGGATAGTAGGTAAGGTAAGTCTGAGTGCCAGCCTGAAGCTTCGATACCTCCTGAACGCCAGGACCGACAAGGGCCGCCAACCCAGGGGCATCGTAAGTTGAGAATTGGCTTTGTGAATCCAGTGGCAGAGCAATGACATTGTACTTATTGGTCCCCGCCGCCGGCGCGTCCGGCTCAGCGGCCAGCGGGGCAGCAACCACGGGACTGGCGGTCATCGGTGCGCCGGCCCCGGGCAGCGCCAACACTGCCAGGGCGCCCAGTCCCAGGAGCAGCGCAACGGCGATTATCGTAGACAACACACGTCCCATAAACAATCCTCCTTACATCAGGCCCGGCGCGTGACACTGGCGCATGTGCTGCATGGCTGCAATCTCACACGCTGCAATGCAGCAATAAAAATTATACGCCTGACCCGGCAGTAGTGTCAAACGGACCTGACCCCAAGTTCCGCGTTAAGCTACATGGGCCGACGCGTCGAACGTCTCGGCCCATGGTTCAGCGACTGGAATACGCTCGCGGACCAAATGTCACTTGGTGCCCGTCAGGTCCAGTGGATCGGGAATGCCGACGGGTGTGCCGGCTCGAACTTCGAGCTCGGTCTCGTAGACGACGGCCGGCTGCTCATAGGGCTTGCGTTCCTGGGTTACCTGCTCCATTATTGCCTCCTCATGAATTGGCGACTCTGATATTGGACCAGCGAGCGTCCGGCGCTCACTCGGTGTCGGTGAAAAGATGCGAGCCTAGTTCAGTAGGCCACGCCCGGAAAGATCACGGCAGAACGCCAGGGCGTCCGACTCCGCCTGCGACAATTCCACCTCGTACTCCTGCGCCAGCAGCCGGGCCATAGCGCCGATCGAATGCCGGCCGTCGGCCAACTCCCAGATACGGGCGCCAACGCCGTTGAGCACCCGCACCTTGCCCTGGGCGGGATGGATCAGCACTGCCTCGCCGTCCAGCAGACGGCTGACGACACCGGGCGCCCGGCATGGCGTATCGCTAAGTTGCACGGTCTCTCACCTGATGAGCTGCCAGAAGCCGGGATCCTTACGAAAGTGCAACGCGGCTGGCGGGACCGCCCGCGCTAAAGTGCGGCAGCGGCCCACCAGCTCCGGCAGGTCAGCTGCAATACCGTTGACCACCGGACAGTTCGCCACCAATTCAGCGACGGCCACCGGCAGCGACAACGCTTCCAGGTAGACGTCGGGGTCCTGCACCAGCTTATAGATTCCGGTCAAAGGGCCGCTGTGCGCACTGCACCGTACGTCTGCGCCCCTGGCGTCTAGATTCCAGAACGGTGTGCCATAGGCCTGCCAACCGCCTGGCGTAGGTCGGAGAAGGATGAGGTCATCGCCCAGCGCCATCGTCTCCTGTGAAAGCGCAACTACAGTTGACTTGCCACTGCCGCTCTGACCGATGAACAAATACACCGCGCCGCCCATCTGGAGGCCGGCGGCATGGACAAGCAGCCCGCCCGCATGATGGGCCAGCAGCGCGCAGGCAATGCGCAGAAAATACTCCAGTTCACTGAAGGCGACCGGGCCGCAATACTGCAATTGTGCTTGCCGATCGCTCAATGCAATTCTACCATGAATTCCTGCCGCGTCAAGTAGGTAGATGCCCCCAATGACGCGAATCGGTGCCTGCAACAAGGCGCGTTCGCGCTCGAACTCCGCCGGGATCATGCCTGCTGCGGCAGCCCGTTCGCCATCCGCGGGCCGCACTTCGACCGTCAGGTCCGCAGCCGCAGCAGGCGCCACAATGAACGCGGCGTAACGCTCGGCGGCCTGCGCCGCCAACTCAACAGACGCACCGATCAGGCGGATGTGCCACCCGGCCAGGTTCAACCACAGGGTCATGGCCCGATTCTAGCACAGGCTATGCGCCAGGACAATGCCGGGTCAGCGCGCGCCAGGGCGAGGTCATGTTGCAATCGGGCCTTCCACCTGGCAGTTGAAACTGCGGCTACCCCTACGAAACCGGCCTACGCCGGTTAGTTCCAGTCTGCGTAGGCAGACTTCGCAAGGGTAGCCGCAACTTCAGTTGCCAGGCGGGTTCACCTGGCGCACTATGAAACCGCAATGCGCGCGCCTTGCGCAGACAGCAGCCCCGCGCTAGAATAGACTCACCTGACGAAATCCACGGGGGAGCGCCCATATGACGGTTGCCATCGAATCGGTGCTGTTTTTGCTGGCGGGCATTGCCCTCGCCATCGTCGTCACCCGCGTGCTGGGCCGGGGCATGGAACCGCCCCCTGCGGCCGGTGCGGCTGCCGTTCAGCTCGTGCGCACGGCGCGCACCGCCGATGGCCGGGAGGAAACCCGCCTCACGGTCAACGACCAGGTCATCGTCGCCGCGAGCAACGACGGCATCCGGCTGGCCGAGTATGCAGACGAGGTGGAACAGCTCGAAGCGGTCGCCGCGCGGCTGGCCCGGGCGCTGGGCAGCAGCGTGCAGTTCGTGCGGCTCAGCGCGGGCGCGGAGATGGCGGAGGGCATCGCCATGCGCTCGCTGCCCCGCACGACCGACGAGGAAGCGGAAGAGCGTTCATCCCGCCGGCCGCGCCACACCAACACAGGAGCCAGCTAAATGATCGACGTCATCGCGTGCGGAGAACTGCTCATCGATTTCGTCTCGACTGAGACGGGCGTCACACTGGCGGAGGCCCCGGCCTTCAAGAAGGCCGCAGGCGGCGCGCCGGCCAACGTTGCGGTGGGCGTGGCGCGGCTGGGGTATCGGGCCGGCTTCCTCGGCCAGGTGGGCGACGATGACTTCGGTCACTTCCTGGCCGATACGCTGTCCGCCGCGGGCGTGGACACCGCAGGGCTGCGCTTCTCGCCGGAGGCGCGCACCGCGTTGGCCTTCGTCTCGCTGCGCGCCGACGGCGAGCGGAGCTTCATGTTCTACCGCCATCCCAGCGCAGACATGCTGTGGCGGCCTGAGGATGTCGATGCGGCCTATGCCGCGTCCGCGCGCATCTTCCACTACGGCTCCATTTCGCTCATCGGTGAGCCCAGCCGCAGCGCGACGCTGGCCGCGCTGAACCTGGCACGGGAGGCCGGTGCGCTCATCTCCTATGACCCAAACCTGCGGCTGGCGCTTTGGCCGTCTGCCGCGGCGGCGCGGGAGGGCATCCTGGCCGGCTGGCACCACGCGGACCTCGCCAAGATCAGTGAAGAGGAATTGACTTTCCTGACAGGTGAAACCGACCTGGCAGCGGGTGCGCGGGCGCTCTGGCACGACCGGCTCAAACTGCTCGTGGTGACGTGCGGCGCGGGCGGCTGCGAGTACTTCACGCCGGCCGGCCACGGCCATGTCGCGGGGTTCCCCGTGTCCGTGGTGGACACGACCGGCGCGGGCGATGGGTTCGTGGCCGGGCTGCTGTCCGGCCTGCTGGATCACGCCTTGCAGTGGGACGGGGCTGCGCTGCAACACGCGTTGCGGTTGGGGTGTGCGGTCGGCGCGCTGGCCTGCACGGAGCGCGGCGCGATTCCGGCGCTCCCCACGCGCGCGGCGGTGGACGCGTTTTTGGCAGCACGGAAGTGACATTTCCTCACCCCGTGCGGCCGGAGGCCGCACGGGGTGAGGTTATTGCCCCTGCAGCGATTCCGGCGTGTCTTCCAACACGGCCTGGATCGTCATCTCCTGCCCGTCGCGCAGCACGCGCAGCACGACCGTCTGACCGATCTCGGTCGCCTCGTCCAGGTATGCGTTCAGGTCCTCCCAGGCGCGCAACGGCCGGTCATCGATGGCCGTGATGATGTCGCCGCCCACAAAATAGCGCCGGTTGCCCAGGATGACCTCATCGGTCGCGCTGCGGATGCCGGCCTTGTCCGCCGGGCTGTTGCGATAGAGCCGCGCCACCAACAGGCCCGCCTCAACTGGCAGGTCGAGCGCCTGTGCCAGCGCCGGGCTGATTTCGTAGCCCAATTCCTCGAGGCCCAGCCAGGGATGCGGGTAGCGGCCATCCGTAATCAGCGCGGGGACGACCCGCCGCACCTTGTCCACCGGAATCGCCAGCCCGACGCCTGCCGACGTGCCGGTCGGGGAGTAGATGGCCGAGTTGACGCCGATCAACCGGCCGCGGAAATCGAGCAGCGGCCCGCCGGAGTTGCCCCGGTTGATGGATGCGTCGGTCTGGATGACCCCGCGCAGCACCGAGTTCTGCGTCTCGATCGTGCGGTTGACTGCGCTGACGATGCCCTCGGTCATCGTGCGCTCGAACTGGCCGAACGGATTCCCGATGGCAATCGCCGTCTGCCCGACCCGCAGCTCGGCGGAGGTGCCGACCTCCAGCGGGAGGACGCCCTCCGGCACGGACTCCACCTTCAGGACGGCGAGATCATTCATGGGGTCCGCGCCCACCACCTCCGCAGGCAAGGCCAGTTCCTCACCGAACGCGACTTCGATGCGCTGCGCGCCTTCGATGACATGGTAATTCGTCACGATGTGACCCTGGTCATCCCACAAGAAGCCGGACCCGCTGCCCTCCTCCGGGTACTCGCCCCAGAAGAACCCCGACCGCAGGACCTGCGTCGTGATGTTGACCACGGCCGGCGCGGCCCGTTCGTAGATGGCGATGCGGCGCGCCTCCACGCTGTCGGCTGAATCGACCGGAGCCGCCGGGGCTGCACCGGTCGTCGGCGCGGGCGTCGGCGTCGCCACGACGATGACCACCTGCGGCGTGGCCGGGGGGAGGGCTGCGAGAGGCGGCAGCGTGCAGCCGCTCAAGGTCATGAGCAGCGCCAGGTTCAAAAAGACGAGAGAGATTTTGCTCATATGTTCCGCGTGATCCGTCTATTCCGTGGTGATACTTAACGCAAAAGCCCGGCATCACGCGGATGCCGGGCCATGAGTTGTCGTCGAATTACTGGACCCGACGGGCCGGGCGCGCGCCCAGCGTCAGGGTCACGGTCTGCTCGCCTTCGTCCGGCCGCAAGATCGTCAGGGTGATTTCATCGCCCGGCGATTTGTAGCTCTCCAGATACACGAGCAGGTCATCGAACTGCCGCACGGCCAGGCCGTCGATGGCGGTGATCAGGTCACCGCCGCTCTGCAAGTACAGGCCGCCCTCCAGGCCGACGCCCAGGAGGATGTTGGTGTCGCGGTTGCCCGCCCGCAGGCCCGCTTCATCCGCAGGCCCACCCTCGGCAATCGTCATCAGGTAAGCGCCGCGCACGTCCTGCGGGAAGCCGAGCGCCTCGGCCCAGGCCGGGCTGTAGGTGTTGCCGCTGATGCCGAGCCAGGCATGCGTGTACTCACCGGTCTCGATCAGGGCCGGCACAACCCGCTGCACGATGTTGATCGGGATGGCGAAGCCGACGCCGGAGTTGCTGCGCACCGAAGACCGAATCTGGAAATTCACCCCGATGACCTGGCCCCGGTCGTTCAAGAGCGGCCCGCCGGAGTTACCCGGATTGATGGCCGCATCCGTCTGGATGGACAGCGGGATGTTGTAGCCGGTCTGCGACTCGACGCTGCGCCCGATCGCGCTGACGATGCCCGTGGTCATCGTGCCTTCCAATCCGAACGGATTGCCGATGGCAATCGCGCGCTGGCCGACCTGGACCTCCTCCAGCCGCCCCTGCTCGACCGGCGTCACCTGCACCAGGTCAGGATCGATGCGGACGACCGCGATATCGGAGTCGGGATCGGAGCCCACCAGTTCTGCGGGCAGTTCGATGCCGTCCGGGAAAGTCACCCGCAGTGCATCTGCGCCCTCGACCACATGGTGGTTCGTAACGATGTGGCCCGCAGTGTCCCACACGAAGCCGGACCCCTGGCCCTCAGGCAGCGTTTCGTCCGTCTCCGTCCCGCCCTGCGCCAGGGTCGTCAGATTGAGGATGCTGACGACCGACGGACTGACCTTCTGATAGATGGCCGTCAACGTCTGCGTTTCAATATCCGCGTTCGGATCGATGATGATCGGCTGTGACGGCTGCACGGGCTGCGGGACGGCAGTCGGCTGGACCTGCTGGGGCGCCGGTTCCTGTGCCCGCTCTTGCCGCTGCGGCACTTCCACGGTGACAATCCGTTCGATCACGCGCGGGGTGCGGGTGGCCGTCGGCTCGGCGAATATGCGAACCGCGGGGCTGACCAGGCCACATCCCATCAGGGCCAGACTCAGGGCCAAAACTGCGACAATCAGTGGGAGAGAGCGGGCACGCTTCATAAGGTTATAACTCCTGTGCTCAATCGTTACGGCGGCCCAAAAGGGTCACGTAGTATAGCAAGGTTGCCAGTGTCTGGGCGAGCGCGGCCACATAGGTCAGCGCAGCTGCGTCAAGCACAGCCTTTGCGCCCTGCAGCTCGCGTCCGTCGGTCAACTGGTAGGTCTGCAACAGCTTCAGCGCCCGCCGGCTGGCGTTGAACTCCACCGGCAGGGTCACGAGGGCGAACACCGCGCTCGCCGCAAAGAAGGCGACGCCGAGCCATGCCAGGCTCAGCATGTTGAACAGGAAGCCGATCAGGAACAGGATCGGCGCCACCCAGGCGCTGACCTGGACCGCCGGCACAATGGCGCTACGCAGCTTGAGCGGCGTATAACCCTGGTTGTCCTGGAGCGCATGGCCGATTTCGTGCGCGACGATCGCCAGCGCGGCCACGCTCGGCTGTTGCGCGACGCCGGCCGACAACCGCAGCGTCTTGGTGCGCGGATCATAATGATCGGTCAGTTGGCCGGGCGTGCCTTCCACACTAACGCCACTCAAGCCCTCGCCGGGCAGGATCATGCGTGCGGCCTGCAAGCCGGTGATGCCCCGCTCGTTGGCGACGCGCGTGTAGGTGGCGTAGGCACGCTTCACCTTGAACTGCGCATAGAACGCCAGCAACAATGCCGGAGCCATGAAGACCAGATACATAGGATCAAAAAACATCGAGACTTATCCTGTTCTGGCCCTGTCTGGGCCTACAAAAAGCCACTTATCGTTGGATCGATTATATCACAACAAGCCAAACCGGCTGTTACCGAACCGACAATTGCCCTCACCCCGTGCGAGCTTCGCTCGCCCACCCCTCTCCCATACAAGTATGGGAGGGGGGGCATATGGAGGTTACACCTGGCGGAACTCGCCTTCCACTACGTCGTCATCGGAATGCTGCTGGTCAGGTTGGCCGTGGCCGTTGCCCGAAGGGGCTTGGCTGTAGGCCGCCTGAGCCATGCGCGAGCTAGCTTCCTGCAGCCGGCTCATCGCATCACGGATGGCCGTTACATCCTCACCCTGCGCGGCCTTGCGCAGATCTGCAATGAGCTGTTCGATGGCCCGCCGGTCATTCGGGTTCAGGTGATTGTCCTCCGGCAGGTCCCGCAGGCTCTTCTCGGTGACATAAGCCATCTGGTCCGCCTGGTTGCGCGCCTCAATCAACTCCTTGCGCCGCTGGTCCGCGGCCTTGTTGATCTCCGCCTGCCGCACCATGCGCTCGACATCTTCCTTGTTCAGGTTGGTCGACGCAGTGACCGTGATCGTCTGCGCCTTGCCTGTCGCCTTGTCCTGCGCGCTCACGTTCAGGATGCCGTTGGCGTCGATATCAAAGGTGACCTCGACCTGCGGCATGCCGCGCGGCGCCGGCGGGATGCCTTCCAGGTTGAACTGGCCGAGCGACATGTTGTCCGCCGCCAGGGGCCGCTCGCCCTGCAGGACATGGATGGTCACAGCCGACTGGTTGTCCTCCGCCGTGCTGAACACCTGGCTCTTCTTGACCGGGATGGTCGTGTTGCGCTCGATGATGGCCGTCATGACCCCGCCGAGCGTCTCCACGCCCAGGGTCAGCGGCGTCACGTCCAGCAGCAGCACATCCTTTACATCGCCGGAAAGCACGCCGCCCTGCAGCGCCGCGCCGATAGCCACGACCTCATCCGGGTTCACCCCGCGATTCGGCTCCTTGCCGCCCGTCAGCTTGCGCACCAGTTCCTGCACCATCGGCATCCGGGTGGAGCCGCCGACCAGGACCACCTCGTCGATGTCGGTCGCCTTCAGCTTCGCGTCCCGCAGCGCCTGCTCGAAGGGCGGGCGGCAGCGGCTTAGCAGGTCCTCGGTCAACTGCTCGAACTTCGCGCGGGTCAGTTTCATCTGCAGGTGCTTCGGTCCGGTCGCGTCTGCGGTGATGAACGGCAGGTTCAACTCCGTCTCCATGACCGTCGAAAGCTCGACCTTGGCCTTCTCCGCAGCTTCCTTGAGCCGCTGGAGCGCCTGCCGGTCGTTGCGCAGGTCCACGCCGTTCTCCCGCTTGAATTCGTCCGCGATATAGTCCACGACCCGCTGATCCCAGTCGTCGCCGCCCAGGTGCGTGTCGCCGTTCGTCGCCTTGACTTCGACTACGCCATCCCCCACTTCGAGGATGGAGACGTCGAACGTGCCGCCGCCCAGGTCGAAGACCAGGATGGTCTCGCTCGACTTCTTGTCCAGCCCGTAGGCCAGGGCCGCGGCGGTCGGCTCGTTGATGATGCGCAGCACGTCGAGGCCCGCGATCCGGCCCGCGTCCTTGGTCGCCTGCCGCTGGCTGTCGTTGAAATACGCCGGGACGGTGATGACCGCCTGTGAGACCGGCTCGCCCAGGTAAGCTTCGGCATCCGCCTTCAGCTTGCCCAGGATCATCGCAGAAATCTCCTGCGGCGTGTATTCCTTGCCGTTCACGGGGATACGCACGCGCGCATCGCCGGCCTTGCCTTCCACTACTTTGTAGGGCACAGACTCGCGTTCGCTGGCCGTCTCATCGTACCGCCGGCCCATGAACCGCTTGATCGAAAAGACCGTATTTTCCGGGTTGACAACTGCCTGGCGTTTCGCGGTCTGGCCGACCAGTCGCTCGCCGTTCTTGGTGAACGCGACGACGGAGGGAGCGAGACGGCTGCCTTCAACGGTTGGAATCACCACCGGATCGCCGCCTTCAACCACGGCAATCACGCTGTTGGTTGTACCCAGGTCAATACCCACTACTTTACTCATGTTCTCCACTCCTCGTATAGGCTTTCATGTGTGAAGTTTAAGGTTTGGGTATTAGATTAGTGTAAGGTGTGCATTAGCGTTCTGTTAGAATGCCGGAAAGGGGTTGTCGGTGGGGAGGACGCTGTGTTATGCTTGTGCCACTGAAACAGGCCGTATGCGCCACACAAGGACAGGTTGCCCGATCATGACTGATTCGACACAGACGCTCACGCGGATGCAGGAATGTCTCTGCCGGTGGGAGGCGGACGGTGATGGCCGCGCCGTGTTCCTCGGCTGTTATGCACAGATGACCGCCCACATGGCCGCGGGCATTGCCGCCGGTGAATTCCACGATCCGGTATGGGTCCAACGCCTGCTGGTGCACTTTGCCGGCTACTACTTCGATGCGCTGGATGCCTATGATGCAGGGGCGCCGGTCTCGCCGGTGTGGGTCTGCGCGTGCGAGGCGGCTGACCGCCCCGGCGTTTCCGTCCTGGTGCAGCTTCTCCTGGGGGTCAACGCGCACATCAACTATGACCTGGTGCTGGCGACGGCAGACGTGCTCGAAGAGGAATGGGCGAGCCTGTCACCGGAGGTGCGCGCGCAGCGGCAGGCCGACTACAACCACGTGAACGAGATCATCGGCCGCACGATCGATGTGGTGCAGGACGAAATCATCGAACGCCGCGAGCCGGCCCTGGCGTTGATCGACACACTGCTGGGACCGGTGGATGAGTGGATGGTGCGGCGAGAAATCACGCGCTGGCGGGGCGCCGTCTGGGAGGAGGCGCTCCGCCGGGTGAGCCTGACGGAGCCGGAAGCGCGTGAACTGCACCGCCAGGCAGTCGAAGCCGCCGCGCTCGCAGCGGCCCAACGGTTTGGCGGGTAACCGCGACTCTACGCCCCTTTAAAAAGCGGAGTCCGCATTCTCAAATGCGGACTTACATGCCAGCGACCTGTGCCCCTACGATACCTTTGCGCCGTTAGCCAGGTGGCTGCCCTCTTCCAGCAGCGCGTTGACCGTCTCCAGGGTGTGCGCCTCCGCATACACCCGCAGCACCGGCTCGGTGCCGGAGGGGCGGATGAGCAGCCAGCTATCGTCGCGCAGCAGGTACTTGACGCCATCGCGCGTATTAATGGAAGCCAGGGGCAATCCGGCAAGCTCTGCCGGCGCACCCGCCACGAGCTCCGCCACGAGCGCCTTCTTGTTGAAGGGCTTCACATGGAAATCGTGGCGCGCATACTCGAACGTCCCGACTTCGGCCATCACGTCGGCCAGCATCTGCTCCGGCGACTTACCATAATGAGCGACCATCTCCGCCATCAGCAGGCCCATCAGCACGCCGTCGCCCTCCGGGATGTGGCCCTTGATGCTGATGCCGCCGGATTCCTCGCCGCCGATCAGCACATCCTCGGTGAGCATCAAGTCACCGATATAATTGAAGCCCACCGGCGTCTCGTGCAGCGGCAGGCCATAGCGCGCCGCCAACCGGTTGAGCATCTGCGTGGTTGACACGGTCTTCACCACCGCACCGGTCAGGCCGCGCTTCTCGACCAGGTAGCGCAGCGCCAGCGTCATGATGCAGTGCGGGTCGATGAACCGGCCCGTCGGCCCGACTGCGCCGATGCGGTCTGCATCGCCGTCCGTTGCCAGCCCCAGGTGATGACCCTCCGCGGGCGTCAACTCCATCAGCGGCTTGAGATGCTTCGCAATCGGCTCGGGATGGATGCCGTTGAAGCCGGGGTTCATCTCCCCGCGGATTTCCATCACCTGTGCGCCCGCGGCTTCGAGCAGATTGCGGAGATAGCCGCGGCCCGTGCCATACATCGCATCCACCACGACCGACAGCCCCGCCCGGCCAATCACGTCGAAGTCGATCAGCGTGCGCAGATGGTCGGCATAGGCCGGGAAGGGATCGAAGCGGTGCACCAGGTCCTGTGCCTGCGCGTCTTCCAGCGGCAGGATGACCGGCTCGCGGCCCGCGGCCAGGTTCGCAGACAGCCGGGCCTCCACGCGATCCGTGTCCGCGGTGGTGGCGCTGCCGCCGTAGCGCGATTTCAGCTTGATGCCGTTGTAACGCGGCGGGTTGTGGCTGGCGGTAATCATCACGCCGCCCACGGCCTGCATCTGGGGAATCGCGTACGAGACCGCCGGTGTCGGCGCATCCGCGCGGGCCAGCGCGACCCGCAGCCCGTTGCCCGCGAGCACCTCGCTGACGGCAATGGCATACCGGTCGGAGAGGAAACGGGTGTCGAAGCCCACGACTGCCAGCGGGGCGCGTTCTGCCCCTGTCGGGTGCGCGGCCGCCTCGCGGGCGGCGTTTTCGAGCAACACCTCGGCGATGGCCTGCGCCACATGGCGCACATTCGCAAAGGTGAATTCATCGCTGATAACGGCGCGCCAGCCGTCCGTGCCGAACTTGATCGTCATATACTCTCTTTGTCCTGACTTTCCGAATCTTTGATGCACCGGCCCTTAACGAAGCGGTGTACGATGCCGCCATAGTCGGCGATGAGTTCCTGCGCGGCCGCCGCGCTCCTGGCCTCCGCGACCAGGTGAAACTTGGATGTGTCGCCGTCCGGACGAATGAGCACCCACTCGTGGTCGTTGAGGTAAATCTTGATGCCGTCGAGTGTTTCATGGCGCAGTCGCGAGAGCTGTTCGATCAGGCAACGCATGACCGTGCCCTTGGTCTCCCAATCACCCTCGACGTCGCCTCGCGCCATGTAGAACGGCGGCAGGTCCGCAATGACCTGTGAGAGCCGGGTTTCCTGCCGGGCCAGCAGTTCGAGCAGCTTGCCGAGTGCGAACAGGCCGTCGATGGCAGGGTGCAGACGGGGAAAGACGAAGCATCCGCCCCCATCGCCGGCCATCAGAACGCTGCCTTCTGCCGCACCCTGCATGAGCGCCTGCAGGTCCACCGCACAACGCCGGACGTGGCCGCCGTATTGCTCCGCCAGCCGCTCGAAGATCAGGGGCTGGTCGACTGTCACGACGATGGTGCTGCCGGGATATGTGCGAAACACCAACGCGGCCATCGCGGCGCACATGATCTCGTCCGGCACGCTCGTGCCCGTGTCATCCACCACGAAGAGCCGCTCGCCGCCCACGTCCAGGCGGGCGCCCAGGCTGAGATTATCGAGGACGCGGCTGATGCGCGCAAGTTGCGTGCGTCCGGCGCGAAATTCCTCCTGCGACAGAGACACGCGCCCGGCGTCGATGCGTGCGTTCAGCGGCAGCACTTCCACCTGTAGCTTGTCCAGCAGGTCAGGCAGGACATCCACCGCCGGCGAGTAGGCATAGTCCACGACGACCTTGAAACGCGCCGCGCGGATGGCATCGGCGTCCAGCGATTCCAGGTAGCCGCGCGCATACACCTCACCCGCATCCTGCGTATACTCGATGTTGCCGATGTCCTCCAGATAGGCGCGGCGGTAATCCTCGCGGAAGAAGACGCGCTCGACCACCCGCTCCTGTTCGCGCGTCAGGTTCAGGCCATTGCCGCCCATGAACCGGATATCCACGACGCGCGGGTCATAGGGGGACAGGCGCACATGCACACCGCCCGCCGCGCCAACCGCGCGCGTGTAGTAACGTGCGACCGGAATGGGCAGAGTGCGCAGGTCGATAACATTGTTGCCTGCGGAGGGCAGGCCGGAGACCAGCGCCCGTTTGATCATGCGCGAGCTGCGGTGCGGGTCGCGGTTGATGGTCACCCGGCTGCCCTTCGGCAGGACCGAGCCGAATGCTGCACCGAGCCGCGCCACAAATTCCGGCGTCAGGTCCACGTTGACGACGCCGGTGACGCCGTAACGGCTGAAGAGAACCCGCCGGCCCTGCGCGCCCCAGATGAGGCTGTGCGATACCATCGCCCCGTTGTCGATGTTCTTGCCCGGCCAGATTTTAACACCCGGCTGGACCAGGGCATCCTCACCGATGACTGTGCCATCACCGATGACGGCCCCCTCAAATACTACGGCCCGTTCCTTGATGCTGCACTGGCGCCCGACGACCGCGCCGTGCAGCATCGCGCCCTCGCCAATATAGCAGTTGCGCCAAACGATGCTGTGCTGCACGCGCGCCTGATTATCGAGGATCGTGTAGTCGCGGATGACGCTCGGCCCGTGAATCACGACGCCGGGCTTGATCTTGACTTCCTGGCCCAGGTAAATGGGGCCAAAAAGCTGTGCGTTCGGCGCAACCTCGACCGCGCCGCCTGACCAGATGCCCGGCCCGATGCGTTCACCGAGCTGCCCCAGTTCCAACTGCCCGGTGAGCAGGTCGCTGTTCGCGCGATGATATTCGCGCAGCGTGCCGATATCACACCAGTAACCTTCACCGACCCACCCGTAGAAGGGCTCGCTGCGCGTCAACATGCCGGGAAAAATATCCTGGCTCCAGTCCAGCCGCGTGTTTTCCGGCATGCGCGCCATGACCTGGGGTTCTACGATGTAGATGCCGGTGTTGACCGTGTCGGATGTGACGCCGCCCCAGCTCGGCTTCTCGGCAAACTGGGCGACATGGCCGTCCGAGCGGACGTTGATGACGCCGTACTCCAGGGGGTCCGGCACGTGCGTCAGCGCCATCGTGAAGTGGGAGCGCCGCGCCCGGTGGAAGTCCACCATCGCGGTCAGGTCCAAGTCGGTCAACGCGTCGCCGCTGATGACAAGGATGGGCTCGTCCTTGAAGAGAAACTCTCCGTGCTTGACGCTGCCGGCAGTTCCGAGCGGTGCTTCTTCGATGACATACTCGATGTTCAGGCCCAGCGACTTGCCGTCGCCGTAGTAATCCTGAATCTGTCCGGCCATGTACTGCAACGTCATCACAATATCGGTGAAGCCATGCCGCTTGAGGAGCTCCAGGATGTGACTGAGCACGGGACGATTAACGACCGGCAACATGGGCTTGGGCCGCACCAACGTGAGAGGCCTCAAACGCGAACCTTCACCGCCCGCCATCACAACGGCTTTCATAGACACACCCTCAGTAGCAAGTCAGATGACATCGACAGACCGGTTGACCGCGGCATTATACCGCAACAGTCACAAACGTTACAATGACGCGCCGAGTATTCCTTGCGTAACTGTTCACCGTTACAAACCCGGTTTCCCGGCGAAGCGCAGCTTCGCACAGAAACCGGGTTTGTGGGCCTACTGATGGGCAGGGGAACTCATGTTACGAAGTAACGCTGAACACTTACATTCCAGGGCGGTTTCATAGTGCGCCAGGTGAACCCGCCTGGCAACTGAAGTTGCGGCTACCCTTGCGAAGTCTGCCTACGCAGACTGGAACTAACCGGCGTAGGCCGGTTTCGTAGGGGTAGCCGCAGTTTCAACTGCCAGGTGGAAGGCCCGATTGCAACATGACTTCGCCCTGCTTACATTCCTGCATTCCTTTTTCGCGCGTGGCCCGCTGTGCTATACTATACTTCTATGGACCAAAGGACGCTACGCATCCTCGAATTCGACAAAATCCGGGCCCGGCTGGCAGACCAGACCTCGTTTTCGCTCGGCCGTGAGCGCGCGCTCGCGCTCCAGCCGACCGATGACATCCGCGAGGCGCAGACCTGGCAGGCCGAGACGCGCGAGGCGCGCCGCCTGCTGGACGAGAAAAGCGATGTCCACTTGGGCGGCGTCCATGACCTCCGGCCGCTGGCAGAGCAGGCCACGCGGGGCAGCACGCTGCTGCCGCCGGACCTGCTCAACATCCGCAGCACGCTGACCCGCGCGCGGACGATCCAGCGACTCCTGGCGCGGCTCAACGAGCAGTTTCCGCAGATTGCCGACATCGCAGGGCGCATCTCGGTGCCCGGTGACCTGATCGACGAAATCGTGCGCTGCATCGACGAGCGCGGGGAAGTCATGGACTCGGCCAGCGACGCGCTGCTGCGCATCCGTCGCGAGATGCGCGAGGCGCATGCGCGGCTCATGGAGCGGCTCCAGCGCATCGTCACCACCTCGACCAACGCGCAGTTTCTCCAGGAAGCGATCGTCACGCAGCGCCAGGGACGTTATGTCATCCCCCTGCGGGCCGAGTTCAAGGGGCGCATCCCCGGCCTGGTCCACGACCAATCCGGCAGCGGCGCCACGCTCTTCATCGAGCCGCTGGCCGTGGTCGACCTGAACAACCGCTGGCGCGAGGCGCAACTCGCCGAGGAGGAGGAGGTCCACCGCATCCTCGCAGCCCTGACCGGACTGGTCGCGGCCGACGCCGGCGCCATCGTGCGCACCGTCGAGGCGCTGGGCGATCTGGACCTGATCTTCGCCAAGGCGCGCTATGCCAACGTCATCCGCGGCACCGAGCCGGAGCTGATTCCGTTCAAGGCCCCGCCGCAGCCCGCGCGGCGGCCGGCCGGCCGCAAGGCTGCGGCTGCGGAGGCTGCGCAGGCCGCTCCGGCAGAGGACGGCCCGACCGAACCGCCCGTCATTCATCCGGGCAGCACGCTGGCCTTCATCAAGGCGCGCCACCCCCTGCTCGACCCGCTGACCGTCGTGCCGGTGGATATCTACCTCGAGGACGAGTATTTCATTATCGTCATCACCGGGCCGAACACCGGCGGCAAGACGGTCACGCTCAAGACGACGGGCCTGCTCACGCTGATGGCGCAGGCCGGGCTGGCGATTCCCGCGGCCGAAGGCTCGCAGGTTTCGGTGTTCGAGCAGGTCTTTGCCGACATCGGGGACGAGCAGAGCATCGAGCAGAGCCTGTCCACCTTCTCGTCGCACATGACCCACATCGTCGAAATCCTGGGCCAGGCGGATGCGCGCTCCCTCGTCCTGCTGGATGAGCTGGGCGCAGGCACGGACCCGGAGGAGGGCGCGGCCCTGGCGCAATCGTTGCTCAAGACCCTGCTCACCCGCAGCATCACCGCCCTGGCAACAACGCACTATTCCGAGCTCAAGGTTTTCGCACATACGACGCCGTTCATCGCCAATGCCAGCGTGGAATTCGACATCGAGACCCTCAGCCCCACGTACAAGTTGAGCATCGGCCTGCCGGGCCGCTCCAACGCGTTTGCGATTGCGCGGCGGCTGGGGCTGCCGCGGGAGATTGTCGCGCAGGCCGAGGCGCTTGTCTCGCCGCAATCGCTCGAAGCCGAGATGATGCTGGCCGAGATCAAGCGGGCGCGCGAGGCTGCGCTGACCGCCGAATCCGAAGCGAAGGCCGCGCAGCGCCGCACCGAGGCGCTCAACGCGGACCTGAACTACCGGCTGGCGAAGATCGAGGAGGCCCGCCGCGCGGTGCTGGACGAAACCCGTGCGCTGGCCGAGGCGGAGCTGGCCGCCCTGCAAGAGGAAGTGGACCGTCTGCGTGGCGGGCTCGCCGGGCTGCCGCGCGACGCCGCACCCGCGACCGGCAAGTCGCTGCACGAACGCTGGCTGGCTGAGGCGCAGGACGCACTGGAGCGGCGCGCGAGCCAGGCGCGGCCCCTGCCCGCACTGCACGCGCCGGAACCGCTCGTCGTCGATGGCCCGCTGCAGGCCGGGGATCGGGTCTGGGTGCCGTCGCTCCAGGCCAGCGGCGAGATTGCCGCAGTCAGCGGGCACGATGTGGAAGTCAAAATCGGGTCGTTCCGGGTCCGGCTCAACGCGAGCCGGGTCGAGCTGCGCGAGCGGGGCGCACAGCCGGCCGTCCAGGTAGAGCGCGGCGGCGTGCAGCCGCGGCCGCCCAGCCCCGGCATGGAGCTGGACCTGCGGGGCCTGACCGTCGATGACATGCTCGGCGAGCTCGACCGCTACCTCGATACGGCCTATCTGGCGGGCCTGCCCTTCGTGCGCATCATCCACGGCAAGGGCACGGGCGCGCTGCGCCAGGCCGTCCGTGAGGAACTGCGCAGCCACCCGCTCGTCAGCGAGTTCCGCGCGGGCGAGAACAACGAGGGCGGCGAAGGGGTGACGGTCGCCAGGCTGGTGCAGCGTTAGCGCGCTTGAGGAGTTAGTGCCGAGCGGTTAGAAACCGCAGCCGTCGCCCAACAGCCTGCGTAGGCAGGCTTCGCAACGGTAGCCGCGACTTGCAGTCGCCGGTTGGCTTCTCCTGCAGGGAAGGAAATCTGGAATGCACATTCTCACCGATGCCGGCGCCGACCTGGTGGCCGTGCAGCGCAAGGGCCTGACCATCCATGCCGTGCCGTTGGTCTTCACCCTCGAGGGCCGCACCTACCGCAGCGGGATCGACATCCAGCCGGCGGAGTTCTACAAGCTGCTCGCGGCCACGCGCTCCTTCCCCAGCACATCGCAGCCTGCGCCCGGCGACTTTACAGCAGCCTACCGGCGGCTGGCAGCCACAGGCGACCGGGATGTGCTGTCCATCCACATCTCATCCGGCCTGAGCGGCACCATCAACGCCGCGCGGCTGGGCGCGCAGGAAGTGCCGGAGGCCAACGTGACCTTTGTGGACACGCTGACGCTCTCGGCCGCGGAGGGCTGGCAGGTGGAGGCCGCGGGCCGCATGATCCAGGCCGGCTGGCCGCTCGACCGCATCCTCCCCGCGCTGGAGCGCATCAAGCAGGCCACCGAGACCTTCTACACGCTGGAGACCCTGCGCTATCTGGAGCATGGGGGCCGCATCAGCCATATCCAGGCGTTGCTCGGCCAGATTCTTGACCTGAAGCCGATCATCGGGGTGGAGAAGGTGTACGGCAAATACGCCATGCACGGCCGCGAACGCTCGCTCAAGCGCGCGGTGCAGCGGCTGGCCGATATCGTGGCCGAACGCTTCGGCACGACGGAACGGCTGCGGGTTCAGGTCATGCACGCCCACAACCCTGCCGGCGCGCAGCAGCTCATCGCGCTCGTCACGCAACGCTTCGATGCCCACCTGCTGCCCGTGGGCGACATCGCGCCGGTGCTCGGCGCGCATACCGGGCCAGGTCTGGTAGGCATCTGTGCCGCGCCGCTGAACGCCTTTGACGGCATCCCCGACCTGGCCTGAGGCTGTTTCATCTGGGGTATCACATGGCTTTTGATTCACCGCTGTTTCGCATCCGCCAACATCACGGGTTGGAACATGCGACCATCACACTGTTGAGCCGGCGGCTGCCGGGCGCACAGCTCTTCGCGCGCAGCGACCTGCAAGGCTTCATCGTCATCGGCGATGTTGAGACCGCGACGCTGGCGTCCGCGGTCGAAGAGGCGCTGGCCCGGTTGCAGGCCGGCGAGAGCAAGCTCGCCGTACATCCGAACTGCGGCACGAACCTCGTCACCGCAGGGGTGCTGAGCGGGCTGGCTGCGTTCGCCGCCACCAGCGGCCGGAGCCGCACGCTGGCCGACCGCCTGCCCAGCGCGGTCCTGGCGGCCACGCTGGCCCTGCTGGTTGCCACGCCTGCCGGTCGGTGGGCGCAGAAGAACCTGACCACCTCCCCTGAACTGGCCGGGGCCAGCCTGGCGGGCGTGACGAAGCTGGCGGGCGGGCCGGTAGTGCGCCACCGGGTCTCCATCGCACACGCGTGAGCGCGGCAGCCGGCAACCTGCGGATGCACCGATGATTACCCTGATTCACGGGCCGGCGGAGCTGCTGCGCGCGGAGACGCGCGCAGAGATCAGCGCGCGCATCGCGTCCGATCCGGAGTTGGCCGACCTGAACACGACGCGGCTGGAAGGCCGGATGCTGACGCCGGCCGAACTGCAAAACGCGTGCGACACGCTCCCGTTCCTGGCCGAGCGCCGCCTGGTCATCGTGGAAGGGCTGCTGGCGCGGCTGGCTGGGCCGCCGCGCGGCAAGGCGAAGGTCGAAGCGCCCGCGGCGACGGATGCAGAAGACGAGCAGCGGCCTGAAGCGGAACACGCAGCCTCGCCGGAGACGCTCAAGGGCCAGGCGAAGGCATTCCTGGCCTATCTCGACCACGTGCCGGAGAGCACGGAGCTGGTGCTGGTCGAAGAAGACACGGGCAGCGGGCCCGGGCTGCGCCGCCTGCAGGAGCTCGCCCGCAGCGGCCAGGCGCGCATCGTGCTCTGCGAGAAGCCGCGCAAGAACGACCTGCCCGACTGGATTCGCGAGCGGGCGCGGCTGCGCAAGGTCAAGCTCGACAGCGTCGCGATCAACGACCTGGCCGAGTTCGTGGGCGACGAGCTCCGCCAGCTCGACCAGGAGCTCGCCAAGCTGGCCGACTATGCCGGCGGCCGCACGGTCACGCGTGAGGACGTGCGCCGGCTCGTCGCAGCCACCCGGGCGGCCAGCGTCTTCGAGCTGGTGGACGCGCTGGGCCTGGGCGACGCGCCCGCGGCAGGCCGGCTGATGCAGCACGCGCTCGACCTCGACGGCGAGCCGCCGCTGCGCCTGATGGCGATGATCGCGCGGCAGTACCGCCTGCTCATCCAGGTCAAGACCCTGCAAGCACAGGGCGCAAAGCCGCCGGAGATTGCGCGCACGCTGAACCTGGGCGAATGGATGGTCCCGCGCTTCGTCAACCAGGCCAACCGCCACACGGTCGCCCGTCTCGTGCGCGCGCTGGAACGCGTCCTGGCTGCGGACGAGGCCATCAAGACCGGCAAGCTAGGCGATCGGGAGGCGATGGACATCCTGCTGGCGGAGCTGTTGACGGAATGACGCCTGTCAACCAGCGCGGGCATCCTGAGCGGGTGAACGGCTCGACACCGCAGACAAGGTGCAGCCAGTCGAAGGATGGGGTGCATTTGAAAAGGCGGCAGCCGCGCGTGGCGCACCCTTCGACTGCGCTCCCGCTCGCTCCGCTCAGGATGCTTTGGCTCTGCTTCCATGCGGAAACCAGGAATTCCAGATGTACGACAGAGTGCCGGCATTCTGAGCGGAGCGCAGCGCAGTCGAAGAACGCCGGCCCGGCCTACATCCTTCGACTACGGCCCTCCGGGCCTCCGCTCAGGATGCTTTGTCGCCTACATTTGGAATTCCTGTGCGGAAACTGCACTGCTGGCAGAAAACGAGTTTCTATGCTAGAATAACAGTTCGATTATGCATGGGGAGGCGGCCTGATGGCACAGGCGTTGTATCGCAAATGGCGCTCGCAGACGTTCGAAACGGTCGTGGGACAGGAGCATGTCACCGCGACCCTCCGCAACGCGCTGCGCGACGGACGCATGAGCCACGCCTATCTCTTTACCGGCCCGCGCGGCACGGGCAAGACCAGCACCGCCCGCATCCTGGCCAAGGCCATCAACTGCCTGGACCCGGATCCCGCTGCCCGGCCCTGCAATGCCTGCCGCATCTGCACGGCAATTCAGGAAGGCCGCCAGCTCGACCTGATCGAGATCGATGCAGCGTCGAACCGCGGCATCGACGAGATACGCGACCTGCGCGAGAAGATCGGTTTCAGCCCGAACGAGGCGCGCTACAAGATTTACATCATCGACGAAGTTCACATGCTGACCAAGGAGGCGTTCAACGCCCTCCTCAAGACGCTCGAAGAGCCGCCGCCGCATGCCGTGTTCGTGCTGGCAACCACCGAGCCGGATCGCGTACCTGAGACGGTGCGCTCGCGCTGCCAGCGGTTCGACTTCCGGCGCATCCCCACCGCGGAGATCGTGGAACACCTGGCTGCGGTGCTCCAGGCGGAGGGCAGCCGGGCGGACACCGATGCGCTCGTCGCCATCGCGCGGCGCGCCACCGGCTCCATGCGTGACGCCGTCAGCCTGCTGGACCAGATGCTCGCGTACGGCGACGACGTGCTGACGCTCCAGCGGGTCGAGGCGGTGCTGGGGTTAGTGAATGCCCAGTCCATCGGCAAGCTGGTGGATGCCTTCATCAACCAGGACACCGCCGGCGGGTTGACGTTGCTCAATGAGCTCGTCGCGGAAGGCGTCGAGCTCGGCCAGCTCGTCGACCAGATTGTCGCGTACCTGCGCGGGGTGCTCTTCGCGCGCGTCGTGCGCGCACCTGAACTGCTGGACCTGCCGCAGGATGTCGTCAGCCAGATGACCCGGCAGGCCGGTCAGCTCGCGCCGGCCGCGCTGCTGGCCGCGGTCAGGGAGTTTACCGAGGCGCGCGGCGCGCTGCGCGACCAGGTGCCGGGCGTGCCGCAACTGCCCATCGAGGTTGCGTTCCTGCGCGCGGCGCTCGCGTGCGCAGGCGCGCCCGCGGAATCGGCCCCGGCCCAGGCGGCACCCCGCACGGCCGCGCCTGCCCCCCTTGCGGCGGCCCCGATGACAACGCCCGCCGTGCGACCCGAAGCCGCCCGACCGCCGGAAGCTCCCCGCACGGAACCCACCCGCGCCGTGCGGCCCGCCAGCCCAACTGCGCCGCGGCCCGCCGCTGCGCAGGCCCGACCGAGCCGCGCGTCCGGCGACGAAGAGGCGGGCGGGGTGTCGCAGGCCAACTGGGAGAAGTTCCTGGTCACGGCAGGCAGGCACGGCGGCGTCAAGCTGCAAGCCGCCCTGCGCGCGGTCCGCGAGATGGAGTTTGCCGGGCAGACGCTCGTCATGCTGTTCAGCCAGGCCTTCTCGCGCGATATTGCGGACCAGATGGAGAACCGCCAGCACATCGAGGCGGCCTGGGAAGAGGTGTTGGGCCGCCGGGTGGTCATTCGCTGCTCGATGCTGGGGGAGGCGGCTGCACCATCCGGCGCGCCGACAGCCGGCAGCCCCACCGGGACCCCTGTGGACCCCGACGAGCAACTGCTCAGCGACGCGCGACGTCGCGGGGCGGTCGTCACGAACCTGAAGAAGACGGGCAAGAAAACTGATTGATGTTGAATTTGGAGGATGCACATGAGTAAGGGTAAGGCACGCCCGGCGTACGGGCTGCGGAAACAAACCGGCGGCGGCGGTGGCGGCGGCATGGCCGGCCAACTGCAGAAGCTGCAAGAGGAATTTGCCAAAACCCAGGAACGCCTCGGCGATGAAACCGTCGAGGTGACCGCGGGCGGCGGCATGGTGAAGGCCGTAATGACCGGCAATCAGAAGCTGCTCTCCGTCACGATTGCGCCCGAGGCCGTCGACCCGGAGGATGTCGAGATGCTGCAGGACATGATCGTGGCCGTGGTCAACGAAGCCATCGAACGCTCGCAGGGCCTCGCGGCAGAGAAGATGAGCGGGCTGACCGGCGGGCTGAACCTGCCCGGCCTGATGTAGAAAGCGCGATCCGGAGATGGCGCAGACCCTGGCGCGACCCGTCGCGAACCTGATTGAACTGCTTTCCCGGCTGCCCGGCATCGGCCCGAAGACGGCCTCGCGGCTGACGTTCTACCTGTTACGCGAGCCGAACGGGCTGGCGGAGGCGCTGGCCGCCGCGCTCAGCGCGCTGGAGTCAGGCACGGTGCTGTGCGAACAGTGCTTCAATGTAGCCGAGCAGAGCCCCTGCCCGATCTGTGCCGATCCGGGCCGCGACCATACGCTCATTTGCGTGGTCGAGGAGCCGATGGACGTGCTCGCCATTGAGCGCACGGGCGCATATCGCGGGTCCTATCATGTCCTGCACGGCGCGCTGTCGCCCATCGACGGCGTGTACCCGGAGAAGCTGAAGATTGCCGAGCTGGTCGAGCGCGTGCAGGCCGCAGCCCTGCGTGAGGTCATCCTCGCGACGAACCCCAGCCTGGAGGGCGAGAACACTGCGGCCTACATCCATCAGCAGTTGGCCGGGAGCGGGGTGCAGATTACCCGGCTGGCGCGCGGCCTGCCGATGGGCGGCGACCTGGAGTATGCGGACGAAGTGACGCTCTCCCGCGCGCTGGAAGGCCGCCGCACCATGTAGCGCCCGCACCTGGAGCTCGGCCAACGGGCCGATGCGTTTTAAGATGGGGGCACCAGCATCCTGAGCGGAGGCCGCCGCTAACGGTGGACGCAGTCGAAGGGTGCTCCACTTCCGCCCCCACTGCAAACCGTTGCCCGGCCGCGCGCGGCCAGGCCCCATATTTGACAGCCTCCTGGCCCTATGATAGACTCCTGTCTCGTTGCGCCTGAGACGGCCCGTATCAACGGCCGCCGCAGGGACAACCAGGCGAAGAACGACAGACTCAAATCCACCGAGACCCTCAAAAAGGCTCAACCCCAGGATTTGACAGGCAAACGGCGGTGTGCTAAGATCATCGACCGTTGCGCAAAAAACCGGCACGGTGTACGGCCCTGACGGGCCGACGCCAAACCTGAGCGCAAAAGCCTCGAAGTCGGAATTTGACACAACTTCGAACCTGTAGTAAACTTTATCTTCGCTATGGGCTGAGTGAAGACCCGGCCCGTTACAGCGGC
Source organism: Anaerolineae bacterium (assembly GCA_040772005.1). Classification (GTDB taxonomy): domain Bacteria; phylum Chloroflexota; class Anaerolineae; order CG2-30-64-16; family CG2-30-64-16; genus MWBF01. Next base: position 666,610 of record JAXGYZ010000002.1, on the reverse strand, counting down.
ACATTAACAACTGAAGAGTGATAGGAAAGAACCAAAGTCAGCCAATGAGTCAAGGCCTGCCAAGGCGAAAGTAAATCATACGGAGAGTTTGATCCTGGCTCAGGATGAACGCTGGCGGCGTGCTTAACACATGCAAGTCGAACGCACATATCTTTCGGGGTGTGTGAGTGGCAGACGGGTGCGTAACACGTAGGTGACCTGCCTTCAAGTGGGGAATAACTGTCCTAACGGATGGCTAATACCGCATATGTTCCCGGCGTCAAGTCGGGAGTAAAGCAGCAATGCGCTTGGAGAGGGGCCTGCGGCGGATTAGCTGGTTGGTGGGGTAACGGCCTACCAAGGCGATGATCCGTAGGGGGCGTGAGAGCGTGGCCCCCCACACTGGCACTGAGACACGGGCCAGACTCCTACGGGAGGCAGCAGTGAGGAATATTGCACAATGGGCGCAAGCCTGATGCAGCAACGCCGCGTGCGGGACGAAGGCCTTCGGGTCGTAAACCGCTTTTCTGGGGAAAGAGCAAGGACGGTACCTCAGGAATAAGTCTCGGCTAACTACGTGCCAGCAGCCGCGGTAAAACGTAGGAGGCGAGCGTTATCCGGATTTACTGGGCGTAAAGCGCGCGCAGGTGGCTTCGTGAGTCGGACATGAAAGCTCCTGGCTTAACTGGGAGAGGCTGTTCGATACTGCGGGGCTTGAGGTTGGGAGAGGGACGCGGAATTCCCGGTGTAGTGGTGGAATGCGTAGATATCGGGAGGAACACCAGTGGCGCAAGCGGCGTCCTGGCCCACACCTGACGCTGAGGTGCGAAAGCGTGGGTAGCAAACAGGATTAGATACCCTGGTAGTCCACGCTGTAAACGATGTCAACTGGGTGTCGGTAGTTTTACACTATCGGTGCCGAAGCTAACGCGTTAAGTTGACCGCCTGGGGACTACGGCCGCAAGGCTAAAACTCAAAGGAATTGACGGGGGCCCGCACAAGCAGCGGAGCGTGTGGTTTAATTCGATGCAACACGAAGAACCTTACCCAGGTTTGACATGGGCGTAGTAGTGAACCGAAAGGGGAACGAGCCTTCGGGCAGCGTCCACAGGTGCTGCATGGCTGTCGTCAGCTCGTGTCGTGAGATGTTGGGTTAAGTCCCGCAACGAGCGCAACCCCTGTTGCCAGTTACAAGTGTCTGGCGAGACTGCCGGTATCAAGCCGGAGGAAGGTGGGGATGACGTCAAGTCAGCATGGCCTTTATATCTGGGGCTACACACACGCTACAATGGTCGGTACAAAGCGTTGCCAAGCCGCGAGGCGGAGCTAATCGCAACAAAACCGGCCTCAGTTCGGATAGGAGGCTGCAACCCGCCTCCTTGAAGTCGGAGTTGCTAGTAAACGCCGGTCAGCTATACGGCGTTGAATACGTTCCCGGGCCTTGTACACACCGCCCGTCACGTCATGGGAGCTGGTAACACCTGAAGTCGGTGCGCCAACCGCAAGGAGGCAGCTGCCGAGGGTGGGACTGGTGACTGGGACGAAGTCGTAACAAGGTAGCTGTACCGGAAGGTGCGGCTGGATCACCTCCTTTCTAGGGATGACGGCCTGCCGACGCTGCATAAGCGGCCGGGTGGCCCATCCCAGGTCCGGCAACCGTCAGGTTGCCGATGCGACTCACCACGCTGACCTGACCCTTTCCTATCACTCTTCAGCGGTTAATGCGCCGGCTTAGGGGCCTGTAGCTCAGGTGGTTAGAGCACTGTGCTGATAACGCAGGGGTCAGTGGTTCGAGTCCACTCAGGCCCACCTGGACGACAAGCACGCACCAACGACAAGCACGCACCAACGGCAAGCACTTCTTTCGAGGCATCACTTGGTACGACACAACACTGAGGCGCGAATAGAATAACCTTTTCAGGCTCTTCGTAAGGCAGCACCTTGCCCGGCGATCAGAGCCGGGCGCTTTTGTGTCTGGCACCGGAACAATTCCATAGCACACAGCCGATGAGGCGGTGGCGGGTGAGGCCGAAAGCTTCGACACCACCCGCTAGCGACTCATCGCTAGTGACGAGAAATCGTCAACTGGCCCTGCATGGGCCAGGCGCCCTGGCCGCGGCAATACAAAAGCGGCTGAGGGTGGCACCTTAACAACTGAGCGGAAGAGTGAGATCAGGCTGGGGAGCCTGATCCAAGTAGACGAATCAACACGTATCAAGTGTTGCCGTCTCACGTGAATTAAGCTACTAAGGGCATGCGGTGGATGCCTTGGCGCCAAGAGCCGATGAAGGGCGTGGATGGCTGCGATAAGCTTCGGGGAGCTGTCATCAAGCGGTGATCCGGAGATACCCGAATGGGGAAACCCGGCCGAGCCATACTCGGTCACCCCTCGCTGAATCTATAGGCGAGGCGGAGGGCACGGGGGGAACTGAAACATCTAAGTACCCCCAGGAAGAGAAACGATTCCCCCAGTAGTGGCGAGCGAACAGGGAAGAGCCTAAACCGTACCTGTGTGAGAACCTGCCGGTGTTGCAGGTGCGGGGTTGATCGGCGCGTCAGGTCTGCGGCAGCAGACCAGCGGAGTGACAAAATCCGGCGGTAGTCGAAGGGGCTGGAAAGCCCCGGCACAGCGAGTGACACCCTCGTAGACGAAACTGCCCGATCTCCGGACGCTGACCGTGAGTACCGCGGGGCACGCTAATCCTGCGGGAAGCTGGGAGGCCCACCTCCCAAGGCTAAATACTCTTGGCGACCGATAGTGAACAAGTACCGTGAGGGAAAGGTGAAAAGCACCCCGGTGAGGGGAGTTAAAAGAACCTGAAACCGCATGCTTACAAGCAGTCGAAGGGCAATGTGTTGGCTTCGGCCAACCCAGGCCTGACGGCGTGCCTCTTGGAGAATGAGCCGGCGAGTTACTCTGTGTGGCAAGGTTAAGCCAGTGACAGGCGGAGCCGCAGCGAAAGCGAGTCTGAATAGGGCGTCCAGTCGCACGGAGTAGACCCGAAACCGGGTGAGCTACCCATGGCCAGGCTGAAGCGAGGGTAATGCCTCGTGGAGGGCCGAACGCACTAATATTGCAAAATTAGGCGATGAGCTGTGGGTAGGGGTGATATGCCAAACGAACCCGGAGATAGCTGGTTCTCCCCGAAATAGCTCTAGGGCTAGCGTCAGGTGTTCAGTGACGGAGGTAGAGCACTGGATTGGCTAGGGGGCGTATAGCTTACCGAACCAAACCAAACTCCGAATGCCGTCACTCCAGAACCTGGCAGTCGGACTACGGGTGATGAGATTCGTGGTCGAAAGGGAAACAGCCCAGATCGTCAGCTAAGGTCCTTAAGTGCAAGCTAAGTGGCAAAGGATGTGGAGTTACTGGGACAGCCAGGAGGTTGGCTTAGAAGCAGCCACCCTTTAAAGAGTGCGTAATAGCTCACTGGTCAAGTGATTCTGCGCCGAAAATATACCGGGGCTCAAGCTTGCCACCGAAGCTACGGATGTGTCTAGCACGGCTAGACGCGTGGTAGGGGAGCGTTCTGCAATCCGTGGAAGCCCGATCGCGAGGACGGGTGGAGGACGCAGAAGTGAGAATGCCGGCATGAGTAGCGATATACATGTGAGAACCATGTACCCCGTATGTCCAAGGCTTCCGACGGAAGGTTAATCCGCGTCGGGTTAGTCGGGCCTAAGCCCAGGCCGCAAGGCGTAAGCGATGGATAACAGGTTAATATTCCTGTACCACCTGGATCGAGTGATGGGGGGACGCAGCAGGGTAGGTCAGCCTCTTAATGGATTGAGGTGCTAAGCCCGTAGGGAGTCGACGGAACCAGGCAAATCCGGTTCCTGATCCTGAGGGGTGGGCGGCGCCCGTAAGGGCCACAAGTGACTGAGCCCATACTGCCAAGAAAAGCCTCTAAGCGTTGAAGTCCGGGTGCCCGTACCGAAAACCGACACTGGTGGACGGGTAGAGTATACCAAGGGGATCGGGAGAACCTTCGTTAAGGAATTAGGCAACATGACTCCGTAACTTCGGGATAAGGAGTGCCGTCGTAGGATGAGGTGCATGTCTGTACTGAGTCCGAGCCGGCCGCAGAGAAGTGGCCCTACCGACTGTTTACCAAAATCACAGGCCTCTGCTAACGCGCAAGCGGATGTATAGGGGCTGACGCCTGCCCAGTGCCGGAAGGTTAAAGGGAGGGGTTAGGCGCAAGCCGAAGCTCTGAACTGAAGCCCCGGTGAACGGCGGCCGTAACTATAACGGTCCTAAGGTAGCGAAATTCCTTGTCGGGTAAGTTCCGACCCGCACGAATGGCGTAACGAGTGGGGCACTGTCTCGACGAAGGACCCGGTGAAATTGAAATAGGCGTGAAGATGCGGCCTACCCGCAGTAGGACAAAAAGACCCCGTGGAGCTTTACTGCAGCTTGGCATTGAGTTTGGATTTCATTTGTGTAGGATAGGTGGGAGGCTATGAAGCTAGGGCGCCAGCCTTGGTGGAGCCGTCGGTGAAATACCACCCTGATGAATCTTAGACCCTAACCCCAATCCGTGATCCGGATGGGGGACCGTGCCAGGTGGGCAGTTTGACTGGGGCGGTCGCCTCCTAAAGAGTAACGGAGGCGCCCAAAGGTTCCCTCAGGCTGAATGGAAACCAGCCAGAGAGTGTAAAGGCATAAGGGAGCTTGACTGCAAGGCCAACGCGCCGAGCAGAGACGAAAGTCGGGCTTAGTGATCCCACGGTTCCGAGTGGAAGGGCCGTGGCTCATCGGATAAAAGCTACCCCGGGGATAACAGGCTAGTCAGGTCCAAGAGTCCATATCGACGACCTGGCTCGGCACCTCGATGTCGGCTCATCGCATCCTGGGGCTGGATAAGGTCCCAAGGGTCGGGCTGTTCGCCCGTTAAAGCGGTACGCGAGCTGGGTTCAGACCGTCGTGAGACAGGTCGGTCTCTATCCACTGTGGGCGTAAGAGATTTGAGAGGAGCTGCTCCTAGTACGAGAGGACCGGAGTGGACAGACCTCTGGTGTGCCAGTTGTCGTGCCAACGGCATCGCTGGGTAGCTACGTCTGGCAGAGATAACCGCTGAAAGCATCTAAGTGGGAAACTTGCCCCAAGATGAGATCCCCCATAGCATAAGCTAGTAAGTGCGCTGGAAGACTACCAGCTTGATAGGCGGCCGGTGTACGCACAGCAATGTGTTCAGCCAAGCCGTACTAATGCACGAGGGCTTAATTCACGTGAGATGACAGCACTTGATCCAGATTCGCCGCCAGGCCACCCGCCTGGCCCACACGCTTCCGCTCAGTTGTTAAGGCGCCACCCCGCACCTGACCCTGGCTCAGACAAGCTCTGTTGGTGACGTAAGCGGAGAGGGTACACCCGGTCCCATCCCGAACCCGGTAGTTAAGCTCCCCAGCGCCGATGGTAGTTGGAGCGCAAGCCCCTGCGAGAGTAGGTCATCGCCAACAGAGCTTGCTTGGCATCATGGTCAAAAGGCAGGACGCCGAATTTGACAGGTCAGATGGATTGTGATAATATCATCATTCGTCGCTGCTGATGGCAGCCTGCTGATGGCAGCCCGCTAGACAGCGGTGACGCAGACCGGAAACGGCACATTAACAACTGAAGAGTGATAGGAAAGAACCAAAGTCAGCCAATGAGTCAAGGCCTGCCAAGGCGAAAGTAAATCATACGGAGAGTTTGATCCTGGCTCAGGATGAACGCTGGCGGCGTGCTTAACACATGCAAGTCGAACGCACATATCTTTCGGGGTGTGTGAGTGGCAGACGGGTGCGTAACACGTAGGTGACCTGCCTTCAAGTGGGGAATAACTGTCCTAACGGATGGCTAATACCGCATATGTTCCCGGCGTCAAGTCGGGAGTAAAGCAGCAATGCGCTTGGAGAGGGGCCTGCGGCGGATTAGCTGGTTGGTGGGGTAACGGCCTACCAAGGCGATGATCCGTAGGGGGCGTGAGAGCGTGGCCCCCCACACTGGCACTGAGACACGGGCCAGACTCCTACGGGAGGCAGCAGTGAGGAATATTGCACAATGGGCGCAAGCCTGATGCAGCAACGCCGCGTGCGGGACGAAGGCCTTCGGGTCGTAAACCGCTTTTCTGGGGAAAGAGCAAGGACGGTACCTCAGGAATAAGTCTCGGCTAACTACGTGCCAGCAGCCGCGGTAAAACGTAGGAGGCGAGCGTTATCCGGATTTACTGGGCGTAAAGCGCGCGCAGGTGGCTTCGTGAGTCGGACATGAAAGCTCCTGGCTTAACTGGGAGAGGCTGTTCGATACTGCGGGGCTTGAGGTTGGGAGAGGGACGCGGAATTCCCGGTGTAGTGGTGGAATGCGTAGATATCGGGAGGAACACCAGTGGCGCAAGCGGCGTCCTGGCCCACACCTGACGCTGAGGTGCGAAAGCGTGGGTAGCAAACAGGATTAGATACCCTGGTAGTCCACGCTGTAAACGATGTCAACTGGGTGTCGGTAGTTTTACACTATCGGTGCCGAAGCTAACGCGTTAAGTTGACCGCCTGGGGACTACGGCCGCAAGGCTAAAACTCAAAGGAATTGACGGGGGCCCGCACAAGCAGCGGAGCGTGTGGTTTAATTCGATGCAACACGAAGAACCTTACCCAGGTTTGACATGGGCGTAGTAGTGAACCGAAAGGGGAACGAGCCTTCGGGCAGCGTCCACAGGTGCTGCATGGCTGTCGTCAGCTCGTGTCGTGAGATGTTGGGTTAAGTCCCGCAACGAGCGCAACCCCTGTTGCCAGTTACAAGTGTCTGGCGAGACTGCCGGTATCAAGCCGGAGGAAGGTGGGGATGACGTCAAGTCAGCATGACCTTTATATCTGGGGCTACACACACGCTACAATGGTCGGTACAATGCGTTGCCAAGCCGCGAGGCGGAGCTAATCGCAACAAAACCGGCCTCAGTTCGGATAGGAGGCTGCAACCCGCCTCCTTGAAGTCGGAGTTGCTAGTAAACGCCGGTCAGCTATACGGCGTTGAATACGTTCCCGGGCCTTGTACACACCGCCCGTCACGTCATGGGAGCTGGTAACACCTGAAGTCGGTGCGCCAACCGCAAGGAGGCAGCTGCCGAGGGTGGGACTGGTGACTGGGACGAAGTCGTAACAAGGTAGCTGTACCGGAAGGTGCGGCTGGATCACCTCCTTTCTAGGGATGACGGCCTGCCGACGCTGCATAAGCGGCCGGGTGGCCCATCCCAGGTCCGGCAACCGTCAGGTTGCCGATGCGACTCACCACGCTGACCTGACCCTTTCCTATCACTCTTCAGCGGTTAATGCTGCTGAAAGCGCCGCCCAGGCGGCGGCCCCGGAAGGGGCAGGTGGCACCTTAACAACTGAGCGGAAGAGTGAGATCAGGCTGGGGAGCCTGATCCAAGTAGACGAATCAACACGTATCAAGTGTTGCCGTCTCACGTGAATTAAGCTACTAAGGGCATGCGGTGGATGCCTTGGCGCCAAGAGCCGATGAAGGGCGTGGATGGCTGCGATAAGCTTCGGGGAGCTGTCATCAAGCGGTGATCCGGAGATACCCGAATGGGGAAACCCGGCCGAGCCATACTCGGTCACCCCTCGCTGAATCTATAGGCGAGGCGGAGGGCACGGGGGGAACTGAAACATCTAAGTACCCCCAGGAAGAGAAACGATTCCCCCAGTAGTGGCGAGCGAACAGGGAAGAGCCTAAACCGTACCTGTGTGAGAACCTGCCGGTGTTGCAGGTGCGGGGTTGATCGGCGCGTCAGGTCTGCGGCAGCAGACCAGCGGAGTGACAAAATCCGGCGGTAGTCGAAGGGGCTGGAAAGCCCCGGCACAGCGAGTGACACCCTCGTAGACGAAACTGCCCGATCTCCGGACGCTGACCGTGAGTACCGCGGGGCACGCTAATCCTGCGGGAAGCTGGGAGGCCCACCTCCCAAGGCTAAATACTCTTGGCGACCGATAGTGAACAAGTACCGTGAGGGAAAGGTGAAAAGCACCCCGGTGAGGGGAGTTAAAAGAACCTGAAACCGCATGCTTACAAGCAGTCGAAGGGCAATGTGTTGGCTTCGGCCAACCCAGGCCTGACGGCGTGCCTCTTGGAGAATGAGCCGGCGAGTTACTCTGTGTGGCAAGGTTAAGCCAGTGACAGGCGGAGCCGCAGCGAAAGCGAGTCTGAATAGGGCGTCCAGTCGCACGGAGTAGACCCGAAACCGGGTGAGCTACCCATGGCCAGGCTGAAGCGAGGGTAATGCCTCGTGGAGGGCCGAACGCACTAATATTGCAAAATTAGGCGATGAGCTGTGGGTAGGGGTGATATGCCAAACGAACCCGGAGATAGCTGGTTCTCCCCGAAATAGCTCTAGGGCTAGCGTCAGGTGTTCAGTGACGGAGGTAGAGCACTGGATTGGCTAGGGGGCGTATAGCTTACCGAACCAAACCAAACTCCGAATGCCGTCACTCCAGAACCTGGCAGTCGGACTACGGGTGATGAGATTCGTGGTCGAAAGGGAAACAGCCCAGATCGTCAGCTAAGGTCCTTAAGTGCAAGCTAAGTGGCAAAGGATGTGGAGTTACTGGGACAGCCAGGAGGTTGGCTTAGAAGCAGCCACCCTTTAAAGAGTGCGTAATAGCTCACTGGTCAAGTGATTCTGCGCCGAAAATATACCGGGGCTCAAGCTTGCCACCGAAGCTACGGATGTGTCTAGCACGGCTAGACGCGTGGTAGGGGAGCGTTCTGCAATCCGTGGAAGCCCGATCGCGAGGACGGGTGGAGGACGCAGAAGTGAGAATGCCGGCATGAGTAGCGATATACATGTGAGAACCATGTACCCCGTATGTCCAAGGCTTCCGACGGAAGGTTAATCCGCGTCGGGTTAGTCGGGCCTAAGCCCAGGCCGCAAGGCGTAAGCGATGGATAACAGGTTAATATTCCTGTACCACCTGGATCGAGTGATGGGGGGACGCAGCAGGGTAGGTCAGCCTCTTAATGGATTGAGGTGCTAAGCCCGTAGGGAGTCGACGGAACCAGGCAAATCCGGTTCCTGATCCTGAGGGGTGGGCGGCGCCCGTAAGGGCCACAAGTGACTGAGCCCATACTGCCAAGAAAAGCCTCTAAGCGTTGAAGTCCGGGTGCCCGTACCGAAAACCGACACTGGTGGACGGGTAGAGTATACCAAGGGGATCGGGAGAACCTTCGTTAAGGAATTAGGCAACATGACTCCGTAACTTCGGGATAAGGAGTGCCGTAGTAGGGTAAGTTATCAAACGTTAGCGAGCCCGAGGCGGCCGCAGAGAAGTGGCCCTACCGACTGTTTACCAAAATCACAGGTCTCTGCAAACGCGCAAGCGGAAGTATAGGGGCTGACGCCTGCCCAGTGCCGGAAGGTTAAAGGGAGAGGTTAGCGCAAGCGAAGCTTTGAACTGAAGCCCCGGTGAACGGCGGCCGTAACTATAACGGTCCTAAGGTAGCGAAATTCCTTGTCGGGTAAGTTCCGACCCGCACGAATGGCGTAACGAGTGGGGCACTGTCTCGACGAAGGACCCGGTGAAATTGAAATAGGCGTGAAGATGCGTCTTACCCGCAGCAGGACAAAAAGACCCCGTGGAGCTTTACTGCAGCCTGGCATTGTGTTAGGGCTGAATCTGTGTAGGATAGCTGGGAGACTTGGAAGCTGGGGCGCTAGCCTCGGTGGAGTCGTCGTTGGAATACCAGCCTGATTCAGCTTTGACCCTAACCTGCGACCCTGAACGGGTGTGGGGACAGTACCAGGTGGGCAGTTTGACTGGGGCGGTCGCCTCCTAAAAGGTAACGGAGGCGCCCAAAGGTTCCCTCAGGCTGAATGGAAACCAGCCGGAGAGTGTAAAGGCATAAGGGAGCTTGACTGCAAGACCAACAAGTCGAGCAGAGACGAAAGTCGGGCTTAGTGATCCCACGGTTCCGAGTGGAAGGGCCGTGGCTTAACGGACAAAAGCTACCCCGGGGATAACAGGCTGGTGGTGCCCAAGAGTTCACATCGACGGCACCGCTCGGCACCTCGATGTCGGCTCGTCGCATCCTGGGGGTGTAGTAACTCCCAAGGGTTGGGCTGTTCGCCCATTAAAGCGGTACGCGAGCTGGGTTCAGACCGTCGTGAGACAGGTCGGTCTCTATCCGCTGTGGGCGTAGGGGATTTGAGGGGAGCTGCTCCTAGTACGAGAGGACCGGAGTGGACCAACCGCTGGTGTGCCAGTTGTCCCGCCAGGGGCATCGCTGGGTAGCTAAGTTGGGCAGAGATAACCGCTGAAAGCATCTAAGTGGGAAACTTGCCCCAAGATGAGATCCCCCATAGCATAAGCTAGTAAGTGCGCTGGAAGACTACCAGCTTGATAGGCGGCCGGTGTACGCACAGCAATGTGTTCAGCCAAGCCGTACTAATGCACGAGGGCTTAATTCACGTGAGATGACAGCACTTGATCCAGATTCGCCGCCAGGCCACCCGCCTGGCCCACACGCTTCCGCTCAGTTGTTAAGGCGCCACCCCGCACCTGACCCTGGCTCAGACAAGCTCTGTTGGTGACGTAAGCGGAGAGGGTACACCCGGTCCCATCCCGAACCCGGTAGTTAAGCTCCCCAGCGCCGATGGTAGTTGGAGCGCAAGCCCCTGCGAGAGTAGGTCATCGCCAACAGAGCTTGCTTGGCATCATAGTATAGCAATCATACGACGGCGACCCCTGAAACAGGCGGTCGCTGTCTTGCTTTAAGCCTTCGCACATGCTATACTGTTGCTGGTAAAGTACTGGATCGAAATGGGGCGTGTGGTGAAATATAGCGGTAAACGGGATGATGATATTAGCAGCCTGATCCCGACCAGGGAGACCCCAACAGGTCAGCCATGGTCTTTTTTGTTGTCCCATCCGCATCCAGGCGGGTGAAAGTGGACCGGCTGCCTCAGCAGGAGTTATTCTTTTGGAACCTGGTAGTAGTAGTGATTTAGCGAGCCTGCTGCCGTTGATCGGCACAGTGGGCGGCGGGATTCTCCTCGTCGCCTTAACGGCAGCAGCAGAAATGGCTTTCGCCTCCGTCAATCGGGCGCAGTTACGTCAGGTGCTGGCGCAGCGAGGCAAGCGGGAACAGATGGCAGGACGGCTCCTGGGTGAGCCGGTGCGCTTACTGTCCACCTTGCTCCTGACCAAACTGGCCGGCAAGATCCTGACCATTGCAGGTGTGACTCTGTTGGTCCTCCGCACCGGGCGGGCCACGGCCCTGCCCTGGTGGCTGCTGGGAGCCGCCGCACTCCTGGTACTGGCACAGTTGCTCCCGCGCGCGTGGGTCGTGGGCAGCCAGGCCCGCAGCGCCGTCATCCTGGCCCCCATCGTGAGCGGGCTGGCCGTACTCCTCGCGCCATTCACAGCCCTCATGCGACGCATTGGCGAAGGCGCAGTGCAGACCGGCATTGCGGCTGAGAGCATCTTCCTGAGCGAAGACGGCCTCCGCTTCCTCCTCAATGTCTCCGACGAAGAAACCATCATCGAGGACGAAGAAAAGGAGATGATCGCGTCCATCTTCGCGTTCAGCGACAAGCTGGTGCGCGAGGTCATGGTCCCGCGCATCGACATGACCGGCGTCGAGCTCAATACGCCCATGATCGAAGCGTTGGATGTGATCCTCAAGGCCGGTCATTCGCGCCTGCCCGTCTACAACGACTCGGTGGACAACGTCGCCGGCATCCTGTATGCCAAAGACCTGCTGCGCTATCTGCGCGACGGCCGCACCGATGTGCCGCTCAGCAAGATTGTGCGCCCGGCCTACTTCATCCCGGAATCCAAGAAGGTGGATGAGCTGCTGCAAGAGCTTCAGCAGCGCAAGGTCCACATGGCCGTTGTCGTCGATGAATACGGCGGCACCGCAGGCATCATCACCATCGAGGACCTGCTCGAAGAGATCGTCGGCGAAATCCAGGACGAGTTCGATGCCGAAGAGCCGACCATCGAAACCGTGAACGATCACGAGTACCTGTTCGATGCACGCGTACCGCTGGACGAGGTTACCAAGCTGCTGGCGGTGGAACTGCCCAGCGAGGGCGGCGACACGCTCGGCGGCTTCATCTACAGCCAGTTGGGCAAGGTCCCTGCCGTGGGCGACCGCATCGAGTACCAGGCCGCAACGTTCGAGGTGCTCTCCGTCGCGGGCCGGCGCATCAAGCAGGTCCGCGCCGTCGTGACCCTGCCCGATGAGCCGACGAACGGCAGCCGGCCGCTAAACAGCCGGACCGAAACTGAAACGGGCAATGCAGCCGCCGGTTTTCTGACCTTCTTGAGCCTGCATCTTTAAACAGCCAAACCTTCCGGGCCTTCTGTAGACCCGGAAGGTTTTTCGTCTGGGAGCATCCGTGAAGAACCTCGAAGAACTGATCGCCGCAGCGCACGCAGTTCGCCGCCATGCCTATGCGCCATATTCCGGCTTCGCGGTCGGCGCGGCCTTGCTGGCCGCCGACGGCACGGTCTACACCGGCTGTAATGTGGAGAACGCCTGCTTCAACCTCGGCACCTGCGCCGAGCGCAACGCGGTCTTTCACGCGGTCGCCAGCGGCGCACGCGAGTTTCTGGCCATCGCCGTAGCGACCGAGAACGGGGTCTCCCCGTGCGGCGGGTGCCGGCAGGTCCTCGCCGAGTTCAACCCGCAGATGACCGTCATCATGGTCGATGCCGCGGGCCATATGCGCCAGGCGACCGTCGCTGAACTGCTGCCGGATGCCTTCGAGCCGGCCCAGCTTAACCCGTGACGCGCTGGCAGCTGCCGCCCCTGGCGAAGGTGTACGAGGCGTTGAGCGCGGTCGCGGATGGCCGCGTGCAGATGACCGGCGCAACGTCCGCGCAGGTAACGTCTTCCGGCGGCGACAAGACGTACACCGTGCGCTGGTCGCCGGACGTCACCCAGATTACCGCGGACGACAATGCCTCGCGCTGGCAGGGCTACACCGGCTACCCCATCATCGCGGTGCTCCTGACCCTCAAGAAGCTCGACTACGACCCGGCCGTCGCCCAGGCGCTCGCAGGCGTGCCGTGGAACACCCTCAACGCGCAGTACAAGCGCGATTACGCGGCTGCCATCGAGCACGTGCTCCGGGATGTGGCCGCAGCGGGCGGCCGGCCGGACGCTATCCGCCAGGAAGCCAAGCGCATCTTTGCCCGGCTGAGCGAGCTGGAGCTATCCCGCCTGACCGGCAAGCGTGCCTGATGGTATAATTGTTCTATCATGGGATGGTCAACGTGCCGCTGAACAGCGTGGACGCCGAAAACGCGGGCCAGGGCCGCCGCCAGCGCCTCTATCGCCTCTCCGCCATCGTGTTGCGCCGCCGCGACATGGGCGAGGCGGACCGGCTGCTGACCGTCTTTGCCCGCGAACAGGGCAAGTTGACCCTCCTGGCGAAGGGCGTGCGCCGCCAGGCCAGCCGCAAGGCGGGCCACCTCGAACCGTTCACCTACACCGAATTGCTGGTTGCCAAGGGTAAGAGCCTCGACATCGTGACCCAGGCCGAGACCATCGAGCCGCACCGCCACGTGCGCGAGGACCTGTGGCGCAGCAGTTGGGCTTATTATGTCGTGGAACTGGCCGACGCCTTCACGCAGGAGGCCGACCCCAACGACCTGCTCTTCGACCTGCTTCTGGAGACGTTGGGCCGGCTGGACGACCTCACAGCGGAACCCGCGCTCGCGGTCCGTTATTACGAGCTGCATCTGCTGGCCCTGGCCGGCTATCAGCCGCAGTTGTTCCGCTGCGTCCAGTGCAACGAACCGCTCAAGCCCGAGGTCAATTTCATGAGCCTGGACAGCGGCGGCTGCCTGTGCCCGCGCCACGGCGCCAACCGGAGCGACACGATCGCGCTGTCGCTGCCGCTGCTCAAGGTCCTGCGCTATCTGCAATCGCGGGAGTGGGCGGAGGTTGCCCTGCTCCGCCTCAGCCCCGATGTCAGCCGTCAGTTGGAGAATCTGCTGGGCAAGTACATCGTCTGGCACCTGGAACGCAGCCTGCGCTCCCCGGCCTTCCTGGAGAAGCTGCGTAAGATGGTCGCCGCAGCGTCGCCCGAACCCGCACCGGCCCAGGCGGAGTAACACCGATGCACATTCGCGAATACCAACAATGGCTCGAAGCGTGGGACAAGGCACGCGGCTGGGAGCGCGTGCTGCCCTCCCACACGCTGATTCACGCGCTGGAGGAGCTGGGCGAGGTGGCCCGCCTCATGCTCCAGTGGGAAGGCTACAAGGAAGCCGCCAGCGCAGAGCAACTGCACGCGGACCTGGAGGAAGAACTCTCCGATGTCTTCGTCTTCCTGTTCAAGCTGGCATACCAGACCGGCGTGGATGTCGAGGCGGCGCTGGCCCGCGGGCAGGCCAAGGCCGATGGCCGTTATGACGACCTGGCCGAGGCGGGCGAGATGGCGACGCGTTACTATGCGCGTCAGGCTGAGGCCCTCGCGCGCATGATGGAACCGCCGGCGCGCGATTGACTTGACGAAACGTCCGCGCACGGGTATCATCACGCCCAGGTATGACACGATGAATGCGCTTGTGCCGCTCCCGCGGCCCCCTCTGTCTGGCTCGGGTACCGGGCCGCAGGCCATCTGGGCATCTGCCCAGGCGTCCTGCGGCCAGTTTGCGCGGTACCGGGGCCGATCGACGCTACAGGAGCAGTCACGCGCGCTTGTCGCCTGATGTGTGCATCACCTGTCGATGGATCTGCAAACCGGCCTTGTCTGAGCGCCGGTTTTTCGCTTTTTGAGAGGTAATCCCATGTCTACAGCCAAACCCCTGTCGTTCCAGGATGTCATCATGGCGCTGCAGCGCTATTGGGCCGGCCAGGACTGCCTCATCTGGCAGCCCTACAGCGAGAAGGTCGGCGCGGGCACCGGCAACCCGGCGACCGTGCTGCGCGTGTTGGGACCGGAGCCCTGGCGCGTGGCCTATGCGGAGCCGAGCTACCGCCCCGATGACGGCCGCTACGCCGAAAACCCCAACCGGATGCAGATGCACACGCAGTACCAGGTCATCCTCAAGCCGGCGCCGGCCAACGCCCAGGAGCTCTACTTGCGCAGCCTCGAGGCCATCGGCATCGACCGTAACCAGCACGATATCCGCTTCGTCGAGGACAACTGGGAATCGCCTGCGCTCGGCGCGTGGGGCCTGGGCTGGGAGGTCTGGCTCGACGGGCTGGAGATCTCGCAGTACACCTACTTCCAGCAGGCCGGCGGCCATCCGCTCGACCCGGTGTCGGTCGAGTACACCTACGGCCTCGAACGTATCGTCATGTACCTGCAAGGGGTGAAAGAGGTCTGGCAGATCGACTGGGACGGGCGGCGGACGTACGGCGACGTGCTGAAGCAGCCGGAGATCGAGCACTGCAAGTATGACTTCGAGATTGCCGACGTGGGCCGGCTGAAGCAGATGTACGACCTGTTCGAGGCCGAGGCCAAGAACGCACTGGCGCACCGGCTCGTCATTCCGGCCCATGATTATGTCTTGCGGTGCTCGCACACCTTCAACCTGCTAGATGCGCGCGGGGCCATCGGCGTGACCGAGCGCGCCCACTTCTTCGCCCGCATGCGCGACCTTGCGCGGCAGGTGTCCATCGCCTACTACGAGCAGCGCCAGCACGAGGAATTCCCCTGGTTGACGGAAGCTGGAAGCCCCAAGCTGGCAGCTGGCGAGACACAAGCATCAGCTTCCAGTTTCCAGCTTCCGGTTTCAACCTTCAACCTGCAACCTTCAACCTATTTACTGGAAATCGGCGCGGAGGAGCTCCCCGCCGCCGACCTGCCCGGCGCGCTCGAACAACTGCGGACGGGCGTGCCGAAGCTGCTCGATGACCTGCGCCTGACACACGGCGACATCTTCGTCAGCGGCACCCCGCGCCGGCTGGTCGTCTTGATTAACGAACTGACGATGCACCAGGCAGATGAGGAGACCGTGGTCAAGGGCCCGCCCGCCGAGCGCGCGTTCGATGCCTCCGGCGCAGCGACGCCCGCGGCGGCCGGATTCGCCCGCAAGTACGGGGTGCCGGTCGAGGCGCTGGAAGTGCGCGCCGAAGGCAGCGGCAAGTATGTCTACGCCGTTGTACACAAAGAGGGCCGCCCGACTGCCGAGGTCCTGGCCGAAGCGCTGCCGGGCCTGGTTGCGAGCATCAAGTTCGGCAAGACGATGCGCTGGAACGCGACGAACGTCGCCTTCTCGCGGCCGCTGCGCTGGTTCGTCTCCCTGCTGGGCGAGATGGTCATCCCCTTCGAGTACGCGGGCCTGGCCGCCGGCCGCACGACCTACGGGCCGCGCGCCGAGGGTTCCCCGGAACTGACCGTGAGTTCCGCCGAAGCATACCTGCCGCTGATGGCCGAGCACCACGTCATCGTCGACCGCGCGGCGCGCCGTGCGGAGGTCAGTCGCCAGGTCGCGCAACTCGCCGCCGCGGTCAACGGCGCGATCCCCGACGACCCCGCGCTGCTTGAAGAAGTCACCGACCTGATCGAGCAGCCCACCGCGCTGCGCGGCGGCTTCGAAGCAGACTACCTGCGCCTGCCCAAAGAGGTGCTCATCACCGTCATGAAGAAGCACCAGCGTTACTTCCCGGTCGTAGACGCGCAGGGCCGGATGTTGCCCTACTTCATCGCCGTGCGCAACGGCGGCACGGACTACCTGGACGTGGTGCAGGCAGGGAACGAGGGTGTGCTGCGCGCCCGCTATGCGGACGCCAGCTACTTCTTCCGCGCGGACACTGCGCGGCCGTTGGAAGCCTTCACTCCGCGGCTCAGCACGCTGACCTTCCAGGAGAAGCTCGGCTCCATGCTGGACAAGGTGCGCCGCGTTGAGCAGTTGGCGCCCCGCCTGGGCGAGCTGCTGGGGCTGGATGCCAACGAGCAGCATACGACCCGGCGGGCCGCGCAGTTGTTCAAGAGCGACCTCGCAACGCAGATGGTCGTGGAGCTGACCTCGCTCCAAGGGGTCATGGGCCGCGAGTATGCGCGGCTGTCGGGCGAGGCTCCCGCGGTCAGCCAGGCCATCTTCGAGCACTACCTCCCGCGCTCGCAGGGCGACATCCTGCCGCAGTCGCCGCCGGGCCTCGTGCTCGGCATCGCCAACCGGCTCGATTCGCTGGTCGGCCTGTTCGCCGTGGGTCTCGCGCCCACCAGCACCGCCGACCCCTTCGGGCTGCGCCGCGACGCGCTGGGGCTGGTGCAGGCGCTGGCCGGCCTGGAGCAGCCGCTGGACCTGCGCCCGGCGCTGGCCGCAACCGCCGCGCAGATGCCCGTGCCGGTCAGCGAGGGTGTGCTGGCCGACGTGCTGACGTTCGTGCGCGACCGGCTGTACGGCTGGCTGCGCGACCAGGGCCTGCCGCATGACGTCGTCAACGCGGTCCTGGCGGTGCAGGGGCATGACCCCGCCCGCGCGACGGCCGCTGCGCGCGAACTTGCCCAGCTCGTCCAGGCCGCGGACTGGCCGGAGACCTTCACGGCCTATGCCCGCTGCAAGCGCATCGTGCGCAGCCTGCCGGAGGTCCACGCGCTCGCACCGGAGCACTACACCGAGCCGGCAACGCGCGAGCTGTTCGACGCCTGGCAGGCAGTTGCGCCGCAGCCGGAAAGCGTGGCCGCGCTGGCCGGCGTGCTGCGCGCGCTGAAGGACCCGATCAACCGCTTCTTCACCGATGTACTCGTCATGGCCGACGACCCCGCGGTGCGTGCGGCGCGGCTGGCGCTGGTGCAGCGAGTCGCCGCCCTGCCTGACGCTGTCGCGGACTTGAGCCTGCTGCAGGGGTTCTAGAGGCGCACCAGCGCGACCAGAGAGGCCCGCTCCTGCCGGAGTGGGGTCTCTCTGGTTTGCCCGGCCATAACCCTTGACGTGTAACGCAAAAGGTTATAAAATAGCCCATGATCAAGTCGTTCAAGGATGCGGAGACAGAGAAAGTCTTTCGACGCCAGGTATCGCTGCGACTGCCGATCGATATCCAGCAAACAGCCCTGCGCAAACTCCGCATGTTGAGCAACGCGGTGTCGCTCAATGACTTGCGCGTGCCACCGGCGAACCGGCTGGAAAAGCTGGGCGGCAACCGCAGCGGGCAGTACAGCATCCGCATCAACGACCAATGGCGCGTGTGTTTCGAATGGCGTGATGGCGGTGCCTATGGCGTTGAGATCGTAGACTACCATTGAACAGGTAAGCTGGTATGGAAGAAAAACTGCATCCCGTACATCCGGGCGAAGTGCTGCTGGAGGAGTTCTTGCGGCCGGTGGCCCTGAGTCAGAACCGGCTAGCGCTGGACATCGGCGTGCCGGCGCGGCGTATCAACGAGATCGTTCTCGGTCGACGGAGCATCACAGCTGATACGGCCCTGCGCTTGGCGCGCTATTTTCGCACCTCGCCGCAATTCTGGCTCGGTTTGCAGATGGACTACGATCTCGACATTGCGGAGGATCGCCTCGGCTCCAGGCTGAATCGAGAGGTGCGTACATATGCCGCGGTTGCCGAAAGCAAAGCCGAATACCGGGCAGACACTGAGTCATGATTCCCCATAAACTCAAACTCCACAACTTCATGTGCTATCGCGAGGAACAGAGCCTCGATTTCTCCGGCATTCACCTCGCCTGTCTCACGGGCGACAACGGCCACGGCAAATCCGCGCTGCTGGACGCGATGACGTGGGCGCTCTGGGGCCGGGCCCGCGCACGCCGCGATGACGAACTCATCGCGCTGGGCGAGTCCGAGATGTGGGTGGACCTGGAGTTCGGCCTCGGCCCGCAGCGTTACCGCGTCTGGCGCCAGCGAAGCAAGCGGGGCCGCGGCCAGACCGACCTGCACCTGTACATCTGGAACGAGGGCAGCGAAGATTGGCAGTTGCTCGACGAGGGCGGCATCAACGAGCGGCAGGCCCTGATCATCCGCACGCTGCGCATGGAGTACGACACTTTCGCCAACTCCGCGTTCCTGCTGCAGGGCCGCGCCGATTCGTTCACCGTCAAGACCGCGTCCGAGCGCAAGCAGATCCTGGCCGACATCCTCGGCCTGAATCGCTATGACCTGTACGAGGAGCAGGCCAAGGAGGAGATACGCGCCCGCAAGGAGCGCGCGATCCGCGTGCAGGGCGAGATCGGCGGCATCGACCATGCGCTCGCGCGGCGCGGCGAGTTCGAGGCCCAGCTTGCCGGCGCGCGGCACGCAGTCACCCAGGCCGTAGAAGCACTCCGCGCGGCAGAGGCGGAGCAGGCCACGCTGCGCTTGGCGGTGCAGGGCTTGCGCGGGCAGGCGCACCAACTGGCCGACCTGCGCAACCGCCTGGCGCGTGCAGAGCGGGACCTGGCCGAGATGCGCGACCAGTACAACGCCGCACAGCGCCGTCTCACCGCCTACGAGCAGGTCCTGGCCGAGCGCGAAGCCATCGAGACGGGCTGGCACGCGCTGCAGGACGCGCGTGAGCAGGAAGCCGCCTACAACACCAAACTGCGCCGGGATGTGGAGTTGCAGGCCCGACTCCTCAAGCTCGACCAGGCCATCCAGCGGGCGCGCGACGGCCTGCAAATGGAACAGCGGCGGCTGGCCGAGCGGCGCCGCGATTGGGAGCAAAAGGCCGCCTTCGGCCAGCAGCAGGCGGCGATCCTGGCCGAGGCACAGGCCATCCTCGTCCAGATGGCGGAACAGCAGGCGCGCCGCGATGCCATCGCCGCGGAGGCCCGTGAAATCGGGGAACGCCTGGCAATGCTCAAGTCCGATGCGGAAAGGCTGCGCAACGAGGGACAGGCCGTCAAAGAGAAAGGCGAACTGATCCAGGAACAGGCCGACAGCGCGGCCTGCCCGGTCTGCCGCCAGCCGCTCACCCGGGCCCACCGCGAGCAGATACTGGCCGATTACGAAGCCGAGCGGACCCACTTGCGCGAACGCTACCAGGCGGCGCAGGCCGAGGCCAAGACGCTGGCCGAGCACCGGCACACGCTCGAGGCCGAAGATGCAACGCTCGCCCAGGCACTGCGCACCCGCGATGCGCGGCAGCGACAGGCCATCCAGGCGGAGGACGCGGTGGCGGAGGGACAGGCTGCGGAAGCGGAGCTGGCCCGCCTGGCAGCGGCCGAGGCAGACCTAGCGGACCGGCTGGCCCGCGAGGAGTACGCGTCGGAGGAGCGGGCCGCCAGCACGGCCCTGCAAGCCGAGGTGCACGCGCTGGGCTATGACCAGGCCACGCACGAACAGGTGCGCCGCCGGATGAACGAACTGGCCCCCTTCGAGGCCCGCTATCAGGGGCAGCTTCTGCCCGCGCTCGAAAACTTCGCGGAGGCCCAGCAGCGGGTCAGCGCCGCAGAGGCCGCGGTCACGCGGCGCGAGGCCGAGCTGGCCGAGGATCAGGCGCGGCGCCAGGAGTTGGAGACGGCGGTGGCCGACCTGGCGCGGCAGGAGGCTGCGCTGTCCCGGCTCGACGCAGCGGTAGAGCAGGCGGCGCAGGCCGAACGCCGCGCCCGCCAGTTGGAAGGCGCGGCCATGCAGCAGTTAGATGCGCTGGATGCGCAGGCCGCCCGCCGCAAGCAGTTGTCCGCGGATTTAGACGCCATCAACGACGAAATCAGCCTCTATACCGAACTGCGCGAGGCCTTCGGCAAGAAGGGCCTCCAGGCGATGATTATCGAGAGCGCCATCCCGGAAATCGAGACGGAAGCCAATCGCCTGCTGAACTGCATGAGCGACGGGCGCATGAGCGTCCGGCTGGAGACGCAGCGCGAGAAGGTGACGGGCGGGGTGGCTGAGACGCTGGACATCCTGATTGCCGACGAGGTCGGCCAGCGGTCATACGACCTCTATTCGGGCGGCGAAGCATTCCGCGCCAACCTTGCGCTGCGCATCGCCATCAGCAAGCTGCTTGCGCGGCGCGCCGGCGCGCAGCTCCAGACGCTCGTCATCGACGAGGGCTTCGGGTCGCAGGACGCGCAAGGGCTCTCGCTGGTCATCGAGGCGATCAACTCCATCAAAGACGACTTCGAGCGCATCATCGTCATCACGCACATCGACGAGCTTAAGGATATGTTCCCCGCCCGCATCGACGTGCTGAAGACGGCAACCGGGTCGCGCGTGACGATTGCGTAATCAGAAACCCGCTTTCTTGGGCGAAGCAGAGCTTCGCACGAAAGCGGGTTTCTAAGAAGGACAGAACATGGTCACATTCGACGATGTCCGTTCCGCCGCGGCACAGATTGCCGGGATCGCGCACCGCACGCCGGTCGCCACCTCGCGGCTGCTGAACGAGGCCTGCGCCGCAGAGGTCCACCTCAAATGTGAAAACCTCCAGCGCGTCGGCGCGTTCAAGTTCCGGGGCGCGTACAACGCGGTCAGCCGCTTGAGCGACGCGGAGCGGGTACGCGGGGTCATCACCCATTCGTCGGGCAACCACGCGCAGGCGCTCGCACTGGTCTGCCGGCTGCTCGGCGTCCGTGCGACCATCGTCATGCCGCAGGACGCGCCCGCGATGAAGCTCGCCGCGACGCGCGATTACGGCGCAGCCATCGTCACCTATGATCCCGCGACCGACAGCCGCGAGGCCATCTCCAGCCGGCTGGCCGCGGAGCACGGCTACACGCTGATCCCGCCCTACGACCACCCGCACATCATCGCCGGCCAGGGCACGGCCGCGCTGGAGCTGCTGCAGGACACCGGCCCGCTCGACTACCTGTTCGTGCCGTGCGGCGGCGGCGGGCTCCTGAGCGGCTGCGCGGTCGCGGCCAAGGCGCTCGCGCCCGGCTGCCGCGTCATCGGCGTCGAGCCGGAGGCCGGCGACGATGCGACCCGCTCGTTCAGGACGGGCACGCTGCACACCGTGCACAACCCGGCGACCATCGCGGACGGCGCGCGCACGCCCTATCTGGGCAAGCTCACGTTCCCCCTGGTGCGCCAGTACGTGGACGACATGCTTACCGTCTCCGACGCTGACCT
Source organism: Anaerolineae bacterium (assembly GCA_040772005.1). GTDB lineage: Bacteria > Chloroflexota > Anaerolineae > CG2-30-64-16 > CG2-30-64-16 > MWBF01. Next base: position 644,689 of record JAXGYZ010000002.1, on the reverse strand, counting down.
GGTACGCACGATGTACTTTGTCTGGACGCGGCTCAAGCTGCTCGTCGAGCCGACGGGCGTGCTGGGCCTGGCCGCCGTCTTCAACCACCGCTACGACGTGGCGGGGAAGCGCGTCGGCGCGGTCCTCAGCGGCGGCAACGTGGACATCCAGCAGGCGGCCGCGTGGTTCGGGGCAATGGACGACAAGGCGTAACGGAAAACACGCCCTTTTCTCCAACCATTCCAAATGTATGGGCATCCTGAGCGGGTGGACGGCTCAGCGTCGGTGACAGGTTATCGCCAGTCGAAGGATGCCCCTCATGCGGCCGCCCCTTCGACTGCGACCGGTCCGCGATGCGGGCCGGCCTCCGCTCAGGGTGCTTCGGCTTTTGCCCCCAGCAGGAAACGCGCCTTTCTTCTTTCGTCTTTCCCTATCTTGACAAACCGAACGTCCGTTCGTATAATACACCTGCCCACAGCGGGCAGGAGGCCGGCGATGGATGTTCGCGAGAAGCTCAACCTCCTGGGTCAGGCGGCCCAGTACGATGACCTCGTCGCGCCCGCGGGCGATGTGCAGGCTGACGGCCGCGGGTTCTTTGCGCCGGCGACCGATGCTACGCCCGATCCGCGCGTGCTGCCCTGCATCTCTCACCTGCACACCCCGGACGGCCAGCGCAAGGCCACCCTGAAGATCCTGCAGACCAGCGCGTGCCAGAACCGCTGCCATTACTGCGCGTTCAGCGCGGGCCGCGATTTCCGCCGCGCGCACGTGACGCCTGACGAGCTGGCGCGCAGCTTCGACCTGATGTATCGAGCCGGCCTCGTGGAGAGCATGTTCCTCAGCTCCGGCGTCATCGGGACGCAGCGCACGATGGATGAGATGCTCGCCACGGCTGAGCTGCTTCGCACGAAGTATCAGTTCCACGGCTATCTGCACCTCAAGATTCTGCCGGGCACCGAGCCCGCGCAGATTGTGCGCGCGGTCGAGCTGGCCGACCGCGTGTCGGTCAACCTCGAAGGCCCGACCGCCGAGCGGCTGGCGTTCCTGGCCCCCGACAAGCGCATGGACGAGTTGATCGGCCCGCTGCGCGTGGCCGCGGACAGCATCCGCGACCGCGAGCGGCCCGCGACGCTCGGCTGGGGCGGCGTGAAGCTGGGCATGTCCACGCAGTTTGTCGTCGGGCCGGCGGGCGAGAGCGACCGCGAGCTGCTGAGCACCGTGCAGATGCTCTACCGCAAGGTGCGCCTGGTGCGCAGCTACTACAGCGCATTCCGCCCGGTGCAGGGCACGCCGCTGGAAGGCGCGGCGCCCACCGACCCGCGCCGCGAGCACCGGCTGTACCAGGCGGATTGGCTGCTGCGCTTCTACGGGTTCGACGCGGATGAGCTGCCCTTTGACGCGGCCGGCTTGCTCCGTTCCGACATCGACCCCAAGGCAGCCTGGGCGCGCAGCCATCCCGAACGCTTCCCCATCGAGGTCAACCGCGCACCCGTCAGCGAATTGCTGCGCGTGCCGGGCATCGGCCCGCACTCCGCGCGCGCCATCGCGACCGCGCGGCGGCAGGGCGCGCTGCGCGAGATCGGTGACCTGCGCAAGCTCGGCGCGCGGGCCGAGCAGGCTGCACCCTACGTCCTGCTGGCCGGCAAGCGCCCGCCCTACCAGCCGCCCCTGCCGCTCGAATTTTCGTAGAATAGCCTGATTTGACGCGGTGGACGGTTGTGCGACAATGGCATCGTCAAGGAGCCATTGCATGTTCAGACGTACTTTGCGCCTCCTGCGCGGCGCGGCCATCGGACTCGTGGCGCTGTTGCTCGCGCTGGTGGGCCTCTCCGCCCTCAGCAATCTCAACCTGCCAACGCAACTCACATCGACCGGCTACCTGTCCGATCTCCAAAAGGCCCGGCTGGCCGAAGCCCGTCATCTTCAGCACACCCTGGGCGATGCGATTTGGCCGGGCTGGAGCCAGCTGGACACTCCGTACATCGTCCATGACGCCGAATACGCCTACCTGGTCGGTTACCGCGATCCGCCGCCGGGCTGGGTGAAGATGCCCCAGGGCCAGGCCCGCGGCGGCGCGTGGGAGCCCGTCCCGGATGACGCATTCGAGGGCCAGACCTACTACCGCCAGAAGTTGACCGACCCCAACATCACCCCGGAAAACTTCACCGTCCTGGTCGGTGAGCGGTGGGCGGCCACACTCCAGGTCAAGGAGTACATGGAGGTGGCCTTCTACGCCGGATTTCGGGAGGATCTGCCGCCGCCCCTGCGGGCGGTCTTTCCCTACCGGCTGATGTGGCGCCTCCTCATGCGCGACACCGATAGCTACATCGCCGCGCTGCTCCACGAGGGTTTTCACGCTTTTCAGGGAACCGTCGCGCCCGAGCGCCTGGCCGCCGCGGAGAACGTGAATCGCCTGGAGCCGCAATACCCGTGGGATGATGCGGCCCTGGCCGAGGGCTGGCAGCAGGAGGTTGGCTTCCTGGCGCGCGCGGTGCGTGCGGCATCCAACACCGAGGCGGCTGACCTGGCCGACCGGTTCCTGGCAGCCCGCGCTGCGCGGCGCGCTGCGGCGGGCCTGAGTGCAAATCTCGTGGACTATGAGCGCCAGCGGGAGTGGCTCGAAGGGCTGGCGAAGTATGCCGAGGTGTCCGTCGGCCGCGCCGCCGTGCATGCCGCCGGTTACAGCCCGCTGCCGGAGGTCACTGCCGATCCGGCCTTCCGGTCCTATGCCGACAGCGAAACCTACTACACCAGCCAGCTCGGGGAAATCACCCGGACAGCAGGCCGCAGCGGTGACTCCCGCTTTTACTACACCGGCATGGCGCAGGCCGTGTTGCTCGACCGGCTGCTCCCCGGCTGGCAGGCGCAGGCCTTTAGCTCGGCGGTAATGCTGGAGGATCTGTTGCAGGAGGCAGTGGCTCCGAGAACGACTCCCTGATTTGACATGGCCCCAGCGCGGGAAGTATAAAGTGGGGCCTATGACCCTGTGGGCAATTGTCTCCGATATACACGGTCGCGGTGACCGCCTGGCGCGTGTCCTGGCTGATGCGCAGAGCCGCCGCGCCGAGCGCATCCTGGCGCTGGGCGACATCGCCAGCTCCGCGGCCCTGGATATGCTCCAGGCTGCGGGCGCCGAGTGTGTCTTCGGCAACTGGGAAGCGTCCGGGCTGCGCGGCCAGCGTGCACCGTACCGCGGCTGGATTGCGCGCTGGCCCGCCCAGTTCCGGGCAGACGGCTTCTGGGCGGCCCATGCGAGCCCGGTCTGGCCGGCCGATCTGCCCATTGCGCGTGTGGTCGAGCACCTGCGCGGCCAGAACCTCCATTGGAGCGCCCTCTTCCCCTCCTTGCAGCGTTCAGAGGAAGCACGCTGGGCCGCGTTTGCCGAGCTGGATGCAGAGAACGTGCCGGTGTTTTTCCACGGCCACACCCATGTCCAGGAGGCGTGGCACTGGCCGCCGGGCGGCGCGCCATCACACATCCCCGGGAGCGTGGGCGAGCTGGTGCTGGCTGCGGGCGGGCGCTGGCTGGTCGGCGTCGGCAGCGTGGGCGAGCCGCACGACGGGTCCGGCGCGGCCTATGCGCTGTACGACACGGCCACCTGCCATCTGCTCTGGCGCCGGGTTTGAGCGGAGGTCGCATGTTCATCGTCGGGTTCGTGCAGTTCAGCCCCGTGCGCGGCAACGTGGCGCACAACATCGAGCAGCTTGCGGCCTTGCTCCGCGACGTCCGCGCCGACCTGCTCGTCCTGCCGGAGCTGGCGAACACCGGCTACCTGTATGGCGCACCCGCTGACCTCGCGCCCTACGCCGAAGCGGCGGACGGCTCCGGCCCCTTCCTGACCGCGCTGCGCGGGTTTGCTGAGGAGTCGGGCGGCATGATCGTCACGGGCTGCGCGGAACGGACGCCTGCAGGCCTCTACAACGCCGCAGCCGCAGTCACGTCCGCCGGCGTCGTGCAGGTCTATCGCAAGACGCACCTGTTTTGGGATGAGAAGACGCTCTTTCTCCCTGGCGACACGGGCTTCCACCTGTGCGAACACCGGGGCGTGCGCATCGGCATGATGGTCTGCTTCGACTGGTACTTCCCCGAATCCGCGCGCACCCTCGCACTGCAAGGCGCGCAGGTCCTGGCGCACCCGTCCAACCTGGTCCTGCCCCACTGCCAGACCGCGATGGTGACACGCTGCCTGGAGAACCGGGTCTACGCGGTCACCACGAATCGCTACGGCGTCGAGGAGCTGGGCGACAAGACCCTCACCTTCACCGGCGCATCGCAGGTGATGAGCCCGCTGGGCGAGCGGCTGGTGCAGGCGCCGGTCGAGGGCGATTGCGTGCGGCTGGTCGAGATCGACCCGGCGCGCGCCGATGACAAGCACGTCACCCCGCGCAATGACCTGTTTGCGGACCGACGCCCTGATTGCTATCCAGGGCGGTTTCAGAGTGCATCAGGTGAGCCCACCCGGCAACTGAAGTTGCGGCTACCGTTGCGAAGTCTGCCTTCGCAGACTGGAAACTAACCGACGCAGGTCGGTTTTGCAGTGGTAGCCGCAGTTTCAACTGCCAGGCAGAAGGCACGAGTGCAACATGATTTCGCCCTGATTGCTATCTTTAGCTGGTTTCCCTTTGAATCGTTTTATGCTAGAATGCTCCGCACTTGTGCAGGAGGACCAGCATGACGGATAGCGATGACCTTTATGATGTGCTCTGTTATGGGACGATCAGCCTCGAAAACGTGACCCGGTTGTCGCATCTGCCCACCCCGCGGCGCGATGCCGTGGCCCAGTTCGAATCGGACGAAATCGGCGGCGAAGCGTTGAAGGTTGCACTCCCCCTGGCAACCTGGGGCTTGCGCGTGGCAGTGGTCGGCAACTACATCGGCCATGACCGCAAGGCCACCTTCATCCTCGTTGAGCTGGCCCGCTATCCCCTCGTCGATGCCCGCTACATCCGGCAATATGAGAACGTCACGACACCCTTCCTGCGCATCCTCGTCACACCCGATGGCGAGCGCAGCCGCATCGCCTACTGGTACGACGATACTCCAAAAGACGAGCTGACCCCCGAGTTGATGCAGCGCGCACGACTGCTCAGCGTGGACGCCTATGGCCGGGACGAGCGCGACCGTGCCGCGGCCGTGGCACGCGAGTGCGGCAAGCCGGTGATTTCCGCCGATGCCATCTGGCCGCAGTATCCGCTGGCCGGCCTCAGCGATGTGATCATCATCTCGCGTGATTGGCTGCAGACCAACTTCACAGGCATCTACGAGTACGACCATGCGCTCGAGCTTCAGGCACAGGGCGCCGGCGTCGTGATGATCACCGATGGCCCGCGGCCGGTGCTCGTCGTCCGGGCCGACGGTTCCGCCTTCGGCGTCGAGCCGTATGAGATCGAACGCGTCATCGACACCAGCGGCGCAGGCAACCTGTTCAAGGCAGGCATCATCTACGGCTGGTTGCAATCCGATTGGCCGCTGGAACAGAAGGTCAAGTTCGCCTGTGCGGCCGCAGGCCTGTATGTGGGCGGGGATCGCACGAGCGATCCGCTCCCCACGCTTGCCGAGATCCAGGCGCTGATGCACGCCCAGCCGCGCTGACGACGCACGATACCACCATGGACCGCTTGCGTCTGAGGATGCAAGCTCCTCACCCCTTCACCCCTTCACCCCTTCATTCCTTCACCCCTTCACCCGTTCACGCTTTTCCGCTGCCTGTGCTATACTACGTCCACCGGGCCGACCGCCCGGTATTTTGTGCCTGGAGTTCCTCATATGGTTGCGCCCCTCTACGTCTCACGCAATGGCGCGTTGATCTCGCCCGCCGATGCCGCGATTTCGGTCTTCAACCCGGCCATCTATGGCGCCTATGGCGTCTACGAATCCATGCAGGTCAGGAACGGCATCGTCTTCGAGCAGGCCGCACACCTGGCGCGCCTGGCCCACTCGGCTGAGATTATCAGCCTGCCCTTGCCTGCGGAGCCGGCCGTCATCGGCGGGTGGATTGCGGAAGTGCTCGCCGCCAACCAGATGGCCGGCTGCGCCGAATGCACCTTGCGGCTCTTCGTGGTCGGCCCGGAGAACGGCGGCGCGACGTGCGCCTATCTCTGGCCGCAGCCTTCGCCCGTCTATCTGCCGGCCTACTATACCGCCGGAGCCGACGCCATCACCTTCCCCGCGCAGCGTTACCTGCCGCAGTCCAAGTCGCTCAATGCACTGGCGAGCTACATGGCCCGCCGCGCGGCGCGTGACCAGGGCGTGCACGAGGGACTGCTCTATCACGAAGGCCGGCTGACCGAAGGCTCGAACAGCAACCTCTTCGCGGTTATCGGCGGCGCGGTGCGGACACCGCCCGCGCAGGAGGTGCTGTCGGGCGTGACGCGCGATCTCGTCATCGCGCTGGCCGCCGCAAATGGCATCCCGCTCGAACAGGCCGAGCTGCCCGTCTCCGGCATCTCCGGCTGGCAGGAATGCTTCATCACGAGCACCAGCCGCCACATCATGCCTGTGACGCGCATCGACGGGCAGCCGGTGGGAGACGGCCGCGTAGGCCCGCTGACGCAGCGCATCAGTGCATTGTTCGAGGCGTATTTCGCGGCGCATACCCGGGAGCATTGAGCGGATCACCGGACCACAAATTGCGGCTGGCTATGGGAATATGCTAGAATCAGGGTCAGGAGCAAGCATGGAATTACGCGAGTATGTGGCACTCTTGCGCAAACGGTTGGGGCTGATTCTCATCTGCACGATTCTGGCCGGCGCGGCCGCCTTTTTCGTGAGCCGCCAGAGCACCCCCATCTACGAGGCCTCGGCAACCGTCATGGTCAATCAGGCGTCCAGCCCCACCGCGTCTGCGGTTTATGCGGACATCCTGACGGCTGAACGGCTGGCGCGCACTTATGCCAACCTGCTGATGAGCCGCCCCGTGGTGGAACAGACCGCGGCCCAACTGGGCATTGACCCGCGCAGCATCGAGCGCACCATCAACGTTAGTCCGGTGCGCGATACGCAACTGCTGGAGATCACCGTCGAAGGCCCTGACCCCGGGCTGATTGCGCGCATCGCCAATACGCTGCCGGAGGTCTTCATCGAGCGGAACCAGGAGCTCCAACTGGGGCGGCTGAGCCAATCCAAAGCGAACCTGGAACAGGAAATCGCCAACACCGAGGCGGACATTGCGCGCACCACCGAGGAACTGCGCCAGGCCACCGACGACACGCAGAAGACGCGCCTGGAGACGAGCCTCGCTCAGTATCGCAGCACCTACTCCAATCTCGTCTCGAGCTACCAGCAGGCGCGGCTGGCCGAGGCGCAGACCATGGACAACATCGTGTTGTCCGAGCCGGCCGTCGTGCCGGAAAGGCCGATCCGGCCGCGCACGCTGACGAATACGGCGCTCGCGGCCATTGTCGGCGCGCTGCTGGCCCTCGGCGTGGCCTTCCTGATCGAATATCTGGATGACACGATTAAGACGCCCGATGACATTGAACGCGTGGCCGGCCTGTCGACCCTGGGCGCTATCGCGCGGCTCAAGGACTCCCATACGCCGCGCGATCGGATCGCCTGGCTGCGCACATCTGCGCCGGAGTCTGAGGCCTATCGCACGCTGCGCACCAACATCCAGTTTTCGAGCGTGGACAACCCCGTGCGCACGCTGCTTGTCACCAGCTCCAGCCCGGGCGAGGGCAAAAGCACGACCGCAGCCAACCTGGCCGTGGTCATGGCCCAGACGGGACAGCGCGTCATACTGGTCGACACCGACCTGCGCCGGCCTATGCTGCACAAAATCTTCGGCATACCGAACAACACCGGCTTGACGACTGCGCTGCTGGCCGGTCAGGATATGGCGATCGAGGAACAACTTCAGCCGACCGAAGTGTCCTGTCTGCAGGTGTTGACGAGCGGTCCCATCCCGCCGAACCCCTCCGAGCTGCTCGGCTCGCATCGCATGGCCCACCTGGTCGAGGTGTTAGCCGCAGATGCGGATGTCATCATCTTCGACAGCCCGCCCGTGCTGGCGGTGACCGACGCGGCAGTGCTGGGCCGGCAGATGGACGGTGTGCTGCTGGTTACGGATGCAGGCGCGACGCGCGAGCAGGCCCTGGTCAACGCAGTCGCGGAGTTGCAGAAGACCGGCGCGAACATCCTGGGCGTCGCGCTCAACCGGCTCGACATGCGCCGCAACGGATATTATTACTACTACTACTATTACCAGGACGAGGAAACCGGGGAGCGGCGCAAACAAACCGTCGCACGCCGGGGGGTCAGCGCCCGGCTCAAGCTCCCCTGGCAGCGGAAAGCGGCCTGAGAGCGAGAGGTCAGGCGTCACGCGGTCATGGCCCATAAAATACGGGGCGGTACATCACAGGATGCACCCGCCCCGTTCTTTGTGTGCCGGGCAGCAGACGTTACTTGGCAGTCAGGCCCAACAACTTGTACAGCGTGGCATAGTCGAAATGCTCGTGCAGAATGTGGGCAAAGCGTTCCATCTTCTGAGGCTGCTGGAAGCGGCTGCGTCCGAAGTAGCGTTCGATGATTTCGATGGTCGTCAGGGTGTCCAGCTTGGTCAGCAGCACGGGCACGCACAGTTCCTCAGCCCGGTTGAGCACGGAGGGGCTGGGATAGAGATTGCCCGTCAGGATGAGGCAGCGGGTCGACGTTTCCAGCGCCGCCAGTTGGATGTCGGCCCGGTCGCCGCCGGTGATGACGGCCTTATTCGGCTTGCGGCGGAAGTAGGCCAGCGCACTCTCGACGCTCATCGCGCCCACCAGCATGTGCTCCACCAGTTCTTCGCTGCATTCCGACGCGCACAGGATTTCCGCGCCCAGTCCTTCAGCCAGTTCGAGCACGCTCGGCGCCGACAGCATCTGTTCGTTCGGCAATACGCCGAAGGTGTGGATGCCCTTGCGCGCCAGGAAGGGCTTCACAACGTCCGTCACGAATTCCATCTGCGTGCGCGGCACTTCGTTCAGGACCACCCCCACCATGGCCGAACCGAAGTAGTTCTGGCCCGTCATCGCCCGGTCATACAGCAGCGTGTCATCGTAGCGAATGACCTCGACTACCTGGGCGTTCGCCAGCTCGACGACCCGCTTGGGGGGCAGGCCTGCGACGTAACCTTCACGCAGACTGCGGCCACCCTCCATCACCAGCACATCGCGGCCCTCGGACAGCCGCTTGATGGCTTCCATCAGCTTCGGCGCGTAGTCCACTTCCGGCCCGCGCAACTGCTGCTCCAGCTTGGCTGGGGTCAACGCCACCGGCGACATCAGGTCAACCGGCTCGGTCATCCCGTAGACCTGCTTGGCGAAGTAGACATCCTCGTCATAGGGCACGCCATCCCGCACCTGCGCGTTGACGTTGACGGGCTTCATGTACGCGACCTTCAGCCCATCCTTGCGGAATTGCATCCCCAACCCGACGCAGAGGGCGGACTTCCCGGAGAAGGTCTCGGCAGACGTAATGTAAAGAGTCTTCATAATGCTTAGCTCCTAAAGGGATCAAATCACAGACTACTTCAAAGCGAGCCGCATGTCAATCCCCATTACGCCGCGGCCTTCTTCGAACACCAACAGCGGGTTGATATCGAGCTCGACGATTTCAGGGAAGTCAGTCACCAGTTGCGAGATGCGCAAGAGGGTGTCTACGATGGCCTTCATGTCGGACGGCTTCTCGCCGCGCACGCCGCGCAGCAACTTGTAGGACCGGATTTCGTTCAGCATCTCGGTCGCGTTGCGGCGGTCGATGGGGGCCACACGGAACGTGACATCCTTGAGCGCCTCGACGTAGATGCCGCCCAGGCCGAACATGATGAGCGGGCCGAACTGCGGATCGCGACTGACGCCGATGATGATCTCCCGCCCGCCCTTGACCATTTGCTGAACCTGGCAGCCCCAGATGGTGGCATCCGGCATGAAGCGCCGGCCGCGGTATACCAGCAGGTCGAAAGCGTCACGGACCTCGCTCGCGGACGTGATGTTGAGCTTGATGCCGCCGATATCGGACTTGTGCAGGATGTCGGGCGACGCGATCTTCATGACGACCGGATAGCCGATTTCCTCGGCCGCGGTGACAGCGTCATCCGCGGTCGCGGCAATGACCGACTTGGGCAGCGGGATGCCGTAGGCTTCCTGCACCATGCGGGCTTCGGCGTCACCCATCGTGACCCGGCCTTCGGCACGCACTTTGGCAAAGAGCTCCTTGACCGTCTCACGGTCGGCCGGCATGTCCTCCACCGCCAGCGGCGGGGTGTCCAGCCACATGCGCTGATGCCACATGGCGGCAATCGCAGACACGGCGCGTTCCGGCACCTGGTAGTTGGGCACGTCGTAGGAGCGCAGGACCTGCACGCCATCGCGAATGGCGAAGTCGCCCATGAAAGCGCCGAAACACGGCTTACCGTATTGCTTCGACAGCCGGCCCAGCGCCTCTGCCGTCTCCGGAATCTCCGTCGAGGTCTGCGGGGTCAACACCACCAGCACGGCATTCACATGCGGATCATTGAGCGCTGCTTCGATGGCGATGGCATAGCGCGCCGCAGGCGCATCGCCCAGGACATCGATCGGGTTCGCCACGCTCGCCGCGGCGGGCAGTTGCGGCTGGAGGGCTTGCTTGGTTTCCGGCGCGAGAGAGGCCAGACGCAGCCCCGCGTGCTCGATGGCGTCCGAGGCCATGATGCCCGGGCCGCCGGCGTTGGTGATGACGGCAATCGCAGGGCCGGTCAGCAGCGGCTGGCGGGCAAAGGCGCGGGCGTAATCGAACAGGTCCTGCACCGAGCCGGCGCGGATGATGCCGGCCTGCTTGAAGGCTGCGTCATAGGCGGCCTCCGAGCCGGCCAGCGTGCCCGTGTGCGAGGACACGGCCTGCGAGCCGGCGCTCGTCGTGCCCGATTTGATGGCGATGATGGGCTTGTGGCGCGTGACTTCGCTGGCGACCTGGATGAACTCCGGCCCGTTGGTGATGCCCTCCAGATAGGCCATGATAGCGCGGGTTTCGGAATCTTCGGCCCAGGTCTTGATGAGGTCCAACTCGTTGATGTCGGCCTTGTTCCCGATGCTGTAGAAGCGGGAGAAGCCGATGCCCTGGCCCAGCGCCATGTCGAGGATGGACGTGCAGAGCGCGCCCGACTGCGACATGAAGGCGATGTGACCGTGGTCAGGCATCCCCGCCGCAAACGAGGCGTTGAGCTTGAGCACCGTGTCGATGATGCCGAGGACGTTGGGGCCGATCATCCGCATGTTGTAGCGGTGGCAGATGTCGAGCACCTGCTGTTCGAGCGCCTTGCCCTGCGGCCCCACCTCGCGGAACCCCGCAGTGATGACCACTGCGCCCTTGAGCCCGCGCTGGCCGCACTGCTCCATGACGCCGGGCACTGCCTTGTTAGGCACGAGGACGACGGCGAGGTCGACAGGATCCGGGCATTCCAGCACAGTGGGATAGGCCTTCAGCCCCAGGATCTCCGGCGCAGTCGGGTTGACGGGGTAGATGCCGCCGGCATAACCGTATCGCATGATGTTGTGGAGAACCTGGTAGCCCAGCTTCTCCGGGCTGGTGGACGCGCCGACGACGGCGACGCCACGCGCTTCAGTAAACATTTCAAGCATCGGCAGACTTCCCTTTCGAGGGTTCGGTCAGGCATCAGGCATATAGACTGCACGCCATCGACCGGGTAAAGACAAGCGTCAGCCTGCGCGCGATGAGGCATCCTGTTGCTCACAGGCACTCAGCGCACAGGCCGCGTTCATTATGACGCAACCACGGCACAGAGTCCATGATGCAGGTCATGTCGCAGGCCGTTTGGTCGGAACACCGAGACAGGGTACAATAAGAGCACAGGAGCGCTCTATGATTTACCTTGACCACTCCGCCACGACGCCGGTGGACCCGCGCGTCGTTGAGGCGATGTTACCATATTGGACCGAGGTCTTCGGTAACGCATCCAGCATTTACAGACAGGGCCGCCGCGCGGCCGCCGCGCTGGAAGATGCGCGCGCGCGCGTGGCCGCGATCCTGCGCTGCCAACCCGCCGAAATCGTCTTCACGAGTTGCGGCACGGAGAGCGATAACCTGGCCCTGCGCGGGGTCGCGCTGGCCGCGGCCCCGAAGGGCCGCCGCCATCTCATCACCACGCCCATCGAGCACCATGCCGTGCTGCATACCCTGACCGACCTGGCCGAGCACTTCGATTTCGACGTGACGGTCGTGCCGGTGGATCACACCGGCCTCGTGGACCCTGCGGCGATTGAAGCGGCCATCCGGCCCGACACCGCGCTCATCAGCGTGATGTACGCCAACAACGAGGTGGGCACGGTGGAGCCCATCGCGGAGCTCGGGGCCATCGCGCAGCGTCACGGCGTCCCGTTCCACACGGACGCGGTGCAGGCGGGCGGCATCCTGCCGCTCGACGTGCAGGCGCTCAACGTGGACCTGCTGGCGCTTTCCGCGCACAAATTCTACGGGCCGAAGGGCGTCGGCCTGCTCTACGTGCGCAAGGGGACGCGGCTGCTGCCCACGCAGACCGGCGGCAGCCAGGAACGCGGACGCCGCGCCGGCACCGAGAACGTGCCCTACATCGTGGGGCTGGCGACCGCGCTGGAACTGGCCCAGGGCGAGCGGGAGGCAGAATCCGCCCGGCTGCTGGCGCTGCGCGAGCGGCTGGTCAGCGGCATCCTGGCCGCCATCCCCGACGTCGAATTGACGGGCCATCCGACCCGGCGCATGCCCGGCCACGCCAGTTTCCTGGTCCACGGCGCCGATGCACAATCCCTGCTCATCGCGCTGGACCTCGCGGGCATCGCCGCCTCCTCCGGGTCCGCATGCGCGGTCGGCACACCGACGGCCAGCCCCGTGCTGACGGGCATGGGCTATGATGCGACGGTCGCGCTCGGCGCGCTGCGGCTGACCCTGGGCCGTGCCAGCACTGAGTCCGATGTTGAGGCTGTGCTCGCGAAGCTGCCGGGCATCGTCCAGGCAGTCCGGGAGGGGTGAAAAGGCGGCCGCAGCATGAATCCGACAGATTACCGCAGCGCACTGACCGGCGCGCTGCCTCACCCATTCCTGTTTGCTACAATCAGCGGTGCGCACCTGTATGGCTTCCCTTCGCCTGATAGTGATGTGGACCTGCGTGCATGCCATGTGCTGCCGGTCAACGAGTTCATCGGATTGCGCGAAACAATCGTCACTGTCAACCGCATGTGGTTGCTCGATGGCATCGAGGTGGACCTCGTGAGCCACGATCTCGTTAAGTTCGTAACGCTTCTGCTGCGCCAGAACGGCAACTACCTGGAACAGCTTTTTTCGCCGCTGGTCGTACTAGATACCGTCTGGGCAGAAGAGCTGCGCGCCCTGACGCAAGCGGGGGGCATTGCCCGCCATGTCTACCAGGCCTATGCCGGCTATGCCCGAACGCAATGGCAGGAGTGGCGCAAGGAAGCGTTGTGTGGGATGGGCCGGTTGAAGCCGCTGTTGTACGCATATCGTGTCAGTCTGACGGGCATCCACCTGTTACGGACCGGCCAGGTCAACGCAAGCCTGGTGGAGCTGGCGCCGGAGTACGGTTACCCGCATCTGCTGGACATCGTGGCCGCGAAGACGACCGAGAAGGCCGTGATCTCGTTGGCGATTGACGAACATGATCGTGCGCTGGCCGGGTTGCAGGAGAAACTACAGGCTGCTTACGACAACAGCCCGCTGCCGGATGAGCCCACCAACTACGCGGCCCTCGACGATTTCGTCGTGCGGGTACGCTGGGGATTTGCAGCATGAACTGGATTGAGCGCAACACCATCTTCAAGGCCGTGTGGGGCAGCCAGGCGTTCGGCACCGCCGGCCCGCACAGCGATGTGGACATTCGGGGCGTGTGCATCCCGCCCGCGCGCTATCTGCTGGGCCTCGACAGCTTCGAACAAGATGAGAACCGCGCCGAAGAGATCGTTATCTACAGCCTCGGCAAGTTCGTCTCGCTCGCCCTGGCAAACAATCCCAACATGCTTGATATCCTCTGGGCCGCGGATGAGGATGTGCTGTACACCGATGAGTATGGGCAGGCGTTGCGCGACATCCGGCGGGCATTCCTGTCCCGCCGCGTGGCCCAGACGTATGCCGGCTATGCCGCGGCCCAGCTCAAGCGGATGGAGACGCATTACCGGTGGCTCAATAATCCGCCGGACCACCAGCCCACCCCCCCGGAATTCGGGGCCAAGGAAAACCCGCGCGGCGGCTACCGCTTCGCCGATACCCGGCAGGAGCGAGGCTACCGCGCGGCGCTACGCCACTGGCAGGATTATCAAGCCTGGCGCGCGAACCGAAACCCCGAACGCGCCGAGCGTGAGGCACAGCACGGCTACGACACCAAGCATGCCATGCACCTCGTGCGCCTCTATCGGATGGGCATCGAGATACTGGGCGAGGGCATCGTGCAGGTGCGACGGCCGGATGCAGACTGGCTCAAGGAGATTCTGTGCGGGCGCTACTCCTATCCTGAGTTGATGGATCTGGTGGCGGGGTTGCAGGCCGACCTGATGAGAGCGGAGGCCGTCACCACCCTGCCCGACGAACCTGACTGCGCAACGGTCGGGGCGCTGGTCATCGCGCTCCACCGCCGGTCGTTGGATGACGCGCGCTTCAATCCACCGGGTGAGCTGGGGTAAGCATGACCGAACGCGTCGTTGTCGCGATGAGCGGCGGGGTAGACAGCTCCGTGGCGGCCGCGCTGTTGCTCGAACAGGGCTACGAGGTCATCGGGGTGATGATGCGCCTCTGGTCCGAGCCGGTCGCGCCCACGTTGGGCGGCACTGTCGAGGCCGCCACAAACCGCTGCTGTACGGTGGAGGCGGTCCACGATGCGCGCGGGGTGGCCGACCGGCTGGGCATCCCGTTCTACGTCATCAACGTCGAGGAGACGTTCAAGACACAGGTCGTAGACCTGTTCATCGCGGGCTACACCGCCGGCCAGACGCCCAACCCCTGCCTCGCCTGCAACCGGCACATCCGTTTCGGCCACCTGCTGCGCTACGCGCGCTCGCTCGGCGCGGCGTACCTGGCGACCGGCCACTATGCACAAATCGGCCTGGACAGAGAGGGCCGCTACCAGTTGCGCCGGGGCGCGGACCGGGCCAAGGACCAGTCGTATGTCCTCAGCGTGCTCGGCCAGGCCGACCTCGCCCAGGTACTCTTTCCAGTGGGCGGCTACACCAAGCCGGAGGTGCGCGAGCTGGCCGCGGCGCGCGGCCTGCCCACCGCCTCGCGCGTCGACAGCCAGGACCTCTGCTTTATCGCGGACGGCGACTACCGCCGCTTCCTGGCCGACCATGCGGCGGAGGCCGTGCAGCCCGGCCCCATTCTCGACCGCGCCGGCCGCGAGCTGGGGCGTCACCGCGGGCTGCCCTTCTACACCATCGGCCAGCGCAGCGGACTGGGCATCGCGGCCAGCCAGCCCCTCTATGTCCTGGAACTGGACGTGGCCCGCAATGCCCTGGTCGTCGGTCCTGCGGGTGAGCTGGGTCGGCAGCAGCTGTGGACAGGCCCGGTGAACTGGGTCAGCGGCGAGGCGCCGCCCGCACCGTTCCATGCGGAAGTGCAGATTCGCTACCATGCCCGGCCTGCGCCCGCGCGAGTCGTGCCGCTGCCCGCTGGCACGTGCGAGGTCGTGTTCGAGGACCCTCAGCGCGGGGTCACGCCGGGCCAGGCCGCTGTCATCTACGACGGCCCCATCTGCCTGGGCGGCGGCATCATCGAACGGGCGGAGCAACGATGATTCCGAGCAGCACACTCGACCGGCTGTTGAATCTCGCCCTCAGCCCCGCGCTGTGGTTGAGCGTGCTGCTGGCATTCATCTACAGCATCCTGTTCACGCTCTGGCGGGGCGGCAGTTGGGGCCAGTGGCTTCGCGACCTGGTGGTGGGGCTGGTGGGGTTTGGGGTCGGCCACCTGCTGGGGCTGCTCGCCGGCTTGAGCTGGCTCCGCATCGGCGATGTACAACTGCTCTGGGGCTCGCTCGGTGCGCTCGCCGCCCTGTTCCTGGGCCGGCGCCTATGGCAGCCGCGCCAGGATGACCTGCCTGTGCCCTGAAAGGGAAAGAAAGCACCTTTACGCGCTGCGGCTCTTATGCTATACTTGTTGCCATGGGAGGGAGGTGGATTAATGGCTACAGCACGTGATATCGCGATTATCTTGTTAGCGCTTGAATCGATCATTATCGGGATAACGCTCATCGTACTCGTTATCCAGGTTATTCGCCTGGTCAAGTTGTTGCGTGAGGAGGTCATTCCCATCTTGCGGTCAACGCAAGAGACCGTCGGCACGGTGCGCGGGACTGCCACCTTTATGAGCGACCACCTGGTTCAACCGGTCGTGAAGGTATCCAGCTATGCGGCGGGCGCGCGGCAAGCTGTCAACACCCTGTTCGGCGGACGCAACCACCGCAAATAGGCTGCGTGCCTGCCGGTCTGATTCCTGATCGATGCATGTTCACGAAGGGAGAGCAACCATGAGCGAAAATGAGGATGGTGGATTCGTCCTGGGGTTCCTGTTGGGTGCGCTGGCGGGTGCGGCTGCAGCGTTGTTGCTGGCCCCGACACCAGGCGAGGAGACGCGGCGGCAGTTGCAGGAGAAGGCCACCGGGCTGAAGTCCCAGGCCGAGCAGATTGCGCTGGATGCCAAGCGCCAGGCCGAAGACGCAGCCCGCGAGGCGCGGCTGCAGGCGCAACACCTCGCGGGACAGACACGCGACCAGGTGGAGTATGTGCAGGAGCGTGGCCGGATCGTACTGGCGGATAACGTCAAGAAGGCGCAGCAGGCCGTCCAGGAAGTGCAGAGCAAGATCGCCCAGGCCGGCGAGGGACCTTCCGCACCCTTACCCTGAGGAGAACTGATCCATCGGTTTGTAGTAGGCGCTTTAGCGCCCGTGCCTGATTTGGCGCACCTGCGCCTACTACGAACCTTCCCAATGCGGTTCTAGCGTCCTCCCAGGAGCTGCCCCAGCGCCTCCGGGAAGCGCCCCGGCAGATCACCGGCCACTGTCCCCGCGGGGCCGGTCGAACGCTCGATGATCATCCCTGCGTGACCGTGCAGATAGGCCCCCACCACGGCCGCTTCGAACGCAGGCAGGCCCTGGGCCAGCATCGCCACAATCGCCCCCGCCAGCACATCCCCACTGCCCGCGGTTGCCAGCACTGCCGTCGCAAACGGCAGGACCGCCGTCCGCCCGTCCGGTGACGCAATCACCGTATGCGGCCCCTTGAGCAGCACGATATGGCCCCATTCCGCCGCATAGCGCCGGGCGTGCTCGATGCGTTGCGCGTTCACCTCGCTCGCCGTCAGTCCGGTCAGCCGGCCCATCTCGCCCGGATGCGGCGTCAGGATGCTGCCGTGCGGCAGGCGCGCCGGCCAATCTGCCGCCTGCGCCAGCAGATTGAGCGCATCCGCGTCGACCACCACCCGGCCGGCCCAGGCTTCCCGATCCAGTCCGTCGGCTGCGAACAGCCTGTCTAGAAAGGCGCGTGCGCCGTCGCTCGTCGTCAGCCCCGGGCCGACCAGCAGCGCGCTGTAGCCCTGGACCTGGGCGAGCAGGCTGGCTGCACCCTCTGCCGTGTGGCAGCCCTCCGGCCCCGGCAGCGGCAGCCACGTCGCCTCCGGCAGCCAGCCGGCCAGCGCCGCGTGCAGCGGCAGAGGAATTGCCAGCGTGACCAGGCCCGCGCCCGCGCGACCGGCCGCCCGCGCGCTCAGCCCGACCGCGCCCGTATAATTCAGCGAGCCGCCCACGATGAGCGCCTTGCCGAACGTGCCCTTGTGCGCATCCGCCAGCCGCTGCGGGAGCCACTGCCGCACATACGCAGGTTCGATCACCTCAACAGGCAATGCTTCGACCGGCTCGGGCGGGATGCCGATGTCTACGACCGACAGGAGGCCGCACGCCCCCGCGCCCGGATACTCAAGCTGGCCCCACTTCGGCAGCCCGAAGGTGGCGGTCACCGTTGCATCCAGCGCGGCCGGGTCGAGCTCGCCGGTGTCGCAGTTGAGCCCGCTCGGACAGTCCACGGCCAGGACCGGCAATTCCGGCCACGGCGGAAGCATCTCATCGTCGTCCGCCCACGGCTGGTCCCAGTCGGGATCGTCGAACCCGGCCTCGTCCTCATACTCACCATCGTCGCCCAGCTCGTCTTCATCGAACAGCGCATCGGACAGCCCTGCGAGCGACGGCCCGCGGGTCCGCGGCAGCGGCATGCCGTAGGTCTGTGCCTCGATGAGCGGAAAGCGCGGCACGGCAAATAGCCCCGCCGGCATAGGCAGCTCATCCATGTTTCGCTGTGCCGCGATCTCCTCCTTGACCACCGCAAGCAGCTCGGCCAGTTGCGCCTCGATGGGCCGCGTGACGCCCGTGCCGAGCAGCGCATCGATCACCAGCTCGACCTGGCGGAGTTCCTCGCGCAGTTTCGCGAAGCCGGGATCATTGTCGGCCCAGAGGATGGCGATCCGGCGGCGGCGGCGCTTCAGGACGCGGAAATTCTCGTCCCCCTTGACGTCGCGCTTCCAGATGTAGACCGTCACCTCCGCGCCTGCGTCGAGCAGCGCGCGCGCGGCCACGAGACCATCGCCGCCGTTGTTGCCCGGCCCGACGAGCACGAGCACATGCTCGTCGGGTTCGAGCAAGCGCAGTGTAATGGCAAGGCCGGCCACGGACTGCCCGGCCATCGCCATCATCGCGCTGTAGGAATGGCCGCGGGCGTCTGTGACCTGCTCCAGCTCGCGCATCTCCGCCACGTTGACGAGTTTCATGCTGTCCTCCCGGTCTCCTTATGAGACGCTGCCGCCAGCGGCTCGGCCACATTCGCGCTGAGTCGCCAGGCCACCATAAACATCGCTGCGATGACGGGAATCAACAATAACAGGTACACCAGGCGCAGCGTCGTCGAGGGTGAGCCGCCGATGGGGTCCAACGGATGACGGATGACGCCCGTCTGCCCGGCAATGAAGGCGACTGCCACGGCCAACAGCAGCGCCGCCGCAGCCGTGAACAGCCGGCTGCCGATCAAGCGCGTGACCACGATGATGACCAGGCCCGCGCCGATGACCTGCAGCGTCATCGTGACGCGCGGCTCGCCCCAGGCGATCCACGGTCCCCAGGTCAGCCGGGTGGCCGGCATGCTGACGATGAAATGCGCGGTCCAGAAGGCCCAGCCGCTGAAGAGCAGCCCTTCCACCCACGCCCCTGCAGCAGGACGCCGTGCCACGAAATAGATCAGCGCGGCCACACCCGCAGCCACCAGCCCCACCATCCCCGCGCGGCTCAGCGCGCCGTGCAGATAGACGATCTTAATGACCTGGCCGATGGTCTTTTCCGCGGGCATGACGGCCAGCACGATGAGCGTAAGGGCTGCACAGAGTGCGATGAGCGGCCAGAAGAGGCGGCGGATATCAAGCTTCAATCGGAGAACCTCGTGTATCTGAGTGACTGGCATCATACCTGAAATGCCGCGGACTCACAAACACCGCGGTCCCGTAACCCAGGAATTCCAAATGTGCGCGAGGGTGCAAGCATGCTGAGCGGATGGACGCCGCGCAGCGGCGCACGTAGTCGAAGCACGCCTGCACCGTGGCGATCCTTCGACTGCGGCCCTGCGGGCCTCCGCTCAGGATGCCGTGCGTCGGCTGCACCGACGCCGTGCGCCTACATTTGGAATTCCTGCCCGTAACCCATTCCGCTTTTCCCCGCGGCTGTGGTATCATCCGCTCAGATCGCACCCCTGACCCCCGAAAGGATGAGCAGCACATGGGCTGGCTCTTCGTGATTGTGCTCTGGCTGGCGGTGCTGGCAGGCGTCTGGACGGCCTACCGCCGCGGCCGGCTGGCAACCCCCTGGCACCGGGACCTGCTGGCGGTGGGCGTGCTGGCCCTCGCCACGCTGGGCTTCTTCTGGCGCGTCCTGGCCGGTCAGAACTGGATGCCGGCGGATGGCGGTGACCTGGTCTCCTTCCTCTATCCAACGTATCGCTTCACGGCTGCCGCGCTGGCCGACGGCGCGCTGCCCCTGTGGAACCCGCACCTGTACGGCGGCGCGCCCCATGTGGGCGACATCCAGGCCGGCTTCCTCTATCCGCCCAACCTCCTGCTCTTCCTGCTCCGGCCCGCGTTCCCCTACAGCGCGCTGCAGGGGTTGAGCATCGCGCACATCTGGTTTGCGGGCGCAGGCATGTACCTCTGGCTGGCGCGCGGACTCCGCACGCGGCGCATTGCGGCCCTGGCGGGTGCGCTGGCCTTCATGTTCTCCGATGTGTTCGTGACCCACTTCGGCAACCTCAATTTCAACGCGGTCGCCAGTTGGCTGCCCTGGGTCTTCTGGGCATTTGGCTTCGCGCCCGGCAGCGCAGCGTTGCCGGGCACCCGGCGTCTTATCCGGGCTGCGCTCGCCGGCGTGCTGCTGGCCGTCGCGACGCTCGCCGGCCACATCCAGGCCACGCTGTTCATCGCGCTTGCCCTGGCCTGCTATGCTGCGTGCGAGGTGTGGCTGGCGCGCGCAGAGCCGGACGTCAAGGCGCGCGGCGCGGCCGCGCTGCTGACGCTGGCTGTCTGTTTCCTCGTTGCGGTGCTGCTGGCCGCGCCGGTCCTCCTGCCTTCGCTCCAGCTCGCGGGCGAGACGGCCCGCGCGGATTGGAGCTATGCGGAGACCGCGGGCTATTCCCTGTCGCCCGCGCAGTGGATCGGCTGGCTGATCCCCGGTTTCTTCGGCCGCGGGCCGCAGTTCCACTGGGGCGCGTGGCCGCGCGTCGAGATCGGCTACCTGGGCATCCTGCCGCTGATCCTGGCCGGGCTGGCGCTGGCGCTGCGCCGTGAGCGGCGGACCTGGGCGCTCGCCGCGCTTGCGGCGGGCAGCTTCCTCCTCGCGCTCGGCATCTACGCCATCCCGCACGGCTGGCTGACGCTGCTGCCCGGGTTCGGCCAGCTCCGCGCGCCGGCCCGGTTCGTCCTGCTGACCGACTTCGCGCTGGCCGGGCTGGCCGCGCTCGGGCTGGACATCCTGCTCCGCCCGCTGAGCGGCCCCGCGGCAGCCGTCTTCAACCGCGCCTGGCGGCTGGTGGGCCGCGCGACCGCCGCGGCCTGGGCCGTTGCAGTCCCGCTGGCCTACCTCGCGCTGCTGCTCGTCCAGGACCGCGACCCGGCCATCGTCATCCGCATCTCCATCACGCTCATCGCGGTGATCACCTTCGCGGGGTTGCTCGCGGCGTCCTGGCTTTGGCTGACCGCGTGGCGCTCCGGCTGGCCGCGCGCCAACACGCTCGGCTGGCTGGCTGCGGGGCTGATCTTCCTCGATGTCGCCAGCCTCGCCGCTTACCAGGACCTCGGCACCCAGGACCCCTCGCAGAGCTTCGAACAGGGGCCGATTGCGGCCTACCTGGCGGCGCAGCCCGGTCCGTTCCGCATCGACAGCCGGACGCAGATCGAGTCCCTCTGGCAGCCGGACACCGCGCTGCTCTACGGGCTGGAGGACGTGGCCGGGGTCGCGAACCCGCTCGTGCTGGCCGACTTCGAGCGCTACTGGAACAGCCTCGGCTCGCGCTCCACGCGGCTCTACGATCTGCTGAACGTGCGCTACGTCATCGCGAAGAAGAATGTCGAGCTGGACTGGGGCAAGTTCGCGCTGGCCTTCGACGGCGACCCCGATCTGAACGTCTACGAGAACCGGCAGGCGCTCCCCCGCGCGTTCATCGTCCGTGACATCGTGTTCCAGCCGTCGCCCGACGCCGCGCTCCAGGCGGTCACCGCGGCCGGGTTCGACCCGACGGTGACCGCGGTCATCCAGGCGCCGTCCACCGCGGCGATCCCCGCGGGCGGCAGCGGCATGGTCAGCGACATCCGGCAAGGCCGCAACCGCCTGTCATTCTCGGTCAATGCGGATGCTCCGGCACTGATCTTCGTAAGCCAGGTCTGGTATCCTGGCTGGCGCGTGACGATCGACGGCGCGCCTGCGGGCGAGCCGTGGCGCACGAACTACCTGTTTCAGGGCGTGGCCGTGCCCGCGGGCCAGCACCAGGTCGAATTGACCTTCAGCCCCGCGCCGTGGCGCGTCGGATGGGTGGCCGCAGCGATCGGTCTGTTGGGCATTGTGGGGCTGGCGGTGTGGGCACGGCGACGCAACGGATAAACGGATGAAGGATGTGGACGAGGAACGGCCATCCGTTTATCCGATCTGAGCGCAGCGAAATCCGCTGCGTCAAACTAGCCGCAAGTCGAACGGAGGGATGGTATGGCGATTGATGCGCCGATTCATACGAACGAAGCGAACCTGGGCCGCGTGCTGAACGCCGGGCTGCCGGTGTTGTTGGTGTTGTGGCGCCGCGACTGCCCGCCGTGCGACCAGCTTGCGCCGGTGTTGGAGCGGCTGGCGAAGACCTATTCAGGGAAGGCGCTCATTGCGCGGGTCAACGTGGATGAGGAGCCGGCGGTTGCGCGGCAGTACGGCATCACCCACCTGCCCGCACTGGTGTTCGTGCGCGACGGCAGGACCGTCGAGCGCGGGACGGGCACGGCGGGCGAGCGGGAGCTGGCCGCCTGGCTGGATTACCTGGCCCGCGGCGGCACGCGCCCCCCTGCCCCGACGGGGCCGAGCATTGCGTTGCAGCCCGCCGGCGCATCCGGCGGACCGGCGCGGCCCGCTGAACCGCCGCGCCCCGCTGAGCCGCGCCGCGAGCCTGCGGGCGCGCCCCGCGGGGAAGGCCGGCCCATCACCCTCACTGACGCCACATTCGACGCCACGCTGCGCGGCACGTCGCTGCCGGTCCTCGTAGACTTCTGGGCCGAGTGGTGCGGGCCGTGCAAGATGATTGCCCCCGCGGTGTCGCAGTTGGCCGCGGAATTCGCGGGCCGTGCGGTCGTCGCCAAGCTCAACGTGGACGAGAACCCGCGCACGCCCGCGCGCTTCAGCATCCAGGGCATCCCGACCCTGCTCATCTTCCGCAACGGACAACTCGTGGACCAGATTGTCGGCGCACAGTCACCCCAGGTGCTGCGCCAGCGGCTCGCCCGCGCCGCCGGCTGACGGAGACGGAATTCTCACGCCTCCAACCACACATCGATCCCCACCGGCGTGCGCGAGCCGCCCAGCCCGCGCAGCAGCGGTTCGCCCGCGCTGCCGAGCACGTCCGCGCCGTTCCACATCGCAATGCTCGTGCGCTTCGGCGCACCGGGGCGCTGCAGGTACGCCCGCAGCGCAGCCCTGAGCACGCCCTCCCCGACCCCCGCCGCAGTCAGCCGCGCGCCGTTGTCCTCCGCCAGCAGCACCGGCCTCCCCCGCCACAACACCACATGCGTCGAAGGCACCCTTGCGAAACGATACAGCCCATTGGACAACTCGCTGGGGCCAGTTTCTGACCGTGCCCAAGCTGAAGCCTCGTCCGCAGCAAAAGGACCCCAGCTTCCAGTCGAAGGACCCCAGCTTCCAGTCGCAGGATCGCCCTGCCCGCGCCCTATCCCGCCCGCCTCCCCGCCATACAGGTTCGCCGGGTCCAGGCTCACCAGGCAGGTCACGCTCTCGTCGCCGTACAGCGTGTCGCGGCTCGCGCGCAGCCCCTCCACCGCCTCGGGCAGTGCGAACTGCACGCCCGACAGCCCCTGCACGAAGTACCCCCGGCGCACCTCCCCGCGCAGCTCCATCCGCTGCAACTGCATGTACAGCGGATTCCAGTCGAGCGCGGCCTCGGCCGGCTGCGGGAGGACAGGGCTGTCCTCCCCGCCCGCCAGCCAGGCCCACGCGCTCTCGCTTCGTGCGACCAGCTCGGACGTGAGCACGCCGTAGCGCGCCAGCAGCAGCGGCGCCAGCGCGGCCGCCCGGTCTTCGGCGCTGCGCGGCGGCCCGAACACCGCGGCCCGGCTCACGACCGACCAGCGCCCGCTCCACCCTTCGCCCTCGCGCGGCTCATCCGGGGCCAGCCGCGCCTCCACGCGGCGCTGTGCCGCGTACAGGCTCTCGCGTGTGGGCCGCGTCATCCCCCGCCTGCCGCGGCCCGGTCGCCGGGCAGCCAGTTCTGCGGCCAGCCCGCTGAGCATTCCCTCGCCGGTCTGCCGCTCGCGCGACGCTCCCGGTTCATCCAGGACCGCGCTCAACGCCGCGAGGCTGTCGCCGGTGACCAGCCCGGCCAGCGCCAGCCGCGTGAGCCCGCCGCGCAGCGCGGCCGGCGTCAGGCCCAGCCCCGCTGCGAGGTCCGCCACGAACGACGCGCCTTCCGCCTTGAGGTAGCCGAAGATCGCGGCCGCGGCGCGGTCGGCCGGGTCCGCCAGCCCAGCATCGGGCAGCGCCACGGGGAAGTCGCGCAGGAACAGCCCGCCCTCCCCGCGACCGACGAAGCGCACGTTGGCGCGCTGCGCGGCGCCACCAGCGCGCTTGGCGTCGCCGCCTGCGCAGACCCATGCGCGCGCGCCGCTGCGCAGCAGCTCGTCGAGCGCGGCCGCACGGTAGCGGGCCGCGCGCGCGGGCAGCACCTCGCGCTCCCACACGGCCATCGGCAACGCCAGACCGCGCAACTGCCCGACCGCCGCGGCGGTCGCGTCAGGCTCCGTGCGCCGCGCCGGCCCGGTCCCCTGCCAGCGCAGGAGGAACGCGGCAAATGCCTCCAGCGGTACGGGCGCAACCTCCCGCCGCAGGAGCGTCAGCGTGCGGCGATACAGCCGCTCGAACAGGAGCCGGTCGCAGTACTGGTCCCCAGCCGAACGTTCGGATGCAAACCGCCCGCGCACCAGCTCGCGCGCGGCGACGAGCCGGTCCAGCGTCGCGGTGAGCCAGTCCTCCCCAAACCCGTACCGGCCGAGGATCTCCTCGCGCGTCACCGGCCCGGCGGAGCGCAGGTAGCGCTGCAGGACGGCTGTCAGGCCCTCGGCTGCGTCGGTCTCGCCGGCGGATGCGTCCGCCAGCAGCCCCGCATACTCCCCGGCCAGTTCCGCGGCCACCCACCGCCGCTCGCTGCCGTGCGCGGTGCGCAGGTCCAGCTCCACCGCACGGCCCGCCGCAGCCAGTTCCGCCAGCCACGGCACGGCGTCCTCGCCCGCCCGCGCGGCGACCTCGGCTGCCGTCAGGTCGCCCATCTGGAGCAGCAGCACGGCCAGCTCATCCGCGGTGCGCGCGGGCCGCGCGGTCCCGTCCGTGACCTCGGCCACGGCCTCCGGCCTGAGCGGCAGCCGCCCCGAGCCCGCACCCGCCAGCAGGTCATCCACCAGCTCGCGACTGAGCGCCAGCTCCTGCAACTGCCGTTCAGCCTGCGGCGTGTCCCACTCATACATATACACGCTGGCGAACGCATACAGCAGGCCCGCGGCCAGCGGCGACGGTGTAGCAGTCTCGACCGCGGTCACCCGGATGCGCCCCTCCTCGATGCCCTGCAGCACCTCGTTGAGATGCTCCAGGTCCAGCACATCGCGCAGGCAGTCGCGGTACGTCTCCGCGATGATCGGGAAGTCGGGCTGGTTGCGCACCGCGGCCAGCAGGTCACGCGCCTTGAGCCGCTGCAGCCAGAACGGGGTGCGTTTGTGCCCGCGTGACCGCGGCAGCAGCAGCGCTCGCGCCGCGTTCATGCGGAACCGCGCGCCGAACACCGCGGAGTTGGGCAGCTCGCGCAGGATGCGCCGCCGCGCCTCGTCCACGCCCATCCGGCGGATGATGTGCGCGGGCGAAATGATGCCTGGCTGCGTCACCTCTCCCTCGCCCGCCGCCTCGCGCAGCGCATGGAGCGACTCCGCCTCGGTCGCAATGCCCGGCGCGAGGCTAAGCTCACTGAGCGCGGCGCCGGGGAAGCGCAGCAGGATGCCGTCGTCGTTGACCTGCGTCTCCACGTCCACGCCCGTCCGTTCGCGCAGCGCGTCCGCCAGCGCCAGCGCCCACGCGCCGTTGATGCGCCCGCCGAACGGTGAGTGCACGACCGCGCGCGCCTCGCCCACGGCATCCGCAAACGTCTCGATGATGATTTCCTCGTCCGACGAGATGCTGCCGAGCACATCGAGCTGGCGGTTGACGTAATCATACAGATTGACCGCGGAGTTACGGTCCAGCAGGTAAGCCTCGCGCAGCGACGCAATGACCTTCTCCGGTTCGTTCTGGTACAGCCGGACCTGCGTCGCCACCTCGCGGCGCAGCCGCCCGATGCGCACGCCCAGTTCGTAGGGCCGCCACGGATAATCGCCGTGCCAGAACGGCATCCGCGGCAAATGCCCTGCGGCATCGGAGACGACTACCCGGTCGTTCTCGATTGCCATGACGCGCCAGACGCTCGACCCCAGGAGGAAGGTGTCGCCCGGCCGCGTCTCGAAGATAAACTCCTCATCCAGCGTGCCGACGCGCGTCTTCCCGTCAGCGAGGTAGACATCATACGCGCCGGTGTCGGGGATGGTGCCGGGGTTATTGAGTGCCAGCAGCCGCGCGCCGGGCAGCGTCGCCAGCCCGTTGTTGATGCGATCCCAGGAGATGCGCGCGCGCAGCGACGGGTGGCCGACGCCGCTGACCCCCTGGAAGCGGCCCGACAGCATCGCCAGCACGGATTCCCATGCGCGCGGGGCCAGGTCTGCGTACGGATACGCCTGCCGGACGAGCCGGTAGAGCGCATCGGCGTCCCACGGCTCCACCGAGACGGCCGCGAGCACTTGCTGGGCCAGCACGTCCAGCGCGTTGCGCGGGGTGCTCGTCTCCTCGACATCCCCCGCGCGCATCCCGGCCGCGACGGCTGCCGCCTCCACGAGGTCCTCGCGGTGCGTCGCGTAGATGCGCCCGCGGCTCGTCTGCCCTACCATGTGGCCCGACCGCCCGACGCGCTGGAGCCCCTGGCTCACGCTCTTGGGCGACTGGAGCTGGATGACCAGGTCCACCATGCCGATGTCGATGCCCAGTTCCAGCGTGCCCGTGCTGACCAGCGCGGGAAGCCGCCCTGCCTTGAGGTCTTCTTCCATATCGCGCCGCGCCTCGCGCGACATACTGCCGTGGTGCGCGCGGATAGGCCCCTCCGCGCCGATCGCGAACATGCCGCGGTCGCGCGCGATGCCGCCCGGCGCCAGCGCCTCGGTGCTGCCCGGCGGAATTTCCTCCGACCGTTCCGCGGCAATCTGCGCGTTGAGCCGGTCCGCGGTCCGCTCCGCCAGCCGGCGGTTGTTGGCGAAGATGAGCGTGGAGCGGTGGCGCATCACGTCGCCCAGCACCTGCGGGATGACGGTCGGCCAGATGGTCGTGCCGGGCAGGTTGCGGAAGTCCTCCACCGGCGTCACGACCTCCAGGTCGAGCGGCTTCCGGTAACCCGTGTCCACGATGGTCACGGGCCGGGGTGTTGGCGCAGCCTCAGCCTCCCCGGACCGCGGAGTCCCGGCTGCGTTTGTCGATTCGCCGTCCGGCAGCGCGTCGAACGTCTGACCCCCCAGGAACCGCGCGGCCTCCTCCAGCGGGCGCACGGTCGCGGACAGCCCGATGCGCTGGATGCGTCGCCCGGCGAGGTGTTCGAGCCGTTCGAGGCTGAGCGTCAGGTGGACCCCGCGCTTCTCCCCGACGAGGGTGTGGATTTCGTCCACGATGACCGTCCGCACGGTCTTGAGCATATCGCGGGCGCGCGGGCTGGACAGGATCAGGTAGAGCGATTCCGGCGTGGTGATGAGGATGTGCGGCGGCTTGCGCACCATCGCCTGGCGGGCCGCGGCCGGGGTGTCGCCCGTGCGCACGGAGACGTGCAGCGGCGGAAGCGGCTGACCTAAGGCCTCTGCGGTTGCGCGGATGCCCGCCAGCGGCGCGCGCAGGTTGCGCTCGATGTCGTTGTTGAGCGCCTTCAGCGGCGAGACGTAGAGCAGGCGCACGCCGGTGCGATCCCGGTCTTCGGCCAGCTCCCGGTAAATCTCGTCGATGCTCCACAGGAACGCGGCCAGCGTCTTGCCTGAGCCGGTCGGCGCGAGGATGAGCGTGTGCTCTCCGCGCTGGATGGGCGGCCAGCCCGCGGCCTGCGGCGCGGTCGGCTGCCCGAACGCCCCGCGGAACCACCGCGCCACCGGCGGCGAAAAACTGTCAAGCGGATCAGCCATCGGATTGCTCCATAGGAACCGCGGAAGACGCGGAGCACGCGGAACAGATAGATTATTTTGTCATTCCGTGTGCTCCGCGTCTTCCGTGGTTATCTCCCCCGCACGCGGCCCGGCCACTCACCGAACAGCCGCTCGCAAATCACGCCGGTCGGGTAGGTCAGCGGCAGGTCGCGCAGGATCTCTGCACGCGTGTACCACCCGACGATGTCCGACTCGTTGCAGAGCGCCGGCTCCCCGATGCAGCGGCACAGGTACGCGTGCCAGTAGTGGTAATCTGCCCCGCGGCGGCAGTCGTCCGGCAGCTCGCCCTCGAACAGCAGCTCCGCGGAGAGCACTGCCAGGCCGGTCTCCTCGTACACCTCGCGGCGCAGCGTCAGGTCCGGCGTCTCACCGAGTTCCAGGTGGCCCGCCGGCAGCGTGTAATAGCCCGTCGGGTGCATCCGCCGCCGGAACAGGCAGTAGCGCGGCCCGTCCCCTTCCTCCCGCCACAGCAGCCCGCCCACCGCAAAGTGTAGCAGCTCGCCGTCGGGCCGGAACTCGAACCGCGTGACGGGGTCGAAGATGAACGCGCGCGGGTGAAAGTGCGAACCGTGGCGGTAACCGGCAGGCTCCCGCGCCTCCGGGCCGAGCCGCGCGCCGTCCTCGATGCAGAAAGTCATGCGCCCCTGCACCCGACCATCCTCCAGCCGCTCCCCCACCTGCTCCCGAATCTGTGCCAACAAATCTAACCGGCTCATGTTCGTTTCCATTCTCCAATCTTCAATCTTCAATCTTCAATCGTCCGCCCTCGCCCACCATCGCGCTCGCCGCCCGCGCCTCTGCGTCGAACCGCACCGCGTGCATCGGCTGGTAGTAGTCGTGGAGCGTGACCAGCAATGTAAGCAGCAGCAACAGGAACAACGCATCCCCCAGGTTGATGGGCCGGCCGAGGTCGAACAGCAGGTAAGCGACAGCCGCGACACCGGCGTTCACCGTGCCAAGTACGGCGAAATGCACGAGCGCGTTCTGCCAGCCGTAGCCGCGGTGCGCCAGTCCGTAACTCGCCACCGAATTGATGAGCGCGATGACTGTCACGCCCAGCGCCAGCCGCAGGTTGCTCGACTGCAAGTCGGGCAGGATTTGCGCAAAAATCAGCGTGACCAGGGTCACGAGCACGACCTTCTCCAGCGCGATGCGGTCCAACGGCCGCCGCGTGTAGGCGAAGATGGTGCGGCGTTCCTCCGCGGTGTCCGCGGCCGCGGGCGGCGGGCCCGCCGACAGCCTGAACGAGTGCTCCGGCCGCGGCAGCCGGGGAATGACCAGCCGCCAGGCGGCGAACGCCAGCAGCAGCACCGTAGCGAGCAGCGCGGCCAGGACGAGTGGCGCGGCTGCGACGGCCTCGCCCCAGGATGCATTGGCCGCTGCGCCGAACAGCTTGGTCTTGACCAGGTCGGTCACGTCGAGTTGCGCGATGTGGATCCACCACTCCTGCGGCAGCTTGATGAACACCCAGATGCCCCCGGCTACCAGGAGCAGTGTCCGGCGCGAGAGCCGCGACGCGTGCCACCCGCTGCGCGCAGCCTCGTAGTAAATAAAAAAGTACTCGAAAGTGTTCGGGAAGATGAGCAGCAGAGGCCGCCACTCCGACAGCTCGAACAGCACGACGCCGACGAGCCGGTAATAGAGCAGAAAACGGCTGATGCCGAATGCATGGCTGTTCCGCCAGTTGCGCAGCGTCGAGAGATATGCGATGACCAGGTAATAGATGTCGAGCGCCTTGTCGAAGCTCTGATAGCCGTCGAGCGGCACGTTCGTGAAAGTCTGGAAGACGGTCTGGTCCACCCCGTCCACGAGGAGGCAGAGGAGGATCGCGGGCAGCGGATATTTCGGGATCAGCAGCGGCAGGAGCAGCCGCGCGAGAATCACCGCACCGAAGACCCCCAGGACCGATGGTTCGGGCATACCACTCCATCCTCACCAGATACATACGGGCATTGACACGCGCGGTTTCTGCCAGCTATACTCAGTCCCATGTGAAAACCAGAGGCGATACTGGACAGGATTGACAGGATTTACAGGAATAATCCCGTCAATCCTGTCAATCCTGTCTCAGTTCTGACCGCGATACTCACTCCAGAATCGGTTTAGAGTGCAATCCATGTCTACCCACCGCATCGGCGTCATCTCGGACACGCACGGCCTCCTGCGGCCGGAGGCGCTCGACGCGCTGGCCGGGTCGGAGCTCATCATCCACGCGGGTGACGTGGGCCGGCCCGAGATTCTCAACGCGCTGCATGAGCTCGCGCCGGTCATGGCCGTGCGCGGCAACGTCGACCGCGGCGCGTGGGCCGGCGCGCTCCCCGAATGGCAGGTCGTCGCGGCCGGCCCCGCCCGGTTCTGTGTCCTGCACGACGCCAATTACCTCGGCCACTTCGGCGTGAACGCTGCTGCGCCGGGCTACGCCGCGATCATCAGCGGCCACACGCACCGCCCGTCGATCGCCCTGCGCGACGGGGTCCTCTGGCTGAACCCCGGCAGCGCCGGGCCGCGGCGCTTTACCCTGCCCGTCACCGTCGCGGTCATCGACGTGATCGAGGGCGTGCTGCATCCCCGGCTGATCGAACTGCCCCCGGACTGAGCGGCCGCTCGCTTACATCCTCTTCACTATTACGCCCGAACCTGGCGCCCGTTGCGCGGCCCGTGCCCTGGCATCTTACCATCCAACCGGCGGTTGCTCAAGCCCTCCAGGTGGTTCGTCAGGGCGGTTTCAGAGTGCATCAGGTGAACCCACCCGGCAACTGAAGTTGCGGCTACCGTTGCGAAGTCTGCCTTCGCAGACTGGAAACTAACCGACGCAGGTCGGTTTTGCAGTGGTAGCCGCAGTTTCAACTGCCAGGCAGAAGGCACGAGTGCAACATGATTTCGCCCTGGTGGTTCGTAGCAGGCGCTGAAGCGCCCACTACAAACTCTCGCCCACGCCCTCAACCCGGTTCGTAGTAGGCGCTTTAGCGCCCCTGCGTTACAATGCCAACACAGGTCCCGCCCGGCGGGAATCGCGCAAGGAGAGAACCATGTCCGCGCCGCAACAACAGCTCACTCCCGTGTCCTACAAGAGCGTCCGCTTCGGGGATGGCTTCTGGTCGCCCCGCATCGAGACGAACCGCACCGTCACCCTCCCCCACATCTACCGCAAGCTGGAGGAGACCGGCCGCATCGCCGCGTTCGACCTCGAGTTCGAGCGCCCGGTCCCGTCGCCCATCGTCCTGATTTTCGGTGACTCCGACCCTGCGAAGTGGGTGGAGGCCGCCAGCTATTCCCTCGCCGTGCATCCCGATCCCGCGCTTGCGGGCATCGTCAATGCCGTGGTGGATAAGGTCGTCGCCGCACAGCAGCCCGACGGCTACCTGAACACCCACTTCATCCGCACGCAGCCCGACATGCGCTGGAAGAACCTGCGCGACTGGCACGAGCTTTACTGCGCCGGGCACTGGATGGAGGCCGCGGTTGCACACGCCGAGGCCACCGGCGACCGCAAGCTGCTGGATGCCCTCTGTCGCTATGCCGACCACATCGACGCCACCTTCGGACGCGGGCCGGGCAAGCTGGCCGGCTATCCCGGCCACCCCGAGATCGAGCTGGCCCTCGTCCGCCTCTACCGCGCGACCGGCAACGACCGCTATCTCCGCCTGGCGACCTACTTCGTGGACGAGCGGGGGACCCAGCCGCACTACTACGACATCGAGGCGCGGGCGCGCGGGGAGGACCCCGCGGCCTTCTGGGCCAAGACCTACGAGTACTGCCAGGCGCACGTGCCGCTGCGCGAGCAGGAGAAGGTCGTGGGCCACGCGGTGCGCGCGGTGTACCTGCTCAGCGCCGCGACCGACCTGGCGCACGAGAACCGCGACGCCACGCTGCTCGCCACCGCCGGCCGCCTGTGGGACAACCTGATCGGCCGCCGCATGTACCTGACCGGCGGCATCGGCCCGTCGCGCCACAACGAGGGCTTCACCCTCGACTACGACCTGCCCGACGAGACCGCCTACGCGGAGACCTGCGCCACCATCGGCCTGATGCTGTGGGCGCACCGCCTGGCCCAGTTCGAGGGCGACCGCCGCTACACGGACGTGTTGGAGCGCGGGCTGTACAACGGCTTCCTCAGCGGCGTCTCGCTCGCCGGCGACGCCTTCTTCTACGAGAACCCGCTCGCCAGCGCGGGCGACCGCCAGCGCGAGCCGTGGTTCCTCTGTCCCTGCTGCCCGCCGAACATCGCGCGTGTCCTTGCCGGCCTCGGCGGCTACTTCTACTCGACCGGCCCGGGTGCCGCGTGGGTCCACCTCTACGGCAGCTCCACCGCGACACTCGACGTCGCAGGCCGTCCCGTGACGCTGCGCCAGGTCACGCGCTATCCGTGGGACGGCGCGGTGCGCATCACGGTCGAGCCGGCGGCCGCGCAGCGGTTCACCCTGCACCTGCGCGTGCCGGGCTGGTGCACGGACTGGCAGGTGCACATCAACGGCGAGCCGCTGCCCGACGCCGCGCCCGCCGCAAACGGCTATCTCGCGCTCACGTGCGAGTGGCAGCCGGGCGACGTCGTGGAGTTCGACATGGCGATGCCCATCCGCACCGTCTACCCGCACCCGGCCATCCGCCAGCTCCAGGGCCGCGTCGCGCTCCAGCGCGGGCCGCTCGTCTACTGCCTCGAGGCCGCGGACCACGGCGCCGCGGATGGCGCGCTGGACCGCCTCTCGGTCGACCCCGCGGCCGTGACCGGCGGGCAATTCGTCCACGAGGACCACCCCGACCTGTTGGGCGGCGTGGTCGTGCTGCGCGGGCCGGCCCGCGTGGTCGACGCAGCGGATTGGCCGGAGGGGGACCTCTATCGCACCGAGCCGCCCGCCACGCGCGCGGTCGAGCTGCTGGCGGTCCCGTATTACGCCTGGGCCAACCGCGCGCCCGGCGAGATGCGCGTCTGGCTGCGCGCCGCCGCTCTATAGAACCAAGAAGACGGGTTTGTTCCATTCTGAGGGCGAACGCGGCCATCGCGAATATCCCCTCCACGACGCACGCGGTTCGCGTATTCGTGGCGCGCAAGCGCATTCGCTTATCCGAGATGGCCGCGTTCCCAACATGAAGCGCGTCCTTTTCTAACACAGGAGTTGTCTATGTCCCCCCATACCGCCACCTACACCGGCCTGCGCGCCTACATCGAGCAGCTGCCGGTCATCGACTGCCATGAACACACGCTCGGCCCGGACGCCGCGCCCGCGGGCGGCGAGCCCATCGCTTATCTCATCCAGGGCTACATGCAATCCGATCTCTTATCCGCGGTCTGGCCCGGCTGGTCCGGCGACGCACCCGGCATCTGGGACGACCTCAACAACCACGAGATCCCGACCGAGCAGAAATGGCCCCTGTTCGAGCGCATCTGGCGGCTGACGGAGCACACGGCCTATGCCCGCGTCACCAAGCGCATCCTGGCCGAGCAGTTCGACGAGCCGCAGCTCACGCTGCCCGCGCTCCAGCGCATCCGCAGCCGCCTGCCCAACCTGCGCGACCCGGCCGTCTATGCGGGCGTGCTCGACCGGGCCAACATCCGCTGCCGCCTCGTCAATACCTGGCCGGACCTGAAGGCCTATCTCGCGGGCACGCACCGCACCTACGAGCGTGACCGCTTCATGATTCCGCTGCCCGGCTTTCACAGCGTGCGCACCTGGGCGCAGGTGTGGGAGAACGCGCAGCTCGTCGCCGCGCCCGTCACCTCCCTGGACGACTACGTGGCTGCGTGCCGCGAGACCTTCCGCCGCATGAAGGAGCGCGGGGCCGCAGGCATGAAGGATCAGTCGGCCTACGAGCGAACGCTGGCCTTCGGCAACCCGTCCCGCGCAGAGGCGGAGGCGCTTTTCAACCGGATCGCCGCCGACCCGCGCGCGGCGCTCGGCTGGCCCGAAGCGAAGCCGCTGCAGGACTACCTGTTCCACCGCTTCATGGAGATAGCCCGCGAGCTGGACATGCCGGTCCAGCTCCATACGGGCCACATGGCCGGCATCCGCAACGACATCGCCAAGACGAACGCGGTCCATCTGATTCCCCTGCTGGAGCTGCACCGCGACGTTCGCTTCGACCTGTTCCACGGCAACTGGCCGTACATGGGCGAGTACCTGTATCTCGGCAAGAACTACCCGAACGTCCACCTGAACCTGTGCTGGCTGCCGATCATCGACCCGGTCTACGCGACGAACCTGCTCAGCGAGGGGCTGACCGCGATCCCGCACAGCAAGTTCCACGCGTTCGGCGGCGACTACTTCGACTCGATCCTGCATGCGGTCGCGCATCTCAGCATCGCGCGCGATGTCGTTGCCGCCGCGCTGGCAGAGCGGGTGGACGCCGGCTGGATCGACACGGGCGAGGCCGAGCGGATCGCTGCGGACTGGCTGCACAACAACCCGAACGAGTATTTCTGCCTGGGCTTCGGGGCTGTGTGATTGAAAGAGCGGTCTCGCGCAAAGACGCCAAGGACGCAAAGAAACACTTTAGTTCTTTCAAGGGTGGAATCCACAGCCCGTCGGACCGCCGAGCACCAACTCGGCTCTGGGGGTCTCACCCTGGCGTCAGTTTATAAGTCAATTGCTTTGCGCTCTTTGCGTTGTAATTCCAACGAATCCTTGATAATTCAGCCAGCCAGGCATCCTGAGCGGAGCCTCACCCGCAGGGTGAGGCGGAGTCGAAGGAGCCGGACTGACGGCGCTCCTTCGACTGCGGGCGTCGGGGCCCGGCTGCGCCTGGCCCTGACGCCCTCCGCTCAGGATGCGCCGCAACCAGGTTATCAAAGATGGGTTGGCATTACAGTCCTTGGCGTCTTGGCGTGAGCCCATCGTAATCTTGGGGTGAATCTGATGTCTGAGAATGTCCCGCCCGTCTCCCGCGCGTTGACCGAACTGGGCATCCCCCATCGCGTGTTCCGCCATGCGGGGCCGGTGCACACCATCGAGCAGGCCGCCGGCGAACGCGGCCAGCAGCCGTCGCAGGTCATCCGCAGCATCGTGTTTCGCCTCGGCGCAGACAGCTACGCGATGGTGCTGGTCGCGGGCCGCGGCCAGGTGGCCTGGCCCGCGCTGCGCGCGTTCCTGGGCCAGTCGCGCCTGACGACCGCAACGGAGGAGGAACTGCTGGCCGTGACGGGCTACGAGCGCGGCGCGGTTGCGCCATTTGGCCTGCCTGCACCCATGCGCGTCCTGCTGGACCGCAGCGTGTTAGAACATGAGGAAGTCTCGATGGGTTCGGGCGTCCGCGGCACCGCCGTCATCCTGCGCACTGCGGACCTGCTGGCCGCGCTGGGCGATGTGGCAATAGGCGATTTCGCCAAACCCGCGTAACGGCGGACGCGTCCGGGGCCGTTCCGCATCTTTCGAGCGAAAAAGGAGGAGCCCGCATTCTCAAATGCGGGCGGACCGCCAACGGCAAAACAGCAAACCGGCTTCCGCGTGATCCGTGTATCCCGCGGTGCGCGTTTGTATCGGAGAAAGAACATGGTGCAGAGCAAAGCCACAACCGTACAGGACTACCTGAACGAACTGCCGCCGGACCGCCGCGCGGTCATCGAGCGGGTACGCGCGGTCATCCTCGCCAACCTGCCCGCCGGCTACCGGGAGACCATGAACTATGGGATGATCAGCTACGAGATCCCGCTCGAACGCTACCCCAGGACCTACAACAAGCAGCCGCTGACCTACCTGGGCCTGGCCGCGCAGAAGAACCACTACGCGCTCTACCTCATGTGCGTCTACGGCGACCCGGCTGCGGAGCAATCCCTGGCGCAGGGGTTCGCTGACGCGGGCAAGAAGCTCGATATGGGCAAGTCTTGCCTGCGCTTCAAGAAGCTGGAAGACCTGCCGCTCGACGTCATCGGTCAGACGATTGCCAGCACCGACCCCGACGCCTACATCCGCATCTACGAAGCAGCACAGCAACAACGGGGTAAGACCAAGTAAACGGAGGAATCATGCAAACCGGACCCAAGGCGCCTCACGGGGGCCTGACGCGGGAACAGCTGGATTTGTACGAGCGGGAGGGTTACCTCGTGCTGCCCGGCCTGCTGGATGCCGCGGACATGGCACCCGCGCGCGAAGCGATGATGCAAAAAGTGAGCATGATCGCGGACGATCTGTACGCCGATGGGCTGATTACCGATAAGCTGGAGGCCGAGGGGTTTGAGACCCGGCTGGCCCGCCTGTTCGAGCAGCTGACCGACCGGGAGTTTCTGCGCTATGGCCGCTCCTGGCGCGACCGGCTGCCCGGCTATTTCCACCTGATGAGCAACCCGAAGATCCTCGATGTGGTCGAAAGCCTGATCGGTCCGGAGATCTTCGCCAATCCTGTGTACAACGTGCGGCCCAAGGTGCCAAAGGTAGCCGCCGGCATCGTGCCATGGCACCAGGACAAAAGCTACTGGCCGGATGCCAAGGCCAGCCCGGTCTTCACGATATGGATTCCGCTGGTGGACGCCACGCACGAGAACGGCTGCCTGCACGTCCTCCCGCGGACGCATCTCTCACGTGCGCTGCGCCACCACAAGGAGACATACACCGGCACGGGTTACACCGAGGTGGATGAGGAGCATATCGAGTCGCGGCGGGCGGAGATCGTCCCGCTGCCCATCAACGCAGGCGGCGCGATCATCTTCAACGACCGCCTCATTCACTCCTCGACCGCGAACAACTCGGGGCAGGTCCGTTGGAGCGTGGACCTGCGCTACCAGCCCACAGACCAGGACCCCATGCCCCAGCACGGCGCGGGCTTCCTGGCCCGCAGCCGCGCACACCCGGAGCGGGTTGCAACGCTGGAAGACTGGCTCGCGGGCCGTCCCGAACACGCGGCCTGACGCCTGTACGGAGTCCGCATAAGGCCATGTGACTTCGGGATCAGCGGAAAAACGGCGCCTGCCTCCGGTGGAGACAGGCGCCCATAATCTTCAATCTTGGCGCAGCTTCGCTGCGCACATCTTCAATCTGAAATCCGTCACCCCGCCGACGCCCCGTCGAACAACGCCTCCAGCGCCCGCAGGTCCGCGGGCCGGATGGTGTCCCCCTTGCCGCCCCCCCGCAGCCACTTCTTGATGTTCTTCGGCTCCAGCACGGGCACGGGCGCATCGGTCACATCCAGCTCCGCGCGCGCGTCGATGAACACGATGGCCGGCTGGACGTTCACCGTCACTTCCGGCAGCTTCGTGCGGATCCACTCCGTCAGCTTGGCCGCGTGCAGCCGGGCCTCCTCGGTCGGGTTGCCCAGGCCCTCCTGTGCAAAAAGCATGAACATGCGGCTGAGGCTGAACTTGCTCTTCCACGTCTTCCCGTCGGACGAAATCTTGCCCGTCTGGTCGCGCGTGACGAAGGTATACAGGCCCTGGGGCGACAGCAGCACATACGGCACAGGCAGCGTCCAGGCATAGAAGTGGTACCGGTCGTCGAAGCCCTTCATGGACTCTTCGATGACCTGGTCCGGCCGGGGCGTCCGGCCCCACCGGCGCAGGTTGTAGCTGCCGAACTGCGCCAGCATGAAGCCGAGCACCAGGGCGATCAGCGAGACCCACGCGATTTGGGGCCGGAACGAGGCGGCCATGCCGACGGCCAGCACGCCGATGCCGGCCAGGCTGGTGATCAGCCCCAGCTTGCTGCGGCGCTTGATGAGCTTGGTGTTGGAGGTGACGCGCATAGATCAGTTCCTTACTCCGTGCATTTCCCGAGAACGATGCAGGCGTTTTGACCGCCCAGGCCGAAAGAATTCGAAATGGCGACATTCACGCGGCGCTGCCGCGCGACGTTCGGTACATAATCCAGGTCACAGCCGGGGTCCGGCTCCTGGAGGTTGATGGTCGGGTGGATCGTATCCGTGTAGACTGCCATGACCGTCGCCAGCCCCTCGACTGCGCCCGCTGCGCCGAAGCAGTGGCCGATCATGCTCTTGGTGCTGTTGACCGCCAGCCGGTACGCGTGCTCCCCGAACACGCGTTTGATGGCCGCGGTCTCTGCCAGGTCATTCTGCACCGTGGCGCTGCCGTGCGCGTTGATGTAGTCCACCGCCTCCGGCGCGACCCCCGCGTCTTCCAGCGCCCAGCGCATCGTGCGCGCGGGACCGACGCCGGTCGCTTCCGGTTGCGCGACGTGATAGGCATCCGCGCCCGCGGCCTGGCCGAGCAGTTCGGCATAGATGCGCGCGCCGCGACGCCGTGCGTGTTCCAGCTCCTCCAGCACGAACACGCCCGCGCCCTCACCGATGACGAAGCCGTCGCGCTGTGCGTCGAAGGGGCGGCTCGCGGCCTGCGGGTCGCCGTTGCGCGTGGAGAGCACCCGCATGGCGCTGAAGCCGGTGAAGAAGAGCATGTTGACCTGCGACTCCGTGCCGCCGGCCAGCACGATGTCCGTCTTCCCGCGGCGGATGAGTTCCAGCCCCTCGCCGATGGCCTGCGTCCCCGCCGCGCACGCGGTCACGATGGTCGAGAGGGTGCCCAGGCAGCCGTGCTCGATGCCCACGTGAAACGCCGGCATGTTTGCCAGGTGTTCCAGCGCCACGTACGGCGTGACGCGCACCATGCCGTCTCTGCCGTAGCGGCCAATCGGCTCGATGAGGATATCCGTGCCGCCCATGCCCGTGCCCAGGATGACGCCCGCACGCTCGCGGTCCTCCTGCGCCCAGTCGATGCCGGCATCCGCCACGGCCTCGCGCGCCGCCACGACTGCAAGCTGGCTGCAGCGCGCCATGCGCCGCGCTTCCTTGGCCGGGATATATGCGGTCGGGTCGAACCCCTTGACCTCCGCCGCGATCTGCGCGGGATACTGGGAGACATCGAAGCTGGTGACTCGGTCGACGCCGGAGCGTCCGGCCACGAAGGCCGCCCAGGTGTCCGGGGCCGTATGGCCGACCGGCGTGATTGCACCCAACCCTGTGATGACCACCCGCCGCGCCCCTGGGCCATTCGCGCGGCGGGCCTGCTTATCCTCAGTGATCGTCATAACTCCTGCCAGCTCTCTGGATTCCGCTGCCGGCTCAGGCGGCTACGGTTTGAGACACCTGCGAGTCTTTGATAGTTCGGCCAGCCAGGCAGCCTGAGCGGAGCCTTGCCCCCAGGGCGAGGCGTAGTCGAAGGAGCCGGGCTGGCATCCGGGCGGCGCTCCTTCGGCTGCGAGCGTCCATGGATCAGGCTACGCCTGCCCTTGACGCTCTCCGCTCAGGATGCGCCGGAGCCAGGTTATTACAGATCGGCTGGAATTAACCAGCTACGGTCTCGTGCGCGCAAACTCAGCGCGGATGGCCTGCACCAGCTCCTGCTGCGCGCTCTTCTCGGCCATCTGGATCATGGTCTGGATGGCGCGGGCATCGCTCCGGCCGTGGCCGATGACCACGACCCCGTTCACGCCGAGCAGCGGCGCGCCGCCGATCTCCCGCCAGTCCACCCGCCGCTTCAGCCCCTTCACGGTCGGCCACAGCACGGCCAGGCCCGGCAGCGCCGCAACGAGCGCGGGCAGCAGCAGCAGCAGGCCCACCTTGTTGCGCACGCCCGCGGTGAACTGCCGTTTGAGAAACTTGAGCATGAACGAGAACAGCCCCTCGCTCAGCTTCACGATGACATTGCCCGTCAGCCCGTCGGTGACGACGACATTGGCCGCGCCGCGGCCGATATCCTTGCCCTCGACATTGCCCACGAAGTTGAGCCCGCTGGCTTTCAGCAGGGGATAGGTCTCGCGGATGAGCATGCTGCCCTTGTCGGCTTCCTCGCCGTTCGAGATGATGCCGACCTTCGGCTGCGCCAGCCCGAACATCTTCCGGGCATACAGGTGGCCCATGTGCGCAAACTGGACGAGATACTCCGGCTTGCAGTCTGCATTGGCCCCGATGTCGATGACCAGGCATGGCTCAGGCGAGGCAGGGTAGATGCTGCCCAGCGCGGGCCGCTCGACGCCGGCGATGCGCCCCAGGGCGAACAGCGCCGCAGCCATGACCGCGCCGGAGTTGCCCGCGGAGGCAAAGGCATCCGCTCGGCCCTCCTTGACGAGTCGCATCCCGACCATGAGCGACGAGTCCCGCTTCGCGCGCACGGCCATCGTGTGCTCGTCCATCGCGACCACCTCGGAAGCGTGGACCACCTCGATGGGCAGCCCGCTCGTGTCGCCGTGCTTCGCCAGCTCCGCGCGCACCTGCTCCTCGATGCCTACCAGGATCAGGGCCGTGCCGCGCTCGCGCGCTTCGGCCACCGCGCCTGCCACCACGACGCCCGGCGCGTGGTCACCGCCCATGGCGTCAACGACAATCTTCATGCTCGGCCTCCCACAAGCCCGTGCGGCTCATCTTCCCGCAAGGCATAGGCACTCAACCCCAGGACGCCCGGCCCGGCCAGCGCCGCCAGGACAGGCCCCACGTCATAGGTAAACTCTTCGGCCACGTTAAGGGCGCGACGCGCCACGACGGCCAGTTCGCCCGCCTGCGCAGGCACATTTGCATGCGCGACGGCCATGCGGACGGGCCGGTCGCCCAGGGCAGTGACCGCGCGATCGAGCAGGGTCTCCAGTGCGCGACGCTGCCCGCGCACCTGGCCGGTCGGCTCCAGCAGCCCGCCCCCCGCACTGATGATGGGCTTGATGCTCAGGAGGTCGCCCACCGCGCCCCGCAGCTTGGGCACGCGGCCGCTGGCCACCAGGTGCTTCAGGCTGGCAGGCACGAAGGCCAGGAACGTGCGCTGGCGGATGTCGGCCAGCCGCGCCAGGACCGCATCCGCCGGCCAGCCGGCCTGGGCCAGTTCGCCGGCCGCGAGCGCCTGCCAGCCCGCCGCGATGGAGACGTGCTCTGAATCCCACGGATGCACGGTGACGGGCGCTTCTTCTGCCGCGATGACTGCGCTGCTCAACGTGCCGCTGAGCCGGCCCGACACGCACACCGCGATGACCTCATCCGCGCCTGCCTCGGCCGCCTGCGCATACGCGCTCAGGAAGGCGCCGGGCACGGGCTGCGATGTCGTCGGCAGCCGGTCCGCCGTCGCCAGCCGCGCGTAGAACTCCTCCAGGGACAGCTCCGAGCGAAGGAAGCTCTCTTCCCCGAAATTGACGCTCGCCTGCACCTCGATGATGCCGAGCCGGGCCAGATACTCGGGAGGAACGCTGGTGCTCGAATCGGTGACGATCTTGAGGCTCATGCGTGATCCTTTATCGGTAGGTGGCATAGCATCGAACGATGCCAGGACAGACTGCCCCACAGTGGACCACCCCAGTATACTTTACCTCTCCCGCCTTGACAAAACCTTCCTGGATTCGCGTGCATCCGGCGCACCTGCGCCTGCTACAAACCAATAGCTTGCTCCCGTTCGTAGTAGGCGCTTTAGCGCCCTGTCCCCCAATCGGCAGGGCGGTTTCATAGTGCGCCAGGTGAACCCGCCTGGCAACTGAAGTTGCGGCTACCCTTGCGAAGTCTGCCTACGCAGACTGGAACTAACCGGCGTAGGCCGGTTTCGTAGGGGTAGCCGCAGTTTCAACTGCCAGGTGGAAGGCCCGATTGCAACATGACTTCGCCCTGTCCTCCAATCGGCAGGGCGGTTTCATAGTGCGCCAGGTGAACCCGCCTGGCAACTGAAGTTGCGGCTACCCTTGCGAAGTCTGCCTACGCAGACTGGAACTAACCGGCGTAGGCCGGTTTCGTAGGGGTAGCCGCAGTTTCAACTGCCAGGTGGAAGGCCCGATTGCAACATGACTTCGCCCACCCCCAATCGGCCAGAGGATTTGACACCCTTTGCCCGCAATGCTAATATATCCGCACGGTGCGGCCCACACCGTGCGGCCCGCACCGTGCGGCACAATGCATGGCAATCGTGGGTGCGTTTCACGTTGGGGGCGCGGCCATCGCGGATAAACGAATGCGCTGGCGCGCCACGAATACGCGAATCGTGTGCGCCGCGGCGGGATATTCGTGTATCCGTGCCCGGCGCCGCAGCACCATTCGCGTATTCGCGCTGGCCGCGTTCGCCCCCAGTATGAAACGCGCCGAGCAAGGGGTCTGTTATTGACAGGCAACAGAGAAGCGGTATAATACGGTCACAATGCCCCCGTGGTGGAATTGGCATACACGGCAGGTTGAGGGCCTGTGCCCATAAGGGCGTGCCCGTTCGAGTCGGGCCGGGGGCATTTCTGAAACGCTCCTCTTTTTCTTTGGGAACATATGCGAACGCATACCAAGACGGCCTGGCTGGGGTTCTGCTCCGGAGGGCCGCTTTTTTTTGTAAGGGGAGCTGTGCCTCGCCGTGAGAAGCGAGGCAAGCAGCCATAGCGAGCCACGCCGTCGTAGCAGCTTCGGATACGCTGACCCGCCGCGACACCCCCTGGCTTGAGGGCGCACCGAGCCGTGAGCGTGCCGCATCGATTCGGGTGCTCCGGGTGGCTCCATATCTGCCGCCTGTCTGCGCGTGTGGCTGTGGCAGGGTAACTGTCATGACCGCACCGAGGCGACAGGCCAGCGTGCCTGCGTATGTCACGCACCGCATCCCAGGCCGGCGCGACCGGCCCGGGCCCGCGGAGCATGGGCTTAATCTGTGCAGTAGAACAGGATGCCAGTGTATGAAAGAAGCGCTCCTTGATAAGATTCGCGATCACCGGGCGGTGGTCGCCGTGGTGGGGCTGGGTTACGTGGGGCTGCCGCTCGTCGTCGCCTTTGCCGAGCATGGGTTCCCTGTCGTTGGGATCGACGTCGATGCGCAGAAGGTCGATGCGCTGAACCGGGGCGAATCCTACGTCCAGGATATCCCCTCATCGCGGCTGCAGGCCATCCGCCCCAACTTCCGGGCGACGACCAGCTACGCCGCGCTGGCCGAGTGCGATGCCGCGATCATCTGTGTCCCCACGCCCCTCAACAAGACCCGCGACCCCGATGTGCGCTATCTGATCGCGGCGGGCGAATCGACCGCCCGGTACATCCACCCGGGCATGCTGGTCGTGCTCGAATCCACCACCTACCCGGGCACGACCGAGGAGCTGCTCCTGCCGATGCTGACCGGCCCGGCCACGCTCGAACGGTTGCAGACGCCTGCCTTCACGGTCGGTCAGGACTTCTTCCTGGCCTTCTCCCCTGAGCGCATCGACCCCGGCAACAAGAAGTTCGTGGTCGAGACCACGCCGAAGGTCGTGGGCGGCATGACCCCGGCCTGCCGCGAGGTGGCTGTTGCGCTGTATGCCGAGGCCATCGAGCAGATTGTGCCCGTCTCCTCCACCCAGACCGCGGAAATGGTCAAGCTGCTGGAAAACACCTTCCGCGCGGTCAACATCGCCCTGGTCAACGAAGTCGCCATCATGTGCGACAAGCTGGGCATCGACGTCTGGGAGGTCATCGACGCGGCCGCAACCAAGCCCTACGGGTTCATGAAATTCACCCCCGGCCCCGGCGTCGGCGGCCACTGCATCCCGCTCGACCCGCACTATCTCTCCTGGAAGCTCAAGACCCTGAACTATAACGCGCGCTTCATCCAATTGGCCGGCGAAATCAACACCGACATGCCGCGCTACTGGGTGGACAAGGTGCAGGATGCCCTCAACAGCGCGGGCAAGGCGCTCAAGGGCAGCCGCGTGCTGGTGCTGGGCGTCGCCTACAAGCGGGACATCGATGACGTGCGCGAGTCGCCTGCGCTGGATATCATCGAGCTGCTGCGCGCCAAGGG
Organism: Anaerolineae bacterium; assembly: GCA_040772005.1. Classification (GTDB taxonomy): domain Bacteria; phylum Chloroflexota; class Anaerolineae; order CG2-30-64-16; family CG2-30-64-16; genus MWBF01. Next base: position 601,022 of record JAXGYZ010000002.1, on the reverse strand, counting down.
CGCGGCGGTCAGCTATCACGATCCCTACGTCCACGCGCTGACCCACAACGGCCGCGGGCTGAGCGCGGAGCCCGACCTCCTTCAGGCGCTCGCTGCAGCCGACTGCGTGGTCATCGTCACGGACCATTCGACCTACGACTGGCCGGACGTCCTGCGCCGTGCCGCCCTCGTGGTGGATACCCGGCACGTTGTGGGCAATGTAGCCTAGCCCCCTCGTGAGCGTCAGGACGGGCAGAAAGCCCTACGCTGTGCAGCTTGATACGGTGGGAAGGAAGGCACGGCGATGGACATTCAGGATATCCCGATCTGGGCCTTCGTCGTCGTCGGTTTCGTGGCACAGATGATCGACGGCGCTCTGGGCATGGCCTACGGCGTCAGCTCGACCACCATCCTGAACAGCCTGGGCGTCCCGCAGCGCTTCGCCAGCGCCGCAGTCCACGCCTCGGAAGTCGTGACCACGGGCATCTCGGGCTTCTCGCACTGGCGGCTTGGCAATGTCCATCTGGACCTGGCGAAGCAGTTGATGCTGCCCGGCATGCTCGGCGGCGTGATAGGCGCGTACCTGCTGACCGAAATCGACGGCGCTATCATCAAACCCTATGTGGCCGTGTATCTGGCCGTCATGGGCCTGGTCATCATCTATCGGGCCTTCCGCGCGTTGGCCCCGCGCACGGTCCGGTCCTGGCTGGCGCCGCTGGCCCTGTTCGGCGGCTTCATGGATGCCATCGGCGGCGGCGGCTGGGGGCCGATCGTCACATCGACCCTGGTAGCACGCGGAAACTCGCCCCGCTTCACCGTCGGCTCGGTCAACATGACCGAGTTCTTCGTGACCACGGCCCAGTCCCTGACGTTCATCCTGGCGCTGGGCTCCGGCGAGTTTCTGCAGTACGGCCAGATTATCCTGGGCCTGCTGATCGGCGGCGCGCTGGCTGCACCGCTCGCCGCCATTGTGGCGAAGAGGCTGCCGCACAAGCCGTTCATGCTGCTGGTCGGCCTGGTGATCGTCGTGCTGAACGTGCGCACGCTCATCCTGTCTCTGTAACTTCCTGTCGCGCAGCTCCGCTGCGCCGCAGCACCTTATCTGTACGGAGGAATCTCGATACTTATGTCGTCACCGTCTTCCACGTCTGCACCCACCCGGCTGATCGAGCCTTACGGCGGCCAACTGGTTGACCTCATGGTCCCTGCGGACGCGCTGGCCGATGTCAAGGCGCACGCCAGCACGCTGCCCTCGCTGCAGGTGTCCGAGCGCATCGTCTGCGACCTGGAACTGCTCGCGACCGGCGCTTTCTCGCCCCTCGACCGCTTCATGGGCCGGGCCGATTACCAGCGCGTGCTGGATGAGATGCGGCTGGCCGATGGCACGCTGTTCCCGCTGCCGATCACGCTGCCCGTCGAGCCCAACGCCGATATCCAGGTCGGCCGCGATATCGCGCTCCGCAACGCCAAGAACGAGCTGCTCGCCGTCATGACGGTCGAGGAAATCTACCCGTGGGACAAGGAGGAATGCGCGCAGAAGGCCTTCGGCTCCACCGACCTGCGCCATCCGCTCGTCGCCGAGATGGTGCGCTGGGGCAGCCTGAACATCTCCGGCAAGCTCCAGGTGCTCCAACTGCCCACCCATTATGACTACAAGGATCTCCGCCTGACCCCGGCGCAGGTGCGCGAGCGGCTGGCCGGCTTCGGCCACCCGAATGTCGTCGCGTTCCAGACGCGCAATCCCCTGCACCGCGTCCACGAGGAACTGACCAAGCGCGCCGCGCAGTCGGTCGATGGCGTGCTGCTGCTGCACCCGGTCGTCGGCATGACCAAGCCCGGCGACGTGGACCATTTCACCCGCGTGCGCACGTATAAGGCGCTGGCCGAGAACCACTACGACCCGGACCGCATCCTGCTCTCCCTGCTGCCGCTGGCGATGCGGCTGGCCGGCCCGCGCGAGGCCGTCTGGCACGCGATTATCCGCCGCAACTACGGCGCGAACCACCTGATTGTGGGCCGGGACCACGCCGGGCCGGGCAACGACTCCACCGGCAAGCCTTTCTACGGTCCCTACGATGCGCAGGAACTCGTCGCCAAACACGAGGCCGAGCTGGGCGTCAAGATGATCCCGTTCCTCCAGTTCGTCTACCTGCCGGAAGAAGACCGCTACGAGGAGATCAGCAGGGTGCCCGCAGGCGCGAAGACCGCCGACATCTCCGGCACGCAGGTGCGCAACGACTACCTGAACGCGGGCCGGCTGCTGCCCGAGTGGTTCACCCGCCCCGAGGTGGCCGAGATTCTGGCGGAGAGCTACCCCCCGCGGCACAAGCAGGGCGTCTGCATCTGGTTCACCGGGCTGAGCGGCGCGGGCAAGTCGACCACCGCCGAGGTGCTGACCCAGCTTCTGCTGGAGTTCGGCAAGACGCTGACCGTGCTGGACGGCGACGTGGTGCGCACGCACCTCTCGAAGGGCCTGGGCTTCTCCAAGGAAGACCGCGACACCAACATCCGCCGCATCGGCTGGGTCGCGGCGGAGATCACGCGGCACGGCGGCACGACCATCTGCGCGGCCATCAGCCCGTACCGCGCCATCCGCAACGAAGTGCGCGCGATGGTCGGCAGCGACCACTTCGTCGAGGTCTTCGTGGACACCCCGCTCGAGGTCTGCGAGCAGCGCGACTACAAGGGCATGTACGCCAAGGCCCGCCGCGGGGAAATCAAGGGCTTCACCGGCATCGACGACCCCTACGAGGCGCCGGAGCACCCCGAGATCACGCTCGACACGGTCAACAACACGCCCGAGGAAAACGCCCGCAAAATCATCGACTACCTCGCGCGCCAGGGCCTCCTCCGCGCCAACGGCAGCTGATAATAGAACGCCGAATAGGACGCTGATTGAACTGATGACGCTGATTTACCTGATCTGATTCTGATAAGTTAGCGTCATCAGTCTTATGAGTGATGTGACCATGATCGAACTGGACGAGGAACGGGGTTCGTACGAGGTCTCCACTTACAAGCACAGTGCGCTGACCCGGCAGATAATCCAGATATTCTACGACGTCTACAACGCCCTGGGCTATGGCTTCCTGGAGAAGGTCTATGAGAATGCCTTCGCCATGCGGCTCCGGGCGCATGGCCTGCAGGTTCAGCAGCAGCGGCCGATCTCGGTGTTCTTCGACGGTTGTATCGTGGGTGAGTACTTTGCCGACCTCGTCGTGAACGACCTCGTGTTGTTGGAGCTCAAGGCTGCCAGCGAGATATCACCGGACCATGCGGCGCAGCTGCTGAACTATCTGAAAGCCACGCCCTATGAGGTCGGACTGGTCGTCAACTTCGGTCCCAAGCCTCGCGTTGTGCGCAAGATCTTCGAGAATCACCTGAAGCCGAATCTGAAAAGAACATGAAGATCAGTCCAATCAGTTCAATCAGTGTCCTATTCGGGGAGGCGTCATGAAAGGTATCATCCTGGCCGGCGGGGCGGGGACGCGGCTCTATCCCCTGACGATGGCCGTCAGCAAGCAGATGCTGCCGGTCTACGACAAGCCGATGATCTACTACCCGCTCTCCATGCTCATGCTGGCGGGCATCCGCGACATCCTCATCATCAGCTCACCGGAGGCCCTGCCCGCGTTCCGCACGCTCCTGCGCGGGGGCGACCAGTGGGGCCTGCACTTCGCGTATGCCGAGCAGCCCACCCCCCGCGGCCTGGCCGACGCCTTCATCATCGGCCGCGAGTTCGTCGCCGGCCAGCCGGCCTGCCTCATCCTCGGCGACAACATCTTCTACGGCCACGGCCTGCCCGCCCAACTGCGCGCGGCGGCCGGCCTGACCGAGGGCGCGCTCGTCTTCGCGTATCCGGTCAGGGACCCGCAGCGCTACGGCGTCGTCGAGTTCGACGCGTCCGGCCGCGCCATCAGCATCGAGGAGAAGCCGCAGGCCCCCAAGTCGCACTATGCCGTGCCCGGCCTCTACTTCTACGACGACCAGGTGAGCGACATCGCGGCCAACCTGCGCCCCTCCGCGCGCGGCGAGATCGAGATCACCGACATCAACCGCACCTACCTGGAGCGCGGCCAGTTGCGCGTCGACCAGATGGGCCGGGGCGTCGCCTGGCTGGACGCCGGCACGCACGAGACGCTCCTGCAGGCCAGCGGCTTCGTCCAGGCCGTCCAGGAGCGGCAGGGCATGATGATCTCCTGCCCCGAGGAAATCGCCTACCGGATGGGCTACATCACGCGCGACGCGCTGCTCGCCCAGGGGCAGTTGATGCGCGGCAACGAGTACGGCCAGTATTTGATCCGGCTGGCGGAGACGGGGCTGGGGTGAGAACCCGTGGAACCAGCAACTCCTTGTGAATTGATCGGTGTGCCCGATTGCTGAATCTCCTCCGTCGCGCGGACATGGATCGCGCAGTGGCGTTCGCGCTGCTCGGCAATCTGGTTTCCCTTGTTCTGGGCCCGATAACTGCCCTGCTCATCGCAATGCGTTTCACGCCCGAACTTCAAGGATATTACTATACCTTTGGCAGCCTTACAGCGTTACAGTTTCTTGTCGAGCTGGGCCTTGGTCAGGCTATCATTCAGTTTGCAAGTCATGAGTGGGCACGCCTGAAGTTCGCACCGGGCTTCCGCATTGAGGGAGACGCAGCAGCGCGTTCACGACTCATTAGTCTGGGTCGCCTATCCATGAAGTGGTATAGTGTCGCCGCGGTTCTGGTCGTTCTGGGACTCGGTGCAGGTGGTTACGCGTTTTTTTCTCGCACGCCGACTCCTGGCATCGAATGGCAACTGCCGTGGCTGGCCCTGTGTTTGGGTTTAGGGCTGAACTTATGTCTGACTCCCCTCTTTTACCTATTGCAGGGCTGCAATGAGGTCGCACCATTCTGGTTTTATAGGTTGGTTCAACAAGTCGTTAACGGCCTGGCGCTGTGGGCCGCGATTATCTCCGGCGCGAAGCTGTGGACTTTGCCACTGGCTTCTGCGTGTGGGTTGGTCTGGAGTGTCTTCTTTCTCCATCGCTACGCAGCATTCTGCCGGGCTTTCTTGATATCACCCGATGGGCCCAGGATTGCTTGGCGGCAGGATGTTTGGCCCATACAATGGCGTATTGCGGTCAGTTGGATCAGCACATATTTTACCAGCCAGCTCTTTACCCCCGTGCTCTTCCGGAGCGCCGGCCCGGCTGTGGCTGGTCAAATGGGAATGACAAACACCCTCGCCAACGTCGTAATGGCTATGTCATCGAACTGGGTCGTGACAAAGGCGCCACGCTATGGTGTTCTTGTAGCCGAGCGGAAGTGGCGTGAGCTGGATAGTTCGTTTTTTCGCTCGTTGTTCATGTCCCTTGTAATAGGTCTAGTCCTGGCGCTGGGCGCCTGGGGACTCATCTTGCTTCTGGAGGGCTTGCAGCATCCATTGGCGAGCAGAGTATTGCCGCCCGGCCCCGCCGGCGTCTTCCTCATCGCGGGGGTGGTGAGTTCTGTGCTTTCTGGCCTATCCACCTACTTGAGGGCCCACAAGCGCGAACCACTGATGGGTGTGTTTCTGGTAGGAAGTATGGTGATCGCCGCTCTCGCTTTGTTATTGGCTCCCTCATACGGAGCCACAGGTGTAGGTGCTGGATATCTAGGCGTGCTTGTACTCCTCGAACTGCCGATTACTGTGTGGATATTCCAACGTTCACGAGCGCGCTGGCATGCCTCGAGCAATGATAATAGTGAATCCGCAACACGCGCGCAGATTTTATCCGACTTGGACTTGAAGTCGTGAAAGAAGGTACTCAAAAGCCGCGTGCGGCAGTCCTTGAATACCTCTATGCGCTTCTTAAGCGCCGAACAGTCCGCGGTTACCGCGAATACTGTATGGGCACTCCCAGTCGCAGAGCGCTCGTATCGTATCTTGTCCATCCTCTCCTCTTGCCAGCAAAATTTCGCGATCCCGCGCAGTTCAGCAATCAGGGACTCGCCAGGGAAATACCTCGTGCGCTGAACGAACTAGGGTTCGAAGTCGATATCGTGGATTGTACCAACCAGAGTTGGATTCCTACGCGCGCTTACGACCTTTTCATCGGGCATGCGAACTTCAATTTTACCCGTCTAGTCGGCTTACTCAGCCATCGACCCGTCACGGTCTACTTTGCAACCGGCTTGTATTGGCGCGAACAAAACACTCGCGCCGCACAACGTCTCTTTGATATCGCGCTTAGCAAGGGCGTGCTGCTGCCCCCGGAGCGTGTCAGCTCACCGATAGAAGAGGAGGCACACCGGCTGTCAGATGGCACGATCTGCCTGGGGAACGAAGCTGCGGCGCAGACTTTTGCTCATCTCAAGAATGTAGTATCCGTATGCAACGCAGCTTATCCCCTCGATGGCATCAACTTGGCTGAAAAGGATTTTGAGGCAGGGCGGAAGCATTTCTTGTTCTTCAGTGGTCTCGGGAATGTTCACAAGGGGCTTGACCTGCTGCTCCAGGCCTTTCACGACACCGACCTCCACCTTCACGTCTGCCAGCACATTCAGCCCGAGTTCGCTCGTGCCTTTGCTGCTGAACTCAGCGGGAACAGAAATGTTCATGTCCATGGTTACGTGAAGATGCGGTCGCCGGAGTTCAGAAAACTGGCCGCGATGTGCAATTGGGTGATTCTGCCGACCTGTGCGGAAGGACAGCCCGGCTCTGTCATCGAGTGCATGGCGCATGGGCTGATACCCATCCTGCCGGTCACAGCAAATATCGACCTGGAAGACTGGGGCTACCGCATCGAATCACTGACAGTCGCGGCTGTTCGCTCAGTGATCGTTGAGACTAGTACCGCCAGCCCAGACGACTGCCGTCGGCGCGCAGAAAAGGTGCTGCACGCAACCGACACTCGCTACTCACCCGAAACCTTCCGCCGAAGCTTTCGAGAAGCTGTCAGGCAGATCATCGATGCAACTAGCATCAGCAACAAAGATGGACTGCGCAATGACTGATCGCCGGTTCTTCATTTCGCTCGTCGCGATATTCGTTGCATGCAGTATTACCGTCCTTGGCTTTCCCTGGGACACTCTGCGTCTTTCATTCCGAACTTTGTCTGTAATGCGCTCCAGTTTGCCCCATCATGTACCCGGGATATGGCCGCTCCTATCTCAGGAGTCCAAGCGATTACTCTGTCCATCCAACGAAGCCTCTTTGAGGACCCCACCAATGGAGACACAGCCGACTAGCAAGTATCGGCTGACGCGCTACCTATTCCTGTCATGTGAGAGTAGTGAAGTGCTGGCAAATTGGCTTCGCTTTGCCCTTTCACGTGGACTAACACCAGACGAAGCCGACATCATTTACTTCAGCCAAGTTCTAGAAGCTCAGGGCAAGGCAGAAGAAGCCTTGACACTCCGACAGTTCACCCCTGATTCAGCTCTTTGGTACGTCGGGCAAGGGAGGCTTAAGATCGAACTCGATCATGATGAAGATGCTGCCAAACAATACTTTCAAATTGCACAAGACATCGACCCCACACTGGATGCTCGCAAGTCTCATATGTATATGTATCTGTGCATGGAAGCTATTCGCACCGGTGAGAGCAGCATTATTCTAGATCCGTGTGAGAGTTTTGAAGCGGTCGAGCATAGCGTGACCTCTGAGTCACTGCTCGGACAGAAAGAACTTCTTCATGGCGAAACTGAGAAGGCTATCATACATTTTCTTCACGCGCTGGAGCTAGATGATAGTCAGCCAGCAACCTACTTTTGGACTGCTAAGGCTTTACTAGAGAATGGAGATGTAGCACGAGCCTGGCAGATTCTTAAGGCAGGAAGTCAACTGGCAACCAAGTATGCCCCGCTTGAACTAGAACTGGCTCGCCTAGAGATCATGAAAGGCTGTTATCGATCTGCTCATAGCAGGCTGAAAACCATATCAACCACTGAGGAGCCCTCCATCATACATGAAGTAGAATCCTTGCTCGATGCTACTAGTAGTCGAGAGAACACAGAAGTTGACTGTGAGTAGGCCAGCATGACTCCTCTGGTGCGTGCAGTGCCATCTAAGCGCCGATTGAGTGCCGACAGGAAGAGCGGTTTTCGTCAGATGCTCTTCGATTTTTGGTTAGCTGCCCTGCCCCTCATTGCTGCACTGATATCCGTAGTATTACAAGCGCATGGCGACACTACACTTCGTCTCCTCACTGCTGTGCTTTTTTCTGCTTCTCTTTCTCTCCTGCTAAAGCACGCAATGCCGAGTATCCAGTCACGTCGATGGGGCAGACTGATGATTATGCTTGGCTTCGTGGGATGGTATTCATTGCCCGGACTACTCAACCTGTGGACGACATCAAGCGGATTCAGTGATGAACTACCGATATTCATCCACGAAGAAACCCTCCTTCTTACAATACTTTACCTTGCCCTGTTTCTCTTCGTCTGGGTACTAGCATCGCGATTATTCGGGCGTCAGAGCCGCAACAGCCCCGAGCAGCAACCAGTGTCATCTAGCAACCCTGCTGTGCTGGTAACGATAGCCCTTTTGGCCTGTGCGATAGGCTTCCTTCCATATCTGCTATCAGGCATGTCTTTTCGGGACATTGTTGGTAGCATTTTGGAAAGTCGAGCCGTTGATAAACCGTGGACGTATACGGAGAATCTGGGCAATCGCATCAGCGCAGTCCTATACCTGACCAGAAGTGCCATGACAGCCGGTGCAGGTCTACTTCTTGTTGTTCTACAAGATAAAAGAGTGAAAATCGGCCTGCGCATCGCAGGTGCATTCGTAGCATCGATCGTTACCGTTCTTCTCTTCTTTGATCAGGGAACACGCTCACTAACAGCCATGATGTTACTCCCGGCCATTGTTCTCCTATTCACTAGAGCCTGGACTCGCTCAAAGTTTTATGCAACTACGGTTTTATTGATCCTTACCATAGTGTTGTTTTTTGCGTTGCAGTTTCAACTCCTCTTCCGATACAGCTACACTCGATATGAGACGGCCGATCTGCTTTTGGACAACTGGGCAACACTCAGCGGTACAACCGACTACTTCTCTGAAACTGCCCTCGCAGTAGCAATAGTACCAAGCTATCATGACTATTTTCGGGAGAGTGCCCTGCTTCAATTCGCAGTCTCCCCCATCCCGCGTTTCCTGTGGGAAAATAAGCCCGCCACCGAGGTGGCGTGGTTCTACACCCTGATGCGTTGGGGAATTGATATCTATACAGAATCTGGTAATACCTTCCCAGGCATTGTGGGTCAATATTACATGAGTTGGGGCTGGCTAGGGCCCATCATGATTGGCGTTATCCTTGCCTTCATTTCAGTAAGGTGTGACAGATTCCTCTCCCGTGTGTCTTATGCCGAGGACCCTTACCAATTTGCGGTCGGCGCGATGCTGGCCGTTTGGCTCCTTGTGACCTATCGCTATCTAAGCCCAGGGTTCTTGTATCCTGTCCTATTCGCCGCAGGAATCGTGGCATTGAGCAAGCGACTACCACAGAGAAAACAACAGTGGATGAAGAAGTTAGTGCAGACAAGCCTTTCGCAGAACTGACAGATATGCGGATCGGCCTGAATCTGGCCTATCTTTTGCCAGGTATTGTCGGCGGAACCGAGACATATGCCGCCGGCTTGCTTGATGGGTTCGCTGAAACCGGCGAGCGATGTGAATTCTTTGTCTTTGTCAATCGCGAATCGCGAGAGTGGCCTCTGCCCGCTAAACCCAATTTCCACCGAATTGTGTGCCCCATATCGGCAGTGCATCGGGTTCGCCGCTACATTTTTGAACAGCTCTATCTGCCCTTTCTTGTTCGACCGTACAGACTAAGTCTGCTGCATTCTCTCGGCTATGTAGCTCCCCTTTGCTTGCCCATCCCGTCTATAGTCACGATTCACGATCTGAACTACCAGGCCTTCGGCGCACAGATGCCCGCCAGGAAACGCGCAGCCTTGGCCTTCTTTGTTCATCAATCTGCTTCACGCTCCGACCGCATCATTACTCCATCACACTTCTCAAAGAGGCAAATCCTGGATGCCTATCCAAACATCCGGGCTGACCGCGTCGTAGTGATTGAGGATGCAGCCCGCAAGCGCCCGCCGCTGCAAATGTCCCGCGAGGAGATGAAGGCTGAGCTTGAACGTTTCGGCATCAGACAACCCTATCTGATGGCGTTCGGCAATCTCGGCCCCAACAAGAACATCCCTGCACTGATTCAAGCCTTTCGGCAGGCGCACGAACAGCACAACGTCAGGCAGCAATTGGTGATCGTGGGACGCCTGACCCCGGATGACATTGCTGCCTACACGGCAGGCCTTGAAGCTGGAAGCTTGATCCTGACTGGCTACCTTGAGGATCGCACTTTGCAGGTGTTATTGCACCATGCAGCTGCCTTTATCGTTGCGTCGACTTACGAAGGGTTTGGATTGCCGGTGCTTGAAGCTATGGCGGCCGATGTCCCGGTGCTCTGCTCCAACGTGGCATCGTTGCCTGAAGTCGGCGGTGATGCCGCTGTCTTTTTCGATCCTTTCTCGATCGATGATATGACCGCTAAGATCGCGTCCGTTGCTAATAGCGAGGCGCTCCAAATGGAGTTGCGGCAGCGTGGGCGAGAGCATGTCGGCCGGTTTTCGTGGCGTAAGACCGCGATGCAGACCATCGAAGCGTACGGAGAAATCATCAGACCATAGATGAACGCAAATACACTGCCCATCTCCGTCATCGTCCTGACCCTCAACGAGGAATCTAACATCCAGGCCTGTCTGCAATCGTTGGCAGGCTGGGCCGGCGAGATGTTCGTCGTCGATTCCGGCAGCACCGATGCAACTCTCAGCATTGCTAGGAGCTTTACCGACAAGATCGTATCTCACCCCTTCGAGAATTACTCGCGACAGCGCAACTGGGCGCAGGAACACCTTCCGTTAAGCTTCGACTGGGTATTTCATGTTGACGCGGATGAACGAGCGACTCCGGAGTTGGTCTCGGCGCTTACACATTTCTTCAGCGATCCGTCATATGCGTCGGTTGCAGGGCTGCTCATCCGCCGTCGCATCGAGTTCCTCGGCCGCTACATGCTTCATGGCGGCATTTATCCTACTTATCATTGCCGCATCTTTCAACGCAGTGCGGGGCGCTGCGAAGAACGGGAATACGACCAACACTTTCTCGTCCACGGCAAAGTGGAACAGCTCGAAGCCGACCTGATCGAAGTCACGGCTACGTCGCTCTCGTCCTGGACAGCCCGACACAACCGCTGGGCGCAGATGGAAGCCCAGCATCTTCTGAAACGGGCAGGCGAAACAGGCAATGGACTCCTTGAAGCCAAGCTGATGGGCTCACCGATTCAGCGCCGCCGCTGGCTCAGGGCATCCGTATATGAACGCGGTCCGCTCTTCCTGCGCGCAGTGCTTTACTTTCTCATCCGCTATATCGTGCGAGGCGGTTTCCTGGATGGTCCCGAAGGCTTGATTTATCATGGTCTGCACGGCCTGTGGTTCAGATTCTATGTGGACGCCTGCTACTTCGAGCTGCGCAAGGGGCGAGGTTCCAAATGAGCCGGGTCCTGATGCTTTCCCTGGTCTTCGGACCGGACACGGTTTCCACTGCGAACTTGATGACTGACCTGGCTCACGGTCTGCAGGAACGCGGGCATACGGTCACGGTGCTGACTTCGATGCCGCACTACAATCCCTCACCCGAGGTGCTCAAGAACCCGATCTATCGCCGCCGACTTCCCACCCTCTATACGGAAACGAGCGAGAAAGGTGTGCAGGTCGTACGCGTGTATATGCCGCTCAAGCGACAACGCATTTGGCGTCGGGCACTCGACTACCTGTGGTTTCAGGTGTTGACTCTAGTGGTGGGATTGACCAGACTGGGGCGGCAGGATATCATTTTTGTTCCTTCTCCGCCGATTACCTTAGGTCTCAATGGATTCTTATTGAAGGTGTTTCTGCGGGGCCAGATGATCTATGATGTTCGGGAGTTGTGGCCAGACGCACCTATTCGCATGGGGTTGCTAAAGAACAAGGCTCTGATCGCGCTCGCTTACGCTATCGAACGGTTTGTGTACAATCATTCTGCTGCGATTACCTCCATTGCTCAAAGCTTCAACCGCAGCCTGGTATCACGCGGGGTACCGGACAGCAAGTTGCACTTCACACCGAACTTTGTTGATACCGATTGGCTATCCCCCACGCCAAAAGACAATAGCTTTGCTAAGGAATTCGGACTGGAGGACAAGTTTGTCGTGTTTTACGCTGGCAATATCGGGCTTTCGCAAGGTTTGGAGATACTGGTCGATGTTGCACACGCACTTGCGATGGATACCGATATTGTCGTGTTGATTATTGGCGACGGCGCAGCAAGGCCAAAGCTCGAACACGCGATCGCTGCTTCTGGGCTCAACAACATTCGATTACTGCCCTTCCAGCCCTATAACCGCATCCCAGAGACCTATGCGACAGCCGATATCTGTGTTTCTCCCATGCAATCGGGTTTTTCGTATGACACAGTTCCCTCCAAAATTTACACCGCGATGGCGGCTGGACGGCCGATTGTAGCGGCTTGCGAACCTGGAACGGAGACAGCGGAGCTACTTCTTAGCTCAAATAGCGGAATCGTCGTAGAGCCAGAGTCTGCCCCCCAGATGATCGCAGCGATTCGACGCTTACATGATTCACCGGACTTGGCCCGGACGATGAGTGCAAACGCGCGCAAATGGGTTGTAGAACGCTACAGCAAGAGCGCGGTGATCGGGGCGTATGATCGGGTGATTGCAGAAGTAACGAACGCTTCACCGGACAATCATGGATGAGCGGCTGATCCTTGTTACCGGTGCCACCGGCGCGTTGGGACCCACGGTTGTCAATCAGTTGGCCGCCAGTGGCTACCGCGTCCGTGGTTTAGCCTTGCAGGAACCACCCGCAGCCCTTAAGGCAAAACTCAACGACTGGTTAACTGGGGATATCTGTGACCAGTATCTCATTGATGCGGCCATGCGAGACGTAACTCATGTTGTTCATATGGCCGCTCTTCTTCACATCAGCAATCCAGCGCAGCATCTATATGCCGAGTATGAGCGGGTCAACGTGCAAGGGACGGCCACCGTTGTGGAAGCTGCCCGGTGCGCTGGCGTACGGCGATTGGTCTTCCTGAGCACGATCGCCGTCTACGGTGCTGGAATGGGTGGCCTCCTTAACGAGTCATCATCGGTCATGCCAGATACGTACTATGCAAAAACGAAGTTCGCCGCCGAACGCATCGTGTTATCTGCAGCAGGCCCGGACGGTGGTCCGCTAGGTGTGGTGCTCCGGCTTGCGTCAGTGTATGGCAGCCGCGTCAAAGGCAACTATAGCCGACTCGTGTACGCACTATCGCAAAGGCGCTTTGTGCCCATCGGTAGCGGTGGGAATCGGCGCACGCTGATTTACGATAAAGACATGGCGAACGCGGTGCAGGCGGCCATCGAGCATCCTCGCGCAGCAGGGCAGATATATAATGTGACGGATGGCGAGACCCACTCGCTGCACGAGATCATCGAAGCGATCTGCGATGGGCTAGGCCGTCCACCGCCGCACATTGCGTTGCCTGTCGCGCCTATTCGGCTTGGGCTTCGGATTGCGGATGGCTTCTCACGCATCATCAAACACCCGTTGCCTGTCAGCAGTACTATGCTGCAAAGGTATCTTGAAAACGTAGCAGTTGACGGGTCAAAGATCATGCAGGAGCTCAACTTCATGCCTGCCTATAACTTATCTTTCGGTTGGCAAGATACCATCGCAGAAATGCGCCGTTCCGGGGTTCTCCCAAGTGCTGAGTGAAGAGACCCCTCAAATCGCCCCACTGGCCCTCGGCATCATAGCCGCATGTGCTTACCTGCTGTCGCGGCTGGGCGTGCGTGCGATCAGGCAATTTGCAGAGGATCATATGATCCTGGATATCCCAAACGAACGCAGTTCCCATAGCCGACCAATCCCGCGCGGTGGAGGTCTCGCCATTGTAGTTGTTACAATTGCTCTGACTGTATCCGCCAACGTCGCCTTCGCCTCAGCCTACTGGACTGCTCTACTGCTAGTCACGGCCGCATGGACTCTCGTCGCCTTGGTGAGCTTGATAGACGACCTTCGTTCACTACCTAATTTAGTCCGACTGATTGCTCACATTCTAGCCGCCCTTACGATAATGCTCGGCGTCGACTACTGGGATTTGATCACGCTTCCTCTGATTGGAGAGATCCACCTTGCATGGATGGGTGTGCCGTTGACACTTATGTGGTTAGTCGGCTTGACCAATGCCTATAACTTTATGGACGGGATTGACGGCATTGCGGGAAGCCAAGCCGTTATCGCTGGAATCACCTGGGCAGTGGTAGGGTTCACCAGCGGATTAACGGGTGTCGGATTGACAGGGTTGGTATTGGCCGGAGCAAGTGCGGCTTTCCTTGCTGACAACTGGCCCCCAGCCCGCATTTTCATGGGCGACGTGGGCAGTGCTTTCATTGGATCGGTCCTCGCAACACTGACAATTGCCGCACACCAACAAGATCATCGAATGGCACTAGTAGGCCTACTGGCTGTATGGCCATTCGTTTTCGATGCGAGTTTCACATTTCTGCGAAGACTTGTGCGCCATGAGAATGTCTTTGCAGCACACCGATCACATCTATACCAGCGCCTGATAATCCTCGACCATTCACACAAGAGCGTCACAATACTCTACGCATCCCTTGCTGCTCTTGGTGGAGTGCTGGCTGTTGCATGGGTACAGTCTGTGCCAGGAGTATCTCTATCAATCGCAATCGTGATCCCAGTAGCGGCATTCAGTCTCTGGTACTTTGTTCGCTCTCACGAGCAGCAGCGCGGCCCGACAAAAGGCATATCCAATCCATGACACACTCATATGGCCTTACGCAGCTCCTGCTGCGCGTGCGCAACCGGCACCTGCTGGCAGCTGATATGCTGCTCGTGCCGATGGCTGCGGTGCTCGCGTTCGCCCTGCGCCTGGACACCGCGCAGCTCCAGCCTTACGTGCGGACGATGTTGATCTTTGTAATCGCGGCCCCATTCATCAAGATACCCATCTTCAGCGTGCTCGGCCTCTACACGCGCTACTGGCAGTACGCGGGGCCGGACGAGATGATGCTGCTCGTCTGGTCTGCGGCACTCGGTGCGCTGGCCCAGGGGGCGCTCTTCCTCGGCACGCAGGCGATTTTCCCTGCGCTGCTCTCCCCCGGCGTCCCGCGCTCCATCCCATTGATCGACGTGCTCGTGACCTTCGCGGTCATTGCCGGGTCACGCTTCGCGCTGCGCGCCGGGGCGCTCGGTGCACAGCGCGCGCGCAAGGCCGGCGCTCCCGGCGGCCCGCTCCAGCATGTCCTCATAGCCGGTGCGGGCGAGGCGGGCGCAATGGTGCTGCGGGAGCTGCGCCAGAACCCGCAGACCGGCCTGGTGCCCCTCGGGTTCGTGGACGACGACCCGCTCAAACACGGAATGCTGCTCCAGCGCGTGCGCGTCCTGGGCGGCCGCGAGCGCATCCCCGACCTGGCCCGCGAACACCATATCGAGCAGGTCATCATCGCCATGCCAAGCGCACCCGGCGCGGCCATCCGCGATATCGTGGAGATCTGCGAGGCCGCGGGCGTGCGCGCCCGCACCGTGCCGGGCATCTACGAGCTGCTGGGCGGCGCCGTCCGCCTCCAGCAACTGCGCGATGTCCAGATCGAGGACCTCCTGCGCCGCGCCCCCATCCAGACCGACACGGCCCAGGTGGCCGCGCTGCTCCGCGGCAAGCGCGTCCTCGTCACCGGCGCGGGCGGCTCCATCGGCTCCGAGCTCTGCCGCCAGATTCTCCGCTGCAGCCCCGCCAGCCTCATCCTCCTCGGCCACGGCGAAAACAGCATCTTCGACATCCATAACGAATTGAAGATTGAAGATTCCAGATTGAAGACGAACCCCGCAGACCTCCAATCTTCAATCTTCAATCTTCAATCGCATCTGCAACCCGTGATCGCCGACATCCGCTTCCCCGAACGCCTGGCCGCGGTCTTTGCGGAGCACCGTCCCGAGATCGTCTTCCATGCGGCCGCGCACAAGCATGTCCCGCTGATGGAAGACAACGCGGTCGACGCGGTGCTCAACAACATCTTGGGCACGCAGCGCGTGGTCGAGGCCAGCATTGCTGCCGGGGTCGAGCGCTTCGTCCTCATCTCCACCGATAAGGCCGTCAACCCGACCAACGTCATGGGCGTCACGAAGCGGATCGCGGAGCTGCTCGTCGAGGCCGCCGCGCGGCAGACCGGCTGCAGCTACGTCGCCGTGCGCTTCGGCAACGTGCTCGGCAGTCGCGGCAGTGTCGTGCCCTTCTTCCAGCGCCAGATTGCCGCGGGCGGGCCCGTCACCGTGACGCACCCCGACGTGCGCCGCTACTTCATGACCATCCCCGAGGCGGTCCAGCTCGTGCTCCAGGCCGCGGCGCTCGGCCACGGCGGCGAGGTCTTCGTGCTCGACATGGGCCAGCCCGTCCGCATCGTCGACCTGGCGCGCGACCTGATCCGGCTGTCGGGCCTGGAGCCGGAGCACGACATCGAGATTCGCTTCACGGGCCTGCGCCCCGGCGAGAAGCTGTTCGAGGAGCTGTTCGCAGCCGATGAGGAGTATGGCCGTACCCGGCACGAGAAGATTTTCGTCGCGCAGAACGGCCGGCAGGACCTCCTGGAGCCGGAGGTCGCGCGGCTGATCGAGGCCGCCTATCGCGGCGACACGGCCGCACTCGAGGCCTCCTTCCGCATCCTCGTGCCCGCCTATCAGCACGACGGTGCACCTCCCCAGCACACGCCCCCTGCAGCAGGCTGACCGATGCCCGTCTGGCAGCCGTCCGCCGCCGTGCCCCCCGACGCAACGACGTTCCTGCACGCCCTGGCAGACGATGAAGCGCTGGCGGAGTGGGCCGCCGGCCGGCCCGCCCCCTCATGGGCGGACTGGCTGATCGGCCAGGGCCTCGCCGCGTACGCCTGCCATCGCCTCCGCCGGGCCGGCGCGTTCGACCGCCTGCCGCCGGCCCTCGCGCAGCCGCTGGCCGCGGCCTACTACCGCGCGGCAGCCGATGCCGAGCTTCACACGCGCGAGCTGGCCGCGGTGCTCAATGCGCTGGTCGCCGCGGGCATCATCCCCATCCTGTTCAAGGGCGCGGCCCTCGCCCATCTCGTGTACCCTGACCCGGCCTGTCGCCCGATGGGCGACCTCGACCTCTGGCTGGCCGCCGCGGAGATGCCCGCGGCGGTCGTCGCGCTCCAGGCCGCGGGCTACCGCCGCCACGTCAAGGATACGCGGCCCGTCGAGCTGCAGGCGGACCGGGAGGGCGAGATTCAACTCGCCGGCGCGCAGCCCGGCCAAGGACTGGTCGAGCTGCACTACGGCGTCTTTGCGGGCGAATGGCTCCATCGCACCGCCGCGGTGGACAGTGCCGGCGTCGCGGGCCGCGCCGAGCCCGTGACGGTCGCCGGCCGCCGCGCAGCTACCCTCGCGCCCGAGGACGCGGTCATCCAACTGGCCGTCCACCTGGCCGTGAATCACCAGATGGCCTATCCGGGCGTGCGCGGCCTGCTGGACGTCTGTCTCGTGGCGCGCAGCCGCCCGCTGGATTGGGCCGCGGTCAGCCGGCGGGCGCGCGCCTGGCGGGTGCGCACTGCGGTCTGGCAGGTGTTGAGCCTGGCTGACGCGCTGCTGGGGTTGCCGGGGGCCGCTGCCGCGCTGACAGCCTTACAGCCCTCCCGCTTACGCCGCCGCCTGCTCGCGCGCTTCGTCACGCCCGCCTCCGTGCTCGCGGGCCGGGATATCACGGGCGGCCCGGCCCGCTTCATCTACCAGTTATTGCTCGCGGACCGGCCCCGCGATGCTGCGCGGCTGCTCGCCCGCGCGCTCTGGCCGGAGGATGCGTGGCTGGCCGCGCGCTACGGCCGCGCCGGCTGGCGCACCCGCGCCGCGCACCTCCTGGCCGCCGTGCGGGGCCGGATATGACGCGGTCAGAAAACCCCCGAATTAGGCGCCTTGTCCCTATGCTGCTCGCTCGGCAATTGCGCCAAGGCTCCGAGCACCCCCAACGCCAGCCAGAACGCCAGCCCGGGCTTCGAACCCAGGGCCAGCGCATCGGCCAACCCGTAGACGTGCAGCCCGATCAGCGCCGCCAGCAACCCCAGCGCGATGTGGCCCCGCATCCTGTCTTCTCCCCGTATGGCCTGCCACGCCACCGCCCCTGCAACCAGTAATAACGCGCCGTACGCCACCAGTCCCCCGAGCCCGAGGTCCACGCCCACCTGCAGGAAGATGTTGTGCGCGTGCGCGATGTCGATGTCGGCGGGGATGAGGAACAGCGGGTAAAGCAGGTTGACCACCCGGCGAAACGTGCCCAGCCCGACGCCGGTGAATGGGAAGTCCTGCAGCGCGTACAGTGCGCGCGACCAGATTTCGACCCGCCCTTCCAGCGATAGCTGCCGCAATGCATCTCCGAGCGGCGCCTCCACCTGACTGCTCGCAACGGTCCCGGCAAACCATGTCGGAAGGAACACTCCCCCCGCGACCACCCCTGCCGTCACGGTGACCAGGGCCGCAACCGAGACCCACCGCTTCTGCCGCAAGCTGCCTTCCCGGTAGACGGACACGATGACGAGTGCCGTGACTGCTGCGGCAATGCCCACTATGCCGGCGCGCGAACGCGTGACGAGCAGGGTTGCCGCGCCTGCGAGCGCGACCAGTCCAAGCAAGACGGCCCAGACGATCTGCCGTCGCCGCAAGCAGACGAGCAGCCATGTAAGAACGAAGGGCAGATACAGCGCCAGGACGCCGGCCAACTGGTTCGGGTTGATGCCCTGTTCGGGTGCGCCGGGCAGGCTGACCAACGCAGATGGCAGGCGGTGGACCAGGGGCGCGAGGATTGGCAGTTGGATGCCGAGCAATCCCACCGCCCACATGCCCGCGCCGAGGAGACCGAACACCGTGAGGATAACCGTAAGTCCCCGCGGCGTGGCAGCCAAAAAGCCCGTCGCGCGAAAGGCTGCCAGCCCCAGGATCAGGCCGGTGAGCTTGGGAAGGGTCAGTTCGGGAAAGGCGGACGCCCATACGGCCGGAGGAACCGCCAGGCAGAACAGCAGCAGCGCCGGGTTGAACGGCGTGACGGGCCAGACCTCCCGGCGGAGGAACGCCCGCAACAGCCAAACCAGGGCTAAGAGGGCAAGCGCCGCTGCGGTCCAGATCGGTCGTACCGTAGGAAAGAGGAGCAGCGGAGCAATCGCAAGCAGATACAGCGGTTCGAGCCATGTGATGAGACGAGATGCCATGGTTCGCCCTCCGCTGGTAGTCAAGATGTATTCAGGCTCTATCGCGCGCCCGATCCGTCATGCGTTCGGGCTGCTTTGGAAAACCCGTTTCCCAGGCCGCGAGTTGGCCCAGGAAACGGGTTGGGGGGAAATGGTCGCTTCGCGTCCTTCGCGCCTTTGCGGTTAAAACAGAACTACAGCCGCAGGCTTGCCAGCGCGCTCTCCACGCTCACGGTCGGGCTGACGTCGTACTGCACGTCCGCCAGCTTGCCTTCCTCGTCGACCACGAAGTGTGAGCGGACAATCCCCATATAGGTCTTGCCATAGTTGGTCTTCTCGCGCCACACTCCGTATAGCTCCGCCACCTTGCGCTCCTCGTCCGCCAGCAGCCGGAACGGCAGGTCGAACTTCGTCTTGAACTTGACGTGGCTCTTGACCCCGTCCGGGCTGATGCCCAGCACCACCCCGTTCTTCTCGGTGATTTCCACGAAGGAATCGCGGAATCCGCAGGCCTGGGTCGTGCAGCCGGGCGTGTCATCCTTGGGGTAGAAATAGATGATCACCCGCTGCCCGCGCAGGTCGCTCAACCGCACCGTCGTCCCGTCGTCCGCCGGCAGCTCGAAGTCCGGCGCCATCTCACCGACCGCCGGCACGCCCTCCGGTGTCTCCTTCTTCGCCATCACACCCTCCACGATTACGGATTGAAGATTGAAGATTACAGATTGAAGATTGCCAAAACATGGCCGCCTCGTCTGTAATCTTCAATCTTCAATTTTCAATCTTCAATCGTCCTCAAGGCCAGATGCCGCGCTGCTGCGCCGTCTCCGCGACCTTCGACACCGCCAGCATCATCGCGCCGAGGCGCATAGGCACAGGCTGGGCCCGCGAGAAGTCCCACACACCTGCGAAGCTCCGCTTCATGATGCTCGTCAGCCGCTGGTTGACCTCGTCTTCTTCCCAATAGAAATTCTGGAGATTCTGGACCCATTCCAGGTAGCTGGTCGCGACGCCGCCCGCATTCGCCAGGATGTCGGGCACCACGATGACGCCCTTGCCCTCCAGGATCTCGTCGGCCTCGCGCGTCGTCGGGCCGTTGGCGCCCTCGACGATGTAGCGCGCGTGGATGTGGTCGGCATTGTCCTCGCGAATCTGGTGCTCCAGGGCCGCAGGAATCAGCACATCGGCCTGCGTCTCGAGCAGTTCCTCGTTGTTGATGCGATCGACATCCGACGCAGCATACCCTTCGAGCAGGTGTCGCGGGTGCTGGGCGACGGCCTTGTCGATTGCGGCCAGGTCCAGCCCGTTCGCGTTGTACAGCCCGCCGCTTACGTCGCTGATGGCCACGATCTTGCAGCCCATGTCGCGCAGGATGCGCGCGGCCCAGGAGCCGACATTGCCGAACCCCTGCACCGCAACCGTCGTGTCGGACAGGGCCCGGCCCTCCCGCTTGAGCAGCTCGCCGGTGACGATGGCGACCCCGCGGCCGGTGGCCTCCTTGCGGCCCAGCGAGCCGCCCAACGACAACGGCTTGCCGGTGACGATCTCGGGGATATGGACGCCCTCGATCATGTTCGCCGTGTCCACGATCCAGGCCATGACCTGTGCGTTGGTGTTCACGTCGGGCGCGGGGATGTCGCGCTTGCCGCCCAGGATGGGCAGGATCATCGAGGTAAAGCGCCGGGTCATGCGGGCAAGTTCGCCCTGTGACATGCCCGTGGGATCGACCTGGATGCCGCCCTTCGCGCCGCCGAACGGGATATCGACGACCGCGCACTTCCACGTCATCATCGCGGCCAGGCCCTTGACTTCGTTCAGGTTGACATCCGGATGATAGCGAATCCCCCCTTTACAGGGGCCGCGCACCGATGAATGCTGCACGCGGTAGCCCTTGAACACCTTCGTCGAGCCGTCATCCATGCTGACCGGCACGGCCACAGTCAGCTCGCGTTCAGGCTCGCGCAGGATCGCGTGGAGGCCGGGATCCAGGTTCAGGCGCGCGGCGACGTCATCCAGGGAGGCCAAAACGGTGTCCCAAAGGTCCTGTTCAGGGTGCAGCGCGGCAGCGGAGGGTTCGGGCTTGAGGTGTGTGGGTGCCTCGAGAATTGGGTTGCGCATGAGTGACTCCTTCCTTGCTCCATTGCAGGGATTTGCGGGAGTGCGGCTGCCAGGGGAGGCGGCCGCACTCCGCGTTTATATTCAGCATTTGGGCGAAGCCTATGCTGATTGCACCATCGCTGGTAGGACAAATTATAGCACCCCCCGGATGCAGGGGCCAATCTCAACCCCGCACTATCAGCAAATCCAGATGCGCGGAGCATCCTGAGCGGGTGTACGGCTCAACCTCGCCGGCCCACAGTCACCAGTCGAAGGATGTGGCCCGCGCACAATCGTGAAGCGATCTATCCAACCAGGTGATAAAACTCGCGGCGGCCCGTCTCGACGAGCGGCGCCATGCGCGCAAACCAATCCCCGAACTGCGGCAGCGCAAGCTCTTTGGCCACAACCTCTTCCCAGGCCGCCATAGTATCCACTTCCATCTCGGTCACGACGGTAAAAAACGGACCGCTGGCGTCCGTGAGAATCCGGAAGTTGCGAAATGGCACTCTGCGCATGGACTGGTGCCAGTAGCCGTCCAGTTCCTGGAACAGGGCCACCAGCTCATCGCCACGGCCGTACTTCGCCTGAAAGACATCACGCACGACGAGCATAGTATTCCTCCTGACTTGCAATCCGCTCAGGCATGATTATAATGCAATCAATCCGATTGTTCCAATCAATCGGAGGATTGAGAGCAGCATACATGATTCTTTCGCATCTCGACTCAGAATTCCTCCGTTACTTGCTGGCACACGGCTGCCAGCCCGGCGAGCGGCTGCCGTCGCTCGACGAAATCAGCACGGAGGTGGGCATCAGCGTCGGCAAGCTGCGCGAGCAGTTCGAGGTCGCGCGGGTCCTGGGCCTGGTGGAGGCGAGCCCGCGCCGCGGGATCCGCTGCCTGCCCTACGACTTCCGCCCTGCCGTGCGTCTCGGCCTGATGATCGCGCTGGGGCTGGACCCTGAGGCCTTCCGCGCGTACAGCACCCTGCGCATCCACCTGGAAACGGCCTTCTGGGACGAGGCCGTCGTGCTCCTGACCGACGAGGACAAGGCGGACCTGTGCCAGCTCGTCGAGCGGGCGCACGCCAAGCTGGGCGAATCGCGCATCCAGATTCCATACGAGGAACACCGGGCGTTTCACCTGGGCATCTTCCGGCGCATCGCAAACCCCTTCGTCCTGGGCCTGCTGGAAGCCTATTGGGACGCCTACGAAGCAGTCGAACTGAACACCTATGCCGATTACAGCTATTTGCAGGAAGTCTGGGGCTACCATGCGCGCATCGCCGGGGCCATCCACAACGGAGAATACGCGCACGGCAAGGAACTTTTGATTCAGCACATGCGCTTGCTTGACAGAATGGGCGTGGCCCATGAACTCTCGGTTTCTGTCACCGAACTTCAAGGAGAAGCAGTATGAGCCTCATGTCGGACAGAGTCCGTCCCGACGAAGTCTCGTCCGCTGTGGCAGCACAGCCACAGCCGGCGGCGCAAAGCGATGGCGTGCGGGTGAATAACTTCTCGCTCAACATCGCAACGGTCAACGGCTCGGGCAGCCAGACGAGCAACGGTGTATTGCTGCGGGCGTTCTTCAAGATGGGCATCCCCGTCACCGGCAAGAACCTCTTCCCCAGCAACATCCAGGGCCTGCCTACCTGGTACATCATCCGTCTCAGCAAGGACGGCTACCTCGGCCGCCGTGACCCCTACGAAATTGCGGTGTGCATGAACGGCCGCACGGCCGCGGAAGACATGGCGCAGGTCGCGGAGGGCGGCATCGTGCTCTACGACGACTCGCTGCCGGTCGCCGCGCGGCGGCCCGACGTCACCTACTACCCGATGCCGGTCGGCAAGCTGGTCAAGGAAGCCAGCCTGCCCTTCGAGCTGCGTGACTACATTGCCAACATGGTCTACGTCGGCGTGCTCGTCCACATCCTCGACCTGGACATGGCCGAAATCGAGGCCGCGGTCGAGTGGAACTTCGACGGCAAGCGCAAGCCCATCGAGCTCAACATGGACATGGTGCGCCGCGCCTACGAGTGGGCGCAGGCCAACCTGGTCAAAACCGATCCCTACCGCGTCGAGCGCATGACCGGCTTCAACGAGGACAAGATGCTCGTGGATGGCAACACCGCGGCCGCGCTCGGCAGCATCTTCGGCGGCGTGACCGTCGTCTCGTGGTACCCGATCACCCCCGCGTCCAGCCTGCCCGACGCGCTCAACAAGTACCTGCCCAAGCTGCGCACCGATCCCGAGACCGGCCGCGGCAACTTCGCCATCATCCAGGCGGAGGATGAGCTGGCCGCGCTCGGCATGGTCATCGGCGCGGGCTGGGCGGGGGCGCGCGCCATGACCGCGACTTCCGGCCCCGGCATCGACCTGATGGGCGAGTTCGCCGGCCTGGCCTATTTCGCGGAGGTGCCCGCGGTCGTCTGGGACATCCAGCGCATCGGCCCCAGCACCGGCCTGCCGACGCGCACCAGCCAGGGCGACATCTCCGCAGCCTACTATCTCAGCCACGGCGACACGCGCCATCCGCTGCTCTTCCCGGCTGACCCCGCGGAGGCGTTCGAGTTCGGCCACGTCGCATTGGATCTGGCGGAGCGCCTGCAAACCCTGGTCATGGTGCTGAGCGACCTGGACCTCGGCATGAATGTCTGGATCAGCGACCAGTTCAAGTATCCGGAGCGCCCGCTGGACCGCGGCAAGGTGCTCACGGTGGAACAGCTCAACGAGCTGGGCAACTCATGGGGCCGCTACAAGGACGTGGATGGCGACGGCGTCGGCTGGCGCACGCTGCCCGGCACGCGACACCGCGCGGCGGCCTACTTCACCCGCGGCACCGGCCACACCGAGTACGCCACCTACAGCGAGCGGCCCGAAGACTGGGAAGCCAACATGGACCGGCTGGCGCGCAAGTGGGAAACGACGCGCAATCTTGTCCCCGGGCCGTACGTCGACGAGGTTGCGGGCACGGATGTTGCGATCATCAGCGTCGGCTCGAACCACCCGGCCATCATGGAGGCGCGCGACCTGCTGCGGGCGGCCGGCATCGAGACGAGCTATCTGCGGCTGCGGGCGCTGCCGATCAACGATGCGGTCCGGGCCTTCACCGAGAAGTACAGCCGCATCTTCGTCGTGGAGAATAACTACGAAGGCCAGTTGCACCAGATCCTCCGGTCGGAGATGCTGGGGTGCGCGGGCAAGATGGTTTCGGTCGCGCGCAGCAACGGCCTGTCGTTGACTGCGGCGTGGATTGCCGAACAGGTCCAGAAGGGTTTGCAGTAAAGGAGCACATCATGGGAACCACGACTGAAGCACCCGCCCGCCCGGCAGCGGCGGCGATTAAAGTCAATAGCCTGGGCCTGGATCGGAACGCGTATAAGGGCGCGCCGTCCACCCTGTGCAAGGGCTGCGGCCACGATACCATCAGCCAGCGCATCATCAACGTCGCCTGGGAGCTGGGCCTGGACCAGACGCAGGTCGTCAAGATGAGCGGCATCGGCTGCAGCAGCAAGTCGCCCGCCTACTTCCTGGGCTGGAGCCACGCGTTCAACGGCGTGCACGGCCGTATGCCTGCCGTGGCAACCGGCGCGGCCATTGCCAACCGCAACCTGACCGTGATCGGCGTCAGCGGCGACGGCGACACGGCCTCCATCGGCACCGGCCAGTTCAAGCATGCGGTGCGCCGCAACGTCCCGATGCTCTACATCGTGGAGAACAACGGCGTCTACGGGCTGACCAAGGGCCAGTTCAGCGCGACCGCGGACCTGGGCCAACGGCTCAAGTACGCGGGGGTCAACAACCTGCCCCCGCTCGACATCTGCCTGGAGGCCTTGGCCGCCAACGCGACGTTCGTTGCGCGCAGCTTCGCGGGCGACCCGCGCCAGGTGGAGACGCTGCTCAAGGCCGCGTTCAGCCATCGCGGCATCGCCGTGCTCGACATCATCAGCCCGTGCGTCACCTTCAACAACCACGACGATTCGAGCAAGAGCTACACCTGGGGCAAGCAGAAGGAGACCGCGCTCAACGAGCTGAACTTCATCCCGCACTACGAGGAAATCAGCATCGGCTACTACGAGGGCGAGATGGAAGTCGCGATGCACGATGGCTCGCGCATCCTGCTCAAGAAGCTGGACCCGGACTATGACCCGACCGACAAGATGAACGCGTTCCGCACGCTCGAAGAGGCGCGGCAGAACCAGCAGTTCATCACCGGCCTCATCTACATCAACCAGCAGGAGCGGCCCGACCTGCACGAGCTGCTGCACGTGCCGGAAACTCCGCTCGTCCACCTGACGGAGGACAAGCTCCGCCCCAGCCGCGCCGCGCTGGAAGACGTGATGGCGAAGCTGTAGACCGGAAGCTGGAAGCCGGAAACGGGTGCGTCTCACGTTGGGGGCGCGGCCATCGCGGATAAACGAATGCGCTGGCGCGCCACGAATACGCGAATCGTGTGCGCCGCGGCGGGATATTCGTGTATCCGTGCCCAGCGCCGCAGCGCCATTCGCGTATTCGCGCTGGCCGCGCCCCCAGTATGAAACGCGCCCGCCGGAAGCTGGATAATATAGAGGCCCGGACACACCTCCGGGCCTTTGTATTGCCAGCGACCGCCAGGACACTGCCGCCTGGAGTCGAGGCTTATGAAGATTGGCTCTGTATCCTGGCAACCAGCATGAGGAGTTCCGCATCCTCAGATGCGGAACGGCCCGCATCACGGGCGCCGCCGTTTGCATCTGAGGATGCAAACTCCTCTCGTTCATTGCCGGGGTATTGGGTCAGCCTGCATCAGCCGGCTGGAGCCTGCCCGCATGCAGAACACCGGCGTCCCGCCTCAGGGCGCGAAGCTGTCTTGCAGCACCGTCAGGTCGCTGCTCCGCCGGTTGACGATGTACACCCGCCGCGTGAGCGGATCGACTGCCACGCCGAACGGGTCGCGGCCGGTGGGCAGGGTGGCAATCACCGTATCCGTCAGTCCGCTGATGACGCTGACCGTGTTGGCGCGGCTGTTGGTGATGAAGACGTTCGATGTCGCCGTGTCCACGGCCACGCCGCCGCCCGCATCCTCACCGCCATCCCCGATAGCCACAAACGCCCGCTTGGTCAGCCCGTACGCATCCGCCTGGTAGATCGCGGCCCGGTTGACGTTGTGATAGGGCGAGCACGCGATATAAAGCCGGCTATTGAGCGGGTTGAAGTCCAGTTCGTAGGGCGACGCACCCGCGCCGCCGCACGGCTTGACCGTCCACCCCTGCAACACCTGGTAGCCGTTCTGGCCGTCCAACACGGTGACATCGCCCGAATCCCGGTTGCTGACATACACATGGTTCGCGCCGGTGTTCACCGCGATGCCCCAGGCCGCCACGCCGCCCGAAGGCACGGTCGCCTCCAGCAGATCGGTCACGCCGTTGACGATGGCCACGCGGCTGTTGCCGTAGGTCACGACGAAGACCCGGTTCGTGACAGGGTTGATTTCGACGTAGGTCGGCTTCGGCCCCACCGAGATGACCGCGCGGCGTTCGAGCGTGGTTGCATCCAGCACGTAGAGGTCGCCGCTCGCGAAATTCGCCACGTAGACCTTGTTCGTCGCGCTATTGACGGCCACACCCCACGGCTCCCGCCCCACGTCCGCATACCCCAGCGTCGCCAAAGTCGCAGCATCGAACACATACAGGCGATTGGTGTCGTGCGAGGTCGAGTAGACCCGCTGCGACCGCGGATCCACGGCGATCGACTTCGGATGCACGTAGCCCGGGATCGGCACGGTCGCCGTCGCCGTCGGGACGGGTGTTTGCGTGCGGGTCGGCGTGTAAGTCGCCACCGCCGACGGCGTTGCCGTTGGCGACGCCGTCGGCGTGGGCGTCGGTGGCGGCAGCATGACGATGGGCAGATAGACCGGCCCCGGCGTGTAAGTCGCCGCAGGCGACGACGTCGGCGTGGGCGACAGCAACTCCTCAACAGTCGCAGTGGGCGAGGGCGTGTAAGTCACCGAAGGTGACGGCGTAGGCGTGTAAGTCACCGTAGGCGACGACGTGGAAGTTGCGGTAGCCACCGATGTCCCCGTTGCGGTCGGCGTAGACGTCATGGTTTGCGTTGGCGTTGCCGTGTAAGTCACCGAAGGTGAAGGCGTGGCCGTAGGTGACGGCGTCACCGTGGGTGACGGTGTGGCCGTAGGTGACGGCGTGGCCGTCGCGCCGGGCACATCGGTAGGCGACGGCGTCGGCGTGTAAGTCGCCGTAGGCGTGTAAGTCACCGTAGGTGACGGCGTGGCCGTCGCGGTAGCGGTCGGGCTGGGCGACGGTTGCACATCCCCGATAACGACCACCGCATCGTCGGTATCGGAAACGGGATCGCCCGGCAGCAGGTTGCCATCGGCATCCACCGCCGCACTCACAGCGATGGCAACATTGGTCCGGTCTGCGCCGATGAACGCGGGCCACAGACAGGTGCCCGCTGCGCCCGGCGCCAGGGGGCCGGGCACCGTGCACACGACAACGTCATCGGTCATGTCGGCCGGCGTACCGTTGTCGTCGGTGATGGTCACGTCGCCCAGGTAGGTCTCGCCGGTGTTGGTCCAGGTGTACTGATAGGTGACGGCTGCGCCCGGCGGAGGCAGGTACAGCACCTCACCGTCCGGCGTGTTCCCCGCGCGCTTGACGAGCGTGAGACCTGGCCGTGCGAACCCGAAGTCCGCATCGGTATAGGACTGCACACCTCCCGGCAGATAGACCAGCATCGGGTTGGTCCCGAAGGCCACAGCGCTCGTATGGACGTAGCCCGCCAGCGCGCCGCCCGCTGCAAAGTTGCTTGGCTCAACCACTACCCAGTAGAAAACATCGGTGAGGTCGATCTGGAATTCGTACCAGCCCGTTTCGATCTCCGGTGTGCCCGGGTTGTCGCCCGTGATGCGGTGGCCCTGCAGCGCGTCGTTCGCCGGATCGAACTCACCGTCGCCGTTGTCCAGGTATAGCCCGACCAGCACATTGTCGATGCCCGGCTCCAACGAATCCTGGGATCCGTTCGGATTGCTGTCGTGCCACACCAGGTTGCCGAGCGTGGATTGACCGCGCGGTGCAGAGTACCGTTCGGGCGATGGGAACTGGGCCGTCGGCCCCACGCTTGACGCAGCCTTCAGATCGACCTTGTTGATTAACAGAACCGCGCCGATCGCCAGTACGCAGATTGCCAGCCAGGATGTCAGGCGCTTCGCCAGCACGCGATTTTCCGCCACCGGGTTTATCTCCATGAGTGACCGTGAAGCAACAAGCCCAGGCCCAACACCGGGCCAGACTGGAGTCGAGGCTTCAGCCGGTTTATCTGGTCGTGTACAAACGCGCCCAGGCCGGCCAAAGCCTCGACTCCGATTACGTCGCGAGGACTAAATTTCCGTGACTCAGTTATCCCGCTCAGGCATACAGGCGCCGGCGTAAGGCCCAAACTCCCAGCCCCAGGACGATGCCCAACACCAAGAACGGCCACTGTCCTGCCGATTCTGCACTTATCTCGAACAGCGTCACTGCGTTCGGCGAGAACTGGAACAGGTAATCCTCGACCTCACCGTCCGGCGCGAGGCCGGTGGCAGGCAGCCCGCCCGCCTGGCTCAGGCGGACGCGCACCGGGATCGTGGGACTGCCGGCCATTGCGCCGGCCGGGATGTCCAGGTACACTTGATACGTGCCCGGCAGCCAGGCCGTCGTCGGGAGCGCCGCGCCGGTCGCGTCGCGCAGGACAACGGGCGCCAGCGCGCCGCCGTTGTAGCCGATGAAGACCTCCGGCACGCCGCTGCCGCCGCTGATGATGATTTCCAGGCTGCCGCCGAAGCCGGCAGCCACGGTCCCCTCGTCCCAGAACCCTGTGAGTCCGGGCAGCGTCGCCACGCCGTCCTCATCATCGGGTGTGCCGGTGATGTCATCCCCGTGCGCGGAGGCCTGCGGCTGGCCGTTCGGCTCACCATCGATGATGCGGCCCAGCCGCAGCGGCGAGGTGATGAGATGGCGCGGGCCATTGGATGCGGCCAGCGTCGGGTACGGCGGCTCCGGCAGGTCGCCCCAATCCGCGCCCTGCGTGACAGAGGCCTCGGACTGTGCGGGGGGCAACACGAAGCCGCTCTCAGCGACCGTTGCGCCCGTCACGGCCGCGATGTTAGTGGTCGGGCTGCACATGGGTGTGTTTGCCTTGGGCGAAACGGCCACGGCATACTCGACGGTCGTCCGCAGCGCGCCGCCCGCCGGGTCACACGCGGCCTGCACGTTCGCAAACTCCGCCGGCACGTTCTGACCCTGGAAGTTGGCAATCTGCGCGCAGCCTGTGGCCGGGCTGGGATCGACGTAAGCCACCGGTCCCCACACCCCGGCAGGCAGTGTCGTCGCGACCGATGCATACGTATCCTGCGAGATGTACTGCGCGTCGTTATGTGTCACCTCGCCGTCGAACCCCGGCGCCGGATGCAGCGCGGGATGCGCGCCCGGCAGCACGCGGCCCGCACCGGTCGCTTCGGCCTGGTCGCGATACGGGTCGTTAAGGGCCACGAGGCTGTTGAGCAGGTCCACGCCGGAAACCGTAACGTAATGGCCGCCCACGCGCGTCGCCGGTGCACCGGTGACGCTCTCCTGCCAGAAGCCGAGCAGCAGCACCACATCCTCCGAGCGGCGCACTTCGGTGCCTACCCAGGTGAAAGCCGGGTTCGGCTGTGTGGTGACGGTGTAATCCGCGGCCAGCCCTGCATCGGCGATGAACTGCGTGATGCCGCTCGCAAAGCCGGTAACGGTCGTGCCCGCGCCCGCAGTCGTACCCATGCGCGTGCTCAGATCCGCCACGAGCGGCGCGACGTTGCGGGCGTCATGGTCGTCCCAGCCATTCGTGGGCTCATACGACTGCACCAGGGGGTAGTTGTCGTTGACGACCGGCGGCGCGAGCGGCGCCGGCTCGAACTTGCTGTCGAACCACCACAACGAGTTCGCAGCCGCCACCGGCCCACACTGGTACCAGCCGGTCCCGCTGCCCGCGGGCGCATCCCAGCCGGTCTGCCGCTGGTCGAAGTCCGGGATGCCCTTCGGCGCATAGTCCTGCCAGCCGCCTTCCTTCCACGCCATCTCCTGCGTGTTGGCAGCCGTGAACTGCACGTCGATGACCACCGACTGTCCCGGCGCGAGCGGCCCGACGTTGTCCCAATGCAGCCAGCCCGTCGCGGTGTTCACGCTGGTCGGCAGGACGCTGGCCGTTACATAGGTCAGGCAGGCCGGGCTGTAGAAGTCATCCAGCGGCACGGGGTCGAGCGTGAGCGCAGTGCTGCTGTTGGTGACCGTGATACGGAACGTGACCATATCGCCCACGACCGTGTACGGGCTCGTGTTCACCAGCGCCTTGCTGACCTGCAGCGGCGACTGGGCGAACCCGAAGTCTGCATCCCGGTAGTCATAGACGAGCACGTCCGGCATGCCGAACGGCTGCGGATACGTGCTTGCGCTGGTGTAGATGTACCCGTACAGCGGCCCGCCGGGCAGGAAGTTGCTGTCCGCGATGACCACCTCGTACTGGGTTGCCAGCGCCGTGGCCGGAAACTCATACCGGCCGGTGGCATCGGTGGTCGTGGTTCCATCGAGCACCCACGTCGCGGACGTGGTGTCCCACCGCCACAGCTCGACCACGACGCCCGCGATGCCGGCTGTGTACTCCGCCTCAGACGCATTCCCCGCGCCGACATGCTCGCCGTCCAGGTTATAGTCGAACCAGACGTAATCGCCGACGGTGGATGCACCGCCGGGCGCGGCTGCACTGGGCGTCACCAGGGCAGCGCCGAGCAAGCCCACGATGACGGCAAGGTAGACCGCCCACACGGCTCTGCCTGAACGGCGCGGCCGGCGGAGTCCGAAGATTCGTGCTTTCATGACGCTGCCTCCTGATAACTCCCGGTAGGTATAGGATCTAACGTGCTGCGCAGGCATATGCTCACGGCACCTGTAAGGCCGGGTCGCCGAGCAGCAGGAAAGTGTCCACAAGATCAAGGTATTGGCCTGGGGGCGCATTGGCGACAAGGTACAGCTTGGCCGCGGTGGCAGCGCGCCCCAGCGTCTGCCCATCATAGAACACGCCCAGGAAGAGCCCGCGTTCGAGGTAATCGTGTCCCGGCGCGAGCCCGTAGCCTGTAGGTGCCCAACTGGCGATTGCGCCCTTGTTCTCCGCGCGCACGCCCAGCTCGCTCAACGAAGTCTCTGCCGGATCGATGAAATAGCCTTCGTTGCACGTCATCGGCAGCATGATGGTTAGCCGGCCCGGATTGTTGACGCTCGCCAGCGCCGCGGCATCATACAGGTGCTCCGCGGCCCAGTAGGTCTTGACCCCGTGGCCCACATAGCTGACCATCAGCGAGCCGCTGCCGATCTGGCTGATGATTTGCGTCCGGCACTCGACCGAGGTCGCAGGATTCGCCAGGTCGCACGTCTGGCCCAGGTAGACCTTGTTCGGCGTGTAAGCCTGCGGCAGAATCTTGACCTGCCCGCCCTGGTAGGTGGTGTAGCCGTCCGCGACGCCGTTCGAATAATCGTAGAAGTTGCCGCCGCCGCCTTCCAGATCGTCGGCCACGAACAGCACCTGCTTCATCCAGGCAGCCGGCGCCTGCGCCTCGTACGCCAGAATCTTGTTGACCATGGCCGTGACTTCCGCTGCACTGTTGGCGGGCAGCCGTCCGATATCCAGGTCGGGCAGGATGTCATACCCGGTCTGGCCGCGCGTCACCGCCACAAAGCGGTTATCCGTCGCGGTCTCGCCGGCGTCCGGGTCCACCATGTCCAGGTAGGGCGGGACATAAGTAGGCGTGGTGTTCTTGTAGTAGCGGAAATCGTAGGTGCCGTCGCCGACCAGCAGCACGCTGCTAGGTGCGGGCCGCGGCCAGTTGGCATACGCATGGGCGATAAAGTCGCGGATGGCCTCTGCCGACATCAGGCCGCCGCCGAATTCGTCGTACACATCCTGCACGTCCACCACCCGCACGCGCAAGCCCTGCGTCGCCCGATGGGCGGCGAGCGGCTGCACCGCGGCCGCGAAATCCGCGTGCGTGACGATGATGTAGTCCGCCCCCGACGTTTCAGATTGCAGGTTCGAAGGCTGGTCCAATGTGATGCTGACCGGGCTGAGACGCTTCGCGGGCGTCTGCGCCAGGTAGCGCCGGGGCGTGGTCTGCTTGTCGCCGAAGCGCAGCGTGAACGCCGGCTGTGCGGCTGTTGCCGCTTGCGCAGCAGCCGCCGGACGCTGCGAGCGCACGGTGAGCGGGAGGAAAAGGCTCGAAGAAGAGGGGTCCTCGACCGTCCAGTCGATGACCGCCGCGCGCAGCGGGTCGGTTACATCGTACAGCTCCACATCCGCTGTGCTGAAGCCGTCCACGGTGTAGCGCCGTGCGCCCGGCGTATCGCCGCCGAACAGGAGCTGATCGCTTGCGGTGCGGAAGGTGCGCTGGTAGCCGACGCGCAGCCAGTCCACGCGCACGATATCCGCGGCCAGGCCCGACACATCGTTGATCAGCTCGATCCGGATCGTGTTGTTCCCGGTCCCGCTCAGATAACTCTGGGGGAAGGTGGCAGAGATGAGGTGCGCGGTCGGCCCATCCCAGATGCCATTCCACACGCTGTCAGGGTGACTGGCGGGATTGATGTACAGCCGCACGTGGTGGGAGCCGGCCGTGACGCCCCCCAGGAGCACGCTGACTGAGGCATTGGCTGCGCCGGTTGCCAGTTCCGGCGTGGCGACGCTGACATTGAGCGTGCCCGTCTTGCCCGCACCGATGGCCGAAATCTGCTGGCCCCACCAGTGGTCATGGCCGGCGATGGGCGCCAGCGTGTCCTCCGGCAGGTCGGAGTCATAGACGGTATTGTCCTCCCGCTTGATGCTGGTGAAGAAGGATGTGGCTGCGGTGCCGCCGCCAATGCTGTTGCGGGTGGACATGCGCAGGCCTGTCGCGCCGCCGTAGGTCAGCCAGTAAACGTTCGTATCCGTATAGCGGGTATCTGCCCCCTGGCCGAAGAACAGCGCAACATCGCCCGCATCGAACTTGCCGTCCGCTTCGCCGGTCACGCGCAAGGCCACTTCCTGCCCGCCGTTGAACAGCCGCAGCGAGCGCGGGTCCAGTTGCGCGACGGGCAGGCCCGCACTCGCCAGCGCAGCCGGCGTGAGTTGATACAGGCCCTCGGCCCGCACGAGCACCTTGTAGCCGGGCTGCGGCGGCGTCCAGGCATCCGGCGCAGCAGCCGCTGCAATAGCCGCGACCTCGCTCCGCCGGAACGTGCGCGCGGACTCGTAGTTGAGCAGCGAACGCTGGAAGGCCGCCTCGAACTCCGCCGGCTCTGCCTGCCAGCCGGCGGCTGCGGCCTGCACAGCGCCCGTAAAGCGCAGCGCGACCGTCATCCGCTCGCTGGCCCGCAGCTCGCCCGAAACGGGGTTATACTGTACCGGGTAGAACTCCAGCCGCACGATCCGCTGGCTGCGCATGAAGCCCAGCTCCACCAGGCGCACGGGTTGCGCGGGGTAAAGGGCGTCGGTCCCGTAGATGGCCGCGTCACGCGCCGGCGCCGCGCCCGTTACCTCAGCCTCGGACGCGTCCGCATCGGCCACCACCGGCTGGGCCGGACACAGGTCGATGCCCGTCGCCAGCACAGTCGCGGGCGCAGCCTTGACCTGCAGGTCGAGCTCCGCATCCGGCGGCACGCCCAGCAGCACGACCCTGACCGGCACCTGCGGCCGGCCAGCCTCCTCGCTCAGGACGAAGCCCGGCGCCTCGGCCCGCTGGCAGGCCGCGTCACCGGTCACAGAGAACGCGGGTGCGGCCAGCTCCAGCGCCACGCCCTGCGCATCTGCGTTGAGCAGGCGCACCTGGCCGTCAGGTTCGCCCGCAGCCGCCGGCAAACCGCCTGTACTTGCACCAAGTGCGCTGACCGGCGTCAGAAACGCTGCCACGATCGCACTGACCATCAACAACATACCGATACGCCTGCGCGGGGTTACCGGCTGCATGAGGCGTTACCTCCCTGATGTGGATTTCTTTACTGCGTCTGCGGCTCGACCAGTTGCAGCCCCACCGTCCCGAATTCGCGGGAGCCGTAGAACTCGCTGGCGCCATCGAGCTTGATGATTTCGATCTGGTACTGGTACGTCTCCCCCGGTCGGACGTCCAGGTCCAGGTAGCTGTAGCTGCTGCCCTGGGGCAGCCCCATATAGGCCGCCGGAATGAGCTCGGCATTGACCGCGCTGTATGCGCCGGCGCTGCCCTCGCGGCTGAAGTCTGTGTCGCGGCGCAGCACGTTGAACCCCAGGATGTTCGACTCGTCCGCGGTCTGCCAGGTGACCTGTGCGCCGCCCTCCGCGGGCTCCGCGGCAAACCCGTTCATCGTAACCGCCGTCGGGATCAGGCAGACATCCGGCGTCTTGACCTGCAGGGCCGGATCGCCCAGCAGGCCGAAGGTATCGAGCAGGTCCAGGTACTGCCCGCCCGAATTGTCCACCAGGTATTGCTTCGCATACGTGGTGGCATCGCCCAGGCGGTTGATGCCTTCGTGGAACCACGCCAGCATCAGGCCTTCCTCCAGATAATCGTGGCCCGTCACCAGGCCAAAGCCCGTCGGCGCAAAGCTCGCCACCGCGCCGCTGACCGGCTGGCGCACAACCGTCTCGCTCATCACGGATGCATACCGGTAGTCCTGGAACGAGCCCTCGTAGCACGTCATCGGCAGCATGATGGGCAGGCACGGCCCGTTCGTCAGCAGGGCGCTCGCATTGCTGTCAAACATGTGCTCCACGGCCCAGTATTGCTGCGTCGCATGTCCGACGAAACTGACAAACAGGGCGCCGGTCGTGTTCAACGCATTGACCGTGTTCGCCCGGCACTGCGCAGCATCCGCCGGATTGCCGAGATCGCACGTCATGCCCAGGTATTCCTTCTGGACCGTAAAGTCCTCCGGGAGCAGCTTGATCGTGTTCGCCGGCGCATCGACGTAGCCATCGGCAATCAAGTCCGAGTAATAGTAAAAGTTGCCGCCGCCGCCCTCCAGGTCGTCCGCCAGGAAGAGCGTGTGCTTGTTCCATGTATCGTTGCAGTGGCAGGCAACCTCATAATAGATGACCTTGTTGATCATCGCCTGTGCTTCCGTCACGTTATTGACCGGGAACCGGCCCAGGTGCATGTCCGGAAAGCTGTCATTGCCGATGAAGGTGACGAACCGGTTGTCCGCGGCCGTCTCGCCCATGTCCGGATCCGCCAGGTAAAGGAAAGGCGGGATATACGTATTGTACGACGAGCGGTACTTGCGCATGTCGTTGGTGCCGTCGCCCATGAGCAGGACGTAAGCAGGCGCCTTGACGTTGGGGTCCCCGGCTCCGGTCCAGTTCGCGTGGGCATAGGCCAGGAAATCGCGGATGGACTCCGCCGACATCATGCCGCCGTTGAACTGGTCGTAAATCTGCTGCACGTCGACCAACGCCACCCGGAAGTCATACGCGCGGTAGTCGGCCAGGGCATTCGCCAGGGTAAAGGGCTCCGTGTCGCCCTGGCCCCAGAAGTCGCGGGGCGTGATGATGATGTAGTCCGCCGCGTTGGCCGAATCGAGCAGGTTGCCGGGCCGGTAAGGCGATGCCAGGAAAGTCGCGGGCTCGATGATCGCCGTCGTCCTGCGTGCGGCCGCGGTCAGCGCCAGGTATTTCCTGGGCCCCGCAGCCGTGTCTCCGAAGCCGACGCTGAAAGTCGCGCCGGCCGGGGTGATGGTCGTATTGATGAAACGCTGCGGCGCAAACGGGTCGGTGACATCATACACCTCGACGTCCGAGGTCGTGAAGTTGCTGACGTCATAGCGCCAGGTCCCGGCGTCTGCGTTGTTGAAGTCCAGGAGATTGCTTTCCGCCACGTACCGGTCGTAATAGAAGAAGTCGTACCAGTCCGGATATGCAAAGTCGCTGCCGGAAGTGACGACAAGCCGGTAGCGAATCGTGTTGTTTCCCTCGATCAGGTAGCTGCGCGGCACCTGGACGGACGTGGTATAGATATCGAAGCCGGTCCAGCCGGGAGACCCATCGATGATCGGGGTCGGGTTGAGCGCAGGATTCACCCACACGCGCAGGTGATGCTCGGGCTGGGTCGACCCGTAGCCCAGCAGCCGCAGGTTGAGCGTGGCGGGCGCGGAGCTGGCCGACAGGTTGGTCGCGCGAAAAGTGCGATCCAGGTTGGCGAAGCTCGTCAGTTGGTCGTCGAACCAGTGGTCCGCATCGTGCTCGAAGGGATATGCCGACAGGTAGTTCCGGCTGCGCCACTGGCGCTCGCGATGCACGAAGTCGGGCGGCGTGCTCCCGCTGCCCGAGCCGTCCACATCGGTCATCCGCAGGCCATACGGGCCTGCGCACGGCCCCGCCGCACAGCCGTAGGTCAGCCAGTAGACGGTGGACGCCGTATATTTGTTGGTCGGCAGGACGCCGTCCAGGAACAGCGAATCCACGCCGCGGCCGTAGAACAGCACCACATCCGAAGCGTCGAAGACCCCGTCATCCTCGCCGGTCACGCGGATGGGAATTTCCGTGCCCATGAAGTACATGCGCAGGGAGCGCGGGTCCAGCGTGGCAACGGGCAGGCCCGCCGTGGAGAGAGCCGTGTAGCTCAGCGCATACAGCCCGTCCGCGTCTACCTTGACGCGATAGCCCGGCGCCGGCGGTGTCCACGGCAGTGCAAAAGCTGCCGGGCTCGCCGTCACCTGCGCGGCAGCCCGCGGCGCAGCCGGCGCCAGGCTTCCCAGCAGGACCAACATCACCATGATGAGCCACCCCCGGATGGCCCGCCCAGGTCTCGCTTGCATCTTAACGCCCCTTGCTCAATATCGTATCATTCTATCCGCAGGGCCGGCGCGCAGGGCCTTTGCCCGCGGCCGCCGCGCCCATGATCTGTAAAGCCTTGTGGAGTCCGCATCCTGACGGTCGCTATGCGACCGCGATGCGGACCCCACAACGTATATGCTGGGGCCATGAGGGTTGCCAGGACCCTCATGGCCTGTGCCAAAGGCGACTCCTAGTTGAGGGCGATCACTTCGACGGAACCGTCAAGCTTGATCACCTCGAGCGCATAGGCCCCGGCGCCGGAGGCCCCAGCGCCGAAGGCCCCAGCGCCGAAGGCGCCAGCATCCAGGAAGCTATACGCCCCGCCGGTGCTCGTGCCCGATGCACCGGCCAGGATGAACTCCGCATTCACGGCCACGCCGTCCCGCAGGACATTGAAGCCGAGGATCGCGGACTCGTCCGCGGTCTCCCAGGCCACCTGCACACCGTCAGCCATCGCCGTCACCATAGCGCTGGCCAGGGCCAGGCCGGTCGGCTGGATCGCCATGACGCCATCCGAGGAGGTCAGGTCGTTCGTCGGCGGCACGGCCTCAGGCACGCCGCCCGGTCCGTCGGGATCGACCCGCGTGTTGTCCTTCAGCACCGTGGCGGTGTTGATGGTCTCGCCGTCCGGCAGCAGCGCCGTCGTGTCCGCCAGCGTGATGAAGTTGACGTACACGTCGAAGAAGCTGTCCGGGGCCAGCATCCCCACACCCGTGAGATCATTCCAGGTAAGGGTAGTGGGAGTTCCGGTGATTGGGGGACCGGGGAGAACCGCAGGCACGCCAGGTACAATCGAGTCGGGCGGGACCACGGTCGGATCGGCGTTGAAGGTCGCGCTGACGAAGCTCAGGTAAGTTGGGTCGAACGAGTCGACCAGCGGCAGGACGCTGATGTAGGTCTGGCCGGTGTTATGGATGGTGATCTTGAACTGCACCGGATCACCGACCCGCACCGCCTCCGTCTGCATCGCGACCTTGGTCAGCGTGTAGCTGGTGGGCTTCACGAAGCCGAAGTCGATGGTCGGGTTGCTCGTGCTGGCTGGCAGATTGACTGTCGCCTGCACGCCGCCCGCGCCGTCCGTCACGCCGTTCGAATCCAGCGCAGTATTGCCACCCTGGAACGCGGGACTCAGAGTGAAGCCGGCCAGCGGGCCGCCAGGCGCGAACTGTGTTGCATTGATGTCTGGAACGTAGCTGCCGCCCGGCAGGTTGGTAAAGGTGTAAGCGCCGTTCGCATCGGTCGTCACCGACGGGTAGCCGAACAGGTCGATGGTCACGCCGGGGATGCCGGGCTCGCCCGCATCCTGCACGCCGTTGCCGTTCACATCCCACCACACCAGGTCGCCGAAGCTGCTGGCCGCGCCGAGATAGTTGGCATCGTCCGTGTCCGTGGCAGGCTCCGTGTTGCCGTTGCCGTCGGTGTACGTTCCGCTCGCCGTCGCCGTGTTGGTATGCTGGCCCGGCGCCCAGGTCGCCGTGATGGTGCAGGTGAAGGATGCACCCGGGGCCAGCGTGGCTGGGATCGCGCAGGCCGCCAGCGAGAAGTCGCTGTCGGTCAGCGTGATGTTGCTCAACGTCACATTCCCCGTGTTCGTCACGACGAACTGGAACTGCGGATTGGTGCCGGTCAGCAGCGTCGGGCCGGGCGCAACATCGGCATCCTGCCAGGTCGTGCCGTCCCAGACGTACTTCTCCACGTCGATCGCCGGGTCCGACCCGTAGTAGTTCGCCGCATCCGTGTCGGTGTCCGGCTCGGTGTTCCCGTTGTCGTCGGTGTACTCGCCGCTCGCCGTCGCCACGTTGGTGTGCTGCCCCGCAGCCCACGTCCCCGTCACGAAGTACTCCGCGCTCGCCCCCACCGCCAACGTCCCGTCCAGGCTGATCGTGCCGTACACGCTGTCCGTCACGTCCACGTTCGTCAGCGGCACGTTCCCCGTGTTCGTCACCACGATCTTGAACTGCGGCGCGACCGTCGCCCCGTTCAGGTACGGCCCCGTCACGCTGTCCGCATCCACCCAGGTCACCCCGCCGTCGATCGACACATACTTCTCCACGTCGATCTCCGGGTCCGACCCGTAGTAGTTCGCCGCATCCGTGTCGGTGTCCGGCTCGGTGTTGCCGTTGTCGTCGGTGTACTCGCCGCTCGCCGTCGCCACGTTGGTGTGCTGCCCCGCAGCCCACGTCCCCGTCACGAAGTACTCCGCGCTCGCCCCCACCGCCAACGTCCCGTCCAGGCTGATCGTGCCGTACACGCTGTCCGTCACGTCCACGTTCGTCAGCGGCACGTTCCCCGTGTTCGTCACCACGATCTTGAACTGCGGCGCGACCGTCGCCCCGTTCAGGTACGGCCCCGTCACGCTGTCCGCATCCACCCAGGTCACCCCGCCGTCGATCGACACATACTTCTCCACGTCGATCTCCGGGTCCGACCCGTAGTAGTTCGCCGCATCCGTGTCGGTGTCCGGCTCGGTGTTGCCGTTGTCGTCGGTGTACTCGCCGCTCGCCGTCGCCACGTTGGTGTGCTGCCCCGCAGCCCACGTCCCCGTCACGAAGTACTCCGCGCTCGCCCCCACCGCCAACGTCCCGTCCAGGCTGATCGTGCCGTACACGCTGTCCGTCACGTCCACGTTCGTCAGCGGCACGTTCCCCGTGTTCGTCACCACGATCTTGAACTGCGGCGCGACCGTCGCCCCGTTCAGGTACGGCCCCGTCACGCTGTCCGCATCCACCCAGGTCACCCCGCCGTCGATCGACACATACTTCTCCACGTCGATCTCCGGGTCCGACCCGTAGTAGTTCGCCGCATCCGTGTCGGTGTCCGGCTCGGTGTTGCCGTTGTCGTCGGTGTACTCGCCGCTCGCCGTCGCCACGTTGGTGTGCTGCCCCGCAGCCCACGTCCCCGTCACGAAGTACTCCGCGCTCGCCCCCACCGCCAACGTCCCGTCCAGGCTGATCGTGCCGTACACGCTGTCCGTCACGTCCACGTTCGTCAGCGGCACGTTCCCCGTGTTCGTCACCACGATCTTGAACTGCGGCGCGACCGTCGCCCCGTTCAGGTACGGCCCCGTCACGCTGTCCGCATCCACCCAGGTCACCCCGCCGTCGATCGACACATACTTCTCCACGTCGATCTCCGGGTCCGACCCGTAGTAGTTCGCCGCATCCGTGTCGGTGTCCGGCTCGGTGTTGCCGTTGTCGTCGGTGTACTCGCCGCTCGCCGTCGCCACGTTGGTGTGCTGCCCCGCAGCCCACGTCCCCGTCACGAAGTACTCCGCGCTCGCCCCCACCGCCAACGTCCCGTCCAGGCTGATCGTGCCGTACACGCTGTCCGTCACGTCCACGTTCGTCAGCGGCACGTTCCCCGTGTTCGTCACCACGATCTTGAACTGCGGCGCGACCGTCGCCCCGTTCAGGTACGGCCCCGTCACGCTGTCCGCATCCACCCAGGTCACCCCGCCGTCGATCGACACATACTTCTCCACGTCGATCTCCGGGTCCGACCCGTAGTAGTTCGCATCGTCGGTATCCGAAACCGTTGCGGTGACGTTGCTGCTATCGGTGTATTGGCCCGTGGCCGTCGCCGTGTCGGTGTGCTGGCCGCTCAACCAGCTCGCAGTGATCGTGCACGAGAAGGAACCGCCCACTGCCAGCGTCGGCGGGACAGTGCAGCCCGCCAGCGAGAAATCGCTGTCGGTCAGCGTGATGTTGCTCAACGCCACGTTGCCGACGTTCGTGACGACGAACTGGAACTGCGGCTGGATGCCGGTGTTCAAGTACGGCCCGGTCACCGTGTCCGCATCCACCCACGTCAACCCGCCGTCGATCGACACATACTTCTCCACGTCGATGGCCGGCGCAGCCAACAGGACTTCAGCCGGGTTGCTGGTGTCCGTCTGGGTGGTGTCGCCGGGGAGCTCCGTGCCGCCCGAATCGGTCGAGGTGCCGGTCGCGTCCACGTAGTTGATCAATGGTGCCTGCACGTTCGTTACGGTGCAAACCGCACTGGCCGTCGCGCCGGGCGCGAGCGGGCCGGGGATGACCGCAGGCACGCAGACCGCACCCGGGACGATGTCCGCAAGCACGATGTTCGACAGGTAGACTTCGCCGGTGTTCCGCACGATGACCGTGAAGGTGGCCGTGCTGCCCGCCAGCAGGGTCTGCGTCGGCGGGTCCTTGGTCACTTCCACGCCGGTCAGCGCGTAGCCGAAGTCCGCATCGAGATAGGTCTCGATCAGGCCGGGCAGCGGCACCACCCACGCGTGCGGGTAGCTCACCGTGCTCGTCAGGACGTAGTTGTCCAGCGCGCCGCCGGGGGCGAAGTTGGCCGGATCGATCTCGACGATGTACTGGTTGCCCGCCGCGGTGACGTCGAACGCGTACCAGCCCTGCTGCGTGCCGGGTGTATCCGGATCGTCGCCGGTGGGCATGGACGAAACGTATTCGCCCGGGTCGATTACGCCGTTGAAGTTGCTGTCCAGGTACAGGTTGACGATGACGCCGTCGATGCCGACTTCGCCCAGATCCTGGTTGCCGTCGGCATTGGCGTCGTGCCAGACGTAGTCGCCGATGGTCGACTTGCCCATCGGCGCGCTGGGGGCCGCGGCCCGGTCGATCAGCGCGACCTGGGCGACGCTGTGATAGGGCGCTTCCGGTGCGGCAAAGGCCATACCGGTCAGCGCCAGCAGCAGCACAAGCGCCAGGCCGGCAACGGCCATGAGCTTGCGCAGATTCCGGGGTAACTTTACAGATTGCATGTGATGGTCTCCTCCAATGAACTAAAAACCTTCAATACGTTCCGCCTCGGTCCGGCCCGAGGTATCATCACGGGCCGGGTACTCCTCGCGCCGTCTCTGTGTTATGATGCCTTTCACCTCCTTGTGTTCAGGGGGCGGTGCAAGACCTGCCTTTCCGTACCGCAAGTTCGTCGGGGCAGGTCTTGCATCTGTCTGCGCTCCGGTTTGGCTGTGTGCCTTACGGCACGGTCACGGTCACTTCACCGAACACATCGGCGCTGCCGTCCAGCCGGATGCCTTCCAGTTGATAGATGTAGCTGCCGGACGCCAGTCCGGCATCCTGGAACGTATA
Source organism: Anaerolineae bacterium (assembly GCA_040772005.1). Classification (GTDB taxonomy): domain Bacteria; phylum Chloroflexota; class Anaerolineae; order CG2-30-64-16; family CG2-30-64-16; genus MWBF01. The sequence continues at coordinate 558,750 of JAXGYZ010000002.1, read as the reverse complement.
GACGCCGCCGCTTTCCTGCCCGGCGAACTGGGCCAGGATCAACTCGGCGTTGACCGGCGCGAACTTGGCGTCTGCCTCCGCCCGGCGCAGGACGTTGAACCCGATGACCTCGGCCTCGCTGGCCGTGCGCCAGTTCACCAGCATCGCGCCATCCGTCATCGCTGCGTCGAACCATTCGAGCACGAGGCCGGTCGGCGTGTAGATGCTGACCGGTTCTTCCTCAGTCTGCGGCGTCAGCGGCGCCAGCGGCGGCAGCGGGCCGGCCGGTCCGTCCGGGTCAGCCACGGCGTTCGTCACGGTGACGCTGTTGACGACCTCGCTGCCGGGCAGTGCGCTCGTGTCGGCCCGCGCCGTGAAGCTGATCTGCACGACCTTCGTTTCGCCGGGTGCGATGTCCGCGCCGAACCCGTAGGGCGCCGCGGCCGTCAGGTCCGTCCAGTCCAGCACGCCGTCGTTGACATGGTCCACCGTGTCCGGCGTGGCAAACGTGCCGCCGAAGCCGTAGGTCAGGTAGGCGTTGTTATAGACGTCTTGCAGCGGCAGCGTCGAAAGCCACGTATCGCCGGTGTTCACGATCGTGATGCTGAACGTGATCTCCTCGCCCAGCCGCGCCGGATTCGCGCTCGTCAGTGTCTTGGTGATCGTGTAGCTGGAGACAATCGTGAACCCGAAGTCCACTATCGTGGTGCTCTCGCCTGCACCCAGTATCACCGCGGCATCGTGCGTGGTCGGGTCGCCGTCGGAGTCAACCGCATCATCGGTACCCTGATCCTGTGGGCTGGCGGTCCAGTTCTCCAGCGTGCCGCCCGCGCCGAACTCCGCAGCCAGGATGCGCACTGTGTAGTTGTCTGCCGCCAGGGCCGTAAACTCATACTTCCCAGTCGCGTCGGTCGTGGTGGTCTTATACAGGTTGCCGTTCTTGAGCAGCTCGACCGTCACGCCCGGGATGCCGGGTTCGCCGGCATCCTGGATGCCGTCGTTGTCGATATCCCACCAAACGAAGTCGCCGATGTAGCCGATATCGACCAGCTCGTCCTCGAAGTCGCGGTCTACTACCGTGCCGCCGAGCGGCAGCAGGACGGTGATGTTGTCCGGGTTGCCGCCGTCTGCGTCGGCCAGGCTGACGTAGTTCAGCGGATTGGTTTCGATGACCTGGTACAGCCCGGGCTCCAGCCCCGTGAAGGTATAGTCGCCGTTGGCGTCGGTGGTCGTCGGCGTGCTGACATCATCGGTCGTGCCGAGGATGCCATCCGGCCCCGCGTAGATGAGCGTGACCGTCACCGAGGTCAGCCCGGTTTCGCCCGGCTCGCAGACGCCGTCGCCGTCGCCCTCGCACACCGTGCCGCTGATGCTGCCCAGGAGTTCCTGGTAGCCGAAGTTCTGGTTGGTCACATCCGCGCCGCTGACCGTGACCGGCGTCTGGTTGTCCAGCGGTGCGGTCGGATCATAGGTCGGCGTGTAAGCCGGGCTCGGCAGCGTCATCGGGTCTACCTTGACGACGTAGCTTCCGTCTGCCACGCCGGGGAAGGCGTAGTAGCCGTTCACGTCGGTCGTCGTGCAGGTCAGCTCGACCGTGCCGGTGCTGTCGTACAGGCAGACGGTAACGCCCGCGAGCATCGGCTCGCCGCCATCCATGTCCGCGCCGCCGTCCGCATCTTCCCAGACCGTGCCGCTGACCACATGCGCCGTGACCGGCGGCGTGTAGCCGAAGTCCATCGTCAGCACGCTGCCGCCGCCGCTGACATCCGCAGTGCCCTGGTTGTCGTTGTTCGCCTCGGGGTCGCCCGTCTGGGTGTAGCCTGCGGGCACCGTGGTCGGGTCGACGATGGCGAAGTAGCGGCCGTCGGCCAGGCCCGTGAACAGGTACTCACCGTTCGCGTCGGTGGCCGTCGCAGCCATGAACTTGTCACCGATCGAATAGATGCCGTCGTTGTTCGTGTCGTCGTAGAGCGTGACCGTCACGCCGCCGATGCCCGGCTCGACGGGATCGTGGACACCGTCGCCGTCCGCGTCATTCCAGACCAGGTCACCGATCTTGCCCGCGTTGTCCACACCGAACTCGAAGATCGGGTGCCAGTCCTCGCCGGGGTAGGCGTGCAGGTCGATGCTGATCGGCGTCGTAGGCTCCGGATAGCCCTGGGCCGTCGTCTGCGCCGTGTTGTACGTCAGCGTATAGTCCCCCTCCGGCACGATGAACCGGAAGTGGCCGTTTGCGTCCGTCGTCGTGGTCGCGGTCACCGGGGCGCCGAACATATCGGTGCCGGTCAGCGTCACCGTGACAGGGGTCAGGCCGGTCTCGCTATCGTCGAATAGCTGGTTGCGGTCCTCGTCCCAGAAGACGTTGCCCTGCACCTGTGCGCCGACGAAGTAGCCGAAGTCGGCCCAGGTGACATCCTGGTTCGCGGCCAGGTCAACTTCACGGACATCGACCGTGGTCGGCACAATGTTGCGCACGCCGTTGGTCGTGATGCTGTCCTCGTAGACGTCCACCAGGTAGTTGCCCGGCGGCAGGTTGTCGAGCAGGTAAGCGCCGTTGGCATCGGTCATCGCGAAGCCGATCTGGTAATCGCCCGCGACCGGGTTCAGGATGCCGTCGTTGTCCGCATCGTAGTAGAGCAGCACCGCGGCGTTCGGGATCGCAGCTTCGCCGCCATCGCGGGCGCCATCCCGGTCGTCGTCCCACCACACCAGGTCGCCGATGGAGCCGCCCCAGTTGTACCCGAAGTCGGCCATGTCGTAGGCCTGTCCCACGGCCAGCGTCACCGGTTTCGGGTTCACCCCGCTCACCAGGTCCATGCTGGCCGCGAGGGTGGTCGTCCCGTCGTAGGGCGAGGTGACCGGGCTGGACGTATCCACCTGCACGAGGTACTTGCCGTCCTGCAGGTCCGCGAACAGGTACTTACCGTCCGCATCGGTCGTCGTCGCTTCCACCAGCACGTCGGTCGGGTCGAGCACGCCGTCGTCGTCCAGGTCCACGTACAGCCGGACCGTGACGCCCGCCAGCCCGTCCTCGTCGTCGTCCACGACACCGTCCTCGTCCGCATCGAGCCAGACCGTGTCGCCGATCGAGGCGGTGCCCGGCGGCTCGAGGCCGAAGTCGGCCGCGGTGTACTGCTGGCCCTGCGTGACGGTGACGGTCAGCGTGGCCGGCGTGGTCGGCTGGTAGCCGCCCGGCGCGCTGCTCAGGTCGTACGTCACCCGGTACGTGCCGGCATCGAGGTCGTAGAAGTGGTACGTGCCGGTCGCATCGGTCGTGGTCGTTGCCAGCAGCGTCGTGCCGGTGCTGTCATACAGCTTGACAGTGACGCCTGCCAGGCCCGGCTCGCCCGCGTCCTGGTCGCCCGCGCCGTCCAGGTCAGCCCAGACGCGGTCGCCGATGCTGGCCTTGAGCGCGGTCACGGCCTCGTTGCTGTCGGTCGGCGGCACGATGTAGTCGCCCAGCTCGGTCGGGCCGACCCGGCAGGCCACAGCCTCCCAGTCGATGTACGTCGAGGCCGGCGTGTCGATGATGAGTTCTGCCTCGACCAGGCCGCCGGTCGCCTCGGATTGGATCACCCACAGCGAGCTGCGCTGTCCGGCAGTGGAGCTCGCGTCGCCGGTCGTGCCGATCAGGCCGGTGCCCGGCAGGTACGACAGGCCTTCCATGTCCGTAACGGCTGTGCTCCCGTCGGCTGCATCGACCAGCAAACCGATGTTAGTGACCGCACCCGTGGCCTTGTTGATGGTCACCAGCCGGTCGCCCAGGCCGATGTTGGCGGTCGGGTCGTTGGCGATGGCGTACAGCACGCCGCTCGCGGGGTCGAACGTGATGCCGTCCACATCGTAGAGCGGCGTAGGCAGCGTGCTGGTGTCGATGACAATGAAGTCCTGGCCCGGGCCGTATACGTTCGGGACGCGCAGGCCGGTGGCCGGGTTGATCTGGAACAACACATCCCGCAGGGTATTGCCCGCGGTGATGGGCGAGTCCTCGCGCCGGGCGACCGCATAGAGCACGCCGGTCGCCGGGTCGAACGCCAGCGAATCGACGTCCGGCGTCCAGAGGGTGGTCGGGACGCCCGAGACCAAGCCCTGGATCGCGCCGATCGGGCCGATAAGCGTGTAAAGACCGCTGTTCTCGTCGAGCGAGATCAGGTTGCCGTTCTCCACCGCCAGCAGCGTCGTGCCGTCCGGGGTCCAGGTCAGCGCTTCCACGTTGAAAGTGCCCGTACCGGCTGGGGCGCTGATGTCCGCGTAGTCGCCGGTGATCGGGTCCATGCTGGCGAGCTGGTCCACGGTTGTCGTGTCGGGCGCGCCATCGGAGACCAGGTAGCACAGATCGGGCGCCAGCTTCTCGCCCGTCTCGCGCGATGAGAAGGTGGCCAGGTTCTTGACCGAACCCAGCGTCGTCCCCAGGTCCACCGTCGCCTGGAAGGTCAGCGGCGGCGCGACGATGATGGTCTCGGACGAAGCCGTCGCGAAGGTGCTTGCCGGCAGGCTCGGCCGGCCCGTCCACCGGACCGTGCCGGGCAGCGTCCCGGGCGTCACGTTGTAGATGTAGACGAAGGTGGCCGGGCTCGCCGGCGTGATGGTGACCGGGGTCAGGCTGGGCGGTGTCACAAGCGTGGCGGTCGCGCCGCTGGCGTCCACGGTCAGGCTGGCCGGAGGCGTGACGCCGGAGATCGAGCCCGACGCCACTGCGACGGTCATCGTGACCTTGACCTGGCCGACGCCGTTGCGATACAGCGGCTCGGCCTTGAGCGTCGTGGTGGTCTGCGGATTCGTGGACGGCGTGGCGCTCCACGAGACCGTGAGCACGGGCCGGCGGGCGACCGTCGCATCTTCGCGCGTGGCGTGTTTGGCGTCTCCGTTGTCGGTGTTGGTAGCCCGTAACAACAAGCCCTGGTTCGCCACACCATTGTTGACCCAGTCATTTATGATGCCCGGCCCGACGTTGACCGAGTATTGCGTTTTGTCGATGGCAAAGAAGGACCCCAACGATGTGGCCGCGTAGTCACCGGTTCCGAAGATCCCGGCAGCCCAGTCGCCGGCGGCCGCGCCGTTGGCGTCGCCCCAGCTTGCACCGGTTTCGGTCCACGGGGTAATCATGCGGTGAATGGCAACTTCGTGGTCCCGGTCCGTCGGTGACCACCTTGATCTTCAACGTGGCAGCCGTGATGGTGGCCCCCGGCGGGATCGGCGCACATCGAACCGCACCAGGCTGTGGTTGGTGCTGTGCCAGCGAGTCGTTGACGGCCGGATTCGTCAACATGGTAGTCGTGCGCCGGCCGTAGTCGTCTGCTTGTCCTTCTGGATGTAGGTGTCGGCCACGGAGCAGGTCCACCGTGCCGCTGCACGCGCCGAGGTGGACTCATAGTAGTAGCCGACGACGAGCTGCGGCCGGCTGGTCGCCGTGCCGTTCTCGCTGGCCCCATATCGGGCGTCGTTTGTGTCCGTGCCGGTGGAGATCAGGCCGAAGCCATAGTTCGGCACGCCGCTGAAGGCCCAGCTCTTGACCGTGTTGATGACGCTCACGGTCTTGAGACCTTTCGCCGGGCTGGGCACGATGCTGCCCAGGAGCGTCGGGCTGTAGTCCGCGCTGCCGAACGTGCCGGCCGCCCAGTCTCCTGCACCTGCGCCATCCGAATCGTTCCAGGTCGCGCCCGCCTCCGTCCAGGGGGTCGTCATTCGGTACAGGTTGTCGAGATGGCCGTTGCGGACCGTCGTAGCCGTCAGCTTAAGGCCGGCCTTGATGATGTCCGCGCCCGCCGGGATCGCCGGAGACGCCAGGTTGAAGTAAATCAGGCTGTGCTGGAATTTGTTGGTCTCAGGATGCGTCTGGATGACCGTCGCACCCCCAAAGTTGGTGGTCGCCTGATCCTGGCGGACATAGGTGTCCAGCACCTGCGTGTCGGCGACGTTGTAGGTCACTTCGCCATAGCAGAGTGCCGTGCCCTGGGGCGAGGTGACACCCGGTGCGCCCGGCGCGCCGCTGCCCAGGTCCCATATGACGGTCTTGCCGTCCACGCTGAGCATGCCGCCTGCGTTGGCGCTGCCCGGCACATAGGTCGTGCCCGCGGGCACGGTGTCGGTCATGACCACGTTCTGCAGCGCGGTCGTGCCCGGATAGTTCACGTTGATGGTGTAGCTCAGCGTGTCGCCGGGCGCCGCAGTCGTCGGCGTCACGGACTTCTGCACCAGTTGCGCGAAGGGGAAGTCCAGCGTCAGGTCGGTCTCTCCCGAACTCAGGTTCGTGGCGTACTGCCCCGTGATCGGGAACAGGCCGCCGGGTACGTCCGGGTCTGCGCTGTCCACGACGACGATGTAGTCGCCCGCCGGGATGTTCTCGAAGCCGTAGACGCCCAGGCTGTCGCTGACATCCGTCTGCAGCAGCGGCTCGCCCGCGTCCAGCACGCCGTTCCCGTTGGTGTCGCGATACAGGCTGACCGTGACATCGGGCAGCGGCTGGTCGGTGCCCAGGTCGTAGACGCCGTTGCCGTTGTTGTCGATGAAGACCTGGTCGCCCAGCGCGCCGGGCACCAGCTTGTAATAGCCGAAGTCCGCAAGGAGAAACGCGCCGGATAAGTTGTCGACATGGTACGGCTCCGCGGTCGTAGTGAGCGCCCAGCCGGTCGTGGCGAAGTACGCGTCGATGCCCGTCTGGTCCACGTCCACGATGTAGTCGAAGCCCGTCGCCAGGTTCGTGAAGCCGTAGATGCCGCTGGCGTCCGTCACATCGGTCGCGACCAGCACATCCGTGCCCGCGTCGATGACGCCGTTGCCGTTCGTGTCCTCGTAGAGCCTGACCGTGATGCCCGCGATGGGCAGGTCGCCCAGGCCGCTGTCATAGGAACCGTCGTCGCCCTTGTCCTCGAAGACCAGGTCGCCGATGCTGCCTGTGCCTCCCGGATAGTAGCCGAAGTCAACATCGAGCTTCTGCTCGTTGAGCGCCAGCGTCACGCTGGCCGGGTCCGGCGGCGTGGTGAGGACGAAGCCGGCCGGGATGCCGCTGATGACATCCACGGTGTACGTGCCGGGGGTGAGGCCCGCAAAGAGGTACTTGCCGTTGGCGTCCGTCACGGCCGTCGCGCCGCCGTTCAGTTGTACGGTGACGCCGGGGATGCCCTCTTCGCCCGGATCCTGCACGCCGTTGTTGTTCCAGTCCCGGTAGATCGTGTCGCCGATCTGGCCGCCCGCGACGGTGACGCACGCCTCCGACCCGGTCGTGATGGGCACGCCGCCCTGCGTCACGCGGTAGGTGTTGCAGTATTCGCCGGCCGCGGCCATGCTGGCAACCGTCGCCCGGAACTTGATGGTGAGCTGGCTGCCGCCGTTGATGGCCGACGGCACCGAGAAGGTCGGCGCAGACGGGTTCGTCGCGTTGATCGTGGTTGTGGTGATGTTCGCGCCGTTGACGGTCACGACCGGCGTGAAGGTGTTGTCATAGGTGAAGCCCGCGGGCAGGAATTCCTCCACCAGCACGGGCGTGCCGGTTGCGCCGGTCCCGACGTTCTTCACGAGGATCGTGTAGTCCACTGACGCGCCGGGCGCGACCGCGGTCGGCGTGACCGACTTGGTCGGCACGAGATAGGGATAGCTGCCGGAAATGTTGGTCTCGGTCACCGTCTGTGGGGGAAGTTGATCCGAAGTTACGACCAACGAATTGTCCAGGTAGCCGGTGCTCTTGGCGCTGACCGTGACCGTCACCTCGAACTTCTGGCCGGGCTGCAGCGTGCCCACGTTCCAGACCAGCGGATTGGGGCCGCTGTTCTGCGAGGGCACCGCGCTGACGAACGTGACGCCGCTGGATAAGGTATCCGTAACCTTCACATTGGTGATGTCGAAGGCCTGGAGGTTGTAGACCTTGATCTTGTACTGGAATAGGTCGCCCACCTTAACGAACTCGCGCGTCGCGGGCTTGCCCGCGGCCAGGCAGACGTTCATCTTGACTTCGGTCGGCTCGTAATAGCGCCACAGGTGGTCCTTGCCGTTGTCCGTGCCGCCCGCGTCGCCGCCGAAGGTGTCACCGCGCAGGTCCGGACAGCCGGTCGGATTGAGGATCTCAGCCGCGCTGTTGACCCGCACCTTGACCCAGACGTACTCGGGCCGGAACGCGGTGAGCTGGCCGACGGCCCAGCGCACTGCATTGGTATTGGCGGGCAGGGGATTGGACGGGCTGAGCGCGTAGCCCACTTGGCTCGCATCCATGCTGGCATAGCCGAGCACCGAGCTGATGAGGCCAGGCTGGTCCAGCGAGATGCGGCTGCCGGGATACTGGATGCGCTGCCACGGGCCCATCGTGTCCATGGCGTTCTGCATGTCGGTGGCAGACTTGCCGCTGCCATCCCATTCGTCCCAGTCGAACATCCAGGCGTAGCCGCTCTGCAGGCCGGCCACGCCGGAGGCGAAGCCCCACGGCGCGTTGCCGCGGCCGTCCGCGTAGTCCACGATGGGCGAATCATAAGCAGGGAAGGTCCCGCCCTTGACGCCCCAGGCCATCAGTTGTTCCGCGTCCCACTTGTTGCAGGGCACGACCGTGTCACCACTGTTGTTGACCAGGGTGGGGCCCAGTGCGGTCGGGTTGAACGCCAGCGACCCGCAGCCGTTGGCCGTCGAGGCACCGTTGAAGGTCTGCCAACTGCCGTATGCGGTGTCGGGATCGGTGGAGTAGAAGATGCCCGTGTCGCCGTAGACGCCCGCGATGGTGCCGCGATGAAGGCCGGTAGCAGACACAACCGGCGCGACGTCGTTCAGAATACCGTTGGGCGAATCGAGCAGCGCGCCCCAGCCGATGAGCTGGGTGGTCGCTTTCGCGCCGATCGGCCCGGCGCCGATGGCAATCGGCGACTGGCCCTTCATGGCGACCTTGTCAAATCCGCCGGTGCCGTCCGGCACGACGTAGCCCGCATCGATGACTTCCACGCCGCCGGGCACGTAGAAGTCCACGTGGCCGCCGACGCCGGTCGTCGTCCCGTCGCGCGGGATGACCTTGATAATGATGCCCAATTCATCGCCCGATTGCAGGAGCGGGTCCGGCGGGGTCCAGCCGGGCGCGGTCATCCGGTCATCCAGCATCTGCTGGGTGGCCGGGTCCATAAACATATAGACCATGCGCGTCTGCAGGTTGTGCGCGCTGGCGGCGGGCATCGGCAGCCCCATGACTTGCGGGAACATACTCAGGAGCAGCGACAGAATGGTCGCGATGCCCACGAGGGCCATGCGCCGCTCGACGCGGCTACGATACGAGGCTGAGTGGTTCATATTCGTACTCCCCTTGCTCTGGCGCAGAAATTGTGTCGAGGATTGAGCATACGAGCAGTTTACAGACTAATCGCCGGCTACGATTCGCCTAACAGCCCAGCAAGCAAGCGATCTTCTTGCAGAGCTGTCCGGCATTGAGCGGATAAGGCACGGTATCGGCATATTCAGGCCCTGGTAACGCCCCGGATTCGTCCGCCAGCGCCAGCAGTGGAGACGCGGAGAGCGCGCGAATCTGAACGGCCGCGCTGCTCTCTGCGGTCCCCGCATGATCGAAACCCACAAGGATGAGGTCCGGCTCCAGGACGCGCAGTTGCAGCAAAGCGCTGTCCAGGCTGACGGCCGAATAGACCCGCAACCCGGCATGTGACAGAGTCATTTCCAGCAGCGTGCGGGTGCTGTGACGCGATTCGATGATGAGTACGCTTGGACGTCGTTGCATTGCTGGCCTGACTTCAGAGTAAAGATGCACACATTAGCGGATGACCAAACCACGCGGCAAACGCCCCCTCAGGGTCGGTGTATGATCGCGGGGGGGCAGAGCACAGATACTTCAAGTCATAAGCCACTATATAAGGAGTTGAAGGTCAGGTAAATGGAGGATGTCCGTGAACTTTCTGGAGGCTTCCTGCAACTTTGGCATATTATAGTGCTAAACACTTGAATGCCATTTAACTTTCGCAGTGCTGCGGTATAAAAACCGCCGGACGCACGTCCGGCGGCGAAGCAGCTCTGCTTAGTCGGCCTCGGGACCGGTCAGGATGGCTCCTCCGGCACGACCAGCCGGTAGCCGATGCCGCGCACCGATTCGATGCAGCCCATCTGGCCCGCCGGGTTGCCCAGCCGCCGGCGCAGCGAGCGCACCAGGGGATAGAGCAGGCTGCCCGCCTCCGCCGGGGTCGTCTCGAGGCCGTGCGTCACCTTGCACAGCTCGGTCAGCGGCACGGCCTGCCCGGGCCGGCGGAGCAGATATTCGAGGAATGCGAACTCGCTGGGCGCGAGTTCGACCGGCGCGCCGTCTCGCCAGACGCGGTGCTGGCGGGGATGCATGCGGATGGGGCCGGCGGTCAGAAACTCGTCTGCGACCTGCGCCGCGGCAGGCGCAGCGCGGGCGGACGGGGATGGGATCAGGGGCTCCGGCTTGCCGACCGCGCGAGCCAACTCCTGCGCGCGACGCAGCCGCCCCGCGACAATCGCCAGCAGGTCTTCGAGCTGAAAGGGCTTGATGAGATAGTCATCCACACCCAGCGACTTGCCGAAGCGCACATCGCTGTCCAGTGCGCGGGCCGAGATGAAGACAAACGGAATGAGCGCCCAGCGGGGATTGTCGCGCAGCGCTTCGTAGAGCTGATAGCCGTTCATGCGCGGCATGGCAATATCGGCCAGGATCAGATCCACGGGCTGTGCGCCGAGCACTGCCAGGGCCTCGACCCCATCCGCGGCAGTGACGACCTCATACCCCGCCATGGTCAACCCCACGCGGATGTTCCGCTGCATGGCCGGCTGATCCTCAACCACCAGGATAACGGCTGCCATCCTTTGCTCCTGTTCTGTCATTCGGTCGTGTACGTTTCAGATTGTGGCGAAAGCATCCTGAGTACAACCACGGTGATGTTGTCGGATCACGGCGCTCCTTCGACTGCGCAGGGCACGCGCCCTGCTCCGCTCAGGATGCGCCTTCCAGGCGCCGGCAGGCATCCTGAGCGGAGGCCCGGTAGGGCCGGAGTCGAAGGAAGCCTGCGGCATCAGTCACTCTTTCTGTGGTTGCACTTATACGGTCCCCGCGCCCTGCCGGTCGTGCAGGGGCAGATAGACTGTGAATGTGCTTCCCTCGCCAGGCGTGGAAGCCACGGTAATGAAACCGCCGTGCATCACCGTGAGTTCGCGTGCGATCGGCAGGCCCAGGCCCGTGCCCGGCACCTCGCTTTCCTCGTGTACCCGATAAAACCGCTCAAAAAGCAAGGGGATGGCCTCCGCCGGCATCCCGATCCCGTTATCGCTGACCTCGATGACCGCCCAGGTGCGCGGGTCCGGCTCTGAGGCTGCGAACGAAGACGCCGGGTCGTCCACTGTGCCGGCTCGGATTTCACAGGTGCATCGGATCTGCCCACCCTGCGGCGTGTACTTGATGGCGTTGTCAAGCAAGTTGCGCACGACCTGCTGCAACTGGATCGCGCTGCCCCGCACCGGAACAGGTCCGCCAGCAGACACCCTGAGTTCCTGGGAGCGCCCTTTTGCCAGAGGCCGTTGGCGCTCGGCCTGCTCACGCACGAGGCGCGCCAGGTCGATGTCATACCAGGGCTGCCGGGCGCGGCCGCTGTCGATCTGCGACAGCGTCAGAATATCCTCAATCAGGGTGCTCAACGCATGGGCCTGCACGTGGATGTCTTGCAGCATCTGGCTGCGGTCGCTGTCCGGCAGGCGGTCGCCGAAGATTGCGAGGTTGTCACAGCTCAGGCCGATGACCGAAACCGGGGTGCGCAGCTCGTGCGATACGTTGGAAACAAACCGGTCCTTGAGTCGTTCGGCTTCTTTGAGCGCGGTGATGTCGCGCTGGACCCACACGCTGCCGCACGGCGCCGTGACGTTGGTCTCATCATAAAGTGGGGTGGCCGTCAATGCCGCCTCATAGCGTGTCCCATCCTTGCGCTGTCCGCTGGTCTCGCCATGCCATGATTGCCCGGCCGCCAGCGCCTGCTGTGCACGGAGCCAGATCTCGCTGGCCGTCGGGCTGGACCACCGCTGCCACAAAGTCTGGCCCAAAACCTCGTCGCGCGCGGCGCCGGTCAGTTGCAGGGTTGCGGGGTTGGCATACAACACACAGCCGTCCGGGTCTAAGACGATCACCGATTCGCCCACCGTTTCCAGGATGGCCTGGGTCCGATCGCGTTCCGCTTGCAGCTCCCGCGTCCGCTCCGCCACGGTCTCTTTCAGCCCCGCCGCACGATCCTGCGTTGCCTGGTAGAACAGCACATTTTGCAGGCGGCCGGCCACGAGATCGACCATGGTCTCCAAGAATCCCATCCGGCCAGCAAAAGCGTCGGTCGCGCTGGCGCCGAGGGCCAATACGCCGAAGACCTCCTCGCCGTCGTGCATGGGTAACGCGACCAGCGAATGCAGGCCGTTGGCATGGCAGTCGGTGCGGGTGCATCGCCGATCGCCCTCGATATCGCGCACATACACCGTCTGCCCTGCCGCAGCCGCCGTGCCGCACAGGCACTCGCCAGCACCCAGCACCGGAACCTGAACGGCCCCACCCCTGGGCAGTTTCCCCTTGCTGCCCGCCAGATGCAGGCGTCCCTCGCGCAGCAAGAATATCTGGGCCAGATCGACATCCGCCAGCTCAAGCAAACGGTCCAGGTAGGTCTGGATGATCTCGCCCAGCGGATGGCGGAAGCTCACGAGATGGCCCAGTTTTCCCAGGATGGATAGCTCCTCGACGCGTTGGGCGAGCGCAGACCTGGTCTGTTCCTGCTCGGTGATGTCCTGCACGGTGCCCTGCACCAGCGCAGGCCGCCCATCTTCGTCATGCACCAGTTGTGTCAGGGCCCGCACCATGCGCGGTTCGCCTGAAGGCGGGATGATCCGGTGGGTGGCTTCTTGGGGCGTGCCGGTCTCGACGACCGCTTTGAAGACGGCATAGGCGGTGTCCTGATCATCGCGGTGCAAGATACTCCAGAAGCGATCCGATATTGTGTCAGAATCCTGCGGCTCCAGGCCAAAAATGCGATACATCTCCTCGGAAAAGAAGTATTGACCCGTGCTCAGATCGCGCTCCCAGCTCCCCAGCCGCGCGAGGCGTCCCGCGGCCCGCAGGCTGGCCTCGCTGCGCTCCAGGGCAGCCACCGCTTGCGCCTGCGCGGTGATGTCACGGGCCGTGGCGCGCAGGCGCACGACCTTACCGCTCGCGTCACACAGCGGCTCGGTCAGCACCTCGAGCACGCACGTCTTGCCCGAGGGCAGTTGATAACGGAAAGTGAATTCCTGGGACTCCGCGACCAGTTCTGTACGCGCGATCGCGGTCCGGGTCGCCGCGACATCGTCCGGATGTACGCCCTCCCAGGCGGCTGCATAGGCCTCCCACGGCGGCAGTGCGGGATCAAGGCCCAGGATGCGATAGAGTCCTTCGGACACATACAGATCCTGTCCGACCAGATCGCGCTCCCAGCTCCCCAGCCGTGCGAGGCGCTCCGCCGCCTTCAGGCTGGCCTCGCTGCGCTCCAGCGCCTCCTGCGCCGCGGCCCGTTCGGCAATCTCGGCCTGCAGATCGCGCGTGCGCTCCTGTACCAGTTTGTCCAGGTCTTCTGCTGTTTCCTTGAGCTTCAGATGGCTCTCGATCAGATCACGCATCTTCTCCATGAGTTCTATAGCGTCGCGATGGTGCGCGTTTGCTTTGTCGTCGAGCAGACAGATGGTCCCGAATGGCCGGCCGTCGCCCGATCGGATGGGAAAGCCCAGATAGGACACCATATTGTGTTTGATATCCGGGTTATTCTTCCACCGCTCCGAACTCAGGGCGTCAGACACCGCAAGCATTTCCTGGCTGGCAATCACCGCTTCGCAATAAAGACCTGACCCGACAAGCCGTTCTCTGTCACCGACAACATACGGATTGTTTTCGGTCGAGCTGGAAACAAAGACCTCGATGTCTTCCCCGCTGATCTTCATGATGAGGCCCACGCGTGCACCTGTCAGGCGCACGACCAGATCGACGCTGCGCTGCCACGCCGCGAGGATGTCTTCCGGAAAGGGATGAACCCTGGATTCCATTAGTGCACCCTTCCTAAATGCAAGCAACGCTGCGTTTTGTCTCCATTTGTCCGCCGAGGATATATGGAAACCGGTCGAGCAGGAATTCCAGATGTAGCCGGAGTCGAGAGGCAAATCGGGTAAGCGAGCGCATGACTACATCCCTTTCAGATGGCCCGGAGAAAACCACTGATCGATAGTATATCACATGCTGGTGATGAGGCAAGAGTATTTGAAATAACATACGGCTTCGATCGGATTGATATTTATGCATATCATATGCTATAGTTGCGCTCTGTTTGCGGCCTGTCTGCCAGCAGCCGCACCCTGACGACCGCCATCTTGCACCCAAAGGAGACCTGAATGCCCCGTCTGTGCAACCTGACGGCATGTGCCCTGCTGTTGATACTTCTTGCAGCAGCCGTCGTGCTGCCACGACCCGTCGCCGCGGCGCCCGCCGCGCAGACCGCCTGCACGCTGCTCACGGACCCGGGGAGAATCCCCGCGCCCGGCATCATCGACTTCGACAAGCTCACCAACGGCGCGGTGATCGGCAACACCTATGCCGCGGCCTTCGGCGTCCGGTTCGAGGACAGCCGCACCGCCCGCGCGATCGCCTACGGCAAGGAGCCGGACAAGGCGCACTCGCAGCCGAACGTGGCGCTCAACGAGCCCATCGCGCCGGCCGACAGCTACGGCATCCCCATGCGCATCGCCTTCGACACGCCCAAGACGCACGCCGGCCTGTGGGTGGGCAACGGCGAGTCCGAGCGCCTCGAGGTCATGCTGACTGCCTACGACGAGAAGGGCAACTTCATCTGCCTGGTCAGCCGGACCTATGTGCCTGAGCCGCACACTCTGTTCATCGGCCTCTACCATGCGCCGGGCCACATCGCACAGATTCACGTGGATTACGGCAAGACCTACCTGCCGGAATCCATCGATGACCTCCTCTTCGCGCCGGACGTCCGCCCGACGAGCACGCCGACCCGGACGCCGACCAACACGCCGACCTTTACGGTGACCCCGCGACCGACCAGCACGCCGACTGCCACGGTCAGAGTGACAGCCACGCCGACGCGCACTCCGACGGCCACGCGCACGCCGACGCGGACGCCGACCCGCACCCCCACCCGCACCCCGACGCGCACGCCGACGCGGACGCCCGCGCCGACGGTGGACCTGAGCATCACGGGCATCGAGGTGACGCAGGGCATCCAGGACCTGGCGAACAGCATCCCGCTCGTCGCGGACCGCCGCACCCTCGTGCGCGCGTACGTCAAGACCAACACGGGCACGGTCGCCAACGTGCGTGCCCGGCTGCGCGCGTACCGCAACGGCATCGAGTTGAGCGGCTCGCCCCGGTTCGCGAACAATCAGCCCATCACCGCGCGCGCAAGCGGCGGCGATCGCGTCAACACGAACGACAGCTTCTGGTTCTACGTACCCTCGAACTGGCGCAGCGGCGGCGTCCAGTTGCGCGTGGAGGTGGACTACAACAACACCGTGCCGGAGACCAACGAGAGCAACAACACGCTGACGCGTAACGTCTTCTTCCTGCCCGCCAACAAGCTCAACCTGGTCATGGTGCCGCTGAAGCTGTATCCGGGCGGCAATACAAACCTCTCGCCCCGCATTTACTATGCCACCAACCCGAGCTTCACCGATCTACTCGACAACGTCCTGCGGTTCCATCCCACGGCGGACATCAACTGGTGGTATATCCCCAACGCGTTCTCTTTCCCGCTGATGAATCCCAACCCGGCCACGGACGGCGGCCGGTCCGCGATTCTCGGTCTGGTGGAACTGGCGAACGCGTTCACGAGCGACCCCGCGCCCGCCACCTATTACCAGGGCATGGTGCACCCGGATCTGAACACGGACGGCGGGCTGGGCATGGGCAACCGGCCGGGCCGCAACTCGTGGGCCAAGATGATCAACTCGAACAGCGGGTGGCCCGACTGGTACCTGACCGGCGGCAACACGATGGCGCACGAACTCGGCCACAACAAGGGGCTGCGCCACATGAACTGCAGCGGCTCTGAGTCGGACGGCGGCTCCACCGACCCGAACTACCCGTACCCCTTCCCCAACTGCCGGCTCTCGGGCCCCGGTGCGGATGGCATGTACGGGTTCGATGTGCTCTACAACCTGTGGGGCCTGGCCGCGCCGACCGCGTTGAGCAATGACCCCACCGCGGCCTCGCCCAACCGCGCCTTCCCGCTGATGGGCTATCAACGCCCGCGCTGGATCTCGGACTACGAATACTGCAAGCTGCTGCCGACCTACGGCGTCCTGATCCCGTGCCTCTCGGCCGCGGTCGCCGGCGTGCAGGAGCAGCTCGAGCAGGCCGTCATGGCCGACCCGCTGGCCTACGCCGACCCGGCGCAGCTCGCGGCGCTGCAGGCGGCCACGCGCTATCTGCTGGCCGGCGGCGTGCTGGACCTGACCAACGACACGGTGACATGGACGGGCGTCTTCCAGACGGACACGCCGGGCGAGGACACCGTTGCGGCCGCGGCCGAAAAGCTGGGCTATGCCGCCGCGTTCGGCCTCGACGCAGACCCCGCCTACCTGCTCGTCCAGGTAGCCGGGGACGGCAGCGTGCTCCACGCGCAGGAGCTGTTCCTCGCGAACGATGACGGCGACGGCACGACGCAGCACTTCCTCGAGCTGGTCCCGCTGGCCCAGGGGGTTGCGGCGGTGCAGGTGCGCCGGGGCGAGACCGTTCTGGCCGAGCGCCGCGTCAGCGCCAACGCGCCGGCGGTCCGGCTCCTCACGCCCAACGGCGGCGGCGAGCTGCGGGCCGGCGATGTGGTGCGCTGGTCGGCCGGCGATGCGGACGGTGACGCGCTGAACTTCACGCTGCAGTACAGCCCGGACGACGGCCAGACCTGGCGCCTCGTCGCGCTGGCTCAGACCGGCGACAGCTACACCCTGCCCGACCCGCTCGGCCTGCCCGGCTCGACTGCGGGCCGGCTGCGCGTCATCGCCAACGACGGCTTCCTGACGACGCAGGATGACTCCGACGGGACGTTCACCGTCGGGAATAGCGCGCCGCTGGCCGTCATCCGCAGCCCCAGGACGGGTGCGCACGCCGCCGCGGGCCAGCCGGTCGTCCTGGAGGGCCTGGCGACCGACCTGGAGGACGGGCCGCTGGCCGAGGGCCGCCTGAGCTGGCGCTCGAACCTCAACGGCGCGCTCGGCACGGGGCCGGAGCTGCTCGCCGAAGGGCTGACCGCGGGTGTTCACCGGATCACGCTGGCCGCCACCGACGCGGCCGGCCAGACGACCGAAGCCACCATCACGCTCTACATCGACGTGGATGTGCCGAACGTCTATCTTCCCTTGACTACCCGCTAACGGGCACACTACCGTAGAGACGCTCCGGTGGAGCGTCTCTACGGGTCCCCACCCCTCGGGCGCGGCCATCGCGAATACGCGAATGGTGCGCGCCGCGGCGGCCGGATTCTCGTATTCGCGGGCTCATTCGATTATTCGCGATGGCCGCGTACGCGCCCAGCAAGAGACGCTTCCGAGGGCGACCACATCCCCCATCGCGTTGACGCATCCGCCGGTCGATGCTATAGTGCCCTGGCAGGAGGCAATGCGAACCCAAACGAAAGGGGGTGCATCATGCGCCTATTCACACGCACACTAAGCCGCACTGCGGCCCTGACACTCGGACTGGTCCTGCTCGCCGGCCTGGCAGCCTGCACGCCTGCGCCCGCACCGGCGCCCACTATAGATGTAGAGGAACTCGCTGTGGCCCTGGCACAGACCTGGGCCACGCAAACCGCTGAGGCCGCGGCCGCAGCCTCACCCACCCCGGCAGCCACGGCGACCGCCACGGAGATGATGGCGGCCACGGCCACCGCCGAGCTACCCATGCCGATGACCGCAACTGCACCTGCCACCGCCGAGCTGCCCCCGCCGCCGCCGGCCGTCACGCTCACCCGGCCGCCTGCCGGCACCTCCACGCCCGCACCGGACTGTGCCGTCAGCGTCGGGGCGGAACTCGCGCCCGCGTGGGATCGGGAGAAGCTGGGCTGTCCGACCGCGGCTGCCGAGGTCATCTGGGCCGCGTGGCAGCCGTTCGCCCGCGGCTATATGTTCTGGCGGTCGGACCGGGATTGGACGTACGCGCTCACCTTCGCGGGCGATGATAAGCTGCAGGGCAGCTACGAGACCGGCGGCGACGCCTGGCGCTGGGACAACAGCTTCCCGGAAGGCCGCGGGCTGACCCCGCCGGCCGGGCAGCTTGAACCGATCCGCGGCTTCGGCTTCGTCTGGTTCGGCAAGCTGGGCGGCCCTGACAGCGACATCGGCTGGGCCACGGAGCAGGAGAAGGGCATCTGCGTCACCCGGCAGGAGTTCGAGCGCGGGGTGATCGTCAAGAGCAACACGGTCGCCTTCTGCGGCGACAACCTGTACAACATGGCGCAGGAACCGTCCTTCGCGCCGGTCCTGCTGGCGCTCCACGGCGACGGGACGTGGCGGCGCTATTAGGAGCCTATCTGGATACTTGTGTAGCCTAGCCTTGTGCCCGTTAGGACGCCCACAACGGGCTAGTAGTCCGTCAAGGCTGATTCGATGGGCCGTAGCATAGCCCCTCGTGGGCGTTGGGACGGGCACAAGGCCCTACGCTACTCATCCAATGACCGTTGACGAGGTACTAGGCTACCGGCTTTTCGGATAGACACTCTCAGAACAGCCAAACAGTAACCCTTCCGCGTGGTCCGTGTATTCCGTGGTTGCACTCAGGCGGAGACAAACCGCATGAACATACCTGCATCCTGGTGCCAGCCGCCGCGCGAGTTCAGCGTGATGCCGTTCTGGTTCTGGAACGACGACCTGAACGAGCGCGAGATCGTCCGCCAGATCGAGGACATGGAGGCCCACGGGGTCTACGGCTTCGTGATCCACCCGCGCGTCGGCCTGCCGCGTGAGCTCGGCTGGATGTCCGAGCGTCTCCTGCATTTCTACGCGGTCGCCATCGAAGAGGCCCGGCGGCGGGGCATGTCGGTCGTGCTCTACGACGAAGGCATGTATCCTTCCGGGTCCTCCTCCGGCCAGGTCGTCGCGGCGAACCCGGCCTACCAGTGCCGCGGCCTGGCCTTGATCGATGCCGGGGCCGCTCTGCCGCCAGACGCCAATATGGTCGCAACCGTGCCCCGCGCGGACGGCCGCCTCATCACGGTCATCGACCGACTGGTCGACAGCTACATCCGCGGCCTTCACTATATCGACGGCGGTCCCGCGGAGGACGAGCCGCCCGCGGCCGACATCCTCAATCCGGAGGCCGTAGCAGCCTTCATCCGCCTCGTCTACGACGGCTTCGCCGCGCGCTTCGGCCACTACTTCGGGACGACGATCCCCGCCATCTTCACCGACGAACCCGCCCCGCTGGGCCGCCTGCGCGAGCGCGGGCGCGGTCCATGGGCCGTCGTACCGGGCACGCGCGGCATCCTGCCCGAGGTGAACCGCATTCTAGGCTACGACTTCACGCCTCACCTGCCCGCGCTCTGGTACGACGACGAGCCGGACGCGCTGCACTACCGCGCGGACTACGAACGGGCCATCGGCCTGCGCCTGGAGGAGACCTTCTACGCGCAGTTGTCCGCGTGGTGCGAGGCGCACGGCGTGGCGCTGACCGGCCACCCCGCGCAGGGCTGCGACATCGGCGCGCTGCGCTTCTTCCATGTGCCCGGCCAGGACCTCGTGTGGCGCTGGGTCCTGCCCGATCACCCGACCGCGCTCGAAGGCCGGGAGGCAACGCAGGCCAAGTGCAGCGCGTCCGCGATGCTGCACGGAGGCCGGCGGCGCAACGCCAACGAGTGCTGCGGCGCGTACGGCCACGAACTTACCTGGGACGAGATGACCTGGCTGGCTCACTGGTGCTTCATCCGCGGGGTGAACTGGCTCTTCCCGCACGCCTTCTACTACTCGGTGCGCGGGCCCCGGCGCGACGAGCGGCCGCCGGATGTCGGCCCGCACGCGGCCTGGTGGGATCGCTACGGCGAGTATGCGGATGCCTGTCGCCGGCTGAGCTGGCTCAACGCCAACAGCCGCCACGTCTGCCACATCGCGATCCTCGGCCAGGCCAACAGCCTGCCCTGGCAGCCCGCGAAGGTCTGCCTGGAACACCAGCGCGACTTCAACTACCTGGAGGAGCGCCACCTGTGGGAGGATGCACGCGTGGATGCGGAGGGCATCCACCTGGCAGGCATGTGCTACGCCGCGCTGATCGTGGAGGGGCAGTTCGATGCGCGGGCGGAGCCGGCGCTTGCCCGGCTGGCGCGCGCGGGCCGGCTCGTGCGCTACGATGCGGGGATGGCGGATGCCGAACTCATCGCGCTGCTGGATGCCTGCACCCCGCGCGACCTCCGCATTGCACCGCGCGTGCCGGGGCTGCGCGTGCGCCACGTCGTCAAGTCGGACGACGCACAGGAAGCCGGGCGCCACGTCTTCATGCTCTTCAACGAGACGCAGCCGCCGGTCGAGTTCCAGGTGGAGCTGCCCGTGCCCGGCCCCGCGTTCATCTTCGACCCGTGGACCGGCGCGACACAGCCGCTCCCGCCGGACGGCAGTCTCACGCTCCCCGGCCACGCGTTTACGACCATTGTGGCAACGGATGCCGCTGCGCCGTGACCTCACCCCCTCTGACTCCCCCTCTCCTGAAGTGTGGACCTTTGGCCCGCACTTCAGGAGAGGGGGACAGGAGGTGAGGACGGCCGCTTCATCATCGCACGCTCGCCTGCGTGATCTTCAACACCACCGGATTGTTCCAGCCCCACGCATCGTAGATGCGCTGGCTGCTCATGACCGAGACGTGCAGCCCCGCCTCATCCTGCAGCCAGCGCGGAGCCGGGTCGGCCGCGTCGTTGTATTCCAGGTGCCGTCCGGACTGGCCCAGCACGCTGACAACCGTCTCCGGGCCGGTCCGCACGTGCTGCAGCGTCACCGCAGCGCGCTTGCCGTAGGTGCGCGATCCCCGCGCAAAGCTGTGGCCGGTCGTATCCTCCGCCTGCGTCCAGTCGATGTCGGTCAGAATCGCATACACCGTGTCCCCGCGCCGGGTAAACCACGCGCCGGGCTCGCGGGTGAGTTCGCAGGCCTCCGTGCCGAATACGGCCTCCGCGTTGATGAAGTTCCACAGCCCCAGCTCCATCAGCCGGCTGACCTGTTCTTCCGGCAGCGCGCCGTCCGGTTTCGGTCCGACGTTGAGCAGCAGGTTGCCGCCCTTGGCGCGCGCCTCCGCCAGCAGCAGGATGAGGTCGCGGCCCGACTTGTAAGTCTCGTTCGTCGGCTGGTACTGCCACGCGGTGCCCATCGTGATGCAGCTCTCCCACGGGCCGGGCAGCGCGCGGTCCGGCAGGCGCTGTTCCGGCGTCGCCATATCCCCGCGCGTCACCACGACATCCGGCTGGAGCTCCCAGGCAAGCTGCTTCAGCCCCTCCGCCTGCCCATCGAAGAAAAGCAGGTCCACCGGGCCGTAGTTCGTGAGCAGCTCGCGCAACTGCACCCGGTTGAGCGCCATCAGGTCGGGATTGTGCAGCGGGTCCACCTCCTGCCGCCCGCGCGCAATCTCGATGCCCTGCCGGCGCAGGACGGAGAAATCATCGGGCGAGAAGTAGAAGCCGATGGCGATGCCCTGCCTGCGAAACGCCTCGACCACCTGCCGGGTGATGTCCCGCTGATAGGGCGTGTGCATGACGTCGAAGTCGGTGGTGGCCGTCTCGAACATGCAGAAGCCGTTGTGATGCTTCGTCGTGAAGACCACATAGCGGAATCCGCACACGGCCGCCAGCCGCGCCCACTCGTCTGGCGCAAAGTGTTCCGGGCAGAAGGTCTTGGGCAGATCATCGAAATAACGCCGCACGTAGTCGTCGGATGCGCCGACCAGCGAGTGGCTGATGACCATCCCGAGCTGCGAGTCGACGCTCCAGTGGATGAACAGGCCGAGGCCCAACGTCCTGAACCACGCGACGCGCGTGGGCCGGTTGCCGGACACCTGCGCGGCCTGGACGACGCTGCCGCCGAACGGCGCCGGCGCGTTCTGGTCATCTTCGATGGGAAGGGGTTGTGTCATGCTGTCTGCGCTCCATGGTTTGGGGATTGAGTGGGCATTATAGCCCACCGACCGGAGATGAGCCAACCCGGGGCAGAACTGGGGTCGAGGCTGCGTTCGAGCTGAGACAGGATTGACAGGATTGACAAGATTGCTCCTGTAAATCCTCCTGTAAATCCTGTCAATCCTGTCCAGAATCGCCTCGGGTTTTCACATTGGACTGAGTATAGGTACACAGCTGCCCAACCGGCTGAAGCCTCGAGTCCAATCCTCTACAGCGCACGCAGGATCGCCACGACCGAGGCAGGCCGCAGCATCCCACTGAGCACCTTGCGGTAGGTCGTATAGCCCGATACCGCGCCGAAGAGCGCCTCCTGGATCGTCCGGCTGTTGCGCGCAGCACGCAGCACCGGGTCCAGCAGGCCAAGCCGCGCCGAAAGCCGCACCAGCAGACGCATGCCCTGGCCGTACAGTAGGTCGCCGGTGATATCGCGGTTCGCGGCCGCATAGTGCTGCGCAAAGGCGGCCTCGGAGATGCCGACCTGGAAGATGGTCTCCGCGGCGCGCATGCCCGTCAGCACCGCCGAGGTCACCCCCTTGCCCTTGAATGCGCGCACCAGCCCGGCCGCATCGCCCACGAGCACGAAGCGGTCGCCGTAATAGCGGTGGGCCAGCGAGGACGGGAAGCGCCCCTTGTAGACCTTCAGGTCCGTGGGATCGAGCTCACCGGCGCGTCCGAAATTGGGGAGGACGGCGCGCACCTGGGGCCAGCGCAGGAACCCCGCCAGTTGCTCGTCCGTGACGGCACTGCCCGCGATGTTGATGGTCAGGTGGTCGTCCTTGGGCGTGACCGCCCCGAACTCGATGTGCGGCGACGCGCTGAGAAAGGCATGGATGTGCGGGCCGAAAGCCGCCATACCGTCCGGCCCGGGGTGCAGCCGGGTCACAATGCTGGCCAGGGCCTGCGGCGGGCGGTAGCCCACGGCCCGCGCAAAGACGGCGCCCGTCCCGTCATCCATCCCGAACGCGCCCACCACGACGTCCGCCTCCAACGGCGCACTCTCCGTGTAGACGACCGCCCGGTCGGCGTGGAAATCCAGATCCACCGCGCGCGCCCGCATGACGGTCAGTCCGCGCGCCCGCGCGATTTCCAGCATGTAGTCGTCGAACTGGACGCGGCGCAGCGCCACCGAGGGTTGGTGCCGGTCGTCCAGGACAATCTGAGCGTGCGGGCTGTGCAGGATGTAGCCGCTGATCTCCCGGTGAGGCAGGCAGCCCGGAAAGCACACATCCACGCGCTCGCCGAGCAGCTCAGGCAGCGGCGGCGAGAGGACCCCTGCGCACAGATTATGGTGGTGCGCGCCTGAGAACTGCTTGCCTTCGACGATGGTGATGTCCAGCCGGCGGCCGGCCTCCTGGGCCATGCGCTGCAGCAACAGGCCGCACGCCACTCCGCCCGGTCCGCCGCCCACAATCACCACCCGGCTGCCCTCGGATAACGCCCCCAGGCCGCTCATGGCATCCCTCCCTCCGGTGCTGCACACTGCATACACATATCACTTGGCGCTCTTTGCGTCCTGGCGTGAGATCAGTTTCAGTGCGGAGTCCGCATTCTCAAATGCGGACCGTCCCTCAGTTGAACCGGACCGTTCCGCGTCTGAGGACGCTCCACTCCGCTCCCCTGCACAAAGACGCTGCCAAACCCTACGGCCCGCTCCTGACAGGACGCGCCGCGAGGGCGCGCAGCAGATGGCGCACGAAGGCCCAGGCTCCCCGCGGGCGGAGGACCAGGCGAAAAAGGTCGCGGTACGGCTCATCGCCGGTCAGCATCCCCCACAGCAGGCGGGCATGTACGCGTCCCGCCGGGTTCAGCGCCGTTTCTGTGCGCACGGACTCCGCAAAAGCCGTCGCGAAGCTCGGCAAGGTCAGAAGCTGGCTAAACACCGAATACAGCAGCGCGCCGTACCGGTTATCGGCGGCGAGCTGGGCGCAGACCGGCCGGTACGCGCGTTCGAAGTCCGCGCGGCCGATGCCCGCCTGCACGGCCGCGGTCATGGCTCCCCGGGCCGTAATGAAAGCCGAATTGATGCCATCCTTGTACAGGTGCGACACGACCGCATCACCCACGCTGACCCAGCGATCCCCGTAGTACACAGTCGCGGGGCCGGTCAGGATGCGCGGGTTGCAGCCGCAGAAGCTCCGCGGCGCGGATGGAAAGAGGTCGCTCAGGATCCGGGACTGTGCCTCGTAGAACTGCTGGATGGCATGGGCAGGCGCATCGCGCCAGAGCAGCGAGACGTTGAGGTAGGCGCCCTTCGGCACGAGCGCGCCGAACAGCAGGCCGGGCGGCTCGCCAAAGAAGCCGGCCACTGTGTCCTCCGGCCAGCCCTCGGGCCGGAGGATTTCGTCCTGCGCCATCACCGCGCTGCCGGGCGGCTGATAGCCGAAGCTGGCATCCAGCGGCGGCCGGGCGTTGACGCCGGTTGCCAGGACGAGCAGCTCGGCCGGCTGCGTGCCCCTGTCCGTATGCACGATGGGCCGGTCATCCCAGGTCACCTTACGCACCCGCGCCGGTACATGATGCGCGCCGGCGGCAATGGCCTGGGACAGGAGAAAGCCGTCGAAGCTGGACAGCGGCTCGCCCGGATGGTGGCGCGGGCCGGTGCCGCGATAGACGCTCAGAATCTTGCGGCCCGCCACGGGCTGCTCGATCACGGCCACCTGCCCACGGATGAACAATTGATACGCCCGCAGCTCTGACTGGATGACCTCGCGCGGCAGTGTGAGGCCAAGCGTCGCCATGTGTCGCAGGGCGCCCGCGGAGAGGATGCCGGCGCAGCCCTTGCAGTTACGGGGCGCGCCCGGCGTGATGTAGTCATGGGGTTCGAAGATGAAGACCTGGCACTCGATCCCGGCTTCGCGCGCCAGCCGGAGCAGGTGCAGTGCAGCGAAGCAACCCGCCGGCCCCCCACCGACAATGCACACCCGATCACCGTTTCGCAGGCGGAGGTCCATCGTCTTTCACCTCACGCAGGATGGGGACAGGCATCCCAAAACAGAGCCGCGCCTGGCGGCATGCGGAGAACTGGCGGCTGGTGACCAGTTGCGGGTAACTGGTCACCAGTGTAACAGGAGGCACGCGTCGCGTCAAACGCACGCATCCGCGGGGGCGCGTTTCATACTGGGGGCGAACGCGGCCAGCGCGCATACGCGAATGGCGCTGCGGCGCTGGGCACGGATACCCGAATATCCCGCCGCGGCGCCCACGATTCGCGTATTCGTGGCGCGCCAGCGCATTCGTTTATCCGCGATGGCCGCGCCCCCAACGTGAAACGCACGCATCCGCGGGGGCGTGTCTCGCGCGGCGAGCGGCAAGTGAGCATCCTTCGGCTACGGGCGGTGCTGCGCGTCGGACGCAATTGAAGGATGCTCACGCCCCCAAGTTGAAGCGTACCCAACCTGAGGATATGTAACAGAAGGCCGGCCCGGGATGTCCCCGAACCGGCCTCTGTGGCTATTACTCTACACGCCTGCGCCGCGCGGCGTCAACCGGCGTGCACCTCGTGCGAACCCGCGGGGAGCTGCTGCAGCGCCCGGCCGGGCAGGTCGACGATCACGGGGATGGGCGATTCGACCGTCACCTTGTCCCGCTCTGCGCGCACGTGGATGAGGCCGTGCGGCGTCGGCACCTGGCCCTCGGCCCAGGCCAGCTTGCCCAGCCGCGGGGCAATGCGCGCGACGGCGTAGCCCGGCGCCGCAGGCGTGACGCCCAGCGTGTAAAAGATGAGGTCTTTCGTCGGCGTGCAGCTCCAGCCGTGAACGTGCGTGCCCCAGCCCCAGCACTCGCCGATGGTGTCATAGCCGCCCTGCAGGAACTCGCTCCAGCGCGGGTACAGCTCGGTCAGCTTGTCCGCCAGCCCGGCCTGCGCGACCGCGTCGTGGACCAGGTAGCTGATGAACGGCTCACCGATGACCACCTCGCGCTCGACATCCCAGTCGGCCTCGTAGATGCCCATGAACTGCTTCTGCATCTTCTCCGGCGAATAGTCGCCGGCATCGCCGGTCCACGAGCGCACGACCAGCGTGTCAGGGTTCGTGACGGTCTCCATGATGCGGGCCCAGCGCTCCTGCGGGGCCAGGCCGGAAACGACCGCCAGCGCGCCCGCCACCTGGCTGATGGGCTTCTGCTGCACGCCGTCCTTGATGTGATCGACGTACGTCCCGCGCGCCCCGTCCCAGAACATCTCGTAGCCGGCGCGCGCCTTCTCGTACAGCCCCGCGGCCCATTCGCGGCTGGCATTCTCACCGAGCCACTCCGCCAGCTCCATGAACTCCTTCAGCCCGCGCGCCCAGATGGCCGTCAGGATGGAGCTGGTGTCCTCCACGAACAGCGCGGCCCAGTCCACCAGGTTCCACTCTGGCACGTCTTTGAGTACGCCTGCTGCCGTCTGATACGGTTCGTACCAGCGCAGGAGGCGCTCGATAACGGGCATGTAGGCCTTTACCGCGCTCCGGTCGCCCACGAAGCGGTACAGGTTATACACGCCATGCACCCAGTGCAGGCCCCAATCCGGGATGGTCAAGCCGTTCCCGAACTCGATTTCACCCCCGACGCTCATCGGCAGAATGCCGTCCGACCGCGGGGAGGCGCCCAGGTTGAGGTACTGCCACGCCAGCCGCCAGTCGGTGTTGGTCGCCAGGTGGACCATCTGGTGCACCACGGCATCGCCCACCCACGCACGCTGCTCGCGCGTCGGGCAGTCGGTGAACGCGTCGAACGAGTTGAGGTTGACCGTGCGGATGCCCGCATGGTAGAGCGTGTTCAGTTCCGGGTCGGAGCACTCGAACGACGCGCCGGGCTGCCACGGGTAGAGCATCTCGCGCACGGCCAGCTTGTTGAGCGTGACCGGGCCATCCGCCGCCTCGATGACGACGTAGATATACCGGAGGCCGTTGATGTCGAATAGCTCCAGGACATCGTCGTACCCGCGCGCGACATAACGGCTGCCGCTGTGCGTGCCGCCAGGCCGCAGGTGCGCGGCGGTCAGCGGCTCCTCGACATAGCTCAGCGTGAAGACAGTCCCCGCAGGCGCCGCGACCTCCATCTGCACGAGCCCGGCGACGATCCGGCCGAAGTCGGCCAGCAGACGGGCTGATCCACCGGCGGCCAGTTCCACGGTCACCGGCAGCGCGGCGTCCGCCTCGACCGGGCTGGCCGGCAGGTTCAGCGTGGCCGCCACGTGCGCGGCAGGCCCGGCTCCCGGCGTGTCGGCCGTGCCCTGGAGAGATTCCACCTTGATGTGCGCGGGCGCGACGACCTCGCCGCCAAGCTGCGCGATGGGCCGGGGATAGAGCGGACCGTAAGGGTCGGTCGGCGGCTGGGAGCGCGCATATCCGCCGATATGGATGGCGCGCAGCAGTTGCGCCGTCGGCCACTCTGCATCATCGAAGCCGGCACGCTGCCAGCCCACGGGCAGCTTGCGAGCGTCCAGTTGCTCGACGGGCACGCCGCCGCCGGCCAGGTCGGGGCTGGCGAGTTCTTCGGCATCCCAGGCGTGGCACTTGGTCGCCTTCCAGGAGTCGTCGCTGACCAGCCAGCCCGCGGGGCCGAGGTCGGCCTCGAACACCAGCGCACCGGTCTTGCCCAGCCCGGAATTGGGCGTGGGCGGGATGTAGAAGGAATTGGGCGCGCCGTAGTTCTTGACGTATACCGCGATCAGGTTCTCGCCTGGGCGGAGATACGGCGCAAGATCGACCAGGTCATACATCATGCGCCGGGGCTGGCTGCGCACCGGCCCGCGCGCGACCTCCTGCCCGTTGACGTAGAGGGCATAGCGCGAGTCTGCGGTGATGCGCGCGGGCACGCGCGGCGGGACGCGGTCCAGCGTGAACTGCTTGCGAAACAGCCCGTGCGAGTCTGGACGCGATCCGGTTCTCGGACCGCCAAAACTGAACGTGAACTCGACTTTGTCCTCGGGGACCCAGATCCAGTGGCCGCGCCAGCGGATGCCGCACGAGCGGATATCCGAGAAATCCTGCGGGGTGACGAGGGATTGCATCTTCGCTCCTTATGTAAGTAGGATCAGAGATTCAGTCTGCGGGTTGCAGGCTGTCGATGTATGAAACAATCATATCTTCGAAATGGCCGAGATATTGCTGGAGCGGCACAGCCTGGTCGCTCCAGGTGAGCTCGCCGCGCAGGGCCAGCTTTTCGAGAAACCAGATGACGGTGCTGACGACCATGAGCAATGGCTCCCGTTGTGGATCCTCCTGCGTGACTGCGATCCGGTGTGTGCTGTCCCACGAAAGGGCAACCAGTTGCTCCTTGGTCCAGCGGGTCAGTGCGGCGTCGGGCGGGTTATCCAGGAACAGCTTATCGAACATCCCTACATAGCGGTAGGCATCGCGCAACGCCTCGAAGTTGCGAATCATCGATTGGACCAACGTGCGCGTGCTATCCAGCGCGGAGCCTGGAGCGGTGGGCTCTACGAGTGCCCCGATCCGGTTCAGCATGCGCACCTGAATCTCGACGGCAATGACATCCCGGTTGGGGAAATAGCGATAGAGCGTGACCTTGGTGATGCCTGTCTCAGCAGCGATATCGACCATGCGGGTGTTTTCGATGCCGTTGCTGAGGAACAGCTTCTCAGCGACATCCAGGATGTGTTTGCGCTGCTCATCCACCTGGTGCACGCCGCTTTGCCGGTTCGCTTCGGATTTGGAGGTTGGCTGGTTCATTGAGCACCTGAATCGAATCTGCTGAACTGCACGGATTTATGTAACCACAAGTTACATGAATTGTCAAGTTCAATAGCCGCCAATAGAGAGCCGGCTTACCGAACAAAGCTTATATGTACTGTATACAAAGCATGTAAATAGATTGTCAAACGTTCGACACAACTCACTCACACAAGGTAAGGAGCGAATAATGTTTGCGAAACGAAACGGCGTCAAGATGGTGTTCATGGCCCTGGTGGCCGTCCTGCTGCTGAGCCTGCCGCTCGCAGCCGGCGCCCAGATGGCCAACGGGTTCACGAACCTGCAGGATGGCGCGACCATCCGCGGCACGGTCGAGGTCCAGGGCTACGCCAGCGACCCGAACTTCCAGAAGTGGCAGCTCGATGTCCTGCCCGGCGGCGATGCGAACGCGGCCATCTTCGTGGCCCTCGGTGAGCAGGCCGGCGAGTTCAGCCAGATGCTCGACACCACCGCCTTCCCGAACGGCGACCATGCCCTGCGGCTGCGGGTCGTGCGCACCGACAGCAACTACGACGAGTACGTCGCCAAGTTCACCCTCGCCAACGGCCAGGCGACTGCGGCTGCAGCTCCGGCTGCGACGACCAACGACATTGTAGCGACGGCGATCGGCGCAGGCCAGTTCAAGACCCTGGTGGCCGCAGTTCAGGCCGCGGGCCTTGTGGAAGCCCTGCAGGGTGCAGGCCCGTTCACGGTGTTTGCGCCGACCGATGCGGCCTTCGCGAAGCTGCCTGCGGGCACGGTCGAGGGGCTGCTGAAGGACCCGACGGCCCTGGCAAATATTCTGCTCTACCATGTGATTGCGGGTGAGGTCAAGGCTGCGGCCGTGACGGACGGCCTGACCGCCAAGACGCTGCAGGGTGCCAATGTGGCCTTCAAGGTCAGCGGCGGCACGGTCATGATCAACGACGCGAACATCGTGGCGACCGATGTGATGGCTTCCAACGGCGTGATTCACGTCATCGATACGGTCATCCTACCTCCGGCGGCCCCGGCGACCGCTGCAGCGGCTATGACCAATGGGTTCACGAACCTGCCGGATGGCGCGACCATCAGCGGCACGGTCGAGGTCCAGGGCTACGCCAGCGACCCGAACTTCCAGAAGTGGCAGCTCGATGTCCTGCCCGGCGGCGATCCTAATGCGGCCATCTTCGTGGCCCTCGGTGAGGAAGCCGGCGAGTTCAGCTACACGCTCGACACCACTGCCTTCCCGAACGGCGACCATGCCTTGCGGCTGCGGGTCGTGCGCAGCGACGGCAACTACGACGAGTACGTCGCCAAGTTCACCCTCGCCAACCGCTAGGCAGCGACCTGGCCTGGGAGGATAGCCTCCCCCAAACGAGACCTTCGAAGTTCGGGCCCAATCTCTGGCTCGAGCCTCGAAGGTCCTTCATTTAACCCTTCCACCACGAAATGTGCTATGATGACCTCCTGACCTGCGTTTTCATTCATCGTAGCTGCTCATGCAATCAACCCCAGCTGCCACAACCATATCGACGGGCCGGCCTGACGCCGCACGCGCTGACGCCTTGCTTTCCGGCTGGATCGCGCAGGGCCGCGACCTCCGGCTCGACGTGCTGCGCGGGTTCTGCGTGCTCGCGATGATCGTGAACCATATCTCCGGTGGCTCGCCCCTGCACCTGCTGACGGGCGGCGACCGGTTCTTTACGTCCGCCGCCGGCGGTTTCATCGTGATCGCAGGCTTCACCGCGGGCATGGTTTACCGCAGGCTGGTCGAACGCGATGGCCTCGTTCCGGCGATGCTCAAGGGGTGGCGGCGCGCCTGGAATCTCTACCTGCTCACGGTCGGGCTGACCTTCTTCATCGTGCCCATCTCGGAATTGTTCAAAGTGCCCTGGGCCAGCGGGCTGGACCTGTCGCGCAGCCTGAAGTTCGTGCTGAGCGTGCTGACGCTCCACCAGACTTACACCCTGGTCAATATCCTGGTGCTCTATACGCTGCTGTTCGCAGCACTGCCCGCCGCGCTGCTGCTCCTTGCGCAGGGTCACGGGCGCGGCCTGCTCGCGGCGTCCTGGCTGCTGTGGCTGGTCTACCAATTCTACCCCGACATCGCCACCGTCCCGTGGACCGTGACCGGCGGCTACCTGTTTGCGTTCTCGGCCTGGCAGGTGCTCTTCTTCACGCCGTTGGTGCTGACCTATCAATGGGGGCGCGTTCCTGACCTCGCGCCGGCCACGCTGCGCCGTCTGCACCTGCTCACCGGCCTCGCAACCGCGGCCCTGATCGGATATTATGCCTTGTTCAACTTGCCGGCGGGGTGGCTGCCGGGGGCGGTGCACGCGCTGCGGGCGGCCGGGGAGGTGCTGTACGCCTGGTCGTGGCAGGCATTGTTCGAGAAAGCGCATGTCGGCCCCGGCCGGATTATCGCGGCCGCGGCCATATTCGGGTTCTTGTTCCTGAGCCTCACCCGCTGGTGGGGGAGCCTGTCACGGCTGGTCAAGCCGCTGTTCTTGCCGCTGGGCCAGCACGCCCTGTACGCCTGGACGGCTCACATCTTCGTGATCGTCGTCCTGGGCCTCGGCCTCAAGGCTCTCGGCCTGGACGAGAGCAACCCGTGGCTGAACACGGTCCTCCAGATTGCCGCGGTTGCGCTGCTCTGGCATCTGACGCGGCGGCAGTTCCTGGCCGTCACGCCCCGCACGCGCGCCTACTGGCAGGCCAGCCCGCTGGTGCTCGCGCTGCTGACCGTCCTGGCGCTGCAACTGCCTCAGTTCGCCGCCGGTGCAACGCCGGCGGGCGATGCCTCCAGTTCGGAAACGCCTGTCGCTGAGAGTGCATCCGGCCCGATGGGGACAGACTGACCGCCGTTCTCCCGCTATGCACCGCACGCGGGCAGGACATCTGCCAGCCCAGCCGCCAGCTCGTGGTGCATGGGGTCTGGCTCGGCTCCGACGGCGTCCAACGTCTTGCTGAAGAAGGCCCGGTCAGCCGCCACCAGCGCGATATCCAGGATTTCGGCATCGCTGAAGCCATGACTCCGTAACTGCGCAATATCCTCACCGGTCACTGCTTGGGCGCGCAACGCCACCTTCTGCGCGTCATCTATCATGCTGCTGCAAATGTCCACCGCGGCCAATCACCTCGAGCCCTTCGCGCGCGGCCTCGCTACCGTCCAGCAGTTCGCCGGCCAGCGCAGCCGGGAAAGGCAGCGGAGCGCGGAGAACGAAGAGGCCGAGCTCAAGTTGTTCCGCGTGCCGGCCCTTAACTTCGAGGCTCTCTGGCTCAGCTATGAAAACACAAAAGAAGACATGCTCGTGCCGTTGCGTCCCGTGGCCGGGCTGACCGTCGGTGAGCCTGTCCCGCTGGAAGAAGCACTGGCCGCTCTGCGCGAGGCCGGGGCGACCTTTGGCCGATATGGATGAGACGATGGGCGCCTGAGGTTTCGGAATATCGTTAAAGCAAAAGGCGAGAGTCTTTGACTCTCGCCTTTTGCTTTAGAGTGCGGCGCTTGCGCACCTCCGGACCAGCTCCGCGAGGAGGACTCGAACCTCCAACCTTGCGGTTAACAGCCGCTTGCTCTGCCGATTGAGCTATCGCGGATCACTGTACGCTATTATACGGATAAGCATGCCTGCCGTCAAAAACAGCAGGCCGCGCTGTTAGCCGAGGTAGTCGCGCAGCTTGCGGCTGCGGATCGGGTGGCGCAACTTGCGCAGCGCCTTCGCCTCGATCTGCCGGATGCGCTCGCGCGTGACGCCGAACTCCTGCCCGACTTCCTCCAGCGTGCGCGCGGTGCCGTCCTTCAGCCCGAACCGCATCTCCAGCACCTTGCGCTCCCGCTCGCTGAGCCCGCTCAGGATCTCGCTCATCTGCTCTTTCAGCAGGTGGCGGCTGGCCTGATCCGCCGGGCCGGGCACGCTGTCATCCTCGATGAAGTCGGCCAGCGAGCTGTTCTCTTCGGTGCCGACAGGCGTCTCCAGCGACATCGGCTCCTGCGAGATGCGCATCACCCGGCGCACCTTCGCCGCCGCAATCTGCAGCCGCCGCGCGAGCATGGCATCCAGCGGCTGGCCGACGGCCTGCGCATCCTCGATGGCCTGTCGATCCTCTGCGGCCAGATAGTCCATCTCAATGGCGATTTCCTCCGGCGTCGGGTCGCGGCCCAGTTCCTGCATCAGCCGCCGCTGGACCCGAATCTGCCGGTTGATGCTCTCCACCATGTGCACGGGGATGCGGATGGTGCGCGCCTGGTCGGCAATGGCCCGGCTGATGGCCTGGCGAATCCACCAGGTCGCATACGTGCTGAACTTATAGCCGAGGGTCGGGTCGAACTTATCCACCGCACGCAGCAGCCCGATATTGCCCTCCTGGATCAGGTCCAGGAACGACATGCCGCGGCCCACGTAACGTTTGGCAACGCTCACCACCAGCCGCAGATTGGCCTGCGCCAGCCGCTGCTCGGCCGCGCGCCCGCGCTGACGCACAAGCATCAGCGCATCGCGCGTCTCCTCGTCCAGGTCCTCGGCCTTCAACTTCTGGATGGCATCCTTGCCCTCGAGAATCGCCGTCGCCAGCGTGACCTCTTCTTCGCCGGTGAGCAGCGCCGTGCGGCCGATTTCGTGCAAGTACATGCGCACCGGATCGCTCGTGACGGTCGGGTCGCCCCATTCTTCGATGACCTCATCGAGCGGCCGGTGAGCCTCCTTCTCGACCTCCTGTTCCAGGTTCAGGTCGCGCTCGATGACCGGCGTGGTGTCATCGCCGGGCGCATCGGTGAGCATCTGCGGCAGACCGTCCGGACCGAGCGCCACGCGCACTTCGACCAGGTCTTCGCCGCCTTCACCATCCCCGCCGGCGACCTCGTCTTCTGCCGGCAAACCAGTCTCGACCTCGCGCTCCAGCTCATCTTCCGCCAGCAGCCCGCGCGCCGGCGCCTTGCGGCCGGCAGCACGCGACCGCGCTCCCTCTCCCCTGGACGCGCGTGCGGCCGCCGGAGTCGATTCACGGCCCGCCATATCTTGTTCAGCACGGGTGGTACGGCGCCTGCGCTCAGCAGCCATATTCGTCCTTTCCTTCGCCCTGCATCAGTTCTCACTCGCAGCCGCGGGCTTACGTTGGGCCAGCAAGCCCACCATCGTCCGCGTGCTCAATAGCTTATGAATGTGCCCCTTCTGGGCCGTATAGGTCGCCATCAGCTCACGGAGCGTGCGCGCCTCATCCGGCGAACCGCCCTCCTGGTTTTCCAGAATCAGAAAGCGCACCTGCTGGACCTGCTCCACGAGGTTGCGTTCGCGCAGGCGCAGCAGCGAATCGCCCAGATCCTTCAGCAGCTTCTCGTCCGTCAGCGACGGACGGTGCTGCACCTGCTCGACGAGATAACGGCCGCGCTCCGCCAGCACCTCCGGCAGCTCCGCGAGCCGGTCCTCGGCAGTCTGGTTGACCGCACCGGCCGGCAGCGCCTGGAGTTCGACCAGCAGCGCCCGGTTATCCTCCCGGCTGAAGTCATCCGGGCTGAGCGGCGGCGCCTGGTGGGTAATCATATCCGCATCCAGCGCGGCCAGCAGGTCGGGCCGCAGGTACAGCCAACCCAGCAGATACTCCTCCAGCCCGTAGCGCGATGCCGAGATCGTTGGCCGTGGCGCCGGTGTGGGTGCTGCGGCCCGGCCCGCTGCCCGGCCGCGGCCCGCCATTTCCTCCGGCCCGCCCCGCCGCTCATCGAGGCGTCCCGCCTGCATGACCTGATCAGCGACGAGCCGTTCATCGGTCTGCACCATGCGCGCCAGCAACTGCAGGTAATGGGCCCGCTCGACCGGGTTGGCAATCTCGCGAATCAGCGGCGCCAGCCGCTCCACAGCCTTGGCCTTGCCGTGCGCCGTGGTCAGGTCCTCCTCGCGCGCGACGACGTTCAAATAGTAGTCCACCACCGGTCGCGCGTCCGCGATGACCTGCTGCCACCGCCCCACATCCTGCAGGGCCAGCTCGTCCGGGTCCAGACCGTCCGGCAGAGCCGCAATGCGCAGTTGCGCCTTGAGCCGGCTCTCCTGGCGCACCAGGCCGGTCGGGCTGATGACAGGCTGCCACTCGCGCTCGAGGGTTTGCCGCGCCGCCTCCAGCCCTCGGATGGTGGCGTGCTCGCCGGCGGCGTCCGGGTCCAACGCCAGGGTGATGTTGCTGCTGTAACGCTTGAGCTGGCGCATCTGCGACTCGGTCAGCGCGGTGCCCATGCCTGCGACGACGTTCGTCACACCGACCTGGTGCGACCCGATGACATCCATGTACCCTTCGACGAGCACGGCCAGGTCCGCATCACGGATGGCCTTGCGGGCCATGTCCAGCCCGAACAACACGCTGCTCTTGTCGAAGAGCGGGGTCTGCGGCGAATTCATGTACTTGGGCGCGGGATGGGCAGGGTCCTCCCGCAGGATGCGTGCCCCGAAGCCAATCACCCGGCCCTGCACATCGCGGATCGGAATCATGAAGCGGCCGCGGAAGCGGTCGTAATAGCCGATGCCCTCTTCGCGCCGGATCAGCAGTCCGGCTTCCTCGACCTCTTCGGGCCGGTAGCCCTTGCCCAGCAGCCGGTCCTTGAGCGCATCCCAGCTGTCGAGCGAGTAGCCCAACTGCCAGGCTTCCCAGGTCTCCTGCGTCAGACCCCGTCGCTGGAGGTAGTCGCGGGCAATGGCCGCCTCGGAATGGCGCATCAGCAGGTAATGATAGTAAGCCGCCGTGTCAGTCAGGATGGCGCGCAGGCGTTCCAGCCGGCTCGCATCGCCGTCCGCGGCTTCGCTCCGCTCCTTCAGTTCCACCCCGGCCTTCGCGGCCAGCAACGCCAGCGCCTCCCCGAAGTCCAGGTTCTCCCGCTTCATGATGAACGTAAAAATGTCGCCGCCGGTGCTGCAGGCACCGAAGCAATGCCAACCCTGGGTTTCGGGGAACACGACGAAGGAAGGGGTCTTCTCGTTGTGGAACGGACAAAGGCCCTTGTAGTTACGTCCCGCCTTCTGAAGCTGGACATAAGTCGAGATCACGTCGACGACGTCGAGGCGATCCTTGATTTCTTCGATAACGCTCATGACCGGCTGAAATCACCACACTTGACCCTGCAGGACC
Organism: Anaerolineae bacterium; assembly: GCA_040772005.1. Lineage (GTDB taxonomy): Bacteria > Chloroflexota > Anaerolineae > CG2-30-64-16 > CG2-30-64-16 > MWBF01. Next base: position 522,869 of record JAXGYZ010000002.1, on the reverse strand, counting down.
TTTGCTCGCACCGTGCCAGCCTCTGCTTGCGCACTGGCGTGCCTGATGGCACGGGAGGAATTATACCAGGAGTGGAACTCATGTGTCAAAACACCCTTAAAATCGACGGCCAGCCCGTAGGACGGGTTGCCAACCCGGCCACAAGGGTGTGGTTCAAGTTCGGGGCAGGCCAGCGCCCTTCGACTACGGCCTGCCCGTAGGACGGGTTGCCAACCCGGCCACAAGGGTGTGGTTCAAGTTCGGGGCAGGCCAGCGCCCTTCGACTACGGCCTGCCCGTAGGACGGGTTGCCAACCCGGCCACAAGGGTGTGGTTCAAGTTCGGGGCAGGCCAGCGCCCTTCGACTACGGCCTGCCCGTAGGACGGGTTGCCAACCCGGCCACAAGGGTGTGGTTCAAGTTCGGGGCAGGCCAGCGCCCTTCGACTACGGCCTGCCCGTAGGACGGGTTGCCAACCCGTCCTACAAAGGACGTTTGAGCGCAACGCCGCGACGTGCTATCATAGCCGCCGATGCTGCAAACGACTGCCACCCTCATCTCACGCCAGAGTTCCGGCCCCAGCCAGGAGCTCGTCCTGCACGCGCCGGAGCTGGTGCGCCAGCTTGCCCCGGGCCAGGCGGTGCTCGTCAAGGCCGGGCCCGGGCTGGACCCCTATCTCCGGCGCACATTCTACCCGGTCGGCCTGGACGCGGAGACCTGGACGCTGCGGCTGCCGCCGTCTGCGGATTGGGGCGCAGCCTGGCTGCGCACCGCGCCGCTCGGCCTCGAAATCGACTGCCTGGGCCCGGTCGGCAACGGCTTCAGTGTGACGTCCGGCGTGCGCAACCTGCTGTGCATCGGGCAGGGCGATCCGGCGTGGTCGCTCCTGCCGCTGCTGGGCTGGGCCGCGGCCGCGGGACTGGCCGTGACCTTCGCGACCGGCGCGCTCACCGCGCGCGACAGCGTACCCGCAGCACGCTTGCCCGCGGCGGTCGAGTATCACCTGGTCACACAGGACGGCCGTCAGGACCCGACGGGCACGCTGCTCTCCACCCTGTCGGACCTGCTGCCCTGGGCCGACGCCGTCTGTGCGGCGGGCAGCATGGAGTTCTACATGCGGCTGGCGGAAACAGTCAAGGCTGCACGCTACGGGTTGGCGCGCGGCCTGACGCAGGTGCTCTATCCCGCAACGTTCCTGTGCGGGACGGGCGCGTGCCAGTCATGCGTGGCGGATGTGGCCGGCGGCCGGCGGCGGGTGTGCCTGCGCGGGCCGGTGTTCGACCTGGCGGACGTGGTGGCAACATGAGCGTCGAGCTGGCGCCCCACAACAAGCTGGGCCTGAGCCTGGCCTCTCCGCTGATGGCAGGCAGCGGCGCGCTCGGCTTCGGGGAGGCCTGGCCGCCGGGCATCGGGCCTGAGCTCTTCGGCGCGCTCGTCACGCCGCCCATCACCCTGCAGCCGCGCCGCGGCAACCCACCGCCGCGGCTGGCCGAGATTCCGGGCGGCTTCATCCTCGCGACCGGCGATCACAATCCGGGGCTGCGCCGTCTGCTGCGCGATGATGTGGCCGGTTGGGCCCGGCTGGGCATTCCCGCGATCGTGGCGCTCGGGGCCTCCGCGCCGGAGGACTGGGATCGCCTGGCCGCCACCCTGGAGGACCGGCCCGCGGTCGCCGGGCTGGAGCTGCACCTGCCCGCCCAGGTCACACCGCGCGACGCAGGGATGTGGACGGCCAACGTGCGCCGGAGCTGCCAGCTCCCGCTGCTCGTTAAGCTGCCTGCGGCCCAGGCGGAACTGCTGGTCGAGGCGTGCCTGAATGCCGGGGCCGATGCGCTCGTGGTGGCGATTGCGCCGGTGGGGGCTGCGCCCGCACTGGCGGGCGGACCGGCTGGGGAAGTCGAAGGCCCGATCGGCGGCCCCGCTGCGCTGCCTTTCACGCTGCGGGCGCTGGCTGCGGTGCTGGCACAGGCGCCGAACGTGCCCGTCGTCGCAGCAGGCGGCATTACGCGGCCTGCGGACGCGGTCAAATGCCTGCAGATGGGCGCAGCGGCCGTGCAGGTGCGCAGCGTGCTATGGACGAACCCAGCGCTGGTTGCGGAGATTCAGGCGGCGGCAGGGGTAACGATTGAAGATTGAAGATTTCTTGTGTGGAACGATTAGCCCTGCTTTCGGTCTGCAACCCTCAAACCTGCAACCTGTAACCGGCAAACCTGCAACCTGTAATCCGTAATCTGCAATCTTCAATCCGCAATCCGTCACGCCGTCTGCAACACCAGCCCCGCGGCGAAGGCCAGCGCATACCACACGGCAAGCTGCGCGGTGCCGCCGAGCGTCCTGTTCAGCGCCGGGCCGGTCACGGTGAACACAGCCCGCACCTGCTGCCCCGCCAGCGGCAGGGTCAGCAGCGGCAGCAGCACCCATGCCTCCAGGCGGAAGCCGAGCCAGAGGATCAGAGGGATGGCGTAGGCCAGCACGAGCAGCGCGACATATTCCACCCGCGCGCCCCGGCGGCCCAGGAGCACGGCCAGCGTGCGCTTGCCCACATGCGCATCGGTGTCCACGTCGCGGATGTTGTTGACCACGAGGATATTGGTGACCAGCGCGCCCATCGGCAATGCGGCCAGCCAGACCAGCGGCGTGACGTGCCCCGCCTGCACATAGAAGGTCCCCACCACCGCCACCAGCCCGAAGAAGATGAAGACCGCCAGGTCGCCCAGCCCATAGTAGCCGAAGGGCAGCGGGCCTGCCGTGTATGCAATCGCGGCCAGGATCGAGAGCAGCCCCACGGCGAGGATGGGCCAGCCGCCGAGGACGATGAGGTAGACCCCGCACAGCGCGGCCAGGCCGAACACGGCGAACATCCCCGCCTTGACCTCGCGCGGGGTGAGCAGCCCCGCGCTCGTCACGCGCAGCGGTCCCACGCGCTCCCGGATGTCGGCCCCGCGCTGGAAGTCGCCCAGGTCGTTGGCAAAGTTCGAGCCGATCTGGATGAACAGCGCAGCCAGCAGCGCGGCCAGCGCGGCCAGCGGCCGGAACGCGCCGGCGTAGACGGCCAGCGCCGTGCCGACGATCACCGGCGCGACGGCTGCGGGCAGCGTGCGCGGGCGGCTCGCCAGCCGCCAGGACTGCCACTTGGTGAGGGTCGCGTGCCGTTCGGCCTGGTTATGCGGGACTTCCATCCAGCGCATCCTCAACCTGATCCTTCGAGGAGTCCGCATCCTGACGGTCGCGTAGCGACCGCGATGCGGACCGTTCCCGCGCGCCCGGCCCCAGGAAGAACAGCTCGGTGCTGCCATACCGCCGCTGGTCGAACAGCGTGAGATGGCTCAGCGCAGGGGGGCTCCATTCCTTCGGAAAGACCTGCACGATAGCGATGCCGTCGCCGGTCAGCAGCGCAGGCCGCGCGTCCACGATTTGCAGCGCGCGCAGCCACAAGCCCTGATACTGGGGCGGCGCGATGTAGATGACATCGAACGGCGCGAGACCGGGCCGCTGCAGATAGGCGAACGCGTCGCCCGGCACGACGGTCGCCTGCTCTGCCAGTCCGGTCGTTTCGAGGTTGCGGCGCAGCGTCTTGAGCGCCAGCCGGTCGCGCTCGCAGAAAACTGCCTCGGCTGCGCCGCGGCTGAGCGCCTCGATGCCGACCGCGCCGGTCCCGCCGAACAGGTCGAGATAGCGCCGGTCCTCGATCATCTCCAGCGAGTGGAGGATGCTGAACAGCGCGGCTTTGACGCGGTCGGTGATGGGCCGCGTGCTGTCGCCCGGCACGGAAGCCAGCGTGCGACCTTTGGCCGCGCCCGCAATCACCCGCATGGCGTCCTCATGCGGCCGTGCGCTCGATCAGCGTCGTATACACGGGCGTATCCACCCCGCCGAACCGGTGCTTGTAGTCTTCGTCGCCCTGCAGAAAGTCGAAGTGGCTGCGGCCGAGCGCGATGGCATGCTGGATCAGCCGGGCGAGCAGGACCCAACCGGGGCTGAGCTGCGGCACGGCCGCCGGGTCATAGCCGGAGTTGTAGACGAGAATCTGGTCGTTATAGTCGAAGCAGAAGTAGGTGGCGACGGCCTCGCCTTCGATTTCGAGGAATGAAAGCTGGAGCCAGCCGCATTCCGCCAGCACCTCCGCGATGGCACGGAAGTAGGCCTGCATCTCCGGCGTCATAAAGGCGTGTTTATCCGAGCGGCTATTGCGGTGCAGCCGGATGAACGTATCCATGTCTGTGGCGAGGTCCGCGCCCGCGGCGCCCACATAGCGCACCTGCGCATCCGGCGCATCGCGCTCGATCCGGCGCAGCTTGCGGCGGATTTCGTGCCGCTCCTTCTTGTCGAGGGTGCTGAGATACTGGTCCCAGCCGCTCTCGTCACCTTCTCCGGCGTGACCCTCCGCCGGCAGCGTGATGATGGGACAGACATCCTCCTGCGCGACGGTCGCGCTGTAGCCCGCGGCGCGCGCCATCTCTGCCAGGCGCGTGTGCGCCAGCGAAGCGCCAGGTTGGTTGCACAGATTAATCACGTCCCAACGGGGAGCATCGGGCCCGGCCAGCCAATGAAGGAACGCGGCATAGACAGGCTCTTCCTGTCCCGCCTCAATGATGAGGTCGAGATAGTCGGAGACCTCGGTGCAGCCGACGACATGCAGGACGCGCGTACCTCCCTCTTCGGCAGCATACAGGGGCAAAATCCCAACCAGCCGCTCATCTTCGTGTGCAGCCAGGAGATAGAGCGGGCCGCGCTGGACGCCAAGCCGGTGCCACCAGGTGCGCTGCCACTCCCAGGTCAGGAAAATCGTGTCGAACCTGCTGCGCCGCAGAAGGGCGTTCCACTCGGAACGCAGGGCGTCGAAGCCCATTTCATCGGTATAGACGGTGAGTTTCACTGGCATTCCTTGTCTGAGACTTACCCTTTAAGTAGTGTGATGATGAATATGGCAATCAGGGCGAGGGCGATGACAACCAGGGCCCACCACCAGCCCTGCGGCCAGTTACGGGTAACGCGAGAGAAGAAGCTCCCGTCCTCCTCGCTCGTTTCCTGGCGGTCCGGTGCGGGCGTCTCGGTCGCAACCACCTGACCCACGAACGTGCGGTCGGGCATGTCGAGCGCCACGCGCGTGCTCATCGGCGTCAGCGTGATCGTCGCAGCGGCTGCGCTGATTGCGCCGCCGCCGGCCGGCGGCGGCGCGGGAAGCTCCATCGCGGTCACGCCCCCCGCGATCGCTCCGGCGCCGGGCGGGCTGCTGCTCGCCAGGCTGGCGGGATACTGGCCCGGCGTGCACGCCCAGACATACACTTCGTCCAGGAACATGGAGGTGCGGCCGCCCGCGCCGTCGTTGATGACGTTGAAATAGATGCCGATGGTCTGACCGGCCACGTTGAACACATCGAACACGCGCTGGCGCCAGACCTGTTCGTTCTCCAGCACCTTCCACGGCACGGCCAGCACGGCATCGCCTGCGCCCAGCACCACGAACTGCTGCCGGTCCTCGCCCCAGAGCGATTCCGCGCGCGTATAGGCCCAGAAGCTCACGATCACGCGCGGGTGCGAGATAGGAATGGGGATCCACTGGCGCAGGGATGAGTAGCTGTATGTATTTTCTGAGAACGCACCTAATCCCACGGCATATGCTCCGCCGGGATCAGGCGCGGTCACGATCTGCGCAGGCAACTCGTTCTTGCCCGGCAGCCACGGGTAGACGCCGGTCTCGAAGCCGGTGTTCTGAATCAACTGGATGCAGCCCGGGCCAGGCGGGATCGTGCTGCTTGGCGTCACCGTGACGCCGGGCACGGGCGTCGCGGTCGGTGTCGCGGTGGCGCTCACCGGCGTCACGGTCGGCGTCGCGGTCGGGGTCGCCGGCCCGGGGTTGCACGCGCGCAGCCGCACGTCGTCCACGTACATAACCGTCCGGCCCGCAATCCCGTCATTGTTGACCGCGAAGCTCACGAACAGCGTGCTCCCGCTGAACGGCGTCAGGTTGAAAGTCAAGGGCCGCCAGGCCGCGTTATTCAAGGTGCCATATGACAACACTGACCACGGCCCGCCGGAGCTATTCAGCAGCTCGATCTTCTGATAGTCGGCATTGGTCACATCCTGGGTCTGCTCGTAGACCCAGGCTTCCAGCGTCACCTGCGAGTAGCCCAGCGGAATCGTGACCAGTTGGCGGACGCTGGCCTCCCCAACGAGGTTCTGCGTCAGGCTGCCCAGTTGCAACGCATTTGGCGCCGTGCGCACAGGGTCGGGCGCGCTGACGATGCTGCTGCCGCCGCCCACCTGCTGCCAGTTGGCAAGGCCCACATCGAACCCGCCGTTGAGGAGCAGATCCGTACAGCCCGGCGGCGCGACCGTGCCGGTCGGCGTTGGGGTGAGCGTCGGTGGCGCGGTGACGACGCCGGTCGGGGTGATGGTTCCAGTCGGTGTGCCCGTACTGACCGGGCCGGTGCAGCTTTGCAGCGAAACGTCATCCAGGAACATGGCGGCCCGGCCGCCCAGGCCGTCGTTGTAGACGTTGAAATACACCTGGACCGTCTGCCCGCGCCACGCGGTCAGGTCGAAGGCATAGCGGTTCCAGAGGCGGCTGTCGTTGTGCGATTGCCAGGGCTTGTTGAGGATCGTCGTGCCCGTCGCGTTGAGCAGCACGACTTCCATGTAATCAGTGGTGGCAGGCGAGTCGGCCATCGCATACGCCCAGAACGAGAGCGTGATCTGGGCCGCGCCCGCGGGCAGGGTCACGGTCTGGCGGGCGGAGGAGAAGCTCTCGATGTTTGCGCCGCTGGTGATGCCCAGGACGAGCGACTGGTTGCCGGCATGGCTGGCATAGGTGACGTACTGGGGTGTGACGGGGCTGGGGCCGAGCTGCCAGGCTCCGCCGGCCTCGAACCCGCCATCTACGATCAACTCGGAACAAGTCTGCGCGTAGGCTCGTCCCATGGAGTGAGGCAGCGGAGCAAACGCCCCGCCAATGAGTGCTGCCAGCAACCAAAGCACGCAAAGGCCACCCAACCGTGCCTTATTCCTCATTTCAGGTGTCCTTTCCGAAGCGTTCCATCATAATGCGAAACAAATGCGTTGCTGCGAGTTGCCTGGCGCCATTCTAACATGAACAGCTTAACATAGCAATTGACCCTTTTCTGCGGTGCATGCTATAATGGTCGGGAAGGTCTATGAGTATTCAACCAACCGCCCCTTCGGACCTGGCTATCGTCATCGTCAATTACAACACTTCCGGGCTGCTGCGGGATTGCCTGAAGTCTGTGTTTGCCGGCACCGGCGACCTGGACCTGGCCGTCTGCGTCGTTGACAACGCGTCGCCCGATGACAGTGTGGCGATGATGCGCGCCGAGTTCCCGCACGTTCACCTCATCGCGAACACCGAGAACGTGGGCTATCCCGCAGCCAACAACCAGGGGCTGCGCTACTTCGGGTTCGGCGCGCACCGTGCGATTCACTCTTCAGACGCCGAAAACCCTGGAGGCATCCTGAGCGGAATGGAGCCGCCCGCACAAACGGGCGGCGGAGCGCAGTCGAAGGATGCGGACACGCGCCGACGACAGCCTTCGACTGGTGATGTCTCGTCCTCCACGTTGAGCCGTCCACCCGCTCAGGATGCCTTGCTGCCGCGCTTCGCGCTGCTGCTTAACCCCGACACGGTGCTGCCGCCCGCGGCGCTGGCGGAGATGTGCGCGTTCATGGATGCGCACGCGCGGGCGGGGGTCAGCGGGCCTAAGCTGGTGCGGCTGGACGGGTCGCTCGACAAGGCCTGCCGCCGGTCCTTCCCCACGCCGGAGACATCGCTCTGGCACCTGCTCGGCCTGGACCGCCTCTTCCCCCGCAGCCGCCGCTTTGCGCGCTACAACCTCAGCTTCCTGGACCCGGACGAGGTCACGCGCGTGGATGCTGTCGTCGGCGCGTTCATGCTTGTGCGCCGCGAAGCCATCGTGCAGGCGGGCCTCCTCGACGAGACGTTCTTCATGTACGGCGAGGACCTGGACTGGGCCAAGCGCATCACCGATTGCGGCTGGGAAGTGTGGTATAATCCACAGGTCACGGTGCTGCATATCAAGGAAGCCGCCAGCCGGCACTCGTACCGGGCACGCGTGGCGTTCTACAAGGCGCTGACCATTTTTTACGAGAAGCACTACAAGGCAACGACGCCGTTCTACCTGGACTGGCTCATCCGGGGAGGGGTTTACTTCTTCGGGGGCCTGGACCTGTTCATGCGGCGCTTACGTGGGCAGTATCGTGCTGTGACTCGAACGCAGGGGTGACAGGGATGCGCGGTCCGCGTTTGGCATTCACCCTCAGCCTGGTGCTCGTGGATGCAGCCATGAGCTTCCTGGCGTTCTTCATTGCCTATGTCATACGCCGGCTGACGAGCGAAACGCCGATCGGACCCTTCGGCGACTACGTACTGCTGGCGGGCATCCAGACGGTCGCGACGCTGGCCGTCTTCTTCTCCTACAAGTTCTATCACCGCCGCCATGCCGCCCTGCTCATCGACGAGGTGTACCGCATCTTCGGCGCGGTGACCGTCGCCACCCTGATTACCGTCGCGTTCATCGCCTTTGTCCTCCGTGACCGGCTGGAGTATCAGCGGTCGATGGTCGTGCTGGCCTGGGCCGCATCGATGGTCACGGTCAGCCTGGGCCGCGTCATCCACAGCCGCATCCAGCGTTCGCTCCAGCGGCGCAACGTCGGCTCAGAGCGCGTGCTGATTGTCGGTACGGGCGAGGTCGGGCGCATGATCCTCCAGAAGGTCCAGCACACACCCAATCTCGGCTACACCGTCATCGGCTTCGTGGACTCCAACTCCGGCGCGCAGCAAGTCATGGGCCTGCCCGTCCTCGGCGCCATCGAGGATATGCCCCGCATCATCGAAGACCACGAAATCGGGGAGGTCATCATCGGCCTGCCCGAAGCCACGCACGAAGAGCTGGTCGGCATCATCTCCCAGGCCGAACGCGAAAAGGTCAGCATCCGCGTCTTCCCGGATGTGTTCCAGATTATGGCGTCCGAAGTGACCATCAGCGACCTGGGCGGCCTGCCGCTGCTGACCATTCGCGACGTGGCGCTGCGCGGCTGGAAGCTAACCCTCAAACGCGGGGTGGATATCATGCTGAGCAGCATCTTCCTGCTCTTCGCCTCGCCCATCATGATGCTCACCGCCATTGCCATCAAGCTGGACTCGCCCGGCCCCGTGTTCTTCGTCCAGGAACGCATGGGCCTCGACGCCAAACCGTTCAAGATGCTCAAGTTCCGCTCGATGCGCCAGGACGCCGAGGCGCAAGGCCCCGGCTGGACGACCAAGAACGACCCGCGGCGCACCCGCATCGGCAGCCTCATTCGCAAGACCTCCATCGACGAACTGCCCCAATTCATCAACGTCCTGATGGGCGACATGAGCCTCGTCGGGCCGCGGCCGGAACAGCCGGCCTACGTCGAGCAGTTCCGCCAGAGCATCCCGCGCTACATGGACCGCCACCGCGAAAAGGCCGGCATCACCGGCTGGGCGCAGATCAACGGCCTGCGCGGGGACACCTCCATCGCCGAGCGTACCAAGTACGACCTCTGGTACATCGAGAACTGGTCGCTCTGGCTCGACTTCAAGATCATCCTCCGCACCGCCTTCCGCATGTTGCTCGACCGCGCCGCGTATTGATCGTGCCCCGCTTGCCGGGGCGGGGGAAATCCCTCTCTGTGGGGTTGTGGGCCGCAAAGCGGCCCACAACCCCACTTTTAAGGACACGCCGCTCCCACACTGCGATGTGGGAGCGGCGTGCGGGCAAGCCTGGCGCCACACCGATAACCTCCCCACATCAAGACCGTGATAATGCCCGTTTTTTGACACGCGCCCCCCTTCATGCTATTATTTGCCCCATAGTTTTAGCACTCTCAGCATTAGAGTGCTAACCAGGTGATGTACTTATGTCGGAAATGACGGCGCGACGGCAGGCAGTCTTGGGCCTGGTCATTCGCTCCTATATCGAACGCGGACAGCCGGTCGGTTCCAAGTCCTTCGTGACGCACTTCGGGCTGGATATCAGCCCCGCGACCATCCGCAACGAGATGGCCGCGCTCGAGGAGATGGGCTACCTGACGCACCCGCATACGTCCGCGGGCCGCGTGCCCACCGACCAGGGCTACCGCTATTTCGTGGAACACCTGCTGGGCGAAACCGAGCTGCCGCTGCCCGAACAACTGATGATCCGCCACCAGTTTCACCAGGCGCGGCTGGAGCTGGATCAGTGGGTGCGGCTGGCAGTTGCGGTGCTGGCGCACACGACGCGCAAGGCCGCGCTCGCGACGCCCCCGCGCGCCCGCGAGAGCAAGTTCAAGCACGTCGAGCTGATCAGCCTCCGCGACACGCTGGTGCTGCTGGTGCTCGTCTTGATGGGCGGCACCGTCAAACAGCAGATGCTCACCCTCGATGAGCCGGTCGAGCAGGAGACGCTGAGCCGGCTGTCGAACGAGCTGAACGACAATTATAAGGGGCTGACGGCCAGCCAGATTTCGGCGCGCAGCCGCGACCTGCCGGCCCTGGGTCGCCAGGTCGCGCGCATCGTCGCGCAAGTCATCCAGGCAGTGGACCGGCAGGGCGAGGACCTCGTTTACCGCGATGGCCTGCTGCACATGCTGGGCGAGCCGGAATTCGCCGAGGGCCAGCAGGTGCGCGGCATCGTCCAGACCTTTGAAGGCCCATCGCTGTCCAGCATCGTTTCGACCGCCGCGCCGGTGGAGGTGGGCGGCGTGCAGGTGCTCATCGGCGGCGAGGGCCGCTGGCATGAGTTCGCAGACCTGGCGCTGGTGCTCTCGCGCTACGGCGTGGAAGGGGGCGCCAGCGGGCTGCTGGGCGTCGTCGGCCCCTTGCGCATGACGTATGACCGTACCATCGGTGCGGTGCGCTATGTCTCGCAGTTGATGAGCGACCTGGTCAGCGATTGGTACGATGTCAACGGCGTGACGGATGGTCAGTAGGAGTGAAGCCAATCATGAGTGAGATGGACCAACAGATGAATGAGGCCGCGACCACGACAGGCGCCGAGGCGCTGCAGGAGCAACTGACCCAGGCCCAGGCACAGGCCGCGGAGTACCTTGATAGCTGGCGCCGCGCGACCGCGGAACTGAGCAATGCCAAGAAGCGGATGGCGCGCGAGCAGGAGGAGTTTCGTGCAATAGCCGCGTCCCGCCTGATCGAGAAGTTGCTGCCCATTGTCGATGACGTGGAGCGCGCCTTCTCAGTCGTGCCCGAAGACCAGGCGAACTCCGAATGGGTCAACGGCTTCCGGCTGATCCAGCGCAAGCTGCAGAGCTTCCTGGAGAGCGAAGGCGTGAAGCCGATTCCGGCTGAAGGTGAGACCTTCGACCCAGCGGTACACTACGCCGTGACTCACGAGGAAGCGGACGGCTACCATGAGGGCGAGGTGATTGCTGAGCTGGCGCGCGGCTATCGCCTGGGAGACAAGGTGCTGCGACCGAGCATGGTGCGGGTCGCCAAAGGATAATCTCGATCAGATAATTGTCGCTATCTCATAGCGAAGGAGATTTGCACGTATGAGCAAGATCGTCGGAATCGACCTCGGCACCACCAACTCGGTGGTCGCGGTCATGGAAGGCGGCGAGCCGGTCGTCATCCCGAGCGCAGAAGGTTCACGCCTGTTCCCCTCGGTGGTGGCCGTCAACCCCAAGAACAACGAGCGGATGGTCGGCCAGGTGGCGCGGCGGCAAGCCATCACCAACCCGGACAACACCATCTTCTCCGTCAAACGGCTGATGGGCCGGCGCTTCACCGACCCGGAAGTCGCCAAGGCGCGCAAGGTGCTGCCTTACAAAATCATCGAGCACTCTAACGGCGACGCATGGGTTTCCATGGGCGGCCGTGACTATAGCTCGCCGGAAATCTCAGCCATGATCCTGCAGAAGATCAAGGCCGATGCTGAGGCCTACCTGGGCGACACTGTGACGCAGGCCGTCATCACGGTCCCGGCGTATTTCAACGACAGCCAGCGCCAGGCGACGAAGGACGCAGGCCGGATTGCGGGCCTCGAAGTCCTGCGCATCATCAACGAACCGACCGCCAGCGCGCTGGCCTACGGCCTCGACAAGAAGGTCGATCAGCGCATTGCGGTCTACGACCTGGGCGGCGGCACGTTCGACATCTCCATCCTCGACGTGGGCGAGGGCGTGTTCCAGGTGCTTAGCACGAACGGCGACACCTTCCTGGGCGGCGACGACTTTGACCAGCGCGTCATCAACTGGATTGCCGACGAGTTCAAGCGCGAGAGCGGCATCGACCTACGCGGGGATCGCATGGCGCTGCAGCGGCTCAAGGAAGCCGCAGAGAAGGCCAAGGTCGAGCTGTCCACCGTGATGCAGACGGAAATCAACCTGCCGTTCATCACTGCGGACGCCTCCGGGCCCAAGCACTTGCAGATGAACCTGACCCGCGCGAAGCTCGAACAGCTCACCGCGGACCTGATCGAACGCACAATCGAGCCGTGCCGCCAGGCACTCAACGACGCCAAGCTCAAGACGACCGACATCGCGGAAGTAGTGCTGGTCGGCGGCATGACGCGCATGCCTGCGGTGCAGGAGGCGGTGCGGCGCTTCTTCGGCCGCGAGCCGCACAAGGGCGTCAACCCGGACGAGGTCGTTGCCATCGGCGCGGCGATCCAGGCGGGCGTGCTGGGCGGCGAGGTCAAGGACATCCTCCTGCTGGATGTCACCCCGCTGAGCCTGTCCATCGAGACGCTGGGCGGCATTGCAACGCCGATGATCGAGCGCAACACCACGATTCCGACGAAGAAGACGCAGGTGTTCTCGACGGCTGCCGACATGCAGACCGAGGTCGAAGTGGTTATCGTGCAGGGCGAACGGCCCATGGCACGCGACAACAAACTGCTCGGCAACTTCCGCCTGCAGGGCATCCCGCCTGCGCCGCGCGGCATTCCGCAGATTGAGGTCACCTTCGACATCGACGCGGACGGCATCCTGCATGTCAGCGCGAAGGACAAGGCCACCAACCGCGAGCAGGGCATCAAGATTACGGCCTCCAGCGGCCTGGCGAAAGACCAGGTCGAGCAGATGGTCAAGGATGCGGAGCGGCATGCGGACGAAGACCGGCGGCGCAAGGCCGAGATCGAGGTGCGCAACCGGGCCGACACCGCGCACTACCAGGTGCAGAAGTTCGTCCAGGACAACAACGACAAGCTGCCCGATGCAGACAAGCAATTGCTGCAAGAGCGCATGGACGCGCTGAAGGCCGATCTGGATCGCAACGCCGGTGCAGACGACCTGGAAAAGGCCGTCAACGCACTGATGGACGCGTGGCAGCAGGTGGGCGGGCGGATGCACGAGCAGGCCGGCCCGCCGCCCCCGCCCCAGGGCGGTCCCGGCGACGGTCCCTCCGGTGACGGCGGCGAGGATGTCGTCGAAGGCGAATACCGCCAGATGTAAGGCTACCGAGAGTCCCGCTTTCTGAGGTGAAGCTGAGCTTCACACGAAAGCGGGACTCTTTTTTGAGGAGACCCTCTTGAGCACATCGGCATCCCCGTTCGACGGCCCGTTCGACGGCCCTCGCCTGCTCCGGCGGGAGGAAGGGCCGGCTTCCGACAGGCTGTTCCGCATCGCCTTCGATGTTCCGCTGCTGACGAGCGAACAGGAGCAGGCACTCCCCCCTTATGACCAGCCGCGGCGCGGCGGAGTCTACGTGCTCGCCCACGATGGGCAGTTGGTGTCGCAACTGCTGGTGGCCCACGATCAGCTCAGGATCCACGACGCAGTGACGCACGTCGCCAGCATCGGCGGGGTCGGCACGCACCCGGATTACCGGAACCAGCGGCTGGCCGGCCGGTTGTTGGAACACGCCGCGACCGAGATGGTGCGGGAGGGCGCGCGCATACAGCTCATCTCCGGCGCCCGCGGCCTCTACACCTACCTGGGCAACGTGCTCCAGGGGCGGTATCACCATTTCAGCCTGGCGGCCCCAGCGGGCCGCACGCCCGCAGCCACGCTACGGCCGCTGACCCCCGCCGACGCGCCGCGCCTGGCCCGGCTCTATCACGCCGAACCCGTCCACTACGTCCGCCGGCACGCGGCTTTTGCGGACGTGCTGGCTCATCCCGGGCAGGATAGCTATCTGCACGCGGACGCGCGTATCGTCGAATGGGGCGGCGAGCCGGTGGCCTATCTGTTTCTCGGCTGTCCCTACGGCGCGGAACCGGACGCAGGCATCCGCTACGTCAGCGAGTATGCGGGCAGCCGCGTCGCGCTGGTCGGCGCCCTGGAACAGCTCTGCGCGAGCGGTGAGGTGCGGGCGTTGACTGTGCCTGCGCCGTGGCAGGATTTCGAGTTGAGACAGGTGCTCGAAGCACGCGGCCACCGCAGCACGGTCGGGCCGCTCGACGGCCACACGCTGCGGATCGTGGACTTCCCCGGGCTCATGCGCGATTTGCGGCCCCTCCTTCGCGCGCGGCTCAGCGCGAGCCTGCTGCGCGGGCTGCGGTTCGAGCAGAGCGGCCCGCTCCTGGGCGGCACGGGCGCGGACCGGTATGCAATCGTCCGCGGCCGCGAGCGCCTCGAGCTGGACGGCGCGGGCATGACGCGCCTGGTGATGGGCAGCGCGACGCGCGCAGCAAAACCCGTCGCGCCCGCGGGTGCGCTGGCCGAGATCATCCCCGCACTGTTCCCCCTGCCTTCATTTCTGCCGGGGCTGAACTACCGTTAGTCGCACCAACGCACCGCTCGCTGCGCCAGGAAACCCGTTGTCCGGGAGACGATGTCTCACAGACAACGGGTTTCTTTTTTCGTCATGGGCTGTTAATATAATTTGAGTTCTCTTTTACTTACCTGAACCCTATTGACAAGAAGTTAAAGTAGTGCTATGATACCGCCAAGTAACTATATACTGAAAATGGCTATATACCGAAAGGAGTTGATATGCATCTCACTCCCAGTCATTGCCCGGTGTGCGGGGAGAGCCTGACGGTGACACGACTGGCCTGCCCCGCGTGTGACACGGCCATCGAGGGACGGTTCCAGTTCTCCCGCCTGGATCGCCTGAGTGCGGAGCAGCGCAACTTCGTCGAGCTGTTCGTCCGCTGCGACGGCAAGCTCAACTGGATTGCGCAGGAACTCAAGCTGTCCTACCCTACCGTCCGCGCACGTCTCGACGAAATCATTCGCGCGATGGGCTACGAAGTCCTGGCTGCACCGCCCGCCGAAGAGAAACAGCGCGTTGCAGAGCAGCGCCAGGCTATCCTGGATGATCTGGCTGCCGGCAAGGTCAGCTCGGCGGAGGCCATCCAGCAGCTACAGACACTTCAGGGCCGCGAGCAGGCAACCTGAGAGGCAGGAGCTACGAATGAGCGAAACATCGACTTACTCAGCCGCGGGCGTGGTACAGTTGCTCATTGAGTCGCTGGCCGCGGACGCCGTTCTGCGCGGCATGCGCGACGCCACCGATATCGAAATCACCTGCCACCGGCGGGGCACACAGGCGACCGATTTCGTCCAGGAGGGCGATGTCGTGCGCTTCGTGGGCGGCCTGGTCGAGCGCGTGATCGTGCCCGACACCCTGCACATCGCTGCCAGGTCCGCCCTGGGCGACCTCCGGGTGCAGAAGCTCGGCGGCGAAGTCCACCTGGAGGACGTGCGGGGCGATCTTCGGCTGGAAGAACTTTCCGGCCAAGTGTTGCTGCAACACGCCGCGGGCGACATCCGCGCGGACGACGTCGCCGAGCTGCATATCCTTGGCGGCTGCAGCGGCGACCTGCGCTTCAGCGGCGGCAACCTGGTGGCAGAGATGATTGCCGGCGACTTGCGCGTTTCAGAAGGGGCTGCCGTGCGTCTGAACAGCGTCCACGGCGACCTGTGGCTGGAGGCCCTGTCCGGATCGGTGGATATCGGACAGGCGTACAGCGATGCGCGGCTGGCCGAGATCGGCGGCGCGGCGCACATCGGCCGGCTGCACGGCGACCTCCGCGCCACTGATATCGCAGGCGGGCTCGATGTGCCCGAACTCAACGGCGACGTCATCCTGGAAGGGCCGTTCGGCCCCGGCGCGTCCTATTCCGTCTCAGCCAACGGCGATATCCAGCTTGCGCTGCCTGCCGATGCCGATGTGCGCCTGACGGTGCGCGCCGCAGGGCGCATCCGTTCGGATGTCCCGCTGACGCCGATGGCCGATGGCACGCCTACCTTCTCGGCTACCACAGGCGAGGGGACCAGCCAGATTCACCTGTCAGGCCGGGGCGACATGCGCATCACCCAGGATGGTGCATCGGGCAAGGGCTGGCACGGCCACGGGGCAGCCGAAGGCGACCCGTTTGCGGAGTTGCACAACCTGGGTGACCGCATCCGCCAACAGGTCAGCGCGTCGCTAGCCGCAGCAGGCATCAACCTGGAGTCGGGTGAGTTCAACTGGAGCCGGGGCACGCGCGGATTCCGCGGGCCGCGGCCCGTACCGCCGACTCCGCCGGCCCCGCCTGCGCCGCCATCCCGTGCTAAGGCGCCGGAGCCGCCCCGCGCGTCCGCCGAAGAACAGCTCGCCATCTTGCAGATGGTGCAGGAGGGCAAGATTTCAGCGGAAGAGGCCGACCAGTTACTGCGCGCGTTGGGGAAGTAACTGCCGATTCCGTCACATGCTTGACTTGCCTGCCACATGGCACTAAACTGTGCGCATCGCAGATTGCCCCATACTGGGCGGACTATGTCAGGACGTGACGGATGACATCTCTGGTAATGCTGCGGACCGAGTCGACGGGCGACGGACTGGCGTCGTTCGATCCGGGCCGCCACATGCGCCAGGTGGCAGACCTGGTCGCGCAGGTGTTTGCCAGCGAGCTGGATACGCGCGGGCGCAACGCGCTGCGCGACATGCATCTCGCAGGCGCGCTCGCGCCGTTCCTGGGCGGCATGGTCAGCCTGGCGCTCTTCAACGAGGCGCTGGCCGGATATGTGTGGGTCAAGCGCGGCCGGGTCGTGGGCAACGTCACGCTGCAAAGCCTGGATGTGGCGGGCGCGCGTTGGCGCATCAGCAACGTCGCCGTGGCGCCCGAACACCGCGGGCAGGGCATCGCCCGCTCCCTCATGCAGGCCAGCCTCCGCGACATCGCAGAGCGCGGGGGCAACTGGGCCGTGCTGCAGGTTCGGGCCGATAACGTCGTGGCCCGCGGGCTGTATGCCAGCCTGGGGTTCACGGATGTGTGTCGGGAGGGCATCTGGCGGCTGCCGGCGCCGGCGACATGCCGGCCCGACCCGACCATCCGGCTGGAACCGCTGCACATCGGTGTGGGCAGCGCATGGCTGGAGCTGGCGCGGGCGGCCCGACCGGCCCTGGCGCAATGGGCCGAGCCGCTCAACCCCGCGGAGTACACCATGACCCTCCGGCGGTGGAGCGGCGAGGCGCTGGGGCGGCTGACGGGCCTCTACCGCGTCGAGCGATGGGCCGTCTGGCAGGACAACGTGCTGATGGGTGCGGTGGAGACCCAGGCCAATCGCTTCGAAGACAGCGACGCCCTGCGGTTTGCGGTCCGCCCCGCAGCACGTGGCCGCCTGGAAACGACGCTTGTGGCGCGCGGGCTGGCGGCGCTCGCGCACAATGGCTTCCGGCCCGTCGTGGTCGAGCACAGCGGCGACCATGCGGAGGGCGTGGCTGCACTGGAAGCAGCCGGCTTCCGCATCCAGCGTGACCTCGTCACCATGCGCCGCGCGGTCATGGCGGATGACTTAAGGTTGTAGGAGCAGGCAGATGGCAACAGGCGAAGAACGCATGCGCATCCTGAAAATGGTAGGCGACAAACAGATTACCGCCGCAGAAGGCGCGAAACTGCTCGAGGCCCTGCGCGAGATGGGCGGCCAGGATAATTCAGTGGCCAAGCCGCGCTGGCTGCGCGTCCGGGTCACGGACCGCGCATCCGGCCGCGTCAAGCTGAATGTCACCATTCCCACCGGCCTGGTGGATGTGGGGCTGAAGATGGGCGCACGGTTCGCGCCCGAGATGGCCGACATGGACATGGGCGCCATCGAGAGCGCGCTCCGGCAGGGGATGCAGGGCCGTATCATCGAGGTGGATGACGATAAAGACGACGAACGAGTAGAGATATTTATCGAGTAGGGGGGTGTATGGGGTTTATCGCACGGGTCATTGTCAATGCCGTGGCCCTGGGCGTGGCTGCCCTGCTGCTGCCCGGCATCTCGTACGGCAGCGATGTCGTCAATCTGTTGCTGGTCGCGGCGCTGTTCGGCATCCTCAACGCCGTGATCCGGCCCATCCTGGCGCTCTTGACCTGCCCGCTGCAAATGCTGACGCTGGGCCTGTTCACGCTGCTGCTCAACGCCGGGATGCTGTTGCTGCTCGACTGGGCGTCTGATCAACTGGGGCTGCACTTTACGGTCGACGGCTGGTTGACCGCACTCATCGGCGGCATCATCGTCAGCGTGGTGAGCATCGTGCTGTCGGTGTTCGTGAAGGACAACGAGCGACGGTAGGAATCAGTAACGAGTAACGAGTAACGAGTAAAGTGTCGTTTCCAGCACTCTTGCTCGTTACTCGTTACTGGTTACTCGCTTGCCTCATTCCCTCGCCAGCCGCTCGCGCGCATAAACGGCCGCGCCCAACAGCGCAGAATTATCGCCCAGCTTCGCGGGCACAATCTCGATGCTTTTGGCATCCAGCTTATTCAGCGTGTACTGGTAGGCTGTCCGGCGAATCGGCTCCAGAAAGCTGTCATCGAGGGCCTCAACCACGCCACCCCCCAGAATCACCAGCTCCGGATCAACCAGATTGATGATGTTCGCCACACACAGGCCCAGGTAGAACTGGGCGCGGCCGATGACCTCCGTGACGAGTGGATCTTTTGCGCTGTAGGCCTCGGCCAGGATGCCGCTCGTCAGCCGCTCGCGCTTGTCGCGTTGCAGGATCTCCGTGACCTTGCTCTCACGGCCTGCCTTGATGCCCAACCAGATGTCACGCTCGATGGCCGTGCGGCTGGCGACCGCTTCCAGGCAGCCACGGCTGCCGCAGCCGCACACCGGCCCCTCGGCCAGCACAACCGCATGGCCGATTTCGCCGGCGGTCTTGTGGGTTCCCTGCCACAGCTTGCCGTCGAGAATGATGCCGCCGCCGATGCCCGTGCCGACGAAGATGCCGACCAGGTTGCGGTAGCCCTGCCCCGCGCCTAATACGAACTCACCGTATGTGCCGAGGTTGACATCGTTCTCGATAAAGACGGGCAGCCCGCCCAGCCCGTCACTCACGAGGCGGGCGAAAGGCACATTGTTCCAGCCGGGCAGGTTCGGCGCATTGCGCACGACGCCGGCTTCCGGATCGAGCGGCCCGGGCGCCGCCGAACAAACAGCCGCAATATCGCCCAGTTCGAGGCCAGCATTCGACACAGCATCCCGCACCGTCTTGACCAGCCGCTCCACGACGGTGTCTACCCCGGCCTCGGCCTTGGTAGCTCGCTTGGCAGTTGCCAGGATCTCGTTCGTCGGACTGACCACGCCGGCGAGCACTTTGGTGCCGCCCAGATCCACCCCAACGACCGGCCGGTCGCCTGTGCCTTTTTCCTTTGCCATGTTGTCCTCCTCTGCTGCAAGTGGAACGCATTATAGCATAGCAGGGGCAGGTCTTGCACCTGCCCTGGTCTTGCAGGGCGCGTTTCATACTAGGGGCGAACGCGGCCAGCGCGCATACGCGAATGGCGCTGCGGCGCTGGGCACGGATACCCGAATATCCCGCCGCGGCGCCCACGATTCGCGTATTCGTGGCGCGCCAGCGCATTCGTTTATCCGCGATGGCCGTGCCCCCAACGTGAAACGCACCTGGTCTTGCACCTTGCCCTCGGCGGGCGGCCGCAAGGTCCGCCCCTACTGCACCTGTATCTTCTATCACAAATGCAGTGTCCAGTCCCCTGTCGCAAGTTAAGACTGTAAGCTACTTGACAAATAGGGGTAAAACGATACAATGCATCCTGTATGGCCCAGGATAGTGCCTTCGCACCATCAAGCGGCTATCGGGACATGCAATTACGCCAGGCTCCCTTGCATTGCCGCACGCGGGTCACTGGCAACCAGGCTCAAGCCCTCATCCCGGGCCCGTTGCATGCCCTGACCCGAGATCACCTTGACCGGCTATTGCTTCTCAACCTGTGAACCCAGGCAGGCCTGCGCGCCGCAAGCCCTGCCAGTAATCATTCTAACCAGGAGGTCTTAAGGAGTTTCATGAGCGAAATCAATCTGACTTCGTTCGAGAGCAGCGCCATCTACGCGGTGCTCGTGGTTGCGGTCATCAGCCTGGTGTATGCCTACATGCTGTTCCGCAACGTGATGTCCGAGGACAAGGGCACGGAACGCATGATTCGCATCTGGACCGCCGTCAAGGAAGGTGCGGATGCCTATCTGGGCCAGCAGCTCCGGACCATCTTGCCGTTCGTCGGCATCCTCGTTTTTGCCCTGTTCGGTAGCGTCTGGATTGCCCAGCCCACGCCGGAAGCGCTCGAGATGTTCGGTGACAACGCCCGCATCACGATTGCCATCGGCCGCGCCGTGGCCTTCATCCTGGGCGCCCTCTTCTCCCTGACCGTCGGCCAGCTCGGTATGCGCATGGCCGTCCAGGGCAACCTGCGTGTCGCCGCCGCCTCCATGCGGAACTTTGGTGACGCGCTGCGCATCGCCTACCGCTCCGGCACCGTCACCGGCATGTTGACCGACGGCCTGGGCCTGTTGGGCGGCACGCTCATCTTCATCATCTTCGGCAAGGCGGCGCCCGATGCACTGTTGGGCTTCGGCTTCGGCGGCACGCTGCTGGCGCTGTTCATGCGCGTCGGCGGCGGCATCTACACCAAGGCGGCGGACGTCGGCGCTGACCTCGTCGGCAAGGTCGAAGAAAACCTGGAAGAGGATGATCCCCGCAACGCGGCGGTCATCGCGGATCAGGTGGGCGACAACGTGGGCGACTGCGCCGGTATGGCCGCAGACATCTTCGAGTCCTACGAAGTCACCATCGTCTCGGCCCTGATCCTGGGCCTGGCGCTCATGCGCATCACGGGCCACGTCTACTGGATCGTCTTCCCGCTGCTGGTGCGCGCCATCGGCGTCATCAGCTCGATCGTCGGCACCTTCTCCGTGCCCGTCTGGGAACGCACGGTCGCCAAGGGCAACGCCTGGCACGCGATGGAGATTGCTTACGAAGTCTCGTCCGTCATCACCATCGCTTTCTCGTTCCTGTTGAGCTTCTTCTACATCCGCACGGTCGACCCGGCGCACTGGTGGCAGCCCTGGGCGATGGTTTCCGCAGGCGTCATCTTCAACGTCATCGTCAACCGCCTGACGGCCTACTTCACCGCGACGGACAAGCCCCCGGTGCAGGAAATCGCCAAGAGCACCCGCTTCGGTCCGGCCACGACTATCCTGAGCGGCCTGGCGGAAGGCTACGAGTCGAGCACTTGGGCCGTCTTCACGATTGCTGCGGCGATCATGACGTCCGTGCTCGTCTACGGCCCGCTGGGCACGCAGTACGCCATCTACGGTGTAGCCCTCATCGGTATCGGCTGGCTGACCCACGCCGGCAACCTGGTTTCGATGGACTCCTTCGGCCCCATCTCCGACAATGCCAACGGCATCGGTGAGATGGCCTCCATGCCGGCTGATGCTCGCAAGATCATGACCGACCTGGACGCGGTGGGCAACACGACGAAAGCCATCACCAAGGGCGTTGCGATCGGCTCGGCCGTCACCGCAGCCGTCGCGCTCTTCGGCTCCTTCATCACCGATATCAACCTCGTCCGGCCCGACTTCGGCGACGTCATCAACATCGCCGACCCGCGCGTGTTCATCGGCCTGCTCATCGGCGGCGGCGTACCCATCCTGTTCGGCGCGCTGCTCGTCAAGGCCGTCTCCCGCGCGGCCAACGGCATGGTCGCCGTCGTCCGCAAGGAATTCGACGTGCCGGGCGTGCGTGAGGGCACGGTCCTGCCCGACTACAAGAAGGCCGTGGCCGTCTCCACCGAGGCTGCGCAGCGCGAGCTGCTGCCCGTCGGCGTCCTGGTCGTGCTGATTCCCATCGTGGTCGGTTTCCTGCTCAAGGCCGAGGCCCTGGGCGGGTTCCTCGCCGGCGTCATCCTCTCCGGCCAACTGCTCGCCGTGTTCATGTCGAATGCGGGCGGGGCCTGGGACAATGCCAAGAAACTGGTGGAGGAAGGCCATCACGGCGGCAAGGGCTCCGAAGCGCACAAGGCCAGCATCGTCGGCGACACCGTCGGCGACCCGCTGAAGGACACCGCCGGCCCGGCGCTCAACCCGCTCATCAAGGTCATCAACCTGATCAGCCTGATCATCGCACCCATCGTCGTCGCTTCCGACACGGTGGACATCCCGACCGCGATTATCATGGTCATCCTGATCGGCGTCATGATCTGGGCCATCCGCCGCAGCAAACGCCCGGCGCTCTATAACGTCTGAGCCTCTGCTGGAGTCGAGGCTTCAGCCGGTTTCGTCGTCGACGAACGCTGATGCCTTGACCGACTAAGTCCTCGACTCCGCGAGAACCACATATCACAACCCGGTTTCAGTGCGAACTTCGTTCGTGTTGAAGCCGGGTTCTCTTTTGGTGTGGTATACTCCTGTCTTGAACGAGGAGTCCGCATCCTTAGATGCGGACGGGGTGGGACGCCTTCACCGGGCCCGTTCCGCGTCTGAGGACGCTCCACTCCACAGCTTGTCAAACAGCTAACCAAGATCTACCATCGATGGTGACACACGACAACGCGCAACCTCCAACGCCTGAGCTGCCGGCGGATGCCAGTCTGCCGGACTTGAGCGCGGTCGCGACCGTCGCCCAACGCCTGACCCACCGGGCCCTCCAGCCGGAGCTTGACCTCCACCTGTTTCTGGAGGCGGTACTGTTCGAGATGCAGGCGCTCGTCCCCTTCGATGTCGGGTGGCTCTTCCTGCAGGAGGGCGAACGGCTGCGCGTGCGGGCCACCGATCCCGGCCACCGCGCAGACCTGGGCATCAGTTTTGCGCTCGATGACTGCATGAGCGGCCTCGGCGTCACACGCCGCGAGGTCATCAACATCCCGGACCTCTTCGCATTGCCGCCCGCGCTCCGCCGCATCTACAAGGCCCCGCGCAGCATGCCCCAGGCCATGCGCAGCGAGCTGGTCCTGCCGCTGCTGGTCGGCTCCACCGCCATCGGCGCCATCAGCCTCGAAAGCGCCCAGCCCGGTGCATTCGTCCTGCGGGATATCGAGATCCTGCGCCTGCTCTGCAACCACGTCGCGCTGACCGTCGAGCTGGTGCGCTCGCGCCAGGAGGCCGCCGCGCTCAGCGCCATCAGCCTGCAACTGGCGCGCGAGACCGAGGTCAATGCGGTCGTCCGCACGGTCCTCGATCGTTCGCTCGCGCTCATCGAGGGCCACTTCGGCCAGTTGTTGCTGGCCGAGGGCGCCGACCTCGTCGTGCGCTACACGACGAACGTCCCGCCGCGCGACCTCGGCCTGCGCTTCCGCATCGACCACTGTGTCAGCGGGCTGGCCGTGCAGGCGCGGCGGCCCGTCATCGTCCCCGATGTCATGCAGGGCGAGTACTTCGTGGTCGAGCTGCCGCCCACACTGGCAGGCGGCGGCCCCCGGCTGCTCCCGCGCGTCGCGCCTGCCCCGCCCTACCAGCGCGTGCTGGAGCGCGAGAAGGAGCGCATCCAGGCGGAGCTGGCCGTGCCCATCTGGCATGCTGGGGCGGTCATCGGCGTGCTCAACGTCGAAACCCCGCGCGAGGACGGCTTCACGGAGGTGCAGCGCCGCAGCCTGGCCGAGCTGACCCAGGC
Source organism: Anaerolineae bacterium (assembly GCA_040772005.1). Taxonomy (GTDB): domain Bacteria; phylum Chloroflexota; class Anaerolineae; order CG2-30-64-16; family CG2-30-64-16; genus MWBF01. The sequence goes on along the minus strand of JAXGYZ010000002.1, from coordinate 499,080 downwards.
TGCCGGGGAGAGGTATGCCGCGGCCCTGGCCCAGGGTAACGCGGACGCGCTGCGCGGCCTGCTGGACGAGAGCCTGACGCACGTCGATACGGCTTTCGGCCAACTGCTCCATCTCGACGGCGAGGAGCTCGTCATCGTCTGTACGACCGGCGGCGAGCCGGAAGGGACGCGCGTGCCGGTCGCCCATTCAGTGAGCGGTCGCGCGGTCAGCACGGGCGCCGAAGTGTACGTGCCGAATGTGGAGCGCGAGCCGCTCTACCGTCGCTATCTCGGTGAGGAGATGAAGAGCGAACTGGCTGTGCCGCTGGTCAGCGGCGAGCGGGTGATCGGCGTCCTCAACCTGGAAAGCCCCGCACCGGCCTTCTTCACCTCGGAGCACGCCCGGATCCTGCAAGCCCTTGCGGGGCAGGCCGCGGTTGCCATCGAGCGGGCACAGCGCACCGAGATCGAACGGCTGGCGGCCATCGGCGGGCTGGCCGGCGATCTCGTACACCGGCTCAACAACCCTATCGGCGCGCTGAGCGGCTGGCTCGACATGCTGCAACGCAAACCCTTCTATGCCGAGCTGATCGCCGCTTACCCGTACGTCGGGCAGTTCGTGAGCCGGGCCCAGCGCGATATCGGCCGCGCCAAGGCCATCATCCAGGAGCTGCGCACCGAGCTGCGCAGTCAAACCCAGCGTCCGGTAGCGCTGCAAGACGCCATCGCAGAAGCGCTGTCACGCAGCCGTCTGGCCGCCTCCAGCCCGGAAAGCGCTGCACCGGAGCGCCGCAGGGCCATCCAGGTCAACCTGGACCTGCCGGCCGAGCCGTTGCGCGTGCTGGCCGGGCCGGGGCTGATCGGGGTGTTCTGGAACCTGTTCGACAACGCGGCCAAGGCCATGCCGGAGGGGGGTGTCCTGACGGTCACCGCGGCGACGGACGAGCCCGGCTGGGTCGCCATCGAAGTGGCGGACACCGGCGTGGGCATCGAGCCGTGGCGGCTGCCGACGTTGTTCGAGGCGGGCGAGACGACGACCGCAGACCAATATGCGCCGGCGCACGGTCTTGGCCTGTGGTGGACGCGCAGCCAGATAGAGAGCTTCGGCGGCACGATCCGCGTGGACAGCCGCCCCGCCGCGGGCACGCGCTTCGTTATCCGGTTACGTGCGGGGTAATTGAACCGCGAAGACGCTAAGTAGGCTAAGAAGAAGAAACCCTTCGCGTTCTTTGCGTCTTCGCGGTTCAAACAGAGAGGTTCATATATGCTTCAAGACCGAATTCTCGTCGTTGACGACGACCCCTCCTGGCAGGAACTCCTGCGCGAGTGTATCGAGAGCGTCGAAGCGCCCGCCTCCGGCGCGGGCCGCAGCCTGAACATCGCGGGCAGCTACGCGGAGGCCGCGGCGCTCCTCGACCGGCGGCACTTCCACCTCGCCTTTGTGGACCTGCGGCTGCGCGAGGATGCGCGGGAGCTGGAAGGGAAGGAACTGGCGCGCAAGCTCAGCGAGCTGGACGAGGGCACCGCGGTCGTGATTGCAACCGGCCACGCGGATGTCAGCACGGCCATCACCGCGCTCAAGGAATGGCAGGTGCTTGACTTCGTGCTGAAGGATGCGTGGAATCCGGGCAAGGTCGTCCAGCTGGTACAGAGCGGCGTGGCGCTGGGCCGCACGCGCTACCGCAGCCGCTATGAGTCGGCGGTGGAACTGCTGCGCGGGGAGCAAGATATCTTCCCCTGGCTGGCCCGCGTGTTACAGACCGTCGCGCCCGACGCCACAGCCCCCCGCGCCGACCGCCGCCTGGCCGACTTCCTCAACGCGCTGCTGGCCGACCTCTACCCACTGCTGCGTGACGCCGCCGCGCCGGACGTCGTCCTCGATCCCGCGGCGGGCACAGCTCGCGGCCGCTATTGGAGCAAGGCGCTCGGTCTGCCGGTCAACCTGCGGTTCGGGCGCCGCGCGGCCATCGAAGCGGAGGCGCGCGCGTGCAGCGACGGCTTCGCCCGCGCGGAGCGCACGATCGATGACGCAGTGCTGGACGTGCGGGGGGTGGTTTGCGTGCCCGCTGCACCACCGCGCACAGCCTTCGTTCCCGCGCCGGTCAGTCCCGCGCAAGGAGGAGAGGCACGATGACGATGCAGCGCATCCTCGTGACGGGCGCAGGCGGGCAGATCGGGACCGAACTGGTGGCCGCGCTGCGCAGCCGGTACGGCGACGCCAACGTGGTCGCGACCGACATCCAGCCCCTGCCCCAACACATCCGCGAAGCCGGCCCGACCGCGCGGCTCGACGTGACCCAGGCCGATGCGCTGGCGGAACTGGTCCGCAGTTGCAACATTGACACCATCTACCACATGGCCGCCATCCTCTCTGCGACGGGCGAGGAGAAGCCGCGGCTGGCCTGGAACGTCAACATCGGCGGGCTATACAACGTCCTCGAAGTCGCACGCGAGCTCGGCGTCCGGCGCATCTATCACCCCAGCTCCATCGCCGCGTTCGGCCCGGAGACGCCGAAGGTGGACACGCCCCAGGAGACCGTGCTGCGGCCCACGACGATGTACGGCATCACCAAAGTGACCGGCGAGATGCTCGGCGCGTACTATCACCGGCGCTACGGGCTGGACATCCGCGGCATCCGCTATCCGGGCGTCATCAGCAGCGAGACGCTGCCCGGCGGCGGCACGACCGATTACGCGGTCGAAATCTTCTACGAGGCCATCCGCCACCGCCGCTACACCTGCTTCGTGCGGGCCGACACGGTGCTGCCGATGATCTACATGCCCGATTGCATCCGTGCGACCTTGATGCTGATGGAGGCGGACGCGGCGAAGCTCGTCCACGCAGCGGAGTACAACCTCGCGTCGCTGAGCTTCTCCGCGGGCGAGCTGGCCGCGGCGATTACCCGCCACATGGCCGACTTCGTCTGCGAGTACCGGCCCGATTTCCGCCAGCAGATCGCGGACTCGTGGCCGCAGACCATCGACGACTCCGCCGCCCGCGCGGAGTGGGGCTGGCAGCCGGAATACGACCTCGCCGGGATGGTGGCGGACATGCTGGCCAAGCTGACCCCGCGGCTCGCGCAGACGTAATTGGAGTCGAGGCTTCAGCCGGTTACGTTGTCCGCCCTTATCCACGCCCAAACCGGCTGAAGGGTATTCTTTCGTTGCAATAATTTACCTTTAATGGTAAGTTAATCGCATGGAATTTACTGAATTGCTGCAACTTGTTCAAGATGAGCCCGTTTTCCAGACAGGGCTGCTACTGGCTGGGAATGTGAGCGCGACCGGGGTGCAGAAGCAGCTATCTCGCTGGACTGCGGCAGGGCGGATTTATCAGTTGCGCCGGGGGGTATATGCGCTTGCGCCCCCTTTTCAACGGGTTAAGCCGCACCCCTTCCTGGTTGCCAACAATGTGCTACGAGGTTCTTATGTCAGCCTTCAATCGGCACTGGCTTACTATGGCCTGATTCCCGACTACGCGCCGGTTACAACCAGCGTCACAACAGGACGCGCAGCCGAATGGCAGACACCGCTGGGCATCTACACCTATCGGCGTATCCAGTCCAAATGGTTTCGTGGCTACCGTTTTATCGAAGTGAGCAGCGGTCAGAAAGCCTTCGTTGCCTTACCCGAGAAAGCGTTGCTGGATCTGGTATATCTGCAACCCGGCGGCGATACACCCACATATCTTCGAGAACTGCGCCTGCAAAACCTGGAGACCCTGGACATGGCCCAATTGGAACGACTTGCGGTCGAGACAGATAGTTCCAAGCTGTCCCGTGCTGTGGTCCACGTGCGGAACCTGGCCCGTGAAGAGGCCGAGGCATTTGAAGTCGTATGAAGGAATACCTTAGTGAACTTGTGCAGGCCGCGCCCACTCCCATCCAGGCCCGCAACGTGGCGCGCGAGTACCTGCAAGCCAGGATTCTGGCCGCGCTTCAGCAGGCCGGAGCCATGATCCCGTTGGCGTTTCATGGCGGTACGGCTTTGCGCTTCCTGTATAGCACGCAACGTTATTCGGAAGACCTGGATTTCGCGTTGGAACGCGCCCGTGAAACCTATGATTTTCGCAGCTTTCTGAAAACGATTCGCGCCACTTTCTCTGCGGAAGGCTACTCCGTTGAGATTAAGGTCAGCGACCAAAAGGTGGTGCACAGCGCGTTCGTCCGATTTGCGGGATTGCCTTACCAGCTTGGGCTCTCGCCGTTCCGCGATGAGGTGTTGGCTGTAAAAATCGAAGTAGATACGAATCCGCCAGCAGGCGCAGGACTGGCAACAACGGTCGTCCGGCGTTTTCTGCCGCTGCAACTTCATCACCACGACCGCGCATCGCTGCTGGCGGGCAAGCTGCACGCGCTCTTGCAGCGTCCGTATACGAAGGGGCGCGACATCTATGACCTGCTCTGGTATCTTAGCGACCCGAACTGGCCCGCTCCCAACCTGACCCTGCTCAACAATGCGCTTAACCAGACGGCGTGGTCTGGTTCGGCATTGACAGAAGATAGCTGGCGCGCAGCCGTGCGTGAACGACTGTCGGTGCTCGACTGGGATCATGTGATGGCAGACGTGCGACCCTTCCTAGATGTCGCGACGGATTCTGCGCTGCTGACCAGGGCCAATCTGTTACGGCTACTCTCAGAGTAGAAAAGGAGACACCCCTATGCCCAACGACAAACTCGACTTCATCCGCGCGGACATGGCGGCCCTGCGCGAAAGCAACCTGCTCATCACCCTGCGCACGATGGGTTCGCCCGCGGACGCGTGGATGGTGGTGGACGGCCGCCGCGTGCTCAACTTCTGCACGAACAATTATCTTGGCCTCGCCAATCACCCGCGGCTCAAGGACGCGGCTGTCAAGGCCGTCGAGCAGTGGGGCGTCGGCCCGGCCGCGGTGCGCAGCATCGCGGGCACCCAGGCCCTTCACGTCGAGCTGGAGCGCCGGCTGGCCGAGTTCAAGCACGTGGAGGATGCGCTCTACCTGCAGAGCGGCTTCGTCGCCAACCAGGCGGCTATCGGCCCGCTCGTCGGCAAGGAGGACGTCATCTTCTCCGACCGGCTCAACCACGCCAGCATCATCGACGGCGCGCGGCTGAGCGGCGCGAAGATCATCGTCTACGAGCACTGCGATGTGGCGGACGCCGAGGCCAAGATCCGGGAGCACCTGCCCAACTACCGCCGGGGCCTGCTCATCACCGACGGCGTGTTCAGCATGGACGGCGACATCGCGCCGCTCGACAGGCTCAGCGAGGTTGCGGAGCGGTACGGTGTGCTGACCATGGTGGATGATGCGCACGGCGAGGGCGTGCTGGGCCACGGCGGCCGCGGCATCGTGGACCACTTCGGCCTCCACGGCGTCTTCGATCTGGAGATCGGCACGCTCAGCAAGGCGTTCGGCGTGGTCGGCGGCGTCATCGCGGGCAAGAAAGCCATCGTGGACTACATCCGCCAGAAGGCGCGGCCGTTCCTCTTCTCCAGCGCAGTCACCCCTGCCGACACGGCGGCCTGCCTCGCGGCCGTGGACCTGCTGGAGGAATCGGAGGAGCTGGTGGCGCGGCTGTGGGAGAACGCACGCTACTTCAAGGCCGGAATGCAGCGGCTGGGGTTCGACACGGGCCGGTCGGAGACGCCGATTGTACCGGTGATGCTGGGCGACGCTGGGTTAGCGAAGGAGTTCAGCCGCCGCCTGTTCGACGCGGGCGTCTTCGCGATGGCGCTCGGCTTCCCCACCGTGCCGCGCGGGCTGGCCCGCATCCGCGTGATGAACACCGCCGCGCACTCGCAGGCCGACCTCGATCAGGGGCTGGCCGCGTTTGCGCAGGTTGGCCGCGACCTGGGAGTCATCCAATAGGGACAGTCCGCGACCATAATTGCCATTCATGGTACATTGACGCTGTGTAACGTCCGTGGTATGATTGTGTCACTCGAGGATGAACGTCGATGCGTTCACGGCTGATTATCTCTCCATGATCGGAGCAATGCTATGAAAAAACGGTTCATGCTGCCGCTGATCGTTTTGCTCGTCCTATTAACTCTGACGGCCTGTGAACGGGATCGGCCCGTCGAGACGCCAGAGGCGACGCCTGCTGCTGCGCAGGGAACCCAAGTTGCCACCTTCACGCCGCCCAGCGCAGAGACGCGCGTGAGCGTGCCCGCGGCCGAGGCTACCCCCAGCGGGCAGGCCACGACCGCACCAGTGACGGCTGCCACGCCGACTGCGCCCGCGCCTCAGCCGGTCACCGCAGGCGCGCCCGCAGGTTCTTTCGAGTACACTGTCGTCGCGGGGGATACCCTGGCCTCGATTGCGGCCAAGTTCGATGTCACCCAGGACGAAATCGTCAAACTGAACTCTCTGGCCGATCCGAACAAGCTCGTCCTCGGGCAGGTGCTCAAGATTCCAGGCGCCGCGCCGGCCGGCGGCGCGGCCGCAGCGAGCGGCAGCACGGGCGCAGCCACTTCAAGCAGCCCGACCGTCTATGTGGTGCAAAGCGGCGACACATTGGGCAGCATCGCCCGCCGCTTCAATACCACCGTCGCAGAGCTCATGCGCCTGAATAGCATCGCCAACCCTGACCGCATCAGCGTCGGCCAGAAGCTCACGGTGCCGGCGGCGGGCGCCACCACGGGCTCGACCACGACCACCACGGACCAGAGCGGCAATCGCACCTACGTCATCCAGAGCGGCGACACGCTGCTCTCCGTGGCGCGGCGCTTCGGCGTAACGCTAAAGGATCTGCAGGCCGCGAACAACATCACGAACCCGGATCGCATCTATCCCGGGCAGGTCATCAAGATTCCATAACAAGACAGCAACCTAATCGCATCTGACGCCAGGGGCTCGTCGGGACGGCTGACGCGCCCCTGGCGTTCTGCGTCTTTACGGGAGCCGCCGAACCCGGCGAAAATCGCTTGACACCGCCCCACCGAAGGACTATACTTCAGGCAGATGCTGCTGCAGAGCAGCATCTGCACCAGTGGCCCGCGTAGGAGCCAGGCATGGAATATAAGGACTATTACAAGATTCTGGGTGTTGATCGGAACGCGGACGAAAAAGAGATCAAGAAGGCTTACCGGCGGCTGGCGCGCCAGTTTCATCCTGATATGAAACCGGGCGACAAGGCCGCCGAAGCGCGCTTTAAGGAGATCAATGAGGCCAACGAGGTCCTGAGCGACCCGGAGAAGCGGCGCAAATACGACGAGTTGGGCCAGAACTACCAGCGCTGGCAGCAGGCCGGGGGCGCGCCCGGCGGCTTCGACTGGAGCCAGTGGATGGCGAGCCAGGGCCAGGCCCGCGGCGGGCAGCCGGGCGGAGTGCGCGTGGAATACGCCAACGTCGAGGACCTGTTCGGCGGCAGCGGCGGATTCTCGGACTTCTTCGAGGCCATCTTCGGTGGCATGGCGCAGCAGCAGGCCGGTGGCAGCCGGACGCGCTGGGCCAGCGGCGCGGCTCCCGCGCACGCTGCACCCCCGCGCGACATCGAACAAGAAGTCGAAATCACCCTGGAAGAAGCGTTCCAGGGCACGCAGCGCCTCATGGAGCTCGATGGCCGGCGGCTCGAAGTCAAGATTCCGGCGGGGGTCAAGACCGGCTCGCGCGTCCGCATGGCCGGTGAAGGCCTGCCGTCAGGCCGCGGTGGAACTGCGGGCGACATCTATCTCGTCATAAAGGTGCTGCCGCATCCCGTCTTCCAGCGCGAGGGCGACAACCTGCACTGCGAAGTGCCGGTGGACATGTTCACCGCCTTGCTCGGCGGCGAGCTGCGCGTGCCGACGCTGGCCGGGCCGGTGGCCCTGCGCATCCCGGCAGGCACACAATCCGGCCGCACTTTCCGGTTGAAGGGCCAGGGGATGCCGCGGCTCAAGTCCGGCGAGCGGGGCGACCTGCTGGCGAAAGTGCGCATCATGCTGCCCGAAAATCTGAGTGACCGCGAACAGCAATTGGCCCGTGAATGGGCCAAACTGCGCGGCGTCGCTATGCCAGGCGATAAGAATTCCTGATTGCGCCTGCCCCGGCCGGGCAATTAGTGCCCGGTCCGCCGGGGAATCTTAACAATCTACACAAGAGAAGGAGCGTCACTGATGATGCAACAACAAGACCTCCGCGAGCTGTCTGAATTCTCCAGCCAGGAAGCTCCCGTGTTGAGCCTGTACCTGAACCTCGGCAGACATGGCCGTTCCATGGAGGAGCACAAGCTGCTGTTACGCAAGCTGTTGACGGAGGGCGTCGAACAGGGCGCCGCACCGGCGGATGTAGAACGCATCGAACGCTTCTTTGAACATGAATACGACCGGCAGGGAAAATCGGTCGTCTGCTTCAGTTGCCAGGCGCCGAAGTTCTGGCGCAGCTATGCGCTCCTGGTGCCGGTCCAGAACGCCGTATTCGTCGGACGGCGCCCGCTCGTCAAGCCATTGATGGATGTGTGGGACAACTATGACCGGTTCGGCGTCATCATGGTGGACCGCGAGGGCGCCCGCGTTTTCGTCTATCACCTGGGCGCGCTGGAAGATACGGCCGGTCTGATGGGCGAGGAAGTCAAGCGGCACAAACAGGGCGGTTGGGCAGCACAGAAACTCCAGCGATACGAGGATCAGGAAGCGCGGCACAATCTGAAAGAGGCCGCGGAGTGGGCCCACAACTACCTGGCGCAGCAGAAGGTGACGCGCGTCGTGCTGTCGGGCAGCGACGGCAACATCGCTGAGTTTCGGGAGCAGCTCCCGCGGGCCTTGCAGGACAAGGTCATCGGGCAAATCAGCCTCGACATGAGCTCCACGCCCAGCGAAGCCTGGGATCGCGCCTTCGAAGTGGCGCAGCAGGCCCAGGTCCAGGCCGAGGCCGACTTGCTGGCGCAGGTTATCACCGCCGCGCACAAGGGCGGCCCAGGCGCGACAGGGCTCGCGGACACGCTGGCCGCGCTGCAACAGGGACGCATCTATCAGCTCCTGGTGGATCCCACATTGCACCAGCCGGGTCAGCAATGCACCAACTGCCACGCGGTCTTGATCGAAACGGTAGAGGCCTGTCCTTACTGCCAGGGCACGCTGGCGCCATCGGCAGATGTCGTCAACCTGGCCGTACATCAGGCGGTTGACCTGGGGTTGAAAGTGTCGGTGCTGGAGGCCAATCCGCAGCTTACCGACGTCGGCGGCATCGCGGCAGTCCTGCGCTATTAGGCTCAACCTTACGAGTCTCCAGCCAGGCGAAGCCTGGCTGGAGACTCGTAAGGCTATATGCGTTTCGTTAGAATTGCACGGTTCGGAGCATTTCATACGCTGGCGTTAACAATTGCCTGCTAGACTGAGGCCAGCAAGCCCAAAAAAGACGCACTCCACTCAGACGGTTCATGTATGCAACCCGTAGTGCGGCAAGCGGGGGCGCACCAGGCGCCCGCGGGGCCGGCTACGGGTTGCAGGGTTAATACAGGGGAAAGCACTATGCGATTCGATCGTTTTACCGAACGCGCACAAGACGCAGCCATGCGAGCCTACGAGATCATGCAGCGGCATGGGCACAGCCAGGTCGATGTGGAACATCTCTTCCTGGCCCTGCTCGAACAGCCGAACGGGCTGATCCCGGACCTGCTCGGCCGGATGGCCGCGCCGATTGATATCATGAAGGAACGCCTCGCGGATAATCTCCAGCGCACCCCGCGGTCGGCCAATGCCACGATGTATCCGCAGGCGGTTGCACAGGTCTTTATCACCCCGCGGCTGAAGCGGGTCATCGACCAGGCAACCGAAGAGGCGCGCCTCCTGCAAGATGAGTACATCTCGACGGAACACCTGCTGCTGGGCATCCTGAGCGAGCGCGGCGGCTTCTCCGCCAACCTCCTGCGCGAGGCGCGCGTCAACCGCGAGGTCGTGCTGCATACCATCGAGGAAGGCCGCGGCGGCCAGAAGTCCAGCTCTCCGCAGGCCGAGAGCCGCTATCGCACGCTGGAGAAGTACGCGCGCGACCTGACCGCGCTGGCACGCGAGGGCAAGCTCGACCCGGTGATCGGCCGCGACGCGGAGATCCTGCGCGTCATCCAGGTCCTCAGCCGGCGCACCAAGAACAACCCGGTCCTCATCGGTGAGGCGGGCGTCGGCAAGACGGCCATCGTCGAGGGGTTGGCGCAGAAGATCGTCCAGGAGGATGTGCCGGAGATTCTCGTCGGCAAGCGCCTGATGAGCCTGGACCTGGGCGCGATGATCGCGGGGACGCGCTTCCGCGGCGAGTTCGAGGAGCGGCTCAAGGCCACCATCGAGGACGTGCAGCGGGCCGAGGGCGAGGTCATCCTGTTCATCGACGAGCTGCACACGGTCGTCGGCGCGGGCGCGGCCCAGGGCGCGATGGATGCGAGCAGCATGCTCAAGCCGGCCCTGGCGCGCGGGGAGTTGCGCTGCATCGGCGCTACCACGCTGGACGAATACCGCCAGCACATCGAGAAGGACAGCGCGCTCGAACGCCGCTTCGCGCCCATCTACGTGGATGAGCCGTCCGTCGAAGACAGCATCGAGATTCTGCGCGGGGTGCGCGACCGCTACGAGAAGCATCACCAGGTGGCCTACACCGACGACGCGCTCATTGCCGCAGCCAGGCTCTCACACCGCTATGTGACCGACCGGCGTCTGCCCGATAAGGCCATCGACCTGATGGATGAGGCGGGCGCAGGGCTGCGCGTCGCGCTGTTCACCATGCCGGAACCGCTGAAGGCCGCCAAGAAGCGGCTGGGTGAGCTCAAGGCGCAAGAGGACAAGGCCTACCAGGATGAGGAATATGCGCGGGCGGCGGAGCTCAAGAGCGAGCGGCTGAAGGTTGCCTCGCAGTACGAGGTGGAGCACACGACTTGGAAGCAGTCTACTGGCCTGGACGAGGTCGTCGAGGCCTCCGATATCGCCGCAGTCGTGGCCCGCTGGACGGGCATCCCGGTGAACACGATGCTGGAAGGCGAGACGGCCAAGCTCCTGCGCATGGAAGAGGAGCTGCACCGCCGCGTGGTCGGCCAGGATGAGGGCATCCGCGCGGTCGCGGATGCGCTGCGCCGTGCGCGCAGCGGGCTCAAGAATCCGAAGCGGCCCATCGGCAGCTTCATCTTCCTGGGTTCGAGCGGCGTCGGCAAGACCGAGCTGGCGAAGGCGCTGGCGGAGTTCCTGTTCGATGACGAGGAAGCGCTGGTGCGCGTGGACATGAGCGAATATCAGGAGCGGCATACGGTCAGCCGGCTCTTCGGCGCACCGCCCGGCTATGTCGGGTATGACGAGGGCGGCCAGTTGACCGAGGCCGTGCGGCGGCGGCCCTACCGCGTCGTCCTGTTCGACGAGGTCGAGAAGGCTCATCCCGAGGTCTGGAACTCGCTGTTGCAGATTCTCGAAGACGGCCGGCTGACGGACGGGCAGGGCCATGTGGTGGACTTCCGCAACACGGTCATCATCATGACGTCCAACATCGGCACCGGCTTCGTCAAATCGGGCGGCACGCTGGGCTTCATCCGCCAGGATTCGCTGACTGCACAGGACCGCCAGTTGCGCGATAATATCGAGCGCGACCTGAAGCAGACCTTCCGGCCCGAGTTCCTGAACCGCGTCGACGAGATCATCGTCTTCCACAGCCTGACGCAGGAGCATGTGCGGCACATCGTAGACCTGCAGATGCGCGAGATCGCGGGACGGCTGGCCGAGCATGAGGTCAAGATCGAGCTGACCGAGGCGGCGCGCGACTGGCTCGCGCAGGAGGGGTATGACCCGCAGTTCGGCGCCCGCCCCGTCCGGCGGACGCTCGAACGCTACGTGGAGAACCCGCTTGCCAAGCGCCTGCTCGCCGGCGAGTTCCACGACGGCGACACCATCATCGTGGATGCAGTGGAGGACACCGAAGGCAAGCTGCAACTGACCTTCGCCGCCCGCCCGCCGGAGCCGATTGCCGTCGAGCTGCCGGTTCACCGCGCGGCGGGGGACTGAAGCTGGAAGCTGGAAACTGGCAGCTAGATAGCGAGTTTCTTGCTGGATGCGGCCCCAAATCCCAAACGCGCTTTCCAGCTTCCAGCTTCTAGCTTCCAGCCACCGCCACCGCAATCTCCGCGCCGACGCGCACATTGTTCTCCAGCAGGGCCAGGTTCGCGGCCAGGCTCGCCGCGCCGGTCAGCTCGCTGATGCGCGCCAGCAGGAACGGCGTCAGGGCCTTGCTCCGGATTCCCTCGGTCTGGGCCTCGTGCTGCGCACGCGAGATCGCAGCCTCCATCTCATCCGCCGGCAGCTCAGCTTCCGCAGGAATCGGAACCGTGACCAGCAGGCCCCCCGGCAGACCCAGCGCGCGCTGGCTGCGGTAGAGCGCGGCGACTTCCTCCGGCGTGTCTGCCCGCACATCGACCGGCAGGCCGCTGTCCCGGTTGTAGAAGGCCGGAAAATGATCCGTGCCATAACCTACCACCGTCACCCCGTAGGTCTCCAGCCATTCCCGTGTCGCGGGCAGGTCCAGGATGGCCTTCGCGCCCGCGCACACGACGATGATGGGCGTCTGCGCCAGCTCCGGCAGGTCCGCCGATACATCGGCGGCTAACCAGTTACCGGCTTCCGTGCGCAGCGAATCTGCGCCCATCCAGCTTCCAGCCCTGTGGACGCCGCCGATGCCGCCCGTCGCAAAGACGCGGATGCCCGCACGCTGCGCGGCCCAGGCAGTCGTAGCGACCGTCGTCGCGCCGTCGAGCCGCCGCGCGTGGACGACCGGCAGGTCGCGGCGGCTGACCTTGCGCACGTCGGGCGCGGTCGCCAGGTGCTCGATCTCGCGATGATCCAGCCCGACGACTACCTGCCCGCCGAGGACGCCGACCGTCGCGGGCTGCGCGCCCGCCTCCCGCGCCAGCGCCTCCAGCCGCAGCGCGGTCTGGAGGTTCTGCGGGTAGGGCAGACCGTGGGAGATCACCGTCGATTCAAGCGCAAGCGCGGGCACATCCGGCCCGCCCCGCACACGCATCAGAAAGGGCTGCTGCTCTGTGTTCATGGCTCGTCATTCTACCACCGACAAGGCCTATGCTATAATCGGTGAGCAGCATATGGTATGCCTGCTGTGGATTCTTGCTCGCCATCAGCGGCCCGGGTAAGCAAACCGCCGTGAAACTCATCATCCAGATTCCCTGTTACAACGAGGAAGCGACCCTGCCGCTGACCGTGGCGGATTTGCCGCGCGCGCTGCCGGGAATCGATGTGATCGAGTATCTCGTCATCGATGACGGCAGCACCGATAAGACTGTCGAGGTCGCGCGGAGCCTGGGCATCCATCACATCATCAGCCACACGGGCAACCGCGGGCTGGCCGCGGCATTCCAGACCGGCCTGGAAACGGCTGTCGCCGCCGGCGCGGATGTGATCGTCAACACGGACGCGGACAACCAGTACTGCGGCGCGGATATCGCGCGGCTGGTCGAGCCGATTGTGAACCGCCAGGCCGACATTGTCGTGGGCGATCGCGGAGTCGCGGCCCTGGAGCAGTTCTCCCCCGTCAAGCGACTCCTGCAGAGGTTCGGCAGTTGGGTCGTGCAGCGCGCGGCGGGCATCCGCATCCCGGATGCGACCAGCGGCTTCCGCGCGTTCAGCCGGGAGGCCGCGCTGCACCTGAACGTCCTCAGCGAGTACACCTACACGCTCGAAACGCTCATCCAGGCGGGCGCGCGGCGGATGGCAGTCATGTTCGTACCCATCCGCACCAACCCGCAGACCCGCAAGTCGCGGTTGATGCGCAATGTCCCCTCCTTTCTGATGCTGCAGGCCATCACCATCCTGCGCTTTTACACCATGTACCGCCCTTTGCGCGTGTTCATGACCACGGGCGCGCTGCTCATCGCGGGCGGGCTGGCGCTGGGGGTGCGTTTCCTGGTCTATTTCATCGGCGGCAGCGGCGCCGGACACATTCAGTCGCTCATCCTGGCAGCCGTGCTCAGCATCGTCGGCTTCCAGGTCTGCCTGATCGGACTCATCGCGGATTCGGTCAGCATGAACCGGCGGATGCTGGAGGAAACGCTGTACCGCACGCGGCGCGCGCAAGCGCAGGCAAGCCGGGCGCTCATCGGCCAAGCCCCGGACGAGCCGGCACCGCCCCAATGACCCCATGAAGATTGCGCTCGTCGGCCCGGTCCACCCCTTCAGAGGCGGCATCGCCCACTACACGACCACGTTGCATCACGAGCTGCTCGACGCGGGGCACGAGGTGCTGCTGATCTCGTTTCGACGCCAGTATCCCCGGTGGCTCTATCCGGGCAGAAGTGACCGGGACCCCAGCGCCGAGGCGCTGACAGTGCCCGGAGCGCGCTATCTCATCGACCCGCTCAACCCGCTGTCGTGGGTGCGCGCGTGGCGCGCCATTGCGGGCTACCGGCCGCAGATGACAGTGTTGCCGTGGTGGCAGGTGTTCTGGGCGCCGGCCTGGCTGACCCTGGGCTGGCTGCTGCGCGTGCGCCCGCACACGCCCCTGACGCTGCTTTGCCACAACGTCCTGCCACACGAGCAGCGCCTCTGGCACCGGCCGGTCACGCGGGCCGTCCTGGGGCTGGCCAGCCAGGTCGTGGTCCAGTCCACTTCCGAACAGGCGACCGTCAAGGAACTCCTGCCGGACAGCCGCGTCGAGGTGGTGCCCCATCCGCTCTATGACCTGTTCGCGGACCAGCCGATCACGCGCGACGCGGCGCGGGCCGAGCTGGGCATCGCACCGCAAGCGCCGGTGCTGCTCTTTTTCGGGTTCGTCCGCGCATACAAGGGCCTCCGCTACCTGGTGGACGCGCTGCCCGCCGTCCGCCGGGAGTTCCCGGATGTGCGCCTCCTGGTCGTCGGCGAGTTCTGGGAGGACAGGCGCATCTATGAGCGCCAGATTGCAGCGCTCGACCTCGATGACGCGGTGCGGCTGGTGGATCAATATGTGCCGAACGAGGAAGTCGCGCGCTACTTTCGCGCCGCAGACCTCGTCACGCTGCCCTATGCGTCGGCCACGCAGAGCGGCGTCCTCCAGCTTGCGCTCGGCTTCGGGCTGCCCGTGGTCGCGACGCGCGTCGGCGGGCTGGCGGAGGCCGTGGTCGAGGGCAGCGATGTCGTCCTGGTGGAGCCTCAGGACGCGGCCGCGCTGGCCGGTGCGATCATCTCTGCGCTGGCCGCGCCCGCAGAGACATGCGGCGTCGAGCAGTCGCGCCGCGCGAGCAAGGCCCGGTGGGATTCCCTGGTGAGTGTGATAGCCCGTGATGACATCTGACCCTCTGCGTGTACCCGATCCCTCTGCCACCGGCGATGCGGCCGGCTGGCCACCAGTCGGCTGGCCGACCGTCGGCTGGCCGACGGTCGGCATCGTGATTCCGGTCTGGAATGCGCTGGCCTACACGCTGGCGTGCCTGGACAGCCTGGCCGGGCTGGCGTATCCCGTCTATGAGATCGTAGTGGTCGACAACGGCTCGACCGACGGGACGACCGCCGCGATTTGCGAACGCTACCCCGCGGTGACGGTCATCCGCAACGAGAACAACACCGGCTTCGCCCATGCCTGCAACCAAGGCTTGGCGGAGGTGTTCGGCCGCGGCGCGGCGTTTGCCCTGCTGCTCAACAATGACACGCTGGTGGCCCCGGACATGCTCACGCGGCTGGTGACGACCGCGCAGGCCTATCCCGAAGCGGGCATCCTCGGCCCGCAGATTTGCTACGCCGATCGGCCCGAGACCCCCTGGTTCACCGGCATCCGCTTCTGGCGGCAGTTCTACATCGTGCGGACGGCCTCGCCCAAGTACCAGGTGCAGTCAGACACGCCGGTGGCGGTGGACTTCATCAGCGGGTGCGGCATGTTGATCCGCCGCAGCCTGTACGAAGCCATCGGCGGGCTGAACCAGGACTACTTCATGTACTACGAGGACCTTGATTTCTGCCTGACGGCCAAAAAGGCCGGCTTCACCGTCATGTACGTCCCCGACGCACGGATGTGGCACGCCCTGTCCGTGAGCTCCGGCGGCAAGGACTCGCCGCTCAAGCAGTATTTCCAGATCAAGAGCAGCCTGATCTTCTATCGCAGGCACACGCGCGGCCTCTGGCGCGTGATCAATCTCGGCACCCGCTTTGCCCATGCCGGGTGGACCGCGCTCCGGCATCTGCTCCACGGCGAGTTGCAGATGGAGACGATCCGGCAGTATCTCCGCGGCATTCGGGAGGCACGGTAGTGTTGCCGGCCCTCACGCTGCTGGTCTTCCTGGGCGCGCTGGGGGCCTGGAGCCTGACGCGTCCCACGCCGCGCACCCTGCTTCTCGGCGGCGGCGTGCTGGCCGCGACGCAGATCACCGGCTCGCTGGTTGCGCTTGGACTGCTCGGTCAGTTGTCCCGGCTGCCGGTCATCGCCGTCAACGCGGCGGCCAGCCTGCTGCTCATCGTCCTGACCCGTAAGTCTCTCCTTCACGCGCTGCTCACGCAGCGCGCGAGCCTTCGCGACTTCGGGCACATGCTCCGTGTCACGCCTGCCCTGGCAATTGCGACCGCCGTCCTGCTGCTCGCAATGCTCTGGACCCTCTTCCTCGGACTGGTCCTGCCCCCGACTGACTGGGATGGGCTGGCACAAAACCTGCCGATGGCCGCGTTCCACGTCCAGAACGGCGACATAGCGCCCATCGAGACCCCCTACCGCGGCATCCGGGCCTATCCCCAGGGCGGGGCCTTGCTGCTCGCCTATACCATGCTGCTCTCCGGCAGCGACACTGCCGTTGATCTGGCGCAGTTCCCCTTCTGGCTGATGGGCACGCTGGCGGTATATGCGCTGGCCCGCACGCTGGCCGCGAGCCGCGCCAATGCGCTGGCGGGAGCGTTGCTGTTTGCGGCCGCGCCCGTGGTCATGTTGCAGGCGCGCACCGCCTATTTCGACCTGGAAGTTGCGGCCATCGCCCTCGCGGCGCTGGCCCTCCTGCTCGATCAGCAGGTCGGGCTTCGCTCACGGGCTTTCGTCGCGGGTGCAGCCGCGGGCCTGCTCGCCGACCTCAAGTATGCCGGGCTGATCTATGCCCTGGTCCTGCTGGTGCTACTGGTGCTCGCCCTGGTGGTTGAGCGCATCCCGGGCCGAACTGCCGGTGCAGCCGTCGCGGTCTACCTCGGTGCGGCCCTGGTGTTGGGCGGCTGCTGGTATGCCTGGAATATCGCCGGGTATCAGAACCCGCTGTGGCCCATGCAGTTGGACCTCGGCGGTCGCACGATCCTGCCGGGCGTGTGGACCTCCGGCACGTTCTACGAGGGCGCAGCGCCGGAGCTGATTGCAGCGCGCCCCTACCTCGCCAGCCTCATCGCCGTCTGGCGCGAGCCGACCGCGCGCTACGCGGCAGATGTCCGGCTTGGCGGCCTGGGCCCGCTGTGGCCGGCCCTGGGCCTGCCCGCACTCCTCCTCTTCACCGGCCAGACCCTGCGCCGCCCGACACTCCTGCAGGGCAGCCTCCTGCTCTTCATCCTGGCAACCTTCCTGCTCACGCCCGCGAACTGGCACACGCGCTATGTCCTGGCGCCCATCGGTGCGACGGGCGCGTGCGTGGCTGTGATGCTGGAGCAGTTCGCCCGGCCCCTTCAGGCGATGCTGCGCGGGCTGGCTGCGGCGTTTGCCTGCCTGATGCTCCTCGTCGTGCCCGTACATGGGACGGGCGCGGCCGTGGATGTCATTCGCAACGTGCAGCTTCCCCCGGACTGGCGCCGCACCGCCTTCATGGCAGACGTCCCAGCCATGAATGATGCGCTGCGGTGGGCCGAGCAGAACATCCCCGCGGGTTCACGAGTGCTGTACGGCTGGGAGGGCGTGATCCTCTACCCCCTGTTTGGCGCAGACCGGCAGAACGAACTGCACTACTTCGGGTCAGGGGCCAGCGGCGACTTTGCCGTGGTGCGCGCCGGCAGCGCCGAGGCCGCGGCCGCGCTGCAAGACGCGGCCTGGACACAGGTGTTTGCCTCGGGGTCATACCTGGTCTTTGCAAGGGCCGACCATGAATAAGTTGCCCATCCCCGTGCAGGCGGGTATGATCGTGCTGATTGTGGCGCTGGCCGTCGTGTGGGCCGCGGTCCCTGAGCGCGGGGCCGCGCTGGCATACTCAGCCGGCTGGTATGCGACCTTTGCCGCCCACCTGTCGCAGCGGGAGGCCCCCGCGTTCACAGCTCTGCAGCCCCTGGGCGCTCCGGCGAGCCGGCCCCTGGCAGGTTTCGGCGGCGCGCACTTTCTCGGCTGTGACTTGAGCATGCAAGGTACGGTGCTCTCTTACGTGACCCGCTGGGACGTTCAACCCGGCGAGCGTAGCCTGGAGGCCCGGCTCTCGTTCGTGGTTGCCGGCCAGGTGCTGGCCGTCGACCGCTGGCCTCTGCGTGCGGGAGACCACGCGTCGGCTGCGCCCGCGGCGTTCCTCCGAGCGGAGCACGGCCGCGAGCTCTGGCTCGATGTGACGGACGCATCCGGCGCGGCGGTTGCGCCCGCGTCGGCCCTGCTGCCCCGCCGGGATGCGAGTGTGCGCATATGCCATTAACCCGATGATATCAAACACATTTGAGGTTGTTGCCTGCCCCATTTGCGACAGCGTCGATCAGCGCCTGCGCTACGAACTGGCCGACTGGGCGTATGGCACGCCCGGCACGTTCCGGCTCGTGGCCTGCGACGCGTGCGGCCTGCTGTATCAGTCGCCGCGGCCCACGCAGGCCGTGATCGGCCAGTACTATCCCGAGGCATATCAGCCGTTCGGCAAGGCCATCGAGGACACGACGCGCAGCAGCTTCCTGCGCTGGCTCAGGCACCAGCAGTTGCGCACCCGCTGTGTGCAGGTCACGCGGCTGCGCCGGGGCGGCGCGCTGCTCGATGTCGGCTGCTCGACCGGCCTGTTCCTCAACGAGATGCGGCGCTACGGCGAGTGGAAGCTGTCGGGCGTGGAAATCAGCCCGGAGGCAGCCGCCTATGCGCGCACCCGCTTCGGGCTGGATGTGTTCAACGGGCAGGTGGAGGACGCGGCCTGGCCCGACGCCAGCTTCGACGTCATTACCCTGTGGGATGTGCTGGAGCACCTGCCGGACCCGGCCCGCACGCTGCGCCGGCTGCGTGCGCTGCTGGCCCCTGGCGGCGTGCTGCTGGTGAGCGTACCCAACCTGGACAGCGTGGACGCGGCACGCTTTGGCCGCTTCTGGACCGGGTTGGATGCCCCGCGGCATTTCTACGTCTTCCGCAAGCAGGACATCGTGCGGCTGCTGGAGAACACGGGCTATCGGGTGACGCGGACGTATTGCTTCTATGGCCGGTATACGACGTTCGCGAACAGCGTCGTCGTGTGGCTGCGCGCGCGCGTGCACCCTGGCGGGGTGCGCCGGGTGCTGGAGCGGCTGGTGCGTTTCGCCCTGTGGCGCTACCTGTCCCGGCCGTATTTTGCGCTGCTGGACCGCCGGGAACGCGGGGCCATCCTGACGGTCATCGCCGAGCGCAGGTGATGGCGCGCATGTGGAGCCGCACGCGCGCGCTGCGCCTGGCCCAACGGACACCGGTCATCCTGCTGGCGAACGCGCTGCTGCGCGCCGCAGGCACGCTAGTGTTCATCTTCGTGGGCCGCATCAGCGGGCCGGAGGATGCCGGGGTGTTGAGCCTGGCGCTGGGCTACCTCGCCATCCTGACGACCCTGTTCACCGGGCTGGACGACCTGCTCATCCGGGAGGTGACGGCTGCTCCGAAGCGCGTCACCGCCTTGCTCCTGGCCTACGCGGTGCTGCGCCTGCCTCTCACCGCGCTGCTCGCCGTCGTCGTGCTGCTGATCGGTCAGACGGGCAGCCAGCTCTCGCCGGAGCAACTCCTGGCGATGCGCCTGATTGTATCCAGCGCGCTGCTGGATGGATTCGCCGGCCTCGGCCAGATCGTACTGTACGCGTTTGGCGGCTTCCGGCTATTGGTGCTGCCGGCTGCGGTCATGTTGCTGCTGCGGGCCGGCGTCGGCCCCCTGCTGCTGCTGGCCGGGGGGTTCGCGCCCGCGGCCGCGATGTGGCCGCTCAGCTCGGCGGCCGGTGCAGCGCTGCTGCTGTACAGCGCCCGGCGGGTGATCCGTGACGCGGGCATCGAAGTGCAGCGGCAGCCGGTGGACTGGTCTCTCGTACGGCACCTGGGGCGGCTCGTGCCTGGTTTCGGCGCGGTGAGCCTGCTGTCCGCGCTGGAGTATCAGCTCGATGTCATCCTGCTCTCCAAGCTGCGGTCGCCGGTCGATGTGGGCATGTACGGGGCTGCCATTTCCATCATCAATGTGGTGGCGCTGATCCCACAGGCCTATCGTACGGTGCTGTATCCTGACCTCGTGCGGTTGCAGCATGAATCGCCGGCCCGCGCGCACGCGCTCATGTCGCGCGCCGCGCGCAACATGGCCCTGGCGGGCGGGGTCACCGCGGCGGTCATCGCGCTGGCCGCGCCCTGGCTGGTCGAGAGCGTGTTCGGTGCGCGGTTCGCCGGATCGCAGCCGGTGATGCAAATCCTGGTCTGGAATGTAGTGTTTCTCTTCCTGAACGTGCCGCTGGTCAGGTATCTCATCGCCTGCGGCCGGCAGAACGAGGTATCGCGTGCGCTGGTGGTGAGCATCAGCACGAACCTGGTCGCCAACCTGATCCTGATCCCGCCGCTGGCCGCGGCCGGTTCAGCGTGGGCGCGGCTCATTTCATCCCTGGTGTTTGTCATCCTGGTGGGCTGGCAGGCGTACCTGGGCCGGCGCACGGCGCAGACAGCGCACCTGTGAATATCGAGGTTAACGCATGAGCAGTGAAAATCGGGCGATCAACCGCCTGTTGGTGGTCGGCTACGATGGCGCCACCTGGGACCTGGCCGGGAAATGGGCGCAGGCCGGCAAGCTGCCGGTGCTGGCGCGCCTGATGCAGCAGGGAGGCTACGGGCCGCTACGCTCGGTGATGCCGATCCTGTCGCCCGCGGCCTGGGCGTCCTTTGCCACGGGCGTCCAACCGGGCAAACACGGCATCTTCGACTTCGTGGAGCGGAGCCAGGGCGACTATCATCTGCGACCCGTCACCGCGCTCGACATGAAGGCGCCCACCTTCTGGCGTCTCGCAAGCCAGGCGGGCAAGCGGGTGGCCGTCATCAACGTGCCCGTGACCTATCCTCCTGCCGAAGTCAACGGCATCATGGTCACCGGGCTGGGCACGCCTGAGCAGCGTCCGTTCACCTACCCGCCGGCGCTCGGCCCGGAACTGCGGGCGCGCGGCTACCGCGTAAACCGGACCGTGTTCTTCGAGCCCGGACGTGAAGAGGCCTATCTCCAGGACGTCTACGAGATGACCGACCGGCTGGCCGAAGCCGCGCTGGAGCTGTTCCGCCGGGAGGCGTGGGACCTCTTCGTGGTCGTCTTCCGCGACCTGGATGAGCTGTCGCACTATTTCTGGAAACACATGGATGCCACCCACCCGCAGCACGACCCGCTCACCGATGTGCGGTATGCAGACGAAATCCTGAAGTTCTACCAACACCTCGACCAGAAGCTCGGGACGCTCCTCGAAGCGGCGGGCCCCGAGGTCAACGTCATCCTCGTATCCGATCACGGATTCGGCCCGCTCTACCGGGATGTCTTCCTCAACGAGTGGCTCAAGCAGGAGGGCCTGCTCGCGACGGTGACGGTCGTTCAGCCTCCGCTCCAGCGGGCCTTGCTGCGCGTGGGGCTGACGCGGCAGCGCATCTCGCGGACGCTGCAGCGCATGGGCCTGGCCGCGTTCGAGCGCCGCCTGCGCACCTGGCTGGGCGACCGGAAGGAGCTGCTCCCCGCGCATGAGCGGGCCGTGTTCCCGGAAGCCGTGGACTGGACGCGGACCCGCGCCTACAGCTTCGGCTATCACGGGCAGGTGTTCGTCAACCTGCGCGGCCGCGAGCCGCAGGGCATCGTGGAGCCGGGCGCGGAGTATGAGCAGCTCCTGGCGCGGCTAGAGGAGAAGCTGGCCGCGCTCGTCGATCCGGCAGACGGCCAGCCGGTGGTCACGCGCATGATCCGCGGGACGGCGCTCTTCGGAGATGCAGTCAACACCGGCGCGCCGGACCTCGTCCTGCTCATGCGCGACCTCGCGTACATCACCCGTCAGGGTTACGAGTTCGGCGCGATGCCGGGGGTGGTGTTCCAGCAACCGGCCAGCTTCGAGACCGGCAGCCATCGCGAGGACGGTATCGCCGTCTTTGCCGGGCCGGACTTTGTGCAGCAGAGCTGGCAGACGCCCTACAGCATCCAGGACATCGCGCCCACGATTCTGCAGTTGCTCGGCATGGCGGGCCAGGCCCAGATGGACGGGCGGGTCCTCCTGGAGCAGCTCATCCCTGCGGCGCGGGCTGCGCCACAGCCCGTCTCAGACGGGTCTGCGCTGTTGCCGGAAGATGGCACGATCGGAGAATCGCCTCAGGAGCCCGCATCCGCGGCAGACGAGCCGGTGCTGTCGCCGGAAGAAGAGGCAGAACTCGCCGAAAGGCTGCGCCGGTTGGGATATTTGGGCTGAATTTGGCCGATTAACCCATATGAGCTATTGTTTCTGCGGGGATATTGGTGCATACTCAGACTGCCTTATCCTGAAAACACACTACAGAAGGAAGGAGCACGTTTAAGATGTCCAAGTTTAAAGGGACACGAATTGCCATCCTCGTCGTTCTGGCGCTCGTGATGAGCGTCATTGGGGCCGGTGCAGCCGGCGGCCCTCCTGGTGCGGGGTTCTATTCCGGCCAGACGGTGCAGAACCTCGGCCCGGCAACCGATGTCATGGTTACGTTGTATGACATGAACAATGCGGCCAACCAGCCTTCGCGGACCTGGGCGGTACCGGAAGGCGGCGCTTTCACGTTCTTCCTCAGCGACATCCCCGGCACGACCGCCGGCTTTGTCGGCTCCGCCGTGGTTTCATCCGAACAGGAAGTGAAGGCTGTTGTCAACGTGACCAACCGCAAGTCCGGTGACTTCGGGGTCGACGGCGGCACGGCTGCTGCCCAGTATCGCGGCATCTCGGATGCCAGCACCGGCACCACGCTGGTCTTCCCGCTGGCGAAGGCTGCCTTCGGCCCGAAGACGACTGCGTTCTACATCCAGAATGCCGATCCGACGAATAATGCGGTCTTCACCGCCAAGTTCCTGATGGGCCCCAACCTGGACGGCTCCGGCGCGACCGAGTACACCTACGTGCTCCCCGCGGCGTTGGTCCCCGGCCAGATGGCCGTCATCTTCCCGGGTGATGCGGGCGTGCCCAATGCAAGCATCGGTTCACTGACTGTCACCTCCGCCCAGAAGCTGGCCGGCGCGATGCTCGAATACGAGACCACGACCAACCCGGCGAAGATCCTGCAGAGCACCACCGGCTTCACCGACAACGACTTCGACACCGCGGTCCTGTTCCCGGTCGTCAAGAAGCAGCTCAGCGGCCGTTCCACCGGTCTCCAGGTCCAGAATGTCGGCAACGCGGCCGTGGATGTGACCATGACCTACCGCGGCGCCGGCGGCTCCTGCCCCGCGCCGTTCAGCGCGACCGAACCGGTGCGCACGTTGCAGCCGAAGCAGTCCACGACCTATCTCGATTCCGCCCTGCTGCCTGCGGGCTGCCTCGCCTCGGCTGAGGCCACCGCGACCGGCAACATCGCCGGTGTCGTCAACGAGGCCTTCCTGCCGTGCACCGGCGCCTGCGTGCAGCGCTCCACCACCTACGCAGCCTTCCCGGCCAAGAACGCCACGGCCAAGCTGGTGGCCCCGGTCTTCAAGGAAGACTTCGGCGGCAAGCGCAGCGGTATGACGATCCAGAACGTCAGCAACACGGACACGGTTGCCACGGTCGTCTTCAAGACGAACTCGGCCACCTACACCCTGAACAACCTGGCGATCCCGGCCAAGCAGTCCAAGACCCTGTTGGACATGACCAACACGACGGCCTGGCCGACCGCGAACTGGGCGGGTGGCATGGGCCTGCCGGATGGCTCGCTGGCCGCTGTCACCGTGACCGCCAACCAGGCGATCATCGCCATCGTCAACGAAGCGCCGCTGGCAGGTGTTGTCCAGGACAACATCAACTACGAGGCCTTCAACGTAGCGCCCTAAGTTTCTGTAGGTGTTGAACAAGGGGAGCCGTCAGCCGATGGCTCCCCTTTTTGTCTGTTATGACTGGTCCAACAGGATGAGCGGAGGTTTCATTGATTCATCGCGTGCGCGTGTGTATCGTTCTACTGGCTGTCTTGTTGGCGGCTGCCTGTCAATCCCTCCCGCCGGCAGCCCCGACGGCTGTTGCGCCCACGGCGGAGTCCAGCGCCCTGTCTCCTATCGCGCCGCCCCCTGACGAGCCAGGCGCCGCGTCTCCTGACGCGGCACCGGCAGGCCGGTTCGCGATCGACCGGCCCGTGCAGGCCGGTGCCACCCTGGTCCAGGGCAGCGGCCTGGCCGGCACGGCCATCGCCCTATACGACTTGACCAACATGGGCGTCGAGTTAGGCGGCGGCGTGGTCGGTGACGACGGGCGTTTTGCCCTTCAGGTGGCGCCGCTGACCGGCAATCTGCGCATCGGCATCCAGCTCGTCGAACCGAACGATGCCATCTGGGCTGAGAAAACGCTGCTGGGACCGGAAGCGCTGGTCGTACCGATGGTCGGTGCATTTGTCGACACAGTGCTCGTCTCTCCCTGAACCAAGCAACATGGCTTCGGATGGCTTAGAGTTAGCATTTGAAATTGCTGGTCTGCGCCGCGCGGTTTGGCCTCTGCCACCCGCGCGGTTATAATGGGTATGATGTCGACCCATCCTTTCCGTATCCTGATGGTTGCTCCAACCAGCTTCTTCGCGGATTACGGATGCCACGTGCGCATCCTGGAAGAAGCGCAAATTCTGCAAAAGCTGGGGCACAGCGTCACCATCGCAACCTATCACAACGGCGGCCCGGTGGACGGCCTGGACATCCGGCGCACCCTGCCCATTCCCTGGCGGCAGGATTACGAGGTCGGGTCAAGCCGTCACAAGGTCGCGTTCGACGCGCTCCTGGGACTGAAACTCGGTGAGCTGCTGGCACGCAACCGCTTCGATGTGATTCACGCGCATCTCCACGAAGGCGCGCTGATGGGGCTGGTGTTGGGCCGCCTGTTCCGCCGGCCGGTCCTGTTCGACTTCCAGGGCAGCATGACAGCGGAGATGCTCGATCACCGCTTCTTGCGCCGCGACAGCCGCTTCTACCGGCTGCTGAACGGCCTTGAGACATGGATCGACCGCCGCGCGCCGATTATCCTCACCAGTTCGAGCCATGCCCAACGCCTGCTGGTGGAGGAGTTCGGCTGCCAGCCGGCGCGCGTGCGCACTCTCCCCGACGCAGTCAACACCGATGTATTTCGCCCCGCGAGCAGTTATCCCGCAGAGGAGCTCGCGGCCCTGCGCCAAGCGCTGGGCATTCCTGAGGGCCGACGCGTCATCGTCTATCTGGGCCTGCTCGCGGAATATCAGGGCACCGGCCTGCTGCTGGAAGCGTTGCGCCACATCGTGACACAGCGCCAGGATGCGCACCTCCTGCTGATGGGCTTCCCCAATGAAGCCCTCTACCGGCTGCGCGCAGAGCAGCTTGGGGTGACGGATTATGTGACCTTCACCGGCCGCGTACCTTATCAGCAGGCGCCCGCCTACCTCGCGTTGGGCGACGTGGCCGTCTCCGCCAAGCTCAGCCTGACGGAAGGCGCGGGCAAACTGCTCAATTATATGGCCTGTGCGCTGCCAACCGTCTCCTTCGACACGCCGGTGGCGCGCGAATATCTGGGCTACGACGGCCTCTTTGCGACACGCGGTGACCCGATCAGCCTGGCAGAGCAACTCTCTCGCTGTCTCTTCCCCCCTGCCGATGCGCCGGATATCTATGTGCGGATGGGTCTGCGCCTGCGCCAGCGCGCAGTGCAGAGTTTCGGCTGGGAGAAGGCCGGCCAGCAGATTCTTGACAACTATCGCGAACTCACCGGCGACATCGTGGCGCGTGCGGCGTCAGTGCAGCCCTGGACGGCCAAGCCGGCCTCGCGCCGGTAATGAACCGCCCGCATCCCTTGCGGCCTATGCCCATGTTGCAACCAGCCTCGCCCACTCTATCCCGTAGCCGCGCTGCCTGGCTCGACAGGTGGTTGGAACAGGCTGCGCATCGTGTGCGGGGCGCCACACGACAGGCCGCCGTCGATTATGCCGTGGCTGCGGCTCTGGCAGGGGCCGGACTGCTGCTCTACGTCATCACCCTCGCGCCGACGGTTACGTGGGGGGACGACGCGACCCTGCAACTGGCCGCCGTTCAGGGGCGGCTTCAGGCCAGCGCGGGCAGCCATCCGGCGTGGGTGCTGCCGGCCCACCTGTTCACGAAACTGCCGGTCGGCGACCTGGCTTACCGGGTCAATCTTGCCTCCGCCTGCGCGGCCGCACTGACCCTGGGGCTGCTCTACCTGGCGTGCCGCGCCGCCCAGGCCTCGCGCTTCGCCGGTCTGGCCGCAACAGCAGCGTTCGCCGTGTCACACACCTTCTGGGCCCATGCAGTGCGGGCCGAAGTGTACACGCTGACCCTCGCAACGCTGGCCCTGGTGACCTGGGCCGCGTTGCAGTGGTGGCGGCTCGGCCAGCGCCGGTTCCTCGTCCTGGCGGCCGCGGGCTGGAGCCTGGCCTTCAGCACGCACGTCCTGGCCTTGCTCTATCTGCCCGCGCTCGCCTGCCTGCTCTTGGCGCGGCGTGACCGCCTCCAGCGCCGGGACTGGGCCTTGCTGGCCGGTTCCGTGTTGCTGGCCCTGGCGCCATACGGGCTGGTGCTGTGGAGCGACTATCAGCGCATGGGCGGCAGCCTGCCGGACCTGGCGCGTTGGGCGCTCTTTACATTCGAAGGCTATGATTTCAGCAGCCAGATGGCCGGCTTCTCCCGCGTCACGCTCCTCAGCGATACGGTGCAGTGGGCCGGTTACCTGGGCTACCAGTTCGTCGGGCTGGGCCTGCTCCTGGCCGGCCTCGGCCTGGTGTATGCATGGCGCCGTTGGCCCCGGAGCCTGGCGATCTTCACCGGCCTGCTGTACGCGGTGCCCGCGCTCTTTGCCTTTGCCTATCAGGTCGGTGACCGTTACGTCTTCTACCTGCCCAGTTATCTGCCGGTGGCTGTCTGGCTGGCGGCAGGCATCGACGGCTGGCAGCAGTGGCAGCAGGCGCGGGCCAACCATAACGCCGCCCTCCATGCCGGCCGCTACCGTCTCCGGTTGGCGCTGCTGGCCCTGTTGATCCTCGTGCCGGTGAGCGTCTACCGCCTCACGCCTGAGGTGGTAAGCCGCCTGGGAGCACAGCGGGATGCCCGCTATGTGCCAGGGCCCAACAGCCGATACTTCGTGCTGTGGCCGCCGAAGACGAACTACTATGATGCGCGCACCTTCGCAGAATCCGCGCTGAACAGCGCGCCGCCGGATGCGCTCTTGCTGGCTGATCCTACGCTTGCTTCGCCGATGCTCTTCTTGCAGCAAGTTGAGCGCCTGCGCCCGGATATTCGGGTGCGTTTCTGTTGTTGGGATATCGAGCAAACCCTGACCGCCGAGCCCGGCCGCCCCATCGCCCTGGCGGACGATGCGGCGGCCATCTATCCCATCGACCAGTTGCAGCGGGAATATGATATTATCCCGCACGGCTCAGTCTACTTGCTCGTGCCAGCTCGGGCTCAGGCCCGCTCAGGAACCGCACCGGGTAGCGAGTAGACCGTCAAATCTAGCAACAAGGGGCATCTATATGAAGCAAGCTCGTTTCTGGCGGCTGCGCCAGATTGTACATCTACTGCTATTACTGGCATTCCTTCTCGTGCCCGTATCCACCAGTGCTGACACCGGGGATAGCGGAGGAAACGTAGAAACCACCGCACCCGCTGCTCCCGCGGAGCTACAGGGCCCGTCGCGGTTTCTCTCCCTACCATTGGTCCATGGTCCGCCCCCGACAAGCTGGCGGCTGGGATATGGCTCGTGGGGCATCGATATCCTTCGCTATCCCCAGATCGCCACGTTGAAAGCCGGGTGGTATGTCAACTGGACGACCCAGGTCAAGCCGCAGCGACCCGGCTTCATCGAATATGTGCAGATGATCCGCGTTCACCAGAAACTCACCTGCCCGCTGTGGTCACCAAACGCACATGACCGCACCAAATGCCCATATGCGCAGCCCTACGATTACTTCACGCTGCAAACCCGCGACGAAATCGCAGCCGCCGTCCGGGCAAATCCCCAGTCCCTTTGGCTGATCGGGAACGAGATGGACCGCCGCGACTGGCCGGGCGGCGGCCAGGATGAGATGGTGCCCGAAGTTTATGCGCGCGCCTACCGTGATATGTATCAACTGGTCAAAGGCATCGACCCGAAGGCCCGCGTCGCCATCGGCGGCGTCATTCAGGCGACCCCTCTGCGCCTGGAATACCTGACCCGAGTATGGGACACCTACAAGTCGCTCTACGGCACGAACATGCCGGTGGATGTCTGGAATGTACACAACTTCATCCTGCAGGAGAAGCTGAACGATTACGGTGCAGGCATCCCACCGGGCATTCAGGCCAGCGAGGGGGTTTCCTACCCGAATGATGCGCTCTCGCACATCAACCGCCAGATTTTCGACCAGCAGATTCGCGCATTCCGCGCCTGGATGAAGGCACGCGGGGAACAGAACAAGCCGTTGATCGTATCAGAGTACGGCGTGTTATACTCGCACGTGGCCGAACTGAATGTGCCTGCGACCGTGCGGGACTTCATGTTGTGGAGCTTCGACTACTTCCTGAACACGAAGGACTGTTCGCTCGGCTATGTGGCCGATGAATGTCGCCTGGTGCAGCGCTGGGCCTGGTACAGTCTGGACGATCCGGGAACCGAGTTCAACCGGTATGGTTCGCTGTTCAATTTCAGCACGCTCCAAATCACGACCACCGGTGTCGGCTACCGTGATTATTCTCTCTCCAGGATGGGACAACTTCGTTACGGCGCCTGGTGGTGAGAAGGCGGCGCGGGGATGAACACAGAGTTTATCTCCGCGCCTGAACATGCGCACCTGGAGCTCTGGGAAGAGGCATCGTTTTGGCTTCGGTATCGCAACAACCGGCTGTCCGTCACGGCCACCGCCGCTCGCTGATAGCGCACCTGCGTGAACTGCTGCGCTACCGCGAGCTGATCTTCAATCTGACCCTGCGGGAGCTGAAGGCGCGCTATAAGAGCAGCGTCCTGGGGTTCTTCTGGAGTCTGCTCAATCCATTGGGCATGATGCTGGTTTTCACCGTCGTGTTTACCATCATGATGCCCAACAACGCGATCCAGAACTTCCCTATCTTCGTCCTGTGCGGCCTGCTGCCCTGGAACTTCTTCAGCTCAGGCATCATGTCGGGCACAAACAGCGTCGTCGCGAACGGCGAGCTGGTCAAGAAGGTGTATTTCCCGCGCGAGGTGCTGGCGATTGCCAGTACCTTCGCCAACCTCATCAACTTCCTGCTGGCGCTGGTGGTGTTGTTCGCGGCAATCGCCGTCTTCCGCACCCCGTTGAGCCCCTATATCTGGATGCTGCCCATCGTGATCCTGATCCAGACCTGCTTCGTCCTGGGCATGGCCTTCATCCTGAGCACCCTCAACGTCTTCTATCGCGATACGCTCATGATCCTCGATGTCATTATGCTGGCGTGGTTCTTCCTGACGCCCGTCTTCTACCCGATCGAGATTCTCCCGCGCAGCTATGTCCTCCTGGGGATCGACCTGGACCTGCACCGCATCATGTACGTGGCCAACCCGATGGCCTCGCTCATCAGCGCCTATCGCGACCTGATGTACTGGGGCTATCGGACGGACTTCGACTTCATCCTGCGCACGACCGTGACAGCCGTGGCGGTCCTCGTGTTCGGCTACTGGTTCTCGATCCGCTATAGCCACCGTTTCGGCGAAGAGGTCTAGCGTGAGCAACGATATCTGGCAGCCGGACGCGCCTGTCGTCAGCCTGGAGCAAGTCTCCAAGCGGTTCAGGCTGAACCCGGAGACCGACCGCAGCGTCATCAGCCTGCTGCGGCGTCCGTTCAGCCGCCTGCCCTTCGTGCATCGCAAAGAGGCGGATTGGTTCTGGCCGCTGCAAGACATCTCCTTTGCCATCCGGCGCGGGGAGAGCGTGGGCATCTTGGGCGAGAACGGCTCCGGCAAGAGCACCCTGCTCAAGCTGATTGCGGGCATCCTCGAACCTACTCACGGCGCCATCGAAGTCCACGGCCGGATTGCGGCCCTGCTCGAACTGGGCGCCGGCTTTCACCCGGACCTGACCGGCCGGGAGAACATCTATCTCAACGGCTCGATCCTGGGGTTGGGCCGCCAGGAAATCAGCGGCTACATCGACCAGATTATCGAGTTCGCGGGCATCGGTGAGTTCATCGACGTGCCGGTCAAGCTCTACTCGTCGGGGATGCGCGTGCGGCTCGGCTTCTCCATCGCAGCCTTCGTCAAGCCGGATATCATGCTCGTAGATGAAGTCCTCGCGGTGGGCGACGAGGACTTCCAGCACAAGTGCGTGCTCGTATTTCACGATTTCCGGCGGCGGGGCGGCACGCTCATCCTCGTCTCGCACAGTGTGGAGCTGGTGCGCGATATGTGCCGGCGCACCATCTGGCTGGATGATGGGCGAATTCAGGCGGACGGTGCGACCTCGGATGTCATCGCGCAGTACATGCGCAGCGTCTACAAAAAGGAACAGGAGCGCTTTGCAGAGCACGAACGCCGGAGCAAGGCTGCCGAAGCGGGCGCGAGCCCCCAGGGCAAGTCGCGGGGGAGCAAGGACGCAACGGGCGCAGTCCCCGCGACAGCCGCCGCGGCGGCGCCGAACGACCCGGACCGGTGGGGCGACGGCGCGGTGCAGTTCGATAAGGTGCGCCTGCTCAATGGCGCGGGCCAGCCGTGCGAGTTTCTTTACACCGGCGACACCCTGACGATCGAGGCAGAGTACACCGTGCAGCGGCCGATCACTGACCCGCCGATTGTGGGCTTCGCCTTCATCCGGCATGACGGCATCTGGTCCTTCGGCACCAACACCGAGATCGAATCCATTCCGGCCGAGCATATGTGCGCGCCGGGCCACACGCACGGCACGGTCATGGTGACGATTCCCGCGCTGACCCTGCTGCCGGGCACTTACACCCTCGATCTCGCCCTCCAGAAACCGACAGGCGGCGACCATGACTACCGCCGTAGTTGCGCGCGGCTGACGGTCGGCTCCCTCAAGCGCGATGTGGGCGTGGCACGCATCGAACACCTCTGGGCATTTAAGAGCTAAGGTTACACCCACATGTCGGATCTGTGGCAGGCTGGCCCCGAACTGCTGTGGCAAAGCCTGAACTATCTGCCTGCTTTGCTGATCAACTTGGGCCTGTATAGCCTCACGGCGGCGGCGCTCTGGTTGAGCCTGGGCGCGCGCGCCGGAAATCTTGCCCGGCGCATGACCATTGTCGTGACCGCGGGCTTGCTGGCGTTCCTGGTGCTGGGCTTCCTCGCGCTCGCTCTCGCGCTGACGGGTCTCTTCTCCGGCTGGCTTTTCTACGGGCTGTGGGCTGCCGGTCTGGCGTGCGCGCTGGCGTACTCGGCGCGCACGGGCTATCTGGCGGCTGCGGTGCGCACCTGGCGGCAGGCCGCGCCGCTCCCGCGCTGGCTGCCGCTCCTGCTGCTGCTCTGGCTGCTGCTCTACGCCCGCCCGTTCGAGCTGGTGGTCGGCGGCCGCGATCCGGGCATCTACGTCAACACCGCCGCGCAGATTGCCACCACGGGCCGCCTGGCGCTGCCCGATCCGTTCTTTGCCCGTCTCTCGGCTGAGGACCAAGCCCTGCTCACATGGCAGCCGCCCTGGCTGCCGGATTTCGTGCCCCACAAATGGCCCGGCTTCTTCTGGAACGCGGAGCAAGCTGAGGTCACGCCGCAGTTCGTCTACTTCTACCCCGCGTTGATGGCCGCGAGCTACGCGGTGGCCGGCCATGGGGGCGCGCTGACTGTGTTGCCCCTCATCAGCCTGCTCTTCGCGCTGGTGCTGGCTGAGCTGGCGGAACACATCTCGGGCGCGGCACACTGGGGCGTCAGGTGGAGCGCGCCGGTCGCAGCACTGGGCCTGTTGCTGAATCCGGCGAGCTATTGGTTCGGGCGCTACGCCAATGCGGATGTGCTCTTCGGGCTGTGGGTCTGGGCCGCGCTGCTCTTCTGGGCGCGCACGGAGGCGGCTGAGCGCACGAGTCACGCTGAGAGCTCAAGCGTCCTGAGCGGAGGGCCGCACGCCCAGGATGCGCCCGGGCTGGGCGGCACGCAGTCGAAGGATGCCGCTCATGGAAGCATGCCGGGCCGCGCCTTCTCCTGGACGCTGGCTGCGTTGACCTTCGGCGCGGCGCTGCTGACCAAGATTGATAGCTGGTATATCGCGCCGGCGGTCCTCGTCGCGCTGCTGGTCTACCATCCCGCACGCGGGACCCTGAAGTCGCGTGTGCCCTGGCTGGCGTGGATGCTGGTCGCAGCCTGCTATCTCGTCATGGTCGCGCGCTACAGCTACCCTTATATGCTGGGCATCCTTGCGGGCGAAGGCGTCGCCGTGCCGTTTGACCGTCGCATAGCAGTCGCTCTGACCGGACTGTACCTGGCCGGACTCACCGTCGCAGGCCTGCTGCCCGACGTGCTCCGCGCAAGGCGCAAAGGCATCCTGAGCGGAGACTACGACCAACCGCGCAACAAAGGCATCCTGAGCGGAGAGCCGCACGGCCAGGCTGCGCCTGGCGCGGGCGGCACACAGCCGAAGGATGCTCCGCCTACAGCGGTTCTCCCGGCCACAACCATCGCAGTGGCCGGCCTGTGCCTCGGCCTGACCGTGTTATTCGCCTGGTCCCTGCCGTCCAACGTGCCGGTGCTGCGGCCGCTGACGATCCTGAACACCTATCTTGGCCCGGTGTTGCTGCTGGCCGCGGCACTGGGCATCGGGCAGGCCATCGCGCGGCCGGACCAGGGTCGCGTCGCGTGGGTGCTGCTCGCCATGTTCTTCACCGGCGGCCTGTTCATCATCACGCGCACCTACTGGACCGACCACCCGTGGGCCATCCGCCGGGCCGTCTCCGTGGCGATTCCCGCGCTGGTCCTGTTTGCGGCATGGGGGTTGGATGCCGTGCGCGGCGCGCTGGCGCGTGGACAGGGCGGAGCCAGGCGGACCGAGCAGGTGGTGGGCGTTGCCCTGGCCGCGGCGCTGCTGCTGCCGCTCGCCTGGCGCGACATTCCGATTTTCCGGCACATGGAAGTCGTGGGCGCACAGGCCAAACTGCTGACGCTCGAAACGGTCTTTCCACCCGGCGCGGTCATCCTGTCCGATGGCTCGCGGCTGCTGGACCTGTTCGGCCCCGCGCTCAGCCGGAACGACCGGGAGGTCCTGACCTATTACAGCGGCGCGGACCGCGCGGCGTTCACCCCTGCGCTGCGCGACCGGGTGGCTGCGCTGGCTGCGGCAGAGGGCCGCCCGTTCTACTTTCTCACCGAACAGGATGTACCGCCTGAATCGGATACGCAGGTTTTTGCGCGTGAGTGGTGGGAGACCTGGCCGGAGGTGCGCCTCCTGAGCCGGGATGCGGCGCAGCCGCTGGCCGTCGAGACGACCATGCTGCCGGTCCGAGTCTATCGTGCGCTGCCCACCGCACAGGCGACTGCTGCCGCGGGCGCGGTGGGCGGGTGGTATGAGGCCGAGGCCCTGCCGGGCGAGACAGGCACCCGGAGCCGCGATGCCGCAGCCGGTAACGGCTGGGCACGGGTGGCGGCTGAACCTGATGCCAGCGGCGCGCTGGTCTACGGCCCGTACGTGCGCCTGGCCGCAGGCCGTTATGAGGCGCATTTCCGACTGCGCTGTACTGGGGAGAACGCCGCGCCGCCGCGGCTGGCCGTGCAGGCTGCGGCCGCCGGCCAACTGGCCACGCAGGATGCTCCGCCTGCAGCAGATTACACAGACGTGACCCTGCCGTTCGCGCTTGTGGCGGCTGATACGGTAGAATTCACGGTGAGGTACCAGGGGGAGGGCGAAATCTGGCTGGACCGGATCGAGGTGGTCGATGTGGACGGGCAGTGAACCGCCGGAGGCCGCAGCGCGCCCATCGCGGCCCCTGCGTGTGCTGATGGTGACGAACTTCTTCCTGCCGCGTCACCTGGGCGGCGCAGAAATCTCGGCGTATAATTCCGCGGCGGGGTTGCTGGCCGCAGGGCACGCAGTGCGCGTCCTGAGCATCAACGCGCGGGCCAATGCGACGTCAGACCTGCGCGGCGACGTGCAGGGCGTGGACGTTCACGAGGTCAACCTGGTGCGCCGCTGGAAGAACCGCGTGCAGCAGACCTACGACCGCGAGATCGCGGGGCATGTCGAACGCGAGATCGCGGACTTCCGGCCGGATGTAGTTCACACGCACAATCTGTCGGGCACGAGCCTGGCGCCGTTCGTCGTGGCGCGGAAGCTGGGCGTGCCGCTCGTCGCCACACTGCACGATCTCTGGCTGCTGTGCGCCAACAACATGCTGCTGCGTCGCGATTACAGCCTGTGCTCGCCTGCCGAGTCGCCGTGCGGCCGCTGCTTTCGCCAGTACGACTACTGGGCGCCCCTGCCCGCGCGGCGCGAGGTATTCCGCCGGCTGGCCGCGTCCGTCCATACGTTCATCAGCCCCAGCCGCAAGCTCATCGACCTGCACGTGGAGGGCGGTTACGAACGTGAGCGGTTCGTGCTGGTGCGCCACGGCCTGCACCGGCTGGAGCGGCCGCCCGCAGGCGCACCGCCTGCGATTGGCCCGCATCACATCGGCGCGCCCAGCGTGGCTTTTGTCGGCGCGGTCGCGGTGAGCAAGGGCGTGGAAGTGCTCGCGCAGGCCTTTCCGCTGGCTGCCGAACGGCTGCCCGAACTCAGGTTGATTATCGCGGGCCGCGGCCCTGCAGAGCTGGAGAACCGGCTGCGCAGCCTGGGCGACCGGGTTGTGATGCTCGGCCAGGTCCCGCGGACGCACATTGTGGAGGTCTACGCGGGCGCAGGACTGACGGTCATGCCGTCCACGATCCATGAGAACTCGCCGCTGACCGTCTGCGAGAGCCTGATGGCCGGCACGCCCGTGGTCGGCGCGCGGATCGGCGGCATCCCGGAGCTGATCGTCGAGAGCGAGACCGGCTACCTGTACGACCCGCAGGATGCGGCGGCGCTGGCCGCCGCCATCGTCGCGCACTTCGAGCGGCCGCCGCAGGCGCGCCGTGCCATGCGCCAGGCGTGCGTGGCCTACGGCGAGCGGGAGTTCTCCGTGCCTGCGCACGTGGCCCGGCTCGAAGCCGTCTACTGCGATGCGCTGGCAGGGGCATCCGACGCCCGGCGGCGCGCACGCAACGAGGCATGATGAAGCTACTGCACGTCACCCACCAGTACCGGCCGGCCATCGGCGGGGCCGAGGAATACATGGCCCTCGTCTCGGAGGCGTTAGCCGCGCGCGGCCACCGCGTCTCGGTGTATACGGCCAACTCGACCGACTACGAGAGCTGGACGGGGAACCTGCCCCCGCGCGAGACGATTGCCGGGGTGGATGTGCAGCGCTTTCGCGCCATTCCTCGTCGCGAACGCACGTGGCAGGTGCTGCGCTATGGCCTGTGGCGCTACCTGGAACAGCCGAAGCGCCGCTACGAGCCGTTCATTCTGGTCGGCAACGGCCCGACCTGTCCCGGCATGTTCGCAGCCATCGCGACGCGCGGGCGGCAGTATGACCTGGTACACCTGAATAGCCTGCACTACGCGCACTCTGCCTACGGCTATGTCGCCGCGCGGCTCGCGGGCCGCAGCGTGGTCGTGACGCCGCATATCCACGTGGAGCAGCGCGAGACCTGGGATGTCGGCTACCTGCGCGACATCCTGGCCCGCGCCGACCTCATCTTCGCGGACACCGAGTACGAGCGCCAGTTTCACATCCGCCAGGGCCGGGACCCGGAGCGGGTCGTAACCGGCGGGGTCGGGCTGCGCATCGAGGAATATGTGTTCCCCGGCCAGGCCGCCGCGCGGCAGCGGCTGGGCATCCCGGCAGACGCGCAGGTGGTGCTGTGCCTGGGCCGCCAGGTGGACTACAAGGGACTGGACAGGGTGCTGGCCGCGGTCGCCGGCCTGCAACCCGAATTCCCGCAGGCGCTCTGCCTCATCGCCGGGCCGGAGAGCGAGTGGAGCCAGGGCATCATGGCGCAATATGCCGGCGCACCCTGGATCCGCAACCTGGGCCGCGTCGAGCCGGACGTCAAGCTCGCGGCCCTGTCTGCTGCGGATGCGATGGCAATGCCCTCCCACGGCGAGGCGTTCGGCGTGACCTACCTGGAGAGTTGGCTGGCCGGGCGGCCCGTCATCGGGCTGGCGAAGGGCGCGGTGCAGGCCCTCATCGCGGACGGCAAGGATGGCTTCCTGGTCCCGCCGGGTGACGATGCCGCGCTCACGCAGGCTGTGCGCTGCTACCTGGAGAACGCAGCGCGCGTTGCCGAGATGGGCGCCGCAGGCCGGCAGAAGGTGCTGGAGCAGTACACATTGGACCGGATCGTGGATCGCATCGAAGGCGCATGTCTGCGCCTGGTCGAGGCCAAGAGGAGGCGCCATGCGCGTCAGCCTGCTCAATCTTAACCTGGTCAGCAAGGACGCGATCGGCCGCTCCATCATGGCGCAGGCCCGCTTCTTTCAGCGCCGCGGGGACATCGTACAAATCTTCGTGGAGCAGCCGCCGGAGGACGTGCCCGCGGACATCGCGCGGCTGTGCCATGTGGTCACGCCTGCTGCGCTCCGCCGCGACCCTGAGGGCCGGTTCGCGGCCACCGACCTCTACATCTACCACTACGGCGGGCGCCACGGCCTGATGGACTCCATCTCGACCATCGACGGCGGGATGGTCTGCTTCTACTACCACAACGTAACGCCGCCCGACTTGTGGAACTGGGAGGAAGACAAGGCTGCACTGCGCCGGGGCATCGCAGGCGTCCGGCTGGCCGCGCAGGCCGACTTCGTGATCGGTGACAGCGAGTACAACCTGCGCCAGCTTGCGCACATCAGCGGCGTCTCCGAGGACCGGCTCCATGCCGTGCCGCTGCCGGTGGACATCTCCGCATTTCGCCCCGGCCCGCCGCTCGCCGACCTCCGCCGGCGTTACAAGCTGGGGGATGCGCCGGTGCTGCTGTACGTCGGGCGCATGGCGCCGAACAAACGCGTCGACCTACTGGTTGATCTCCTGGCCGCGGTGCGCCAACACTCCCAACACCCGCACCCCGATGCGCGGCTGCTGCTGGTGGGCGACTATGACAGCGCACCGGCCTACCGGCTGGTGACGGAACAGGTGCAGGCGCGTGCCCGCGCGCTCGGCGTGACATCAGCGATCACTTTCACGGGCCGGG
This sequence comes from Anaerolineae bacterium, assembly GCA_040772005.1. Taxonomy (GTDB): domain Bacteria; phylum Chloroflexota; class Anaerolineae; order CG2-30-64-16; family CG2-30-64-16; genus MWBF01. The sequence continues at coordinate 461,757 of JAXGYZ010000002.1, read as the reverse complement.
TGGACCCGGCGGACTACTACCGGCTCGGCGCGGTCTATGTGACGACGAGCCAGCACGAGGGCTTCTGTCTCCCCCTCATCGAGGCGATGGCGAGCGGTGTGCCCGTCGTGGCCTCCGCGGGCGCAGCCATCCCGGACACCGTGGGCGATGCAGGCATCCTCGTCGCGCCGCGCACGGAAGAGGTGGTTGCGGCCGACGGTTCCTCCTGGGCCGGTGAGCCGGATGTGCCGGCGATGGCGGATGCCGTGGCCGCGCTGCTGGAAGACCCGGCCCGCGCGGCGGAACTGCGCACGGCGGGCCTGGCACGGGCCGCCTCCTACACGCTCGAGCGTTACGAGGCGAGCTTCGGCGCGATCATCGACCGCTATTGCGTCAACCTGCCCCTGCGCGTGCAGCCTGTGCCGCGCGCGCTGCTGGCCGAGGCAGCCGCGGAACCGGCGGATGCGCCCGTGTCACCGGCCGCGACCCCGATCGATCGCGAGGACGATGCCGACGCGTACTGGCCCGAACTGGCCGCAGAAGCCAGCATCACCATGCCGGAGTACACCGTCCGGAGCAAGCTGCCGCTGGTCGGCGGGCTGATCGTGTGGGTGCGGCGCAACCTGACGAGCCACCTCAAGGAGCCGTATGTCGATCCGATCCTCCAGCGGCAGCAGGACTTCAACCTGCGCGCGGCGTGGATCATCGAGGAACTGACGCGGCGGCTGGACGAAAGCCAGGCGCGCATGGCTGCGCTGGCCGCGCGCGTAGACAGCCTGGAACAACTTGCCGCGGCCGGCAGCGCAGCCAACGAAGCGGCGCAGGCGCGCAACGAGCAGGTCGAACTCGCGCTGCGCCGGCTGGAGAGCACCGTGGCGCGGCTGGAGGTCCGCCTGGCAGACAGCCCCCGCGCGGCCGGCGAGTCACAGGCTGCGGCCGCGGGCGACCTGGACGCGCAGCCCCAGGCGCAGTACGGCATCAACTACCTGCGCTGCAACTTCGCGGTCGGCGGCAGCATGGCGGACGAAATGGCGCTCTACCGGCCGTTCGCCTCGCTGTTCGAGGCCGCGACCGCGCCGGTGCTCGACCTGGGATGCGGCCAGGGCGCGTTTCTGCGCGTGCTGAGCGAGGCCGGACGCGCGGGCTATGGCGTGGACGTGGACCGGGACATGGTGGACGTGTGCCGCGCCGCGGGCCTGACAGCGGAGGTGGGCGACGTTTTCGATGCGCTGCACCGGACTGCCGACGCCAGCCTGGGCGGCATCTTCTCCGCCCATGTGATCGAGCATCTGCCCCGCGTGCGCCTCTCCGAACTGGCCGCGCTGTGCTGGCAGAAGCTCCAGCCAGGCGCCGCGCTCGTCTGGATCACCCCGCACGGCGGCGCGCTGTCGCCGCTCCATGCCACCTTCTACAAGGACCTGACGCACACGCGACCGCTGCACCCCGACCTGCTGCGCTTTCTGCTGGAGACGAACGGCTTCCGCGAAGTGGAGACGCGCTCCCTGTCCGATATGCCGGAGGAACTGAAGCTGGCGCTGCTGCCCGCGGACAGCCCTGATCCCACCGCGGCCCTGCTCAACCGCAACCTCACGCGGCTGAACGAACTGATCTTCGGCCACGTGGATTGCGCCGTCGTCGGGAGGCGCTGATGCCCCGCGCGTGCGTGCTGGCAGAAGGCTGGGATGTGCGGTCGGCCCTGGGCCTGCACACCGAGGCGCTGGCCCGCGTGCTCGATGGCCTGGGCTGGGAGGTCAGCCTCGCGCTGCAGAACCCGCGCGGCGTGCCTGCCGCCTGGCGCAATCGCCTGGCGCGCGCCGAGGAGCCTGCAGAACTCACCATCCTGCAATATCCCATCTGGTTCCCGCTGGCCGAGACCCTGCGCGCGGCGAGTGGAGCGGCCCTCTTCTGGTATCACGGCGTCACTCCGCCGGAGCTGTGGAGCAGCGCCGCGGACCGCGACGTGCTCACGCGTTCGGTCGCCGGCACCGAGCTGGCCTGGTACGCGCACCTGGCCGTCTGCGACAGCCCGTTCATCGCAGAGGAACTCCGCCGCTACACCGGCTATCCCGCCGAGCGCGTGCGCGTCGTGCCCCTGGGCGTGGATGTCGCACGGTTGGCAGCCCCGCCTCCTGCCGCAGAACTGGAGCACCTCCGCAGCCGGTGGCGGCTCACGGGCCGCCGGGTGCTCCTCTACGTGGGACGCATCGCGGGCAACAAGCGCGTCGACCTGCTGATCGATGCGCTCGCGCGGCTGGCGAATCGGTACCGCGACCTGGATCTGCTGGTCGTGGGCGACACGGACAGCCTCCCCGCGTACCGCGACCTCACGGCGCAGTTGCAGCGCCAGGCCGCGGACCGCGGGGTGGCAGGCCGCGTCACGTTTGCGGGCCGCGTCGAGGATGTGTGGCCGGTCTATCACCTGGCAGACGCGTTTGTGACGGCCTCCCAGCATGAGGGGTTCGGCGTCCCGCTGGTCGAGGCGATGGCTGCGGGCGTGCCCGTGGTGGCCGGCGCCAGCGCAGCGTTGCCGTGGGTGCTGGGCGCGGCGGGCGCCCAGCCCGCAGCCGGGTTGCTGTGCGAGCCGGGAGATGCTGCTTCGCTGGCTGCGCGCCTCGCGCAGGTGCTGGACGACGCAGAGCTCCGCCGCGGGCTGGTTGAGCGTGGACGCACGCGTGCGCAGGACTTCAATCTCGCCAATTTCGCGGCTAACACGGAGCGCGTACTGGCTGAAGCCGTGCAGCTCGGCCAGACGGGCCCGCGACCGGCGCCGCCCGTCACGCACGGGCCGCTCTATCAGCAGGCGGACGTCGCGCTGCGCGACTATCGCGTGCACTCCGGCCTGCCCATCATCGGCCCGCTGGTTGCCTGGCTGCGGCGGAACAGCACGACGCACGTCAAGGAAGCCTACCTGGACCGCATCGTGGAGCAGCAGGTGTTGTTCAACCGGCAGTTGGTCGCGGAGATCGAGCGGCTCAACGCGCGGCTGGCGCGGCTGGAGCGCGAAGCATCCGCCGGGCCGGCGGACGAAGAGCCGCGCAGCTAGGCCGCGATGCCACGCTACCTGTTCGTCACGCCCTACTACGAGCCGTTCACCAGCGGGACCGTCGCGTTCCTGGCGGCGATGGCGCGGCGGCTCGTGGCGGATGGCAGTGCAGTGACCGTGTTGACGACGAATGCGCAGCGCGCCAGCGACTTCTGGCTGCCGTCCCGCGCGGCCGTCCTGCCGCATCACGAGATGCGCGACGGCGTTGTCGTCGAGCGCCTGGCCCTGCGCTATCCCTGGCCCGCGCCGTATACGTTCGGCGTGTTGCGCCGCGCCGGTCACTGGCTGGCGCGCAGCCCCATCCCCGCGGCCTTGCAGCGGCCCGTGCTGCGCACGCTGAGCCGGGCCATGCCGCCGCTGGCGGGCCTGGCGGCCGCGCTGGACCGGTTGGCGCCCGCCGCAGACCTGGTGCACATCGAGGACGGCAGTTGGGACGGGCTGCTCTGCGCGGCCGCGGATGCCGCGCGGCGGCACAGCCGTCCGCTGGTCGTGCGGCCCCTCATGCACCTGGGCGATGCCTCCGTGCAGGTGCATTTCCAGATGGCACACCAGGTGGACGAATACCGCGGCGCAGATGCCGTCCTGGCGCTGTCAGCCCGCGAAGCTGCAGCATACGAGCGGCTCGGCGTCGCTGCATCGCGCATCCACTATATCCCGATGGGCGTGGACGTCCCGCCCGCGCAGGATGCGCCTGGCAGCCTGCGCGACCCGGGGTTGGGCGCGGCATTCCGGCAGGCGCGGGGCATCACCCGGCCCCTGGTGGCATTTTTGGGCGCCCAGACGTATGATAAAGGCGCGTTCACGCTGGCGCTGGCCGCCGCCGCGCTGGACCAGGCGGGCGATGCAGTCGATGTGGCGTTCGCGGGGCCGGGCAGTGATGGTCTCAAGGCGTTTCTCGCCCGCCAGCCCACTGAGGTGCGCGCCGCGCTCGACGGTCACATCCACCTGCTCGGCCTGGTCGATGAGCAGACCAAGCACGCCCTGCTCGCCGCGTGCGACCTGCTGGCGCTGCCCAGCCAGGTGGACACCTTCGGCATCGTGCTGCTCGAAGCGTGGCTGCACGGCAAGCCGGTCGTCGGCGCAGACGCAGGCGGCATCCCTGAGCTGGTGCGCGCGGACGAGACAGGGCTGCTGGTGCCCTTCGGCGATGCAGACAGCCTGGCCCGCGCGATCCGGCGGCTGATTCGCGACCCGGCGCTGGCAGCACGGCTGGGCGCCGCGGGCCGCGCCCGCACGACGCAGGAGTACACCTGGGAGCACACCTACCGCGCACTGCTGCGCGTCTACCAGTCCATGTAACTGAAATAACTACCGACCATGCGCATCGCCTTTACCGTTCACAAATTCCCGCCGGAGAGCCTGGGCGGGACCGAGATTTACACCTGGAGCGTCGCGCGCGCGCTCGCGACACAGGGTCACGCCGTCAGCGTGTTCTACCCGCTGGCGGATGTCCCCGCGACGGAAAAACGCACGGAGCGCGACGGCGTGCAGCTCTGGCGCGCTCCGCTGCCCGCAGACCGGCCGCGCGAGAACCCCGCCGCGCAGTACTGGCACACCTTCCGCGATACCGCCATCGAGGCCGACTTCGCCGCCTTCCTCGCAGAGGTGCAGCCCGAACTGATCCACTACCAGCACGTGCAAGGCGTCTCCGCACAGCTCATCGCGCTCGGCCGCGGCCGGCCGCGGGTCGCCACCCTGCACGACTACTGGTACTTCTGCGCCAACAGCCAGCTCATCCGCCCGGACCGGCAGGTGTGCAGCGGACCGCGCTTCGGCTGGAACTGCGTGGACTGCGCAACGGCCCGCGCAGACCTCGCGCCGCTGCGCGCCGCGCGACCCCTCGTGGCGCTGCCTTTCGCCTACCGCAACGCCTACCTGCGGCGGATAGCTGCGCAGATAGATCTGTTCCTCGCGCCGAGCGAGTTCCTGCGCGGCCAGTACATCCGCCAGGGCTTCCCCGCTGACCGCATCCGCGTGCTCGAAAACGGGGTGGACCGGGCCCGGCTGGACGCCACCCCCGACACACCCCTGCCGGAGCCGCCCGCGCGGCCCCACTTCGGATTCCTCGGCTCGCTCGCCTGGCAGAAGGGCGTGCACGTCCTGGTCGAAGCCTTCAACCAGCTCCCGGCCTATGCGGCGCTCACCATTTACGGGAGCGACCAGGCCTTTCCCGAGTATGCGGCGGAGCTCAAGGCGCTGGCCCTGCACCCTAACATTCGCTTTGCAGGCGCGCTCGATTACCGGCGCGTCGGCGTGGCGCTCCGTCAGGTCGATGCGCTGGTCGTGCCGTCGGTGTGGTATGAGAATTCACCCCTCGTCATCCAGGAGGCGTATGCGGCCGGCGTGCCGGTCATTGCGAGCCGTCTGGGTGCGCTGGCCGAGAAGGTGCAGGAGGGCGTCACCGGCTACCTGTTCGAGCCGGGCGACAGCGCGGACCTGGCACGCGTGCTGAAGCGGTTGATCGTGGAGCCGCGGCAACTGGCCGCGCTGCGGCCCAATCTGCGCCCCGGGCCGGACATGGCCGAACATGCCGCTGTACTGGCCGCGCTGTACGCCGAGTTGGAGGCAAGATGATTCCCAATCAATGGTATGCGATCCTGGATGCTGGCGAAGTCAAGACGGGTAAGCCGGTCGGCGTGACGCGGCTGGGCGAGAAGCTGGTTGCCTGGCGCGACCGGCAGGGCGCGGTGACGGTCATGCAGGACCTGTGTCCGCATCGCGGGGCCGCGCTCAGCCTCGGCAAGCTGCACGGCGACCGTGTGGCGTGCCCCTTCCACGGGTTCGAGTTCGATCCGACGGGCCGCTGCACGGTGATTCCGGCGAACGGGCTGAACGCGCCCGTGCCGAAGGCGTTCCGGGTCAAATCCTACCCGACGCGCGAGGCGCACGGGCTGATCTTCATCTGGTGGGGCGAGCCGCAGGCCAGCTACCCGCCCGTGCCGTGGTTCACTGATCTGCCGGATGACGCCTTCAGCTATGCCACGACGACGGATCACTGGCCGGTCCACTATACCCGCGCCATCGAGAACCAGCTCGACGCGATTCACGTGCCCTTCGTCCACAATACGACCATCGGGCGGGGCATGGGCCCCGTCGTCGATGGCCCGCGCGTCGAGTGGACGGCGGATGACCGCTTCTCGATTTACGTGCGCAACCGGCGGGATGACGGGACTCAGCCGCCTGCCCCACCGGAAGCTCTCGAACCGGACCCGCGCAAGTTCCACCTGGAGTTCATCTTCCCCAATCTCTGGCAGAACTACCTGGGCGAGAAGGTGCGCATCTTCGTGGCCTTTGTCCCCGTGGACGAGAGCAACACGCGCCTGTATCTGCGGTTCTACCAGGGGTTTGCCACCGCGCCGGTCATCCGGTCGGGCGTCAACTGGCTGGCTACGCCGATGAACCTGTGGGTCCTGCGCCAGGACAAGCGCGTGGTATTGAGCCAACTACCCATCAGGACGGAGCTGCGCATGGGGGAGAAGCTGGTGCAGGGGGATGCACCGATCATCGCCTTCCGGCGCAAGCGCGAGGAGCTGCAATGCGGGCCGCTTAGTCTACTCGCGTGAGAGCGTACGGAGGGGGCACCCTCCGTACGCTCTCCGTAGGTCTACATTACGCCCGTCAGCCTCAACACCGCATCGGCCAGCAGCCCGACGATGAACAGCAGGCCATACCCGCGGTTGTGGAAGAATGCGCCCGCTGCAAAGTAGGTCGGCCACGCCTCCGCCGAGAAGTCCGCCGGCCGCTCCTGCGGATAGGGCTGGCGGTACATCTGCCAGACGCGCGGCAGGTTGCGCAGCGCCAGCAGCACGATGAGCATGGCCGGCGTGAAGAAGCCTGTGATGACGAGGTAGATCACGAGCAGGTATTGCAGCGCAAACAGCGCCATCGCGACCCCGCGCGCGACGCGCTCACCGATAATCACCGGCAGCGTGTGGATGCCCTTCGCCTTGTCCGGGTCGTGCTTGTCGATGTGCTTGCCGAAGATGACCGTGGTCGGGCCGAGCGCATAGGGCAGGCTCGCGAGCACGACACCCCAATTCCACTGGCCGGTCAGCACGTAGTAGCCGCCGCCGATCATCAGGGGGCCCCACACGATCACAACCGCCAGCTCGCCCAGGCCGATATACTTCAGCGGCCACGTATAGAACAGCACGAAGAACGCACCCAGCCCCACGAGCAGGAGCGCCGGCCAGCCCCGCAGTGCCACGAAATAGAGGCCGCTGAACAGCGCCACCAGCCCGGTAATCCCGGCATAGGTCAACAACTCGCGCTGCGTCCAGAGGCCCTGCTGGAGCGGCTGCGCGCCATACTGTGTGCGGAAGTAGTTGTCCTTGTCCACGCCCTTCCGGTAATCCGTCAGATCGTTCAACAGATTGTTCGTTGCGTGTGACAGGACCAGCCCGAGCGCCAGCAGCAGCCAGCGACCCAGGTGGAACTCACCGTTACGAAACGCGAAAATCCCCGCGATGGCCGCAGAGATGAAGGTCATAATCAACACGGCCGCGCGCGTGGCAACCAGCCACCGGGCGACCACATCCAACCGATCCCACTCGCTCTTGCTCAGGCGCGGGATGATGCGCAGCGCCTGCGCCCACATCGATACATTCACGTGCAACCCCCTGAAACCAGAAACCGGAAACCGGATACTGGAAGCTAGAAGCTGGAAGCCAGCGGCTGACTCTGCGACGCTTCCAATTTCCAGTATCCAGTATCCGGCTTCTAGCTTCCAGTATCCAGCTTCCAAACGAGCGGGGTTGCTACTCGGCCGCCTGCCTGATCTCGATGCGACCGATACCGCCGTAAACGTTGATTTCCACCCGGTTCTCGGCATTGGCGAAACCGGCGGAGACATACTCGTCGTCGCGCTTCTCGAAGTTGCCCGTCACCCTGGTGCTGCCCAACCCGTCATCGATGCGAATGCGGGCGGCCAACGCCTCAGGGATGATGACGGTTATCTTGCCGACGCCGCCGTCCAGCTTCAGGTCGAAGCTGCCGGTCGCGGGCAGCTTGACGGTCACATCCCCGACGCCGCCATTGATATCGAGCCGGCTCAACGTGAGCTGCGAGAGATCGAGATTCGAGTCGCCCAGGCCCGCATTGAAGGACAGCGCAATGGGCACGTCACGGTTCAGCGCCAGTTCCCATTGCTTGTCGTCGCGCGGCACGCTGACACCCACGGTCCAGGTGTTGCTGCTTGCCAGGCTTGCGCGCGCCAGACCGGCATTGACGCTGTGGCTCTGCTGCAGTATCTCCTCACGGCTCAGGTCGAGCGTGCCGGTGAGCAGGTCGCCGCTGTCTGCGGGCAGCGCACCGATGGTGAGCTTACCCGACCCGAAGTTGACTTCGACATTCGCCCGCTCGGCGCCTTCAAGCCCGAAACGCACCTCTTCAGTCCGCTCTACCGCGCTGCCCGCGGCAAGGGCAGGCGGGTGAATCGCGCCCGTGACGGCCAGAGCCAGCCCACCCACGAGCAGCAGTGCAATGAGTGCCGAGCCAAGCCGGGACCTGCGCCCGATCAGGATGTCCAGCCCTGCAGCAATCAGCAGCACCGGCCACAGCCGCAGGAGCGTCAGCCAGATGCCCCAGTCTAACATGCCCAGGTTATTGAGCAGGAACACAATGCCTGCAGCGATCAGAATCACAGGCCACAACAGTCCGCCCTCGAACTTCCGTCCTTCCATGCTTCCTCCTAGCATCCGCAGGATGCCTATTTCTTGAAATTGCGCCAGAACACCAGCAGGCCCAGCGCAACCAATGCCAGCGGCCACAGCATCCCGAAGTTAAACCAACGCAGCCAGGGCAGGTCGAGGGCATCCACCAGGAACACGAGCCCCAGGAACACCAGGCCGCCGCCCACGATCAACGCGGTCTGCGGATTGGGATCGCGCAGACTGCGGCCCAGGTCGTCGCCCAGCGTACGCATCCGCTGGCCCATTTCATCTGCGTTGGCCCGCATGGTGGTCTGCTCACCGATGCCGCCCTGCCCCTCGACCGGCAGGATCACCCACAGGATGAAGTAGACGACCACGCCCACGCCGCTGCCCAGGGCGAACAGCACAAACAACAGGCGGACGATGGTTGCGTCGATGCGCAGATACTCGGCCAGGCCCCCGCAGACGCCGCCGATGATTCGGTCCGTCTGGCTGCGATAGAGCGACTCGCTCATAACAGGTTTCTCCTCGCTTGGAATCTGAACTGAGAACCCGCTGGGGCCGGTCTCTGACCGTGCCCAGCCGGTTTTCGGATCGAAACTTACTGGAACCGCGGCCGGAAGGCCCGCAGCAGCATGTAAGCACCCACGAGAATCAGCGCGATGGCCCAGATGTAGTTGATCAGGCCGCCAAGCGACAGGAACATCAGGATGCCCATCACGCCCAGGATGCCCGCCGGAATGAGCGCCCACGTCATCCGCTCACGGCCCAGCGACACCAGGTAGACCAGCGCAAAGGTGACGGCCATTCCCAGGAACAGGATCGCAGGCAGCACAACGCCTTCCAGATAAGGCGACAGGGCCAGCATCAGCGCCAGCGACAAGAGTACGCCACCCGGAATGATGGCCCACCAGAAGTCGCCGCGACGGATGAGGTAGATCACCGCGAAGCTGAGGCCGATGGAGCCCAGGAACAGGGCCGGGCCCAGCTCGCCCAGCCGGTCACCGAACCCGATCAGCGTGGCGAGCCCCAACAACGTGAACCCCGGGATGAGCGCCCACCACTGCTCGCGATCCATCGCGAAGACAAAGAGGAAGACGAGCCCGCCCACACCAAAGACGATCAGCCAGATCAGGTTGTCCAGTTCCATCAGGCCGAAGTTCTGGAGCAGGAAGAGCACGCCCACTGCGATCAGGAGCAACGCGACACCGATGAAGGCAGGATGATTGCGTTCGTTCATTGGGTACCTCTTTCTGAATGGTCAGCAGTCCACAGCATGAGCTGTCGTTGAACTATACGCACCACTGCCGCGCAAGTTGCATGGCGGTCCCTTCGCGCTCTGACCGAGTATCACCGCGGAATACGCTGACCACGCGGAACCCGTAGGGCAGCCCGCAGGTCGCACGTACAGACGTTGAAACTTCTGCCTGCTGTCTGCGTAAAGGGACATAGAAGTGCATTGCGCTGCGCAGCCGGGTACGGAACCGGTTGCAGCCACACTGGGAGGATCAGATGTCAGAGGAAGAGCGCAGGGACGACCTGCCTGAGCAACCGCAAGAACCCGAATCCTGGAAGCTGGAGGATGCGCCGGAGCCTGTGAAACCGGAGGAAGCACTGGGCGAGCAAGTCACAGGCGCCGCCGAGTCCATCACGGCCGGCCTGCACGACCTGGAGAGCGAGTTGACGCCTCCAGCGCCACCTGCGGAACCGACAGAGGCAACGGTGGATGTGGAACCGCTCGTTGAGCCGGTCGGAGAACCAGTCGAGCTCCCGCCTGCCGAACCGGCCCTGCCGCTCCTACCGCCTGCGCGGATGGGCGAGACATGGACCGAGGATACGGCGAAAGAGAAGGCTGCGGCCTTCACGGCTGAGGGCACCGACGATGACCGGCTGATGTCGGCGCTGGCCTGGTTCACGATGGCCATCCTGCAACTGCCCATCGTCTCGGTCATCCAGTTGCTCTCTGCCAACACGGCAAACCGGCCGTTCCAGCGCCACCACGCCATCTCGTCGCTGCTCTTCTACGCGGGTGCCTTCATCTACGAGATCGTGGCCGTGGTGATCTACGTCATCCTGGGGACGATCACGCTGGGCTGCGGGTTTGCATGCCTGTGGGTCATCTTCTTCGTGCCCCATGCGCTGGCCCTCTATTACGCCTTCCAGGCGTACAGCGGCAAGCGCGTGAAGATGCCGCTGTTGACCGACCTCGGCCGCGGGCAGGGCTGGCTGTAAGATTCTGATTAAAAGGGTCGGGCCGAGAGGCGAGTTTCACTCGCCTCTCGGCCCGACCCTTTCTTTGTAACTAATACAAGAACGGGATCAGCTTCCGCACCTGCCCGCGATATTCTGCATAATCTGCATAGGACTCAGCCAGCCAGCGTTCCTCCCGCCGCGACTTCAAATCAAAGAAGGCAAACAGCGCACCGGCCAGCACGACACCCAGCAGGTTCGACCGGAAGAGCGCCCAGCCGAGCGTGCCGAAGATGAGGCCCGCATAGATGGGATGGCGGACGAACCGGTACGGCCCGACTGTCACCAGGCTGCCGCCTTCGATGGGCTTCGGGAAGGGCGTCAGGTTGCGACCCAGGGCGACCATCCCCCAGGTTCCAAACAGCCCGCCGACGCCCAGGAATACCAGCCCCAACCCGCGCACCCAGGTCGGCAACGACACAGGCAAAACGCGCGGCGCCAGAAGGATGACGGCAAATAACACCATCTGCAGCACGAACCAGCCTTCCCCGCGCTTGCCCATCGATCCTCCTGCTAAGACCATCCTTCCGCGTGGTCCGTCAACTCCGTGGTTGAATCAGCGCCGCGCCATCCGGCGTTCCGAAGCGCCATAGCAGCCCAGCCGCCAGTGCCGGCCCGACTGCGTCAGCAGCCGGTCCGCGCTCGGCGGGCCCCACGTGCCCTGCTCGTAGAACTCCAGCGGCGGCGCGGTCTGCACCTGCCAGCCGCCGGGCAGGGCCGCGCTTTCCTGATCCCAACCTTGCTGGATGGGGTCGATGATCTGCCAACTCAGCTCGATTTCGTCGGCCCGCGCAAACAGGGCCGCGTCTCCGGTCGTCGCGTCGAGCAACAGACGCTCATAGGCCTCAGGCAGCGCGGCCTCGCCAAACTCCTCACCGAAGTGAAACTCCATCTCGACCGAGTGCATCCGCATGCCTGCGCCCGGCACCTTCGTCTCGAACCGCAGGTGGACGCCCTCGTCCGGCTGGATGCACAGGCTGAGGAAGTTCGCGTGGGGCGCGCCATCTTCAGCCGCGCGGCCGCCCTCGTGGCTGCGCACGCCGACCTGCTCCTGTGACCAGGTGGGGAAAAGCTTGTGTGGCACATCCTTGAACTGCACGGTCACTTCCGTCACTTTGGCGGGCAGCAGCTTGCCCGACCGCAGGTAGAACGGCACACCCTGCCAGCGCCAGTTGTCCACGTATAGCCGCAGCGCCGCGAACGTCGCGGTGGTCGAGCCGTGGGCCACGCCCTCCGCGTCACGGTACGTCCGATATTGCCCGCGCACCGTGTTCACGGGGACGTCTTCCGGCTGGAGCCGCCGGACGGTCTGAAGCACCTTGACCTTTTCATCGCGCAAGAACTCGGCGTTGAAGGCCGCAGGCGGTTCCATAGCCGTCAGAGTCAGCAGTTGCAGCAGGTGATTCTGAAAGACATCGCGCAGCACGCCGGACTGGTCATAGTAACCTGCCCGGCCCTCCACGCCGACCGTCTCCGCTGCGGTTATCTGCACGTGATCCACGTAGTTGCGGTTCCATAGCGGCTCGAAGATGGCATTGGCGAAACGAAAGGCCAGGATATTCTGGACCGTTTCCTTGCCGAGATAGTGATCGATGCGATAGACCTGCTCCTCAGCAAACACCTCGTGGACGTGCTGGTTCAGCGCCTGCGCACTGGGCAGATCATGGCCGAACGGCTTTTCGATGATGATGCGGGCAAACCCACCTTCGCTCCGGTTCAGTCCCGCGGCGCCCAACTGGGCCACGATCGTGGCGTACAGTTGCGGCGGCGTCGAGAGATAGAACAGGTGGTTGCCGCACGTCTGGCAGCTATCGTCGAGCTCCAGCAGACGTTGCGACAGGTCGCGGTAGGTCTCCGGCTTGTCGTAGTCGCCCTGGCAATAGTGCAGGTGCTCAGCGAAGGCCGTCCAGACCGCATCATCCTCCGCGGCCACGCGCGCGTGCTTTCTCACCCCATCGCGCAGATGCGCGCGGAAACCTTCATCCTGGTCGCCCGAACCTTGTTCGCCCGAACCGTGTGCGGCGCCATTTCCACCGAACTTGCTCCGCGCAACGCCGATGACGGCGAACTGGTCATCCAGCCGGTGTTCGGCAAAGAGCGTATACAGCGCCGGAATCAGCTTGCGCTCGGTCAGGTCGCCGCTGGCGCCGAAGATGATGATGGACACCGGCGCGGACTGGCTGGTCGCCGCCGGCAGAGGGACGGATGGAGTCATGGCTTCACCTCAACAAACTGACCAGGGCAAAGGCCAGGGCAATGGCAAAGGCCGCCGCCGCAACCCAGGCCACGCGCCGCATCTCGCCCTGGCGCACCACCCAGATGCCCGCCAGGAGGCCGAGCACCGACACTACCAACATGAGGATGGCATTGTCGAACAGCACCAGGACCAGCAGCGCAATGGACGCAGCCACCGCGTACTTGTCGGAGGGAGTCAAGGATTGCATCACTGGGACCACTCCTTCAGGGCAGCATTTCGCCCGTCTGCACCTGCGCCGCCCGCACCAGCCGGATCAGTTGCGCAGGAACAGCGGCCCGGGTTTCCTCGGATACATTGAGCACAACCACATCGGTCCGGCCCAGGCGCTCGGCCAACTCAGCCACGAGGCCCTCGCGCACGATGACGAGCGCGTTGGGCACGCGCACCGGATCGCTCAACGGCTCCAGCGCAAACGCAAAACCCTCATCCTGGTACAGCTCCAGCGGCCCGATCTCGTCGATCACGAGCCAGTCAACATCGGCCAGCAGCGCCGCGGCCATGACTCTGCGCGCCCACTCCGTCGCCTCCGCGCTCATACGATAGACGCCGACGGTGGGCGTTTCGCCGGGCTGGATGACTTTGGCGAAGGTCTGATGTACGCCGGTGGACAAATCCAGCATTTCGATGCCGGTCTTGTTGCCTGTGCCGTTCAAGAGGGGCGGGGCCACGAAGCCCGCCAGCTTGACTCCGATCGAGCGCAGCCCCGGCAGGGCCTTCCAGCAGGCGGTCGTCTTGCCCGCGCCCTGCCGTCCTGTCAACAGTATGAACATTCGCTACCAATACTCCCATTCTCACGCCAAGACGCAAAGAGCGCCAAGCGGAATTCCTGGCTATGCTTTGCGTCTTTGCGGGAGTTCCTTGTTCACTCCCACGCGCACAACGACGCCACATAGGCCGCCGAACCGTCGCGCAGCCAACCGTCGAGTTGTGCCTGGTCCTTGAGATTCTGCCCGCGCCGCCGCGGCACTGCGATGAACCGGCATTCCAGGTCGGGCAGCGCGGTCATGTCGCCCCACAGCTTCTCGAACTGCGCCACGGGGAAGATATCCTCCTGGCCGTGGCCCCACCGCTTCTTGACATCCTTGAGGGTCACGTAGGTCGGCATCCGCGCCGCAATGGCCCGCACCGCCTGGGCCACCTTCTCCCCATCGGCCAGATCCGGCCGCGTCAGGCCAAACACGGCCAGCAGCCGGTCGATGTGCAGCCAGCTCGTGTTGGAATTATAGTACGAGAGGCCGAACTCGTCCTCTTCGTGCGGCATCGCCAGCCCTTCGAGCAGCCGCAGCCGGCCGTCGACGCAGGCCAACCCACCCCCGCGATCCTCCAGGCAGCGCGTGATGACCTCCGCGGTGAAGGTCGCGCCCTGCTCGATGACCCAGCCGAGGACACCGGGATCCACGTCGGCGCCGAGCGCATCGACGTTGTGCACCATCAGGTATTGCAGGTTCGGCTGGTCGGCCAACAAGCGCGCGAGCACCCCATTCTTGAGCATGTTCGGCACTTCATACCAATGGCCGACCGGGTGCAGACACTGATCGGGCAGGTTGTCGGTGTAGTCGCTGCCCTCGCCCATCTGCTGCGCCCAGGCGATCAGCGCGGCGTGCAGGCTCTCCCGCACCTTCTGCGCCTGCTCGTCCAGCAGTTGCTGGGGCATCTCCTCCCACGCAAAGCGCAGGTCGCGCGCCATCGGAATCATGCGCAGCCCGATATTGCGCCCCGGCGATATATGCAGCGGCCCGGTGTAGCCGTAGCGGTTCTCGGCAGCCAGGTGGCCCTCGATGGCCGCGTGGGTGAGATAGCTGGTCGTAAACACGTGGGGCAGCGGCGTCTGGACGCCGGGCAGCTGCGCCACGCGGCGGCTCTTCGCCAGGTGGACCTCGATGAAGCTGCGGTGCTTGCCGCCCAGCTTGCAGAAGGGATGCAGCGCCTTGACGACACCCGCGCCCTGCGTCCACCGGCTGCCGACGCCCCCCGCCAGCGTCACCACTGCGACCGCGCCCGCGCGCAGCGCGGCCAGGCCCCGCTCCCGATAGGGTGCGAGCCGCGCGGCGTCCGCGCTGGCATCGCACACATCGCCCGGCTGGACATCGCGGATGGCGCTGTTGGCCGGGAGCCGGTTCTGCGCCAGGCCGATGCGCCCGGCCTTCAGGTCTGCACGGATTTGCTCGTGCTGCACGCGGTCGAAGCCGTGCTCGGCGAGCAACGCATCGAGCGCCGCGCCGCCCCGGTCGCCGGCCTGCCCGCGCGTCGTTGCGCTCGGCAGCAGCCGGTCGAAGAGCGTCTGCACCATGCCCGCAAGCTCAGGCCGGGTGCGCGATGCCTCTGCAAAGAGCGCCAGCTCCGCGCGCCGCGACGGCGGCAACTGCCGCCGGTCCAGCCGCACCAGCTCCGGCACGACGAGCGCATAATAGCCCGCCGGCAGCAGAGCCGGCTCGGCCAGCCGCGCGAACGTGCCGCGCTCGTTGATGGCGAAGTCGTAGACGACCGGCTCCATGGCGAACGGCAGGGCGGCCTCCACCTCGCGCTTCCCCGCGGACATCAGCTCCTGCATCCGCGCCTGCGCCTGCGGCTTGACCTGCGGATCGAAGATGAAGCCCATGCCCCCGCCGGACATGCCGCCCAACATCCAGAAGCCCCAGAACTGCGGCCCGAACGCCGCGCGCACGCGTTCGATGAGCCGCTCGGTGTACAGGTTGCTGGCCCATGGGATGATGGTCTGGATAGGGCCGAAGAAGTTGCGCGTGGTGACCGCGCCGATGCGCTGGATGTCGCCCGCCTGCAGCGCAGCCACAACCTCGTCCAGAACCTCACATGCCTCCTGCCGGCCCAGCCATTCCGCCTCGGAGCGCAGCAGATATTTCTCCGTCACCATCTCCAGGATGGGGCCAACATTCTGCGCCATGCCGCCGTGGACCAGGACAAGGCTGTCCTGAAGCGCCTGCCGTGTCGCCGGGCTAACCTCGTCCGGCCCGAAGATGCGGTGGCCCGGCAGCAGCCGCCCCCGGCTGATGCCGTATTCGGGGTCATCCGGCCCGGCTAGTTGGCCGGTGATGAGCTTGATGCCGGGCCACACGCCGCCCGAATCCTGCCAGCCGCCGCCCGACCCGGCCAGCCATTCCCCGAGGATCGCGCGCGCGGCCACCAGGCGGCGCTCCGGCTCGGCCAGCGCGCCGGTCAGCGCGTGGGTCTGGCCGGTCGCGCGCATGCAGCACGCAATCAGGCCGGCCAGCAGGCTGGTGGATACCGCCAGCCGCGACCCCTTGGGAATGCCGTTGACGTTGCTGACCAACTCGATGCCCCGGCCCGGTCCCACGAGCTGTGCCAGGAGGTCGGCCAGCTCCTGCTCGGAGCCTTCCATGCCGGGCGGAATCAGGCCCGCGGCAATCAGCGCGGCCTTCAGCAGCCCCAGGTAGTCGCGCGCAAAGTCGAAGACCTCCGCGAGGCTGGTGATTTCGGCCCGCGCGGCCAGATCCACGCTTGCCAGCCGCAGCACCGGCTCGTCGATGACGCGGAAGTACGCCTCGACCGGCGGCCGCGGGACTGCGTCGCGGCCGCGCACGCCCAAGTCGATGGACACATTAAGGACGCGCGCCCCTTCCGGGAAGTCCATGCCCAGGAAGAAGATGTCGCTCCATGCGCTGTGCGACAGGTCCATGCGCACGGGCGTGGCTTCCATCAGGACCGGATAGGGCGCATCGTCCGACGACCGCGCCAGCAGTTCAGGCCGCACACGCAGCGGTTGGTCGGCCGGGTGGCCGAGCCGGAACATCCACTGGTTGCCGCGCACCGAGCGCACGCTGCGGCGCACCTGGTCGGCCAGCGTCTGAAAGCCCAGGCGATGATATGCCTCCGCCAGCGCGCTGGACACGGACTCGTTCGGCCCCTGGCTGGCCTGCGCCCTGAGGAAGACGTCGATGGCTTCCTCGAAGCGGCGGCGCAGCAGGTAGGTGTAACCGTCGAACGGGATGAACCCGCGCGCGGCCACGCCGGCCTTCATGGGGAGATGGAACCGGTGGATAGCGTACAGGAAGAAAAGCGCGCGCACCCGTTCATACAGGTTGCGGCTGGTACGGCGGAACGCATCCAACTCGGCACACTCGGCCAGCAACTCGTCGCGCGTTGCATGCCGCGCAAACGCATCCACCGAGCGATTGCGGAGGTTGCGATCGGTTGACGTAATAATCGATACGAGTTTCCCGGCCACGTGCCCTCTTACCCCGCCGTTTCGCGCTGCGCCAGCAGCTCCAGCAGCAGCGCCAGGACCTGCTCCCGATCCTGGCCCGCCAGCGCCAGCGCCAGTTGCGCGGTCAGCAGCCCATACTGGACGCCCACGTCGTACCGGTACCAGGGCCGCTCCAGCGCCAGGTAACGCTCCTTGCCCGCCAGTTCAGCCAGCGCCTGCGAGAGTGTGACGTGCGCCTGACCCTCGTGGATGGCGCGGCCGAGGATGTCCATGACGCCCGCAGTCAGCACGTGAAGGCCGAAGAAACACAGGTAATGGCCCGCGCGCAGGCCCGGCACGAGCAGGTGTTGCTCGGCCTCGGTCGGCGTCGGCTTTTCGAGCACGTTCTCGATGACGTAGAGGTCCTGACGTCCCGGGACGCGCCGCCCGCCCACCGCGCCGAAGTAGGGCAGCAGCGTCTCGCGCGACGCCTGCACCGCGGAGACCGCGCACGCTTCCTGCGCCGCCACCTCGACGAGCTGCTCCGCACAGCCCTGGCCGTTCCGGCTCACCCACAGGTGGTCGCCGACGAGGTGCAGGAAAGGCTCCTGCCCGGTAAAGTCGCGCGCGCAGTAGATGGCATGGCCGTAGCCGCGCGGCTCCGGCTGGGGCATGAAGGTCAGCCGCGCGGCCACGTCGCCCGCTGCGCCGGCATATGCGGTCTCGTCGCCGGGGCAGACCACGATGGCGATCTCCTCGACGCCCGCACGCAGCGCTTCTTCGACGACGATGCGCAGCACGGACTTCTGCACGCCATCCCGATCTACGAGCGTCTGCAAGGGCAGCGCGCGCTGGCGCGGGCTGGCCGCGGTGATGACGGCCTTACTGATCTTCATGGCATGACCTCGCTGGCGTTAGCTATGCCGCTACTGGCCGGCTATCAGCGCGTAGTCAAACTCCGCGACCCCCGCCGAATCTGCGGTGCTGTTCCCCGCGCAGTTCAGCGTGCGCAGCGTGTAGTAGTAGTTCGTCGCAGGATCGCCCACGACCGGTGCGACGGCATCCACGTGGCTGGAGTTCTTGCCGCTGTACACCTTCAGGCTGTCGCCCGTCCCCGGCGTCACATACGGCGCAGTGCTCCGCCACAGCTCGTAGCTGTCGAACGCGGAACCGGGCCACTCGGTCAGCGTGTAGTACAGCGATTGGATCGCGATGCCGGGCTGCGCGGCGGTCGCCGGGCCGCAGATGCGCGTGCTGGCCCAGGCCGTGTTGCTCGTCCCGCTGACGGTGGTGGTCGCCTCGTTGGTGATGGTGGTGTTGGCGCCCGCCGTGACGTTCGCCTTGAAGCCGAACGTTGCGCTGGTCGCCAGCAAGCCTACCCGCACGTCCACGCTGCCATTCGGCACCTTGCCGGTCGGCGAGCCGCTGCCGCTGTAGTAATAGTACTTCGTGGCCTGCGTGCCCGCCAGGTTCTCCGCGCCGATGGTTGCGACCGGGTTGGTCACGCCCAGCAGCGTGTTGAACCCCGGCTCATATGCAAACCAGATGTTGTCCGTTCCGTCCTCGATCCAGATTTGGAACGAGAACTTCTCCGTGCGGCCCTTCAGGACGGCATCCTCCCATTCGATGACCGTGTGCAGTCTGCCGTTCAGCACCGTCAACACCAGGTACATATTGCCGCCGGTCAGGTCCAGGTCCGCCCAGAACGGCACGATGACGTTCTCGTTCTCATCCCGGTTTTCGTTAACCGGAATATTCTTCGGTGTGTTGGAAGGACAGAGCGGTGAAACCGGGATGCCGGCGCGCATGACGCCGTTCATGGTAATCACCACGTCGGTGTAGTGCTGGCCCAGATAATAGAAGTCCATGTCGCCGAGCAGGAAGCAACCAGTATCACGGTTGGTCGTGCCCAGGTCTGCCGGCGGGATGCCCTCGGCGGCCATGCTCTGGTAGCCGCTGCGGTTCTCCTCGCTCCAGGTAAAAGACGCCGCACCCAGGTTAACCGAGCCGCTCAGGGTGTTCGTGCCGCTGTTGTAGGTCCAGCCGCCCGTGTTCGAGCCGCCAACGAAGGCCGTGCCCGCCGGGACGACATCGCTCACAGTGAAGGTGCGTGCCTGGTTGACGGTGTTTTTAACGGTGACTGCGTACGTGATCTGTGCGCCGGTCCCCGCGCCCGCCGGCGTGGCGGTTTTCTCGATCATCGTTCTATCAGTCGAACCGGCCACCCGGATCGCCACCGGGAAGTGCGCATCAGGCGCCAGACCGCTGGCCTCCGTGTACACGACCTGGCCGAAGTACCATTGGCCCGGCATCAGTCCGGTCACATCGGGGATGTTGACGCCGAAGCTCTGCGTGCCGCCCGCCGCGATAGTGAAGCTGGGAACGGTCAGCGTTCCTTGCAGGCCGTTCTTGCCGGTGAAGACACCGTTCCAGGTCATGCTCTGGCCGGTGGGATTGCTCACGGTACGCGTCCAGCCACATGACGTGTAGCAGGCGTCGTCCGCCATTGAGGGATAGTTGAGCGTCTTGGGATCGCCGCCTGTCGCGGGGTTAGCTGCAAGGTACTCACCCTCGGTGATATCCAGCAGCAGGCCGGCGTTGAGCGCGTTCGCGATGTTCACCCGGCCCGCGCCCCGGTCGAAGGGATCGGTCGGCCTGATGCCGTCTTCCTTGCGCACCGTGTTGTCATAGACCGCGGTCGTCATCAGCGCGGATTGGATTTCCGCGACGCTCCACGCGGGAGACTTGGCCCGCATCATCAGTGCACCCGCGCCGGTCATGTGGGGGCTGGACATGGAGGTGCCGCTGTAGAACTCGATCTCCGGTGCGGTCTGGCCCAGAGAGGCGACCGCCGCCAGGATGTCCACGCCGGGCGCCGTCATGTCGGGCTTGATCAGGTCGGGCACCTGGTTGTTCGGTCCGCGCGATGAGAATGCAGCCATGATATCGCCGTTGTTGGCCTCGATGTCCTGCACCGTCCCCTGGATCGCGCCGCGGTGGTTCGTGTCGCCGTTGTTCAGCCAGGCCTTGAGCGCGACGCCTTCGTTGTAGGTGATGTGGACGCCGGGGATCGCATACGCGTCGCCGATTTCCTCGTCGCCGTTGGACGCAGCGTTGACCAGGATCATGCCGCCGCCGCCCGCGGCCTGGACAACCTCCGCCTTCTCGACGCGAGCATTCACCCCGCGATCACAGATGACGATCTGGCCGGCAAAGACGCTGCCGCCCCAGATGCCCGGCTCGCACAACGCGTTGCCATAGTCGCCCGCATAGACGATGCTGGTGAGCGGCAATGCTGAAGTCACGCTGCGGCCGTAGATATCCGCCAGTTGCGTGCCCTGGTCGGTCGTCAGGTTGATGACGGCATTGACAAGCGCACGGTCGTGCGTGGAGGCCGCGGTCGTCGTCACCCACGGGCTGCCGTGCGCGACCGTGCTGGCGCCCGGCCCGGAGTTGCCCGCCGAAGCCGAGACGAACGCGCCCGCGAGGCGCAGGTCGAGGAATGCCAGTTCATCGGACGCGACCCAGGGGCTCTGGCCTGAGCCGCTGATGGAGTAGTTCAGCGCGTCCACCTGGTCGGTGACGGCTTGCTGGAGCGCGGCGATCAGGTCGTCGGTGGGGCAGCCATCGATGTCGCAGGCATCGTAGGCGATGATGTTGGCGTGCGGCGCCACACCGGAGATGTTGAAGGTGAGATCCACGGTGGGCGCGTCCAGCACGATGTTGTTCAGCCGGTTGCCGGCCGCGGTGCTGGCCGTGTGCGAACCGTGGCCTTCTGCATCCTCAGGGTTCATGCCGCTGCTGGGATAGCTGTAGACGCCGATCAGCTTGTCGTTGCACGGCAAGTTCGAGTCATAGTTCGGATGGCCCGGCTTGCACCAGCCGTAGAACTGGCCGCGCGGGTTGGTGTGGTTGTAGCCGTCGCCGCCGATATCGGCAAACGAGGGGTGATCCATGTTGATGCCGGTATCGACGATGCCGACGACCACGCCCTCGCCGCAGTTGCCGCCTGCGCAGTCCGGCGCTGCGCCCCAGGCTGCCGCCGCGCCGATCCACTGCGGCCCGCGGTCGGTGAGCAGTTGGCGCATCTCGCGCGGCTCGACATGGACGACACCCGGCAGCGTGGCCAGGAGTGCAGCCTCCGCCGCCGTCAGCTCGACCGAGAAGCCGTTAAGGATGACATCGTAGACGTAGCGCACCTCGAGCCGACGCCCCAGCCGTTCTTCCGCGCGCTGGAGCAGTTCTGCGCGCCTGTCGGCCAGGTAGGCCAGGTAGGCCTGTGCCGCCGGGCTCGTGACGTCCAGCCGGGCCGCGCCCGTGACCTCGATGTTGGTCGCCGCCAGGCCGCCGATCCCGCCCCGGTAGCGCGCCAGCGAGGGGTTCTCCAGCCGGACAATATACGTGCCCATCGCATCGAGGGGCGTAAGCTGCAAGGCACGGGGCAATCCGGCAGCATTCGGGGGCACGGGCGCCTCCGCCGCCGCCAGGGTGACCTGGCCGGTGAGCACCAACGGGACGAGCAGCGTCATAGCGGTCAGCCATGCGAATAAACGCCGAGACATGCAGCAACTCCTTAGAGCGGCACCCAGAGATCTCTGTGTGCCGATGTGTGATGAACCCCCTCTAGCGGGTCGGCAGGATGGCATTGTATCACGCCTTGGGGCCAAAGTCGCAAACCAGGATGAGGAAAGCCGTTGCCGGGGCCGGCTGTCGTTCGTGCCATAAATTACTTGCAATGATGGGCCTTTTAATGTAAAATCCTCTATGCGGCTGATGCCGCGGCTTCTGCACGCCAATGGGCTGTCATCAGTCGAGCTACCGGTTGAAAGGCCAGACCTGCCAGACTTTCGCCGGTCAATAGGCAAAATGAGCCGCCCGACGAGCCTGTATTTCCGGCTGTGCACCCCTGGAAAGGATCAGCATGTCCGATATTGTCAGCGCGACGATTACGCCCACCGAGCAAGGCTTCCGCCAGTTGCGCCAGGTCACCGTACGCAACGACGACGAAGTCACCAGCGTCAATACCCTGTTGGCGGAAGGCTGGCGGCTGGTGAGCATCGGTCACCTTACAGATGCCACGGTCTATGTGTTGGGCCGCATGGAAGAAAAGCAGCGGCAGCGCACGGGGTTCTTGCCCGCCGACTGAGCCTGTCGTTCACAAGGATGTGCCATGAACCAGCAAATGCCCGCAAACGAACTGCCCGCAGAACTCAAAAAGAATGTCTTCCTGACCACCGTAGACAACGTCTACAACTGGGGCCGCGCCCGCTCCATGTGGCCGATGATGTTCGGGTTGGCGTGCTGCGCCATCGAGATGATCGCCGTGCAGGCCGCCCGGTTCGACCTCAGCCGCTTCGGCATGGAGATCATGCGCGCCTCCCCGCGCCAGGCCGACCTGATGATCGTCTCAGGCACGGTCAGCAAGAAGATGCTGCCCAATATCGTGCGTCTCTATAACCAGATGGCCGAACCCAAGTACGTGCTGGCGATGGGCGCGTGCGCCACCTCCGGCGGGCCATTCAAGGAGGGCTACAACGTCGTCTCCGGCATCGACAAATTCGTGCCGGTCGATGTCTATGTGCCCGGCTGCCCGCCGACGCCCGAGGCGCTGCTCTACGGTCTGATGCAGGTACATAAGAAGGTCTTTACACAATCAGTCAAGACCGCACCGTGGTACCGCAAGGACCAACTCAATGAAGCCATCCCGGTGCCAGTGTTGGGGCCGGACCTGTATAATCCGAAGGACCGCGAGGCGCTCAGGAAGATTGCCGAGGCCGCGCAGGCCGCAAGCCAGGGATAACACCCGCTTCCGGCGCGTCAGTCACGCGTGGAAGCGGCCCGCAGCCAGGGACAGAGGATAGAGCATGACAGTAGAAACCATTGCAACGACGCAAGCGACGGCGCCGGCCGGCCACCCATACAACGAAGTCGTTCCGCGAGCCGTGCTGGAAGCCACGAAGACCGGCCTGGTCGTGTCACCGGACAGTATTGTCGAGTTGGCGCGCTATCTGCGCGACCAGCAGGGCTACGATTACTGCTCCATGGTCACAAGCATCGACTGGCCGCAGTATTTCGAGGTCGTGTATCAACTCTATGGCGTGGCTGCACAGAAAGACCCGCTGACCTTGCGTGTTCGGCTCACCGACAAGGCTAATCCCGTGATGCCCTCGCTCACCCCGGTCTGGCATGGCGCCGACTTTCAGGAGCGCGAGGTCTACGACATGATGGGCGTGCGCTTCGAGGGGCATCCCAACCTGCGCCGCATCCTCCTGTGGGAAGGCTTCGAGGGTCACCCGCTCCGGAAGGACTACCGGGAGCCTTACTACGAGGAGGAAACCAAACCCTTCAAGAGCCGCCATCCCGATGGCGAGCATCACTGGGCCGAGGACCGCGTTCCGTGGAAAGATAACGTCAGCTACCCGGTCGGCTGGGACCCGGACCTGTGGAAGTCACCCGAAGTGCAGTACCGCCGCATCATGGGCGTGGACGAGGCCTCAGGCACAGCCGCCGCCGGCAACAACGACGGCGCCAATCTGCAGACCGAACGCATCCTCGTCAACATGGGGCCGCAACACCCCAGCACCCACGGCGTGTTCCGCATGGTCATTGCGGTCGAGGGTGAAAACGTGGTCGGGCTGGAGCCGGAAATGGGCTACCTGCACCGCTGCCACGAGAAGATCGGTGAACGCAACACCTACATCATGAACATCCCCTTCACCGACCGGCTGGACTACGTCAGCTCCATGTCGAACAACCTGGGCTACGTGCTGGCGGTGGAGAAGTTGATGGGCCTGCAGGTGCCGGAGCGCGCCGAGTACATCCGCGTCATCATGGCCGAACTGACCCGCATCATCAGCCACTTTATCGCGGTCGGCTTCCTGTTCAACGACCTGGGCGCGTACTTCACGCCCGCGCTGTACGGCATGCGCGAGCGCGAGCTCATCCTCGACCTGTTCGAGGCCGTGGCCGGGTCACGCATGATGTGCAACTACATGCGCTTTGGCGGCGTCGCCGCGGACCTGCCCGCAGGCTGGGCCGAGCGGGCGCGCAACATCGTCTGGAACCGCCTGCCGAAGGTCATGGAAGACTTCGAGAACCTGCTGGCAGGGAACGAGATCTTCCAGACGCGCACGCACGGCGTCGGCGTACTGACCGCGGAGGAAGCCATCAACTACAGCATGGCGGGACCGATGCTGCGGGCATCCGGCGTGCCCTACGATGTGCGCCGGGCCGAGCCATACTCCATCTACGACCGCTTTGAATTCGATGTCTGCTCGCGGCCCGAAGGCGATGTTTGGGCACGCTTCCGGGTCCGCATGGACGAGATTTACCAGAGCCTGCGCATCCTGAAGCAGGCGCTGGACGGTCTGCCCGAGGGACCGATTATGCCGCCGGGCAAAAAACAATACCAGGTGCGCGTGCCCGCGGGCGAGGCTTATGCGCGCATCGAAGGCCCCAAGGGCGAGCTAGGCTTCTTCGTCGTCAGCGACGGCAAGCCGAACCCCTATCGCTACCACGTCCGCGCGCCAACCTTCATCAACCTGACCAGCCTTGAGAAGATGACGATCGGCCACAAGATTGCGGATGCTGTGGTCATCCTCGGCGCCGTAGACATCGTGCTTGGCGAAGTGGATCGGTGACGGAGGCAATCATGTTCGGATCTGGTGTGCTCAAAGGCCTGGGCGTCACGCTCCGGCAATTCGTAGCCACTTACGTCGATGATCTCAAGCGCATCCCCAGCCGGTACGCGGGCGGTCGCAAGTTGCTGGACCAGACCGAGGTGCCGCCGGAGGGTCTGTTCACAGTGCAATATCCCGAGGAGCGCCGCAAGGTCGCGGAGCGCTTCCGCTACATCCCGATGCTGATCTACGAAGCGGAGACCGGCGAGGACCGCTGCACGGCGTGCGGCATCTGCGCGAAGGTCTGCCCGCCCCAGTGCATCTGGATCGTGCGCGACAAGGACGAGAAGGGCAAGCCGATCACCCGGCCGGCTGAGTTCTACATCGACACGACCATCTGCATGAACTGCGGGCTGTGTGCCGAGTTCTGTCCCTTCGACGCAATCAAGATGAACCACGACTACGAGATTGCGGCGTACGAGCGGATGCCGGAACTGATCTTCGACCTGCGCGAGCTGCGCGTGCCGACGACCTACTATGCCAGCATCCGCCCGACCGACTGGGCGGAGGAAGAAGCTGCGCGCAAGGCGAAGGAAGCCGAGAAGGCTGCGGCCAAGCCGGCGGCCAAGCCGGCGGCCAGGCCCGCCGCCGCAGCCGCACCTGTCGCGGCCGCGCCTGCGGCTCCGGCAGAGGCAGCCGCGCCGGTCAAGCGTTCGCCGGAGGAAATCGAACGGCTGAAGGCGGAAGCTGCCGCACGCCGCGCCGCCAAGGCGGGTGGCGAAACGCCGGCGGCTGAGGCGGCCGCGCCGGCAGAAACCGCCGCCCCAGCCGCCGGCGCCAAGCGTTCGCCGGAGGAAATCGAGCGGCTGAAGGCCGAGGCTGCCGCGCGCCGCGCCGCGAAGGCGGCCGGTGAAGCGCCGGCCGCCCCGATGGCCGCTGCGCCTCAACCGGCAGAGTCCGCCGTGGAGCCGCCTGCCGCTCCTGGGCCGGGCGTCGGCGCGAAGCGTTCGCCGGAGGAAATCGAGCGGCTCAAGGCCGAGGCCGCCGCCCGCCGCGCTGCAAAGGCCGGGCAGAGCGGTGAACAGAAGTAGTTACCATTAGTTGTTTATTATGTAGAGAGGGGCAACACCTTACGGATCATTAGCAGCCGCCCTGCTACAATGGTTGAGCGGAGAATGTATGAAGAGGGATACTGAGACCGAGGCCGATGGTGAAATGAGAACAGAGTATGATTTTTCAGGCGCCGAGCAGGGCTCAGCATATCGCTCTGCCTTAAAAGAAGGCTATACTATCCGCGAGGAACATCCTGACGGTACGGTTACAGTGACCCTGGTGCCGCCGGAGAACACTATCGTTTTGGAACCGGATGTCCAGGCGTATTTTCCTGACTCTGAATCCGTGAACCGCGCGCTGCGCACAATCATCACGCTCTTTCCGAAGTCCAAAGCCAAAGGACGAGAGACATCGGACACCGATGCCCGCCGCAGACGGCGCGCGGCCAAGCCGCGCGGGAGGTCAGCATGACCGTCAAACTCACCTATCACGGCCATTCCTGCTTCAGCATCGAGACCGGCGGCACGCACCTGCTGATCGATCCCTTCCTGTCGGGCAACGCGATGGCCGATGTGAAGCCGGAACAGGTCAAGGCCAACTATATCCTGATCTCGCACGCGCACGGCGATCACCTGGGCGACGCGGTGCCCATTGCCCGGCGGACCGGTGCGGAGGTCATCAGCAACTTCGAAATCGCCAACTACATGGGCAAGCACAAGATTGAGGCCCATGCGATGCACATCGGCGGCGCGCGGGTGTTCCCCTTCGGCAAGGTCAAGCTGACCATCGCGCATCACGGGTCCAGCTTCCCCGACGGTTCCTACGGCGGCAACCCCTGCGGCTTCCTGCTGTGGCTGGAGGGCAAGGTGCTGTACTTCGCCGGCGATACCGCGCTGACCTATGACATGAAGCTGTACGGCGAAGAAGGCATCGACGTCGCCATGCTGCCTATCGGCGATAACTTCACCATGGGGCCGGAAGATGCCGTCAAGGCCACCGGCTTCCTGCAGCCGAAGCTGGTCGTGCTGATGCACTACAATACGTTCGGCGCCATCGCCCAGGACGCCCAGGCTGTGGCTGAGGCGGTGAAGACGCAGACCACGGCCAGGCCGGTCATCCTGCAGCCTGGTGAAACACTGACCGTGACGTGAGGCAAGCCGTGGCGCCGCGCTCAGCCTGCCAGCCCGCAGGAGCCGGGTGCAACGCTTGCAGAATGCCCATCATGAGGAGAATCCACTGATGACAACCTTTGCGCTGATCGTAGCGATCGTTGCCGTCATCGTTGCAGCGCTGGCCTTTCGCCGGGTCAGCAGCCTCCAGGAACGGCTGGACCGGGCGACCAGCTCCATCTATGAGTTGCGCGGTATGGTTGCTGAAACGAACGAACAACTGGATGAGAAGTTGAGCGAAGTTAAGCTGAACCTGCGCCGACAGTCGGGCGAGGTCATCTTCACACCTGAAATGACCATCGCCGAAGCCATGGACGTCCACCCGAAGGTGCGCGAGGTGCTCGCCAGCTTTCACCTGGGCGGTTGTTCGCACTGTGCGGTGAGTGATGTAGACACGCTCGAAGGCGCCTGCCAGTCCTATGGCATCGAACAGTCCGCCCTCATGGGTGCGCTCAATGAGCTGGTTTCAGGCGGCAGCGGCGGGTCCATCGGCCCGGCCACCGGCGTCAAAGCGCCGAATGTAACTATCAGTTTCTAGACAGGCACGTCATGTATCCCAAGGCCGAATTGTTGTTTCCCCCGCGGCTTATTCCGTCGCTCCGTGACCTGCGCGGGCCCGAATGGGCCGCGTTGGTCGAGCGTGTTACCAGACTGCCGGAGACAGAACCCGACAGCCTGGCGTTCTCCCTGATGATGATCCGGCTGAACGGCTGCGTGAAGTGCCATGAGGGCAGCTTCAAGTACATGCGCGGCTGCCAGCTCTGCGCCACGCAGACCGTCATGCAGTTCAAAGGCTCCGACGAAGACCTGGTGGTGCTCTACCAAAGGGCCCGCCGCGACATTGATGCCTACCTGGCCGGGGAACCTGTCATCGAAGAAGAACCCGTCGAAGTGGTCGAGGAGTAGGCATGGGTGTGTTCGCGGGGTGGCGCGGCGCGCAGGCGCTGCCGGGTGCAGCGCGGTGACGCAGCGCAAGGTTGCCATCGTCGGGGCGGGCATCGCAGGCCTGGCCGCGGCCTATGACCTGCAACGAGCAGGACATCAGGTCGCCATCTACGAGGCCGCGCCCGGCGTCGGCGGCCTGGCCGCCGGCTTCAAGGCTCCGCATTGGGACTGGACGCTCGAGAAGTTCTACCACCACTGGTTCGCGGGCGATAAGGCCATGCTGGGCCTGATTCGCGAGCTCGGCTGGAGCGACCGCGTGGTGTTTGCGCGGCCCTACACCGTCGTCTACTTCAAGGATCGCTTCTACCCCCTGGATTCCTACGCCGAAGCGTTCAAGTTCACGATCAGCCACTTCTCGCTGCTGGACCTGTTCCGTTTCGGCGCGGTGGGCGTCTTCCTCAAGCTGACCCCGTGGTGGCAGCCGCTGGAGCGCGTGACTGCGGATGCCTGGCTGCGCAAGTGGGTCGGGCCCAACATCTACAACGCCATCTGGAAGCCGCTGCTCGTCGGCAAGTTCGGTGAGAAAAACCTGAACGTGGTCAACATGGCCTGGTTCTGGGCGCGCATCAAGGCGCGCACGACCCGGCTGGGCACGTACCAGGGCGGTTTCCAGGCCTTCATGGATCAGCTTGCCGCAGTACTGCGCGAACGGGGCGTGGATATCCGCCTGAGCACGCCCATCACCGGCATCCGCTCGCTGGCCGGCGGCCGTCTTGCCGTGGAGACCGCAGCCGGCGCGGAGACCTACGACGCGGTCATCTCGACCAGCTCGCCCGCGCTGATGGCGCAGCTTGCGCCCGACCTGCCGGAGAGCTATGCCGCCGACCTGAAGCGGCTCAAGTCGATGGGCGCAGTAGTGATGGTCGTCACACTCAATCAGCGGCTGACCGACTATTACTGGCACAGCCTGCCGAAGGACGCCGGCTTCCCGTTCCTGGCGCTCGTCGAGCACACCAACTTCATGGATCGCGAGCACTACGGCGGCGACCACATCATCTACTGCGGCGACTATCTCAACACCGACCATGAGTACTTCTCCCTCAGCAAGGAGGAGCTGCTCGAACGCTTCCTGCCTGCGTTCAAGCGGGTCAATCCCGCGTTCGACCGGAGCTGGGTCAAGGAAAGCTGGCTCTGGAAGGCCGCCTATGCCCAGCCCATACCGCCGGTCAACCATTCACAAAACATCCCTCCGCTACGGACGCCCCTGCCCGGCCTGTACTTCGCCAGCATGAGCCAGGTCTATCCCTGGGATCGCGGCACGAACTACGCCGTCGAAATCGGGAGACGGGTGGCGGAGATGGTGGTGGAGGATTTCGAAAAACCTAATGAGTAACGAGTAAAGAGTAATGAGTAAGAACGAGACGACCTTTACTCGTTACTCATTACTCGTTACTGATTACTCATTACTCATCTACATAACACGGAGCATCAACAACCCAATGTTCGGCAAACCCAAGACAGTTACCAAAGACATGGTGCTCGGCGCCCTGAAAACCGTCCAGGAGCCGGAGCTGCACAAAGACCTTGTGACCCTGAACATGGTCAAGGACATCGAGGTCAACGACGGCGACGTGAGCTTCACGATCACGTTGACCACGCCCGCGTGCCCGCTGCGCAGCCAGATCGAGAGCGAAGCGCAGGCCGCGGTCACCAAACTGCCCGGCGTGCGGCAAGTCAACGTCAAGTTCGACGCGCAGGTGCGCGCCGACAATCGCATCGGCGCCAAGCTGAACGTGCCGATTAAGAACATCATTGCGGTCGCCAGCGGCAAGGGCGGGGTCGGCAAGACCACTGTCGCCGCCAACCTGGCCGTGGCCCTCGGACAGATGGGCGCGCGCGTCGGCATCCTCGACGCGGACATCTACGGTCCCAACGTGCCGATTGTCATGGGCGTCACTAACCTGCCGGGCGTGCAGAACGAGCAGATGATTCCCGCAGAGGCCCACGGCATCCAGGTCATGTCGATTGGCTTCCTGGTTCCTGACGGCGAGGCGCTCGTCTGGCGCGGGCCGATGCTCCACAAGGCCATCCAGCAGTTGCTGACCGATGTCGCGTGGGGCGACCCGCAGGCCGCCAACCCGGCCGACCGCCAGTTGGACTACCTTATCGTGGACCTGCCCCCGGGGACAGGCGACGCGCAGATGAGCCTCGCACAACTCGTGCCGCTGACGGGCGGCGTGATTGTCACGACCCCCCAGACCGTGGCGTTGGCCGATGCGATGCGCGGCATCACCGCGTTCAACCGGCTGGAAGTGCCCATCATGGGCATCATCGAAAACATGGCAGGCGATGTCTTCGGCGTGGGCGGCGGCGAGGCCGCGGCAAAGAAGCTCGGCGTGCCGTTTCTCGGCCGGGTGGAGCTGGCCCCTGTCGTCCGCGAGAGCGGCGACCAGGGTAAGCCGGTCGTGGCCTGCTGCCCGGATACGGAGCAAGCGGCTGTCTTCCGCGACATTGCACAGCGCGTTGCGGCGCAGGTGAGCGTGCTCAACGCGCAACGGCCTGCCGCGCCCCGCGCGCCGATCAAGCTGGAAATGTAATACTTTCAGAAAACGGGTTTGTGTTACAAACCCGTTTTCTATTCCGGTCTGCTGGCGCAGCGCACTCTCGCGAAGGAGCGGAGTCACATGGAGAACATCCCCTGGCGCTTCGGCTACTACAACATCGGCATCCCCCTCCGGGTGTTCATGTTCGTCACCATCGGCCTCTCCGTGCTGGTCATGATCTGGGGCCTCGTCCGGCGCTACCGGCTCTGGCGCAGCGGCCAACCGCAGATCGCGTTCGACCGCCCGCTGGCCCGCCTCGGCCGCGTCTTCACGTATGCCGTCGCGCAGCTCCGCATCCTCCGCCAGCGTTACCCTGCCGCCATGCACCTCGGCATCTTCTGGGCGATGGTGCTGCTCTTCATCGGCACGGTCCTCGCCTCGCTGGATGCCGATGTCTTCGAGCTGTTCTTCGATGCCAAGCTGCTCAAGGGCGGCTTCTATCTGTTCTACAAGGTCGTGCTGGACCTGGCCGCGTTGTTCGGCCTCGTCGGCCTCGGCATGGCAGCCTATCGCCGGTACATCCAGCGCGCGCCCCGGCTGAACATCGACTGGCGCTTCAACACGACGCTGCCGCTGCTGGCCTTCATCCTGCTGAGCGGCCTCGTCGTGGAGGCGCTGCGGCTGGCGATCCAGCAGCCCGCATGGGCGACCTTCTCGGTCATCGGCTACCCCATCAGCCTCCTGTTCCGCGGCGGCGCGGAGCCGGGCCTGCGCGTCGCGCACCAGGTGCTGTGGTCGGTTCACTTCATCGCGGTGGCCGGCTTCTTTGCGCTTATCCCGTGGACCAACATGGCCCACATCTTCACCTCGCCGTTCAACGTCTTCGTCGCGCCCTTCCGCAACAAGGGCGCGCTGAAGCCGATTCCTAACCTGGAGCAGGCCGACCGCTTCGGCGCCTCGCGCCTGACGGACTTCCCCTGGCCGCAGCTCGCCAACCTCGACGCCTGCACCGAGTGCGGGCGCTGCCAGGTCGTCTGCCCGGCCTACGAAGCCCAGCAGCCGCTCAACCCCAAGTACCTCATCCTCGACCTGCAGCACTACATGACTGCGAAGGGACCCAAGCTGCTCGGCAAAGCCAACGGCAATGGGACAAACGCCACGCAGGCTGCAACGACCAACGGCACAGAGGCCAAGGCGATGGTCGGTGACATCATCAAGCCGGAGACGTTGTGGGCCTGCACAACCTGCTACAACTGCGTGTACGAATGCCCGGTCCTCATCGAGCATGTGGATGCCATCGTGGATATGCGCCGCTACCTGGCGTTGATGGAAGGCGATATCCCGTCGAGCCTGGCGACGACCCTGACGAACATCGAACGCTCCGGCAACCCCTGGAAGCAGCCCCGCCGCAAGCGCACCGCGTGGACACAGGCGCTCGATTTCGAGGTGCCCGTCATGGCGAACGTGGGTGAGGCGGATGTCCTGTGGTGGGTGGGCTGTGCAGGGGCCTACGACCCGCGCAACCAGAAGGTCACGCGCGCGCTGGCAAGAATTCTGCACGCCGCGGGCGTCAACTATGCCATCCTGGGCGAAGAAGAGACCTGCACCGGCGACACGGCCCGGCGCGCGGGCAACGAGTACCTCTTCCAGCAGCTCGCCCAGGCCAACATCGAAACGCTGAAGCAGTACAAGTTCAAGGTCATCCTCACACAGTGCCCGCACTGCTACAACACCCTGCTCAACGAGTACCCCCAGTTCGGCGGCAACTTCCAGGTCATGCACCACACGCAGTACATCGAGGCGCTGCTGGCCGAGCAGAACATCCGCGTGCAGCCGGATCATGACCGGGGTCAGCAGATTACCTTCCACGACCCCTGCTACCTCGGCCGTTACAACGACGAATACGAGGCCCCGCGCGCGCTGGCAACCGCGAGTGGGATGCAGTTGGTCGAGATGGCACGCACGCGCGACCAGGCGATGTGCTGCGGCGGCGGCGGAGCGCGCGTCTGGCTGGAAGAGGAGGGCGACATACGGGTCAACCGCAACCGGCTGGCGCACATCCAGGCCACCGGCGCCTCGCAGGCCGCGGCAGCGTGTCCCTTCTGCCTCATCATGCTGGAGGATGCGCGCGGCGCGCTGGACGCAGAGAACCTCGTCATTCGCGACGTCGCAGAGATTGTCGCGGATGCGCTGGTGGAGCCGGCCCAGAAGCAGCTACAGGACTAGCGAACCGCGCGCACCAGGTCAGTCAGAGCGCAAAGGGTCTTACAGACACCTTGCGCTTTGTGCTTTATGCTGATGGATATAAGGGTCTGGGCACGCAGTTTGTGACTATCTGCCAAAACTGGTAGACTGTAGGTCTGGCATCGTGTATTCTTTCCGCCGCGTCCGTGGGTGCACGGGCGGGCGTCGTAGCGTCAAAGGGAGGACTCAGTGGCAAATCCGGCATATGATGTGACCGTCATCGGCGGCGGGCCGGGCGGTTATGTGGCGGCGATTCGTGCGGCCCAGTTGGGCCTGAAGGTGGCGCTTGTGGAGCGCGAATTTCTCGGCGGTGTGTGTCTGAACATCGGCTGCATCCCGACCAAGTCGCTCATCCACAACGCGGAGGTCGCCAACATCCTCAAGGGTGAGGGCAAGGAGCTGGGGTTCAGCTTCGACAACCTCAAGCTGGACTACAGCGTCGCGCACAAGCGCAGCCGGCAGGTGAGCGAGCGCCTGGTCAAGGGCATCCAGTCGCTCATGCGCAAGAACAAGATCGACGTCTACCAGGGCACGGCTACCCTCAAGTCGGCCAACCAGGTCGATGTCAAGCCGGCGCCGGATGCCACGATGGTCAACGGCCAGAAGTTCGACGGCACGCTCGACACGAAAAACATCATCCTCGCGACCGGACATCATCCGCGCTCGCTGCCGGGGATGCAGGTCGATGGCAAGCGCATTATCACCTACCGCGAAGCCCTGGGCCTGACCGAGGCGCCCAAGCGGCTGGTGGTGGTCGGCGCCGGCGCCATAGGCATGGAGTTTGCCTATGTCTTCCGCAGCTACGGCGCAGAGGTAACCGTCATCGAGATGCTGCCCCACGTGCTGCCGCTCGAAGATGACGAGACCGCCAACGAAGTTGCGCGCGCGTTCAAGCGCCAGGGCATCAAGACGCTTGTCAACACCCGCACCGAAGGCATCGACACCACGGACACCGGCGTCAAGGTGCGCGTCAAGGACCAGGGCAGCAACGAGGAGCAGACCATCGAGGCCGACATGGTGCTGGTGGCCGTCGGCGTGGCTCCCAACACGCAGAACATCGGCCTGGAAGCCGCGGGCGTGCAGACGGACAAGCGCGGATTCATCGTGATTGATGAATACATGCGCACCAACGTCAAGGGCGTGTACGCGATCGGCGATGTCAGCGGCAAGCTGCTGCTGGCCCACGTGGCGAGCGCACAGGGCATGGTCGCCGCCGAACATATCGCCGGCCATGAGACCCGGCCCCTCCGCGATGCGGATTACGCCTTCATGCCGCGCTGCACCTACTGCAAGCCGCAGGTAGCCTCCATCGGTTACACTGAGGCGCAGGCGACAGAAAAAGGCTACGAGGTCAAGGTCGGCAAGTTCCCCTTCATCGCGAACGGCAAGGCGCTGGGCCTGAACGAGCGCGAGGGCTTCGTCAAGATTATCGCGGATGCGAAATACGGCGAGATCCTCGGCGCCCACCTGGTCGGCCCGGAAGTCACCGAGCTGCTGCCGGAGCTGGCATTGGCGCACACCTGGGAGCTGACCACGGAGGAAATCGCCCGCACCGTCCACGCCCACCCGACCCTGTCGGAGGTGCTGATGGAAGCCGCCCACGCGGTCGAGGGCCAGGCGATACACATTTAGAGACAGTCCTGGAGGAGTATCGGCCCTTGCCGATACTCCTCCTCTCAAAACAGTATCTATGAGAGCGGATACACTCAATTGGATTGCATTGGCAGAGTACGACCTGGAAACGGCTCGGCACATGCTGGAGACAGGACGGCGGATTTACGTCGTCTTCATGTGTCATTTGGCGCTTGAGAAAATGCTCAAAGCGCATGTAACAGAGGCCACACAGACAATTCCTGCGAAGACCCATGACCTGATCTACTGGGCAAGAGGAGCGGATTGTCCGTACCATCAGACATACTGGATTTCATAGGCAAGATCAACAACGCCAGCGTGCCGATGCGCTATCCTGACGACCTGCAACGGACTCTGAACGAGTACACAGACCCGGTTGTGCGATCCTATTTGCGGCAGACTGAGGAGGCCCTCATATGGCTCAGAAACGAACTATCAGCAAATCCTTAGTCGCTCGCTACTGCAGGGCGCTGAGTAGCATGGGCATCAAAGTTGAACAAGTTCTGCTCTTCGGCTCTCACGCAACAGGGCGCGCACACGAGGGCAGCGATATCGACCTATTTGTCATTTCGTCGGATTGGGCGCCCTATAACGAGCGCGAACGACTTGAAATCCTGGGGGTTGCCGCCGCCCGCATACTTGAGCCCATCCAGGCACGGGGTGCAACGCCGGATGAACTGAGGAACAACGAGCTATCCATGTTCTTCCAGGAAGTCTTGAAACAACAAGCAATCGCCGTCGCTTGAACGAGTGTAACATGCAAAAGAACGTCACGATTGACCCGATCCCGTTGGAGCCGCGGCCGGCGCGCGAGCCGAAGAACACCCGGCTCAAAGAGCCGGTGCCTGCCGAATCCGGGCTGACTGTGGGCCGCAAGCCCGACTGGCTGCGCGTCAAGCTCAACCAGAACGAGAGTTACTGGCAGGTCAAGAGCCTGATGCGCGGGCAGACGCTCCACACCGTCTGCGAAGAGGCCATGTGCCCGAACCTGGGCGAGTGCTGGGGCCGCGGGACCGCGACCTTCCTCCTGATGGGCGACATCTGCACGCGCGCGTGCAAGTTCTGCAACGTCAAGTCGGGCAAGCCGGAGCCGCTGGACGAGGACGAGCCGCGACGTATTGCGGAGTCCGTGCGGGTGATGAACCTGCGCCATGTCGTGCTGACGAGCGTTGACCGCGACGACCAGCCCGACGGCGGCGCGCACATCTTCGCGAACGCCATCCGCGAGATTCGTGCGGCGCAGCCCGGCTGCACCATCGAAGTGCTCATCCCCGACTTCAAGGCGGACCCTGCCGCGCTCCAGCTCGTGATGGACGCCCGCCCCGAAATCCTGAACCACAACACTGAAACCGTGCCGCGGCTCTCGCGGTGGGTGCGGCCGCAGGCCAGCCCTGCGCGCAGCCTGGCCGTGCTTCGCATGGCGAAGGAGATGTACCCCGCGGGCCTGACCAAGTCGGGCGTGATGGTCGGCCTGGGTGAGACCTGGGATGAGCTGCTGGAAGTCATGGACGAGCTGCGCACCGTCGATGTGGACATCCTGACCATCGGCCAGTACCTCCAGCCGACCAAGCTCCACCTTCCCATCGAGCGCTACTATCACCCGGATGAGTTCGTCCGGCTGCAAGAAGAAGGGGAACGCCGCGGGTTCAAATGGGTCGAGTCCGGTCCGCTGGTGCGCTCGTCGTACCATGCCGACGGCCAGGCGCGTATTATAACGAGTAACGAGTAACGAGTAAGAAGTAACGAGTAACTACAACGTTTACTCGTTACTCTTTACTCGTTACCTATCAGGTAACCCATGCAAATCCTGACCGTCGACATCGGCACCGGCACGCAGGACATCCTGCTCTTCGACAGCGACCGGGCCATCGAAAACAGCCTCAAGCTGGTGATGCCGTCGCCGACCCTGCTCATCGGCCAGGAAGTGCGGGCTGCGACTGCGGCGGGCCGGCCCCTCCTGATTACCGGCGTGCTGATGGGCGGCGGGCCGGTCTCGTGGGCAGTCGAAGATCACCGCCGCGCCGGGCTGCGCGTGCTGGCCACCCCGGAGGCCGCCAGGACCTTCAACGATGACCTGGACCAGGTGCGCGAGCAGCTTGGCATCGAGATCATCGCGGACGAAGAGGGACGCAGGCTGGCCGCACAGTCTGAGTTCGCGCACGTCGAGTTTCGCGACTTCGACTATCGGGCAATCGAGCGGGCCTTTGCCGCGTTCGGCGTGACGCTGCGCCCCGACGCCCTGGCGCTGGCCGTGTTCGATCACGGGGCCGCGCCGCCGGAGGTCAGCGACCGGCAGTTCCGCATGGACTACCTCGCGGAACGCCTGCGCCGGGATACCCGGTTGAGCACCTTTGCGTCCTATGCCCACGACGTGCCACCTATCATGACCCGGTTGGCCGCCCTGGCCGGCACTGCGCTCCGCCAGGCGAGTCTTCCGACGGTCGTCATGGACACCGCGCCCGCGGCCGTGCTGGGCGCATGGCACGATCCGCAGGTCCTCGCCCAGCCGCACCCCCTGATTGTCAATGTCGGCAACTTCCACACGCTGGCCTTCCAGTTTCACGAGGGCCGCTTCCTGCGGCTGTTCGAGCACCACACCGGCGAAGTGACGCGCGCGTCGCTGGTGCGCTGGCTGACCGCGCTGGCCGATGGAACCGTGCGCCATGACGCGGTGTTTGCTGACCACGGTCACGGCGCGCTGGTCCTCGATGCCACGCCCCTGCCCCTGACGTTCGCGGCCGTCGTGGGCCCGCGTCGCGGCCTGCTGGCAGATGCCGATCTGCCGATCTACAATGCCGTGCCCTACGGCGATCAGATGTTGACGGGCTGCTATGGCCTGCTGGCCGCATGCGCCGACCTGGAATCGGCCTGGCGCGAACCGATCGCCGATGTGCTGGCAGGCCGCACGAATCGCAGCTTGTGGTAGAATGCACTCAACTAGCAGAATACGCCTGAGGGGAGACTGTTATGGCTGAAGGCGAAACCATCCGGAATATCCTGCGTCTGTTCAACTACGGTCTGTTTGTCGTCACCAGCGCCGGCCCGGATGGGCCGCGCGCCGCGACCGTCAGTTGGGTGATGCAAGCGTCGTTCGAACCCAAGCTGGTAGCGATTGGCCTGCGCAAAGGCACCGCCATCTATGAGGCTGTCCGCGCGGCGCAGCAGTTCGGCCTGCACGTCGTCGGCCAGGAGCAGACGGATTTTGCGCGGGCTTTCTTCCGGGTCTCACAAAGCAACGCAGAGCAGATCGCGGGCTTTCGCTACAACCTGACGCCGCGCGGTGTGCCGCTGCTCGGCACGGCAATTGCCTGGCTGGAGTGTGAGGTTGTCGAAGAAGCCAATGGTCAGGGCGACCACGGCATCTTCATCGCCCGTATCCTTGATGGTGATATCCAGGCGCCCGGCGCGCAGGCGTTGGCGCTGCACGATACCATGTGGCACTACGGCGGTTAATCATCTACTGAGCGCGAGCAGTCTCTTTCCAGCCGAAGGGAGGTGTGACAGTGAAGCCCGACATACAACCCCCGACCGATGTACGTACCGATGCACTGCGCCTGCTTTCCAACGGCGTGTATGTGCTGACAGCCTGCCACCAGGAGGTCATCCACGCGGCCACCATCACCTGGGCCATGCAGGTGTCTATCCAGCCTGCGCTCGTGCTGGTCGCCTTGCGTCGTAATTCGCGGCTGGCCCATGCTGTGCGCAAAGGCCGGCGCTTTGCCCTCAACATCCTTGCCAGCGATCAACCAGACATCGCGGCCACCTTCTTTACTCACCATTCTGACAACGAGGAGACGGCGGCGATGGGCGGCCAGGCGTTTCGCATGACCGAGAGCCATTGCCCCCTGCTCACCGAAGCCCTGGGCTGGATCGAATGCCGCCTGGCTGATGAGCCGGCCTCGCCGGGCGACCACATGCTCATGCTGGGTGAAGTGACCGGCGCGGGCGTGCGTCGCCAGGGAGAACCGATGGTCTTGTGGTCAAGTCCCTGGTCCTACGGCGGCAGTCAGGAATCGTGAATCCAAGTACGTAGAGACGCCCCGGCGCGTCTCCAGTGATTTACCGGCGGGAGCTTCCATGCACGAGATCGATTTCACCGGCGAGGCCGAGGGCCTGCGCTCTCAGCTCATCGCGTGGCGCCGCGACCTGCACCAGCACCCCGAACTGCGGTTCGCGGTGCATCGCACCGCGGGCATCGTCGCGCAGACCCTGGGCGAGCTGGGCTACGAGGTCCGCACCGGCGTCGGCCAGACCGGCGTCGTGGCGCTCCTGCACGGCGGCCGGCCCGGCCCCACGGTCATGCTCCGCGCAGACATGGATGCGCTGCCCATCCAGGAGATCAGCGACGCGCCCTATGCATCCCAGGTGCCGGGTGTGATGCACGCGTGCGGCCATGACGGGCATGTGGCCGTGGGCCTGGGCGCAGCCACGCTGCTGGCACGTCACGCCGCGGAACTGCCGGGCCGCGTCCTCTTCGTCTTTCAGCCGGCGGAGGAAGGCGACGGCGGGGCCGCCGCGATGGTCGCGGATGGCGCGCTGGCCGATCCCGTGCCCGATGCCGCGTTCGGGCTACACGTGTGGAATTCGCTGCCCCTGGGCCGGGTGGTCGCGCAGGCCGGGCCGCTGATGGCTGCGGCAGACGTTCTTAAGATCGTCATTCGCGGCAAGGGCGGTCACGGCGCGCAGCCGCATGAGGCCGTGGATGCAATCGCCGTCGCCGGCCAGGTGCTCTCCGCGCTGCAAACCATCGTCAGCCGCAACGTCAACCCGCAGGAGACCGCGGTGCTGACCATCGGGAGCATCCGCGGCGGCACGACGTTCAACGTGATCGCGGAGACCGTCGCAATGCTCGGCACCATCCGCACCTTCGCGCCGGCGGTCCGTGAGACCGTGCTGACGCGGCTGCAGGTCCTCCTGGACGGCATCACCAACGGCATGGGCGCGCGCTACGAGCTCGAAATCCAGAGCGTCACGCAGGCCGTGGTCAACGATCCCACCATCGCGGAGATTGCGCGCAACGCGGCACTCCAGGTAGCCGGTGCGCATGCGGTCGGCTGGCATCCGCCGTTGATGGTGTCGGAGGACTTCTCGGAGTTCGCCCGCCGCGTGCCCGCGTGCTTCATGCTGGTAGGTTCCGCCAATTCGGAACTGGGACTGGATGCACCGCATCACAACCCGCGCTTCGACTTCGATGAGCGCGTACTGCCGCTGGGCGTCGCCCTGCTGACCACCGCTGCGGTGCGCTATCTCTCACATGCTTGACCTGCTCCCGCTCTACGCCACCTTCATGCTCATCAGCCTCTCCGGCGCGCTGTCGCCCGGCCCGCTGACCGCGCTGGCGATCAGCGAGGGCGTGCGGGCGGGCCGCTGGGCAGGCACGGGGCTGGCCTTGGGCCACGGGCTGGTCGAGATTCCGCTGGCGTTTGCCATCGCGTATGGGCTGGGCGCGTGGCTCCAACGCCCTCTCGTGGGCGGGCTGGTCGCGCTGACCGGCAGCCTCGTGCTGCTGTGGCTGGGCTACGGCCTGGTCGCGGGCACGCTCCGCGGGCAGCTCTCGCTCGCCGCGGCAGCCGCCGCGCCCGCGCCTGCCGCGCTGCGCTTCGGCCACATCCCCGGCGGGGTCATCTTCACCGTGACGAATCCCTACTGGTCGCTCTGGTGGGCCACGCTCGGCGCGAGCTACCTCGCCCGCGTCACCGCGCTGAACGGCAGCGCCTTTGCGGTGGGCGGCCTGGCGCTGACGCACTGGCTGACCGACCTGGGCTGGCTGGGCGGGTTGAGCCTGCTGGTGGGGTCCGGGCGGCGGCTGTTCGGTGAGCGCGGCTACCGCGCCGTGCTGCTGGGCTGCGGCGTGTTTCTGTTGGGGTTCGGAGTGTACTTTGCGACGGTGGGCGTCAGGTCGCTGGCAGGGATGTGACGTCACACCGCGCCCTCACTCGGCCAGCCAATGCTCCGTGACAATTGTCCGGCGGATGCCCGTCTCCGCGCGCAGAATGATGGAGTTGGACTCGGCGTTCGGCCCGTGATAGCGCACGCCGCTGAGCAGCGGGCTGTCGGTAATGCCCGTGGCGACGAAAAAGGCATATGGGCCGCTCACGAGTTCGTCCGCCGTGCGGATGCGCCGGGCATCGGGGTCCGCGGCGCGCAGGGCCGCGGCCTCCGTGGCTGTTCTGGCCGATAGCCGCCCCAGCATCGCGCCGCGCGCAGCCTTGACGGCACAGGCGGCCATCAACCCCTGCGGCACGCCGCCCGTACCCATGAGCAAATCGACTTTCCCCCCGCGCAGACAGGCCATCAACGCACCCGCCACATCCCCGCCGGCGCGCAGCAGCACGTGCGCGCCCGCGGCGCGTATCTCTGCAACGAGGTCGGCATGGCGGGGCCGGTCCAGCACGAACACCACCAGGTCACGCACTTCCTTGTGCTTGGCACGCGCCACCAGTGCCAGCGTCCAGGCCGCGGGCGCGTCCATGCACTCCGGCACCAGCGCGGCCCCGACCTCGGCATTGGTCACAATCTTCTCCATGTAGGGCATCCCGCGTGGAGTCCAGATGGCGCCGCGCGGGGCGACGGCCACCGCAGAGAGCGCGCCGGGATAGCCCCCGGCCAGCAGGCGACCGCCCTCCAGCGCATCGGCCAGTACATCGACCGCCGGCCCCTGTCTGTCACCCAGATGCTCGCCGGTGGCGAACATGGCCTCGCCGCCGCGCCGGCTTTCCTCGCCCTGGCACAGGATGCCATCCATGTGAATCAGGTTCAACGCGCGACGCATGGCATCCGTGGCAGCGCGTTCGGCCTCTTCAGGCCGGCCCAGGCCGGACCAACGCCCGGCGCTCAACGCGGCCATCTCCGTGGCGCGCACCAGGTCCAAGCCCATGTTGGACGGCAGTACGTGGGGCGTGTTCATCCCATGGCCTCCAGTAGATTCGCGGCCTCCCAGGCCAACATGCCGCCGCGCAAGGCCGCAACATCCTTGTGCCCGCCAGCCAGCAGCGCGGCTGCGGCGCGGGCGCTGCGCCGCCCGCCGCGACACACGAACACCACGGATCGGTCGCCCGGGACCTGGCCGGGATCCGCAAGCAGGTCGGGCAGAGGAATCGACTGGCTGCCCGGCACACGGCCCTGCCTGAACTCGCGCGGCTCCCGCACATCGATAACCACGGGCGGTGCATCGCTCCGCAGCGCCTGCCATAGGGCGAGGGGCTCAATGACCGGCGGCGGCACCGTGGGCCGCACGGTATGAACGCCGTTGCCCATATCAACATCGGGTAGCTGCTTGGGCAGATTCTGGCACTCGCGAAAAGCCCTGACCGGGCACTCGTAGATGCAGATCGCCGGGTCGAGCACGTGGTGGAAGATGTAGCCAACGGCAACATCTTCGTCGAGCAGATGGTCGCGGCCCAGGTAGTCCAGGAACCCGGACGCGGTCATCTCCTGGAACACTGGCAGCCGGACCCGCGACATGTAGACATCCCCGCCCGCCTCACGATAGTTGCGCACGATCGACTCCAGCGCATGGATGCCGCTGATATCGCAATTGTGGACGCTGTGCATGCGCAGCAGCAGGAAGCGCTGGCTCGGGTTGTTGACCAGATTCTGATACACCGCCTCGTCCACGTGCTGCACCGCGCCGAAGTACAGATCGCCCAGGATCTCGGTGATGCTCAACTGCGGACACGGCGGCGCTTCAGGCTGATGCTCGAAGTGGCGGAACCCGTCCGACGGCAGCACCGTACGGACGCGCGGGGTGCTGGTGCGCAACAGATACGCGCCCAGCGACATGAGGATGCCTGCGAGCACGGCAAATTGCAACGGCAGCGTCAGGGTCGCCAGCAGCGTGACCATCATCGTCAGCCGGTCCGCCCCGCCCCCGCGCCAGATGCGCACCATTTCCTTGCGGTCGATGAGATTCGCGGCTGTCACGAACAGCACACCGGCGAGCGATGCCATTGGGATATAGGCGGCCAGCGACCCCAGGCCGAGCATGATAACTGCGACCAGCAGGCCGGTGAAGACGTTCGCCATCGGCGTACGCGCCCCGGCTTGCAGGTTGAGCATGGAGCGACCGAACGAGCCGGTGACAGGGCAGCCGGAAAAAAGCCCGACGGCGATGTTAGCCAGCCCCTGTCCCACGAACTCCTGGTTGCTGTCCAGCCGTTGACCGGTGTGGCTGGCGATGGAGCGCGCGTTCGAGATGGCCTCGACCAGGCCGATGGCAGTGATGGAGAGTGCGGCCATAGACAGCGCACCGACAAGCTCCAGGTCCATCACGGGCGGAATGCTGAACGGAGGGAAGCCGCGCGGCAGGCTGCCGACCACTCGGACGTCCAGCGCAAACAGGGCGGTTGCCAGCGCGCCTACTACAATCGCGATCAATGGTCCCGGCAGCCGGCGGTCCAGCCGCTTGAGC
The DNA here is from genome assembly GCA_040772005.1 of Anaerolineae bacterium. Classification (GTDB taxonomy): domain Bacteria; phylum Chloroflexota; class Anaerolineae; order CG2-30-64-16; family CG2-30-64-16; genus MWBF01. The sequence goes on along the minus strand of JAXGYZ010000002.1, from coordinate 418,860 downwards.
AGCACGATGATCACAATGGCAGCCAGGCCCAAGGCCAGGCTGGGCGGGTGGGCGTCCTCCAGCCGAGGCAGGACCAATTGCAGCGTCTGAATTGGCCCGGAGCTGCGCGGCAAATCCAGCCGCAACAGTTCGGCGACCTGGTTGAAGACGATGAGCATACCCGCGCCTGCGGTGAACCCCACGATGACCGCGTCGGACACAAAACGCACCAGCACGCCAAGGCGCGCCAGCCCCATCACCAACCGCAGGATGCCACCCAACAGGGCCAGCAGGCTCGCCCCGACCAGATAAGGCGGCGTGCCGGGCATGGCGATGGGCGCTAATGCAGCCAGGCTCAACAGCGCCACAGTGTTGCTGGGACCGGTCTGGAGCTGGTTGGAGGAGCCCCATAAGGCCCCGACGATGCTGGCAATGATGGCGGAATACAGGCCCACCTCGGCCGGCAGCCCGGCCAGCAGAGCATAGGCCATCGTCTGGGGCAGGAGCACCATCGTCACCGTCAGGGCCGCCATAAAGTCCGGGCGCAGGTCTGCGCGCCGGATGCCGCGCAGCACTTCCACCGGGCGCGCAAGAAGTCGCAGCCCGGAGCGAAGCGTATACCAGGAAGTTGTCGCCATGCCTACGCCTGCTCTGAACAGTGATGTGGCCCGATTATCGCATCGAACCCGCCAATTGGGAAGCGCGCTGCACGTTCATTGACTCCTTCCGGCATTTGACAGCCACCCACGCGTTCATTACAATCCCGCCTGTACGAGCAGACGGCGAATCATCACCCATTGTTGTCGGGCACATTGCTCCCCCCGTGTGCCTCATCGTTCTCCCTCAGACAAAGGAGCCTGCGCCATGAAGCCCGTTCGTCACCCGGTCGCGCCCTGCCCTCATTTCTCGCAGGGCGATCGCGTGCCACCTTTCGTTGTTGGCCGTTCGTTCATCATCGTGCTCTTGTTAGCCATCTGCGTGGCCCCCTCGCGCGTGGCTGGAGCACCCCCCGGCACAGGCGTGCCCGCCCACATCGCTGACGGTCCACAGATTCGCATCAGCCAAATCTATGGAGGCGGCGGCCTGGCAAATGCCCTCTACCAGAATGACTTCATCGAACTCCACAACGCCGGCCAGACCGCAGTCGATGTCACAGGCTGGAGCATCCAGTACTTCAGGGGCAGCCAGATGGACAAGCCGGCCTTCCGCCTCGACCTCAGCGGCGTGATTCCTCCAGGGGGCTACTACCTCGCAGCAGGCTATAGCTCCAAGGGCTGCAATGTCGGCACGCTTCCGTGCGGCGCGCCGCTGCCCCCGGCGGATGCCGCGAACCTCACCGTGGACATCGCCAACTCCTATGCGATGGTCTATCTTGTGGACCACCAGAACACGCTCCCGGAGTTCTGCCGGAGCGATATTGCACCCCTGGACATGGTCGGCTACGGCACAACCGCCCCATGCTATGAGGGGGATGGCCCGGCGCCGGGCGCATCCAACACGACCGCGGTCATCCGGCAGGATGCCGGCTGCCAGGACGCAGACCAAAACGAGGCGGACTTCGTGACGGGTGCGCCCACGCCGCGCAATTCGGCTGCACAGGCAGTCGTATGTGTGCCCCAGGCGGTCACGCTGGCATCCTGGGCCGCGCACGCCGACGGGTCTGCCGTGCAGCTCACCTGGGAAACCGTCTGCGAGGTGGCGAACGCGGGCTTCAACATCTACCGCGGACCCTCAGCAGCGGGGCCGTGGGCCCGCATCAACGCCACGCTGATACCGGCACAGATGCCGGGCGCGACGGACGGCGGCCAGTACGCCTGGACGGATGCCGCAGTCGAGGCCGGGGTGACATACTGGTATATCCTGGAGGATGTCGCGCTGGATGGCGCGTTGGCGCGGCACGATCCCGTCGCGGTGACGGTGGCCCGGCCCAACGCGGTCGGCCTGACGCGCGCCCACGCCCTTCAGGAGAGCAGCCTGCCCCTCTGGCTGCTTGCGACCGGCGTGCTTGGGCTAATCACAGCCGGCGGCCGCCTGCTCCGCCGCACCCACCGGCAGACCTGATTCCGCCCATCTACCTCTTTCGTCGCCGCTCGTCTGCAAGCAAAGCCCCAGGACTCCTGACCGGAAATCCTGGGGCCTCCCTTTCTAATCCTTAACGGAGTTGGTGTGCTGCGGATCCGGACGCCTCAGCGATTATGATCCTCCCGTATGGCGGCCCGTCGATCCTTTATCTTGCTGATGGGCAAGCGCGGCCGGTTCGCGCGCACCCGTGTTAGGCCCTGCCCGACACCCGCCGCGTCTATGCCTGTACAGCCCTAGTAAACACCTCAGTTGCCCACTGATTGATGCTTTTTCCGTTCACTTCGGCTGCTGCCGCCACCGCCGCATGGATTTCAGGCGACACGCGTAGCATGAGCTTGCCGGAGTAGGGCTTTTGGGGTGGCCGATTCAGTTTCTCGCAAGCCTCCAGATAGTCCTCGACCGCCTCCTCAAATGCGGCGCGCAATTCGGCCACGGAGTCGCCGTGAAAACCCACTACATCGTTGATACCCGCGATGTGCCCGACCAAGCACTGGTCTTCGTCGCTGTACTCAATACGTGCCGCATAGCCTCGATAAGTCATCGTCTTCATGGTTTGAAACCTGCCTGTTCCAAGAAACGGCGAGCATCCCGCACCTGATAGAGCTTTGCCTCTTTCTCTGGATGCGGCCGATGGAATGTCGCGACAACCCCATTCAACTCGAAACGCACCGCGAACCGCGACCTTCCACCGTTCTGGCACCCAACGCCAGCAGGAGCGCCTCGATATCCCGCCATTCCAATGTGGCTGGAACAGGCGTCTGGAAGATCTTGTCCAGGGTTTCTCGTTGTCGCTTGTTCATTGGCGGAATGATAGCATATTCTGATATCATTTACAAGTGGAAAGACTACGATTGAGGACTACTGGCGCGCTTGCACCGCAGTTAACCTGGTTGCTTTGTCATCCTCGCTACTCATGCTCCTGCGACTGGCACATCAGACATAATCAGCATCAGAACCCCAATCCCCGCTCCTTCAGGCTGACCCAGCGCGCCTGACCGATGACGAGGTGGTCCAGCACGTCGATGCTGAGCAGCTTGCCCGCCTCCACGATCTGCCGCGTGACCTGTACGTCCTCCGGCGAGGGGGTCGGGTCGCCGGAGGGATGGTTGTGCGCGATGATGAGCGCGGCGGAGTTGAGCCGCACGGCCTCGCGGAACAACTCGCCCACGCGCACGACGGCGGTATTCAGCGAGCCGATGTAGACCGTATGGACCTTCAGGACGTGATTCTTGGTGTCGAGGATAATGGTGCGCAGATGCTCCTGCTCCAGCCCGGCCATCTCCAGCATGACCAGGTTGGCCGCGTCCGCAGGCGATTTGACGAGCGGCCGCTCCGAAGGCGCGGCCACGAGCAGCCGCCGCCCCAGCTCGAACGCGGCCTTGAGTTGGGTGGCCTTCGCCGGGCCAAGCCCCTTGAACTCGGTCAGCTCGTTGAACGGCGCATGGGCCAACCCGGCCAGCCCGCCATAGCCCGTCAGGAGCCGCTGCGACAGGCGGATGACGTTCTCATCCTTCGTCCCCACGCGCAGGATAATCGCCAGCAGCTCCGCGGTGCTGAGCGCACCCGCGCCGTAGTGCTCCAGCCGCTCCCGCGGGCGCTCGCCCTCGGGCAGTTCCTTGATGGTCGGATAGTACTCGATGAGTGCTTCGTTGATGGGCATATCCAACTCGTCTGTTATGCGGTTGTGCGGGGCCGAGGTTATGGCCCGAAGGTTTCCCGCAGCAGGTCGGGCCGGTCCGAGGTGATGAAGGCGACGCCCAGGGCGGCAAGCCGGCGCATGTCCGCCGGGTCATTGACGGTCCAGGCGCCGACCTGCAGGCCGCGGCCGGTCAGTGCGGTGAAGAGCGCGTCCGTCAACCAGGTGTGGTTGACACCGACGTACTCGGCCCCGAGCGCACTGAGTTCATCCGCGACCTGCGCCGGGCCCGCGCGGCCCACACCGCTCAGGTAGGCCGTCGAGATGAGCGCACAGGTGCGAACCTGCGGCTCGATCCGCTTGACTTCCTGCAGCGTCGGGAAGTCGAAGGACAGCACCACCGCGTCAGCGAGCATCTCGTGGTCGCGGAGCGCGTCCACGACCTTGGCCTCGATGCCGGGATAGCGGCTCTTGTCCGCGCGCACCTTGATCTCGATTTGCACACCGGCCCGACCCTTCGCCAGCGCCAACACCTGTTCCAGTGTCGGAATGGGCTGGCGCTCGACCGTGACCGGGCCGAAGAACTTGGCGGAGGCATCTACCGCAGCCAGTTCAGCCGCAGTGTAGTCCGCCACGTCTCCGCTCAAGTTGGTAGTGCGCGCAAGGTTCGGATCATGGATGACGACGAGCTGGCCGTCCTTGCTAAGATGGACGTCCAGCTCGAGGAAATCGGCCTGTTGCGCGAGGCCGGCGTTAAATGCCGCCAGCGTGTTCTCAGGCGCCAGGCCGGCCCCGCCGCGATGCGCGACCTTCAGCACCCGCGCGGGCACTGGCTGCGGTGAGGCCGGGCCGGGTGTTGCAGGCGTGCCGGGCGCGGCGCAGGCAGTCAGGACCGCTGCGCCAACCGCGACACACCCGACGATGGCCGGCCACGCGGGATGCGTGCCCGCGCGGCCAGTGCCGCTCTTACTGGAAGGTTTCCTCATATTCCGCCCGCAACTCCTGCGCGGCTTCTTCCATGACCTGATCGACCGGCGTGCCGGCGACCAGCAGCTTCTCGACGGCGATGCGCAGGATTTCGGTGCCCTTGCCCAGGGAGATGACGCTCGCCTGCGGCCGCGCGTACTGGAGCTGGTCCACCGCGACCTTGCGCTCAGGGTACTTCTCGAAGTAGGCCTTGAGGCTGGGGACCTCCAGTGCGGCCTGGCTGGTCGGCATGTAGCCGGTCATCTCCACGATGTACGCGTTGTTTTCCGGCTGGGTAATCCACTTCATGAACTGCCAGGTGGCGGCCTTGCGTGCTTCATCGGTGGAGGTCATAGCGATGACCGAGCCGCCGACCGGCACCATGCGCCGCACCTGTGCCGGCATGAAGCCCGCGCCCAGCTGGAACGTGGCCTTGCCCATCAGGTTCGCCATGCTGCCCGTCGAGCCGAAGACCATGCCGACGCGGCCGTTCAGGAAGTCATTCTGCGCATCCTCAACGCCCGCAATTGCGGTCTTGTCGGTGAAGACCAGGTCCTGCCAGAGCTGCGCGGCAGCCTTCGCCTCGGGCTCGGTCAGCTTGATGTTGAAGTCCGCGTCCGAAACCTCACCGCCGAACGCATAGATCGCGCCCTGCAGATACCAGTGGGCAGTAGTCTGGCCCATCGTGAAGGAAACGCCCGAGCGGACGATTTCGCCGTTCTCTTCCTTGGTCAGCTTGGCACAGAACTCGCGGAACTCGTCCCAGGTTTCGGGCACGCGGTCAGGCAGGCCGACCTCCGCGAACATGTCGCGGTTGAAGTAGAGCAGCGGGGTGCTGCGCATCAGGGGCAGCGCGTACAGCGTGCCCTGATAGTAGCCATCCTGCAGCAGGCCGGGGATGAAGGCCTCGAGGTCCAGCGCGGTGTCGGGGTTGCTGGCGAAGTCATCCAGAGGCACGAGGACGCCATCTTTGGCAAAGAGCGCCACGAACGGCGAATCCAGCAGCACCAGGTCCGGCACTTCGCCGGCCGCCAGCCCTGCCTGGAGCTTCTGCACCAGCTCGGCGTACGCGCCCTGGAACTGCACATCCACGAAGACATCACTCTGCGATTCATTGAAACGCTTGACAAGCTCGTCCTGCGCGTCGCCGGCCGCGCCGGTCAGCGCGCGCCAGTAGGTGATCTTGACCGCATTGGGAGATGCGACCGGGGCCGCCTCCTCCGCGGCCGCTTCCGCCGGGGCTTCCTCGGCTGCCGGTGCGGCAGGCTCCGCCGCCGCGGGTGCAGGGCTGGGCTCCGCAGCCGGAGGCGCAGTGCAGCCGGCGAGCGGCAGCAACAGCATCACGGCCAGCAGCATCCATATGAGCGACTTACGGACAGACATCTCTACCCTCCTTGGTGAGATAAGAATGTGAACGCGCCCACGCCAGAAGCGTGGCAGCAGCAACGAGCGTGTAAACCTGTCAGAGGCTCCTACCCCTTGAGCGCGCCGGCAGCAATCCCGTCAATCAGTTGGCGCTGGGCCATGAAGAAGACCAGCAAGACGGGCACGAGCACAAACAGGGTCGCGGCCATCAGGTGCTCCGGGCCAATGTTGTACTCGGCGCTCCGCACCATCACTAACCCGACCGGCAGGGTGCGCATATCCTGCGTGTTGGTAATAATCAACGGCCACAGGTAATCGTTCCACTTAGAGATGAAGAGATAGAGCGCCAGAGTGGCGACTACCGGCCGCGCCAGAGGCAGGGCGATATTGAGCAGCGAACGCACATGCCCCGCCCCATCGATCGTGGCCGCGTCGAACAGCTCACTCGACATCGAGAGGAACGCCTGGCGCAGCAGGAAGGCCCCGAAGACGCTGGAGATATGCGGGATGACGATCCCCGCATACTTATTGATCCAGCCCAGGTGATACAGGGTGACGTAGTTCGGAATCAGGGCCATCTGGCCGGGAATCATCATTGCGGCCAGCATGACCATGAACAGCAGGTTGCGGCCCGGGAACTCGATGCGGGCGAAAGCATACGCGGTCAGCGCGGCAATCGTCACCTCCATGACGACGCCCCATCCCGTGACAACCAGGCTGTTGATGTAGAAGCGCCCGAACGGCGCGGACTCCCACGCCACCACGAAGTTGTCCCAGCGCAGATTCTCAGGAATCCAGATGGGCGGGAAGATCGACACTTCCTGGGGGCTCTTGAAGGCGGTCGAGATCATCCAGACGAAGGGCATCCCGATGGCGATGGAGACGAGGATCAGGAACAGATGTGAGGAAGCCCCGCGCACGATGCGCCCGACTCGCTCGTTCTCCTGCAGCCCGCGTATTGCAATGCTCATAGGTCGTGTCCTGCAAGATACATTAGTAATGCACCCAGCGCCGCGACAGGCGCATCTGGATGATAGTGATGACCAGGATAATCACGAACAGCACGACGGCCAGCGCGGAGGCATATCCGGTCTTGAACCAGCGGAACGCGTTCTGATACAGATAGAATACATAGACGTTCGAACTGTTGAGAGGCCCACCACCCGTCATCACCGCGACAATATCGAAAGCCTTGAATGCGCCGACGATGGAGATAATCAACAGGAAGAAGGTGGTCGGTGAAAGCAAAGGAAAGGTAACATGGCGGAACAGCGACCAGCGCGAGGCGCCGTCCACGCGCGCGGCCTCGTAGAGGTCGGCGGAGATCGCCTGCAGGCCGGCCAGGAAGATGACCATGTCATAGCCGATGCCGGCCCAGATGACCACGATCATGACCGCGGGCAGCGCCCAGTTGGGATCGGACAACCAGTTGGGCGAGGACAGCCCCAGCCAGCGGAGCGGCAGCTTGAGTAGCCCGTAATAGGGATCGAGAATCCAGCCCCACACCATGGCGATGGCCACGCTGGTAGTGAAGGTCGGTGAAAAGATGATAGCCCGGTAGGCGTTGCGGCCCCGGAGTTTCTGGTTCAGCAAGACGGCCAGGAACAGCGCAATGGCGAGCTTGACGAAGACCGTGCCCACGGCCAGGATCGCAGTATTGCGCAAAACCTGCCAGAAGATGGGGTCTTCCAGCATTCGGGCATAATTCTCGAGCTGGATGAACTTCTTGGTGGGCGCGATCATGTTCCACCGGTAGAAGCTCAAATAGAAGCTGTAGGCCACAGGCCAGAACGTGAAGACGGCCAGGAGGATGAAATTGGGTGCCGTGAACCCTAAGAAGGCTAACCAGTCGGTGATCTTGCGCCGGTTCCAACGACTGACGCCCTGTCTCGACGATGAGATAGTAGCTGCATCCATTGGCTGAGTCTCTTGGAGTAGGGTAAGTTACAGTATAGCGAGCAAACGATGATGTGTCAAAGTGACTCGCTTGCGCGGGCGCGTTTCATACTGGGGGCGAACGCGGCCAGCGCGCATACGCGAATGGCGCTGCGGCGCTGGGCACGGATACACGAATATCCCGCCGCGGCGCACACGATTCGCGTATTCGTGGCGCGCCAGCGCATTCGTTTATCCGCGCTGGCCGCGCCCCCAACGTGAAACGCACCCCGCTTGCGCGACTTCTTGTCGGTACTAATGCCTGAATCCAAGCGTGCGATCCTGTGTGTCGAACCCGGTCTCCGCAGGCACGCGCACCTCCCCAAACCGCTCCTCATACTTCGACAGGTTGTCCTCCAGCGCCTTGAGCAGCAGCTTGGCGTTGAGCGGAGTCATGACCACGCGCGCGTGAACCTTTGCCTTCGGCGCGCCCGGCAGCATGCGGGCAAAGTCGATGACGATCTCGGAGGGCGAATGGGTGATGATGGCGAAGTTCGTGTAAATCGCTTCCAGGTCCGCGGATAACTCGACGTTGATCTGGGTGGGCGGGGGATTCGCTTGCGGCATGATTGCTCCTTGCAGCACTGGAATCAGGAGTACGGCTACAGTCTAGCGCAAGACGACGCAACCGTCAACGCGAGGCGCAACAAAAAGACACGGCGCTGGCGGCCGTGTCTGTGCTTTGTAGTCAGTTGGACCGGCGCGGGCCGGTGTATTGCAGTCGTTCGGGCTAGAACGGGATGTCATCCTCGTGAACCGGGAACTCCTCGCCGCCACCACCGGGCGCGCCGCCGCCCTCAGCGCCATCGCGCGGCCCACCCAGGAACTTGAAGGTGTTGGCCGTCATCTCCAGCGTGCCGCGGGCATTGCCCTCCCGATCAACGTAGGCCTGGGCTTCCACTTCGCCTTCGACCAGCAGAAGCTTGCCCTTCTTGACATACTGGGCCGCGGTCTCTGCCAGCTTGCGCCAGCACGTAACCCTGAACCATGTGGTCTTCTCTTGCTGCTCACCGTTGGCGTTGGACCAACGGCGGTTAACGGCGATGCTGAAGCTGGTCACCGGCACCCCGCTGGGGGTGTACCGCATCTCAGCATCGCGGCCGACGTTCCCCACGATGACGACCTTCTGGTACATTGGCTGCTCCTTTCGCCTGTGCGCGCATCAACCGATTGTGCGAGAGTCTCAGCGGAGGAGACTCAGATTCAGGATACCGCAGAACCGCCAGAATGTCAAAAACAGACGAACGGGTGTTCGATAGGGGTTATCCTATAGAAAACGGGGTTGTTCGACAACCCCGTTTTCTGGCAACCCCTAACGTTCGATGACCGTGATGGCGGTTGGGTCCAGCCAGAGGGTGATGGGTTCCCCCTCCGGCGGCAGGTGGGCCGTGGTCGTGGACGCCTCACAGACGAGCACGACCCCGCCCGCATGTTCCGTGCGCAGCAGATAGTAGCTGCCCCGGAAGGAAGCTTCCAGCAGGCGACCCGGCAGGAGGTTTGGGCCAGTCGCATCAGGGGACCGTACTTCCGCAGCCTCAGGCCGCACCAGGACCGCTACCTGGGCACCCTTCGCGTGAGTGTGCGGGCTATCCGCGACGTGCAGATCGCCGGCGGTCGTGCGTACGGTCAGCGGGTTGACAGCGGTGACCATGCCATCCAGCCGGTTCCGAAAGCCCAGGAACCGGGCAACGTAAGTCGTGGCGGGATAGCGGTAGACCTCTGCGGGCGTGCCGGCCTGCTCGATCCAGCCGCCCTCCCCAGCTTCCACGGCCGCGCGCATCACAAAGACACGATCGGCCACGGCAAAGGCCTCTTCCTGGTCGTGGGTCACGTACAACGCGGTCAGCCCGACCGACTTGAGGATGGCGCGCAGCTCGTTCATCAGTTGCTCGCGCAACGACCGGTCCAGCGCGCCCAGCGGCTCGTCCAGCATCAGCAGGCGGGGACCAGGCGCGAGGCTGCGCGCCAGCGCGACGCGCTGCTGCTCCCCGCCGGAAAGCTCGATGACGCGGCGCTGCTCGTAACCGTCGAGCTGCACCAGCGCCAGCATCTCCCTGACGCGCGCCCGAATCTCCGCCGGTGGCCGGCCCTGCATGCGCAGCCCAAAGGCCACATTCGCCTCGACGTCACGATGGGGAAAGAGCGCGTAATCCTGGAACATGAAGCCGAAGTTGCGCCGATGGACGGGCACGCCGGCCAAGTCCTCTCCCCCGAACGTGACCGCGCCGGTGTCGGGCGGCTCCAGCCCCGCGACGATGCGCAGCACCGTCGTCTTGCCGCACCCGCTCGGTCCCAGCAGGCAGACGATCTCGCCCGCGTCCACGGTGAAGCTGGCCTCCTTGAGGACCGGCAGGCCGGGATAGGATTTGGAGACGTGGTTAACGGTCAGGATGGGCGACATGGTCTACACGCGCCGCATCTGAGGATGCGGCCCTCCTCGCGATTAGAATCCCCCAACTTCACCGACGCGGAAGCGTTCGATCAGGAAGAAACTGGCGGCGCAGACGAGCATGAGCAGCGTGCTCATGGCAAGCGCCTGGCCGTAGTTGAGCGCGCCCGGCTGGCCGAGCAGCCGGAAGATAACAATGGGCATGGTCGGAAACTCGGGCCGGGCAATCAGCAGGGTCGCACCGAACTCGCCCATGCTGACCGTGAAGGCAAACAGCGCGGCGACGATGAGCGCACGGCCGATGATGGGCAGCTCGATCTCGCGCCACACGCGCCAGGGCGAGGCGCCGAGCACTGCCGCCGCCTCGCGCCAGTCGGGGTTCAGCCCACGCAGCGCGGGCAGCAGCGACCGCACGACGAAGGGAAACGCGACCAGCGTGTGCGCAATGGGCACGAGCACGGGCGACGCCCGCAGGTTAAGCGGGGGCCGGCCCATCGTCAACAGGTAGCCGAAGCCCAGCGTCACCGCGGAGGTGCCGAGCGGCAGCAGCACGATGGGATCGAGCAGGCGGCCCAGCCAGTTACGCTCGCGTACCAGCAGCAGCGCCGTGACTGTGCCCAGCAGCAGGGCCAGGCCTGTCGTCAGCAGGGCGAACATGATGCTGTTGCGGATGGCAAGCCCGGGCGGGACGAAGAAGATGGACGACGTGCGGTTGACGAACAGCTCGCGGTAGTAGCGCAGCAAGTCATCCGACCCCAACGACCGGACGGCCAGTGCAGCCAGCGGCGTCACGAGGAACAGGATGAGCCCCAGGCTGACCAGCCCGACAAAAAGGACCTGCTGCGGGCGGACGGGCGGCACGGCGGTCGAGTCTGCCGGCCGCAGGTTGAGGGGCAGCGCGGCGCGCGCCTGCGCGCGCGTGTAGACGGCCATGACGACGAACGTGAGGGCAATCTGCGCCAGGCTGATGGCCGCGGCCGCGGGCAGCCGGAACAGGGTTACGGCCTGGCGGTAGATCTCGACCTCCAGCGTGGCGAAGCGCGGCCCGCCAAGCACCATGATGACGCCGAAGCTGGTAAAGCAGAACAGGAAGATGAGCAGCGCAGCCGCGGCGACCGATGGCGCGAGGAGCGGCAGCGTCACCTCCCAGAAGACCCGCGCCCGGCTGCCGCCGAGCATCCGCGCGGCCTCCGATAGCCGCGGGTCCAGGTTCGCCCAGAAGCCGCCCACCATGCGCACGACGACGGTGGTGTTGTAGAAGGCATGCGCCAGGAGGATGAGCCAGATGGTCTGTTGGAGCCGGATGGGCGGCCCGGCCAGGTCGAACCAGTTCACCAGCAGCGTGTTGAGCGTGCCGCGCGGGCCGAGCAGCGCGGTGAACGCAGCCGCGACGACCATCGCGGGCAACACAAAGGGGATGGTGGTCAACGCGCGCAGGATGTTCTTGGCCGGGAAGCGGTAGCGCGCAAAGACGAACGCGGCCGGCATCCCGATGAGCAGGGTCAGAGCGGTCGAGAGCGCGGCCTGCCAGGTCGTGAACCAGAGTGCGCGGGCGAAGTAGGCCTCTTGCCACAAGCTGGCGATGGGCGCGAGGTCGAGCCGGCCCCCCGGCGCGAAGCTCTGCCCGACCACCGCGACCAGAGGGTAGAAGAAGAACACCCCCAGGAACGCAACGGGCAGGAGGAACAACAACACGCGCGCGAGTGATTTGGGCAACTGGAATCTCCGATTGGGCGACGCATCCTTCGACTGGCCGCACTTCGACATCTGCGCTGCGCCGTCCACCCGCTCAGGATGCTCCCTTACTCATTACTCTTTACTCGTTACTCCCTGTTCACTCCGTCCCTACCGCAGCACCGTGTCCGTCCATGCCTTCAGCCAGCCCTCGCGGCCCGCCTCGATCTGCTCCGGCGTGAGCTGCACGACCTCCGTGGGTTCCTGCGCATGTTGCGTGAACACCTCGGGCAGTGGCGTGCCGGTGCGCGCGGGGTAGACCCACATCTGCAAGGGGATGTCGGCCTGGAACGTCTCGCCCAGCATGAAGTCCACCCACTGCCGGGCCAGCTCAGGCTCCTTCGCGCCACGCAGAATGCCGACAAACTCGATCTGCTCGGTGCTGCCGCCGGGCAGGAACAGGTTGCCCGTGGGCGATTCGGCCGGCTGCGGATCAGCGAAGAACACCTCGGCAGCGGGGCTGGTCGCGTAGCTCACGACGATGGGCCGGTCACCCTCGCCGCTGCCGCCGCTGAACTGCCCGTAGTAGGCATCCTCCCACCCGTCCGCGACCAGGACATCGTTCGCGGCCAGGTCAGCCCAGAAGTCGAGGTAGGTGTAGTCGCCGGTTTCACCGAACGCAGCGATGGTTGTCATCAGGAAGGACAGGCCCGGCGACGAAGTGGCCGGGTTCTCGACGACCAGGAGGCCCTTGTACGCCTCCTGGGTCAGGTCTTCAAGGGTCTGCGGCAGGGCCAACCCCTGCTCCTCAAAGTAGGCGCGGTCGTAGTTGAGCGTCACGTAGCCGTGGTCCACTGGCAGCAGCCGGAACGTGGGATCGAGCTTGAGCTCGTCCGGGATGCCGGCCAGTGCAGGTGACTCGTACGGCTCGAAGATGTCCTCGGCCAGCGCGCGGCTGAGGAAGCTATTGTCCACGCCATAGAAGACATCCGCCAGGGGATTGCCCTTGCTCAGGATGGCCTTGTTGAGCGCCAGGCCCGTGTCGCCCGACTTAAGGAACTGCACCTGGCAGCCGCATTGTTCCTGGAACGCCGCGACGACCGGCTCGCTGACGCTGAAGCTGTCGTGCGTCATGACCGTGACAGTGCCGCCGGTAGCCGGTGCAGTTGTCGCCTCACTGTCAGGAGTGCCGCCCGGCACGCCTGTACAGGCTGCTATCAGTAACCCCATAAGCAGATAGACCAGTACAAATCGTTTCAACATTTTTACACCTCAGAATAGTTCTTTACCGAAAGGATCGGATAGAAACCCGTTCTCTTCCAGAGAACGGGTTTCTATCTCAGCATGGGTTTCTATACCGCCGTCTGGATGACCAGCAGCCGCCCGCGGCGCAGCGTCACCCGCGCGTGGGTACCGGCAAAGACGTTGCTGACCCCGCGCGCCCGGCCCTCGTACAGCGTCTCGTCCGCGAGCGGATAATACATACCGTCGGTGCTCACGCCCTCCGCATCTGCGCCGAGCGGGAGCAGGGTCAACAGGTCGCCCGCCGCGCCGGACAGGGCCAGGTGCGCAGGTGCGCCGTCAGACTGCGGCGCGATCAGCAGGCGGATGGTCTCCGCACCGTCGGCCAGCACGATGTCGCGGCCCGCCAGGTCGGGCCGGGCGAGCAGCAGCACGTTGGCGAGCAGGTGGTCGGCGCGGCCGCCCAGTACGGCGCAGATGACGATGGGCTGCACGTCCTCCGCCAGGGCGTGCGCCAGCGCCAGCTCCAGGTCGGTGTCATCCTTCTCCGGCGGGACACGCTGGACCGGGACGCCGGCTGCGGCCAGCGCGTCAGCATCGGCAGGCGGGAGCGAATCCAGGTCCCCAACGAGCAGGTGCACCGGCCAGCCCCAGGCGCGCGCATGAGCTGCGCCGCGGTCCGCGGCAATCACCCGGTCACCCGGGCCGGGACTGAGGCCGAGAGGCCGGGTGGCTGCCGGGCTGCCGCCGACGATGTAGATGGTCACGCGACTCTCCGTCCTTGTGCTGACAACAAAAAGACGACCCTTGCGGGTCGCCTCTCGTATTCGATCTTGCGCACTTGTGCGCCGCATCCCTACGCCGGCATTACCCGTCAGGTTCATAGGGTCGCCGGCATTGTGTCACGCAAGCGTGACCCATCACGCAAGCGTGACCCATCACGCAAGTGTGACGTGCCACGCAAGTGTGACGTGCCACGTATACGTGGCCTGGGGCCGACCTCTCAGCCAGGCTCTCCTGGCTCCCCCTGCTATTGCTTTATGGGCGAAGTCTAGCACATGGCCGAGTCGTTGTCAAAGACCCTGCCGAGTGCGGGCGCATCCGTTTATCCACTACGCGCACCTGCTGCGCCATCCGTTGCGTCGTGGCCCGCGGGCGCGACCAATGCCAGCTCCACCGCCTCGCGCAGCGTGCGCGCGCCGAGCACCTGCAGGCCATCCGGCGGGCGCTCCAGCTTGTGCGCGGCCGTCTGCGGCACAAGGACCCGCGTAAAGCCGAGCTTCGCGGCCTCGTTGAGCCGCCGCGGGAGCTGGCCGACGCTGCGCAGCTCGCCGCTCAGCCCGATCTCGCCGACGAGTGCCAGGTCCGCCGCGACGGGCCGGTTGCGCGCAGAGGAGGCGATGGCGATTGCGACGGCCAGGTCCGCGGCCGGTTCGTCGATCTGCAGGCCGCCAACCACGTTGACGAATACGTCCTGGTCGGCCAGCGAGATGCGGGCGCGCTTGCTCAGCACCGCGGTAATCAGCAGCAGGCGGTTGAAGTCGATGCCGTTGGCCGTGCGCCGGGGCTGCGCGAACGCAGTCGCGCTGGTGAGCGCCTGCACCTCGACCAGGATGGGTCGCGTTCCCTCCATCGTGACCGCAATGGCGGAGCCGGGCGCGTTCGGGATGCGCTCAGCCAGGAACGCCTCCGACGGGTTGCGCACCTCTACCAGGCCCCGCTCGGCCATCTCGAAGACGCCCACCTCGTTGGTCGAGCCGAACCGGTTCTTGACGGAGCGCAGCAGCCGGAAGGAGTGGAACCGCTCGCCTTCGAGATAGAGCACCGTGTCCACCATGTGCTCCAGCACGCGCGGGCCGGCGATGGCGCCTTCCTTCGTGACGTGGCCGACGAGGAAGAGCGGGAACCCGTTCGCCTTGGCAAGGCGCAGCAGGTGGGCGGAGCAGTCGCGCACCTGCGTGACGCTGCCTGCACCGGAGGAGATGGCATCCGAATAGATGCTCTGCACGGAATCAACTATGACCATGCGCGGCACGCTGTTCTCGATGTGCGCAGCGATGGTTTCGAGGTGCGTCTCGGCCAGCACGAGTATGTCGCGCGCCACGATGCCCAATCGTTCGGCGCGCAGCTTGATCTGCGCGGCGGATTCCTCGCCGGAGACGTAGAGGATGGGGCCCTGGCCGCCGCTCAGCGCGTGGCACATCTGAATCAGCAGGGTGGATTTGCCGACGCCGGGGTCGCCGCTGATGAGCACGACCGAGCCGGGCACGATGCCGCCACCCAGTACGCGGCTCAACTCGCTGATCGGCACAGCGATACGTTCGTAGCCGTCGGCGGGGATGTCGGGCAGGGCTTGCGGGCCGACGCCGGGCGCCAGCGCGACGCTGGCCGGCCGGCCGGGCGCGGGCTCCTGCACCGTCATCTCCACCAGCGTATTCCACTCGCCGCAATCCGGGCAGCGGCCCATCCACTTGCTCTGTGCGCTGCCGCAGGTCTGGCAGACGTACCGGGTCTTCGACTTCGCCATAGGTGCCTCGATTCGCTCAGATGTTCGGTATTATACGCCGGACGGCGCCGCAAGTCAAAGCGTCTGCGCGATGCGCGCACTTGCACCGCGCAGAGCGCGCCGCTACAATAGCGCGGTCAGAGGAGGAAGCATGAAGACGATCCTGTGTTACGGGGATTCGAACACCTGGGGCTATGCCCCGGCCACAGAGACACGCTACCCCTACGCGGAACGCTGGACGACGCGCCTGGCGGCGGAGCTGGGGCCGGAGCATGTAGTCATTGCGGAGGGCCTGAACGGGCGTACGACGCTCTGGCCCGACCCGGTCGAGGGCGAGTACAAGAGCGGCAAGACGTACCTGCCCGCCTGCCTGGAGTCACACCAACCGCTGGACCTCGTGGTGCTGATGCTGGGCACCAACGACCTGAAGCACCGCTTCGGCCAATCGGCGTGGGACATTGCGCGCTCCATCGAGACGCTCGTCCAGCTCATCGTCTACAACGTGAACTGGCCGGAGGCGCCGACCCCGAAGATCCTGCTCATCGCGCCGCCGCCGACGTGCGTTGCAGGGACGCATTTCGAGGAGATGTTCGCGGGTGCGGACGAGAAATCGCTCCACCTGGGCAAGTATTACGCCGAGGTGGCCGAGGTGTACGGCTGCGGGTTCCTCAATGCCGGCGACGTCATCGTGTCCAGCCCCGTGGACGGCATCCACTTCGACGCGGACCAACTACCCAAGCTGGCGCATGCGGTAGCCGGGCGTGTGCGGGAGATGCTGGGGTGACAAGGTGAAAAGGTGACGAGGTGACGAGGCGACTTGGAGTCGAGGCTTCAGCCGGTCTGGATGTCGACCGGCATAGAGTGTGAAATCGGCTCATGCTCTGCGTGTTCCGGGTCCTCCGTCGTCATCGGGCATTCGGCGCGTCCGCTGACGGGCGGATGCGCCGGGTGTTCGTCACGAACCACAGCCGCCCGTCATCCGTGCGCACCCACACGCCGGGCGGCTGGTGCTTCACCACCTGCCCGCGCTGCCACGTTGCGTCGCCGCCAAGCTCAAACATGACCTCCACGGCATCGCCGGGCCGGTACTGCTCGACTAATCGCTTTACCATACCAGCGCCAGACAGGTGACGCCGCCGTTCGCCTTCGCAAACTCGGTCATCGGGACAGGTAGCACCTCGCAGCCGTGCGCGTGCAGCAGCGCGGCCGTGCGCGGATAACCGGCGGGCATCACGACCCGGTTCCCAATCGCCAGGACGTTGGCGGCATACGCTTCTTCCGCCGGCACGGTCAGCACCGCCAGATGGCTCAATTCCGGCGGCACCTTCACCCCTTCCACAACCAGCAGCGTATCGGGGCCGACCGGGGTCAGCGGGGTCAGCAGGTGCAGGAAATCGCGGACGGGCGCGGCATGCACCGGGCGGTGGACCCCGTGCGCGTTCAGCGCGGCGGCCAGTTGGTCAATGCCTGCCCGGTTGGTGCGGCCGGAGAGGCCCACGATCACCCGGTCCGGCAGGACAAGCACGTCGCCGCCCTCCAGGGTGGCTGGAGCTGCAAGGCGGTGTGTGGGGAAGCGCGCAGCCAGCAGCCCGGCGACGGCCTCCTCTTCCCCGCGGCGGCTCTCCGCGCCCATACGGCCCACCACGGCCACGCCGTCGATGACGACAGCCGGATCCTGCATGAAGCAGCTGTCGGGAAGCCGCTCGTCTGCGGGCAGCCGCTCGACGGTCAGACCCGCGGCGGCAAGCGCCTGGCAGTATTCGCGGTGCTGCGCCTGGCTCAGGGTGACGTCGATGCCCGCGGATAGCGCGCCGCCCTCTGCGATGGCGTTAACGAAGCTCGCGCCCGGCGGCCGCACGACGGCATGCTGTAGTCCCTTATACTGGTGGTCTGTCATCCTCTGCTACCCCGCATCCTTCGACTGGCAGCGTCGCGTCACCCTGCTTGTGCCGTCCACCCGCGCAGGATGCTTGCCTTGTTCTGCGTCTTTCCTTACCCCAACGCCACGTCCAGCAGCATCATCACCGTGAAGCCCAGCATCGCGCCCCAGGTGGACATATGCGTGTCCGAGCCGCTCTGCGATTCGGGGATCAGTTCCTCGACGACCACATAGATCATCGCGCCTGCTGCGAAGCTGAGCGCGAAGGGCAGCAGAGCCTGAATGAACAGGACGGAGGCTGCGCCGAGCACGCCCGCAATCGGCTCCACCATGCCGGACGCCTGGCCCATCATGAAGCTCCGGCCGCGCGACAGTCCCTCCCGGCGCAGCGGCATGGACACCGCCAGCCCTTCCGGGAAGTTCTGCAGGCCGATGCCGATCGCCAGCGCGACTGCACCGGCCAGCGTTGCAGCGGGCAGGCCGGCGGCCACCGCGCCGAACGCGACGCCGACCGCCAGTCCTTCCGGGAAGTTGTGCAGCGTGATGGCCGTGACCAGCAGAACGCTGCGCCGCCAATGGGTCTTGATACCTTCTGCCTCTTCAATCGGCTGGCCGAGGTGCAGGTGAGGGAGGATATGGTCGACCAGCCAGAGGAACAGCCCGCCCATCAGAAACCCGATGGCAGGGGGCAGCCACTTGGGCAGACCCTGGCTTTCCGACATCTCGATGGCCGGCGCAAGCAGCGACCAGAAGCTGGCGGCAATCATGACGCCCGCGGCAAAGCCCAGCATCGCATCCAGGAGCCGCCGGTTGACCTGGCGCGTGAGGAAGACGGTGGATGCACCGAGCGCGGTCAGGCCCCAGGTGAACAGTGTCGCAAATAAGGCCTGTAGCAGGGGGTTTAAGGAATAGAAAGCTGCCATGCTGACCTCCTGTGCTACGAATGACGCGCCCGCCACAACCACCCGCGGCCGGGCGCAAAGATGAGCGCAAGGATGAAGAATCCGGTGCAGACCAGGACAATCGCCGCGCCAGACGCGACGTTGACATAGTAGGATAAGTACAATCCGATGACACTGGACAGCGCGCCGACCGCTGCGGCAACAGCCATCATGGCAGGCAGCCGCCGGGTCAGCAGCGAGGCGGTCGCCGCGGGCGTGACGAGCATCGCAACCATCAGTGCCACGCCGACCGTCTGCAATGCGATGACGACTGTCACCGCCAGCATGATGAACAGCAGGTAGCGGAAGAACTCGGCGGGCAGGCGCAGGATGCTGGCGAGCACCGGATCGAACGAGATGACCAGGAACTCCTTGTAGAAGGCCGCGATCAGGACCAGGACCAGCCCGCCGAACACGACCGTACGCGTGAGGTCAGCGATCGACACGCCGAGGACATTGCCGAACAGGAAGTGCGTCAGGTCCAGGCTGAAGTTACGGGTGGTCGAGATGAGCGCGACCCCCAGCGCGAACATTGCGGCGAACAGGACCCCGATGGCCGTGTCCTCGCGCACCTGCCCGCTTTTGGTGATGGCGCCGATGCCCAACGCCGTCGTGACACCGGCTGCCAGCCCGCCCCAGAAGAGTGGACCTTGCGGGCCGCCGAGCAGATAGGCAATCGCAACACCGGGCAGGATCGCATGGGCCAGCGCATCACCGAAGAAGGCCATCCCGCGCAGCACCACGTAGGTGCCCAATACCGCGCAGACGACGCCGACCGTGATGGCTGCCAGCAGGCCCCGCACCATGAACCCGTATTGCAAAGGCGAAAGCAAAAACTCCACAGACTGACTTCCTCTCAACGGCCTATTCGTGGTCGTGCTCGTGTTCGCCATCGCAGCAGGTGTCGCCCAATGCGAGGAGACCGTCCGGCACGGGCAGCACGGTCAGGTGTGTGCCGTATGCCAGCCGCAAGTGTTCGGGGGTCAGCACGTCGCCGGACTGGCCGAAGGCCAGCAGCTTGCGCTTCAGTAACATCTGCCGGTCAAAGCGCTCCGCAGCCAGTTGCAGGTCGTGGGTGGATACCAGGACCGTGATATGGCGGCTGCGCAGGAGATCCAGGATCTCGAAGATGGCCTCCTGCGACGGCACATCCAGCCCGGTCAGCGGCTCGTCCATCAACAGCAGCTCGGCTTCCTGCGCCAGCGCACGGGCAATGAACACCCGCTGCTGCTGGCCGCCGGACAGCTCGCCGATCTGCCGGTCGGCAAGGTCGGTCGCACCCACCAGCGCGAGGGAATCACGCACCAGGTCGCGATCGCGATGGCCCGCCTGCCGCAGCAGACCAATGCGCGCGACGCGGCCCATCAGCACCACATCGCTCACCGTCACCGGGAACTTCCAGTCCACCTGGGAGCGCTGGGGCACGTAACCGATGCAGATGTGGCCGCCCGCGCCGTGACCATAGACCGTGACCTGGCCGGAGCTCGGCTGCAGGATGCCCGCGACGACCTTGAGGAGAGTGCTCTTGCCCGCACCGTTCGGCCCGACAATGGCGACGCGCTCCCCGCGCCAAAGCTGGAAGCTCACGTCATCGAGCGCGGGCGCCGCGCCCTCATACCGGACGGTGACGTGGGAGAAGTCGACGACCGGCCCATCCTGCGGATGCACGATATGCGGGCGGATGAAGGGTTTCAGCATCGTTGCACCTGCTATTTCAGCGCAGCCACGATGGTCTGCACATTGTAGCGCATCATGGCAATATAGTCCGGTGCGGGGCCATCAGCCGCGGTCACGGAATGGGTGAGCAGTTCGCTGACCACGGTCACGCCCGCATCCCGGGCCAGTTGCTCTGCCAGTTGCGGATTAGCGCCGGTCTCGATGAAGACCGCCCGCACGCCGGCAGCCTTGACCCGGTCGACGAGCCGCGCCAACTGTTCTGCGGAGGGCGAGGCCGCCGAGCTGACGCTTGGCACGACTGCACCGAGCACCGTGAAGCCGTAGCGGTCCGCAAAGTAGCCGAAGCTCTCGTGGTTTGTGACCAGCAGGCGGCGCTCCGGCGAGATGGCCTGCACCTGCTCGACGATCCAGGTGTCCAGCGCCTTGAGCTCCGCGATGTACTGCTCGGCATTGGCGTTGTAGGTCGCCGCGCCCGCGGGGTCCGCCGCGTTCAGACCGTCGCGGATGTTCTCAACGTATTTGATCGCCAGCACCGGGTCCAGCCAGAAGTGCGGATCGTTCTCGCCGTGACCGTGGTCCTCTTCGTCAGCATGTTCGTCCGCAGCTTCGTCCACAGCCTCAGCCGCGTGCGGCGTGCGGCTGGTCAGCCCGGCGGACACCTCGACCACTGTGCGTTCGCCGCCGGCATTCTCCAGCAGCCGCTCCAGAAACGCCTCGAGGCCCGCGCCGTTGATGATGAGCAGGTCGCTGTCGGCCACCTTGCGCACATCCGCAGGGGTCGGCTCGAAGCCGTGTGGGTCGATGCCTGACGGGATGAGCACATCCACCGTCAGCCGGTCCCCCGCGACATGCTGGGTGATGTCGGCCAGGAAGCTCTCTGCGGCCAGCACGCGCGGCGGCTGGCCGGAAGTCGTACCCGTGTTGCTTGCGCCCTGGCTGCAGCCGATCGCGAGTGCCAGCATGGTCAATAATACCAGGAATCTGCGTACTGCAATCACTTGCTTGTTTGTCCTCGATCTATTCTGGCTCGGTTGTGCAACCCCGCATCCTTCGACTGGCCGCATTGCGTCATCTGCGTGGGGCCGTCCACCCGCTCAGGATGCTTACACCGCAATTCGTAATTCCCAATTCGCAATTCGTCGCGTCGCATCCTTCGACTGGCCGCATCGCGTCATCTGCGTGGGGCCGTCCACCCGCTCAGGATGCTTACACCACAATTCATAATTCCCAATTCGCAATTCGTAATTCACCCCTCGCCCATCCGCGCCTGGCATTCCGGGCAGATGCCGAACATCTCCAGCCAGTGGTCGCGCACGCGGTAGCCTGTCTGCGCCTCCACCTGCGCCACGACCGCCGCAATATCGCACCCGGCAAACTCGACTGCGCGCTGGCACTGCTGGCAGATGACGTGATGGGCGTGTTGCACCGGCGGCTCGGCCGGCTGAAGCGTCTCATCCGGCACATGCCCGGCCGCCTGCATCGCCGCAGGACTGACGGCATAGGTGTGGCAGCCGTGTTGCAGATGCAGCTTGCGCACCAGGCCAAGTTCGGATAGGATGTCGAGCGTGCGATAGACCGTCACCAGGCCCAACTCACCATGAACTTCCCGGCCCAGCGCCAGCAGTTCATTCGGCGTGGCCTGGCCGCGCGCATCCACCAGCGCCTGCAACACGGCCCGCCGCGCTCGCGTGTTGTGATACCCGGCCTGCGTGAGTGCAGCCAGCAGGTCACCCACCTCCGTGCGCGGCTCGGCCAGCGCTGTATCGCGATCAAACTGAAAAACTGTTTCAGTTTCCATATACGTATTGTATCAGCAAGCGCAGGAGGCGTCAAGAATATGGACCAGGAACAATGGTACAAGGACGCAGTGTTCTATGAAGTGTTCGTGCGCGCGTATGCAGACAGCAACGGCGACGGCATCGGTGACCTGGCCGGGCTGACGGGCAAACTGGAATACCTGAAGTGGTTGGGCATTGACGCGGTGTGGATGCTGCCGATTTTTCCCTCGCCGCTGCGGGATGACGGCTACGACGTGGCCGACTACTTCAAAATTCACCCCGACTATGGCACGCTGGAAGACTTCCGCGCGCTGGTCGCGGAGGCGCACCGGCTCGACCTCAAGGTCATCGTCGAGCTGGTGCCCAATCACACCTCGGATCAAAACGCGTGGTTCCAGGCGTCGCGTAACCCGCAGCATCCCGAACATGCCCGCTATCGAGACTGGTATGTGTGGGGCGACACGGACAACCGGTACAACGAAGTTCGCATCATCTTCCGCGACTACGAGCCGTCCAACTGGACTTTCGATGAGCTGCGCGGGCAGTATTACTGGCACCGCTTCTTCCATCATCAGCCCGACCTGAACTACGACAACCCCGAGGTGGGCCGCGCGATGCTGCGCGTCGTGCAGTTCTGGATCGACGCGGGCGCTGATGCCTTCCGGGTGGACGCCACGCCTTACCTGATCGAGCGGGACGGCACGAGCGGCGAGAACCTGCCGGAGACGCACACCTATCTGAAACGACTGCGCGGCTTCGTCGACGCGTACGCACCGGGCACGATGCTGCTGTCAGAGGCGAACATGTGGCCGGAAGATGTGCGGCCCTATTTCGGTGAGGAGCCAGACCAACCCGAATTCCACATGAACTTCCACTTCCCGCTCATGCCGCGCATCTACATGGCGCTGGCGCGGGCTGACCGCACGCCCATCTTCGAAATCTTGCGGCGCACGCCCCCGCTGCCGCGCTGGGGCCAGTGGGCGACCTTTCTGCGCAACCATGACGAGCTGACCCTCGAAATGGTCACGGAGGAGGAACGCCAGTTCATGTGGAACTTCTATGCGCCGGAGCCGCGCATGCGGTTGAATCTCGGCATCCGCCGGCGGTTGGTCCCGCTCCTGGGCAGCGACCGCGCACGCATCGAACTTGCCAATTCCCTGCTCTTTACACTGCCCGGCTCCCCCGTCATCTATTACGGGGACGAAATCGGCATGGGCGAGGATATCTGGCTGGAAGATCGCGGCGGGGTGCGCACGCCGATGCAGTGGCACGCCGGCCCCGGCGCGGGCTTTTCGAGCGCGGACCCGGCACAGTTCTACGCGCCGGTCATCGACAATGAAACTCACGGCTATCAGCAGGTCAACGTGGCGGCGCAGCGGGGAGATCCCGACTCGCTGCTGTCGCTCATGCGGCGGCTGATTGCCATCCGCAAGGAGCATCCTGCGTTCGGCCGCGGTGACCTGCGCTTTCTGGAGCCGGACAACAAGGCTGTGCTGGCTTTCGTGCGCAGCTACGAGGGGGAGACCCTGCTGTGCGTCCACAATCTGTCCGAGATGCCGCAGACTGTGGCGCTGGACGTGCGGTCATGTCTGCCGGCCGGGACCGCCGCAGTGGAGTTGGTGGACCTGCTCGGGGGCGAGATGATCGGTCCGTGGCAGGACGGCATGGGCGAGCTGGCGTTGAGCCGCTACGGCTACTGCTGGCTGCAGATTACGACGGGGAGTTGAACATTACCGCGGAACACGCGGAGCATGCGGAAAGAGAAATCCTGTTTGAGAAGCTGCGGAGTGGAGCTGCTCAGGTGCGAAACGGCCGCGCCAGCGGGTGGCCCCGTCCGCATTTGAGAATACGGACTCCTCGAAACAATTCCGCGTGCTCCGCGTGTTCCGTGGTTGTACTCAGCGCGGCCGCATGGCTTCCTTGCCGCCGCGCAACCAGATAACGAGGACCATCCCGGCCAGGCCCGCCAGAATCGCGGCATGCCACCAGGTCAGCCCGCCCGCGTGCACGCTGATCGGCCCGTGCACATTCGTCTGGCCGTTCTTCTCGACTTCCTGAAGCTGATAGTAGTACGTCACGCCGGCCTGCGCGGTCCGGTCGATGTAGGTGTAGGCCTTGCCGGTCAGCGGGTCATCCGAAGGCGGAATCAGCTCGGTGTTCACCTTGACATCGAACGGCCCGTCGGGCGACTCGCCGCGGTACAGGTTGAAGCCGGCGGTGTTCATCTCGGTCTCCGTCTTCCACTCGACGCGCACGGGCGCGGCACAGCCGGATACCGTGACGAGCAGGCAAGCCAGGGCACACAGGTTAAGCAGGATAGAATGCAGGCGGTTGCGGGTTATCGTCATCTTTCAGGCTCAGGGCAGGTGAAGGTGCGGTCGCGGGACAGGTCCGTGTCCCACGCGCACGCACCGGCAGTGACATGCAGCGGCGTGGCGAACGTGCCCGCCTGCTTGCGCACGAACAGGCGATAGGGCTGCGCCAGGTCAGGCGGAAGGCGGTAGCGCACGGTGACGACATGCTGTTGCGAGGGCGACAGGACGAAGTGACCCGCAAAGACGGCCGTCCCCCGCTCGCCCGTCTCGCTCAACGGCTTCTTCAGCCCGCTGGTCTCCAGCAGCTCGCTGCCGCCGGGCGCGTAGATGCGCAGGTACGACCAGTAGCAGCGCTGCACCATCTCGGCATAGGACTCGCCGTAACGCGGCGTGCGGTCGCACACTTGCTCCTGGCCGGGCGGAGCCGTGTGTGTGAAGGTGATGGTGACCGTTGCGACCAGCCCGCCGTCGGCCTCGGCTACCCGGTAATCGATGGCCGGCTGGACCGCGGCATTAGCCTTGTTGAATCCCACGTTGGCATCCACGACGGCCAGGAAATCGCTGTCTGCCGGCGGCCGCAGCCCGCCATCCCAGCCGCGCTCGATCAGCAGTTTCGTCAGGGCGGGGTCGTCCACCGAGATTTGCAGGTGACGGCCCTCCAGCATCTGCAGGACTGCCCGCGCCAGCGCAGTCGCGTCCAGGTCGCCGCCGACCGCGCCGCCCTCCAGCCTGGCCAGCGCCGCGCCGACCAGCTCGCCCATGAAGTCCTTGCGCTTCGTCCACCATTCGGCCGCGCCCGATTCGACCGTCGTCTCGCTGGCAGACGGCGCGGCCCACTGGCGCTCCATCCACGCGATCGCGTTGTCCCCGGTGACCGGCTCGCTGACGCCATCGACTTGCAGCGGGCCGAGCGCACCGACGAGCAGGCGGACCGCTTCGAGGTCCAGCGCAATTACGCCGTCGGTCGGCACGCCCTGGTCCTGGGCATACAGCGCGCGCGCGACATCTGCGGTCTCCGGAAAGTCCGGCGACCAGTTGCTGTCGCGCAGCGTGAGCAACTGCGCGCCCATCTGCTCGCTCAGGGGCCGCGGGGCCGGCGGATGGGGCTGCTGCCAGTTGTCCACCGAGTAGCTGTCGGTCAGCTTCAGTTCGGTAATCTGCCCCCCGGCCAGCCGCACAAATCCCGCGCCGCTGATGAACCCGCCGGTCGGCCGCAGCTCGTGGTTGTTCTGCGCAAGAATCAGATAGGTGCGCGGGCCGTCCTGGCCGAGCAGCGCGGGCGCAACCTGCGCGGCCTGCAAGCCCGTCCGGGCCAGGGGCAGCAGCGCGTCCACCTGTGCAAGCAGGCCCTCCAGCCGGGGATGCAGCGGGCCTTGCACCTCTGCGCGGAGCGCAGCCGCCTGTGCCAGCCGGGCATTGCTCTCTACGAGTGCGGGGGCTGCCGCGGCCAATCCCGCGACGATCTGCGGCATGGCGCCTATGCTGGCGTCGCCTGCCAGCACGCCCGTGACCGGAGCAAGCGCATCCACGGCCTGCCGGCCCGCCCCCGCGACCTCGACCGCCATGTCCAGCAGCACGGGCGCGGCGACCGCCTCCTCCCCGACGCGCGGCAGCCAGCCGAGCCGCGGCGCGAGCCAGAGGAAGGGCCGGGCGGCGCTCCGCGCGGCGATCAGATGGGTCTCCAGCGCGGCAAGGTCTGCGGCAACTGCCGGTACAGCCGCCACCTGCGGATCGGCCAGCGCAGCCTGCAGCCGGTCGAGGTCGGCCAGCGCGAGGCGCGCCTGGCTGGCCGCGCGCCAGCCGCTCACGCCCAGCCAGGCGATGAGCGCGACGAGGACCAGCAGGATGCTGATAAGCGCGGGTTTCTTAGGACTCAAGTGTCGATCTCGCAAAGGTACCAATATACCTTATCACGTTTGTAGTAGGCGCAGGTGCGCCCGTGCCTGTTCCGGCGCACCTGCGCCCACTACGAACCAACGGACTACCGTGCCGGTCGTAGCCGGGTCAGCGGCTCACCGTCCTCCTGCGCCAGGCCGGGCAGCGCAACGGGCAGCGGCTCAGCGGCATACAGCGGAAAGCGTGCAGCCGCGGCCTGGATGACGGCTTCCAGCGGCGCATCCTCGGGCAGGCCCGAGAACAGCGCGGGATGGTGCCGCGCGAGCGTCGCACGATACCAGCCGTACCCGTATAGGCTGACGTTCAGGGGCACGATGTCCGGACGCCGGCCTAACCCATAGACCGCGTACCACAGTGCAAATGTGGGCCGGTCCGTTGCGGTCAGGACGACCGCCCCGTCCTCCGCCTGCGCCAATGCCTGTCTGATAAATGTCTCCGCCCGGTCGTCGCGGCTGGCATCGTTGAGCGGGTAGAATCGCGCGACGGCCGCGACCGGCAGTGCCACAGTCAGCACAACGACGAGCACCCAGGCGATGCGCCGGTCGGCGATCAGCCGCGCAAGCCGGTCGATGCCCTCCGCCAGCCACAGCGCGGCCATGCCCCAGGCCGGAATCAGGTACACGAACGCAGTATCGGTGCGGTAGACCAGCCCATACAGCGCATACGACAGGGCAATCAGGCCGGTCGTGCGCCACCAGGCGTACTGCCGCCGGTCAAGCTGCCACAGGCCCACGACGGCCAGTGCCGCGCCCCACGGCCCGCCGCCCAACTGCTCCAGCGCGGCGCCCACCAGGGACGACAGCCGGGCAAGCAGCTCGCCGCCGCCCATCCCGCCGAGCAGCCCGCGGTACGGCCCGCCGGAAACGAGCCACCCGAAGCCTGACGGTGTGTCCGCCGCGCCCCAGTTGACCGGCGGGCCCGCGGCCGCGGCCAGCGGGATGCGGGCGTACACCGCGAGACCGAACAAGAAAAACGCGGTCAGGCTCGCCGCACCGACCCGCGAGAGGAGGGATAAGCGTGCCCGTCCGGTCCAGAGCCAGGCAGCCAGGCCCGGCAGCGCCAACGCCAGCGACAGGTGATTGCCCAACCCGAGGCCGAGCACCAGGGCTGCGGCTGCCAGCCGGCGCCAACCGGCATCCGCAGGCGGCTGCTGGCTCCACTGCCACAGCAGCCACAGCGCCAGCACCACGGCCAGCGCGTTCAGGCTGTAGACCTCTGTGATGACCGCCTGGCTCCAGAGTGCCGGCGACGTTGCCCAGGCCAGCCCCGCGGCCGCCGCACTGACACTGCGCCACGGGGCCGGCGGCAGGACGCGGCGCGCCAGATCGGCCAGCAGGCCCGCGGCGAGCGCCGCGCACGCGGCAGACAACCAGTTGCCCGCGCGGGCCGGGTCGGCGGGCAGCAGCCGGATGGCCGCTTGCAGGAGCAACTGGTACGTGGGATAGCCGGTCGGGTGGGGCACGCCGCCGGTGAGCGCGGCAGCCAGAAAGTCGCCGCCATCCGCGCCATCGTGTGCCCAGGTCAGCCCGGGGGCCAGGGTCGCAGCATAGAGGGCCAGCGCAAGCCCGCCCGACACGACGCCCGGCAGCACCCGGCCCAGGCCCGCCGACCGGCTGCCTGCCCCCATCAGTCTACCGCAAGGAAACTGAATGGCCGCAGTAACTGCCTGTCGGCGGCAGTTCCAGCGGCGGCAGCATCAGCACTGCCGACGCGGTCACGCGTACCGACGGTCGCGCGGCCGGACCTGCTGTGGCGGTGGCCTGGTTAATGATGACGCCGCTCGCGGGCAATTCTTGCGCCACGCGTACGGCAAACACCACGATCAGCCGTCCGCTCGGTGGCAGCACGGCCCGTTCGATGCGCAGCGAGCGGCCGTCCCAGGTCGCCTCTCCCCCCTGTATGGCTCCCGGCTCCAACCCCTCCGGCAGTACATTCTCCAGCCGCACCTGGCGCACTGAGGCGGCGCTCGTATTCGTCAGCGTCAGGGTGAACACGACCTGCGCGCCGGGCCAGATGTTGGCCTGGCTGACAGCCATATCGAGAGACAACGGGCTTCCGGCAACTGCCGGGGCCGGCGTAGCCGGGGCCGCAGGGACGCCCGCGGGCGTGGCCGTCACATCGGTGGGCGGCGGCAGATCAGGCGGCGCCTCAGTCGGCGGCGCCGCGGTTGCGCCAGGGCGCGGGGTCGCTGGCACGGCGGTCGGCGGTGGTGCCGCGCCGGTCGGTGTCATGGTGGGCACGGTTTGGCCCAGGCGGTTCTGCAGCGGCTCCGCCCAGGCGCCGGGCGCGACTATGAAGACGGCTACCAGCGCCAGGCCGACAGCCAGGTAGATAGCGAGACGAGCTCTCGTTTGCATCAATACACTCCTCTCCAGGCCAATACACTCAGCACAGGGCGTCTCGTGATGAGGAAACCTCACCGTTACACATCAGCGCCACGCGGCCGATGCCTCGGCCAGGCGACGCCAGTTCCAACTGCGCCGCCAGAGCGCCAGGGCCGCCCATACGGTGACACCGCCGACCACGACCACGTGCAGCACCAGCCCGTAGGCCAGGCCCACCGGCTCCGCGATGCCGAAGACCGCCAACACAGCCATACACAGGAGCTGAAACACGCCGATCTTGCCCGGCGTCGAGGGCACAGCCACCCCGCCTTGCAGCACCACCAGCAGGGTGAGCGCAATCAGCGGCGAGGCCGGCAAATCGAATGCCAGCAAGAGCCAGAAACTCGTCGCCCAGGCGACGACCCAGAACAGCACCGTCCAGCCCCACACGGCCAACGCAGCCCGACGGCTGCCCAGCGCGCTCAGTCCGTCCAGGCCGGCGACAATCCGCGCCGGCCAGCGCACGGCCATCGCCTCAGGCAGCAGGCGCAGCCCCCAATCCACCAGTCGCAGCCACAGCGTCCGCCCACCCAACAGCGCCACCGTGCCCACCACAACTGCCAGCGCAGTCAGGACCACGATCTCAACCTGCGAGGCCAGGTCCGCCGGCAGCACCACGAACGGCAGGATCGCCACGACCAGCAACGCCAGCACGATGAGGTCGATCAGCTTCTCCGCAGCCAGCGTCCCCAGCACGAACCACTTGCTCAGCCCCAGCTCGTCGCCCGCCAGATAGGTCCGCACCAGCTCGCCCCAGCGACCCGGGATCAGGAAGTTGGTCGCCTGGCCGATGACGACGAGGTCGGCCAGCCTGCCCGCGCTCGCCGTCACGGCGTGCGGGTGAAACAGACGCCGCCACCGCTGGGCCTTGACCACGGGCGACAGCAGGCTGAAGGCCAGAGTCAGGACGACATACGGCCAGCGCACCGAGCGCAGCGCCTCACCCAGCAGGTCAAAATCGATGCTGCGCGCCACCAGGACGAGCACAGCCACCCCAAGGGCCAGCACCAACCAGACCTGCAACTGGAAGGCCAACCGTCGCGGGAATCGCGGTCCACCCCCGGTCGTACCGGCGGACATCGCCCGCTACTGCACCGGCTCGGCAATCAGGATGAGCCGGTGGGTGTTGTTCGTTGGGGGCCAGCACGTCACGAGGGTCAGCCGCGTATCCTCGGTCGGCAGGATATAACTGCCGTTCGCAATCCGCTGAGCAAAGGAGACGCCCGTGTCCTTCAGGCGATAGAACTCACGCACGACGTACTCGTAACGCGCGCCAGCCGCATCGTAAAGCTCGATGGTGCGACCATTGAGCAGGTCGGACCGGTCGGTGAAGTCATCCACCTTCACGCGGGTATCGTTGTCCCACGCCAGGCTGATCGGCTTGAACACCTCGCCGTAGATGTTGTTGTGGCCCGAGACGACCAGGTTGCCGGGCTCGCCCAGGGCGGCGCTGTTGATGTGATGCCCGGCCTCGTTCTGCGGGATGACCCACTCGGAGACCGGTCCGCTCTGCGTCTCGACCACGCGCCAGCCCATCGGCACCACCGCGGTGTCGATCTTGAGGTCGGCGATGACCAGGCGTACGGGGACCTGGCGTTCAGCGGGTGCGGGCGCTGCAGCCGGTGCGGCCGCCTCGACCGCCGGTTCGGTCGGACTTGGGCTGGCCGTTGCCGTGGCGGTGGGTGTGCTCGCAGGCGATGCAGTCGCAGTCGAGGTCGCGCGAGCCTCCGTCGCCGGGGCGAGCGTCGCCGTCGGCTCGCTGCGCGTCGCAGTAGCGGGAGCGACGCGCGTTGCAGTCAATGTGACAGCCGCGGCCGGTCGAGGCGTGGCTGACACCTCCGCGGTCGCCGGCGCGTTCGCGGCCAATTCTGCGCGCAGCGCCGCGCCCTGCGCCTGGCTGCGCACCATGTAAACGCCGCCTACCACCAGCAGCAACAGACCCACCAACAGAAGGACCGTGCCGAGCGTGCGGCGGTTCGGATTCGCCGTCGTCATTCACTTGCTCCGCAACACCATGAGTTGGCTGGCCCGGCACGAAAACCTGTGCACGCGGCCAACGTCGCGATTATAGCACAGGCACGGAGCGCGGCATAGGGGCGTGTCTTCCCATGCAGGGCGAAGTCATGTTGCACTCGGGCCTTCCACCTGGCAGTTGAAACTGCGGCTACCCCTACGAAACCGGCCTACGTCGGTTAGTTCCAGTCTGCGTAGGCAGACTTCGCAAGGGTAGCCGCAACTTCAGTTGCCAGGCGGGTTCACCTGGCGCACTATGAAACCGCCCTGCTTCCCATGCGGCAATCGCCAGTGCAGTTCATCGCGTCGGCAGCCCCCGAAGGCGATTACCCGCGCCGGTGCAGCATGCATGCCCGAAACTCGCCGCGTTTGCCTCTTGACAACCGAACAATTGTTCGTTATAATGCATTAGAACAATCGTTCGGGGCAAACACCAGACGATATGCACACCGAAGGAGGATGCGATGCCGGCCCTGATCTTTTCCATCATGGACGAGTTGACCCAGGCTGAGGCGGCGGTGCTGGAGCACCTGGCTCAGCACATCCGGCGGGGGTACTGCCCCAGCCGCGAGGAACTGAGCCGGGCTGCGGGACTGGGCCCGCGGGGTTACCACATCAACAAGGTGCTCGACAGCCTGGTCGCCAAGGGTTACATCGAGGTCGAGCGGAACCGGGCACGTGCGATCCGCCTGCTCCGCACTCCCGATGGGCGGCCCTTCCGGCTGGAGACTCGCTGGATTCCCCTGGTCGGCCACATCGTGGCGGGGCTGCCCGCCCAGGTGGCCGTCCAGACCGACAACCCGTTCGCAGGGGAGGCCATTGAGTTGACCGAAGGCCTGCTCGGGGGCTACGACAACCTGTATGCGCTGCGCGTCAAGGGGCAGTCGATGATCGACGCCCTGGTCAACGACGGCGACACCGTGATCCTGACCTCCACCATCGACATCCACAACGGCGACATGGTCGCCGCCACAGTCGTGGGCGATGACGGCCAGGAGAGCCGAACACTCAAGCACTACTACCGGGAGAACGGGCACGTGCGCCTGCAACCGGCGAATCCGATGATGGATGCGATCTACTGCCACCCGAGCCAGGTGACAATCGAAGGCAAGGTGGTGCTAGTGATCCGCCAGATCGGCTAGCGGGGGTTCTTGGGGGCGGGGGACGGCGCCGGCGGCGCACGAGATGTGCCCGCCGGCGCTGTTCCTCAGATGGGCGCACGTCGCGAAAGAGCATAAGTCTCCCGAACTGCCTGGCTGATGGGCACACGCCGGGCCAGAACGGGACCCACACCAACTACCTTCGTGAGGTGCGCTATGGCGAACAAGTACGAGATGCAGGCGGCCCGCATCGAATCGGTGCTGACAGCCCACAAGGTTCCCGCCCGCGTCTGGCAGGCAACCGTGACGCCCCGCTTCGTGCGCTTCGATGTCACCACCGCCCTCGGGACGCGTCTGACGAAGGTGAGCGGCCTGGCTGAGGAACTCGCCTTCTCGCTCGGCGCACGGGCCACACGCGTCTATCGGGAGGGCGGCGTGCTCCACGTCGAGGTGCCGCGCGAGACGCCGCGCCGGGTCGCTCTGCTCGAGCTGTGCGGGCGGTTGACGAGCGTCCCGCCCACCTGTGCAGTCCTCGGCATCGATGAGGGGGGCATACCGCTGCTCCTGCGGCTCGACAGCCCGGATGTGGCCCACGTTCTGCTGGCCGGCACCACCGGCTCCGGCAAGACGGCCCTCGCGCGCACGCTGCTGCTCTCGCTCGCCATGCACAACCATCCCGGCCACGTTCAACTGGTGCTGCTCGACCCTAAGGGTCGTGGATTCGCGCCGCTGGCGGGGCTGCCCCATGTCTGGCGCGGGCAGGGCGTCGTGCAGGAAGCCGCCGCCGCCGCTGCAACGCTGCACGACCTGGTGGCTGAGATGGAACGCCGCGACCGCGCCGGTCGCCAGCTCCCTCGCCTCGTCGTCGCCATCGACGAACTGGCCGACCTGCTACAGACGGGCGGCAAGCCCGTCGCAGAGGCGCTCACCCGGCTGACGCAGCGCGGCCGCGAGGCCGGGCTGCACGTGGTCGCCGCCACGCAGCGGCCCGCGGCTGCCCTGGTCGGCGGACTCGTGAAGGCGAACTTCCCGATCCGCCTCGTGGGCAGCGTGACCAGTGCCGAGGACGCCAAGGTCGCCAGCGGCCTGCCCGGCACGGAGGCCGAGCGGCTGCTGGGACGAGGCGACTTCCTGCTCGTTGCGAAAGGCAACATCATCCGCTTTCAGGCTGCCTTTGCCGACGCCGCCGAATTGGACGCGATCACGGCCCGCATCGGTGCAGGCGGCCGTCGTCGCCGGACCTGGGCTGCACCGCAGGCGGCTCCTGCCGGCCGCCGCCTGCGTGCGTCGGCCCAGGAAGCTACATCCTCAAGGACATCGTCATGAAGAAGGTGCTTCCGCTGCTCATGTTGGGCTTCGGCGTCGCCCTGGCCGTCATCATCGGCCAGCGCATGTCGACCGACGCCATGGCTGTCGTCATCGGCGTCGCAGTCGGCGTCGCCGCCAGCGTGCCGACCAGCCTGTTGTTGGTCGCGCTCTTGCGGCGGGAGCGCCGCAGTTACCGCGACGAGCCGCCGCCGCAGCCCGCTTACCCCAGCTTCCAGCAGCCGAACTTCATTGTGCTCGACCCGGCGCAGCTGATGGCGCAGCGCAACCTGCAACAGCCCCAGCCGGTCATGCCGCCGCCGCTGCTCAGCCAGGACGCCGGAATGCGCCGGTTGCGCGTGGTCGGGGCGGAGGATGACTGGAACAGCAGTGATTGGTAGACTCAGGAGGATCGGTATGACAACTGGCGTACAGAAGTTGCGCGTCTATATGGCGCAGGATGGCTTGGTGCCGCAGGCGTTCCGCTGGCAGGGCCGCACGCTGCGGGTGCTGCACGTGGAGGCCCTGGGGCTGCGCGGCCGGGAGCGCCGGTTCCGGATGCGCACCGTCGAGGGGCCGTATGAGATGGCCGTCGATACCCGTTCGGGCCAGTGGGCGATGCGCCGCACACCGGGTTGGTTCGACCGCATGCGGGCCGACATTCAGCGCATCCCGCGCTATCCGCTGCCTGCGTGGCGGCGCAGGGGACGCATCGTGCGCCCTGCCGCACAGGCCGCCGCTGCCTCGCAGCAGCATCTTGAGGCGGTTGCGGTGCGCTCCGCGTCATAGTACGCTTCACATACCGTCTGCGTAGGGGCGAGGTGACCTCGCCCCTACGGGTATTGTTTGGCGCCGTAGCATGCTCTGATTCGAAGATATACCGCCGAGCTGGTGCTCGGCGGTCCGCGTGGCTGCGGGCTACCTCCGGATTTGGTTCATTCCCGCGCCGAGACGAAGAGCTCGTTGAGGAATTCCTGTTCGAGTGCGACCGTCTCCTCTACAGTGTCGTAGATGGGGGCGGTCACCTTGACCAGCACCATGCCGTCCTGCGGGTCGCGTGCGTAGTTCGGCCACAGGTAGAAGTACATCACCACGTGCTCCGCGATACCGCCCTCTTCGGTCTTCGTCGCCAGCAGCCGCAGGGCGTATACCTGCCCGTCCGCAAGTTGCACCGGTTCCGATCCGGCTGTGGTCTGCCAGCCGTCCGCGTCATAGCAGATTTGCGGCGAGTGGAAGCTCTTGGACTTGCGGCTGCCGATCAGGCTTAACCACACGCTCTGGCCGTCAGGTTTCTGATACAACCGCTGGACGTACTGCTCCGGCTCCAGGAGGATGAAGACCTCGAGGTTGCTCTGGGGCACTTCGATGCCCTGCCAGTCGCCTAGCTGCAGGGGCAGCGCCTTAAGGTCCGCGGCAAGGTTGAAGTTGAAGGGTGATGTAACAGCGCGCTCGCGGTCGGTGCGCCGCCAGTTGTCGATGTCCGCGACGAACTCATAGCCGCCCGCGGTGCTCGCGCCCAACGGTCGGCCCAGGGTGATCCACAGGGTTGCGCCCACGGCCACGAGCAGCAGGGCCACGATCAGAAGATATCTTCCCTGATCTCGCGACATCCACACCACCGGCTGAACAGGATGAGCAGGACGACTGCACTGGCAAAGAAGACGATGCCGGAGTAGTCGTGATAGTACTTGAACGCGGTCTCTGCGCCCCAGGTGTTCGCCACACCGAGCAGCGACGATACGCGCAGCACGTTCCCCAGGGCGGCAATCGGGATGCTGCTGAGCGCCAGGAGCAGCTTCCCCGGCCACGACCCATCAACGACAAAGACCACCAGCCCAACCAGGGTCAGCAGCGTAACGATCGAGCGCAGCCCGCTGCACTGCGCGCCGACGACAAGCTGCGCGTTGGGCAGGCTCACCTGCGCGCCGTTGACCTCGATCGGCACACCGAACAGGCGCACGACCGCGGCAGAGATCGCGCCGGTGACCTGCGCCAGCGGCACGCTCAACGGCTCCACAAAAGGCAGCGGGGCCATGAAGAACAGGAAGGCGACAGGGAATGCGAGCCGCCGCAGGGCCGCGCCGCCGAGGAGATACCAGATGACGCCCGCCAGGATGACGATGAGGGCCAGAGTCGCAATGAAGTACGCGCGCTGCACGAGGGCGTAAACGTAAACGGCCAGCCCCACCAGCACAGGGGCCAAACCCGCCGTCTCCATCGTCACCCGGCGCCGGTCAGCCGGCCACTTGCTCCACAGCCGCCACGCGAAGAACGCGGAAATCAGGGGCACGAGTGGGCCGTGTGAGTAGTAGTCGTTGCCGAGCCATTCGCCGGCGAGCCAGCGGAGCACGGGGTAAAAGAGGGCCAGCAGCAGGGCCCCGACCAGGACTGCGCCGGCCACCTGGCGTGTGCGTTCCGTCATATGACTGAGTATACGGGCTGGAGAGACGGGTGTCAAATGAACCCCGGGAATCTCCACTCGCGCGACCAACGCGGGCATCCTGAGCGGGTTAGCGACATCGCATTTTCAACGAAATGCCGCCAGTCGAAGGATGGCTGCGCGAGACCAGCCGGGCGGAATTCTTCGACTGGCCTTCCGCCGCTCCTGACCTTGAACCGCAGACTCGCTCAGGATGCCCGCCCTCCTGAAACGCACCCTTGATCGAAGGCCTCAAGGTGCTTTGCCCGGCAGCCAGCCCGTCACGTTGTCGAAGTCCACCTCGTTATGCGTGAGCAGCACGACGCCCGTGCCGTCAGGACTTGTGCGGAACACCTCGCTATGGCCGCTGCCCGGCCGGTAGCCGGTGAAGACGATCCAGTCAGAGCCGGCGGGCCCCCAGTGGGGCGCAGCCGGGCGCAGGGCGCGCGACACCAGCGGCACGACGCCGCTCCCGTCCGCATTGACCCGGTAGAGCGTCTGCTCGGAGCGCGTGCCCCAGAAGACCAGCCGGTCCCCGGCCGGGCTCCAGCTCGGCTGCGCATCGCTGTTGGGGTTCGCGAGAAGCTGCTGCGCGCCGCTGCCGTCCGCAGCCATCGTGTACAGCACTGTATTGCCGCCGGTCGCGCTGTACTCGAACGCAATCCGGCCGGTGGCCCATGACCAGTCCGGCCCCTGCGCACTCCCCGCCGCTACATTGAGCGGCGTGACCGCGCCTGTCGCCAGGTCCAGGCGGTAGATGTGGGGCTGGCCGCTGCGGGTCGATACGAAGGCCAGGTATTCGCCGCCGGGCGACCACGCCGGGTTGTAGTCGTCCAGCCCGCCGGAGGTCAACCGGTGGGCGTTGCGCCCGTTCCGGCTCATGCGCCACAGCTCGCGGCCCGCGCCGCTCGTGACGGTGTAGGCAATCCACCGGCCATCCGGCGAGCCGGCCGCATCCGTCTCGGACAGGCCGGGGGTGAAGGTCAGCCGCGTCTGCTCCCGGCCGTCAGGCAGCATCCGGTAGACTTCGGTGTTGCCGTTGCGGTCGCTGGTGAACAGCACCTCCGCCGCCGCGACATCCTGAATGACCGCAATCGTATCGCTCTCGCCGCACGCGATATACACCTTGCCGGCGCGGCTGTCCACCGCGATGCCTTCCTCTGCGCCCGCGGGCAGCGGAATAACCGCGATGCGCCGCCAGTCGAGCGTGCTGTACACCTCGGCCTGCCGTCCCGATCCGGCGGCTACGACCACGAACAGATGCCCGGTGTCCGGATTGACCGCGACGAGCAGCGCCTCGCCGCCCACCGGAATGACACCGGCGCGGCTGCCTGCCGCGATGTCCAGCACCGTGACCATGTGATGGTGCCCGCGGCTGGCGACATACAACCGCCGGTCGGTGGCGTCGAACGCAAGGCTGTACGGCTCAGGGATCTCCAGGTATTCCTCCGCCACGCTGCCGCCGCGCAGCCGGGCGACCTTGTTCGCGCCGTGCAGCGAGAGGTAGGCGTCGCCGGTGTCGGGGTCCACAGCGAACAGGGACGGCTCATGGCCCACGCCGATCTCCCCCAGGCCCGCGAGCGTCACCGGGTCGAAGCGGCTGACCATATCGTTGGCGTAATTAGCCACATACAAGCTGTCACCAGCCACCGCGACGCCATCCGGCTGATCGCCCACATCGCGGCGGGCCGTGACTGCGCGCGTCACCGGATCCACGAAGACAAGCTCGCCCGTCTCGCGCTGCGTGACTGCAATCCAGTAGCCCGCCGCCGTGCCGGACCGCGGCAGGAGCGCGACGCCATTCGGCCCCGCGGGTTCCGTGTCCAACTCGACTGTCGCCTCAGCAGCCAGCGGGTTGATGCGCAGGATGCCCAACCGCCGGCCATCGTGGTTTGCGCCGTGGTAGGCCGCGTAGAGGTGCGCATCGGTCGCATTGACCAGGAGACCGTGCGGATGGCTGCCCGCGGGCAGGGCCAGCGCGGCCAGCGCGTAGGGTGTCGGCCAGGCGCCCGGCGCGGCGGTCGGAATCACTGCGGTGGAAACCGTGGGCGTCGGCGTGCGGGTCGGTGTGGCGGTGGCCGTCGCCGTGGGCGTCAGCGTCGGGGTGGGCGGGCTGCTGCCCGTGTCATAGATGAAGACGCCCGCCGGCGTCGTCACGTACAGGCGGCCCGGCGCAGCATCCAGCAGCAACAGATCGCTGACTTCGAGGTTCTCGAACGGCACGCCCGTAACCTTCTGCCAGGCCGCAGCCGGCCCAGGGCGCACGTACAGCCCACGCACCGTGCCGAGGTAAACGCGGCCATCGACAGGGCTTTGCGCAATGGCGAGCAGCCCGTAGGAACGGTCTGCCGTGCCCGGGTCCACGACATCCGCCAGCCCGGCGGACGCGTTCTTCCACGTCGCGCCGTCATCCGCCGTCTGGAAGAAGCCGCGCGACGCGGCTGCAAACACGCCTCCCGGCACAGGGCGGTTCAGCGCCAGTGCGCCGGTCCAGCCCATTTCCAGGTAGAGGGGCGTGCTCTGCGTCCAGGTGTCGCCGCCATCGCGGCTGACGAGCACTGCGCCGCCCCCGCCCTCGCTCACCGCGCCCGCCCAGACCGTATGCCAGTCTGCACCCGCGGGCGCAAGCTGCTTGACATCGTACAGGCTGAACAGCGGGTCAGGCTGGAAGAGTACGGTCGCGCCGCCGTTCAGGCTGAGCGACGGCCCGCCGCAGCCGCCCAGGTAGAGCCAGGGCTGGCTCGCGTGCGCGGCCAGCGGCTTGAGGTTCGCGGCTGCCGGGAGCGCCAGCCAGCTTGCGCCGGAGTTCAACGTACGCCAGACATCGGTCGCAGGGCCGCCGGCATAGCACGAGCGGCCGGTCCCGGCATAGAGCACTTCAGGCGGTGCGCCGAGCAGCGTATGCTCAGGCCGCGCCGTGCCCGTGACATGCCACGTGCCGCCTGCGTCGTCGGAGCGATACAGCACGCTGCTCACATCCGCGTACAGCGTACTTGACTCCGCCCGGCCAACGACGCGCTGCGGCCAGCCATCCGGCAGGACCAGCGCACCCGCGGGCGGGCAGAGTTCGAGTGAGACGTCGTCCACGAACGTGCGGCTGATGCCGCCGGTGCCGTTATTGTAGGTACCGAACTGGAAGCGGATGGTCTGCCCGCGGAACCGGCTGACATCGACCGTCCGCTCCCGCCATGTGGCGTTGGTGAGGCTCTCGGTGAGCAGCCACTCGATCGCGCCGTCGGGCCGGATGCCGATGACGTAGAAGAAATCGACGGCAAAGACCGCATCCGGCAGGTCCGCCTCGCGGGTGGGCAGCAGGCGCGCATCAATCGCGGCAGCCTCGCTCCCGGCAGCCGTCCCGTCGCCGTAGATGTTGTAGCGCCAGAACCGCAGCCGCGCAGAGGCCAGCGTTGCGGGGAAGGTGGCCGCCTGCTCGATGGGCGAATAGCTCGTCACGTTGCTGCCGCCCGCCGGAATGCCGGTACGCATGCTCCGCAGACCGGAGTGGACGGGCGACGTGACATAACCAGCCAACACAGGGTTCGAGCGGATGATCCAGGCCGCGTCGGTTTCGAAGCCGCCGTTTGCGAGACCTGCATAGCACACTGCCGGGGTGACGGTAGGTCCGGGAGGCAGCGTAGGCGACGGCGTCGGCGTGTAAGTCGCCGCAGGCGACGACGTCGGCGTGTAAGTCGCCGCAGGCGACGGCGTCGGCGTGTAAGTCGCCGTAGGCGACAACGTCGGCGTCGGGACGGGATAGTTGTGCAGCGTCAGCGGCAGGTATGCCCGCGGCACGAGCGGTCCGCGTGTCGCGGTGGGTGTCGGGGTGACGGTGGGTTCTGCGGGCGCAGGCCAGCAGATGGTCAGCGCCGCATCGTCGATGTACATGGCCGTTGCGCCGTCTTTGCCGTCGTTGTACGTGCCGAAGGCCACCCGCAGCGCAACCCCGCGATAGGCAGCCAGGTCGAAGGTGAGCTGCTGCCAGGTACGCGCATTGCTGCGCGTCCACAGGAGTGTCTTGAGGACATTGCCGTTGCCGTCGAGCAGCAGGATGTACTGGCGGTCGGTGCTCTGGATGGCATCGGGCGCGACCTCTTCCGGCGCAAGACCCAGGCTGCTCGCCGCGGCCGCGGCGAGGATGCGTGCATCCGGCTCGCCTTCGACTGCGGCAGGTTCAGCCGCCAGCGGCCCCTCACCCGAGATGGGATACCACCAGACGGTGAGCGTCGCGCTGGCGCTGCCCGCCGGAATCGTGACGTACTGGTTGCCCGACGAGTAGCTGTAGACGTTCGTACCGCCGTCGATGCCGGTCCGTACGCTCTGCTGCCCGGTGTGTGCGTACTTCGTGCTGTAGGCCGCGGTTGCAGGCGTCGCGGGGAGCTGCCAGCCGGCGCCGTTGACCTCGAAGCCGCCATTGGTCAGTCGTTCCTCGCACAGCGACTCGTAATGCCACACGCCCGCATCGGTCGCGAGATGCGCAGCAACCGCCAGCGGCCCATAGCCCGTGGCAGCCAGCTCGAACACATTGGGGTTGCCGGGTGCGGGGCCCAGGTCGTTCCACCAGGCGCCGCCGTCCAGGCCGCGATACAGGCTGTGCGATGTGCCGGCCACGAACTGCCCGTACAGCGCGGTGAAGAGCGCCCGGTCCGCTGCGTAGCGGGGGGAGACGGCCACGGGATACGGGAACGGCTCGTACACGCCGGGCAGCCCCGCGGTCGCCATGCTCCATGTGCCGCCCCAGTTGGTCGTCCGGACGACTGCGCTTTCCGGCGTGTCATCGCCCGCCGATTCGATGGCCCGATACGTATGCCAAACCGTGCCGTCCGTCGCATAAGCGGGCGAAATCGCCAGGTCATAGGCAGGCGCGGAGGTGGGCATGGTCGTCCAGTTCACGCCCCCGTCCAGGCTCCGCCGTACGCCGCCAAAGCCCGTCAGATACACTGTATGGTCGGTGGCATAGCCGGGCGAGACGGCTATCTCGGTGATCGGGTCGATGTCCGCGACCGGGTAGCTCGTCCAGGTCGCGCCCGCATCGGTGGACTTGAAGACGCGATCCCCGCGGCCGAAGAACACCGTGCGATCCACCGGAAAGGCGGGCGAGACGGCCAGCGCAGTGCCGCCCGCGACTGCGGGGAACACCGTCCAGGTCTGGCCGCGGTCGCTGGAACGGTACAACGCGGTCTGCGCGAGGGTGCGATCTTCATAGCTGGCAAACACGGTCCCGTCGGTCGCGTAGGCCGGCGACAGCCGCACCGCGCGGAAGACCGCATCATGGCCCGGCGGATCCCCGGTCGGGAGCCGCTGCCAGGTGATCCCGCGGTCGGCGCTGCGGAAGACGCCTTCCTCGGTGCCGGCAAACAGGGTCCCGTCGCTATCATACGCGGGCGAGGCAACCACGCTCTCGGTACGCAGCGGGTAGAGGCCGGGCAGCCAGCGCCACGGCTGGAGGTTGTCATCGGGCGTGAACAGCATGCCCGCATCGCTGCCCGCCATCAGCGCGTGGCACGCACCCCACAGCGGGCAGGGCGCAACCGCGTGGAATGGCAGCGCGGGCGTGTCGGCATACCGCTGCCACGTGCGCCCCTCGCTGAGCGAGATATACAGCCCGCCCTCCGCGGCCGCGTAGATGTGGTCGCCCGCCAGCGCAAGCCGGTTGACCGCGGTCGCGATGTTCTCGGTGACGGGGTCCGTTACGTAAACGTCGCCCTGAGGCACGAGGCGGATGATGCCCTGATCGGTGGCCAGGAGCACAGTCGCGTCGTGCAGCGCCAGGAGGTCAGCCACCGGCGTCGCGCCCGCATTGTAGACCTCGGCCCACGTCCCCCAGCGAGTCGTCGAGCGCAGGATGCGCGTCGTGCCGGTCTGCCGGACCGCGATAAAAAGAGTGTTATCGGTGTCGAAGTGGCGGCTGAGCGCGAGGGCTGTGACTGTGCCCGTGTAGACGCGCGTCCAGGTGTCGCCGCGGTCGGTGGAGCGATAGAGGCTGGCCTGCCCGCCGGACGGTGAGCGCGGGAGCGCGTAGATCGTGCGGTCAGCCACAAATGCAGGTGAGATGCGGACGCGCATGATGTCGTCCAGCTCAGGTTCTTTGTCGGTACTGGCCGGCAACCCGCCGTAGAGACGGGTCCACGTGTCGCCCCGGTTGGTCGAGCGGAGCAGGCCGACATCGGTGCCTGCAAAGGCCGTGCGGTCGGTCGCAAAGGCGGGGGAAATCGCCAGGTCAAAGACGGGCCAGCGGTGCTGGGCATCCTGGAGGAGCTGCCAGCTCGCGCCGCCGTCAGATGTGCGTGCGATGCCGAAGCCGCCGGTGACGCCATAGGCCCCTTGCTGCCAGCCGCCTGCCAGTGCAAAGCCGTCTGTATTGAACGCAGGAGAGAGGCCGAGCGCGCGCACCGCGCCGCCGTAGGGTCCACCGGAGCGCCAGGGGCCGGCTGTGGCGGGAGCCGGGCCGGCGGGATCCTCATCTGCCGTGACCACAGGTGTACCACCGCCGGCGAGCGTGAGGATGAGCAAGACAAGGAAAGCGCAGAGCACTACATACGCAAGTGGTGAGGCAAAAATCCGCTTGATGTGAATCATGGTCTCCCTCCTTGACAGGGGCGACCGCGACATTCCGTCGCGCTGAAGCGATGGCGCCGGGAAAATTGGTGCTAACCCCCATCTTCCCTATATGATAGACGGCCAAGCACGCAAAATGTGACGGGTACAATTACAGTTTTTATGGCAAACTGGCTTTGAGGATTCAACCGGAGGCAATAGCATGTCAGAGTGTATCTTCTGCCGAATCGTGAACGGCGAGGCGGCGGCCAGCATCGTCGCAGAGACCGCCGGCGCGCTGGCGTTCATGGACATTAACCAGCCCGTGCCGGGCCATGTACTGGTCATCCCGAAGGGGCACATCCAGGATATCTACGCGCTCGACGCGGCGACAGGCGCGGAAGTCTTTGCGCTGACCATCGAGGTGGCGAAGGCGGTCAAGGCCGCGCTCCAGGCGGATGGGTTGAACCTGCTCCAGGCCAACGAACGCGCTGGCCAGCAGGATGTCTTCCATTTCCACCTGCACGTCATGGCGCGCTATACGGGCGACCGAGATCGCGTGCACCTCGGCTGGCACCCGCACCTGCCCGCACGCGCGGAACTGGACGCGCTGGCAGAGCGCATCAAGCGGCAGATGACTGACGGTGGAGTGGACTGACTGGCGGCCGGGTGTGGCCTGCGCTAACCCGACAGCCCCCCCAGATCTGAGGGTGCGGCCACGCGGATGGCCGACTCGCCAGCCAGCGGACAGCGGTTTTCGCAGATGCCGCAGCCCACGCACCGGTCATGCTGGACGTGCGGGCGACGCACCGCGATCGATGTGCCATCCAGCCCGGTGACCGTGACATCTTCCAGCTTGATTGCCTTGTCAGGCAGCGGGCACATCTCTTCACAGACGAGACAGGTGATGTTGTCGGCCCAGGGCAGGCAGCGGCTGCGGTCGATGTAGGCGTGGCCCATGACTGCCTGCCGCTTCTCAGCGAGCGCCAGCGGCGGGATGGCGCCCGTCGGGCAGACCTGACCGCACGCGTTACAGGTGTAATCACAGTAGCCGAGCCGCGGCACGAGGACGGGCGTCCATGCTGCGCCGGTGCCGGCTTCGGAAAGGCTGAGCTGCAAGCCGGAGGTCGGGCAGGCCTTGATGCACAGGCCGCAGCGGATGCACTGTGCGGCGAACTGCGGCGACTGCGCACCGGGCGGCCGGATGAGCCGGGCCTGCGCGCGGCGCGCAGCCGGTTCGACGGCGAATACGCCGATGGCGGCGATGGCAGCCGCGGCTGCGCCCAGGAAGCGCCGCCGGGACAAATCGTAGGGCTGGCGTGGGGCCGGACGAAGGTGGCCGGTGAAGGTCTGCCCGCCCCGCGCGCACGCCGGCAGGCAATCGAGGCACATCGTGCATTCTGCGGGGTCACTGGCATATCCGCGCGCAGGATCAATCGTGCCGGTAGGACAGGCGCGCACACACCGTTGGCACGCCACACACTCACTGCTCACCGTCCGCCGAAGCCAGGCGAACCGGCTGACCAGGCCCAACATGCCGCCCAGCGGACACAAATAGCGGCACCAGAAGCGCGGCCGCACCGCATTAAGCGCCAGCACACCGGCGAAGAGAAGCGCGGCGAGGACTGCGCCGGCATACGCGGGCGGCTCAAGGGGCAGCCAGGCCCCGCGCGTGCTTTCCAGCGCATCGATGGGCGCCTGCAGGAAGGGCAGCCGGTACAGGGCATGCTCGGCGGCCAGCAGCAGGGCATTGAACGCGGGCCAAAGGACCGTTGCAAACGTGCGATACAGCAATGTGAGCGGATCGAGCACGAGGAAGGTCAGG
The DNA here is from genome assembly GCA_040772005.1 of Anaerolineae bacterium. Taxonomy (GTDB): domain Bacteria; phylum Chloroflexota; class Anaerolineae; order CG2-30-64-16; family CG2-30-64-16; genus MWBF01. The sequence goes on along the minus strand of JAXGYZ010000002.1, from coordinate 375,020 downwards.
CTGCCGAACAGAGCGCTGACCAGGATGAACGCCAGGAGGAAGTACTTCACGCTGCGCCAGGCGGGGGCCAGTTCAGCGTCTTTCGGGCGCGCTTGCCGCGCGGGCGTCCAATCGAGCAGTGTTCCGAGCGGGCACAGCCAGCCACACCAGGCCCGGCCCAGGAGCAGCGTCCCCGCCAGCACGATGAGCGCACCGGCCAGCAGCGCCGGAATCAGCCGCCGCCCCGCCAGCATTCCGGCCAAGCCTGCCAGCGGATCGAGCCGGAAAAACAGGTCCGCCGGGAGTGCGCCGCGGCCAGCCGCAAGCGCCAGCCCGACAAACAGCAGCAGCGCTACCACCTGCACAGCCGGCCGGAGCTTGCGCCACCTCACACCGCAATCTCCTCGACCTTGATCGCCTGCAGGTCGTTTGTGCCCAACCCCATCTCCGCGGCGATGCGAATGTACCCGATATCACCGGGCGCCTTGCCGAACAGCGTCGCTGCGTATGCATCTGCGGCCACGACATCGGCGCTGGCGATGACCGTATCGGCCTGCTTGACATCTGCGAGGTTGCCGCCGGTGGGTCCGTTCGCCATCAGCATCCGCACCGCATCCACGATCGTGAGCTGCGGCTTGACTCCGGTGTTCAGGTCCGCGATGCACTGGTGCAGCCCGCGCGCATGGAACCCGTTCCGATTCTCGACCACGCCCATCAGGTTCTTCATGCCGAGCGTCAACCCCGCGCTGCCGTGATTCTTGGCAATCGGCACGTTGATGACGACATCTGCATCAAGGATCTCGCCGTACACCTGCCACTCTTTGAGCGCGACCCCATCCGGCAGCGCCAGGGGGCGGAACTTCATCCGGCTCATGACCTCCATCTGCCCGCCGGCCTGCGTCACGGCTGCCTCGATGCCGCTGGTGGCATAGGCCGCCTGGGCCGCCCCTGCAAATGGATAGTCGAGGACACGCACGCGCTTTGCGCCCGCCCCAAGGCACAGGCTGACCAGGGCCGCCAGCACCTGTGGATTGGTCGTGCTGGCATATTCGGGGCCGTGGTAGGCATTGCAGATGTTGGGCTTGAGGATGACGTCGGCGCCGGACTTGACGAAGCGTTCGATGCCGCCGACAGCCGCAACGGCACGACGGGTCAGCTCGGCGGGGTCCGCTCCCGCGCCGCGCGCAACAGCCAGGTAGGCTGCTCCAGTCGCCGGAGCCGTAGTCGCCTCGACCGTGCGCGGGGCGACGGTTGCCGCCGAGCTGGCCGGCTGTGTCGTCGCGGGCGCCTGCGAAGCAGAACGACCACTGCACGCGCTTGCGGCCAGCCCGCTGGCCGAGAGAAACGCAATATGTCTGAGAAATGCACGGCGGTTCAGCACACGGGACATAGCTTGGCTCCTGGTTGCGATTGGCAGAATACGCCTGCCTGTATACCTTATACTACAGAAGGGCCAGTCGTTGTATGCGCGATATCAGGTGCAAGGATCAACCAGCCGTCACTCGCAGGAGTTCAGAATGTCCGGCTGTGGGAAGATGGTGCGCGGCTCGGTCCCGTGTACCCAGAGGTTGGTATACGTGATCGCAGCATCCACGCTGACCCATAGGAAGAGCTGATTCAGCGGGTCTTGGGCCAGGCTCACGTCGATATCGTTGAAATCCCAGGCGAGGAAGCGCACCCCGTTCTCTGCCGTGACTTCGCGCGGGGTGCCTGTGACTGTGCTGCCGGGCTGCTCCGGGTCGTTGTTCAGCGACCGGTGCAGGCGCACGGTGGGCCGCCAGGTCAGCGCGGGCGAGAGCGCCTGCTTGCCGCCTGCGGCAAAGAGGTAGGCGGTGACATTCGCCAGCCGCGCTTCGCGCAACGGCGCGCCGGCGTGCGGCCAGACAATCTCGATGCGCGCATCCACCGTGCTCGGCCGCCACTGGATGGCCGCGACCGGCACATCGGCCTGGGGGAAGACCGTACGCGCGTCCGCCGCGTGAATCCAGATGTTATGGTACGTCTGCACCCCGTCCACCGTGACGAAGAACGCCAGTTTATTGAGGGGGTCACGCGCGGCGGAGACATCCACATCGTTGAAATCCCAGACCGGGAAGGTGCGGGCGTTGGTCGTCAACAGCCGCTTGGTTCCGGTGGTGAGCATACGCGCCGGCTCGGTGTTGCGCGCCGACCACAGCCGCACCGTAGGATTCCAGTCACAGGGCGGCGCGTCGTTGCCTCCCGGCATGATGAGATAAGCTGTGATATTGGCAAGGTCTGCATCGCGCACATCTGCGCCGCCGTGGGGCCAGAGAATCTCGATCTTGGCCTGGATAACAGCCGGAGTCGGCGGGACGGTGGCAGTCGGAGTCGGCATGGCGGTCGGGGTATGCGTGGGGGTGGGCGTCCACGTGGAAGTGGGAGTCCGCGTGGGTGTGGCGCTGGACGACGGGGTGCGTGTCGGCGCAGTGGTTGCGATGGGCTGGGGTGTCGGGCTCGATGTCAGAGCCAGCGTGGATATGGCGCGCAGCGTGGCGGTCGGCGTGCGTGTTGTCGTTGGGCGCACCATGCTCGGCGTGGGACTCACTCCGGGCAGCAGTCCGGGATTGGCTTCGGCCACCGGCGTCAGGCGGTCTGCGCAGGTCGTGTCCGTGACCAGGGTCAGGCTGCCCGCGGCATAATCGGCCACGGCAAGCTGTCCATCGAGCACCGCAAGGCCCTGGCCGCCCTCCACCGCGTCCTGGGCCGGCAGGGCCAGTTGAGCGACCGCGCCACCCTCCGGCTCCACCACGTACAGCCGGTTATAGTGCGGGGCCACGGCGAACAGCCGTCCGGTCTGCGGATTGACGGCCGCGGCATAGGCCGGGCCGGGCAGGGCGAAGCGCGTGACCTCCTGCAGGCTGGCCGCGTCGAGCACGCTGACGCGGGCCGGTTCGCCGGTGACATACAGGCGGTTGCGCAGGGGATCGAGCGCCAGGGCGCGCGCGCCGGACAGCGGCGCAACTGCCTGCAACTGCCGGTTGCCGTCTGCATCCAATACGAACACCGCGCCGTTCAGGTGCAACACATAGACGCGCCCGCTGTGGGACAGGGTCGTGACCGGCTGAAGACCGACCGGCACGGTCCGCACGATCTCGCCGCGCGCCAGGTCTACGACGCTCACGGAGCCGCTACCGAAATTGGCGACGTAGGCCCGCTCGTCGTCGGCTGAGACGCCCCACGGCAGGTTGCCGGTCGGGAGGGTGGCGATGCGTGCGCCGGTCGCGGCCCGGTGCAGGGTGACAGCCCCGCGGTCACGATTCGTCGTAATCACCACATCGCCGCCGGCAGCCACACCGTTCGTGCGGCCCGCGCCCGTCGCGACGCGCCAGACCACCGCGCCATCCGCATCCATGCGCAACAGCTCGCTCGAATCGAACAGGCCCACATAGTAGGCAGCAACATCCCTCTGCGCGGCTGCTGCAACCGACTTGACGCCCGGCCCCAGGCGCACCGTGCTGCGCAGCGCTGCCGCACAGTCTGCGCCCGGCACAGGACTCGGCGCGACCGGTGATGTTGGGATCGGCGTGTGAGAAGGCGCAGCCGTCGGCGTAGCCCTGGCGGTTGGGGTCGCTGATGGCGTCGGGCTGTTCGTCATCGTCCGCGTGGGTGATGACGTTATCGTAGGCGTAGGCGTCATCGTAGGCGTCGTCGTAGGCGCCGCCGCCGCCGTCGCCGTGAGCGTCAGGCTCGCGGTCGGGCTCGGCGCGCGTGTCAGGGTCATCGTCGGCGTGGGCGAAGGCGCCCACGCGCCATCCACATCGAAGTAGAACTCGTGCAGATACTCGTCGCCCAGCGTATCATTCGCAATGGTGGCGAACGCGCTGCCGTCCGCAGGATTGGCGATCCGGGCGATCTGCGTCCAGGTGTGGCGCTGCCAGATGCCCGTGCCCGTCTTACTGATGACGTGCGCGCGGCGGATCCCCGCAGCATCCGGCAGGCTCACCGTGAACGCATCCGTACCGATGTCCAGATAGGAGACCGTGACGGTGACGGGCGAGGTGCGGCCGTAGAACTGCCATGCGTCGGACAGGGCCAGATCCAGCGTCTCGCCGGGCGGCAGCCGCCGCGCCTGGTGGTTGAACAGCCGGTTCATCAGGTCCGGGCCGGGGCTGGGAGTGGCCGCGGGCGTGATGGCAGGTGTCGGGAGCAGCGGGCCGGGACACGCGGGCGTGATGTTGATCCCGCCGGAGCGCACAGCCACAGTGTTGGCCGCGCGCGCGGCGGCTTGCAGCTCCGGCTCACAGGCCTGGGGGGCAACCTCCGGGTTCACGACCGACAGGTGTTTGCCCCAGTCTCCGATGACGCCGCTGGTGCCGAAGCCCGCGGCAAAGTCATAGGTGGGGAACTCACGGTCACGGAACACAACCCAGGCGCGGCGGTCCGAGGCCAGCCAGTAATCGACGACCTCCCATTGCAGCGCGCTGTAGCTGCCGTTCCACGGGCTGTGATGCATGACATAGCTGCCGCCGTTGGCCGCGGCGCTGAGCGTGGTCCAGTACATGCCTTTGAGGCTCGGTGCGTGCCAGTCGAACTCGAACAGCATCGGATAGCCCATGTCGCGCAGCGTGCGGCCCGTCGCGTACTTGGCCCACTTCGCCAGCGTATTGCCGGGCCGTTCGTCCGCATCCTGCCGGTCCGAGTTGATGTTGTTCATCGAGATGCCGATGGGCATGGCGGTCCAAAAGTTGTCATACAGCCAGCGGCGCAACTGCTTACTGCCAACCCCCTTGCAAGGTCCGGCATCCGCCATTACGACGACGACCTTATCCGGGAAGGCGGCATACGCGGCTTCGGATACCTCCCGCACGAAATCCATGTAGGCGTTACAGCTTACGGTCTTCTCGTGCTCGGCCAGCACCTGATCCGTGCGGTCGCCGCGACACGCCAGCCCATCACCGCCCGCGGGCGGCTGCGCGTCCCAGAACGGCTGGCAGGGCAGCACGGGGTGGCTCTCGCCTTGCACGCCCACGGCCACCCGCACAGCGGAGATCTGGGGCTTGCCGTTATAGCGTGCGCCCGCCGCGCGGACGAATTCGATCATCCGCTCCTTGAACGCGCCGTCATAGCGCAGCGACTGGTAGTAGTTGCCCGACTCCGGCATCTGAAACGTGAACCGATAGGCGTCGTTCTGCATCCAGGGGGGCAGATGGAGGCGCATGTAGGGGTTGTCCGCTGTGCCCGGCGCACCGTGGCCGCCCGTCCGATACCAGCGGCTGCCCGTGTCGGAGAAGGAACTGGGAATCGTAAGGATGACGGGCTGGGCGACGGTCCGGCCGTCCGTCAGGGTGACGGTGCGTTGTGCGGCCGCGTCGATGCACATATCATACGCACCCCAGTTGATGGCATTCTGGTTATCCCAGACGCCGGAGATGCCGACGTCGCCGCCTGAGCCCAGGTACGTGAGGCAGTCGATCCCGAGAATCTGGTTGCCCGGCGCGAGCGGGTCGGATGGCGCGCGGGTCGGCGGCACGGCGTTCTGCGCGACGCCCCAGGCGAGATAGGCCCCGGCAATGGTCTCGGGCCGCAGGCCCGCGGGCTGCACCACCGGCTCAGACGTCGGCGTGAACGCGGGTTGTGGAATGACCGGCGCAGGGGTACAACCGGCCAGGAGCCAAACCAACACGCCCAACGCGACAGCGCACAACAGCCACCTGGGCTGCCGCCGAAAACCGAGCCAGACGTATACCGGCATGTGCGTACTCCTGCGCGACCTGCTATGCAGCGGACTGCCATATCGGAAGAGGCAGGATGAGAGGCAGCACAAGAATATCACATTGCATTAAGGCCGTCAATGCCAATTTGACGCCGCGCCGTGCTGCGCATATGATGACTGTCTACTCACCATGAGGAGCAACACACCCAACGATGTATGCCTATTTCGGCCATCATCGCTGCGCCACGATGTGGACCGCAGCGATCATCAGGGGCTTCAGCCGCGAACTGGGGCTGCGGGTGGTACAGGAAGACCGCTACAACACGCTGCCCGACGATGCAGCCAATGCCGGCTTTCTGATCCACCTCAACGCCACGCGCCAGCTTGTGGACCAACTGGCAGGCACCCCCTTCCGTGGATTCCACGTCATCCGCGACCCGCGCGACATCCTCGTCTCGTCCTACTTTTCCGACAAGTACTCGCACCCCGTCTACCGCCAGGAGTTTGCGCAGTTTCGCGAGCAACTCAACACGGTCGAGTTCGACGAAGGTCTCCGGCTGGAGCTGGACCGCCGGACCGCCGAATTCGAGGCACTGGCGAACTGGGACTACCGCGATCCCCGTGTCTACGAGACGCGCTATGAGGTGCTGACGACCGCGCCAGAGGCAGAATTCACGCGCATCCTGGCTTTCCTCGGCATCCCTATGCCCGCGGCCGGCCCGGCGCAGTGGGTTGCCAGCCTGAAGCTGACGGCCAACCGCGGCCTGCACCGGGCAAAGATGCCGCTGCGCGTAAATGGCATCCCGCCCGCGTATCTGCGGAAGCTGATCGAGGCGCAGGCCTTTCAGAAGCTGGCGGGGCGCAAGCCGGGTGAGGAAGATGCCAAGAGCCACTACCGCAAGGGCGTGGCAGGCGATTGGGTCAACTATCTCACCGGCGCAAACAAGGACCTTTTCAAGGCACGCTGGGGGCAGTTGTTGATCGACCTGGGGTATGAGAAGGACATGAACTGGTAGGGCGGGCATCAGGGCGGCTGATAGCCGCCCTGATGCCCGCTATATCACCTCATCAGCAGCGGCAGATAGATGCGCCGCGGCGACTGCCCAATGCCGAACGAGACCTCGTGGGCTGCGTCTGCGCCCAACTCGATGACCACCTCGCCTTGCGTCGTCAGCGGCAGATTCGCCATCTGCGCCAGCGTGATGCGGTAGCGGCCCTGCGACAGCGCGACAAACTCGTACACGCCGTTCACCTGGCTCACCGCACTCCCCAGTCCTCCCGCGCCCGGCGCATCACTGACCGTCGTCGCATCATCCAGCCAGACCGTGACTCCGGCGATGCCCGGTTCACCCAGTTCGGCCAGCCCATTGCGGTTGAGATCCAGCCAGACCGTGCCGTGAATCCGCCCGGCGGGAGTTGCGGTCGGGGTTGGGGTGTAAGTCGGCGTGGCTGAAGGCGTCGGCGTCGGCGTGTATGTCGCTGTGGGCGACGACGTCCACGTAGCGGTCGGTGAAGCCGTCACCGTCACAGTGCTCGTTGCAGTGGAGGTCGGCGTGTCAGTTGCCGTTGGTGATGCCGTGGGCGTCTCAGATGGCGTGGGCGTGACCGTTGGGGTCTCTGTCGGCCCATAAGTGGCTGTTGGAGACGCCGTCACCGTCTGAGACGCGGTTGCGGTTACCGTAGGCGTCAAGGAGGGCGACGACGTTGGCGTCACGGTGGGCGTCGGCGTGTGGCTGGCCGTCGGGGTCGCAGAGGCGGTCGCCGTGACGGTAGGCGTCCGCGTCGCGGTAGGCGTATGAGTGGGGATCGCCGATGTCGGCGTCGCCGTTGGTTTCACGATGTCGTAGTACTGGATTTCCAGCCGGGGCCGCAGGTCCACCGCGCCGGCATTGGCCGTGTAGAGATAGAACTGTGCGTTGCGGTCGCTCGTACCCTTGAGCCAAAGACCGTAGTTGCTGGCCGGCTGCTCCACCCAACCCTGCACCAATGCCGTGACATCCAGCGTCACCCACCCGCTCAACTGGCGCAGGTCGACCGCATCCACAGGGGTCGGATCTCGGTCGCTGCTGCCCAGCGCGCCCGGCTGCTGCCACAGCACGCTGGCCGTGGCCCGGTTCCAGGTGGCGGCCGTCTCGCTCCACGGACGCAGCAGGCGATGCGCGGACACATTCAGCGGTATGGCATATGTGCTCGAACCGCCATAGTGGTAGGTCTGGAGCGTCGCCGTCATCACCCGCGCGCTCGCGGGCAGCGGCGCGAGATCGAAGCGCAGCACGCTGAACATCTTGTCCGGATGGCCAAGCCACATGCCCTCAGCCGTGCCGTAATTCTTGTCGGGATACCAGGAGGTCAGATAGGTGTCGGTCAGGCCGTTATAGCCGTCCACTCCCGGCTGGAGCACGAGCGTCTTCGGCTTGCCGGGCAGCGCGACGACATCCACCATATGGATGATCTCATCGCCGTCCTTCAGGTTATAAATACGGAAGTCGGAGCCTGCGCGACCGCCCCCGCCCGGCAGTGCATTGCCGAACTCGACCTCGGTCAGTTCGAAAACGGCCTTGCGCCAGGTGCGCGTGTTCGTCTTCGTCACCGTGCCGCCCAGCAGGTCGTCGCCCGCCAGCCCATCATAGCGCAGCTCCCAGCGATCCGTGCCCTGGTCATAGTAGGTCACGGTGATGGTCGCACGGTAGTTGTTGGCGTAGGCATAGGCCTCGTCCACGTCGAAATACATGCTATTGTTGCCCGTGGCCTGATCCGTGCGTCGCGTGTAGCGTCCCTCTGCGGCCGTCCCGACGTTGAACAGCGGCACAGTCTTGCCGCCCGGCACCGCGTCGTTCTGCACCAGATAGAATTCGAAGTTGCCGTAGTCGGGAAACCAGTCGAACTCCGTCTCACGCAGCGCCACCCACGCGCTCGGAATGTCGGGCGCACGCTTGCCCAGGTAATGGCTGGCAAACTGGAGGAGGTCCTGGCGGTCGGCCGCGGTCACCACGTTCGTGTCAAGCGCGAGGAAATCGGCGCGCTTGTCCAGCGCGTTATACAGGCCCCACATGGTGTTCGTGCGGCCTTCGATGCTGAGGCTGACGTTCGCGCCCTCGAAGGCAGTCGGCACCTGGTCGCCCCAGGTCAACAGGGGGTCATACTGGCCTGCCAGATAGGCCGGATGCGTCGGGTCGGTGATAATCGCATCCGAGCCGCCGTCCGGCTTAAGCCCGTTGTGCTTGAGCCCGACCCCAAGCGCCGCCGCATAATCCGTGAACGCGCGGCGTTCCTTGCGCTCCAGATAACGCGGCGCATACTGGAGGAAGAGCTCCTTGTTCGGGAAAGCCTGGCGGTAGAGATCGGTCGACCAGTTGACCGTCTTGATCCACAGGCTGCTGGTCAGCCCTGCCGCTTCGAGACAGAGGTCGTGCTTGTCCTCTGCGGGCGCGGTTTCCCCGAAGATACCGGTCGAAATCTCGATCCAGGCGACGCGCGGGTCATTGTTGTAGCGCGCACCGAACGCCTTGATGAGCTTGGAGAAGGCATTCTGGTAGGAAGCATCCCAGTAGCGGGGGATTTCGGTGCCGCTGCACGTGATGACGATATTGGGCGTGCTGGTCTTGAGATGGGCGGGCACGCTGGACCCGCCGCAGCACTCGCCATCATAAGAATTGATGCGCAGGCCCGCGCGCTTGCCCTGGCTCGCCATATCCGCAATGAACTTGTCCACGCTGCCCCAACTATACTTGTTGGCCGCGTATTCGATGTTTTTCCAGGTGAAGATCATCTCTCCGCCGACGACCGGATAAGTCTGGGGGTCCACTTTGCTCCAGTCGTAGAAGACGTAGATGCCGGGAGGGTGCGCGTCGGGCAGCCGGATAGTCTCCGGCTGCTCGTTGGAAACCGCCTCCGTGCCTCCGGGGGCGACGGGAGCGGCGTGACTGGCGGAGGCCATGCTGAACAACAACAGCAGGCCGGCCAGCGCCAGGTATCGTTTCATGCTCCATCCTGTTCTGGCTGCCCTACGGGACGCCATAGGTAATGACGAGCTGCGGGCGCAAGGCCGGGTCGGGATGCTCACGGCTGGCGAACTGCACCTCCACATTGGCTTCGCTATCACCGGCCTGCGCAAACAAGATCATCCCGTAGTTCTGACCGGGGTTGCGCACCCAGCTCGCAGCCAGCACAGTCACGTCGAAAACGTACCACTGGCCGCCCGCAGTGATGTGCCGGGGCGCGCTGGCCCAGGTCGAATGGTCGCTATTGAGAGCCTGCGCGCCGGGTTGCGCCCACGGTTGTCCGGCAGCAGATTGGGTCCAGGTGGCGTCGGCCTCGCTCCACGAGCGCAAGAGGCCGCGCACCTCACCGCGCAGGTCATGCGTTGGTGCAGTCGGCACGTACAATCTGAGTTCTGCCCGCTCAACGACTGCGCTGACGGGCAGGAAATTCATACCAAAGCGCAACACGGGGGACTTGGTCGTATTGTTGGCCTGCGTGCGCGAGAAGAAGAGCCGCAGGTCGCGATCATCGCCTTGCGGCGTGGCCGGCTCCCATGAATCCAGCGTGGTATCGGTCGCCGCCATATAGCCGTTGACGCCCGCCTGCAACGTGATCGTGGTCAGCTCCAGCGGCGGCAGCGGATAGTTGCGCAGCACGAGGGGCAGGTACAGTTTCTGCGGCCGCGGCGTCAGCGACGGCGTGAAGGTCGGCCCCGGCGTCGGCGTGAGCGTGGCGGTCGGCCGCGGCGACGGCGTGAAGGTCGGCGTGGCCGTGGCCTGCTGGCCCAGCGGACAGTCCAGGCGGAAGGTGTATGGGCCCGCCGCACCCTCATAACCGTCCACCGCGAGCAGGTAGACGCCGGGCTCGGCCTGATAGGTCAGGAAGGCATCTCCCGCAGCCACGCACGAATCCGGAAAGACATAGCGCGTCAGGAAGAGGTCCAGGTCGGCGGCCGCGGACAGCAGCGTCACCGAAACAGGCTGCGCCTCGTTAACCTCGATGCGATACACCAGCTCCGGCCCGCTCTCGTGCCAGCCGGGCTGGCAGCTATAGCGGCTGACATTGTTCTTGCCGGTGTTCGTGTCGCCTCGATATACCCCGCCGCAATAGGCCGTCTCTGCGTTCGAGGCATCCAGGGCGGGCTGGAGCGTGGCTGTCGGCGTCAGGGTCGGCGGCAGATATGCGCCGAAGTCCAGGGTGACCAGCGTGCCGTCGGCCACGAACACGCTGTAAGCGGCCTGGGTTGTCAACTGGTATCCTGCCGGCGGCACAGCCGTCACCTGGTAGACGCCGGGCGCCAGTCCCGCCAGCCGGTACGCGCCGTTGGCGTCGCTGACTGCGGAGGCGGTCGTCGCGCCCTGCGCGGTGACGGTCAGGCCCGGCAGCGGCGGCTCTTCCGGCCCGTAGACCCCATCGGCGTTCAGGTCGTGCCAGGCGCGGCCTGCCACGCCGCCTGTTCCCGGCTGCAAGGTGGGCGTCGGCGTGTTGAGCAGGCGGCTGCCCGCTGCAAACGCGGGCAGCGCCAGGAGCGCGGCAAACACCAACAGAGCGGACACCAGCGCCACCGTCCGCCAGAAGCGCGCACCATTACGTCGAGCTCGCATGAGAGTCTCTCCCGCAGCCGGTGGGACGCTGCTGCCCTTCGTCACCGTGCCACCTTATAAGATTGAATCAGGTCACGGTCCGACAGAGTCACGTCGCTCTTGCGTCCCAGGAAGTAGTAGCCCGACGCGGCCGCGATGGCCGCCGGCTGCCTGACCAGATAGGCGTCGAAGTACTTGAGCCAGAACGAGGTCAGGCTGGCAAAGAGATTGAGCAGATGGCGCGTGCGCCGTCCGCGTGCAAAGCTGCGCAGGAAATGGGTGTACGACCAGGCCAGGGCCATGCCTGGGCCGCACGTCACGCCGCTGTCCACTTCGCTGAACTGGCGGAACAGGCGGCGGTGGCCCCAGTAGCTGAAACGCTCGAAGTCATAGCGCCCGCCATGCATCTGCTGCATGAAGGGCGTGTCGGCATAGACCAGCGCGTTCGGCTTGAGCACGCGGTGAATCTCCCCGGCCACGCGGTGCGGGTCCACGACGTGCTCTAGCACGGCCTGGACGATGACGCCGTCAAAGGTGTTCGTCGGAAAAGGGATGTCGTGGCCGTCGCAGATGAGCTGGGTGCGCGGGCCGAAGGAGACATCGCTCTCGACCAGCTCGATGCGCGTGTCCGCGGCCAGCCGCTCCATGCCGTCGCCCAGCACGCTGCCGCCGAGCACGAGCACCAGCGGGTCGGGTGTCGCGTCGAGCAGCAGCCGGGCGAACCGGTCGAAGTTCTCGGCGGCCAGGACGTTGCGGCTGATCTGCGGCGTGATGCGGTCGAGCCACCGGCTGGCGCGGCTCGGCTTGAGGTTATAGAACGTATTGCGCTGCTCCACGAAGTCCGCCAGCGTAAAGACGCTGTTGGCCTCATGGATCAGGACGGGGCTGCCGTCCAGGATGGGATACACCTGCCCGCACTCTGCGTCGGTGCAGATGCAACGGGCCGGCTCGCATGCGAGTTCGCCCTGGCAGGCGGGACATCGCAACAAGCTCTGGGCGCGCGCAGAAAGCGGTCTGGCTGGCATACGCAACTCGGTCAGCGCGTGGCGCTGTCAATTCATAGGCAACGCCCGGCGAATGGATGATCCGCTTCGCCGGGCGCAGTCCTCTAGCTCAGATATACAGGGCCGGCGCGATCCTTACCGCAACACCAGCGGCAGGTACACGCGGCGCACCTCAGTGGTCATCGTCGCCGTGGGCGTCGCCGTCACTGTCGGCGTCGCCGTGGCGGTGACTGTTGCAGTCGCCGTCGGCGTCGCGGTCGCGGCCTGCTGATAGCCAACATCGAAGCCGGAAAGCGTCTGGTTGGCATTGACGACGAACGTCAGCGAGTACGACGAAGTCATGTAACCGGGCGGCGGCGTCTTCTCGACCAGCTTGTACTGCCCTGGCGCGACCGCCGCGAAACGGAACACGCCGTCGGCGCCGGAAGTCGCCGTGTAGACCTCGACGTTGCCCATGTTGAGCAGGGCCATTACCGCACCCTGCAGCAGCGGCTCACCGGCATTGTATGCGCCGTTTTTGTTGGTGTCCTGGTACGCGCGACCCTCGACCACACCCGTCGTCGGCGTGGACGTTGCAGTGGCAGTGGGCGTGTGGGTCTGTGTCGGCGTGACGGTCACGGTCGGCGTATGGGTCGGCTCCACCACTGCGCCCAGCTTCTCGACCTCGACCTTGTGCACCCACTCGTTGCCGTCAGCCGTGCCGTTCGGCGCGCGGCTGTCCAGGTAGAAGTCGGTGGAGCCGGTCAGGCCGTTGGCGAACTTGCCGTCGGTCACCGTGAAGCTGATTTCCTTGTAGGTCTTGGTGTTCGTCTTGGTGACGGTGCCCGCGACCTTCTCACCGGTCGTGCTGTGATATTTCAGCGACCACTGGTCGGTGCCGATGTCGAAGTAACCGACCGTAATCTTCGCGCTATAGACCTGCGTGCCAGGAATGTAGCCGTCGTCGATGCGGAAGAACATATACGGGTTGTTCGTCGCCTGGTCCGTGCGGCGCACGACATACGCTTCCTTGCCCTCGCCGGTCCAGTCCCACGGATCGTAGAAGTCCCGATAGTCGTTCGGGTTCTGGCCCACGAGCGGCGGCAGGTCCGGGTTGTACGGCTGCGGGTTGCAGACGGGCGGGTTGGTCAGGTAGATGTTGCTGTACGCCTTCTCGCCGCAGAGGCCCAGGCCGGCCTGGGTGTAAGCGCCGCCGTTGCTGGGATTCTTGGCGTAGCGGCTGTCCGCGCCCTTATCGTTCGTCTCGGCCACGGTCTTGCCGCCGGTGATGGCGTCCACCTGGTAGAGCCAGTAGTTGAAGTTGCCATACTGCGGATAGCGGGCCGAAGTGGCGGTCGTGTTGTAGTAGACCGTGCCGCAGGTCAGCATGGCCGGGTTGCGATGCTCGCGCATGATGGTCCAGACGCGCGGGGTATTCTGCACGGTCTTGCCCAGGTACTGCCGCGCCCAGTCGAAGATGGGCGTATGGATCGTCGGCAGCCCGGTGCTCGAATTCCGCAGCAGATCCGGATCGGTGCGGATGTAATCCGCGTGTTTTTCCACCGCGCTGCGGACGGCCCAATAGCTGAGCACCGTGTTGCACCGCAGGTCATCGTTGTAGGCTTCGAAAGCGATCGGCACGCTGTTCCAGTGCAGGCGGATCGGGTCGTAGAAGCCGGACCGATCGTTGGTGTACAGGCCCGTGAACTCCGGGGCCAGACGGTTGTGCGACAGGCCGACGCCGAGGGCCGCGGCATAGTCCGTCGTGTAACCGCGTTCCTCGCCGCTGATGAAGCTCGGCGCATATTGCAGGAACACATGCCGGTCCGGGCCGGCCGGATCGCCCGTCCCGAACGCAGTGGCGTAGGCGAGGCTGATTTCGTTGACGTAATCGCGCCATTCGCCCGTGGTGTCCATGCCCGCGTTCTTCACGACGTGGTCGAAGGTCGATTTATACTCCCAATCCACCACGTCCTGCGTGGGCTGGCTCTCACCGTACGCGCCCGTGCCCATCGCGACAAACTGCAATAGATACTTGTTGTCATCCTTCAGAGGACCATCTGGCGGCCTCTGCCGATAGCGCGCGCCCAACGCGTTGATGAAGGTCTTGTATGCGTCCTTATGCGCCGCGCCCCAGTACTTCGGGATGAGATGACGCACGCGCAACTGCACGTTGTCCACATGGAAGATGGTCGGGTTGGCGCCGTCGGTCACGACCTTGAGGACGACCTTCACTGCCTTCTCGGTGCCGAAGGAGGTCACATCGAAGGTGTAGCCCTTCCAGTAATCGGCGGCCTGCCCCACATGGCTCAGGTTGTTGATGTCGAGCTGCGTGCCGCCCAGCTTGTTGTTACCTGCATCCCAAAGTTCGACATACAGGTGGTCGTTCGGGTTGGGGTCGGTGGTCTCGATGTTTACCCGCAAGCTGACGTAAACGTTCTGCTGGCCGGCCAGGCTCGGCGGCATGGCTGGCACGGTCTCTGCCTGATGCTCGGCCGTGGCATTGACGTTGTTCACGCCGCCGAGTTGCAGCGCGTTGCCGTTGGAGCCGCGGCCCGGCAAGGTGTCACCGAGGACGTAGGTGCTGTCAACCGGCGGGGCAGTGTCAACCGTGATGGCCGCCGGGTCACTGACAGTCCACAGCGACAGCCCGCTCTCGAACTCGCCGTTCAAAGTCTTGCGGGCCGTCCGGCGGAAGTAGTCGATGTAGTGGGGGATGCCCGTCGATGTCGTGGCCGGGATGACGGCATCCGGAATCTTGATGACCCAGTTCGGCGTCGAGCGGATGTCATTCGCCGTCGTGGTGTCATAGGTCGAAATCATGATGCCGACGCCGGTCGGGGTGGTGGCGCTGCGGTCGACACGGCTCTTGATCCAGTTGTCGAGCGCAGCCCAGTTATACTGGCCCGCACCGCTCTGGGCCGGATTCAGCGTGCTCCAGATCCAGAAGCCGATGGACCCATCAACCGGCAGGGTATCGGGATTCAGGTTGTAGAAATTGTTGAGATAGTCGATATGGTAGATGCCGGGCAGTGCGCCGGTGGTGCGAATGATGCGCTCAGGCGCCGCCCCAGCCTCCGGGCCGCCGCTCTGCTGCAGCCCTTCCGCGTTGACACCCGTCGATACACCCGACAACAACATCGCCAGCAGCACGAACGCGGTCAACCATCTGCCGGAAGACGAGAGATTGCGTTTAGACACTTCTTCTGCTCCTGTCCTCTTAGGTAGGATAAGATACCTGGGTCATGGATTGCCCGGTGCTATGCAGACAAAACGCCTGCCGCCGCCGGCTGCCCAGGGGAGATGAAACCAGGGGCGCTCATTTTTTAAGCTATCCACGTGAACTTTGGATGAAAACCCCACAAGTCTATTATGACTTTTTTGAAATGTACCGCCTGCTGATAGCATCTCCTTATATCAACTGAACGTTGGCTGCATAGTTACGCGACCGGCACGCCATTGACTGCCAGGATGTTGTGCAGCTTGCCGGAGAGTACCATCTTCTCCGCCAGGTAGACGGCCCGCATGCCCTCTTCGCCGCTGATGAGCGACGCATGGCCGTTGGTCGCAGAGGCGACGAAATCCTCCAGCTCCTCCACCAGCGGCTCCCGTTTGCGAATCTCGTACTTCGTGATGCGGCCCTCGCTGACGCCCATCAGTGCGACCATCCCCTCCCAGCCGTTGGCATAGTTGTTCTCGTAGAAGTAGAGTTCCTGGGTGAGATAGTTGACGTGGAACATGCCCCGCTCGCCCAACATGGAGAGCTCGCGGATTTTCGTGGGGGTCAGCCAGTTGATATCCAGCACGCCGACCGCGCCGTTGGCGAACTTCAGCAGGCCGGAAAGCAAATCCTCGTGGCTGGCATGGATTTCCTGCTCGGTCTCGGCATAGAGGTTCTGGATGGGCGAGCCGATCAGGTATTCCATGATATTGAGCTCGTGGGTCGCCAGGTCGAACACGACGCCGACGTCCGCGATGCGGCTGGGGAAGGGCCCGACGCGCCGCGAGCGAATCTGGAACACGCGGCCCAGCTCGCCGGCCTCCAGCCGCCGCTTGAGCTCCAGGATCGCGGGGTTGAAGCGTTCGATGTGGCCGACGCCCAGCCGCACCCCCGCAGCCCGTGCGGCATCGATCATCGCCTGGCATTCCGCCACACCGAAGGCCAGCGGCTTCTCGACAAAGGTGTGTGCGCCCGCGTGGATTGCGGCCAGCGCGGCCTCACGGTGGAGGCGCGTGGGCACGGCTATCGAGACGATGTCCAGCTTCTCGCGTTCCAACATCTCGTTGTAGTCGGTGTAAGGGGCGGCCTTGTAAGTGCGCGCGATGGATTGCACCGTTTCCAGATCTGTGTCGGCCAGCGCGGCCAGGTTGACCCCCGGCATCTGGGCATAAACACGGGCGTGGTTCCGGCCCATCGAACCGACGCCGATCACTCCTACGTTCAACATGGGATCAAACCTCCGTTGAGGGTTATTGTTCTGCAAGGGGCAAATCGGGATAGGCCGCCCCGCACTGCGGGCAGGTCCATGTCCCTCCTGCATCGGATTGCAGCCGGCGGCCGCACGCGCACGCGTACCCGATCAGCCGCGCGGGGCAGCCGACGACGATGCCGTGATCGGGCACATCGTGCGTCACCACCGCGCCCGCGCCAATCAATGCGAACCGGCCCACCGTGACGCCCGGCAGGATGACCGACCGCGCGCCGACCGATGCGCCGTAGCAGATGCGCACCGGCCCGACCTCCCAGTCGTCGTTGCCCTTCAGGCTGCCGTCAGGATTGATGGCGCGGGGATACAGGTCGTTGGTCAGCACGACATGCGGGCCGAGAAAGACCCCGTCCTCCAGCGTCGCGCCGTGATACACCGAGCAGTTGTTCTGAATCTTCACGCGGCTGCCGATCTGCACATCGAAATCGACGTAGACGTTCTTGCCCAGGATGCACTGCTCACCGATGTGGGCGCCCTCGCGGACCTGACACTGGTGCCAGATGGATGTGCCCTCACCGATGACGGCCCGGGGGGAAACGTCAGCCGTGGGATGAATCCGGATCATCAGGTCTTTCCTCCGTGCTCGCGAGCGGCGAGCAAACGTTCGACGGCCTGCAAATAGGACGCGCTCTCGCCCCGCCAGTTATAGCGTGCCGTGAACTGCCGCGCCTGCACCACACGCGCCTGCGCGGCCGCAGGGTCGCGGTAGACTGCCAGCAGCCTGGCCGCAAGGTCCGCCGCATTGCCCGGCTCGAACAAGAGCACCATGCTCTCGTCGAAATAATCCGCAGTGGTCGCCGTGCGGGACGCGATGGCGGGGATGCCCAGGCTCACATACTCCAGCAGCTTCGTCGGCAGCCCGCAATCGGTGAACACATCCTGGCGCATAGGCGCGACTCCGACGTCTGCCGCGCGGATGGCAGCCGGGAGTTGCTCGATCGGCTGCTGGCCGTGAAAGTGCACCACGTCGCCCAACCCCAGCTCCGCCACCAGCCGCTCTACCGTGGGCCGGTAATCGCCCGCGCCGTACAGCTCGAGCCTCACCCCTGGAATCTCGGGCCGCACCTGCGCGACCGCGCGTACGAGCAGGTCCACGCCGTAACGCTGCATGATGCCGCCGTGATGAATGACCACGAAACGCCCGTCCGTGCGGACGCCTTCCGCCGTGCGGACGCCTTCCGCCGTGCGCCCGTCGCCGGCCTGCGCCGGATCGAAGATGCGCTCATCGGGGCAGTTCATCACCTGGACGAGCTTGCCGGGCGGAATGCCACGACCTGCCATGATGCGGCGGTGACGGTCGTGCAGCACGAACACCGTATCGGCATACGCGCACGCGGCCCGCTCCAGCCAGGTCAGCAGCCGGACGATGACGCTGCCCCGCGCCAGGGCGAAGCGCGACATGAACAGCTCGGGCATCAGCTCGCGGAGGTCCAGCAGCACCGGCACGCGTGCCAGCTTGAGCGGCAGGGTCGCGAAAATGAGTGCATCAGGCGGGTTGTGGACTTGCACCAGCGCGTACGGTGTGCGGCGATGGCGGCGGAGCAGTTCACGGCCCGCCAGAAAAAAGAAACGTGCGTACTCCTTCAGGTAAGCGACTGCACCGGCGCCCTGGTGACGCGTCTCCGGCAGGCGCACGACGCTGACGCCGTTCAGGATCTCGGACGGAGCCTGGCCCGGCAGGTGCAGGCACAGCACATCAACGGCATGGCCGCGCCCGGCGAGCGCCTCGGCCATGCGCCGCGCACGCGGCTCAACCGGATAGCCAGAATGTGTAATGATACAGATTTTCGCCATATTTGGCAACATTTATCCCATCATAAGTGGGCAGGCCTTCGCAACCACCTCGCCATACAGCGCCACGAGGCGCGCGGCAATGGCGTCCAGCGACAGGTGCGCGACGGCGGCGCGGCCATTCGTCCGGCTGCCGAAGGCCAGCGCCGCGGCCAGCCCACCGGCCAGCGCCGCGACGTCGCGCGACACAATGGCACAGCCGGGAATCCCCGCCGTGAGCTCGGCCACGTCGCCCACATCCACCGAGACGATGGGCAGATTGCAGGCCAGCGCCTCCTTGACGACCATCGGTGAGCCTTCCGCCTCGGAGGCCAGGACCAGCACATCGCACGCATTCATGTAGAGCGGCATCCGCTCGTGCGCTTCGTGCTCCGCGATGACCAGTTGCACGGGCCGGCCCTGCTCGGCCAGCCGCGCGACCGCTGTCTCCACCAGGTCAAACCGCTTTTCGGGCCGCCGCATCCCCGCGAACAACACCAGGGGCACATCCGCCGGCAGGCCCAGCGCGGCGCGCGCCTCGGCCGTGGGCATGGGCCGGAACAGCGCCGTGTCCACCCCGCAGGGGATGACGACGGCATCGGGACGGCCAAGTGCAGCCTGCACGCGCTGCGAGGTGGCAATCGTCGCGGCGGCCCGGCGGCTCGTCCAGCGGCAGAGCGGAGCCGTCCAGCCGGTCTGCGTCTCGATGCCGTGCTGCGTCACCACCACCGGCACATCTCGCCGGCGGGCGAGCGCCGCGCCGCCCAGGGCCATGATGCCCGAAAAGACGTAATGCGCGTGGATCAGGTCGTACCGGCCGCGGCGCAGCGCGTCGCGCACCCGGCCAAAACCCGCCAGGTACGTGCGCCAGCCGCCGGTCGCGCCGTCGATGTGCAACACGTCCGCCTGCACCCCGCACCGCTCCAGCGAGGCGACCTGCTCGGCCACGAAGACGCCGGCCATCGGCGCGGCGGCGGACGGCCACATGTTCGTGACGACGAGGACGCGAAGCGGGTCAGGCCGAGTCATGCTGTGCCTCGTCGCGAGTTGCGGCATCCTTCGACTGCGGGCGTCGGCGACGCCCTCCGCTCAGGCTGCCTGACTCAACCCCAGGCGCCTGGGAGCATCCTGAGCGGAGGCCCTCGCTTGCGAGGGGCGCAGTCGAAGGAGCATCCATGCCATTTTCGGAGGAGGTTGCAGTCGAAGCACGCCAGTCTGCGGGCAGGGGCCGCGGGTTGGCGCAGAACAGTGCGTTCAGCACCGTCCGGTGCGCGTCCTCATAGTCGCGCAGCGTCTCGGTGACGATCCGGTCGCTCACCACATCGAGCGGCAGCGTCGCGTCGATGCAGCGGCTGTGGAGCGCCGCGGCCAGCGCGGGCGCATGGGCGGCCTGAGCGGCCAGGAACTCGGCGGATTCGTCGCCGCCCTTCCGTGCCAGTGCGACCGCAGGCGGCAGGTCCAGCCAATATGCAGCGCCGGGCCGGGGCGCGAGCAGGCGGAGCAGCCGGCCCGGCACGCTGGCTGCGATGCCCGGATGGTCCACCCGCGCGGCCGCCTCGATGAGTGCGGTCAGCACGTAACGTTCGGCCACGACCACCTCGCCGCGCCAGAGGGGCCAACGCACGCGCACGAAGTATGCTGCACCCAATTCCAGCGCGACCAGCCACGGCCAGACACGGCGCACCAGCGGATGGACAAACATCCCGGCGCGCGCCCTCTCACGCGCAGCCACATCCGTGCTCCCACTCGCGACGGCCCCCCCCGGCTGCCCGCGACGAAGCAGCCGCTTCCCCAGGCGCAGGAGCGGCTGCACGAGGGCCGAGCTCCCCCCGCGCGTCCAGACGACCCGGTGACGCAGGGCCGCGCCGGTCAGCGCGCGGTCGAGCAGCTCCGCCTGGGCCGACTTGCCGCAGCCGTCGATGCCGTCGAGCGTGATGAGCAGGGGCCGCTGGCTGCGCAGCCGCAGGCGCACGCGCGTCCCATAAAGCGTATGGGTGTAGATTTCCCGCGCGCGCACGGCAGTCGAGACGCTGGGATCGGCCAGCATCTTGCCGTAGAAGAGCCGCTTGCTGTGCAGGAAGGGGAGCGCGAGCGGCGCGCGGGCCGGGCCGGTCACGCGTGCGGCCACCGTGTTGCGCAGCCACGCGGGCGTCCCCTCCGCGGCTGCACCGCGTACATCTGCCGGCAGGCTGGCCGTCCCGTAAAGCTGCTCTTCCCATCCTGCGCAGAGCGTCAGCGCGAACCACAGACCCGGCAGCCAGCCGCGCCGGTTTGCGCCCGCCATGACCGCGTTCCAGTCCACGTGCAGAACGCGGGCCGCATAAATGACCTTCGCCAGCTCGATCAGCTTGAGGGCCTTGTTCTCATAGACGGCATGGGCGAGCGCAATGAGCACGCCGTCGGCGGCAGAGGGATAGAACGCCGGATCATCACCCCGCGGCCGGGCAGCCCGGAACGCGGCGGGCGAATCCACGAACTCCGTGTGCCATTCCAGCCGCCCGTGGACGTGGATATCGAAGGCACTCTCGCCCAGGTGGTAGCGCCGCAGCAGGAACTTGTTCGGCTCCTCGATGTGGCGTAGCTCGACATACCCCATGTCGCGCACGATCTTGCGCGCCCGGTCCTGCTGCGCCTGGGGCACGAGCACATCCAGGTTGTTGCTGACATAGGGGAAGACCGGCTGCGGGCCGAGCGCTTTGACATACAGCGCGGGAATACCGGCGCCGCGCCACGCCGCGGCAATCCCGGCGAACGTGGCCTGCTGGCCGGCCATACGCGCCCGGTCCACCGCCAGCGCCGCGCGGAACGGCTCGCTCGCCAGCAGCGCAGCGGCCGCGGGCCGCACGTCACCCGCCAGCGTCAGCAGCGGCACGCCGTTGCGCCGGAGCCGGTGCACGACCGCGGTCGGGTCCACGCTGTCTGCGGGCGCGGGCAGCTCGCCGCCCCACCAGGAGGCAAGCAGATAAGTGGCCCAGGCCAGATCGGGATCCATCATGTCAACTGCCAGAGAGCAATCCCTTCATCAATGTATGCGCCGCTGCATCCCACCCGAAGGACTCCGCCAGCCGCCGGGTTCCGCCCGGCCCAGCGCGGAGCTGTGCCACCGCGCGGCGCAGGGTGGCCCGGTCCTCGTAGAACGTCACCCCTGCGGCGTTCGCCCACAGCTCAGGCAGCGCGCCGAAGCGGGTGGTGATGACGGGCAGGTCACACGCGGCGGCTTCGAGCACCGACAGCGGCAGGTCGATGCTGCTCGGCGCCAGCGGGTCACGCGGGACCGGAAACAGGTACGCGTCCGCAGCCTGGTACAGTTCCTCGATGTGCGGCACATAGCCGGTGAAGAGCCGCACGCCGGCCGCGGCCAGCTCTCCCGCCAGCGCCGCGTCCTGCGGCGTGCTCGTGCTGGCCGCCAGCACCGGGCAGGCCAGGTCGGCAATGGCTGCCAGGTCGTGCACCCCGCGACTCGGGTTGAGATGCCCGGCGTGCAGCACGACCGGTTTATCCGTGGATAAACCGTGTTGTGCGCGCAACTGCCCCTTCTCGGCGGGCGATACCGGGCGGAAAGTCGCCAGGTCCACGCCGGGCGGCAGGTGTACGGTCCGCCAGCCCAGCGCGCGCGCCTGGGCCAGCGTCACCGCCGACTGCACCGCGCACAGGTCCGGCGCGAGCAGCCGCGCGGCGAGCCGCACCGCCCCGTTGTGCCGCCGGCCCTGGGTTGCCACGAGCGCCACCGGCGCGCCCCCCGCGTACCGTGTCAACATGCGGCCCCGCGCCGCACTTGCCAGCGTGAGCGAGGCGGTCGGCACATAGATCACCGCGGCGGGCCGGAACGACTTGAGCGTCGCGGCCAGCTCAGCCGAACGCAGGAGTCGGTCCGCCGGGACGTTGGCGAGACCCATCTCCGGCCAGTCCGCGCCGCCGGTCGTCAGCAGCCGGACGTCGTGCCCCGCGCTGCGTAGCGCGGCTGCCAGGCTGAGGGTCAGCTTCTTGATGCCCTCGTCGGGCGGCGGCGCCAGCCGTTCACCGAAGACGACCACGCGCACCGCAGCCTGCCTCACAGTGCCGCCCGGTACGCGGCCAGGTACGCGTCGACCACCCGGTCCAGCCGGAAGCGCGCCTCGGCGGCCACGCGCGCCGCAACGCTCATGCGGCGGTAGGTGGCCGCGTCGCCCAGCACAGCGCAGAGCGCGGCCGCGAACGCCTCAGCATCCCCGACCGGCACGACCCGCCCCGTCTGCCCGTCCTCCACGATATAGCCCGCGCCGCCCGCGGCCGTGGTGACGACCGGGATGCCCGCGGCCAGCCCCTCGATGGCGGCCATCGGCGAGACTTCCTCGCGCGAAGACAGTGCGACCAGCTCCGCCTGCCGGTAGTGCCGGCGCATCTCAGCCTGGCTCTGCACGCCGAGCAGCGTCACGCGGTCCGCCAGCCCCAGCTCGCGGCAGGCGGCCTGCACCTGCTGCACGTAGGCCGTCTCGTTCGTGCGGCCTGCGATGTGGAGGTGCAGCCGGGGCAGCTCAGGCAGCGCCAGCGCCAGGCCGCGAATGAGCGTCAGCGGGTCCTTGCGCGGGATGACCGACGCGGGCAACAGGATGCGCCCCGGCACTGGCTCGCGCTCCAGGTCAAACAGGTCATCGGGCGCGGGGTTCTCGGTCAGGTGCCAGCGCGCGGGCGTCCGCCCGGCATAGCGCGTGCGGATGTACGGGCTGATGGCCGTGATCTCGCGCACCTCGGCCAGCGCGCGGCGCTCGTAACGCGCGGCCAGCGCGAAGGCCAGCCGGTTGAACAGCCCCGGATTGTAGCGCACCTCCTCTGCCAGCACGCCGTGAATCGTCCAGACCGGGTGATAGCCTGCGTCCAGTGCGGCCACCGCGTAGTTGTGGCCGTGCGTATTGACTACATCGGGCTGGATGACGGCAAGCTGCCGCGCGATGCGCGGCACGGCCGTGACCATGTTCGGCACGATGCGCTGCTGCGGCTGCGCGAGATAATGTATCGTGACGTTGCCGGAAGTGACCGTGCGATCGGCCGAGCGGCCGCGGCCGCCAATGTCCGAGTGGCAGTGAATGACATGGACCTCCAGGTCGGCGCGACGCCGCAACCCCTCCACGAGCAGATAGGCCACCGCGCGGATGCCGCCGGAGATGCGCGCCGGGTCGTGCGGGTAGAAGCTGACCAGCGCTACGCGCAGCGGCCGGGTCATCGCGCGCCCCCTCGCCCACCGGACGGGGCCGATGCCGTCGAGAGCACTTGTTCATACACGGCCAGAGTCCGCTTCACTACCGGCTCCAATCGGAAGCGGGCATGCGCAGCCTGACGTCCGGCCTGTCCCATGCGCGCGGCGCGCGATGGGTCGGCCAGCAGCGCGGCCAGCGCCCCGGCGAGCGCGGCCCCATCACGCGGGGGCACGACCAGCCCGGTCACGCCGTGCTCGACCATCGCCGCGCAGCCGCCCACGTCCGTCGTGACCACGGGCCGGCCCATCGCCATCGCCTCCGCAATGCTGACCGGCGCGGTCTCTTGCTCGCTTGCCAGCGCGAGTATGTCCGCCGCGGCATACTCGGCCCGCACCAGTTCCGGCGGCAGCGCACCGAGGAAGTGAACGCGGTCCGCAAGGCCCAGCGCGGCCGCGCGGGCCTGACAGGCGGCGGCATACTCCGGCGCGGAGTTCATCTCGCCCACCAGCGCCAGTGTCGCCTGGGGATGCGTCTGCGCGACGGCGGCAAACGCCTCGACCAGGGCCAGGATGCCCTTGCGCGGGATGACACGCGCGACGGACAGGACCCGCTGATGCCCCGGCGCAGGCGGCGCGACCCCGTCAAAGAACACATCCGCGACCGGGTTCTCGACCAGGTGGAAGCGCGCGGCGGTCTTATCCCGGCACTCTGCCAGCACGTACGGGCTGATGGCGATGATCTCGCGCGCCGCGGCCAGGATGCCATCTTCGGCCCGCGCATCGCTGAGCCAGCGGAGGCGCGTCGGCCAGGGCACAGCCGGCCATGCCTGCTCCATCTCTCGGCGGATGATGCCGTGCAGCGTGACGACCGCGGGCAGGCCCGTCTCCAACGCGGCGCGCGCGTAGATCCCCGCAATGTGGGCGTGGACGACGTCCGGCTGAAGCCCGCGCGCCTGGTTGCGGAGCGCGGCTACGACCGCACGCTGGCCGGTCAGCCGGCCGCCGCGCGGCCGCGGCATACAGAAGATGGGGAAGCCGTCGCCTGCCACCCACAGCGGTCGCGCCAGGCCGGGCAGCGCGGTGATGACGCTGACCTCCACCCCCCGCTGCTGCGCGAGGCCCCGCGCCAGCGCCAGCACTACGGCCTCCACGCCGCCCGGCAGCGGCGGCTGGCCGGCGGGTGCGGCCGGGTCGAGCGGGTACGGGCCGAGCAGCGCGATCTTCACTGCCGGGCCTCCCATGCTGTCCCCAGGACTGCGCCGGAGAGTGTGAAGAAGAGCATGTTCGCAAGTTGCGCGCCGAGCGCATCGAAGGTGTTGGCGAACAGCAGGTAACCGGCCAGCGTGCCCAGCAGCGCGGCAGGCCAGCCGCGCGCCCCGCCGCGCGCGGCCAGCCACGCACCGATCGCGTGCCAGCCGATCAGGCCGAACAACAGCAGCAGCGGCGCCAGTCCGAGCACCCCGGCGGAGGTGAGGACGTAGATGAACAGGTTGTGGGGCGCAACCGCCGGCAGGCCCAGTCCACCCACCGGCCGCCAGCCCGCAGCGATCGCGGTCTCGCTGTAGTTGTCCAGGCCCAGCCCGAACACGGGTGCGCGCTGTGCAATCTGCAGGCCGACCTGCAGCGCCTCGGTGCGATAGGTGATCGAGCCCTCGGTCTGCAGCCGTTCGGTCAGCGCGCGCGTGTCGAATGCACCGCTGGCGAGCAGCAGGCCGACCAGCAGGCCTGCAGGCACGAGCATCAGCGCATACCGCCGTGCCTGTGGCGCCAGCACAACCAGCACCGCCAGCCCCGCCACAGTCGCCAGCCAACCCGCACGCACGTATGTGAGCACCAGCCCCGCCGCGATCGCGGCCAGCATCGTCGTGAAGAAGAGCCGCCGCGCGGTCGTGCGCGCCTGCGCCAGCGCGAAAAAGACCGCCGGAGTCAGCAGGGTCAGCGTGAAGGCCATGATCGCCGGCGCACCGAAGAAGCTGGTGACCTTGATCGAGTACTGCCCATAGGCCCATCGGTAGGGGATGGGCGACAGTAGCGGCTGATTGGTCAACTGCTCGCGCGCGGCCGCCAGACCCAACAGCGCGCCGACCAGCGCCAGCACTACGGCCAGCCGGCCCAGTCCCCGCTCACCTGCCAGCAGGTTGCGCGCAAAGAAGAAGCAAAGCAACGGCAGCGCAACGGTGTCGAAGACATTCTGCACGCCCCCGACGATGCCCAGCCGCGAGGCCGGCACTGACAGCAACATGGTCGTGATGAAAAGCAGGCCCGTCCACTCGATAGCGGACAGCCGGGCGAGACGCCTCCGCCCGATGGTGACCTGCGCCAGCAGCAGCAGGAGCAGGAACATGGCGGCCACCCGGTGGAGACCCAGGTCGGGCAGGCCGCGGCCCATCGCCAGGTTGAACATCCGGCTGAACGGCGCGAGCGCCAGCCAACCGAGCAGCCCCAGCGCCGGATTGAGCGCCAGCCCGGTGATGACCGCGGCCAGCCCGACGAGCGTCACCGCGCGGTCGGACTCGCCGGTCACAATCAGGTCGGCCAGCAGCGCGGCCAGCCCGATGCCGCCCGCAGCGCCCAGAGCGTTGATCAGTGGCCCCAGGAGGCGGCTGAAGAGGCCGGGAGGCGCCTCTGCACGCGACGATAACTCGCTCACGCCTGCTCCCGGGGTCGCTCACGCTGGCGCCGCGGCATCGTGCGTACCGTCTGCTCGACGAACTCCAGCAAGAAGGCCAACAGCCCGCCCACGACCAGGCTCAAGCCGCCGCCGAGCAGCGCAATCTGCAACGTGCGCGTGCTGATCCGGCTCTGCGGCGTGGTGGGCGGCTGGATGACCTGCAGATAGCCCACGTTCTCGCTCTGGCTCTGCTTCAGCCGCGCCTCGCGGGCCTTGTCGGCCAGGAAGTCGCGCGTGTCCTGCTTCTCCTGGACCAGGTCTTGCAGTTGTTGAGACTGGCCCGTGAGGGTGATGAGTGAGGCCAGGTTCGTCTGGTGCTCGGCCAACAGCGAGAAGGATGCGGCTGCACGCTGGCGCTGGCCGGCCACTTCCACGGTGCGCTCCGCGATCTGAGTGTCCAGGCTGCTGAGCCGCGCCTGCAGGGCCGCGGCCTGCGGGCTGTCTGCGGGCACGGCCGCAGCCGCGGCCTCCGCAGCATCACGCTGGCTTTGCAGCTCCCGCATGACTGCCTCCAGCCGCTGCACCTCGATATTGGCCTGCTCCTGCGCCGCGCTGAGCTGCCGGATGGTGTCCTGTTCGGCCACAATCTCACGGTCCAGGTACTCGAAGCCGGTGTCCAGCTTGAAGCGCAGCAGCTCCGCGCGCGCGTTTTCCAGCTCGCGTTCGGCAGTGTCCAGCTCCGTTTCGAGAAAACGGCCGGACGCAACGGCAGGCCGCGCGCGGCTCTCACGATACTGCTGCAACGCCAGCTCGACCTGCTTGACGAGAATCTGTTCCGCCTCTTCGGGCGTCCCGGCCGTGGCAGACACCGTAATGATGTCGCCCGCGGGATCGCGCTCGACCGCCAGGCCGTCCAGGAGCTGACGCGCAGTCATGCGGATGCCGGTCTCAGACAGCGTGCGCTGCGCGATGCCCGTGCTGCGCACCACGTTGGTGAACTGGAAGATAACCTGGGCGGTGGCGTCCGCGGACGAAACGGTGTTCTGCCGCGCGAAGAGCGTCACCTCCTCGGATTCCAGCGGCATGACCTGGAGCACGGTCGAGGATGCATATGCCGGCGGCGTGCGCCAGGCGCGCACCAGGATGACGACCATCGTGACCGCAAACAGCAGCAGGATCAACCACAGCCGCTTGCGCAGCACTGCCAGATAGGACCATACACTTGTTTCCATCATCTGCTCGTACTTTGGTAACGTCGGCGCAGCACATCGGCGTACAGCGCCAGGTGCGCGGCTGCCACCTGTGACCATCCGTAACGGGTCAACAGGTGGGGCCGCAGCGTGGCCGGCAGCGGGCTGGCAAGCGCCGTCTGCACGGCTGTGCGGATGGATGCCAGGTCATACGGGTCGCAGTACCAGGCATCGTTCCCAAGCATCTCAGGCACTCCGGAGACCGCGGTCGAAATGACGCGCGTGCCGCTGGCCCCCGCTTCCAGGCTGGACAGGCCGGGCTGTTCGACCCAGCTCGGCAGGATGTGCGCCGCTGCATTGGCGTAGAGCAGCGGCAGTTCGCTCTCCGGCAGCCACTCGATGAAGTGGACGTTGCCGCGCTGTGCGGCCAGCGCCCGGCAGCGCGCGCCGTAATCGGGCGAGTAGTAGGGCGAGTCCTTGCCGACGAAGACGAGCGGCACCGGCTCGTCGTACAGCGCCTTGATCACGGCGAGCTGGTTCTTCTTGTCTTCGAGCCGCGCGACCTGCACCACATAGCCTGCCGGCAGGCCGTACTGCGCCCGGAACGCGGCGAGCTCACCCTCGCTGAACGTGCGGCCGTAGAGCGCCGCGTCGATGCCCAGCGGGCTGATGCGCATGGCCCGCCGCATGGCCGCAGGCAGGCGGAAATGCCCGGCGACCCAGCGGTTTTCCCACTGGCTCGTTGTGGCAACGACATCCGCCGCGCGCAGCGCCGCGCGCATCTGCCGCCAGACGGCCTGGAACGGCAGGCGGGCCGTCTGCCATGTGCGATACAGCCGCCAGGCGAAGGGCTTGCCCAGCCGCCGGACGAGCGTGCGCCAACGCGGGACCGTGACCGCGGCGCGCTCGAACCAGTCGCGGAAGTCACTGTAGTAGAGCGGCGAGAACACGATGGCCGTGTCACCGCTCCGCGCCCATGCAACCATCGCCTCCGCATGATCCACGGGCGCGAGCGCGAAGATGTGCAGCAGGTCAAACCCGCGCGCGGGCGGCATCTCGCCCAGCCGCCCGACGACTACCTCAACCCCCTGGTCACACAGGGCCGCGCCGAGCTTGCGCATGACGACTGTGTCGCCGCCAAAGACCCGATCCGCGTCCGGCCGGAGGATCATCGCGATGCGCACGCTACGACCTCCCCCGGCTCACGCAAAGACGCAAAGACCTGTAATTCCAACCCATCTCTGATAACTCGGTGGCGGCGCATCCTGAGCGGAGGGCGGCAGGGCCAGGCGCAGCCTGGGTGTCAGTCCGGCTCCTTCGACTCCGCCTCGCCCGCAGGACGAGGCTCCGCTCAGGATGCCTGGCTGGATGTAGCAGCAGGTCACGCATTGGTCCGCCCCGCTCGGTCGAGCGCCTCCGCCAGGAAGCCGGACAGGGTTTCGACACGGGCATCCCAGGTATGCGGCGCAACTGCGCGCCGCCGGGCTGCCCGCGCCTCCGCAGAGGTTGCGCCAAGCTGCCCCACAATCGCCCCTTCCCACGCATCCGCGGTGTCCGCCAGCGCAAGCACGTCCGCAAACTGTCGCGCGCCCGGCACATCGGCCGCGACCACCGGCAGGCCCGCAGCGAGGTACTCATAGATTTTCAGCGGACTGGCGTGAATCGTCTCCTGCGTCACCCGGTAGGGAGCCAGCCCCACGTCGAACCGCCGCACATAATCGGCCACGCGCTCCGCAGGCACCGGCGGCAGCAGCCGCACGTTAGGCCGCGCGGCCAGCCGGTCGAGCAGCTCCCCGCACCCGCTGCGGAAGACCGTGCCGATGAGGACGAGCGTCCACTCCGGATGGCGCGCGGCCAGCTCATCCAACAGCCCCAGATCGAGCCGCACGCTGACCAGTCCCACATAGCCAAGCACGGGCCGCGGCAGACCCTCCAGCTCCGGCGCGGGACCGAGCGGCCGGTCGTCCGCGTACAGGCACGGGTCCACGGCGTTCGGCAGCAGGCGAAACTTGGGATTCAGTCCTCCCTGCGAGAGACCGCCCTTGCTCTGCATCAGCTCCGGCGACACGGCAACCACCAGGTCGGCCCAGTCGATCAACTGGCGCTCCAGGCTGGCCCAACGGGGCCGCCGCTCTGCGGGCAGGTCGTGATAGGCCAGGTAGTCATCCACGATGTGATAGACGCGCAGCCGCGCAGGCAGATCATGGCGCGCATCGAACTGCGTCGGCGTCGAAATCCAGACGATGGGCTCGCGCATCCCGGCGGCAGCCAGGTCGCGGCGCACCGCGGCCCGCCGCAGCCAGTGGCACGCAGCGCGGACGGGCGGCGGCCCGCCCAAGGGCGCGTAACGCGGCGAGCGGTACGTCCACAGGCCGGGCAGCGCGGGCGCCAGGCCGCGGTCGCGCCACAGGTCCGCAACGTGCAGCTCGCCCGTGCGCAGCCCGCCGGTGATCTGCTCGATATAGGGCCGCGGCTCGACATACACGACCCGGTTGGCGCGCGCCAGCCGCGACAGGAGCTGGTGGCGGTTGCGCCACATGCTCTGCCACACCTCCGGGCCGTAGTAGACGAAATCCTCGCCGCGTATCATCTGACCTGCAACCTGTAACTTTCAACTATGCGTGCGCCGTGCCAGGGCATCCGCAATCAGCCCCTCGATCTGCGCCACGCGAATGTCCCACGTGTTGGCCGCGGCCGCCGCACGGCGCACGTCGTGCAGGCCGTTGAAGTCCTCGGCCAGCCACTTCTCGATGGAGGCGACGAAATGCTCCGGCCCCTCCGCGATGCGCACCAGCGACGCAAACGCCCACGCCGCCGGCACATTGCTTGCAACGACCGGCCTGCCGCACGCCAGGTACTCGTACAGCTTCAGCGAGTCGATGTTGCGCGTCCACTCGTTGCGCACGTAAGGCAGCAGGCAGACATCCATCCCTGCAATCGCCAGCGGCACATCCTCCACCGGCACGCGACCCAGCCAGTGCACGTTGGGCAGCCGCTTGAGCGCATCGGCCTTGGCGGGATGGCCCGTCAGGTCCAGCGCGCCGACCAGGACAAGGTGCCAGTCGGGCCGCAGGGCCGCGATCGCGGCCAGCAGATCGAAGTCGATCTTCTCGTTCAGCGCGCCGACGTAGCCGATGCGCGGTCGCCCGATGCTGTCCGGCTCGTCAGCCAGCGCCGGCAGACGCCGGCCGCTCGCCAGCGTCGCGACGAAACCGGCGTAGTCCACCGCGTTCGGCACGAGATGGGTGTGCGGGTTGTGCTGGCCCTTGCTGGCGAGCAGCGCGGGCGAGGTCACGATGACCAGGTCGGCCCGGCGCAGCAGCGCCTCCTCCTGGCGGACGAACCCCGGCACATCCGTGACGGTCGGGAACCCGCTGTACTCGTCGGTCACATGATAGATGACCAGCTTCTCGCCGTACAGCCCGATCTGGTCCACATGAAACGGTCGCAACAGCCACAGGATCGGCGCGCCTGCGTGCAGCGTCGCCAGCGCCCGGCGCAACGCGCGGCGGCGCAGGGAGGCCGTGAGCGGCCCGCCGCTGCGACGTCCCGCGTATGGCGCGTATACAGGGTCGCGGTAGAGCCACAGCCCATCCTGCACATGGGTCAGCGCAGGCCGCCGCAGGTCTGCGAGGTGAATCTGACCGCTGCGCAGCGCGCGCCAGGCCTGCCCCAGGTAGGTGCGCGGCTCGACGTAGACGACCGTGTTCGTCTGCGCCAGCCGGGTCATAATCTGGTGCCGGTTGCGCCAGAGGCCCGCCCAGGGGTCCGGCGCAAAGCACAGGATCGTTTCCCCGGTAAGCTTCTCTGCCATTTTGCCGCCTTAGTGTGCCCCGTCAATACGTTGCGGTAGGGGCGAGATCGCCTCGCCCCTACATTTTGGGACGCAGCGTAGCTTCGCCCGAAACAGCGGGTTTCTGTCGCCCCACCATGCGCTGGAGGGATTGCCATCCCATCCGCAGCGTCTCGCGCAACCGCGGGTCCAGCAGCCAGGCGAGAACCAGGTACACAACGACGAGCAAGACGCCCGCCAGCAGCAGGTTGAACGCGGCCTTGGCGAACGGCAGCGCGGGATACACCCAGAGCGCCAGGAAGCCCGCCGCGAGCGCCGCAGCCCACGTCGGCACGAGCATCCGCACGTAGGCATGCCACGGCGCATCGACCAGCTTGCCGACCAGCCACGCGGAGATGACGAAATCGACGACGGCCACAATGGCCGAGAGCCAGCTGACTCCGTCGATGCCCCAGCGCACCGCCACTGGAATCAGCAGCGCCAGCATCGTGACCAGCCGCCAGACCGCAATCCAGGTCAGCCATTGCGGCTTGCCGAGCGCCCGGAAGACGCTGCCCATGTTGGCTGCGATGGAGCGGATGAAGCCGTAGACGGCCAGGAGTTGCAGCGGCACAATCGCCGGCGCCCATACCTCGCCGTACAGCCCGCGGATGAACGCGGGCGCAAACAGGATCGTCGCGACGGCAATCGGCGTGGTAAGCCAGGTCACGTAGCGCACGGTCGTCAGGTAGTAGCGCGCCCGCATGATGCGCGCCTGGGCCGGGTCGCCGTCCGCCATCTTGGAGAAGACCGGAAACATGACCTGGGTCAGGACGCCGGTAATCTGCGTCGCGGGCTGGTTCGAGGTGTTGTAAGCGAACTGGTAGAAGCCCAGCGCGGCATCGCCCACGTAGCGCCCGATGATGGCGTTGTCCACGTTGGTGATCAGGAAGATGAGCGTCTGCGACGAGACGATGTGCTTGCCATAGCCGAACAGCTCGCGTGCGGCAGGCAGGTTGAACTGCCAGCGCGGGCGGTAAGACGAGACGAACCACACGAGCACGGATGCCAGGGTGACGCGCAGCATCTCGCGCCAGACGAGGCTCCACACGCCGAAACCGCGCAGCGCCATCACGATAGCCGCAACGCTGGCGATGACGCTGGCGGCCAGCTCCGGGAAGATGCGGCGGCGGAAGTCCAGCTCCCGGCTCAACAGCACGAGCGGCACGCGGCCCACGCTCGAAACCAGGATGGTCAGGGCCAGCACCCGCATGACGGGCACGACCGCTTCCTCGCGGAAGAACCGGCCGACGAGCGGCGCCGCGGCCAGCGCCAGCACGGTCAGCAGCAGGCTGCTGAGAATCACGGTTACGAACGCGGTGTGGCTGGCCTCGTCCAGCGCCTTGCGCCGGTAGATCAGCGCAGATTCGAAGCCGATGTCCTGGAACAGGGCCAGCGCGTTGAGCGCGACCATCGCCATGCCGACCAGGCCAAACATCGACGGTGCAACCAGCTTGGCGAGAATCAGGAGGGTGACG
Organism: Anaerolineae bacterium; assembly: GCA_040772005.1. GTDB lineage: Bacteria > Chloroflexota > Anaerolineae > CG2-30-64-16 > CG2-30-64-16 > MWBF01. The sequence goes on along the minus strand of JAXGYZ010000002.1, from coordinate 342,279 downwards.
AAGGCCAGCCCGCGGCTCACGACCTGCGCCAGCGCGACCCAGAACAGCCCGCTCGCGACCTGCCGCTTCAGCCCGCCGTCGCCGGACGGCGATTGAAGATTGGAGATATGCGAAGCTCCGCTTCGCCCAGATTGAAGATTGGGAGCTTCTTTCACGATATCGCCTCAGCTTTCCCACCAATCTCCATCTTCGATCTTGGCGAAACAGGGTCTTGCACCTCTTCACTCAGCGGTTGTTTGCGCGCGACAACGATGAAATCGCGCGCGAAGAGCGCAGGTCGGCGCCGCGCCAGCCGGGTGTAGAGCTTCGCGGGCAGGCCGCGGCGCAGCCATGGGGGATACAGCCCCTTGACCCACAGGCTGGCGCTGCCGTCCACCTGCTCGACCGCAAGCCCGCGCTGGGCCAGCATCCTCTGCGTGTCGGGCAGGGTGAAAAAGCGGATGTGCAGCCAGTCGGTCGGCGTGTTCGGCACATATGGGAAGCGCCCGCGCAGCAGCCACCAGCGCACGCGCCAATGCGCGGTGTTGGGCAGGAGCAGGATCAGCCGCCCTCCCGGCGCCAGCACGCGCACCATCTCATCCAGCGCGTGCTCCGGGTCGAAGCGGTGTTCGAGCTGCGAGTCGCACACGACCACGTCGAACGCGCCGTCCCCGAAGGGCAGCGGGCCTGCATCGATCTCGCACTGCTGCGCGGCCACGCCGCGGCCGCGCGCCAGCTCGACCGCGGTGTGCGACAGGTCGGTCATCGTCACCTGCGCGCCGCGCACTTGCAGCATTTCGGCCAGCCAGCCCGGTCCGCCGTCCACCTGCAACACGCGCTCACCTGCGGCGACGTGCGCCGCCAGCAGCGCGAGGCGCTGGCGATCCACCCGGTCGCCCTTGTCCGCCCAATAGCGGTCATAGTAGCCGACGAAATCCATACGCTGCTCAGTTATCAGCCATGACCAGCGGCAGGTAGGTGCGGTGCCTGGGCGTGGCCGTGTAAGTCGCCGTAGGCGACGACGTCCGTGTACTGGTGACAGTTGCGGTAGGGGTGGGCGTAACAGTCGGCGGCAGCGCGATGCCGAAGTCGGCCCGCACGGTATTCGCCACCGTGACGCGCACCGTCGCGGGGTTCGCGCCGGTCGTCACGACATAGTTCGCCGGTACGCTCGCCAGCACCTGCCAGTCGCCGGGCGCAACCTCGGGGAAGCTGTACTGTCCGGCTGCATTGGTGGTCGCGTTGTCCTGCAGCGCACCGCCCTGCCAGAGCTGCACCAGCCGCCCCGCCAGCCCTTCCTCGCCGGCGTCCTGGCGGCCGTTGCGGTTGCCGTCCATAAAGATCGCGCCGGCAATCTGCCCCGCGATCGGGGTCGCGGTGGCCGTCGGCGTGGGCGTGTTAGTCGCCGTAGGCGACGGCGTCGGCGTCACCGTGTAAGTCGCCGTAGGCGACGATGTTGGCGATGGCGTGGCCGTGGGCTGTTCGAGCGTGTAAATCAGCGTCAGGAAGGGCCGCTTGCTGCTGTCGGGCGCCTCGGAGCTGCCGAGTGTCGACCCTGCCGCCTGCGTATACGAGAGCCCATCGACCGGGTCGCTGCGCAGCAGGACGCCCTGGTTCGACGCCGGGTTCGCCAGCCAGCCGCGCACCAGGCCGGTCACGTCGAAGCCGTAGCGCGTCGTGATGCTGCCGTCAGCGTAGATGGCCGCGGCGTCCGTCGCAGCGGCGGCCCGGTCCTGCGGCACGCCCTCCGCGCCGGGAACAGCCCAGGAGACGCCCGCGGTCGCCCGATTCCACGTCGCCTCGCCAACCTGCCAGGGCCGGTTGAGCGCATGCACGCTCATGGGTTGGGTGAACCAGGGCTTGCCGGCATCCGGCGTCTGGCTCACACGCACGCTCAGGACCGCGTAGCGCAGATACGCGCCCGCGGGCAGCGGCGACAAATCGAACTTCAGCGCCGGGCTGAGGATCGGGCTGCCCTCCTTGTTGTGGTACAGGTAAAGCCCCTGGCTGGCTGCGTAGTTGGCGTCGGGCAACCAGCTGCTCAGATAGGTGTCCTGCGCGCCTGTGTACCCGCTCGTGCCCTGGCGCAAGGTGAGCACTTGAGTGGCAGGCGGCCGGTCGCCTGCGGTGATGCGGACGATGTACGCGCCCGCGGGCACACCGGCCGCGACCTTGCCGCCTGTCGCGTTGGCGATGGGCAGGCGGGTGAATGTGCCGTCGTCCTTGTTGACCAGCTCAACGGTGTACGGCCCGCTGGCCGGCAGGCCCATGTGCGCGACGTCAAAGGTCAGCGTGACGGCCAGGTTCTGCGGCGGGTAGACGCCCAGGCCGTTCAGGTAGTCGCCGGTGAGCGGCTTGCGGTTCTCGATATCCGCCTCGGCCACACGCGCAAACGGGTCATACGTCGCGCGGTGGACGCGCACCCAGTGCGCCTCGCGCAGCACGTCCGCGGACAGCTTCACGTCCAGCCAGAAATGTGCGCCCGACCAGTCGGTCGCGAAGCTCAACTCGCGCGGGGCATCCGCAGGCGGGCGGGTGAACTGGCTAAGCCAATCGAGCGTGTAGTTGGCAAAGTCCGCGATGCGGTCGCCGTGGATGCCGGGGAAGTATACCCGCTCGACGTGCTCCGGCGCATACTGCTGCGCGAGCAGGTACAGGTCTTCCGGGTGATGCCGGTGGACCTTGTTGTCGCTGGCGGGGTGCAGCAGCAGCAGCGGCAGGTGCTTGAAGTTGGCCGCGAACTCGACCGGCGAGCGGCGCTGGTACTCGAAGGGATAATCCGTCGGAACGCGCTTCGCGCCCGGATAGTGGGTCGGCTCATTGTACGTGCCGGTCTCGGTGCGGATGGCATAGTTGATCGACGCGTTGGGCGTACTGCCGAGATCAAGGGGGTCAGGGTTGGTCTCGTCTTCCCACTTGATGAGGTCGGTCGGGCCGCTGTCGGACACGACCGCGGCAAACCGGTCGGCCCAGCGCGCGCCGGTCAACAGCGCGGTCAACCCGCCCATCGAGTGCCCGACGAGGTAGATGCGCGCCGGATCAACGTTGTAATTCGCCTGCATGTAGTTGACGGTGTCGAGGATGTCCCACTGCGAGGCGCGCGCGCCCATCGTGCGCCGGCCAACGGTCCCGAAGCGCGGTTCGTGTGTGATGGGGTCGAGCTCGTAGTTCGCCTCCCACACTTCGCCGTGCAGGTCGGCGGAAGCCACGAGCCAGCCGCGCGCATCCGCGGCATCATCATAGTCGAGCAGGACTTCCAGCCCGTTGCTGCCGAAGCCGTGCGCAGTAATCAGCAGGGGCGCAGGCGTTGCCGGGTCATACCCGCGCGGCTCCATGATGTGCGCCCAGGTGCCCTCGTTGCCGTAGTTCGCCCAGTTATTGAAGTAGGTGCTCGGAATCGTCACCTGCCGGTAGCGCGGGCCGGTCAACGTTGCGCCGTTGACCTCTATCTGCACACGGCTCAGGCCCCAGCCTTTGTCACTGACCGCCGGGTCGAGCATGACCGTAACCACGTTCCGGCCATAGTTCAAGATCGCGGGGTCGGGGATGATCCAACTCTGCTGCGGGTCGTTGAAGCCGCCACAGCGCGTCTGGTCACCGGCCTTCCCCGCGGAGCCGCCGACTTTCGTGCCGTTGACGTAGATGGACCGGCCATAGGTCCCCTGCACGCTGCTGCTGAACTCGTAGCCCACCAGCCGGGCGGATGTGACCGGGCCCGTCCAGTAGAGCCAGACCTCCTGCTCCATCATGTAGGGGTTGGCCGCGTCGTTACCAAGGAATTCCGGGCCGACGGGCAGACAGGGGATGACGGTCGAAGATGCTGCGCCGGAGGCGGCAGGTGTCGCGGCGGCATACCAGGCGGGAATGCCGAGCAGCGAGATCATGATGCTCAGCAGCAAGCCCGGCATCAGCCAGGCGCGCCGAACTCCGCGCCGCGCAGACCGCGGCCGGGAGGCGAAGAGAAAATCGGCGCGCGCGCCGATCGTTGCGTCTCGCATATGGGTGCGCTTCCGTCCGTCAGGCAGGGGCGTTGTCAGGCCGAAAGCCCAGTATAGCACACCCCGGCCCTGATTCAAAAAGCATTCGGTCTGGAAGGGGCGCGTTTCATACTGGGGGCGAACGCGGCCATCGCGCATACGCGAATGGCGCTGCGGCGCTGGGCACGGATACACGAATATCCCGCCACGGCGCACACGATTCGCATATTCGTGGCGCGCCAGCGCACTCGTTTATCCGCGATGGCCGCGCCCCCAACGTGAAACGCACCCGTCTGGAAGAACTCAAAACGTTAGCGAAGTCGAGGCTTTAGCCGGTCTGAGTGTGTACGCACACACCCCCCTATCCGGCTAAAGCCTCGACTCCACGTGCATCTACTGACTCAACACCAGCGGGATGTACAGCCGGCGCACCGGGACCGTCGCCGTGGCCGTCGCGGTAGGCGTGTGGCTCGGCGTGGCCGTTGGCGTCGGCAGGTCCACCAGCGCAAAGCGCAGGTCGAGCTGCGTATTCGTGCTCAACCAGACGTCGATCGGACCGGCCGGATCACTCTGCTCCATGCCGGACGGCGGCTCCACCAGGATAGTCCAGGTGCCCGGTTCCAACTCGTCGAAGATAAACTGGCCGCTGGCATCGGTCAGCCGCTGGTAGCGCCACATGCCCTGGACGGCCTCCACCTTCACGTTTGCCACGCCCGGCTCACCGGGGTCGGCCACCGTATCGCGGTCCAGGTCATTGAACACGGTCCCGCGCACGATGCGCTCGCCGGGACTGCGCGTCGCTGTGGCCGTCGGAGTGAGGGTGAATGTGGGCGTGCGCGTCGGCGTGTAAGACGGGGTCGGTGAAGGCCCCGGCGTGATGGTCGGCACCGGCTCCGCGACCGGGAACAACAGGTCCACGGTCTGCCCGGCCTGGATGTACACCACCGTGGGGTTGGTCCAGCCGACCGGCTCCAGCAGCGTGCCCAGGGTGATGGTCGTCGTCCAGATGCCGGGGTCCAGCTCACGGAAGGCGAACCGGCCCTGACTGTCGGTGTACGCAGTGCCACGGATGGCCGCGTTCAGCTTCAGGACGACGTACAGCCCCTGAACGCCGCCCTCGCCCGCATCGCGCTTGCCGTTGCGGTTCACGTCGTTGTAGACCGTGCCCACGATGTCGCCGGTGGTCGGCGTAGCCGTCGCAGTCGGGCTAGGCGTGTACGTCGGGGTCGGTGTCAACGTGCTCGTCGGCGTCGCGGTCGGGGTCAGCGTGTAAGTCGCCGTAGGCGACGACGTCGGCGTGTAGGTCGGCATGGAGGTCGCTGTCGGCAGGACTGCTTTGCCGTTGTAGTGCCAGACGTTGCCGCCCCACTCGATCACGTAGACATCATCCATCGCGAAGACATGCAGGTCCATCAGCTCGGTCATCGCGAAGGATTGCAGCGCGGTCCAGATGACGCCGTCCGTCGTGCGATAGACCGCGCCTGCGCCCCGGCACTCGCCCGCGGTATAGTCATAGTCCGTGCAACCGACCGCCCAGCCGTGCTGCGCGTCCAGCATCCGCACCCGGTTGAAGGCCACCTGCTCCGGGATGTCCGGCTGCTGGCGCACCCAGTTCGCGCCCTGATCGGTCGTCTTCCTGAGCTGACCGCGCGTGCCCGCAATCCAGCAGGTGTTGGCGTCCACGCAGTCGATGCCGAAGTACGTGACGCCGGTGGTGCCGGCCGCGCGCTGCGCCCAGGCCGCGCCGTTGTCCGAGGAGTAGAGCACGCTGTCCTTGCTCGACGCGCTGTAACACACGCCCGGCGCAGGGCAGTCGAAGTCCCACTGATCCGTGCCGAAGCCTGTGGGGATGACATTGAAGCTGTTGCCGTCGGTCGAGCGCAGGATGTTCCCGCTGCTCGCGCCCACCAGGACCGTGTCGCCCGTGCCCGTCCAGCGGGTCGAGACCAGGTAGCCCTTCCAGGCCGTGTTGACCGCGTTCTGCCAGGTGGCTGCGCCGTCCGTCGTGCGCAGGATGATGCCGTTCCGTCCCGCAGTCCAGCAGGTGGCCGCATCCTTGCAATCGAGGCCGTCCATCCACGATTCGGTGCTCAGCAGTTGCGGCGTCCACGTCAGGCCGCCGTTCGTGGTCTTGATGAGCGTCGCCTGGCCGTACGCATTCCAGTCCGGGCCGGGCCCGCCGACGGCATAGCCGGTGTTGCGGTCCGTGAAGTGGATGTCGCGCCAGTAGACGCCGGCCCGCGTATAGACCTTCTCCCAGCCGTTGACCACCGGGAAAACGATGGTCGGCGTGTTCGTCGGTGTTGCGGTATTTGTCGGTGTAGCCGACGGCGTGGGCGTATAGGTGGGCGTGTAAGTCGCCGTAGGCGACGGCGTCGGCGTCGGCAGCTCGCGCAGCGCGAACAACACGGTGTGCACCGTGTCGCTCACCACGCTGACCGCCGCGGGGCTGGGCGATAGCAGCACCGTCCCTGCGGGCGCGTCGATCTCGACCGCCCAGTCGCCCGGCGTCACCTCGTAGAAGCCATAGTGGCCGCCCGCATCGGTGGCCGTCTGGTCGGCAATCGTGTAATCCACCGCGGTGAGCAGGCGGACAGGGACACCCGGCCAGCCGGGCTCGCCCGCGTCGCGCGCGCCATCCTCGTTACGATCCACGAACACTTCACCGACCACCATGCCGCTGCCCGGCACGAGCGTGGGTGTTGCGGTCGGGGTGGCCGTTGGCGTCGGCGTGTTCGTCGGGGTGGCGGTCGGCGTATGCGTGGCCGTCGATGTGGCCGTCGCGGTGGCAGTGGCCGTCGCAGTGGGAGTCGCGGTCGCTGCGGGCGGGATGCTCACGTGCCAGATGGTGTCGGTGTCGTCGACGACGTAGAAGTCATCCATCGTGTGCACGAACACATCCAGCAGGCTGCCGTTCGGCTGCCGCGCCACCTCGCGCCAGGTCTGCCCGTCGTCCGTCCGGTAGATGACCCCCACCCCCGTGCAGATGGCGATATCGTTCGGGTCATGCTGCGTGCAGCCGACGGCATACCCGTGCGTTGCGTCCAGCATGTCCACGCGTTCGAAGTTCATACCGCTCGGCAGGCCGGGCTGCTGCCGCGTCGAGGTCGCCCAGCGGTCCGTCGACTTCCAGATGAGGCCCGTGTCGCCGACGGCCCAGCACGCATACTGGTTCACGCAGTCGATGCCCAGCAGCGTCTGGTCGACGCCGGTGTTGTGGACAGTCCAGTTCTTGCCGTTGTCGAACGACTTGTAGACCCGGCCCCGCCGCGCGGACGAGAAGCACACTCCCGAGGCCGGACAGGTGATGTCGTACTTCACCGCACAGCTCGGCACAGGACCGTTCGCATTAATGAAGTTGATCCCGTTGTCCGATTGCAGGAAGTGCGGGTTGTCGCAGGTCAGCCCCACCACCGTACCGTCGCCTTGCTGTGTGTTCGCGACCGAGTACATCCACCCCTGCACGCCGTTGGCGCCGAGCTGCGTCCAACTCCCACCGCCGTCCGTCGTCCGGTAGATGCGCGCAAAACGCCCCACCATCCAGCACTTGTCGTCCGTCGTGCATTCCAGCCCGCGCAGAAAGCCGGTCGTGCCCACGAACGGCGTCGTCGTCCACGTCAGCCCGCCGTCAGTGGTCTTGGCGATTGTGTTCGTGCCGCTCGCCTCCCAGTCCGGCCCGCCGACGGCGTAGCCGACGTTCCGGCTCGGAAACTCGATGTTGCGCCAGATAGTGTTCGCCTGCTTGAGCACGGCCGTGAAGGTGTAGGTGTCGGCTGCAGGTGCAGCCGCCGGCTGCACTGACTCGCGGCCTTCCGCAACTGCGACAAGCGCTGAATCAACAAGCTGATTGATCCGGGGTGATGCCTGAGAGAGGGCCAGGCCCGCCGGCGCCAGCAGGAGCAGCGCCAGCGCCAGGACCAGCCATCTCGCGGCGGCCATTTTCGGCATGCCACGCATGAGGTATCCTCCTCGCGTTATTCGAAGCGCGGGTCAGTATGGCGGAGCTATATGAAACGAAGATGAACTTACGGGGAGGGGAATCGTGAAACTTTCATCACGTCGGCTGCGCGCAGAGGCCATGGGAATGTAACTGCTCACCGTTACAAACCCGGTTTCTGTGCGAAGCGCAGCTTCGCCGAGAAACCGGGTTTGTGGGCCTGGCGGTCAAGAGTACGCTTGGAATGTAGAGTCCACATTTGAGAATGCGCACTCCACAGCGTATCGAATGGCCTCTCAGCGTGCGACGGTCTAGCGGAACACCAGCGGCAGATACACGCGCAAGATGCGCGGGGTCGCGGTCTCTGTAGCCGTTGCGGTGGCCGTGGCCGTCGGCGTTTCCGTCGGTGTCGCAGTTTCCGTGGGCGTCGCGGTCTCGGTCGGCGTGGCCGTCGCAGTTGCCGTCGGCGTCTCTGTCGGTGTAGCCGTGGCCGTCGGCGTTTCGGTGGGTGTCGCCGTCTCCGTTGCGGTCGCGGTCGCAGTGGGCGTCAAGGTTTCGGTCGGTGTGGCAGTCACCGTCGGTGTATTGGTGGCGACAGGGCCGGTCGTGACATGCCAGATGGTGTCGGTGTCATCGACGACGTAGAAGTCGTCCATCGTGTGCACGAACACATCCAGCAGACTGCCGTTCGGCTGTCGCGCCACCTCCCGCCAGTTCTGGCCGCCGTCATCCGTCCGGTAGATGACCCCCACCCCCGTGCAGATGGCGATGTCCGCCGGGTCGTGCTGCGTGCAGCCGACGGCATAGCCGCGGTTGGCATCGAGCATATCCACGCGCTCGAAGTTCATGCCGCTGGACAGGCCGGGCTGCTGCCGCGTCGAGGTCGCCCAGCGGTCCGTCGACTTCCAGATGAGCCCCGTGTCGCCGACGGCCCAGCAGGCGTACGGGTTCGCGCAGTCGATGCCCAGGAGGGTTTGGTCGATGCCCGTGTTGTGGACACTCCAGTTCTTGCCGTTGTCGAACGACTTGTAGACGCGGCCGCGGCGTGCAGCCGAGAAACACACCCCCGACGACGGACAGATGATGTCGTACTTCACCGCACAGTTCGGCGCATACGCATTGGTGAAGTTCACGCCGTTGTCCGATTGCAGGAAGCCGGGATCATCCGGATTGGTCGTCGTCGAGCCGCAGGTCAACCCGACTACTGTCCCATCCCCGTTCATGGTATTAGCCACCGAGTAGGTCCAGCCGACATATCCGTTCGAGCTGAGCTGCGTCCAGTTCACGCCGCCGTTCGTCGTCCGGTAAATGCGCGCATACCGGCCCACCATCCAGCACTTGTCGTCCGTCGTGCATTCCAGCCCACGCATGTAGCCCGTTGTCCCGTCAAAGAGCTTCGGCGTCCAGGTCAGCCCGCCATCGGTCGTCTTCGCCACATACACCGTCCCCGAGGCGCTCCAGTCCGGCCCGCCGATCGCATAGCCGACGTTCCGGCTCGGGAACTCGATATTGCGCCAGATGGTGTTGGGCTGCTTGAGCACAGCCTTGAAGGTGTAGGTGTCCGCCGCGGGCGCAGCCGCCGGCTGGCCGCCCGTCTGGGCCGCAGCCGGGCTTGCCAGCGTCAGGATGGCCGACAGCAGCAATATAGCGATCAGAGTGATCGCTAAAAGCGCGGGTATCCGCCGCCCGCGTGTTATCGTGCTAACTTGCATGTGAGATCCTCCAAAGAGATAGTGGATGGCGCGCCAACCTGACCGAGCACAAGGCGGGCCGCCGCCATTCCAGCGGGTAAGTATGTAAACGCACAACCCGGTGTTTAGGTGCGTTTACAGGTAGCTGGCTTTTGATCTGGCAGGGCAGGCCGTCCGGCCTCAGGAATTCCAGGCACAGCGCCAGGCGAGGTCCTGGAGGCGAGGCTTTAGCCGGTCAGGCCGACTGTAAACGTACACGGCCAATCCGGCTGAAGCCTCGCCTCCGGCTAGTCTTGGAATTCCCGATCCGGCCGGCCCCCGCGCACGCGGGCGGGCACGCCCGCGGCAATCGCGTTCGCCGGCACGTCGCGCGTCACGACCGCGCCCGCGCCCACCACCGCGCCGGCGCCGATGGTGACGCCGTCCAGCACGATGACGCCGTAGCCCAGCCATGCGCCGTCGCCCACGACGATGTCGCCCTGCGTGTGGAGCGGCTGCTTATGGATGGGCTGGCCCGCGACAATCGTGTGCTCATACGGATAGAAGGCGCACGCAGGCGCCACCTGCACCTCGCGGCCGAGTCGCACCGCGCCGATGTAGGCCGTGAACTGGCAGTTGGGCTGGATATGGCTGCCTGCGCCGATCTCGACGCACCCGCCCTGGCCGATTTCGATGATGGTGCCGCGGTAGAGGTGCACGCCGTCACCGAGCGTGACGCTGCCGCCATCTCCGCGGTTGTAGATGACGACGCCGTCGTCGATGAAACAGTGGCGGCCCAGGCGCAGGTCCGGACAGGCGATGACCGCACGCGGGGAAATGAAGCCGCGCGCGCTTGCCCGTGCCAGCACGCGCCGGCCCTTGTAGGGCGGCGCAGCCAGCGCAGCCAGGCGGGTTGCCAGCCGTCCGCCCCGGCTCAGGCCTGCCCGCGCCATCCAGAAACCGGTCCACCGCTCACGCCATCGCATGGTCTACTCCGTCTCCGGTCGTTCGTATAGCCGCACCCACCCGCCGATGAGGGGTTGCTCCCTGACCAGGGTCATCTTTGTGTCCAGGTCAGCCAGCAACTCGGGGGCCGTCTTTCGGTGCATCGAGATGTACCAGACGTAGCGCGGCTGCTCCCGCGCCAGGACTTCTGCGAGCGCAGGCGCATCCTCCGCCTCCGTGGCCAGCAGGTCCACCCGCACGGGCGAGCCGGTTGCTTCGAAGTAATAGTCCAGGTAGTCCTTGCTCCAGACGTTCGCAACCACCAACCCGCCGGGATACTCCGCTGCATGGTCTGCAACGTAAAAGGCAGCCTCGCGGAACTGCTGCTTGGTGGGCCGGTTATAATAGTCGATCGGCCCCAACAGGTGAAACAGGCACAGGGCCGCCACCCCGCCCGCTGCGAGCAGGCGCCCCGCCCGCGGCAGCGGCAGGGCTGCGAACGCGCGCGCCAGCAGCAGGTACGCGGGCGGCAGGCTGACCAGGAGATAGCGCAGCGTCACGATGGGCAGCAGCAGCCAGCTCTCGATAACCGTCAGCACCGGCGGCAGGATCAGCCAGCCCAACAGCAGCCAGGTCGCCCACGTATCTCTGAGCGTATGTCGCAGGAGTTGGGTCCTGGCGGTTGAAACCGCGACCACCATCGCATAGTCCGCCTTTGCAGACTGGGCGTCAGCTTCGTTGAGGGCGTCAGTTTCACTGACGTTCTCAGTCTCCGCAGGGAGACTTCGCAAGGGTAGCCGCGGTTTCAACCGCCGGGTATCCCGCGCACTCTGCCACAGCCAAAGCCCACCTGCGGCCAGCCACAGCAGGATCGCGCCGCCCGCCATCACCCGCGAGCTGTTGAACAAGTGCAGCAGAAAATCGAGCAGGATGCCCGGCGCGGGCCGCGGCAGCGGGTCCGCGAACTGGCTGCTCACCTGCCCGACAAGGTGCACCACCCACGGCGCATACCCCAGCGCGAAGATGACATAAGCTGCGGAGACCGGCCCGCGGTTGCGCCGGGCCATGAGCGCCGGCAGCAGCGCGGCGGCCGCCTGAATTGTCACGAGCACGAAGCCGAAATAGTGCGTGTACGCGGTCAGCAGCGCGACCGCGGCATACGCCAGGGTATCCCGCGTGCGCGGTGGCGGCTGACCGGCCAGCGGCAGCAGCGGAATGTACGCGTAGGTGACGAGCAGCGACAGCAGGATGGCGAACGCATAGGGCCGCGCCTCCTGGCTGTAGTAGACCGGGGCCCACAGCACGGCCATGAGCGCGGCCGCGGTCAATCCCTCGTCGCGGCCGCAGGCGGCGTCTTCTGGCCGCAGCCGCTGCGCCAGCGCGTAGATCATCCAGACCGACAGCAGGCCCGCAATGGCCGAGGGCAGCCGCAGCGCCCACACCGCACGCCCCAGCGTCCGCTCCACAAAATACATGAACGTCAGGTAGGCGGGCGGGTGGCCGTCCTGGACGATGCCCGTGCGCAGGAGGTCGGCCAGGCTGTCCGCATCCGCACGCACCAGGGTGGACAATTCATCGTTCCAGAGCGACTGCTGCTCCAGCCCGACCAGGCGCAGCCCTGCCGCCAGCAGCAGGACCAGCAGCAGCGGGAGCCAGGCGTGCGCTATGCGCACACTGGGCAGCGTGTGTCGCGCGGCGGTCACCGACGCTGCTCCCGCTGCGCCGGCCAGCGCGCGGCCATCGCGCGATACCAGTCAATCTCCTCGCGGAACGCGGCGGCCAGGTCGGACTGCGGCAGCCCCAGCTCGCGAATCGCGCGCGCCGGGTCTGCGGTCAGCGCCAGCGCGACGGTGGTCTGCCGCGCAGGAGTTGCCGGCGGCACGACGGTTGCGCCGACCCCGGCCGCGACCATGCGCATGAATGCAGCCTGGTCGAGGTTGCCCCTCGCGTGGCCTAGGATATAGCACGCGCCGGGCCGCCCGCGCAGCGCGGCGAGCAGATGACCGGCGGCGATATCGCGCACGGGCGCATGGTTGATGCCGCCCGCGGGATAGGGGATTGGCTCGCCGGTCAACGCCGCGAGGATGCGCCGCCCGGTCGCGCTGGGCCGCGCGTCGCCCGCGCCGACCGGCGCGGTGGGCTTGACCACCACCACATCCAGCCCCGCGCCCTGCCAGCTCAGGGCGATGCACTCCCCCGCAAACTTCGACCGCACATACGGGCTGGCATAGTCCCACAGGTTGAACGCGGCGCTCTCGTCCGGCGCCGCCGCGCCTGCCACGGCCTCCTGTGCGGGCCGGCCGACCGTGCCCACGGTGCTCGTGTAGACGAAGCGCGCCACGCCTGCCCGCGCGCACGCGGCCAACAGCGCGGCCGTGCCGCCCGCGTTCACCGCGTACATCTGCGCTGCCTGCTCCGCGCCCGCATACAGCGCGGCGACATGGAAGCAGACCCGGCAACATGCCAGCGTCGCGGCCAACCCCGCAGGGCGGGTCAGATCCCCGGCCACGATGGTCACGGGGAGGTCGGCAAGCTGACCGAGCGGACTGTCGGGCCGCACGAGCGCCACCACTTCCGCACCGGCCTCGACAAGCGCGCGGGCCACATGGCCGCCGACAAATCCGTTGCCGCCGGTCAGGAACACGCGCACGCCCGCCAGGCTCTCCAGCCACGGTTCCGCCGCGGGTTGTGGCTGCGCGACTGCTGAGGCCGCGCCGGACTGCGCCGGTCGCGGCGTACGGAACCTGCTCAACAGCCTGCGGCCGCGCCGCCGCAGCGCGTTCCACGCGCGGCGCAATCCGCCGGGCACGTAGCGGTGGACCGATTGCAGCGCGGCCAGCGCCGCGGGCGAGACGGGCATCGCCGGCCCCTCCAGCTTCGTGCCGGGGTGGGGCTGGTACGGCTTGGCCGTCACGGACGTGCGCGGGGGCAGGTCCACGAGCGCGGTGGCGGTCTGCGCGAGCGAGGCCGGGGTCTGGCCGGGCAGTCCGGCCATCACGTATACCATCGGCTTGATACGCAGCACGCGACAGTGGGCCACCACCCGGCGCACCTGGGCGAGATATCCCGCGGCTTGTGCCGGCTTGTCGACGCGACGTAGCGCGGCCAGCAGCTCGGGGTCGCCGCTCTCCATGCCGAGCTTGATCGCGTAGCAGCCCGCCGCCGCCATGAGCTTGAGCAGTTCGCCGTCGAAGTGTTCGGGCCGCGACTCGCACATCCAGCGATAGCGGAGGCCGCGCGCCACAATCCTCTCGCAGAGATCCACCACCCGCTGCCGGTCATGTGCGAAGACCGGGTCGCGAAAGACGATGTGCGGCGGCTTGACCTCGCGGACGAGCCACTCCCATTCGGCCAGCGTGCGCTCGACGCTCTGGCAGCGGAACTTCCGCCCCTGCGTAACGACATAGGCGCAGAACGTACACCTGGCGGGACAGCCGCGGCTGCTCAACAGGCCCACCGCGCCGTAGGGCTGCCACGCCACGAGGTCCCAGGCAGGCAAGGGCAGCGCATCGAGATCAGCCAGCAGGCCGTCCGGCCGGTAGATCTCAGGACACAACGCGGCCGCCTCAACACGGCCGGTCAACTTACCCGCAGCCGCGCCTTCCACTGCTGTCGCGAACGCAGCCTCCGGTTCGCCGGTCAGCGCAGCCTCCGCCAGCCCCTCGGCCAGCCAGCCGTCCACGACAAAGTGTGCGGACGGGCCAAACAGCAGGCGGCGCGGAACGGCCTTGCCCCACGCCAGATGTGCGAGCAGACGCAGGAAGTTGTCGTCGCTCAGCCGCGTCCCCTCGCTGACGAGCAGCGCGACCACGTCCGCGGGCTGGCTGACCACGCGGCGGGCGAACTCCGCCGGATTGTCCTCACGCGTGCCGTCCATTACAGTGACGGACAGGCCCGCGCGGCGTGCGACCCCGGCGCACAGTGCGACCGTGTGCGGCGCGTAGAAGAAGGCGCCCTCGCGCGGGCCGAGATGACCCATGCCGGAGGTGGCCTCATGGTGCGGGGCCAGCGGGCCGAGCCCGGGCGGGATGACAAGCAGCAGGTCAGACATCGTGCTCACCGGAACCGGTAGACCAGCGTCTTGCGCTGGCCGTCTTCGAAGGTGCGCAGGTGCTCCAACTCACGCGGGGCCTGCGCCGGGTCCAGCAGGAAGGCAAGCTGCGGGCGCAGGCGGCCCTCGCGCTCGTCCATGACCAGGTAGGTCGCACCCTTCGCCCGCGCATACGTCAGCACGTCATCCCAAGGCGCCGCGGGCGTCGGGGACCAGCGCGTCCCTGCGTGGAAGGCGATGGCCGGGTAGCGCGTCAGCACCACGTCCGTCTCCACCGCACCCGCATCACGCAGCGCGGCCGCCGCGTCGAGGTGCGCGGGCTGGTATGCACCCGTCACGTTCAGGGTCTCCCGCAGCGCGGGGCCGCGCCACAGCTGGAACAGCGTGAGTGCTACAACCGGCGCGGCCAACAGCACGCCGCGGCCAACTGCGCTCACCGCACGGCCAGACCGGAGATTCCGCCAGGACTCGTGCAGCCAGCCGCCCAGGTACGCGGTGCCGAGGCCGCACCAGACCAGCACCGGCAGGAGGATGCCTGCCATGTAGCGATCCTGCACGAAGAACGGCACATAGCTCAACGGCGCGAGCAGCGAACCGAACAGCGTTAGCTCGCCCCACAGCCGGTCGGCAGACCACGGCCGGGCAAAAAGGCCGAGCACCGCCAGCACCACGACCAGCACCGGCACCAGTCGGAGGCCGGTGAGCAGTTCCGCCAGGTCATAGAGATTGCCGTACAGCCGGCGCAGGAATGCGACCGGGTGGGCGCTGACGGCGGAGAGCAGCCCTTCCTCCTCGCTCGCAGGCGCAAACAGATACACCTCGCCGCTGGCCGGGTCCAGGCCCCATGTGCTCGCATCGAACGAACCCACGTTGCCGCTGGACAGCCCCTCCATGCTGACATAAGCCATGCCCGCGGCCCCGGTCAGTCGCCATTCGCCGGTCCGGTCATGGAGGTAGATGATGAACGGCAGCGCGACCAGGAAGAAGACCACCATGCCCGCGGCAACACCGGCGAGTGCGGCAGGCCAGCGCGCCGTGCTGGCCTGCCGCGGGCGCCACACCTGGGCCGCGGCCAGCAGACCGAACATCACCGGCGCGAGGACCAGCGCCTCCGTGCGCACGAGGTAGGCCAGCCCCAGCAGCCCGCCAAGCAGCAGATAATCGCGCAGCCACACGCCCGCCTCAGCGTCCGTCACGCGGCGCACGAGCAAATACAGCGCCGCCGCCACGATCAGCAGATACAGCGGCTCGGTCATCGTGCCCCAGTACGGCACGCCCCACGTCAGCGCGGGGTAGGCCGCAGTCGCCATCGCGGTGGCCCAGCCCGCCAGCGCACCCCCCAGCCGCCGCGCGATGGCCCACAGCGGCAGCACGAGCAGCACGCCGGAGACAATGTAGATCCACTCGCTCGCCTGTTGCAGCCCCCCGGCCACATAGGCCAACCCGCCCGCGATGGCCGGGAACAGTGGGGGGAAGTGTGCGCCGGAGAATCCGAAGAGTTGATACCCCTGGCCCGCCCACAGGCTCTGGCCGAGCCACAGGTAGAACGGCTCGTCCCCCCACACGATGCGCGGGATGCCCGCCACGTGGACGCGCACGGCGAATGCCAGGGCGAGGCTGATTGCCAGACCTACCATCTCCCAACGCACGCGACCACCGGCGCGCACCTGGGAACCTGCCGCGACGGTCACGCGCCCTCCTCCAGCGCGAAATGGACGATGTCCTGGCGGGGCATCGTCGGGATGGGGGTCACTTCGACCACGCGGACGCCCGGCAGCCGGCCCAGACGCTCGATTTCGTCGGAGCTGACGCCCATCAACACCCGGCTGCCCGGGTTGAGCCGGCCGCGCGCAGCGGTCAATACGCTCGCCAGGAACTCGTGCCGGCCGCGCTCGAAGCGGTCACCGACGATGCGCATGAGCCAGCCACTGATGCGCGGACTGCGGCGCAGCAGGCTCGTCACGATCCGGCTAAACTCGGTCTCGTCAGGCCGCATCGGCGGATTGAACAGGATGAGGTCGAACGTGCCCTCCACCCGGTCGAACAGGTCCGACTGGTACACGCGAACCGGCGCACCGTTGGCCGCGGCGTTGCGCTGCGCCAGCTCGACCGCGCGCGGGCTGACATCGGTCGCATGGACCTCCCAGCCGTGCAGCGCCAGGTAGATGCCGACATAACCGCTGCCCGTGCCCATATCCAGCGCGCGGCCCGGCCCGGGCAGCCGCGCAGCCGCCTCAGCCAGCGCGCGCGTGTCGTCGCGCACACCGCACACGCCCACGCTGTCCTCGATCCGAATGCGGTCTCCCGCCATATCCCTGCTTGCCATCAGCCCTCTGCCTGTCCCTCTCCTCGTTCATTTTGCGGTGCTCGTTCGCCGCGCAGCGCGTCCACCTGCGCGGCCAGGCGCTCGACCTCGTGGCGCAGCAGCCCCAACTCCTGTGTGAGCACCTTCAGGTGATCGCTGTTGTGCGAGATGGTCAGCGAAAGCTGGAAGATGATCAGCAGCAGGCCGATCACGGCCAGCATCAGCAGCAGCGCAGGCGGGTATGCGAAGCCGAGCGCGTAGGCGAACGCGTCGATCTGGTGGATGAAGACCGGCGCCAGCGTCAGCCCGACGCCGGCCAGCAGCCAGAGCAGCGCATACCGCTCCTGCAGCTTGCGCGTGCGCACCAGGTTGAGCACGAAGGCCAGCACGGCCAGCCCTAGCACAAACATATAAACGCGTGTGCGCGGATCGATCATGCTGCCGTCCTGCGTGCGCCCTGGTGGGTCAACTGCCGCCACAACACCATCGTGATCGCCAGCCCCATCTTGCCTACGTAGTAGACCGGCTTCCAACCGCTGTGCATGGACACCCCGGCGATGCGCTCGCGCATGGTGACAGGCACCTCCACGACGCGGAACCCGGCATAGTGCAGCACGAGCAGCGTATCCGCATCGGGATAGTCCACCGGGTAGTTGTCATACGCGAAGAAGCAGAGCGCGTCCCGGTCGAGCGCCTGGAACCCGGAAGTCGGGTCCGTGACCTCCCGGCCCGTGACGCGCGAGACGACCCACGCGAAGACCGCCATGCCCACCCGCTTGACCCACGGCTGATGATACTGCATCTGCCCGCGAAAGCGCGAGCCCACGGCCACATCTGCGTCACAGCAGGCGACGGCCTCCGCCAGCAGCGGGATGCCCGCCGGGTCGTGCTGCCCGTCCGCATCGATGACCACTGCGAGGCCGTAGCCGTGGCGCACGGCGTAGCGAAAGCCGGTTTGCACGGCCCCGCCGTAGCCGAGATTCGCGGGCAGGCTGACCACTGCTGCGCCGTGCGCAGCCGCGAGCGCGGCGGTCGCGTCCCGACTGCCGTCATCCACCACGACCAGGTCATACTCCGGCGCGGCCGCGCGGATCTCCGGCAGCACGCGCGGCAGGTTGGCGGCTTCGTTGTAGGCCGGTATGATGATGAGACGGCGCTCGTTCATGGCCGTGCGCATAAAAACTCCCGGGTCGGCACAAGTTGATAGGCGCTGCTCAGACGGGCGAGCATATGCTCGTAAAGCGGGCGGCGTGAATCCCACGGCTGCACCAGGAAGCGGTAAGAGGCCAGGGCCGGATCGGCCATCGCGTCCACCACATCTCCGGCGTGGAGCAGGTAATTCACAGGCACCCCCCGCGCCCGTGCCAGCCCCAGCCCCATGTCGAACAGCCACCGGCCCGCGCTCAACACGAACGTGCTGTGCATCGGCAGCCGCAGCAGCGGCATGGTCGTGACCGGCGCCTCCCAGACGGATTGAAGATTGAAGATTGAAGATGTGCGAAGCTCCGCTTCGCCAAGATTGGAATCCGTAATCTGCAATCTGTAATCTGCAATCTGCAATCGATACGGTCGCAACGGTCGGAACCCATACACCCACCGCCCATAGTGCGTCGGGTCGACGTGCCCGCCTGACAGCACCCGCTGGAGCAGCCGGAGCAGCGGCGCGTGGTAGGTGGGCAGGATGGACGAGTCGTACAGGTAGCCCAGCTCCGCCAGCACTTCAGGCAGGTGCGCGTTAAAGCTGAAGCCGGGCGCCTTGAACCCCACTGGCGGCCGGCCCGTCGCCGCGGCAATGCGTTCGTGCGCGGCCAGCACATCGGCGCGCAGCTCCGCGCGGCTGAGCCGGGCATACCCGTTGCGGTGCGTGGCAGAATGGTTGGCGACTTCGTGCCCCCGGCGCACCATCTCGGCCAGCACAGAGGCCTGGGCCGGCAGGTCGCGGCCGCAGACGAAGAAGGTCGCCCGCGCGCCGTAGCGGTCGAACAGGTCGAGCAGCCGCGGGATGCCCTGCGTGAACGCTGCAGGGGGCGCAGCGGGCGGCGTTGTGCGGCCGATGCTTTCATAGTACACCCACAGGTCATCCACATCGACCTGGAGTGTGCCGAGCGGCCTAGCCATCGCGCCTCGCGCGGGCCGGAGTGGTGAAGTCGATGGTCGGCGCTTCGTCCATCTGGAGCCGGATGGGCAGCTCGACATGGAAGCGACTGCCGCGGCCCGGCACGCCCTCGCTTTCGACCCAGATGCGCCCGTTGTGCCGCTCGACGATGTGGCGGCAGATGCTCAACCCCAGGCCCGCGCCGCGGTATGCGCGGCGCTCGCTGCCGTCCACCTGGTAGAAGCGGTCGAACACCTTCTCCTGCTCGTCCGGCGGGATGCCGATGCCCGAATCCGCGACGGTCAGCCGCACGCGGTCGTCCACCCGCTCGCCGGAAATGACGATTTCGCCCCCGCCCGGTGTGAACTTGATCGCATTCTCCACAAGGTTCGTCAACACCTGCTCCAGCCGCGTGCGGTCGCCGTCGATCTCCGGCAGGTCATCGGGGAGGTCCTGGGTCAGGCGCAGCCCGCCCTCCTCGGCCAGCGGCGCGAGCTTGGCGTTGACGCTGCGCGCCATCGCGGGCAGCGACACCTCGGCCAGGTGCAGTCGCACGCGGCCCGCCTCCATGCGCGAGAATTCCAGCAGGTCGTCGATCATGCGCTGGAGCACCAGCGTCTGCGTCCGCACGGTCTTGAGGAAGTCCTCTTGCAGCTCGCTGACCGGGCCGGTCTTGCCCATGAGGATAATCTCGACGAAGCCCTTGATCGAATGCAGCGGCGTGCGCAGCTCGTGACTGACCACGGAAAGGAAGTTGGACTTCATCCGCTCCAGCTCTTTTTGCGCAGTGACATCGCGCAGGACCGCAACCACCCCGCCGACCTGCCCCTCGGCATCCAGGACGGGCGAGGCCAGGATGCCGTAGGTGCGGCACTCGTCCGCAGGCGTCATCTCGCCCTGACCCGGACAGGGCAGCTCGAGCTCGCGAATCTGCTCCTGGCCGCTCTGCATGGTCTCCGCCAGCAGGTCCACGAATGCGGATACGCTGAGATAGGGGCGCAACGGCACGCCCGCGGGCGGCTCCGCCTCCAGGCCGAGGATATCGCGCGCCACCGGGTTCATCAGGATCAGCGCCATGTCCGGGTCGACCACGACCACGCCGTCACCGATGCCGGCGAGCACCGCCTCCAGCTCACGGCGTTTCTCCCAGGCATCCTGGTAGAGCCGCGCGTTCTCCAGCGCAGTGGCCGCAAAGTAGGCGAAGCTGGTGAGCAACTGCTCGGTCAGGTTGAGCTTGCCCTGTGCGCGGCTGGCTTGCTGAGCGACGAGCAGAACGCCGATAGGCTGTCCGCGCGAGATGAGCGGCGTCACGATGTAGGGATGGCCGCCAAGAATTTCCTGAAGTCCGGATTGGCGTGGCGCCCGAAGCCCCGAACTTGAAGCTGCGCCACGGGATGACTCAACCGGCTTCCAGCTTCCAGCTTCCATCTTTACGGGCCGCCCCCCGCGCAGCGCCTCGCGGACGGCCGGCTCTGCCGCGAGCGATGCCGCGAACGGCTGCACCTGCTCATCGCCGTCCGCGAAGGACGCGCCGCTGAGCGTCCCGTCATCGCGGCCCGCCTCAACGAGCGCGACCGCACAGTGGCTGCTCCCCGTGACGCTGCACAGGTTTTCCAGCACCAGTTGGAGCGTCTCTTCCGTGCGCAGGGTGGTCGCCAGCGCCTTCGAAACCTCCTGCAAGGCGCGCAGCTCCAGCACGCGATCCCCCAGGTCAGTCGCGGTGCGCTGGAGGGTTTCGGTCTTCTGCGCCAGCGCGACCTGCTGCTGCGTCAGCGCGGCGTCCATCTCGACGGCCTCCGCGGTCCGCCGGGCCAGCTCCCATGCCACGAGCACCAGCCCGACCAGCCAGGCCCACAGGAGGATGTAGCGCGTCTGGAAGGCGCTGTCGGCCAGAAAGCCGAAATTGCCTGCGGCCAGCCGCAGCGCCGCGGTATAACTGGGGCCGAACAGGAACGGCATCCAGATCATGCCGGGCAGAGTGGGCGTGAGCGTAACCGCCTTAAGCGCCAGCAGCACCAGCAGGATGTAGAGCGCGCTGCTGATGCCGCCGTCGCGCCAGATGAGCGCACTGACCAACAGGGCGTCCGCGACGTAGAGGCCGTAGGCCAGCCATGCATCCGTGCGGCGCGCGACGGCGGTCTGCGGCCGGGTCAGCCAGTAGGCCGTGGGCAGGAGCGCCAGCACCGCGTAGCCCGCCATCAACCCCAGCCAGCCCCCGCTAACGCTCGCGTCGCGCGTCCGCCAGAGCACCCACGCGCCTAACGCCAGCAGCGTCCAACGCGTCGGCACGTCCACGAGCCGCTGGACGCGGACGAGCGACGGCGGGCGGATGCGCCGGCGGGCAGCAGGCAGGGGCGAAGCAGTAGGGTTCATCATCGCGGCGGAATCGATGTGGCTGTAGGAGCCACTAGCACACCACCCGGCTCATCACCGTCAGGCGGCGGAGCCGGCGGTTGTACGGGCGGCTGCGCCGGTGGCGTGTAAGTCGGCGTAGCCGACGACGTCGGTGTGCGCGCCGGACGCCGCGTTGCGGTGGCCGTCGGCGTCGCCGTCGCCGTTGCGGTGGCTGTGAGGGTGACGGTGGGGGACGGCGTATGCGTTGCCGTCCGAGTCACAGTCGGGCTGGCCGTGGCAGTCGCCGTGGCCGTCGGCGTCGGCGCGAAGGTCGCCGTATCCCTCGGCGTCGGCGCTGGCGTCGGCTGCAGCGGCATCACCTCGCGCACCCACACGCCGTCATCGGTCGCGGCATAGAGCAGCCCGCGCGAGCCCGCATCCAGCACCAACGCGCGGACCTGCGCCGCGCCGGGCCGTGCGAGCGTCGTCCACGTCGCGCCGCTGTCGTCGCTGCGATACACCTCGCCGCCCTGCACGCCGGCATAGAGGGTTTCCGGGACGCGCACGTCGCTTGCCAGCGCCGTAATCGACCGACCGCCCGGCAGCGGTCCCAGGCTCCAGGATGCGCCGCTGTCCACGCTGGATGCCAGGCCCTCGGTCGTCGCGGCCCAGGCCCGGATGCCGAAATAGGGCGCGATGGCGAGTGCGGTCACGGGCGCGGCTGCGGGGAGCGCATCGCGCCACGCCAGTCCGCCGCTGTCGCTGAGCCAGACGCGGCCCGATTCGGTCAGGATGAACAGGTGCTCCGGCGCGCTGCTCTCGGCCAGGAGCGCCACAATCTGCGTCTCACCTTCGCCGGCGGCCCCTGCGGGGGGGTCAGCGGCCGCCTGCGACCACGGGCCGCCGGGCGCCCAGGTTGCGCCGCCGTCCGTGCTGCGCTGGAGCCGCGTATCGGTCGCCAGCAAGATCAGGTCGCTCGGCGTCCGCAGGCCGGGGAGGACCGCCAGCGCCGGATGCAGCGGCTTGCCGGGCGCGGGGCCGACGCTGCGCCAGTGGACCCCACCGTCCGCCGTGTGGTAGAGCTGGCGGAACGCGCCGGAGCCGGTCAGCGCGTAGATGTGCCGCGCGCGACCCGGCACGACGCGCCACGCGGCCAGCGCAGGCCCGCCAAGGCTGTTGCGCGGCAGTCCCGCGTCGATGCTTTCCCAATTGCCGTCTGCACCCTCGGCGGCGACATAGCGCCACAGGCCCGTCGCAGTCTCAGCATAGAGCATGTGCTCGCCTTCGCCGCTCGCGATGGCGAAATTCAGCACCGTCTGCCCGCGCAGCCCCAGCGCGCGCCAGCCTGTCCCGTCGTCGCGCGCGGCCAGCGGCCGCACCAGGAGCGGGGCCATGAAGAGCAGGCTGATGGCAAGCAGCGGGATGAGGTAGCCCGTGCGCGCGAGGCGCGACGTCTTGAGCCGCCGTCGTGCGGCCTGCAAAGGGGCGAAAGTTAAGGCGCGCGCCATCGTACCAGCCTATCGGTCACGTGGAGTAGGCGTAGGACCTGACGACTCTGCCCGCTCGTTCCAGAAATCGACGGTCACACACTCGGCGGCCGGCGCGAGCACGACTACGGTCGGGTTCGGGCTGACCGCACGCCAGCCGTTCTCCAGCCGCTCGCTCACGCTGTAGCTGCCGGGGGCGAGGTCCGCAAACCGGTAGTTGCCGCCCGCATCGGTGCGCACGCTGACCGCAGCGCCCCCTCCATCCAGCGTCACCGTCCAACGCGCGAGCGGTGCGCCGCCCTTCGTGTCGCGCAATTGCCCGGCGATGCAGACGAGCGCAGGCGGCGTCGCGGTGGGTGCAGGCGCGCGGGTGGCCGCGGGGACCGGCGACGGCGCGGGCGTCACGATCGCGAGCGCGGTTACATCCCCCCGTACTTGGACCGCGGTGACCGGCAGCCAGCCCTCAGTCGCACTGCCGCCGGATGCCGGCGTGATGCAGCACACGCGCAGCCAGAGACCGTCCGCGCGGCGACCCGTAATCTCCAGCTCGCTCCCCGCCGCCACCTGCCCGACGAGGCGATAGGTGCTGCCGGGGCCTGCGCGCGCGCTGACCGGGCCTTGCGGCACGATAGCCAGCGGCCGCGGGGTCGGCACGGGCGAAGGCGTGTTCGTCGGTCGCGGGGTCGGTGTCGGCGTGAAGGAGCGGGCCAGCGTCTCCCCCTCCACCGCGCGGCTGTTGTCGTCCACCGGCACGTCTTGTGCGCGCCGGTACAGCGCGATGGCCGCGGGCACGTCGCCGCGGCGCAGTGCAGCATCGGCATCCGCCAGCAGCAACCCGTAGAGCTGCCGCGCGATGCGTCCCTGGCCGAAACCGGGCATCTCCGAGGCGCGGGTCTCCGCGACCAGGGCTTCCAGCCGGATCAAGGCCTCGTCTCGCTCATCGCGCGCGAGCGTGCGCAGCGCCTCCAGGTACAGCCCGCCCAGCCGTCGCGCCTCCAGCGCCATGCGGTTGCGCGGGTGGATGCTCAACGCGCGGGAGAAATACTCCACTGCCTGCCCGACGGCGGCCAGATCCGTTGCCGGATCGCCGCTGCCCGTGCCTTCCACCAGGTCCTGCCCCGCATTCAGGTAACACACGAACAGGAACTCGTTGACTGCCTCGGTGCGATAGGAGCCGTCCAGCTCCTTGATCTTCTCGAACTGCTCGATGGCCGCGGTCCACTGCGCCAGGTCATAGAGGCGGCTGCCATCGGCATACAGCGCGGCCAGGCGGCTGCGCCGCGACACGAAATCGGCGCGTGCCTGGGCATCCGCGTAGCCGGGGTCCACCGCCAGGATTCTGTCCAGCTCCGCGGCCGCGCGCTCCCAGTCCTCCTCGGCGATGGCCGCCTCGGCGGCTGCGTAATCCTGGGCCAGCGTCTGCTGTCGCTCGGCGCGCGCGAGGCCGGAGCGCGCCTGCGGGTCATCCGGCGCAATCGCGAGCAACTGGCGGAAGGCATCCTGCGCGCCTTCGTAGTCGCCCGCGGTCAGGCGTTCCTGACCGCGGTTGAACAACTCCTGCGCATCCTGCTCGGAGGCCCGGTTCCACGGCAGCAGCGTCTGCCAGGAGCGGGCCGCGGAACCCGGCGCGCCCACCTGGAGCGCGACCAGGAGCAGCGCCACCACGCCGATGAACCCCAGCAGCCCCACGCCCCACACGCGCCATGAACCGCCCTTGCGCCGCACGGACTGTGCCCGTTCGCGCGGCGCGCCGTATGCCGCATCCGGGGAGACCTCCGGCGCGGCCGCTTCGAGCTGAAGGAACCACTGGACTTCGTCCAGCAGCGCGTCGAGTCCCGGTCGCGCCGGTTGGAGCGCCTTGAGCCTGCGAAACCGTTCGAGGGCCTGTTCCCAGTTGCGATGCTGATACGCGGCCATGCCCTCGTAATAGAGGGCTTCGGCGGCGTCCGGCGGCGGCGAGGTCAGGCCGTAGGCGCGGCGATGCTCGGCAGCAGACAGGCGGGCACTTGCGGCCCGCGCGGCGCTGACCGGGCTGCCATTGTCCGGCCGGTCCGGTGTCGATTCGGCTTCCGCCTTGGGGAACTCAACCTCGGCCATAAACTCGTTCTGCGGTTCGCTCAACGTCGATAGTCAACTCGTCAACGGAGAGGCTCTGCCTCACCGTTCCGGCCGGTCTCTGACCATGCCGGCGGGGCGTCCGCCTCCGCCGACGCGGCAGCGGCAGCCTGCCCTGCCCCGCCGCCCATCACCAGCGGGAGGAGATAGCTGTAGCTGTAGGGCCAGCCCTGCAGCCGGATGTCGTCCACGTAGCTCCAGGTGTTGAACAGGTTGTCGTAACGGTTATGGTTGGCAAAGGTCAACTGGATGGTCTGCCCCGCGAACGGGGTCAGGTCGATGAACGCCTGCTGCCAGCCCGTGTCGTAGGGCGCCGTCAATTGCTTGCCGTATTTATCCGTCGGGTTGCCCGCACGCAGCAGCAACGCCAGCGGCTGGCCCGCTGCATCGTTGGCCCATACCTCGAACGTATCCTGGTCGCGCTTATACGTTGGGCTGTACATCACGTCCCAGCTCAACACGCGATACCGGAAGCTCAGGGTCAGGTCCGGCACCTGGTTCAACGACGGCACCTGGATGGTCTGCGCGATGGTTGCATGGCCGACCGGCACGCCCCCGGGCCGGTCCAGGCTCGGCCCGTAATCCTCCGTGCCGAGCCGGGCGACGAAGCTGCTGCCCGCCGGCGTCGTGTACGGGATGACAGCCAGATAGAGCGAGCCGCTGGCCGCCCAATCGCTGAACGTGCCCGTATCGAACCGGCCGTTGCGCACCGTCTCGATCACGGTGTATGCGGGCGTCTCGCTCCACGCACCTTCATGGCCTGCCAGGTCGCTGGCGCGGGCCCGGAAAAAGTACGTATGCCCGCGCTGGCCGGCAAAGCGCGCGCCGGACTGCTGCGTATCCACCTGCCAGTTCTGCCACGCGCCGTCATAGCCGTCGCGGAACTGCACGTCCACCCGATCCACGCCGGAGCCGGGTTCGGGATCGTAATGCCACCAGCGCACCTCGAACTCCGGTGCGGGCTGGTAATGGCTCTGCACGCTCACGTTTGCCGTGGGTGCACGACGGTCGATCGCGACCGTGAAGCGCTGCTCCGGCTCCGCGTTGCCCGCGCTGTCCAGCGCCGAGACGCCGACCGTGTGCGTGCCATCCCGGTTGACGACGAACGTTGTCCCCGTCTGCCAGGGACCATCATCGATGCGATAGCGCAGGCTCGCCAGTCCGCTCGTCGCGTCCGTGGCGCTCAGCTCGAACGTCACCGGACTGACGTACCAGCCGCGCGCGCCGGGCGTGCCCGACCTCTTGACGGTCGTGACAGGCGAAGTACCATCGTACCACAGCGCATCCGCCAGGGCAACCGCTGTCCGATGGTCGGCGTTGCCCGCGCCGTCGCGCAGCCAGGCATAGACGGTGTGCTTGCCCTCGCCGGGCACGCGCAGGCCGTACAGCAACTCGCTCGCCGGGTAGAAGGTCCCGTCGGTCGGGCCGGCGGGCGGGCTGTCGAAGCGCACGTAGACCCCGGCGATGCCGGACTGGTCCAGCGGCGCGCGCCACGTCAGGTAGAACGCGTTCTCCTGCTGCCAGCCGGCCGGCCCGGCGGTCAGGTCAGACGGTGCGGGCGGCGCCTCCGGGTCGAACCGCAGCGTCGCCTGCCTGAGCGATTCGATGTTGCCCGCGATGTCCTCGGCCGCGTACTGCAGGCTGTACTTGCCCGCCGCGTCGAGCGTGAACTGCGCACTCGCGTTCGTGGTCGTCACCCACTCGCCGCCGTTCAGCCGGTAGCGCAACTGCGCCACACCGGAGTGGGCGTCCTCCGCGCTCAGGACCACCGTAAGCGGCGAGCGATACCAACCAGCCTCACCGGCCAGGCCCTGGATCGTGTGGGTGGTCGTCGGCGGCGTCGCGTCATAGCGCAGGAGCGGCGCGACTGCACGGTTGCGCGGATCAGCATTGCCGGCCCCATCGCGCAACCAAAGATACAAACGGTGCGCGCCTTCGTCGGGTACGCTCAGGTCTGCGATGCGGTTGGTGGCCGGCAGCAGTTCGCCATCGGTCGGGCCTGCCGGCTCCGTGTCCAGCCGGTAGTACACGCCGCTGATGCCGCTGAGGTCGGTAGGATTGGCCCACTGCACCGTGAAGCTGTTGGTATGGCTCCACGCTTCGGGCACGGTGGTCACAGCCGTGGGCGCGGCGGGCGCGTTGCGATCCAGCTTGATCTCCACCGGGAACGAGCTCTCGACGTTGCCCGCCTGGTCCACCGAGTAAAAGCTGACGCTGTAGATGCCGTTTTCGCTGAGCGCAAAAAGTGTGCCGGTCTGCCATGCGCCCGCGTTGATACGGTAGTATGTGGCCGCCACGCCGGACGCGTCATCCGTCGGGACCAACGTGACCGTCACCGGCGACGTATACCAGTTGTTCTGCCCCAGCGTCCCCTCGATCAGATAGGCCGTCGCGGGCGGCTGAACATCGAGCGGAGCGTCGAAAATCTGCACGGCGCTGCGGTTGCCCGCGCCGTCCTCCCCGTAGTAAGCCACCTGGTGCTGCCCGCTCGCGTCCAACTGGACCTGTGTCCCGGCCTGCCACGCGCCGCTGTCGAGCTGATAGTAGGCGGTCGCGGGCGCAGAGATCGCGTCGTTCGCGGCGAGAGTCAGGGTGACGGCCGCCGTGTACCAGCCGGACGGCTGGGGCAGCCGCACCGGGGTGAGGGTCACGGCGGGCGGAGTGAAGTCCACCGGGATCGTGACGACGACCGTCGGCTCCACATTGCCCGCATGGTCCTGGGCATAGCGCGCGAGCCGGTGAACGCCTTCCGTGCCGATCACCCGCGCATCCAGCACCTCCCACGGCCCCGAATCCACCTGGCTGTAGACGGCCTCGACGCCGGAGCCTTCGGCCCCGTCTGTCGCCGCAAAGGTCACGTTCACGGTGCTGGTGTACCAGCCGGACGGTGCAGGCGGCGGCGCCAGCGTCGCGGTGCTGGCCGGCTGCTGCGAGTCGTACCAGAATACCTGCGTATCGACGTTGCGGTTCTCGTGGCTGACGTTGCCCGCCGCGTCCTGGAGCCAGATGTAGAGGTCGTGCTTCCCATCCATCGGCACCGCAATGTCGGTCAGGCTGTTGGCCGCGGGGACGTAGATGCCATCCGTGGGGAAATAGCCGGGCCGGTTGAGCTGGTAATACACGCCGACGATGCCCGACAGGTCGGCGGGGTTCGTCCACTGCTCCCCGAAACGGTTGACGTTGGTCCAGGTGCGCGCCGGGTTGCCCTTAAGGCCATAGGGCGCAGGGGGCGCCTCCCGATCGAGATAGAGCATACCGGTGGTCGCGCTGGTGTGGTCGGCCCGGCCCAGCTCGTCCTGCAACCAGACATAGATGGGGTGCGCACCGTCCAGCTCCGGTGCAATGCCGGTGATGGCCTGGTTTGATGCGACGAAGATGCCATCGTTCGCCGCGACGGGCGGGGTGTCCAGCTTGTACCACGCGCCGGTCACCGTGCCCAGGTCTGGCGGGTTCGTCCACGTCACCGAGAAGTCCGCAACATTAGTCCAGACGGCCGGCGTCACGGTGAGATTCTGCGGCGCGCCGGGTGCGTTGCTGTCGAGGGTGAAGGGCGCATCACTGGGATCGACGGTGACGTGACCCGCCCGATCCACGGCTTCCACCTGCACGAGCACCGTGCTGCTGTCGATGGCCGGTGCGGCCCAGGCATACGCACCGGTGTGCGGCTGGCCCGCGGCAATGACCGCCCAGGCGCCGCCGCCGTCGTAGGAAACGCGCAGGGTGATGGGGTTCGTCGCCAGGCCGACATTGTCGCTGGCCTGCCAGGTGATCGTTTGCGCCTGGCCGCCCGCCCAAACTTCGCCGCCGTTCGGTGCGGTGACGGCGACGACCGGCGCGGTGGTGTCCACGGTGAAATGGCTGCCCGCGCCGGGCGTCTCGACGTGGCCCGCGAGGTCGACCGCGCGGCTGCGCAGCGCGTAGGTCGTGGCGTCGGTCCAGCCGGGCTGCGCGCCGGTGTAGGTCCACGTCGCGCCGTTGAGCGTTGTCGCGAGCCACTGCTCGCCGGCGGCCCAGCCGGTCCCATGCCAGTACAGGCCGGCCGTCGTATCCTGGATGCTGAGATCGACCGCGCTCACGCCTGCGGTTGCGTCGCTGGCGCTGCCCTGGATGGCGGGCACGACCTGCAGGACGGCATCCGCGGCAGGCTGCGTAACCTGCGAGACGGGTGCGACCGTGTCGACCGGCACGACGTAAGCCGGGCTGAGTTCCAGCGCGCCGCCGGCCTCCTGGATGCGGTAACGAATCAGGTTGGCGGTCGCGGCATCGGGCCAACTCAGGCCGGTGACGGCAAGCGTCTGCGTCGTGCTGACCGGCCCGCTGACCGTGAGGCCCGCAGCGGTCCAGGCCGACCATGACCCTCCGGCATCCGTGCTCAGGGCATACTGTGCGGTGGCCGGCAGCAGCCCGGCAGCGGCCTGGGCCGTCACCTGGCTGTCAACGGGCAGGGTCGTGACCCAACCCGCGGGCGCGAAGCCTGTCCAGGTGACTGTGTCAAGCGCGACGGGCGCGAGCGCGCGGGCGGTGAGCGTGGCAGCCAATAGCAGCGCGGGGAGCAGGAGTGCAACCAGCAGGAGTCGAGACACGGGCCGCATTCTTCGACTACGTGCGTTGCTGCGCAACGCCCATCCGCTCAGAATGCTCCATACGCCGGCCCGGTCGCTATAGACGGCATCCTGAGCGGGTGGACGACGCAACGCGGGCGTCGCAGTACCGCCAGTCGAAGGAGGCGGCTCGTTAATAGGGTCGTGGGTGATGGGCATGCCCAAACCTCAGTAATCGGCAAGTGTGCATGGCGCGGCTGGCCGGGGCAACGCGGTGCGCGGGCGTCAGCCCGCGGCCTCGAACCTGTAACCCAAGCCACGCGCGGTCAGGATGTAGCGGGGATGATCGGGGTCCGGTTCCAGTTTCGAGCGCAGCCGCCGCACATACACAGCCACCTGGTTGGAGTAACCTTCGTAGTCATACCCCCACACGGTACTCAGTAGCTGTTCGTGCGTCAGCACCCGCCCGTTGTTGCGCATCAGACAGTGGAGCAGCCGGAACTCGATGGGCGTCAGTTCCACCGAGCGGCTGCCGGGCAACAGGACGGTATTGTTCACCGGGTCCAGGCGAAAGCCCTCGACGCTGAGCTGGCTCTGCGGCTCACCGAAGGTGAAGGCCTCGGCGCGGCGCAAGACCGAACGCACCCGGGCCAGCAGTTCCGATGGCTCGAAAGGCTTGGCAAGATAGTCGTCCGCACCCAGGTCCAGCCCGTACACGCGATCGCTGGTCTCGCCCTTGGCTGACAGGATGATGATCGGCAGGGTGGTGCTGCGGCGCAGGTGGCGGGTCACTTCCCAGCCATCCATGCCCGGCATCATCACATCCAGGATCAACAGGTCCGGCGTCTTCTCGTCGATCATCTGCAGCGCGTCGCGGCCGTTGTCGGCGGTAAACACAGTATAGCCTTCCTCTTTGAGCAGGAAGGCTGTCATCTTCAAACTCGGACGATCGTCGTCCACCACCAAGATCCGCATCGCGCCCGGTTTCTCTTCCGCACTCTGCATAGCTGTGGGCACAGGGCCAGAGTTTACGGCTTCATTATACCACTTGTCAGAACGCGCGGCAAAGATTGCGCCCGGTTTCGCGATGCTTCGGGATGAACTACCCGTCATCTCGCATATTTCCTTTCAGAAAGAGACTATCCCACTCATCGCATCGTAGGCGCAGGATATGAATGGAGTATGAAGGAGATGCCGGGGAAGATTGACAGTCTTGTAACGGAAGGAGGACGAATAGCACGACATCAGCGTGCTATCATTCCGGCGGATACACCCAGGCGGCGAACAGGTCGTCCAGGGGCGCGCCGGCGGTCTCCTCAGCCAGCGCCTCGAACTCCGCGGGGGTAGCGATGTCCCATGATTGTTCGGCATAGTAGCGCTGCACGAACTGCGCCATCCGCTCCGGGCCGAGTCGCTCGGCCAGCGCGACAAGGAAGAATGGCCCGCGGCCGTAAACGACCCCGCTGTATTCGCCCTCGGAATATGCGCTGACCGGCAGGCCGATGGGCTTCTCGATGCGGTCCACGCGCGCCCAGCGGTCATCCAGCGCGGCCAGGAACCCCGCGCCGCCCTGCTCGCCGTAGCGGTCCTGAAAATAGAGGTAGGTGCTGTACTGAGCCAGCGCCTCGTCCAGCCAGGGATCGTTGAGTTGATCGTTGCCGACCACGGCGTACCACCACTGGTGCGCGGTCTCGTGGACAACCACCGCCTCGAAGCTGGAGTCACCGGGCGCACGCCCGTACAGCCCGGCTGCGAGCACAATCAGCCCCGGATATTCGATGCCTGCGGCGGTCGTGCCGGTCGCAGCAATGTCCAGCTCGCGATACGGGTAGGGCCCGAACTCGGCCTCGAACGTCGCCACGGCCGCCGCCGCGATGTCGAGCGCGGCCTCCGCATTGACCTCGCTGCCCGGCAAGTAATAGCTCGAATACGTCACGCCGTCCACGGTCGCAGTTGTGGTCTCGTACTGCCGGCTGAGCGTCGCAGTGAAATCACGCATCGGGCCGCCGCCGAACTGCCAGATGACGGACCCGTCCGCCTGCCAGCGTTCCAGCTCGACGCCCGTCGAGGCCACCTGGACGCCCGCATCCGTCTCCAGCCGCACGTCATATAGGCTGGCGTCGTGGTAGATGACATCGCCCTGCGGCGCGGGCCGCTCGATCTGCCAGCCGCCGTTCTCCGCGTCATACACCGCGACGGTCGGATAGAAATGCGTCAGCGCGAGCACGCCCTCCTTGAAGGCCAGCTCGTCGTAGTTGCCGACGCCCTCCTCCGGGATGGTCACCTCAAAATCAAGGGCCATGTCCACCGACGCGCCGGGTGCAAGGGGGTCGGCCAGTGGGATGCGTGCCACGAACTCGCCCTGCTGCCAGTCTGCCTCGACCATCTCCCCGTTCACCCCCACTTGCGTCAACTGCATCACCGGGGCCCAAAGGTTCGGGTACAGGTGAAGGTAGACCTCATCGAGCGGCACCGTCTCTCGATTGGTGTAGTGGATATACGCGCGGCCTTCGAACTCGGTCAGCTCCGGCGACACGACGACATAGAGCCGGTAGCGCGTCAGCCCGGCCAGGTCCACCTCGTCCGCCGCCTCCGGTCGCAGCGCGGCCGTGTAGACGGTCGGGTCTTCCACTTCAGGCGGAGGTTGGGCGGGTGCCACGGTCGGGACGGAGGTCGCAGCCGCGGTGGCTGTCGGCACAGCGGTCGCAGCGACGGTCGCTGCGACGGTAGGCGAGGGAGCCGCCGTCGCAGTTGCGGGCGGCGGCGTGGCGGTGGGCTGCGCGGGCGGGGTGCAGGCAGCGAGGATGAGGAGGAGAGCCAGCAGTCCTGATAGGAGTCGAGGCTTCAGCCGGTTACCTGCCCCGCGCTCAGTCGAACCCATCCGGCTGAAGCCTCGACTCCAAATCGAGTGAGGGAGGAGCAGTTTCATATCTGCGCCAGCGCCTGTTCCAGGTCCGCGATGATGTCGCGCACATCCTCGATGCCGATGGACAGCCGCACCAGCCCGTCCCCGATGCCGATGCGCGCCCGCGTCTCCGCGTCCAGCGCGCGGTGCGACGACATGGCCGGATAGAGCGTGAGCGTGTACACATCACCGAGCGTCGTCGCCGGTTGGATGAGCCGCAGCGCCTCCATGAAGCGAAAGACCTCCGGCTGGCCCGCGCCTGCCAGGTCGAAGCTGACCATCGCGCCGTAGTGCCCGCCGAGCAGCCGCGCGGCGAGGTCGTGCTGCGGATGGGCCGCCAGGCCGGGGAAGTTGACCGCCGCCACGCCGCGTTGGCCTGCCAGCCAGCCAGCAATCTCCGTCGCGTTGGCACACTGGCGCGTGACGCGTAAGGGCAGCGTCTTCAGCCCGCGATGCACGAGCCAGGCATCCTGCGGCCCCAGGTTCGCGCCGAGCAGCTTGTTGATCTCGTACAACTCCTTGCGCCGCGCCGCGCTCGTGATCACCGCGCCGCCGAGCACATCGCCGTGGCCGCCCAGGTACTTCGTCGCGCTGTGGACGACGTAATCTGCGCCCAGCTCCAGCGGACGGCAGAGGACTGGCGTCGCAAAGGTGTTGTCCACGATGAAGGCCGCGCGGTGCGCGTGCGCCAATTCGGCCAGCCGGGGCAGGTCGGCCACCTTGAGCAGCGGGTTCGAGATGGTCTCCACCAGCAGCGCAACCGGCGGCGCGCCGGCCGCGGTCACGTCCGCCAGCGTCGCGGCGACCGCCGCGTGATCGGCAGGGTCCACGAAGCGGACGCTGACGCCCTGGGTCGCGAGCAGCCGGGCCAGCAGCGCATAGGTCGCGCCGTAGATGTCGTGCGCCGCGACGACCGTCGTGCCCGCGCGCGCACCTGCGCCGAGCAGCGCCGCGTGGATGGCGGCCATGCCGGAGCCATACGCCAGCGCGGCTTCGCCGCCTTCCAGCGCGGCCAGCGCGGCCTCGAGTGCAGCGACGGTTGGGTTGCCATAGCGCGTGTAGACCGGGTTCGTGCTCGTGCCGGCGAACACCGCATCGAGGTCCGCGGTCTCCTCGTAGGTATAGCCGACGCTGTGATAGACCGGCGTGACGACGGGCATGAAGGGGGCGGATGCGTCAGTGGGCTGTGTGGCCGCCAGCCGCTCGCCTGCGTGGACAGAGAGGGTATGGATGTTCATTGTAACCTTTGCTATTCGACTCGTCCGGTGCAGAAACCCGGTTTCTCGGCGAGATAACGTGACACTGTGCGGAGCATAACGGCGCATGGCCGCCTTGTCAAAACAGGGCCGCCTTTCTTACACACTTCTAACGCAATTCTTGCGCCGCTCTTGCGGTTGCTGTTACATTGTAGGATGTAAACTCATGTAGGGACGGCTTGACAAGCTGTCTCTACATCCATGGGAGGACCTATGACCGACGAAACCCGCGCGGCGGAAACGCTGGAATTCCGCGCCGAAGTGCAGCAACTGCTCAACATCCTGGCCCATTCGCTCTACACCGAGCGCGAGATTTTCCTGCGCGAGCTCATCTCCAACGCCTCAGACGCGCTGAATCGACTCCAGTTCGAGATGCTGACCAATCGTGATGTGCTGGACGCGGAGGCGAAGCTCGAAATCCACGTGGATTTCGATGCGGACGCGCACACGCTGACCATCTCGGACACGGGCATCGGCATGACGCGTGAGGAGATCATCGAGAACCTCGGCACCATCGCGCACTCCGGCGCGCTCGCGTTTCTGAAACAAGTCGGGGAGAATCAGAAATCCGGCGATTTGCGGCTCGCCGACATCATCGGGCAGTTCGGCGTCGGCTTCTACTCCGTGTTCATGGTGGCCGATGAAGTCAACGTCACGACGCGCTCCTACCGGCCCGACGCGACGGCCTGGCGCTGGACCTCGCGCGGGGACAACCGGTTCACGCTCGAACCGGCGGACAAGGCCACGCGCGGGACGGTCATCGAGATCAAGCTCAAGGAGGATGCGCACGACCTGGCATCGTCCTGGCGGCTGGAGAGCATCATCAAGCGCCACTCGAACTATGTCTCGTTCCCCATCTTCGTCAAGGGGGAGCAGGCCAACCAGCAGGCCGCGCCGTGGCGCAAGCCGACGAAGGACGTCACGCCGGAGGAGTACGACGAGTTCTACCGCCAACTGACATTCGACCTGGACGCGCCGCTGCTGCACATCCACATCGTCACCGACGCGCCGGTGGACATCCGCAGCATCCTCTACGTGCCCGCCAAGCTGGACCGCACCGCGCTCAACCTGCGCAGCGACCACGGGCTGCGGCTCTATTCCCGAAAGATTCTCATCCAGGAGCACAACAAGGACCTGCTGCCCGAACACCTGCGCTTCGTCGAGGGCGTGGTGGATTCGGAGGACTTGCCCCTCAACATTTCACGCGAGACGGTGCAGTCCAACCGGGTGCTGCGGCAAATGCAGAAGGTGCTGGCCGGCCGGGTCATCAAGGCGCTGCGTGAGCTGGCCGACGAGAAGCCGGAGGACTACGCGCGCTTCTGGCAGGAACATGGCATCTTCATCAAGCAGGGCGTGGGCATGAATCCGGGCGACAACGCCGACCTGCTGCCGCTGCTGCGCTTCCCATCCACCCGCTCCGAGGGCAAGCCCGTCGCGCTGGCCGAATATGCGGGCCGGATGATCGAGGGCCAGACGGAGATTTACTACCTGCTGGGCAGCGACCTGGCCTCCGCCGCGGGGAGCCCCCACCTGGACCCGCTCCGCGCGCGCGGGCTGGAGGTGCTGCTGCTGACCGACCCGTTCGACGGGTACATGGTGCAGAGCATTCGCGAGTTCGAGGGCAAGCCGCTGCGCAACGTGGACGACCCGGCGCTGGAGCTGCCCGGCCAGGTCAAGGCGGACGATGAGGAGACGCCTGCCGCGGACACGCCGCAGGCCGACTTTGCAGAGGTGCTGGCGCGGGTGAAGACCGTGCTGGGCGACCGCGTGACCGAGGTGCGCGAGTCGAAGCTGCTGACCGACAGCCCGGCCCGGCTCGTCTCCCCGCACGCGGGCTTCGACCGCGACCTGCAGCGCGTCCGCCGGCTGATCGAGGAGGATTTCCAGGTCCCGCCGAAGATCCTCGAGCTGAACCGGCGGCACCCGCTCGTGCGCAACCTGGCCGCGAAGATGGCCGGCGAGCCCGCCTCGCCGCTGGTCGACGCGGCCATCGAGCTGCTGTTCGAGAACCTGCTGCTGCTGGACGGGCTGCACCCGAACCCCGCGCAGATGGCCCCGCGGATTCAGATGCTGCTGGAGGCCGCGACGAGGTAGGGGTAGTCAGTACGGGCAGCCCATGTGGGTTGCCCCGTCTACATTCCCTTAGGTGACCTCCAGATTGAGTTCCATGAAAACCCAATGCTTGCGGTACTCAGGTGGAATTTCGCTTTCTTCATAGGGTGGTCGTTCGCGGAACCCGCAAGACCGGTACAAGCTATGCGCGTCCAACATGAATCTAGCGCTATCGAGGCGCAGCAGTGAATATGTTGCTTCCTGTGCGGCTTTGATGGCTTCAGCAACAAGCCGGCGGCCGACGCCCTTACGCCGGAAGTTCGGGCGCACATACATTCTCTTGAGCTCCGCGACGTGGTCGCCTGTTTTTCGGACGCACGCGCAGCCTGCAAGCAGGTCGCCCTCGAAGGCGAGAAAGAGGTAACCCTGGGGCGGGAGAAAAGTATCTATCGTTTCCAGGTCATGCAGCAGAACCTCTTTTGCATCGAACGTTACGCCGTACTCGTCGAACACCCGGGCGCTGGCCCATCGCAGATATTCCGCGAACAACTCCTGAACCGCAACTCGATCCGCGGGAATTGCAGCCTGTCGAACAGCCAACATGGTCTCACCTCATAAATAGATTCAGTGCTGGCTCACTGTTTCGATACTTATCCTGATCACAACTCTCGCTTGATCTTCCAATAGACATCTACTGCTTGCACGTGGTCGAACGGGAACGCGCGCTGCGCCAGGCCTGCTTCCACCTCCCGGCAGGCGGCGTACGCCCGCGCGATCAGGTCCGGCGGATACCCCATCCGCTGCGCGTTCTCGTCGAACTCGTCCTCGTCCAGCCGCTCCACGCTGCCGTCCATATGCACACGATAGTCGAGGTCCAGGTCGGTCCATTCGAGCACGCCGTCTTCCAGCGTGGCGGGCAGGGCGATATTGACGTACATGAGGTTCGTATTGCTGATCTGCTCGGTGATGTGGACGACGTTGTACCATTTGCGCTTGAGGAAAATCTCGATCAACCCATCCGGGGCCGTGAGCCACTCGCGCCGCCGAGCATGCCAATACGGGAGGCCGGGCCGCGCGAACAGCGTGACGGCCGCGTCCGTCTCGGCATACAGGTCCGTCTCGTACGCGTCGCGCAGCGAGCCGTCATACTTCCTGGAACGCACCTGGACTTTGCGCATGTGGCAAAGGCACTCTAAGCCAGCCCGAGGAAAGCTGCGATCTGCCCGTAGCACCCCGCCCAGTCCCCGGCGCAGTTCTTCAGCACGACCCGCGGCCAGCTTGACCGGCACAGCAGCCCATCCGTCAGCGCCTTGTAGTCACTCAGGAAGGCGAGGACCCCGCTGAACCCGGCATACTGTCTGCGCCTGGCATACGGACAGCCCGAGATGAGCGTCACCACGTACTCCGTCCACCGCGCACCGCGCTGCACGCTGATGTCGCTGAACTGGCGGACGACATGGGCCGCGTCCTGGTGGCTCAGATACACCAACGCCGGCTGCAAGGGCCTTGTCAGGGCTTCGACCCGCTCCATATGCCCTTGCATCTGGTCGAGAGTCGCATCGAGCTGGAGCAGCACGCGCACGCTGTTCTGGAAGGGATAGCTGTCGAGGACGGTGAGCGCATCGGCCTCCGTTGCAGCGCGCACAAACGCCGCCCACTTCTCCAGGCTCTCCGCGATGAAGCTCGCAGCCGTGTAACGCTGGAAAAACGCCTCGCCGGCGGTATCTCCGGCAGGAAAGACGTCCCCGCCAACGTTGATGGGATGCCCGGGCTGAGCTTCCGGCAACAGGTTGACCGTCGCGCCCTCGGCGCGCAGCCGCGCAGTCAGCCAGGAGGCCGTCGTCGTCTTGCCCAGACCGGGCAGCCCCTCCACAAAGATCAGTTTGGTATCGCGCATCGGGTTCTCACTCTGCCGGCTGTATGCCCGATCTACATGCTTGAGACACTGGCTGGTTGTTCACAAGGACCGGCAGCTCGCTGGCATACTGTACATCTGTGCCGATATTCCTGTCAATGAACCGGCGTCTTTGTGCAATCGTAGCCCAGCCCACATAGAAAATGCGTTCTAGTATTGTACAATGTCTGCGCCAGTTTTCCACCATATTCTGCTGTTCCACAACGACGTGAGGGAGGTCGCTTTGTCCCGAACTAACTCCGCGAACGTCGCTGACACCATTGTCGTTGATGCGCTGAGCAAGACCTACCGCGTCCCCGAACGGGAGGCCGGATTCAGCGCGGCGGTGCGCAGCTTCTTCCGCCGTAAGTTCAAGGATGTCGAGGCGGTGAAAGAGGTCAGCTTCCGCATCCGCAGCGGCGAGATTGTGGGCTTCCTCGGGCCGAACGGCGCGGGCAAGACCACCACGCTCAAGATGCTCTCCGGCCTGCTGCATCCCACGCGGGGAGGCGCGCAGGTGCTCGGCTACACGCCGTGGGATCGCAAGCCTGATTTTCTGCGCAGCATCACGCTCGTCATGGGCCAGCGCAACCGTCTGTCGTGGGACATCCCCGCGGCAGATTCGTTCCTGCTCAACCAGGCCATCTACCGGCTCAGCGACGCGGACTACAAGCGCACGCTGGGTGAACTGGACGAGCTGCTGGAGCTGGCGCCGATCATGAAGAAGCCGGTCCGCAACCTGTCGCTCGGTGAGCGCATGAAGTGCGAGCTGGCCGCGGGGCTGCTCCACCGGCCGCAGGTGTTGTTCCTCGACGAGCCGACCATCGGCCTCGACATCACGGCACAGGCGCGCATCCGGTCGTTCCTCCGCGAGTACAACCGGCGCACCGGCGCGACCATCCTGCTCACCAGCCACTACATGGCCGATGTCACCGCGCTATGCGAGCGCATCATCATGATTCACCACGGCCAGCTCAAGTATGACGGCGGCATCACCGACCTGTCGCGGCGCATTGCACCGGTCAAGCTCGTCACGGTCGCGCTGCGCAACGGCGCGACCGCAGACCTGAGCCGCTACGGCGAGCTGGCCCCGGTCGAGGGAGAGAACGGTAACGGTAATGGCAACGGCGGTCGCCGCATCCAGGTCGCCGCGGATGACGTTGCGGCGACCACGGCCC
Source organism: Anaerolineae bacterium (assembly GCA_040772005.1). Classification (GTDB taxonomy): domain Bacteria; phylum Chloroflexota; class Anaerolineae; order CG2-30-64-16; family CG2-30-64-16; genus MWBF01. The sequence continues at coordinate 303,558 of JAXGYZ010000002.1, read as the reverse complement.
GGCTGCTGTCCGACCTGCCCGTGCAGGACCTCTCTATCGAAGACGTACCCATCGAGTCGGTCATCGAGCGCGCGTTCCAGGAGGGCGACGAGTCGCCCCAGCCGCAGCCCACAAGCACTCCGCCCGCGCGCGAACTCGAAGGAGCCCTGCCATGACCGCGCTGACCATCGGCGCCATGGCGCGCATCTACCGGCGCTTCTGGCAGGTGAACTGGGCGGAGCAGTGGCAGTATCGCGCCAACCTGCTCATGTACCTGCTCTACTGGATCGTGTCGCCGGTCGTCTACCTGTCCATCTGGAGCGCCGTGGCGCACGCCCAGGGGGATGTGCAGGGCCTCACGGCCAACGACTTCGTGACGTATTACCTGGCGCTGCTCGTCGTGGACGTGCTGACGAGCGACATCACCATTCACATCCTGGCCTACAAGATCCAGGATGGCACGCTGTCCGGCGACCTGATCCGGCCCGTCCATCCGATTCTGACCGGCACGATGGTCAACAACCTGGCATTCAAGGCGCTGACGCTCATCGTGCTCGTGCCGGTCTGGTTGGTGCTGGTGCTGCTCATCCGGCCCGACTTCAGCGCGGTGACATGGCAGTCGGTGCTGCTCACGCTGCCCGCAGTCGTGCTCGGCTACGGCATCAGCTTCTTTCTCGGCGCGACGCTCACCTGCGTGGCGTTCTGGACGACGCGCGTCTACGCGGTCAACGAGATGTTCTACTCGCTGGGCGTCCTCTTCTCCGGCCAGTTCGTGCCGCTGGAGCTGATGCCGCGCGCGATCCAGCAGGCCGCGCAGTTCCTGCCGTTCCAGCTCACGCGCTATTTTCCGGTGCAGTTGGTGCTCAACCGGCTGCCGCCCGAGGCCATCTGGCGCAACTATGCGCTGGCCGTGGTCTGGCTGGTCATCTGCGCGGGGCTGTTCCTGCTGGTCTGGCGCGCGGGCGTCAAGCGTTTCTCGGCAGTGGGAGCGTGAGATGTTGCACTACGTCAAGCTGTTCACCACCTTGCTCAAGATCAACGTCCAGCAGGAGCTGGCGTACCGTACGGATGCGCTCGTCAACCTGCTCGTCATGCTGATGTGGACGGGCTGGGAGCTGCTCAGCCTGAGCATCATCTTCAGCAACGCGCAGACCCTCGGCGGCTGGACGCTGGGCCAACTGATTGCGCTGTTGGGCGTGTTCCGGCTCATCTCGACGTTGATGTTCGCCATCGTCTGGCCCAACACGGAAAAATTCAACCAGGGGATGCGCGACGGCTCGCTCGACTACACGCTGCTGCAACCTGCGCCGTCGCTGTTCCTGGTCACGTTCACGCGCATCGTCATCTGGCGCCTGGCGGACTTGCTGCTGGCGATTGGGCTGGTCGTCGTGGGGCTGCGGATGAGCGGCGACAGCGTGACGCTCCCCAGCCTGCTGAGCTTTGCGCTGCTGCTGGCCGGCGGCATGGCGATCTTCTACAGCTTGTGGATCGTGATGATGGCGTTCACCTTCTGGTTCGTCAAGTTCGACAACAACGTGACGATCCTGCACGCGCTGCTCGAGGCGGGCCGCTACCCAGCCACGGTGTACCCGCCGTGGCTGCGGCTGATTGTGACGTTCGTTGTGCCCGTCGCCGTGACCACGACCGTGCCGGTGCAGGCGCTGCGCGGGGAGCTGATCGCCTGGCAGGTTGCCGGTTTCCTTGCCGTGGCGGTGGTCATCCTGGCGCTCGCCTTGCAGATGTGGCGCGCAGGGGTCAGGCGATACAGCGGGGCGAGCAGTTAGACGCCTCAGCCCCCTTTGCCCTCCAGGCGAGGGGGCTGGGGTGGTGAGGTCATCGGAGGTTCAACATGGATCCCGACCAGAAATTCACCACCATAGACGAGTACATCGCCCAGCAGCCCGCAGACGTACAGCCGATCCTGCAGGAAATCCGGGCGGTCATCCGGCAGGCTGCGCCGGAGGCCACCGAGAAAATCAGCTACCAGATGCCGACCTTCCACCTGAACGGCAACCTGGTGCATTTCGCCGCGTATCAACATCACATCGGCTTCTATCCCACGCCGTCCGGCACGGAGCAGTTCGCGCAGGAGTTGTCCGGCTACAAACGCGCCAAGGGGTCGGTGCAGTTTCCGCTGGACCGACCCATGCCGTACGACTTGATTCGCCGGATGGTCGAGTTCCGGGCCGCGGAGAATACGCGCAAACCTGCCCCGCGCAAATAGGCCGGCGCGGTGTGATCCCCATACGGTTGCTTCCCCACAGCCGCGCAAACTCCGCGCGACCAATTTGACGGATTTGGGTTTGAGTTGTTAGTATCGTATCATACAATTCATCCGCACTGGCGCGTTTGGTCTTCCGTCCCGTCTGCTCGGGACGCCCTCGTCTCCTGAGGATCATGCCATGACAACAGCCCGTTCCCCGCAAAACGAAAAGCCGGCTATCCGTGAACAAGTAACAGCAGCGTTGCTGGCAGTGGAACCGGAAGAAAACGGGCCGGTCGCCCTGCCCGATGTCGTGTTCCACCACGAGCTCGACCATTTCATCACCGACTTTCGCGACAGCGCCGCGGCCACGCACCGCCTCGTGGCGCTGCCCGAATGGCAGCGCGCGCATCGCGTCTTCATCACGCCCGACAACAGCACGCAGTTGCTGCGCGAGTTCGCAATTCGCCAGCACAAAGAGATGATCATGACCACCTTCGGCATCCGGCGGGGGTCGGTCCTGGTCACACGCGACCGCGTACCCGCGGGACAGGAGGAGTTCGCGGCCACGCTGGTGGGCATGGAGAGGTTTGGCAGGCGCCTCCCTACCATCGCTGACCTCGAAGCCGCGGGGCCGCTCGATCTGATGGTGACCGGCGCGCTGGCCGTCAGCCAGGCACACGGCGGACGCGCAGGCAAGGGCGCCGGCTGGTTCGACGCCGAATGGGGCATCTGGGGCAGCCTGGGACTTACGACGCCTGACACGCCCGTCATCGGCATTGTCCATGACCTGCAAGTCGTGCCGCAGGCGTTCAGCCTCGATCCCTGGGATTGCCACATGACGATCATCGTTACACCCTCACAGGTGATTCGCGTTCCGCGCTTCACCCAACCGCACGGCATCCTGTGGGACCAGATCATCTCGCCGCAGCAGCGGCGCTGGCTGGCCGCGATCCCGTACATGCGCGAGCTGTACGAGCGCGCATTTGGACGGCCGTGGCCGGCCGGCTGAAAGGAGGGCAACACCCATAGGGGTGGGACTTCCCGCCCGTCGCACCTGGCGCCATGATCGAGGCGGGGTTCCCCTGCCCGTCACGTCTACCGTCATCATTTGGCGGGTTCGCCCGCCGCAAGACATTCTTCATGGAGGCATCCTGTGACTACCGCTGGATATATCGCCAAGCGCGACCCGGCCCTGCGCGGGCGTTTCGCATTGATCATGGCAGTCGCCATCGCCGCTATCGGCTGGGTGATGATGACCATCGGCAGCAGCCCGTCCGTCAAGGGCGCGAGCTTCCTCTGGCTGCCTGCGGCCCTGCAACTGGTTGCAGGTGTCTGGCTGGGGCCCTGGTGGGGCCTGTTGGCGGGCGGTCTGGGCGCATACGCGGCGGGCATCCTCGCCTACGGCGGCTGGGGCCTGGTGGACATCATCATGAACCCCATCGCAGGCGGCTTTGCCAACGCGATGCTGCCGGCCCTGCTGTTCTCCGCGATGCGCATCGACCCGACCTTCGGCACGAAGAAGCCGGGCGATGTGCTCAACGGCGCGATCCGCATCGTCATCCTGACCCTGCTCGTGCTGGCGGCCGGCCTGCTCAACATCTTCCTCAAGCTGCCATCACCATGGGGCTTCCTGCTGCCGTTGGTCGTGCTCGTCGTCGGCGCGGTGCTGTTGCTACGCGGGCTCAGGCTCAACCGCCGCGACCTTATCCTCGGCGTCGCGGTGGCCGTGTTCGTCTGCATCGTCTCCGCCATCATCGGCGCGATCGGCGCGACGGTCGGCGGCAAGCCCTTCGCCGCGGCCCTGGTGGACCCCGGCATTGGCTGGTTCGCCGGTGACACGGTCTCCGCCATCCTGGGCCTGTTCCTGCTGCCCATGTTCACTCAGCGTCTGCGTGACGCAGGCATCGCGCGCTGAGGCGATCGTCTGCAGGAGGCATCTCAGGGTTCGTGAAGCTGAGATGCCTCCTGCAACAAAGAAAAGAGCATCATGCAAGATACATCCCAAATACTCCGCCGGGGCGGGCTGGCTCGCCTTTCACCCGCGCTGCGGCTGGCGATCGTCTTTGCGTTCAGCATCTTCTATGTGTTCGTGGACAGCCTCGCCATCGCAGCGGCGATCATGCTCGTTGGCATCGTCGTCTTCTTTGCCAGCGCCCGGCGGAGTTGGAAAGTCGGCCTCGCCGCCATCTTCCCCGGCGTCATGCTGCTGCTCTACAACACCATCCTCTCCCCGCGTGAGGCCGGCGGATTCCACTGGCTCGTCTTCACGGTCAACCAGGCGGGCATCGAGCGCGGCCTGGTCACGGGGATGCGCCTGATCGGCGTGATGCTGATTTCCTTCGCCTGGCTCGTTGTCACCCCCATCCCGGAAATGTACGAGGGCCTCGCGTGGGCAAAACCCATCCGCCCGTGGATCCTGGAACTGCTGCGCGGGGTGCAGATTGTCAAGCGGGAGTTCATCGCGCTGACCCAGTCGCTCATCATGCGAGGGCTGAAGTGGGATTCGCCGCTGGCGAACATCCGCAACCTGGTGCCGCTCGCAATGGCCATCATCCCCCGCGTCGCGGACAACGCACAGAAGACGACCTTCGCACTGCAATCACACCGAGGGCAGGAAGGCCAGCCGAGCATAGCCCCTGAACCAGTCATTGCTGCTGAGCCGGGCAGCCAGACGCACGGCATCCATGTTCAGCAGGTTTCCGCGCGCTACTCGCCGCGCCTGCCCGATGTGCTTCACGACGTGGACCTGGCCGTCGCGCCCGGCGAGTTCGTTTACCTGGCCGGGCCGGACATGGCGGGCAAGACTACGCTGCTGCGGTTGATGGGCGGCGTCATCCCGCGTATCATGGGCGAGTTCCGGGGCGCGGTGCAGGTGGATGGCCGCCTGAGCCACGAGGTCGCACTCTCCGAGTTGAGCGCGCAGGCCCGTTACGTAGCCCCAGAGCCGTTCTCGTCCATCTACGGCCTGACCGTCGGGCAGGAGATGGGGTTCTTGACGCGCGATGAGACCGCGGCGCGCGGCTACCTTGCGACAATGGGCATCGAGCACCTGTGGAACCGGGAGACAACCAAGCTCTCCGGCGGTCAGCAGGTGCGGCTGGTGCTGGCGGGCGCGCTGGCGTCCCAGGCCCGTTACCTCCTGTTCGATTCACCCATGCAGGAGCTCGACCCGATAGGCCGCCGCGACTTCATGCAGGCGTTGGCCACGCTGCGCGCGACGCGTGAGGCTGCGGTGGTCGTCGCGGACCCCTTCTGGCGCGACCTGTCGGCCTTTGCGGAGCGTGTCGCGGTCATGGAAGGGGGCTGCCTGGTGGCACAGCCGTCGCCACAAACCTTCTTCGGCGCAGGGGCAACCGGAGAGCAGGACGGTTGGCTGGCACGCACGAAGCTCATCAAACATCTGGCCCGCCCGCAGCTCGCGACGCCGGGCAGCCCGGTCGCCAGCCTGCGCGATGTACACGTCACGCTCGAAAACAACCCCATCCTGCACGGCGTGAGCCTCCAGGTGTGCGAGGGCGAGTTGTTGGCCATCATGGGGCCGAACGGCTCCGGCAAGACGACCGCCATGCTCACCCTGGCGGGGGCGATTCGGCCCGTCAAGGGCACAGTCAACGCGCCGCCGGGCCGCGCATACATCTTCCAGGATGCTAAGATCCAGATGGTGGCCGACACCGTCCAGGGCGAGCTGGTGCTCGGGCCGAACATCCTCCGCTGGCCGGCTGACCGCAGCGCGCGCTTTGTCGAAGATGGACTGGCCTGGACCGGCCTGCATTCCGATACCTGTCCCCTCGACCTGCACCCGGCCCAAGCGCGGATGCTCGCGATTGCCGCTTGCAACACCGAGGCGCGCGTGGTGATTCTCGACGAGCCGACCGTCGGCCTGGACGCCTCCGGCATTGAGAAGGTCATGACCCTGGTCACCGCTTTGCTGGCAGAGGGCAAAGCGGTTATCATCATCACGCACGATGAAGAAGTCGCCAGCCTCGCCCATCGCATCCTCGTCATCCAGGACGGGCTGGTGGCAGAAGAACGGGTCATGGAAGGATAAGCCGGCACGAAAATGAAGACGTACACTTTTTACGTGGGCACGGCCCCGGCGGGCGATGTGATCTCGCGCACGATGGAACTACCCGCCGAATGGACGCTGGAGGACCTGAGCGACGCGATCCAGGAGGCATTCGGCCTCGACGGGCAGGCGGGCTTCTCGTTCTACATGAGCGGCGAGGCGTGGGACGAATCCACGGAGTACACGCACCTCGACGAGCTGTGGGACGAGGACGAGTTCTGGGAAGAGGACGAGCTGGACGCAGAGGAAATGGTCAGCCTGGACGACCTCCCCGAGGCGGACAAGCTGGATGCGGAACCGGTCACCGGCCCCCTGGTGCTGTTCGAAGAAACCGAGACAGCGACCGGAGCTCCTGATGGCACGCCATCGGCGCAGGACATCCGCAGCATGTTTGCGGAGCTCAAGACCAACCCGGAACTGCGCGCGCAACTCACCGCGCAACTGGCCGACCAGCTCAAGCTGCCCGCGTTCATGCTGGATGCCGTGTTAAGCAATGCGGATTCGCTGCTGGCGCTCCTGCCGGATGAGCAGCTCACCCAAATGATGGCCGGGCTCGACCAGGATGGCGATGCCGAGGGGCCGATCGGGGATACACGCGAGACGCGCCTCGCGGACCTGGGGCTGGAGCCGGGCGGGTCATTCCTCTATATGTACGACTATGATGAGGAACGCTACTTCGAGGTGCATCTGGAAAGCGTGCAGGAACCGGAGGAGCCGGAAGAGGTCTTCCCTCGGGTGCTGGAATCCAGCGGGGAACTCCCGCCGCTGGAAGACGAGGAGGAAGAATAGAACGCTGCTGACGCTGATAATCATGATGAACGCTGATACATCCCATTACTATGTAAAAGGGGTCTAGTCAGCGCAAATCATGACGATCAGCGTCATCAGCGTTCTATCGTTTAGTAGTACGTCTGCAGGAAGGTCTGGCCCAGCGCGACGCAGCCCTGGCGGTTGGCGCACTGTTCGGGGCGCTCCACAACATACAAGTCCCAGTTGTGCGAACCGGCGTTGGGTGCCTGCGCCGCCACCCGATAGTGGCCTACGCCTTCCAGGATGAACTGGTAACGGCCCGGCCTGTCACCCACCTTCCCCTCGACCCGGAAGTTCTTATCGTTGACCTGCACTGTGATGTGCTTGCCGATGTGGTTCTCGATGACCAGGTAGGCTACATTCGCCCGGGCTGCCGGTTGCTGTGCAGCCGGCGGCCGGGTCGCCGGTGTCTGCGCCGCCGGAGCGGTCGGCGCCTGAGCAACGGGAATGTCGGGCAGGTCCACGAACAGCACGAGGTACTGCGCCGAAATCCACGCCTGCTCGATGCCCTGTGCCGCGATCTTGACCCACTTGCTGTCGCTGCTGCGGCCCGTAATCAACACGATGTCGCCCTGCGCAAGCCGACCGATGACGGGGTAGTTCGTGCCCGGCCCGCTGCGCACGTTCAGCGTATCCGTGGCCACGACCGCATTGCCGCCGGTCTCGCTGGGGGTGGCCGGCGGCGCAGGCTGGTCTGATTGCGCCGGTTGGTTGGGCTGCGTACCCCGGCGGGTGAACGCGCCGCGGGGGGCGTCCTGGCCGGCCGCTGAACCGCCGCCCGTCCAGATGGACAGGTTGTCGAACGCGACGATCGTGCCGCCTTCGCCGTTGGTGCCGCCCACGAGTGCGAGCTGTCCCGCATCCGGAATGGCATCATCCTCCACCCGCGCCAATTCCTCCCCGTTCGCCAGCAAGACGAACTCATTGCCTTCGGCCAGCAGGCCCAGCAGGTTCACGCTCTGCTCGCCCGCCTCGATTTCGTCCACGCGCGTCCACGGGATCAGCATCTCGGATTCGTCATCCAGGAAGCGACCCAGCGCGTAGTACCCGTCGCTGCTGAACACATAGAAGTAGAAGTTGTCGGCGTCCTGCATACGGAAGATGAGGCCGAGCAGGTTGTCGATTGGCCCGGCCGCGTGGCCTGTGACCACTTCCAGGTAGAAGTCGCCATAGGTTCCGTTGTTGTAGGTCGACCAGATAATCTGCTGCGGGTCTTCGACGGAGATAGCTAGCACGCCCTCGGTGATGAAACGAGGCCCTGCGTCGCCCGCATCCACCTTCCAGTTGCCGGGGCCGCGGCCAAATGTCTCACTGACGGCGGGGTCGCCCACCCGCCAATCCGCCACATCCGCGCTGGACGGCAAGGACAGCAGTTGTTTCGTACCCATCCCGCCGTCCAGCAGGCCCGGCCCCAGGCCCTGCGCACGGGCCGGCGCCGGCATGACCAGCGTCGCCAATACCAACACGCCTAAAGATGCCCACGCACCGATCTGCTGCCATGCTCGCAACATGTATGTAACCCCTTTCGACACTTAGCAACAATTCGTAACGCGCTTGCGCATATGATACGTCGATTGGGAAAAAACACAAGCCTGGCGATGGCTGCTCCCTGAGCGGCCTCCCCGCTCAGGAGTGCGTCTCGATTTACTTCTGCCCCCAATCCAGGATGCTCCCGCCCCTCATACCTCCTCGACAACATCATGGCTCGATATTATAATAATTGTATCCATCCCCTCTGCGACCAAATCATTCGAATGCGGCTGCACTACCATCGACTGGCCGTAACAGCACGACTGGCCGGACAAGGGGGTCAAGACTAAGGATGCGCATGCGTGATATCGAACGAGGCTTCGATCTCCGCCTGGACCTTCAGGCGATTGCGAAGGCTGTATCCGGATGACAACCAGTATCTGGATGAGGTAGTCAAGTATATGAACTCGACCGCGCCGCTGCGCCGATGCGGGGATGTCACTCGCGAGGGAAATAGCATTTACTCGGTTATTGGACGAGGCGAATGCGCCTGTCCAGTTCTGCATGGAGGTCTACAGGGGAGACCGCACGAGCCTATCTCGATGACCTGGTGCCACTGCTCGAAGGGTAGTCTGTTGAGCGTCTACCGCTTCGTATTCCCCGAGAAGACGTGCGACATGCAGATTGTCAGCACAGTCGCAACCGGCGGCGACGAGTGCCGGTTCGTGACCACGTATCGTTGAAGGTTGGGAGCGGAAGCGCGGCCGCAGGCTGCGCGGCGTCGGGGACCCGGTTAGCAAGGTGCCCTGAGGCAATAAACAGGATATGAGCGCGTAGGGAATCGAACCCTAAACCCGCGGCTTAAAAGGCCGCTGCTCTGCCAATTGAGCTACGCGCCCATCGACTTGAGTTTACCACACGAGGGCGTGACAGACAAGATTCCAGGTTGCATGGTTGCAGGTTGAACGTTGACCGAAGTCAGGTGCGTTATCTGCCAGCAACCTTCAACCTGTAACTTTCAACCTTCAGCCTGCTACCCCAGTGCATACCGCTCCAGCAGCGTGCGCGGGACGCCGTTCGACTGCACGATGCGGCTATAGATCGCCGCGCTGGCCCGCGGCGTGCGCTCACCCGTTGCAGGGTCCAGCTCGATCAACCCGAAGCGCAAGTGCCAGCCCGCGGCCCACTCGAAGTTGTCCACCAGGGTCCAATGATAGTACCCCCGCACATCTGCCCCTGCTTGCAGCGCCCGCCACACCTCCGCCAGATAGGACACCAGGACGTAAGGCCGCTGGTTGTCGTCCGAGTCGGGCAGGCCGTGCTCCGTGATGTAGATGGGCTTCCCGTACTGCGCCAGGTCCGTCAGCGCCAGGTACATGCCCTCCGGGTTGATCTCGCAGAACGGCTCACCCTCCGGCGTCTCGTCGCACGGATCGAGATGGGGCGTAATGTATTGACGCGCGAAGAACATGCCCGGCTGCACGCGGTCGAACGCGACATGCGCGGTGGAGTAAAAGTTCAGGCCGAGATAATCGCTCGTATCGATCAACTGCGTGACCGTCTGGCCGAGGCCGATGGGCGGGGTCAACCGGCCCGCGGTGATAGCCTCCAGCGTTGAGCGGTTGGCAAATTGATCCATCAGAGCCGTGACCCGGCGGTCGGCGGCGCTGACCGGATTGGCGGGCAGGAAGTAGCGCATGTGATGCGCCAGCCCGACGCGCGCGTTGCCCTGGATGCGGTGAATCGTACGGTAGGCGCGGCCGTGCGCCAGGAGCATGTTGCGCAGCACGTTTACCGCCCGCCGCATGCTGCGTGCGCCCGGCGGAAAACGGCCATCCCGGTAGCCGTAAAACGCATACACGATGGGCTCGTTGACCGTGCACCAGAACGTAACCTGGTCACCCAGCGCGTCCACAACGCGCGTGATGAAGCGCGAGAAATAGTCGCCGATCAGCGGGTTCTCCCAGCCGCCCAGGTCCGTCAGCCAGAGCGGGTCGGTGAAGTGATGCAGCGTGACGAGCGGCTCGATGCCGCGCCGGCGCAGCGAGCGCATCATCTCCGCATAGCGCGCCAGCGCGTCGCGGCTGAAGACGCCTGGCTCGGGCTCGATGCGGCTCCACTCGACGGACAGCCGCAGCGCGTTCAGGCCCAGGTCCGCGGCCCGGTCGAAGTCGGCCTCCGCGCGGGTAGGATTCCACCAGTCCGTCGCCTGCCCGCTGACCTGGCCCTGGTAGATGCGGCCCGGCTGCTGCTCCCAGGCGGCCCACTGGTTGGCCCGGTTGCCGCCCTCGTTCTGGTGGGCGGCGGTGGCCGCGCCCCAGCGGAAGCCCGGTGGAAAAGCGAGTAGATTGGTCATGATCTGCCTACCTCACCCCCCGGCCCCCTCTCCTGAGAAACATTCCATGTTTCTCAGGAGAGGGGGAGATATCCTCATCCCTGGTCGAACTGAATCCAGAGCAGGCCCTGAGCGCTGCCGATGCTGAAGGTGACGTTGCGGCTGTCGCGCTCGCCGTTGCCGTCCAGCACCCACAGCGTGTAGTTGCCCGCCACCGTGTTGCCCGGCAGCTTATCCACCCCGAGCGAGTACTCGTAATTATAGCGGCCCAGCGAGCCCTCGCTGGCACTCAGCGCAATGCTGCGCACGCTGTCCGGGATGGGCAGGCGCACGCCGTCCTTCTCGACCACCACGAAGTAGCTGCCCTGGGGCTGGCCGCCGTCCACGCCGCTGTGGATAAAGAACAGTTGCAGCTTCAGGTCCAGGCCGCCGTTCTCCGCGGTGGCCGGTCCGCCGGTGACGCGCCACTTGCAGCCATCGCCGCCGATGTTCGCGCAGGGGTCCGCAGCCGCGGGCGGCGCGGTGGGCACAGGCGGCGCGGTCGGCTGGACGGGCCGGGCAGTTGGCTGCGCGGCGGCGGGCTGCGGGGTGGCGGTCGGCGGCTCAGGTGTCGCCGTTGGCGACCCAGCCGTGGGCGGTTCCGGGGTCGCGGTGGGCGCCTCGGTCGGCACGTCTGTGGCCGTCGGCGGGACCTCCGTCGCGGTGGCGGTGGGCGGCACTTCCGTGGCCGTGGCCGTCGGCGGCGCCGGGGTGAAGGTCGGCATCAGCGTCTTGGTCGGCGTGCTGGTCGCGGCCGGCGCGCCGGTCGCGCAGCCGGCCAGGAACAGGAGCGCCAGGACCAGCGCGACTGCGCCGGCGGACCGCAGCGCACGGCGCCAGCCGCGCCGCGTCAGGGTGGATAGATTCATCGATACCTCGGTTTGGTTTGAACCGCAAAGGCGCGAAGAGTGTCTAACAGAATCCGTTATGGTAGGGGCGAGGTGACCTCGCCCCTACTTCGCGCACTTTGCGTCTTCGCGGTTCACAACGCTTCGTTATCTTCGTCGCGCAGCACTGTGGGCCGCGCAAGGTAATCCAGCGTGACACCCGCATCGGTCAGGAAGGCGACCGCATTTTCGTCGGGATAGTGCCCGGCATAAACGACCCGCTTGATGCCCGCATTGATGATCATCTTGGCGCAGGTCAGGCACGGCTGGTGGGTGACGTAGATCGTGCCGCCCGCGACGCTGACGCCGTGGTAGGCCGCCTGGATGATGGCATTTTGCTCCGCGTGGAGCGTACGCACGCAGTGGCCGGCGATCATCAGATGGCCGATCTCGTCACAGTGCGGCAGGCCCGCAGGCGCGCCGTTATAGCCGGTGGTCAGGATGCGCCGGTCCTTGACGATGGTCGCGCCGACGTGCGCACGGTCGCACGTGCTGCGCAGCGCGACCTGAAACGTGATGCTCATGAAATAGTCGTCCCACGAGGGGCGGGAGTTGTGTGACATCTCAGCCAGTCCCAAACTGCCGGTCGCCCGCATCGCCCAGGCCCGGCACGATGTAGCCCACCTCGTTCAGCCGCTCGTCGAGCGCAGCCAGGTGAATCGGCACGTCGGGGTGCGCCTCGTGCAGCCGGGCTACGCCCTCCGGCGCGCCGATGATGCCCACATACTTGACCCGCTGCGCGCCCCACTTTTTGAGGATGTCCGTCGTCGCGACTGCGGAGCCGCCCGTCGCCAGCATCGGGTCGAGGATCAGGCACACCTGCACGGTCGGCGCGATAGGGAGCTTGTTGTAATACTGCACCGGCCGCAGGGTGCGCTCATCGCGGAACAGGCCGATGTGCCAGACTTCCGCGCCCGGCATCATCTCCCAGATGCCCTCGACCATGCCCAGCCCGGCCCGCAGGATCGGCACCAGCCCGATGGTCTCGGTAAGCTGACCGCAGTGTGCCGTGCCCATCGGCGTCTCGATATCGATCGAAGTCGTGCCCAGGTCGGAGGTCGCTTCATAGGCCAGGAGAATGGAAATTTCGCGAATCAGCTCCCGGAACTTTTTGGACTCCGTGCGCTTGTCGCGCAGGATGGACAGCTTGTGCTGGATCAAAGGATGGTTTGAGACGAAGAGATTGTCGGTTGGCATGGCTCCTCCTTGTTAAACAGAAAACGGGTTTCTTACAGAAACCCGTTTTCTCACGTATTCCACGGCCCGCATCTCCTATTGGATTTCCTGCTGGTTACGTGCCATTAGCCCGCGCTTGATGAGCTTCTCGACCTCGGCCTGGCAGGTGACGCACAGGGTCGCGTCCGGCCTGACCTCCAGCCGCTCGGTCGGGATTTCCTTGTTGCAGCGTTCGCAGATGCCATACTTGCCCTTTTCGATGGAGCGCAAGGCAGCCTGCACGCGCGCAAGCCGGGCCTCCAACTGGCTGACAAGCGCAACGTTCTTCTCGCGCTCGATGAGATCAGGATCGCCTTCCTCTGCGTCCACATCGACCTCGATCTTGAGGGCTTCACGCAGTCGTTCCAGTTCGCCGCTGATGCGCGTCTGCTCCTCGAGCAGCTTGCGCTTCTCGCGCAGCGCGATTTGTTGTCGTGTCGGCATACTGCCTCCTTGTCCGCGCCGCTGCACACTCACCGGCTGGCGCGCTGTACTCCGCCCGAAAAAAGGCGGGTGATTTATAACACATAATGTCAGCTTCGTCAATTCGCTCGCCCAGCGCAACACTTCCGTGATTAAATGCGTCTCAGGATTGTCATATCAGTCAGAGGCGTTGCAACGAATCACCGCAAAGGAACAATATGTCGAATAGCACCCAGGAAGAGGGAGCTTCTATGCTGGACACAGCCATAGTCCCTGCGCCTGCCGTCGCAGCGGATGGCGAGTCACTGGCCGCGCACCTGTTCGAGCGACATCATGTCGAAGTGTTCGCCTATCTCGTGCGCATGGTCCACGACCGCGAGTGGGCACAGGACCTGGCCCAGGAGACGTTCGTCCAGGCGTACCGCCACCGCGACCAACTGGCCAGACTACATAACCCGCGTGCATGGTTTTACCGTGTCGCCACGAACCTGGCCCTGAATGCGCTCAAGCGCCAGCGGCGCTTCGCCTGGCTGCCGTGGGAGTGGCACGAGGCGCGGACGCACGCACCCGATCCCACCGAAGCCGTGAGCCGCCAGGCGCAGGTTGAGGTCGCGCTGGCCTCCCTGTCGCCCGACCAGCGCGCAGCCCTGCTGCTCTACGCACACTACGGCTTCAAGATAGCCGAGGTGGCAGAGGCGTTGAACCTGACCGAAGGCGCGGCGCGCCCTACCGCTGCCTGCTGCTCGCGCGCGCCGGCGTCGTTCAGACTGTCTACTGCCTCGAAATGCTGGCCGAGTTATCCGAGAAGCTGCGAGACCCTTTCGGCTTCTCGGAAGACCGGCTGGCTTCTGTTTTGAGTGATTACAAGCGCGTTTCCAACGGATAGTCATCAGCCAGACAGGGCGCTTTGTCCCTGATGATCCTGACGATGACAAATTCATCGAGTGTGCTCTGGATGGGAAGGCCTCGGTGCTCGTCTCGAGTGACCACCATCTGCTCTCCCTCGCTCGTTATCAGAATGTTGATATTGTTCGCCCCATCGACTTTCTCGGACGATTTGCCCGGTAAGTCTCCACCCGAATTCAACCTTTCGTGCCTCTCCTGGTTCGCCACAGCATGGCAGAAGAAGCCTCGTTTCGCTCGGTCAGGGTGCGTTTCACGTTGGGGGCGCGGCCATCACGGATAAACGAATGCGCTGGCGCGCCACGAATACGCGAATCGTGTGCGCCGCGGCGGGATATTCGTGTATCCGTGCCCAGCGCCGCAGCGCCATTCGCGTATGCGCGATGGCCGCGTTCGCCCCCAGTATGCAACGCGCCCCTCGGTCAGCGGCTCTATGATAATCTGTGTCTCTCTGCTATAATAGCGGGGATACGCACATTTATTCTAAGCAGGTTGGGTATGACCGAACGCGCAATTTCACCCCAGGGGCGGCCGGAAGAAGTGGTCGTGGACGCGGCGCTGCGGCCACGCACGCTCGACGAGATGTTGGGCCAGGATCGCCTGCGGGAGAACCTCAGGATCCTGATCGACGCCGCGCGCGCCCGCAAGGAGCCGCTGGACCACGTGCTGTTCTACGGCCCGCCCGGACTCGGCAAAACGACGCTCGCTCATGCCCTCAGCAACGAGATGGGCGTGGGGCTCAAGGTCACGGCCGGCCCGGCGATCGAGCGGGCGGGCGACCTGGCGGCCATCCTCACCAACCTGCGCGCGGGCGACATCCTGTTCATCGACGAGGTGCACCGGCTAGGCCGTGCGGTCGAAGAGGTGCTCTACCCGGCGATGGAGGACTTCGCGCTCGATATCGTAATCGGCAAGGGGCCGAGCGCGCGCAACATCCGGCTCAAGCTGCCCCGTTTCACACTCATCGGCGCGACGACCCGCCTGGCGCTGATGACGGCCCCGCTGCGCGCCCGCTTCGGCGCGGTCTACCGCTTCGATTTCTACGAACTGGACGCGATGGAAGCCATCGTCAGCCGGGCGGCGCGCCTGCTGCAGGCGCCCATCACGCCGGACGGGGTGGCGGAGGTCGCGCGGCGCGGCCGGGGCACGCCGCGCGTCGCGCTGCGCCTGCTGCGCCGGGTGCGAGACTATGCGCAGGTCCGGTCGGACGGCGTCATCAACCAGCAGATGGCGCACGAGGCGCTCGCCCTGCTGGAGATCGACGAGCTGGGGCTCGACAGCCTGGACCGGCAGGTCATCGGCCGCATCATCCGGGACTTCCGGGGCGGGCCGGTCGGGCTGGAGACCATCGCGGCGTCCCTGTCGGAGGAGCCGGACACTATCATGGATGTGGTGGAGCCGTACCTGCTACAGCTCGGCTTCCTCGACCGCACCCCGCGCGGCCGTGTCGCCACCCGCCGCGCGTACGAGCACCTGGGTGAGCCGTACCCGGAGTCAGCAGAGCAACCGGGGCTATTCCAAGAGGGGAAGTAGGAATAGAACGCTGATGACGCTGATTGAACTGATCGACGCTGATTTGCTTTTTTTCTGCGGTCATTGAGCTTTCACAGAAGTGCGTGACGGTCAATAACGAAAAAGAATCAGCGAAAATCAGTCTAATCAGCGTCATCAGCGTTCTATTCGTCACAATGAACCATGAAGACGAGCGAGTTTGATTATCATCTGCCGCCGGAGCTGATCGCGCAGACGCCGGTCGAGCCGCGCGACGCGTCGCGGCTGCTCGTTATCCACCGCGCCACCGGCGCGCTGGAACACCGGCTGTTCCGCGATGTCGTGGAGTACCTGCGGCCCGGCGACCTGCTGGTCGGCAACGACAGCCGGGTCATCCCCGCGCGGCTGCACGGCACGAAGTCCACCGGCGGCGCGGTCGAGCTATTCCTGCTGCGACCCCTCACCCCTTCACCCCTCTCCCCAACTGGCAGTTGGGGAGAGGGGCCGGGGGTGAGGGGCGAGACCTGGGAATGCCTCGTCGGCGGGAAGGGCCTGCGGCCGGGCGTCCGCGTAATAGTGCTACATCGCGACGGCGGCCCTGAGATAGCTGCCACCATCATCAGCGAGACCGAGACGGGCAGCCGCATCGTCGCGTTCGACCCGCCCGCCAGCGAGTGGCTGTGGGACGTGGGCGAGACGCCGCTGCCGCCGTACATCCACACCCCGCTGGCCGACCCGGAACGCTACCAGACCGTGTACAGCCGCATCGAGGGCTCGGTCGCCTCCTCCACAGCGGGGCTCCATTTCACGCCGGAGCTGCTGGTGGCGCTGCGCGAGCGGGGCGTCAATTTGGCGTTCGTCACGCTGCACATCGGGCTGGACACCTTCCGCCCGGTGCAGGCGGAGGACATCGAAGAACACCATATCCATCGCGAGTGGGCCTCGCTGAGCGCGGAGACTGCACGCGCGGTCAACGCAACGCGGCTGTCCGGCGGGCGGGTGATTGCCATCGGCACGACCGTCGTGCGGACGCTGGAGAGCGCGGCCAAGATCGCGCTCGGTTACAAACCCTGCGACGAGATCCCGGAGGGGGCCGTGTGCGGCTGGCAGACCGTGGCCGCGTTCACCGGTGAGACCGACCTTTACATCACCCCCGGCCACCGCTTCCGCGCGGTGGACGCGATGCTCACCAACTTCCACCTGCCGCGTTCGACCCTGCTGATGCTGGTCAGCGCGTTCGCGGGCAAGGAACTGATCGACCGCGCCTATGCCGAGGCCATCCGCGAGCGCTACCGCTTCTACAGCTTCGGCGACGCGACGCTGATAATCTGAACCGCAAAGACGCCAAGCACACGAGGAAACGATTAAGAAGTAATGAGTAACTTTGATTACTCGTTACTTTTTACTCCTTACTCGTCACTTATCACAAAGGACACCCCATGCCAGCCCAGAAACTCACCATCATCGGCGCGGGCAGCGCCATGTTTACCCAGGGACTCGTCGCGGACATGATCCTCTCCCGCCGGCCGTGGCAGCTCGGCCTGGTGGACATCGACCCCGCTGCGCTGGCCGTGGCCGAGGGGCTGAGCCGCAAGATGGCCGCCGCACGCGAGGCCGACATCACCATCACCGCCTCCACGGACCGCCGCGACGTGCTGCCGGGCAGCGACGTGGTGGTCACGACGATCGGCGTCGGCGGCCGCCGCGGGTGGGAGAGCGACGTGTTCATCCCCCGGCAGTTCGGCGTGTACCAGCCCGTCGGCGACACCATCATGGCCGGCGGCATCTCGCGCGGCCTGCGGCTCGTGCCCGCCATGCTGGGCATCGCGGCGGACGTCGCGCGGCTCTGCCCCCATGCGCACTTCATCAACTACGCCAACCCCATGTCGGTCATCTGCCGGGCCGTGCGCAAGGCGACGGGCGTGCCGGTGGTCGGGCTGTGCATTGGCGTGTACCACGTCTGTGCGGAGCTGGCCGACTTCATCGGCGCGCCGCGCGACGAGGTCACGTGCCTGGCCGCGGGCGTCAACCATTTCACATGGGTCTACGACCTGCGCTGGAACGGGGAGGACGCATGGCCGCTCATCCGGGCGCGGCTGGCCGACGCAAGCCACCCGGTCACACAGGCGGCGCGCGAGCACAATCCCTTCTCTTGGTCGCTGTTCGAGGCCTACGGTGCGTACCCGGCGGTGAACGACCGGCACGTCACCGAGTTCTTCCCTGAGCGTTTCCCCGGCGGCGCGTACTACGGCAAGACGCTCGGCGTGGACGCCTTCTCATTCGAGGGCACGATTGCCTGGGGCGACAAGATCTACGAATCGATGCGGGTGCAGGCGCTCGGCGATGCGCCGCTCGACGGCCGCGTGTTCGACCGGGACGCGGGCGAGCACAGCCAACTGCTCGAAATCCTTGCCGGCATGGCGGGCGACACCCGCCCGTTCTTCACCGCCAACCTGCCCAACCGAGGGATGGTGCCTAACCTGCCGGCGGACGCCATCCTGGAGGTCACCGCAACCGCGACCGGCCGAGGCATCCGCGCGCTGAACGTGCCCGACTTCCCCGATGCGCTGGCCGTGCCCCTGGTGCGCAAGATCGCGGGGCAGGAGCTCACGGTGGAGGCCGCGCTGCGCGGAGACAGAAAACTGTTCGTGGAGGCGCTGCTGATGGACGGCTGTGTGAGCGATACTGCCACCGCGGGTAAGCTGGCCGACGCGCTGCTCCAGGCGCACCGCAAGGACCTGCCGCAGTTTGCGTAACAGCCACAGAGGTCACAGAGGAAGCAGAGACGGTTTTCGCCACGAATTGCACGAATGAGACGGATGGTCTGATGATAAAATAGAACACTGATTAAACTGATCGAACTGATCGAGATGATTTTCTCTGATATCATCTTGACAATCAGTCAGATCAGTTCAATCAGCGTTCATCTGCGTTCTATTTTATCCCGTCATTAGTCACACAGCGCGATGAGATCGTCGACGTGCGCGGTGGCGAGGCATTCGACTGTGTCCGCCGCGCCGTAGTAGATCTTGACCTCGCCGTCGTCCTCGAGGATCATGCCGCCGGGAAAGATGGTGTTGTTGCGGAAGCCATCCGCCGCCTCATAGGACGCTTCGGGCGCGAGCAGTGGCTCGCGGTACATGCCCACCACGCGGCGGGGGTCGTCCAGGTCGAGCAGCATGATGCCCGAGGTGTAGCGCTTCGTCCAGCGGTCCTCCCAGCCGTTCTTGCCCCGCGCCGGGTCGATGTCCACCGCATGGAAGGTGGTCAGCCAGCCGGCGCGGGTCCTGACCGGCGGCGCGCCCGGCCCGATCTTGGCATTGGCGAAGGGCACATCCTCCACCGCCAGCACGAGGCTTGACCCGCCCCAGTAGCGGAGGTCCGGCGAGTCGGACAGCCAGACGTCGAACCGCTCCTGCCAGCCCCGGCTGTAGACCGGGAAGGGCCGCTCCAACCGGACGTACTGCCCGCCGATGCGCTCCGGAAAGAGGACCATGTTGCGGTTATCGGGCACGCTCAGGCTGAGGATATCGTAGTGGACGAAGTCGTCCGTCACGGCGATCCCGCCGCGCACCCCGTGGCGCGTGTCCACGGCAAAGCAGAGATAGCAGCGCCCGTCCAGCACCGTGAGCCGGGGGTCATACGCGCGCAGGATCTCGGCGTCGTGCAACTCGAAGCAGGGCTGCGGGCTGACCTGCCAGGTGACGCCGTCGGCGCTCGTCGCCAGGCCCATGTTCGTGCCGTCGAGCCGCCCCTCCTCGGCAGAGCCGTAGTCGTTGCGGAAGACCATGACGTACTGCCCCTGGTACTTCGTTACGCCCGCGTTGAACACGAGCGTCGCGTGATAGGGCACGTCCGCGGCGGTCAGGACGGGGTTCGCTGGCGAGCGGCGAATCACGGGGGCAGAAGTGAGCACATCTGTCATAGCAGGGCCTCCGGGTGGTAGAATGGCAGACAGACTGTCTGTTTGATTTCACCGCGAAGACGCGAAGCGCGCAAAGAACAAAAAGGGAAGTACGGTCATCTTGGCGTTTTTCGCGCCTTTGCGGTTCAAAGCAGGAGCAACTATATGCCAGCACAACACGAACGGCCTAATGTCGTCTTCATCCTGGTGGATGATATGGGCTACGGCGATTTCAGCGCGTTCAACGGCGGCCTGTCGCGCACGCCCGCGCTCGATCACCTGATGACGGAGAGCGTCTGCCTGACGCAGCACTATGCGGGGTCTGCGGTCTGCAACCCCTCGCGCGCCGCGCTGCTGACAGGCCGCTATCCCCACCGCACCGGCTCGCTGGACACCCTCGAGTGGTGGGGCCTGGAGCGTCTTGCCCTGCGCGAAATCACGCTGGCGGACCTGTTCCAGGCCGCGGGTTATGCGACGGGGCTCGTCGGCAAGTGGCACCTGGGCGCATTCGACCCGCGGTATCACCCGAACGCGCGGGGCTTCGACGAGGCGGTCTGCTTCCGCGGCGGGATGCACGACTACTACAACTGGCGGCTGGAGTACAACGACCGGGTCGTGCGCGCGGACGGCCGCTACCTCACCGATGTCTGGACGGACGAGGCGGTTGCGTTCATCGACCGCCACCACGATGAAACCTTCTTCCTCCACGTCACGTTCAACGCGCCGCATACGCCGCTCGAAGCTCCGCTGGAAGACGTGCGCCTCTTCACGGACACCGGGCAGTTCAACCTCGGCGTGAGCATGGTCTATGCCATGATCCACCGCATGGACCGCGGCGTGGCCCGCATCCTCGACGCGCTGGCGCGGCACGGGCTGGCCGAGAACACGCTGCTCGTCTTCACCAGCGACAACGGGCCGCAGTTCGGCGGGCCGGGCGAGCACAACACCACGCGCTTCAACTGCCAGTTCCACGGCGCGAAGGGCACGGTGTACGAGGGCGGG
Source organism: Anaerolineae bacterium (assembly GCA_040772005.1). Lineage (GTDB taxonomy): Bacteria > Chloroflexota > Anaerolineae > CG2-30-64-16 > CG2-30-64-16 > MWBF01. The sequence continues at coordinate 282,828 of JAXGYZ010000002.1, read as the reverse complement.
ATTCGCGTTCCGGCGCTCGTCCGCTGGCCGGCCGGCAACCTGGCGGGCGGCCGCTACGATGGCATGGCCCATATGACCGACTGGTTCCCGACCCTGGCTGCGGCTGCGGGCTTGCCGCTGCCCGCGGACCGCAAGCTGGACGGCGCCAACTTGCTGCCGGCGCTGGCTGGCGAACCGGCGGAGGGCGTCACTCAACGCTTCTGGCAGTGGAATCGCTACACACCGCTGGTCGAATGCAACGCGGCGATGCGCGATGACAACTGGAAGCTCGTCCGGCCGGCCATCCGAGAGGCGATGGCGGTGCCGGATGTGTACTGGCTGTGGGTGTCGATGTACGGGCCGGAGCACTTCATCGAGCACGGCATCCTGACCGGCCCGTATCCCCCGCGCGACGTGCCGCCGCCCCCGCCGCCAGAGCTCTACAACCTCGCAGATGACCCGCTGGAGCTGCACGACCTGGCGGGCGAGCAGCCGGAACGCGTAGCGGCCATGCTGCGCGGCCTGGAGACGTGGTTCGAGGAGGTCGAGGCGGAGCGGGCCTCACCCCCCGGCCCCCTCTCCTGAACAACGAAAAGATGTTGTTCATGAGAGGGGTGGGCGGCCGAAGGCCGCACGGGGTGAGGCCGTCATCCCGCCCGCCGCGGCCCGCTCAGCAGCCAGCGCACGCGGTCATAGGACACGGCATAGTGGATGAGCACGACAATGGCGAAGACCCAGCCGTAAACCGGCCTGACCGTGAACAGGCACCAGGCCGCGAAGTCGAAGAACACCAGCTCCAGCAGCAGCCGGACGAAGCCTGACACGGGAACGGGTGCGTTGCCCGCGCTGCTCGTGTCGCCGGGCACGCGAAACGTGCCCCACAACACGGCGGCCAGCAGGGGCACGCCGAGCGCCAGCGCAAAGCGCAGCACGCCCTCGCCTTGCCGCCAGCCCCACATGCCCATCGCGATGAGGCCAGCCATTTCGAGGATGAAGCGCACCGCCAGGTTGATAGGATGTCGGCTCATGGATGCCTCATTTCAGCGTTCATGCGGCACATAGTATCATAGAATTGCTGAATTAATGCGAAAAAGTGACCTGTCTTCCCTCAACCTCCTCGCCAACCCGGGCCACGCAACGGGCCGACGGTCGGCCTATACCACCGGCTGGCGCGCCGCACAGGCCAGGACCAGGATGGCCGCTGTGCGCAGAAGCTGGTAAATCATCACCCGATATGCTATTATTCGTGTATGCAAAGGTGTGTGTCGCATAGGGCACGCAAGTAATCTCAGATCGAGAGCTTTTACGACATGCAAGGCTTAACCAGAATCGCTAAAGTCGTCCGCCGTTTCAAGGCAAAGGAGCAGCCCACGGACTTCGCCTACTGGCAGGGAATGCCCTATCAAGGTCGGCTGACCGCGCTGGAAGAGATTCGACGCGAGTATCACCAGTGGAAGTACGGTGGAGAACCAAGACTCGAAAGGGCCTGCCGTATCATTGATGCAAGATCGGGTCGAGTCCGAGTTCTTAGCGCAACTTGAGAAGCATCCCCTCATATGGTAGTCTCGTCCCCCCTCACCCTCCTGGCCAACCCGGGCCACGGCAATGGGCCGACGGTCGGCCTGCTGCTGGCCGCGGAGGCGTGCGCACGCGTGAGCGGCGCGGCCGTCAACGTGGTCTTCCCGGACCTCGCCGCGCTAGACGGCGGGCGGCAGCGCACGGTCATCCGCAACCGCCGCGACCCGCGCCTGCCCCTGCGCATCTTCTTCGACCGCACGCTCGGCGACTTGCTGGCCCAGGTCACGCTGCAAAACAACGACTTTGCCGCCAACGTGGTCGCGCTGGCGGAGCAACAGCCGGCGGTGCAGGCCGCGGCCCTGACGTACCTGGCCGGCGGGCTGCGCGGCCTGACCGAGCTGCAAGCCGGGGGCACGGAGGCCGAGAGCACGGTCGAGTTTGCGCCGGACGACATAACGTTCGAATTGAGCCACGGGTCACGGTTGCGCTTTCTCGATACGCCGCGCGCATATGCCTTCTTCCCCTGCCTGCTGTCCGACCTGCTGAGATATTCCTTAAGTATGCGGAGTCTGCATCCTCAGATGCAGACGGAGGATGTGCCGGGTGCGCATCTGAGGATGCGCACTCCGCAGCGTGAAGGTCCGCAGCGTGAAGGTCCGCAGCGCGAAAGTCCGCAGCGCCATGTTCCGCAGGACAAAACGTGGCGCGCGGCCCTCCGCAACGTCGAGGCGCTGGAGAGCGGCTACCGGCGCATCTTCCTCCCCGCCGTCCACACCTTCTCCTGGGATGCGGGCTGGCGCGCAGCGCCGAACGTCGAGTTCACGCCCTTCCCCCGGCCCGCACCATCCTTCGACTCCGCTCAGGATGCCCTCCAAGAAAAAGTAAGCCCGCGGGTTAGCCCAGGCATCTACCTCATGCCCAGCGGCGTCGGCAGCGCGGGCGACGCGCCCATCGTGCAGGCCGCCGTTGAGCTCCTGGCCGGGGCCGCGGAGCCGCTAACCGTGTACATGCCACCTGCGGACCGCGCGCCGGACGCGTTCACCGTCGCGTTCCCCCATGCCGCGCCGCTGCCTGCGCAGCACATCGCCCATCCCAACATCCGGTGTGTGATCGGCCGCGCCGGGTGGGGCACGCTGTGGGAGTGCCTGAACGCCGGGCAGGCGTTTTTCGCCATCCCGGCCCTCGCGGGCGACGACCCCGAGATTGCCCACAACCTGCGCACCCTTGCCGCAACCGGCCTGGCGCTGACCTGGGAGCCCGGTGCCGGGTCCGCACTGTGGCAGGCCGCAGGCGACGTGCAGCCGCGCATCCGGCGCACGCTTGCCGCGTTCGGGGCACAGTACGGCACGGTGGACGGGCTGGAGGCCATGGCCCGCGCGATCGTGACAGACCTCCGAAACGGTTTGCCCGGCTGACCCACAGCACGTATAATCCAGGCATGGCTAACCTGCAGCTCACCAATAAGGTCGTCCTCATCACGGGTGCGAACCACGGCATCGGCGCGGCCACCGCGGAGGCGTTCGCCGCGGAGGGTGCGGCGGTGTTCGTCACCTATTACATCGGCCCGACCACATTTTCGGCTGATGAGCTGGCCGCGGCGCGCGCGGCCGGGGTGGGCGGCCCGGCGCTCTACGCAGCAATGCAGCAGCAGTCCGCCGAGGGGTTGATTGCGCGCATCCGAGCAGCAGGCGGCCGCGCGGCTGCGTGGCCGGCGGACCTGGCCGATGCAGCAGTCATTCCGGCACTGTTCGACCGCTGCGAGGCTGAGCTCGGCCCGGTGGACATCCTGGTCGCCAACCACACTCACGACCAGTTGGAGACGTTCGACCCGGCGCACGTGAGGGAAACGGGCTTCCCCGTCCGCCTGCCCACTGCGGAGAGCATCGACGCGCACTTCGTCATCAACGCGCGCGCGGTTGCGCTGCTGATGACCGAGTACCTGGCCCGGCACATCCGCCGAGGCGCGTCATGGGGCCGCATCATCAACATCAGCACCGACGCGGCGCATGCGCACCCGGACAACATCAGCTATGCCGCGAGCAAGCACGCGATCGAGTCGTACAGCCGGTCGGCCGCGGCGGAAATGGGATGCTACGGCGTGACGGTCAACGTCGTTGCGCCAGGCCCAATCCAGACCGGCTACATCTCGCCGGAGCTGGCAGCGGAAATCGAGCGCGGCACGCCGCTGGGCCGGGTGGGCGAGCCGCGCGACGTGGCCGACGTGATTGTGCTGCTGGCCTCCGAGCAGGCGCACTGGCTCACCGGCCAACTGCTGTACGCCGGCGGTGGCTGGCGCATGTCACAGTAGTGTTATTGGCCAGGATTTACAGGATTTACAGGATTTACAGGATAGGAGACATAAAATCCAGTCAATCCTGTAAATCCTGTCCCAAGAGGTAAACATGACTTCAGCCGCTCAAACGCCCATTCGTGCAACCCTGACGGCACGCACCGTCATCGGCTTTCTCGTCTACTCGCTGCTCACGCCGGCAATCCTGTTCCTGGCCGCGGGCACGCTGGACTGGCCGGAGGCCTGGGTCTACGCGGCAATCAGCGTCGCGGCCGCGGTGGCGAGTCGTGTGCTGGTCCTGGTCAAGCAGCCGGACCTGGCAGCGGAACGCGGACGTTTCACCGAGGGCGAGGGCGCTAAGGCGTGGGATCGCAAGCTCGTGCCCATCGTCGCGCTCTTGCTGCCAACCGTCGTGCTGATCGTCTGCGGGCTGGATTACCGGTGGCAGGCTTCCGGCCCGGTGGCGCCCTGGCTCAAGTGGACGGCACTCGTCCTGCTCATCGCAGGCTATGCCTTCAGCCTCTGGGCGCTCATTGCCAACCGGTTCTTCTCCACCGTGGTGCGCATCCAACGCGAGCGGGGGCATACGGTCGTCTCATCCGGCCCGTACCGGTTCGTGCGCCATCCGGGCTATGCGGGCGGGCTGCTCTACTACCTGATGACGCCGCTGCTGCTCGGCACGTTGTGGGGCTTCGTGCCGGTGACACTCGAAATCGGCCTCGTGGTGCTCCGCACCGCTTTGGAAGACCGCACCTTGCAGGCCGAGCTGCCCGGCTATGCCGACTATGCCCGACGGGTACGGTACAGGTTAATACCTGGTGTGTGGTAACGGGGAATAAGTAACGAGTGACGAGTAACGAGTAAGAAAGATGGAAGGAGCTTCCATTACTCGTTACTGCTTACTCGTTTCTCATTACTCGTTACTATTTACTCGTTTCTCGTTACTCATTTCTCATTCGTCCGAGGTTCGCATGCTCGACTTCAAACCCGACTACGAAATGTGCAAGCAACGCATCGACGCCTTCTGGGAGTGTGAGCTCATCGACCGGCCGCTCGCGCAGTTCGGGCTGGCCCGACCGCCGGAGGAGTGGGTCCCGCTGCCGCCCTCGCACCACACGACCCCGCGCGACCGCTGGATGGACGCGGAATACCAGGCGGACCTCGCGCTCGCCAGCATGACCAACCACGAGTTCCTGGGCGACACCATGCCGGTCGCCTTCCCGAACCTGGGGCCGGAGGTGCTCAGCGCGTTCTACGGCTGCCCCATCGAGTTCGGTGACTACGGCACGAGCTGGACGCTGCCCATCCTCGAGGACTGGGCCGACGTGGACAGGCTCGTGCTGGACTGGAATAGTCCCTACCTCAAGAAGCTGCACGAGATGACCGACGCGCTGCTGGCCGTCGGCCGGGGCAAGTTCATCACCGGCATGACCGACTGGCATCCGGGCGGCGACTGCCTGGCCGCGTTCCGTGACCCGCAGCGGCTTGCCCTGGACATGATCGAGCACGTGGACGAGGTCAAGGCCTTGCTCCCGCGCATCGAGGCAGACTACTTCGCCCTGTACGATATCTTCTACGACAAGCTGCGCGCGGCCGGCCAGCCCATCTCGTCGTGGACGACCCTCGTGTGCGACGAGAAGTACTATATCCCTTCCAACGACTTCTCCGGCATGGTCAGCCGCCAGATGTTCGAGGACGTCTTCCTGCCCGGCATTATCCGCGAGTGCCGCTTCCTCGACCGCTCCATCTACCACGTGGACGGGCCGGGCGCGCTGCGCCACCTCGACACGCTGCTCGCCATCCCCGAGCTGGACGCGATCCAGTGGGTCCCCGGCGCGGGTCGCGAGGAGTTCGCGCGCTGGATTCCGGTGTACCAGCGGGTGCAGGCGGCGGGCAAGGCCGTCCAGGTGCTTTGCAAGTTCTCCGAGATCGACACGATCATCGACACGCTCGACCCGCACGGCGTCTTGCTCTCGATCAACGAGGTGCCGTCGCGCGAGGCCGCGGAGAATATGCTGAAGAAGCTGGAGAAGTGGGCCGCAGGGCGGGTACATTAAGCTCACGCACAGTCGCAAAGCACGCAAAGAGGATGACGAATAAGAATCTTTGCATCTTGGCGTCTTTGCGTGAGACAAGGAGAATGAAGATGCAGCAATCTGACCTGCACATCGGGGAGCCGGAGCGCATCGCGACCGGCTTCCAGTTCACCGAAGGGCCCGTGTGGCTGCCGGACGGCTTCCTGCTGTTCAGCGACATCCCGGCCAGCCGCATCTACAAGCTGACCGCAGACGGCGACGTCAGCGTGTGGCGCGAGCCGAGCGGCCACAGCAACGGCCTGACGCTGGACCGCCAGGGTAGGCTGCTCGCCTGCGAACACGGCAACCGCCGCGTATCCGTGGCTGACATCGTGGAGGGCCACGACGGCGGCGCGCGGACGCTGGTCGATAAGTACGGCGGCAAATGGCTCAACAGCCCGAACGACGTCGTCGTGCGCTCCGATGGGCTGGTCTACTTCACCGACCCGCCGTACGGCATCGAGCCGGCGCAGCAGGAGCAGCCCGTCAACGCGGTGTACTGCGTCCGTCCCGGAGGCGAGCCGGTGCTGGTGGCGGAGGACTTCAACCGACCCAATGGCCTGGCGTTTTCGCCGGACGAATCCGTCCTGTACGTCGGTGATTCGCGCGCGTTTCGCGTCCACGTCTACGATGTCGCGGCGGACGGCACGCTGCACAACAGCCGGCTGTTCGCGGATGTGGCGCACCCGGAGCCGGGCTCGCCCGACGGCATGAAGGTGGACGTGGAAGGCAACCTTTACGTCACCAACGCGCTCGGCATCTGGACCTTTGCACCCGATGCGACCTTCCGGGGGCTGATCCCGCTGCCGGAGACGCCGGCCAATTGCGCGTGGGGCGACGACGGCCGCTCGCTGTACATCACCGCGCGCACGTCGGTCTACCGCATCCGCACGCGCGTCGCGGGGCGGGCACCGGTGATAGAACGCTGATGACGCTGATTGAACATGATTTACGCTGATCTTCCTCATCTAAGAAAATTAAAAATCAGCGTTCATCATGTTTGATCAGCGTCATCAGCGTTCTATTCTCCCTGAATGAGGGTAATGCATGGATCGCATTGAGTTGTTGGAAATCTTCGACCGAGAGCAGCGCCGGGATGTGACGTACTACGGCACACGGCGCGAGGTCACGCCGGAGGTGGTCCGCCACGTACCGGACGAGAACGAGGGGCTTGGCGGCGGCGCGATCCTCTATTCGCAGCTCGACGCGAGTAACGTCGACCGCGTCATTGCGGAGCAGCGCGACTATTTCGCCGCGCTGGACATGGAAGTGGAGTGGAAGCTCTACAGCCACGACCGGCCCGCCGACCTGCCGGCGCGCCTGCTGGTTCACGGCTTCGTGCCCGACGAGCCGGAGTCGGTGATGGTGCTTGATATGGACGTCGCGCCCGCAGTCTACTGGCAGCCGGTGCCGCCGGAGATTCGCCGCCTCACCGAACCCGCGGGCATCGCGGACGTGGTCGCGATGGAGGAGGCCGTCTGGGAGGAAGACAAGTCGTGGCTGGCGGAGATGCTGACGCTGGAGTTGAACGCGCCGGGCGACATCACGAGGCTGTACGCGGCCTATGTGGACGGGCAGGCTGTGTCCGCCGCGTGGATCCGCTTCCATCCGGGGACGCAGTTCGCATCGTTGTGGGGCGGCTCGACGCTCGCTGCCTACCGCCGCCGCGGCTATTACACCGCGCTGCTGGCCGTCCGCGCGCAGGAGGCCCGAGCCCGCGGATTCCGCTTCCTCACGGTGGACGCCAGCCCCATGAGCCGGCCCATCCTGCAGAAGCACGGCTTCATCCACCTCACGACTGCCACCGCGTACAACTGGCAGCCGACTACGAGCGATGAATAGAACGCTGAATAGAACGCTGATGACGCTGATGACGCTGATGACCATGATAAACGCTGATATTTGCTCTAATGAAAAGAAAAAAGTCAGCGTCAATCATGATCATCAGGGCCAACCGCAGGTTGGCACGTTATCAGCGTTCTATTAACCCTTCAATGAGAGTAGCCTGTGCGTGATGTGATTTTGCTGTTTCTGAAGCTTGGCCTCATCGGGTTCGGCGGGCCGGCCGCGCACGTCGGCATGATGCACGATGAGGTGGTCGTGCGCCGCCGCTGGCTGGATGAGCAGAAGTTCCTCGATTTGCTCGGCGCGACGAACCTGATCCCGGGCCCGAACTCGACCGAGATGGCGATCCACATCGGCTTCCTGCGCGCGGGCTGGCCTGGGTTCATTGCGGGCGGCGCGGCCTTCATCCTGCCGGCCATGAGCATGGTGCTGGCCCTGTCGTGGGCCTATGTCCGCTTCGGCGCACTGCCCCAGGTGGGCTGGCTGCTCTATGGCGTCAAGCCCGTCGTCATCGGCATCATTGTGCAGGCGCTCTGGCTGCTGGGCCGCAGAGCCGTCAAGGACATTTGGACCGGCCTGATTGGGCTGGCGGTCATTGTGCTCTACTTTGTTGGGGTCAACGAGCTGCTGTTGCTGTTTGCGGGCGGCCTGGTCGTCATGTTGGGCAAGAACGCTGCACGCCTGCGCAACCGTGGGGGAACGCTGGCTGCGTTCGGCCCGGTCGCGTTGCTGGCCGAAGTGGGCAGACACGCAGGTCTGCCCCTACTGGCGGTTGTGCCATTCAGCCTGCCGATCCTGTTCACCTCCTTCCTCAAGATCGGCGCGGTGCTCTACGGCGGCGGCTACGTGCTGATCGCCTTCCTCCAGGCGGAGTTCGTCGAACGGTTGGGCTGGCTGACGCAGGCGCAGCTGCTGGACGCGGTCGCCATCGGCCAGGTCACGCCGGGGCCGCTCTTCACGACCGCGACGTTCATCGGCTACATCCTCGGCGGCCTGCCGGGCGGCATCCTCGCGACCGTGGGTATCTTCCTGCCTGCCTTCATCTTCGTCGCAGTCAGCAACCCGCTCATCCCTCGGTTGCGTGCGTCAGTGTGGGCAGGCGCATTCCTCGACGGCATCAACGCCGCGTCGCTGGGCCTGATGGCTGCCGTGACCTTTCAGCTCGCCCGCGCGACGCTGCTGGACCCGCTGACCATCGTCCTGGCCGCCGCCGCAGGGGCCCTGTTGTTCCTCTTCAAGCTCAACTCAGTATGGCTTGTGCTGGGCGGCGCAATCGTTGGGCTGCTGTCCGGGCGGCTCCTGTGGTAGAATGAGTACACTTTTTCCAATTCGACAGGATTGATGGGATGATCAGGATTTCGGGTATGCTCATCCTCTCAACCCTGTCTGACAGGCGGCTGGAGTACTCAGGTAAAGGAGCCTGGCATGCAACCCCACGAAACCTACTCGCTGCGTGCGCGCGATGTGGTAAACCGCAACTTCGCCTTGGTGACGCCCCTGGCGACCGTCCAGGAGGCGGTGGACGCGATGATGGCCTGCGACTGCCAGGTCGCCATCGTGGATCGCGCCGACGAAGATGATGCCTACGGCATCCTCACCTTCCAGGAGATTGTGTACCAGGTCATTGCACGGTCGCTGCCCGCGACGCGCACGCGGGTGGCCGATGTGATGATCAAGCCGCTTATCGTGGTCAATCCGACCCTGCGGCTGCCGTTCGTCGCACAGCTTTTCTCGCGCTTCCGCATTCAGAACGCTATCGTCATCGAAGAACACCAACTGGCAGGTGTGATTTCCAGTTCCGATCTTGTCAAGGCACTCGCCGCCAGGCGCGATTACGACGATTCATAATCAGCTACCCGTACTTCAAGGAGGAAGGCATGGATTTCGGTTGGACCAAAGAAGAACAAATGTGGCGCAAGGCCGTCCACGACTTCGCACAGAAGAAGATTGCCCCCCGCACGCGCGAAATCGACGACAACAGCCACATCCCCGAAGACATCATCAAGGCGATGGCCGACATGGGCCTCTGGGCGCCGACCGTCTCGGAGGAATACGGCGGGCAGGGCATGAACGTCACGATGGCGACCATCGCGGCGGAGGAGCTCGGTCGGGCGGAGATCAGCCTGGCCCTGCCCGTCATGTATCTCGTCCAGGCAAGCTGGGGCTTCGTCTTCGACCGCTACGCCAGCGAGGAGCTCAAGCGGGAGATCCTGCCCGACGTGACCGCGGGCAAGACGTTCCTCGGCATCGCGTCCACGGAGCCCGGCGGCGGCTCGGACATCGAAGGCGTCACCCGCTGCAGCGGTCAGCGCCAGTCTGACGGCAACTGGGTGCTGAACGGCGAAAAGCTGTACATTAGCGGCATCAAAGAAGCGCAGCGCATGGGCGGCGCGTACATGACGCTGGTGCGCACGGACCCCGACGCCGGGCACAGGGGCTTCAGCTTCTTCGCGGTGGACATCAAGGACAATCCCAAGGTCAGTGCGACGCTGATCCATAACTGGGGTCGCACGGGCATCTCGACTGGCGGCTTCACCATGGAAGACATGCCGCTGGACAAGAAATACCTGATCGGCGAAGAGGGCCGCGGGTTCTACTACGCGATGGAAGGCTACACCTACGCGCGGTCCCTCATCGGCGCGACCTGCTGCGGCGCGGCCGATACGGCCCTGAAGATGGGCGTGGATTACATCAAACAGCGCAAGTCGTTCGGCAAGCCGCTGGCAGCCTACCAGGGCATCAACTTCCCGGCTGCGGAGCGGTTCACGGACATCGAGACGGCCCGCCTGCTCACCTACAAGGCCGCGTGGATGGCCGACCAGATGTACAGCAAGGGGATATTCAAGCCGAAGGACATTGCGCTCTTCGGCGCCATGGCGAAACTGCGCGCGCCCATTATGGCCTTCGAGACGTTTAACGAAGTGGCGAACTGGCTCGGCGCGATGGGCTACACCAAAGAATATCCGATTGAGATGGGTATCCGCGGGGTCCGCTCCTACTCCATCGGCGCAGAGGGCGGCATGAACATTATGCGCATGATTATCGCCCGCGAGCTCATCGGCAACGAGTACACCAATCCCAGGCAGTAACAAGCACCGAGCATGTCGCAACTCGAACGACGCTTTGAAATCGCACACAACCAGGCCCGCGCGGCATGGGCCGCGGCAGACCCCGCGGCCTGTGCCGCGTGGGCCGGCTGCGAGCTAACGCCGGAAGGTGTCATCGTGCCCTTCTTCAACCGGCGCTATCTCGCGGCCCATCCATCCGGCGACGTGACGGCCCTAGGGGGCGCACCCCCCGGCGGCAGTGCCGCCCACCCGTCCATCGCTATCGTGGTGCTGCACTACCTGATGACGGCGCTCGGCAGCACGCCTGCGGATGGCAGTGCGCCCGCCGAGCAGGCGCGCCCGCCGGCAGAACGCTGGCTGACGTTCCGCGAGCTCCCCGACGGCCTGTTCTATGCGCAGGCGTTCGCGGTGCACGCGGAGGAATTGCTGGCGCGGCGCTTCGGCAACGATGCAGCGGCGCTAGGCCGCGCGGCGCAGACGGTCGACGGACAGCCGCTCGCGCCGCCTGCCGGTGCGGGCCTCGCGCCGCCGGATGCCGCCTACCGGTTCCAGGCGTTTCCCCGGCTCGCGCTGGCCGTCCAGTTGTGGGAAGGCGACGAGGAGTTCCCCGGCCGCGTGCAGGTGCTGTTCGAGGCGCACGCAGGCCACACCCTGCCGACCGAAGACCTTTCCGGCATCGGTGACTGGCTGGCCCACAAACTGGCCCACGCCAAAGTCTAGCCGCGGCCCGGCCAGTCCGGAGTCGCAGAAAGAGGCGTACATGGCGGATAGCGTGTTTCGCCCGTGGCATTACCGGCCCAGACCGGCCCCGTGGCTCGCCTTTGCCCTGGCGGTCATGATTCTGCACGGCCCCGCAAACACAGCATGGGCCGTGCAGCAGGACGCCGCATATCCCGGCCTCGATGACCCGGCCCCCGCCGTGCGTACGCAGACCGTGCAGGACATTCGCCAGGCCGGGGACCGGGATGCCGTATACGCGTTGATCGCGCACCTCGAGGACCCGGACCAGCAGACCGGCCTCTACATCGCGCAGGGGTTAATCGAGCTGGCGAGCTACGAGCAGCTGGCGCCGCTGCTCCTTCTCACTGACCGCGGCTCGACCGATGGCCGCTGGCGCGCCGCCTACGTGCTGGGCCAGCGCAAGGACCCGCGCGCGCTGCCCGCGCTGATGCGTGCGTTCCGCGACCCGGATGTGCTCGTCACGCGCACTGCTGCGGAGGCGCTGGCCAATATCGGGACGAGCAGCGCCATCCGCGCGCTCATGGAAGAGCTGAAGAGCCCGCGGCCGGCCGTCGTCCACGCGGCCAAGTGGGGCCTGCTGACCCTGGGCGATGCGGCTGTACCGGCGCTGGCTGCCGGGTTGGATTCAGGGAACCGGGCGCTTGAGATCAACGCGACGCTCGTCCTGGAGGCTATCGGCACACCGGCGGCGCGCCAAGTTCTGCAGCCCAACGTGCAGTGATGGGACATGTGCGCCACGCCACAGCAAATTCATAAATAAGGAGCAGTTTATGGCAGTAGCAGTAGGGCAGGAAGCCCCTGATTTCGTTCTTAAGAGCCACGACGGCTGCACCGTGCGGCTGAGCGACTTCCGGGGCGAACGCAACGTGGTGCTGGCGTTCTTCCCGCTCGCCTGGACACCCGTCTGAACGAACCAGATCCCGTCCTACCAGGCAGCCCTGCCGCGGTTCGATGGGGTCGAGGCCCAGGTTCTGGGCCTGAGTGTGGACAGTGCGGATTGTCTGCGCGCGTGGGCGGACAGCCTCGGCGGGATCGACTACCCGCTGTTGAGCGACTTCTTCCCGCACGGCCAGGTCGCGCAGTTGTACGGCGTGCTGCGCCGCGAGGGTTACTGCGAGCGTTCGCTCTTCATCGTCGACAAGCAGGGCATCGTCCGCTACGCCGACGTACACGATATCGGCGACCAGCCCGACAATGAGGTGCTCTTCAACGAGCTGCGCAAGCTGGAGCCGGCAGCCGCCGCCCGCTTCGAGGCACAGGAACGCGCGGCTGCACAGGCCGCCGGGCCGCAGCAGCGCCCGGAAGCCGATCTGGTCATGTACTGCACGCCCTGGTGTCCTGACTGCCGCAAGGCGCGCAACTGGCTCAAGGAACACGAGATCGCTTTCGCCGAGGTGGACATCTCGAAGGACCGCGCCGCTGCGCTGAAGGTGCGCGAATGGGCCGGGGGCAGCGAGACGACACCCACCTTCGATTTTCGCGGGCAAATCGTCGTGGACTTCGACCTGCCGAAGCTGCAGGAAGTCCTGGGCGTCAAGGCATAAGGGGACCAACCACAGAAAACGCGATGAGTTTGCATCCTCAGATGCAAACGGCCCAGCCCACGAGGAGTTTGCATCCTCAGATGCAAGCGGCCCAGCCCACGAGGAGTTTGCATCCTCAGATGCAAACGGCCCAGCCCACGAGGAGTTTGCATCCTCAGATGCAAACGGCCCAGTTTGCCCAACGCCCAGCCCACGAGGAGTTTGCATCCTCAGATGCAAACGGCCCAGCCCACGAGGAGTTTGCATCCTCAGATGCAAACGGCCCAGCCCACGAGGAGTTTGCATCCTCAGATGCAAACGGCCCAGCCCACGAGGAGTTTGCATCCTCAGATCAGGCGGACCGTTCCGCATCTGAGGATGCGGAACTCCTCAGCAAACGGCCCAGCCCACGAGGAGTTTGCATCCTCAGATGCAAGCGGCCCAGCCCTTCAGGCGGACCGTTCCGCATCTGAGGATGCGGAACTCCTCAGGCGGAAATCGATAATCTTTATCTACTCTGCGATCGGCAGGTAGAGGTCGAGCTGCGCGTCCTCTGCGCCGACCGCCGCGCCCGTCTGCGGCGGGCTGACCGATTCTTCGAGCCACTGGTGATGCGCGGGCCGGTAGTGGCTGCGCTCGCGCCAGGCCACCAGCTCCCGCCATACCTCACCGATGTGCCCGAGGTCACAGCGCGCGACCGCATACAGGCCGCCCCCGAACTCCTTGATGGTGACCTCGCCGCTGCCCTGCGCATCCGGCCCGACCGTGACCCACTGCTCGTAGCCGTAGTTCGGGCTGCCGGCGGAGGGGCTGGGGTTGTTGAATCCGAACCACCGCGCCTGCGCATTGCCGACAACACCGTTCTGCTCGGCCCAGGCCAGAACCTTCTCCCAGGCCAGCGACTCGGGGCTCGGTCCGAAGCCGAGCGCACTCGCCACCCGCAGCGGCTCCAGCCGCACGATCCGCACATCCAGTTGCTTCATGGCATCCTCCTTGCACTTGTCGTACATGACACCCCTGTTATATCATGGCATACCTGACACCCTGTGTCAGCATATCCACGTCCAGAAACCCGTTTTCTTCGGCCAGGCGAAGCCTGGCACGAAAACGGGTTTCTGCGAGTCCTCGGAGGCCCACGATGCGCGCCGACCGCCTGCTGTCGCTACTCATGCTGCTCCAAGCCCGCGGGCGGATGCCCGCGGCACAACTGGCCGCCGAGCTGGAGGTCTCCGTGCGGACTATCTACCGCGACATGGACGCCCTGAGCGCGGCGGGCGTGCCGGTCTATGCAGAGCGCGGCCCGCGTGGCGGCTGCGCGCTGCTCGATGGCTACCGCACCAGCCTGACCGGGCTGACGCAGGACGAGGTGCGCGCGCTGTTCGTCCTGAGCGTGCCGGATGTGCTGGATGAGCTGGGCATGAGCGGTGAGCTGCGGGCCGCGCTGCGCAAACTGATGGCCGCACTGCCCGCCGCGCGACGGAGCGACGAAGAGCAGGTGCGCGCCCGGATTTACCTGGACTGGAGCGGCCGCGGGCCGGCGGCTGGCCCCGCGCCGCACCTGCCTGCGCTCCAGCGGGCCACATGGGAGGACGAGCGCATACACATCACCTATCGCAGCCTGGTCGGGCCGCATGTGCTGATGCTCGAACGCACCGTCGAACCCTATGGACTGGTTGCGCGCGCAGGCGTCTGGCATCTCGTCTATGGCTTCGAAGGCGCGCTGCGCGTCCTCCGGGCAGGGCAGGTGCTGGCAGCCACGCCGACGGCTGAGCATTTCACGCGGCCCCCGGATTTCGACCTGGCCGCATTCTGGGAGGGCTGGCGCGCACGCGAGGCGGAGAACCGCCCGGAGTTCCATGCCACGGTGCGCGCCGCGCCCGCGCTCGCTGCCCTGCTGCCGCTGTACTTCGGGGAGCCGCTGCGCGCTGCGCTCGCGCAGGCCACGCCGGATGCGGACGGCTGGGTGCAGATCACACTGCCGTTCGAGCGCTTCGAGGAGGCGCGCGAGCGGCTGTTGGGGTTCGGCAGCGCGGTCGAAGTGTTGTCCCCGCCCGCGCTTCGGCTCAGCGTGCTGGATTATGCAAGGCAGATCGTGAGGTTCTACCCGGACACAGATTGAACTGATCTGACTGATTCGCCTCAGTCCGCTCTGCGTCATATTGAGCCTCCAGGTCGCGGCAGTTGAGCACCTTCTCCACCAGGTCCAGCGGCCGGTAGAAATAATGGTTGGTGGCCTCGAAGCCGATGCGGGAATCAGCGTCCGCGAGGTCGAACAGCCGCCGCGCCAGCGCCTCTTCGTCCGCCCGCAGTTCCCGTGCGCGGTCCGCGTCGTGCCCGCGCACCAACACGAACTCCACCTGGTTGGCGACGCTCCGGAAGTGCAGACCGGCCGCCTCTGCGACGCGCCATTCCGCTTCGAGCGCAGCAGAGGGTGCGTCTACCCGCGCGCGGGCGAGGGTCGCCAGGCCCTCGGCCCAGCCATTCGCCACCTTCCGCCACTGGCGCAGGAACACATCGGGCGGATAGAGCGCGGTCCAGCGTTCCAGGTCATCGTACGGGAAGCCTACCATCGTCGCCCGATAGCCGGTGGGCTCCCGGTAGAGCAAGTTGGCGGGACCGTACTGCTGCGGCGCGGTGTAGACGACGCCGATGTCGAAGGGAAACTCGCTGAACGCGGCGCTGAATTGCTGCCAGGCGCGCACGACCTCGGGCGCAGCTTGCGGCCCGAAGCGCCGGGCGGCCACGCGCAGCAGCACCTCGTCCGCCGGCAGCCCCGCCCCGGCCGCGCTGTGGATGGTCGCGGCAATCTCCAGGTTGGGCGAGGGGTAGCCGCCCAGCGTCCAGCCGAGCATCAGCCCATCCACCCCCTCCTCTCGCAGGTTCACCATGTGCTGCGCCACGAGCTGCTCGACCGGCACGTACGGCACGGCCGCCAGCTCCCAGGTGTTGCCGAGCTGGAGTTTCGCGGCCACCTTCATCCCGCGTTGACGGGCCGCGGCCCAGTGGCGCTGCGCACGCGGGCCGGGCCCCACCGCGGACAGGCAGTACTCGTTGACCCTGGCCGGGATGCCGCCGCGTGCGATGGGCAGGTCCAGCTCGCTGATGCTCATCAACCAGGCGTCCTGGGGCAATTGCGCAATCGCGTCCGGCGCCCAGTCGTTGCCCCAGGCCCAGTCCCAGACGATCACGCGCGCGTCGGGCTTGCTCTGCCAGATGCCTTCAGCGAGCAGCCGGTTGACCTCGGACACCACCGCGGCCGGCCCGCGCTCGCGGCAGCGCGGGCACTGGTCGCCGCCCCCGCGCGAGAAGCAGTTGGTCAGGTTCTCCGTCATCGTGATGGTGAACGCGCCGGCAAGGCCCGGCACCGCGGCGAAGACCGAGGCTGCCGCGTCGCGCAGGAACGCCTGCACCTCCGGGGTGCTCGTGCAGAGCGCGTAGAACGGGTCCTCGAATGCGCCGCGCAGGTGGGGATACCGGTCGAAGAACGACGCAGGCATGGCGCGCGGCTCGTTCAGGTAGAGGTAGACGCCGATGCCGAACCGCCGGGCGCGCTCAGTCAGGCAGCGCAGGTTCTCCAGCCGCGCCTCGCAGCCCTGCGCGAGGCCGGGCGCGAGCGGCCACGGCGCGAGCTTGTGCAGGACCGCCTGCAGCCAGACGCCGTTGACGCCCAGCTCCATCAGTCGCGCGAGGTAGCCATCCGGGAAGGGATCGAGGTCGGGATCGGCCAGCGGGTCGCCGTAGAGCGCGAAGTACGAATACAGATAGCGCGGGGGCACGGTCTCCGGCGCGGGAATGTCGTTCAACTCGGCAGCGCCGGCGGGGAGCGCGGTCAGGTCCCCCAGGAAGGCGAACGGGGCTTCGCGCGGCTGCGCCAGCCTCTCGCCAAACGCACCAGCCACGACCTGCCGGATCTGCGCGGCCCTGGTCTGCGCGCCGGGGGAGGGCGACGCATAGCGCACCGGAGGACACTCCGGCTTGAACCCGCCGAGCTTGTGCCAGAGGAAGTCATCTTCCTTGAGGATGTATGCGAGATGCGCGGCGTCCCAGCCAAGCAGGTCGAGCAGTTGCGCGTAGGGCAACAAATGCCAGTTGCGCCGGATCACTGTGATGTAGGAACGCTTCTCCTGCTCAGCCGGGATGGGCGCAGGCGGCGGCAGGCCCATGGAGGCGGCAAGCCCGGCAATCTGCTCCGGCGTTGCGGCCAGCACGCGGGCCAGCCGCTCGACGCTCACCAAACCCCAGTTGCGCCAGACGACGGCGTGGAGCGCATCGGGGAAATGAGGCAGCGGGACCGGGGGCCTCGGCTCCCCGACCGGCAGGACTGCGAGATCGAGCCTGGAAGAAATCGACTGAGACATGGGCTGCCTCCTTGACAGGCTGGTGGATTCGTTGTAAATAACTTGTACCTATATTGTATCGCAATAAGGAGTGGACATGGATCGCCAGGCGCTTCTCGAACGGTTCGAACAGGACGGCTATGTGCTGTTGGAGGATGTGCTGAACCCGGCCACGGACCTCCAACCGCTGGTCGAAGATTATGCCGTGCGGCTCGATGAGTTGACGCGAACGTGGTATGCCCAGGGTGCGCTCACATCCACCTACAGCGGCCTGCCGTTCACGCAGCGGTTCGAGCGGGTCGCCGCGGAAGCCGGCGCGGCGGGCGTGGACTGGATGCAATATTTCGATTTCTCGCTGCCGCTGGGCAACGTCAAGCCCGACTCGCCCATCCACCTGAGCGAGGCGGTGTTCAACCTGCTCAGCAACCCGAAGCTGCTCGATGCGGTCGAGGCCGTCGTCGGCCCGGAGATCTTGCTCAACCCGATCCACCACGTGCGGCTCAAGCCGCGCGAGGCGCTCGTGCCGGAGCAGATGCGCGGCGGGCTGACCGCGCGCACCGCCTGGCACCAGGACCAGGGGGTGACGCTGCCCGAGGCGGACGCCACGAACCTGCTCACGGTCTGGCTGCCGGTGACGGAGGCCACGGCCGAGAACGGCTGCCTGTGCGTGATTCCCGGCAGCCATCGCGCGGGGCTGGCGACCCACTGCCCCGGCACGAGCACCGACCGGCAGTTGCGCATTCCGGAGCCGCTGCTGGCCGGCACGCCGGTCCCGCTGCCGATGCAGCCGGGCAGTGTGCTGCTGCTGCACCGGCTGACCGAGCATTCGTCGCTCTCGAACCAGTCGGACGGCATCCGCTGGAGCTTCGATCTGCGCTACCAGCCGGTCGGGCAGCCGACGGGCCGGCCGGTGTTTCCCGGCTTCGTGGTGCGCAGCCGGTCGCAGCCCGAGCGCGTCGTGCGCGACTGGCGCGTGTGGGCCGAAGCATGGTACGAGACACGCGCCGCGCTCAGCGAGGACCGCGAGCCGGGGTTCAACCGGTGGTCGGCCGCCGCGCCGGTCTGCGCATAGAACGGATTTTTCACCGCGAAGACGCAAAGTACGCGAAGTTTTCTTTTTGTTAAGCTTGGCGTTCTTTGTGTCTTTGCGGTTCAATTTCTACTGCGGGTGCGGGGTCTGCATCATTGCGCGGGCGGCCTCGCGGATCGCGACGAGCTTGTACTCGCGGCTCCAGCGGTTGACGCCGATCAGGTCGAACGTGCGCGCCCGGATGTGCTGGATCCAGCGCTCCATGCTGCCCAGGCAGGTAATCATCCCGCCGCCGCTGCCGCCGGCCGCGGCCACGGCGATGACCGGGTGGTCGGCCATCCGGCTCTCTGCGCCCAACGTGGCCTCGCAGCGGCGCAGCCGGTCGGTGAACGACTTCGCCACCTCGCTCATTTCGCCCCAGTAGACCGGCGTCACGAGCACGTACGCATCCGCCGCGATAACCCGCTCGTGCAGCGGCTCGAAATCGTCCGGCGTCTGGCAGTGATGCTCGCTCCGGCAGGCGCCCCAGCCGTTCGCGCACGCGTGACACGCCTCGATGTGCAGGTCGTTCAGCCGCACCTCTTCCACTTGGGCGCCTGCCTCCGCTGCGCCGGCCATCGCCGCCGCGGCACAGGCCGCGGTCAGCCCGTCATCGTTCGGGCTGGCGCTGATCACCAGAACTTTCATGCTTCCTCCCTTGAAGATCCAGTAGGACGGGTTGACAACCCGTCCTACATAAAATAATCCGGCAGGTCACGCTCCAGGTGGCGCACCGCGGGCCAACTGAACACGACCGCCGTGACGGCCAGAATGACCAGGCCCGTGAACACCTCCAGCAGCCCGATGCCCGAGCCGGGCTCCGCGCCCACCAGCCAGCCGAACGGCTGCCAGGCGGGCGTGCCGACCGCGGGTTCCAGCACGCGGTCCACGAGCAGCCCGGTCAGCAGGAACGAAGTCGTCGACCCGGCCAGGTGGAGCTGCGAGAGCAGGGCGAAGACCCGGCCCTGCAGGTCCGGTGGGACCTTGACCTGCAACAGCGAGCGAATCAGGGCGTTGCCTGCGGGCAGCGGAATCATCAACACGAACAGCGCGGCAGCCAGCAGCGGCAGCGTGCGCGCGGCACCGAACGCGAGGAACATCGCGCCGTTCAGCACCGTGCCCCACAGCAGCAGGCGCAGCCGGGGCCGGTAGCCGCCGAGCGCCGTGATGAGCAGCGCGCCGGCAAACGCGCCCAGGCTCATCAGCCCCACCCCGATGCCCATCTGCGCCTCGCTGCCCGTCCTTGCGATGAGGTAGGGGAGCGTGAGCTCCAGCGGGCCGTTGAGCATGAAGTTGATGAACGCGGTGTAGACGACGAAGATGAGCAGCGGCTTCCGGCGCAGCAGGAAGCGCGCGCCCGTGCGCAGCTCCGCCCCGAAGTGCCCCTGCCCGGCTGCGCCTTCCGCGCTCCTTGCGGCCCGCGGGATGGTCAACACCGCGATGACCCCGGCAGCGACGGCAAAGGTCAGCAGGTCCACGACCAGCACGCCCGTTACGCCGACGAGCGCGTAGATGAGGCCCGTCAACACCGGCGCAAGCACACCCGCGAGCGGAAAGCCCAGCTCCATGATGGCGTTGGCGCGCTCGCGGTGTCCCTCCGGGATGAGCAGCGTCACGGTTGCGCTCTCCGCCGGGCCCTGCAGCGTGGCGAAGACGCCCTGCAGGAACGCCACCGCGTAGAGGTGCCAGAGCTGGAATGCGCCGGACGTAAAGCTGAGAATCAGCAGGAGGCTGCCCGCGGCCTGGCCCAGGTCCGCCAGGATGAGCACGCGCTTGCGCTCCCAGCGGTCCACGAGCACGCCGGCCAGGCTGCCGCCGACCATGCCGGGCAGTTCAGTGAAGAAGGCAATCAGGAGCAGCGGCGCGGTCTGGCCGGTCTCACGGAAGACCCAGATGCCGATGGCGACCGCGGTCATGCGGCTGCCGATGAGCGAGAAGGTCTGCGTCAGCAGCAGCGCGTAGAAGGTGACGAGCCGGGATCGCGACGCGCGACGGGTGGCAGGCATGGGCGCAGTATAGCGGCGCGGGCGGCGCGCGGTCAAGGCGGACTACGGGTGAAGCAGGGCGGTTTCAGAGTGCATCAGGTGAACCCACCCGGCAACTGAAGTTGCGGCTACCGTTGCGAAGTCTGCCTTCGCAGACTGGAAACTAACCGACGCAGGTCGGTTTTGCAGTGGTAGCCGCAGTTTCAACTGCCAGGCCGAAGGCACGAGTGCAACATGATTTCGCCCTACGGGTGAAGGTTGGAAGGTTGCAAGTTATAGGTTGAGAACGCACATTCGGGCCAGGAAGTCCACATGCAGCGCCATGCCAAAGAATGAAGTCGAGGCTTCAGCCGGTTGGGTTGGCTATCGACGTACACGACCAACCCGGCTGAAGCCTCGACTCCGGTTACGTGTAAATTCCCGGGAATTGGATGAAAGCTCCGTTGACAGGGGCGCGCGAGATGCCGTATAGTGCGGCCCTGAGAGGCGCGGGCTGCCGCGCCGGATAACGAGGGGAGATATGAAGCAATTATTGGAGGGACTCCGCCTGCTGCGGGCGGGCGAATGGGACGCAGCACACCGAATCGCACAGGACGACCTGACGACACACGGCTCCTGGCTGCACGGCATCGTGCACATGGCCGAGCCGGACGAGAGCAACGCGCGCTACTGGTACCGCCATGCAGCCCGCCCGTTCCCCGGCATGGACGCGGTGGAGCGCGAGATGGCCGCGCTCGAGCAGGCGCTGGCGGGCGCGAATTAGGGGCAAGGGGGCCCGGTTGAGGGTGAGAGCGCCGATTGGGAAGCAAGGGCAAAGCATTCCACGAGGAGTTGTCGTTCACGGCGAACGTGTGTTTTCGTTAGGATGCCGATCACGATGGTACCTCGATGGAATGCTTTGCCCCTACAGTAGGGCCTGACGGTCAGTCGGCCGGCTTGCGATAGTTCACGTCCAGAATGTCCAGCCGCTGCAGATGGGTGGACAGGCGGCCGCGGAAGTCGCCGTAGTCCTTGCGCTCGGCAGGCGTCCAGACGCTCTCGGCGAGCGCGGCGAGCCGCGGGAAGGCCATGTATTCCAGATGGCGGGGTTCGGCAATGTACTCCGTCCACAGTTGGCCCTGCCCGCCGATGACGTGGCGGCCCTGTTCGGGGGTCAGCTCCGGCGGGATCGGCTCGAAGCTGTAGGCCTTCTCCAGCGAGATGAAGCCGCCGATGCCGAGCGGCTCCGCGGCGTGGTCCTCCGACTGAAGATAGTCGAAATAGGTGTAGCGGTTGGAGGCCATGATGACATCGTGGCCGGCCTGGGCCGCGGCGATGCCGCCGGCCTCCCCGCGCCATGACATCACGACCGCATTGGGTGCGAGCCCGCCTTCGAGGATCTCGTCCCAGCCGACCAGCCGCCGCCCGCGCTGCACGAGGTAGTCGTCCATCCGCCGGATGAAGTAGCTCTGCAACTCCTCCTCGTCCGCCAGCCCCAGCGCCTGCATGCGCGCCTGTGCCGCCGGGCTCTCGTGCCACTCGCGCTTCGGGCACTCGTCGCCGCCCACGTGGATGTACGGGCTGGGGAAGAGCGCCAGCACCTCGTCCAGCACGCCCTGCAGGAAGAGAATCGTGCCCTCGTTCGCATTGAAGACATGGACGTTCACGCCCCAATCGGGGCTGACCTCCAGCGGCTCCGCCGGCAGCACGTCGGTGTTGCCCAGCTCCGGGTACGCGGCGATGGCGGCCTGCGCGTGACCGGGCATCTCGATTTCGGGCACGACGGTGATGCAGCGATCGGCGGCGTAAGCGACGATCTCCGCGATGTCGGCCTGGGTGTAGAAGCCGCCGTGGGGCTTGCCGTCGTAGGTGTTCGGCTCGTTGCGGCGCCAGTGGCCGCTGACGGTCTGCTTGCGCCACGCGCCGACCTCGGTCAGCCGGGGATACTGCTTGATCTCGATGCGCCAGCCTTGGTCGTCGGTCAGGTGCCAGTGGAAGCGGTTGAGCTTGTGCAGCGCGAGCAGGTCGATGAACTTCTTGACGAACGACTTGGGCATGAAGTGGCGCACGGTGTCGAGCATCGCGCCGCGCCAGCCGAAGCGCGGCCGGTCCTCGATCTCCACGCAGGGCAGCTCCCACGCCGCGCTGCTGACCGCGGCCTGCCGGAACACATCCGGCGGCAGCAGTTGGCGGAGGGTCTGCGTGCCGTAGAAGAGTCCGGCGGCCGCGGCCGCGCTGATCTCCACGCGGTCCTCGCTGACGGCCAGCAGGTAGCCTTCCGGCCCGAGCCGGTCGGCCAGCGCCGCGTCAAGTTGGAGGCTGATGGCATTGCCCCCCGGGCCGGATGTGGCGGCCAGCGCGGGCGCGAAGCCCAACGCGGGCGCCAGCGCGCAGGCGAGCTGCTGGCCGACCGTGCGGGCTGGGCCGGAGGCTGCGATCGTCGTCGTCTCGCTCAGCCGGAAGGTGCCGGCGCGCTCGGTCATGTGCAGGGGAAGAGGTACAATGCTATGCTGGGTCACGGTTTCACCTCGCAGAAGATGGTAGCCTGGTCTTTGCGTGCATGGTTGCACCATACACGCAAATCCTTGGCAGTGTAGCATGTTGTTGTCAGCGCGCAAATGTTCGTGTCCGGTGCGCCGACAGAAACGTAACTTTTGTCACCTTGTTGCGTCGCAAACAATATGCCATTTGTAGTCGATATGTGCAGCATAACACATCTTGGACAGCTTGAGACTCATTTGGCAAAAATCGCATTTTGACTCTTGCATATGTGTGATATAATACAGCGGACTTTGGGCCTCATGTGGCAATGTTTGTGTGTACCAGCGCCCAAAAACAGATCGGCCCCCAGCAGCGGCAACTGCTGAGGGCCTGGGGACTTGAATCCGGGGGGATCTCAGTCACGCGGCGCATTGTACCCGAAAATCGCCGCAGGGCAAATATCATTGATGTAAGGTGCTGTATTTCTGTCGGCTGAGGGAGAGCCACACAGCGCGATCACCTGGTTCTTGAATGGAGGGTAACGCTGCGATGGTTTCTTGCTTGGAGAACGCGACCTTCGCGACAGGGCTCGGGAAGGAGGCGACTTGACGAGATTGTCTCTGGGACCTTGCTAGTATCGGATCATCTACTGAGGGAGGAGCATCATGTTTCAAAATGAACGGAATACGTCTGTTCTCGTACGTCTCACTTTCTTGAGTATGCTTGTGCTGGCCCTGGCGCTTCTGGTATGGGTGGCTACACCTGCACCAAGCTTGGCTGCCCCTGCAGCACCTGCTGCACTCGATTGCAACATCGATTCAGATGGACCAAACGACGAAGCAAATCAGAAGGATTTGACCCAGGTCTGCATCGAGGATACGTCGGTCAATCCCTTGCTCATCGACTGGAACTGGGACGAAATCAGCCTGGGCGGAGCGAATACCGGTGATGCCTGCGCGCTGTTTGATACAGACGAGGACGGCCTGGCCAACTACGCAGTGTGCACCCAGTGGAACAACGGGCAGGCGCAGACCGCAACCATCCTATATGCCTGCAACGATACCAGCCCGTACAACTGCATCGGTTCAGTGTCGCAACCGCTCAATGGTATTAGCTGCTCTACTGCTAACGCTGCCGATGACCCATTCCCGGCGGGCGCGAACTATCCCAACGACACCAAGTCTTCTTGCTCGATCCCTTCTGCGGCTGTCGGTGGGGGCACCCTGCTGGACGTCTGCTCCTACCCATCTGCTTCCACACCTTCTTCGGCGTCAGATTGTGTCAATGTTGCCTTTAAGAAGGGCAACATTAATGTCATCAAGAACCTGGTTCCAGACGATGGCAGCAACTGGAACATCACGATCAGCGGTCTGACCAACCATAGCGATACTCTAACAGGCGATGGCGATTCCACCGGCGTCGTGGCAGTCGATCCCGGCACCTACACAATCACTGAAGCCCCCGGGACCGGCACGGTTACCGACGGTTATAGCTCGACTTATGTCTGCACCAAGAACGGCGCTGCCTTGACGTCCGGCACCGGAACTTCGATCACGGGCATTAGTGTTGCAGCGAAGGATGTGGTGGTCTGCACCTTCACCAACAGCAGCGCGACGATCCAGGTTGAGAAGATTGCCAAGAACACGGCGGGTACGATCTACTGCCCCGGTCGTGAATTTGGATTCAGCCTGGTTGGTACTGCACCGTCAACGATCAATAAGAGCTTCGTGTTGAAGTCGCACTTCTGCGCCCCGTCTTCGACCGTGCTGCCCTACCTTGCCACGTATAAGGTCCCGCCTGGGGCTTATACTATTGCCGAAACGGATGGTGACATCAATCTGCCCCCGAACGGCTGGACGCTGGAATCCGTTAGTTGTACTGTCGGTAGTTGGACAACTTCAACCAGCGCGAAAAACGCTACGGGCAGTTTGACAGCCGGTCAAACCGTGCTGTGTACCTTCACCAATCGCCAGGACAGCCCGTTGGCCGTCAACATCGCCGGCTTCACTGCCGCGGCAGCGCCCGAGGGCGTGACCCTGGCGTGGGAGACCGTGTCCGAGACGGGCAACGCAGGCTTCAACGTGTACCGCAGCGAGAGCGATGCGGGGCCGTGGACGCAGGTCAACGCAGCGCTGATCCCGGCCAAGGCGCCCGGCTCGGCCGAGGGCCAGGCCTACGCCTGGACCGATGCGAGTGCGGAAGCAGGCATGACCTACTTCTACCAGCTCGAGGATGTCGCACTGAGCGGCGAGACGACCCGGCATGACCCGGTCAGCGTGGCGCTGATGGGGCCGAACGCGGTCGGGCTGGCCGGCTTCGGGGCGGCTGCAGCGACCTCCGGTCCGGCGCTGGCCGGGCTGGCAGGCATCGCACTGGCTGCACTGGCGGGCGCGGGGCTGCGCCGGCGGCGGTAGAGAATTGCTCGGTGGAATCCGCATCTGAGGATGCGGACTCCACCCCTGTAGCCTAGCCCCTTGTGGGCGTAGGACGGGCACAAGGCCCTATACTACAGGATCGTGAGACGGGCACAAGGCCCTAGACTACGCATCATAAAAGACCCGAACGTGCCTGGCATGGAGCTTCCATGCCAGGCACGTTTTCTTTGTCCCCCGACCGCACACCTGTGCGAATCCGCCTCTACCCCCTTTAGACAACGCGCCCCAAATTGAGTATAATGTTCCGGTCAACCGCCCTGCACCCACGAGGAGCGCCGATGGAATTACGTGATTATCCACGCCCGCAGAACGACACCGGCATCGGCGTTCACTGGAGCGCCGGCTTTGCCGCGGCCATCGGCCTGGGCCAGATCGAGCAGGTCTGGCTGCCCGAATTGAAGGCGCTGGGCGTCAAGTGGGTCAAGGTCGCGAACCACGACGGCGCGATGGGGTTCGTGGAGCTGCTGCTCAAACACGACATCATGCCCATCGTCCGGCTCTACCGGCCTCAGCCCAACCCGGGCGTGCTCGACGCAAAGGCCCTGCAGGCCGTAAGCGACTACGTGGCCGCGGGCGTGCGCTACCTGGAGTTCAACAACGAGCCGGACCTCGGGGTGGAGTGGCAGGGCGGCGAGCGGCCCGCGGATGCGCTGACCGTCGTCGCGCGCACCGCGATCGTGGACATGGAGGCCATCCTGCAGCGCGGCGGCTATCCCGCCGTGCCCGCGCTGGCGACCGGCACCACCTGGGACATCGTGGGCGAGATCTGCCGGCTGGGCCGCCGTGATCTGTTCGGCCAGCCGGTCTGGCAGGCCGTCCACAACTACAGCCTCAATCACCCGCTCGACTACCCCTACGACCCCGGCAACCAGCAGGGCGCGCCCTATACTGCCGAGTTCTACAGCCGCATCGCGGGCGAGCAGTGGGGCGCGGACGCGTGGCAGGGGTGGAGCCTGGAGCGCGTCAACGCGGAACGCCGCACGCACCCGAACCCCGGCGCGACCGCGTTCGAGGACCCGTCGTGCTGGCGCGCATACGAGCGCTACGACCGGCTCATCCGCGACCAGATCGGCCGCTCCCTGCCCATCCTGGCGACGGAGAACGGCTACATCGTCGGGGAGCGGCCCGACCCGCGCTATCCCGCGACGACGCCCCAGCTCCACGCCGCGCAGACGCTGGAAGCCTGCCGCTGCATGATGGGCACGAGCACCCGCTTCGACCAGGCGCCGGACTACTTCTTCTGCACCGCGTTCTGGCTGCTCGGCAACTACACCCTGGGAAGCTGGCAGCCCATGTGGGAGGGCGCGGCGTGGTACAGCACCCGCTGGCCGGGCGGCAAGCTGCCCATCATCGACGCGCTCAAGGCGGAGCCGAAGCAGGCCCGCGCCTGGCGCGGGGAGACGGGCGTCAGCGGCCGGGTGACCGGGCAGGTGCGCGGGGGCGCGGGGCTGGCCGTGGAGCTGAGCCGCGCGGGCGGCTGGCGGCTGACGGGCCGCGCAGGCGCGGACGAGCGGTACGAATTTGCCGACCTCCCGCTGGACGCGTACCGGGTCAGCCTCCCCGCGGCGGGCAAGCAGCAGGATATCACCCTGACGCGCGAGCGGCCGGCCGCGACGGCCGACTTCGACGTCACCGGCACAGTCGTCACACCGGAAAGCAGCGTCATCCGTGGCTCCGTGCGCGGGGGCGGCGGGCGGCTCGTGCGCCTCGCGCGGCCCGCGGACGGCTGGCACGCGGAACAGACCGCGGCCGCAGACGGCACGTTCCGCTTCACGGGCCTCCGGGCCGGCACATACGCCCTGGCCGTGGCCGATACGAATCTCGCGCAAGCCGGCATCACCGTGGACGGTCGCAGCGAGGCCGTCGTGGAACTGGCCGCGCCGGGCTGGGCGTGGGAGGTCAGCGACGGCGGCGCAGGGCCGGGCTTCGCGGTGGTGCGCTGCCGGGTCAAGGGCCGGCCGGGCGTCAATGTGCGGCTGTGGACGACGGGCTGGGAAGGCATCGTCCAGCAGACGGGCAGCAAGGCCGAATATGGGACGGACGCGTGCGAGTTTGCGCCGCTCGGCCCCGGCCGGTACAGTGTGCGACCGCAGGGGTTGGCAGGCGCGGAGAGCCTGACCGCGGACATAACGCTCGACGGCCGCCGCGTCGCGTGGGTCACGTTCAGTGAGAGTGTGTCTCAGCCTCCGGCTGAACCGCCCGTCGAGCCGCCTGTCGAACCGCCTGCGGAGCCGCCGGCCGAACCCCCGGCCGAGCCGCCGGTCGAGCCACCCGTCGAACCGCCCGTAGAACCGCCTGTCGAGCCGCCTCCGGCGAGCATCCGCTGGATGGTCGCGGACGGCGGCCAGGGCCCCGGGTTCAGCGTCATCCGCTGCCGCGTGCTGGGCGAGGCGGGGCGCACGGTCCGGCTGTGGGCCGGCGGCTGGAGCGGCATCACACAGACCAGCGGCAGCAAGGCCGAGTACGGGCCGGATGCGTGCGAGTTTGCGCCGCTCGGCCCGGGCACGTACTACGTCGCCATCGACGAGCGGGATGCGACGGGCGCGGTACAGACCGTCTGCGCTGAGGTCGTGCTGCCCGCGAACCGGGTGATGTGGGTGCGCTTTGAGCGCGCCGCTGCT
This sequence comes from Anaerolineae bacterium, assembly GCA_040772005.1. GTDB lineage: Bacteria > Chloroflexota > Anaerolineae > CG2-30-64-16 > CG2-30-64-16 > MWBF01. The sequence continues at coordinate 254,882 of JAXGYZ010000002.1, read as the reverse complement.
CCCCCGCCGCCCGAGCCGGAACCTGAGCCTGAACCCGAGCCGGAGCCAGAGCCGGAAGAACCGCCAAAGACGCTGGACCACTACCTGCTCGTCGGCGCGGTGCCGGCCGCAAAGGCCGATTTCGTGGCGATGCTGCGCTATGTGGCCCGCTTTGCGCCGGTCGTGGGCGAGGATGCTGCGGCCGCGCGCCAGGCCCGCCATGTCACCATCCTGGGCGGCCTCTCCGCCGTCAGCGCGGCGGTCGAACAGGGGCTGCGTGCGAACGGGGTGCAGGTGCAGCGCATCGCGACCCAGTATGCCGCAACCCTGAACCGGCTGATCGAGGAAGGAAGGCCCTATTGAACCGCATGAAGCACCTGGGGCTGCTGTGTCACCCGAAGAAGCCCGAATCGCTCGAACTGGCGGAGCACATGGGCGAATGGCTGGCCGAGCGCAACTACACCGTGTGGACCGGCTCCGCCTGGGACGAGCCGGAGGCGCTGGCCCACGTCGCGGACCAGGATGTGCTCATCACGCTCGGCGGCGACGGGACGATGCTGCGCGCGGCGCGCATCGGCAGCAAGTGGGGCGTGCCCATCCTCGGCGTCAAGCTCGGCAAGGTCAGCTTCCTGGCGGACGTGCAGCCCGACGACTGGCAGGGGCCGTTCGAGCGGATGCTGGCGGGCGACTACTGGCTGGAAGAGCGCATGTTGCTGGATATCAGCGTCGTGCGCGGGGGCGAGCCGCCGGTCAATCACTCGTACCTGGCGCTCAACGATGTGGTCATCAGCCGGGGCGGGCTGGCGCGCATCGTGACCGTCCAGACGTGGGTCGATGAGAGTTATCTCACCACCTACCGCGCGGACGGCGTGATCGTCTCGACGCCGACCGGCTGCACGGGGTATGCGCTGGCCGCGGGCGGACCGATCCTGCCGCCGGAACTGAAAAATATCCTGCTGCTGCCCATCTGCCCCCACCTGAGCATGGACCGGCCAATCGTGCTGGCCCAGGGCGCGACGGTGAGCCTGCAGGCACAGGCCGACTATGCGCCCATCGTCACCGTGGACGGGCAGTTCGAAATTGCGCTGGCCGAAGGCGACCGGGTGGAAGTGCGTGCCAGCCCGCATGTGTGCAACTTCATCCACATGCAGGACCGGGCCTATTTCTACCGCACGCTGATGGAGCGGCTGCGCTGGCGGGGATGATACGAGTATGCTACGCTGATTTTGAGGAATGTAGCCTAGCCCCTTGTGGGCGGCGGACAGAGGTAGCCCCTTGTGGGCGTCCGGACGGGCACAAGGCCCTAGGCTACGCATCATAACCATCGTGGCGGGGATGATACAAGGAAAATGCCTTCTATGACCGACCAACCTGCGACCCTGTACTGCGCCAACCATCCCAACCAGGAGACGATGCTGCGCTGCAACCGGTGCGACAAGCCCATTTGCTACCAGTGCGCGGTGCTGACCGAGGTGGGCTACAGCTGCCGGGAGTGCGTGAACGCGCAGCGGGCGAAGTATTACAACGCCGCGCCGCTGGACCTGCCCCTGGTCGCAGCAGTCGCGCTGATCCTCGGCGCGGTGGTGGGCGCGCTGGCCTATGCAATCCTGGGCGCCATCGACTGGTTCGGCTTCCTGATCGCGTTCGTGGTCGGGCCGGCCGCGGGCGGCGCGATTGCCGAGGTCATCCGCCGGGTGGTCAACCGGCGCCGCGGGCCGGGCATGAAGTGGCTGGCCGCGATCATGTGCCTGGTGGGGATCCTGCTCGGCGGCCTGCTGCTGGTCGCCGTGCCCGCGCTGGCCGGGGGCATGCCGTTCGCCGCAATTCTCCGCGTCCTACCGCGGCTGTTCTTCCAGCTCGATGTGCTGCTGTTTGCCGGGCTGGCAGCCAGCACCATCTACGCGAGGTTACTCTAGGTCATGGCCCAGGCCAACACGGTCTCGCTCAGTCGCCTGCCGCCCACGTTCGCATCCCTGCGTTATCCGAACTTCCGGCGCTGGTTCGCCGGCCAGATCCTGTCGCTGGCGGGCACGTGGATGCAGGCGGTCGCGCAGGGGTGGCTGGTTTATGAGCTGACCGGTTCCAAGCTGGCGCTCGGCACCATCTCGTTCGCCGGTTCGATTCCCACCCTGTTCCTGATGCTGCCCGCAGGGGTCATCGCTGACCGGGTGCCCAAGCGCAAGCTGCTCATCTGGTCGCAGGCGGGTGCGATGCTCAGCGCCTTTGCGCTGGCCGCGCTCTCGCTGTCCGGCGTCCTGCAGGTCTGGCACATTGCCGTGCTGGCCTTCTTCCTGGGCGTGGTGAACTCCTTCGATGCGCCTGCGCGCATGGCACTGACGCCCGAACTGGTGGAGGACCGCCGCGACCTGCAGAACGCGATTGCGCTCGGCTCCATGATGTTCAACCTCGCGCGCATCATTGGCCCGGCCATCGGCGGCCTGGTGCTGGCCCAACTGGGCGCATCCTGGTGCTTCGTGCTCAACGGCGTCAGCTTCTTCGCGGTGCTGCTCGCGCTGCTGACGCTCCGCCTGCCGCGGGATGTAGGCAACCAGGATCGCACCCGCCGGATGACCGCGGAGCTGGGCGAGGGTCTGCGCTATATCTGGCACAGCCCCGTCACCCGTACCCTCATCATCCTCATCGGCATCACCAATCTGTTCGGCTTCTCGTATGCCGTGCTGCTGCCCGCGTATGCGGCGGATGTGCTCAAGGTCGGGGAGGCCGGCTACGGCTACATGAACGCGGCGGTCGGCGTCGGCGCGCTGATCGGGTCGCTGGCCGTCGCCAGCCTGTCCCGCTCGCGCTATCGCGGCTGGCACCTGACCCTCGGCAGCTTCATGTTTCCGCTGTCGCTCATCCTGTTTTCGACCGTTCGCTCCTTCCCGCTGGCGCTCGCCGCGCTGGCGCTGGTCGGGCTGGGCTTCGTCACCCAGAGCACCAACGCGAACACGATGGTGCAGACCCTGGCGCCGGACCATCTGCGCGGTCGCGTCATGGCCGTCTACTCATTCATGTTCTTCGGCACCAGCCCGTTCGGCTCGCTGCTCAGCGGCGCGGTCGCGCAGGCCTGGGGCCCGGTCCTGGCCATCATCGCGGGTGCGTCCGCCTGTCTCATCTGCGCAGCCGCCGTGTTCCTGCTTGTGCCAGCCATCCGCAACCCTCAGAGTTGATCTATGCTGTCCGAACTGCGCATCCGTAATCTGGCGATTATCGACCATCTCGAATTGACCTTCGGGCCCGGCTTCAATGTGCTGACCGGCGAAACCGGCGCGGGCAAATCCATCATCATCGACGCGGTCAACCTGCTGCTGGGCGATCGCGCCTCTCAGGAGGTCGTGCGCGCGGGCGCAGAGCGCACCGAGGTCGAAGGCGAGTTCCAGCTGACGCCCGCGGTCGCCGGTCGGGCCGGGCCGCTGCTGGCCGAGCACGACCTGGAAGGCGACCAGCCGGACGTCGTGGTGCTCGGCCGCGAGGTCCGGGCCAACGGCCGCTCGGTCGCACGCATCAACGGCCGCACCGTCACCACCGCGCTGCTGAGCGAGATTGCCGGGCTGCTCGTGGATGTCCACGGCCAGGGCGAGCACCTGTCGCTGCTGCGCGAGCGCGAGCACATCGGTCTGCTGGACCGTTATGCAGGGCTGACCGACCAGGCGGCGCGGGTGGGTGAGCTGGTGCGCCGGGTACGCTCGGTGCGCCGCGAACTGGAGAGCCTGCGCCAGGACGAGCGCGAGCGGGCGCGGCGCATCGACCTGCTGACGTACCAGGTGGAAGAAGTGCGGTCCGCCAAGCTCAAGCCGGGCGAGGAGGTCGAGCTGGACGCGGAGCGGCGGCGGCTCGCCAACGCGGAGCAACTTGCCAGCCTGAGCAACGAGGCCGCGCTGCTGCTCTCCGGCGGCGACGACGAGCAGCCGGGCGCGCTCGACGCGGTTGGCGCGGCGGAGCAGGCCGTCGGCCGGCTTGCGCGCATCGACCCGGGGGCCGTTGCGCTGGGCGAGCAGTTGGGCGAAGTGTCGGCGCTGCTCGACGATCTGGCGCGCGAGCTGGCCCGCTATCGCGATGCCATCGAGTTCAACCCGCGGCGCCTGCAACAGGTCGAGGAACGGCTGGGGCTCATCCACAGCCTCCAGCGCAAGTACGGCGACACCATCGAGGATGTGCTGGCCTATGCCGAGCAATCCGCTGCGGAGCTGGCGCGCATCAGCAACGCGGAGGAGCGCATCAGCGAGTTGAAGGCCGACGAAACCGACCTGCTGCGCCAGATTGGCCGGCTGGGCGCGGCACTGTCTGCCGCGCGGCGCGCAGCCGGCGAGCGGATGGCGCGCGCCATCGAGGTGGAGCTGGCCGACCTGCAGATGGCGCGGGCGCGCTTCGCCGTGGACGTGGCCTGGACGCCCGATACGGCGGGCGCGGTCGTCGAAGAGCGCGATGGCGCAGCCGCGGGCCAGCCGGCAGGCCGCTATACCTTCGACGCGCACGGGCTGGACAGCATCGTGTTTCTCGTCTCCGCGAACCCCGGCGAGCCGCTGCGCCCGCTCGCGCGCGTCGCGTCGGGCGGCGAAACCTCGCGGCTGATGCTCGCGCTCAAGACAGTGCTGGGCCGCGCGGACGAGACGCCCACGCTCATCTTCGACGAGATCGACCAGGGCATCGGCGGCCGCGTCGGCGCAACGGTCGGGCGTAAGCTGTGGGGGCTGACCGTCAGGAACGGGGAGCGCGAGGCCGGCCGCAGCGAGGCCGATACCCCCAACCTCGTCCGCCACCAGGTCCTCTGCATCACGCACCTGCCGCAACTCGCGGCCTACGGCGACGTACATTTCCATGTCGCCAAGCGCGCCAGTCACGACCGCACCCTGACCGAGGTGCACGCGCTGGAGGGCGACATTCGGGTGACAGAACTGGCCCGGATGCTGGGCGCGGACACGGCTGCGGGCCGCGCGAGCGTGGTCGAGATGATGGCCGAGGTGGAGGAGAACAAGCGATAGAAGATCCTTCCCGGCGGTTGAAACCGCAGCCACCATTGCGAAGTCTCCCTTCGGAGACTGGATCACGGTGGCTGCGACTTGCAGTCGCCGGGGCGCTTGTGGACCCGAGAGGAAAGACGACGTGGAACTGACCCGCTACACGGATGCGCGGGCGTTCATGGCCCGTGTGCAGGCCGCGCTCGAGGAGACCGAGGCGGCCAACAACCTGATGATCGGGATCACCAACCGGCTGATCGAGCATCGCGAACGGTTCAAGTTTGCGCCGTATCTCGCGACCGTGACGGAAGGCGACGCGGTGATTGCAGCCGCGGTGATGACCCCGCCCAACCGCGTGATCCTGCACAGCGCCCGCGGCGCTGACCCGGGGCCGCTGCGCCTGCTGGTCGCCGACCTGCTGGCGGGCGGCTGGAGCGTGCCGGGAGTAGTCGGCCCGTCCGTGCCGGCAAGGGCGTTCGCAGAGCTATGGCGGACGGAAACAGGCCGCCCGTGCCGGCCGGGCATGAGCGAGCGCGTGTACGAGCTGCGCCAGGTGTCCCCGCCATCAGGGGTGCCGGGCCACCTGCGCCTCGCCCGCGCAGAGGAGCTGCCCCTGCTGGTCGAATGGATCATCGGCTTCAACCGGGACGCACACCTGACGCCAGATGACCCGGCGGTCATCGCAGAGCACCTGACGCAGCGCATCGCGGCAGGCGAGTACTTCATCTGGGATGAGGGCGGACCGGTCTCGGTCGCAGGTACGGGGCGGCACACGACGCACGGCATGGCGATCGGCCCGGTGTACACGCCGCCGGAGCTGCGCAACCGGGGGTATGCGTCGGCGTGCGTCGCCGCGTTGAGCCAGCACCTGCTCGACCAGGGCTGGCAGTTCTGCTGCCTGTTCACTGATCTGGCGAACCCGACATCGAACACCATCTACCAGCGCATCGGCTACCGGCCGGTGTGCGACTTCAACGAGTATAATTTCGAATAAGGAGTCCCATGAGCGCATCGACAATCCCAACGCACAGCGAGATCGACCCTCGCTTCACCTGGAATGAACCCAGCGTCTTCCCGACGCCTGCGGACTGGGAGGCCGAATATCACAACACGAGTGCGGCGCTGGACGGCCTGAAGCAGTACGTAGGACGGCTGGCGGAGAGTCCCGCGGTGCTGGCCGCGGCATTTACGGCCCTGCAAGACATCATGGCCCGCGTCGGCAAGCTCTACACCTACGCAGGGATGAGCTACGCGGTGGATACGACCGACCAGGAAGCCGCCAAGCGCAACGGCCGCGCGATGGGGCTGTACGGGCAGGCGATGGCAGCCATCGCGTTTGTGGACCCGGAGCTGCTCGGCATGGGCGAGGCGAAGCTGCGCGGCTGGGTCGCCGAAGACCCGACGCTGGTCTACCTGGAGCAGTATGTGGACAACCTCTTCCGCCGCCAGGCGCACGTCCGCTCCGCGGAGGTCGAGGAACTGCTGGGCCTGCTGCTCGACCCGTTCGGCAACGCTGAAGCCACCTTCAGCAAGCTGGCCGACGCAGATTTCCGCTTCCCGGATGCGATCGGCGGCGACGGCACGCACTACCCCGTCACTCAGGGCACGCTCGACGGCATCTACGCGCAGTCTGACCGGGAGGCCCGGCGCACCGCGTTCGAGGGCTACACCGACACCTACCTGGCGTACAAGAACACGCTGGCCTCCAACTTGCTGACCTCGGTCAAGAACAACGTCTTCATGATGCGTGCGCGCCGGCATCCCTCGACGCTGGAGATGTCGCTGTTCGAGTACAACCTGCCCACGTCCGTCTTCTATAACTTGCTCGACGTCTTCCGCAAGAATCTGCCGACGTGGCACCGCTACTGGCAGGTGCGGCGCCGTGCGTTCGGCGTGGAGACGCTGCAGCCGTACGATATCTGGGCGCCACTGACCGCCGAACGCCCCGCGATTCCGTATGCGCAGGCGGTGGAATACATCACCGCGGGTCTCGCGCCGATGGGCGAGGAATACGTGGCCGCGGTGCGCCGCGGCTGCGAGGAAGAACGCTGGGTGGATGTCTATCCCTGCAAGGGCAAGATGGGCGGCGCATTCTCGTCCGGCTCGCACGGCACCTTCCCGTTCATCATGATGAGCTACACCGATGATGTGTTCAGCATGAGCACGCTGGCGCATGAGTTGGGCCACTCCATGCACTCGCGGCTGACCTGGCAGAACCAGCCCGTCCTCTACAGTGACTACGGCATGATGGTGGCCGAGACCGCGTCGAACTTCCACCAGGCGATGGTGCGCGGGCATCTGCTGGAGACGGTGACGGAGCCGAACTTCCTCATCACGGTCATCGAGGAAGCCATGTCGAACTTCCACCGCTACTTCTTCATCATGCCGACCCTGGCGCGCTTCGAGCTGGAGGTCCACCAGCGCGAGGAACGCGGGGACGGCATGAGCGCGGACGACATGATCGCGCTGATGGCCGACCTGTTCAGCGAGGGCTATGGCGGCCACATGGCGGTGGATCGGGAACGCGTCGGCATCACCTGGGCCACCTTCGCCCATCTGTACATGGACTACTATGTCTTCAACTATGCGACCGGCATCTCGGCCGCGAACGCGCTGGCCCGGCGCATCCGCTCCGGCACGCCCGGCGCGGCGGAGGATTACCTGCGGTTCCTGCGAGCAGGCAACTCCGTCTACCAGTTAGACGCGCTCAAGATTGCGGGCGTGGACATGACGACGCCTGCGCCGGTCGAGGCCGCATTCGAGGTGCTGTCCGGGCTCGTGGACCGGCTGGACGCGCTGGTGGGGTGATGCGAATTACGAATTAAGCATTACGAATTATGAATGACGAAGATGGCTGACAAGTCGCCGCTGTATCAGCAGATCGGTGAGGCGGTCCGCCAGCAGGTGCTGGCAGGGACGCTGAAACCGGGCGACCTGCTGCCGCCCGTCCGAGAGATGGCCGAGCGGTGGGGCTGCACGCCGGGCACGGTGCAGCAGGCCTACCGGGAGCTGGCGCGGCAGGGCCTCGTCATCAGCCGGCCGGGGCAGGGCACGCGCATCGGCGCAACCCTGCCCCCCGCACCGCGGGACCGGTCGCCGCTGCGCCGGGCCGCGCTCGTACACCAGGCGGAGGCCTTCCTGCTCGAAGTGCTCGCCGCGGGCTACACCCCTGTCGAGGCGGACGCAGCCTTTCGCGCCGCGCTGGACCGCTGGCGCGCGCTGGCCGCGGAGGCCACAGCGGGCGAAGCAGCGGACCAAACCATCCTCCGCTTCGCCGGCAGCCACGATCCGGCCGTCTCGCTGCTGGCGGCGCGCTTCCCCCAACTCTGTACGGGCTGCACGCTGGAAGTCGCCTTCCCCGGCAGCCTGGGCGGGCTCATCGCGCTGGCCGAGGGGAAGGCGGACCTGGCCGGGTGTCACCTGTGGGATGCGGAGAGCGACACCTACAACGCGCCGTTCGTCCGGCGGCTGCTGCCCGGCCGGCGCGTCGCGCTGGTCACGCTGGCGCATCGCCGGCTCGGCTTCATCGTGCCGTCCGGCAACCCGGCGGGCGTGACCGCGGTCAGCGATCTCGCGCGGCCCGGGCTGCGGTTCATCAACCGGCAGCGCGGCGCGGGCACGCGCGTCTGGCTGGACGCACAACTGCACGCGCGCGGCCTCGCCGCGGGGGACGTGACCGGCTATGTCATCGAAGTCGCGACCCACTCCGAGGTCGCGCGTGCGGTGGCCGAGGGCCGAGCGGACGCGGGCATGGGCGTGGAAGCCGCCGCGCTGGCCTACGCACTCGACTTCGTGCTGCTCACGACCGAGCGGTATGACCTGGTGCTGCCCGCGGAGGTGTTCGCCACGGAGCCTGCCCGCGGGTTGACCGGCTGGCTGGCGTCTGCGGAGGGCCGCGCCGCGATCGTAAATCTCGGCGGGTATGAGACGGACGAGACCGGCCGCATCGAGTGGGTGGAGTAATCCTGTTTGTAGCAGGCACTTCAGCGCCCCGTATAGGGCGCTCAAGCGCCTACTACAAACGGCGTCGACCTTACCGGACCGCGATGTTGCGCTGCGCCTTCACCACGATGCCGCCCGGCCCGAAGGCCTGCAACTCGTAGGTCGCGGCGCCGGGCGTGGTCGGGCAGTCCTGCTTCGAACCCTGCACCGGCGCATAGTCCCACAGCGGGAACCCATTGCGCACGAGCGCGATCCGGCTGACCTCCCCACGCACCTCCCACCACAGGTTCACGCACGCGCCCGACGCCACCTCATACGCCGGATTGCTGCTGAAGTGCACGATGAAGGGCGTGTTATCGGCCGGGGTCACATTGATCTGGATGTACTGCTCCCGGAGCTGGTCATCCCGGAGCTGCACGCGCAGCGTATAGGTCGTCGTTGCGGCGGGGCACTCCTGCTTGCTCGCCTGACCTGCGACCCCGTACCGATCAAACGGCTGGCCCTGCGGGTGGAAGTACACCGCCTTGACGTTGGTCACATCCCAACGGAAGGTGACGCACTCGCCCTGTTTGATGGTCGTGCGATCCGCGGAGAAGCTGATGCCCGCCACGGCCGGCGGCGGTGGCGGCGGCGTGGGCGTGGGCGGTGCAGGGACGCGGATGCCGACCCAGACCGTCTGCCCGAAGCGCGCGCCCTCAGTGTTGGTCATCTGCCAGAAGCCCTGGTAGACGCCGGGAGCCTGCGGCGCGGTCAACGGGACGCTGACGTCAATCGTCTGGCCCGGCAGCACGATCCGGCCCACCGGCACCGGCTCGCCGCCCATGCGCGCGGCCGCAACATTGCCGCGGACGTAGGTCAGCGCGAAGTCGGCGGTCCAACTGCAATTGCCAGAGTTGCGCACGCGCCAGGTCTTGGTGAAATTCTGGCCCCGGCGCAGCGGTGGCGGCGCCTTCATGTTCCGGTCGTCATAATTCAGGTCGGCCACATACGCCATGCCATCAGTGCAGGGCACGGGCGTGGGCGTGAACGCGGGCGTCGGAATCGGCGTCGGCGTCGCAGGCTGCGTCACCGGCTGCACATCCAGGTATTCCCCGGCAAGTTGCTTGATGACGCCCTGCGCTTGCAGCGCAGCCAACGCGCGATTGAGTTCCACCCGCAGCGATGACCCCTTGCGAACCGCAATGGCATAGACCTGCGGATACAGCCCCTCGCCCACCAGCCTGACGTTGCCGCGCGCGGCAAAGGTGCGTGCAGGTTCGAGATCGAGCATCGCGACATCGAGCAGTTCATCTTCGAGGGCCCACACCATCTCTTCAGGGCGGATGTAGGCCATCAGGTTGGGCGCAGGCATCAGCCCGGTGTCCACCAACGTCTCCTGGAGGAATGTCTGATAGACCGAGCCAAGCTGCACGCCCACCTTGAGCCGGGCCAGGTCGTTGATATCCTTAATACTGAACGGCGCGTCTGGCCGCGCGAGCAGTCCATCGCGGCCCACATAGTAGGTGTTGGTGAAGTCCACCTCCGCCAGGCGCTGAGGCGTCAGCGAGATCGCAGCGATGGCGGCATCGACCTGGCCCAGCTTCAGTGCGCTGAGCAGACCCTCGAAAGCGAAATCGTTGAACTCGATCTTCACACCCAACTGGCCCGCCAGCGCTTCCATGAGCGCAATATCGAAGCCGGTCGGTGCAAAGGTATCGCTGTAGCCGGAGAAGGGCGGATTGTCCAGGGAGGTGCCCACGAGAATCTTGCCCGCAGCCTTCACCCGCGCCAGATCATCATTCGCGGTGCGCGTCGGCACCCGTGTGGGCGGCGGCACCGTCGCGACCAGCCGAGGCGTCGCCTGCTGCGCAAGCACCGAGGCAGGCGGCCCGGCGAAGACACCGAGGGTCGTCAACGCAAAGACCGCAACCAGGAGCATCGTCAAGACAAACGGCTTAGCTTTCATACGGATGACCTCCTGCGGAGCTCAGTTGTCCACCTGCTGCACCAGAATCTCAACCTGATCGGTGATGGCGCCCCCCGTAATCACACGCAGGAGGTCGGGGTTCGTCCATCTTGTCGTGCCGCCCTCGCTGATGCGCGCCACCAGCACATAGACGCCGTCCGGGTCGATCTGCGACAGGTCATACTCGACCGCAAATGGGATGGGGACCTGCTGGCCGCCGGTCTCGATGCGCTGCCGGCCGAGAACTCGCGCGGGTGCATCGGCGCGCGAGATGTCCTGCAGCTCCACCTCGATGACGGCATCCGGCGGCAGCGCGATGCGCGGGCGGTAGGCGACCTGGCCCGTAATAGCCGTGATCGCAAGCCCAGTGGCCGGCGCAGCCTCGTCGCTGGTGAGTGCGGCAGCCGGGGCAGCCTCCGCGGCAGCGCCAGGCTGTTTGGCCTGCAGCGCGCTTATGGCCGGTTCTTCCGGCTGGGGCGGCAGGGCAACGCAGGCCGTGGTCAGCGCGGCAAGGAGCAACAATACAAGGTAGAACGGTCGCATGCGGGTTCGCAACATCTAAGCCATCCTTTCCCATGATGTGCCAGGCACGGCAGCCAATGGCAAGGGCCAATTATACAAACGCATTCTAGAGAATGTACGCAGCGCCCGCAGTAAGGTGTCGTACAGCGGGGCAGACAGGCGACCCCGCGAACGGAATTGACGTTACGTCCAGTCGGGGCTATACTCTGCAGGATTGACCTCCCGGTGACTGATTCAGAGTCCTACCATTCCCTGTCTTGAGGTGATTCGTGATCAACAGTGAACGTTTGGTGCAAACCTTCCTCGACCTGGTCAGAATCGACAGCCCATCCGGTCAGGAAGAAGCCGTCAGCCGCGAGCTGGCGCGGCGCTGCGCGGCGCTCGGCGCGCAGGTAGAGCAGGATGAACACTGGAACGTAATTGCTCGCTGGTCGGGAAGTAACGGTGCGGCCGACCCGGTGCTGCTGAGCGCGCACATGGACACGGTGGGCCAGGATACCGGCATCAAGCCGGAGATCCGCGACGGGGTGATCTACTCCGACGGGACCACCATCCTGGGCGGCGATGACAAATCGGGCGTGGCGACCATCCTCGAGGTCGTGGCATCGCTGCGCGAGGACGGCCGGCCGCACCCGCCGCTGGAAGCCGCCATCACCATCGGTGAAGAGGTGGGGCTGCGCGGGGCCAGGCTGCTCGACAAGGGCAAGCTGACCGCGCGCCGCGGCTACGTGCTGGACGCGGGCGGGCCCATCGGCGGCATCGTGACCAGCGCGCCCAGCCAGGATTCGCTCGAAGCGTGGGTGCACGGCAAGAAGGCCCATGCGGGCGCGGAGCCGGAGAAGGGCATCAACGCCATCCGCGTGGCCGCGGAAGCCATCCTTGCCATGCCCCTGGGCCGCATCGACGTCGAGACGACGGCCAACATCGGCATCATCCAGGGCGGCGAGGCCACGAACATCGTGCCGGACAAGGTCTACCTGAAGGGCGAGGCGCGCAGCCGGGACGATCTGAAGCTGGCCGCGCAGACCGCGGCAATGGCCGCCGCGCTGAACGAGGCCGCCGAGCACAACAGCACCCACGTCGATCTCAAGATCAAGCGCATGTATACGACCTACAAGCTGGCGGATGATCATGCCGTCGTGGCCACGGCGGTGGAGGCGGCCCGGCGGCTCGGCTTCACACCGACCCTCAAAGCGAGCGGCGGCGGCACGGACGCCAACATCTACGCGGAGCACGGCATCCACTGCGCCATTCTCAGCACCGGCATGGCCGACGTGCACACGACCCACGAGCACATCGCGATTGCCGACATGGTCGACGGCGCGCGGCTGCTGGAAGAGATCGTGGCAAGCTGCTGACGTTTCAGAAAACGGGTTTGACGGCGAAGCCACGCTTCCCACACAAACCCGTTTTCTATCCGGCAATATAGGAGTTCCTCTGTGCGAGCCTTCGTCGTGGCGTGGCGGTCCCTCGTCACCTTCTACAATGAACTGTTCTTCCTGGTCGGCATCAACCTCATCTGGTGGGCGACCGGCGGCATTTTCGTCCTGGTGATGGCGCTGCTGGGATGGCCGCTGTTCGTGGCAAACGGGCCCTGGTGGTTGGCTCCCCTGCTTGCAATTCCGGCCGGCCCGGCGACGGCTGCCCTGGCGGTCGTTGCGCGGCGTTGTGCGCGGGACATCCATGTGGATCGTTCGTACTACTGGGATGGCTTCCGCAAGTACTGGAAACAGGCGCTGGGCGTGAGCGCCATCGGCATGGGCGGGCTGGCGCTGCTGCTGCTCAACCTGCTGTTTTACCTGGGGCAAGGCAACGCACTGCTGCAGGCTGTCGCATTCCTATGGCTCTACATCATCATCTTCTGGCTCGCGATGCAGATTTACGTCTACCCCGTCCTGGTCAGCCTCGAAAAGCCGACCGTGCTGGGGGCGCTCAAGACCGCGGCGCTGGCAGCCTTCGCCAATCCGCTCTACAGCCTGCTGTTGCTCGTCGTGGCCATCGTGCTGACAGTTGTGTCCGTGGTGCTGGCGATGCTCGTGCTGTTCGCCTGGCCCGCGCTGATAGTTCTGCTGGGCCAGCACTCGCTGCGTCTGTTCCTGGAGCGTCTCGGCATCAAGGTGGATGACGACAGCGATACCTTCGGGAGTAGCGCCTGAGCGGTTGAGGCATCCTTCGACTGGCGGTAGTTCGTCACCGGCCTTGCACCGCCCACCCGCTCAGGATGCCTCATCATTACTCATTACTTTTCACTCTTTACTCGTCACTTGTTCGTCCCCAAACACCTTCGTAATCTCGTCCACCGCGAACACCGGCCACGCGACCGGCGCGCCGTCGCGCAGAGCGACGAGCCCCGCGTCCGGCGGCGTCAGCCGGCCGATGACCGCGGTCGGATAACCCGCCGCGCTGAGCGTCGCGCGTGCCGCCGCCGCGTGCGGCTCGGCCACGATCAGCAGGATCGCGCCCGAAGCAATCGTGCCGAGCGGGTCCAGGCCGAACTCCCGGCAGAGCGTCGCGCTCTCCGGCAGAATCGGGATGGCATCCAGGTTTACCGCCATCCCCGTGCCCCCGGCCCGCGCAATCTCCAGCAGGCCGCTCAAAACCCCACCCTCGGTCGGGTCATGCATCGCGTGGACGCCGGGCAGTTCCGCCGCGGTCAGCGCGGGCGCGACCACGCTGATGCCCGGCTCGTGCAGGAACCGCTGGCAGCGCGCAATGAACTCCGGCGTGTGGCCGCGCGCCGCCAGCACGTCTGCCCGTTCCAGCGCGATCAACGCGGTCCCTTCGATGGGCACGGAGCGGACGAGCAGCACTGCATCGCCCGGCTGCGCGCCGCGCTTGGTCAGCAGGCGCTCCCGCGTCACCTCACCGAGCATCGTCCCGCAGACGATTGGGCGGTTCAACCCGACGGTGATCTCCGTATGGCCCCCGGCCAGGCTGGCGCCCAGCGCCGCGCAGGCCCGGTCGATCTGGTCGAAGATGGCCTCGGCCATTGCCGCGGTTGCCCGACCGGCAGGCAGCAGCACCGTCGCCATGAACCAACGCGGCTGCGCACCCATGACCGCGATGTCGTTCGCGTTCACGTTGACCGCGTACCAGCCGATCTCGCTCGTCGCAAAGGTGATCGGGTCCGTCTTGGCGACGAGGCAGCGATCCCCGAAGTCAAACACGGCGGCATCCTCGCCCCCGCGCGGCCCGACGATGATGCGCGGGTCATCCGGCGCGAAACGGGTCAGGAGCCGGTCCAGCAGGGCCAGGGGCAGCTTGCCGGCAGGCAGAAGGTCATTCATGTCAAGCATGGCTGCGAGTATAACGAACGCGCGCGGGTGTGTCAACGTGAGTGGCAGGAATGCCAGGGCGAAATCATGTTGCACTCGTGCATGGCTGCGGCTACCACGCAAAACCGACCTGCGTCGTTTGCTGCGAAGTGTCGCAACGGTAGCCGCAACTTCAGTTGCCGGGTGGGTTCACCTGATGCACTCTGAAACCGCCCTGCAGGAATGCCAAATGTACCTGGAGTCGAGGCTTTAGCCGGATGGGGAGTGAACGCACACAGCCTACCTGACCGGCTGAAGCCTCGACTCGAATCTCTATGGTGCGACACCGGGAACCCCTGCGGCTGGAGGCTGCGCTTGTATCGGTATCCCATGTGACCTATAATCTCTGCACCTGGAGAGGGAGCAGGCGGACGGATGGCAGAAGAACGCACAACAGAGCAGATACGTATCGTGCAGCAGCGCGACCACCTCGTCATCGACGGCGCGCGCATCGGGTATGCACTCCACTGCTATGACGCCCGCACCGGTGCAGAACGCGCCGCCAACCAGGCCCGGCACGCACTGGATGGTGCCCTGATCGTCGTACTGCCCGGCCACGGCCAGAGGGCCCTTTCATCGGCCCTCGTGCTGGCCGAGAGCGCCCTGCACGGGCGAGCAGGCGTCGCCTGGCTGGCCGACATCGACCCGCCCGCGGGCGGCGACCCGGCCAGGGCACGGGCGCTGCCTGTCATCATCGCTCGCCATTGGGCCGCCCTGGATGCTGGCGAAGCGCCTCCGCCGGGAGGGATTGTCCTGGTCGGCTGGTCGCACGGCGGGGCCGAGGCCCTGCGCGCCGCGGCCGGCGCGGCAGACCTGGCGGCTGCGGCAGTCGGGCTGTGCGCGGCCGGGCTGATCGAGCGGGAGCCGCGGGAACTCGTCGCCAGTTTTGCGGGCGAAGTGGCCCGCATCGCCCTGGCGGCGCTGAAGCAGGGGCCGGCCGCTGTCTGGCAGGCCGTGCGCGTGGGCCTCGATATCACAGGCGGCATCGGGGGCGACCTCCTGCGCACGCGTTCACCGCAGCGTGTCGTGGAGGATGCCTGTTGGGCCGCATCCAAGGTCCCGGGGCCGGAGTTTCGCTATCCGGGCCGCGTGGCCCTGCTATTTGCCGAGGACGACACCGTGATTCGCTGGCAGGCAGTCTTTCCGGGCTGCCGCACACCCGCGGAGATTCCCGCCGCGCTGGCGGCTTACCGGCGCACGGACTTTCCTTGTGCGAGCAGCCTGGCCGTGCGCGTGCTCCCCGGCAACCACCTGTCGCCCGGCGTCGAACCCGCCTATGTCCGCGCGGCCCTCGCGCTGACCGGGCAACTGCTCATAGGTGAGGCGCGCCTGCCTGACGATACCTCACCCCCCGCCCCCCTCTCCTGAGCTTGGGCGAACCTTCGGTTCGCCCAAGCTCAGGAGAGGGGGAGAGGTCACATATTCATCCCCCACGTTGCAGCCTAGGGTAATGCGCGCTATGATAGGCGCGTCACTGCCAACCCATCCGCGGGAGTAATCATGTGAACAAGTCCACCTCGCCGGGCATGATTGCCCTGGTCGCCGTGCTTATCGCCCTGACCGTCGTCCTGACCAAAGTCGTGCAGATTCCCATCCCCGCGTCGCAGGGCTACTGGAACCTCTCCGATGCCGCGACCTCGTTTGCCGCGTTCGCCTTCGGCCCGCTGGTCGGCTTTGCAGCCGGCGGCATCGGCACGGCCATCGCGGACCTGTTGAGCGGGCCGTATGCCGTGTGGGCGCCGATCAGCCTGCTGGCCCACGGCCTGCAGGGCGCAGTCATCGGCCTGCTGGCGCGGCGCACGCGGGTCATCCCGCAGCTCATCTTCGCGTATGCGGCGGGCGCGCTGGTCATGGTGGCCGGTTATCTGTTGGGCGGGACGGCCCTCAAAGGCTGGGAAGCCGCGCTGGCCGAAGTGCCCTTCAATGCCCTGCAAGCCATCGTCGGCGGGGTCGTCGGCATCCCCCTGTATCTGGCCGTCCGCCGGGCTTATCCGGCGATCGACCGGATGGGCCGCCGCCAGACCTGGACCGAGTAGGCGCGGCGTGACAGGCGACACGGGGAATATGGTGGCACGGTGGGCTGAGGCGAAGCCACAGCACGACCGGCCACAGCCGGAGGACCCGTCACAGCCGGGCGAGCCGGTGGTAGAGGTGCGCGAGCTGACGTTCGCCTATGCCGAGCAGCCCCCCGTGTTCGACCGCTTCTCGTGGACCGTGCGCGCCGGCGAGGCGTGGTGCATCATCGGCCCGTCGGGCTGCGGCAAGAGCACGCTGCTCTATCTTGTCGCCGGGCTGCGCCAGCCGCGCGGGGGCACGATCCTCGTCGACGGGCAGCCGGTGCCCCGGCCGCGCGCCACCACCGGCCTCGTCCTGCAGGACTATGGCCTGCTCCCCTGGTCCACCGTCTGGGAGAATGTTGCGCTGGTCATGCGCATGGGCCGCTTCTACGAGGGCAAGCGCGAGAGCAGCGCCGGCCCGCGGCCTTACCCGCGCGCCGATATCACTTCCGAACAAGTCAACCACTGGCTCACCCGGCTCGGCATCGCGGAAGTGCGCGACAAGTATCCCGCCCAAATCAGCGGCGGCCAGCGCCAGCGCACGGCCATCGCGCGCAGCCTGCTGCAGCAGCCCGACCTGCTGCTGATGGACGAGCCGTTCTCCTCGCTCGACGCGCTCACGCGCGAGGACCTGCAACGGCTGACCGTGGAGCTGCGCCAGGAGACCGGCGTGACGACCATCGTGGTGACGCACATCATCGAGGAAGCCGCGTACCTGGGCCAGCGCATCCTCGTGCTGGGCCGGCCGCCCAACACCCATGCGCGCATCGTGGAGAACCCCGGCGCGGGCGATGTCGCGTACCGGGGCCAGCCGGCGTTCTGGCAGAAGTGCGCGGAACTGCGCGAATTATTAGTAGGGATGTAGGAAAACTCATGCGCCGTCGCGATCTGGCCCTGGCCACGCTGGTCCTGCTCCTGCTCTGGCAGTTATCGAGCTGGCTCATCCGCTCCGAGGTGCTGCCGGGGCCCTGGGTCGTCGGGCAGGCGCTCGTCGCGGCGCTGCCGCGCGGGCTGGCGCGCCATTTCGTCGTCAGCCTGTGGCGCGTCGTGGCGGGCATCGTCATCTCCATGCTGCTCGCCACGCCCGCCGGCCTGGTGCTCGGCCAGAGCCGCGCTCTGGACCGCATCTTCGCGCCGATGGTCTACATCGTTTATCCGATCCCCAAGATCGTGTTCCTGCCGGTCATCCTGCTGCTGCTCGGCATCGGTGACACGAGCAAGATCTTCATCATCTTCCTGATCCTGTTCTTCCAGATTCTCGTGGTCGTGCGCGACCAGGCCAGCGCGCTGCGCCCGGAGCTGATCTATTCGGTGCGCTCGCTGGGCGCGGGGCGCCGCGGCCTCTTTCGCTTCGTGTACCTGCCCGCGACCGTGCCCGCCGCGCTGACCGCGCTGCGCGTGAGCATCGGGACGGCCATTGCCGTCCTCTTTTTCACGGAGACGTTTGCCACGACCTCCGGCCTGGGCTATTATATTATCGTGGATAGCTGGGGCCGGCTGGCTTACGCCGATATGTATGCAGGTGTGGTAGCCATGAGCCTGTTGGGGCTGCTGCTCTATTTCGTCGTAGACCGGCTGGAGCGCCGCCTCGCACCGTGGATGTTCGTGCGCGAGTGAAACAACCCCGTTCGTAGTAGGCGCTTTAGCGCCATCCACGGGGCGCTGAAGCGCCCACTACAAACCATCGAAGGAGTCACCCTTGTCCAGGCAGCCATCCTCCGTCCTGCCGCCGCCCGATGAGAAGCGCAGTTACGTGCGCGGGATGTTCACCGCGATTGCCCCGCGCTATGACCTGATGAACCGGCTCATGACGCTGGGCCGCGACGGCATCTGGCGGCGCACGGTGGTCCGGCTGTGCGCGCTGCCCCGCGGGGGCCGCCTGCTCGATGTCGCAACGGGCACGGGCGACATCGCGTACGAGGCGCTGCGGCTCGACCCCACGCTGCGCGTGGTCGGGCTGGACCTCACGCGCGAGATGATGCTCTACGGCCAGGGGAAGCATCCCGGCCTGACGTTCCCCTTCACCGAAGGAGACGCGCTGGCGCTGCCGTTCGCGGATGGGACGTTCGATGCCGCCTGCTCCGGCTTCATGATGCGCAACGTCACCGACATCCGCCTTGCTTTTGCCGAACAGGTGCGGGTCGTCAAGCCGGGCGGCCGCGTGGTCTGCCTGGAAATCACCCTGCCGCGCACGCCCGTGTTCGGCGCGCTATTCCGATTCTACTTCTTCAAACTCGTGCCCCTCCTGGGAGGCATCATCAGCGGCCGGCGCGAAGCCTACACCTACCTGCCTCACTCTGCGCTCGCCTTCCCGCGGCCCGCAGCCCTGGCGGATATCATGGCCGCTGCCGGGCTGCACGACGTACACTATCGTCTGGCGATGCTGGGCACAGTGGCCGTCCACTGGGGAACAAAGTAATCGCGGCAGCTCAGGGAGTTGTGGCCGGGTCGTGCTATGGCCGGTCTCAAACCGGGTCCACGGCCCACCGAACCATCGTACAGGAGTAAAAGCATGATCGGTCAATGGATGAAACGGGATGTCGTCTTCGTGTCACCGCACACGACAGTCCTGGAAGCCGCGCGCCTGATTGTGGACCGGCATGTCGGAACCCTGCCGGTCGTGGATGAACAGGCGTCACTGGTGGGTATCGTCCGGGTCGAGAATATCCTCGAGACGTTCATGCCGGATTTTGTGCGCCTGATGGCCGACTTCGACTTCGTGCGTAACTTCGGCGTGCTGGAGAGCTTGATGCCCCGCGATGCGCCCGGCGTCGCACAGCGGACCATGCGGGACCTGATGCAAGAACCGGTAGCCGTCGAACAGACCTCCGGCCTGCTGCGGTCGCTGGCCATCATGACAAAACATAACATCCGTGATTTGCCCGTCGTCAACCAGGCCGGCGCGCTGGTCGGCATCGCGTCGTTGGTGGATATCGCCACAGCCTTCCTGGCCTCCTGGACCGCGGAAGGAGGCGCCCGATGACGCTTGCGCAGGTCATGGCAGTCCTCATCTTTCTGCTGACCTTTGCCGCGATCATGGCGGAGCGCGTCCACCGCACCATCGTTGCCATGCTGGGCGCAGCGGTCATGCTGATTGTCGGGATGCTCATGGGCTTCTACAGCCAGGGGCAGGCGCTCGCGGCCATCGACTTCAACACCCTGGGCCTTCTCTTCGGCATGATGCTGCTGGTACGCCTGCTCGAACAAACCGGCTTCTTCGAATATATCGCGATCCGTATCAGCAAGCGTTCCGGCGGGCGGCCCTGGCTGCTGCTGCTCATCCTGGGCGGCACGACGACCGTGCTCTCGATGTTCCTGGACAATGTGACGACGATTGTGCTGATCGTCCCCGTATCGATCCTGATTGCCGAAATCCTGGGCCTCAACCCCATCCCGTTGCTCATGGCGGAGGCGCTGCTCTCTAACATCGGCGGCGTTGCCACCCTCGTCGGCGACCCGCCCAACGTCCTCATCGGCTCCGCCGCCCAACTGAGCTTCGTGAGCTTCCTGATCCACCTGGGCCCGATCGTGCTGGTCACCTGGGTGGTGGCCGTTGCAATTCTCTACTTCGCCTTTCGCCGTGAACTGGCCGAACGGCCGCGTCACCTGGATGCGTTGACCAGCCTGAACGAAAACGAGGCCCTCCGCGAGCCGAAGAACGCGGTCCGCGTGCTGATTACGCTGGGGGCAGTCATCCTGTTCTTCTTCCTCGAAGGCCTCCTGCACCTGCAGCCAGCCCTGATTGCGCTGGTCGGCGCCGCGGCTGCGCTGATGTGGTTGCAACCGGATCTCGATGAGACCCTGCGCCATGTTGAGTGGAGCGTCCTGGTCTTCTTTGCGGCTCTCTTCGTCCTGATCGGCGGCCTGGATGCATCGGGCGTGCTGCACAAGGCCGCAAGCTTGCTGGCCGGACTGGCTGAAAATACGCCGCTGGTGGCGAGCCTGGGCCTGCTGTGGAGCGCAGCCGCGCTGTCGGCCATCGTGGACAACATTCCCTTCACCATCGCGATGATTCCCGTCATCCAAGACCTCGGCAGCATGGGCCTCATCGTGATGCCCTTCTGGTGGGCGCTGGCGTTGGGCGCGGGGCTGGGCGGCAATGGGACGCCCATCGGCGCGACCGCCAATGTGCTGACCGTGACGTTGAGCGCCCGGACACGCACGCCGATCACGACTAAGGTCTGGCTTCGCTCCGGCCTGCCAGTCACCGTGGCAACCTGCGTCATCGCCAGCATCATGTTTGCCCTGCTCTGGTCCCGAATGCAGATACCGTAGGAATTCATATCGCTCATTTCTGGTCAACTGTGCTATAATTCGAGGGTCAGGACTTTTGCGGAGAGGAATATCATGACGACGGCCAACAGCAGTTCCAACACTGGCGATCCTGCGGCCACAGCCGGCGATGCAGCCAACGTCGCGGCGGACCTGGCCGCGCTCCTCGATATCGAAGTCGCGGCGGCCGAGACAGGCCGGAGCCCGGGACAGCCAGAACCGGCAACGACTTCCGAACGCTCGGCGGCTGAACCGGTCACCAGGGAGGTGCGTGTGCCCGAAGAAACGATCGACGTTCCGCCGCTGGCGGAAGCGGCCATCCCCGCGGCGGCTGTAGCCGTCGAAGTGATCCCGGAACCTGCGCCCGCAACGTCCCCCGCGGGGCAGCCTGTCATCCCGTTGCCGCCGCCACCGCCCGCGGCTGCCCCGGCAGAGCCGGCCAGCCTGACCGTGCCGCCGGAGGCCGAACGCTCGCTGCCGACGACGAAGCGCTTCGGCGCGATTATCCTGGAGACGGAGCCGGCCGCCGCAGACGCAGCCTATGTCCAGGGCGAGGACGACAGCATGCGGGCCGCCGGTGCCTCCATCCGGGTGTTGCCCCCTGGCCCCGGCACCGAGGTCGAACCGGCCCCCCTGCCCGTCGCGGTGGACCGGACGCCCGACCAGAAGGCCATCGTCATCGAGCGGCTCAACCAGGTGCTCGACCAGGGCTGGCAGAAGGCGCTGCACCAGCAGATCGACGAGCTGTATCGCCAGGTGGCGACCGAGTTCAGCAGCCCACCGGACAAAGCAGAACGCGCGCTCACGATGCTGCGCGAGAGCCGCCAACTGCTGATCGACTCGCCTGAGGAATATGTGACTGCGGAATTCCGCACGGCCCAGGTGCGCGTGATGTTGGATCGGATGCGCGAGAGCCGGAAGCAGTCCACCTACTACGGCCCGCGCATCCTGGGCTATCAAGCCGGCTGGCTATTGGTGCTGCTGCTGGGGTTGATCTTCGCGGGGCCGCTCACCACGCTGATCACCGGCTCAGACCGCGTGACCGGGCCGGCGCTGCTGAACGTCTACCCGATCATCAATACGATGATCTGGGGCGGCATCGGCGGCATTGTGGGCGCGCTCTACACGCTCTGGTGGCACATCTCGCGCGAGCAGGACTTCGACCGCAACTATCTGATGTGGTACATGGTGCAACCGCTGATGGGCCTCGTGCTGGGCGGCATCATCTTCCTGATCATGGCGGGCGGGTTCCTGATCATCAACGTCAACCTGACCGACGACACCGCGAGCACCGGCGCGCGACTCCTGCCTTACCTGGCCGCGGTCCTCGCGGGCTTCCGCCAGAACTTCATCTACGAGCAGTTCGACCGCCTGATCGCCCTCTTCACCCCCGCGGAGAAGCGCGAATCGGGGAACGAGTGAACAGGTGAGCAGGTGAAGAGGTGACAAGGTGATGTGCTTTGGTAGGTTGTGTGTGCTATCTGCACTTCCCAGTTCCACCCACTGCAGAATAACCACACCCATCCACATCACCTTGTCACCTCTTCACCTTGTCACGCATTACGCCAGCGTCACGCGCTCCAGGTGCGCGCCGAGGGCTTGCAGCTTCTTGTCGATATTCTGATACCCCCGGTCAATCTGGCCGACGTTGCCGATGGTGCTCGTGCCCTTCGCGGCCAGCGCAGCAATCAGCAGGGCCATGCCCGCGCGGATATCCGGGCTGCTGAGTTCCTGGCCGTAGAGCGGACAGGGGCCGACGATGACCGCCCGGTGCGGGTCGCACAGGATGATCTTCGCGCCCATGCCGATCAGCTTGTCCACGAAGTAGAGGCGGCTCTCGAACATCTTCTCGTGCATCAGCACGGTGCCCTTCGCCTGCGTCGCCACGATCAGAGCGATGCTCATCAGGTCCGCAGGGAACTGGGGCCAGGGCGCATCGTCGATCTTCGGCACCGCGCCGCCGATATCCTCTTGGATGTGCAGGTCTTGCTCGTCGGCCACGATGAGCGTGTCGCCGTCCATCCGCAGATTGACGTTGAGGCGCTCGGCAAACACCCAGTTGATCATGCGCATGTGCTCGCGCACGACGCCGTGGATGCGAATCTCGCCGCGCGTCACTGCGCCGAGGCCCAGGAAGCTGCCAACCTCCAGGTAATCCGGCGAGATGGTGAACTCGCCGGACCCGAGACAGCCCACTCCATGAATGATGATCGTGTTGCTGCCGATGCCCTCAATCTGCGCGCCCAGGCAGTTCAGAAAATTGCACAGGTCTTGCACGTGCGGCTCGGACGCGGCGTTGCGGATCACGGTCGTGCCCTTCGCCAGCACCGCGGCCATGACCGCGTTCTCCGTGCCGGTGACGCTCATCTCGTCCAGCAGGATGTCGGCCCCGCGCAGCGCGTCGGCCTTCATGGTGAAGTCCTTCGCGTTGAAGTCCACATGCGTGCCGAGGCTTTCCAGCGCCAGCAGGTGCGTGTCGACCCGGCGCCGGCCGATGCGGTCGCCGCCGGGCAGCGGCAGCACCGCCTGGCCGAACCGGCCCAGCATCGGGCCGGCCAGCAGCATGGAGCCGCGAATCTGCTGGAAGAGCTCGGCGCGGAAGTTCGCAAAGCCGGCGTTGCGGGCGCACAGCCGCAGCGCGCCGTTCTCCTTCTGCACTGTGACCCCCAGCTCACCCAACAACTGACACATCGTGCCGACATCACCGATGTGCGGGATGTTGTGCAGGACAACCTCCCCCTCGGTGAGGAGCACGGCCGCTAACAGAGGCAACGCTGCATTCTTGTTGCCGGCCGGAGTGACATCTCCGTTCAGTGGATAGCCGCCTTCGATGACGAACTTGTCCATGAAATGCTCCTTTAGCCTGAGATACGTTGCAAGTCCACCGGTTCACCTATCTGGACGCCGAGCAGGGCCGCGGCGCTGCCGTCGCGCACCGCGATCTCGACCGTGTCATTGCTGCTGATGAGAGCCAACAATGTACCGGGCTGCGCCGCCGCATACGTCTGTTGAATGCCCTCGATGCGCCGGCCAGCGATATCGCAGACCCATCCGCCTTCCGTCACCCACGCGCCGGGAACCGATGTAATGAGGTTGCCGAAGCGGTCGATATGGATGACCTGGCCGCGCAGGTGGCCTGGCGCAATACGGAGCGCGACCGGCTCCGGCAGGCGCAGCGGGTCAGCCACCGGCGTGCCCAGGTCAGCAGGCGACCGGCCGTTCGCCAGGTATGCAGCCACCGGTGCGAAGACGTCGCGGCCGTGGAACGTCCGGCTCACAGCGGGCCGCCAGAATTCGCGCCGGTCCAGCTCGTAGGCCTGCGCGCCGGGGTGCTCCAGCGCAAAGGTGAACAGCCCGTTGTCGGGCCCCACGTAGCAGGCGTCGGGGGTCTGTACCAACAGGGGCCGCCGCGCGCCGCCGACGCCGGGGTCAACCACCGCCAGGTGCACCGTGCCGCGCGGGAAGTAGGGGGCCGCGCAGCGCAAGGCATAGGCGGCCTGTCGCACGTCCTGAGGGGCAATGTCATGGCTCACGTCAACCAGGAGCGCACCGGGGGCAATGCTCAAGAGGACGCCCTTCATGGCGCCCACATAACCATCGGCCAGGCCGAAGTCGGTCGTCAGGGTGACAATCGTCATGTTTCTCGGGTGAGCGGCGCCGCGCGCACAGGATGGATAGTACCTGTCACGGATTCTACCCCAGAGCGGTTGGCCCGTCAACTGGTTGTGCCTGCTACATTTCCGCACGGCCATAAGCATCGCCGCTGGCTTGTCAAAATAACACATTTGTGCTATTATAACGATTGGACGACCCGTCGCGTTTATGAAATACACCCATTTTGTGGTAAAATGGGTAGGATGAAAGCTGAAACTGCACCGCGCGTAGGCGCCATCGATGCCCTGACGGCCGGGCTTAACCTGGCAGCGCGCCGCCCTCTGCTGCTGGTCATCCCGGTCGTAATTGACCTGGGGCTCTGGCTGATGCCGAAGCTGTCGGTGCAGACCCTGCTCCGGCAGGCGCAGGCCGTCTGGGAAGCGCTTATGCTGGCGTTCTACACCCAGGCCCAGCAAGCGGCCCTGGCAGAAACCGTCCAGGTGCTGCGCGAGGCGTTCGTGAGCCTGGGGCAGCAGATCGACCTGATGACCGCGCTGACGACAGGCTGGCTGGCGGCCCCGAGCGCGCTGGTGGATATCCAGGCGACCCGCTTCAAACTCATCAGCGATGGGGTGCTGGCGCCGCTGGGGCTGGGGCTGACCCTGCCGCCGGTGGCTGCACCGCCCTGGCAAATGCCGGGGTGGGACATCTCGAATGTCTGGCTGGCCGGATCGGTCATCGTCGCGCTGTGGCTGGTTGGGCAGGCGTTGACCACCTTCTATCTGCGGGCGGCGGCTGAGGCCCTGGTCGCGGAGAACACTGTGCCGGCGCAAAGAGGTCCCATGCACCAGCAGGACGGTGCTGCGCACGAGGTGCAGCCGTCTGCCGGCGGCTCAACTGCGACCCGGCGCTCGTTCAGCTTCGGGGCGCTCTTGCTGCGGTTAATAGTGTTGAGCCTGCTGCTGGGGGTCATTGTCTTTCTGATTCGCGTGCCGCTGGCCCTGGCGATGGCGCTGGCCGCCTTTTCCGGCAGCACCCTGGCCGCGGGCATCTTCGTGTTCAGCGGAGGGTTGACCCTCTGGTTCATGCTGTGGTTTCTGTCGGCGGTCTTTTTCGCGAGCGAAGCGATGCTGTTCGACGGCCAATCGATGGGCCCGGCACTCTGGCAGGCGCTCGTACTTGCCCGTACGAGCGGGTGGCGCACCTTCGGCCTCATCACGCTTGTCAACCTGATCGCCCTGGGTTTTCGGGCCGTCTGGGGACTGATGGGTCAGACGCCCCTGGGCGCACTGCTCAGCATCCTCGGCAACGCCTATCTGGCGACGGGGCTGTTGCTGGCGATATTCATCTATTACAACGGGTTGCGCCGTGAGCTGCACGCGTTGCGGACGGCCCGCAAGGTTATCAAATAGAACGCGTTCCGGCGGATTATCATCATGGGGTTAGCGCAGGAGTTAGAACGTGGCAGAACAGGGAAATAACCGGCCCAATCATTATACTGCCGACGATATCCAGGTGCTCGAAGGGCTGGAGGCAGTGCGCCGCCGCCCCGGCATGTACATCGGCGGGACAGATATCAAAGCCCTCCACCACATGGTCTACGAGGTGGTGGACAATTCGATCGACGAGGCGATGGCCGGGTACTGTGACCGGATTGCGGTCACGATCCACAAAGACGGCAGCGTGACCGTGCAGGACTGGGGCCGCGGCATCCCGGTCGGCATCCACAAGCAGACGGGCAAATCGGCGCTCGAAACCGTGATGACCAAGCTCCATGCCGGCGGCAAGTTCGGCAGCGGCGCGTACAAGGTCTCCGGCGGCCTGCACGGCGTCGGCGTGTCCGCGGTCAACGCCCTGTCTGACTGGATGGAAGTCGAGGTGCGCCAGGACGGCAAGCTGCACTTCCAGCGGTATCAGCGCGGCATCCCCCAGGCCGACCTGGCCGTCATCGGGCCTGCCGCCGCGCACGAGAGCGGCACGCGTACGACCTTCATGCCCGACCATACCATCTTCGAGGAGACCGAGTTCCGCTTCGAGACGCTGGAGCAGCGGTTCCGCGAGATGGCCTTCCTGAATCGCGGGCTGACCATCGAGTTCTCGGACGAACGCACCGACAACGGCGCGCGCTACATGAACTTCTATTTCGAAGGCGGCGTGCGCAGCTTCGTGCGCTATCTGAACAAGAACCGCGAAGTGCTCCACGAGCCGGTCTACATCGAGAAGGAGATCGACGGCAACATCATCGAGGCCGCCATCCAGTACAACGACGGCTACAACGAATCGGTGTTCGCCTTCGCCAACACGATCAACACGCCGGACGGCGGCACGCACCTGACCGGCCTGCGCGCTGCGCTGACCCGCACCATCAACGAGTGGGCCAAGCGCCAGAACCTGCTGAAGGAATCGGACCCGAGCTTTACCGGCGATGATACGCGCGAGGGCCTGACGGCCATCGTGAGCGTCAAGCTGCCCGACCCGCAGTTCGAGTCGCAGACAAAGGTCAAGCTGCTCAACAACGAAATCCGCACCCAGGTGGAGTCGGCGGTCAACGAAGCGCTGATGGCCTGGCTGGAGCAAAACCCGAAGGACGGCCGCAAGATCGTCGAGAAGTGCGTGACGTCGAGCCGCGCACGCGACGCGGCGCGCAAGGCGCGCGATCTCGTCATCCGCAAGAGCGCGCTGGAAAGCCTGACGCTGCCAGGAAAATTGGCAGATTGCTCAGAAAGAGACCCTGCTAAGTGCGAGCTTTACATAGTGGAGGGAGACTCCGCGGGGGGGAGCGCTAAGCAGGGCCGCGACCGCCGCTTCCAGGCCATCCTGCCCTTGCGCGGCAAGATTCTCAACGTCGAGAAGGCGCGGCTGGACAAGTCGCTGGCGAACCGGGAGATCCAGGCGCTCGTCCAGGCGCTCGGCAGCGGCATCGGGGATGCCATCGACCTGAACAACCTGCGCTACCACCGCGTGTTAATTATGACCGATGCGGACGTCGACGGCAGCCACATCCGCACGCTGCTGCTGACCATGTTCTTCCGCTACATGCCCACGCTCATCGAGAACGGGCATCTCTACATCGCGCAACCGCCGCTGTATCTCATCCGCAAGGGGAAAGAGGCCAAGTACGCGTATGCGGATGCCGAGCGCGACCAGATCATCAAGGAGTTCGGCGGGATGCAGGGCGTCTCGCTTCAGCGGTACA
The DNA here is from genome assembly GCA_040772005.1 of Anaerolineae bacterium. Lineage (GTDB taxonomy): Bacteria > Chloroflexota > Anaerolineae > CG2-30-64-16 > CG2-30-64-16 > MWBF01. Next base: position 227,103 of record JAXGYZ010000002.1, on the reverse strand, counting down.
AGGGCCTGGGCGAGATGAACCCGGAGCAGCTCTGGGAGACGACTATGAACCCGACGAACCGGGTGCTGTTGCAGGTCACGGTGGAAGACGCGGCCGCAGCCGACCGCACCTTCGACATGCTGATGGGCAACGAGGTCGCCCCCCGCAAGCGGTTCATCCAGAGCCACGCAAAGAAGGTAAGAAACCTGGACGTATAAGTGCGCTTCGTCCTGAACCAAAAGGGCCCCGGGATTGCCGGGGCTCTTTTGATTTGGCTGCCGCAGGAGCCTAATACTCCGTGTGCAGCAGCTCGTGCGCCTTATGGCCGCCGGGCTCGCCCAGGAACTCCTCGTACAGCTTGATGATCGAGGGGTTCTCGTGCGACTTGCGGATGGCCGACCGCGCATCGATGCTGTACAGCGCCTGCGTGCGCAGCTGGATCATGTCCAGCCGGTCGCGCGTGTAGGGCTGGCCGCCGCCGTTGATGCAGCCGCCGGGACAGGCCATGATTTCGATGACGTCGTACTGCGACGTGCCCCTCTCGACGTTCTCCAGGATCTTGCGCGCATTGCCCAGGCCCGACCCGGCCGCGACACGCACCTGCCGGCCGTCCAGGTCGATCACCGCCTCGCGGACGTCTTTCAGCCCGCGCACCGCGGTGAAGTCCACGTTGGTGAGTTCCTTGCCGGTGACTTCCTCGTAAACCGTGCGCAGCGCGGCCTCGAGCACGCCGCCGGTCGCACCGAAGATGACGCCCGCGCCGGTCGATTCGCCCAGCGGGTTGTCGAACTCCTCGTCGTCCATGAAGCGCAGGTCGATGCCGCCTTCCTTGAACATCTTCGCGAGCTCGCGCGTCGTGATGACATAGTCCACGTCGCGCACGCCGTCCGTCTCGTGCTCCGGCCGCCGCGCCTCGTACTTCTTGGCGATGCACGGCATGACGGCCACGACGACCATGTTCTCCGGCTTGACGCCGATCTTCTCCGCATAGTAGGTCTTGGCGATGGTTCCCGTCATCTGCTGCGGCGATTTACAGGTTGACGGCATGTACTTAAGATTCGGGAACTGGTACTCAATAAAATTGATCCAGCCCGGGCAGCAGGATGTCAGGATCGGCAGGCGCTCGCCGCTCGTGATGCGCTCGATAATCTCCTTGGCCTCTTCGACGATCGTCAGGTCCGCGCCGAAGGTCGTGTCGAACACGGCATCGAAGCCGAGCCGCCGCAGCCCCGCCGCCAGCTTGCCGGTCACGGGCGTACCCGCGGGGATGCCGAACTCCTCACCGATGGCCGCGCGGATGGCCGGCGCCACCTGCACCACAACGGTCTTGGTCGGGTCGAAGATGGCATCCCACGTCTCCTGGATGTAGCCGTGGCCCGTCAACGCGGCGGTCGGGCAGACGCTCACGCACTGGCCGCAGTAGGTGCAGTTCGACTCGACGAACGGCTTCATCTCCGCCGGGCCCACGATGACGTTGAACCCGCGGCCGTAGGCCGTCAGCGCGCCGACCGTCTGCACCTCGTTGCACATCGTCTCGCAGCGGCGGCACATGATGCACTTGTCCGGGTCCCGCTTCAGCGCGCCGCTCGTCTTGTCGATGGGGAAACTCGTCTCCTCCCCGTGATACCGCTTGGTGTTGATGCCGAACTCCCAGGCCAGCGCCTGCAGCTCGCAGTCCGTCGACTTGGCGCAAATGAGACAGTTGAACGGATGGTTGGACAGGATCAGCTCCAGCAGGCGGCGCCGGGTGAACAGCACGCGGCGGGAGTTGGTCGTCACCTCCATCCCCTCGAACACGGGCGTGGCGCAGGCGGGCGCCAGGTTGCGCCGTCCGGCCACTTCCACGCTGCAAATCCGGCATGAAGCGACCTTGTTGACCATCTTCAGCTCGTGCAGGTCCAGGTAGCAGAGCGTCGGGATGCGGATGTTGAGCTGCCGGGCGGCATCCAGGATCGTGGCGCCGTCTTCCACCGTGACGGGCCGGTTATCGATAGTCAGATTCACCATGGTAGCTCTCCTCCTAATGCCTGTAGATGGCCTTGAACTTGCACTTCGCCATACACGCGCCGCACTTGATGCACCGGCTCTGGTCGATGAAGTGCGGCTGTTTGACCGCACCGGAGATGCAGTTGACCGGGCACCCGCGCGCACAGGCCGTGCAGCCGACGCACTTATCCGGGATAATCTCGTACCGGAGCAACTTCTGGCAGACGCCCGCCGGGCACGTCTTGTGCAGCACGTGGGCTTCGTACTCGTCCCAGAAGTACTTCATCGTGCTGAGCACCGGATTCGGCGCAGTCTGGCCGAGGCCGCACAGCGAAGAGTCCATGATGACGGCGGAAAGCTCGCGCAGTTCCACCAGGTCGGCGGGCGTGCCCCGGCCCTCGGTGATTTTGACCAGGATTTCGTGCAGGCGCTTGGTGCCGATCCGGCAGGGCAGACAGCGGCCGCACGACTCATCCACGGTGAACTCCAGGTAGAACTTGGCAATGTTCACCATGCAGTCCTTGTCGCTCATCACAATCATGCCGCCGGAGCCCATGATGGACCCGATCTGCGCCAGCGATTCGTAGTCGATGGGCGTATCGAGGAACTGCTTGGGGATGCAGCCGCCGGACGGCCCGCCCGTCTGCACGGCCTTGAACTCCCTGCCGTCGCGGATGCCGCCGCCGATATCGTAGATGATCTCGCGCAGGGTCGTGCCCATCGGCACTTCCACCAGGCCGACATTGTTGATTTGTCCGGCCAGCGCAAATACCTTCGTGCCCTTGGAGGTGGCCGTGCCGATGCCCGCGTACCACTCCGCGCCGCGCGCAAGGATGGCCGGCACGTTGGCGAGCGTCTCCACGTTGTTTACGATGGTCGGCTTGTTCCACAGGCCGCTCTGCGCGGGGAAGGGCGGCTTGGTGCGCGGCTCGCCGCGCTCGCCCTGGATGGAGTGGATCAGCGCGGTCTCTTCGCCGCAGACGAATGCGCCCGCGCCCAGCTTGACCTGGATGTCGAAGTCGAACCCCGAACCCAGGATGTTGTGGCCGAGCAGCCCGCGCTCGCGGGCCTGAGCCAGCGCGATCTGCAGACGGTTCACGGCCAGCGGATACTCGGCCCGGATGTAGACGTAGCCCCGCTGCGCGCCGATGGCGTAACCCGCGATGGCCATGCCCTCGATGACGCTGTGTGAGTCGCCCTCCATGATGGAGCGATCCATGAACGCGCCGGGGTCGCCCTCGTCCGCGTTGCAGATGACGAACTTCTCCTCACCGGCATAGCTGCGGCCAAACTCCCACTTGCGGCCGGTGGAGAAACCTGCGCCGCCGCGGCCGCGCAGCCCCGACCGCTTCATCACGTCGATGACCGCCTCCGGCGTCATCTCGGTCAGCGCCTTGCCGAGGGCCAGATAGCCGCCGGTTGCCAGGTACTCGTCGATGTCCTCCGGATTGATCAGACCGCAGTTGCGCAGGGCGATGCGCTGCTGCTTGCGATAGAACGACATCGCATGCTGCGTCTCGACCTTGGCCTTGAGCTGCGGCTCCTCGTACAGCAGCCGCTTGACCCGCTGGTTGCCGACGATATGCACATCGACGATTTCCTCGACATCTTCCGGCTTGACCTGCACGTAGAAGACGTCGTCGGGGAACACCTTGACGATGGGCCCCTTCTCGCAGAACCCAAAGCAGCCCGTGGCCGAGGCCTTCACCACGGCGCTCAGGCCCTGGCGCGCGATCTGCTGCTGGAAGTTCTCCAGAATCAACGCGCTCTCGGAGGCATGACATCCCGTGCCGCCGCAGACCAGGATCTGGCGGCGGCCCGTGGCGCCGCCCGCCTGCAGACGGCTGTCGAGCAGCGGCTTGCAGCGCGCGTGCACGGCGAGCAGCCCGGGATAGGAGGTGATGGGAGATGTAAGTTCTTTAAGCATAGACGGGAGCCTCCTCTCCAACGACTTCCACCAGGTAGTGCTCCAGAATCTCCTGGACCTTGCCCGGCTGCACCTTGCCATACACCTTGTCGTTGATGGTCACGACCGGCGCCAGGCCGCACGCGCCCACACAGCGCAGGCTCTCGATGGAGAACTTGCCGTCCTCCGTCACCTGCCCGGAGCGGATGCCCAGGATATGCTCGAACTCCTGCAGCACCTTCTCCGCACCGTTGACATAGCACGCCGTACCCAGGCAGACGTTGATCTGGTATTTGCCTTTCCGGGTCGTGGTGAAGTAGTTGTAAAAGCTGATCACGCCGGAGACTTCAGCATGACTGACGGCAAAGGCATCGGCGATGTGGAGCTGAACTTCCTCCGGCAGGAAGCCGAACAAATGCTGGGCCTTGTGCAAGACCTGGATCAGGGCTTCTTTCCGGCGTTCATCTTCGCGGTCCAGGTGAAGCCCGGCGATGAAGGCATCCAGCTCGGCATAGGTCTCGGGAGGCAGCACCCGTTCCAATGGCTTAGGATTCACTCTTGGCATAGAAAGCCTCCATAAGTGTAGTGTCTATTCGCGCTGCATCGTGCAGGGTGTAACTCGCCAGCCGGCCCTCTCGGAAACGCAGCAGCGATTGGCCCAGCAGCGGAATCTCCTCGATGCTGTGAGTGACGAACAACAGGCTGATGTCCGGATAGATCGCCCGGATATGGCCGATGATCTGCTGCCTGGCACGCCCATCCAACGACTTAAAGGGCTCGTCCAGCATCACAAAATCCGGCTCGGTGAGAAAGCCCCGTATGAGCGCCACCTTCTGTTTCATGCCGCCGGAGAGCTGATACGGATAGTGCTGCGTGTACGCTGTAAGATCACACACCGCCAGCCAGTCCGCATAACGGGCCAGCAGGGCCGGCGAGAGCGGCGTGCGTCGCATCCGGACCGGCAACAGGATGTTCTCCTCGACCGTCATATGCGGCAACAGCCGGGGCTCCTGGAAGACGGTGGCGGGGCAGCGGGCCGCCAGGGTGAAGCTCCCGCTGTCCGCGCGCTCCAGCCCCGCCAGAATGTTAATCAAGGTGCTCTTGCCCGACCCCGTCGGCGCAAACAGGGCCACCCGCCCGCCGCGCGGGAGGACGAAGGAGAGGTTGTCGATGACCGGCGGCCCGGCTGTGCCGAACCGTTTGGTCAGCCCATCCACCACGAGGATGTCAGCGGCGCGTGCGTCTGGTTTCATGATGGATAGAAGTACTTGCCCAGGAACAGCTCGAAGAGCAGGCTTTGCGCCGCCTCGAACAGGGCCATGATGAGCAGGATCACCCACAGGTAGACCAACACCGCAGACATGGCGAACTGGATCATCGCCACGTTCAGCAGATAGCCCAACCCTGCCTGGCTGCCGATGAATTCGCCCAGCACCACGACCTTGATGCCCAGCCCAAACCCGAGGCTCAGGTTGCTTTGGAAGGTCGGAATCAGCGCGGGCACATACAGATAGCGCACCAGATGGCGCCGCCGCGCGCCTGCCGACCGCATGTACTGCTCCAGCCGCAGGTCGCGTTTTGCCAGCGCGTTGGCCGTGTTAATGGCCATCGTCGGCAGCGTCAACAGCGCGACCAGCGCAATGGGCACCCAATCGCCGATGCCGAAGATGAGCAACAGGATGACGCCCAGGATGGCCCCTGGCATCGCCTGCAAGGCCACCATCGCGCTGCTGAGCGCCTCCGTCAGCCGCAGCGTGAACGCCAGGATGCCCGCAGCCGAGCCGATGCCAAATGCCAGCCCGAACCCGATGAAAACCCGCTGCACCGTGAGCGCGAGTTGCGCTGCAAAATCGGCGTCCAGGATGGCAGGCGCTGCACGCCAGACCGTCACGGGCGACGGCAGGATGTAGTCCGGAAAGAACCCGGCCGTCACCAGCCACGCGGCCAGCAGCAGGGCCAGCCCGACCAGATTATTGCGCAGTGCGCGTGCTGTCGCGGTAGAAAAACGCATCGTAGGTGGCATCCAGCGGCTTGCCGATAGCCTCGTAGTAGCCGCGTATCATATCCGTCAGGTCCGCGCCGCCGATATAGGCGAAGTCGGTGCGGTCCAGCGCGGCGGCCAGCACCGGCTCTGGCAGCCCGAGGGCCTCGTGCGTCTGCGCGACGGCCCCGGCAGGATCCGCCTCGATGGACGCCAGCGCAGCCGCGATTTCCTCGTTGAAGCGGGCCACCAGGTCTGCGTTGGCCGCGGCCCATGCGCGCGTGACGAAGGGCGTCACCTGCGGGTAACCGCTGCCCGAACCGGTCAGCGTATCCCACAGCACGCGGTAGCTCAGCGAGACGTGCAGGTCGGGCTGGCCCTCGATCAGCGAGACGAACGGCTCCGGCAGGACCACCACGTCGGCCCGCCCTTGCTTCAGCAGCTCGACCGAAGACGTGAAGGGCGCATAGACGGGCCGGACATCGGTCTCCCATTGCAGGCCCGCCTGCTCGACGAAGAAGCGTGTGACCTCCTCGATGGGCGACCCCTCGAAGGGCAGGTAGACCGACCGGCCCTTCAGCTCGGCCACATCGTTGATCGGCTGCCCGCGCGTGACCAGGTAGGTCATACCGGCGACGTAGGAGTCGATGACCTGCACCGGCGCGCCGTTGTTGAACAGTTCTACACCAACCGACAGGCCGGTGACGAGGATATCGATCTCGCCCCGCAGAAACTGGGCATTCGCCTGCGCGTGGTTGGCAAAGATGGTGACTTCTGCGCCTTCGATGTGGCGCGCAGCCAGCAGGACAGGAATGGAGGCAGGTGTTGCCGGCGCATAGATGACCAGCTTGCGCGCCGGCGTCGACTCGACCAGTGGCGTCGCAGGGACCACTGGCACGCAGCCGGCTGCAATAGCTAATACTATCACAAATAGGGTGGCCCGGCACAACCGCTTCAGGCCCAAATTCGCTGGTTGAATCAATCGAGTGCCTCATAACCAGGGATCGAATGGCAGTGACTATAGGATAGCACTATGTGCAAAAAAACGCAAATATACCACTATGCCTGTTATCACATTCACAATGCGATTGTGACGGCAGGTTGACGTCCTATCCGGCCTCACGTATACTCAAACCGTACAGAGCATTGTTGAGAGGGGGGACTATGCCGACCCAGCCCGCGAATCCATTGCAGCGCATCGCCATGTTGAGCGTGCACACCTGCCCGCTTGCCACCCTGGGGGGCAAGGAAACCGGCGGCATGAACGTCTACGTGCGCGAGCTGGCCCGCGAGCTGGGCCGGCGGGGGCTGGCCATCGATGTATTCACCCGCTCCCAGGACCCCGCCATCTCGCGCATCAGCTATCGCCTGGGCAACCAGGCGCGCGTCATCCACCTGCCCGCCGGACCCCAGCAGCCCTACAACAAAAACCTGATCTACAATCACCTCGACGAGTTCGTGACCGAGGCCCTGGCGTTTGCACACGCTGAGGGCATCCAGTATGACATGCTGCACAGTCACTACTGGCTCTCCGGCCTGGCCGCGGAACGTCTGCGCCAGGTCTGGGGCACGCCGATCGTGCACATGTTTCACACGCTGGCACGACTGAAGAACCAGGTCGCGCAGTCGCCCGCGGAGCTGGAGCCGGAGCAGCGCGCCATCTGCGAAGGCGAGATCATGCGCTTTGCCGACCGGGTGGTCGCTGCGACGACCCTCGAACGCGAGCAGATGCAGCAGTTGTACGGCGCGGACCCCACCAACATCGTCATCGTGCCGCCCGGCGTCGATCTCGATCTGTTCCGCCCCGTGCCCTGCGAAGACGCGCGGGCCAGCCTGGGCCTGCCGCCCGACCAGCACATGATCCTGTTCGTCGGCCGCATCCAGCCCATCAAGGGCATCGACAACCTGATCCTGGCAATGGCGCAGGTCATCGAGCGGAGGCCTGCGCTGCGCTCGAAGGTCAGCCTCAGCATCATCGGCGGCGCGGGCGACCCCGCCACCGACAGCGAGCTGCTCCGGCTGCAGGCGCTGCGTGAATCGTTGGGCATCGGTGACCTGGTAACGTTCCTCGGCTCGCGCGACCAGGACACGCTCGTGAATTACTACAACGCCGCGTCGGTGGTGGTCGTGCCGTCCTACTATGAATCGTTCGGCATGGTCGCGCTGGAGGCGATGGCCTGCGGCACGCCGGTAATCGCCTCCGATGTCGGCGGGCTGTCCCTCAACATTGCGGACGGGTACAACGGCTACCTCGTGCCCCAGGGCGATGTGGATGAGATGGCTTACAAGCTGGGTCTGCTGCTGGATCATCCGGAGTTGCGGCGGCAGTTGGGCCAGCAGGCCGCGCAGTGGGCGCAGCGATTCTCATGGCAGGCCATTGGGGATGAGACGCTGCACATCTATGCCGATGCGCTGGGACAATCGCCCGCAGACGTTGCGCCGTTGATGGCGCCCCGCCTCGACATGCCCTGGCGGTTTGAGGAGCGAAAATGTCCCTGAAGGCTGTCATCTTCGATTTCGGCGGTGTGCTGGTCCGCACGCACGACCAGAGCCTGCGCGCCGCGTGGGAACAGCGGCTGGGCCTGGCCCCCGGCGCAGCCTCGGATATCGTTTTCGAGGGCGAGCGCGGCCGCGCGGCCCAGCACGGTTGGATCACCGACGCAGACCACTGGCGCTGGATCGGGCAGCAATTGGCCGTCGACGATGCCACGCTGGCGCAGTTCCGGGCCGATTTCTTCCGGTACGACATCCTGGACCTGGCGCTGATCGCCTACATCGACCGGCTGCGCGCGGCGGGCTATCACCTCGGCCTGCTCAGTAACGCAGGCGATAATGCGCGCCACATCTTCACGGAGGTCTACCCCGTCCTCCCGCACTTCGACAGCGTCACCATCTCGGCGGAGGAGGGCGTGATGAAGCCCGATCCGCGCATCTTCCGCGTGGCGTTGGCGCGCGCGGGTGCGCGGCCCCACGAGGCTATCTTCGTAGACGACGTGGCAGAGAATGTCGAAGGCGCGCGGGCAGTGGGCATGTCCGGCGTACACTTCCGCGACTCAGTCACTGCCATCAGCGAGCTGGCGGCGCTGACAGGGGTGGAATGAAGACCAACCATTTGAGGAGCCCGCATCCTCAGATGCGGACGTGAGCCGGCCGTAGCTCTGTACACCAATAATTCGCACTTCACATTGCCAGGCTCAGTGGCGTGGCAGCAGAAGATGCCCGACTACGCATAACAAAGAAAACATATATTATTTTTACGAACCGCTGACTACACCGGCCCACCCGCCGTACGGCGCTTAACGCCCGCTTCCGCCCGCCGCTGGCCCCGCAACCGGACGAAGGCCCGGCGCACCGGCGGCAGCCGCAGCACGAATCCTGCCGCGATGACCGCTCCCCAGGCCAATGCCTGCGCATCGGTCTTGGCCGCCCAGATGTAATGCGCGATGACCAGGACCCCCGCGGCGTAGGCCCACCGGTGCAGCCGCTTCCACGCCTTGCCCAGCCGCCGCTTAGCGCCGTCCGTCGATGTGGCCGCGAGCAGGAGCAGAATCACCAGCGCGGCCGCGCCCACGAAGATATACCGTTTGCCCGCCACGTCCGCCCACAGCAGCGTCATGTCGAGCCCGTAATCGAGGCCAATGAACGTGAGGAAGTGGAGCAGCGCGTAGCCAAACGCGTAGAGTCCCAGCGGCCGCCGCCAGCGCAGCAGGGGCGGCCAGCCGGACAGGATGTGCAGGGGCGTGCAGCTCAACGAGGCCGTCAGCAGCAGCATGGCATAGCGGCCCGTGCGCTGCTCGATGTCCTGGATAGGGTTGACCGACAGGTTGCCCGCGAGCGCGTCGTACACCAGCCAGGCCAGCGGCACGAGCGCGGCCAGGTGTACGAGGAGCTGGTAGCGGGCAAACCGGGACATCAGTAGTTCTTCCGCAAATCCATCCCCGCGTACAGGTCGCCCACCTGCTCCGCATACCCATTGAACATGAGCGTGGGCCGGCGCCCCGTCTCACCGATGCGGCGCTCCGTGGCCTGCGACCAGCGCGGGTGATTGACCTCCGGATTGACGTTGGCGTAGAAACCGTACTCCTCCGGCGCAGAAATCATCCAAAAGGAGGCGGGTTCATGGTCCACCAGATCGATCTTGACGATGGACTTAATGCTCTTGAACCCGTATTTCCACGGCACGACCAGGCGCAGCGGCGCGCCGTTCTGCGGCAGAAGTTGCTTGCCGTACAGCCCGACGGACATCAGCGTAAGATCGTTCATCGCCTCGTCCAGCCGCAGCCCCTCGACGTAGGGCCACTCGAACCACTGGCTGCGCTGGAGCGGGAACTGGACCGGGTCCACGAGAGTCTCGAACCGCACGTACTGCGCGCTGCTCTGCGGCTCGACCGCCTCCAGCAGCTTGCGCAGCGGGAAGCCGAGCCAGGGGATGACCATCGACCAGGCCTCGACGCAGCGCAGCCGGTAGATGCGTTCCTCCGAGGGGAACTGGCGGACGAGATCCTCGACGCCATACGTGCCGGGTCGGTTGACCAGCCCGCCCACTTCCACAGTCCAGGGCGCAGGCTTGAGGTGAGCGCCCAGGAACGCCGGATCGCCCTTGTCCAGGCCGAACTCATAGAAGTTGTTGTAGGTCGTGACGGCCTCGTGCGTGGTCAGCGCGTCGCCCAGCTCGTCCGTGTTCCGGCTGGCCTGCGGTTCAGCGGTCGCCGCGGGCAGCAGCGATGCTGGAACGGATGGCGCGGGTGCATCGGTGAGCGGTTCTCCGGCGACGGCTGGCGTGGCTGTGGGCGGGGGCGGCGCAATCGGGGTCCCACAGGCAGCCAGCGCCAGCGCACCCGTCGCCAGCCCGACCCCGCGCATGAACTGACGCCGGTTCAGGTAGACGTGCTCAGGCGTGATTTCTGATGACGGAATAACCGGTATCTTAACCCTTCCCATAATTGCCTCCGGGCTTCAGGGCGCTAGCACTCCCCAGGACTCATTTTAGAGTATCGCGAACAACTGAAGGATACATTAGTTAAATATAACAGATAGATTACAAAGTCTGTAATCCGGTCACCTGCATCGACTGCGGACAGATACAAGAACGGAGAGACGGCCTGCCGACCGCCTCTCCGTTCTTCGCAGTGCGCGTTGCAGCAGCGGCCGTGGCTGCGTCAGCGCGTCAGGAACTGCTCGATAGCCTCCAATGTCTCTGCACCGTACATGAGCGAAGGACCGCCGCCCATCAGGATGGCGACACCGATCGTCTCCACCATCTCCTCGCGAGTTGCACCCGCTTTGATGGCGTCATGTACATGATATGCGATGCAGCCGTCGCACCGCAGCGCGATCGCAATGCCGAGCGCGATCAGTTCCTTCTCCTTCGGCGAGAGCGCGCCTTGCGCGGCGGCTGCCTTGTGCAGTTGACCGAAGGCAGCCATCGTGCCAGGAATCTCTTTGCCGAGTTGTCCCACGAGCTCCTGGATGTGCTCGCGATGTTCAGGATAGTGCATTGCCATATATCAATTTCCTTTCATACCAGTCACATTAACTCAACTACCAACACTTGCATTATCTTTCACAAATTCGCTGAGTGCTGTAAGTCACAGTCCTAAGCTCAAACCATTACTTCCGCCTCGACCTGCTTGGTGAACACGACCTTGCCGCCTTCCACGTCGGCCAGGATGGTGTCGCCGCGCTTGAACTGGCCGCTCAACAGCGCCAGCGACAGCGGATTCTGCACATACTCCTGGATGGCCCGCTTGAGAGGCCGCGCGCCATACACCGGGTCGTACCCCTTCTCCGCCAGGAACACGACCGCCGCCTCCGAAAGCTCCAGGTTGAGGCCCTGGCCCGCCAGGATCTTCGCCAGCCGCTGCAACTGGATCTCGATGATGTGCACCAGATCCGCCTTCGTCAGGCTGTGGAAGACGATGATGTCGTCCACGCGGTTCAGGAACTCCGGCGGGAACTCCCCACGCAGCGCGGTCAGCGCCCGCTCGCGGCGCTGCTCATCGGTCAATGCCGGATCGTTGATGTACTGGCTGCCGATGTTCGACGTCATGATGACGACCGTGTTCTTGAAGTCCACGGTGCGGCCATGCCCGTCGGTCAGCCGGCCGTCGTCCAGCAATTGCAGGAGCGTGTTGAACACCTCGCGGTGCGCCTTCTCGATTTCATCGAAGAGCACCACGCTGTACGGCTTGCGTCGAACCGCCTCGGTGAGCTGCCCGCCCTCATCGTACCCGACATAGCCGGGCGGCGCGCCGATCAGGCGGCTGACCGTGTGGCGCTCCTGGTACTCGGACATATCGATGCGGATCATCGCGCTGTCGTCGTCGAACAGGAACTCGGCCAGCGCGCGGGCCAGCTCGGTCTTGCCGACGCCGGTCGGCCCCAGGAAAATGAAGCTACCGATAGGCCGGTTCGGGTCTTGCAGGCCCGCGCGCGCCCGCCGCACCGCGTTCGCGACGGCCTGAACGGCCTCGTCCTGGCCGACAACCCGCTCGTGCAGCCGCTCGTCCATCTTCAGCAGCTTCTGGATGTCGCCTTCGAGCAGCTTCGACACCGGGATATGCGTCCAGCTGGCGACGACCTCCGCCACCTCTTCCGCGCCGACCTCCTCCTTGAGGAGCATCCCGCGGCGCTGCATCTCGCTCAACTGCGCCTCGGCATCCGCCAGCCCACGCTCCAGTTCGGCGAGCCTGCCGTACTGCAACTCCGCCGCGCGGTTGTAGTCGTACTGCCGCTGCGCGGTCTCGATATCGTGCCGCGTCGCCTCAATCTGCTGCTTGACTTCCGCGACATGTGCGATGACCTCGCGCTCGCGGTTCAGCCGCGCATCCAGGCCGCGCTGCTCCTCCTGCAGGTCGGCCAGCTCGCGCTCCAACGTCCCCAGCCGGGTCTTGGAAGCCTCGTCGCTCTCTTTCTTGAGCGCCTCGCGCTCGATTTCGAGCTGCATCACACGGCGCTTGATTTCGTCCAGCTCCGCCGGGTCCGACGTGATTTCCATGCGCAGCCGGCTCGCGGCCTCGTCGATGAGGTCGATCGCCTTGTCGGGCAGGAACCGGTCGGAGATGTAGCGGTGCGACAGCGTCGCGGCCGCGATCACTGCGCCGTCCGTGATGCGCACGTTGTGATGGACCTCGTACCGCTCCTTCAGCCCGCGCAGGATGGAGATGGTGTCCTCGACCGACGGCTCCTCGACCATGACCGGCTGGAAGCGGCGCTCCAGCGCGGGATCCTTCTCGATGTGCTTGCGGTACTCGTCCAGCGTCGTTGCGCCGATCGCGTGCAGCTCCCCGCGCGCCAGCATCGGCTTGAGCATGTTGCTGGCGTCCATCGCGCCCTCGGCTGCGCCCGCGCCCACGACCGTGTGCAGCTCGTCGATGAACAGGATGACCTGCCCGGCCGCGTCCGTCACTTCCTTGAGCACCGCCTTGAGCCGCTCCTCGAACTCGCCGCGATACTTCGCGCCCGCGATGAGCGAGCCCATGTCCAGCGCGACGACGCGCTTGTCCTTCAGCCCTTCGGGCACGTCCCCGCGCACGATGCGACCGGCCAGCCCCTCCACAATCGCGGTCTTGCCGACGCCCGGCTCACCGATGAGCACGGGGTTGTTCTTCGTGCGGCGGCTCAAAATCTGGATGGTGCGGCGGATTTCCTCGTCGCGGCCGATGACCGGGTCCAGCTTGCCCTGCCGGGCCGTCTGCGTCAGGTCGCGGCCGTACTTCTCCAGCGCCTGGTAGGTGGCCTCGGGATTCTGGCTGGTGACGCGCTGGCTGCCGCGGACGGTCGTGAGCGCGGCCAGGATGCGGTCGCGCGTGATGCCCAGCCGGGCCAGGAAGCGCGCCGCGCCTGCGCCGCTGTCCCCCGCCAGCGCTAGGAAGATGTGCTCGGTGCTGACGTACTCGTCGCGCATGTTGTTCGCTTCGGTGTACGCGTCCTGCAGCAGCCGCGACAGGCCGCCGCTCAGCCCCGGCTGGCCGCCGTTGCCGCCGTACACCTTCGGGCGCCGGGCCAGCTCGCCCTCGAGCTGCGTGCGCATGTTATCGGACAGCGTGGCCGCGCCCGGCCGCGGTCCGCCCGCAGTTTGGGCCCCAGCGCCGCCCGCAGTTTGGGCGGCGCCAATTTGCTCAACAATCTCCGGCACGACGCCGTCTTCCTGCTGCAAGAGCGCCAGCAGCATGTGTTCCGGCTCGATCTGCGGGTGGTTATAGCCCTGGGCCAGTTCCTGCGCGGCCAGGATCGCTTCCTGGGCGCGCTGAGTGTATCGATCCAATCGCATACTTGTCCTCCTCGTCGCTCTGTTACAGGACAAGTATCGCGCGGGAGTGTTAGAGGGGTGTTGGGCGAGTGTTAGCGATGTGTGAGAGGCGGCTCGGCCAGCGCCGCCCGCCCCTCGCGGAACACCGAGAGCGGGTGCGCCGCGCTGATGTACGCGTGCACGCGCGTGCCCGCGGGCACGTTGTCGGTGTGAGTCTTGAAGGCGTGCACCACCTGGCCCGAATCGAGGGCCAGGCGGTAGACGTTGAACGCGCCCCGGAAGAACCGCTCGCGCACGACGGCATTGCCGGTCTCTGCGGGCACGAAGTCCACGTCGTCCCCGCGCAGCGCCACTTCCACCGGCGTGCCGGCGGGCAGCGCGGCCGCCTGCGGCAGCGTACCGAGCACGGTGCGGATGCCATCCGGCGCGGTCTCCCCGCTCAGGAAGTCGCTGTCGCCCATGAACTCGGCCACGAACCGGGTGCTGGACGCGTGGAAGACCGCCTCCGGCGTGCCGATCTGCTCCAGGCGGCCCCGCTGGAACACGGCCAACCGGTCGCCCATGAAAAGCGCCTCATCCTGGTCGTGGGTGACAAAGACCGCGGTCGTGTGCAGCGTCTTGAGGATGCCCCGCACCTGCTCGCGCACTTCGAGCCGCATATCGGCATCGAGGCTGCTGAACGGCTCGTCCATCAGCACGACGACCGGCTGCGGCGCGAGCGCGCGGGCGAGCGCGACGCGCTGCCGCTCGCCGCCGGACAGCGCGTGCGGATAGCGCGCAGCCAGCGCCTGCAAGCCGACCAGCTCCAGCATCGCGCGGACCCGGTCGTGCCGCGCCGCGCGGCTGAGCCCGCGCAGCCCGAACGCCACGTTATCGAACACGGACAGATGGGGGAACAGCGCGTGATCCTGGAAGACCATGCCGACATCGCGGCGCTCCGGCGGCACATGCACCGCGGCTGAGGCGACCAGCCTGCCGCCCAGCCGGATCGTGCCGCCGTCGGGCCGTTCGAGCCCCGCGATGAGGCGCAGCGTCGTCGTCTTGCCGCAGCCGCTCGGCCCCACGAGCGCCAGAATCTCCCCCTCAGCCACCTCGAAGGAGATGTCCTGCACGACCGGACGGTCAAAGCGCACAAAGCACTTGGTGAGATGGTCAACCTGGAGTGTGGTCATTTTAAGATACGCTCCCTGCGGAGTAGCAAAGACATCGGCAGCGCCGATGCCAGGACCAGGGCCAGCGCGGCCGGCGCGGCCTGCAAATAGAAACCCTCGTTGGCCCACACCCACACCCGCACGGCGAGGGTGTCAAAGCCGGCGGGCCGCAGCAGCAGCGTCGCGGGCAGTTCCTTGAGCGCGGACAGAAAGACCAGCGCGGCACCGGCCAGCAGGCCGGGCATGACCAACGGCAGCGTGACCTGCGTGAAGGCCAGCAGTGAGTTGCGCCCCAGCGTGTGCGCGGCCTCTTCCAGGGCCGGGCTGAGCTGCTTCAGCGCAGCCTCGCTGGCGCGCACAGCCTGCGGCATATAGCGCAGCACGTATGCCAGGACCACAACAAACGGCGTGGCGTACAGGAAGGGCAGCCACCGGTTCACCACCAGCAGCAGGCCCAGCGCCACCACAACCCCGGGGATGGCATAGCCCACCTGGCAAAGGCGGCTGACCAGCCGCGCAAACGCGCCCGGATAGCGCGTCGCCAGTTGCGCGACGGGCAGCGACAGCGCCATCGCCAGCCCGGCCGCCAGCAGCGCGGTCCACAGGCTGTGCCACGCGAAACTGCCGAAGCCGGCCGAGCCGCTGCGGAACAGCGCGGCGTTCGTCTCGGGATTGAGCAGGGCTTGCAGGCTCCACGCCACGAGCATCGCAGCAGGCACCAGCAGGCTGGCCGCAACGACGCCGAGCACCAGGAGCAGCGCGGGCCAGCGCCAGCGGCCGAGCCTGACGGTCGGCGCGGGCCGCCAGTGGTTCTCGGTCTGGGTGAAGCGGGCCTGGCCCTGCACGCGCAGCTCGGCCCACAAGATGAAGAGCGCGAGCGTGATGAGAATGCCGCTCAGGATGGCCGCGGCGGAGCGGTCGTAGCGGCCCGCCAGTTGGACGAAGATGGCCGTCGAGAAGGTCTCGTAGCGCAGCAGCGCGACCGTCCCGTACTCGGCCAGGACATCGAGCGCGACGAGCAGCGCGCCCGCGGTCAGCCCCGGTCGCAGGACGGGCAGCGTGACGTGCCAGAACGTCTGCCAGGGCGTGCGGCCGAGCGTGCGCGCGGCCTCCTCCATCGCCGCGCCCATCGCGCGGAAGGCCGCGCCGCTGAGCAGATAGACGTAGGGGAACATGAACAGCGTCAGGATAAAGGCCGCGCCCGCCCAACCGAGCGGGCTCGGCAGGCTGACCGGCCGGCCGAGCACGTCCGCCAGCCACAGGGGCAGGAGTCCGCCGCGCGGCCGGAGGAGCGCCAGGTGGATGACCGCGCCGATGTAGGGCGGGATTGCCAGCGGCAGGGCCAGCAGCCACCGGAGGACCTTCCGACCCGGCAGGTCCGTCCGCTCCGTCAGCCAGGCCATGCTGACGCCGATGAGCAGCGTGCCGCCCGTGACCGAAACCGCCAGAGCCACAGTATTGGCTAACAGAGACCAGATGCGCCCTTGCAGCAACCGCGCCCAGTCTGCCGGGTCAGCCGTGGCCGCGCGCAGGGCGATGTACAGCAGCGGCACGGACGCGAACAGCGCGATCAGCCCCGCGGCTGCTGCCAGTCGGGGGCTGAGGCCGCGCGTGCGCCATGCGAGGCGAGAAAAATGGGTAGCTTGCATGGATGACTAAGCCAGAGGCGCAATGATCGTCAGGGCAATCCCAGTTTCTCCATCAGAGCGAAGGTCGCCTCGGAGTCTCCGGCAACCTGGGCGATGTCAACCTCCGCCAGCCGGTAATCCTCCAGCGGGGCAACACCTTCGCGCAGCGCGATGCCGGGCAGCAGGGGATACTCGTAGTTCTGCTCGGCAAACAGCCGCTGGCCCTCCGCCGACACCAGGAAATCGATGAAAGCCTGCGCAGCCGCTGGATTGGCGCCGCCGCGGACGACGGCGGCAGCGGTCGCGTTAGTGATGAGCCCCATCTGCCCCTCGCCCTGATCCGGGTAGATGACGCCGACGTTGCTGCCCTCCGCCACCTGCAGGTGGTAGTAGTAGTGGTTGACCAGCCCGAGCTTGAACTCGCCCGCGCCGACGGCCTTGCGCACGTCGGTGTGCCCGCCGAAGAACGTCACATCGTTGTCCAGCAGGCCGCGCAGCCATGCCTCGGTCTTCTCTTCGCCGAGCAACTGCCGCATCACGGCAATCTGCGCCTGCATGGAGCCGTTGGTAGAGCCGGCCGCGGCAATCTGTCCCTGCCAGCGGGGATCCGTCAGGTCAAGGAGCGAATTCGGCAGTTCCTCCGCGGCGACCAGGTCCTTGTTGTACATGATTACGCGCGCCCGGCGGGTGAGTCCCATCCACATATCATCGGGACCGATAAACTCGACCGGATAGTCCGCGAGCTCTGCCGGCCGGTAAGGTGCAAAGACGTCCTGGTCTGCCAGCGCCTGCACGGTGAACATCTCCGTGGTGACAAACACATCGGCCTGCGGGTTGCCGCGCTCTTCAAGCAGGGCATTTGCCAACTCACTGTTGCCGCCTGCCTTCAAGCGCACATTCACCCCGGGATAGGCGGCGCGGAATGTGTCGATGACCGGCTGGATGAGCGGCTCGGAGCGGCCTGAGTAGAGGACCAGGTCGCCTTCAATAGCACCTGTTGCTTCAGCGGTCGGCTCGCCGGTCGCTGATACATCCGTTGCGGGCGAAGCCGTGCCCGCCGGAGGAACGGCCGCACAACCGGCCACGAAAATCGCCAGTACGATGAGGCAGAGAGTCAGCAGACTGCGGCGATATGACATGATAGCGAGACCTTTCTTCCGGTCTGTCGCCGGCCATTCTCCTGGCGGGCCGGAGATTCAGACCATGAAGTGTAGTTGATTAGCCGGCAGTAATCGGTTATAATATACTAAACTAACATCCATGTTTAGTATATGCTAAGTGTAACAAAAGTGTCAAATGAGTAATTCCCATGAACACACGGCCAACACAAACTGTAGAAGATTATCTCGGCGTGATGTACATCCTGGAGCGTGACGGCGAAATCATTAACGGCAAGCGCCTCGCGGACTGGATGGAAGTCTCTGCGCCCACAGTGACTGCGACCGTCAAGAGGATGACACGCGACGGCTGGGTCACGGTGGACCCGAAGAAGGTCATCCACCTCACCGCGGCCGGCCGCGAGGCAGCCGCCTCGCTCCTGCGCCGCCACATGCTGATGGAGCACCTGCTCACGCGCGTGCTGAACGTGCCCTGGTCGCAGACCCACGAGGAGGCGCATCGCATCGAGCACACTATCTCTGAGGATACATTGAACCGGTTGCTGGCGCAGTTCGAAGATGCCAGCACCTGCCCGCACGGCAACCCCATGCCGGGGCAGGAGCCGGTGGCGCAGGCGTGGCGCCCGCTGATGGACGTGCCCGTAGACCAGGTCGTCCGGATCAAGCGCGTCCATGAATCCATCGAAGAGGACGGCGAGTTGATGGCCTACCTCGAAAAGCACGGCATCGTGCCGGGCGCGGCGGTCACCGTGCGCGAGGTGCTGCCTTTCAATCAGACTTTGGTGCTGCAGGTAGATGAAACGGCGGTGGTGCTGGGGGATGCGGTGGCGCGGCGGGTGTATGCCTCACCGGCAGGGTGAGAAGCCAGGCTCACCTGCAGAGCCCGTAGCGGCGAGGTCACCTCGTCCCTACAAGAGTGGGTTTTACTGGGCGGTCTAGAGCGGCAGGCTGATACCGCGCTCGGTCAGGATATACGTGGCGGCGGGAAACTTCAGGTTGCTTTGGATGAGCCCCAGCTCGCGCAGTGACTCCACGAGAGCGGCGTCGACCGGCTCCGGCTCCCCGGCCAGCGGGTGCAGGCGGTGGACCTTCTCGCCGTCCAGCGTGCGGTGGGCCTTGAGCGTCGCGCCGTCGCGCATGGCGCGGAGGATGCGGCGTTGGTCAGGCGTCAGGCGCATGTGCGACTGGCTTACCCCAGCTCCTTCGCGTACTGCTGCAGGTGGCGCTGGTTGATCTTCGTATACTGGTCCGGGATGATCTCGGCCATCTCCGCTTCGGTCAGGCGCAGGCGGAGGATGTCGAGCGCGTCCTCCGGCGACCGGCCGTACGCCAGCTTCTTCTTGCCGTTCTTCATCTCGAACAGGTACATGAAATGGGGGCTGGAAAAGCTCGACATGGTTTACGCCTTCGTCAGCGCGGCCGCGTATAGCCCCGCATAGCCGCGGCGCTGTTCCTCCGGCGAGAGGCCCGCGTTGACCTCCGCGTCGAACTTGCCCGCCAACAGCTCGCGGTAGAAGTTGTAGTCCACGCCGATCACTTTCTCGTCGTCCGGGAAGCGGTGGTAGTTCTCCTTCGACATCTTGCTCTTGCCCTCCGCGATGAGCTGGAAGCCAAGCGCGGAGCCCGGATAGGGCGCGTAATAGGAGATGGACGGGAACACGCGCTTCATTCGCTTGATCATGCGCATCGTCTTGAAGGCATCCTCCGGCTGCTCGCCGGGGATGCCGAGCATGATATTCGACCAGAAGCGCGGGGGAATCCGGCCCTTCGCGGCCAGCTCATCACCCAGCCGGTTCACCAGGTCGATGGCGAAGTAGTTGTCTTCCTCGGTGCATTCCTTGTTCAGCAGCCGCAACACCCGGTCGCTGCCCGACTCGAAGCCGATGGAGATCATGTTCCAGTTCGTCTCACGGACGAGCGCCTCGAACAGGTCGGGCCACTGGCGCACCGTGTCAGCCCGGCCCGCGGCCCAGTAGCCCCACCGCTTGTGCGCCTTGCGCGGGTACTTCTCGATCCACTCGCGCAGCCAGCTCGGATTCTGGAAGAACATCGAATCGTGGATGACGAAGGAGCCGACGCCGTAGTGATCGTCCAGGTAGTTCAGCTCCTCAATGACCGCATCCACGGGCCGGCGGCCCATGTTTGGCACGTAGGAGCTTTCGTTGCAGAAGACGCACTGCCACGGGCAGACGCGGCTCGTCAGCAGCGTCACGACCGGCCCCGGGCCCCAGCCGCATTCCGGTTCGAGCGGCCAGTTGAAGCGCCGCGCCACGTCGCGGCCGGCGGGCTGCGGCCAGAGGGTGCGGTCGATCATGGGCCACTCGGCCATCGACGCCGCGCCCTGGCCCTGGAACAGGCGCGGGAACGCCGCCGGGTCGCGCACCAGGTCCACGATGACATTTTCGCCCGGCCCCTGGCAAATCTTGTCGAACTCGGGCGCTTCGAGCATCTCGTCTGCGGCAACCGTCGCGTGCATCCCGCCCGCCATGACCAGGCCGTGCGGATTGACTTCCTTGAACACCTGCGCGGCCTTGCGCCCGGAAGGGAAGGTGTAGCTGCGCACGTTCATCAGCGCGATGTCATAGCCGGCCACCTGCGCCTTGAGCTGGTCCCAGGATGTGACCGCGCGTGTCGATACGACATCCGTCGGGATGCCGGCCTGGTGCATAATCGTGCGCAGCAGGCCGAGCCCGTGGTCCTGCCACTGCTCGTGCGGGCCTTCCGGATGGACGAGATCGCCCAGGTCGCCCAGGTCGATCCACACAATCCTGGCTTTTTGCTTGGCCCAGGGCCAATGAATAGTCATACCTTCGAGGCGCCTTCTTCAACAGAGGTTTTCTGGCTGGCAGTTATTATACTCAACCGTTGCTATTTCGCTAAATCGCGAGAGAATAGAACGCTGATAACATGCCAACCTTGTGTCAACCTTCGGTTGACCCGTTGGCCCTGATGGTCATGATCCGTAAAATCATTAGAGCAAAGTGATCAGGATAATCAGCGTCATCAGCGTTCTATGATGCTCGCCTTGCGCACGCGCGCGGCCTGCGGTATCATGCCGCCATGGGCCGCGGCGCTTACGAACACAACTACACCCAACTCGACCTGCCCGAACTGGCAACGGCGGCGGCAGATGCCGCACCGGTGCGCCTCCCGCTGCCGTCGGTGCTCGGTTTGCCGGCACCAGGGGCCGGTTCGGTGACCGCGGATGTCTACTGCGCCGACAACCTCCCGCTGCTACAAACCATGACGGACCAGTGGGTGGGACGGTTCCAGCTCATCTACCTGGACCCGCCGTTTGGCACGGGCAAGACTTACGGCGCACGGGTCGCGGGGACGCGGGAGCAGTCCTCACGCTCGATCGACGCGTACCGCGACGACCAGGAATTCGAGGCCTACCTGGCTTGGCTGGCCCGCCGTCTCGCACTGTGCCGCGACCTGCTGGCCGACAGCGGCACGCTGTACGTGCATCTCGACTGGCACGCCGTCCACTACGTCAAGGTAGAGCTGGACCGTCTGTTTGGCCGCAAACGTTTCCTCAACGAGATCATCTGGTGCTATCACGGTCCGTCGCCCATCCGCAGCGCGTTCAAGCGCAAGCATGACACGATCCTGGTCTACACCCGCTCCGCGAACACCTATTTCGACGCCGACGCGGTGCGCGTGCCCTATGACGCATCCACGGTCAAGACCTTTGCCAGCAGCCCGAAGGCCGGCTTCGGCAAGGTGCCGGACCTGGCGCGCGGCAAGGTGCCGGAGGACTGGTGGTACTTCCCGGTCGTCGCGCGCATCCATTCGGAGCGCGTGGGCTACGAGACGCAGAAGCCCACGGCCCTGCTGGAGCGCATCGTCAGAGCCTCCAGCCGGCCCGGCGACTTCGTGGGCGACTTCTTCGCTGGGTCGGGCACGACCGGCGTGGTCGCGGCGCGACTGGGCCGCCCCAGCATCCTGAGCGACCGCAACCCGCTCGCCGTGGAAAAGACGCTGCTCCGCCTGGCGCGGCTCGACCCGCAGCCCGAGGTGCGCCTGTGGCGGTATTGGGCAGATTCAGACGCGCAGGTTGAGAGTTGAAGGTTACAGGTTGAAAGTTGCAGTCAAGGGCAGCAAGAAGCACCCTGAGCGGAGGGCCAAGCGTGCTTGGCGAAGCCAAGCCCCTTGGCACGCAGTCGAAGGGGCGGCCGCTGCGGCATCGGCGCAGCCGAAGCACGGCATCCTTCGACTGGTCTTGCGCCGCCGGCGGCGTTGAGTTGTTCACCCGCTCAGGATGCTTCGCTTCTGTGTCCAGGAATGGAATACGCCCGTAAGCAACCTGTAACTTGCGAACCTGCAACCTGTAACTCTTGCTCGGAGGTCATGTGCCGAAAAACACCCCTCCGGCCCCGCCGCCGACCGGTGTGCAGGCCGGCGTCGTGGTCAAGTTCGATGCCGACCGGGGCTTTGGCTTCATCCGGCCCGACAGCGCGCGCGGCGCGGTCAACCAGGACATCTTCGTCCACGTCCGCAACGTCGAGGGCCGCCATGCACTGCACCCGGGCCAGCGCGTCCGCTTCACTGTGACGCACACGAACAAGGGCCCGACCGCGCTTAACGTGCAGGCCGGCTCGGTGCTCAATATTCCCTATCTCAAGTTCTTGCTGGTCGGGGTGGGGTCTGCGCTGGTGCTGCTGTTCGGCTTCGCCTTTGCGTTGGACCGGCCCAGCTCACTCGCGTTGTGGATCGGTATGTGGGTGGTCGCGCTGAGCATGACGACGTTCGGGGTGTACGGGTGGGATAAGGCGCAGGCAAAGATGGGCAACACCCGCGTGCCGGAGCTGGTGCTGCACCTGCTCGCCGCGCTCGGCGGGACGCCGGGTGCGTTTCTGGGGATGCGCGTATTTCACCACAAGGTCAGCCGGCGGGACTTTCAGGCCATCTTCTGGCTGATTGTCGCGGCGCAGGTGGGCGTGCTCGCCTGGTGGGTTCTGTCGCTGTCAGGATGAGCACGGGCGGTCATACGCCCCGCGCAGCCCCTTGAGGCGAATCTTCACCACATCGCGGAACATGCGCCAGGTGTCATGCAGCGGGTTGACGCGGCTGTCAGCGTCGAAGTACCAATCCACCGGCACCGGAATGACCTTGTAGCCGCGGCGCAGCGCGATGAACAGCGCCTCGACATCGAACGACCAGCCGGTCATCGTCAGGCAACTGAACACCTCCTGCGCCACATCCCGCCGGAAGCTCTTGAACCCGCACTGCGTATCCTGTAGACGGGGAATCGCCAGCACGCGGATAATCAGGTTGAAGACCCGGCCCATCAGGTGACGGTAGGCAGGCTCACCGTAGCGGTGTGCGCCCGGTCCCTCGCGCGAGGCAATCGCGATGTCATACCCTGTCAGTTCTGGCGGCAGAAACTTACACACCTCCGTGATAGGCATCGACAGGTCCGAGTCGCACATGAACAGGTAGCGCCCTCGGCCTGCCAGCATCCCGGCGCGCACGGCTGCGCCCTTGCCCTTCTCGCTGTGCAGCACATGGATGTAGGGATAGCGCGCGGCGTATGCCTCGGCAACCTCCGTCGTACGGTCACGGCTGCCGTTCTCGACGATCAGCACCTCGAACTCATCCGCCTGCGCTGCGATGAACGCGACGATCTTGTCCAGCGAGCGCGGCAGCCGGTGCTCCTCGTCGTATGCGGGGATGATGATGGTCATCAGGGGTTCAAGTTGGTCGGTCATGGCGATTCCGGACGAATTGAGAATGACGAATTGCGAATTACGAAAGCATCCTGAGCGGGTGGTCGGCTCAACGTCGTTGACCACATGCGGCCAGTCGAAGGATGCGGTTCTTCGGCGGCGAGGAGTGCAGCGCTTCGACTACGTGCGTCGCAGCCAGGCAGGGCTTGTCTGCGACGCCTTCCGCTCAGAGCGCTTCACATGATGACGACCGCCAGCCCCGCGGCGACCAGCGCGCCGGCAACCGAGGCCAGGAAGTTGACGCCCTCGTTGTTCAGCCAGGGCCACCCGCGCACGCGCCGCGTCGCGCTGCCGCAGCGGTGCACGGTGCGCTCCGTCTCGGTTCCGCAGCGGTCGCAGACGTAAATGGCCTGCACGGTCGCGCCGAGCAGGCTGTCGAACAGCGCACCGGCCAGCCCGCTGACGGCTGCGATTGGCATCACGATCCAGTCGCTCCACAGCCACGCGCCGGTGGTCGCGCGGGCGGCCAGTTGAATCAGCACGAACGCGGCAGCCCCGATGAACAGCGCGCCGGCCAGCGCGGCCAGCGTGCCCGTGCGCGTGACACCGCCCGAAGTGCCCACGGGCACCTGCCGGCCCGTCGTGATCAGGCGCGGTGCGCGCCGTGCCAACACGCCCAGCTCGGTCGCCCAGGTATCCGCGTTGACGGTCGCCAGCGCGCCAAGAAATCCCAACGCCAGGACCGGATAGAGTGCAGCCGCGGAGCCGGCCAGGCCGATGATCACTGCCAGCAGAGCAGCCACTCCGCCGTTCGCCAGCGTCTGGCTGAGGTCGCGGCGGCTACCCTTGGCGAACTTCTCCGCCAGGGCGGTCTTCTGCGTTTTCCGGTAATGCGACAGTGCGCTGGAGCTGATGAAGAAGGCAATCAGCAATAGCCCACGCACCCAGCCGCCGAAGCCGAAGATGGTCGTGCCGATGAGGACGGCCCCGCCCACGCCGCTGCCCGCCAGCGAGCCGCGGCGATACGCCACGAAGCCGATCGCACTGCTAAGCACCAGCCCCAACACGAGGCGGAAAAGCACGTCTTGCGTAACACCCCCTCCAGCTACCACCGCACCGGCGGCTACCACCGCACCGGCGGCTACCACCGCATCAGATTGAACAGCGCCAGCCCGGTAATCCCCTGGACAATCATCGCGCCGCCCCACAACAGGTATGCGGCGCCCCGCTGGATGCGCCGGTACAACCAGATGCCCACCACCGTGTTGAACAACCATGTCACCAGTCCGATGACCGGCAGGCCAAACAGGCCGGACTTCGGCGCGATGCGGTCGGGCAGGCCGTTGACATCGAAATGGAGCGGCAGATCAGCCGAAAGATAGGGAAAGAGGAATGACAGGACTGCGAACATCAATATCACGCCCAAGAGTCCCGCGGCAATCAGAAACAGGGCGGCGCGATCACGCCAGAGCGGCCACGTCCAGATGGGCGGACGGCGAAGCTCCGGTTGCATGGGCCGCGCCGCACCGAGGGCATAGCGATCCTGAAGCGCCCGGACGAAGCCCTCACGATCCGCCGGCGACAGGCCGTAGCTTTCAGCGGGTGTCACGAGGACAAGCTGTTCGCTGAGAGGCTGCGTTGCGTAAGCATTCACGACCCCCAGCCGATCACAGCGCACGCGACGGCGAAACGGACACGGCCAATGCCAGAGCCGGGGGCCTTGCCGGGGTTGCAGCACAGGATTGGTTAGAATTCGTTCGATGTGGGTCAGCGGCACGATGTGCCGCGTCAGACCCCACACGACCGTCACTGCGTCCCGGTCGATCCAGTACTCCAGGGTGAACGCGCCGAGAGTGCGGTAGGCGACATAGACCATCACGAACGGGATGACCACCGCGCTGAATCCCAGCAGGAAGCTCAGGCCGTCGATGGGCCGGCTCATCACCTGCCGGACGAGGGTATAGTCCAGCAAGCCAAAGACCAGCAGCGCCACCAGGCCGCTCCAGCGATCGGAACAGGGCATCGGTTTGAAGCTCATGACTGCAACTGCCAATCCCAGGTGCGCAGGCCCGCCAACTCACGCTCTGCGGTCATATCCAGTGTGAGCGGCGTCACGGACACATAGCCCTGGCTCAGCGCGCCGATATCGGTCCCATCATCGGGTATGCCGTCGGGCACATCGCCGCCGATCCAGTAGTAGGGCCGGCCGCGCGGGTCCAGCCGCCGGACGAGCGCGTCGCGGTAGATGCGCCGGCCCAGCCGCGTGACCTGGATCCCGCGCACCGCGACGCGCGGCAATGCCGGGAAATTGACGTTGAGCAGGCAGCCGGGTCCCAGCCCGTGCGCCAGCGTCTGCCGCGCCAACTGCGCCAGCACATTTGCCGCGAACGCCAGGTCGCCGCGGCCATCCTTCGTCTCATCCTGCGAAGCGGCAATCGCCGGCAGCCCGTTCACTGCGGCTTCCATGGCCGCAGCCACCGTCCCGGAGTAGGTCATGTCATACCCCAGGTTCGCGCCCTGGTTGATGCCGGAGACGATCAGATCCGGCGGCTGCGGCACGACGCCGAGCAACGCCAGCCCGACGCAATCGGACGGCGTGCCGCTGGTGACGTACAGGGGCGTGCCATCGGGCAACTGCGCCTCGCTCACCCGCAGCGGCTTGTGCATCGTCTTGGTGTGGCCCGCGGCAGACCAGTTGTGGTCGGGCACGAACACGACCACGTTGCCGACGGTCTTGAGCGCCGCGACCAACGCCGCGATGGCCGGCACCTGGTGCCCGTCATCGTTAGTGATGAGAATGTTAGGCATAGCCTGTGACATCTCAGGGTTGCGCAGCATCCTTGGGCTTGTGCATCACGAAGAAACGCACGGGTTCGCTCTTGGTTTCATTCCCCGCGCGGTCGAATGCCACCGCGTGCACCGTATGCATCTCGACAAGCTGGCCGTCCATGACCGCTGCGCCGGAGCCATTGCCGCGCGTGGAAATCGTGATCTCGGCAGTCGTGCCGTCCAGCTTCTTGACGGTTGCGCGTTCTGTGCCGCCGCCCCTGGGCATCACGTCAGCCATGCGGATGGTCCAGCGCACGCTGAACGGCGCGACGGTGGTCTCGCCGATGGGGGCATCGTCCAGGTAGAACACGACCTTGTCCATCTCCCAGGTGTCCTGCGCGTCCGCGGTCAGGCTCACCAGCTCATGAATCTCCATGTAGTAAAGCTGATCCTGAGATGGATTAATGATATTGATGCTCGGCGCGCCGTTGTCCACGACGATGGGCGACTCGTAGGTCAGCACGTTGCCGCTGTGCTCCATGACGACCAGCCGCAGCGTGTACAGCCCGTCGAACCCGGTCGTATCCCAGAACTCCAGCGGGCCGTTGCTGATCTGCTCGAAGTGCTCGCCGCCAATGGGAATCCACTGATCCGGCGCCTGTGCAGATGCGACCTCAATCTTGAAGGCGCGGAAGTCGCCGGCACGCGCGTTGCCGGTGATCTGCACGCCGCCCTTGACGCGCGCGCCGATGTACGGCTCACCGATGGCGACATCGCCGGCCAGCTCGCCGCCGCCGCACGGCCCGTCCACCTCCACCGGCGGCTGCGCGATTTCCTGCGCACGCACGTAATCCGCTGCGGTAGACGGGTAGACCTGGTAGACGACGCGCTGAATCAGCTCCGGCGGCGTGCAGGCGGAGGCCCGCTTGCCGTTCTCGCTGTTGATCTCGAACGCCTGGTACATGTTGTCCTGCATGACCGGCGCCTTGCCCGCCAGGAACAGGTCAGACGTGGTGGACGGGCAATCGGGCGTCGGCAGCAGGCCGGACGGCACACAGACCCGCACCCGCACCAGGCCCGGCGGCTGCTCCCACCCCTGCGCAGGCAGACCCTCCACGCCCTTGGCGAGCACGCGGCTAAAGATCGGCGCAGCCGTAATGGAGCCGTCGGCCAGCTTCATCGGCTTGTTGTCGCTGTTGCCCGTCCAGACACCGACCGCCAGTTGCGGCGTATAGCCCATCGTCCAGGCGTCCAGCCACATGTTGGTCGTGCCGGTCTTGGCCGCGACGGGCCGGTTGGGCAGCGTCAGATAGTTCGCGTAGCTGCCGAAGGCCGCGGGCCGCGGGCCGTTGTCGCTCAGCACGTTGTTCAGGAGGTACATCGGCGCAGGCTCCACAACCCGTTCGGTCGTGGGCTGGCGATATTCCTCCAGGGATTTGCCGTCCTTATCTTCGACCTTGAGCACGAACACCGGATCGAGCTTGCGATAGCCGGGCCGCTGGAGCTCCTCCGCAATCGGCTGACCGGCCATCACGCCGCCGTTGGCGAAGACGCTGAACGCGTAGGTGTGGTCGAGCAGCGAGACCTCGCCGCCGCCCAGGGTCAGGCTCAACCCGTAGGAGCTGAGCTCGTTGTCGAGGCTGCTGACGCCGACGCGCCGCGCGGTCTTGATAACATTCGAGATGCCCACCTGGTCCATCAGCCAGACGGCGGGGATGTTGTACGACCGCTGCAACGCCTGGCGCAGCGACTGCGGCCCGTGATAGCGCCGGTCGTAGTTCTCCGGTGCATAGGGCGGGTTGCCGGGGTCGGGGAAGACCGTGCGCACGTCCATCGCCATCGACGCCGGCGCGAAGTTGCCCGACTCGAACGCAGTCAGGTAGGTGTAGGGTTTGAAAGAAGAACCGGGCTGCCGTTCAGCCAGCGCGACATTAACCTGACCGTCGATGGCGTCATCGAAGTAATCCAGGCTGCCGACCATCACCAGCACTTCACCCGTAGTCGGACGAATCGCAACGACGGACGCGTTAGAGACCTCGTGGTCAAACTTCTGCGAGAGCGCCTCCGGCACCGGCGGAAGCGTCGCCAGGTCGTTCTGGCAGGGCTTCGCATCGCGCCACTGCATCGAGGCGATGTGGCTGCGGGCAACGCACTCGGCGTACACCTGCAGATCCCAGTCGAGCGTCGTGTACACCCGCAGACCGTTCTGCCAGATGAAGTAGGGATCCTCCGGCGTGTTGTATTTTTCCTGGAGCTGCTGGAGCACGTGGAGTGCCAGGTGCGGCGCGTCCGGCGGCACCTCGAAGCGTTCCTGTGCGGACTCCCGTGTGTACTGCCACAGGCCGTGAGCCAGCCGCTTGGCCGCGTCAGCTTCCTCGCGGGTGAGTTCGTCGGCCTTGACGAGCGCGTTGAGGCCGCGCGCAGTAGCGGGGCGATCGCCCGTCGCAATCAACGGCAGGTCGCCCTGCGAGAGCAGCCCTTCCTTGACCAGGTAGTTCAGCAGCGGGGTGTTGAAGTAGCGTTTGGCTGCGTCCGCGTCGGCCTGCTTGACGTAGCCGGCCTCCACCATCGCATCGAGCACCTTGCGCTGGCGGCGGTACGCATCGCCGGGCGCCTGGAAGGGGTTCAGGCCGGGATACTGCGGGATGGCCGTCAGCACTGCGACCTCATCCAGCGTCAGATCGGCCACGGATTTGTCATAGTAGACCCGCGCCGCGGCCTCGATGCCGTACGCGGCGTTGCCGTAGAAGTTATAGTTGATGTACCACTCGAGAATCTGGTCTTTGCCCTCGCGGCCCGGATACATGCGCGTAATCTCAATCGCCATGATGGCTTCCTTGAGCTTGCGCA
The DNA here is from genome assembly GCA_040772005.1 of Anaerolineae bacterium. Taxonomy (GTDB): domain Bacteria; phylum Chloroflexota; class Anaerolineae; order CG2-30-64-16; family CG2-30-64-16; genus MWBF01. The sequence continues at coordinate 197,815 of JAXGYZ010000002.1, read as the reverse complement.
CGTAGGACTGCTGGTAGCGTTCCTCCGGGTCGATGAGGACGTTCTTGACCAACTGCTGCGTGATCGAGCTCGCGCCCTGGATGCTCTGCCCGCGCAGGTTGGAGATCAACGCACGCGCCAGGCCGCGCGGATTGACGCCGATATTGCTGTAGAAGCTGCGGTCTTCGAGCGCGACCGTCGCGTCCTTCACCAGGTCGGGAATCTGGTCGATCGTGAGATACTGGCGGTCGCCGCGGAAGGGTCGGGGGTCGATGGATTCGTACAGCAGATGTTTGCCGGTGCGGTCGTAGATCTTGACCGTCTCGTAGCTGACCTGTTCGGTCTGAATCGAGGTGGGGTCAGGCAGGTTTTGCGCGAAGAAGGAGTAGACGCCTGCGGCGCTGGCGACTGCGCCGAACACCATCGAGACAAGCAGAAAGACGTTGACCAGCAGGAAGCCGCCCACCAGCGCCAGCAGCCAGCGGCCATAGCGCGGGCCGCCCCTGGCGCGGCGATGACGCCGCCAGCGTTGAATTTGTTGGGTGCGATTCATGGATGCAACACGATCCGGGTAGTAAAAGTGACGGAGGGTAGTTGCCTACCCCCCGCGTAGTAAAGGACATAATAGCAGATTTCCGCACGAATGGCAAACGAGGTGAATCAGGTGGGTGCGTTTCGCGTTGGGGGCGGCAAGGAAGCACCCTGAGCGGAGCGACCGGCCAGGCTTCGCTTGGCTCGGGAAGCGCAGTCGAAGGGGCGGCCCGTCGAGACATCCTTCGACTAGTCCTGCGCCGTCGGCAGCGGTGGGCCGTCCACCCGCTCAGGATGCTCGCGCCCCCAAGTTGGAACGCACCCGAATCAGGTGCGCTCCAGCACGATGAAATGGCTGAGCCCGAACCAGCGCAGGGGAGTATTTTCGAGCGCGTAGAGCACGCGCTTCAGCACCCGACCCACGGCGGGCCGCCGCGCCACGATGTTGTCAAAGCCGGGATAGATGACGGTGTGGTGGATGATGCGGACGGGGTGGCCCGCGAAGAGGTTGCGGATGCCGCCGCGCGTGTACGCGCGGACGTGGGGCGCCAGCCGGTTGCGCAAGGGATTCGGCAGCCAGTTGATGAGCGGAGTGTTGCCGAAGCGATACTTGCCGCGCCAGTAGTGGCCGTGGGTCTCGAAGGGATAGAGCCGGTTGGGGCAGAACAGCACGATGCGGCCGCCGGGCGCGAGCACGCGCACCATCTCCGCAGCCGCGCGGCGGTCGTCGTTCACATGCTCGATGACCTCGTGCGAGAAGACCACGTCGAAGCTGTCCTCGTCGAACGGCAGCTCTTCGGCGGGCGCGACGACCACGAGCAGACCGCGACGCTGCGCCTCCGCAGCCGCGGCCGCGTCGATTTCCACCCCGACGACATCCGGCGAGAACTGGCTGAACTTCTCGGCATACATCCCGACGCCGCAGCCCGCGTCGAGGATGCGGCTGCCCTCCAGCTTTGCCCACCGGCGTACCAGCGCCAGCCGCCGCTCCTGTCCGGCGCGCCAGACATAGGACGGGTGGCCGCGCAGGGCCGCCTGATTATCGGTGCGCCGGAAATCTGCTGCCTGCATGACCGATCCCTCTCGTAACTCACCCAACCCACACGATGACCGGGACAGGATTGACAGGATGATTTATGAGACAATCCTGTAAATCCTGTGAATCCTGTCAAAACTACCCTCAGCACCGGCTCTGCTCGCGGCGCCGGTACTTCCCTGCAGCGCGGTTGCGCAGGATGGCAACGACCTGCCGCGCCATCTCCAACGACTCGCGCATGAACTGGCTCTTGCCGCGGCCCTTCGTCGTGCTGACATCGCGGTTGTGCCACTCGACTTCGACCTCTTTGATCGGGACGCCCCATTGTTGGGCCAGGTAGAGCAACTCCACGTCAAACGCGCTCACCGTCCAGCCGGTATGCGCGGGCTGCGTGGTGAAGAACGACAAATTCGGGAAGAGCTCGGCGGCCAGCTCTCGCCGCAGCGCCTTGAAGCCGCACTGCGTGTCGTTGATCTCGCGCAGAAGCACCAGCCCACGCGCCATGCGGAACAGCCGCGATGCCACACGCCGGCCCAGCGAAAAGCCGGCGCGCTCCAGCCCGCGCGAGCCGATTACCACCTCGTAGCCCCGTTCAAACCACGGCAGCAGCTTCGCCATCTCCGCCAGCGGCGTGGACTGGTCCATGTCGGTGAACAGGACGATGTCGCCGCGCGCCTCGCAGATGCCGCCGTAGACCGCGGCGGGCTTGCCCCCGTGCGGCAGCGCAAACACGCGCACGCCCCGGTGCTCCTCTGCAAACTGCCGGCACAGGGCCAGGCTACCATCCGACGAGCCGTCGTCCGCGATGACAAGCTCCCAGGGGCGGTCCTGGCCCGCGAGGTAATCGATCACCTCATCGAGCACCCCGCGGCGCAGGTTGGCCGCTTCGTTATAGCAGGGAATGACAATGGAGATTAACGCTTGCGCTGCCGGCCCGGCTTCCGCACTGGTGTGAACCATAGTGCTCCTTCATCGCTGAGTGTCATGGCATTTTATCACCGGTGCGATGGGGACACATAATGGGCGGTTGCCTGTTCTGGCTCATTGCGCACCATCCGTGGCCCGCAGGCAGAGGTAGATGCCAGTCAGCAGGCATGCGCCGCCCGCCAGTTGCGGAACGGTCAACGCCTCGCCGAGCAGCGGGATCGAGAGCAGTCCGGTGACAACCGGTTGCGCCAGGAGCACGACCACCGCGGCCGAAGCTGAGACGTGGCCCAGCGCGTAGCTGATGAGCAGCCACCCGCCCACCTGCGCCAGCAGCGCCACCGCGGCCATCGCCGCATAGCTCTGCAGCGGGTAGCCCGTCAGGGGCAGGCCCATGACGGCACAGACGACGAGCAGGGCCACGGCCGCAACCGGCGCAACGAGGCACTGGTACGATAACCCGTCGAGATGGCGGCGCGCGCGCTGCGTGTTGAGCAGGTAGCCTGCATAGAAGAGCGCACCGGCAAACGCCAGTACATCGCCCGGCTGGAGCCGGAAGCCGCCGGCCGGGTTGAACCCCGTCACCACTGCCGCGCCGCCGAGCGCCAGGGTCAGCCCGGCCCAGTAGCCCAGCCGCAGGCGCTCGCGGAAAAGCACCAGCGCGCCCAGCCCCACCCACACCGGCGCAGTGTTATCCAGCAGCGTGGCGGTCGCCGCGGAGGTGAGGGTCAGCGCCGAGTTCAACATGCCCAGGTTGACGGCAAACCAGAGGCCGCCCATGATGCCCCAGGGGACCGCGCGGCGCGCGGTCGGACTCCAACCGCGTGCGCGGCGCCACAGCGGCAGGGCCAGGATCGCAGCCGCGATGATCATGCGCCAGACCGCGGTGACGGGGCCGGGCATGGCGGCCCACTTGGTGAAGATCGCAGTCGTGCTGATGCACAAGACGCCGATTGTCAGGGCCAGGTAAGCGCGCAAAGGCCGCGTCGCAATGGTTTGCTCGCGGCCCTGGGAGATGGTCAGGTCGGCCAAATAGAGGTGCTCCGTTCCGGTGCAGGCTGCACGGCATTGTACATCAGACGGAGCCGGCAGTTGAAACTGCGGCCCACACATGACGAAGCCGCCCTGCGCGGCTCCTGGCTATGCCGCAACTCGTGAGCGCCTGCCCGAGACCTCAGCCGCTCAGCTTGTTCTGCTCCTCTTCGACGAGCACCCGGCGCAGGAACTTGCCCACCATGGTCTTTGGCAGCTCGGAGCGAAACTCGACCTGCCTGGGCACTTTGTATGGTGCGAGCCGCTCCTTGCAGAAGGCGACGATCTCATCCACGGTAGCCGTCTCGCCGGGCTTGAGCACTATGTACGCCTTGACCGTCTCCCCGCGGCGGGCATCCGGCACACCGGCCACGACCGCCTCCTGCACTTTCGGATGCTCGAACAGGACCTCCTCCACTTCGCGCGGCACGATGTTGAAGCCCGACGCGATGATGATGTCCTTCAGGCGGTCCACAATGTAGAAGTAGCCGTCGGCATCCATGCGGGCGATGTCGCCGGTCCGCAGCCAGCCGTCCGCCGTCACGGTCTTGGCCGTCTCGTCATCGCGCTGCCAGTAGCCCTTCATCACTTGCGGGCCGCGCACCCACAGCTCGCCTTCCTGGCCCACGGGCTTGTCCGCAAACGTCTCGTAATCCACGATCTTCGCTTCGACATCCGGCAGCGGCAGACCAATCGAACCGGCGCGGCGCTCGCCGGTAATGGGGTTGCAGTGCGTGACCGGCGCGGCCTCGGTCAGCCCGTAGCCTTCCACCAGCCGGCCGCCCGTTATCTCCCCGAATTGGAGCTGCACATCCATCGGCAGCGGCGCGGCGCCGCTGATGCACGCCTTGACTGACTTCAAATCATAGTCTTTGACCTTGGGATGATGGATGACGCCTATGTACATGGTGGGTACGCCGGGGAAGATGCTGGCACGCTCCCGATCGATGACTTCGATCACCGAGTCGATGTGCCGCGGGTTCGGCACAATCAGAAGTTGCGCACCCGCATATACCGCCAAACTCATGGCGACCGTCATGCCGTAGACATGGAAGAACGGGATCGCGCCCAACACGCGGTCTTTGCCATCCTCGACAACATGCAGCCATTGCCGTATCTGGATGGTGTTGGCAACTGCATTATAGTGCGTCAGCATCGCGGCTTTCGGCACGCCGGTCGTGCCGCCGGTATACTGGAACAGGGCGACCTCGTCGCTGGCGATGTCCACCTGCGGAGGGGCCTCCGGATGCGCGTCCAGCAGCTTGCGGAAGCTGTAGATTCCCTCGCCTTCCGCCACGTCCACCATCTGCCCCTGCTTCCTGACGCTGCTCTTGACCAGCGCCTTCCAGGGCATCGGGACGTAATCAGGCACGTCTGCGATAATCACGCGCTTGATAGCGGTGCGCGCCTGGACGGCCTGTAGCTTGCCATAGAGGCTGCTCAACAGCACGACGGTTTCCGCACCGGCATCCGCAAACTGCTGCTCGATCTCGCGCGAGGTGTACGTGGGATTGGTGTTGACCACGATGGCGCCGAGCTTGAGCGCGCCGTAGAAGGCGATGACCATCTGCGGCAGATTCGGCAGCATCAACGCAACCCGGTCGCCCTTGCGCACGCCGAGCGCATGGAGCGCGGCCGCAAAGCGGTTCACCTGGTCCAGCAATTGGCGGTAGGTGAGGTTGGCGCCAAGCGTGACCGGGCCGAGGTAACGCAGCACGAGCTTGATGGCCGGTTGGTCAGCATACTTGCGGGCGCTATCCTCAAGCATCTGGTGCAGCGGGATGTGCGGATAGGTGATGGTACGAGGAACGGTGGGCTCGTAAAATGCCTGCCAGGGTTTTTCCATGGGACATACTCCTGTCGACACCGCAAACGGGACCCAGTAAATGTTTCGGAAATCTTAATAGAATGCGATTATACGGGCACAGTCAACTGCTTGTCAAGCGATTTTTTCATGGTTACGAACAAATGAACTTGGCGCGGCTGCTGATATGCGTTAAACTAGAGACCATGAGCGATGACCTCCGGCAACGCCTGGAACGGCTGCGGCGGCTCGGCGTACAGCGCGGGCCACAGCATCTCTCCGCGCGGCCGGCGCCGGAGATGGCCGCGGCGGCTCCCTCCACCGGTGCGGGGCCGCTTGAGCTGCCCGGCGAAGCGGTGCTCACGCCTCACGGCGCAGCCTGGGTTGCCACCACCCGTTACCCCCTGGCCGAGCAGCCCGACCTCGCCGCATGGCTGAACATCCGCCCGGCCGCGCTCGCCGCGCTGGACCGGAACGAGACGCTCTTCGACCTGCAACCGCCGCGGGCCGCTTTCATCGACACGGAGACGACCGGCCTCTCGCTCGGCGCGGGCACGTACACCTTTCTCATCGGCATCGGAACCTGCGAACTGACGCCGGAGCCGGCCTTCGTGGTGCGCCAGTACTTCATGCGCAACCCCGCAGAAGAGCGCAGCCAGCTCCATCTGGTCGAGGCGGCGCTGGCGGATGCAACCGGCATCGTCAGCTTCAACGGCCGCGGGTTTGACATGCCGCTCATCCACAACCGGTTCCGGCTGGCCGGCCTGGAGCCGCCGCTGGCCGACGCGCCGCACCTCGACCTGCTGCCGCCCGCGCGACGGCTTTACCGGATGCGCTGGGGCTCATGCAGTCTGGGCAACCTGGAACGCCAGGTGTTGGGGTTGCAGCGGACCGCCGATGATGTGCCGGGTGCCCTGATCCCCGATATCTACCGCCAGTACTACCTGACGGGCGGGGGTACGGAGATGCTGGCCCGCGTCTTCTACCACAACCTGCAGGATATCGTCTCGATGGTGCTGCTGGCCGCGCGCATGGCCCGCAGCTTCGACCCGGACAATGTCGCGGCGCATGTGACGGAGCTGCACCCGCTCGAATGCCTCAGCCTGGGCCGCTGCTACGAGGCGCTGAACTGGAGCGATGCCAGCCTCGTTGCCTATCAGTCGGCAGTAGACCGGCTGGCGGCCAGCGAGGTGCAGGTGCAGGCATGGCGCGACCTGGGCTACGCGTACAAGCGGCTGGAGCGCCGCGCTGAGGCCGTCGCCCTCTGGGAGACCTGGATCAGCACGGTCACAGGCGATGACCTGACCCCCTATATCGAGCTTGCCAAGCATCACGAGTGGCACAGCGGCGACCTGGCTGCCGCGCGCGGCTGGGCCGCGTGGGCGCTGCGCATCGCAGAGGGCTGGCCGTCCGGCTACCTGCGCGATGAAACCGTGGGCGAGCTGCGCCACCGGCTGGCCCGCATCGAGGCGAAGCTGAAGAATGACGAATTATGAATTACGAAGGACGCAAGCATCCTGAGCGGGCCAACGGCGCGCAACGTTGGTGCGAGAGGCCACCAGTCAAAAAATAAGGCGGTTCCGGCGATATGCAGATCGAAACGACAACGCTTCCCGGCGTGCTGGTCATCACCCCGCGCGTGTTCCGTGATGCACGCGGCTTCTTCCTGGAAAGCTACAACGCAGAGGCCTGGCGCAGCGCGGGCATCGAGACCGACTTTGTCCAGGACAATCACTCGAAATCCACGCGCGGCACGCTCCGCGGCCTGCACTTCCAACTGCCGCCGGCCGCGCAGGTCAAGGTCCTGCGCGTGGTGCGCGGCGCCGTTTGGGATGTGGCCGTGGACATCCGCGTGGGCTCCCCCACGTTCGGCCAGTGGGTCGGCGTGGAGCTGACTGCGGACAACTTCCGCCAGGTGTACGTCCCCACCGGCTTCGCGCACGGCTTCTGCGTGTTGAGCGACGAGGCCGAGATTCTCTACAAGACCAGTGCGGTCTACAGCCCGGCGCACGAGCGCGGGATCGCGTGGAACGACCCGCAGCTTGCGGTGGCCTGGCCGGTCACAGAGCCGCTGCTGTCGGACCGCGACCGCCGCGCCGGCTCCCTGGCCGACTACCTGGCAGAGACGCCGTTTACATATTGAAGAAAGTCGCACTCTGCTTGACAAAGGCGCGGCCGTCCATTATGCTACGCGCCATTCGACCGAGCTACGGAGCGTATGTATGGCAAATCCGATTATCGAGTTGGACCCCGTCACCCATATCACAGCCGGCGCCGTCGGCCAGCCAGGCCAGCGCGTCTTTTATATCCAGGCGGAAAAGGGACTCGACCGGCTGACCCTGCTGTGCGAGAAGGAGCAGGTGTCGGCGCTGGCCGATGCCATCGACGAAATGGTGCAAAACCTGGAGCAGGAATTCGGCGTTGCGCGCCACGAGGATCTCGCCGTCAACGAGACGGAGATGGAGCTCCACGAGCCGCTGGACCCGCTCTTCCGCGTCGGCGCCATGGGGCTCGGCTATGATGCCAATCGCGACCGTATCCTGCTCGTGGCACAGGAGGCCCTGGCCGAAGACGAGGAGCGCGACCCGCGCGAGGTCCGCTGCTTCGCGACGCGGGCCCAGATGCAGGTGCTCAGCCAGTACTCGCGCGATGTGGTGGGCCGCGGCCGCTCGCCTGAGCAGGTCACATTCCAGGCCGAAGCGCACTTCCGCCGCAACGGCCACGGCGACTGATGCACACGCCGGGTTATGCCTTGTCATAGAAAGCAGCCCCGCCGGTGATTCGACCGCCGGGGCTTTTTGTACAGTAGACGACTGTCTACTCCACGCTGACACCCAACACTGACAGCCGCTCGAACGGGTTGCCCGCCGCATCCGTGCCGGTCGCCATCACCTGCACCGTGATCTCGCCGCTGATCTCCGGCGTCCATGTCGCGGCAAAGACGTTGTCCCCGGCCGCGCCGTCCCCATGCTGCCCGTCGTCAAAGAGGGGCACAGCCTCCCGCGCGTCTGCCGGGTCCGCGAAGACCTCCGCCTGCACCACGACAGCCTGGGGCGCATCCGCACTCTCGATCTGCGCGCGCAGCGTCACCGGCTGACCGGGCGTCGCGCGTCCCGGCTCCGCGGCCGCGCTCAGCCGCAGGCCCGTCTGCAATGTGGCGACAAGGGCAAACGGCCCGCCTCCGGGCGGCGTGCTCCGGGCACGCAGGCCGATTTCCCATGCGCCCGCGCGCGGGCCTAGCACCCCATAGCCCAACGACAGGGGCAAGCTGTCGTCGAGAATGCGCTCGAAGGTGACCTTCGGGTTGGTCTTGGGCGTTTCCTCGGTCAGAATCGCGCCCGCAACGGTCTTGATGGTCATGCTGATTTCGCTGCCCGGCGCATAGAGGATGAAGCTGGCATCCTCCGCCTGGTCGAGCGTGATGGTCAGCGTAACCGGCTCGTTCGCCTGGATGGTGCCGCCCTGGACGAGCGTGCTCTGCACCTGCTCCAACGGCCCCGGCGCCGCATCGGTCGGGTCGACCATCTCGATGGGATAATCGGCCGGCGCACGCGCGAGCAGGGCAAAGATGCGCTCAAAGCTATCGCGCTTGTTGTTGAGGTCGGAGTGCAGGCCCGCAATCTGGTCCGGCACGACCGACACGCCGTGGAGCACGCTGTTCACCGAGACATAGCGGTCGGTCGGCAGCTCCGTGCAGCGAATTGCGACCTTGTCCTTGACAGCGTCGCCGGCCAGCGCAAAGAAGGGGACGCCCCGCCGGTCGTTGACTGCCGGGTTGAAGACCTGCGCCAGGTATTCCGGTGTGATCTGCATCGTGGCAGGTACGAACAGCCCCAGCGCCGCCGGAATGCGCCCGCACGCCGTACCTGCATTCGGTGTGCCGGCCATGACCAGTTGGTTGACCGTGGGCACATCTTCCAGCCCGTTCACCTGGACGAGGGGCATCAGGTTCTGAACATAATAACGGGAGATGAGCCCGCCCAAGCTGTGACCGACCAAGTCCACGCGTTCGGCTCCCGTCCCCGCGCGCACGGCTTCGACGTACTCCGCCAGCACCTCGGCATTCTGCGCGATGCTGTTGGTCCCGTCGAGCGGCTTGCCGGGATCGCCCGTATTCATCTGCCGCGTGCGGAACTGCCCGTCATCCACCGCATACCCCGGCATGCCGATCTCCGCGAGATAGCCATCCGGCTTGATCCAGTTGGTCCATGACCTGTGGTTGGAGTTCAGACCGTGGACGAGCACGAGGGGTTTTGGGGTGACGGCGATGATGGCCTCTGCGCGCTCGCCGTCGCCCGTCGTGGCAGCCACCGTACGCAGGCCGATCAGCCGCCGTTTCTCCCAGGCCCAGCCATCCGCTCGCACGGCAGCCGTGCATTCATCGGCCCCGGCCGCAATGGTGCAGGCTGCGAGCGCGGGCACAGCCTCCCCCAGCGCGAACGAAACGGGCGTGTTCGTGTCCGCGCCGCCCGTAAGGCGTGCTGTCAGGCGCAGCGCGTTGCCGTCCACCGTCCGCTCGATGACCGCGCCGGTCGCATCGCGCACCTCGATGGACAGCACCGGCCCTGCATCGGACGGGGCAGCGGTGGCGGTGGGCAGCGGGATGGCCGTCGGCGGGATGGGGGTCGGCAGGGGGTCACTTCCAGAGCCCGCGGGGTTGCAGCTTGCCAGAACGATCATCAGGCCGAGAGATATCAGCAGCATGGGAGTACGGCGATTCATAGACCCTCCAACACAACAAGCACGGTACAAGTATAATCACAAATGTCGCTCAAGGCAAGAGACCGGCGCGTGCAGGACGCGTGGCATTCCGGGGGCGAACGCGGCCATCGCGAATACGCGAATGGCGCTGCGGCGCTGAGCACGAATACGCGAATGTCCCCGCCACCACGCCTGCGGTTCGCGTATTCGTGGCGCGCGCCAGCGCATTGGTTTATTCGTGATAGCCGCGCCCACAAGACATGTGTGCGCCCCAATCGTCCGCCGCCCTACGTTCGCCGCACGCCATCCTGTGGTAGACTACCGCATAATCGAAATCCTGCTGATGAAGGGCCTGTCCATGACTGAAACACATGCCGCGGGCGCTGCCAACCGCCTGATTCACGAGACCAGCCCGTACCTCCTGCAACACGCACACAACCCCGTGGAGTGGTATCCCTGGGGCCCGGAGGCGCTCCACCGCGCACAGGCCGAGGACAAACCCATCCTCCTGAGCGTCGGTTATTCCGCGTGCCACTGGTGTCACGTGATGGCGCACGAGTCATTCGAGGACCCGGAAACCGCGGGCCTGATGAACGAGTTGTTCGTCAACATCAAGGTGGACCGCGAGGAACGACCCGACATCGACGCCATCTACATGGAGGCGGTGCAGGCGATGACCGGGCATGGCGGCTGGCCGATGACGGTGTTCCTGACGCCGAAAGGCAAGCCCTTCTATGGCGGCACGTACTTCCCGCCCACTCCGCGCCAGGGTATGCCCGGCTTCCGGCAGGTCATGCTGGCGATTGCCGAGGCCTGGCGCGAGCGCCGCCGTGAGCTGGAGTCCGCGGGCGAACGGCTGGCCGACGCGCTCAACCGGAGCGCGGCCCTGCAGGCTGCCGAGACGCCGCTCAACCAGCCGGTGCTCGACCGTGCGGTGGAGGGGCTGCTGCGCTCCTACGACCGGTTCAACGGCGGGTTCGGTGACGCGCCCAAGTTCCCCCAGCCCATGAACCTGGACTTCCTGCTCGTCGCCTACGGGCGCACGCACGATCCGGCCACCCTGCAGGCGGTCACGCACACCCTGACCAAGATGGCCTGGGGCGGCATCTACGACCAGCTCGGCGGCGGCTTCCACCGCTACAGCACGGACGACCTGTGGCTCGTGCCGCACTTCGAGAAGATGCTGTACGATAACGCACAGCTTGCGCGGACTTATCTGCACGCATGGCAGGTCACGGGCAATCCGTTGTTCCGGCGCATCGTGGAGGAGACGCTCGACTACGTGACGCGCGAGATGACCGATCCGGCCGGCGGGTTTTACAGTGCGCAGGATGCGGACAGCGAGGGGGAGGAAGGCAAGTTCTTCCTCTGGCGGCCCGCGGAGGTCACCGCGCTGCTGGGCGCAGAGGACGCGCGGCTGTTCAGCGCGTACTACGGCGTCACTGCGCGCGGGAACTTCCACGAGGGCGGGCCGGGCGCCAACATCCTGCACATCCAGCGCGATGCGGCTGTCGTGGCTGCGGACCTGGGCGTGTCGGTCGAGCGGCTGATGGCCGCCGTCGAGCGGGGGCGCAACGTCCTCTTCGAGGCGCGCACGCAGCGCATCGCACCGGGCCGCGATGACAAGGTGCTGGCCGAGTGGAACGGCCTCATGCTGCACGCGTTCGCGGAGGCCGGCGCCGCGCTCGACCGGCCCGACTACACCGCGACCGCCCGCCGCGCCGCGCGGTTCCTGCTGCGCGAGATGATTCAAGAAGCTGGAAGCTGGAAGCTGGAAGCTGAAAGCCGTGACACCCAGCTTCCAGCTTCCGTGCGCAGCGAAGCTGCGCCCATCCGTCTCTGCCGCACCTACAAAGCCGGCCGCGCGCACCTGAACGCCTACCTGGAGGACTATGCTGCGGTGGCGCTGGGGCTGGTTGCGCTCTACCAGGTGACGTTCGAGCGGGAGTGGCTGGAGGCTGCGGCCGCGCTGGCGCAGACGATTGACGCGAACTTCCGTGACCCGGCGCGGGGCGGCTTCTTCCAGACCAGCGACGACCACGAGACGCTCGTCGCGCGGCGCAAGGACTTCATCGACAGCGCGATCCCCTCGGGCAACAGCCTGGCTGCGGAACTATTCCTGCGCCTGAGCCGCCTGCTGGACCTGCCGGAGGGGGTGGCGGATGCGGAGGGCATCATGCAGGTGATGGCCGACGCGATGAGCCAGCAGCCGGGCGCGTTTGGCCGCCTGCTCTGTGCATTGGAGCTGTATCTGCATCCGGGGGTGGAAATCGCGCTGGTCGGGGACCCGGCTGCCGCGGAGACGCGTGCCCTGCTGGCGGAGGTGTACGCGCGCTTCCTGCCCAACAGCGTCATCGCGCTCGCCGCGCCGGGCGACGCGGGAACCGGCGAGCGAATCCCCTTGCTGGCCGGCCGGGGCATGGTGGGCGGCAGCCCCACGGCCTACGTCTGCCGCAACTACGTCTGCAACCTGCCCGTCACCCAGCCCGCCGACCTCGCGCGCCAGCTCGAAGGGTGAGACGAATAGAACGCTGATGAGAATGATTTACGCTGATTTTTCCTTTTTCATTTCATCAGCGCCGATGAGGGCCAACCGAAGGTTGGCACATCAGCGTTCATCAGCGTTCTATTCCTAGCGTTCTATTGAATAAGCCCCCGCAGGACGCGCAGGTTTTCCACGTCCTCGTGCATGTCGTCGCTCTTCTCGGTTTCGAGGATCATGGGCGTGTCCGCGAAGCGCGGGTCGTTGAGGAACAGGCCGAATGCTGTCAGGCCCAATTCGCCTGCGCCGATGTGGTCATGGCGGTCCACCCGCGAACCGAGCCCCTTCTTGCTGTCGTTGAAGTGGAAGCACCTGATCTGCGTGCAGCCGACCAGGCGGTCGAACTCCGCCAGGGTGGCCGCGTAGGCTTCGGGCGTGCGGATGTCGTAGCCGGCCGCAAACATATGACAGGTGTCCAGGCAGAAGGCCACGCGCGCCGGCTCCTGCACGCCCTCGCGGATAGCCTTGAGATGCTCGAAGCGGTAGCCCAGCGCCGTGCCCTGGCCCGCGGTGCCTTCGACCAGGGTCAGCGTGCGGAAGCCCGGCGTTGCGGCGTGGGCGCGGTCGATGCCCGCGATGATGCGCTGCAAGCCGGCCTCCTCGCCCGTCCCCATGTGCGCGCCCGGGTGAAACACGACGCCCAGCAGCCCAAGCTGCTCCGCGCGGGTCAGCTCGTCGGCCAGTGCGTTGACAGACTTCTGCCAGTTCGTCTCATCGGGCGTGCCCAGGTTGAGCAGGTAGGCCGCGTGCGAGACCACGGGTGCAACCCCGGTCTCTGCCTGGGCCGTATGCCACCGCTCGATTTCCTCCGGCGGCGTGGGCTTCTGTTCCCAGCGATTCTGATTCTTGGTGAAGATCTGCATCGTGTTGATGCCGATCTGCTGCGCACGGGCAAAGGCCGTGCTCAGTCCGCCTGTCGTGGACATATGCGCGCCGAGCAGCATGAGTCGTCTCCTTGGTCGGGTCAGTCGCCCGCAGCCAGCGTGAACCGGTCCACGCCTTCGGCGCGGTCCTCCAGGCGGGCCATCAGAAAGAGCAACGACGAAAGGCGATTCAGGTATTTCAGCGATGTGTCGTCGCGCAGCTCCCCCTCATGGCTCAGGCGGGCCACCAACCGCTCTGCACGCCGCACGACCGTCCGCCCGATCTCCAGGGTCGCGCCGCCCACGCTGTCGCCCGGCACGATGAACGCCCGCGGCATCTCCACTTCCGTGCCCAGCGCATCCGTCTCCGCCTCCAGCCAGTCCAGCCGCTCGACTTTCAGCCAGGGCGGCCGCGTGGCCGTTTCGGGCTGGGTCGCCAGGTCAGCCATCAGATTATAGAGGTCACGCTGAATCGTCAGCAGCAACCCCCGCACGCGGCCATCGCGCGCCTGCGCACGCGCCAGTCCCAGCACCGCCGACGCCTCATCCACCGTGCCATAGGCCTCCGGCCGCAAGGCATACTTGGGCACGCGCTCGCGGCCCAACACGCCCGTAAATCCATCGTCGCCCGTGCCGGTGTACCACTTCGTTTCCATCAGCGCACTCCTACGCCCAGTTCATAGACCAGCTTCCCGCCCAGCCAGCCTTCGACTGCCACCAGCCCCACAATCAGCAGCAGCAGCGCCAGGTAGCCCCAGCGCGTCGTCCCCGCATCCCACAGCCGCTTGTTGCGCAGCGGCCAGTACAGCGCCAGGCCCACGGCCACCAGCAGCGCGATGCCTGCCGTGATGTGCTGGTTGATGACCGCGAGCACCTCCGGCGTCTGCGGCGCGGCGGACTGGTCGAACAGGCCGGTGATGATGGCCGCCATCGCACCCAGCCAGCCCAGCAGCAGGCTCATCTGGCCGTATGCCATCCAATGAGGTTTCTGGCGGAGGAGGCCGAGCGCCGCAAACAACGCGCCGGCCAGGGTCAGCGCAATCGGAAAGTGGACCACCCGCGGGTGCAGGGGCAGGAGGAATTCAAGCATGGTCTGGCCGGGTTACATCCTTTATTCAGCCATCACAAACGCGGGTTGGCCTATTGGCTGATAGCCGGCGGCCATGAGCCGTTCGGCAAAGTGTTTGCCGCGCGGCATCCCGCCCGTGCGCATCTGGTGAGCGACCAGCGGCGCATCGTAGAACACCCGCCGGTGCTCGGCCTGCCAGGCCGCGCCGTCCCACTGCAAAACGGCGTACGCGGCGCGGGGGTCACGATCCATCGGCAAGCCCACACTGGCAACATCCACCAGCTTCCGGCCCCGCCACTGCCGCACGAACGGCACATGAACATGACCGAAGGCCAGCATCTCAAAAGGCGGCAGCTCATCTGCCAGCAAGAGTTCGTCCAGGTCGCTGTCGCGCATCTGCGGCATGATCGGACGCTCCAGGTCATACGGATTCGCGTGGACGATCAGCAAATCATGGTCGCCGGGCAGTGTGCCGGAGCCGGCCGGTGAGATGCGATGGCTGAACGGCAGGCTGCCCAGAAACTCCACCCGGGCCAGGCCCAACTGCTCCTGCATCCACGCGAGATGGAGTTCGAAGCGGCCCGGCTCCTTGCCCGCAGGGGTCTCCTGCCTTTCGGGCCGGAAGAAGGCATCCGTGTTGCCCTGGATGACCGTTGCGTGCAGGGCCCGCACCCGGTCGACCACCTCGGCCGGCCAGGGGCCCGACCAGACCAGGTCGCCGGCCACCACGATTTCATCGAACGGCCCGCGCAGCGCCAGGTCCGCCAGCACTGCATCCAGCGCCACCACATTGCCGTGGATGTCGGAAAGGACCGCTACGCGGAGCTGCTCGTGCAAGCCGTTGGATCGCATCATTGCGCCTCCTCAGGAGTGGGAGCGTCGCCAGTGACGTTCCGCATCCACATCGTGCTTTAACCGCGAATGATGGCTGCGCCCAGGGCCTTCGGCCCCGCGTGCGCAGCAAAGGCAGCCCCGGCTTCAATGACAAGCACTTCATTGGCCGGGCGATTCGTCAAACGCGCAACCCAATCGACCAGGTCCGCGGCGACTTCGCAGCCACGCGTATACACCGCGGCGAACGACTCGACGGGCAGACGATTACGCACTTCATCCTCGAGTTTCTGGAGGGCGCTGTGCGTCGAGCGGGTGATCGTTAGCAGGCGAAACTCGCCGTTGCACATCTCCAGCACGGGCCGTACGCGCAGCGTGCGCGCCACCCGGTCGACCAACGGCAGGATGCGATCCAGCCGGCCTCCGCGGCGCACCCATTCGAGCGTGTCGAGGACAAAGATGACCGATGTGCGTTCACGGAGGCTCTCCACCGTGCGCTGCACCAGGTCCGCGCTGCGGCCGGCCAGCGCCTCACGCGCCGCCACCAGCACCTGCAGGCCCATGCCCAGGGAAAACGAGCCGGTGTCCACCACGCGCACGCGCTCACCGAAATCCTCGGCCGCGAGCCACGCAGCGTTGTAGGTTCCGCTGTGTTTGCCGGGGAGGGTCAGGCAGACCACATCGTGCCCCGCCGCGACCAGGGCCTGAAAAACTCGGTGAAACGTGCCAGGCGCGGGCGATGACGTGCCGGGCAAATCCTTGCCGGTCGTGGCGCGCCGCCAGAATTCCTCGTTGGTCAATTCGTCGCTGGAGATCATCTCCTGCCCGAACCGCACAAAGACCGGCACGATAGTAATCTGGTACAGTTCAACCAGGTTCGCCGGCAGATCACACCCGCTGTCCGCGACGATGCGCACACTGTTCATGGGGCCTCCATTGTGGTGCTACTTTAACTCTGCCTGATTATAGCACTCTGAGCAGTAAGCGCAATCACGAAAGCAGTTTGCGCAGGGCGAAGTCATGTTGCAATCGGGCCTTCCACCTGGCAGTTGAAACTGCGGCTACCCCTACGAAACCGGCCTACGCCGGTTAGTTCCAGTCTGCGTAGGCAGACTTCGCAAGGGTAGCCGCAACTTCAGTTGCCAGGCGGGTTCACCTGGCGCACTATGAAACCACCCTGCAGTTTGCGCGCAAAACTTCATTTTCATTGTGACCTGTCGCGATTTGTGCTAGAATGGCAGGCGTAACCTCTTGACCCCGGCCAAGGGTGGATGCCATGAGACCGAAGATCGATGACTGCTGGTTCGGCAATATCACTGTTGAAGGCAAACGGTACGAGCACGATATCATCATCCGGCTGAGCGGCAAGGTGCGCAAGCGCAACAAGCAGCTCTCCAAAGCCGTACATGGCACCGCGCACACCGTCAGCCTGCTCGAGATTCGTGAGTTGTATCGGAAGAAAGCCGAGCGTATCATCATCGGCGCAGGCCATGAGGGCCAGCTGCAACTCTCGCGCGAAGCCGCTGAGTTCCTCAAGGAACATGACTGCCGCCCCGAGGTATATCCCACGCCGGAAGCCATCGAGAAATGGAACGCGGCCGAGGGCAAGGTGCTGGGCCTGTTCCATATCACCTGTTGACCGGCATGGCTGTGACTTTTCGCAGCCGCCTGGCAGCGCTGGCCGTCATCGGCGTAGCAGCTCTGCCCCTACGCCTGTTGCTCGGCGCACTCGTCCCCGCCCTGTTGAGCCGTGCGGCACTGGCCCCCGCGGTCATCCGTCACACCACCACCATCGCCACCAACTTCACCGAAATCATCGCCGTGCTGGCCGCGCTCGCCGTCTACTTCCGCGTGACCCGCCGCGGCTCGTTCGCGGAGCTCGGCCTGTCGCGACAGGGCGCACGCTGGCTGCCCGTGGGCCTGCTTGCGCCCCTCGCGGGCGTGCTGCTCGCCGCGGGCGCTGCCCTGGTCACCGGTTATCTGCCCGCCTCGCGCGCCATCTATCCGGGCATCTGGCCCGTGCTGCTCGCGCTCGCGGCGGCCACTCACGCCGCCTGGATCGAGGAACTCATCTTCCGCGGGATCCTCCGCCAGGCCATCGAAGACCGGTGGAACCGGACCGCTGCGATCGTCGCGACCGCCGTCCTGTTCGTGCTGCTGCACGTCCTGGCCCCCTTCCGCCTCAGCGCAGGCTGGTGGGGGGTTGTGACCGTCGGCGGCTTCGGGCTGGCATGGAGCTACTACGCTGCGCGGCGGAGCCTCTGGCTCCCCATCGGCCTGCACTGGGGATTCGACCTGTGGGTCTTTCTGCTGTTCGGCCTGCCGGGGGTCACGCGCGGGGCCATCCTGTGGGATGAAGCGGGCGGCCCCGCGGTCTTGAGCAGCCGGGGCGGCTGGGTGCTGCTGCTCGCCGCGCTGCTGACCGGCGGGCTGCTGGCGCTCATCTTCGCCGCGCGGCGGGTGGGCGTCCCACGCTAACCCGCCATTGCGCCCGCGTGCTACGTCCGCATTTGAGAATGCGGACTCCTCTCCGTTGAGCACCGCATCAAACTGGAGTAGAGGCTTCAGCCGGTTAGGGGGTGTACGCGCGTTGGCTACCTAACCGGCTGAAGCCTCCACTCCAAAGGCATGCGTTTCCCACCTCAATATGCGCCGGCGTCGCACCCTGTGTTACAATCGACTGACGCATCCGCGCTGCGGCGGCGCGACACACCGTGAGAGGACATGTCATGGCACAAAAACGCGTGCAGGTCGTCATCAAGGGCCGCGTGCAGGGGGTCGGCTTCCGGGCAAGCTGCCAGCGCGAGGCGCAAGCTCGCGGGGTGACGGGCTGGGTCCGCAACCGGTGGGACGGCGCGGTCGAGGCGCTGTTCGAGGGGCCGGAGCAGGCGGTCAACGCGCTGCTGGTCTGGTGCTATGATGGGCCGTCCTTTGCCGAGGTAGAGGACGTGCAGATCAGCCCCGCGCCGGAAGGCGAAATGCAGCGAGCATTCAGGATCAGGTAAGTGGCAGACACGACAAAGCTGGTGGTTTTCACCGATGGCGCGTGCGCCGGCAACCCGGGCCCGGGCGGTTGGGCCGCCATCCTGCAGTACGGTGAGCACGAGAAGGTGCTGCAGGGCGGCGCATCGCTGACCACCAACAACCGGATGGAGCTACGCGCGGCCATCGCTGCGTTCCAGGCCCTGACCCGGCCCTGTGTGGTCGAGGTGCACACCGACTCGGAGTATCTGCGCCGGGGCATTACTGAGTGGCTGCCGATCTGGCAGCGCAACGGCTGGCGCACGGCGGCCAAGCAGCCCGTGAAGAACCAGGACCTCTGGCGCGCGCTGCAAACGGCCATGCGCTCACACCGGGTCACATGGCACTGGGTCCGGGGCCACGCGGGCCATCCGCTCAACGAGCGCGCCGACCGGCTGGCAGTCACTGCGTTGAACACGCTGGGCGTCACGGGCCAACCGGATATGGACGGCCCAGCCCCCGGCTTATTGGAATGACAGGCAACCTGTGAACGACTACGATGACATGATCGGGGAGCGGCCCGCCCTGGTGAGCGGCGGCGAGTGCACGTTGGAGGAACTGGGCGGTCCCGCGGCGGAGCGGTCGACCGGGCTCATCCTGACGTGGCGCGACAAGCTCGTGTTCGGGCTGGACCTGCATGCGCTGCCGATCGGCGCGCGGGGCCGCCGGGATGCCTGCGCGTTCGTCGGCATCGGGGGCCATCTCGAAGCCAACGAACAGTGGCATCAGGCCGTGAAACGCGAGGCGCACGAGGAAGCGAACTGCCCCATCTCGCTGGGCGATAGTGCGGTGACCTATTTCTGCCGCGAGGGTGAGAACCCGCGGCCCATCTCCTACCGCTGGACCGAGCCGTATCACCCGCTGCTCGTGTGGACCGCGACGTTCAACCTGCGCCGCGGGACTGCCACGCTGGTGAACGCGGTCTTTCGCGCGGCGGCGCTGGCCCGGCCGGCGCCCGGCGCGGAGATCAGCGGCCTGCTGCTGATGGATCAAGAGACGCTCATCCACACCTACCGTGCCCCGCGGCCGCTGGGCGAGCTGCTCGACCGCGGCGCGCAGATCATCGGTGAGCTGCCGCCGCCGGACACAGTGCTGGCGCCCGGCGGCACCGCCTACTTCTACGGCGCGTGGCTGGCGTGGCAGGAAACAGACGAGTAACGAGTAATCAGTAACGAGTAATAGACGCATTACTTCTTACTCGTTACTCATTTCTCACCCAGCACCTCATCCATCTGCGCGTACGCCCGGCGCAGGTGGGGGATCACGATGGAGCCGCCGACAATCAGGGCGACGGCAAAGGCCTCCTCGAATTCGGCCACCGTGACGCCCTGTCTGGCACATTGGATGATATGATACGTGATGCAGTCGTCGCACCGTAGTACCATAGAGGCAACGAGGCCCAGCAACTCTTTGGTCTTGGCCGGCAGCGCGCCATCCTCGTAGGCTTCACCATCGAGCCGGAAGAAACGCTTGATGGCCCGGTTGTCGCCCGACAAGATACGCTCGTTGGCGGCCAGGCGTTCCGCCTGAAATTCAGCCGGTGTTTTGGTCATGGGGTCGCTCCCTGTGAGTCTTGAGAAGAGTGAGCAGTATTGTAAGTCATGAGCCTGATTCTTGCCATTGAAACCTCCTGCGACGAGACGGCGGCCGCGGTCATCGAGGACGGCCGGCGCATCCGCTCCAACGTGGTCGCCTCGCAGATCGAGCTGCACCGCGCGTACGGCGGCGTCTTCCCGGAGCTGGCCTCGCGGCAGCATGTGTTCGACATCGTGCCCGTCATCGAGCGCAGCCTGGACGAGGCCGGCGTGACCTGGGACGACCTGACCGCGCTGGCCGTGACCCGGGGGCCGGGCCTGGCCGGCTCGCTGCTGGTCGGCGTCAACACCGCGAAGGCCCTGGCATGGGCGCGCGGCCTGCCGGTCGTCGCCGTCAACCACCTGGAAGGGCACCTGTACTCCAACTGGCTCGACCAGGGCGGCAAAATCAACCCCGACGCACTCACCCGGCCCAGCCTGCCCGACCTGGATGCCGAGGGCCGGGCGTTTCCGCTGCTCGTGCTGATTGTATCCGGCGGCCACACGGAACTGATCCTGATGCACGGGCACGGCCGCTACGAACGGCTGGGCGCAACGCTGGACGATGCCGCAGGGGAGGCCTTCGACAAGGTCGCGCGACTGCTCGGCCTGGCCTATCCGGGCGGCCCCGCGGTGCAGGCCGCGGCGGAAGGCGGCAATCCGGCAGCGTTCGACTTCCCGCGCGGGCTGACCAATACGGCCGTCCACCCGGAGCACCGCTTCAACTTCAGCTTCAGCGGCCTGAAGACCGCGGTCCTGCGCCAGGTGCGCGAGCTGGGGCCGGCCGCGCGGCCCATCGCAGACCTGGCCGCGAGTTTTCAGGCTGCGGTGGTCGATGTGCTCGTCAAAAAGACGGCGGATGCCGCACGCGAGCACGGCGTTGCGCGCGTGTGCGTTTGTGGCGGGGTGGCGGCCAACAAGGCCCTGCGCACCGCGGTGCAGCACCGGCTGCCCGTGCCCGCGTCCATTCCGCCGTTCTTTCTCTGCACCGACAATGCGGCCATGATCGGCGCAGTCGCCCACTACCGTCTGCTGACCGATGGGCCGACCGCCCTGGATTTCGACGTCGAGCCGGATTTGGCCCTCGAGGTGGGATAGCTATGCCGCACACGCTCGAAACGGAACGCCTGCTGCTCCGCCCCTATACAGAAGCCGATATCGAGCCTGCGTATGCCCTCCTCGAAGGGCATCCCGATGTGTATCGCTTCGATCCTGGATTCGCCCGGACGCGTGAGCCGCGCGCGGCTCTCATTCGCCGCCACATCGCTGACAACCATGAGGATGGCGAAGGTACGCTGGCCGTCACACTGAAGGAATCCGGGCAGTTCATCGGCCAGGCCGGGTTGCAACTCTACATCCTGCCCTGGTCGCCGTTTGCCACACCGGAGGTCGAGCTCTATTACAAGCTGGGGCGCGACTTCTGGGGCCAGGGCTACGCTGAGGAAGCGTGCCGTGCGCTGATCGACTTTGCCTTCAACACCATGCATTTGCTCCGGCTTGTCACCATCACCCAGCCCGACAACCATCATTCCGTGCGCCTGCTCAAGCGACTGGGCTTCTCCGTGGCGCCCGGCCCGGCGAACTGGCACCCGCAAGTGATCGCAATTCTGGTAAATCCGGAGTGCGGCACTGCGCCGCCAACAGGAAAGTGAGGAATCTCATGTCATCTCCTGCTGCGCAAGCACCTGGCGATTTTGCCACCTGGATCGACCTCCTGCACTGGCGCGCCGAACGCCAGACTGACCTTCAAGCCCTGACCTTCCTCGATGATGAACGCGCCCAGGTTGACCGGCTGACCTATGCCGGGCTGGATCGCCGCGCGCGGGCCATCGCCGCACGATTGCAGAGCATCGTCCGCCCCGGCGACCGGGCGCTCATGTTGTACGCGCCGGGGCTGGACTATGTTGCGGCCTTCTTCGGCTGTCTGTATGCGGGAGTGATCGCCGTACCGGCCTATCCGCCACGTCCACGCACCCTCGGGCGTCTGCAATCGATGCTGCTCGACGCGCAGCCCGCGGTCATCCTCAGCACGCGGGATTTGCAGGAGGCGCTGGCCCCGCTGTGGGCCGAAGCACCCGGCTTCCCCGCCTTGCCCTGGGAGACCACGGATGCGCTGCCCGCCGAGTTGGCCGATGACTGGCGCGCGCCCCAGGTCGGCAGTGACGATCTCGCCTTCCTGCAATACACCTCCGGCTCGACATCCGCGCCGCGCGGGGTGATGGTCAGCCACGCCAACCTACTGCACAACTCGCGCATGATCTATGAAGGGTTCGACAACGCGCACGGCACGTCCGGCGTCATCTGGCTGCCCATGTATCATGACATGGGGTTGATCGGCGGCGTGCTGCAGCCGATCTATGCAGGTATGCCCGTCACGCTCATGTCGCCGCTGGCCTTCCTGCAGCGGCCCTTCCGCTGGCTGCAAGCCATTTCGGAGACGAAGGCGACCACGAGCGGCGGCCCGAATTTCGCTTATGACCTGTGCGCCCGCAAGATCACGCCGGAGCAGCGCGCCACGCTGGACCTGTCATGCTGGAAGCTGGCCTTCTCAGGTGCGGAGCCGGTGCGGCCGGAGACGCTGGCGCGTTTTACCGAGACGTTCGAGCCTTGCGGCTTTCGCGCCACGGCCTGGTTCCCCTGTTACGGGCTGGCCGAAGCGACGCTGTTCGTGAGCGGGACCCATCGTGACCGTGAGCCGCGCCTGCTGGCGGTGTCGGCCCCCGCCCTGGAGACACGGCGGGTGGTCCCGGCCGCGCCGGAAGGCCGCGACACTCAAACCCTGGTCAGTTGCGGTCGCACCGATCCGGACCTGGCGCTCGCCATCGTGGACCCGGACACACTGACGCGCATGCCCGCGGACGGCATCGGCGAAATCTGGCTCTCCGGGCCGACCGTCGCGCGGGGCTACTGGAACCGGCCCGACGATACCGAGAAGACCTTCCGGGCACACATCGCCGGCGAAGAAGATGGCCGCGACTGGCTGCGCACCGGGGACCTGGGCTTCACGCACGAGGGCGAATTATACATTGCCGGCCGCATCAAAGACTTGATCATCATCGACGGCCGCAATCACTATCCGCAGGATATCGAGCAAACGGTCGAGGCCGCGCACCCGGCCATCCGCCCGACGGCCACCGCTGCGTTCGCGGTCGAAGGCCCGGAAGGTGAGCGCCTCGTGGTCGTCGCGGAGCTGGAGCGCGAGCACATGCCGGGCCGCCCCGGCGCAATCGCCCTGCCCGCGCTGACGCAACTGGTGCGCCGCGCCATCGCAGAGCAGCACGCCGTCCAGTTGCACGAGCTGGTGCTCCTCAAGACAGGCTACATTCCGAAGACCACCAGCGGCAAAATCCAGCGCCATGCCTGCCGCCTGGGCTACCTGGAGGGTACGCTGAACCGGGTCGAAGAGAAGCAGTCGCCCGCCTGATGTCCGCCGTCCGGCAAGGATGCTGAGGCACAACCATGCACGAAGTCCCACTGCTCATCAACATCGCGCTGGCGCTGGTCGTCGCCTTCATCGGCGGAATGCTGGCCCGACGCATGAAGCTGCCGACGATCTTCGGCTATCTGCTGGCCGGCATCAGCATCGGCCCCTTTACGCCGGGCTACATCGGCGATATCGAGACCGTCAGCCAGTTGGCCGAGCTGGGCGTCATCTTCCTCATGTTCGGCGTGGGCCTGCATTTCTCGTTTCGCGACCTCTGGCGCGTGCGCGATATCGCAGTGCCCGGCGCACTCGCGCAGACCTTCCTCGCCACGCTCCTGGGCATCGGCCTGACGCAAATCTGGGACTGGCCCATTGCCGCGGGCATCGTCACGGGTCTCGCGATCTCAGTCGCCAGCACCGTGGTGCTCCTGCGCGGCCTCATGAACACCTCGTTGTTGAACACGACCCACGGTCAGGCAGCCGTCGGTTGGCTCGTGGCGGAAGTCAATCGGCGCGCGTGGACCGGCGCATCCGTGGTGGCTCTGCTCCGCGATGGACACCTGCAAGCCAACCCGAAGTCCTCAACGCTCTTCGAGATGGGAGACCGCATCGGTCTGGTTGGAGAGCCGGAACAAATCGAAGCGGCGAGCGCACTGGTGGCAGGGAAAGAAGCAGACATAAAAAACAGCCAGGTTGCTGTAGTCGAACCGACCTGAGCGACCTGGCTGTCGCGTTGGCCGTCGCTGGATTGCGACGGCCGCGATCTATGCCTGTTAGTTGGCGATCGTAAACTTGGTGGTGTATTCGGTGTAGTTGCTGTCGTTGCGCACGACGCGCAGCCGCAGCGCATGTTCGCCGTTCGGCAGGCCGATCGTGTTCAGCGTGTAGGTGAACACGCCCTGTTCCTCACCCAGGGCCAGGAACGCAGCCGCACTCGCATCCCCGCCCGGCAGCAGGTCGAGCTGCCACTTCAGGAAATCCGCATCGCTCGCATAACCGGTCACCTCGACCGCCCCGCTCACCGTCGCACCGTCGGCCGGCGCCGTAATGCCGTTCGTCATGGTGTCCGCGGTCTGCGCCGCCACTGCCAGCGGCAGGCTCATGACCATCAGGGCCGCCACGATGAGCAGCACGATCTTTTTCCTACTTTGCGTCAACAACATTCCCGTTCTCTCCTTGCATGAAAAAACTCGGTGCCAGCGTGCCGCACCAGGTATATATGTAACCCAGATAAAGGCCCCGCACAGTGACCTGTAACTCAATCTGGCTACCAACACCGGTTAACGCACGAGTGCAGCGTGCAGATACACCCTAATGTTCAGCTTTAGCCCAAAGGCGACGGCCGTCGCTGGTGACCTCGATGCGGCCGTCCTGGTCGGTGCGGAGCACCCACACCGCAGCCAGGCGCGCGAGCGTATCGGGATGGGGATGGCCGAACCGGTTATCTGCGCCGACCTGGATCACCGCCAACTGCGGCTGCACTGCGGCAAGGAAAGCGACTGATGTGGCGCCGCCGCTGCCGTGATGGGCCACCTTCAGGACATCCGCCTGGAGCGGCTGGCCCGCAGCCAACAAGACCTCCTCGGTGGCCTGCTCTGCATCCCCCATCAGCAGGAGACTGGTTTCCCCGTAATCGAGGCGCACGACCAGGGACGCGGCGTTGTCGCTCATGTCCGGCAGCAGAGGCTCCGCCGGATGCAGCACGGTCATGCGCAACTCGTCCAGTGCGAGCCGCATCCCGCGGCGCGCCGTGATGCGCTGCCCCCGGTGCGCGGCCAATGCGGCAGACCACGCGGGGGCCTGACCGCCATCCTGCACCGTATCGAGCACTGTGGCTATGCGATACCGCTCGAACAACGGCAGTAAGCCATTCATGTGATCCGCGTCCGGGTGGGTCAGGACGACCATATCGAGAGTGCGATCCCAGAAGGGCAGGAGGCTTCCCAGCTCGTCCAGCAGCGCGGCGGGGCTGGGTCCGCCATCCACCAGCACCTGCCGGCCGTCAGGCGCGCGGATGAAGATGGCGTCGCCCTGTCCGACATCCAGGAAGTAGACATGTAGCCGCCCATCCGGCAGATGCGCCAGCGCCAGCCAGGCCACCACGGCGCACAACGCCAGAAACCCCAGCAGATAAATACGAAATGATATATATTTATTGGACGCCAACATAAAATGACTCTGGTCAGATTGGAGTAGAACCGCAGTCGTCGCCGTTGCCTTCTCAGCCGTGCGCGACCTGTGCTATACTACGGTCCGTCATTCACATCTGTCAAGGAGACGCTATGACGGGTCCTGCTCCGCTCCCTACCGAACATGCGCCGATCGTCATGTACGGCACGCCCTGGTGTCCGGACTGCCGCCGCTCGAAACAGTTCCTGGGCGAGCACCGCATCCCCTACACCTATATCGACATCGATGGCGACGCCGCGGCGATGGCCGAAGTAGAACGCATCAACAACGGGATGCGTAGCGTCCCGACCCTTGTCTTCCCGGATGGCCGTGTGCTCGTCGAGCCGAGCAACGAGGAACTGGCGCGCACGCTGGGGCTGATATCCACCGCGAAGCAGACCTTCTACGAACTCATCATCATCGGGGGCGGCCCCGCCGGGCTGACCACCTCCATCTACGCCGCGCGCGAGGGCATCAGCACGCTGATTATCGAACGCGGGGTGGCAGGCGGCCAGGTGGGCAATACGCAGCTCATGGAGAACTACCCCGGCTTCGATCAGGGCATCTCCGGCGCAGAGTTCGCCCAACGGCTGACCAACCAGGCGCGACGCTTCGGCGTCGAGCTGCTGCAGGCCGCCGGGGTGCAGGGGTTACGCCGCGTCGGGCAGTATCTCTGCGTCACCACCTCGTCCGGCGCCGAGTACAGCGCGCAGGCCGTGCTGATTGCGACCGGTTCGCGCTACCGGCGGCTGATGGTGCCCGGCGAACGCGAGCTCATCGGATCGGCCATCCACTTCTGCGCGGTCTGCGATGCGGCGTTCTACCGCGATAAGGACGTGCTCGTGGTCGGCGGCGGCAACAGCGGCTTCCAGGAGAGCCTGTTCATCAAGCAGTTTGCCCGCCATGTGACCATCGTCGAGTTCCTGCCGGAGGTCAAAGCCAGCCGCTTGCTACAGGAAGCGGTGGCAAAACAGCCCAACATGGATGTCGTCACCAATCACGCCGTGCAGGGCTTCCGCGCGCAGCGCGGCAAGCTCCTGGGCGTAGACGTCATGGACCGCGCAACAGGCGAAACGAAGACCTGGACACCCGATGGCGTCTTCATCTTCATCGGCCTCAGCCCGAACAGCGACTGGCTGCCCCCGGAGATCGAGCGCGACAAGTATGGCTTCGTGAAAACTGACCTAAACCTGGAAACCTCGATGCCGGGCGTCTTCGCCGCGGGCGACGTGCGGTCAGGCAGCACGAAGCAGGCCGCCGCGGCCGCCGGCGAGGGCGCCACCGCCGCGCTGATGATTCGCGAGTATCTGCACAGCCAATGACACAGGAAACAAAACCTATGAAGATTCTTATCGCAGCCGACATGGAAGGCATCACCGGCGTGGTCCACAGCGACCATACGAACCCGAGCCATCCCGAATACGGCCGCTTCCGGATGCTGATGACGCAGGATGTCAACGCGGCCATCCGGGGCGCGCTGGCCGCGGGCGCGGACGAGGTCATCGTCAGCGACGGCCACTGGGACAACCGCAACATCCTGCTCGAACACCTGGACCCGCGTGCCGTGCTCAACTCCGGCACCCCGCGGCCCCTCTCGATGGTGGAGGGCATTGACGGCGGCGTAGATGGCATCCTGTTCATCGGCTACCATGCCCGTGTGGGCACGCCGAACGCGATCCTGGACCATACCTGGTCGAGCGGCCGCGTGGACGGCGTCTGGATCGTCGCGGCCGACGGTGAGTGGCAGCCCATCGGCGAGATTGGCCTGAACGCGGCCGTCTGCGGCCACTTTGGCGTGCCGGTGCTCATGGTGTCAGGCGACCAATCCGCGTGTGCTGAGGCCACGGCGCTGCTGGGACCCATCGAGACTGCCATCGTCAAGCGCGCCATCGGCCGCACGTCCGCCGAGTGCCTGCCCCCGCGCGTGACTGCGGAGATGATCGAGCAGGCCGCCGCGCGGGCCGTGGGCCACCTGTTTGCCGATAACCCGCCCAAGCCGTTCGTGCTGACGCCGCCGATCACGGCGGTCATCGAATTCATCCGTTCGGAGATGGCCGATGCCGCAGCGCTGCTGCCGGGCGCGCGGCGGCTGGAGGGCAAGCGCGTCCAGTACACCGCGGAGGAGATGCCGGAGGCCTACCGGGGATTCCGCGCGCTGGTCAGCATGGCGCAGGTCTAAACGCCGTGCGCATCGACGACCTACCGCCAGATCACGACGCGCTCATCCGCCAGGCAGCCGTGCTGCTGGTCGAGGGCTTCCGCGAGCACTGGCCCGCGGCCTGGCCCGACCTGGATTCTGCGCTGGAAGAGGTGCGCGAGGCGCTGGAACCCGGCAAAATCTGCCGCGCCGCGCTGGACGGCGACACCCTGCTGGGCTGGGTGGGCGGGATTCCGGGTTACGACGGCAACGTCTGGGAGCTGCACCCGTTGGTCGTGCATACGGCACATCAAGGCCGAGGGATCGGCCGTGCGCTCGTGGCCGACCTGGAGGCACAGGTGCGCGCCCGCGGCGGCCTGACGCTGTGGCTGGGCACCGACGATGAGGACGACATGACGTCGCTCTCCGGCGTGGACCTGTATGACGACCTGCCGGGCCAACTGGCGGCCATCCGCAACCTGAAGGGCCACCCGTTCGACTTCTACCGCAAATGCGGCTTCGTCGTCGCCGGCGTCGTGCCGGACGCCAACGGTCGCGGCAAGCCTGATATCCTGATGGCGAAGCGCGTCGCCTGATAATGGCGTGTCAGATGACCATAATCACTACAGGAACTCATATGCAAAGCCGGCGCTTTGCCGTCTTCACCTGGCTGGTGCTGATATATAACGTGCTCGTCATCCTCTGGGGCGCGTTCGTGCGCGCGACGGGTTCGGGCGCGGGCTGCGGCAGCCATTGGCCGCTGTGCAACGGCGTCGTGGTGCCGCGCGCGCCGCAGGTCGAGACGCTCATCGAGTTCTCGCACCGGCTGACCTCCGGGCTGGCCGCGCTGCTGGTGCTGGCGCTGGTCATCTGGGGCTTCCGGGTCTACGGCCGCGGGCACATCATCCGCAAGAGCCTCGTCCTCTGCGGCATCCTCATGATCCTGGAAGCACTGATCGGCGCAGGGCTGGTGCTGTTCGGCTGGGTGGCCGACAACCAGTCGGTGGCCCGCGCGGTCTCGATGGCACTGCACCTCGTGAACACCTTCTTCCTGCTGGCCGCGCTTGCCTTTACGGGCTGGTGGGCAACGGGCGGGCCGCGCGTGACCCTGCGCGGCCGCGGCTGGCTGGCCGCGGCCTGGCTGGCGGGCCTGGGCGGGGTGATATTCCTGGGCATGAGCGGCGCGGTGACCGCGCTGGGCGACACGCTCTTCCCCGCCGGCTCGCTGGCCGAGGGCGTCCGCGCGGACTTCGAGCCGACCGCGCATTTCCTCGTGCGGATGCGCGTCTGGCATCCGGTCATCGCGGTCGTCGCCGCAGCCTACATCGTCACCCTGGCGCGGACGCTGGCAAGCCGGCGGCCCGCGCCGCTCACCGCGCGGCTCGCGAATCTGCACGTCGCGCTGTTCGTCATTCAGTTGGTGGCCGGGGGCATCAATCTGATCTTGCTCGCGCCGGTCTGGATGCAACTGGTGCACCTGGCGCTGGCGTGCGCGGTGTGGGTGTCGCTGGTGCTGCTGGGGGCAGCCGCGTTCAGCGTACCCGCGACCGGCATGCTGCATGAGCAACCGGCCCCATCCTCACGGCGCGTGGCTACTCAATGAGTGAATCCGGGGAAGATTGGCTGCGGCTCGCACTAATCGGTCGTCTGCTGTCCAGAATTCGTTGCGCGCAGCTCGTGAAGCAAATCCACTGAATCGGGCAACAGGACACCGTTTCTGATCGCCAGAATCTGCGCGCGGACGGTTGCGGCTCGTTCCAGCGCAGTCAGTCGTCGCTGCCGGCGCTCTTCACGTTCCGAACCGTCAATCTGCGTTTCATCACATCTTCCAGCGTTCATACGGCATATGTAACCCAGGTCTGGCGTGTTGTCAATCGCGCTTCGCGTCGCTCGTTCCTTCCGCGCTCTGATAATCCAACCCACCTGCCGCCTCTATTCCACCCAATACCGTGTCCCGTCAGTAAGCACCTCCACCACGCCCTCACCCGGCACGCGCACCGCGCCGTGAGCCCCCAGCCACGCATCCACATCCGGCGGATAGGTCGTTCCGTCCGGCCAGAGGATGGTCTGTGGCGCGGCCAGCGCGAGGAACTCGACGCTCGGCCACGCTCTCGTGCCAGCGCCCGGCGCCTTGACCACGGTCACGCGCATCTCGACAGGATTATGCTGCTGCACGAGCGCGGCCTGCGCGTCCTGGGTGAGTCCCGCAGGCAGCAGCGTGTTGAAATCGCCATAGGTCAGGCGCAACACCCATGCTTCACCCGCGCGAAGCCGCGTCAGCGTCACGCCATCCGCCAGATTGACCAAACCTCCTGGCGGCAGGTCTCCGGGTGTCACGGGGCGGGCAGCGGGCCAGAGCGCCGCGGCATCGGCTCCGACCGCAACGTCAATCCGACGACCGGCCAGCCGGGCGAGTTCTGCGCCGTCACCGCGGCCGTCCCAGACCAAGACGCGCTGGCCGCCCGGCGTCACGATGAGCGCGGCCTCTGCATCTCCTGCCGCCAGGTAGCAAACGTGCAGCCGGCCATCCGGCAGACCCGCCAGCACGCCTGCCAGCAGCACCGGCAGCGCCACGAGACCGACGGTCCAGGCGGCGGTCCGCCGCGACAACCGCACTTGCCAGCCGTGATCGTGCAGCAGCCGAACCGCCGCGTAAAGCGCCAGACCGGCATACGGCAGCGCGGCGAGACTGCGGACGAACGGCCCCACCTCCACGGCGGCCAGCGGTGCGGCCGCAGTCCAGCGCACGACCGCCGTGGTGTATGACAGGAACAACCATGGCACGACGGCCAACACACGGCCCAGCGGCTCCCATAGGAACCCGCCAAGCAGCGTCAACAGCCCGCCCGTCATGATAATGGGCTGGACGGGCAGAATCAGAAAGTTGGTGATGGGCGAGATGAGCGACAGCCGACCAAAGACGGCCACAAGCAGGGGCAGGGTGAGCGCCTGGGCCGCGAGGGTGACGACGAGCGCGGTGTTGACCAAATCTAGCGCCGGCTTAGCTGCGGCCGCGGGCAGTCGCCGCGCCAGAAACGCGGCGAGCGGCCGGCCCAGCGGCTGCGTGAACAGGACCATGCCGAGCGTCGCCAGGAAGCTCAGGCGGAAGCCGGTGTCCCACAGCGCCAGCGGGTTGACTGCGGTCATCGCCAGCCCTGCGGTGCAGAGGGAGACGTACGCGGTGCTGTGGCGGCCCAGGTAGGCCGCCAGGATGAAGAGGCCGCTCATCAACCCTGCACGCTGCGCAGCCGGGCCGTCGCCTGCCAGCAGCACGTACAGCCCGACCAGGATGAGCGCGGGCCAGGCCGCGCGGCGCTTGCCCACCCACCGGCTGAGGATGGTCATGAACAGTCCGGCGAACAAGGCCATGTTGCTGCCCGAAATCACGATGATGTGGCTGGCGCCGGTGCGCTGAAAGGCGTCATCCAGGTCTGCCGGGATGCCGCTCTCGATGCCCAGGAGGATGCCGTTCGCCAGCGCCGCGGCCGGCTCCGGCAGCAGGCGGTTCAGCAGCGCGGAGCCATCCTCGCGGACGCGATAGATGGCCGCGGCCACATTCTGCTGCCGGCCCTCAGCCAGCAGCGCGACCCTGGGCCGCCACATCACGCTGTGGATATCGCGCTGCGCCAGATACGCGCGGTAGTCGAAGTCATCCAGCACAGGCGGCGTCGCCAGCCGTCCGCTCACGCGCAACCGGTCGCCGTAGCGATACGCGGGCCAGCGCGCGGCCTGGACCAGCAAGCGGCCGCGAACAGCGCGGGGCGTACCCTCAACCGTGAGACTCTCGACCTGCACCTCGTACTGCGCGGTCACGTCGCGCAGGTCGGGGTAGGCCGCGATGACGCCCTCGATGGCGGCATCTGCCGCGCTGTCGTTATAGAAGGCGAGGTCCTCGGGGCCGGGACACGCGGCAAAAGGTTGGACCTGGTAACGCGCCAGCCCCAACAAGAGGAACAGCAGGAGGATGGCGGCCCGGCTGACGGCCGCGTGACGGCGCAGCATGAGCGCCAGGCCCACCATCAGGCCTGCCAAGAGCGCGGCCGGCCAGGCCGGGCTCGCGCAGTTCAGCACGCCCTGCAACCACAAAAAGTGCGCCAGGCAGATACCGCAGGCCCACGCAACCGAGAGATAGACGAGAGTCATTGAGGGTAGCGGCTCGCGGTGTGAAGTGTCGGGTGCATTGTCGCGCCGGACGCTGAACTTCGGCAAACGGGACGCAGGGGTGCTTGCCGATGCTGCGGGAACGGATTATACTTTCACGCTATAGCACCCAGCCCGGCCACAAGGGAGCCCGTATGCCTGAAGACCGCCACATCCCGAAACTGCACCGCCTGCAGATGATGCTCGGCCAGTACCCGATCCTGGGCGATGTGATGCGCGAGCGCATGCGCGAGGAGATGTACCGCCGCGGCGTGCTGAACAAGCAGCACTTCGAAAATGAGGTGCGCGAAAAAGCGCGGCAGTCGCAGCGCCGCGAGGGCATCACGAACCCGTATATCGAGGAATCGAGCGAGGTCTGGGAACGGCGGCTGTCCAAGATACGCGACAGCCTGACCGAGTTCTACTGGGCCTACAACCTCAGCCCACAGCTCTTCGAGGAGCTGGCCCACGGGGTGCTGCACGAACGGCCCACTGCCGAGCAGGTGCTCAGCTTCAACCCGGAAATGGCCTCCATGGAAGTCCTCTTCCAGCAGATGGAGGGCTTCGCCGCGCTGCCGCCGGAAGAACTGGCCCAGGTCCACCACCACATGCAGGAGACGAAGGTCGTCCTGATCAAGGCACTCATCAGCGATGAACTGGGGTTTGTGCGGGTAGCGAAGGAGTACCTCACTTTCGAGGACCTGAAGTGGATTCGCAATCACCGTGCAGGCCGGGGCAAGATCGGCGGTAAGGCTGCGGGCCTCGTGCTGGCGTGGAAGATCCTGCAAGCCAGCCTGGATCGCTTCTGCGAAACGTGCGAGCAAATCCGGTTTGTGATCCCCGAAACCTACTTCGTCGGCGCAGACGTGAGCTATGACTTCATGGAGCTCAACGAACTGACGAACTATCTCAACCAGAAGTACAAGCCGCTCGACCAGATCGAGCGCGAATATCCTGTGTTGCAAGAGGCCTATGCTCGCGGCCGCTTCCCCAGCAGCACCCTGGATGACTTCCGCGACCTGCTGGATGCGGTTCACGGTCAGCCCTTGATCGTCCGTTCCTCCAGCCTGCTCGAAGATAACTTCGACGTTTCGTTTGCCGGCATGTACGAAAGCGTGTTCTGCCCGAACCAGGGTACACCCGAGGAGAACCTGGAGGAGCTCTGTAACGCCATCCGCCGGGTGTATGCCAGCATCTACAATCCCCATGTGCTGCTCTATCGCAAGCAGCACAATGTCCTGGATTACGACGAGCGCATGGCAGTGCTCATCCAGGTGGTGCAGGGCAGCCGCTACCGGGATATGTATTTCCCGCCAGTCGCCGGGGTCGCCTACAGCCGGAACCCGTTCGTGTGGAGCCCCAAGCTGCGCCGCGAAGAGGGCTTCACGCGGCTGGTCGTGGGGCTGGGCACGCGCGCGGTGGAGCGCGTCGGGGAAGACTATCCGCGCATGGTGGCCCTCAGCCATCCCACGCTGCGGCCGGAGGCCGGCGCGCGCGAGGTCAAGCACTACTCGCAATACTACATGGATGTCATCGACCTGAAGGAGAACCAGCTCGTCACCCGGCCCGTGAGCGAGGTGCTGGCCGCGGATTATCCGACCCTGCGCTTGCTGGCATCGCAATACAAGGACGACTTCATCGGCCCGCTGGTCGCCATGACGGCCGGGCTGGACAGCCGTTCGCTCGTCATCACGCTGGACGGGCTGCTGAAGCAAACTGCCTTTGCGACGCACCTGCGCAATGTGCTGAAGGCGCTCGAAGTCAGTTACAACCGCCCGGTGGATATCGAGTTCACGGCAGAAATCGGTTCTGAGTATCCGCGACCCGGCGTGACCCTCCACCTCTTGCAGTGTCGCCCCTATGCTGGTGAGGTCGACACGGAGCAAATCCACTTTCCCGACCGCCTGCCGGAGGCGGATATCATCTTCGGAACGGAGAAGCTCGTGCCCACCGGCCGCGTCGAGAATATCACCAACATCATCTACGTGGCCCCGGAGCAGTATAACCGCGCCTCACCGAGCCAGAAGCTGGAGCTGGGCCGGCTGATGAGCCGGTTGAACCAGCGGCTCGAAGGGCAGACCTTCATCATGATGGGGCCGGGGCGATGGGGCAGTTCCAGCCCGGACCTGGGGCTGAAGGTGGGCTATGCCGATTTCTACAACACACGCGCCCTGGTCGAAATCAGTTGGAGCCAGGGCCGCAACCGGCCCGCCCTGTCATATGGCACGCACTTTTTCCAGGACCTCGTCGAGGCCCGCATCTACCCGCTGGCAATCTTCCCCGGCGATCCAGGCAACCCATTCAACCACAAGTTCTTCGAGACTGCGGTGAACGCGCTGCCCGCGCTGCTGCCCAGGGATGCCGGATTCGCGGAATTCGTGAAGGTCATTGACGTACCCGCAACCACCGGCGGCCGCGTGCTGGAACTGGTGATGAGCGGCGACGAAGGGCGGGCCGTGGCCTTCCTGACGCGACCGCGCAACGCATGAGAAAACCGATTCCAGAGTGAGTACCGCGGTCAGAACTGAGACAGGATTGACAGGATTGACGGGATTACTCCTGTAAATCCTGTCAATCCTGTCCAGAATCGTCTCTGGTTTTCACATTGGACTGAGTATAGAGGGCCCAATAACGTGGACATTTTGATTGACGCGATGGCGCACGGCGGCGAAGGCATCGGCCGCCACCAGGGCAAGGCCGTGTTTGTCCCCTACACTGTCCCCGGCGAGCGCGTGCGCGTCGAGGTCGTCGAGGAGAAGGAGCGTTGGGCGCGCGGCCGCCTGGTCGAAGTGCTGGCGGCCAGCCCCGACCGCATCGAGCCGCCCTGCCCCTATTTCGGCCCCGGCCAGTGTGGCGGCTGCCAGTGGCAGCACATCCGGTACGAGCGCCAGGCCGAGCTCAAGCAGGCCATCGTCACCGACCAGCTCCGCCGCCTGGGTCGCCTCGCCGACCCGCCGGTGGCGGACATCGTAGTGATGGCCGACCCTGCCGACGAGAGTCGTTTCCTCGACTACGGCTACCGTAACCATGCGCAGTTCGCGCTGGATGCAGAGGGCCGGTTGAGCTTCCGCCGCACGGCCTCGCACGACCTCATCGCGGTGGACCGCTGCCTGCTCCTGGCAGACCGGCTGGACGAGCTGCACGCGGCGCTCGACCTGGCTGAACCCGCACTGACGGGCGTGAGCCTGCGCGCGGGGCTGAACACCGGCGATGCGCTGATCCTGTTCGAGACTGCGGGCGATGAGGCGCTGGAACTGGAGCTGGACCTGCCCGCGGCCTGCGCGCTCAAGACGCCGGCCGGCCTGCGCCCGCTGATTGGCGAGCCGTTCATCACGGAAGAAGTCAACGGGCGGCACTATCGCGTCTCCGCGGAGAGCTTCTTCCAGGTCAACACGGCCGCGGCGGCCGCGCTCGTAGATATCGTGACCGCCTACGCGGACCCGCAGCCGGGCGACATCCTGCTGGATGCATACTGCGGCGCGGGCCTGTTTGCGCTGGCGCTGGCCGGGCAAGTGGCAGAGGTCATCGGCATCGAGGGATCTCCCTCCGCATGCGAGGATTTCGCCTTCAATGCAGGTAAGCTGCTCAACGCCAGCCTCCACGAGGGCGCGGTCGAAGAGGTGCTGCCCGCACTGCTGGCCGGGGGGCAGCGCGCCGACCTGGTGATCCTGGACCCGCCGCGCGCGGGGGCCGGGCCGGCGGTGCTGCGCGACCTCGCTGCGCTCGGCCCGCGGCGCATGGTCTACATCTCGTGTGACCCGGCCAGCCTGGCCCGCGATGTCGAGCATCTGCACGCGGCCGGCTATCGCAT
The DNA here is from genome assembly GCA_040772005.1 of Anaerolineae bacterium. Classification (GTDB taxonomy): domain Bacteria; phylum Chloroflexota; class Anaerolineae; order CG2-30-64-16; family CG2-30-64-16; genus MWBF01. Next base: position 162,227 of record JAXGYZ010000002.1, on the reverse strand, counting down.
CGTCGAGGTGCAGCCGGTGGACCTGTTCCCGCAGACATTTCACGTCGAGTGCGTCGTCAAAATCGAACGGGTCTAGAAATCGTTTAAGAATGGCAACGTTCTATACTCAGTCCAATGTGAAAACCAGAGGCGATTCTGGACAGGATTGACAGGATTTACAGGAGTAATCCCGTCAATCCTGTTAATCCTGTCTCAGTTCTGACTGCGGTACTCACTCTGGAGTCGGTTTAGTGGAACACGATACGAATACTTCCCTGTCGTTGCAGGGCCGGCACATCCTCGTCACCGGTGTGAGCCGGTCGCTGGGCATCGGTGCGGCCATCGCCCGGCGCTGCGCAGCGGCCGGGGCAGCGGTTGCGGTCCACGGCCATGCAGACTACGATGCCGCATTGCAGTACCCCGATGCGGCACAGGACTGGACGCACGACTTCGTTGCGGAGCTGGCGGCGGCGGGGCTGACGGTCGTCGCACTGACGCCTTCCGACCTGGCACAGCCCGACGCACCCGCGCGGGTGGTGGCCGAAGCCGCTGCCCGGTTGGGCAGCCTGGACGGCCTGGTGCTCAACCACGCCTATTCCACCCATGCGCCGCTGGGTGATTGGACCGCCGAACACATCGATGCGCACCTGGCTGTCAACGTGCGCGCGGCCATGCTGATGATCCAGGCCTTTGCCGGGCAGATCGCCGCGGCGGGCGGGGCCATCACCCTGTTCACCAGCGGGCAGTATCTCGGGCCGATGATCTCGGAGATTGCGTATGCCGTGTCGAAGGAAGCCATCCGGGGGTTGTGCAGCCAGGCCGCCGCGGCGCTGGCGCCCCGGCAGATCCGGGTGAACTGTATTAATCCGGGGCCCACGGACACCGGCTACCTGACCGGCCCGGTCTACGACGAGGTCACACGGCTGTTCCCCGCCGGCCGCTGGGGGCTGCCGGATGACGCGGCGCGGCTCGTACAGTTCCTCCACAGCGACCACGCGCGCTGGATTACCGGCCAGACCATTGCCAGCGAGGGCGGCTTCGACCGCTATGCCCGGCTCTGAAACCGGCCCTGCGGCAGAAGCGCAGCCCTAACTTGCTCCATTCCGTCTCCCGTGATATACTCCAACCCGTAATGCCCGACTGGGACATGCGCCTCGGTATTCCAGCGGTGTCTCGGTCACATCCATTAAGGAGTGTGTTCCATGGCTCTGTCGAAGAACGAAAAGGATGCCATCATTCAGGAATACCACGTACACGACAGTGATACGGGGTCGCCTGAGGTGCAGGTTGCGATTCTCACGACTCGCATCAACTCGCTGATTGATCATCTGAAGACGCACAAGCAGGATCAATCTTCTCGCCGCGGCTTGCTCAAGCTGGTCGGCCAGCGCCGCCGCCATCTGGCGTACCTCAGCGCAAAGGACCCCGATCGCTACAAGGAACTGATTGTGCGGCTGGGCTTGCGGAAATAACGCTCAGATTGCATCGCATAAGCGCACATCGTAAGCCGTACTATGGACGAGTAGATACGATCTGTCGTATCTACTCGTTTGGCATTTAGTGTCAAGCCTTAACTGAGCTCTGGTTCTACAGGCTGTAGCGAAGCTACAGCGCATAGACTCGAACAAAGTGAGGGCACCGCCGTTGAGAGGCGCAGGAATTGGGGAGTGGGGTCGAGGGCGTCGCTCCTGCGGAGCTTACACGCCGGCGCGTAGCGCGTAAGCTCCGCAGCAACGACTTCGACAGCACTCCCCAGTCCCTGAACCTCTCCGGCACAATATCACAGAGAGGTAAAGGGTTAACATGCAGAAACATTCTTACAGCGTCACCGTCGGCGGCCGCGAGATTATCATCGAGAGCGGCAGCCTGGCGAAGCTGGCCGGGGGCGCCGTCACGGTGCGCTCCGGCGACTCGCTCGTGCTGGGCACGGTGTGTGGTGCAGCGCCCCGCGAGGGCATCGACTTCTTCCCGCTCAGCGTGGACTTCGAGGAACGCCTCTACGCCGCGGGCCGCATCCCTGGCAGCTTCATGCGCCGCGAAGGCCGCCCCAGCGACCAGGCCATCCTGGTTTCCCGGCTGATCGACCGTCCGTTGCGCCCGCTCTTCCCGAAGGACATGCGCAATGAGGTGCAGGTCATCGTCACCGCGATGGCCCGCGATCCTGAGCTCCACCTGGACATCCTCGGCATCATCGCGGCCAGCGCCGCGGTCACCATCTCCGATATCCCGTGGGACGGGCCCATCGGCGCAGTGCGCGTAGGCTTTGTGGATGGCGAGTTCATCATCAACCCGACCGTCCCGCAGATGGCCGCGAGCACGCTCGACCTGCGCATGGCCGGCACCGCCGATGCCATCCTGATGGTCGAAGCGGGCGCAGACGAGCTGCCCGAGGACATGATGCTCGAGGCGCTGCGGCTGGGCCATGAGGCCATGCAGCCGATCATCGAGCTGCAGAACCGCATGCGCGCCGAAATCGGCAAGCCCAAGTTCGAGTACACCGCGTTCGCCAGCGACCCGGTCGTCGAGGAAGCGGTCTCGACCTGGATCGGCAGCCGCATGCGCGACATCTTCTCGCAGCCGCTCGCCAAGCAGGCGCAGTCCGCCGCGATGAAGGCGCTGCACACCGAACTGGTCGCCGCGCTGGGCGAGACCTACGACCCGAAGGCACTGGCATCGGCGTTCGACAGCATCGAGAAGAAGGTCGTGCGCGACCGCATCCTCGGCGACAAGGTGCGCCCGGACGAGCGCGCATACACGGAAATCCGGCCCATCACGGTCGAGGTGGGGGTCCTCCCGCGCGTGCATGGCAGCGGCCTGTTCACCCGCGGCGAAACCCAGGTCCTGACCGTGGCGACGCTCGGCACGCCGGGCGATGCGCAATCGCTGGACACGCTCAGCCCCGAAGAATCCAAGCGCTACATGCACCACTACAACTTCCCGCCCTTCTCGACGGGCGAAGTGGCGCCCAACCGCGGCCCGCGGCGCCGCGAAATCGGCCACGGCGCGCTGGCCGAACGCGCGCTCGAACCGATGATCCCGGCGCAGGAATCCTTCCCGTACACGCTGCGGCTCGTGTCTGAGGCGCTGTCCTCCAACGGCTCGACCTCGATGGCCTCCGTCTGCGGCAGCACGCTGGCGCTCATGGATGCGGGCGTGCCGATCAAGGCGCCGGTCGCCGGCATCGCGATGGGCCTTGTGACGGATGGTGACGTAACCAGCGCAAGCCTGCGCTACGCCATCCTGAGCGACATCCAGGGCATCGAGGACCACCTCGGCGACATGGACTTCAAGGTGGCGGGCACGGCGCACGGCATTACCGCGCTGCAGATGGACATCAAGATCCACGGCCTGACCTTCCAGATTCTCGAAGAGGCGCTGGCCCAGGCGCTCCAGGGCCGCCTGTTCATCCTGGACAAGATGCTGGCCGTGCTGCCTGAGGCGCGCCGCAGCCTGTCCGTCCATGCCCCGCGCATCCTGACGACCCACATCGATCCGGAGAAGATCGGCAAGGTCATCGGCCCCGGCGGCAAAATGATTCGCAGCCTGCAGGAGCAGTACGGCGTCAAGATCGACATCGAGGATGACGGCTCCGTGTTCGTCTCCGGTGCCGAGGGCATCGGTGCCGAGCAGGCCCTGACCGAGATCGAGAAGATGACCGAGGAAATCAAGCTCGGCCGCATCTACACGGGCAAGGTCGTGCGCATCGAGTCCTACGGCGCGTTCGTCGAGATCGCGCCCGGCCAGGACGGTATGGTGCACATCTCCCAGTTGGCCGACTACCGCGTGCCGAGCGTCGAGGAAGTCGTGCAGTTGGGCGACGAAATCACGGTGATGGTGACGGACATCGATCCGTCCGGCAAGATCCGGTTGAGCCGCCAGGCAGTCATGGAAGGCTGGAGCGTCGAAGAAGCGCGCGAGCGTGACCGCGGCTCCAGCGGCGGCCGGCCGAGCGGCGATCGCGGCCCACGCAGCGGCGGCGACCGCGGCGGCAGCCGGTTCAACGACCGGAGCGGGGATCGCGGCAGACCGCGGCGGTAAAACCTGACTTTCGGGAAAAGGCAATGGATCAAGCGACGTCTCAAGCGCCGGAGCCCAACGCTCCGGAGGCGGCGACGACCACTGCCCCTGTCGTGGACGGACCGGCCCCTGGGCCGGCCCGCCCGGCAGGCGACGGCTGGTTCAAAGCGATGCTGCGCGATGTGATGGGCACAATCGTGCCCGCTATCATCATTGCGCTGCTCATCCATGTATTCCTGGCCCAGGCCACACGCGTCTACGGCCAGAGCATGGAGCCCAACCTGCACACGAACGAGCGGCTCGTCATCGAGAAGCTGTCCTATCACTTCCACGGGCCGCGGCGCGGGGATGTCGTGGTGCTCCATGACCCTGGCGGCAGCCCGGAGCTGCTTATTAAACGCGTCGTGGGCCTCCCCGGTGAGCGCGTGACTGTCGCAGATGGCCGCGTGTTCATCGACGGCGTGCCGCTCGACGAGCCGTACCTCGACCAGGATACGCTCGGCGGGGGCCGTTCATGGGTCGTGCCGCCGCTGACCGTGTTCGTGATGGGCGACAACCGGTCGGCCAGCCGGGACTCGCGCACGTTCGGCCCGGTGTCGCTGGATCAGATCATCGGGCGCGCGCTGGTGCGCTATTGGCCCCTGGACGAGGTCGGCTTGCTGCGCTAGTGACGGTCGGTCGCGCTGTAGCACTGCTTCGGGACCGCCGTGACAACACATGCTTGTCACGGCGGTCTGGTCTTTAATAGCCGTCACCGATTTCTTTGAATACGCGCGGCCAGATATGGTAAGATGGGACTTCGGGCGGAGCCAATACCGATGAATACGCGCTGGAATCCCTTCTTCAAGCAACTCGTCATCATCTTGGTCCTCGTTGCCGCAGTCTGGCTGCTGACCAGGACGAGCGTGATTCTCGCGCCTGTCATCCTGACGCTGCTGCTGGCGTATCTCGTGTCGCTGCCGGTTGACCGTTTCATTCGCAACAGCGGCTGGCCCCGCACACCGGTCGTCTTCATCACCGAGCTGATCGTGGTCCTCCTGCTGCTGACCGTGCCGGCGACGATCACACCCTGGCTCGTCAACGCCCTGACCGCCTTCGGCAACACCCTGGTCAACATCGTCCAGGAACTGTTGGAGGCCACCCCCAAGCCGATCACGATTACACCGTCGTGGAGCATCGACCTGGGGCCTTATTACGAGCCGATCAACGAATGGCTGCGTGGGCTGATCGGCCCGGAGTTCACGAACATCGTAAGCCTGCAAAGCATCCTGGGCTCGGTGGCAACGGGCGCGGCCGGCGTCGTCCGCGGGGCCATCAACGGCGTTTTCTGGGCCTTCCTGATCCTCGTCGTGGCCTTCTATATCGTCCGTGACGGGCCGGTCATCGGCAAAGCCGTTGCGGAGCAGGTACCGGCGCCCTGGCGGCCCGAATTGGGCCGGCTGTGGCGCGAGCTGTGCCATATCTGGGACGCGTTCGTGCGCGGCCAGTTGATCCTCGGCTTCATCGTCGGGATTGTCGTCTGGCTGGCCATGACCATCCTGGGCGTCCGCAACGCGCCGGTGCTGGGGCTGATCTCCGGCCTGATGGAGTTCGTGCCCGCAATCGGGCCATTCCTCGCGGCCATTCCCGGCGTCGCGATTGCCCTCTTCCTCGGGTCCACCTGGCTGCCCATCCCGAGTCTTTGGTTCGCCATCCTGGTGATGGGCGTCTATATCGCCATCCAGCAGGTCGAAAACCTCTATCTGCTGCCGCGTATCGTCGGGCGCCGCGTGCGGCTGCATCCTGCGGTGATTATCCTGGGCGTGCTGGCGGGCAACGAGCTGGGCGGCGTGCTGGGCATTCTGCTGGCTGCGCCGACGATAGCCGCCTTGCGCGTGCTGATCGGTTACATCTTCCGCAAGCTGTTCGATATGGAGCCGTTCCCGCCGGAGATCCCGACGCGCAATCGCGCGGCGCAGTGGCCTGCGCTCGTGCAGCAGACGCCGGTGCGCGGCATCCTCTTCGACCTGGACGGCACGCTGCTGGAAATCGACCACGAGCGCGAACGCGAATTGGCGCACCGGTTGGCCTTCCTGTCGAACTTCCTGTCCGAACCGCAGCGCCGGCGGCTGGCGCGGCGGGGCATGATGGCCGGCGAGCGGTGGGTCAACCGCTTCCTGAGCCTGCTGTTCCACCTCAAATTGGAGGCCTACGTAAAGCAATGGGAGCCGGCCTTGCGGCGTTTCACAGGCACGCGACTGCGCGCCAGTTTTGCGGTGACGCCAGGCACGCCCGATGCCCTGCGCATCCTGGCGCGCAGTTACCGGCTGGGCATCGTGACTGCGCGCGGCCGGGAGGATGTGGCCGCGTTCCTGGCGCGCTGCGGGTTGAGCGGGTTGTTCAGCGCAATTGTCACGCGCGAGGACCAGCGGCGGACACGGCCCCCGCAGCCCGCGGTGGTGGTGGCTGCCAACCGGTTGGGCATCCCGGTGAACCAGTGCGTCGTGGTGGCTGATACGAGGCCGGTCACGCAGGCGGCCAAGCTGGCCGGTGCGCTGGCCGTGGGGGTGTTGTGCGGGTTCGGCGCGGAGAGCGACTTTGAGGACGCAGACCTGGCCTTGAGTTCCACCGCACAATTGCGCACGTGGCTATAAGCATAACCACGCAATACGCGGACCACGCGGAAGACAAAAATCATCTTTCCGCGTGGTCCGCGTATTGCGTGGTTGTATTTGCCGCCCGCGCTAGCTCTCAGGCCCGCCCCGGCATCCGGCGTTCGAGCCAGCGGACGAGCAGCGCCAGTCCCACGGTCATAATCAGGTAGAGGAACGCGACGACATTGTAGGTCTCAAAGAAGCGGAAGGTGCTGGAGGAGTAGACCTTGCCGATCTGCGTGATGTCCTGCACGCCCAGCACGGAGACGAGCGACGAATCCTTCAGCATTGCGATGAAATCATTGCCCAGCGGCGGCAGGACGTTGCGCACGGCCTGGGGCAGAATGACATAACGCATCGCCTGACCGTAGCTCATCCCCACCGAGCGCGCCGCCTCCATCTGTCCCCGGCCGATCGACTCGATGCCCGCCCGGAAGATTTCGGCCACGAACGCGCTGTAGCCCAGCGTCAGCGCCAGGATCGCGCGGAACGTGAAATCCAGGTCGCGCGTCTGGATGCCGGCGAGGGGTCCGAAGATGCCCGGCAACCCGGTGAGCGCGACCAGCGTCGAGCCGGCCCAGCTCAGTGCGGCTGCGAGCGCAGGCGCGCCCACGAAGGCGATATAATACAGGATGACCAGCATGGGGACGCCGCGCACGATTTCGACGTAGAACGATGAGACCTCGCGTGCCAGCCGGTTCTTCGATACGCGCATCAACCCGATCAGCAGCCCCGCCAGCATGGCCAGCAGGTATGCGATGAGGGTCACATACACCGTCGTGCCAATGCCCTTGGCCGCTGCGCTGAGGATCACGCGGTAATCGGCCCGACTCAACATCACGAAGAGGAAGACCAGCGCCAGCAGCAGCGCGGCCAGCAGCCAATAGGGCAGCCGCGCCAGCCAGTTGGTGACGGGCATGAGGCGCGATTCGCGCGGGGCGGTGCGAAAGCCGGATATCATGGCAGTGGGCAAACCGTTACAAGTTCTGACGTTGCAAGTTGCAAGTTACAGGATGAGAGCACAGAATCGTGCAAGGTCCTGCGGCCCGTAACCTGCAACCTGCAACCCGCCAACTTGCAACCTATTCCGCGGCCGGATCGTACATGAAGAACCAGCGCGTGTTCAGGTGGTCGATGAACCCATCGGCCTTCATCGTCGCCAAGGCCGCGTTGAAAGGCTCGACCAGGGGCGAGTTCGGGGTGAAGATGAAGCCGAACTCCTCCGTGCCGAGCGGCTCACCGACGAGCTTGAGCCGGTCCGGGTTGGCCCCGATGTAGCCGCGCGACGACGCCGCATCCATCAGCACCAGGTCCACATCCCCCGCCAAGAGCGCCTGCACCGCCGCCCCGAACGTCTCGAACAGCTTGATGCGCGGGTTCTGCTCGTCCCCGTCCAGCACCTCGTACACGGCCACGTAGAAGTTCGTCGTCCCCGCCTGCGACCCGATCAGCAGCCCCTCGTCCGCCGCAAACGTCGCCGCATCCGTGAAGCGCGTCTCGTCCGCCCGCACCAGCATGTACTGCTGCGACACCAGGTACGGCGTCGAGAAGGCCACCTGCGTCGCCCGCTCCGCCGTGATCGTGATGCCGTCCATCCCCACGTCGAACTGCCCGTCCTGCACCGCCTGGATCATGGCGTCCCACGACACCGTGCTCCACGCCACCGCACAGTTCAGCCGCCGGCAGATCTCGTTCACCGCCTCGTATTCCCACCCCACCGCTTCCCCCGTCACCGGGTCCACAAAGTTCAACGGCGGATACGCATTCTCCGTCACCGCCCGCACCGGCTGACCCTGCAAGTCGGGCAACTGGTCATACTGGTCCTGGGCGTTCGGGTCGGTCAGGAAGAACCATTTGTTGTTCAGGTAGTCGAGATAGCCGTCTGCGCGCATCTGCGCGAGGGCCGCATTGAAGGGTTCCACCAACGCGGAACCGGGGGTGAAGATGAAGCCGAACTCCTCCGTGCCGAGCGGCTCACCGACGAGCTTGAGCCGGTCCGGGTTGGCCCCGATGTAGCCGCGCGACGACGCCGCATCCATCAGCACCAGGTCCACATCCCCCGCCAAGAGCGCCTGCACCGCCGCCCCGAACGTCTCGAACAGCTTGATGCGCGGGTTCTGCTCGTCCCCGTCCAGCACCTCGTACACGGCCACGTAGAAGTTCGTCGTCCCCGCCTGCGACCCGATCAGCAGCCCCTCGTCCGCCGCAAACGTCGCCGCATCCGTGAAGCGCGTCTCGTCCGCCCGCACCAGCATGTACTGCTGCGACACCAGGTACGGCGCCGAGAAGGCCACCTGCGTCGCCCGCTCCGCCGTGATCGTGATGCCGTCCATCCCCACGTCGAACTGCCCGTCCTGCACCGCCTGGATCATGGCGTCCCACGACACCGTGCTCCACGCCACCGCACAGTTCAGCCGCCGGCAGATCTCGTTCACCGCCTCGTATTCCCACCCCACCGCTTCCCCCGTCACCGGGTCCACAAAGTTCAACGGCGGATACGCATTCTCCGTCACCGCCCGCACGGCCTGGCCGCCGAGATCCGGCAGGCGCAGCGTCTTGGCCGCGTCCACAGGCGCCTCAGGTTCCGGCGCGGCAGGTTCGGCGGCTGCGGTGGGTTCCGCCGCTGGCGCCGGCTCCGCCGCGATGGTCGGCTCCGCAGCTACGGTCGGCTCCGCGACCGGCGTCGGTTCGGCAGCCACCGGCGTCGGCACCGGCGCCAACGGCATACACGCGGACATGACCAGGCTGACCAGAACCAGCAAAGCAACGAATGGCAGACCTTTTCTCATGCTTCACCTCCTGTTCGTTTCGCAGGTGAATTGTACCGCCGTTAACGGTCATCGTCAAAAGGGATTTCGGCGGGAGCGAATCTTCACCTGGGCAGAAACGAGCGGAGCACCCTGAGCGGAGGGCGTTAGGGCCAGGCTACGCCTGGCACAGCAACGCACGTAGTCGAAGGGGCGGAGCGGTCGCAAAATGGCCGCACCCTTCGACTGCGCCCCGCCTATGGCGGGCCTCCGCTCAGGATGCCCGGTGTCCGGAGAGCAGGACACATCCTCCGGTGAAGGACCGTCGTTTATTCCACCGTGACCAGGGGGCGCAGCGTGGCGAGCTTGGCCTCCCCGATGCCGTCCACGCGCAGCAGGTCCTCGACGCTGGCATAGGGCCGGCCGGCCACAATCTTCTGCGCGGTGACCTCACCGATGCCCGGCAGGCTGTCCAGCTCGGCCAGCGATGCAGTGTTCAGGTTGATCAGCCCAGGTGAATCGGCGGAGGGTGTGGCAGGGGAGGCGACGCCGCCCATCATGCGGAGCGGCGCGGTCGAGACAGGCGGGGGTTCCTCTGCACCGCCCGGCGCGACGGTTGCACCGGGAGCGGCGCGCCGCGGCACATAGACCTGCATATGGTCATCCAGGGGCACGGCCTTATTGATGCGGTCCAGGTCCGCGTCCTCAGCGGGCCCGCCCGCAGCCGCAATCGCATCGGCAACCAGGCTGCCCGGCGCGAGTTGATAGACAGCCGGACGCCGCACTGCGCCGGCCACATCGACGTGCAGCAGGCCGGGGGTCGGCGTGGGTGACGGAACGGGGGTGAGTGTCAGTGTGGGAGGTGGCAGGATCTCGATCGGCTTCGTTGCCGGTCTGCGGCCCAGCGAGACAACCGCAGCCAGGATGATCAGCCAGACAAGCGAAAGCCCAATATAGCCCAGCCACGGCGCCACGCGGTTAGGGGCCTTCATGGTGAACCTCTCGATGTGTCAGCAATGTGCGTGCATGAACAGTATACGCCGGTCGCGGCCAGTGTGACAAATGCGTGCCGTGTGATATAATGGGGTTTATGACTGCGGAATCGAAAGTGCTCACCGGGCTGATGGAGCGCCGGACGCTGGAAGCCGAATTTGCACGCCTGCTGGCGATGACAGACCCGGCCGAGCAGGAACAGCAGGCAGCCACGATTGCGGCACACGGGCACACGGCACTGACGTTTCTCCTGTCCCTGCTGGACACTGATGATCCGCTCGTGCGCGGCCGGCTGGGCCTGGTGGCTTTGCACCTGCCCCGTGAACAACTGGTGGCCGCGCTGCGCGGCGCGGCCGGCGGTGCAGGGGCGCGGCCCCACACGGATGTCGATCGGGTGCGCATCAGCGCCGTCATCCTCCTCGATCGCTTTCTCGCTGAGCCGGTCGATGACCTGGTCGCGGCCGGCGCGGGCGACCCGGATCAGGTGGCCCATCAGTCATTGCAGGAACTCATGCGGGCCATGCAGCAGGAGCCGGTCGCGCTTCTGGAATACCTGGCCCAGCTTGCCCAGCAGCCGCCCGATGTGCCGCACCTCCTGCTCAAGGCCATCCCCGGCAGCGGCAACGGCTGGCAGATGATCGCCCTCCTCCGCATGTTCGCCCAGGAGCACGATCCCGCACTGGCGCGCGGCGCACTGGACCAGTTGAGCCGCATCCGGTCGGTGGCGGCTGCCCAGGCCTTGACCAGCCTGGCCGCCACCCTGCCGCCGCTGCTTGCCGTCCTGGCCGAGCGGGGGCGGCGCAAAGTACAGATGAGCATCGGGACGGGCCGCGCCGAGCCGGAGCCTGACCCTGCACCGTGGCACGCGCCGGGTCACACCTGGCGGGTGCTGGTGTCGCCGGTCGAAGCCGCGGGCACGCAGCTCGTCTGGTTCGTCGGCCAGGCCGCAGATGCTGCGCCGGGGGTATCTCTCTCGGTCGTTACCGATGCGACGAGCGGACTGGGCTTCGTTGCGCCGGGGCAGCATACGGACTTGCTCGAAATCCCGCCCGCCGCGGACAGCGGGACCCTGCACCGTGTCAAGCTGGCGGACGGCAACCTACTGTTGCTCGAAGTCGCATTGCCGGTGGGGCGTCAGCTCATCCGGGAGGCCCTGGCGCTACACTGGGCCCAGGGCACGCTGCCGCCGGTCGAATACCGCCTGTTCAACCCGCTCATCTGGCTGGCTGAACCGCTGCCACGGGGAGCCGACCTCGACGCGACAGACACCGGTGTATCGGAGATCGAGCCGGCGCCGGATCACGCCGCTATCGCCGGGCTGCTGGACCATCCGGCCTTCGCGACCTGGCCCTGGTCCCTGGCCGAGCTGTCTCCCGGCCAGATTGACGGGCCGGCGGCGCGCGCGGAGCGGATCACCAATATCGCGCGCACGCAGTTTGGCCCCGAGCTAAAAGCAAGGTATGCTAAGAGCCTGCAGAAGATGGCGCGCTGGCTGCTCCTGGCGGGAGATGTTGAGGCAGCAGCAGTGGCCCAGGCTGCGGCCCACGATGTACAGACGCAGCCCGCGGAGGAATCCATCTTTCTGCGGCGCCTGATCGGCACCGGGCTCGATCTGGCGCTGGCGCGGCAGATGTTGTTCGCCAGCCGGGCGGCGCATGGCAAACGAACGTTACCGAAACGTGCCCGGCGCGCACGACGTGCGCCGGCGCCTGAATCTGACAATTCATGACGCCTGACGTTCTGGCAGGCGCAGTACCAATACTGTCAAGGAGTGTTCAATGTTCAACCTAGGTGGTTGGGAGTGGGTCATCCTCCTGGTCATTGTGCTCATCGTGTTCGGCGTGGGCCGGCTGCCGGAAATCGGCGGCGCGATCGGTAAGAGCATCCGTGAATTCCGCCAGGCGTCCAGGGACGAAACGGCGCCCGAAAAGCCGGCGGACAAGCCCACGGACGAAAAAGTCTCCTGATCCGGGCCAAGTGAGGCGTGCGGTGTGAACAGCCCCGCAGACGCGCTGTTGCACCGTACGCCTCATATCCGGAAGCGGCCATAGCTACCAACTGCGATGGATCCTCCTGCCTCCCCACAGCCCGTGTCCCTATCATGGCAAGCTCCCGAAGAACAGCGGCGCGTGCAGGAGTTGGCCGCGCTCTATGCTGTCTCCGCGGCGATGAACCGGGCGCTGAACGAACAAGCCGCGCTCTCTGAGGCGCTGCAAGAAACCCTCGCCGTCCTGGCCCTCGACAGCGGCAAAATCTACCTGTTGGATCGTCTGACCGGCCAGCTTGCCCTGGCCGCAGCCGAAGGCGACCTCTCCCTGTTCGACCCTGCCGAAACGACGATCACGCCCGGTGAGTGCCTGTGCGGCCAGGCGCTGCTGCGCGGGGAAGAACTGCAGGCAGCCGACGTCGTCAACGATGCGCGCATCGTGCGCGAGGGCTGCCGGTGTCATGGCGCGCACGCGTGCGCGGTCGTCCCGCTGCACGCCAAAGAGCAGCCCCTCGGCGTCTTGCACATTGCAGCGCGGCGGCTCGTCACCTTCTCCGATACCGACATGGCCCTCCTCCGCTCGATTGCCACACAGATTGGCACGGCGGTCGACAACATGCGGCTGCGGGAGGAAGCGCGGCGCGCCGAAGCCCTGGCGACGCTGGTGCAGGAGATGCACCACCGCATCAAGAACAACCTGCAAACGGTCGCAGACCTGCTCAGCCTGGAGATGTCCTCCAGCCCCAGCCCAGCCGCGCGACGCAGCCTGCGCGACAGCGTGACGCGCATCAAGAGCATCGCGGCCGTCCACGAACTGCTGTCCGCGGACCAGGTGCGGCTGACCGATATCACCGAACTGGCGCGGCAAGTATGCGATATCTCGCTGCGTCACCTGGTGCGCCCCGACCGCCCGGTGCAGGCCGAAGTGACCGGCGAGGCGATTTATCTGCCTTCGAAGCAGGCCACGGCCTTTGCACTGGTGATGAATGAGCTGATTGCCAACGCGCTGGAGCACGCGTTCAGCCTCAGCGCGCGCGGCGGGCAGTTGCGCATCGACCTCGCGCAGGAAGGTCCCCAGGTCACGGTGGTGGTGCGCGACAACGGTCGCGGGCTGCCGCCTGACTTCGACATCGAACGCGCACGCGGGCTGGGTCTGCGCATCGCCCGCACCCTCGCCGAGAAGGATCTCGCCGGCACGCTGCGCCTGCACAATCTGCCGCAGGGCGGCAGCGAGGCGCAACTGATATTCTATAAATAACGAGGTGTCGTGGACCCGCTGCGCATCCTCATTGCCGACGATGAGAGCATCCGCCTGCTAAGCTTGCGGGTGCAGCTCAACGCGCTGGGACATCACGTCGTGGCCGAAGCCTCCACCGGAGCGGATGCGGTCACGCTCGCCGCAGCCACCGAACCGGACCTGGCCATCATGGACATCAAGATGCCGGTCATGGACGGCATCGAGGCGGCCGAGCGCATCACCCGCACGCGGCCCATCCCGATCATCCTCCTGACCGCATACAACGAAACCCAGTTGGTCGAGCGCGCGGCCCAGGCCAATATCTCCGCCTATCTGATGAAGCCGGTGGCCGAGGAAGACCTGCTGCCTGCGATTGCCCTTGCGCTGGCGCGCTTCCGCGAATTCAAGGCGCTGCACCAGGAAGTGGCAGACCTGCGCGAGGCCCTTGAAGCCCGCAAGCTAATCGAGCGCGCCAAGGGCATCCTCATGCGGCGCCTGGACCTGACTGAAGAGGAAGCCTTTCGCCGGCTGCAGAAGCAGAGCCAGGACACTAACCGCAGGCTCTCCGAGGTCGCCCAGGCCCTGGTGACAGCAGACCAACTCCTGTAGGCCTGCGCTCCATGCCAGGGCGTTTTGTGAAAATACCTTCTAATTCGTACATGACGCGCGTCATATTGCGCGCGATAAGTGTAACGTAAGCTATTGACCATTGTGTCATATCTTGCAGACTGACGATGGTTTGCAACCTTCCCAGGTGATGAAAGCCTGCTCCGCTTCTGCGCGGGGCAGGCTTTTGTGTTTGGCTATGACGAACGTCATAGCCAAACCGACCACATCGTGCAAAACTACACGATATCAGCTTATACGCACGGCGGCGAGAGCCATCCGCAGGTGGTGAGACAGACATGCGCAGATGTTGGGAAATCCGGCGTGAACTTCAGGCCAGGCACGCATCCGGCAAGAACGGCTGGGTGGTGGCGTGCGCCGATTGCGCCATCTATGCGGGAACACAAACCTGCTGGGAAGAATGCGCGGGGAGTTCCTGTTGCTGCGCACCCCTCTCTGTCACCTGCGACTTCTGCGAAATCTATATCGAACACCGGCGCGAAATCGCGGACCTGCTCTACGCTGAAAAAGCCAACGCCACAGCAGGTCCCCGCCTGGAGCCGAAAAAGCCTTTGAACAGCCCCCTTGAAGGAGGTCAGCCACCCATGGAGAAAATCCAGTTCGGCGTGCCCAATCTCTGGGCCGATCATCACACGCTGAAGGTGCGGGAAGCCCTGTCGCAGTTGACCGGTGTGCAGGATGTTCTTGCCAGCTCCGCCTTCCGCATGGTCATCGTATCTTACGACCCGGCGCTGGTCACGCCGGGCGCCATTATGGCCATGCTGGATGAGGCCGGCTACCCCGTTGCCACCGACGGCGCGAGCGTCATGACGCAACCCGTTCCCGTACAGGATGGCCGCAAAGATCCCGCATGGGATCGCCTCGGCCTACGCCAGACCCGCACCGACCTGCGGGATGCCAAGAAGTAGAGGAGATACATCTCATGGCAAAACAGAAAATCACGCCCAGCATCGATCCAGCCGCATGCTACGTGCTGGACGTTGCCGAACTGATGGGCATCTCGACCTCATTTAGCCGGGCGGCAGACCATAAGCCCTGCACCGTGGGCAGCGGGCAATCGGGCGTCTGCTGCAAAAATTGCTATATGGGGCCCTGCCGCATCACCAAAGAAGGGCAAGTCGGCATCTGCGGTGCGACGCTGGAAACCATCGCGGCCCGCAATCTGGCGCGGGCGATTGCGGCTGGCGCGGCGGCTCACTCCGACCATGGCCGTGACCTGGCGTTTACCCTCCATGCAGTGGCGACCGGCGAGGCCCAGGGTTACCAGATTCGCGATGAGGCCAAGCTGTATGCCGTCGCGGCCAAACATGGCATCCCCACGAAAGGCAAGACTGTCATAGAGGTCGCGCTGGACGTGGCCAACAAAGCCATCAGCGAATTCGGGCAACAGCGCGGGACGCTCAGTTACATCAATACCGCACCGCCCAAGCGCCAGAAGCTCTGGCGCGACCAGGGTGTGGTGCCGCGGGGCATCGACCGCGAAGTGGTGGAGATCTTGCATCGCACGCACATTGGCGACGACCAGGATGCCAGCCACATCTTGAGCGCCGCTGTGCGCACGGCCCTATCCGACGGCTGGGGCGGCTCGATGTGGGCCACCGACATCTCCGACATCCTCTTCGGCACCCCCAGCCCGAAGGTTGGCGGAGTCAATCTCGGCTGCCTGGAAGAGAAGCAGGTCAACATCATCGTCCACGGCCACGAACCCACGCTCTCTGAGATGATCGTCACGGCCGTTCAGGACCCCGATCTGATCGAGTATGCCAAGAGCAAGGGCGCGGACGGCATCAACCTGGCGGGCATCTGCTGCACGGCCAATGAGGTCATGATGCGCCAGGGCATTCCTTCCGCCGGCAACTTCCTGACGCAGGAACTCGCCATCCTGACCGGCGCGGTCGAGGCAATGGTGGTGGATGTGCAGTGCATCATGCAATCCCTGGTGGGCGTTGCCGAGCACTTCCACACCGAAATCATCACCACCAGCCCCAAAGTCAAGATTACCGGCGCCACACACATCGAGTTCGACGAGCATCACGCGATGGACATCGCCAAGAATATCGTGCGCCGCGCAATCGACAACTATGCCAACCGGGCCGCCGAGACGCACATCCCCCATGGCATGTCCGAACAAATGGTGCCGGGCTTCAGCCATGAGTATCTGGCCTACATGCAGGGCGGCAACTATCGGGCCTCCTTCCGGCCGCTCAACGACGCCATCGCCAGCGGGCGCATCCGCGGCGTGGCGGCGAATGTCGGTTGCAACAACCCCGCCTTCACCCACGACCAGGTCCACATGGATGTGGTCACCGAACTGCTGAAGAATGATGTTCTGGTGGTGAGCACGGGGTGCGGCGCGATTGCAGCCGGCAAGTATGGCTATATGAAGGGCTCTGCGGGCCTCGATCCGGAAAAGGTCGGCCCCGGCCTGCGCGAGGTCTGCGAAGCGATCGGCATCCCGCCGGTCCTGCACCTCGGTTCCTGCGTGGATAACAGCCGCATCCTCACTGTGTTGAGCCAGATGGCGACCGAGGGCGGCCTGGGCGACGACATCAGCGATATCCCGGCGGTCGGCCTGGCACCCGAATGGATGAGCGAGAAAGCTTTATCCATCGCCACTTACTGTGTCGGCTCTGGCGCGTACGTCATCATGGGCGTGCGCAACCCGGTTGAGTTCTCCGATGCGGTTTCCGACATCCTGTTAAGTGAGTGGGAAGACCGCTACGGCGGCAAGCTGGAGTTCGTTATCGAGGCCGGAGACATCGTCCAGAAGACACTCGAGCACATCGACAAGAAGCGCGCGGCGCTGAAGCTGCCTGCCTACGATCCGGCCCGCTTTGGCGCATCCGGGGATGCGGCGATGGAGTCATACAGCGAACTGCCGGTCGAAGAGCAGATGGCAGAGATTTACGGGTGATGAGAAATCAGTAACGAGTAATGAGTAACGAGTAAGAAGTGACGCTTACTCATTTCTCCTTACTCGTTACTCGTTACTCGTCTCTCATTCCGGTTCACGGAGGAACTAACCATGTCGCGATACATCGCTACTCGCGCCATCCGCGGCGCCAACCTGATTGTGCAAGAGGCCGACGAGCTCCTCAGCAAAGCCTTGCAGGAGAAGGGCGCTGACTGCCCTGTCGCCTTCCCCAATACTGCTTACTACCTGCCGACCATCTTCGGCATGACCGGTCGCGAGATCACCAAGCTGGGCGAGCTGACGCCGGTGCTGGAGCATGCAAAGGAGTTGCTGCATCCCGTCCCGACGGTCCAGTGCTGGACACCCTACCTCGGCGAGACGCTGGACTCCGGCATGTCCACGCTGCTGGCCGCGGAGATCATCGAGGCCATCCGCTTCGTCTATGGCGAGGAACCGGGTCGCCTGGAAGGCTTCCACGGGACCGGCGGCAGCTTCACCAGCCCGGATGGCGGGACCTCCGGCGGCTCTGACGGCAACGGACGGTTGAACGGTCCGATCGACGACGTTCAGCTCCGCGCCTGGGGCATCCAGTTGGTCGACGGGCGTATGCCCGGCTTCGCCGCGATTGTCGGCTGCGCCAAGAGCAACGAGGTCGCGGTCAAGATCGTGCGTGAGCTGCAGAAACGCAACATCCTGATCTTCCTCTGCGGCAACGTCAACGGCCGCTCGGTCATCCACCAGTTGCAGGAAGAGGGCGTGGAGATGGGCTACGACACCTACATCGTGCCGTTTGGCCTGGACACACTCTCCGCCATCTATCCCATCGGGTTCGCGACCCGTTCCGCGCTGACCTTCGGCGGCATGAAGGGCGGGCAGGCGAAGGACATCCTGCAATACAACCGGCAGCGCGTCTTTGCGTTTGTGCTGGCGCTGGGCGAGGTCGACGACCTGAAGTACGCGGCAGCCGCGGGCGCCATCAACTACGGCTTTCCGGTCATCGCAGACACGCGCATCCCCCAGATCCTGCCCACCGGCGTGACGACCTATGAGCACGTCATCTCCATGCCCTTCAACGAAATCGAAGGCAAGGATGACCTGGAACGCGCAGAGAAGCTGGTCCAGAAGTGCATCGAGACGCGCGGCGTCAAGATCAAGCTGACCGAGGTCCCGATCCCGGTGCCCTACGGCTCCGCGTTCGAGGGTGAGGTCGTCCGCAAGAAGGACATGCGCGTCGAATTCGGCGGCAAGTACAGCCGGGCCTTCGAATATCTGCGCATGGTCGACATGGACCAGGTGGAGGACGGCAAGATTGAGGTCATCGGGCCGGACTTCGCAGACGTGCCGGAAGCAGGCTCGATGGACATGGGCATCCTGGTCGAGGTTGCGGGCCGCAAGATGCAGCGGGACTTCGAGCCGGTGCTCGAACGCCAGATTCACTACTTCGTCAACGGCGCGAGCGGCATCCAGCACATCGGCCAGCGCGATATCACCTGGATTCGCATCAGCAAGGCCGCGGCGGACAAGGGGTTCTCGCTCAAGCACTTCGGTGACATCGTGCATGCCCGCCTGATGGCCGACTTCGGCGCTATCGTGGACAAGGTGCAGGTCAAAATCATCACGGACCCGACGCTGCACGCCACATGGCTGCAAAAGGCCCGTGATGCCTACGATTATCGCAACAACCGCCTCGCGGATATGACCGACGAGTCAGTGGAGGAGTTCTACACCTGCACGCTCTGCCAGTCGTTTGCGCCGACCCACCTGTGCCTGGTCAGCCCGCAGCGTCTCGGCCTGTGCGGCGCATACAACTACCTGGACTGCGCGGCCTCCTACCAGATTAACCCGACCGGCCCGAATCAGCCCATCCGTAAGGGCATGATGATCGACCGCGAGAAGGGTATCTACGCGGGCCTGAACGAAATCGCACAGCAGAAGTCGAACGGCACGGTGCAGGAAGTCGCGATGTACTCGATCATGAACGCACCCATGACTGCGTGCGGCTGCTTCGAGTGCATCGTCATGCTCATCCCGGAGGCGAACGGCGTGATGGTCGTCTCCCGCGAGGACACGAGCATGACGCCCGCGGGCATGACGTTTTCGACCCTGGCCGGCATGGCCGGCGGCGGGTTGCAGACGCCAGGCGTAATGGGCGTCGGCAAGTACTACCTGACCAGCCCGAAGTTCATCTCCGCAGACGGCGGCTTCAGCCGCGTCGTGTGGATGTCCAGCGTGCTCAAGCAGACGATGGCCGCGGAACTCCAGGCCGTGTGCGAGCGCGAGGGCGACCCCGACCTGTTGAGCAAGATTGCCGATGAGACCATCTGCACCGACGTGGACGGCCTGCTCGCGCACCTCGAAGCGACCGGCCACCCGTCGCTGATGATGGAGCCGATGTTCTAACGATGTGAACCGCGGAAGACACGGAGCACGCGGAAAATTATCATTCTGTGTGCTCCGTGTCTTCCGCGGTTGATCGTCGCGACTTTACAATCTGTAGCTTTTATACTACACTCGTGGCAGAAACCATCATCATTGTTGATTATTCAACTGAAGAAGGTAGGAACCCGTTCAGGCAATGGGTTGCCAAACTACGGGATATGGAAGCTGCTGTGCGGATTCGCGCCAGACTTGCACGTTCAGTGACTGCGATTATTAGGAGGAGTCAGTGAACTGAGGATCGACTAGAGGCCCGCCTATCGCATCGATGTCACGTTGGCAGCGCGGATAAACGAATGCGTCTGCGGCCACGAATCTCGGTGATGCGAGGGCGGGATATTGTCCGTGCCCACGCCGCAGCGTAAGTGCGCTACGAATTCGCCCCCAGTATGAAACGCGCCCCCCGGCTACCGCATCTACTTCGCCCGACATGGTGATCGAGTTGTTGTACTGCTCTGTGGCGGCGACAAAGACTCACAAAGGGATGATATCGAGCTGGCGCAGCTTTACTGGGCGGACTTCTGCGGAGGACTGTGATGAGAGAGCCGGCGGTTGAATACAAGAGCGGGTTGCTGAAGCGGCTTGCCGATCCAGAGTATGCTCTCGGTTATCTCAATGCAGCACTGGAGGACGGAGACCAGGAGGTCTTCCTGTTAGCATTGCGCGACGTGGCCGAAGCCCGGGGTGTGAGCCAACTGGCACGCGAGGCCCAGCTCAATCGTGAGAACCTGTATCGCATGTTGTCGCCCAACGGCAACCCTCAGCTCTCCAGCCTGACCGCGCTGCTGCGGAGCCTGGGCCTGCGCCTCGCGATCCACCCGGCCGCACCGTCTGCTGTGGAGGCGGATGCGCTGGCCGTGGCAGAGGAGCAGGCCGAGTACAACGCCGAGAGCGAAGGCGATGACTGAACCGCTTCTCGTCCGCGACGTGATGCGCATCGGCGTGCCCACGTGCAAGTCGGATGACAAAGTCATTCAACTTGCCCGGCAGATGGTCGAGCAGGGCTGGACCGCGACCGTCGTGATGGATGAGGACGGCGACGCGCGCGGGTGGCTCAACGAGCGGATGCTGGCGCTGGTTTATACTACGGGCGACCGGGCCGGCGAGCTGGTCGCCGCGGATGTCATGGACGAGGACATCCCGGAAGCGCCGGCAGACATTCCGCTGGCTGCGACCGTGCAGTTGATGGCCGATCTCGGCGTCGACCACCTTTTCTTCATGCACCACGCGGGCGGCAAGATGTGGCCTGCCTCAGTCCTGAATCTGCGCGACGTGGTCAAGGCGCTGGCCGGGCCGGAATATATCCGCGACCAGGGAATGCACGCGGCGCGGCCGTCACCGATGGATTTATTCCGGCAGCGTTACAACCTGCCGCCTAATCGAACCGCTTAACAACGGCCATGGACGGCGGTATAATGGGTCGATTGACAGAATACGAAGGAGTATCAGTGTGCCTGAACCGACCCTGAACGCCGTCGTGGCCCTGCGCACCGAGATATCGCCCTGGCTGATCGTCCTGCGGGTCGTGCCGGACGGGTGGCAGCTGCCCGATTTCGCACCCGGCCAGTTTGCGGTGCTGGGCCTGCCGGGCTCAGCCCCGCGCGGCGCCATGTCTGAGCCGGAAGAGCCGCCGTCGGACCCCGGCAAAGTCATCCGCCGGGCCTACTCGATTGCGTCGTCATCCCTGACGCGCGAGTATATAGAGTTCTATATCGCGCTCGTCACATCCGGCGCACTGACTCCACGGTTATTTGCGCTCAACATCGGGGACCGACTGTGGCTCTCGCCGCGCATCACCGGCATGTTCACGCTGGACCAGGTGCCCGAGGAGCAGAACGTGGTGTTGATTGCGACCGGCACCGGCCTGGCCCCGTACATGAGCATGTTGACGACGCACCTGGTTTGCGGCGGCACGCGGCGCTTCGCCGTGCTGCACGGCGCACGCCACTCCTGGGACCTGGGCTACCGCTCGGAGCTGCTGACGCTCCAGCACCTGTGCAAGAACCTGCTCTACAGCCCGGTCATCAGCCGGCCGCAGAACGAGCCGGTGCCCTGGCAGGGCGCGACGGGCTATGTACAGGACCTCTGGCACAGCGGCATCATCGCAAAGGCCTGGGGGTTCGCACCGGCGCCCGACAACACCCACGTTTTTCTGTGCGGCAGCCCGGCGATGATTGACAGCGCAATCGAAACGCTCGGCCAGGATGGCTTCATCGAACACAGCAAGCGCCAGCCCGGCCAGATTCACGTCGAACGTTACTGGTAACCAACCCACCGTGATAGCACAAACAAGGAGGTATTCCTCATGCCCGTAACCGTCGAACTCCCCGTCGAAAAGTGGGCGGGCACGGTTCGCCCCGTCGTGTTGGGCGCGACCGCCGCAGAAGGGGGCACGCGCCACCACAGCCTGACCCTGGGCGGCCAGGCGACGCTCCCATTCCTGAGCTTCGAAGCGAAGGCTCCGCATCCGCCCTGCGTGGCGGTCGAGGTGTGGAATCGCAACCCCGGCGACGAATGGCCGGAGCCGCTGACAGGCGCATGGGGCGCGGTGCTCGATGACCCGGCAGCCTGGGCGCAGGCCGCAGAGGCCGCCGGCGCTGACCTCGTCGCGCTCCGCTTCGCGACCGTCGATGAAACCGGCGCGCGGATAACCGGCGCGAAGGCCCGCGCGGTCCTCAAGGCCGTGCTCAAAGCAACCGGCCTGCCGCTCATCGTGCTGGGCCCGGGCCAGGCCGAACTCGACAACGAGATCCTGGTCGCGGTCGCGGAAGAGGGCGCGGGCGAGCGCCTGCTGCTCGGCGCCTGCGAGGACAAGAACTACCGCACGATCGTCGCGGCCGCACTGGCCAACGGCCATCTCGTCACTGCCAAGACGCCGATGGATGTGAACCTGTCCAAGCAGTTGACCATTCTGATTCACGACATGGGCATGCCCATGGAGCGGATCATCACCGACCCGACGACCGGCGCGCTCGGCTACGGCATCGAGTACGGCTACAGCGTCATGGAACGTCTGCGGCTGGCCGCGCTCCAGGGCGACGCGATGACCCAGCAGCCGATGATGGTCACCCCTGGCGAAGAGGCCTGGCGCACCAAGGAAGCCCGTGCGGCAGAAGGCGTGCCGGCGGCCTGGGGTGAGTGGGCGACGCGCGCACTCAACTGGGAAACGATGACCGCCGCCGCGCTGGTCGAGTCGGCCGCAGATATCGTCGTGCTCCGCCATCCCGAGACGGTGCGGCGCATCAAGCACATGATTGCAGAGCTGCAGCAAGCATAGGGAGGTACATCCATGGCCCTGAGTGGTCTTGAAATCTACAAGCTGCTCCCCGGCAGCAGCAAGGACCCGGCGGAGAAAGCACACGGCAACTGTAAAGAATGCGGCTATCCGACCTGTCTTGCCTTTGCCATGAAACTGGCCGCCAAGCAGGCTGACCTGTCCTCGTGCAAGTACATCAGCGAGGAATCGAAGGCCAAGCTCTCCGCAGCCGCGCAACCGCCCATCCGCCTCATCACCCTGGCGGCAGACGGGCGCAACAGCAAGGCCGGCAATGAGACCGTGCTGTTCCGCCATGAGAAGACGTTCTACAACCCGGCAGGCATCTTCGTACGCATGGCAGACACCCTGCCCGCCGACGAAATCCAGCGCCAGGTGCAGGCCGTTGCGGACTACAAGGTCGATTACGTCGGCCTGGCTCTCCGGTTGGATGGCGTGGCTGTGGAGGCTGCCTCCGGCAATGCCGCGCAGTTCGGCGCGGCCGTGGCCGCGGCCAGCGCCGCCATGGTTCCGCTTATCCTTGTGACCGAGGACCCGGCGATCATGGCCGAGGGGTTGGCACAGACCGGCGGCATCACGCCGTTGCTCTGTGCAGCCACCGCGGACAACTGGGAAGCCATGGCGCAGCTCGCCAAGTCCGCGAAGGCCCCGCTCGTCGTCCGGGCAGACACCTTGGCCGGTCTGGCCGAGCTGACCGAAAAACTGGGCGCGGCGGGCGTCGAGGACCTGGTGCTGGACCCGGCTGCGCGCAGCTTCGCCGGTTCACTGACCGCCCTGACGCAGGTCCGCCGGCTCGCGCTGAAGAAGAACTTCCGCCCGCTCGGCTACCCGACCATCGCCTTCCCCTACCTGGGGCAGGCTGACGCGGACATGGAGATGCTCCTGGCCGGCCAGCAGATTGCCAAGTACGCGGGCTTCGTCGTCCTCAGCCGCTTCGAACCCGCTGAGGTCTATCCGCTGCTCGTGCTGCGCGCGAACCTGTTCACCGACCCGCAGAAGCCCATCCAGGTGGAGCCGGGCGTCTACCCCATCAACAAGCCGACGGCGGATGCGCCGGTGCTCGTCACCACGAACTTCTCCATCACCTACTTCGCCGTCGCCAACGAGATGGAGTCGAGCGGGCAGCCCGCGTGGCTGCTGGTGGCGGATGCAGAGGGCATGAGCGTGCTGACGGCCTGGGCGGCCGGCAAGTTCGACGCGGAAAAGATCGCCAAGACCGTCAAGACGACCGGCATTGCCGAGAAAGTCTCGCACCGCAAGGTCGTCATCCCCGGTCACGTGGCGGTGCTGATGGGCGAGCTGGAAGAAGAGCTGCCCGACTGGCAAATCAAGGTCGGCCCGCGCGAGGCCGTGGACCTGCCGCGGTTCCTGAAGACGGCGTGGTAGGGACGCGTTTGCAGGTCTAAAGGTTACAGGTTGAAGGTTGTGGCCACCGGGTTGCTACGCAACTCGGTGGCCCGTGCCTTCAGTCGCCGGACCACCTTTGCAAGACACCCAAAAGTGATGTAGAATGACCTATATCACCGGAGGTTAATACCATGGTGGTTATCAATAAAAAGCCGATTCAGGTCTACCTGGAGCCAGAGCAACTGCGCGCGCTGCGCGCGCTGGCGGAGCGGCGCGGGGTCTCGATGGGCGAGTTGATTCGCCAGGGCGTCAATCATATCCTGAGCGAAGTGCCGCTGGAGGAAGACCCCCTTTGGAATATCATCGGCATTGTGGAGAACGCGCCCCCTGACCTGGCCGAGAAACACGACGAGTACATCGTGCAAGCTATCCGAGAGGAAAGCAGGGAATGGCGCGAGAAGTCTTCGTAGACGCGAGCGCCTGGATTGCGGTGGTCAGCCAGCGAGATCAGTTTCACTCGGTTGCGACACCGATCTACAAACGGTTGGTGAGCGAACGGTGGGAACTGGTAACCACGAATCTGGTCATCGCAGAGGCGCATATTGCCATCCGGCGTGTCAGCGGCTTTGACCCCGCCATCCGGTTTCTGGAATCCATCCGTCAGACCCATCGTCTACAGATGATTTATGCCGATCCCGACAGCGACCTGCTCGCAGCGAGAATCCTGCGCCAGTTCAAAGACCAGGAATTGAGCCTGGCAGATGCCATGAGCTTTGCAGTCATGCGCCAGCGTGAAATCACGGATGCCTTCACATTCGACAGGCATTTCCAAATGGCCGGTTTTGTACAAGCCAGTTAGCCGCGCATTCGAGCTTGATATCCTGACGCTAATCATTCCTTTTGAGCATCAACAGGAGTACGCTAAGGACTGGTGTCTTACCGCTTACGGCAGACGCTGATCCGGGCGTCTCCCGTTATATTGAGAGGCAAAATGTACAAGATCCTCGAAAAACAGGTGCTCAGCGATGTCACGAAGCTGATGGTCGTGGAGGCCCCGCACGTGGCACGCAAGGCGCGCGCCGGCCAATTCGTGATCGTCATCGTGGATGAGCAGGGCGAGCGCATCCCGCTGACCATCGCCGACCATGACCGCGCGGTCGGGACGATCACGCTCATCTTCCAGGAAGTCGGCAAGTCCACGCAGCAGATGGGCGAGCTCAACGTCGGTGATGGGTTCTATTCGGTCGCGGGGCCGCTCGGCCACCCGACTGAAATCGAACCCTATGGAACCATCATCTGCGTGGCGGGCGGCGTCGGCATCGCGCCTATGTATCCCATTGCACGGGACCTGAAGGCCGCCGGCAATCACGTTATCACCATCATGGGTGCGCGCAACCAGAGCTTGCTGTTCTGGGAAGACAAGATGCGGGCCGTCTCGGATGAGCTGATCGTCTGCACCGACGACGGGTCCTATGGCCGCAAGGCGCTCGTCACCGAGCCGCTCAAGGAGATTCTTACAGTGCGCGGCGATGAGGTCAAGAAGGTGTGGGCCATTGGGCCGACGATCATGATGAAGTTTGTCTCGGCCACCACCGCGCCGTTCGACGTACCGACCATCGTCAGCCTGAACACGATTATGATCGACGGCACGGGCATGTGCGGCGGCTGCCGCGTCGCGATGACCGACGGCGCGAAATTCGTCTGCGTGGACGGCCCGGAGTTCGACGGCCATAAGGTGGACTGGAACAACCTGCTCTCACGCATCCAGTTCTACAAGGCCGAAGAACAGCTCGCCGTCGAGCACTGGCAGCACCATGAGCACGCGGACGGCAGTGAGTGCAATCTGGATGTTGCAGCGCGCGAACTGGCTGCATCCGGGGAGAACTAAGATGGCAGAGCTAACTAATCGCGAGCGGATGCAGATCAAGCGGCAGGACATGCCGACGCAGGAACCGGAAGTGCGCGCCGGCAACTTCGAGGAAGTGGCGCTCGGCCTGACCTGGGAGCTGGCGCGGCTGGAAGCCGAACGCTGCCTGCAGTGCGCCAAGCCGCATTGTGTGGAAGGCTGTCCGGTCGGCGTGACCATCCCGCAGTTCATCAAGGCGCTGCGCGAGGGCGACTTCGAGGGCGCAGTGGCCGCGATGCAGCAGAAGAACAACCTGCCCGCCATCTGTGGCCGCGTCTGCCCGCAGGAATCGCAGTGCGAGGCGTACTGCATCCTGGCAAAGAAGGGCCAGCCGGTCGCCATCGGCCGGCTGGAGCGGTTCGTGGGCGACTACAGCATCCGCGAGAACAGCCATCCACCCGTGCCCGCGCCGCCCACCGGCCGCAAGGTCGCCGTCGTTGGCTCCGGTCCTGCGGGCCTGACGTGCGCGATGGACCTGGCGAAGCTGGGCCACAAGGTGACCATCTTCGAATCGCTGCACCTGCCCGGCGGCGTGCTCATTTATGGCATCCCGGAGTTCCGCCTGCCCAAGAGCATCATCCAGGCCGAGCTGAAGAAGGCCGTGGATTACCTGGGCATCGAGCTGCGCACCGACCACGTCATCGGCAACACCTACACGATCGACGAGCTGCTCGAAGAATACGATGCCGTGTTCATGGGCACCGGCGCGGGCCTGCCGAGCTTCATGCGCATCCCCGGCATCAACCTGAACGGCGTCATGTCGGCCAACGAGTTCCTGACGCGCGTCAACCTGATGAAGGGCTACCGCTTCCCCGAATACGACACGCCCGTCAAGGTCGGCAAGCATGTGGCCGTCATCGGCGCGGGCAACGTGGCAATGGACGCCGCGCGCAGCGCGCTGCGCCTGCAGACGCTCCAGGCGGAGCGGCAGCGGCTGGCCGGCGGGAACGGCCACAGCGCGCGCGGGGAGGTGCATGTCGTCTACCGCCGCTCGCGCGCGGAAGTGCCGGCTCGTGAGGAGGAGTTCCACCATGCGGAGGAGGAAGGCGTCATCTTCGACTTCCTGACCAACCCGATCGCCATCCTGGGCGACGAGCAGGGCAACGCGCGGGCCATGCGCTGCATCCGCATGGAGCTGGGCGAGCCGGATGCATCGGGACGGCGCTCGCCGGTGCCGATCGACGGCTCCGAGTTCGACATGCCGGTCGACACCGTCATCTTCGCCCTGGGCACCAGCCCCAACCCCATCGTCTTCACGGATGCAAAGGGCCTGGAACGCACGCGGCACGGCACGGTGGTCGCTGACCCGGAGACGGGCCGCACCAACAAGCCCGGCGTCTGGGCGGGCGGCGATGTCGTTACGGGCGCGGCGACGGTCATCAGCGCAATGGGCGCAGGCAAGCGGGCCGCGGCGGACATGCACGAGTTCCTGAGCGACCCGGCGATGTGGGATATCGGATAACGTTGGATTACAGATTGAAGATTGCGGACTGAAGATTTGCGGCTTTCGAACAAATGCTTCAATCGGTAATCTTCAATCTTCAATCTTCAATCGAAATCGTCATGGCTAACTACACCATTTACTTTGAACCCGGCGGCGTGGCCGTCGAAATGCCCGGCGGCACGACGCTGGGCGAAGCGGCGCGCAAGGCCGGGTTCGACATCAACCAGCCCTGCGGCGGGCAGGGACGCTGTGGCCGCTGTGCGGTCATCGTAGACGACAGCCGTTCCGTAGTCCGCCGCCGTTCCACCATGCGCCTCTCCGACGAGGATGTCGCGGCGGGCTATGCGCTTGCCTGCCAGACGGTCATCGAGGGCGACGCCTGGGTCACCATCCCGCCGCAGGAGGCCATCGAACGCCGCCTCACCACGCAGAAGGCCGCGGCGCGCATCGAAGTACCCTTCGAATACGATCCTGACCGCCACCAACCTATCCGGCGCTATTTCCTGCGCCTGGCACCTCCCGACTACGCGGACCAGACCGATGACTGGTCGCGCGTCACGCGCGAGCTGACCCGCCTCGGCCTGGCCGCGCCGCGCACCAGCCTGGCCGTCCTGCGCAGCATGGGCGGCATCCTGCGCGGCGAGATCGCAGCCACGGATGATACGGCTGTCGCGCCTCCGCCGACCAACGGTTCAGGCGAGGAGGGCATTGTCTCCACGCCATATGAACCGTGGGAAGTCACCGCCGTCGTGGCGCTCGATACGTGGGATCAGCCGGACGGCCCGCCGCAGGTGCTGGCCCTGCTGCCCGGCGACCAATCCGACCGCAACTTCGGCGCGGCCGTCGACATCGGCACGACCACCGTGACCGTCTGGCTTGTGGACCTGGAGAGCGGCGAGGTCGTGGCCCAGGCCAGCGACTACAACGGCCAGATTGCGCGCGGGGAGGACGTCATCTCGCGCATCATCTATGCGCGCAAGCCGGAAAACCTGGAAGAGCTGCAAGGTCTGGTGACCGGCACAATCAACCGGCTCCTGGCGGCTGCCTGCAAGCAAGTCAACGCGCGGCCGGATGAGGTCTTCAAGCTCACCATCGCCGGCAATCCCACGATGATGCACCTGCTGTTGAGCATCCCGCCCGACCAGATTCGTCTTGCGCCCTTCATCCCGGCCGTCAACCATGTGCCGGCGCTGACCGCCGCGGAGTTGGGGCTGGCGGCGCACCCGCAGGCGCTGGTCGATTGTCTGCCCGGCGTGGCCAGCTATGTAGGCGCGGACATCAGCGCGGGCGTGCTGAGCACGCGCATGGATGAGGCCGCCGAGTTGACGCTGTTCATCGACGTGGGCACCAACGGCGAGACCGTGCTGGGCAATGCCGACTGGCTCGTCACGTGCGCCTGTTCCGCAGGTCCCGCCTTCGAGGGCGGCGGCGTCGAATACGGCATGCGCGCCACCGCGGGCGCGATCGAAGAAGTCTGGATCAACAACGACACGCTGGAGCCGGACTACCGTGTCATCGGTCGCGAGGGCGAGAAACCCAGGGGCATCTGCGGTTCCGGGCTGCTGGGGCTGCTGGCCGAGATGTTTGTGACCGGCGTCGTGGACAAGGCCGGCAATCTCCAGGTGGGCCGCTCCCCGCGCATCCGTGAGGGCGAGCATGGGCCTGAATATGTCGTTGCGTGGGGCCGCGAGACCGCGCATGGCCGCGACATCGCCATCAGCAAGATCGACATCGACAACCTCATGCGCGCCAAGGCCGCCATCTACGCCGGATTCACCGTCATGGCGCAGAGCGTCGGCGTAGACCTGGCCGATGTCTCACAAATGCTCATCGGCGGCTCCTTCGGCCAGTACATCAACGTCGAAAAGGCCGTCCAGATCGGCCTGCTGCCCGACCTGCCTGCGCCGCCCGGCAGCGCCTCCCCCTGGGATCGCTTCCGCTTCCTCGGTAACACTTCGATTCGCGGGGCGTACATGGCGCTGCTGCGCCGAGACGTGCGCGCACATCTGTCCGAGGTCGCGCAGACGATGACATATCTTGAACTTTCGGCGGATAACAGCTTCTACGACGCATTCACCTCCGCGCTGTTCCTGCCGCATACGGATGCATCGCAATTCCCATCCGTACAGGCCGTTTTGCCGGGCTGAAGAAGGGCAAAGGATGGTAGAATATCAGGGGTTGGATACCCCGTCGCCCCCTTCAGCGCTTGCCAGTAGGAGGAATCGCATGGCCACGGTTGTGGAGTCAGCAGACCAACTTACGAACTACCGCCACCTCGTTACGCTGCCTGATGGGCTGCGCGTCCTGCTCCGGCCCTTGGTTACCAAAGATCGTGACGCGCTGGTGGCTCTATTCGCCAACCTGCCGCCCGAAGAGACCCAGGTCTTCCGCAGCAACATCACCAATATGGAGCTGGTGGCAAGCTGGGCGGAAAAACCGGATTACACGCGCGTCTTCCCACTGGTGGCGCTCGTCGGTGAGCGCATCGTCGGCAATTCGACGCTCCACCTGGGCAGCGGCTTCACGCGGCACATCGCGGAGACGCGCATCTTCCTGGCGCGCGAATTTCGCCGTCGCGGCATCGGGTCGGCCATGGTTCGCGGCCAGCTCGAAATCGCCCGTAAGCTGGGCCTCCATCAGGTCATTGCGGAGGTCGTCGAGAGTCGGCCCCAGGTCATCCACGCCTTCGAGCGATTGGGCTTCGAGCGCCAGTTTGTCTGGAAGGACCTCTTTATGACGGCTGAGGGCGAGACGCTCGACATGGTTGTGTTGGTGAACTATCTTAGACGACCGGGAGAACTGTTCTGATGACGATGACCATCGCGGTCGCCGGCAAGGGCGGAACGGGCAAGACCACGTTCTGCGGCCTGCTGGTCCGCTATCTGGTGGCCCACAAGGGCGGCAAGATTCTGGCAATTGACGCTGACCCGTCGAGCAACCTGCATCTCGTGCTCGGCATGCACCTGACGCAGACCATCGGCGACATCCGCGAGGAGGCGCGCACGGGGGTGACGCCCGGCCAGACGCGCCAGGACTTCCTGAGCTACGCGGTGCGCATGGCTGTCGAGGAAGGCGACGACTTCGACCTGCTGGCCATGGGCCGCCCCGAAGGCCAGGGCTGCTATTGCGCGGCGAACCACATGCTGCGCAATATCATGGATGGCATCAACCGCGGCTATGACTGGGTGGTGATGGACAACGAGGCGGGCATGGAGCACCTGAGCCGCCGCACGACGCGCGATGTCGACCACCTGATTCTCGTCAGCGACGCCAGCATGCGCGGCATGGTCGCGGCAGAGGCGATGGTCGGGCTGAGCAAGGACCTGGAGGTGCGGGTCCGCAACACCCATCTGATTATCAACCGGGTGCAGGGAGAGCTGACGCCGGCGCTGCGGGCAAAGGCGGAGGGCATGGGCGTGCCGCTGCTCGCCGCGCTGCCCTATGACCCGCTCATCGCAGAATATGACAGCCAGGGCCGCGCGCTGGTCGAACTGCCGGACGATGCGCTTATCAGCCGGGCCGTCGCAGAGGTCGCGCGGCAGTTGGTGGGATAGGCCAAGGGCTGAACCACCCCATGCGCGCGATGATCCTTCCCGCCATCACGCAGCTCGCGGACAACCCGGAGCCGTTGCAGCGCGTGGACCTGCCCGTG
This sequence comes from Anaerolineae bacterium, assembly GCA_040772005.1. Lineage (GTDB taxonomy): Bacteria > Chloroflexota > Anaerolineae > CG2-30-64-16 > CG2-30-64-16 > MWBF01. The sequence continues at coordinate 131,034 of JAXGYZ010000002.1, read as the reverse complement.
CCGGAACCGGGCGAAGGGGAGATTCTGCTCCGCGTGACCGCCTGCGGCGTGTGTCATACGGAGCTGGATGAAATCGAGGGCCGCACGCCGCCGCCACAGTTGCCCATCGTGTTGGGCCATCAAGTCGTCGGCCGCGTGGCGGCACGCGGTGCAGACGCAAGCGCATTCAACCTGGGCGAGCGGGTCGGCGTCGCGTGGATTTACTCGGCGTGCGGCGCGTGCCCCTGGTGTCTCAGCGGGCAGGAGAACCTGTGTCCGCAGTTCCGTGCGACGGGCCGCGATGCACACGGCGGGTATGCGGAGTATATGGTTGTGCCGGAGGCGTTTGCCTACCGCATCCCGGAGGTGTTCACCGATGCACAGGCTGCACCGCTGCTCTGTGCCGGGGCCATCGGCTACCGCTCCATGCGGCTGACCGGGCTGCACGATGGACAGGCACTCGGGCTGACGGGGTTCGGCGCCTCCGCGCACCTGGTGTTGAAGATGGTGCGCCACCGCTACCCGCACATGCCGGTGTACGTTTTCTCGCGCACGGAGACAGAGCAGGCCTTCGCGCGGGAGCTGGGGGCGGCCTGGGCAGGCCACACTGACGCCACCAGCCCGGTCCCGCTGGACGCCATCATCGACACGACGCCCGCCTGGACACCGGTCGTCGCAGCGCTGCGCAACCTGGCGCCAGGCGGCCGGCTGGTCATCAACGCGATTCGCAAGGAAGACCGTGACCGTGACGCGCTGCTGCGGCTCGACTATCCGGCCCATCTGTGGCTGGAGCGGGAAATCAAGAGCGTTGCCAATGTGACACGCCAGGACGTAAGCGAGTTCCTGGCGCTGGCCGCCGAGACGCCGATATTGCCGGAAGTGCAGGAGTACGAGCTGGAGACAGCCAACCAGGCCCTGGTGGAACTCAAGGCACGCCGGATTCGGGGCGCCAAAGTCCTGCGCGTGAGCTACTGACCTGCAACTGAATGCCTGTGGAGAGGCTCACGCCGAGACGCAAAGTCCGCAAAGCCATGTCGGATCCAAATGTTTCTTGGCGCACTTTGCGCCTTTGCGTGAGATGAACCTGATCCTCAAGGAGGACGCCATGCAAGAGGACCTCTACCGCTCAATCGGCAACCTGCTCGCCAGCGCCGACGCCGACGATGTCGAGCGCGGACTGGAGACCATCCGGGCGCACATGCACCGCATGACCGAGGAAGAAGGCAGCCGGTTTCTCGAGATGGTCTCCGCGCTGTTCTATATCGACCCACTGGACCGGCCCGACCTCGTTCCGGCGCTGGAGAACGCCATCGCGCTCATCGGCAGCTTCGGGAAGTGGGCCATCCCGACCTTGATTCAGAACCTTGAAGCCGGCGACGTGAAAGCGCAGATGGCCGTGGCACAGGTGTTGGGGCGGATGGGAGCAGATGCCATTGCGCCGCTGGTCGCGGAGTACCACCAGACGTGCCCGGAGGCAGCCTGCCGCGCGTTCATCCTCTACGCGCTCGGCAAGGTCAAATCCCCGAAGATCATCGACGCGGTGCCCGTGGCCCTGGAAGCCGCAGCCTCGCCCGAGGTCGAGCTGCGCGACAGCGCGACCCGTGCGCTGGGCAAGTTCGTCGAGTCCATCCCGGCCGGCCAGCTCCCCGCCGGGCTGCGCCAGAGCGTCGTCGAGCAGCTTCAGGCGAACCTGGCGGATGCCAGCCCCGCAATTCGAGCGAAGGCTATCCGCAGCCTCGGCAAGCTCGCAAAATACGGCCACCTGACCCAGGATGAGTACGGCGCCCTGGCTGAGACTTGCCGCCATCTGTTGGGCGAAGATGAGCATTTTGCGTGGGACCGCGCGTATGTCGTGCGCAAGGAAGCCAAGGAAGCACTACAGTACACCTAGTCAACATCCACCGAGGAGGAAGTTTCATGCGTATCATCGGCGAGAATATCCATATCCTGTCCCCCAGAGTCAAGGAAGCGGTGGGGTACGCAGTCGATGCTTGGAACAAAGAAGACCTAACAGACTCGGAACGCGAAGAGCTGCTGACCCGTGCCCGCACGTTCTTTCAAGATTCGGCGCGGCGCCAGGTTGAAGCGGGCGCCTGGGCCGTGGACCTGAACATCGGGCCCCAGAAGAAGAACGGCGTCCGGCTGCTGCCCTGGCTGGTGCAGACCGTGCAAGAGGCGGTGGACGTGCCGCTGTGCCTGGACACCACGAACCTGGCCGCCATCGAGGCTGCGTGCGAGGTCGTCAAGCAGCAGCCGATCATCAACTCCACCTCCGCGGAACCGGAGCGCCTGGCGAATGTGCCGCTGGTCGCGGCCAAGTACAACACCAAGCTGATTGCCCTGACCATGCGCAGCGAAGGGATCCCGGTGAGCGCGGAGGAGCGGGTCAACATCGCGTTGGAGGAGCTCATCCCGCGCTGGGAAGAAGTGGGCATGCCGCTGGAGAACCTGATTATCGACCCCCTGGTGTTGACTGTGAGCGGCTGCCAGCAATACGTGCCGGAGTGCATCGAGGCGGTCCGCATCCTGAAGGTGACGGGCGCAGATGTGCAGGTCGGGCTCAGCAATGTATCGAACGCCGTGCCCAACGAGATGCGCCCGCTCATCAACCGCGTGTACTGCGTCATGTTGATGGGTGCGGGCCTGGATACGATGATCGCGGACCCGCTGGACGCCAAACAGAACGAGTTCATCCGCATCGTCGAGGAGCGGGATGACAGCACGGCCATCGGCCGCCTGCTGCTGGCCCTGCACGATGCCGTGGCCGCGCAGGAAGAACTGTCGCAGGACCAGGTGGACTTCTCCGACCCCGAGCAGGTTGCCATCTGGAAGACCGTCCAGATTTTGTTGAACAAGGTCATCTACGCGGATTCGTATCTGCGCGTGTAACAGAAGAAGGAGCTTGCATGACAGCCAAGATTATCGACGGGAAGGCGATCGCGGAGGCCGTTCGCCAGGAAGCTGCGGATGAAGTCGCCGTGCTGAGGCAGCAATATGGCACGGTTCCGACGCTGGCTGCGGTGCTGGTGGGCGACAACCCGGCCTCGCAGACCTACGTCAGCTCCAAGGGCAAGGCGTGTGAGGCCGCAGGCTTGGGTTCCGTCACCCATCGCCTGCCGGCGACGGCGACCCAACAGGAAGTCGAGGAACTGGTGCGCGCGCTCAACGCGGACCCGGTCATCAACGGCATCCTCGTCCAGTTGCCGCTGCCGAAGGGACTGAATGAACAGAGCGTGCTGGACCTCATCAGCCTGAACAAAGATGTGGATGGGTTCCATCCCATGAACATCGGCCAGTTGGTGATGAAGGGCCGCGTGCCGCAGTTTATCCCTTGCACCCCCGCCGGTTGCATTGAGCTGCTTATCCGCTCCGGCATCACCATTGCGGGCGCGGATGCGGTCGTCGTGGGCCGCAGCAACATCGTCGGCATCCCGGTTGCGGCGCTGCTGAACAACGCAGACGCGACCGTGACCATCTGCCACAGCCGCACCAAGAACCTGCCGGACATCGTGCGCCGCGCGGATATCGTCGTGGCCGCGATCGGCCGGCCCGAATTCGTGCGCGGCGACTGGATCAAGCCCGGCGCGGCGGTCATCGATGTGGGCATCAACCGCATCGAGGACCCTTCCAAGAAGAGCGGGTTCCGGCTCGTCGGCGATGTCTGCTACAGTGAGGCCCTCGAGGTGGCGGGCGCAATTACACCCGTGCCCGGCGGCGTAGGCCCGATGACCATTGCCATGCTCTTGCAGAACACGGTCCGCGGGTTCAAACTACAACATGACATTGACGCGTAATCGCCGGACGACTGCGCCGGGCGATTCTAGCCCCAAGAGCCGAGGAGCCACATAGATGTCATTACGCAGCTATATCCAGGACCGGCCCATGCCGCTGGTATGGGCCTGGAAACTGACCGAAAAGGTGCTTCTGCTGATGCGGCCGCTGTTTGAGCGCGTCGGCATGGAGCGCTCCTCGCGCATCGTCAAGCTGCCGGAGGAGCTGATCAAGGGCGCGCTGTTCAACTGCCAGGATTGCGCCCAGTGCGTCCTGCACTATTCGGGCATGACCTGTCCCATGAACTGCCCGAAGAACCTGCGCAACGGCCCGTGCGGCGGTGTGCGGCTGAACGGCAACTGCGAGGTCAAGCCGGAGATGGAGTGCGTCTGGGTGGCAGCAGTCCGCCGCGCGGCGAAGACGCCCTACGCGCAGGAAATCTACCGCCTGAATCCGCCGGTGGACTGGCGGCTCAAGGGCCAGGCGTCGTGGGTGACGTTTGCGCTGGGGCGCGACCAGGTCACGACCGGCAGCGATACGAAGATGCGCTACGCCACCGAGTCACTGAAGCGCAACGGCCAGGGTGGGCAGGAGGCATCACGATGAACGCACCGACCCCTCCCATTCCGGCGCCCGCCGAGGTGATCCAGACCGGATTGACCGGCGCAAGCAGCAACCTGGCGAAGGTGCTGAAGGCCGGCCACTTCGCCGTCTGCGTCGAGGTCTCGCCGCCCGTCGGCCCCAACCTCGAAGCCATCCAGCGCGAGATCAAGACCCTGCGCGGCTACGGCGATGCGTACAACGTCACCGATAACCAGTCCGCGATGGTGCACGTCTCCAGCCTGGCCGTGAGCATCATGCTCAAGCAGGCGGGCATGGAGCCGGTCGTGCAGTTCACCTGCCGCGACCGCAACCGGCTGGGCATCCAGGGCGACATCCTCGGCGCCTCGGTGTTCGGCATCAACACGATGCTGTTCCTGAGCGGCGACCATCCCATCTGGGGCGATCACCCGCAGTGCAAGCCGGTCTACGACATCGACTCGATCAACCTGATTCGCATCGCGCGCATGATGCGCAACAATCGGGTGTTCGAAAACAACAAGCAGATTCCCAAGTTTGCGCCCGACATCTTCATCGGTGCAGTCGAGAATCCGTTTGCGCCGCCCTACGACTACCGGCCCATGCGCCTGGCGAAGAAGGTTGTTGCGGGCGCTCAGTTCATCCAGACGCAGCTCATCTACAACGTGGATCGCTTCCGCGAGTTCATGCGCCGCGTGGTGGACCTGGGGTTACACGAAAAGGTTGCTATCCTGGCAGGCGTCGGGCCGATGAAGTCGGTGCGCGTAGCGGAGTACATGAAGACGGAAGTCGCGGGCATGGATGTGCCGGACGCCATCGTGGCGCGCATGGCCGGCCTGTCGAAAGAAGATCAGCAGAAGGCCGGCATGGACATCTGCCTGGAAGTTGCCGAGCAGGTGCGCGGCATCGAAGGCGTGGCCGGGCTGCACATCATGGCCGTCAACTGGCCGGCCGCCGTACCCGAAATCGTCAAGCAGTTGGGGCTGTACCCCCGCCCGGTCATCGAGCCGGCGCCCCCAGCCGGGTCAGTCGGTGCGGCCGAGCCGTTGCCGGCGAAGGCGGGCGCGCCTGCATAGCCCCGGCGCCGACCGGAATGACACAGCCCGCGCCACCTATACTCAGTCCAATGTGAAAACCAGCGGCGATTCTGGACAGGATTGACAGGATTTACAAGAGTAATCCCGTCAATCCTGTCAATCCTGTCTCAGTTCTGACCGGGGCATTCACTCTGGAATCGGTTTAGGCGCGGGCTTTCCGCGCCTACAACGATTTATCGGGCGATCCCTGCTGCTGCGAACGGTTTGCGATTACCTGCGCGATATCATAGTAACACTGTCGACTTTCGTGTATTCTGTCACCAGTGGTTCTATCGCATCGCACGAAAGGAGGCCATGAGTGACCACACCACAGGTCGAACCGAAGGACTCGTGCGTCAAGCCGGCAAAGGGGATCATCTCAAGCGAGAGTGCTCCCACGGCCGCGCCAGTCACCCCCACACAGGAGGCGCCCAAAATGCTTGCACGTGTCGGTAAACCCGCCCCGGATTTCGAGGCCGCGGCCTATTTCAAGGGCGGATTCCAGAATGTCAAACTGTCGGACTACAAGGGCCATTGGGTAGTCGTCTGCTTTTACCCCGGCGACTTCACGTTTGTCTGACCGACTGAGTTGTCGGCAGTTGCCGTCAAATACCCCGAACTCCAGGCCCTCGACGTCCAAGTCCTCTCGTTGAGCACCGATAGCCGCTTCGTACACAAGATCTGGCACGAAGAAGAACTCGCGAAGATGACGCCCGAAGGTATTCCGTTCCCGATGCTGTCCGATGGCGGCGGCAAGATCGGACAGGCCTATGGCGTCTATGACGAGGATGCAGGCGTCGACATCCGCGGGCGCTTCATCATCGACCCGGATGGCATCATCCAGGGGATGGAGGTGCTGACGCCGAGCGTTGGCCGCAGCGTATCCGAGCTGATCCGGCAGGTCAAGGCCTTCCAGCACACCCGCGCCACCGGCGAAGTCATGCCCTCGGGCTGGCAGCCGGGCGGGACCACCCTGACCCCGGGCCCCAAGCTCGTCGGCAAGGTCTGGGAAGTCTGGCAGCCGGCTATGGCCTATAACGGACACGAATAGAACCACTACTAGCCGACGTCCATAGCGCAATCCGAAAGTAAGACCTTCGAGGTCGCAGGTCAGGCATAGCCTGGCGCGGCCTCGAAGGTCTTTTCTTTGTCCCGGATTCAATAATCTAAAATAGACTTTGCGTTCTTTGCGTCTCCGCGCGATTAACTTCCAGGCTCCGCAGTCGGAAATACGAGCGAAGGATCCGGACCCAGCCGCGGCTCGGCCTCCAGCACCTGGATTTCTACCAACCACTTGACCCACTTGCCTCCGGGCTGGAGGGGCAGCACCGCACGCACCGGGAACCCGTGCAACACGGGCAACGGCTTGCCGGTCTGCTCGTAGGCCAGGAAGTTCTCCTGCGCCAGCGCATCGCCCAGCGGCAGCGAGGTCCAATAGCCGTCCGCGCTGACCATCAGGATGTACTGCGCGTCCGGCTGGACGCCTGCCAGGCCCAGCACATAGTTGAGCGGCACGCCGCCCCACGTCGCGATGTCCTGAAAGAACCCCGGACACACCAACTTGCACTCCTGCACCACCTTCGGCATGCAGCGCAGCTCGTCATAGGTGAGACTCAGCGGGCGGTCCACCAGCCCCGTGACCTGAAGCCGGTAAGTTGCCAGCTCTATGAGTTGGGGCCGACCCGTCATGTGCAGGCCGGTGGCCGGGTCCTGCTGCACGTAACCGGGGATTTCCGCAGGCATGGTCGGCTGCGCGACGGGCGTCAGGTCGCAATCGGATACGATTTCGGGCGCCGCGCTCGCCTGTCTGGCGGATGGCGGTGCGGCTGTCGGCTCGGCGGCCGGCACAGGGACGCACGCAGTGAGCAGCGCCGCGGCCAGCAGCAGGACGATCACCGCGCGGCGGACGGCGCACGCAGTCGTGCAACGGCCTCGTGTGTATCTGGATGTGAGCATAGGAGGGCCTCCACATGCCCTTCATGCCATGCGTGGCAGAGTCGCTACATGCGCGGTCCGATCAGGTTGATCGAGAACTCCGCGTTGCCCCATTCCTCCGCGCGGGTCAGCTTGCCGTTCGCGACGGTCACAATCTCCTGGAAGATGCGCTGTCCTACGCCGGTGAGCGGCTCGCCCGCGCTGATGACCGTACCTGCGTCGATGTCCATGTCGTCGGCCATCCGCCGGGCCATCTCGGTATTCGTCGCCACCTTGATGACGGGCGCGATGGGGCAGCCTGCGGGTGAGCCGCGGCCGGTCGTGAAGACGACCACCTGCGCGCCGCCCGCGACCATCGCGGTCACCGACTCCGGGTCGTTGCCGGGGGTGTCCATCAGCACCAACCCGCGCCGCGTCGGACGGCACGAGTAACCGGTGAACTCCTGCACGGTCGTGCTGCCGCCCTTCTGAATCGCGCCCAACGACTTCTCCTCGATGGTCGTCAGCCCACCCGCGATGTTACCCGGTGTCGGCTGCGCGCCGCGCATATCCACACCCATGCGCCGCGCCTCACCCTCCCAGCGCGCTACCGCCGCGTCGATCTGCGCGCCGACCTCCGGCGAAGCTGCGCGCGCGACGAGCAGATGCTCCGCGCCGATGAATTCCGGCGTCTCCGACAGGATAACCGTGCCGCCGGCCTGCACGAGCATATCGCTCGCCACGCCGAGGGCCGGGTTGGCCGTCACGCCCGACCAGGCATCGGAACCGCCGCATTCGACTCCCACCGTCAGCTCCGCCAGGCTGACCGGCTCGCGCGGCACGCGGGCCGCCGCATCGAGCATCTCCCGCGCGATGGCCGTGCCGCGAGCAATGGTCTGCGCAGTCCCACCGGACTCCTGCACGCCGATGAGTTCACAGTTGACGCCGCGCGCCTTGAGCTGCTCGGCCATCTCGACCGAGGCCAGCGACTCACAGCCCAGGCTGACCAGGAGTACGGCGGCCACGTTGGGATGGTCCGCAAAGCCCTCCAGCGTACGCCGCGTCTGTGCCAGGTCATCCCCGAGCTGGCTGCACCCGTAGATGTGCGGGATCGCCACCACGTCGGGCAGCGCCTGGCCGATGCGCCGGACCGCGCCGTTCGCGCACTGCACCGTGGACATCACCAGGACGTAGTTGCGCACGCCCACCCGGCCGTCACGGCGCCGATAGCCCATGAACGAGGTGACGGGCAATTCGCCCTCGAACGTGGCTTTGGCCTTGACCGAGGCATCGCCCTTCACCAGGGGCACGAGGTCCGCGGGCAGGTCGCCGCGGCCGCGCAGGCTCTCGACGTTGTGTACATGGACATGCTCGCCCGCCGCGATATCCGCGATGGCGCGGCCGATGGGCTGGCCGTACTTAACGATGAGGTCGCCCGCCGCAATGGCGCGCCGCGCGACCTTGTGACCGGACGGGATGGCCGCGGCGAGCGCCAACGGCAGTCCCGCCACATGGACGACATGCCCGGCTGCCAGGGGCGCCACTGCCTGCAGCACATTATCGTTGGGGTGCATCAAGAGGACATCCATGAATCTGTCACCTCATACTGGGATACGCGACATTATAGCATGATTGGCCCCGGCCTCTGTGCGCGGGTATAATGACGGTCGACGATGGACGATGGACGAAAGACGCATCCTGAGCGGGTGAACGGCTCAACGCAAGGGGCGAAAGGCCGCCAGTCGAAGGATGCAGGGTGGAGCCCCCCGTCCGGATGTGCCAACCATATGAAGGAGCCGCCTCTCTTGACACGCGAACAAATCATCAAACTCACGAGCCTCAGCTCGTGCGCGGGCTGAGCGTCCAAGCTGCCGCCTGAGCAGCTGGCGCAGGTCTTGCGCTCACTGGACAATCTATTTCCGCCCGCCGAATTCCCGAACTTGTTGGTCGGGCTGGGCGCGCCGGATGACGCCGCGGTGTACCGGCTCAATGACGAGCAGGCGCTCATTCAGACGCTTGATTTCTTCACGCCGGTCGTGGATACGCCCTACGAGTACGGCGCGATTGCGGCTGCCAACGCGCTGAGCGACATCTACGCGATGGGCGGGGAGGTGCTGTTTGCGCTGAACATCGCCGCGTTCCCGCCCGACCTGCCCGCCGACCTCCTGGCAGACATCCTGCGCGGGGGCGCGGACGTCGTGCGCTCCGCGGGCGCGGCCGTCGCGGGCGGCCACACTATCCAGGATAAGGAGCCGAAATACGGGCTAGCCGTGACCGGTCTCGTCCATCCGGACCGCATCTTTGCGAAGGGCGGCGCGCGGGCCGGTGACCGGCTGGTGCTGACGAAACCGCTGGGCACGGGCACCATCACAACCGCGGTCAAGCGCGGGCAGGCTGCACAGGAGCACCTTGACGCAGCCATTACGAGCATGATGCGGCTCAATCGCGCCGCCTCACGCGCGGCCAGGGTCGCGGACGTTCGAGGTGCGACGGACATCACCGGCTTTGGCTTGGTGGGGCATGCCCTTGAGATGGCCGAGGCTGCGGGCGTCTGCCTGCGCATCCGGTTCCTGGCTCTGCCGTGGCTGCCGGGCGCGGCCGAGTATGCGCAGCAGTTCATCTTTCCCGGCGGCACACTCAATAACCATGCGTTCTACAACCCGCATGTCGCGTACAAGATCCCCCTGGCAGACTGGGAGGAGATGCTGCTGCACGATGCACAGACGTCGGGCGGCCTGCTGCTGGCCGTGCCGGAGGCGCGATTGGATGACTTCCTGGCCGATTGCGCACGCGCAGAGCAAGGGGCCTGGGTGATCGGTGAGGTCGTGGAGGGTACGGGCATCGAAGTGATATAAAGATCTATCGGAGAATTGCTGGGGCGGGTCTTGTGTCCGCCGGTCTTTAGCCCCAAACCAATCGTAAGCAGAATCACTGGCGGTCACTGGAACGTATGGTACTTTATGCCTAGATTCTTCCTCCTCCTTTGCGCACGAACGTCGGGGCCACCAGTCAACCCCGGCGTTCGTGTTTTAATCCCTCTGCGCTCAGTCCAGATGATGCACCAGCTCGGTCAGGCCGCGGCGCGGGGACGCGTCAGGCATCTCCGCGGCATAGCCGATCGGCAGCACGGCGACCGGCACCCAATCAGCCGGCGCCGAAACCGCGGCGGTCACATCTGCATCGTTGAACGCACCGATCCAGACCGTGCTCAGTCCGAGGTCCTGTGCCACAAGCATCGCATAGGTGGCCGCGATCGTGGCATCCTGGAGCGCATAGAGCTCCTTGCCGCGCGTGCCGTACTTGCGCGACGAGCGGCCGGGGTTGGCGAAGAAGACGAGAATCAGGGGCGCCTGGGCGATGAACGGCTGATGCGCGGCGTGGGCAAGGGCTGCCCGGATGCGCGGTGCGGCAACCTGGTAGATTTCGTAGGCCTGCAGGTTGCCGGCGGACGGCGCCCGGTTGATCAACTCGAGCAGTGTCTTGACCTTTTCGGCTTCCACCGGACGGTCCTGGTATGCCCGGACGGACCGGCGAGCATGGATGAGTTCGGAAAGCTCCATCGGCACCTCCTCGTGACGTGCGGTAGCTGCGGCTCATTCAGGCAGTAGTCTGCTGTCAGGTCTTGATGTGTTTACTATATCACTAATCAGGGATCACTACAATCGCGCATAAATCCACGGGCGCGTTTCATACTGGGGGCGAACGCGGCCATCGCGAATACGCGAATGGCGCTGGGCACGGATACACGAATATCCCGCCGCGGCGCACACGATTCGCGTATTCGTGGCGCGCCAGCGCATTCGTTTATCCGCGCTGGCCGCGCCCCCAACGTGAAGCGCACCCTAAATCCACACCGCAGGCAGACGATCTTGCAGTGACGCTTGCTCACCGGCCCGCCACAGACCCAACAATAACTATCGTCGTCTGATGCACGGTCCGAGGTGCGGTCGTGGGCCGGCTGTCGGACGGTAGGCTTCGCAGGGGCCTCGTCTTGCCGGTCAGCGCGCTCAGCCTGGGTCATCGTGCCTCCCGGTATCGTTTCTTTGCGAACCTGCCAGCCGCAGCAGCACCTCCTGCACCCGCTCGCCGTAGCGCCAAACCAGCAGCGCGGCGACCAATCCCAGCACACTGAAGGCCACCCACACCTGCCACGGCAGGCTCTCGGCCTCCGCGCCGAGCCAGACGGCGCCCAACAGGCCGGGGATGCGCGCCAGCGCCGCCATCGGCAGGAGGATGCGCAGGGGCAGGCGCGTTAGCCCCGCGGCAAAGCACAACAGGTCATCCGGGAGGCCGGGGATCAGGAAGAACAGGAAGAAGAAGCCCAGGCTGCGCTCGTGGGCAAGCCGGTCGAGCCGGTCCAGCAGCCCCCGGCTAACCAGCCGCTCTACCACCGGGCGGCCCGCCCGGCGCGCGAGCCCCATCGCGATGGCTGTGCCCAGGAACAGCCCCAGCCAGCTATAGACGAACCCAGCGCCCAGACCGTAGATGTAGCCGGCGACGAAGTTGACCATCTGGCCGGGGATGGGCGCAACGACCGTCTGCGCGATCGCCAGCGCGATGAGCACGACCGGTCCCCAGGCGCCGGCGGCCTGAATCTCTGCAATGACCTGGCTGCGCGTCGCAAAGATGTGTTGGATCTCGTCCCACCACAGCAACAGCGGCGCGAGCAGGGCCGCCGCCAGCACGATCAGCAGGAGCACCCGCGCGGCCAACGGCCATGTCGGGGGACCGGCATTGCGGCGGGTCAGGGCATCACCTCACCGGGTTGCGGCCCGGCCTGGCCGAGCGGCAGTACATCGCCGACGTCCCAGGTGCCATCTTCCTTGCCGAACATATAGGTGGCCTCTGTCACGCGGAAGACAATAGGCGTCAGGGCGGCCATGACCTCGGCCTCGGCCTGCCGGAGTGCCGCTTCGTCGTCAAAGAAGCCGATGGTGACGTGAGGCGTGAACTCGTAGGGCGGCGGCGCGGGCGGTAGGCCGAAGTGCTCGCGCACCGTCGCTTCGAGCCGGCGAATCATACCGCCATCCTCAGGATGCAGCCAGAGGACGTGGCGCGGGGCCAAAAATGCGCTCGTCCGGGCCAGAATCACATCGAACGCGGGGAATCCAGCCAGCCGGCGCGCCAGTGCCTCGCGCTCGATCTGCCACTCTGACCGGCTGACAAATGGCGGGTACATCACCGTGACGTGCGGCGGAATGGTGAGATGGTAGGGGTCGAACCGGCCGCGCCAGCCCGCGATCTGCCCCGTCACTTCCACCGGCAGCATGACGGCCAGCACGCCCTGGCCCAGATACGATGGAAACACAATCTTTTCGCGCATGGCATCCCGATTTCATCTATGATGCAGGTGGAGTCCGCATTCTCAAATGCGGACGGACACGCCGACGCAGGGGCCGTTCCGCGTCTGAGGACGCTCCACTCCACAGCTTTTCAGACAATCTCTGGCCCCGGCTTGGCCCGCGGGGCCGCGACCAAGTATAATCGGCCCATGTCGCAAACCGCAAGCCGTGCTTATCTCTACCTCCTGGTGTTTACCGCCGGATTGACCACTCTGGGCGTCGAGCTGTCCGCCTCGCGGCTGCTCGATCCCTGGTTCGGCAACTCGCAGATCGTGTGGGCGGCGGTCATCGGCCTCATCCTGTTCTGCCTTGCCGCGGGATACTGGGCGGGCGGCAAAATCGCGGACCGCTCACCGCGGCTGCTGACGCTGCTGCGGCTCGTGGCAGTCGCAGCCTTCGGCGTGGGCCTCGTACCGGCCATCTCGCGGCCGGTGCTCCAACTGGCAGGCCGGGGGCTGGCCGATTTCGACGCCGGGCTGCTGGCGGGCAGCATGGCGGCGATCCTGATCCTCTTTGCCGTGCCTGTCACGCTGCTGGGCTGCGTCAGCCCGTTCGCGGTGCGGCTCGCGCTGCGCGATATCCGCAGCAGCGGCGCAGCCGCGGGCCGCCTGTACGCCATCTCCACCGGCGGCAGCATCCTGGGCAGCTTCCTGCCGGTGCTCCTGCTCATCCCCAATGTTGGGACGCGGGCGACGTTCGCGCTGCTGGCGCTCCTGCTGCTGGCCGTAGTGCTGCTGGGGCTGCTGGCCGCGCGGCAGTGGCGCGACGCGCTGGCGGTGACGCTGGCCGCCGCGGTCGTGGCCTGGCTGGGCTTCCGGCCCACCGGCCCCATCAAGACGGCGGAGGGCCTGGTGTTCGAGACCGAGTCGGCGTTCAACTACATCCAGGTGCTTGATCTCGGCGTGGAGCGCCAGCTCCGGCTGAACGAGGGCGAGGGCATCCACTCGGTCTACCGGCCCGCGGGCGGGCTGGCCGACGGCATCTGGGACTATTTCCTGCTCGCGCCCGCCTTCAATCCGGCGGGTTACGGGCCGGAGCAGGTGGGCCGCGTCGCGATCGTGGGGTTGGCCGCGGGCACGATGGCGCAGCTATTTACCGAGGCTTACGGCCCCATCCCCATCGACGGCGCAGAGCTGGACCCGGAAATCATCGCGACGGGCCGCGCCTGGTTTGCGATGGACCAGCCCAACCTCAATGCCTATGCGGTGGATGGGAGGCGCTTCCTGGTCAACGCGCCTGCGCGGTACGATGTGGTGGCGGTGGATGCGTACCGCCCGCCGTACATCCCGTTCCACCTGACGACCGTCGAGTTCTTCCAACTGGCGCGGGACCGGCTGAACCCGCAGGGCGTGGTCGCGGTCAACGTCGGACGCACGAGCGATGACTACAGCCTCGTGCACGCCATCGCCGCGACGATGCTGCGCGTCTTTCCGAGCGTCTACGTGATGGACGAGCCGAGCGGCGCGAGCGGCCTGGGCAACACCCTCGTCGTCGGCACGAACCAGTCCACAACGTTGAGCGACCTGCGCGCGAACCTGCCCGCGTTCACGCATCCGCTGCTGTTGGAAGTCGCGTCTCGCGCCGCGCCGCAGGCGCAGCCCGCCGTGCCGCCCCCCGGCACGCCCATCTTCACTGATGACCGCGCGCCCGTGGAGCAGGTGATTCACGGGTTGGTGCTGAGGTATATGTTCGAGGAATAGGCGGGGAGAGGGTCACACACCCCACTCGCGCAGCACCTGCACCTGTGCGTGCAGATTCTCCACCGGCGTTTCGTCGGGTATCTCGCACCCCGCGGCGCTGAAGCAGCGGGGGCCACCCGCGATCACGCACGCGCGCACCTGCGCGGCGACCTCTGCGGGCGTGCCGTTGAGCATGACCGCGACCGGGTCCTGGTTGCCGCAGACGGCCGCGCGCGTGCCGAACGCCTCCGCCGCCTGGCCCATATCCACCATCCAGTCCACGTCGATGATATCCGCGCCGCTCTCGGCCATGTCTGCAAGGATGCGCGTCGTGTTGCCGCAGATGTGCAGGCGGGCCAGCGCGCCCATCTCGTGGACGGCCGCGAAGATGCGCTGCTCGTAGGGGAGCGCGAACTGCCGGTAGAGGCGCGGGGAGACCTGTGACGCAATAGCGTCACCCAGCCCGATGATATCGGCGCCCGCGGCCACCTGCGCGCGGGCGAAGCTCACCCCGACCTCGGCGCAGAACTCCACAAGTTCCTCCACCCATGCGGGCCGGTCGACCAGGTCCGTCAGGAGCGCGCTGACACCCCGCAGGTCCGCGGCCTCGGCCAGCGCGCCCTCCACCCAGCCCATGATGGGCACGCGGCCGCCGGCCCGCTCGCGGAACAGGCGCACGGCCGCGAGCCGGTCGCTCATCCGCCGGCCGACCTCCGGTGCGACGGGCCGCAGCGCGGCGAGGTCCGCCGGGTCGAGCAGCAGCGGCGTCGTGGCAAGCGGCAGGCTGTCGTCGGGAAAGTCCACCTGCAGGCCGAAGTCCGCGGCCTCGCGGTACGGGTCGGAGATGGCCTGCAGGATGTCGAGGTCGAAGGCCTCCTGCACCGCGAAGTTCGCGTCGCACAGCACACGGTAGTCCTGATAGTAACGGCTCAACGGCTGCCCGATATGGTGGCTCGCAAACTGCATGAAGATGTTGAAGTTGGGCACGCGGTCAACCGGCTGGCCGGCCAGCCGCGCGGTCATGCGTTCATAGGGGTTCATCACGGCTCCTGGGTCGCCATCGCCGGCGTCAGAAAGCAGATGATGCCGGCGGCTACGCCGTCCGCCAGCCGCTCCGGCTCATCGACCAGGAGCGCCCGATCCGTGCCCAGGAAGCCCAGCTCGATGATGGCCGCGGGCGTGCCGGGCGCCAGCTTGCGGAAGGCATGATACTCGGTCATATCCCGGGTGATGGTGGTCGGATGGCGGGGCAGGCCACTGGCAGCCTCGTACTCGTCCCACAGGCACTCGGCCAGCCGCCGCGAGGCTGCGCTGCCGCCGTCCGGCGGGGCAACCTTGAAGCCGCTCAGATTGGCCTGGCAGGAGTCCGTGTGGATGGAGACGAAAGCGTCCGCGCGATAGAAGAACAGCCGGGCATCCAGTTCGTCCAGCACATCCACGCGCATCCCCTGGCTGCGCAGCCGGTCTGCGGTCAGTTCCGCGATGCGCGTGTTGACCTCGACCTCCGTCAGTCCATCCGGGCAGACAGTGCCGGAGTCATTGCCCCGGTGGCCGGCGACGAGCCCGACGCGCAGGCCGCCCGTAGGCCCGGTGGCCGCGAACAAGAATTGCAGCCATGCCGGCCCGTAGCCGGCGCGCGCAACCTGCTCCGCCGACCAAACCGAAGCAATGATCGCCAGGCCGATGATGAGCAGCAGGCCGCGACGCGCGCGGTGGACAGTTTTGCGGCGCATAGGGTTGCCCGCATGATACCCGTAAGCGGATGTTTGCGCAATAAGCAGTAGAGATGGGGCAGGAATTCCAGATGTGCGCGAGGGTGCAGGCATGCTGAGCGGAGCGGAGCGTAGTCGAAGCACGCCTGCACAGTGGCTATCCTTCGACTGCGTGCGTTGCTCCGCAACACCCTCCGCTCAGGATGCCTGGCAATCCACATTTGGAATTCCTGAGAGATGGGGGCCGGATAAGCATAGTTTTTGACTTTTCGCCCCGCCGCGGGTATATTTGTTCTGTCTACTATCACGTATCAGGACACAACATCGTATGAGTGAGCTCGGGCGCCTTTTGTACGAGGCGCGCACGGCGAAACAACTCAGCCTGGCCGACGTTGAAGCGGTCACGCGCATCCGCCAGAGATATCTCGAAGCCCTGGAAAATGGTGATTATGCCAGCCTGCCGCGCGGCACAGTCGCGCGCGGGTTCGTGCGCACCTATGCCGCGTATCTCGGCCTGGACGTCGAGGGCGTTCTCGATCTCTACAGCATAGAGAGCGGGGATACCAACCCGGAGATTGCGATCGCGGAGCCAGGCAAGCCGCGCCTGATTGATTACCGGCCCCTGGAAGTCGAGCTGGTGGACCCGATGGCCGGGTCACGCTGGCTGCCCTGGGTGGCTGCGTTGGCCTTCGTCTTGCTTCTAGCGCTGGGCGGCTGGTGGCTGTTGAACCGTAATCCGGGCTGGAATCCGCTGGCGGCGTTTGGCCCCGCGGCCAGCGCCACGCCCACCAACACCGCGACCCAGTGGGTTGTCACTGCCACGCCGAAGCCCTCCGAGACGCCGACCGCGCCTCTGCCTGAGCCGACCTCGGACCTGCTGCCGCTGCCGACGCCCACAGTGCAGGCTTCTGCGACGCCGACACTGCGCCCGACCGCCACCCCTGAATTTGTATCGGCGCTCTTGTTAGAGGTCGTGACTACGCAGCGCGCATGGATGCGTATCCTGGTGGACGGAGAGGTCGCGGAGGAAGGCACGCTCGATGCAAACGCCTCGCGCGTCTATGAGGCCGCGGACTCGATTACCATCCGCACAGGCAACGGCGGCGGGGTCACGCTCATCCTGAACGGCGAAGACCTGGGCACCATGGGCAACGTGGGACAGGTCGTCGAGCGCACCTGGGTCGTCAACCCGGAAGGCGTCACCGAGACCTCCGGCCAGACCGACACGCCCCAGACCACCGTTACGCCGACGCCAGCCGGCTAAACGGTTACAGGTTTAAAGGTTTACAAGTTACAGGTTGCAGGTTGTCGGCTACAGGCTAACATACGATTGCGATCAGCCAAACGCGATCGGCGAACCTGTAACATGCAACCTGCAACCGTTGGTTTAAAGAGCTTATGAGATACTTCCTGATGACGCTCGGCTGTCCCAAGAACACGGTTGACAGCGAAGGCATGGCGATGCTGCTCGGCGGGGCAGGGTATGACGGCACCAACGTGCCCACCGACGCCGATGTCCTGATCGTTAATACGTGCGGCTTCCTGGCCGCAGCCGAAGACGAGTCCCTCGCCAACCTGCGCGAGCTCGCCGGCCGCAAGCGGCCGGGCCAGGTGCTCATTGCCGCGGGCTGCATGGCCCAGCGCAACGGCGCGCGCATCGCCCAGGAAGTGCCGGGCGTTGACGGGCTGCTGGGCACGCGGCGCTGGATGGAGATTGTGCCGTTCATCCAGGCGCTCCGGGGAGGCAAGGCGCAGCGCGCGTTCGGCAGCTACGCGCTGCTGGGTGACCCGGAACAGCCGCTCCTCGACGCGACTCCGCGGCCGCCGGTGGTCAACGGCAGCGCGTATCTCAAGGTCAGCGACGGCTGCAACGCACCCTGCGCGTTCTGCTCCATCCCGGTCTTCAAGGGCAAGCTGCGCAGCCGCCCGCCGGAGGCCATCGTCGCCGAGGCCCGCAACCTGACCGCCGCGGGCGCACACGAGCTGATCCTCATTGCACAGGACACCACGGATTACGGTCGCGACGCGGGCCAGCCCGACACGCTGCCCGGCCTGCTCCGGGACATCCTCCACGGCGCGCCGGATGTGCGCTGGCTGCGGCTCATGTATGCGTATCCGGGCCACGTCACGCAGCGCCTGATCGACGTCATGGCGAGCGACCCGCGCATCTGTCATTACCTGGACATCCCGCTGCAACACGGCCATCCGGCCACGCTGCGCCGCATGTTCCGGCCCAGCAACGTGGACCGGCTCCTCGCGACGTTCGCGCAGATGCGCGCGGCCATGCCCGACATGGCCTTCCGCAGCACGTTCATCGTGGGTTTCCCCGGCGAGACGGAAGCGGAGTTCCAGGGCCTGCTCGACTTTGTGGAGGCCATCCAGTTCGACAAGGTCGGTGTGTTTACCTTCAGCCCGGAGCCGGGCACGCCCGCGGCCGACATGCCGGACCAGGTGGCGGAGGAAGTTAAGGGCGAGCGGTATGCACGATTGATGGCCGCCCAACAGCGCATCTCGCTGATCCGCAACCAGGCCCAGGTCGGCAGGCAACTGGAAGTGCTGGTGGAGGCGCAGGGCGAGATGGAGATGGCCGCGCAGCCGGGGCTGGTCGTGGCTGAGAAGCGCGGGCGACATGCGAAGGCGCGGGCGCGACGCCAGCCGGTGTCGCTGGCGCGCAGCTACCGCGATGCGCCGGAGGTGGATGGGCTGGTGGTTGTGCCGGGCCTGCTGCCCGTCGGCCAGATGGCCCAGGTGCGCATCTCCGGCGCGCTGGAGTACGACCTGCTCGGTGAATTGCGAATTACGAATTGAAAATTGGGAATGCCCAACTCTTAATTCCTAATTTCTAATTCCTAATTCCCTCAGTCCATGACCCGATACTCGCCATCCACGACATGCCCCTGGTCGGCGCCGGCGGCGGAGCCAGCCGCGCGCTGGCCGTCGCGGTACTGACTCACGATGTCCTTCGGCGCCAACTCAATGAACAACTTGACCGCCAACGCAATGATTGCCAGGTCGTCCAACTGACCGAGCAGCGGGAAAAAGTCCGGCAGCAGGTCCGCCGGGAAAAACAGATACAACCCGGCAATCCCCGGGATAATCAGCTTATAGGCCCAGGCGACGCGCGGGTCCTTGAACAACTTCCACGCCAATTTGCCGTTGCGCACGAGTTCGCTCAACACACCTGCCCGCGCTCCGATGTTCTCCGTCTGTTTCGCCATGCAATAGCAACTCCTTCCGGTAACGTATCCTCATTATACACTCACTTAACGTAGTGTATGTCAGGTTTGTTTCAAGTGGTATAATCCTTGCCATGCGCACGCTCCTGGTCAGCCTGAATGAACATCCGCTTGCCCTGCTGCGGGCCATCGCTGAACTGCGCGACGTGAGCCTGGCATCCAACGTGCGCGCGGACGTGGCCGGCCAACTGGCCGCCGCGCTGGCGGACCCGGCCGCGACGCGCGCTGCGATGTCCGGCTGCACGCCGGAAGCCCAGGCTGCATGGCATGGCCTCGTGTCTGCGGGCGGGCGCATGAAGGCGGCCGCGTTCGCGCGGCTGCACGGCGAAATCCGCCCCATCGGACCGGGCCGGCTGGAGCGGGAAGCCACGTGGCGTGCGCCGGCCAACGCCGCAGAGGAACTGTGGTATCGCGGACTCATCTACCGCGCCTTTGCTGAATTCGGTGAGGGGCCGCTCGAATACATCTACATCCCCGAAGACCTGCCCATCCCTGAGGGCCTGGCCGCGGCCGCGCCAACGCCGCATGGCCCGGCCTTGACGCCCAGCGCCGCGCCTGCCCAGGCCCACCGCGCACGCAACACCCTGGCAGTGGATGCCTGCACCGTGCTCGCCATGTTCCGCGCGGCGCCGGCCCCGCTCGAACGCACCGGCGCGCTGGCGGAGGGCGCCGCGCGCGAGCTTCGCCAGCGGCTGTTGAGCGACGATCCCGTCCGGCTGGACTTCCTGCTGGCCCTCCTGACCGATTGCGGGTGGCTGGCCGCCGACCGTGGGCGGCTGGTCGTCAACCATCAGGCCAGCAGCCGCTGGCTGCGCGGGACCCACTGGGAGCAGGTCACGCAGCTCTTCGCCGCCTGGCGCGACAGCATCACCTGGAACGACCTGCGCCGTGTGCCTGCGCTGCGCCCCGAAGGCGAATGGCGCAACGACCCGCTGCTGCCGCGGCGCGCCCTGCTGGAAGCGCTCACCCGGCTCGACTCATCCGCCTGGTACCGGCTGACAGACCTGGTCGCGGCCTTCAAGACGTCCGACCCCGACTTTCTGCGCCCCGATGGCAATTACACAGGCTGGTATCTCAAGGACGCCGAGACCGGCCTGTACCTCAACGGCTTCGAGGCGTGGGAGCAGGTCGAGGGCCGCCTGCTGGCCTTCCTGATGACGGGGCCGTTGTACTGGCTGGGAGCGGTGGCCTGCGGCACGCTGGACGAAGCAGAGCAGGGGGCGACGGCCTTCCGGCTCACTGCCTGGGGCGAGGCGTGGCTGGCGGGCGGCATCCCGGCGGAGCTGCCCCGGCCCGTGCGTCTCGCCGTGAGCGACGATTTTACGGTGCGCGCGCCGCTGTTATGCCCCCTGCTGGACCGGTTCCGCCTCCTCCGCATCACCGAGCCGCTGGTCGCCGCAGGGCCGGAGGCAGCCGGCGCGGACGAGCGGCCCGCCCTGGGCAGCGTCACCCACACCCGCCACCGTATCACGCGCGCCAGCCTGGCCGCAGCCCGTGCTTCCGGCATCCAGGCCCAGGCCGTGCTCGACTTCCTGAAGCGCGCGGGCGGCGCGCCCGTTCCGGCCAGGGTTGCAGCCGCGCTTGGCCGCTACGATCAGCTCGGCGGCGCGCTGCGCGTCACCCGCGGCGCGGTGCTGCGCGTGCCGGATGCCAGTATGCTCGGCAGTCTGCGCGCCGACCCGGCGATTGCGCCCTTGCTCGGTGAGATCATCTCCGCGCAGGCCGTCATCATCCCCGAGGCCAACGTGCCCCGCGTGCTGGCGCTGCTCCAGGACAGCGGGTATACGGTCAAACTGGACTGATGGAGAGATAGGATTGAGGATTGCTCAAACAACCCGCGCCGCGTTGGCCGGCGGGCTGCTGCTTGTCGCGATGCTGGCTGCCGCCTGGCTGGTCGACGGCGCAGGGAGCGCCGCGGCCCGGCCTACACCGCTCCGGCCGCGGCCGACTGCTGAACCGCTGGTGCCCACGCCGCTGCCGGCCTTCCGCGCGGGGGCGACGCCAGAGCCGATCGGTGCTGAGGCCCCACCGGACGCCGCGCTCAGTGTCGCGCCGGTGCCCATCCCAGAGGGCACGGCCGGCAGCGTTTTTCCGTTCGGTGGACCGGCCCGCGGTCGCATCGGCCTGGGCTTTGCCACGGGCCTGATCGATGACTACGAATGGGGCGACGGCGCGCCCGGCTGGTGGCTCAACTGGCGCGTACAGCCTCACCCGCCGGAGATCAGCGACAGCCGGTTCGTCCAGATGGTGCGCTTCAACCGCAGCACCTTCCGCCCGGATGAGGACGCGCTGGCCGCGGCCGCGCGTGCCAACCCGGGTTCGCTCTGGCTGATGGGCAACGAGCCGGATGTCGCATGGCAGGACGACGCGACGCCGGAGCAGTATGCGGCCACCTACGGCCGGCTCTACCCGATCATCAAGGCGGCGGACCCGACCGCGCTGGTCGCCATCGCCGGCGTCAGCCAACCGACCCCGCTGCGCCTGGCCTACCTCGACCGCGTTCTCGCCGCTTACCAGGCGCAGTTCGGGACGGCAATGCCGGTGGATGTGTGGAACGTCCACGCTTTCATCCTGCGCGAAGAGCGTGATTCCTGGGGGGTGGGCATTCCGCCGGGGATGGCAGAGGATGAGGGGATCCTGTATGACATCGACGACCATGCCGATATGACCATCTTCCGCCGGCAGATCCTCGATTTCCGTCGCTGGATGGCCGAACGGGGCTTCCGCGACCGGCCGCTCGTCGTCTCCGAGTACGGCATCCTCATGCCGGAGAGCTACGGCTTCGCGCCCGACGCGGTCGCCGGGTTCATGGCCGACACCTTCGACTTCTTCCTCACGGCTGCAGATGCTGAACTGGGCTACCCGGCGGATGACAACCGGCTGGTGCAGGCGTTCTGCTGGTACAGCAACTCGGACACGCTCTATCCCACGCCGAGCCTGTTTGATCCACAGAGCGGGGCCATGACGTCAGTGGGGGAGATGTTCACCGCGTACGTCGCGGGACTGCCGTGATTTACTTCTCTCCCTCAGCGACCAGCCCTTCGGCGCGCAGCACGTCAGGGTAGATGCTTTCGAGATAGCGGAAGACTTCCGCCAGGCGCATGAGGTGGCCGAGGGCCTTGAGGGGGTTGGTTTCGAGGCGGATCAGGCCGCGACCGTACGCCTCACGCAGGCCCATGTTGTCCAGCCAGATGGCGTGGAGCGTGTCGGCCCCGACGCGCACGGTAATGTCAACCGGAGCAGACCGGTCGCCATCCAGCACATAGCGCGGCGGCTGGCAGCGCGTATCGAGCAGCACGACGGCAGACGGATCGTCGATCGTGATGCGCAGGGTGAGGCCCCGCTGCCCCAGTTGCCCCAGCACCTCCGGCTCCGCCAGCACCCGCTCGAACAGCGCGCGCACGACGCGATAGAGCGTCTCGCGATCAGGATAAAACGGCATCGCGCTCAATCCCGCTTCAACACTTCCAGCCCGACCTTCGCCACGGTCGGCGGATGCAGCAGCATGTTGGCATAGCTGGCGTTCGCCATGGGGCAGGCACATTCCTTGTCGTAGATGGACTTGCGCAGCGCAGCCATGCGTTCCCCGAACCAGATGGGCGCGAGGTCGTAGCCCGTCTCGCGCAGGCTGCCGACCGGCTCGGCGCGGATGCAACAGCTCCAGATGTCGCCGTTGGGCGCAATGTGTGCGCTGGCCCAGCCCGCATAACAGTCAATGACCTGGGTGCGTTCGTAGAGCACCCGCTTGGCTAGCTGGTAATACTGCGCGCGGAACGCCTGCGTGATGCGCGCCAGCCCTTTGGCCGGCTGGGCTCGCGCCTGCGCGCTCAGGAAATCGGCAATGGGTGCATAGGCATCCGGCTCCGGCGTGATGCCCCAGCCGATGGTATCCAGCTCCACGCGCTCTTCGGCCACTTCGGTGATGTAGCTGTCCGGCTGAAGAAACTGCAAGTTGTGATAAATTTCCTGAAAGCGGTGCTGATTGAACCGGCTGACGACCGTGTGGACGGTCAGGATCAGATTGCGCTGCGTTTTCTGCAGCTCCTTCAGCGCATTCCACGTCGCCATCGAGCGTTCCCAGTTGCCCGGCACGCCGCGAATGTCGTCATGTTCTTCCCCGATGCCGTCGAGGCTCAGGTTGAGACCAATCTGGCTGTCCGGGCATTCCCGGCAGATGCGCCGCACGCGCTCGACCACGCGGTCGGTCAACAGGCCGTTCGTGGGAATCGTGATGACCGACGGGCGGCAGTGGCGGTACGCGCTGATGACCATCTCGTCCAGGTCGCGACGCAGGAAAGGCTCGCCGCCGGTGAAAGTGATATAGAAGGGCGTGCGCCCCAGGTTGGCAAAGACCTTGTCCCATTCCTCCACTGACATATCATCGTTGGGCTTGCGCCACACATCGCAGGTGCGGCATTTGGAGTTACAGCGGAAGCTGACGCTCACGACGACGGAGAAGGGGTACATTTTCGGCCAACCGAAGCGCCGAAAGCTCCAATACAGGGGGAGCCTGGGTGCAAGAGAAAGCATCGACATGGGGCCATTATAACGCATGTAGCGCACAGACCGAAGATTGAGGGCCTCCGAACTCACAACACAGGCAGCCAGCTGCTCAGTCGGCCCAGCAAGTTCAAATGAAGCACTTTCATCAGGATCGGAGTCGAGGCTTCAGCCGGTTAGGGAGTGTGCGTGTACAGCCAGCCCAACCGGCTGAAGCCTCGACTCCGCCTGTACTTGGATTTCCCGCACTTACTCGTTACTCATTACTCGTTACTCTTTGCCCATGTTACAATCCACACAATCCTCACATCGGGAGCCATCATGGAATGGTATGCTTACCCGCTGCTCGTGCTGGCGGGCATCGCGGCCGGGTTCGTCAACATGCTGGCGGGCAACGGCTCGCTCATCACGCTGCCCGCGTTGATCTTCATCGGATTGCCGGCCAACGTCGCCAATGCGACCAACCGCGTCGGGGTCACGCTGCAGAACATCGTGGGCACGCGCGAGTTTCACCGCCGGGGCAAGCTGGACACGCGCAGTGCGCTTCTGTTTGCCATTCCCACGACGGTCGGCTCGGTGCTCGGCGCGCAGATCGCGGTGGACATCAACGAGGAGTTGTTTCGCCGCGTACTGGCGGTCATCATGGTGGTGATGCTCATCCTGATGCTGGTCAAGCCAGAGCGCTGGCTCATCGAGCGGGTCCAGCCCGGTACGCGGCGGCTGTCGGTGCTCCAGGTGTTAGCGTTCTTCGCCATCGGCATCTACGGCGGCTTCTTGCAGGCAGGCGTGGGCATCTTCCTGCTCGTGGCGCTGGTGCTCGGCGCGGGCTATGACGTCGTGCGAGCCAACGCGGTCAAGGTTCTCATCGTGTTGGTGCTGACCATCGCCGCGCTGGCTGTGTTCTGGGCCAATGCCAAGATCGAGTGGCTGCCGGGGCTGGTGTGCGGCGCAGGCAACATGATCGGCGCGTGGCTGGGCACCCGCTTCGCCGTGCGCAAGGGCGTGGTGTGGGTGCGTTGGTTCGTGGTGGTCGTGGTGCTGGCGTCCGCCGCGCAGCTGCTGGGGGTGTTTGACTGGATCGGACGACTGATAGGCTGAGTCTAGCCGCCGCTGATCAGGTGGATGGCCTGCATTTCGGCCCCGTCGGGCACTTCGGTGGTGGCGAAGTCCTTGCGCAGCACGACCTGGCCGTCAATCTTGACGACGATCATGCGAAAGCTGAACTTGAGCGCGGTGAGTACGTCCTGCACGGTCATGCCGGGCCGGTATTCGACGTCATACTGATTGTTGACGCGGATCATGCGCCATCCTCTTCGCCCTGGCTGCTGACATTATAGGCAGCCAGTTCTTCCCGGACCACGCGGCGCAGGATCGATTCAAGGGGCTCCCGCTGGCGCTGCATGTACTCCCGCAAGGCCTGGTTCATCATCGCCTGGTAGCTCTTCCTGCCCTCTGCTGCATCTACCTGCTCGCGGAACCAATCCAAAATATCATCATCAACGCGGATCGTAATGCGGGTCTTGCCCGCCGGCGGTTGGATAATCGCGCCTCGCTTACCTTTACTGAAGTCGTATTCTTCTAGCATCACTCACCCTCGTATTGGCGTCGTTCCTTGTTCGTGGCTTTTCGCGCGGAAATAATGCGCAGCCTGTTTTCGCGCCACGAAAAGACAACCACCAAGACCCGCCCAAATGAGTCGAGCCCTATCAGGGAAAACCTCTCTTCCAACGGAAAGGGGTCCTCGATTAACACCGCCAGATTATCAGAAAAAACTTCCTGTGCCTGACCGAAGCTTACCCCATGCTTTTGCCAGTTTGTTCGGGCCTTTTCAGCGTCCCATTCAAAATGAAGCTCATCTGTATGCACAATTGTACACCTTGCATCAAGGATTCGACAAATGAAGCATGCGCGAAAATGGGGGGACTGAATGCCTGTCCCCCCATCTGGCTCGTTACGCTCTTCTAGCTGTGCGCTTCCACCAGCGCGACCACATCGGGGAAGTCGATCCCCAGCTCGCGCAGCTTCGCGACGGTCGGGATGCCCTGGCTGTTCCAGCCGCGGCGCGCATACACCGCGTCGATCAGCCCCTCGTACTGCGCCTCGCGATACTTGCGCAGCGCGGCCACCTTCTCCCGCGTGCTCATGCCCGTCGGATCGATGCCCGCCTTCTCCCGCAACTGCTTGTCGTAACGCTCGGCGCGGCTCTCGTACTCCTCGACGGTGACCGGGCCGGCGGAACGGTAGGGGATTGCGTCATGTGCGCGGGTGCCCGCGCCCGGCACGCTGGCGCTCATCTTCAGGTTAAACACGCGCTGGAAGTTGTAGACCCGCTCCGACATCGTGATCAGGTCCTCTTTGGTCACTTCCCGGCCGGTCGTGCCGGAAAACAGTGCAACATAGTTCGCCACATGCTCAGGCACCTTGGCCGGCTCGTCCGTCAGCGCGTTGTCCGCCGGTTCGATATCGTTCCACGGGAGCTTGCACAGCCCGTTCAGCCCGAACCACGTCCGCCACATCGGGAAGTAGTGCAGCGCTTCGGCCTTGTCCTCGAACGTGGGAATCTGGTTGTTCACCATATCCATGAAAATGAGCCAGGCCTCGTCGTGCTGCGCGCCCTTGTTGGTCATGCCGTAGCCGCCCTGCTGCGCCAGGCTCTCCTTCGTCATGTACTCGGAGTACTCCATCCCCTTGTTTTCCATGCCGATGTCCTGCACGAAAGCCGGGTCCGCGCCGAAGTGCTCGGCAAAGTACGCCTTCATCGCGCGCACACCCATGCCGGCAACCAGGCCGAACCCCTCGCCACGCGCCATCTGGTGCAGCAGTTCCAGCGCGGCATCGGCGTTGCCGAAGCGCAGGTCCAGGCCGCCGGTCCGCTCCAGGTTCAGGATGCCTGCCTCGTAACACTCCATGCAGAACGCCGTCAGCGTGCCGAACGAGATGCTGTCGATGCCGTAGGTGTCGCAGTAGAAGTTCAGTTCAATGATGTCCGGCGGGTTGAAGATGCCGATGTTGGACCCGCAGCCCGCGACCGTTTCGTACTCCGGCCCGTCTACCGTAACCACATCGCCGGCGTACGGCCCAGTGCGGACGCGATAGCCGTCCACCCCCTTCGAACAGGCCATCGTGCAGCCGTAGATGCACGAATCGGGGTGCGTCTGCGTGAAGATACCGTCCCACACCTTCGAATCGATCTTCGGCGTGTCAGGATGTGCGCCGAACTTGAAATTGTGGACGGGCAGCAGGTCGTAGTCGTCCATGATTTCGACCAGGTGCGCCGTGCCGACGCGCCGCATCCGGTTCTGCTCATCGTCCAGCTCCACGATTTCCCGGTTGATGCGCTGGCCGACCGCGCGGATGCGCTTGATGTCCACCGGGTCGTTGGCCTCCGCCTTGAGACCGGTCTTGCGCACGACGATGGCCTTGATCTTCTTGTCGCGCAGGACAGTGCCCAGCCCGCCGCGGCCTGCCTGCTTGACGCGCACCTTGCCGCGCTTCGGGTCGTACCAGCTCACGTTCAGGCAGCCGATGCGCGTGTGCTCGCTGCCCGCGCCCGCGGAGACCACGGAGATGTTGCGCTTGTCGGCATCGTTCTTCGCGTACAGCGCGTGCATCTGCTCGGCCAGGATGTGCGTGTTGACGGCCTCGGCGGGCGCAGCCTCGATGGTCACACGGCCTTCGTCGCCGTCGATGACGATGACCACTTCCTCACCGGCCTTGCCCTGCACCTCCAGCGCGTCCCAGCCGGCAATCTTGAGCAGCGGCGCAAAGTAGCCGCCCACGTTGCTGTCCACCACGATGTTGGTGAGCGGGGAGATGCCGACGACGAGCGACTTGCCCGTGCCGGGATAGAGGATCGCGCCGGCCAGCGGGCCCGAGGCGATGACCAGCTCGTTCTCGGGGTCGTTCCACTTCGTCGTGCCCGACACCGCGTGCCAGAGCCGCCACAGCCCGAAGCCCTTGCCGCCGACGAAGATGTCCTTCATCTGCTCGGTGACGGGCCGTGACTCGATGTGGCCGGTGGCGAGGTCGACGTAGAGGGTCTGTCCCGCGTAGCCGTGGCTCACCTTAGGGGTAGTGTAGGTGTATTCGGCCAGGACGCGGTGGGCCTGGCGGAGCTGAATGACTGTGTCAGGAGTCAACATTGACGCCTCCTTATGCTACGAATTTTCGAAGAGATGCCGGTCTACCAGATAATTATGGAGGGAAACAAGCTTCCTGACCATGACGCAGGTCATGGCCCTTCATGCACTGTCCACGCCGCGCAGCACCCGGTCCAGCCACGCCGTACATAGCCCCAGCCATTTCGCCACGTGGGGATTCACCAGAGCGGGATTGCCGCTCGACGTAACGGGCGTGGCGAGCGCCAACCCATGCACTCCGTCCTGAAAGATGTGCAGTTCGAAAGGTATCTCCGCCGCATCCAGCGCGGATGCGAAGCCCAGCGCATGCCGGACGGGCACGCGCGCGTCGTTCGCCGTGGCAAAGATGAACGCCGGCGGGGTCTGCGCATCCACCTGCTTCTCAAGCGAAGGGATACGGACCGGCAGGGTGGCGGAAATCTCCTCCAGGATGCACGGATAGCCGAGCACCAGTGCGTTGGGGCGGAGGCGTCCCATTGTTCCCAGGGCCGCAGCCAGGTGCCCGCCCGCTGAGAAGCCGACTGCGACAATCCTGTCGCCGTCCACGGCCCATTCGCGCGCCTGGGCACGGATGAGCGCCAATGCTTCCTCCGCGTCGTTGAGCGGCCGCGGGAAGACTGCGTTTTCGTTCAGCGAATACCGCAGCACGAACGCATGATAGCCTTCGGCCAGAAATGCCATCGCAATCGGCTCAGCCTCCCGGTCTGAGCAGTTGCGATAGCCGCCGCCCGGACAGACCAATACCGCAGGCCTGATTTGCATGTTGGGCATAGCCATCGACGCATCGAGCAGGTAGGCGGTGAGGGTCACACCCTCGTTGGTCAGGCTGATCGTCATCGTCTTCATATCAATTCACACGACCTCGAACCGGAAACGGCGGCGGAAGCGCCGCAGCACCCGCAGAATCGAGCCGCCGAACAGGAGGATGAGCAGGGCATTGCCCGCGGCCCGCGCAATGTCCCACCACAGCGAGGTTGCCACGTAGAAGACCAGGTAGTTGCGCAGGGTCGCCCAGATCGCCATGCCGGGCTGCCAGGTGGTATTCGCCGGGTCACTCAGCGCAGGACCGGCTGCGCCGCCGGCCAGGAAGGGCCAGAACCAGATGTTCATGATGGCGCCGAAAATCAGCCCCAGGACGCCCCCCCAGACGGCCAGCATGACCGGCTCCCACCGGCGATGCTCAGGCAGTTGGGGTAGCCAGCCGGAGAGCAGCCCCATCCAGCCTGTCGCGAACATTTGGTAGGGCAACCACGGCCCCACGCCCCCGCCGATCAGCGCGGATACCAGGAGGGACAGCACGCCCAACAGGAAGCCGAACGTCGGGCCGTAGCAGTAACCGGTCAGGATCGGCAACACGAAGATGGCGTTGAACCCGGCGGGGCCGGGCACCGCGCGCAGCACGGCGTTGGCTGCGGTCAGCACGCCGAGCACGGCGACCAGCTTGCTCGTCATCTGCTGGCCCGTCATGCTGGTAAAGACCGCGACGAGGCACAGCCCCAACAGCACGACCGTCAGCAGCGGGGCATCGTTGGCATGGGCCATCGGCCCGGACTGCGGCGCTGCGGGCAGGAAGAAGGGATAGAGGAATGCGGCCAGCCCCAACAGGCTGGCAACCACCAGCACTGCGCCGGACACGACCGCGCTCGACCTGCTCGCCAGCCTATCGCCTAAGGACACCCGTCGACCTCCGCACGGATGGCGCTAAAGCGCCTACTACGAACCTTCCACGCTTCGTAATCTTCAATCTGCAATCTTCAATCCGTAATCGTCCACCGCCCGCAGCACATCCTCCACGACGAGGAAGCGCGGGTCGCGGAACAGCTTGTTGATCTGCGAGGCAAAGACCTGCGAATCGCTCATCACCTGGCGCGCAGGGCCATCCACGATGACCTGCCCCTCGGCCAGCAGCGCGACCCGGTCCGCGCACGCCGCGGCCAGCTCGACATCGTGCGTCGCCATGACGATGGTCTTGCCCTCTGCCTTCAGCCCCAGCAACAGGTCGGCCAGCGAACGCTTCTGCGCATAATCCAGCCCGCGCGTCGGCTCATCGAGCAGGATGATCTGCGGCCCCGCGACCAGGATGGCGGCCAGCGCCGCGCGCTGCTGCTCGCCGCCGCTCAGGTCACGCGGGTCGCGGCCGGCCAATTCGGCCAGCCCCAGCCGCGCCAGCAGCGCCCGGTCGCCGTCGGGGTCCGGCGGCAGGCCGTGCGACCTGCGCGTGAAGGCCAGCTCGGCGGCCAGCGTCTCACCGAACAGCAGCGCGCCGGGGTGCTGCGGCACGTAGCCGACGTGCCGGATAACCTGGTCCATGTCTGCGCGCCGCGTGTCCAGGCCCGCGATGACCACCCGGCCATCATCGGGCCGCAGCAGGCCCACCATCTGCTTGAGCAACGTACTCTTGCCGGAGCCGTTCCGCCCCATCAGCGCGACGAACTCCCCGCCGCGCACGTCGAGGGTGGCCCCGCGCAGCGCGCGGTGGCCGTCATACGCATAGTACACATCGTGCGCAGTGATGGCCTCCGGCGCGGATGCGACACTTTCACCGGCGGCAGGCAGCGGGGCGGACGTGAGCTGCGCGCTCAGCGCGCGCGCAAACATGCGGCCTTCCTTGATGGTCAGCGGCAGCGGCTCCCACCCCATATGGCGGCCCAACTCGACGAGCGGCGGAACGAGCGGCAGTTGCGCCAGCACCGTCCGCGGCTCCCCGATGACCGGCGCCGCGCCGAGCGCAGGCAGATAGAGGATGCGATCCACGTACTGCGCGACGCGCTCCAGCCGGTGCTCGCTCAGGATGACCGTCAGCCCCAGGTCCTCGTTGAGGTGGCGCAGCGCCACCAGCACCTCCTCCGCGGCCTGCGGGTCGAGCTGCGAGGTCGGCTCATCCAGCACGAGCACTTCGGGCTGCAACGCGAGCACGGCGGCGATGGCAACGCGCTGTTTCTCGCCGCCGGAAAGGGTGCTGATGCGCCGGTCGCGCAGCTCCGCGATGCCCATCTGGTCGAGCACTTCCTCGACCCGCTTGCGCATCGTCGCCTGCGGCAGCGCGAAGTTCTCCATCGCGAAGGCCAGCTCGTCCTCCACCGTGTCCACGACGAACTGCGCTTCCGGATCCTGAAAGACGAAGCCGACCAGGTCGGCCATGCCTTTCGGCGCCACCGCGACAGGGTTGCGGCCCATCACGTCGATCGCGCCTGACCACTGCCCGCCGTAGAAATGCGGGACCAGCCCGTTGAGGCTGCGGAGAAAGGTGGATTTGCCCGCACCGGAAGGTCCCACGACCAGGACGAACTCACCGGGGTGCAGCTCGACGGAGAAGTCAGCCAGCGCAGGGCCGGTCTGGTCGGGATAGGTGTACGTGACGTGCGAAAGGGTAATCACCCGCTTAACCTCGACAGATCATTGGACCGCACACGCTTTTCCGGCTGCAGCAGCAGGCCGGGCACGGCCACGAGCACCACGAGCACGCCGAGCAGCGGGTTGAAGGCCGGCCACGGCGAGTAGGGCGGATACGGATAGTAGGAGAGCCCCTGCGGCCAGAGCAGCCAGGCAGCCAGCCATCCCGCGGCGGATACCAACCCCGCGGCCAGCACGACCCGGTCCAGCCGCTGCCAGGTCCAGCGGTGATACCGCGACCGTTTGATGCGCCGGCCCTGATCCCAGAAGCTCCAGAGCAGGAGTACGATCCCGCCCGCCACGAGCGCGCCGCCCCACACCCGCCAGTCGGGCCAGAAGCCGAGGCCCGTCAGCCCGAAGCCCAACGCGCCCAGCCCGCCCAGGATGGCCGTCTGGTTCGCCAAGCGCTGGCGCGGGGTGCCGGTCACGTTCTGCCCCCCGAAGCCGCGTGCCTCCATCGACTCCGCCAGTTGCATTGCGCGTTCGAGCGACGTGACCAGCAGCGGCAGCAGCAGCGGCAGCAGGTCGCGGATGCCGCGCACCTTGTGCCCGCGCACCTGCTGCGCCTCCCGGATGGCCTGCCAACTGGCGACCATCTGCGGGACGAACGCCACCGCGATCCCCGCGACGACGCCCGCCTGGTAGACGAAGCCCGGCGTCATGCGCAGCAGTCGCGCCTGGTCCACCGCGATGTTGAAGGTGGCAAACACCATCAGCAGCGAAATCAGCGCCAGCCCGCCGGTGACGCCGTAGAGGATCGCTTCCAGGGTGATGGGGCCGCCGATGACCGGCCACGATGCAGGCAGGCGAAACAGGACCACCGTGCCGTAGTGCGACGTGAGCGCGGTGAACGGGATGGTCAGCAGCCACAGAGTGACGCCGAAGCGCACAAAGGCGCCCCAACTGCGCGCGATGGGATTGGCGCGGCCCAGCGCCAGGTTGGTGACGCCCACGGCCAGCAGCAGCAGGCTCAAGTAGAGCGGGTTACGCGTGGATAGGGCCGGCAGCGCAGCCGCAGCCAGCCAGGCGAGCCAGGCGACGGGATGGTAGGTGGATCGCACGATGGCTGCGCCGCTCACCTTTCCGGGCCGGCGCTGGCTTGGCGCCGGATGACCCAGACACATGCCCCTGCCAGCGCAGCCGCCAGGATCAGGTAGGCGGCATAGCCGGGCAGCAGCGTGACGCTGAACGAGCGATCCTCGACCGGCAACAGCGGCGGCGGACCGGATGTGGTCGTCTGTGCGGCACCCTGCCCACCAGCCGCGGTGGCCGCATCCGCCGGCAGAGCGGCGCGCGCAACGAGCAGAGGAGTGGGCGTCGGACGGCCCTCCGCACCGAGCGCGCGGCGCGGGCGCGGAGTCAGCGTAGCCGTCGGCGCGAACGTGAAACGCACCGTCGGAACCGCCGGGGCGGTGGGCGACGCGGCGACCACAACACCGGCCGCGGCCTCGACCGTGCTCGCAACCCCCTGCGGCAAGAGCGACGCGCCGGGCACACCGAACTGCGCCGGTGTCGAACTCGGCAGCACTGCGCCGGGCTGCATGGGGGGCACCTCGGTAGATGGCGGCTGCATATCTATGCCTGTCACTTCGACCACGATTTCACGGGTCGTCTGGCCGGTGCTGTTGGCCGCGACCAGCACATAGCGCTCGGTTGTTTCAGGGCAGACCTCCAGCCATTCCTGGCCGGTGACGGCCTGACCATCCAATGTGACCTCCGTGGCATCCCACGCAACCCAGCGCAGGACGGTGCAGGCGCCCCACGCGATGGGCGAGCTATCCACGCTGAACGTGACCTGCGGCAGGGGCAGCGCGTCGCCAGCCTGGCCGCTCGGCGTAGTGGCCTGGACAACCGGCGCGGTTGCCGTGGCGGTGGCTGTGGCAGTTGCCGTGGCTGTGGCAGTCGGCGGTATGCCGCTCACGCAAATCTGGTCATAAGTGTAGATCGGAGGCTCCACCGCGGAAACCAGGTCGCCTGGCCCCCAGGAGAAGCCAAAGAGGTCGCCGCTGCGCACAAGGATATAAACCACATCGAGAAACTGATACAACCACCGACCGCCATCCCATTTGAAATAGGCCCAATAAGTCGGAGGGGTCTCGTTCCACCCACACCTACAGTTATCGATGGAGCAGCCCGTGTCGTTGATACTACAGATAAGGCTGTCTTCATCCATTTGCACATTGAGACTGGCAC
The DNA here is from genome assembly GCA_040772005.1 of Anaerolineae bacterium. Classification (GTDB taxonomy): domain Bacteria; phylum Chloroflexota; class Anaerolineae; order CG2-30-64-16; family CG2-30-64-16; genus MWBF01. The sequence continues at coordinate 97,521 of JAXGYZ010000002.1, read as the reverse complement.
GGAGCAGCAGGTCGTCGAGATAAAACTCGGGCTCGGTGAAGGAAATGCACTGCGTGTAAACGCTGCTATCGCTGAAGCGGACGACCAGGGCAGCACGGTTGCCGCCCGTCTGATAGCGCGACGAGGCCGCAGCCTCCGGTGAGCGCACCCATACGCTCACGAAGGCCGCGGCCACCACCAGGAGTCCTACACCTACGACACGCTTGATTGTCATGACATGATGTGCCGAAGCCCCATCGCCGCCGGCAGAGGCATCCTGCGACTACGAGCGTTGCTAATCCTTGCGCAGGGGCCGCTTATCCCGTGGTTGCACTCAGCGCCGCGCGCGCTGCACGTACACCGCCACACCGGCCACGCCACCGGCCAGGATCAGAAAGGTCATCGGCTCAGGAATCGACGGGCCGGCCGGGCTCGCCGGCTCCGGCGCGGCGGCAGATGTCGCAGCGGATGCCGCACCGGTGTCTCCGCAAACTTGCTCGAAGGTTATGGCGGGAGGCTCGACGCCGGAAGTCCAGTTGCCCGGCCCCCAGGACCACGCCTGTACACCGCCGTTGCCGACCTGCGACCAGGCGGCCCCGACATTGGAGTATTGCCAGGCGCCATCGTTGAGTTGATAGAAGGCCCAGTACTCGCACTCAGGGAAGGGGCACCGGCAGAAACAGTCGTTGGCCGGACAGCCCGCGTTCTGGATGCTGCACAGCGCGCCGTTGCCAGCAAACCCGGCATTCAGCCCGGAGCGGCGGAGCAGCTCCTCGCCGTCAATCGTCGGCTCGTTGAACGACACGCAGGCTGTGACGATGTTGTCCTCGCTGAAGCGAACCACGACCGCGGCGCGGTTCGGCCCTTCCTGGCGGCTGCCGGAAGCTGCAACCGCGGCGGGCAGCACGACTGCGCCTGCCAGCAACGCGACGGCCAGGATGACCACGATACGCGCGATTGACCCTTTGTTCATGACAACTTTTCCCTGGACGGGTGCAAGACCCGCCCCACCGTGTGGGGGCAGGCCCACCCTGCCCCCACACCACACACCACATGCCCACCCACGGGCGAGCCCAAGACCCGCCCCTAGCGCTTCGTGCGTCGCAGATACAGGGCCACCAGAACCGCAATCAGCGCGACAACCGCAACCACGAGCACGATGGTCTGCGTCGACAGGCCGGCGGCCGCCGCGCCGGAGGTCATCTGCTCAAACGTCACGACGTTGGGTTTCACCGTCGGGTTGAAGTCTGCGTCCGAGGCGCTCCACGCGAAGCCCTCGACCGCACCGTCGGCAGGTACATATGCACCCACGCCTTCCATCGCAGAAGCCCACTCGCCGTCAGCGAGGTGGAAGTAGGCCCAGAATTCCTGCTCGTTGCAGAAGCAGTTATCCGCAGGACAGCCCGTTCCATTGATGCTGCACACGGCGGGACCGAACGTAGTCTCCTGGCTGGCGAGCTCGATGCCGGCGGCCCCCAGCACATCGAAAGTGGTGGCGGCGGCGGGAACGGTCACGATTTCGGTGTGCTGCGTGCCGTCAGGAAAGGCAATGACAAGACCGACCTGCTTGGTATCGGCGTCCTGGGCCTGGGCAGGGGCCACCACTGCCATAAGAACCAGAACAACCAGGGCGACAAGGCTGAGACGACGAGACACGATCTTCCTCCTCAAATTGAAATGAGAACCTCTATCCGCTTCCTCGTAGCCTACGGGCTTGTGCCCGTCAAAGCACCCACAAGGGGCTATGCTACTCTCGGATAGTGATGCATCCTAACGCAGGATCATCGGGAAATAGGGGACCGGCTTGCAGGTCCCCTTTCCGGCGTTGAGCGGCTGAACCAGTGCGACGAGCGCCTCCGCCGTCGCCATCACCCGCACTTCCTGTCCCACAGTGGGGTCCAGGGTATAGACGAACGCACCGGAGGGTTCCTGGAATGCCAGCAGCGCCGTGCGTACGTCCTGGCCGCCCCTCTGATACGGGGCGCCCTGCGGGTCGATGCCTGCAGCATTCAGCCCGGCGATTGCCAGCGCCGTCGAATTGGCGTTCGCGGGCGCACCCTCGGTCTGGCCGTCGTTCCACCCGCCCGGGAGTTGCATGCCGGATAGGTACGCGCCCGCCAGTCTGTACGCGCACGGATCCCGCACATCCAGCAGCCCGCCGAGCAGCAGCAGCACCCGGCCCGTAGTGTCCACGTCGCTCCGCTCTGCACCGGCGTCCTGGTTGAAGCTCCAGAACCAGCCGCCGTCCGGCAGTTGCGCCAGCCGCAGGGCCATGCTGGCCGCCGGCGGCACTTCGACCCCCGCCCGGTGCAGCGCCTCGACGGCCAGCGTGTGGCGGAAGGCGAAGCTCGGATGATACCGGCCCGTCACCGGATCGTAGGCGGCCTCGATGATGGCGATCAGGTCCAGACCGCCGAAGGCGTGCGGGTCGCCGCCGGCCAGGCTGACGGCCCGTGCGACCTTGCCGGCCTGGCCTGCATCCGTGCCCACATAGGCCGGGGCCAGCTCTGCCAGCGCATCGAGCGCACTGCGACCGGCTGCCGTGGTCCACGCGGGACCGTCCGGCTGCTCGCCCGCCAGCGCCAGGGCATAGACCACATCCGCGGTCATGGCGGCGCTGCTTTTGCCCTTGTAGCCGAAGCCGCCGTCGGGCAACTGCTGGGTCTTGAGCCAGGCCACTGCGCGGTCGATGACCTCTTGCACCGGATCAGCCGCGGTGATGGGCGCAGCCCTTACGGTGCCGGCCAGATTCAACATCAGGCCCAAAACCACGATGCCAACGGCCGCTATACGTCGGCTATGTCCCGGTGCAAACATGCAAAACGCCCCTGCGGGCAGGGGCGTTCCTCAAACAAAAGAAAACCCCTTGCCTGTTGAACAGCAAGGGGAGCGGACTGGACGAAACGCGCCCTTAAAGGCACGTCCCGACCGATTCCCACTCCCTTTACCTCGAAGGTCGTTGAGAACAAAGCGGAACCGGGTTTTCTGACTTACGGGTGACTCGCGCCGAGTCACTCGTTCACAGTTGCGGGACAGCGCCGGCTTCGCACCGGCTTACCCCTTGTGTATCCGCCATGTTTTTGATTGTCAACAGGGATGACGATACCACACCCCCGGCCCGGTGTCAAATGATTTGCGTCATATAGTTATAATCGCTACAAACCCGGTTTCTTCGAAGAAACCGGGTTTGTAGCGATGCACAATGACTGTGTCGTATCCGCTTAACGCACCATTACATCGCGCGCCAGCGCGCGGCCCGTTTCGGTCAGCGCGAGGCGCATGCCCCCGTTCTGCCGTGTGACCAACCCGCGCCGCAGGAGGAGGTCTGCCACCTGTGCGCCGAAGGCCGGCTGCCAGTGCATGTGCCGCGCCATATGCTCCAGCGTTGCCTCCGCGCTCGCTGCCGGCTCATGTTCGTGCTGCGACAGATGCACCAGCAGCATCTCTCCGGCGAACTGGTAACGCTGGCGGCGGGCGCGCGCCCAGCGCCCCACCAGCCCCCGCTGGGGCGCAAGGAGCAGGACCAACAGGAAGAACACGCCGGTCATCGTCGCGATGCTGCCCGCAATGGAGCCGTCCAGCAGCCGCGCCAGATAGAAACCCGTTACCGCGGACAGCACGCCGATGGCGGCAGAAAGCGCCAGCATAACGGGCAGCCGGTCGGTCAACAGGTATGCGGCCGCAGGCGGCGCGATCATCAAGGCCACCACCAACACGCTCCCGACCGCCTCGAACGAGCTGACGGCCGTCAGCGATACCAGGCTCATCAGCGCGTAGTGAATGATGGCAGGCGAGAAGCCCAGCGCCATCGCCAGCCCCGCGTCGAACGTCGCCAGTTTCAGTTCCTTGTAGAACAGCAGGATGAAGGCGAGATTCAGCAGGCCGACGCCCACCGCCAGCCACAGCGCGCGCGGCCCGATGTCCAGCCCGCCGACGACCAGCCGATCGAACGGGGTAAAGGCCAGCTCACCGAGCAGCACGGCATCCACATCGAGGTGGATGTTCGCGGCGTAGCGGCTGATGAGGATGACACCAAGCGAGAACAGCAGCGGAAACACCAGTCCGATGGCCGCATCCTCCTTGACCAGCTGCGTGCGGGTCAGGAGTTCGACCAGGACGACTGTCAGCAGCCCGGTCGCGGCCGCGGCGATGACCAACCAGGGCGATGTAATGTTTTCGACGACAAAGAACATCACAACGATGCCGAAAAGAATCGCGTGGCTGATGGCGTCGCTCATCAGTGCCATCCGCCGCAGGACCAGGAACGTGCCAACCAGCCCGCAACTGGCAGCCACGACGGATGCCGTCAGGATAATCTCAAACTGCGCCTGTAACATACCCTACCTCAACACTTGCATTATCGTTATCGCACCACAGCCCGCTGTGCTGCCGCGCGACCCCGTTCCGTCAATCGCACCTCGTCCGCCGCGCGCTCGACCAGTCCATCAGCCACCGCACGCTGCACCACTTCGGCGGCAAATCCGGCCTCCCAGCTCATGTGGTCGCTCATGTGCGCGAGGCTGGATTCGCCGGGGGCCGCGGCAGTCCCCTCGTGCTGGAGCAGATGGACGGCCAGCGCCTCCTGCGCGAACTGCCACCGCTGCCGCACGCGCTGGCGGCTGCGCGCGATCAGGCCGCGCTGCGGCGCAAAGAGCAGGGAGATGACCACGATGGCGCTCATGTAGAGCACGATGGTCGGTCCCGTCGGCAGGCGCGGGACGAGGCTGCTCGTGAGCGCGCCCAGCAGACCAACGAGTGCGCCGAACGCGCCCGACAGCAGCACCATGACGTTGAGCCGCTCGGTCCACTGGCGCGCAGCGGAGGCCGGGGCGACGAGCATCGCGCTCATCAGCACCACGCCGACCGTCTGGAGGCCCACGACGATAGCGATGACAGTGAGCGTCGTCAGCAGGATATCGAGCCGCCGGACAGGAAAGCCGTTGCTGCCCGCAAACTCCGGGTCGAAGCTCAACAGCTTGAACTCCTTCCAGAAGAGCGCGACCGCGGCGACCGCGGCGCCGCCGAGCAGCGCCATCGTGATGACATCGCGGCCGAGCAGCGTCGCGGCCTGGCCGAACAGGAACTTGTCCAGCCCGGCCTTCGCGGCATTCGGCAGGCGTTGAATGAACGTCAGAAGGAGCAGACCGAATCCGAAGAAGACAGCCAGCACGATGCCGAGCGCGGCATCCGGCTTGATGCGCGTCTGCTGCGTCACCTGCATGACCAGGAGCGTGCCCAGCCAGCCCGCGGCAATCGCGCCGATGACCAGCACAGCCGCCTCCTTGGAACCGGTCAGCAGGAAGGCCAGCGCCACGCCGGGCAGCGCCGCATGGGAGATGGCGTCGCCCAGGAGGCTCTGTTTGCGCAGGACCGCGAACGCGCCCAGCACGCCGCTCACCAGGCCCAGCACGGCTGCGCCAAGCGCGACGGTACGCAGGGTGTAATCGAAAAAGAGGTCGTTAAGCAGCGATAGCAGGTTCATGGCTCTTCCCCAGGAACGCAATCCGTCCGCCGTAGGCCCGCCGCAGATTATCCTCAGTGAACGCCTCCTCGACCGGCCCGCTGGCAATCCGGCGGACGTTCAGCAGCGTAACCCAGTCGAAATACTCCGGCACAGTCTGCAGGTCGTGATGCACGACGACGACGGTCTTGCCCGCCGCGCGCAGGTCGCGCAGCAGCGCGATGATGGCGCGCTCGGTGATGGCATCCACGCCGGCAAAGGGTTCGTCCATGAAGTAAATCTGCGCATCCTGCACCAGCGCGCGGGCCAGGAAGACGCGCTGCTGCTGGCCGCCGGAGAGCTGGCTGATCTGGCGGCGGGCGAAGTCCTCCATGCCGACCTTGCGCAGCCCTTCCAGCGCGAGCTCGCGCTCGGCCTTGCCCGGCCGCCTGACCCATCCCAGCCGCCGGTAGAGCCCCATCATCACGACATCGGCCGCGTCCGTCGGGAAATCCCAGTCCACGCTGCCGCGCTGCGGCACGTAGCCAACGAGATGGCGTTGCTCGGCAAAGGGCTTGCCGCAGATGCGCACCTGCCCGGCCGCGGCCGGCATCAGGCCCAGGATGCTCTTGAGCAGCGTGGATTTCCCTGCGCCGTTCGGCCCGACAATTGCCATCAGCACACCGGATGGGACATCCAGGTCCACATCCCAGAGCACCGGTTTCTCGTTATAGGCCACCGTCAGGTCGGTGACTTCGATCGCGGCCGCCGCTAAAGTCTTGAGTCTCGGTTCCATCATCCCTCACCTTCACAATTACTCGTTACTTGTCACTCGTTATTCGCCTAGGAGCGCGCGGACAATCGTATCAATGTTATGCCGCACCATGCCGACATACGTCCCCTCGACCGTGGCCGCGCTCCCCATGGCATCCGAGAATAGCTCCCCGCCGATGCGGACGTCGAACCCGCGGGCGCGCACGGCGGCCTGCACGGCCTCCACGTTGCGCACCGGCACGGAGGACTCGATAAAGAGCGCCCGAATCTGCCGCTCCGCAATGAAACGGGCCAGTCCCTGCACATCCCCCGTACCGGCCTCCGTCGCGGTGCTGATGCCCTGCAATCCGCGCACCTCGAACCCGTAAGCGCGACCGAAGTAGTTGAAGGCGTCATGGGCGGTGATGAGGACGCGCTGGGCCGCGGGGATGCGCGCGGCCTGCTGGCGAACGTAGTCGTCGAGTTCGCGCAACTGCTGACGATATGCGTCCGCGTTCGCGCGGTATAGCTCGGCGCTGCCGGGGTCCAGCTCGCTCAGCGTATCGCGGATGACGTCGATCGTCTGCGCCCAGAGCGCCACGTCGAACCAGACGTGCGGGTCATACTGGCCTTCGAATGCGGCCGGCTTGCTCAGGCGACTGCGATCCATTCCGTCCGTCACAGCACGTGCCCTGACGCGATCGCCCATGCGCTCCAGCACCTCGCCCAGCTTGGCCTCCAGGTGCAGACCGCTGTAGAACACGATGTCCGCAGTGCCCAGCCGCAGCACGTCCCCTTCACTGGCCTTATAAAGGTGCGGGTCCACGCCTGGCCCCATCAGCGCGGTCACATCCGCGCGCTCGCCGGCGACATTGCGGACCGCGTCCGCCACCATGCCGGTCGTCGCGACGATGCGCAGCTTGCGGGCCGCGAGGTCGTCGGGCCGCTGCGCAGCAATGGGGGTGGCACAGCCGGTCGCCAGGGCGGCCAGCAACATGAACACCGCGAATACAGGCATACGTCTCATGGTGGAGAATCGTCCTCTCATCCACTAATCCTCCCTGCCTCGCACACCCGCCACGAACACCTGCGCGGCAGCCGTCCGGCCGATGGCATACTGCTGCCCGCCGATCTGCGCGGTCAGCGGGCCGTCGAAGGGCGCAACCGCGATGACCTGCACGCTGGCGCCGGGGTAAATGCCCATGCTGCCCAGGTAGCGCAGGAAGCTGGCCTCGCGGCTGCTGACACGCGCGACGACGGCGCAGTCACCCACGACCAGCGAAGCCAGCGGCACATCGTCCCGGTCGGGCATCCGGCCATCTTCCGTCGGAATCGGCTCACCGTGGGGGTCGGTCGTTGGACGACCCAGCGCGGCGTCGATGCGTCCGACGACCTGCTCGCTCAACGCGTGCTCCAGTTCTTCGGCTTCGGCGTGCACTTCGTCCCAGGGCATCCCCAACACCTCGGCCAGGTATTGCTCAGCCAGCCGGTGATAGCGCACCACGCGCAGCGCGATGGCGCGGCCATGCGCAGTCAGCGTGACGCCCTGGTAGGGGGTGTAGGTGACGAGGTCGTGCGCGGCGAGCTTCTTGAGCATGCCTGTCACCGATGCAGGCGCGACGCCAAGCTCCGCAGCCAGGTCAGTCGTGCTGACCGTGCCCTGCGTTTCCTCGACCTGGAAGATGACCTTGAGATAGTCTTCGATGGTTTTCGTAATCATTTCGCCTCGCGCAAAAGATTATTTAGGCATGCCTAAATTATTTCTGTAACCTAAGCTGCAATCCTGCTGCTTCATCACTGTAAGCCAGCCGCCTAGCAGTTAACATACACTTCTGTTATAATGCGGTCTGAATGGAGCAGATATACGCTCTATCCATATTCAGTTTGAGCATAGCAAGAGGAAGCGCGTGTAACGTACCTCGCGCGGAGGCAAGTATCGTGAATGCTAACTGGCGAAAGAACGGGCTGGTCTATCTGCTGATTATGGTCGCAGTGGCCGTCCTGTTTTATAGCGCGTCCCAGTCGGCTGAAAGGCCCCCCGAAAAGGGGTTGACCGATGTTGCCGCGATGATTCAGCAGGGCGAAATCAGCCGCATCGTGGTATCGGGTGACCAGTTGACGGTCCAGGCGGCCGACAAGCAGGTGTTCGCTTCGCACAAGGAAGACGGCGTCAACCTGACGACCTCGCTGACCAAGTTGGGCGTGACGCCGGAGCAACTCGAAGCGGTCGAATTCAAGGTGGCCCCGCCCAACGATATGTCCGGCTGGCTGACCATCCTGGGGACGCTGCTGCCGCTGCTGCTGATCGGTGGACTGTTCATCATGATCCTGCGTCAAGCGCAAGGGTCCAATAACCAGGCAATATCGTTCGGCAAGAGCCGCGCACGCGTGTTCACCGGCGACAAGCCCACCGTCACATTCGCGGATGTCGCGGGAGCGGAAGAGGCCAAGCAGGAACTGCAAGAGGTCGTTGAGTTCCTCAAGGAGCCGCAGAAGTTCGCCTCCCTCGGCGCACGCATCCCCAAGGGCGTGCTGCTCGTCGGCCCGCCCGGCACCGGTAAGACCCTGATGGCCAAGGCCATCTCCGGCGAAGCCGGCGTGCCGTTCTTCTCCATCTCCGGCTCGGAGTTCGTGGAGATGTTCGTCGGCGTGGGCGCCAGCCGGGTGCGCGACCTGTTCGAGCAGGCCAAGCGCAACTCGCCGTGCATCATCTTCATCGACGAGATCGATGCGGTGGGTCGCCAGCGCGGGGCCGGGCTGGGCGGCTCGCACGACGAGCGCGAACAGACGCTCAACCAGATCCTCGTCGAAATGGACGGCTTCGATACGGACACGAACGTGATTCTGGTCGCGGCGACGAACCGGCCGGACATCCTGGACCCGGCGCTGCTGCGGCCGGGGCGGTTCGACCGGCAGGTGGTGATGGACCGGCCGGACATGAAGGGCCGCGAGGCGATCCTGAAGGTGCACGTGCGGGGCAAGCCGCTGGAACCGGGGGTGGACCTGGAGACGATTGCGCGCGGGACGCCGGGCTTCGTCGGTGCGGACCTGGAGAACCTGGTCAACGAAGGCGCGATCCTGGCTGCACGGCGCAACAAGCGCAGCATCGGCATGGCCGAGTTGCAAGAGGCCATCGAGAAGGTCATTGCCGGACCGGAGCGCCGCTCGCGCATCATCTCCGCGAAGGAAAAGGAGATCATCGCCTATCACGAGACCGGCCATGCGCTGGTGCGGCGGATGCTGCCCAAGACCGACCCGGTTCACAAGATCAGCATCGTCAGCCGGGGCATGTCGCTCGGTTACACGATGGCGCTGCCCGAAAACGACCGCGTCCTGGTCAGCCGGACGAAGTTCGAGCATGACCTGAGCGCGATGCTGGCCGGCCGCGTGGCCGAAGAGATGATCTTCAGCGATGTGACCAACAGCGCGGTGGATGACCTGGACAAGGTAACGAAGATCGCGCGGGCCATGGTCACGCAGTACGGCATGAGCGACAAGCTGGGACCGATGGTCTTCGGCCAGCGCCACGAGCTCATTTTCCTGGGCCGCGAGATCGGGGAGCAGCGCAACTACAGCGAGCAGGTCGCGCGGGAGATCGACAAAGAGGTCAACCGCATCGTGACCGAGGCGTATGACCGGGCGCGTGACATCCTCACCCGCTACGCCGACCTGCACCAGGCCATCGCGAAACAGCTCATGCAGGTGGAGACGCTCGATGCCGAGGCCTTCGAGGCCTTCTTCCAGGGTCTGCCGGGCATCCCGCCGCGGCAGGAAGACCCGCCGCCTGCACCGGAGGCCTTGCGGCAGGGCCGACCGGCTGCGCCGCAGACGCCCGCCGATTGGCCGTCCGGCGCACCGACGCCCAGCCCCACGCCGGCGTGAGCGGCCGCCCTTCATAGTAGCTGTTGGAGTCGAGGCTTTAGCCGGTTCAGTTGTGAACAAGCATTGTCAACCTGCCGGCAAGAGCCTCGATTCCGTTTATCTACAGGAGTTATGTCCATGTCCGACACGCCCGCCATCGTTCCCGGCCTAACCGGCCAAGCCGCCACCGTCGTCGAGCCACAGCTTACCGCCCGGCACCTGGGCAGCGGCGTGGTCTCCGTGTTCGCCACCCCGGAAATGATCCGCCTCATGGAACGCGCGGCCGTTAACGCGCTCGCCGCGCACCTCGCCCCGGGCCAGCAGTCGGTCGGCACCGCGGTCAATGTCCGCCATCTGGCCGCGACGCCGCTGGGCGCGACCGTCACAGCCCGCGCCGAACTGGTCGCCATCGAAGGCCGGCGCCTGACCTTCCGCGTAAGCGCGCACGACGGCGCCGAATTGATCGGCGAGGGCACGCACGAGCGCGCGCTGATTGACCTGGCGCGCTTCCAGGCAAAGGCCGAAGCCAAGCGCCCCGCCTCCGGTACGTGATGACAGGCCCCTATCTCATCCAGGCTACACGCACTACAAAGTATATAATATAACTTGTTAGATTCGCGTAGCATGGCATTTGCGATGTACAAAACCGCGTTTCTCTGGCTACACGCCCCCTTTTTGAGTCCGGCTGCGCCTCTGTTACAATGGGTACGGAGCAAAAAAGTGTGGCAGCAGACACCTTGCGCGGCACTATAGAGCGCATTACCTACCATAACGAAGAGAATGGCTACACGGTAGCCCAGCTCATGCCGGAGAGCACGTCGACCTGGGGCGGCCAGCCCCAGTTGGTGACGGTCATCGGCAACATGCTGGGCATCAACGTGGGCGAATCCGTGCTGGTCGAGGGCGGGTGGATGGCGCACCCACAGTATGGCCGCCAGTTCAAGGCCGACAGCGTGCGCACCGTCCTGCCCGCGACCATCGCGGGACTGGAGAAATACCTGGGCAGCGGGCTCATCAAGGGCGTCGGTCCGGTCACTGCGCACCGGATCGTGCGCAAGTTTGGGCTGGACACGCTGGAGGTCATCGAGAACGAACCGGCACGGCTGCGCGAGGTCCTGGGCGTCGGCCGCAAGCGCATCGATCTGATTACCCGCGCGTGGGCCGAGCAGCAGAAAATCAAAGAAGTGATGCTCTTCCTGCAGAGCCACAACGTCTCCACCAGCCTTGCCGTGCGCATCTACAAGCAGTACGGCGACGAGGCCATCGACGTCGTCCAGTCCGACCCCTACCGGCTGGCGCGCGAGGTGTACGGCATCGGCTTCATCACGGCGGACAAGATTGCGCGGGAACTGGGCATCGCGCATGATGCGCCGGAGCGCGTCGCGGCGGGCGTCGCCTACGTGCTCAGCGAGGCGGCGGACGAGGGCAACGTCTACCTGCCCGCGGGCGAGCTGGCCCGGCGCAGCGCAGAGCTGCTGGGGGTGGAAGCGGCACGGGCGCAGGAAGGCATCCAGGCGCTCAAGGACGCCGCGCAGGTGTGGATCGAAGGAGAAGCCACAGAAACACCGCACGAGCATAAGCCCGTCGCGGCGCTGGCCGAGGAACGCCCGGTTTACCTGATTCCTTTCTACTACGGTGAAGTGGGCGTGACGAACCGGCTGAGGCGGCTGGCAGAGGCGGACACGGATGCTCTGGCCGCGTTCCGGGCCTTCGATTGGCCTGCCGCGTTCGCGCTCCTCCAATCCCAGAACAAGCTGCCGCTGACGCCGAAGCAGATGGAGGCGGTCCAGGCCGCGCTGACCCGCCGCGTGACGGTGCTGACGGGTGGGCCGGGCACAGGCAAGACGACGAGCCTGCGCAGCCTGCTGCGGCTGGCCGAGGCCGCGGGCGCACGCGTGGCGCTGGCATCCCCCACGGGCCGCGCGGCGAAACGCCTGAGCGAGGCGACGGGCAAGCCCGCCAAGACCATCCACCGCCTGCTCGAGTTCAAGCCCACCGATGGCATGATGGCGTTCCAGCGCAACGAGGAGAACCCGCTGGAGGCAGACCTCGTCGTTGTAGACGAGGCGTCCATGCTGGACGTGCTGCTCACCAACAACCTGCTGAAGGCCATTCCGGCGGGCGCACACCTGCTCCTGGTGGGCGACATCGATCAGTTGCCCAGCGTCGGCGCTGGCAATGTCCTCCGTGACATCATCGCGGCAATCGAAGGGCCGGTTGCAGGTTCTCAAGTTAAAGGTTCACAAGTTGAAGGTTCCAGATCTAAAGATGGAGGCAGCGTTCAACCTGCAACCTTCCAACCTTCCAACCTGCAACTCCGCGCCAACGCGGCGGTCGTTCGCCTGGACACCATCTTCCGCCAGCCTGAGGGCAGCTACATCATTACCAACGCGCACCGCATCAACCGGGGGGAGATGCCCGTGCTGGACAACAAGAACGCGGTGGATTTCTTCCTGTTCCGCGAAGAAGACCCGGAAAAGGCCGCCGCGCTGATCGTGGAATTGGTGCAGGAGCGCATCCCGCGGAAGTTCGGCCTGGCGCCGGAGCAGATTCAGGTGCTCAGCCCGATGCACCGCGGGGAGGTGGGGGTGGCCGCGCTCAACGCGCGGCTGCAGGCGGCGCTCAATCCGCCGCGCGCCAACATCGCTGAACGGCAGGTCAGCAGCCGCGTGTTCCGTGTCGGCGACCGGGTGATGCAGATTCGCAACAACTATGACAAGGATGTGTTCAACGGCGACATGGGCCGAATCACGGCCCTGGACCTGGAAGACCAGGCTGCAACGGTCAATCTCGACGAGCGGGCCGTGCAATATGACTTCCTGGAGCTGGACGAATTAATCCACGCCTATGCGGTCAGCGTCCACAAGGCCCAGGGCAGCGAGTTTCCCGCGGTGGTCATCCCATTGTTGACCGCGCATTACATGATGTTGCAGCGCAATCTGCTCTACACCGCAGTCACGCGGGCACAACGTCTCGTCGTCCTGGTGGGTGCGCCCCGCGCCATCAACATTGCGGTGCGCAACGATCGCGCGCATGAGCGGTACTCCGGACTGACGGAGCGGCTGCGCGAGGGTTAGCGCCGCGCAGATTAAGAAGCTCACGCAAAGACGCAAAGAACGCAAAATGTAGTTTAATATATCTGATTCTCTTTGCGAACTTTGCGTCTTTGCGTGAGCATCCGTCGCACAATCCCCCGGCTCGGTCAGGAGACCGGCCGGAGCAGGAGCATCCGTCACGCAATCCTTAGCGTTCTTTGCGTGAGCTTCAGGAGGAACTATGCCGGTTATTACGCTTTCCCGCGAGATGGGCAGCCGCGGGGATGATATCGCCCAGGCGGTTGCGGAGCGGCTCGGCCTGCAACTGGCCGGGCGGGAAGTGATCAACCGGGCCGCACGCGCAGCCGGTGCGCCCGAAGTCGCGCTGGCCGAAATCGACGAACTGGGCCTGCTCGGCGTCAAGCCCACTCCTGCCGCGCTGGCGCTCTACGACGAGAAGACCGCACAGGTCGTCGCGGAGCTGGCCGCGAGGGGCAACGTGCTGCTCATGGGTCGCGCCGGCCAGGTGGTGCTGGCCGGCCGGCCCGGCGTGCTGCACGTGCGCATCATCGCCCCGCGCCCGCAGCGCATCGCGCTGGTGCAGGCGCGGTGCAATGTCACCGCCGAAGTAGCGGCCGCGCGCGTGGACGCCTCGGACCGCGCCCGTGCCGCCTACCTGCACCGGCGCCAGGACGCGGCCTGGGATGACCCGGCGCTATATGACCTGATCATCAATATGGCTCACCTGGACATGACCATCGCAGTGGACCTGATTTGCCTGGCAGCGCAGCGCCGATGAACGACGTCCCTGCGCCCTTCTCGCACCCGGTCGAGGTCGAATTCGCCCGCATCCTCGACTTCTACGGCATCCCCTGGGAATACGAGCCGCGCACGTTCGTGCTGCAGCGGGACAAGTCGGGCAACGTCACCGAGGCGTTCTCGCCCGACTTCTACCTGCCGGACCAGGACCTCTACGTCGAACTGACGACGATGCTGCCGAACCAGGTCAGGCACAAGAACCGCAAGCTCAAGCGTCTGCGGGAGCTCTACCCGGACGTCAACATCAAGCTGTTCAAGCGCGGCGACATCCGCAATCTGCTGCTGAAGTTCGGCGTCGAAGACTACAGCGCCATGATGGAGAATGAACTATGAGCCACAGACCCGCAGATGTGGTGCAGGATATCGCGCGCCTCGAGCTGACACGCGGGGTGGGCCGGACCGTGTTCACCGAGGCCGAGATCCAGGCCAAGGTGGCGGAACTGGGTGCGGCCATCAGCCGGGACTATGCCGGGCGGAACCCGATTGTGGTCGGGGTGCTCAAGGGCGTCATCTTTTTCATGAGCGACCTGCTGCGCAGCATCACCATTCCGGTGCGCGCCGATTTCATCGCGATTTCACGCTACAGTGCACAACAGAAAGTTAAAGGCGCAGTACGATTAATTAAAGACCTGGATGAAAATGTTGAAGGTCAGCACGTTCTATTCGTAGAAGACGTGATTGACACCGGCCTGACGTTGAGCTACCTCCTGCGCCTGCTCAGGGCGCGCGGGCCTGCCAGCCTGGAAGTCTGCACGTTGTTCGACAAGCCGCAACACCGGCTGGCCGACATACGGCTGCGCTACAAAGGGTTCGACCTGCCCGACCGCTTCGTGGTCGGCTACGGGCTGGACCACCGCGAGGCGTACCGGCACCTGCCCTATGTGGCAGAGCTCACCCCTGAGGTACTGAAATTAGCATGAGCAAACGCTCGAATATCGGCATTCTCTTCTTCACCATGATTGTGGTGATGATCGGCTTCGGCATCGTCATCCCGATCATGCCCTTTTACGTGGAGCACTTCGGCGCCAGCGGCGCAGCCCTGGGCGGGCTGATGGCCGTCTTCAGCGTCATGCAATTCATGTTTTCGCCCCTCTGGGGCAATCTCTCGGATCGCCTGGGCCGCAAGCCAATCCTGATGCTGGGTGCGTTCGGCAATGCCCTGTCGCTGGTGTTGATGGGCCTGGCGCCCAATCTGACCCTTCTGTTTGTGGCGCGTGCCCTCGGCGGCATCCTCTCGTCGGCCACGCTGCCGACCGCGATGGCCTATGTCGCAGACAGCACCTCAAACGAACAGCGCGGCGGCGGCATGGGCGTCGTCGGCGCGGCGATGGGCATTGGGATGGTGCTGGGGCCGGCCATCAGCGGGCCGCTGGCCGACCGGTCGCTGTCGCTGCCGTTCTTCGTGGCGAGTGGCCTGTCGGTGGTCGCTCTCGTGTTGATCTTGCTCGTTCTGCCGGAATCACTGCCGCCTGAGCGCCGCGGCGTCCAACAGCACGCACAAGGCCGCCAACTGGCCCGCATGCGCGAGGCGCTCGGCGGACCGATGGGTCTGCTGTTCTTCCTGTCCTTCCTGGTGAACTTTGCCCTGACCAGCTTCGAGGGCATCTTCGGGCTGTTTGCCGCGCACCGTTTCAACTACAGCGCAACACAGGTGAGCCTGATCTTTGCCGTCATCGGCATCCTGTCCGCCCTGGCGCAGGGCTTTGCCACCGGCCCGGCCACGCAACGCTGGGGCGAAAACGCCATCATCAAGGCCTCGCTTCTGGGCAGCGCGGTCGGCTTCCCGCTCATGCTGCTCGCCACGACCTTTCCAACAGTGCTGTTGACCGTCGGGCTGTTTGTGTTGAGCAACACCATGCTGCGGCCCGCGCTCTCGTCGCTCATCTCCAAGAAGGCGCAGACCGGCCAGGGCGCTGCGATGGGTCTGAACAACGCGTTCATGAGCCTCGGCCGGATCGTAGGGCCGCTGTGGGCCGGCGGACTGTTCGACGTGCGTATCACCTACCCGTATATCAGCGGCGGCATCGTCATGGGCCTGAGCTATGTGCTCAGCCTTGCGCGACTGCGCAGCGAGGCGCCGGCAAGACCTGCGGAGCACGCACGTTCTCAGCCGTAGATGGGCCAACGCATCGGCGCGGCGCTTGCGCGGGGCCGTGCCATACGGTATGATGCGAACGATATTTCCTGACGCCGCGGAGGACCATGAAGCACCGGCCACTGTTTGCCCTGTTGTCGCTACTCCTGTTCTTCGGCTCGGTGTCGCCCGCGGCCGCACCCACGCGCACCGCGGGGCCCGGACCAGCCGCGCCGGTGTCCCTGACCGGAGAAGCTGTGTCCCAGCCCGCCGGCAGCAAAACAGAGCAGACCGGTTACATCAAGGGCTTCTACATCTCCTACGCGGCGCTGGGCAGCGCCGACTTCATCGCGCACGCACACGACCTGCTGGAAAACACGGAACTGAACGCAGTCGTCATGGACTTCAAGAGCGATCGCGGGCTGCTCACCTTCCCAACCGAAGTCCCGCTGGCGCAGGAGATCGAAGCGGACCAGGCGCCGGTCATCCAGGACCCGGCGACCTTCCTCCAGTGGTTCAAAGACCGCGGCGTGCATACGGTCGCGCGCATCGTCATCTTCAAAGACACCATGCTGGCGCGCACCTATCCCTCGTTGGCCATCATCGACGCCGCGACCGGCGACCTGTGGCGCGACCAGGAACAGCAGGCCTGGGTGGACCCTAACCGGCAAGAGGTGTGGAACTACAATATCGCGCTGGCGGTCGAGGCGGCCAGGCTGGGGTTCGACGAAGTGCAGTTCGACTACGTGCGCTTTCCGACCGACGGCAACCTGCACACCGCGCTTTACGCGCTGCCCAACACCTATGAGAACCGCATCGCAGCCATTACCGGACTGCTCAGCCGCACGCAGGCCGCGCTGGCGCCCTATGGAGTCACCTTCGGCGTGGACATCTTCGGCTATGCGCCCTGGGTCAACGACGATGTGGGCATCGGCCAGCACATCGAGGCGCTGGCGCCCTACGTGGACTACCTCGCGCCGATGGTCTATCCCTCGACGTTCGCCAATGGGCTGCCCGGCCAAAACGCCAAGTATGCCAACGCCATCGCCTACCCGTATGAGATCGTCCACCTGAGCACGGTTCGTGCGGTGGAGCGGGCACGCGCGGTCAACCCCGCCATCGAGATTCGCCCCTGGCTCCAGGACTTCGGAGACTATGCTTTCGACTGGCGTGATTACACCCCCGGCGAGATTCGCGCCCAGATGGACGGCGCACGCGAGGCCGGGGCTCGCGGCTGGTATTTGTGGGACCCCGCGGTGCGCTACAGCCGCGCGGCGCTGGTCAACGCCGAGCCGAGCTTTCGGCCCAACATTGCCGGTCAAGTGCTCGTGCTGGCGTTTCGCGATTTCGCGCTGCCCGGCGAAGCAGCCGCAGCCGGTGCGCTCACACCGGAGCAACTGCGCGCGGATCTGGAGGCGCTGCTGGCAGCCGGGTTCTTCCCGGTGAACCTCCGCGACCTCGCACCCGGCAAGCTGTCCGCCGTGCCCGCGGGCAAGCGCGCGGTCGTCCTGACCTTCGATGATTCGCTCGCCAGCCAGTTCCGTCTGCTGGAGGGCGGCCAGGTGGACCCGCAGAGCGCGGTCGGCGTGCTGCTGGCATTCAACACCGAGCACCCTGCGAACTGGCCGCTGCGCGCGACTTTCTTCGTCCGGCAGGAGGCCGGCCGGCCCGGGGACGGGCTGTTCGGCACCAACGATGTGGCGCCGGTCAAGCTACAGTTGTTGCGGAGCTGGGGCATGGAGGTGGGGGTGCAGCCGCTGGCCGGCAAGCCGTTGGGAGAGATGACGCCGGAGGAAGTGCAGCAGGCGCTCGGCCAGCCGGCGGCCCAGGTGGCGGAGTGGATCGGCGAGTATACCGTGACCTCACTGGCCCTGCTGGACGGCAACTTCCCGCGGGATCCGGCGCTGCTGCGCAGCGGCGCCTACGGTGAGCAGGCCTACAGCTACTCAGCCGCAGTGGGCACGAACCAGGGGCTGGCGACCTCGCCCTGGGCAGAGACCTTCGACCCTTACCATATCGCGCGCGTGCGGGCCTCCGGCGAGGACCTGGCCGCGTGGCTCAAGCAGATGGAAGCGCGCGGCAACTTCTACGTATCGGGCGGCGAATAGACAAATAGGCTGGCCGGACGCGTATTGCGTAGCCGGCCAGCCTATCAGAAGCTTAAAAGAAGAGGCCCCAAGCAACCGTTTGGCTTTCCCGATCTCTTGCTCGCTTTTTATTCTCGTTGAGGTCTCGTTCTGAACTTCGCCTTACGCAGACGTTACCCTTACTACAGACCTGCGAGAATGCCAGTTTCCTGGTCAGCTTCGAGCTTAGAATCGCCGTTCGATTTCTCGGGGCTCTCTTACCACTTGTTCCGTAACCGATTTCTCAGTTGTACCTCTGTTTCCCTGCCAGTCTCGCTTTGGATCCTATCCCTCTACGGCTTTGCGGTCGATTCATGAGTTTACACTGTTATTTTCGATGTCCTTCTCAAGTGGCAGATTCACTATAGCAGAGTTACCACGGTCTGTCAATAGATTTGCGCTAATATTAAGGTTGACAAATCCAGGTCGCAGGGTTGCGTCACACAAACATATTTCTCGGAGGTCAATGAATAGTTAATCGTCATAGTAGGGCCTGGGGATATGTGTATAACTCGCACAGTGCGTGCGGAACTGCACGAGTTCACCCCGATAGGTGGGTTTGGGTGCGGGGGGAGGCCCTAGATGGCGCATGATCGCCCCACCGCGGCCTGTGTATCCTCTGTGAGTAACCTGCTGGCTGCGGGCGGCATCAAATCCAGCGAAGGCCCCGGCCATGCGCACTCTATCTCGCGTGTGAAGTTGTGCACGCGCCCAGATGTGGGGTTCAATGTCTGCTGCCGTCGCGATGGCGTGCTGCGCGGCCCGGAATCATTTGTGGACCGGTGTGGGTAAGGTGTAATGTTATTCACAAGGTTATTCACCTAAGCTGTGGATGACGGTTTTGAGGTATCTCGGAAATGTGCTAGACTAGGCCAGTGTGCAGCGTCGGAGCCACCACGGGTTCGACGCTGCTATTCATGTGTGGAGAACACTTCTTGCGGACATCCAAACCCTTCGAGAATCGCCGGGACACTGCCCCGGTGCGCCTGATGACTTATAACATTCACCGGTGGGCCGGGCGAGATCAGCGTCTTGATCTGGACCGTTTGGCGAGCGTTATTCGCGATGCCGGCGCAGATGTCGTCGGGCTGAACGAGGTCCTGCATCCTGTGACCATGAACGGGCGCACCTACGCGCCGCTGGCCGAACTCGCCGACAAGCTGGGCATGCGGTATGCCTTCGGGCCGAGCGGCTGGCTGGACTTTGGGCCGGGCTGGCAGGGGCCGGTGGGCAACGCTCTGTTGAGCCGGTTTCCCCTGCGCGATGTGACTAACACCCTGCTGCCGCGCCTGCCGAGCAGCAAACAGCGCTCGCTGCTCGGCGCCACCCTCGCCGGGGGCGCGGATCGTGACCTGACCGCCTTCGTCACCCACCTGGATCACGCCTTTGAGGGCACGCGGCTGCTGCAAATCCAGGGCGTGCTGAAGCGCATGGCGCAGCATGGCCCGCATTTCCTCGTCGGTGACTTCAACACGCCGGGCTTTGTCGGGCGTAACACGCGCCTGTTGTTGCCGCCGGTGCTGCGGATGCTGGCCGCGGCGGGCTACCAGGATGCCTTTCATGCGGTGGGCAACGGTTCGGGCCGCACCTTCCCGTCACATTCCCCGCTGGTGCGCATCGATTTCCTGTTCCTGCCGCTGCGCTGGGCCCACGGGCTGCGCTCCGCTCACGCGTTGGGCGGCGACGTGCTGCACCAGGCCTCTGACCACCGCCCGCTGATCGTGGAGTGGGCCTGGCCGCAGGGCGAGGCCCTGCCCGCATAGGCGACCTGGACGCAAAATTCATCTTCGATTACGTGAGGCCCAAACTGCGGGTCGCCCTGCCCTGCAAACGGGCTTGTAGGACGGGTTGCCAACAATTTGATACCCGCAACCGATGCAGAGAACTGTTCTGCCCTGCAAACGGGCTTGTAGGACGGGTTGCCAACCCGTCCTACGTTTCTGCTCAGGATGCTCCGCGAGGCGCAGGGGAGTGACGTCATGAAGGTCCTGACCTACAATGTCCACGGCTGGCGTACCGCGGAAGGCGCACCCAATGTCACGCAGGTGGCGGAGGTTATTGCGGCCAGCGGCGCGGACCTGGTGGGGCTGAACGAGGTGTTCCACCCCCAGCCTGCCGGCCAACCGACCGGCCAGCCTGCCGGCGCACCGGCCCTGCTGGACCTGGCCGCCCGGCTGGGGATGCATTGGGCCTTCGGCCCCACGCAGCCTGCGCAGGGCCGGCCCGACAGTCCGCACGACCATCCGCCCTACGGCAATGCGCTGCTCTCGCGCTGGCCCGTCCTGGCCTATGCGGCACATCATCTCGCTCCCATGACCACCTACGGCAAGCGCGGGCTGTTAGAGGTGCGGGTCCTCCCGCCCTCCGACCGGCCCCTCACGGTCTACGTCATTCACCTGGATCACCGCGTCGAGGCGCTGCGGCTGGAGCAGTGGGCTGCGGCGTTGACCTGGCTGCAGCGCGACCGGGCGCGGCCGCACCTGCTGTTGGGCGATTTCAATGCGCTGGCCGCGACAGACTATCCGTCTGCCGCGGCGCGTGAACGGCTGGCGGCTTACCAGCAGGCGCAGAACTGGCCCGTCCCGGCCTTTGACCTGATCGACCAGGTCCAGAAGGCCGGCTATACGGATGCCTACGGCCGCTTCCGGCAGGCTGCCGGCGCACCGGATGGGGCCACCTTCCCGGCTGCGGACCCCGAGCGCCGCATCGATTATATCTTCGCCTCGGCCGCGGCCGCAGAACGCCTGCTGGCGTGCCGGCCCTTCGACCACCCCACCGCCCGCACTGCCTCGGATCACCTCCCCGTGCTGGCTGAGTTCGCCGCTTCCGATGGCTGAAATGGACCCTACAGGCCCGGCACACGGTTCGCCCGCTTGGTGGGATGCCCGTTATGACAGCGGTGATGCGCCCTGGGACACCGGCATCGTGCCGCCGGAGGTCGTGACGCTCGTCGCATCGGGCCTGCTCACGCCCGGCTGGGCGCTGGACCTGGGCTGCGGCAGCGGGGTCAGCAGCCGTTATCTTGCCCGGCACGGCTTTCAGGTTGCCGGTGTGGATATCGCCCAGCGCGCGCTGGCCCGCGCCGCGGCACAGGCGCACGCGGAGGCGCTGCCCGCCTACTTTCTGCGCGGGGATGTGGCCGACCTGAGTTTCCTGCGCGTGACCGCGACCTTCGCGCTCGACGTAGGCTGCTTTCACAGCCTGCCGGCCGAGCGCCGGCCCGGCTATGTCGCTTCCCTGGCGCGCCACCTGGCGTCGGGCGCTTACTATTTGCTCTATGCCTTCTGCCGTGACGCGCACGCGGCGGGCGGAACCTCCGGGATTGGTCCGGCGGATCTCGGTCTGTTCGCTCCCAGGTTCCAGCTCTGCTCGGTGGAACACGGCACCGACCGTGACCGCGCCTCCGCGTGGTATCTGTGGCAACGGTAAGGTGAAGAGGTGAAGAGGTGAGCAGGTGAAGAGGTGACAAGGCGACAAGGTGAGGAGCTTGCATCCTCAGATGCAAGCGGCACTATCTTCACCCAGGAATTCCAAATGTAGGCGCACGGCGTCGGCGCAGCCGACGCACGGCATCCTGAGCGGAGGCCCGCAGGGCCGCAGTCGAAGGATCGCCACGGTGCAGGCGTGCTTGGACTACGTGCGCCGCTGCGCGGCGCCCATCCGCTCAGCATGCTTGCACCCTCGCGCACATTTGGAATTCCTGGCCTTCACCCCCGATCGCTCGTCCTCAGGCGCTGTCAGCCACCCCGCCCGATTGCCCATCCATCGTCCTCCGTCCTCAACGGTTGCCCGGCTTACTTACCAATAACGCGCCCCTTGCTAGAATTGTCCTCACACAAATCGGTTATCTTCTGCTGTATATCTCACACTGACCAGTTGCAGCCACGGAGGCAAGTATCATGCGTTTTGAAAATCCGCTCAAGCGTGTCGAACGGCTCAAGCGAAACACGAACATCCCTGAATCCAACGAGGATGAGCGCGTGCCGCCCGGCCAGTTCGTCACGGAGAAGTTTCCCGTCCTCCATTACGGCTCGGTGCCCATCTACACCAGCCTGGACAAGTGGGACTTCCGGATTTTCGGCCTGGTGGAAGAGCCGCTGCGGTTGACCTGGCAGCAACTGATGGAATTGCCGCGCGTCACGCAGACCGTAGACATTCATTGCGTCACGCGTTGGAGCAAGCTCGATACCGCATGGACAGGCATCCCCTGGCGCGAGCTGGCAAAGATCATCAAGGTCAAGCCGGAAGCGACGTACGTGATGGCGCACTGCGAGCATGGGTTCACTGCGAATGTCGGCCTCGAAGTGCTGGACGACGATGACACCATGCTGGCGTTCGAGTACGACGGCAAGCCCCTCGAACCGGATCACGGCTATCCGCTGCGCCTGCTCGTGCCCAAGAAGTACTTCTGGAAGAGCGCCAAGTGGCTGCGCGGCATCGAGTTCATGGCCGAGGACCGCCCCGGCTTCTGGGAGCGCAACGGCTACCACATGGAAGGCGACCCCTGGCGCGAGGAGCGTTTCGGGTGGTAGGACGGCAGTAACCAGGCATCGAACGGAACCCAACGTGATCAGCTATCAGCTCCGCCAGCGCGAATACCTGTTGCAGATCAGCCGGGCGATGACCTCCCGGCTGGACCTGCCATCCCTCCTGCGCCTCATCCTCAACAGCGCAGCCGACCTCGTGCGCGCGGAGGCCGGGCTGATTGCGCTGCGCCGCGGCCAGGCCTCCGCCCTGACCATCCTGGCGAGCTACGGCATCCCGACCGCGCTGCTGCCGCGCTTTGCGCCGCTGCTGGCCGACTTGCCGGTGCAGGCAGACGGTTACGCTCTGCCCGACTTGCAGGCCCGGCTTAACCTCGTTGCCCGCGCGGTGCGGCTGCCGCTCAGCCAGGTCATCGCCCTGCCGCTCATCTTCCAGGAACGGCTGCTCGGCGTCATCTACCTCTTTCGCAGCGGCAGCATCGCATTCAGTGCTAACGATGAAGACGTGCTGTCTAGCTTCGCGGACCAGGCCGCGATTGCCGTGCGCAACGCCCAGTTGTACGAGCAGGTCAGCGCGGAAAAGGGCCAGCTCAACGCGATTATCGACCGCAGCGCGGACGGCGTGATGATTCTCGACCCGGAGCTGCGCATCCAGGTGTTCAACCGCGCGTTGAGCCAGATGACCGGCTGGGCCGCGGAGCAGGCCATCGGCCGGCCCTGCTACGAGGTTCTGGCGCTGGAGGATGTATCCGGCCCGCACCTGTGCGATGCGGAGCAGCACGAGATCCTGTTTCCCGAAGGCAAGCCCGTGACGACGGATGGCCGGCTGACCCGGCCCGGTGGGTCGCGCATCGCGGTCAGTGTCACCTACTCGCCGCTCTACGATGAAGAGGGCCGCCTGCTCAACGTCATCGCCAACGTCGTAGACATCACCCGCTTCCGAGAGGCGGAGGAGATGAAATCGACGTTCGTCTCGGTCATCTCGCATGAACTCAAGACACCGGTGGCGCTCATCAAAGGCTACGCCAGCACGCTGGCGCGGGAGGATGCCGACTGGGACCGCGCGACCGTGCGAGAGGGGCTGGCCGTCATCGGAGAGGAGAGCGACCGTCTGAACGCGCTCATCAACAACCTGCTGGACGCGTCGCGCATCCAGGCCGGCGGCTTCACGATTGAACAGACGGATGTGCTGCCGTCCGCGCTGGCCGCCAGCGTGGTGGACGGCTTCCGGGTGCAGGTCGAACAGGCCGGTACCGCAGACCGGTATCACTTTGTGCTGGACTTTCCGCCCGACTTCCCCTGCGTCGAGGCTGACGAGGAGCGGCTGCGGCAGGTGTTCAACAACCTGCTCAGCAACGCGGTTAAGTACTCACCGAAGGGCGGCGAAATCCGCGTCGGCGGCTGGCAGCAGGGCAACCAGGTCACGCTCTACGTGGCCGACCAGGGCATCGGCATCCCGGAAGCGGAGCAAGGCAGGCTGTTCCAGCGTTTTTACCGGGTGGATTCGAGCCTGCGGCGCAGCACGCAGGGCGCGGGGCTGGGCCTGTACCTCTGCCGCTCCATCGTGGAGGCGCATGGCGGGCGCATCTGGCTGCGCAGCGAGGCGGGCCGGGGAACCACGGTGTTCTTCACCCTGCCCGTGTGCGAGGAAGAGGAAGAACGGGCATGAAGAAGCGTGTTTTGGTCGTGGATGACGAGCCGCGCATCCGCCGCTTCGTGCGGATGAACCTGGACCTGGAGGGTTACGAGGTCACGGAGGCGGACGACGGTTTGGCCGCGCTCAACAAGGTGCGCGATGCCCTGCCCGACCTGGTGCTGTTGGACGTAATGATGCCCGACATGGACGGCTTCGAGACGCTGGAGCGGATTCGCGAGGTGTCGTCGGTGCCGGTCATCATGCTCACAGTCAAGAGCGATGAGGATGACCGCATTCGGGGGCTGGACCTGGGCGCGGACGACTACGTAACCAAGCCCTTCAGCCCGCGCGAGCTGTCGAGCCGCATCCGCGCGGTGCTGCGGCGGGTGGAGCCGGCCAAGCCGTCCGCCGGGGAGCCGCTGGTCATCGACGAGGACCTGGCGATCGACTTCCCGCGGCGGGAGGTGATCGCCCGCGGGGAGCACGTCAAGCTGCGCCCGACCGAGTACCGGCTGCTGTCGCATCTGGTGGAGAATGCCGGCTGGATTGTGCCGCAGGAGACGCTGCTGGCAAAGGTATGGGGGCCGGAGTATCGCGACGACAACCAGCTCTTGCGCCTCTACATCACCTACCTGCGCAAGAAGATCGAACCCGATCCGTCCACCCCGCGCTACATCCTGACCGAACGCGGCGTGGGCTACCGATTTGTGGATTACAAGAAGAAATAGGCCTTCGAGGTCGGGCGTACCGGCGGTGCGCCCGACCTCGAAGGTTTGGACCCCTAAATCAGCCCCGTCTCCTTGCCGACCTTCTCGAAGATGGCTAGCACTCGGTCCATCTGCTCGATGGTGTGGGTCGCCATGTAGCTGGTGCGCAACAGCTCGCGGCCGGGCTGCACGCCGGGCGACAGCACCGGGTTGACGAACACGCCCTCGTCGAACAGCCGCTTCCACACATAGATGGTCAGCATCCGCTCGCCGATAATCACGGGGATGATGGGCGTCGTGGAGTTGCCGATGTTGAAGCCCAACTGCCGATAGCCGGCGCGCATATAGTCCGCAATCTTTGCGAGATTGGCGACGCGCTCCGGCTCCTCGCGCATGATCTGGAGCGCGGCCAACGCCGCGGCCGCGTTCGGCGGCGGGATGCTGGCGCTGAAGATGAGCGACCGCGCATGGTGCTTGATGTAGTGGATGACCTGCTCGTCGCCGGCGACGAAGCCGCCCAGGGACGCGAACGACTTGCTGAAGGTGGACATAATCAGGTCTACGTCGCCGGTCATGTTGAAGTGCGCGGCTGTGCCGCGGCCGCCGCCCAAGACGCCCATCGCGTGCGCGTCATCCACCATCAGGCGCGCGCCGTATCTCTTGCACAGCGGCGCCAGCTCCGGCAGGGGCGCGATGTCGCCCTCCATGCTGTAGAGCCCGTCCACCACCACCAGCTTGCCCTTGTCCTCGGGCAGGCGCGCGAGCAGCCGCTCCAGCTCCTCCATGTCCTGGTGGCCGAACCGCTTGACCTCGCCGAAGCTCAGCTTGGCGCCGTCGACGATGCTGGCATGGTCCTCTTTGTCGAGGATGACGTAATCCCCGCGGCTGACGAGCGCGCTGATCGTGCCGAGATTGACCTGCATGCCGGTTGAGAAGACCAGCGCGGCCTCCTTCCCGACGAACTCGGCCAGCTCGCGCTCGAGGTGCTCGTGCATCTCCAGCGTGCCGTTGAGGAAGCGCGAGCCGGTGCAGCTCGTGCCGTAGCGCTGGATGGCCTCGATGGCGGCCTGCCGCACGCGCGGGTGGGTCGTCAGGCCGAGATAATTGTTCGAGCCGCACATGATGAGCCGGTGGCCGCGGAACACCGCCTCGGTGCCCTCATTCTCGGTCAGGGGGATGAAGTAGGGATAGATCCCGGCTTCAATGGCCTGTTTGGCTTCGGTGAAGCCGTAGCATTTCTCGAAAAGATCCATGATTGCTCCGTTATTTCAGGTAGCCGTGCTCTGCATACCAGCGATAAGCTCTGGCTGCGGCAGCGCGGAACGGCAGGATGGGGTAGTCAAGCTCTCGGCGCGCCTTCTCCGAACTGAAAAAGGCGTTGTGTACTGACAGGCGAATCTGGTCGCTGCTCATCATGGGCGGCCGCGCGCTGAATCGGCTGTAGGCGCTGACTGCGCCGGCAGCGGGCAGCAGCAGCCAGCGGGGCAGCGTCAGCCGCGGCCCGTGACGCCCCACGACCTCCGCTACGGTCGCGGCAATCTCGCGATACGTCAGATTCTCGCCGCCGAGGATATAACGTTCACCCACGCGCCCGCATTCCGCGGCTGCGATGTGGCCTGCCACGACCGCATCGATGTCTGCCATGCAGACGCCGCCGGGCGGGACGGCCGGCAGTGCGTGGCGCGCCAGCTCGACGATGATGCTGCCGGAGATCATGTAGTGGTCGCCCGGCCCGATCACGACAGCCGGGTTGACGACCACCGCGGGCAGCCCCCGGGCCACGCCGCGTTGCACCTCTTGTTCGGCCAGGTACTTGCTGTGGCCGTAGGCGAACTGCTCCAGTTGTGGGTCGAAGGGCGTGTCCTCGTCCGCGGGCCGGCCATCGCGCGTCATTCCGATCGCCGCGGCGGAGGATGTGTGAACGAAGCGCTGCACGCCCGCGTGCAGGCAGGCGTCCACCACATTTCGCGTGCCATCTACGTTAACACGATAAATCTGCTCGCGTCGCGCACGCCAGTAGGATGACACCGCGGCGACGTGATAGACCACGTCACAGCCTTCGACCGCACGCATCACGGCGTCCCGGTCAAGGATGTCGCCGATGAAATCTTCCACGTCGAGGCCGGCCAGGCCGACGAGACTCGAGTTGCCGCGGCGCAATACTCTGACCGTCTGTCCCCGGCGGACCAGTTCGACGGCCAACTGGCCGCCCACAAAGCCGGTCGCGCCGGTAATGAGCACCTTCACAGCGGCTTCTCGTAAATGCGATAGGTCTTGTAGCGCGTGCCGCCGAGCCGCTCGATAATCTGGTTCATCATCGTGTTGCTTTCCAGGATCCACGAGCCTTCGAGCCGCTTGTAACCGCGCTTGAGCGCGGCCTTGGCCGTCTCCAGGTAGAAGACCGCATCCGCTCCGCGGCCGCGATATTCCTCGATCATGCCCATCGCAATGAGCCGCACCTGGTCGATCTTGCGGCGGTGCCAGAGGAACTTGAGCAGGCCGAAGGGCCACATCCGTCCGCCGCCGGAAGCGCGCAGCGCCTGGTGCAGGTCGGGCAGGGTCAAGGACACGCCTGCGGGCTTGCCGTCCTGCGTCTCCGCCATGAAGATCAGCTCGGGGTCAAGCAACGGCTTCATGCCCTTGACCAGGTGATCGATCTCCGCATCGGTCATGGGCACGAAGCCCCAGTTGCGCTGCCAGGCGCGATTATAAGCTTCCTTGAAAAGCTCAACGTCATGATCGAAATTCTTCATATCGATCTTGCGAATTCGAAGCCCCTGCTTCTCCAGGGCTTTCTGAGCCACGTGGAACAGCTTCTCCGGCGCGTTCTTCAGCCCCTGCTCGATATCGTAGATCCAGGCATACAGGTCCATCGCCTTGGTATAGCCGTGGGCCTCGATGAGCGCGGGGTAATAGCGCGGATTGTAGGTCATCATCACCATGGGCGGCTCATCGAACCCGTCGATCAGCGTGCCCACCTCGTCGTTCATGGAGAAGTTGAGCGGCCCGCGCACGACCTGCATGCCCTGTTCCCGGCACCACGTCTCTGCCGCGTCGAGCAGCGCATCGGCCACTGCCTGGTCGTTGATGCACTCGAAGAAGCCGAATGCGCCCATCAGCTCGTGGTGGACCTCGTTGTGCCGGTGGTTGACGATGGCCCCGATCGTGCCCACCAGCTCGCCGTCGCGCCGCGCGAGGAATAACTGGAAGCGGCTGTGTTCATACAGAGGATTCTTCTTGGGATCGAAGATGTCGCGGCGTTCTTCGATGAGCGGGGGAACCCAGTTCGGGTCGCCGCGGTAGAGCTTGAAGGGGAAGCGGACGAATTCCAGCACCCCCTTCTTGTCTGTAACAGGCTGGACGGTGATCGTGCTCATGGTCCCCCCGGATTCTGTAGTTTCGCCCGCTGCGCACGCTGCACCAGCAGGTCGAGGATGGGATACTGCCAGTCCCGCAGCAGGCCGACGAGCCGGTACATGGCCGTCGTCTCCAGGCCCGGCGTAATGGTGTGGCGCTTGTGTTGGATGCCCCGGATGATCGACCGGGCGACCTGTTCCGGGGCCATCACCACGCCGCCGTTGAACGCGCGCGTCTCCGGCGGCTTGAGGGCATCCTCATAGGCCAGTTGCGGCGTGTCCGTGTCCGGCGGATAGACCACCGACACGTGGATCCCGTGCGGCCTGAGCTCGACGCGCAGCACGTCCGACAGCCCGCGCACGGCATACTTCGACGCGCCGTAGGCTGCGTAGCCGTAGACGGGCAGAAAGGCGGCCGCGGAGCAGACGTTGACGATATGGCCGGAGCCGCGGCGGATCATCCCAGGGGTGAGGGCCTTGACGACGTGCAGCGTTCCGAAATAGTTGACCTGCATCATCTCCTGGAAGATGTCGAGGTCCTGTTCGCTGAAATAGCCCGGATGGACGACGCCGGCGGAGTTGACCACGATGTCAGGCAGCCCCGCGGCTTCAGTGACCGCGTTGACGGCGCGCGCGACCTCAGCCGGGTCTGCGACATCCGCCTGGACCGCGCCGCATTGCTGGGCCGGGCAGGTGCAGCGTTCCCGTATCTGCGCCAGGGCATGGTCGAGGCGGGCGCGATCCCGCGCCATCAGCCAGACGTGAGCGCCAAGCTCGCCAAAGAGCCGGGCTGTCGCCAATCCTATGCCGCTGGAACCGCCGGTTACGAGGACAACACAATTCTGGAAGGACATTACGAAGACTCACCTGCATTCTACCACAGCCTTTGTGCAGGGCAAACGGCCAAAGTTGCGTCACCAGCAAATCCAATTGTATGGACTGGCAGGCATCCTGAGCGGGTGGTCGGCTCAACGTTGTGGACAGCATGCCGCTAAACCGACTCCAGAGTGAGTACCGCAGTCAGAACTGAGACAGGATTAACAGGATTGACGGGATTACTCCTGTAAATCCTGTCAATCCTGTCCAGAATCGCCTCTGGTTTTCACATTGGACTGAGTATAGTCGAAGGATGCGGTGCGTCGGCGCCAGCGACGCCGTGCGCTGACCCGCTCCGGCCCCTTCGACTGCGGGCCGACCAGAAAACGGTCGGGCCCTCCGCTCAGGGTGCCTCCGTTGAGGAGCGTCTCCCCTGACGACTGCATTCGGAGTTCCTGGTCTATGCCACGCACATCTCCGCCAGCAGCGCGCGCGCCAGCATCTTGGTGTCGAGCATGTACTCGTGTTCCAGGACCGGGCCCACGCACGCAGGACATCCGGTCTCGCAGGGGCACGCATTCACCAGGTCATGCGCCGCGGCCAGAATCTCCGGCAGGGAGACGAAGAGCTGCTCCGCATATCCGACCCCGCCCGGCGTGTGCTCGTACACGGTGATGGTGGGCAGGCCGGTCGTGGGGCTCTGCGGCTCCGGCACGATGCCCAGGTCGCGCGGGTCGCACATCAGGAACAGCGGTGCGACGCCTGCCAGCAGCGCGGCGACCCCGCCTAGCCCCGACCGCGTGCGCACGCTGACCTCTGCCAGCCGGTGACACGAGGGGCACAGCGTCACCAGGTTGGGCAGCCGGTTGGCAACCTGCCAAGCCAGCTCCGCGGGCAGGCCCTCGCGCAGGTGTTCGTGCGCGACGAACGCGCGGAAGGGAACCTTGTGATGGATGTCGTGTTGGCGACCGTTCATCTCGGGCGTGCCGCAGTTCTGGCAGCGGTAGCCGTCGCGCTGGCGCACGGCCGCGCGCTGCGCCGCCCAGTTCGGCCCGTAGTCGTTCGGCGCGGAGAGCCATGCGCCGCCGGACTTCAGCTTCTCGATCAACGCCTCCTGCAGCGTGAGCCAGCAGCCCTGCGTGTCGAGGGTCTGTTCGGGCAGGTCAATCGGCCCGAAGCCGAGCATCTCGCCCGTGCTGCGGCGCAGGATGCGGTAGCCCGACGCCTGCCGGACCACCCGGACATCGCCCCACGCCCCCGTGTAGCCCCACGCGCGCTGCTCGGGAGCCGCCTCGCGCTCCTCGGCTACGCGCAGCACCTCGATGCCCTCCCCGACGACAGGCCGTGTGTAGTAATCGACCGCCACGCGGCGGACATGCGCCAGGCCGTTCTCCCAGTCCAGCCGGTCGACCTGGTAGCTGACGCCCTCGTGGAGGTAGATGGCGCCGGTGTACAGGAAGACCGGCGCGCTGTGGCGGTCCAGCTCCCCGATGACCTGCGGTCGGCCCGCCTCGTCCGTCGTCTGGATGACGACCTGCTCCGGCTCCGCGCTGCGCAGGCTGATATTGATGGCCGGGCTGCCGTCGCCGGCCCAGAAGTGGCGTCCGTCAGCCTCGTAGAGCTGCCCGGCCGCGACCAACTCGTGCAGCAGCGCCCGCGTCCGGTCAGAGCCGAACTCGCGGTCATTGGCGCGCAAGGGCAGTTCCGCCGCGGCGCAGAGCAGGTGGCTGGCGAGGATGATTTCATTGTCGGGGTTCAGCCGCGCGTGCTCCGGGCTCTGGCTGAGCAGCCAGTTCGGGTGCGTGACGATGTACTGATCCAGCGGCTCCGCGCCCGCGACGAGCAGGCCGACGGATGTGCCCTGGCGGCGGCCCGCGCGGCCCATCTGCTGGCGGCTACTCGCGACCGTGCCCGGATAACCGGCCAGCAGCGCCGCGTCGAGCTGGCCGATGTCGATGCCGAGTTCCAGCGCGTTCGTCGCGACGACCCCGCGCACCGTGCCCTCGCGCAGGCCCTGCTCGATGGCGCGGCGCTCCAGCGGCAGATAGCCGCCGCGATACCCGCGAATCGCGGCGGCAAGCTCTGCGCTCCGCTCGCGCGCGTAGGTGACGATCAGCTCCGTTGCCAGCCGCGTGCGCGCGAACACGATGGTCTGCACGTCGTGTTCGAGGAAATGGGCGGCCAGCTCCGCGGTCTCCCGGGTGCTGCTCCGGCGGATGCCGAGGGCCGGGTCCAGTATGGGCGGGTTGTAGAACAGGATGTGCTGTGCGCCGTGGGGTGCGCCGTCCAGCTCCGGGTCGACGACCGTCACCGCCGCGCCCGCCAGTCGCCCGGCCAACTCCCGCGGGTTGGCGATGGTCGCGGAGGCCAGGAGGAACTGCGGGTCGCTGCCGTAGAAGCGGCAGATACGGCGCAGCCGGCGCAGCACGTTCGCGATGTGCGAGCCGAACACGCCGCGGTACATGTGCATCTCGTCGATGACGACCACGCGCAGATGGGCGAAGAACTCCGCCCAGCGCGTGTGCTGGGGCAGGATGCCCGTGTGCAGCATGTCCGGGTTCGACAGGATGATCTGCGCACCTTCGCGGATGCGGGCGCGCTGCGCGCTGGGCGTGTCGCCGTCATAGGTCGCGGCCGTCAGCGGGGCAACCGAGGCCGCGCTCTCCAGCCGCGGCATTGCGGCGGCCGCGGTCGGGAAGGGAGCCTTGCTCCGCTTGCCGCGCGCGGCTGGGGCATCCGGCGCCGCGCCGCCGTTCAGGAAATCGAGGAACGTGCGCAGCTCCGCCAACTGGTCCTGCGCCAGCGCCTTGGTCGGGAAGAGGTAGAGCGCACGGTCGGTCGGATTGGTGAGCAGCCGGTTGAGGACGGGCAGGTTGTAGCAGAGCGTCTTGCCGCTGGCTGCCGCGGTGACGACCGCCATGTGCTCCCCGCGCAGGCCTGCGCTGACCGCGGTGGCCTGGTGCAGGTAAAGCTCTGCGATGCCGCGGCTGGCCAGGGCTGCCGTCAGCCGGGAGTCCAGGCCCTCAGGGAAGCCGGCAAAGCGCGGCGGCCGCGCGGGCAGTTGCTCCCACCGGGCGATGTTGCGCATGAACCGGGGATTGAACCGCAGGGCATCGAGGGCGCGCTCAACGGACATGCGGGGATTATACCACCGTCACGCTTCTGGTGGCACGGTGTGCTGTGGCGAAGCCATAGCACACCGTGCCACATGCTATAATGAACCCCATGACCCTGACGGCTGAGATTCTGGCACACGCCCTGTCCCTCGGCTTCGACCTGGCTGCGACCATGCCTGTTGCTTCCCCGCGCTACGGCGCGGAGTTCACGGCCTGGCTGCAGGCCGGGCATCACGGCGAGATGGCGTACCTGGCGGAGCGTGCGGCGCTGCGGCTGGCTCCCGCGCGGCTGCTGGACGGCGCGCGCACCATGATTGTGCTGGCTGCGAACTACAGTCCGGGCCCGCCGCCGCCCGGCTGGGATGACCCGATGCGCGGGCGCATTGCGCGGTATGCCTCCGCGCCGGACTACCACGATGCTATCAAGCCACGGCTCTATGCGCTGGACGCCTTCATCCGGCAGCGCACGGGCCGCGAGACGCTCGGCAAGGCCTGCGTGGACACCGCGCCGCTGCTCGAACGTGACTTCGCGGAGCAGGCGGGCCTGGGCTTCATCGGCCGCAACACCTGCCTGATCACCCCCGGCCTCGGCTCCTGGACCTTTCTCGCTGCGCTCCTCGTGCCCGAAGACCTGGACGCAGGACGGGCGGTGACTGACGAGAGGCATAACCGGTTTCCAGCGTCTGGCTTCCGGCTTGCAGGGGGGCTCGGTCGGAGACCGGCCCCAGCAGATCTCGGACAGATAGCAGACCTGTCGCCAGCTTCCGTGCGAAGCTGGGCTTCGCCCGTCCAGCTTCCAGTGTCCGCCGGCTGCGGCGCCTGCACCCGCTGCCTGACCGCGTGTCCGACGCAGGCATTCACCGGCCCGCACTCGCTGGATGCGCGGCGCTGCATCTCGTACCTGACCATCGAGTTGCGTGGCTCCATCCCGGTCGAACTGCGCCCGCTGATGGGCAACTGGGTCTTCGGTTGCGACGTCTGCCAGGCCGTCTGCCCGTACAACCGCCACGCGCCGACCGCGCAGCACCTCACGTTCTCCGCGGAGCCGGATCGAGTGGCCCCGCGCCTGACCGATCTGCTGGCGCTGGACGAGGCCGGATTCCGGACACGCTTCCGCAGCACGCCGCTCATGCGGGCCAAGCGTCGCGGGCTGGTCCGCAACGCGTGCATCGCGGCGGGCAACTCCGGCGACGCGTCGCTCATTCCCGCCCTCACGCCCTTGCTGGATGATGCCGAGCCGCTCGTGCGGGAACATGCCGCGTGGGCGCTCGCGCGGCTGGCGGGTGGGGGTGCGGCTCTGGAACACGAAGGCGCGAAGTGACGGAAGAGCGCGAAGGCGCGTTTGCCGCACCCATTACGCGCCAGCACTTCGTGGTCTTCGCGCTTCGTGCGCTTCGTCGCCTTCATCCTTCGTGATCCAAACGTGCTCCAGGCACCTTCCCACCGACCAAACTTCCCCAATCTGCACAGGCGGAGTACAATAAGTCCCATGACGGGACGGCAGACGGAGCAGGTCATTGTCGTCGGCGCAGGCGCGGCCGGCCTGATGGCTGCTATCTGGGCCGCCGCAGGCCCGCGCCCCGTTCTGCTGCTGGAGGGCTCCGACCGGCCGGGCCAGAAGATCCTGATCAGCGGCGGCGGCCGTTGTAATGTTCTGCCGTCGCAGGCGAAGCACACGGACTTCCACACCGACGGCTCGCCCAATACGGTGAAGAAGATCCTCGCGGCGTGGCCGCTGCCGCGGGTGCGGTCGTTCTTCCAGGAGGACCTGGGCGTGCCGCTCATCCTCGAGGATGAGACGGGCAAGCTCTTCCCCGAGAGTAACAGGGCGCGCACCGTGCTCGATGCGCTGCTTGCCGCGCTGCATGACCGGAAGGTCGAGCTGCGGACCGGCACGCGGCTGGTCGGGTTGGAGCGAGCGGGCGATGGCTGGCGGCTTAGCCTGGAGGATGGGGCGCAGCTCCATGCCGCGGCCGTGATTCTGGCGACCGGCGGGCTTTCCGTGCCTGCTATGGGCAGCGACGGCACGGGGCTTAACCTGGCGCGAGCGTTGGGCCACCACATCGTGCCCACATATCCCGCACTCGCGCCGCTGACGACCTCGTCCGCCGAGCACAAGGCCCTGGCCGGCCTTTCGTTGACCGCGACGGTCACGGCGGAGCGCGACGGCCGCGTGCTGGCATCCAGCCGGGGCGGCTTCCTGTTCACCCATCGCGGCTACAGCGGACCCGCAGTGCTCAACATCTCGCACATCCCCATCCGGTCGACGTTTGTCGGTGGGCCGCGGCCTGCGGTGCGCGTGGCGTGGACGGACGTGCCCGCGACGGAATGGGACGAGCGCCTGCGGACCGCGCGCGGCTCACTGGCCGCGACGTTGCGGGCCGGGTCGCGCGGCCAACTGCCCGACCGCCTGATGGCCCTCCTGCTCGGCGAGCTGAACCTGAACGCGGTCATGGCGGATCAACTGCGCCGCGAGGACCGGGGACGACTGGTCGAAGCCCTCACCCACTACGCGCTGCCGTGGTCCGGTCACGAGGGTTACCGGGTGGCGGAGGTCACGGGCGGCGGTGTCGCGCTGGATGAGGTCCATCCCGCCACCCTGGAGAGCCGCATGGCGCGAGGGCTGTACCTCTGCGGCGAAGTGCTCGACGCTTTTGGCCCTATCGGGGGTTATAACTTTCTGTGGGCCTGGGTCACAGGCAGGATTGCAGGGCAGGCCTGCAACCGGTGAAAGGATCAGCGTATGGCAAACGTCACGATCGTCGGCGCGGGGTTGATGGGCACGGCAGTGGCCTGGCCTCTCACGGATAACGGCCATCACGTCCGGCTTGTCGGGACGCACCTGGACGGGGACATCATCCGCTCCTGCCTGGAGCGCGGCTTCCATCCCCGGCTGCGCCGCCCGCTGCCCGCGGGCGTGACGCCTTACTTTGTGGAGCAGTTGGCCGAGGCGCTCGACGGCGCGGACATCATCGTGAGCGGGGTCAATTCGCTCGGCGTCCACTGGATCGGGCGCACGCTCGGCCCGCTGCTGTGGCCGGGCGCGACGGTCATCGCGGTGACCAAAGGGCTGGAGGCTGCGTCAGAGGGCCGGCCGCACATCCTGCCGGATGTGCTGCGCAGCGAGCTGCCTGCGCTCATCCGGGACCGAGTGGCGCTGGCTGCGATTGCCGGGCCGTGCATCGCGGGCGAGCTGGCCGGGCGGCGTCAGTCGTGCGTCGTCTTCACGTCGCGCGACGCGGAGGCGCTGGCGCGGCTCAAGGCCGCCTTTGCGACGCCGTACTACCATATCTGGACCTCGACCGACGTCATCGGGGTTGAGGTGTGCGCGGCGCTCAAGAACGCGTATACGGTCTCGGTCGGCATGGCCGCAGGACTGCTCGAACGTGAGGCCGGGCCGGATGAGGCGGGCGCGCAGATGTTCAACCTGGCCGCGGCCCTGTTCGGCGCCAGCGCGCACGAGATGACGCGCATCGTGGGACTGTTGGGCGGCGATACGACGAACGTTACGTGGCTGCCCGGCGTGGGCGACCAGTATGTGACCTGCGTCGGCGGGCGGACGATCCGGCTCGGCCGCCTGCTCGGCAGCGGCCGCACCTACACCGAGGCCGTGCAGGAGATGGCCGGCGAGACGCTGGAAGGCGCGTATATCATCAAGCAGATGGCCCAGGTATTGCCCGCCTGGGAGCGGGAGGGCAAGATCACCCCGCGCGACCTGCCGCTGATGCGGATGTTGTGCCGCGTCATCACGGAGGATGCGCCGGTGGCGGTGCCCTTCGAGGACCTATTCTAGAGGTTAGTGGATTCACGTCATGCGTACACTCTTATTTGTCTTTCAAAAGGCTCGCGGTTACCGGCTCGCGCTGGTGTTGACCGTCTTCAGCATGATTGCGCTGGTGGGCGTCCAGCTTCTCGGCCCGTGGATCGTGCGCACGCTCGTCGCGGCGGTGGAAGCCGGCGTCTGGGATGCGGAGTCACAGTCGCTCGTCGCCCGGCTGGCGGTTGTCCTGCTCGTGGTCTACGTGCTGCGCGGGGTGTTGCAGTTCGTGCGCTCCTACATGGCCCACGTCGCGGGCTGGGGCGTCGTCTCGGATGTGCGCCAGCAGATTTACGAGCATCTGCAGCGCCTCTCGCTGCGCTTCTACGAGGACAAGCAGACCGGCCAGCTCATGTCGCGCATGGTCAACGACTCGGATATGTTCGAGCGGCTTATCGCCCATGCGGTGCCGGATGTGGTGGTCAACGCGCTGACGCTGGTTGGCGTCGCGGCGGTGCTGTTTGCCATGGAGTGGCGGCTGGCGCTGTTGAGCCTCGTGCCCATCCCGCTGGTCATCCTCGCGATGCGCAGCTTTGCGCGCTACGTGCGGCCCGCATTCCGCGAGCGGCAGAAGGAGCTGGGCCAGCTCAACGCAACGCTCAACGACAATCTGTCGGGCATCCGTGAGATCAAGGCCTTCACGCAGGAGGAACGCGAGGCGCTGCGCGTGCGCAAGCACATCCACAGCTACCGGGACTCCATGCTGAACGCGCTGCGCCTGATGGCGACCTTCCAGCCGTTCGTGGACTTTGCCTCCTCCCTGGGCACCATCATCGTAATCTACTTCGGCGGCAAGCTGGCCTTCCAGCAGGTCCTGCCGATTGCGGACCTGGTGGCGTTCTTTCTCTATCTGGAGATGTTCTACAATCCCGTGCGCGCGTTGAGCGGGGCATGGGAGGCCATCCAGGAGGCGCTCGCAGGCGGCGACCGGGTGGCGGAGCTGCTCAAGGAGCAGCCGGAGGTGGATGAGACACGCCATGCCGTCACGCTGAAGGAGCGCGCGGCGGGTGCGCTGGCCTTCGAGAATGTCTCCTTCGCTTACAGCCAAGGCGAGACCGTGTTGGAGCACATCAATCTGACTGTTCCGGCGAACACGGTCGTGGCGCTCGTCGGGCCGACGGGCGTCGGCAAGACCACGTTGGCCAGCCTCATCCCGCGCTTCTACGATGTCTGCCAGGGCCGCATCACGCTGGACGGCCATGACCTGCGCGACATCAAGCTGAGCAGCCTGCGCCAGCAGATCAGCATCGTGCTGCAGGATGTGTTCCTGTTCCACGGGACCGTGCGCGAGAACATCCTGTTCGGCAACCCGGAGGCCACCGAGGCGGAAGTGGTGCGCGCGGCAGAGGTCGCCAACGCGGCTGAGTTCATCGAGCGGCTGCCTGACGGCTATAATACGCTGATCGGGGAGCGGGGCGTGAAGCTCTCCGGCGGACAGAAGCAGCGGCTCGCCATCGCTCGTGCGGTGCTGAAGGACGCGCCCATCCTCATCCTCGACGAGGCTACGTCCTCAGTGGACACGGAGACCGAGCTGCTCATCCAGCAGGCGCTGGAGCGACTGATGGTAGGCCGGACGACCCTTATCATCGCGCACCGGCTCTCGACCATCCGTAACGCGGACCAGATTGTCGTGCTGGAGGGTAAGCAGATCGTGGACCAGGGCACGCACCGCGAACTGATGGCGCGCGACGGCCTGTACCGTCACCTGAACCAGGTGCAGACCCGCATCGCGGACCAATGGGAGGCCATCCGCCCGCTCGCAGTGACGAGCAACTAATAGAACGCTGATGAACGCTGATTATCATGATTGACACGGACTAAAATACCAGAAAAATCATGATCATCAGCGTCATCAGCGTTCTATTTCTTTCTGCTCTCGACAGTTATCCCGTCACTTCCTCGCGGGTGACGGTGTAGCGGTCCACGGCTGCGGGATCGAGTGTAACGCCCAGGCCAGGGCCCGCGGGCACGTCGATTGTGCTGTCGGGGTTGAGCGTGAAGCGTTCCTGCGTGATGTCCTCCGCGTAGTAGCGGTCGGACGCTGAGATGTCGCCGGGCAGCCTGAACCCCGGCAGGCTTGCCAGCGCGAGATTGCTTGCCCGGCCTACCCCCGTCTCCAGCATCCCCCCGCACCAGACCGGGATTCCCTGCCTATTGCAGAGGTCGTGGATGGCCACCGCCTCGCTCAGGCCCCCGACGCGGCCCGCCTTGATGTTGATGACCCGGCAGGACCCCATCTCCAATGCCTGCCGCGCGTGGCGCGCGGACAGGATGCTCTCGTCCAGACAGATGGGCGTGCGGAAGCGCGCCTGGATAAGCCGGTGATCCCACAGGTCATCCTCGGAGAGCGGCTGCTCGATCAGCAGGAGGTCGAGGTCATCGAGCGGTTGCAGCGTGGCGGCGGTCTCCAGCGTGTACGCCGAATTGGCATCTACCTGCAGGCGGAGGCCGGGGTAGGCCCGGCGCACGGCTTGCGCATCGGCCACGTCGCGGCCCGGCTTGATCTTGATCTTGACGCGCCGGTAGCCGTCCGCCAGGTAGCGGCCCACCCGTGCGGTCAGCGCAGCGGGCGATGCCTGCAACCCGACCGACACGCCCACGTCTACGCGGTGGCGTACGCCACCCAGTAACTCGGCCAGTGATTTGCCCTCGCGCTTCCCCTGCAGGTCCCACAGTGCCATCTCCAGCCCGGCCTTCGCCATCGGATGCCCGCGCACCTGCGCGACGCGGCGCTGGAAGTCGGCCGGATCTGCGACCGTCTGCCCCAAGATGGCCGGCGCCAGGAAGTCACGCAGGATGTGCCACGCGGTCAGCGCAGTCTCATACGCGTAGCCGGGGTCGTGGTCGGCCACGCACTCGCCGTAGCCCGTCAGTCCCTCGGACTGCACGACAATCAGGATGCCCTCGCGCTCCGTGATGCGGCCAAACGAGGTCTCAAACGGCGCCACGAGCGGCATCCGCAGATGGTGGAGGGTGATGTGGTCTATGTGCATCTTAGCTCTCCCGGGTCAGCACATACAGCGCGCGGTTCTGCTCGCGCAGAAAGTCGGTCACGGCGTAACCCTGGCCGAACAGCCCCTCGAATGCGGCCCGTGTGCCGAGCCGCCAGGCCAGCGCGAGGCCGGCATCCCCCGCCTTGAGCGCGAGAAAGTCCGGCGGAATCTCGACCAGGACGGTAGCGGGCAACGCGGCGGCGAGATCGGTCACGGGCGGCTGCGGCGTGCCGTCCGGCGATGGAGGATTGAGCAGGCGAGCGCCGGCGGCGAGCAGGTCTGCGAGCTTGTGGGTGGGCGGCTGGGGCCCGAGCATGCGCGCGGTGACGCGGCCCGACGACAGCCACCAGTCCACCTGGAAGCGGTCGGTGGGCAGCCCGGCGTTGAGCGCGTCGCGCAGCGGACCGTACTCGTCGCGGCGGTAGGTGCTGCACACCGCGCCGAGCTTGCCGATGTTGAGCCGCGCATTGCGTGCCATCAGCGGGTCATAGGTCCAGGTGGCGAGGTCGATGCCCTGCTCGCGCACGAAGCCCCACTGCCGCCGCTTGAGCGCAAAGCCCAGCCCGGACAGGCGATAGTCAGGATGGATGCCGAGCTGGTGTGAGCAGTGCTTGAGCCGCGGGGGCGTCACCCGCGCGTCGAAGCCCGGAAAGCCCCACACGAACCCGACGCATTGGTCGCCGTCGAAGGCGCCCGCAACCAGCCCCCCGTTATGAGCGGCCGTCAGCAGCACATGAACGGGGACGATCTCCAGGTCGGCGCCCGGCCAGACCGCCATCTGGAGCTGTTCGACCTGTGCCATGCCTGCAGGGGTGTCAACCAGACGAATCGTGATCTGGCTCATCGGCGTCCTCTGCGTTCTGCGTGCTCGGTTCGAGGGGGGTGGGGTCGTAGTCGCCCCATTTGGAGCTGAAAGTCAGGGCCAGGCGGATGGTGTCCTCGGTCTTGGCGCGCTCGACAGCCTCGCGCGTCGCCGCGTTCCGTGCGGCAGATGCGTCTGCATCCGCGGCGCGCTCGCTCAGGCGCACGGACAGGATGGTCGCCCGGGCGATGTCGCCGGCCGTATAAGGCACGACCATGCCGGCGGGCTGGCCCATGATGGCGCGGGCCAGCGGTGTGCTGGCGCCCAGGAAGCCCGTAGCGAAGTCTGCGGCCGCGTCGGGCACGATATCGAAGGCCAGTCGCTCAACGTCGCCCTCGACCGTGCTCAGCTCGACCTCCACGTGCGTGCCGAGCGCCACGATCCCTGGCGGCGGGTCATACTTGCGGGTAGTTGGGTTAGCCACGCTACACTCTCACGCAGGACCAGCTTGAAGAGGTGAGCCCGCATTCTCAAATGCGGACGAACGAGAACGCCTACGTCGGAGCCGTTCCGCGTCTGAGGACGCTCCACTCCCCACCTTTCCAAGCAACCCCTCAATTGTCGGGCCGTATTGTAGCACAATCCGGGCAACCGCCCACCAAAGATGTACTTCGCTGATGTCCGGGTGCGTTTCACGTTGGGGGCGCGGCCAGCGCGGATAAACGAATGCGCTGGCGCGCCACGAATACGCGAATCGTGTGCGCCGCGGCGGGATATTCGTGTATCCGTGCCCAGCGCCGCAGCGCCATTCGCGTATGCGCGCTGGCCGCGTTCGCCCCCAGCCTGAAATGCACCCCGATGTCCCCTAGTCCTTTACAACTGCCTGCGGCTCTGCTAAGATAGTTGTGTCGCAGCCGTCGCGTGGCCTGGTGTCGTGGACGCGCCACGCGCGGTTGGGCAGGAGGTGGACAATGTCGTCTGATTGCCTCGTAGGAACCGTGATGCACAAGGGCGTCATCGGCTGCACGCCCAGCACGACGCTGGAAGAAGTCGTGCGCATCATGGCGGACACTAATGTCCAGGTCCTTGTCGTGACCGGCCCGGATGAGGAAGCCCTCGGCACCATCAGCCAGATGGATGTCCTGCAGTTCTACGGCCAGGAGCTCAAGGGCATCCGGGCGCGGGAGGTCATGCGGCCAAAGGTCCTCGCGATCCCGCCGGAAATGCCGCTCGCAGAGGCCGTCCGCATTATGACGGAGCGCGGTATCTCACACCTGGTCGTCAGCGAACACGGCGACGCGGGCCTGCGTGCGCTGGGCGTGCTGACGACCGGCCACGTTATCAAGGAGATGCGCGGGAGCAAGTGGATGTGGTATTTCAGCCCTGAGCCGTAGCATGGGGGACGCGACCGGCTACGTCTATGACCCGCTTTTCCTGGAGCATGACCTGACCGGTCATCCGGAGAGCAGCGCGCGGCTCACAGCCATCCTGACGGAACTGTCATCCGCCGGTCTGCTGGCGCGGATGCACCCCATCCCCGCGCAACCGGCGGACGACGCCCTGCTCAGTCGCGTGCATGATCCGGCCCACATCACGCGTGTGCGCCAGATCAGCGCGCGCGGAGGCGGCTACCTGGACCCCGACACCTACCTTGTCGGCAGGACGGACGAGGCGGCGCGGCTGGCCGCGGGCGGGACCGCGGAGCTGGCGGCCGCGGTGCTGCGCGGGGAAGTGCGCAACGGCATTGCGCTCGTTCGTCCGCCCGGCCACCATGCGGAGCGCAGCCGCGGCATGGGCTTCTGCATCTTCAATAACATCGCGGTCGCAGCGCAGGCTGCGCTCGACGCATTCGGTCTGGAACGCGTGCTCATTTTCGATTGGGACGTGCAC
Organism: Anaerolineae bacterium; assembly: GCA_040772005.1. Lineage (GTDB taxonomy): Bacteria > Chloroflexota > Anaerolineae > CG2-30-64-16 > CG2-30-64-16 > MWBF01. Next base: position 55,817 of record JAXGYZ010000002.1, on the reverse strand, counting down.
CACGGCAACGGCACGCAGGACATCTTCTACGACTCTCCGCAGGTCATGTTCATCTCCACCCACCAGTATCCGCACTATCCCGGCACGGGCGACTGGCGCGAGACGGGCAGCGGTGCGGGCCGGGGCTACACCGCTAATCTGCCGCTGTCTGCGGGCGTCGGAGATGACGGGTTCCGGCGGCTGTTCGCTGAGGCGGTCGTCCCGCTGGCCGAACGGTTCCGGCCCGAGCTCATCCTTGTATCCGCGGGTTACGATGCGCACTGGAAGGACCCGCTGGCCGGGCTGCACCTATCGCTGGCCGGGTACTGGCAGCTTGCGACGGGCGTCGTCAGCCTGGCGGAGCGGCTGTGCGACGGGCGGCTGATGGTGGTGCTGGAAGGCGGGTACAATCTGCCCATCCTCGCGCACGGGGTTGCGGACACCTGCCGCGCGCTGCTGCGCGATGCGGCGCCGGGCGCTGACCCTGCAGGCGCGCCGGGCTGGGCCGAGACGCCGGTCGACCGGCTGCTGTACCTGGTGCGCAAGGAGCACGGGCTTTAGACAGGATTTACAGGATGAACAGGATGGGCGAACGTCATAACCGAAATCCTGTTCATCCTGTGAATCCTGTCCAGGGCAGTTAGCAACCCTGACGTCTTCCTTTTGCGCACCGCGTCACCGATGCTATACTCTTTGTTCGGCAATGTAGACCTTGAAGGTCCTGTTGTTAGAAGGAGAGTTCAGTGGAACGCACGTTTGTCATGCTCAAACCCGACGCGGTGCAGCGCGGGCTGGCCGGCGAGATCATCAACCGCTTCGAGCGCCGCGGGCTGAAGATTGTCGCGCTGAAGATGGTGCATGTCAGCACCGAGTTTGCGCACCAGCACTATGCGGTGCACGTGGGCAAGCCATTTTTTGAGGGACTCATCAAGTATATCACCAGCGGCCCGGTGGTCGCGCTGGTGCTCGAGGGGACAAATGCCATCGAGGTCGCGCGCGCGACAATGGGGGCCACGAATCCCGCGAAGGCCGCGGCCGGCACCATCCGCGCAGACTTCAGCCTCGAGATGGGGCGCAACCTCGTCCACGGCTCAGACGGGCCGGAGACGGCCGCCAGCGAAATCGGGATGTGGTTCAAGCCGGAAGAATTGATCGACTACGGCCGCGCCGTGGACGGGTGGATCTTCGAGTAAGGAATGATCAGTAACGAGTAAAGAGTAATGAGTAAGACGAGGTTGGCTGACGTCTATTACTCGTTACTCCTTACTCGTTTCTCATCACTGAATTTTAAGCACCACGGGCGCGTCCTTCCAGCGTTCTGCCAGCCGGTAGAATGCCCGTCCCTCGTGCGAGAAGATGTGCACCACGACCGTGTTGTAGTCCAGCAGCACCCAGCCGGAGGCCGGCTCCCCTTCGGTGGAGAGCGGCCGCTCCTTGTGCTCTTCTCGGAGTTCGGTGCGCAGGATCTCTTGTAGCGTGCGTGCCTGGCGTTCGGAATCCGCCGAGCAGATGACGAAGTAATCCGCAATCGGCGTCAGCTCGCGCAGGTCCAACATGACAATGTCAGAGGCCTGGTGTTCTTCCAGTTTGCCGACGATGGCGTGTGCGAGTTCGTGACCTTCCAGAGTCTGTTCCTCCATCCATGTGTTTGCGCTATAATATGTACCGGACTTGCAGCCCGATACCTTATTTTAGCACAAATCGAGCCAAGTCCCAACATGCCAAATCCAACACGGGCGCGTTTCATACTGGCCGCGCCCCCAACGTGAAACGCACCCATCCAACACCTGCCTTGAAGCGAGTGTCCTATGCCGCCACGCATCATCTATTCAACCGACCCTAAGACTGCACCGGAGTGCCCGCGCTGCGGGCGGCATCCGTGCGTCTGCCACACGATTGACCTGCCCGTCAAGCAGCAGACCGCCTACGTCAAGCGTGACCGCAAGGGCCGTGCGGGCAAGACCGTCACTGTGGTATACGGTTTGCAGCACAATCCGGCCACGCTCAAGGAATTGCTGGGCGTGCTCAAGACGTACTGCGGCGCGGGCGGCACGATCAAGGGCGACGACCTCGAAATCCAGGGCGACCAGCGCGACAAGGTCGCGGAAAAGCTGTTTGCGCTGGGGTACAAGGTCAAACTCGCCGGCGGGTGACGGTTCTTGCTCACGCAAAGACGCAAAGATCGCAAAAGGGTTCTTTGTTTGTATAGAGAAACCCGTTTCCGTGTGAAGCTGCGCTTCACCTGAGGAAACGGGTTTTTGCTTCGCGCCTTCGTGGCTCAACTGTCACCGGTTGGCCCAACGCTCCATGAGGGTGAGGATCAGCCAGACGAGGCCGAACAGCCCCGCGCCGGCCAGGAGGCACGTCAGGCCGAGCAGCGCCGCGCTCCGCCCGTAGACGAGCGCAATCGCCGCGCCTCCCCCGCCCACGAGGAACAGCACCACGGCCCACGCCAGGTTGCGCTCGTTCCTGCGCCGCTGCGCTCGGTAGTCGGTCGGTGGTTTCATAGCCCCATTATATCGTATCCGTGGTCCCACGGGGTTCAGGATGGCGAGATGTCGTGCGCATCTGAGGATGCGCACTTCGCACCGTGTTACTCCATCACCCCGTCACCCCTTTACCTTGTCACCTTGTCACTTTGTCACCTTGTCACCCCTTCTCCAGTTCACGCCTTTGTGCTAGAATCACGCCATGCCCAAAAAGACGGGGACTGACCTCTTTGCCGCACGGCGCACGGAGCTGACCGAGAAGGAAGCGCCGCTCGCCGCGCGCATGCGGCCGCGCACGCTGGATGAGTTCATCGGCCAGGGCCACATCGTCGGGCCGGGCCGGCTGCTGCGCCGCGCCATCCAGGCGGACCAGCTCAACTCGGTCATCTTTTACGGTCCGCCCGGCACGGGCAAGACGACCCTGGCCCGTATCATCGCCAACACCACGCGCGGCCACTTTATCGCCATCAACGCGGTACTGGCCGGCGTCAACGAGATCCGCCAGGCCATCGCGGAGGCCCAGGAGCGCCGCGGCCAGTTCGGCCAGCGCACCATCCTCTTCGTAGACGAGGTCCATCGTTTCAACAAGGCGCAGCAGGACGCGCTGCTGCCGTGGGTCGAGAACGGCACGGTTATCCTCATCGGTGCGACCACGGAGAACCCCTATTTTGAGGTCAACAAGGCCCTCGTCAGCCGCAGCCGCATCTTCCAGCTCAAGCCGCTCACCGAGGAGGACCTGTTCGCGGTCGCGCGGCAGGCGCTGGCCGACCCGGAGCGCGGCTACGGCAAGCTCAACGTGCAGCTCGACGAGGATGCGCTGGCGCACCTGGTGGATGTAGCGAACGGCGATGCGCGCGGGGTGCTCAACGCGCTGGAGCTGGCCGTCGAGACGACCGAGCCGGGCCCGGACGGCGTGATTCGCATCGACCTGGCCGTCGCGGAGGAGTCCATCCAGCGCCGCGCGGTGCTCTACGACAAAGAGGGCGACGTTCACTATGACACCATCAGCGCGTTCATCAAGAGCCTGCGCGGGTCGGATCCCGACGCGGCGCTGTATTGGATGGCGCGCATGGTGTATGCAGGGGAGGACCCGCGCTTCATCTTCCGCCGCATGATCATCTTCGCGGGCGAGGACGTGGGCATGGCCGACCCGCACGCGTTGCAGGTCGTCATGGCGTGCAGCCAGGCGTTCGACTACGTGGGGATGCCGGAGGGCCGGTTCCACCTGGGCGAGGCCGCGCTCTACCTGGCGACCGCGCCCAAGAGCAACTCCGGCTTTGCGTTCTTCGATGCGCTCGGCGTGGTCGAGCAGGAGCGCGAGGCGGAGGTCCCCGCGCACCTGCGCGACGCGAACCGCGACAAAGAGGGCTTCGGCCACGGTGAGGGTTATCTTTATCCCCACGCATACCGCGATCACTGGGTCGCGCAGCAATATCTCCCCGACGCACTGCAGGGCCGCGTGTTCTACCAGCCGGGCGGGCTGGGCTACGAGGCGCGTGTCAAGGGCGAGGTGGAGCGCCGCCGCGAGGCGCAATTGGCCGCGATGCTGGAGGGCGGGGAGGGCTTCGGCGCGACCGAGGCATTGACGTTCACCGGCAGCCTGGCGGCCGGGGACCGCGACCGCTGGCTGGCGCGGGTGATCAGCGGCGCGGGGGATAGGCTGGCGAGCCTGCGCGACCGGGTCATCGAGGCCGCGCGGCTCCAGCGGCACAGCCTCGTGCTGGACATCAATGCGGGCACGGGCCTGCTGACCTGGGAGGCGCTGCGCCGCGCGCCGGAGGGCGGCGCGTGGCTGCTCACCCCGAACGCAGACGAAGCCGCGGCGCTGCGCGAGATGGTCGCACGGCTCTCGCAGGTCGAGCGGCCGGTCGTGTTGCAGGGCCGCGTCGAGGAACTGCCGGAACTGCTGGAATTGCGCGACGAGGCAGGCGTGCGCTTTGATGCGGTCATCGGCCGCAGCGCGCTGGCCGCTGCATCCGACAAGGCGGCGGTCGCGCGGGTGCTGGCGGGCCTGCTGGCCGCGGGCGGCACGCTCAGCCTGGCCGAGCCGGTCCCGCGGGAGACGCAGCGGCTCTACGCGCTGGTGGACCTGGCGCGGCTGGACGCGGCGCTGGCCGCAAAGGTGCGCGCAGCAGAGGAAGCCATCTACACCGACCCGGCGGACCCGCTGGTCAACTGGACGGCGGCGGACCTGGCCGCGCTGTGGGAGGCCGCAGGGCTGACGGACGTGCGCGTGGAGCCGGTGGAGACGACCGCGGATGCGCGCATCGGCCCCGCGCTGCTGGATCGCTGGTTTACGGCGGCAGGGGCTGCCGCTGGTACGCCAACGGGTGAGCGGCCCAGCTACGTGCAGCGCCTCGCGGCCGCGCTGGATGCGGACGAGATTGCCGCGGTCGAGCGCCTGTACCGCGGCAGCCTGACGGGCGCGACGGTCGCGTGGCGGTCGGTGACCGCGTATGTGATGGGGCGGCGCAACTGATACAGGCAAACCGCAGGTTCGCCTGTATCAGTTGCGTTGCAAAAATCTATGGGAAGGGATTGGAGACATCATGCAGACACGGAAGTTGGGTTACACAGACTTGCACCTGACCACGGTCGGGTTCGGCGCGTGGGCGGTCGGCGGACCGTGGGCGTTCGGCTGGGGGCCGCAGGACGACGATGCCTCGATCGCGGCGATCCAGCGCGGGCTCGACCTGGGCATCAACTGGATCGACACCGCGGCCGCGTACGGCCTCGGTCACTCGGAGGAGATGGTCGGCAAGGCCATCAAGGGCCGCCGCGATAGCGTCATCGTCGCGACGAAGTGCGGCCTGGCCTGGGACGACCCCAGCACGCGCTCGGTCATCAACCGGCTCAAGGCCTGGAGCGTGCGCCAGGAGGCGGAGAATAGCCTCAAGCGGCTCGGCGTGGAAGTCATCGACCTGTACCAGGTCCACTGGCCGAACCCCGACCCGGACATCGAGGAAGGCTGGACCGAGATTGCCAAGCTCGTCGAAGAGGGCAAGATTCGCTACGCAGGCGTGTCCAACTTCAGCGTGGCGCAGATCAAGCGCGCGCAGGCCATCCACCCGGTCGCGTCGCTTCAGCCGCCGTATCACATGCTGGAACGGAAGGTGGAACAGGAGCTGCTCGCCTACTGTGCGGCCAACGACATCGGCGTGGTCGCATACAGCCCGATGGCGTCGGGCCTGCTGACCGGCAAGTACACCGCAGAGAGGATCGCCGCGCTGCCCGATGACGACTGGCGCAAGCGCGCGGGCCGCTTCAAAGAGCCGGAACTGAGCGCCAACCTCGCGCTTATCGAGAAGCTGCGGCCCATCGCGGAGCGCAACGGCCGCACGCTCGGCCAGCTTGCCGTTGCGTGGGTCCTGCGCCGCCCGGAGGTCACCTCTGCCATCGTCGGCGCGCGTGCACCCCGGCAGATCGAGGAGATCGTGCCCGCGGGCGACTGGACGCTCACGACCGCCGAGGTCGCGGAGATCGAGCTGTACCTGGCCGAGCGTGCACAGGCGCTGGCGGGTTAAGTGCAACCGCGGAATACACGGACCATGCGGAAGGATGATTTTGCCCTGTGAAGAGCGCTATTTCCGACGAGTCCAAGTTGCCCGTAGGTAGAGCCGGAACATGACCCTTCTGCGCGTCCCTCCCCCCACGCCCGACGAGGTCAGGGCCATCGCGGCGCTGGCCGACCCGGTCGTGCGCAATCTGCGCATCACGCAGTGCTACCACGAGCTGGCCTGTGCGCTGGCGGAGCTGACCGGGCCGGGCGCCAACTGGTGTACGGTGGCGGCGTGGGCATCGAAGCAGGCCGGGCAGAGCATCCGCAAGGAGGACTTGCAGCGCAGCCTGCAGGACCTGTTGCGCGGGTCGGCTCCCGCAGCAGCGGCTGCGATTGAGGCCACGCAGGAATTGGCCGCCACGGGTGCGCCTGTCACCGGGGGAGGGACGCGCAGCCTGGGCGGTGCGTTGTCCGCGCTGTGGCAAGCGCTCAACCCTGCGGCCGCGTTCCAGCGCACCAGCGAGGCCGTCGCGGCGGGCAACGTCAAGGTGTTCGCGGAGATCGGCTACGATTTTGCGCGCTTTCTGGCGCTGTTCGAGGCGGGTATGCCGGATGCGGATGCGCTGGCCGCCTTCTGTAGCGAGCTGCGGCCCGGCGAGCCGCCCGACGGCCAGGACTGGCTGAAGCGGTCGTTCACGCACTATCACCGCGGCCTGGCCGAGCCGGATGCCAAGGTCCGGGCGGAGCTGTTGCTGCTCGCCAACCTGGAAATCGGCTTCCACGAGCAGACGCGGCTGCAGCCGGAAATTGTGGCGGCGATGAATGCGCCCGTCTACGACCCGGCTGCACTGCGCCGGCGGCTGCTGGACGAGCTGTTTCCCAACCCGGCCGCGCGGCTCCGCCTGTTCGTGCTGCGGCTGGCAGGCCGCGCCCGGTCTCTGCTGCAGGCACGCGACCGGCTGGCGGAGGAACTCCAGCGGCTCGGCCACCTGGTCATCACCGAACACCTGATGACCCTGCGGCTGGCAGGAGGCCGGCTGCTGCGCCTGGGTCAGGACTTACAGGCACAGTTCCCTCTGCCGCTGCAACAGATCGTGCTGGCAGAGCTGGCTGCCTTGCTGAAACAGGTCGACCCGACGCCCGACAGTACTGCGGGCACGGGCGCGCTGGACTGGGGTCGGCTGCCCGACCGGATGCACTTCATCGCGGACCTGTTCCGCGCTTATCACCTCGACGCCACGCTGTTCGACCCCCCCTTCACCTCCGAGCAGGTCCAGGCCATCAAGGCCGGCCGCGTGCCCGCCGGCCCGCTGTAGGAATGGATTCACCCGCGCAGATTTCCATATTGCCGGGTACAAACCTCAGAAAACCGTGGTATGATTACCGCAAAGTCGTCGTCGTGCGTTCCCGGTCCATTCGTTGTCGCGCAAGACCGTATTGTCGATGTTCGCAAAGCCATTTCGCTCTTTCGAAGGAGTTGTCTATGAGCCACGGCTCACCGTTGCGGATGAAAATGGGTAGAATAGAGTGCCGCCCCGGTGAGAAGTCGGATGGTTGGTTTGGTGCCACGAGCCCGTCAGGAGTTTGACATGAGTGCCTGCAGGCACCGTTGACTGTTGCCCCCCGCCAGGGGAGAGCACGCAAGGGAGAATCTTCGTTCATCAGGCACTCCGCTGGGGCGAGCGCAAGCAGCGGAGGTGAGTCATGCAAGTGGTCTACGAGCGTTGTTGCGGGATCGACGTCCACAAGCAGACCGTAGTGGCCTGTGTGATCGTGCCGGGGCCAGACGGTCAGCCGCTCAAGGAAACCCGCACCTTTGCGACGATGACGGTGCATCTGGAGGCTTTAGCGGATTGGTTGGCCGGTCTGGGTGTCAGCCATGTGGCGATGGAGAGCACGGGGGTGTACTGGAAGCCCGTATACAACCTGCTGGATGACCGGTTCGCCATCCTGGTGGTCAACGCCGAACGCATCAAAGCGTTGGCGGGGCGTAAGACGGACGTGCAGGACGCCGAATGGATCGCCGACCTCTTGCGGCATGGCTTGCTCAAAGGCAGCTTCATCCCCTCGGAGGTTTTGCGAGAACTGCGGGATCTGACCCGCTATCGCACGAAGTTGGGGGATGAACGCAAGAGCGAAGTCAATCGGGTGCAGAAGGTACTGGAAGACGCCAACATCAAGTTGGCGAGTGTCGCCAGCGATGTGATGGGGGTGAGTGGCCGCGCCATCCTGGCCGAGTTAGTCGAGGGCCAAACGGACGCCGCCACGTTGGCCGCCTTAGCCAAAGGGCGGTTGCGCGACAAGCAGGACTTGCTCGTGAAGGCGTTGAGCGGGCGCGTGCGGCCACATCATCGCTTTATGTTGGCGCAGCATCTGAGTCACATCGACTTTCTCGACGAGGCGATGGCGCAACTGGACCAGCAGATTGCGGAGCAGATGCGCCCTTTTGCGGCGGCCTTAGCGACGTGGGATGCCTTGCCGGGCATTAACCAGCGCATTGCCGAGATCATCGTCGCCGAGATTGGTGCGGATCTGGCGCCTTTCGAAGATGCCGACCACCTGGCTTCCTGGGCCGGTATGTGTCCGGGCAACCACGAGAGTGCAGGCAAACGCAAGAGTGGCCGCACGCGCAAAGGCAGTCCGTGGCTGCGGCGGGCACTGATTGAAGCGGCCCACGGCGCAGCCCACACCAAGCACAAGTACTTCCAGGCGCTCTATCGCCGCCTGGCAGCCCGGCGAGGCACACAACGGGCAGCGGTCGCCGTCGGGCACAGTTTACTGGTCACAGGTTATCACCTGATTACTCGGCAGACGGCCTATGAAGACCTGGGTGGCAACTACTTCGATGAGCGGGACCGTGAGGCGGTGAAACGCCGAGCCGTGCGCCGTCTCGAGAAGCTCGGCTATCGGGTCGAACTGGCGCCGTGCGCTGCCCCGGCCGGGTAACGGGACATTTTCAAGGGAGGGAACCATGCGAGCCTATGTCCTGACCCACGTCCGCACCGGAGAAGAGTATAGTGTGATAAGGTCGCTTCAGGATGCGCAGGGCGTGCTCCGCGCTGATTTCACGTTTGGCCCGTATGATGTCATCGTGGAAGTCGAGGCGCCGACGCTCGAGGCTCTCGGCACGTTGGTGTCCGAAACCATTCGCTGCCAGCCGGGCGTTACTGACACCCTCACCTGTCTGGCGATCACGTCGTAGGAGTGTCTATAGGGTATCCGAAAGGGGTAGCGCAGCGCCTTGTGCCCGTGAATACGCTCATAAGGGGCTATGCTACGAGCAGGCTTATAGACCTTCGAGGTCGCCGCCGCCGATGGGCTGCTTGCGTACCTCGAAGGTCTGTCTCACGCGAGGGCCGGTGCACTCGCGGCCACTGCCGCGAGATTTTCTACGGCAACATCTCCTCGCTGGCTGCGGCGGATGGCGGTTTCGAGCGCCTCGATGGGAAAGAGCTTGAGCCTGCGCAGGGCCGCAGCGCTCACCAGCAGGCCCAGATTCTTCTTGCTTCCCTTGACGCCTGATGCCTCATAGTCGATCACGACCTTCTGCGCGGGCGTGTCCAGCCCGGCAAACTCCGGCGTCGTGAACAGCCAGCTCTCCGCTGTCAGGTCGCGCAGATAGCGCGCGGCAGCCTTGCAGCCATCCTCCGTCACGAGCACCAGCGCATCGGGCCGGGTGACACCGGTGAACAGGATCTCGCGCGGGCTGAAGATGAGCTCGCTGATGCTGTGGCCGGTCTGCACGGTCACGGGGTAGTCGTCCTGCTGCGCGGCCCACAGGCCGGAGAGGATCGCGGCCTCCCCGATGGTGCGCGCAGAGGAGCGCACCTTGCCGCCCGCGGAGCCGGCGACGACGAGCCTGAACTCGCGGTCGAGCGGTGACGTGAACTGCGGCGGCAGGGCTGTGGGGCGCAAGGCGGGCTTGCCGCGCTGGCCTGCGCCAGCCGCGCTGAGCGCGCGGGCATACTCCGGTCGTTCTTCCCGGTGTACCAGGCCCGCGGGTATGCCCAGCGCCTCGCGCGTGTCGAGCAGCGCCTTGCGCGACCAGGTGTTGTTGGGCACATAGTAGGCCGTACACAACTCCCAGATATCCAGCAGCGCGAAGCACTCGCTCTGCACCGCGTCGACGATGACATCGGGCAGCTCCCGGTCGAATGCCGTCCCGCGCCAGGCGAACCCCGCGCCGTTGGCCGCAGCCGTCGCGCAGAGGTCGAGCGGCCGCTCCAGGTTGCCCCCGCGTGTCGTGGCCGTGATGCCGCCCGTGGGCGTGGTCACGCTGTGCTCGCCGCCCGTCATGCCGAAGTTGAAGTTGTTCATCACCAGCACGGTCAGGCCGATGTTGCGTCGCGCGGCGTTGAGCCAGTGGGTCGCGCCGATGCCGACGCCGCCGTCACCGATGAGCACGATGACCTTCAGGTCTGGGTCGGCCAGCTTGATGCCGGTCGCATAGGCCACGCTGCGCCCGTGCAGGCCGTGAAACGCATGGGTGACGAAGTATTGGTCGCCCAACCCCTGGCAGCCGATATCGGTCACGATGACGACCCGCTGCGGGGGCAGGCCGAGCTTGACCAGGGCCGTGTTCAGGTGGTTGAGGATCAGGCTGTGGCCGCAGCCGGGACAGAAGGGATACGCACGCGCGTTGCGATAAGTCTCTAGCATATGGCCTCCAGGAATTGGCCCGGCGTGATGAGTTCGCCGTCCACCCGGTTGATGCCCACGATCTCCGGCGCAATGTGGCGGCCTTGTGCGGCCCACCGGTACACGATGCGCTCGATCTCCCGGTGATACTCGCCCAGGTTCAACTCTGCGACGACAATCCGGCGGAGCGTTGCCTGCATCTCCGTGACTGCGGCCAGGATGGCTGCTTCAGGCACGGGCCAGAGCGTCTGGGGCGTCAGCGCGGAGACCGCCCGGCCTGCCGCGCGCGCCTCCCGGACTGCCGCCGCCTGGCCGCGGGCCGTGATGCCGTAGGCGATGCACAAGGTTGCGGCTTCTGGTGCCAGGTCGGTGTGCACAAGTTCGATTTCGTCCCGGTGGTCTTCGATCTTGCGCCGCAGATGCTCGTTCAGACGCCCGACTCTGGCCGGGTCCTTCGTCAGGAAGCCCTGCTCGTCGTGGCTGGAGCCGGTGAAGCGGGTGATGTGCTCGCCGCCGATGGGGCTGAAGGGCGGCGTGGCCGCCAGCGGCTCGAAACGATAGGGCACGAAAGGTTCATCCGCGGGAGCCAGCCTGCGGCTGCGCACGGGCGGCTGCTCGTACGCGTCCACCTCGACCGTGTGCATGGACTGGAAGATCTCCTTGTCGGTCAGCAGGAAGACGGGGCAGCGGAAGCGTTCGGCCAGGTCGAACGCGCGGCGGGTCAGGCTGTAGCACTCCGCAACATTGGAGGGAGCCAGCGCGATGATGGGGAAGCCGCCGGATGTGCCCCAGCGGACGAACTGGACATCCCCCTGGCCCGGCGTGGTCGCGCCGCCGGTCGCAGGTCCCATGCGCTGCGCATCCACGATGACGAGCGGCGCTTCGCCCATGATGGCGAGGCCAATGTTCTCGCTGTAGAGGCTGATGCCCGGCCCGGAGGTGGCCGTCAGCACGCGCCTGCCGGTCATGGCCGCGCCGATGCACATGCTGAGGGCGCCAATCTCATCTTCGGCCTGGATCGCAATACCGCCACACTTGGGCAGCTCGCGTAGCATGTGGAGCAGCAAGGGGGTGGCCGGGGAGATGGGGTAGCCGGCGAAGAAGTCACAGCCCGCATCCAGCGCGCCGCGGGCGATGGCGGTCGCGCCGTCGATGAACTCACGCATGAAACACACTCTCCGTTGAGTTGAAATTGAGAAACCGGGTTTCTGACTTCACTCCACAATACCCCTGCATACTGCGGTCGACCATGACGTTGCGCAGGTCCGGGGCAACAAAAAAGGGGGGCGCCGCGCAGCGCCCCCCATGTAAATGACTGTATCAGATACGGCGTTTCGGCAACGCCCTCAGTTGTTGACCCAGCGGGCCAGCCTCTGCAGGGGAGAAGGTTTGGCGTCCAGGCTCCGCTCGACTTCGGCATACCGGTCGAGCTGGGGCAGCAGCGTCCAGGCCAGAATTGCAAGGATGGCGATGAGCAGTGGGATGTCCATGATTTCACTCCTGTCGATGATGTCACACGGTTACAATGACGATGGTTCGCTGATAAAGGTTCCTGGAACGCAACCTTTCGGCCAAGAAGGTACAACCTGTTTATGACGGCGAGCATTACAAGGGCGTGCGAAAAAGTCTCGATTAATCAATAATACGATCAAGCGTCCGAATAGTCGCGCCGACCTATGAAACTGCGATGAATGGCGCGGTCGGATCGCGTGACAGTTTTTTCACCCGGCGGAGGCGGTTTGTCGCGTCGCCGTTCGCCCACTACAATAGGCTCATTGCAGGCAGTATAGCCGGGCATGAGGGCGCGCACATCCGCCGCGCGGCCTATCCGCGGGTGGGACTTTGGTCCCATTGCGGAACGGGGGCCGTCCGCATTTGAGAATGCGGACTCCGCCTCGCAGAGGGAGAGATTGGAGCTGAGAATGATGGGTGAGATTAACGGTATACGGTTGGCTTACGAGGAGTACGGTCGCGGCAATCCGCTTGCCCTGCTGCTGATTCACGGGTTTCCGCTCGATGGGCGGATGTGGCTCGGCCAGGTCGCCGCGCTGTCTGAAGTGGCGCACGTAATCGTGCCTGATCTGCGCGGGCACGGCCAGTCAGAGGTTCCGTCTGGTCCCTATACGATGGAGCAACATGCGGATGACATGGCCGCGCTGCTGGAGCACCTGGGCGTGCCGCGTGCAGTCGTCGGCGGGCTGAGCATGGGCGGCTATGTCGCATTCGCCTTCTGGCGGCGGCATCGCGCGCGGGTGCGCGGGCTGGCCCTGCTCGATACGCGGGCGGAGCCTGACAGCGAGGCTGCGCGCGCCAACCGCGATGCCTCGATGCGCAGGGTGCGGGAGGCGGGTGTGGCCGCTTTCGTGGAGGACATGCTCCCGCGCGTGCTTGCGCCGGCCAGCCTGGCCGACCCGCCCGTTGCAGATGAAGCGCGGCGCATCATGGCCGGGCAGTCTGTTGAGGGGATTGTCGGCGCGCTCGGCGGCCTGCGCGACCGCAGCGACAGCCGCTCCCTGCTGCCGGGGATCGACGTGCCCGTGCTGGCCCTCGGCGGCGCGGAAGATGCGCTGACCCCGCCCGCGGATATGGAAGCGATGGCCGCGGCCATACCCGCTGCGCGGATGGTCGTCATCCCGCGCGCCGGTCACCTGAGCCCCCTGGAGCAGCCGGCCGCGGTCAACGAGGCACTGACCGATTTCCTGCAGACGTGTGGCCGGTAGCACGGAGAGCGCACGCAAAGCCGCAAAGAACGCCAAGATACTCATTTTGCGTCCTTTGCGTCTTTGCGTGAGCATTTCGGTTGTGCAGTATCTCTGCGCCGGGATGTTTCTACGCCCTGTCCGCGAAGTGCATGACCAACCGGTCGGCTTCGTCATAAGAATAGGCCACGAACAGGGGCGGGTCGTGCGGCTGCATGGCCAGCACCTTCGGCAGCAGCACGGGCAGGTCCTCGACCATGTCCGCGAGGGGCAGCGCATCCTGCCGGTGCCACTCAAGCGCACCTTCGTCGGACGGCGTGACAGCCGTGGCATCCGTCTGCGCCGTGAAAACGAAGAACAGAATTCCCAGGTTGGGGTCTCCGGCATCGGCGTGAACGACTGCGCGTAGCAATAAATCGTGGATTTTCAGCCCGGCTTCCTCATGCACTTCACGTAATGTCGCGGCGTAGATGTCCTCACCGGCCTCGACGTGGCCCCCCAGGCCGTTGCAGCGGCCCGCCCAGAGGCGCTTGTGCGGCCCGCCGCGCAGCAGGAGAACCGTCGCGTCCCCTGTCGCGGCGTCATCGTGGGTGACGAAGCAGAGCACACGCGGAATCACCTGGTAGCGGTGACGGCTCTTGCTCACCCCCTGGTCTTCACGGCCCATCTTCTCCTCCATCTCGTGATATAATCCGGCCCATGCAACCACCCGCTCGCGCCAGCACCGGCACTGCCAACATCAGCCGCCGCATCCTGCGCGCAGCCACGCTCGTGATGGCCCTGTTCTTCCTCAGCCGCGTCGCCGGGCTGGCGCGCGAGATGATCATCAGCGCGCGCTTCGGGACGAGCGCAGACCTGGACGCATACCTGGCCGCGTTTCGCGTGCCCGACCTGCTGTTTCAGCTCATCGCGGGCGGCGCGCTCGGCTCTGCATTCATTCCCGTGTTCGCCGGCTGCGTCGCGCGGCGCGACCTGACCGGCGCGTGGCGCGTTTTCAGCGCGGTGACCAATCTGGTGCTACTATTGCTGACCGCGGTCACGATTGCGACGGCAGCGGCGGCTCCGTGGCTCGTCAGCACCATCCTGGCCCCGGGCTTCAGCCCCGCGCAGCAGGCCCTGACCGCGGATTTGATGCGCTGGATGCTCATCAGCACCGTCATTTTCGGCGTCAGCGGCATCATCATGGGCGTGTTGAACAGCTTCAACCACTTCCTGCTGCCCGCGCTCGCGCCTGTGCTCTACAACCTGAGCATTATAGCCGGAGCCTGGTTCCTTGCGCCAACCCTGGGCGTGCACGGGCTGGTCATCGGCGTTGTGGTCGGCGCGGCGCTGCACCTCGATGTGCAGCTCTTCGGCCTGTGGCGCCGCGGCGCGCGCTATTATGTCACGCTCGGCCTGGCCGATCGCAAGGTGCACGAGGTCGCGCGGCTGATGGGGCCGCGCGTGCTGGGCCTGGCCGCGGTGCAGCTCAACTTCTGGGTCAACACCATCCTGGCATCCGCTCTGCCCGCGGGCAGCCTCTCCGCGCTGAACTATGCCTGGATGCTCATGCTGCTGCCGCAGGGGATCGTCGCGCAGGGAGTCGCGACCGCGGCCTTCCCGACATTTGCCGTATTGGAGGCGCAGGGGCGGCGCACGGAGCTGCGCCAGACCATCAGCGGGACGCTGCGTGCGGTGCTGTTCCTGGCGATTCCGGCGGCTGCGGGGTTGTTTGTCTGGCGCGTGCCGTTGATCCGGCTGCTGCTGGAGCGCGGGGAGTTCACTGCGTCCTCGACCGCGCTGACGGCCGCCGCACTGATGTACTATGCGCTGGGGCTGGTGGGCCATTCCGTCGTCGAGATCGTGGCGCGGGCCTTCTACGCGCTGCACGACACGCGCACGCCGGTCGCAATCGGGGTGGCGGCGATGGCGGGCAACGTGCTGCTCAGCCTGTGGCTGCGCGGGCCGCTCGGTCATGCCGGGCTCGCGCTGGCGAACACGATCGCGACATCCGTGGAGATGGCGCTGCTGGTCTGGCTGTTGTCGCGGCGGCTGCAAGGGCTGGAGTGGCCGCGGCTCTGGGCGACGGTCATCAAGGCAGGCGTCGCGGCGGGGGTGATGACGGTCGCGCTGGCGTGGGCGGCGCGCGCGTGGGCCAGTCAACCGGTCTTGCTGGTGGCTCCGTTGGGCCTTGCGGCCGGCGGGCTGCTCTACCTGGCCGTGGCGTTCGTCCTGCGCATGCCGGAGGTCAGGACGCTCGCGCGGCTGGGACGCTGACGGGCGTCCACACGAAGCGCCAGGGCCGCGCGCGCGCCTCTGCGCTCCCGCGCACGCCGATGCGCGGAGTCACGCGCGCCTCCGCATCGGCTATGCTCTCGCCTGTCTCGATGAACAGGGCTTCGTCTGTCACCAGGTCCAGCCCGTTCTGCGCCAGGTCGATCCCTAACGCCTCGCACAGCTTGCCCGGTCCATCCGTCAGGTGCGCGCGTGACTGCACCGTGCGGCGGCTGTGCATGGCCTCGATGCCTTCCTGGGGGAAGATGGCGCGGATGAGCACCGCGCCGGGCTGGCCGGCCGGTTCGGTGACGGCGTTCAGGCAGTGGTGGATGCCGTAGATGCGGTAGACATAGGCGTGGCCGGGCGCGTCATACATGATGGCGCTGCGCGGCGTACGGCGGAACGCATGGGAGGATTCGTCATCCGGTCCGCCGTACGCCTCGGTTTCACAGATCAGGCCGCTCAAGCGGATGCCCGCCAGCACGCGCACGAGGCGTTGGCCCAGCAGCGCACGGGCCACGGTCAACGTGGGGTGTTCGTAGAACGCGCGCGACAGGCGATGGTCGGACGCTGTCACACCAGTTGGCGAACGATAGCTAGCACCTTGCCCTGTACCTTGAGATGTTCCGCCGGCACATGGATCGGCTGATAGGCCGGGTTGGCCGGCTGGAGGCGCACGGTCGCGCCTTCGGGGTAGTAGTACTTGAGCGTGGTCTCTTCCTTGTCCTCGACCCACGCGACGACCATATCCCCACGTTCCGCAGTTTCGCGGTGCTCGATGATGACCCAGTCGCCGTCGTAGACCAGCGCGTCGATCATCGAATCGCCCTGGACGCGCAGCGCGTACAGGTTGGCCCGATCGGGCACGAGGTCGGCGGTCAGGGTCAGCGTGTCGCCCGCGTAGGGGTTGTCCTGTTGGCCCGCCGCGGCAATCGGCTGGCCGGCGGAGATGATCCCCAGCTTCGGCACCCGCACCAGGCGCGCCGTCGCGGTGCCGGTGTCACCGTTGCCGCCGGCAGTCTTCAGCAGGCGCAGGCCGCGCGAGACCTCTTTGCTGCGCTCCAGTTTTTCCTTCTCCTGGAGCCGTTCCAGGTTGTACTTGACCACCGAGGTGGATGAAATACCGACCGCCTTACCGATCTCGCGGATGGTCGGCGGATAGTTGTGCTCCTGGAAGTACGCGTCGATGAATTCCAGGATCTTAACCTGACGTTCTGACAGCGACATGAGGGCCTCCTTGTGGCACCCGATCTGTGTTGGGGGCCGAAATTATGTTCGGGAATATTATATAGGAACGTTTGTTCGTTGTCAAGGGGTTTTCACAAATTTTCCCAAACAGATTTTCTATTTCCCAAGTCCATCCTGGAAGGTCGTAACTGACCACCGTTACAAACCCGGTTTATCGGCGAAGCGTAGCTTCGCACAGAAACCGGGTTTGTAGGCCAAATCCATGCTGGCGTGGCAGGACCTTTGAGAAGGGCCGCGGCTGTGCTAGAATGTCGCTACACTCTACTGCGCGCGGGAGCCCCACCAGTTATCTGCACGACGGGCCACAGGAGGACATCATTTGGACGGCATTCGCACCTTTGCAAACGAAGTCATCACCAACGTCGAGAAAGTCATCATCGGCCAGCGCGAGGCCATCGAAATCCTGTTGACGGCCCTGCTGTGTGAGGGGCATGTGCTCATCGAGGATGTGCCGGGCACGGGCAAGACTATGTTGGCCCGCGCGCTGGCTATCTCGCTGGGGGTCACGTTCAAGCGCCTGCAGTGTACGCCCGACCTGCTGCCGAATGATGTCACCGGTGTGTCGGTCTACAACCAGCAGACCAGCCGGTTCGAATTCATCCCCGGTCCGGCCTTTGCCAACATCCTCCTCGCAGATGAAATCAACCGCGCGACGCCCCGCACGCAGTCCGCGCTGCTGGAGTCCATGGGCGAACGCCAGGTGACGGTCGACGGTGTGACGCGGCCCCTAGCGCGGCCCTTCATGGTGCTGGCAACCCAGAACCCCATCGAGTTCGAGGGCACGTTCCCGCTACCCGAGGCGCAGCTCGACCGCTTCCTGCTCAAGCTCAGGCTGGGCTATCTCCAGCCTGCGGGCGAGAACCAGATGTTGCTCAACCTGCGCCGCCAGCATCCTATCGAGACTTTGCAGCCCGCCGTGGACGGCACGCAGGTCCCGGAGTTGGCCCGTCAGGTGTGGGAGGTGCACGTGGACGACACGGTGCGCGACTACATCGTGCGGCTCGTCACTGCCACTCGCTCTCATCCCGACCTGCTGCTGGGCGCGAGCCAGCGCGGGAGTCTCGCCCTGTACAAGACGAGCCAGGCGTGGGCTGCGCTGCACGGCCGCGACTACGTGCTGCCCGACGATGTGAAGTATCTCGCGCCGCTGGCCCTCGCGCATCGCTGCCTCGTGCATCCCGAGAGTTCGCTGCGCGGGCGGACGAGCAACGTCATTGTCGCGGAACTGCTGGAGCAGGTCCCGCTCGATATCGGCAAGGCGGACTGAGCCGTGCTGTACCTCGTTGCGACTCCGATCGGCAACCTGGGCGACATAACGTTGCGCGCGCTGGAAGTCCTGCGCAATGTGGATGTCATCGCCAGCGAGGACACCCGCAAGACGGGCATCCTGCTGAAGCACTATGATATCCGCAAGCCGCAGGTGGCCTTTCACGGACATAACGAGGACCGCGCGGGCGACCGGCTCCTGCGACTGCTGGCCGAGGGCCAGTCGGTCGCAGTGGTGACTGAGGCCGGCACGCCGGGCATCTCGGATCCCGGCTACTCGATCGTGCAGCGCGCGCTGGCTGCGGGCGAAGAAGTGACCCTGATCCCCGGCCCCGCGGCGGTCATTATGGCGGTCGTGCTGTCGGGTCTGCCCCTGCACAGCTTCACCTATCGGGGCTTCCCGCCGCACAAGGGCGGGCCGCGACGCCGGTTCCTCGAAGTGGACCGCGACTCACCCCATACGCTCGTCTTCTACGAAAGCCCGTACCGGCTGGAAGCCTTCCTGCAGGATGCGCTCGCGGTCTACGGTGACCGCCGCGCCGCGCTGGCCCACGAGCTGACCAAGCTCCATGAGTCCGTCGTACGCGGCACGTTGAGCGAGTTGCTGGCGGCGCTGCGCCGCTCTCCGCCGCGGGGCGAGTACGTCGTGGTCATCGAGGGCCTGGGCCGGCAGAATGCCGTAACGCCGCCCGGCGCGGACCGCGCTGAGCCCGACGACGAAGGACCGGACGAGTAGCGCGATGCTCGAACTGCCGTTGGTGCTCCTGCTGCTCCTGCTGACCGCGATCCTGCTGCGCATGGACCTCGTGTTCTACATTGTCTATGTGCTGGCCGGGACGTATGCCCTGGCGCGCTGGTGGACTGCGCGCAATCTCCCGCGTCTGCGGGTCACGCGGCGCTTCACCAGCCACATCTTCACCGGCGAACGCACCACCGTCGATATCCAACTGGAGAATCGGAGCTGGTGGCCCATCCCCTGGCTGCGCTACGAGGAGGCGCCGCCGGGCAACTTGGGCACGGCCGGGCCGCTCCGCGAGGCCATCACGCTACGCCCGAAGGAGAAGGTGCACCTCGGCTATGAGCTGGTGGGCCAGCAGCGGGGCTATTACCAGCTTGGACCGGGGATGCTGAGCACGGGCGACCTGTTCGGCTTTGCCGAAGCGACCGGCACCTTCGGCGAGCGCACGCCCCTGGTCGTCTATCCGCGCGTCATTCCCCTGTCACGGGTCAACCTCGTCTCACGCGCACCTTACGGCACAATCAAGAGCCGCCAGCAGATCTTCTCCGATCCCGCGCGTATCACCGGCGTGCGGCCCTACCAGGCCGGTGATCCGCTGCGCAACGTGGACTGGAAGAGCAGTGCGCGGGCCGGCGCCTTGCAGGTCAAGAAGTACGAACCGGCCGTCTCGCTGACCAGCGTGCTTTTCCTTGACCTGGACGGCGCGAACTACTCGCGCCACCTGCGGGGCACCGCAAGCGAGTGGGGCATCGTGGTTGCGGCTTCCCTGGCGAGCTATCTGACGATCGAGCAGCGGCAGGTGGTGGGCCTGGCGAGCAACGGGCTCGATGCGCCCAGCGGCGCGCGATGCTGGACCATCCCGCCGCGGCCGGGCCGCACTCACCTGATGAAGCTGCTCGAATGGCTGGCGCGCGTGCAATTGGCCGATACGACGCCGCTGGCCGAATGGCTGCCGACCGCCACCGCCGACCTGCCGTGGGGCACGACCGTCATCGCGCTGACGCCCGCCGGCGATGAGGCGATCTGCGCGGCGCTTCACCGCCTGCGCCGCGCGGGCCTCAACCCGGTCTTGATGGTCACGGAACCGTACGCGCGCTTCGGCATCGTGCGCGAACGCGGCCGCCAGTTGGGTATTGCTGCCTATCAGGTGGCCTCCGAGCTCGAGCTGAAGCGCTGGCAGGACCTCAGGGTGCATTGATATGAGACCTCCCGGCCCATCCATACTGCCATCGGACACGCCGCCGGCCCGCCCCTGGCTCGGGTTCGAGGATACGACCTGGCGCACCGGCGCGTTTCGGGCGTTGGCCATCGGCCTGCTGGCCGGCAGCACCGTCGTTGCGCCGGTAGCTGTCATCCGGGCGGTGAGTGACTGGCGGCTCGACTATGCATTCCCTCTGGCGGTCTTCGCCGGCCTGTTGGGCGTCATCACGACGCTGCGGCTGGGCCGGCCTGAGCTGCGCGACCGCCGCGGGGTGGTGTTTCGCCTGGGCGAGATCCTGCTGCTCGTAGTGCTGACCCGTCTCAGCATGTTCATGTTCTCGACGGGCTGGCCGACCGCCGCGGACCTGGGCCTCTGGCTGCGGCATCCCGGCGCGTTCCTCAGCGCGCAGATGCTGCTCGTTGGGGTGCTGGTAGTGCTGGCGTGGGTGTTAGCCGTTGCGGTGACCTCGGATTTCCAGGAACTTGCCATCCAGTCGGACGAGGTTGCCGCGCGGGAGAGCCATGCGTGGGGTGAGCCGGAGAGCCACTATCGGGCGGTCCGCCCCGTCTCGCGGCAGGATATCCTCGTGCGTTTTGCCACGCGCTGGACGTGGGGCGGGCTGCCTATGGTCCTCCTGGCGGGCCTGTCGCGCGTCAATATCAGCGAGGGCGGGCGGTCGCTGCGGTTTGGCCTGGGCGAGCTCGGCCTGCCGCCGGATGTCCTGGTCGGGATGCTGTGTTATTTCCTGGCCGGCCTTTTCCTGCTCAGCGATGCCCGGCTGGCCGTGTTGCGCGGGCAGTGGTACAACCAGCGCGTCGAGGTGGCTGCACCTGTGTTCCGGCGCTGGCACTGGAACAGCCTGTTCGTGCTGCTGGCCGTGGCTGCGGTCGCGCTGCTGCTGCCGATCGGCTCGACCGGGCCGCTGACGCGCGCGCTGGAGTGGCTGCTGGCGCTGCTGGTGCGGGCGGGCATGGTGGTCAGTTTCCTGCTCTCGGCGCTGCTGTCGCTGCTGCTCTACCCGCTGCGCTGGCTGTTTGCGGATGGTGAGAGTGCGCCGGCGGCTGCGCCTGCGCCGCTGGAGCTGCCGACGCAGACCGAGATGATCAGCCAAATGCAGATACCCGATTGGGTGCGCGGGGCCGTGGTGTGGGTGGTGGTGGCCCTGGTCGGCGGCTATCTGCTGTTCAACTTCCTGCGCGGCCACGGCCTGCTGAAGGGGCGCTGGTTCGTCTGGGCCTACAACCTGCGTTATTGGTGGCGGGCGCGCAAGTCACAGTTGGATGCGGCCCTGCAAAGTGGGTTGGGCGCGTTGCGCGAGCGCCTGCGCCGCAGCCGGGCCGGGGAACTGGCGTTGGGGCGGCCACGGCGGGCCCGCCTGGATCGTATGGCCGCGCGCGAAAAGGTGCGCTACTACTATCTGCGTGCCGCGGAGCGCGCGGCGGACCGCGGCCTGGGGCGGCCGGCGCACAAGACGCCGCTGGAGTATGAGCGTGACCTGGAGACCGCGTGGCCTGATGCAGAGACCGACGTCCATGAGCTGACGGAGGCGTTCCTCGATGCGCGTTACGCGCCGCGCGAGATACCTGAGACGGAGGTCTCGATCGTGCAGGAGACGTGGCGGCGGGTGATGAAGGCGCTGCGCCGGCCCACAGGCTCACAGGATCAGGCACATTGAGCGGGCCGGGTGCGTTTCACGTTGGGGGCGCGGCCAGCGCGGATAAACGAATGCGCTGGCGCGCCACGAATACGCGAATCGTGTGCGCCGCGGCGGGATATTCGTGTATCCGTGCCCAGCGCCATTCGCGTATGCGCGCTGGCCGCGCCCCCAGTATGAAACGCGCCGGAGCGGGCCGCGCTTTTTGACATTCATCCGGCACTAAGGTATACTCTTGTCGGCCCAGAAGCAGCACACGTTTCCTGGCGAGGAGCGTACATGGCCTGAGCAGCAGAATAGGTTGAACCGGCGCTATCCGAGCGGCCCGCGGGTCTCTCGGTGGCTGCCATATCGGGTTAACTGCTGTTTGCTTTCGGGCCTCACCGTAAGGTGAGGTTTCGTGTTGTTAAGCGCCAGGTGTGCTGCGAGTCATGGCGGGGAGGGGGTGATTTCCAGATGGCAACCGTCGTATTGCGGACAGGTGAGTCCCAGGAGTCGCTGCTGAAGCGCTTCCGCAAGGAGGTGATGAAGGAGCGGATTCTGCCGACCGTGCGCAAGAAGCGGTGGTTCACACCGCCGAGCGAGTTGCGGCGTTTGAAGAAGCAAAAGGCGATCCGTAAGGCGCGACAGGCACAACGACGTCGCGAGGGGCGCGAGAGCGCACGCTAGATATCGATCAGGCGTGCACTGAGCCGGCCATGACAGCACAGGCTGCGTGGCGACCCCTTTCCCGGCGGGTCCCGGTCAATCTCGAAGGTAAAGGCAGGAGTGCATGGCAAAACAGGAAGAGAAGCTGACCCTGGATGGTAAGGTGACTGAGGCGTTGCCGAACACCACTTTTCGGGTGAAGCTGGAAAATGGTCCGGAGGTGCTGGCGTATCTCTCCGGCAAGATGCGGAAGTATTACATCCGCGTCCTGTTGGGGGATCGCGTGCGCGTGGAGTTGTCGCCCTATGATCTGACCAAGGGCCGCATCGTCTACCGCCATCGCAATCCGGGCAGCCCGGCATAGGTCGACCATGCCGGGACTGTAGCCGCATCATAAAAAAGAGGTGCGGTTATTTGCTTTGCTTATAACCTTCGTTGCGCCAGGGGTTGACACGGCATGCTATAATAATGGCGCAGCAACGCAAGCCCGAATGGGCGGTGGGTTAGCCACCGCCCATTTCTGTTAAATGGAACGCTGTGTGGCCCCAGACGGGCTGTTGTTTCACGTGAAACAACAGTACCGGTTCAAACGCCCAATGTTTCACGTGAAACAGTAAAGATCATCCTGCCTGGCGCGGAGCGAGTGTTGGATCAGCCGCGAGCAATCTGTGATTACGAGGGAACGAGCTATCGCGCTCGTTTCTGGGAAGGTCAGGGCCGCGAATACGAGGACCTGGCCGAGCGCATTGCGTTGCGCAGGCTGTTGCCGCCCGGTGGCCGCCGCATCCTCGAAATCGGGGCCGGGTTCGGCCGTCTCACCGACCTGTACGCGGGCTACGAACAGATCATCCTGCTCGACTATGCCAAGTCGGGGCTGCGCGAGGCGCAGCAAAGGCTAGGACGGTCGGGCAAGTTCATCTACGTCGCGGCGGACCTCTATCAACTGCCCCTGGCGCACGGCGCCTGCGACACCGTCGTCACCGTGCGCGTGCTGCACCACCTGATTGACGTGCCGGCAGCCTTTCGTGGCATCCATAACCTCCTCCGACCTGGCGGCGCATATGTCCTGGAATATGCGAACAAGCGGAACCTGAAATCCATTGCCCGGTATCTGCTGCGGCGCCAGAGTTGGTCGCCCTTCGCTGGCGAGCCCTATGAGTTCGTGCCCTTGAATTTCGACTTTCATCCGCGTTGGATGGCGGAGAAGCTGGCCGGCGCCGGCCTTATCGTGGAAGAGGGCCTGGCCGTTTCACACTTTCGCTTCCCTTTGTTCAAGCGGCTGGTGCCGCCGCGCCTGCTGGCGGCTGCGGACGGCGCATTGCAGCGCGTAGGCGCGGCCTGGAAGCTGACGCCGAGCGTGTTCCTGCGCACCCGGGCGCAGGGCGGCAAAGCAGAGATGGGTTCTGAGGCTGGGGCTGGATTGTTTGCCTGTCCGGCGTGTCGCAGCCCCCACCTGGAGGCGCAGGGCGCGACCCTGGTCTGCCAGGGATGCGCGGCCGTCTGGGGGATCGATGACGGCATCTACGATTTCAAGACACCGGTCAAGGCACCCACTGGGCCCGGCGAATAAATGCGGACTGGTAACATAGACCACGTTATGTCTTGACTTGCCGGAGTACAATAGAGCGAAGAACAGCACATCACGACATCATCTCACCGGCATTACCTTGCGGTGAGAAAACCTGACGGTACGGGCAGTAAGCCGGTACGGCTGCGGGCGGGCCACTACAAGCTGACAATTCATGGATCGCAGCGCGTGAAGGAGTGTGCGGATGAGCGCACCATTTGAAGACGAAAGTGAACTGCGTCCCGACGGGGAGTTTCAGGACGACATCGGCCAGCGGTCGGCGGAAGCCACCGAACAACTGGTGATGCTGGGGCGCGACCAGGGTTTCGTGACGTACGATGATGTGCTCAACGCGTTCCCGGAAGCCGAAGCTAATATGGAGCAACTAGAGGATCTGTTTGCCAATCTCTTCGAGCAGGGCATTGAGGTCAGCGCGTTCCGCGAAGGCGATGACAACGAGGACGGCGCGGATGAGGAAAGCCATGAGCCTGCGGAACTGGATATCGACCTGGACCTCATCGACATCGACGACTCCATCAGCCTGTACCTCAAGGAGATCGGGCGCGTTCCGCTGCTGACGGCAGAGGAAGAAGTGTCTCTGGCCAAGCGGATGGAACGCGGCCGGGAAGCGCGGCAGAAGCTGACGCTGGGCGTCGATGACCTGGACGAGCGCGATAAGCTGCTGCTGGCCGTCAAGGACGGGCAGGCTGCGCAGGAACATCTCATCAAGGCGAATTCGCGCCTCGTCGTGAGCGTTGCGAAGAAGTACGTCGGTCGGGGCGTGCCTTTCCTGGATTTGATTCAGGAGGGGAACATCGGCCTGATTCGGGCGGTCAAGAAGTTCGACTACCGGCGGGGCTACAAGTTCAGCACCTACGCGACCTGGTGGATTCGCCAGGCGGTCACGCGCGCCATCGCAGATCAGGGCCGCACCATCCGCGTGCCCGTGCATATGTATGAGCAGATCAACCGGCTGACCCGCACGAGCCGCCAGCTCGTGCAGGAATTGGGCCGCGATCCGACAACCGAAGAAATCGCTGAACGCCTGGGCGTGCCTCCGCGCAAGGTGGAGCAGATCATCCGCGTTTCGCAGCGGCCCCTATCGTTGGAAATGCCCGTCGGTGAGGAAGAGGACAGCTACCTGGGCGACTTCATCGAAGATGACGAGGCGGAAAGCCCGACCGATTCGGCCTCGCAGACGATGCTGCGCCAGGTCATCGACGAAATCTTCGAGTCACTGACCCCGCGCGAGGTCCGCATCCTCCAGTTGCGCTTCGGGCTGGTGGACGGTTATTCGTACACTTTAGAAGAAGTCGGCAAGAAGTTCGGCGTTACGCGCGAGCGCATCCGCCAGATCGAGGCGCAGGCGCTGGGCCGGCTTCGCCATCCCAGTCGCAGCCGCAAGCTGCGCGATTATCTGTCCTGACGACAGCTTTCGGTCTGAAAGGCCCACCGCATCCGGTGGGCCTTTTTGTTGTGTTCAATTTGACACGACCGCAACAGCCATCCTATAATCCTGTCGGAAGCTTCCTTCTTCCCGCACTACCCTCGCCGCCGCCGCTCACACCGCACGGAAGGAAGGCCGCCATGACGCACTGTCGCGTTGTCCGCCCCCATTGGGGGATGCTGCCCCTGGTTTTCGTCTGCATTTTGCTGTTATCCGCTGTGCCGCCCCTCATCCAGGCCCAGGCTGCCGATCATCTGCTCATTTCGGAGGTCGTCTATGATCCGCCCGGCGAGGAACCGGGTGGGGAATGGATTGAGCTGCTGAATCCGACCGCCGCGCCTGTGAGCCTGGCCGGCTGGCTGCTCCGAGATGGCATCAGCCAGGACGTACTGCCCGATTACGTGCTCGCGCCGGGCGCCTATGTGGTGGTCGCGACGAGTGCGGCGACCTTCCATGCCGCCTATCCAACTTACACCGGCAGCCTGATCGATCTCGGCAGCCCGATCGGCAATGGTCTCAGCAACAGCGGAGATACGCTCCTGCTGTTGGACCCCGCGGGCGCGGCGGTGGACGCACTCAGCTATGGTGCGGATGCCTCGGTGTTCGCGCCCGCGTGTCCCGATGTGTTGGAGGGGCACAGCCTGGCGCGCGTGCCGCCGGGCCGCGATACGGATACCGCGGCGGATTGGATCGATCAACCCGTGCCGGACCCGGGGACCGCCGGCACAGTGCCCACGGCCACGCCTACCGAGGTCGCGTCGCCTACGGCGACGCTGACTGCCACTCCGGCGATGACGCCCACCGTTACGCCAACTGCCGTCCCCGCTGGTGCCATCGTCATCAACGAAATCATGCAGAATCCGCAGGCGGTTGGCGATATCGCGGGCGAGTTTGTCGAGCTCCATAATGCCGGCGCAACCGCCGTGGACCTCAACGGCTGGGAGCTACGTGATGCCGGGTCGGACCATCACACGATCAACAATGGCGGACCGCTGTGGTTGGCGCCGGGCGGTTACATGGTGCTCGGCCGTAATGCTGACGCTGCGGCCAACGGGGGCGTGACGCTCGCCTATCGCTACAGCGGATTCACGCTCGGCAACGATGCGGATGAGGTCATCCTGCTGGATCCGGCCGGCCGTGAGGTGGATCGCGTGGCCTACGACGGCGGGTTGACCTTCCCCAACCCCAGCGGCGCGTCCATGCAACTGGTGCGCCCTAACCTGGACAACAGCGTGGGGGCCAACTGGCGGGTCGCCATCATGCCCTGGCCGGGCAGCGCGGGCGACAGCGGCTCGCCGGGAGCCGCCAACCACACTGCACAGATCGAGGGATACGTCTATGAGGACAGCAACGCCAACCGCGTGCGTGATGCGGGCGAGGCGGGCATCGCGGATGTGCTGCTCACCCTGACCGGCGGGCGCACGACGCACACCCTTGCGAGCGGCTGGTACGCGTTCGCGGACCTCGCGCCCGGCAGCTATGTCGTCACCGAGAGCCAGCCCGCGGGCTATGTCAGCACGACGGCTGACGAACGCAGCGCGACGGTTGGCGTGGGGCAGGTCAGCGCGGGGCACAACTTCGGTGAGCAGGCGCTCCAGCTTTCGCCCACGCCCACATCTACGGTCGTTCCCGGCATCACGCCGAGCGAGACTCCATCTGCAACCGCCACTGCGACGCCGGCCGCCGGGCCCTGGCCGCGCGTGTTGCTCAGCGAGGTGCTGTATGACCCGTGGCAAGTTGGCGCGGATGCGGACTGGGAATTTGTCGAGCTCTTCAACGTCGGGGACACTGCGGCTGAACTGGCCGGTTGGCAGATCGCCGACGCGACCGGCGCCAGCCCGCTGCCATCTTACCGGCTGCTGCCGGGGCACTATCTGGTCGTAGCCGCCTACCGCGGCGAGTTCCTCGCCGACCATCCCGGCTTCACCGGTGAACTGGTGAGCCTGGAAGCGCCCATCGGCAATGGCCTCAGCAATACGGGAGACGCAGTGCGGCTGCTCGCGCCGGACGGCCAGTTGCTCGACGCGCTCAGCTACGGCGATAACAGCGCTGCCTTCCAGCCGCCGTGTGCCGATGTCCCGGCAGGACAATCACTGGCGCGCGTGCCCGCCGATCGTGACACGGACACGGCGGCTGACTGGGTTGCCCAGGATCCGCCGAACCCGGGTGGGCCGGGCCGTGCGGCCACACCGACACCGACAGCCACCGGGACGATGACCGCCACATCGACGCCTGCGGCGACCGAAACGCCTGGCGAAACTCCGACGCCGACCGTTACGCCAACCCTTCCACCCGGCCTGACGCCCTCACCGACCTTCACGCCCACTGTGACACCCACGCCCACCGCGACGCGCTCCACCGTCCTGCTGCCCCTTATCCGCCTGAACGAAGTTCTGCCGCGACCTGACGCGGTGGACTGGGATGGAGATGGTACGGTGAATGCTTATGATGAGTGGGTCGAGCTCTACAGCCTGGAATCGGAGCCGGTCGACCTGGCCGGCTGGCAGCTCGATGACCTCGCGGGCGGCGGAACGGCGCCCTATACGCTGCCCACGGGCACGGTGATTCCAGGCCGCGGCTACCTGGTCATCCACCGCTCGACCAGCGGCGTCGCGCTCAACCAGGACGCGGACACCGCACGGCTGCTCGCGCCCGATGGCCGCGAGATGGATACATTCGCCTACGCAAATCCTCGCCGCGATGCCAGTTACAGCCGCAGCGTGGATGGCGCCGGCGTTTGGACCGACAGCTATCCGCCTTCACCGCGTGGGCCCAATGTGCCCGGTCCCGCGACGCCCACGCCTACCGCCAGCCTAACCGCCACCGCCCCGACGGCCACGCCGTTCCCCGACGGGGTGGTGCTCAACGAGGTGCTGGCGCATCCCTTTGCGGGCGATTGGGACGGCAGCGGCACGGCAGATTACATGGATGAGTGGGTCGAGCTCTATAACCTGGGCGATGCACCCGTGCAGCTTGGCGGATGGTCGATAATCGATGATACGCGTGCGTACACACTCCCGCTCGGTGTGGTGATCTGGCCGCACTCACACCTGCTGTTATTCCGCGCTGAAACGCGGCTGTCGCTCAGCGACTATCGTGACCAGGTGAGCCTGCGCCGGCCCGACGACGGCGTCGCGGACACGATGGCGTATGACGCTGCCCCTGGCTACGACCGGAGCCTCTGCCGCGCCGTCGATGGCACCGGCGCGTGGACCAAGAACTGCCTCGTCACACCGGGCCGCGCCAACCGGCTCCAGCCGCCGCGCGAGCCGGGTCCGGCTGCCTCGCCCACCGGAGGGCGTGCGGTAGCCGCATCCCAGACGATTGCCGCGGCCCGGCGACTGCCGGCCGACACGCGCGTCACGCTCGTCGGTGCGGTGACGCTGCCGCCCGGTATCAGGGAGCGGACGATCTACATCCAGGACGATTCGGGCGGCATCAAGGTCTATCTGCGCACCGGCGAGTATCCGCCGCTGGCGCTGGGCGACCGGGTGCGCGTGACGGGGTGGACGCGTGACTTTCACGGCGAGGCGGAGCTGTCCGTACCGGACGCCAGCTATTTGACGCGCCTCGACGCCGGCGCGGCGCGGCTGCCGGAGACCGTGCCGACCGGGCTGCTCAGCGAGGCGCAGGAAGGTCGGCTGGTCAGCGTAAGCGGGCGGGTTGTGCGCTTCGAGCGGCAGGCGGTCGTGCTGGATGATGGGACCGGCCCCGCCAACATCTACTTCGCTGCAGACCTGACCTGGCAGCGGCCCTACTTCCGCATCGGGGAGACATGGAGCGTAACCGGTGTGGGCGGGCAGTATGCGGCCGCTGAGCCGTATCGCGGCGGCTACCAACTGCTGCCGCGCTTTGCCTGGGACATGAGCAATGCGCCGCTGGTGCTGCCGGTGACCGGGGGCAGCTTGTCGTTTTGGCGGTCCTTGCAGCTTTGCGAGAGATCGTTCTGAGCCTTCACACTGCGCAGAACATTTGTTTGATGGCTGTGATGGCAGCCATCAGCCGCAATTGGGGCGCGGCGCACATCGCAAATTGGTTGTGACGTGCGGCACGGGCACCGGAAGGAGATTTGCGTATCTACACAAACTTATGGTAAAGTGTATATCAATAGTTACAAGAATGGATGTTCTGGTGCCGCCCTGCAGCGCAGGTCAAAAAGGTGGTATCCGTGATCCGTTTCGCCCTCCAGTTTGCATACTCGCACCCGTGCCCATGGTCCCGCCTGGGCTTCTGGCGACCGCGGTGAGCTTCGGCCTCACTGTGGTCGTCTTTTTTTACGTTTGATTTGCCTGTTCCAACTTAGCTACGGCGAGCCGATTCGCTGTTACCCTGAGACTGAAAGAACAGTCAATGCGCACGCTCCTCGAACTGCTCGTTACTATTGGCCTGATTATCGCAGGTATCAAGGTGGGCTGGTTGTGGTCCATTCCCTTAGTGCTGCTTTATATCCTCGCTTTTGATCTCAAGCTCACGAAGATGTCCAAGACCATGAACATCAGCTCGCGCTTCCTGGCGTTTGCAGGGATGTTCCTGGTTGTCGCGCTGTTTCTGCGCCGGGTCATTGGCCTGCTGCTCCAAACTGATGCGGTCAATGCGGTGATCCAATCCACGGGCGTCCTTCGGTTCTTCATGGGCAGCGACCCGTTGAAGTTCTTTTGGTCGTTGCTTGGCGCCTTTGCCATCACCGGCCTGGTCGCTGTACTCATTCTCCTGGTCTATGCGGCGTCTGCCGCGCCCAATATGTTTGCTCAATATGCCGGATACAAGGGGCATGAATGGGAAGCCATGCGGAGCGCGATCGGCATCCTGCTGGGCATCAACCAGGGCACATGGATGGTCAGCGAGGGAAAGGCGGAAGCCCGCAGCACAGCCGGCGGCATGCTGGCAATGTTTGGCGGCCCGGGCCTGTTGATCGTGCAGGAAGGGCACGTCGTGGTGCTGGCCCAGAGCGGGAAGGTCACCCGTATCGTCGGTAGCGGCGTGACTTGGCTGAAGCCTTTCGAGGGTGTCAGCATGGTCGTGCCGCTGCACATTCGGTCCGAAAAGCTCACCATCGATCAGGTCGCAACCCGAGACCGGGTCATCATCGAGGAGTTCGAGATCCAGGTCTTCCACAAGGTCAATCCCGGCCCGGAAGCCGATCGCATCCAGGATGGTCAGTTCTCCTATAACGAGGACAACATCCGCCAGAATGTGTGGAATACCGCGGGTGCAGACTGGCGCAATTCGGTGGCCTCGGTTGCCAACACCGCAACGCGCGATGTCGTGGGCCGCTACACGCTCGATGAGATCCTGCCGATGTCTGACAGCTTCCGGGCAGACTTCCGGAAGACCCTGACCGAGCAGATCAACAAGGTCACGCGGGACATTATGGGCATCCTGGTGACAACGGTGGATATCGGACGGGTCAAAATCCCCAAGGAGGCGGAACAGCGACTGCTGGGGAAATGGCTGGCCGATTGGGATGTCCAGATTGCGCACAGCCAGAGGGAGGCACTCATCCGCAAGGGCGAGGCGGAAGCTGTTATCCTGAAGCTTAAAGAGGTAGCGTGGGCCGAGGCGCAGCGGCAGCTCGTGGAGCAGATGGCTGCCTCCTTCCGAGACTTGAATCTGTCGGGCCGCGATACGGCCAGTTATCTGCTCTCCCTGCGCTTTTTGGAGACTCTGGAGAAAATGGCGAGCGATCCGGCCACCAAGATACTGCTGCCCGGCGATTCCCTCAGCCTGATTCAGCGGGCCAAGGAATCCATCATGGGCAGCACCATTGCGGGCACGCTTGCGCCGCCCACCACGCCGACGTAATCACACACGCTCACTGCGAGATGCCACCTATGACTACTGCTGAACGACTGGCGCTGCACAAAGCTGAAGTGAATGATGTGCTGAAGCTCACAGCCACCACTTCGGCTGTGTCAACCGACCCCATTACGGCTAATCTCAAAACGTGCAGAGAAGCGCTAATGGGCGAACAATATGATCAGGCACAGAAAAGCGCAGATGCAGCGTATGCAACGGCTAGGGGGCTATTGCCCAACCATGGATCCGCCTTTTCGCTCTGTGGTATCGCGTCCATTTATCGGGGAGTTGTATCTCATGCGCAGGACAAGCTGACTGATGCCCTTCGGCACTATCGCGAGGCGGAGGCGGATTTCTTGCGCGGCTACGACAATTGGAATGCGCAGATTGCACGGTACGCGGAGGCGCTGATCTACACCTGGCAGAGCCAATCTGTAAAAGCTGACGAACTGGCGGAACAACTGAGCGCACAAGGCTGGAAGTACGCGTCCCTGAATGAACTTAACCGGCGGCGCGCGGCGATCAAGAAACATCTGTCGGCAGAAAGCGCCGCCCCTGCACCACCACGCCGGAAGCGCACTGAGCCTGGACCCCCCGAATATGTGCCTACCGCCGATGCGCCAGACGATCCTGAACCCGAACCCGGACTTTCGGTTTCTTGGGCTCTACGCATGCTGGTTCTGGTCCTATCGGCCATCGTTGTCGTCCTGGTTGCTATTGAGCTTTTCGGTTCGGTTTCAAGTTCACTGATAGTCATCATTGCGCTACTAACACTGGGCTTGGTTTCGATCGCTCTATACTACATTCTTGACCGCCGACTCACCGTGGATGTTCCGCCTAACTGCTGGACGGTTCTGAAGCGCGGTACAGACTACTATGTGCTCAACTCGCGACCGGTGATACGGCGACCTTTTGACCAGGTATATGCGTTTGTGCCGTTGAATGTCTACCAGGTTTCGATTCCCATGCAGAAAGTTCTCCTCTCGAAAGATGAGTCTGTGGAGCTACAGGTTGCTGTTAGCTACACGCTTGACAAACCTGCCACCGCAATTCGCAAAGAGGAGGTGATGAAGGCTATCGCCGTTGCGGAAGAAACATCGCCAAAGAAGAACAGCTCGCAGCCGCAGAAGACACTCAATCCAGCCGACCTGAGACGCGGCTGGGAGAAACGGCTCAGTAGCGATGTCTCGATGACTTTGTTGGATGTCGTGCCCAAGCATGATCCGCAGGATCTCTACTGTGACCGGATTGCGGGCACGAACCGGGTTGCCGGTGATCTGCGCGAGAAGCTGGACACGCGAGTGCAGAGATGGGGCCTGCGGATCGAGGAAGTGCACATCAGTGACTGCAAACAACTGAAAGCCGGTAGCTGAAACACGGAGGCATACGTATGGATGGTGCATCTGAAACAACTCGCCGTCCGTTTCTTGATCGTGTGAGGGCGGGACTGGACCGCATCGCCACCCTTCCCCTTGTACTTGTCGCCATTATTGTGATACTCGTCGGCGTGATTGTCATACAGGCACTTAACAGCCCTGAAATCAAGGCGCTGGGCCCTCTCGCTGCATCCACCGCCACCCCCACGACGCCCGCGCCGCAAACCTACCACAACGAGCTATACTACTTCCGGGCCGAGCCGGATGCCTATGTGGCGGCCCTCAACCGTGCTGAGGATGTGGCGGGTTGCCAGGGCGTAGTCTTCTGGTCTGATCCGCGCGGCCCTCTGTATCGCGGTGAGGCTGCCAAGCAGATTCGCATCTGCTATGTCGCAGACGTCATGGAGGAGACGGCAGAGACCCTGCGCCAGGCGCTCGATAAGCGCGCCGCACTCATCCAGGAGCAGCTCGATGGGGCCGATATCGGCGTGGTCAAGCACTGCGACATCGGTCGCCAGGACCTGCCCTGTATCGAGCGGCATCTACAGGGCGGGAATGCTCTGGGCACCAGCGGTGTGCAGTGGTATCAGGCTGTCGTCAGCTATGGGCGCAGGCTTTTCGCCTTCGAGGCGACCGGCAACGCTGATGACTGGGAGGAGCACGAGCGCGCGGCGCAGCGGCTGCTCAGCACCCTTCGCTTCGACGACGGCGTGATTCCGCCCTGATGCGTGAACCTGCGAGCGCGCCGAATGTCAGCGTCGCGCGTCCGTCAGACGCCGCGGGTCGGCATCGGCGGCTCTGACATCGGCCGGTCGCAGCCCGAACGCCACGGCAACCAGTGCGATCGCTTCCTCGTAGCCGAGCCGATACGCATCGCGCTGTTCGCCGCCGCCCCAGCGACCGGCAGCGGATGAAGAAAGGTTCAAAGAAAGGAGGACATTCCTGATGTCCTCCTTGAACCAGAGTTCCAGTCCCATTAAGCCACTCCAGGGTGTGGGGCTCGCCTTGGCGCACACCTTGGTAGTATCCTATCAGAACATGTGTTCTATGTCAATCCCCCTAATATCGCAGATTCTATCCCAGATCCATCATACCCGCCTCACCACCACGCACGTCACGTCGTCGGCCTGGTCCGTCTCCCCCATGAACCCGGCCAGCGCGCCGGTGATGGCCCAGAGGACTTCTTCGGCGCTGCCCGCGCAGGACGCAGTGACGACGGCCTGCAAGCGTTCCTCGCCGAACATCTCGCCCTCGTCGTTCAGCGCATCGGTGATGCCGTCGGTATAGAACACCAGGACATCGCCGGGCGCCAGGTTGATGGTCTCGTCGCCCAGGTTGATATCGTCGAACGCGCCGAGCACCGTCCCGTGGCGGCGTAGTTCGGTGACGGTGCGGCTGTCCGCGTGATACCACAGCGGATAGTTGTGACCCGCGTTGGCATACGTCACCCGGCCCGTCTGCTGTTCGAGGATGGCATAGGCTGCGCTCAGGAACAGCTCGGCCTGGCTGTCTGCCAGGAGAAGTTGGTTCGCGCGCGTCAGCGCGGCCGCGGGACCGCGACCCGTGAAGGCCACGCTGCGGATGACCGTGCGGCTCACCGCCATGAACAGCGCGGCTGGCACGCCCTTGTCTGCCACGTCTGCAATGACGATGCCCAGCCGGGCGGGCGGCGTGTTCGACTGGTAGAAGTCATAGAAGTCGCCGCCGACCGTGCGCGCGGCCTGGTAGGCTGCGGCGAAATCCCAGCCGGGCACCGACGGGGTGGACTTCGGCAGCAGGCTGAGCTGAATCTCCCGCCCGACGCTGATTTCGGCGGTCTTGCGCGCGAGCGCCTCATCCGTCCGGCGCAGCAGCAGCATATTGTGGACTGCGATCGCCGCCTGGTCCATGAACGCGGCCAGCGTGCGCTTGTGGTCCTCGCCGAAGCGGGCGCGACCGCTGGCATAGCCCAGCTCCAGCGTGCCCAGTTCCTCGCCCGCGGCGTGCAGCGGCAGGTAGGTGCGCACGAACTTGTGCAGCCCCAGCCGGTCGGTGATCGTCCGGTCCTGGCTCTCGTCGCTCGCGCGCACCGTCAGCATCCGGCGGTCCTGCAGCGCGCTGACGGCCGGGTGGCGGCCGGCCAGCGGAAAGCGAGCCAGGGATTGCCATTCCGCTGTGATGGCGCGGCCCACGCCCGCCGCCATCTGCAGCCAACGCCGGCTGTCATCCACCAGGTAGAGCACCGCATAGTCGCAGCCGAGTGCATCGGCCAGCGTTTCGAGCACGCGCTCCACCATCGGCTGCATTGCCTTGGCGTTGAGCACGGCCTGGCCGATGGTGCGGTAGGCTGCGCGGATGATGGCATTGTCCATCGCGCCGGCCGCGTGCTGGAGATAGCGCAGCAAGTCGGGCAGTTCTTCCGGCAGCAGGTGTGGGTCGCGGTGCTGAATGTAGCGGTCAACCGTGACCACGCCGATGGAGCGCCCGCCCGCGTTCAGCGACACGATCAGCCGCGCCTCGTCAGCCGTGCCACGCAGCGCATAGTTGCCCAGGCGGTATGTCTGCGCCTCCACGCAGGCCGGGTCGTGCAGGTCTACGACCTCCGGCGCGGTGGACCCGTTGCGCGAGGCCGTCACCGGCGGGAACACGCGCTGCAGCAGCCCGCGCGCAGGCACCGCGCAATAGACCGCAGCGTTGGACAGACCGAACCCCAGCCGCAATCCATCTGCCAGCAACTCATAGGCCCGCTCCGGCGCATCGGTCGCATAGATGGACTGCACGATCGCTTCGAGAAGCTGCGGCCGCGCCGGCGATGCGCCGGGGTGTGAAGGTTCCAGGTGTGTGCGAGCTGCGGCTCGCCCGGGGTGCAGGTTGTCAACGGTGGATGCTTCAACCTGCAACCTTGAACCTGCAACCTGTTCCTCGTCCTGCTGAAGCCGCGGGGCCAGATACTCGATGGCTTCGGCCCAGCGCCCCGAGATGCGCAGGACATGGCCCACGCGTTCGGTGGTGAAGTGGCGGGCCAGGCCCCGGCGGTAGGCCCGGTTTGTGAAGCGGAAGGCCCCATCGGCCAACACGACCGCGCCCGAGAGTTGCAGGCGGTCCGTGCCGGTGCGCGTGGGCATCTGCCGCGAGCGCGAGCGGGCGAGTGTGCCGTGATCGAGGATGTGGAGGACGTCGAGCATCGTATCGGGGTCCTCCTCGATCATGCGAATCGCCGCGCGCATCGGCGGCAGGTCCTCGGTCGTGAGGCACATGCGGTCCGCGGCACGCGCGATGACCGCGGAAGTGACGCGGCGCAGGCGATGGGCCTGCACAAGCTCGACGCCCAGCGCGGCCAGCCGGGGCACGAGATACCGGTCGCCGCCGGCCCACTCCACGATGCTCTCCAGCGCGTGGTCCGAGATGCTGCAATCGTAGGCCTGCACCGTGGCCTCAGCCAGCGCACGGCTCTGTTCGACCGTCAGCGGAGCCGTCACCACCGGCTTGGCGATGTTGAAGGGCGAGGTGGGGCCGGTGGACAGGCCGACGAGGTTCATGCCGCCCGTAACGACGGCCACGAGGCTGCGCGGGGCATCCGCCTCGCGTTCCATGTAGGCGGAGCGCAGCGCCAGGAGCAGGCTGTGGACCAGGTCGTGCGGCAGCGCCTGCAAGTGGTCAATCAGCAGCGCGACGTTGCGGCTGCCCTGGTTGGCAACCTCAGTGACATAATGCTGGAAGGCACGCGGGTCGGGCACGGACTCCGGCACGGGCTGCGCGGCCGCGTCGAGCCCGCGCTGCGCCAGCTCTGCGCCGACCAGCCCGGCCAGGCTCGTGAAGAACACGGCTTCGTCATCCGAGCGCGTGCGCCAGAGGTCAATGTAGAGTGGCGAGAAACGGCCTGTGCCCTCCAGTGCGGCGGCAATGTCGCGCAGCATGTAGCTCTTTTCGCTGAGCGGCGGGCCAAGCAGTGACACGCACTCATCGTTCTGGAGATGGCGCACGACCGCACTGATGCGCGCCTCATCGCGCACCCGCAGCCTTTTGAAGGGCGAGGCTTCCTCGTAAGGGACGATGCGCCAGTCAGGCGAGGCGCTCATGGCTCAAATCCCCTCCTGGAGCACCTTGCGGAACAGGTAATCCACATCGTAGTTCTCGCTCAACATGCGCGGGAAGACGGGCGTAGCGAAGCGGTACAGCGGCCCGCGCGAGGTGAACGTGCCTGCCAGTTCCAGGTTGCGGCAGGCCAGGTCCAGGTCGGACAGCGGAATCTCCACCCCGCGGCGCTCCAGTGCGGCATCCATCGTCTTGACGCCGAACGGGTTCTCCGCGCCCAGCTCTGCCATCACCGCAAAGACGATGGCCTTCTCCAGGTGCGTCGTGTTGTCCATGAAGGTGCTGAGGACGAAGGCGCGGAAGTCCTCGTTGCCGTAGACGTCGAACAGGCTCTCCGGCGAAACCGTGCGGCTGCCCTCCCGGTCGAGGCGCTCGACCAGGATGCTGCAGTAGAACTGGATCAGGTTGGGCTGGCCGGCCGTCTCGTCGAAGATGCGGTTGACCACATCGTTGCGCCGCGTGAACTGGACGCGCAGCTTCTCCAGCGGCCCGAGGATGAGTGCGGCAGCCTGCTCGCGGCTGAACTCCTTCAGGCGGATGGGCCGCGCGAAGTTGTAGAGCGGCGACTCCAGGTCGCTGAACGCGCGCATGACCTCGCGGAAGCCGCCGACGATGTAGCGCGAGTGGCCCTGGTTGCTGGAGGCGCGCAAGGCGTTCAGCAGGGTGTCATCTTCATAGTGCCACGTCAGCACCCGGTCGAACTCGTCCAGGAACAGGAAGATGGGCCCGCCGTAACGCTGCGACATCCGCTCCAGGAAGTCCGGGATGAAGATAGGATATTGCTTGCTCGCCAGCCGGGTGAGTTCCTGCGGCCGCAGCTTCCGGACGACCTCCTGGACCAGGTGTGCGGGCGAGTTGAGCGCGCTGCAATCCAGGAACAGGATGCGCTCCAGCGCATTCTCGTCGCCGGCCTCCTGCGCCTGTTCCCTGAGCTGCCGCTCGATTTCGCGCATCAACGAGGTCTTGCCGATGCGGCGGATGCCCATGATCGCAAAGTTCGTATCGCCGGTTTGCAGGATGCGGCGAACCTCGAACTCGCGCCCGAAGAAGCGTGAGCCTGTGACGGGCTTGCTCGTCTCGTACGGCGTCAGGAGCGAGAGATCGAGCTGCGCGGCCAGGCGGTCCAGCAGCTCGCCCGACGGCCGGCGCGACTCGCGCACGGCTTGCTGGTCAGCCTGATCGAGCAGCAGGATGGGCATGAAGAAGGGCTTGAGCTGCGCGGCCAGCTCTGCGCCAGGGCCTTGCAGCATGATGATCGGGTTGCGCTCGACCAGCGATTGCGAGCGCACCACCTCCACGAGGCTCTGCGCCAGCTCGCGCGGCTCCATTGCCGCCAGGTCGTTTTCTGTAACCCAGATGACCGGCGTGCGGTCGGAGAAACGCAGTTTCCACTCGGAGAAATCAATGAAGTAGAGATTGTAGCCGAGCGTCTCCTTGAACAGCTTCACCCGGTGGTTCAGCGTGCCGTCTACGAACTGCAGGAAGTCGGGCATCTGCTGGCGCCACGGGGTCTTGGCAGCGATCATGGTGATCCCCCCTGATATCTCGCCTTCACGTCGTCAACCGCACCAGGTCAAACCGGTGCATCACCCAGAGCAGGCCGGCCACCGCGACCGCGGGCACGCCCGCCTGCGAGGCTTCCAGGGTCAGGCGGTCGCGCTCGACCGGATTGCCTGTCTCCGGCAGCAGGTCGTACACGCGCGCGGCCAGCCGCGCAGTCCCCTCGAGGCCCACCGGCGCGCTGTCCCAGCGACCCTGGCCGGCGTTCCACACGCATACCAGCCGGCCATTCTCGCGTTCGGTACGCACGCCGCTGCGACCGATGTGCGTGACCCCGTCCCACCAGCCGGCGGGCACGGTGACGTTGCGGTGGTCCAGCCGCCAGTCCGCCTCGTTGATGCGCCAGTCGCCCTTCTTCATAACCAGCCGGCCGCTCACGTAGACGGTCGGCTTTCTGATGGTCATATCGCAGTGGATGACCGAATCCACATCACCGCCGAGGCTCAGGCTGTGGCCGAGCGCAATGTGCAGGGTGTGCGCCTTCTTCTCGTCGACGGTGCTGACGCCGCACAGGTCCGGCACGGTCGGGTTCAGGCCAAAGCCGATTTCCGCCAGGTTCGTCCAGTTCGGGTCATGGCGGCGCTCCGCAAACGCGATCTGCGTCTCGTGCAGGTGGCGCGCGGTGGCGCCATCCTCCGGCGCGATGCCGGTCAGGCGGCCATCCTGAAAGGTCAGCACCAGTTCTTCGCCCGATCTCACCACCTTGCCCGGCAGCGAGCCGTTGATGACGATCTGGCCGCTGGCCGAACGCGGGACCACGTACACCTCGCCCGGCGGCAGTTGGTCCCACGCGCCGTCGCGAATGACGCCGTCACTGATGCCCGGCGGATGTTCCCAGCCGCCGATCTCCGCGCTCAGCCGGTACTCGCGGCCCTGGCTGTCGGTGGTGACAATTTCGGCGCGCTTGCCCAGGAGCAGGGTCAGCGCGATGAGCTGTGCCTGCTCGCAGAGCGCGGCATAGTCGGTGTCGGCCATGCGCAGGATGTCAGGCGTCATGCCCGGCGCGTGGCCGAGCTTCGCGCGGCGGCTCCAACCGGTCTGGAGCACGCGCACGCGGTAGTTGCGCAGCTCCGGATGGTCGGAAAGGCAGCTCAGGATGGCATCGGCCTCGCGCACTGCGGCCTCCGCCGGCAGCGGCAGGTTTTCGGAGGTCGTCATCATCGTCTGCAGGAAACGCGGCACGAAAAATGACGTCACATGGATGCCAAGCTCGTGCGCCGTGCGCGCGATGGCTTCGATGACCTCGACCGAATCGGCGTCAGCGAAGATAAGCAGATTCTGATCCCGGCGCAGCCCAAAGCTCCGCGTCAGAATGTTGT
Source organism: Anaerolineae bacterium (assembly GCA_040772005.1). Classification (GTDB taxonomy): domain Bacteria; phylum Chloroflexota; class Anaerolineae; order CG2-30-64-16; family CG2-30-64-16; genus MWBF01. Next base: position 16,362 of record JAXGYZ010000002.1, on the reverse strand, counting down.
GAGCGCCGCGCGCAAGTTTGTTGACTTCAGGCACTGGGACTCCACGGGACAGTTTACTCGTTACTCTTTACTGGTTACTCGTTACTCATTACTCATTCGCAACCAGTAACGAGTAATGAGTAACGAGTAATCACCCATCGCTCGCCATCGCTTCCAGGACGGGCAGGCCGAAGCCCTCGTACTCGCTGATGAAGAGCGTGCCGGCGGCCAGCGTGTACAGGGCCGGCTTGTCTGCCTCATCCACCCAACCCGTCAGGTGGACATAATCGGCCAGCGCGAGACGGGCGATGATGGGCTGCGGGTCGGGCGCGAATGCACTGTCCGCGGCGGGCAGCTTGCCGGCAATCACCAGGCGCGGGACCGCCCTGGTCTCCGCGTTGAGCCGCTGCACGAGCCGCGCATAGGCTTCCAGCGTGCGCGGCAGGTTCTTGCGCACATCGAACCCGCCCAGGTAGAGCAGGAACGGCTCGCAGGGCAGGGCGTATCGCTCGCGCACCCGGCGCAGGGTTGCCTCGTCTGTCACGCGGCGGAAGCGCGGGTCGGCAGCCAGGTGGACGGCATGGACACGCTCCGGCGCAATATGCAGGTGACGCACCACATCCTGGCGGCTGGCCTCGGAATCGGCCAGCACCGCGGCCGCGCGTCGCGCGGTCCGGCTGACCAGCCACGTATAGCCCCGCTGCAACAGTCCCCCGCGATACGCGGGCAGCAACAGTGGAATCAGGTCGTGGACCGTGACGACCACCGGGCAGGGCGACCACCCCGGCGCGGCCCAGTACGGCACGAACGCGACGTCGGCCCGCAGGCGGCGGCACGCAGCCGGGAAGCTGACCTGCTCAAACCAGAGCTTCGCCAGGTTCTCGCCGGCGCGGTCGAAGGGCGTTGCTGCGGTCACCCACCTGGCCCCGTCGGACGGCCCGCCGGGCTGCCCGGCGCGTTGGACAATCAGGAATTCGTGCCCGGGCCCGACGCGCGGCAGCCACTCGTGCAGCGCCGCCAGGTACTGGCCGCTGCCCGTCGTCAACCGGTCACGAAACCAACCATTAACTACAACACGCACGCTGATAAGGATAGTCTAGAAGCGTTATTGTGTCAACATTTTTGGTGATTCCGCTCTTCAGGTCGCCAGCAGGCGGTCGGCCAGCCAGCGGAGCAGGCGGCTGGCGCGGGGCTGCGGCCCCGGCAGCGGGACTTGCAGGTCATATCGGTTCTCCGCGATGACCGCGCCGGCGCGCAGCAGTCGGAGGGTGAGCGTTCTCGGCTGCCGGGCCAACGGCACGCGCGCGGGGCCGAGCCGGTACGCACCTGCTGCCGGGATGTCTACTGCCGCGCGTGTCCAGATTGCGCAGTCGTCCAGCCAGACCTCTACCGTGCAGGGAGGCTGCGCGGCGGGCAGGTCACTGACCAGCCAGAGGGCCGCCTCGAAGAGGTCGCCCTCGCTGTAAGGCCGGCGCGGGAACTGCGCCGCAACAAGCAGCGGCTGATAGCTCCGCCGGATCGCCTCGTAGGCCGCCTTCGGACGGCCCGCGCGATCCACGACCGACCAGCTCACCGCGCGCCACGGCTCGTTGAACTGCCAGAACGCGACCCCGCCGCAGGGTCGTTGCGCCGTGTAGCCGCCCTCGCGGCGGATGCGGCACGCCTCGACGCCCGCCTGCAGGGCCGCGGCCTGGACCTGCTGGGTCAGCCGGATGGCGTCTCCAATACTCGCATCCATGTCTGCACCGGCGTAGTGGCGCAGCTTGGCCGGCTGCGCCTTGCGCGCGAGCCACGGCGGGGCGTCGAGCGAAGGCGGCGCGCCGGCGGGGAACATCTCGGCCACCGTTGCCGCGTCCGGTAGGGCTTGGAGGCCGAACTCGCTCATGAACGGCGGGACCTGCGCCTGCAGCGCCGTCCACGGTGCGAAGCCGTGCCACACATCCCACTGGTGCACGTCGCCGTCCGACGGGGAGGCGGGGATCCACGGGCGCCGGTCGTCTTCCTGCGCCAGCACGCCTGCCAGCGCGGCCAGCGGGAGGCGCTCGCGCAGCGGGTTGATCTCGTTGCCCCCGCACCACGCAATAAGGCTTGGATGATGGCGCAGGGCGTGGACGGTGCCGCGCGCTTCGTCGGACAGCGCTGTGAGATAGGATGCTGTGCGCGGGTGATGGTCGAGGAACGCGCACGCCAGCGGGAATTCCTGCCACGCCATGATGCCCAGCCGGTCGCACGTCTCCCAGAACGGCGCGCGCTCGCGCACGCCGCCGCCCCAGACGCGCAGGAAGTTGATGCCGGCGTCCCTTGCCATGTCCAGCAGCTGGGCATAGTGCGCAGGTGTCACGGTCCCCGGCAGGACATCCGCGGGCGTCCAGTTGGCCCCGCGCAGGAAGACCGGCCGGTCGTTGACGATGAAGCGCCACGGTGCGCCGCCGGCCAGCCGCTCGCGGCGCACCGTGCGTACCCCGGTCGTCACGCCGGCCTCGTCCAGCACTTCGCCGCGCGCGTCCAGCAGCCGGACGGTCACGCGGCACAGGTACGGTTCGCCCTGGTCCCACGGCCACCAGCGCCGGAGGGGTGGCGATTCGAACGCCAGCTCGACCGGCGAAGCACCTTGCGCGACCATTTCGCGTCGTACCGTGTGCCTGACATCGCCCCCCTGGCTGACTTCGATCTCAACCGCGACGGGTGTTTCGGTGAGCTGCTGCCATGCCAGCCGCACCTGCCAGCGGACAGGCGCGGGGTCCTCCGCGGTGAGCGGCTCCGGCGCTGCGTACACATCCTCGATGTACGCGCCGCAACAGGTGACGAGGCGGATGTCGTCCCAGATGCCCGTGCCGAAGACGCGCGGCGCGAAGTCCCAGCCGAAGCTGAACGGCGCGTGGGGGGTCGCCATGCGATCCGGGAAGTACTCTGCCGTCGTGCCGGTCAGCTTGAGCGCGCGGCGGATGAGGCGGCGCCAGGGCGGGTTGGGCAGCCGCGGCAGCGCGCCCGCGCCCCAGATGCGGATGGCAAGCGTGTGCGGCTCGGCCGTGTTGACCCATGGCGAGAGGACGACCGCCTGCCGCGCAAACATCCCTGCGTGCGTGGTCAGCAGCCGGTCATCCAGCCAGACCGCGCACCGGTCGTCGATGCCGTCCGCCTCCAGCACGACCTGCTCGTCGCCGGGCCAGCCGCCCGGCAACTGCACCTCGTACCACCAGTCCACCGCATCGACCCAGTCGCCCGCGGCGAGGCCCTCGGGCGTATCCACCGGCGGCACGAGGCCCGCGGCCGCGAGGTCCGTGCGTACCGCGGCGGGCACACGCGCCGGGTGCCACGCCCGGACCGCGCGGCGGTCGTCCGCCGGACGCGCGCTGTACGGCTGCCGCGGGGCCGGCCCCATGCGCCAGGCCAGAGTGGAGAGGTCGAGCATCTGTCGTGCCATGCAGTGATGATAGCATGGGCCGCCTTGTTTGAAGAATCCTCCTGGTTAGTAGTAGGCGCTTCCGCGCCCCGCATCGAACCGGGCGCTGAAGCGCCTACTACGAACGGCGTGTGCCGCGCCATTCCTGCTGCGGGGCCATCCTATGCTATAATTCGTGCGTCAATCGCCGGTTGGAGATGCAGTTTGTTTGATTTCAGTTTGTCGATATTGCTCGCGAAAGCCGTCATTCTGCTGGTGGGCTTCCCGATTCACGAACTCGCGCACGCGTGGACGGCCTACAAGCTGGGCGACCCGACCGCGCAGCGCATGGGCCGCCTGACCCTGAACCCCCTGGCGCACCTCGATCCCCTGGGGTCGTTGATGCTGCTGGTCAGCTTCATCGGCTGGGCCAAGCCGGTGCCGGTCAACGAGTACAACCTGCGTAACCGGCGCTGGGGCGGCGTGCTCGTTTCGCTGGCCGGGCCGTTGAGCAATCTGCTGATGGCCGCGCTGCTGGCCGTGCCCTACAGGCTGGGCCTGTTCGACGGGCTGCCATTCGGCGTTCACCAGTTCGTCCAGGTGTTCGTCGGCATCAACGTCCTGTTGTTCGTGTTCAACCTGATTCCGTTGGCGCCGCTGGACGGCTTCCGCGTGTTGAGTGGGGTGCTGGGCCGCGCGGGCGGCGAGCTGGTGCGCATTGCGGGAACCTATGGCCCGCTGATCCTGCTCGGCCTGTTCATGCTCGGCTATGTCTCACCCCAGCTCAACTTCCTGGGCCGCTGGCTCGGCGCGGCGATGAGCGTCGTCAACCGGTTCTTGCTGGGGTAGGTTGGGGATCAGCATGGCGTTCCGCGCCCGTGGTCTTCCCTCCCCGCGGCGCGTGGCCTACCGGGTGCGCCAGTTCACAGCCGGGCTGCTGGCCTATCGCCGGGCGCTGACGCCCGCGGAGCGCCGCGAGGTGCAGGCCGTCCTGCCGGTGCGTGCGCAGCCGCTGTTCGACGCTATGCCGCGCAACGACCAGCGGCACAGCCTGAACGTGCTGCGGGCCTTGGCCGCGGCAGGGCAGGCTCACCCGGCGCTGTTGCAGGCCGCGCTGCTGCACGACACGGCCAAGCGCGCTGCACGGCTCACGCTGCTGCACCGCACGGCGATCGTGCTGTTGCGGGCCTACCGACCCGACTTGCTCGCAAAGTGGGCGCGCGGCCCACTGCCCCGCCGGGGCGACTGGCGGCGACCCTTCTGGCTCTATACGCATCACGCGGAGCAGGGCGCGGCGGATGCCGCAGCCGCGGGCTGCGATACGTTGACGTGCCTCCTGATGCGCCATCATCAGGATCATCTGCCGGTTGCCGGGCTGGACGCGGCGACCCTGCATCTGTTGGCCGCCCTGCAACGCGCGGACGACAATCAATAGGGAGAGTTATGGACATGAGCGAGAAACTTCAGGTGGCAATCGTCGGCCTGGGGCTGGTTGGGGCCTCCGCCGGACTCGCGCTGCGCCGCTTCCAGGATCGGGTGTACGTGATCGGCCACGACCGGAGCCCGGAGGTCGCAGGTCGCGCCAAGAAGATGGGCGCGGTGGACCGCACGGAGTGGAACCTCATCAACACGGTGCGCACCGCGGACCGGGTGATCCTGGCGCTGCCGCTCAACGAGATCCACGACACGCTGGAGGCCATTGCCGGGGAGCTGAAGACCGGCTGCGTGATCGTGGATACCGCGGACGTCAAGAAGCCGGTCATGGCCTGGGCCAAGAAACTGCTGCCCGATGACACCTACTTCGTCGGCGGCCACCCCATTGTCGTGGCGGACGAGGCCACGCTGGACGGCGCGCGCGCGGACCTCTTCGATCAGAAGATGTTCTGCCTCACGCCCGACATGCATACGAACGACACGGCGGTGCGCCTCGCGGCGGATGTGGCGGAGGCATTGGGCGCGCGGCCCTATTTCCTCGACGCGGAGGAACATGATGGCCTTGTTGCCGCGGTGGAGCATCTGCCTGCCGTGACCGCGGCCGCGCTGGCATCCCTGCTGACTACCAGCAGCGGTTGGGATGACCTGCGCAAGGTGGCCGGCGGGCAGTTCTTTGTGAGCACGCTGCTCTCCGCGGCGGATGGGCAGGCCGCGATGGACGGGCCCTTCGCCAATCGGGAGCTGGTCGCGCTGTGGTTGGATCGCCTGATTGGAGAACTGAGCACATGGCGCGAGCAGTTGCTCAACGGAGAGGAAGCGGATATCGTTGCGCAGGTGGATCGCAGCCTGGTCGCCGGCCGCAAATGGCTGGCTGCACAGGCGCGGGGCAACTGGGATGACCAGGCGCCGGCAGTTGACATGCCGACCGCAGGCAGTTCCATGCGCGAGATGATGTTTGGCCGGCTGGGGCGTGCGCCGGAGAAGCCCAAGCGCAAGTAAAGCTCTGGGCAATCCAAGGCGTAATTTGTAGGGGCGAGGTCACCTCGCCCCTACACGAGCGATTCTCTTAAGCGTATCTACTGTTGCGCGCTCGGATAGAAGAGCGGCTGACCGAACTTGTCCACGCCGTACCCGCCGATCAGCGCCTGCGTCTCGGGTGATGTCAACCACTCCACGAACTTGTTTGCCAGATCAGCCTTGACGTTCGGGTGCGTCTCCGGGTTGACGGCCAGCACGCCATACGGATTCAGCAGGGTCTTGTCCTTGTTCTCCGCCACGTTGCCCCCGCCGACCATGACCTCCAGCCCCGCCAGCTTATCGACCATCGACAGATATGTGCCGCGGTCGGTCAGCGTGTAGCCCTGCTGTTCCAGCGCGAACAGCAGCGTGTCGCCCATGCCCTGGCCGATGCTGTTGTACCACGCCATCTCAGCAGTCGGCGTGATGCCTGCGCTTGCCCAGATGCTGAGTTCCTTCGTGTTCGTGCCGGAATTGTCGCCGCGGCTGACGAACAGGCTCTCGCTCCCTGCGATGGCGGCGAACGCCTCTTTGCCCGTCTCCATGCCCCTGACGCCGGCGAGGTCCGCCGCCGGGCCGACAATGACGTAGTCATTGTACATCACGTCGAAGCGTTCTTTGGCGTGGCCGTCTGCAACGAATTGATCTTCGCCCTTGCGGCTGTGGACGAGCAGCACATCGGCATCCCCCTTCGTGCCGATTTCCAGCGCCTGGCCCGTACCGACTGCGATGACATCCACGTCAGCATTGTATTTGGCCTCGAAATCAGGCAGGATGAAATCGAGCAGGCCGGAATCCGCGGTGCTGGTCGTGGTCGCCAGGATGAGCCGTTCGGCTGTGGAAGCGGGCTCTGCCGTCGGCGGCACCGCGGGCGGCTGCTCGGCGGTTGCCGTCGGCGCAGTGGTTTCGTCCTGTACAGGCGGTGTTGTCGGCGGCACGCAGGCAGCCAGCAGGCTGACCAGCACCAGCAGAATCAAGAAAGTTACGTTGCGCTTAGACATTTTCGCCTCCGGTGATGAAGAAATCAATATACCATTTCCCCGCGCACAAACGCGCCCGTGCGGGGGTCCTGTGGATTCGCGAAGAAGCTCTCGGTGGGGGCAATCTCGATCAGCCGGCCGTCGAGCATCAGCCCGACGCGGTGTGCAAGGCGCCGCGCCTGGAATACGTTGTGCGTGACCAGGATGACCGTGACCTGCCGCTCCTGGTTGAGCCGCCGGACGGTTTCCTCGATGACGCCGACGTTGTAAGGGTCGAGATTGGCGGTCGGCTCGTCGAGCAGCAGTACGTCCGGCTCGATAACCATCGCGCGGGCCAGCGCCACGCGCTGCGCCTCGCCCCCGGACAGCGTGCGGGCCGGTTGTTTCGCCAGATGCGCCAGCCCGACTTCTGCCAGCGCGGCCGCGACTTTCTCATCGCCGTCTCGGCTGCCGCGCAGCCGCAGGCCGAACTGCACGTTGGCCCACACGCTGCGGTTCAACAGGATGGGCCGCTGCGCAACGGTCGTCACCCGGCGGCGCAGCGCCAGCGGCGCCAACCGCCCCGCGCTGATCGTCTCGTTCTGGAACACAATCGCCCCGACTGTGGGCGGCTCCAGGAAGTTGAGCAGGCGCAGCAGGGTGCTCTTGCCCGACCCGCTGGGACCCACCAGCGCGAAGATTTCGCCCGGATGGATGTCGAGCGTGTCGAGCTGCAACACCTGGCGGCTGCCGTAGGTCTTGGTGAGATTCTGCACCCGGTAGCAGTAGGGCTGGCTGGCGTCCATCACTCGTCCATCGTCTTTCCCTGCAGGCGCAGCATGAGCACGTTGATGATGAACGTAATCGCCAGCAGGATCGCGCCCAGCGCCAGCGCCAGCTCGAAGTTGCCCTGCCGCGTCTCCAGGACAATGGCGGTCGTCAGGACACGCGTGCGGCCCTCGATGTTGCCGCCCACCAGCATGACCGCGCCGACCTCCGAGATGATGCCGCCGAAGCCCGCGATGATGGAGACAATCACGCCGATGCGCGCCTCGGCCAGCACAGTCAGCGTCGTCTGCCAGCTCGTCGCGCCGAGCGCGCGCACCTGCTGGCGCAGCCCTGCGTCGATGCCCATCACCGCAGCCATCGTGAAGCCGGCCACCAGCGGTAACGCGATGATGGATTGGGCGATGACCATTGCGCCGGGCGTAAAGAGCGCGGGCACGAGGGGCGAGTTCAGGCTGCCCAGCGGCCCGCTGCGCGACAGCAGCAGGTAGACGATCAGACCGATAACGACGGGCGGGAAGCCCATGCCGGTATACATGAACGCGACGACCAGCTTGCGCCCGGTGAACCGGCCCAGGCCGAGCGCCGCGCCGAGCGGCACGCCGATGAGCGCGCTGAAGAACAACGCGATGCCGGAGACGCGCAGCGAAAGTGAAACGATTTCGGCCAGTGCGGCGTCTCCGGCAAAGATCAGCCGTAACGCTTCAATGAGCCCGTTCCCAGTTCCGTTAATGAGGAGACTCCGAGAGAAGTGTATATTTGTACCATGCGAATTATACGCAACGGGCGCGAACTGTCAAAGAACTCCGAACATTGACCCTCTGAGGCAACCGGACTAGAATGGCACTGTAACAGGAAGGAATTCTATGCCTGTCCCACCATCGCAATTTGGACGCCGCAAACGCCGGGCCGCCGATGCGCCTGCGCCGAAGGTCATGGACCTGGCGGAACTGGCTCGCGGCGCAGTGCAGGAGACCCCGCCGTCGGGTCCGCTCGACCGGGTCCGTTATCTGCGCCTGGCTTTCTTCTTTGCGCGCGTCTTCCTGTCCTTCATCGGCTGGGACCTGGTGTTACAGCGCGTACCGGGCTTCCGCACCTACGTACGCACGAACCGCCAGGCGCGCTGGAAGAGCCATGCCCGACGCTTCCGCCGCTACGCCATCGAGTATGGCGGCGTGCTCATCAAGCTGGGCCAGTTCCTCAGCATCCGCGTGGATATCCTGCCCGAGGGCGTGACCAAGGAGCTGCGCGGCCTGCAGGACGAAGTGCCCGCCGAAACGCTGGCCGATGTGCAGGCGGTCATCGCCGCCGAGTTCAAGCGGCCGGTCGGGGAGGTCTTTGCCTGGTTCAAGCCGGAGCCGGAGGCCGCCGCGTCGCTGGCGCAGGTGCATAAGGCGCGGCTGGTGACGGGTGAAGAGGTCGTGGTCAAGGTGCAGCGGCCCCATATCGAGCAGTTGGTGGAGACCGACCTGGCCGCGCTGCGCCTGGCCGCAAGCTGGCTCAAGCTGTACCCGCCCGCCAGCCGCCGCGTGGACCTGGATCGCCTCTACGACGAATTCTCACGCACGACTCGTCTGGAACTCGACTTCGTGCAGGAAGGCCGCAACGCGGACCGCTTCGCCGCCGATTTTGCGAACGACCCCGGCGTCTACATCGCGGATGTGTTCTGGGAGGTCACGACCCGCCGCGTGCTGACGCTGGAGAACGTGGCGAGCATCAAGATCGACGACATACCCGCGATGGAGGCCGCGGGCATCAGCCGGGCAGAGGTGGCTCGCAAGCTGTATGACACCTATCTGGAGCAAATCTTCGTCCACAGCTTCGTCCACGCAGACCCGCACCCCGGCAACCTGTTCGTGCACCCGGTGGACCCGCCGCCCGGCACGCCGGCATCGGCGTCGCGGCCCTTCCAGCTCATCTTCGTAGACTTCGGCATGGTGGCAATCGTGCCGGAGGGGATGCGGACGGCCATGCGGGATGTCGCCATCGCGGTGGGCACGCGCGACGCGCACCGGCTCGTGCAGGCCTATTTCGATACGGGTGTGATGCTGCCCGGCGCGGACCGGCAGCGGCTGGACGAATTGCACGAGGTTTTGTTCGCACGGCTCGGCGGGATGCGCATGGGGCAACTGACCGATAGCGCGATGCAGCAGATTCCGTTTGTGCTGCGCGAGTATCGCGACCTGCTGTTCGAGATGCCGTTCCAGTTTCCGACCGACATCCTCTTTGCCATACGCGCCGTGGCGATCCTTTCCGGCATGGCGACGACACTTGACCCGAACTTCGATCCGTGGGCCGCGACCCTCCCCTTCGCCGAGCGCCTGGCCTCCGACCAGCTCTCGCGCGAGTGGCGCGGGGTCCTGGAGGAGGTCGGTGAGCTGGTGCGCCTGGCGCTGCGCCTTCCATCGAGGATGGAGCGTTTCCTGGCGCGCGCCGAACGGGGCGACCTGGTGCAGCAGGTCGCCCTCGCGCCCGATACGGCGCGGGCGCTTCGGCGGCTGGAGCGTTCGGTGGACCGGCTGACGTGGGGGCTGGTGGCAACCGGGCTATTGGGGGCGGGGGTGTTGCTGCGCGCGAGCGAGGGGCCGGGCGGCCTGAACACGGGCCTGCTGATCGCTGCCGCGGTTGCGTTTGTGTGGGGTCTGACGCGGCGGTAATGGAATGTTTGGCTTGCATCTGAGGATGCAAGCTCCTCTTTTGTTTCACCCTGCTCCTTCGAGCCACAGGCGGTCTCTCGCCCCGCGCTCCACATCCTCCCGCGCGTACAACATCGGATGATACTCCCCGGCATACCACGCGGCAATCTGGTCGTCATAGTGCGGGCCGGCGGGCCGGCCTGAGTTGCCGGGGGCCAGCAGCCCCAGGCAGTTGCGCAGGTCGCTCAGGTCTGCGATGAAGCGGAACGGCGGCGCAACAACCCCGCGGCTGCTCTCAGGCGTCATGCCCGAGCCGGTCGCCCAGACGGTCGTGCCGTCGCCGGGCAGCGGGTAAGGACCGCGATTCAGGTGTTGGCCGAGGGCCGCGACGATGCCCAACGGGTGGCCGAAGGTCAGCGTGTGCAGCCGGCCCCAGGCCCAGTTGCGCATGGCCGCGCCTTCGGGCGGCCCCAGCTTCTCCGTCAGGTAAGCGGCTGTGCGCTCCAGCGCCAGGCGCAGCACATCCTCGCGCATCTCCCCGCCGCCCAGGTCGAACCAATGTGACTCCGGCGTTCCAAGCAGATTGAGCATCCATACCCAGGTCTGCTGGCCGAAGAAGCTGCCCTCCTGGATGACCGGGGTGGGGCCTTTACCGAGTGCCCGTTCGAGCAAGGGCGGCCCGCCGGCGGTCCCATCGGCTGCCAGCCTGGGCTCCAGGATCACCCTCATCCATTGACGGGCGAACACCTCGCAGATGGCGGCTGCCGGGCTGTCCTGTGCCAATTGCCCATCCCACGCCCGCACGAGGTCGAGCATGGCTGCGAGTTGCGGTTCGTCGGCTGTCACGGTCAGCCGGCCCAGGTGCAGGGCCACCAGTTGCATGGAAGGGGAGACCGTGTCAAAGTGCATCCGGCGGACGGCTGCGATATCCAGCCTGGGGTGTGCAGCAATCTGCTCGATGATGCGCTGCGCGCGATCGCCGGTCGCAAACTCGCGGCCCACGAAGTGGGCATAGCCGTCATCCGTCACGCGGTTGTTTGCGGAGACGACGAACCCCTGCGGCGGGTTGTACGCGTGCGGCAGCTCATCGAACGGGATGTAGCCCTGCCATTCGTACTCGTCCGTCCACCCCGGGACGGGCGCCGAACCATCCCCGCGGCGGCGGACAGGAATATTGCCCGGGTAGCTGTACGCGATATTGCCCTGCGTGTCCGCATACACCACGTTCTGCACGGGCGTCTCCCAGCCGCGTAAGGCCTCGCGGAAGGCCAGGCACGTCTCCGCCCGGTTCATGCCGGACAGCGCGTCCAGCATCGTGTTCGGCTCCAGCGCGGTCCAGCGCAGCGTCAGCGGCACATCGGGCAGGGCGACGCCCTCGCGCATGGGACGCGGGGGTGCAGCCAGGCCGGGGGCCAGCTCATTGATGACGGGCCCGTGATGGGTGCAGATGACCGGCTGTTCCACGGGCGCGCTCCCCTTGACCCGGATGACCTCCCGCCGCACCTCCGCCGGGCGCCACCCCCCGCAGTATTCATATTCGATATCGCCGTCGGCTGTCACACGCATCCGCTCGATGTACAGGTCCTGCACATCCGCGAAGCCGTTGGTGAAGCCCCAGGCGACGCGGCCGTTGTGCCCTGCAACGACGTAGGGAATGCCGGGGAAGGTGACGCCTGTAACATCGAGCACGGCCTCGCAGACCAGGTGATTCTCGTACCAGACGGCGGGCGCGCTCATCAGCAGGTGCATGTCGTTGGCCAGCAGCGGCATCCCCGATTGTGTGCGGCGGCCTGCGACGACCCAGTTGTTGCTGCCGGCAGGGCTGCCATCGCCGCTCGCAAGTCCGGCTGTCGTGGCATCCGGCGCGACCGGGCCGGGTTGCCCCAGGTCAGGCGCGGCCACGGGCGCTGTACTGCGGCTGTCTGTGACCGTCGCGACGGCGGACGGCACGACGACCGGCCAATGATCCGGCCAGCGCGGCTCCAGTTCCGCGGCCAACTCGGGGCCGAGCGCCTCGATCAACCGCGCGCGCAATAGTTCGGTCTCCCAGTTGACGGACAGGCTCCACGCCATCATCTTGGCCCAGGAGAGCGAATCCGCGAGGGTCCAGGGTTCGGGGCGATAGCGCAGCAGCGTGAATTCGACGGGCAGGGGTTGGCGCGTGATGCCGGCGTTGACCCCCGCTGCGTAAGCCTCCACCTTTGCGCGCGGGTCGCCTTTCAGCAGGCCGGCCTCTTGCTCGGCCACGCGGCGCATCCCTAGGATCCGCATATGGCGATCGATATCCAGCACGGGCTGGCCGAGTACTTCGGCCAGCCGTCCGCTGATGAGCCGCCGCTGAAATTCCATCTGCCAGAGGCGATCCTGCGCGTGGACGAAGCCCTGACCGAACAACAGGTCGTGCATGTTCCGCGCATAGATGTGGGGCACGCCCCACGCGTCGCGGAGGATCTCCACCGGCGCGGTCACCCCTCGCAGCCGTAAGCGGCCGTTGATACGCGGGCGGCGTGCCCGGCCGAGCGTGCGCAAGGCGATATTCATGGCTGAAGAGAGTGCAGTCACAGTTTGCTCGACTCCTGCGGGAAAGCCGCAAGCGTTCGAAAAGATGCGAAGTGGAGCGTCCTCAGACGCGGAACAGCGGCCTGCCGTCCGCATTTGAGAATGCGGACTCCTCTGTCCCACATCGACACTGAACGTTGGTATTATACCCGTTTTCAGGGCATAAAAAAGAGAGACGCCCCATTATTGGGACGTCTCTCAGCCGGATTAGCAGAACGTCAGGCTAGAAATTCTTGCGGAAGGTGACGGTGAACGAGTTATGGAACAGGGTGTTGCCGCCGCCGCCATCGGCGCAGTTGGCCTCATCCGTGAAGTTGGAGTGGAGCGGGCGGGCAATGTCCGTGCTGCCCGGATTGGCCCCGTCGGTAGTCACATACACGGCATACTCAGCGAACTTCCACATGATGAACTCCGCCTTGCCCGGACCTTTCGTGCCGGACACGCTCTTGTCCACCACGTTGCCCGGCTCGCCCGCCGGCGACTGGACCAGCGTCACGCCGTCCACCGGGTTGCCTGCCGCATCCACCACCGTTATGAAGATGTTGTGCATGCCGCGGTTTTCGCAGGGCTCCAGCCGGCGCATTTCAACCAGAGTGAACTGATTTGACGGCTGAGCTGCCGGGGCTGCTTTCGGTGCGACGGCTGCCACTACCTGCGCCTGGGCCGCAGGTGCCGCAGCCACCTCGCGCACGACCTGGCGCACCGGCGCCGCGGTCGGCGGGATGGGCGTCGCGGTCGGCGGGACAGGCGTCTCAGTCGGCGTGAACGTGGCCGTCGGGATGGGCGTCTCCGTGGGCGTCGCGGTCGGCGTGAAGGTCGGCGTCGGGATCGGCGTCTCGGTCGGCCACGGCGTGTAGGTGGGCATGGTCTCTTCGGGCAGGTCCGCGGCCAGCGCGACCAGCATGGCGCTGTCGGCGACCGACATCTGCGAGCTGGCGATGGGGCGGGCAGAACTCACCGCGGGGGCCTGCGACAGCAGCGAGATGATGATGGCCGGTGCGGCCACACCGAGCAACCAGATGAGCAACAAGACCATAGCGATGAGCCGGACTTTGGCCCCGAGGCTGCTTCGGCCCCACCAGGAGGTCGCGGAGTCCGCGGCCTTGTTGACGGCCACCACGGTGCTGGCAGGTGCGGGGGCGGCTGCGCGTTGCGGCGCGGCGACTCGCTGCACGACCGGGGCCACCGGCTCCGCGCGCAGGTTGCGCTCGTGGAGGCGGCGGCTGATGACCCGGCTCAGGTTGAGCGCCATGATCGGATAGCGCAGGGCCAGCGTCTCGAAATCGCTGCGGGTGAGCGACCAGGTGACAACGTCCGTGAGTGCTGTCACTTCGGTCGCGCGCGTATCGCCGGTCAGGAAGGCGCCTTCACCGAAGGTTTCGCCCGGCCCCGCGCTGGACACTGCGCCCGACACGCTGCTGACCTGCACCTGCCCCTGGTCCACGATGTACAGCGCGTCGCCCTCGCTGCCGCGGCGGAAGATGGTCTCCCCGGCAATGAAGCGCGCGGGTTGCAGATGTTCTGCAATCTCCTGCAGCTGGTTGTTGTTCAGCCCGCCCAGCAGCTCCAGGCGGCGCAGATGGCGTACGAGCGCCTGCTCCTCGCCCAGCCCCACGGCCCGCTTGATGGCCCGGCCAATCTCGGGGTAGTCGGCCATGATGGCCTTCAGGTCGTTGGCGGCCAGCACCCACACCGTTACGTCGCTTGCGGCCTCGGCGGAGGTGCTGTAGTTACGGCCTGAGATGGTGTCGGCCTCACCGAGCAGGCTGCCGGCGCTCAGGTTCGCGAGCACGGCGTACTGATCGGTGACGAGACGAGCCCAGCCGGATTTGATGAGGTACAGGGCGGTGGCCGGTCGCCCCTGTTGATAGATGAGCTCGCCCGCGCTCCGGTTCGCCAGGATCATGCGGCTGGCGATGATCGAGCGCTGTTCTTCCGTTAATACGGAGAACAGCGGCGTGTTCTCCATCATGGCTTCTTTCACTATCGATTCTCTCCTCGCTTCCGATGGCGATTACGATTAGTACGCGCGACGGAAGGTCACAGTCCAGGAATGATGGCCGTTGCACCCCATTCGCTTAAGGAAAGCGTCACAGGTATTGTCTTCAGTGCAGTATCCTGCGGCCATCAATATGTCCCTGGGTATGTCAGGTGATCTGGTAGTTAGGCCAGCGACATAGTCGCTGGTGACTGAGCGTCCATCGACATCTCGAATAATGGTTATCTCTTGGCCCCCACCAAGAACGAACTCAGCACTTCCCGGTACGCCCTTGTGTCCAGTTACCACTTCTTCCATGGCTCCGAGATTCGCCTTCACGGTTACACCATTCAGAGGGTTTCCAGCTGCATCGAGAACCGTCACATGAAGTTCACGTTTGTCACCACAATGAACTGAAGGGCCGTCATGACCACCGCCATTCTCCTCAACATTCCAAAGGCGCTTTTCGCTAACTCTGAAATCAGGCCCGGAGATAACCGGCGGGTTAGTCGGCTGCTCGGCAGGCGGCGTCGTGGGCCGCGGCGTGCTGGTAGGCGGCAGCGCCGGGATGTTGTCGGCGATTGCAACCGTGTCGATCTGCCCCTGCAGACGGACAGTCGTGCCTGAGACCCACGCCTGGGCCTGCCCGTTCCAGGCGATGCGCCACCAGTCGCCGTTGGCATTGCGCGCATCGACTTCGACCTCTTGCCCCGTCCGCAGGCTGCCGATGACCGGATAGGCCCGGCCCGGCCCGCTGCGCACGTTGGCGTTAGTGTTCGCCACGACGCGCGGGGTGGCCGGCGCTTCGGTCGGCGTGGCCGTGGGCGGCTCCACGGTGGCTGCCGGTGCAGTAGCCGTCTCGGTGGGCGGTTCCGCGGTCGGCGGCTCAGGCGTCGGCGTCGCGGGTGCAGGCGTGTCGGGCGGCGGCGTGTCGGTCGGCGCCAGCGTGGGCGCAAAGTACGCCACCAGCTTCGGGCTGCTGACGCCCATGGCCTGTGCCAGGTCTGCCAGCGGCCTGACTTCGTCCGCCGATCGCCCTGCGCCCAGGTCAGTCTCGGCCAGGGTGACCAGCAGTTGGCCCGGATTCGCGAAGCTCAGTTCGTCCAGGCGCGCCTGCGCTTGCGCCAGGTCTCCCGAACGCGCAAATTCTGCCGCGATCTCTCTCAGGCTGGCTTCGCGGGCGGCGGGGGATGAGGTATTGGGCCTGGCGGTCCGGCCGCACCCTGCAGTCAGGACGGCCAGGACGAGTATGACGCACAGGATCAAGGCGCCGCGCAGGGGTGACCAACGAACCTTTGTTGTCTCCCTGTACGGGTTTGACGCGGTCTGTTGCATTCAGAAAAGGTCCCCATGTGTTTGGGATGTAGGCTTTGGCCCGAACGCAGTAACGCTGCTATAATACCTGCACATGGGCTGTGCCAGGACGCGCTATAATGTGACGATAAAACCAAAGCGCCTGGCCGGGTGGGTAAGATGCCGAAGGTGGGATTCGAACCCACAAGGGCCAATGCCCAACGGTGTTTGAGACCGTCGCGTATACCGTTCCGCCACTTCGGCATGGCAAGAAACGAGTATAACCGAATCAGGGGTCTCCGTCAAGTTCGTTCGGCATGGCACAACAGGGCTGTGCGG
>JAXGYZ010000001.1:0-1686 GCA_040772005.1 Anaerolineae bacterium | reverse complement strand
ACACGTGGGTTCATGGCCTCTCCTCCTCAGTATGATGAATGCGGATCTTGTCTGATTATCTTGCAGGGGAAGAGATTTGTCAAGCGTCATCTTGAGACGAAAAAGGCCCCGGAAGGTCTGCAGGAACCTCCGGGGCCACGGTTGTCAGAGCAGCTTGCTGCTGCGGCTAGCGGCGGATCATCCTCTTCAGGCTCGCGCCGGCAAGCGCGAGGACCGAGAGCAGCCCTCCGGCAGCCGGCCACCCTGCCGCCGGCACGGCCGCGAAGCCAGACAGATTCACGGCATTGGGGCCGAAGCTGAGCATGTGGTCTTCGACCTCGCCGTCAACGGCCAGCCCGCTGGCCCCGAGCGCCGGACACGACTCGGCGCCGGATGTCACCCGCAGGCGCAGGAACGCGGCAGACGGATAGCTCTCGGCCGCCGGCAGGTTGTCCGCAAAGGTCAGCTCCAGGTTGCCCGAGCTGGTCACGAAGCCCTGGGCCGTCGAATCGCTGCCCACGCCGAACCCGTCGCCGGCCCAATCCACCCAGCCGTACACGCACGCGCGCGGCGCGCTGCCCTTGTTCACCAGGACCGTGACTTTCCCGCCCTCCGGTGCGCTCCAGATGCCCGGGCCCACCAGGACGATACCGTCTTCGTCATCAGGGACGGCCAGATCATCGCCGGACGCGCTCGCATTGGGCTGTCCGTCGTTCTCGCCGTCGGGCTTGGCATTCCCGAGCCACGGGCCGGCGGCGGTGATGTTGTGCCGCGCACCATCGTCGGCCATCAGCGTGGGCCCGTCGGGTGCATCACCGAAGTCGACCTTGAGGACGATGCGTGCGTAGAGACACGCGCGACTCAGAGAGTCCTCTCCGGTGATGAACTGGGTGGCCGGCGCGCCCGCGGGCGCGGCCGGGCAGGAGGCTGACTCGCCGTTATCGACGAAGCCGGTGATCTGCAGCGTGTATTCGACGCCGTCGATGGTGAACGTCTCGTCACCGATGGACGTCGGGAAGGTCACCCGGTCGTTGCACCCGCGGCCGCCCTCGTTGCCGTAGACGCAGGGAAACGCCTCATTCGGCGTCTCGTCCAGCTGGACCGTGTAGTTCAGCGTCTCATTCAGTACCGGATCGGTGAAGTTCAGCGCGACGGCCAGGTCCACCGTCCGCAGGCGGTCGGCGGCGTCATCCCTGTTGACATAGATTTCATTGTTGTAGTGCGTGAACACGCCCAGGAGGAACTGCTCTCCGGGGTTGAAGTTGGGCACCCCATCGCTGCCATCGAATCCGAAGCCGCTCTGGTTCGAAAATGGCGTGCAGTTGTCGGGATAGTTGTCGGCAGGCCGGCCGTAGCGGACCTGGTTTTCATCGGTCGTCGTCTGGTTCTGCGGAATGGCGGCGCTGTTATCGGCGCCGTAAGCCAGGCAGGTCACCGGCACGCCGGCGCCGCCATAGCTGACTGCGTTCGACCACACGCCGTCCGCGTAGCCCAGCGTCAAAGCCAGCGCCGCGCCCACGGACAGCGCCAGAATCAAGACCGCGCCCACTACTGCCAGCTTGGAAACGCGTCCCCGCAAATTATGCTGCATTGTTCCCTCCCTCGATTCATAGAAGAATTTGTTACGTACTATTATCGCTCAAGGTCGGGAGGTGTGTCAATGGTAAGAAATACGCATATCATGGCACGCGGGAATGCCCATTGCGC